>NZ_AP038276.1:0-12500 GCF_055385255.1 Neobacillus sp. S1227
TCGAAACTCCACATTATTTCCTTATTATATGTTTTCCACAACCAATGTTCATATTTTAATAAATTAGTAGGTTGTATTTATTGATGAAAAAAATTTTCATACACTATGTTGCACTGAATGAGAGATAAAGAATTCAAATAGAGAACGTTTCTTGGAAGTTTAACGTCATCGGAGTTTATAAATAAAAAGGAGGGAAACTAGTGGAAAATATTGCGGATCTTTGGCATGCGGCCCTTGCCAATATAGAGAAAAAAATCAGCAAACCGAGCTTTGATACTTGGCTAAAATCAACAAAGGCTCATTCCCTTCAGGGCGATTTGCTTGTCATTACAGCGCCAAATGAATTTGCCCGCGATTGGCTTGAGGAACGCTATTCTCAGCTAATTTCAGGAATTCTTTACGATATTACAGGGGAAGAATTAGCTGTAAAGTTTATCATTCCGCAAAATCAGAAGGAAGAGGAACTGGAAATCCCGACACCGCCAAAAATGGCAAAAAAGGATGAAGAGCATAACGACTTTCCTTCTAATATTTTAAATTCAAAATATACATTTGATACTTTTGTAATTGGATCTGGAAACCGCTTTGCCCATGCTGCTTCGCTAGCCGTTGCGGAAGCGCCAGCCAAAGCATACAATCCCTTATTTATTTACGGAGGCGTTGGATTAGGAAAAACGCACTTAATGCACGCGATTGGCCATTATGTTTTGGATCATAACCCATCTGCCAAAGTGGTCTATTTATCATCTGAGAAATTTACAAATGAATTTATTAACTCGATTCGTGACAACAAGGCAGAGAATTTCCGCAATAAATATCGAAATGTGGATGTCCTCCTTATTGATGATATTCAGTTTTTGGCTGGAAAAGAATCAACCCAGGAGGAATTTTTCCATACCTTTAACAGCCTTCATGAAGAAAGTAAGCAAATCGTCATTTCCAGTGACCGGCCGCCTAGGGAAATTCCAACCTTGGAGGACCGCTTGCGCTCTCGATTTGAGTGGGGCCTAATTACAGATATCACCCCTCCGGATTTGGAAACGAGAATTGCCATTTTGCGAAAGAAAGCAAAGGCAGAGGGCCTCGATATCCCTAATGAAGTGATGCTGTATATTGCGAATCAAATTGATTCCAACATTCGTGAGCTTGAAGGGGCGCTTATCCGAGTTGTCGCTTATTCTTCGTTGATTAATAAGGACATTAATGCTGATCTAGCAGCGGAGGCATTGAGGGACATTATTCCTTCCTCTAAGCCAAAGGTAATTACCATTCATGATATCCAAAAGATTGTTGGCGAACATTTTAGCATTAAGCTTGAAGATTTTAAGGCGAAAAAGCGGACAAAGTCAATTGCCTTTCCTAGGCAGATTGCCATGTATTTATCTCGCGAATTAACCGATTATTCTTTGCCGAAAATAGGAGAAGAATTCGGCGGCCGCGACCATACCACTGTTATACATGCTCATGAAAAAATTTCAAAGCTGCTGCTAACAGATTCTCAACTGCAAAGGCAAATTAAAGAACTAAATGACCTGTTGAAAATTTAAATCTATTGTGAATAACTTCTAGGAATATATACACAGTCTGTCCACATGTGGATAGGCTGTCTTTCCTTTGAAAAAGTTAGTTATCCACATGTTAACAAGCCCTACTAGTACTTCTACTAATTTTTTTTAAAAAAATATTATATGTAACTGCGTTAAAAAATATTCCTAAAACGGAGGATTTAAACATGAAATTTATAATCCAACGCGACCGCTTAGTTCAAAGTGTCCAGGATGTAATGAAGGCTGTCACATCGAGAACAACTATTCCAATCTTAACGGGGATTAAAATCACCACAACAAATGAGGGAGTAACCTTGACTGGAAGTGATTCTGATATTTCTATTGAATCATTTATCCCTAAGGAAGAAGCCGGTGATGAGATTGTAGAAATTAAACAAACGGGCTCGATTGTTTTGCAGGCAAAGTTTTTTAGCGAAATCGTGAAAAAGCTGCCAACAGATTCTGTCGAAATAGAGGTATTAAACCACCTGCAAACCGTGATTCGTTCTGGTAAATCAGAATTTAACCTGATTGGTTTGGATGCAGAAGAATATCCACACCTGCCACAGATTGAAGAAAATAATAAGTTCCATATTGCCACTGACCTATTGAAAGCAATGATCAGACAAACCCATTTTGCGGTGTCTACATCTGAAACACGGCCAATCTTGACAGGTGTAAACTGGCGAATTGAGAATGGCGAATTAACCTGTATTGCAACAGATAGCCATCGCCTTGCACTCCGCAAAGCAAAAGTAGAAATGGATGCAAGTGATAGCTACAATGTTGTCATTCCAGGGAAAAGTCTGAATGAACTTAGCAAAATTATTGATGACTCGAATGAGCAAATTGATATTGTCATTACGGAGAATCAAATTTTATTCAAAGCAAAACACCTTTTATTTTTCTCAAGATTATTGGAAGGAAATTATCCTGATACATCAAGATTGATTCCAAATGAAAGCAAAACGGATGTCACTGTCAACACAAAGGAATTTTTACATGCAATTGATCGTGCGTCCCTTCTAGCACGTGAAGGCAGAAATAATGTTGTTAAGCTTTCTACTATTGAGGGAGGAATCATTGAAATTTCCTCCAATACTCCGGAAATCGGTAAGGTTGTTGAAGAAATCCAAAGCGAATCCATAGAGGGAGAAGATTTAAAAATTTCCTTCAGTGCTAAATACATGATGGATGCGTTGAAGGCTCTTGAAGGAACAGATATTAGAGTGAGCTTTACCGGGGCAATGCGCCCATTCCTGATCCGCCCTCTTCATGATGAAACAATCTTACAGCTTATCTTGCCGGTAAGAACGTACTAAAACAAATATAAGCTAGTATCCATAGGCCGCCTTTTTTCCATTGGCGGTCTTCCTTTTGACAAAGATAAGTTTATTTTTGGTTTCCTTTGTAACTGATCCGTTTTTTTAGTAAAATAAAGTATTGAGACTTTTTAAGAATTAGGTGATGCGAATGCCTGAAAAAATAAAGCTCGAGGCGGAATTTATAACATTGGGACAGTTTTTACAGATTGCAGATGTTATTTCTACTGGCGGAATGGCCAAGTGGTTTTTGAGTGAGCATGAAGTATTTATAAATGGTGAACAGGATCAAAGAAGAGGAAGGAAACTTCGCGCCGGTGACAAAGTCCAAATTCCCGGTATTGGAGAATTTGTGATTACCGAATAGGTAAAGGACGAGAAGTCTTATGTATATTGAAGCATTATCGTTAAAAAACTATCGCAATTATGAAGAGTTATTTATTGAATTTGAAAATAAAGTAAATGTCATATTGGGTGAAAATGCCCAAGGCAAAACCAATGTGATGGAATCCATCTATGTTTTGGCTATGGCTAAGTCCCACCGGACCTCCAATGATAAAGAACTTATTCGCTGGGACGAGGATTATGCTAAAATAGAAGGTAGGGTTCAAAAACAGTACAGCTCATTGCCATTACAATTAGTTATTTCAAAAAAGGGGAAAAAAGCACGACTTAATCATATTGAACAGCAAAAATTAAGTCAGTATGTCGGGAATATGAATGTTGTCATGTTTGCACCTGAGGATCTTAATTTGGTAAAAGGAAGTCCTCAGGTGCGCAGGCGATTTATTGATATGGAAATTGGCCAGATATCCCCTATTTACCTACATGATATGAGCCAATATCAAAAAATACTTCAACAGCGCAATCATTATCTAAAAATGCTTCAGATAAAAAAACAAACGGATCAAACAATGCTTGAGATCTTAACAGAACAGTTTATACAAGTCGCTGTAAAGATTATTGCGAAGAGATTTGAATTCCTTCACTTGCTTGCAAAATGGGCTGGTCCGATTCATAAAGGCATATCAAGGGGCCTGGAAACACTTGAAATCAACTATAAACCTTCCGTAGAGGTATTAGAAGGACAAGATTTGTCGAAAATGGTAACATGCTTTGAAGAAAAGTTCGGAAAGGTGAAGACAAAAGAAATCGAACGCGGTACTACCCTTTTTGGCCCGCATCGGGACGATTTATTGTTTTTTGTAAACGGAAGAGATGTGCAAACGTTCGGATCACAAGGACAGCAGCGGACGACTGCGCTGTCGGTAAAGCTCGCTGAAATTGAGCTAATTCAGTCAGAAATCGGTGAGTACCCTATTTTACTTTTAGATGATGTGTTATCGGAATTGGATGATTATCGGCAATCGCATTTATTAAATACCATCCAGGGTAAAGTTCAAACCTTTGTTACCACAACTAGTGTCGATGGCATCGACCACCAGACATTAAAGGAAGCCTCAACCTTCCAGGTTTCGTCCGGTATTATTCAGAAAGTAGATTGAGGTGGAACATGTATATTCATATCGGGGAAGATCTCAATATCAGGGCAAAGGATATTATCTCCATATTGGACAAAGATAGTGTGAAAAATTCTGAGTTGGCTGGGGAATTCCTGCAGCGGCATCAGGATAAGGTCATCAACCTCTCAAAAAATCCTTTTAAATCAGTTGTGATTACATTTGACAAAGTGTATTTGTCCCCGATAGCCTCCGGAACGTTAAAAAGACGTTCCAGCCAAATGCATTTACAAGAATTTTTATAGCATAATAATTTTTTAAATGAAAACTCGCCGATTGGCGAGTCCGATAGGACGAAGACAGAGGGGTAGTTAAATTTATGCGTTAAGAAAGTTTATACTTTCTTATTAGCCCAAAAATAAGGATTTATTTGGCAGAAAGTGCAGGTGAATCAAGTGACAATGGATCAAAAAGCAGTTCAGGAGCAGGCATATGATGCCAATCAGATACAAGTATTGGAAGGCCTAGAGGCTGTAAGGAAAAGACCTGGTATGTACATCGGTTCAACAAGCGGAAAAGGACTTCACCATCTTGTTTGGGAAATCGTTGATAACAGTATTGACGAGGCACTTGCAGGCTACTGTGACGAAATCAATGTCACGATTGAAGAGGATAACAGCATTACGGTTAAGGATAACGGGCGGGGCATTCCTGTCGACATCCAAGAAAAAATGGGCAGACCTGCAGTTGAGGTCATTATGACTGTTCTCCATGCCGGAGGAAAGTTTGGCGGCGGAGGCTATAAGGTTTCAGGCGGACTACATGGTGTTGGTGCATCGGTTGTTAATGCCCTATCAACTCAGCTAGAGGTCTATGTACATCGTGACGGTAATATTCACGAAATTAAATTCGAACGAGGCAATGTCGTTTCTGAATTAAAAGTAGTCGGCACAACCGACAAAACCGGAACCATCACTCATTTTAGACCGGACGGGGAAATTTTCACAGAAACACTTGTGTATGAGTATGACATTTTGGCAACACGCCTTCGTGAACTTGCATTCCTTAACCGCGGAATCAAAATCACCATAGAAGATAAGCGTGTCGAAAATAAACGTAATGAGTATCATTATGAGGGCGGAATTAAATCCTATGTTGAGCATTTAAACCGGACGAAAGAGGTCATTATTGAAGAGCCTATCTACATGGAGGGCGAAAAGGATGGAATCAGCGTTGAGGTTGCCCTGCAATATAATGAAGGCTATACAGATAACATCTACTCATTCGCCAATAATATTCATACGTACGAAGGCGGAACCCACGAATCTGGTTTTAAAACGGCTTTGACGAGGGTTGTTAACGATTATGCTAGAAAAAACAATCTGATTAAAGAAAGTGACACAAACCTTTCCGGTGAGGATGTTCGCGAAGGCCTGACAGCCATTGTTTCGATTAAGCATCCTGACCCGCAATTTGAGGGGCAAACAAAAACAAAACTTGGAAATTCCGAAGTAAGAGCCATTACGGATACGGTTTTTTCACAGCATTTTGAAAAGTTCCTATTAGAAAACCCAATGGTTGCCAAAAAGATTGTCGATAAAGGTCTAATGGCGGCAAGAGCAAGGTTGGCTGCAAAAAAAGCAAGGGAATTAACCCGCCGTAAGAGTGCACTAGAAGTATCTAGTTTACCCGGGAAATTGGCGGATTGCTCTTCTAAGGACCCATCGGAAAGCGAATTGTATATCGTTGAGGGTGACTCAGCGGGTGGATCTGCAAAACAAGGACGTGACCGTCATTTCCAAGCAATCCTGCCGCTTCGCGGTAAGATTCTGAACGTTGAGAAAGCCCGACTTGATCGGATACTTTCTAATAACGAGGTCAGAGCAATGATTACCGCGATTGGCACAGGAATTGGTGAGGATTTTGATATTGGAAAGGCCCGCTATCATAAAGTCATTATCATGACAGATGCAGACGTTGACGGCGCCCATATTCGTACGTTGCTGCTGACCTTCTTTTACCGTTATATGAGGAAAATTATCGAGGCGGGTTATGTGTATATCGCCCAGCCGCCGCTTTATAAAGTGCAGCAAGGAAAACGTGTGGAATATGCCTATAATGACAGGGAACTGGATAAGATTTTTGCTGAGCTGCCTAGTCAGCCTAAGCCTAATATTCAGCGCTATAAAGGTTTGGGAGAAATGAACCCTGAACAGTTATGGGAAACAACCATGGATCCAGGCACGAGAACGATGCTTCAGGTAAGTCTTGAAGATGCGATCGAAGCGGATGATACCTTCGATATGCTGATGGGGGAAAAAGTCGAACCACGCCGAAACTTTATCGAAGAAAACGCTCAATACGTGAAAAATTTAGATATATAACATAAATGAAACTCACCGATTGGCGAGTCCGATAGGACGAAAACAGAGGTGTAGTTGAATTTATGCGTTAGGAAAATTTATATTTTCCAATTAGCGAAAAAAGGGGAAAAAGGGTAGAGGTGTCCACTATCCTCCTTTTTCTTTTAGGTGACACCCTATTAGGAGGTACCAATTTATGGCTGAAACACCAAATTCTCAAGTAAAAGAAATTAATATTAGCCAAGAAATGAAATCTTCGTTCCTTGATTATGCAATGAGTGTTATTGTTTCACGTGCTCTTCCGGATGTTCGTGATGGCCTGAAGCCGGTTCACCGCCGTATTCTTTATGCTATGCATGATTTAGGAATTCATGCGGACAAACCATATAAAAAGTCAGCCCGTATTGTCGGTGACGTAATTGGTAAGTATCACCCTCATGGTGACTCTGCTGTTTATGAAACAATGGTCCGGATGGCACAGGATTTCAACTATCGCTACATGCTTGTCGATGGCCACGGAAACTTCGGATCGGTTGACGGTGATGCGGCCGCAGCGATGCGCTACACAGAATCAAGAATGTCAAAAATCTCAATGGAATTATTAAGAGATATTAACAAAGACACCATTGATTATCAGGATAACTATGATGGTGAGGAAAAGGAACCGGTTGTCTTGCCAGCCCGGTTCCCAAACCTGTTGGTGAACGGAACAACAGGAATTGCTGTTGGAATGGCAACAAATATTCCGCCTCATCAGCTTGGAGAGACTATCGATGCAGTTTTGGCTGTCAGCCATGACCCTGACATCACGATGCAGGAGTTGATGGAAATCATTCCTGGCCCGGACTTCCCGACCGGAGGAATTATCATCGGCCGCGGCGGTATCCGTAAGGCTTATGAAACAGGCCGCGGCTCTATCACTTTACGAGCTAAAGTAGAAATTGAACAAAAATCCAACGGTAAAGAGGTCATTATTGTCAATGAACTCCCCTACCAGGTAAATAAAGCAAAATTAATTGAAAAAATAGCGGAATTGGTCCGTGATAAAAAGATTGATGGCATCACAGACTTGCGCGATGAATCAGACCGCCGCGGAATGCGGATCGTCATTGAAGTTCGTAAGGATGCCAATGCAAATGTTCTGCTGAATAATTTATACAAGCAGACTGCGCTGCAAACCAGCTTTGGCATTAATACCCTAGCGCTAGTGAATGGGCAGCCAAAGGTGCTAAGCCTAAAGCAATGTTTAGTCTATTATTTAGACCATCAAAAGGAAGTTATTCGCCGCCGTACTGCATTTGAATTGCGTAAGGCCGAAGCAAGGGCACATATTTTAGAAGGTCTGCGGATCGCACTTGACCATATAGACGCAATCATTTCCTTGATCCGCAGCTCGCAAACGACAGATATCGCCCGTGAAGGGTTAATGACACAATTTAATCTTTCAGAAAAACAGGCCCAAGCTATTCTTGATATGCGTCTGCAGCGTTTAACAGGCTTGGAAAGAGAAAAGATTGAAGAGGAATATCAGGAGCTTGTTAGACTCATTGCAGAGCTAAAAGCCATTTTAGCGGACGAGGAAAAAGTCCTTGAAATCATCCGCGGAGAACTTCTTGAAATCAAAGAACGTTTTAATGATAAACGCCGCACAGAAATCGTGGCAGGTGGAATTGAAAATATTGAGGACGAGGATTTAATTCCGCGTGAAAACATCGTCATCTCATTAACTCATAACGGTTATATCAAGCGCCTCCCTGTTTCCACGTACCGCGCGCAAAAACGCGGCGGTCGCGGAATCCAAGGTATGGGCACCAATGAAGATGATTTTGTCGAGCATTTAATCACAACCTCAACTCATGATACGATTCTTTTCTTTACCAATAAGGGGAAGGTTTATCGTTCCAAAGGTTACGAAATTCCGGAGTACGGCCGTACGGCGAAAGGCATTCCGATTATCAATCTGCTGGGTATAGAAAAAGGAGAATGGGTAAATGCGATTATCCCTGTTGGAGAATTCGTTGACGATTGGTTCCTGTTCTTTACCACAAAAGAAGGTATTTCCAAGCGGTCGCCGCTGTCATCTTTTGCCCATATCCGGAATAACGGACTTATCGCAATAAGTCTGCGTGAGGGTGATGAGCTTATTTCTGCCCGTATGACTGACGGCAGCAAGCATATTATTATCGGTACAAAAAACGGTATGCTGATCCGCTTCCCAGAAACAGATGTCCGTTCGATGGGCCGCACTGCTACAGGGGTTAAAGGCATTACCTTGGACAGTGATGATGAAGTTGTCGGCATGGAAGTGCTTGAGGAAGAAAATGAAGTGCTGATTGTAACGAAAAATGGCTACGGAAAGCGGACTGCTGCTTCTGAGTATCGCATTCAAGGCCGCGGCGGGAAAGGTATTAAGACCTGCCATATTACAGACAAGAACGGTGAGCTTGTTTCGATGAGAGCGGTAACCGGCGAAGAAGACTTGATGCTCATTACAACTGGCGGGGTCTTGATTCGTATCGATGTAGCCGGCATTTCTAAAATGGGCCGGAATACTCAGGGCGTAAAACTAATCAGCCTTGCAAATGACGAGAACGAATATGTGGCAACCGTAGCTAAAGTAGAAAAAGAAGAAGTTCAAGAAAATGAAAATACAGACGAAACAGAAGAAAGCACATCAGGTGAAAACCTAGATGCGAATGCCCATTCTGATGAAGAATAATCATCTGCAGAGCACTGTAAAAGTGCTCTGTTTTCTTTATTTATTAATACTTTTGAATTTATTATATTTATATAGTAAAAAAAATGATTAAAACATGTTGACTTTAACTTAGATGGGTGGTATATTTATAAAGTCGCTTCTGAGCGATGGGGAAATTGACCTTTGAAAACTAAACAAACAAAAACGTCAACAAACAATAATATTCGTTTCGAATGAAACGAAGCCAACGTAACATTTTTGAGCTAATCAACTCAACTTCATTGGAGAGTTTGATCCTGGCTCAGGACGAACGCTGGCGGCGTGCCTAATACATGCAAGTCGAGCGAACCACTGGGAGCTTGCTCCCGGTGGTTAGCGGCGGACGGGTGAGTAACACGTGGGCAACCTGCCTGTAAGACTGGGATAACTTCGGGAAACCGGAGCTAATACCGGATAATTTCTTCCCTCACATGAGGGAAGGCTGAAAGTCGGTTTCGGCTGACACTTACAGATGGGCCCGCGGCGCATTAGCTAGTTGGTGAGGTAACGGCTCACCAAGGCGACGATGCGTAGCCGACCTGAGAGGGTGATCGGCCACACTGGGACTGAGACACGGCCCAGACTCCTACGGGAGGCAGCAGTAGGGAATCTTCCACAATGGACGAAAGTCTGATGGAGCAACGCCGCGTGAGCGATGAAGGCCTTCGGGTCGTAAAGCTCTGTTGTCAGGGAAGAACAAGTATCGGAGTAACTGCCGGTACCTTGACGGTACCTGACCAGAAAGCCACGGCTAACTACGTGCCAGCAGCCGCGGTAATACGTAGGTGGCAAGCGTTGTCCGGAATTATTGGGCGTAAAGCGCGCGCAGGCGGTCCTTTAAGTCTGATGTGAAAGCCCACGGCTCAACCGTGGAGGGTCATTGGAAACTGGGGGACTTGAGTGCAGAAGAGGAAAGCGGAATTCCACGTGTAGCGGTGAAATGCGTAGAGATGTGGAGGAACACCAGTGGCGAAGGCGGCTTTCTGGTCTGTAACTGACGCTGAGGCGCGAAAGCGTGGGGAGCAAACAGGATTAGATACCCTGGTAGTCCACGCCGTAAACGATGAGTGCTAAGTGTTAGAGGGTTTCCGCCCTTTAGTGCTGCAGCTAACGCATTAAGCACTCCGCCTGGGGAGTACGGCCGCAAGGCTGAAACTCAAAGGAATTGACGGGGGCCCGCACAAGCGGTGGAGCATGTGGTTTAATTCGAAGCAACGCGAAGAACCTTACCAGGTCTTGACATCCTCTGACACTCCTAGAGATAGGAATTTCCCCTTCGGGGGACAGAGTGACAGGTGGTGCATGGTTGTCGTCAGCTCGTGTCGTGAGATGTTGGGTTAAGTCCCGCAACGAGCGCAACCCTTGATCTTAGTTGCCAGCATTCAGTTGGGCACTCTAAGGTGACTGCCGGTGACAAACCGGAGGAAGGTGGGGATGACGTCAAATCATCATGCCCCTTATGACCTGGGCTACACACGTGCTACAATGGATGGTACAAAGGGCAGCGAAGCCGCGAGGTGGAGCCAATCCCATAAAACCATTCTCAGTTCGGATTGCAGGCTGCAACTCGCCTGCATGAAGCCGGAATCGCTAGTAATCGCGGATCAGCATGCCGCGGTGAATACGTTCCCGGGCCTTGTACACACCGCCCGTCACACCACGAGAGTTTGTAACACCCGAAGTCGGTGGGGTAACCGTAAGGAGCCAGCCGCCTAAGGTGGGACAGATGATTGGGGTGAAGTCGTAACAAGGTAGCCGTATCGGAAGGTGCGGCTGGATCACCTCCTTTCTAAGGATAATGCAGCCCTTTAGGGCTGATAATAAGGTTGACTGTTTTTTGTTTGTTTAGTTTTGAGAGATCAATTCTCTCTAAATATGTAAATGTGGGCCTATAGCTCAGCTGGTTAGAGCGCACGCCTGATAAGCGTGAGGTCGATGGTTCGAGTCCATTTAGGCCCACCATTTAATTTTATCATAACTATTGGGGGATTAGCTCAGCTGGGAGAGCGCCTGCTTTGCACGCAGGAGGTCAGCGGTTCGATCCCGCTATCCTCCACCAAAAATTGCTCCTGTGCCGCAGTAGCTCGAGGAAGTAAATCCTCAGCTCGTCGCAAGGCAGCATGAAGTAACACTACGATGCTTAGTCACGATGTGATTGAAATCCGTAGCCTCGTTCTTTGAAAACTAGATAATCGTATAGAAGAAGTAACCAAGTAAGAACCGAGTAATCGCCATTTTAGTTTTTCTCTCTTATTTTAAGAGTAAAAACCTTTTAGGTTAAGTTAGAAAGGGCGCACGGTGAATGCCTTGGCACTAGGAGCCGATGAAGGACGGGACTAACACCGATATGCTTCGGGGAGCTGTAAGTAAGCGCCGATCCGGAGATTTCCGAATGGGGAAACCCACTGTTCGTAATGGAACAGTATCTTTACCTGAATACATAGGGTATTGATGGCAGACCCGGGGAACTGAAACATCTAAGTACCCGGAGGAAGAGAAAGCAAACGCGATTCCCTGAGTAGCGGCGAGCGAAACGGGAACAGCCCAAACCGAAAGGCTTGCCTTTCGGGGTTGTAGGACACTCAACATGGAGTTACAAAGGAACGGGGTAGATGAAGCGGTCTGGAAAGGCCGGCCATAGAAGGTAAAAGCCCTGTAGTCGAAACTTCGTTCCCTCCTGAGTGGATCCTGAGTACGGCCGGACACGTGAAATCCGGTCGGAAGCAGGGAGGACCATCTCCCAAGGCTAAATACTCCCTAGTGACCGATAGTGAACCAGTACCGTGAGGGAAAGGTGAAAAGCACCCCGGAAGGGGAGTGAAAGAGAACCTGAAACCGTGTGCCTACAAGTAGTCAGAGCCCGTTCATGGGTGATGGCGTGCCTTTTGTAGAATGAACCGGCGAGTTACGATTGCATGCGAGGTTAAGTTGCAGAGACGGAGCCGCAGCGAAAGCGAGTCTGAATAGGGCGAAATAGTATGTAGTCGTAGACCCGAAACCAGGTGATCTACCCATGTCCAGGGTGAAGTCCAGGTAACACTGGATGGAGGCCCGAACCCACGCACGTTGAA
>NZ_AP038276.1:15000-32500 GCF_055385255.1 Neobacillus sp. S1227
TAGTCGTGGTTGGGCATCATCTTGGTTAGTTCGCTCCACCATTCTGTTTCATATCGGGCAATCATGCTTAAGTTGTATAATAATAAATAGTGGATCAGCAGTTCCGGGAAGTTGAAAAGCTTCCCTTTGTTTATAGGAAGTGTCCAGCACCCTTCTTCCATATGAAATTTTAAAGGAGAAATGGCTGATACCGTATTGTTATTCAAAATTAAATGTATTCCTTCATCAGCAGAGAATTCCACCCCATTGGCAAATTTAGAGGCTAGAAACTCTTTAAATCGGCTCCCGGTCATATGATAGGTGTCCAGCATTTTCTCGGGAATATGGAGCTGGCTGTCATTGTTATGTAGTTTTTCAAAGCTGTTTTTCCTCAGAAGTATGAAGAATAATTCATCGAGTTCAGGTATAAGCTGTAGTAATTCCTCCATTAGGACTTTTTCCCCTTCCAGCTGTTTCATGTGAAACAATTTTTCTGACATATATGGGAAAAGTCCATTTTTTTGTAATTTTACCTCATCTTGGAAAAATAAATAATTTTGTCTTTTTCTTTTTCTGGTGGAAACACCGTGTGCCAATACAGCTGTTGTTTCTGGATACGATGGGTCAACGGTTAGGATACAGGCTTTTATTAAATGGACAAGGCCATAGAAAAGCAAAATAGGTTTAATAACTAGTGGAGCTTTTTCTGCCTGTTCATAATAGATTTGCCCATGTTCGAGATAATATAAAAAGGCATATCCATTTTCATAGCTCTTTTGTTCAGGATTCTCAATATTCCCCTTTAGATAGCTATTTTTCAAATAGCGCTGACAGTATTCTGCTGAAAAAAAGCATGAGTAATTTTTCCAGCCTTTAAATGGCGTTTTCAAAGCGGATCACCTTTTTCAGAAAAATCTTACTAATATTTCTTCCTTGACAGTATTTTGTCCAATTGATAACCTACAAATAATATTTTTTGACCTGGAGGCTGTTAATATGTGGGAAAGTAAGTTTGCAAAAGAAGGATTAACGTTTGATGATGTATTATTGATTCCTGGCAAATCAGAGGTGCTGCCACGCGACGTGAATTTGCAGGTTGAGTTAACTCCTGCGGTAAAACTAAATATTCCAGTTATAAGTGCAGGTATGGACACAGTCACGGAATCTGAAATGGCAATTGCTATGGCCCGCCAAGGCGGTCTAGGGATTATTCATAAGAACATGACCATCGAGCAGCAGGCCGAACAGGTTGAAAAGGTTAAGCGTTCAGAAAGCGGTGTAATCACTGACCCGTTTTTCTTGACTCCTGAACACCAAGTATTTGATGCCGAGCATCTAATGGGGAAATATCGTATTTCAGGTGTTCCAATCGTTAACAACATGGAGGAACAGCGTCTGGTTGGCATTATCACCAACAGGGACCTTCGTTTTATTCAGGATTACTCTTTCAAGATCTCTGATGTTATGACGAGGGAAAATCTGATTACGGCTTCAGTGGGGACAACATTGAAGGAAGCTGAACAAATTCTTCAAAAACATAAAATTGAAAAGCTGCCTCTTGTGGATGATCAAGGAGTGTTAAAAGGTTTAATCACCATTAAGGATATTGAAAAAGTGATTGAGTTCCCAAATTCCGCAAAGGACAGCCAAGGACGTCTATTAGCAGGAGCTGCAGTAGGGGTGACAGGTGATACGATGAAACGAATCGACAAGCTGGTGAAGGCGAACGTTGATGTCATCGTAGTCGATACCGCACACGGGCACTCCAAGGGTGTGTTAGATACTGTTAAGCAAATTAGAGCTACCTACCCTAACCTTGCTATTATTGCCGGGAACGTAGCCACTGCAGAGGGAACCAGGGCCTTAATCGAAGCCGGAGCAGATGTCGTTAAGGTTGGAATTGGACCAGGATCAATTTGTACAACACGCGTTGTAGCGGGTGTCGGTGTACCGCAAATAACAGCTGTTTATGATTGTGCTGGTGAAGCCATGAAGTATGGGAAAACGATTATTGCTGACGGCGGTATTAAATACTCTGGTGATATCGTCAAAGCCTTGGCAGCAGGTGGACATGCCGTGATGTTGGGAAGCATGCTTGCCGGGGTAACAGAAAGCCCTGGGGAAACGGAAATTTTCCAAGGCCGTCGCTTTAAGGTGTATCGCGGCATGGGTTCTGTGGCAGCGATGGAAAAAGGTTCTAAAGACCGTTATTTCCAAGAGGACAATAAAAAGTTTGTCCCAGAAGGCATCGAAGGCCGCCTTCCATACAAAGGACCATTGGCAGATACCATTTATCAATTAGTCGGCGGTTTACGCGCTGGTATGGGCTACTGTGGCACGAAAAACCTAGAAGAATTACGAATGAACGCTCAATTCGTTAAAATGACCGGTGCCGGCTTACGAGAAAGCCACCCGCACGACGTTCAAATCACCAAAGAAGCACCAAACTACTCAATGTAAATAACAAATGCAAAGAGCAGATTTTATAATCTGCTCTTATTTTTTTAGTATGATGATTCGAGCGGAACGTGGCTCGACTCCCGCCGAAGACCTACCCCTGCTCCTAAATGCTGCCGCTTTCAGTCGTGCGCTGCCTATGCTGACCAATCATTCCTTGTGGAGTGGAAATCAACTGGTATGTATGAAAAAAGCCCTATCTATTTCTAGCAGTCTATCAAAATTGGCAGTAAGATGCTTCGATGCTCTCTCTATGATTTATAAAGCAGTTGTGTTAAAATAACCAAAGTGTAAAAAATCATGGAGGGCGTTAATGTGAATAAACATGTTTTTAAAAAGTATCTTGCCAGTGCAATGGCCGTAATTTTGTTCTTCAGCCTTTTTGCCGGCATGGGCCAAGATAAAGCGGAAGCCGCCGCAGCGTTAAACATCAACGCGGACGGAGCTATATTAGTAGATGCTGAATCAGGCAAAGTGTTATATGAAAAAAATGCTGATACCGTCATGGGTATTGCCAGCATGACAAAAATGATGACTGAATATCTTTTACTAGATGCCATTAAACATGGAAAAGTAAAATGGGATCAGGAATATAACGTTAGTGATCTTGTTTATAAAATTTCTCAAGACCGCGCATTGTCGAATGTTCCATTGCGCCAGGACGGCACATATAAAATCCGCGAATTGTATGAAGCCATGGTCATTTATTCTGCAAATGCAGCAACGATAGCTATTGCCGAAACAATTGCCGGGTCTGAAACCAATTTTGTGAAAATGATGAATGAAAAAGCCAAAAAGTTAGGCTTAAAGGATTATAAATTTGTAAACTCATCAGGTTTAAATAATGCTGAATATCGCGGCATGCATCCGGAAGGCACCGGTGAAACGGACGAAAACGTCATGTCTCCAAGAGCAGTGGCGAGTCTTGCCTTCCACCTAATCAATGAATATCCAGAAGTGCTAAAGACAGCCAGCATTCCGAAGAAAACATTTCGAGAAGGCACTTCTGACGCAATTAATATGATCAACTGGAACTGGATGCTTCCATCTTTGGATTATGGATATAAAGGCGTTGACGGACTTAAGACGGGTACCACTGATTTTGCCGGCTACTGTTTTACCGGTACTGCCAGCCGCGACGGCAAACGGTTTATCACTGTTGTGCAAAATGCTAAAGATTCGAGCGGAAAAGGGGACTATAAGGCCCGCTTTGACGAGACCAAGAAAATGTTTGACTATGCATTTGCCAATACAACAAAAGAAACTATTGTACCAAAGCATTATCAGGTAAAAGGCCATAAAACGATACCTGTTATTAAGGGGAAGAATGACCAGGTAAAAGTTTATACAAAGTCAGCCATTAATATGGTTATTGAAAATGGCGAAAAGGAAAACTATAAACCGGTACTGGTATTAGATAAAAATAAAATTAACAAAAAAGGTGAACTAACAGCACCAATCAAAAAAGGTGATAAGGTCGGCTATTTAACTATTGAGCCTAAAAACGGCGATAAGGTCAACTTTTTAACCGAGGAAGCTAAAGGCAAAGTTCAAGCCGATGTCATTGCAGCCCAAGATGTTGAAAAGGCAAATTGGTTCGTCCTTATGATGCGGGGCATCGGAGGATTTTTCGGTGATGTCTGGGGAGGCATTTCCTCCACTGTTAAGGGCTGGTTCTAATTAGCTCTATCGGATGAATAAGTAAAATGTTGGAAAGGATTCTTGTCTTGACAGGAATCCTTTTTTGTTGCTTTAATGATTTTATGGAATAGATAATTCAAACTTAATTAGTAGGAATTTTCTAAATAATCAACGTTCTCAACGTGGAAAAACAAGGGGGATTTACAAATGAAAACAGGTACGGAACGGGTAAAACGCGGGATGGCAGAAATGCAAAAAGGCGGCGTCATCATGGACGTTGTTAACGCAGAACAGGCAAAAATTGCGGAGGAAGCGGGAGCAGTAGCGGTAATGGCGCTAGAGCGTGTACCTTCTGATATTCGTGCTGCTGGCGGTGTTGCTAGAATGGCAGATCCTCGAATTGTCGAAGAGGTCCTTAACGCTGTTTCAATCCCTGTTATGGCTAAGGCTCGCATCGGCCACATTGTAGAAGCACGTGTACTTGAAGCACTTGGTGTAGACTATATCGATGAAAGTGAAGTATTAACACCTGCAGATGAAGAGTTTCACTTATTGAAGAGTGACTTTACTGTACCATTTGTATGCGGATGCCGTGACTTGGGCGAGGCTGCCCGCCGTATTGGCGAAGGAGCATCTATGCTTCGTACAAAAGGCGAACCGGGAACTGGAAACATTGTAGAAGCTGTCCGCCATATCCGCAAGGTTAACGCACAGGTTCGTAAGGTTGTAAGCATGAACGAAGATGAGCTTATGACAGAAGCAAAGCTGTTAGGTGCACCATTTGAATTATTGCTTGAAATTAAGCGCAATGGCCGCCTTCCTGTTGTTAACTTTGCTGCCGGTGGCGTGGCAACACCTGCTGATGCGGCGTTAATGATGCAATTAGGCGCAGACGGCGTCTTCGTTGGCTCTGGTATCTTTAAATCAGAAAACCCTGCGAAGTTTGCAAGAGCGATTGTTGAAGCAACAACTCATTACCAAGACTATAAATTAATTGCAGAACTTTCAAAGGATCTTGGAACTCCAATGAAAGGTATCGAAATTTCTTCATTAGCCCCTGAAGCTCGCATGCAGGAGCGTGGCTGGTAAGATCGAAAAGCGGAAGCGCCTTGACCAGAGTCGGCAGGCACAAGACGAGCCTTCTTGACGGATTGGCTTGTGACCCTTAGGCGCTTTGACTAGACATTAATCTAGGTAAAAGGGGTAATACTATGATTAAAGTAGGCGTTCTCGCATTACAAGGAGCAGTTCGCGAGCATATTCAATCATTAGAAGCTTGCGGCGTCGAAGCCGTTGCCATTAAACATAAAGAGGAATTAAATGACGTTGATGGCCTTATTCTCCCTGGCGGAGAAAGCACGACCATGCGCCGCCTGATCGATAAATATGATTTTATGGATTCCTTAAAGGAATTTGCCCGGACTGATAAACCGATGTTCGGTACATGTGCAGGCCTTATTCTTTTGGCAAAAAACATCGTCGGATACAGTGAGCCTCATCTTGGTGTGATGGACGTTACGGTTGAACGCAACTCCTTCGGACGCCAAGTGGATAGCTTCGAGGCCGACCTCGCGGTGAAAGATGTCGCGGGTGATTTCCCTGCAGTCTTTATCCGGGCTCCTCATATCGTAGAGGCAGGCGAAAATGTCGAGATTCTTTCGAAGCATAATGACCGCATTGTGTTAGCACGTGAAGGGCAATTTTTAGGGTGTTCGTTCCACCCTGAATTAACAGATGACCATCGCTTGACAGCTTATTTTGTTGAGATGGTAAAAGAGGCAAAAAAACAAAAGCAGACCGTATAGGGAACCATCGGGCTTTTACGGGCAGTTCCCCTAACAAAATTTTAAAAAAATGATTTACTTACCGTTAAAGCTGGATAAATTGGTTGCGTTTGGTAAATAAATATAGTAGTCTATGTATTACAAATCACAAATTAGCTAAAGCAATGAGAGGAACCAGTAGCAAGAGGTTTATTCTAAAGAGAGCCGGTGGCTGGTGTGAACCGGTGAATAAGACTTGTGAATCCCTCCTCGAGCAGAGTGCGGAACACCTCATCCACATGAGGCTAGTAAGGACTCTCGGTGAAAAACCGTTACATTTTTAAGGTGGACAGATTCGTCTGTCAACCAGGGTGGTATCGCGGGTTAACTCTCGTCCCTGTTTTAGGGGCGGGAGTTTTTTGTTTTCAAAAAAGTATTAAGGAGTGTTTATGCATGTTGGATTTAAAGTATCTAAGAGCCAATTTTGCCGAAGTAAAAGAAAAGCTGCAGCACCGCGGTGAGGATTTAACTGACCTTGGCCGGTTTGAGGATTTAGACGTTAAACGGCGCGAATTAATTGTCGAAGCGGAAAAGCTGAAATCCAAGCGGAATGAAGTTTCTCAGCTGGTTGCTGTATTAAAACGTGAGAAGCAGGATGCTGATCACCTTATCAAGGAAATGCGTGAGGTTGGCGACCGCATTAAGAAACTCGATGATGAACTAAGAGGCGTTGAAGAGACATTAGAGCTATTATTGCTTAGCATCCCAAATATTCCCCATGAAACTGTGCCTACTGGGGAGACGGAAGATGATAACGTAGAAATCCGCAAATGGGGCCAAGTCCGCGAGTTCGGCTTTGAGGCGAAACCACATTGGGATGTCGCAGACCATTTAGGCATTCTTGATTTTGAACGAGCAGGTAAGGTGACAGGCAGCCGCTTTGTTTTTTATAAAGGTCTTGGTGCCCGCCTTGAGCGTGCGTTAATAAGCTTCATGCTTGACCTCCATGTCGATGAGCATGGTTATACAGAGATTCTCCCTCCATATATGGTAAATCGCACTAGCATGACCGGGACCGGCCAGTTGCCTAAGTTTGAGGAGGATGCCTTCTTAATTGAAAGCGAGGACTACTTCCTAATACCGACCGCAGAGGTGCCGGTCACTAATTATTATCGCGATGAAATTTTAAACGGTGAAGAGCTGCCAATCCGCTTTGCAGCCTACAGCGCTTGCTTCCGTTCCGAAGCAGGATCGGCAGGCCGTGACACAAGAGGCTTGATTCGCCAGCATCAATTCAATAAGGTTGAACTTGTGAAGTTTGTAAAGCCAGAGGATTCATATGAAGAGCTGGAAAAACTGACTGCTGATGCAGAAAAGGTGCTTCAATTACTTGAATTGCCATACCGTGTGTTAAGCATGTGTACAGGCGACCTGGGCTTTACCGCAGCAAAAAAATACGATATTGAAGTGTGGATCCCAAGCTATGGAACTTACCGTGAAATTTCTTCTTGCAGTAATTTTGAGGCGTTCCAAGCAAGACGGGCAAATATCCGCTTCCGCCGTGATCCGAAGGCGAAACCGGAGCATGTGCATACGCTCAATGGCTCAGGCCTCGCGATTGGCCGCACGGTTGCCGCTATTCTGGAAAACTACCAGCAGGAAGACGGCAGTGTTGTAATTCCAGACGTACTGCGTCCATATATGGGCGGACGTGACGTCATAAAGCCGCAATAAACAATGTATAACCAAGTTGAATAGCGCCTTTTTGTTGGTGGCATTTTAATAATGTTGACACAGGATTAAATATATGATAAATTAACTTCTGTTGTCACGGAGGAATACCCAAGTCCGGCTGAAGGGATCGGTCTTGAAAACCGACAGGCGGGTTAAACCGCGCGGGGGTTCGAATCCCTCTTCCTCCGCCATCACAAGAAAAAACGCGCATAAAAACTGGAGATGAAAATTCGTTACAATTCCTTGTAACGGATTTTTTTTTGAGAAAAAAGCACATACTGGATTATCCAATATGTGCTTTTGTTATATATAAAATTTCCTTTAGTTTGTCTTCTACTTCTCGGCATACCCGTTTGGCGTCTTCCTCACTATTCACCACATCGGTTGTGTCCATATCAATGACCAATACCTCACTAGCATTATAGCGCTCCATGACCCATTCATCATAGCCCTTCCAAACCTCGAAATAATATTCCTTCAGTTCCGGGTTAATTTCAAAGCTGCGTCCGCGGGCCATTATACGATCAATCACCGTATCGAACGATCCTTTTAAATAAACCATTAAATCAGGAGCCTTTTTTGGAAGTTCTTTTAATTCTTCCATCATATTATCAACAAGTTCTTCATATATTTTAAATTCGAGTCCTGAAATTCGGCCTAAATTTTTATTTACATAGGCAAAATACCAATCTTCATAAATTGAACGGTCCTGAATAGTATAAATAGGGTTTTTCCAATTGATGCAATCCTTGACTGTTTTAAATCGTTTATTTAAGAAAAATAATTGCAATAGGAAGGGAATTCTTCTTGCTTCTAACTCTTCCTGTGTTAATTCATAGTAAAGCGGGAGAATCGGATTGTCATCCACCGCTTCATAAAAAACCTTGCTGTCAATGCCATTATTCTGAAAGTGTGCTTTTAAAGTGTCCGCCACACTCGTTTTGCCAAGACCGATCATGCCTCCAATAACAATGCTCACGAACATCCCCCTGTTTCTATATAGTGTTAGTCCAGCTGTTTGCTCTCAGTGATACCCCAAGCTTTTCAATGATATAGTCTAGATCCTGCTTGTTTTTTACAAAGTCCAGTTCATCACCATTGAAACGGAGAACCGGTATTTCCGAATGCTCCTTTTCAAAAGTAGCCATTGTGTTTTCATAATCAATCGAAAGCTGTTCTAAATAAAGCGGGCTGATGTTTTTCTCTACCTCGCGCCCGCGGATTTTTATTCGCTTTAATAAGGTATCGAGACTTGCGTGCAAATATATGATGACATTCGGCTTTGGCATATCCTCTGTCAAAATTTGATATATTTTATAATATTTTTTGTATTCGTCCGGATTCAATGTCCGTTTGGCAAAAATTAAATTTTTGAAAATATGATAATCTGCCACAACAGATTGATTTTTGCTCAAATAATGGGTATTGATATCCCCTAATTGCTTAAAGCGATTGCAGAGAAAAAACATTTCTGTCTGGAAACTCCATTCTTCGATGTTTTCATAAAATTTTCCGAGGAACGGATTTTCATCCACAATCTCCTTTAATAAAGCAAATTCAAATTGCTCCGAAATGGCTCTTGCGAGAGATGTCTTTCCTACACCAATCGGTCCCTCGACGGTAATAAAGGGTGTATCCCCCATTTGTTGCTCCTCCTTCTCCAACTGCCTGTGCATTCTATCTTTTCCAGGTTTTCCTGGGTAATATATGCTAAAAAATAACCCGCAAAATCGTCAAAAAGTGACAATCATTTTGTCACTATTCGATCAATTATCCTTTTCTTCGACACAAAGTCCATTTTAACATAACCAGTACAGGAAGGGATATGGAATTTTTGAGGAAGTCTGTTTCCTTTTGGCAGGTAGAAAAATAACTGCCGAAAGAACGGCAGTTAGCATCATAATATTTAGGTACCACGTTTTGTAACAGTGAAGTTATCGACAATTAACAGCCAATTTTGAGGGAAAGCAAGGCCTAGTTTCCAGTAACTCATGCCTCTTAGATTCATCTCTTTAATTAAATCAAATTTGGCTTGAATGGAGCGGGCATCTTCAAACCATACTTCATGCTGTTTTCCGGCAGCATCCGTATACTTGAAATGTGGTGCTTGTGCTTTTGTATCGTATTCAATTGGGACATTATGTTGTGCTGCCAACTGAATGGCCTGTTGCGGACTAACCGCTTTTGCTATCGTCCCTGGAACAAATGGAAGGGTCCAATCATATCCATAAAGATTTTGCCCCATAAGAATCTTTGTCGATGGTATATCTGTAACGGCATAATCCAATACTCTTCTTACTTGGTCAATGGGGGATACAGCCATGGGCGGTCCGCCGCTATAGCCCCATTCATAGGTCATGATGACGACGAAGTCGGAAATTTGCCCGTGAGCTTTATAATCATGGGCTTCGTACCATTTTCCTTTTTGAGTGGCACTCGTTTTTGGGGCAAGCGCTGTTGACATAAGCCAGCCTTCACGCTGGAACCGCTGCTTCGCTTTTCTCAAAAAGTTGTTGTAGGCCTCGCGGTCGGCGGGACGCAAGTATTCAAAGTCAAAGTGGATATCGCGAAAGCCATTTCTTTGGGCAGTGGCAACAATGTTGTTAATGAATTTATCTTGAATGGCCATATCGTTAAGCAATATGCGTCCAAGCTCATCACTGAATTGATCATTTTCTTGATTGTTTATAACCATCATTAAGACATTGCGGTTGGCCCTGGCAATAGCCGGAAAGTTATTCAGGAGCGGTGCTTTGAGTGTACCGTCGCGTCTGGCCTGAAAGCTGAATGGAGCTAAATAAGTTAAATAGGGTGCCGCTTCACGGGCACTTGCTTCTAAGGCGGGGGCAACAGTAGTCCCACGTGGTTCTACATAGGCATTGAACTCTGCATTTCTTTTTTTTCCCGGGGGAATATAAAGTCTTAGTCCGACCTTGAGAGGACTATTAACTGGAATCCTGTTCACATTGGCAAGCTCCTGTGCTGTTGTACCGTAAGAGCGAGCTATGGAAAATAATGATTCGCCCTGCTGAACAAAATGAAAGTGGCCGATAATGGGTATAACCAGCGCTTGGCCGATAACCAAATTGTTAGGATTGGGCAGTTCGTTTGCCTCAACAATATCTTGAACGGTTGTATGATAGGTTCTTGCGATTGTGGTCAGAGATTCATTCCTGCTTACTACGTGGATTTGCATATAAATCCCTCCCTGCACATATTGCGCTACAACCATTCTATGTAGGCAGGGGTGGCTGTATGTTATAATGTTAATAATTTTCCTATAGGTATGTTTGCAGAAGGCGGTTTTATTGTCATGATGAATCAGGACGAACAATTTATGATGGAAGCTTTAAAGGAAGCAAGGAAAGCAGAGGGGCTGGACGAGGTGCCAATTGGAGCGGTTCTCGTTCATGAAGGGAATATCATTGCACGGGCCCATAATCTAAGAGAAAGTAAGCAAAATGCCACAGCACATGCCGAATTGTTGGCAATTGATGTGGCCTGCCAAGAAACAGGCTCATGGCGGCTTGAGGATACGACTCTATATGTCACGTTGGAGCCTTGCCCAATGTGTTCCGGGGCGATAATTTTATCGAGAGTCAAGAGAGTGGTGTACGGGGCGAGCGATCCCAAGGGCGGGTGTGCTGGAACGCTGATGAACCTTTTACAGGATTCACGCTTTAACCATCAATGCGAGGTTGTTAAAGGCGTCTTAGCAGAAGAGTCCGGCAGCATGCTTTCATCCTTTTTTCAAAAAATAAGAGATCGTAAGAAGCAGGAGAAAAAGTTGAAGTTACAGGCATCAGAAACTAACTTACAGTAATTTACAGTTAATATCGATTGCTTTTTGTCTAGATTGTTTGTATACTAAAAAGGCGTCAAATACGACGCACTAAATATTTGGTATCAATTTTGCCGCGCTAGGTGGGGAGGTAGCGGTGCCCTGTACCCGCAATCCGCTCTAGCGGGACGGAATCCCTTCCTGAGGCTGATGGCCTGTAGGGTCTGCCTTAAGTAAGTGGTGTTGACGCCTGGGTCCTGCGCAATGGGAATCCATGAACTATGTCAGGTCCGGAAGGAAGCAGCATTAAGTGGACGCTCCCATGTGCCGCAGGGGTGCCTGGGCCGAGCTAACTGCTTAAGTAACGCTTATGGGCGTCAGTCGACGGAAGGTGCGCGGCAGTTACTTACATATTTAATACAAATGAAACTCATCTCAGAATCTTGGGATGAGTTTTTTTGTAAACTCTTATGATTCCTTTTGGAAAAAGGAAAATGAATACTGTATAATTAATTAGACTAATTTGAAGGGGGCGATGTCGAGTGTCATATCAAGCTTTATATCGGGTTTGGCGTCCGCAGAAATTTATTGACGTAGTGGGACAGGAACATGTCACGCAGACATTGCAAAACGCCCTGCTTCAGCAAAAAATCTCTCATGCATACCTATTTTCCGGTCCAAGAGGAACAGGAAAGACGAGTGCGGCTAAAATATTAGCAAAGGCCATTAATTGTGAGCATGCTCCTGTTGCTGAACCGTGCAATGAATGTGCGGCCTGCCTCGGAATCACGAATGGAACGATTCCGGATGTCCTGGAGTTTGACGCTGCCTCTAACTCGCGGGTGGAGGAGATGCGTGATGTTCTTGATAAGGTTAAATTTGCCCCTACAGCAGTAAACTATAAGGTCTATATCATCGACGAAGTGCATATGCTCTCCATTAGCGCCTTTAACGCTTTACTTAAAACGCTGGAGGAACCGCCGAAGCATGTCATCTTTATTTTAGCGACAACAGAACCGCATAAAATTCCGCTGACGATTATTTCAAGATGCCAACGGTTTGATTTCAGACGAATTACCGCAGGGTCCATTGTTAATCGGATGAAGCTGATTGTCGAGGAAACCGGCATCAACTGCGATGAGCGGGCCCTGCAAATGATAGCCAGAGCAGCTGAAGGTGGAATGCGTGACGCATTAAGTTTGTTGGATCAAGCCATTTCCTACAGTCAGGACCGGGTGACACTTGAAGATGCGTTGACTGTCACAGGCTCTGCATCACAGGCATTTTTAAATAAAACAGCCAAGGCATTTCAGGATAAAGATGTGGCAAGCGGTTTGGAGGCGCTCGAGGAGCTTTTATTTCATGGTAAGGACCCGGCACGCTTTATCGAAGATTTGATCTTATTTTACAGGGATATGCTGCTATACAAAACAGCGCCCAATCTTGAGGAATCTCTTGAACGGGTGATGCTGGATGACGAGTTTCGCTTGATGGCGGACGAAACACCAACCGAGCAGATTTATCAGCTGATTGATTTCTTAAATAAAACTCAGCAAGAAATGCGCTGGACCAATCACCCGAGGATTTTCCTGGAGGTAGCTATAGTAAAGCTTTGCCAAATGGAAACAAACCAAAGAGAGACTGCGAGTCCCGAGGAATTGCAGCAGCTTTTGACGAGAATTGAGCAGCTTGAGTCTGAGCTTCATCACTTAAAAGCTCATGGCGTAGCCGCAGCACCTCAAGATGCCGCGCCACAGCCGCAAAAACAGGTACAAAGAACTTCAAGAAATGCTTTTCAGCCGGCTGTTGGTAAAATAAATGAAGTGTTAAAGCAAGCCACCAAAAATGACTTGAATCTAATCAAGGGTAATTGGGGCGAAATGCGGTCTAGTCTCATGAAATCACACGCCGCCTTATTAAATGAAGCGGAGCCGGTTGCAGCATCTGCAGCATCTTTTGTTTTAAAATTCAAGCATGAAATGATTTGTCAAATGGCGATGAGCCGAGGCGATTTTCTGGAAGCAGTAAGCACTACCTTGAACAAATTAACTGGCAAAAGGTTCACTCTTTTAGGAGTTCCTGAAGAGCAGTGGGTAACGATTCGTGAAAATTTCCTGAGCACCCAGCATGGGGAAGAAGGCGAAATCAGCGGGCCAGCCCATGAAGAGGAACCACATATCGCTGAAGCAAAAAAGTTATTTGGCGAAGAATTTGTTGAAATTATTGATTAAAGGTTGTCCGGAAACGCAAAACAGCTATCAATGTGATTATATAAACTAAATTAAATGGAGGTTGATTTATCAATGCGTGGTGGAATGGGTAACATGCAAAATATGATGAAGCAAGTGCAAAAAATGCAGAAGAAAATGGCAGAGGCACAGGAACAATTAGGTCAGGAAAAAATTGAAGGAACTGCCGGCGGCGGAATGGTAACCGTCGTAGTAACAGGCCATAAAGAGGTTGTAGATGTTCAAATTAAACCTGAAGCAGTTGATCCTGATGATGTGGAAATGCTTCAAGACCTTGTCCTTGCAGCCGTAAACGATGCACTTAAGAAAGCTGATGAACTCTCCAATAATACTATGGGGCAATTTACAAAGGGGCTAAACCTGCCATTTTAAAAACAATAAGTGTCAAGCGCCTTAAGCAGCCACATGCTGCTAAGGGCGCTTTTAGCTTTTCTAAAGAGAGGAACATAAATTATGCATTATCCAGAACCGATTTCGAAGCTGATTGATAGTTTTATGAAGCTTCCTGGCATTGGGCCAAAAACAGCCGCGCGGTTGGCTTTTTTTGTCTTAAGTATGAAAGAGGATACCGTCTTGGATTTTGCAAAAGCATTAGTGAATGCCAAGCGGAATTTAACATACTGCTCTGTCTGCGGCCACATTACCGATCAAGATCCGTGTTACATATGTGAAGATCAGCGCCGAAATAAGGGCATAATATGTGTAGTGCAGGATCCAAAAGATGTAATTGCGATGGAGAAAATGAAGGATTACAACGGATTGTATCATGTTTTGCACGGGGCTATTTCACCCATGGACGGCATCGGCCCGGAGGATATTAATATTCCCGGACTGCTAAAGAGGCTTCAGGACGAAACTGTACAGGAAGTCATTTTAGCCACCAATCCCAACATTGAAGGGGAAGCAACAGCTATGTATATATCACGGCTGCTGAAGCCGTCGGGTATTAAAACAACAAGGATTGCCCATGGATTGCCGGTAGGCGGGGACCTTGAGTATGCAGATGAGGTTACCTTATCAAAAGCATTAGAAGGGCGAAGAGAATTGTAATATTAGTAGTATATTTTAATTTAAAGTTAAATTTAAATGCTTTAATGCCGGGGGGATGGCGATGTTTTTTCGGCGCAAAGGAAAGCTTCGGAAGGAATATAATGAAAAGCTTTTAATTCAGTTGAATAAATATAAAGATTATTGGCAGCAGGAAAAACTCCTTTTGGAAAGAAGTCTTGATCCCTCTGAAGAGATCATTTGCCAATCAAAAATCGCAGAAGCAAAATATATTCTTCTATTAAGAGAAGCTAAATACAGAAATGTGACCTTAACAAAATAATTACTTTTTTACAACTCAAGCAATAGGATGCTTGAGTTTTTTATCCCGCATTAACGGGCAGTAAGGTCTAATTTCCCGCTTTAAACATTGGGAAGGACAAATTTGATAAGTGCGACAAACTGCCCGTAAATGCCTGATTGGTTAACAAACGTAGAGGAAGAGCGCCTCTACTGTTTGAAGTTCCACTTTATTTGGTCTATTTTAATGGGCTTGTACATAGCTTTTTAATAAAGAGACCATTGGAGGGGGACGCCTTTTGGAACCAATGTTTGTGATTGCTATTTTAGGGGGGCTAATTGTATTATTGTTATTTACCGGAGCACCGTTTAAGCCAGCCCGATTTGTCGGCCAAGCTGCTATAAAAATATTGATAGGAGCATTATTTGTGTTTTTCCTCAATACGGCAGGAAATCAGTTCGGGATTCATGTTCCAATAAATTTTGCCACATCAGCTGTCTCAGGTTTTTTGGGGATTCCGGGTCTATGTGCACTAGTTGCGATTCAGCAATGGGTTCTTTAAGCCAGAACCGCTCTTTAGCAGCGGTTTATTTTTTTAAAAAAAGGTATTGACCAACATAAAATTATCCTGTAATATATTAAAAGTCGCCGCTAATACGGCAGACAAGAAATAAAAAAAGTTGTTGACTCCAACAACAAGAAATGATATATTTAAAAAGTCGTTTTTAAACGACACTGAAATTGATCTTTGAAAACTAAACAAACAAAAACGTCAACAAACAATAATATTCGTTTCGAATGAAACGAAGCCAACGTAACATTTTTGAGCTAATCAACTCAACTTCATTGGAGAGTTTGATCCTGGCTCAGGACGAACGCTGGCGGCGTGCCTAATACATGCAAGTCGAGCGAATCACTGGGAGCTTGCTCCCGGTGGTTAGCGGCGGACGGGTGAGTAACACGTGGGCAACCTGCCTGTAAGACTGGGATAACTTCGGGAAACCGGAGCTAATACCGGATAATTTCTTCCCTCGCATGAGGGAAGGTTGAAAGTCGGTTTCGGCTGACACTTGCAGATGGGCCCGCGGCGCATTAGCTAGTTGGTGAGGTAACGGCTCACCAAGGCGACGATGCGTAGCCGACCTGAGAGGGTGATCGGCCACACTGGGACTGAGACACGGCCCAGACTCCTACGGGAGGCAGCAGTAGGGAATCTTCCACAATGGACGAAAGTCTGATGGAGCAACGCCGCGTGAGCGATGAAGGCCTTCGGGTCGTAAAGCTCTGTTGTCAGGGAAGAACAAGTATCGGAGTAACTGCCGGTACCTTGACGGTACCTGACCAGAAAGCCACGGCTAACTACGTGCCAGCAGCCGCGGTAATACGTAGGTGGCAAGCGTTGTCCGGAATTATTGGGCGTAAAGCGCGCGCAGGCGGTCCTTTAAGTCTGATGTGAAAGCCCACGGCTCAACCGTGGAGGGTCATTGGAAACTGGGGGACTTGAGTGCAGAAGAGGAAAGCGGAATTCCACGTGTAGCGGTGAAATGCGTAGAGATGTGGAGGAACACCAGTGGCGAAGGCGGCTTTCTGGTCTGTAACTGACGCTGAGGCGCGAAAGCGTGGGGAGCAAACAGGATTAGATACCCTGGTAGTCCACGCCGTAAACGATGAGTGCTAAGTGTTAGAGGGTTTCCGCCCTTTAGTGCTGCAGCTAACGCATTAAGCACTCCGCCTGGGGAGTACGGCCGCAAGGCTGAAACTCAAAGGAATTGACGGGGGCCCGCACAAGCGGTGGAGCATGTGGTTTAATTCGAAGCAACGCGAAGAACCTTACCAGGTCTTGACATCCTCTGACACTCCTAGAGATAGGAATTTCCCCTTCGGGGGACAGAGTGACAGGTGGTGCATGGTTGTCGTCAGCTCGTGTCGTGAGATGTTGGGTTAAGTCCCGCAACGAGCGCAACCCTTGATCTTAGTTGCCAGCATTCAGTTGGGCACTCTAAGGTGACTGCCGGTGACAAACCGGAGGAAGGTGGGGATGACGTCAAATCATCATGCCCCTTATGACCTGGGCTACACACGTGCTACAATGGATGGTACAAAGGGCAGCGAAGCCGCGAGGTGGAGCCAATCCCATAAAACCATTCTCAGTTCGGATTGCAGGCTGCAACTCGCCTGCATGAAGCCGGAATCGCTAGTAATCGCGGATCAGCATGCCGCGGTGAATACGTTCCCGGGCCTTGTACACACCGCCCGTCACACCACGAGAGTTTGTAACACCCGAAGTCGGTGGGGTAACCGTAAGGAGCCAGCCGCCTAAGGTGGGACAGATGATTGGGGTGAAGTCGTAACAAGGTAGCCGTATCGGAAGGTGCGGCTGGATCACCTCCTTTCTAAGGATAATGCAGCCCTTTAGGGCTGATAATAAGGTTGACTGTTTTTTGTTTGTTTAGTTTTGAGAGATCAATTCTCTCTAAATATGTAAATGTGGGCCTATAGCTCAGCTGGTTAGAGCGCACGCCTGATAAGCGTGAGGTCGATGGTTCGAGTCCATTTAGGCCCACCATTTAATTTTATCATAACTATTGGGGGATTAGCTCAGCTGGGA
>NZ_AP038276.1:37500-177500 GCF_055385255.1 Neobacillus sp. S1227
TAGCTGCCTCCGTAAGAATAATAAAGTCAAGGATTACTTGGAAATGTTTCAGTCCAGCAGCCCTTCCTATCCGATAATGGCATCGTTGGATTTGGCGAGAGCCTACCTGGCAGCCTATGAGCAGAGGGATTTAGAATATTTACAAAGAGAGATTCATTTATTTAAAAAGGACTTGGCTGATGTTTCCGCGATTAAGGTGTTAGACTACCCAAATCAGCATGGGGATTTAATAAAAATCACTCTTCAGTCACGGAGCAAATTAAGTGGCTTTGAGCTGCAGAAAAGGTTGGAGGAATACTCCATTTTTACAGAATTAGCTGATCCAAATAATGTCCTTTTCGTTCTTCCGTTACTGAAGAGTGGCGAAAAGTATCCCTTTAGGGAAACTGCTGTAAAAATAAAAGCTGTTCTTAAAGACGTTTCTTGTAGTGAAATAAAGGAAGAATATCAATTAAGTAATGATCGAATTTCTGAGTTAGCTATTCCTATCAAAAGGATGGGCGATTACGAGGAGCAGGAAATCTCTATTTCTGAAGCAGAGGACAAGGTCTGTGCGGAAACAATTATTCCTTATCCTCCTGGGATTCCGTTGTTGTTAAAAGGAGAGCGAATCACTGCTGAAAAGCTAAGCCGGTTACATAAGCTGATGAAAACGGGGGCAAGGTTTCAAGGTGGTTCCTTATTAAGAAAAAGTATGCTAAAGGTTTTTCGGACAACTTAAGATATACATTTTTGGAGGTTTCATTGATGACGAACGGAACATTTATTACATTCGAGGGCCCGGATGGGGCAGGCAAGACTACAATCCTCAGTATGGTTGCTGAGCAGCTGCCTAAGGCAATGGTTACAAGGGAACCTGGCGGCATTGATATTGCGGAACAAATCCGCCGCGTCATTTTGGCAAAAGAAAATACGGCCATGGACCCACGTACGGAAGCGCTGCTCTATGCAGCCGCAAGAAGACAGCATTTAATTGAAAAAGTAAAGCCGGCCTTAGAAGAGGGAAAAGTTGTCTTGTGCGACCGTTTCGTTGACAGCTCCCTGGCTTATCAGGGCTATGCACGGGGATTGGGAATTGATGAAGTATGGACGATTAACCAATTTGCGATTGCAAAGATGATGCCGGATTTGACCATCTACTTTGATATTGAACCAGAAGCGGGGCTTGAGCGAATTAATAAGAATAAAGGCAGAGAAGTAAACCGCTTGGATCTTGAAAACCTGGAGTTTCACCAAAAGGTGAGAGAAGGCTATCATATTATTTTAGACCGATTCCCCAGCCGGATTATCAAACTTGATGCTTCAGGAACAATCGAAGATGTTCTTCAACAAACACTCGAAATAATCAAATCAAAACTAACTGAAAAAAGGCCTTCGCTATAAGGCCTTTTTTTTGCTAGCAAAGAAAACCTTTCTAATTAATGCGAATGTAAGTCCCAAAAGAAACTGTTATAATATAGGGTAAGTAATGCCGGAAAATCTAAAGGAGAGGGTGGAGTAATTATGAAACTTATTATTGCGGTGGTTCAAGACCAGGACAGTAATCGTTTGTCAAAGGCGTTGGTGGAAAATAATTTTAGAGCAACAAAGCTGGCCAGTACTGGCGGGTTTTTAAAATCTGGAAACACCACTTTCATAATCGGTACTGAAGATATTCGTGTTGACCGGGCTCTTCAAATTATAAAGGATAACTGCCGAGCCCGCGACCAACTGGTGTCACCTGTTTCACCAATGGGCGGCAATGCCGACTCTTATGTCCCTTATCCAGTAGAAGTCGAGGTTGGCGGGGCGACGGTTTTCGTGCTGCCGATTGAGCAGTTTTTACACTTTTAAAATCTTATTCCTTAGTTAGTGAGTGATAATCTTGGTGAAAACCTGGGATCAATTGGAGGAACTGCAGCCGGCGGTTCTCCGAATGTTAAAAAATAGCTTATTAAAAAATCGGGTGGCTCACGCTTACCTTTTTGAGGGCATGAGAGGGACGGGGAAAAAAGAAATCGCTGAACTTCTAACCAGGGCTCTTTTCTGTGAATCTCTAATTGAGGGCTATAAACCTTGTGAGAACTGTAGCAGCTGCCGGCGTATCATTAGCGGGAATCATCCAGATGTGCACATTATCGAGCCAGAAGGTCAGTCTATTAAGGTGGAACAAATCAGAAACCTTCAGGCGGAGTTTTCCAAAAAAGGAGTAGAGTCCTTAAAAAAGGTCTATATGCTAGTTCACGCAGATAAGATGAGCGTAAGTGCTGCCAATAGCCTTCTTAAATTTCTGGAGGAACCAAATGCCGAAACGGCAGCATTATTATTAACTGAACAGCCTCAGAAAATCCTTCCGACGATTCTCTCAAGATGCCAGGCTTTAACATTCCAACCACTATCGCCGCAAAAAATGGTAAGTCAGTTGGTTGAAAACGGTGTAACAATGCAAAAAGCCCCAATACTTGCACAGTTGACTAACAGTCTGGATGAGGCGCTAGAATTAAATGTCGATGAATGGTTTGCACAAGCCCAAAAAATAGTGGTAAAATTATATGAGGTGTTAGAAAAAAATTCGCTCGAAGCGATGGTCACGCTTCAGACAGATTGGTTCTTGCACTTTAAAGAGAAGGAACAAATTCAACGTGGGTTAGACTTATTACTTCTTATTTTTAAAGATTTACTATATATACAATTAGATAAGCAGGAGCAAATTGCTTTTCAAAATGAAGTGGAACGCATGAGGCAGTTTGCTCTAAGAACATCAAGGCGGCGCTTAACGGCTCAAATGTCAGCTATTCTCGAAGCTAAGAGAAAGCTTGCTGCGAACATGAATCCTCAGCTGATGATGGAACAGCTTGTGCTTAAATTGCAGGAGGGATCTTGAATTTGTATGATGTTGTAGGAGTACGCTTTAAAAAAGCGGGGAAAATCTATTATTTTGATCCTGGAGACCTCCCAATTCAAAAAGATGACTTTGTCATTGTCGAAACCGTCCGCGGGGTGGAATATGGCAGGGCTGTGATACCCCGGAAGCGGGTTGAGGAACATGATGTGGTCCTTCCGCTAAAAAAGGTCGTTAGGATCGCGGATCAGAAGGATCGGATGATTGTCGAGGAAAATAAGCAGGCGGCCCAGGAAGCCTATGAGGTTTGTAATGAAAAAGTAACTGAACATCAACTGGATATGAAACTGGTGGATGTTGAATATACATTTGATCGCAATAAAATTATTTTCTATTTTACTGCGGATGGACGAGTTGATTTTCGTGAGCTTGTCAAGGATTTGGCAGCCATATTTCGGACGCGGATTGAATTGCGCCAAATTGGAGTGCGTGATGAAGCAAAGATGCTTGGCGGGATTGGCCCGTGCGGAAGAATGCTGTGCTGTTCCACTTTCCTAGGGGATTTTGACCCTGTTTCGATTAAAATGGCAAAGGACCAAAATCTATCTTTAAACCCTACCAAAATTTCAGGTTTATGCGGCCGGCTTATGTGCTGCTTAAAATATGAAAATGATGAATACGAATCTGCTAAAGAACAGCTGCCAGATTTAGGAGAAGTCATTGAAACTCCTAATGGCAGGGGAAAAGTGGTAGGTTTAAATATTTTAGAGCGGGTTCTTCAGGTAGAATTGACAGAACAGGAGCGAGTTCTGGAATATACACTAGACGAAATCATTAAAGAAGGTGCCTTTTCGATACAATCCACAGATTAATGAGGTGGAAGGCGTGGATAAAAAAGAGATATTTGAATCAGTAAGTAATATGGAAACACAAATTGGCCATCTTTACCAGCAGCTCGGGGAATTAAAGGAGCACTTAGCTGAAATACTAGAAGAAAATCATTGTTTAAAGCTTGAAAATGAGCATTTAAGACGCCGTTTAGATGTAACCACGGAAGCTGAAAAGAAGGATAGCAGCAAAAAGGCAGAGGAAGCGGCTCAAAACCCTTCACCAAATGTAAAGCCGTTTGATGTCGGGGAAGGATATGATAATCTAGCTCGCCTTTATCAAGAGGGATTTCATATCTGCAATCTACATTTTGGCAGTTTGCGCAAGGAAGGCGACTGTTTATTCTGCCTATCTTTTCTAAATAAGAAATAACCTTAAGAGGCTGACTTTTCATCAGCCTCTATTTTCATACTTTGATAAGGAATGAATAAACATGATTAACTTGAAGGATGATGAACGCCTAGATTATTTGCTGGCCGAGAACTTAAGGATTATTCAAAGTCCATCTGTATTTGCGTTTTCACTGGATGCAGTCCTTTTGGCGAAGTTTGTTTATGTCCCCATCCAAAAAGGAAACCTTATCGACCTTTGCAGCGGCAACGGGGTTATTCCGCTATTTTTAAGTGCCAGGACAAAAGGCAAAATTACAGGGGTGGAGATTCAGGAACGCCTTTACGATATGGCAGTCAGAAGTATTGAGTATAATAGCCTTGAAAATAGGCTCGAGATGATTCTTGGGGACATTAAGGATATGCCGAAAAAATTGGGATACGGGAAATTTGATGTGGTAACTTGCAATCCTCCTTATTTTACGACACCCTCAAAGGGAGAAATTAACCCAAATGAACATTTGGCGATCGCCCGTCATGAAATTCTCTGTACGCTAGAGGATGCTATTAAGGCATCAAGCGACCTTGTCAGGCAAGGTGGGAAAGTAGCGTTTGTACACCGCCCGGGGCGGCTATTGGATATTGTAACGTTAATGCGTCACTATAGACTGGAGCCGAAGAGAATCCAATTTGTTTACCCAAAATTGGGCAAGGAAGCCAATACAATATTAGTTGAAGCCATTAAGGATGGAAGTCCGGATCTAAAAATTCTTCCACCGCTGATCGTTTATCAAGATAATGATGAATATACACCAGAAATAAGAGAGATTTTATATGGAGAAAAGTGAGCATTATTTTTATGTGCTGACCTGCAGGGATGGCAGCTTCTATGGGGGCTACACTAATAACCTAGAACGCAGAATTCAGCTTCACAATGATGGAAAAGGGGCCAAGTATACAAGGGGCCGCGGCCCGGTTAAACTGACGTATTATAAGGGCTTTAATAATAAAGGTGATGCACTAAGAGCGGAATATCATTTTAAAAAGCTGACACGGAAACAAAAGTTGGATTTTTTAGTGAGAGAGATAGGTGATGATGATGTGGCAGCAAAAGAGCTTTGAGAATGAGGAGCATAAGGGAATTCTCTATTTGGTACCGACCCCAATTGGAAATTTGGAGGATATGAGCTTTCGCGCCGTACGGATCTTAAAAGAGGCAGACCTGATTGCCGCCGAGGATACAAGAAATACAAAAAAACTGTTGAATTACTTTGAAATTGACACCCCGCTGGTAAGCTACCATGAACATAACAAAGGAACAAGCGGGGAAAAGCTGATTCAAAGGTTAAATGATGGCGCCAAGATTGCATTAGTGAGCGATGCCGGTACACCTGCCATTTCCGACCCTGGCTATGAGCTTGTCGTGCAAGCTACAGCTGAAATGCTGACGGTTGTGCCGCTGCCTGGAGCAAATGCGGGGATCACTTCGCTAATTGCCTCGGGACTTGTCTGCCAGCCATTCTATTTTTATGGATTTCTGCCCCGCGGCAAAAAGGAAAAACGGGAGCAATTAGAAGGATTAAAGCGACAAACGGCTACCATCATATTTTATGAAGCCCCGCATAGGCTGAAGGAAACGTTAGCCCTCATGCTTGAAGTCCTTGGCAGCCGGAAGGTCGCCCTTTGCCGAGAACTGACAAAAAAGTTTGAGGAGTTTATCAGGGGGAATCTCGAAGAGGCCCTACAATGGGCTAATGAAGAGGAAATCCGCGGAGAATTCTGCGTCATCGTGGAAGGAACCAGCGAATTACCAGAGCCCGAGGAGGCTGCTTGGTGGGAGCAGTTAACGATTGAAGAACATGTTGCACACTACATAACTGAAAAGGATATGTCCTCTAAAGATGCCATTAAACAAACGGCGAAGGACAGAGGAATAAATAAACGGGAAGTTTATCAGGCTTACCATATTGAAACATAAAAAGAGGCTGACAAAAATGTCAGCCTATTGATCTATTTATAAAAGAAGAGATTACCTTTGATAAGTAAGTCTTCTTATTTTACTAATTCAAAATTGCTTTGGATTTCTTTGATTAACTGCTCTGCACCTTCACGGCTTAGAATTAACTTTCCGCCAGCAAGAGCAAGATTATCATCAGAAACCTCACCAGTGATTTGGCAAGTCATATTTGGCTTGTATTTTTTTAAAATAATGCGATCATCATCAACATAGATTTCAAGAGCATCTTTTTCGGCAATTCCAAGTGTACGTCTTAATTCGATTGGAATAACCACGCGGCCTAATTCATCAACCTTACGAACGATACCAGTAGATTTCATTTTATTAATCTCCTCTCACTATTAAACAATTATTTTTTCTTCTTTATTATTCGTCATTATTCGACAAAAATTTTATATACTCATAATACCAGCGTTTCCCAAATCCGTCAATTATTTAATTTTGAAAAATAATGAGGAATTTTTACCCAGTTGAAAAAAGTTGATTTAATAAGTGATTTTTGATTTATTTTCAATAATTACTATCATTAATACTATAGATAACTAGTATTTGTCGTTAGACATGAATTCGACAATTCGACAAAATTCTACAAAAACCATTCTTATTTCAAAAATAAGTTTCGTAGTTTACGGGCAATTTATGGGTGTATTTTGGAAAAAACTTTTAAAAAATGGAATCCCTCAAAATTTCGGTTTCTTGCACAAAAACGTAATTTTCGGTATATTTTGATGTTAGAGACCAATAAAAAAGGGCAATAATGTTTAGATGGGGATTAATGGTCTATTACTAGAGGAGTGATACAAATGGAGGGAAAATCTTTTTATATAACGACACCGATTTATTATCCAAGCGGTAATTTACATATTGGACATGCCTATACGACGGTTGCGGGCGATGCAATGGCCCGATATAAGCGATTGCGCGGATTTGATGTAAGATATCTAACAGGTACTGATGAGCACGGACAAAAAATTCAGCGCAAAGCACTAGAATTAGGTGTGACCCCGCAGGCCTATGTCGATGAAATTGTTGGCGGAATTAAAGAGCTTTGGCAAAAGCTTGATATTTCCTATGATGATTTTATTCGGACAACAGAGGATAGGCATAAACGGGTTGTCGAAAAGATTTTTGCCAGACTACTTGAGCAGGGCGATATTTATTTGGATCAATATGAAGGATGGTACTGTACGCCTTGTGAATCGTTTTTTACTGACCGTCAGCTTGTTGACGGGAACTGCCCGGATTGCGGCCGCCCGGTAGAAAAGGTAAAGGAAGAATCATACTTTTTCAGAATGAGCAAGTATGTGGATAGGCTTCTGCGTTATTATGAAGAGAATCCCGAATTTATCCAGCCGGAATCCCGCAAGAATGAAATGATCAACAACTTCATTAAGCCGGGACTTGAGGATTTGGCTGTTTCACGTACAACCTTTGACTGGGGCATAAAGGTGCCGGGGGATCCAAAGCATGTAATCTATGTCTGGATTGATGCACTTTCCAATTATATTACCGCACTTGGTTATGGCACAGAAAAAGACACTAACTATTTAAAATACTGGCCGGCAGATGTCCATTTAGTCGGTAAAGAAATTGTTCGTTTCCACACCATTTATTGGCCAATTATGCTGATGGCCCTGGATATCCCGCTGCCAAAGAAAGTATTCGCGCATGGGTGGCTGTTAATGAAGGATGGGAAAATGTCGAAGTCAAAGGGAAATGTGGTTGATCCAGTGACATTGATTGACCGCTATGGCCTTGATGCGCTTCGCTACTATCTGTTACGTGAGGTTCCTTTTGGAGCAGATGGTGTCTTCACTCCGGAAGGGTTTATCGAAAGAATCAATTTTGATTTGGCGAACGACCTCGGAAACCTCCTGAATCGGACTGTGGCGATGATTGAAAAATACTTTAATGGGATTATTCCCGACTATGCAGGATCTGTTGGTGAATTCGATGAATCATTGCTTCAAACAAATCAGGAAACGATTACTAAGTATGAAGAAGCCATGGAGAAAATGGAGTTTTCTGTTGCATTAAGTTCCGTTTGGCAGCTAGTCAGCAGGACAAATAAATATATTGATGAAACACAGCCTTGGACGTTAGCGAAGGATGAGGCAAAGAAAAGCGAGCTTGCCAGCGTGATGGTTCATCTAGCGGAATCGCTGCGCCGAATTGGCATTCTTCTTCAGCCCTTCTTGACCCGTACACCGAATGGGATCTTTAAACAGTTAGGAATTAACGATGAAGCATTAAAGACATGGGAAAGCCTTGAATCATTTGGCAATATCCCTAGTGGGACAAAAGTTGAAAAAGATGCCCCATTGTTTCCAAGACTAGAAATCGCTGAGGAAGTTGAATTTATCAAGGCAAAGATGCAAGGCGGAACAGCTCCTGCTCCCGCAGCAGAAGAAAAGAAAGAGGAGAAGCCGGAAGAACTCGCTGAAGTCACCATTGATGACTTTATGAAAATTGATCTGCGTGTAGCGGAGGTAATCCAGGCAGAACCTATTAAGAAGGCTGATAAATTATTAAAGCTGCAGTTGGATTTAGGCTATGAAAAACGCCAGGTTGTATCAGGGATTGCCCAATACTACAAACCAGAAGAATTGTTGGGGCGTAAGGTTATCTGCATCACAAACCTTAAACCGGTTAAACTTCGCGGTGAATTATCACAAGGAATGATCTTGGCCGGCTCAAAAGATGGACAATTATCACTTGCCACAGTAGACCAAACACTTCCAAATGGTTCAAAGGTAAAGTAAATATGAAAGCGCCTAGTTTAGGCGCTTTTACTTTTAGGGATGTCTAGCTACGGCGCCTAGGGGCTTGCAGGTCTACAGCCAATCCGTCAAGAAGGCTCGACTTATGCCTGGCTAACAGAAAGCTAACGCTTTCTGTACGTGTTAAGGGAGACTAATCTCAGGCTGTGCTCTCGCTTGCCAGTCGATAAGTCTCCCTATATCGCCCCTGGTCAAGGTGCCTCCGCTTTTCGGTGTTCCACGTGAAACAAATTTCGTGGAAATTTCCCTTTTTTCGTGTTTATGCAGAAAAGAGAAATATGTTGAAGAAAAAGGAAAGAAGGGGATAAGATGTTATTCGACACACATGCCCATTTAAACGCAGAACAGTTTAATGAGGACCTTGAAGAGGTAATTGCAAGGGCTCAGGAAACAGGAGTAACAAATATGGTAGTAGTGGGCTTTGACCGTCCTACCATTACCAGAGCGATGGAATTGGCAGAAACCTATGAGTTTATTTATGCCTGCGTCGGCTGGCATCCTGTAGATGCCATTGATATGACAGAAGAAGACCTAAAGTGGATTGAGGAGCTTGCCGCACATCCAAAGGTAGTCGCAATTGGCGAGATGGGCTTGGATTATCATTGGGACAAGTCGCCTAAGGATATTCAAAAAGAGGTGTTCAGGAAGCAAATTCGGCTGGCTAAAAAAGTGAAGCTGCCAATTGTCATCCACAACCGAGAAGCAACTCATGATATTGTTGAAATCTTAAAGGAGGAAGGTGCGGCAGAAGTTGGCGGGATCATGCATTGCTTTAGCGGCAGCTTAGAGACAGCGAAAGAATGTGTGAAAATGAACTTTTATATATCGCTGGGCGGCCCTGTTACCTTTAAAAACGCTAAAAAGCCAAAGGAGGTAGCTGCTGAAATTCCGCTTGATAAGTTGTTAATTGAAACAGACTGCCCGTATTTGGCGCCGCATCCTTACCGAGGAAAACGAAATGAACCAAGCTATGTAAAGTTGGTTGCCGAGCAAATTGCCGAAATAAAGGGATTGACGTATGAAGAGGTAGGCGAGGTAACGACACAAAATGCTAAAAAATGTTTCGCCATAAACTGATAGGGAAAATTGTCGAAACAGTAAGAAGCTTGTCCAAATTTTTTCAGATAACAAAAAGTTCTACACGTCTCCTTTTCAACATAGGATAACCGTGTCGATAAGTTTTCCTTTGCAAAGTTTCCAGATATGTGCATAATTAGGAATATGTTCTCAGGATATGCAAGGGTTGACAGCCGGCGGCATGGTTTCACTATATCTCCATAAGAAAAGGAGGCGTTTTTCATCGTATTCAAAAACATGAAAAGCCTGTTTTTCCGGTCTTGGAGTGCGAGAAATTTGACTATTGCTTTTGCTAGTTTCGTAGTTTTGCTAACAACTCTTGGAATTCTTTTTTATGAAGGATCAAAGAAAACGGTGGCAATTACTCTTAATGGCGAACAAAAGGTCATCAAAACACATGCAGATACCATTAAGGAATTATTGGATGAACTGGATGTTTCAATGCGCTCCCAAGACTACTTGTATCCAAAGGCGAGTACGAAGGTGAATGAAAACCTTCATATCGTCTGGCTGCAAGCGAAACAGGTTACCATTGTCAAGAACAACGAGAAGAAAACGATCTGGACTACAGCCGAGACTGTAGCGGAGGCTTTGAAAGAACAACATATTGTTTTAAAAGAGCATGATAAAGTTTCACCCGGACCGCAAACGGCAATCAAAAATAAGATGAAAATCAGCTTCGCAAAGGCCTTTCATCTGACATTTATCGACGGCGGAAATGAGCAAGCAGTCTGGTCCACTTCGACTACGGTCGCTGACTTTTTAACGCAGCAGGGCACCAAACTAAACGATTTAGACCGAGTTGAACCGCCATTAACAGAAACCATAGCAGAAAATGGTGTTGTTAACGTTATTCGTGTCGAAAAAGTCACCGATGTAGTGGAAGAACCTGTTGAATTTGCCGTGGTTACCAAGAAGGATGAAAGCCTTGAGAAAGGGAAAGAACAGACCATCTCTCAAGGTAAAAAAGGGCTCGTTTCCAAACAATATGAAGTCCTAATCGAAAATGGTAAAGAGGTAGCAAGGAAGTTAATCAGTGAGCAGATGATTACAGCAAAGCAGGATAGGGTTGTTGCAGTCGGTACGAAGGATTTAGCCCTTCAAGTTTCCCGTGGCGAAGTTCCTCCTGCAGGAAAAGAGCTATACGTGACATCAACAGCGTATACAGCCTATTGTAATGGCTGTTCAGGAAGGACTGCAACTGGTTTTAATTTGCGCTCTAACCCGAACGCTAAAATAATTGCCGTTGATCCAAATATCATTCCGCTTGGCACGAAGGTTTATGTCGAAGGCTATGGCTATGCGATTGCTGCCGATACAGGCGGGGCCATAAAAGGGTATAAAATTGATGTCTTTATGCCCTCACAAGCAGATGCATATCGATGGGGACGTAAAAAAGTAAAGATTACGATTTTGCAATAATTCAATTTTGCGGCAGGGGGTCCCCCCTGCTTTTTTACTTTTTCGGAAAATTTCTTTATACTTAACAACGAACTCATAGGAGAGTAATTACTAAAGTTTATGAATGGTTTCGTTAATATAGACGATGGACATTACAAAAATGTTTCAACTTTTTTTCAATTTTATTTATTTTTTGGAGGCAAAATGAAAATCAAAGAATTTATTGTGGTGGAGGGAAGGGATGATACGACGGCCATTAAACGGGCAGTCGAGGCGGATACGATTGAAACAAACGGATCCGCAGTTAATCAAGCCACAATCGAAAAAATAAAACGTGCCCAGGAAACAAGGGGAGTCATTATTTTTACTGACCCAGATTATCCGGGTGAAAAAATTAGAAAAACCATTGCCGAACAGGTTCCTGGCTGTAAACATGCTTTCCTGGCAAAAGAGGATGCCCTGGCAAAAAGAGAAAAAGGAATTGGGGTTGAGCACGCCTCGCCAGATGCAATCAGGGCGGCTTTAAAAGACGCACAAATCATGCATGAAGATATTTTAGAGGAAATCAGCCAGGATGATTTAATCACTGCCGGCCTAATCGGCGGGGAAGGTGCCAAAGAACGGAGAATTCAATTAGGAAAACTATTAAAAATCGGCTATACAAACGGTAAGCAGCTGCATAAGCGTCTCATGATGTTTCAAATCAGCAAACAGGAATTTGCTGAGGCACTTAGCAAGGTACGTCAGGAGGAGAGTAATGGATAAAGATATCGCTACCCCTGTTAGAACAAGGGCTATTTTAGAAAAATACGGTTTTTCCTTTAAGAAAAGCCTTGGACAAAATTTCTTAATCGATACGAATATATTAAAAAAAATCGTCAGCTTTGCGGAGCTTACCGATGAATCAGGAGCCATTGAAATTGGCCCAGGGATCGGAGCCTTAACGGAACAGCTTGCCCGTTCGAGCAAAAAGACGGTTGCTTTTGAAATTGATCAAAGACTATTGCCAATTTTAGAAGATACCTTGTCACCATATTCGAATGTAAAAGTCATTCATAGTGATGTGTTAAAGGCTGATGTCGCGGAGGTTATTGCTGCTGAATTTGCTGGCATTTCTGATGTGATGGTGGTTGCTAATCTGCCTTATTATGTAACGACGCCGATTATTATGAAGCTGCTTGAAGAGCATTTGCCGATTCGCGGCATCGTTTGTATGCTGCAAAAGGAAGTGGCGGACCGGATCTCAGCCAAGCCTGGAACGAAGGACTACGGCTCCCTGTCCATCGCAGTTCAGTATTATACCGAAGCAGAAACCGTCATGATTGTTCCAAAAACGGTTTTTGTCCCGCAGCCTAATGTTGACTCTGCCGTGATTAGACTGACCAAACGGCCTCAACCTGCCGTCCAGGTAAAGGATGAGAACTTCTTTTTCCAGGTGACAAAAGCAAGCTTTGCTCAAAGAAGAAAAACATTATTAAACAACCTGACAAGCGGCCTTCCGGATGGCAAACAAAAGAAAGAGGAAATCCTTGCTGCTTTGGCAGCTAGCAACATTGAACCATCAAGAAGGGGAGAAACACTGTTCCTCGAAGAATTTGGCCGCTTAAGCGACGAACTGTATGCATACTTCCAATAGACCTTTTATAGGTCTATTTTTTTTTTGCAGGCAGTTGAATAGACATAAATTCTTCACAAGGACAACTATCCATGCATAGCCTATCAAAGAACCTTATTTGAAGGCCTTACCAGCGGGTCTTATTGGAGTGACGACAGTGGATATAAAAATAAATGATATTGTCGGCAGACGTTCATATAATTGCGATATTCTCTTTCGAGTTATCGATATACAAAAAATCAATGGCCAGACAGTGGCGATCCTCTATGGCGAGGATTTTCGCCTGGTGGCAGATGCCCCATATCAAGATTTGATGGTAATCAACCCAAATGAGCGGTTAAAGCTCACGAAGGAGTACAGGACGCTCGAGGAGCAATCCTTAAGGCTTTTTACACAGGATGTCGATTTATTGAGGGAGAGGCAGGAATACGAAGCCACTAGCGGATATGTAAAGTCGAGGAGCTATTTTCAAATCCCCGGAAAAGTTCTTCACCTAGATGGCGACCCTGCCTATTTAAGAAAATGCATGGCCTTATATGAAAAAATTGGTGTTCCCGTTTTGGGGATTCATTGCAATGAAAAAGAAATGCCTGCGAAAATTAGCGGCTACATGGACTATTATCGTCCCGACATTCTCGTTATCACTGGACATGATGCCTATTCAAAAGCAAAGGGGAAAATGAGCGATATCAATGCGTACCGCCATTCAAAACATTTTGTGGAAACGGTTAGAGAAGCTCGAAGGAAAGTGCCCCATTTGGACCAGCTTGTCATCTTTGCGGGAGCATGCCAATCTCATTTTGAATCGCTTATTCATGCCGGCGCAAACTTTGCCAGCTCTCCGTCTAGGATCAATATTCATGCCCTTGATCCGGTCTATATCGTCGCCAAAATCAGTTTTACCCCTTTTATGGAAAGAATCAACGTTTGGGATGTACTGAGGAATACACTTACAGGTGAAAAAGGGCTGGGAGGAATAGAAACAAAAGGAGTCCTCAGAACCGGAATGCCCTATAACCCAGTACAAGAGGAGGAATAGGCCTATTAGAATGGCGAAAAGCTAGTCATCAATAGTAAACTACTTTCGCTTTGCTCTAATGGGTTTATTTTTTCTCTTGATACATATTCCCATTCATTTCAGGCAACGCTAGAAATGTTGAAATTTAGCAAAAAAAACAGAACAAAAAATATTGACAATCTTTTTGTCGGACTGATATAATTTATATTTTTGTTTGACATAAGTATGTCAGCGTGATATACTTTACATAGTGAGGTGGACCGAATGACTAAAACCTTAGCGGATATTAAAAAATCCCTGGATTCCAATTTAGGGAAAAGGTTGTTACTAAAGGCCAACGGAGGACGTCGAAAAACAATTGAACGTTCCGGTGTCCTTGCAGAGACGTACCCATCTGTTTTTGTCATCGAACTGGATCAGGATGAGAATGCATTCGAACGAGTTTCATACAGCTATGCTGATGTTTTAACCGAAACTGTTCAAATTACCTTCTATGAAGAGGCAGCAGGAAATGCAGCTTTAAGCTAGAATATAAGCAACGCATGGCAGTAAACCACAGGTTTACTGCTTTTTGCTGTTCAAAAAGATTATTTATACCCCAAATTATCTCATACTAATAATGCTGCGCAGGAAAGGGGTTGTTTAGATGGGCAGAAGAAGAGGAATCATGTCCGAACGCTTTAAAGAAGAATTAGCAAAAGAACTTGGATTTTATGATGTTGTCCAAACAGAGGGCTGGGGCGGCATTCGGGCAAAAGATGCAGGGAACATGGTAAAACGGGCCATCGAGCTTGCGGAACAGCAGCTAATCAGCAGAAACTTGCATAAATCCTAATTCCCAAAAGAACTTCCGCTATTTATTTAAACACTTAAACGTCGCAGCAAAGCCGGAGGAACTCCTCCGGCTTTTTTCTTGGCCTGACTAGGAAAGTATAAATTCAACTACGCCTCATGAACAGCCCTATTTGACTCGCCAACCGGCGAGTTTCCAATTGCCTTAAATTATCACTTTTTTCTTATCAAAACTATGATAAAATATAAAATTTGATAGGATTCACGTCTTACAATTGTCGTTTTGTGGTAAAATAGGACAATATATGGATTCGGAAAGCAGGAATGCAGGCAAAAGGAGCCTGTCTCTTAGGATATTTGTAAAAGTAGGTGGACGAGCGTGAAGCTTTTAGTTAAAGCGCCGGCTAAAATTAATTTAGCACTGGATGTTTTACATAAACGGCCCGATGGATATCATGAGGTTGAAATGATTATGACCACCATTGATTTAGCCGACCGGGTTGAACTTTCCTTATTACAGGAGGATAAAATACATATTCTTTCTCATAATCGGTATGTACCCGATGACCAGCGTAATTTAGCCTACCAGGCTGCACTGCTGTTAAAAAATCGTTTTAATGTAAAGAGGGGTGTTTCGATCTCCATTGAAAAAACAATCCCCGTCGCGGCTGGCTTGGCTGGTGGAAGCAGCGATGCAGCCGCAACTTTAAGGGGCCTTAACAAGCTATGGAATCTTGGACTGACCTTGGATGAACTGGCTGAACTTGGCAGTGAAATTGGTTCAGATGTCTCCTTTTGTGTGTACGGTGGGACTGCGCTGGCAAAGGGTAGAGGGGAATTTATTACTGAGTTGCCGGCGCCGCCAACATGCTGGGTTATTTTGGCCAAGCCGTTCATAGGTGTCTCAACTGCTGAGGTATATCGGCGTTTGGACGTAAACGGAATCACCCACCCAAATATTAACGAAATGATCAATGCCATTGGGCATAATGACTATCAAAAGGTTTGCCAGCATGTTGGAAACGTGCTAGAGGAAGTAACTTTACGTCTTCATCCAGAGGTAGCACAAATTAAAGACCAAATGAAACGATTCGGTGCAGATGCCGTATTAATGAGCGGCAGCGGTCCAACCGTTTTTGGGCTGGTTCAGCACGATTCGAGAATGCATCGCATTTATAATGGCCTGCGCGGGTTTTGTGACCAGGTTTTTGCTGTGAGAATGTTAGGTGAACGGCATACGCTTGATTAAAGGCGCACAATAATAGTATCCTTTAATTAGAATATTCGGTTTCGGGGGGTTGTTATGAAATTTCGCCGCAGTGAACGTTTGATAGATATGACAAGTTATCTGCTCGATCATCCTCGCCAGTTAGTGCCGCTTACCTTTTTTGCGGAGCGTTATTCTTCGGCAAAGTCCTCAATTAGTGAAGATTTGGCCATTGTCAAAGAGACTCTTGAAGAAAGGGGAATCGGAACGCTGCAAACCGTACCAGGAGCAGCTGGCGGTGTTAAATTTTTCGTCAAGGTAAGCAAGAGAGAAGCGGAGCCTTTCATTAATGAACTCTGTGGGCTTATCGGCAGTCCTGACCGGCTTTTGCCCGGCGGTTATTTATATTTGACCGATATTTTAGGCAGTCCGCAGGTGGTTCAAAAGGCTGGAAGAATCATTGCTTCAGCCTATGCAGATGCTAAAATTGATGTCGTCATGACAATAGCCACAAAAGGTATACCGCTCGCATATGCCGTTGCGAGTCAATTAAATGTTCCGGTAGTGATTGTCAGAAGGGACAGTAAAGTTACGGAAGGGCCGACTGTAAGCATCAATTATGTGTCAGGTTCAGCCAAAAGGATACAAACTATGGTTCTTTCCAAACGAAGCATGAAGGAAGGGGCAAATGTCCTTATTGTTGATGATTTTATGAAGGCAGGCGGTACAGTCTTAGGTATGGTAAGCATGCTTGAGGAGTTCAATGGCCACGTAGCAGGGATTGCTGTTTTAGTTGAAGCAGAGAAAACAGAGGACCGGTTAGTGGATGACTACTTATCGTTAGTTAAGCTGTCAGATGTAGATGTTAAAGAAAAAAGTATCAATGTCGAAGTGGGAAACTTTTTTGATAGGTAAAGGAGAGGAATATACGATGAAAGTTGTACAAACCAATCAAGCCCCGGCTGCAATTGGACCATACTCACAAGGTATAATTGTAAACAATATGTTTTACAGCTCTGGACAAATTCCGTTAACGGCTGAAGGAACAATGGTAACAGGGGATGTAAAAGAACAAACACATCAAGTGTTCCGCAATTTGCAGGCTGTTCTGAGTGAAGCCGGCGCATCGTTAGAAACAGTTGTCAAAGCGACCGTTTTTATCAAGAATATGGACGAATTTGCCTCGGTTAATGAGGTCTATGGAGAGTATTTTTCCATACACAAACCAGCCAGATCCTGCGTAGAAGTGGCCCGTCTTCCAAAAGACGCCTTAGTTGAAATCGAAGTAGTAGCGCTCGTAAAATAATACGGGCGTTTTTCTTTTTTGCTAATAGGGAATATAAATTTTCACAAATTTATGCTTGCCTAACACTTAAATTCAACCACGCCTCATGAACCGTCCTATCGGGCTCGCTAATCGGCGAGTTTGCATTTATGTCAGCTAAAAGCCAAAATTTACAAATGTTCACCAATTTGCCCTAATTTTTCAAAAATTTTTTTAAAAATAAAGAAGGAAAACGCAAAATCTTGTTGAATTTATTATCTAACATTGAGAAAAGGGTGTGAGCAAATGGAAGTAACTGACGTAAGACTGCGCCGCGTTAATACCGACGGTCGTATGAGAGCGATTGCATCAATCACATTAGATAATGAATTCGTTGTTCACGACATTCGCGTTATTGACGGAAACAACGGTTTGTTTGTCGCTATGCCAAGTAAACGGACTCCAGATGGAGAATTTCGTGATATTGCGCATCCAATCAATTCAGGAACACGTGGAAAAATCCAAGAAGCTGTATTGGCTGAGTACCACCGTTTAGGTGAATTGGAAGTAGAATTCGAAGAAGCGGGAGCTTCCTGAGGATAAACAACTAGGGCCTTTCTTCTGAGTAAGGCTCTTTTTATTATGTCAAAAATCCCCACTGTATCTCCTCACAAAAGTAAATTTCCCAATCATAAAAAGACGTAATATTATGACATTAGACACATATCGTTCATTCCTTGAAATGAGTTCCTATTTACGATAATATTTTTAATGGATATAGTGAAACTTCAATCAGTGGGTGGTTTTTACCCACTGATTGTTAGTTGAACAGAATCGGGCTTTTACGGGCAGTTGGCCCAGCGGGGCTTACTGCCCGTTAATGCGGGATAAAAAGGTTAAAAAGATGGAGGAAAAGTCCATGTCTAATCGTTATGCTGTGATTTTGGCCGCCGGGCAAGGAACGCGGATGAAATCAAAGCTTTATAAGGTATTGCACCCTGTGTGCGGAAAACCAATGGTACAGCATGTTGTAGATCAAGTCAAAAAACTTGATATTAAGGATATCGTGACCATCATCGGCCATGGTGCCGAAAAAGTACGGGCCCAATTAGGTGATGAGAGTCTGTACGCCCTGCAAGAAAAGCAGCTAGGGACAGCTCATGCGGTGATGCAGGCTTCCAGCATGCTTGAGGGAAAAGAAGGAACAACGATTGTCGTATGCGGAGATACGCCGCTTATTAAAGCAGAAACGATGGAGGCTTTATTTAAAGAGCATGCAGCGGCAAAGGCAAAAGCGTCGATTCTTACGGCTAAAATCGACAATCCTGCTGGTTATGGCCGTATCGTTCGCAATGAAAGCGGTTTTGTTGAAAAAATCGTGGAGCATAAAGATGCTACGGAAGAAGAGCGGAAAATCAATGAAATAAACACAGGAACATACTGCTTTGACAATCAGGCTTTATTCGAAGCACTGAAAAATGTTTCCAATGATAATGTGCAGGGAGAATATTATTTACCGGACGTTATTGAAATCTTGAAAAAGCAGGGAGAAATCGTTTCAGCTTACCAAACTGAAGATTTGGATGAGACTCTAGGGGTTAATGACCGCGTGGCTTTAGCAGAAGCAGAACGGATTATGCGCGGACGTATTAATGAAACTCAAATGCGCAATGGTGTAACCATTATTGACCCGCAAAACACCTATATCGAAGCTGATGTACAAATTGGACCTGATACGGTTATCCATCCTGGAACAATCCTAAAAGGTGACACTGTGATCGGGGCAGATTGCCTCATTGGCCCACATACAGAAATTGCAAACTGTCATGTTGGCGATGAGACGGTTATCCGTCAATCTGCCGCTTATAATAGTTCGATTGGCTCCCATGTCAATATTGGGCCGTTCGCTCATATCCGCCCGGATTCAGCAATTGCCGATGAGGTGAAAATTGGCAACTTTGTAGAAATTAAGAAGGCTGTTTTCGGTAAAGGAAGCAAAGCGTCCCATCTCAGCTATATCGGCGATGCGGAGGTTGGCAGTGACGTCAATATTGGCTGCGGCTCCATCACGGTTAATTACGATGGTAAAAATAAATATTTAACAAAGATTGAAGATCATGTGTTTATTGGCTGTAATTCCAATTTAGTTGCCCCAGTCACGATTGGTGAAGGAGCGTATGTTGCTGCTGGTTCCACTGTCACAAAGAATGTTCCGGGCAATGCTTTGGCTATTGCCAGAGCACACCAAGTGAATAAAGAAAATTATGTTGAAAAGCTTAATATAAAGAAATAAGCAAAATCAAAATGGAGGGCCCTCATGTCGAACCAATATTTAGATCCAAACTTAAAGGTATTTAGTTTAAACTCCAATGTTGCACTAGCTAGAGAAATTGCCAAGGTTATAGGGGTAGAGCTTGGAAAGAGCTCGGTTACAAGATTCAGTGACGGTGAAATTCAAATTAATATTGAAGAGAGTATCCGCGGCTGTGATGTCTATGTCATTCAATCGACAAGCTCACCAGTAAATGAAAATATCATGGAACTATTAATCATGATCGATGCATTAAAAAGGGCTTCAGCCAAAACTATTAATATTGTCATGCCTTACTATGGTTATGCTCGTCAGGACCGGAAAGCGCGTGCCCGTGAACCAATCACATCTAAATTAGTGGCCAATCTGCTTGAGACTGCCGGTGCGACCCGCGTGCTGACTCTGGATTTGCATGCACCGCAGATTCAAGGATTCTTTGATATTCCGATTGACCATCTAATGGGTGTGCCGATCCTTTCTGATTACTTTAAAGATAAGGAATTAAGTGGTGATCTTGTGGTTGTTTCTCCAGACCATGGCGGGGTGACTAGAGCCAGAAAAATGGCTGAAAGGCTTAAGGCGCCAATCGCCATTATCGACAAACGCCGTCCAAGACCAAATGTGGCTGAAGTTATGAATATCGTTGGTAATATCGATGGTAAGGTTGCTATATTGATTGACGATATTATTGATACAGCAGGAACCATTACACTGGCTGCTAATGCGTTAGTAGAAAACGGGGCAAAAGAAGTTTATGCTTGCTGTACACATCCAGTTTTATCTGGCCCTGCCATTGAAAGAATTCAGAATTCCAAAATTAAAGAATTGGTTGTAACTAATTCGATAGATCTTCCGGAAGAAAAGAAAATTGAAAAAATCCAAAGCTTGTCTGTTGCACCATTAATCGGCGAAGCAATTATTCGCATTCACGAAGAGCAATCAGTCAGCACATTGTTTGATTAATCTAAGGTGAAGAGTCCCCGCTTTTCTATTGTCTAGCTCCACAAGGAAAGCTTCGGCAGCGTAAGCATCGCACGACCAAAAGCGAAAGCTTTTGGGAGGAGGCGCCATCGGCTCGAGGTCACATGCCAATCCGGCCAAAAGGTTAAAAAGCAACCTTTCGGCCGGCTCGTCTTGTGCTTGTCGCTATTAAGTGGGCGCCTTCTGCTTTTCTTAAAAGAAACAGCACAAATATGTTTAGACCTTCCTTTTTTGGGGAAATTTTATATAGATAAATGAAATAGGAAGGTGGACTATACATGAGTACTGTTTTACAAGCGAAGGAGCGGAAGGAACTGCACCGATCGGAATTGAAGAAAATCCGCGATAACGGCAATATTCCTGCTGTTGTATATGGAGCAAAGGTTGAGAGCAAGCCGGTGTTTGTGAGTGGGGCTGATTTTACAAAGACCATTCGCGCTGTAGGCAGAAACGGAATCATTTCTCTTGATGTTGATGGAAGCAAACAGGATGTTATATTAACGGCTTTCCAAGAGGATGCCATTAAAAAAGAAGTTATTCATGTTGATTTTCTAGCCGTTGATAAGTCATCAAAAGTAACTGTTGATGTTAGACTAGTTTTGGCTGGAGAAGCAGCGGGCGTGAAGGACGGCGGCGTTCTGCAGCAACCACTGCATGAGCTCTCCATTACGACTACACCAGACAATATTCCGCCGCAAATTGAAGTAGATGTTTCTCATTTGCAGGTAGGCGAAACGATTATGGCGGGGGACATTCCTGCCTTTGATTTTATGATTAATCATGACGATAGTGAAGTAATCGCCTCTATTCTGCCTCCGAAAGTAGAAGAGGAAATTAATGCTGGCGAGCAGCAGGAAGGCGGCCACCCTGACAATGAAGAAGGCAGGGAAACAGAGCCTGAAGGGAAAGAATAGAAATAGACGTAACCTAGCTTTAGGTTACGTCTTTTGTTACATAACTATTAAAGCGGATGGCCCATCCATAATGTGGCACCAATAATGGCTATTGAAGCCCGAACTGGTTCTAAAACAACAGAAGAGATAACCCATAGAGGTTATTAGATCCCATACTGGTCCCGAAATCAGAGAAAAGGAAACCAATAAGGGCTATTGGAGCCCAAACTGGTCTCGAAAGCGGAGAAAAGGTAACCAACAAGGGCTATTGGCGCCCGAACTTAGCCCAACTTTGAAAAAAGAGGAGAACATTATGTTTCGAAAACTGTTTAACAGGCGGGCGAAACAGGAAGAGGAGGCGGGAGTCCCTATGAAATTAATTGTTGGCTTAGGTAACCCCGGGAAACAGTACGATCAAACCCGGCACAATGTCGGCTTTGAAGTCATAGATGAATTGGCAAATCGGCTGCAAATCCCCCTTAATCAGTCAAAATTTAAAGGTTTGTACGGCATGGGCAATCACAAAGGGGAAAAGGTATTGCTGCTAAAGCCGCTGACCTATATGAATTTATCTGGTGAATCTATCATTGCGGTGATGGATTATTATAAAATAGAGCAGGAAGACCTAGTTGTTATCTATGATGACCTTGATTTGCCGGTTGGAAAAATCCGTCTGCGCCAAAAGGGAAGCCCAGGCGGTCATAATGGAATAAAATCAACAGTGGCTCATCTTGGCACTCAAGCCTTTAACCGTATCCGGATTGGAATTGACAGGCCGCATCCTCCGGGAATCAGCGTTCCTGACTATGTGCTAGGAAGGTTTCGTCCGGAAGAGCAGCTGCTAATCAAAGAAGCAGTGGAAAAAAGTGCCGATGCCTGTGAAGCATGGCTGGAAAGGCCATTTTTGCAGGTTATGAACGATTATAATCAGTGAATTGTTCATGATAAAGAAGTATCGTTCATACAATAAAGACATGAAACGGCAGAGTTTCCATTTAACTTGAGAATGAATAAGTTCCTCCTGCAAGGTTCATACTATTAGCAGGGAATCTTGAGATCAGGAGGGATTGTATGGCCATCCATTACCATTGCCGCCATTGTGGCTCAAACCTTGGTTCAATCCAGCAAACATCGATCCATTCAGAAGCACTTGGGCTTCATAGACTAACGGACCAAGAGAGACAGGATATGGTTACTTATGATAATTCGGGTGATATTCATATAAAGGCAATTTGCGAGGACTGTCAGGAAGCATTAGAGAAGAATCCAGATTTTCACCAATATGATTATCTTATTCATTAACCAGCTTTGGAGGGGAAATCCAAAGCGTTTTTCTATTTAAGAAATGAACCTAATAGAAGCAAACTATACGGGAGGAGGAGAAACTTTGGAGGGGTTAAAATCACTATTCCTTCAGCAGGAAGATATTTACTCGGTTATTTCCGGAGTGGAAGAGGGCTTAAGGGAACAGCTTATTGCGGGCCTATCCGGCTCATCAAGAACTTTGCTGACAGCTGCAATCTACGAAAAAATGAAAAGACCAATAATGGTTGTCACTCATAATCTGCTGCAGGCACAAAAACTTTATGATGACATTGCAAATTTAGTGAATGAAAAGGAAGTTTTCCTTTTTCCTGCAAATGAATTAATTGCTGCTGAGATGAGCGTTGCCAGTCCAGAGCTCAAGGCGCAGCGGATAGAAGCTTTAAATTATTGGAGCAAACAGACCAGGGGAATTATGATTGTCCCAATTGCAGGATTAAAGAAAATTCTTCCTCCAAAATCACTGTGGGAAAAATACCAACTTTCCTTAAAAGTAGGAGAGGATATCAATCTTGATTCCTTGTTAAACATTCTCGTACAAATGGGGTATGTACGGGGAGAAATGGTATCCACACCAGGTGAATTTAGTGTAAGAGGCGGCATCATTGATATTTATCCATTAACAGAGGAAAACCCGCTGCGGATTGAACTGTTTGATACAGAAATCGATTCGATTCGTTATTTTTCTTTAGAGGACCAAAGATCCAAGGAAAAGGTGCCAGAGGTCTTTATCGGACCAGCAACAGAGGTATTATTAGAGGCAGAACACTATAGCCGTATGGTTGGAAAAATAGAAGATGGTTTAGGGGTCAGTCTAAGAAAATTAAAAAATGATAAAGCAAAAATCGAGCTTAGCCAAAATATCGGCTTCGAGCTCGAGCAGTTGAAAAATGGCCAAAAGCCTGATCAGGTTTTTAAATACTTGTCACTGGCTTATGAAACCCCTAGTAGTTTACTAGATTATCTGCCTAAGAACGGGCTGGTTATAATCGATGAAATCAGCAGGATTCAGGAGATGAATGAGTCCCTTGTGAAAGAGGAGGCAGAGTGGTATACAGCTTTGCTTGCAGAAGGGCAAATTATCCATGATGTCCAAATATCTCACGATTTGCAGGCGTTTTTGCAGAGAAAACAATTTCCAATTCTTTATATGTCGTTATTTTTACGGCATGTGGCCAATACCAGTCCGCAAAATATTATTAATATTTCCTGCCGGTCGATGCAGAATTTTCACGGGCAGATGCATTTGTTGAAATCAGAAATAGAAAGATGGAAAAAAGGGAATTATACTATTTTATTTTTAGGGGCTTCCGAAGAGAGAGTTGCCAAACTAGAACGGGTGCTCGAAGACTATGAGATTGACGCAGCTGTTACTTCCGAGAACCAGCAGCTTTTACCTGGAAAAATTCAGATTATAAGAGGAAATCTGCAGACAGGGTTTGAACTTTCTATTCAGAAAATTGCTGTTATTACAGAAGAAGAGCTTTTTAATAAACGGATAAAACGGTCGTCCTCCAGCCGTCAAAAGCTATCCAATGCCGAGCGGATTAAAAGCTACTCGGAATTGAAGATTGGCGATTATGTTGTTCATGTGAATCATGGAATAGGAAAGTATTTAGGCATTGAAACTCTTGTGATAAACGGGATTCATAAGGATTATCTACATATCCGATATCAAGGGACAGATAAACTTTATGTACCAGTAGAACAAATAGACCTTGTCCAGAAGTATGTCGGTTCAGAAGGAAAAGAGCCGAAAGTCTATAAACTCGGCGGTACAGATTGGAAGAAGGTAAAGAAAAAGGTTCAATCATCGGTAGAGGATATTGCCGACGATTTAATCAAGTTATATGCTGAGCGGGAAGCGGCTGTTGGTTATGCCTTTTCTCCGGACGGGGATATGCAGCGGGAATTCGAGACATCGTTTGCTTATCGTGAAACGGATGATCAGCTAAGGTCAATTCACGAAATCAAAAAGGATATGGAACGTCCGCGTCCAATGGACCGGTTATTATGCGGTGATGTAGGTTATGGGAAAACGGAGGTCGCCATACGTGCTGCCTTTAAAGCGATTGCTGACGGAAAGCAGGTTGCTTTCCTTGTTCCAACGACGATCTTGGCCCAGCAGCATCACGAAACCCTAAGGGAGAGATTTCAAGATTTTCCGATTAATATAGGATTATTAAGCAGGTTCCGAACAAAGAAGCAGCAGACAGAAACGATTAAAGGGCTGAAAGCGGGAACAGTGGATATTGTGGTGGGGACGCATCGCCTGCTTTCTAAGGATATCGTTTATCATGATTTGGGATTATTAATTATTGATGAGGAACAAAGATTTGGTGTTACACATAAAGAGAAAATCAAAAAACTGAAAACAAATATTGATGTGTTAACCTTAACGGCCACACCAATCCCGAGAACGCTGCATATGTCGATGCTTGGCGTCAGGGACTTATCGGTCATTGAAACGCCGCCGGAAAACCGTTTCCCCGTGCAAACATATGTGATGGAATACAACGGTTCTTTAGTCAGGGAAGCCATTGAGCGTGAGCTTGCCCGCGACGGACAAGTATACTTTTTATATAACCGGGTAGAGGATATCGACCGGAAGGCAGAGGAAATTTCCATGCTGGTGCCGGACGCAAAGGTCGCCTCTGCCCATGGCCAGATGTCGGAAAACGAGCTTGAATCGGTGATGCTGGGGTTCTTGGCGGGTGATTTCGATGTCCTTGTCAGTACTACCATCATTGAAACTGGTGTCGATATACCGAATGTTAATACTTTGATTGTCCATGATGCCGACCGCATGGGTCTCTCCCAGCTTTATCAGCTCCGCGGCCGGGTCGGAAGATCTAACAGGGTGGCCTACGCTTATTTCACATATCGAAAGGATAAGGTTTTGACAGAGGTAGCTGAAAAACGTCTCGAGGCAATAAAAGAATTTACCGAGTTAGGCTCCGGTTTTAAAATTGCGATGCGGGACCTGTCCATCCGCGGTGCGGGAAATTTACTCGGCGCCCAGCAGCATGGATTTATTGATTCGGTAGGGTTTGACCTTTATTCGCAAATGCTTAAAGAGGCGATTGAGGAACGGAAGGGTGACCTTAAGGCTGAGGCAAAACCTTCAGTGGAAATTGACCTTGAAATTGATGCTTATATTCCAGATTCCTATATCCGGGACGGCCATCAAAAAATCGAAATGTATAAACGCTTCAGAGGAGCTTCCGCACTTGAAGATATAGACGAACTGCAGTCAGAGATGCTCGACCGCTTTGGCGAATATCCTGACGAGGTCGGCTACCTATTCCAAATTGCAGAGATGAAAGTATACGCCATCCAAAATGGAGTAGAGCTGATTAAGCAGATCAAACAGGATGTCACGATTTTATTAACGGAAGAAATGACAAACACGATTGAAGGCAGCAAGCTTTTCCATATTGGCAACCGCTTCGGAAGAGCCGTTACCCCGGGTATGGAAGGACGTAAGCTGAAAATCATGATTAAAACAAAGGACCTTGAGACTGCACAATGGCTTAATATTGTGTTTGAAATGATCAAGGGAATTTCCTTGGCGAAAAAAGAGCAGGGAAATCCTGTGAATTAAACAAAGGCCTGACCCCTAATTAACGCATTATAAAGCGGGGGTCAGGCCCTTTTATGTGTTGCTGGGAATCTTTCCTGAATATGTGAAAAAAATATGTCCTATGTGAATAGAACTTTCCAGTTGAAAGATACTAAGTTCAAAGTTGGTGATGATTTCAATTAAAGGAAATTAAGTCACTCACCAAGTTGAAAAATCATCAGATGAAAGTGAGGCAACATTGGATGAAAGCAACTGGAATAGTTCGTCGAATCGATGATTTGGGTCGTGTTGTTATTCCGAAGGAAATACGCAGAACACTGCGTATCCGCGAAGGGGATCCGTTAGAGATCTTTGTGGACCGGGATGGAGAAGTCATTTTAAAGAAGTATTCACCAATCAGCGAATTAAGCGATTTTGCCAAAGAATATGCGGAAGCCCTATTTGACAGCCTCGGTAACCCTGTTTTAATTTGTGATAGAGATGCCTACATAGCAGTAGCAGGCGGTTCTAAAAAGGATTATTTAAATAAAAATATTAGTGATTTAGTCGAAAAAACAATGGAGGATCGCAACTCCATGCTCAGCACCCAGCAGGGCGATGTTGCCTTGGTTGAGAGTAACGAGGAACCAGTAACATCATATACAATCGGGCCAATAATTGCAAATGGCGACCCGATTGGAGCAGTCATCATTTTTTCAAAGGAAGGCTCCCTTGGCGAGGTTGAACAAAAAGCTGTTGAAACGGCCGCAGGTTTCCTCGCTAGGCAGATGGAGCAATAAAATCAAAAAGCGAAAGCGCCTTGCCCAGGGCGACAGGCATAAGACAGCCTTTTTGACGGATTGGCTGTAGACCTGTGAGCCCCTAGGCGCTGCAGCTAGACAAAAATCTAAAAAAAGGCAGCCAGCGCTGCCTTTTTTAATGTTATAATGATTGCGCTCTTATTATTAGGCAGGTGAAACTGTGAATAATGTCAATCCTTCAAAGGCTGTGTTTAAAGGGGCTTTAATTTTAGCTTTAGCGGCACTGGTCACCAAAATATTAAGTGCTTTTTACCGGATTCCCTTTCAAAACATCGTCGGGGATGTCGGGTTTTACATATATCAGCAGGTTTATCCTTTTTACGGGGTGGCTGTTGTTCTTTCTACTACCGGATTTCCGGTTGTCATATCAAAACTGTATGCTGAGCTGCAGGAAAAAGGCGACCAGGAAAAGTCACGCCTTCTTCTTTTTTTATCGTTTATCTATTTGCAGATATTCGGCCTTCTTTGGTTTGTTGCTCTTTATTTTGGGGCCGGCCAGCTGTCTCTTTGGATGAAGGATCCTCATTTGGCTGTCATTATCCGGGTGGTTTCGGTAGTTTTTTTAATCTTTCCATTTGTCTCTGTTTTGCGGGGCTATTATCAGGGAAAAGGCGAAATGGTACCGACAGCTTTATCTCAAGTGGCAGAACAAACAATCCGTGTAGTCACGATTCTTTTTCTATCATGGCTGTTAATGGAAAAAGGGGTTTCCCTCTATCTTGTCGGCGGAGGCGCGATGTTTGGGTCAATTACGGGCAGCTTGGTTTCTGGCCTTATTTTGTTTATGTTTATGTGGATTCGTAAAGAATGGAAACTAATGGCACCAAGTAAAGGTTGTTTAAAGACGAGTGCCCTTCAGGTAAAGCAGATCTTTATAGCGCTCACGTTTCAAGGACTTACCATTTGTGTCAGCGGCATGCTGATGATTTTTATTCAAATGGCTGACTCTTTAAACCTCTATTCTCTGCTTATTTCGAATGGAACCCCCGGGGATATAGCGAAAAGTTTAAAAGGAATTTTTGACCGCGGCCAGCCGTTCATCCAGCTGGGAACAATTGCGGCTTCCTCAATGTCATTAACATTGGTGCCGTTGATTAGCCGTGAGAGGCTTGCTTCCAAACCAGAATTTTTATATCACAAAATACAATTAGCACTAAAGGTAAGTATCGTTATTGGTGTGGGTGCTTCTGCTGGATTATGGGCGATTATTCGGCCGGCCAACACGATGCTGTTTGAGAACGATTATGGTTCAGATGTATTAGGGATGCTTAGTTTTGTTATTTTGTTTACTTCATTAATTGCAACGATTGTCGCCATTTTACAGGGATTAGGCAGTTTTGCCCTACCAGCCTTAGCGGTAGCAGCGATATTTCCCATTAAGTATGTACTAAACATGATATTCGTACCAACGCTAGGAACAATGGGGGCAGCAATTTCTACTTTGTTATCACTCGGTATTATCATTATTTTATTATTTATTCATATTAAAAAAGTAGCGGCCATCCCGCTTTTTCATCTTCGCTTTATGAGGACGGTTTTATCGGCGGCACTGGCTATGGTTCTTTTTTTGAAAGGCTGGCTGTTTTTGGCGGGTCATCTGCTAGATCCACTTGGATTAAGCCGCTTTGGTGCAGCCATCCAGTCCTTAAGTGCAGTATTTTTCGGTGGGATTCTATTTGTTTTGATTATTATTAGAGGACGCACTTTTCTTGAAGAAGAGCTTGCCCTTTTCCCGTTTGGCAGCAAACTCATTCATTTTATGTCTCGAAAGGATCGAAAGTAATATGGTGAAAAAAATTGAAATTGTCGGCTTAGGTGCCGGCGATCTAGATCAACTGCAGGTCGGCGTTTATCGAAAACTTATTAAGGGACAGCAGATTTTTTTGCGGACAAAGGAGCATCCCGTAGTCGAAGAGTTAGTGAAGGAAGGACTGATTTACACCTCCTTTGACTCTGTTTATGAAAAGCATGAGCAGTTTGAAGATGTCTATCAGGAAATTGCCGAAACTTTGCTGGAAAAAGCACAATCGGAACCGGTAACTTATGCTGTCCCAGGGCATCCCCTTGTGGCAGAACGGACGGTCCAAATTCTTTTGGAAAATGGCGCAAAGACCGGGGTTGAAATTATCATTGGCGGCGGTCAAAGTTTTATCGATGCACTATTCACTTCTTTAAAAATCGACCCTATTGATGGGTTTCAGTTGTTAGACGGCACCGCTCTTCAAGCTGGCCAGCTCCAAATAGACCAGCATATGATCATCAGCCAGGTTTATGATGCCTTTGTTGCTTCGAATGTGAAATTAACCTTAATGGAACAGCTTCCGGACGATTATGAGGTATACATTGTGTCGGCAGCAGGCAGTCAAGAAGAGGCGATTATGAAAGTACCTTTATATGAATTAGATCGGAACTTATCTATTGATAATTTAAGGTCCATCTATGTCCCTCCTGTACAGGAGGAAGAAATCTTATGGAAAACCTTCCCTAAGCTGCGCAAGATAATTGCCGATTTGAGGGGGCCAAATGGCTGCCCATGGGATAAAGAACAATCCCATGAGTCATTAAAGAAGTATTTGATTGAAGAAACGTTTGAAGTGATTGAAGCAATTAATACCGAGGATATTGACCATCTCATTGAAGAATTGGGAGATGTCCTGCTGCAGGTTATGCTGCACGCACAAATAGGCGAGGATGATGGGTATTTCTCCATCGAGGATGTGATTGAAGGCTTGTCCGCGAAGATGGTCCGCCGCCATCCTCATGTTTTTGGAAATGCTGTGGCGGCAAATGCCGATGAGGTTGTGAAGAATTGGCAGGAGATTAAGAAGCAGGAAAAGGGCGAGGAGCAAGCCGATGTCTCATTGCTTGCAGGAGTTTCGCTGGCCTTGCCTAATCTGTTGCGTGCCTATGAGCTCCAAAAGAAAGCGGCAAAGGTGGGCTTTGATTGGAAGGAAATCGGCCCTGCCTTGGAGAAGGTTAAAGAGGAGCTGGAGGAATTTATTGCTGAACTTGATGGAACGGAAGAAGGCAATGTCCGTGCAAATAAAGAATTCGGCGATTTATTGTTTGCGTTTGTCAATGTCGCCCGGTTTTTAAAAATTAATCCGGAAGAAGCTTTGTTTGCAACAAATGAAAAATTTATTCGGCGTTTTCAGTACATTGAAGAGAAGGTAAAAATGAGCGGAAAAGCCATCGAAGCTCATTCCCTCGAGGAATTGGATCAATACTGGGATAAGGCAAAATTAAAAGGGCTATGATGCATGGGGGCTGTTCTCATCCATCAATACTGGTATTAACCCAAATTAAAAGGCTTTAGAAAGGATAGAGTTAACATGCGCTTAGATAAATTTTTAAAGGTATCAAGGTTAATTAAAAGAAGAACACTGGCAAAAGAAGTGTCAGACCAAGGAAGAATTGAAATCAACGGTAAGGAAGCAAAGGCAAGTTCAACAGTAAAGGTCGGAGATGAATTAACACTCCGCCTTGGTCCCAGGAGAATTACCGTCCGAATTGAACGAATTCAGGAAACTACCCGCAAGGAAGAAGCAGCGGAAATGTATACGATTCTGAAAGAAGAACGGGTCGGCTATTCCGAGGAGCAAAGCGAGTAAAGATGTTCTAATTCTCCCATCCCACACATAAAAATGTACAAAAAGGTTGTACAAATAGAAGGCGGAAGCGTCTTTAGCGCTGAAGCTGGACAAATGATTGTGAGGGATGAAGGATGAGCCAATATTATGATAATACTCCTGCTAAAAGCAGTATTCCTGACCATGATGTGATTATGAGAGGGAGAAAGCTTCTTGATATTACCGGTGTAAAGCAAGTGGAAAGCTTTGATAATGAGGAGTTTTTATTAGAAACTTCAATGGGCTTTTTAGCGATCAAGGGACAGAACCTGCAAATGAAGAACTTGGATGTCGAAAAAGGGATCGTTTCGATTAAAGGGAAAATATTTGATTTGGTCTATCTTGATGAACACCACGGGGAGAAGGCTAAAGGATTCTTTAGCAAGTTATTCCGATGACCCTTTCTACGCAATTTCTGACGATGCTTTCCATGATTGGCATGGGGTCATTATTTGGCGCCATGCTTGACACGTACCATCGGTTTTTAAAGAGGCCCCATCGAAAAGGCTGGATTGTATTTTTAAATGATTTGTTATTTTGGATGATTCAAGCTTTACTAATATTTTACGCGTTATTTTTAGCAAATAACGGGGAATTGCGGTTTTATATTTTTATTGCTCTCCTATGTGGATTCGCCGCCTACCAAAGCTTATTAAAATCGATATACATGAGGCTCTTAGAGCTGTTGATTGAGACTGTCATCGCCTTCTCCCAATTTATAAAAAGGACCTTCCTCCTCTTAATTTATAAACCAATTGTTGGTCTAATCCAGCTTGTCATCGCCATCATATTAACATTTGGCAGGGGGTTATTATCCCTTGTCAAATTTATTTGGAAGGTCCTTCTTTATATCCTGAACTTGCTATTTGTCATTGTGAAGAAAATATTGTTTGTTTTTTGGAAACTTTTGCCGAAAGGTATTAAAAAATCCGTCGAGAAGTTATATAATAGAACGGCAGGAAAATCCAAGGAAATCGTGAATTATATTAGTAAGTGGATGGACAAGTTGAAAAAAAGAAAAGAGTAAGGAAGGATATAAATGGGAGCAGAACGACAAAAAGCAGTATCAAAAATCCAAACAGCTTATGTCCAACAGCAGGAATATGCTGAAATTGCATCAGCCCGCAGGAAAAAGCTGCTTCTCAGACGGCTGTCGCTGTTTTTTGTGTTTGCCTGTTTGCTTTCCTATTTAATGATATCGAGTTATCTTTCCCAAACAAGAATCTTGGAGGCGAAAGTGGCGGAGAAGCGGAAGCTTAATCATCAGCTGGCAGACTTAAAAAAGCAAGAGAAGATATTAAAAGAAAACATCGTCAAATTGAATGATGATGATTACATTGCGAAGCTTGCACGCAAAGAGTATTTTTTCTCGGACAAGAACGAAATAATCTTTAATATTCCGGAAGAAAAGAAGGAAAAATGAACCAATACGTAGTGTTATTGACACTCAATTTTCCCTTTCTGTATAATATATAGTAAGTTGATTTTTAAATTTTTAAGGAGGAACATTTTTTTTATGTCAATCGAAGTAGGCAGCAAGTTACAGGGAAAGGTGACAGGCATTACAAATTTCGGAGCGTTTGTGGAGCTGCCGGATGGTTCAACAGGACTCGTTCACATCAGTGAGGTCGCAGACAACTATGTAAAAGATATTAATGATCATCTTAAGGTTGGCGATCAGGTTGAAGTGAAGGTCCTTAATGTTGAGAAAGATGGAAAGATCGGACTCTCCATCAAAAAAGCAAAAGATAGACCGGAACCAGAGAAAAAACATTCACACTCCCATTCGCAACGTCCTCGTCAAGGAAGGGCAAACGATCGTAATAACAATAGACCGGAATCCTTCGAGCAAAAAATGGCAAGATTCTTAAAAGACAGTGAAGATCGTTTATCTTCCCTAAAGCGGCACACCGAGTCCAAGCGCGGCGGAAGAGGAGCTAGACGGGGTTAACTTGCTGCAGACTTTTAAACAAATAGAGCAGGTTTTTCAAAAAGACAGGTCATAATGGCCTGTCTTTTTTTTGTATCAATATGTATTAAAAACTATGAAATAATGACAACAAATCAAAATAGATAATATTATTTGAATGAAAATAGTGAAAACCGTCGAACGATTCTTTGAACTCGTTCACTATTTTGACAAACTTCTAAATCTAGCAAACTTATAATAGATTCTAACAATAACGAATCGGGAGTGTGGATATATGGAAAAGCCAAATGCGAGTTTAATAGAACCGATCGGGGAAGTCAATCTTCACACGCCAAAATGGAATTTGAACTATGGGTTAAAAAGGCTTCAATTCATGCTAGAGTCCTTTTTTATTAAAAAGGGATTTCTATTATTAATCGTGGGATTTTTACTTGGACGAGCCCTGATATTGGCAAAGCTGACTCCGTTTAGTCTGCCCTTTTTCGCCGCTGTTTATTTCATTAAAAAGGATCGGGCACCGCTTGCCCTGATTGGACTGGTTACAGGGGCCGCTACCCTGTCATTAGGAAATGCAGCCTTTACCTTTATTGTCACTTTTCTGTTCTTATTCATTTATCGTATTAGTAAAAAATGGCTGAACAATGAAATGAGGGCGCTTCCTTTTTTTGTGGGGATTATCTTAGGGCTTTCGAAATTGGCTGAGGCCTTTATTCTTTCCCAGACCATAACCCTTTATGATGCCATGATGGTTGGGGTCCAGGCCAGCCTTGCTTTTATTTTGACGATGATTTTCCTGCAAAGCATTCCACTGCTAACAGCTAATAAACGCAGGCAGCTGTTAAAAACAGAGGAAATCGTCTGCTTGATCATCATGCTTGCATCGATTATGACGGGAACGATTGGCTGGAAGGTCTATGACTTATCGCTTGAACATGTCTTGTCTCGCTATTTGGTTCTCGTCTTTTCCTTTATAGCAGGAGCAACTGTCGGTTCAACGGTTGGAGTTGTCACTGGTCTAATATTCAGCCTGGCAAGTGTATCGAGTTTCTATCATATGAGTCTATTAGCCTTCTCAGGGGTTTTAGGGGGGCTGCTCAAGGAAGGGAAAAAGATTGGTGTATCCGTTGGCTTGTTTATCGCCACCCTGCTGATAGGCATGTACGGTGAGGGGGGCGGCTCACTGCTCTTAACAATCTATGAAACAGCGGCAGCTATTTTTTTATTCCTGCTAACGCCCCAAAGTTTTACCTCAAGATTGGCAAAGTATATCCCCGGAACACCCGAGCATATGGCTGAGCAGCAAAAATATATGAGAAAGATGCGTGATGTAACGGCCCAAAGGGTTTCGCAATTTTCAAATGTCTTTCATGCCCTCTCGAAAAGCTTTTCACAAACTGATGCATTTCCCGTCGAAAATGAAGATGAACGAGAAATGGATTACTTCATGAGTCATGTAACCGAAAAGACATGCCAAACCTGCTTTAAAAAAGAGCAGTGCTGGGCAAAGAATTTTAATACAACCTATGCACACATGGAGGAAATTATTCATGAAATGGATCAAAACGACGGTAATATTTCTCTAAGGCTGTCAAGAGAATGGGATAAGCTTTGTTCACGGCCGAAAAAAGTGTATGAGACAATCGCCCAGGAACTAACCTTTTACCAGGCCAATATTAAATTGAAGAAAAAGGTACACGAGAGCCGCAAGCTGGTTGCAGACCAATTGTTAGGTGTATCAGAGGTTATGAATAATTTCGCCAAGGAAATCCAGCGGGAACGGGAAAACTACTACAAACAGGAGGAGCAAATCATGGAGGCCATGCAAGGATTTGGCATCCATATTGAACAGGTGGAAATTTACAGTCTGGAGCCGGGAAATGTTGATATTGAAATGTCTGTTCCATTTTGCAATGGCCACGGGGAATGTGAAAAATTAATTGCCCCAATGCTGTCTGATATTCTTGGGGAAACGATTGTGGTTAGATTGGAGGAATGTGCAACCTATCCAAATGGCTTCTGCCATGTTGTTTTTAGATCTTCAAAGGCCTATACAGTCGACACGGGAGTAGCCCATGCTGCCAAGGATGGCGGTTTAGTGTCCGGTGACAGCCATTCCACGATTGAACTGGGACTTGGAAAAATGGCACTCGCCATCAGTGATGGAATGGGAAATGGCGAACGGGCTCATTATGAGAGCGATGAGACTCTAAAGCTGTTGCAAAAAATTCTCCAATCGGGCATTGAGGAAAAAATCGCCATCAAATCGGTTAATTCCATCCTCTCACTGCGGACAACAGATGAAATATTTTCCACACTGGACTTGGCGATGATTGATTTAAAAAACGCATCTGCCAAATTTCTTAAAATAGGATCTACGCCGAGCTTTATTAAAAGGGGGAAAAAAGTCATTAAGATACAAGCAAGCAACCTGCCGATGGGAATTCTTCAGGATTTCGAGGTGGATGTAGTGGATGAACAGTTAAAGGCAGGGGACTTGTTAATTATGATGAGCGACGGTGTTTTTGAGGGACCGAAACATGTAGAAAATTATGATTTATGGATGAAACGGAAAATTCTCGAATTGGAAACAGATGACCCGCAAGAGGTAGCTGATTTAATCCTAGAAGATGTGATTCGCTCCAAATCGGAAATAATTGACGATGATATGACCGTCATGGTGGCAAAGATCAGGCATAATACACCGAAATGGGCAACTATACCTGTACAAAAGATGAAGCGCCAAGCGTAACCAATTATTTTACACTGGATTCTGCTGATTTATGTATAAATACTTTCTCCCTCGTCGACAATGATACCAATTCATTTGTGGAGGGAGAAGGTTATGTACACAGGGAAGATTCGCCAAATCCTATTAATTACAGATGGCTGCTCCAATCAGGGTGAGGACCCGATTGCGATGGCTGCACTAGCTCATGAACAGGGAATAACCGTCAATGTCATTGGTGTGATGGAGCATGATGTGATTGATGAAAAAGGAATGACGGAAATAGAAGGAATCGCTGCCTCAGGCGGCGGAGTGAGCCAGATTGTCTATGCCGAGGCGCTCTCACAAACGGTTCAAATGGTCACAAGAAAAGCAATGAACCAAACCATCCAAGGGGTGGTAAACCGGGAACTGCAGCAGATCCTTGGCCGTTCAAAGACAATGGAGGACCTGCCCCCGGAAAAAAGGGGCGAAGTGATGGAGGTTGTCGATGAACTCGGCGAGACTGTCGAATTAGAGGTGTTGATTCTTGTCGATACAAGTGCGAGCATGAAGCAAAAGCTTCCGACCGTAAAAGAAGCGCTGTTAGACCTTTCGCTAAGCTTAAATGCAAGGTCAGGGGATAATCAATTTTCTGTTTATGTATTTCCCGGGAAAAAGAATGATGTCGAAAGATTGTTGGATTGGACGCCAAACCTGCAAAATTTGACAAGCATTTTTTCCAAGTTGACAACGGGGGGAATAACGCCGACAGGGCCAGCCATCCGGACTGCTCTATCCTCCTTCAATCAAAAACGATCATTAAGGAGTCTCTTATCAGACGATGATGAATCATACATGGAAGAATCAATATAAAATTAGTCCGGGGACGATTGTAACAGGGAGATGGCATTCCAAACAATATAAAATTATAAAGGAACTAGGATTTGGAGCAAACGGGGTGGTCTACCTTGCAAAGAATAACAATACGCAGGTCGCTCTAAAAATGAGCGATAACGGTATGTCCATCACGTCTGAGGTAAACGTTTTAAAATCCTTTGCAAAGGTCCAGGGCCAGGAAACCCTTGGGCCTTCTTTGTTTGACGTCGATGATTGGCAAGTCGGCAAAGGGAACTCCCGCCCTATTTCGTTTTATGTAATGGAATATATTCAAGGGCCTGATTTGCTTTCCTTTTTAGAGCAGAAAGGTAAATCATGGATGCCAATATTGTTCCTGCAATTATTAAATGATTTGGATAAGCTGCATGGCAGCGGCTGGATTTTTGGGGATTTAAAGCCGGAAAACCTGATTGTGACCGGCCCTCCACCGAAAATCAGGTGCATTGATGTCGGCGGAACAACAATCGAGGGAAGAGCCATTAAAGAATTCACGGAGTTCTATGATCGCGGCTATTGGGGCTTGGGCTCTAGAAAGGCCGAAGCAACCTATGATTTGTTCTCAGCAGCGATGATGATGATTAATACTGCTTACCCAAAGCGTTTTAAAAAAACAACAGGCGGAATAGAGCAGTTAAGAGAGGCGATTCGTTTAAAACCGGAGCTGCATCGCTGCGAGCGGGTTATCCTAAAGGCCTTAATGGGACATTATCCAAGTGCCAGCCAAATGAGATCAGACTTATTGGATACCATTAGCGACCAGCCTAAAAGGGATTCCAAACCGGTATCCAAAGGAAGCAAATCTGGCCAGCAGTCTGCACAAGCTCTAAAAGGGAATATCAACATTTCCCGCCGTGATTATCGAAAGAAAAAGAAAAAAAGCGGCTTGCTGGAATTTTTCTTTATCGCCATAGTGCTAAGCGTATTGTATGGACTATATATTTTTTTAAAACTGCTTTAAATGAAAACTTGCCGATTGGCGAGTCCGTAAGGCCGGTTCATGAGGCGTAGTTGAATTTATGCGTTAAGTAAGAATAAAATTTGGAAAAATTTTATTCTTACTTATTAGCAAAAAAATGAAACTTTTTTATTCTTTCTCCGTAATAACAGGAGTTCAGGTTTTTATGAAATATTTCTTTTCAAAAGAGGGCTTATAATTTTGATAGTTACTCTAAAAGAGTGGTATTCTAAACTTAAGTTTTTTTCAAACATTGATTTTAGAGAGTGTGTATTTATATGTTAGAAGCCAAGGTTGAGGATTTTCTTAACCGGCATTCATTTAAGCTTAAAGACAAAAGGATTGTCGTCGGGGTTTCAGGCGGGCCGGATTCGTTGGCGCTGCTCCATTTCCTGCTAAAAAAGAAAGAAAAACAGAACCTTACGATTATAGCTGCTCATGTTGACCATATGTTTCGCGGCCAGGAATCTTATGAGGATGCTATGTTCGTTAAGGAATTTTGTGGACAGTATGGTGTTCCTTTTGAAATGATCCGGGTTAATGTTACGGACATCATGAAGAAGGAAGGAAAAAGCTCACAGGTAGCTGGAAGGGAAGTACGATACTCCTTTTATTCACAAGTTATGGAAAAGTATCAAGCACCCTATTTGGCTCTTGGACACCATGGTGATGATCAAATCGAAACGATTCTCATGCGCTTTACAAGGGGCAGTACAGGATTGGCCAGGGCTGGTATTCCTTTCTCCCGCTTCTTTCGTTCCGGTACAATATTTCGCCCGTTCTTATGTGTCACAAAGGGTGAAATTGAACAGTATTGCAAAAAGTATCAGCTTACACCAAGAATCGACCCAAGCAATAAAAAGGGTGTATACAGCAGGAATCGGTTTCGCAGTGAAGTTCTACCTTTTTTAAAATCAGAAAATCCCCTTGTTCATGAACAATTTCAGCGATTTAGCGAAGACCTGCAAGCGGATGAATCGTTTCTTCAGGAATTAACGATTGAAAAAATGAATACAGTAGAAAAACAAAGAGAAGCCGATAAAATTCTGATTGACATTGGGGGATTTCTTGAATTGCCTTTGCCTTTACAAAGGAGGGGTATTCAACTAATATTAAACTATCTTTACAAAAATAGGTGCGTGGATCTTTCAGCCATACATATCGACCAAGTTTTTAATCTAATCCATCGCGGCGGACCTTCGGGGAAATTGGATTTTCCAGATGGGCTAAAAGTAATCCGTTCTTATCAGGAGTTATCCTTTGAATTTAAGCCCGTTAAAGTGGAACAATACTTTATCGAAGTGAAAGAGCCTGGAATATTTAATCTGCCTAATGGCACTAGTGTTAAAGTGGAATATACCGGTTTGGATATTGCTGATATTCCTGCTAATATGGCGGTGTTTGACACCGGGAGAATAAACTTTCCGATTATCATTCGGACAAGAAAAAAAGGCGATCGAATGACCTTAAAAGGGATGACAGGGTCCAAAAAGTTAAAAGATATCTTTATTGACCAAAAAATCCCGCTTCATGACAGGGATACTTGGCCGGTCATAACAGACAGGAAAGGCAGCATCCTATGGCTGCCGGGTCTCAAAAAGTCATCGTCTGAAGGTATAGAAACGTCAGCTAAACAATATATACTATTTACATATATTAAGTAAACATCTTCTAGGGGGCACTCTAATAATGGATCAGGATATTAAGGAAGTATTAGTATCAGAAGAGGAAATACAGGAAAAAGTAAAGGAGTTAGCGGCTCAATTAACCGAGGAATATAAAGATCGCTTCCCCCTTGCAATTGGCGTCTTAAAAGGGGCATTGCCTTTCATGGCTGATTTGTTAAAACGAATGGATTGCTATTTGGAAATGGATTTTATGGATGTTTCCAGTTACGGAAACGCTATGGTTTCCTCTGGAGAGGTAAAAATAATTAAGGATTTAGATACATCTGTAGAAGGAAGAGATATCTTAATTATCGAAGATATTATCGACAGCGGTTTAACACTCAGCTATTTAGTCGATTTATTCCATTACCGTAAGGCTAAATCCATAAAAATTGTCACGCTCCTGGATAAGCCGGCAGGTAGAAAAAGCAAGATACAAGCTGATGTCGTTGGTTTTAAGGTTCCTGATGAATTTGTGGTTGGTTATGGTTTGGATTACATGGAAAAATACCGAAACCTTCCATATATTGGTGTTTTAAAACCGGAAGTATATAGCAAATAATCATTAATCGGAACCAAACAACCAGACATCATTCTCGCTGTCCAAAACCAATTATGGCGAGGGCAATTCCTTGAATTAACAGGATTTTCTATGATACTATTTAATATAGTCTTTACCCGCGGGAGGAGGTAAGAGATGAATCGGATTTTCCGTAATACCATCTTTTATTTATTAATATTTTTAGTCATTATTGGCGTAGTCAGTTTTTTTAATGGCAGCAATGAACCAACCGATCATATTTCCTATGATAAGTTCGTAACACAACTGGAAAATGGCGAAGTTAAATCATTTTCGATGCAGCCTGAGCGGGGAGTATATGAGGTTCGTGGAGTGTTGGAAGCTGGGGATAAGAAATTTATTACCTATATTCCAAACAGCGAAAAGATCCTTGATCGCATTGATAAAGCTGATTCTAAGGTAGAAGTAATGCCTGCTAAAGAAACAAGCGGCTGGGTAACTTTCTTTACTTCAATCATTCCGTTTGTGATTATCTTTATTTTATTTTTCTTTTTATTAAACCAAGCCCAAGGCGGCGGCAGCCGAGTTATGAACTTTGGGAAATCAAAAGCAAGACTTTATAACGACGATAAGAAAAAGGTCCGTTTTAGAGATGTTGCTGGTGCAGATGAAGAGAAGGCCGAGTTAGTGGAAGTCGTTGAATTCTTAAAAGACCCACGCAAGTTTGCTGAGCTTGGCGCGCGGATTCCGAAAGGAGTCCTGTTAGTCGGACCTCCAGGAACAGGTAAAACTTTGCTTGCCCGGGCAGTAGCCGGTGAAGCAGGCGTTCCGTTCTTCTCAATTAGTGGTTCTGATTTCGTAGAAATGTTCGTTGGGGTCGGTGCATCCCGCGTGCGTGATTTGTTTGAAAATGCGAAGAAAAACGCACCATGTATTATTTTTATCGATGAAATTGATGCTGTTGGACGTCAGCGCGGGGCCGGTTTAGGCGGTGGACATGATGAACGCGAACAGACGTTAAACCAATTGCTTGTCGAAATGGATGGCTTCGGTGCCAATGAAGGGATCATTATCATTGCGGCAACCAACAGACCAGATATTTTAGACCCTGCATTACTTCGTCCAGGACGTTTTGACCGTCAAATTACGGTAGACCGTCCGGATGTCAATGGCCGTGAGGCAGTGCTTAAAGTCCATGCCCGCAATAAGCCGTTGGACGAAACTGTTAATTTAAAAAATATCGCGATGCGTACACCTGGTTTTTCAGGTGCAGACCTTGAAAACCTATTGAATGAAGCAGCCCTTGTAGCTGCACGTCAAAATAAAAAGAAAATCGATATGGTTGATATTGATGAAGCAACTGACCGTGTTATTGCTGGACCGGCGAAAAAGAGCCGGGTCATTTCGGAAAAGGAAAGACGAATTGTTGCTTTCCACGAAGGCGGCCATACAGTTATCGGCTTAGTCCTGGATGAAGCGGATATGGTTCATAAGGTAACGATTGTGCCGCGAGGTCAGGCAGGCGGTTATGCCGTGATGCTTCCGAGAGAAGATCGCTACTTCATGACAAAGCCAGAATTACTTGATAAAATTGTTGGTCTATTAGGCGGGCGGGTTGCAGAAGAAATTGTGTTTGGTGAAGTCAGCACTGGTGCTCATAACGACTTCCAGCGCGCAACTGGCATTGCCCGTAGAATGGTAACGGAATTCGGAATGAGCGATAAGCTAGGACCGCTCCAGTTTGGTCAGGCACAAGGCGGGCAGGTATTCCTGGGACGTGACCTTCATAATGAACAAAATTATTCTGATGCGATCGCTTATGAAATTGACCTTGAGATTCAACGGATTATAAAGGAATCTTATGAAAGATGCCGCCAAATCCTTACGGAAAATCGTGATAAACTTGACCTTATTGCCAAAACCCTGCTGGAAGTGGAAACACTAAATGCAGAGCAAATTAAGTATTTGATTGAAAATGGCCATTTGCCGGAAAATCCTGCGGAATTAGAATCTGTTCGCTTGGATACGAAAAAAGCAGATGATGTGAAGGTAAACATTAACATGAAGAAAGATGAAGACGTAGAGGCAGATGCCCCTAACGATTCAGAAAATAAATAAAATGACAAAGAGTGCTTCAGTAGAAGCACTCTTATTTTTTTTCACCCGTTATATTAAATATGGTATTATGTTTGCATATATGAAAAAGAAATTTTCTAAGAAGCGAGTGATAAATGTGATTTTCGTTATTGATGTGGGGAATACAAATATTGTCCTTGGTGTTTATAAGGGAGAAGAGTTGAAATACCATTGGCGGGTGGAAACAAGTCGAAACCGTACTGAAGATGAATTCGGGATGAATATTAAGTCTTTGTTTGATTATTCCGGCCTTGCTTTTACCGATATAGATGGGATTATTATTTCATCTGTTGTTCCGCCAATCATGTTCGCCTTAGAGAGAATGTGTCATAAATATTTCCATGTGAAACCGCTGGTTGTAGGTCCTGGTATTAAAACTGGCCTAAATATTAAATATGAAAACCCTCGTGAGGTTGGAGCAGACAGAATTGTAAACGCTGTTGCGGCGATCCATGAGTATGGCAGTCCGTTAGTAATTGTTGATTTCGGAACAGCTACTACCTATTGCTATGTAAATGAGGAACGCCAGTACATGGGCGGTGCCATTGCGCCGGGAATTGGCATTTCTACTGAAGCCTTGTATTCAAGAGCAGCAAAGCTGCCACGTATTGAGATAGCCCGCCCGGAAGGAGTTATTGGGAAAAACACCGTTGCTGCTATGCAGGCAGGCATTGTTTATGGCTATGTTGGACAAGTTGAAGGCATTGTTAGACGGATGACAGAGCATAGTGAGAAAAAGCCAACTGTTATTGCAACCGGCGGGCTTGCCAGTTTAATTGCCCAAGAGTCAACAGCTATAGATGTGGTCGATCCATTTTTAACTTTAAAGGGGCTTCACCTTATCTATAAACGGAATATGGATAATATAAAGAATAGCAACTAGAAAGGGGTTTAACATGAACGATTATTTAGTTAAGGCGCTTGCCTATGATGGAAATATAAGGGCATATGCGGTACGCACGACGGAAACGGTCAGTGAAGCGCAAAGGCGCCATCATACATGGAGAACGGCTTCTGCCGCGCTTGGCCGCGCAATGACCGCAGGAGTGATGATGGGGGCGATGCTTAAGGGCGACGAAAAGCTGACCATCAAAATTGATGGGGGCGGCCCGCTTGGTCCGATTCTTGTAGATAGTAACGCAAGCGGTGAGGTGCGCGGATATGTGACCAACCCAGAGGTTGATTTTGAATCGAATGAGCACGGTAAGCTTGATGTCCGCCGCGCGGTCGGTACGGAAGGGACATTATCGATTGTAAAGGATATTGGCCTCAGGGATTTCTTTTCTGGACAGGTTCCGCTTGTGTCAGGAGAGCTCGGAGAGGATTTTACATATTATTTTGCAACCTCCGAGCAAGTCCCGTCCTCAGTTGGCGTTGGTGTCTTGGTGAATCCTGATGATTCCATTCTGGCAGCTGGCGGCTTTATCCTGCAAATCCTGCCTGGAACAGAGGATCCCGTTATTACCAAATTGGAGGAACGGCTGAAAACAATTCCTCCTATTTCGAAATTGGTGGAAAAGGGTTTAACCCCTGAAGAAATTTTGAATGAACTTTTTGGACAAGAGAATGTGAAAATCTTGGAGACCATGCCGGTCAAATTCCAATGTACTTGTTCAAAACAGCGCTTTGCAGATGCTATTGTTGGATTAGGTGCCCATGAGATTACTGCAATGATTGAAGAGGATGGGCAGGCAGAGGCTCATTGCCATTTCTGTAACGAGAAATACCTTTTTACAAAAGAAGAGCTGGAGGAATTGAAAGAAGCAGCTAAATAATCAATTATGGGGAGAGAATTAGGCTTGGGGAAAAAGCAACAGTGGATAGTAATCGCCGGCCTTATCATGCTGAATTGTTTAACAATCGCCTTTTTCTTGACAAAGGGAACTGGAGATAGCGGGCCGGCAGTAAATGATGAAGCTGTGGCAACCGTGGGGAAGCAGACAGTTACAAGACAGGAATGGCTTAATGAATTAGAAAAAAGATACGGGAAAGATATTTTAAAAGAGATGATTGATCAAAAGGTTATTCGAGAGATGGCAAAGAAGTACGATATTAAAATCTCGGACCAAGAGGTTGAACGTGAATTTCGACTCCTGCAGGCCACGAATAGCGCATTCACCCAACAAAATCAGCTTGATGAGAAAAGGTGGAAGGAACAGATTCGGGACAGTCTTCTCCTGCAAGAGCTTTTGACAAAAGATGTGATCATTTCTGACAAAGAATTACAGAGCTATTACCAAAAGAACAAGGATTTATACGATGTCCCAGAAATTTATCATCTATCCCATATTGTAGTGAAAACCAAGGAAGAAGCGAATAGGGCAATAAAAGAATTGGCGCAGGGGTCGAGCTTTTCAGCTTTGGCAACGGAGCGTTCCATTGATGAATTCTCCGCGAATGAAGGCGGAGATATTGGTTATATTAGTGATGGGGATGAGCAATACCCAGAAAGTTATATTGACACGGCAAAAAAATTAAAGAAAAAAGCTTATAGTAAACCATTTAAGATTGACGAAGGGTATGCCATCATCAAAATGGAAGGCAAAATCAGCGGTAAAAAGTACTCCTTCAAGGAGGTTAAAAACCAAGTCCGCCGCCAACTGGCCCTAGAGCAGATGAAGACCCCAGCCTCTGCTTCTTCCCTCTGGAAAGAGGCCAAAGTAAACTGGTTTTACGGGAAAAATAATGAAATAAATTAAAACACAGGAATCCATCTTGTGTTTTTCTTTTAGGCAAATCTGTTTCGAAAATTTTAACAAAATTCCCTAGTCAAAAAGATTGACAAAACAAGTATAAAACTGGTAAATTCAATATATACAAATCCAATAAAAATACTCGGAATAGAATGGAGAGAGATTTCAGATGGTTCGTGTAGCAAATTCCATAACAGAATTAATTGGGCAAACACCGATTGTAAAGCTTAACAAATTAGTTGATGAAAATAGCGCAGATGTTTATTTAAAGCTTGAATACTTTAATCCAGGCAGCAGTGTAAAAGATCGTATCGGATTAGCAATGATTGAAGCAGCAGAAGAAAAAGGCTTAATCAAGCCAGGTGTCGATACAATTGTTGAGCCAACAAGCGGCAATACAGGTATCGGACTTGCGATGGTAGCTGCTGCAAAGGGCTATAAAGCTGTTTTTGTAATGCCGGAAACAATGAGTTTAGAAAGACGGAATCTGCTTCGTGCCTATGGTGCTGAATTAGTTCTTACACCAGGACCAGAAGGAATGAAGGGAGCTATTGCCCGCGCAGAGGCATTAGTTGCTGAAAAAGGCTACTTTATGCCGCAACAGTTCAAAAACGAAGCCAACCCTGAAGTACACCGCAGAACAACAGGAAAAGAAATTGTTGAGCAAATGGATCAGCTCGATGGATTTGTTTCTGGAATTGGTACTGGCGGAACTATTTCAGGTGCCGGCAGTGTTATCCGTGAAAAATTCCCAAATGTAAAAATTTATGCGATTGAGCCACAGGATTCTCCAGTACTATCTGGCGGTAAGCCTGGTCCGCATAAGCTGCAAGGCCTTGGCGCTGGATTCGTTCCAGAGACATTAAATACAGAAATTTATGATGAAGTTGTTCAAATTAGCACAGAAGAAGCATTTGATGCTTCCCGCCGCGCGGCCAGAGAAGAAGGAATCCTTGGTGGTATTTCTTCTGGCGCTGCTATTTCAGCAGCATTAAAGGTGGCAAAGGAACTTGGAAAAGGCAAAAAAGTATTAGCTATTATTCCTGATAACGGCGAGCGTTATTTAAGTACTCCTCTATATCAATACGATGTAGAATAAGTGAACGGACAGGGGGACGTCGGCAATTGCCGGCGGCCTCTTTTTTTGTGTCCCGGTCCTGATTTATTGTATGATTTAAGGATAAGAGTTTTTAGGAGGGAATGGGATGAATACAGCTTTTGAACAAAATATCCAATGCGGGCCATACACATTGGACATGACTCGAAAAACCATTGTGATGGGGATCCTCAATGCCACACCAGATTCTTTCTCCGACGGCGGTAAATTTAATAATATTGACAGGGCTGTTGAACATGCTAAGAAACTGGTTGAGGCTGGCGCTGATATTATTGATATCGGCGGAGAATCTACCCGTCCTGGGTTTGCGGTAGTTCCTGAGGAGGAAGAGATTAAGCGGGTAGTTCCAATTATCGAGGCCATTGCCAAACAAGTTCAAGTGCCCATTTCAATTGATACATACAAAGCTGAGGTGGCTAGGCAGGCGATCCAAGCTGGTGCCCATATTATTAACGATATCTGGGGCGCAAAGGCGGATGAGCGGATGGGTGAGGTTGCGGCAGAACATGATGTTCCAATTATCCTAATGCACAATCGCCATGACCGAAATTATCGATTGTTTGTAAGGGATGTCATCAATGATTTATATGAAAGCATCACGATTGTTAAAAAAGCGGGTGTGAAGGATGAAAATATTATTCTCGACCCGGGCATTGGTTTTGCTAAGGACTATCAGGAAAATCTTCTGATGATGCAAAATTTAGATAAGCTTGTGATGCTTGGCTACCCTGTTCTATTGGCAACCTCCCGAAAATCAATGATTGGTCAGGCCTTAGATCTGCCTGTTAATGAAAGAATGGAAGGTACAGGGGCAACCATCTGTTACGGCATTCAAAAAGGCTGCCAAATGATCCGTGTTCACGATGTCAAAGAAATGAGCAGGATGGCAAGAATGATGGATGTAATGATGGGAAAGGGTGACATGCTTGGATAAAATATATGTTAATGGTATGGAGTTTTACGGCTACCACGGCGTTTTTCCTGAAGAAACTGTATTGGGCCAGCGATTTTCTGTCGATTTGTCGATATCATTGGATTTAAAAACAGCAGGTGAAACCGACGCGCTTGAACATTCTGTTCATTACGGTGAGCTTTATCAATTATGTAAGGAAGTAGTCGAGGGTGAGCCTAAAAAGTTAGTCGAGGCAGTCGCTGAGAAAATTGCCGGAAGTGTATTATTAGGATTTCCTTTAGTTGAAGAGGTTACGGTGAAAGTGATAAAACCTGACCCTCCTATTCCCGGCCATTACAAATTCGTTGCTGTCGAGATTACAAGGAGAAGATAAAAGTGGAAAATACAGCATTTATTGCCCTTGGCTCAAATATCGGAAACCGTTATGATAATATGGCGAAGGCTATCCAAATCTTAACCGATCATCCGGGAATTCAGTTGGTAAATAACTCCTCAATATATGAGACAGATCCTATCGGATATGAGGATCAGGATTTATTTTTAAATATGGTTATCGAAGTTAAAACAGTCTTAAATGCCAATGAACTATTGGATACATGTTTAAAAACTGAGCAGGAACTGGGCAGGAAAAGGGAGATCAGATGGGGGCCGCGGACGATTGACCTTGACATTTTGTCATTTAATCACGAAAATATTGAAACAGAGAAGCTTATCGTTCCGCACCCGCGGATGCTGGAACGGGCGTTTGTGATGATTCCGCTTTTTGAAATAAATCCAGATATTCATATTTCGGGGATGAAGAAGCCTCTTAGAGCATATATGGTTGAATTACAAGATAAAGAAGGAGTCCGAATATGGAAGCAGAAAAATGGGGAAGGCGGATTCGAGCCTATCGGAAGCTAAAAGGTTTTACTCAAGAAAGCTTTTCAAAGGAACTGGGGGTATCAGTTTCTATTTTGGGAGAAATTGAGCGGGGCAACCGACTGCCAGCAGAGGAACTGTTGGAGAAAATTGCACTGGCTTTAAAAATTACCAGGGAAGATTTAGCACCAAAGGAATAGAGGATAGAAAAACTTTAGTTAAGGAGGGCGTTTAATGCTGAAAATTGGCGATATTGTATTGAAGAATCCTGTCGTCTTGGCGCCTATGGCTGGAGTCTGTAATTCAGCATTCCGCCTTACGGTAAAAGAGTTTGGTGCAGGTTTGGTCTGTGCTGAAATGGTTAGCGACAAGGGAATTGTTTTTAAAAATGAAAAAACAATGAATATGCTTTATATCGATGAGCGGGAAAAACCATTAAGTCTGCAAATTTTTGGCGGCGAAAAAGAAACGCTTGTCGAGGCAGCAAGATTCGTTGATAAAAATACGAATGCTGACATAATCGATATTAATATGGGCTGCCCTGTTCCGAAAATCACAAAATGTGATGCTGGAGCGAAATGGCTGCTTGATCCAAATAAAATCTATGAAATGGTTTCGGCTGTGGTAGATGCTGTTGATAAGCCTGTTACAGTTAAAATGCGGATGGGCTGGGATGAAGATCATATCTTTGCGGTAAAAAACGCGCAAATGGTTGAAAGGGCAGGTGGGAAAGCTGTTGCTCTGCACGGCAGGACGCGCGTTCAAATGTACGAAGGAAAAGCCAATTGGGACATTATCCGTGAAGTAAAGCAGTCAGTAAATATTCCTGTCATCGGCAACGGTGATGTTCAAACACCACAGGATGCCAAAAGAATGCTGGATCAAACAGGTGTTGACGGTGTCATGATTGGGCGGGCTGCACTAGGGAACCCTTGGATGATTTATCGAACGGTTCAATATTTAGAAACCGGGAAATTAATGGGCGAACCGTCTGTTCGTGAAAAAATTGATGTCTGCATCCTTCACCTCGATAGATTGATTGCGTTAAAAAATGAGAATATCGCAGTCCGTGAAATGCGCAAGCATGCTGCCTGGTATTTAAAAGGTATCCGAGGCAATGGCAAGGCGCGCAATGCCGTAAATGAGTGCGATACACGCGAACAGCTCGTTTCCTTATTAAACGAATTAGTAGTAGATGCTGAGGCAGAAGAACAAAGCCAGGCAATAGTAGGCTGAATTTGACATAAATTGTGCTATTTTCTATAATTATTTTGTTTGATGTTAAGACTGCCAGTGGGTTACTGGCAGTTTTTATTGTATTCTATCTTTTTAGATGTCTGAATTGTTCAGTTTGTGTAAAATAATAAAGTATGCAGATGCGCGAATTTCACATGCATTTTACATAAAAAAGTTTAATGGAGTTGATAGTTGTGAGTGAAGAATTAAATGACCAATTAAAGGTCAGACGTGAAAAAATGCATTCGATGCGGGAAAAAGGGCTGGATCCCTTTGGTAAGCGTTTTGATCGTACACATAACAGTCAAGAGTTAATCAGTCAATATGGCGAACTTGATAAAGAGGAATTGGAAACTCAAAATGTGACAGTTGCCATTGCCGGGAGAATTATGACGAAACGCGGCAAAGGGAAAGCGGGATTCGCCCATATCCAGGATTTAACTGGTCAAATCCAAATATACGTACGCCAGGACGCAGTTGGCGAAGAGGCATATGAAACGTTTGATTCAGCTGACTTAGGCGATATTGTCGCCGTTCATGGAACTTTATTTAAAACGAAGGTTGGCGAGTTATCTGTTAAAGTTGATAACTTTGTATTCTTAACAAAAGCACTCCGTCCGCTGCCGGATAAATTCCATGGCTTAAAGGACGTTGAACAGCGCTACCGTCAGCGTTACTTAGATTTAATCATGAGCCAGGAAAGCAAAGAAACCTTTATTACACGCAGCAAAATCATTCAATCAATGCGCCGTTATTTAGATGACCATGGTTATTTAGAGGTTGAAACACCTATGATGCATGCCATCGCAGGCGGAGCATCTGCAAGACCATTTATCACACATCACAATGCACTTGATATGCCGCTGTTCATGAGGATTGCGATTGAGCTGCATTTGAAGCGTTTGATTGTCGGAGGTCTTGAAAAGGTTTATGAAATCGGTCGGGTATTCCGTAACGAAGGTGTTTCTACACGTCATAATCCTGAGTTTACGATGATTGAATTATATGAGGCTTATGCTGACTATCGTGATATTATGAGTTTGACAGAAAACCTCATCGCTCATATTGCACAGGAAGTATTAGGTACAACAACAGTACGGTACGGAGAATATGAAGTAGACCTCAAGCCGGAGTGGAAAAGACTCCACATGGTTGATGCCATCAAAGAATACACTGGTGTGGATTTCTGGAAAGAGACAAGCGTTGAAGAAGCTCGTCAGCTTGCAAAGGAACATGGTGTAGAAATTACTGAGCATATGCTGTATGGTCATATCGTTAATGAATTTTTTGAGCAAAAAGTAGAAGAAAAATTGATACAGCCTACATTCATTTATGGACATCCGGTTGAAATTTCTCCGCTTGCAAAGAAAAATGACGAGGATCCGCGGTTTACCGACCGTTTTGAGCTGTTTATAGTCGCTCGTGAGCATGCTAATGCTTTCACAGAGTTAAACGACCCGATTGATCAGCGTGAGCGTTTTGAAGCCCAGTTAAAAGAGCGCGAGCAGGGTAATGATGAAGCGCACGAGATGGATGAAGATTTCGTAGAGGCATTGGAATATGGAATGCCTCCAACGGGCGGGCTGGGAATCGGTATTGACCGTTTAGTAATGTTATTGACCAACTCACCATCAATTCGTGATGTTCTGTTATTCCCGCTAATGCGTCATAAGTAAATTGTTATGGAAAAGTGCTGTTAAAACGGCACTTTTTCTTTTATTTATGATTAAATAGAATGAATATTAAAACTTGTATTTCGGTTTAAAAAAACTAATAAAAACTATTGCACGAAATTATTATTGGTGGTATATTTATATCTGTTGTTGCGAGACAGTAAGTCTTCGACAAAAGAATTCAAAAAAGTTGTTGACATTAAGTTGATAACTTGGTATGATTAAAAAGTCGCTTTTAGGCGGCAGGTTAAATAGTTCTTTGAAAACTAAACAAACAAAAACGTCAACAAACAATAATATTCGTTTCGAATGAAACGAAGCCAACGTAACATTTTTGAGCTAATCGACTCAACTTTATTGGAGAGTTTGATCCTGGCTCAGGACGAACGCTGGCGGCGTGCCTAATACATGCAAGTCGAGCGAATCACTGGGAGCTTGCTCCCGGTGATTAGCGGCGGACGGGTGAGTAACACGTGGGCAACCTGCCTGTAAGACTGGGATAACTTCGGGAAACCGGAGCTAATACCGGATAATTTCTTCCCTCGCATGAGGGAAGGTTGAAAGTCGGTTTCGGCTGACACTTACAGATGGGCCCGCGGCGCATTAGCTAGTTGGTGAGGTAACGGCTCACCAAGGCGACGATGCGTAGCCGACCTGAGAGGGTGATCGGCCACACTGGGACTGAGACACGGCCCAGACTCCTACGGGAGGCAGCAGTAGGGAATCTTCCACAATGGACGAAAGTCTGATGGAGCAACGCCGCGTGAGCGATGAAGGCCTTCGGGTCGTAAAGCTCTGTTGTCAGGGAAGAACAAGTATCGGAGTAACTGCCGGTACCTTGACGGTACCTGACCAGAAAGCCACGGCTAACTACGTGCCAGCAGCCGCGGTAATACGTAGGTGGCAAGCGTTGTCCGGAATTATTGGGCGTAAAGCGCGCGCAGGCGGTCCTTTAAGTCTGATGTGAAAGCCCACGGCTCAACCGTGGAGGGTCATTGGAAACTGGGGGACTTGAGTGCAGAAGAGGAAAGCGGAATTCCACGTGTAGCGGTGAAATGCGTAGAGATGTGGAGGAACACCAGTGGCGAAGGCGGCTTTCTGGTCTGTAACTGACGCTGAGGCGCGAAAGCGTGGGGAGCAAACAGGATTAGATACCCTGGTAGTCCACGCCGTAAACGATGAGTGCTAAGTGTTAGAGGGTTTCCGCCCTTTAGTGCTGCAGCTAACGCATTAAGCACTCCGCCTGGGGAGTACGGCCGCAAGGCTGAAACTCAAAGGAATTGACGGGGGCCCGCACAAGCGGTGGAGCATGTGGTTTAATTCGAAGCAACGCGAAGAACCTTACCAGGTCTTGACATCCTCTGACACTCCTAGAGATAGGAATTTCCCCTTCGGGGGACAGAGTGACAGGTGGTGCATGGTTGTCGTCAGCTCGTGTCGTGAGATGTTGGGTTAAGTCCCGCAACGAGCGCAACCCTTGATCTTAGTTGCCAGCATTCAGTTGGGCACTCTAAGGTGACTGCCGGTGACAAACCGGAGGAAGGTGGGGATGACGTCAAATCATCATGCCCCTTATGACCTGGGCTACACACGTGCTACAATGGATGGTACAAAGGGCAGCGAAGCCGCGAGGTGGAGCCAATCCCATAAAACCATTCTCAGTTCGGATTGCAGGCTGCAACTCGCCTGCATGAAGCCGGAATCGCTAGTAATCGCGGATCAGCATGCCGCGGTGAATACGTTCCCGGGCCTTGTACACACCGCCCGTCACACCACGAGAGTTTGTAACACCCGAAGTCGGTGGGGTAACCGTAAGGAGCCAGCCGCCTAAGGTGGGACAGATGATTGGGGTGAAGTCGTAACAAGGTAGCCGTATCGGAAGGTGCGGCTGGATCACCTCCTTTCTAAGGATATAAGCTGGACCTGTGAGCCAGACAATACATGTTTGTTTGATTGTTTCTTGTTTGTTTAGTTTTGAGGGAATTATCTCTCAAAACTTAATTTTTTGCTCCTGTGCCACAGTAGTTCGAAGAAGTAATCTTCAGCTCGTCGCAAGGCTGCAAGAAGTAACGCTCTGATGTTTAATCATGATGTGATTGAAGTCAGTAGCCTTGTTCCTTGAAAACTAGATAATCGTAAAAGAAGAAGTAACCAAGTAAGAACCGAGTAATCGCCATTTTAGTTTTTCTCTCTTATTTTTAAGAGTAAGTAAAACCTTTTAGGTTAAGTTAGAAAGGGCGCACGGTGAATGCCTTGGCACTAGGAGCCGATAAAGGACGGGACTAACACCGATATGCTTCGGGGAGCTGTAAGTAAGCGCTGATCCGGAGATTTCCGAATGGGGAAACCCACTGTTCGTAATGGAGCAGTATCTTTACCTGAATACATAGGGTATTGATGGCAGACCCGGGGAACTGAAACATCTAAGTACCCGGAGGAAGAGAAAGCAAACGCGATTCCCTGAGTAGCGGCGAGCGAAACGGGAACAGCCCAAACCGAAAGGCTTGCCTTTCGGGGTTGTAGGACACTCAACATGGAGTTACAAAGGAACGGGGTAGATGAAGCGGTCTGGAAAGGCCGGCCATAGAAGGTAAAAGCCCTGTAGTCGAAACTTCGTTCCCTCCTGAGTGGATCCTGAGTACGGCCGGACACGTGAAATCCGGTCGGAAGCAGGGAGGACCATCTCCCAAGGCTAAATACTCCCTAGTGACCGATAGTGAACCAGTACCGTGAGGGAAAGGTGAAAAGCACCCCGGAAGGGGAGTGAAAGAGAACCTGAAACCGTGTGCCTACAAGTAGTCAGAGCCCGTTCATGGGTGATGGCGTGCCTTTTGTAGAATGAACCGGCGAGTTACGATTGCATGCGAGGTTAAGTTGAAGAGACGGAGCCGCAGCGAAAGCGAGTCTGAATAGGGCGAAATAGTATGTAGTCGTAGACCCGAAACCAGGTGATCTACCCATGTCCAGGGTGAAGTCCAGGTAACACTGGATGGAGGCCCGAACCCACGCACGTTGAAAAGTGCGGGGATGAGGTGTGGGTAGCGGAGAAATTCCAATCGAACTTGGAGATAGCTGGTTCTCTCCGAAATAGCTTTAGGGCTAGCCTCACGTAGTTAGAGTCTTGGAGGTAGAGCACTGTTTGGACTAGGGGCCCTCATCGGGTTACCGAATTCAGACAAACTCCGAATGCCAATGACTTATCCGTGGGAGTCAGACTGCGAGTGATAAGATCCGTAGTCAAAAGGGAAACAGCCCAGACCACCAGCTAAGGTCCCAAAGTATACGTTAAGTGGAAAAGGATGTGGAGTTGCTTAGACAACCAGGATGTTGGCTTAGAAGCAGCCACCATTTAAAGAGTGCGTAATAGCTCACTGGTCGAGTGACTCTGCGCCGAAAATGTACCGGGGCTAAACGTATCACCGAAGCTGTGGGTGGACACCTTGTGGTGTCCGCGGTAGGAGAGCGTTCTAAGGGCGTTGAAGCTGGACCGTAAGGACTGGTGGAGCGCTTAGAAGTGAGAATGCCGGTATGAGTAGCGAAAGATGAGTGAGAATCTCATCCACCGTATGCCTAAGGTTTCCTGAGGAAGGCTCGTCCGCTCAGGGTTAGTCGGGACCTAAGCCGAGGCCGAAAGGCGTAGGCGATGGACAACAGGTTGATATTCCTGTACCACCTCTTTATCGTTTGAGTGATGGGGGGACGCAGGAGGATAGGGTAAGCGCACTGCTGGATATGTGCGTGTAAGCAGTTAGGCTGAGAAGTAGGAAAATCCGCTTCTCATCAGGCTGAGCTGTGATGCCGAGGGAAATATAGTACCGAAGTTCCTGATTCCACACTGCCAAGAAAAGCCTCTAGCGAGATGAATGGTGCCCGTACCGCAAACCGACACAGGTAGGCGAGGAGAGAATCCTAAGGTGAGCGAGAGAACTCTCGTTAAGGAACTCGGCAAAATGACCCCGTAACTTCGGGAGAAGGGGTGCTTTTTGGGGTGAATAGCCCCGAAGAGCCGCAGTGAATAGGCCCAGGCGACTGTTTAGCAAAAACACAGGTCTCTGCAAAGCCGCAAGGCGAAGTATAGGGGCTGACGCCTGCCCGGTGCTGGAAGGTTAAGAGGAGGGGTTAGCTCACGCGAAGCTCTGAATCGAAGCCCCAGTAAACGGCGGCCGTAACTATAACGGTCCTAAGGTAGCGAAATTCCTTGTCGGGTAAGTTCCGACCCGCACGAAAGGCGTAACGATCTGGGCACTGTCTCAACGAGAGACTCGGTGAAATTATAGTACCTGTGAAGATGCAGGTTACCCGCGACAGGACGGAAAGACCCCATGGAGCTTTACTGTAGCCTGATATTGAATTTTGGTACAGCTTGTACAGGATAGGTAGGAGCCTGAGAAACCGGAGCGCCAGCTTCGGTGGAGGCGTCGGTGGGATACTACCCTGGCTGTATTGAAATTCTAACCCGCACCCCTAAATCGGGGTGGGAGACAGTGTCAGGTGGGCAGTTTGACTGGGGCGGTCGCCTCCTAAAATGTAACGGAGGCGCCCAAAGGTTCCCTCAGAATGGTTGGAAATCATTCGCAGAGTGTAAAGGCACAAGGGAGCTTGACTGCGAGACCTACAAGTCGAGCAGGGACGAAAGTCGGGCTTAGTGATCCGGTGGTTCCGCATGGAAGGGCCATCGCTCAACGGATAAAAGCTACCCTGGGGATAACAGGCTTATCTCCCCCAAGAGTCCACATCGACGGGGAGGTTTGGCACCTCGATGTCGGCTCATCGCATCCTGGGGCTGTAGTCGGTCCCAAGGGTTGGGCTGTTCGCCCATTAAAGCGGTACGCGAGCTGGGTTCAGAACGTCGTGAGACAGTTCGGTCCCTATCCGTCGTGGGCGCAGGAAATTTGAGAGGAGCTGTCCTTAGTACGAGAGGACCGGGATGGACGCACCGCTGGTGTACCAGTTGTCTTGCCAAAGGCATCGCTGGGTAGCTATGTGCGGGCGGGATAAGTGCTGAAAGCATCTAAGCATGAAGCCCCCCTCGAGATGAGATTTCCCATAGCGTCAAGCTAGTAAGATCCCTGAAAGATGATCAGGTTGATAGGTCAGAGGTGGAAGCGCGGTGACGTGTGGAGCTGACTGATACTAATCGATCGAGGACTTAACCAAATCGAAAAGCGGAAGCGGCCGGTTAGCAACGTATGGCCTGGAGGGCTTTGACTGAGATAAAGGAAACACGATGAGCGCAAGCGAATCGATGTTGACTTATCGTAGGGAAAAGACCGAAGGACACTAGTTGCTGGACGCTGGAGCTAGACAATGAACAATGTAATTTGGCGAACTCGTTCTTATTTACTTCTTCTGCATTATCTAGTTTTGAGGGAATGAAACCTCTAACTCAATAGGTCCGGTAGCAATGGCGAGAAGGTCACACCCGTTCCCATCCCGAACACGGAAGTTAAGCTTCTCAGCGCCGATGGTAGTTGGGGCGAAAGCCCCTGTGAGAGTAGGACGCTGCCGGGCCATCATATATGGAGGATTAGCTCAGCTGGGAGAGCATCTGCCTTACAAGCAGAGGGTCGGCGGTTCGATCCCGTCATCCTCCACCATATTATTATGCCGGCTTAGCTCAATTGGTAGAGCAACTGACTTGTAATCAGTAGGTTGAGGGTTCAAGTCCTTTAGCCGGCACCACGCTTCTTATCTCCTTGAGTTACATCAGCGGAGGCGTGCGCGAAATCCCGAAGGGATTTTAAGCAGAATAACTATGTTTTTTTGGAGAAACTAATTATTTCGAGCCATTAGCTCAGTTGGTAGAGCATCTGACTTTTAATCAGAGGGTCGAAGGTTCGAGTCCTTCATGGCTCACCATTTTAATATGCGGGTGTGGCGGAATTGGCAGACGCACCAGACTTAGGATCTGGCGCCGCAAGGCGTGGGGGTTCGACTCCCTTCACCCGCACCATTTAAGTTTCGCGGAAGTAGTTCAGTGGTAGAACACCACCTTGCCAAGGTGGGGGTCGCGGGTTCGAATCCCGTCTTCCGCTCCATATTTGCCGGGGTGGCGGAACTGGCAGACGCACAGGACTTAAAATCCTGCGGTAGGTGACTACCGTACCGGTTCGATTCCGGTCCTCGGCACCATTTATTAAATAATGCGCCCGTAGCTCAATTGGATAGAGCGTCTGACTACGGATCAGAAGGTTATGGGTTCGACTCCTGTCGGGCGCGCCATCAAATTTAATAGTTCGGGAAATAGCTCAGCTTGGTAGAGCACTTGGTTTGGGACCAAGGGGTCGCAGGTTCGAATCCTGTTTTCCCGACCATTTCTACGGGGCCTTAGCTCAGCTGGGAGAGCGCCTGCTTTGCACGCAGGAGGTCAGCGGTTCGATCCCGCTAGGCTCCACCAATTATTTTAAATAATATATTGACATTGTTATTTTATCTTGTTAATATATAAAAGTCGCCTCTGAGCGTCAGGTTAAATAGTTCTTTGAAAACTAAACAAACAAAAACGTCAACAAACAATAATATTCGTTTCGAATGAAACGAAGCCAACGTAACATTTTTGAGCTAATCGACTCAACTTTATTGGAGAGTTTGATCCTGGCTCAGGACGAACGCTGGCGGCGTGCCTAATACATGCAAGTCGAGCGAATCACTGGGAGCTTGCTCCCGGTGATTAGCGGCGGACGGGTGAGTAACACGTGGGCAACCTGCCTGTAAGACTGGGATAACTTCGGGAAACCGGAGCTAATACCGGATAATTTCTTCCCTCGCATGAGGGAAGGTTGAAAGTCGGTTTCGGCTGACACTTACAGATGGGCCCGCGGCGCATTAGCTAGTTGGTGAGGTAACGGCTCACCAAGGCGACGATGCGTAGCCGACCTGAGAGGGTGATCGGCCACACTGGGACTGAGACACGGCCCAGACTCCTACGGGAGGCAGCAGTAGGGAATCTTCCACAATGGACGAAAGTCTGATGGAGCAACGCCGCGTGAGCGATGAAGGCCTTCGGGTCGTAAAGCTCTGTTGTCAGGGAAGAACAAGTATCGGAGTAACTGCCGGTACCTTGACGGTACCTGACCAGAAAGCCACGGCTAACTACGTGCCAGCAGCCGCGGTAATACGTAGGTGGCAAGCGTTGTCCGGAATTATTGGGCGTAAAGCGCGCGCAGGCGGTCCTTTAAGTCTGATGTGAAAGCCCACGGCTCAACCGTGGAGGGTCATTGGAAACTGGGGGACTTGAGTGCAGAAGAGGAAAGCGGAATTCCACGTGTAGCGGTGAAATGCGTAGAGATGTGGAGGAACACCAGTGGCGAAGGCGGCTTTCTGGTCTGTAACTGACGCTGAGGCGCGAAAGCGTGGGGAGCAAACAGGATTAGATACCCTGGTAGTCCACGCCGTAAACGATGAGTGCTAAGTGTTAGAGGGTTTCCGCCCTTTAGTGCTGCAGCTAACGCATTAAGCACTCCGCCTGGGGAGTACGGCCGCAAGGCTGAAACTCAAAGGAATTGACGGGGGCCCGCACAAGCGGTGGAGCATGTGGTTTAATTCGAAGCAACGCGAAGAACCTTACCAGGTCTTGACATCCTCTGACACTCCTAGAGATAGGAATTTCCCCTTCGGGGGACAGAGTGACAGGTGGTGCATGGTTGTCGTCAGCTCGTGTCGTGAGATGTTGGGTTAAGTCCCGCAACGAGCGCAACCCTTGATCTTAGTTGCCAGCATTCAGTTGGGCACTCTAAGGTGACTGCCGGTGACAAACCGGAGGAAGGTGGGGATGACGTCAAATCATCATGCCCCTTATGACCTGGGCTACACACGTGCTACAATGGATGGTACAAAGGGCAGCGAAGCCGCGAGGTGGAGCCAATCCCATAAAACCATTCTCAGTTCGGATTGCAGGCTGCAACTCGCCTGCATGAAGCCGGAATCGCTAGTAATCGCGGATCAGCATGCCGCGGTGAATACGTTCCCGGGCCTTGTACACACCGCCCGTCACACCACGAGAGTTTGTAACACCCGAAGTCGGTGGGGTAACCGTAAGGAGCCAGCCGCCTAAGGTGGGACAGATGATTGGGGTGAAGTCGTAACAAGGTAGCCGTATCGGAAGGTGCGGCTGGATCACCTCCTTTCTAAGGATATAAGCTGGACCTGTGAGCCAGACAATACATGTTTGTTTGATTGTTTCTTGTTTGTTTAGTTTTGAGGGAATTATCTCTCAAAACTTAATTTTTTGCTCCTGCGCCACAGTAGTTCGAAGAAGTAATCTTCAGCTCGTCGCAAGGCTGCAAGAAGTAACGCTCTGATGTTTAATCATGATGTGATTGAAGTCAGTAGCCTTGTTCCTTGAAAACTAGATAATCGTAAAAGAAGAAGTAACCAAGTAAGAACCGAGTAATCGCCATTTTAGTTTTTCTCTCTTATTTTTAAGAGTAAGTAAAACCTTTTAGGTTAAGTTAGAAAGGGCGCACGGTGAATGCCTTGGCACTAGGAGCCGATAAAGGACGGGACTAACACCGATATGCTTCGGGGAGCTGTAAGTAAGCGCTGATCCGGAGATTTCCGAATGGGGAAACCCACTGTTCGTAATGGAGCAGTATCTTTACCTGAATACATAGGGTATTGATGGCAGACCCGGGGAACTGAAACATCTAAGTACCCGGAGGAAGAGAAAGCAAACGCGATTCCCTGAGTAGCGGCGAGCGAAACGGGAACAGCCCAAACCGAAAGGCTTGCCTTTCGGGGTTGTAGGACACTCAACATGGAGTTACAAAGGAACGGGGTAGATGAAGCGGTCTGGAAAGGCCGGCCATAGAAGGTAAAAGCCCTGTAGTCGAAACTTCGTTCCCTCCTGAGTGGATCCTGAGTACGGCCGGACACGTGAAATCCGGTCGGAAGCAGGGAGGACCATCTCCCAAGGCTAAATACTCCCTAGTGACCGATAGTGAACCAGTACCGTGAGGGAAAGGTGAAAAGCACCCCGGAAGGGGAGTGAAAGAGAACCTGAAACCGTGTGCCTACAAGTAGTCAGAGCCCGTTCATGGGTGATGGCGTGCCTTTTGTAGAATGAACCGGCGAGTTACGATTGCATGCGAGGTTAAGTTGAAGAGACGGAGCCGCAGCGAAAGCGAGTCTGAATAGGGCGAAATAGTATGTAGTCGTAGACCCGAAACCAGGTGATCTACCCATGTCCAGGGTGAAGTCCAGGTAACACTGGATGGAGGCCCGAACCCACGCACGTTGAAAAGTGCGGGGATGAGGTGTGGGTAGCGGAGAAATTCCAATCGAACTTGGAGATAGCTGGTTCTCTCCGAAATAGCTTTAGGGCTAGCCTCACGTAGTTAGAGTCTTGGAGGTAGAGCACTGTTTGGACTAGGGGCCCTCATCGGGTTACCGAATTCAGACAAACTCCGAATGCCAATGACTTATCCGTGGGAGTCAGACTGCGAGTGATAAGATCCGTAGTCAAAAGGGAAACAGCCCAGACCACCAGCTAAGGTCCCAAAGTATACGTTAAGTGGAAAAGGATGTGGAGTTGCTTAGACAACCAGGATGTTGGCTTAGAAGCAGCCACCATTTAAAGAGTGCGTAATAGCTCACTGGTCGAGTGACTCTGCGCCGAAAATGTACCGGGGCTAAACGTATCACCGAAGCTGTGGGTGGACACCTTGTGGTGTCCGCGGTAGGAGAGCGTTCTAAGGGCGTTGAAGCTGGACCGTAAGGACTGGTGGAGCGCTTAGAAGTGAGAATGCCGGTATGAGTAGCGAAAGATGAGTGAGAATCTCATCCACCGTATGCCTAAGGTTTCCTGAGGAAGGCTCGTCCGCTCAGGGTTAGTCGGGACCTAAGCCGAGGCCGAAAGGCGTAGGCGATGGACAACAGGTTGATATTCCTGTACCACCTCTTTATCGTTTGAGTGATGGGGGGACGCAGGAGGATAGGGTAAGCGCACTGCTGGATATGTGCGTGTAAGCAGTTAGGCTGAGAAGTAGGAAAATCCGCTTCTCATCAGGCTGAGCTGTGATGCCGAGGGAAATATAGTACCGAAGTTCCTGATTCCACACTGCCAAGAAAAGCCTCTAGCGAGATGAATGGTGCCCGTACCGCAAACCGACACAGGTAGGCGAGGAGAGAATCCTAAGGTGAGCGAGAGAACTCTCGTTAAGGAACTCGGCAAAATGACCCCGTAACTTCGGGAGAAGGGGTGCTTTTTGGGGTGAATAGCCCCGAAGAGCCGCAGTGAATAGGCCCAGGCGACTGTTTAGCAAAAACACAGGTCTCTGCAAAGCCGCAAGGCGAAGTATAGGGGCTGACGCCTGCCCGGTGCTGGAAGGTTAAGAGGAGGGGTTAGCTCACGCGAAGCTCTGAATCGAAGCCCCAGTAAACGGCGGCCGTAACTATAACGGTCCTAAGGTAGCGAAATTCCTTGTCGGGTAAGTTCCGACCCGCACGAAAGGCGTAACGATCTGGGCACTGTCTCAACGAGAGACTCGGTGAAATTATAGTACCTGTGAAGATGCAGGTTACCCGCGACAGGACGGAAAGACCCCATGGAGCTTTACTGTAGCCTGATATTGAATTTTGGTACAGCTTGTACAGGATAGGTAGGAGCCTGAGAAACCGGAGCGCCAGCTTCGGTGGAGGCGTCGGTGGGATACTACCCTGGCTGTATTGAAATTCTAACCCGCACCCCTAAATCGGGGTGGGAGACAGTGTCAGGTGGGCAGTTTGACTGGGGCGGTCGCCTCCTAAAATGTAACGGAGGCGCCCAAAGGTTCCCTCAGAATGGTTGGAAATCATTCGCAGAGTGTAAAGGCACAAGGGAGCTTGACTGCGAGACCTACAAGTCGAGCAGGGACGAAAGTCGGGCTTAGTGATCCGGTGGTTCCGCATGGAAGGGCCATCGCTCAACGGATAAAAGCTACCCTGGGGATAACAGGCTTATCTCCCCCAAGAGTCCACATCGACGGGGAGGTTTGGCACCTCGATGTCGGCTCATCGCATCCTGGGGCTGTAGTCGGTCCCAAGGGTTGGGCTGTTCGCCCATTAAAGCGGTACGCGAGCTGGGTTCAGAACGTCGTGAGACAGTTCGGTCCCTATCCGTCGTGGGCGCAGGAAATTTGAGAGGAGCTGTCCTTAGTACGAGAGGACCGGGATGGACGCACCGCTGGTGTACCAGTTGTCTTGCCAAAGGCATCGCTGGGTAGCTATGTGCGGGCGGGATAAGTGCTGAAAGCATCTAAGCATGAAGCCCCCCTCGAGATGAGATTTCCCATAGCGTCAAGCTAGTAAGATCCCTGAAAGATGATCAGGTTGATAGGTCAGAGGTGGAAGCGCGGTGACGTGTGGAGCTGACTGATACTAATCGATCGAGGACTTAACCAAATCGAAAAGCGGAAGCGGCCGGTTAGCAACGTATGGCCTGGAGGGCTTTGACTGAGATAAAGGAAACACGATGAGCGCAAGCGAATCGATGTTGACTTATCGTAGGGAAAAGACCGAAGGACACTAGTTGCTGGACGCTGGAGCTAGACAATGAACAATGTAATTTGGCGAACTCGTTCTTATTTACTTCTTCTGCATTATCTAGTTTTGAGGGAATGAAACCTCTAACTCAATAGGTCCGGTAGCAATGGCGAGAAGGTCACACCCGTTCCCATCCCGAACACGGAAGTTAAGCTTCTCAGCGCCGATGGTAGTTGGGGCGAAAGCCCCTGTGAGAGTAGGACGCTGCCGGGCATATAAAAAAGACAACCTTTTACAGTAACGGGTTCTGATACCTGTCACAAAACATTAAATTTTAAATGAAATAGACCATCAAATTGTAATTAAATTTGATGGTCTATTTTTGTTGATATATAGGTATTATGGTAATATTATTGTCTGTATTTGTAGTGCTATTTGTATGTAAAAAAACAGACTTACAGAGTTTTCTGTAAGTCCACAAATTGCATTACAATTTCATACACAAATTGGCGAACATAAATTTACCGATAAATAGGAGATAAGGAAATGAAAATCAAAATTAAACCAAAGTATATCAATACCGAGGATGTAGCATTCAAAATGTCATTTAAATCACGAAAAATTCTAGAACATTATTCGGACTATACTGGTTTAACCCAATCACAACTATTGGAAGAATTGTTACCGTATTTATTAGAAGATGAAGATTTCATTACATATGTGGAAGGTAAACGTAGTAATATACGTATGAAGCGTGAGTTAGGTTTAATCGATGGTTAAAATTAAACGGTTGGCCGACATTAATGATCCTGTATGCCGTATTGATTCAGGTATATCATTTGAAGAATTGCAACAACGAGAAATTGATTACAATAAACTTTCAGATAAAAAAATGAAGACAAAATATATTAGTGAGATATATAAGCCTGTCCATCTTTATTGGAACGATAAAGATTTTGAAATCCAACTTAATTACTGTTCTGATCCGTTTTGCAAGAACCATAAACAACCACAGGTAAAATATAACATTGGTAAAAGCAGCAGGTATAAATTGACTGGTAAAAAAAATCGTTTACTAAATTGTGTTCCGGATCCTACTGAACCAAACGGAGCACCAACTTTGGGATGTCTAACAAAAGCTATTTCAAATTGGTCATTAGCTACTGAAATAGAACGTTTGATTCGTATTAATTCGGTTATTCGGTTAGAGCCTGAATATAGTTTCCATAAAGAAGATTGTGTAAATCCAGAATCCTATTTTACCAATCCAAAAACTTTTTATAAACGAGGAATAGCGTCCTCTAAAGCCCAAAAAGTTCAATGTAAGAAGTGTAAAAAATACACAAATATCTTGCCTGATAAATCAAGAACCACTTCCTATAACCAAAAAAGAAATGATATTCTTTTGCAATTCGCTAAACATTTAATAAATCGTGTGCCAGTATCTAGAACCTGCGAAATTTTAGGTATAGGGAGAGGTACTTATTATGATAAATTGGAATGGTTATATCGATGTTGTCTAGAATTTTTAGAAACTCGAGAAACAAAGCAATTTGCTAAAAAGAATTTTCCAAGAATATGGCTGAATACGGATATGATGGCGTATTATTTGAACAACGTCCGTAAAAAGGGACAAAAAAAATTACCTGGAGAGGTAAGCGAAAAACAAATTCAAACACAAACTGTTATAACCAGCGAGTTAGATTCTCGTTATGTTTTTCGAGCAGATGTTGCTTATGATTGGGATGTTGATTTTGAACAAATTAAATTTCATACTGAATTCTACAAAGATGATCATCTGCCGATAGAGCTTCGCAAAAATGCCAAATATACTAGATACTCCTACTTTCCAATGGAGCCGACAACAACGGATACACAAAATATGCAAGACTATTATCGGGAATTAAATGAATTCAGCCAAAGAAAAAAATATGTTGATGGCTTACACATTAACCATACCTATACAACTATGGCTCAGATGTTTTTAATTAAACAACTGGTGAAATCGGATAAATGGCGTATCGTCAGCGATGATGATATGGTTTTGAAAGCAGCTATTAAGAAGGCATTTTCAGAAGAAATCGGTCAAGATAAATTACATTACTTTGTTAATGGTTTTGATAAGACACTTTCCAGAGAAGAAGCTTATAAGGAATTTATTGAATCAAAAAAATATTTAAAGGAATGGGCAGAAGACAATGGGCTAGAAGAACTTTCGGTGTATGACTTAGCTGTTGAATATATGAATAGAAAGCTCGCAACTCACAAATTTTACGAAACAAAAATTGCACCGGATGGAACTCCTTATAATATCCATAAATCCCACAAAATCGAGCATCCTATAGGAATGGCTGACCGTGGTAGCCGTTATATAGACATTATTACAGACACATCAAAGCTTGACGATGAACATTTAGCAAGACTAATCGTTAGGGCTAATGATAACTCTGTAAATGCCTTCTTACAGGAAATCAGACGAAGTTTATCTGTGTTGGAAAGACCTTTAGTAACATCCAGGGGAGACGGAAAATCATATATATACTCGAATTTTAATCCTAAGTATGCTCAAATGGCTATTGCTATACTTAGGACATACTACAACTTCTGTAAACCATTTAAGACGGGTGATACAAAAAAGACACCGGCCCAGCGAATAGGTATTGCTGACAAGGTGTATTCCTGGGAGGATATTATTTATAAACGATAGTCGCCTGATGAAAGGGACGATTTTTTTCTAAACAAAAACCCGTGTGTTTCACCAATGTAATAATTCTGTTTTGAGGTGTTTTTTCAAAAAATGCAATTTAAATGATGATTAATTGGAAAAAGAAAATGGCAGAATAAACGAAGAAAACTCGTCTACCTTTGACGAGTTTTTTATTTCGCTGTATAAAAAAGTGTAATTATTTATGAACAATTTGTAAACATAACGGTAAATTGAAAAAGTGTCATTTATGGATATATAAAAGATAAAATGTTGCTAAAGATTATACACCCAATATTCCCCACTTCTATTGTATTTTTTCTAATTGTTTGATAGTAATGTTTAACAATAGTATTAGGCATATCGTTGCAAATGCAGGATATAATAATAGCCACGGAAAATGAATCATATCAAATATACTTTGACCAATCATACCTCCCCATTCACTAGATTGTGATAGGAACTTGTCATCATCTTCACCAACAATGCCACCCTTTGCTTTTCCGCCAATGAATATTTGGAATACACCGAGATGTATTAGTAAGATAATAGTAGAAATTGTTTGCTGTACAAAAACAATATAAAATCGTTTTTTGAAAACAGGAAAAATGTGCCTTATTGCAATATGAACTTTATTTGCCCCTAATAACCTTGATGCTATCACATAGTCCTTGGTTAATAGTTGTTCAAATTCTTTCATAAAAAGAGATAATAGCGGCGGAAATCCAATCAAAGCAATAATAAGAATTTGGTAAAATATCAGAAAATATTCTCCGTGAGTGTTAATAATTAATTCCTCTTCGCCACTTGCTAAAAGGAAAAACAAAATAAAAGCTGGAACATAAAGAAAGGGTGTTAGAAAAGATTCGATATAAGATTTTATTGGCTTTAAAAGAAACAAAACAGATAAACTACAAACAATTGAGATCATCATTCTAAAAAAAGTGACAATTACTGATATGAAAAATGTGTATTTAAAACCTATTATCAATTTAGTCAATAGATCATTTCCATTTTTATCTGTTCCTAATGGATGTTCAATAGATGATGGGAATGGTGGTCTTAAAACCTTCCCCTCTGAAGTATAGATTAGTCTTTCAGGTTCAATTGATTTTTTAATCCCAAATTCAAATATAAAACTCGCAGATAATAAAAGAAACAAGAAAACACAAATGACAAATAAAATAATTTTAGATAGTTTAGTCTTAGTCATTTAATACTCTCCTTTCATAAATTCTGAAAGAAGTAGCTTTAATTAAGCCAAATGGTATTAATATCATTATAATTACTACTGAAGATAAACTGCTGTCACTGACTCGATATAAAAGTATTGTAAAACCTTTCATTTGAAATAGATATTCAATAATAAATAAAGATGATAGCATATACCAGTATATCAAACCGATATGACTAAATAATGATTTTATAACGTTTCGGATTATATGTTTTAAAAACACTGCTGAACGTGATAAACCTTTAGCAATAGCAAATTCGACATATTGTTGTTCCATTTCTTCTTCAAAAATTTTAATCATTATTTTGGTGACCATTATTATGGGAACAAAACTTAAGCATATTATTGGAAGAAGATAAACATTATCTCTAATTCCATACAACTGGAGTAATTTAAATCCAGTTACTTGGTAAATACGGATAACCAATAATTGGCATACTAGAATGATAATTATATCTGGTATGGAATCCGCTACTAATAATAAACATTTGCATATTTTTTTAAAGTGTCTAGCACAGAAAAGAAATACATACGAAAAACAGAAAGACACAAGGACCGTTATAATCAAGGCAAAAAATAAAATACTCATAGTGTAAATATATTTATCTATAATATAAGGAAACACATCATAATATTTACCCAAGTAAAAAAATTTGGAATCATATATCGAAAACAAGTTCGAAAATGTCACAATAACTGTTTTTAAAAAATTCATTGGATAAAATCCAAAACCTTGAGAAACATAACCTCCATTATCCCTCAAATAGACTAATGAGCGAAGGGAAGTAATGCTGCATATACTTATTAATAGCAATACCAATTTTAATAATTGCCTTAGTATATTAGCGGATAACCGTTTTAACAATCCATTCTTCATTTAAACCCTACTTTCCACAAATTAACTCCAAATTTTACAATATCTATTTAAATAAATTATACCAGTTATTTCAAAATAATTGTTAAATAGTTCCTAATATTAATAACAAGTTACGGATCCTATCGCAAAATTTAAATATACAGAATAAAAATATAATAAAATACGCATAGGTAATATCATATTAAATAGCCGTACTTTTTGAAAGCTGTTTTGTATATTACTTTTAATGAAGGAAACAGAAGATTTGTATTGGAATAACAAGATAGTTAACTGTCGCATCAGGTACGTGGCTTGCCGATTACTAAACTGATAATGAAGTGAACTACCAAACCAGCAATTGTGGGATAGGAAAATGAAGACACTTTGCAGAGAGGGCTGTGCAGTGTCTTTTCCTATACAGTTTTCATATAATAATGTTTCCATTGCGGTCCTGTACCACTACACCTGCTATTTTTATATCAGAAATGCCTCTATGAAGGTTAGTTTATGAATTAAATTAATTCTAGGTAACTCCTATAATTGGACTTTCTTTCCAATATAATACCAATATGTGTTATTTTATAAATATAGCGATAAAGGGGGAAATAAAAAATAATGAAACCATTAATCACCATTGTAATTACCCTATTAGTTTTATTAGGATTGAGTTTTGGTATAACTTATCTTACCCATACAAAATTCATTGATTATTCATTTGTTATTGGAATGGCAGCCACAGTTATTATTTGGTCTTCTACATCCAAGGGTGGTTTCACATCTCGACATATGGATATGACCATTCAAGGAACCACAGGTATTAGAATGGAAAATCAAAAATTTGAGTTTTCACCTAATATTGCCTTTTTCACATCCTTGGCATACACCATCATTACATTCGCATCAATGCTATTTCATTACAGAAGTTATTTATAAAAGTATTCCTTAGAACAGTAGATAAATAAAAAAATTCAAAAGAGCTTGGAAAACCAAGTTCTTTTTGTTGAATTGATTGTTATTTAAAATGCTAAAGGAGTGCTATAGTTGAAGAAGTTAATCAAAATAAATTTAAGGAAGAGCTCAGTTTACAGAACTGTGCTTTTTTACTGTAATATACAAAAAGCACCGCAAAATGCGGTGCAATTAGTTGTACATATTCACATACATTTTTTTGAGCAAATTATAGTTATGTGACAGGTATCAGAACCCGTTACTTTTACAGGTTGTCTTTTTTTTGCGTGAAGTGAACAGTGATGGGAGATAATTCGTAATTACTGAAAGCACTTCTTAAAAAGGTATTTTAGGGACACTTACACCTTTGGGAAAAACGGTTTTGTGGCTAAGGAAGCTATCTAAAGAACATTTTAACTTTTGGATTAATCAGTTTGTCCTCGAGAAGGCTCCTAAAGGACATTTTGATCCTCAGCCCAGCAAGTTTTGTCCTTAAGAATGTGATCAATCAATGGACTATTCCATCCCCAGCAGCCTAAATTCGTTATGTTTAGAGGACGGAAACAATCTTTTGCTTTTGAGGCACAACTGTCCCCAAGCATCCCTCAAACCGTCCCCATGCCTCACCCATGACACCTTAATCTCAAATTTAGTAGTTTTTTCCCATTCATCATAGGTTTCACAACCGCGAGATTTGGAGAAAATCATATAGTAGTGAATCGTTGCATCTGGAAATAAAATTGAGTATAATTAATGTCAAATATAGTCAAAGTCAGATGGTGCAAGGGGGTGGGAAGATGAGAAACATCTCCGATATTATTGAGAAATATCTGAAGCAGGTTTTGGATATGAGTGAAGAAGATATTGTGGAAATCAAACGAAGCGAGGTTGCTGATAAATTTCAATGTGTTCCTTCACAAATCAACTATGTCATTAACACCCGGTTTACGATTGAACGGGGGTATCTCGTAGAAAGCAAACGGGGCGGGGGCGGTTATATCCGGATTATTAAGGTGCAATCTCATGATTCGGCCCAATTGATTGACCATTTGCTGTCACTTATTCATAGCCGTTGCAGTCAGGCAAGTGCTGAGGATGTGATTGGCCGGCTTATTCAGGAAGAGATTATTACAAAGAGAGAGGCAAAAATCATGTTAAGCGTGATTGATCGTTCTGTTTTGTATATTGATCTTCCATACCGGGATGAATTAAGAGCAAGAATGTTAAAGGCAATGTTAACATCTTTGAAATATAAATAATATAGCCAGAGGGTGAAAGTATGATTTGCCAAGAATGTAATCAAAGGCCTGCGGCACTCCATTTTACAAAAATAATTAATGGTGAAAAGACGGAAGTGCACCTTTGTGAAAAGTGTGCTCAGGAAAAGGGCGATATGTTTATTTTTAATGGTGAATCAGGGTTTTCTTTTAATAATTTATTAGCAGGTTTATTGAATTTCGACCCGACATTTCAACAGCCAACAGAGAGCCCGTTTAAACAGGCGGAAATCCTGCAATGCCACCATTGTTCCATGACATTTCCACAGTTTTTGAAAGTAGGACGCTTCGGCTGTTCCTTCTGCTACGAGACCTTTAAAGAACAATTAATCCCCGTTCTAGGGCGGCTTCATGGTGGAAATTGGACCCATAACGGGAAAATTCCAAAAAGAATTGGCGGGGGGATTTATCTCCGCAAGCAAATTGATGAACTGAAAAACTCGTTAAAAGAATCTATTATCCAAGAAGAATTTGAAAGAGCTGCAACCATCCGCGATGAGATCCGTCAGCTGGAGAAAAAGTTAGCAGCTGGTCATGAGGGAGGGGAATAACGGTGTCGCTCGAACGTTTTTTAAATCAAGCGGTCAGCTCCTGGATGAGTGAGGAAGGGCCTGAATCCGATATTGTCCTCAGCTCGAGAATTCGCTTGGCACGAAACCTGGAAGCATATAAATTCCCAACCCTTTTTTCACATGAGGAAGCCAAACAAGTTATTAATGAGTTGGAGGGCATTTTGGAAACTTCCAGCCTTCGAAACTTTGGGCATTTGGAATTGCTGAAAATAGATGAGATGCAGCCGCTGCAAAAGAGGGTCTTGGTAGAAAAACACTTAATCAGCCCACAATTGGCAGAGGAGTCACCATATGGTGCAGTTTTATTATCCGAAAATGAAGAAGTTAGTATAATGATTAATGAAGAGGATCATATTCGGATTCAATGCCTATTTCCTGGGCTGCAGCTAAAAGAAGCATTAGATGCTGCCAACGTAATTGACGATTGGCTTGAAGTTCATCTCCAATATGCTTTTGATGAAAAATACGGCTATTTAACAAGCTGTCCAACAAATGTCGGCACTGGCCTTCGGGCATCGGTTATGATGCATTTGCCGGGTTTAATTTTAACACAACAGATTAACCGGATTATTCCAGCTATCAATCAATTAGGATTTGTGGTTAGGGGAATTTACGGTGAAGGAAGTGAAGCGCTCGGCAATATTTTCCAAATTTCCAACCAAATTACACTTGGAAAATCTGAAGAAGACATGTGCCGTGATTTAATGGGGGTTGTCAGCCAGTTAATTTCACAGGAAAGGTCGGCACGTGAAGCATTACGCAAAACTTCGAACATACAATTAGAAGACAGAGTGTTCAGGTCCCTAGGGGTCCTAACAAACAGCCGGATTATTGAAACGAAGGAAGCTGCAAAATGTTTATCGGATGTTCGTCTTGGAATAGATATGGGATATATAAATTATGTATCAAAGAACATCTTAAATGAATTGATGATTTTAACGCAGCCTGGTTTTCTTCAGCAATATGCTGGAGGACCATTAAGACCGCATGAAAGAGACATAAGGCGGGCGGCATTAATTCGGGAACGTTTTATAATGGAATCTAAAAATATTGGTGAGGAGTGATAGTATGATGTTTGGCCGTTTTACTGAAAGAGCACAAAAGGTTCTAGCTTTAGCACAGGAAGAAGCGATCCGTCTTGGGCATAACAACATTGGAACTGAGCATATTTTATTGGGATTGATCCGCGAAGGTGAAGGGATTGCTGCTAAAGCTCTGTATGGTCTTGGATTAGGCTCAGATAAGATTCAAAAAGAAGTTGAAAATTTAATTGGAAAAGGGCAGGAAGCCTCACAGATTATTCACTACACTCCAAGAGCCAAAAAAGTAATTGAACTTTCAATGGATGAAGCGCGTAAACTAGGACATTCTTATGTCGGGACAGAGCATATTCTGCTTGGACTGATTCGTGAGGGAGAAGGGGTGGCAGCCCGCGTCCTTAATAACCTTGGGGTAAGCTTGAATAAAGCGCGCCAGCAGGTGCTGCAATTATTAGGCAGCAATGAGAGCGGCGGACAGCATGGCGGTGCATCGGTCAGTGCTAATACGCCGACACTTGACAGCCTAGCAAGAGATCTAACGGCAATCGCCAGGGAAGGCAGCCTTGACCCAGTGATTGGCCGCAGCAAGGAAATTCAGCGCGTGATCGAAGTGCTAAGCCGTCGGACGAAAAACAACCCGGTATTGATTGGTGAGCCAGGGGTTGGTAAAACAGCCATTGCGGAAGGCCTTGCCCAGCAAATTGTCAATAATGAAGTTCCGGAGATTCTTCGCGATAAACGTGTTATGACGCTCGATATGGGTACAGTTGTAGCAGGAACAAAATACCGTGGTGAATTTGAGGACCGTCTGAAAAAAGTAATGGATGAAATTCGCCAAGCCGGAAATATTATCTTGTTCATTGATGAATTGCACACTTTAATCGGTGCTGGTGGTGCAGAAGGTGCCATTGACGCTTCCAATATTTTAAAACCATCGCTTGCCCGTGGCGAGCTGCAATGTATCGGGGCAACAACCCTAGATGAATACCGAAAATACATTGAAAAAGATGCTGCCTTAGAGCGCCGCTTCCAGCCTATTCGGGTGGATGAACCGACTGCGGAAGAATCTGTTCAAATTTTAGAAGGGCTGCGTGACCGCTATGAGGCTCATCATCGTGTTTCCATTACCGATGAGGCGATTGAAGCAGCGGTAAAGCTCTCCGACCGTTATATCTCCGACCGTTTCTTGCCGGATAAAGCGATTGATTTAATCGATGAAGCAGGATCAAAAGTGCGACTTCGCTCTTATACAACACCGCCAAACCTAAAAGAGCTTGAGGTCAAGCTGGAAGAGGTGCGGAAAGAAAAGGACGCCGCGGTTCAAAGCCAAGAATTCGAAAAAGCAGCATCACTTAGAGATTCCGAGCAGCGTCTGCGTGAACAACTAGAGGAAACGAAGAAGAGCTGGAAGGAAAAGCAGGGTAAAGAAAACAACCAAGTGACGGTTGAGGATATTGCCGCCGTTGTATCAAGCTGGACTGGTATTCCGGTCTCCAAACTCGCAGAGACAGAAACTGCAAGATTGCTTAATTTAGAAGAAATCTTGCATTCCCGCGTGATTGGCCAAGAAGAAGCAGTTTTGGCAGTGTCCAAAGCGGTCCGCCGTGCGAGAGCAGGATTAAAAGATCCAAAGCGGCCAATTGGCTCCTTTATCTTCCTTGGCCCAACTGGGGTGGGGAAAACAGAATTAGCCCGTGCCCTAGCTGAAGCGATGTTTGGCGATGAGGATGCGATGATCCGTATCGATATGTCAGAATATATGGAGAAGCACTCGACATCCCGCCTTGTTGGTTCTCCTCCAGGATATGTAGGATATGAGGAGGGCGGACAATTAACCGAGAAAGTCCGCAGAAAGCCATATTCAGTTATTCTTTTAGATGAGATTGAAAAGGCGCATCCAGATGTGTTTAATATCCTGTTACAGGTATTGGAAGATGGCCGCTTAACTGATTCGAAGGGAAGAACAGTTGATTTCCGCAATACGGTTTTAATTATGACTTCAAACGTTGGTGCAGAAGCCCTGAAGCGGAATAAGTATGTAGGCTTTAATATTCAGGATTCTGCTCAGGACTACAAAGACATGAAGGGCAAAGTCATGGAAGAATTGAAGAAAGCATTCCGTCCTGAATTCCTGAACCGGATTGATGAGATTATCGTCTTCCATGCGCTTGAGAAAAAGCATCTGGAGGAAATTGTCACCCTATTATCTGATCAGTTAATTAAGCGATTGAAGGAACAAAATATTGATATTGAATTAACACCTGCGGCAAAAGGAAAGATTTCCGAAGAAGGCTATGACCCTGAATATGGGGCAAGGCCGCTTAAACGGGCTATTCAAAAACATATTGAAGACCGCCTGTCGGAAGAGTTGCTAAAAGGAAATTTATTGACCGGCCGGCTTGCCATCATTGACGTCGAGAATGGTGAATTTGTAGTCAGAACAGCTGAGCAAACGAGCTTGGCAAAATAATCATGTAGGATGAAACCAACTAAGGGAGGTACACGTAAATAATGTAAAATCGTGTACCTCTTTTTCCATGTAAGAGAACGTTTTTTTTGCACAGAGAGGAAGAGCAAGAATGGTAAAGCGAAAAACAAAATTCATGTGCCAGGACTGCGGATATGAGTCACCTAAATGGATGGGAAAATGCCCAGGGTGCGGCGGCTGGAATCGAATGGTTGAAGAAGTAGAGGTTACTGGGACGCAAAGAAGGGGAGCGTTTGCTCATTCTCAGGGCGGTTCAGGCATTCTTTCTAAACCCGTTCCGATTACTTCGATTGAAATGGTCAGCGAGCCGAGAATCCATACAGATTTAAAGGAATTGAACCGTGTTCTTGGCGGCGGAGTCGTTAAGGGATCATTGGTGTTAATTGGCGGCGACCCAGGCATCGGAAAATCAACACTCCTTCTGCAAGTATCTTCACAGCTAGCAAAAAAAGACCATCAAGTCTTATACATATCCGGTGAGGAATCCTTACGGCAAACCAAGCTTCGGGCGGAACGGTTAAACATCGCTTCGCCAAATTTAATGGTATATGCGGAGACAAACCTAGAGGAAATTAACAGGACCATTGAAAGCACAAATCCAAGCTTTGTCATTATCGATTCCATCCAGACAGTTTACCACCCGGAGGTTACTTCGGCGCCCGGTAGTGTTTCTCAGGTTCGCGAATGTACAGCCGAATTAATGAGAATTGGCAAAACGAAGGGGATTGCTATCTTTATTGTCGGGCATGTTACAAAAGAAGGGTCGATTGCCGGTCCTAGGCTGCTCGAGCATATGGTGGATACAGTTCTTTATTTTGAGGGTGAAAGACACCATACCTATCGAATTTTACGTGCTGTAAAAAACCGTTTTGGATCAACAAATGAAATGGGAATTTTTGAAATGAAGGAATTTGGCCTTGAAGAGGTCGAAAATCCATCGGAAATATTTTTGGAGGAGCGCTCTAGAGGTGCGGCAGGATCAACTGTTGTCGCTTCGATGGAAGGAACCCGCCCTGTTCTTGTGGAAATCCAAGCGCTTATTTCGCCCACCAGCTTTGGGAACCCGAGAAGGATGGCAACAGGGATTGACCACAACCGGGTACCGCTCTTAATGGCCGTTTTAGAGAAGCGGATAGGGATGCTCCTCGCCAATCAAGATGCCTATTTAAAGGTAGCCGGAGGAGTAAAATTGGATGAACCGGCAATAGATTTGGCAATTGCCGTAAGCATTGCTTCAAGTTTTAGGGACAAACCAACAAGGCCGACTGATTGTATTATTGGGGAGGTCGGCTTAACGGGAGAAGTCAGACGGGTTTCAAGAATCGAGCAGCGTGTTCAGGAGGCCGCCAAAATGGGATTTGAGCGAGTTATCTTGCCGGCTAACAATCTTAGTGGCTGGAATGGGCCAAAAGGTGTGGAACTCATCGGCGTTTCGTCAGTCAGCGAGGCGCTGAAGGCGGCTTTGGGAGGGTAGCGGATGGACAATAAAAAATCAGGGGAACTATCCATTCATGATGTAGTAAAGTTAATTGCGCCAGGTACTCCTATTCGAGAAGGACTTGATAATGTTTTAAGGGCCAATACTGGCGGCTTGATTGTAATTGGCTATAACGAAAAGGTAAAAGCGATTGTTGACGGGGGATTCGAAATTAATTGTTCCTTTTCACCAAGCTTTATATATGAATTGGCGAAAATGGACGGGGCAATAATCTTAAATGAAACCGGAAATAAAATATTGATTGCCAACGCCCAGCTTGCCCCAGATACTGATATCGCCACTACGGAAACGGGGATGCGGCACAGAACTGCCGAACGGGTCGCCAAGCAGACAAAAGCACTTGTGATTGCAATTTCCCAAAGAAGAAATGTCATTACCTTGTATCAAGGGAACTTCCGTTATGCACTCAAGGACATAGCCGTCATTTTAACAAAGGCGAATCAGGCCATTCAAACACTGGAAAAATATAAATCCGTCCTGGAGCAGAGCATTACCAATTTAAGTATTTTGGAATTTGAGGATTCTGTTACGTATAATGATTTTTTGCTTGTCCTCCACCGCTTCGAAATGGTCTTAAAGATTAAAAATGAACTGCTGGGGTTCTTGTATGAACTGGGGACTGAAGGCCGGCTGATTCGGCTGCAGTTGAATGAAATACTGACAGAACTGGAAGAAGAAATGATGCTGATCATGAAGGACTATGCGTTTGATAGGGAGGTAAAACCGAACGAAGTCCTGCAGCGGATGCAGACTATGACGGCGAGCGGGACCATTGACGACATGGTCTTGTTAAGGCTATTGGGGTACCTCGGCTATGTGCACCTCGATGAATACCGAAATCCATGCGGATATCGGATTCTTAATAAAATCCCCAGGCTTCCGGCTGTCATCATCGAAAATCTCATCAATAACTTTGGGAATCTGTCAAATATTCTTAATGCAACAGTTGAAGACCTTGATGAAGTGGAGGGCATAGGGGAAATACGTGCCAATAAGATCAAAGAGGGCTTCAAATTAATAAAGGAGCGTTTATATACAGACCGCCATCTATAATACTATTGAAAAAATCTAAACGGCTATGCTAAAATGGGTATTTTTCCATTTATTTGACACTCCCATTTTTCGATGCTACCCTAGATTTTAACGTAACAAATTTGTTTCAAAATCAATACAATTTGAAAAAATAATCTTACTTGCAACGTTTCAATTTTTCTATTGTGTTTATAATGAAAAAGAGGAGGTGAAGGAATGTTAAAACGAATTGTACAGGCGTGCTTCCTCATTACAGGGGGAACGCTCGGAATTCTGTTTTTGCCGCAATTACTTGTTCTACTTCATCTAAATGATAGCCAGTTTATCAATAATTCCTATGTCACTGCTATTTTAGGTGCTATTATTTTTTATCTTATAACCTTTTGGGCAGTAGATTACGTTATTAATTTTATTAAATGGGCGGAAGATTCATTAGTAAAGATTCCTGTTACAGATGTTTTATTTGGAAGTATTGGCTTAATATTTGGCTTGTTGGTTGCATTCTTGATCGGCTTTGCTCTAAACGCCGTACAAGTACCAATCTTAAATGAAGTGGCCCCGATTCTATTGACCTTGTTATTTGGTTATTTAGGATTCCAGGTTGGATTTAAAAAACGCGATGAACTTCTTGGTTTGTTTGGCCGAGGCGGCGGCAAGAAAAAGGCAGCTGAAGAGGAACCAGATAAGGCAGAATTAAAATCCCTAAAAATATTGGATACAAGCGTCATTATTGACGGACGTGTAGCTGACATTTGCCAAACGGGCTTCTTGGATGGGACGATTGTTATTCCTCAATTTGTGCTTGAGGAATTGCAGCATATTGCGGACTCTTCTGACGTGTTGAAACGCAATCGCGGCAGACGAGGATTGGATATCTTAAATAGAATTCAAAAGGAGCTGGCTGTAAAGGTAGAGATTTACGAGGGAGATTTTGAAGAAATTCAGGAAGTCGACTCGAAGCTCGTTAAGCTGGCGAAATTAACGAACGGAATTCTTGTAACGAATGATTTTAACTTAAATAAGGTTTGTGAATTGCAAAACGTCTCCGTTTTGAATATCAATGACTTGGCAAATGCTGTGAAGCCTGTCGTTCTCCCAGGAGAAGAATTAACTGTACAAGTAATCAAGGACGGTAAGGAATATCATCAAGGTGTTGCCTATTTGGATGACGGGACGATGATTGTCGTGGAAGAGGGAAGAGAATATATTGGCAAACGGATCGATGTACTCGTAACAAGTGTTTTGCAGACATCTGCCGGCAGAATGATTTTTGCCAAACCGAAATTATTGGAAAAAGCTTTGTAAAAAGGATTGTGTTATTTATGACTTACCAGGTCATTATCCCTGCCGCCGGTTCCGGAAAACGAATGGGGGCGGGGAAAAACAAGCTTTTGCTTGAACTTGAAGGTATGCCCATCCTCATTCATACACTTAAAGTTTTCGCGTATGATGAGGATTGTGAGGCCATTATTTTAGCGGTCAATCCGCAGGATGAAAAAGAATTCAGGGATTTAATCAATAAGCATCATATCAAAAAGTCCGTCAGTATGGTTCCGGGCGGTTCTGAACGCCAGCACAGCATTTATAATGCGTTAAGAACCATCAAGACCGATGGGATAATTCTAGTTCATGATGCTGCCAGACCGTTCATCAAAAAAGAGCATATCCTCCGTTTAACGGGAGTAGCAGAGGAGACCAGTGCTGCCATTATTGGCGTACCCGCAAAAGATACGATGAAAAAGGTCATGGGTGGTACTGTAACCGAGACTGTGGAACGTTCGAGCTTGTGGGCAGTGCATACCCCGCAGGCTTTTCGCATTTCCCTCCTCCGTGAGGCATATGAAAAAGCAGAAAGAGACAGCTTTCTTGGCACTGATGATGCCAGTTTGGTAGAAAGATTGGGACATCCAGTGGCGATGGTGGAGGGCGATTATGATAATATCAAAATTACAACACCAGAGGATTTATTTTTTGCAGAAGCAATTTTAAAAAAGAGAAATATAAAAGCGGAAGCGCCTTGACCCCGAGTCCCTAGGCGCTGGAGCTGGATAAAAAGGAGTTTGAATTATGTTTCGAATTGGCCAGGGCTTTGATGTTCATCAATTAACCGAGGGACGCCCTCTGATTATTGGCGGTATCACTATTCCGTATGAAAAAGGGCTGCTGGGGCATTCCGATGCAGATGTATTATTACATACCGTTTCCGATGCCTGTTTGGGGGCTATCGGCGAGGGAGATATAGGCAGGCATTTTCCTGATACCGACCCCAATTTTAAGGATGCAGACTCTGCCAAGCTGATGGAGCATGTTTGGGGAATTGTGAAGGAGAAGGGCTATGAACTTGTTAATGCAGATTGCACCATCATCGCCCAAAAGCCGAAAATGGCTCCTTATATTGGTAAGATGCAGTCGCGGATTGCAGAGCTTCTCGAGGCATCTCCGGAGCAGGTCAATGTGAAAGCGACCACAACTGAAAAGCTTGGATTTCCCGGCAGAGGTGAAGGGATTGCAGCCCAGGCTGTTGTTTTGTTAAAAAAGGTTGGGGTTTAGACTTTATTGAGGTTCTGCCAAGTGATAAAATATATCGGTATGAGAACTAAATGGGAAAGCTGTCTAGCTGCAGCGCCTAGGGGCTCTCTGGTCTAAGCCAATCCGTCAAGAAGGTTAAAGAGCAACCTTCTCGCCGGCTCGTCTTATGCTTGTGCCCCTGGGCAAGGCGCTTCCGCTTTTCTGAGGAGGCATTATGATGTCAAATGAGATTAGAGTAAGGTACGCTCCAAGTCCAACCGGACATTTACATATCGGAAATGCCCGTACGGCACTGTTTAATTATTTGTTTGCCCGCAATAAAGGCGGAAAGTTTATTATCCGGATTGAGGATACTGATAGGAAACGTAATATTGAAGGCGGCGAGCAAAGCCAATTAAAATATTTAAAATGGCTTGGAATGGACTGGGATGAAAGTGTCGATGTCGGCGGTGAATATGGTCCATACCGCCAATCGGAAAGAAACGATATTTATGAATCCTACTATAAGCAGCTTTTAGAGAATGGAAAGGCTTATAAATGCTACTGTACAGAGGAAGAATTGGAGAAAGAACGGGAAGAGCAAATTGCCCGTGGTGAAACCGCCCATTACTCCGGCAAGTGCCGGCACTTAACTTCGGAAGACCGCGCCCGTTTAGAGGCAGAAGGCCGTAAACCAAGCATCCGTATCGTTGTTCCGGAAGGGAAGACGTATACCTTTGATGACATGGTTAAAGGAACCGTCTCTTTTGATTCCGATACAATCGGCGGCGACTGGGTAATGGTCAAGAAGGATGGCACGCCGACCTATAACTTTGCAGTTGTTATTGACGATTATCTGATGAAAATCTCTCATGTTCTTCGCGGAGACGACCATATCTCCAATACCCCTAAACAGCTAGTAGTGTATGAAGCATTAGGGTGGGAGGCACCGGTTTTTGGACATATGACGCTTATTGTGAATGAAAGCCGTAAGAAATTGAGTAAGAGAGACGAGTCCATCATTCAATTTATCGAGCAATATGAGGAATTAGGTTATCTTCCAGAAGCATTATTTAACTTTATTGCTTTGCTCGGATGGTCGCCTGCAGGGGAAGAGGAGATTTTCGCGAAAGAAGAATTTATTCAAATCTTTGATGCAGAGCGACTGTCCAAATCACCGGCGTTATTTGATAAACAAAAGCTTGCTTGGATGAACAATCAATATATGAAAAAAGTAGAGCTAGAGCGGGTAGTGGAACTTTCCCTGCCGCATTTAATCAAGGCCGGCCGTGTCAGCGAGAACCTGTCAGAGGAAGAACAACAATGGGTCCGCACTTTGGTTTCTCTCCTACAGGAGAAAATGAGCTTTGGTGCGGAAATCGTCGAGCTTTCGGATATGTTCTTTAAGGACGAGGCAGACTATGAAGAAGAAGCGAAGGAAGTACTTGCCGGTATTCAAGTTCCTGAAGTGTTAAAAGCTTTTTCACAGGAGCTTGATCAGCTTGCAAGCTTCCAGGCAGAGGGCATTCAGGCCGCGATGAAAGCTGTCCAAAAATCAACAGGGCAAAAGGGGAAAAATCTGTTTATGCCGATTCGGGCCGCTGTGACGGGGCAAACCCATGGACCAGATCTGCCAAAATCGATTGAACTTTTAGGCCGCGAGAAAGTTCAAAATAGAATTAAGCAAATTATTAGTTAACATTCAAGAAAAAATGTAATATAGTATAAGTATTATAAAACGAGCTAAAGCTTTGATGAGGAAAAGTAGAAAAATGATGCTTGAAAGAGAGAACCATCACCGGCTGAAAGTGGTTTAAGCCGCTCATTTTTTGAAAATGCACCTCTGAGTCCCACTTCGAAACGATTGCCTCTGGAGTAGATTTGGGCGGAACCTTTCCGTTAACAGGTAGAGTGAGGTCATATAAATGCGCACACAAATAGTGTGTCAGCATTCATTGTGACCTAATCAGAGTGGAACCACGTTAAATCAAGCGTCTCTGTCTTTACGACAGAGGCGTTTTTTATTTAATAAAAAGGGGTATACAACAAAGGGGGGAGTATCAATGTTCAAAACATTGAAGGAGGATATTGATGTAATATTTGATCAGGATCCGGCAGCAAGAAGTTATTTGGAAGTAATTCTAACTTATTCTGGTCTGCATGCCATTTGGGCCCACCGCTTGGCGCATGGGTTCTATAAGAGAAAATTGTTTTTCCTTGCTCGAGTTATTTCACAAGTAAGCCGCTTCTTCACAGGAATTGAAATTCATCCGGGGGCAAAAATAGGCAGGAGATTTTTTATCGACCACGGAATGGGCGTTGTTGTGGGGGAAACCTGTGAAATTGGCGATAATGTTACCATTTATCAAGGGGTCACACTGGGTGGTACAGGGAAAGAAAAAGGAAAGCGTCATCCGACTATTAAGGATAATGTTCTCATCTCCACTGGTGCCAAGGTTTTAGGCTCGATAACCATCGGCGAAAATTCCAAAATCGGCGGCGGATCGGTAGTTTTAAAGGAAGTTCCGCCAAACTCCACGGTCGTGGGAATTCCGGGAAGAGTCGTCATGAAGGACGGCATTCGTGTCGGGAAAGATTTAAACCATTCCGACTTGCCAGACCCGGTTGCGGATCGCTTTAAAGATTTGCAAATGGAACTGGATCAATTGAAAAAGGAACTGGCAGAATTAAAAGAGGAAAGGACAAAAGTCAATGGCCATTCAACTGTATAATACACTTACCCGCAAGAAAGAGAAATTTGTACCGCTTGAAGAAGGCAAAGTCAAAATGTATGTTTGCGGGCCAACTGTCTATAATTATATCCATATCGGAAATGCACGCCCGGCAATTGTATTTGATACAGTCCGCCGTTATTTAGAATACCGCGGTTACGACGTCAAATATGTATCCAACTTTACGGATGTCGACGATAAATTGATCCGCGCTGCCAATCAGCTCGGAGAAGATGTTCCGACGATTGCGAATCGGTTTATCGAGGCCTATTTTGAAGATGTTTTGGCACTAGGCTGCAAAAAGGCAGATGTCCACCCGCGTGTCATGGAAAACATGGACATCATTATCGACTTTATCAGCAAATTAATTGAGAAGGGCTACGCCTATGAGTCTGAGGGGGATGTGTATTACCGGACGCGTCATTTTGGGGATTACGGCAAGCTTTCCCACCAGCCAATTGATGAACTGCAGGCAGGCGCTAGAATTGAAGTAGGCGAGAAAAAAGAAGATAATTTGGACTTTGCTTTATGGAAAGCAGCCAAAGAAGGGGAAATTTTCTGGGAGAGCCCGTGGGGGCTGGGAAGACCGGGCTGGCATATCGAATGCTCTGCGATGGCGAAAAAATACCTTGGTGAAACCATTGATATCCACGCTGGCGGACAGGATTTAACCTTCCCGCACCATGAAAATGAAATTGCCCAATCCGAGGCGTTAAGCGGAAAAACCTTTTCCCGCTATTGGATGCATAATGGCTATATTAATATTGATAATGAAAAAATGTCAAAGTCACTTGGCAACTTTGTGCTGGTCCATGACATCATTAAGCAAATAAACCCGCAGGTGTTACGATTCTTTATGCTGTCGGTTCACTACCGCAATCCAATCAATTATAGTCAAGAGTTATTGGAGAGCACAACCGCAGCCCTTGATCGGTTAACCACCTCCTACCAAAATTTAAAACACCGCCGCGAAAATAGTGCGAACTTGACGGAAAATAATCAAGAGTGGCTTGATAAAATTAGTAGACATCGTGATGAATTTATTGAAGCAATGGACGATGATTTTAATACAGCCAAGGCTATTTCAGTTTTATTCGAGCTATCAAAGCTGGCAAATTATTATCTTATGGAAAAAAATACAGCGGTAGAAGTCATTGATGCGTTTACATCACAATTTGAAGAGTTGTTTGCTGTTCTTGGTCTAACTTTTGAAAAAGAAGAGTTACTAGATGCAGAAATTGATGCTCTAATTGAACAGCGGATTCAGGCCAGGAAGGACCGTAACTTCAACTTGGCTGATCAAATTCGCGACCAGTTAAAGGAAATGAATATCATTTTAGAAGATACCCCTCAAGGTACAAGGTGGAAAAGAGGATAATTTAAATGCTTGAATACGATAAAACAGTCGATGCCAGCCAATTGAATAGTCTCGCCCTTGCTTACATGGGTGACGCTGTCTATGAAACGTACGTAAGGCGTCACCTCTTGTTCAGCGGGCGGGTCAGGCCCCATCAACTGCACCGTGAAGGGACGAGGTATGTTTCGGCAAAAGCGCAATGCCAGATTCTTTTTCAAATGATGGATGAAGGACTTTTGCTAGAGGAGGAGATGGCGGTTGTTATGCGCGGCAGAAATGCAAAATCAGGAACTGTCCCGAAAAATACCGATGTTCAAACCTACCGATACAGCACTGCCTTTGAAGCGTTAATCGGCTATTTATATTTAATGGGAATGAAGGACCGCTTAGAAGAACTCGTCCGCCATTCGTTTTTCTATGTGGAAAATAAGAAGGGAGGAACTCCAACATGAATCAGGAACAGGAATACATCGTGGGTAAAAATCCGGTGATCGAGGCGCTGAAATCAAAACGGGATATCAACAAAATTTTAATTGCAGAAGGGTCACAGCGCGGGCAAATGCAGCAGATTACCCATTTGGCAAAAGAGGGAAATGTCCTCGTGCAATTTGTCCCAAAGAAAAAAATCGACCAGATTACTGACCAGAACCATCAAGGTGTCCTTGCCTATGTCGCAGCCTATCAGTATGCCGAATTGGATGATTTGTTTGTGGCAGCGGAAAAGAAAAACGAGCCTCCTTTCTTTTTACTGCTAGACGAGATTGAGGATCCTCATAACCTCGGCTCGATTATGAGAACAGCGGATGCAGTCGGGGCGCACGGCATCATTATTCCAAAGCGAAGGGCAGTTGGTTTAACGGCAACGGTCGCCAAAGCTTCGACAGGGGCAATTGAATATATACCGGTAGTCAGGGTAACAAACATGGCGCGTACTATAGATGATCTGAAGGAACGGGGAGTCTGGATTGCTGGGACAGATGCGTTGGGAGAACAGGATTACCGGCAAATGGACGGAACGCTTCCGCTTGGCCTTGTGATTGGCAGCGAAGGAAAGGGAATGGGTCGGTTAATCCGTGATAAGTGTGATTTTCTCATTCATCTGCCAATGGCGGGTCATGTTACATCCTTAAATGCTTCGGTTGCGGCGGCACTGCTGATGTATGAGGTTTACCGGAAACGGCACACCCTAGAGGGATAGTATATGGATATCCTGCTAGTGGATGGCTATAACATTATCGGGGCGTGGCCGGAGCTTAAAGCATTAAAGGACCGGGACCTGCCGGCTGCAAGGGACCGACTGGTGGAAAAAATGGCCGAATACCAGGCCTATTCCGGCTTTCGGGTTATCGTTGTCTTTGATGCCCATTATGTAAAAGGAACGGAAAAAAAGTATAAAAATCACAAGGTCGAAGTGATTTTTACGAAGGAAAATGAATCGGCGGATGAACGGATTGAAAAAATGGCGATCAGTCTGAGCAATCGAAGAACTCAAGTTCACGTGGCAACTTCTGATTTCACTGAACAATGGCAAATTTTTGGACAGGGTGCTTTAAGAAAATCAGCCCGTGAATTAGAAATAGAAATGTCCTCCATTGAAAAAGGCATTGAGAAAAAGGTAAAAAAAATTCAAGAGAAAAAGCCTTTCTACAAAATACCGATTAGCGAGGAAATGGTAGAAATTTTTGAAAAATGGCGTCGAGGACAGAAGTGAGCTCTCGACTTCAAAATTTTTCTAATGTATAATAATACTATCTATGCTTGTTCGGTGGAGGGGATCTTAAGTTGAGTGCGGACTTCGGGACAAATGTTAACGAGCAGTTTTTCGTGATGGAAGACGAGGAAATTGTCGATTTGGTTCACCAAGGCGACAGTGAAGCATTGGATTTTTTAATCCATAAGTATCGAAATTTTGTACGTGCAAAAGCAAGATCCTATTTTTTAATTGGCGCGGATAAGGAAGATATTGTTCAAGAAGGAATGATTGGTCTGTATAAGGCGATCCGCGATTTTAGGGAGGACAAGCTGACTTCCTTTAAAGCATTCGCTGAATTGTGCATTACAAGGCAAATCATCACAGCGATCAAAACAGCTACGAGGCAGAAACATATTCCGCTAAATTCCTATGTTTCTTTGGACAAGCCTATTTACGATGAAGAATCAGACCGGACGTTGATGGATGTATTATCGGGTGCAAAAGTTCTCGACCCGGAAGAGCTAATCATTAACCAGGAAGAGTTTGACCATATAGAAGTAAAAATGACGGAATTGCTAAGTGATTTAGAACGCAAGGTATTGGCTCTGTATTTGGACGGGCAATCATACCAGGAAATTTCTGAAGAGCTTAACCGTCATGTGAAATCGATTGATAATGCCCTGCAGCGGGTAAAAAGGAAGCTAGAGCGGTACCTGGAGTTTCGCGAGTTTTCCCTGTAAGTTTTGTATGCGCTCACAGATTTGATTGAATCTCCTGCCGAATGTTATTGACAATAAATAGGGGTCATGTTACATTTTTAGGGATATAAAGAGGGTGCCTAAGGATGAGTAAAAAGAGAGTTCTTGCCTGCACAATCTGCGGTTCAAGAAATTATTCCACTCCCAGCAATGATACACAAACAGAGAGATTGGAATTAAATAAATATTGTAAAACCTGTGGTTTGCATACTGTTCATCGTGAAACAAAATAAAAGATTAACTTTCTAGCATTGCTATTTACGATAGTTGGGGGTCTACTAAATGTCTCGCATAAAGAATTTCTTCAGTGACGTAGTTCGTGAAATGAGAAAAGTCAGCTGGCCAAAACGCGGAGAACTGACTCGTTCTACTGTAACCGTTATAACAACTGTTGCTTTTTTCGCCGTATTCTTTGCTGTTTTAGATTTAGGAATTTCAAAATTGATTCGTTTAATTCTTGAATAATAACTTGTACTTCATGGTATAATGGAAAACACAAGGAATTTTTAGCAGAAAACCCGTCATTAGCGGGTTTTTTAATTTGGTAAAAAAAATAATTGAATTTTGTTAGGGAGGGACGGACGCACAAGTCCTCTTAAATGGAAAAGAATTGGTATGTTGTTCATACTTACTCAGGCTATGAGAATAAGGTAAAGGCAAATTTAGAAAAACGTGTGGAATCAATGGGCATGTCAGATAAAATCTTTCGTGTCGTAGTTCCAGAAGAAGAAGAAACAGAAATTAAAAACGGTAAGAAAAAGGTAGTCAAACGTAAGGTGTTTCCTGGATATGTGTTAGTTGAGCTTGTAATGACCGACGATTCTTGGTATGTCGTACGTAATACACCGGGTGTTACAGGGTTCGTTGGTTCTGCTGGATCAGGTTCAAAGCCGACTCCACTACTTCCTGAAGAAGTCACCGGTTTGCTGAAACGTATGGGCGTAGACGAAAAGCGTATTGACGTTAACTACGAAATTGGCGAAACCGTCAAAGTCAAAGAAGGCCCATTCGCCAACTTCACAGGGGTTGTCGAAGAGATGGACAAAGACAAAGCTAAGCTTAAAGTCCTAGTCAACATGTTCGGCCGCGACACCCCAGTAGAACTTGAATTCACACAAATTGATAAGCTTTAATTAAAAATAATAATAAAAAGTTGAAGATAGTTTTTCTACCCTGTTGATTGGAGTGGAGGGCACGAAGACTCCTGGGGGAGTACGGTTCAGGGGAGACCCCGCAGGCGCGATAGCGCCGAGGAGGCTCCCCGAAACGGCCGCGGAAAGCGAAGTGCCCGGAGCTCCAATCAACAGCCCTTTTTCAGCGCAGTAAAAAGTCAATTTTAAAGAAATATTATCTGATATTGTAAAAAAACTTGAAATCATTTTTAAAAAATGATAATATTTCATAGGTCAGTATGTCTAAGGAAAACTCCTTGGACAAGACTTTTGTCAAGCTCTTTGTATTCATATAAAGACTTCAGATGAGTGGGAGGGTTAATACCCTATTAACCACATCACGGACTTTAAGGAGGTGTGTCTCGTGGCTAAAAAAGTAATTAAAGTTGTTAAATTACAAATCCCTGCTGGTAAAGCAAATCCTGCGCCGCCAGTTGGTCCTGCACTAGGTCAAGCCGGTGTTAACATCATGGGATTCTGTAAGGAATTTAACGCTCGTACAGCAGATCAAGCTGGATTGATTATTCCTGTTGAAATCACGGTGTTTGAAGACCGTTCATTTACATTTATTACGAAAACTCCTCCTGCTGCCGTTCTTTTGAAAGTAGCAGCTGGAATCCAGTCTGGTTCAGGCCAGCCTAACCGTAATAAAGTAGCAACAGTAAAGCGTGATAAAGTACGCGAGATTGCGGAACAAAAAATGCCTGACCTAAACGCAGCTAGCGTTGAAGCAGCAATGCGCATGGTTGAAGGTACTGCACGCAGCATGGGTATTGTTATCGAAGACTAATCCATGTAAGTAACTGTTATGTTGTAATGAAGGGGTTGCGCGTTATAAAAATACACGCAACCTTTTTCTTGGCTGGCTGCGGCGCCTAGGGGCACGGGGTCATAAGCCCCTGTCCAAGGCGCCTCCGCTTTTCGAGGTGGGAGTTATACGACGTTAAAACCACAATTTAGGAGGAAATAAAAATGGCTAAAAAAGGTAAGAAGTACCTAGAAGCTGCAAAGCTTGTAGATCGTTCAAAAGCTTACCCAATTGCAGAGGCAATTGAACTTGCTAAGCAAACAAATATTGCAAAATTTGACGCAACTCTTGAAGTTGCTTTCCGCTTGGGCGTAGATCCTAAGAAAGCTGATCAGCAAATCCGTGGTGCAGTTGTGCTTCCAAACGGAACTGGTAAAACTCAACGCGTATTAGTATTCGCGAAGGGTGAAAAAGTGAAAGAAGCAGAAGCAGCTGGCGCTGATTATGTTGGCGATGCAGAATACATCAACAAAATCCAACAAGGATGGTTCGAGTTCGATGTAATCGTAGCAACTCCTGACATGATGGGTGAAGTTGGTAAATTAGGTCGTACTTTAGGACCTAAAGGCTTAATGCCAAACCCTAAAACAGGTACAGTTACATTTGATGTAACAAAAGCAATCAACGAAATTAAAGCAGGTAAAGTAGAATACCGTGTTGACAAAGCTGGAAATATCCACGTGCCTATCGGTAAATCTTCTTTCGAAAACGAAAAGCTTGTTGAGAACTTTAATACTGTGTTCGAAACAATGTTAAAAGTTAAGCCATCAGCTGCTAAAGGTACTTACATGAAGAACGTAACTGTTACTTCAACAATGGGACCTGGAATCAAGGTAGATCCTTCTACTGTTACAGCGAAATAAGGTAACTAATTTTTCCAATTGACAATCAAAATTAGATTTTATATAATCAATTTTGTTGTTTAATATAATAAACATTTGTACCGTAGACAGCAGGGGCGTATGTGCTTAATAATCCTGCCGAGGTTATGCGATAAATTAAGCTAAACTTTTAGCTGATTATGCTGCCTCTATGTCTAAATTAACGATATAGAGGCATTTTACTGACCGGTATAAATGTAGACATTCTACAGGAGGTGTTAAGATGAGCAGTGCAATCGAAGCTAAAAAACAGGTTGTCGAAGAAATTGCTGATAAACTAAAAGCTAGTGTATCAACGATCGTTGTTGATTACCGTGGTCTTACAGTTGCTCAAGTAACTGAACTTCGTAAACAGCTTCGCGAAGCTGGCGTTGAGTTCAAGGTTTACAAAAACTCTATGGTTCGCCGTGCGGCTGATGAAGCAGGTCTTGGTGGCTTAAACGATGCATTAACAGGTCCTAACGCAATCGCGTTCAGTACTGAAGATGTAGTAGCACCAGCGAAAATCTTAAACGATTTTGCGAAAAAGAACGAAGCATTAGAATTAAAAGCGGGTGTTATCGAAGGTAACGTCGCAACTGTTGAAGAGGTTAAAGCTCTTGCTGAACTTCCTTCACGCGAAGGCTTGCTTTCTATGCTACTCAGCGTGCTTCAAGCACCAATCCGCAACCTTGCTCTTGCAGCAAAAGCAGTTGCAGATCAAAAAGAAGAACAAGGCGCGTAAGTTAATAGAAATGCGGAAGCGGCCGTTTAGCAGCGTATGGCCTGGAGCGCTTCGACTGAGATAAAGGAAACACGGAGAGCGTTAGCGAACCGATGTTGACTTATCGTAGGGAGAAGAGAGAAGGACACTAGCTGCTGGGAGCTGGAGCTGGACAGAACTTATCGCTTAACTAATAACGGAATGAAAATTAAGGAGGAAAATTAAAATGACTAAAGAACAAATCATTGAAGCAGTTAAATCTATGACTGTTTTAGAACTTAACGACCTTGTAAAAGCAATCGAAGAAGAATTCGGCGTAACTGCTGCTGCTCCTGTAGCAATGGTTGGCGGCGCAGGTGCTGCTGCTGTTGAAGAAAAGACTGAATTTGATGTAATCCTAGCTGGCGCTGGAGATCAAAAAATCAAGGTTATCAAAGTTGTTCGTGAAATCACAGGTCTTGGTCTTAAAGAAGCAAAAGATCTTGTTGACAACACTCCAAAGCCACTTAAAGAAGGCATTTCTAAAGAAGAAGCTGAAGAAATCAAAGGTAAGCTTGAAGAAGTTGGAGCAAACGTTGAAGTTAAGTAATCTTAACATTATAAAAAAGTCCGCTGCATAAGCGGGCTTTTTTTGGCTACCTTAAAAAGGTGCTAGTGCCTCATATCTTCTAACCTATTTCCTCGAGAGGTGAGTCGTTTGACTGAACACTACTATTCTCGTACCCAAAAGGTCGAAAGTGACCCGAAATATTGGGACTTCACCCTAAAAAACCATTTATTTCGGTTTAAAACTGATAACGGAGTTTTTTCAAAAAGAGAGGTAGATTTTGGCTCACGCCTATTAATTGAATCTTTTACGAATCCGGAAATAAACGGTCCCATTCTCGATGTTGGCTGCGGCTATGGCCCTATTGGTTTATCTATTGCAAAGGGCAGCCCTAACCGGACTGTTCATATGGTAGATGTGAATGAACGGGCTCTTGAATTGGCAAGGGAAAATGCAGTTCTCAACAAAATAGAGAATGTAAAAATCTATGAAAGTGACCGGCTCATTAGTGTAAAGGAAGATTCCTTTTCCGCTATTTTAACCAATCCCCCCATTCGAGCCGGGAAAAAGACCGTTCATGATATTTTTGAACAAAGTTATGAACGTCTTGCGGCTGAAGGCGAATTATGGGTAGTCATTCAAAAGAAGCAGGGAGCTCCCTCGGCGATGGAGAAAATGAAAGAACTATTTTCTAATGCTGAAGTAATTGACAAATCAAAAGGTTATTTCATCATAAAAGCTAAAAAATTGTTGACTTGATATTGTCGTTGTGATAGCATTATAAAATGCCATCATAATAATTACCGATTTATTCCTAAAAATACATTTTGTAAGTATAAAATAGGGATAAAAAGGAAATGATGACAAAATAATAGTCAAAATGTGAAAATGCGGTTTTTGGGAAAAAACCCTTTTTCTTTTTGTCTTTTGGATAGGGCTATAAAGCTCTGCTCAAAAGATTTGCATAGATTTTAAATTACGCTTGATTTGAGGGGTGAATCAGTTGACAGGTCAACTAGTTCAGTATGGACGCCACCGGAAGCGGAGGAGTTACGCACGAATCAGTGAAGTTTTAGAGTTACCAAACCTTATTGAAATCCAAACCTCTTCTTATCAGTGGTTTCTTGATGAGGGATTGCGTGAAATGTTCCAGGATATTTCACCAATTGAGGATTTTACGGGTAACCTATCACTGGAATTTATTGATTACAGTCTTGGCGATCCAAAGTATTCTGTAGAAGAATCAAAAGAACGGGACGTTACATATTCTGCTCCATTGCGTGTCAAAGTACGTCTTGTAAACAAGGAAACAGGCGAAGTAAAGGATCAAGATGTATTCATGGGTGATTTTCCGTTAATGACGGAAACCGGCACTTTTGTTATTAATGGTGCGGAACGCGTTATTGTTTCGCAGCTGGTGCGCTCACCGAGCGTTTATTTCAGCGGAAAAACTGATAAAAACGGAAAAAAGGGCTACACGGCTACTGTCATTCCGAACCGCGGCGCATGGCTTGAATATGAAACAGATGCCAAGGATGTCGTATATGTCAGAATAGATCGTACTCGGAAGCTGCCCGTTACGGTTCTTTTGCGTGCACTTGGTTTTGGCTCTGATCAAGAAATTCTTGATTTGATTGGTGATAATGAGTATCTCCGCAACACGCTTGAAAAAGATAATACGGAAGGTATTGATAAAGCGTTACTTGAGATTTACGAACGTCTTCGTCCAGGTGAACCTCCGACTGTAGAAAATGCGAAGAATTTATTGATTTCTCGTTTCTTTGATCCGAAACGTTATGATTTGGCTAATGTTGGCCGTTATAAAATTAATAAAAAGCTTCATATTAAAAACCGCCTATTTAATCAGCGCTTAGCGGAAACGTTGGCAGACCCTGAAACAGGTGAAATCATTGCAGAAAAGGGAACTGTTTTGGATAGAAGAAATCTGGACAGAATCCTGCCTGCACTTGAGAAAAACGTCAATTTCAGAAGCTACAACCCTGTTGGTGGTGTGGTGGAAGAAGAAATCATTATGCAGGGCATCAAGATATACGCTCCTGGCGATGAAAATGAAAAAGTTATTAATGTGTTAGGTAATGCCTATGTGGCAGAGCCAATTAAAAATATCACTCCTGCCGATATTATTGCGTCGATCAGCTACTTCTTTGATTTGCTGCACGGAGTAGGAGATACAGATGATATCGACCATTTGGGGAACAGACGTCTTCGTTCAGTTGGCGAGCTTTTGCAAAACCAATTCCGAATTGGATTGTCCCGGATGGAGCGCGTTGTTCGTGAAAGGATGTCCATACAGGATACAGCAACGATTACGCCGCAGCAGTTAATCAATATACGTCCAGTTATTGCTTCCATTAAAGAATTCTTTGGAAGCTCCCAGTTATCCCAGTTCATGGATCAAACGAATCCGCTTGCGGAATTAACCCACAAACGCCGTCTATCAGCGCTTGGACCGGGCGGTTTGACTCGTGAACGCGCTGGAATGGAAGTTCGTGACGTTCACTACTCTCACTATGGCCGGATGTGTCCGATTGAAACACCGGAAGGTCCAAACATTGGTTTGATTAACTCACTATCAAGCTATGCAAAAGTTAATCGCTTTGGATTTATAGAAACACCATACCGCCGTGTTGATCCTGATACAGGTAATGTGACAGACCGAATCGATTATTTAACAGCCGATGAAGAGGACAATTATGTTGTCGCTCAGGCAAATGCCCGTCTTGGTGAAGATGGTTCCTTCCTTGATGAAGATGTTATTGCACGCTTCCGTGGTGAGAACACTGTCGTTAAACGCGACCGGGTCGATTATATGGACGTATCACCAAAGCAGGTTGTTTCAGCGGCAACGGCATGTATTCCGTTCCTTGAAAATGACGACTCCAACCGTGCACTTATGGGTGCAAACATGCAGCGTCAGGCGGTTCCATTAATGCAGCCTGAGGCGCCAAGAGTTGGTACCGGCATGGAATATGTATCCGGAAAAGACTCCGGTGCAGCGGTTGTTTGTAAGCATGATGGTATTGTGGAACACGTTGAAGCCCGTCAGGTATGGGTGCGTCGTGTGAAAGAGATCGATGGTCAAGAGGTTAAAGGTGACCTTGATAAATACCGGATGTTGAAATTTATCCGTTCCAACCAAGGAACATGCTATAACCAGCGTCCGATTGTGGCTGTTGGCAATCGTGTCAAAAAAGGTGAAATTCTTGCTGATGGTCCATCTATGGAGCTTGGCGAATTAGCGTTAGGAAGAAACGTTCTTGTTGCATTCCTAAATTGGGATGGATACAACTATGAAGATGCGATTATCATGAGTGAGCGTCTTGTAAAAGACGATGTCTATACTTCTATTCATATCGAGGAATATGAATCTGAATCTCGTGATACAAAGCTTGGCCCAGAGGAAATTACTCGTGATATTCCGAACGTCGGTGAAGATGCATTAAGAAATCTCGATGAACGTGGAATCATAAGAATTGGTGCAGAAGTAAAAGACGGAGACCTTTTAGTTGGTAAAGTTACACCAAAAGGGGTAACAGAATTGACCGCTGAAGAACGTCTCTTACATGCTATCTTCGGTGAAAAGGCTCGTGAAGTCCGTGATACTTCTCTTCGTGTTCCACACGGCGGGGGCGGTATTGTTCTGGATGTTAAAGTCTTTAACCGTGAAGATGGAGATGAACTCCCTCCAGGCGTTAATCAGTTAGTCCGTGTCTATATCGTTCAAAAGCGGAAAATTTCCGCAGGCGATAAAATGGCGGGACGCCACGGGAACAAAGGGGTTATCTCAAGAATTTTGCCGGAAGAGGATATGCCATTCCTGCCGGACGGTACACCTGTTGATATCATGTTAAACCCATTAGGGGTGCCATCACGGATGAATATCGGTCAGGTGCTTGAGCTTCATTTAGGTATGGCGGCAAGACAATTAGGAATCCATGTGGCTACTCCGGTATTCGACGGTGCCCGTGAGGAAGATGTATGGGCAACGATTGAAGAAGCCGGAATGGCCCGCGATGCCAAAACAGTCCTTTATGACGGCCGTACAGGCGAACCATTTGATAACCGTGTGTCTGTCGGTGTCATGTATATGATTAAATTGGCGCACATGGTTGACGATAAATTGCATGCCCGCTCTACCGGACCATACTCTCTTGTTACACAGCAGCCGCTTGGCGGTAAAGCTCAGTTCGGCGGACAGCGTTTCGGTGAAATGGAGGTATGGGCACTGGAAGCATACGGTGCAGCTTACACTCTTCAGGAAATCCTGACTGTTAAATCAGACGATGTTGTAGGTCGTGTAAAGACATATGAAGCCATTGTAAAAGGCGAAAATGTTCCAGAACCAGGTGTTCCTGAATCATTTAAAGTATTAATTAAAGAGCTTCAAAGCTTAGGTATGGATGTGAAGATCTTATCGGGCGATGAAGAAGAGATTGAAATGCGTGATATGGAAGATGAAGAGGACTTACAGCAAGTCGACACTTTAAACATTGTTCCTGATGCGCCAAGCTTTGAATCGGAAAAAGTAGGTTCAAAAGAGTAATCCATTTTAGCAAAAGCGCACTTAAAAAAATAGCTCCGGCAACAAACTAGCTATAGCATAAGTGCGCTTTTCTTTTCTATATGCATTTGCATTTAAGGGTAAAACCTGGACATAAATAGGGAGGTAGGCCCCTTGCTGGACGTTAATAATTTTGAGTACATGAAAATAGGTCTAGCTTCACCAGATAAAATCCGCTCATGGTCATTCGGTGAAGTTAAGAAACCTGAAACCATTAACTATCGTACGTTAAAGCCAGAAAAGGACGGTTTATTCTGCGAAAGAATTTTTGGTCCGACAAAGGACTGGGAATGTCATTGCGGTAAATACAAGCGTGTCCGCTATAAAGGTGTTGTCTGTGACCGATGCGGTGTTGAAGTTACCCGTGCAAAGGTCCGCCGCGAGCGAATGGGTCATATTGAACTTGCAGCACCAGTTTCACACATTTGGTATTTTAAAGGCATTCCAAGCCGAATGGGACTTGTACTAGACATGTCACCAAGAGCACTTGAAGAAGTTATTTACTTTGCTTCATATGTAGTGACAGAATCCGGTGACACAGCACTTGAAAAGAAACAGCTTTTATCAGAAAAAGAATATCGTGCTTATCGCGAAAAGTATGGTAATAAGTTCCAAGCATCCATGGGTGCAGAAGCCATCAAAAAACTTCTTTCAGATATCGATTTAGATAAAGAAGTTGACGGGTTGAAAGAAGAACTTAAAACAGCTCAAGGACAGCGCCGTACACGTGCCATTAAACGCCTTGAGGTTTTGGAAGCATTCCGTAACTCAGGAAATGAACCTTCCTGGATGGTGTTGGATGTTCTTCCGGTCATTCCTCCAGAGCTTCGTCCAATGGTTCAATTGGATGGCGGAAGATTCGCAACGTCTGACTTAAACGATTTATACCGACGTGTTATTAACCGTAATAACCGATTAAAGCGTTTATTAGATTTAGGAGCTCCTAGCATTATCGTTCAAAACGAAAAGCGGATGCTTCAGGAAGCGGTAGATGCTTTAATTGATAACGGCCGCCGCGGTCGTCCTGTAACAGGACCTGGTAATCGTCCGTTGAAGTCGCTTTCTCATATGTTAAAAGGTAAACAAGGACGTTTCCGTCAAAACTTGCTCGGAAAACGTGTTGACTATTCCGGACGTTCTGTTATCGTCGTAGGCCCAAATCTAAAAATGTATCAATGCGGGCTTCCTAAGGAAATGGCTCTAGAGTTATTTAAGCCATTTGTGATGAAGGAGCTTGTTGAAAAGGGATTAGCCCATAATATTAAATCAGCAAAGCGGAAAATCGAGAGAGTATCCCCTGATGTTTGGGATGTGCTTGAAGACGTCATTAAGGAGCATCCGGTTCTTTTAAACCGTGCCCCTACGCTGCACCGCTTGGGGATTCAGGCATTCGAACCAACATTGGTTGAGGGTCGTGCCATTCGTCTTCACCCGCTTGTATGTACGGCATATAATGCTGACTTTGACGGTGACCAGATGGCTGTACACGTTCCGCTTTCATCTGAAGCTCAGGCTGAAGCGCGCCTTTTGATGCTTGCTGCCCAAAACATCTTAAACCCTAAAGACGGTAAACCGGTTGTTACTCCTTCACAGGACATGGTATTAGGAAACTATTATCTAACCCTTGAAAGAGAAGGTGCAGTTGGTGAGGGCATGGTGTTTAATGACACGGACGAAGCCCTTCTTGCCTATCAAAATGGCTATGTTCACCTGCATACAAGGATTGCTGTTAATGCAGGCAAATTAGGAAATGAGACTTTTACAGAAGAACAAAACAACAAGCTGTTAATCACAACCGTTGGTAAGCTTGTGTTTAATGAGATTCTTCCTAAATCATTCCCTTATATCAATGAACCAACTAAACACAATTTAGAGGTTGAAACACCTGCTAAGTACTTTGTTGAAAAAGGCGAGAATATCAAAGAAAAGATTAAAAATATGCCTTTGATTGATCCGTTTAAGAAGAAAATTCTTGGTAATATCATTGCGGAAGTATTCAAGCGTTTCAAAATTACCGAAACATCCAAAATGCTCGACCGCATGAAGGATTTAGGGTTCAAATATTCAACTAAAGCCGGTATTACTGTTGGTGTTGCCGATATCGTCGTACTTAAAGAGAAAGAGCAAATTCTCCATGATGCGCAGGCTAAGGTTGATAATGTTACTAAACAGTTTAGACGTGGTTTAATTACAGAGGATGAGCGTTATGACCGTGTCATCTCTATTTGGAGCCAGGCGAAGGATACTATTCAAGGTAAATTGATGAAATCCTTGAATAAGACTAACCCAATCTTCATGATGAGTGACTCCGGTGCCCGTGGTAACGCCTCTAACTTTACACAGTTAGCTGGTATGCGTGGTCTGATGGCCAACCCGGCTGGACGTATTATCGAGTTGCCAATCAAATCAAGTTTCCGTGAAGGATTAACAGTATTAGAGTACTTTATTTCCACTCACGGTGCCCGTAAAGGTCTTGCTGATACGGCGCTTAAGACAGCTGACTCAGGTTACTTAACCCGTCGTCTCGTTGATGTTGCACAAGACGTTATTGTCCGTGAAGATGATTGCGGAACAGACCGCGGCTTTAGCATCCGAGCATTAAAGGATGGTACCGAGGTTATTGAACCACTCGAAGAGCGTTTAATTGGCCGATATGCTCGTACGCCTATTAAGCATCCTGAAACAAAGGAAATCCTTGTACCAGAAAATGGCCTAATTACAGAAGACCTTGCTACTGTCATTGTGGAGGCTGGAATTGAAGAAGTTAAAATCCGTTCGGCATTTACATGTAATACCCGCCATGGTGTATGTAAAAAATGTTACGGCAGAAACCTTGCAACCGGTCAAGAAGTTGAAGTGGGTGAAGCGGTTGGTATTATTGCCGCTCAGTCTATCGGTGAGCCAGGAACACAGTTAACAATGCGTACATTCCATACCGGCGGTGTTGCGGGTAACGATATTACCCAAGGTTTGCCGCGTATTCAGGAAATTTTCGAAGCGCGTAACCCTAAAGGCCAAGCGGTTATATCTGAAATTGATGGTGTGGTCATCAGTATTAACGAAGGCCGCGACCGCCAGCATGAAATTGTAGTCCAAGGTGAGGTAGAGCAGCGCAATTACACTGCTCCGTATACTGCCCGTCTGAAAGTTGCTGTGGGAGACCGAATTGAACGAGGTCAGGAATTAACCGAAGGATCCATCGATCCAAAAGAACTGATTAAGGTGAAAGATGTAATATCCGTTCAGGAATACCTGCTTCGTGAAGTGCAAAAGGTTTACCGGATGCAGGGTGTTGAAATTGGCGATAAGCACGTTGAGGTTATGGTCCGTCAAATGCTCCGTAAAGTGCGTGTCAGTGAGGCTGGAGATACAGATGTATTACCAGGTACACTACTAGACATTCACCAGTTTACGGATGCCAATGAATCCGCATTACTAAACGGCAAGATACCTGCAACAGGGCGTCCTGTATTACTTGGTATTACCAAAGCATCTCTTGAAACAGATTCATTCTTGTCTGCAGCATCGTTCCAAGAAACAACAAGAGTTCTTACCGATGCAGCAATTAAGGGCAAGCGTGATGAATTGCTTGGTTTAAAAGAGAATGTCATCATCGGAAAACTGGTTCCTGCCGGAACAGGTATGCAGCGCTACCGCAAAGCAGAGCCAGTCCTTCGGGATACAACCTCAGAAGAACCAGTAACAATTGATTAAATAAATGTAAGAGGCTGACCTTAGTCAGCCTCTATTTTAAGAAAAATATTTAAATGTTTTGTTGACATCTATATTATAAGATGTTACTATATCAAAGGTGCTCCTATACACCTGATACTTTGGAGGATAGCAGTCATGTCTTATGAAAAAGTATTACAGGCGAAGAATTTTATTATAGGGACAAAACAAACAGTGAAAGCACTGAAGGAAGGGAAAGTCGAAGAGCTGATTATCGCGGCAGATGCTGATCAAAAAGTAACGGCCCAGGTGGTAACAACAGCCAGCGATTTAGATGTTCCTGTTCAATATGTAGATTCCATGAAAAAGCTCGGCAAAGCATGTGGAATTCAAGTTGGTGCAGCAGCTGTAGCCATTATCCGTTAAAAACTGTTTTTGTAGATAGAGCATTCTGCAAAAACTTTGTTTTTTGCAAAAAAATGAACCACCTGGATGTGTGGGCTTACAATTAACGAAGGGAGGAAATAACATGCCTACAATTAACCAATTAGTGCGCAAACCACGTCAGTCTACGACTGAGAAATCAAAATCACCTGCGCTAAATAAAGGTTATAACAGCTTCAAAAAATCACAAACAAATGTATCTTCACCACAAAAACGCGGGGTATGTACTCGTGTTGGTACAATGACTCCGAAGAAACCAAACTCAGCGTTACGTAAATATGCTCGTGTACGCTTGACTAATGGTATTGAGGTGACAGCTTACATTCCTGGTATCGGCCACAACCTTCAAGAACACAGTGTCGTTCTTATCCGTGGCGGACGTGTAAAAGACTTACCAGGGGTACGTTATCACATCGTACGTGGAGCACTTGATACAGCTGGTGTTAACAACCGTATGCAAGGCCGCTCAAAATATGGTACTAAGAGACCAAAAGCAGCTAAGAAATAATCATACTAAATAGAAGCTTCTTTGAAAGGAGGAAAAAGCATGCCACGTAAAGGTCCTGTAGCAAAGAGAGACGTGTTACCAGATCCACTTTACAATTCAAAATTAGTTACTCGTCTTATCAACAAAATGATGATTGACGGTAAAAGAGGTAAATCTCAAGAAATTCTTTACTCTGCATTTAATACAATCCGCGAACGTTCTGGAAAAGAACCTATGGAAGTATTCGAGGCAGCAATGAAAAATATCATGCCAGTTCTAGAAGTAAGAGCACGCCGTGTCGGCGGTGCTAACTACCAAGTTCCAGTTGAGGTGCGTCCTGACCGCCGTACAACCCTTGGTCTTCGCTGGTTAGTAAACTATGCGCGTCTTCGCGGTGAAAAAACAATGGAAGAGCGCTTAGCAAACGAAATCATGGATGCAGCTAACAACACTGGTGCTTCTGTTAAGAAACGTGAAGATACACACAAAATGGCTGAAGCAAACAAAGCGTTTGCTCACTATCGTTGGTAATCTAACCTTCAAATATAAAAACTTTCTACTAGGAAGGAGAAAGACCCAATGGCAAGAGAGTTCTCCTTAGAAAACACTCGTAATATCGGCATCATGGCTCACATCGATGCCGGTAAAACGACTACCACTGAGCGCGTCCTTTATTACACTGGTAAAATTCATAAAATCGGTGAAACACATGAAGGTGCATCTCAGATGGACTGGATGGAGCAAGAACAAGAACGCGGAATCACAATCACTTCCGCTGCAACAACTGCACAATGGAAAGGCCACCGTGTTAACATCATCGACACTCCAGGGCACGTAGACTTCACTGTTGAAGTAGAACGTTCACTTCGTGTACTTGATGGTGCGGTAGCTGTTCTAGATGCTCAGTCGGGTGTTGAACCGCAAACTGAAACAGTTTGGCGTCAAGCAACAACTTACGGAGTACCACGTGTAGTATTCGTAAACAAGATGGACAAAATCGGTGCAGACTTCCTGTATTCTGTAAAAACATTACATGATCGTTTGCAAGCGAATGCTCATCCAATTCAGTTGCCAATCGGTGCTGAAGATCAATTCTCAGCTATCATTGACCTTGTTGAAATGAATGCTGTATTCTATGGCAATGACTTAGGAACTGATATTGAAGTTCGTGAAATTCCAGAAGAATACCGTGCACAAGCTGAAGAATACCATGAGAAATTAGTTGAGGCAGTAGCAGAACTTGATGAAGAGTTAATGGAAAAATACCTTGGCGGAGAGGAAATCTCTAAAGAAGAGTTGAAAGCCGCAATCCGCAAAGGTACTGTTAACGTTGAATTTTATCCAGTTATCTGTGGATCAGCTTTCAAAAACAAAGGTGTTCAATTAATGTTAGATGCAGTTATTGATTACCTCCCATCTCCATTAGATGTACCGGCAATCAAAGGTCATGCTGTGGATGATGAAGAGGAAATCATCGAGCGTCACTCAAGTGATGAAGAGCCATTCTCAGCTCTTGCATTTAAAGTTATGACAGACCCTTATGTTGGTAAATTAACGTTCTTCCGCGTTTACTCTGGTACTTTAGAGTCTGGCTCATATGTTCAGAACTCAACTAAAGGCAAGCGTGAACGTATCGGACGTATCCTGCAAATGCATGCAAACAGCCGTCAAGAAATCTCAAAGGTTTATGCCGGTGATATTGCAGCAGCAGTAGGTTTGAAAGATACAACAACTGGTGATACTCTATGTGACGACAAAAACCTTGTTATCCTAGAGTCTATGCAATTCCCAGAGCCAGTAATCCAGCTTTCAGTTGAACCTAAATCAAAAGCTGACCAAGACAAAATGACAACTGCTCTGCAAAAGCTGCAAGAAGAAGATCCGACCTTCCGTGCACATACTGACCAGGAGACTGGACAAGTAATCATCGCTGGTATGGGTGAGCTTCACCTAGATATCATCGTTGACCGTATGCGTCGTGAATTCAAAGTTGAAGCTAATGTTGGTGCACCGCAGGTTGCTTACCGCGAAACATTCCGTGCTTCTGCACAAGTTGAAGGTAAGTTTGCTCGTCAGTCTGGTGGACGCGGTCAATACGGACACGTTTGGATTGAGTTCTCACCAAACGAAGAAGGAAAAGGCTTCGAATTTGAGAATGGTATTGTCGGTGGTGTTGTTCCTCGTGAATACATCCCTGCTGTTCAAGCTGGTCTAGAGGATGCTCTTGAGCGAGGAGTACTTGCTGGATATCCTTTAGTTGACATTAAAGCTAGACTGTTTGATGGTTCATACCATGATGTTGACTCCTCTGAAATGGCGTTTAAAATTGCCGCTTCATTGGCACTTAAAAATGCAGCATCTAAGTGTAGCCCTGTAATTCTTGAACCAATGATGAGGGTAGAAGTGGTAATCCCTGAAGAGTATCTTGGTGACATTATGGGACAAATCACTGCACGTCGTGGACGTGTTGAAGGTATGGAAGCTCGTGGTAACGCACAAGTTGTCCGTGCTATGGTTCCTCTATCAGAAATGTTTGGTTATGCAACTGCACTTCGTTCTAGTACACAAGGTCGTGGAGTATTCTCTATGCACTTTGACCACTACGAAGAAGTACCTAAATCAGTCTCTGAAGAAATCATCAAAAAAAATAAAGGTGAGTAATTGATTTTTACTTATCTTTAAAGTATAACTACTTATGTAAGAATGGAAACTGTGAAACGGGGTCTACCCCTTTACAGTTTCCGCTTAAATATACTTAATTTTTATAATCCAAAGGAGGATTTTCCAAATGGCAAAAGCTAAATTCGACCGTTCAAAGCCACACGTTAACATTGGTACAATCGGACACGTTGACCATGGTAAAACTACTTTAACTGCTGCAATCACTTCTGTACTTGCTAAGCAAGGTAAAGCTGAAGCTCGTGCATACGATCAAATTGATGGTGCTCCAGAAGAAAGAGAACGTGGTATCACAATCTCTACTGCACACGTTGAATATGAAACAGATGCACGTCACTATGCACACGTTGACTGCCCAGGACACGCTGACTATGTTAAAAACATGATCACTGGTGCTGCACAAATGGACGGCGGTATCCTTGTTGTATCTGCAACTGATGGTCCAATGCCACAAACTCGTGAGCACATCCTTCTTTCTCGTCAGGTAGGCGTACCTTACCTTGTTGTATTCATGAACAAGTGTGATATGGTTGATGACGAAGAATTACTTGAATTAGTAGAAATGGAAATTCGTGATCTTTTATCTGAATACGATTTCCCTGGCGATGACACTCCGGTTATCAAGGGTTCTGCTCTTAAAGCATTAGAAGGCGATGCTGCATGGGAAGAAAAAATCGTTGAACTTATGGATGCTGTTGACAGCTACATTCCAAACCCAACTCGTGACACTGATAAGCCATTCATGATGCCAGTTGAGGATGTATTCTCTATCACTGGCCGTGGTACAGTTGCTACAGGACGTGTTGAGCGTGGCGTAGTTAAAGTTGGTGACGTAGTTGAAATCGTTGGTTTCACTGAAGAGCCAAAATCTACAACTGTAACAGGTGTAGAAATGTTCCGTAAGCTTCTTGATTTTGCTGAAGCTGGTGACAACATCGGTGCCCTTCTTCGTGGTGTAGCACGTGAAGAAATCGAGCGTGGACAAGTATTGGCTAAGCCAAAGTCCATCACTCCACACACAAAGTTCAAAGCACAAGTTTACGTATTATCTAAAGAAGAAGGTGGACGTCATACTCCATTCTTCTCAAACTATCGCCCACAATTCTATTTCCGTACTTCTGATATCACTGGTATCATTGTTCTTCCAGAAGGTACTGAAATGATCATGCCTGGCGATAACACAGAAATGACTGTTGAGCTTATCGCTCCAGTTGCGATTGAAGAAGGTACTAAGTTCTCTATCCGTGAAGGTGGACGTACTGTAGGTTCAGGTTCAATCACTACAATCATTGAATAATCAAAATAACAGAAGCAGCTGGGTGACGATCCAGCTGCTTTTTATATTGTTCTTTAAAAATATTCCGAGTTTCTTCTATATAAATATAAATGTTTAAACCCAATAAATTTAGGAGATTACTGGAGATTAATATTATGTCTTGAAATCATGTATAACAGCCTTTATAATAATAAAAGTGTTCAGGACATAAGACTAAAAAAAATCGTAATTACTGTTGCGTTTGCTTTAGGTTTTATGTATAATAGACAATGTTGGTCTTTGACTGCGATGATGTGGGAGGTTGCTGACACACCCGGCCGCTTTGCCATGGCGCTGTGTTAGGGAAATTCTCACTGAGAAATGTCTATTTTGAAAATAGGCGAATAAAGGAGGGAAAATAATGGCAAAACAAAAAATTCGTATCCGCTTAAAAGCATATGATCACAGAATCCTTGATCAATCTGCAGAAAAAATCGTTGAAACAGCAAAACGTTCAGGTGCAGCAGTGTCTGGTCCGATTCCGCTTCCGACTGAAAAATCTGTATATACGATTCTTCGTGCGGTTCACAAGTACAAAGATTCTCGTGAGCAATTTGAAATGCGGACACATAAGCGTCTAATCGACATCGTTAATCCAACTCCACAAACAGTTGATGCTTTAATGAGATTAGATTTACCATCCGGTGTAGATATCGAAATCAAATTATAATCAAATAAATTCATACAAAATTAGGAGGTGTGACTTACATGACCAAAGGAATCTTAGGAAGAAAGATTGGTATGACTCAAGTATTTGCAGAGAATGGAAACTTAATTCCTGTAACAGTAGTTGAGGTAGCTCCAAACGTTGTTCTTCAAAAGAAATCTGCTGAAACTGATGGCTACGAGGCTATTCAAGTAGGTTTTGAAGATAAGCGTGAAAAGTTAGCTAACAAACCCGAAAAGGGCCATGCTGCAAAAGCAAATACTGCTCCTAAGCGCTTCGTTCGCGAATTCCGCGGGGGTGACTTAGAAGGCTATGAAGTTGGTCAAGAAGTCAAAGTTGATATTTTCGCTGCTGGCGATTTAGTAGATGTAACAGGAATCTCAAAGGGTAAAGGTTTCCAAGGCTCTATCAAGCGCCACGGACAATCTCGCGGCCCAATGGCTCACGGTTCTCGTTACCATCGTCGTCCTGGTTCAATGGGACCAGTTGCTCCGAACCGTGTATTCAAAGGTAAATTATTACCTGGACGCATGGGTGGAGAGCAAGTTACTGTACAAAACCTTGAAATCGTTAAGGTTGACACTGAGCGTAATCTCCTTTTAATCAAAGGTAACGTTCCAGGTGCGAAAAAAGCATTACTAAAAATCAAGGGTGCGGTTAAAGCATAATCACTTCATAAGAAAGGAGGAACATAGGAATGCCGAAAGTAGCATTATTTAACCAAAGCGGTTCACAAGTTGGTGAAATCGAGTTAAACGAATCCGTATTTGGTATTGAACCTAACCAACACGTATTATTTGAAGCAATCATCATGCAAAGAGCTTCTTTACGTCAGGGTACTCATAAAGTTAAAAATCGTTCTGAGGTAGCCGGCGGCGGCCGTAAGCCATGGCGTCAAAAGGGAACAGGTCGTGCTCGTCAAGGGTCTATCCGTTCTCCACAATGGCGCGGAGGTGGTACTGTTTTTGGTCCACAACCACGCAGCTACAGCTATAAATTACCGAAAAAAGTTCGTCGTTTAGCAATCAAATCAGCATTATCTTCTAAAGTTCTAGAAGAAAAAATGTTAGTACTTGAAAGCTTAGCGTTCGATGCTCCAAAAACAAAAGACTTCAAAGCTGTTTTAAATGGTCTTTCTGTTGAGAAAAAAGCATTAATCGTTACAGCTGACCTTGATGAAAACGTAGCATTATCTGCTCGCAACATTCCTGGTGTGACAGTTGTAACTGCTGATGGAATCAACGTATTAGACGTTGTAAATCATGATAAATTAATCATGACTAAAGCAGCGGTTGAAAAAGTAGAGGAGGTGCTTGCATAATGGATGCACGCGATATCATTAAGCGCCCCGTTATCACTGAACGTTCTACTGACCTAATGGCTGAAAAGAAATATACTTTTGAAGTGGATGTTAAGGCTAATAAAACTCAAGTTAAAGATGCTGTCGAAGAAATCTTTGGCGTAGAAGTTGATAAAGTCAACATCATGAACTACAAAGGTAAGTTCAAGCGTATGGGTAAATTTGGCGGTTATACAAACAAACGCCGCAAGGCAATTGTTAAACTAACTGCTGACAGCAAAGAAATCGAATTCTTTGAAAGCTAGAATCTAATATAAGAGGAGGGAAATAAAATGGCGATTAAAAAGTACAAACCTACCTCTAACGGACGTCGTGGGATGACTGTTTCTGATTTCGCTGAAATCACAACAAACACTCCAGAAAAATCACTTTTAGCTCCATTAAAGAGCAAAGGCGGCCGTAACAACCAAGGTAAGTTAACTGTTCGTCATCAAGGTGGCGGCCATAAGCGTCAATATCGTTTAATCGACTTTAAACGTAACAAAGATGGCATTCCTGGACGCGTTGCCACTATCGAATACGATCCAAACCGTTCTGCAAACATTGCACTAATCAACTATGTTGATGGTGAAAAGCGTTATATTTTAGCTCCTAAAAATCTTGAAGTAGGCATGGAAGTAATGTCTGGCCCTGAGGCAGATATTAAAGTAGGTAACTCACTTCCATTAGCAAATATTCCTGTTGGTACTGTAGTACACAACATCGAATTAAAACCAGGCAAAGGCGGCCAGTTAGTTCGTTCTGCTGGAACAAGCGCACAAGTACTTGGTAAAGAAGGAAAATACGTACTTGTACGTTTAACTTCTGGTGAAGTTCGCATGATTCTTTCTGAATGCCGTGCATCTATCGGTCAAGTAGGAAACGAACAACATGAACTTATTAAAATCGGTAAAGCTGGTCGTTCTCGCTGGTTAGGCAAACGCCCAACTGTCCGCGGATCTGTTATGAACCCTAACGATCACCCACACGGTGGTGGTGAAGGACGTTCACCAATCGGACGTAAGTCTCCAATGACTCCTTGGGGTAAACCAACTCTTGGTTACAAAACTCGCAAGAAGAAAAACAAATCCGACAAACTTATTATTCGTCGTCGTAAAAAATAACGTGATTGAACTACGGTTCAAAGACAGAGCCGTAGACCACTCACGAAGGGAGGTTCATTCATGGGTCGCAGCTTAAAAAAAGGACCATTCGTTGATGATCATTTAATGGTTAAGGTAGAAAAATTAAATGAATCCGATAAGAAGCAAGTAATTAAAACTTGGTCTCGTCGTTCTACGATTTTCCCACAATTTATCGGTCATACGATCGCCGTTTATGATGGCCGTAAACATGTGCCTGTGTATGTTACTGAAGACATGGTAGGACACAAGCTTGGAGAATTTGCTCCAACACGTGCTTACAAAGGTCATGGTAACGATGATAAGAAAACAAGACGTTAAGAGAGGAGGGCATCCCAATGCAAGCTAAAGCTGTTGCAAGAACAGTCCGTATTGCTCCTCGTAAAGTCCGCTTAGTCGTCGATTTAATTCGAGGAAAGCAAGTTGGTGAAGCGGTGGCGATTTTAAATCTGACTCCGAAGGCTGCTTCTCCAGTTGTTGAAAAAGTTTTAAAATCCGCTATGGCAAATGCTGAGCACAATTATGAAATGGACGTAAATAACTTGGTTGTTTCCCAAGCATTCGTTGATGAAGGTCCAACCTTAAAACGTTTCCGTCCACGCGCTATGGGCCGTGCAAGCCAAATCAACAAGCGCACAAGCCACATTACAATCGTTTTATCAGAGAAGAAGGAGGGATAAGCTGTGGGTCAAAAAGTAAATCCAGTCGGTTTGCGTATCGGAATCATCCGTGATTGGGAATCTAAGTGGTACGCAGGTAAAGACTTTGCTGATCTTTTACACGAAGACATTAAGGTTCGTGAATACATCACGAAGCGCTTAAAAGATGCTTCTGTGTCTAAAGTTGAAATCGAACGTGCTGCGAACCGCGTTAACGTTACAATCCATACAGCGAAGCCTGGTATGGTAATCGGTAAAGGCGGTACTGAAGTGGAATCACTTCGTAAAGCATTAAACCAATTAACTGGCAAACGTGTTCATATCAACATTCTTGAAATCAAGAAAGCTGATGTTGATGCGAAGTTAGTTGCTGAAAACATTGCTCGTCAATTAGAAAACCGCGTATCTTTCCGCCGTGCACAAAAACAAGCAATTCAACGTGCTATGCGTGCTGGTGCTAAAGGTATTAAGACAATGGTATCCGGTCGTCTTGGTGGTGCCGATATCGCTCGTTCAGAACATTACAGCGAAGGAACTGTTCCACTTCATACACTTCGCGCCGATATCGACTACGCTACAGCAGAAGCTGATACTACTTACGGTAAACTTGGTGTAAAAGTATGGATCTATCGTGGAGAGATCCTTCCTACTAAGAAGAAAACTGGGGAAGGAGGCAAATAATCATGTTATTGCCAAAACGCGTAAAATTCCGCCGTCAACATCGTGGTAACATGCGTGGAAACGCAAAAGGCGGTACTGAAGTATCATTTGGTGAATTCGGTCTGCAATCATTGGAAGCTTCCTGGGTTACAAACCGTCAAATCGAAGCTGCTCGTCGTGCTATGACTCGTTACATGAAACGTGGCGGTAAAGTTTGGATTAAAATTTTCCCTCACAAGCCATATACTGCAAAGCCTCTAGAAGTACGGATGGGTTCCGGTAAAGGTTCACCTGAAGGCTGGGTTGCAGTAGTTAAGCCTGGAAAAATCATGTTTGAAATCGCCGGCGTTCCTGAGGAAATCGCTCGTGAGGCTCTTCGTCTTGCTGCACACAAACTTCCTGTAAAATGTAAGTTTGTAAAACGTGAAGAAATTGGTGGTGAATCAAATGAAAGCTAATGAAATTCGTGACCTTACCACTGCTGAAATTGAACAAAAAGTAAAAACTTTAAAAGAAGAGCTTTTCAACCTTCGCTTTCAATTGGCGACTGGACAACTTGAAAATACAGCTCGTATCCGTGAAGTACGCAAATCAATCGCCCGCATGAAAACTGTGATTCGCGAGAGAGAAATCAGCGTTAATAAGTAAAATCCGAAAGGAGGTTCACGAGTGATGAGTGAACGTAACCAGCGCAAGGTTTACACTGGACGCGTTGTTTCTGACAAAATGGATAAGACTGTAACTGTTCTTGTCGAAACATACAAAAAGCATCCCCTTTACGGTAAACGCGTAAAGTACTCTAAAAAGTACAAGGCTCATGATGAGCAAAACCAAGCAAAAGTTGGCGACATCGTACGTATTATGGAAACTCGCCCACTTTCAGCTACAAAACGCTTCCGTTTAGTTGAAGTAGTAGAAAAAGCAGTTATTATTTAATTGTTCGGAGATAGTTTTTCCGAAGGGAGGTTACACACATGATTCAACAAGAATCACGTTTGAAAGTTGCTGACAACTCTGGTGCTCGTGAAGTGCTTACCATTAAAGTTCTTGGTGGTTCTGGCCGCAAAACGGCTAACATCGGCGATATTATCGTTTGTACAGTGAAACAAGCAACACCTGGTGGCGTTGTTAAAAAAGGTGATGTTGTTAAGGCTGTTGTTGTTCGTACAAAGAGCGGTGTCCGCCGTCCTGACGGGTCCTACATCCGTTTTGATGAAAATGCATGTGTAATTGTTAAAGAAGATAAGAGCCCACGTGGTACTCGTATCTTTGGACCAGTTGCCCGCGAACTTCGCGACAATAACTTTATGAAGATTGTTTCTCTAGCTCCAGAAGTACTATAATTATAAATTCCAATTGCCTTTAAGGAGGTGCTTACGGATGCATGTAAAAAAAGGTGATAAGGTCAGAGTGATCTCTGGTAAGGATAAAGGCAAAACAGGTACAATCCTGGCTGCTTATCCTAAAGAAAGCCGTGTTCTTGTAGAAGGCGTGAACATCGTGAAAAAACACGCTAAACCTTCACAAGCAAACCCACAGGGCGGCATTATCAGCTTCGAGGCTCCAATTCATGTATCAAATGTAATGCCTATCGATCCTAAAACAGGTAACCCTACACGTGTAGGTTACAAATCGGTTGATGGCAAGAAAGTCCGAGTAGCTAAATCCGGTGAATTATTAGATAAATAGTCTAAAGAAGAAGGGAGGTACACTCAATGAACCGCCTAAAAGAAAAATATGTAAAAGAAATCACTCCTGCTCTTATGAGCAAGTTCAACTATAAATCTGTTATGCAAGTACCTAAGATTGAGAAAATCGTTATTAACATGGGTGTTGGTGACGCAGTTCAAAACGCTAAAGCTCTTGATAACGCTGTTGAAGAATTAGCATTGATCACTGGCCAGAAGCCTTTAGTAACTCGTGCGAAAAAATCTATCGCTGGTTTCCGTCTTCGTGAAGGAATGCCAATTGGTGCAAAAGTCACTCTTCGCGGTGAGCGTATGTATCAATTCCTTGATAAGTTAGTTTCTGTTTCTTTACCACGTGTACGTGACTTCCGTGGTGTTTCTAAAAAAGCATTTGACGGTCGCGGCAACTATACATTAGGTATTAAAGAACAGCTAATTTTCCCTGAGATTGATTACGATAAGGTAAGCAAGATCCGTGGTATGGATATCGTTATCGTAACAACTGCAAATTCTGATGAAGAGTCTCGTGAATTGTTAACTCAAGTCGGAATGCCGTTCCAAAAGTAATCGCTAAATAAGGAGGCGAAAACGTGGCTAAGAAGTCAATGATTGCGAAACAAAAGCGCACGCCTAAATACAAAGTACAAGAGTACACACGCTGCGAACGCTGTGGCCGTCCACACTCTGTATATCGTAAATTTAAGCTTTGCCGTATTTGTTTCCGTGAATTAGCATATAAAGGACAAATTCCTGGTGTTAAAAAAGCTAGCTGGTAAAACTAGAGTTTGTGGAAGGAGGTAAAAAACAATGGTCATGACAGATCCAATTGCTGATTTGCTTACTCGCATTCGTAATGCGAATATGGTGCGTCACGAGAAATTAGAAGTACCTGCTTCTAATATCAAAAAAGAAATCGCTGAAATTCTAAAGCGCGAAGGTTTCATCCGTGATGTGGAATATATCGAAGACAATAAACAAGGTATCATTCGTATTTTCTTAAAATACGGTGCAAATAACGAACGTGTTATTACTGGATTGAAGCGTATAAGCAAGCCTGGTCTTCGCGTTTATGCAAAATCTAACGAAGTTCCGCGTGTTTTAAATGGACTTGGTATTGCGCTAGTTTCTACTTCACAAGGTGTGATCACTGATAAGGAAGCTCGTGCTAAACAAATCGGCGGAGAAGTTTTAGCATACGTTTGGTAAGAGATTTTTTGAATGAATGGAGGTGCACTAAATGTCTCGCGTAGGAAAAAAACCTATTGAAATCCCAGCAGGTGTAACAGTTGCTGTGAATAACAACACTGTTACTGTTAAAGGACCAAAAGGCGAGCTGACTCGTTCTTTTAATCCAGATATTACAATCAATGTTGAAGAGAATCTTGTAACTATCACTCGTCCATCAGATGTGAAAGAACACCGCGCATTGCACGGTACAACTCGTGCGGTACTCGCAAATATGGTCGAAGGTGTTTCTAAAGGCTTCGAAAAGAGATTAGAGTTGATCGGGGTTGGTTATCGTGCCCAAAAGCAAGGTACCAAGCTTGTCTTAAACGTTGGATACTCTCATCCAGTTGAAATCGAACCTGAAAAAGGCCTTGAAATTGAAGTTCCTGCAAATACAAAAATTACCATTAAAGGTACTGACAAAGAACGTGTTGGTGCATTAGCAGCCAATATCCGTCAAGTTCGTCCTCCAGAGCCTTATAAAGGCAAAGGAATCCGTTACGAAGGCGAATTCGTTCGTCGTAAAGAAGGTAAAACAGGTAAGTAATGCCGCATAAGTAAACGAAAGGAGTGACGTAAATGATTACGAAGCAAGATAAAAACGCTACTCGCCGTAAAAGACACGCTCGTGTTCGTGCGAAGCTTAGCGGTACCTCTGCTCGTCCACGTCTAAACGTGTTTCGTTCTAACCAGCATATTTATGCACAGGTAATCGATGACACTAAAGGAGTTACTTTAGCAAGTGCTTCTACATTAGATAAAGAACTTAGCCTTGAGTCAACTAGCAACATCGAAGCTGCACAAAAGGTTGGAGAATTAGTCGCTAAACGTGCGGTAGAAAAAGGAGTATCTGCAGTCGTATTTGACCGTGGAGGATACCTTTACCATGGACGTATTCAAGCATTAGCTGATGCTGCCCGCGAAAACGGCTTACAATTTTAATAGACAAAGGAGGGACAAATTAGATGCGTCGCATTGATCCAAACAAACTTGAACTTGAAGAACGCGTAGTTACGGTTAACCGTGTTGCGAAGGTTGTTAAAGGTGGACGTCGCTTCCGTTTCTCTGCACTTGTCGTAGTGGGAGATAAAAACGGCCATGTCGGTTTCGGTACTGGTAAAGCGCAGGAAGTACCTGATGCAATCCGCAAAGCTATCGAAGATGCAAAGAAAAACTTAGTAGAAGTGCCAATGGTCGGAACAACTGTTCCACACCAAGTAATTGGTCGCTTTGGCGCTGGTGAAATACTTCTAAAGCCTGCTTCTGAAGGTACAGGAGTTATCGCCGGTGGTCCTGTTCGTGCAGTACTAGAATTAGCAGGTGTTCAGGATATCCTATCAAAATCTTTAGGAACAAACACTCCAATTAACATGGTACGTGCTACTGTTGAAGGATTAAAACAACTAAAACGTGCTGAAGACGTAGCAAAATTACGTGGTAAATCAGTAGAAGAACTGTTAGGATAAGGAGGGAAATCAAATGGCGAATAAACTTTTAGTTACCCTCAGCCGCAGCGTAATTGGTCGTCCACAAGACCAACGCGAAACAGTTAAAGCGCTAGGTTTACGTAAATTAAATCAAACAGTTGAGCATCAAGATAACGCTGCTATTCGCGGTATGATTACTAAAGTTGCTCACCTTGTAACAGTAAAAGAACAATAATTCATTGTTTTCTTTCATAAGGAGGTGCCAATATGAAACTTCATGAATTAAAGCCTGCCGAAGGTTCTCGTCATGAGCGTAAACGTTTAGGCCGTGGTATCGGTTCTGGCCAAGGTAAAACAGCTGGTAAAGGTCATAAAGGTCAAAACGCTCGTTCTGGCGGCGGTGTCCGTATCGGTTTTGAAGGTGGTCAAACACCATTATTCCGTCGTTTACCAAAACGCGGTTTCACCAATTTCAACCGTAAGGAATATGCCGTTGTTAACCTTGATGCACTAAACCGCTTTGAAGAAGGTACAGAAGTTACTCCAGAACTTCTTATCGAATCAGGCGTGGTAAGTAACGAAAAAGCAGGAATCAAGATTCTTGCTAAAGGGAACGTTGAGAAAAAACTTTCAGTTAAAGCTCATAAATTCTCCTCTGCTGCTAAGGAAGCGATCGAAGCTGCCGGTGGAACTACTGAGGTGATCTAATGTTCCAGACAATCTCCAATTTTATGCGCGTGGGTGATATACGTCGAAAGATCATATTCACCCTTTTAATGTTAGTCGTATTTCGAATCGGCACTTTCATTCCAGTGCCGAATGTAAATGCCGAAGTGCTTGCTGCGCAAGATAAGCTAAGTGTGTTCGGTGTACTAAATACATTCGGCGGAGGCGCATTAAAGCAATTCTCTATTTTTGCAATGGGGATTATGCCATATATCACTGCTTCAATTATTATTCAGCTCCTGCAGATGGACGTAGTTCCTAAGTTTACGGAGTGGTCAAAGCAAGGGGAAGCAGGGCGTCGGAAGCTTGCCCAATTCACTCGATATTTCACCATTGTGCTTGGGTTTATCCAAGCATTAGGTATGTCATATGGCTTTAACAATTTGTCCCAAGGACAATTGATTGAAAATCCTGGAATTGGAACGTATTTATTAATTGCCGTTGTGCTGACTGCAGGTACATCGTTCTTAATGTGGTTAGGTGAGCAAGTTACCGCTAAGGGTGTTGGAAATGGTATTTCTATTATCATCTTTGCAGGTATTGTTGCCGGAATCCCAAATGTTATCAATCAAATGTATGTTCAGCAGTTTGAAAATGCAGGCGAGCAATTATTCCTACGTATCGTGACAGTTGTTCTAATTGCAATAGCAGTAATTGCCATTGTAGTGGGTGTTATCTTTATCCAGCAGGCAACTCGGAAAATTCCAATTCAATATGCGAAAAGAATGGCAGTTGGACGTAATCCAGTGGGCGGACAGTCTACCCATATGCCATTAAAGGTAAATGCAGCCGGAGTAATCCCTGTAATCTTTGCCGTTTCGTTTATAGTTACACCAAGAACGATTGCATCTTTCTTCCCAACGAATGATGTAACGCTTTGGATTATGAAAGTGTTTGATTATTCTCATCCAATCGGGATGACACTTTATGCAGCATTAATTATTGCGTTTACTTATTTTTATGCCTTTATCCAAGTTAACCCTGAACAAGCAGCGGAAAACTTACAAAAGCAAAGCGGCTATATCCCTGGAATTCGTCCAGGTAAGAGCACGCAGGAATATTTAACACGCGTTTTATATCGTCTAACTTTTATCGGCGCCATTTTCCTAGCTATTATTGCAGTACTTCCAGTTTTATTTATTAAAATTGCGAATCTGCCGCAATCGGCTCAAATTGGCGGCACTAGCTTGCTGATCGTTGTCGGTGTTGCGCTTGAAACGTATAAGCAGCTTGAAGCACAATTAGTTAAACGTCACTATAAAGGATTTATTAAATAAAAGGGTTTTGCGGGACCCTTTAATGGGCCCCAATAAACCTCACATATAGCACGAGGGGGAATATGTGTGAATTTAGTATTAATGGGGCTACCTGGTGCAGGTAAGGGCACTCAGGCTGAAAAAATTGTTGAACAATACCGCATCCCTCATATCTCAACTGGAGATATGTTCCGTGCAGCAATGAAGGAAGGAACTGAACTGGGTTTAAAAGCTAAATCCTTCATGGACAAAGGCGAGCTTGTTCCAGATGAAGTAACAATCGGCATCGTTCGTGAACGGTTGAGTAAAGAAGACTGTCAAAATGGCTTCTTACTTGATGGCTTTCCTAGAACAGTACCTCAAGCAGATGCATTAGAAAACTTACTAGTAGATTTAAATAAAAAAATCGACTATGTAATCAATATAAATGTTGATAAAAGCATTTTAATGGAGCGTTTGACTGGACGTCGTATCTGTAAGGAATGTGGATCAACCTATCATCTAGTGTTCAATCCTCCTGCAAAAGACGGTGAATGCGACCGGTGCGGCGGAGAGCTTTACCAGAGAGCAGATGATAACGCTGAAACCGTTCAAAACAGATTAGATGTCAATATCAAACAGCAAGAACCATTATTATCTTTTTATGAAGAGAAAGGGTACTTGCGTACTCTTGATGGTCAGCAGGATATTAATAAAGTATTTGCTGATATCGAAGAACTTTTGCGGGGTCTTCGTTAATGCTCATCGTTCCAAATTGGCACGCGACTCTCGCTTTTCTCTCATAGAATTGATTTGTATGTGCAAGTAACTGGCTTTTCTATTGTACTGGGTATGCAGAACCGAGAGTTGGGCAAGAATGACTGAAGAAATTATTCTTCTTTTATGCAAAAATTACTTGCGGACAAAGACACAACAATATGTTAAAATTGTAGGGTTGCTAACTTCGTACTAACGAGAAGACTCGCTTTACATTACTAGTCTTACGAACGATAATTCTTTAAAGAGAAGGGGGACGAGAATGTGGCCAAAGATGATGTAATTGAAATTGAAGGTAAAGTCATTGAAACTTTGCCAAATGCAATGTTTAAGGTAGAATTGGAAAATGGTCATACTGTGCTGGCTCACGTTTCTGGGAAAATCCGCATGCACTTTATCAGGATTCTGCCAGGTGACAAAGTGACTGTTGAACTTTCTCCATATGACTTAACGCGCGGTAGAATTACGTACCGTTTTAAATAATTGTTTGCACTCCGAAACTCAAGGAGGTTAGGATAATGAAAGTAAGACCATCTGTTAAACCGATCTGCGAAAAGTGCAAAGTTATCCGCAGACGCGGCAAAGTAATGGTTATCTGTGAAAACCCTAAACATAAACAAAAACAAGGTTAATCGACAAGGAGGTGCACATTTATGGCACGTATTGCTGGTGTAGATATTCCACGTGAAAAACGTGTAGTTATCTCTTTAACTTACATTTATGGTATTGGCAAAAAAACTGCACAAAAAATCTTATCAGAAGCTGCTGTTTCTGAAGATACTCGTGTACGTGATTTAACAGAAGAGGAATTAAACAAAATCCGTGATATCGTTGACAAGCTAAAGGTTGAAGGTGACCTTCGCCGTGAAATTTCACTTAACATTAAGCGTTTAATGGAAATTGGCTGCTACCGCGGATTGCGTCATCGTCGCGGCTTACCGGTTCGTGGACAAAATACGAAAAACAACGCCCGTACTCGCAAAGGTCCTCGTAAGACTGTTGCGAACAAGAAGAAGTAATCGGCAAAGGAGGTTAATTTAAATGGCACGTAAAACTAATACACGTAAGCGTCGTGTTAAAAAGAATATTGAAGCTGGGGTTGCTCATATCCGCTCAACATTTAACAATACGATCGTAACCATCACTGATGTACATGGAAATGCAATTTCTTGGTCTAGTGCAGGTGCGCTTGGATTTAAAGGTTCTCGTAAATCTACTCCTTTCGCAGCGCAAATGGCAGCTGAAACTGCAGCAAAAGCATCAATGGAACATGGTATGAAAACTTTAGAGGTAACAGTTAAAGGCCCTGGTGCAGGCCGTGAAGCAGCTATTCGTGCTCTTCAAGCTGCAGGTCTTGAAGTTACGGCAATTAAAGACGTTACTCCTGTTCCACATAACGGATGCCGTCCGCCAAAACGCCGTCGTGTGTAATTTTTCTGTATAGAATTTATATCATCTGTCTATAATGGGATATGATATGAATTTAGTGCTTTTTATACAGAATTTTTATTCCAGTTGTTGTGCACAAAACGGGAACGTATACATGGGGGAATTTCGATTAGAATTCTAATCGAGGTTTCGACGTTTTGAAGGAGGGTTATTGGATGATCGAAATAGAAAAACCAAAAATCGAAACGGTTGAGATCAGCGAAAATGCCAAATACGGCAAATTCGTCGTAGAGCCACTTGAGCGTGGATATGGTACCACTTTGGGTAACTCCTTACGTCGTATCCTATTATCTTCACTCCCAGGTGCCGCTGTTACTTCGATTCAGGTCGATGGGGTACTTCATGAGTTCTCAACAATTGAAGGCGTCGTAGAGGATGTAACATCCATCATTTTAAACATTAAGAAATTAGCATTAAAAATCTATTCTGATGAAGAAAAGACACTTGAAATTGATATTCAGGGTGAAGGACCTGTTACTGCTGGCAACATTACGCATGACAGTGACGTGGAGATTTTAAATCCAGACCTTCATATTGCAACATTATCTGCAAATGGACATCTTCATATGCGTTTGACTGCTAAACGCGGACGCGGATATACGCCTGCTGACCAAAACAAAAGAGAGGATCAGCCAATCGGTGTTATCCCTATTGATTCCATTTACACACCTGTTGCTCGTGTTTCTTATCAGGTAGAAAACACTCGTGTAGGTCAATTATCAAACTATGATAAGCTAACGCTAGATGTTTGGACAGATGGAAGCACTGGGCCAAAAGAAGCGATTGCTCTTGGTTCGAAGATTTTGACTGAGCATTTGAACATCTTTGTCGGTCTTACTGATGAAGCACAAAATGCTGAAATCATGATTGAAAAAGAAGAAGATCAGAAAGAAAAAGTTCTTGAAATGACTATTGAAGAACTTGATCTATCCGTTCGTTCTTATAACTGCTTAAAGCGTGCAGGCATCAACACTGTTCAGGAATTAGCAAATAAGACTGAAGAAGATATGATGAAAGTACGTAACTTAGGCCGCAAATCACTTGAAGAAGTGAAGGCAAAACTAGAAGAGCTTGGATTGGGCTTGCGTAAAGACGACTAGTCTAAATCCGTTCAACGACTTCAAAAAGGAGGGAACCCTTCATGGCATACAGAAAGTTAGGACGCACAAGCGCACAGCGTAAAGCTATGCTTCGTGATTTAACAACAGATTTAATCATCAACGAGCGCATTGAAACAACAGAAACTCGCGCGAAAGAACTTCGCTCAACTGTTGAGAAAATGATCACTCTTGGCAAACGCGGTGACCTACATGCCCGTCGTCAAGCTGCTGCATTCGTACGTAACGAAGTAGCAAATGCTGAAACAGGTGCAGATGCCCTGCAAAAGCTTTTCACTGACATTGCTCCACGTTACCAAGAGCGCCAAGGCGGTTATACTCGCATTATGAAACTTGGACCACGCCGCGGTGATGGTGCACCAATGGTTATTATCGAGTTAGTTTAATATTTACTAACAAACAACAAGGGTATTGGACAGTTTAAGAACAAACTTGTTCTTGCCCTTTTTCTGTAAAAACAAATAAATATCTACGAACCAAGCCAAAAAGAGCGTTACGATGAGCGTGACTCCACTTGCTGGAGCGAAATAGCAGATTCATTTGCTTCCGGAAAGATTAACTTCTTTTTTGCGTCTCGTCTAGCTCATGCACCTCCTCCTATTTCCTTTATGGAAATGTCTTGTAAAGGCAGTTGAAAATCGTTCCTGCCTGGGGATGAGGTGCAGGCTTTTTTTGTATATATAGGTCTTTTGGATTAGATTGAGAAGAGTTGAGGTGAGGGGGGAAGCAGGATGAAAAAGTCAATCGTAAGCTTGAGGGAAGTTTCATTTCAATATGATGATCAGGAGCGGTATGCTTTAAATAATGTTACATTCGATATTTTTGAAGGTGAGTGGCTGGCGATTGTCGGTCATAATGGTTCCGGTAAATCTACGATGGCAAAGCTTCTTAATGGGCTGCAGTTTCCTAAGTCCGGTGAAATAACCGTTTGTGGTTTACCTCTGAATGAAGAGACAATTTGGGATATCCGAAAACAACTGGGAATGGTGTTTCAAAATCCAGATAATCAGTTCGTCGGTACCACAGTCCAAGATGATGTGGCTTTTGGTTTAGAAAATATGGGGGTACCACGAAAAGAAATGATTCATCGTGTTGAGGACGCCTTGAAAAAGGTGAAGATGGATCAATTTCTATATCAAGAGCCCCACCATCTCTCGGGCGGTCAAAAGCAGCGTGTCGCGATTGCGGGTGTTCTGGCGTTACGACCGGCAATCATTATTTTAGACGAAGCAACATCAATGCTTGACCCTAGAGGAAGAGAAGAGGTTTTAGCAACGGTTAGAGATTTAAAAGCGGAAAAACAGCTGACGGTTATCTCCATTACTCATGATTTAGATGAGGCGGCTAAAGCAGATCGAATTATTGTGATGAATAAAGGTGAGGTTTACCGGGAGGGTACTCCTGAAGAAATCTTTTCACTTGATGAAGAATTAATTGAACTGGGGTTAGATATTCCATTCTCAGTGAAAATGACAAAGGCATTTCGTCAAATGGGTCTAACGTTTACTAAGAATTATTTATCGGAAGAAGAGTTGGTGACAGAGTTATGGACATCTCGCTTAAATCTGTAGAATACCGTTATCAAGCTAATACACCATTTGAAAGACTTGCTATTTCTGATGTTTCGATTGATATTCCATCTGGAACCTATCTCGCTTTAATCGGCCATACGGGCTCAGGTAAATCCACTGTTTTGCAGCATTTAAATGCCCTTTTACAGCCGACAGAAGGAACGGTGCAAATTGGCAGCCAGGAAATAAAGGCTCATCAAAAAAATAAAAATTTAAAGGCAGTCCGGCAAAAGGTTGGAATTGTGTTCCAATTCCCAGAACATCAATTATTTGAGGAAACTGTGGAAAAGGATATTATTTTTGGCCCGATGAATTTTGGCGTTTCCGAGTCAGAGGCAAAAAAGCGGGCACGAATTGCCTTAAATCAGGTTGGACTCAGTGAAGAAATCTTAAAAAAATCACCATTCGATCTCTCCGGCGGACAAATGCGACGGGTTGCGATTGCCGGTGTATTGGCAATGGGCCCAGAAGTCATCGTTTTGGACGAGCCTACCGCTGGTCTGGACCCGCGCGGTCGAAAAGAAATAATGGATATGTTTTACTCGCTTCATAAGGAGAGGGGCCTCTCGACTATTCTTGTTACTCACAGTATGGAGGACGCGGCAAGGTATGCTGACCAAATCGTCATCATGCAGCAGGGCAGGGTCGCCAAAAAGGGTACTCCGGAAGAGATTTTCTCAGAGACCGCTGAATTAATTCAAATGGGACTAGATGTACCTGAGGTTGTTCGTTTTCAGCTGAAGCTTGAAGAAAAATTGGGCAGTAAGCTGGATAAAATCTACCTTTCCATTGAAGAGCTATCGTCTGCTGTTTCAGATCGTTTAAAGAGAGGTGTCCGCTCATGATGGAAAAAATGATTTTTGGACGCTATGTACCGGCTGATTCTTTTATTCATAAAATGGACCCTCGTTCCAAACTAATTATTATTTTCTTGTTTGTTTGTGTAATCTTTTTGGCAAACAATGGGGTAACTTATGCACTTATTGGTATATATACTTTTATAATGCTGGGATTATCAAAAATTCCTATTCGCTTTTTATATGGCGGTCTGAAGCCGATCATCTGGCTTGTCCTGTTTACCTTTATTCTGCAATTATTTTTTACTAAAGGAGGCAGTCTTATATTTCACTGGGGTCCCGTGAAGATCTATGAAGAAGGTCTCAAAATGGGAATTTTTATTTCCTTGCGATTTTTCTTCTTGATCTTAATGACCTCCTTATTGACGTTAACGACGACTCCGATTGAAATAACGGATGGATTAGAAACATTATTAAATCCTTTAAAGAAAGTCCGCTTTCCTGTTCATGAAATGGCATTAATGATGTCGATTTCATTACGGTTTATTCCAACTTTGATGCAGGAAACCGACAAAATTATGAAAGCGCAAATTGCAAGGGGTGTGGAATTTGCGAGCGGTCCTTTAAAAGAGCGGATCAAGGCTGTAATTCCGCTTCTCATTCCGCTGTTTGTCAGTTCCTTTAAGCGTGCCGAGGAGCTGGCGGTCGCAATGGAAGCAAGGGGCTACCGCGGTGGAGAAGGCCGGACGAAATACCGCCAGTTAAGCTGGGCTATGGTGGATACCATACAAATCGTTCTCCTTGTGATATTAACGATTTTGTTGGTCCTATTACGTTCATAATGGAGATAGGCTGATGCAGAGGTATAAAGCAATTATTGCATATGATGGTACCGGGTTTTTTGGTTATCAGGTCCAGCCAAAGGGGCGGACGGTACAGGCAGAGCTTGAGGCAGTCCTGGCGAAAATTCATAAGGGCGTCACTGTTAGAGTAACTGCCTCTGGCCGTACCGATGCAGGGGTCCATGCCAAGGGGCAGGTGATTCATTTTGATTCACCGCTGGCAATACCGGAGGATCGCTGGGTAGTTGCCCTTAATTCATTGCTTCCAGAGGATTTGGCCGTTTTATCTATTGAAAAGACAGATAACACGTTTCATGCACGTTTTGATGCTGCGGGAAAAGAATACCGTTATCAATTGCAATTATCTGGTTTTAGGGACCCATTTCAGAGGAACTATGTTTACCGCTATCCTTATGCTTTGAACTTGGAGAAAATGCAGGAGGCAAGCAGGTATTTGCTTGGAACCCATGATTTTACCAGCTTTTGTGCTGCTAAGACGGAGGTTCAGGACAAGGTCAGGACAATTAAGGAGATTGACTTTTTACTGGATGGCAATCTTCTGACGATCCGCTTTGTCGGCAATGGCTTTTTATATAATATGGTACGGATTCTTGTGGGGACTCTGTTGGCGGTTGGATCAGGAGACTTGTCGCCTGAAGAAATTCTTTCCATTTTGAAAAAAAAGGACCGGACTGCTGCAGGAAAAACCGCTCCAGCACATGGTTTGTACCTTTGGAAAGTCTTTTATTAACCTTTTTTAGCTAATAAGGGAGTATCAAGTTTTTCCAATTTTTATGCTCCCTTAACGCATAATTTCAACTACGCTTCATGAACCGTCCTAACGAATTTGCCAATCGGCGGGTTATGATTTTAAAAACAACCCATCCAGGTGTAACATCTTCTTGACAATTTCACCTGAAGTATTTATTATATTATATGTGTGTGTTTTTAATCCCACGATAAAGCCCCGGAAAGTCTTCATCGTGATTGAAAATATAGCTTTTGAAAATGACTGCACAAAATGGCGTTTCCTGTTCATTCCCGGAACAGAATCGAACGGAAACAGCCAATAAAGGTGCGAAAATATTATTTTTACGATTTAATAGGAGGGAAACTCATGCGTACAACATTTATGGCAAATGCCAACAATATCGAGCGCAAATGGTACGTAGTTGATGCTGAGGGCAAAACTCTTGGACGTCTTGCTTCTGAAGTAGCATCTATCCTACGTGGTAAACATAAGCCAACTTATACACCACATGTTGACACTGGTGATCATGTCATCATTCTTAATGCTTCTAAGATTGAATTAACTGGTAACAAATTAAACGACAAAATCTACTACCGTCACAGCTTACACCCAGGCGGTTTAAAGCAGAGAACTGCTCTTGAAATGCGTACGAACTATGCTGAGAAAATGCTTGAGCAAGCTATTAAGGGCATGCTTCCAAAGAATTCTCTTGGTCGTCAAATGTTCAAAAAATTACACGTTTATGCAGGTGCAGAACATAAGCACCAAGCACAACAACCTGAAGTTTACGAACTTCGCGGTTAATTAAGAGGAGGGAATTAACTTGGCACAAGTTCAATATATCGGTACTGGCCGTCGTAAGAGCTCAGTTGCTCGTGTACGCTTAGTTCCAGGCACAGGTAAAATTGTTATTAACGATCGTGACATCGACACTTATATCCCATTCGAAGCTTTACGTGTTGTTGTAAGACAACCATTAGTAGCTACTGAAACTGTTGGCAGCTACGATGTTCTTGTAAACGTAAGCGGCGGCGGCTACACTGGTCAAGCAGGCGCAATCCGCCACGGTATCGCTCGTGCGTTACTTCAAGCTGACCCAGAATACCGTCCAACATTAAAGCGCGCTGGTTTATTAACTCGCGATGCACGTATGAAAGAGCGTAAGAAATACGGTCTTAAAGGTGCTCGTCGTGCGCCTCAGTTCTCAAAACGTTAATCTTTTGCGAACGATCAAAGACTCTCAACCAGATTGGTTGGGGGTCTTTTTTTACAAATAAAAACCCCAGGCTAGGCCTAGGGATCTAAAAATATATTTTTTTGCTTATTTTTTAATTTGAAAGTCAATTGTCCACTGTCCTTTTTGGTCTAGAATGGCATCTGTACTAAGTGCCGCATTTGAAGTGGCTGGTATGTATTGCGGCATGGCCACCTTGATCGCACCTTGATATTTCTGGTTGTTTATTTTTTTGTGTTCTGAATCAATCCCTTGAAGACGATTATCCGCAATGGAAACTTCCAGATTCTTTAACACTCCTTTCCCGGTTTCATCCATCAAATTTCCTGTTGTAGATTCTACGGTATAATACAGAATTATCTCTTGACCATAGCTTGTGATCTCATAGCTAGTAATCGTAAGTTTGATCCCGCCGTTTTCTACGGAACCGACCGCTTTTTGCGGAGCAGCTAACGCGCTTTGGGAACAAGCCCACGAACCTCCAATAAGTAAGCAAAGTAATAAGACAAACCCACTGAAACGATTCGTCATATTTGAGAAAGCCTTCATTCAATCACCATCCTGAGATTCTTTAAATTCATTTCAAATATAGAATGTCTCCATACTTGGTAAATATTCCTGCCCGCCGTTTTTTAAAAGCAATAATGTGATTTAAATCATTTTTTTGCATAATTAAGGAATCTTTTACTCAATATAGAAAAAAGAGTGAGGACCAATAAAGTAGGGTTCTCCCCGAATGGGAAAATTCAGAGATAACCAAAAATAGAGGCAATCACTCTGAACTTATAAGCATAAGGAGGGTCTTTTTTTGATTCGTTATTTTAAAGCGATTATGGTTGCTTTCTTGGCGGTAGTATTAATTGTTGGCTGTCAGCAGAATCCTGCAAAAAAACAGAACGATAATAAACAAACAGCCACATCTGAAAAAGATAACGGTTTTCCACTTTGGGGGTATGACTTACAACAAACGCGGCATGTCCCTTATGACAAGATTACAAAAGACAACGTGAAGGATCTAGGTATTGTCTGGCAGGCAGATTTGGCGAATTGGGATAAGAAGATTCCGAATGCCTCGGAGGATTTCCCGGTAGTGAAAGATGGTGTTATGTATGTTACCACATCAATGAACCGAGTGTTTGCCATTGATGCCTCAAATGGGAAGAAAATTTGGCAATGGACGCCGCCAAAAGATGTACTTGACCATCTTGATCATGCGGATCTAAGCCTTCTAGAGGTTGTTGCCAGTCGGGGTGTGGCTGTTGCGGAAGGCAATGTCTTTGTCCTTATTGCGGATAATCGCTTAGCTAAACTTAACGCTAAAGACGGAAAATTGATTAAAATGATTAACCTATGGGATTCCATACCAGGAGTCAAGCTTGAAAACCGATATTATGAAACAATGGCTCCAATGTACTATAAAGGTAATGTCTATGTGGGAAGCAGCGGCGGTGATAATGGCGTTCGCGGCTTTGTGATGGCCTATAAAGCAAGTGACCTGTCGCCGGCCTGGGATGGACCATTTTGGACAGTCCCTGAGAAAGGGCAAGATTGGGTGCAGGGCAAATATACAGGGGGCGGAGCCGTCTGGGGACAGATTGCTTTTGACCCGGACACGGACGTGATGTATTTTGGCACGGGTAATCCTGCTCCTGACTTTTTTAAGAAGATCCGCCCAGGTTTAAACCCTTATACGGACTCAGTGGTTGCTCTTGAAAGTAAAACAGGAAAATTGATTTGGGCAAAATCGGAAATGGATGAGGAAGACGAATGGGATTATGATGCGACCTCGACACCGATGATCCTCAATGCTACTTTAAATAACAAAAAGCAAAAAATTGTCGTACACGGCGGAAAGAACGGGAAGTGGTTTGCGTGGGATGCTAAAACAGGGGATACCATTTATAATGGTGTTCCATTCGTCAAAATTCAGCACACCACGCAGCCGACGGATCCAAATAAACCTGCGATGCAATGGCCGGGAGCAGAAGGTGGACAAAACTATGCTCCGGAAACGTATGATCCTAAAACCAATTATGTGTTGATTCCTGGTATAAACAAGCCATCATTAGAGGTTGCAGCGAAAGACGAAAATGAAGTCGAGCAAAAAAATGGTTTATTCCCAGGTACTTCGATAACGTTGGGGCCTAAAGGTGAAGAAATTTCCGGTACCATCACTGCCGTTGATGTTAATACTGGCAAGCATGCCTATCAGATTAAGACGAAACAACCAATGCGCGGAGGTTTTACAAGTACGACTACAGGACTTGCTTTTTACGGCGAATTGGATGGAACGGTAAATGCTCTTGATATTAAAACTGGAAAAATTTTATGGAACATGAAAAGCGGCGGGGCTCAAATTATGATGGCTCCGGCGATTTACATGGATGGTGGTAAACAATATGTTACTTTTGTTACTGGAACAAAGGTCGTAACCTACGGACTTGGCGGAAAAAAATCAGTAACTCCTTCAAAAGATCCGGGGGGGGCAGATCCAGAAGGCTCAGGAAAAACGGATGACGCCAATCATGGTTCCCACGGGAATAAAGAAAAAGATAAGAAACAACCGGCTGAAATGAACGCTGAAGTAATTTACAAAAACAAATGCCTGTCCTGTCATGGTGGAAATTTAGAGGGAGGTGCAGGCCCTGACCTAAGACATGTTGGTGTATCCATGTCTGAAGAGGAGATATTGAATCAAATCATTAACGGAGGCGGACGTATGCCTGGAGGTCTTGTTGATAAAGAACAGGCCGAAGTCCTGGCAAAATGGCTGTCTCAGAAGAAGTAATGTTATAGAAATAAGACAACCTGAGTTTACAGATTCAGGTTGTTTTTTTGTTTTTGGACTTATGTGCCACCAGGCCTAGTTCTTTTTTGAAGAAATTTGAAAAAGCAGGGCTTATTTTGGACAACTTCATGTTGAAATTCTGGTTATTTTGGTGTTTCCGCCCACATAAGATAGCTTTGAAAGATAAAATTATACACTCCTTTAATAATTAATCATGATTGATAAGTGTCATGAAAGGGGGGGATCACATGTGGAAAAAGCCTGAATATAAAATAATCAATACTGCTTCTGAGGTGACGATGTATTCCTACATTGGCAAGTAGCGCTGACTGCTTATCTCTTGTGCATGATTTTAATCATAAAAACGGAGGTGTGCCAAATGAATCGGTACCTAAAATCAGTGATGGGGGCGATAATCGGGGGAGCTTCAGCCGGTGGCTGGCTGCTTGTTGATCTCCTGCTTCCAGAACCAATAGGAGACTATTTGCTATTTATCCTGATGGCTGTGGTGAATATGGCGATAGGGTGGCAGGTTGCCAGGTTATTTGGAAAACCGAGGAATATTGAAAAAGACAATGCCCGCATCGAAGGGAAAGGACTGAAACCAAATTCGAATTAGAGTATTAGGCGCCGCGGCTGGAGGAGGCTTTCCGCAATGGAACTGTGCCTGCCCTAACTGTCGGGCAGTCCGCTCAGGAAACGCCTCATTCCGGCCGTTATTACAATCCTCGCTTGCAGTAACTGCCAATGATAAGGACTGGTATCTCATCAATGCAGGACCGGATATTCTAAAGCAAATTGAATCGTTTGCTTCCCTGCATCCAGGTCCAGGCATTAGGGAGACCCCTCTAGCCGGTGTTTTATTAACCGATGCGGAGCTCGACCATACGATTGGGCTATTGTCACTGCGGGAGGGTTCCAGTATGACGATTTATGGGACCAAGATGGTACAAAGCTGCTTGCAATCTGCTTTTCCTGTGTTTTCAATGCTAAAAAACTATTGTTCATGGCAATGGCAGTCTCTTGATCCAGGCATTCGGCAAAGGGTAGGACCATTACATGAAGGAGCAGCAGGAACCTTGATCGTTGAGCCGGTTCCCGTTTCGAAAAAACCGCCGCTCTATGCCAAGTCGACCGAGGAGATGGACTGTCGAAAAGATATTTGGGAGGTTGGTCTGGTTCTTCATAATGAGGATTCGGGCCGGTGTCTTGCTTTCTTTCCTACATTAGAAAAGATTACACCGGCAATAGAAACTTGTTTAAAGAAAGCGGATATCCTGATGGTAGATGGAACCTTTTGGTCGGAAGATGAATTAACGGGGATGGGTGCAGCCGCTCGTGACGCAAGAAGCATGGGCCACTTACCGATTGGCGGACCATCTGGCACCTTGGAGTTATTAGCCTCTTTCCCTGCAAAGAGGAAATTTCTAATCCACATTAACAACAGCAACCCCATTCTGAAAGAGGATTCAGTGGAGAGGTATACATTAGAGCGGCTTGGTATTGAAGTTGCCTATGATGGTATGGAAATAGAGGTGTGATGATGCTGGAGCAAAAAGGATTCATTAGCCGTGATGAAAAAAGGGAAGAGCTGTGGTCGAAGGATGAATTCACAGAGCGGCTTAGGGATGTCGGGCGTTCTTCCTATCATGACAAACATCCATTTCATATAGTGATGCACCAAGGAAATTTAAGCAAAGAACAGATCCGCGGCTGGGTGGCCAACCGATACTACTACCAGAAATCAGTTCCAATTAAAGATGCAGCCATCCTGTCTAATCTGCCGTCAAGGGAACTGAGGCGAGAGTGGATTGGCCGTATTCTTGATCATGACGGGAGGCCTGGAGAAGATGGCGGTATTGAAGCATGGGTGCGATTGGGAGAAGCGGTAGGATTGTCTAGGGAAGAAGTCATACGGGAGAAGCATGTGGTTCCGGGCGTTCGCTTTGCTGTGGATGCCTATGTCAACTTCGCCCGGACAAAACCGTGGATTGAAGCGGTTGCCTCAAGCTTGACGGAATTGTTTTCGCCTGGCCTTATCTCAAAAAGAATAAAAGTTTTTGAGCAGTTGTATCCTTGGATTGACCGTTCAGGACTTGATTATTTTCAAAGCCGCTTGACTCAGGCGCCTTGTGATTCGGATGTGGCCCTCAGACTTGTTTTAACCCATTGTCGAACACAGGAAGCACAGCATCGGGCCGTCAACGCATTAAGGTTTAAATGTGATGTATTATGGGCGCAGCTGGATGCGATTGAAAAGGCCTATCCCTCTAAAATCGCGAAATGAGAAGAATGAATGATTGGTGGTGGAGCCTATTTTTGTAGCTGGCAGTCTTCCAAAACTCGCTGCAAAGGCGCGATTAAAATTTGATAAGGTCAGAGAAGAACATCTCCTTTTGCTGCCGGAAAAGGTTGTAGTCCTAAACGAAACTGCAGCATCAATACTTCGTTTATGTGACGGGAGCCGGACCGTAAATACCATCACTGAATGCATCAGGACATCTCTAAGGGCAGACTCAGAAGCATGGAGTTCGGGTGCTTTGCCTGATTTGAAAACAATGGAGGCTGACATTTCCGAATTTTTACAGGATATGGAGGATCAAGGATGGGTGGTGATTCAGAATGAAAACAAAGAGCCATAGTTCGGTTCAACCTCCTTATTCGCTGCTTGCTGAGTTAACCCATCGCTGTCCCCTGCATTGTCCGTATTGTTCAAACCCGATTGAAATGGCTAAGGAAACCTTGGAACTTTCAACGGAGGAATGGAGCCGGGTCTTGTCCGAGGCCGCCGAATTGGGAGTAGTAGAAGTTCATTTTTCTGGGGGCGAACCGCTTTTAAGGAATGACCTGGAACCCCTTATCAGCCAAGCCGCTATACTCGAGATGTATAGCAATCTCATTACAAGCGGCATTGGCTTAACAACGGAAAAAGCTTTTCGGCTTAAGGAAGCTGGGTTAGCAAATGTGCAAGTGAGTTTTCAAGCGGCAGAAGCGAAGCTTTCCGATTCTTTAGGCGGATACAAAGCCTTTGAGAAAAAGCGGGAAGCGGCAGCTGCTGTAAAACAGGCTGATATACATTTGTCATTAAATGTGGTGTTACATCGAATGAATCTTGATCAGCTCGATGAAATCATTCAGCTGGCGGAAGAACTGGGAGCTGAGCGGTTGGAGCTGGCGAACACCCAGTATTATAACTGGGCGCTGCTGAATCGGGAGAAACTTCTGCCAAGCAGAGACCAGATTGAGCGTGCAAGCACAGTCTATGAAGCCGCTAAAGCACGACTGAAGAAGAAAATGGAAATTATTTGGGTTATTCCTGATTATTATGCATCTGCACCCAAGCCGTGCATGGGTGGATGGGGAGCTATTGGTCTAACAGTAGCGCCGAATGGAATGGTCCTTCCTTGTCCAACCGCCGGGATGATAAAAGGGTTTTCTTTTGAAAATGTCCGTAAGTCATCGCTAGGAAGTATTTGGTATAATGCAGAATCCTTTAATCGTTTCCGGGGGGAAGAATGGATGCCTAAAGATTGTCTCACCTGTGATTTGAGGCACCAAGACGGAGGTGGATGCCGCTGTCAGGCTTTTGCCTTAACGGGAGATGCCTATGCGACGGATCCAGTCTGCCAATGGGCACCAGAACATCATTTAATTGAAAAAGCAGTACAGGATGCCAACAGCAAACCGGTTGAAACATTATTACCCTTAATCTATCGGAGGTATTCTCAGGATCAATCTGCAATAAAACGTCTGATAAAAAAATAGATGTTGTCAAAATGGTGCTACAGGGGACACACGTACATACCCTTTAGCACCATTTCTTTTCGACTGTAAACAGTTTTCTAAGGCTGTCAATCGACATTCCTGTAATACGTGATAGGGAATGAGAAGTTAACTTTGTGGTATTTATATCTATGAATAAAGGAAATTGAGATTTGGCACCCTTATAAGTAGAAACTTAGTAACCCAAATATTACCTATAAAAATGAAAAAGTAGTGATCAAAATGAAGTTTTCAGGTTTTGTTCAAATTCATCCAGCAGCCAAGCGGCTCATGCTGGTTAATTTTATCCGCAGTATTGGACAAGGCATGATGGTAGTAGAATTGGCTTTGTATCTAGTTGCGCTGGGGTGGAGCACAGGAGCGATTGGCAGTGTGCTTGCTGCAGGAGGATTGCTCGGTGTTGTCCTTGCCCCCTTTATAGGTGTATACAGTGACAGGTTTGGCAGAAAAATGTTTGTTCTTATTTCTGAACTAATTGCTGCAGGATGTGCATTGGTTGGGGTATTAACCACTAACCCTATTTTATTGTTTATTGCGATTACACTTTCTGGATTTGGAAAAGCAGACGCGGGTTCGCCCAGTCCATGCGCCCCTGCAGAGCAGGCCTGGCTTGCATCATTTATCCCAGCAGCAGAACGCGGCAGAGTATATAGTTTAAATAATGCTCTCAGTTTTTTCGGAATGGGGGCGGGCGCAGTGCTGGCGGGGGCCGCATCCTTTTTGAAAACTGGAGTATCTCCTTATCACCTTCTATTCTGCTATATTCTCGTTGCATCGTTGCTTACAGCCTCCATCATTTTAACCATTCAAGGAGGAGAAGCCGAAAACCAACATAGAAATAAAAAAGCAGAACCGAGGAATGAAGAAAAGAAAATCGTACATGAAGAAAATGCAGCGGTATTGAAGCTTGCAGCCGTTAACATACTTAATGGGGTTGCCATCGGGTTGACCGGACCGATGATGTCCTATTGGTTTTCGGCTAAATTTGGGGCAAGCCCTGCTCAAATTGGCGGGACATTGGCTGTTACTTTCTTTACGACCGGTGTTACTTCCATTTTACAAGCAAGATTATCATATAAACATGGGACAATCCGGTCCATTGTTTTCATCCGTTTCATTGCAAGCCTGCTTTTGATTCTGATGCCCTTACTATCATCATACGCGCTCGTTTCTGTTATTTATATACTCCGGACGGCTTTAAATCGGGGTACGCAGGGGGCACAGCAGGCGCTTAGTGTGAGTTTAACACGTAACCAGCGGCACGGATTTGCGTCAAGCATCAACCTTCTTTCAATGAGGCTGCCCACCTCGATTGGACCGTATATTACAGGCTATCTTTTTGGATTGGGTTCCCTGTCCCTGCCTTTTTACATAGCATCATGTCTACAACTCAGTTTTGCTTATTTATACGGCAGGCTGTTTTCTCCTTACGATATTCGCATGAAATCACATGCTTCATCGGGATGAAGTAACAACGCCTCTTAACCGACAGGTTAGGGGTTTTTTAGTTCATTATTATGTTTTGAGCGTTTTCTCCTGCTCCTTCATCTAAATTTCGAAATTAGGGTAGCATAAGTAGCATCCCCGTGCTTCAAATTAGTATATAATTAGAAGGTAATTAGTTTAGGAGGTAAACAAATTGAAGCATAAGCAGCCTGAGTTGGAAGTTAGGGTAAAGAAGCTGATTGAAGTCGATGGATTGAAATTTAAGGATTTGAATAATAGTGGGAAATTAGAGCCTTATAAGGATTGGCGTTTGAGTCCGAAAGAACGTGCCGAGAACCTAGTTTCATTGATGAATCTCGATGAAAAGGTCGGTATGATGCTAATTAACACCCGGCAGATGGGACTTACTCAAAAGGATAAGAGTAAGACCAGTCATGATGGTGTACTAGATGAGGGGATTGTTGAAAAGGGCGAAAATATCTTTGCTGCTTCAAAAATATATGGAACAACGCATACCATTGAAAACATGCATTTAAGGCACTTCATTCTTCGCGATAACTGGAGCCCGGCTGAAATGGCCGAGTGGATTAATAAAATGAATGAAGTATGTGAGGGTACTCGTCTTGGTATTCCATGTTTAATCACATCAAATTCAAGAAATGAAAATGGGGAATCTATCTTTGGGATGAATGATGCTGTCGGGATCTTTTCCACTTGGCCAGGAACGTTAGGACTAGCCGCAGCAGCTAGAGGTGATATAAAAAATGGCGGCGATGCCTCGTTAATTAGCCAATTTGCTCAGATAGCCCATGATGAGTGGGATGCAACAGGAATTAGAAAGGGCTATATGTATATGGCTGATACCGCTACAGACCCTAGATGGCAGCGGACGTATGGAACGTTTGGTGAAGACCCGGAGTTTATTTCTGATGCGATTGGCCGCATTATCGACGAATTTCAAGGAGAGACATTAGGAAATCATAGTATCGCGATGACCACTAAGCATTTTCCAGGCGGCGGCGCACGGGAAAATGGATTTGATCCGCATTATGAAGAGGGAAAGTGGAATCTATACCCAACGCCAGGCAGCTTAGAAAAATATCACCTGCCGCCGTTCCGGGCAGCGGTAGAACATGGCACTTCATCCATCATGCCATATTATTCAATCCCTCGTATTAATAAGAGTGTTGTTCAAGAATTTGAGGGTGAAGATATTCCGTTCGAAGAAGTTGGCTTTACCTTTAATCATTATTTCTTGCAGCACATTTTAAGAGGAAAATTGGGATTCAAGGGTTATATCAATAGCGACAGCGGTGTTACAAATAAGATGAGCTGGGGCGTTGAAGATAAGACTGAGGCGGAGCGATTTGCCAAGGCCATCAATGCGGGTACAGATCTTATTGCTGATACAAATGATATTGAAAACCTTAAATTAGCTATCCAAAATGGATGGATTAGTGAAAAACGAATTGATGAAGCAAATGTACGGCTCCTTACGGAAATGTTTGCGTTAGGAATATTTGATGATCGTACATATGTTTCTTCAGAAAATGCAACTAAAGTGATTAGTAATCCAGCCCATTGGGAAGCTGCTTATGAAGCTCATAAAAAGTCGGTAACAGTCCTTAAAAATAGCAATCAGACATTACCTTTAACAGCTGATAAGCTTAATGGTAAAAAGGTTTATATAGAAGCCTTCCATAAGGAACCAGAGCGGGCATCCACTTACACTGACCAGGCAAGGAAAGAATGCGAAGAGTTAGGGCAGTTTACCTTAACTGATAATTATGAGGAAGCCGACGCAGCTATTTTATTATTAAGTCCAAAATCTGGAGCATATTTTAATGCGACTCCGGGACTATTAGAGCTTGAACTTTGCGAGAGGAAAACCCTTACTGCTTTGGACGGTTCAACCTATGAAGAAACTACTTTAAGTAATATGGACCATCTAAAGGAAGTGGCTGATAAAGTCCATGTCCGAGGTGGCAAGGTCATTATGACTGTTAATTTCGTCCTGCCGTGGATTCTTGGAAGTGTTGAACCTTTGGCAGATGCTGTAATTGCAGGATTCGATACCTTCTATAAGGCACAGTTTGAGGTGATCGCGGGTAATTTCAAACCAGTTGGTGTTTTGCCATTAACCTTGCCTGCAAGCGAGGAAGTTATTGCAGTGGATGAAAATGGCGATTGCATATCCAGAAATGATGTACCGGGCTATGACAAGGACAGATATATGCCTGAAGGAGTTCAATATGCCTATAAAGACAAAGATGGGAATGTTTATGAACTTGGTCATGGACTGACATATTAATACTACAAACACTCAAGGCTCCCAACTGATTTGGCTGGGGGCTTTTTTATAAAAAAAACGAATGTGATTCTACTCTACATTCGTCCTTATTCTACTAAGTGATTCCTGACTGCATATAAAGCAGCCTGTGTTCGGTCTGCGAGTTCGAGCTTTGCAAGCAGGTTTGAAACATGTGTTTTGACTGTCTTTTCGGTAATAAAAAGAGCAGCGGCAATTTCCTTATTGCTTTTTCCTTTGGCAATTTCTTTTAACACATCATGCTCTCTTTTTGTTAATTCTTCGATTAAATCCCGTTCAGGTTTATGTTTAGAAGACAAGTTAGCCAATAAATGCGAAGTCGCTTTTGGATGAAGCTGGTTTTCTCCGCTCATGATTCTTTTAATGGACGTTACCAATTCATCTGGCTGGATGTCCTTTAATTGGAACCCTGATGCGCCTGCTTCCAGAGCGGGAATCACATGGTCCTGGTCGGAAAAGCTGGTCAGCATCATGATTTTGATTTCTGGATGTTCCTTCTTAATGATACTTGTTGCCTGAATCCCGTCCATTTCCGGCATCACCAAATCCATTAAAATAAGATCCGGCTTCAACGATTTGGCCAATCCAACCGCTTCTTTTCCGTTTGCAGCTTCCCCAATCACATCAAGGTCGTTTTGCGTCCGCAGGAAAAAAGCCAATCCCCTTCTAACAACATGATGGTCGTCTGCTATTAGTATCCGTATACTCACTGAATTCTCCCCCTACAACGGAATTTCAATTTTGATTTCTGTCCCGCAGTCCGTTTTGCTTTCTAAATGAAAGGTCCCATTTAATGCTTCTGTCCGTGTTTTCATACTTTTTAACCCCAATGAGGGGATTTCGAGGCTCTCATCATAATGGAAGCCGCAGCCGGCATCCTTGATGACCAATAAAACTTTATCACTGAACATTTGGAAAAATAATTGGACAGACGTTGTTTGGGCATGCTTTTTACAATTGGCCAGTGCCTCTTGACCAATTCGCCACAATGCTTCTTCGACACTGCCAGGAATACTGGCTGCACCTGCAATCTTTGTTTTAATCGATAACCCGAGCATTTCAGCATAGCTTCTTAAGGCGCTGACAATTCCATTTTCCAGTCCTTGGGGCCGCAGCTGCCAGATTAATGCACGCATTTCCCCCAGCGCCTCTTGAGCCAAATCCTGTATATAGCTAAATGTTTGCTTCACTTCATTTGTTTGGGCCATTTCGACACCGGCTCTTGCTGTAAGACTGAGGGAAAATAACAGCTGGTTCACGGAATCGTGAAGATCCCTCGCCAGCCGGTTCCTTTCGGCAACAAGCGCCGTTTCCTGTTCCCACTGGGTTAATTTAATTCGTTTTAAGGCCGTTCCTATTTGATAGGCGACAGCTTCGAGCAGGGCAAGTTCATTTTTTTCGAAATGGGTCTTAAATGGTGAGCCTACATTTAAAATGCCGAACCGTTCCTGTCCTGCCCGCAGTGGGACAGTCGCATGATGGGTCAAACCGCAAGTTTCTCCGGCCTTTTCCTCAATGGCATCTTCAATTCGTTTACATTCCATAATGTTTGTGGCCTTATTCAGCTGCCCGTTATTGTACTTGTTTACACACCAGCACTTGCCCTGGCACATTCGCAGCTTTTCGTCCTGGGCTAAAGCTGGCGGGAGGGCTTCATCGGCTGCAAGCTGGTGCATACCATTTTCGTCCATTAAAAATATCCAACCAGTTTGCAGACCTGTTACATGGAGGAGCTTTTTCAATACCCCGGACAATATATCCCTTATATCTGTTCCTTCGTTTAAAAGCTCAGCAATTTCTTTTAAGATGCTGATTTCTTCGTAACCTGCTGAAGCAGACATAGAATTCTCCTCCCACCGTCATTATCTACTGTCATTATAGCGTATTAGTTGTTTGAAGAGTCTGTAAAAATTCAATAATTTCTTGATTTGGCCCCTCATAAAACACGGTCTCCCAGCCATTCGAAAGAGTGTAGGGACCTTCAATCCTTTTCTCGGCATCCAATTTTTTCATCAGAACGGGCAGGTCGTCTACTTCAAAACAAAGATGTGTGTTCCTTTCGTTTTGCTGAGGCCCGGAAATTAACTCAAGCCGGAAGTCTCCAGATATAAGAAACACAATCTCTTCGTCCATATATGACAGTCTGCCTTCTTCCTGAAAACCACAAAAGTTTTTATAAAAAGCAATGGTTTCCTCAAGTTCATGCACTTCCAAGGCATAATGGTGAAATCGCATGCCGTATCATCCTCCCTATTAGATAATAAGGTTCATATCGCCAAACTCATGCCATAAATAACCGCAGGCAACGGCTTGATCATATGCTTGAAGCAAATGCTGTTCCGAAATAAAGGCCGAAAGCATGTCAAGGTGGCTGGCTTTAGGCTCATGAAAACCGGTAATGATCCCGTCGGCAATTTTTAAAGGAAAGTGTTGGTCAATATAGAGATTTGTCACACCCGAAAGGGCTTCGTTTCGGGCGGCAGTCTCGAGCGCCCGGACCACCGTCGTTCCCACGGCGATAACCCGTTTACCGGATGTTTTTGTTTGACGAATCCGCTCTATCGTTTGTTCAGAAATATGATATTCTTCATCATTCTCCTCTGGTGTCTGAGACATGCTGTCATCCAGAAGATAGCTTAATCCAGTATGCAGTTGTATAAAATCAATCTGGATCTTTTTTCGCTTTAATTGAAAAATCAGCTCCCAGCTGAACGCTCTGCCAGCTGAGGGCATCTCCACTGAGCCCGGATGACTCGCAAACACAGTTTGGTAGTAGTCTAGTTCCCAAGGATACTCTATATATTCGTAGCGGACCGGCTCTCCAAGGATATAGATGATATTAAATAAGTCTGTTCCTTTCTTTGAAAACTGAATGATTTTTAACGGTGAGTGTGCTTTTTCACCTATCACCATTCCAGTTAATTCGGGGGAAAATTGAAGTGCATCGCCAATTTTTACGGGATTGGCAACAACGAGAGCTTCCCATGAGTCTTCGTTCAGGCGTCTCGCCAGCCGGATTTCCACCCTTGGTGCGATTTGCATTGCATCTCGCAGCCATTCAGCTTGTAATATTGCCGGTATCGTCCGACTGTTATTTAAAATGACGAGGTCACCGGACTCAAGGTAATCTGCCAGGCGAAAGAAATGGTCATGGCAAATTCCGCCAGTCTTGCGGTCAAGAACCATCATCCGGACATGATCTCTTCTTAAGCCGCGTTTTTCAGGAGGATGGGAGGCATTTAATTCATCGGGAAGATAGAAATCGAACTCTTTTGCCGGCATTTACAATCCCTCCTTTGACTGTGCTTCAAACCGTTTGCCGGTAACACCTACAGACTTATCGGAAGCAAGGTATAAAAATATGTCCACGACATCCTCCGGTTTTGCCAGCGGGTAATCGCAATTTGGAACGGCCAACTGATGCATGTCGGTATCCATTTCTCCTGGATCCACCATGTTGATCCGGATATTTGTTTCGCTTAACTCATCTGCCCATGTTTGTGTTAGGCCTTCAACTGCAAATTTAGAAATTCCGTATGCTCCCCATCCTGCGTAGCCGACGTGGCCCGCTTCAGATGTCACATTTATGATTGAACCAGAATCACGTTCCAGCATTCCAGGTATCACTCTTCTTATCACTGTAAATGTTGAAAGCACGTTTACCCGTAAAACTTCTGCAAAGTCCTCTTCCGGATAATCAAGCAAGAGCGGCATTGGACTTGGTCCCAGCATGGAAGCGTTATTGATCAGCACATCGATCTGGCAAAATTCTTCCTCAGCCAGCGAAATAAACCGCTCCACATCACGAGGTTTGGATATATCAGCGGTAACAGCCAGCACCTTAGCCCCCAACTTCTCAGCTTCCTCTTTTACTATGTTTAAGCTATCCGTTGTTCTTGAGCAAATAGCCAGTTTTGCCCCTTTTTCGGCAAAAGCCAATGTTAATGCCCGCCCTAACCCTTTAGAAGCGCCCGTAATCATGACTACTTTATTTTTCATTATCCGTATCTCTCCTTCATTCTTGATGTTATAAGCTTATCGATTTCTGCCAAATCTTCCTTCAGAAAAAAGCTTGAATTTCTTCTACAACTTTTGGCTGAGAAAAACTGCCGAGGGATAAAAATTGGCAATGGAAATCAGTCATGTCTTTGTATTTCTTCAAGAGAGCAGATAAAGAATAGTTTTAAGAGGTGAAAAGAAGTGACTGTGATTACAACCTTTAAAGAAAAAAGACGTGAAAAGCAGATTAAATACGAACGGTCCGTGCTTCGGGACTTATCCATTCATACATTAAAAGAAAGAGTGAGGCAATATTTTGGATCGACCAAGATTGCCTCAAGCCTGATTATGAATTCTGGGGTGGAAGAGGCCTGTTATGATATTGCCCTTGAAGCTTATCTATTGGGGGCTAAATTTAGCAAATTTGGCTACCATGGGGAAAATATGGAACAGGTAAGAATGCGCTGCTTTAATGAGGAAAAACATTTAATTGATACGTTATTTAATTTCCTACTTTATTGGGGAAATGGTGAAGAGGGCGTCATGAGTGAATCGCTTTATTATAACTGTGAACAATATGTCCATGTCTGGTGGAGAGAGGGCTATGAAAAAGGGCAAAGACGCCATAAGCTTCGGCTCCATTAATTCAATGCCTTCATTCCTGTTCTAAAGTCCCGCCTTGTCCCATATAAATTATTGAACAAGGGACGAGCGGGAAGGAATGATTTGGTTGGTAACAAAAAGAATAAAAATCATTTTTTTTTCAGTTGGCTTATTAGCACTATTTCTAATTTTACAGTATGATTTTGCCGAGGATGATTCCTGGAAAGAATGGAGTCTTCCGCTTTCTGGAAAAATTATTCTGCTGGATGCCGGCCACGGCGGCCCGGATGGAGGGGCCGGTACTGGTGAGACTCTTGAAAAAGACATTGCTCTTAACATCACTTTAAAGGTCAGAGATTATCTACAGCAGCAGGGTGCACTTGTTGTGATGACAAGAGAAACCGATACCGATTTGGCTGATGCTGATACTAGGGGCTACAGCAGGAGAAAAGTAGAGGATCTGAAAAACAGATTAAAGATGATTAATGAAAAGGATAATGACTTCTTTGTCAGCATTCACTTAAATGCCATACCTTCGTCAAGATGGAGCGGGGCCCAAACCTTTTACGCCCCTCATTTTAAGGAAAACGCCAGGGCAGCCAAATTTATTCAAGAGGAGCTCAGGGAAAACTTAGAAAATACTAACCGAAAAGCCAAGCCAATAGGTGGGGTTTATATTTTAAAACATTCAAAAAAACCGGGGGTTCTGGTCGAGGTTGGTTTTCTCTCCAATCCTGCTGAAAAGGCAAGGTTAAAGAGTGAGGATTATCAAGAGAAGGTTGCAGCCTCTATATATAAAGGGATCATAAGATATTTCACGAATGAAAAGGAATTAAAAGAAACAGATTAAGGGAAGGCAGGAATTAACACCTTCTCTTTTTAGCTAATAAGAAAGTATAAAGTTCCCCGAATTTTACACTTTCTTAATGCATAAATTCAACTACCCCTCATAAACCGCCCTAATGGACTCGCCAATCGGCGAGTTTACATTTATTTGAGGTTATTCCTATGGCGGTGGTTTTAATGTGTGATTCAATTAACTGTATATAGCCATAGTTATGATATACTATTAGATGGAAATGAATTCAATTGGTGAGGTGTTTTTTAATGTTAAATGAAGCAAGAATCCGCGAGGTTGTTGGCAGCCTCAAAGAGCCATTTTTACATAAAACTTTAGCAGAATTAAATGCTATTGAAGAAATAAAAATTAAAGAAGAAAAAAACCATGTCAGTGTCAAAGTAGCGATTGCTAGAACAGGGACAAGTGAGCAACTGCAGCTGCAAACGCAAATTGTGAACTTGTTGAAGGAGGCAGGTGCCGCGACAGTTGGAATCCGCTTTAGCCAGCTTCCTGAAGAAGTGCTTGCTGCCAATCGTCACGCTGAACCAGAAAAGGAAAAGAATCTCCTTAATTCCCTGTCCACTACCTTTATTGCAATTGCCAGTGGAAAAGGCGGAGTAGGAAAATCGACCGTATCTGTTAACCTCGCTGTTGCTCTGGCGCGCTTAGGTAAAAAGGTCGGGCTAATTGATGCCGACATTTATGGTTTCAGTGTACCGGATATGATGGGCATTACGAAACGGCCGGTTGTCCGCGGGGAAAAGATTATTCCAGTTGAGCGTTTTGGTGTTCAGGTTATTTCAATGGGCTTCTTTGTTGAGGATAATTCACCGATTATTTGGCGCGGACCAATGCTAGGAAAAATGTTGAACAGCTTCTTTAATGAAGTGGAGTGGGGCGACATTGATTATTTACTTCTGGACTTACCGCCAGGAACAGGCGACGTTGCCTTAGATGTTCATAGCATGCTGCCGGCATGTAAAGAAATTATCGTTACCACCCCGCATCCAACAGCAGCCTTTGTAGCTGCCCGCGCAGGCGCGATGGCGATGAAAACTGATCATGAAGTGCTTGGGGTTATTGAGAACATGGCTTATTTTGAAAGCAAGCTGACAGGTGAAAAGGAATATGTGTTTGGCCGGGGCGGCGGAGATAAGTTAGCTGACGAGCTAAATACGGAAGTTCTTGGACGTTTGCCGCTTAACCAGCCCGATTGGAACGATGAAGATTTTGCGCCGTCCATCTATCAGGAAGACCATCAATTAGGAAAAATTTATTTGGAAATTGCCGAAAAAGTCGCGGACCGGCTTGGAAAATAATCTTTTGGATCTGCAGTTTTACAGGTGTTTGAGTAAAAAAAGAGCGGCAGCCAAAATAAAACCTCTTCCGTTTGGAGGAGGTTTTTATTTTGGGCAGTGGAATTATGAACCTTGCTCACCGCCGCTTTTGTTGTCTTTAGAGGTTTCTTTGGTATTTGCCTGCTCAGCGGCTTTTAAAAGCAATTCCTGAATTTTTGCTTTATAAAGCGGGCTGTCAATAGTCTCAGTTATTACATTTTGAAGCTGTTCACGATACTCCTTGGTTTTCAGGGCATCGGCCATTTGCTTTTGAATTTCCGGTTCCTTGAACACTTCGATCATCATGGCTCTATATTCAGGGTCATTCATTAAATCCTTAAGTAATTTTTCATTTTCTGCCCGCATGTTCTTGGCAACGCCTTGAGCAAATTTCGCGTCGCTGAAGGTTTTTTTCCAAAACTCTGTTGCTTTATCAGAGGTTAATGTTTGTTCAATCGTCTGAGCCACGACATTTTGGTCCATCACCAGTTTTTCCTTCATTTTGTCATCGGACATGACATCTTGGATTGCTTTCTTTCCATCATCCGTCTTTAAAATATCCACGACCATTTTTTTGGTCTGATCATAATCAGGCTGTACCCCGGCACTAAGATCGTTGCTATCGGAACAGCTAGTTAAAAAAACAAAAACAGGCAGGAGGAGCACAGTAAATTTTGCTCTCATTTTGAAGCTCCTTTCATAAGAATCCTTAATTTTATAATGAAGAAAATGTCGAAAGATTATACGCGGTTCACTCATTTTATGGATTTTTCAAATTTTGCTTGGTACAATCAGAATGTATTATTTTTTTATGGGGGTTAATAGTGTGACAAGCCGTAACTGGGTAAGACTGTTTATGACCACATTATTAGTCGGCGGAATCACGACGGCTGTTGTGGGTTTTATTGTTCGCTGGAATGAATTTGAGTCATATTTTTTTGATTTTCAAATAATCGACATCGTTTCCACAGCGGTATGGCTGCTATTTATGGGCTTTCTATTCAGCTTGATCAGCCAAATGGGCTTTTTTGCCTATTTAACGGTCCATCGCTTCGGATTAGGTATATTTAAATCCGTCACTCTTTGGAATGGGGTTCAGGTCATTCTGCTTCTATTTGCCTTGTTTGATTTAGTTTATTTTCGCTATGTCAATTTTGCAAAAGAGGGAGATTCGCTGCTTCCTTATGTAGGGTTGGCAGTCTTTGTATTGGCTGTTGGATTAATTGCTGCCTGGTATAAAATGAAACAAACGAACCGCGAGGCGTTTGTTCCTGCTCTTTTCTTTATGGTTGTTGTAACTTTGGTGGAGTGGATGCCAGCCCTTCAGGAAAATGAAAAAAGCTGGGTCTATTTAATGGTGGCAGCGTTGCTTGCCTGTAACGCCTACCAGCTGCTGGTTCTTCATAAATTAAATGCAAAGTCAGAGCATGAACGTCAGCAACGCATAAGCCAATCAACCAATAATCATGGAAAAAATAAAGCAAATAAAAAGTTAACAAAAAAACCGTCCGTTTGATTTTTCGGACGGTTTTTTTATGGTTATTTTATTTCTTTTGATTGGACTTCTCCGTTTGTAATCATTTCGGATACGGTTACAAATTTCAGGCCTTTTTGCCTAAGGTCTTGAAGGATCAGCGGTAAAGCCTCTGCTGTTTGTTTGGCAGAATCGGAGGCATGCAGAAGAATAATATCACCCTTTTCTGCATTCTTCACATTTTCTACAATCTTCGCTACACCTGGATTTTGCCAATCCTTTGAATCCAAACGCCAATGTACGACTGTATAGCCGTAACGCTTTGCTATCGATAATGTGCGTTTATCAAAATGTCCTGTTGGAGCCCTTAGAAGTTTAATCCCCTTTACATTTAACTTTTTAAAAACCTCCTGGGCCTTTAAAATGTCTTTGCTGATTTTCCCATCCTCTTCGTCCTGATAGTCCACATAGTTATATCCAAGCAGGCCAATTTCATAGCCGTCCTTGACAATCCGGCTGACAAGATCTGGATGTCGTTCCGCCCAGGAACCGGATAAAAAGAATGTGGCCGACTTCACGTTTTCCTTTTTCAGTGTATCCAGAATAGGTT
>NZ_AP038276.1:182500-247500 GCF_055385255.1 Neobacillus sp. S1227
TCGAGCAGGGACGAAAGTCGGGCTTAGTGATCCGGTGGTTCCGCATGGAAGGGCCATCGCTCAACGGATAAAAGCTACCCTGGGGATAACAGGCTTATCTCCCCCAAGAGTCCACATCGACGGGGAGGTTTGGCACCTCGATGTCGGCTCATCGCATCCTGGGGCTGTAGTCGGTCCCAAGGGTTGGGCTGTTCGCCCATTAAAGCGGTACGCGAGCTGGGTTCAGAACGTCGTGAGACAGTTCGGTCCCTATCCGTCGTGGGCGCAGGAAATTTGAGAGGAGCTGTCCTTAGTACGAGAGGACCGGGATGGACGCACCGCTGGTGTACCAGTTGTCTTGCCAAAGGCATCGCTGGGTAGCTATGTGCGGACGGGATAAGTGCTGAAAGCATCTAAGCATGAAGCCCCCCTCGAGATGAGATTTCCCATAGCGTCAAGCTAGTAAGATCCCTGAAAGATGATCAGGTTGATAGGTCAGAGGTGGAAGCGCGGTGACGTGTGGAGCTGACTGATACTAATCGATCGAGGACTTAACCAAATCGAAAAGCGGAAGCGGCCGGTTAGCAACGTATGGCCTGGAGGGCTTTGACTGAGATAAGTGTAAACTCGCCGATTGGCAAGCCGTTAGGCGCAGACAGAGGCGTAGTTGAACTTATGCGTTCAGAATTTAGTAATAAATTCTGATTAGCTAAAGGAAACACGATGAGCGCAAGCGAATCGATGTTGACTTATCGTAGGGAAAAGACCGAAGGACACTAGTTGCTGGACGCTGGAGCTAGACAATGAACAATGTAATTTGGCGAACTCGTTCTTATCATACTTCTTCTGTATTATCTAGTTTTGAGGGAATGAAAAAATTTGAAATTTCCTCTTGAAAAATATTAAAAAGGCATTATAATAAAAAAGTGTCTGATATATGGTCTGGCGGCAATGGCGAGAAGGTCACACCCGTTCCCATCCCGAACACGGAAGTTAAGCTTCTCAGCGCCGATGGTAGTTGGGGCGAAAGCCCCTGTGAGAGTAGGACGCTGCCAGGCATTTCATTATTCCGCAGTAGCTCAGTGGTAGAGCTATCGGCTGTTAACCGATCGGTCGTAGGTTCGAGTCCTACCTGCGGAGCCATTTTATTTTTATCAACAAAGATAGCTGTGCTTCCATAGCTCAGTAGGTAGAGCACTTCCATGGTAAGGAAGAGGTCAGCGGTTCGAGCCCGCTTGGAAGCTTACCTGATTTTTATTATATAATATGGCCCCTTGGTCAAGCGGTTAAGACACCGCCCTTTCACGGCGGTAACACGGGTTCGAATCCCGTAGGGGTCACCACTTATTGGAGGATTAGCTCAGCTGGGAGAGCATCTGCCTTACAAGCAGAGGGTCGGCGGTTCGATCCCGTCATCCTCCACCATATTATTACGCCGGCTTAGCTCAATTGGTAGAGCAACTGACTTGTAATCAGTAGGTTGAGGGTTCAAGTCCTTTAGCCGGCACCACTTTTTGTGGAGGGGTAGCGAAGTGGCTAAACGCGGCGGACTGTAAATCCGCTCCCTCAGGGTTCGGCGGTTCGAATCCGTCCCCCTCCACCATTTATATCTTTTCGATATTTGGACAAGCTAGAAGTATCACATTATTGGGCTATAGCCAAGCGGTAAGGCAACGGACTTTGACTCCGTCATTCGTAGGTTCGAATCCTGCTAGCCCAGCCATTGTAGTGAGCCATTAGCTCAGTTGGTAGAGCATCTGACTTTTAATCAGAGGGTCGAAGGTTCGAGTCCTTCATGGCTCATAACTCTTACGAAAAACCCGAGGATATTGTATCCTCGGGTTTTTTATTTTCTCCATATAACTTGTCTAAAAGACATTTCTCCATCGACTAGCGCTTGAACTGTCTAATAGGGGCTGCCTAAAGGACATTTCAGTATCACCACGGCCTAAATTGTCCAATAAAAGCAGTTAAAAAGGACATTGCGCTTCTAATCGGGGTTCAAATTGTCAAATAGAAGCTGTCTAAAGAACATTTTTCTATCGAATAGATCCTGAACTGTCCAATAGAAGCCGTGTAAAGGTCATTTTGCCATCAATCAGGACTTGAACTGGTCCAATAGAAGCCGTCTAGAGGACATTCCACCGTCAATCGTACTTGAATTGTCTAATAGGCCAATTTTAAAGAAAGGTTCCCCCTTTTTTATTCAACCAATTTTCTATAAAGGGTTCCACCACCCGCACCTCTCACCGCCCCGTCCAGCGCATATATATACAAATTTCTGTCGAGTTGAGTCATCATTATGAAAGCGGTTAAAATAGAGGCATAGACAATTAGGAGGAGACATAATGAAAAAGAAACTTTCGATTATTGGAATGCCAATGGACCTTGGGCAAATGCGCCGCGGGGTTGATATGGGACCAAGTGCCATTCGATATGCTGGTATCAACGAACGCCTAAAGCCGCTATTTTCAGAAATTCACGACATGGGAGATATTCCAATTGGAAGACCAGAGGTTGTCGTCGATAAAGAATCCAATCTAAGAAACTTAGACCTGGTTGCAGAAAAAAATGCTCTACTTGCAGAAAAGGTTGACGAAGCCGTTAATGAAGGCTGGTTCCCGCTTGTTCTTGGCGGCGATCACAGCATTGCCATCGGCACATTAGCCGGTGTGGCCAAGCATTATCAAAACCTGGGTGTCATCTGGTACGATGCCCACGGTGACCTAAATACGGCTGAAACAAGCCCATCCGGAAATATCCATGGTATGCCTCTTGCAGTCAGCATTGGCTTAGGCCACCCATTATTAACAAATATCGGCGGCTATGCACCAAAGGTGAAACCTGAGAATGTCGTCATTATCGGAGCACGCTCCCTTGATGAAGGAGAACGGATTTTAATTAAAGAAAGAGGCATCAAGGTTTACACCATGCACGAAATTGACCGTCTGGGAATGGCAAAGGTAATGGAAGAAACAATCGCTTATCTCAAAGAAAGAACAGATGGTGTCCACTTATCTCTTGACCTCGATGGTCTAGATCCAAGCGAATGCCCAGGCGTAGGGACACCAGTAATGGGTGGAATCAGCTACCGCGAAAGTCATCTTGCTATGGAAATGCTTGAGGAGTCAAAATTAGTTACCTCCGCAGAATTTGTTGAGGTAAATCCAATTCTCGACGAAAAAAATAAAACCGCCTCCATCGCTGTCGGATTGATGGGATCGTTATTCGGTGAAAAACTTCTTTAAAAATGGTGCAGCAGCAGCTACCCCCGGTAGCTGCTGCTTTTTTCATAACGCAAGAACGAATTTTTACAATTCATTTATCATTCCTCCACAAAACGTTCATAATTCCAATGTAACATTACTATTAATACCTCTATGAATTCTTTTAGCAATTTTTAGTAATTTTTTGTTAAAATTATAGATATTGAGAACTTTTTTTACCTAAAACGAAACCTTTTTGCTAACGATACGTATATCGGGTAGCAGCATTGGAGCTGAGGTAATTTAATGGAAGCTATAGTAAAAAAGAGAATAAAACAAGTCATTAAAGGCGACCAAGACGCATTTGGGGAAATTGTTGAAATATATAAAAACAGTGTTTTTCAGCTTTGTTTTCGAATGCTTGGGAACCGGCATGAGGCTGAGGATGCAGCACAGGAAGCTTTCATCCGCGCCTATGTGAATATAAAATCCTTTAACCAAGATTTAAAGTTCTCCACGTGGCTTTTTCGAATTGCCACCAATCTTTGTATCGACCGGATGCGTAAAAAGAAACCGGACCATTATTTAGATGCAGAGGTGGCCGGAACGGAAGGGCTGTCGATGTATTCGCAGATTCCATCTAACACCGAACTGCCGGAAAAGGAATTAGAAAGCATGGAACTGCAAGAGACGGTTCAAAAGGAAATTTTAAAACTCCCTGAAAAATATCGGTCAGCCATCGTATTAAAATATATGGAGGATTTGTCTTTAAATGAAATAAGTGAAATTCTCGACCTGCCGGTTGGAACGGTCAAAACAAGAATTCACCGCGGACGGGAAGCGCTAAAACAACAATTAAGGTATGTGTAAAAAAAGAGGTGAAACAAAAATGTGTCCAGACCATATCATCGAACTCATGCACGAATACTTGGACGAAGAAATTGATTCAGAGAAGGAGAAGGTTCTACGATTACACCTCCAAAACTGCAAAGACTGTGAAACGATTTTTAACGAACTGAAGAAAACGATCGCTTTTGTCAAAAGCGTTTCAAATATGCAGGCACCAGCCAATTTTACAGCTAATGTTTTGGCACGTCTGCCGAAGGAAAAGAAGAAGGTACTAATGACACGCTGGTTTAAGAATCACCCAATTTTGACTGCTGCATCCCTATTTGTTGTCTTAATGGGTGGCAGCCTGATGTCAACCTGGAATCATGAGCGGGAGTTCTCTGTGACTAAACAACGAAATTTAATTGTCAAAAACAATACGGTCATTGTCCCTAAGGGAGAAGTCGTCAAGGGTGACGTTGTTGTCCGAAATGGAACACTCAGAATAGAGGGGGAAATCCAGGGAGATGCGACCGTCATCAATGGAGAAAAGTACCTTGCTTCTGCAGGCCATGTTACGGGCGATATTGAAGTGGTAAATGAAGTGTTTGATTGGATCTGGTATCAGATGAAAAATACAGCCAAAGAAGTAGTAGGTGTTTTTGACCGGACGGAAACTAAATAAATAACAAATCACTCAAAATCGAGTGATTTGTTTTTTTTAAACAGTAACATATAATAAGTACAAGTTTAGTTTGTGATATAATATATTGGTTATATTGTTTTACTAGCAAATTTACGGAGGAAAAACCATGCCGTTTGCCGATTGGACATTCTGGAAGTATATATCGAGTACGATTGATATTGTCCTTGTCTGGTATGTCATTTATAAATTAATTAATATTATTAAAGGAACCAAAGCGGTTCAGCTTTTAAAAGGAATTTTTGTTATTCTGCTTGTGAAAGTCGCCAGTGACTTTTTCGGGCTGACCACCTTGAGTTGGATGATGGAGCAGGTCATTACCTACGGATTTCTGGCCATTATCATTATTTTCCAGCCAGAGCTTAGAAGGGCCCTTGAACAGTTGGGAAGAGGCCGATTTTTTTCGAGGTCAAATAATCCTGAAGATGAGGATCAGGAGAAAACAGTGGAAGCCATTATTAAAGCAACAGATTACATGGCGAAACGGAGGATTGGAGCCCTAATTTCGATTGAAAGAGAAACGGGGATGAGCGATTACATAGAAACCGGAATTGGATTAAATTCAAGAATTTCTTCCGAATTGCTAATCAATATCTTCATTCCGAATACACCGCTTCATGACGGCGCAGTCATTATCCAAAGAAATAATGTGGCGGCAGCTGCGTGTTATCTGCCTTTATCGGAAAGCCCCTTTATTTCAAAAGAATTGGGAACACGGCATAGGGCGGCTTTAGGAATAAGCGAAGTGACGGACAGTATCACGGTTGTCGTATCAGAGGAAACAGGCGCCATTTCGCTTACCAAAAATGGCGAATTGCACCGTGATTTAAAAGCGGATGAATTTCGCGAATTACTAACAAATGAACTGATGGATCAGCACAAAACAAAACAAGCTTCTTCAGCTCGTTGGAACTGGAGGGGAAAAAGCAATGGATAAATTAATGGATACTCGATGGTTTATAAAAATCTTGGCACTTTTATTGGCGGTTTTGTTATACTCCTCGGTTCCACATGCCGGCAAAGAAGTATATGTGCCTGGAGAGAAAACGAGTGAGACCATAAAAGATATTCCAGTAAAGATTTATTATGATACTGAAAATCTAGTTGTTACGGGAATACCATATACAGTCGATGTAGGCCTCAAAGGGCCGATCACCCATATTCAATCGGCCAAGGCATTAAGAAACTTCGAGGTTTATGTGGATTTAACCAATGCCAAAATAGGACGGCAGAAGGTGAAGCTGAAGGTTAAGGATTTATCCGATAAATTGCAGGCTTCTATTAAGCCGAACTCCGTTTATGTAACTATACAAGAAAAAATAACAAAGGAATTTAAGGTAGAGGCAGAGTTTAACCCGGGCCAAGTAGAAGATGGATATGCTGCTGGAACCCCAGTAGTGGAACCGAAAAAAGTAAAAATTACAGGAGCTAAAAGTGAAATCGACCGAATTACGTTTGTTAAGGCCGTCCTTGAGGAAAAAGAAAAGCTGAAGGAAACCACGACAAAAACGGCTCGGATTCAGGTTCTTGATAAGGATTTAAATAAACTGGATGTAACGGTGGAACCGGAAACAGTTAAGGTTACACTCCCAATCAAAGAAACAGCAAAAACGGTACCTATCAATATAGTTAGAAAAGGTTCTCCGCCATCCGGCGTGACAATAGAATCTATTGACCTAGATACAGCGGAGGCTGTTATTACGGGTGATGAAGATATATTAAGAAATACCGAGAATGTCAGGGTAGAAGTGGATGTTAGTAAAATAAATGATAATACGACATTGGATTTGCCTGTTATTATTTCAAATGGCATCTCAAAGGTAACCCCGCAAATGGTAAAAGCCACTGTAAAGGTTAGCAAGCAGGCGGAAACAACCGTATCTGGAATTCCGCTTAAGATTAAAGGCTTGGGGCCCAATTTGATAGCGGACATTACCGACCCGGGAAACAAGGTGATTAATTTAATCGTAAATGGGCCAAGCACTGCCTTAAGCGGTCTAGGGCCGGATGATTTTAACGCATATGTTGATCTCTCCAGCCTTCCGGAAGGAAATCATGAAGTGAATATTCATGTTGACGGCCCGCCGAATGTTAATTATAAGCCTGATAAATCTACAGCAAAAATAACAATAACAAACAATGCTTAATTTGGAGCAATAGATATAGAAGGAGCGGATAAAGAAATGGGAAAATATTTTGGAACCGACGGAGTACGTGGAGTCGCAAACAGCGAATTAACTCCGGAGCTGGCCTTTAAACTAGGCCGGTTTGGCGGATATGTGTTGACAAAGGAACATGCCCGTCCAAAGGTTTTAATTGGACGTGATACTCGGATTTCCGGGCATATGCTAGAAGGCGCGCTTGTTGCCGGGTTGCTTTCGATTGGAGCAGAAGTCATGCGCCTTGGTGTTATTTCTACACCAGGTGTTGCCTATTTGACTAAAGCTTTAGGAGCACAGGCAGGTGTCATGATTTCTGCCTCTCATAATCCGGTTGCAGATAACGGGATTAAATTTTTCGGTCCGGACGGTTTTAAGCTTTCTGATGAGCAGGAATTGGAAATTGAAGATTTAATGGACCTGCCAGAGGACCAGCTGCCGCGGCCGACAGGTGCCGACCTTGGTCTTGTCATGGACTATTTCGAAGGCGGCCAAAAATACCTGCAATATTTAAAGAATACGGTGGATGAAGACTTCTCCGGAATCCATGTGGCATTGGACTGTGCCCACGGGGCAACCTCGTCGCTTGCGATGCACTTATTTGCAGATTTGGATGCGGATTTGTCAACGATGGGAGCAGCTCCCAATGGCTTAAATATTAATGCGGGCGTAGGTTCAACACATCCGGAAGCGCTGGCTGCTTTAGTAAAGGAAAAAGGGGCAGATGTTGGTTTGGCCTTTGACGGAGACGGCGACCGCTTAATTGCGATTGATGAAAATGGGAACATCGTTGATGGGGACCATATCCTTTATATTTGTGGAAAATACCTAAAGGAACAGGGCCGATTAAAGCATAATACCATTGTTTCAACCGTCATGAGCAACCTTGGTTTTTATAAAGCAGTTGAAAGTCAAGCCATTCAAAGTGTTCCTACGGCAGTGGGCGACCGCTATGTTGTTGAGGAAATGAAGAAAAATAACTATAACCTCGGCGGTGAGCAATCCGGTCATATTATTTTCCTTGACTATAATACGACTGGTGATGGGTTATTAACAGGCCTGCAGTTGGTGAATATTATGAAAGCAACTAAGAAGAAGCTTTCCGAACTCGCGGCAGAAATGAAAAAGTACCCGCAAAAACTTGTCAATATCAGGGTTACAGATAAACACCATGTAACCGATAATGAAAAGGTTAAAGAAATTATTGAACAGGTGGAAAGCGAAATGGCTGGAAACGGTCGTATCCTTGTCCGGCCGTCAGGAACAGAACCGCTTGTCCGCGTGATGGCAGAAGCATCTTCAGAAGAGCTTTGTGAAGAATATGTAAACCGCATTGCTTCTGTTGTTAAAGCAGAAATGGGTTTAAACGAAGAATAAAAGTCGTTATATGCATAAGGGAACCTATTAAGCCCTTATGCATATTTTATTATGTATGATTTAAATTTTGCCATAAAGTTTTAAGTTGACGAACCAATGTGTATCATGTACTATTAACTTGCTTTGTTTACTAAAAGCAATGTTATTGGAAGGGGGGCAGCGGCAGGAAAGTTGTTCTACAAAAGCGCCAGAACTAGCCGAAAGAGGGTTTGGCTAGTTGACGAGGTGGAGGATTATCGAAATGTTCGGCGGATACCTCCCGGTTGAAATGCACAACCGTCAATTTCTTCCTTAAAACACGGAGGCAACTCGGTGCACAAAGGGGAGAAAATGCACATACTAAGATAATGTTGAAAAAGGTATAGACAGATACCTATAAAAAAACAGAGATAAGGGGGCAGGTACGCCTCCAAAGCTTCTTGCCCCCTATATCAGGGAGGAAAAGAATAAATATGTGCGGAATTGTTGGATATATTGGAAATCTAGATTCGAAAGAAATTTTGCTAAAAGGTTTAGAAAAGCTTGAATATAGAGGCTATGATTCAGCGGGTATAGCTGTTAAAAACGAAGACGGGATTCAAATTTTTAAGGAAAAAGGACGCATCGCCGACCTTCGCAGCATTGTCGATGAAAATGTATTGGCACACGTGGGAATCGGCCATACACGTTGGGCAACACACGGGGTTCCAAGCAGGGGGAATTCCCACCCGCATCAAAGCGCATCCGGCCGCTTTACGCTTGTTCACAACGGCGTCATCGAAAACTATGATCTGCTAAAGCGCGAATATTTAGCGGATATTTCTTTCAAAAGTGAAACCGATACAGAAGTCATTGTGCAGCTTGTCGAGAAGTTTGCGAATGAAGGTCTGAGCGTATTAGAGGCTTTCCGCAAAACATTGGCACTTTTGCATGGCTCGTATGCTCTAGCGCTTTTGGATGCAGAAGACAACAACATCATTTATGTAGCAAAAAATAAGAGCCCGCTGCTTGTCGGCCTAGGGGACGGCTTCAATGTGGTCGCAAGCGATGCGATGGCAATGCTTCAAGTAACCGATCAGTTTGTTGAATTAATGGATAAGGAAATTGTCATTGTAACAAAAAGTGATGTGACCATTCAAAACTTAGATGGAGAAGTCATCAGCCGTGCGCCATACACAGCCGAGCTTGATGCCAGCGATATTGAAAAGGGAACATACCCTCACTATATGTTGAAAGAAATTGATGAGCAGCCTGCTGTTATTCGTAAAATCATTCAACATTATCAAGATGAGCAGGGCAAGCTTATGATTGACCGCGACATCATTGATGCTGTAAATGCTGCGGACCGAGTTTATATCATTGCCGCAGGGACTTCATATCATGCTGGACTTGTGGGTAAGCAGTTCATTGAAAAAATGGCTAAGATTCCGGTCGAGGTTCATATCTCCAGTGAATTTGGCTACAATATGCCGCTTTTATCTGAAAAGCCATTGTTTGTGTTTATTTCACAAAGCGGTGAGACTGCCGACAGCCGTGCCGTGTTGGTTCAGGTAAAAGAAATGGGCTACCCAGCGTTGACGATTACGAATGTGCCTGGTTCGACATTATCACGTGAAGCAGATTATACTTTATTGTTGCATGCCGGCCCGGAAATCGCCGTAGCATCTACGAAGGCATACACAGCCCAGCTTGCTGTTTTGGCAATTTTAGCTGAAGTAACAGCGAAGAGCCGTGGTTTAGAAGTTGGCTTTGACCTGATTCATGAGCTAGGCTTGGTTGCAAATGCGATGGATGTTCTATGTGATTCAAAAGAAATACTTGAAGTGATTGCCCGTGAGTTTTTCTCAGTTACACGGAATGCGTTCTTCATTGGCCGTGGAATCGACTTTTATGTCGGCCTAGAAGGTGCCTTAAAGCTTAAGGAAATTTCCTATATTCAAGCAGAAGGCTTCGCCGGCGGAGAATTAAAGCATGGAACGATTGCCTTAATCGAAGAAGGTACTCCGGTCGTTGCTCTTGCGACACAGGAAAGCGTGAATTTAAGCATTCGCGGCAATGTGAAGGAAGTTGTGGCCCGCGGCGCCAACCCATGCATTATCTCAATGAACGGTCTCAACATGGATGATGATAGCTTCGTCATTCCGGAAGTGCACGAATTATTAACACCACTTATCTCTGTCATACCATTACAAATCCTTGCCTACTACGCAGCCCTTCACCGTGACTGCGACGTCGACAAACCGCGCAACCTCGCGAAGTCGGTAACAGTGGAGTAGGGAATGGGGACGGCTCTTTTGCTTCAGTTTTTGAAGCAAAAGAGTCGTCTTTTTTTATGCCATAGCATGTTGAAAATGGGGATGGATTTCGAACACAGAAGAACACCGCCCTCCATTTTTTACATAACTTTTACATTCTATTTATACTGGATTAATACTAATGTCCTATCTTAATATGTGTAAGGCAAATAAATATAATCAAACTTCCTGAGGAGGAACCAATTCAATGAAAAGCTTGAAAAAACTAAGCCTTCTTACATTATTTGCTGCATTAATGGTATTCATGGCGGCATGTGGGGGCGTGGCTTCTACAGAAAAGACAGAGGGGAATACTGGCAAAGAAACACCTAAAACTGAGGAAAAGAAAGAACTTTCAGGTTCATTAGTTATCTCTGGTTCATCTGCCATGCAGCCATTAGTAGCAGCGGCAGCAGAAGAATTTATGGCTGAAAATCCTAAGGTTGATATTCAAGTAAATGCGGGCGGTTCTGGTACAGGCTTATCACAAGTTTCTGAAGGATCAGTTCAAATTGGTAACTCGGATGTATTTGCTGAAGAAAAAATTCCTGATCAAGCAAGCGAACTTAAAGACCATAAAGTAGCTGTTGTAGGAATGACTGCTGCTGTTAACCCTAATGTTGGAATTAAAGATATTAAAAAAGATGACTTAATTAAAGTATTCACTGGTAAAATCACAAACTGGAAAGAACTTGGCGGCGAAGATCAAAAAATCGTTCTTGTAAACCGTCCTGACTCTTCAGGTACTCGTGCCATTTTCAATAAGTTTGCTCTTGACGGCGCAACTCCTGCAGAAGGCGTGACTGAGGATTCTTCAAACACGGTTAAAAAGATTATTAACGAAACAGACGGCGCTATTGGTTACCTTGCATTCTCTTACTTCACTGATGACACTGTAACTCCTCTTGCAATCGATGGTGTTGAAGCAACTGCAGAAAACGTACAATCTGGCAAATTCCCAGTGTGGGCATACCAGCACTCTTATACTAAAGGTGAGCCAACTGAAATCGCCAAAGCATTCCTTGACTACCTAATGAGTGACGATGTTCAAACCACTTTATTAAAAGAACAAGGTTACCTTCCTGTTACGAAAATGAAAGTAGAACGTGACGCTGAAGGAAAACAAAAAAATCTATAATGTAGATAAAAAAGGTAAGTGCGCAAGCATTTACCTCTTTTTATCTATTTAATGATCTATAAGTCGATAAAAAGCTGCCGATTCCCGCATCTAGGATCAAGCGGGTCCGCACTTATCGGTGGGGGATCGGGTTAAGTACCCGAGCTGATAAATAGACGGAAAAATTCCGCTTAATGAGTAACTATTATAAAAAAGGCTTAAATAGAGACGGAGAGATTCCCCCTATTGACTCGAAAAGATCGAAAATGGGAGGTTTTCTTTGCATAATCGGAAGTTCTCCCCTTATTAACCCCAAAACGAGCTCCATTCTGCAATCAACCGAAAAATCCCCGCTTATTTTACTTTTGCTGATTACTCGATTAAGGAAAAAGACATCTTATTGGAAAGGAAGTGTGTTTTATCTCAAAAATCCAAAAGAACCTCATTTTGATGCATTACGGTGAACCGCTTCACAAGTAGGTGAGATTTTTTATAAATAAGGTAATTGTATTCTTAATAATGAAACTCGCCAATTACTATAGAGAGTTTTACTTTTTCAAATACCAATAACGATGCCAATACGACTGTCATTTTGGCACGCATTTAGAAAAGCACCTCAAAACGGAACCCATTAGACTTCCCAAACAATGCTTTTGTATATATTAGCTGGCTTCACCTAGAAGGGGATAAAAAATAGGTCCGAGGTGTTCCTCGCCTTGGTGAATCCTTTATGCCTACCATAAAGTTTAATACTTTTAAGCGGTAATGAGATTCCATTCCATTCCGCATAGAACAATGCTCTGCATGAAACCAATCAACACCCTTACATTCATCGCTTTCAGGATTGCTGTAACTGTAAGGGGGGCAGATTGGCAATGAAAAGGAAATGGCAAAGGATAAACGGGCATTACTGAGAAGTAAGAATACACAGATAACAGAGAAACAAAATCCCTAGTAGTCCTTCTTTAATTACCGCTATTAATACATTGTTTATCTACAAAATAATAGTTTTGGCGTGTGTTGTTGTTATCTAACTATGTAAAAAAACCCGGGAATCAATAGATTACCGGGTCTAAACCTTAGAATATTCCTTACTATTTATAAATCATAATCATTTTTTCAAATCTTCTAGTGAAGGCAGTCCGGAAATATAACCAACCCCACCAGTACGATTAATACCGATTTCTTTTTCCGTTGCCTTTATTAATTCCGCTTTATCCACGGCAGTAATGTTCTTCGTATCTAATTCATCACCAGGATGTTGGAAATTGCTCATAATATATGAGTGTCCTTTTAGATTATCTGCTGCAAATAAACCAGTTGATTCAGCCCCTGCAGGTACTGATAAAACTCTTGATAATTCCTTTGTATCAACATTATAGGCCCATACGAAGTTATTGGTATGCATTCCGCTGTCTTCACCAATGAACAATGTTCTTAGTGCTTCGGAATAACTTAAATTATCTGTATTGGCTACTGAATTCACATCTGCTGTATTTCCATATGCATCTGCAGATGGCATGTCCTTCCCGGCAATAAGCCCAGACATTTTAGCCGCAACATACTCACTGTTTATCTTTTGGCCTTGACTGTCTTTTTGTCCAGCTGTTAAATCCAATTGATAGGTAACACCAGATTTAATTTTTGGAAGACGGATATCATCAGCCGGATCCGTGTAGTTTGCCTCCATACCTTTGCTTTGGTCGGAAATCGCAACGTATACTTTCTTGTCCTTTTCGTTTAGGGTTACGCCTTCCATTTTGTTAAACTCAGTTGTAGCTCCTAGCATTGCTGCATAACGGCGGGACTCTAGAAACGCAGCAGCTTTTTCCATACCAGGTTTCAATTTCAAGTATTCAGTTTTCCCGTATGAATATTGCTTAACAGCTTTAAAGCCTTCTTTTGGTACATCAGATGTTTCGAAAATATCACTGTACTTAACACCGCTGTCAATAATGGCTTTGACTTCCTTATCCGTTGAATGGCCAAGATTAATCCATTCCAAATCACCTGCTCCGCCATTTTCAGTACCGGTTTGGTGGAATTTCGCTGCATAGAGTGTACCAGCGGATAAATCCTTCGTTTTATCTGCTACATACATAAACAACGTCGTATAGGATCCGTCATCTCCGAAGAAGGCAGTGCGCTTATCCGGCATCATCTTCATTATTTCGTGCGAAAAACGTCCGGCACTGTAATGTTTTTCGACCGATGTAGAACCATCCTTGTTTACAGTAATTTCAGGAATGAATCCATAGAAATATGGATTTGCTTTAGAAGCATCTCCGAAATAAAGCTTTGCAAAGCTTTCTACTTGAGTTCTGGCAGGGGATGTTGAATCTAATTCAAAACTGCGGGCATCCGGCTCATATTCCTCAGAACCTAAATGGGTATTCCAAGGTGAAAGGGAACCGTTACAAGGAATCCATAAACCATTTACGCTTGAAAAATCAATCTTCTTTACCTGTTTCTGTGTTAGTTCACCGGTTTTATTATTTTGGTCAAGAGTTGTCAGGGACATAGATGCAGGAACAATTCCGTATGCGGATTTGCCAGCAGCATCAATCGTTTGGTATTCATAATGAGTTACCATATATTGCTTTCCAGCAATTGGCTTTAATAAACTATTGGAATCGGGAGCATCGGATACATAGTACGTTTGCTGCCCTTCTACACTAGTATCCATGATTGGATTTCCGTTTACATCAATCGGAGTACCAGCAGGAATCAGCTCGCCTTTATTGATAGCCACTTTATCTTCAGATTTAAATAGTTTCTGATAAGTAAGCGGGAAGTTCTTTACTTCACCATTGCTGTATTTTACATCTACCGATGCTTCTGTGTACGTTTTTACCATTTTATCAATAGTAGTAGGTGCTGGCATTCCATTAAACTTAACAGAATCAATTTTTACATGATCATTGGATGCAGCTGCAGCTGGTGTTAAGGCAGGAACTGTTAATGATAGAGCAAGAGCTAAAGTAGGATATTTTTTTCCAAAGTACATCTTTTTCATTAGTATGACCCTCCTCGTATAATAGAAAAGTTAAACTCTCCTATTCAATTAAACAAAATACTTGTTAAGCACGTATTATAGTTTTGTAAAGGGAATGAAAAGATTAGGTTAAACCTTATCTCAAATGGAACCATAGAAAAAAACAGTTCAGCAAAGTGAACTGTTTCAGCAATAATAAAAAACGATTATTTTTTTAGTTCAATAATAAATTCGCTTCCTTCACCAGGAGTACTTATTACACTGATTTGACCATGATGGGCTTCGATTAAATGTTTAACGATGGCCAGGCCAAGCCCAGTTCCGCCGGAGTTCCGGCTTCTGGCACGGTCAACACGGTAAAACCGCTCGAAAATACGGGGAATTTCTTCTTTTTTAATTCCTATGCCTGTATCTTTAACATGAACACGCACAGATTCACCGTGATCCAGAAGGATTACTCCTACATTTCCATTGCTTGGTGTATAGGTAATGGAATTGCCAATTAAATTGATAAACACTTGCTTTAGCCGATCTAAATCCGCACTAATTTGTACTTGTTCCTCTGGACAAATAAGCTCTAGGTTAATGTTTTTTTCTTCTGCTTTCCCTTTAAGGAGTGTAACGACGTCTTCAAGCAACTTATATAAATCTATTTCCTGTATGTTTAACCTGAAGCCTTGCTGCTCTATTTTTGACAGATCTAAAAGGTCTTGTACGAGTGATTGGAGCCGTTCACTTTCCCTTAAAATAATGGAAAGGAAGGATTCTAACGTCCCTTGGTTGTTCATCGCACCATCCAAGAGAGTTTCAGTAAAACCTTTTATCGAGGTAATCGGGGTTTTTAACTCGTGTGAAACATTTGCCACAAAGTCTTTTCGCATTTGCTCGAGCTTTTTAATTTCTGTAATATCATGAAAGACGAGCACAACACCTTTCCAAACATGGTTTGTTCCAATAATGGGAACGCCGTATACAACAAAATATCTTCTTTCAATTAATAATGGAATGAGTAATTGTTTACTGACCTTTTGTTCTAGCCGAAAAACCTCGGTCACTAAATCACGGATTTCTTCCTGATCGATGACTTCGTAATAAAGCTTATTTAAATAATCGGCTTGGCTTACTTGAAAGATATCAATAAATCCTTTATTTATTAAATTAATGTATCCCCTGCTATCAATTAGGACCAAACCCGCTCCCATATTTTCAATCAATACCTTAAGCTGCTCCTGTTGCATTTCTTGGGATTTAACAAGTTCTTGGAGGTTTTGGGCAAGTCTATTAAGGGATGTGCCCAACATACCTATTTTGTCCAGCCGATCTACGTTTGTTCTTGCCCGGTAATTTCCTTTGGCAAGTTCAATAGCGACATCTGTTGCTTCAACAATTGGTTTTGTAAACTTTGAGGTAATTCTTATTCCAAGAAAAATGATGACCACTACGGCAATGACAAGGAATAAGGCAATGCCCCATATGATTTTCATTTTTTGGCCATCGCTCATTGATTCTATATAGAAGCTTTTAAGCAGCTCGCCAAGCAATATTCCTAAACCCACTAATACGAAGCTGATTAGGGTAATTAATGCCATTACTACCCTTGTCCTAAATATGGTCATTCGTCTTTATGCTCCTCAAGTTTATAGCCCAGTCCACGTAACGTTTTAATATAAACTGGCCGTTTTGTATCCTCTTCTATTTTTTCTCGTAAATGCGAGATGTTTACATCGACAATTCTAGTATCCCCTACAAAGTCATAATTCCAAACAGCACTGAGCAGCTGTTCCCGGGTTAACACCCGGCCCTTATTTTGGGCTAGAAATAGAAGCAATTCAAATTCCTTTAATGTTAAATATAGCGGTTTTTTCTGAAGGTAGGCTTCATATCGTTCAGGATGGATGACTAGATTACCTATTACTATTTCCTGCCGCTCCTCATTAGTCTTTTCGGAAGATTGTTCCGCTTGTGCCTGGATTCTTCTTAAGATCGCTTTTACTCTGGCAATTACTTCCCGCGGGCTGAATGGCTTTACCATATAATCATCGGCGCCAAGCTCAAGCCCTAAGATTGTATCGAATACATCATCTTTTGCTGTCAACATGATAATAGGAGTCTTGTTGTTTTCCAGACGAAGCTGTTTGCATACATCCATTCCATCAAATTTTGGAAGCATTACGTCTAAAACGATAATATCCGGAGACTCCTGTTCTGCTAACAGTTTTCCTTCTTCACCATCCATCGCTGTTATAACTTCAAAACCTGCCTGCTCCAGATTATATTGAAGAAGCGTCACAATAGACTGTTCATCATCGACAACAAGTACTTTCGTTTTCATAATACACCCCCATTCAAGAATACCTGCAAATTGTTAATCCTTTATTAGGGGAATGTAAATCTAAAGTAAAGACAATGTAAATCTTTGAGACGTGGGGACGATTCATCTGCCTCAATATCTAAAAGAGTAAATAATAACAAAGAAAAGGTAAGCTTTAGCCTACCTTTTATCCGAAAGCACTCTTACATTGAGTTATAATTCTTCAGAAAATCCTCCACTGCCTTAGTCAAATTCATCGCTTCAGCCGAGTTATTATTTGAACCAAGCAGCTTAGTAATCTCCCGATGTGTTAATGAATCAATTACAAACATATCTGCCGTATTGCCGGCGTTATTTGTTTTTTCTATAAAATCGAAAACATTATTTCTGTTTTGGGTAACCAACAACATGGGTGGCAAGTGTTGATTACCTGCATTAGCAGCAGGGGATGCCTCTGCCCATGCTTGATGATCATGTCCAAAAACCTCTTTATATTGCTCATTTTTAGGGAGAAACTTCACTAAGTCGATTGGTCCATCTAGGTCGACAATGGATTGTACCGTGTTTGCTGGTATCCCCGCATGCTGTAAATAGCTATAGTCTGTACCGATGAGCATGACCAAATGACCGCCTGCAGAGTGACCCATCAAATTAATCCGGGTTTTATCAATATGATATTGGTCAGCACGGTCGTAAACCCATTTTACCGCGGTGGAAATATCATTCGCCATGTCTTGGTAGGCTGCATGAGGATGGAGCCGATAATTAACGGATACGAATACATACCCCTTGTTTGTGAAAAAAGAAGGCTTATCCGATACATTGGATTTATCACCGCGCATCCAGCCGCCGCCATGAACATAAATGATAACCGGGTGATTTATGCTCTCTTTACCACTTGGTGCATAAATGTCTAATGTTTGCTTCACGTCCGTACCATAGTGTAAGTTCATATGATTCAATTCTTGGCCATTAATAGATTGAGTAAAGGACAAAGTCATCACAAATGTAACGGAAAGAAGTAATATCCTGAAAAATAATGGCCTATTATGGTAGAAAACGTTCATATCCATCACCTTCTTCTTTTTAAAAAATAGAGTACCCTAAATATTGGCAAAACTATTCAGGGTTTGATTAAGTGATTAAAGGAAATTGCTAAAGGAATGATTTATGCGGTTTAATATCAATATAAAGAATGTTGATTTTTTTAAAATCTACCTTCTATAGGAGGGGATGAGAGTGGAGCACCATATTGATTATCTGCTTATGCATTATGGCTATTTTGGCATCATTATCGCATTAATTGGCGGCATCATCGGGCTCCCAATACCCGATGAGATTCTCTTAACTTATGTTGGTTATACCATCTATGAAGGAAAAATGGTTTACTTAAACTCATTGATCTGCGCTTTCGTCGGTGCAGCAGGAGGAATTTCGCTAAGCTACTTGATTGGATATAAATTCGGGCTTCCTCTGTTATTGAAATATGGTCCAAAAATACACATTACTGAAACCAAAATCAATCGAACCAGAAGGCTTTTTGAAAAATTTGGCCCGCCTCTTTTATTGGTCGGCTATTTTATTCCAGGAATCCGCCACTTAGTAGCTTACGTGGCCGCCATAAACAGTTATCCATTAAAAAAGTTTACCGTTTATGCCTATAGCGGTGCATTATTGTGGACTTTTACATTCATTACGTTAGGAAAAAAACTTGGGCAGGACTGGATCTTGGTTGAGAGATATTTATCTAAATACAGTATTTACATTATTTTGTTGGCACTTATCCTATTCTGCGCTTTTTATTTTTATTGGCGGCGAAAGGGAATGGTTGGAAAGGTGTAAAGCAGGGCAGGTGAACAAACTCTTGCTCTTTTTAATTGTTAAAAAACATCGAATTGGAAGGAAATAGAATTTGAGATTCAGAATATATAAGTAAAGGGCAAAGGCCCTATTTTTAGAGAGGAGGAATTTTCAATGTCGAAAAAGGTACTGATTTTAGCAGGGGATGCTGTAGAAGCGCTGGAGGTCTATTATCCATATTTTCGCTGCTTGGAAGAAGGGTTTGAAGTGCAAATCGCAGCTCCTTCGAAAAAGAAGCTGCAGACGGTCGTTCATGATTTTATCGGCTGGGATACTTATACGGAAAGCAAAGGATACTTAATAGAAGCCCAAACTGCTTTTGAGGATGTAAATCCTGAGGAATTTGACGGGCTGATTATTCCAGGAGGAAGGGCACCGGAATATATTCGCTTAAATGAGAATGTGCCGGGAATCGTTGCCCATTTCTTTGAGGCAAACAAACCAGTCGGTGCCATTTGCCATGCTAGTCTCGTTCTAACAACTGTACGCCAGTATATGGAAGGCCGCGAGTTAACTGCCTATATTGCCTGCAAACCGGATGTGGAAGCGGCAGGAGCGACTTATATTCAAAACCATCTCCATGTTCAAGGAAATCTCGTTTCCGGCCATGCCTGGCCAGACCTGCCTGGCTTTATGAGGGAATTTATTAAACAATTAAATCAAAATAAATAACAATTTAGGCAGGAGTACAGCAGTGCTTCTGCTTATTTAAAGATAAGTTTATTTTCTGAACCTTCTAACAACTATATTGACAAAAATATATAGGGCATATATGCTAGTCGCAAGCATGGGCAAATGCCAGCAGATGGAATTAGGGGGATTTTTAAAAGGAGGGAATTATATGTGGATTGAACCGAATGAATTGCCAGTCAACAGGGTTCAGTATTTGGATGAAAACGGAAAGCTGACGATCGGGGCGCCCGAGGTAAGTGATGACGAGTTAATTGCGATGTACAAATGGATGGTACAGGCAAGAGTATTTGACCAAAGAGCCTTAAAGTTTCAGAGGCAGGGGAGAATTGGTACATATGCACCGTTAAGCGGGCAGGAAGCATCACAAGTTGGCAGTGCTTTCGCACTTGAGAAGCAGGATTGGATTTATCCAAGCTATCGGGAAGGGGCAGCGCTATTTGTTCATGGGTTCCCGATGAAAAACTTTTTCCTTTATACGATGGGGCATTTAAAGGGAACTGATGCTGAAGGAGCAAATGTTTTTCCAGTACAAATTATCATCGGTGCGCAGTGCCTTCATGCTGTAGGCGGGGCTTGGGCAGGTAAATACCAAGGGGAAAACAGTGTCAGTGTTACCTATATCGGTGACGGCGGCACCTCCGAAGGGGATTTCCACGAGGCCCTCAATTTTGCCGGCGTTTACAAGCTTCCAATGGTGTTTTTCGTTCAGAATAACCAGTGGGCCATCAGTGTTCCAAGATCAAAACAAACAGCAAGCGGGACGATTGCCCAAAAGGCGATTGCCTATGGAATCACCGGAATTCAGGTAGATGGCAACGATGTCCTGGCGGTTTATGCGACTATGAAGCAGGCGTTAGAACGGGCACGAAGTGGACAGCCTGTTTTAATTGAAGCTGTTACATACAGACAGGGACCGCATACAACAGCGGACGATCCGACAAAATACCGGAATAAGAGTGATGTAGAAGAGTGGCTTGCCAAGGATCCGCTCAAGCGAATAAAGGCATTTTTGGTTGAAAAGGGAATCTGGAATGATGTGCTGGAACAGCGAGAATTTGAATTAGCGGAACAAAAGGTCAAAGAGGCCTTTGAACTGGCTGCAGATACTCCGAAAAGCAAAGTAGAAGATATTTTTGAAATCGTTTACGAGAAAAAGACGAGCCAGCTTACTGAGCAGCAGCAATCTGTTTCATCAGAGGGGGTTTTGAAATAATGACCGCAATGACAATGATAGAGGCTATTAATTTTACCTTGAAAAAGGAAATGGAACGAGACCCACGGGTTATCTGCCTGGGTGAGGATATCGGGAAAAATGGCGGTGTGTTCCGGGCAACAGATGGCCTGCAGGCTATTTTTGGAGAAGATAGAGTAGTAGATACGCCAATTGCGGAGTCGGCTATCGTCGGCACGGCAGTCGGCATGGCAGCAAGGGGCTTGCGGCCGGTGGCGGAAATCCAGTTCTTCGGGTTTATTTATGAAACGATGGATCAAATGGCAGCACAGGCAGCTAGACTCCGCTTCCGGTCTGGCGGGGTGCTGGGGGCGCCTATGGTTGTCCGAGCACCGTATGGCGGGGGAGTCAAGACTCCGGAGCTGCATTCTGATAGTTTAGAAGGTTTATTTTTGCATTCACCGGGGCTGAAAGTGGTGATGCCTAGCTCTCCTTACGATGCAAAAGGGCTGTTAACCGCAGCTATCCGCGATAATGACCCTGTTTTATTTTTGGAGCCAATGAAGCTTTACCGTGCCTTTAAGCAGGAGGTGCCGGAAGAGGACTACTTGATTGAGATTGGCAAGGCCAGGGTTGTAAAAGAAGGCGAGGACCTGACGGTGATTACGTGGGGGCAGACCGTCCCGCTTGTTAGTAAGGTAGTCGAACAGTGGGAGGAGGAGTCTGTTTCAATCGAGGTGATCGACCTGCGGACGATTGCACCGATTGATGAGGAAACAATCATTGCTTCAGTGCAAAAAACTGGACGTGCTTTGATTGTTCATGAAGCGGTAAAAACCGGCGGGCCAGGGGCCGAAATTTCCGCCATGATTAACGAAAAGGCATTGTTCCATCTGTCGGCGCCAATTCTTAGGGTAGCATCCTTTGACACACCTTATCCGGTGCCATCAGTGGAAGAAGACTGGCTTCCGAATGCAGACAGAATCAGCCAAGGGATTAGAGAGGTATTAGCACATTAATTATTTAAAAATGGGAGTGGCATAAAAATATGGCTTATGAATTCCGTCTTCCTGATATTGGCGAAGGCTTACACGAAGCAGAAATTTTGACGTGGTTTAAGGCAGCCGGTGATTATGTAAAAGAAAATGAGAACATCGTAGAGGTGCAAACCGATAAGGCTGTAGTGGAAATTTCGTCACCAGTTGGAGGAGTGGTGCAATCCTTCGGCGCGGAAGCAGGAGAGGTCGTTAAGGTCGGCGAAGTTTTATTCACAGTTCTTGAGGACGTAAAGGCCGGAGCGGGAGTGCTGGTGTCAGCTGGTAAAACGACCGGACAACATGAATCCATCCAGCAGGGCTCAAACGGGATAGATACCATACACCGAGAATCCACACAATTTGAACACACGAAACAAGTCTCCACACAAAACAATTCATTTACACAACAAGATTTACACCCGAAATCTGCGGGTATTTCACCAAAGAAACGTGTTATTGCAGCGCCGTCTGTCAGAAAGCTGGCAAGGGAACTAGGTATCGATATTACCGAGGTCTTGCCAACAGGTAAGGGCGGAAAAGTGACGGAAGAGGACGTCAGGAACTTCAAGACGCTTGCGGAGAAGGAGGCAGCGGCGACTGTTGCCGCATTTGAGTTGCGGGAGGCAGTGTCAGTATCTGTGCAACTTAAGTCTCCGTCAGAACGAGATACAGCTGCAAGGCCGGAAGAGGAAGTAAGGGCGCCAATCCGGGGATTAAGGAAAAAAATCTACCAAAACATGAAAATCTCGAAATCTACAGCCATCCACTGCAGCGGGATGGACGAAGTCGTTGTCACCAAACTGGTTGAATTAAAGAAACAGCTAGAGCCGCATGCAGAAGGGGCTGGGGTCAAGCTTACATATCTTCCATTTTTCGTGAAGGCAGCCGCGAAGGCACTGAGCCGGCATCCTATCTTTAACGCAGCGGTAGACGATGAGAAGCTGGAAATTATCTATAAGAAAAACATTCATATTGGGGTTGCCGTGGCTACGGATGACGGCTTGCTCGTCCCGGTCATCAAACATGCTGACCAAAAGACGATTTTGGAAATAGCTGCAGAACTTCAAGATCTATCAAAGCGGGCGAGAGAAAGAAAATTAAAACCGCATGAGCTTTCGGGCAGTACATTTACCATTTCAAGTACAGGCGGAAATGGTGGCTGGTTTGCCACTCCAATCATCAACTATCCAGAAGTCGCCATATTGGGTATACACAGCATCAAGAAAAAGCCAATCGTCGAGGATGACCAAATCGTCATTGGTCAAGTCATGGGCATGTCCATCACCTTCGACCACCGTGTCATCGACGGGGCCCCTGCCAACGCATTTATGGAGGAAATTGGCGCCCTTATCAGAAATCCAGAACTATTCATCCTGGAAGGGCGATAATTCGATAGGGTGAATTAATATGGCGTCAGGATCTGCGCGCGGACATTTGTCCGCCGTGGGTGGAAAGTTTGTGAATTAGTGAATGTATGAGTTTGTGAGGGGGCGAGGTTGTGTGGCTTTATAATGAGTTGTTAAGGATTGTTGGGGATGCTGAGCGGGTTAGTGTGAACGGGGCGCTGTTGGAGCAGCATAGTAAGGGGATATCGTATCACTCGCCGCGGATGCCTGATGTGGTGGTTTTCCCGTCTTCTAAGAAAGAGGTCAGCCGTATCATGCAGTTTGCTAATGAAAATAAGGTTGCTGTTGTTCCGTTTGGGGCGGGATCGAGCCTTGAAGGGCATATCATCCCTTTAAATGGAGGCATTAGTCTTGATTTTACGATGATGAATGAAATTATCTCCGTTCGCCCCGATGATTTTATTGTCACGGTTCAGCCGGGGGTTACGAGAAATCAACTAAACCAAGCGTTGAAAAAGTATGGACTCTTCTTTCCGGTCGACCCGGGAGCAGATGCGACGATAGGCGGCATGACGGCCACCAACGCGAGCGGGACGAATACAGTTAAGTATGGAGTCATGCGGGACCAGATTCTCGGACTAGAGCTAGTCTTGGCGGATGGCTCGACCATTCACACTGGGGGATACTCCTATAAATCATCGGCGGGATACAACTTAACTGGTTTATTTGTGGGCTCGGAAGGTACCCTGGGTGTATTTACAGAAATTATCCTGAAACTGCAAGGCATCCCTGAGACAACCATTGATATCAAGGCAACTTTCCCATCGATTGAAGCAGCTGGAAAAGCGGCCACTGTACTTCTAAAAGCAGGCCTGCCGATGGGGAAGATTGAACTCGTTGATCAAAAAACAATCGAAGCTGTTAATGCTTTTAAAAATACATCATATCGGGAGGAACCGACGCTGTTTATGGAATTTAGCGGCAGTGAACCGGAAGTCATGAACAGCCTCGAAATCGTCCAAGAAATTATCATGGATGAGCAATGTGTCACCTTTGAATTCGAAAACGATTCCATTAAAAGAGCACAGCTTTGGGAGGCACGCCACCAGGCTGCTCTGGCCATCATCGCCGCGAATCCTGGTAAGGGACATATGGTAACGGATGTATGCGTACCGTTATCAGAGCTTTCCGATGCCCTGCAACATACTAGAAAAATTGTTGACCAGTATGGAATTGATGCTGTTATTTTCGGCCATGTCGGCGATGGGAATTACCATGCCGTCTTTTCGGTGGACACGCAGGATGAAGAGCACATGAAACAGGTCGAGGAGGTTCATACGCAAATCGTTCAGTATGCCCTGTCCAAAGGGGGAACCTGTACAGGTGAGCACGGAATTGGACTCGGCAAGAAGAAATTCCTTCAAGAGGAACACGGCGACACTCTTTCCATTATGAAGGGAATAAAAACAATGGTTGACCCTAACAATATCTTAAATCCAGGGAAGATTTTCGACGATGTACCTTTGTCAGCCCCATTTGAATTTAAATAAAATAGATATTGACAAATAAAAATTTTTATGTTATAATATTTATTTGTCCGATTGACGTAAAATGATAGATAGCTTACTATTAACTCCTAGCGATTATTTGCTGGGAGTTTTTCTTTTTTTAAAAGAAGGGGGAATTGATTTGGAAAAAGCAAAAGAAAGTTTGACCGCGTTAGTAAGCTGCTTTGCCAGAGGCTACCATGCAGCAGAATCGAGCCAGCCAATTTTTCAAGACAATATGGCCAATGCACTTTTGTTTGAGGAGGAAAAGCAATTGATTGCCTCCAACTGGGCCAACGCCATTGCTTTCTTTGATCCGGGAACAAAATTGACTACCTTTGAGGAAAAATTAGCCTGGGTCATGAATAATCAGACTGTTCCGCAATTGGTCAGCAGGGCAAGATATGCAGAGGATGCGCTAATGTCAGCAATTGAACGTGGTGTCCGGCAATATGTGATTTTGGGTGCCGGATTTGATACCTTTTCGTTAAGACAGTCGAAAATGGATATACCCGAAGATTTCACCATCTATGAAGTCGACCATCCCGCAACCCAGGCTTTTAAACAAAATCGGCTTCAAGAACTAGGCATGGACTTGCCAGCCAACGTAAAATTTGTCCCCGTAGATTTTAAACACAATTCACTCCAGAATGAACTTAAGAAAACCGGCTATGATCCGCAAAAGTTAAGTTTTTTTAGTTTGCTTGGTGTAGTGATGTACCTCGAGAAAAAAGACTTTTTTCAACTCTTGACGACCATTTCAGGTATGTCCATTAATGGAACTTCTTTCGTATTCGATTACCTGGATGATGCTGCGTTTGACGACCTGTTTGCCTCCAAAAGGCTAATTCAGATGCGGCAAATTACCGCGCAAACGGGAGAACCAATGAAAACAGGCTTTGACCCGTTGGAACTGGACCTCGAACTGCAGGGTTGTAATATGCTCCTGTATGAAAACCTGGCTCCTGCTAATATCGAAGATTTATATTTTTCCAACAGGGAAGATGGTCTCCACGCCTTTGACCATTTTCACTTCGCGCATCTTGCTGTGCATAAATAGCTGGTGCAAATTAATATTTCAGAAATGCCAGCATACATTTTTATTGATACCAATTTTTAGCTGTAGGAGGCATACATGGATATTATCGTTAGGCGTGGGGACTCGTTATGGTACTACAGCCAATTGTTTCATCTAGATTTACAGCTTATCTTGGATTCAAACCGGGGGATTGACCCCAATAAAATATCTGCGGGCCAGTCGATACGGATTCCCGGTTTTGTCGCACAGGACTACCAGGTCCAACAGGGGGATTCCTTATGGGCGTTAGCCCGCCATCGGAATCTGGATGTGGATGCATTATTACTTGTTAATCAGCATATTAACCCAAACCAGCTGCAAATTGGGCAAATGATTAAAGTGCCAATTAGAATTACCTGGAGATTGGTCCAAGGCAAGCAAACCTATGATTTCAGCCGAATGATGAAGGATATCGAGCAATTACAGAACGTTTATCCATTTTTTCAGGTGAACTCAATCGGGAAGTCTGTTCTTGGAAACGAGTTATCTGAACTGCGGATAGGAAATGGTTCAAAGAGAATTCATTATAATGCATCCTTCCATGCCAATGAGTGGATCACGACAGCGGTGTTAATGACATTTTTAAATGATTACCTGTTGTCACTGACTAATCAAAATCCGATCCGCGACCTTGAGATGTCCGGCCTGTATCAGCAAACTTCATTATCGGTGGTGCCGATGGTCAATCCGGATGGTGTCGATCTTGTATTGCACGGACCGCCGGAAAATGCTACATGGAAAAACAGAGTCGTTGAACTAAATAAGGGAAATACCGACTTTACGGACTGGAAAGCGAATATTAGGGGCGTAGACTTGAACGATCAATTCCCGGCGCGCTGGGAGCTGGAACGGGAGCGGAATCCAAAAGAGCCGGGGCCGCGCGATTATGGCAGCGAAAAGCCGTTGTCAGAACCGGAAGCTATCGTGATGGCAGACTTAACCCGGGAACGCGATTATGCCAGAGTCTTTGCCTTTCATACCCAGGGCGAGGAAATCTATTGGGGCTTTGAGAACTTGGAGCCGCCAGAATCCGAGAGTATGGTCAATGAGTTAAGCAGGGTAAGCGGGTATAAATCTGTTAAAATCCTCGAGAGCTATGCCGGCTACAAAGACTGGTTCATTCAGGATTGGCAACGGCCAGGGTTTACCGTCGAACTTGGCCATGGGGTGAACCCGCTCCCGCTCTCGCAGTTTGATGAAATTTATCAGAAGGCTTTGGGCATCTTTTTGGCGGGGTTGTATCTATGAGTATTTTTGGCAGCCGCTTGGTGTGGAGTGGCTGCCTGTTTTTTTATTTTTTAGGTCAATAAAGACTCAAGTAAAGGAGGGTAATGTCCTTCATAAGATTGATGAAGACCCAAACCGCCCGAGGCGAGAGGAGAAATGTCTAATAGAAGGGTTCTAAAAGACAAAACGCTAGTGGAGCAGGAGTGAAATGTCTAATAGAAGGGTTCTAAAAGACAAAACGCTAGTGGAGCAGAAGTGAAATGTCTAATAGGAGCCCTCTAAAAGACAAAACGCAAAGGTGAGAAGAGATAATGTCTAATAGAAGGCATTTTTAAACGAAATCCCCTAAAATAGGGGATTGTTGACTTATACAAGTTTATTAAAAATACCTATTCAGAAAAAAACCAAAATAAAAATCGCCTAACGGGTTCGGTTTAAGAGTACAAAAACTTAATTAGAATATATATTTTAGGTCCAAATCGCATATGATTTGGACCTATTGTTTTTGTTGATTTAATAAGGTTTATTGGTAATTTGTGTATAAATTAGCACCAAAATTAGCATACTAATTAACAGAGTGACAATGTTCAATGTCATATGTTCGAATTGTGTGCTAATATTAGTTCTAAATACATTGCTAAAACATAGGTCAATTTATCGAGGTGAATAAGGATGAACTTTATTAAACCAAAAAACAAGAATGCTGAAAAAGTCGATTGGCTATTATCAGAACGGACCAGAGCCATTGTTAAATACTATGCTGAATACACGGAATATAGTGAAAGTGAAGTAGTCGATAAGTTCCTCCTAAACATCCTTGATGACAAGGACTTCCTTCAATGGATTGAAAAGAAAAGGAATAATCGCCGCATCATAAAGCAATTAGAATTAGAAGGTGTATTGGAGGAAAATGTGATTGGCTAAGTTAAAACGGTTAGCTACAAAGGATGATAATTTAGTTACAGTTCATTCTCCTTTATCAAATAATGAGCTAACGAACCGTTTGAAGGATTACGACAAGCTGACACCAAAACAATTTGGAACGAAATACAGAGAATTGTTATTTGAGCCAGTGAAATTTGCTTGGAATGGACAAACACATCTATTTCAGTACAATCATTGCCTTAACCCTTTTTGTAAATGGTATGGTTTGCCACAGAAGAAATTTGATGATGTTAAAGGAAAGCCAAGTCGATACAAGTTGGATGCATCAGGAACGGATAGAATGTTGAAATGCAATCCAGACCCAACAAATCCAACAAGCAACTTAGTATTGAATACTCGTACAACGACCATTTCAAATTGGTCTGTTGCTGAAGAAATTGAACGATTGGTCCGAATACAAACGGTTCAGGACATAGAGCCAGACTATGAGTTTCATAAGGATGGTTGTGACGCTTCTGATTTAACCCCTTTTAAAGAACCAAAATCTTTTTACAAGAGGGGGAAAAGTACCGCAAACTCTCAACGATACCAATGTAAGGTGTGTAAGAAGTTCACCAATGTTCTTCCGAACCAAAGACAATCATCTACCTACCATCAAAAGCGTAGTGAGATAATGCCGATGTTCGCAAAACTTCTGCTTAATCGAACGCCTGTAAGTAGAACTTGTGAAATCTTAGAGATTGGCAGAGGAACATATTATGACAAGCTCGAAATCCTATACCGAAGATGTTTGGAGTTTTTGGAAAAGCACGAAACTATCTCCTTAAAAAATAAAGAATTTAAGGAAATGTGGCTAAACACCGACAAGATGACTTACTATCTAAACAATGTTCGAAAAAAGGGACAAGGAAGTTCTCAATTTGATGGAATTGAAGAACTCCAATTACCTACCAGTGTGGTTGTCACTGCTGATGCTTTATCGAGGTATGTGTTTAGATGTGATGTGGCTTATGATTGGGATATTACCCTAAATGACATCGCTCTTGATACAGTATTGTTGAAAGTAGACCATTTAAGCGAATTCGCCAAGAAACACGCCCGTTTTGATGAATATTCGCATTATCCGCAGCCACCATCAAAAAGTGATACACAAACGCAATCGGAATATCATCGAGAACTTCTTAAAATGGAACATAGGGAGAAATACATTGATGGATTACACGTTCAGGCTGCTTATACCACCACTGCTCACTTTTGGCTGATTAAACAGCTTGTAAAGGCTTCAGAATGGCGTTTTATAACTGATGAAGACAGGTCTTTAATCAATTCAATCCATCGTGTTTTCTCACAAGAAATTCGCCGGACTGATGGGCACCTCTTCTTATGCCAAACGGACAAAACAAAATCTCGTAAAAAAGCATACGAGGAATTTAAAGAAGCCAAAGCGAATTTATTAGAATGGGGTTCTTTAAGAGATTTAGGGACAAACTCTTTACGGAAATTGGCATACCTTTATTTAACGGATTTATTTGAAACACATCGGTTTCATAAAGAGGTTTCTGATGGAACAAGTTCCCATAACGAATATGCAGATAATCCAGTTGAACACCCTTTAGCTACACCTGATAGAGGTTATCGTTCCGTTGATTGCACCACAGACCTCTCTTCTCTTGAACCAAAAGATGTTGCGACACTAATTTTAAATGTAAATGACAATGCCACAAATACATTTATCCAACATATTCGTAGAAGATTATCTATTTTAGAACGACCACTGACAACCGCTCGTGGCGATGGTAAGAGCTATATTTACTCTAATTTCAATCCTAAATATGCTCAAATGGCTTTAACAATCCTTCGGACATATTACAATTTCTGTTTAGCGTATAAGACAAAAGAAGGGAAAACAGAAACTATCGCTACACCTGCACAGCGACTAGGACTTGTAACTAAAAAATTTAATATTAATGATGTATTGTATCTTAGATAATAGTGGGTGAATTGTATGAATAAAGATTTGGCAGACTTTTTGACCGATATATCTTGGTTTTTTAGCGATAACGAAAAAATAGAAGTAATTGAGAAAAAATCATTTATTTGTTCTAAAGAATTTGAAGACAAATTTCCTTCCTTAACAAAATTACTCAAAAAAGCACGAATTACAAAAATTAAATACGAAGGTCAAAATTACGAACTATATGGTTGGACAAATTTAGCTTCTCAGTCATTTGGTTGGCTTTGTTTAGAACCCAAAATAAAAGTTGATAAGCCCCTTCATCCTGACCATATCCTTTTATTAAAAAATTTTGGTGGGATAACTGAAAGATGGAATGAACCTGAAGATACTTGGCTGATGAATTTAAATAACGCTTTAACCTATGAAGATACACAAATTGGTTTCAACGGATTTGAAGACTTATTTAATGAAATATGTCAGGAAGAAGGAGTAGAAGTAAAAATAAAGCCCGATGATTATATATCATTTGCTTTCGAAGCGAATGGGAATGTTACGATGTACCATATTCAATCTAGTGAAGTTCTTATGTATGCCTCTGACCATTTTTTTGATTTCATTACTCCTTACGATAACTATCCAGAGTATACACTTTACAAGATTAACAATTGTAATACATTTAAAGAATGGGTTGAAACAATTTCGGTCCAATGGTTAAAACATATAAAAAATTAAATGATTGAATATTAAAAAGAGCATTGCATAAAGCCAATGCTCTTTTCTATACTAATTCAATTGCTAATTGTTTGATGATTTATTGCTTATTTTTGTTGTTAATTGCTATGTTATTTATAATTTTGTACTTCAAAACCGAACCCGTTAAAAATCGCCACTAATGTTTTTTTTGTACAAAATGGACCCATCTTCTGTCCCCGACCATTTCAAAACTCTTTACCAGAATCCTGAAGATCCTCTTCTTATCCACCTCCCCGCCACACCACTCAAACACCAAATTAGTCGTAATCTTTAAATCCGGAAACAGTAGCTGCAGCTCCTCCACATGCCGCAGCACCGCCGCTTCCACCTTTTCCTCGTGCCCACAATCATCGCAAACACAAAGCTGGCCTTTAACGGAAACACCAAACGAGCAACACCCCCCGCATGTGAGCCCTTTCCGCATCTTGCCATAATCATAGTCAGGCAATTTGGCATAAGGGTTTTCCGCAAGCTGTAGCGATAGTAATTTTTCGACGAGTTTCCGATGTTTGCTATTCAACGCAGCCGGGCACGCTTCCAATTTATGCATATAAGAATTAAGTTGGGTTGGAAAAATGATGGGTACCTTCAGAGGAGCTTGGTAAAGGGTAAATTCGGGGTTCACGTGGACAACTTTTCCGATTACAATGAATTTAAAGCCAAGCTTTTGCAGCAATTGGCGAAACATAGACTCGCATTTTTCCAATTGGACTATGGGGTCTTTTCGTTCTTTTCCATTAGAATCATAGAACTTACCATCTTCATAAAAAAAATCCCCTGTAAAATTTTTAACTTCATTCAACGAGATAATCTCTTGGAAAATAATCAATGAATCGATTTGGAATATTGTTCCATTTAATTCAAATAATAAATCGTTTAACACATAGCAGTCGCATTGAAGCTTGTCCGTTAAAGATTGAAAAAAAACCTCACCTTCGAACCCGCTTTTCAATTTTTTGTAATTCCACCTTTCATCTGGCGACAGTTCCATCCTTGTATTTAGAGAACGATAGATTTTTAATTTTTTCGATTCCTTAAGTGGTTTTAGGTTCACGTGAACACATCCTTTCTATAACATTTTATAAAAAAATCCATAAACCATCGCCCCAACAAATGAATATTTTGTTAACCTTCAAAAAATATTGACAATTACAAAGAGCAGATATTGTTGTTTAAGTTAATTAAACGTTTGAATAGTATACTACTGTTTTTAATTAAACGATTGAATAGTATATCATAAAAAAAGGAGTACCCCTTTAATACTGAATTTCCTCCTATTACAAAAATTAATTAAACGATTGAATAGTAAAGCACATTAGCTTAGCCGCTTTAATCGAACGATTGAATAGTATAGTACAAATAAAACCGCTTGGACTTAGCCAAGCGGTTTTTAACTTTAAAAATTTTTATAGTTTGTTGGATTCGGGCGCTGCTTGTGTAAACCGGCCAATTTTTGAACAGCTTCAATCTTAGGGACGATACGATAGACAACAAGGGCTGAAATAATACTAAAGACAGCTCCCACTAGGACATCCGCCGGATAGTGGACGCCTACCCAAATTCGTGAAGTGCCGACAAGCACAGCCAGCAGTATCCATAAGAAGCTCCAGCCTTTTCTGAAAAGCCAGAACGTCACACATAAGGAGAAAAACAGCATTGTATGGTCGCTTGGGAAGGAATTATCGACTGTTTTTTCTATTAGTTTATTAACATGATCCAGTTCGGCAAAGGGTTGATTATTGGAATGAAGCAGTCCCGCCGCTTTCCCAAGAATTTCAGCAAACATTAAAGTGAAAACGGAACAAATCACCATCATTCTGTTTTGCCGTCTGCCTGTAAACCAATACATCACCAATGCTAAAGCTAAAACATAAACCGTATATTCAGCTATGAATATAAAAGGGGGATTCAAGAAATCGTAGTGTTTCCCCAAATCATTAATCATTCTAAACGCATTAATATTAATTTCCGATATAGACATTTTTATAAAATACCTCCGAATAGACAGATAAAAGGATTATACTATAAAGCTGATAAAAATGTTACCCAAAAAATCAACAAATATAGGAGAATATCCCTTCCTTAATTGATACTAAAATGATATCATAGTGATATAGATGGAAAAATTTTTAAAAAAGGGGAGCGGTTGGGATGAGAGAAAAAGATATGTTTAGGATAAATGGATTTTTGGGGGTAATATTGTTCCTGTTAATCGGGGCAGCAGCGGTTTTCTCGTTTAGGCAATTTACCTTAACGGAAAGTCTCATGTCTTTTGTCCTCGCAGTGATATGTGTTATGGTGTTGTTTCTCTTGCTTTCCGGGTTCACCGTCATTCAGCCGAATCAGGCAAAGGTATTTACATTATTTGGCCGTTATCTTGGAGTTATCAAACTTGAAGGGTTTTGGTTAACAGTTCCTTTAACGATTAGAAAAACGGTATCCCTGAGGGTAATAAACTTTAATAGTGATAAATTAAAGGTAAATGATTTGGAAGGAAACCCTATCGAAATAGCTGCGGTTGTCGTTTACAAAGTATTTGATTCAGCAAAAGCGGTTTTTGATGTTGAAAATTACAAAACGTTTGTGCATACGCAAAGTGAAACAGGTCTGCGCCATATCGCCAGCCAATACCCATACGATAATGTTAACAATGATTATGAGGTATCCCTAAGGCAGCACTCGGATGAGGTTGGTGATGAATTGACTAAGGACCTCCAGAAACGCTTGGAATTGGCCGGTGTGGAAATCATTGAAGCAAGAATTATGCATCTGGCGTATTCGAGTGAAATTGCCCATGCTATGCTGCAAAGACAGCAGGCGAAAGCGGTGCTGGCGGCGAGAAAGGTCATCGTTGAAGGGGCCGTATCCATGGTCAAATCGGCAATTGATCAGCTAAAGGATGAAGGAATTGTTGAATTGGATGAAGAAAAGAAGGCGCAAATGGTGAATAATTTGATGGTTGCTATCGTTGCGGATAAGGGAAGTCAGCCAGTAATTAATACAGGATCGATTTATTAAGGTAGTGATGATGTGGCCGATAAGAAGCGATTTTTACTGCGCGTTGATCAGAAATTATATGATGCCTTGGAGAAATGGGCAGAGGATGAATTCCGTAGTGTGAACGCCCAGATTGAACTGATAATAAAAAAAGCATTAAAGGATGCCGGAAGATTAAAAAGTCCAAAGGCATCCAGTGAAAAAGACGAAGATTAAAACCGGAGGCAAACCGCCTTCGGTTTTTTATCGGCATATTTTCTGGGATTGACACCTTTCCAGAAAACTGCCAGAAAAAATTGAAACCGAGTTCAGGCTGTGCTATAGTAAAATTATATTAATTGACCGTAGAACCAAATTAGTCAATGAGAAGGATGTGCGCTATGGCACCTGATCGCAGAAGGATGATTGTAGAGGCAGCAACTAAGTCGTTTTCCTTGTTTGGCTATAAAGCAACGACCATGGATCAAGTAGCCAAACTAGCCAATGTTGGAAAGGGAACCATTTATACATTTTTTAAAAATAAAGAAGAGTTATTCGAAGAAATCATTTCTTCTTTAGTGAAGGAAATGATTGCAGAGGCGGATTCTGTCATTAACCCGGAATTGCCCTTTACGGAAAATGTCCATCAGGCCCTTTATCGATTACTAGAATTCCGCTCTAGGCACCAATTAATGATTAAATTGGTCCAAGAGGAGGCGGAAATGGGCACGTTGGCGGTTTCAGAAATGCTTCAGCATGTGGAGGACGAAATTATCGGTTATTTAAAGGGGAAAATTGAAACGGCTATTGCTAAGGGAGCAATTCCAGCGGTGAACTTGGAAATAACAAGTTTTCTTTTGCTAAAAATGTATATCGCCTTAGTCTCGGATTGGGAAAGAAACCATGAACCGTTAAGCTCTGAGCAAATTGCGGAAATTATGAAGGTGTTTTTGTTGAAGGGGCTTCCAAGCGGAAAGTAACGCGATAAGCACTGGGGAGACAGACCCCAGTGCTATTACTTTGGGTTATTTTTTGCTTAGGTTTTGCTGGGCCATTTTGACGAGTTCGCGGACCATGCTGCCTCCCAGCCTGCCGCCAACCTTGCCGGCCTGTTCCGAGGTTAGCTTGCCATTGTAGCCTTTTGACAAGGGAACGCCCACTTCTTCAGCTGCTTCGAATTTGGCATCCTCAGGACGCTGTGCCTGAACGACCTTAGCCTTTAATAGATCTAACCCGCCTCTCGCCTCTGGGACAAGTATTTTGTTTCTTCTCGCCATGAAAATCCCTCCTTTATGAATAGAATTTCCATAACGGAAAAATTAATCAAAAACATCAGCAGAGACTGGATAAAACCGTTTCTTTCCAGTATAATAACCAATAATTAAGCGAATAAATTCGGTGAAAAAGAGAGTAGTTATCTCGGTAGTCCAAGCGAGTCAGGGGTGGTGGAAGCCTGATACGGAGCAGATAATGAAACGCACTTTGGAGAAGCGCCCTTGAAAATAGTAGGGGGTGCCGGAGAATCCTCCGTTAACAAAGATCAAAGCCGGTTCAGTATGAACAATTAGAGTGGTACCGCGGGAATTTTAAACTCTCGTCTCTTTTATAGAGACGGGGGTTTTTTGCATTTATAGAAAAAACAAGGAGGTCAATGGAAATGAATTTTAAGAAAGAGCTTGCAGATGTCTTGCATCAAGAATTAGATGGCAAATTAGCCTCCCAGAATATCGAGCAGCTAATTGAAAAACCAAAAAATCAGGACCATGGGGATTTAGCCTTTCCATGTTTCTCACTTGCGAAACTGAAGCATAAGGCACCGAATATAATTGCTCAAGAGCTATGTGAAAAAATCCAGTCCCCCACTTTTGCAAAAGTAGAAGTGGTCGGAGCCTATCTTAACGTGTTTTTAAATAAAAAGCTTGTCTCCGAACAAATCATTAACAACATTATTACTGAAAAAGGCCAATATGGTGCCCATGATTTTGGCCAGGGCGGGAAAGTCACCATTGATATGTCATCTCCTAATATTGCCAAACCATTTTCCATGGGACATCTGCGTTCGACTGTTATTGGAAATGCCCTTGCCTTAATTGTAGAAAAATGCGGCTACAAGCCAGTCAAAATCAATCATCTTGGCGACTGGGGCACCCAGTTTGGAAAGCTAATTTCCGCCTATAAACGCTGGGGAGAAGAGAATAAGGTCAAGGCAAATCCTATCAAGGAACTGCTTGCCTTGTATATTAAATTCCATGCAGAGGCGGAAACGAATCCGGCTCTTGAAGACGAAGGACGCGGCTGGTTTAAAAAGCTTGAAGATGGCGATCAAGAAGCGCGCTCCTTATGGCAATGGTTCCGTGATGAGTCCTTAAAGGAGTTCTCAAGAATTTATCAGCTTATGAACGTGGAATTTGATTCCTATGCCGGAGAAGCTTTTTACAATGATAAAATGGACCGTGTTGTCCAGCTTCTTGAGGAAAAACAGCTGCTCGTAGAATCTGATCGGGCCCAGGTTGTCGAACTGACCAAAGAGGAGCTTCCTCCCTGCCTAATAAAAAAATCAGACGGAGCGACGCTGTATGCCACCCGTGACCTAGCGGCTGCTATCTACCGGAAAGAAAATTACGACTTCACTCAATCCTTATATGTCGTCGGCCATGAGCAAAGCCTTCATTTTAAACAGCTGATTGCGGTATTGAATAAAGCGGGTTTCGATTGGGCTGATAAAATGGTTCATATTCCATTTGGGATGATGCTAAAAGACGGCAAGAAAATGTCGACCCGTAAAGGAAAGGTTGTCCTCCTAGAGGAAGTTTTGAACGAATCTATCGCGATGGCTCGGCAAAATATTGAGGAAAAAAATCCAAACCTGGCGGACAAAGATGGAGTGGCCCAACAGGTCGGTGTCGGCGCAGTAATTTTCCATGACCTAAAAAACAACCGGATGAACGATATTGAATTCTCCTTAGAGGAAATGCTTCGTTTCGAAGGGGAAACCGGCCCTTATGTTCAGTATACGTTTGCAAGAGCTAGCTCAATATTACGAAAAGCTGGATGGAAGGCGGAATCGGCACCGGCAGCCGTCTATCTGACCACATGGGAAAACGAGTGGAAGGTCATCAGCATGTTAATGGAGTTCTCCAACGCCATTAAGCGTGCTTGCGAAAATTATGATCCATCGCAAGTGGCAAAATACATCGTCGACCTTGCCCAAGTCTTCAATAAATACTATGCAGAGGTTAAAGTACTTGAAGAGAGCGAGGAACAAAACTCACGCCTGGCACTTGTCTACTCTGTAACAGTCGTTCTCAAAGAAGGCTTACGTCTCTTAGGAATTGAAGCTCCTGAAGAAATGTAATGCATTTTGCTTAACCATTGGTTAAAAATGGGATAAAATAAAAATTAGATTAATGATTGGAGGGCTAAGGGATGAGTGAGGTATTATTAAAAGGTTTTACAACAGCGAGGAAATACTTATTAAAAAATATAGAGGCGCTGGATGAAAATATTGTAGATATCCAGCCGGAGGGATTTAATAATACAATCCACTGGCATGTGGGTCATGTGTTAACTGTTGCAGAACAATTTATGTTTGGTTTTCCAAAAAAGTCAGCTAATTTACCGGCCAATTATTTAGAACTATTTGGCAACGGTACAAAGCCGGCCGATTGGAACGGTGATGTCCCTTCTGTTCAGGAATTGACGGTTCAATTAAAGGAACAGTTTGAACGAATCCAGAAAATTCCGGTTGAAAGTTTTACAGAGAAACTAAAAACACCATTTCTTGGCCAAGAAACGTACGGCGAACTGACGAGCTTTGCCATCTTCCATGAATCAATGCACTTAGGGCAAATTTCAGCGATGAAACGAGTTGTTCAAGCGGCCGCTCAAGTAAAATAAATAAAAAGTGAAAAATCGTTTCTGCTTACTATGTAGAAACGATTTTTCGTTAAATATAGGGAAACATAGAAATAAGAGAGGACGTCTAAAAATCTTTATGGATAATCAGCAGGAAAGACCGAAAGAAAGGATTTGGACAAAGGATTTTGTCCTTATCATACTCGCTAATTTTTTTATCTTCCTTGGATTTCAAATGACTTTGCCGACGATTCCGCTTTTTGTGGAAAAACTGGGCGGCAATGACCAGCTAATTGGTTTCGTTGTTGGTATTTTTACCTTTTCTGCACTGCTTCTCCGCCCTTTTGCCGGGCAATCACTGGAGACAAAAGGGAGAGGCTTCGTATACTTATTGGGGTTGTCCATTTTTGTTCTGTCAGTAGGTTCCTTCGGCTTTTTGACAAGCATTGTCTTCTTATTTATGATGCGTGTTGTCCAAGGGGTTGGTTGGGGTTTTTCCACTACTGCATCGGGAACGATTGCCACCGATTTAATACCAGCATCAAGGCGCGGTGAAGGGATGGGCTTTTATGGGTTATCTGGGAATCTGGCACTCGCCTTTGGTCCTGCGCTCGGTTTGGTTTTAGCCGGCATATTGCCGTTTAAAGTATTCTTTCTGATTTGTGCAGGCCTTGGACTGATTGCCTTATTATTGTCATCGAAAATTACCTATAAAAAGGTGGATCATAAGCAGGAAAAGACAAAGACGATGCTTGACTTATATGAGAAAAGCGCACTAAAGCCATCTATGCTTATGTTCTTTATAACCGTAACCTTTGGTGGAATTGCCTCATTTCTGCCCCTTTACACAGCTCAAAAACAGATTGAAGGAATTCAATGGTATTTTCTGATTTATGCCATTGCCTTAATGATAACGAGAACCTTTGCAGGCCAAGTTTACGATCGAAAGGGGCATCAGGCAGTATTTATTCCCGGGACGTTATTAATTTTAGCGGCGATGCTATTGTTATCATGGCTCCCAAACAGCGCTATTCTATTTGCTGCAGCAGGCCTGTACGGCCTTGGCTTTGGCACCGTTCAACCTGCCCTGCAGGCGTGGTCTATTGAAAAGACCCCCATTAACCGCAGAGGGATGGCCAATGCCACCTTTTTCTCCTTTTTTGATTTGGGAATCGGTATAGGAGCAATGGTGTTTGGACAAATCGGCCATCTATTGGGCTATAGCAGCATCTATAAAGCGGCGGCATTCTCTGTATTCGTTTCAATGCTCTTGTATGTCTTTTTCATATATAAGGAAAAAATGAATAAGGAAAAACCGAATCGAAGATTTGCTTAGGCAAGTCTTCTTTATTTTTTGTATAATAAAGTTAAATACAAGGTCCGGGAGCGATTACAATGAGTTTAGGCTTTGCTGTCTATCAATCACCTGTTGGAACATTGCGCGTTATTGCAGACGAAACTGGTCTGAAAAGAATTGAATTGTTTGAAGAGGATTGGGCTAAATTTTTGGAAGAAAACCCTGATTTACAAGAGGATACAGCCCTTTGCCAGGAAGCTGTCCGGCAATTGGATGAATATTTTGGCGGCCAGCGCCGTGATTTTGACTTACCGCTTTCCGTCGAGGGGACTGAATTTCGCAAGAAAGTTTGGGATGCACTGCTTAGGATTCCTTATGGCGAAGTTCGCAGTTATGCGGATGTCGCTGAAACGATTGGCAATCCAAAAGCGGTCAGGGCCGTTGGACAAGCCAACCGGGCGAACCAGCTGCCCATCATTATCCCATGCCATCGAGTAATCGGTAAAAGCGGAAGCTTGACCGGCTACGCAGGCAGCAATACCCCGATTAAACAGCAGCTGCTTGAACTCGAAGGCCGCAAAATGAAAGAAAAAGCGCCACATAAGGTGATGCTGTAGATAAAAATGGCCGAAACTGCTAACTATTTCATAAATAAATTGTGCTATAATGGCGGTATGAATTAAATAGCTGAAAAGTTTTCTAGGGTTCCGTGGCGCATTGCGTGCGCTGGTCTGGTCCGAGAGAAAACGCACAGAGTGGATAGCTGTCCAGCTTCAGCCCCTGGTCAAGGGGCTTTCGCTTTTCTGTGTACACGGAGGGATAAAAGCCTGGGAGATACTGATAAACAGTTATCTCCGGGCTTTTTTTGTTTGTTCTGAAATTTGGGGAGGGAGTGAATGAAATGAATTTACAATGGGTAAAGGTGTTTCTTGCGGCATTTTTCGAAGTGTTTTGGGTGGTAGGATTAAAGCATGCTGATAATGTTTGGGAATGGGCCGGTACGGTTGTGTCAATTATTATCAGTTTCTATGCTTTAATCGCTGCAGGGAATAAACTTCCTGTAGGTACGGTATATGCAGTTTTTGTAGGATTAGGTACAGCCGGTACGGTTATTTCGGATATTCTCTTTTTTGGGGAACCGTTTAATATAGTAAAAATCCTTTTAATACTTGTACTGCTGGCAGGGGTTGTAGGATTGAAATTAGTAACGAAAGATACTGCTGAGGAAGGGGCTGATTCCTGATGGCTTGGGTTTCTCTGTTGTTAGCGGGTTTTTGTGAAATGTTTGGTGTGGTGATGATTAACAAAGTGCATAGGGATCGAAACTGGGAATCCTTTGTATTATTAGTTCTTGGCTTCGGCGGCAGTTTCTTACTTCTCGCTAATGCGATGAAAACATTACCGATGGGTACAGCCTACGCCATTTGGACTGGTATTGGTGCATCAGGCGGGGCCCTATTAGGCATGTTCTTTTATGGAGAGTCGAGGGAATGGAAGAGACTAGTGTTCATTGCCATGGTTTTGAGTGCTGCGGTGGGGTTGAAGGTGGTTTCGTAGACAAATCAAGTTCTATCCTAAGGGGTAACAATAAATGGCAGGGCTGTTTAAAAGATATTTTAGAAGTAGTTTAGGGGTGAAGTGTCTAATAGAAGCCGTCTAAAAGACATTATGAGAGAAGTCTAGGTGTGAAATGTCTGATAGAAATCGTATAAAGGACATTTTGAGAGGGGGCCTCGGCTGAAATGTCTAATAGAAGCCGTCTAAAGGACATTATGAGAGAAGTCTAGGGGTGAAGTGTCTAATAGAAGCCGTCTAAAAGACATTATGAGAGAAGTCTAGGGGTGAAGTGTCTAATAGAAGCCGTCTAAAAGACATTATGAGAGAAGTCTAGGTGTGAAATGTCTGATAGAAATCGTATAAAAGACATTTTGAGAGGGGGCCTCGGCTGAAATGTCTAATAGAAACCGTCCCGAAAGATAAGGTACCAGCTATTAGGGGAATATATATCAAATAATACCTGCCAACCCGGTCCTTCTACAAGATTCCCCCCCCCCACACACAAAAACCACTGACTCTAGTCGGTGGTTTTCTTCGTCTTTTTAATTAAAAAGTAAATGACTCCTAATACGATAGCTGCGATCAGGAGCGGCATGACGTATGGCTGAGCGGCTTCTTTAATATGCGACCAGTTTGCACCCAATGTCTTGCCCAATACAAGAAACAATATGGTCCACGGGATAATCGCCGCCACGGTATAAAGAGTGAACTTTAGCGCGGACATTTTGGCAATTCCCGCTGGAATGGAAATCGCGTGGCGAACTACAGGGATGAATCTGGCTGTAAAAATGACGCCTACTCCATATTTCTCAAACCAGTGTTCGGCCACATCAATATGCTTCTTTTTAATCAGGATGTACTTCCCGTATTTTTCCAAAAAGGGCCTGCCGCCATAATAGCCTGCCCAGTAAAGAAACAACTGGGCAATCGTTCCGCCGATGGTTCCGGCAATGACAGCACCGACAAAATTAATTTTCCCCAGCGAAATCATGTAGCCTCCATATCCTAATACAAGCTCGCTTGGGATAACCTCTATCATTAAACCTAATGCAATCCCGAAATAGCCTAACTGCGATAAAAAATCCAACACTGAAAAAATAAAATTTTCCATAGCACACCTACATATATGTAATAAAATTCTCACTTTTATTAGTTTATAATAGTTTGTCACATAAAGAAATATATATGGTCTTTTTCATCGAGACATTCCATTTAAAAAGAAAAGCAGCTTAATAGCCGCTGCCACATAGAAATCAGGAACTTAATGATTTTTCTGCAGAAAACATATAGTTTCGATGATGATAACGGATGCTGTAGACAAGACCCATCGCAAACATATTCCCCATCAGCGAGCTGCCGCCGTAGCTGATAAAGGGCAAGGGAATTCCGGTAATCGGGAGCACTTGAATCGTCATGCCGACATTTTGGAACACATGAAAGGTAATCATACAGATAATGCCCGTGCAAACATAGGTATTGAAAGGCTCATTCGTATCCAGCGCCGTTTTAATTAAATGGTAAATAAGCAAAAAGTAAAGTCCAATGACAACACTGCCGCCGACAAAGCCGTATTCCTCGCCGATCACACTAAAAATAAAATCAGTATGGGCCTCGGGGACATAGACCGCCCCATTGGTAAAGCCTTTGCCGTAAATAAGCCCCGACCCGATTGCTTTTAATGATTGCAGCAGATGAAAGCTGGAACCGGATGAATGATTAGCCGGGTCAAGCCAGGAATATATTCGATTAAATTGATAGGTTTCCACATGTAGATATTTTTCAAGAATTTCCGGTTTATTTAACACAAGATAAAAGATTAGGGCAACAAAAGATGCACCAACGCTGCAAATGGGCAAGATGATTTTCCACGAAATGCCGGAAACAAGGATAACACCACTCAAAATCGCCAAGATGACCAGGGCTGTCCCTAAGTCTTCTACCACGATTAAACCAAGAGGCACTATGGTAATAAAGCCAAGCTTAAGCAACAACAGCAGGTCGGTTGTCAGTGTTTTTTCTAGATATTTTTCATGATGAGCGGCAACTGCCCGGCTTAAGGTCAAGATTAAAAAGATTTTGACGAACTCTGAGGGCTGGATGGTCCCAATCCCTTTAATCACAAACCAGTTTTTTGAGCCGTTCCGCTCGGGTGCAATACTTGGCGGGGCAATTGCTAACAGGATTAGCAGGAAAATCCCAAAGCCATATAGAACCCAGGCAAGTTTGCGGTACTGATAGCTGTCGAAAAGAATGGACCCCAAAACAATGGCAGCGCCGACCACATACCAAAAGACCTGCATGATCAGGAAATTCCGTTCTCCGTATTGCCCGGTCGATTGGGCACTGTAAATTGCTAGACAGCTGATAAGAAAGAAAAGAAATAATAATAATGTTAATGTCCAATCAAAACGGTCCGCTTTTTTCATCTCTTTATCCATAGACCACACCTTATTTTTTAACAATTTATATCAGACTAACAAAGAAATGGTAACCCTACAACACCGCAGGTAAAATCTGTCATACTATTTAACGATTCTATCGAAGGAAAAGTTTCAGTCTCACATTAAATAATGAAGAAACATCGTTGCAATTCCGAAATAAGTGAGTAAGGAAAAAATATCATTTAAGGTGGTTATCAGCGGCCCTGAGGCCACTGCAGGGTCAATTTTTATACGGTAAAGAATAATGGGAATGATGGTCCCGGCAAGCGTTCCGATAATTAGAGTGAAAAACAGTGAGCTGCCGACTACAAATCCTAACGTCAGGTTGCCCTGCCAAATATAGGCGATGATAGAAATTAATATCGCGCACGTTGCGCCGATGGATATTCCCACTCCAAGCTCCCTCAAAATTAAACGAAAGATGACCTTTTTATCTATATCGTGAGAGATAAGTCCTCTGACAACGACAGCAAGTGATTGCGTTCCGGTGTTTCCGGTCATTCCGGCAATCATCGGCATGAAAAAGGTAAGGGCAACTACCTGCTTCAACGTGTCTTCAAAGCTTGAAATGATTCTTCCCGAAATAAGCCCAATGAACAGAAGCAGGATAAGCCACGGAAGCCTTCGTGCTGCGGCAACGAGCGTTTTTGTATCAAAGTCGATCGCTTTACCTGAAGCAGACAGCTTCTCGATATCCTCATTTGCTTCTTTTATTACGACATCAATGACGTCATCAACCGTGATAATCCCAAGCAGCACATGCTCCTCATCGACAACTGGTACGGAGATAAAGTCGTAGCGTTCAACGGTCTTGGCAACTTCTTCTTGGTCTGTTGTAACGGTAACAGAAATAACTCGTTCAAACATAATGTTTTCAATTCTGTCTCCTTCACCGGCCAGCAGTAAATCGCGGTAGGATACAACTCCAACCAGCTTGCTATCTTCGTCAATGACATATAAATAATTCAGCGTTTCCGCAAATTCCGCAAAGGATTTGAGCTTATCAACTGCTTCCCTGACAGTATAATAGTTGCGAATCCAAACAAACCTTTCCGTCATGATTCTTCCAGCTGTTTCAGGAGGATAACTCATGATATCCTTGACGGCATTAGATTCCTTTGTATCCATTTCCGAAAGGAGGGAATTTATTTTTTCAGGGGACAATTCATGCAGAAGCGTGGCCAAATCATCATTGGCCATTAAATCCAGGACCTTGCTGGATTTCTCAATCCCCAGCATATTCAGCAATTCAAGCTGTTCGGATTTATCCAGTTCTTCCATTAGGTCGGCAAGAAGGTCATTTTTTAAATAAAGAAGAAACCGTCCTTTATGTTTTTTCGGCAAACTCTTGTAAATTGCTGCGACATCGTAAGGCTGAAGCTCATCAATAACAGCTTCAAATTCCGCCTTCTTATTTTCAGTTAATGTTTTGATGATATATAAACTAATTTCCTCATGCGTCATATCTTTAACCAAGGTTGATCATTCCTTTCCTTAGTCCAAACAGCTATAAATTATAAAAGGTGGGATAACATAGAATAGTCAAAAGGATTAATCCATAGTATACGTCATTATCGGTAATACCTTTAGGTTAAATCATTAATCAAATATTATTTTTTGTAAAAGAAATGAAATAAGCTATTTTTCCTATTTTTTGATAAAATGAGGAAGTATTGTCTATAAGCATTTGGAAGTTTCATGGAAACTGCGACTAATAAAATATAAAACGTGTTTGAACGGAGGAGTTTGGCGTTGAAAAAGCATCATCAAGACATACAGGACCTTATTTATTTACATTTAAATCAATCAGACCAGTATGTTTTATCCTATGGGATTGAATTCGCCGAATTTGCGGCAGCTTTTTCCGGGTCGTTAAATCACCTGCTGTTACTTAAGCACCGCTATGATGATGCTGATTTTAACATGCACACCCTGCTCGAGTACTGTCCAGAAGAAGGAATAAACAAATTGGCTGCGGATGATGTTTACGGTTATGGAGATTTCTGCTGGATTGATTTTCAGGAAGAAGATGTTTTAAATGAGCTTTCTGGTCAGGAAATGGCGGAATTATTATACTTAGGCCACCATAAACAACACTTAAAAATCCCGTTCTACAATAAATTGGGCAACCGTTTCGTTTATTTAGCTCATGATGACGGTTGGTTTAATAAAACATATTACCGAAGCTTCAAGGATTTTTTCCATTTATTAAGTGAAGTGATTTCCGATAAACTTGGGGAAATAAAACCGGAAAAATCGCTGCTTGGACTCCGGAAAAAACGGACATACACGCCGGTGAATAAGGAAATCCTCCTATCCTTGACGCCGTTCATCAAGGAAGGAATTTGCATTTCGTTCAGGGATGCGGACGCCCAGCGGACCCGAATTGAAATTCCGATTTGGGTGATCGGCGACTATGCCAATATGGATGATATGTATGAGGAATATCAATATATTAGGACTAAACCTTATCATGCAAAAATTATCTTTGACAAAAAAACAAAAGAATGGAAGCTTAACGTTGTTTGAGGCTGACCTATAAGTCAGCCTCATTTTGTCGTGGGAAAACCAAGAGGAAACAAACAAACTATGGGCTTCATAATATAATTTTAAAAACAAGTAAACATAGGTATATCGAATTTCCTTTCTGATTAAAGAAAGTGATAAAATAAAATGTGAATGAATAGATGGAGGTTTTCAAAATGAAAACAAAATTAGGATTGCTTTACGGAGGAAAATCCGCAGAGCATCAGGTGTCATTACAAACGGCTCTTGCTGTTATGAAAGCATTAGATCTTGAAAAATTTGAAATTCACCCAATTTATATAAATGTTGAAGGCCGCTGGATTAAAGGTCCACAGCTAACGGAACCGGCTGAAACAGTAAAGGAACTGGCATATTCCGCTGACAGTCAAGTGCCGGCTGCTTTATCGCCTGCTCTATTCCAATCAGAGAACCAAGAGAACGCTTCGCTTGATGTCATTTTTCCGCTTTTGCATGGACCGAATGGGGAAGACGGAACCGTTCAAGGGTTATTGGAAATCCTTAACCTGCCGTATGTCGGAAACGGTGTTTTGGCTTCAGCAGCGGGGATGGATAAAGTCGTGATGAAAAATATATTTGCACAAGCAGGTCTTGGGCAGGTAAACTATGTTTCTTTTATTAAGAGTGAATGGCACGCCGCCAAAGAGGAAGCTTACGAACAGGTGGAGAAGGAGCTTGGCTATCCATGCTTCGTAAAGCCGGCCAATCTGGGCTCGAGTGTCGGAATCAGCAAATGCCGCAACCGAGCTGAGCTTGATACTGCATTTTCAGAGGCATTCCAATTTGACCGAAAAGTCATTATTGAAGAGGGTGTCACTGCCCGCGAAGTAGAGATTGCTGTTCTTGGCAATGATACACCAGAATGCTCCGTTGCTGGAGAAATTGTCCCGAAAAAGGACTTTTATGACTATAAGGCGAAATATGAAGATGGGGAAACGGCCTTGATTATTCCGGCGGAGATACCTGAGGATGTATATGCAGAAATGAAAGACATGGCAATCCGTGCCTTTAAATCGCTTGACTGTTCAGGATTGGTCCGGGCTGACTTCTTTTTAACACAAGATGGCAAGGTGTTAATTAATGAGGTGAACACGATGCCAGGCTTCACGCCATTTAGCATGTTCCCGCTGCTCTGGAAGCACACCGGAGTAGAATATCCGCAATTAATTGAGCGGCTTGTGGACCTAGCCAAAGAAAGACATGCCGAAAAGCAACAGATTAAATATACTTTTTAAAAATTAAAACGCTAGCGCTAGCTTAGGCTAAAAACAACATTTGACACGGCTGTTTTTGCCGTGTCCATTTTTATAAATTAGACATATGTGGAGGAGTTAATCATGATTAAACGATCGTTAAAACAGATTGCCGAAATGGTCTCTGCGCAAAATGATATCACGTCATATCTTGACATCGTTATTGCAGGTGTAACGATTGATTCCAGAAAAATTGAACCTGGCAACCTATTTGTTCCATTTAAAGGTGAGAAGGTTGACGGCCATAAATATGTAGAAGAAGCCATCATGAAAGGTGCCGGCGCTGCACTTTGGCAAAAAGATATCCCGAATCCGCCGCAAGGGCTGCCGCTTTTGATTGTTGATGACAGCCTTGCGGCGTTGCAGGATTTGGCGCGCAAATATCGGCAGGAATTGTCTGTTAAAGTAGTGGGAATTACAGGAAGTAATGGGAAAACTACAACAAAGGACATGACCGCAAGTTTATTGTCACATAAATATAAGGTCCAAAAAACGGAAGGTAATTACAACAATCATCTCGGTCTTCCTTTAACAGTGCTTGGCTTAAATGAGGATACGGAGATAGCTGTCCTGGAAATGGGCATGAGCGGCCGCGGGGAAATTGAATTCCTTACCAAACTGGCCTGTCCTGATGCCGTTGTCATTACTAACATCGGTGAATCCCACCTGCTTGACCTTGGATCAAGAGAAGGGATTGCTGAAGCCAAACTTGAAATTCTTCAGGGGCTTCGGAAAGGCGGACTGGCTGTACTCCATGGTGATGAGCCGCTGTTGATGGAGCGCATTCATCAATTTAAAGGAGATGTTCAAGTTCAAACCTTCGGCAGAAGTGATGCAAATGATTTATTTCCAACTGAGATTACACAGCTTGAACATGGGAATAGCTTCAAAATTAATGCTTCTGATAAAACCTTTGAATTGCCGGTTTTAGGGACACACAATATTTTAAATGCACTCGCGGCGATGCTGATTGCCCGATATTTTTCCGTTTCCTTTGAAGAAATAAATGAGGGCTTAAAAACAACCAAACTGACGAATATGCGGATGGAGCTTGTGGAAGGAAAGCGTGGGGAAAAAATTATTAACGATGCTTATAATGCCAGCCCTACGTCTATGATGGCGGCCATTGAATTAGTGTCCAACCTTCAGGGCTATGAGCGGAAAATCCTTGTTCTCGGCGACATGCTCGAGCTTGGGCCGCAGGAGGAGCAGTATCATTTGCAAATTGGTGAAGGGTTAAATGCTGACAAAATTGAGCTCCTGTTCACCTATGGACAACTTGGCAGCCATATTGCAGCGGGGGCAAGAAATGTATTGGGTGAGGATAGAGTATTTGCTTTTCTTGATAAAGAGGAATTAATTCAGTCGTTAGATAAATATGTAAATGGGCAAACGCTAGTGCTTGTTAAGGCATCAAGAGGAATGAAATTGGAGGAAGTTGTCAAGGCGCTGCAAAAATAAGGATTGGCTGAGCGGTTACTTGAGTCTCTGGCAGACCTGATGTTAATCCGCTTTTGGCCATTGGGCAGGTGACAAAGGGATGATAGGCTGCTTGTGCATTCATGGTTTTACGGGCGCCCCATATGAAGTGGAGCCCTTGGTGGAGTATTTAAAAAACCGTACGGAATGGGTTTTTCGTGTTCCTACGCTGCCTGGACATGGTGATGTCCTTCGCTTAAAAGGAGTTCATTACCAGGAATGGATCCGCCATGCCGAGGAAGAATTGAAGGACCTTCTGGAAATTTGCGATGAAGTGTATATCGTTGGTTTTTCCATGGGCGGCTTGATCGCCAGCTTTCTTGCAGCACATTATCCCGTGGACAAGCTCGTTTTACTTAGTGCCGCTGCCTACTATATTCATCCAAAACAACTCGCGGCTGATGTAAAGATGTTTATTAAGGATATATTTACCGGCAGTATCCGCAATAATGAGCTTTTCCTGCGCTATAAAAGAAAAATAACTGAGACACCAATTGCGGCCACGCTGGAATTTCGCCGGCTTGTTTCCTACATCCGGCCGATGCTGAATCAGGTAACGGTGCCGACCTTTATCGCCCAAGGGGAATCCGACGGGATTGTCCCGCCTAAAAGCGCGGAATATTTATATCGAACGATTGGTGCAAAGGAAAAAAGGATTACCTTTATAAGGGATTCCAAACATCATATTTGCCACTGTGAAAAGCGGAATATTCTCTTTTCTCAGGTGCTGAATTTTTTGAGTAATTCTTAAACGATAAGGCATGAACCCTCCAAACTTTATTTGCATAATACTATTGATAATGTTATCATTAGTAGCAATGTGTCTAAAGATTGGTGAAAAATGGGCATACTCCTTGGGAGGAATGTCTTTTTTTTGGTAAAATAAAGATGTTACTTGATCGGTATCGGGCGAATAGATTTAGCTTTAGATATTAAAAATATTGTTAAATAGATGAAGGAGAGAATACATTGACGAAGTTTGAAGATTTAGGCATTAGCCAGGCTACGTTAAAAGCCGTCCTTAGAATGGGTTTTGAAGAAGCCACTCCTATTCAGGCAGAGACAATTCCATTAAGCTTGGCAAATAAAGACGTAATTGGCCAGGCTCAGACAGGCACGGGTAAAACCGCAGCCTTTGGGATTCCATTAGTTGAAAAAATTGATACAAAACAAGAAGCGATTCAAGGGATTATTATTGCCCCGACTCGGGAGCTTGCTATCCAGGTATCCGAAGAGCTTTATAAAATAGGTGCAGGTAAAAGAGTCCGGGTTCTGCCGATTTATGGCGGACAGGATATTGGACGGCAAATCCGTTCATTAAAAAAAGCGCCGCATATCATTGTTGGGACACCAGGCAGGATTCTTGACCATATTAACAGAAAAACCATGCGTCTTGACCAAATTCAGACAGTAATTCTGGATGAAGCCGATGAAATGCTGAACATGGGATTTATCGAGGATATTGAATCTATCCTTGCAGGAGTTCCGGAAGAAGGGCGCCAAACATTACTTTTTTCTGCGACCATGCCAGGGCCAATCCAACGAATTGCTGAAAAGTTTATGAAGGACCCGCAGATTGTCCGTGTGAAAACGAAGGAAATGACGGTTCCATTGATTGAACAATACTATGTTGAAGTGCAGGAAAAGAATAAGTTTGATGTTTTAACCAGACTTCTTGATATCCAATCACCGGAATTAGCGATTGTGTTTGGGCGGACGAAGCGCCGTGTCGATGAGTTATCCGAAGCCTTGAACCTTCGTGGCTATACTGCAGAAGGCATTCATGGTGATTTAAGCCAGGCGAAACGCCTTTCTGTTTTACGTAAGTTTAAAGAAGGTACTATCGATGTTCTTGTTGCAACTGACGTAGCGGCAAGGGGACTTGATATTTCGGGAGTTACCCATGTTTATAACTTTGATATCCCGCAGGATCCGGAAAGCTATGTACACCGCATCGGACGTACAGGTCGTGCCGGCAAAACGGGTGTAGCAATGACTTTTATCACACCACGTGAAAAGCCATATTTATTTGTGGTGGAAAAAACAACGAAGCGCAAAATGGAACGTATGAAGCCGCCAACCCTTGATGAGGCATTGGAAGGCCAGCAACGGGCAGTTGTTGATAAAATCCTGCAGACGATTGAATCCAACAATCTTCATTATTATAAGAATGCAGCAGAAGAGTTACTGGAAGCTAATGATGCTTCAACGGTTGTTGCAGCAGTGTTGAAAATGCTGACAAAAGAGCCTGATACAACACCAGTTAGATTGACTGAAGAGGCTCCGCTTCCGTCGAAAAAGGAAAGAAGACCACATGACCGTGGAGGAGATCGCCGAAGAAGAGACGATTCACGGAACTATAATTCTGATCGCAGAAAAAAGGCTCCAGTAAAACCTCGCAGTGAAAGAAGAACCGGCGGCGGCAAACCAAAATCAAAAACATATTAAGATAAAGTATTAAAGCATGGATGCTGACTGTGTCCATGCTTTTTTATATTTGCAAAAAGGGAAGACTACATGTTAAATACCATTTGGAGGATTTAACATGATTATACGTCTTGGATATGTAGCCATGAGTGTGGAACTTCAAAATGCATCACCATCGCAAACAATGACATTTGCGCAATTTAGCAAAATTAACGACAGGGATGCAGCTATTCGTAAGCTCGAGAGAATCGCTGAATCGAATCTACATAATTGCCTCCGCCTCCTAAAACATAATGATGCCAATCAAGTTCACTTTTTTCGGTTAAGCTCGCGGCTCATACCACTTGCCAACCATGAGGAGCTACTCGATTGGAATTATATAAAACCATTAAAGGAGCCTCTTAAAGAACTTGCGCAATATATCAAGAAGCATCCTTTAAGAATTGATTTCCATCCTGACCATTTTGTAGTTCTTAATTCACCGGATAAAGAAATTTTAAAAAACTCATTGAGGACGCTTATTATGCATAAAGCACTGCTGAAGGGAATGGAAATCGACACAGAACATCGCTGTGTCCTTCATGTCGGAGGCGGCTATGATGATAAGGAAAAGGCTCTCGAGTTATTTATTCATAACTGGGCCTATATTTCACCCTCCATTCAAAGAATGATTATGTTGGAAAATGATGATACGACATTTACCGTTAAAGAGACCTTATATCTTTGTGAAAAACTGGGCATTCCCATGGTGTTTGATTATCACCATCATCTGGCTAATCATGAGGACGAAAATTGGCAGGAGGATTGGGGGCGAGTGGTGGAGACCTGGAAGGGCTCTCCCCTGCCAATAAAAATGCATATTTCTAGCCCGCGGTCCGAACGTGACTTTCGTGCTCATGCGGATTATGTTGACCCAGAAATGTTTCTTCGGTTCCTTAGGGGTGTCGAGGGGACTGTTCCCGAGATTCATTGCATGATTGAAGCGAAGCAAAAGGATGCCGCCCTCTTTCAACTTTCTCGGGATCTTCAAGGAGTCAGCGGACTAAAAAGGCTGGATCAGTCAAGTTTTCTGATGGAATAGTAGAGCTTCCATTCGTTTCTTTGTATACTTGTATGTGGGAGATTTCCATCTTCTTCTTTGGAGAATCATACGGCTAGAAGGGTTTATGGGAGGGGAAAAGTGTCTTATTAAAGGGAGGGGGAATAGGATGCAGACAGAACCGCAAAAACGCATATCGGAAAGAGCCCTGAAAGTATGGCGCATTTCTGGTGTTATAAAAGCAGCCATAGAGTGGGCAATAGATGTAACGGCCATCATAATAATACATATATTTGACGGACCAAATTGGGTGTCCGGTATCCTTGTAGCGCTTGCCATCATATTAACCTATTTACATATTTTCTTATTCCCATCAATCAGATGGAAACGCTGGCGGTACGAGGTCCGCGAAGAAGAAATTGAACTCTTGAAAGGGATTTTTATCATTAGTCGCACGCTCGTACCGATGGTTCGTGTTCAGCACGTCGATACTGTACAGGGACCAATTCTAAGAAAATATAAGCTGGCATCGGTCATCGTCCATACGGCGGCTGCCGCTCATGAAATCCCTGCCCTGGAGGAAAGTGAAGCGGAAGAATTACGACTATATATTTCAAAATTGGCAAGAGTGGCAGAAGATGATGTCTGAGCCAAAACGGCTTCACCCCATCGCCAGCGTCATTAATTCCGGAAAAAGATTAAGGAACCTTTTCATCCCTTTAGCTGCAATATTTTTTTCAGGAGGGCGAGAAGGCAAGGAATCTCTATTAATTACACTTGGTATCGGCTTTGTTGTAGTTATTTTCACTTTTATCTCTGGGCTAATTTCTTGGTTAAAATATACTTATCGATTTGAAAATAATGAGCTTCGAATTGAATACGGGATTTTCATTCGCAAAAAACGTTATATCCCCTTTGAACGAATCCAAAGCATCGATTTGACAGAAGGCATTTTGCAGCAGCTGTTTGGGCTTGTAAAGGTACAGATTGAAACCGCCGGCTCAAGTGGAGATGAGGAAGCGGAGGCTGTTCTTTCAGCCATTACCAAGGAAGAGGCAAAGCTTATTCAAGAGTATGTCGCAGCAGCAAAAATGGGTGATTTGGAAGCAGCTAGCTGCCAAGCGGTCAAGCCGATTTTTAAAATAACCACACCGCAATTATTGCTCTTATCGTTAACATCAGGAGGCATCGGGGTGGTGATATCTGCTTTATTCGCACTGCTTTCCCAGTTTGATGATTTCATCCCTTTTAAAAAGATCTTTGGCGGGTTGGAAGATTTGGCGGTTCACAATCTCCTTCTGATTGCCGTCCTTGTTTTCGTCGGCTTTTTTCTGGCATGGCTGATTGCTTTAGTGATGACGATGCTGAAATATGCGAATTTCACGGTAGTTAAAACAAAAAAAGACTTCGTTATTTCACAAGGGTTTCTTGAGAAAAAACAAATCACCATTCCTTTAAACCGGATTCAAGCTATAAGAATCAGTGAAAATCCAATAAGGCAATTGCTTGGCTATGGAACTGTGTATGTCGAAAGTGCCGGGGGATCCATTGAGAACAAGGATGGCGCAAATGTCATCCTGCTGCCAATCATGAAGGTAAGGGAATTGTCTTCCGTAATAGGCCCTTACTTACCGGAGTATCATTTCACGACGTTCTTCACTCCAGTCCCGAAGCGGGCGTTAAGGCGTTATATCTTCCGCAGCTGGTTCATTCCGGTTCCAATTGCGGCGGCAGCCATCTTTTTTTTCAAAATGTGGGGTCTCTTTTCGCTGTTCCTAATTGGCTTATTTACATTTTGGGCCATACTTAAGTATAAAGCTGCAGGCTGGAGTTTGGATGGTCAACAGCTGACCCTTAGATTTCAGACCACCAACCGCACCACTGTCTTTATGAAGAAAAACAAAATTCAAAGCCTGGAAATAAGGGAAAGTTACTTTCAACGAATTAAAGATTTGGGGACCGTTGAGGCCAATGTGAAATCAGGATTAGGCGGTGCCGGCGGGACAGTTATCGATATGGAAAAAAACGAGGCAGAGAAGATTTTCGGCTGGTACTCTAAGGACCAGAAAAACAGGGAGGCAGCGCGCAGTTGAAGCTTCCTTGTCTATTCTTGGCTAATAAGAAAGTATAAATTCAACTGCTCCTCATGAACCGGCCTAACGGACTTGCCAATCGGCGAGTTTTCATTTAGCTAATAGAAAAGTATAAATTTTTCCAAATTTATACCTTCCTAACGCATAAATTCAACTACGCCTCTGTCTTCGTCCTATCGGACTTGCCAATCGGCGAGTTTTCATTTACTTTTGACGTGAAACTGCCCCAAGCAAGAGCCCGCCCAGCAGCCCAAAAAGATGGGCGGTAATATTCACGTTAGGTTCAAGAAATGTCATTACTAAGCTGATAACTGTAAGTGAGATGATTATTTGCGAATTTGCTTTGGAAAGTGTATTTTTTTTGAAAAAAGTAAGGGCCAAATAGTAGCCGAACAGCCCAAATATCGCCCCGCTTGATCCGACATGTGTATAGGTGAGCGCCTCAAGCAGCAAGGTGGCAACATTGGCGGCCAATCCGGAAACCAAATAAACAATTAAAAATCGTGTGCCGCCGAGCATTTGCTCCAACCCTGGTCCGAATAAAACAAGGGCAAAACTATTAAACAGCATGTGGGAGAAACCACTGTGCATAAAGATCGGTGTAATCAGCCGCCAATACTCGCCCTCCATAATGTAAAGATTGACCCCGGAGAGGGTTTCAATAAACCAGGAGTTTGGGAATATTGGTATAATGGTACAGATAAAAAGAATGAGATGAATGACCACTATAATAGAAACCACCGGATAAAAGCGAAGAAACTCGCGAAGACTTTCAGTTCGAGTAAACATTATTTTCCACCTCTTACTACCATCATAGACTATTATTTTATCTTGTACACTATTATGCTGACAGGAAATGAAATAGAAGGAAGATTAGCGATGATTAAAGGAATTGGTATTGATATTATTGAACTTTCAAGAGTTCACGAGATCATCAGCCGGCAGCCCAAATTTATCGACCGGGTTTTGACTGCGGGCGAAAAACAAAGATTTTCAGAATTAGCAGAGCGTCGAAAGGTCGAATTTTTAGCTGGAAGATTTGCAGCAAAAGAGGCCTTTTCAAAAGCGATTGGAACGGGGATTGGTAAAGACCTTTCCTTTTTGGACATCGAAATTAGTTCGGATGAGTTGGGCAAACCAGTCATTATAAAGCCGGAAGTATGTGCCTATTTGTCCATTTCCCATAGTAGGGATTACGCTGTTGCCCAAGTTGTGATTGAAGAGGGTAACTAAATAAAAAAAGCATGTCAGCCCCGTTAGCATATTCCCCAAGGTTGTCTCATATATTCATAGGGAAAAAGGAGAGACAAGGTCAGCTTGGTCATTTTGGTTATCATGCCTGATCCCTGCCTTTCTCTTCTCAATACACTGAAATGAGACAAGAAGGGGTTGAAGGAATGAGGAAAAAGTTAGTGCTGCTCATCACGGGGCTGATCGCAATCTTCATGCTCGCTGCCTGCGGGTCTAAATCACAGGATGATGTGATAAAAGATTTAAATGGAAAGCAAAAGGACTTATCAAGCTATAAAGCTGAAGCAAAAATGACTCTCAAAATGGGGTCGGATTCTCAGGTTTACAATGTGGAAATCTGGCATATGGATCCAAATTTTTACCGTGTTAACCTAAAAAATGCGGAAAAAGACCAGAGCCAAATGATTTTAAGAAATAATGAAGGCGTATTTGTGTTAACACCTGCCTTGAAAAAGAGCTTCCGCTTCCAAAGCGATTGGCCGCAAAACAGCAGCCAGGCTTATCTTTATGAATCATTAATTAAAGACATTGTGGCTGATAAAGATGCCAAGTTTTCTGCTACAAAAGAACACTACATTTTTGAAACTAAAACCCGCTATCAAAATAATAGTATGCTTCCAATCCAAGAAATTAAGCTGAATAAAAAGGATTTGTCACCAGCAGTCGTTAAAGTGATGGACCCTGACCGAAATGCCCTTGTAACAGTTGAATTTACAAAGGTTAAATTCAACGCTAGCTTTGACAAGGACGACTTCGATATGAAGAAGAACATGACCCGTGCAGAACTTAATATGCCGGCGATGGCAGATGGAGGAGACAAGGCCTTTACAGTTAAGTATCCGACATATGAAATTAAAGGTACAAAACTGATTGAAGAAAAATCAGTCAAGATTGAGGATGGAAAACGAGTTGTCCTCACTTATGACGGTAAAAAATCATTCACCCTTGTTCAGGAAAAGGTGAAATCGAAGGTGGCCTCAACTACCCCAACTTATGTAGAAGGTGATTTGGTGGACCTAGGCATTACGATTGGGGCTGTTACTGACCATTCAATTACCTGGTCACAGGGTGGAGTCGATTATATGATTGCCTCGAAAAACCTGACGAAAGAAGAGATGGTCGAGATCGCTAAGTCCGTTCAAGGGGAAGCGGTAAAATAAATAAGGTTTCAAGCTGCGAAGGTGTTCCGCCTGGCGCTGATTGGGACCAATAATTTACACCAGCAGGCTCTTAGGGGCCTGTTTTTTGTGCTAATAGGGAATTATAAATTAAACTAATCTCAGAACTGTACCTTTGGACTTGCCAATCAGTGAGGTTTCATTTATATGCTATAATAAACTGACATTAATGTTTTTAGGAAGTGGAATCATGGGAGAACAAGACTCTTTTTATCGGGATACATGGGTAGAAGTAGATTTGGATTGTGTTGCAGAGAATGTCATAGCTGTCAAAAAACAACTGCCTGATGGGGTGGACCTTTTTGCCGTTGTGAAAGCAAATGCCTATGGCCACGGGGATATCCAAGTGGCTGAAACGGCACTGAATGCAGGGGCGGTTTATTTGGCGGTAGCCTTTATAGATGAAGCAATTGCACTGCGAAAAAAAGGGATAATAGCACCCATACTTGTTTTAGGAGCTTCTCGTCCATGTGACGCCTCAGTGGCTGTTCAAAATAATATCACCCTGACTGTTTTTCAAAAGGAATGGCTCGAGGAAGCAAAGCATCAGTTGAATAGAGATGAGCAGCTAAAGGTCCATGTGAAACTGGATACAGGAATGGGACGGATCGGTGTCCGCACTGTCGAAGAATTAAAAGCAGTTGAACAAACCATTGCAGCTGATAGTCGATTTTTGTTTGAAGGGATTTTTACGCATTTCGCAACAGCTGATGAGTTGGAAACTGCTTATTTCAATGAGCAGCTAAGCAAGTTCGAAACACTGATTGGCACATTGGATGAACGGCCAAAGTATATTCATGCCAGCAACAGTGCAGCGGCTATCCGGTTTCCAAAGGCCTATTTCAATGCTGTCAGGCTTGGAATTGTGATGTACGGGTTAACCCCATCCCCGGAAATGGAACAGGAAATTCCCTTTTCACTAAAAGAGGCTTTTTCGTTAAAGACAAAGCTTGTCCATATTAAGAAGCTGCCAAAAGGCAACAAGGTAAGCTACGGGGCCACATATGAAAGTGAGCAGGAAGAATGGATAGGCACCTTGCCAATCGGGTATGCAGATGGATGGATTCGCAGGCTTCAAGGGCAAGAGGTCCTTATCGCTGGACTTCGCGTGCCAATCGTCGGCAGGGTATGTATGGATCAGTGTATGATTCGTCTTCCTTTTGAGTTTCCTGTTGGCACAACCGTCACGTTAATTGGCAGCGATGGTGACCAGCTAATTTCGGTTAATGAAATTGCCGCAAAGCTTGACACCATTAACTACGAGATACCTTGTATCATTGCGAGCAGGGTGCCGCGCATCTATAAAAAAAATGAAAGAATTGTCGAGATAAAAAATTACCTGATATAGGTGTAAATCATGCATAGGAAACATATTTATGATATTGCGGTAATTTGTGCATAAAAGCTTGTTTAGTTGGCTTATAATACAATAGGAATCATATTTAGTCTATGCACGAGGGGCTTTTAGTGATATTATAAAATATGGTATAGATAAAAAAATGGTGTGTAGTGATGGTGGAGGTGTATGTTGGGTGTCTGAATCCAGCGCAACTACGGAAATCTTGGTAAAATTACCGCAGCATCTATTAACTGAATTAGATGGCTTCGTAAAACAGGAAAATGTAAACCGCAGTGAGTTTATCTACCAAGCAACAAAAATGTATTTACGCGAACGAAAAACGAGACAAATTCGCGAATCCATGAGACGTGGATACATGGAAATGGCAAAGATTAATCTACGAATTGCATCAGAAGCATTTCAAGCAGAATATGAGGCAGAGCATACTGTTGAACGTCTTGTAAGCGGAGGATAATCCCTTGATTGTCAAGCGTGGTGACGTTTATTTTGCGGACCTTTCCCCAGTTGTTGGTTCTGAACAAGGCGGCGTCCGCCCTGTACTAGTCATCCAAAACGACATCGGGAATCGGTTTAGTCCCACAGTGATTGTTGCAGCGATTACAGCTCAAATTCAGAAAGCGAAGCTCCCTACTCATGTTGAAATTGATGCGAAGCGCTACGGATTTGAACGCGACTCAGTCATTCTGTTAGAGCAGATTCGCACAATTGATAAGCAGCGGTTAACCGATAAAATTACCCATCTCGATGACGAAATGATGGAAAAAGTGGATGAAGCCTTGCAGGTTAGTCTTGGTCTCATCGAATTTTAACTTAAAACGCTCTTTGTGAAAAAGGAGCGTTTTTTCGTACATAATTCTGCCCTCATATTGCTTAGGCAAGCTCACAGAAGCTTGCCTTTTCTGTTTTTAATTCCAGTAACGTCGGATGGGCGACAGTGAAAAAAGGATTATCCGCCAGTAACAGTTGGTTATGCGACAGTAATAGGAAGTTATCCGCTGGCGTCGCGACAGTAACGAGAGGCTATACGACAGTAAGTGGGTCTTATCCGCCAATAATATCCGACAGTAACGAGAGCTCCTCCCTGCCTCTTAATAATGAAACGGCACTTTTAATTTGCTACAATGGATATAAAATGAATGGAGGAATAGTTAAGTGACCGAAACAGTAATAAAAGACGATCAGCTGTTAGGAAAAATTTCAGCTGAATTGGCAATCAGCCATAAACAAGTGAAAAATGTCATTTCCTTGCTGAATGAAGGAAATACAGTCCCATTCATCGCTCGCTATCGTAAAGAAATGACCGGTGCCCTAGATGAGGTGCAAATTCGAAATATTTTAGATCGCTGGCAATACATACAAAACCTCGAGCAAAGAAAAGAAGAAGTTCTCCGGATCATTGCGGAACAAGGAAAGCTGACCGAGGAACTCCAAAAAAGCATCGTAAAGGCTGAAAAGCTCCAAGAGGTGGAAGACCTATACCGTCCCTATAAACAAAAGAGACGAACCAAGGCTACAATAGCTAAAGAAAAAGGCTTAGAGCCGCTTGCGGAATGGCTGCTGACATTCCCAAAAGAAAGTGTTGAAGAAAAGGCGAAGGAATTTTTATCAGAAGAAAAAGAAGTTCTTACAATTGAAGAGGCGCTAGCCGGCGCAAAGGATATTGTTGCGGAAATGGTGTCTGACGATGCGGAGGGCCGAAAATGGATCCGCCGGGAAACCTTTAAATCCGGTGCGGTTGTCTCTGTTGTAAAGGAAGCGGAAAAGGACGAGAAAAACGTATACGAAATGTACTACGAATATGAAGAGCCTGTAAATAAAATTGTTCCTCACCGTATCCTTGCCTTAAACCGCGGTGAAAAAGAAGACATTCTAAGAGTGTATATCAAAATTAACCCAGATATTATCATCTCGTATTTGTCCAGAAAATGGGTTAAAAAGGAGCACTCACCGGCAGCTTCATTTGTATTGGAAGCAATCGAAGACGGCTATAAAAGATTAATCCAGCCATCAATTGAGCGAGAAATCCGCAGTGAGTTGACAGAAAAGGGGGAGACCCAAGCTATTCATATATTCTCAGAGAATTTGAGAAACCTTCTCCTCCAGCCGCCTTTAAAGGGAAAAATCGTTTTAGGTGTAGACCCTGCCTATCGGACAGGCTGTAAGCTGGCGGTTGTGGATGAAACCGGGAAGGTCTTAAAGATTGATGTCATTTACCCGCACCCGCCGAAGGCGAAACTTGAGGAAGCAAAAGACAAGTTTATTAAAATATTGCTGGACTATAAGGTTGAGATGGTTGCAATCGGAAACGGGACGGCTTCTAGAGAGACAGAGCAATTCGTAGCTGATATTTTAAAAGAAGTTGAGGGAGAAATCTTTTATCTAATTGTGAATGAAGCCGGGGCAAGTGTGTATTCTGCTTCCGATCTTGCAAGAGAGGAATTTCCGGACTTCCAGGTAGAAGAACGGAGTGCCGTGTCAATTGCCCGCCGTCTGCAGGACCCGCTTGCGGAATTGGTTAAAATAGATCCGAAATCAGTAGGTGTCGGCCAATACCAGCATGATGTATCGCAGAAACTTTTGTCCGAATCACTCCATTTCGTCGTGGAAACGGCAGTTAACCAGGTCGGCGTGAATGTGAATACTGCTTCATCTTCCTTACTTCAGTATGTCGCTGGCCTTAATAAAACAGCTGCCAATAATATTGTGAAAATGCGCGATGAGGAAGGGAAATTCACCAGCCGCTCGCAATTAAAAAAGGTTCCTCGCCTTGGTGCAAAGACCTATGAACAAGCGGTGGGCTTCCTGAGGGTATTAGATGGAAAACAGCCACTGGACCGGACCGGAATTCACCCGGAAAATTACAAAGAGGTAGAAAAACTACTTAAAAACCTTGGCTTTACAACGGCTCACCTAGGGTCTGAAGAGTTGAAATCTGCCTTGAACGGCCTTGATTTGAAGTCAGTTTCTGAAGAGTTGTCCATTGGTGAGTTAACATTGAAGGATATTGTTGACGCACTTGTAAGACCGGAACGTGATCCGCGTGACGACTTGCCGCGTCCGCTTTTGAAAAAAGATGTTCTAAAACTAGAAGACCTAAAATCCGGAATGGAGCTCCAAGGTACTGTTAGAAATGTTGTTGATTTCGGAGCTTTTGTAGATATTGGGGTTAAACAGGACGGGCTTGTTCATATTTCAAAACTAAGCAATCGATTCGTCAAACATCCGCTCGATATTGTTTCGGTAGGGGATGTAGTAACCGTCTGGGTAGATTCGGTTGATATGAAAAAAGGCCGGGTAGCCTTAACGATGCTTCCTCCAGCAAAATAATAAAAACTCGCTGATTGCGCGAGTCCGTTATGACGAAGAAAAAGGCATAGTTGAAATATATGTGTTAAAAAGCAAAAAGCGAAAACACTGCTTAGCAGTGTTTTTTTCTGTAAAAAAACCAGCATTGATTTAACAGCTTGATTTGATATCGATTTTTTTCATAAAATGCTCTTTTCATTTGGTTTTGAAACCAAGTAGGCATAAATCAAACCTCCCGAAAAGTTTCTCCACAAGGGTATATACAATATATGCTATAATAGGTTGTCACGTTCGCAAAGAAAGTGAGGGAACCTTAAATGAAGGATTTAGAGCTTCAATTGATGGTGGAAAAAATCTCATTGGAGTACTTTGGGAAGCCATTCAAACATAAGGCAACCTTTAATTCTCGGCTCAGATCAACTGGCGGCAGATACCTTTTGGGGACACATAATATCGAAATTAATAAAAAGTATTTGGAGCAGCTTGGCGAACAAGAATTAATTGGGATCATTAAACATGAGCTCGTTCACTATCATCTTCATCTTGAAGGTAAGGGATACAAGCATCGTGATTTAGATTTTAAAACACTCTTAAAAAAGGTGGGAGCACCAAGGTTTTGCAATCAGCTTCCGGATGCCCCAAAAAGAAAACGTAAAGCTAAAAAAATCCTTTTATATAAATGTACAAAGTGCAGTCTTCCATATCAGCGTAGAAGAAGCATAGATACAAGTCGCTATGTTTGTGGAAAGTGCAAAGGGAAATTAGAAAAGGTTAGAGAATATCTGTTGGAATGAAAGTTTGAAAAACCATTTATTTCTATGAAAGTTCGTATTGACTTTAGATAGAGACGTCATTATAATTTAAAGAGTCGATAGGGCAACACCTTATTAAACAACGTCATATTTGTTATTATTCCGCAGTAGCTCAGTGGTAGAGCTATCGGCTGTTAACCGATCGGTCGCAGGTTCGAATCCTGCCTGCGGAGCCATATTGGGGAAGTACTCAAGTGGCTGAAGAGGCGCCCCTGCTAAGGGTGTAGGTCGCGTAAGCGGCGCGAGGGTTCAAATCCCTCCTTCTCCGCCAGGTGAAAATATCGGCCCCTTGGTCAAGCGGTTAAGACACCGCCCTTTCACGGCGGTAACACGGGTTCGAATCCCGTAGGGGTCATCAGGAATGGGGAATGAATAAAGTCATTTCCTGTTTCTTTCTCTTTTAAAAAATAATATATATTGGGCTATAGCCAAGCGGTAAGGCAACGGACTTTGACTCCGTCATTCGTAGGTTCGAATCCTGCTAGCCCAGCCATTTTATGCGGGTGTGGCGGAATTGGCAGACGCACCAGACTTAGGATCTGGCGCCGCAAGGCGTGGGGGTTCGACTCCCTTCACCCGCACCAATAATTTCCTGTTGAAAAACTTCAGGAAACATGTTATGATTTTCTTTGTCACTAATTTAAAATGCGGTCGTGGCGGAATGGCAGACGCGCTAGGTTGAGGGCCTAGTGGTGGCAACACCGTGGAGGTTCAAGTCCTCTCGGCCGCACCAAAAAAACATGTTGACATCATAAATCGAATGTGTTAAGATATAAAAGTTGATTTAAAAGAGCGCCCGTAGCTCAATTGGATAGAGCGTCTGACTACGGATCAGAAGGTTATGGGTTCGACTCCTGTCGGGCGCGTTATAAAGTTCAACTCCAATATCGGGAAATAGCTCAGCTTGGTAGAGCACTTGGTTTGGGACCAAGGGGTCGCAGGTTCGAATCCTGTTTTCCCGACCATCATAATTTTATATGCGGGTGTAGTTTAGTGGTAAAACCACAGCCTTCCAAGCTGTTGTTGTGGGTTCGATTCCCATCACCCGCTCCACTTTAGAATGATAGTTCTTTGAAAACTAAACAAACAAAAACGTCAACAAACAATAATATTGGTTTCGAATGAAACAAAGCCAACGTAACATTTTTGAGCTAATCAACTCAACTTTATTGGAGAGTTTGATCCTGGCTCAGGACGAACGCTGGCGGCGTGCCTAATACATGCAAGTCGAGCGAATCAATAGGAGCTTGCTCCTGTTGATTAGCGGCGGACGGGTGAGTAACACGTGGGCAACCTGCCTGTAAGACTGGGATAACTTCGGGAAACCGGAGCTAATACCGGATAATTTCTTCCCTCGCATGAGGGAAGGTTGAAAGTCGGTTTCGGCTGACACTTACAGATGGGCCCGCGGCGCATTAGCTAGTTGGTGAGGTAACGGCTCACCAAGGCGACGATGCGTAGCCGACCTGAGAGGGTGATCGGCCACACTGGGACTGAGACACGGCCCAGACTCCTACGGGAGGCAGCAGTAGGGAATCTTCCACAATGGACGAAAGTCTGATGGAGCAACGCCGCGTGAGCGATGAAGGCCTTCGGGTCGTAAAGCTCTGTTGTCAGGGAAGAACAAGTATCGGAGTAACTGCCGGTACCTTGACGGTACCTGACCAGAAAGCCACGGCTAACTACGTGCCAGCAGCCGCGGTAATACGTAGGTGGCAAGCGTTGTCCGGAATTATTGGGCGTAAAGCGCGCGCAGGCGGTCCTTTAAGTCTGATGTGAAAGCCCACGGCTCAACCGTGGAGGGTCATTGGAAACTGGGGGACTTGAGTGCAGAAGAGGAAAGCGGAATTCCACGTGTAGCGGTGAAATGCGTAGAGATGTGGAGGAACACCAGTGGCGAAGGCGGCTTTCTGGTCTGTAACTGACGCTGAGGCGCGAAAGCGTGGGGAGCAAACAGGATTAGATACCCTGGTAGTCCACGCCGTAAACGATGAGTGCTAAGTGTTAGAGGGTTTCCGCCCTTTAGTGCTGCAGCTAACGCATTAAGCACTCCGCCTGGGGAGTACGGCCGCAAGGCTGAAACTCAAAGGAATTGACGGGGGCCCGCACAAGCGGTGGAGCATGTGGTTTAATTCGAAGCAACGCGAAGAACCTTACCAGGTCTTGACATCCTCTGACACTCCTAGAGATAGGAATTTCCCCTTCGGGGGACAGAGTGACAGGTGGTGCATGGTTGTCGTCAGCTCGTGTCGTGAGATGTTGGGTTAAGTCCCGCAACGAGCGCAACCCTTGATCTTAGTTGCCAGCATTCAGTTGGGCACTCTAAGGTGACTGCCGGTGACAAACCGGAGGAAGGTGGGGATGACGTCAAATCATCATGCCCCTTATGACCTGGGCTACACACGTGCTACAATGGATGGTACAAAGGGCAGCGAAGCCGCGAGGTGGAGCCAATCCCATAAAACCATTCTCAGTTCGGATTGCAGGCTGCAACTCGCCTGCATGAAGCCGGAATCGCTAGTAATCGCGGATCAGCATGCCGCGGTGAATACGTTCCCGGGCCTTGTACACACCGCCCGTCACACCACGAGAGTTTGTAACACCCGAAGTCGGTGGGGTAACCGTAAGGAGCCAGCCGCCTAAGGTGGGACAGATGATTGGGGTGAAGTCGTAACAAGGTAGCCGTATCGGAAGGTGCGGCTGGATCACCTCCTTTCTAAGGATATAAGCTGGACCTATGAGCCAGACAATACACGTTTGTTTGATTGTTTCTTGTTTGTTTAGTTTTGAGGGAATTATCTCTCAAAACTTTCGTTCTTTGAAAACTAGATAATCGTAAAAGAAGAAGTAACCAAGTAAGAACCGAGTAATCGCCATTTTAGTTTTTCTCTCTTATTTTTAAGAGTAAAAACCTTTTAGGTTAAGTTAGAAAGGGCGCACGGTGAATGCCTTGGCACTAGGAGCCGACGAAGGACGGGACTAACACCGATATGCTTCGGGGAGCTGTAAGTAAGCGCCGATCCGAAGATTTCCGAATGGGGAAACCCACTGTTCGTAATGGAGCAGTATCTTTACCTGAATACATAGGGTATTGATGGCAGACCCGGGGAACTGAAACATCTAAGTACCCGGAGGAAGAGAAAGCAAACGCGATTCCCTGAGTAGCGGCGAGCGAAACGGGAACAGCCCAAACCGAAAGGCTTGCCTTTCGGGGTTGTAGGACACTCAACATGGAGTTACAAAGGAACGGGGTAGATGAAGCGGTCTGGAAAGGCCGGCCATAGAAGGTAAAAGCCCTGTAGTCGAAACTTCGTTCCCTCCTGAGTGGATCCTGAGTACGGCCGGACACGTGAAATCCGGTCGGAAGCAGGGAGGACCATCTCCCAAGGCTAAATACTCCCTAGTGACCGATAGTGAACCAGTACCGTGAGGGAAAGGTGAAAAGCACCCCGGAAGGGGAGTGAAAGAGAACCTGAAACCGTGTGCCTACAAGTAGTCAGAGCCCGTTCATGGGTGATGGCGTGCCTTTTGTAGAATGAACCGGCGAGTTACGATTGCATGCGAGGTTAAGTTGAAGAGACGGAGCCGCAGCGAAAGCGAGTCTGAATAGGGCGAAATAGTATGTAGTCG
>NZ_AP038276.1:250000-555000 GCF_055385255.1 Neobacillus sp. S1227
TATCAATCGAACTGCTGCTTGAGTAAGCCTTCTGAGATTGATACAGTCCTACGTTAGCTTTTAGCATGACGTAAACTTTATAATTCTTATTATCGCGGGGTGGAGCAGTCCGGTAGCTCGTCGGGCTCATAACCCGAAGGTCGCAGGTTCAAATCCTGCCCCCGCAATTTGGTCTGGTAGTTCAGTTGGTTAGAATGCCTGCCTGTCACGCAGGAGGTCGCGGGTTCGAGTCCCGTCCAGACCGCCATTTATACGTAAAAATTAGCACGAAACAACGTTTCGGCTTTTTTTATGCCTATTTTTATTTCATACATATATAAATACACCCTTAGGAGACCTCCTAAGGTTTTTTTTGCACGTAATTAAGGTAAAATGAAGATATAGATATGGTAAGGTTAGAAGGTGATGCTATGAATCAATTTGAATGGAAGACAGCTAATGCGGAGGAAACTGGACATTTTGCCACAAGATTGGCTGAGCTTTTGCAGCCAGGTGATGTGATTGCACTTGAGGGTGATTTGGGTGCAGGAAAAACCACCTTTACACAGGGTTTGGCAAAAGGTTTAGAAATACAAAAAACTGTTAACAGTCCAACCTTTACGATTATTAAAGAATATAAAGGCAAGCTGCCATTATATCATATGGATGTCTATCGGGTAGCAGATTCCATGGAAGACCTGGGCTTTGATGAATATTTTGAAGGCGATGGGGTTTCAGTGGTTGAGTGGGCTCATTTAATTGAAGACCAGCTGCCAGAGGAACTGCTGACTATTTATTTATATCGCGAGCAGGAAGACCATAGAAGATTGGTATTGGTACCAAAAGGTGAGCGGTATGAGCAATTATGTAAGGAGATTTTGGCATGACCATTTTAGCAATTGATACGTCTAATTATGCCTTAGGGGTAGCACTTTTAGAAAAGAAGGAAGTACTTGGTGAGTATATAACAAATTTAAAAAAGAACCATTCTGTCCGGATAATGCCTGCCATTCAGACGTTAATGAAGGATTGTGAAAGGGTGCCGTCCGACTTAACAAAAATCGTCGTCGCCAAAGGCCCAGGTTCTTATACTGGCGTTAGGATCGGCGTTACGATAGCTAAAACGCTGGCATGGACTTTAAACATACCACTTGTGGGGATATCAAGCCTTGAAATTCTGGCAGCAGGGCCAGGTCGATATTTTGACGGGTTGATTTCCCCAATATTCGATGCGAGACGGGGACAGGTTTATACGGGGCTGTATCAAATCGAGAATGGAGAGCTAAAAGTAATTGAGCCAGACCAATTAACCTTGTCGGTTGACTGGGCAGGGAAGTTATCCGAATTGGACAAACCGGTTCTATTTGTCGGTAATGATCTGTCTATTCACCGTGAAAAAATAACAGAGCAACTCGGTTCTCAGGCCGTTTTTTCAAGCATAACAGAAAACAATCCCCGTCCATCCGAGCTGGCCATGCTGGGCATAGACAAACAAGGGGAAGACGTACACACCTTTGTCCCTAATTACATCCGGTTAGCCGAAGCGGAGGCAAAGTGGTTAGAGGCGCAAGGGAAAACTTTATAAGGATAAGGATAGAGAAAGATGGAAGATTCTTATGTTTTTCGCTACATGAGGGAAGAGGATATCGATCAAGTATTAGAAGTTGAGCATGCATCATTTACAACCCCGTGGAGCAGGGAAGCATTTTATAATGAGATGCACAATAATAACTTTGCTGTTTATATCGTCCTCGAACATGAAAATAAAATTATTGGCTATTGTGGAGTTTGGGTTGTAATTGATGAAGGTCATGTGACGAATGTTGCGATTCTTCCTGAGTATCGCGGCAAAAAGCTTGGGGAGATGATGATGAGAAAGCTGATATCCGTCTGCCGCGAGAGGGGGGCAAGAAGCATGACCTTAGAGGTAAGGGTAACGAATCATGTCGCTCAGTCTCTTTATCGCAAACTAGGGTTTCAAAATGGCGGAATTCGGAAAAATTATTACTCAGATAATTCGGAGGATGCGCTGGTAATGTGGGTGAATTTATGAAAAAGGATCAGATGATATTAGGAATTGAAACAAGCTGTGATGAAACGGCGGTGGCGATTATCAAAAATGGCCGGGAGATAACGGCCAATGTGGTTGCATCGCAAATTGAAAGTCATAAACGCTTCGGCGGGGTCGTACCGGAAATTGCCTCCCGACATCATGTTGAACAAATCACAATAGTAATCGAAGAGGCATTAAAGCAGGCAAACCTAACATTTGCTGAAATTGATGCTGTTGCGGTAACGGAAGGGCCCGGTCTGGTTGGTGCTCTATTAATTGGCGTCAATGCCGCGAAAGCACTTGCGTTTGCTCATAATAAACCGCTTGTGCCGGTCCATCATATTGCCGGACATATTTATGCAAACAGGCTGGTGACAGAGCTGAAATTCCCTCTGTTGGCTTTAGTGGTTTCAGGTGGCCATACAGAGCTTGTCTACATGAAGGAGCATGGATATTTTGAGGTAATTGGCGAAACAAGGGACGACGCTGCGGGTGAAGCCTATGACAAGGTGGCGAGAACGTTAAATCTGCCATATCCAGGAGGTCCGCATATTGATCGTTTAGCTCATGAAGGCCGTCCGACCATTGATTTGCCCCGTGCCTGGCTGGAGGAAGGCTCCTATGATTTTAGCTTTAGCGGCTTAAAATCAGCGGTTATTAATACGGTTCATAATGCCGAGCAGCGTGGTGAGACGATTGCTCCGGAGAATCTGGCCGCGAGCTTTCAGGAAAGTGTCATTGATGTATTGGTGACAAAGACCGTAAGAGCAGTTGCAGAATATGGCGTCAACCAAATATTATTGGCCGGCGGAGTAGCAGCCAATAAAGGGCTTCGCGCAGCACTGGAAAAGGCATTTTCAGATAAGGCGGATGTTGAATTAGTCATTCCTCCATTATCCTTATGCACAGACAACGCAGCCATGATTGCCGCTGCCGGAAGTGTCATGTTTGAAAAAGGAATTCGAGCAGACTTAGCACTAAACGCAATACCTGGATTGGATATAGAAACCTATAACACCTGACCTTTCCTAACAAGGAAGGGTTTTTTCTGCTGCTAAGAAAGTATAAACTTTCTGTCAAAAGCTTTATACTTTCTTAACGAATAAGTGAACCGTGCCTCTGTCTTAGCCCTTAGGAGCTCGTTAATCGCTGAGTCTTCTTTATAAAAAATCTAATTAAACGTTTGATTGATTTGGTTGGTGAACTAATCAAACGTTTAATTGATATGGAAAATAAACTAATTAAACGTTTGATTGAAATAGGCAAAGGCTTGAAGAACGGGCATTTTAAGAGTTAAACAAACGTGTGATTAAATTTCGGCTAATATAAAAGAATCAGTTTTGTGGATAAAAAATTTTTGAAAAACTGGAAAATTCAAATGACTTGTGGATAATCGTGTGATTAATGTTGATAATGTGGATAAACTGAGGTTTTTCTGTGGATGATGTGGAAAAGTCATTTGAATGTCTGAAATAATGGTATTTACAATGTGAATAACTCTGTGGAAATTTAGGCCTTTTGGATTACAAGCACAACAAATAACCGGACTCAAACAGTCCGGTTATCCACATTATTCTGCCAGCTCGGCCCATTCTTCCATTAATTCGTCAAGCTCCGCCTTAGCCTTTTCATTTTTTAAATTAATCTCCAAGACCATTTCATGGTCCTGAAAAACTTCTGGCTCGCATAATTTCTGTTCATAATTCTGAATCTGTTCTTCAAGCTTCGAAATGCGTTCCTCGATTTCCTCCAATTTGCGTTTTCGCTGGCGTTCCAGTTTTTTTGATTCCTTATCCTGTTGATAACTGTTTTTTTCAGCAGTCACTAACGCAGAAACCTTCTTCTGGGAGGCAGCCAATGCAAGGGCTGTAAGTTCTTCCTGCTCCAGCTTTTTATCCACATAATAATCGTAGTCGCCAAGGTATTCTGTGCTGCCCTCGGGGCTCAATTCTAAAACCTTGGTTGCGATTCTGTTAATAAAATAACGGTCGTGTGAGACGAACAAAATAGTACCAGGATAATCAATTAAAGCATTCTCAAGAACTTCCTTGCTGTCTAAATCCAAATGGTTGGTAGGTTCGTCCAATATTAATAAATTTGCTTTCTCGAGCATTAGCTTGGCAAGGGCTAGGCGGGCTTTTTCGCCGCCGCTTAATGACAAAACGTTTTTAAGCACATCGTCACCGGAAAATAAGAAATTCCCAAGCACCGTACGGATTTCCCTTTCCGGTTTCAGTGGATATTCATCCCATAGCTCGTTTAAGACGCGTTTATTGGAGGTTAGGTTGGCTTGTTCTTGATCGTAATAGCCGATGGATAGATTGGTCCCGTATTGAATGGTACCAGCCAAAGCGGGAAGCTTTTTAATTATAGTTTTTAAAAGGGTCGACTTCCCGATTCCGTTAGGGCCGACAAGGGCAATACTGTCGCCTTTATACACACGAAAGGAAATATCCTCGGAAACCTTCTCGCCATCATAGCCGACAGCAACCGAATCAACAGTAAGTACATCATTGCCGCTTTGCCGCTCAATTTCAAATGAGAAGGAAGCGGATTTTTCATCCCCTGATGGCCGGTCCAAGATTTCCATTTTTTCAAGCTTCTTTCGCCGGCTTTGCGCCCGCTTAGTAGTTGTGGCCCGTGCGATGTTGCGCTGAATGAAATCCTTTAAAGCAGAAATTTCCTCCTGCTGCTTTTCATAAAGCTTCATGTCGCGTTCATAATTGGCGGCTTTCTGTTCAAGATAAGAGCTATAATTACCGGTAAATCGCTGAATCAGGCGGCGTGATAGTTCATATACCTCAGTGACGACTTTATCCAAAAAATAGCGGTCATGCGAAACAATTAAAATTGCGCCTTCATAACCCTGCAGATATTGCTCCAGCCAGGAAAGGGTTTCGATATCCAAATGGTTGGTAGGTTCGTCCAAAATTAAAATATCAGGTCTTGTCAGCAGCAGTTTGCCTAGCGCGAGACGCGTTTTTTGTCCGCCGCTTAGACTTGAAATCATTAACGTCGTGTCAGAAAAATTTAACCCATGCAATACAGAGCGGATATCGGCCTCATACTGATAGCCGCCTTGCTCTTTAAATTTAACTTGCAATTCATCATATTCCTTTAATACTCGTTTGTATTTTTCTGGGTCTCCGAAAACAGCAGGGTCAGCCATTTGCTGTTCCAGCTTCCGGAGCGATTTTTCCATCGCTTGCAGGTTCTCAAAAACCGTCAGCATTTCCTCCCAAATGGACAAATTGGACTCCAAACCCGTATTTTGCGCCAAATAACCAACGGTAACATCCTTTGGTTTGATGATTTCCCCGCCGTCATAACCTATTTCGCCGGCGATGATTTTCAATAACGTTGATTTCCCCGCTCCATTCCGTCCGACAAGGGCAACACGGTCACGGGTTTGTAATTCTAGTTTTATATTCGATAAAATAAGTTCAGCACCATAATATTTTTGTAGTTGATTAACCTGTAATAAAATCATTTTTTTCACCTCTAATACCTTACGAATAGTGTACCGTATTAACCGATTGTCGGCAATGAAGTGAAATTTTTAATGGAATTATAAAAAAATATACTGATAGTTCAAAGTTTCACACACATGGACATAAAAATATTGTATTATTTTTTGTAGGAGGATTTCTTATATGGCTGAATTTACTCATTTTAATGAAGAAGGCAGGGCCAAGATGGTTGATGTCAGCGATAAGCCAGAAACGGCACGCACGGCAGTTGCCCAGTCCAGCATAACAGTAAGCTCTGAAATTTATGAAAAAATCACAAACCACGAAATGAAAAAGGGCGATGTCTTAGCAGTTGCCCAGGTTGCTGCGGTGATGGCGGCGAAAAAGACATGGGATATCATTCCAATGTGCCACCCAATTCCATTAACAGGTATCAATATTAATTTTTTCTGGGAGCAGGCCGGGCAGGAACAATATACACTGCATATTGCTGCATCAGTTAAAACTAAAGGCAGTACGGGGGTTGAGATGGAAGCGCTAACAGCCGCCTCTGCTTGTGCCCTAACCGTTTATGATATGTGCAAGGCAGTTGATAAAGGGATGGTGATCGGACCAACCTTTTTGGTGGAAAAAACTGGCGGCAAAAACGGTGATTTTAGAAGAGAAATCTAATATATCTATTAATATTGAAGGGTGGGAGAAATATGTCCAATGAAACGATGAAAATACCACAGGCAACAGCAAAGCGTCTGCCCTTATATTATCGATTTTTACAAAACCTTCATTCTTCTGGCAAGCAAAGGGTGTCATCTGCAGAATTAAGTGAAGCAGTAAAGGTCGATTCGGCAACAATTCGCAGGGATTTCTCTTATTTTGGTGCCCTTGGAAAAAAAGGGTACGGTTATAACGTAAACTATTTGTTATCGTTTTTCCGGAAAACTCTTGATCAGGATGAATTAACAAAGGTAGCGTTAATCGGGGTGGGTAATCTCGGCACTGCTTTTTTACATTACAATTTTTTAAAAAATAATAACACAAAAATCTCTTGCGCCTTCGATGTGGATCCCGGAAAAATCGGCGGTTCAATAGGCAATGTTCCCGTTTATTCGATGGATGATTTAGAGCAGTATTTGATCGAGGAAAATATTTCGGTGGCGATTTTGACGGTGCCGGCTCCGGTTGCTCAGCAAATCACAGACAAGCTAGTGAATACGAAGGTAAAAGGGATTTTAAACTTTACACCAGCAAGACTGAATGTCCCTCCATCTATCCGCGTGCATCATATTGACTTGGCGGTGGAGCTGCAGTCACTTGTTTACTTTTTAAAGCATTATCCAAGCGAAGTAGTTGAAGAATAAATAATAAATGGGCTTCTCGCCAAAATAGGTGAGAGGCCCATTTTTCGTTTGGAAACATTTTTCCTATACAGCTCACTATACAAAAGAAGTTAAAGCGGGTAAAATGAATTTACAAATAAGTATTGTAATCCAATAGGGAAGGTTGGGATTAAAATGACAAAAACAGTTCGCTCAATCCCACGGCCGTTAGTGAAAACAAACCAGTGGGTGATTGTTATAAGTGTTGTGTTAACATGGTTATCCGGACAGGAATGGTTTTTGTTAGTGCCGTTTAGTGCCGGTATGTTTGGTCTTTTATTCGGATTTAATCCGATTATGCAAATAGCAAAACTGTTTTTAAGAAAGGATCCAAAGGCTTATATACCGGAGGATTGGGAGCAGCAGCAATTTAATCAAAAAATTGCCGTATCGTGTTTGGGAATTGGATTTGCAGGATTCCTGCTGGGATGGAATACTGTAGGCTATATATTTACGGTTATGGTTGCTGTGGCCGCCTTTATCGCGATACTTGGATTTTGCATCGGATGTTTTATTCATTATCAGTGGAACCAATACCGTTATAAAAGGGCGAACCAATAAAGTTAGAGGTCTGAATTATTCAGCCTCTTTTTTTGTTTTTTTGCTTACATTTTACCTAGTCCTAAGGATAAGGGGATTGCAGTTGCGGTCGGTATTGTGTTGACCTTGTCGAGGGCGTTCTGTGATGTATTCTTTAAAACCTATCAACAGAATGCGCTAAAGGAAACCGGAGATTAATAAGAAAGAGGCTGTTTATGTGACAGCCTCATTTCTTCATTTGCCCCTTATATTTAAAATGAAAAACAATCATCTTTAAGGCTGATCCAAAGTCAAAGGTGGCCAGGATGACCAAAAGGTAACTAAAGAAGCCCCAGCCATTGTTTTGAACATCATCGATGGCAAAATAGGTGAACAGGGCCCCAAGTATTAAATAAATCAAACCGGAAAACAAAGGTGAACGTCTCATAGAAATCCTCCGATAAAGTTTTGAACTGCCTCTGCCTCACGCATCAGCCGCTCAATGTCATCCTTATAAACCGACTGAACAAGGACGACCATCGTGTTCATAGATACATGGGCGAAAATCGGCACCAGGATCCGTTTAGTTTTTACATAAAGAAAAGCAAAGGTAAAGCCCATCGCCGAGTAAATAAGCAGATGCTCAGGCTCCATATGGACAAGCGCAAAGATCACCGAGCTGATTAGCGCAGAAATAAAGAAATTAAACCGTTTATAAAAAGCCCCAAAGATAATTTTTCGAAACACAATTTCCTCTAAAATCGGGCCGATAATACTCGTTACAAGAATGGCTAATGGAAAGGCATTAATTATCGTGAGGATTTCCTGTGTATTTTTAGAGCCCAATTCAATCCCAATAAGGCGCTCAATGATGGCAGCCGCATATTGGGCAAAAAGAGCAAGGAAAACCCCTAAAATCGCCCACATTATCGAATGCCCGATGGAAGTGTTTCTTTTACTATGGACTCCAGGCTGCATTTCTTTTCTTAGGATAACAAGAATGAGGAGAAAGGCAAGGGTGAAACTAGTGATCAGCCAAACCGGCACCACAAATTCCTGACTCCATCCAAAAAGGCGAAATCCAAACATAAATGCTGGAATCCCGGCAAAGCTGGAGAGCTGCATGGCAATATAAACAATAAGGACAATCCAGTATTCCTTTTTCAAATCATTACTCCTTTTCAATCTAGTTTTTCCAATCGAAATGTAATCAATCACTATTCTTCATTCTACCTTTAATAACAAATTAGTTTCAATTTTGAATACTTGCTTTGAAAAATATTGAATAGGAAAATTGTATTTTATCCATACTTTATAAGGTGGAAAAAAAGGTATCTTTTTTTTAATATTTTTATGCATCAGACTTGCAAAAGATTTTAAGATTCATTATTATAATAATTGTGTTAGCACTCAGTGATGTTGAGTGCTAATAATGACTGATAACATAGAATTTGAGGAGGTTGTTTTTAGTGTTAAGACCATTAGGTGATCGCATTATCATCGAACTAGTTGAAACAGAAGAAAAAACTGCAAGCGGTATCGTATTACCGGATACAGCGAAGGAAAAGCCTCAGGAAGGAAAAGTTGTTGCTGTAGGTACTGGCCGTGTGCTTGACAATGGCGAGCGCGTAGCTGTTGAAGTTTCTGTAGGCGACCGCATTATCTTCTCAAAATACTCTGGTACTGAAGTGAAATACCAAGGTACTGAATACTTAATTTTACGTGAAAGCGACATCCTTGCTGTAGTAGGCGAATAAGGCTAAAACAGAAAAATAATTTGTTTCTAATATACGAGGAGGTTTTTTAACAATGGCTAAAGAAATTAAGTTTAGTGAAGACGCTCGCCGCGCGATGCTTCGCGGTGTTGATACACTTGCTGATGCAGTTAAAGTTACTCTTGGACCTAAAGGACGCAACGTGGTTCTTGAGAAAAAATTCGGTTCACCATTAATCACAAATGACGGTGTAACGATTGCAAAAGAAATCGAATTAGAAGATGCATTTGAAAATATGGGTGCAAAGCTTGTTGCTGAAGTAGCAAGCAAAACAAACGATGTTGCCGGTGACGGTACTACAACTGCAACAGTTCTTGCTCAAGCGATGATTCGCGAAGGCTTAAAGAACGTAACTGCTGGCGCTAACCCAATGGGTATTCGCAAAGGAATCGAAAAAGCAGTTGCTGCTGCTGTAGCCGAACTTAAAGCCATCTCTAAGCCAATCGAAGGCAAAGAGTCTATCGCTCAAGTTGCTGCTATTTCTTCCGATGACAAAGAAGTTGGCCAATTAATCGCTGAAGCGATGGAGCGCGTTGGCAACGACGGTGTTATCACGATCGAAGAATCCAAAGGCTTCACTACTGAACTGGATGTAGTTGAAGGTATGCAATTTGACCGCGGATACGCTTCTCCGTACATGGTAAGTAACACTGATAAAATGGAAGCTGTTCTAGACAATCCATATATCTTAATCACTGATAAGAAAATTACCAGCATTCAAGAAATTCTTCCAGTTCTTGAGCAAGTGGTTCAGCAAGGTAAACCATTATTGCTTATCGCTGAAGATGTTGAAGGTGAAGCTCTTGCTACTTTAGTATTAAACAAACTTCGCGGAACATTCAATGCTGTTGCTGTTAAAGCTCCAGGATTTGGTGACCGCCGTAAAGCCATGCTTGAAGATATTGCTGCCTTAACTGGTGCTGAAGTAATTACTGAAGAGCTTGGCCGTGACCTTAAATCTGCAACAATCGATTCTTTAGGACGCGCTGCTAAGATCGTTGTAACAAAAGAAAATACAACAATCGTTGAAGGTGCAGGTGCTACTGAAGATATTCAAGCCCGCGTAAATCAAATCCGCGTTCAGTTAGAAGAAACTACTTCTGAGTTTGACCGCGAAAAATTACAAGAGCGCTTGGCTAAATTGGCTGGCGGTGTAGCAGTTATCAAAGTTGGTGCTGCAACTGAAACAGAATTAAAAGAGCGCAAGCTTCGTATCGAAGATGCATTAAACGCAACTCGTGCTGCAGTTGAAGAAGGTATCGTGTCCGGTGGTGGCGTTGCCCTTCTAAACGTATACAGCAAAGTGGCTGAGCTTCAAGAAGAAGGCGATGTACAGACAGGTATTAATATCGTTCTTCGTGCTATTGAAGCACCAGTACGTACGATTGCTGAAAACGCAGGCCTTGAAGGATCTGTTATCGTTGACCGCTTAAAGCGTGAAGAAGTGGGCGTTGGTTTCAACGCAGCAACAGGCGAGTGGGTAAACATGATCGATTCTGGTATCGTTGACCCAACTAAGGTTACTCGTTCTGCACTTCAAAACGCAGCATCTGTTGCAGCTATGTTCTTAACAACTGAAGCAGTTGTTGCTGATAAGCCAGAACCAGCTGGTCCTGCAATGCCTGATATGGGCGGCATGGGTGGTATGGGCGGCATGATGTAATCAACGCCCAAACCCCTTGATATATGAGGGTTTTATGTAAGAGGGGAGCGTAATGCTAACATCTTGCTAACATTTCTCTCCTAAAATTAGAGGTTTCTCATGAGTTGCGCAAACTTGTGGGAAGCCTCTTTTTTCATTTCTTTTGTTACGTGCAGATAGACGTTCTTAGTTGTGTCGTCGTCACAGTGACCAAGTCGATCCATTATCTCTTCTAAGCCTACCTTTGCTTCTGCTAACAATGAAGTATGCGTATGGCGCAAAGAGTGGGGCGTAAGTTCTGGACTTAAGCCGGCCAGCTTCAGCAGACGCGCCATTCTGTTTTCTAAAGTCTTGATGAAAATAGGATAGCCAATTGGTATACAAAAAAGTACCCGGTAGGTAGACTTTTTTATAAGTGTCTACACTATCGGGTACATTTTAATATAGGATGGTTTTCAGTGAAACTTTATCAATTAGAGAATTCTCTACGATCAACCGAATGCGGTGGTTTCTCGAACCATTCATTAGCAATCATGATTTCCGCACAGTCTTCCGCGAGTTTGACATCATTTTTAATTGCAGAAGCATATCTGAGTCCTAGATCACGCCGCATGGAACCGGACAAGGCAGTTCCATAATATGCCATGGCAGATTGAATAAGAAAGGCACAATGGAAAATCATTAATTTATCGGAAAAAGGTGCTGTCTCGGAATCGGTGATATGGGTATCCCAGGAAATCGACGAACTGATAAAGTCCTCATGCAGGATTGAACGAAAAATCGAAAGATGCTCTTCTGTCTGTTCCACCACCCGTTGGAAAAATGTCCGAATTTCTTTCGACTCAGCAGTTTGGCTAAAACCTAAGATTAAATCTTTTGCGAGTGTACTCTTCTGTAAATTAAAATACAGACTACTGATTTCAATAACGTTCAAGGGTCGATGGTCCCCTAACCAACCGGCAAGAAAACTTTGTTTTTTAGCAAATTCCGCTTCTTCTGGCAAGGAGATGGTAGGAATCCGATCCGATAGTCCCTTAGATTTTAACATGTCTAAGGTCGTATCATATATCTCAGAAGCGCCTTTGAATGCTTCTAAATAAAATCTTCGTACGTCCAGTCTGTGAGATATGGTCATTCCGAGTGAATAAGCGGTTAATCCATGGGTAGTCATTCCGTGAAGATAAAACAGCCAAAATTCATCAGAAAATAAGCGAGGAGCATCAAGATGGACATCTTTCTCCGTAAATCCATGCGGAATCGGAAACTGTTCTTTTTGAAAAATCTCAGTGATCATCTGAAGGAGATGATTGGACAGTTGTTGTGCTTTTTCAAAAATGGAATAGATGTCGGAATCCATAATGGTTTTTAAAGCATAGGAATTAACGCGCCGTGCCATCGAGTTGGTGAGATAGGGGGTCCAAAGATTCGATACATCCAGTTCTACGATTTTTTTAATCACTGCTATGCCTCCAAAATAATTTTTATAACCCTATCAAAGCCATGATAAAAACCAATTTATTTTGCACTTTTTTATTAGTTTTTATAGGTATTAATTTACGGCTACTTGCTTTATTGACAGGACATATTGTACACAATTATGTGAAGTAATATACTTAAACGGGTGCTTTAGTGCAAAATGCATCAATCATAAATAAGGAGATTATATACAATATTTTATACATTAATTAAGCCCACCAACATCTCATGTGTTGGCACATAAACTCGGCGCATGTGGATTATGTAAATGCGATTTAGAAGCGATGCAAACAGAATTTGCACCGCTTCTGTTATAAGAGACATCAAGTTATTTGCAAATCATTGACTACTAACAACATGCTAACATTTTGCTAACGAAGTCCAATAAAACGAAGTAAATTAGGGTTAAAGATATTATACTTGATACTTGCAGAATGCTGATTCAACGGGTCTTTCTTCTACCGTCGTTAAAAATGTTACATCTTAAAACCATATGGGCGGCATGATGTAATTAGGGTTTTAAAAAGTGAAGCCTGTTTTTTAACAGGCTTTTTAAAAATCAATTTATTTTATATTTGACTCTATTTACTAAATAAATTAAAGAGCTTAATTAATACGATTATTAAAGGCATCATCATGGGACTTTTTATATTTGTCCTCGTCTTTTTTATAAACTATTTCAAGTTATTTAAAACAAAACCGAAAAAGGTTGATTTATCGCCGTTTATTAAACATAATTTCCTTGTGTTAGACTAGTGAATGAATGAGCGGCATGATGTAATAGGCCGTTCCAACCCTCGGTATGTAGGGTTTAAATGTAAGAGAAAGTTTTATTAATAGAGGCTTATCAAAAGTTGAAAGAACTTTTGGGAAGCCTTTTTTCATGCTGTTTAAAGGACAGGTTGGATGGTACCTGCATCAGCACAAAATGACCAAGCTGAATCGATCATCCTGACGTGTAGTTGGGTTCAGAATGACGCGTAGAGAAACTCTTGTTGACCCAAGCAATACCATAGATTTCTTCATTAGAGTACTTCAAAGATTACTACAAATAATATGTCCCCTTCCATTTCGATTTTATCAAGCAAAAATATTTTTTATAAGAACCTGTCCTTTTCCCGATTTTATTACTAAATAGATAGTGAAGGGACATAAACCAATCGGTGGGCTACTCGTGTCTTACGAGCGCATCAAGTTTCCTTTTAAAAAGTTCAACAAAGGAGAGGTTCAGATGAGTAGGTTATTAATCAATGAAAGTCCTGTAATGATTATTCCTAGTTTGGCAGTTGAGATTGGTATAAATGAGGCAGTGGTATTGCAGCAAATTCATTATTGGCTTGGGATCAGCAAGCATAAAATTGAGGGGAGAACCTGGGTTTATAATACATATGAAGAGTGGCAGAAACAGCTGCCATTTTGGTCAGTAAGTACAATTAAGCGGACGATTCGCTCATTAGAGATGCTGGGATTACTTTTATCTGAAAATTGGAATCAAATGAAAATGGATAAGACAAAATGGTACACCATTGATTATGAAAAGTTGCAGGAGCTTGAAGGTAGCCTACTTGAACGTAAAGCTCATCTTAATGAGGAACATGTATCTGAGGAGGACCAGGAAAAGACGAAGGAATCCGCTGTCCCTTCTCCTGTGAAAAGGGAGATTCCATATGCTGAAATTATCCGCTATTTGAATGAGAAGACTGCAAAGAACTTTAAACTAAGCTCTATTAAAACAAGGGAACTAATTCATGCCAGATACGGAGAAGGTTTTACCCTTGAGGATTTTACAAGAGTCATCAATTTAAAGTCAAATGAATGGAAGCCAGATCCATATTGGAATAAGTTCCTGCGGCCGGAGACATTGTTTGGGACCAAATTTGAAGCTTATCTCAATCAGAAGGAAGAAAAGAAGAAAATGACTGAGGAGGATTTTAACTTTGATGATTAAGAAAGAGCTTTATACTTTAATGGTACTTATTATGAAAAGTTTCATTTTGATCAACAGAAGCTAGATGCTTGGCATATAGTTCTACAAAATTATTCGTATGATCGAGTGCATGAGAATCTATTGAAATTTGTAGTAGATTCGCCGCATCCGCCCAAAATTTGTGATTTGGTACTGAATACGTCTTATGGGCGGGATATAACTAGTGGTTTTGTATTAGATTTGAATGCAGGGGAAGAAGATTGGTAGGGAAAATACAGCACTGTCATCCTTGAGCATTTTTGTATCCATCAATTTGTTCCACATTCGTTTCACCTATAGTAGAAAAACAGGTGTTTTCATCGACAATATATTTTTCTAGAAAACAGGAAAAAACCCTGTTTGAAAGGGGTTATTACGCTTGTAATCAAACGATTATTTAGTATACAATTTGTTTCTATTCGTCCGAAAAAGTATTATGGTGGTTTCTATTGTCAGTTTTGAAGAAAATTTATAACAACCACAACTTCTATACGACAACTTTTTCCTTGAAAACAGCCTATAATGCTTATGTTTAAAGGGTTTAGGAAGTATTTAATTAAACGTTTAATCAGCTAAATTAGTTTTAACTAAACGATTGATTAGAAAAGCATAAGATGCTATGAAATCTATGTTTAATCCCCCCTAGAAGGAAGAATATTGTCGAGACAGGAATTTAGTAAAAATGGTGGAAAGCTTTTGAAGGAGATTATTACATAAGACGACCTGACTAAGAGGCCAGTCCCCTGGTTCGTTAAAGCTTTAGTTCACTGAGGGACTGAACTAATGTCTTGGGAAGCTTCTTTTTCCATTTCTTGTGTTACAATGAAAATAAAGTGTTTGTTTGATAACATGAGAGTGGGGGATCGAAAAAGTTGTACACTGTTCTTCCATATTTTGTTTCCATAATTGTTATTGTCATATCTGTATTTACAACACTTTATATTAAGTCCGAACTAGAGCGGGTGTTACATGAGAAAACAGATACTGTTCCTTTCCATATTTGTAATGTAGTAATATGTTTAATGGCTTCTCTTTTGGCGCATGCTGTAATGACTAAATACCTTATTGGGACTGAATTTGATTTAATTCTGCAATTGGTCATCCACGTATGCATGATCCTCCCAATTTATATATTAGGTCATTTCGGAATCGAAAAATATAAATCAATTTACCGAAAATACATCACCACTGAAAACCGGAAAGTGGTTGTCCTTAACGAAAAGTACTTAAAAAAGAAAAAGCGGTTTACAAAATTAAATAACTATAATGCTGTTTCTAAAGAAAAACAAAGAAAACGATATTATCACAAATAATCAATTGCAAAAACCACTTCCTAAAGTTTTGGGAGTGGTTTTTTTGTAGTTTCTTTAGAATTGGTAGTGTTAGTCTTAGCAAAATTCCTAAAAAATTTGCTAAAACCCCTAAAATGTGTGTGTATTATGAAAATTTAACCAGTGCTAAAATAGACTTAATTTTTTGAAACCGCTTGCTTATTTAAAGGAATTGATAGCGTGTTTTCTAAAGGGGGGAATCGATTAATAAATCATTTGTGGTAAATGAGGCTTTTAATCTTTTAGAAACGAGGGGAACGACAAGTGAGACATCTATTATCGTTAGCGGGGAAAACGCTTTTAGCTTTTGTGGTTGTGTTTGCAACGATTTTACCGCTTGCAGTGAAACATAGTTCTGCCGAAGAAGGATCGTCCGCGGATTTTGAAGCTCTGAGACAGAAGTGGAAGTCCTACTTAGTTGGCGGGGACTTTTCGCTGGAAGATCCAGATGTGGCAAGCAAGGTAGATATTATTGCAAAGACTGCATATGACTATTGGGAACCAATGGTTAAAACCAATCCGGATAACTATATCTGGCCTGATTTAGACGACAGCACAATCACCGTAGAAAAGAGTAAATCAAGCCCGATGACACTAGCCTATCAACGTTTGAATGCCATGGCAGTGGCTTATGAAACAAAGGGGGCAGCCGTCAAAAACAGCTCTGGTGAAACAGTCACCTTGTATCATAACCCTGATTTTTTAACAGATATTAAAAATGGCTTAAACTGGCTGTACGAGAAAAAATATAACACCAACAGATCAATTGGCAAGACAAACTGGTTTGATTGGTGTATCGGTACACCGCTTGCTCTTAATGATACAGTAGTTTTGCTATATGATCAGTTGACACCGGAAGAAAGAAGCAATTATATGGCAGTCATTGATAAATTTACTCCCGATCCAACCAGGGCCAATGGGAACAAGGCAACAGGTGCAAACCTCATGTATGTGGCACAAGTTGTAGGAATTCGCTCGATTATCCTAGGTGATGGGGACAAGCTTGCCGCATCACGTGACGCGATTAGTCCGTTATTTGAATATGTTACTACTGGTGATGGCTTTTATAAAGACGGCTCCTTCCTGCAGCATGGAAACCATCCGTATACTGGAGGGTATGGGAAAGCGCTGCTTGCCAATCTCGTTTCCTTCGTTTATTTATTAGACGGTTCTGATTGGAAGGTTACTGACCCTAACCTGGATAATATGTACCAATGGATTTTTGATTCCTATGAGCCTGTTATTTATAAAGGCGGATTAATGGATATTATTCGCGGAAGGGAGATCTCAAGGTTTAATCAGCAGGATCATTTAATGGGTCATGAAACCATCCGGCCGATTCTTCACCTTGCCACGTTTGCGCCGCCTCAGTATGCAGCAAGGCTAAAAAGCATGGTGAAAGAATGGATCGAATCGGATACGTACCTGAGTTTTTATGAAACGGCTCCGATTTATCATGTCGTCTTGGCCAAGCAAATTGTGCAGGACCCAACGATTAAACCGAGAGGAGAGCTGGTCACGAATCGCCAATTTGCTAACATGGACCGTACCGTTCATTTACGTCCAGATTTCGGCTTCGCTCTTGGCATGTCATCCAGCCGCATCTATAACTATGAATCAATTAACGATGAAAACCTAAAAGGGTGGTATATGGGTGATGGCGCTACCTATTTGTATAATAGCGATTTGAGCCAATACAGCGATGATTATTGGGGAACCGTCAATATGTACAGAATCCCTGGAACCACAGTTGACACTCAGAAGAGGAATCGCAGCGAGGGACAAAGCAAAGCGAGTGCGGAAGATTGGGTAGGCGGCACAAACATCGCAGGGCTTTACGGTGTGTCCGGCATGGCATTGAACGGCTCCAAAGCCTGGAAAAACACATTGACAGCCAAAAAATCCTGGTTCATGTTCGATGATGAGGTTGTTGCATTGGGTGCAGGCATTAACAGCATCGACAACCGGACAATTGAAACAACAATCGAAAACAGAAAAATTAAAAATGACGGGACGAATGAGCTGACAGTTAATGGCGTTGCCGAGCCAGCAAAATTAGGCTGGCAAGAGACAATGAATGATGTTAAGACCATTCATCTGCAAGGAAATACAACTGGTTCCGATATCGGCTACTACTTCCCGGAACCGACTACAGTCAATGCCTTGCGTGAAGCAAGAACGGATAAATGGAGCAACAGCAACCTGTATCCTAAATTTACTGATGATTCGGATGTTACCAGAAACTTTGTAACACTCTGGAAAGATCACGGAGCAAGCCCTGTCAACGATACGTATGAATATGTGATTCTGCCAAACAAAACAAGCAGCCAAACAACAGATTATGCAAATAATCCTGATATCCAAGTGCTTGAAAACTCAGGTGATGTACAAGCTGTTCAGGAAAAGAAACTGAATATCGTGGCGGCAAATTTCTGGAATGATAACAGCCAACCTGTAAAAGTGGCTGGTAATGATTTCATTACCAGCGATAAAAAGGCTTCGGTCATGACTATGCAATCCGGAAATGAATTGGAGATCTCCGTATCGGATCCAACTCAGAAAAACGCTGGCACGATCAATCTTGAAATCAATACTCCGGCAGCAATTGTAGTCTCGGCTGACAGTGGCGTTTCCGTAACCCAGACATACCCAACTATTAAACTGTCCATCGATGTCAAAAATGCAAAAGGAAAAACGTTCAAGGTAAAATTGGCACTGTTAAATGTCCAGTCCATTAACAAGATTGTCGATGACTATGCACAGTCTGGTGATGTACAAGGAGCTATGCTGGTACAGTTAAAGGAAAATTTAGTACATGCACAAGACCAGTATGATAAGCAGCACCAGGGTCAAGCGATTAAGAGTTTACAAGATTTCCAAAAGCACATTAATAATAAAGGACTGCAAGACTTAATTTCCGGAAGCGCAAAGGAAGAATTAAGCACTAAGGTTGAGCAACTGATCGAATATTGGTCCCAGCCGTAATAGGTAATACCCAAATAAATTTTAAAGGAGGCCCTTTCCGGACATCTGGACCGGAGGGCTTCCTTTTTTGAATTAGCGATTAATATGCATAAAATGGTAATAATAAGCAAAAAGCCTCATTAATAGAAGATTCAAAAATAATATGATAGTATCAGAGATTTGAGACTTCATAGACAAGATTGTGGTTGTTTGCAAAAGGTAATCTATGAAGAATAAATTACCTTCCAAACAACATTCTACTCTAATTGCCAATAATGAATCCGAGCAGTAGTAACTACACCACCACATCAAATTGAAAGCGTTTCAACTGTGCGGGATAAGTCCTATTATAGGCGATTGCTATGGGTCGTCCCTTGAATGGTATTTCGTATTACGAAAATTTCGTGTTCAGTAGGAAGCGGTGTGTATTTCGGTTTTCATTATCTGCCCGGTAATGAGCTAGGAGGCCTAGAATATGAAAAAAATACTTCTTGTAGACGATGAAAGATGGGGAAGGACCGCCATCAGACGGACTATCGAAAAGACTGGTCTACCGGTTGTGGTCTGTCACGAAAGCAGCAATGGTTCAGAAGCGCTGCACTGGCTGGAAACGAATCATGCAGACCTAATTATGGCAGATATTTGGATGCCTGTCATGGATGGCTTAACATTTTTGGAACAATTGCGTTCGGTCAATCAAAAACAAACAGTTGTGATGATTAGCGGCCATGATAATTTTCCCTATTTCCAGCAATCACTAAGGGCAGGTGTATTCGATTATTTACTAAAGCCGGTAGAAGTTGAGGAAATGACAGTCTGTTTAGAAAGATGGCTAAACCTTTGTGTGGATTTCGATGAGCAGGATAAAGCGAGAGCGGCCCCAGATCCATTGGAGAAGTCCACCGTAGAACATGTGGTAGAGTTCATCAAGTCCAAGGTGCCTGGTGAAGTGACCTTGACGGAGGCTGCGAAGGAAGTGCACTTGAATCCAAGCTATTTAAGTCAGCTTTTTAAGAGCCAAATGAATCAAAATTTTTTGGATTATGTTCAGCAATTGCGGATGGACGAAGCGGAGCGGCTGCTCACACGCACATCCCTTAGAATAACAGAAATAGCCCATCGTCTTGGCTATACGGATTTGTCATATTTCAGCAAAACATTTAAAAGAATAAAAAGAAAAACACCTTCAGAGTTTCGCAGATCGTTTCAACGTAGTAAGGTCAGTGTTTAGAAAGGGCTTTGAGGAAGTGATGGTTGTTTGAGTGTTTGAGTGAACCTTTACATATTTTTGTTATGATTTGTAAGTCAAAACCACTCACTAAAAAACAAGGGAGTGGTTTTTTGCTGTTTTATAAAATGAATTTTGAATTTTTGCCTGTATTGGCCATTTTCATTGCTTCTTTAATATACTCGGCAGATTGATGCAGCCAGTCCATTTCTTGAGCATCAAGTGCAATTTCTAATTGTTGCTCTATTCCATTTCGACCAACGATGCATGGCATACTTAAGGCAACATCACCGTCGTAGCCATATTGTCCGTGTAAAGTGGTGCACACGGGATAAACACTGCGTTCATCCAGCAAAACAGTCTTTGCCAGCGTAACAGCAGCCTGCGCAACACCGGCATTGGTCCAGCCTTTGCCATTTAATACATCAAAAGCTGCCTTAACCACCTGCTGCTTAACTCTCTCACGGCTTAGCGGCTCTTTACCTTGAAAAACTTCATCTAGTTCCTTTTCACCGAAGCCTTGTACGTTTAAACGACTCAATACCGGGAACGCGGTATGGCCGTGTTCGCCCATCATATAACCTGTTACACTTTTTGGATCGATGTCATAATTGTCGGCAATGATTTTTCGAAGGCGGGCAGAATCAAGCATCGTTCCGGTTCCAAATACCCGTCCCTTCGGATAGCCAAATTCATTTTCCACTATGTAGACCATGGTATCTAATGGATTTGTGATTAAGATAATGATAGCATCTTTTGTATATTGCGTGATTCCAGACATGACTTCACGAATGACCTCAGCATTGACCGCCGCCAATTGGGCCCTGTCCGGCATCTTATCATCTTCGCTTTTCAGCATGCTCGGGCCGGCAGCACAGATAATGACATCGGCATCGGCACATTCGGAATAACCGCCAGAACGGACAGTTGTATTGGACATATATGTAAGAGCGGTGGCATGAGATTGGTCAAGTGCCTCACCAAATGCAACATCCTTATCAATATCAATGACTGCGATTTCCGCAAATAATCCTAATTTCATGGCATCTGCCAGAACATATGAGCCGACATGGCCCAATCCTACAACTACTAGTTTATTTCTTTTCATTGGTATACCTCCTAAACAAGTAATGTTAATATTTTATCATAATAAATAGAATAGTTTTACTGTTAAAATAATTTGGGACTACCGCTAGCCTTGAGTTGTGTAAATTCCGTAAGGAAGCAGGAGAGAGAAAAACTGTTAGAGAAATATTTTTCTATAAAAAATGACTACTTCTTCTTAAAACTGTAAAGGGTTCGTTTTGAGGTGCTGAAATGACCGTTATTGGTATTAAAAAAAGTAAAACTCGCCATAGGAATGGGCGAGTTTCTTTATTAGTAATACATAACCTTATTTAAATAAAATGTTCTTTTGGAAAAACTCACTCCCTATTAAAAATGATGGCTAGTCCTTAATCGAGTAACCAGCAAAAGAAAAATAAGCGGAGATTTTACGGTTAAATACGGAAATGAGCTCGTTTTGGGGTAAATAAGGGAATAATTTCCGCCTATTGACTAGAAAAGTCCCCCTTTTTCGCATTTTTTAGTAAATAAGCGAAATTTTTCCGTCTATTTAAGCATTTTTTAATAGCAAACACTAAATAAGCGAAATTTTTTCGTCTATTTTTCATCTCGGGTGCTTAACCTGATCCCAACCGATAAGGGCGGACCCTCCCGATCCTAGATGCGGGAATTAAAAAAAGCAAGACATCAAACCGTTACCAGCGCATAGTCCGCCAATCTTACGACATCACGTGCAATCATCACTTCTTCATTTGTTGGAATGACAAGAACCTTAACAGGGGAATGAGGATAATTGATAAATGCCTCTTTTCCTCGGGTCTTATTAAGAGCAGGGTCCCAATAAACACCCATAAATTCAAGGCCCCGCAGTACTCGTTCACGAACCACATCGCTATTTTCACCGATTCCGGCTGTGAAAATAATCGCATCAACACCTGACATTCTTGCAGCATAAGTGCCAATGTACTTATGGATTCTATTTACAAACACTTCAAGGGCAAGCTCTGCACGGTGGTCGCCGTTTTCAGCTAACGTTATAATATCCCGTAAATCACTCGAAACACCTGAAACGCCCAATAATCCGCTTTTCTTATTCAAAATGTCTAAAACCTCATCAGCTGTTTTCCCCGTTTTTTCCATGATATAAGGAATTAGCGCGGGATCGATGTTTCCTGAACGAGTTCCCATCGCCACACCTGCTAAAGGAGTGAATCCCATCGAGGTATCGATTGATTTCCCTCCCTCAATCGCTGTAATGCTGGCACCATTACCTAAGTGACAGGAAATTAACCGCAAGCTTTCAATAGGTTTTCCTAATAAATATGCGGCACGTTCAGAAACATATTTATGGGAAGTTCCATGGAAACCATATTTCCGAATACCATAATTTTCATAATATTCATAAGGCAAGCTGTATAGGTAAGATTTCTCCGGCATCGTCTGATGAAAAGCCGTATCAAAAACGGCAATCGCAGGAACGTACGGCAATACTTTTTTGAACGCTTTAATACCCGTAACATTTGCAGGATTGTGAAGAGGAGCCAAAACGGAAAGTTCCTCGATTTGACGAAGTACTTCATCGGTTATAAGTGCCGAATCACTAAAAATTTCTCCTCCATGCACCACACGGTGACCAATCCCTTCAATTTCATTCAAGGATGTAATAATTCTTAGCTCGATTAATGTATTTAAGAGTAGTTCAACGGCAACTGAATGGTCAGGGATTTCTTTAATTTCTTCTATTTTATTTCCATTGGCAGTAATCGTAAAAACAGCATGATCCATTCCAATACGTTCAATTAACCCCTTAGTGATTACTTCTTCACTTGGCATTTCAAATAATTGGAACTTTAGAGATGAACTGCCGGCATTTATGGCAATAATCTTTGACATATTAACAGCTCCTTTTTAGTGTAGATCTCAAGGTGTCATTTTTCTCTTTTTCATCATCAAAATAATAATAATTCGAACTGATAGGGATTCCTATCTATTCCACAGACTTGTAACAAAGTCTACAAGATATGTTCAAAAATTAAGTGGGAGATTAGGTGAGAATCGTATGGACTTCCGGTTATTCGCCCAGAGTAAATGTAGCATTCTTTTTATGAATCTGCCTTATATTTCGGCTAAATCAGAGACTACATCCTGATAATAAGGAGGTAGTCCTTTTTTTGTATTGATTTGGAGGATTTTAATGAAAGGAAGATGCCAATCGTGATTGCTAGAAAATTAATCGCAGCAGCTATAATAGTTGTAAGCTTCTTTTTAATGTTTGAAAAACTTACATTAGCAATTTAACAGAAAAGTAAGAAACATATCCTCCTCCTCATCCGTCAAATAGTTGAATTATCTATGTCCTTTTTACAGGAATTTTTCAAGAAAAAATCGAATACATAGATAGAATGTAATTATTTGGCTTTTTGAATGAGGAGGAGACAACTTTGGCCCACGAACAAATGAATCCGACGATAGATAAAATTCTCGCAAATATTGAAAAGGTTATGATTGGAAAAAGAAACGTCGCGGAACTTAGCCTTGTAGCGCTGCTAGCGGGAGGCCATGTTCTGCTTGAAGACGTGCCGGGTGTCGGAAAAACAATGATGGTCCGTGCCTTAGCCAAATCAGTCAATGCTAACTTCCGGAGAATTCAGTTTACCCCGGATCTGCTGCCGTCAGATGTTACCGGAGTATCCATTTATAACCCGAAGGAAATGGAATTCCAATTTCGCCCGGGCCCACTGATGGGGAATATCATTCTTGCTGATGAGATTAACCGGACTTCACCGAAGACACAGTCGGCACTCCTTGAAGGCATGGAGGAAGCGAGTGTTACGATTGACGGTGTTACGCACAAACTCCAAAGGCCGTTCTTCGTGATGGCTACGCAAAACCCGATTGAATATGAAGGTACATATCCTCTTCCTGAAGCACAGCTTGACCGCTTTTTATTAAAAATGAAGATGGGCTACCCGGATATTCAGGAAGAAATCGAGGTGTTGAACCGGGCGCAAAAGGTACCGCCAATTGAAGACCTTCAGCCGGTTATTGACTTGGAGGGCCTGCGCGACCTGCACCAAGAAGTCAAGGAAGTGTTCGTCGATGATACAATCAAACGTTATATCGTGGATATCGTTAACCGGACAAGAGGGTATGGAAGTGTTTACCTCGGTGCAAGCCCAAGGGGTTCCATTGCGTTGATGAAAGCTGCGCAAGCCTATGCTTTAATTTTTGGACGCGACTATGTGCTGCCGGATGATATTCAATATTTAGCGCCGTACGTCCTGTCGCATCGGATTATTTTAAAATCGGAAGCGAAATTTGAAGGGATCACCTCGGAGGAAGTGGTGAATCGTGTGGTTAACAGAGTTCCCGTTCCTGTCCAAAGGCTTGTGAAGTAATATGAAAAAAATATGGAAATTCACCAAAAGGGTTTGGAAATTTTTCCTGTTAGTTTTCTTAATCCTCTTGACCTTCTCCTATGCAATGTTCCAAGGGGCATTTGTCAGCTGGTTTCTGTTTTACAGCTTCCTGCCTTTTGCGATTTATTGCGTCGCCCTTTCTCTCTATTCTTTGAACGAACTGGAAGTCAAAAGGGCTCTGTCCAAAACGGAATACAAAGCCGGTGAACCGTTAAAAGTAACCGTCCAGATAAAAAGGTCGAAAGGCTTTCCGTTATTTTATTTAATCGTCCAAGATAACCTGGACCAAGCATTAGAATATGCCGATAAAGCCAGCTCCCCTAAGGCTATTTTGTTTCCGGGGTTTAAAAAAGAGTTTACATATGAATATACCATCGATAAATTGCCTCGCGGTGAACATTTTTTTCAATCCTTTACCCTTAGGACCGGTGACCCGCTCGGCTTATTTGAAAAGGAAAAAGCACATCCAGCTGAAGGAAAAATCATTGTCTATCCGGCGTATGCGGAGCTCCTTTACCGTCCCTTTGAGCACCAGTATGACCAAGGTTTAACGGCATCCCGAGAACGGGTCCAGCGTGATACGACCATGGCAGTCGGTGTCAGGGATTACCAGCCGGGCGATCGATTTTCCTGGATTAACTGGAAGGCAACCGCCAAGCGGAATGAGATTATGACAAAAGAGTTTGAACAGCGGCAGTCTCATGATGTATTTGTGGTGATGGACTGCGTACCGGATAAACGCTTTGAAGCAGTAGTTTCGTTCACGGCCTCCTTATTAAGGGCTGTTTTGAAAAAAGGGGCGCAAACAGGTCTTCTTACCATCAGCAAGGAACGAGCCTCGTTCCCGATTAGAGGCGGAGAACATCAGCTGCAGCAGCTTTTCTATCATCTCGCAAAAATCGAAGCAAAGAGCTTTTCGCCGCTAGAAAAGGTCATTGAAGCAGATGGCCTTTTTATTCAGCAAGCCATTTCATTCATGATCGTCACGGCACAGTTAACCAAGCCATTGATTGAAAAAGCCAGCATTCTCGGCCAAAGGAAAGGGGCAATTACTCTTTTCCTCATCAAATGGGAACATGAATCGTCCGACGACAATGAACGCTCGCTCATTAGAGTTGCAAACGCCCGCGGCGTCCGTGTGATATTAGTTCATGATGGCCAATTCGCATCTGCCTTCACGGAGGTGACGTTATATTAATGAAAAGAGATTTCCCAACCTTTCTTTTATATACCTTTGGATTTTTACTGCTATGGGAATGGCTTAGGCCGGTGGAGCAATTAACAGATACGGACCATATTGAAACATTTATTGTTTTTTTGATTATCGCCTTTGCTTTGTCCTATCTACAACTAAGATGGTTTTGGCAATGGCTGATTAAGATTGCTTTCATTCTTTTTACGATTAATCGGCTCCACCACGAGGGAGGTTTTTTTCACTCCGGGTGGTTAGGGTCTTTTTCTGAGGATGTTATTAATAACTTAGGGTACATTTTAGCGAGGAACTGGACTGAACTATCGAACGAATTCCGCACCCTGCTGTTTTTTATCCTAATGTGGATTATGGTCTACCTCATCCATTATTGGCTGTTGCGGCAGCAGCAAATCTTTATCTTTTTCTTTATGACGTTACTGTATATCACGGTTCTTGATACGTTTACCATCTATGATGCCAAAAATGCCATCGTCCGTACTGTGGCGGTCGGTTTTGCCGTCATGGGCATGCTGACGTTTTTCCGTATTAACCGAAGAGAAAATATAAACAACTCCTCCGCTTTTATGAAAAAATGGCTAGTGCCGCTTATTATTTTGGTTGCCTTTAGTGTGGTTGTTGGAATTATTGCTCCGAAGGCAGCGCCGATTTGGCCCGACCCTGTTCCTTTTTTTAAAGCTGCGGGTAACAAGGGAGGCGGGGATGGCATCGGCGGTATCAGTCGCATTGGCTACGGGACGAACGACTCTCGATTGGGCGGTCCGTTCATTGGGGATGATACAACTGTTTTTACGGTTGAGTCGAATGGCAAGAAATATTGGAAGGTCGAAACGAAGGATGTGTATACCGGAAAGGGATGGCTTGCATCAGGGGCAACAACCATTGATTTTAGACAGTCTGATTTAGTGCCGGTATTATCTGTTCCAAGTAATGTGGAAACAACCGATGAAACGGCTAAAGTCAATCCGGCTGGGGAGTTTGTTTCTTTTGTTGTTTATCCGGCTGGAATTCAAAAGTTCATTGATTTCAAACCAAAGCTGCCCGAACAATACACTATTCAAGTTGATACGAATACGGAAAAAATCAGAAATATCAGCAATGTGGATTATACGGTTGATTTTAAGGTGCCTAAATACAAAGCCGTAGATTTAAGAAAAACGATCGGCTATGACCCGGCTGTCATGAACGAGGAGTTTTACAAAAGGTATACCCAGATTCCGGAAGGGCTGCCGCCAAGAATCAAACAATTAGCAGAAGAGGTCACCGCTTCCGAAACGAATTGGTTCGATAAGGCAAGAGCGGTCGAGCGCTATTTTGGAAATACGGAATACACCTATGACCAGAAAAATGCAGCTATCCCCGGGGAAAAAGAAGATTATGTGGACCAATTTTTATTCGATACGAAAACAGGGTACTGCGATAATTTTTCCAGCTCAATGGCTGTCATGCTCCGCTCGATTGGCATTCCAACCCGCTGGGTAAAGGGATTTACGGGGGGAGATTTCCTGGAATACAGCCCGGATGACGAAACAAAGGAGCTTTACACAATTACTAATAATAACGCTCATTCCTGGGTAGAGGTATTTATCCCGGCTCAAGGCTGGATTCCATTTGAACCGACAAAAGGGTTCTCAAACAGTATTAACATTGACTTTACATCAGGGCAGACTTCTACAAATACGCAAAATCCTGCGCCTGCCCCTGTTAAAAAACCGGAAAAGAAACCGCTTGAAGAAACAGCAAATGTAAAGAAAGATAACTCCTTTGATATCAAGGATATCATGAGAAACATCCAGTTGTTCTTCAAAAAAGAGTGGAAATGGATTGTGTTTGGCGGCGTACTTGCTGCTGCTGTTATTGCGCTTCTGTATCGAATTCGCGGCAAATGGTTCCCGTATCTGGTCATGCTGCGGTACCGTTTTACGAAAAAGGATGAAACTATTGGTGCGGCCTACTTGATTTTACTAAGTCAGCTCGAACGTTATGGGTTAAAACGTAAGGAAAATCAAACACTTCGTAACTATGCACGGTATATCGATACATTCTTCTCCACAAGGGAAATGACTCGCTTAACACAGGCGTATGAGCAGTACTTATACCATCAAAACCTTCCGGAGGGAAGCTGGAAAGAAACTCGTGAATTGTGGGAAAATTTAATTAAAAAGACAATCGCTTGACCAAAAAATCAACCTATTGTTACAATATGGTGTAATTTAATAGGTGATAACCTTCATATATCCTCGATGATAGGGTTCGAGAGTCTCTACCGGGCTGCCGTAAATGGCCTGACTATGAAGGCAGAACTGGTTAAGTATAATCTTTTACGAGAAAACTAGAATTCTGCCTTCCTTTTTCTTATGGGCGGGGATTCTAGTTTTTTTATTTTTTGTGGAAAAACGGGAAAACTAAACTTACTTTTATAAAAATAGGGGTGGGCATTTTGTCTGGAAAGCAAGATATGATTGTCGTTTTAGACTTTGGAAGTCAGTATAATCAATTAATCACACGCCGAATTCGCGAGTTTGGTGTGTACAGCGAACTTCATCCACATACAATTACAGCAGAAGAAATCCGCAAGATGAATCCGAAGGGAATTATTTTTTCCGGCGGCCCGAATAGCGTTTATGATGAAAATTCCTTCCGCTGTGACGAAGAAATCTTCGAAATGGGTCTGCCGATTCTTGGCATTTGCTATGGAATGCAATTGATGACAGTCCATTTAAACGGAAAAGTAGAAAAGGCGAAGCATCGTGAGTATGGAAAGGCAACAATGAAGGTGGAAAATCAATCAGCGCTATTTGGTGGTCTTCCAGAAGAGCAGGTGGTCTGGATGAGCCACGGCGACCTTGTTGTGGAAGCGCCGGAAGGGTTTACTGTCGATGCAACAAGCCCATCCTGCCCGATTACTTCTATGAGCAATGCGGATAGAAAGCTTTATGCTGTTCAGTTCCATCCGGAAGTGCGCCATTCTATTTACGGGAATGATCTTTTAAAAAATTTCGTATTCAATGTTTGCGACTGCAGCGGCGATTGGTCAATGGAGAACTTCATTGAAATGGAAATGCAAAAAATCCGCGCAACTGTCGGTGATAAAAAAGTTCTGTGCGCGCTAAGCGGCGGGGTAGACTCTTCAGTTGTTGCCGTATTAATTCATAAAGCCATCGGCGATCAGTTAACCTGTATTTTTGTTGATCACGGCTTATTACGGAAAAACGAAGCTGACAGCGTTATGAAAACTTTCTCTGAAGGCTTCCATATGAATGTTATCAAGGTCGATGCTAAAGACCGCTTCTTATCAAAGTTAGCCGGTGTTTCTGACCCTGAGAAAAAGCGGAAAATTATTGGCAATGAATTTATTTATGTGTTCGATGATGAATCGGCAAAGCTTGAGGGCATTGAATTTTTAGCACAAGGAACGCTTTATACCGATATAATCGAGAGCGGTACAGCAACAGCGCAAACAATTAAATCACACCATAATGTCGGCGGGCTTCCTGAGGACATGCAATTTAAATTGATTGAACCATTAAACACTTTATTTAAAGATGAAGTCCGTGCTTTAGGAACCGAGCTCGGTATTCCTGATGAGATTGTTTGGAGACAGCCGTTCCCAGGTCCGGGTCTTGGAATCCGTGTCCTTGGTGAAATATCGGAAGAGAAATTGGAAATCGTCCGCGAATCGGATTGGATTCTTCGTGAGGAAATTAAAAAGGCCGGGCTTGACCGCGATATTTGGCAGTATTTTACCGTACTTCCGGACATCCGCAGTGTCGGCGTAATGGGGGATACCCGTACTTATGATTATACAATTGGGATTCGCGCAGTTACATCAATTGATGGGATGACCTCCGACTGGGCACGAATTCCATGGGATGTTCTTGAAGTCATTTCGACAAGAATCGTAAACGAAGTTCCGCACATCAACCGCGTTGTCTATGACATCACCAGCAAACCGCCTGCAACAATTGAATGGGAATAAAAGTAAGGTAAAAAACGAACGATGCTAAAATTATTTTTTAGCATCGTTCGTTTTTTTGTTTACAAACAAAAAAAACGCTGTTAAAATAAAATTGTTAATTGAAGATATTGTCGAATTGCGTCGTATAATCTTGGGAATATGGCCCAGAAGTTTCTACCGAGCCACCGTAAATGGCTTGACTACGAGGCAGTGTTTAATAGAGATGCATTTTTATTCTTTTCTCTGTTTTCACCTGCCAAGAGTCAACGTTCCGGTAGAATGCCGGAACGTTTTTTTGCATAAAATAAAGGAAAAACAGGGGGAAAAAAGAATGCATAAGTATTTTGAGTTCGAAAAAGTAGGCACGAATTACCGCCGCGAATTTATCGGCGGACTGACAACATTCTTGGCCATGGCTTATATTTTAGTTGTAAACCCATTAACATTATCGCTTGCGTCTGTTAAAGATCTTCCGGATGCAATGAGAATGGACTATGGTGCGGTGTTTGTGGCAACTGCCTTAGCATCAGCTTTAGGCTCTATCATTATGGGGCTAATTGGTAAGTACCCGCTTGCGTTGGCACCAGGGATGGGCTTGAATGCTTTCTTCGCATACACCGTTGTATTAGGCAGCGGGATTCCTTGGCAACATGCCTTGGGTGCTGTATTCATTTCGGGTGTATTCTTCTTTTTACTGACGCTGACTGGTCTTCGTGAAAAAATTATTAATGCTATTCCGATTGAATTAAAGCATGCAGTCGGTGCTGGTATTGGCTTATTCATCACTTTTGTCGGGTTACAAAGTGCGGGAATTATCGTGAACAATGATGCGACTCTTGTTGGTCTTGGCGATTTATCTGCACCAGGGACATTGCTAGCGATTTTTGGTATCTTAGTAACGGTTATCATGATGACAAGAGGTATCAGCGGTGCTGTATTCTATGGAATGATCATCACCGTAATCGTAGGAATGATTTTTGGCGAAATTAAAGTTCCAGACAAAGTTATTGGCCAAGTACCAAGTATCTCACCTACCTTTGGTGCTGCGTTTTCATCATTTGGCGACAGTTCATTTTATACAACCGCAATGCTGGGCATTATCCTAACCTTCTTGTTTGTGGATTTCTTTGATAATGCAGGTACTCTTGTTGCGGTTGCCGGTCAGGCTGGATTAATGAAGGACGGAAAGCTTCCTAATGCAGGAAGAGCCTTGATTTCAGACTCCGTTGCTTCAACAGTAGGCGCTGTGCTTGGAACATCGACCACAACATCTTATATCGAATCATCAGCAGGGGTTGCTGCGGGTGCCAGAACAGGATTTGCGTCACTTGTAACTGCTGCATTATTTCTTTTATCATTGTTCTTCTTCCCGGTATTATCAGTCATTACAGCGCCGGTTACAGCTCCTGCATTAATTATTGTTGGGGTACTGATGGTTTCTTCTTTAGGGAAAATTGACTGGACTAAGTTTGAAATTGCTGTTCCGGCGTTTTTAACCATCATTGCAATGCCGCTTTCCTACAGTATCGCAACTGGAATCGCGATAGGTTTCATCTTCTACCCGATTACGATGCTGGTAAAGGGCAGGTCGAAAGAAATTCATCCGATTATGTACTTGTTCTTTGTTATCTTTGTACTGTATTTTATTTTCTTAAAATAAATCCTTTATAAAGGAGCTGTGGATATTTACACAGTTCCTTTTTTTTGTCGTTGACTTCCTGATTTGCGTCTTTTAGTATGGTAATACTGATTGTTTTTATTCGAAACGGGGATTAAGGGTATGGTAAAACTTCAGATAAATAAAGCGTTAAATAACAATGTATTGATCGCTGATCACCCTGCCTACAAGGAAGTTGTCATTATCGGCAAAGGCATTGGCTTTAACCGCAAACATGGCGATTTTATTGATACGGAAAAAGTTGAAAAGCTATTTGTTCTTAAAAATGAAAAAGAGCAGGAAAACTATATTAAACTTCTTCCTTTTATTGACCATAATGTACATGAAATAATCATATCTGCCATTGGACTAATTAAGCAGCGTACCCGTTCGGAGTTAAATGAACACATTCATGTTGCTTTAACTGATCACCTTATGTTTGCATTAACCCGTGTTTCACAAGGGATGGAAATGAGCAACCCGTTTTTGATTGAAACGAAAGCGCTCTATCGTCATGAATATGAGGTGGCAAAGGAAGTCGTGGATTTGATTAAAGATAGAACCGGTATTGAACTCCCGGTGGGCGAAATTGGTTTTATTGCTCTCCACATTCACAGTGCTATAACTAATAAGAACCTTTCTGAGGTTAATCAGCATTCCCAGTTGATTAGCAGATTGGTGGAGATGGTGGAAGAACAATTTGAAATTGAAATTGATAAGGACAGCATTGATTATATGAGGCTGGTCCGCCATCTTCGTTTTACGATTGAACGTGTCAGAAATGGGGAAAAAGTGGAAGAACCAGAAAAAATCGCTTCTCTATTGAAGGATGAATATCCTGTGTGCTATAATCTTGCATGGAAGCTCATTAAGGTAATGCAGCAAGCTTTAAAAATGAAAGTTTTCGATGCAGAAGCTGTCTATCTGACGATGCATTTGCAGCGGCTTCAAAATAAATTTAAATAGTCATCAATTTACGTGTTACTGATTCGATCAGGCATGAGTAAAAAGTTGATTGAAATGAGGATGTATGGGAACTCTATACCCATATCTTCATTCAATTGTTCTTTTGCTCATGCCTTTTTTGTGTTTATTAACAAGCATTCATTTAATGAGCTAGAATACAATTTCAGGAGGTTTAATTATGTTTAAGAGAGCTTTTGGCGTCTTACAAAAAGTCGGTAAAGCATTAATGTTACCGGTTGCATTACTGCCGGCTGCAGGAATCTTGCTTGCGTTAGGTGCAGCACTTGTTAACCCGGCCTTATTAGACTTGGCACCTTTTTTAGATAATGAGGGTGTCAGAATGGTCGCCAATGTAATGAAAAATGCCGGGGATATTGTCTTTGGTAACTTGCCGCTGTTATTTGCTGTCGGTGTTGCTGTCGGATTAGCTGGCGGAGAAGGTACAGCCGGACTTGCAGCGATTATTGGCTACTTGATTATGAATGTTACAATGGGGACTGTTTTAGGGATTGATGCGAAGGATATTAATGGTACAAGCTATGTTAGTGTACTTGGAATTCCAACACTTCAAACAGGAGTTTTTGGTGGTATTATCGTCGGTATTATTGCATCTGCTTTATACAATAAGTTCTTTGAAATTGAATTGCCGTCCTATTTAGGATTCTTTGCTGGTAAACGGTTTGTACCAATTATTACGGCAGGTACAGCAATCATTTTAGGCTTGATCATGTTAGTCATTTGGCCTCCAATTCAGCATGGCTTGAATTCGTTCTCGACAAACATGGTTGATGCCAATCGAACATTGGCTGCATTTATCTTTGGAGTTATTGAACGTTCGTTAATTCCATTTGGCTTGCATCATATTTTCTATTCGCCATTCTGGTATGAGTTTGGCAGCTATACTACAAAAGCAGGACAGGTGGTTCATGGGGACCAGCGAATCTTTATGGCTCAAATTTCAGATCATGTGAAAAACTTGACTGCGGGTACATTTATGACTGGTAAATTCCCGTTCATGATGTTCGGTCTTCCAGCTGCAGCGCTTGCCATCTATCATGAAGCAAAACCTGAGAAAAAAGTTGTGGTTGGGGGCTTAATGGCATCTGCTGCCTTAACATCTTTCTTAACTGGTATCACTGAACCAATCGAATTCTCTTTCCTTTTCGTAGCACCTGTGCTATTCGGAATCCATGCCATTTTTGCTGGCTTGTCATTTATGACGATGCACCTGTTAAATGTAAAAATCGGGATGACTTTCTCGGGTGGTTTAATCGACTACATTCTATTTGGATTAATTAATCCACAAACACATGCTTGGCTTGTTATTCCTGTCGGTCTTGTGTTTGCTGTTATTTATTACTTTGGTTTCCGTTTCGCGATTCGCACGTTTAATTTGAAAACACCAGGACGCGAACTGGAGGAAGAAGAAAACCAGGCGCCGACTGGCAAAGCAAGCTCAGGCGATTTAGCATTTAATATCTTGGATGCCATGGGCGGTAAAGCAAATATTGCTCACTTAGACGCATGTATTACCCGCCTTCGTGTATCCGTTAATGATATTAAGCAAGTGGACAAAAATGAATTGAAGCGGCTTGGGGCGGCAGGTGTACTTGAGGTCGGAAACAATATTCAAGCCATCTTCGGCCCACGGTCTGAAACAATTAAGGGTCAAATGAAGGATATAATGGAAGGAAAGCGTCCGCGTACAACCGCAGTCAATGCTCCGGAAAAAGGGGTACAGCAGCAAATTGAAGAGGTAAACCCTGAAGCGCTTCAATCTGAACATAATGGTGAAGAAGTATTTGTTGCACCTATTAAAGGAGAAATCAAACCAATCACTGAAGTGCCAGATCAAGTATTTGCAGGAAAAATGATGGGCGATGGCTTTGCGATTGTTCCTGAAGAAGGGATGGTTGTATCTCCTGTAGATGGGAAGATTGTTAATCTGTTCCCAACAAAACATGCCTTAGGCATTCTTTCTGATAACGGCCGTGAAATTCTTGTTCACGTAGGTATCGATACGGTTAACCTGAAGGGGGAAGGCTTTGAAACATTGGTGTCTGAAAATGACCGTGTTACAAAAGGCCAGCCACTGTTAAAGTTTGATATTTCCTATATTAAGGAGCATGCCAAATCCACGATTACACCGATTGTCTTTACCAACTTAACTGAAGGTGAAAAGGTAGTTATTGAAAAGCAAGGGCTTGTAGACATTAAGCAAGAAGGTATTATTAAAATAACAAAGTAATGTATTAAGTTGCCGGCTCTTTATAAGGGCCGGTTTTTTTTAAAAAATCTTTATTATGTGTTGACGAATTTAATCCAGGGTGATAGTATATTAAAGCAGTCGTTACTGACGAGTTAACAACAATTTGATAGTAAATACTTCAAAAAAAGTTGTTGACCTGGAGAAAACGATGTGATATATTAATAGAGTTGCTTCTGATGAAGTGATTTTAAGAAATAGTTCTTTGAAAACTAAACAAACAAAAACGTCAACAAACAATAATGATCATGTTTCTTCTATATAAATAGAAAACATGAGCCAACGTAACTTTATGAGCTAATCAACTCAACTTCATTGGAGAGTTTGATCCTGGCTCAGGACGAACGCTGGCGGCGTGCCTAATACATGCAAGTCGAGCGAATCACTGGGAGCTTGCTCCTGGTGGTTAGCGGCGGACGGGTGAGTAACACGTGGGCAACCTGCCTGTAAGACTGGGATAACTTCGGGAAACCGGAGCTAATACCGGATAATTTCTTCCCTCCCATGAGGGAAGGTTGAAAGTCGGTTTCGGCTGACACTTACAGATGGGCCCGCGGCGCATTAGCTAGTTGGTGAGGTAACGGCCCACCAAGGCGACGATGCGTAGCCGACCTGAGAGGGTGATCGGCCACACTGGGACTGAGACACGGCCCAGACTCCTACGGGAGGCAGCAGTAGGGAATCTTCCACAATGGACGAAAGTCTGATGGAGCAACGCCGCGTGAGCGATGAAGGCCTTCGGGTCGTAAAGCTCTGTTGTCAGGGAAGAACAAGTATCGGAGTAACTGCCGGTACCTTGACGGTACCTGACCAGAAAGCCACGGCTAACTACGTGCCAGCAGCCGCGGTAATACGTAGGTGGCAAGCGTTGTCCGGAATTATTGGGCGTAAAGCGCGCGCAGGCGGTCCTTTAAGTCTGATGTGAAAGCCCACGGCTCAACCGTGGAGGGTCATTGGAAACTGGGGGACTTGAGTGCAGAAGAGGAAAGCGGAATTCCACGTGTAGCGGTGAAATGCGTAGAGATGTGGAGGAACACCAGTGGCGAAGGCGGCTTTCTGGTCTGTAACTGACGCTGAGGCGCGAAAGCGTGGGGAGCAAACAGGATTAGATACCCTGGTAGTCCACGCCGTAAACGATGAGTGCTAAGTGTTAGAGGGTTTCCGCCCTTTAGTGCTGCAGCTAACGCATTAAGCACTCCGCCTGGGGAGTACGGCCGCAAGGCTGAAACTCAAAGGAATTGACGGGGGCCCGCACAAGCGGTGGAGCATGTGGTTTAATTCGAAGCAACGCGAAGAACCTTACCAGGTCTTGACATCCTCTGACACTCCTAGAGATAGGAATTTCCCCTTCGGGGGACAGAGTGACAGGTGGTGCATGGTTGTCGTCAGCTCGTGTCGTGAGATGTTGGGTTAAGTCCCGCAACGAGCGCAACCCTTGATCTTAGTTGCCAGCATTCAGTTGGGCACTCTAAGGTGACTGCCGGTGACAAACCGGAGGAAGGTGGGGATGACGTCAAATCATCATGCCCCTTATGACCTGGGCTACACACGTGCTACAATGGATGGTACAAAGGGCAGCGAAGCCGCGAGGTGGAGCCAATCCCATAAAACCATTCTCAGTTCGGATTGCAGGCTGCAACTCGCCTGCATGAAGCCGGAATCGCTAGTAATCGCGGATCAGCATGCCGCGGTGAATACGTTCCCGGGCCTTGTACACACCGCCCGTCACACCACGAGAGTTTGTAACACCCGAAGTCGGTGGGGTAACCGTAAGGAGCCAGCCGCCTAAGGTGGGACAGATGATTGGGGTGAAGTCGTAACAAGGTAGCCGTATCGGAAGGTGCGGCTGGATCACCTCCTTTCTAAGGATATAAGCTGGACCTATGAGCCAGACAATACATGTTTGTTTGATTGTTTCTTGTTTGTTTAGTTTTGAGAGAATTATCTCTCAAAACTTTCGTTCTTTGAAAACTAGATAATCGTAAAAGAAGAAGTAACCAAGTAAGAACCGAGTAATCGCCATTTTAGTTTTTCTCTCTTATTTTTAAGAGTAAAAACCTTTTAGGTTAAGTTAGAAAGGGCGCACGGTGAATGCCTTGGCACTAGGAGCCGATGAAGGACGGGACTAACACCGATATGCTTCGGGGAGCTGTAAGTAAGCGCCGATCCGGAGATTTCCGAATGGGGAAACCCACTGTTCATAATGGAGCAGTATCTTTACCTGAATACATAGGGTATTGATGGCAGACCCGGGGAACTGAAACATCTAAGTACCCGGAGGAAGAGAAAGCAAACGCGATTCCCTGAGTAGCGGCGAGCGAAACGGGAACAGCCCAAACCGAAAGGCTTGCCTTTCGGGGTTGTAGGACACTCAACATGGAGTTACAAAGGAACGGGGTAGATGAAGCGGTCTGGAAAGGCCGGCCATAGAAGGTAAAAGCCCTGTAGTCGAAACTTCGTTCCCTCCTGAGTGGATCCTGAGTACGGCCGGACACGTGAAATCCGGTCGGAAGCAGGGAGGACCATCTCCCAAGGCTAAATACTCCCTAGTGACCGATAGTGAACCAGTACCGTGAGGGAAAGGTGAAAAGCACCCCGGAAGGGGAGTGAAAGAGAACCTGAAACCGTGTGCCTACAAGTAGTCAGAGCCCGTTCATGGGTGATGGCGTGCCTTTTGTAGAATGAACCGGCGAGTTACGATTGCATGCGAGGTTAAGTTGAAGAGACGGAGCCGCAGCGAAAGCGAGTCTGAATAGGGCGAAATAGTATGTAGTCGTAGACCCGAAACCAGGTGATCTACCCATGTCCAGGGTGAAGTCCAGGTAACACTGGATGGAGGCCCGAACCCACGCACGTTGAAAAGTGCGGGGATGAGGTGTGGGTAGCGGAGAAATTCCAATCGAACTTGGAGATAGCTGGTTCTCTCCGAAATAGCTTTAGGGCTAGCCTCACGTAGTTAGAGTCTTGGAGGTAGAGCACTGTTTGGACTAGGGGCCCTCATCGGGTTACCGAATTCAGACAAACTCCGAATGCCAATGACTTATCCGTGGGAGTCAGACTGCGAGTGATAAGATCCGTAGTCAAAAGGGAAACAGCCCAGACCACCAGCTAAGGTCCCAAAGTATACGTTAAGTGGAAAAGGATGTGGAGTTGCTTAGACAACCAGGATGTTGGCTTAGAAGCAGCCACCATTTAAAGAGTGCGTAATAGCTCACTGGTCGAGTGACTCTGCGCCGAAAATGTACCGGGGCTAAACGTATCACCGAAGCTGTGGGTGGACACCTTATGGTGTCCGCGGTAGGAGAGCGTTCTAAGGGCGTTGAAGCTGGACCGTAAGGACTGGTGGAGCGCTTAGAAGTGAGAATGCCGGTATGAGTAGCGAAAGATGAGTGAGAATCTCATCCACCGTATGCCTAAGGTTTCCTGAGGAAGGCTCGTCCGCTCAGGGTTAGTCGGGACCTAAGCCGAGGCCGAAAGGCGTAGGCGATGGACAACAGGTTGATATTCCTGTACCACCTCTTTATCGTTTGAGTGATGGGGGGACGCAGGAGGATAGGGTAAGCGCACTGCTGGATATGTGCGTGCAAGCAGTTAGGCTGAGAAGTAGGAAAATCCGCTTCTCATCAGGCTGAGCTGTGATGCCGAGGGAATTATAGTACCGAAGTTCCTGATTCCACACTGCCAAGAAAAGCCTCTAGCGAGATAAAAGGTGCCCGTACCGCAAACCGACACAGGTAGGCGAGGAGAGAATCCTAAGGTGAGCGAGAGAACTCTCGTTAAGGAACTCGGCAAAATGACCCCGTAACTTCGGGAGAAGGGGTGCTTTTTGGGGTGAATAGCCCCGAAGAGCCGCAGTGAATAGGCCCAGGCGACTGTTTAGCAAAAACACAGGTCTCTGCAAAGCCGCAAGGCGAAGTATAGGGGCTGACGCCTGCCCGGTGCTGGAAGGTTAAGAGGAGGGGTTAGCCTTAAAAGCGAAGCTCTGAATCGAAGCCCCAGTAAACGGCGGCCGTAACTATAACGGTCCTAAGGTAGCGAAATTCCTTGTCGGGTAAGTTCCGACCCGCACGAAAGGCGTAACGATCTGGGCACTGTCTCAACGAGAGACTCGGTGAAATTATAGTACCTGTGAAGATGCAGGTTACCCGCGACAGGACGGAAAGACCCCATGGAGCTTTACTGTAGCCTGATATTGAATTTTGGTACAGCTTGTACAGGATAGGTAGGAGCCTGAGAAACCGGAGCGCCAGCTTCGGTGGAGGCGTCGGTGGGATACTACCCTGGCTGTATTGAAATTCTAACCCGCACCCCTTATCGGGGTGGGAGACAGTGTCAGGTGGGCAGTTTGACTGGGGCGGTCGCCTCCTAAAATGTAACGGAGGCGCCCAAAGGTTCCCTCAGAATGGTTGGAAATCATTCGCAGAGTGTAAAGGCACAAGGGAGCTTGACTGCGAGACCTACAAGTCGAGCAGGGACGAAAGTCGGGCTTAGTGATCCGGTGGTTCCGCATGGAAGGGCCATCGCTCAACGGATAAAAGCTACCCTGGGGATAACAGGCTTATCTCCCCCAAGAGTCCACATCGACGGGGAGGTTTGGCACCTCGATGTCGGCTCATCGCATCCTGGGGCTGTAGTCGGTCCCAAGGGTTGGGCTGTTCGCCCATTAAAGCGGTACGCGAGCTGGGTTCAGAACGTCGTGAGACAGTTCGGTCCCTATCCGTCGTGGGCGCAGGAAATTTGAGAGGAGCTGTCCTTAGTACGAGAGGACCGGGATGGACGCACCGCTGGTGTACCAGTTGTCTTGCCAAAGGCATCGCTGGGTAGCTATGTGCGGACGGGATAAGTGCTGAAAGCATCTAAGCATGAAGCCCCCCTCGAGATGAGATTTCCCATAGCGTCAAGCTAGTAAGATCCCTGAAAGATGATCAGGTTGATAGGTCAGAGGTGGAAGCGCGGTGACGTGTGGAGCTGACTGATACTAATCGATCGAGGACTTAACCAAGTCATAAATTTTAAGCGAACTCGTTCTTATTTACTTCTTCTGCATTATCTAGTTTTGAGGGAATGAAAACCTCTAAAATAGTCTGGCAGCAATGGCGAGAAGGTCACACCCGTTCCCATCCCGAACACGGAAGTTAAGCTTCTCAGCGCCGATGGTAGTTGGGACGCAAGTCCCTGTGAGAGTAGGACGCTGCCGGGCAAACAAAAAGACAACCTGAAATAGGGTTGTCTTTTTTTGTTGGCTATTAGGCTTGAAGGATGCACGAAAACCGTCCCCAAGCATCAATCAGTATATAGATCAAATACCTCTTCCCAATTCCACTTTTCAAAATAACTGCTTGGGACCGTAATGTTTTTAATCCAATGCTTTTCTATTTTATTAAAGTGAGAAACGAGTACGTCTGCTTTCTGCCGGTCAGTCCTAATCCAATAAAGCGATCCCTTTCCAACCATTGGAACAAAATCTCCCTTATTTTTTGAAGGAAAAGTAATTTGCTTTTGTTTCCGGGTTAGGAGATTCACCTTAAATAACTGAGGCAGTGGCCGTTCATCCAGACTGCCCTCCTTACTTTCGGCTGATCGGGAAACAACCACTACCGTTTCATTTTTCCAAACTAAATTCCGGTCTGCATATCCTTTAGGTGTTATAAGCTCTTTTTTCAAAGGAGTTGGCCTCACCATCAACAAATGCTTATTATAAGTCGCTTCCCTTCCTGCTCCACTAATATACGAGAGATTCGTGCCACCGGGCGCCCACTGCATCCATTCCGCATAATTCAGCATCTCATCTACTTTTTTAAAAACCTCTCCTTCATTAGACAGCAGACAAAGCGTATTCGCATCTGCCGACAAGGAAGCAGTTGGAATTAATAAAAAGCTAATCCAGCCCTTATCAGCTGACCACTTAAACGAGCTTGTGCTGACAAAGTATTCATCCTTCCCAATTGGTATTGTAAATAGGTTCTGTACAACCGGCCTTTGCCTGTCCATCCCCAACATTACCCTTGATAAAATAATATCAGAATGAAGCTTTTCACTTTTTTTGGTGGAAATCAATAAACCATCCCCTTTAGGAAGCCAAGAAAAGTTCTCCACGCCTTGAGCCAGCGTCGAAGCCAACAAGGATTTAGAAGGTTTAGTATCCATTACAGAAAGAGTCTTGTTGATAAGATAAGAAAGTTTATTATCCCGGCTGGACCATTGAAAGTTACTGTTCACTTTTGAAGCAATCTTAAAGTGTTTATTAGCTTGATGATTATAGAGCCACAGATCGCCATCATAAACGATATTTCCATCCTGTTTAACGGCCTTTAAATAGGCGAGCCATTGCCCATCATAAGACCACTTTGGGTACCTTACATATTCATCTTTCGTCAACTTCCTTTCTTTATTGCCAGTTTTCAACCACAATTCATCATTTCGGATAAAAGCGGCTTTTTCCTGATGTGCAGCAAATGCAGCATTTTGAAATATAAAAGTAAGCAAAATGGCAAGCAGAATGGCCTTCATCACGGAATCACTCCATTTACAAAGTTTTTTGTGTTTAATTTCCCCAAAAAATAGTAAATCCTGCGATTCTTTGTAAACAATAAAGAAAGGCGGGATGAAGTGATGCACGAGAACCGCTCCCATGCTTCACTGGAGGTGGAATGATGGCATCGTTTAATTGGCTTCATGAATATAAAGTGACGAGTATTATTTTTGCGTCGTTGATTGCTTGGTTTAGTGTGTTTGTGATTAATCGGGTTATTCATAAATTTTTTCAGCGGACGAATTTTATTGAGGAGCGGAAAGAGGAGACGATTGCGAGTATGGTCCGCTCCTTTACAAGGTATTTGGCGACCATTGGGGTTATTTTTTATGCGCTCTCTCAATATGTCGATAATTTTGGGAGGTTTCTGGCTGGCGCGGGGGTAGTCGGGGTCATTGTTGGTATTGGCGCGCAAAGCCTGATTAGGGATCTTCTTTCGGGAACTTTTTTAATTTATGAAAAACAGCTTCATAAAGGAGATTTTATCACGATCAATAATACTTTCAGTGGAACGGTTGAGGAAATTGGTCTAAGGTTTATTAAAATCCGTGAGTGGAGCGGGAAGCTGTTAACGATCAGCAATGGGGAAATCAAACAAATTCATAATTATAATATAGAACAAATGCGCGTGATTGAAAACGTGGTGATCAGCTATCGGGAGAATCCCGAAGAGGTTTTATCGGTCTTGGAGCTGGCCTGTGAAAAAATAAATGAAGTTAATCAAGACTGTTTAAAGATGGACGGAGAAAATTGTATTGTAGAGCCCTTTAGTGTTTTTGGCATTACGGCTATCAACGCTAACTATCATGGGATTGAGTATACCATAACCGGACTGGTCGATGATGCTTTTTATTGGGAAGCCGGCATTCAGGCGAGAAGGATTATTGCCCAAACACTTTATGACCACAACATAATGCTTGCGGAGGATACGCTGTTCATTAAACAGGCAGTAAATCGGCATGCCGGGGAAAAAGAGAACGTCCCTTTTGACTGACCTTGATGGTTGATTATGTTAAAGTAGGGGAAGCACCGTTTAGGAGGGCATTCGTATGTTGGAAAATAGTTTTGTTATGGTTGCAATTATCCTGATCATTAATATCGTATATGTGTCTTTTTTTACTATAAGGATGATTCTAACTTTAAAAGGGCAGAGGTATATGGCAGCGTTTCTTAGCATGATTGAGGTAGTCATTTATGTGATGGGGCTGGGCCTGGTTTTAAAAAATTTAAATGAAATTCAAAACCTGATTGCCTATGCAGTCGGTTATGGGATTGGCGTTATTGTCGGTATGAAAATTGAAGAAAAGCTGGCTCTTGGCTATATTACCGTCAATGTCATTACAGCAGAATATGATAAGAATTTGCCGAAGCTTTTAAGGGAAAATGGCTATGGCGTGACCGACTGGGAGGCACATGGGCTGGAAGGCAACCGGATGGCCTTGCAGATTCTCACGCCAAGGAAATTTGAGTTAAAATTATACGATACGATTAAAAATATTGATCCAAAGGCCTTCATTATTGCTTATGAGCCAAAAACCATTCATGGCGGTTTCTGGGTCAAATCCGTGAAACGAGGTAAACTATTTAAATGAGCAAAAAGAAGATGCAATTTGAGGTACAGGATAATGAGAGTATTGAGGAGTGTTTAAATCGGATAAAAGAACAGGGATATACGCCTGTAAGCCGAATAGAGAAACCTATTTTTCAAGAGGTTAAGAATGGCAGCGAAACTGTTTTCGAACCAGTAGGGCGACGAATTGTCTTTGAGGCTAGGATTATCGAGTAAAACACGAACATTATATAGTTATTTTAGAAAAATGTTCGATTTATTGGTTGACATCCCAATCGAATGCTTGGTAAGATAAGTTTAGAAGTTACGAAAAAAATTATCTTACCCTCATATATCAATGGGAATATGGCCCATAAGTCTCTACCCAATAACCGTAAATTATTGGACTATGAGGGAAAGTCAATATGTTCGGCACATTAGGGGCATCCCCCTTAGAATTGTGTTCTTGATTTTCCATGCCCGGACAAATGGCTTTCTCTTCTAGAGATACCATTTGTCCGGGTATTTTATTTTTCTAAAAAAGTTTTATAGGGGGACCAGCTGAATGAAGAACTTGGTCGGCGTTATAATGGGAAGCAAGTCGGACTGGGAAACTATGAAGCATGCATGCGATATTTTGGAAGAGCTTGAAATCCCATATGAGAAGAAAGTCGTTTCTGCACATCGGACACCAGATTTGATGTTTTCATACGCAGAAGATGCCAGACAAAAAGGCTTAAAGGTAATAATCGCTGGAGCGGGCGGAGCGGCGCATCTGCCGGGTATGGTTGCGGCAAAAACAACTCTTCCGGTGATTGGTGTTCCCGTCCAGACGAAGGCTTTAAATGGAGTGGATTCCCTGCTGTCAATCGTGCAAATGCCAGGGGGTGTGCCAGTTGCGACAGTCGCTATCGGAAAGGCTGGTGCAATGAATGCCGGGCTCTTGGCAGCACAAATTCTCGCTGCCACTGACGGGGAGTTAGCGGGCAAATTGGAAGCAAGACGGGAAGCGACTAAAAAAGCAGTTTTAGAAAGCAGTGATGAACTTGAATAAAAAGGTTATTTTACCAGGGGCGACCATCGGAATTATCGGCGGCGGCCAGCTTGGAAGAATGATGGCATTGGCTGCCAAGGCACAGGGCTTCAGGATTGCTGTATTAGAACCGACAGCAGATTCTCCGTGCGGACAAGTGGCGGATGTGGAAGTCATTGGCGCTTATGATGACCGTGAGGCGATCAGCCGGTTAGCCGCGGTAAGCGACGTAATCACATATGAATTTGAAAATATTGATGCAGATACACTATGCTGGCTTTGCGAACAGGCTTATGTTCCTCAGGGACCGAAGCTATTGACCATTACCCAGAACCGAATCACCGAGAAAGCTGCGATTCGTAGTGCCGGGGTGGAAGTCGCTCCATACGAAGAGATTTACAGTATGGAAGATTTATTTTTAAAGATTGAGGCCATTGGCTATCCGGCTGTTTTGAAAACGGCAAGAGGCGGCTATGATGGAAAAGGCCAGCTAGTCATAAAGGAACATAGCGATTTGGTAAAAGGGGAAGCCCTTATTAATCATGGTGATTGTGTGCTTGAGAAATGGGTCCCATTTGAAAAAGAAATTTCCGTGATAGTGACGCGCAGACTGGATGGGGAAACAGCCATTTTACCAGTAGCGGAAAACATTCACGTAGACAATATTTTGCATCAATCAATTGTTCCTGCACGGATATCGGAAGCAACACAGGCTTTGGCAATTCAAAAGGCAAAACAGATTGCCGACTACCTCGGATTAGTCGGGACGCTTGCGGTGGAGATGTTTGTGACTGCTGATGGTGAAATTTACATTAACGAATTGGCGCCGCGGCCGCACAATTCCGGGCACTACTCCATTGAGGCCTGTGAAACATCGCAATTTGAGCAGCATATCCGCGCGATTTGCAGCTGGCCATTAGGGAGCACGAAGCTATTAAAACCAGTTGTTATGGTCAACCTATTAGGGGAGCATCTTGAAAGCTTATATCAAGAAATTCCGGCCATTAACGATTGGAAGGTTCACTTGTACGGAAAAAAAGAACCTAAGGTGAAGCGGAAAATGGGCCATGTTACTATCTTGCGTGATAATGTAGAAGATGCCCTTGATGAAATTCAAAAGAGCAGCGTTTGGGCGGCTGCCACAGTGAAGATCGGAGGATAAAAGATGATTGATCGTTATACTAGACCAGAAATGGGAGCCATTTGGACAGAGGAGAACCGCTTTAACGCTTGGCTTGAGGTGGAAATTCTCGCATGTGAAGCGTGGGCCGAGTTAGGCGAGATTCCAAAAGAGGATGTTCAAAAGCTGCGTGAAAATGCTTCCTTTAATATTGACCGAATTAAGGAAATTGAAGAAGAAACAAGGCATGATGTTGTTGCCTTTACCCGTGCCGTCTCTGAAACACTAGGCGAAGAGCGTAAATGGGTGCATTACGGCTTAACTTCAACGGATGTGGTTGATACAGCCCTTTCCTACGTATTAAAGCAAGCAAATGCGATTTTATTAAAAGACATTGAAAACTTTATTGAGATTTTGCGAAATAAGGCGATTGAACATAAATATACGGTCATGATGGGCCGGACACACGGCGTACATGCCGAACCGACAACATTTGGCTTAAAGCTTGCCCTTTGGTATGAAGAAATGAAACGGAACCTGGAGCGTTTTAAGCAGGCTTCCCAAGGTGTGGAGTTTGGGAAAATCTCCGGTGCGGTTGGAACGTATGCCAACATTGACCCGTTTGTCGAACAGTACGTTTGTGAAAAGTTAGGTATTCAACGGGCGCCAATTTCTACCCAGACCTTGCAGCGTGATCGTCATGCTCATTACATGTCAACACTGGCGTTAATTGCCACTTCAATTGAAAAATTTGCAGTAGAGGTCCGCGGCTTACAAAAAAGTGAAACACGCGAAGTTGAAGAATTTTTCGCAAAAGGACAAAAAGGGTCATCGGCGATGCCGCACAAGCGTAACCCGATTGGTTCCGAGAATATGACAGGGATGGCCCGCGTCATACGTGGCTACATGATGACAGCTTATGAGAATGTTCCATTATGGCATGAGCGCGATATCTCCCATTCTTCCGCTGAACGGATTATCCTGCCCGATGCGACAATTGCGCTGAATTATATGTTGAACCGTTTTGGAAATATTATTAAGAATTTGACGGTTTATCCGGAAAATATGAAGCGTAACATGGATCGCACGCTTGGCTTGATTTACTCCCAGCGTGTGCTTCTAGCTCTGATTGATAAAGGTTTATCCCGCGAAGCGGCATACGATACTGTCCAGCCAAAGGCAATGGAAGCATGGGAAAAGCAGGTTCCATTCCGCAGCTTAGTCGAAGCGGAGGAAAAAATTACATCTAAGCTGTCCGCTGAGGAAATCGCTGATTGCTTTGATTACAGCTATCACCTTCAGCATGTGGATACCATTTTTGATCGATTAGGATTAAATGCTTAAGGCAGCAAGTTAAAGAAAAAAATTAAACAGGGGCATCACTACCATGGGTATGCCCCTTTACTTATACTGAAGATTCCCAATATTGGAAATAAGGAGCGACCCAAGATGAAAGAAATGCTATATGAAGGAAAAGCGAAGCGTATCTATTCAACTGAAGACCCGCAAATTGTTTTAATCGAATATAAAGACTCTGCCACCGCTTTTAATGGACAAAAGAAGGCTGACATCACCGGTAAAGGCCGTTTGAATAACGAGATTACTAGTTTGCTATTTTTAAAGCTGAAAGAACAAGGCATTCAATCCCACTTCATTCAGCGCGTTTCTGAAACAGAGCAATTAGTAAAAAAGGTCTCCATTATCCCGCTTGAGGTCGTCGTCCGCAACACAGCTGCAGGATCCTTCTCAAAACGTTTGGGAGTCGAAGAAGGTCGTCCGCTATCAGCGCCAATCGTGGAATTTTATTTAAAAAACGATGACTTGGGTGACCCGATCGTCACAAAAAGCCACATCCTCGAACTGAAAGCAGCAACAGCCGAAGAAATCAGTATTTTACGAGACAAAGCACTGCAAATCAATGAAGTATTAAAAGGCTTTTTCACTGAACTTGGCATTAATCTTATCGATTTCAAACTTGAATTCGGTAAAGACGAAAAAGGTCAAATTCTACTTGCCGACGAAATTTCCCCTGACACCTGCCGCCTGTGGGACCAGAAGACGAATGAAAAGCTTGATAAAGACGTATTCCGCCGCGATTTAGGAAGCTTAACAGAAGCCTATGAAACTATTCTTAAAAGACTTGGAGGACATCAGCATGTATAAAGTTAAGGTATTCGTCACATTAAGAGAGAGCGTATTGGACCCTCAGGGAAAGGCAGTTACCCATTCCCTTCATACTTTAAATTACCCTGAAGTTGCGGATATCCGCATCGGCAAATACATGGAACTGACTTTGGAAAAATCAGAACGCGATATCGATGAAGTCATCAACGAAATTTGCAGCAAGCTGCTCGCCAATCCGGTTATTGAAGACTACCGATATGAAGTAGAGGAGTGTGTCGCACAGTGAAATTTGCGGTAATCGTTTTTCCGGGATCCAACTGTGATATCGATATGTACCATGCGGTAAAAGACGAACTCGGTGAAGAAGCCGAATACGTTTGGCATGATACAGACAACTTAGACGAATTTGACGGAATTCTTCTGCCAGGCGGATTCTCTTATGGGGATTACCTTCGCACGGGTGCGATTGCCCGCTTCAGCAAGGTCATGAAGGAAGTCATTAAGGCAGCCGAGGCCGGAAAGCCAGTAATGGGAGTATGCAACGGATTTCAGATTCTCCTAGAAGCAGGCCTGCTGCCAGGGGCGATGAGACGAAACGAAAGTCTTTCATTTATATGCAAACCTGTCGAATTAAAGGTAGAAAATAACGAATCCATGTTTACAGGTGAATACGCACAAGGGCAAACCATCACCATTCCAGTTGCCCATGGCGAAGGAAATTATTATTGCGATGAAGCAACACTCGAACAATTAAAGGCAAACAACCAAATCGTTTTTACCTATCAGCAAAACCCGAACGGAAGTCTCGCTGATATTGCCGGAATCATCAATGAAAAAGGAAACGTGCTCGGAATGATGCCGCACCCCGAACGTGCAGTTGATAACTTGCTCGGAAGCGCGGACGGTCTGAAAATGTTCCAATCAATCGTAAAGGCTTGGAGGGAAGCACATGTTGTTAAAGCTTGAACCAAATCCAGAACAGATTAAAGCAGAAAAACTATATCAGCAAATGGGTTTATCCGACGAGGAATTTGCCTTGGTTGAAAAAATCTTGGGCCGGACACCTAATTATACGGAAACAGGCCTTTTCTCCGTCATGTGGTCTGAGCACTGCAGCTACAAAACCTCAAAGCCTGTATTGAAAAAGTTCCCAATCAGCGGCCCGAAGGTTCTTCAAGGTCCTGGCGAGGGAGCCGGGATCGTTGACATTGGCGACGGTCAGGCGGTTGTGTTTAAAATCGAAAGCCACAACCATCCATCCGCGATTGAACCGTATCAAGGCGCAGCAACTGGGGTTGGCGGGATTATCCGCGATGTATTTTCGATGGGGGCACGCCCAATTGCCCTATTAAACTCACTTCGTTTTGGTGAGCTGGATTCTTCCTCCAGGGTCAAGTACCTTTTTAAAGAAGTCGTTGCTGGAATTGCCGGATATGGAAACTGTATCGGCATTCCAACTGTTGGCGGCGAAATTCAATTCGAAGATTGCTATGAAGGCAACCCGCTCGTTAATGCGATGTGTGTCGGCCTTATCGACCACAAGGATATTAAAAAAGGCCAGGCGCACGGTGCCGGAAATACCGTTATGTATGTAGGCGCAAAAACCGGCCGCGATGGCATTCACGGAGCGACATTTGCTTCTGTAGAATTAACCGAAGAGTCCGATAAAGACCGCCCAGCAGTTCAAGTCGGTGACCCTTTTATGGAAAAACTCCTTCTTGAAGCATGTCTTGAGTTGGTTCATTCCGATGCTCTTGTTGGCATTCAAGATATGGGTGCAGCGGGACTTACAAGCTCCTCTGCGGAAATGGCCAGCAAAGCCGGCATGGGAATCGAGATGAACCTCGACCTTGTGCCGCAGCGGGAAACGGGCATGACTGCCTACGAAATGATGCTTTCCGAATCCCAAGAACGCATGCTGGTGGTCGTGAAAAAAGGCCGCGAGCAGGAAATCGTTGACCTTTTTGAAAAATATGATTTAGAGGCTGTTGCAATTGGAAAGGTAACGGATGACAAGAAACTTCGCTTGATTCATCACGGTGAAGTGGTAGCCGACGTTCCAGTCGATTCCTTAGCAGAGGACGCGCCTGTTTACAACATGCCATCCATGGAGCCTGCATATTTTGCAGAATTCCAGGCGATTGAGAACGAAATTCCACAAGTAGAAAACTTAACAGAAACATTAGTAAAACTATTAAGCCAGCCAACAGTAGCCAGCAAGGAATGGGTTTATGAGCAGTACGATTACATGGTACGTACCAATACAGTTGTTTCACCTGGTTCAGACGCTTCGGTTGTCCGTATTCGCGGCACACGTAAAGCACTGGCGATGACAACTGACTGTAATTCCCGCTTCGTCTATTTAGACCCTGTAACAGGCGGGCAGATTGCTGTGGCCGAAGCAGCAAGAAATATCATCTGTTCTGGTGCGGAACCACTTGCCATTACCGATAACCTCAATTTTGGAAATCCCGAAAAGCCGGAAGTATTTTGGCAGATTGAAAAAGCGGCCGACGGTATCAGTGAGGCCTGCCGGGTGTTAGAAACGCCAGTTATCGGCGGAAACGTCTCTTTATATAACGAAACTAGCGGTACAGCCATCTATCCCACACCGGTTATTGGGATGGTTGGATTGGTTACCGACCTTGATCATATTACAACCCAGCATTTTAAAAACAGCGGTGACCTAATTTATTTAGTCGGTGAAACCAAGGATGAGTTTGGCGGCAGCGAGCTGCAAAAGCTCCTTAACAATGGCCGGATTTTTGGAAAGACACCGGAATTAAATATTCAAATTGAAAAACAAAGACAACAGCAAGTTCTAGCTGCGATTCGCGCTGGAGTGGTTCAGTCTGCCCATGACTTATCAGAAGGCGGCCTTTCAGTAGCATTGTCAGAATGCTTATTTGAAAATCCACAGCTAGGTGCAGAAGTGAACATAGAGGGAAATCCTGTTTCTGCATTATTCAGTGAAACACAGTCCCGTTTCCTTTTATCGGTGAAAAAAGAGCACCAAGCTGAGTTTGAAGGTTTAGTAGCAGCCGCCTTGATCGGCGAAGTGAATAATTCAGGAACATTAAGCGTGGTATCTGGTGAGCAAACAGTCCTTGAGTCGTCTGTGGAAGAATTAAAAGCTGCCTGGAAGGGGGCAATCCCATGCTTGCTGAAATCAAGGGATTAAACGAGGAGTGCGGAGTCTTTGGGGTTTGGGGCCATAAGGATGCGGCCCAGCTGACCTATTACGGGCTGCATGCCCTGCAGCACCGCGGCCAAGAAGGGACAGGAATCGTCGTGAACAATGGCGAAACGTTGAAAGTGGTCAAGGGCGAAGGACTGGTTACAGAAGTTTTTACTGCTGATAGAATGGCAGAGTTAACTGGCGACACAGCGATTGGTCATGTCCGCTATGCAACAGCAGGCGGCGGGGGATATGAAAATGTCCAGCCCCTCCTGTTTCATTCGCAAACAGGGAGTCTGGCACTTGCTCATAATGGCAATCTAGTAAATGCGAATTCGTTGAAACATCAGCTCGAAGCCCAGGGCAGCATTTTTCAAACAAGCTCGGATACAGAGGTTCTTGCCCACTTGATTAGAAGAAGCGGATTCCCAAACATGAATGACAAGGTGAAAAATGCTCTATCGATGCTAAAAGGAGCCTATGCGTATTTGATTTTAACCGAAAATGAATTAATGGTGGCACTCGATCCTCATGGATTAAGACCGCTTTCACTTGGCTGCCTTGGCGATGCATATGTGGTCGCTTCGGAAACATGTGCGTTTGACGTAATTGGCGCCGAATATATCCGCGACGTTCAGCCGGGAGAGCTATTAATCATCAATGAAAATGGGATACAGTCAGAGATGTTTTCTGTCAGCTCAACAAAAGCGATTTGTACGATGGAATACGTTTATTTTTCAAGACCGGACAGCAACATCCAAGGAATCAATGTCCATACGGCCCGCAAAAACATGGGCAAAAGGTTAGCCATGGAGGCGCCGATTGAGGCAGATGTGGTGACAGGTGTTCCTGATTCCAGCATCTCTGCTGCGATTGGTTATGCCGAAGAATCTGGCATTCCTTACGAAATGGGCTTAATTAAAAATAAATATGTCGGCCGGACCTTTATCCAGCCGTCCCAGTCACTACGTGAGCAAGGGGTAAAAATGAAGCTGTCGGCAGTCCGAGGAGTAGTCGAAGGGAAGCGTGTTGTCATGGTCGATGACTCGATTGTCCGCGGAACAACGAGCAGAAGAATTGTCAAAATGCTAAAGGAAGCAGGGGCGACCGAGGTGCATGTTGTCATCAGCTCACCGCCAATCAAAAACCCATGCTACTACGGAATCGATACATCTTCAAAAGAAGAATTAATTGCTTCAGATAAATCAGTTGAGGAGATCAGACAGTTAATTGGCGCAGATTCCTTAACGTTCTTAAGCGTTGAAGGGATGCTTGTCTCCCTTGGTCAGACGGAAGGAACAAACGGATTTTGCCTTGGCTGTTTTACCGGAGATTATCCGACTGAAATCTATCCAGATACACTTCAATACTACTACCAAAAGGGGTGACAGCAGTGGCTAATGCATACAAACAAGCTGGTGTTGATATCGAAGCAGGCTATGAAGCCGTAGCAAGAATGAAAAAGCATGTCCAAAAAACAGCCCGGGCCGGCGTATTGGGAGGCCTTGGCGGTTTCGGCGGTATGTTTGACTTATCGGCATTAAACTTAAAAGAGCCTGTCCTAGTGTCAGGAACGGACGGGGTTGGGACTAAACTTAAGATTGCTTTTGCGATGGACCGCCATGATACGATTGGCATTGATGCCGTGGCCATGTGTGTCAACGATATTGTTGTCCAAGGTGCGGAGCCCCTGTATTTTCTCGATTATATTGCGACAGGCAAGGCGCTTCCAGAGAAAATTGAGGCAATTGTCAAAGGGATTTCCGATGGCTGCGAGCAGGCCGGCTGTGCCTTAATTGGCGGAGAGACAGCGGAAATGCCGGGACTTTACCGTGGAAATGAGTATGACTTGGCAGGTTTTGCGGTCGGAGCGTGTGAAAAATCCAACTTGATTACCGGTGAAACGATTAAGGCAGGCGACGTCCTGATTGGTCTAGCGTCAAGCGGTATCCATAGCAATGGCTATTCCTTAGTACGGAAGGTATTTAACGATTGGTCATTGATTGAGTTTGTAAACGAATTGGGCTGCACCTTGGGAGAAGAATTGTTGAAACCGACAAAAATCTATGTAAAGCCAATTTTATCAGCATTAAAAAAATTCAACATCAAAGGAATGGCCCACATCACTGGCGGCGGATTTATCGAGAATATTCCGAGGATGCTCACTAAAGGACTAGGGGCGGAGCTCGATGAGAAAAATTGGAATATTCCATATGTGTTTAAGCTGATCTCCGAGCTTGGACAAATTGACTATAAAGAGATGTATAATATTTTTAATATGGGAATTGGTATGGTAATAGCTGTGAATAAGGAAGATGCTGCGGACGTACTGGAACACTTCCGTCAAAGCGGCGAAACCCCCTACGAACTCGGGGTAGTAACTGATAGCGAAGGCATCAAAATTAATGGCAGGGGTGGACGGCGATGAAAAATATCGCAATCTTTGCATCCGGAAGCGGAAGTAATTTTCAGGCGATTGTCGACGCTGTTCGAGCGAAGCAACTTGCTGCAAACCTCTCTTTGCTTGTTTGTGACCAGCCGGGTGCGTATGTTATTGAGCGGGCGCGGGAGGCCGAAATCTCCACATTTGTTTTTAATGCAAAAGACTATCCAAACAAGGAAGCATATGAAGCAGAAATCGCCTTGTTATTGAAAAATAGACAGGTTGATTTGATTGTGCTGGCAGGTTATATGAGGTTGGTTGGATCCACTCTGTTAAGTGAATATGAGGGCCGGATTATCAATATCCATCCCTCATTGCTTCCTGACTTTCCGGGCAAGGATGCAATCGGTCAGGCTTTGGAGGCAAAGGCAAAATGGAGCGGCGTGACGATCCACTATGTTGATGAAGGAATGGATACAGGGCCGATCATTGTCCGAGAACGGGTAAGAATTGAGGAAAATGAAACGAGAGAAAGCCTGCAATGTAAGATTCAGGAGATTGAGCACAAACTATACCCATCAATTCTGCAGATGTTATTGACAAAAGGAGATGCATTACAAAATGAAAAAGCGCGCGCTAATTAGTGTATCAGACAAAAATGGGGTAAGCGAATTTGCTAAGGAATTGATCAATCTAGGATTTGAGATTGTATCGACTGGAGGCACGAAAAAAATGCTGCAGGAGCAGGGGCTGCCTGTTCTTAGTGTCACGGATGTTACCGGGTTTCCAGAAATTTTGGAAGGCCGTGTTAAAACATTAAATCCATTTATTCACGGTGGTTTGCTGGCGAAACATGGCGAAGCAGACCATCAAAAGCAGCTTGAGGAGCATCACATCGATCCAATTCAGGTTGTTTGTGTCAATCTTTACCCATTCCAGCAGACAATTGAAAAGCAAAATGTGACGGTTGAAGATGCGATTGAGAACATCGACATCGGCGGACCGGCAATGCTTCGCGCTTCTGCAAAAAACCATCAATATGTTACTGTGGTTGTCGACCCAGTTGACTATGAAACCGTACTTGCAGAATTAAAAGCTGAAGGAGAAACAACACTTGAAACAAGACGAAAGCTTGCGGCTAAGGTCTTCCGTCATACTGCTGCTTATGATGCGTTAATTGCAGAATACATGACCAACCTAGCTCAGGAAGAAAATCCAGAGAAGCTAACGGTTACCTATGAGTTGAAGCAATCGCTTCGTTACGGAGAAAACCCGCATCAAAAGGCTTCTTTTTACAAAAAGCCGCTTGGTTCCAAATTCTCGATTGCTTATGCCGACCAGCTTCATGGCAAGGAGCTTTCTTACAATAACATCAATGATGCTGATGCGGCGCTGCAAATCGTCAAAGAGTTCACGGAACCAGCTGCTGTTGCGGTTAAGCATATGAATCCGTGCGGAGTTGGCACGGGAAACACTGTTTTCGAAGCATTTCAAAAGGCGTTTGCGGCGGACCCTGTTTCCATCTTCGGAGGGATTATTGCCTTTAACCAGGAAGTGGATGCCGAGACGGCCCGCAAGCTTCATGAAATTTTTCTAGAAATTATTATTGCCCCTTCGTTCTCGGAGGAAGCAATTGAGGTTTTGACATCTAAAAAGAATCTACGTTTGTTAACCATTCCATTTGAACATGGACAAAAAGTGGAACGGAAAATGACGACAATTGAAGGCGGACTGCTCATACAGGACCAAGACCGCTATAGCCTTAATGAGGCAAATATCACGATTCCAACGAAAAGACAGCCGACAGAGGCTGAGTGGGCTGCGTTAAAGCTGGGCTGGAAGGTTGTTAAACATGTGAAATCCAATGCTATTGTCGTTTCTGACAAGGACATGACGCTTGGAATCGGTGCTGGACAGATGAACCGTGTTGGCTCTGCAGATATTGCCCTTAAGCAAGCAGGTGTAAAGGCTGAAGGTGCGGCGCTTGCTTCCGATGCTTTCTTCCCAATGGACGATACTGTCGAAGCAGCAGCGAAAGCTGGTATTACAGCAATTATTCAGCCGGGCGGCTCCATCCGTGATGCAGACTCAATTAAAAAAGCGGACGAATATGGAATTGCCATGGTGTTTACCGGCGTCAGACATTTTAAACATTAATCGGGGTGAAGAACAGTGAAGATTATGGTAATTGGCCGAGGCGGAAGAGAGCATGCGATTTGCCGGAAAGTGAGCGAAAGCAAGCAGGTGGAGAAAGTATTTGCTGCCCCTGGCAATGCTGGCATGACAGATGTGGCAGAGCTTGTTGCGATTGAGGAATCCAGCCACGAACAACTAATCCAGTTCGCCAAGGAACAAGGCGTCGCTTTGACGATTATCGGTCCAGAGGTTCCGCTTCTTGAGGGATTGGCCGACAAGTTTTCTGAGGCAGGGTTAAGGGTATTTGGACCGCGTCAGGCGGCGGCTGAAATCGAAGGAAGCAAGTCATTCGCCAAGGAATTAATGGAGAAGTACCAAATTCCAACGGCTGATTATGCTGTCTTTACTTCTTATGACGAGGCCCGTCAGTATGTTGAAGAGAAGGGCGCTCCGATTGTCATAAAGGCGGATGGTCTGGCTGCTGGGAAAGGTGTTACCGTGGCGATGACCATGGAGGAAGCACTCGAGAGCCTCAAAAGTATGTTAATGGATAAACAGTTCGGCGCTGCTTCTGCCCGGGTAGTGGTTGAGGAATTTTTGGACGGCGAAGAATTTTCCTTAATGGCTTTCGTCAATGGCGAGGTAGTCGTTCCGCTTGAAATCGCCCAGGATCATAAACGGGCTTTTGATGGCGATAAAGGACCAAACACCGGCGGGATGGGTGCCTATTCACCGGTGCCGCAAATTGGCGCAGAAATTGTTCAGACAGCCGTTGAAACTATTCTGAAACCAGCGGCTAAAGCCATGGTTCAAGAAGGTAGAAGCTTTTGTGGGGTTTTATATGCCGGTCTGATTAATACGGAGAACGGTCCGAAGGTAATTGAATTTAATGCCCGTTTTGGCGATCCGGAAACTCAAGTGATTTTACCGCGCTTGAAATCCGACTTGGTTCAAGCGGTGAATGATTTGTTAGATGGCGGCACTCCTGTTCTTGAGTGGCATGAAGAGGCCATGCTGGGAGTGGTAGTCGCTTCCAAAGGATATCCTGGGGATTATAAAAATGGTGCTGTGTTGGATGGTTTAGCAGACTTGGACCTTGAACAGGTTTATGTTTTTCATGCTGGAACCGCTAAAAAAGAGTCAGGTGAGTTTATGACAACTGGAGGCCGAGTTCTTTTGGTTGGTGCTAAGGCTGGGAACTTGGCAGAAGCACAGGAAAAAGTTTATGCTGAACTTGAAAAATTAACGTCGGATGGTGTTTTTTACCGGAGAGATATCGGTTTTAAGGCTATCGCGCACGTCTTCTAGATTAAAGGGCTGCCCGCAACTGCGGACAGCCCTTTAATAACTATCTTTATTTAAATTTGTGGATTTACTCGTCAAAAACCAAGATTTACTCGCCAACTTTTGACTTTTTTCTCGCTTTATTTCATAATTTACTCGCTCAAATTTGCCTTTTACTCGCCCGACCCCATTTTAAGCGTAAAAAGCCAGGCGACCAGCCTGGCTCAGGTGAATTTCTAATGGAGAATCAGCTCGGATTATATGGCATGGCATCTCCTGTCAACCCTTCAATCCCATCAGCGGCATCAATGTTTCCATCAACAGATCCGCCGAGTTTCCCTTCATCAACCATGCACTGACACTTTTCAAATAATGCCGTCATCGGACAATAGCGGACAATTCCTTCCGCCACCTTCATGGCCGCACACAGAGCGACGAACAAATAGGAATCTCTCCATGGATGCTTCACCAATTTAGCAGTGCACCAAGAAAGAAAGGTAAGTCCAACGGTAATACGGATTAGGGCGTTTAAGATCCCTATGTTTGGTGTTATTTTCATTTTTGTTCACTCCTTCACAAAAGTTTTACAATATTTATCATTTTCTTTACTGCTTTAAATTACAAAATATGATAGTATAATAACTAAGAAATTTGTAAGGGTTTTCTTTTTTGCAAAATCATACAGTTTATAAATAGATACGTTTCATTTTAGGGAGGGATTTTGTATGCTGGAACAGCGCTACCGCTGGAAAAACAGACAATTACGCATGCATGTATCCGTTTTGGATGGGACAACAGCCCCCACCATTCTGTTAACAAACGCCTTATATTTGAATCAGACGTTTAAGAAATGGATGCGTGCCAATATTTGGATATATGAAGATCGGATTGTTTATGTTGGCGAGAACTTACCTGCCAACACAGAAAACTGTGAAATCATTGATTGTACTGACCAAATCCTTGTGCCTGGTTATATTGAACCGCATGCCCATCCGTTTCAATTATATAATCCCCATACTCTTGCGGCCTATGCATCACAATTTGGAACCACGACATTAATTAATGACAATATGGCCCTTGCTTTAAATTTACCAAAAAGGGAAGCGTTTTCATTATTGCGCGATTTCCGCTCGATTCCATCCACAATGTTTTGGTGGTGCCGGTTTGATTCGCAAACAGAAATTTTGTATGAGGAAGAAACATTTTCACACAGTAAAATTAAGTCCTGGCTTGAGCACGACGCAGTCCTTCAGGGCGGAGAGTTGACGGGCTGGCCTAAGCTTTTAAACGGTGATGATATGATGCTTCATTGGATTCAAGAGGCAAAAAGGATGCGCAAGAAAATTGAAGGCCATTTTCCTGGCGCTTCTGAAAAAACCTTGGCAAAGATGATGCTTTTGGGTGCTGATTGTGACCATGAAGCAATGACGGGTGAGGAAATTTATAACCGCCTCATGCAAGGCTATATGGTTTCCCTTCGCTATTCATCAATCCGTCCAGATCTCCCTGATATTCTTGATGATATGAAACGGATGGGGATTGACGCGTATGATAGATTAATATTTAATACGGACGGCGCCACCTCCACTTTTTATGAGCAGGGTATAACCGATGCCATGATTCGAATTGCGATTGAAAAAGATGTTCCGGTTATTGATGCCTATAATATGGCAACGGTGAATATTGCAAGATACTATGGTATCGACCATATTCTTGGAAACATTGCCACAGGCAGAGTTGCAAATATTAACTTCTTATCAAGCGTTGAAAATCCAACACCTGTTTCTGTACTGGCTAAAGGAAAATGGGTAAAACGGAGTGGTGTAAAGGTTGAGGAGGCCTACCCTTCTGTAGATTGGTCACAGTATGGTTTAAAGCCAATGGAATTAGACTGGGAATTAACAATGGACGACTTGCAATTTTCCATGCCGTTCGGAATAAAAATGGAGAATTCTGTTATCACGAAACCGTATTCCATCGCCATTGATGTTTCGGGAGATGAATTAACAACGGATCATGATGAGTGTTTTTTTACTTTAATTGACCGCAATGGGAAATGGCGGATTAACACGATGTTAAAAGGATTTGCCAATAATTTATCTGCACTGGCGAGTTCTTTTTCCAATACAGGGGATATCATTTTAATTGGAAAAAACAAGCAGGATATGCTTTTGGCATTTAATAGAATGAAAGAATTGGAAGGAGGAATCGTCCTGGTCGAAGGCGGTGAGGTTATTTGCGAGCTGCCGCTTCCATTGGCTGGAATTATGTCAAATCTTCCGATGGAGGAGTTAATGGTCCAGGAGAAACGTCTCCTTGAGGAATTGAAAAATCGAGGCTACAGCTTTTCGGATCCGATATATAGCTTGTTGTTTTTCTCAACGACTCATTTGCCTTATATTCGGATTACCCAGCAGGGGATGTATGATGTGATGAACAAAACAGTACTCTTTCCATCAATAATGCGTTAAACTATAATTGAGTTAATGATTTAACGCGTGAAAGTGCCCGGATGCATGGAGAGAAAACAGGGGTGTTGACTGGATGAAAAAATGGGCTGTTGCAGCAGCAGCGCTTCTTTTACTGTTCTCCGGATGCAGTAAAAAAGAAGAAACGGTAAAACCACAAGAACCAAAAGTAAAAGTGGTTGACAAGGTAGTGGAAAAAGAAGAAAAGACAGAAGAAGCCGCCTACTATTTTCCTCTCACTGGCGTAAAATCAGAAACGAAAACAGATGGAAGAGCAGTCGCAGTCATGGTTAATAATCATCCTCAGGCAAGGCCGCAATCAGGCTTGTCTAAGGCGGATATTGTCTATGAGCTTATTGCCGAAGGAGATATTACCCGGTTCTTAGCTGTCTTTCAAAGTGAAAAACCGGCAAATATAGGTCCGGTAAGAAGTTCACGAGCTTATTATATTGAACTGGCCAAAGGTCTAAACGCTCTTTATATCGCCCATGGGTACAGTGAAGAAGCAAGGCAGATGCTTGAGAGCAACTATGTTGATAACTTAAATGGAATGCAATATGATGGTACATTATTTAAGAGGTCCAGTGCCCGTAAAGCACCTCATAACTCGTACATTACGTACGAAAACATTTTAAAAGGTGTTGAACAAAAGCACTATACAATGGACGAAACACCGCCAAGCTTTACATTTTTTAAAGAGGACGAAAAAAGTAAGGTCACTGGAAAAGAAGCAAGATCTATTATGATTTCCTACTCAAGTGGAGGCATCTCTGATTCGACCTTTACGTTTGATCCCCAATCTGGCAAGTACAAACGCTTTTCTGGCGGTGAACAGACCGTGGATTTAGAAAATAATGAGCCAGTCCTACTGGATAATATTTTTATCATCGAAGCAGTTCACCAGGTTTATGATTCGGCAGGCCACCTGAAAGTGGATTTAAAATCAGGAGGCAAAGCCTACCTGCTGCAAATGGGAAAAGTAAACGAAGTGAATTGGGAGAACAAGGACGGACGAATTGTTCCCGTGAAGGACGGGAAAGAGGTTCCGCTCGTTCCGGGGAAAACGTGGGTCAATGTAGTGCCGTCTAACCCAGGCATTTCTCAAAGCGTTTCATTTGATGTACAATGATTTATACGGTAAAGGGGAAATTATATGCAAATTAATAAACTACGTGGTAAAGAGCTTGATCAATTGTTTACAGCCATTCTTTCTTTGAAAGACCTGGAGGAATGCTATCGTTTTTTTGATGACTTATGTACGATTAACGAAATTCAAGCTTTAGCCCAGCGCCTGGATGTAGCCAGAATGCTTCGTGAAGGAAACACCTACCACAAAATTGAATCGGAAACCGGAGCAAGCACAGCTACCATTTCACGCGTAAAACGATGCTTGAACTTCGGAAACGACACCTATGAAATGGTCTTAGAGCGAATAAAGGAAGAAAACAGCCAGGCATAGCCTAAATATCAAAAAACCGGAGTGAGAGACTTCGGTTTTTTTCTTTTTTAGCTAATAGGAAAGTATAAATTCAAATCGACGAGTTTTTATTCATTGTTCCGGTATTTTCCAAAAGTAGTTTCATTGTATTGTTTTTGTATCGAATGCTCTAGTGCTATAATGGTTTAATGGAATTATGAATTGGGGGGCTTAATAGATGTACGATGTTCACGCGTGGCGCCACGTGTTTAAACTCGACCCAAATAAAGAAATATCGGACGAACAGCTTGAAAAAATTTGCGAATCTGGTACGGATGCCGTGATTGTTGGCGGAACAGACGGAGTCACGCTTGAAAATGTGCTGGATTTGATGGCCAGAATCCGCCGCTATACTGTTCCCTGTGTACTTGAAATATCCAACATCGAAACCGTAACCCCCGGCTTCGATCTTTATTTTATCCCAACCGTCCTAAATAGTACCGATACGAAATGGATAACCGGCCTTCACCATCAGGCGGTGAAGGAGTTTGGTGAAATTATGGATTGGGGAGAAATAGTCATGGAGGGCTACTGCATCCTTAATAGAGATTGCAAAGCAGCGATACTTGCCTCCGCCAATACACAATTGACCATTGATGACGTTAAGGGCTATGCGATGATGGCGGAAAAAATGTTTAATCTGCCCATTTTTTATCTAGAATACAGTGGCAAATATGGCGACTTGCAATTGGTTGCTGATGTGAAAAAGGTGCTTAATAACACGAAGCTGTTTTATGGCGGCGGCATTTCAACGCCTGAACAGGCAGCTGAAATGGCTAAGCACGCGGACGTTATTGTCATCGGAAACGCTATTTATGAAAACTTTGACCAAGCATTAGAAACAGTGAACAGGGTCTGGTAAAAATTTGCTTAAGGGCACTGAATTCGTTATTATAAAAATAGAACAAATGTTTGTATTTGGTGGTGGATAGATTGCAATATTTAACTGATAAACTGATAAACGGCTTGAACCCGGAACAGCAAAAGGCTGTAAAAGCCACGGACGGACCGCTGTTGATCATGGCCGGGGCCGGAAGCGGCAAGACGAGAGTGTTAACGCATCGAATTGCTTATTTAATTGTGGAAAAACGGGTTAATCCCTATAATATTTTGGCTATTACATTTACGAACAAAGCTGCCCGAGAGATGAAAGATCGAATTGCGAAAATGATGGGCGGCGCTGCAGAAGAAATTTGGATTTCTACCTTTCACTCGATGTGTGTACGTATTTTACGTCGTGACATCGACCGAATTGGGTTTAACCGAAATTTTACGATTTTGGATTCAAGCGACCAGCAATCCGTTATTAAAGGGATTCTAAAGGAAAAGAACATTGATCCAAAGAAATTTGATCCGAGGGCAATTTTGGGTTCCATTAGCTCTGCTAAAAACGAACTCATCGACCCGGAAGAATATGCAAAAACAGCTGGGGGCTATTTCGAACAGGTTGTCAGCGATGTGTATGAAGAATACCAGAAACGCCTCCGAAAAAATCAGGCCTTGGATTTTGACGACCTGATCATGAAGACAATTCAATTGTTCCAGCGTGTGCCGGAAGTATTGGAGTACTACCAGCGCAAGTTCCAGTATATTCACGTGGATGAGTATCAGGATACGAACAAAGCGCAATATTTACTGGTCAAACAACTGGCAAACAGATTCAAAAATCTTTGTGTTGTGGGTGACTCCGACCAGTCTATTTACCGCTGGAGAGGTGCGGATATTGCCAACATCCTTTCCTTTGAAAAAGATTATCCAAACGCTACTGTCATTCTTCTTGAACAAAACTACCGCTCTACCAAAAGGATTCTTCTGGCAGCTAATAAAGTGATTGAAAATAACTTTAACCGCAAGGCGAAAAATTTGTGGACGGAAAATCCGGAAGGAAACAAAATTGTTTATTACCGGGCTGACAGTGAGCAGGGTGAAGCACAGTTTGTTACAGGAAGAATTAAGGAACTGACCCAAGACGGGAAGTACAAGCTTTCGGACATCGCCATTTTATACCGTACAAACGCCCAGTCCCGTGTGATGGAGGAAGTACTGCTTAAATCAAACATCGGTTATGCCATTGTAGGCGGAACGAAGTTCTATGACCGAAAAGAAATCAAGGATATGCTTGCCTATTTGCGATTAATCTCCAATCCAGATGATGACATCAGCCTGCAGCGAGTCATCAATGTTCCGAAACGGGGCATCGGTTCAAGCTCGCTTGATAAAATTATTGATTTTGCGGCGATGCATGATATGTCGATTTTTCAAGCCCTAGAATCCGTCGATTTGATTGGTTTAAGTCCGAAAATAACAAAAGCGGCAGCAGAATTCCGCGATTTAATCAAGAATTATACGAATATGCAGGAATATCTATCCGTAACTGAATTGGTGGAGGAAGTCCTCGATAAAACCGGCTATAGCGAAATGCTAAAGGCGGAAAAATCCATAGAAGCCCAAAGCCGCTTAGAGAACCTTGAGGAATTATTATCTGTTACGAAAAATTTTGAAGAAACAAATGAAGATAAAACTCTTGTTTCCTTTTTAACTGATCTAGCTCTTGTTGCCGACATTGATTCCATGGATGATGATGGGGAAAAGGCAGACTCAGTTGTTTTGATGACCTTGCATTCGGCAAAAGGACTCGAGTTCCCAATAGTATTCCTAATTGGCATGGAGGAAGGAGTATTCCCGCACAGCCGCTCCTTGATGGAAGAGGTTGAAATGGAGGAGGAACGCCGTCTTGCCTATGTAGGAATCACAAGAGCAGAGCAAAATTTGTTCCTTACAAATGCCCAAATGAGAACCCTGTTTGGGCGGACAAATATGAATCCAGCGTCTAGGTTTATTAGCGAAATTCCCGAAGACCTTTTGGAAGCCTTTGAACCGGAAAGACGAAATTCGCCGTTTGGCTCAAGAGGTTCTTCCTTTTCATCGGGCAGCAGTTCATTTGGGTCAAGCCGTTCTTCCTTTGGAGGATCCCGTTCTTCCTTCGAATCAGCCGGGGCTTCAGGAACAGGACGGAGTACACTGGGCACTCCTGCCTCACCACGTAAGCCAGTTATGCGCCCAGTTTCAGCTGCTTCCGGCGAGGGAGCTGACTGGAAGGTTGGCGACAAAGCTGAACATGGAAAATGGGGCATTGGGACCGTTGTTAGTGTGAAAGGACAGGGGGAAGGCACTGAACTTGATATTGCTTTCCCAAGTCCGACTGGCATCAAACGGTTGCTTGCCAAATTTGCACCGATCAAAAAAGTGTAACGATTTTTCCTGAAGAATCTCTAAAATTAGGTGAAAAATAGGTTCCCTGTTTTTTTGGGGGGAACTTGCTGCAATTAGATGAGGAAAGGGCTGGATATATGGACCTTCAAACCGCTGAACAAAAAATATCCGAATTGCGAACACTATTAAACCAATACGGTTATGAATACTATGTCTTAGACAAACCATCCGTTCCGGATGCTGAATATGACCGATTAATGCAGGAGCTATTAGAGCTTGAAGAAAAGTTCCCCCAATTAACAACACCTGACTCTCCGTCTGTAAGGGTTGGCGGGGAGGTTCTCGATGTTTTTGAAAAAGTCGAGCATCGAACACCGATGCTGAGTTTGGGCAATGCTTTTAACGAACAGGACTTAAGCGACTTTGACCGCCGCATCCGTCAGGCTGTAGGGGATGAATTTTCATATGTCTGCGAGCTGAAGATTGACGGTCTGGCAGTCTCTTTACGTTACGAAGACGGTTTGTTTATCCAGGGGGCTACCCGCGGTGATGGCACGATTGGCGAAGATATAACGGCAAATCTAAGAACAATTAAATCCATTCCGCTTCGCCTCACAGAACCTGTGTCCTTAGAGGTCCGCGGTGAGGCTTTTATGCCGAAGCGTTCCTTTGATGCGCTGAATGATGCTAGGAAAGACCGGGGGGAGGAGCTATTTGCCAATCCACGAAATGCAGCAGCAGGCTCACTCCGTCAGCTTGACACGAAAATGACGGCTTCCCGGAGACTGGATATCTTTTTATACGGAATTGGAAACCCAGGGGACCTTGGCGTCGTCTCGCATAGCGAAGGCTTAGATTACTTGGACAAACTTGGGTTTAAAACGAATAAAGAGCGGAGAAAGTGCGTCAATATCGACGAGGTAATTGACTATGTAAATAGCTGGGTGGAAAAGCGCCCGCATCTGCCTTATGAAATCGACGGGATCGTTATTAAGGTTGATTCCTTAGAGCAGCAGGCTGCCCTTGGAACGACTGCCAAGAGCCCGCGCTGGGCAATAGCATATAAGTTCCCAGCTGAAGAAGTTGTAACGACTTTGAAGAATATTGAATTAAGCGTCGGCCGCACCGGCGTTATTACACCCACAGCTATTTTAGAACCAGTTAAAGTGGCTGGAACAACTGTGCAGCGTGCTTCCTTACACAATGAGGATTTAATCCGCGAGAAGGATATCAAAATTGGCGACAAGGTCGTCATTAAAAAAGCCGGCGACATTATTCCGGAAGTGGTCAATGTTTTGGCTGATCAGCGCACGGGAGAAGAGGTCGATTTTCATATGCCGGCACACTGTCCGGAATGTGAAAGCGAACTAGTCCGATTAGAAGGTGAAGTGGCTCTTCGCTGCATTAATCCCAAATGTCCGGCGCAAATCCGTGAAGGTTTAATCCATTTTGTCTCACGAGACGCAATGAACATTGATGGCCTCGGGGAAAAGGTCATCAGTCAGTTATTTGCCGAAAAATTAATCAGCGATGTTGCTGATATTTATAAGCTATCGTATGACCAGCTTATTGCCCTTGAAAGAATGGGAGATAAGTCGGTTACCAACCTTCTCAAGGCGATTGAAGCCTCTAAGGATAATTCGTTAGAGAAGCTGCTTTTCGGGCTTGGCATCCGTCATGTCGGGGCAAAAGCAGCAAAAACCTTGGCTCAGGAATTTGGGACCATGGAGAGGTTAGCGTCTGCTTCCAAAGAAGATCTGATTGCCATTAATGAAATTGGTGATAAAATGGCTGATTCCATTGTCAGCTTTTTTGAACAGGAAGAAGCAACAGAATTGCTTCAGGAATTAGCTTCTTTTGGAGTGAACATGGAGTTTAAAGGGGTAAGAAAGGTATCCGCCGAGGAATACAATTCCATTTTTGCCGGCAAAACAGTGGTATTAACCGGTAAATTAGAACGCTTATCGAGAAATGAAGCAAAAGAAAAGATTGAGGCGTTAGGCGGAAATGTAGCGGGAAGTGTAAGCAAGAAAACCCACTTGGTCATTGCCGGGGAAGATGCAGGATCCAAGCTCTCTAAAGCACAGGAACTGGGAATTGAAGTGTGGGATGAAGAGAAGCTCCTTGAAGAATTAAATAAGTAAGAGGTGTCAGTTTTGAGAAAACTCTCATTGCTCGCGCTTTCCCTTGTCTTTTTGCTAAGTGCCTGTGCACCTACTTTTCAAAAGCAAAATGAAGAAGTGCAAACAAAGGAGAAGGATAAAGGGAAGGCAATTATTCCGAAGTATAATATTTCAGATAAATATTACCGGACCATTCTGCCATTTGAGCCGGGTCAAGCACGTGGATTGGTCGTTAATAATATCAATACCAGATATGATTTAAACGAGTTTGAAATGGGTTTAATGCGTATAGCCCAAAATAGCTTTGATACCGATAAATATTTTTTCCGTGAAGGACAAGAAATCAAGGAAAAAACAGTAAGACAATTGCTGAGCCGACAATATACAGAGGAGCAGCTAAAGGAAAAAAGTATGAAGGCAACGGATAATATCGGATTAAATCCTGTTGATACAGGCCCTCCGGGTGAACCGAGCAGTCCGATTTATTTAGCCCATATTTTGGAGCATGATTATTTAACAAAAGATGATAAGGGCAACGTTTCCCTCGGGGGAATTACCATTGGTCTCGCCCTTAATTCGACCTACTATTACAAGGTCCAAGTGGATGGCGGTACAGTTGAAAAAGAGCAGCATATTGACTTTGCAGATATGGAACGCGAAGGAAAGAAAATAGCGGAAGAAATGATCAAACGAATTAGGACCATGAAAAATGTAGGGGATGTTCCAATCACGATTGCATTATTTGCTCAGCAAAGCAAATCTTCGGTCGTGCCAGGGAATTTCTTTGCGTATACAACTGTTGATAAAGGCAGCTCAAATCTAAACTCATGGGAAAAAATCGACGAAAAGTATTATTTATTCCCATCCAGTGATGCCCAGGAGGCACATCGAGATGATACAATCGCCTTTTTAAACTTTAAACAGGATGTTGAAGAATATTTTCCTAACTTTAACGGCGTTATTGGCCGAGCGTTTTATGTTGGTGATCAGCTGCAAAATTTAGATATCACGATTCCAATTCAATTTTACGGAAAAACAGAGGGAATTGGATTTACCCAATATGTCACAGGGTTGGTCATGGAGCATTTTCCTGAATACATTTCGGTATCAGTAAATGTGACCTCCGTGGACGGCCCTGAAGCACTGATTGTCCGTAAAGCTAATGAAAATGAACCGTTTGTATATATTTATCAATAAGATTCGACCGCTATAGCGGACGGGTCTTTTTTTTGGTTAACAATCCAATTTTCGAGGCAAAATAGGATTGTTTATCTGCGAAATTCGCCGCCTATTTAATGAGGTGGTTTTCAGTATTTTTAGGCAACTTATTATTATTTGATACAAGGATTTGGGATTTCGGATGTAAATGATTGATTACATAGGAGGGGTTTAGCATGGTGCAACCATATAAACATGAGCCATTAACAGATTTTACTGTGGAAGAAAACCGCCAAGCCTATCTTCAAGCCTTAAAAACAGTGGAAGGCTATTTAGGACAGGATTATCCCTTAATCATCGGCGGTGAAAAAGTGACTACTGAGGAAAAAATCGTTTCCTATAATCCCGCCAACAAGGAGGAAGTAGTCGGCAGTGTGTCAAAGGCCAATAAAGAACTTGCAGAAAAAGCGATTCAGGCGGCTGTTGAGGCATTTAAAACATGGAGAAAAACCAAGCCTGAAGTCCGCGCCGATGTGCTGTTTAAAGCGGCAGCGATTATCCGCCGCCGCAAGCATGAGTTCTCTGCTCTGATGACGAAAGAAGCAGGTAAGCCGTGGAGAGAAGCAGATGCGGACACAGCCGAAGGAATTGACTTTTTAGAATTCTATGGCAGGCAAATGCTTGTCTTAAAAAATGGGGTGCCTGTACAGAGCCGTCCAAACGAATTTAATCGTTATGATTATATTCCTCTTGGTGTGGGCATCATCATTTCACCTTGGAACTTTCCATTTGCGATTATGGCAGGCACGACTGTTGCCGCAATTGTAACCGGAAATACGGTTCTGTTGAAGCCGGCTTCCACCACGCCGATTATTGCGGCAAAATTTGTGGAAGTAATGGAAGAGGCTGGCTTGCCAAAGGGTGTGCTAAACTTCGTACCAGGCAGCGGCGCTGAGGTGGGTGACTACTTAGTTGATCATAAGGATACACGTTTCATCAGCTTTACTGGTTCCCGCGATGTCGGCCTGCGCATATTCGACCGCTCTTCCAAAATAAGCGAAGGACAACTTTGGATGAAGCGATTAATTGCTGAGATGGGCGGTAAGGATACGATTGTTGTGGACAGTGAAGCAGATCTTGAATTGGCTGCACAATCCATCATGGCATCTGCATTTGGATTCTCCGGTCAGAAGTGTTCTGCATGTTCTCGTGCCGTTATCGTTGAGGATGTATATGATCAAGTATTGAATCGCGTTGTGGAATTGACTAATCAAATAAAAGTTGGCGAGCCAACTGAACAAGATACATTCATGGGCCCAGTTATTGATAATAATGCATTCAAGAAAATAATGGAATATGTTGAAATTGGTAAGTCAGAAGGCAAATTGATGACTGGCGGCGAAGGAGATAGCTCCAAAGGTTACTTCATCAAGCCAACTGTATTTGCCGATTTAGATCCGAAGTCCCGCATCATGCAAGAGGAAATTTTCGGGCCGGTGGTAGGTTTCTCAAAGGCGAAGGATTTCAATGAAGCACTTGAGATTGCCAACAATACTGAATATGGCTTAACTGGTGCGGTTATTACTAAAAACCGTGCCCATATGGAGCAGGCACGTGAGGACTTCCATGTCGGTAACCTATACTTCAACCGCGGCTGTACAGGAGCCATCGTCGGATACCAGCCATTCGGCGGCTTCAACATGTCCGGAACCGATTCCAAAGCCGGGGGTCCAGACTATTTGCTGCTTCATATGCAGGGGAAAACAACGTCTGAAATGTACTAAGAGTAAAATGAGCCCTCTTCCCACAGAATGTGGGAGGGGTTTTTGTTTTGTGAAGGAGTTGAGCTGAAAATGTCCTTCATCGAGGTTATGAAGGACAAAATAGAGTGTAGTAGGTGAAGCGTTCATAGTGAAGAGATTCAAGAGAAATATTATACTGAACATACCATTAAAGCTGGAGAGTGAAGCAATATGCTGGAAACTATAACCCGTATACCTGTTTTGCAAACTATTCAAACCTAAAACCAAGATCTGGTTACATCATTAACATCGCTGACAAGGAAATTGTCCTATTTAAGATTCCTAATGGCAATGAATATACCTTGGAGAACCGCAGTCCCCATCCGAAGGGCGGTCCATTCGGAAGAAGGGCTTATTAGCGTGGATTATGTTTTCTGACCAGTTTATGATTGGAAAATCTCCTTAAAAGACGGGATTGTGCAGGCTCCGGATACTTGTAATGCCAAAACATTTAACATAAAAATAGAAAAAGATATTATATTTGTCGTATTATAAAAGGAAAACACGGAAGGATGCTGCACGATGGGAACTGGAAAAGTTTTTTTAGTAGGAGCAGGACCGGGGGACGTTGGTTTAATTACTGTGAAAGGGCTTGAAGCCATTACGCAGGCAGAGGTAATTTTATACGACCGGCTAGCCAACCCGAAGCTTTTGGAGTTTGCTCCGGACAATTGCGAACTGATTTACGGGGGAAAATTGCCGGACCGTCATTTTTTACGGCAAGAAAATATAAATGACGTTTTGGTCGCCAAAGCATTGGAAGGTAAAACAGTGGTCAGGCTTAAAGGCGGCGACCCGGGTGTATTCGGCCGGGTTGGCGAGGAAGCGGAGGCCTTGGCGGATCACCAAATACCTTTTGAAATTATCCCAGGTATCACATCCGGTATGGCAGCCCCGCTTTATGCTGGAATCCCTGTCACCCATCGGGAACATGCGGAGTCATTTACGGTCGTAACGGCCCATGATAAATCACAGGAAGGCAAGCCGCTCCTTGACTGGGCAAGCCTTGCCCGTGGGATGGATACAATTGCTTTTTACATGGGAGTCCGGAACTTGCCATACATTAGTGAAAACTTGATTGCCTACGGGAAGCCAGCCGAAACCCCGGTGATTTTAATTCAATGGGGCACCTTCGGCCGTCAGAAGACATTACAAGGAACATTGGCGGATATCGCAGCCAAGGCAGAAGAGGCGAAGTTTAGCAATCCGGCGATTATTTTGGTTGGATATGTCGCATCTCTTCGTGAAAAAATAAGCTGGTTTGAGAAAAAGCCATTACATGGCCGGCAGATTCTTCTGGCCCGTACGAGTGAAGGCGAGAGCCAGTTAGCGAAGGAACTGATGCTTCATGGTGCGGATGTAATCGAATTTCCAAGGTGGAAAAGAATCGCCGCACCTGTTAACGAAGAGATTATGGGTACAATATCCAGTTATCAAAAAATCCTATTCACATCGCCTGAGAGTATCGAAGAATTTTTCGCGGCGTTAAAGAATCACCAGGTGGATATTCGGAAAGTTGCTGCAGACCTTTTTGGTCTTTCCATCAAAACTATTAATGCCTTAAAAGAACGAGGATTCATTCCTGGCTTGATCGATGAAATGTCCGATGGGGGGAAAATGCTTGTTGTGGGAGATGGCAGCATCCAGTTACAAAAATACGAAAATGCAGATTTCTGGAAAACAAGTGACAAAATACTGGACAAACAATTCTTTCCAATTTTTAAAAGAATGATGGATGACGCGGATGTAAATACGGTTGTTTTCCCTTCGAGCGCCTCTGTTGTGCCATGTATAACAGCTTTGCAAAAATTCGGCATCGAAACAGAAGCCTTTTTGAAAAATGTCCAAGTTGTCGGAATGGGCAAACAAACGATGGCCGAAGTGGCCAAACTGGGTCTCGTGGAAAGCGGCATGCCGAAAAAAGCCACTAAAGAAGCGCTTATTGAGTATTTAACTGGCCCTTGGCCGGAAAAAACTCCTGCCAATAGGTAAATGGGGTGCAAAATGTACGGTTATTACCCAATCATGCTTAAACTTGAAGGAAAAAAGGTAGTCGTGGCAGGCGGCGGCAAAGTAGCTGAGCGGAAGGTAAAAGGCCTGCTGGAATCTGGAGCTGCCATTACAGTTATTAGCCCCGAAAGCACACCTGTTATACAACATCTGGCCCATGAAGGGAAAATAAACTGGGAGAAGAGGCCGTTTGCCAAGTCGGACATACAGGAAGCGTTTCTTATCATAGCGGCAACGAATGACCCACACACCAACAATCTTGTGACGGAAGAAGCGTCGGAGCATCAGCTTGTATCCATAGCGGACAATCCGGACAAGTCGGATTTCCATCTGCCTTCCCATTTGAAACGGGGCCGCTTAAGCATTGCCGTATCAACGGGAGGAGCAAGCCCAATCCTAGCGAAACAGATCCGCAAGCAGCTTGAGCAGCAGTTTGACTCGCGGTACGAGGATTATCTAGAATTTCTTTTTTCAAAAAGGAAATGGATTTTGAAAAATGTTGAGGATGCGGATTTAAAAAGAAAATTGTTAACAGCCATTGTCAGTCCAGAATTTTTGAACAGCAGCAACTTTGATGAGATGTTTCAGCGTTTATATGAACAAATGATTTAAAGCAGATACCTGAGTTGAGGTATCTGCTTTTTTTCGTGTTAAGAATCTAGTAATATTATGGTTTTTTTTATCTACATAGGGGAATTTTACTTTTTTTAAAAAATTTTCAGAAAAGTAGTTCCCTTTTATAGAAACGTGTTATATAATACAAAGCGAGGCAAGTTACTGTATTATAACAAAGGGGTGATCAAGTTCGTGTCAACTCAAACAAGGGGGATGGAAGTGGTTGGGGTCTTGAAAGCCCAATACGACAGGATTTTAACACCAGATGCTTTGAAATTTATTGAAGAACTTGAAACCAAATTTGGTCCAAGACGGGTTGAACTGTTACAGTCCAGGCAGAAACGCCAAGAGGAAATTAATGATGGCAAGCTTCCTGCTTTTCTTCCTGAGACAAAGCCGATCCGAAATGGTGACTGGACAATTGCCCCCCTTCCGCAAGATCTCCAAGATCGCAGGGTGGAGATTACCGGGCCGACAGACCGAAAAATGGTCATCAATGCTTTAAACTCCGGTGCCAAATTGTTCATGGCAGATTTCGAGGATGCGACATCACCGACTTGGGAGAACCTCGTTGAGGGACAAATCAACTTACGGGATGCCGTGAATCGGACGATTAGCTTTGAAAATCCAGACGGAAAAAAATACGAACTGAATGAAAAAACAGCTGTACTAATTGTCAGACCCCGTGGATTTCATCTCGAGGAAAAGCATGTGCTATTAGACGGCAGAGCCATTTCAGGCAGCTTTTTCGACTTTGGATTGTATTTTTTCCATAACGTCAAGGAACTACTGGCAAGGGGAACCGGTCCTTACTTTTACCTGCCAAAGCTTGAAAGCCATTTGGAAGCACGGCTTTGGAATGACGTATTTGTTTACGCACAGGAAAAGCTGGGGATTGCCCAAGGCACCATCAAAGCAACTGTGTTGATTGAAACCATCCTGGCAGCTTTTGAAATGGAAGAGATTCTCTATGAATTAAGGGAACACTCAGCCGGATTAAACTGTGGAAGATGGGATTATATTTTTAGCTATTTGAAAAAACTGCGTAACCAAGATGATGTTATATTACCGGATCGTTCGCAGGTTGCGATGACAGTGCCATTCATGCGATCGTACTCACTACTTACAATTCAAACCTGCCACCGCCGCAAGGCACCGGCAATAGGGGGAATGGCAGCACAGATTCCAATCAAGGATAACCCCGAGGCGAACGAAGAGGCATTTGCCAAGGTTCGCGCTGACAAAGAGCGCGAGGTAAGGGACGGTCACGATGGGACGTGGGTTGCCCACCCTGGGCTTGTTCCGGTGGCGATGGAGGTTTTCAACCGCGAAATGCTTACTCCAAACCAAATCCATACGATGAAACAGCAGAAGATCACCATTACAACTAGTGATTTATTGGAAGTGCCAACAGGTACTATTACTGAGGAAGGCGTCCGTATCAACATCAATGTTGGGATTCAATATGTGGCTTCCTGGCTTTCAGGCCGTGGTGCAGCACCGATTCATAATTTAATGGAGGATGCGGCTACCGCTGAAATTTCACGGGCACAGCTTTGGCAGTGGATCCGTCATCCGAAGGGCGTCTTAAAAGACAACCGGAAGTTAACCTTCGAATTATATGAACAGCTAAAGGCGGAGGAACTTACGAAAATAAAGCAGGAAATTGGGGACCAAGCCTATTTGAATGGACGGTTTGACGAAGCCGTTAAGCTATTTGACAACTTAATTTTAAATGACGAATTCGCCGATTTCTTAACTATTCCAGGTTACGAACAATTATAGGGATTTGAGAGTTTTTAACTCTTCAAAAATATATTTTAAAAAAATACTTTAATAGGTTGATAGGAGGATTTTAAAATGACTGATGCAAGAGTAGCGCAATTACAAGAAAGCTGGGAAATGGATGCACGATGGAAGGGGATCACACGCCCATATACTGCCGAGGATGTTATCAAACTTCGCGGTTCTATCGATATTGAACATACATTAGCACGCAAAGGTGCTGAAAAGCTTTGGAAACTAGTAAACGAAGAAGACTATATCAACGCTCTTGGCGCCTTAACTGGTAACCAAGCGGTGCAGCAGGTAAAAGCCGGTTTAAAGGCTATCTACCTAAGCGGATGGCAGGTTGCTGCAGACGCCAACCTTTCCGGAAATATGTACCCTGACCAAAGCTTATACCCTGCAAACAGCGTTCCGGCTGTCGTTAAGCGTATCAACCAAGCGCTTCAGCGGGCAGACCAAATCACTCATGGAGAAGGCGACAATTCGATCGACTGGTTCGCTCCAATCGTGGCTGATGCTGAAGCAGGCTTCGGCGGCCAGTTGAACTGTTTCGAACTAATGAAAGGCATGATTGAAGCAGGTGCAGCAGGCGTTCACTTTGAAGACCAGCTTTCTTCTGAGAAGAAATGCGGCCACTTAGGCGGTAAAGTATTGCTTCCAACGCAAACCGCAGTTCGCAACCTGATTGCTGCCCGTCTGGCTGCTGACGTAATGGGCGTTCCAACTGTACTGGTTGCCCGTACAGATGCTAACGCTGCAGACTTAATCACAAGCGATATCGATGAAAACGATGCACCATTCATCACTGGCGACCGTACAGCTGAAGGCTTCTTCCGTACAAAAGCAGGCCTTGATCAAGCGATCAGCCGCGGATTGGCTTACGCTCCTTACGCTGACCTGATCTGGTGCGAAACTTCCGAGCCAAACCTTGAAGAGGCACGCCGTTTCGCAGAGGCAATCCATGAGAAGTTCCCTGGCAAATTGCTTGCCTACAACTGCTCACCTTCCTTTAACTGGAAGAAGAAGCTTGATGATGAAACAATTGCGAAGTTCCAAAAAGAGCTTGGCAAAATGGGTTACAAGTTCCAATTTGTTACTCTTGCCGGCTTCCATGCCCTAAACCACAGCATGTTCGAACTTGCCCGCGGCTATAAAGAAAACGGCATGGCTGCTTACTCTGTTCTGCAGCAGGCTGAGTTTGAAAGCGAGCAATACGGCTACACTGCTACTCGCCACCAGCGCGAGGTTGGTACTGGTTACTTCGACCAAGTATCCATGGTCATCTCTGGCGGAACGTCTTCCACTACTGCGTTGAAAGGTTCTACGGAAGAAGAGCAGTTTACTGGTTCGAAATAAGAATAGTGATCAAGCGGATCCTTCCCTCCTTAATGGGGGGAGGGATCTTTGCTATGGGGCGGGGTTTACTGTCGTATAAGTGCTGATTACTGTCACATAAGCTGGATTTACTATCGGATAAGCCTACTTTACTGTCGTATGGTCAGGTTACTGTCGGATAGACCGGATTTACTGTCGGATAGGACCTAATTACTTTCGCAGAGATAGGAACGTTTTCTTTACAGAATCATACATAGTAATTAGCCCTTTAAATGGAGTTGATTCATTTTGAAAAAACCAACCGTTGACGAGGTCTTGCAGCAAGGTATCCATGGACCGCTCGAAACCAAGCCTGAGGAAAGACGGAAGTTTTTAGGATCCTTACGCGAACGAATTATCGTAGTCCTTACAAAAAAACAAGTCTATGAAACCGAAGTTTACCCTCAAATTGGGCAATTGATGAAGAAATATCCCAGTGCCCATCTTTTTCTGAACGGAAATATGGGTTACGCCCAATTATCCAAATATGTAAAAGTGGCATCCAAACTCAATATTGGCCACACCATTGTCACCAATAAGGAGTATGACACCGACATCGGCTTAGTTTTAGCCATGAATCATGCTATTGATATAGAAGATATTTACCTTACAAAAAAGGAAATTGTGATACCGAAGCAAAATATGAAGAAAGGACTTTTTTCGAAGTTATTTAGAAGAAAATGAAGCTTATCGGCTCATGGAATAAAGGTGGCCATGGGTTTTTTTATATCCAAAATTAAAATCGTGGTAATATTTAGAAGGGGGGGGCGAATCATGACTATAAAAGGAATAAACCACATTTTGATTTCCGTTTCTAATCTAAATAAATCCATACAATTCTATCAAAACGTGTTTGACGCCAAATTGCTGGTGAAAGGGAGAACTACCGCCTATTTTGATCTAAATGGCTTATGGCTTGCCCTTAATGAGGAGAAGGATATACCAAGAAATGAAATACATCAATCTTATACGCATCTGGCTTTTTCAATCGAGGAGGCAGACTTCCTTAAGATGTTTGAAAAACTGAAAAAACTACAGGTCAACATTCTGCCGGGCCGTCAAAGAGACGAAAGGGATAAACGATCGCTATATTTTACCGACCCGGATGGACATAAATTTGAGTTTCACACAGGTACACTCCAAGACAGGCTGGATTACTATAAACAAGAAAAAAAGCATATGGAGTTTTTCAATTGAAAAAGGGGCCTAATAGCCCCTTTTAGTTTGCTGCCTCGACCACTGCACGTAATTCAATCTCCACATTTCCCTGCACCGCTCTGCTGATCATACAGGAGGTTTCCGCTTTCTTGGCGAGCCTGTGCGCTAATGCAAAATCCTTTTCAGCAGCATCTGCCATTAAAATGATATGCGGCCGATGGATAATTTTTTTATACGTAATAACCCCTTTGGTTACATCGACAATTCCTTCGGATTCCATGGTTAGGTCCACCTTTTCAAGCCCGCTGCGCTGCATCATGGCGGCAAGCGTAATGATATAGCAAGTCGCAGCCGCACCCAGAAGCATCTCATCGGGATTTGTCCCAATTCCTGGGCCGTCCATTTCCGGTGGGATAGATACATTTGTTTTTAGGTTTGCGGTTTCAATTTCACCTACATCATTCCGAAGCCCTGGCCAGTTAGCATTTAATAGAAATCGATGTTCAGCCATCCAAAAACCTCCAGTGAAATATTTCTTGTTTAAAAACCCGATGGTTTTTAAAATATGGTATGGTTAGTTTATTAATTTTTATGGAGCAGCAAAAAACATGAACCTAATAAAAAAACTATTTCTTTTTTTAGTACTATGCCTTTATCTGGCAATTCTAACAAAACTCGTATTATTCAAATATATCCCGCTATCACAGATAATCAATCAGTTTAATTTCACCTATGATGGATACCACTGGCGCTCAAACAATTTTGTTCCCTTTAAAACCATTAATTTTTATTTGTATATAGCTGATGTCAATTTCGATATTCGGGTGAAGAATTTAGCTGGAAATGTGGTTGGCTTTATCCCGCTTGGCTTTATCTTACCACTCTTGGCAAAAAAGTTTCAAAAACTTAGAACCGTCATGCTTGCCGCGTTCAGTTTAAGTCTGACCTATGAAATTCTTCAGCTAGTGTTTGAATTTGGCAGCTTCGATGTGGATGATTTGATATTAAATACCTTTGGCGGAATTCTGGGTTATATCCCATTTAAAATTGTGCAGTTTTTTTCCCGCCCCAAAAAGAAAGTAAAAAAATAAGGCAAACGGAACTGAAATTATGTTGAAATCTGCAACGTTTTTTGAAAATTTGCAGATTTTTTAATTGATAAGAAAAAAATGTGTTGTAAGGGTTTACATACTGTAGTAATATGGGTAATGAAATCACATACATGATTTAAAATCACATATGTGATTTCAAGGAGGATCGGGAGATGGCTGTTAAATCGGCAGACCGCGTCTTAAAAGTGTTTGAGTTGCTTGCGCAGCACCCAGAAGGATTAACTATCAAAGAAATAAGCAAGACACTTGCTTTTCCGCAGAGCAGTACATCAGGTTTGATTGAGACTTTACTTCAAGCAAACTATTTGACGGTCGATTTTTCAAAAAAGTATAGCCTTGGACCAAAGCTTATCCCCCTTGGAAGCATAGCAATGAATTGTCTTGATGTTGCGGCTCAAGGGTTGCCTTTTCTGAAAAGATTAATGGAAGAGGTCCAGGAAACTGTCTTTATGGCTGTTATATCAGATTCTGAACTTATCTATGTGGCGAAGATCAACAGCAACCGATCTATACGTACCACAGCAGAACCGGGAAAAAGCAAGCCTTTGTATTGCACAGGGTTAGGAAAAGCCTTCTTAACCTTTCTCCCGGATGAGCAACGGGAGGAAATTATCAGAAACCTAATATTGCAGCCTATTACACCAAAGACGATAACTGACAAAACATCTCTCAAAGTGCAACTGGATATGTTCGCAAGTCTGGGCTATTCCATTGATGATGAGGAGAATGAAGAGGGGTTATATTGTCTGGCCGCTCCTATATATGGAGTAGACTGTACGATTCAGGCCGCAATTAGCGTAGCAGGTCCTAAAGAAAGAATGTTAAAAAATAAAGAACGAATTGTGGAAAACTTGCTCCATACCTCAACGAAAATTTCTTACAGTATTGGGTACAGATAACCACAAAGTTTTGTTTAATTAAACCTTTGAAAGGGGGACTTGCATGTAGGAAAAGGGTCATTACGATTCTATTGATTCTATTAAAAAAGCTGTTTATCTATAGTTCCTTTGAAAGCGCTTTAGAGATCTTAGGCAACAATTTGTCATTTGGTCACTTTAGGAAAATTGTTTATTATTCTACCAAACTATTTTTAATTGTTCATTATAGGTCTACAGCACAAAATGAAACCGTTATCAATTAATTGAAAATAAATACAGGGGGAAAATTATGAAAAAGAGTTTTGTAGGTTTTAAAAAAGCTGCTGGTGTTCTTGCTCTAACTGTTGGTCTTAGCTCTGCACTTGCTGGGTGCAGTGGTTCGGATTCATCTGACACCTCAAAGGCGCCTGAGAAGAGTGAGAAAAAGGTTCAAGAAATCCGCTTAGTTGCTGCCAACCATCCTTGGACAGAGGCAATTAAAGCACAATTGCCAGAGTTTGAGAAAGAGACAGGCATTAAAGTTAAAATTGATAGCTATTTTGAAGACCAATTAACACAAAAAACTTCGGTTGAGTTTGCATCTAACTCTAAAAACATTGACGTTGTTATGTTCCGTCCTCTTCAAGACGGTAAGATGTTCCATAAAAGCGGCTACTTCGCTGACATGACTGGATATATTTCTAAAGAAAAAGACTATACAAATGATTTTATTCCTTCTTCCCTTGGAAGTGTGCAACAAGACAAAAAATACTTCGGATTACCACTTGTAACAGAGACAGAAGTTCTCTACTATCGTAAAGACCTGTTAGAAAAAGCTGGAATTGAAGTTCCAAAAACTCTAGAAGAGCTTGAAGCAGCGGCTAAGAAGTTAAACGACCCTGCTAATGGCGTAGCAGGATTTGTTGCTCGTGGTAAACGTGCTGCTGCAGTTACTCAGTTCTCCAGCTTCCTATATGGCTTTGGCGGAGACTTTATGAAGGATGGAAAATCAACCCTTACTTCACCTGAGGCATTAAAAGCATTTGAATATTATGGAAACCTATTAAACAAGTATGGCCCTAAAGGTACTTTAAACATGAGCTGGCCTGAAGCAATGGCTGTGTTCACTCAAGGAAAAGCTGCTTTCTACACAGATGCATCATCCTTGTTTACAAACGCAACTGATCCATCAAAATCCGCTGTGGCTGACAAAGTTGGTTTTGCTCCGTTCCCAGCTGGTGCTAATGGTTCTAAGCCATACAACGTAACATCTTGGGCACTTGGTATTGGCGCTAATTCTGAGAAGAAAGATGCGGCATGGGAGTTCATTAAGTGGGTAGAAAGCAAAGAAATGGTTACCAAGCTTCAAGCTGAAGGAAATCCTGGTGCACGTATTTCTGTTTGGGAGTCTGCAGAAGGAACTGCTAAATTCCCGAAAGATTTAGCGGAAGCTATTGCTGAAAATGGTAAAGCTGGTACCTCTTATGACCGTCCAGTGGTAATCAACGTAGGAAGCGCACGTGATTCCATCGGTGATATCATCATTGCTGGTATCGAAGGCAAGGATGTAAAGGCTGCTGCAGAAAAGGCAGACGGAGAATTCCAAAAAATTCTTGACAGTGAGAAATAAGAAATTTTACGCAACATAACTTCCATTCGGCTTTCGGTCAGCAATCTAGGTTGTAACACTGGATCGTGCCCGAAAGCCGTTTGTTTTAACAAAACCATAAATTTTTCCGGGAGGAACAAAAGAATGACAAATTGGATTGACCGTCACATCAAGTGGGTTTTTACCTTGCCGGCTGTGCTTTTTGTAGGATTAATGATGGTCATGCCTGTGGGCTATACATTTTGGCTGAGTTTCCATGAGTGGAGCATGTCGAATGTGACTCCTCCGTTATGGGTGGCTTTGGATAACTATATAGCATTATTTAAAGATGAACTTTTTCTTAAATCACTTTGGTTAATGTTCTATTTTACAATTGTAGCTGTACTGATTGAAACGGTGTTAGGGGTTGGAATTGCGATTCTTATGAATCAGAATATCGTTGGAAAAGGGATTGTCAAAACCTTATTCCTGCTCCCAATGGTAGCAACTCCAGTTGCGGTTGGTTTAATTTGGGTATTGATTTATGAACCAAATATTGGGATTGCTAACATATTTTTAGGCAAACTAGGAATCCCGGCTCAGGAATGGTTGACATCACAAAGTCTCGTTATGCCTTCGTTAATTTTTATTGATGTTTGGGAATGGACCCCGATGATTGCCTTAATCGTTCTAGCAGGTCTTGTTTCCCTGCCGAAGGATCCTTACGAAGCAGCAATGATTGACGGGGCGACTCCTTGGCAGTCGTTTACAAAAATTACGCTTCCGTTGTTAAAACCGACGCTTTATTCCGCTGTTTTATTAAGGATGATTGACGCGTTAAAAACGTTTGACATTATTTATGCTACTACTCAGGGCGGACCGGGGACTTCATCCCAGACAACTAACATTTACGGGTACGTTTTAGGCTTCCAATACTTCAAGATTGGCCAAGCTTCGGCATTATTGATGATCTTCTTTATCATCGTTCTATCGATTAGTATATTCACGATTATTTTACGGAAAAGGGCGGGTGTACAGCTATGAGTGAAAAACAAAGTCCGATTAAATCCATTTTCACCCATTTCGGCGTCTATTTTGTACTATTTTTGTTCTTACTCCCTTTCCTGTGGATGTTACTTGCATCTTTTAAAACACAAGTGCAAATTCTTAATACGGAAAAAATATTTGAGATCACTGCAAACTTTAATAACTATATTAATGTTTTTAAAGAATATAACTTTCTTAGTTTTATATGGAACAGCTTTATCGTTGCAGCGGGTGCAACCCTTTTTGGCCTCATCCTTGGCCTGCCTGCCGCATATTCAATTGCAAAATTCAAGCAGCAGGGATTTGGTCTTTTAATTCTTGTAGCAAGGATTGTACCGGGGATCTCTTTCCTTATCCCGTGGTTCATTATCTTTTCAAAACTGCAATTAATTGACACATATACGTCGTTAATCTTAAGCCATATGCTTGTAACCATGCCGTTTATTATCTGGGTTATGATTCCATTTTTCGAAGGGCTTCCACATGAACTTGAGGAATCAGCGCGTGTGGATGGATGTTCCATTCCAGGTGCGTTTGTCAAAGTTATGCTGCCAATCTCCGGACCGGGGATTGTGACATCATCCATTTTGGCGTTCATCTTCTCATGGAATAACTTTATGTTTTCACTGATTTTAGCAGGCGATAACACGAAGACATTACCAATCGCCATCTTTAATTTCCTATCCTATTCGGAAATTAACTGGGGCGGTCTAATGGCGGCGTCTGTCATCATTACGGCACCTGTACTGGTCATCGCACTATTTGCCCAACGTTATATCATTGCAGGATTAACAGGCGGAAGTGTGAAAGGTTAATAGTCTTAGCAAACAAGTGATTTTAAAAATAATATAAACGAGGCGAATTTACTATGAAAATCACGAACCTAACGTTATACAAAGTTCCACCACGCTGGCTTTTTCTAAAAATTGAAACGGATAACGGCTTAGAAGGCTGGGGTGAACCAATCGTTGAAGGCCGGGCGAGCACGGTTGAGGCTTGTGTAAAGGAACTTAGTGACTATTTAATCGGTCAGGATCCACGAAAAATTGAGGATCTTTTTCAGGTGATGTACCGTGGAGGGTTTTACCGCGGCGGTCCAATCATGATGAGTGCCATTTCAGGAATTGAGCAGGCGCTGTGGGATATTAAAGGCATATTCTACAATATGCCTGTCTATGAAATGCTTGGCGGGGCGGCACGCGATAAAATTCGTGTCTACTCTTGGATCGGCGGCGACCGCCCAAGCGATGTAGCCATTGCTGCAAAGGAAAAGATTGATGCCGGCTTTACAGCAGTAAAAATGAACGCAACTGAAGAAATGGACTATATCGATAACTTCTCAAGTGTGGAAAGTGTCCTTAACCGGATTGCCGCTGTTCGTGAAGTGGTCGGTAAGGATGTGGGAATTGGCATTGACTTCCACGGGCGTGTTCATAAAACAATGGCAAAAATCCTTGCAAAGGAATTAGAGCCGTATCGTCCGATGTTTATTGAAGAACCAGTCCTTCCGGAAAATAATGAGGCATTACGGGAAATTGCCCGATATACTTCAACCCCAATCGCGACTGGTGAAAGACAGTATACACGCTGGGGCTTTAAGCAGCTCTTGATGGATGGATATGTTGATATTATCCAGCCGGATGTTTCTCACGCTGGCGGCATTCTCGAGATGAAGAAAATCGCGACCATGGCGGAAGCCTTTGATGTTGCCGTCGCACCGCATTGTCCGCTTGGGCCAATTGCTTTAGCTTCCTGCTTACAGGTGGATTTCTGTACGCCAAATGCAATTATTCAGGAGCAAAGCTTAGGAATTCATTACAATCAAGGCAGCGATTTACTTGATTACATTAAGGATAGATCAGTGTTCAAATATGAAAATGGCTATGTAAAAATACCGGAGGGCCCAGGTTTAGGCATTGAGGTAGATGAAGAGCATGTCAAGGAAATGGCTAAGGTTGGACATGATTGGAAAAATCCGATCTGGCGCAATAAAGACGGCAGCGTTGCAGAGTGGTAGAAGTAAGGAGGATAAATAATGGAGGTTCTTACTTTTGGTGAAACTATGGTCCTTTTAAACCCCTCAAAAGCGGGGCCGCTAAGATATGTCAGCGAATTTGAAAAGACCATCGGCGGAGCTGAGTCAAACGTTGCCATCGCTCTTGCCAGACTTGGCCATCGGGTAAGCTGGGCGAGTCGTCTTGGTGAGGATGAATTCGGTCTATATATCCGAAACTTTATTCGTGGAGAAGGGGTCGATACCAGTTTGGTAACCTTTGACCATGCCTCCCCGACAGGAGTATTTTTTAAGGAACGGCAAGATGGAAGAGATCCTAAAGTAAATTATTTCAGGGCTGGATCAGCGGCAAGCAGAATGGGAAAAGCTCACTTGCAGGAAAGTGAAATTGCCAAAGCGGAAATCCTTCATATTACAGGTATCACACCAGCGTTAAGTCCATCCTGCAGAGAGCTTGTCTATCATGCGATTGATGCAGCCAAACGAAATAAGGTGACGATTGTTTTCGACCCGAATATTCGCCTTAAACTTTGGACAAAGGAAGAAGCGCGTGAGGTGTTAATGGATATTGCCGGTAAATGCGATATCGTTTTGCCGGGTATTGAAGAAGGTCTGATTCTTACAGGAGAAAAGCTTCCTGAGAAAATAGCTGAGCGATTAATTAAAAATGGATCAAAGGCGGTCGTTGTGAAACTCGGGGATACCGGAGCCTATTACAATGATGGGGACAAGCAGGAATACGTCGAGGGGTACAGAGTTGAGAAGGTAGTCGACACTGTTGGTGCTGGCGATGGGTTTGCTGCCGGCTTCATATCGGGCTTGCTTCGCGGCTGGTCCTATAAGGATGCTGTATCCCTTGGAAACCGGGTAGGAGCTTCTGCTGTAACGGTTGCAGGTGATGTGGAGGGTTATCCATATTGGGCTGAAATTGCTCCTGACCGCTCGGAAGAAATCTTAAGATAGTAGAGAAGGAGAGATTTTCGTGATACCGAAAGTACTGTTGCTGCAAAAATTAGTCGAAAGCGGCATCATCGCAGTCATCCGCCGGATGCCTGAGGAGATTGTCGGACAGGTGATTGAAAGCCTTGTCGAGGGCGGAGTGACGGCACTCGAAGTGACTGTAGATTCACCACATGCATACCGAACAATTGAAAAATACTCGCAGATCTTTAAAGGTCAAGCTCTTATCGGAGCGGGAACAGTTATTGACCGTGAATCCGCTCAGCGTGCCATCTCGGCAGGTGCAGATTTTGTTTTTAGCCCCAGCCTTTCTGAAGAGGTGATTAGAACGGCACTGCGTTATGGGAAAATAGCGATACCTGGCGTGATGACCCCGACAGAAATGATACAAGCAGTTGAATGGGGTGCAGATGCGGTTAAGCTGTTTCCGGCAGGGCATGTCGGACCGAAATACATTAAGGATGTCAGGGCACCGTTTCCTCACATTCCTGTTATTCCAACAGGCGGCGTTTCGTTAGAAAATATTGAGTCCTACATTAATGCGGGAGCGGTAGCTTGTGGAATCGGAGGAAGCTTGGTCAATTCTAAGTTAATAGAAGAACGCAACTTCAGCGAATTAAAAGCAAAAGCAGCAGAATATGTCGAGGCAGTAAGAGCTGCGCGTAATTTGATCAGATAACAAGGCACCCATCGCCTGTAAAGGGTGCTTTTTCTTTTTGGAAAAAATACTTCGAATGTCCGAATTGAACTAAAATTAAAAACTCTTGTCCATACTTAAAGGGTAATCATTGCGGTAAAGCGAAAAAGTTTGGTATCATCTATATTAAATGACAATAATCGGAGGTAACTTAAATATGTCGCGAATTTCAACCAACCAGGTGAAGCACGTGGCCAATTTGGCGCGTCTTGCGATTACCGAGGATGAGGCAGAAAAGTTCACCAAGCAGCTTGATGCCATCATCACATTTGCTGAACAGTTAAATGAACTGAATACAGACAATGTGGCTCCTACATACCATGTGCTTGATATGAAAAATGTTCTCCGCGAGGATATCCCAAAGCAAGGATTGCCGCGTGAGGAAGTATTGAAAAATGCGCCTGAGCATCAGGACGGCCAATTCAAAGTGCCATCTATTTTAGGGGAGTAGGAGGATTATTAGTGTGAGTTTATTTGACCATAAAGTTTCAGATCTTCATGAGCTTTTACATAAAAAAGAACTGAAAGTCTCTGACCTGGTTGACGAATCCTATAAGCGGATTGCTGAGGTCGAGGACAAGGTTCAGGCGTTTTTAACATTGGATGAAGAGCGTGCCAGACAAACGGCAAAGTCCCTAGATGACAATCTGGATGCCGCAAAAGGGCTGCTTTACGGCATGCCAATCGGCGTGAAAGACAATATTGTCACCAAAGGTCTCCGGACAACCTGTGCAAGCAAAATACTCGAAAACTTTGACCCAATCTATGATGCTACAGTAGTTCAAAAGCTGCAGCAGGCAGAAACGGTAACAATCGGTAAGTTAAACATGGACGAGTTCGCAATGGGGTCTTCCAACGAAAATTCCCGCTTCCAAAAGACTAAGAATCCATGGAATCTTGACCGGGTCCCAGGCGGTTCTTCAGGCGGTTCAGCAGCATCCGTTGCGGCTGGAGAAGTGCTATTTTCATTGGGCTCTGACACTGGCGGCTCCATCCGCCAGCCGGCTGCTTTTTGCGGCGTTGTCGGCATGAAGCCAACCTATGGCAGGGTATCCCGCTTTGGACTTGTCGCCTTTGCGTCATCGCTTGATCAAATTGGTCCAATCACACGAACAGTTGAGGATAATGCCTATTTATTACAGGCCATTTCCGGACTAGACCCAATGGATTCCACTTCAGCAAACGTGGATGTTCCAAACTTTGCTGCAGCCTTAACAGGTGATGTGAAGGGCCTAAAAATCGCTGTACCGAAAGAGTATCTTGGCGAAGGTGTTCAAGAATCCGTCCGTCAATCTGTGCTGGAGGCACTAAAGGTTCTTGAAGGTCTTGGCGCAGTTTGGGAAGAAGTGTCTCTACCTCACTCTAAGTATGCATTGGCAGCTTATTATTTAATTTCTTCATCAGAAGCATCTGCGAACCTGGCACGCTTTGACGGCGTCCGCTATGGCTACCGTACACCTGATGCAGAGAATTTACTTGAATTATATAAAAAGACACGGGCAGAGGGTTTTGGTGAGGAAGTAAAACGCCGGATAATGCTTGGAACCTTTGCGCTAAGCTCGGGTTATTATGATGCTTACTATAAAAAAGCGCAAAAGGTACGTACATTGATCAAACAGGATTTTGAGCAGGTCTTTGAAAAATATGATGTTATTATAGGGCCGACTACGCCAACTCCTGCTTTTAAAATTGGTGAAAATATTGATGATCCATTAACGATGTATGTGAACGATATTCTGACAATACCAATGAACCTTGCCGGTGTGCCGGGAATTTCAGTTCCATGCGGTTTTGACGGCGGACTGCCGTTAGGTCTGCAAATTATCGGCAAGCATTTTGACGAAGCAACTATTTATCGTGTTGCCCATGCGTTTGAGCAGGCAACCGACCATCATAAAAAGAAGCCGCAATTGTAGGGGGTGAATAGAATGGAATTTGAAACAGTGATTGGACTTGAGGTCCATGTAGAGTTAAAAACAGACTCAAAAATTTTCTCATCCAGCCCAAACCACTTTGGTGCTGAGCCGAATACAAATACAACTGTCATCGACCTTGGCTACCCAGGTGTGCTGCCAGTTCTGAACAAAAAGGTAGTCGATTACGGGATGAAAGCGGCAATGGCGCTAAATTGTCAAGTTGCCACACATACGAAGTTTGACCGGAAAAACTATTTTTATCCAGACAACCCGAAGGCATATCAAATCTCGCAATTTGACCAGCCTATCGGAGAGCATGGCTGGATTGAAATTGAAGTGGACGGTTATACAAAACGGATTGGCATAACCAGGATTCATCTGGAGGAGGATGCCGGCAAGCTGAACCATGAAAAAGGCTATTCATTAGTGGACATTAACCGTCAAGGAACGCCGCTGATTGAAATCGTGTCTGAGCCGGATATCCGAACTCCAAACGAAGCTTATGCCTATTTGGAGAAATTAAAGTCGATTATCCAATATACCGGCGTTTCTGATTGTAAAATGGAAGAGGGCTCACTCCGCTGTGATGCCAATATATCGATTCGTCCAGTGGGGCAAGAGGAATTCGGAACAAAAACGGAATTGAAAAACCTAAACTCCTTCAACTTTGTCCGAAAGGGTCTAGAATATGAGGAAAAACGACAGCGGGAGGTTGTGTCGTCGGGCGGTAAAATAGAGCAGGAAACACGCCGTTTTGATGAGGCAACTGGAACGACCATTCTGATGAGGGTAAAGGAAGGCTCCGATGACTATCGTTACTTCCCGGAACCGGACCTTCTCGAATTATATATTGACGAAGACTGGAAATCACGGATTCGTGCAGAAATTCCTGAGCTTCCAGATGAGCGTCAAAAGCGTTATATCGAAGAGCTTGGACTCCCGGTTTATGATGCAAAAGTATTGACTGTAATTAAAGAAACCGCTGATTTCTTCGAAGCGACAGTAGCAGCCGGTGCGGATGCTAAAATGGCGTCTAACTGGATCATGGTTGAGGTTTCCGCTTACCTGAATGCGGAAGGCAAGGAACTTCACGATGTTCCGCTTACGCCAGAAGGTCTAGCCGGTATGATCAAGTTGATTAATAATGGCACAATATCCTCGAAGATTGCCAAGACTGTCTTTAAAGAGCTAATCGAAAACGGCGGCGATGCCGAGCAGATTGTTAAGGATAAAGGGCTTGTGCAAATTTCCGATGAAGGGACGCTTTTGAAGATTATTGGTGAGATTCTTGATAACAATCCGAAATCGATTGAAGATTTCAAGGGTGGTAAGGCAAAAGCCACTGGCTTCCTTGTTGGGCAAATCATGAAGGCGACAAAGGGACAAGCCAACCCGCAATTGGTGAATAAGTTGTTAGTGCAGGAATTAAATAAGCGGTAAGATTGCAAGCTGGTAGAATTTTTTCTGCCGGCTTTTTACATGCTGTAAAGGAGTTTCTTTGCAGAATTTGTCGGGGCAATATTCGACAATCGCTGTACCATTTCCCGGGAAAAATTCCTTTGTTGAAAAGGCTTTGCTGTTGATTTAACCAAACGTTTGGATGATGTTGCAAATTGGAATTAAGTGTCGAAGGATGGGAAATAAGTCAAGATGCTTTATATTTCGGGTTGATTTGAGTTTATTAATGAAATAAAAGGCATATGCTACGGCACTGTTCGGCCCTTGCAAAGGGAAAAAAGCTTATTTTTCTAAGAAGGAGCGGTAATTTAATTAAACGTTTGATTGGAGACATTTTTCGGCAGACTTTTTAGGTGCTTTTTTAAAATTTATCCTTATTTTAAATGACTTTCATGCTTGTTTAATCAATCGTTCGATTGGCATGAAAATATCAAATTTAAATGGGTTTTAGCGAAACGTGGAAATACCATATACCAAAAGGCGATAAGTTTTTTGAGCAAGTCTTGGGAAAACAGTGATTTACCGGAATTCATGGAGTTTAATCAAACGTTTGATTAGACGGCAAGATATCGGCAATTTTTTTACTTTATTTTTATCCGAACCCTTGAATTAATAAAGGTTAGTATATTATTAATTAAACGTTTGATTAGTAGGGGAGAGGGGATGATTTGTCGATGATAGAAGCCTTTTAATAGTGTTGCATTTATGACTTGCTTAAAACAAATGCTAACCATTGAGAGAGGTGTGTAATATGTTAATTCTCCAATTGGCTATCATTTTAATTGCTTCGAAAATTGCCGGAAGTCTTAGTGTCAGACTTGGGCAGCCATCCGTTCTCGGGACCCTTTTAATTGGCATTGTTTTAGGGCCCTCCGTATTGGGGTTGGTTAATGAAACCGAAACTTTAGCAGAATTCAGTGAAATTGGTGTGATCCTGCTTATGTTTATCGCCGGTTTGGAAACGGATCTGGATGAATTTAAGCGGACAGGTAAAGCATCAACATATGTAGGGTTTGGCGGTATAATATTCCCGCTTGTTTTCGGTTATGGCGCTGGGGTTATGCTGGGAATGTCGGATTTTCAATCTTGGTTCTTAGGCTTGGTGCTTTCAGCCACCAGCGTCAGCATCTCTGTGCAAGCGCTGAAAGAAATGAATCAGCTAAAAACCCGGGAAGGTACTACTATCTTGGGAGCGGCAGTAATTGATGATGTTGTGGTTATTATAGCGTTGGCCTTTTTAATGAGCCTCTCAGGCGGGGATGTGAATCTGACTGCGGTTATCTTAAAAAAGGTGGCATTTTTCGCAGGGGCGCTTTTAATCGGCTGGGCAGTCGTCCCGTTATTTTTAAAAAGATTCTCTGTTTTAAAGGAATCAGAAACGGTTATATCTTCAGCCTTAATAATTTGTTTTGGTTATGCTTATTTAGCAGAATTTACAGGAGTGGCAGCCATTATAGGTGCCTATATCGCAGGTGTTGCAATCAGTTTAACGGATTTCAAACATGAAATCTTTGAAAAGGTCGAAACCATCAGTTATTCCATCTTTGTACCAGTGTTCTTTACCTCAATCGGTGTGACCGCACAGTTCGGCGGAATTGGTGAAAATATTATTCCTATCGTATTATTGAGTATTTTAGCTATTTTAACGAAATTAATTGGTGCATCTCTAGGTTCAGTTTTAGCGGGATTTTCTTGGGGCAGTGCTTTGGGAATTGGTGCTGCGATGGTATCCCGCGGCGAGGTGGCATTGATTATTGCCGATATTGGGTTGGAGACCAAACTTCTAAGTCAGGACATGTTCGCCATAATTGTTGTTGTGACTTTAGTTTCCACATTGGTAACTCCGCCGATGATGAAATTATTTTTTAAGTGGGCTCCTAGGCAGAACATTGGATAAATAATGGCAGTGAAGGGTTCATAACGCCTGAGAGGCAATCGGTTATGTATCTTAGATAGTTATGAAGGGTTCATAACACCCAAAAAGTAGTCGATCTCGTGGCTCAGGTAGTATGGATGGTTTTTACGCCTGAAAGGCAGTCGGTTCCGAGGCCCAGGTAGTTATGAAAGGGTTCATAACGCCCGAAAGGAGACTGGGCCCAGGGCCCAGGTGGTTATAAAGGGTTCATAACGCCCGAAAGGCAGTCCAATCCGAGTTCCAGGTAGTTATGAAGGGTTTATAACGCCCGAGAGGCAGTCGAGCTCGAGTACTAGGTAGTTATGAAAAGTATAAATCAAAAAACTAGAAGGAAATCATAGCTCCCCGCTCATCAAATACAGAGCTTGGGTTCCAGGCGACTTCCCAAACGTTATTTTCGGGGTCGGCGAAGTAGGCTATCCGGCCGCCCCAAAAGGCATCACTTGGTTCTCTTAGGATTCGGGCCCCTGCCGCGAGGATTTCCCCAATCACTTCATCTACCTGATCTTTAACATCAACATTAATTGCTAAAGTAACAGGCCTATAGTGCTGAGACAAGCTCCCAAATTCAATCCCTGCATCCCTCGCCAGCTCCTCAATAGGATACAGAGAAAGAAGCACCCCAGCCGTTTTAAAAACAGCGTATTGGTCAGAACTGGACTCAGTCTCTTCCCAGCCCAAAGACTTATAAAAAACACGCAGTGCAGGCAGATTATAGGCACCAATGGTAACCAGGCTTACTCGTTGTGGAATCATCAATAAAACCCTCCCAAAAACGTTGTTACTTAGTTTTTCTCTAAACTTCTAAAAAACTCCTTTCAAAACCGGTTTCAATTCGTTTATCCATGATAAGAAATGGTAAGATTGAAAAAAAGGCGGGAAAAGTGAGGGGCTTATTATGACCATTTATATTGCACTATTAAGAGGCATAAATGTTGGCGGGCACAATATTATCAAAATGGCAGACTTAAAAGGTCTATTGGAAGAGCTAGGGCTAAAAAAGGTTAAAACCTATATTCAAAGCGGGAACGTCCTATTTGAATCAAACGAGAAGCCGGAAAAACTTACCCATCTGTTGGAGGATGAAATCGCCAAGAAATTTGGATTTCCAGTCCCTGTTGTTTTAAGGACAGCGGAGGACTTTGAACGAATCATCCGGAATTGTCCATTCCCAATTGAATCTTTAAACGAGGAAGAAAGTATACAGGTAGCCTTTTTGGCTGGTGAACCATCACAGGAGGGTATTCAGCAATTGGGCTCCGTTCAAAGTAATCAGGATGAATTTAGAATAGAGGGAAAAGATGTCTATTTGATTCTCCGTCAAAGCATTCGAACCTCCAAGCTGGCACAGCAGCTTCCGAAGTTAGGAGTTCCTGGGACTGTGAGGAACTGGAAAACGGTAGTTAAACTCGATTCCCTGGCAAAAGCATAAGGTTGAGAACATGTTTGTTTTTTCGTACGGAACAGCATTTTTTTAAATGTGTTCAGTGGCATATAAAGGCTATATGAACCCGAACCGATTCTCCCCATAAAAGTTGGGTAGCATATAAAGGTCATATGAGCCTGAATCGACAAACTACATAAGAGTTGGGTAGCATATAGAGGCTATATGAGCCTGAATCGGCAAACTACATAAGAGTTGGGTAGCATATAGAGGCTATATGAGCCCGAACCGCCGCACCCCATAAGAGTTGCGTAGCATATAAAGGCTATATGAACCCGAACCAACGCACCCCATAAAAGTTGGGTAGCATATAAAGGCTATATGAACCCGAACCAACGCACCCCAAAAGAGTTGGGTAGCATATAAAGGTCATATGAGGCCGAACCGCCGCATCCCATAAGAGTTGGGTAGCATATAAAGGCTATATGAACCCGAACCGCCGCACCCCAAAAGAGTTGGGTAGCATATAAAGGTCATATGAGCCCGAACCGCCGCACCCCAAAAGAGTTGGGTAGCATATAAAGGCCTTATAAGCCAAAACCACCAAACTTCATAAGAGTAAGGTACCATATAACAATCTACTTTAAATAGAATTGCAAAAAAAACGCTCGGATCAATATTCCGAGCGTTTCCCTCATATAACTATTCCTGTTTTAACAACCGGACGCTTTCATCAAACTCTTTCTCAATTGCATCATTTTTCTTATACGTGATCAAGCTGACAACAATAGATACCACAAGGTTGAAAACAAACCCTGGAACAATTTCATAAAGTGTATCGCCAAGTCCGGTGTTTTTCCAAACAATGACAGTGACAGCCCCGACGATCATTCCAAACAGAGCGCCCGAGCTCGTCATCTTTTTCCAGAACAAGCTTAATAGGATGATAGGACCGAATGCAGCACCGAAGCCTGCCCATGCATAGGCAACAAGGTCTAAAATGGTACTATTTTGATCCAGAGCAAGTAATGCGGCTATTACTGCTACAGTAAGAACTGCCATTCTTCCTAAGAAGACCAAATGCTTATCCGTAGCATTTTTGTTCATGACTACTTTGTATAAATCTTCAACTAATGCACTGGAGGTCACGATTAGCTGAGAGGAAATCGTACTCATAATGGCTGCGAGAATAGCTGCAAGTGCAAACCCTGCGAATAATGGATGGAATAAAATCTGGCTGAGTTCGATAAATACCGCTTCAGGATTTTCCAAAACATGCTGTGGATTGTTATGGAAGAAAGCAATTCCGATGAATCCGGTAAAAATAGTTCCGATTAAAGAGAAAATCATCCAGCCCATTCCGATGCGGCGGGCGCTTTTTGTTTCTTTAACTGTTTTGATGGCCATAAAGCGGACAATGATATGTGGCTGGCCAAAGTAACCAAGACCCCAAGCCATTGCAGAAATAATCCCCAAGAAGGTTGTTCCTTTAAAGAAATCAAGATAAGTAGGGTCAATCGCACGAATCGTATCAAAGGTTTCAGCTGGACCGCCAGTGTTAAAAATTCCAAGTGCAGGAACAAGAAGCAGAGCAATCAGCATCATTAATCCTTGAATAAAATCAGTATAACTTACAGCAAGGAATCCGCCGAATAATGTGTAGGCAATGGTAACGCCGCCAACGATATAAAGCCCAGTAAGATAGCTTGTACCAAAGGAGCTTTGGAAAAAGACAGCGCCGGAAACCATACCTGATGAAACATAGAAAGTAAAGAAAATAAGAATAACAATACCTGAAACAATCCGGATCAATTTTGTGTTGTCTTTAAAGCGGTTTTCTAAATAGCTAGGAATTGTGATGGAGTCATTTGCTACTTGCGTATATGAGCGAAGGCGCGGTGCAACCAATAACCAGTTCAGGTAAGCACCAATTGTTAAACCGATAGCAATCCAGGCATCGGCTAAACCGGTTACATAAATTCCCCCAGGCAGTCCCATTAAGAGCCATCCGCTCATGTCGGCAGCACCGGCACTTAAAGCGGTTACAGCAGGACCCAAAGAACGTCCTCCGAGCATGTAATCAGTTAAGTTACTTGTTTTTCGATAGGAATACCAGCCAATAAACAGCATTGCGGCCAAGTAAATACCAATCGAAACAAGTTGTAAAGTTTCATTGGACATATATTTACCCCCTTTTTTTAAAAACAGAAAATATTTAGAATAATAATTTCTGCAGTATTTATATTTTATCTGTTTGTTCTCTAAAATTCTACTACCAAAATATTGATTTATTAAAATAGTGAAAAATATTTTTAGAATAATATAGTAACCCGCTGTAAGCGGTGTTTTTGTAATTCAAATTTAAAATGTTTATCATAAAAGAAAATAAGAAAGGTTGGGAAATGATGAATTTAAATGATTGGTTCGAAAAAGGAATGTCGGTCAATGAATACATCAACGTGATGACTCGAAATAAAGAACAAATGCTTTCCATCTATGAGAAGTTTGCTTTAAAGGAAGAGGATTCAACACGGCTAGAAACACTAAAGCCTCGGAATTTGAGGGCTATTGTTTTGACAGAGGATTGGTGTGGAGATGCGATGCTGAATAATCCGGTATTGCTGCGAATTGCCGAGGCAGCGGACATGGAAGTGCGGATGGTCCTGCGCGATCAAAATCTGGAATTGATGGACCAATACTTGACCAATGGTACATCAAGGGCGATTCCGATCTTTATTTTTATCGACCAAGAAGGAAATGAAATAGGAGTCTGGGGCCCGCGCGCACCAGAAGTGCAGGCGAGGGTGGAAAAAGAACGTGCGGCCCTGCCTGACAAGGATGCAGAGGATTTTCAGGAAAAGCAGCTGGCTATGTATAAGCAACTAGCTGCCTCTTATCAAACGGATGCTTCCATTTGGCAGACGGTTGCTAACAGCATCATGGCTGTCTTATTAAAGTAAAATGAAGGGCCCCGGCGACAAATACGGTCGATTGGGGCCCTTTCTTAACAAATAGATTCAACTATGCCTTATGAACCGTCCTAACGGACTCGCCAATCGGCGAGTTCCAATTAAAATTTAAACCCGCTATTTTTAGGGGGAATCCGGTCTTTGCTCAAATTCTTGTCATTGATCTTTGGCTCAATCCCTAAAATAAAGTTCCTAATATTAGAACGGTGCAGAAAGATTAGGAAGAAAAAGAATAGGAGAAAGATCAGTTCAAATTCCAGTTTTGGCGAGATTAGATCAACAACCAACAGGCTAAGTCCGACAGAGATAGAACCGAAAAAAACATACTTGGTCAAAAAAGTAACGGTAAAGAAGGTAATATAAGCAATTGCGAGCAACGGAAGATTGGCAACCAACAAAGCGCCTGCAGTTGTCGCAATGGCTTTGCCGCCCCGAAACCCGGCAAAGATGGGAAAGCAATGGCCGGCTACTGCTGCAAGGCCGAAGTAAAGCGGTTCTGCATCAATCCGGAAATAGATAGGAAGTGCCGCGGCGAATGCGCCCTTAGCTAGGTCAATCACCAGCACAAAGACGGCGGACTTTTTCCCTAACACTCTCAGCGTGTTAGTAGCACCGGGGTTTTTACTGCCGTGATCCCGTATATCAATACCGTAGACCAATTTTCCTATAATCAATGCGGTTGGAATGCTTCCAATTAAATAGGAGGCAAGCAGCAGCCACCAGAACATAACAATCATTCCCTTTTAGAAGAATTTTCTTTTATTCTACCATAAGTAAATGGAAGTATTTTGTCGAACTATCATGAATTGGAAATTAACAGTCCTGTTCTTGACGATGATAGAAAAGAGCACTATTTGTAAGTTGGATTAGTAAATTGAGAAAAAAGGAGGACCCACGCCCTCCTTTTATTGATATTAAGATTTCAAGAATCGGCTTAAGAAGGTTTGTAATCTTGGACTTTTAGGGTTTTCGAAAATTTCCTTTGGAGTCCCTTCTTCTTCAATTTGACCGTCGTGAAGAAAGACAACTCGGTCGGCGACATCACGGGCAAAGTCCATTTCATGGGTAACCAAAATCATCGCCATATCCGTTTCCTTTGCAAGGTCCTTAATGACTTGGAGAACCTCACCCACAAGCTCCGGGTCAAGTGCAGAAGTAACTTCATCAAACAGCATAACCTTTGGCTGCATGACAACCGCTCTCGCAATGGCAACCCGCTGCTTTTGTCCGCCGGAAAGCTGAGCAGGGTAGGCATCCAATTTGTCACCTAAGCCAACTTTTTTGAGCATTTCAACGGCCCTTCGGAATGCTTCTTCCTTTGGCAGGCCCAGGACATGGATCAGTGCCTCGGTGACATTTCGTAAGATGGTCATGTGGGGAAAGAGGTTAAAGTGCTGGAAGACCATCCCAATATTCTGGCGCATTTCACGTAAATGTTTTTCAGTGGCTGGAACCAGCCCGCCATTCACTTCCTTGTGCCACAAATATTTTCCTTCTACCTTAATAAAACCGGAACTGGGTTTTTCCAGTGTCATTAGCATCCGGATAATTGTGGTTTTCCCTGAACCGCTGGGGCCGATTAATGCCACTTTCTCACCGGGAGAGATGTTTAGGTTTACGCCTTTTAATACTTCGAACTCACCATAACTTTTTTTAATATTTTCATAGGAAACAATTGGATTTTTCATTTGTTTTATAGGATATACTTTTTTTGACGATTCTAGTTTCCTCTCTGGAACACTCATCATCTCATCCTTTCTGTGTCTTTTTTCAAACAATAACTAGTTTATGCCCCCGACTTTAAACGGAATGGGCGGGCGCTTTGACGCTTATTTTTTCCCCTGAATGCCTGCTTGGATTTCTGTTCCAGTTTATTAATAAGCAAGGCTGAGGGGTAGCTAAGCAGGAAAAACAACAATCCCACAATAGTAATCGGTTCGAGATATTTAAATTGATTAGATCCTATCAATTGTGCTTTTTGTAAAAATTCACCGATGCCGATGGCCATTAAAATCGGAGTTTCTTTAAACAGTACAATGAAATAGTTCCCGAGCATCGGGATAACCGGAGGTATGGCTTGCGGTAAAATAACGCGGAACCAGGTTTGTGCCTTGCTAAAGTTCATCGCAGTGGCAGCTTCCCATTGACCCTTCTGAACACCCTCTATTCCTGAACGATATACTTCGGAAACGTAGGTGCTGTAATGAATCCCGAGTGTTAGGATTCCTGCTGCATATTTATTGATGGAAATGCCAATCGCAGGAAGTGCAAAGTATACAAAAAACAGTTGAACGAGCGGTGGGGTGCTTCTAATAAATTCGATAAACACATAAACCAAAAGGGATAAGGGTTTAAACCTTGACCTTCTTCCAAGAGTCAAAACAAGCCCAAGTATTAAGGAAACCATAAAAGAGCCGATGGTTATTGCAATTACAAGCCAAATAGCGCTAAGTATTTCAGGGAAAACTTTAATAGCAAAATTCCAATCCCAACTCATGCGTTTGCCACTCCTTTCGCTGACCATTTCTCCAGCTTTCTGGCGAGGATAATAAGCGGCAGTGCCACCATGAAATAGGCGAATAACAGGGTAACAAAAACGGGCATCGTATAGCTGATGTTTGAGTTTTGAATGATCAAGCCTCGGTAGGTTAAATCAGTTAAGGTAATTAAAGAAACAAGCGAGGTTCCTTTTAACAGTTCGATTGAAATATTTCCGAAGCCCGGCAGCATCATGCGAAAGGCCTGCGGCAGAATGACCAGTCTCATCCTCTGGAAGTTCGTCATATTTAATGCAATGGAAGCTTCAGTCTGCCCTTTTGGAATAGCGGTGATAGCCCCGCGGACAATTTCAGAACCGTACGCCCCGTAATTGAGCCCTAGAGCAACGACGCTGGCGAGAAAAGCGGTGAACTGGATGCCAAAGGCAGGCAGGGCAAAGAAAATCCAAAATAATTGGACAAGTAACGAAGTGCCTCTAAACAACTCAACGTATAATGAGGAGACACTTCGAACAATTGAGAATCTGGACACACGTCCTATTCCCGCTATAAATGCTATAACAAATGCCAATAAGGCAGATGCAAGCAATATCTCTATGGTCACGACCGCACCCGGTAATATTTTTAAAAAAATATCGATAAATTTATTGATAATTCATCCCTCCAAAAAAAGTTTCATAGATTACCAGAAAAAGGCACTCTCATGCGGAGCGCCTTTTTACTGGAACCACCATCATTATTGGCAAAGTTCTGCTGTTGTGATATCTCCAGGTAATTCTGTCTCCGTAAATCCAAATTTGCCGAGGATATCCAAAAGCTCCCCAGATTCCTTCATTTTCTTCAGTTCCTTGTTATAGGCTTCTAGAATCTCATCATCGCCTTGTTTAAACGCTGCTGCTCCGTAGCCGCGAACGCTTTTTCCATCGACGACAGGCTGGGTGAAATCATCCACGACCTCAATGTTCTTGGCATCTGCTGTGTCTAGCGCAGCGGAGAGTGTAGGCCCTGTCATTGTAATGGCATCAACACGATTGGACACTAGTGAGGTGATATTTGATGGTATATCGGTGACAATTTCCATTTGGCTTTCCTTCACCCCGGCAGCTTTGAGATATTCCATTTCAATCGCACCGTTCATGACGGCAATCTTGATATCGGGGTTTGCAGCAATATCTTTGTAGCTGTGAATGTTTTTAGGATTCCCTTTTCTGACAGCAAGCGCTTCACCGATGGAATAATCAGGTTCAGCAAAATCGGCCTGTTTACAACGTTCTGGCGTTATGTACATGCCAGCAGTAATAACATCAAATTTCCCAGCTTTTAGCCCAGGTATCAAAGAGCTAAACTTCGTTAACTTTCCTTCCATTTTTTCAATACCCATTTCCTTGAAGATGGCACGTGCGACTTCAACCGCTTCTCCGGTCAATTTCCCGTTTTCATCTTCGTAGGCATAAGGCTTTTCACCGGCAAACCCAACTACAATTTTGCCTTCCTTCTTTGCTTTTTCAAGGGTAGAAAGCTTTTCATCCCCTGAGGTGGTAACCGAACAAGCGGTTAATAAAAAAATCGATAAAATACCTAGTAATATGGTTTTTAATTTCATGATCGACCTCCCTGATAAAAATATAAAATTTCTTTGATTGGAAAAATGGAAGAAAACTGGGCAGAAAAGGGTTGGTTCCCATTTTACTTTAAGTTCAAATATCAGACAAATCTGATATTTAGGGATTATCTTTAATGAGAAGGACTCTCACTAGCTCTCATTTACTGAGACAACGTATCCTGAAAAATCCTTCCATATGCTCCCAGATACTCTTGGATGCTACTCTGGCCCATTTTTAAAGCCCTTTTTTATTGAGTTAAAAAGGTAAATATTTTTTGCAAAAAAATAAAACAAAGGTATTATAGTAAAGGGGCGTTTTTTCCTAAAAATAGGATGTAAGGCATAATTGTAACGCACCGAATAAATTGGTAGAATATAGAAATAATAAGCTGATCTTAAAATTAGGATGATGATGGATGAAAAGAGCAAGACTGATTTATAATCCTACTTCCGGACGTGAAATGATTAAACGTCATTTACCGGAAATCCTTGAAAAATTGGAACTCGCCGGATATGAAGCATCTTGTCACGCGACAACAGGTGCGGGCGATGCGACAAAGGCAGCTCGAATTGCTGTGGAACGTCAGTACGATGTGGTCATTGCTGCTGGCGGTGACGGAACGATTAACGAAGTAGTTAACGGCATTGCTGTACAAGACTACCGTCCGAGACTAGGGATTATTCCTGCCGGTACGACCAATGATTTTGCCAGGGCTCTGCATATACCGCGTGATATTACGGCAGCAGTAGATATTATCACACGCGGGGAGCTTATTCCCGTTGATATTGGCCGGATTAATGATAAATATTTTATTAATATTGGCGGCGGGGGAAGGATTACCGAATTAACCTATGAGGTACCCAGCAAATTGAAAACAATGCTGGGCCAGCTTGCCTACTACTTAAAAGGGATAGAAATGCTGCCGTCAATTAAGGCTTCCCATCTTAAGATTGAATATGATGGAAAAATATTTGAAGGGGAAGCAATGATGTTTCTCATTGGGTTGACCAATTCCATTGGCGGATTTGAAAGGTTAGCTCCAGATGCATCAATTAACGACGGATTATTTTCACTGCTGATTTTGAAAAAAGTAAATTTGGCTGAATTTATTAGGGTTGCAACGCTAGCTGTTCGCGGTGAGCATGTAAATGACCCAAACGTTTTGTATACCAAAGCAAACCGGGTTAAAGTGTTCTCAGATGAAAAGGTGCAGTTAAATTTAGACGGAGAATTTGGCGGCTTGCTGCCTGCAGAATTCGAAAACCTGTACCGGCATTTAGAAGTGTTCGTTCGATTTGATGATATCCGGCCAAATGACCGGCCAACCGATTGGGTTCCGGGAAAACGGTATAGTTAGAAAAAATATAATACACAATCGCGAAAGTTCGTTCCAGATGGAGCGGGCTTTTTTATAAATTCTTAATTGTGTGAAAAGGTTCCAAAGACTATGTATAATGAATTAAAGACATAAGTCATGACACGATTAAAAGGAGCGATTTCACATGGGTACAAGGGCGTTAATTAATATTGATTATACATTTGATTTTGTTGCCGATGCCGGGGCATTAACCTGTGGCGCACCAGGGCAGGCGATTGAGGGGAGAATTACAGAACTGACAAAAGAGTTTATTGCAAGCGGCGAATATGTTGTTTTTGCTATTGATGTCCACGACCAAGGCGATGAATTTCATCCGGAAACAAAGCTATTTCCGCCCCATAACCTGCGCGGCACCTCAGGAAGGGATTTATTTGGGGCGCTGCAGGAAGTATATGAGGAAAATAAGGAACGAGAAAATGTCCAGTATATAGATAAAACCAGATATTCTGCCTTTGCTGGGACAGATCTTGAAATCAAGCTGCGCGAGCGGGGAATCAATGAGATCCACCTAGTTGGCGTCTGCACTGACATCTGCGTCCTTCATACCGCTGTTGATGCTTATAACAAAGGCTTCAAGATAGTCGTCTACAAGGATGCGGTTGCTTCCTTCAATCCGGCGGGGCATGAGTGGGCCCTCGGCCATTTCGAACAGTCTTTGGGCGCTGTGGTTAAATAGTCTTTTTAATGATAATATGGATATAATAGTGAAAAGCTGTAATAGTACCTCGGAGGTCAATTATGAAACACATTTATCAAGATGATAGTTTAACTCTGCATACGGATCTGTACCAGATTAATATGGCAGAGACGTATTGGAGGGATGGCATTCACAATAAACGGGCGGTCTTTGAATTGTTTTTCCGTAAGCAGCCTTTTGGCAATGGCTATGCCGTTTTTGCAGGTCTTGAAAAGGTCATCCAGTTTATTCAAAGCTTTCGCTTTAGTGAGGATGACCTTGAGTATTTGAAAAATGAAACAGGCTACCAGGATGATTTTTTGGACTATTTAAGGAATATGCATTTCACTGGAACGATTCGGTCCATGAGGGAAGGCGAGCTAGTGTATGCCAGTGAGCCGATTTTGCGCGTGGAAGCGCCGTTGGCAGAGGCACAGCTCATTGAAACAGCCTTGCTTAACATTGTGAATTATCAAACATTAATTGCTACGAAGGCATCAAGAATCAAGCAGGTTGTCGGCAATGAAGTAGCCATGGAGTTTGGGTCAAGACGGGCTCAGGAAATGGATGCTGCTATTTGGGGAACAAGGGCAGCTTATCTAGGAGGCTTCGAAGCGACCAGCAATGTAAGAGCGGGGAAAATGTTTGGCATTCCGGTTGCAGGGACGCATGCCCATTCCATGGTGCAGGCCTACAAGGATGAGTATACTGCTTTTTATAAATATGCTGAGGCCCATAAGGACTGTGTTTTCTTGGTGGATACATATGATACACTCCGTCTCGGCGTGCCAAATGCCATTAAAGTGGCAAAGGAGCTTGGGGATAAGATTAATTTTATCGGAATTCGCCTTGACAGCGGTGACCTTGCCTATCTTTCCAAGGAAGCGCGGAAAATGCTGGATGAGGCAGGTTTTGAGGATGCAAAAATCTTTGCATCGAGCGATTTGGACGAATATACGATAATTAACCTGAAAGCTCAAGGCGCAAGAATCGACAGCTGGGGAATCGGAACGAAACTGATTACTGCATATGATCAGGCAGCCTTAGGCGCTGTCTATAAAATTGTTTCGATTGAAAACGAAGCAGGTGAGATGGAGGATACGATTAAAATTTCTTCCAACCCCGAAAAAGTAACCACCCCAGGCTTAAAAAAGGTTTACCGGATTATCAATAATACGAATCATCATGCTGAAGGGGATTATATCACAATGGAAGATGAAAAGCTTCCGGAAAAGAAGCTGCGCATGTTCCACCCAACGCATACGTTTTTAAACAAGGTGGTTACCAATTTTACAGCAAAAGAGCTTCATGAGGATATTTTTGTAAACGGGGAGTTTGTCTATGAAATTCCATGTCTGGAGGAATCCCGGGAATATTTGAAGCAGAATTTGGCTGCCCTTTGGGACGAGTACAAGCGGATGCTCAATCCGGAGCATTACCCAGTCGACCTAAGCCAGAAATGCTGGGATAACAAAATGAGAAATATCCAAGAAGTTAAAGAAAAAGTGGAAGCGATGAAAGAAGAAGAATAACAAAAAGGCTGTCCCGCAGTAATGCTTTGGGGACAGCCTTTTTATTTATTTCTGTTTAAAGAAGTCTATGAAGGCATGGTAAATTTCAATGCCTTGGAAAGTCAGAAGTCCAGCTGCTGTTAAAGAAAAGTAACCAATAATTAATACTCGGAACCACATTGCCATTTATATTTCCTCCCTTATTTTTAAATTAATTTAAAAAAGGGAGGCTTTAATCACATAGTTAGCTTGATAAAAAATGGGGATAAGAAAATTTTGCTTTCTGCTGAAGTTTGTCTGAAACAATTGGAGAGGTATTGATGCGAAAGGCATGATCGATATAAGCAGGAAGAATAGCTGCATGTCAAATGGCTGTTTTTTCTCATCGTCCCATTGATGCTTCGCTGTCCAATCATCTAATTGAATGATTGCCTTGCTTTCTGGATGGTGGTGGGGAGGCGAATTTGAAGAATGTAAAAAGGTGAAGGCCAGAAAGGCAAGGAACATGATGATCGAGAAGCCTTTTATCATCTTCATCGCGATCCACTCCTTCCAATGGGTTGATTTAATCATATACACTATCATTATATTTTAAAACAAAAATATTCTGACAATTTTTGCGCCTATTTTACACTATTATTTGCCGTGTTTTTGTTAATCGGGCTCTTTTAATATTTTAGAAGGGGAGAGTGCCAGGAGAAATATTTGGTAGAACGGATGAGGGACAAAATTGGAAAGTAGAAGGAATGTCCTTGAAAGATGTTATGAAGGACAAAATTGGTTGGAAAGCAGAAGGAAATGTCCTTGATAGGAGTTATGAAGGACAAAACCCGGTTAAAACCAGAAGGAAATGTCCTTGATAAGCCAGACAACGGGTCTTTTCGCATTTAATCCTGCTTTATGATAAAATCTTGCTAGTAAATAGAGACGTAAAGGAAGAAGCGAATGAGCAGAGCATTACCAGTCAATAAAAATGATTATATAGATGTTATATTTGAAGATTTAACTCATGACGGGGCAGGGGTGGCGAAGGTGGAAGGCTATCCGCTGTTCGTGCCGACCGGTCTGCCGGGCGAAAAGGCGAAAGTCAAAGTCATCAAGGTTAATAAAAGCTATGGGATTGGAAGGGTTATCGAGCTTTACGAAAGAAGTCCGTATCGGGTGGAAATCCCTGACAGTGAGAAAACGAAATACGGAGGCTGTCAGCTTGAGCATATCAGCTACGAGGGGCAGTTAAAGTACAAGGAAAATCAAGTCAGGCAGGTACTCACAAGGATTGGTAAATTGGAGGATGTGAAAGTTCACCCGATTTTAGGAATGGCCAACCCCTTGTTTTACCGAAACAAAGCTCAGGTGCCTGTTGGTGAAAAGGACGGAAAGCTGGTTGCCGGCTTTTTTAAGCCAAGAAGCCATGAAATCGTCGATATGGATGAAAGTGTCATCCAGTTGCCTGAAGTAAATGAAGCGGTTCAAACGGTCAAGGAAATTTGCAGCCGGTTTGGGATTCCGGCTTATAATGAGGAAACGCATAAAGGTGTTTTAAGGCATATTATGGCCCGGTATGGAAAACAAACCGGGGAACTCATGGTCGTGCTGATTACCAGAACACCGGAAATCCCGTACAAAAAAGAGTTAATTGAAGAAATCATCGCCCGCCTTCCAAAGGTAAAGTCGATTGTCCATAACGTGAATTCGAAGCGGACAAATGTCATCCTTGGCGAGAAAACCAACCTTTTGTGGGGCAGCGAAGTGATCTATGATTATATTGGCGATGTGAAATTCGCAATCTCAGCGTTATCCTTTTATCAGGTCAATCCTGTTCAAACGAAGGTGCTTTACGATAAAGCTTTGGAATATGCCGATTTAAACGGTGAGGAAAGTGTCATTGATGCTTATTGCGGAATTGGTACCATCTCTTTATTTTTGGCTCAAAAAGCTCAGAAGGTTGTCGGTGTCGAAGTGGTTCCGGAAGCGATTGAAGATGCTCGCAGGAATGCGGCATTGAACGGAATGACCAATGCTGAATTCGCTGTAGGGGAAGCCGAGGTTGTTATACCAAAATGGTACAAGGAAGGTAATAATGCGGATGTGCTGGTCGTGGACCCGCCGCGCAAAGGCTGCGACGAAGCCCTCCTTCAAACAATCATTGACATGAAACCACAAAAGGTTGTTTATGTTTCCTGTAACCCGGCTACATTAGCGAGGGACCTGCGGATATTAGAAGACGGCGGCTATAAAACATTGGAAGTTCAGCCGGTTGACATGTTTCCGATGACAATGCATGTTGAGTGTGTCGCGCAAATTGTATTGGCATAGTAGAAGATAAGGAAAAAAATAGAAAATGCCTAAATAGGGGACTAACAATGAAACTGAACTTGTTTATAGATATTTTTCAAGTGACAATAAATGAAATAAAAGAGTGTAAACAATTGAGCAAGAGTGCCGCTGCGAAAACGGAAAAGGTTAAATATATGGCATTGATTTTTATGAATCTCATATTTTTCCCTGTATATCTAATTCCAATCATTTATTCCTTTGTTATAATTGGCGGAGCCTTTATTTATGCACCAATTGTACTGTTAGGTCTTATTTTCACCATTCCGTTTACCCTATTTGTTCTCTTCATTAAGGTAAAAGTATACCCTGTGATGAAGGAAAACTTTTTGAATATGGAGCTTCTGCAAAAAGGCAGCAAAAAGACTGATCTGTTTCAACAAAAGAGAAACCACTTATGAAATAAATTAATACAATAACAGACCCACTTCCTATAAAATTCGGGAGTGGTTTTTTGCTGTTAAAATTAGCTTTTCAACGCCAGAAAGCGAAACAAGGATGAATATATTCCTTAAGTTGGTATTTTTATTTATTTTTAAATTCGCAAGGGTTTTTAATAATGATATTCGTGAATAAAGGGAAAACGAAGCGTCTAATAACAAATTCTTTTAATTTTACGCAGAAATAACGAACATTGAATATGTTTAATGAAAAAAATATTCGTATTTTATGTTGCTAATGAGAATTTGATAAATTATAATACTCTATGGAAGGAATAAAAAAACTTAAACTTGATTACATGCATGAATGAATAACCCTTTTTGAAAGTGAGGCCAGAAATGACACAGCGAAGAATCCCTTACATCATCTTGGCTCCAGGATTGATTCTTTTGATTTTATTCTTGGTGTTACCGCTTATTACCGCCATTTACCCAACCTTCTTTGATGGAGGATTCACTTTGAGTAACTACACTTCATTCTTTAAGGATGATTATAATCTTGGTATTTTTTGGCGGACGATAAAGATTTCACTGATTGCGACTTTGATTTGTGTAGTGTTAGGAGTTCCAACCGCCTTTTATATTTCGAAAAGTCCCAAAAAATGGCGTGGCCTGTTAATGTCGATTACACTGTTTCCGTTGTTGACGAATTCGGTTGTGCGAAGTTTTGCATGGATCACCATTTTGGGACAAGACGGTATTCTAAATAATGCTTTAAAGAGCGTGGGGTTAATATCAAAACCACTTACTCTGCTTTATACGGAATTCGCCATTGTGATTGGCTCTGTGTATCTCTTCTTACCTTTAATGGTTATTACTTTAGTAGGGATATTAGAGAACATTGATTCGGAGATTATGGAAGCAGCAGAAACGTTGGGCGCGAATCGCTTGGTAGCATTTATGAAGGTGATATTGCCATTAAGTGTGCCGGGAATTATTGTTGGGAGTATTTTAGTTTTCACAGGAAGCTTGACAGCCTATACTACCCCGCAATTATTAGGTGGAAACCGGAACATCATGTTAGCAACCTTCCTATATCAAAATGCGACCGCGTTAGGAAACTGGCAGGGTGCCGGTGTCATTGCTTTGATTATGATTGTGGCGACATTAATCGTGATGAAGCTATTCAACTGGGTTGCCGGCCGCATGGATAAGCGAGGTGAGGCAAGTGCGTAAAAACATTGGTTTAAAAGTCTTTGCGGGTTTGGTATTTGCGTTTTTGCTAGTACCTTTGCTAATTATTATCGTGACTTCTTTTGGAACTAATTCAACCATTCAATTTCCCATTAAAGGTTTTACCTTTGATTGGTACGGCAAGGTGTTTAGCAATGAAGCCTTTATGGACAGCTTTTTTCTTAGTTTAAAAGTAGCTTTTATTGCAACACTCTTGGCGTTGATTATTGGTGTGCCAGCCGCCTATTCTTTAGCACGTCATAAGGTCTTCGGAAGGAATTGGATTAAGAGTTTTTTCCTTTCACCAACAATCGTGCCTGGATTGGTCGTTGGATATGCGATGTATCAATTTATCGTGATTAAGTTCCAATTTCCGATTATCCAAGGATTGTTGTTAGGCCATTTCTTAATTTGCCTGCCATACGTAATCCGGGTTGTGGGCTCAACGATAGAGCAGTTAGACTTTTCAATTGAAGAGGTTTCATGGACGTTAGGCTGCACAAAATTACAGACGTTTATCAAAGTGGTGCTGCCAAACATTACTTCGGGAATTTTTGCATCCTTTATGCTTGCGTTCATTAACTCCTTTAACAATATCCCTGTTTCGCAGTTTTTATCAGGACCAGGTGTTACCATGCTGCCAACCAGCTTAATGAATTATATTGAGTACAACTACGACCCGTCCGTCTCGGCATTATCCGTTGTATTAATGCTTGGGACGATTGTTTTGATGTTTATTATTGAAAAAACATTAGGGTTAGCCAGTATTTCATAGGAATAGACAGAATCCAACAGCGACGGGGGTAGAACAGTATTATGTCCTATGTTGAATTAAAAGATATTCGTGTAAGTTATGATAACAAAGCTGATATATTAAAAGATTTAAATTTATCGATTGAAAAAGGAGAACTGGTCTCCTTATTAGGACCATCTGGGTGCGGGAAAACAACCACTTTAAGGGTGATTGCCGGCTTAATTGAGCCAAATGATGGGGAGTTCGTGGTTGATAATCAAAACTTAACGAAAGTGCCCGTTCATAAACGGGAGTTTGGAATGGTCTTCCAAAGCTACGCATTGTTTCCCCATCTAACAATTAAGGAAAATGTTGCGTTTGGTTTGAAATTACGCAAAGAAAAAAAGCAAGCCATTGAAAAAAAAGTAAATGATATTTTAGCCATTACTGGGCTAGAAGAGCTGGGAAATCGTTATCCTAAGCAGCTCTCCGGCGGGCAAAGACAGCGTGTAGCATTAGCCCGTGCCTTAGTGATTGAGCCGAAATTATTATTATTAGATGAACCTCTCAGTAACTTGGATGCAAAATTGCGCCACCAGATGCGGATTGAGATTAAACGGATCCAAAGCCAATTGGGGATTACATCCGTGTTTGTTACGCATGATCAAGAGGAGTGTTTTTCGATTTCGGACAAAGTGGCCGTTATGAATAAAGGCGTGATTGAGCAGTTTGACACACCTGAGGAAATTTACAAAAATCCAAAAACGGAGTTTGTGGCCCGTTTTATCGGGTTTGAGAACTTCTTTAAGCTGGCACCTACTGAAGACTGGAAGTATAAAGCGGTCGATGGAACGGTCTTCGAAAGTACCCGCCAATGGGTACCGGCAAAATGTACAGGAACCATTCGTCCAGATGATATTGAGATTGCAGAAGGTACTGAGCCAAATACCAATAATACGGTAATAGGCAAGATTAAGGTCCGTACGTTCCTGGGAAAGTCCTACCAATATGAGGTTGAAACCCCGATTGGTACATTGCTGGCAAATAAAGCGGATGATGTCATCTACCAAGTAGGAGACACAGTTACATTATCCATCCCTGCTCACAAGCTAATCATAGTTTAATAGGCAAATAAATTTATTAATAAAAACTTTCATCTGAGAAATGGGGACATGAAAAATGAAAAAGAAAATAGGTTTAGTAGGCTTAACTCTTGCAGCTGCTAGTGTGCTGGCAGCATGCGGCGGCGGAAGCAGCACTGCAAGCAAGGAAAAACCAAAAACATTGGTGATCTCAACCTTTGGCTTAGAAGAAGATAAAATGCAGGAAGATGTCTTCAAACCATTTGAGAAAAAATACAATGTAGACATTGTGTTAGAAACAGGTACAAGCTCTGAGCGTTTAACTAAGCTTAAAAGCAATCCGAACTCAACGGTTGATGTAATCGAATTGTCCCAATCCAATGCGGCGGAAGGTGTAGCAGCAGGTTTGTTTGAAAAAGTAGACAGCTCCAAGGTTCCGAATATGGACCACTTAATCGATAGCGCAAAAGAATTAGCTGCAGATGGTTCCGGCCCTGCATATACGTTAAACAGTATCGGAATTGTCTATAATAAGAAGGCCGCCGGTAAGGATATTAAAGAATGGAATGATTTATGGGATTCTTCTTTGAAAGGCAAAATTTCCATTCCTGACATTGCGACCACCTTTGGTCCTGCCATGCTTTATTTAGGAAGTAACCACGAGAATACTGACATTTCAAAAGATAGTGGTAAGGCTGCGTTTAAAGGAATCACTGACATAGCACCAAACGTAGTAAAAACGTATAGCAAATCATCTGATTTAGCCAACATGTTCCAATCAGGAGAAATCACAGCGGCGGTTGTCGGCGACTTTGCTGTTCCGATGATTACCGAATCTAATCCGGATGTTGCTTACGTTGTACCACAATCTGGTACTTATGCCAACTTTAACACTATCAATATCAACAAAAATTCTAAAAATAAAGATTTAGCTTATAAGTATATTAACTGGAGACTAAGCCAGGAAGTTCAAGAAAAAACTGCCGTATCTCTAAATGAAGCGCCAACCAATAATAAGGTAGAGCTAAACGAAGAAACTGCTAAAAATAAAACATACGGTGATGTGGCTGCTCGCACTAAGAAGGTAGATTCACAGTTAGTCAATAAGAACCTTGAATCTTGGATCAATCAGTGGAATAGAATTTTGAACAAATAGTTTCGGTTTAGGAAAAGGGCCCGAGGATCATCTTGGCCCTTTTCTCTTTGGCGGTTTATCTAAGGAGGGAAAGATAAATGAATACTGACTTAGCCATAATAAATGGACAGGTGTTTAACACGTTTACGAAAAAGTTTGAACAGAAAAATGTGTATATTGTTGAAGATAAATTTTACTATGTAACAGCTGACGAGGTAGAGAATTTACAAGCGGTTGAAGTAGTCGATGCAAAAGGTAAATATTTGGTCCCTGGTTTAATTGATATTCATATGCATATTGAAAGCTCTATGACGTCCCCAGCCATTTTTTCAGAGGCTGTCCTAACTCATGGAGTGACAACGGTGGTAGCTGATGCACATGAAATTGCCAATGTGTTTGGTATGGAAGGGCTGGAGGCATTTTTTTCGCAGCCAAGTGTCATGGACATTTTCTATGCGATTCCTTCCTCTGTTCCTTCGACGACCCCCGAGCTGGAAACTACTGGCGGTTATATTGGCGTGGAAGAAGTGAAGCAGCTCCTAAAGAATCCGAAAGTAATTGCTTTAGGGGAAGCAATGGACTTTAACGGCATTGTCAATCAACAGGATTCCTTGATTCGGCAGATTTTACGCGTAATACAAACGGAGAGGCCATCTATGCCTTTGGAAGGACATGTGCCGCGTGTTTCAGAATTAGAATTGGCCAAATTTTTATATGCGGGCATTACTGCTGATCATACCCACCAGTCGCCCCAATCCATTTATGAGAAAATCACCAGCGGGATGTTTTTAGAGTTTCAAAAGAAATCAATAACGCCGGAAAATATACGTGTTATTGTGGAAAATCAATTCTATGAATATATGGCAATCATTACAGATGATGTGATGGCGGACGACTTGCTTGAGGGTCATTTGGATGCGAATGTACGGTTGGCGATTTCATGCGGCATGCCGGCAGAACAGGCACTATACTGTGCTACCTATACCCCTGCAAGACGTATGGGATTCCAGGACCGCGGCGCCATTGTCCCGGGATTTATAGCTGATTTTCTATTAATAGATAATGTAGAAAGCCTGGATATAGCGGCAGTTTATAAGGATGGAAAATTGGTACACGAACGGGGAAATGCGATCAAGTATCCGGCTGTGGAACCTGCCTTTCCTGATCACTTCTATCAATCGATACAATGCCGTGCACTAACTTCAGAGGATTTGCGGATCAAGGTGAATTCGGCTGAAAAGGCTGTCGTCAACGTGATGCAAATTTCCGAAGTGGGTACCTTTACCGAACATGTACAGCGGGAGATGGCCGTTACAGATGGTTATTTAGATTGGGAGAATAGCGGGCTGGCCTTAATTGTCGTGATGGAACGGTACGGGAAAACAGGGGACATCGCCTATGGGTTTGTTGAAAATGCATTATCCGAAAAAGGAGCCGTAGCCACTACTTGGGCACATGATCATCATAATTTGATGGTAATGGGGAAGAGTACGGAAGATATATTAGCGGCTCAGAAACGATTATTGGATATGCAAGGCGGATATGTCGTGACACAAGCGGGACAGGTGGAAGCGGTATGCCCATTGCCAGTCGGCGGGATTATCAGCGATGCACCGATGCAGGAACTAGGCAAGCAATTAAAAGAAGTACGCAAAGCGATGATTAAGTTAGGCTATCGCAACAGTAATGAGATTATGTCTTTTTCAACTTTATCTTTGCCGGTTTCACCTGCAATCAAAATTACCGACAAAGGGATGATGAATGTACGTTCGCAAATGATGATCCCATTGGTGGAGGGTGAGGGAGTTTGAATTTGCTCATTAAAAACGCCTGGATATTGACGATGAATGAAAAAATGGAGCAGTTTCAAGACGGCTATTTAATAGTAGACGAAGGTAAAATTGTAGAAGCCGGTCCAATGGATTTGCTCCCAAAGAAGATGACCTGCGACCAATGCATTGATGCTAGAGGTGCGATTTTGCTGCCGGGTATGGTCAATACACATACTCATATCGGCATGATTCCGTTTCGTTCTTTAGGTGATGACTATCCTGACCGGCTGCGCCGCTTCTTATTTCCGTTAGAAAATGCATGTATGAATGAACATCTTGCCTATACCAGTGGAAAATATGCAATTGCCGAAATGCAGCTTGCCGGTGTAACAACCTTCTTTGATATGTATTATTTTGAGCAGCAATTGGCAGAAGCAGCAGAAGAAATGCATAGCCGCGGCCTTTTGGCAGAAACAGTCATTGATTCCGTAACGGTCGATGTGTCAGAGCCAATGGGCGGATTGCAATACGCCAAAGGGTTTCTGCCAAGATGGCAAGGAAATAGCAGGATTCGGGCATCTATAGCACCGCATGCCCCTTACACGAACACCATTGAAGTACTCCAGCAAGCGGATGCTTTGTCTCAAAGGTACAATGTGCCATGGATGATGCATGTCAGTGAAATGGATTTTGAAATGGAGAAGTATCGAAAAGAACGCAATCAAACACCGATTGAATTTTTAGAAGAGATTGGTGTGCTAAGTTCAAGGCTGGTAGCTGCCCACTGTATTCATTTGTCTGATCATGATATTGAACTGCTGAAGAGGTATGATGTAAAGGTTGCTCATTGTATCGGCGCCAATACGAAATCGGCTAAAGGAGTGGCCCGTGTCCAGGATCTATTGTCTGCGGGTGTAACTGTTGGGCTGGGAACAGATGGCCCAAGCAGTGGGAATACGCTCGATTTATTCAGCCAAATGCGTTTGTTTGCTAATTTCCATAAAACTTTTTTAAAGGATCGCAGTGCATTTCCAGCTGAAGAGATTGTAAAGTTAGCGACCATCGGGGGAGCGAAAGTTTTAGGTATGGAGGGCCAAATTGGCTCAATCGAGGCAGGAAAACAAGCTGACATTATTCTAGTGGAAGTCGATTCAGTCAATATGTTTCCTATTTTTGATCCGTATAGTGTTTTGGTGTACTCTGCAAATGCCGGAAATGTACGTGACGTATTCATTTCTGGAAAGCAAGTCGTGGCAGACAAACAATTAGTAAATTTTGATGTAAAGCAATTAAGAGCAGAGCTTACTTCTGCCATGGAAGAATGCGGATTCAATAGAAAGGCTCTAAAAGCAATGGAGGGAAAATAGGATTAGGGGTGGTTGGAGACTCCCCTAGCCGAATTGATCAAACGCCTCTACAATCCGAAGTCGGGACATGGGAGTGTCTCACAACTCATTTTAAAGAAAGGCAACTAACCCTTTGGTCGTTGCCTTTAAATGGTTCTTGTAATGGACGAACAAAACTGAATTTGATCAAGATTATCTGATATTTAATGTATAATCATTTTTTTTAAGCTATCATATAAGGATCCTCTTCTAATTTTTGAAAACTTTAATAATACAATCGTTTCTAGTGTAAGGAAAGGAATGAGGGTTTCCAAAACCGCTTCATCCGTAAAACAATAGTGAATGTTTTTTTCATCCATTCCCAACTTACTAGCTTGGTTTCCAATTTCCACAGATTTTCCGTCGGTAATGATTAATTGATCAATCCCTGTTTCCACCAGTTTTTGGCAATGTTTTGATATTCCTTTTCGGCTGTATTGCTTTCTCCGATTCGCGGAAAGCAGCCTAAAACGGCAATTTTCTTCTTCCCCTTTGAAATGTCCTTCAAAACCTTTAAGGCTCCTTCCATAGCTGGAGGAGTATTGTTCCATGTGTCATCAAGAATTAAACATTCATTTATTCCGGATAATAGTTGTAAATGGGAGTCAAGATGCTGGAACATTGATAAATTTTTAATCGCATTTTTTATACTAATACCAATTTGAAAAAGAGCGGCAATCGAAGCCAACGCATTGTAAACATTATGCTTGCCGTATCCTGGTATCGTTGCGGGGTATTCTTCATTTTTGTGAACAAGTGTAAAGCTTAATCCATTTTCGCTGTATTGAATATCTTTTGCCATAAAATCCGCTTTTTCTCGGATTCCAATGTAAATCTTGTGTTTTGCACGGCTGCTATCAATCTTTTTACTATATTCATCATCGGCATTTAATATCAAGATATCTTCAGGCTTTATCCCTTCTAATATTTCAGCCTTTGCCTTAATATAGTTGTCCACTGTTTTAAAGCTATCGAGATGATATACACCAATATTCAACAATATCCTTATTGTCGGCTGAAAGGCATTGCATGCAAAGGTTACATCGCCTGGGTCTCCCACAGCCATTTCAATCACTGCAGCATCCGTTTTATTATCCATATCAAAAAAATAGAGCAAATTTCTACGAGGGCTGTTAAAACTTTTATACGTTGATTTAACATTTAGCTCTTCTATTTTTAACACTTGTTTTATCATCTCTTTAGTGGTCGTTTTCCCGCTGGTACCTGTTATGCCGATGATCGGTATAGTAAAAAGGCTTCGATAATGATGAATGAAGTCCCAAAAAGCATGTTGGATATTCTCTACCTTGATAATAATGTGATTTAACCTGGCAGTTTGCAGCAGTATAGGTTTCTCCGAAACAATAATTACATTTTTATATTTTCTTAACCTTTTAAAAGGCTCGTTTGGATTCAAAAGAAAAAATAACGTCATCTTCTTTTTATGAATCTGAGAATATTTTATTGCAGCATGATTGACTATTGGATTCCCATTACCTATACAATTGTACCTTGTACAATTCTCAATATGTCATTTAATTGTATAGAAATCATTTAGCGCTGCCTTCCTCGTTGCCAGCCCTTGGAGGTATATGTTTCACCATTGGAATCGATAATCGACATCATGGATTCATACATGGAGCGGTCCTCTAATAAACGAAAACCTCCGAGCAAGGGAATACTATTTGCTTCAATGATCCAAACATGCCCGCTTTCATCTACAGCTAAATCATATCCCCAAATTGTATGGTTCTTAAATTGTATTGTTAAACATTCAGTTGCCAATAAAGCGATCTGATCTAATACTTTTAATGTTTCTTGAATAGAAACGTCTTTTAAGTTTGATTTTTCCAGCGCCTTTTCTGCAGTTAAAATCTCTGCTCCTTGTTTTAAGTTTGTGACAAAATAACCTGCAGGAGCAACCTTCGCATGTTTTCCAGTAATGATCCAATCGGTTGTTCCGTGTTTTCGCTGTACAACATATCTAAAGTCAATGGGTCTCCCGTCAATTTTCGCTAAAGGAATATAGTGTTGGATAATAAAAGGTCTTTTTTTCTTTTCTTCTTCTTTTTTTAAGTAGTTGTATAGTGAGTTCCTATCGTGGAAAAATGAGGTTGCATTTCTTCGATTTACTTTGAAATTTCCGTTGTCGATTTTGGTTACTTTTGTTACTCTCTTTCCACCGTTCCCTCTAATCGGTTTAACAATGATTTCATCACGCTGCTCCATCATTTTAAAAAGATTCTCTTTTGTAAATAAATCTGTTTTTGGATTATGTGCCTCTAGGCCCGGATAACCAAGCAATAATTGATATTTGAAATATTTATCAGCCCTTTTATTAGATGACATAGAAACTCTCCTTTTTGTTAATTAGGATATCTATAACGAAAATATAAGATTGATTGAACAGCCCATATGGCAATGAAAAAGGCGGATAACTCTCCAATCCTCATTTTTCCGAATAACCTAGTACAAGGAGTAATATTATTGGAGGATGAGTTATGGCACAATTTAAGCCAAGTACCACTCTTTATGAAATTTTTGGTCCAGGTTATATCTATAACCCAAGAGCATCATATAAAAATAAACGATGGCTGCCAGACTTAATCTCACAGCATTCGACTACAGGAAGTTTATTGCTTCTTGCAAGGGAAATGCCTATTGTGTGCCATCAAAATGTTATAGGGCCATCATGTTTAGCTTTCTTTGAGGAAATGGGCATGAAAATCGCCAATAACCGGTATATTTATCATGATCAAAATAGTTATTATGAAGTATTGAATAATTTTCAAATTGCTTCCGACAAGGTTGTTATTAATTACCCCCATCTGCCGGAAGAATTAAAATACGAAAAATATTGGGTCGATCCAAAGCTGCTATCCTACTTGAACAATAAAGGAAACCTTGAAGAACTTGTTCCTAAGGAGAATCTTGCTAATCGCAAGGTAATGCCAATAACTCATTTCTTGAATAGTAATAATTTCCTTTTTGACTTGCCTTTCGTAGTAAAAGCCGTCACTGATGAGCCAGCTGGAGCCGGACTCGATGTGGTTATATGCAGGAACGAAGCACAGCTTCTGGAGGCAAAAGAACTTTTTAAATCATGTAAATTCGTTGTAATAGAAGAATTTATTCCAATCAAGAATAACTATTGTATTCAATTCGCTCAAATTCATAAAGGGAGTCTTATTTATCTTGGGGCAGCAGAACAAATCATAACTGAAGAAGGCAAGTACGGGGGAAATTGGATTGAAAGAGCCAATCAGCTGCCGAACAAAGTAATTGAATTGGCTGAGAAGATTATGAAAAAATCTATTTCCCTGGGCTATTGGGGCATTGCTGGAATCGATATCGTAATAGGGGAAGATGAGCGAGTCTTTGTTATTGATTTAAATTTTAGACAAAACGGGTCAACTGTTGCACTGCTTTTAAAGGAAAGTATCATGAATGCCTTAAACGTTCAAACACTAAAGTTGAGGTCATTTAAAACAACCATTGATTTTACAAAGGTTGAAAAGGAAATAAGACGGTTAATGGAACTGAAAAGGCTAGTTCCACTTAGTATATATAAACCAGCAGAAGTAACAACTGAAAATCCAATTATATTAAGCTGCCTGCTTGCCGGTAACTCCAAGGAAGAAGTGATATCCGCAGAACAACAGGCTGAGAGATTTTTTAAAGATTAAATAAATAGGTTTATAAAAAATATGGCTCTTTTCTCAGAGATTGTTGCTTTTAACTATATTGAAAACACCGAGTGGATTGGAGCGAAAGGCGCTTGACTCCTGCGGGAAATAGAGGAAAGGTCGAGACCCCGCAGACGGAACGTCGAGGAGGCTCGACCTTCCTCCCCGCGGGTTTGCTGAGCGCCTGTAGCGGAAAGGAACGGACAGTGTTATTCCCAAAAACAACAAACTTTACGAAAAGAGCCAAAAATATAAGGATTTTAAAAAAAGGATAGACGGAGCATTTTTAAGCTGGCGTCTATCCTTTTTATATTAAACTTTGAAGCACCAATTTTCCTTTGAACTGCATTAGTTACTTGCAGAGGTTAAGATATAGCTGTGGAACGGATTAGTTTTTGGTGAAATGTGGTATCCTGTTGTTAGGAAATAAAGAGCTAAAAGGAGAGATGGAAATGTCCTATGTCGTTGATTTTAAAAATGTGTCTACGGTTGGTTTAGAGTCCTCACCTGTATCAGAAGCGCTTGCTGGTTTACGTGCTAATGAAGCCCGGTACTTTATGAACAAATACAAGCATGAATTTACGGTGGTGCCTGCGAGTGAAAGCGGGGAGACTCTTGATTATGTAAACCGTATTTTGAAAGAAGAACGTGATATTGAGTTTGCGGCAAAACCTTTAGAGACGTCTCGTTTTCAAGTGGAAAATATTGATTGGACTTACGTCTTTTATGAAGATGGTCTTTCGGTCAACGTCCTTTATACGGTTGATGGCCCTAAGCCTAAGCGGGCCGTTGGTTTTAAGCTTTCTGAGGGGATGGAAGTACCCAAGGAGTTAGAAGGGAAGTTTAAGTTTGCAAGGCAGAAGTCTAAACTAGCTGGAACAATTCGGGGCTCATATTTTGTCATTAAAGGAGAATATTAGGGGGGCAGGTTTATGATCCCAACAAAACTAGATCCTTTATATAATAAGGGACCTCTTAAAGGCTGGAGATTTTATGGGTACAGCACTAGGAATTTTGTGAGGATTTCGTTGGAATAACATAAATCAATGGTGGTTATATTTTTCCAAAATAAGTATTTTGCTTGTACAAATCATCTTGGATATGCTATGTTTTCATTAATCAGAAAATTTAAACTAATAGTTTAATAGGAGTGATATAATGGAACATATTTTAGTAGAAACACAGAATGGGGTCCGCACCTTAACACTAAACAGGCCAGAGCGTCTCAATGCTGTCAATGATAAACTTAGTGCTGAGATCATTCAGGCAATTGCAGAGGCATCTGCTGACGATGAAGTTCGTGTCATTGTGATAACCGGGAGTGGACGTGGTTTTTGTGCGGGCCTTGACCTTTCTGACTATGCTAAGAGAGATAGATCTACTCTTACCCGCCATGAAAAATTAGATGACTTGGGTTGGGTTGGTCATCAGGCGCTGGGAATCGTTCATTGTGATAAACCAGTCATTGCCGCGATTAACGGAATTGCAGCAGGTGCAGGACTTGCTCTTGCTCTAGCCTGTGACCTGCGCTTTATGTCTGCTGGTGCTAGGGTAACAGCTGGGTACATCCGCCGTGGTCTTAATCCGGATGCAGGTATGACCTATTTCTTACCGCGTTTGGTAGGACAGGGAAAAGCAACGGAATTGATCTATACGGGCCGGGACATCTATCCTGAAGAAGCCGAACAGATTGGTTTGGTTAACGGAATTTTCCCAGATGAAGAATTTCAAGACAGGGTTATGAACTTTGCTAAGGAGTTAGCGGAAGGCCCCCCTGTGGCGTTGACACTTTCCAAAAGATTGCTTGCAGCAAGCCCAGACACGGATCTTACAACAATTTTAAAACAAGAATTAGCTTCAATTAAAGTTTGTTTTGGAACAAAAGACGTCCAAGAAGGGGTAAAGGCTTTTGCTGAGAAACGGAAACCTGTTTTCCGGGGAGAATAGTAATTAGTAAATTAAAAGAATAATTTAAGTTACGGGGGCCATCCCCCGTCTTTTTTTTGCCAATTTTTCTACAAGGGTGTTTCATGATAAAGTATGGTAATATGGAATCATGTACTTAAGTTGTAGATAGTAATAACCATTTATGGGGGAGGGTTGTAAGGATGAGTCAAAATGGAATACCTTCCGCACTGAAAGGCAAAAGTGCTGCTTTTTCAAATAATCGTTCCGGCCTTATGGCTGATATAAAAGCTCTTTTTAAAGGTCCTGTCTTATTAGCCAATGTATTGCCGGTCTTTACTGGGTTTTGGCTGGCGCTTTATTTTACTGACGCGTCTTTTTCTGATTACTTGAATGTATTTTTGCTGACCATCATTGGCAGTACGCTGGTCATGGGCGGAGCACTTGTAATCAATAACTGGTATGACGTTGATATCGATACTGTCATGGATAGAACAAAGCATCGGCCAACCGTGACAGGGCATATTCCTCTGAATGTAGTGTTAAAGATAGGAATTGTCCTTTCAGTACTCGGCTTCATACTTTTATCTTTTACGAGATGGGAAGCTGTTATTTACGCTTTCGTGGGCTGGTTTACTTACGTTATCTTATATACGATGTGGTCTAAACGCAGGTATACACTTAACACGGTGATCGGCGCCGTGTCAGGTGCTGTTACCCCGCTTATCGGCTGGACGGCTATTGAGCCGGGGACTCATATTGTTCCGATTATGTTATTTCTGATTATCTTTGTTTTCCAAATGCCGCATACCTTTGCGATCGCGATGAAGAAGTGCGAGGAATATCGGGCTGCGAAAGTGGCGATGCTGCCTGTGGTACATGGATTTGAAATGACCAAAAGGCAAATGGTAGTCTATATCGCCTGCTTAATGCCATTGCCGTTCTATCTGGGCTCGCTTGGGCTGACCTTTGTCATCATAGCGACAGTGATGAACCTTGGCTGGCTGGTTGTGAGCATCAGCGGATTTTTTACAAAAGATGATCTCAAATGGGCTCATATTAATTTTCTGTACTCCGTAAACTATATCACCATCTTGTTTCTTTTGATGATTGTGGTAACATTACCAATATTTTAATAGTCTAATTCCTGGCTGTCCTTATAAAAAATAAGGGCGGCTTTTTTTATACCTTTATGGTTATTGCACCTTAATTCACAAATTTGTCATTTTTGATTTCCGCCCCTTTTTTCTCCATTTTTTTCTATTCCACAATAAAAATAATTCAATTAACAAGTTAAAAACAGTGGGAATAAAGCTATATTCCGTACTCTTTTTCATAAGCATTCGGATTTTGGACAAAAGGAACAATAGTTTTTCTATTTTTCATACGACCAAAATCACTTATGAAATGTGACGCAGTTCACTTCGCTGAGAATCGTTCCTAACTATTATGGAAGTAAGAAAACAGAATAAATCAAAAGGGGGATTCACAAATGGCATCTGCAAAAGCAAATCGTAATAATAAGCCAAGCAAGCAGCACGAAGAACCATTAAAAGGTACATGGATTTCCGTAGGTGTGGTTGGCGTCGTTATTCTCGTTACTTATTTAACTTTATATGGGCTTTATATGACTAGAGTATAGGGGGGAAAGAAATGAAAATGCATCTTGATGAAAAAATTTGGCTGGCATTAAGCTTTGGTATAATGATGATTTTCATGTTAATCACGGGCTATCAGGCAGTTGCTGAAGGAATGGAACCGCCAAGTAATATCGAAACTATCGATTCGCAAAAAGTAGATCAAACAGCGCCATTTGATAAGCCTGGAATTAAACAGATTGGCGATCATGAATACGAAGTAGTCATGACATTGCAAGTATTTAGCTTTAATCCTGGAAATATTGAAGTTCCAGCGGGATCGACAGTGCATTTTATCTTAACATCAAAAGATGTTGTCCACGGTTTTGAAATTGCCGAAACAAACGCTAACGCAATGGTAACACCAGGTTATATCTCAAGAGTTACTCAAAAGTTTGATAAACCGGGAAGTTATTTAGTGCTATGTAACGAATATTGCGGTGCCGGTCACCAAATGATGAGCACAACAATTACGGTTAAGTAAAGGGGGGAAAGGCTATGGAAACAGCAATAAATCAAACGTTTAAAACAAAAGCAACTAAATTGCTAGGTGTTAATAAAGAAGACGCAAAAATTTCGAAAACATATTTATTTGTTTCATTTGTTATCTTGTTAGTTGGTGGGTTTTTAGGATTAGCACAAGGTTTAAACCGTGCCGGTCTTCTAGAGCTGCCATCGTGGTTAAACTATTATCAAGTTCTTACGATGCACGGTGTATTCATGCTTCTTGCATTCACTACTTTCTTTACATTTGGTTATCTGTATGCAGGTCTTTCACATGAACTGGGAGGGCTTCTTCCAAAGGTTAGAAAGATTGTCTGGACTGCGTTTGCATCCAAGATTATTGGCGCGGTATTGGTTGTTATTCCAATCCTTATGAATGAAGCATCAGTAATGTACACATTCTATCCGCCTTTAAAAGCACACCCAATGTTTTATATCGGGTTGGTATTCTTCGCAGTGGGTATGTGGCTGTGCAACGTCGGCGCATTTATCCAAGTGGCTAATTGGCGGAAAAATAATAAAGGAAAGCATGTTCCAATCTTCTCTTACTTTGCAACTGGTATTAACGTTCTAATGTTTTTTGCACTTATTCCTGTAGCAGTTGAAGTTTTAATTCTAGTTCCTTGGTCCTTGGGCTGGGTTAAGACCGTTAATGTTATGGTTTCTCGTACATTGTTCTGGGCCTTTGGACATACGCTCGTAAATATCTGGTATTTAACAGCTACTTCTGCATGGTATGTCATTGCACCGAAATTAATCGGCGGCAGACGCTGGAGCGATACATTAACCCGCGTCGTTATTATCGCTTTGGTAATCATGAACATTACCGGTGGATTCCATCACCAAATCATTGACCCAGGTATTTCTTTACCAGTCAAAATGATGCACGTCTTTATGAGTTTAGCAATTGGTTTCCCATCATTAATGACTGCTTGGGCTATGTTTGCCGTATTTGAAAAGACTGCAAGAAATCAAGGCGGAAAAGGTCTGATCGGCTGGTATAAAAAGATGCCATGGGGGGATGTTCGTTTCCTAGCGCTATTTATCAGTATGGCTTCCTTTGCTCCAGCGGGTGCCGGTGGTATTGCGCAAACAACGAACCAATTGGACACAGTTGTTCATAACACGATGTGGATTGTCGGTCACTTCCACTTAACACTTGGTGTGACGGTCGCATTGGCATTCTTTGGGATTAGTTATTGGTTAGTTCCATATATTTCAGGACGTGTTCTAACACCACAAATTAATAAATTAGGTGTCATCCAAACTTGGATCTGGACAATCGGCATGATTTTTATGTCAGGTGCCATGCACACAGTCGGATTATTTGGCTCACCACGAAGAACTTCATTTACAACATATGGCGATCATGCAACAGCTTTAGGCTGGAGCCCGTATATGATGTGTCTGGCTGTCGGTGGTACTTTGTTAATCATTGGGGTTATTCTTCAAGTGTATGCCGTGATTAATATGATGTTCTTTGCACCAAAAGGGGAAACAGAATTCCCAATTGCGGAAGCAGAAGAAAATGCTTCTCCAACTCCTTATTGGACAGAGCGCTGGGGACTTTGGATTGTAGTTATGCTGTTAGTCGTTGCAATGGCATATGTCGTTCCATTAACAGAATTTATTGTCAATGCACCTCCAGGATCACCTGGGTTCAAGACTTGGTAAACAGAAAAGCGGAGGCGCCTTGCACAGGGGCGACAGGCATAAGACGAGCCGGCGAGAAGGCTGCACTTTAGCCTTCTTGACGGATTGGCTGTAGACCTTCGAGCCCCTAGGCGCTGGAGCTGGACAGTAGAAATGCGGAAGCGCCTTGGACAGGGGAGAAAGGCATAAGTCGAGCTGGAGAAAAGTCTGCACTTTAGCCTTCTTGGCGGATTGGCTGTAGACCTTCGAGCCCTTAGGCGCTGAAGCTGGACAGAATTGATAACAGAAGAGATAGCTCGCATGCTGGGCTATCTCTTTCTGCTAAAAGAGAGAGAACTTTTTTAAAAATAGGTTTGGGAAGTGGTCGTTATGATCAAAAATCGGCATCAGGTAATTTCACTAATAGTCGTGTTTGTGTTTGGATTTGTTTTATTCTATACAGGCACAGACGGTTTTCGGGCCTTTACGGCAGAAACAGCCAGGGTCAACAGGCTGCTGGACGATAAGCCGAAATTTCCTAAAATAACGTTGGAGGACAGTAAGCAACGGGATTATTCCATCTCTGAATTCAAAGGGAAGTACGTATTTATTACCTTTCTTTATACATCTTGTACATCTGTCTGCCCGCAGTTGGAAATGAACATGTCAAAGGTTTACGAACAGATCCCGAAGAAATATTTGGGTAAAGATATCGTATTTTTAAGCATCAGCTTTGACCCAGAAAGAGACACTCCACAGACGCTGGAAAAATACCGCACTTATTTTAACAGTGATGGGGAAACCTGGCGGATGGCAAGGGTTCCGGACAAGAATGAATTGGATGCTTTGCTAAAAGAATTTGGAGTGACTGTCATTCCTGACGGATACGGGAATTTCACACATAATTCAGCATTTTATTTAGTGGACCCAAAAGGCAGTCTTCAAGATGTGATGGACTATAAAAAAATAGATGAGGCAGCCGATAAGGTTGTCAAGATTCTAAATTAGGAAGCGGGGGAATAATCAATGCAACAATTTATATACGGATTCTTGTTACTTATTGCCCTAGCTATTCCGCCTATTGCCCATTTTATGGAATCCGTGATGATTATCCATATGCATATGCAAATGCCAATGGTAGTGTTTGCAGGATTCTTGATGGCAAGATTTTTTATGGACCGCTTTCCGAGATTTTTTGAAAAATGGAACGGGAATGGCGTTCCGGGAATATTATTGTTTGTCATAATTATAGACTTCTGGACACTGCCGCGCTCGATGGATGATGCTTTAACAGATCAAAGCGTAGAGGTATTTAAGTTTTTGAGTTTATCGCTTTTAGCTGGAATTCCCTTGAGGGACAGCTGGAAAAGGCTGAATTCAATTGGAAAAAACATTCTTTTTATCTTCTTCACCATTTTGTTTCTAGTGGTAGGATGGCTTTATATTGATGCACCTGTCCAGTTATGCAATAACTACTTGGTTATCGAGCAAATCACGCTAGGCTGGGGCTTCTTGACTACGGCAATATGTATAGTTATATACTTGATATATATTACATTTACGGACCGGACGAACTATGAATAATCGAAAAGCAGCCGCTAGGAGTGATTTCCGGGCGGCTGTTTTTACTTTTTATAGGATTTATCCGAGCCAGGGGCAAAGAGGCAGCTCCCTCTTGTTTAGATTCGCAAATAAAACAGTGGCTTTCGCAAATAAAACGATGAGAATCGCAAATACCCAGTGAGTTTTCGCAAACAACTAGTGGAGGAAACACCTTCTTCAATTTGTAAAAATAATACATCCAATAACTGGTATTGTATAATGGTAGAAGGAAAGGAATGATACAAAAATGATAGAATTGTACACGAATGAGGATGTCATTTGCATTGAGGGGACTGTTGAAAGGTTTGGCCGTAAAATTTATGCCTATTTAGTAGACGGCATGTTGGTTGATACGGGTCCTCAATCCATTGAAGAGGAATTTATTTCTTTTTATAAAGGACATTCATTTGATAAGGTTGTTTTAACCCATAGCCACGAGGACCATTCTGGCACCGCACCGTGGATACAGGAGCATCGAGATGTTCCAATTTATGTCCATCCCAAAGGGGTAGGCATTTGTGGGGAGTTTGCTCCCTATCCGAAATACCGCCAGATTACCTGGGGAGTACGAAGGGAGTTTCAGGCTTTGCCACTGGGGGATTCAATTCAATCGAACAAATCAACCTGGAAAGCAATCTACACCCCGGGCCACGCCGATGATCATGTTGCGCTGCTTGATGAGGAGACAGGCCGGCTGTTTTCCGGTGATTTATTTGTCTCTCCAAAGACAAAGTTGATAATGTCGAGCGAGTCTATTCCTGTCATCATGGATTCGATTCGGAAACTATTAAACTATGATTTTGGTTCGATGTTTTGCGCTCACGCAGGCTATATACCGAATGGAAAAGATATGCTGAAGCAAAAATTAGAGAATCTCGAGAACATTTGCGTGGAAGTGGAGCATCTCTATAAAGGCGGGCTTTCCTTGGCGGAGATTAATGAAAAGCTGTTTCCAAAAAAATACCCGCTTATTACTGTTTCGGGCGGAGAATGGGACTCAATTCATATCGTTTCGTCAATCGTTGCGGGTTTTTCGAAAGGTGTTATGGAATAGTGGTAGACAGGACTAATAGACTGGTAACCTATATGGAAGCATTTGATACATACACCTGCCTTCTTGAAAATAATGGGGCCCCAAGCAAGCTGGAACTAACTGATTGTTATGATCGAAAATGTTTACTTGAACGGCAGTTACCCTGAAACGGTGAACTGCCGTTTTATTTTATTTAAAAGAGTGGTAAATTTATCGTAAACATTATCTTAATCAGCAAATGGGTGATCAATATGGAATTGCCAAAGGACTTTCTCGAAAAAATGAAGGGACTTTTAGATGAAGAATATGAGGATTTTGTAAAAAGTTATCACGAGAATAGAGCGCAAGGGTTTCGGGTGAACCCTTTGAAAATCTCTGTAGAAGAGTTTAAACAAATCAGCCCTTTTAATCTGGAAAAAATTCCATGGGTAAAAGAGGGGTTTTTCTATCGAACAGAGGACCGGCCGGGGAAGCATCCTTACCATGAGGCAGGTTTATACTACATACAGGAGCCAAGCGCGATGGCGGCAGGGGAGCTAGTCGACCCGCAGCCGGGTGAGCGTGTCTTGGATTTATGTGCAGCGCCGGGTGGGAAAACCACTCATATTGCGGGAAAAATGCAGCAACAGGGATTTTTGCTCACGAACGAAATTCACCCTGCACGTGCCAAGATTCTTTCGCAGAATGTCGAGCGGATGGGGATTAGGAACGCTGTTGTAACTAATGAAACTCCGGCGAGACTGGCTCAGCGGTTTCCGGGGTATTTTGACCGGATCATGGTCGATGCACCGTGCTCTGGAGAGGGGATGTTTCGCAAGGACCCTGATGCCTGTGCTGAATGGAGTCCTGAAAATGTAGCTTTATGTGCCGCTCGGCAGTTTGATATTCTCGAACACGCTGGGACAATGCTTCGCCCGGGGGGCAGGCTCGTTTACTCGACCTGTACATTTTCACCTGAAGAAAATGAAGGTGTCATTAGTAAGTTTTTAAAAGATAACCCTAACTTTGAGATAGAGGACGTTCAGGTTTATGAGGGCTTTGGAAAAGGCAGGCAGGACTGGATTTCAGATAGTTCTTCCGGTCTTGGAAAGACAATCAGGATTTGGCCTCATCAAATACAGGGTGAGGGCCACTACATTGCCGTTGTAAGAAAAAAGGAAGGTGAAGAGGCGGGCGGCAGGCTGAAGTACGCCAAAACTTTGTCTGACCAGAAAGTTTTAAAAAGCTATTATCAGTTTGCAGAGGAGACCTTACTTGAGACGCCAAAAGGGGAATTTCTTTTATTTGGCGAGCAGTTGTACTTGCTGCCGAAAGAGATGCTGTCATTGGAAAATTTGAAGGTTGTCCGACCAGGCTGGCATTTGGGGACGATTAAAAAGAACCGCTTTGAGCCTTCCCATGCCCTCGCTTTAGGTTTAACCGGGGAACAGGTGAAGCATAAATGGAATCTCAAGAAGGATTCCCGTGAAATGTTCGCCTATTTAAAAGGAGAGTCTTTGGCGGCGGAGGGCCCGAAAGGCTGGTATTTGTTGGAGGTAGAAGGCTATTCCATCGGCTGGGGCAAACTGTCAGATCATAGTTTGAAAAACCATTTCCCAAAAGGGCTTAGATGGACGGGGATTGGTTGAAGGACATGAAGGAACATTATTATGATAAGCTATTAAATATAAAGACAAGAGCGGAGCAGCAGGGATTTCACCAGTCCTTGCATTACCACCGCTATGAGCCAACTCCCTATAGCGGACTGGAAGAATTATTTAAATCCTATGAGCTAAAACCAGGCGACCGGATTGTGGATTTTGGCTGCGGCCGGGGACGGCTGAACTTTTATATCCACTATTTTTTTCACACATCCGTGGTTGGAGTTGAAATGGATGAGGGGCTGTTTCAGGCAGCACTGGCGAATTGCGAAAGTTATATTCGAAAAACAAAGAAAAGCCGCAATAAAATCGAGTTTAGATGCTGTCTGGCCGAGGAATATCCGATAGACATTCAGGATAATCGGTTTTATTTTTTCAATCCGTTTTCGATTCAGGTCTTTCAAAAGGTTATTAACAATATTTTAGTTTCAGTTGAAGAACACCCGCGGGAACTTGATGTGATTTTATATTACCCCTCTGAGGATTATATTTACTTTCTGGAAAACCAAACGGCGTTTGAGTTGAGGGAGGAAGTAAAACTGCCGTATGTTTATCGGCATAATCAAAACGAGCGATTTTTAATCTATCGGCTGGAATATTAGAGAAATTGAGTGAGGCAGTGTCTGGATTCACCGGGAGGGATATGAATGTACCACCGTTTATGGATTTTTTTAAATGGATGTATAGCCTTGATTTCGATCGTCTATATTTGGTTATTTAGTCCTCATGATAATGCCCTGGTAGTACTGGCGCAGTTTTTGGCTCAGTTAGCAATGCTATTGTTTCTGGTCAATATCAATATGTATTTCATATTCTTGGTGATTCGGAAAACGTCGATACGAAAGGTGAAAATCCGGCTTGCCAAGTTTTCACGCTATTTTATGAAATGGCATATCCCGATTGCGGTATTGGGTACGTCAACCATTATTGGTCATTCTGTCATCAATTTATATGCAATTGCCCCGCTGCTTGGCTGGGAACATTTAAAATTATGGAGCGGTGTATTGGCGCTGGTAACGCTGGCAGTCGTGTTGTTTGCGGGGTGGCTTAGACATAAAAAAGCATCCGGCTTCCGCCGCAGGTTCCACCTATCCGCCGCGATGATTTTTCTTGTCATATTCCTGGCCCATATGTTTATTCCGCTATAATAAATAGGTTTTGAAATTGGAAGTGTCTGCTCCAGGAGTACAAATGTCCACGGACAGTGCCTGATACCTAATTTGGAGGTGATATTGAATGGAGAGTATTACGGTTGTTTCGCTGTTAGATGTAATTAGTGAGTTGTTTTCGGAGGAGATCTCGATTGCGGTTTCCAACACTAGTGAGTATATTTATTACCGGCCGAGCAAGCGGATTGATTTGAAGATTAAGCGTGGAGACCCTTTGAAGGAAGGGACGATTGCCCATAAAGCGGTGAATTCAGGGCAGAAGGTTTCGGAGTTTATCGAACGTGATGTGTTTGGAATTCCCTATCATGGGATGGCGGTGCCGTTTTTTCATGACGGGAAGATTGAGGGCTGTGTGACAGCGATTTTTCCGTCGCTGACGAGCGGCAAGCTAGTCGTTACCATTAAATCAGAGGACGGCTGGATTCCGGTTCCTTTCTCACAAGTTATCTACATCGAGGCAAAGGAGAAAAAGACCTTTGTTTATGCCGAAGAGCACAGCGGTACCCATAGATATTCCCTGCAGGAATTTGAATTTTTGCTTCCGAAGGATGACTTTATCCGCTGCCACCGCTCGTTTATTGTGAATGTTAATCATATCAAGGAGATTCACCCGGACACTCATTCAACCTTTATTCTAACGATGAAAAATGGCGACAGGGTGCAGGTCAGCCAATCTTATTCGGGCTATTTTCGTAGATTGTTAGGATTTTAGGAAAAATTCTGCTTTAGTCATTAGATTTTCTGTCTTATCCGAAAATTTCGTAACTAATCCCCAATTTATCTTACTGAAAACATTTACGGGTTAAAATTAAAGTATTATATTCCATTGGGGAGTGGGATGAAATGTTAGAAAGCAAATATGAACGGATAAAAGATTCACGACTTTGGGACCGTGTGGTGACGCCGGAAGAGGCGGCATCGTGGATACAGGACGGAATGACACTAGGGTTAAGTGGTTTTACACGTGCCGGTGATGTGAAAGCGGTTCCGTTTGCCTTAGTGAAACGGGCTGAGCAGGAATCCTTTAAGGTCAATGTATATACGGGGGCGTCATTAGGATCAGATGTCGACAAGCTGTTTGCTGAGGCTGGAATTATTGAGAAGAGACTTCCTTTTCAAGCAGACCCAACGATGCGCGGGAAAATTAATAATGGTGAGTTATTGTTTGTCGATCAGCATTTATCACATACTTCGGAACTAGTTCGCGCCGGTGTCATGGAGCCTGTCGACTTCGCTATATTGGAAGCGTTCTCAGTTACTGAGGATGGAATGGTGATTCCGACCACTTCAGTAGGCAATTCACTATCGTTTGCTCTGAATGCAAAGGCCATTATTATCGAGATCAATTTGGCACATCAGGTGAACCTTGAAGGGCTGCATGATTTATATGAGCCTGTGAAGCAGGGTGAGCGCGGCCCGATTCCATTAACGGGGGTAAAAGACCGGATTGGCACGATTGGAATACCGGTTGATATTGATAAGGTAAGAGGGATCGTGTTTACCAACCAGTTAGACTCGCCTTCAACGATTGTTCCACCGGACGACGAAACGGTCATCATGGCCAGCCATTTAATCGATTTCTTACGAACCGAAGTGCAAACGGGCCGTCTAACAAACCGGCTTGCGCCGCTTCAGTCAGGGGTTGGTTCGGTTGCGAATGCGGTTCTTCATGGCCTCTTGGATTCAGAGTTTGAAGACCTTGAAGTATACTCTGAAGTATTACAGGATGCAGTGTTTGATTTAATTGATGCTGGGAAGGTTAAGTTTGCTTCATGCTGCTCATTAACATTGTCTGAGCAGAAGATGAAAGAGGTTTATGGCAATTTTGAAAAATACCGCGATCTGCTTATTATGCGGCCACAGGAGATTTCCAATCATCCGGAAATTATCCGCCGTCTTGGATTAATTTCCATTAATACTGCGCTGGAATTAGACATTTACGGTAATGTCAACTCCACCCATGTACTTGGAACAAAGATGATGAATGGAATCGGCGGTTCCGGGGATTTCGCCCGCAATGCCCGCCTTTCGATTTTTGTAACGAAATCCATCGCTAAGGGCGGTAAGATCTCAAGCATCGTGCCTTTCGTATCCCATGTCGACCATACTGAGCATGATGTCGATGTCATTGTGACGGAACAGGGGTATGCAGACTTACGAGGACTTGCACCAAGACAGCGGGTGGAATTGATTATCGAGCGCTGCGCACATCCAATGTACCGTCAGCAGCTGCGCGAATATTATCAGGAAGCTCTCACTAGAGGCGGACAAACTCCTCATGTGCTGGAAAAGGCTTTCTCCTGGCATACTAATTTTGCAGCTAATGGAACAATGCTTCTGACTGTGCCGGAAACGGTATAAAATATTGAAAAACGAATAGCCGCCGCAATTTGAAGAACATGATAATTTAGCTGATAAGGAATAAATGATGGAAAAAGGGAATTAACCTGATGGTAGGTTAATTCTCTTTTTTTTTGCAAGGAAGGGATACTAGGAGAGCGGCGAAATAAAAGAAGTAGAGGGTACTTGTTTGTTTTTATGGGGGAATGTTTGTCTTCCTTTTGACCTTTTGCAATCAAAATGTCAGTATTAAGCGTGTGTGGGAGTAGAGTGATCTGGTGTCAGGGACCAATTTAAGGAGAGTACAATGGAGTTAGATAAACGAATTGATGTAATTGATTATTTGCGCGGTTTTGCTTTGTTGGGAATCATTTTAGTGAATATTGGACCACTGCTGTCTGCTAAAACTCCCGCGTCTCAATCATTGGACGCTTCCTATTGGCGATTTTTATATTTATTAGTGGAAGGCCGCTTTTACACTATTTTCACCTTTTTGTTTGGTGTAGGATTCTATATTTTTATTACACGGGCCAATGCAAAGGGCATGAATGGATATGTCTTATTCTTGCGGCGAATTGCGGTATTATTCCTCTTTGGCTTGATTCATGTACGGTTTCATCCGGGAGAGGCACTGACCGTTTACGCTATTTGTGGAATGATCCTGCTGCCTTTTTATAAGGTAAATAAAGTAGTGAATCTCATCATTGGGTTCGGTTTGTTAGTCATTATTGGCATCTCCTCCATTAAAATTTTTATAGTAATTCCAGTTATGCTGTTAGGAATTACTGCAGGTCAGTTAGGTTTGTTTGGAGCGGTATCCAAAAGGGTAAAACCAATTGCCGTTTTTACTGTAATTATGTTCGTGTTAAGCGGAATAGGATTGCTTTATCAATATCAATACGCACCGGTTTTTTCCGAAGAATGGGCTGGGCCATCTGTAAAAGAGACAGTGAGGTTTATAGATCTAGGTATAACAATAGGTCCAATTATTTCGGCATTTTATGCGGGACTTTTAGTTCTGGTGCTACAGTTTCAGATTTTCCAAAAGCTGTTGTCACCTTTAAAAAGCTACGGCAGGATGGCGTTGACAAACTACATTATGCAAACTGTATTTATCTATCTAGCGGGATATACCTTTAACCTGTTCGGGAGAATTTCTTACCTCGAAACACTCTACATATGTCTGGCCATTTACGTTATTCAATTGACATATAGTGTCATTTGGCTGCGATTCTTCCAATACGGACCGTTCGAATGGATTTGGCGGGCAATCACATACATGAAGCTTCCGCCCATGCGGCGGCATATGAAAAACCCGGGGGCCTGACTCCCGGGTTATTTTAACTTTTCAAGTTCTGCAAAGACGGCCTCATAATCTTCCCTTTTGTCAGCTTTGAAGGAGGTGTTGATGTAGGTGATGGTTCCTTCTTTGTTGACTACGAAGACGGAACGGATGGCGACTCCGCCTTTTTCGTTAAACACCCCGTAGCTTTTAATGGTTTGTTTATGCCAGTCTGATACCAGGGGATATGGCAATGTCCCCATGCTGGCCGCAAAAACGCGATGGGAATGGATATGGTCCGCACTGATGGGCAGCACTTCCGCATCCAGCTGTTTAAAGCGCTTGTAGTCCTCTTTCCAAGAGGCGATTTCTTTAATTCAGCCGGGGGTAAAGTCCATTCCGTAAAAAGCGATAACAACATTCTTTACCCCTCGATAATCGGACAGGGACAGCTGTTCCTGAGTGGTTGCCGGTAATGAAAAGTCTGGTGCTTGGCCCCCAATTTTCAAAGAAACCTCCAACGTGATTCCTCCTTTTAAAAAAATCTCATACTTAAGTATCTTCTCCATTATTAAACGAAATTAAAAAGCATGATCAACACTATAACTGTTCAATATTGGAAAAATAATTGATAGAAATTCTCAATTAAGTGTTGACTTGCATTTTTCCATTGCTATAATGAATATTGTAAATAGTTGATAATGATTTTCAATATCACTTAGAGATTAGCTATTTGCTTATTAAAACGATAGAATACTAGAAATATTGGAGACAATCATGAAAAAGCGATATTTACTGCCTGGATTAATTATATTATCGATCATTTCATTATTCGTCGGCGTTAGCAGTATAACGCCTTTGGACCTGCTGGACCTGCGTTCGGAGGAAACACAAATATTCCTAATTAGCCGATTGCCGCGTCTTGTTGCCATTTTGCTTGCCGGTGCGGGTATGAGTATTGCGGGGCTAATCATGCAGCAGCTCAGCCGAAATAAATTTGTCTCGCCGACCACCGCCGGAACCTTGGATGCGACCAGACTGGGAATTCTTGTTTCAATGCTTGTTTTTGCAAACGCATCAATGATGGAGAAAATGGCGGTTGCCTTCGTCTTTGCCCTTGGGGGAACATTCTTGTTCATGCAGATACTCGACCGCATCAAGTTCAAAGATGCCATCTTTATTCCGCTTGTCGGTATGATGTTTGGGAATATCCTGTCCTCAGTGACGACGTTTTTTGCCTACCGCGCCGATGTTATTCAAAATATGTCTGCATGGCTTCAGGGGGATTTTTCAACGATTATGAAAGGCAGATACGAACTTTTATACATAAGTATACCGATCTTAGTAATAGCTTATCTTTATGCCAACCGCTTTACAGTTGCCGGGATGGGAGAAGATTTTTCAAAAAACCTCGGCCTTGCCTACCGCCGGATTGTGAATATCGGGCTCATTCTCGTGGCACTCATAACAGTCACAGTCGTTTTAACCGTTGGAGTCATTCCGTTTCTCGGGTTGATTATTCCAAATATCATTTCGATTTTTAAAGGCGATCATTTGCAAAAAACATTGCCGCATACGGCGCTCCTTGGCGCGATTTTCCTTCTGATTTGCGACATTTTGGGCAGGGTCATCATTTATCCGTATGAGATTTCCATCAGCCTCATGGTTGGCGTGATTGGAAGCGGAATATTCTTATACCTGCTGTTCAGGAGGAAAGCCCATGCGTAATTCAATGAAAATGGCCGGCCTCGCTATCATTGCTGCGGGATGCTGCGCCTTATACCTTTTCCATGATTTAAACGGAAGCTTTGATTATGCCCTGCCAAGGCGCATGCTAAAGGTGCTGGCTATGGTGATTACCGGATTTACGATTGCCTACTCGACAGTCGTTTTTCAAACGATTACCCATAACCGGATTTTAACACCTAGCATTATCGGGCTTGATGCGCTCTACTTGCTATTGCAAACGCTGATTATTTTCTTTCTTGGCTCCAGTCATATCATCGTGGTAAATAAGCAGTTAAACTTTTTAATCTCAGTGGCTGCGATGATTGTTTTCGCCTTGCTGCTTTATCGTTTCCTATTTAAAAAGGGTGGTCAGCAAATTTACTTTTTACTGCTGGTTGGTATTATTGTCGGCACGTTTTTCTCTAGTATATCGACGTTCTTCCAAGTGCTCATTGATCCAAACGAGTTTCAAATCGTTCAAGACCGCATGTTTGCAAGTTTTAATAATATCAATTCAGATTTAGTGTGGATTGCGCTAATCATTATCTGTGCTGTCATTATTTATGCGTGGCGGTATTTACCTTTTTTGGATGTGTTATCCCTTGGGCGCGAAACCGCAATCAATCTGGGTGTCCCCTATGATTCGATTGTTAAAAAAATGCTCATTATTGTCACCATCTTTATTTCTATCTCGACCGCCCTTGTCGGCCCGATTACCTTTTTCGGCTTGATTGTCGCCAACCTGTCGTATCAATTTTTCAAAACGTATAAACACAGGATGCTGATCAGCGGGGCGATTGTCATGAGTATCATTGCATTAGTTGGCGGGCAATGGGCGGTTGAACGGGTCTTCACCTTTTCAACGACGCTTAGTGTGATTATCAATTTTGTAGGCGGAGTCTATTTCATCTATCTACTGCTGAAGGAGAGGAAAGCTGCATGATTCAAGTGAAGTCACTATCAAAGTTTTATGGGAAAAAGGCAGTCGTGGAGGACGTATCGGTAACAATTCAGCCGAAAAAAATAACTTCCTTTATAGGACCTAACGGGGCGGGGAAGTCAACCTTGCTTTCGATGGTAAGCCGTCTCTTGGATGCAGACACGGGGGAGGTGCTGATTGACCAAGCGGATGCCAGAAAGATAAAGTCCAATGAGTTTGCCAAGCGCGTTTCGATTCTAAAACAGTCCAACTTCATGAATGTGCGCCTCACGATTCGCGAGCTTGTTTCTTTCGGCCGCTTTCCTTACTCAAAGGGAAGGCTGACCGAGGAGGATGAGCGAATAGTTGACCAGTCTCTCGAATACATGCGCTTAACCGACCTTGAGGACCGATATTTGGATGAACTATCTGGGGGCCAGCGCCAGCGCGCCTTTATTGCGATGGTCATTGCCCAGGATACAGAGTATATTTTGCTCGATGAGCCGCTGAATAATTTGGATATGAAGCATTCGGTTCAGATCATGAAGATATTGCGCCGCCTCGTTGATGAACTGGGAAAAACCGTTGTGATTGTGCTGCATGACATTAATTTTGCCTCTGTTTATTCGGACTGGATTGTCGCGATGAAGGATGGCAGGGTGGTCAAGGATGGCCCGACCGAAGACATCATTCAGTCGGAGGCCTTAAAGGAAATTTACGATATGGATATCCCCATCCAGCAAATGGGCAGCTGCCGAATATGTGTTTATTTTAGCTAATAGGAAATTCAACTGCGCCTCATGAATGTGCAATCGGACTTGCCAATCGGCGAGTTTTCATTCATTTCATAATTAAAGGAGAGATTACTAATGAAAAAGTGGAGTTTGCTAGGTATTGTTTTTTCTATCATTCTAGTATTGGCCGCCTGCGGAGGGGCAAAGGAAGAAGCAGGAACAGAAAACGCTTCGGAAAGCAAGGAAACATCAGAAAAAATTACTATAAAACATCAATACGGTGAAACCGTTGTTGAAAAAGATCCGAAAAAGGTTGTCGTGTTTGACTTTGGTATTTTGGATACATTAGATGAACTTGGTGTGGAAGTAGCTGGTCTACCGCAAGCAGCGATGCCTGATTATTTGAAAAAATATGCAGATAAAAAATATACGAATGTCGGAAGCCTAAAAGAGCCTGATTTTGAAGCGATTCACGCCATGAAGCCAGATGTTATTTTTATCTCAGGAAGGCAGGCAGAGCTTTATGATCAATTCGCTGAGATTGCGCCAACCGTATTTATTGAGTTTGATTACTCCAAATACATGGAATCCTTCGAGAAAAATATGAACATAGTCGGTGAAGTTTTTGGAAAAGAAGATCAGGTTGCTGCAGAATTAAAAGAGGTGAAAGCTGACATTGCTGAGTTAAATAAGAAGGCATCTTCCGCAAAGCAAAAAGGGTTAATTGTTTTGGCAAACGAAGGACAAATCAGCGCTTACGGCCCAAGTTCCCGTTTTGGTTTGGTTCATGATGTATTTGGTTTCGGAGCAGCTGATGAAAAAATCGAGGTATCTACACATGGTCAGTCAGTTACATTTGAGTACATTATGGAGAAGAATCCGGACGTATTATTTGTAATTGACCGTAATGTAGCGGTCGGGGGAGATGCAGGGGCCAAAAAGGCAGTGGAAAATGAGTTAGTGGAGAAAACCAACGCCTACAAGAACGACAAAATTGTTTATCTGGACGCTAATACTTGGTATTTAAGCGGAGGCGGCTTAAAATCGATAAAATTAATGGCGGACGAAATCGAAAAAGCGCTATAAGAGCCCCGTATCATCTTTATTTCTATGTAGAATTGGAATAAAGCTAAAATGGCCATCAAAAAAAAAGGTGTCAGGCACCCCTCGTGAACAAATGGGCAATTTGTCCACCAGGGGTGGACACTTTTTTGCTATGCTTAGCATTATTTTGTATAACGGTTGGCGTAGCTTGAAGCGACAAAGGCGTCAGGTTTTATTTTTGGTTCTACGCCCATGGATTCCATTCGCAACACCATTTCTTTAACAAACTCACTCGTTTTGTTTCGAATTCCCGCCCCGATGTCGATATGGCCTTCTATCGTAAAGGTAGCCCCTTGATAGACATTTGGCAGAACAATATTGATTAATTCATTTTTCTTTTCCTCTGTAAACAGGGAGACGACTTCCTCCGTTAAAGATAATTCCAGTGAAATCCGCTCGTGCAACTGAGTCATTTTTCTTGGGACAATCACCTTTTTTATACACGCCCAAACGCCATTCCCCATATTTTGAATGACAATACCGGTAATGAAAATGGTATGTGACCTGTGAACCTGAGAATCCGTTCCGACCATCAAGCGATAATTCCCGCATGGGTCGCTATGCATAAATTCAGTTATTCGCTCGAAAACCTGTTCAAATGACATCTTGCTGTCTTGAAGATTTTTAAATGTATGACCCGCAGGCCTGGGATTTACCATCATGAATCCACCACATCTTTCCCTTCAAATCTTTGATGTTATTATTCTAGTTTATGGAAAAATAAGGATTGCGTGCAGCGTTTGAAATGATTCTAGGAATGGGCCTTTAGAGAATTTCAGACTTAATTTCCTTTATTTGCTCAATATGCCGCAGGTCGTGCAAATAGACGTTTTCAATCCATTGGTAAAGAGGTAGATAGCCAAAAAGAGGATGTTTAGCAGATTTCTCGGTCAGAATGGTTTTGTCTTTTATTCCATCCATAACATCGAGTAAAAATGTTCTTGATTCATCTAGCAATTTGAGAATTTCCTGCAGCTCAAAAGATTCTGATGAAGGGGCAACGATACTGGGTGCATCTGCTTTCTTAGTACGGTCTAATAAAAATAGATGTAACGGTTGTGGAGCTGCCTTTTTGCTAGTGTCTGAGTTCATGCCATAGACTACCCCCCTGGTAAATGCCATTTCAGTTAAATAAAGATGGTGGCAGACCTGAGCCACACTCCAGCTATCTTCGCCAGGTGATTGGTTTAATTCCGCTGAACTGAGATTATTTATCTCGTTTAGCAACTGTTTGCGTGTCTCAGCCAGCCTTTCATGAAGTATCTCTAAATCAAGCATAATCATTCCCCCTATATTGGACTAACAAAATATGTCCCACTATGTTTTATATTCGGCCTCAAGCCAAATATTCCTTTTTCAGCAAAACAACATTGGTGAGAAATTCTATGCCTGAGGGGGACAGTTTCCACGAGCGGTGCTTGGCACTCTTACAAAGCAAACGAGTTATTTTTCAAAAACCCAAAAGAACCGCTAATTACTAGATATTGGACAGGTACCGTTACCATTTTTTAAAAGTTTCATAGCTTATTTAAAAAGCTATGAAAGGATGAGAAATTAATTGTTTGGATATTCAATGGTTCAAATGGTTCGGACTCATGCACATAAACTGGACAGGCATTTACGGGAAGAAGTTTTAAACCTGTACAAACCCTTTACTTGGACGCCGTGCTTTTTGCATAAATATTTTGAGAGATTCCTTAAATGGGGCCGGAAAATTCCTGTCATTATTGAATTTGAGGAAAGCTGTTTTGAAAAAGGCTGCCATCAGGTATCAGAAGTGATGAAACAGCATGCCCGAAATAGTATGAAACGAAGTTTATCAAGTGTGTCCTGCCATAGTGCAGATGTGACCCCAAATGGGTTAGAAGGGATCCTGTCAAGCTGCCATCACGTCAAAAAGGTTTATTTAAATAGGGAAGTGAAGGCGTTGCTTGATGTTGCTGTTCCTGCCGCTAATGCCAAAAATATCACAAGGAATAACACTGTACTAACGGGGGAAGGTGTAACAATTGCGATTATCGACACTGGCATTTATCCACACAAGGACTTAGGGGATAGAATTAAAGGTTTTGTTGACCTCGTCAATAATGAAACAGACCCTTATGATGATAATGGCCATGGCACGCACTGTGCTGGTGACGCGGCCGCGAGCGGCCCTTATGCTGGACCTGCCCCAGGTGCAAATCTGATTGGCGTAAAGGTGTTGGATAAATTGGGCTCAGGGTCTTTGGATACAGTCATGGAAGGGGTGGATTGGTGCATTAATTACAATGCCGGTAATCCGCCTGAAAAAATTGATATCATCAGCATGTCATTAGGCAGCACAGCTCAGCCGGGTGAAGATCTGATGGTTAAGGCCGTTGAAAAGGCCTGGGAAGCAGGTATTGTGGTGGTAGTGGCAGCCGGGAATGAAGGTCCGAATTATGGAACCATCGCTAGTCCCGGTATTAGTCAAAAAGTGATTACAGTTGGGGCTCTTGATGATAAAAATACAGTGGACCGCGGCGATGACGATGTGGCCAGCTTTTCGAGCAGAGGATTCCAAAATGTTTCCGATGAATTAAATAAGCCGGATATTTTAGCGCCAGGGGTGAATATCATTTCACTAAGATCTCCTAATTCCTATTTGGATAAGCTGCAAAAATCTGCAAGGGTAAACAATGATTACTTTGTTTTATCGGGCACTTCGATGGCAACACCTATTTGTGCCGGTATATGTGCATTGGTTAAACAGCAAGTCCCTAATGCAGCACCGCAGCAAGTGAAAGATTTGCTGAAAAGTGGGACAGGTTTATGGAAGGACCGCGAAAACGCAATTTACGGCGAAGGCTATATTAATGCGGATAGATCAATTCCGAAGTAAGCAAAATTAGCAGAATAGGGAGATCTCTTAATTATGGTAGAAATCGGCCATTTTTGTTAACTTAAATAATGTTTTGGTTGACAAATAATCACCCGCCCATTATTTTTAAATTATCAGACATCAGAATTTAATTAAGGGTGGGAAGAAAATGAGAAAGTTAAGAGCGCTGGATATTACGCTTGTCGGCATGTTCGTGGCCCTGATGGCGGTCGGGGCAAACATTACGACTATTGCTCCGTTTTTGCAGGTTGGCGGAGTGCCGATCACCTTGCAAACCTTTTTTGCTATATTGGCAGGACTAATATTAGGAAGCCGATTGGGAGCCATTGCGATGATTGTATATACGTTAGTCGGCATGGTCGGAGTCCCAGTTTTTGCTGGCTTTTTTGGAGGACTAGGAATCATCCTTCGTCCAACCTTCGGCTTTATTATTTCTTATATTTTTGCAGCTTTTATCATTGGAAGAATCGTCGAAAAGAAAAAAGGCTTGCCTGCTTTTATTATAGCGGCTTTAATTGGAATGGCGGTCAATTACCTGTTTGGAACCAACTGGATGTATTATGCCTACAAACTTTGGGCTGCAGCGCCGGAAGGCTTCACCTATAAAATGGCTTGGCTATGGATGGTACCGCCACTCCCTAAAGACATCGTCCTATCTGTTTTTGCCGGCATTATGGCCCACCGTCTGGAAAAAACCGTCCTTTCTAAGGGACAATTCAAAAACTTAAAGAGGGCATCCTAAGAGCAAAGGCAAAAGGGGAATAATCTTGAATTGTCCACGCCACGTGAACAAATGTCTCTTTATGTGGTGCCTGACAGAAGCGGGTAATATTAAAAAGTGATATCATTAAGAAAAGAAGTGGCAGTACCTATTGTTAGGTTACTGCCACTTCTTTGTTTATGAAGCCGTAGGCTTTTTCCATTGAAACATATTCATTTATCTTTTAGTAGTAAAGTCCGAAAGATGCTGTATAAAAAATCAGAATGTTGTCCCCGTTGTATTCCGCATTTACTGATCCTTTTTCAATCCCATTGCGAATATCGTTAACCAAATCAACAGTTTGTTCCATTGTGAAAGAAGTCTTACCAATTTGTTCACATGTAATCAATTTAAATCCTGAACCCCCAAACAAATCAATGACATTATTTAATGATTTTTCTTTGTCAAAGCTTGGCTTTATACATGGCAGTCAATCCTTCCAAAGGTGTTTAAAGAAGAGGCAATGAATTCTTTGATTAAGTAAAAAAATAAGGCTCTTTTCTCAGAGATTGTTGCTTTTAACTATATTGAAAACACTGAGTGGATTGGAGCGAAAGGTGCTTGACTCCTGCGGGAAATAGAGGAAAGGTCGAGACCCCGCAGACGGAACGTCGAGGAGGCTCGACTTCCTCCCCGCGGGTTTGCTGAGCGCCTGTAGCGGAAAGGAACGGACAGTGTTATTCCCAAAACAACAAACTTTACGAAAAGAGCCAAAAATAATTATAGGCCAAGCAATGGATAATAGTATTTTACAAAATTTCTATTATTTAAACCTACATTTTTTTTAAAATATCCCGCCTGTATTTTAATTGGGAAGATAAGTCATCATTCTTTTTTCCTAAGAAGGATAATAAATTGAAAGGAAGAGATAATGTCTGAGAGTTGGGGGGAATCTATGAGGGACGAAATGTTTATGAAGATGGCCGTTGATGTAGCGCTTGATAATGTTCTCCGCTATGGCGGCGGTCCGTTTGGGGCGGTTATCGTGAAGAATGGACAAATTATTAGTGTTGGCAGCAATCAGGTAACCTTGAAGAATGACCCGACCGCCCATGCTGAGATGCAGGCGATTAGGGCAGCCTGCAAGGTTTTAAATAGTTTCCAATTGACCGGCTGTGAGCTATATACAAGCTGTGAGCCATGCCCAATGTGTTTTGGTGCTATTTATTGGTCTAGATTAGAGAAGGTGTATTATTCCTGTACACATGAAGATGCTGCGAAAATCGGATTTGACGACCAATTTATTTACGAACAGCTTTCCGTTCCCCCAGAAAGACGAACCATTCCCATGATACAGCTCCTCACGAACAACACTTATCAGCCCTTCACAGCATGGGTCAATAAAGCCAATAAACAACAATACTAACAAATGTCCATCTATAGGTGACCTCAGTGTCCACCCCGGGTGGACATTTGTCTTTTTTCAGTGCCTGATCCCGTTACTGCTTTGTTGCTCCTAATTTTCTGGAGATGCGCAGCCCGAATTCCATTACTTTTTCAATCAAAAAGCTTTTCCGTTCCTCCGTTACATTGAAATTGACGTAACCGATGCTGATGGCACCGATTAGTTCGTTTTGGTGGTTGAAAATCGGAGCAGCGACCGATGACGTACCTGGTGTCCTTTCCCCATGACTTTCTCCATACCCAAGCTTTTGAACCTCCTGCAATAATTGTATAAACGCCTCGTGTTCATTTTCAGGTACTAGAGAAGTAACAATTTTTAGCTTATCTTTTGGAGGCATATAAGCAAGCATCACTTTATTGGCTGCTCCAATGTTCAAAGGTATCCGTATTCCAAGCTGATCATAAATTCGAATCGGGTTATTCAGGCAGTCAATTCTTTCTACAACTAAAGACTCTAAACCAATAGGTTTACTAAAATAAACACTTTCCTCTACTTCATGCATTAATTTTTCCAATTCTGGGCGGATCAGCGCCAAAAAGTCAAAGGTGTCGTACATTTGCAGGCCATACTGGAGCCAGGCATTCCCCATTGAATAGAACTTTGTCTCTGGGTCCTGTTGAATTAGTCCATGCTGCTTCATGGATTGTAATAGCCGATGCAATGTACTGACAGGCAGTTCGGATTCCTTCGATAATTCCGAAATGGCGAACGATCTTTTTGTATCACTTCCTGCAAGAACCTTAATAATCTGCATTGCTCGATCAATTGTTTGCATGTATTTCCCTGCCTTATTTGATTTTTTGGAAAACGTCTATTATATTCAGTAAATTTGAAAAATATTGACATCTACTTTATAAGCTTATAATATCATATTATAAGTTTTCCTGTCACAGGAAACCGATTCCACTATGTGGAAAAGCGGAGGTGTTTTTTTGTTAACATCTATGTATAAAAGGCTCAACAGGGTCATTGTCAAACATCCGAACGATGCATTTATCAGTCAGGAGCATTTAAGTAAGGAATGGAAAAGATTCAACTATATTAATGAACCTGACTTCACGAAGGCACAACAGGAATATGAGCAGTTTCTTGCCATTATCAAGGAGCATGTAGGGGATGTTGAGTTCTTGCCGGAATCAGAACAGGTTGGATTGGATTCACTCTATGCCCATGATCCCGTTAAATTCACGCCAAAGGGCGCCATCATTTTGAAATCAGGAAAAACATTGCGGCAGCCGGAGGCAGAGGTTTACAAAGAATTTTTACAAGAAAAAGAGATTCCGATAGTAGGAGAATTGACGGGCGAGGCTGTTGCCGACGGGGGAGACCTTGTCTGGTTTGATGACCGTACACTGTTAATCGGACGCGGCTACCGGACAAATGATGAAGCCATCCGGCAAATTAAAGAGTTGGTTGCAGATCAAGTCGATGAGGTAATCGTGGTGCAACTCCCGCATGACCAAGGGGAGGACGAATGTCTGCACCTAATGTCCATAATCAGTATCGTGGACAAAGATTTGGCAGTTGTTTATTCACGGCTGATGCCTGTGTTTCTCAGACAAATGCTCATTAAACGCGGCTTCGAGTTGGTAGAGGTACCCGAAGATGAGTACTTAAGACTCGGCTGCAACGTGCTGGCGCTGGAACCGCAGGTTTGCATGATGGTTTCCGGAAACCCAGTCACGAAGCGCCAATTAATAGAATCCGGGGCGACCGTATATGAGTATGAAGGAAATGAAATCTCTTATTTAGGGACGGGTGGACCTACGTGTCTGACATGTCCGGTGGAACGAAAATAAAAAAATGGAGGAAGAAAACATGTTAAAGGAATCTGCATTAAAACAAGCAAAAGAAGGGAAAATGTTTCATAACACTATTGTCAAAAGACCCGGTAATACGTATATCAATGGCTTAACCACCTCCGACCTTGGCACACCGATTTTAGAGAAAGCATTACTGCAGCACGATGCTTATATTGAAGCTCTTAAAAAATGCGGCACTGAAGTAACTGTCCTGTCAAGCAACGAACAATTTCCGGACTCCACCTTTGTGGAAGATACTGCTGTTTTAACCCTGGAATTTGCGGTTATTTCCAATCCGGGGGCTGCATCAAGAAACGGCGAAATCCAAGACATGGAGCCTGCCATCAAATCCTTCTACGATAAAATTTACTATATTAAAGCGCCTGGCACGCTCGATGGAGGAGATATTTTACAAGCTGATGATCATTTTTATATCGGTATTTCCGAGCGGACAAACCAGGAAGGTGCCGAGCAGCTGAAACAAATCTTAGAAACCGAAAACTATAAAGCTACCATTGTACCGCTTCAGAAGTTTTTCCATTTAAAAACCGGCATTGCTTATTTAGGAAATCAAACGATTGTGGCGGCTGGTGAATTTGTCGATCACCCTGATTTCAATTCTTACAAAAAAATTATTGTGCCTCCGGAAGAAGAGTATGCGGCAAATTGCATTCAGGTAAATGACTACGTGATCATCCCTGCAGGTTACCCGCAGACAAAACAAAAAATTGAGGATGCCGGATATCAGACAATTGAGGTTGATACATCGGAATTCCGGAAATTGGACGGCGGTTTGAGCTGCTTGTCACTAAGATTTTAAAAATTGTGTTTGAAGGAGTTTGGGAGCCATGAGACAGCTTAAGTGGGGGACACCGAAGGCTTTGCGGGAGCTATTATGCGAAGTAGTAAGCTGGAAAAGTATGACGCTGACGGAGGGAGAGCGTGAGTTTCCTTCCAAGGTGGCGGCGAAGCTTAAAGATTTGGCATATTTTCAAGAAAATCCAGAACACTTGAGTCTTCATGATGCAGATCTAGGCCGCCGTTTTGTTACCGCTCTATATAAACATCCGAGTGCGGCGGAAACGATTGTATTGATTAGTCATTTTGATACGGTGAATACCGAAGAATACGGAGACCTTCAGGAGTATGCATATCGGCCAGAGGAATTAACGAAACTTCTCCATTCCCGAATCGATGAATTACCGGCGGAGGCTCGGGAAGATCTTTTATCAGGAGAGTACCTATTTGGCAGGGGCACGATGGATATGAAAATGGGTCTGGTCATGCAAATGGGGCTGATTGAAAAGGCTTCGGTCGAGCAATGGCCGATTAATCTTTTGCTCCTGACGGTTCCGGATGAAGAAGTGAATTCTTCGGGGATGCGTGCAGCGGTTCCGAAATTATTGAAATTAAAGGAAAAGCATCAGCTTACCTTTAACCTATTCCTAAATAGTGAGCCGGTCTTTACCCAAGAGCCGGGTGACCGAAACTTTTATGTGTACTCAGGTTCAATCGGCAAGATTATGCCGTCTGCCCTTTTTTACGGAAAAGAGACCCATGTTGGGGAACCGCTTAGCGGCATTACCGGACCGTATATTGCTTCATTTTTAACACAGAGGATGGAGTGGAATTTAAGCCTCCAGGAAACGGTGATGGGAGAAAGAACGCCGCTTCCAGTGACACTGCAGCAAAAGGATTTAAGACTGGAGTACTCTGTTCAAACACCATACCGTTCGGCCGCTTTGTATAACGTATTTTTAATGCAGCGGAATGCGGAAGAAATTATGAATATGTTCGAAAAAGTTGCATTAGATGCAGCTAAATCCTGCAATCAGGCCTATTATGAGATTTGCAAAGCGCAGTCGGTTACTCCGGTAGGACAAGTACGAGTGCTGCGTTATGATGAACTGGAAAAGCATGCGCTTCGAAAATTTGGTGCAGAATTTGTTGCGGGAGTCAAAGCCTCCGTTCATAAAAGGGAGGAGTGGGATGACCGGGAAAAGTCTTTCCGTATTGCGGATGCCCTAATCATTGAGTGTCAGGAGCTAGCACCAGCGATTGTCCTCTTGTATGCACCGCCATATTATCCTGCTGTAAACTCGTCGGAAAATGAATTGGTGAAAAAGTGTATTGCCTACGTGAAGAAACGCGGTTTTGAAAAGTATGTGCTTCCTGTCAATCAAGTCCACTATTTTAATGGAATCAGCGATTTAAGCTATGTTAATTATCTGGATGCCGGCGAAGGCTGGACTGTGTTTAAAGAAAATACACCGGTCTGGGGAACAAGCTACAGCATCCCATTCGATGAAATGACGCAGCTCCAGGCACCGGTATTAAACGTCGGACCGTTTGGCAAAGACGCTCACAAACGAACCGAACGCCTCCACATCAAAAACGCCTTCGAAGAAGTACCAGCCCTCGTCGAAGGCATGATCAAAATGCTGGCGGATAAAAAGGTTCGCTGCTAGGAATTAATTAATGTTATTGGAATGGGTGTCAGGCGCCGTGCGTGGACAAATGAGTGTTTTCCACATGGGTGGACTTTAAAAAAGGGGTGGGTAAAGATGGGACAAGAAGGTCAAAAGAACCAGTTAAACAGGTCAATGAAACGGCGTCATTTGTTTATGCTTTCATTAGGCGGTGTAATTGGCACAGGGTTATTTTTAAATGCGGGCTACACGATTAACCAAGCAGGAGCAGGAGGCGCGTTAATAGGTTTTTTATTTGGCGGCCTTATTTTGTATTTGGTAATGGTGTGCTTGGGAGAGCTTGCAGTCTATATGCCGGTTACAGGTTCTTTCCAAACATACGCCAGTAAATTTATTAATCCTGCAGCCGGTTTCTCGTTAGGCTGGATGTATTTCATTGGATCTGCCACGACAGCGGGGGTGGAATTTACCGCTGCAGGTATTTTAATGCAGCGCTGGTTTCCCGGTGTTTCCGTATGGATTTGGTGCGCCGTTTTCATTGCTCTGCTTTTTGTACTCAACGCGCTGACAACCAGGGGCTTTGCGGAGGCGGAATATTGGTTTGCGGGTATTAAGGTCATAGCTGTTATTTTCTTTATTATTATCGGGGCAGCGGCGATTTTTGGTATTATTCCGCTTGATGACAGACCGGCCCCATTTATGGAAAACCTCGCTCCAAAAGGACTGTTTCCAGCAGGACTGACGATTATTTTTGTAACGATGATGAACGTTATTTTCTCCTACCAAGGATCAGAATTAATCGGCATTGCTGCCGGCGAAAGTGAAGAACCTCATAAGAATATACCTCGTGCCATTCGAAATGTCCTTTTCAGAATTATCGTCTTTTATATTGCTTCTATAATTATATTATCGGCCATTTTTCCGACGAAGGAACTTGGCTTGTTGGAAAGCCCATTCGTTACGCTAATGGACTTAGCGGGAATCCCATTTGCTCCTGATATTATGAACTTTGTTATTCTAACTGCAATTCTTTCGGTGGGGAACTCCTGTATTTATGCTTCCACCCGGCTGCTTTGGGCGATGGCGCATGACGGCATGGCACCAAAGTATTTCGGAAAATTATCCAAACGGAAAGTGCCATTCGCAGCCCTTGTGTTTACGATGATTTTCTCCTTGCTGTCGTTATTGACAAGCGTAGTAGCCGCGGATACAGTGTTTGTTTTATTAATGTCAATTGCGGGGATTTCTGTAACGATTTCTTGGATGGGAATTGCGTTATCCCAGTTGATGTTCCGGCGCAAATACTTACAGGCAGGCGGAAAATTGGAGGACTTGCAATTTAAAGTACGTTACTATCCTTTAGTTCCATTGGTATGTATCATCTTCTGTGTATCGATATTAATTTTCCTGGCCTTCGACCCAGCCCAGCTGACGGGGCTCCTGGTAGGACTAGGCTTCTTGTTAATTTGTTATTTGTTCTATTACTTTAGAAACAAGAAATTGGAAAAACTCAGCCCGACGAATAACGAAATCACTCCACTTTAAGAACTTTTCATTTTAACTGACCTGCATGGAGGCAGGTCAGTTTTTTCTTTGAAAAATTTATTCTTTTCGATCGTTTTTGTAATGGAATTTTAACATTCTTCCATACATATTTATGTAATACAAACGTTTGATGGTTTAAATCGGAATTCCGACTTGGCGCATTGGAATGTGTAGTTTAGCGTTTCTCCAAAAAATCAAAAGGGGAGGACAAACATGAATACCATTCTGATCATTGTAAACATTGCTGTTCTGTTGTTGCTCATGTTCGGGTTGTTCCAGATGCAAAGGAAGCATGTTTCGTTTTCAAAGCGTGTTTTCACGGCACTTGGCTTGGGTATTATTTTTGGAATTATTCTTCATGCCATCTACGGTACGACATCTGAGGTACTGGCACGTTCCATTGAATGGTTTAATATTGCCGGAAACGGTTATGTCAAACTGCTGCAAATGGTAGTTATGCCGTTGATCTTTGTCTCGATTGTCGGGGCATTTACGAAACTGAAATTATCTAAAAACATTGGCAAAATCAGTGTTCTTGTCATTGGTATCCTGCTCGGTACGACAGCGATTGCGGCAGCCATCGGAATTGGCTCTGCTCTGGGATTTAATTTAGACGGAGCTCAGTTGACCCAAGGCGATGCAGAGAAGGCTCGTATTGCACAATTGGAGGAACGGGTTCCGACAGTCGAAAATATGACATTGCCGCAGCAAATCGTTGATTTCATCCCAAGTAATCCGTTTCAAGACCTAACAGGCGCCCGACCAACTTCAACTATAGCTGTTGTCATTTTTGCCGCCTTTATTGGAATTGCCTATTTGGGTGTAAAAAGGAAAGAACCGGAGCATGCGGAATTCTTTTCAAAAATCATCGACACCGTATACTCGGTTGTGATGAGAGTGGTCACCATGGTGCTTAGGCTGACACCATACGGAATACTTGCGATTATTACGAGGGTGGCTGCAACAAGTGATTACGATGCAATTGTGAAACTAGGGACGTTTGTGGTCGCCTCCTATGTAGCGCTCATCATTATGTTTATTGTGCATCTATTGCTTTTAATGGCGGCGAAACTAAGTCCATATAACTATGTGAAAAAAGCACTCCCTACGTTAACCTTTGCGTTCACTTCACGAACGAGTGCGGGAACGCTCCCGATGACGATTAAAACCCAGTCAAAGGATTTGGGTGTTTCTGAAGGGATTGCAAACTTTGCCGGCTCCTTCGGACTGACTATTGGGCAAAATGGCTGTGCAGGGATTTATCCAGCTATGCTGGCGGTCATGGTTGCACCTGCTGCCGGTGTCGATCCGACGAGTCTAAGCTTTATTCTGACTCTTATTCTTGTCGTTGCTATTAGTTCTTTCGGTGTGGCCGGTGTTGGCGGCGGCGCGACCTTCGCAGCCCTCATCGTGCTATCCGTGATGAATCTGCCAATTGCCATCGTCGGCCTGCTCATCTCCGTTGAGCCTCTTATCGATATGGGCCGAACAGCCCTAAACGTCAGCGGTGCCATGACAGCTGGCGTTCTTACCAGCAAAGCAACAGGCGAATTCGATACCGACACTTACAAGCAGCCGGACATCGTTGAAGCGTAAGCACGGGTGACAGGCTCCCGGCGTGGACACATAATATAAAAAGCCGAGCCCCAAATGTTATGGTTGGGGTTCGGCTTCTTTGCGTGCTTATTGAAGTTCCGCATTCTGCAGGATATTTTAGTTTTACGCTTGCAGCGCCAGTTGGATCATGAGTTCAATGGCGGTTGGGATGGCGTCTTCGTCAATATCGAATTTCGGATGGTGGTGCGGATACTGGCTTTTTTCACTTTGCATCCCGACATTGATGAAGGCCCCGACCTTTTCTTTCAAGTAATAGGAGAAATCCTCGGCTCCTAGTACTGGGTCTATTGGCAAGAAAGCATCTGCTCCAAAGGTATTTTCAATGACACCGCGGGCAAATTCACATGCTTCCGGGTGATTGTACAACGGAGGGGTTCCCTCGATAAATTGATAAAGTCCTTTAGCCCCAAAGCTTGCGCAGATGGACTCTGTCAACTGGGCCGTTTTCTCATGCATGAGCTCGGCTGCCTCAAAGGTCAATGCCCGGATTGTCCCCTTCAATGTCACCTCGTGAGGAATGACATTGTAGGAATTTCCTGCCTGCATCCCCCCAAATGAAATAACTCCTGCATGCAATGGATGCAAATTCCTGCTGACAACTGATTGAAAAGCCTGAATCAAGTGGCTGGCAATATAAATCGGGTCGACCGTATCATGGGGGTATCCGCCATGTCCGCCTTTACCTTCAATTTTAATATCAAAGTCATTACACGAAGCCATCGCATAGCCGGTGGCAAAGCCAACCTTTCCCATAGGCATGCGTGAAATCAGGTGGATTCCATAAATCGCGTCAATCCCGTCCAGCACTCCTTCTCTCACAAGCTTCTGGGCGCCGCTTGGGGAGGCTTCCTCTGAGCTTTGAAAGATCAAGCGGATATTATTTTTCACCAAATCAGGATTGTTGCTCATCCATTTTGCCGCCGCCAGCAAAATGGCCGTATGGCCGTCATGGCCGCAGCCGTGCATGACGCCAGGAACTTTGGAAATATAGGGCTTGTCCCCTTCCTCCTGGAGTGGCAGGGCATCCATATCGGCCCTTAGGGCAATCGTCTTGCTTCCTTCTGTTCCTTTAAAAAAGGCCACCACACTAGGGCCGGAAAACCTGTTGTCTAAAGGGATCCCGAATTCCGCCAATTTTTCTTTTACGTAAGCGGAGGTATTGTATTCCTGCCCGGACAGCTCCGGATGCATATGAAAATGACGGCGCTGCTCGATGGCCCAGGCCTTTAACTCTGAATCAACATTTTTTGTCTGTAACATGATGTAACTCCTTCGATCCTATGTGTATTTTTATGCAACCAATTTTAAGATATATTCAACTATATTACAAGAATCAAATACTGGATGGAAATAAATGTTTTCATGTAGCGGGGTGTTCAGGAATCAATAGATAGTCAAAAAAGGGAGCTAATTCGGAAAAGAAATTCACTAGACTAGTAACCTAATTAAGAGAGATATAGTTTTTGTAAGATTTTTAGATAGAGGAGAACCGGATGAAAAACAATAAAGTGCTTTTTCAGGGGTAATGGACCGTACAGAATAACCCTTCTAGTGGGTTATCCGTTTTTATTTTTCAAACTATCTAGTGAAATCTCGTTTAGCTGGACTATAATTAAAATAACTGAATATTCCTATAATGTTTAGAATCTATTTTTTTAAAACAAAAGCATTGTCTTCCTCAAGAAAGTATAAAACCGTTATTAATTTTTAAAGGGGAGTGTTCAAATGCAAAAACAAAAGATATTGATTAATGGAGAAAGACTTAAAGGAGAATTGGAACGTTTTGCCCAGTTTGGCCGAACGGAAAATAATGGTGTCACCCGTCTTTCTTTATCGGAAGAGGACCGTGCGGCAAGAGGTTATTTTCGCAAATGCTGTGAGGAATTAGGGATGACTGTGAAGGTTGACGACATGGGCTGCATGTATGCGACGCTTGGTGGAACGGAAAATAAGCCTCCCATCCTGATTGGCTCCCATTTAGACTCCGTTAAAAAAGGTGGCCGGTTCGACGGTGTTTTAGGTGTCTTGACAGGGCTTGAAGTCGTGCGTACAATTGTCGACCATAAAATTAAACCTAAATACCCGATTACAATTGTCAATTTCACGAATGAGGAGGGAGCAAGATTCGAGCCTTCGTTGATGGCATCAGGTGTACTCGCAGGTAAATTTGACAAAGCCGCCATGCTTCAAAAGGAAGATTCAGAAGGGATAACCTTTGAAGAAGCTCTTAAGGCAATTGGATATGATGGAAGTGTAGAAAACCGTCTTAAAGAAGCAGCCGCCTTTTTGGAATTGCACATCGAACAGGGGCCTATCCTCGAAAAAGAAGGCCACACAATTGGTGTAGTAGAATGTGTTGTCGGCATGGCTTGCTTTGAAATAGAGGTAACCGGGGAATCGGACCATGCCGGAACGACTCCAATGAACATGCGCAAGGATGCCCTATTTGCAACAAACAACCTAATTAATGAAACTCGTAAACGTCTAAGTGCTTTGGACTCCGATCTTGTTTTCACCATCGGCAGGGTAAACGTATATCCAAGCATCCATACCGTCATTCCGAATAAAGTTGTCTTTACGCTTGAAGCACGCCATAAAGACATGGAAATCGTCAACACTTTCAAAGATTTCGTTCAAGGGCTGCCGCATTTAGGCCTCGACGAAGGTTGTGAAATCAAGATAACAAAATTATGGGAGCGCGACACGGTGTGGTTCGAACCGGAACTTTGCGCTTCCTTGGAGCGATCTTCCCAGTCGCTGGGATATACCCATAAACGAATGGTTAGCGGCGCCGGGCATGATGCCCAGTTCATTGCAAGCTATGTCCCAACGGCCATGCTGTTCGTTCCAAGCATCAACGGAAAAAGCCATTGCGAGGAAGAATTGACTGCCTGGGAAGACTGCGAAAAAGGGGTCAATGTCGTATTGGATACAGTTCTTACACTGTTAAATAAATAAAATGATAATGGAACAGACTCCTCCGTTTATCGGAGGAGTTTTTTTAATGTTAAATTAAGGAAGAAATGTGTTGTTGAAGTTGGTGTTATGGTGTAAAATTACACCATAATATTCTAAAAGGGACTAGATATTAAAGAGGGGGCGGCTATAATGGGAAAAAAACTGCTACTTTTCATCTTTTATTTTGGATTAGTGCCACTAGGGTTATCTTTCCTTACACTGCCATTAATGGGGAATTTTGAAAAGCTTATGGAAATCCTGCTGTCTGTTCTCTTCGTGGGCGGCGGTTTGGCAGGATTTTTTGCTGGCAGGAAACTGCTAAGATTGTGCCAATTAAAAGAGTATATTGCCCTAATCCCGGTTCCACTTACTTATACTACAGTGCTATGGGCTGTTTTTATGCTGATTAATGGCGGATTTTACGGGGCAGATTCATGGTTATTCTATTGCATCTTTCATATCGCCTATGCACCGATTTACTTTGCTGCTATGTTTGGCGGCGAGGGAAGGCTGTTTTTATGGGCACCGCTGGCCTATGAGCTTTCATTTGCTATCGGAGTGATTATAGCAGCGGCCTCTCGTAAGGTACAATTCACTGTTGTTTTGACCAAGAAGAAGCAGTTTTTACCTATTTTAGCGGTGCTCCTTTTGGCAATTGGAACTGGTTCAGCTGTTCAATGGTATCGCAGCCAAACCGTTTTGCCGTCTTATGGCTTTAAATACGCAGGCGGCTACTCAAGCACGGACCTAACTCCTTACGATGTGACAAATCCAAATAACAAGTTACCGAAGGTTACCACAAAATCAACTTTTATTATAACGAACCCAATGGAAATGCCCGTCCTGGATGGGGCAGAAGCGGCCTTTCCGGTTTATTCTGCCTTTGCCCTCGCAACTTATGAAAATATTGAAAAGGTGATGGGTGAAAGCAGGGAGGTTGTCAGCTTTACAAACACCATTTATTCCTATGAACGCTTATTATCGGGAGAAGTAGACATTTACTTTGGGGCTGAGCCTTCTAAGGAGCAGCGAGAAATGGCAAAGCAAGCTGGGAAAGAGCTGGTTATGACCCCGATTGGCAAGGAAGCATTTGTCTTTTTCGTGAATCCGAAAAATGAGGTAGATAGTTTAAAGGTTTCTGAAATTAAAGGAATCTACTCTGGAAAGATTAACAATTGGTCCGAGCTTGGAGGAGGTTCCGAGAAAATTATTGCCTTTCAGCGTCCGAAAAATTCCGGCAGCCAAACCCTTTTGGAAAAAATAATGGGAGAAACAAAGATTATGAAGCCTCTTAAGGAGGATGTACCCGAAGGGATGGGCGGGATTATTGAACAAGTGGCCGACTATCGAAACTATCAAAATGCAATAGGGTTCTCATTTCGTTTTTTTGCAACCGGAATGAAGGAAAATCCAGATATTAAACTGTTGGCAATTAACGGGATTGAACCAGATCCAGAAAACATCGCAAGCGGCAATTACCCATTCACTGCCACACTCTACGCCATCACACTTAAAGACAACACAAACCCAAACATACAACCCTTTCTCGACTGGATGCAAGGCCCGCAAGGCCAGGAATTAGTTGAGAGAATTGGCTATATCAAGCTTGCTGAACAGTAATGTGGTGTCAATCGAGGTGACACGCACCGTCCGTGGACATATGTCCAGGTGGTGTGGACAATTTTTAAACATTAATAATATTAGAAAATTAAAACTGAATATTAATTAGGCTCTTTCGTATTTTGCGGGAGGGTCATTTTTCTGCTGTTTTCGTAAATAGTGTGATTTTTGCTCCTATGCTACCGATCCGATGAATTTATCAAGAGTTGGGGCGAATAGAAGGGCTATATGCAACGGACCGCAGAATTTATCAAGCATTGGGTCGCATAGAAGGGCTATATGCGACTGGACCGATGAATTTATCAAGGGTTGGGGCACATAGAAGGGCTATATGCGCCCGGACCGCAGAGTTTATCAAGAGTTGGGGCGCGTAGAAGGGCTATATGCGCCCGGACTGCAGAAATTATCAAGAGTTGGGGAGCATAGAAAGGTTATATGCGCCCGGACCGCAGAATTTATCAAGAGTTGGAGTGCATAGAAAGGTTATATGCGCCCGGACCGCAGAAATTATCAAGCGTTAGGGCTCATAGAAGGGCTATATGCGCCCGGACCGCAGAAATTATCAAGAGTTGGGGAGCATAGAAGGGCTATATGCGCCCGGACCGCAGAAATTATCAAGAGTTGGGGAGCATAGAAAGGTTATATGCGCCCGGACCGCAGAAATTATCAAGAGTTGGGGTGCATAGAAAGGTTATATGCGCCCGGACCGCAGAAATTATCAAGCGTTAGGGCTCATAGAAGGGCTATATGCGCCCGGACCGCAGAGTTTATCAAGAGTTGGGGCGCGTAGAAGGGCTATATGCGCCCGGACTGCAGAAATTATCAAGAGTTGGGGAGCATAGAAAGGTTATATGCGCCCGGACCGCAGAATTTATCAAGAGTTGGAGTGCATAGAAAGGTTATATGCGCCCGGACCGCAGAAATTATCAAGCGTTAGGGCTCATAGAAGGGCTATATGCGCCCGGACCGCAGAATTTATCAAGAGTTGGGGTGCATAGAAGGGCTATATGCGCCCAGTTCCCTAATTTTTTTAATGTTTGATCGCTTATAGCGAGGCAGTTAGTGATTCTTTCCTTCTTGAAGCGGTTTTTATATTAGAAAGCAACAATCTATTAGAAAAGAGAATATTTTTAATGGAAAATTCCACCTAAAGGTAACTATTCCAATGAAAGACAGTCTGGTTTATGATATATATATATACTAGTTTTTAGGTGGGAGTCAGTTGGTTCTATTAGATTACATCGTTAATCTTGCAATCTTTGCATTTTTAATATTTTTACCAATTGTTGCGGGTTCATTTAGTGATTTTAAACCGCTTAAACATTACCGGTTAATTGTGGGGTTCTATGGAGGAATGGTTTCTGCTATTCTTGTTGCCCTCGCCATTCACAGGGGCGGATATATATATGATATCCGTTATGCAGCAGTCATTATCAGTTTTGCCTATTTTGGTCCAGTCGGCGGCGTGATTACTGCAATCTGTTCAATTAGTGCAAGACTGCTTGTAGGGGGGCAGCTGGCCACACCAATCATCGGCTGGTTAATTATTGTAGCTGGCTTTTGTATTGCCCATGTATTTACAGCCCGCTTTACCGCAGTGAAAAGAAGTGTTATATTCTTTGCCCTTTATGCCATTATTTATTTTATAGAAGTACCGATTATATTTAATGTTTTGAGAGATAAGCCACTTTTTCACATTGAATATGTAGCTTTCGTCCTGCTCGGTGTCATTACTGGTGTTTTGCTAATCGAATCCTATTTAAAGCTTTACCGAATGAATAGCAGATTAATAGAAATGTATAAGATGGTTGAGAAAAGCGAATCTAAATATAGATTGATCGCAGAAAACACTTCTGACCTGATTAAAGTAATGCGTAAAAATCACTCAGTTACGTACTTTTCTCCATCTCATGAATTGATCCTGGGACATCAGTTATCGGAGTTGGAGGGAGTCGAACTGTGTAAATTCATTCATCCAAATGATGTGGATTTTTTTAGAAAAACGGTTCAAAGGATGTTTGATAAAGAAGAAGCCCAGTCAATGGAAATTCGCTTTCTTCATCAAGATGGGCGCTGGATTGAATTTGAATCCCGCTGCATGCCAGTCAGAGGGGAGAATGAGTTGATTGAGCACCTTGTCATCGTTAGCCGGGATATTTCGGAGCGAAAAAAATCTGAAGAGATCCTATTGCAATCCGAGAAGCTTTCGATCGTCGGAGAACTTGCAGCAGGGGTAGCCCATGAGATTCGGAATCCTCTTACAACAATTAAGGGATTTGTTCAGCTTTATAAAGCTGCAAACAGTTCTTTTGAATACAGTGATTTGCTGCTGGGTGAACTGTCCCGAATTGAAACCATTACAAGTGAGATGCTTTCATTGGGCAAGCCGCAAGCGGTTAAACTCACCAGGGCGGATTTACGGGAACTGATTGACAATACAATTGAATTTATATCTCCGCAGGCACTTATGACCGGTATACAAATGAACACGTTGTTTGAAGGGGCACCGTTCCCGGTTATTTGTGAGAAAAACCAGTTGAAGCAGGTATTCCTGAATATTATAAAGAATGCCATGGAGGCTATGCCGAAGGGTGGCGATATTGACATCCATCTCTGTAAAGGAGTTGATGGTGACTGTATTGTTACGATAAAGGACCATGGCTGCGGGATCCCGGAAGAGCTTTTGCCGCGGTTAGGCGAACCGTTTTATAGTTTAAAAGAAAAAGGAACCGGACTTGGTGTGATGATTTGCCATAAGATTATCAAGCAGCATAAAGGAAGTATTTCGTATTCAAGCAAACAAAACGAAGGAACAGTAGTAGAAATTAAATTACCGCTGGCAATATAAAAGATTGGTATGAGGGACTGTCTATTCAGAGAGTCTCTTTTTTGTTGGAAAAACTAATTAAACGTTTGATTGAAACGTTGGAATGCTTGGCACATAAGGGTTGGAGGAACTAATCAAACGTTTGATTGGATTTTTTAGGTCGAACGGAAAAATTAATCAACCGTTTGTATAGATTTGAGAAATGTGAGGAAAAAACTAACCAAACGTTTGATTGAAACGCAGGATTACTTGATACATAAGGCTTTGAGAAGCTAATCAAACGTTTGATTGAGTTTTATCAAGAACATGGCGGATAAGGTAATAAACCGTTAAAATAGTAGAAGGGAAATTTTCCAAAAAGGCTGTGATGATTCGTGTGTTTAATTCTTTTTGCATATAAAGTGCACCCTAAGTATCAGCTGATTGTGGCTGCCAATCGGGATGAGTTTTATAAAAGGCCGACTGCTCCTGCCCATTTTTGGGAAGATGAGCCTGATATCCTTGCCGGCAGGGATCTGGAGAAAATGGGAACTTGGATGGGTGTCACCCGGGGAGGGCGGTTTGCCGCATTGACCAACTATCGCAATCCAAAAGAGGTTGCCGAGGGAAAACGGTCAAGGGGGGAACTGGTGGCGGATGCCTTGAATTACAATGGGACCATTGAAAGTTACATGCAAAAGCTGTCAGAAACAAAGGAGCAATACCCCGGCTACAACCTGCTGGCAGGGGATGCCGAGGGACTTTATTATTATTCTAACATTGGACAAGAGTTTCAAAAGCTTGAGCCGGGCATTTATGGGGTCAGCAACCATCTTCTTAATACCGAGTGGCCAAAGGTGATAATGGGGAAGGCTGGCATGTCAAACATCGTAGCCAATGACCCGAAGGTCCTCGAGGAGCAGCTTATGACCCTTCTCAATAATGCAGATTCTGCACCGGATGAACGACTGCCGAATACGGGCGTGTCATTAGAGATGGAAAGAATGCTTTCACCAATGTTTATCAAAAGTGGGAATTACGGGACAAGAAGTTCGACGGTTATGCTTTTGTCTGATAATGAAATAAAATATATAGAACGAGTTTTTTCAACTGAAGGTACCAATGATCAAAAATATATCATCTCCTATTAATACAGCGGATTATGCATCTGCTGTATTTTTTTATTATCATTTTAGTAAAAATTTTAGTAAAAATAATTGCCTTAGTTTTACTTGTGTTAGTACAATGAAGGTAACGAAGCAGACTTTAAGTAGCTGGAGGAAACCATGATGAATGAGACTACACTGAAAAAAACCTTTAATGACTTATTTCATGCCCCACCCCAAAAGGCTTTCTTTGCCCCGGGAAGGATTAATTTGATCGGCGAGCATACCGACTATAACGGCGGTCATGTATTCCCATGTGCGATTACTTATGGAACATATGCAGTTGCTGCCAGGCGTGAGGACCAGCTGGTTCGTCTTTATTCTGTTAACTTTCCCGATAATGGAGTAATTGAATTTGACTTAAATCAGCTTGAATATAATAAAGAGCACAATTGGGCCAACTATCCGAAAGGGATGATCCGTTATATTATCGAGGAAGGTTATAGAATACCAGAGGGCTTTGAGTGTGTCATCCATGGTAATATCCCGAATGGTGCCGGCCTGTCATCATCCGCTTCAATTGAATTGTTAACTGGTGTCCTTGTCAATGGCCTGTTTGAATTGGAGATACCACGACTTGATTTAATTAAAATTGGCAAAAGGGTTGAGAATGAATTTATTGGAGTAAACAGCGGGATTATGGACCAATTTGCCATTGGTATGGGAAAGCAGGATACAGGAATATTACTAGACTGCCAGACTCTCAAATACGAGTATGCACCGATTCAACTAGATAGCCACAAAATTATCATAATGAATACGAACAAGAGGCGTGAATCTGCTGACTCAAAATACAATGAGCGCAGAAGCGAATGTGAAACGGCTCTTGCAGAGCTTCAGGAAAAGCTTCCTATTGAAGCGCTGGGGCAGTTATCTGAAGAGGAGTTTGCTGAAAACCAGATTTTCATCACAAATGAAATAGTACGCAAGAGAGCGAAGCATGCAGTTTATGAAAATGTCAGAACATTAAAGGCGCTCGATGCACTTAAGGCTGGCGATCTAGTGTCGTTTGGACAGTTGATGAACCAGTCCCACACTTCTTTAAGGGACGACTATGAAGTTACTGGAATTGAACTTGATAGTTTAGTAGAAGCGGCCTGGAAGCAGCCAGGAGTCGTTGGGGCGAGGATGACGGGGGCAGGATTCGGGGGCTGCGCCATTGCAATTGTTGTCAATGAAGAGGTTGAAAAGTTTATTACCAATGTTGGTGCGGCCTATCTTGATAAAATTGGCCGGGCTGCGCACTTTTACGTGGCGGGCATTGGCGATGGGGCGAAGGAAATCGGAATGGAGGAAGTGAGATGAGCACTCAACAACTAGTCCAACAATTAGTTGAGCGTGCGTTGGAGGCTCAATTAATAGAGAAAGAGGATGTTATTTATGCACGTAATCAAGTCCTCTCACTACTGCATTTGAAAGATTTCAGCATTAACGAACCGGCAGAAAAGATGGATTTGTCCATCCCGGATTTACTCGATCAAATGGTCGATTATGTTTGCAAACAAGGAATCATTGAAGATATCTTTGACGAAAAAGAAATTTTTTCGAGCCAAATCATGAACTGCTTTATGGCAAGGCCTTCCGAAATCAATCGGCAATTTTTTCAAAAATACAAGCAGAGTCCGGAGGCGGCTACCGAGTTTTACTATGATTTAAGTAAAAATAGCAATTACATTCAGGTGAAGCGGATTCGTAAAAATATTGAGTATAAAGCAGTAACAGAATACGGTGAATTAGATATTACCATTAATCTATCAAAGCCAGAAAAAGATCCGAAAAGTATTGCGCTTGAGCGGGCGATGAAACAAACCGGGTATCCGAAGTGTTTGCTTTGCGTTGAGAATGAGGGGTATGCCGGGAGAATCGGCCATCCTGCCCGCTCTAGCCACCGTATGATTCGGATGAATCTTCTGGATGAGACGTGGTATTTGCAGTATTCACCGTATGTTTACTACAACGAGCACTGCATAGTCTTGTCTGAAGAGCATACTGAAATGAAAATCAGCAGGCTGACCTTCCAGCGGCTGTTAGCTTTCGTTGAGCAATTTCCACATTATTTTATTGGTTCCAATGCCGATATCCCGATAGTTGGCGGTTCGATTTTATCCCATGAACATTACCAGGGAGGCAACTATGAATTTGCAATGGCAAAGGCGGAATCGGAATGGTCATTTGAGATACCCAATTTCCCGGATGTCCAGGCTGCCGTTGTGAAATGGCCATTGTCTGTCATTCGTCTGCGTTCAGAAGAAATGAATACGCTTGTTGCCGCAGGTTCCCTTATTTTGGACAAATGGAAAAACTATAGCGACGAAACACTTGATATTATCGCCTTGACCGGAGAGGTTCCGCACAATACGATTACACCGATTACCCGAAAGAAAGGAGACCTTTTTGAACTGGATTTGGTTCTGCGCAATAACCGGACGAGCGAGGAGCATCCGCTGGGCATTTTCCACCCGCATGCGGATGTCCATCATATCAAAAAGGAAAACATCGGCCTCATCGAAGTCATGGGATTGGCGGTTTTGCCGGCGCGCCTGTTGGCGGAACTGCAAGAGGTGGAAGCTTTTATCCTTGACAAAAAAGCAGAGGTTGCAGGCTATCATTTAAGCTGGGCTGAGGAGTTAAAGCGGCGATTTCAAGGCAAGGTTGACGAGTCAAACGTGAGTGCGTTGGTAAGAGCAGAGGTTGGAAGGAAATTTTTGAAGGTACTGGAAGATGCGGGCATGTTTAAACGGAATGAAGATGGGAAAGCTGGGTTCCTGCGTTTTGTCAAATCGTTGTAATCTATAGATTGAGGTTTGGGAGGAAGTGAGAAAATGGAAATGGCAGAAAATGTATTTGGACGTTATAATGGTGAGCAGGTATACGAATATACGCTAACTAGTGATTCAGGAATAGCCGTGTCCTGTCTAAATTATGGCTGTATCATCAACAAAATATTGGTGCCTGACCGGCAGGGTAAAGTGGAAAATGTTGTGCTCGGGTTTGACCGTTTTGAGGATTATCTGGAATGGTCCCCGTATTTTGGGGCAGTGGTTGGACGGGTAGCGGGAAGAATTAAAGGCGCCGAATTTGAATTGGACGGGAAAGTATTAGAAGGGCCGTATTCTGTCTCGGGTGTCCGGGCACGGAACTATTTGGGCGTATGCCTAGAAACCCAAGGGCTTCCCGATGCCATCCATCATCCGGATTTTCCAACTGTCATTTTAAATCCCGAGGAAGTATACTATTCCACAACGAAGTATCGTTTTTTTTCTAATACAATAGGAGTTTGATTTATGGCAACTATTAAGGATATTGCAAAAAAAGCGGGAGTATCAATTGCCACTGTCTCAAGAGTGCTGAATTATGATGCGACCCTTTCAGTCAGCGACGAAACGAAAAAGCGGATTTTTGAAGTGGCTGAGGAGCTGGATTATAAGAAAAAAGCAAGTGCCCGTAAACCCGAAATCGGAAAAATTGCTCTTTTTCAATGGTATACAGAAAAAGAAGAGCTTGAGGATTTGTATTACATGTCCATTCGGCTTGGAGTGGAAAACCGCTGCCGGCACCATGGGATTCAGGTCATTAAATACTTTCAGGATAGCTTCGAGGAATTGAAGGAAGAGGTCATCCAGGGACTTATTGCCATCGGTAAATTCAGCAGCAAGCAAGTAAGTGAATTGTCTTCTGTTACGGATAACATTGTGTTTGTCGATTATTCTCCAGATGAAGATCTATATGATTCGGTTGTGGTCGATTTTGAAAGAGCCACTGTTAAAGTCCTAGATTATCTATTGGAAAAAGGGCATAAGCAGATTGGTTATATTGGGGGAAGAGAGGGGTTTAAAGATCAAAGCTCAACCCTGGAAGACCCAAGGGAATTGGCGTTCAAACGTCATTTAAACGAAAAAGGTCTATTAAATGAGGGATATATATATACGGGGATGTTCTCAGTCGACAATGGCTATTCCATGATGCATAGAGCTATTCAGGAACATGGAAATAACCTCCCAACGGCTTTCTTAGCCGGAAATGATCCACTTGCAATTGGAGCGCTGCGGGCGCTCCTTGAAGAAGGAATCTCTGTGCCAAAACGAGTTAACCTTATCGGTATTAATGATATAAGTGTATCCAAATATGTTTTTCCTTCACTTAGCACAGTCAAGGTTCATACAGAGCTTATGGGAGAAACAGCTGTGGATACGCTGCTAGAAAGGTTTGAAGGAAGAAAAACAGCTAAAACAATATCGATCGCAACCGAACTAGTCATTAGAAACAGCACTTTCTAATGACTATAAAAAGGCGGCATTGTCCATCTCGGGATGGATGGTGCCGCTTTTTTTATGGTAATAGATGTTTCTGGAATAATTTTATAAAACTACTAAAATAACAATTAATTTGCAGATAAATGGATAAATGCTATGAAAACGGTTACTTTAAAAATTAAAAAATTATAAATTGACTGAAAAATAAAATTATATTATTATACTAATAACAATAATGCAAATTTTTATATTCCATCTTAAAGAAAGTGAAGTGATTTAGATGTCACAAATGCTAGCCTTAGTCATAGTGGTATTTATTTTATTAGTAGGAGACCTTGTTGCGGTACGGACGAAAGCATGGATCCCATCAATATTTGTCAGTGCTGTATTATTCATTATTGGTTATTGGACCTTTTTTCCTAAAGATATCGTATCGATATCAGGTGTACCGCCTGTAGTTGCGACGATGCTGATGTACTTGTTAATCACTAATATGGGTACCTTGCTATCTCTTCATGAATTGAAAAAGCAATGGAAAACGATTGTCATTGCCCTTTCTGGAATCCTTGGGATTATTGCCATGTTGATGACCATAGGCAGCCTTATTTTCGGTTTTCAAACAGTCGTTGTGGCGATTCCGCCATTAGTGGGCGGGGTAGTTTCTGCATTAATCATGTCTGAAGGTGCAAAGGAAGCAGGCCTCGCATCTTTATCCGTTTTTGCTATTGTTATCTATGTTGTTCAGGGATTTGCAGGTTATCCGATCACCTCAATCGTATTAAAGAAAGAGGGAAAAAGGCTTTTGAAGCAGTACCGCAGTGGGGAGATCGCCATGATGAAGGAACAGGGAACTGCTGCAGCAGAGGTTGCCGCCGCTTCCGCGGTTGCAAAACCTGAACTTAAGCTGTTTAAAAATTTACCTGATAAATACAACACCGATTTCTTTAAGTTTTTTAGACTTGCATTAGTTGCTTATCTTGCCTATCAAGTTTCAGCGTTGGCCGCGCCGGTTGTTTCCATCAGCCCGTTTGTTCTATGTTTGTTGTTTGGCGTCATCGCCTCAAGTGCTGGCTTTTTGGAAAAGCAGGTCCTGCAAAAAGCCAACGGTTTTGGTTTAGCCATTATGGCGCTGATGCTGTTTATTTTTGACGGCCTCAAGCAAGCGACACCAAGCATGATGATGCAGATTTTATATCCACTGGTGGGCACCATCATTTTAGCAGTAATCGGTATGTATATCTTCTCCTTTATCGCCGGCAAGATTTTGAAGGTGAGCAAAGAAATGGCGTTTGCCGTTTCCCTGACTGCTTTATACGGATTTCCGGCTGACTATATCATTACCAATGAAGTAATCAAGTCGTTAACAGATGACGAGAAAGAAAGAGAATTCCTGACAAATCGTATGCTGCCGCCAATGCTAGTGGGTGGTTTCATCACAGTGACAATTGTATCGGTTATTTTAGCGGGGATCTTTGTTGGATTCTTGAAATAATTGGAGGAGAAAATATTGAGTGATTTACAGCAGAGAATTGAAAAACATATAGAGGTCCTGAGCCAATTCACTGCCACGCCGGGAAAAGGGACAACCCGGCTGACGTACAGCAAAGAGGACTTACAGGCCCGGAATTATATTAAAGAAATCATGAAGGAATACGGACTAGAGGTTCGCGAAGACGGTTTAGGCAATATTTTTGGCAAACTTGAAGGCACGTTAAAGGATGCCCCTAGTGTCCTAGTCGGTTCCCATTTTGATTCCGTACCAAATGGCGGGTCCTACGACGGACCTGCCGGTGTGGTGGCGGGACTCGAGGTTGCAGGACTTTTCTTAAAAAATAACCTGACACCCAAGTACCCATTGGAAGTGATTGCCCTGATAGAAGAAGAGGGTTCTAGATTTGGCGGCGGTCTGATGGGGTCGAGAGGGATAACGGGCTTATTAACAGAGGAAGAGTTTTTCAAGATTACTGATAAAGATGGGAAGACCGCTGTCGAGGCGATGACTGAAATTGGCCTCGACCCCTCTTTGCCGAAAAAAAGGGAACCAAAAACACTTAAGGCCTATTTGGAGTTGCATATTGAACAAGGGCCAATCCTTGAGGAAAAAGGAATCCCGATTGGCATGGTGGAAGCTATTGTTGGATTAACCCAATTGGAAGTAACCGTTGAAGGACGTGCAGGGCATGCGGGCACCACCCCAATGGACCGCCGGGCGGATGCCTTAGTTGCGGCTGCACAAATGATTGCTCGATTTCCGGAAATTGCTTGTGAGGCAGGGGAAGGAACAGTCATCACTACAGGCCGTCTTAACGTTTGGCCGAACGGGGCAAATGTTATTCCTGATAAAGTTGTGTTTACCGTCGATATCCGTTCCGGAAAAGAGGAACGCGTCCAAGATGCTGTCGAGAAGGTATTGGAATGGACCCAATCCTATAATGGCAATGGAATCAAGACCACAGTCCAGCAGCAATTATACATGCCGCCGAAAGTGATGAATCCAGAGATTGTCTCTCTTTTAAAACAGAAATGCAGCGAGCTGAATCTTTCCTACTGTTCCATCAACAGCGGTGCGGGCCATGACGCAATGGTACTATCCGATGTGACCGACGTGGCAATGCTGTTTATTCCTAGTAAGGACGGGCTCAGCCATTGTCCGGAAGAGTGGTCCAGCAGTAAGGATATCGCCAATGCCATAGAGATTTTATACCAAACAGCAAAAACGTTAACGGAGGCAGAATAGCTATGATTCATGCAAAAATTAAAGAAGCGATTCAAAAATATAACGAAGAATTAGTAGAGTTGCGCAGAAAGTTTCACCGTGAACCAGAATTGTCCTGGGAGGAATATAAGACAACCGCCTTTATTTGTGAGTATCTAGACAACCTTGGGATCCCGTACCGGAAGACAGAGCCCACGGGTGTCATTGCCACGATTGAAGGCGGGAAGCCTGGTAAAACCGTAGGGCTGCGGGGTGATATGGATGCCTTGACGGTGGATGAATTAAATAGGGATCTTCCATATGCCTCCCAAGAGGATGGCAAAATGCATGCCTGCGGTCATGATGCCCATACAGCAATGCTGTTGATTGCCGCTAAGGCTCTGAATGAGATAAAAGAAGAACTGCCTGGTAATGTCCGTTTGATTTATCAGCCGGCGGAGGAAGTGGCGACAGGTGCGAAAGGAATGGTGGAACAAGGAGCAATGGAAGGGGTCGATAATGTTTTCGGCATCCATATCTGGTCGCAGATGCCGACCGGGAAGGTTTCCTGCAATCCTGGACCATCCTTTGCTTCCGCAGACCTATTTACCGTCACGTTTAAAGGTAGAGGCGGTCATGGTGCAATTCCACAAGCTTGTATTGATGCAGCGGTTGTGGCTTCCTCATTTGTGATGAATGTGCAATCAGTGGTCTCACGCACTGTCGACCCGCAGCAGCCGGCAGTTCTAACAGTGGGAAAAATGGTCGTTGGGACACGGTTTAACGTAATTGCTGAAAATGCGTACATTGAGGGAACTGTGCGCTGTTTCGACCCGGCAGTGAGGGACCATATTGAAACCCAGCTAAAGCAATATGCGGAACAAGTAGCAGCCATTTACGGGGCGACGGCACAGGTTGATTACGTGCGTGGTACCCAAGCGGTTAACAATGATGAGTATAGTGCAAAGCTTGTTCAGAAGACCACTTCCGAAGCGTTTGGCGAGGAGGCTGTCTATTTCGAAAAGCCAACCATGGGCGGGGAAGACTTCAGTGAATACATGATGGAGGCCCCTGGCAGCTTTGCTCTTGTAGGCTGCGGCAACCCTGAAAAAGATACACAATGGGCCCACCACCATGGGAAATTCAACATCGACGAAGATGCCCTCGCAACCGGCGCCGAACTCTACGCACAATACGCATGGGCATACCTAAATGAAAAATAGAATAGGTGAATAATAGAACAAGGTGTCAAGCACTTTGTGGACAGAATGGTATTTTGTCCACGTGGGGCTGACACCTTTTTTTATATGTGCATGTATAGAAACAGTCCAAAAACCAAAAATCAAGCTACATAAAGAGGTGCCTGGCACCTCCTAAATAATATTTTGCGTAAATTTACAAAATTATGGGTTCACATTTGGAAGTGGATGGAATATAATCATAGTGTACTATGTATGATAGTACAGTTAATACAGATTGGGGGCACCCAGTTATGTTTGAGCTGGATATGAGGAGCCGCAAGCCGATATATGAACAGCTGGTGGATAAGATAAAGGAACTGATTATGAATGAGCTGCTCAACCCTGACGAACAGCTTCCGTCGGTCCGGCAGCTTGCAACTGAGCTTTCCATCAACCCAAATACGATTCAAAAGGCTTACCGAGAGCTTGAAATGCAGGGGTATATTTACTCTGTCAAAGGAAAGGGAAGTTTTGTCAATCCTAACCAAAAAGCTATTGACAAGGAGAAGATTGTGGAAATGAAGAAGGAACTGGAGAAATTAATCTTGGAGGCCTTATACCTAGGGATTCCTGCCCAAGAACTGATCAGTCTCATTCAAGACCTTGATGCTTCTAAGGGGGGAGCCTGACAGCCATGATTGAATTTAAAAACGTAACGAAAAAATTTGATCGATACACAGCTATTGAAAACGTCAACCTGACCATTCAATCGGGTTCAATATATGGATTAATCGGCTCCAACGGAGCAGGAAAAACAACCATTATCAAGCTGCTCGCGGGTATTTACCGACAGGATCAAGGGGAAATCTCGATTGACGGGCAGCCCGTTTTTGAAAACGTCCACCTCAAAGAAAAACTTGTTTTTATACCAGACCATCCATACGTTTTCCCACAATACACCACCAAGCAAATGGCCCGCTTTTATAGAAGCTGTTATCCAAGCTGGGATGAGGAGCGCTTCAAGAATTTGGCCCAAGCGTTTGAGGTGGATGTAAACAAGAAAATTCAATCCTTTTCCAAAGGGTGGCAGCGGCAGATTGCCTTTATTATGGCTCTTGCGGCAAAGCCGGATATTCTCATCCTAGATGAGCCTATGGACGGTCTTGACCCGGTTGTTCGAAAAAAAGTGAAGAATCTGCTGATTCAAGATGTGGCGGAAAGAGAAATGACGATTCTCGTTTCATCCCATAACCTTCGGGAGATTGAGGACATTTGCGACCATATCGGTATCCTTCACAAAGGGACACTTTTAATCGAAAAAGAACTGGATGATCTAAAGTCAAATGTTCACAAAGTCCAAGTTGCCTATAAGAATGGCGTACCGGACAGACTGCTCGATAAACTAAAGCCGCTTCATTCGGAAAAACGAGGAAGTGTCCATTTGCTTATCGTCAGGGGTGAAGAGACAACAATTGCCAAACAAATTATCGAGACCCATCCCGTCATTTTTGACCTGCTCCCGCTAACACTTGAAGAGATCTTTATTTACGAAATGGGGGATATCGGCTATGCCATCAAAAATGTCGTTGTTTAATAAAGAACTGATGCTGCAAATGGGTAGGAGCACAGGGTGGATTTCTGTTATTTATCTGCTTGGTTTGCTGTTTGTGCTCCCGATTCGCATCCTGTTAATTCTGTATTCCGATGCCGATAATTTCTTATTCTACCAGTCTCGTAATAATCTTTTTCAATATGATTATGAGATTCAGGTTTTCTTAATCGCGATTGCCCCTGTTATTTTGGCTGTCTTTTTATTTCGGTTCCTGCATGTCAAACAAGCAACGGACCTCATGCACAGTCTTCCGTTAAAAAGGGAACGGATTTTTCACCATTATGCCCTGACAGGAATGGTGCTGCTCGTCCTGCCGGTAGCCATCGTGACAGGAATCACTTACATTATGCATTTCACCTATGACCTCGGCAGCTTGTTCACCATCCATGATTTACTCTACTGGTCAGGCACAATCATTGTTATTACACTGCTCCTGTATATAGCCAGCGTATTTGTTGGAATTATGACGGGAATCACGGTAGTTCAAGCTGTACTGGCGTATGCTTTTCTATTCTTCCCCATCGGAATTACCGTATTGCTGTCATATAATTTGAAAATCTTACTCTATGGATTCCCGAGTGATTTTTTCCTAAACCGCCAGATGGAAAAATTATCACCAATCACCTTTACGGCCGTTCTTGAAAACCGCGCTTTTCAATGGAAGGACGCTGTACTATATATTGTCCTTACAATTGTTTTGTACGGTGTGTCCTTGCTTTTTTATAAAAAAAGAAATCTAGAGTCGGCCTCGGAAGCGATTGCCTTCCCGAAATTGCGTTCGGTCTTTAAATATGGAACTGCCTTTTGCTTCATGCTCTTGGGAGGGGCGTATTTTAACGAAGTTTCTTTTAGGAATTTTGGCTGGACCTTGTTTGGCTATGGAATCGGAGCAGCCCTCGGCTACTTTGCGGCTGAGATGGTGCTGCGTAAGACATGGCGGGTTTTCACTCGCATCAAAGGACTGATCGTTTATTTAGCTGCAATGGCGCTGTTTGTGTTAGGAGTTCAGGCGCTTGGATTCTATGAAAATAGAGTTCCCGAACAAAGTGAAATTAAGAATGTCCTGCTAACAGACAATCCAAATTTTTACCTGAGCCATGATGGTTTTTACGGGGATGTCTTTGACCCTAAACCAATGAAGGAACCGGAGAACATTGCGGCCGTCCTGAAGATGCATAAACAAATCTTGGCAAATAAAAAAATCAACCAGCAGGAAAAGAATAAATCCGATAGAGAGTTTTTTATCATGTATGAATTGAAAAACGGGAAAAAGGTCATTCGCCAGTACCGTGTCATGACGCGTCTTTATGAGGATATATATAAGCCGATTTACGAATCGAAGGAATTTAAAATGACTTCAAAAGAGATTTTTATGATGGATGAAAACAAAGTGAAATATCTGCAAATCAGGGCTAATGGGCCGGTGAACAAGTTTGTCACCCTTGCAAAGCCTGAGGATGTAAGGCATGCGTTGTCTCTCTTAAGGGAAGATGTGCTTGCTGAATCCTATAATGATAGTATTTATTATACGAGTCTAGGTTCAATGGTTGAAATCAATTTGGGGAACGAACAGTCTGTTATGTTTGAACTAAAGCCGACTTATCGGAAATTTGAGGGCTGGCTGAAGGAAAAAGAGGTTCTCGATCAAGCAAAGGTAACGGCAGAGGATATCTCACACGTTCTGGTGGCCAAGGGGGATTTCTCTTCCATTGAGGATGGCGGTAAATTTCCGACAGATATCGAATCTGCGATAGAACACAGCGGGAACACCTTGAAAATTACCGATAAAGGCCAAATTGAACAAGTACTTGAGAACGCCGGGACAAATCCTCGATATGAATATGCGGCAATTGTGAAATTTAAAGATGGTCATTTTAGTGAAATCACTTATTTTGATGAGGAGCATGTGCCGGAGTTTATTAAAAATCATTTTAAGTAACCAGGAGCGAGAAATGAACGCGGTAAATTTTAATGAGGTATATACTAAACACGCAAAACAGCTATATTATATTGCTTATCAGTATATTAGAGACGAGTATTTGGCAGAAGATATCGTCCAAGAATCCTTTTTAAAGGCGTACCGGAAATTGGACACGGTCGAAGACAATGGTAAATTAGGAGCATGGCTCTCGGCCATTACTGCGAGAACCGCGATTGACTTTCTTAGATCGGAGAAAAGACGCCATTGGATGCCGATGGACTATGCCGAACTGGAACCGCTGCACTGTGTCGGAGCGAGCAGCGGTTCTAGTACTGAGGAGGCGGCTGTCATCCGGCTTTTCCAAGAGGAGATCGGCGGCTCAATAGAGAACCTCTCCAAGGAATTCCAGGAAGTGCTGATACTCAAAATGCAGTACGGACTAAAAGAAACCGAAATAGCCAGCCGCCTCAACCTTAAATCCGCCACTGTCAAAACCCGGCTTTACCGGGCGAGAAAACAGCTGCGGGAGATTTTGGCGGCTGGATAGTATGTTTAAGGGTGTCAGGCGCCACGCGTGGACAATTGTCCGAGTGGGGCGGACACCCTTTTTTTATTTCTACTAAACCGAGTGAAAATAAGATGGTAGGTTAGTTATAAGAGCTTCATAACACCCGGGCGAGAAGGAAAAAGGAGGCATCGGTGGTTATGAAAGGGTTCATAACGCCCGGGCCAAAAGAAAAGGTGAAGCCTCGGTAGTTATGAGAGCTTCATAGAGTTCCAGCAACGGTTCAAAGCGCAAAACTTCATACGTTGTTAATGACCTCGGCCATTTCTTATGAGGAAATGAAGTCCCCGCCATTTACATGCAAGGTTTGCCCGGTGACGTACCGTGAGTCATCGCTGGCGAGGTAGACGTAGGCGGGTGCGAGCTCGAATGGCTGACCGGCCCGTTTCATCGGAGTGTCGGTTCCAAATGTCGAAACACGTTCCGCCGAAAACGATGACGGAATTAGCGGTGTCCAAATCGGTCCCGGTGCTACCGCATTAACACGGATACCCTGGTCAACGATAGATTGCGAGAGTGACCTCGTAAAGGAAACGATGGCACCTTTTGTGGCGGAATAATCAATCAATGTTTTTTCGCCACGATAAGCTGTGATGGAGGCTGTATTAATAATCGAGCTGCCATCCTTTAAATGGGGCAATGCTGCCTGGGTCATAAAAAAATAGGAGAAGATATTCGTGGCAAAAGTATGGATCAGCTGCTGTTCGGAAATATCTATCAACTGCTCCTGTGGATACTGCACCGCACAATTGTTAACTAAAACATCCAGTTTTCCGAACGTCTCAATCGTTTTTTTCACAACCTCCAGACAATTTTCCTTATAACGGAGATCGGCCGGAATGGCCAAGCAGAGCCTGCCAATCTCCTCCACTCTGGCTTTTGTCTCCTCGGCATCCCGTTCCTCATAAAGATAAGCAATAACAATATCCGCTCCTTCTCCTGCAAAAGCATATGCAGCAGCTCGGCCTATCCCACTATCCCCGCCGGTTATTATAGCCACTCTGCCCCTTAATTTACCGCTTCCTTTGTAGTCCGGGTTTTCCGAAATCGGCCTAGGATTCATTAAGTGTTCGAGCCCCGGCTGCTGGTCCTGATGCTGAGGTGGAAAAGATATTGGCTTCTCCTCACATTTTGTTTCTTTGCTGTAGTAGGGATACATCGGATAATTTCTCATGAAAGGCACCTCCATAAACTTGGGCATTTAACTATGACACTATATGTGGTTGAATCCCGAGAGGTTACCGGATGATAAAATCGATAAGTATTTCTTATCTTTTTTCATAAAGACTGCGAAATTTATTTATCAAAGGGACAGGAATATACTGGTAGTGAAGTAACAAGGGGGTGTAAACACAATGGAATATATCTTGTTATACATGATTGGAATCTGTGCCACAACGCTTGGGACGCTTGCCGGCGGGGGCGGACTTATCAGCCTCCCTGCCATGCTGATATTAGGGCTGCCAATCCACTCGGCTATTGGTGCAAACAAAGTATCCAACACGGTCAGTTCTTTTTCGAGCTTTTACCATCTTTATAGAAAAAAGGAAATATCCCTAAAGGAAGCCATTTGGATTATTCCTGTCAGCCTCGGCGGCGGGGTGACAGGCGGCTTCATCGCATCCCATATATCGGGGGAAAATATGTACATCATCGCCATTATTCTGCTTATTTTCGCTTTTATCGCTTCCTTTAAGGGGAAAGGGAATTTCGCCGGCACGGAACCGTTAAAGATGAACAAGGTTAGTGTGCCAGGATTGTTCGGAATTGGAATGTACGATGGTCTGTTCGGCCCGGGACAAGGAACGCTGATGCTTTATTTGTTCGGTTATTTGAATATTGCCTACCTTCGTGCCGTGGCTTTAGTGCGGATTGCGACTTTTTCCAGCTGCTTTGGCGCCGCCATTTCCTATATCGCCACTGGAAAAGTCATTTGGCCAATGACGCTTGCGCTCCTGCTCGGTTCCCTTTCCGGTGCACAAATCGGCGTCCGCATCGCCGAAAAACTAAAACCAAAATATGTGAAACCCATTTTGCGAGTAGTTACAATCGGTCTGATTTTCCAAATATTTGTAGATAAAGTTATATGATACGTGGGGGATGGTTCTAATGTTTCATTTTTAAATGAACGAAAGAACCGTTCCTGCATTTTAGGCATACCTTAAAGGAGCAGGATTTGTGGAGGGTGATATTGTGGTTGGCGGCAGTACTGAGTGGACTGGTTATCTTGATGCGATTGATGCTGCCTTGGAACAGGGGATGGTGGCAAAAGAAGTGGTTTGCTCGATTACTACTGGGTTACGCGTGCTTCCCTCACTGCGGAATGCGCCGGGCCTGAACCCATATCATGCGTCTGTAGCGGATGTCGGGTACGGCTATGACGCGGTCAGGGGGACGATTGCTCGATTGAGGGGCGGCGAAACGATTCCTCTAGTAAAAGAAATGCTGGTCCTCGACCTCGACACGCTGCGAATCAGCGAAAAACAATTGAGCCCTAATTTTGAGTTGGTTGCTCAAGAGGCAGGGCAGGATACTTATTATTTGATCGAACAGAGTCGACAATTAAACCGGCAGATTGCTGAAAAAATCAACCAGGCCATTGAGTACGGCAAGGCTCTTTTTGGTCCTGAATGGAATGTGATTTTGAAACGCGTGCAAAAGGTTCAAGCCATTCCGCGTCTTTAATAGTACTAATGATAGGGAGGGCAGGGAATGCCTGGTGCGGAAATGAATGAAGAGGAACGACAACGGCTGCTGGAATGGTGGGACGCAACCGAGAGGGGAATAGTTGTGGTAAAAAGGCTGATGTCGTATGTGACAGAACTCCGTCTGCATCCGGGGTCAAGCCGTGCCGATGGGATGATTTTGTTTTATCGTGCAGCATCTGAGGTTTCGTATGGCTATGCCGGGATGAGAGGCTGCATCCGTCGTGCGTTCACCCCGGAGTATTCTGATTTTCTCCGCCATAATATTGTCAAATGCCATAGCTTTGCTAGGAGATTTTCAGTCGATACAAAGGTCCTTCTTGAGCGGGTTGCCAAACAGATCAGCGGGCAGGAACCGCTCGCGATAGTCCAACACATTCAGGAAACCCTTCGTGAAAATGACACGGTTTTAGAGGAAATAGAAAATAAGAAGAATGCTTTTTTGGGTGTGATTCAGGCGTGAAACATGGGGACGGTTCTTTTTCCTCATTTTTAAGGAGAGGCAGAAGAACCGTCCCCATGCACTCACCCATGCACTCACCCATGCACTCACCCATGCACTCACCCATGCACTCACCCATGCACTCACCCATGCACTCAAACACAAGCTTCGTATTCTCTCATGATGTTGGTAATAATAGTTTTAACCGGTAGGATTTCTTTGATTTCATGCACTCTTGCACCAGCGAAAACAAGGCCGTTCTCACTATCCCCATTCATGGATGTAATCAACGAATCCAGTGTGCAAAAACGATAAGAACAATTCTTCAGGCAGTCAATGCACTTCTTTATTTTCACCTTTTTCTCATCGGAAATGAGTTCGGTAAAATGATTCTTTATCGCACGGCCCTGGAGGCCAACCGTTGTTTTGACCAAGATCGTATCCTCTTGGCGGGCATGAACATATTTTTCCTTAAACGATAACGGTGCATCACATTCTTCGCTGGCTACGAACCGGGTGCCCATTTGGACCCCTGATGCCCCCATCTTTAAGGCGCGGGCAAGATCCTCTCCTGTCAAAATGCCGCCGGCAGCAATGACTGGAATCTTCACTGCGCCTATTACTTCTGGCAGGATATCGAATAACGGCCTGTCTGTTCCAAGGTGCCCGCCGGCTTCAAATCCTTCCACCACAACAGCTGAAGCCCCAAGGCGTTCAGACATCTTTGCAAGCCTTGCTGAAGAAACAATCGAAATGACAGGAATGCCTGCTTCTTTGCCCCAGGCATACATATCTCTTGAAATTCCAGCCCCTGATATAATGAAATCAACCTTTTCTTCAATGGCTGCTTTCATTTTTTCCGCAAAGTCATTCATGGCAAATAGAACATTAACACCTATATAACCAGTGCCAGTAATACCTTCCCTCGCCTTTCGAATATGTAATCTCATTTCCTCGACCGTAATCCCTGTTCCTGAGATAATTCCAATGCCTCCAGCATTAGCAACTGCTGATGCTAGCTTACTTAAAGAAATTCCTACTCCCATACCGCCTTGCATGATAGGGAATTTGGGCATCATATGACCTATTTTCAATTGAGGAAAATCCAAGAAAAAACCCCATTTCATTATTATTTGAAGGATCTTAACACCTTCTCATTGTAGCAATAGGGTTTCCATAGAGCAGTGAGCCCCTTAACAACTGGTGCTAATAGTTGATAATATTATTAAACTTGTCACAAAAAGTTCAAATTTATCTCCATATTAATGAACCGAATCAGATACAGCCTCCGAATTCTTCACTTTAATTATGCAGGCCAACGCAAAAAGCATGCTTACCGCAGCTGCAAAGAATAACATCCCAAATCCAAAGAGGTCAATCAGCAGACCTAACACTGGCGGGGATACGATGGCCGCGAGGGAGGAAACCAAATAATACAAGCCGGTTCGGGTCCCATTTCTGTGTTCACTGCCTGTTGAAACTACATAAGGATAGGCGTTGATATTGATGCATGCCCAAAACATTCCCCCGACAACCAGGAAGAATCTCAGGATAAACACTGAGTCCACCCAATTTAAGAAGAGAAAGACAAAAAACAACCCGATGACCCCAATTAAGATCACCTTTTTCTCTCCGTATTTTGCCCCAAAAAAACCACTTGGGATAGAGGATAGGACAAAGCTTAATGAAAAGAACGCCAACGAAAAGGCGGAATCACTTCTGGACAGGCCAAGTTCTTTTACCCCGTACAAGGTAAACAACGCCTCCATCCCCTGGATCGCCACAAACCAAAAGAAAATGGCCGCAAGTAAAAAAAACGTGGGTGCGTTGAGTTCACTTTTATAATTTATCCTAGAAGCAGTTGTCATGGTTACCGGCAACGAATCACGGTTTTCCTTAATATTTTTAAAAAGAACCCATAATGTCACTAATAAAATAAAACCCACTAGCAGAAAAGGAAAGGATTCATGAACATTAAACAAAAACGCTCCCACACTAAACGCCAAGATGGCACCCAGGCCGCCCATGAAATTAATAATCCCGTTCGCCTTGGTGCGCTGATGTTCTAGTGTAATGTCGGGCATCAGGGCAATGGTGGGAGAGCGGAAAATGGCCATTGATAAGTTCATACCAACCATGAAAAGGATTAACGTGAAAAGATTATGATGGAAAGGAATTAGCCCGATAAAGAGGGCTGCGAGCGGGATGCCGATAAGCAGATAGGGCATGCGCCTTCCGAAGCGTGTCTGGGTACGGTCACTGAGGGTGCCGACATAGGGCTGTATAAAAAGAGCGAAATAATTATCAATCGTCATGAGAAAGCCGATTAAAGCCGTGCTTTCTAGATAATCATTCAGAAAGAACGGGACAAAGCCATTATACAAAGACCAGCCAATACTAATACTGAAAAATCCGAACCCTAACACCCATGTTTTTCGCAAGAGAAGCCCCCCCACCGCAGCTTATTCTTTTGTCCTATATCGAAAGCATGCGGAATAAACCTTTAAATAGGAATGTTATTATCATATGCCGCACCTTCATTCTTTTGCTTGATTTTTTCATAGCTTGATAAGGAAGAGCCCAGTAAAAGAAATTTTCCTAAAAACAATTGACAGATATTAGAAAAGATATTATTATCATTATTGATAATGATAATAATAAAAAACAGTGGGCTTAAAGGGGAGATTGAAATGGTAAGTTCCGCAAAGATTATTGCGATGTTTGTGCCAATTATCTTTTCGTTTGTTTTATTTATCGGGTTGATTTTGTTTTATAGAAAGAGAACCGGGGTGTCTGCAAAGCCGGTTATTTTAGGAGCAGTTGGTTTTATCGTGTTCACTCAAGTGCTTGAGAAGATTTTGCATGTGGTTGTAATCACAAACTTCCCAAATTACGCTGACCATCCTTGGGCATGGGGGGCATACGGCGCCATGGCAGCAGGGCTTTTTGAGGAATTGGGAAGGTTCATATTATTTACCTGGCTTTTGAAAAAATTCCATGACTATAAAGGCGGCATCTCGTTTGGCATTGGCTGGGGCGGGATTGAGGCAATCCTTCTAATACTGATGATTTGCGGTCAGGCTTTAGCTTTTTCCTTTATGATCAATGCTGGAACGTTTGAAAGTTCATTGGCCCAACTGCCAAGTGACCAGGTGTCAGATATTAAAGAGGGAATTCTAAATCAGAGAGCCAGCTTTTATTACTTAGCCATCCTTGAGCGTTTCTTGGCGGTTTTCCTGCAGATGGCTTTTAGTTTACTGGTTTTGTTGGGTGTTGCAAAAAAGAAATTTTCCTATGTGGTTTTGGCTGTTCTCATCCATGCAGGGGTGGACTTCCCAATCGTATTTGCCCAAGTCGGCCGCATTACGAACCTGTGGATTATCGAGGGATACCTTGCAGTCATCGCCATATTCGCAGTCATCTTTATCAGAAAAGCCAAAACGATGTTTCCGGGTACCAGAAAATTGACTAATAGAAAGTGAGAGTCCTGGACCGCAGTTCAGGTCTTTTTTTATTTAAGGAAAAGTTAAGGAAGGGATTTGATAATAGGCTTATCCAAAAATATGTTTCCGGCCGGGGCTTGAGCCGGATGTAAAAAGGAGTAAGCAAAGATGAAAAAATGGATACTTATTGTGGTCAGTGTGCTTATCGTGGGGTATGTCGGTTATCAGTGGTATAACTCCAAGAACGCTACGCAAACAGCATCAGCACAAGTCCGGACTGCGACCGTTCAAAAAGGAAAATTAGAAGTGAAAATCAGCGGGTCGGGTACGGTCCAGCCGGTGACAAGTACAGATATTAAATCAGCTGAGGATAATAAGACTATTGATGAAGTGTTGGTTGCTGCTGGGGAAGAAGTAAAAGCTGGTGATGAATTAATCACCTTTACAGATGGAAGCGACCCAGTGACAGCACCTGCTGATGGAGTAATTACGTCCATATCTGCAGCTGCGGACAATCGAGTTACAAGCGGCCAAGTGGTTGCCCACTTGACAAATTATAATGATTTACAAACAGTCGTACAGGTAGATGAACTAGATATTTCAAAAATTCAAGTGGGACAAGCGGTCAACCTGAAGGTAAATGCGTTCGCGGACCAAACCTATACTGGCAAGGTGTCAGCAATTGCGACTGAAGGCACATCCTCCAACGGCGTTTCAACATTTGATGTTACCATTCACTTTGATAAAATCGATAACTTGAAGGTCGGAATGAGCACCGAGGCCAGCATTTTGACAGCAAGCAAAGAGGATGCCCTTTACGTACCGCTTGATGCAGTTCATACGGCTAACGGTGAAAAGTATGTTATTGTGGCTTCTTCCAGCTCTAATGGGCAATCCGGTACTGAACAAAAAACCGTAAAAACAGGGTTAGCCAACGAGGATTATGTTGAACTTACGGAAGGTGTTTCAGAAGGTGAGACCATCCAGCTTCCACAATTGGCAACAGACAGTTCTTCTTCTAATACACGCGGCATGATGCAGGGCGGTCTTGGAGTAGGCATGGGAAGTATGGGAGGTATGGGAGGATATAACCGCAACGGTGGCGGCCAAGGCCAGTTTGGCGGCGGAAGGAGCGGAAACTAATGGGCCAGCCGATTATTAAAATTAGCAACCTAATGAAAACCTATAAGCTTGGCGGTGAAATGGTTCACGCCTTAAATAACGTGTCCATTGAAATCGAAAAAGGGGAATTTTTAGCCATCATCGGTCCGTCCGGTTCAGGAAAATCAACTTTGATGAACATGATTGGATGCCTTGACCGACCTCAGTCCGGCACATACTTTTTGGACGGTAAGGATATTGGCAGGATGGATGACAACCAATTGGCAGTGATTCGCAATCAAAAAATCGGCTTTATTTTTCAAAACTTTAACCTGTTGACAAAATTAACGGCCCTTGAAAATGTGGAACTGCCCTTATTATACGCAGGTGTTCCGGCGAAAGAACGGAAAGAAAGAGCACTGGAAAGCCTAAGCAAGGTTGGTTTGAAGGAGCGGGCTGGACACCTGCCAAGCCAGCTATCTGGAGGTCAGCAGCAACGGGTTGCAATTGCCAGAGCATTAGCCGGAAATCCTTCCATCCTTCTTGCCGATGAGCCAACTGGTGCCCTTGACAGCAAGACAAGTAAGGAAATTCTTAACTTAATGAAAGAACTGAACGAATTAGGTCATACCATCATTTTGATTACACATGATTTGGCCATAGCGAAACAGGCAGGGCGAATGGTCAGTATTCAAGACGGCCAGCTTTTGGAAAATGGGGGTGAGCTTGTTGGGAATATGGCAATCTATTAAAATGGCGCTCCGCAGTATCCAAAGCAATAAGCTCAGGTCGGCCCTGACGATGCTGGGAATGATTATCGGTGTATCATCAGTCATTGTGCTCGTGTCAATTGCTCAGGGGTCTGCACAAAGCGTCACTAGCAGAATTAGTCAGCTTGGTACCAACCTGTTAACCGTCAATACGTTTGGAACCGATTTAGCCTTAACGGAAGATAAAATTAGCGAGCTTAGTAAATTAAATGGGGTCAAAGCCATTTCCCCTGTGGTATCTGGCCGTGTGAATGTGAAAAAGGATAAGATAACTTCGCAGGTGTCACTGACAGGGACCAATGCGGCTTATTCTGATGTCCGTGAAACAAAGGTCAAGCAAGGGCGATTCATTACCGACCTTGACATTGAATATCGTCAGAAAATTGCCGTTATCGGATCTGAAACAGCTTCCACCTTTTTTGGAGCAGAAAACCCAGTCGGGCAATACATCCAAATTGAAGGCACTTCTTTTAAAATTGTCGGGGTACTGTCATCGAAGGGAAGCTCAATTGGACAAGGCGGAGACAACACGGTCATCGTTCCGCTTAGTACCGGCCAGCGGCTAGTGAAAAGCACAACCATCAACCAGGTTTATTTACAAGGGAAAAATGAGGACCAATTGGATTATGTCATGAACGAAGTGAAAATGGCGCTTGCTAGCATGTATCCTAACAAAAGCGATTCGTACAGTGTAACTAACCAACAAGATTTAATAGATACAGCAAGCTCTGTAACGAGTTCCATGACGATGATGTTAGGCGGAATTGCCGGCATTTCCTTACTCGTTGGCGGAATTGGAATTATGAACATCATGCTTGTCTCGGTATCAGAACGGACGAAAGAAATCGGGATCCGCAAGGCGATCGGCGCAAAACGGCGTGATGTCCTGTTGCAATTCCTGATTGAAGCAGTTGTATTAAGTGGTGTCGGCGGACTGATTGGCATTCTTGCCGGTGTAGGGTTAGGAAAACTGCTGTCATCACTGTTTAGTTTAACGGTTTCGTTTACTTCATCAGTGATGTTGTCTTCCTTCCTCTTCTCGCTGGCGGTCGGCGTCATCTTCGGGGTGTTCCCGGCCAATAAAGCATCGAAATTAAATCCTATTCAGGCACTGAGATATGAATAAGGAGTGAGTTCGCGTAATCAGGCTTGAAATGAGAACCTTAGAATGTAAATAAAACCGGGCACTCACAAAGCGGACCGCACCTGTTGCGGCCGCTTTGTTTCCTATATAATTAGTGTAATAAAAATTTATTGGGAGCGTTCATTATGCGTTTATTAGTGGTAGAGGATAATCTATCTTTGCTGGAATCCATCGTCCAGCTTTTATCAGATGAATTCGAAGTTGACCAGGCAACGAATGGAGAAGATGCCTTGTTTTTGGCGATGCAAAATATCCATGACGCCATTATCTTAGATGTAATGATTCCTGAAATTGATGGTTTTGAAGTGCTGCAGACCATCCGGAAGGAAGGGCTGAAAATCCCGGTTCTGTTTCTAACAGCACGGGATTCATTGGAGGACCGGGTGAAGGGACTCGACAGCGGCGGTGATGATTATTTGGTAAAGCCATTTCAGGCAGCGGAGTTAAAAGCGCGCATCCGTGCTTTATTAAGACGAAGCGGCAGCTTAACCACCAACCAAACTATCCAGTACCGGGGAATCGAATTGCTCGGCAGGGAGCGGGACATTATGGTGGACAGCACCCCCATTAAGCTCACCGCTAAGCAGTACGAACTGCTTGAATACCTCATCCAAAACAAGGGAGTCATTTTAACAAAAGAACAAATTTATGACCGTGTCTGGGGGTTTGATTCCGATACCACCATCGCGATTGTAGAAGTGTTTATGCATCATCTTCGAAAAAAATTAGAGCCATATGGTTATCACTCAGATATAAAAACGATTCGCGGTGTCGGCTATATGCTGAATGAGGAATAGGAGCAGCATATGTTCAAGCGCACACATATCCAGCTGACTTTGTTGAACTCGCTGGTATTTATCGTACTAATCAGCATTTTTGGAAGCATTATTTATTTTTATACGAATCATCGATTATATCAGGATGTAAACCGCTCGTTGCTGGAATCTGTTAATCATTTTCAACAGGAGCCCGGCCAAGATGATGCTCATGATTCACCTGGTCCAAGATTTATGAGAAGGGACCCAAGGATTATGACCTTACTATGGCAAGGTAACGATAAAGATCAGCAGCTGCTTGGGGAGCAAGGTCGTGAAACTGCGTTGTTTGCGGGGACAGAGGAGCAAATCCGCCCGAAAAAATTAAAATCCTTGCAGGATGTGGAGGCAGGAGGATTTTCCTACCGGTATATTGCCTTTGAAGTGAACACTACAGCAGGAAAAATAACAGTGCAATTCATCCGCAACGTCAACTCTGAAAAGGAATTATTGGATAGGCTCTTATTAATTATACTAATTGGCTGCGGAATTGGGGTGATTTGCGCGCTTGTCTCCGGTTATTTCCTAGCCGGCAGGGCACTTGTTCCGATAAAGAAAGCTTGGGATAAACAGCAGGAATTTGTCTCCGATGCTTCCCATGAACTGAGGACGCCGCTAGCGGTCATCCAGGCGAAAACCGATGTGCTGTTCCGGAACCCAAAGGCTACCGTTCAGGATAAAATTCACGATATTTCCACCATATCGAAGGAATCACGAAGGCTTTCCAAGCTGGTGACTAATTTATTGACACTAGCAAGATCCGATTCCAATGAGCTGGAAATGAAGAAGCGGGAATTTCAGGTGGATGAGCTTTTACAAGAGATACTTTTGCAATTTGAAGATATTGCTTTATATCAGGAAAAGTCGATTCATTTAGAGGCGCCAGAGCCTGTTACATTTTGCGGGGATAAGGAGAGGCTGCATCAACTGATTGTCATATTGTTGGACAACGCGTTGAAATATACAAGTGAAGGAGGGGAAATTCAGGTTTCCTGCCAGCAAAGCCACTCTTCAATAACACTTACCGTGAAAGATAACGGAATTGGCATTCCCGAGCAGGATATCCCGCGCATCTTTGACCGATTTTTCCAAAGTGATAAAGCCCGGACATCTGCGGAAGGTACGGGTCTGGGTCTTTCCATCGCCAAATGGATTATCGACAAGCACCATGGCAAAGTCAAAGTTAACAGCAGTTTCGGCACAGGAACCTCTATTGAAATTGTTTTCCCAAGAACCCAGAAAAATTAAGCTAGGTTCTTTATTTTTTAAGAAAATCTTAAGGAAGGCTCTTCATAATGAAGCTATCTATTGGAACAAGCTTATTTGAAGGGAGACCAAAACAATGAAAAAAATGAGAAAAGCCCATTTATGGATAGGCTTAATTGCCTCTATTCTAATCTTTATGGAGTCACTCACAGGACTGCTCATGAATGAACCGTGGTTAATCGGTCAGACACAGATGGGAGAACGGGGTAATTTCCAGCCTGGGCAATTTAGACAAGGTGGAATGGGCGGCACGGGCGAGACAGCTGGACAGAATCAAGGACAGTTTAATCGGCAAATGCAAGGCCAGAACGGAAACGGCCAGTTCCAGGGACCTAACGGTGAATTTGGCGCGAACGGAAACTTCACGAGGGGGTTCCGTGGTGAAGGTGCAGGCCAAACTTCTGCTATGGGCATCATTAGGGGACTTCACGAAGGTCGAATCGGAAATACCGATGTAAAGTGGTTAATTGACCTAACCGCGATTGCGATGATGTTCCTGACGGGATCTGGTATCTATCTATCTGTCAAAGTTCTTGGTGCGGAAAAAAGAAAGAAGCGAAAGGATGATTCATATAATGCAGTGATCTAAAATAGTTAAACTAGTTTACTCAAGTACAAGGGGCACGTCCGTTGATTCGGAGTGCCTCTTTATTTTTCAGAAAATTAAAAGGAAATCCAATAATATATATCGAATAATAGAAAGTATGATTTTTCGAGCAGCGATGGAAAGCTGATTTGAAAAAAAAGATGGAGTCACTATGTTTTCGAAGACGAACTGAACCATCGAGGCCAAATTAAGATTATAAAAAAAATGATCAAAAAGGCCAACAAGAAAAGATAAACAAGGAGTGGAGATTTTGAACATTTATGTTATCCGTCACGGTGAATCTGAGCACAACGTTGACCGGACCGTGATGTCACATACGCACGATTCCCAGCATAGTTTGACCGAGCTTGGTCTCAAGCAAGCACAAGTGACAGCCGATTACCTCAAAACAATCATCGAAGGCAAAACCGTTCTTTACAGCTCACCCTATTTACGGACGAAACAAACCGCCCAAGCCATTCATTCATTGTTGCCGGGGGAAGTTCCATTTTTGGAGAACCCGCTAATAAGAGAATGGGAGCTTGGTAATCTATATGATTTCAACAACCGCACCCCTGAGGCAAAGAAGGAATATAAAGCAGCGGGACAATTTTATTTCCGTTTTCAAAATGGGGAGTCTCTAGCCGATGTATACTTGCGTGCAACCATGTTTATGAATACGGTGGTTGACCGGCTGAAGCGGCAGCAGCGTTATGACAATCTCGTGATTGTTACACATGCCGCCTTTATTCATATGCTGCTGGCATTCCTGATGGAGACGCCGGTTGATGAGTTATTAAACTTCAAGCCGATTGAAAATGCATCTGTCACCAAGATTGATGAAGTGGATGGAGACTATCAGCACGAAAAAATCTTTGTACCGAAGGTCGAAGTCTAAGTAAACATATGCAAAATGGCCCCGCCAATAAGGCTGAGGCCATTTTTTTATAGTGCTTCGTTTATCACCTTTTTGTAGTATGCAACTGAGAGGACACCAAAAATGGAATAGAGCGCTGCATACAACAGCATGACAACCAGCATCGGTGTCCAAACCTCTGCACCAAACAAAAACCAACCGGATTGGACAGCAAAATAACCGTGTGCCAGGCCAATCGCTAACGGAATGCCAAAGCTGAAAAGCTGCTTTCCTTGAATTCCTCTTAACAAATCCCCTTGGGTAAAACCAAGTTTTCGTAAAATCGTATAATTTGGCTTTTCCTCTTCACTTTCTCCCATCTGCTTAAAATAAAGAATACAGCCGGAAGTAATCAGGAAGGTTAACCCAAGGAAGCCAACAATAAACATGGCCAGCCCCATGTTCTTTTTCTGCTCTTTGATCAGGTCAAGGCGGGAATCATTCCCATTCTCGCTGCTAAAATGCAAGCCAGTGAAAATCTTATTGGCTTGTTCAAGCTGCTCCTTATTTTTCAAATTAATACCGATAAAAAGGGACGATTCTTGTTGAACCTTTGGATCTAAATCCTGTTTCAGTCGCTGAAAAACGGCATCGTCAACAATGGCAGTTGGTGAACCGCCAGCTGTGAAGTACCATGAAATAACGAACTCCTTTTTCAGTCCTGAATATTTTAACGGAATCACTTGATGCAGCCCCTTAAATTCAATCGTTCCTGAATCCTTTAAGCTCATAAACTTCTGCAGCAAATCACTATAGCCGGTAAAAATAGTTTCACCAGGTGCTGCATCAACATTTTTTACAGATATGTCGCTGATGACCGACATAGGCATGTCAGAAGGGTCAACCATCATTCCTTCCAAATTCCGTTCTAGGATTGGTTTCAAGTTGGCGCTGACCTGAATAACCTCAATACGTTTTTCATGAAAATTGATTCCTGCATTGTCCAGGGCGGTCTCAAACTTCGCTGCAGCCCCTTCAGTAATAAAAGCAAAGTCAGCGGCCACATTATTTTGGGCTGTTTTATCAACGGAATAATAGGAGATATAGCATAATGATAATAGACCGATTGCAAGCGCCGATACAGTCGTGATAATCGTTAATAACATAGCGTTTGATTTCATTCGGAACATGATGGAGGACAGCGACATCACTTCATTAATGGATAAGTAGCCGTCTTTCCGTTTGCGGATGATTTGGAAAATGAAACTGACTGAACCCTTATAAAACAAATATGTTCCGATAATAACCGATCCGAGAATTCCCGTCATCGCCGCAAATAATGCCGGCATGGTGGTAAAGTCTCCGCCGAACAGCTTGGAAGAAACATAATAGCCTGTTGCAATCAGCACTAATCCAAGAATCCCAATAACGTTTTGAAACATTGATAGTTTTTTCACTTTGCCCTCTGTCGATGAAATGACTCTAAACAAAGCCAAAATGCTTTGGCGTTTAATAAATAAATAGTTCATCAATATGATAGACAGGTAAATCACAATAAACACAATCATAGTTTGTACAAGTGCCTGTGATGAGAAATGAAGGCTGGCTACTGCATCAACGCCGGTAATTTTAAATAAAATCATCAAAATTAGCCGTGACACAGAAAACCCGAGAAAGATGCCAATCACTAGGGAGCCGAAGTAAAGAATAAAGTTTTCGGCGCTAAGAATCCGGAAAATCCGGGCTTTGGTCATCCCGATTAATTGGAACAAGCCGATTTCTTTGCTCCGCCGTTTGATGAAAATGTTATTGGCATACAGCAAAAAGATCGAGACTATTGCTACAAGCAGGAGCGAAGCGGTTCGAATGGCAGCGGCCCCTTTAATGGTCCCTTTTGCTTCCGTCATCGCCGGGTCATACTGCAGTGTGACGAAAGCGAAGTAAAGTGCGACACTAAAGACCAACGCAAACACGTACAAGAAGTAATTTTTCAAGTTCTTTTTCAGGTTGCGAAGGATCAGGTGATTAATGTTCATATTGAACACCGCCCAACACTGCTTGTGTTTTCATAATGTCTTGAAAGAAGTCCTGCCGGGGCTGTTCGCCCTTATTTAACTGGGTGTAAATCTGCCCGTCCTTGATGAAAATGACCCGGCTGCTAAAGCTGGCGGCAACAGGATCATGGGTGACCATCACAATCGTCGCATTACGCCGTTGATTTAATCCGCTAAGCTTGTTTAATAGGTCCGATGCCGACTTTGAGTCGAGAGCACCCGTCGGTTCGTCCGCAAAAATAATGCTTGGTTCATGGATAAACGCCCTTGCAGCAGAAGTCCGCTGTTTTTGTCCGCCAGAAATTTCGTTTGGATATTTGTCCTTGAGCTCGTAAATACCGAGTTCTTCAGCAACTTCGGCAAATTTTTTGTCCGCTTCTTTTTTCGGCATTTTCGTGATGGACAGCGGCAGGAGAATGTTTTCTTTTACCGTCAATGTATCTAAAAGGTTATATTCTTGAAAAATAAACCCTAAATGATGTTTCCGAAACTCAGCCAGCTGTTTTTCTTTCATTCGAGTGATTTCGTTTCCTTCAATTTTGATTGAACCGTTACTGGCATTGTCAATTGAAGAAAGGACATTCAGCAGCGTTGTTTTTCCGGAGCCTGAGGCACCCATGATGCTGACAAATTCTCCTTTTTCAATAATTAAATCAAGTCCTTTTAAAACGTCCTGTTTATTCCACTTGTTGCCGTAGCTTTTATAAATTTTACTAGCATCTAAAATTGGCATTTCAGCACACTCCTTATTTCGATAGCTTTAGTATAAAGGTGCGTGTGGATTACTTCCTTCGTTTCGTCGAACAAATGCGGCAAAGCATGTGACAATGTTGTCACATGCCTGAAATATGGTGGAATTCATTTCTTTTTGGAAAAATTAGCGTAAATGTCGTACCTTCTCCTAGCTTGGATTCCACCTCAATATGGATGAATAGCGGCTGGGATGCTTTTTTTGCAAGATAAAGCCCCATGCCGGTAGCCGCGCTGTCTTGATGTTTGGCGGTAGAGGTGAAACCCTTGTCAAAAATGCGGGGCAGATCCCGCGGGTCAATGCCTCGACCGAAATCGGTGAGTTCAAGAATGGTCCGTCCATCACGATGCCCGCTTTTTATCAGAATATCCGACGCCTCACTGTATTTAACAGCGTTGGTTAACAGCTGTCTAAGAATAAACGCCAGCCATTTGGCATCCGTTATTACCTCGATGTTGTCCAGATCTACGTCAAAACCGATCCCCTTTTGCATACACCATGATCGCAGCGTCTTAATCTCTGAATAAATAATCGCTTTTAAATCTGTTTTTTCGATATATAAGTCATTTTCCATGAATGGTATCCGCTTTTGGTGAAGCTGCTGGTCAAGCAGCAGATGAATTCGCAGCCACTCGAACTTTAGGTTTGCCCGCAGCTTGCTATCCTCCATGCGGTCAATCATTAAAGACATAGCTGTCAGCGGTGTTTTCACCTCGTGTATCCACGATAATAGCTCATCCTTTTCCTGCTCAAGCATCGTCCGATTAGCAGAAGCCTCTATTTTGAGTGATTCGGTTTGGCCGATGACGCTTCTTTCAATAATTTTTTCAAAAGGGCTTATGGCTTTTGGCAGGCAAGTTAGATCAAGGCTGCTTTCCCAATCCTCCAATCCTTTATAGAAGTTCGTCTCCTTGTGGTAACGAACGATTAGGAAAATCGCAAAGATAATGAGAGATAGAAAAATCATATATAGGACAGGCAAAAACGGGATAGCAGAATCAATGCAGGCGATAAAAACAATGAGAAGTTTTAAGGATAAAATGAGCAGAATCCAGCTCCGCCGTTCTTTTAAAAAATTTTTTATCATGTCAGCTGCGCCTCATCGACCGCTATATAGCCTTGTCCCACTTTCGTTTCGATAAAGTGCCCGATACCAATCTCATCGAGTTTTTTGCGGAGCCGGTTGACGTTCACCGTCAGGGTATTATCACTGACAAACCGTTCGTCGTCCCACAAGCTCTTGATTAACGCTTCGCGCGTCACGATTTTATTCTTTTGATTAATAAGCTCCCTCAGGATAAACATTTCATTCTTGGTCAACTCGATTGAACCTGCGTTGTTAGCAACTGAATTTTTTTGATAATCCACTGTTGCCCCGCACCATGTTTTCAGTTCGAGTTGGCTGTCACTGCTGTAATCATATACTCGGCGCAGCATCGCTTGAATTTTTGCAATCAGGACTTCGAAATGAAAGGGTTTTTGGATGAAGTCATCCGCGCCAAGTTGCATCGCCATCACCATGTCGGAAGGATGGTCCCGTGACGATAAAAATAAAATCGGCACACTCGAGTGGGAACGAATCATCCGGCACCAATGGAAACCGTCAAATTTAGGCAGCTGGATATCAATGATGACCAAATCAGGCTTGAGAGACGTAAATTCCTGCATGACTTGGGCAAAATCTGTAATTCCATACACGTCATAGGACCAGCCGCTCAGCCGTTCCTTCACTTCATTGAATAATGTGGCATCGTCTTCAATCAATAAGAGTTTAAACATTGGCATCACCAGCTTATCTCGGTTTTTCCTCATTTACATAGTATAGCAAAAATTTCCTTTTTTCTATTAAAAAAAGAGCCGACTCGAACTGCACCCGAAATTTTAGACACAGTCTAAAATTTTGAGGTGTAGTTCACTTTAGTGGCTCCTTTTCTAAATTATGGCTGGTCGGCTGGGAAAACGATGCCGGCGTCCTTTCTAGCTGCAACGAGCATCTTCATGACTGAGTAACTGTGATCGAGTAATTTATAGCAGTGAGCAAAATCCTCATTTTTATATATTTCCTTGAAGGTCAGCAGTTCATAATAAAGTCTGTTTGTGGTTGTCTGATTGTTTAAGGTGACGGTTGTTCCATCAGTATGTAAGATGACATTTTGACAGCCGTTTGCCCCGTTTTCAACATGAATATATCCTTTTTCACCTTGGATAAGGACAAAGTTCAGGCCGTGTGTATCCTTACTTCCTACGCACTCGGCGATAAAATCAGGATATTTCAAGACAAGAACGCCAGAGGTGTCGATTCCGTTCGGGTGCTTATTGGCTGTATAGCGGACGTATTCCGGTGTGCCAAACAGGTTCATCACAAAATGTAGGTTGTAAATGTTGATGTCAACAAGAGCGCCGCCGGAAAATTTCGGATTAAATATATTCGGTGTCTCCCCGGCAAGCAGGGCATCGTACCTGCCTGAGTATTGGCTGTAGTTACACTGGATCACTCTTATTTGCCCCAGGCTTGGCAGGTTATTTTTAATGAGTTGATAGTTGGGCAGGTGAATGGTTGTGATGGCCTCAAACAGCATTAAATTCTTTTGTTTGGCGAGTGACATTAAGCTTTCCAATTCTTGAACAGTGGAAGTGAACGGTTTCTCGCATATGACATGCTTTCCATTCTCAAGCGCACGGTAAGCCAGTTCATAATGTAAACTGTTAGGTGAGGCCAGATAAATAAAGTCGATGTCACGATTCTGGTACATCTCCTCTAAATCGGTGTAGATGGCATTTATTTGGTATTTTTCTGCCAACGGTTGAGCGTTTTCCTGTTTTCGGGAATACATAGCTACGCATAGGGCATCTTCGATATGACTTAATGCTGAAAGGAAGGTATCCACTATCGGCCCCGTTCCAATTGTTGCAACATTCATTTGCTTGAGTCCTCCAATCTTTTTGGGCCGGATTTCTGATCCGGAGTCCAGCTGCTTTTTCAGGCAAGGCAATAAAATACTTATTACATCTTAATAGATTTCTGCTTACTTGCCAAATAAGAGGCAGTTGGGTCAAATAGGGTTATTTTTGTACTGTACACGAACCAATCGAGTCCGGCTGAAATTTTTTAGTAATCAATAAGAAAACTTGGTGGGCAAGCTTCACCGCTTGGCAAATGTTTGAATAAGCTATGTTAAAAAGATAAGCTTTATTTTCTACGGAGGGAAAACAACAATGAGGGTATATCAGGTTAAGGGCTCGTCAAGTAAAGTGGAATTATTGGAAATGACGGTTAACGGAATGGTAAAGATTCGAAATTTATTTACCAATGAGGTAATTGAAACCACGCAGCAGGCGTTTCAGATGGCGTTTGAACCTGCATCGTACACTGTAGATGACTATATGAAAGCAAAGGGACATGAATGGTCCAGCCAATTATCCCGAATGGAAGCTGAAACTGTCCTTGAAAAATCCAAAATAGAGGTAATGGAACTATTTGGGAAATGTACGATTGTAGCAGTACAGCTCCACAATGGATATGTCTTGATAGAATCCAATATATGTAATGCTGAGGGAGAGTATATAAAAGAGCATAATGTTCAGCAATGTCTTGAACGCATAAAAATGAAAATTTTCGAATTAGAAACGTACAGACTGCAAAGTGCAAATCTATCGCAACCTCAATGAAATTAATATTTATCGACAAGATTGAAAGGATAAGAGGCACCTTCTAGCGATTAGGGGGTGCCCTTTGATTTGGAGGGATGGGGCGGTTCTTGTGCCTTATTCCTGAACAGGGGAAGTTTTGGGCCCAACATGAGGAGAGAAGAAGGAGTGAGCAGGGAATAGGTCGAAAATTAATGGGGAGAATAAGCGGGCAAAAGCCCTTTACCTTCAGGAGGGATTTGAGCAAGGGGAGGGCGTAGTTTGTTATTAATATGATCTTTAGAAGTCTCCGATTAAAAACAATTAAATTATACTAATATAATAAAATTCGTGCTGAGGGCGCCCTTCGTTAATAAGGAGGGTGCCCCTTATTAATAGAATGATTAAAGTGAAAACTTAATTGTTTTAAGGTGTTAGTAATTCCGACTTGACTCATAGGATTTTATATATTAAACTTTGAAAGTATTAATTAGGAGGTTATGAAATGAATAACATATTAATTATCGTGAACGTTGTCGTTCTTCTGTTACTGATGTTCGGCTTATTCATGATGCAAAAAAAGCATGTTTCCTTTTCAAAACGTGTGTTTACCGGACTTGGTTTAGGTCTTGTATTTGGATTTATCATTCATCTTATCTACGGTGGAACACATGAAGTAACAACACAGTCGATTAACTGGTTTAACATTGTCGGCGGCGGTTATGTCAAACTGCTGCAAATGGTTGTTATGCCATTGGTGTTCGTATCGATTGTCGGGGCTTTTACAAAGTTAAAGCTAACTAAAAATATTGGGAAAATAAGTTTTCTCGTCATTGCCATCCTTCTTGGGACCACGGCCGTTTCTGCTGCCATCGGTATTGGATCTGCACTTGGATTCGGACTTGATGGTATCCAGTTAACAGCAGGGGATGCAGAAAACGCCCGAAACGAGCTATTGAAAGAAAAAGTGGCTGGTGTTGAAACGATGACCTTGCCACAGCAAATTGTTGAACTTATTCCAAGCAATCCGTTTCTAGATCTAACGGGCGCTCGTCCAACATCAACGATTGCAGTAGTTATTTTTGCTGCATTTATCGGCGTTGCATATCTTGGGGTAAAACGTAAAGAACCTGAGAAAGCTGAGTTTTTTGCAAAAATAATCGATACGTTATATTCCATCACAATGAGGGTAGTTACACTCATTCTAAGATTAACGCCATATGGTATTTTGGCCATCATTACAAAGGTGGCAGCTACTAGTGATTACGACGCGATTGTAAAATTAGGAAAATTTGTCGTCGCTTCTTACGTAGCACTTATCTTGATGTTTATTGTACATTTATTACTTTTAACATTTGCAAAATTAAACCCTGTAAACTACGTGAAAAAAGGAATGCCAACATTAACGTTCGCTTTTTCGTCACGTTCTAGTGCAGGAACATTGCCATTGACCATTAAGACGCAAACGAAAGACTTTGGCGTGTCTGAGGGGATTGCCAACTTTGCCGGTTCTTTTGGACTTTCCATCGGACAAAATGGCTGTGCTGGGATTTATCCAGCGATGCTGGCTGTCATGGTTGCGCCAACAGCAGGTATTGATCCAACAAGTATCTCGTTTATCCTGACCCTTATTGTCGTAGTTGCCATCAGTTCATTCGGTGTTGCAGGTGTAGGGGGCGGGGCAACCTTCGCAGCTTTGATCGTTTTATCAGTCTTGAACCTGCCAGTTGCAATTGTTGGTCTCCTTATCTCTGTTGAGCCTCTGATTGACATGGGCCGTACTGCCCTTAACGTTAGCGGCGCAATGACTGCTGGTGTGTTAACAAGTAAGGCAACCGGTGAATTCGAAAACGAAGTTTATCAGCAGCCTAATGTAGTGGAAGCATAAAATTATAAAAGTTCATTAAAAATGACTGTCGAAATTGGTTCGGCAGTCATTTTTTTATGTCGCTTGTTCATTATACTAGACGTTTTGTTCAAAATAGTGAAAAACTAAGAAAACAGGAGAAAAACACATTAAAGGGAACAAAAACTGTTCTTTATCGAGAAATATGGTCGAAAATTGGCTTTTCTTTCTGCTATATTGTTCAATATAATGAACGTATCGAAGTGATATATATAACTGAAGGGGGGAAAGGGATGTTTAAAAAGTTAATACTAGCCTGCTTATTGTTGAATTCTTCAACATTGGGCTTAAACATGATCAACGTGGAGGCTGCAGAAACTGTTATACCTCATCCAGAAGCAGTTGTCCAGGCTGATGGAAATATAGCTGATAGTTTAAATGAAACAGCTAACATACCGAACCTGGATTCAACAGACAAAGCAGGGGATGCCAATACTGCTGAGGAAGCTGTGATGCCTAAAGAGCAATCAAGTGCTGTTGAGGGGAATCAGGTTGAGGCTGGCTTGGGTCAGGAGATAAACACTTCCTCGGATGATAAAATTATCAATCAGGATCAATCAACTGATAGATCAGGAACCCAAGACCAGGATGTAACAGGAGCAGTAAATGTTGTCCAAGATCAAAGTGCCAATGGTACAGTATGCCAAGAACAAACGGTTAACGCATCTGCCTTCTGTGAAGGGAAAATCGAAAGTGATGTTCAAGGTGAGGCAGACCAGAGCCAGACAACCAAACTAGAGGCGGGTCAGCTGCAAACAGGTGAATCATCGGAAAAAACAGAAGCTGAGCAAAAACAAGGGATGGAAGTTACATCTGAGCAAAGCCAAGAAGCTACTGTCCAACTGGGAGATACTAAAACGCAAAATCAAGGAACAAATGCATCAACCAGCCAATCACAGTCCATCAGTGCAGATGACCAAGCTGAATTTGAACAGGAACAGTCCACGGAATTAACGGTGGAGCAAAGACAGCAGCTTGATTCAAAGGTGGACGAGCAGAAGCAGAAAACAACAATAGAGGCACAACAACATCAATATTTAAGTACCACGGGTTCCGCAAAGATAGAACAAACCCAGGAAGCTGAGGTAAAGAGTTCAATCTTAGATACTGTAAAACAAATTGTGGTTGAAACAGGTGTAAATGTTACAACAAAAAATTATATTGAAATCGTTAAAGACTCAGTAAGCAGTATGGTAAAAGTCTTTCAAGAAATTTTTGTGAACGGCAGGCTGGTTGATTCTTATGCCCATATGTACGATGTAGATGGAATGAAAGAAGAACCAACACAACATAAATATGAAAAGACTTTTGACTGGGGGACACTTGCAGTCGAAAATACTGCAATGGTTACCTTTAGCAAAGAACTCCAGCGATTCGAAGCAACAATGAGCAGTTTTCTGGGACTTAGTTTCTTCTCCAGTATCATCAATAATCAAGTCGAGGAGAAGCCCAATCCCGACAATGGCGGTCAGCCAGAGAATCCGCCAACGGATGGAAGTGAAAACCCAGGAACCCAGCCGCCGGGGGGAGATGAGAACCCGCCTGAAGATGGTAATAATGGAGGTACTCCTGCAACACCTCCGGCAAGTGAAAATGAAAATCCTGGGACACTGCCGCAAGACTGGAATGAAGGTACTGCACCTGTCACACCATCTACAGATGGTAGCAGCCAGCAGACACCAGTTCCTAATAATGAGCAAACTGTAAGTGCACAGCCTGCTGTGAGCAAAACCGCAGCAGCTGCACCAGCCGTAAAAGGGCATACACTTCCGGTGACTGCAACAGCCAATTATAATTTCCTTCTGTATGGCGGAATATTAGTTTTAGCCGGCAGCTTGTTTGTTGTAGCGCGGAGAAGACTTAATCAATAATTAAACACATTGAAAAAACAAAACCTATATAGAAGCATTCTATATGGGTTTTGTTTTATGCAAAAATGAATTTATAAGTAAGGAGCAATCATAATGAAAAGTAATTTTTTTATTGCTGTCTGCATCACCATAACCATCGCTTTATTTTTTGCATGGTCACAGCGCTGGTCGGATGGACCTGAACAAACTATTAAGGATCAAGACACCAATATCGTCCTTAAACATAAAAAAGATAATTGGGCAAATGAGAGCTGGACGGTCCTTTATGGTATTGATGGAAAATCCAACTATTATGGACTTGAAAAGCCCGCTTCTCAGGATAAAGACCCTGCTAAAATTGAAAAGACAAGAGACCAATTGACATATGCGTGGTGGGGACTGTCCCTGTTATTCATTTTTTTAAGTATTTTAGGCCTGCTTAATAAACTGTTTAGTTTAAAGGGGAATATTGAAAATAAGGCAGGTATAGCTAGAAAGCCCGGAATAGAAAGGCGGCTTTCTAATTAAATCATTTCCAGCTATACAACAACGTTAATGGAGTTCCTTCTTCATTAACGTTGTTTTTTTGTGTGTTGTTCGTTATTGAGAATATTGTTTGCAGGGTTATCTATACTATTATTACCCCCTCTATAGGTTGATTTCTAGAGAGATTGAGAGGATATTGTTCTTTATAGAACTAGTATTTGTTCGTTAAAAAATAAAAAAATGAGAAAAACGGAGCAAATGCTCAATAAAGAACAATAAACGTTCTTTATATGGAAAAAATCGCCGAATTTAGCGTTTTCCTAATATATGGGAGCCATCGTATACTTATCTCAGGAATTAACAATTCCCAATTTTTTTAGTGGAGGTAAGGCAATTGGAAAATTATAAAAAGGTAAAAAATGTTCTTAACTGGAAAAAAATCTTGGGAGTAGGAGTAGTAGCAGGGACATTACTAGGTTCTACCTCTGCTTTTGCGCATTATGGTAGTGTTAATCAAAACCAAAGTCAAGATTCCAACCGATATGCTGATCATGCTGCAATTGGAGCCCTTATCGGCCAAAATCAAAACGCTGCTGACATTACTGGTCAGTTCCAAAATGAGTTGTTCTCCAAAAAATCAAGTCAATATCAAAATGCTTCAAAAGCAACTGTTCAGCTTCAGGGAGCAGCAGGGGTATTGATTGGTCAAAATCAAGGTTCTGTAAATGGTTCTTCCCAAACTCAAAGTGTCCTTTTTGATAAAGGATCACTTCAAACACAATCATCAAATAATACTGCTGGGCAATTACAAGGTGCTTTGGGCGTTCTGATTGGCCAAAATCAAGATTCTAGCAACCTTGGCCTTCAGACTCAACAATCTACTGGAAAATATAATGACCAAGATCAGGCGGGAGATAACACTAACCTTCAAGGACAATTGGGCCTTGGTATCCTGATTGGTCAAAACCAAGAGGCAAGTAATGGTGCCGTTCAAACTCAGGATGTGGTTGGGGTAGGCAATAGCCAATCTCAAGACTATGACAATACAAATCTTCAAGGCCAATTTGCATTAGGAGCATTGATTGGCCAAACACAATCCTCCGATAATGTGTCTGATCAAGGCCAATCAGCTTACGGTTACTTTAACGATCAAGACCAAGATGTAACAACTGTTACAGCTCAAGGTCAAGCTGGATTAGGTCTGCTTATCGGCCAATCTCAAGAGTCAAGCAATGATTCACAGCAGCTTGCTAATGCTGATGGTGTTGCAAACGACCAAGACCAAGACGTGTTGTCTGGTACATTACAAGGCCAATTAGCAGCTGGTGCATTAATTGGTCAATCCCAGTCTTCTGAAAATGGAACCTATCAAGGTGCGATTGCAGATGGGTATAACAATGACCAAACTCAGGTTTCAGCAGATGGAACTGCTCAAGGCCAAGCAGCTGTGGGCGTAGGAATTGCACAAGAACAATCTTCTGAAAATGGCACAGGACAAGTAGCAGCTGCAGATGGAAAGTCTAATGACCAAGTTCAAGTGGCTGCAAACGGAACTCTTCAAGGCCAAGCAGGTGGTTCTGGTGCGGAACAATCTCAATCTTCTTCAAATGAAACAGAACAAGCAGCTGATACTGATGGTAAATACAATGATCAAGTTCAAGTATCAGCAAATGGAACTGTCCAAGGTCAAGAAGGGGAGCATGCAACTCAAGAGCAATCTTCATCAAACTCAACTGAACAAGGTGCGGTTTCTGAAGGAAAGGGCAATGACCAAGCACAGGTATCCTTAAATGGAACTGATCAATCACAAGCTGGAGAATGTGCTGATCAAGAACAATCTTCTACAAATGTAACAAATCAAGGAGCCGATGCTGACGGCAAGAACAATGCTCAAGTACAGGTTGCCGCCAATGGGACTGAGCAAACTCAGTCAGGTTCAGAAGGCGCTGATCAAGATCAAGCTGCTACAAACAATACAGAGCAAGGTGCAGTTGCAGCCGGTAAGAATAACGTTCAAGCACAAGCTACAACAAATGAAACACAACAGGTTCAAGGTGCAGCTGGTAATGCTACTCAAACTCAAGCTTCCAGCAATGCATCCAGCCAATTAGCAGCTGCGTTTGGCAATAGTATTTCACAAAGCCAATCTTCTAGCTCAACTGTTGTGCAATCACAAACAGGAAACTAATTACTACCTTCCGTTGAATTCAGCTCCATCTGGTTTTGCTGGATGGAGCTGAATTTAGAATTGTGTAAGGAATGTAGCTTATTTTATTCTAGTAATCATGAGAGGGGCAAGAAGATGATTAAAAAAGGTATTGGTTCATTATTGGCAGTCTCCGTTGTAGCTATGAGTGTTGCAGTAGGAGGAGCTTCAGCTGCATCAAATCAATCGGGGCCAGCAAGCAGCAAATTTGGTGTGGGAAGCGCGGCTTCCAATCAAACTTCAAATGGACAAGGTGCTTCTGTTACCGGCTATCAATTCCAAGCTGGGAAAGTTAGTAGTCCATCTACATTCACTCAGATTAGTAACTCAAACTTAACTCTTACAAGCCCAACTTCTACTACTACTGTTAATGGAACCACGGCTCAACAGACATCAACTCAAGAGCCAACACATGTGGTCCAAAACCAAGTGGATCATACTTCCGGAATTCAATATGATAATACATTTGCCGGCGGAATCAAGATTCAGCACCAACAACTACAACGTACTTCAATAAATTATTCAGCAGCAGTCCAGTCAGTAACTCAACGTTAATGACGGCGTTACATTTGAGGCTTGTAAGTTTTGTCGATAAATGATAGTGGTTAAGAGCTGCGACTTTGTGACATTCTTACATAGATTGAAGAACCCGTCTTTTTCTATTAGAGGCACTTCAAATAAAAGGTGCCTTTTTTTCCGTTTTAAAGTTTTGTAGAGTAAATTAATAGAAGTTGGATATAAGAGTAAAAAAGCAGAATGACGATGGCTGGCATTCTGCTTTTTGTGTATATTAATCGCACTTGCTGTTAACCAATTGAGTGCAGTAAAAAGTTCGTCAAGAAAAGAATCGAAATAATATAGATTGATAAGGAAAGCTGATGCTTCTTGTGGGTAAACAACTTTACCAGCGGATAGGCTATAAACCCGAAGGCAACTCCATCAACAATGCTATAGGTTAAGGGAATCATGATGATTACCAGAAATGCCGGAAAGGCTTCCGTGAAGTCAGTGAAATCGATATTCACGATATTGGTCAGCATTAATCCCCCGATAATAATCAGGATAGGTGCGATAGCTGTTGCTGGAACCAGTTTGATGAACGGCATGAAGAAAAGCGATGCAAGGAAAAGAAGCCCCGTGATAATCGAGGTCAAACCAGTTCGTCCCCCTGCTGTTATTCCTGCCGCTGTTTCGACCGTTGAAACGGATGGGCTTGTGCCGAATAGTCCACAAACAATGGTAGAAATGGAAATGGCCTTTAAAGATTTTCCGTTCTTTTCGGGTGTTTTGAGCATTCCATCCACCTGGGAATGAAGCAGGCCGATATTTTCAAAAACAAGCACCAATACTAGTGAAAAAGCCGCTGTCCAGAACGGAATTGTGGTAATATTTCCAAAGTCGGCACTTAGGAAGACGTTTTTATAGTCCGCAAAGGAAATGAAACTGGTGTGTGGTTTCGAAAAGTCTACCAATCCGAAAAGATAAGACACCAGTGTTCCTAAAATAATACTGATCAGGAAATTCCCCGGTACTTTCTTTAAAAACAAAAATAACGTGATAATTAGATTAATAATCGATGCCATTACTATTGGGGTCGCCAAATCGCCGAGCGCCACAAAGTTCGTGGGATTCCCGACAATGAAGCCGCTTTTTTGCAGGCCGATAAAAGCAATAAATAAGCCAATTCCGACTGAAATGGATTCCTTTAAAGATGACGGAATCGCTCTAGTGATGATGCCCGATAATTTCGTGAAAGCCACAATCACAAAGAGAATGCCTGACACGACAACGGCTGCCAGTGCTTCCTTGTAGTCCAGCCCCATCGTACCGACAATTGTGTAGGTGAATAAAGCATTAATCCCCATTCCTGGGACGATAATTAATGGTGCGTTGGCAACAAATGCCACAAGCAAGCAGCCAATCAGTGAAGATAGTACGGTTGCGATAATTCCGGCCTCAAGCGGTATGCCTGCATCCTGCAGGATACTTCCATTGACAGCGATAATATACACAATAGAAAAGAACGCAGTAACTCCCGCAATAATCTCCTTCTTAAAGCTCGTTCCGTGCTCGCTAAGTTTAAAAACTCCCTTCATTTTCTTATCACACTTTCTAGTGTGTCCCTCTCCCGCCCGCATCAAGTTAGAATTCTATGAATCAACTTATGCCGGGAAATATTATAACACAGAAAATGCCAATGACAAGGGTGGAGCTTGCTTCCAGCAAAGCTGCCTGCAGCCCGCCGTTACGCTTGAGAATTCAATCACGCCGGCTTAGGTGCTGCAGGATTTCAAAAATTAGAATATCGTATGAAACGCGTTTCAGGTCAAGGAGATTGATACAATTTTTATTAATGGGTGCAGCGTATCAACTGACTGCAAGCTTTAGATTAGACTGTACCGCGTTCAATCAATCTAACAGGAATCTCCTGATAAGAAATTTCCTGATTTTCCTCGATTCCTTGAAGAAATAGATTTATACCAATTTCAACAAGCGGGATTTCAATCGTCGTAATGTCCATGACTTGAGCAATCGGCTGGTTATTAAAGCCAATTAGCGCCAGGTCATTAGGAATGGAAATTTGCCGATTCCTTGCACAGGTGACGATTCCGGCTGCGACATCATCATTTGTCACCAGCAAAGCAGTCGGAGGTTCCGGCATTTCAATAATCTTTTCCACGACTCGTTCTCCATCCTCAAAATAAAGACAGTTATTAAATACGAAAGCAGGGTCATATGGCAAATGATTTTTTTTTAGAAAATCTTTATAGGCCAGTTCTCTGAACTTACTGTTCGTTCCAGTTGTTCTCCCGATGGAATAACCAACTTTTCTATGCCCTTTTTGAAGTAAATATTCCAGTGCATAGATAAAGGTTTGATAGTGATCTACAAAGGTAGACGGCACATTTTTTCCTCTAGTATCTTCACACAAAATAATCGGCCCATAGGGTAGATACTCCTCAATCAACTGCCAGCTGCTTGCTCTCGAACAAATGATTAAGGCATCAATTTGTTTTTGCTTTAAGATCTGCAAGGCGTCTAATTCTCTTTCTTCCTTATAACTGGATTGAAAAAGAACGAGATTATAATTGTGAGCTAATGCTTCATGGGAGATCCCTTTTATTAATAAAGCAAAATAGGGGTGGTCAATGTATGGAACCACCACACCGACAAGGAAGGTTTTCCCCATGCTTAAATGAACCGCATTAATATTTGGCTGGTAATTGCTTTGCTTAATGGCATCGAGTACTGCCTTGCGCTTTTCCTCTTTGACATAAGGGTGATTATTGATCACCCGCGATACTGTCGTGACGGAAACGCCGGCCATTTTTGCTAAATCTTTGATATTAGTCAAGGTGTCAGACACTCTCCATCGATCTTATTATTAGGAAGAGTATAATATTTTTCTGCTTCAAAATGAAGGAAGAGGCTCTTTATTGCATGAACGTGTTTAAACATTTGCCGGCTCTTGTTCGGGGATGTTCAGCCTCATGTATTTCCTTGCTCTATTCGGATAAATCCCATCTGTTTGAAACCAATCCCAAGCTTTTTCTCCTTTTTTCCGGCCGACGGCACCGCTCATGATCAGTCCGGGTTTCGCCAAATGGCATGGAACCCCTTTGATGTAATAAGTTTGGTTTGTGTTGAATTCAGTCAGAACAATGGTATCTTCAATTCTGCTGGTTACTTCGAAAAGGCTGTCCCGCCGGTCGGTAAACTGATCAAATTTGTGCTGGATTTTTTCCATAGCGAAATCGAGATTAAAGTCATCGTGGTGAAGCCGCGGAAAATCGCGTATAAAGAGGCTGTTCAGCAGGCGTTCGCAGGTTTTAAGGTCGAAGCGGGCCTCATTTGCATATTGGTTAACAAGACCATACCAAGAAGTGCCAACCCTTCGATCCAGCCAGCGGACGAAATTTTTTAACTGCGTCAGGAATTTTTCGGTTTCTTTTTCTTGTGGCGTAATTTTCATACAATGTGGAAAATGAGTGAAGATTAATTCTTCCCAGAATGAGGAATCGCATTCTTGCCATGAATGAGGACATGCATCTTCTAACGTATCGGTCATAAAGCTTGAAAAAACCTCTAGAAATTCATTGCGGAGCTTGTTGGCAGGCTGTTCACGTTTGTAGGAGAGGATGTCTTTTCCATAATAGAAAAAGTGGCCGCGTTGCCGAAAGTGAAATTGGGAACCAATCGCCATGTTCGTTAAAAATTCTTCCCGTTCCTCAGGATTAGCGAAAGGCTGTAAAAATACATTCAATTGCAGCTGATTATCGCAGCATTTCTCCTGAGGTTTGCCGCTGCCGCATGGACATAAAGATTGTTTTTTCATAGAACGAATCAACCAGCTTTCTTAGTGGATTTTTTTGAAAGGGGCTAGAGAAGATATTCTAGGGGTGACATCCGTATTATAACTTACCTATGAAAAAAAGAATCTAAAAATTGTGTGAACATGGGAGGTTTGTAAAAATTGGATTTAGTGTCAGCCTAAGGTAAAGTAGAATTAGTGGATTTTTACGGGGGGACTTTGATATGGAAAAAGCAAAAGCAAACATCAAGGCTATATTAATAGCTGACCAGGCGGGTTCGTTTGTGACCAGAAGGATTCCGGAGGTACAACTTGAATTTGGCGGTATAAGAGGTGACCGTCACTTCGGGGTAACGTGCGCGGCTGACTCTAGGCAGCCTATGTATCCAAGGGGGACGGAAATTCTGAACCGCCGGCAGATTACCGTCGTTTCAGAGAAAGACTGTAAGGAGATTGCTAAAGAGTTAGGGGTACCGCATGTTCTGCCGGAATGGCTGGGGGCGAACCTATTGATGCAAGGCTTTCCGGAATTGACGAAATTAACGCTGGGCTCACGGATTCTGTTTCCAAGTGGGGCTGGATTGATCTGCATGGGGGAAAACTTGCCGTGCATCTTCCCGGGCGAGGAAATTCAAAAGCATTTTCCAGATCATCCTAAGCTGGCCGCGCGTTTTGTCCGGGTCGGTTACAGAAGGCGGGGAATCGTTTGTGCAGTAGAGAGACCGGGGGGCATTTCTGAAGGTGAAGAGGTTCAAATATTGGTAAATGATTATATGAATCCAATGCAATAGGCGACAGTATGTGGACTCATCGAGCATATTAACGGAGTGAAATGCCTTATGAATGCTCATTTGGTACAAAACTTCGAAAAATTTAATGGAAGTATCCTCATAAAAGGTTCATGAGGACACAACGAGTGAAAAATCGAGTGAAAGTGCCCTCATGGAAGGCTTATGCGGACACAACGAGCGAAAAAACAAGTGAAAGTGTCCTCATGGAAGGCTTATGAGGACACAACGAGCGAAAAAACGAGTGAAAGTGTCCTCATAAAAGGCATATGGGGGTATATAACCATCTTTAAGTAAGGAAAAGGCAGCTAAATTTACACTCGAAATGAATTTTTCAAGAGGGGGAAATCATATGCAACTATCTTTCGACCATTTGGTTTGGTTTTTCAAAAAGCCAGAGGAGGCCATCGCTCCTCTTGAGCGAGTAGGTTTAAAAGTGGTACCTGGCGGCCGCCATGAGTCTTGGGGCACGTATAATACATTAAGCTATTTTGAATTAAGTTACTTAGAGTTTTTGGGGATTGAGGATTGGCAGTGGGCCGAAACGCATGAGGCCAACCGCTTGATTACGCACATTGTGGAACAGCTTCCAAAAGGGAATGGGGAAGGTCCAGCCAGGATAGCAATCCGCACAAACGAAATTGCGAAGTTGGCAGAACAGCTCAAGCAGGAAGGATTCAAAGTTTATGGACCGATTCAAGGAGAGCGTGTACGAGGTGACGGCGAGGTCATTAAATGGTCGCTGCTATTCCCGGAGTTTGCTGGGTCGGAATTGCGGCTTCCTTTCTTTATTCAATGGGAGAAATCCGACGAGGAACGGTTGGCAGAACTTGACCAGCAAGGCCTTATTGACCGCCATCCTGCAGGGCCAGTCCGGTTTGCGAGTGTTGGTTTTGCGGTCCAAAACTTGGACGAAACACTGGTAGTCTGGGGGAAACTCCTCAACCTGCCCATTAGCGCCGAGTTTACCAACCGTGAATTAAATGCCCGATGCAGAAAAATAGCCCTGGCAGGAACAGAGCTTTTGTTTTGCAGACCTATTGGGGAAGGGATTACCGCGGAAGTGCTAAAAGAGAAAGGGGAAACCCCATTCATAGTAAACCTATCAAACACAAACCAAACCCAGATCTTTGAAATGCTAAACGGGTACTGGAGTTTTCAATAGGTATACACTTTAACCTGCCGGGGACCAGGTCCCCAACCTGTAACCAGTTTAGAAAATCCAGTCCGTTAATAAGTTAATGCATCTGAAGCCTGACCCCGTTTTTCTTTATCGAGTGCGGTAACGATATAGGCAAATCCGTTCATTAGGAAGTAAATGACGTTGGATTGGGCTCGCTCGGTTTCCCCTAAATAGGTATTAATGATGGTGAAAACGGAATATAAAATGACAAAGAATAAGGCGATTTTGTTGAAAATGACCATTGCTTCCAACCCCTTTATATAGATGCTTATATTAGCTTATTTTCTTGCGGGCAATTTTATGCAGTGGGCAGTCCGTGGCTGTAGAGAAGGACATTACAATTGAGGGCTTATAACTAGTATATTAATAGGAAAAAGGAAGGTGACATTAAAATGGTACCTTCCTTTTCTTGTGAGACTTTTAGCGATACATGGTCCACTTCCCGATATCCTTAAAGCCAAGGCGCTTATAAATACGGCCCGCTGCCGGGTTATCATAGAAGAGACAAAGCGTTTTGCCTTCCGCCAGAACATCCTTGATTAATTTTTCCATAATGGCAGTGGCCAGGCCTTGCCGACGGTTTTCATTCCGAGTGCAGACCCCAACAATCATCGCTGATATGGAATTTTCCGCTGTCGTTGAAACACAAGCAGTCATCACGCCTTGGCGGGAGGTATAATAGGTTCTTCCTGTGTTGGATTCCATCGCATTTATTAACATCTTCCGGGCATCGTTTCTAATATGAAATTCCTCAATGCTACTGCGAAGCTCAATGATTTGATCAACGTCCTCAATGGCCGCCTTTTTAACCTCAACCTCATTGTCGCCAAGACAATCGTCAGAAAGGCACTCTGCAAAAAATGTTACTTGTTTTTTTCCAAGAGATAGTTCCTCAAAAGCTTCGAATTTTTCCACGATGTCAGACTTACCGGATAGATAAATAGGCTGGCTATACTGTTTCATAATAGATACAAAGCCAGTCACATCAAATTCTCCCTTAGCATACGGAATAAAAGATTGGTGATATCTTAGCAGAATTCCTTTAATCGCGTTCTGTTCATCAACCTCCGCCCAAAGCTCCTGGAACTCCGATGAATATCCGAAAGCTTCTATATCCCCAATGATAAATAGATTAATAGACGGTTCCTCACTTAAAAATGCGAGAACCTGCTGATGGTCCTGTTCAGTAAGCTTTCTAATCACGCCAAATCACTCCTTGTTTTAATAGAGTAGTCGTATAAATTGTAATTTTCAAGTTTTTTAGGGGAATGCACGAAAGTATTGATATCAGGGAAAGCCGCAATTTTGGAGTAACTTCTAAATCTATGACTCCTAAACAGTGAAGGAGACCCATACTCCGGTGTTATGAAGTAACACAAATAGGCAAACAGTCCCGTGCGTACTGTTCGCCTATCATCACTGCATTAAGCACCGGGGACTGGCCCCAATACTTTAATGAGTTTATGCGGGGAATAGACCCCTCAAATTAGTTTAGTAATCTGTTACGGTGAGATTTCTGTCCAGGTAGGATTCGATTAGCTCACTTACTTGGTAAGAGACCTGTGGGGAATCAAAATTTTCAAATGCATGTTCACAGCTGCCTTTATAGCCCATTATTTCGTTATAATGGCTCATATGCCGTTCGATGACTTCCTCGCTATCTTGGCGCTTCTTATGTCTTTCAATGACCGTATCACGGTCCGCATACACAAAAATTCGTACAACATGATCTCCATACATTTTTTTCAGCTTTTCAGCGCCTTCGGGATTTAAGGTCAAATAAACGAAATCATGATTTTTAAATGCCTCAACTACATCTTGTTCACGGATCCCATAATGGATTCCATCAATCTCGACACTTTCGAGAAATACTTGTTGGGCTTGCATATTTTTGAAGGTTTCTTCGCTTATGAAGTGGTAATCTTCGCCGTCTTTTTCATAATGCCGTGGGGAACGAGTGGTGTAAGAGAGAACAGTTTCCATGTCAAATGCGGTAGCGACGTTTTTCGCAATAGTTTTTCGTCCAGATCCATCAGGACCTGTGTAAACGAAAATTTTTTCTTTCCCTTTGATTCGATACATCGAGGTACCTCCTTTTATTTTTATAAGAAAACCCTTTATCTGGAGGGAATTTTTCTGGATGCATATAGGGTATACTATCATTATAGCAAAATGATAATGATATGGGAATGTATGGATTTGTAGGAAAAAAATCCAGGTAGTTCAAAATCCTTATCAATTTTACGAACGCATGTTTAAAATGAAACTTTTGTAGACATGTTACGTATATAAATATATACGATTATAAGGAGATGTATGTAATAAATGTTTCTAGCAGAACTTCAGCCTGAGGAGAAAAGGGCATTTCTTGAACTTGCGGCGATGATTGCCAATATTGATGGGAATTTGTCGATTTTTGAAAGTTCCATCCTTAGCAAGTTTCAAAAGGAAATGGGGCTGGAGGATTACAGTCACGAAGGTCTCCCGATGGAAGACATTCTAAAAACTTTTACAACTGAACGCTCCAAAAATATCGTTTTAGCAGAACTCTTGCAACTGATTTATTCAGATGGGGTTTTTCAAGAAAAAGAAAACGAAACCATCCAAATCATAAAAGAATACTTTGGCTTCGATGCCAATGAATTCGGCAGCTTCAAAGATTGGATAGAAAAAATAAGAGAGTTGTCAGTAAAATAAAAGGTGCCTGACCCTCTGGTGCGTTATCGCGGCGGGGGTCAAGCACCTTTTCTATTGGTTAAACTTCTACGGCGCTCACTTTAACGGTCCAGTTAAACGGATCCTCAAGCTTGCCAAGTTGAATGCCGGTGATGCCATCATAGAGCCGCTGGGACGTTTGCCCAATTTTGCGGTCGTTTATGACGATCGTTTTGCCGTTCCAAGTTAATTCGCCTACAGGAGAGATAACAGCTGCTGTTCCAGCCCCGAAAACCTCTTCCAGTTCTCCACGCTCATATGCCGCAAAAACCTCTTCGATTGAAATTCTCTCCTCGCGGACAGGCTCTCCCCAATGTTCTAAAATCTGAATGACAGAATCACGGGTAACACCTGGCAAAATGCTGCCGTTTAACTTAGGTGTAACGACTTCACCATTTATTTTGAAGAAGATGTTCATGCTGCCGACTTCTTCAACATACTTGTTTTCCTTTGCATCCAGCCAAAGAATCTGCGCATAGCCGTTTGCTTCGGCCTTTTCCTGGGCCTTCAGGCTGGCAGCGTAATTGCCGGCAGTCTTCACGTGACCGACTCCGCCAAGAACCGCGCGGACATACTGCTCTTCTACGTAGATTTTAACAGGATTCAATTGGTCGCCATAATAGGCACCTGACGGGGACGTGATGACCAAAAGTTTATATTGATGGGCAGGATGGACCCCAAGGCCTGCCTCTGATGCAAAAATGAACGGGCGAATGTAAAGCGATTGTCCATCACCTTCCGGAACCCAATCTTTTTCAATTGTCACCAACTGTTTAATCGCCTTTAATAAGAACTCCCCATCCACTTGCGGAATGCAAAGTCTCTCGCAGGAGTCGTTTAGACGCTTCATATTTTTGTCTGGACGGAAAAGCTGGACCTCTCCATCTGGAGTCTTGTAGGCCTTTAGCCCTTCGAAAATCGCCTGTCCGTAATGGAATACCATGGATGATGGTTCAAGGGTCAATGGCTCATAAGGAGTAATCCTTGGATTATGCCAGCCCTTATCGAGATGATAATCCATCACAAACATGTAATCGGTGAAATACTTCCCAAATCCAAGCGAAGCGGGGTCAGGCTTAGCCTTTAATTGTTCTCGTTGAATAAATGTAATCTCTTGTGTCATCTTCGCACCTCATCTCGAAATCTCTTATATATAGAGACTACGACTTTTTCAGAAAAAACACAATAATTTGAGTATGGAAAACTTGGTATTCCATGGTACTTTTTTGCATTAAAGTGAGGAATTAACCATTTTGCCGAATTCATAGTGATTTTTAACCGTTATAGGAAATAGGATGGAATAGGATGACGTATAAAGGGAGAGGATTGTCGTGCCAATTGAATGGATTGAAGAGATTGGAATATTTCATTTATACAATGACCGGACAAGTTATTTGCTTCAAATTGTACATAGAAAATATCCTGCCCATTTGTATTGGGGTAAGCGGGTTCACACATTGCAGCCTGCTTCGATACTTTCCTTTAAAAGCAGGACTTTCTCGCCAATGACGGAACCAACAAACAAACAATTTTCCCTGGACACTCTTCCCCAAGAGTATCCCGCGTATGGAAACGGGGATTTTAGGAACCCTGCTTATCAGCTGAGAACTAGCGATGGTTCAACGATTACAGAGTTTGTTTATGACTCGCATGAAATTTTTAAAGGAAAGCCATCTCTAGAAGGGCTGCCTTCTGCCTATGTCGAGGATGATTCCGAAGCGGAAACCTTAAGACTTACGATGGTTGATTTTAAGCTGGGGATAGGAATTAACCTCTTTTATACGATTTACAAGGACCTCGATGTGATCACCAGATCGGTTTCCTTCGAGCACCTAGGAACCCAGGCAGTGGAAATACACAAATGTATGAGCATGTCCTTGGACTTTCACCATTCTGATTGGGACTGTCTCCATCTTCACGGAACATGGGCAAGGGAGCGGTATCTCGAACGCCAGCCTCTCCATCATGGGATTCAATCGATTTCCTCCTCGAGAGGGGCCAGCAGCCATCAGCACAACCCTTTTTTCGCGTTGCTTTCAAAGGGTGCCAACGAAGAGGAGGGAGAGGTCTATGGGGTTAGTCTCGTATATAGCGGTAATTTTGAAGCAACTATTGAAGTGGCTCCGTACGAAACAACGAGGCTCTCGATTGGTATCAATCCGTTTGATTTCATTTGGCTATTAAAGCCAGGGGAAACATTTCAAACCCCGGAGGCCCTAATGGTTTATTCATCGGCAGGTCTTGGCGGAATGTCGCGAACCTTTCACAAACTATTGCGAACAAGGGTGTGCCGTGGAACCTATCGCGACAAATTACGTCCCGTTCTTATCAATAACTGGGAAGCAACCCGTTTTGATTTTTCCGAAAGAAAATTAAAGGAACTGACGGATGCGGCGGCAGAGCTTAAAATTGAGCTGTTTGTCCTCGATGATGGCTGGTTCGGACACCGAGACAATGACAAAAGCTCGTTAGGGGACTGGACTGTCTACAAGAATAAACTGCCCAACGGGTTAAAGGGCTTGGGGGAGTATGTGCAAACAAAAGGGATGAAGTTTGGGCTGTGGGTTGAACCGGAAATGATCTCGCCTGACAGCGATTTGTACCGGAAGCATCCCGATTGGTGTCTGCATGTTAGAGGCCGGAACCGGACGCTGTCACGAAACCAGCTTATTCTCGATCTATCCAGGAAGGAAGTTTGCGATTGGCTCGTTGAAACGCTCACAAACCTTTTCCACAGTGCACCAATTTCCTATGTAAAATGGGATATGAACCGAAATATGACTGAGATTGGATCCGCTGCCCTGCCGCCTGAACGGCAAAAGGAAACTTCTCATCGTTACATGCTCGGCTTATATCAAATATTAGAAAAATTAATCGAACGCTTTCCGCACATTTTATTTGAAAGCTGCTCAGGCGGGGGCGGCCGTTTCGACCCTGGTATGCTCTATTACATGCCGCAAACCTGGACAAGTGATAACACAGACGCAGTAGAAAGGCTGAAAATCCAATATGGAACATGTATTGTCTATCCGGCCATCACCATGGGAGCCCACGTCTCCGATGTACCGAACCACCAAGTTGGACGAAATACACCCATTCAAATGAGATTGTCTGTTGCCATGGCTGCCAACTTAGGTTTTGAATTAAATGTCGACAAGCTAAGCAGGGAAGAAAAGCTAGCTGTTCAAAAGGGAATCCAGCTCTATCGTAAAATTCAAGGTCTAATTAGCTTTGGTGATTTGTATAGGCTTCTCAGCCCCTTTGAGGGACTGGGAACAGCCTGGATGTACGTTGAAGAAAATCAGAAGCATGCGGCTGTTTTTTATTATCAAACAATGGCAACCCCGAATCCGCCCTTCCGTCGACTTCTGTTAATGGGGTTAAATCCGAACCGAAAATATCGGCTTAACAACGGTGAAAAGGTCTATTATGGGGATGAACTGATGAAGATGGGATTAACCTTGCCGCTCGTAAAAAATGATTTTTTCTCAGAGATATTCGAAATTCACGCGGAAAATTGAAATATTAGGCGAACCACTCTGAATTAGGTAAAATAGAAGGAATGAGAAATTTCCTATGAATTAAGTAAATAAATAAGTGGGGGTTAGTAGGTTGAAAAGAAGAGTAGTAATTACGGGTATTGGAGCGGTTACCCCTCTCGGTAATGACGCCTTGACGACATGGGATAAGATTAAAAACGGAGTTTCAGGCATCGGTCCGGCGACCCTGTTTGATACTGAAAAAGTCGATATTAAAATTGCAGCGGAAGTAAAAGACTTCGCACCAGAAAACTATATGGATAAAAAAGAAGCGAGGAGAATGGGGCGTTATAGTCAATTTGCGATCGCTGCCAGTAAAATGGCTGCAGCGGATGCCGGCATTCAAATTGGTACAGATATTTATCCTGAACGGGTCGGGGTATGGATTGGTTCAGGCATCGGCGGGCTGGGCGAGTTTGAGGAACAGCATAAGAAATTTATTGAAAAAGGCCAAAGAAGGGTTAATCCCTTTACGATTCCAATGTTTATTCCGGATATGGCGGCGGGACAGGTGTCCATCGAACTTGGAGCGAAAGGAATGAACAACTGCTCTGTAACAGCGTGTGCATCCGGCGCCAATTCCATCGGCGATGCTTTCCGTGTGATTCAAAAGGGCGATGCCGAAATGATGATCGCTGGGGGAACGGAAGCCACCATCACGGAAATGACGGTTGCTGGATTCTCTAATATGACAGCCCTTTCGAAAAATCCAGATCCGAATACAGCAAGCCGGCCTTTCGATAAGAACCGCGATGGCTTTGTGATCGGGGAAGGTGCTGGCATCGTGATATTGGAAGAATTAGAACACGCTTTAGCCCGCGGTGCCCGCATCTATGGAGAAATTGCAGGGTACGGGGCTTCAGGTGACGCGCATCATATCACAACACCGGCACCAGATGGAGAAGGGGCCCAGCGTGCGATGAAGACAGCCTTGGAGGATGCCGGAATCTCACCGGAACAAGTCGACTATATCAATGCCCACGGCACATCTACTTATTATAATGACCTGTATGAAACGATGGCCATCAAAGAAGTGTTTGGCGGCCATGCTTACAACCTATCCGTAAGCTCGACCAAATCAATGACAGGACATATGCTCGGGGCAACGGGTGCGATTGAGGCTATTTTTTCACTGCTTTCCATCAAGGAAGGGATCATCCCGCCAACCATTAATTACGAAACACCAGATGAAGGTCTGGATTTAGATTATGTTCCAAATAAAGCAAAACAGAAGGATATTCAAGTCGTCCTATCCAACTCCTTCGGATTCGGCGGCCATAATGCAACATTGGTTTTTAAAAAATATATTAAATAAAAAGATGATTTTTTCTACATGTTTAGGCAAATTTCTCGCTTTTTCATGATATTTGTCATGTCTAGTCCATGACACATGCTACTTACAGGATCATTTTCAATCTCCTATACTTAGTTTAATGACATACAAAGAAGGGAAATTGAAAAATGACCTTAGAGAGCACGAAACAATTACGAAAACAAGTTGCATCTTTTGAAAAAACCACAACAAAGCAAAGTGTAATGCAAATGATCAATACAGTCGTGCCATTTCTAATATTATGGTTCCTTGCTTATCAAAGCTTATCAGTCTCCTATTGGCTGACACTGGTACCGGCTGTATTAGCGGCAGGATTTTTGGTCAGGATGTTCATTATTTTCCATGATTGCACCCATTATTCCTTCTTGAAAAGCCGACGTGCTAATCGAGTCGTAGGAACATTTATGGGGGTTTTGACGCTATTCCCTTTTGACCAGTGGGGGCATGATCATGCGGTTCACCACGCAACAAGCGGCAACCTCGACAAGCGGGGGACAGGTGATATTTGGACGCTGACAGTTGAAGAATATAAGGCAGCACCGTTCATGCTTCGTTTAGGCTATCGTTTGTATCGCAATCCATTCGTTTTGTTTGGATTGGGGCCAATTTATCAATTTTTGTTAAAAAATAGATTTAACCATAGAGGCGCCAAACAAAAGGAACGCAATAACACCTATCTGACGAATGTTCTTATCCTGGCGTTTGCTGGGCTGCTTTGCTGGGCGATTGGGTGGCAGGCATTCCTAATTGTACAAGGTACGATTTTCATGATTGCTGGAGCAGCCGGCATTTGGCTGTTTTATATCCAGCATACCTTCGAGGATTCTTATTTTGAAGAAGACAAGGACTGGGAGTATGTGAGGGCTGCAGTGGAAGGAAGTTCGTACTATAAACTGCCAAAGCTTTTGCAATGGCTGACAGGGAATATCGGTTTCCATCATGTTCACCATTTAAACCCAAGGGTACCAAACTATAAATTGGAAGAGGCGCACAATAATACGCTTCCGCTGCAAAACGTTCCAACCATTACACTGGCTACAAGCTTAAAGTCACTTAGGTTCCGCTTATGGGATGAGGATAAGAAAAATTTTGTAAGCTTTAAAGAGGCCAAAGCAGTAGTGAAAAAAAGTGTTTCCATGCAGGCAAAACCGGAGCTATAAATGGCTGACTCCCCGTTTCGTTTTGGGGAGTCTTTGCATAAATGCAGGTGCCGTCAAGGAGGGAACAAAATGATTAGAATCGTCATCTTAGAGGATCAGGAAATGCTGTTAGGAGTCATTGGTTCCCTGCTTAACCTGGAAGAGGATATGGAAGTGGCAGGGCTGGCCGGCAATGAAGATGAAGCGTTGACACTCGTGAACCAGTTAAAGCCGGATATTTGCATTTTGGATGTAGAGATGTCTGGGAAGAGAGGCCTTAAGGCTGCTGAAGCTTTAATGTCGGCGGGCTGTAAGGTCATTATTTTAACCACTTTTGCAAGAGCAGGTTACTGGCAGAGTGCCCTAAAGGCGGGTGTAACAGGCTATTTATTGAAGGACAGCCCGAGTGAGGAGCTGGCCGGTTCGGTTCGCAGCATCATGAAGGGAGAGCGGATTTTCGCTCCGGAACTAAAGGATGAACCCGATAGCAGGCTAGAAACAGAGGTGATAAACTGTCTCAATGGAAGCCCAATCACAGACACCACAAATCAGCCATCGAACAAAAAGGGGACGGTCCGGAACTACTTCTCAGCAATCATAGAAAAAATGAAATTAACAGCTGGATAAACAGTAAGAGACACCTGCCGAATTGGTCAGGTGTCTCTTAATTTTTGGCTGGGAGTCATTGGGCTTCGTCACATGACTGCACAGCTAATCTTCCTCTTCGGCGTATACCTCAGTGGTCTTCTTATCCCTGCACTCCCAGCATTCGGCTCTGTTGCGCTCCATGATTGATAATTCCATTCCGCAAGAAATGCAGATATCCATCAATAAAAGTCCCCCTTTCTATAGGAAAATGGTAATGGGTATATATTTATGCAAAAAACTGGTTTGATATATCACCATCAGTTCGACAAATATTGTTGCAGGAGCTTAGAGTCTCGAAAATACCAACTTGTCCATTTTTTCTGTATCATTATAGGTGAAGGATAAAAAAGGAAAGGGGATCACCATCATGGAATTAGGATTGAAAGGGAAATCCGCCATCATTACGGGGGCAAGCAAAGGGATTGGCTTGGAAACAGCTCTTTATTTAGTCGGAGAAGGCGCAAAAGTCACGATTTGTGCCAGAAACGAGGACCGGTTACAAGCGGCGGCTGCCTTTATTTTTGAAAAAACCGGAAAAGAAGTACAGTACGTTGTGGCTGACGTCACGAAGGAAGAGGATTGCCAGAAGGTGGTTCAGGCAGCTGTAAAAAAATACGGACGGCTGGACATTTTGGTCAACAATGCTGGAACGTCACAAGCCCACCCATTCGAAAAAGTAGAAACGGAGCTTTGGCGTCAGGATCTTGATTTAAAACTATTCGGGGCTATCCATTGTTCACGCTATGCCGTACCATATTTACGGCAGGCAGGTGGCGGAGCAATCGTCAATGTGACAGCCATCCTTGGTAAAACCCCGCCCGCTTCGTCGCTGCCAACATCCGTCAGCAGGGCAGCAGGGATGGCCCTTACTAAAGCCATGAGTAAAGACCTGGGCAAGGATAATATCCGCGTCAATACCGTTTGTATTGGTCTGATTCGCAGTGAGCAAATCGAAAAAATGTGGAAAAGTCAAGCCCCAGATCTGTCGTGGGAGGAGTTTTCAAGGAAAGACCGGCAAATTCCACTAGGACGCATCGGAAATACGGAAGAAGCAGCGAAAGTGATTGCCTTCCTAGTATCAGATGCCGCCTCTTATGTTTCAGGGGTAGCAGTGAATATTGATGGAGGTCTGGCAGGAACTTTATAAATTAGAAAACAAGAGGCACCTTAACTAAATGGATGAGGTGCCTCTTGTTTCAACTGCCTTTTTTTCTAACTTTACCTATTACGAGTAACAATAAAGGGATAAAAAGTCCAAAAGGAAGGGAAAAAGCCGTCCACCATTCAGCTTGCTGGTCGGATTCAACAATATTCTTATTGATAATAAGAGAGAGAAATAGCGTGATGAACCCTAGAGGAAAGGTTAAATATTTATATTCCTTTAGTTTTAAAATTTGGCCCATACATATGACCGATCCATAGAAATAAAGGGTTATTTTAATATAGATGGTAATGAACCAGATGAATGCCATCACCGCTTCGATACGCTGCCAAAAGCCGCCGATATTAATATTGAGAGCTAGGACATAGGTGATAAATTGCTGGTGTTCAGAAAAAAGCGTCCCGAAACTCAAAATGCACAATAAAGTGACAAGTGTTAACACACTTCCTCCGATTAATGTCCCAAGCAAAAAAGACCTTTTAGCGGATTTTGTCCGGTTTACAGTTGGGAAGACCATTAAAAATAACACCAATTGCAAATAAGGGGTTCCAAGACCTTTCACACCTGCACCAATTATAGGCTTTAATCCATTTTCAAACACTGGCTGGAGCTGATGAAATTGAATCATCGGTAAAATTGAAAGGATAAACAAAACAAAAAGTAAAAAAATAAACGGAAAGAAAATTCCTATCGCGCGAGAAAAGGACTCTAGGCCATAACGGACGCCCATTATCATAATGATAATGAGAAGAATATGAATTGCTAAAAGGGGCGTCTCTCGGAGAAGCTGGATAATTACGAAATCACCGAATTGCCGCACAAACGTAGCGGTACTTAAGAAAAAATAAAAGAAATATAAGAGAACAACGAATCTACCGGGCCATTTTCCTAGTATTTCTTCGGAATATTGTGCGAGGTTCATATTTGGAAAACTGCTTCCTAGTTTATTGAGCATAACAACGAGTAACAGCGCGAGCCCGACCACTAAAATACCAGCTATCCAGGCATCTTGTTTCGCAGTATGGATAAGCCCTGCTGGAACATACAATACACTGCCGCCGACTATAAATGAAGCAATCATTATCGTAAATTGATGAGGTGATATTTTACCCTTTTCCAGCATGCGAGTTCCTCACTTTTCCCAAAGGGGTGAATTCCTGTAAGAGCTATTTCATATTATTTAGAGGCGAATTACCGATGGTGCCAGTTTGCCGAATCGTCATATCAACCTTAACGGTAACAGGCATTTCGGAAAATGTCTGATGCCAATCCTTTTTATATTTCTTCCAAGCATCGGGGTTTGAGCGATAAAGTGCTTCCCCAAAACCAAAAATATCAATTTGATAATTTTTCTGAACATGCTCTATCGTCGATTTCATATTTTCATTTAAAACTATTTCTGCTGCTTTTTCTAAATAAGAAATAGATTTGGGGTTTGTTAAATCTAATCCTTTGCAATCAACCTCACCGACATTTCCTCGCACTTTGACCCTTACTGATCCTTGAGGCATCCCATTTATCATTTTTGCAGCAAGTTTGGATTTTACGCCCATTACCTCAATGACGGCATTTCCACCCTGCGGACATTTTACATGTCCTACACTGCTCTTCACTTTTCCTAACGCATAATGAACATCCCGGCTATCCCTTTCGTTTAACCATCCAATCAGTTTATCATGTTTGAAAATCGCCATTCCTTTATAGTTCAAAGTTGTTTTCGGTTTCGAACGTTCGGTATTTTTAAGATTTGCCCCCTCATTTATATTTCCTGTAATTTCGACACCAGTTAGAATAGGATTCATTCCATCACTCACCATGTTATTAACAAGTTTATCTAATGTAACACCTTCCGTTGGCGCCCAAGATTTCGCTGATGCCTCGAGAGAGTTAAACAAGTTATTAGCCGGAATTTTTTCTAACGGAGTTAATATCTTTAATACATCTGCTGCTTTCGCATTTTTGGCTACTGTTATGTAAAAATCATTTCGTACTTCCGGTTCCCTTAAAAGAGCGTCAATGGTTTCGCCAATTCCTTCCTTTGCCAATTTCTCTCCGAAGACCAGGATACGCAGGTGCGCAAAATAAAGCTTTCTTGGGGAAGCGGTTGTTACTTTTCTGGCTGCTTCAAATATTGTGTCTCCTTTGCTTTGATAAACGACCACTGGCGCTTTGCCGCTGCCGCCCTTCTTAGAGGCAATTTCACTTGGATTGACTACCTGGGCAGTCAAGACGTATTGGCCTTGATCTCTATCTAGACCCAATCCTAATACAATGGACAGTTCATTTAATTCCCGTTTGTTCCAGCAGCCAGAAAGGAGGATAGAACTGAAAAGTATGAGTATAAGAGTTTTTCGTTCCATCTCATTCCTCCAATGCGATTAGTCCTTCATGAAATTTAAAGGAGAGTTCTTAATCATTCCTACGTCGTGTATTTTTACAGTAACTTCAACATTTACCGGCATTTCCCCAAAAATTTCCGGCCAATCCTGCTTGACCGAATGCCAATAATCCGGGTTATCACGGCGGGCTCCTTCACCGAAGCCAAATGGGTCGAGTTTATATTTCTTTTGCGAAGCGTGTAGAGCCTTAAGAATATTATCTTTCATATTTTTCTCTGCTTTTCGTTCTAACTGGCTGATGGTTTCTGGTTTACTTAAATCGAGTGTCTTACAGTATACATCTGACAACTTTCCCACTGCGGTAATTTTTATGTTTCCTTTTGGCTTGCGGTCCGAAACTGTTGTTGTTAACTCTGTTTTTGTTTGAATCAGCTTTATGCCAGTGAGCCCTTTGTCAGGACAGGGGATGGTTATTATTGTACTTTTGACATTCCCTAAAGCGTAGTTGAGGCCTTTGCTTTCGTCCTTGTTTAGCCATCCTATTAATTGATCCCCTTTAAACACGCCAACCTCATCATATTTTAAATAGGTTTCTGCCCTAGATTGCTGATATTTCCCCAGACTTTTGCCCGCTTCTAGGGGGCCCTTTATCATAAGCCCAGTTAATTTGATATCCGTCCCTTCTTCTATTAATTCAGAATTCAATTGATCCAATGTAATTGGCAGGGTTTGGGCCCACTGTTTCTCCGAAGTTAAAAGCGAATCATATAATTGCTGGGCCGGAATTTTTTCGATGGCCGTTAAGACTTTTAAAACATCCCCAGCCATGCGTTCTTTAGCGATTGTAATAAAAAAATCAGTCCGCAATTCCGGATCCCTTGACAAAAAGTCCAATGATTTACCAATCCCTTTTTTCGCTAATTCTTCTCCAAATACGAGCAGACGAAGATGGGAAAAATATAGTTTTCGTGGTGATACGGTTGTCATTCTTCTGATTGCCTCGAATAATGTGGGCCCTTTTTCTTGGTAAACAACCACAGGGGAATTGCCGCCGCTGCCTGTGGATGCTGCAATTTCACTGGGATTTACGACTTGTGTCGTCACGAGGAATTGACCATCTACTTTATCAATCCCCATTCCAATCACAATGCCAAGCTGATTTAATTCCCGTCGGTTCCAACAGGAAGTGAGAAAGATTAGGGAGCAGATGGAAACAAGTAAAAGGAATTTTCGGTTCATGCCATTACTCCTTTAATCCTGTAAGCTAGTTATATGCTTCCCAAAATTTGGTCTTTTAAGCGGGCAAATGGCAGGGTGTTTTAGTTTTTCAAAGAGAAATTCGATCATGACCGACAAATGCAATTCTCACTGTTTATTATGTATAAAAAAAGTAAAGAATGGATGGCGAGTGAGTATGGATAAATAATGAAACGAAGTAAAGTGAATACACAGGATTAAAGTGATGGAGAGGGAGTCCTTCAAATGCTTGGTGTTGCAGTAACAATAGTGACAGCCATTATGATCATAGCTTTTGAAATGCCTAAGCTGCTAAAGAAAAAGTTAACGAAAGAGTTATGGGTATTTTCTGTCTTAATGGTTATGGCCGTTGGGTTAGGCATAGCACATAGCTTGAATTTGAGCATTCCGAACCCTTTGAATGGGATCAGAATAGTTCTCCAGCCACTTAGTAATGTTATAAACGGCTTGTTGAAATAGGGTCGGTGAAAATAATGGAAAATCTTAAAATAAACGCACGGCAATTTGCGATTCTAGTTATTTTGTTTTCTGTGGGTACGACGATCTTAGTGATACCCGGCAGCCTTGCTATTGTCGTAAAACAGGATGCCTGGATAACAGCCATTATAGGTACAGTCATTAGTTTTTTGATCGTTGCCTTATATGTTATGGTAGGCAGGATATTCCCTGCGATGACACTGGCTGAAATTATGGAAATACAGCTCGGTAAATGGGCAGGAAAAATTATTTCCTTTTCATTTTTTTTCTTTGCTTACGTTGCTTCATCAGAGCTATTGTATTACGCAGGTAATTTCCTTACTCTCCAGATTTTGCCCAAAACACCAATTGAAGCAATCCATATTGTGCTCGCGTGCATCTTATTGATGGGAATCCGTCTTGGTCTTGAAACGCTGGCACGCGCGGCGGAACTGTTTTTTCCTGTATTTATTTTTTTGTTCATATCGCTGGTTGGATCAATATTATTAACCCCTGATTTATGGAAACTTCAAAATCTCGATCCTATACTTATCTCGGGAATAAAACCAATGATCCGTTCTGTGTTCCTTTATTTAAGCAATTTCTCATTCCCAGCCATTGTATTATTGATGATTTTTCCTATTTCTGTGAAGCAGCCAAGGGCAGCTGAGAAACCTTTTTTTATGGCAATCGGTATAGCGGGAGTTTGTTTAATCATCTTGATCACACTGACTATATTAGTTTTAGGCCCCGAAGCAAGCGCTAGACAGATGTATCCAAGTTATAATTTAGCAAGGATGATAAGGATAGGGGATTTTTTGCAGCGGATTGAAGCCGTCTTGGCGTTTATGTGGTTTATAACGCTTTTTTTTAAGATGTCCCTTTATTTTTATGCGGCCATCACAAGTTTGGGACAAACCTTAAACATAAAAGATTATAGGCCGTTTACATTTCCTTTAGGGATGATTATGGTGATGATGTCCTTTTTTACACATCCTAATGTTACCCATTCCGCAAAATTCGACTATGAAGTTTGGCCTGTTTACTCTTTGATACACGGACTTGCTCTTCCTTTATTATTATTACTGATTTATGGATTACGGAAATGGATAATGCCTGATAAGAAAAGAAAGCTGCCTTTGGGATAAAGGCAGCTTTCATTCATTTTGTGGTGGTTTTGGAGCAGGAGTATCTTCGCGTACAATATTGTTTTGACTGATTAAACGAGGCCGTGTAGACATAGCCCATCTTGGAAATCGAAAAATGGCATCTTTTTGATCGTCTGTGATAAAGGGGCCGAAGGGAGCCATATAAGGCACACCAAATGAACGCAGGCTGCACATGTGAAGAACCATAGCAATCAATCCGACAATAATTCCAAATAAACCAAATGAGGCCGCGATGGCCATAAAGGGGAAGCGTAACATTCTTATCGCAATGGCCAAATCATAATTACTGACAACAAAGCTTGCTATCGCTGTAATGGCAACGACAATCACCATAGCCGCAGACACAAATCCGGCTTCCACCGCTGCCGAGCCAATGACAAGAGTTCCAACAATAGACACAGCCTGGCTGATTGCCTTAGGCATTCGCAGTCCTGCTTCACGTAATATCTCAAAACAGACCTCCATCGCAAGTGCTTCAATGAAGGCTGGAAACGGAACGCCCTCCCTCTGTGCAGCAAGGGTAATGAGTAATTGCGTTGGCAGCATTTCCTGATGAAAGGTAGTGATAGCGATATAAAAGGATGGGGCTAATAATGCAATAAAAAAACCCATATAGCGCAAGAAACGAAGAAGCGTTGTAATATCTGCCCGGTTATAATAATCTTCCGGTGACTGTAAAAACTGCGCGAACACAATAGGCACTGTCATGACAAATGGTGTGCCGTCAACTAGAATGGCAATGCGTCCCTCCAAAATGTCGGCGGCAATAGCATCAGGCCGTTCCGAATGATACATGGTGGGAAAAGGTGTCCATTTCCCATCCTGAATTAATTCTTCGATATAGCCAGTTTCTAATATACTGTCAATCTTAATCCGGTCGAGCCTTCTTCGCACTTCCTCGACAATCTTGTCGTTGGCAATCCCCTTAATATACATAATGGAGACTAATGTCTTTGATACTTCCCCAATTTTCCTTGTCTCAATCCAAAGATTGTGATCTTTTATTTTTCTCCTGATTAGTGCAGTGTTAACCCGGATATTTTCTGTAAATCCTTCACGAGGTCCCCTGATTGTCGTTTCAGTCGTAGGCTCCTCCACCGACCGCTGATTCCAGCCTTTCATGTCAACAGTGAAGCCTGTCGAATATCCATCAAATAAAAGAATTACTTTACCGGATAAAAGAGAATCCAGGAGGTCAGTAAAATCATCTAGATCCTTGATGTCTCCGACGGTTAATACCCTTTCTTTTAAATAGGGTAAAAGGTTTAAACCAGTGAAGGTTTCAGTATCGACGTCTGTTTTGCGTAATTTATTCATTAACGACTCCATGATGAAGTTTTGCGCAGCATTACTATCAATCAAGCCGTCTGTAAAAACAACACAAGTTTTAATCCTGCCATCCTTGCCAATTCGGATCTCCCTCATAATAATGTCGTCACTGTTACCCAAAAAATCTTTAATCTTGTCGATGTTATCTTGTAAAAAAGGCTCTAGCGGTTCATTTTTTTGTTTCACTTGGCTTTGCGCGGCGGACTTTTTCGCCGATTCCTTTTGCATTTCTTTCCATTTGTCTTTAATGGACTTTTTATTTGTACTTTTAAAAAAATTCAAGGTTATGTCCCTCGTATTTCTATTATATTTTAGGTTATTATTTCCACTTGCGTTTGGCATATTCCATTTATGGTGGGTCATCATAAAACAATAGAGTGGAGGTTTAATTTACCAGTATAAAGCTCACAATAATGAATATTCATTTCGTTTCTTAGGGAAGGACATTAACTTAATGGAAAAGGCGAAGATTGATGCGAAGCAGCTGTTTTGTCTTATGTTTCTATTTCAATTAGGAACCGGCATTGTCACGAGTATAGGAAAGCAAGCGAAACAGGATGCTTGGATATCAATCGCCCTTGGCATGGCTGGTGCACTCATTCTATTTTTCTTTGTATACTATCAAATATTCAAGCGACACCCAAACATCCCCTTTACTAGGATTTTAATACAGGTGTTTGGTAAATATATTGGGCTGCCACTTGGCTTATTGTATATTTGTTATTTTTTCTTTGTTGGTGCAATTAACGTCCGGCATTTAGGTGATACAATGGGAACCTATATTTTGGCTGAAACACCTGTTCCAGTTATTATTTTGATCAGTCTCTTATTGGTTTCTTATGGCTGTTATTTAGGAATTGAAGTATTAGGAAGGATGGCAGAAATCTTAATTGGCGTAATGGTTGCCTTTGGCGTCATTGGTAATATAACCGTTATTGCGTCCGGGATTATAAAAATTAAAAATGTACAGCCGGTTTTAGAGTTCGGCTGGCTGCCGGTGCTTAAACAGGCTGTACCCTTAATGGTCTTTTTCCCGTTTGGGGAAATCTTTCTTTTCCTGATGATTTTCCCTTACTTAAATAAGCCCGAATCGGTAAAAAGAACGGGCTTACTGTCCATTCTGTTAAGTGGTTTAGGTCTTTCCTGGACCTTTCTATTGAATATAAGCATAATTGGCGTAAACGCACAGAACGTTGAAATTCCGTTGCTGCTAGCTGTTGAGAAAATTAATGTTGGTCATATTATCGAGAGAATGGACTCTATCGTGGTCGGGACATTTGCAGTTGGATTTTTCATGAAAATATTTCTGTATGTTTATGCTGTTGTGGTTGGGTTAGCCGACATTCTTAAGCTTAAAAGGTATCAGCCATTAATTTTCCCGGTTGTTGCCCTGATCTTTATTTACTCCTTCATAGGGTCGAAAAATAAAGTTTTCTATCAAGATTTTTTTTATTTTAAAATGTGGTATGTAATAGGTTTACCACTATTGGTCGGGATTCCTGTCATTGTCCTGATGGTGATTGTGGTTCGAAATTATTTTGGGTCAGCACGGACAAATATTCCGAATCAGCAAGAAAGTTAGGTAAAAGGATCGTGAAAACATGATGATTAATTGGCTGCTGTTCTTGGCTGCTTCCGTCGACTTGGCGCGCTAGGTCACTCGACAAGTAATATAACAAAAATGCCTATAACCTATTAAAAGCAGGGGTGAGTAAGATGGATACCGTTCATTCCTTTCAGGATGTATCGAAAAATTGGATTATGAAGCAATCATGGCGTAATTTATTATTTGCCCATTGGCCCGTTCCAGTAGATGTGATACGGCCGTTAGTTCCTAAAGCGTTACAGATCGATACGTATGAGAGATATGCTTGGATTGGGATTGTTGTGTTTGTGATGGATGGGATTTTTCTGCGTGGATTGCCGAGACTGCCGCTATTTGCAAAGTTTCCGGAAATCAATGTGCGAACTTATGTGAAATATAAGGGAAAGCCCGGAGTCTATTTTTTATCACTTGATGCACCACATTGGGCAACCTATACCATTGCACGGAAATGGTACCGGCTGCCGTATTTTAATTCTGAGATTCATGCTTGGGAAGACCGAGCGGAGTTTTCTTATAATAGTGTAAGAAAGGATTGGAAAGGACCTTCCTCAGTGGGGTTTGACGGTAAGTTTTGCGCTTCATCTGAAGTTTATTTTGCGGAAAGCGGAACTCTTGATCACTGGCTGACAGAACGATATTGTCTATACAGTGTCGATGCAAAAGGGAGCATTTTTTGCGGCGAAATTGACCATGCCCCCTGGCCACTGCACCGTGCCGAAGCGGATATCTACCAAAATACCTTGGTCTCTCCTTTTAAGTTTGACCTCCCAAAGATGGCAACGTGCCTTTATTTTTCACCGGGGGTTGACTCTATTTTTTCAAATATTAGGAGAGTGAAGGATTGAGTAAAGTAAAAACTGGCGGACAGTACGGGAAACTGTTCGCCAGTTTTTTTATTATTTAGGATCTTCCTAAAATGAAGTTTTCCAACCGGTCAAATAGTCTGATGACTACTTCACCTAGCTTTTTAAAGATAGAAAACCTCGCCAATAGATAATGAACTAAGAACGCTGAGCCCACACCAATCGCCATTCCGCCAATGACATCCAGCGGGTAATGGACACCGATCCAAACGCGCGACAAGGAGATGCCTGCGGCAAGCAGCAGCCAAATCCAGCCGTCACGCTTCCGCCAAATCCAGATAGAAGCGGCGATAACAAAAGCCGCCGTCGCATGGTCGCTCGGGAATGAAGCATTTTTTGTATGATGTATCAACCAATGAACATGGTGTGAGACAAACGGGCGGTCCCGATAAAAAAACATGCCAATCAAGACGTTGATTCCTAATGCAAGGCAGGCGGAAAAACAAGCTTCGACGACCATTTTGCGATTCTTTGCTTTTTGAAAAAACCAATAGAAAAGAATTCCTGCCATAAACAAATACTCTGCTTTTTCTGCTAACAACACCATTAATGGGTTAAACACCCGCTCGCTGACCGCTAGATGATTAATCCATTGAAACATGGTGTAATCTAGGTTGGACAACATGATGACCCTCCGTTCTTTTAATTAGCCCTTAAACCGATACCCTGCACCCCAAACCGTCTCGATATATTGCGGATTGGATGGATCAGTTTCAATCTTTTCGCGAATCCTTCGGATATGGACCGTGACAGTAGAAATGTCACCCATCGAATCGAGTCCCCAGACCCGTTCAAACAACTGTTCCTTGCTGAAGACATGGTTCGGATTTAGGGCCAGAAAGGTTAATACATCGAATTCTTTGGTGGTAAAAATAATCTCTTCGTCGTTTATATATACCCTTCTTGAGGTTTGGTCAATGCGAAGGCCGCGGAATAGAATACTGTCATTCTGCGGCAACTTGCCAATCAGTCTCTGGTACCTGGACAGATGCGCTTTTACCCTTGCCACCAATTCGCTCGGACTAAACGGCTTGACGATATAATCGTCTGCTCCAAGCCCTAGACCACGAATCTTATCGATATCTTCCTTTTTCGCCGAAACCATCAGAATGGGGATGTCTTTCTCGGTTCTGATAGTCTTACAAATTTGGAACCCGTCTACTCCCGGCAGCATCAGGTCGAGCAGCACGAGGTCAAAATCCTCTGAAAATACTTTTTTTAGTCCGGCATCGCCTGTCAAAGCAATTTCAACCAAAAATCCCTCTATTTCTAGATAATCCCGTTCAAGCTCGGCAATGCTTTTATCATCTTCAATAATTAAGATGCGTTTCACTACTCTTCACCTGCCTTTTTTAAAGTAAAAAGTATCGTTGTTCCATGCCCTTCTTGGCTTTCCGCCCAGATGGACCCCTGGTGCTCTTCAATAATTCGTTTCGCAATCGATAGACCCAGGCCGCTTCCGCCTTTGTCCGTTCCGCGCGCAGAATCAGCACGATAAAAGCGGTCAAAAATCAAGGATAAACTCTCCTTTGCGATTCCAGGGCCATTATCTGTCATTTTAAAAAGAATAGAGGAATCGTTTGTTGATAAATAAAAGGATAGCATTTTGTCCGGTTTATCAATATATTTCAAGGAATTATCGACAATATTGGTGATGACCCTTTTCAAATTCTCACGGTCGCCAATCACTAGATAATCGCCTGATTTGTCGATAGTTAAGTTTATTTCAACCCGTTTTCCTTCCACAACAAAACGAAGTTCTTCAACAAAATCCTCTAAATAATGGTCGAAGTGAATCTTTTCAAAATGAAAAGGAAGCTGCTGCAGATCCAGTTTGGAGTACAAAAAGAGTTCTTCAATCATTCGGTCCAGCTCGTTTGCTTTCGTAAGAATGGTTTGTGTGTAACGTTCCATTTTTTCAGGGCTATTGGCAACTCCGTCGCGGATTCCTTCCATATACCCTTTGATGGTCGTAATCGGTGTTCTTAAATCGTGAGAAATGTTGGCAACCAGCTCTTTGCGGTTTTCCTCATATGCAAGCTGAGTTTCAATGGATTCCTTTAACCTAACCCGCATTTCCTCGACGCCCAAAGCAAGCTGACCGATTTCATCCTTGGAGTAAACTGGAATCGGGATGCTGAGGTCACCTTCCTTCATACGCTGAGCTGCCTTTTGCAGCCCGCGGATTGGGCGGATAATACTTTTGGAGACATAATAGGTCAGTAATCCATTCGTGCCGATTAATACTAGAATTAATAAGGTAAATAAAATCGGGAAGAAGGTCCGCACGAATTTGGTCACGCCGCTTGCGTCCTTAATAAAAAACAGGGATCCCTCGGAACCATCAGGATAATAGAAATCCAGCTTTTTTATCGAAACGAATTGGTGGTTTACCTGCTCGACTGGTTCGACTTCACGTAGAAGGCCAAATGGCGGCAGTTCGTTCTTTTCCAAGCCTTTTAATTTTTCGGGTATATAAATGATGCGTTTTCCTCTTCTTACAATCAACGAGGTGTCTGCAGTTTGATTTAATTGGCTGTCAACTTTTTTGAGATAGGCTGGGTCCGAGAACAGCCCCGGATTTTTCATGGTTTCTTTGTGCAATTCAATATATAACTGATGCTTTTCCGATATATTCTTGTAATGTTCTGGAGGGAGGTAGATATCCCGCAATTGGTTAATATCCGTTCTAAACAGTAATGCGACTAAAAGTGCAGATAAGCATACAAAAATAATCGGCACAAGAATCATGGCGAGATTGGATAATACAAGCCTTAATTTAATGGACATCAATTCCACTGCTTTCTTTATTTTGATTCTTTTTGGCTTATAAAAGTCCAAAAACCAACCAGTTATTGTCCAAGGTTGATATTGATATTATCTTATACCAGCGGCCGCTCCGCAATGAAACGGCGAACAAGATAATCATAACCAACCAGCCTAAACAGGTTATTAAGGAGGTATTAATAATTTATTAAATTACGGGTGGGCGGGAAGAGGATAAACTTCATCTTCAGGCTTTTTTTACTTATTACCCCCGTAATCTATCAGGGGGGTATCGAATCCTTTACTAAAATCAAGAGAAAAAGCACGAGGGGTACCACATGAAGAAACGAATCAAGGGAGCGTTTGCGATGGTGTTAGCGGGGGCAGTTACGTTTTCAGCAGCCAACACCTTGTTAGCCACTCCATCTGTTAAACGATTAGTAAAAGAACATACATTAACAATAACCAGAGACTATGAAAAGCAAGATAATATCAGTCAAGCTAAAAAAACAGCGAAAGACCAAACATCGCCAACGAATTTAAACGATGTTCAAACCAAGTCTTCTACTAATCCAGCTGCCCCCCAAGCGGCTCTAAATAATACAGCCGACCAACAGAAAACAGAGACAGTAACCCAAAGCACTACGGTAAATCGTGCTCCTGCCAATACGAAAACAACCACAACACCTGTTACAGCTCCGACACCGGCAACAACGCCTGCAGCAACACCGAAACCAGCAATAAGCGCACAAGCACCAACATCAACGACCACAACGGCGCCAGTACAATCAAATGCAGCCGTGGAGACAGCCAACCATGGACAACAAGTGTCACAAGACGCTAAAGAAAATGCAGCGAGCCGCCGGGATCAAAAAGTCAGCAACGGAAAAAATTTCTAAAGGGATCACCGAACAATGGTGATCCTTTTTCAATATAAAAAGACCTTCCCAAAATGGAAGGTCCTGTAAGAATAGTATATTTTCCTAAAACTTCACATTGTAGCTTTCCTGGCTGACATTCCCTTTCCGTTTTAGTTTATTCCAACCAACAGTTACCCCTTTTATGGCGGAGAAGATGGATTTTATTACGACATAGGTCATCAGCTGCTTGTACAAGATGCGCTGCAGGAACAGGGAGGCCAGCGGTTTTGGACTTTCTTTTTCCAATCGAAACGCATATAAAGAAGTGCCGAAATCCAGCAGGTAGAACAGAATAAAACCAATGACTGCTTTTCCGGGATTTCCGTTAAAAAGAGCTAGAATGAACAAAATATCTGCAATTGGCGATATAGTTTGATAGAGATACTGGAACACCCACATATTTGGAAGACCGATATACCCTAATGAATTGTGATGTCTATTAAACAAAGCTCCGCGATGTTTCCATAAGCACTGCAACGTGCCATAAACCCAGCGGTAACGCTGTTTTGCAAGGCTTTTAAGATCTTCAGGCACTTCTGTATAGGCATAAGCCTTTTCTTCAAATTCAATCTTTTTTCCGAGACGTAATAAAGTAAGAGTAATATCGGTATCTTCTGCCAGCGTATCCTCTTGAAAGTAACCTGCTTCTTCCACATCCGTCTTTCTCCATGCACCGATTGCTCCCGGTACAACGGTAATGCAATTGAGAGCCGCAAAGGCCCTTCTCTCAAGGTTAAAGCCCGTTACATATTCGATATGCTGCCAGTTTGTAAGGAGGTTTCCCCTATTGCCGACTTTCACATTGCCCGAAACAGCGGCCACATGTTCATTTTTAAAATGGTTAACAAGCAGGGAAATGGCATTCTCTGCAATGAGAGTGTCCGCGTCAAGAGCAACCACGATTTCCCCTTTTGCTTCTTTAAAACCAAGGTTCACCGCAGAGGACTTTCCTCCATTGGCCTTATTAATTAATCTGACATAAGGATGGTTTGCATACGTTTCTTGAACAACAGAAGCTGTATTATCCATTGAGCCGTCATCGACAATCAGCACCTCGAAAGCAGGGTAATCACTGGATAAAATCGAATCGACTGTTTTGCAGATGACTTTTTCCTCGTTATACGCAGCAATCACAACACTGACAAAAGGTGTAAAGCCAGGGTCAATCTCGGTCTCTCTATAGCTTTTTACCTGCTTTCTGGATAAGAAAAGGAAAATAACCAGACGCAGAATTCCTAAAAGGATGGCTGAATAGAACAGGACGCTTATTCCTAAATTCCAACCCTGCATGACCTTGAATACAGCCCTGTCGTAAACCAGATAAGGGCTGTCCTGCTTTGTAACAGGGGGCATCGTTTGACTATCGTCTTTTCCGATTAAATGGCTAATGGTCGTAAATGTATACCCGCGTTCTTTTAATTCTTTAATGATAATTGGCAGGGCCTTTACTGTGTTGGAGCGATCGCCGCCGGCATCGTGCAGTAAAATCACATTTCCTTCCGGCAGCTGTTCCAATAACCGCTTTACTATTTCTTGGCTGGAAAATCCTTTCCAATCATCAGGATCAATAAATTCACCAACCATGGTATAACCCATTTCTTGTGCACGCGATATCGGTAACAGCTGGCTTTTTGTACCCGGTTGGGCATCAGCCTCAAACGGCGGGCGGAAAAGGGTCATCGAATGTCCGGTGATGGCTTGAAATAATCGCTGATTTGCATTTAGCTCCATTTTTGTTTGAACTGGTGAAATGGCTGCAATATTAGGATGGGTAAAGGTATGGCTGCCGATTTCATGGCCTTCCACGTACATCCTTTGAATCAGTTCTGGATGCATTATGGCATTTTCACCAACGAAAAAGAAGTTTGCTTTTACATGATGCTTGCCCAGTATATCTAATACTTGCGATGTATAGGCTGGGTCCGGACCGTCATCAAAGGAAAGGGCAATCTCCTTGGCTTTAGGCTTTCCATATTGAACTACTTCAAAAGGCTTTGGCAATTTCCTATACGTTTCGGTTTGAATCAACCCTTGTGAATCCACTTGAATGGCTCTTTTCCCTTTTTCTGATTGCGAGGCGATTTTTAAGACCTCACCGGCACCTGTATAGTGAACAGGCTCAGGATGAACCAGGGTCTTTAGGGCGTTGGATGGATCTTGCATTTGCTTAGTTTGATTTATGAAGTTCCAAATAGCAGGATCCTCAGAACCGAGTCGCCAAACTGCTATCCCTTTGGAACCGGTGTCCATCGCCAGCTTCATTTGATTGTAAAAAGTCGCCGCATCTAAAAACCAAACAATATGGTTTTTTCCGTTCTTCTTATAACGTACATAAGGGTTACCTGCTTGATTATTCCAATGGATTTGCAGGTTCGTTCCGTTTCCCAGATTCATGATATCCGCGAACGTTTTCGTATCGGCAGCACGAGTAGAGCCCTCTTCCCAGTCATAACCGTAGTTCCCCAAGCCAGCAATTAGTTTTTGAGAGGGAATAGGGAGCTGGTTTAAACTCTCTTTTACCCAATCAGATGTCGCAACAGGTCCAGGTTTATTCATGGACGTATGCTGGTCATAAAGCATGACAATCACGCGGTCAACGTTAGCCGCTAAAGCAGCATAATCAAAACTATTATGTTTTGGAGGGACATCCAATGTGACCATAAGGCCATGCTGATGGAACTCTTTGGATACTTTTTCAATAAAACGAGTGAAATTCGCTTTGTCGTTAGGATCGATTTCTTCGAAGTCAATATTAATACCGTCAAATTGATTTGTTCTTACGAATTCCAATAAATTTTTAATAAAAAGATCTTCCGCGCCGGGAACTGTAAATAACCGGTGAAGAATGCCGCTATCCCATTTATTATTAATAAAATTATTTACTAATGGGAGTACCTTTATTTGATGAGCTTTTGCCGTTGCGGCAATCGACTTGTCAGGGCTCGCTTTTAGGGTAAGCTGGGGAGTAAGCTGCAGCCACTCGGGTACCAATGTTGTAATGGTATCGCTATTTCTTTTAAAAGAAGCCTTGCTGTTTTCGTCCCAATTAACATAAAAACCATATACCTCTTGTTTGCTCGCGATTTGTTTATTTTTAAGCGTAAGAGGGGAAGGATTCGTGTTTTGAAGCTGCGTGGCGAGCTCTGCTTCACTGAAACGTTGATTAATCGGCTCAATCCCGCTCTTAACGACGGCTTTATTCATTTCCAGTTCAGGGAAAGCTGGGTTAGTATTCAAGCTTTCTATAAAAATTGTCATGACTAAAAGAATTAAAACAACAAAGCCTGCACTCATTCGTTTTACAATGGTCCAGCGTCTTTTGGCAGGATCAAGAAAAACATGTTTTTGGATTTGCGCCCTTTTTTTCAACCCTAGATTGTAAAACCACTGGAAGAAGAAATAGCAGACAAGTCCGATTAAACCACCTAGGATACCTGCCGTAACGGATTGGGAAAGTTGTATTTTCATAGAGGAAAATAACCAGTTATCTTTCCAAACTTGTAAATCCAGAAGGGGTAAGTGACGGAGATTCGGAATAAAAATCGTCATCAATGTTCCAAGGAATAGGGCGACAATATTAAGACGAAGCAGAAGTGAGAGAACAAGCAATAAGGGAATGAGCAGACTATGTAAAGGCAAAAAGCTCAGAAAAAAACCAATTGTACTTGCAATAGCCCCAGCATTTCCAGTAACAGGTGCAAAAAAGGATCTGACCATCCACCTGAAAATTTGATTCAATGTGATTCCTCCTTAGGTGTAAAGTCTTGAATGATCTTTAATAGATTTATTTATTCTATTAATATTCTAAATGTCGACCATGTGGGCGGAAGAATTTTTTTCGACAAAAAATGATCATCTATAAAGACTTAGGAATTTATTTTAAGATTTTGAGGGTAAGTTGGAAAATTCTTTTAATGTTTAATTGGTTATGGAGGATAATTTTAGGCTTTTACTGCAACTCCATTGAGGGAGAAAAAGAAGAATCTATAGATACATGAAGTTTGTCAAATTGGCTGGCTACAATGTGAACCTAGGCTAGGTGTATTTCGAGATTAAAGTCACCTACACTATTTGGTAAGTGACTTTTTTGCGTTAGTTGTTTTAATTGCTAAAGACCACTTTTTGTTTAATTATTAGTTAAAGGTTGCTTTGCTCCAAAAATTTCTCCCCAGCCTTTTATAGCTGAAGGGTCTTCACCAATCATTCGCATGCACTGCCATAATAAAACGGTGATTGTATCATATAGAAGGAACCCGTATTTCTTTTCATAATATTCCGCCTTGGTAACAGCCGGAAAATTGGTGCAAACAATGCTAATTCCGTCTGCCTCTTCAACCGAAACGACCTTGATCATTTCTTCGATTCTTTCGTCTGTCACTTGACTAAAGGAGCGATTCACTGTTTGGGCCAGTCCTTGTCGTCCTATAGTTCGAATTCCGCAATGTCTCTCATATTGTTCCGCAATCAACTCGTTGATTTCCGGAACATATGGGGTAACGAGGTGAAGAGCTTTGACTTCATTTTCTTTAAAAGCCTCGATTTGGGCAAGCATGGAAGTGGTGGCAGGGATACCGGTACGCTCAGTAATTTTCCGGCAAAGCTCACGGTCGACATCAAACCCGAGCCAACCCCCGGATGTTCCATTCCAAGCAATCACATCCACCTCGGCATGTGCCAGCATTTCGGCTGCTTTCAGCATCGGCTCAAACTCAAATTGGCTAAGGGCATCTTCTTCCAGTGAGATTTTTGTTACTTCAAAGCGTGCGTAGTGACAGGTTATATTCTCTAATCCTACCGTCATCTTCGAGCAAATCGGTTCAAGGACCGTATTAGATGAAGGGGTCAGCATTCCAATTTTCTTCGGTTCAGGTCTCATTTTGTTTTCCTCCTAAATGGTTACAAAATCATTTTCAATTCGCGAAAGTGGGCTAAGTCGTTTTCAATATGTTGCATCATGGCGGCAGCTGCCTTCTTACTATCACGATTCTTCATATATTGAAAGATTTCGTGATGCTCTTCATAGAGTTCTTTTCCTCGGTTCTTCCCATTAAAGTTAAGAATTCGAAAATAATAGCTTAAGGAATTGATATCACTTAGTTGTTTTCTCAAAAGATCATTTTGGCAATATTCGACGACAGATTCATGAAACTTGGTGTTAAGTGCTATTAGTCTTTCACGATTCTTCTCTTCATCAATCAGAAGATACTCTGTTTCCTCTATTATATATTCAATCTCTTTAAGTTGAGAGTTCGTAGCCATTTCCGTCGTCAGCCTTGCGGCAAAGGACTCTAATGCCATCCGGCATTGATAAATTTGGACGATGTCATCAAAGGTCGGTTTAAAAACAAAAATACGGGATTTTTCATCTGATACGAGCAGTCCTTCCCTTATTAGAGCTTTAACGGCCTCACGAACCGGGCTGCGGCTTGTGTTAAACATTCTAGCCAATCTCGCTTCATACACTCGTTCTCCAGGTTTTATTTTTAGAAAAAGAATCATTTCTCTGATCTTATAATATATTTGGTCATAAAAAGGCTTTGATTTTTCGATAATAAATTGATCCATTTTCAGCCTCCTCTTATTAGTTGTACACTATCAAAAATCTATTCACGTGAAACGGCTCCAACATTGATTCGATAGTTCTTGGATTTGGGCACAAAGCTTCTCTTCATCGACACCGAGAACCTTCCCGGACTTTACGCGCCATTCGCCATCAATCCAAACATGCTCCACATCTGTTGCCTGGGCAGAATGGACGAGCGTTCCGTAGGGTGAAATGATAGGGGTTAAATGAAACCTATCTTTTTTTATTGCGATCAGATCGGCTTTCTTACCGATCTCGATAGATCCGATTACTTCTTCCATTCCAAGTGCCTTGGCACCATTTAATGTTGCCATTTCTATTAGATGTTGGGGAGTGGGCTCCGTCCGCAGACCGCTCGATAGCCTGTGAACAGCAAGCCCAAATCGCATTGATTCAAACATACTGGCAGACATCGAATCTGTACAGATGCAAACGTTCACTCCTTTTGCTTCAAGGGAGTGAATAGGGGCAACATCGCCTTTTTTCAAATTCCCTTCCGGAACATGGGCTACACTAGTAATCGTTTTAGCAATTAGCTCCTGATCCTCTTCGGTTAAGTGGATGCAGTGGGCAGCAACCGTCTTCGGCCCAAGAATTCCAAGCTGATGGTACAACTGAACGGGTGTCATCCCGTCTCTTCTCTGAATTTCTTTTACTTCCATCCGGCTTTGGGCGAGATGGGTGGTGATCCCGACATTATACCTTCGTGCCAGTCTGATAATTTCTTCTAAAAAAGGCGTAGTACAAGTATCTGGGGCGTGGGGACCAAAATGACAAGTAATCCGTCCATTTGCTTTACCATGCCAGTTTTCGATTAGCTGGATGTTCTTTTCAAGCGTTTTATACTGTGCTTTTTCATCCAGCAGATAAAGATTTTCAGGTACACGAAAAAAATCGATGTTATGGATCCGTTCACTTATTACCCCGCGAAGGCCAAGGTCAGCAAGTGCTTGAATACTTTTATCAGATTGGATGTAATTTGAACCAATGCAAGTATTTCCGGAACGGAGTGCTTCAACATAGCCAAGGATGTTAAACATGTCGCACTCTTCTTCTGTTAAGAGGACGCCCTGAGGAACATTGCGTGAATAGAGAGGCGGAACTCCCGTGTCTGCTCCAACACCCCGGTTAATGATGAGGGCTCCATGATAGTGGGGATTGACAAATCCCGGCATGATCAACATGGAGGAACAGTCAATAATATCAGCCTCGGGATATCGTTTCATTAGAGCGGAATATTCGCCTACATCCTGGATATACCCATCTTTAACCACAATAGCTGATTGTGAAAGAATGTCGGTGTTCTTATTGAGAGTAATGATATCTCCTTTTATTAAAAACAACATGTAAACACCTCAATTGTTAAAAGTAAGAATGGACCACTGATTATGACAAGGAGGACCTTCGGAATAGATCATTTTTCTGTTTTTAACATCAAAAATTAAGGCAGTATCGGTGGTGTGACTGGTTAAATCCTTACTTCTCGAACCTTTATTTTCAAAGTCATGAATACATAGCGCTCCGATTTGCTCGGGCTGGTCAGGGAGATGGGAGCTTAACAGCTTTTTTATGTCTGCAAGCCATGTTACGCCATTTATTTCCTTCAGTTCCATTTCTGTCAGAGCATACCGTAGTCTACGATCTTCCCAGTCTATAAAGTTCTTTTTCTCATCTTGCAATAATAGCGGCTCATTGGCACGAATCACATAATCTGTGTGGATCACCTGATGCTTTACGTTTAAATGAGACTCATGTTCCAGCACGGCCATAGAACCACTTGTATCGATTAAAAAATGGGTTCCTCCAATACCGCTGGGCTGCTCTTTAAAAAATGATTCCAAGTGGTCCAAACCTTCTTGAACGGTCCGGCAATGGGATAACGCAGATTCATTCGCCAGCCCACGGGTATCCTGGATATCAAGAGAATTAGGAAGCTTAGTTCCTGCATAGGAGGAAAGCACAGCTAGGCCTTCTTCATTGATTCCGGAGTTTACTCCTTTTTGCCAGCCCATTTTGAAATATAGAAATCCATAGCGATTAAAAGCTCGTGAACTTTGATTAAAGGTAAGGATTGTTTTTGGTGTATCTACTGTCTTGGCTGCCACAAGCAAATCCCGTTTCATCATCATTGTGCACATGGCTAAATCACCTGGTGTACGGGTTTTTTTGGTTCAGGAGCCGGTTTGTTTTCCTTAATGAGGCTAAGAATTTCCCGCTTGTATTGATTGAAGACAGGAGAGGTAGTATCCCTTGGACGGCTCATGTTTAGATCAATGATTTGGTTTACTCTGCCAGGCCGATTGCTGAGAACAATAATTTTTGTTCCAAGAATTAAAGCCTCTTCCACCGAATGGGTTACAAAGATGATCGTCCGTTTATGCTCCTGCCAAATGCGTGCCAGCTCCTCCTGCATGTCTGCCTTTGTAAATGGATCAAGTGCTGCAAATGGTTCATCCATTAAGATCAAGGAAGGATTCTGAAGTAAAGCCCGGGCGATTCCGACGCGTTGGTTCATCCCGCCAGACAACTCGTGGGGATAGTGATTTTCAAATCCCTTCAGTCCGACCATATTAATATATTTTTGTGCTTCTTCTTTTTGTTTTTGTTTGCTAACCCTTTTTAGTTTTAAATGAAAGGAGATGTTCTTGGAGACGGTTAACCAAGGCATTAAGGTTGCCTGTTGAAAGACCATTCCTCGGTCCGCGCCCATTCCTTCAATTTTTTTTCCGTTCATCAATATTTCTCCGGACGTTGGCTTTTCAAAACCGGCTATCATATTGAGCAAAGTGGACTTGCCACAGCCGCTGCCTCCAAGCAGACAGACAAATTCATTTTCTTCTATTGAAAAATTGATATTTTCAAGCGCCTTAACGGCTGAGCCGCGTTTTTCATCTTTATAAATCTTCTCAACATTCCTAACTTCTAAAAATGCCATCTAACATCACCCCTTAAGATTGTGTACTTTCGATGGATACTCCGCGTTGCCAAGGCAATACTGCCGCGATAATCTTTTTCAACATCAGATCCGTTAAAAATCCCAGCACTCCAATACTTACCATACTGGCAATAACTAGGTCGTACCGCAGGAAATAATAGGAGTCCCAGAGCACATAACCCAAACCACTTTGGACAGCAATCATTTCGGCGGTTACCGTTAGCATCCATGCTGATCCTACCCCAATTCTCATTCCAGAAAAAATACTTGGCAGAGCAGCTGGAAGGATAACAAACCGCAACAGGTGCCACTGGGTTGCCCCCATCATGCCGCCAGCCCGAACCAAGTTCTTATCAATGGTGCGGACACCGTGGATGGTGTTAACCAAAATAGGAAAGAAGGATGCTAGGAAAACAAGAAAAATCGCTGGCCGATTGGCGATTCCGAACCAAATGATGGCAAGCGGGATCCAAGCAACAGGTGGAATCGGACGAAGCATTTGGATGGTCGGCTCCAGTAATTTTTCGGCAAATCTTGACCAGCCAATAATAATGCCAATGGTTACCGCACTTACAACGGCTAAACTATACCCTGCGAATACACGCATTCCGCTGCTGCCTGCATCCTGCAGCCATTTACCGCTATTTGCCTCCGCAACTCCAGTCGTCCCAAAAATCCAGTCGCTAATGGATGCGAGAATTCGCGATGGAGCTGGTAATAGTGCACTAGATACATAGCCTGATCGGGAAAGGATTTCCCAAATGAAAATAATACTGAGAGGGACCACGATTTTGGTTGAAAAGGACTTTGCTATTTGTTTTAGTTTCACAATAATTCCTCCCTGATTCGGTCAATTGTGGGGCAGTTTTCAGATAGCAGGGGCGGGGGAGAATCCGCCCGCTTTCCTGTATAAATTTAGATTTTAATAGAATATCGGTTATTCTTTACCAAGCTCTTTTTCAGTCATGCCAGTTGCCTTCACCAGGAAACGATAGTCCATATTTTTCGCTGCTCGTTCCTTCACATCCGTCTGAATGTAGTTCAAGTCCTTCATCATTTTCGCGATCGCAAGAGTTTCCTTTTGATGCATATTGTAATCCGGGAAAGAGTTTTTAAGGGCTTCTTTTCCTACGTCTTCAGATAAGGATGTTTTTTCACTGATGACCTCTAGCCAGAGATGGTTATCTTGTTTTAGATTGTCTACTAATTTCACCACGCCGTTTACCACTTCCTGAAGTTCTTCCTTATGCTCTTTAACAACCTCTGAACGAGTTACAATTAAGTTCGTCAAATTGCCTGCCGCCTGGTCATATGGATAGGCGAAGTGTTTACCTGAATGGTTCAGGCGTATTTGCGAAGCAAATGGTTCCACTGTTGAAATGGCATCGACCTGCCCGCTTTCTAATGCACTTGCGTGATCAGCAGGATTGGCGATATTTATGAACTCTATGTCTTTCACAGGATCGATGCCATGTTTCGCGAACTCTCCGCGCATGTGGATATCCTGTGCATTCCCACGGGATGCTGCTACTTTTAATTTTTTACCTGATTTCATACGGTCCTCAACCAGTTTCTTAAAACCATCCCAATCATCCTCTTTTAGAGAGATGTCGTTGCCAACGAGAATTTCAGAACCGCCGTTAATTTGACCGGAAATCGCTACTAAGTCTAAGCCTTTATCCAATGCGGTTATGTAGTGAAGATAGGTTACCTGGGCCACGTCAAGGCTGCCGGATACTAGAGCGGTTAAGACGTCGTTACCAGAAGGGAAGTTCTTTGCATCCACCTTTACGTTTTCAATATAATCAGGGAGTAAGGACATCGCTAAACAGTGAGCACAGGTTGCATAACCAAGTTTGATTTCAGCTGATCCATCTGTCTTCTGTCTATTGGATTCTGTCGACACTTTTGAAGAATCGGAAGCAGTGCTTTCTTTTGAAGCTGCTCCGCAAGCACTAAGGACAAATAGAATTACACTGCATAAAATCATCGATAAAACTTTTTTTCTCATAAACAACCACCCTTTCAAAAATCATTTATTTGTTTTTTACTGAAATTTGACTCTATCATCCTACTTGATGGGTTTGGTGACAACTATCTTGTAAGGTTTTGTAACATGGATTTTTTTCTCATTTTAAAAAAATCAGTTAATAAGCGAGCCGGCGCAACGTTTCCGCGAGCACATCAATTCCATTTTCCAGTGCTTGATCATTTGTATACTCAAGGGGGGAATGACTGATTCCTGCCTGACTCGGAACAAATACCATCGCAGTTGGAACAACAGCTGCCACGACCTGGGCATCATGAGCCGCCCCACTATGCATGAGCTTGTACGGAATATTCCTTTCTTCACAGCATTCGCTCAAGAGCTTAATGATCTTTTCATCCATCGGGACGGGTTCAGAGGTAAACCAAGTTTCGATTTGCACCTCGACCTTTTGTTGTTCTGCTATGGAGTGGATTTCTGCTGCTGCCAGGCTGGTGAACGTTTCTAATACGGATGCATGGATGTGGCGGATATCTAGGGTAAATGTTGCTTTTCCAGGGACGACATTGGGAATGTTTGGCTCTAATTCAAACTTACCTACTGTGGCAACGAGAGGATCCCTAGCTTCATCAGCCAGCGTCATCACCCGGCTAATCATCATGCTGGCCGCTTTCATGGGATCACGGCGATAGCTCATTGGCGTTGTTCCCGCATGATTGGTTTCACCTTGTATGGTCACAAGAAATCTGCGCTGGCCTACAATGGAGTGAACGATTCCAATTTCTTTGTTTTCCTTCTCAAGGACACTGCCTTGTTCAATATGCAGCTCAATAAAAGCTTTCACATCATGTTTCGGTTGCTGTTTGCCTGAATAGCCAAACGCAGTCATTGCTTCTATCATGGATACGCCTTCAGCATCCATAATGCCCTCTACATCTTTTAGCCTCGCTTGGCCAAACATGTTTCTGCTTCCCCACATGGCATATGGAAAACGGCTCCCTTCTTCTTCTGCAAAGGCAACAAGCTGAAGCGTTTTTTTTGGCTGCCCATATTTTTTGAGAAGTAGGATGATGGCCAGCGCTCCACCTATAATTCCATACTGGCCGTCATAAATTCCCCCATTTACCACACTATCCAAATGCGAGCCCGTCAACACCACTTCATGCGGTAAACTGGAGCCTTCGATACTCGCAAGCAGATTTCCAGCGGCATCAATCTCAACAGAAAAACCTTCCTTCTCCAGCCATTCTTTTAATGCCTGCTGTGCCTGCAGCCAGGAATCCGTGTAAACAAGCCGGGTAATCCCATCTTCGGCCGTTTTTCCGTACTCGGCAAGCCATTTTAATAATGGGTGACAGGCACCATTTGTGGACATCGTTTTAGAGTCATTTTCTTTTACATTATGTTTTGACATAAAATCATCCTTTCGGAAAACAACTAGTGTTTTGTGTTGTTTTCTTTTATTTTGGTTTCTATCATCGTATTGAAGGCAGTGGTATTGCAAGTTATTTGTTAGGTTTTCTTACACAATACTTTAAAACTCCTAATCTTTTGTTATGATTAGGGACAATATTAATTTTAAAGAGGTGAGTATGGAACATGGCGGGAGCAAAAATCATCACGAACGGTAAAATTGTAACTGGAAATGGACTAGTGGAAGGAGAAATCATGATTACGGAGGGGAGGATTTCGTTGATTGGAGAGGCCATACCAAGGATGAACGCGATAGAGGTGATTGACGCTAAGGGGCAGTATATCCTTCCTGGTATGATCGATACTCATGTTCATATGAATGAGCCTGGCCGAACAGACTGGGAGGGGTTTGTAACCGGTTCGAGTGCGCTTGCTGCTGGAGGCGTAACTACTTATATTGATATGCCGCTTAACGCATTACCGGCCACTACGACAAGGGAAGCCCTTGAGGAGAAGGAGAAACTCGCTTCCGGCAAAAATTATATTGATTACGCTTTTTACGGTGGGCTGACTCCTGATAACCTTGATGATTTAGAAGCACTTGCAGATGCTGGAGCTGTTGCATTTAAGTGTTTTCTATCAACCTATCAAACGGGTGTGCCAGGGGATTTCAGGAGCATTGATGATTATACCCTTTTGGAAGGTATGAAACGAATTGCAACACTTGGGAAAATCCTGCTCATTCATTGTGAAAATGACCAAGTCACGGATGGTTTGGAAAAGAAAAAAATTGAAGAAGGGAAAACGAGTACCTACGACTTTGTCGATTCTCGTCCAATCCTGGCAGAAGCCGAAGCGGTATCACGGGTGATTTTGTTTGCAAAAGAGACAGGCTGTCCTGTACATATCGTTCACGTCAGTTCCGCCGAGGCAGTTCATTTAATTCAAAAAGCAAAGCTGGAGGGTATTAATATTACACTTGAATCATGCCCGCACTACTTCGCTCTGAATGCTGATGATTTGGGGCGTATTGGTTCTGTGGCTAAATGCCAGCCACCACTTCGTTATCCAAGGGAACAGGAAGCACTTTGGGAATGCCTGCTTGATGGAAAAATAGATTGGATCAGTTCTGACCATTCCCCTTGTACAGCGGATTTAAAACAAGGAAACATATTCGAAGCACACGGTGGAATTTCGGGCGCCCAAAATAGTGTTGACGTGATGTTTGATTTAGCCGTGAAGAAGCGCAGAATGAGTGTCGATTATTTTGCCAAACTGATTGCAACTCATCCTGCTAAAAGATTCTCATTGCAGGGGAAAGGGGAAATTGCTGTCGGTTTTGACGCTGACCTTATATTTATCGACCCTGACCAGTCCCATACTGTTCGTAAAGAGAATCTGTATTACAAAAATCCTCATAGTCCGTATATCGGAATGAATATTGGGGCTTGTGTTACCAAAACCTTCCTGCGCGGAAAATTAGTCTATAGTCTGGGGGAAGGAATCGTTGGGGAACCGCAGGGGGAGCAGGTGATGCAAATAGAAGAGGGAGAAAATTCTTATAAAATTCATCGGAAATTTCTGTGTTCAAAATAATTATGAATTCCTGTGTTAGTAAAAAACCAGACTCAATATTTCAGAGTCTGGTTTTTTATAGATAATTTTTTAAGCTAAGCGCATTTTAAAATCTTGATATCCAAATTCACGAACAATTTTGCAATCGCCGTCTTTGCCTTTTACTGCAATGGCAGGAAGTCCCATGCCGTTGAAGGTAGTATTTTTAACCATGGTATAGATGGCCATATCACCGAACACCAAGCGGTCGCCGCTTTTTAATGGCTGGTCAAATGAATAATCGCCAATCACATCGCCTGTCAGGCAAGTCTGCCCGCCAAGACGATATGTATATGGCTTCTCGCCGGCTTCCCCTGAACCAAAGAGAGGAGGGCGGTAAGGCATTTCTAATACGTCAGGCATATGACAGGTTGCAGACGTGTCAAGAATAGCGATATCCATTTTGTTTTGATGTAAATCAAGGACAGATGTAATCAGATAGCCAGCATTTAGAGCAATTGCTTCGCCAGGCTCAAGATATACTTCCAAGCCGTACTTTTCTTGCATTCTTTTAATACAAGCTTCTAGTCTAGGAATATCGTAATCTTCTCTTGTAATATGGTGGCCGCCGCCAAAGTTAATCCATTCCATTTGCGGGAGCCATTCGCCAAATTTTTCTTCGACTGCATTTAGAGTTGTTTCTAGGTCGTCAGAATTTTGCTGACAAAGGGTGTGGAAATGAAGACCTGACACACCTTCAAGTAATTCTGGACGGAAAAGTTCTCTAGTGACGCCGAAACGGGAACCAGGTGAACATGGGTCATAGATCGCATGTCCAACTTGGGTGGAGCATTCCGGATTGATGCGCAAGCCCACTTTTCGGCCCGCTTTCAAGGCTTTATCCTTAAATTTTTCTAACTGTGAGAAAGAGTTAAAGATAATATGGTCACAAATCGAAATGATTTCATCAATTTCATCTTCACGGTAGGCAGGGGCAAAGACGTGATTCTCTTTGCCCATTTCTTCGTAGCCTAATCGTGCTTCAAACAAACCGCTTGCTGTAGTACCACTTAAATATTGTCCAATGAGGGGATACATTGTTGTCATAGAAAAAGCTTTTTGCGCTAAAACAATCTTCGCTCCGGTACGCTGCATAACGCCGTTAAGGATTTTAAGATTTTTTTCAACAAGCTCTTCATCGACTACATAACATGGTGTTGGCAGTTCTTCAAACCGCATTTTAGCGAACTAGCTCCGGCTTTTTTGCGTCTTCTGGCAGTTCATCAACAAGAACTGGATTGAAATCCTCTACCCATGGAAGTCCCCATTTGTTTAACTCTTCCATGAATGGATCTGGATCGAATTCTTCGATATTGTAAACGCCAGCTTTGTTCCATTTGCCCGTTAAAATCATGGCAGCGCCGATCATGGCTGGAACACCTGTTGTATAGGAAATAGCTTGAGAACCAACCTCTTTGTAGCACTCTTGGTGGTCACAAACATTGTATACGTAATAAGTTTTTTCTTTGCCGTCCTTTTTCCCTTTGAAGATACAGCCGATGTTAGTTTTACCAACTGTACGAGGTCCAAGGGAAGCAGGATCTGGTAATACTGCTTTCAGGAACTGAAGCGGAATGATTTGCTTTCCTTCAAATTCGATTGGTTCGATAGAAGTCATTCCAACGTTCTCAAGAGCTTTAAGGTGCATAAGGTAGCTTTGGCCGAATGTCATGAAGAAACGGATACGCTTAAGTCCTGGCATGTTTTTCGCAAGGGATTCAAGCTCTTCATGATATAGAAGATACATATCCTTTTCGCCAACTTCCTTGAAGTTGTATACGCGTTTGATTTCCATTGGCTCCGTTTCAATCCATTCTCCATTTTCCCAATAACGTCCGTTAGCAGAAACCTCACGGATGTTGATTTCTGGATTAAAGTTAGTCGCGAACGGATAGCCATGGTCGCCGCCGTTACAATCGAGGATGTCGATGTATTCAATTTCATCGAAATAATGTTTTAATGCATAAGCAGAGAATACGCCTGTCACGCCTGGGTCAAAGCCGCTTCCTAAAAGGGCAGTAATACCGGCTTTTTCAAAGCGCTCTTTGTATTCCCATTGCCATTTGTATTCAAATTTAGCAGTATCTTCAGGCTCATAGTTAGCTGTGTCCATGTAATGTGTTTTAGTAGCAAGACAAGCATCCATGATGGTTAGGTCTTGGTACGGTAACGCCAGGTTCATAACGATATCTGGTTTTACTTCATTAATTAACGCGATTAGCTCATCAACGTTGTCTGCATTTACTTGAGCAGTGGTAATTTTTGTTTTGGTTGTGCCGTCTAATTTAGCTTTAAGCTCGTCACATTTTGATTTTGTACGGCTTGCAATACAAATCTCTTCGAATACTTCGCTGTTTTGAACACATTTATGAACGGCAACAGATGCTACGCCGCCAGCCCCGATAATAAGTGCTTTACCCATTTTGATATCCCCTCACTTAGTAATATTTTTCCAACAAAAAAAGCAAGTGTAATTCGCATATTATCGCGCACAACACTTGCTTTAGATATAGTCGTCATATTAAAAAGCATAAGTATACCGTCGTAAAAATGCACGGATACCTCTACCATAATCGTCAATTGGACATTATGAAGAAAGCTAATTAATATTCAAATATATCAAATTTGATCAGAGTCTATATAGCAAATAATTACTTTTACTACTCTTATTGACCGTTTCACAAGTTGTGTGCATATGCACTGGTTGTAAAGTAACCAACTTATAAAATTTGAGCTTTTAACTCAATCAATAAGGCAACCAAGTTGCCAATCGGCATTTGACCCGGCGAACCGTTGCCTTAACTCCCGTTAGGAAGTGGTCAAAATTATCTGCTTGGAAAGACTCAAGAATAAGATATATTTTAGCTTTCCAAAATAACGCTTCTTCATATTATCCATATATGAGATAAATGTCAATAGATTTTTAAACTTTTTTTAAATTAACAAAAATTGGTGGTGTTTGGGGACTGTTCTAATACATCAAATAAACGCAAAGGGACGGTTCTTCAACTTCAAAATGAAGCTGAGGAACCGTCCCCATGTTTTAATTTCTGATCAGATAATCAAATGCGCCTAAGGCTGCAGTTGCTCCTGATCCCATTGAAATGATGATTTGTTTGAATGCGCTGTCGGTACAATCGCCTGCAGCAAAGACTCCAGGGATGGTCGTAGCGCCGTGCTTGTCCACAATAACTTCACCGAAGCGAGTACGTTCAACCGTACCTTCTAACCATTCGGTGTTAGGAACAAGGCCGATTTGAACGAACACACCTTGTAATTCAACATGGTGTTCTTCGCCGGTTGCACGATCAATATAGGTAATACCGTTTACTTTGTCAGTACCGGTAATTTCTTTTGTTTGTGCGTTCTTGATGACTGTTGCATTAGGAAGGCTGTTTAGGCGGTCTTGCAGGACGGAATCAGCCTTCAGCTCCGGAGCAAATTCAATAACAGTTACGTGTTTGACAATACCCGCAAGGTCAATTGCAGCCTCAACGCCGGAATTACCTCCGCCGATAACAGCAACGTCTTTGCCGGCAAACAATGGACCATCACAGTGAGGGCAGTAGGCAACACCCTTGTTTTTGAATTCAGCTTCGCCTGGAACACCGACATTACGCCAGCGTGCACCTGTTGAAAGGATGACTGTCTTACTTTTTAGAACAGCGCCGTTTTCAAGCTCAACTTCGACAAGGTCATTTTTTTCCAGGCGTTTCGCACGCTGTAAATTCATAATATCAACGTTGTACTCTTTCACATGCTCTTCGAGACTCGCTGCAAGCTTAGGACCTTCAGTGTATTTCGTGCCGATTAGGTTCTCGATACCCAGAGTGTCCATCACCTGTCCGCCGAAGCGTTCTGCCACAATACCAGTGCGAATGCCTTTACGTGCAGCGTAAATTGCCGCACTGGCACCAGCAGGACCGCCGCCGATAACAAGAACATCGAATGGCTCCTTGTTAGCAAACTCGGATGCATCTGGTTCACTGCCAATCTTGGCAAGGATCTCTTCTAGTGACATACGGCCGCTGCCGAAGCTTTCACCATTTAGGAAAACCGTTGGAACAGCCATGATGTCTTTGCTCTCAACTTCTTCTTTAAATGCCGCACCATCAATCATTGTATGAGAGATGCCGGGGTTAAGAACGCTCATCACGTTCAGTGCTTGTACAACATCAGGACAGTTGTGGCAGGTTAGGCTAACGTAAGTCTCAAAGTGATATTCACCTTTTATGTTTTTCACTTGGTCGATGACTTTTTGGTCAACCTTCGGTGCTCTTCCGCTAACCTGAAGCAGTGCCAACACTAGGGAAGTAAATTCGTGTCCAAGTGGGACTCCGGCAAATGTTACCCCCGTGTCTTCTCCAATCCGATTTACACTAAAGCTTGGCGTTCTCTGCAATTCTGTTTTCTCAACCTTAATACGGGTTGACATGGCAGCTAATTCATCCGTTAGGGCCAGCATGTCACGAGACACATCATCAGATCCAGCGCTAACTTTAAGTTGCACATCGCCCTCCATCATTTGAAGATATTGGGCTAGTTGTGCTTTTATATCTGCATCTAGAATCATGGTTAGGACTCCTTAAATTTTGCCAACTAGATCAAGGCTAGGCTTAAGAGTTTGAGCTCCTTCTTGCCATTTAGCAGGGCAAACTTCACCTGGGTTGTTGCGAACGTATTGTGCAGCTTTAATCTTGTTAACGATTGTGCTTGCATCACGGCCAATGCCATCTGCATTGATTTCCATTGCTTGGATAACACCGTCCGGATCGATGATGAAAGTTCCGCGTTGTGCAAGACCTTCTGCTTCGTCAAGCACATCGAATGCACGAGTAACCTTTTGGGAAGGGTCGCCGATCATAACATACTCGATTTTGCTGATAGCTGGTGAGTGATCATGCCATGCTTTATGAGTGAAGTGAGTGTCTGTTGAACAAGAGTATACTTCAACGCCAAGATCTTTTAGAGTTGCATATTGGTTTTGCAGGTCTTCTAATTCAGTCGGGCATACGAATGTGAAGTCTGCTGGATAGAAGCAAAGGACGCTCCATTTACCTTTGAAAGTTTCTTCAGAAACTGAGATAAACTCACCGTTTTGGTAAGCTTGTGCTAAGAATGGTTGTACTTCTTTACCGATTAAAGACATAATGTGATTCCTCCTGTGTTTTAAATAGTTCACTTTAGCAGTATAGCCAAAATTACAGAAACTAATTATTATGCTTTTAATTATAATTAGTTTTTTAAAATAATTCTAATACAAGAGATATTATTATATAAATATTGTCGTTTTGTCAAGGAGAATGAACTCTTATTTAAAATAATTAGCACCAATTAATATGCTGACAAAAAAACTCTAATTTTCAATTGTTATTAGCATTTCTCAATTAAATGATTCAAAAGAACCGTCCCCATTCATCTTTTTTGGATACAATGAATAAATGAAGGAGTGAAACAAGTGGCAGCGGAAAAAGACTTTGAGTTACGTTTACAAAATATTGCGCTTTTATCATCCACTTTGTATTCGGGAATTGAAATTTTCCTTGTCCTTGATGGTGAATTAGTGATTGAAACGAATAGCCGATTTTATCACCTTAAAGAATATGATTACCTTGTTATTAACCGAAATCAAATATATCAAGTCCAAGGTACGAAGAAAAATACGGTATTGACATTAAGTATTTCTGATTCTTTTATTTCGCAATATTATCCGGAGTACCGTCGTTATCAATTTGAATTGTTTTCCCGGCAAATAGATAGAGGTAAAGAAAATTTGATGTTGGAAATGCGGAAACTACTTGCACAATTAATGGTTATTTATTGTAGACAGGAAGAAGGCTACCGTCTTGAAATGCACGAAATGCTTTGTAAGATTTTAATCACTTTAATTCGACGATTTAAAAAGCAGGGAAGGATTTCTGAGAATATTCATGTCGAGGATACCAGGCTGAAACAGATTATCTTATATCTTGAACAGCATTATGAAGAACAGCTCGCATTAGAGGACGTTGCTCATAAATTTTATCTGTCTCCCAGTTATTTCTCTCGATATTTTAAACAGCAATTAGGTACAGGCTTTATCAATTTTTTAATGAATATTCGTTTAGAGCACAGCGTTAAGGATTTGCTCTATACAACCGAATCAATTACGTATATATCATTGAAAAATGGCTTTCCTAATACCAAATCTTTTTCGAATTTGTTTAAAAAGGTTTATGGGGAAACGCCGCATACCTTTCGTGAAAAACACTCACAGGAAAAAGTTGTTATAGTTGAAAGCCTTCTGCTGCAAGAATCAGAGATCCTTCTTAGTTCTCCTGATATATTAATGAAATTAGGCGTTGTTATAGCAGAAGGTGAAACTACTAAACCCTTTAGTAATACGGAAACTGGCTTTGAAGAGCTAGAAATTGATGTGAGTTCGGTAAACAGAAAAATATTAAACCATCCGAATAATATTTTAATGATTGGCGAACTGAGGGAATTACTGAAGAAACCCGTTCGAACACAAGTACTGTTAGCAAAAACAGATTTACAAATCAAATATGTTGGAATTCAGAAATTACTGAGTGGGAGGACAATCTCTCCAGCGGTAGAAACAGATGAATTAATACCGACGACATCACCGTATTATAATTCAGATGAAGTCATTCAGTTTATGAAAACGAATGATTTGTCCTTATATATTCAAGTAAACTATGCCGAAATATCATCCGATGAAAATGTTTATCTTCATAAACTGCAGAGCTTTTTAAAACACTGCTTACAAGTATTCGGTGAAAGTTATCTTGCCACATGGTGCTTTTTATTTTCAGAGACATTTGATCAGGTTTTTGAGAGTAAACAATTAGAGAAATTTTATTTGAAACTACGGAATTTAATAAAAACAGAAATTCCTTCGATTGAAGTAGGGGCGTTTTTACCTTTTTCATTTACCGCAGGTACAACAAATGACCAGTATAAATGGATTTTGCAGCAAGCTGCGGAAATTGATTTTATCTCCTATAAAGTGAGCCCTAATGAAGTGATCGATTTTAAAGAATTAATCGACCATCATTATGGATTAGCAAAAGATTTTATAAAGGAAAAAACGGCAAAATTAAAGCAATATTTAAAAGCACATTCCATTGAGAAGCCGCTGCATTTGCTGACTTGGAACACCATTTCAGGAAATACCCGTTATACGAACGGAACCTTTTTCCGGGGTGCTTTAATCTTGAATGATGCCATTAAAGTTTCAGCTGACGTGAAAACGCTCGGTTTCTGGATTAATACCGAAACACATGAGCAAAATATCGGAGGAAAAGATCTTCCTCTAGAAGGAATGGAGTTGTTTCATTATTTTAATGGCAAGCGGCCTGTCTATTATGCCATGTCATTTTTCAAAAAATTGCAAGGTAAAGTAGTCGCAAAGGGATCGTCATATATCATGACAGAAAATGAACTCGGCTATCAGCTTGTGTTAATGAACAGTAATATTGTGAACCCCTATTTTTCAAATGAAGAAACTTTTCTGCAAAAATTAATGAGAGAAACGCGGGTTACGATTAGAGGAATTCCTAGTGGTGAATATCAAATACGCAAATATGTCTTTGATAAAGACCATGGGGCCCTTTATAAAAACTGGCGGGAAAACAATAGTAAATATGGGATGGACCAAGAGATTATTGACTATATTATCCGGACAAGCCATCCAAGTTTAGAGGTTTTTGATGAAATGATTGATGAGGAGTGGTCGTTTTACTCCTATCTAACTATTAATGCGGTTCACTTTTTTGAAATAAGAAAAGTAATTCTATAAGGTAAAAAATTGACCGTGAAATTTTGCGTTCCTATTTTTCAAGTTAATAAATGCCTTTGACGATACCGTAATCTGCACAAAAAATGACTCCATTTAAAAGGGGTCATTTTTTTATAATAGAGGCACAAGATGATTTAAATCACCTGTTTTACTTTTAAAAGTTTGCAGTTTAACCAAGACACAAAAAACAAATTATATTGGTCAAGGAGGAATTTATGATGACCTATAAAGGTTCTAATAAATTAATTACCGGGATTGTGTTTGGCGTTATTACATTCTGGCTGTTTGCACAAGCAATGGTCAACGTCGTTCCATCTGTTCAAGCAGATTTAGGGGTATCGCTCGAGGCGTTGAATGTTGCGATTAGTTTAAGTGCTTTATTTTCAGGGATGTTTATTGTAGCTGCGGGCGGGCTCGCAGATAAAATAGGCCGTAAAAAAATTACTAATATTGGATTGATTTTAAGCATTATCGGCTCACTTTGTTTAGTGTTTGCCCAAGGGGCGGTTCTTCTAATTATCGGACGTATCATTCAAGGCTTATCTGCAGCATGTATTATGCCGGCAACCATTGCGTTAGTAAAAGCGTATTATGAAGGAGCGGACAGGCAGCGGGCATTAAGCTTTTGGTCCATCGGTTCTTGGGGAGGATCAGGGGTCTGTTCGTTCGCCGGGGGCGCAATTGCTACCTACATGGGATGGAGATGGATTTTTATTTTTTCCATCATATTTGCTCTTCTTGGTATGTTCCTAATCAAGGATACTCCAGAGAGTAAGGGAGAAACATCTGGTGCTTTTAAATTCGATTATGCGGGCTTAGTCATCTTCATTATTACCATGCTTGCGTTAAACGTATTTATCGCTTTTGGAGCAGATTTAGGCTGGACAAGCCCAACCACCATCATTCTTGCAACAGTTGCGATTGTTGGAGCAATTGTCTTTTTCAAGGTTGAAAAAAACAAAGATATCGTACTAATTGACTTTTCTTTATTTAAAAATAAACCATATGCAGGAGCAACCTATTCAAACTTCCTATTAAATGCGATTGCAGGCACACTTGTTGTCGCAAACACTTACGTACAAGTCGGCAGGGGATTCACAGCCTTCCAATCAGGTATGCTTTCACTCGGCTACTTGGTTGCTGTGTTAGCCATGATTCGTGTTGGAGAGAAAATTCTTCAAAAAGTTGGGGCAAAGAAACCAATGATTTGGGGAACGATTATTACAACTGTTGGCGTTGCAATGATGGGATTAACCTTTTTGAATGACTTACCATATACCATTGCCGTGTTTATTGGCTTTGCTTTATTTGGCCTGGGACTTGGAATTTATGCAACACCTTCTACTGATACTTCAGTATCCAATGCCCCGTCCAATAAAGTGGGGGAAGCAGCTGGAATTTATAAAATGGCAAGTTCGCTTGGCGGCGCCTTCGGTGTGGCGATTTCCGCAACGGTATACAGCACAATGGCGGCCGTTACCAGCATTGAAGTCGCAGCAACCGCAGGTGTGATCGTGAATGTGATCTTTGGTGTGCTGGCACTGTTATCAATTATCGTCATGGTTCCGCAAAATGCAGGGAAAGAGAAAGAGCGGGAGCGTGTAATAATGGCCAAACCCCAAGCAAGTTAATGTGCGGAGAATTTTTGCAAAAAAGATTGAATGGAGGAACTGGTAATGAAGAACAAACTAATGGAAATGTTAGAAGAGCGTAAAGAAGAAATGATAGAAATTCGCCGATATCTTCATGAACATCCTGAACTATCGTTTGAAGAAGAAAACACAAGCAGATATATCGAAGAATTTTACAAAGGGAAAGATGTTAAGGTCGATCGGAAAGTGGGCGGCGGCAATGGATTAATTGTGACGATAACAGGCGGAAAGCCAGGGAAGACGATTGGATTACGCGCTGATTTCGATGCCCTGCCTATTTTTGAAGAAACAGATGTACCATTTAAATCAAAAAAACCGGGTGTCATGCATGCCTGCGCACATGACGGCCATACTGCCTATCTCATGGTTCTGGCAGACTGTTTAATCCAGTTAAAGGATGAAATTCCTGGTACGATTAAAATTATTCACCAGCCTGCTGAAGAAGTACCGCCAGGCGGCGCAATCGGCATGATTGAATCAGGGCTGCTTGATGATTTGGACAATATTTTCGGTATTCATTTACTGCCTATGGGACCTTCCGGGGTTGTTGGATATAACAGCGGATTTGTCTTTCCAGGGCGTGCCTATTTTAAATTAAAGGTCCAAGGGGTAGGCGGTCATGGTTCTTCGCCGCATTTAGCCAATGATGCGATTGTCGCCGGAGCTCATTTTGTAACGGCTGTTCAAACCGTTATCAGCCGCCGCTTAAACCCATTTGATATGGGCGTCGTCACCATTGGGTCATTTGATGGGAAGGGCACCTTTAATGTCATTAAAGATAGTGTGGAAATTGAAGGCGATGTTCGGGCCATGACAGATGAAACCCGGGAGTTAATCGAAGCAGAAATTCGCCGTATTTCAAAAGGGGTTGAGGAAGAATTTGATGTCACTTGTGAGTTGACGTATACACCAGACTATCCGCCGCTTTATAATAATCCGGAACTTACGGGGATGGTCGCAGAGGTTCTCAAGAACGCAAATGATAAAGATATTACAGAAGTAAGGGAATTTCCAAAGTTGTCTCCATCCGAAGACTTTGCACACTATGCAAAAAAATTCCCGGCCTGCTTCTTCTACATTTGCTGTACACCAAAAGGGGTGGAAAAACCATACTTCAACCACCATCCTAAATTCGATATCGACGAAGATGCCCTTTTAGTGGCCGCAAAAGCTGTCGGCCAGGTTGTTTGCGGTTATTATGGAATATGATGGAAGGGGGTGGTTCTTCTGCCTCAAAAAATAAAGCAGAAGAACCTTCCCCAGGATTTACCTTTTGTTTAGTCTTCTTTATAAAAGCGCTCTCCGGTCTCAGGATTGAAGTAAACGACTAATTTTTTATTTGTGGTTGGATCAATGGAAACTTCATTTGTTCGGATGAAGCCTTTAGGTACTTGCTGTCCATGTTTATTCTTGAAGCGGCGGTCCCAAATGAACCAGGAGAGGATGATAAGAATAATCAGGATGAAGAGTTGGATGCCGTAAAAACCTAAAATCCACTTCATGTTTATTCTTTTTCCGCAACAACAGCTGTTCCGTAAGCAACAATTTCACTCATATTCTGTCCGATTTCGCCCGAGTCAAAGCGCATCATAATAATTGCGTTTGCCCCCATTGTCGCAGCATTCTTCACCATCCGGTCGATTGCTTGTTTTCTGGCATCTTCAAGCATTTCCGTATACTGATTGATCTCCCCGCCTACAAGCCCCTTTAAAGAAGCCATGATATCCTTACCAATTCCTCTCGCCCTGACAGTTAACCCAAATACAGGACCTAATACTTCTGTCACTTTATGATTTGCAATATTTTCGGTTGTAACGATAATCATACTGATCCGCCCCTTAACAAAAATAATACCTACATGTCTATTTTACTTTCCATTGGATATAAATACCATTACTTTTATTGTGCAAAGGGCCGGTTCTTCTGCTAAAAAATGAAGCAGAAGAACCGGCCCTTTTGTCATCTTTAATAAACTATAACTGGCTCATAGGCACTGAGGTTATTGTACACGGTTTTCATAACGCTTGGCGGTGTGTTGACGCAGCCGTGTGATCCTGACGCAAGATAGGCTTTACTTCCCCAATTTGTCCGCCAGCTGGCGTCGTGGAATCCTTGGCCGTCATTTGTAAATGGTGCCCAATAATTAACATCAACCTGATAAGTGATTTTTCCATTTTCTCTTCCGGTTAGGACGGCAGGTGTTTGCTTATAAAGGATATAATGCACTCCTGGTGTTGTGCCATGACCGGTGTTCTGCGTACCTGTTACGACATTCGTCGTGACAACTAATTGTCCATTTTTGTATATCCAAATCCGCTGCTCGGCAATGGAGACTTCGGCATAAGTATCGCCAATACCATTATTCGTAATCGTATCATATCCGTAGCCTTCACCTTTCCAGCCCTTACCGTAAATATTGGAGGCGTCAACAGATTTCTCCCCATTTTCAAAAGCCTCCTGAATCCTCGGTATTTCTTTATCTACGTTTATGGCCCAGCCATAGCCTTTCCCTTTTACCGATATCATTGAACCTGAATGGGTCTTGAATGAGAAATCTTTATTCAACGTGGATTGTGAATTATTAATTTCAGCGATCTTATTCTTTATATCACCTGCATCATCAATCTTAATCTGCAAATCTTTAGAAATGGACGCGTTTTTAATTAATTCGCTGGCCTTTAACGAATAAACTTTATCCTGAACCTTATATTCAACGGATTGCGCAAGGAATGCCTCGAGCTTTTTCTGTTGATTTTTTATCATCTCGCTGTCTTCTTTAATGGGCTGTATATATGTAGGATTAAGATGGATTTCACTAGTGTATTCCTGCTTATCGAAGTCCTTTAGAAGACCGGCAACATCTAACTGTTCACCGCCAACGCTGTTAGTGACAACAATCTTCCCTTGTTCTAAATGAATCGTTGCATCTTTTGGTGCGTTTAAAGTCGGATTCATGGATAGCAGCTTTTCTTCCAACTGTTTTTTCAAAGTCTGGTTTCGGTACTGGTCCTGATTCACTGGCTGTAATGAATAATCTTTTGCTTTTGAAGACGGAAAAAACGTCCATTGGTCCTTTAATAATTTTTTAACATCGGCCAAATCTTTGTCTGTGAATGCCATCTTCGTATCTTCACCATCTAAAATTTGCTGGTCGCCGATATAGACCACATTTTTTAATTCGGAAGTTTTTAATGTTTCCAGCGCTTGCCCAGCACTCATTCCACTGACTTTGATGCTATTAATCTTGATATTTGAGTTAAAGTGGGTGGCCTGATAATAGCTGCCTGCTGCAATGACTGCAAGACCAACGATGATACTTCCTGTGATGAACTTCCAGTTTGCAAACCGTTTTGTTGGATTTGCGCGTTGTTGATTGATTTCATTAATATTTACCGTACTTTCCAAAAAGAATCCCCCCACCCTAGGTAATTTCAACTATCAATCTTATAGACGTTAAATATGTTGATTGTGTTTCAAGTTTTACTATTTTTTAACAAAAGCATTAAATTGTAACTACTATTCTACTAAATGTAATCGTCAAACATTGTCGTTTTTTGTTTGCTCATAAAAAATATTGGGATATGTATGATGGGGCACTTAAAGCTTCCATTTTCATAAAGTGAATTAATCAAGTATGGAGGAGTAAACAAATTGAACTATATTGAAATGATCCCAGGAAGATTGTACGCAGGGGGGAGTATTTCTTCCGATGACTGGGACTTTGTTAAAAGAAAAATATCAGCAATCGTAAACCTGCGCATAACCCCTGATCAGCCTGAATTTGATTTTTCAAGGAGAGTTATGATTTGGTCCCCAATCTTTCTTTGGGTTAAACCAAGTGTGGAATGGTTAGATAATTTGATGAAACAAATAAACAAGCTGATGGACAGGGGGCATCGAGTTTTAATCCATTGCAGGTTTGGCATACACCGAACGGGTTTTGTCCTAACGGCTTTTTATATGTACCGATATCGGTTAGATTGTGAACAGGCGCTGCGGAAGGTCAGGAAAAGGAAACCAGATGTCGCACCACCGCCCATTTATATGGAAGTATTATCAAGATACGAAAAATTTCTGGGTCTAAAATGATGCATGGGGACGGTTCTTCTGCCTCAGCGGCAGAAGAACCGTCCCCATATTTCATTTCACTTCCCTTAAGCCCTTGCCATCATGAATCTCTTGAATCCCTTCCTCACAAACTCCGTATGAACGCCAGGAGCATGTTTCACAGATGGTTTGAATATCGGCGGGGACGACAAACTTTCGGATGTGCGTTTCGATCTCTTCCCAACTCAGGATCTGTCCGATGGTAAGCCCCATTTTTTCTAAAATGGCCGCATCTCTTACATAAATATGATTGTCTTCACAATGGTATTGCCCAGAGTTTGGGAATTTTTCACACAACTGATCAGGTCCATTGACAAGATGAATTAAAGTCGTGGGGTTATTCCTCAAGTTTTGATGCAAACGTGTCATATTCTTCACATATTCTTCAGAATAACCCATTCCTCGATAGCCAAGAAGGCAAAAAAGATGATGACCCCGAAGCCTATACAAATTTATCCCCCCAATATATAGGTTATTTAGTTTTAAATGTTAACTTGGTAATATTTTGGTTAACATATTATTCACATCATACCACATTAAGCACGATGCATGGGGACGGTTCTTCCGCTTAATGAAGCAGAAGAACCGTCCCCATGTCTCAGTTAAACACTTAAATACTGAATAACTTCCTCTTCGACAATCTGGTCTGCATGACCTTCGTAAACAATGGATCCATGATCAATGACATATATATAGTCAGCGACGCTTTTGGCAAATTCCAAGTTTTGTTCAACGAGGATCATAGAGGTTTGCCCTTTTTGTTTAATCGTATGAATGACTTCTTGTATTTCCTCTACAATGTTGGGCTGAACTCCCTCTGTTGGCTCATCCAATAGTAGAAATGATGGTTGGGAAACAAGGGCTCTTGCCAGAGCAAGCTGCTGCTGCTGCCCGCCGCTTAAATCTCCGCCATTTCTTTTCGAAAAATCTTTTAGTATAGGGAAGAATTGATAAATCTCTTCGTCAATTGTTTTTCTCTTTTCAGAGCTGGCCTCGAGACCTAACAGTAAATTTTCATAAACGGTTAGTTTAGGGAAAATTTCACGGCCTTGTGGCACATAACCAATTCCTTTTTTCGCTCGGGCCGAAGGAGATTTTTTCGTAATATTTTCACCTTTAAAAAAGATGTCTCCATGTTTGGGAGGAAGGATTCCCATGATTGCTTTTAAAATGGTTGTTTTTCCAACCCCATTTCTTCCTATAAGACATACCACCTGGTTTTTGTCTGCCTGTAAGCTGGCGTTTCGGACAACCATGCTGTCACCGTAACCGACTTCAATTTGCTCGAGCTTTAACATGCTTATCCTCCTTTTTTCCCAAGTACACTTCACGCACCTTTGGATTGTTTTGGACTTCTTGCATACTGCCTTCACATAACAGCTGCCCACCGTGCATGACCGTTACAATATCCGCAAATTCTCTGACGAAGTCCATGTCGTGTTCAACGATGAGGACAGCTCGTTCCTTTGCAATCTGGCGAATCAGTTCACCTGTCTTATTCCGTTCAGATTTTGACATCCCCGCAATCGGTTCGTCTAAAAGAACCAATTCGGGTTCCTGCAGGAGGACCATGGCGATTTCAAGCCATTGTTTCTGTCCATGGGCAAGTGACCCTGCTTTTCGGTTTTGTTCAGAGGTCAATCCAATGAGCTTCAGCATATCGGAAATCCTCTTTTCCTGATTCCCTGTGACCACTGCTTTCAAGGTGGCAAAAAGGCCTTTATTTTGTTTCATGGAAATCATTAAATTTTCATAGACGGTTAAATTGGAGAAAATGGACGGCGCCTGGAATTTCCGCCCGATGCCTTTACGGACAATTTGATATTCTTTCATTTTTGATAGATTAAATTGATTTTTAAACAGTACTTTTCCTTCTGTAATAGGAGTTTTTCCGCAAATAATATCCAGTAGGGTGGTTTTTCCGGCACCATTTGGGCCAATGACAAAATGGACCCGGTTCTTTAATACTTGAAAATCAAGATTTCTGATCGCCTTAAAACCATTGAAACTAACTGATATGTTTTTTGAGTGGAGAATGACTGGACTGTTTTCCAACATGGGACGGCCACCTTTCCTTGATATTTTTCCACAAGCCAGAAATGCCATTTGGCAAAAATACGACGACAATTACGAATAAAAACCCGAGGAAATATGTCCAAATGTCTGGATAAGATTCACTAAAGCCTGTTTTCGCACTGTTAACCAGAATCGCTCCAATGATAGGTCCAATTAATGTCCCCCGTCCTCCCAAGGCAACCCAAAGCACCATCTCCACAGAGGGGATAATACCCATCATGGCGGGGGAAATGATACCAACCTGAAGAACAAACAGCATCCCTGCAAGCCCGGCAAATCCAGCGGAAAGGGCATAGATAAAAGTTTTATAAACAGATGGGTCGTACCCGATAAACCGGAGGCGGTTTTCACCATCGCGAATCGCGATTAACACTTGGCCGAGCCGGCCGTTAACGAGTTTTGTGCAAATTAGATAAGATAATGCCAGCATAACGACTGTAACAAAATAAATGATAGTTTGTGTCATTGGGGAAGATAGAGAAAATCCAAAAAAGGATGTGAATCCAGTCAATCCATTAGTCCCGCCAGTAAGTTCCTGCTTACCAATAAATAAGGTTACAACAATAACAGCAAGTGCTTGTGACAAGATGGTAAAGTAGACACCATTAATTCGATTTCGAAATGTTAAAAATCCTAATATCGCCGCGATAAAAGTAGGAATGAAGATTCCTAGTAAAATGGCGATAATCGGATTTTGAAAAAGAATCCAAAATCCCGGCAGTTTCTGGATGCCGCTCCACTGCATGAAGTCAGGAAGGCCGCCATGGGCTGCTTCCAGTTTTAAATACATGCCCATCGCATAGGCACCTAAGCCAAAATAGACTCCGTGACCCAAGCTTAATACTCCTGTATAGCCCCACAATAAATCCAATCCCAGTACAACAATGGCGAATGCCAAATATTTACCTAACAAGTTCAGACGAAATTCGGATAAGAAAAGGGGAGCTATTAAAAGCAGCAAAAGTAAGAGTCCAAAAACGATTACCTTTTTATTTGCCATTAATTTTTGCATAAATCAACGCTCCTACATCATATTTTTAATCCAGTGCCCGCGAGCGGGAACGAACAAGACCGGCCGGTTTCCATTGCAAAAAGGCAATAATCATCATAAAAATCAATACTTTTCCGATCGACGTCGATGTCAGGTACTCAAGGACTGTATTAAAGAAACCAATTCCGAATGCCCCAGCAACAGATCCGGCCAAGGCTCCGACGCCTCCAACGACAACCACCATGAATGCATCAATAATATAGTTTGTTCCGATGGTCGGTCCGATTGGGCCAAGAAGGGTTAAGGCGCATCCGGCAATGCCGGCAAAACCGGAGCCAATTGCGAAGGTGATCACATCGACTTTCCGTGTTCTAATGCCAAGGCACTCTGCCATTTGCCGGTTTTGCATAACGGCACGGATTTTACGCCCATTGGCAGTTCGGTAAAAATACAGATAAATAGAAATAAGGCAAATGACAACAAGACCAATGATAAAGATCCGAGTATAAGGCAAAACAAGCTCTCCTAGTTGAAGCCCGCCATCCAAAAAGTGGGGAGCCTTTACCCCAACATTTGGTGCACCGAAAATGGATCTGGCCAACTGTTGGAGAATTAACCCAACACCCCATGTAGCTAGTAAACTGTCGAGCGGCCGATTATATAAAAAGCGGATGAGGGTCACTTCAATGATCATTCCGAAACCTGCAGCGATAAGAAAAGCAACTGGGATGGACAACAGAAAGTAGTAGTCCAAATATTTTTCAGGGAGGGCACTTGCAAAAAAAGACTGCATTACATAAGTGGTATAGGCCCCCACCATGATAAGTTCACCATGTGCCATATTGATGACTCCCATTAAGCCAAATGTAATCGCGAGCCCAAGGGCAATTAGCAGCAATATGGACCCCAAACTTAGACCGTTAAAAAGAGTTAATAAGGTTGATGCCATTTGGAAACCTCCTTTGAAACATACAGGATGAAAAAAAGGGAAGAAGGAAGAATCCTTCTTCAAGACTTTAATGATAAGTATAAAAATTCCGACCTTTAGAATTGCAGAGCCCCAGCGACAAGTGTATTTCTATTTACTTAATTTGGAAGCCCAATCATATCCTTTTAAATATGGATCTGGCTTTAAGGCCTCTCCTGAATTCCAAACCTCTTTGAATTGACCGTCCGCCTGGATTTCTCCGATTCTGACTGTTTTGTATACGTGTTGATTGTCGCCATCAATTTGGACGGTTCCTTCAGGGGCGTTAAATTCAATGCCTTTTGCCGCTTCTTTCACTTTATCAACATCTGTGGAACCTGCTTTTTCCACCGCTTTTGCCCATAAATATACCTGGAAATATGCTGCTTCAATTGGATCATCTGTTACGCGGTCTTCGCCATATTCCGCTTTGTAATTCTTTACGAATTCCTTGTTTTCAGGGGTGTCGGTTGTCTGGTAATAATTCCAGCTTGCCAGATGGCCATTTAAGTTATCGGCACCAATTCCTCGTATCTCTTCTTCCGCTATACTTACTGATAACACGGTGATGTCTTTGGAAGTGATCCCGGCATCCTTTAATTGTTTGAAGAAGGCCACGTTGCTGTCGCCATTCAATGTATTAAAAATGACTTGAGGTTTATCCTTTTTAATTTTTGCAATAACGGTGTTATAGTCTGTATGTCCAAGCGGCGTGTATTCTTCGCCGGCCAATTCGCCGCCTTCTGCCTTTAATTGTTCCTTAATGGCTGCGTTTGCTGTTCTAGGGAAAACATAATCGGAACCTAGTAAGAAGAATTTAGTTCCTCGGTTTTCTAACAGCCATTCCACTGCAGGGACAATTTGCTGATTCGGTGCAGCCCCTGAATAGAAAATGTTTGGTGAAGATTCCATTCCTTCATATTGCACTGGATACCAAAGCAATCCATTGTTTTCTTCTACGACGGGAAGCATCGCTTTACGGCTGGCAGATGTCCATCCTCCAAAAATAGTGGCAACCTTGTCTTTTTGTAAGAGCTTTTTTGCCTTCTCGGCAAAGGTTGGCCAGTCAGAAGCGCCGTCTTCAACAACCGGTTTAATCTTCTTGCCAAGTACGCCGCCTTTTTCGTTAATTTCCTTAATTGCCAAGAGCTCAGCATCACGGACAGAGGTTTCACTAATCGCCATTGTTCCGCTTAATGAATGTAAGATTCCTACTTTAATAGTGTCGCTTGATTGTGAAGAAGACGATCCTTCTTCACTTTTGGTTGATGAGGATTGTTCGCCTGAGCAGGCTGTTAATACGAGTAACATTGTTCCCAACAGTAAAGCTAACAATCTTTGACTATGTTTCATATCTTTCCACCTCTTTTTTCTGATTTTTGTTAATATTTCTTACAAAACATAGATTATCAGTTAAAAATTGTATTTTCTATAAACGTGTTAGATCTCATGACATGGATTTGTGAGGTTTGTGTGGAATGAGGGGGAAATGGCATTAATTATTCTTGATTGATATGTTAGATTATCCTCCTGTATCTTCTTAATGAAAAAAGGATGTCCCATAAGGGTAAACCCCTTATGAGACATCCTTTTTTATGATGCATGGGGACGGTTCTTCTGCCTCATGATGCAGAAGAACCGTCCCCATGTTTCACACTACTTTAATATAAAAATAGATATCCTGCCCGACCTTTTTCGGTTCCGCTAGTAGTTTATAGCCGTGTTTGACGGCTTCCTCCGGCACACTGCGGAAGGATTGCGGGCAGTCCGCGATGACCTGTAATACTTCCCCGATTTTCATAGACTTTAGCGCATCCAGCGCATAAATGACAGGGTAAGGTCAAGGCTCGCCGCGAATGTCTAACGTGTAGTTAACATCCATCACCTGTGACATGGATTAAGCCTCCTTTGTAACGTGAGAAATCCGTTCTTTCTTTTCGTGTGTGATTCCAGTCCCATAACGGAACTTCTTTTCCCACCAGTTTGAAAGTAAAAACCAAACAAGCAGCATAACCATTGTACCGACAAGGGCTCCTGCTGGTCCCCATTGTTCGATTAAGTTTACCTTCGGCCAATTTTCCCCAAGGGCGTGGAAAATCCCAAGGTGGTCCCAGCCGTATGCCAAGAAAGTAGCTCCGACGATATTTCCTGCACCGACAACCCAGAATAATAATTGACCTTCCATTGCCCGGTACATCATGCCCGTTTCACAACCGCCGGCAAGAACAATACCAAATCCAAATAACAGCCCGCCAATTACGGTACTAGGAGCTGCAATTTTGATGAGAGCAATAGAGCCGTTTTGAATATAAATAAATGTTATCACGACACTAATCATCATCCCGACGGCAATGGCTTTTGACATAACGGCACGGCCGCTGATCCATAAATCGCGGAAAGCAGAAGTGAAACAAATTTGTCCGCGTTCAATGAGAATGCCGAACAAGGCACCAGCTATACATGCGACCGCCAAAAGAGTTTTGCCTGCTGCGAAAAAGTAAAGGATGACACCAATATAAAGACAGGCAAAGATTACGCCCAAGATAGGCTGGATGTTCCTTTTTGGGTCATGCTCGGTAACAACAGGGGTCATCGTCCCTTTCATCAGTGTTGGTTTGCCTCGCCACCATTTTGTGTTCACAACCTTAACACCAAAAAAGGTCCCGATTGCAGTGGCTGCCATAAAAATCCATGAATGAAATGAAAACTGAGGGACGCCTGTGAAAAAGGCGGCTAAGTTACAGCCAAGAGCGAGACGAGCGCCAAACCCTGCTATAATTCCGCCAATAAATCCTTGAACCAGCCGCCTTTTTTGTTTCGGAACTCGGATTTTGAAACTGTTGCTTAAGAGAATCGTAATGAGTGCGCCAGCCAGCATCCCAATGACAATCCAGCCATCTGTTCGGCTGACGGGAGTTCCTTGGAGGCCGACAAGTTGAAAGTAGGCCCAATCCGAAACATCGACACCGAACCACCCTAAAATATGTCCGCCCAATCTTGTGAATTCCCCAGTGACAGCCCAAACAGTACCCGTAATGCCAAAATACAGTGCACTAACTAATCCTGCAATACTAATAGCTACATAGGGATTCCAATATTCTTTGAAGACTTTTGCGTAAATTTTCATAATGCTGCAACACCCCTATCATTTTTTTCTTCAAAAAAAATGTGAAATAAAGCAATAGTTCGTATACATAACAAAAATGCCAAGGGTTAACTAGGCATTCTATAAAGAACTTCCATTACTAATGTTACTGAGATCTGATATTTATGCAATTCGATATATAGATGAATACGATTAATATCAATCGTTATTGGCGATATGAATAATTTTAGATTCCAGAAGTTATTGGTAAAATCAAAGATTCGATATCTAGATTCATAGAGGAATACTGGTTGGTATTGAGTGCAATAACGAATTCAATATAAGATTTACATGATAAATTTTAATATGGACATATTATTAATGTTCAAGATTAAAAATTATTCAGATGAGCGGGACGTAAAGTAAGTATATTTTGTATAAAGGTGATGTTTAAGTGGAGGCAAGAAAAGTTAGTGAAACACGAATTATTCATACGGATCAGGTCCTCATTAATGATTTAAACAATTATGATACATTATTTGGCGGGGTTTTAATGAAGAAGATGGATGCTTGTGCGACCCTTTCAGCCCGCAGGCATACGAGGGTTAAGCAATGTGTAACGGCATCGACCGACTCTGTTAATTTTCTGGAGCCAATTCGAGTAAGCGATTCGGTTTGTATCGAATCGTTTGTCACCTATACAGGAAGAAAATCAATGGAGATTTTTTGTAAAGTGATTGCGGAAGATCTTGAAACAGGAGAGCGGCGAATCGCAGCAAATGCATTTTTTACTTTTGTTCCTTTAGATGAAAACAAGAGGCCGCTTGAGGTGCCTGGAATTATTCCAGAAACAGAGGAAGAGAAATATTTATTTGAAACCGGAAAAGAACGTGAAAGAATCCGTAAGTTAAAAAGAGAACAAAATAAAGAACTTGTGTCTAGACTTACTATCAATAAACCATGGGATCAATAATTAAACCAAAGGAGATTGATTTTGTGTTAGTTTCACCAGATTATGACGAATTAAAGGATGCGCAAATGGCGATTGCAAACTTACATACAAATAAACCATCGATTTATGAAAAGTTCTTAAATATCATTCATCTGACAAGGCAATTGCAGTATGGATATCAATATATGGGCGCGTTACTAATGGATGAGGACCCAAGTGAATTTCAGCCGCAGTTCCAAGATGATTATGTATTGTCCATCTATCAAAACGAAATCGAAAAATTTAAGGACGATGAAAGATTTCCTGAAATAAAACAATTGTTAAATTCATACAAACAAATTAGCTATGCAAACATTAGCAAGTTGGCATTAGGAGAAAACCCAACATCATTAGTAGGCACTGCGATAATCCATTAATATTTATGCAAAGGGACGGATCTTTAAGAGGACAATCGGAAGTTTTGCGCGTAAAAAGGCCCGACTAGTGGATAGGTGCTAATCGGGCCTTGGTGTATTTATGGGTAAGATCTTTTCGCAAAATTTTTGATTGCCATAGAAGAATGAAGTCGCGGATTTGGTCTGTGGGGTTTCAATCTTCGGGCGATCCTTGATTTTTAATTTTTTTACCTGTTTTCATTTTCAAACAGATATTTTTTTGTTATTTCTATCTGTTTTTAGATACAATTTCCCCCTCCCCAATTAAGAGGCTTTTAAAAAATGTATTTATTTCTCTTCATTTATGGCACGGCTCCATGGACAGCTGACTTTAGATGAGACTTATTACAGGATGGGCATACTGTTACGTCTTTTCCCGTAATTTGCTTGATAATTTCTATGGTACTAAGTCCAGTAAATTTAGGTTTGTAAGTCGGGCTATTGGTTAACTTTCGGCACAGTTTGAGTTTGGTTTTCTTATTTCTATTAGCCAGTAGACCATAATGTCTGATTTTCACTAATCCCTTCGGGAGAATATGCATGAGAAATCGGCGAATAAATTCTACACCTTTCATGGTTACTGTCTTTATTTGATTATTGTTTCGATAGTCCTTCACCCTGATTGTAACTGTGTTTTTATCTATTGAAACAATTCGATTATTCGATATGGCGATTCTATGTGTATATCGCCCAAGGTACTGAACCACTGCCAATGGACCTGAAAAAGTCCGTTTAGTGTAGCTGTACCAGTTTAGTGAGTAACATTCATCTATTAAACACTGAAACTGTTTTGGGTCTTCGTACTTTTTTGCGTCGTTATAAAAGACAAGCAATTTCTGTTCATAATATTGCTTTAAATAAAATAGATACTTTCCACGGAACTTTTTGGACAGAACTTTTACAGGAATAAAGAACTTTTTACTCGAGTGACGCCACTTATTCTGCTTGGAAAGTCCTCCAGCCAAGACAACCGTATGGATGTGAGGGTGAAAATGCAAGTTTTGTCCCCAAGTATGCAAGACAGAGAAAAAGCCAATTTGCGCCCCCAGATACTTTTTGTCAATGGAAAGCTCCGCAAGCGTTTCTGCGACGCATTTGTACATTAAATCATAGAGTACCTTCTGATTATGATAAATTAACATGTGCAGCTGCGCCGGCATGGTAAATACCACATGAAAATAGGGGGCGTTGAGAATATCTTTTTTTCTATTATCCACCCAAACTTCTTTGTTAACCCCTTGGCACATGGAACAGTGACGATTCCGGCATGAATTGTATCGAACCTGGGTATGACCACATGTATCACATTCATAGGCATGTCCACCTAAGCTGCTTGTTCGACATCTAATGATGTCGTTGGCTGCTTTGGCCTGTTCAGGGGATGGCTTATATTTTTCTTTATACTGCGCATAGAACGCCATAAATATATCTTGGATGGTAGTCATTCCCTATGATTCCCCTTTGAATCTAACGGACTTTTAATGCCCATCAGACTTTTAGAGGTCATGTGCAGATACGTTAATGTTGTTTTAAGGCTCTTATGTCCAAGCATCTGTTGGATAAACACTGGATCTACACCGTCTTCTAAGGAATGGGTGGAAAAGCAGTGCCGTAAAGTGTGGGAAGATATATTTGGATCAAGAGAAAGACTGTTCCTAAGTTTTATTAATGTATTCTTTATCGTTTTGACAGTAATGTGCTCGCCGGGGTTTTGGCCGGGAAACAGCCAATCATTTGGCTTATAGTTTTTAGCACTGAAATAAGTTTTAAAATACTCTCGAAGCACTTCCAGTGCTGTTTGGGATAAGATTGTATACCGGTTGGTATTATGTTTAGCATTATCAACACGGATTCGCATGGTCTTACTACAAATATCACTAATTTTTAATTTAGCCACTTCGCTTACCCGAAGGCCACTGCCATAAGCAAGGTAAAGGATAGCCTTATGCTTTAAGTTATGAGTTGAATTTAATAGGGAAAGTATAACTTCCCGTGAGGGAACAACAGGGAACTTCTGAGTTCTTTTCATCCTTGGAACTTTCATTGAGTTCCATTCCTTTTCTAATACATAAGTATAGAAAAACTTAATGGCTGAAATGTAATTATTGATAGTCCCTGCCGTAAGTTCTTTATCTCGTTTGAGATAAAGGATGTATTGTTGGATATCCTCAAGGGTCATTTCTTCTATGGGTTTTTTTAGTTCTTGCATATAGTTTAAAAAAGCCCGCATTCTTCGCCAATAAGATTCCTGGGTGGAATCTGGGGTTCCCTTAAGTTCAAAGAAAAGCTCAATTTTTTGATCATATTGTTTCATGGTGTTGCCTCCTGATGATTGTTTAAAGTAAATAAATCAATAATCAAAAGGGCAGGAGGAGCTCTCTCGGAAATATGGGAAATATTAATATGTATTTTTCGCGGTATTCGTGTTAAAATCTCCATATGAAAAAGTATGTTCTTTCATGGTTTGTTTGGTTTGGCGATTAAACAATACCACAGGAGACATACTTTTTCATTTTTTTTATGCTTTTTTTAGGATGGAAAATTTACCAAAAAGCCATCGCGGAGCGATTTCGTTCTTCTGCTTCATGAGGCAGAAGATCCGTCCTTTTTTGATGCACAAGAACCGTCCCCATGCATCACTTTCGTGTTTGATAATAGATATTTGGAAATAACTAGGTAAGGGAGGATTTGAGATGCCGAATTTAAAATATTTAGAGCCAACTGAGCTGCTGGAAAAGATATATGCGACGCTTTGCTCGGAATATGAGGATGCGCAGCATTATGACAGTGAGCAGGATCAGGAAGAGATAAGAATCACGAAGAAACGATTGACTAAAAAGATATTTAATGAATTCGTAGTGGATGAAGAGTATTTTCTTACGATGAATGAAAAAACCTTTAATGAGAGATATCAATTGTATGAAGTGGATTTATTAAAAATGATCCAAGAATGCAGTGAAAACCGGATTGAATATCTAACGTTTTTGCAAATCATTGATGACCTAATTGCCAGTGCAAAATTCCGACTCCAAGCGTTTGAGCAGCTAACCGATGAAATTCAAAAATTGCAAGAGACAGACGAGCAAGAAGATGAGGAAGGATAATGATGCATGGGGACGGTTCTTCTGCATCATTCTGATGCGCGAGAACCGTCCCCATGCATCAAAAGGAGATCCAAATGACAACAACCAAAATCTATCTCAAAGAGTGGCAGCAAGCCCTTCAAAATGAGATTAATCACCTAAAAAAGTTTGGCGGAAGCCGTTATATTGTGACGAATGGCCGGCTGTTATCAAATGATGAAGCCTACAGCTATTACTTTGATACAGCCATCCCGTTAAGAATACCCGTCGGTTCAGCGATCAAATTGGAATGGGGCGCGATGAAAAGCAGCGGAAAAGTACTTTCCTCTGAGGGCAGGGGAGTCATCCTTGCATTGGAGCAAAGCTTTGGCGACCTCATTTCCGATGCTTTTTTGCTGCACGATCCCTGGGAGCTGCTAGAGCAATTAATCGAACGCTTAGATGAAATCAAAAAAAGCAAGCAAAAGCGGCTGAGAGTGAAAAGATTGATGAATCCGTCCATGGAAACCAAGCATCCCGTGGAAAAAATTAAAAGTAATGTCCACGAATTGGTCCTGAGGTCAAAATACAATCCGGTCACGTTCGTCTGGGGACCGCCGGGTACCGGGAAAACATATACCCTGGCCAGAACAGCAGCCAACAAATATTTTCAGCAGAAAAAAGTGCTGATTCTGTCGCATAGCAATCAAGCCGTCGATGTATTGATGAATGAACTGACTGATTTTATTAAAAGGAAAAATCGATTCCGAGAAGGGGATGTACTCCGCTATGGTGGCGGCGGAGCTGATACGCTGTCGGCCTGCCATGAAATTACCACTGGTCTGCTCATTGAAAAACAGGACCCGCTCCTAGCCCAGGATCGAGAGAGACTAATAGATGAAAGACGTAACTTAAAACAGGATTTGGCTCACTCTTTTAGCAAGCGGGATTCGGAACATCTACTGGAGCTAGAAACACAGATTGCCAAGGTTCTCGAAAAAGTCCGGAAGAAAGAAGTCCAATTAGTAAAAGAGGCGTTTATTGTCGGTACAACGCTGGCAAAGGCGGCCAGTGACAATGCGGTTTATGAACAAGACTATGACGTCGTTATCCTCGATGAAGCCAGTATGGCCTATGTACCGCAGGCTGCTTTTGCGGCTGCGCTTGGTCATCGGGTCATCATTTGCGGGGATTTCAAGCAATTGCCGCCGATTGCCGCAAGCCGGGATCCGCTTGTGGCCAAATGGCTGAAAGAAGATGTATTCCATCATGCAGGGGTTGTGGAGTCTTTGAATGAAGGGAAGCTGCATCCGCAAGTTTTATTATTAAAAGAACAGCGGAGGATGCACCCCGATATTTCTGCTTTTACCAACAAGTTCATTTATCATTCACTGGTAGGAGATCATGAGAGCGTCTATAAAAGCAGGAACAGAATTACAAGCCTTGCACCCTTTAAAGAGCAGGCGGCAGTGCTTGTGGATACAAGTTTCACGGGCTTGCATGGCATGAGTGATAAAACCACTAATTCAAGATTCAACCTATGGCAGCTGCTGTTGTCTTTTCAATTGATTCATGAATCCTGCCTGGGAGGTGCTAAATCGATTGGCTATGTGACACCATACAGGGCTCAGGCAAATCTGATGGAGATGCTTCTTGAAGAGATTTACACAGATGAGCGCACCCGAGGGGATATTGTTGCGGCTACGGTCCATCGATTCCAAGGGAGTGAACGAGATGTCATGATCTTTGATACAGTTGACAGCGGCCCGCAGAACCGGGCAGGTATGTTATTGACCGGAAAGGATAGTGAACGCCTGATTAATGTAGCCATTACGAGAACGAAAGGGAAATTTATTCACGTCAGCAACAGTGATTTTATCCAAAAGCATGTGTATTCTGGAAAAACTCTAAGGCAGCTCGTTGATTATCAGGTCCGGCACGAACAAACGGTCACAAATAAAGAAATAGGTTCGTGGATTCAAAACCACCATTCAAAGTTAAGGTGGATTCATGCACTAAAATTAGAAGCTGTTTTTCGGGACATGACATCGGCTAAGGCATCGATTACAATCTCCTTGCCGGAGAGGGCCAAGTTAACGGAAGAATGGAAGGGACAGCTAATGAAGAAGGGCGAAAAGGTGAAATTAACCATTATTTCAGGCCAGGAAGACAACGTTCCGTTTCCCTTCGTGATGCTCGACGAAAAGGTGTTGTGGCTGGGACTCCCGCTCGAAGGAGCAAGAGAAATCCGTCCCCCTTATGTAGCGGCTAGACTAAGCTCCAGCAGAGTGTGTGAGTACTTGCTAAAATGAAGCACAGAGACCGGTACTTCTGCCTCAAAAGCAGAAGTGCCGTCTCTTTGTTTCATTCATAGGGTATTTCCAATTTGTGTTAAAATAGACTATATAACTTTAGTCTTGGGGGAGTAATATGTTTAACGGCGGTACATTGTTTGCATCAGAAGGTTTATTTGTTTTGTTAACTTTTTTACCCATTATCTTCTATATAGTTGTTGCTGGTTTTGGAATTTATTTTGTGATTAAAGTAATTAAATTTATGGATGCAAAAACAAAATCAGATCAAGAAAGAAATGCAAAGATTGATGAACTTGTTAGCGCAATCCACATGATTAAGAAGAGTGAATAATCTCATCGCCATAGGGCAGGTAACGAGATTTTAGAGGCTATTTGGACGATGTGCATTTATCGTAATAGAGTTATGGTAAAAGGAAAGGTGTTAAAGGCAAGAATGAAAAAATTTTGCCTTTAACACCTTTTGGAATTTTTGAAAGAATGTTATTGGATTTATTATTTCACATAGTTACAAAGCTTACCAATCTGCTCTACTTCAACAACTACAACATCTCCGGACTTCATTGGGCAGCTTCCCGAAGGCGAGCCAGTAGCCAAAACATCACCTGGCTCAAGTGTCATAACCTGTGAAATCCAACTGATGAGAAAAGGAATGGAAAGTGACATCTGATTGGTATTGCCATCCTGTACAACTTCTCCATTTAATCTCGTTACGATTCGTAAATTAGTCGGATCTAAACCAGTCACAATAACTGGACCCAAAGGACCGAAAGTATCAAAGCCTTTGCCTCTTGTGAATTGAGGGTCAGTTTTTGTAAGGTCCCTTGCTGTTACATCATTAAATAAAGTGTAGCCAAAAACATAATCCATTGCCTCTTCTTCTTTTATATTTTTGGCCCGCTTTCCAATAACGATTGCCACTTCCCCCTCCAATTCTACCTGTTGCGTTAAATCAGGTGATGGAAGGATGATTTCACCTTGATCTGGGACCAAGGAAGAGTTCGGTTTTAAAAATAAAAACGGTTCTTTGAGATTGGCAGTTCCGCCAGTTTCTTTTGCGTGTCCAGCGTATGTCCAGCCAAAATTAACGATTTTAGAGGGAGCTACCGGCACTAAAATCTTCACATCACTATATTTAACCCTTACACCATCATATTTCAGATCATTCTTTACAATTTCAGCAAAATCACTAGACAATTGTAATATCTCATTATCTTCCACAATTCCATATGAAGCTTTACCATCAGGTTTCTGATAACGAACTATCGTTTGTGTTTTTTGAAGCACCTGCATTACCATATGAACTCCTTCACTTACTTGATGAAATTTACCTGCCTGCTGATTATAACATAGTGTTCTTTTTCTTATTAAATTAATTTTATTACCAATGAATTTACAATGATATACGTGCAAAAATGCCCTACAAGTTTATTGATGATCTTGTAGGGCATTTTGTCTATGCTGATTTATTATTGGAAATAAGTTCAGACTCAATATGGGATGTTTTAGAAGATTCACCCATACGCCAGTAGGTAAATAGACTTATTGCTATACAAACGGCAACGTAATAGAAGAAGAGAGATTCCTTTCCGGCATTCTTTAACCATAAGGCAACGAACTCAGCTGACCCGCCGAATATAGCGACGGTGAGCGAATACGGAAATCCTACGCCAAGTGCCCGGATTTCAGTTGGGAATAATTCCGCTTTTACAATCGAGTTGATGGATGTATAGCCCGTCACAATTACGAGGCCTACCATCATAAGCAGAAAAGCCATGACTGGATTTTTTGTCTGTTGCATAAGCATAAAAAGCGGTACCGTCAGGATGGTTCCAAATACTCCGAAACCTAATAATAGCGGACGGCGGCCAATTCGGTCGGAAAGCATACCCGCAAGTGGCTGCAGAACAACAAATATTAGTAATGCCAGAAAGTTAATCCAGCTGACAGATTCTTTATCGATTCCTACCGTGTTAATCATAAACTTCTGTAAATAAGTAGTAAACGTATAGAAGGCGATTGTTCCGCCGAGCGTTAAGCCAACTACTGTTAAAACTGCTTTTGGATATTTCATTAAAACCTTAAGGGTTCCAGCTTTCTTACGGGTTTCTTTGCCCATTTTCGAAAATTGTTCAGATTCGTCCATTGTACGGCGTAACCATAATACGGCCAATGCTCCTAATGCGCCAATGACGAATGGAATACGCCAGCCCCATGAATGCATAGCGCTATCACTAAGTACCTGCTGAAGGATAATCATTACACCAAGTGCCGCCAACTGCCCGCCGACAAGGGTAACGTACTGGAAACTAGAGTAGAAGCCGCGGCGGCCGCTGCTAGCCATCTCTGATAAATAAGTGGCGGAAGTTCCGTACTCGCCGCCGAGCGAAATCCCTTGAATCAGCCGGGCAACAACGAGAATGATAGGTGATAGAATACCAATGCTGCTATAACCAGGAGTACAGGCAATGACTAAAGAACCCGCGGCCATGATGGTGACGGAAAGTGTTAACGCAGCCCGGCGGCCGTGCCGGTCAGCATATATTCCCATTAACAGACTTCCAATAGGACGCATGAGAAATCCGATAGCGAAAATCCCAGCTGTATTAAGCAATTGAATGGTGGGATTTCCTTGTGGGAAAAATACAGAAGAAAAATAAATAGCAAAAGCTGAATAGACGTACCAGTCATACCATTCAATTAGATTTCCAAGCGATCCCTTGAAGATGTTGCTTGTAATACGTCGTGACGCTGCACGATCATTTCGTACTTTCATTTTTAACTCCCCCTTTGTTTATAAGCTTCCCGAGTGAAATGCTATAGAGTCTTACCACCTTATTTATGTGGGAAACGAATTCATAAAGAGGTAAAACTCGGAGTGAATTTCTCTCGGAGTTGTTTAAAAATTCAATTATTTATCATGCAATTTTCATGCCAAATTGTTTCATGTGAAACAGTCCCTTTTTTCGACAGGATTATACAGAAAAGGCTAAAAAATATTTTTCTTCCTAAAAAAATAATCCGGCAAAAAATTCCGATTAAAACGGAACTTTTTGCCGGATGTATTCAACCGAAACGGATTTTTTTTCTCTCCATAAATAAATACCTACTGAATTCCTAACGGGTTTACTTTAGAGGTGCAATCATTTTAAACCACACGGCAAAACACACTTAAATTCACAATATGATTCAGAGTGCGATTTTTATTGATTTATCACCATTTTATAGAGTTTTAATTGATTATCATTTTCTAATTCACATAGTAAATCACAGGGTATGAAATAATTATTAGAGGGTGTGTGAATTTTAAACTACCCTCAATGCATCTAAATGGGGTTCACTTGATTTTTTTGAAACTTTAGAAGTCTTATCCTTAATTGAGTAACTAGTGATAATAAAATAAGCGAAGATTTTTCCGCTAAATGGAGAATAGGACTCATTCCAACGTAAATAAGGGAAGGTTCTTCGCTTAAACAAAGCAAAATCCCCAATATTGAAGTTTTTTGAGTTAATAGGGGAAATTTCTTCGCCTATTTAAGTTATTCTTAATCTTATTTACTAAATAAGGGAATTTTCTCCGCTTATCAAACTCTCTTTAGTGTCTGATGAACTTATACAACTTGCGGTTGCTTTAGTCAGACAAAGAAAATTTGAAAAAAGGCTTAGAGATATTTTCATCTCAAAACCTTATGGACTGTGCAATATACTGTGATTTGTGTTCTGAAAGGTTATGTGATTTGCTATGTGGTTAGGGTTGTGATTTACCGTTTTGCACCTCACAAGTAAACCTGTTACTGAATTCCATAGTCTTTAAAATATTTCATTGCTCCCGGATGGAGGGGTACAACCAGGCCTTTTCCTGCTCCGTTTCGATTAATATTAGTTGCAGCTTGATGTGCTCGTTGCACTTTATTCAAGTTTTCAAAAAATGTCTTGGTGATTTTATAGACCTGATTATCTGATAAATCGGATCGAACCAGAAGTATGTTACGAATGGCGACTGTCGGAATGGGTTCGTTATTTTGGTAAACACCTGCCGGTAGTTCTGCCTTCTCAAAGAATGGATATTGTTTCGTTAAACGATCGATTATGTTAGCTTGAATGGGAACAATCGAAACTTCCTTCAGTTTCTGCAACTCCACGACTGCATTATTGGGAAGTCCGGAAGTAACAAAGGCTGCATCTATATTTTTGTTTTTTAATTGCTCCATTGCTTCAGCATAGGAAAGGTATTCAGGCTGTATATCCTGATAGGTGATGCTATGTTCCTGCAAAATCATTCGGGCATTCCTCTCAACCCCGCTATTCGGGGCACCTACACCGACTCGCTTTCCTTTTAAATCGTAAATGGAATGAACGTTTTCATCTTTCAGAGTAACAATCTGAACATAGTTAAAATAAAGTCCAGCTACTGCTTTAAATGACGGGTGCCTGGATTTTTCATCCCTAGATTTTACATAGCGGTCCAGCTCGAAGGCAGCTGTATCGGACATGACAAAAGCCAGGTCCGCCTTATGATTCTCCAATAGGCTCACATTCTCGACTGATCCGTCAGAGGACCGAACAGCAGTCTTGTAGCCAAGTTTCGTTTTATACACTTTCGCTAATGCTTCTCCAATGGTGAAATAGGGACCAGAAACCTCGCCGGTCGCAATCGTTAAATAGTTTTGTTCTTTTGCCGGACGATGAGATATTTTTTCTGGCTGTTTCGTACATCCAAGTGTAAAGGTCCCTAGAGTGAACAGCCCAATCACCGCTATTAATAGGAACTTTTTCATTCTGATTCCCTCAAATATTGCTTCAATTTTTCGCGTAAGCCCCGCTCGCTGATGGCTAATTGTTTAGCCGTGTTGATGCGGTGACCCTGATTTTTTTCCAAAGTATAAAGGATATATTCTTTATTTACCTCTGCAAGAGAAAGGCCTTCCGGAAGGAGTAGACCGTTCTCTTCAGGCGCTTCTTTAGAAGGAATATCCTTTCGATAAACGGCTTCAGGGAGGTCTGAAAGCTGGATCACATCGTTATCCGATAGGGCAACCGCATATTCTACTATATTGGAAAGTTCCCGAACGTTACCAGGATAGGAGTATTGGTAAAGCATCCGTTTTGCATCAAGGCTGCACGATTTCGTCCGGATATTCAGATTAGCAGAATAGAAAGCTAAAAAATGGTCGATAAGAAGCGGAACGTCTTCCTTTCGCTCCCTTAATGGAGGAACGTGGATTGGAATCACGTTCAAGCGATAGTAAAGATCCTCGCGGAAGTTCCCTTTCGCCACTTCTTCTAGCAGATTTCGATGTGTCGCAGATATAATTCGCACATCCACTTCTTTCGCCGCTTGTGAACCGAGAGGAGTGACCACCTTCTCCTGAATCACCCGCAAAATCTTCGCTTGAAGGGCAAGAGGCATTTCGCCGATTTCATCTAAGAAGATGGTGCCGCCATCAGATTGTTCAAAAAGGCCTTGTTTGCGCTGATAAGCACCTGTAAACGCGCCCTTTTCGTGCCCGAACAGTTCGCTTTCAAGCAATGATTCTGGAATGGCTGCACAATTAATGACAGAAAACGCGTTTTGTTGGCGTATGCCTTGAAAATGAATTGCACGGGCCACTAATTCTTTGCCCGTTCCGCTTTCCCCCGTAATCATAATGTTAGAGGGAATATCCTTCACCTTCTCAATTAATTGGAATACTTTCTGCATACATTCACTCTTGCCGATTAAACCAGCATAGGATTCCCGCTGGCGTACCGCATGGCCCAACACTTGAACTTGCTGGTGCAGCTGCTGAAAAGTTAGGGCCTTTTTTAGCATTAATTTAACTTCTTCCAGATTTAGGGGCTTTGTTAGATAATGATAGGCGCCTTCTTTAATGGCTTCAACGGTGGAATCAATTGTGCCATAGGCGGTCATCATGATCACAACTGTATCCGGCCACTTTTCCTTGATGAGCCGAAGAAGATCTATTCCGCTCGATCTGCCTAAATTAAGGTCGAGCAAAACCCCATCAATTGCTTCGCTTTCCAGCAATTTTTGGCCGGTCTCCGCATTAGAAGCCGTCCAAACTGTGTATTCATCCTCAAGAGCGAACGAAAGGGAGGAGCAAATAGCCTGTTCATCATCAATGATTAAAATATTCATCATGAAGCATCTCCTTCATTAGCGAAAAATAAGCTGAAAGTTGTTCCGGTATTATTGACGCTGTTCACTTCAATCCGTCCTCCATGCTCCTTCATAATCTTTTGGCTAATATACAGTCCTAATCCAATTCCTTGACTCTTGGTGGTATAAAAAGGCTGAAATAGATGAAGAGCATCCTCTTCCTTAATCCCTTTCCCCGAATCAGCTATCTTGAGAACTAGCTTGGACCCTTCGGTTGAAACATGGAAAGTCAATCGTTTTTCCTTCGCTTCTGCCATTGCCTCAATAGCATTAAGGATTAAATTGATAAGCACCTGCTTAATGCGGTCTCGATCTATAAATACATCTGAGGTTGGGGGAATATTAATTTCTAACAGGATCCCTTCACTTCGGATTTGTTTCATAAAAAGATCTGTAACCGATTGAACCAATTCTTGCAGATTTTCCCTTTTGCGGTACATAGGCTTTTCCCTCGAATAGTCTAGTAAATCCTCAATAATTCGGTTCATCCTTCCTACTTCTTCTGGGACATGGCGGACAAGTTCAGTTCGAAACCGCGGATCATCTATTTTTCTAGGAAGCAGCTCAACAAAGGTTTTAATCGCTGTAAGTGGATTGCGGAGTTCATGAGCAATACCGGCGACCAACTGACCTAAAGCCCGCATCTTTTCCTGTGCTATTAATGCTTCTGTTTGTCTATTAACTTCTTGTTGTAATCGTTTATTCCAAATGAAGCTCCCTATTAAAATGATGAAAATGATTCCCATCACGATGAGCAGTCCATAGACCAGATTTCGCCACCAGCCAATCGCTAAACCGCTATACGGTTCAAGATACTGGGAATATAAGCGTTCGTAAGTGCTGTTTTGATGGGTTTCTGCTAAACCTTTATTCAATGCATTTAATAGACTGTAATTGCCTTTCCGTACGGCAAAAGCATAATCCGCTGGCGGGATAAGTCCCGTCCGAATTCGATAGAGTTTTTGTTTGTCAGCATTTTGGAGAACGTATTCAGCCGTCCAACGGTTCCCCAAGAATACATCAGCTCTTCCTAAAAAAAGCATGTCGAGCGCATCAGGCTGATTAAAGGATTCTAATATTTGACTTCCTCTAATACTTTCCAGTTGTGAAATGACAGCATCTTCCCGCTGAACCGCTGCAACTTTTTCCTTCAAATCATTCATACCGGAAATATCTCGAATGCCGGAGGGAATTACGACAGCGTCCGACATCGTTAGATAGGAATCGCTGAAGTCAATAAAAGAGTTACGGGTACTGGTATATTTTAATCCTGCCATCACATCCAGCTTACCAGCCTTCAGCATTTGAATGGCATCTTCCAACTCAAGCGGAATAAATTGGAGCTGATATCCTTGGTGTTCGACCACTTTCCGGATCAGTTCAATGTCAAATCCGGCAGCTTCGCCATTATGATCCAAATAGGAAAGGGGCGGTAAGTTTTTATCAAATCCGACTCGAATCACATGCTGATCCTCCGCTGCCGCCAATTGTGGGAAGGCAGGGAAAAGCAGGAGTGTTAGAAAAACTAGTAAGCCTAAATATCGCAAAAAAAGCCCTCCCCATATAAAGAGAAACTTCGATCAGTGGGGGTAATAACCCAATTATTTTATTTATTGTATCACTCTTATGCTTAATCAAACAGCTTCTGCGTTAGGATCAGGAAGATGCAAGGGAGGCTGCTTCGTATGGTACCTGTACTGAACAAGCGATAAGTAAAATCTGTGAACTCCCTGATAGAACTCGGTATAGAAAAAAGTGCCTGCCAACGCCGCCAATTTTCGACATTATGAAGTGCATGATAGTCACTTTTTATGTTCACAATATTGACAGGTTTATTAAATCTTGCTAAGGTAATATAGTTACTTTTGATAACAGTTACCACAGGTAACTATATTAGGCGGTGATTTACATTAATTATTCGCGGAAATTTTTCCATAAACTATTAATGCTGTATCGTCCTTTTGAAAAAAGGCTCAATACCGAGCTCGGAAAGCATGACCTGCACAGGGCACAATGGACAATCATTTATTATTTGGAAAACCTTAATCCTGCCACCCTTGTTGAACTTTCCAATTACCAGGGCGTCGAGAAACCGACGATTACCAGAACCGTCGGCCAATTAGAAGAATTAGGCTATGTCGAGCAGGTTCGTGGAAAGGATAAGCGTGAAAAGCGGATGCAATTAACGGAGGCTGGCAAACAGTTATACCAAGAGGTCCGCGAGACGGTTGATGCCTATGAAGTTGAAATTTTAAGGGGGATTTCAGAGGAGGATCTTAAAACGGCCATCCGTGTAATGGATGATATCCGAAAAAATATAATTCAATCAGGAGATGGAGAAGTTGGAACAAGCGAGACCTAAATTGTGGACGAAGGATTTTATCATTATTTCGGCTGCAAACTTTTTCTTATACTTAATCTTTTATTTATTATTGGTGACCATCGCAGTTTACGCCGTCAATCATTATCATGCCAGTGAAAGCCAAGCGGGACTGGTGACGGGAATTTTCATAATCGGTACCTTGATTGGCCGTCTCGTGATCGGCCGCATCATCGAATCCGTTGGAAATAGGAAAACGATGCTTTTGGGTCTCATCTTTTTTATTTTGACATCGTTATTATATTACATCGATTCAGGGGTTAGCTTCTTACTATTTACCCGCTTTGTACATGGTTTAGCCTTAGGGGTAGCCAGTACGGCAACAGGAACGATTGTTGCCCAGATTATCCCGAAAACACGCAAAGGCGAAGGGATCGGCTATTACAGCATGAGTACCACAATGGCCACTGCTATCGGCCCTTTCATTGGATTATACATGAATCAGCATACAAGCTATTCAGCTATTTTTAGTTTCTGTTTGGCTTTAGGCCTTATCAGCTTCATTATTGCCTTGTTTATGAAAGTGCCGGAGTTCAAAACTCCTGCCAAAAAAGCGGCAGTTAAGGGAGGATTCAAGCTTTCCAACTATATTGAGCCGAAGGCGCTGCCAATTGCCTTAGTTACACTGATTGCCGGCATTTGTTACGCAAGCGTTCTATCTTTTATTAACTTTTATGCCATTGAAATTAATTTAGTAAGTGTGGCAAGCTTCTTCTTTATCGTCTATGCGGTAGCAATCTTAGTATCACGCCCCATCACGGGAAGATTAATGGATGTGAAAGGCGCCAACTATGTGATGTATCCTACCTTTATTTTATTTGCAGCTGGACTATTCTTAATAAGCTCGGCAAACAGCGGCACTATCTTCTTGCTTGCCGGTGTCCTGATTGGATTCGGATTCGGAAATATCCAATCTTGTTCACAGGCTATTGCAGTGAAAGTCACACCGCTTGAGCGGATGGGATTGGCGACATCTACGTACTTTATCGCACTAGATGCCGGATTGGGATTCGGGCCATACGCGATTGGCTTCATCATCCCGTTAACCGGCTACCGTAACCTATATCTCATCATGGCTATTGTCGCCTTAGCCTGCACGGTACTCTACTACATCATGCACGGAAAAAGAAAAGAAACCCTTGCAGAAGTCAGACTGTGAGGCATAGGTTGAGGCATGGGAAGCTTCTCATGCCTCAATTTGCTTGTTTTCTCCAGTTTTCGATAAAATAAGAAGGGAAAATAAAATAGAAAAGGTGAGAACATGAGTCAATTATCCGAGTTTTTATCCAGCCATCATGATCAAAATGTCGAGGAATTAAAAGAATTGCTCCGGATTCCCAGCGTTAGTTCCCTATCTGAGCATAAAGAGGACATCCAAAAAGCAGCTACATGGATTGCCCATAAATTAGAAGGCATTGGCATGGAACATGTGCAAATTGTCCAGACAAAAGGGCATCCGATTGTTTATGCGGACTGGCTTCATCAGGAGAACGCCCCGACTGTGTTAGTTTACGGGCATTATGATGTACAGCCTGTTGACCCAGTTCATTTATGGGAAACCCCTCCGTTTGAACCAACGATCCGCGATGAAAAGATTTATGCCAGAGGGGCAACAGACGACAAAGGGCAGACGTTCTTACATATCAAAGCAGTGGAAACCCTGCTAGCGTTAAATGAAAAATTGCCGGTTAACGTAAAATTCTGTATCGAAGGAGAAGAGGAAATCGGAAGTCCTCATCTACCAACGTATCTATCCGAAAATAAAGAAAAGCTAGCTTGTGATGTGGTCGTGATTTCAGATTCAGATATGTGGGATAGAGGAGTTCCTGCAATCACCTATTCATTAAGAGGGCTGTGTGCACTCGAATTCTCTCTTAAAACAGCTAATTCTGATTTGCATTCAGGCATGTTCGGCGGGGGAGTTCAGAACGCCACTCATTTATTGGTCAAGCTGCTGTCCACCCTTCATGATGCAAACGGTAAAGTAAATGTGGATCATTTTTACGATGATGTTGTGGAACTGACAGATTTTGAAAAGGAACAGATTAAAGCGTTGGGCTTTGATGAAGAAAAGTTAAAAAAATCATTAGGGTTAACGGAGTTAACGGGAGGGGAAAACAATTACCCATACCCAGAGAAAATCAGTTCCCGGCCAACATTGGAAATAAACGGAATATGGGGCGGGTTCCAGGGCGAAGGGACAAAAACGGTCATCCCGAATGAGGCACATGCCAAAATCACCTGCCGTCTCGTCCATAATCAAAACCCAGAAAAGATTCAGGGCTTAATCAAAAATCATTTAGAAGAGCACGCGCCAAAAGGCTGCACATTACAAGTGACTCTACAGGATACGGGTAATCCATTCTTAACGCCAATCGACAGCCCAATGATTCAAACAGCGGCAGAAGCTTATGAAAAAGTGTACGGGAAATCGCCTGTTTACAAAAGAGAAGGCGGCTCCATTCCGATTGTATCGGATTTCAATCAATCACTAAATGCACCTGTTGTCTTAATGGGCTTCGGGTTGCCGGATGAAAATCTTCACGCTCCGAATGAGCATTTTAACCTGGAGAACTTTGATAAGGGCATTTTGACGATTTGTTCGTTTTTGGAGCTGCTTAAAAAGTAATTCACAATAATGTATATTGAAACAGGGGAAAAAACAGTCATGTTATTTCCCTGTTTTTATTATCTCCGGCTTGATCCAGATATTTTTAAAATCAACGTGACCATGTGGATTTAACCCTACTCCCTTAATGGAAGGATGGAAGGTTGACCCAATATTCTTGTGTACCAGGAACACCATAGCATGATCTGAAAGGAGGCGGGCCTCGATTTCTGAAAAAAGAAGCGAACGATCCTTTTCCCTTGGTATTGATAGAATAGCTTCTACTTTCCGATCAATAAAATCCGCGGTGTTCTGACTGAGATGTCGCCGTAAAAAACTAAAGCCGGATTGGTAGAGTTCGAGTTTTGACAATTCCTTTTCTCCCCACACTGCCTCGAATAAGATACAGTCTGCTTGGTCGATGATTTCCTCTATTAATATTTCATTCCAGCCGAGAACCGTGACATCCATCAAGACTCCATATCGGGCAGTTTCAGTCTTAATCCATTCTGCATCTGGTTGATGACGGTCATAAGTGAAAAGTTGAACGGTTTCTCCTAGATAGCCCGATTTCTGCAAAAGAAATTGGATTTCCTCAACATCCGCGTTTTTAGAAGCCGTGAGCAATGACTGGTTCATTTCAAAACTATAGGAAGGGATCATCCTTGGGGGGCCAAGGTCTGCAATCAGTTTCTTTCTGTCGATCAGTTTGCTGATCGCCTGTCGAAAATAAATGTTTTGTTGCGGGCCGGTCTTTTTTCGCAAATTGAACGTAAACAAAGTGCTTCCTTCATAACTTCCTTCTATCAGTTCCTGTTCTGAATTGCCATAGTAATGGCTTTCGCCTGTGTTGACAAAAATGCTGCTTTTATCCGCTAACAATTCCTTCTCATACTCTTTTGGGACATTCAGGATCTCAAAGCGATCGACGAAGGGTCTTCCCTCATAATAATGGGGGTTGGCTTCGAGAACGCAGTAATTTTTATTGTATGTATGAACCTTGAAAGGTCCAGTACCGATATAGCCCGAACTCCCCGAAAAAATAATTGAGAGAGCCGGAAAGCTGAGGAAGGCCAGGAATAGGGCATTGGGTTTGTGCAAATGGAATCGTACTGCATACGGGTCCAAACATTCGATGGAGCGAATATTCTTGACAAGCCAAAATTGCATGAAATCCGGGTGGATCAGCATTGAAAATGTGTCATGTATGTCACTCGAGGTCAGCTTTTTACCGTTGTGAAATAGAATTCCTTTTTTTAGATAGAATGTCCACTCAGTTTGATCCTCGTTCCATTCCCAATGATGGGCAAGTTTCCCCGCAACTGTTTCAGATGAATAATCATATGCAACAATCGTATCATACACCTGTTTAGTGAGATGGACATCAAAATCGAAGAAGGCTTGTGAAGGCACCATGGAATTAAAGGTCCGAAACATTGGAAGACGGATGATATCCCTCACTTCTTGTTTTTCATGTCCCCAAAAATGGGCCAGCCACTGCAAAAGCCTGTTTTTTAAAGCGGGAGTGCCGAACCGTGCCGCAAGCTCCAAGCCCTCGGTAATCTGTCCAGTTTTGAAAAGAGCAACTGCTTCGGCAAAAACAGCATCGTCAACTGATTTTAAAAAAGTAAGATGAGATTTGTTTCCGCGCCCGCGGCCGGGTGAGAAGGAAACCAAACCGGATTCCACCAGCTTCGTTAAAATAAACTTGGCATTACGCTGCGAACAAAACAAAATGTTCGAAAGCTCTTCCATTGTAGTGGGAAATGGTGCTTGATCGGCTTTGTGCTGGTAATAATCACGAATGGCTTTGTAGTCCTCGAGTAATCTCATATTCTCACTCCTAAAAACTCGAAATGAATCTGCAACATTTCTTCCATTTTTACGATTGAAAACTCCCCTTACAATAAAAAGCAAAGATCGGAAGGGGATGTAATCTTGTCGATATCATCTTTGAAGGTAAACAAAAAAACAGTGAGTATTTGGAGGAATCAATCCTTCCTCATTCTGCTGAGTTCGACGTTTCTACTGAGCGTTGCAAATCGGATTTATGAACTGTTGCTGCCATTGATTCTATTGGAATTGACGAATTCCTCGGTTGCAGTCACCACGATGCGGACCTCGGAGTTATTGCCCAATTTGCTGTTTGGCATCTTCATTGGCGTGTTCGTTGACCGCTTGAATAAAAAGAAGCTTGCACTATGGTCAATTGGTCTGCAAGCCGGTCTGCTCTTGTGTTTGGCCTATATGTTGAAAATGGAAACAGCCTGGCTGGCACCATATTACCTGATTGGATTTTTGCTGATGACCTGCAATTATGGTTATTTCAATGCACAGGTAGGGCTTGTGAAAATGAACATCCCAACTGAATATTTCCATTCGGCAAATGCAAAATTCTCGTTCATTGAGACATTTGTAAGTGTGTCGGGACCGGTCATTTCCGGGATGCTGCTGCTGTTGCCGTTTTTCTATAATGGCGTGTTGGTTACCGCTTTGGCTTATGTACTTTGCTTTGTCATCCTATCACGGTTATCCCACCAATCGGAATCACACCGTCAGTCGAATTCAGGTGTCCTGGCTGATTTTCGTGAGGGGTGGAATGCCTTCAAGGCAAACAAACCTCTATGGATGATGACCATGTTTATCATGTTATTAAATTCAACCATGGTCGTTGTCCAGACAACAGTGGTTATTTTTGCAAAAACAGAACTTGGCCTCGCATCTTCTGGAGTAGCGATGGTGATCTCGGCTGTCGGGATTGGCGGAATGGTTGGCAGTTTGTTATCAAGCAAGCTGCGGAAGTCGTGGGGTCTCGGTGTGTTGTTTGGCGTATCCGCCATTCTCCATTCGGCTGCTTATTTGTTGATGTTTGTTTCAAATAATTACCATATTTTGATTATAGCACTGTTCATCAGCGGAATGGCAACATCATTTTACTCTGTTTGTGCGTATACGTTCAGGCTTGAACAAACACCCCCTGAACTGATTGGCCGGATCAGCGGCATAACCGGAACGTTTTTCAGGGTGGGGATGCCGGTTACGGTCTATTTGTCGGGCTGGGTGATGAATGTCTGGGGAGCTGCTCCGATTTTTCTCACGGCAGGGCTCGTGAATTTAATTGTGTTTCTTGCGTATCGCATAACTTTTTTGTGGAAATTGAAATAGGATTTCTTGGGGATGTCACGTGTAGCGCTGATCATTTTGGGAGGTTCATAACGCCCGAACCCTTGAAAAATCATGTCCCTAGTCCTTATGAGAGGTTCATAACACCCGAACCCTTGGGATAATCCTGCCCCTGGTCGTTATGAGAGGTTTGATAACGCCCGAACCCATGGAAAAATCTTGCCCCCGGTCGTTATGAGAGGTTTATAACGCCCGAACCCTAGAAAAAAACATGTCCCCGGTCGTTATGAGAGGTTTATAACGCCCGAACTCTTGGAAAAATCTAGTCCCCGGTCGTTATGAAAGATATTTATTCCCAACTTCAGAAAACAATCAATTAGAAAAGAACTTAAAAATAACCTATGAGGTGAAATATGAAAAATTTGATCTTTCCAGATCCAGTTAAGAGAGAGTTGTATTATAAAAATTATGACCATTCACTAAAACAATGGAACATAGAAATAGAGACTTTTTATATCGAAACGACCTTTGGGAAAACGCATGTGATTGTCTGTGGCCCTAAGGATGCACAGCCGGTTGTGTTGCTTCACGGCATGACTGTGAGTTCGACAATGTGGTTTGCGAATGCTCCTGTTTGGTCCCAAAACTATCGAGTCTATGCCATCGACACGATTGGCGATTTCGGAAAAAGCGAATGTGTTCGTCCGGTCACAACTAGACTGGAAATAAACAGCTGGTTAAACGAGGTGCTGGATGCATTGAATGTTAAAGAATTTTATTTAGTTGGTCACTCCATGGGGGGATGGATTGCACTTCAGTTTAGCTTTCAGTCCGATAGAGTAAAGAAATTGGTTTTACTGGCGCCAGTCATGAGCTTTTCCGGTTTGAACTGGAAATTCCCTTTCAAACTGCTCCCGGCAACTTTATTAAGAAACTCCTATTCTATAAGAAAATTGTATGAGTGGATGTTTGCAAAGCAAAATACGCCAAACCAAATACTGTACGATCAATTCTTAGCAGGGTATAAATTTGGAAGAATTCAATTAAAAGTAGCACCAACCGTTTTTAAAGAAGCAGAACTGGAAAAATTGCTGCCAGAAACTTTAGTTCTTATCGGTGAAAATGAAGTAATTTATTCGTCTGTCCATCAGGCAATGAAGCGTGCCGATGAATCGCCAAAAATGACGGTATACCTGATTCCAAACAGTTCACATTGTTTGCCAGCTGAACAAGCACATATCGTGAATCAATTGGTCGTGCAGCATTTGGGGGAGTAGGCGAAAGTTCCATTTTAAGATAAGTAATTTAAGGGAGCAGCTCTAAAAGCTGTTCCTTTTCCCGTTTTTCAAGGTTTTCTTAGATACAAAATACGGTATGCTAGGTACATGTTAAGAAAATCTTAAGATTTACATCATGGGTTTATTAAGATTTGCTGGGTATCATGATCTCAGAACGAAAGATAAAGGGGAGAAGCGGATATCCGATACAGATATAGGGGTGAATTGTTCTAATGAATATATTAGTTTGTGACGATGATCAGGCAATTGTTGAGGCGATTGGTGTCTACTTAGAAAATGAAGGGTATCAAGTCTTTACAGCCTATAATGGGTTAGAGGCAATTGAAATCATAGATCATCATACAATCCATTTGATCATCATGGATATTATGATGCCTAAGCTGGATGGAATTCGGGCAACTATGAAAATTAGAGAAGCGAATAACATCCCGTTGATTATGCTCTCAGCCAAATCAGAGGATTACGATAAAATTCTGGGGCTAAACGTCGGTGCGGATGACTACATAACGAAGCCCTTTAACCCGCTGGAACTAATCGCAAGAGTGAAATCCCAGCTTAGAAGATATACCACCTTGGGAAGCTTGGAAACCAAGAGTCATGTTTATCAAACGGGAGGGCTTGTCATCGATGATGAAAGCAAAATCGTCACGGTTGATGGAGAGGACGTTCACCTTACACCGGTACAATATAAGATTTTAAAGCTGCTGACGGCTAATGCCGGCAGAGTTTTCTCCATCGAAGATATTTATGAAAAGGTTTGGAACGAGCCGGCCTACAGTCCAGAAAATACGGTTTCTGTTCATATAAGAAAAATCAGAGAGAAAATAGAAATCAATCCGAAAGAGCCAAAATATTTGAAGGTGGTGTGGGGAGTTGGATACAAGGTTGAAAAAATATAGCCATTCAATCATCACAAAGATGATTGTGTTTCTCCTGGTGATTACCTGTTTTACAGGGTTAATTAAAACGATTGTTGATGTAGAAGTGGTTCATGAAGGGGAATTTAGCAGTGCTTTTCATGACAATTATTTTCAAAGCCATTCCTTTGTAAAAGAAAGTGGTTATCTTGCGGAGGATCTCACCCGGCTGGTTGGGTTTTATAAGAGTGAGGAACATATTTTAAATGGCGGAACGATCAATGGGGATGAATTAAAAAGACGAGAACAAGAGTTATTTTGGGACTTTCAAAGTAATTCGAAGAGCTATAATCCCAATTTAACAGAAGCGGAAAACTTTGAAAAATTTAAAATCGAATACGCAGATCAGATCGCCAATGTTAGGGATGAGCTGATCAGGAATGATTTAAGAGATTTTCATTCGCTATTGCAAAGGGTAGAAGAGGTTAAAAATCCTTTTTATTATGCCAGTGATGGCGTCAATGTCTATAAGAACAGTTCGAATACAGAGAAAGAACAGTTCCAATCCTTCCCTTCCTACCTAATTTTAGAAGACTATAAAAACGAGCTGTATCCAAAAGAGGCCGAGGAGAATGAAAATCTCCTTCAGGTGATCCAAAGTAAAGAGGATTGGGGTTTGAAAGGCCAGGTCGTTTATGTAGCTTTTTCGAAAGAGTATTTATCTACGAAAATTCAAGACTGGAAAGAGACTAAAGCAATAGCAACTGCAAACTTCTATAAATTGCTGGCCTATCTGACTGGTTTCATTCTTTCCTTCCTGTATCTAGTAATCACGACGGGCAGAAAGTCATTCAAGGATGAAGAGCTGCGCCTGCAAACGATTGATAAATTATTTGTAGAATTCAATATCCTGATATGTATAGGATTAATGGCATTGTGGGTGGCACTGATGGATAACTTCACATCGTCATCAAATATCCCGAAATTGGTGATTCCGATTACAATCCCGCTAGCGGCAGCAGTGCTCTTCTTGATCTTATCACTCATCAGGCATATCAAAAATCGAACCATCTTCAAGCATACCGTAATCTATCAAATTGTTTATAGGCTGATTCAATTTGTAAGACATGTTTATGAGAGCGGAAGTGTCGCCGTAAAGACGATATTAATCGTTATTGGATACCCAGTGCTGATTGCTTTGACGTTTTTCATGTTCCCAATTACCATTGGGCTGGCGGCCTGGTTTGCCCTTAAGAAGGTCAAGGCATTCCAAGCTATAAAGGATGGTGTTGCCAAAATTAAAGAGGGCGATATCCATCATCGTATCCATGTTGGTGAAAAGGGAGAGTTTGCTGGTCTCGCTGAGAATATTAACAGCATTACCGATGGTTTGAAATCAGCAGTCGATAGTGAACTGAAAAGCGAGCGGTTAAAAACGGAACTAATTACGAATGTCTCTCATGATATACGAACGCCATTAACAGCCATCATTACTTATGTCGATTTATTAAAACAAGAGAAAGACCCTGTAAAAGCAGAAAAATATCTAGAAGTATTAGATCAGAAGTCAAAGAGGCTAAAAAATTTAACGGATGATTTATTTGAGGCAGCAAAGGCTTCCAGTGGAAATATTCCAGTTCAATTAGGGCGGGTCGATATTGTCTCGTTAGTCACCCAGGGACTAGGGGAAGTAAGCGATAAAATTGAAGCTTCTGGGCTGTACCTGAAGATTCACTACCCTGATGAAAAGCTATTTATCAAAGCTGATGGAAAACTATTGTGGAGGTCAATAGAGAACGTATTATCCAATATTTTCAAATACGCACTCCCAGGGTCAAGGGTTTATATTCAATTCGAGGATGTAGGGAACGAGATTCTTCTAACCTTCAAAAACATGTCTGCTTATGAATTAAACATTTCAGCGGATGAATTAATGGAACGCTTCAAAAGAGGGGATGAATCCAGGACCAGCCAAGGCAGCGGCTTAGGACTGTCGATTGCCCAAAGCCTCATTGAAAATCAAGGAGGAAGTTTTGCAATTCAAATTGATGGAGACCTATTCAAGTCGATGATCTATATGCCGAAGGATCAATAACAGCCTTCAAAACAAGTTAAGCGCCTGTCACTTCCAGCTTTGTACTCGGGGCGTGACAGGCACTTTTTTTGAGGTTGGGGACGGTTCCGCTGCATCATTTTCATCCATAAACCAAAATTGATGCTTGAGAACGTACCCGTACTTTATTATTGACCTAAAGTACCTTCTACCTGGCTTGATTGCATCCTTTGTTTCTTTGCTTTCCGGAAATGGAATAGTTCATAGAATGTCGGAATCACGATCAGTGTCAGCAAGGTAGACACGATGAGTCCGAAAATAACGACAACTGCAAGTCCCTTGGAAACAAGATTTAGGCTCATTGCTGATTCATGCGCAAACAAGAGTGGCAGCATGGCAAATACCGTTGCAAGTGCTGTCATCAAAATTGGCCGTAAACGTACAGTTCCAGCTTCCAATATCGCTTCGCGAATACTCATTCTTTCCTCATTATGACGGATTCGGTCAACCAGCACGATCGCATTCGTTACCACAATTCCGACGAGCATCAGCATTCCGATACCAGAAGAAATATTAATGCTGGAGTTGGTAACAACCAGCCCTAACAGCGAACCGATTGCGGCAAGCGGCAGCGAAATCAAGATAGCGATGCTTGCCCGGAACGACTTTAAGGTCACAAGCAAAATCATAAACACGATTCCAATTGAGAACATGGCCAGTTTAGCTAGTTCTCCTAATTGATCGGATGACTGCATGGATGAACCGGTAAGTTCTGCACTTGTTCCTTTGGCAAACGTATCATCTTTGCTCCAAGTTAGAAGCTGCTGCTGAATTTTGCCGGCTACGTCCACCATTTTGTCTGGATTGACTTGAGCCGTGACTTGAAGATAATGATGTCCGTCCTTGGTGAAGATGGTACCTTGCTGCTTGCTTTCTTCAATCTTCGCAATGCTGGATAAAGCAACAGGTCCATCTGGCGTTATAAGCTCCAGATTTTTTAGATCATCCGCAGTTTGAATCTCTTTGAGAGCGCCCAATTTAACGGCGGTGGTCCGTCCATCAATTTTGATGCTTCCAATCGCAGCAGGATTAATCATCGCATAAATCGCCTGGGAGATTTCCTGTGCATTGGCTAGTTTTGAATCAACTTCAATGGTAACGGTTGGCTTTGTATTTTGATCATTGCTTTCTACTTTTATTACACCATCAATGCCGCTGATTTTTTCCTTCACCTTATCTGCTGCTTTTTTAATATCAGCATCATTTTTTCCAATCACATCAACAGAGACAGTTGTTTTATTTGCTCCTAGCAAGCCAGCTGTATCTGCCGTCAGCTCCGCATTTGGAAATTGGTCTTTTGTTTTTCGGATGTCTTTGACGAATTTAGCAGAATCGGTCCCTTCTTTAGGAAAAACCATAAAGCGGACCACGTTTGCATCCTGCAGATTTCCATATTGGGCAGCGTCCTCATTGACGCCTGCAATGGCAATATGGGTTTTTACCCCTTCTTTATCGGCAAGAATGTCCTCCATTTTGGCAACTCCATCTTCCATTTCGCTAAATGGAGTTCCGTTATGATAGCGAAGGTCAATTTCAATATAAGCGGAATCCTTCTGATCGACAGACCCTTTTGGCATGTTGACAAATAACCCGACAGACCCAACCACAACGAGAACGGCTATTGTAATTGGAAGCCACTTATGGTTAAGTGACCATTTCAACAGGGACGGGTAAAAGGAATTCTTTTTGTGTTCTTTCACCTTTACCTTTTTCATCATCCGGGCGCTGAGTGCCGGAACCACTGTCAGCGACACCAGCAGTGAAGATAGTAAGGAACACGTAATCGTTATAGCGAACGGGGCAACAAGATCTCGTAAACCACCAGAAACAATCAGCATAGGAAGGAATACTGCCACTGTTGTGAGTGTGGATGACGTGATCGCTGCACCCACTTCTTTTACTGCCTCAATTAAAAAGGCAGGGGTTAGCTCATGATCTTTCTTTCTTCGATAAATATTTTCGACTACGACAATGCTGTCATCGACTAATCGTCCAACTGATACGGCAATTCCTCCAAGCGTGAGAATATTTAGGGTAACGCCAAAGAAGGAAAGAAGAATCATTGTAATGCATAGAGACAATGGAATGCTGACAATCGTAATTAGGGTCATGCGGAAACTGCGCAGGAATAACCAAATAATGAGTGTAGCAAATAGTGCTCCGGTCAATACTTCTCTTGTCATTGAATTGATCGAATCAAGGACAGTGTCCCCTAAATTCATTACAGTCGTAGCTTGCAATGTTCCTTTGTAGTCTTTATTAATGGTTTTAACTACGTCTTGAACTTCTTTTCCAAGAGTTACAGCATTGGAAGTGGAATCCTTCTGGATCACGACATCAATAAAGGTTTTCCCGTTCAAATGGGTGATGTTTTCGGTATCTTTTTGCAAGGTAATGTCAGCAACATCCTGCAGTTTGATGTCACCGATTAACTTGATGTTTTTGAGATCATCCAGTGATTCTAATTTTCCTGTTACAATAATGCTAGTTGCCTTGTTGGCTAGCGTTTGTTCGCCCATCGCTACTGAGGCATTTTTCCCTTGGAGAAGGGTGTAAAGTTTTTCAAGTGGGAATTGAGCAGCCGCTAATTTTTCTGGATCGACTTTAATCATCACTTGTTGATTTCTTCCGCCGCTTACGATGACATTGCCGACACCTTTAAGGTCTTGGAACATCGGCATGATCTCGTTTTCGATGAGATTTAGCTCGGTATTGCCGATTTCCTTATCAAAGGTAAGGCCTAATTCGACGATTGGAATTTCCGATGTGTTGAGGTTGACTACGTATGGTTTCATGACTCCATTGGGGAGATTCACCATCGAAATTCTTTCTTGAATTTGCTGTTTTGCCTCTTTTACATCAATGCTGGACTCAAAAGTGACAGTCAACTGGGTAAAGTTATTCCCGGTTTGTGCGACTACATTTTGTTTTCCTCTAACGCCGTTTATGGCTTTTTCAATTGGCTGTGTAACCTGTTCATCCATGCTTACGGCATCGACGCCGTTGCCGACGACTGAAATCGTAACGTATGGCTGATCAGCAGAGGGCATCAGCTCCATGGGAATCGTGGTGTAACTGAAAATACCAAAAATCATTGAGGCAATGACAGAAAAAGCTAATGCAGCCTTATTCCGTAACGCCCATTTTGTAAACCAAGTCATAATATGTACCTCCTAGTACAAAAGTATCACAAACAGGTAAATTATACCTTTTTTACCACATTCTGAATAGTCCGTTTTTCTAAATTTACAAAAAAATAACCTTAGGGGACATTCAGCTGGCAGTTTGTACTTAACACTCTTGATTATAGGGCCACAGGGCATTTCCAATGTAGTAACCAAAGTCAATAAATCTATGTGACTTTCGTCATCAATGAGGCATCAGTAAGGTTCTTTTTCCTCGTTTTCACATGGATCTCTTTGACATAAGTCTGCAAGTTAGATTCCTTTTGTCATTAAAAATCGGATGTAGAAGTGAGAGTAGGATGAGGTCTCTAATTAAATGCAAGATAGTAGTAAAAAATAATATAATAGGGGGATAAGCCAAATGCGTAAGGCAGGGAATATGAATGAACGATCATCTGCAACCAGATACCCCAAATTCAACTATTAATCGAAATGGACTTACACCTGAGTTGATTGAAGCCGGCCATAAATTCAGAGAAAAATTACTCTATAGAATTCAAATTGGTGATCGGGAGTTAATAACTGACTTTGAAAAGGATCCATTTTTGAAGTTAAGTGATGACCAATTTAACCTTCTAAACAGAGTCCCTAATAATAAAATGCGATCCTATAAAAATATTCTATTGTCGCACAATACCCTCTATAGCTATGCAGCAGAAAAAGGAGGATTAAGTCCATGGCAATGCCACTTTATATCTGAAAAATATGCTATTATGATTGAGCATGCCGAAACCATTGGGAAACTAGATCAGATTCATTCATTTATGATAAAAGAGTATTCTGACCCTAAACTTCGAAAATCAAATACTGGCAGCTTAACAATTGTAGAGAAGGCAGAAAACTATATAGAGATGAACTTTGCAGAGGACATTTCAATGGAGGAAATAGCCCGAAAAATACATGTTCATCCCTCTCATTTAATGCGTGCATTTAAAAAGGAAAAAGGCATAACGATTAGTAATTACCGGAACTTAAGAAGAATGAAGGAAGCAAAGGAGCTCATCTTAAACTCAAATCTAACGATGACGGAAATTGCCATCATGGTTGGCTTCAGCAACCCCCAATATTTCTCCAAATTTTTTAAAGAGGTAGAAGGAATCACCCCAGTCGAATTTAAAAAAATGAAAAGGAAATGATAGGCGCATGAGTATTTCATGTGCTTATTTTGTGCGTTCTAGGACAATTAATAAAACAGAAAATTTCGCAATTATACTATAAAAGGATGCAACTATAATATAAAAAGGTTTTAACCAAGAGATATATACTTAATTTCAAGAATTAATTTAAGCGTTTACAAAAAAACACACAGAAAAATGGGGGGCTTGTATGAAAAAGTTTGGGGTAAGAGACCAGGTTGGATATGCGCTGGGGGATATTGGGGGGAGTTTTGTTAACCTATATATAGGAGGGTTTTTCTTAATCTTCTGTACCTATGTATTAGGTGTAAGCCCCTACTTTATGGGGACGATGTTTTTATTAGGTAAATTCTTTGATGCAATTTGCAATGTAGTGATGGGAACTCTTCCTGACCGTTGGAAATTAGGCAAATCTGGCGATAAATTCTTGCCGTATATTAATATTTCTAAATGGATATTAGCTGTTTCCTGTTTATTAGCTTTTGCGAACGTATCCAGTTGGGGATCTGCAGCAACTCATATATGGGTAGTATTCGTTTATTTATTCTTCTGTGTTGCATATACAGCCGATTCCATTCCTTACGGTTCACTTGCATCTGTTATTACAAATGATCCTGTTGAACGCACAAAATTATCTCGCGCCCGTGCTATTGGCGGGATGGTTGTCGGCCTTGGATTTTTATCATTCGTTCCAATGTTTATTTATGATAAGGCCGCAAAAGTGGTTCCAGAGGCATTCTTTCAAATTGCCATTGTCTTTAGTATTTTGTCCGTATTAGCTTATACAGGACTTGTAAAATTATCAACTGAACGTATTCGTGATGAAAAGGGCCCAGGAACAAATTCCGACTATCAATTTAAGGATGCGTTTATGGTAGCAATTAAAAATAGACCATTAATCGGTATGATGGTTGCATCAGTTGGCTCACTCCTGATGATTAATGGTGTAAGCCAATTGGCTCCTATTGTCTTTGCAGAACGTTATCATATGCCAGGTGCTTTCGCAATTAACTCTTTCATTAGCATTGGTATTACGCTTGTGTTATTCGCAATCGTTCCTAAACTCGTTGTTAAGTTTAATAAAAGAAATTTAGTGATTGGTACCGCATTCTTCAGTTTAGCTGCATCACTAGTAATGTCATTAGTTACGATTGAAAATGTCTATGTGTTCATGGTTTTATATAACCTTGCTACAATCGGTTCAGTTGTTTTCGTTATGGTTGTTTGGGCCCTTGTAACAGATTGTATCGATTATGCTGAACTTCAAACTGGAAAACATTACGAAGGAACACTTTACTCCCTCTATTCCTTTGCTCGTAAAGTAGGGATGGGATTAGGTTCCGCGATTGGAAGTTACGCTTTGGGCTGGGTCGGTTTCGTTTCTGGTGCAAAATCTCAATCACCAGCAGTAGCACAGGGCGTAGCAAAAATGTACACCGGTATGCCAATCCTTGCATTTATCATCATTTTGATCGGTGTAGGATTAATCTATAATCTAAATGCAAAAAGAACGAATGAAATGTATGCAGCATTAAAAGAAAAAAGAGCGTCTTAATAAGGGATTTCCTTATCCTTATAAAATGAAATGGCAGGAGAAGTTTATATGCGTACTAGATTCCTTTCAAAACTGACAAATGGGGAAGTCGAAGAATATTTAGATCGAAATGATATCATATTTGTTCCTGTTGGAGTAACGGAAACACATGGAGCTTTACCGCTGGATTCTGAAACGGTTTTAGCAGAAGCTATTGCTTTAAAAATGGCGGAAGAATCAGATGGGCTTGTATTGCACAATTTGCCATATTTCTTCCCAGGCGGAACGATTGTCGGCCGGGGAACCATTCAAATGAGCGTTAAAGACGGTATGGCATATTTAGATAAAATTGCAAAGTCATTGCTGAATCAAGGCTTTAGACGGCAAATTTATATCACCAGCCATGGCCCAGCCTATTTAACCGTAAGCGGCATGGTTCGTGATTTCTTTGATGAAACGAAAGTGCCTGCTCTATATATGGACGTATTAAAAGCAGCGGAGGCAGCCAAATTCGATCTGATGAATGCATTCCATGATATGTCGATTGGTGCTTATAAAATTTTAGGCAGATTAGAAGATGTTCCATTGAATGTACCTGAATCTCATTCTGTGACTTATGATGTGCAGCATATGTTAGCGGGAATGAGTAAGAATCCTGGTAATACACTAGGGAAGTACGCTTATCAATCCGGTGCAGTGGGTTCTTACTTCTATGAGCCATCCGATCATATGGCTACACCGCTATTGACAACGCCTGAAGAAAGAGAAGTGTATGCAGATGCAGGTGTACAAGCAATTAATGAACTTGTAAAAGCATTAGATATGCCGGCTATCGTTGAAACACTTCGTCAAGTGGATGAATATACGAGGGATTCCATTCTTCCTAAATACGGGGCACATTTGCCACGCAGAAATGCATAAATTACAATGAAAAAATCTTAGCAATTCATAATAGAGTTCCAGAACCATAGGGACGGTTCTGCTGGCTTTTTTGGTGCAAAAACATAAATGGACCATGGGAACCGTCCTCTGTGAGCTTTGTAGAAACCAACATACTCCAATTAACATTAACATGAGGCTAGCTGTTATGGAGCCAACATCCAGTTTTTCATCCTTTTTTTCTCCCCATGTTCCCCAAAAAGTAATCGAATACCTGTGGCAAATACAAGAGTGAAAATGAAATTTTATACAAAATCCAATTCGATAAGAATACCAAAGTATGTTTATTTGCCCAATTGCATCACCACTTTTCCACTTTTTCTAGACGAAGGTCATAAATCAAACCCAGCAATTTGTTATAAAAGTAGTTTTCATCATTAATATTGTTACATAAGTATAAAAAGTATAGTTACACAGGAATAAGGATGGGTGTAAAAGAATGTAATACTAACCGAAAATGGAAGCGAGGAATAATGATGGAAAAACGAAAACTAGGAAATCAAGGATTAGAAGTCTCTACTTTAGGATTAGGCTGTATGGGAATGTCTGATTTTTACAGCGGCCGTAATGACGATGAGTCTATTAATACAATCCACTATGCACTAGACAAGGGCATTAATTTCCTCGACACCGCCGATATGTATGGTGTAGGAAAAAATGAAGAATTAGTGGGGCGGGCGATAAGAGACTGTCGTGAACAAGTCGTGATTGCCACCAAGTTTGGGAATGTAAGAGCTGAAAATGGGGCATTTCTAGGAGTTAATGGACATCCCGATTACGTAAAAAAAGCGTGTGACGCTAGTCTAAAAAGGCTGGGTATCGATTATATTGATCTTTATTATCAACATCGGGTAGACCCTAAAATCCCAATTGAAGAGACTATCGGAGCAATGGCTGACCTCGTGAAGGATGGGAAGGTACGTTATCTCGGTATGTCCGAAGCGGCTCCTCAAACTATCCGAAAAGCACATCAAATTCATCCAATTTCTGCTTTACAGACGGAGTATTCATTATGGAGCCGTGATGTTGAGGAAGATATTTTACCAACCTGCCGTGAGTTAGGAATCGGGTTTGTTCCCTACAGCCCGCTTGGAAGAGGATTTTTAACAGGACAAATTCAAAGATTCGAAGACTTAGCAGAAGATGATTACAGACGATATTCTCCACGTTTCCAAGGTGAAAATTTCCAAAAGAACTTAGATCTTGTGAGTAGGATTAAAGAAATCGCGAATGAAAAGGGCTGCCATCCATCACAGCTGGCATTGGCCTGGTTACTAGTTCAAGGAGAAGACATCGTACCGATTCCTGGTACGAAAAAAGTGAAGTACCTGAAAGAAAACATTGGTTCACTTCAAGTGGTCTTAACGGGCGAAGACCTTCAAAGAATAAACGAAGTTTTTCCATCTGGAGTAACAGCAGGAGACCGTTATCATGAAGCTGGGATGAAAGGGGTAAATCTATAATTTAGTACCTGCTCCTCGTTTAGGTTACTAAAAAGGTTAGACAAATTCTTGAAAGTAGTGTTGAGAAAAATGGGGATATCCAAAAATAATATAGAGCGATTTAATGGTTTTAGTTCACTATACGATCTTAGTCGTCCAAGTTGTCCAAACGAAGTGGTAAAAATATTATCAACTTACTTGAATGATAGGCCAAAGCTAGTGATTGATGTTGGCTGTGGTACAGGACTTTCTACTTTTATTTGGCTCAATGAAGCCGAAAATATAATCGGAGTGGAGCCTAATGATGATATGCGTAAAGTGGCCGTATCCCATTGGGAAGCATGCCAAAAACCGACTAGTCTTAAGTTCGTTAAAGCATTATCACATCAACTTGGATTGCCAGATGAAACAGCAGATATTATTACATGCTCACAATCTTTTCATTGGATGGAACCCCAGCCGACTTTAAAAGAATTTGAGCGAGTTCTTCGTCCAAATGGGATTTTTGCGGCTTACGATTGTGATTGGCCGCCAACTTGTGACTGGAGGTTAGAAGATCATTATAAGAAATTAATTTCACAAGCAGAGCATTGTCTATCCCAACTGCTGCCTTCTGAACGTCAAGCACATAGATGGAATAAGGTGGAACATCTGCATCAAATACAACAATCTGGATTATTTTCCTTTGCAAAAGAAATCGTTTTTCATAACTGGGAAAAATGTGACGCTGCTCGATATGCCAATATTGCACTAAGTCAAGGCAGTCTCCAAACAGCATTAAAATTAGGCGTACAAGAGCTCGAAGCTGCTTTCTTGGACTATAGAAGGCATGTTGAAGAGGCTTTTTCTGGGGAAACAAAAGAAGTCCTATTTAGTTATCGAATGCGAATAGGGATAAAAAATAATCGTAAGCCATAGGTAGTAATCCTGAAGTTCACCATGTCCTAATTGAGAAGGTATTTCCACGTCAAGCTAATGTTTTGACCTGCGATTCCTGGATTGCATCATAGTATTAAACCCGTTAGGGGCCGTTCTGATAATGGAGAACAGCCCCTAATTCATGATGGTTACCCTCATTGTTGGGCCGGTTTGGCAAATCTTTCCACCTAAGGGGGTACAGATGTCATAACATAGGAGAAGGTGAGTCATTGCTTTTCTCATCTTTATCACGAATTAACTTCATGAAATGAGGTTTTTTAATTTTGAACCTTATTGTTAGACATAAGAACATATTCGTAAGCAGCAAGCGCAAATTCTATTGCTAAGCGTTTATATGGTTCCATAAAGTCGTGGCCAAGTAATTCATACAATTTCTCAAGACGATGATAGAGAGTTTGTCTTACGATGTAAAGCTGTTTAGCAGTTTCCTGTTTAGAACCGTTATATTGTAAATAAACTTTTAATGTTTCCATTAGTTTTCTGTCATTTTGATGTTCATACTCAAGTAGAGGTCCTAAATAATCGGAGATGAATTCATCAAGAACTCCTTGTTGATTAACAACTGATACTAAACGAAAGATGTGTAAATCGTCATAAAAAAAACTTGAGTAATTTTTGGGCATATTCTTCTGAATGATTAACGCTTCTTGTGCATTGAGATAACTCTTTTTTATGTGACTTAATTTATTTATAAATTTACCGACGGCAAATTGGACTTGTCCCATCTTTTGCTTTTCCACTAACTCTGTCTTTTTTAGAAAATCTATCCCGGCTTGAATTCTAGATTTCCAATCATTGGATTTCCTCTTGTTAAGTAATATAAAAATCATTTCATTTTTCCTAACAGTCGATATGAGAAGGAAGCCTTGTTGTTCAAAAATAGAGCGAGAGATTATTGTAAAAAAAGTGGATTCCGAACTGTTTTGATTCCAATCATTTGTTTTACAAATTAATACTAATCCGCCGTTTACTTCTAGATTAGGTTTAAGTTCAGTAACATATCTATGAATGTGTTCGACACTTTGTACTCCATCAAGCCATTTTTGAATCCACTCGGTTTCTTCTGCCTTCCTTCGTTCTTCCACATATAACTCAAGTAAATAGTTTTGCGCCAGTGCAGTGGCACTTCGGTCTACAATAAGAGTTTCGAATTCTGTTATATCCGATTCAGAAATAATGAAAAGATCGGCAAATTTCTGGTCTAATGCTCGTATCGACTGTCGAAATATAGTCTGGTTTGCTCCCGAATTATTTTTTTCTATTAAACTCATCATTTTTTCTTGTTCTTTTACCGTTTTTTCTGGAATAATTTGAATTTTCCCTTCGTTTGATCGATAGATTACTGTCAATTGTAACTGATCATGCAGCAGCCTCAAGATTTTGGATTGTGGATTTGTTGTAAGAAGGACCTGATTTAACTGATGTGAATAATGCTCTAAATCTGAAATCATTTGATACTGTTTTTTCATTAATAGTGTATGTATATCTTGTGTAATATCAACAAATCTTACTTCCTGCTGGAAAACAATAAGTGGGAAATTGTGGCGATCAGCTATTTCAATAATTTCTTGTGGTATGCTGGGCATATACGTTCCTAACTCAATACACAGGCCGGCAGCATTACTGTCAATAAACTGTTGAAGTAATGCAAGAAAAATCCCTTTATCTTTATTCCATCCGACTCCAGTAGAAAGGATAAGTTCATTCCCATTCAAGAGATTGTCAATTCGAGTTACTTCCATCACATGTACCCATTTTACAGTTCGAGAGAGACCAGCTCTACCTGCTATTACTTTGGCATTTACAAAATGCCTATTCTTTAAAATGTCCTCTACCAATAATTTACCCTCAGTATTCATTGATATCTAACACCTCTTTAGATTGATATTAATGATAGAGTACATTGAATAATAAAATATTGCATTATACAAAATGTAAAAAATAGTCTTTCATTAGGTTTAGGTAAATTATATAGAACATATTTTTTGTACTTAACATTTTGCCTGCTTTCCGAAGAGACATGGTTTGTTTGTTGGAGGATTATGTGTTCAACAATTTTTTACGGGTTGGAATTCATTGGTGGCTGCTTCACTTTATAGAGTAGAAAATATTATAATTTTAAATAGCTAATAGAGTTGTTCATTCATTCCAGAAAGTAGGTATGGTCATGTATAAGGTTGGTGTGATTGGTTCCCCTGCAGGTGTCGACAGAATCTTGGATGTGGCTAAAGAGTTTACAAACGAGATGGAATTCTATCCCTTTCCATTTTTAGAATTAAAAGAAATTAAAGAAAGCGTGTTGGAAAATGATCGATTTGTAGATGCGTGGCTTTTTACAGGCCCTGCACCATATATGATTTCTTTAAAGGAGTTACAAACCAGCAAGGATATTGTGTTTGTATCCACGACAGAAGGTCCTTACTTTAAATGTTTATTGGATATGTGGCACGAACAAGGAGAACTGCTAAAAAGTATAAGTGTCGATTTGCCAGGATCTTCAATGAAATATAGACATGAGCCTACGGACTGGATAAAAATGGGTCCGAAAGATGTTTATTTTATAACAATTGATGAAAAAACGCTTGAAGAGTTGATCGAATTCCATCTTGATTTGTGGAATAATGGGCGCATACAAGGTGTGATAACATGTTTTATCCAAGTTTCGGAGGCGTTGAGAAAAGTTGGAATACCCGCGTATGTACTAGAAACAAGCAAGATGGAAATGCGACAGGCGTTAAAAATCCTTAGTGAAAAGGTAAGAACCTCTTACTTTAAAGATACGCAAATTGGCATTGAAATCTTTGAAATTGAGAATTTTGATAGCATTTTAGATAAGAACCAGACTCCTTATCGTTTAGAGTATCTTGAACTTCGATTAAAAGAAACTCTTTTAAATCTATGTAAACAATTGGATGGATCCTTAGTGGAAAAAGGAAATGGCCGGTATTCTATCTTTAGTACAAGAGGGGCTATCGAAAGAAAAATTCTGGAATTACAGGAAACCGTTCACAAGCTTTCGTTGCAGACAAATTCAAAGGTTGCGATAGGAATAGGTTTTGGCGAAACTGTTTTGTTAGCGGAAAACAACGCTAAAAGAGCACTTCAGAAATCAAAAGAAAAACAGGATCGAGGAATCGTCATGATTCAGGAGAATGGGATGATCATAGAGTCGGTAGGGGGAGAGGGGAATATTTCCTATTTTGCTCACAGTAAGGATATAGATCTTCTTAATAAATTAAAAAAAGGCAATATTAGTATCAAGGCTTACAACATGATTGAGGCGCTCATACGTAAAATGAGCTGGACTGAATTCAAGACGAAAGATCTGGCAATTCATCTCAAAATGAGTGAACGAAATGCTCAGCGGATAATGGCCTATTTATGTGATGTCGATTTAGCTGAGTGTATTGGGGAAGAATCATTCCATAGTAAGGGAAGACCAAGTAAAATCTATAGATTAAAAGCATCCACTTAAAGGGTGCTATTTTTTTTGTCGTTAAAATACTATTGATTATTTTGAATATTTGAAATATAATCTATATAACGAAATGTCGTTAACTTTTCGTTTAATAAAATTAACTTATAAAAGGGAGGTTTTATGACGAATAAAAAATTGTGAGAAGACAAGTACAAGAAATGGAGAATGTATTTTTAACCCTTCTAAGCTGGCAATCGTGAAGCTAAGACTCATTTGATTGTAAGACTAATCTTTCAGTAGTTTACGATGAACAAGAAAATCTACTTCAAACATCCTCAGAAAAAGCAAAATTTTTCACTAACCTACATGAAAAACAAAAGTTCCATGATCAACATATCAACTTTTTAGCATGTGAAGGAGAAGATTATTATGTCAAACAAGTTACTCATGCATCAATTGCCAACCTTTAATACGATCGAGGAGGAACGTCGTCATCGGAAGGAACGCCTTGCAGCTGCATTCCGACTTTTTTCCAAGTTTGGATTTGACGAAGGGGTAGCCGGACATATAACTGCCCGCGATCCTGAATATACAGATCATTTCTGGGTAAACCCGTTTGGAATGCATTTTAGTCACATTCGTGTTTCTGATTTGATTCTAGTTAACCATCAAGGTGAAGTGGTAGAAGGTAACCGGCCTGTTAACCGTGCAGCGTTTTGTATCCATTCCCAGGTACATGCAGCTAGACCGGATGTAATCGCTGCTGCTCATGCCCATTCCGTTTTTGGGAAAACATGGTCTACTCTAGGGCGTCTGCTCGACCCAATTACCCAAGATTCGGCAGCTTTTTATAAGGATCACTCTCTTTTTGATGATTACACAGGTGTGGTAAATGAACTGGAAGAAGGTAAAAGAATTGGTCAAGCACTTGGCCCACATAAAGCAGTTATTTTACGAAATCACGGTTTGCTAACTGTAGGACGTTCAGTAGATGAAGCTGCATGGTGGTTCATAACAATGGAACGATCTTGCCAGGCGCAATTGCTGGCAGAAGCTGCAGGCAACCCCATTTTAATTGACGATAATCATGCATATAAAACAGCTCAAGAAATTGGAAATGAACTTTCGGGATGGTTCCAATTCCAACCTTTGTGGGATCGTATTGTTCGGGAACAGCCAGATCTGCTTGATTAGTATCGTCCCGAACAGCCGCTTTGAGTGCTGTAATACGGTAAAAAGTTGGAGGTTATTTGGGGAGGTTCCTAACCTCTCTATTTTTAACTAAGAATTAAGGATAGCTATCTTTCGTAAATATACTAGAAGAACTTCAGGAATGCTTACCGGCTGGATATGAAACATAGAAATCTAGTAAGAAAATTCACTAGAAACATAGAAATATAATTTTCTGTTGCTTTTTAGTTTTCCAAGCAATCAGTAGAAAGGAGAATATCCTATGGATCAAACGGATGCAAAGAGACCCAACAAAAAGTTTGTCCTTACGCTGCTGTTTCTGGGCTATTCGGTATCGTATATCGATCGGCTCATTATGAACATCGCTGTGATTCCAATTGGAGAAGAGTTTCAGCTAAGTCCAACTGCTACAGGCACTGTGATCAGCATCTTTTTCCTCGCCTACGCGTTGATGCAAATACCGGGAGGATGGCTGACCGATCGATTTGGCGCTAGAAAAGTAATCATTTTCTCCATTGTTATCTGGTCGATTTTTACTGTGTTGACTGGTTTAGCGTGGTCAGCTGCGTCGTTAATTGTTATCCGATTTCTGTTTGGGCTGGGAGAGGGCGGCTATCCAGCGGCATGCGGAAAGGCAATCTCAGAGAACTTTCCTAAAGAAGAGCGAGGAAAAGCCCAATCCATCTTGATGTCATCCAATCTTCTTGGCGGGATTATCACACCGCTGTTGGTTACGCCGATCTTAATTTGGTTGGGCTGGAGACACCTGTTTTTGGCAATTGGAATAGTTGGGATTTTGATTGGCTTTCTATTTTGGAAATACATTCGGATGCCCGCCCAATCGGTGGAATCGAGTAATCCAGAATTGTCCAACAGAGGCAATTTGTTAGACTTGCTTAAATCACCGCAAATGTGGAAACTGCTTTTATTTTGGTTCGGAATTAGTATAGCAGGGTGGGGTATGACAAGTTGGATGCCCACTTACATGGTAAATGTGCGTCACCTGGATTTGGTATCTGCTGGGATGTTGGGAGCGATTCCTGCTTTAGCAGGGGTTCTCGCCACAGTGGCAGGCGGATGGCTTCTTAGTTGGTTTGCTGGCAAGGAGAGATTGTATTTTGTCGGGAACGCTGCATTGTTTGCTCTCTTTTTAATGCTGACTTTCTTCGCTCCCACAGTCGGACTGGTTTACACCTACAGCAGCCTTGCGACCATATTTTTTTCTTTTATTTTTAGTGCGGTGTACGCACTACCGCACGAAATGTTTGACAAGAACGTGATTGGCTCAGCCATTGGCCTGGTAACTTTCGGATCTGTTTCCGCAGGCTTTGTCGCCCCAATCATCATGGGTGTGTTGATTACAGCATTTAAAGGCTCATATATGGGGGCATTCACATTCCTGACTATTTGTGTTTGTATCTCTATACTAATCGGTTTAACACTGAAAAACGGCCGCGAATTTTCAAAATTAGATGGGGCTGATGCCATTGAAGCGTAATGCAATTGTGGTAGATGATATTTCAATTTGATTATTTAAATTTGAGGTGATTATATGTTTGCAGATGTTGTATTTGTAAATGGACAAGTTATTACAGTTGATATAAAAAATCGGATAGCCGAAGCAGTTGCGGTTAAACGTAACAGGATAGAAGCAGTTGGAACGAATGAGGAAGTCAAACGGTGGATTGGCGACCGAACCAAGGTGATAGATTTGCAAGGTAAGAGTCTACTGCCCGGGTTTATCGATTCGCATTTGCATCTCATCCATTATGGAATGTCAAAAATGGCGATCAATTGCAAAGACGCTTCGATACAATCGAATGCGGATATTATCGGAGAATTGGAAAAAAGGGCACTATCAACTCCAGCGGGAGAATGGATCTTTGCATCAAGCTACAACGAATTGAATATGGCAGAAGGCCGATATTTGACTCGCCGTGAACTGGATGAGGTGTCAACTGAACACCCGATTATGATTATGCGGACATGTGGACATATCATGATTGTGAACACTAAAGCGCTGGAATTAGCAGGCGTAAACGACCAGACGGCTAATCCGGAAGGCGGAGTGTTTGGTCGGGATGAATCTGGAAGATTAAACGGACTCCTCGTGGAAGCAGCGATGCAGCCGGTAAGTCGTGTCATAAATCCAACAGAAGAGGATTTTGCAAAAGCAGCCAAAAACGCTTCGGACGAGTTCATATCGTTAGGTATTACGACTATTCACGATGCCGGCGGATATGAGCCGGTCAATCTTCGCATATTTGACCAAGCAATTCGTTCCGGCCTCATAAAGGTTCGGGTGTATGCAATGATTGTTCATGAGCCTAACTTTAACCGAATGAGACAGACATACCTTTCGACTGGATTCGGAGACGAGCGGTTTCGGATTGGTCCGGCGAAAATCTTTATAGATGGGTCTAGTTCGGCACCGACGCTTGCAACACGCCAACCGTATGAGACAAACCCGGAAAACAGCTGCATTCTATACTACACGCAAGAAACTATGAACGATGCGCTCATAGCAGCTCATAGAGATGGGTATCAAATTACGGCTCACGCCCAGGGTGACCTGGCAATTGAGATGTTGTTAAATACGTTTGAAGAAGCGCTCAGACAATACCCGCGACATAATCACAGACATAGAATCGAGCATGCTGGTTTAGCGATGCCTGATCTTATTGAGCGAATGGCTAAACTGAACATAGTGACCGTTCCTAACCCCAACTTTTTTGCCGAGTTCGGAGATATATACATTAAGCATTTCGGCGCTCGCAGCAATTATATGTACCCGATTAAAGCATGTTTGGAAGCTGGCATCGTAGTAGCTGGCGCCTCGGACAGTCCGGTGTCAAACGCCAATCCGCTAATTGGTATTCATGAGGCCGTAAACCGGGTAACTCCAGCTGGAGCGGTCATTGGGGAAGAGCAGAGAATCTCCGTGATGGAAGCAATTAGGCTTTACACCTGGAACGGGGCTTATGCAAGCTTTGAGGAAGACAGGAAAGGAAGCATTGAGGAAGGGAAATTAGCTGATTTGGTTGTGCTGAATGATCGGATATTGGATGTAAGGACTGATAGCATTGATCAATTATGTGTAGAAATGACAGTGATTGATGGGGAAATTGTTTATGATAAGATAACTAACTCTGTCGAAGAAAGTGTAAGATGATAACATTCAATTTTTTTAGTACTCAGTTTAGTAATTTTTTAATCTAAAAAAGCCAAAAAAATGAAAAAACAGCAACCGTTACGATAGCAATAATACCATCTTCGTTAATAATGACGCTATGCGAAGCTTTCTGCAAAAACAAAGTAATTTTGGAAGTGAAATAGACTTTGGGCGCGAGCCCAAAGTCTTTAAGAAAATAAAGCTATATCTTTATTTGCTGCTGTGCCCAATATTTAGAACGTAATTCTACTTTTAGTATTTTTCCAGAGGGGTTTCGCGGAAGCTCGTTCATAAAGTCAATGGACTTTGGTTTTTTGTAGCTCGCCAATTTTCCATCGCAGAAATCGATAACCTCCTGCTCAGAAAGATCAGCGCCTTCCCGCGGGACCACGAGGGCTTTTACCGATTCACCCCAAACAGGATCAGGAACACCGATTACAGCCACATCAAGGATCCCAGGATGGGAATAGAGAACTTCTTCAATTTCTCTCGGATAAATATTCACGCCGCCGCTTATAAGCATATCCTTTTTACGGTCAACGATATAGTAGTAACCTTCTTCATCCCGCAATGCCATATCTCCCACTGTAAAATAGCCGTTCCAGAAAGAGACTTCATTTGCCTCCGGATTATTATAGTACCCATCCAACAGGTAAGGAGCTTTAATATATAGCTCACCGACCTCGCCATTTGCAACCGGGTTTCTATTTTCATCTAATATTAAGCATTCAACCAGCGGGAAAGGCTGGCCGACACAGCGCTCTTTCCTGCGGATGTCCTTCGGCTTAATGTTGAGTGTAACAGCGCTCTCTGTTGATCCATAGAATTCATGTAGATCCACATCTTTAAAAAATTCAAGCACATCTAATTTGGTTTGCGTTGGGAGAGGGGAGCCTGCAGAAATTAACACCCTCATTGAACTTGTATCATACTTGGATTTCGTTTCGTTGTTAAGATTCACTAGGAAGTTAAACATAGTAGGTGCCATAAACGTGTTCGTAGCCCCGTACTTTTCGACATCAGCAAGGAATTGCTTGGGGCTGAAGGATTCCTCGATGACAAGGGTCCCGCCGACAATCAACTGCATCATTAGGAAAATCCATGGTGCAGCGTGATAAATTGGCCCAGCCACGATATGGACATCAGATTCATCAATTTTGTATTCATAAGCAGCTGTCATGCCGGTAAGCATGCGGGATCGATGAGAAATCACCACACCCTTCGGCTTACCAGTTGTACCGGATGTATACCCAAGATAAAGAGTGTCCTTTTCATCTACTTGGATATCTGGAGCAATAGCCGCTCCTCTTGCTAAAAAGGACTCATAATCTATTAAACTAGCAGTGGAAGAACCACCAACCACTACAACAGTATCCAATTGAGGCAATTGAGGGAGAAGCTTTTCAATTTCACCTGCATATTCAGCAGTTGTGATGAAGCCGCGGCTCTTAGAATTCATTACAATATACTCAATCTCGGAACCTACTAATCGGAAATTGATCGGAACAAGAATAACACCAATTTTAGATAACCCAAGGATTAATTCCACATAGGCGGAGTGGTTTTTCATCATTACAGAAACTTTATCGCCTTTTTTATATCCTAAAGATAAGAAAGCGTTTGCAATTTGGTTTGCACGTTTATTTAGTTCACCATAGGTCCATTGCTTATTTTTAAAAATAACAGCCGGTTTATCCCTAAACTTGTCCGCATTTTGCTTCATAATTGATCCAAATGTAAGCATCTTGAGCACATCCTCTCCCACGCGTATCTGAATTTTCTTACATTTATTATTGTACGAAATCTTTTAGTTATTGTCAAAAGGTGTCAGGTCCTGCTCGTGGACTAAAAAGGAATCTAAATCATAAGTCATACTTTTCAAAAACTGGTTTCTACAGCGGCTGTAGAAACCATATATATATATAGAAAAAGTTAACAGAGGTAGATACATTGGACAAACAAAATAGTCGTCGATTTAGATGGGTTGTATTTGCTTCAGTGCTGATTACTTATTTATTAATGTCGAGCCAGCGAACTGCACCTGGATTGATTACGGACCAAGTGATGAGGGATTTTCATGTATCGGCAACAACGATTGGATTTCTGGCAAGCATTCAATTTTTTGTATACACGGGTTTGCAAATTCCGATGGGGATTATGGCTGACAGATTTGGCCCTAATTTTTTCCTCATTATCGGAGCGATCCTTACGGGTCTCGGCACCATCATTTATAGTCTAGGTACCCATGCATTTATCTTGTTTTTTGCGAGAATCCTGACGGGGACGGGGGATGCGACTGTCTGGGTCAATATGGTGTTAATCTTGAGCCGCTGGTTTAATGTGAAGGAATTTACCCGCTTAATCGGTGTGGCTGCAATGACCGGGAGTCTTGGTTTTCTGTTAGCGACAGTCCCTTTCTCCTTATGGATTGACCTGCTTGGTTGGAGGGCAGCGTTTTTTTCAACAGGTCTATTATTATGTCTATGTGGCATTTTCCTTTTTTTTGTGCTCGTCAAAAAGCCCAAAAAAGTCCTTCCTTATAGACCAATACCTGAAAAAAATGAGATCCAACGTGAAAAAACGTTGGTTTTACTGCGAAGAATTGTTTCGAATCGCCAGGCATGGGCTTTATTCTTTTGTCACTTTGGAATTGTCGGAACGTATGTAGGTTTTATCGGTTCATGGGCAGTACCCTATGGGATGGATATGCATGGAATGACGCGTTCAGAGGCGAGCCAGCTTATTTTGATTGGTTTGGTCGGGGCACTGATTGGTGCACCTTTATCTGGATGGATTTCAAGCCGGTTAGAAATGATTAAACGTCCTTATGTGGTTGTCCATATCATCCTATTATTGAGTTGGTCTACCTTTCTTTTATTTAAGGGGGACCCTCCCAATTTCTTGCTAACGACGCTTTTCTTTGTTATTGGTCTGGCGTATGGAGCTAATGCCTTAACGTTTGCTGCCGTTCGTCAATCTTTTCCGATAATGGAATCCGGCCTTGCCTCCGGATTTGCAAATACAGGTGGATTCCTAAGTGCCGTCTTGCTGCCAAGTATTTTTGGAAATGTCTTGGATCACTTTCAGATCCCTTCAGGCAGTGTAAGTGCCGGCTACTACCACGGTTTCATCACACCTGTCATCTTCTCCATAATTGGCTTGATTGGAGTGATGATGCTTAAGGAAAGAGGGATGGGGACAGTTCGAGACCGCTGAGAAAAAATAAGAACTGATTTAAGAAAAAAAACGGTTGAATCGAATTTGAAAAATCCCTTCTGAATAGACCATCCTAAGGTCCATGAAGACCAAAACGGCTCATGGCAAGATGGAAAATGGTCCTCATAAGGTGAATGAAGACCAAAACGGCTCAGGTGAAGATGGGAAATGGTCTTCATAAGGTGAATGAAGACCAAAACGGCTCAGGGCGAGATGGAAGATGGCCTTCATCGGGTCAATGAAGACCAAAACGGCTCAGGTGAAGGTGGGAAATGGCCTTCATAAGGTGAATGAAGACCAAAACGGCCCAGGGCAAGATGGAAAATGGTCTTCATCGGGTCAATGAAGACCAAAACGACTCAGGTGAAGGTGGGAAATGGTCTTCATAAGGTGAATGAAGACCAAAACGGCCCAGGGGGAGATGGAAGATGGTCTTCATATGTTTATTGGAGACAATAGGCAAGTCTATGCGGGAATATCTTTTATCTGACTTCTTATGAAGTGTAATTCAGTGGTTTGTAACGGTTCTTCTACTTCATTTTATCTATATATTTTCCATCGGCAAAAAACTTCATATTTTTTATATGCTAATTAAGCAAATTCCTTAAATAGAAATGCTTTTTTAGTATGTAATCAAACGTTTGAGTAACTGACAAATTTTTCATATGCATATTAGGTTTGTCCTTTCAAATCAGGCTTGCCCGAGTTTTTAATCAAACGTTTGTATAGATTGCTGGAAGGGAAATTTGGCGAAGAATGATAAAAGCAGTTAAGGTAATGGAGGAAGATGGGGATGGGATAGATTCTCGGGTTTATTTTCTTATTTATTCATCAGTTTTTTTGCTTAAAAAGGAGCCAATTTCCCGCTACACTTGGGTTTTAATAAGATTTAATTAAACGTTTGTGTAAATGACAATGTTTTTAGCTGTCATAAGAGATGGAAAACTTATTTTTTCAGACTTTTCATTGCTTTTAACCAAACGATTATTTAAAAAATAAATGGGGAATTATGTTGGAAGTTGGCGGATAACTGAATAGTGGGACAGCCTGCTTAATATTAAACCAAACAGGGACTGTCCCTTTTTTGGGGCTAAACTCTAGATATATTGTTATTAAGATGCTCCAATTTAATAGCGATTGCAGTAACCATATCCTTCGTTACCTTAGGAAGCTGAGACTTTAAGACCGCATTAACCACCGGTCCGATTGCGCCGCCGGCAGTGAGCTCAATAAAGCCAGTGATCTTCGTTTTATTTTTATCTACTGCTTCTGCCAAGAAATATCCTTCACCAGTAAGTCCTTCATTTACCCCCTTTAATCGAAAAGTAATCTTTGTCGGTTCAATCCATTCTTTTATGGTGACCATCAGGCTGATCTTTTTCTTTATGAATCCGATGTTACTATTAAACTCCCAAGTGGACTGACGGTTCGTGAATTTTCGGTGTTGAATATATCCGGGGATTAGAGGAGCCCAATTATCCATATCCTTAACAAAATCCCAAACCATATTGATTGGGACATTCACTTCAGTTTGATACATTCCGGTTGGCATTCCTATTTCCTTCTTTCCGTTACAATATAAGATCTTCTTATATGTATATGTTCCGCTAATTAAAGGGAGATTTGTCCCTTATAGCTTGGGTGAAGGGTTTCGAACGTACCGTGACTTTTAATTCGATAAGAATTTGGTGTCTTGTTTGGGAGTCTAACTTAAAAAAACAAAAAAACATATTGACGTGTTAAAAATAATCTAGTAATATAACATTTGTCGCTACGAGATATGACGAAAAACATTTTATCTCTAAAAAACAGTTGACATTTAAAGGTCACTACGGTAATATTAATTACTGTTGCTGACTTGAGTTGCTGTTTTTTTAAAAAAAGTAGTTGACTAGTTCAGTAAGAGATGATATATTGTTATTCTGTCTCTGAAAAATTGTTCTTTGAAAACTAAACAAACAAAAACGTCAACAAACAATAATGAACATGTTTCTTCTATTAATATAGATAAACATGAGCCAACGTAACATTTTTGAGCTAATCAACTCAACTTTATTGGAGAGTTTGATCCTGGCTCAGGACGAACGCTGGCGGCGTGCCTAATACATGCAAGTCGAGCGAATCAATAGGAGCTTGCTCCTGTTGATTAGCGGCGGACGGGTGAGTAACACGTGGGCAACCTGCCTGTAAGACTGGGATAACTTCGGGAAACCGGAGCTAATACCGGATAATTTCTTCCCTCACATGAGGGAAGGTTGAAAGTCGGTTTCGGCTGACACTTACAGATGGGCCCGCGGCGCATTAGCTAGTTGGTGAGGTAACGGCTCACCAAGGCGACGATGCGTAGCCGACCTGAGAGGGTGATCGGCCACACTGGGACTGAGACACGGCCCAGACTCCTACGGGAGGCAGCAGTAGGGAATCTTCCACAATGGACGAAAGTCTGATGGAGCAACGCCGCGTGAGCGATGAAGGCCTTCGGGTCGTAAAGCTCTGTTGTCAGGGAAGAACAAGTATCGGAGTAACTGCCGGTACCTTGACGGTACCTGACCAGAAAGCCACGGCTAACTACGTGCCAGCAGCCGCGGTAATACGTAGGTGGCAAGCGTTGTCCGGAATTATTGGGCGTAAAGCGCGCGCAGGCGGTCCTTTAAGTCTGATGTGAAAGCCCACGGCTCAACCGTGGAGGGTCATTGGAAACTGGGGGACTTGAGTGCAGAAGAGGAAAGCGGAATTCCACGTGTAGCGGTGAAATGCGTAGAGATGTGGAGGAACACCAGTGGCGAAGGCGGCTTTCTGGTCTGTAACTGACGCTGAGGCGCGAAAGCGTGGGGAGCAAACAGGATTAGATACCCTGGTAGTCCACGCCGTAAACGATGAGTGCTAAGTGTTAGAGGGTTTCCGCCCTTTAGTGCTGCAGCTAACGCATTAAGCACTCCGCCTGGGGAGTACGGCCGCAAGGCTGAAACTCAAAGGAATTGACGGGGGCCCGCACAAGCGGTGGAGCATGTGGTTTAATTCGAAGCAACGCGAAGAACCTTACCAGGTCTTGACATCCTCTGACACTCCTAGAGATAGGAATTTCCCCTTCGGGGGACAGAGTGACAGGTGGTGCATGGTTGTCGTCAGCTCGTGTCGTGAGATGTTGGGTTAAGTCCCGCAACGAGCGCAACCCTTGATCTTAGTTGC
>NZ_AP038276.1:560000-1290000 GCF_055385255.1 Neobacillus sp. S1227
TGCTAAGTGTTAGAGGGTTTCCGCCCTTTAGTGCTGCAGCTAACGCATTAAGCACTCCGCCTGGGGAGTACGGCCGCAAGGCTGAAACTCAAAGGAATTGACGGGGGCCCGCACAAGCGGTGGAGCATGTGGTTTAATTCGAAGCAACGCGAAGAACCTTACCAGGTCTTGACATCCTCTGACACTCCTAGAGATAGGAATTTCCCCTTCGGGGGACAGAGTGACAGGTGGTGCATGGTTGTCGTCAGCTCGTGTCGTGAGATGTTGGGTTAAGTCCCGCAACGAGCGCAACCCTTGATCTTAGTTGCCAGCATTCAGTTGGGCACTCTAAGGTGACTGCCGGTGACAAACCGGAGGAAGGTGGGGATGACGTCAAATCATCATGCCCCTTATGACCTGGGCTACACACGTGCTACAATGGATGGTACAAAGGGCAGCGAAGCCGCGAGGTGGAGCCAATCCCATAAAACCATTCTCAGTTCGGATTGCAGGCTGCAACTCGCCTGCATGAAGCCGGAATCGCTAGTAATCGCGGATCAGCATGCCGCGGTGAATACGTTCCCGGGCCTTGTACACACCGCCCGTCACACCACGAGAGTTTGTAACACCCGAAGTCGGTGGGGTAACCGTAAGGAGCCAGCCGCCTAAGGTGGGACAGATGATTGGGGTGAAGTCGTAACAAGGTAGCCGTATCGGAAGGTGCGGCTGGATCACCTCCTTTCTAAGGATATAAGCTGGACCTGTGAGCCAGACAATACATGTTTGATTGACTGTTTCTTGTTTGTTTAGTTTTGAGAGAACAATCTCTCAAAACTTTTTGTTCCTTGAAAACTAGATAATCGTAAAAGAAGAAGTAACCAAGTAAGAACCGAGTAATCGCCATTTTAGTTTTTCTCTCTTATTTTTAAGAGTAAAAACCTTTTAGGTTAAGTTAGAAAGGGCGCACGGTGAATGCCTTGGCACTAGGAGCCGATGAAGGACGGGACTAACACCGATATGCTTCGGGGAGCTGTAAGTAAGCGCCGATCCGGAGATTTCCGAATGGGGAAACCCACTGTTCGTAATGGAGCAGTATCTTTACCTGAATACATAGGGTATTGATGGCAGACCCGGGGAACTGAAACATCTAAGTACCCGGAGGAAGAGAAAGCAAACGCGATTCCCTGAGTAGCGGCGAGCGAAACGGGAACAGCCCAAACCGAAAGGCTTGCCTTTCGGGGTTGTAGGACACTCAACATGGAGTTACAAAGGAACGGGGTAGATGAAGCGGTCTGGAAAGGCCGGCCATAGAAGGTAAAAGCCCTGTAGTCGAAACTTCGTTCCCTCCTGAGTGGATCCTGAGTACGGCCGGACACGTGAAATCCGGTCGGAAGCAGGGAGGACCATCTCCCAAGGCTAAATACTCCCTAGTGACCGATAGTGAACCAGTACCGTGAGGGAAAGGTGAAAAGCACCCCGGAAGGGGAGTGAAAGAGAACCTGAAACCGTGTGCCTACAAGTAGTCAGAGCCCGTTCATGGGTGATGGCGTGCCTTTTGTAGAATGAACCGGCGAGTTACGATTGCATGCGAGGTTAAGTTGAAGAGACGGAGCCGCAGCGAAAGCGAGTCTGAATAGGGCGAAATAGTATGTAGTCGTAGACCCGAAACCAGGTGATCTACCCATGTCCAGGGTGAAGTCCAGGTAACACTGGATGGAGGCCCGAACCCACGCACGTTGAAAAGTGCGGGGATGAGGTGTGGGTAGCGGAGAAATTCCAATCGAACTTGGAGATAGCTGGTTCTCTCCGAAATAGCTTTAGGGCTAGCCTCACGTAGTTAGAGTCTTGGAGGTAGAGCACTGTTTGGACTAGGGGCCCTCATCGGGTTACCGAATTCAGACAAACTCCGAATGCCAATGACTTATCCGTGGGAGTCAGACTGCGAGTGATAAGATCCGTAGTCAAAAGGGAAACAGCCCAGACCACCAGCTAAGGTCCCAAAGTATACGTTAAGTGGAAAAGGATGTGGAGTTGCTTAGACAACCAGGATGTTGGCTTAGAAGCAGCCACCATTTAAAGAGTGCGTAATAGCTCACTGGTCGAGTGACTCTGCGCCGAAAATGTACCGGGGCTAAACGTATCACCGAAGCTGTGGGTGGACACCTTATGGTGTCCGCGGTAGGAGAGCGTTCTAAGGGCGTTGAAGCTGGACCGTAAGGACTGGTGGAGCGCTTAGAAGTGAGAATGCCGGTATGAGTAGCGAAAGATGAGTGAGAATCTCATCCACCGTATGCCTAAGGTTTCCTGAGGAAGGCTCGTCCGCTCAGGGTTAGTCGGGACCTAAGCCGAGGCCGAAAGGCGTAGGCGATGGACAACAGGTTGATATTCCTGTACCACCTCTTTATCGTTTGAGTGATGGGGGGACGCAGGAGGATAGGGTAAGCGCACTGCTGGATATGTGCGTGCAAGCAGTTAGGCTGAGAAGTAGGAAAATCCGCTTCTCATCAGGCTGAGCTGTGATGCCGAGGGAATTATAGTACCGAAGTTCCTGATTCCACACTGCCAAGAAAAGCCTCTAGCGATGATATTGGGTGCCCGTACCGCAAACCGACACAGGTAGGCGAGGAGAGAATCCTAAGGTGAGCGAGAGAACTCTCGTTAAGGAACTCGGCAAAATGACCCCGTAACTTCGGGAGAAGGGGTGCTTTTTGGGGTGAATAGCCCCGAAGAGCCGCAGTGAATAGGCCCAGGCGACTGTTTAGCAAAAACACAGGTCTCTGCAAAGCCGCAAGGCGAAGTATAGGGGCTGACGCCTGCCCGGTGCTGGAAGGTTAAGAGGAGGGGTTAGCTCACGCGAAGCTCTGAATCGAAGCCCCAGTAAACGGCGGCCGTAACTATAACGGTCCTAAGGTAGCGAAATTCCTTGTCGGGTAAGTTCCGACCCGCACGAAAGGCGTAACGATCTGGGCACTGTCTCAACGAGAGACTCGGTGAAATTATAGTACCTGTGAAGATGCAGGTTACCCGCGACAGGACGGAAAGACCCCATGGAGCTTTACTGTAGCCTGATATTGAATTTTGGTACAGCTTGTACAGGATAGGTAGGAGCCTGAGAAACCGGAGCGCCAGCTTCGGTGGAGGCGTCGGTGGGATACTACCCTGGCTGTATTGAAATTCTAACCCGCACCCCTTATCGGGGTGGGAGACAGTGTCAGGTGGGCAGTTTGACTGGGGCGGTCGCCTCCTAAAATGTAACGGAGGCGCCCAAAGGTTCCCTCAGAATGGTTGGAAATCATTCGCAGAGTGTAAAGGCACAAGGGAGCTTGACTGCGAGACCTACAAGTCGAGCAGGGACGAAAGTCGGGCTTAGTGATCCGGTGGTTCCGCATGGAAGGGCCATCGCTCAACGGATAAAAGCTACCCTGGGGATAACAGGCTTATCTCCCCCAAGAGTCCACATCGACGGGGAGGTTTGGCACCTCGATGTCGGCTCATCGCATCCTGGGGCTGTAGTCGGTCCCAAGGGTTGGGCTGTTCGCCCATTAAAGCGGTACGCGAGCTGGGTTCAGAACGTCGTGAGACAGTTCGGTCCCTATCCGTCGTGGGCGCAGGAAATTTGAGAGGAGCTGTCCTTAGTACGAGAGGACCGGGATGGACGCACCGCTGGTGTACCAGTTGTCTTGCCAAAGGCATCGCTGGGTAGCTATGTGCGGACGGGATAAGTGCTGAAAGCATCTAAGCATGAAGCCCCCCTCGAGATGAGATTTCCCATAGCGTCAAGCTAGTAAGATCCCTGAAAGATGATCAGGTTGATAGGTCAGAGGTGGAAGCGCGGTGACGTGTGGAGCTGACTGATACTAATCGATCGAGGACTTAACCAAGTCATAAATTTTAAGCGAACTCGTTCTTATTTACTTCTTCTGCATTATCTAGTTTTGAGGGAATGAAAACCTCTAAAATAGTCTGGCAGCAATGGCGAGAAGGTCACACCCGTTCCCATCCCGAACACGGAAGTTAAGCTTCTCAGCGCCGATGGTAGTTGGGACGCAAGTCCCTGTGAGAGTAGGACGCTGCCAGGCTAAGCCCTTATGGGGGCTATTATTTTGCCTAATTTTAATGGCCCCTTGGTCAAGCGGTTAAGACACCGCCCTTTCACGGCGGTAACACGGGTTCGAATCCCGTAGGGGTCACCATTTACGGAGGATTAGCTCAGCTGGGAGAGCATCTGCCTTACAAGCAGAGGGTCGGCGGTTCGATCCCGTCATCCTCCACCATATTATTATGCCGGCTTAGCTCAATTGGTAGAGCAACTGACTTGTAATCAGTAGGTTGAGGGTTCAAGTCCTTTAGCCGGCACCAGATTTCTTACATCTTTGAATTAGCATCTGCGGAAATCTGCGAGAAAGACCGAGAGGTCTTTTGAGCATGCATACTAGTAGTAAAACTAATTCTTATATGAGCCATTAGCTCAGTCGGTAGAGCATCTGACTTTTAATCAGAGGGTCGAAGGTTCGAGTCCTTCATGGCTCACCATTTAATTATGCGGGTGTGGCGGAATTGGCAGACGCACCAGACTTAGGATCTGGCGCCGCAAGGCGTGGGGGTTCGACTCCCTTCACCCGCACCATTTAAATATTGCGGAAGTAGTTCAGTGGTAGAACACCACCTTGCCAAGGTGGGGGTCGCGGGTTCGAATCCCGTCTTCCGCTCCAAAAATTGCCGGGGTGGCGGAACTGGCAGACGCACAGGACTTAAAATCCTGCGGTAGGTGACTACCGTACCGGTTCGATTCCGGTCCTCGGCACCATTTATTAAATAATGCGCCCGTAGCTCAATTGGATAGAGCGTCTGACTACGGATCAGAAGGTTATGGGTTCGACTCCTGTCGGGCGCGCCATCAAATATAACTCAACTTTCGGGAAATAGCTCAGCTTGGTAGAGCACTTGGTTTGGGACCAAGGGGTCGCAGGTTCGAATCCTGTTTTCCCGACCATTCTTACTAAAATCAATGGGGCCTTAGCTCAGCTGGGAGAGCGCCTGCTTTGCACGCAGGAGGTCAGCGGTTCGATCCCGCTAGGCTCCACCATTTAATTTAAATATGTAATTTGGCGGTGTAGCTCAGCTGGCTAGAGCGTACGGTTCATACCCGTAAGGTCGGGGGTTCGATCCCCTCCGCCGCTACTAATTTATTATTCGGAGGAATACCCAAGTCCGGCTGAAGGGATCGGTCTTGAAAACCGACAGGCGGGTTAAACCGCGCGGGGGTTCGAATCCCTCTTCCTCCGCCATATTAATTTTATGGTGTTTATATTATCGCGGGGTGGAGCAACGAGCGTTGCTTCTGTGAATAGTCTGCGAGTTGTATCAATCGAGCTGCTGCTTGATTAAGCTATCTGAGATTGATACAGTCCTACGTTAGCTTTTAGCATGGCGTAAACTTAATACTTTTTTATTATCGCGGGGTGGAGCAGTCCGGTAGCTCGTCGGGCTCATAACCCGAAGGTCGCAGGTTCAAATCCTGCCCCCGCAATATATGGGCCTATAGCTCAGCTGGTTAGAGCGCACGCCTGATAAGCGTGAGGTCGATGGTTCAAGTCCATTTAGGCCCACCATCATAAATAATTCTAATTGTTCCGCAGTAGCTCAGTGGTAGAGCATTCGGCTGTTAACCGAACGGTCGTAGGTTCGAATCCTACCTGCGGAGCCATTTTTTTTATGGGGAAGTACTCAAGTGGCTGAAGAGGCGCCCCTGCTAAGGGTGTAGGTCGGGCAACCGGCGCGAGGGTTCAAATCCCTCCTTCTCCGCCATAAATATCATGCGCCTTTAGCTCAGCTGGATAGAGCATACGCCTTCTAAGCGTACGGTCAGAGGTTCGAATCCTCTAAGGCGCGTATTTTAAACTTTAAGCAACTTGATAGTATAAAATGTTTTAACGGCGTTAGAGAAAATAAAATATTCTAACCTGAATGTACTTCACTGAACTAGTCTTTAAGTAAAAAACCTCCAAATACGATATTTGGAGGTTTTTTTATGCCAAAAAAGAGAGGAATTTTCGATGGTTAGAAAAATGCATTTTTTTCACAAGTATATTATGAAGATTTGCTTCCCGTATTTATTCTAGAGGGGGATTGGTGCAAATTACTATAGTAGAGTCTAGTTCGTCATAGTGTACTAACTGTGGTATTAGCCCATTTTGAGAGAAAATTTCAATGGTTTGAGGTGCCTGCATTTTACTCGTCTCAATCAATAAATGCCCTCCGGTTTTCAGCCAAAGGGGTGCTTCCTTTGCTACTCTTCGCTGAATGTCAAGTCCGTCAATTCCTCCGTCAAGCGCCATATTCGGTTCATGTAGACGGGCTTCTTGGGGAAGCAGCTTGATTTGCTCGGTAGGAACGTATGGTACATTTGCTACCAGGATGTCCACTTCCCCACGAAGTTTATAAGGGAGAGGCCTATAAAGGTCACCTTCATACACTTGGCCGCCAATGCTGGTAACATTTCGGAGTGCGCAGCGAACTGCAGTAGGGTCAATGTCGATCGAATACAACTCAATCCACCCCAGATCTTTGGCAATAGCAACACCAATCGCGCCAGTACCGCAGCAAAGATCAACAACAGTGACTCCAGGTATAGAAAAAGCAACTGCCTGTCGGACGAGAAACTCAGTACGACGGCGGGGAATGAAGACTCCAGGTTCTACTGCTATCCTGTTACCGCAGAACTCAGCCCAACCGAGGACATACTCAAGAGGAAAACCAGTTATTCTATTATTGACCATATCAGAGAGTGCATCTGATGTCCGTGCCTCAGCAAGAAGAAGCTCTGCCTCTTCTTCAGCGAAGACACACCCAGCAGTCCGGAGTTTTTTGATTATATTTTTTTTTATATGGTCATTAATATGAATCTTTTTTTTGATAAAAACCACCCAACCTTTATAACAGCAATTTTAAAAAAGTTCATTAAAAATTGAGAATAGCTCTTCTTTACCCCTGCTAAATTTAGTTGAATCGGCATTGATGGGTTAGTGTATAGTAATGATGGCCTGTCTAAAAACTGCTGCTTAAACAGGTTCGGTGAACCGTACCATATATATTGGATTTCTCAAAAGCACTCACTAGTTCGTTAGTGAGTGCTTCAAACCTTTAAAAATATGAAAACTTTGCCTGAATGGACGCTGAAATTTTAAGTTTACCAGGCTGAATCGGCGTTGCGGTCTCACTTTTGGCGAACATAGCAGTTTGCAATGGAATGATTGGGGAAGTTTGGCTTAATTCTTGTATCGTAAAGGGAATTTTATTTAGCGTAACTCCCATCTCTTTTGTTAGTTCTGCAGCCTTAAATTGAGCATCATTGAGGGCAAGTGCCAATGCTTGACTATAGTGGACCTGGGGATTTTTTACTTTAAATTCAATATTTGTAACAATATTTGCCCCATTTTGAACCGCAGTATCGACAATTAATCCGGTTTGATTTAATTTATCATTTAGGACTTGAAGCAAATGGACCACTCTGTATCCTCGTAATGTTTGTGTACCGTTTTCGTAATCGTATACCATTTCGATTCGGTAATCCGCCGTTTTAATATTCTCCTTTGAAATCCCTAAGCTTATAAGTGACTGTATCACTTTAGTCGTTTTTTCATTATTTTCTTGTTGGGCATCTGTAAGATTAATATCCTCCGAATTAACACCCAATGTAACGATGGACATGTCAGGTGCTACAGACACCGAACCCTCACCTGTTACTTCCAAGATATTTTGCCCATTTCTAGAAAAGACCTTCCATTCAGGCTGTGCCCGCATCCATGGGTTCTGATAATACATTTGAGCAATCCTCCTTTCACTTAAAACTCTCTCCATTCATTGTATTAAGAAAAGAAGATAAAAATGGATAAAAAATTCTCGCTGCCCACTATAAGGAGGGTGAAGGCAATATTTCAATGTGGTTTTCATCTTTATTTTTTTGCTTTCAGCGTTTTAATCGCTTTTATGAGAAGTATGACATAGGCCGCCATTAATCCATATCCGATAACTATAATTAAGAATGGCACATAGTCCGGAGTGGTACCTGAATCGGTAGACATACCGGCTAAAAAAAGCGGTCCAATCGGCAGCATGATGATACCTGGTCCGGCACTGAGCACAAGCAATGCGCCAAGGCCAATCACAATCCATGGCCATATCGGTTTTTTCGTTTCAGAAGAAAGATTGTTTAATAGTAATTTTTCTTGCAAAGATTCAAGCTCATTGGCCTTTTTGGCCCGATTATAATCCCTCAGTGCATTATATGCCCGTTTCATTCCCCATGCAGTAACAACGAGGATGCAAAGAGAAATTGCCGCGAAAATCATAGTGAAGAAACTTAACTCATCTGCCTTCCAAAAGGGCATGGTAATGATAAAGAGCATACCTGGGAGGGCTGAAATCAAAAATAATCCGCCGCCAATGAGGACAACCCATGCCCATATTGGCTGCTGCTGGTTAGAAGGATGCATGTCTAAACTCCTTTATTTTCTAGAATGCTTCTATCATAATATAATTGTGGTAAAAAATGAAATAGTTTCCTATAGTTGGGAACGGATTTAATTTAGCTTGTATGTACTGAAGAAAAACATAAAATAAGGAAGTGAAGCATGGGCTATTTCGTTAAAACGATGGTTGGCTTTATCATTTTAGATGCATATTTGAACGTTGCAATTGCAGGTGCCGGTTCATTTTGGATTCAGGTTGTATTGGTTCTTCTGTTTTTTCCGTTATTGAAAGGAATTCTGTTTTTTACAAAAAAGGATTTTAAACGAATCGGAATCAATTTTCATCCAAAATGGATGAAGAATATGATGTTGGGGTTTGCGATTGGCTTTTCCTTTTGGCTAATTAAGTATGTTATCGAATATGTCCTTAATGGATATGAGATTACGGGAGCAAAGCCGTTTTCACAAATGATTCTTTCCCTGCTCATGATCATGCTGACGTTTTTCGTAGGTTCATTTTTAAACGATATCATTGTTCGGGGATATGTATTTGGTCATTTAAAAGGGAAAATATCAATCAAATGGGTGTTTACCATCTCTCTTTTGATTTACGCGCTCGATGATTCTTGGAATGAAGGATTTAGTCTCTCCAATATGCTATTCTCTCTTATTCTAGGATTATCTCTTACCTATGCCATTTATAAGACAGGCAGCATCTGGGCTGACACCGGAATTCACTGGGGGCTGAATGTCTGCTACGGAATCTTTAACGGAATACTAGGAAGTACCGGCGGGGGAGTTATCATAACAAAAGACGGCCCAACATCATTCCTGCTAGAATCTATCAGCTATATCATTCCACTGCTCATGTTTCTGTTTTTATATTTGGTAAGAAACAAGTTGAGGCATGGGGGCGGTTCTCCTGATTCATTTTTGTAGAATAAATAAATTAGTCCCCATGTTTCTATTTTTGAAATCCGGTTGGCAATCCTGTAATATTAGATAAATCAAATAGTGCTTGGATATGATACGCACTAATTTTTTATTTGGAGGCTAATTGTGGATAATAACGATATTTTAATACGGCTTAGATATGCGCTTGAACTAAAAAATAAAGAAATGGCTGAGATCTTCCAGCTTGGCGGTGTAAATGTAACAGTGCCGGACGTAATAAGGATTCTAACAAAGGAAGATGATGAAAGCGGCGATCAGCTCAAATGCAATAACAGCATGTTTGATTCGTTTTTAAATGGATTTATTGTCTATAAAAGAGGAAAACAAGAGCCAAAACCTGGGCAGCCTGAACCATCTGAACCGTCAATAAAGAATAGTGCGAACGTTAATAACCTTCTGTTGAAAAAAATAAAGATCGCTTTAGCATTAACAACTGATGATATGTTGGATATTTTTGGGGAAGCAGGAATCACGGTTTCAAAAGGGGAACTTGGCGCTTTATTAAGAAAAGAAGGGCATAAGAATTATAAAGAGTGCGGCGATAAATACGCCAGGAACTTCTTAAAAGGGCTGGCGATTAAATACAGAGGATAAGCCTTGCGGGTGATGACATGATACATACCTATTTAGGGGAGACAATACGTTTTGAGATCAAGTACAAAAATCGCACGTCTATAGGATTAACGATAGATAGTTATGGAAATGTTGAAGTCCAGGCTCCAAAAGGGACACCCAGAGATAAAGTGATTTCTGTATTAGAGGAAAATTGGGAGCAAATTCAGCAAAAAGCAAAAGAAATGAACGACAGGCTGCATGGGCCAAAGAAAAAGGTCTATGAGTACGGTGAGAGGTTTCTTTATTTAGGCAACACCTATCCCATCCAGATCCTTCAAGATAGTAATATAATGCAAGACCATGTAGAGTTTAAAGAGGAAAAGCTTTATATATATGTAAAACAGCATGACCATGAAAAAATACAACAAGCTCTCAAACGATTCTACTATCAGCAATGTAAGGCATTAGTGGAGAAAAGCATAACCTCCTATCAAAACCACTTCAAAACAAAACCGCGTTCCATTCGGATCACGGATAGCAAAACCACATGGGGAACCTGTGATTCAAAACTGCAGTTAACCTTTAACTGGAGACTGGCAATGGCACCGCGGGAAGTAATTGACTATGTAGTCGTTCATGAAATGTGCCATATGGTTCACCTGAACCACGACCGGTCCTTTTGGCGCCTGGTAGGAAAACTAATGCCGGATTATAAAGAAAAAGAAAACTGGCTGACATTATCAAGTTGGAAAATGACGGTTTAAGTAGAGGCATGGGGAGTGTTCTTGTGCCTCTTTTTTAGTTTCTACTCATTTTTTATACCTCAATAGTCGGTAATTTTTATGTATGCTAATCGAGTAAAAACCTTTAACAGCAGTGCTTTTTTAATATTTAATCAAAAGTGCCTGTAATGAAAGCACCACCCATAGAATCTCCTAAAATATTTGTCAGTTACATAATCGTTAGTGCACGATAACTGAAGCATGGGGACGGTTCGAGACCACTGAAAAATAAGTTTTGATAAAATTAAGCTGGAGCATCTACAATATTCAGGAGATTAGACCTCACTCGTCCACTATATATATTGATAATAACTAGTGATTAATTAAACAAATTGACACTTTTTCAGTGACTTCGGACGGTTCTCGTGCTTTCTTTTAAAAGTAAAAACGCTTGAATCTTTATTTGATTCAAGCGTTTTTACTTTTCTATTAATCTACTGGGCGGTTTTCGAAAACGTAGTCCACTGTTGCTGGAGCTACACGTGCACGATCGAGGGCCGGCGTATCTGGGCGAACGATTTGATAGGCTGCTGCTCCGACGATTGATGCGGCTTGTTGCAGCTTTTCCTTACTGATATGTTCAATCGTATCTGTTGGCTTGTGATACTGAGGCTCAACAGGTGAATGAATAAATAGAGCGGAAGGGATGCCAACATCATGGAATGGCTGATGGTCACTTCTTCCTAACTGTCCGTATGGTATCGCCACATCATACACTCGGGATGAGGCCGATGCTCCTAAGTTTGTAACAAGATTCTTTTGGCCGTCAATGGTATACATGATCAGCCCGCCAAGCGGATGATCTTCACCAGCCTCTGCCCCGCCAATCATATCCATTTGGAAGTGGGCAACCATGCGGTCGATATCACTTTGCGGCAGCTGCGATACGTAGAAGGATGAGCCTACCATCCCTCGTTCTTCAGAGCCGAAAGTAAGGAAGCGGATCTCGGTATCAATTGGAGTCTTGACAAGAATTCTTGCTAGCTCAAGTACGGCTGATACTCCGGAAGCATCGTCATTTGCTCCAGGCCCATTAGGAACAGAGTCATGGTGTGAACCAATCGTGACAATCTGTCCTGTGTCCTTGTTCTTGTTTGGCTTTAATTTAGCCTCAACTACGTAGGAGGTTTTCTCGATTTTTTGGATATCGACATTTAAAGTGGCTGTAACAGGACCGTTCATTAATTTTTCAACCAATTCAAGACCTTGAGCACGAGTAATTCCTACAGATGGAATCTCACCGTTGGCTTGGCCAGTAAATGCTCCAGAAACATTGTTATACATAAGTACCCCAACTGCACCTTTAGCAAATACATTTTTTACTTTATCAACAAAAGCTATATCCCCACGCTCAATTAACGCAATTTTCCCCGCCACTGCGTCCGTAACTTCCCCAGTGGTTGCTTTTCCAACATTTACGAGCTCTGCCGTTACATTTCCGCTTCCACTTCCGCTAAAGGCACGACCGTTTAGATTGACTCCATCAACTTCAGCCAATTGACTATTTGTCTTATAATCATAAATTGGAAACGGGATTCTCCTAGTTTCGAGTCCTAAGCTCTTAAACTGGCTTTCTATGTAATCGACTCCGCGGACCTCTCCCTCTGTGCCAGCTTCCCGAGGCACGGCTGATAGATACTTAATGGTGTTATACATATTTTCTGCGCTGATCTTTTTGATAACATTGTTGTCAAATGCTGTGGCGGCTTGTGCATTTGGTGCACTATTCGTTTGAGCATAGACAACGCCTGATGACAAAATCATACTTGTTGCAAGGACTGTGGTCATGGATTTACGACGAAACATGAAACTCCCCCTTTGAAAAAGTGATACTCCTCTATTATTCCTATTATGGTAAATATAGTAAACAAGAATCGATTTACAATATCCTAGAAATTCCTATGAAATTCGCTACTAGCTGTACACCAAATCTATTGTTTAGTCTGCAAGCACAACTATATTTATTTATATTAGTATGATAATTACTAGTATTTGATTTTTAAAATCACAAATATTTTCATATAAAAAAGCTAGATTACTATATTAATTCACGTACTGGCAATGCATTCGAGTAAAAAGGACATTCCTTGCGAAAACCCTACAATATTTCATTTTTCCCGAAAAAAAGACAAAAAATTTCCCTGAAAATAATACAAATCCTGTGAGTATGGTTAATAGGAGTCTACTAAAAATAATCGGGTTTATTATATTACTAAAGGCCTATAATTTATATTAATATTTTCAGACTTTTGTCATATCTATTTATATGATTTTCCTGAAATAATAGTACAATGTATCTGTATGGAAATAGAAAATTGGGGGAAATGCAATGGCGAAATTGAAAGCTTGTAAAACCTGCGGGAAAGAAGTGGCTAAATCGGCAAAAGTTTGTCCTGGTTGTGGAGCAAAATTGAAAATGGGTTTCTTTAAGAAAGCCTTAATTGGTTTTGGAGTACTAATTGTTCTAGGTATGATTGGAAGCGCTTTAGGCAACGGTGAGGATAGTACAGAACCTGCAAGTACAACTTCGGGTACAACAACTAAATCTGATACATCTTCATCTGCAAAAAAGGAGGCACCAAAAGAATTTTCAAATGAAGGAGTATCCTCTGATGTAATAGTTAAAGTTGGTGCTGTTGAAAACAGACCAGAGGTAGGAAACGAATTTACAAAAGAAAAGGCACAAGGTGTATTTAAGATTGTTGAGGTAGCATTAACTAACAATCAAAAAGATGCCATTACAGTTGATGCTAACAGCTTCAAATTAGTGGATGACCAAGGAAGGGAATTTACATATTCAACAGACGGCCAAACTGCATTCGATATAGGTGAAAATGAGGGTAATTCCGATTTCTTCTTAAAGAGCCTCAATCCTGGCTTAACTTTAGCAGGAAAAATCGTATTTGATGTACCAGCCGATGCCAAAGGCTTTGTTCTAAAAGCTCGTGGTGGAATGACAGGTAAAGAAATCACATTAAAAGTAGAATAATCGACCTTAATATTAAGACAAAGCCGCCTCAAATCTAAGAGGTGGCTTTACTTAAACCATAGCCTTCTACCGAAGTGTTTTTTACTTCCTTCTTTTAATACTCGCATTGTTCTTCGCTCCGTTCTTCTTTATTTGAAATTGAAACCACAGGTACGGTACGATAAATAAATGAAACAGCGTATTAACCTTGTAACTAAATGGCTATGAAAAAAATCTCACGAAAAATGGATCAAGTAAAGGAAAGGGAAAAATGATGACAATTATCAATAAATTAAATCTAGGAAAGTATAGTAGTCTGGCAGTGCTGAATCAACCGGAAGACTATGATTTATTTAATGAATATAAGAGGACATTAACCGGAAAACATGATGCGATCTTTATTTTTGTCGAAGCGCTCGATCAGATGGTGACCTATACTCAAAAGATAATCAATGAACAGCCATTACTTGAAAAAGGATACTTGTTTTTTGCCTATCCGAAAAAAGGGAACAAGAGATACGAAACGTTCATTCATAGAGATGAAATCTTTCCAGCCATGAAAGTGGACGAAGCTGGTTATGTAGAAAACAGTGATTTGAAATTCTCTCGGATGGTGGGGATGGATGATGTATTTACTGTAGTTGGATTAAAGCGTGAAAAAAAGAAACCGCAAAAGTCATCAGCTGCTAGTCAGTGTGTAGCGGATTATGAAGAAAATATAAAGGATGTTGAACAGCTTTTAACCGATCATCCCAATGAACTGAAACGATATAAAGAGTTAACACCAGGCTATCAAAAGGATTGGGCGCGCTATATCTTTTCAGCTAAGCAGCAGCAAACACGTGAAAAACGCCGAGAACAAATGGTCGAAATCCTCTCACAGGGATATAAATCAGTTGATTTATATCGTCAAAAAAAGAAATAGAGTACTAATGTCCAATAAAAAGGTTTGTAAAAATAAATGAAAGGGAAAATATACATAATCCCTCCCTAGACGGGAGGGGTTATGTATTGTTATGCGCTTGTGGGTAAATTACGAATCACTAGTATCTCTCTGATTACTCCTGGTTATCTATAAATGTATTTTTCCTGTATTATCAATCGCGATATTTACTGTAATATGTCTAAGTAGATATTTCCGAAATGCTAACGGATTTTCTTTAACGGTCTTTTTCCAGAGTTGATGATTTTGCCGGTACAGCGTGTTTACTAAATTTAATATATCAATATCCTTTTTTAGCCCTAGATTATAGGTTGTTAGTATTTCTTTCCTGACGGCAGCTTGGATTAGCTGCTGAGCATTTTGTGTTTCTCCAGCGAATTTAAAATCGTGGCTTTTCCGTTTATATAGATATCAAATTGGGGGATACCTTCTTTATCATGGATGATAATCTTAGGGCTAATTTCATAGAAAGGCTATATGCGCCCGGACCGCTGGATTTTTCAAATGTAGGGGTTCATAGAAAGGCTATATGTGACCGGACAGCAGAACTTTTCAAGTGTAGGGGCTCATAGAAAGGCTATATGCGCCCAAGTGTTCGGCACATACTGCGTGGCAATAAGCTATTCCTACGAAAAATGAGCCAGTCACTGTCCGTATATTGTAGATATCTCCCCAACAATATACGGATGGTGACTGGCATTCTTCGTGTTTTTTCGTACTTACCTGACTGAAACAATTGACTTCCGTTTATAGAACAACGAACCAATGATAAAGGCAATTCCGCCCCATAGGAGCATGATTCCAAATCCATACCAGAAGGGGGATGAAAGAATCGAAGTATGATAGACCATACTGTCTCTTAGACCATCAGCAAAATAGGTGAGCGGGAGGATGTTTGATATAGGCTGCAGCCATTCTGGCATGGTTTCAACCGGAAAGAAAATGCCGCTGACAAACATCATGAGGAAGCTGACAATGTTTGCTACACCCATATAGGCCTCATTTGTATTGCTAAAAGAAGAAATAAGATAGCCAATTCCATTGAAGGAAAGGGCTCCGATTAAGAAGACCAGGAGTAAGCTGGGAAAATTAATAAACAAATTGGCTCCAAATACGAAAACGCCAATTAACGATAGAAGGATGATTTGAATGGTGCTGAATAACAGGCGCATCACCATATCGCTAAGGCCAAAGATCCCCATTTTTGCAGGGGTCATCCGCAGCCTTTTGATTAACCCTTTTCTGCGCATATCCACTAAGTCCACCATTCCGAATAAGCCGCCTTGGGCAATCGATAAAGCAATCATCCCCGTTAAGAGAAAATCCGTATACTTTAATTCCGAACTGCCTGAAGAAATGGTTTCAAATTGCTGCTTAAAGATTGGGGCTGCACCCACTGCTTGCAAGTTTGCCTGCTGAATGAATTGATCCAGGACACCCGAAACGACCTGGGTGGATACACTTTGTTCATTTTCTTTGTTGACAATCAGTTTAATCGAGGTAGCGTTTGCTGATTCCGGCAAAATGATGGCAGCATCGACTTTCTTCTCTTTTACCAACACTTTTGCCTTTTTTTCGCTAGAAGGTTCATTTTTACTAACTTCAAGAATCGGAATTTGCTGTAATTGCTTAGCCATCATAGTCGACGTTTCATTTGGAGATTGATTAACAATGGCAACTTTGGTGCTAAAATCATCATTTGAACCGCCGCCGAATATCGTCATAAAGATAACCATTAAGATTACCGGAAAAAAAATCCCCCAAAACCACGCTTGTTTTTCTCGGAGTGTTAATTTTAATTGAGCAAGGAACATTTGCTTGAATTGCTTGAGGTTATTCATCTTAATCCCTCCACTCTTTGCCGGTATAAGCGATGAAGACATCTTCTAGACTCATTTCACGAATCGAAACTTGCTCGACTTGATAGTCCTTGTCTTTTGTGAATTTAAAAAGGTCAAATAGTAAATCCTCGGGTTTTATGGTCCATAGCTTAAGTGCGGTTCCTTCACGTTCTGTCCGGGTCACGGAACCAAGCGCTTTTGCAAAAAGCTCCGCATCATGGGCGGCTTTTTCTCCATCAAGGAAGGATAAACGAACCTCTCTTTCCTTTGTTAAATTTTCTATTAGGGCGGAGGGGGAATTCAGGGTGATGACCAACCCTTGGTCAACGATGCATACCCGGTCACTTAGCTTTTCCGCTTCTTCCATGTAATGAGTGGTGAGAATCGTTGTTTTCCCCAATTTCTTAAGCTCCAGAATAATCTCCCATACATTGCGTCGTGCCTGAGGATCGAGCCCGGTTGTTGGTTCATCCAGAAATACGATATCTGGATCACTAATCATCGCAAGCCCGATCGCAAGCCGCTGCCGTTGGCCGCCAGATAATTTCTTGACTTGATTCTTTCGATGTTCGTTCAGATTGACCAATTTGAGTATTTCTTCCGTTGAACGTGCCTTATCGTAAAAAGTAGCAAATAAATTCAAATTTTCTTCCGGTGTCAATAAATCAAACATGGCACTAGATTGCGGCTGGACGCCAATTTTCTTCTTAATCGTTACTGCATGTCTGTTCCAATTCAATTCACCAAACTGGATTTCACCATGATCCGGTGTAACCAAGCCCTCAATCATCTCAAGTGTGGTCGTTTTCCCTGCCCCATTAGGTCCGATGATGGTAAAAATCTCTCCCTCTTTTACAGAAAAACTAATATCTTTTACAGCATGAATGGAACCGAACGATTTCTTTAAATTCTGGACCTCTAAAATATTCAACTCACATCACCTTTCCTTAGAAACCAGCCACTTTGTCACATAAGTCCCAATTCCCAAAAGTTGCATACCACGTTATACCTATGATGTGAAATAGGAAAGAATTCTTAAATTTTATAGAAAGCTCAAGTGTGAGCAGCGAGAGGGCTTGGGGACGGTTCTGGTGCCTCGTTTTTTATTAAACTATTTATTTCTCTGTCGTCAAAAGCCCGAAATTTTGTTGAAATAAAAAATGGTTTTATAACCCCTTTTTGGGAATAGAAAAATATGTTATTATATATTTAGATAATTAACTAAATAATGAAGAAGGGAATATTATGAATGAGGTTTTTAAGGCTTTGGCCGACCCAACTCGAAGAAAGATACTTGATTTGTTAAAGGATCAGGATTTAACAGCAGGGGATATAGCTGAGCAATTTGATATGAGCAAACCATCGATTAGCAATCATTTAAAAATCCTGAAGTCGGCAGGATTGGTGGTGGATGAGAAAAAAGGGCAGTTTATTATTTACTCCTTAAACTCAACTGTATTGCAGGATGTAATCAAATGGTTATTAGACAAAAAGGGAGATGGGGTTCATGAAAAGAAATAAACTATTTTATATTGCACTAATTATTTCCTTCGTTCCGTTAGTGGTGAATCTTATTGCTTTTCCGCATATGCCAAATAAGATTCCGGTTCATTGGGGGCCAAGTGGGGATCCAGACCGGTATGGTTCAAGAATAGAGCAGCTTACCATGAGTGCACTACCCCTAGTGCTGTTTCTGTTTTTAAATTTTCTGCCGTCCATAGACCCGAAAAGGGACGCTTATAAAAAGCATAACGGCGCATATTCCATCATCAACTTTGTGGTTATCTTATTTCTCGCCATCACGAATTTACTGGGGCTGTTTAGTGGACTGGGATACGATGTGCCTTTTCAAAAAGTGGTACCAGTGCTAATAGGTATTCTCCTCATTGTTCTTGGAAATTTCATGACCCAAATTCGGCATAACTATTTCTTTGGCATTCGCACCCCGTGGACGCTGGCATCTGAATATGTCTGGAAAAAAACACACCGGTTTGGAGGATATGTTTTTGTCATCACAGGTCTAGTACCATTCTCGGCCATCTTTATAGGTCCGATGGGAATGTACATTTTCCTCGGGGCATTACTGGTGGGAATTGCCCTGGTCATGATTTATTCCTATTTGGTGTTCAAAAAGGAAAAACGTAAAGTGTAATTCTCAGAAGCTGAATGCATTATAACAGAAGGGGTATGCAAGTGCGCCATTACCTACTAATTTATATGGCCAAATACTTGTCCGCTATTGAGGTCACAAACTCCTTACCCCTGAGCAAATGAATAGATGATGGTTTGCTCTTATTGGGCGAATGGAATATCTTTGAAAAAATAAGATAATAAATGATAAATTTCATTGACTTTTTTAAAAAGCGTGTGTAAAGTGAATAATAACTTAATAGGAAGACCACTAGGGGAGCCTTTTTTGGCTGAGACAGAAGTAATTCTGGACCCTTTGAACCTGATCTAGTTCATACTAGCGTAGGAAAGTGGAGTCCGTGCATGGGTATATTTACAAATATTCTGCCGCTCCATTTTTGGAGCGGTTTTTCGTTTTTATAAGCAGACAATCGCTCCATTTAAAGTCTTCCCATTATCACTAATAAGGGGGAATTTTAATGAGTTTTTCAGCAGAATTAAGGAAGGAAGCAGGTCCGATCTTCGATGCAATTTTTGAACATCCTTTTGTACGAGGAATTGCGAGTGGTGATTTAAGAAAAGAACAGCTTATTCATTATGTTAAACAGGATTTTGAATATTTGAATTCCTTTATTAGAATCTATGGAATTGCCATTGCAAAATGTGAGAGCCGAGAGGATATGGAGATGTTTAATAAGCAAATATCATTTATATTAAACAGCGAAACCCATCCACATAATAACTTTTGTCAAGTAGCGGGTGTTCCATATGAGGAACTCCAAGGGTTTCCACTCTCACCATCTGCGCTTCATTACATACGTCATATGCTTACCATTGCTCATGAAGGAACATTAGGGGAAATTTTGGCTGTTTTACTGCCATGTCCATGGACATATTGGGAAATTGGAAAGAGATTGTTAAATGAGGTTAATCCCGACCAATCTCATCCATTTTATGAATGGATTCATTTTTATGGTAATCGGACAGATTCAATAACAACCAAATTTTGTGCCCGGATAGATGAATGGGCAATGGAAGCAACAGAAAAAGAAAAAGCAAAGATGAAAGAACATTTCTTAATTAGTTGTCAGCTTGAATATATGTTTTGGGATATGGCCTATAAACTTGAGGAATGGCCAGTACAAATGGAGGCGCTGAAAAGATGAATTGGAAGATGAAGGAGGTAGTGCTTACCGTCATTCTTTCTGTTGCTTGTGGAGTCATTTATTTAGGATGGTCAACTCTTTGGATTCCGATTTCTGCTATAGTGGGACCTATCGGCGCAGGTTTTATGTTTGGGATTTGGGTGATTGCTAGTCCAATAGTCGCGTATATTATTCGTAAACCAGGCGCTGCTTTTATCGCAGAGGTTGCGGCAGCAGCTGTTGAATTATTAACAGGAAGTCATTTTGGTCTTTCGGCATTGTTAGTAGGAGTTTTTCAAGGGATTGGATCCGAAATTGCTTTTGCTATATTTAGATATAAGCGCTACAACCTCATTACGTTAATGCTATCTGGTGCTCTAGCTGCGATTATGGGAATGGTGTATAACGTATTGGCTAATGGTTTTGGATTTTACACCAAAGGAGTATTTTTTACGACGTTAGGAATTCATGTAATAAGCGGAATCATTCTTGGAGGCTTGTTAGCGAAAGTAGTGGTGGATGCACTAGCTAAAACAGGTGTTTTAGAACAATATGAATTGATGAAAGAAAAAAGAAAAAAGGATGACATTCATGGAAATATTTCTGGGATGTAGAAATCTTTCTGTTCGTTTCTATCATCGTTCTGAACAGGTCCTTCGTAATATTACTTTATCCATCAATAAAGGAGAAAAAGTATTAATACTCGGACCAAGCGGGAGTGGGAAATCTACTTTGATTTCCGCTCTTGCAGGTATCATTCCTGAGCATGTTGAGGCGGATTTAAGTGGTGATGTTTACCAGAGGAGAAATGCCGGTGTTATGTTTCAAGAGCCTGACTCTCAATTTTGTATGCTTCGTGTCGATGAAGAAATTGCTTTTAGCCTCGAAAATCGCTCGATTCCTCGAAACGAAATGGACACCATCATTTCAGATTTAATGGAAATAGTAGGATTAGAGGTTGACCGGAGAACACCGATTGAAACACTATCTGGGGGTATGAAACAACGATTGGCATTAGCCTGTTTATTAGCATTAGAACCCGAAGTATTGTTTTTTGATGAACCAACAGCCCAACTAGACCCAGCTGGCAGGATGGAGATATTTGATTTATTGAAACAAATATCACAAAAGACTAACCAAACGATGGTATTTGTCGAACATGTTCTAGACGGCTGCATCGAATGGATGGATCGGGTCATTATGATAAATGAGAGCGGAAGCATTATGGCGGATGGAAAGCCAGAAGAGATTCTGCTTCATTATAACCGTGAAATGGTGGAATCTGGTATTTGGCGCCCTAAACTATTCCCATACAAGTGGATAGATGTTGTGGAAGATGCCTCACATCCTTTATCTATCAAACTGTCAAAAAGGCTTAAAACCGAACCTCTAGTAAGAGTGAATGAGGATACTTTGATTCGTACAGAAAATGTGGATATTGGCTATGGAAAGAAAACGATAGTGAAGGACATTAATATAACCATCCATAAAGGTGAATGGGTTTCCATCGTTGGAGCAAATGGAAGTGGAAAAAGCACTTTCTTAAAAAGTCTGATCCGTTTAGAGCCAATAAAGAATGGGACAATTCATTTTCAAAATACGGAACTTAAAAAATGGGCGGATAGAGAATTATATGAAAAATCAGGTTTTGTTTTTCAAAATCCAGAGCTTCAATTTATTACAGATACAGTATTTGAGGAAATTGCTTTTGGAGGCAGGCAAAGAAATTGGCAAGAGGAGCAGATTCATGCCAAAACCATTCAACTGTTACAGGAGTTTGGGCTGGAGTCTTATCACAATTCTCACCCTTTTACCCTAAGTTTAGGCCAAAAACGGCGGTTAAGTGTTGCCACTATGTTATTGTTTGATCAACCTTTATTATTGCTGGATGAACCAACATTCGGCCAAGATGAAAAAACAGCTAATGAACTTATTAAGCGATTAAAGGAGAGACAGGAACAGGGAACTACCATTGTAATGGTAACTCACGACATGGATTTAGTTGATACTTATTCCAATCAAGTCATTTTATTTAATAAAGGAAGAGTTTCCTATCAAGGGACACCATCCGGGTTATTTTCTAATCAAGATATTTTAAGTGAAACGGAGATTATTTCTCCTCTTCATTACCAGTTGATGCATGCAAGAGGGGAGCGGGTTCTTGTATGAAATCAAACGAATCCTTCCTTTCTTTCTTAAATCCTTCTATTAAACTACTCTCTCATTTGTTAGTTATGTTTCTGTTAATGACCGTAACTAATCCAAAAGTGACTTTTGGTATTTGGGTACTTGCTGTATTGATTGGTATTTTTTTAGGAGGATGGAGAATCACGTACCTTTTAAAAAGACTGCTGCCGTACTTAGGATTTTTTATCCTAGTCTTTTGGATGATGGCGGCTTTTGGAGAAGGTGAAGAAACCATTTGGAAATGGGCCTGGTTCCATGTGACAGTGGAAAGTGCGGATCATGGCTTAACCATTGCTTTAAGGATGCTGGGGTTTGTAACGTATGGATTATTATTTACATCTACCACCGACTTAACGTTGTTTATAATGAGTTTAATTCATCAGTGTAAACTTTCACCTAAATGGGCGTATGGGCTACTCGCAGGGTTTCGATTTATTCCGTTATTTCAATCTGAATTCAACCAAATGAAAATGGCTCATAAAGTAAGAGGTTACAAGCAAAAAAATAGCTCCAAGGCGTTTATAAAGTATGCATTACCCCTGTTTAGTCAAGGGATACGAAAATCTGAACGAATTGCTGTTGCAATGGAAGTACGTGGATTTACGGGTGCAAGGGATAGAACTTACTATCAGACCACTAGAGTAGTAACAACAGACTGGGCCTACTTCCTTTCTTTATTAATTGTTGTAATAGGGATTATCATTTTTATTAAGTGAAAGGTTAGAGAAAAAGGTAAAGTGTAATTCACCGGATTATACAAGAGGAGTAAAACAAGTGCCGGTCACGATCCTTAATTTGTTGATTTTCATCAGCATTGGGGTAGTGACTGGCACTTAAGAGGCATGGGGACGGTTCTCATGTCTCATTTTAAATTTTATCTATTTTTTCCCCCTAGTAAAAGGGGGGAATGACCCTTTTCGGGTACTAAACTCTGGACACAAAGTTATGATGCTGCTCTACATTAGTGGAAATTATGGTAAATTATAATAAAGTATTGTTTGAAGGTTTCTTAATTTGAAAAATCAAATTTATTTATTTTGTTAGGGGCTAGAACAAATGAATCAGAAAATTCTTCCAGCATTATCTAGTATGAAAGAATTCGAGAACTTTTTAAGAAGCCCGTTTGAGGTAGGGGTATTTTTAGAAGTACATATAGCTCAGTTAAAAAACGTTCATATGATGGCAGAGGCGCATAACAAGAAAATGCTTTTTCATGTTGATTTAATTCATGGCTTAAAAAATGATGAGTATGGAACAGAGTTTATTTGCCAGGAATACAAACCTTATGGTCTGATTTCAACAAAATCAAGTGTTATATTAAAGGCTAAACAAAAAGGAGTTCTTGCAGTTCAAAGGATATTTTTAATTGATTCTCACGCTCTTGAAAAAAGTATTAAGTTGCTTAAGAAAACAAAACCCGACTATATAGAGGTGTTGCCGGGAGCCTTGCCAAGCCTAATTAAAGAGGTGAGGCAGCTGATCGACATACCTGTTTTTGCAGGAGGCTTCATAAAAACTTCTGAAGAGGTACAAAACGCACTAGATGCTGGTGCACATGCGGTAACAACTTCTAATAAAGAACTCTGGAAATCCTTTATTTAGCCTTCACAATTTTGTGTAAGGTAGTTTCTATATCTGTTGTTGTGTAAAACTGGAAATAGCAAAGGAAAAAGTTGAATTTCTAAAAATTATAAATAAAGTAATTGACAACGATTTCAATCCTAGCGTATACTTCATGTAAATGTTAATAGTTGTGACGGAGAATAGGAGATTCACGCGGATAATACCTTATTAATGGTATGACCTGCCGAATCTTCTTTTTTTATACTTAAGATAAATATAATAGTAGCTTGATGATAACAGAATGAAGAATACTTGAAATAAATAGGGGGAGGAATTCAGATGGAAACTTATATATTATCCTTAGATCAAGGAACAACAAGTTCAAGAGCCATTCTTTTTAACAAAAAGGGAGAAATTGTTCATGCCGCAAAACAAGAATTTACTCAGTATTTTCCGAATCCTGGATGGGTTGAACACAATGCGAATGAGATTTGGGGATCCGTTCTTGCTGTCATAGCGTCAGTTTTATCAGAAGCAAATGTTAGTCCGGAACAAATTGCAGGAATTGGAATTACGAATCAGCGTGAAACCACTGTTGTATGGGATAAAGAAACAGGAACACCTGTATATCATGCTATCGTCTGGCAGTCGAGGCAAACAAATGAAATTTGTGAAGAACTGAAAGTGGCAGGCCAGGAAAAACTTATTCACGAAAAAACAGGTTTGCTCATCGACCCCTACTTCTCAGGGACTAAAGTAAGGTGGATTCTTGACAATGTTGAAGGTGCAAGAAAAAAAGCGGATGAGGGAAAATTGCTCTTTGGTACGATTGATACATGGCTAATTTGGAAACTATCCGGCGGCAGGGCACATGTAACAGATTATAGTAATGCCTCAAGGACATTGATGTTCAATATTCACGAGCTAAAGTGGGATGAGGAATTGCTGGAAATCTTGGGTGTACCATCTTCAATGCTCCCGCACGTGAGATCATCCTCTGAGATTTATGCACATACAATTGGTTATCATTTCTTTGGGAAAGAAGTGCCAATTGCCGGGGCGGCTGGAGACCAGCAGGCAGCCTTGTTTGGTCAGGCCTGTTTTGAAAAGGGAATGGGGAAGAATACATATGGAACGGGCTGCTTTATGCTGATGAATACCGGTGAAAAAGCAGTGAATTCTGAGCACGGTTTGTTAACAACCATTGCATGGGGATTGAACGGAAAAGTGGAATACGCTCTTGAAGGAAGTATTTTCGTTGCTGGGTCTGCTATACAATGGCTTCGTGACGGAATGAGAATGTTTAAAGATGCCAGCTATAGTGAAGAGTATGCAAAACGGGTCGAATCAACTGAAGGTGTTTATGTGGTTCCAGCCTTTGTTGGACTTGGAACACCTTACTGGGATAGTGAGGTAAGAGGAGCCGTTTTCGGACTCACTCGTGGAACGAGCAAGGAACACTTTATTCGTGCGACCATTGAATCGCTTGCATATCAAACAAAAGATGTTTTATCCGTGATGGAAGAAGACTCAGGTATTATGCTGAAAGCACTTCGTGTGGACGGCGGTGCTGTCATGAATAACTTCCTGTTACAATTCCAAAGTGACTTGTTAAATGTTCCAGTGGAAAGGCCAGTTGTTAATGAAACCACTGCACTTGGAGCAGCATACCTTGCAGGTTTAGCTGTCGGCTACTGGGAAAGTAAGGAAGAGATTGAAGCACAGTGGGCGATTGATCGTTCATTTGAACCAAAAATGTCCGCCGAGAAACGTGATGGTTTATACAGTGGCTGGAAGAAGGCTGTTCATGCCGCAATGGCGTTTAAATAATTTTATGAAAATTTGACATTTACAAAAAGAAATAGATTTTGCTATAATGTAAATAAGTTAATAATTGGTAGGAGAAATGGAGAGACCGCAACACATTGTCTTTTAGAGGCAATGCTGTTTGCGGTCTCTTTTTACGTATAAAGGAGGAAAAGTAAATGTTATCCAACTTAAAAAGAAACGGTATTATTTCTAATTTAACAGAGAAATCATTTGATTTACTTGTTATCGGCGGAGGAATCACAGGCGCAGGAATCGCCTTGGATGCAACCACACGCGGCATCAACACTGCACTGGTTGAAATGCAGGACTTTGCTGCCGGAACATCCAGCCGTTCTACTAAGCTGGTGCATGGTGGATTAAGGTATTTAAAACAGTTAGACTTTAAAGTTGTTGCTGAGGTTGGAAAAGAAAGGGCCATTGTGTATGAAAATGGCCCTCATGTAACCACTCCTGAGTGGATGCTGCTTCCTTTCTTCGAGGGAGGAACGTTTGGCAAATTTATGACCTCCATTGGACTAAGAATTTATGACTTCCTTGCTGGAGTGAAAAAAAGTGAGCGAAGAGTCATGCTCAGTATAGAAGAAACTCTTAAAAAAGAACCATTAGTAAAAAAGGATGGTTTAAAGGGTGGCGGATATTATGTGGAATATCGTACCGATGACGCAAGGTTAACGATTGAAGTGATGAAGGCCGCTATTGATAAAGGAGCAACGGCTTTAAATTATGCAAAGGTTCAAGAGTTTCTCTATGAAAATGGCAAAGTTGCTGGGGTACTGGTGGAAGACCGTTTAACGGGAGAAACATTCAAAGTAAAGGCAAAAAAAGTGATTAATGCGACGGGTCCGTGGGTAGATTCTCTAAGAGAGAAGGATGGTTCCAAAAAAGGAAAAGGACTAATTTTATCAAAAGGCGTCCATATCGTTATTGACCAGTCTCGTTTTCCGTTAAAACAGGCGATATATTTTGATACAAAAAATGATAAAAGAATGATTTTTGCAATTCCTCGTGATGGGAAAGCCTATGTAGGGACGACCGATACCTTTTACTATGATGATCCCGTGTCGCCGCAAATCACTCAAGAGGACGTAGATTATATTATCGATGCCATTAACTTTATGTTCCCCGACGTAAAAGCAAGTCAAAAAGATGTGGAATCAGCTTGGGCAGGTGTTCGTCCGCTCATCCTTGAAGAAGGTAAAGACCCATCAGAGATTTCACGGAAGGATGAAATATGGGAATCTGCATCAGGCTTGATTACAATTGCCGGAGGCAAACTAACGGGATACAGAAAGATGGCTGAAACCATTGTTAACGTTGTTGCCGAAAAATTAAATTCTGAAGAAGGCTGCAAAATAAAGGGATGTCAAACATTAATCCTTCCGATTTCTGGGGGCGACATTGGTGGTTCCAAGAACTTTGCAATGTTTGTTGAGAAAACAGCCCAACAAGGCATGAAATTAGGTTTATCCAAAGAGGATGCCACTCATCTAGCCTCGTTCTATGGATCAAATGCCCCAGTTGTATTTGATTTGTTAAAAGGAAAAAAAGAGGAGTCGAAAAAGTATGGCATTCCAGTAGCTATTTTTGCAAAACTGATTTATGGTATTGAATATGAAATGGTGGCTACCCCTGTTGATTTTTATTTTAGGAGAACAGGGAACCTTTTATTTGATATAGATTCTGTTAGAAAATCGAATAATAATGTTTGTCGATACATGTCAAAGGTGTTCGGATGGTCTAAAACCGAAGAAAAAGGATTTATTGCGGAACTTGAGCGTGCAATAGAGGAAGCAACTGGACAGAATGATGGAAAACAAAATGTTTCTAATTACTAATTGAGGCTTTGGATCGATTCAAGGAGCATATTCGTTTTGCCAGAGATTTTGGATGCAGTGTAGTTGGAACTGAAACGGGAAATGTTTACCTAGATATTGTATATAAATTTTATCATTGAAAATAACTGGGTGAAAACCACAACGGTTGGAGAGGGACTGTTGAATTACGAGCTTGTGTTTAAATTGATAAAACAGAAAAAACCTTTAATAAATATATTACTAGAGGAAACAAAGGAACCTTTTATTAATAGGAGTATCGCCTTTCTAAAAGAAAAATATAAATCAGTATAATTCTCATTTTTAAGATAGAGAGTGACATGGGGAAGGTTCTGCTTCATCATTTTTTTGAAAGACATAAATTGGTGAATGAGAACCGTCCCTGTGTACCTTTTTTTCATAGCATTTTATCAATTTAAAACACAAACCGTAATACCATGATAGCGATGATTCCAGCTAAAACAGTTCCTAATAAACTGCGTGTCACAATGGCAATAATAAAAGTCGGCAACGCGGCGATTAGTTCCAGGTTATCTTGCAAAGGTACCAATTTTCCGTTTGGCATGAGCAATTCCTGCCCCACTAGTGCTGCCATAACGGCAATCGGAACGTAGCTCAACCAGCGCATCGCCCAGTCTGGCAGTTCAACACGACTTAAGACAGCAATCGGAAGCACTCTTGGAATAAAGGTGACAAGGGCAGAGCCAAAAATAATTAAAAAGATCGACCATCTTACTTCCATTTTTCCACCGCCAATCCGATCGTGGAGGCAATGATTGTCGCCACGATTACCCCTGCGCTTCCAGATGCCACCATACTTACCCCGACAACAATTGCAACAGCACTTAGGGCAACAATAATATCTTTCATCCATTTTCTTCGGCTGACCATTGACAGGACAAGAAGGCCGATAAACATGCCCGGTAATGCAAAATCAAGGCCGAATTTTTCCGGATCAGAAATCCACTCTCCGAAAAATGCTCCTGCAAGATTGGCAAGGAACCAATTCAAATAAGCCGTTAAATTGAGGCCGTGCATCCATTTTTCGCTGAGCCATTTCTTACTAGCTGCTTCATTCATGGCGACACCAAATGTTTCATCTGTAAGTAATGAACCGATCAATACATTCCTGAAGGGTGTAAGATGACGGAAATAGGGCGATATCGCCGCGCTCATTAACAGATGGCGGAGGTTAATAAAGAAAATAGTAAAGATAATCGCTAGCGCGGGACTATTAGCCCCAATCATCGCGGCAGCAATAAATTGACCAGAACCTGCATATAAAAGCAAGGAGATCAGACCAATTTCCACAATTGAAAGGCCTGCGGTTTTTTCCACAACACCGGCCGCAAATCCAATGCTTAAGTAACCAAGTACAGTGGGCAGACAATCCCGTACACCAGCAAGGAAGCTGCTTTCTTCCCGCAAAATAGTGTTTTCACTAATGTTCATCATCCTTCACCCCCTGTTATAAATTATTTGTATTAAGATTACTTTACCATCCTGATTGTATGGCTTCAATGATATAATTGTATGCAATACAATTTTTCGAGGAGGTGGGTGTTATATGCCAGTTAATTCATTTGAAGATTATCCTATGTCGTGGAAGCCGGATAAAAAACAGCTGGTGCCTCCATTGTACCGTTCGATTGCCAGTTTGTTAGAATATGATATTCTCAATGGCTTTCTCGCCCCCAATACGAAACTACCTCCGCAGCGAGAATTAGCAGATTATCTTGATATTAACCTCAGCACTGTCACAAGGGCATTTAAAATCTGCGAAGTGAAAGGGTTAATCTATGCCGTTACCGGAAGGGGAACCTTTGTTACTCCCAATATAAAAAATGCTATTTTCATGGCAGACAGTGATGAGAATAAGAATTATGTAGAGATGGGGATCATTAAGCCCCTTGATCACACACACTCATTTGTCGCACAAGCGATTAAAAGCCTTGCCTCGAAAGATTACCTTGAAAGCTTACTAGATTACAGGCACCCATTGGGAATGCCGTATCATCGAATGGCAGCCAAAAAGTGGATGCAGCGTTTTAACATGGATGCGCCCATTGAAAATATTGCGATCACTTCAGGCGGGCAAAATTCGTTTTCGTTGATACTTATGGCCTTGTATCATCCGGGAGATAAAATTGCGGTGGATATCTATACCTATCCAAATTTTATTGAACTGGCCAAAATGTTGAATATCCAATTAATCCCTATCGAGGGGGATGAGTTAGGCATGACTCCGGAAAGACTAGATGCCGTCTGCAGAACAAATCCATTGCAAGGAATTTATTTGAGTCCTTCCTGCAATAATCCAACTGCTGTGACAATGAGTATGGATCGCAGAAAGGAAATAGCTGAAGTCATCAATAAACATAGGCTTATTTTAATAGAGGATGACGTATACTCGTTTCTGGCACCGGATGGCTATTACCCGATTTCCCATTTTGTGCCGGAACGGTTTGTTTATATCCTGAGTATTGCCAAATCACTCAGCTCCGGTATTCGCGTTGCATTTATCGCTTACGCCCATCAGTTTGTTGAAAAAATAACATATGGAATTTTCAATCTTAATGTAAAGACATCTGCCTTAAACGCAGAAATTATCACAGAATTAATTAATACAGGGGCTGCTGATCAGATCATTAAGAAGAAACGGGAAATCTCACAAGAACGGAATCGGGTGTACCAGAAGTACTTCCAAATCCTGCATCCATCCGAAAACCCGATTAGTTTTTTTCGCTGGATTCCATTGCATAAACAGTGGCAGCTAAACCAGTTCGAGCATATGGCGTTAACCCAGGGAATCCATGTTTTCCATTCTCATCGCTTTTTGGTCAAAAAAGATGAATCTCCGCAATTTATTCGTATTTCGCTCACATCTCCTAAAGACTCAGATGAATTGGAAAAAGGGCTTAGCATCCTAAAAAGATTTTTGCTGGATTGAAGCATGGGGACGGTTCTGATGTTTTTTTGATACAAAGACATAAACAATTGATTGGACTTTGAGAACTGTCCCTGTGGAAGTCGTAATAGAAATAATTGTAAGAGAATCTATTCTTTTATAAGTATCATTAAAATATCTACATCCGGAGCTGGATGATCCGCCTCATCTTTATTCGGTAGTAACATCAAACCGGAAATGACAAAGCATGTATCGTGATAAATGAGGACCAAACGCAGTAATATAAATTTAGCTTCAATCGACACGCCATTTCCTCCCCAATTCTTGCTATAATGACTACAGATAAAAGTTGGCAGGGGTGGAAATGATTGTGAAAATTTCTGTGATCATTGTGGATGATAATTCCTTTATTCGAGAAGGCTTGAAAATTATCCTTAATACATATGATGAGTTTGAGGTGCTTGATACGGTGAGTGATGGAAAAGAGGCCGTAGACTATTGCTTAAAGAACAAGGTCGATATTGCCCTGCTGGATGTGCGTATGCCCAATATGAATGGGGTGGAGGCGTCCAAGCTGATTACCGAGCAAACCAGCACGAAGCCGATCATCTTAACCACCTTTGATGATGATGAATACATTCTTGAGGCCATAAAAAATGGTGCCAAAGGTTATTTGTTGAAGAACAATGACCCCGAACAAATTCGTGATGCGATCAAGAGTGTGTATAACGGAAACAGCATTATTCAGGATGTTATTTTAGAAAAAATAAAGTCCAATCTCGAGGAACAAAAAGCTCCAGAGACGCCATTGGACCTCAGCCCGTTCACCGAAAGAGAACGTGAGATTATGTCTCTGATTGCCAAGGGGTATTCCAATAAAGTGATATCCAAGCAATTGTTTATTTCCGAAGGGACGGTGGCCAATTATATAACTTCAATCTTAAACAAGACGGGGCTTGAGCACCGGACCCAGATTGCGATCTACTATCTGAAGGGGAAAGTAGAATAGGATGGAGCTATGGATGATTGGGACGAAGCTCGTCCTCTTGCTGTATATGGCCTTCTACTTTGTACGGGCAGAGGGTAGTTCAATCGCCTTGGCGGTTCTTACCTTTCTGCTTTATTTTTGCATCAATATCACTCTGTATATTTTTAAACATACTGCCATCAAAAGGCTGCTTCTCATCGGATCCATCTGTATGACCGTGGCAGCCTATTTCCTGGTACATCCAATCTTCAGCATTCTTCTGCCGCTATCCATTGTGGAGTTGGCCGCAGGCTTTATTGAACAGAAATTCATACGACTGCTTCTCGCCATTCTCCCGATCTTTTATTTACAGGAACCGTTCCAGCTGATTTACGGGCTAGTAGCCATCTTTTGTTTTATGCTTCATTCTGTCACACAAAGCTTCCATCACATGCAGGTGAAGGATGAAGCGCAGATGGATTCGATGAGAAAAGCGATGGGGAAATTAACCAAGCGAGTGAATGAAAATACCGAGTACATTCGGCAGTCGGAATATACCTTCAAGTTAGAGGAGCGAAATCGAATTTCACAGGAGATTCACGATAAAATCGGTCATTCGATGACAGGGGCCCTTTTTCAAATGGAAGCGGCCAAACGGCTGCTGGAAACCGATCCGGGGAAGGCAGCCGAGCTGCTGCAAAACGCCATCCAGATTTCAAAGGAGGGCATCGAAAACATCCGCTTGACCTTGAAAAATATGAAGCCTCCAACAGAGCAAGTCGGCATTCATCGCCTGAAGCTGATGATTGATGACGTCAATGCCAAACAGCCCATCAAAACTGTGCTGACATATGAAGGGAATTTAGACATCATTTCGCCGATTCAGTGGAAAATTATCCATGAAAATGTCATAGAGGCGCTCACAAATGCAATGAAATATTCCCGGGCAACGCTTGTTTCAGTCGATTTGAAAGTGTTAAATAAACTGGTCAGAGTCGAAGTGAAGGATAATGGGGCGGGAACAGACACAATTAAAAAAGGGCTTGGCATCATTGGGATGGAGGAGCGCACCGCAGCGGTGGACGGAAAGGTGATTGTCGACAGCACCAACGGCTTTTCAATCACCACCCTCCTGCCGATATGAAAATCTAACATTCACAATATGAAAATTCTCATGTGAAAAGAATGAACGATTGCACTTATGCAGGTTCATTCTTTTTTTTATACTTGAACTATACAAACGATTTAGGGGTGAAGAGATGAACGTGTTGGAGATAAAGAATGTAACGAAGAAATTCGCAGATTTCATTGCGGTTGATAATATGAGTCTAACAGTTGCCGAGGGTGAAATCTTTGGCTTTCTCGGGGCCAATGGTGCGGGGAAAAGCACCACGATTAATATGATTGCCGGACTGCTGCGCTGTAATGACGGCATCATTAGTATACTTGGAAAAAACGCAGCCAAACACAGCCGCTTTTCAAAAATGAACCTTGGCATGGTTCCCCAGGATTTGGCCATCTATGAGGACATGACGGCCTATGAAAATGTGAAATTCTTTGCCGGCCTATACGGTCTGCGCGGCTCCGAACTGCATGACCTTGTGGTGGAAGCCCTTGAGTTTGTCGGCCTGCAAGATAAACATAAGAGCTATCCCAATAGTTTTTCCGGGGGGATGAAGCGGCGCTTAAATATTGCCTGCGCCATTGCCCACCGTCCGAAGCTGATCATTATGGATGAACCGACAGTCGGCATCGATCCACAGTCCCGCAACTATATTCTGAACTCAGTTAAGAAGCTAAACGAAATGGGCTGTACCATCATTTACACAAGTCACTATATGGAGGAAGTCGAAGAGATTTGTTCGCGGATTGCCATCATCGATCACGGAAAAATCATAGCTGAGGGAACGAAGGAGCAACTGAAATCACTCATAACCAATACAAAGGATTTATGGATTGAGGTTAAATCTTCAGAAAACTTGAACATCCAGGGAATCAAAGAAATTCCTGGCGTCGAAGCTGTTTCAATAGAGGAATATTTCATTAAAATCAACTCGGATACGGGCGTCAATAATTTAAACAAAATCATTGAGCACTTGATCAACAATGGGATTGAAATCCGCGGCCTCCAAGAAAAGGCCCCAAATTTAGAGACTGTGTTTTTAACCTTAACCGGAAGAAACCTAAGGGACCAATAGGGGGGATTCACATTGAACATACTCAATATTGCCTGGAAAGGCATTAAAACAGAGTTCAGGGACATCAAAACCTTGACTTTCTTGTTAGCTTTCCCGATTCTTTTAATGCTCGTCCTTGGAACAGCCCTGTCGAACACGTTTACGACCAGTCTTCCTGTGGATGATCTCCATGTGTTATATAAAGATACAACACAAGACGGGAGCTTTCAGCAGTTTATCACAGCAGCGGAAAAGTCGGGGATGCATTTTAAGAAAGTCACCGATCAAGTAGATGGAAAAAAAGAAGTGAAGCGAAGTACCTTTGATGGGTATATAGAGGTGACTGAAAATGGAGTCCAGCTGTATGTCAATGATGATAATAGTATAAAAGGGAGTATCCTGGAAGGTATGGTCTCCGGGTATGTTGACAAGTATAATATCGCTTCCGAAATCATGAAGACAGCACCTGAAAAGCTGGAAGCAGCCTTTACAGCGGGAGAGCAGAAGGATTTTATTAAAGAAACCTCGCTAAGCCCAAATAAGCAGCCGGGATCGATGGATTATTATGCGATTGTCATCACGACGATGATTGTGCTGTACGGGGCGATACCGGCAAGCTCCCTGATTGTCAGTGAACGCGTGAGAAGGACGGCAGATCGCCTGATTGCTGCACCGGTAAGGAAAAGTGAAATTTTTATCGGAAAAGTGCTGGGGAGTCTCGTAAGCAACAGCTTGTGTGTCATTCTCGTCATCCTGTTTAGCAAGCTATTATTCAAGGCAAACTGGGGTGACCATCTGGGGCTGGTTTTTCTTGTTCTGCTGACAGAAGTGGTGTTTGCCATTAGTTTGGGAATTGGCATCAGCTTCCTAACGAAATCAAGTGCGGCTCCTCAAGTCATCATTATGATCGTGGTGCAGCTATCGTCCTTTTTTGGCGGGGCCTATTTTAAAATAGAAAATCCGGAAGGAATCTTTAAACTGATAACGGAGCTGTCACCGCTTACCTGGATGAATGAAGCGATAACGAAAATCATCTATGCAAATGACTTTGCTGCCGTCATTCCGGCACTCAGCATCAATCTGATTGGCTCGTTTTTATTGTTACTAGTGGCAATCATCTCACTTCAAAGAAGGGAGGGGCTATAATGAGGGATATCCTCTGGATCGTTCAAAACACGTTACGTGTGACATTTCGAAAAAAGAAAAACATCTTGCTATACCTGTTTATGCCGTTAATCGGAATTTTTATTGCGCTGATGGCCTATGGCGGGGATCAAAAAATGATTCTGCATGTCGGCGTTGTCAATCAGGACAAAGCTGAAATGACGGCGGATACGATTCAGTTTTTAGCAGGATTAGAGAATGTGAAGATTACCGAGCTGGAAGTAGGGCAGGTTCAAGAAGAAATAGTTTCCGGCAAGCTAGACAGTGTGATTACCTTTGAAAAGGGGTACTCAGACAGTGTATTGGCGGGGCGGCCAGACCATATTCAGCTCACCTCCATCAAAGGCGCACAAGTGACAGGCTTCGTAAAGTCCTATTTATATCAATATATCGATAATATCTCGACGATCAGCCGAGCTGCAGGTGGAAATCAACAGACTTTTCAGCAGATGTATCAGGATTACCAGCAATCGACCTTTCAACTCTCAACACATTCTTTGGCGGATACATCGAAGAATAGACATATGACGACGCAAACGATTGGTTTCCTGATTATGATTATGCTGCTTTCTGCAAGTAATTTATCCGAGATCATTCTCTTGGAAAAAGAAAAACGCACCTATTTTCGCCTGTTATCGACTCCGATTAACGCAAGAAAATATTTATTGGCAAATGTGTTGGTTAACATGCTGGTGATGATGATTCAGGTTGCTATTACTCTAACCATCATGAAAAGTGTCTTTCATATTGGCCTGAACATCTCTTATTGGGAAGCGGCTGTCGTTATGCTACTGTTCTCACTGATTGCAGTTGGCCTATCACTTGTGTTGATTTCCTTTTCGAAAAGCCGCAGTGCAGCAAGCGCCTTACAGAATTTAATTATCACCCCAACCGTGATGCTATCCGGGTGCTTCTGGCCAGTGGAAGTCATGCCAACAACCTTGCAGAAAATAGCGAACTTCCTGCCGCAGCGCTGGACGCTTGATACGTTAACGAAGCTGCAAGAAGGGCATGTGTTCAGTGAGTTATCTCTGAACCTGCTGATTCTGTTTGCCTTTGCGGCGGCATTTTTCTTAATTGCAGTCTATAGATTCAGCCGCAATAAAACAACAGAGAATTTTGTATAAGGCGAAGTGAGGCATGGAGACGGATCTCGTGCCTCTTTTCAATTTGTCTATTTATTTTTTTCCGTCATCAAACGTATGCATTTATTTTGTAATGAAATAAGTCTGTTGTAAGAATGAAATAAAACTTTCCACGTATAAGTAGTAAGAAGAAATTTTGCTTCCTCAAAGGAGGTTACATTTTGTGGAATCATTCTGGTAGTCAAAATGGCCCTTTCAATATTTATAGTTATTATATAGGATATAATCCGCTCACTTCGGTGAATCCTTATCCGAAATTTCCAATGATTCATAATAAAGCGTTCTTAAGTCCGTTTACTTATATTGTTGGTGATGTAACCATTCAGAGTAATACCTATATCGGTCCATTCGTAAGTATCCGGGCCGATGAAGGAACACCATTTTATATCGGCAGCAATAGCAATTTGCAGGACGGTGTTATTCTCCATGGTCTTAAAAATAGCTATATAGAAAAGGATAATAAAAAATATTCCATTTATATCGGAAATAAGGTTTCATGTGCTCATGGATCATTGATTCATGGTCCTTGTCGGGTGGATGATGATGTCTTTGTCGGCTTTAATACCATTGTTTATAATGCCTTGATAGGGGAAGGGAGTTTTATTTCTTCAGGAGCTGTTGTAACAAATGGAGTGATTTTGGAACCCAATCGGTTTGTTCCCCCGGGCGCTCATATAGATACCCAAGGAAAGGCAGACCGATTATCACCCGTGCCTCAAACAGAGGAGGAGTTTTCCAAAGAAGTACAAAGGGTTAATCAAGAATTCCCAGCGGCTTACTCCTTATTTTTTGGAAAAAATAAATGTTCTTGCGGGCTGGCTTGTTAGTGTAATTTAAGTTCATTTTATGGAGTTATTTGGAAAGAGGCACTGAAATAATGATTCAGATTTTATCAAAATAATACTATAATCAGTAGTAGTGAAAACGCTTCGAAAAAGGAGAGGAAGCAGTTGGAATCGTTACATAGATTAAGCCAGTTATTAAAAAGATTCGTAGAGAACGGTCCTGCAGGCTGTGCTTTGTCGGTCATGCAAAATGGAAAAGTTGTTTTTGAAGATTACGCCGGCTATGCCGATCTGGAAACAAAAAAGCCCATTGCACCTGATACCATTTACCGAATTTATTCAAACACGAAAGTGATTACCTGCGTTGCTGCTATAATGTTATATGAGCGCGGCCTCTTCTTGCTAAATGATCCTCTTGAAGAATATTTGTCAGAATTCAAAAATCTCCAACTCTATCAAACTGGCAAAAATGGTGAGATAACAGTAGTCCCTGCAACGAGGTCTATTACTATTAAAGACTTGTTTAGGATGACATCGGGCCTAACTTACGGAGGAACCTCCCTTGAAACGGAGCGTCAAGTAAGCAGGGTGTTAGAGACAGAAGCCCAAAAGGAGGGATGGAACGTTCGTAAGTTGTCAAAAGCGCTTGCTTCCATTCCGCTCGCATTTGACCCGGGCACCCGATGGCATTACGGAATGAGCCATGATGTTCTTGGGGCATTAATTGAGGTGCTGTCCGGCAAAACCTTTGGTCAATTTTTAAAAGATGAAATCTTTGATCCGCTGGGAATGAAGGATACTTTTTTCAAGATGCCTGAAGAGAAGAAAGACCGTCTTTGCAGCTTATATGACCGCAATGAAGAAGGTGACTTAATAAAAAATACGAGAATGGACGCACGATACCAGCCAGGCACTCAGTTTGAAGGCGGCGGCGGCGGACTGCTGTCGACTCTGGAAGATTATAGCCGCTTCGGACATATGATGGCGAATGGCGGAGAGATGGATGGTGTTCGCATTTTAAGCCGGAAAACTATCGAACTGATGTCGGCCAATCATCTATCGCCAGAACTTCTGAAGTTTTATAACTGGGATCATCTAAGTGGTTATGGATACGGACTTGGTGTTCGGACAATGATTGATCCAGCCGCCGGAGGCAGCAACAGCTCGTTAGGCGAATTTGGCTGGATTGGCATGGCCGGTACATGGCTCTTGGTCGACCCCAAAGAAAATTTATCAGCTGTCTACATGCAGCAAATGTTCCCAAACTTTGAAGCCATTTATCAGCCAAGGCTGCGCAATGTTATTTACGGTACGCTTTAGGGCGCACGAGGAAAGTTCTGGTAAGTTGTAAAATACAAACTAATATCAAGAAAAAGAGCAGGTCACTTCATTGGCCTGCTCATTTACAGTTTATAAAGAAATATTAATATACTATGTTTGAAGTAATTTGGGTATTGGCCCAATTTTTTTATTGCCTTATATTTATTGGGCGGTGACTGGTAGAGCTGCGTTTTGCTGTAAATCAACGTAATGTTGAACTTCGCATTTGGCTGCGGGTCCTGCTGGATACGGGAGAACAATTCAGAAGGTGGTCTTCCTAGCAGGAAAGCCGCTGTTTTGATAAATTGGACGGATCTCATAGGTAACTTGTCCATTTCATAACCCATCAATTTCACATCTTATAGTAACAAGACATGAAAATTTGATGAGAGGTGGAAATACTTGGCTATTATTAATGTGACCCCTGCGACATCCGGCGGAATCAACGGCGCGGTAACCGCAGCACAGTCAGGCGATGTCATACTGGTTGCCGACGGGAATTATCATGAACAGGTAAACATACCCGCTGGCAAGGACTTCATCCGGATTATCGCTGAAAGCCGGGATGCCATTCTGGATGGCCAGAATACATTGTCTACTGCGTTTGAGCTAAATGACGTAACCGGCGTGGAAATCAACGGATTTACCATAAAAAACTATACTGATTTTGGAATTAATGTAATAGGAGACAATGTAACAGGAGGTTCAAACCGCCTTGTTAGGAATAGGATCGAAAATATTCAAGCTCGTTTTGCAACCAGATTCGGAGTTGGGGTGGAGTTTGACACGGATGGAAATTTAGCTTGGAAAAACGACGGCATCCGTTTGGGAGAAACGATGTTTAGTTTCGATAGAAACAGTCAAAGCAACTGGGTGATACAAAACGAATCTCAAAACTCTGGTGATGACGGGATCGATCTATTTGGCCAAAACCACGCGCTCATTGGCAATCATTTTTCGAAAGTTCCTTTTGAAATGATCTTTACACAAATAGTCCAGAACGCACCAATACCAATGAACTCGCTAGTAATGGATAACAAATTTTTTAATAGCGGTGATGGATTGTTATTCGAAGGACCCAACAATGTTGTGATCAATAATCACATTTTCGACATATTCAGCCATGGAATACTTTTAGTAGGTAGAGTACTTGGTATACCCAGCGCGAACAACAACTTCATCGCGGACAATCTGGTCGAAAGAAACGCACAAAGCGGTATCGTATTCCAATCTGACTTCAATATTATTGAGGGAAATACGATTCGGAAAAACGAATTCGACGGGATTAAGATTCCGACGGACGGAAACGACAATCTAATCTTGCGAAACCGGCTTGAGGATAACATTCCTCGAAATATTGTCGATTACGGGACAGACAATAATTTTGTGCAAAATGAGGAATCATCATGAGTTCATTGGATCAAGAGGTGAAAAAATTTGGCGATTATTAATGTTAATCAAGCTACCCCTGGGGGCATAAGCGGCGCTGTTAACGCACCAACCACGCAGCCAGGCGATGTGATTCTGGTCAAAAACGGTGTCTATCGGGAGTCTGTTACCGTTCCATCTACCAAAAGCAATATTCGTATAATCGCTGCAGGTAAAAATGCCGTTCTGAAGGGAAACAATGGATTTTCCAACGCGTTTACGCTGGACAACGTGACTGGTGTAGAAATTAATGGATTTACCATCAGGGACTATACCAATATCGGCATACAGGTTAACGGCAATGGGTTTAATCGACTTGTTGGCAACAAGCTTCTGGAGATTGGGAATGACGGTATTCAGCTGAGCTCCAACGGTAATCTGGTCTACAAAAATGATGTTAGTCGCTTGAATGGTGATGGTATAGTAATAAACGGCAGCAATAACTGGATTATAAAGAACGAGATTTGCCACAACAAAGGTAACGGTATTCTCAACCCGGCCGGAAACAACAACACCTTTGCCCAAAACTATTTTGAGAGAAATGGCGGAAACGGTATACTTGTAAACGGGAATAATACGCTGATTGTGCAGAACCACTTGTATCAAAACATGCTTCATGGAATCTTTGCAGCAGGAGTTTCCAGTACCAACACAGTAATCGTTGATAATTCAATCAGCGAAAACCGCAGAGATGGGGTCTTGATTGAAAGCGACAACGCGTTTGTCGGCAATAATTCCATTTTGAAAAATCGACAGAGCGGGGTTGAATTGAACAGCAATTTTTCAATTATTGAAAGAAACGAAATCGAAAACAATAAAGACTTCGGCATAAAGATCAACAGTGGAGCCAATAAGAACATGATCTTTAGAAACCAGCTGTGCGACAATGATCCAAGTAATATCAAAAACAACGGATCAAACAATAACTTCGTCAACAATTCCGAATGTAAAGACCACAGCAATGACGAACGCAGCGATGAGAGTAGTGACTAATATTAAAAAAGTATGGTTTTGACCGTTCCTTATTTTTTGAAGCGGTTTTAAAATTACCACTTGTAGAAATATTATATCTTGAATAATACCTCTTGCCTCATTCAATCCCGTTACTTCAAAAGACCGCCCCAGCGGTCTCCCTTTTTTCATTGCATCCGACAGTGCAAGAAAATGTTACTTTGTTCTTTACTTTATTATTTTTTAAAATAAAATAACTTACGACTGTTAGTGAGTTCTATTATATATTGGAAGCCATATAAAATCAGAGCCCTTAAAAAATTTATTGCTAAGTATTTAATTTTTGACAAGTCTTCTATGGAAAATATTTTAAAGTGTTTAACAAATTTTAGTCCGCCGAAGATAAAGACCGCGTGAAGAACCGTATTTGTAATCATGTATAACGGAAATCTGCCAAAAGTCATTTTTAAAATCCATAAGCTAGTGACTAGGTAAGGACCTAAATTCATAAAATTCATACTATTGAAAGGTCCGATCCCTTTATAAAATTTCCACCAATTTTTCTTTTCACCATAGAAATCGAGAGCTTTAGTGAATGTACACATAAATATCGCAGTAGGCAGAAATCGCTTAAATGCCTTCCCGCCTAAAAAAGGTACCGTTAACCAAGGCAAAACCAATAAAGAAAGTAAAAGCAATTTTTGATTTTTCATTAACATCACCCAAAGGTTAATTTGTTTTATAAGATATTTGTTTATTCTTAAACAAGCATTCCATCTTTATACAACCCCTTTATTTTTTACAATTAGTTATTCTTTGTGAATCTGAGTTGCTGCAATAACGGAATAATCCTCCTCTATCCAATCATTTGGTGTTATTTTCCCCTAAAGAAAAGCCAAACTCTCTCCCGTTAACCGGAACCAAAAGACTTACTTTTGTTAACCCAGCAAAAAACTACGGCTACTGAACGTTCCACTACTCAATTCTTATGTTGCCTCAATTTCTAAGAATTAACATTTGAATTAAAAACGTTTTCCCTGATATGTTTAATAACGGTTTCCAAACAGAAAGCAGGGGGCATTTTTTTTGTTGGCAATAGGAAGCAAAGTAATCTTCGATTCGAAAATTTATGTAATTCATTGGATATACGATAGCGGGTACTGCGAAATTAAAAACGATGACCATATTAAATTAGTTAAACTTACAGACCTTACACCACTAGAATAAGCATCGATCAGATTTTCTGATTTGGGAACCATTAAGCACTCATAATACGAGTGCTTTTTTATTTCCAAGAAAAGTCTATGTGGTAATAAAAAAAGGGCAGTTCATTGCCTCAAAAAGTGCTAGAATCGCCGACTCATTACTATTTATCTCAGGCCGATTTCAAAATCCAAATTACCAATTTAAATAATCGATTACATTCATATCTTTCCCAATATTTAAAAGAAACACGCGATTAGCATCGCTAACCGCGTGTTTCCTTTAAATATTCTCCTGTTTCAAGCCATCAATAATGTTCTCTTTTCTTATTTTGGAAATCGAATACAGCATGGCGGCCCCGACAATCAAGAATATCATGACGATCACGAACAGGATGCTCATCCATGGCAGACTAAACCCATATTCAAAGGTGTTGCCAAGGGAGCGATGAATTCCAAACATGACAAGCACACTAAGGGGGAGTCCGTAGGACAAAGCCTTCACCCCATAAAAGATACTCTCGTAATTGATCATTTTATTAAAACCTTTCGGAGTCATGCCAACGGAACGCAGCATCGCAAATTCACGTTTCCGAAGCGAAATGCTGGTTGAAATGGTATTGAAAATATTGGCGATCGATATTAAGGAAATCAGCGTGATAAACCCATAGGTAAACACCGACAGAAGCATAATCATCTGTTCATCTTGCTGGCGCCGTTGATACACATTGTAAACATGGATGCTTGAATCGTCCATGTCTTCAATTGCTGTTTGCGTAGCCATTGGGTCAGAGCTATTTAAATATACATAGGGATTCACTAGATCAGGATCGATACCTAATTGTTCCATGGTTGTTTCAGGAACGATCAGATTAACCCCTCCTAGTGAAGTCGTATGAACCCCCATTGGAACTTGGTCGGTAAGGGCACCAATTGTAACACTGCCCACAAACTCCCGTTTTGGCTTTTCTTCTTCTTCTTCATAATTCCCATCCGCCATGGCCAATAAGTCAATCTTACTCCACTCTTTTGACTGGATCGCTTTTGTTTCGATAAATTTTCCGGTTTCAGGATCCTGATAGGAAATTTGGTTAATCACAATTGCAGTTGGCGTGTCTTGTTGAATGAAGTCTGCAGCCTTCACACCAATACTTTCAGCATATTCATTGAAACTTTCTTGATCTAAACTATTTATGACAACATAGTAAGGGAACTTCCCATCCTCAAGAGCTGCCTTGTTCTCTTGAATTTGCTTTTTCAATAGTGATGGAAGGTCTTTCGTTTCAATGAGTGCCTCAATCTGCGCTTCCTCCATGATGGTGGATTTCGTTACGTAATCGAGCTTCGTAAACTGAGCTAACTCTTCCTTCTCTAATTCGCTGCTTGTAATTTGAATATCGTACTGAACCTCTTCCTGCGACATCTCCACCGATTTTTTCAGGTTGTCGGTAAAATAACTAACCGATAAAAATAGGACAATACTAATCACTAACGAGAAGACGGTAGCCAAGTATCGCTTTTTATTTCGTTTGACGTTTTTCAACCCAATTTCGGCTTCCAGCCCGAAGATTTTTCGGACAAGCTTGGAGGTTTTCACCGTTTTCCCTGACAGTTTAATATCCTGAGTTTGGCGGATTGCGTCAATCGCTGAAATCTTGGAGGCTTTCTGCGCTGGGATATAGGTCGAAATAAAGATCGTCAGAATTGAAATGCCACAGGCAATCAGGATCGAAGCCGGTGTGACCACTAATTCCAGCTTCTCAGAAACATTGAGTGCATCCTGGATAAACGTATTGATAAACACAAAAGTGAGGCCAATCCCGCCGAGTCCGGCAAGGATGCCAATCGGGATGCTGATGGCTCCAATCACCGCTCCTTCAAAAAAGACCGAATTGCGTTTTTGTTTTTTCGTGGCACCAACACTCGAAAGCATGCCTAAATGTCTGGCCCGCTCGGAAACACTAATTCCGAACGCATTGTATATCAAGGCTACAGAGCCAATAATAATCACGCCCATAATGATGCCGGAAAGTGAAAACAGTGTCATCCGCAGAGCATCATTAGCCGTGACTCCATAGTAGCGGAGCAACTCGCTGTTAAAATTCACCTTTTTGATTCCATGCTTTTTGGCCAAAGCTTTTGCATGGTCGAAAAGGGACCCTTTTACTTTCGTTAACACGACATACGCATCAACAGACTCATTTTTACTAATGGCCGTTTCATCCACATAGCCAATAACCGTGTACCCTGGTGACCAAGCCGGTTCCCAGGACGGAGTCTCAATCGTCCCAACAATGGTTAATTCTTTGGTTTGGGTGAATTTCAGTTCCTCGAATAGCTTGTCACCATCGCGCTGCAGGGAGTCATTTTGGGCTAGAATGGTTCCTTCGATTGAATGGAATCGCTCCCCAATGTCTACCGTGAGTTTGTCTCCGATTTTATAATCGACTTTTGCATTGCTTCTTACCGCCTCAGAAATGGTAATCTCACGTTCATTTTGAGGGAGTCTGCCTGAGCTGACCTTGATCGGGAATTGTTTCAATCCACCCTTATCATAGTTTTGAAAAAATAAATACGGTTTATAGTTATTGTGTGATTCTTCTAGGGCAGCATAGCCAGTGCTGGAAAGAGCAATGGTTTTGGTCTCACTGTCTTTTTTTATTGCTTCTAGCTGGTCTAACGTGACATCCTTATATTGAACATGCCACTCGCCATTATCGGCAATTTCCTGACGAACCAACAAGTCTAAAAAAGAATATCCAAGTGTCGCTACTGCGGTGATCATCGCCACCGAAATGATCACGCCGATGATCGTTACGAGGGAGCGGCGTTTGTTTTCCTTCAAATGCCTAATGGTCACTTTATTGATAATATTCATTACCGGGTCACCTCATCCTTGGCGACCTTGCCATCCTCAATGGAAATAATCCGGTCAGCTTGAAGGGCAATCCGCTCATCATGGGTGATCACAATCAACGTTTGATTGTAGGTTTTGTTGAACATTTTGAGCAATTCCATGATTTCCTCACTATTTTTACTATCGAGATTCCCCGTCGGCTCGTCGGCAAGCATGATGGCGGGATTGCTGATGAGCGCTCGTCCAATCGAGACCCGCTGCTGCTGGCCGCCTGAAAGCTGGTTGGGCAAGTGGGAGAGCCGTTCGTTCAAACCTAAAATGCTAACAATCTTGTTAAACTGGTTAGAGTCCACTTTTTGCTCATCCAGCAGCATGGGCAGCGTCATATTTTCCTCTACGGTCAGGATCGGAATTAAATTATAAAATTGATAGATCAAGCCAATCTGCCGGCGTCTGAAAATCGCGAGCTGTGTTTCATTCAGGTCATAAATGTCGGTTCCATCAATGAGCACCTTCCCGCTGCTTGGGCGGTCCACGCCGCCAAGCAAATGGAGCAGCGTCGATTTTCCCGAGCCAGACGGGCCGATAATGCAAACAAACTCGCCTTTTTTTACGGAAAAGGACACATCATCGAGTGCTTTAACGGCCGTTTCGCCTTTGCCATACACCTTTGAAAGATTTTTAACTTCTACTATATTCATGAAAAAACCCCCATACGTTCATTGTCTGAGGTTAGTATACCGGGTCAGTATGACTTTAAAGTGACTCTTAAGTGACAATTTATTCACTTTGGGATAACCAGCTAAATAAGCGGAGTTTTTCCGGTTAAATATAAAATGAAGCCCGTTTTGGGGAATATAAGCGGAAGTTTTCCGCTTATGAAAAGGAAAATCTCCTTTTTTCCATTTTTTTGAGTCAATAAGCGGAAATCTCCGTCTATTTATGCCCTATTTACCGAGATTTTCTAAATAAGCGGAAATTCTCCGTCTATTTATCAACTAGGGCGCATAACCTGGCCCCGTCAAAGAAAAAGACGCATGCCAATTCATACGTCCATCATGGAGTCTTTTAAAAAGACCCTATTAGATCACCTGCTTGTAAAACTTAATTTGAAACGTCGTCCCAACGTCCTTATTACTCTTTACGATAATATCACCTTGCTGGCTGGTCACGATACTGTACGCCATTGCAAGACCAATCCCGACACTGTCGTCACTCGCATTTTTTCCTTTGTAAAACCGTTTGAAAATGTAAGGGAGATCTTCCTTAGCAATTCCTTTCCCATTGTCGGAAATCGTAAGCTCTGTGAAAAGCGCATTTTCCGAAAAAGAAATGGAGATATCGCCGCCTTCGGAAGTGTGCTCGATACAGTTTTTAATGATATTAATAAGCGCCTCCGTAGTCCAGTTGAAATCACCAATAAAGCTTGCCTGTTCATCACCCGTGACGGATAAAGTCTGCATTTTTATCTCCATTGGAATCAATAATGGCTCGACTGCTTTTTGAATGAGTGGAGCAACAAAGACCTTTTCTTTTTTAAATGAGATTGTTCCCGCATCGATTTTCGAAAGCTTTAATAAGGAAGAAACAAGCCATTCCATGCGCTCCAGTTGGACTTGGAGATTCCGGGTGAATTCTGCCCGCTTGGCATCATCCAACCGTTTATCACGTAACAAGTCACCCATGACCATCATCGAAGTGAGGGGGGTTTTTAATTGGTGGGAGATGTCGGAAATTGCATTGGTCAATTTCACTTTATCCTCCTGTAAAACCGCCCCCTGCTCAGATAGCATGGTGGTCACTTTATATATTTGACTCTTTAATATGCTCAACTCACCCTCATAGTTATCACGGACGTCCAACTGAAAGTGGCCATTGCTGATTTGCTGCAGATATCCAGAAAGTTTATCGATTTCCCGGTAACGCCATTTGGTAAAAATCAGTGTACAGCTAATCAGTAAAATGGATACGACAAGAACAAACAGGGCCGCGGGCATGGAAATAAAAATGGCCGCTAAACCAAAGCCTATCGCACTAATCAACAGAAGAATGCCTAGGAGGATTTGAACCTCTTGATTGCGAAGCAACTCACTCACCGACCTTATAGCCCATGCCTCTTACTGTCTTAATCAGCATTGGGTTTTGCGGATCGTCTTCTAACTTCTCTCGCAATCTCTTAATATAGACGGTCAGGGTGTTGTCATTAACAAAATCACCAGCGACATCCCAAATGCGGTCGAGCAGCTGGGCTCTAGTGAGAACCTGTCCAATGTGATTCGCGAAAATAAGGAAAAGCCGATATTCTAATGCCGTCAACAGAATTTCTTTTCCCTGTTTATATACTTTTCCTTCAAGGGTGTTAATTTGAATATCTTCGATGTCAATCGTGTTTTTCTGCTGGGGTTGACGATGGTAACGGCGGAGGACCGTCTTCATTCTCGAAACAAGTTCACGGATTCGGAACGGCTTGGTAATATAATCATCCGCTCCCATATCAAGACCCATGACCACGTTCACTTCATCATCATAGGCGGTTAAAAAGATGACCGGGATATCCCGCCGTTTCTTCACGAGCTCACATAAGTCATAACCGTTCCCATCCGGCAGATTTAGGTCAAATAAGCATAAATCGATTTCATCGAGGTGGTTCTGAATGATCTCTGCTGCGGAAGCGGCATTAGGACAAAGCATGGTTTCAAAGTCCTCTTGTTTTAAGGAAAACTCTAGTCCGGAAGCAATGGTGCGATCATCCTCGACCAATAAAATTTTCATAGTGTTCATCCTAACGTTATGGTTATTCTTTAATCTTATTGGAAGAGCGGGCTGTCGTCAAAAAAGCCGCATGTTCCGAGAGGCAGAAATTGATGTTATGTGAACCTATTTACGCAAATCTCCTTTTTATATTTTGGTAAATGAATATTTACCAAAATGCGAAATATTTATTGATTTTTGACTAAAATAGTAATAATATAATTACTGTTATGTCGAAAAGAGGTCATCGTTAATGAATGATATAATCGCAAAAGAATACATCGCGTTAATTCCTAATTTATTTCACAGCTTTAAGGAGTTAAACAAAAATGCCTCAGAATTAACTCATATTCAGAATCATGTAATCGAGTTTCTATATATGCAACAAAGGGCAGTAAATATCAAAGATATCAGCAATGGGCTAAGTATTGCCAAGCAGCAGCTAACCAATGTGATAAGTGATTTGGAAGCAGGCGGGTATTTGATTAAAGTACCAGACCCTAAAGATAAACGCGCGGTGCAGGTCTTGATTACATCAAAAGGAAAAGAAATCCAAGATAAAAAATGGACTGAAATCTATCAAGCATTCACCAATAACCTATCGAAGTTAACAGACGAAGAGAAGAGAGATTTAGCTTTTTCTCTACATAAAGTAAATATTCTCTTAAAGAAGATGGAGGAATAATATGAACCAGAGTGAACGAAATAGATTGTCTGGATTAACTTTTGGAATTTATCCATTAAGTGTGGCAGGAACTCCTTTTGGTTTGGCTCAGGGACCAGAGGACAATTATGAAAAAATTCAAACTGCGATAAGTGACCTTAAAGGGGGAGCAAAAAAACTTAATTCAAGGAACTATCTAATCTATACAAAGAAATGGGAAGCAAAAATGCTCGCTCGTGCTGAGGAGTATTTGGCAGCTGGGTTATTAGAGGACTTGACCGTGGGTGTCGGTGATTGGACGGATGAGCAGGAAACAGAGATCGAAATACGTCATTGGCTCGATTTTATTAAAACCATCATAAACAAATATGGCTCCCGTTTGGCCTCTCTGCAAATCACAAACGAACCTAATCTGTCCTTTATGGAAGGCTCAAAACCATATATCATGCAAGCCCTGGTGGAAGGAGTCATTACGGCAAAACAAGAAGCTAAGAGACTTAATCTGCCGTTAAAGATTGGGTTTGGATCGGTGCCGGAAAGTCAAGCGGCGGTTCCCCATTTTTGGGAGAACCTTGCGAAGGCAGGGGGAGAATCATTTATAAACTCCGTTGATTTTGTTGGTCATAATTTTTATGTGGATGTATTCGAAGAACAGCCTCTCGATTTAAAAGACATACCAGCTTCAGTGGAACGGATACTTCGTGACCTTAGAGAAATACATCTAAGTACTGCTGGAATCCCTGCTTCAGTTCCTATTCGAGTGACAGAGAATGGCTGGCCCACCGGGAAGAATCCACTAACAAATAGAGAGAGAACATATGAGCATCAAGCGAATGCGTTGGAAATCCTTATCCAAACTATTTATGATTTGCGTACGGAATTGAATATTACCCACTATGAGCTCTTTGGACTCCGAGATGCAGATAGTACGAAAGAGGATTTATTCCATCAATATGGTATTATGCGGGATGATTACTCTCCCAAACCGGCTTATTATACATTTAAAAAAATGATACAAGAACTTGGTAATGAAAAGAGTAGCTGATGTAGAAAAACATGTGAGTAGGGGACTTGCCAGCACGGTATGTGTTGCTAAAAATAGAAAATTATTATACACATTAATCTATAAATACTTTTAAAATAAACAGCTCAAGTCGAATTCATGACTTGGGCTGTTTGTACCATTTTGGTAAATAAAGGGTAAAAACCTTTTCGTTAATTTTCCGGGGCGCTGCCTCTGTTCAGGTACTAATGGTTAACGAAAGAAAGTGTTCACATAATTGTAGAAAAGCTTTAGAAAAGACTTATTTTATTTGAAATGTAATGTGATATTATTTTTTTAGTAGGAATTCAGCAAGATGGAAACGAGGCAATATAAATAATTATTTTTTAAAATTATCTTGTTTCTGTCCTTCATCATTTTCTCCATCAATACCCCGGTATGATAAATCCATAAGAATATAACAGCTAATGAATTAGTCATATGTTTCCGAACGTCCTCTTTATTGAATCTTCACATTTTTCTATTGTATCATCCTTTTCCAATCATAATTTTTCAAGAAAAGTACCTGAATATATAAACAACGTGAAAGGAGTGATGAGGCATGTAGCCTATTTTATCAACTTCCTAAGGTAGAGTAATCATTTCTGGTTTACAAATTTTTTTGAAGGAGGATTATAAATGGGTCACGATATTTCAGGATACAATAAAGCAGGAGAAGAAATTGCTTATGCACGGTTTAGCATGGGGAATTATAATGCCATCTTACTCTACAGTTTTCTTGATGCAAATGATTATAATGCAGGAGTCAGTGGATCAGGCGACTGTTCTACATACTCAATACAGCAAATTGAAATGGCTTTGAATTCTTACCATCAATTATTTGATAATAGCAATTCTCGGCCAGAAAGTGATTTTGTAACTTGGGATAAAAAACAAATCCAGGATTTTATACTTAACTGTTTAGCAACAGCGAAAAAAGAAGGGAGTGTAAGAGTGTGTTTTAGCTAATTTTATAGACTGTTGTTTAATTACTCCATTTGCTTCCTATCTTTATTGCTATTCAAAGTAGCCATTACTATATTGATTAACAATTTGCCTTGCTTCCCAGCCAATCTTATATATTTAATTTCCCTCATAAAATACCTGCGAGTCTTGGACATTTATTGCTTATTAACAACACCACACCTTTGTACTCAAAAAAATATCTCTATCGACATGCGGTATAACATTCGATGGCATTAAAAGTAGCACAATAACGGTTACATATAATGCATGTAAAGAAACACTTCCAATCTCAGACAAGATATTTCCTCTTGTCAGATAGTGGAGGGGGTAATCATCTATATTTTGATTGTAGAATGAATAAAACAAAACAAGATACAAATCTGCAGTATTATGAATATGTTGTTAAGGCCGATTTCTAATTCGATATCGGCCATTTTCTTTTTCGCAAAGGCTCTTTTCTCATATATTGTTGCTTTTAACTATATTGAAAACACCGAGTGGATTGGAGCGAAAGGCGCTTGACTCCTGCGGGAAATAGAGGAAAGGTCGAGACCCCGCAGACGGAACGTCGAGGAGGCTCGACTTCCTCCCCGCGGAAAGCAAGCGCCTGTAGCGGAAAGGAACGGATAGTGTTATTCCCAAAAACAACAAACTTTACGAAAAGAGCCTTCGCAAAAGAAAAAGCATAAATTTCTCTCCATCTTTGGAAAAATATTATCGATATGCCAAAGTCGATGTTTGATCATACTTATGTTTTGCAGTACACCTTAACAATAATGAAAATAAATCCGATTTTTAAAAATGTTGAATTAACAAGGTCTACAGAGTGGGCATAACTTTTGCATACACTGCTTATAGGAAAAAAATAAATTTAGCAGCGTTTCAGATTAACTAAAATTAGGAGGCTTCATACTCATGAACTATTCATCAAAACTGGTAAAAGTAAATAAAGATCCAGGGCATGGCTCGCACATCCCCCCTGTTTATTTGACCTCAACTTTTGTTTTTGATACTGCAGAAATAGGAGCACAACGGTTTGCAGGAGAAGATCCAGGATTTATGTATTCACGCTTGGGTAATCCAAATGTAAGAGAACTAGAAGAGAAGGTAGCGGAATTGGAATTTGGTGAAGGTTGTTTAGCTTTCTCTTCCGGAATGGCTGCCATAACGGGCTGCCTTTTTGGTTTACTGCAGGCTGGAGACCATGTTGTGGCACACACAGCGTTGTACGGGGCGACACACGCATTCCTATCCAAAACGGTGAAAAAGTTTGGAATTGATGTAACTTTTGTACCGTTTAAGACAGGGGAAGAGCTTGAACCGCACATTACAGATAGAACAAAAGTGGTCTACTTTGAAACCCCTTCTAATCCTACGCTTTCCTTAGTGGATATGAAGAGTGTAGCGGCAGTCGCTAAGCAAAAGGGGATCTTGACTGTTGTTGATAATACCTTTTTGTCCCCCTATTTACAAAATCCTATTCTTTGTGGCATTGATATTGTCGTCCACAGTGCAACTAAATACCTGTCGGGTCATGGATACCTTATTGGCGGACTTGTGATTTCCAGCAAGGAAATTATTGAACCGATGCGAAAAGAAGTGCAGAAGACGATGGGAGCCAACTTGTCCCCTATGGATGCCTGGCTTCTCTATCAAGGAATACGTACATTGCACATTCGCATGGATCGCTCACAAGAAAATGCACAAATTTTGGCGGAACGTTTGGAAAAACATAAGGCTATAGAGAAGGTTTACTTTCCAGGATTGGCCAGTTTTGAAGATAAAAATATCATGAAAAAACAAATGAAAGGTCCTGGGGCGATGATATCTTTTGTCTTGAAGGATGGATACGAGGCTGGTGTTAAACTGATGAATTCAGTAAAACTGTGCACTTTAGCCGTTTCCCTGGGGGATGTAGGTACCTTAATTCAACATCCAGCTTCGATGACACATGCGATTATCCCTAAGGAAGAAAGAGAATCAGCAGGGATCGATGATGGACTCGTTCGATTTTCGGTTGGAATTGAAGAAGTAGAAGATATATGGAAGGATCTCGAAATGGCTTTACAATAACGGGAACTGGACAGCTGGCAGTAATACACCGGCTTTCACTATCCTTGTTTATGAAACGCAATTAAGGGAATTTCGGCTAATTTATTATCCAATACAGGAAGTGTCGGTCACTACCCTAATTTGTTGATTTAGTTCAACATTTTCGGGTGGGGGGACTGGCACTTTTTTTTAGCTCTGATTCTAGAAAATTTCACATTCAGAAATCCATTAATTGCTGCAGCATTCTCATTCTCATTTATCATCATGCTAATGATGGACGATTCTCGGCCTCTTTTTTATTTCTCTTTATTTCCACCACCAAAATTCAGCAATTTTTTTCCCCAACAAGCAGCCAATATCACAATCCACCAATGTTTTAAACAGATTTAATCAGACGTTTGTGTAAAAGACAATGTTTTTAGCTTCCAAAGGGTGTAAAGCTTATTTGCGATGACTTTTTACTGCTTTTACACAATTGTTTGTTTAGAAATTATGTAGAATTACGTCAGAATTTGAAAGTCTTATTTGGTATCTGCTAAGAGGAGACAGCACTCTTAAGTCGTATTTAATAAAGTAAGTTTGCCTGGCATGGCGTGGGCTAGGGAAGATGAATATTTTATAAACAACCAGAATACTATTTTGGAAGGATGAAAAACGGGGAAGCAAGAGCATTTTTAAGCAGGAGAGGGTGGAATTACATGCTATCTTATGAAAATTACTATCGTATTTTAGATGTGCCCTATGATGCAACCTGTAGTGAAATTAAAGAAGCCTTTCGAAAAAAAGTAAAAGAAGTGCACCCAGATAAGCAAAAAGGGAATGCTGAACAATTTAAACGAGTTAAAGAAGCATATGAAATTCTACATAATGCTGAAAAAAGAAAGCGATATGATGACCTCCTTTTCAAAAAAGTTTATAACGTGACACATAATCTAAAACGGAAAGCTCCTCCTAAAACGAATCCTTCTATAAATATACTAAGCATATCGAAGAGTCAAAGACAGGGTACCCTTTCATCTGTATTCATAAGTGGTGCTCTAATTATAATTGGAGTACTAGGAAACACGTATTTTAATAAGAAGAAATAGGGAAAAGTTGGCGATTAAATATAGGATAAATGAAATGGTTGATTGGAAACGAGACAGGAGGAGTTTCGCAAATAAACGTACAGTTTAGGCAAATAAAAAACAATTTGCGTGCACCGTATTTATAGAAATAATTGATGATAATATTAAAAGGGATTTGCTTAAAATCAGGTGAATCCCCTCATTTGTTACACCAATCTTGTGAAGCCTCAAACCAATTATTGAAGCCGTTTATATGTCACAGAAAAGCCTTTGAAAGATTATTTTTTGCCAACTTATGAAATTATATGATTAATGGAATTACTAAACAAAATGGAAAGGTTAATATTTAATCCTTACATATCATAGGAGGTATGAGATATGAAGATCAATAGAATAGATCATGTGAGTATAAACGTAAATGATCTTTCAGAGGCTAAAGCGTTTTTTGTTGATTTAGGACTTGAGGTGCAAGCAGAATGGGAATTGGATGGAGAACAGTTGGACAGATTAGTTGGGCTTCATGATGTTAAAACGGCATGTGTAGGATTGGGGATGCCAGATGGTCAGGTATGGATAGAGCTAGTCAAATTTTGGTCGCCGTCAGATGAAAAAGATGTTCAGCAACCTTTTGCAAATACACTGGGTATCCGACATATTTGCTTTGCTGTAGAAGATATTGAAGCTATTGTTGCAAAATTGAAAAAGAAGGGCACGGAAGTCTTTAGTGAGATCGAGCAATATGAAGAAAGTTATAAGTTATGCTACGTTCGTGGTCCTGAGGGAATTATTTTAGAGTTGGCGGAGAAAATCAAATAAACGGACGATATGCTTACATATATATAGAAACACTTTCGCTGAGCTAAACACATTAGAATGTCCGGCTGTCTTTTTTAGGGGTAATTGTTCGTTCTCCTTATTGGACAAACGGGGCAGATAGCTGAAGAAGGAATTTTGAATTTGATCGAGAACCATTAATCTATAAAACATATTCTGAAGTGGTTTTTCCAAAAACAGAACAAGGAAGGAGGTCAGCAAATGCCAAAATTAAATAGAGGTAAAACAAAAAAATTAAGTATTAAATTATCAAGGGAAGCGAAAGCGCAAATAGAAATAGCAGCGAAAAATTTAGGAACTTCTAAATCTGGGGTAATCCTTTTTGGGTTAACCAAACTTCTAAAAAATCCTCCTTCTCTGTCTAAGATAAAACAATTAGAAAAGGGAATTGCGTTAGAAGATAATCATTTTGTGTTAACGGCTAATGAAGGAGTGCTCAAAAGAGTCAATGAGCTGGCGGAAGATTATGAAATAAAAAAGAATGCTTTGATTGGCTACATAGTTTCCGAATACTTCATGAATATGAGTGAACCAATCGAGGAAAATGTTAAGCCAAAGCAAATATTAGTACAACTAAATGAAAATCTAAAAAAAAGGATGATGGAATATAGCGAGGAACATTATATTCCGTTAAGTGCTTTGGTTTCTTACTCCATATTACATGGTACTTATGAGGGAATACCTAAATATGAAAAGGCGGAAACAGTTCAGTTTTTCACATATGTTCCTGGTTATATCGGGGAAATGGTGAAGGAGAAAGCGGAAAAAGATAATATAAGAGAACATTTTTATACTTCACTTTGTTTATATAAGCAGTTTATGACTCCGCAAGGAAGATTTTTTGAATAGAAAAAGGACCATAGACGGTCCCTTTGTTGTTTAATGAACTACCATGCAAATAAAATTCTCTAACATTAAAAAAGATTTCATTCTCTTAGGTGAAGTGTTGATTAGGTTATAAAAAAACCAATCGGCTAAGATCAATAGACCCATGGTATTATTGACCAACAAAAATTTCTGTATTAAAATATTTTTCCTCAAAAACTCATTTGAGGTCGAGATGGGACGATGCGTGCATCAGTCCCGTTTTGTTTTGCAGAGAGAACATTGTGAAGAACTACACTTATACAAAGCTTGAGTTATATATGGAATTTCGGCAATGATCAATGCGGCGTTGATCTTTTTATTGTGCTAAAATGCAGGTTAGTGAATACAAAAATGGAAAAATGATGTAAAAAGGGGCAAAATAAAGGTAATAAAGTTTAATATGTTAAGGTGAAAGTAGGAGATGGTGATATGTCAGAAGATGAATTATTCTCAAATAAGGCATCTAATGTTTATGAAATATATTCAAAAATACTCGATTTATTGAAAGAAATGGGACCTTTTGAAATTGAGTTTAAAAAGACTTCTATACATCTTTTGAATAAATCTTCCTTTGGCGGAGTTCATCCAAAAAAGAAATGGTTAGATTTTAATTTAGTAACAAACCGACAAATTGAACATGAGAAGATTACTAAAATTGAACAAGTTTCAAAAAACCGATTTCACAATAACTTTAGATTTTATAGTGAAGACGAACTAAATCAAGAGTTTTTAGTACTTTTACAAGAATCATATCAATTAATGAGTTAGTTAGAGAAAGAATATTTATTACCAATGAATAGCATTTTCTTTGGAATTATTTCTGGTAAAATATTTGGTTTATTCTCTGTATCACTAATTCCATTCAATCATTTTTTCATATAGAAAACTTATTAAGAAACATGCACTAGAAAAAATATAAATCATATATAGGTGATATCCCGTTTGAATGCTTGAGGAGGATATTATGAAACCTATGTTACCTAGTGAAAAATATTTCGGTAATTTAGAACTAGTTTATCCATTTTATGGGGCTATGCCTACAGGTGTTACTGTTTCAGAAACCGGTCGTATATTCACTTGCTTTCCGAAATGGGGAGACGATGTTAAATTTACGGTGGCGGAAATTGTGGAGGATAAATTGCAGCCTTATCCTAATTTACAAACTAATTTGGTTAACCCCGGGAATATCACGATGACTTTCATCAGTGTCCAAAGTGTAGTAGCTGATGGAAGGGGAACGCTTTGGGTATTAGATACAGCGGCACCCAATTTTTCGGAACCTATTAAAGGGGGGGCAAAATTAGTCGCTGTTGATTTAGAAACCAATACAATAAGAAAAGTATATACCTTTACAGATGATGTTGTCCTGCCTACAACTTATCTGAATGATGTCCGTTTTGATTTTCGTGTTGGAAAATCAGGTTATGCCTATATAACGGATTCTTCCTCAAGAGGACCAGGAGCTATAATCGTCGTAGATTTATCAAATGGAAACGCCTTTAGACGGTTAAATGGGGCAAATTCAACTTCACCCGATCCCTATTTTATACCGAAAGTAGAAGGAAAAGTGTTGATGAATCGAAATAAAGATGGCAGTACTTCTCCATTTAGACTGGCGTCTGACGGTATTGCGATTTCTCCTGATGGAAGGGTATTATTTTTTTGTCCACTAACCAGTCGTCATCTGTTCTCGATCACAACAGAAGCCCTGAGAGACAGAAATATACCAGACACGGATTTACTTTATCATGTGGAGTATTGGGGAGAAAAAGGTGCTTCTGATGGAATGATCACTGATGCAAAGGGAACTGTTTATGCTGGAGATTATGAAAACAACAGTATCCGTAAGATATTGCCAAATGGCATAATGGAAACAATCGCACATGATCCGAGAATTTTGTGGCCGGATACTTTTTCAATTGGTCCGGATCAATATTTGTATGTCATTGTGAACCAATTACATCGACAGCCTAGATTTCATTATGGAAAAGACTTACGACAGAAACCTTATAGTTTACTTCGTATCAAAATTGATGAATTTCCTGCTCCGACCTTTTCATAATAAAAATAGTCAATTAATTGTTTTCATTATATATTGTAAAACAAACACGAGTAAGCAAGAAGTATTAACTTTATTTACTTCCGCCAATACTCATAATGGTTTAAAAGGAACAGTTTGACAAACTGTTCCTAGAAATTTTTTATAATGTCGGTAGGTTCAATGCTGTATTGATATTATTTAAATCCAGACTGATCTGTTCGTTTGTATCCCAAGCATGGTACCATCCTTTTTCTACCATATATGCGGATATTTGTTCATGCATATCAAGAGCTTCCACTAAATGGCGAGTGAGCATTTCTTTAATTTCCGGTGTTCCTGCCTCCGTAGCTGCCATGGCATAATTTCTAATTCCACTTTTAGCTGAAATGAGTAGATCCATTGCAACGACTTGATCCGATAGTCCGTCCATGCCCGTTAAAGTTTCAATGATTGGATTCATGTTCATTCATCTCCTAATTTACTGCTTAGCGTTGGAAAGGATAGAAGCATATTCTTGTAATTGTCTCGTAGATACATCAATGTCTTGCTGCATAATATCTTTTAATAGTTGATCTGTAACTAACGCTTTTATCGTTTTGGATTTAGTTAAACAAGTGGTCTTAAATGCAGCCATCTCATGGACCTCAAGAACTTCATGTAAGGCGTAGTTCATTTTTTATACCTCCTTCCTCAAGGTTTCAACACGACTTTTATACAATCATCCATTTTTGTGTCAAAAATCTCATAGCCACGCTTTGCTTCACTAAGTGGAAGTACATGACTTACGACATCTCCTGGATCAATTTTTCCGGTCGAAACTAATTCAAACATATATGGCATATAGTGGATGACAGGTGCTTGACCGGAGCGGATATTGATATTTCGCTGCATAATATCTCCAAGAGGGAAACCATTATATCTGCCGCCGTAAACGCCAGTAACTTGAATTGTCCCGCCTTTACGCACCGCTTGTGAAGCCATGATAAACGCACTTAATGCTCCGCCTTGAAGCTTCATTCCGCTTGCAAGGAACTCCATATCAGTCATTTTACCGTCCATACCAACTGCATCAATGACAACATCTGCACCGCCTTTGGTGATTTCCTTCAGGTAATTTCCTACATTCTCATGGTCCTCAAAGTTAACAATTTCTACTTTGTTGGTGCGCTTGGCGTGCTGCAGGCGATAATTGACATAATCAACGGCAATGACACGCTTTGCTCCTTTTAGCCAACAGAATTTTTGAGCAAAAAGACCAACCGGACCACAGCCAAAAACTATAACTGCATCTCCATCCTTTACGCCTGCATTGTCAACAGTCCAAAAACCAGTAGTCATCGCATCGGCAATAACTGCTAACTTTTCATCTGGTTCTTCACAAGTCTCTGGAATTTTGAAATGAGTAAAGTTGGCAAATGGCACTCTTAAATATTCAGCTTGCCCACCTGGATAGCCCCCCGTCGTACCAGAATATCCGAAATAGGCACCCATATCACCATTATCATTTGATTTATCACATTGGCTTTCCAAATGGTTTTTACAGTACTGGCATTCACCGCATGCTATATTAAAAGGAATAATGACTCGATCTCCCTTTTTTACTTTAGTCACTCCTGGGCCAACTTCTTCGACGATTCCCATTGGTTCATGACCAATAACATAGTTTTCCTGCAGGTTAGGAATCATGCCATGAATTAAATGTAAATCAGACCCACATATAGCTGTACTCGTTACTTTAATAATCATGTCATCTGGTTTTTCAATCTTTGGATCTGGAACTTCTTTGACTACAACATTTTTAATACCTTGATACGTTACTGCCTTCATTGGTTACAGCCTCCAGTGTTAGTGATCATCAGGTGTCCGGTCAAACATCCCTTTTCTATTGGTCTCAACAGGGAATAGATTCATTTTGCCAATCATCAAAGTATTGTTGGCTGAAAGTTGATCTAGTTTATACTGTTCACTTAGTTCGTATGGATGGAACCATTTTTTATTAATCATTAGTTCTGTAATTTCTTGGTGCATGGCAATCCCTTGCATTAACTGGTTTCGTAAGACCGTTCTAACATCTGGTGATGCGGACTCCGTTAAAGCGACAGCAATATTGCGAACACCTTCTTTGGCACGAAGAAGTAAATCCATCGCAAATGTGGTATCTGCGAGTTCTGGTACGTGTAATGAGTTTATTGGGTCTAAATAGTCATGGTTCAATGAATTTGCCTCCTTTTCAATTGATTATTGGTGTTGGCCTGTTTTGAGGAACAGGAGCTTCAAAAGGTGCACGTTGATAAATTGCCTGTAATTCCCCAAGCGCTTGCATGGATTGTTCAACATCTTTTTGCATTAATGCTCGCAAATCATGATCAAATACCAATCCTTGCATTAGTTTTGATTTCGCTAAGCAAAGGGTTTTGAAATTAATAACTTCATGTAAATCCAATGATTCATGATCGGCTAATTTTTGATTATCCATTTAATTAACCTCCTTATTCGTTAATAGAATCAATTTGTATTGTTCCAAAAATAGGACGGAAACATTCTTTAAGGTTTTTTATTATTGGTAAATTATCTTAAATGGTTGGAATATTCATAAAGTGGGGGGATTCATTTATTGTATGGCTGAGGATGATTGCTGCGGCGGTCAATTTTCATTATCTGATCGGGGGTTCAGACCCCCTTTTTGACATGTTAAGTCAACAAAAACAAATGTGACAAAGGAAGTATTTTAAGTACAAGCAGTATTCAATTTTATATTTCCTGTCATGTCTGGGACAACTCCTCACATACCTTTAAATTATAGATATTTTTTGGTTTGTGAGCGGAGCCAAGTTTCGGGGGTGTCCATTTGTTTAAGCTTGAGCCAATCATCATCAATATTATCGCTTTTAATATTTTCTATATGGCCTTTTTTACGCTTCGGATGATGCTTGTACTGAAGGGGCGAAAAGTTCTTGCTTCCATTGTCTCGATGCTTGAGGTCTATATTTATTTGTTGGGATTAACTGTTTTTCTAGAAAATCTAAAAAATCCAATCAACATGATGGGCTACTGCATTGGCTGGGGGATCGGTGTGTATCTCGGGGGTAAGATTGAGGAGTATCTGGCCCTGGGGTATGTGACGGTACAAGCCATTGTTCCTTCTCTTGATACGAAGCTGCTTGCCTTCATTCAAAAGCAAGGATATGGAGTCACCTCCTGGAGGGCTGCTGACAAACGAGGGGATCGTATGGTCATACAGGTACTTGCGAAAAGGCGGTATGAACAAAAAGTCATGGATATGATGAATAAACTCTCTCCAAACGCTTTTATAATTTCCTATGAATTGAAGAATTTTAAAGAGGGATTTTGGGGGAAATCGCCATTTTAGCTGGGATAGCTAGGGATTTTAAAAAAATGGTAAAGCCAACACAATTTCGACGAGAAATAGCGACATTGGGCTATACTCGTTATAGTCCCGATACTGCCCTGCCGCCTGCCGAGATCTAGTTCATTGAACTTTTGAGAAGCCTCTCTCTTCATTTTTTTATCGCATGAAAATATACAGTTTTTGTTGTAGTGGCTTCATCTTTGTGCCCTAATCGTTCCGTTATTTGTAGAAAGCTGAATCCTGCCTGTTTTTAAAATAACAATTCTAGCAATCCTTCTTAAGTATCGGTTATATTTAATTTGGAGTTAATGGCATAGGTTGTGAACAAACTAAAAAATAACTAATAATTTTGTTCGATCAGCTCATTTAGAAAGGTGAGTAGTAGTTAAATGGTTTCGAAACGGCAAAAAGACATCGTGTTGTCTTTAATGAAAGAAAAAGAACCTGTTACAGCCGAATGGATCGCAAAAGAACTTGGTGTGAGTGACAGAACCATTCGCACTGAAATCAAAGAACTTCAATCACAATGTTCTACGTTTGGAATCACGATAGAATCGGTTCGAGGAAAAGGATATCTATTACATATATTGGACTTTGAAGGATTTGAAAGGGAGTTTAATGCTAATGTGAATGATGGGATAGATGAAAATCAATCTCATTTTTCTGAACAGGAAAATCGGATTTTGTATATATTAAAAAGATTTTTATTAGAAAAGGAACCGATAAAATTAGAAAGCCTTGAGGAAGAACTATTTGTTTCCAAGCCAAAGCTTCAAAATGACTTAAAAGCAGTCCGTGAAATATTGGAGCATTATCATTTGAAGTTAGTTTCCAGACCGCATTATGGCACACAGGTCGAAGGCGATGAATATATGAAACGGCTTTGCTTTTCAAATTATATTTTAACCCGGAATAGCAACTTAAACATTGACAGTCATTCATTTCAACTATTGGACGAAAATCTATTTAAAAAAATAAAAGAAATCATCATAAAAAAAGTGAATCAATACAAAATTGAGATATCAGACATAGCCCTCGAAAATTTAGCAACCCATATCACCATTGGATGCAAGCGAATTGAAGAAGGGTTTGTCATTGAAAACCTCGAACATGATTTAGAAGGAAAATACCCCTTTGAAAAAATAGTAGCCAATGAAATTGTCAAAGAAGTAGAGGAGTTTACCGGCTTAAAATTTCCAAAACCTGAGATTAATTATATTATTGTTCATTTGTTGGGGACCAAATTAATTCATAAGAATACGTTAAATGAATTTAGTAAATTTGATGAGTTAAATACCATCATTCATTGCATGCTGGAAAGATTGAAGACCAAATTAAATTTGGATTTTCATGACGACTCTGAATTCATTCAAGCGCTGACTTTGCACATTCGGCCGGCAATGAACAGGCTGCGTTATAATATGAACATTCGTAATCCATTATTAGATGAAATTAAAAGGAAATATCCTACCGCCTTTGAGGGGGCAGCCATTGCCAGCAGATGTATCGGCGAATATTTGGGGATTGAGGTAGGAGAACACGAAATTGCCTATATTGCCTTACATATAGGCGTGGCATTAGAAAGAATGAAGACCAGGCAGAAAACTGTCAAACGGGTCATTGTGGTGTGTGCTTCTGGTGTGGGGAGTGCAAGGCTTTTATTTTATCGTTTACAAAATGAATTTAAAGATGAAATCGATATAGTGGCTACAACCAATTATTATCAATTAAAAGAATACGACCTATCCTCTCTTGATTTTATTATTAGTACGATTCCCATAAAAGAAGATTTAGGTGTTCCCGTACAAGTTGTTAATACCTTTTTGGGAGAAGGGGATATTGCCCATATCCGAGAGGGCTTATCGTCTGTAAAAGAGAATGAGGAACGGAGCTATATAGAGGAGTCCAAAGTTTTTATTCATAAAGACTTTGAGGATAAGGAAAGCGTCATCCGTTTTATGTGTGAAGAATTATACAAACAAAACCTCGTCTCCGAGGATTATGTGAATTCAGTGCTGGAAAGGGAGGCGCTCGCTCCAACCAGCTTTGGAAATCTTGTGGCCATCCCTCATCCACTTACACCGGAAACAGAGGAAACATTTTGGACCGTGTGCACATTAAAGAAGCCTATCGAATGGACAGATAAACATATGGTTCAATTTATCTGCTTGCTAAATATAAGAAAAGGTCCCGAGGGTGATCTGGAAAAAATGTATAAAAGGCTCATTGCATTAATTGAAAACAGTGCAACGGTCCAAAAAATCCTAAAGAGTAAATCAGCTGAAGAAATTATAAAGATTTTAAATGAATCTTAACTGATATGAAATTGATAGTAACGAAGAAGCAATTAAATAGATAATGAACGGGGGTATTCCAAAAGGAGTACCCCTTTTATGGGTATGGGCATATTTTCAGAGGATCATAGGTTTACATTACAAAATTTCATTTTAGTGTCCATCCCTTTTTCCGTTACGTAACGGAAAAATCCTTTCTGTAAAATTAAACGCTTTCAACATAAACTATAAACAGAAAGTGATTAAATCACTCTTAAACAGTTGCCATATTAAATAGTTTAGATTAATTGGCTAATTGTTTTTTTAAATAACTTTTATTGATATTTAGGAGGAATAAATCGATGAATATTTTATTATGTTGTGCAGCAGGGATGAGTACAAGCCTTCTTGTGACGAAGATGGAAAAGGCAGCCGAAGAACAAGGTTTGGAAGGGAAAATCTGGGCGGTTCCAGCTAATCAGGTTAACCTGCACATTGATAACGCTGATGTCCTTCTTTTAGGACCACAAGTTCGCTTCCTGCTTCCAAAAATGAAAGAGTTAGGCGTAGAAAAAGGCATCCCGGTCGATGCAATCAATCCGGTTCACTATGGTACATGCAATGGTCCTGAAGTTCTTAAAACAGCAGTAAATTTAGTAAATAACAAATAAATAATAAAGGGAGAAAAATAAAATGGGTAAATTCAACAGCATTCTTGAAGAAAAAGTTATGCCTGTTGCAGCAAAAATTGGTGCGCAAAGGCACTTATTGTCTCTTCGTGATGGACTTATTGCGACAATGCCATTCATTGTTATTGGTTCATTTTTCTTAATCATTGCTAACTTGCCAATTCCTGGTTATGCAGATTGGATGGCTTCTATTTTTGGTCCAACATGGGCTGCTAAATTAAGTTATCCAGTAGATGCAACTTTCAATATCATGTCACTTATTGCAGCCTTTGCGGTAGCTTATCGATTAGCAGAAAGCTATAAGCTTGACGCGATGAGTGCTGCTACTATTTCAGTTGCCGCTTTCTTATTAACGACACCATTTAGTTTCTCATTTACTCCAGCTGGAGCGGAAGAAGGAGTTTTGGTAACTGGTGCTATTTCAAAAGCTTTCTTAAGCAGTAAAGGTTTGTTTGTTGCGTTACTTTTTGCCATTATATCAACTGAAATTTATCGTTGGGTCGTCAAAAAAGATATTGTGATAAAAATGCCAGAAGGTGTACCGCCAAGTGTTGGTAGATCATTTGCTGCATTAATTCCTGGATTTATTGTTCTTTTAGTGGTTTGGGTTATACGTTTACTAGTTGAAATGACTCCATATGAAAGTATCAACGGCTTAGTTACGACCCTATTAGGTGACCCGCTAAAATTAGTAGGCCTTACACTAGGAGGAACGATTGTTGCCGAATTATTCGTAACGATACTATGGTCTACTGGGTTACACGGTACAAACATCGTTAAAAGTGTAATGGAACCAATTTGGTTTGGTGCTATGGGTGACAATATGACAGCCTATCAAGCTCATCAACCGCTGCCACACATTGTTACACAACAATTCTGGGATAACTTCATCCACATTGGTGGAACGGGCGTAACATTTGGTCTGGTTCTTTCAATGGTATTGTTTGCTAAATCTCAACAAATGAAGAGTCTTGGTCGTTTGGCCTTTGCTCCAAGTATCTTTAACATTAACGAGCCATTAATCTTTGGTATGCCAATTGTGTTAAACCCAATCATGATCATACCATTCGTTGTCACTTCAATCGTTACCGTTATCGTCACTTTCCTTGGAATGGATATGGGCTTGGTCGCAAAACCAGTCGGTATTGCAGTACCTTGGACCATGCCGCCAATTATCTCAGGATATCTTGCCAGCGGCGGACATATTTCAGGTGCCATCATGAATGTAGTTAACATTGCTATTTCATTCTTAATCTATCTTCCATTCTTCAAAATATATGATAACGCGAAGAAAAGAGAAGAAGATGCAATGAAAGCAGGTAAAACGAAAGAAAAAATTGCGTAATAAAGTGACTGGGCATTAGTTTGACTAGTGCCTGTCTCTTTCCATTCTCAAATGACAATAAGGGTCATGCGCTTTTGAGATTTCATATTGACCCCAAATTGCAGGAGAGGGGAATGTTCCTTTCCAAGTAAATCAATTGAAAGGCTGTTAAACATGAATAATACCACCATGAATAAAGAAGAACTTTACAATATTGCATTTCAATTAATCCTTCATGCCGGCAATGCCAGAAGCTTGGCGATGGAAGCGATGTATGTAGCTAAAGAAGGAAAATTTGATGAAGCGGAAGCGAAATTAAACGAATCAGATGCTGCATTCAACGAAGCACATCATTTTCAAACTGAATTAATCCAAAAAGAAGCAGGCGGAGCAAAATTCGATCTTCCTCTTATTATGGTTCATGCCCAAGACCATTTAATGACTTCGATGACCCTTAAAGATTTGGCCAGAGAAATCATCGATTTGCACAAAATTATCAAAAAGGATTAAAAAAGAATCCTCTTTTAACAGGACAATTAAAAGTTAAACCTTGTTGAAAAAGTAAATTACAGCTGAAAAAATGTCATCATTCTCTAACTGCCCAACCTATTTTGGGCTTTTTTCATTCCATATCTTTCGTATACTAATTCTTATAATGATCGTAAGGAGATATCTAAAACACATAGTCTTAATTTTAGAAAGGAAATGAACTTTCATGAAAAAAACATTCCCGGAAAATTTTTTATGGGGTGGGGCTACCGCTGCAAACCAATATGAAGGTGGATACAATGAAGGCGGAAGAGGGCTTGCAACAAGTGACTTCATAACAAATGGTTCTGCAGACCGTCCCAGAAAGATTACCATTAAGTTAAAAGATGGGACAAAAACAATGGTAAACCGCCGACCTACTGGAGACCCGAAAATTGATACCATACCTGAAGGCGCATCCGGCTATATTGATGAAAATGTTTACTATCCAAGCCATAAAGCGGTTGATTTTTACCACCATTACAAAGAGGATATTGCCCTTTTGGGAGAAATGGGTTTTAAGTGTTTCCGGCTATCTCTTAGTTGGTCCCGTATTTTCCCTAAGGGTGGAATTGAAGGGGAACAGCCAAATGAAGAAGGGTTAAAATTTTACGAAGATGTTTTTAAAGAGTGCAAAAAATATAATATTGAACCATTAGTCACTCTTTATCATTTTGAAACTCCTTCTTATTTGGCGGAACATTTTAATGGCTGGGGCGGCCGTGAGACGATTGATTGTTTTTTAAGAATGTGCAAAGAAGTCTTTACTCGATATAAAGATTTAGTGAAGTATTGGATCACCATTAATGAAATCAATGTATTAAATGGTTACGCCTTTATGGGCACCAGGGAGGCTGACGCGCAGGTACGTTATCAGGCAAAGCATCATATGTTTGTTGCGAGTGCCCATGCCAATAAGCTTTGCCACGAGATCATTCCTGATGCAAAGATTGGCTGTATGGTGGCATTAAGCTGCATTTACCCGAAGGATTGTAAGCCGGAAAATGTATTTGGAGCATTGGATTATCGAAGAGGTGCTTTGATTTATTCTGATGTTATGATGAGGGGATATTATCCATCTTACTCAGACCGCTTCTTCAAAGAGATGGGGGTAACGATCAATAAAGAAGCAGGGGATGACGAGATAATCAGGGCGTATCCTTCGGACTTTTTATCATTTAGTTATTACCGCAGCAGTGTATACCATACTGAAATTGTTCAGAATACCGATACCGGCGGACAAATGGGGGATGTAAATCCTTTCGTCGAAAAAACAGAGTGGGGTTGGGCGATTGATCCTATTGGGCTAAGATACACCTTATCTGAACTATATGACCGTTATCAAAAACCTCTCTTTATTGTTGAAAACGGAATGGGAACCATTGATAAACAGGATGAAAATGGATTTGTGGAGGATGATTATCGGATCCGATATTTCCGCGATCATATCGAGGAAATGAAAAAGGCGGTTACGTTAGACGGTGTTGACTTAATGGGCTATACACCATGGGGCTGCATTGATTTAGTATCAGCAGGCACGGGAGAAATGAAAAAGCGATATGGTTTTATCTATGTAGATATGGACGACGATGGAAATGGAACATTAAAAAGAACAAAGAAAAAATCATTTGATTGGTACAAGAAAGTGATTGCAACTAATGGGGAAGACCTTAGTTTTTAGATTAAATAAATACTAAGATTCACAAAAAATAGAGGCTGGCACAAAAGAGTCGTCATTCATCGACCTTTCCATTACCTTTATTTGCATTAATCAACCGGTATTTCGTGTGTAAATGTTGACTACTTTCTCCCTTTTTCTTTATTAGTTTAAGTGCCAGGAACCACCCGCAATTTGTCGAATTCTCCTCGACAAGATTAGGGTGGTTCCTGGCACTCTTTTACTCATCTGAACCCGATCCAATTCTTCTTATATATTCTTTTAATATTGGTTACTCCGTATGTCTTTATTTGCCTTATTCATTCTCCAATTATGGAAGTCCATTAAACCTCTTTTTTTCACTCGTATTAACAATCTTTACATTTAAAAATCTGTCCGAAGTTCAAATAAATAAATAAAAGATATGATCATTGGATTAGAGGAGGGAAATTCTATGGGATTTGAAGAAAGAATACAAGGCCTTTTTGGATGCTCACTTGCAAGCAAGAACCGGTGAACGGTTGCGGCGCCTACTAGAAGGTCACAACCAGGCAGAAATGTTGTTTTTGAAGCAAGTATGGTGGACTATATTTTATCATTTCAAGTATCTTCACTTATCAGTTGGGGGAACATGTTAAGCATCCTATCAGATAATAAACGGAAAAATTTCGCTTAATTAGTAATTATCATTAAAAATAGCTTAAATAGAAGGAGAAATTCCGCCTATTTACTAGAAAAACGTGAAAATGGGGGATTTTGCTTTGCATAATCGGAAAGCCTCCCCTTATTTACCCCAAAACGAGCTCTATTCTGCATTTAACCGAAAAATCTCCGCTACTTTCGCTGGTTTTTAAGGACTAGAATTCTTATTGAAAAGGTAAGGAGTTTCATAGGGTCAGTTAATAAAGGGGAAACGGGGTCAAATGAAGAAATAAAAATAAGAAAGTTGAAATAAACTATCTACCAAATCTTATTAAAGAGGAAAGTTATGAAGAACCTCCAGTTCGATCTAAATGATTATTCCGTCTTATTTAATCATGAGAAAATACGATTGCCTAAAGAATACCACCTTCTTAAATGTTTATATGAAAATAGGAATCAAACACTATCAAGGCAAATCTTACTAGATAAGGTTTGGGCGATGGAAGATCCTACAGACCGTACGATTGACGATCATGTGTACCGGTTGCGAAAAAAGTTATCTTTATTAGATGATTTCTTAATAGAAACAGTTCGAGGTGTTGGGTATCGATTAACCCTGAAACAAAATCAGCAGGAGAATCCTCTATATCATGATAAAGAGTTTAGAGAAAGTATGGATGTCTTATATAATAAATACATTCTTTACGGGCAAGCAAACGGGTTAAAAACCAATCTGATGCAACATGAAGCATTAGATCTTCCCATTGAAGTACATAAGAAAATATACCTTCATTTTGTACAGGGAGATTTTCAATGGTTTGTGACCAACTCGGATATTCCTCTTTCACAAAAATTGTTCTATCTCCTGCATATTTATTGGATGATCCAATTTAATATTGATGAAACCTATGCATATGTTCAAAAGGCTTTGCGGTTAAAAATAATTCCATCCCAACAACAGCTTGAATTAGAAGAATTGGGCATGATCGGCATAAACATCGAAAAGGGTCATTTTGAAAATGCAATAAAGAAAATCAATTCAGTGCGTTCGCAAATTGATCAGGGGGCAGCTCACGAAAGTATAGTAACGTACTTGAAGATTCAAGAGATGAAAACTGAATTGTTAACAAGAAGCTTTCATTCCGTTGAAACCCATGTGGCAGAAGGTGATCAACTCTTTGAAAAATATCCTTATTTGCGGGAAAAGGGGAGGTATCTAATGTTAAAGGGGTTTATAAAATGGATGGAAGGATATGAGAAACGGGCCCTTCAACAAATGGATGAAGGTTTCATGATCTTACTGTCTTCTAAGTTTGTTCCCCATATTATAAATGGAGTAAGAGATATCATTTTACTAAGCAATCATTTAACTATCGATCTTCCACACGATTATAAAAGTAAATGGAAAAGTTTCTCGGAAAAGTACGATTTTCCAGGATTAACAGTAAAGATTGAACAATTATTAAATAAATCCCTCTGATATTCCTCTGACATTTCATTGCTATCCTTTTCTTACCGAAAAAATTCAGGTAAGAAAGGGATGTTTTTTTGAAAAACTCACAAACCTTTTTCTTATTAAAACGAAAAGATTTTCGATTGTTGTTTACCGTTCAGGTATGTTCAAGTTTTGGAACCTGGCTTGATTTATTTGCAATTAATGCCCTCATTTCCTTTCAGTGGGGATTAGACTTACGGGCAAACGCAGCCTCCGTCATCGTCATGTTTCTCCCTTATATTGTCATTGGACCATTGTCGTCAGTTTGGATTGACCGATGGGATCAAAAGAAGGTCATGATGGTTTCTACTTTGTTGCGTGTCATGGTGATTTTGGGTATCTTTGTTGCACTGAACATATGGGCACTACTTGCTCTTATTTTCCTGAAATCATCTTTGGCTTCTGTTTTTGAACCTGCTCGGCAATCTTCTACTCGAAAAGTGGTTCCTGATGAGTACATGGCAGAAGCTTCTTCCCTTAGTCAGATGGTCTTGAATGTGACAAAGATTGTTGCCCCCTTACTCGGTGGGGGGCTGCTGGTTATGACAAACCCACAAATGATATTTTTGATAGAAGGAATCATGTATGGCATGGCATTGATGTTGATTTTCAATCTTCCAGCCTTAGAAAAGGGGGGACAAGAAAATTCTGCTTCCAAAACTTCCTACTGGGTGGAGTTTAAAGAAGGCTTTTCGCTTATTCGATCGAACAGACTTTTATTATCAGCTATTTCCATTACATCCATTTCCCTATTTATCATCTTTCTTTATGATAGTTTCTTTGCTCCTTTATCCTTGTACTTGGGGCTAGATAAAACAGGTTATGGATTCATCAGCGGTGCACTTGGAGCGGGTTCGGTCACAGGATCTTTCTTATGCAGCACATATAAAAGTTGGAGAAAAAATCCGCTGAGGCTTATGTCCCTAGGCAGGATCCTATCTGGAGTATTCATGCTTTTAGTTGGATTGGGCTGTTATGGTCTTGTTCATGGGAACATTCTATTTTGGATGATTGTTTTTGCCATGATCGGTTGTGTTGGTACTGCTCTATTTGTTCCATATGGTTTTATTGTAGCGACCGAAACCCCATCGAATATGCTGGGGAGAGTCAGCGCTTTTTCAACAGCCGTTCAAAGTGCATCAAGCCTTCTTGCCCCCGTAATCGGATCGCTCCTTGGGAAATGGCTTGGCTTAGCTAGTATATTTGCCGTTTCTGCGGTTACGTTTATCTTATTGGGCGGCGTTTCTTTGTTTATTACTATGAATATGAAAAGTTATGAAAAGAAAAATTTAATGAAGGAACAAGCATAAGGCACTCTTTTTAATTTATATTTATTACGCTGAACCGTTTCACAAGTAATAAAAAAGACTGCAGCCAACCTCGGAAAATCGAGTTTGACTACAGTCTTAAGCTTTTTCTGCTTCATATAATCAAGCTTTTTGCTGCAGGGCTCTGCTGCGAATCGGTTTTAATATAATGGCTAATAACACAACAATTGCTGCAATCACGACGGTTGAATAGAATAATCCGCCATAGCCATCTTGTGCAGCCATTAAGGTAATCTGGTCTACACTTGATTGGATGACCTCTTTTAACGTCGGATCTTGGATTTGCTCCAATATCTTTGTGTAGTCCGTGTCAGATGAAGGATGGCTGGCAGACATGGTGCTGACTACCTGCTGGAGTTCTTGCATCGCCTCAGGGCTTAAATCCGCTTTTTCCATCCTCTTCTGTAAAATTCCCCCGAAATCAGTTTGGAATAGGCTTGGCAGCTGGTTAAACCCGCGGACAATAAATCCAGCATAAATAGCTGGGGCAATCGTCATCCCAATTTGCCGCGAGAGGGAAAGTCCCGCTAGTGCGGACCCTTTATCCTTTTCAAGACGCTCGGTTGCTAAAATATTCAATGGCGCCCCTAAAAGAATCCCCATCCCAAGACCGGCGATACAGGAAGAAATGATAAATTGCCATTTCACATCAATCCACGTTGGGAATAGCACAAAACCAATCGCCGTGATCAGACCAGATAGGAACACGGCAAGAATCGGTCCTTTTTTATCAACAAGAATCCCGCCAAAAGCCGCCCCGAAACCAGATGCTAATGCCAATGGTGTCATCCAATAACCTGAGGTTTCGGCAGCTATTCCTAATACTTGCTCTGAAAAGGAAGGAATATAAATCATTCCTGCCAGTAAGGCACCGGATAACGCCCCAATTAATAATGTAACTAAGTAGGTAGGGCGGACAAGCAGGCCGACTGGTAAAATCGGATCCCCATTACGACTTTCTAGAGATCGGTCATAAAAGATTAATCCTGCAAATAAGACAATTCCTGCTAATAAGAAGCCATAAACATCAGGCGCTGCCAGGCTGTCTAGTAAAGACACCCCTTCAATGTTTGTTAGGCCGTACATTATACTCAGAACGGCTAATGATAGAAGAATCGTTCCAATTAAATCTAGTTTTCCAACAGAAGGCTCCTTCGTTTCCTCGATTTTCAAGACTCCCAAAATAACTAATATGACTGCAATTGGCACATTAATCAGGAAGAGGAAATGCCAGTTTTCTGTTATATCCAAAATCAAACTACCAAGGTTTGGCCCTAGAATAGCCCCGACCCCGTTCATCGCCCCTAACATTCCAAGGGCTTTCCCTTGTTTCTCAGCTGGGAATGTACTTAAAACATGGGAGCTGCCGATGATGAAGATACCGCCGCCGCCCATTGCTTGAATGAAACGAGATGCTAAATAAAATCCAAAGTTTGGGCTCAGCGCTACCAGCAAGGAACCGAGTCCAAATAGGGCTATTTCTACGATAAATAGTTTCTTTCGGCCATAGCGATCGGAAATTTTCCCTACAATCGGAATACTAATAGCTAAGCCGAGCGTATAAATCGTTACACCCCAGGCACCCCAGTTGGCAGAAACATCGAACGAACTGTTTATAGTTGTTAGCGCAGCGCTTATGATCCCGTTATCGAGGGCTGCCATTAATACCCCGAAACAGAACAATGTGATTGCCCAAGTGGAACTCGACGATTTATTACCCATGTTTTCATCTCCTTTATTATTTTATGACGAATTACAAAGTGACACATGTGTCACTTTTGGTAAAAAAAATTGAAATATAACTTAAAGTATAAATAGATGTGGAGATTATTGAGATTATTACAAAAGATTTGTGCTGAAAGTGTGAAAGGCCAACCGTATCGGTTGGCTTTTTCACGGTTTAGTCTTGTTGGCCGCGCACAAGATTGTTATTTTGCAGTTTGTACACGTACTGGCTTAAAAATAGATTCGGGTGGTGCCAGGCACCCTTGTTACTGCTTCCTATGATTCTAAAGTGGAAGCAACTTCAGAAATGATGATTTTGCTCCCCAAGATAGGTGATTCTTGTTCTGAGTTTGTTGGACCTGAATGGGCTTCTTTGAATGCAGCGCTGTTTTTCCAATGGGTAAAGTCTTCCATTGTGTTCCAATACATATTGACATTCAGTTCATCATAGTCTGAAAGATTTTTTGTAATGAGTACTTCGACTTTTACGAAACCATTCATTGTTTGCAAGGCACCTGGTCGTGTGAACATTGGCGCCATTTTTGCCGCAAAGCCTAATTTCGTTTTAATTCTATTGGTCACGATAATCATTGGTTATTCCTCCTTGGTTATCCACTTGGGCTATTTTTTTAATCATCCTCTAGAAGAGACTGTCTTCATTTTAAAAGATTGGTCTAGTTTAAGTCGGCCATCTTCCATTCGATAGACTTGGTCACAATATTCCAGCAATCGTTCATCATGGGTTACCATAATGGCTGCTTTGTTCCTTGCTTTTGTTTCTCTGGCAATCAGTTGAACTACTTCATGTGCCCTTTTCGAATCCAGACTTGCTGTTGGTTCATCTGCTAGAATAATGGAGGGATTGTTGATAAATGCGCGGGCAATGGCCGTACGCTGGCGTTCGCCGCCTGACAACTGATCAGGTAATTTTTTTAATTTTGCTGCTAAACCGAGATTTTCTAATAATTCTTTTGCGTAATCCTTATCTTCTTTTGTCACTTTACCTGCCATTTTTTTCACTACTAGTAATTGTTCCATTACATTTAAATAGGGTACTAGATTACTTGTTTGTAAAATAAATCCTATTTCCTCCAACCGCAATCTCGCTAAATCCTTAGGGTTTAATTGATTGAGTCTCTTTCCGTTAAGATTAACCTCGCCGTGCGATGATTGGAGCAAGGCGCCTGCAATTGCGAGAAAGGTACTCTTACCCGAGCCTGAAGGGCCAATGACAGCAATAAACTCACCTTGTTCCACCGTTAGCGAAACATCATCAAGGGCCAGAACTTGATTTTCACCCTGTTGGTACAGTTTAGAGACATTTTTAAATTGTATTCCTGACATTATTCCAGCCTCCCAATCGCTTGAAGCGGGTCTATTTTGGTGATTTTTCGTACCGATACCACAGAACTTAAAATGGAGATGACAAGCAAAATAAGAGAGTATATGATCACTAGTTTAATATCGAGTGAAAATGGCATTCCATCCGGAAGAATAAGGGCTGTCCCATAGGTTAATAAGATTCCCGCTACGATACTAACAAATGATATGAGAAATACCTGGGCTACAATGGCCTTCCCAAGGAACCGGTTGCTGGCGCCAATAGCTTTCAATATCCCAAATTGATTTGATTTTTGCAGGGTAAGGACATAAAAGAATACACCCAGCACAAATGTTGAGATGGCCAAAAGGAATGCGAGCATCATCATAATGGTGCCATTTTCTTCTTTATAACCAGGCATTCCCTGGACGGCAGTGCTCTTGGTTACGGTTTCTGTATTCTTGAATAACGTATTTAGCTTTTCAGAATCAATATTTTTCCCTTGAAGCATAATAGCATTTACAGGATTCTTAATTCCTTTATCAGATCCTGGCGCTGCAAATTGAATCGTGCGCCATTTATCTATGGTAGTAAAAATGGCAGGTAAATGATTGTAGGTTTCATTTTCTACAAACCCAACAATTTTCATTTTTTCTAATGATCCTTCTATCTTAAGGGTATCACCGATTTTAAAGCCCTTTTTCTTTAATGTATCATTGGCGATAACCTCTAATGGATCATTTGCTTGAAGAGGCTTTCCCTCTATCACATCTGGTTCCAGAAAGTTACCAGGAGTTATTCCTAGAATGGCGACGTCTACTTTTTCTTTATCAGCAGAGGAAGATTGATTTAGGACGGTTCCCATCGTTGCACCCATTCCCGTTGCCGCAGAAACATCATCTGCTTTCTCCAGTTCGGCTGCCAGTGATTCATTTAATAGGGACCGGCTCATGGAGGCTCTTGAGCCTTCTTCAAATGTCACATAATCGGCATCCATATTTTTAAAGGTTGCTGCACTTAGCGTTGAAAGGCCATTGCCTAGTCCAGATAGGATAAAGACTAGCCAAGCAATCAGGACAGTTATAATCCCAATCATTAGAAACCGTAATTTACCATGCTTTAACTCTTTTAAAGCAAGAAACAATGTATGACACTCCTTTATTGTAGATAGTATTAGTCACGGGTGACTAATAAAAGTATATTAGTTATATGCTGAATAGTCAATCGTGATTATATAGTTAAAATATGGTCATTTTTTGAAATTTAAATAAAAAAGGAACCCTCGGTGGGTTCCTGTGAATCATCTGATTAAAAAGTTAATCCGAATGAAGAAGATGTTGAATGGTTTTTTCAAGAAAGGTAACTTCTGCTTCTAACATTGTAATTTTATGTTCGACGGCAAGATTAACACCGATTCGTGTTCCATGTGTCGGGGTTTGGCTAAATAGTTCTATTAACTTCTTGTTTTTCATTAATCGTTCTTGCAAGGCTGGTATTGCTTTATCCATCGGGAGAAAATCAATAAACATTAGCCCAATATCTCCTTGGTAATTAACACTTTCTGCAGAAGATAGATTATCCAATAATAATTTATAAAAATAGTTTCGGCCATTTTCATTTATAGTGTACACTTTTCGGGTGGGTCTATTTCCTTCTTGCTCTAATTGAATATCTATAAGACCCTTTTGATTTAGTTTATCCAGAGTTGCATAGGCAGTAGGCTTTTTCATATCTGTAACTGTACTTAAGTTTCTTTCGATAAATTCATTAATTTGATAGCCATGCTGACTTTGTCCCATGAGTAATCCAAGCAGAATTAGTGAGCGATGTTCCACTGAAATCCTCCTTTCTTTCATGCATTCTTTGTATATTCTCTCTTAAATTTTATTTGTAGTCAATTGAGGACTTACCACAAACTGATTTGTAAAAAAACTGCTGGTTAAGCGGGTGTGGTGAACCGTATCACAAGCAAATGGGGTTTTTCCTATATGTTGTGCATAGCAGCAAAAAAAGATGAAATCTATCTAAATCAGATAAATTTCATCTTTTTTACTTGGGGTTGGCTTTTTTCATACTTTAGTGTAAGACGCTTAAAGTGGCGGTTCTAATTGGATAGAACATAGGTGAACTTTCCAGATATTAGTGGTGTGCATAATTGCCAATTATTATTTAAGCATTAGTTTTTTGTGCATTTGCTGGCTTAAAAATAGACAGAACATAAATCAATAACCCGACAATCCCAATTCCTAAAATGATGTTAAAGGATTGGCCAGTGTAGAAGCCGCTGCCGAAGTAGAAAATTTCACGTAAACCATCACCTGCAAAGCGAATCGGAATCCAAGGACGAACGAATGTTACAAAGAAATCTGGAAGCATTTCTTTTGGCATCATGATCACACCCATACCTAACAGCATAACAACCATGAATAAGGTAATGGCAGGTTTGCCAATCCATGCAGTAACCGCTAATACTAATAAGAAGAAACAGAAAGCGGCAAAGGATACGAACGAACCAACTAAGAAGTAGCTAGGCATATTTACTCCAGCAATTAAGCCTAATGTTGCGACGGTAAAGCCTGAGAATAGGGCGATGATAATCCCAAATAAAGCTTGGCTGCCCATTAGGCGTAATGTTTGTTTGCGAGTTAATAATTCTTTTTTTAAGATGTTAGATGTTGCTAAAAATAAAATGAAACCACCGATCAGGGCACCAACCCAAGCAGGCATTGCCATTAAGATAGGTGCACTGCCGTTTGCAGTTGAGGCAGTGACCTTATTGAATATTTTTTCTTCTGAGACAATAGGATTTGCTAGCAAAGGAGCTTGATCTGCATTCATTTTATGATCACTCATCTGCTCTATTAAACTCGAAGAATACTGGCTGCTTAATTGCGCGACTAAAGAGCTTAAAGCAGTCTTCGCATAGTTTGCACCCGTCATGTTAAAGCCCTGGTTAATATAGATTTGTAAGGTTGCTGGAGAGTTGTTCTTCACAGCGTTTTGCAAGGAATTATTATAACCTTCAGGGATTACTAATGCTGCATAGTATTTTTTATCTTTAAATAACTTTTCAATATTTGCTTCTTGCTCATTCGTAAACGCTACAATAGGTGCTTTACCATCGACACTTTTACTCATTTGTTCAACGGCTGTTTTTACAGTCTCTACATGTTCACCTTCATCATTCACTATAAGTGCAACTGGGAGATTCTTTGCTTGTGGATCTCCTTGGACGAATAAGTTTACCGAGAATAAAGCAATAATTAAAATAACAGCAATGGGAGCAGCCCATGCTAATTTTTCTTTAAACAATCTCAATATATTCACCTCTTCTGAAATTTCAACAGGTTGTTTAGTAGTTCGTCATTATTTTATAATCTGGAGGTAAGTCAAAGCAATCAACAAAAGTTTAGAGGTTGTTGAATTTTTAAAAAGAAGGTGATGGTATGAGTATTTATTTAGAGAAAAATCGTAAAACAAAAGAGCTTATTCAAAAGTCATTCCTGCAAATCTTAGAGAATAAGCCATTTGAATCGATAACGATAGGGGACATTTCAAAAATAGCACAAATCAATCGCGGGACATTTTACTTGCACTTTATAGATAAATTCGATTTGCTGGAACAGATGGAGCACCAGTTGTTTGCTGATATAGGTAATCATATTGATGAATTGCAATCCTGCTATTCCTCTACTCATACATTTGAAAAAGAACAAGAGCATTTAGCGGCTGCATTATTTAGCGCTATTGAATTGCATTCGCCAATATTAAGGATATTTTTAAGTGATCATGGCAGAGCAGGTTTTCATCTTCGTTTTAGAGATGCTTTTTCTGAAAAGGTGCGTATAAATCTAGAAAAAAATGAAAGCTTCACTGCAACGTTAAAGGTTCCAATGGAATACTTTTTATCCTTTATTACGTCTGCTTTTTTAGGATTAATTGAACAATGGGTTCAAAATGGTCTAAATAAAACCCCAGAAGAAATGACGGCAGTATATATTGAGATTATTTCCTTTATTCGAAGGGATTAGTATGGTAAATAAGTACGATAATATTCCTCCACAAATACCAAGGGGAGAGCAATATTTCTTTAGATGGATTTTATTTATGCTATAAAAGCAACAAATGTAAAAGCATCCAAACAAGTTCATTTGGATGCCCTTTGTCAAAATCTGATATGGACACTATAAGATGATCGTTAATACCTTTCCCTTTAATTCAAAAGGCCGCTGATTTTTCTAGATTAGAAAGATTGTGAGTTATATAATCTACTAATTCTTTTTCAGTTGATTTTATTATTTCTTCTTTGTTGTTAGAAGACATGTCTAAGCCTTGAGCACGTATTAATTTCATTTGGTTAATTCCCATCATGTGCAGTACTCCGCGCATATATTGTGGAGCAATATCTAAATTTACATATCGATAATTAGTATCATATTCACCTCCGCTCGTGAGAATTAATGTGACCTTGGTAGTTTCGTCTGACATTAATCCAACTGAACCAGTTTCGGTGTATTTGAATGTTTCTCCTGCTGTTAGAATATTATCCAGATAGTCTTTAAACTTTGCAGGGACATTCCAATTATGCAAAGGCATGTAAATATAAATATAATCTGCTGACTTCCATTGTTTAATTAATTTATATTGTGCTTCATGATTTTTTAATCGTTCAGCAGACATTTCTTTAGGATTAGTAAAATTTAAAGTGTCAGCAGTAACTTGCGGGATCAAATTATTTGGATCGTAAACATTTAATACATCGATTGTTCCTTGACCGTTTAATTTTTCTTGTAAAGTTTTTAATCCAACATCTGCTAAACGGTTTGCTGCTCTTTTTTGATTGTTGTAATCAGGATGAGCCATTAACTGTAAAATATTCATTGTTCCACCTCTATTAGTTTGATTATTTTGTAGTTCCATACCTTTGTTCCAATTTATTTTCTCCTAATAGGTTTTAATTGTGGACTAATCTAATCGACGATTAACATTGTCTATAATATACGCTATAATTATTTTTGTCAAATAAAAAAAACTTTCCAAAAAGAGATTTCTATTATTTGACTAGAACTATAAATACTCCTAAGATACAATTTAATAATCCCTAATCAAAAGTAGGTGAGATATATGCAATATAGTGTTGGAGTTGAATACGCCTTACATTGTCTGGTTTATTTAATTGATGTTCCTTCCCAAGAAAGTGTTGGGATAAAGGATTTGGCAGAGTTCCAAGGACTTTCTGAGACATTTCTATCAAAAGTGTTTGGTAAATTATCTAAGGCAGGAATTGTAAGTTCTGTCCCTGGTGTAAAGGGAGGATATAGGTTATCTAAGTCCCCAGAAGATATTTCCTTTTGGGATGTTGTTGAAGCAGTTGAAGGGTCTAAGCCTATTTTTCAATGTAAAAATATTAAAGAAAATGGTTATTTATATAGAGAAGGCTGCTGTTCAGCTCCCTCTTTTTGTACCATCAATTTAGTAATGCTCTCTGCGGAAGAAAAAATGCGTGATGATTTACGTAGTAAAACACTTTCATGGTTAAATGAAGAACTTAATCGTGTCTTGCCCAAACAAATACGTGAAGATACCCGGAAATTTTTTTCGAAAAGCAACACATAAAAAAACACTCTAAATTCTTAAAAATAAGGAATTTAGAGTGTTTTTTTAATTCAAGGGAAACATTCCTTCGATTTTCTATTAAAAATTACAACTAAGTCTCAACTAACCTGCTTTGTTTTAGCACAATAAGAAAGGGGATCGCCGGAGCCATCCCATCTTTAACATAAGCCCCGTTTATTCAAGTACATTTCTTCACAAACTTGTTTGTAATTATGTTGTCTCATAACACTAGCCACTAATAAGTCGGCCGTTTTGTTTTTAGCACCTTCTGTATTTTAACGATTGGTCCTGTGATACTTGGGTACTCCATTCATGTTCCTGTAAAAGGCAATGATTAAACAAAAATGGAATTAATCAATTCTAAAGGTAAAAACTATTATGAAAGGAGGATATTAAATGAAATACAAAGCAGAGAAAACTATTGAAATTTCATCCTGGATAATTGTGTCATTGTTATTAATAAAATTTACACCGAAAAATAAAATTCGAGAATCACTCGTTGTATTTTTATTCAAACAAGCACTAACATGGATTTTTGGATTACTAGTAGTAGAAAAAAATTTAATTTCCTATCCATATCGTTTATTTTTCAAAAAAGCATATAAAGCTACTTTTTCATTTGAATACTTTATATATCCTGGACTGTGCGCTTTATTTAGTTTATTCTATCCAAAAAATAACTCTAACCTTTTAAAAATCCTGCATTGCTTTATTAGTACTTCTGTAATAGTCATCTTTGAAATAATTGCAGTGAAATATACAAAATTAATTAAATATAAAAAATGGACTTGGTATTGGAGTTTTATAACAATTTGGATAACTGATTACTTAACTCAAGTTTTTCACAACTGGTTTTTTAAAACTAAATTGCATGAATAAAAAGGGGCAGTTAGACTGCCCGCTGGCACGCGATAGCAAAACGCTGAACTCAAGCTTTTATACATAAAACAGAAAAATTGAGGCGATTTGATTCAGTATGATACAGCAGGAAATCTAGCTCATCAAAATATTTGGTTACCAATACCCTCTTTCATATTTTGCAAGTAAGCAAGCTGTCCTATAAGACAGCCCCTTTTACTTCCTGTTCCAAAATCGTTGCATCGCAATTGCTTTGACAAACGCTTCCCCGAAGTTGTTAGTGCCCGAAGCAAAGACGACACCCTCAAGCTCTCCGTTTTTCGGGGGCTGCATGTACGCTTCTCCTGTGGTCGCCACGCCAATCGGTTTGTAATACTTGTATGTCCCGTGGATAAAGTCTTTCACATACCAGTCATAGGCAGCTTGATTTTGCGCGCGTCCACCTACAACATATAGAGAATCATAAAGAACATGGTTCGTCGCGGAGAAAGTTTGGTCCAACGTGATGGTCGTCCCTTGTGCTCCTGTAACCGTACCCAATCGATCGCTGACAAACTCCACGAAGACTCCATGTTCGACGAGCGTGTCCACCACTGAGATGACCTCTTGATCGAGAAACCCGTTGCCAATCAGAACGCCAACCCTCATGGTATAGGGGAGATGCGGTGTATTGGCTTGACTTAGAGCGGGAGAGGACGCAGAAACGGAAACTTGCTTGGTTGATGGTGGTCGTACGCTGATGTTCGAAGCAATGGTGGAAGCCAATGTATGGTCCACTTGTCCGAACATGTCGACGACTTGTTGACGAACAGATTCGCTCTTCACTTTTGTGAGTTGAAAAATGAATGACTGTACTATATGGTTCTTTTCAACGTCAGACAAACTATTCCAGAACAGACGTGCTTGGGAAAAATAGTCATTAAACGTGTCGCTTATGGCATTGGTGGCTAAGCCTTTTATCTTTTCGGGATAGAATTCATACCCGCCCTCCTCGGCAGGTGTTGGACTAGGTGTATTGGCCGCTAGAGAGTTTTGATAGTAGTTAACCTGGTCAATATCGATGCGTTGGCGATGAGCCCCTTCTCGTTGGTAGTTGTGAAAAGGACAAAGCGGTCGATTGATAGGTATTTCATTGATGTTCGGACCACCCAATCGATACATCTGAGTATCGCGATAAGCGATAAGTCGGCCTTGTAATATAGGATCGTTTGAAAAACCGATGCCCGGAACCACGTTGGTCGGATCAAAAACGGATTGCTCGGTTTCCGCAAAAAAGTTGTCGACATTACGGTTCAGTGTCAGCTTTCCGATGTAATGAACAGGAACGACTTCTTCTGGCCAGAGCTTCGTCGGATCGAGAACATCAAATTCGTAAGCGTGTTCTTTTTCTTCTTCAATCATTTGCACCCCAAATTCGTACTCGGGATATATCCCGCGTTGAATCGCCTCATAGATATCTCGCCGGTGAAAATCGGGATCCAACCCGCCGATGATGAGGGATTCTTCTTGGAGAAGCGAATGTATGCCGAGGACTGGCTTCCATTGAAAACGTACAAATGTAGAGGTTCCTTGGTCATTGATGAACCGGTATGTATTAATCGCATAACCCTCCATCATCCTCCAACTTCTTGGCAGCGTCCGATCCGACATAAGCCACATGATAAAATGCGCCGACTCCTGGTTATTTGCTACAAAGTCCCAAAAGTTGTCTTGTGCTGCTGAAGCTGTCGGCATATCTGTGCGTGGATCCGGATTGGCAGCATGATGTGAATCGACGAATTTCTGCGCATCATTTACGAAGAACACGGGTAAATTTAATGATAATAGGTCGAAATTGCCCTCGTCAGTATAAAATTTCACTGCGAAGCCTCGCAAATCGCGCGAGGTATCCATGGACCCGCGACCGCCATGATTTGTTGAAAAGCGGACGAATACGGGCGTACTTGCACTTGGATTCTGCAAGAATCCCGCCTTGGTATAAGGCTTCATCGACTGATAAACCTGGAATTTCCCGTGAACACCGAACCCTCGAGCATGGGCGACACGTTCTGGAGTACGTTCTCGGTCAAAATGCATCAGCTTATCAAAAAACAGAAAGTCCTGCAACAGTGCAGGGCCTCGAGGTCCCGCCTTCAACATCCCGCTATTGTTAGATACCTTTAATCCCGCACTCGTCGTAAGGGGTTTTCCTGTATTCTGAACACGAAATTCCTCAAGTTGTTCATTTTTTTTGTTGCCTTGATTCTCTCTTTCTTTAGAAACGTCATCGCTATTCATTTTATCTCATCCCCCCAAGTCATAATGCATTTCCGCTATATATGTATGCCCGAATTCTCCCCAGTATTCGAAGCCGCTCATTCTGGTTAAGCGATATGGCAAATGCCCTTTTGAAGCTAACGGATTACGTACAGTGGCGAGTGGTAGGACTTCAGAAGAAAACTGTTTCCATACAGTTCGAGAAGGTACAGAAGCAAACCGTTGTGAAAGCTTTTGATTTATTGTATTTTTGCTAAGGTAAACAGATATCTAATAACTATAACTGAAAAGGTAGAAGTTAACTTAACATTAAAAATAAAGCCCTGAATTTTCTGCTTAGAGTAGAAAATTCAGGGCTTTTCTTTCCAAAAATTATTTTAGCGTAGAATATTAGCTTTAGTCGGCAAGAACCATATATCTTCGCATGTGGAAATAAGGACCCCAGCTTTGACAAAATGGTCAACACTTCAGTCTGAAATGTGGATAGATATCATCCATCATAAACTTCTCTTTTTTTCTCATCTTCCTCGAAGAGTTCGTCAGTAACTTTTTCTATTTGAATATTGTTAGCGTGGAGGAAATTTATGGTTTCGTGTTCTTCATTAAATTGCTGAACAATACCTACCATGTTTGGATATATTTGAATATTCTCTTCATAGCATGATTGAAAGTCTTCGCCCACAACAAGGATCTCCTTTTTATGGACACCCATTTCATTAACGTCTATATAGGAAATAATAAATTCTTTCATAATTTCCTCCTTAGGGGAAATTTAGATATATAAAAGCACTTAGGGAAGTCTATTATTCATTTATATCTAATCCAGATAATTTTAAAGAAAGTTCATCTAATACTAAAAATACACAACCGAAAACGGTTCTGTAATCGATAAAATCCCCTTTAATTTCAACATTTATCTCAATAATATTCCTTTTATTATGTACGTAATTTTCTTCAGATTGATTAAAATTAATACTTGTAACAGATACACTAATTTGCTCTAAGGATTTTTTTAGCTCACTTTCAAATATTGAATTATTAAAGTTCTCGCTAAAGAAAATACGTATAGTAAATTTCATTTTCAAATCCTCCTTAATCAACATTTCTCGAAGAATTAATTTATTCAACTAGACTGCATCGTTAGCAAATAAAAAAAGCGATCGTGCCTTACCAACAATGTATTCTTACCCTCCAAGACGAATCTGTGTTAACGGTACCGCTCTTCTTTAAATGGGTTTGCTGTCATCGAATAGCCAAGCTCTTCCCAAAAACCAGCCTCGTCTACTTTCATAAACTCAATCCCTGAAACCCACTTTGAACCTTTCCATAAATAAAATACTTCTGGTGGAATAAACCTTAGTGGATAACCATGTTTTGAATCAATATCTTGCCAATCATGATTTTTATCCTTCCAACGGTATACAAACAAAGAATCGTCCCCTAATAAAGGCTCTAGCGGCAGATTGGCAGAATAACCAAATCTGTCCCCATTGTAGTAACCGTAAATTTTAATGTATTTTACACCTTCATTAAGTTCAACAAATTTCAAAAACTCTCTAAGTGCAATTCCTTCAAAAGTGGTATCAAACTTAGACCAGGTGGTCACACAATGCATGTTAACATTTGATATGGTCTTTGGAAGCTCCATGATTTCCTTATAGGATAAGAACCTTTCTTCCTTCACCTCACCAAAAAGTCTGAAATTCCATGTGATTTCATTAAACTCGGGAACATCCCCTGCGTGCAGTATTGGCCATTTTTCTGTTTCAAATTGGCCAGGTGGAAGCTGCTTTTTCATCATACACCAACCCTTTTTCATCTTTAACGTTAATTTAGTCACAGTGCTTAGTATAGTATGCTTCAAAATAATGATAGCAAATCTCAGTCAAATCCATTACTTGGGGTTTACCTAAAACTTAGAAACTCGGAACCATATATTCCTATAAATTTCCTCTTTGACTATGGGGGCGTTAGCATAATAAGAAAACGGGAAAAAGCTGTCCCAACTGAAAATGGACTTCCAGTTAGGACATAATAAGTTTTCTTAACGGAAGTAGAAAAGATAAGAATGGTATTGTCGAAATATAAAAAAACAGATTGACAAATATAGGAGTTCTATTAAACTGAAAATAGTTCTATCCTCAAATTCTTCTCTAAATATTCTTTTTATATTAGCTACTCCGCAAGTCTTTATTTGCAGTATACTTTCTTTAATAATTGAAGACACATTAAACCTCTTTTTTTCACTCACATTAACAATCATTAATTATAAAAATCAGTCCGAAGTTCAAATAAATAAAAGATTTGACCATTGGATTAGAGGAGGGGATTCTATGGGATTTGAAGAAGAATATCAGGCCTTTTTGAATGCTCACTTACAGGTAAGAACCGGTGAACGGTTGAGGCGGTTACAAGATGGCCACAACCAGGCTGAAATGTTGTTTTTGAAGCAAGTATGGTGGCCTTTATTTTACCATTTCAAGTATCTTCACCCAGAATATGAAGTCAATGATTTCAAGGATGGCAAACGGTATTTGGATTTTGCTTATATTCGTCCCGCCATCCGGATTTGCTTTGAGGTCGACGGGTATGGCCCTCACTTAAAGAACATAAGCAGATGGCAATTTTCCGACAACCTTGAGCGTCAAAACCAGTTAGTGATTGACGGATGGACCGTGATCCGATTTTCTTATGATCAAGTTAAAGAAAAGCCACGCCAATGTCAACAGATTGTTCAGCAAGTGATAGGCCAATGGCTGGGTGATGAACTGGACCAGACTTCTCTGTCCTTAGTCGAAAAGGAAGTGCTTCGGCTAGCGATTCGAAAAGGAGAAGACGTATCCCCAAAAGAAGTCGAGGAGTATTTGAAGCTGTGTGATAAGACGGTAAAAAAAGTACTTACCCAACTAGTCGATAAAAAAATGTTGATTCCTGCATCTGGGATCAAGAGGATCCGCTCATATCGTTTGGGGGATCATGTTAAGTACCCGATTAGATAAATAGACGTAAAAATTTCGCTTAATTAGTAAATAATATTAAAAATAGCTTAAATAGACGTAAAAATTTCGTCTATTGACTAGAAAAACGTGAAAATGAAGGGTTTTGCTTTGCATAACCGGAAAAACTTCCCTTATTTACCCCGAAACGAGCTCCATTCTGCATTTAACGGAAAAAACTCCGCTTATTTTACTTTCGCTGGTTACTTAATTAAGGACAACAATTCTTATTTAAAGAGAAGTGGATGGACAGGTTTTTGAAATCCAAGGGAACCGTACCATAAGTAAATAAGGTAAATTAATTCCGGTTATGATAACATCTTAAGAGATATAAAAAGAGGAAGTGAATGTAGTGATCAACATAACTATTCCAGAACCAAGCGTGACCATTACCAAACAGAATAATCCTGAGTTAAGTAATATTTATGGGTTTACTGATTTTCATCTTATCCCTAGAGATAAGGGCGGTATTTTTATGTTCTATAACAATAAACAAGAACTACTATTCGTTGGTAAAGCTAGGAAGTTGAGACCAAGAATTAAAAAGCATTTTGAAGATACGGTATCCCCAATTAAAATGCATAGAGATGAAGTCACTAAAATTGAGGTTTGTGTGATTGAAGACCCTGTCCATAGAGAAATATATGAAACGTATATCATTAATGAACTCAAATCGAAGTACAATATGGACAAGGTGTTTTTTAGATAAAACTTTATCAAGAGAGGCGATAGGTACTGTTAAATAAAAGCATACCTATTGCCTTTTATTATTTGATAGGATGAAGTCCTATCGTATTACAGGAAACTAAATAGTTATTATATTAAATCCTAATTTTCAAAAGACAATCCCCCTAATACTTCTATTGTATTTTCCCCTATCACTCCAATGTTTTCGATCTATATGGATTCAATTGCATTGTTGTGTATTTAACGAACTCCCTTTCTATAACAGAAGAGTATTTATTTTTTCCTTGTATGCAAATCAAATGAAGTTTTGGCAAGTTTATATCGTCCCCATAAGGAATTAGGCAAATGTCTCCACTCAATACCACTGGATCTTGTTCCATTAAATCTGTAAAGTAACCGACCGCTAAGTTTTTCGCAATTACATTTTTCATTACATCATCATTGTTTGAATAAAATAATATCTCACCCTGCCCGTATTTTGAAAATATATCTTTCCATACTGCATGGGCGAATTTTTCATTTCGAATAATTAGAGGGTACTTAAGCATTTCTTCGGGAGAGATTACATCGTTGTTAGCTAAAGGCGACTTTTTACTAACAGTAACCCTATATTTAGGTTGATAAATTGAGCGTGATTTCAAATGTTGAGATACGTTTCTAAGTGTTTCGTCTGATCCAAAAATTAAGCCAAGATCAATTTGATAATTTTTCACGCTCTCTATTATAGCTTCAGTTTCATTTTCATTAATTTCAACTTGTACATGAGGATAATCCATTTTAAAAGTGTTCAAAGCTTCAGGAAGAAACGTAGAGAAAAAAATAGGAGAAGCAGCTATAGATAAACTGCCTTTTATCTGGTGTGTTTGTTTTCCTAATTCCTTTAGCTCCATTATTTTATTTATAATTTCATAGGACAATTTTAGTACTGTTTGCCCTGCCTCTGTGCAAATGCTTCCAGAGCGGGAGCGTTTAAAAATAGGTATTCCAAGTTCTGTTTCGAGGTTTGAAATTGCCTGACTTATAGCAGAATGTGATACATGTAAGCTCTCAGCAGCTTTAGAAATCGTTCCTTTTTTGGCTACCTCAATAACATATTCAAGTTGCTCAATATTCATTTTATTTACCTCTCTCATTTATTATCTATTATTAATTTCAATGTTAAATAAGTTTATATAAATTAATTAACGTAGGTTATTAACTTTGATTATTGTTCAATGTGGAAGGAATTTATTTTTTTTGAAGCATCTTTATGTAATTTTAGCTTACAAATATGTAGGAAACGTTAACTTTATCTTTATTATCTATTATATTAGAATTTTCTTAAGAGTTGAAATAGAGAAAAATTAAAAAGGGGTGAATATGGATTTACCAAAAGAGATTGCAAGCGGATACACGTTATTTAACAAGTATATATGTTTTAAAAAACTTATAGCATCGTATTTTTCGTTAAAAGGGATAGAGAGGCTAAACGGGAAAAGGAGGTAACATGAATTCATATCAACTGAATTTAAAGACATTATTAGAAAGGTCTGCTCGATATTTTTCCGACAATGAAATTGTATCAAGGGAAGCAGATGGTTCCTTATTTCGATACAATTATGCCCAATTTTATGACCGTGTCCGGCGATTAGCCAATACTTTAAAGTCTTTGGGTATACAAAAAGGGGAAAAAATAGCGTCCTTTGCATGGAATAATCATAGGCATCTTGAATTATATTTTGGGATTCCATGCTATGGGGCTGTATTGCATACAGTCAACATTCGCTACGGTGAGCAGGAAATTGTTCATTCCATTAACCATGCTGAAGATAAGGTTTTATTTTTTGACAAGGATTTACTTCCAACAATAGAAGCTATAGCCCACAAATTGCCAAAAGTAGAAGCTTATGTAATTTTGGGTGATGCTATACCAAAAACGACTCTCTCACCGCTGTACTGCTATGAAGAACTACTTACCCAAACAGATTCTAAATTCTGTTTTGAAGAGTTGGATGAGAATACTCCTGCTACCATTTGCTACACATCGGCGACTACAGGACTTCCAAAAGGAGTTGCATACACCCAAAGGAGTATTTACCTCCATGCGTCAGCATTATGCCAAACTGATGTGATGGGAATATCAGAGCATGATCATATTTTACCTATTGTCCCAATGTTCCACGTGAATGCTTGGGGTTTACCTTATGCTGCTATTGCTACGGGAGCTAAACTGGTGCTGCCGGGTGAACGACCCAAAGCTAATGATTTATTGAGACTAATAGAATCAGAGAAAATAACTTATGCGGCAGGTGCGGTAACCCTGGGTGTTGAAATGTTGAATATCCTAGAGAAGGAACCTTATAATTTGTCTAGTTTACGCAGCATTCAACTCGGAGGACAGGCTGTACCTAAAGCTGTAATTGAAAAGTTTTTCTATAAATATGGAGTACAAATTGTTCAAGGCTATGGTGCTACGGAAACGTCTCCAATGGTTACATTTACACGGATTAGACGTGACGAAAATGAACTAAGTGACCAGGAGAAGAACGAAATTCGTTCCAGACAGGGGATGTTAATACCTGGATTGGAAATCAAAATTGTGAACGAATCGGGCGAAGAACTCCCATGGGATGATGAACATATGGGGGAACTTCTAGTACGCGGGCCTTGGATTACCAGTGAGTATTATAATGACGAAAGGTCTTTGTCCGCGTTTGTTGATGGATGGTGGAGAAGCGGGGATATTGCCACAATTAATAAACAAGGATCGATACGGATTGTGGACCGAAACAAAGATGTGATTAAAAGCGGAGGAGAATGGATATCTTCTGTTCAGCTCGAGAATGAATTAATGGCCCATCCATCTGTTTTAGAAGCTTGCGTCGTCGCGGTTCCTCACGAAAAGTGGCTAGAGCGGCCATTGGCCTTCGTTTTACTGAAAAACGAGCAAAATAAAACAATTATAAAAGAAGAATTAATCAAGTGGCTTACTCCAAAGTTTCCAAAGTGGTGGTTGCCAGATCAAATCATGTTCGTAGACGAAATACCTAAAAATGCAAATGGTAAATATAATAAAAATCTATTGCGCAAAATGGTGAGCCAAACCCAACTTACCTAGAGTGAATGAAAAGGAATCAATAATTTTTCCCACATCACAAATTGATTCAATAGAGAAAGGATTAAAGAAGTATGTCAGATTGGAAAAAGGCTTGGCAGCCGATGATAGAAGCAATAGGGACGAATTTCAGTGAAGGGCAGTATCAATGGGGGGCAGACGCTGTTGAACTCGGCGCAATCCGCCGTTTCTTAGAACCTCTTGAGTTTAATTGCGCACTGCATTACGATCAATCCGTTGCGAAGGATTTCGGTTATTCCGATGTCATTGCTCCTTATAGCAGCCTCTTAACATGGTTGATGCAACCCTATTGGAAACCAGGCATGCATGTTTTCAATAAGGCAGATCGAAATGCTCCGGCAGTGGAGAGCCCATTGTTGCAAGTTGAAACAGATCTTGCACCGAAAACCCCCTGTTATTTCGCTACAGATATTGAAGTGGATTATATCAAACCGATTTTGGTGGGCGACCGGCTTTGTCGAACAGGTGATGTGCTGCTCTCTTGTACCCCAAAAGAAACCAAGGTAGGCCGCGGAGCATTTATGGTTTGGGAAACAAAAGTTCAAAACGAAAAAGAAGAGTTAGTAGCGGTTGTTCGTATAAGTACGTATCACTACTTTCCGGTGGACTAATTAGTTAAATTACTCATAAATGGAAGGAAAAATTATGGAAAAAATCGATCAACGGTATTGGGAAGATGTTGCAGTAGGAGATGATATTTCATCGGAGGAATTTCCACTAACCATTGCCAGACTTGTTATGGCCGCAGGTGCCAATCGGGATTTCAATTCCATTCACCACAATTCGGAGCACGCTCGGCAGACCGGTGCTCCTGACATGTACGCAAATGTCATATTTCTTCAAGGGATGTGGGAGAAAACGATTCGTAATTATATTGGTCTGGCCGGTACGATAAAGAGTCTAAAAGGCTTCCGTATGAAAGTATTTAACACCGTAGGAGAAACGGTGGTGACAAAAGGTACCGTTAAGAAGAAATGGAGAGAAAAGGAAGATTCTCTAGTAGAACTTGAAATATGGTCTGAGAACTCCAAAAGTATTAGTGTAGGTCCTGGATCAGTTGTTGTAACTCTCCCTCTTAGAGAGAAAGTTAAATAAATTGTGTCATCTATTTTATATTTAAATTGAAGGAAAACGCTTACTATTAATTGAATAAAGGTATTTTTAGAGAAAAATACGTGATTTTAAAATTCACAAAGATTCAACTCGCTTATTAAAACTATAAACTTTACGAGGTGAAAACAAATGCAACCTGTATTAAGACCAACAGAACCATATTTGTATGTTGAAAAAAAGCCGGTAAAGGGGAATTGCCCGGAATGTAATGGGACAGATATTAAAGCCTATCCTGTTTTAAGTGAGGGTGGCTGGTGGAAAGTGGAAAAGTGCCAGACCTGCCTGTGCTCAATCAAAAGGGAAAAGTGGGCTTTATTTGGTTCGATAAGGACATTGACAGAATCACTTTGAATCTTACATCCTGCTAAATGGGAATGTTGCATAAACCTTGAAATTTAAGAATGAAAGAATGGGAGGAGCTGGAAGTATGAGTGGAATGATTGGAATCGATGTTGGGGGAACTTTCACTGATGTAATCGCTGTAAAAGACGGCAAAATAACGGCAGTAAAGGTTCCTACAAACCCTGAAAAAAGGGAACTGCCTGTAATTGAGGGGTCAGAATTGGTGGGGTTGAAGGATATGGAAGTATTTAACCATTCTGCCACAACTGGACTAAATGCTGTTTTGACACGCAATCTACCTAAAGTTGCCTTTTTAACCACTCTGGGGCATCGGGATATTTTGGATGGTGGGCGCGCTATGCGGCCACTTGAAGCTCAGACGGATCCTCATTGGAGAAGGTCATTTGGGGATGCTTCCAGACCGTTGGTTCCTCGTTATTTACGGCGTGGAATTCGTGAACGTATTAAAAGCAACGGCGAAGTCTTTATCCCTTTAGATGAGGAACAAGCCCGTGAACAACTTGAAGTCTTGAAAAAATCCAACGTTGAAGGTGTAGCGATCTGTTTAATTAACAGCTACGTCAATCCTCAACATGAGAAGCGTTTATTGAAGCTAGTTAAGGAGGTATTAGGGGATATTCCATGTTCCATTTCATCTGAAACATCGCCTCTTGCAAAGGAGTTTGCCCGTTCATCAACAACCGTCATTGACGTTATGATGAAAATTGTTTATGGCAAGTACTCGCAAGATCTTATCAGTGGATTGCGGGATAAGGGTTTTAAGGGAGAAATTAATTTTGCCGACTGCGCAGCGAATCTATCCCCTTCCGATTTTGCATTGGAGCGACCACATAAAATTGTCTTTTCCGGTCCAGCCGGGGGAACGGTTTCAAGCGCCTATTTTGGCAGTTTGATTGGACAAGATAATATTATCTGCGCAGATATTGGAGGAACATCTACCGATATTAGTATCGTTAAAAACGGAAAACCGACGGTAACAACGGATTTTCAGCTGGAACATGACTTAATTGTGAATACTTTGACGAATGAGATTCACAGTATTGGGGCAGGCGGTGGGAGTATTATTAAAATTGACCCCTCTACAGGTGAGCTAAAGGTCGGTCCTGAAAGCGCCGGAAGCCTCCCGGGTCCTGCCTGTTATGGGAGAGGGGGAACTAAGCCGACCATGTCTGACGCTTGCCTAATGATTGGAATCCTTAGCGCCGATTCTCCGTTAGGAGGACGGATTCACCTAGATCATGATTTGGCACAAAGGGCATTTGAATCGTTGGAAACGAATCTTGATTTGGACAAACGCATCAAGTACGCCTACAACTTAGGCTTAAGCGAAATCAGCGAAGGGATTGTGAATATCTCCATTAAACACGCCATCGATCCACGTGATTATAGTCTGATTGCATACGGTGCCGCCGGCCCGATGTTATTGCCTGCTGTGTTGAACCAGGTCGGCGCCAAGAGCGTTGTGGTTCCTCCCTATCACGGTTTATTTTCGGCGCTTGGCTTATTGAGCTCGGATCTTGTCTTCAGTGACAATTGTTCCGTTTATTTACCCCTTAATGAAGAGGCAGCCGAAAAAATTAACAACCTATATAAGACAATGGAAGAAAAATTAGTTTCAAAAGTCTCACACGATTTGAGTAAGATCAGAATCGTCCGTACCTTTGACGGCCACCTGACCGGGCAAACATGGGAAACACCTTTTGTAAATATCCCAGATGGCGAAATTACAAGTGATACCATTCATACGATGATTTCCAATTTTCATGATGCTTACGAACAAGCTTGGGGCAACCGCTTTGAAAGTTTACCAGTGGTCGGGGCAACATTCAGACTACAGATTGTCATTCCAACAGAAAAGGTGAGTTACCCGGTGTTACCGTCAAGGACATCTAGCCCATTAATCCCTGAAAGTCAAGTAGAGCTACATTATATAACCGATGAGCCAATCACAGCGAATATATATTCGAGGAATGAATTATTATATGGAGATGTCGTCCATGGTCCCGCTATTATCCGCGAGTCAATGTCTACAATATTTGTTCAGAGCGATCAGAAAGCGGAAGTAGGGAAATACGGTGAAATTACCATTACAAAGGTTACAAATTTGTAATTTGAATGATTGCAATAATCCGTCGTGAAATCTGAATTTCTAGGGAGGAATCAAGATGGCTGAGAGTTTGATGCAAAGAAGTATATTAATACGTGATCTTTCAGATGCCCAATTTGAAGAAAGATATGGTTGTGACCGCTTCACAGCAATGGTTATTTCCACCAAACTGCGCTATATCGTTGAACATATGTGTTCCGGATTACTAACAACGGCTTTTTCGGTGATTCTGCGCGATTGGTTTGATTTTGCCGCAACCATCTCGGGGTCACCTGAGCAGGACTACCCAATGCCGGCGTGCAGTAACAGCTTAATTTTGTTTAGTGGAACAATGCCTGAAGCCATCCGAAACACGGTGGAAGAATACGGTCGAGATAATTTGGAACCAGGGGATGTATTGATTGCTAATGATCCGTACCGGATCGGGACACATGTCAATGATCTATGTTTTATCCGCCCTATTTTTTATAAGGTGAATGGAAAGAACCAGTTAGTGAGTTTTGTCAACTTACAGGCCCATATGTTGGATATGGGTGGAGTGGTTCCTGCCGGTTTCAGTGGAACAAAGAAAAACGTTTATGAAAATGGGTTGGTTATAAGCCCTCAATTGTTATATCACAAAGATAAACCTTGTAAACAATCGTGGAATTTAATTTTTGATAATGCCCGGTTCGGCAGCACGATGAAACCGGATATGATGTCAATTTACGAGAATTTAAAGTTAGGAGAAAAGTTGATTATCGAAACCATCGACCGCTACGGTTTGGAAGCCTATTTAGGCGCTATTCAATACGCCGTCGATATTTCTGCTGAATCCATGCAAAGAGCAATCGAAAACATTGCGGATGGCGTTTATGAAGGGGAAGATTATATCGATTGTGATGGAATGGATGATTCTGAAGAATTTCGTGTAAGGACTAAAATAACGGTTAAAGGCGGCAGAATGGAAGTGGATTTGAGTGGTTCCTCGCGTCAAGCTCGCACTTCCATCAATTGTGGGTATTTGGATGCGAAATGTGCAGTCGCCGTAGCTCTCCAATTTTTGCTCGATTCTAATTCCCGCTTCACTTCCGGGGGAATGCGCAATATCGACCTTGTCTTGCCTGACGCTACTATCGTTAGCGCTATGCCACCCGATGGAGCCATCATGATGTATTTTGAGGCTTCAGCTTTAATACTTCATTCAATTTACCGTGCGTTGAAGGATGTACTGGGGGAAAACGCTGTATCGGGCGATGTGTTTTCTCTTAATATCCACAATGCCAACGGGCGTTGGCCCGATGGGACACCATGGGTAACGTCGGCCCAATGCGGCGGTGAACATGGCGCTTGGGGCGCAACAAAAGCTGGAGATGGTGACAGTTATAGTGTCGTTCCATTGTGTAACAGTCTGGATCCTGCAATTGAGTCTATTGAAATGGAGATACCGGCTATCGTTTTGAGAAAAGAATATGTTGCGGATACCGCAGGAGCGGGGCAACATCGGGGCGGAGCCAGTGTTTTGAAAGACACCTATTGGCTGACTGAAGCAGAGCATTACTCCATGCCATTGCATTTCAAACGGCCAAGCGGGTTTGGTGTAAATGGTGGAAAGGATGGTAGTTCCGGTGCCGTATGGATGTGGGGTCCTGACCAGTTGAATATCAGCAAACCAGAGCAGCTCTATGATTTGAACCAAGGGGCCTACCGCAACTCAACACCGATTGCCGGTTTATTAGATCAGGACACAAAAACATTGGACATGAATGGTGAATATTTTTACTTCGCAAAAAATCCGGTTTGGCATACAAAGTCCAGTTCACTTTTCCGTTATATTGTAAATTCTGGCGGTGGATGGGGCAATCCATTGGAACGAGATCCTGAAAAGGTCAAAAACGACGTTCGCGACGAATACGTGACCATTGAAGGAGCAAAAAAAGATTACGGGGTCGTAATTATTGGCGATCCACTCAATGACCCGGAAGGGCTTGAAGTAGATTATGAAGCCACAAAACTGCTTCGAGCTGAACTTGCGCGATAACAATTAAATTTGTTATCCACAAGTTTGGTATTTAAAAAACATGTCAAGGGATTTTTCAATCTTACCCTTGGCATGTTTTTTAACAATATAAATAGAAATACAAAAATAATGCTCCACCGTTGAAATGTTTACCACTTTCTAAAGTAATTACCATAAAAGTATTATGAACGATGACAATATGAAATTCGAGGAGTTTAAAACATGAGAGAGGTCTATATTGTTGCAGCCGCAAGAAGTGCAATTGGTGAATTTTAGAGAAGTCTACGATCTTTGTGGGTAGTGGACAGGGTACAACCATAATTATGGAACGAGATTAGAAAGGGATATAACAATGGAAAAAATACTTGTGATAGGTTCAGGTTTGATGGGTAGTGGCATTGCCCTTGTTTCAGCAAAAGCAGGTTTTAATGTAACTGTGGTGGAAAGATCGGAATCAGATTTGCAACTAGGTATGGACAGGATGAAAAAAACAGTATCATCCCTTATTAAAAAAGGAACATGGAAAGAAGAGGAAGCAGCTAATGTTTGGGATAAGATTCAAAGTTCGACTAAACTTGAGGCTGGAAAAGAGGCGAATTTAGTTATTGAAGCAGTACCAGAAAAGTTAGCCCTTAAGCAGGCTGTTTTCCGGGAGTTGGACCAAGTGATTAATAAAGAAGCCATTCTAGCCAGCAACACATCTTCATTGTCCATTGCAGCCATAGGTGGGGTAACCGAACGTCCAGATAAAGTGGTTGGACTGCATTTTTTCAGTCCCGTTCCTGTCATGAAGTTGCTTGAATTGGTTTATTCACTAAGTACTTCAGAAGAAACTTTGCAAAAAGTAAAGGTTTTTGGAGAAAAAATGGGTAAAACCACTATTATCGCCAAGGATTTTCCTGGGTTTACTGTAAACCGTGTGCTAGTTCCGATGCTGAATGAAGCAGCTTATTTGGTCATGGAAGGGAATGATCCAGAACAAGTAGATCGAGGATTGGAATTAGGAGCAAATCATCCCATTGGTCCACTTAAATTAGCCGATAATGTCGGATTAGATGTCCTTCTATTTACATTAGAGAGCCTATATGAGGGTTTTAATGATTCCAAATATCGACCTTGCCCTCTGCTGAGACGGATGGTCGAGGCTGGCAAACTGGGTAAGAAGACGGGACAAGGGTTTTATTCGTATAAGTAATAAAAGGTTTTAATAATTAGAAAAGAATACGAAAGAATTGGGAAAATGCTGAAATAAAAAGAATCTATACCACTGGAATTTTCCCATGGGAACGCACAGATGAAACCCTGTCATTATATTTAAGGAACAAACGCCTCATTAATAGTTTCCTTACACAAATAAACAGCAAACAATTTACATCAAGTTTTTTAAGAGAGTTAAAATTTAAATGGCACCCATTATGGGTGTCTTCTTGTTTTTTCCAAAAACCGCCACTTATTTAGGTGAGGTGAACCGTACCATAGTAAATGAGGTAATTTAATTCCGGTTATGATAACATCTTAAGAGATATAAAAAGAGGAAGTGCATATAGTGATCAACATAACTATTCCAAAGCCAAGTGTGACCATTACCAAACAGAATAATCCTGAATTGAGTAATATATATGGGTTTATTGATTTTCATCTTATCGCTAGAGATAAGGGCGGTATTTTTATGTTCTATAACAATAAACAAGAACTATTATTCGTTGGTAAAGCAAGGAAGTTGAGACCAAGAATTAAAAAGCATTTTGAGGATACGGTATCTCCAATCAAAATGCATAGAGATGAAGTCACTAAGATTGAAGTTTGTGTGATTGAAGACCCTGTAAATAGAGAAATATACGAAACGTATATCATTAATGAACTCAAGTCGAAGTACAATATAGACAAAGTGTTTTTTAGGTAAAACTTTATTAAGAAAGGCGATAGTACTGTTAAATAAAAGCATACTTATTGCCTTTTATTATTGGATAGATTGAAGGATGGGAACGAGTGGATCGTAGACACGAAGAACTAACGACCTTTATATATACTTACGCCTGTTATGAGGATGAACGTCCATTGTGTGCTTTGGAAATGCGCTCATTATTTGGGAAGGAGTCACAAGCAAACATCTTAGAATCCCACGTGAAAATTGACCCAAGTCGGAGTCCGTTTATTAAGGAAAGACTTGCTGTCATTTATGGGGGGCACAGTCTTCAACATCTCATCGAACAAGTAGCAGCCCTACAAGTAACTGGGGAAACATTTAAAGTGTATTATGTAAAAACTGGCGGGCAGGCCAAAAATCAAGAGAAAGGCATTGAATACCGACGGGCAATTGAGAAGGAAATCGGATTATATATTCAAGGTGAGGCTGATCTTCATCATCCGAAGCGATTATTTGGTGTTATGAATATAAACGGAAGATGGGTTTTCGGCGAATATATGGAAAGTGAGTCTGTTTGGTTTCGGCATCAACAGAAACCGCATAGTTATTCCACCGCGCTTAACACACGTGTGGCAAGAGCGATTGTCAATATTGCCATTCCAGACCCAAGCGGGATAAAGGCCATTGACCCTTGCTGTGGGATTGGGACCGTACTAGTAGAGGCGTTATCGATGGGAATTGATATAGTTGGGAGCGATAGAAATCCTCTAATTCTTAATGGAGCTAGAGAGAATATCGCACATTTTGGGCTTTCTGGAGAAGTGAAATTGGCAGATATCCGACATGTCACCAATCAATATGATGTAGCGATTATCGATTTACCCTACAATTTGTGTTCTGTCATATCGCCTGATGAGCAGTTCGAAATCCTCCAATGTGCACGCAGGATTGCTAAGAAAGTCGTAGTAGTGACGGTTGAATTTATCGATGAAGTCCTCATTAATGCGGGGTTTTCTATGATTGACCGCGCAATTGTTAAAAAAGGGTCATTTACTCGTGAAGTGATTGTCTGTAAATAAGTCTTTATTAATTTCTAAAATAAATCCTAATTTAGATACATTACGGTGAACCGGATCATAAGTAAATGAGATGCGAAAGGTTGCCCTAAATGTGAGGACAACCTAATTTTTTAATCTTTCATTTCCTAGAGCAGCCGTTTATTTTTTGAAAAGGTTATCCGAGCCGTTATACACTTGATTTACGGGTGGCTGCGAGATATAAGAAAAGGGCGGTAAGAATGACGGTCATCAGAAGCGGGAGTAAGAATGGGCCCTCTATCTTCCCTTCTGTAAATAGGGAAGTGGCGGCATTTGTCAGCTGGGCTGGGCTCCATTCCATCCATTTCTTGAGAAGCGATGTTAAAAGTGTCAAAAGAATACTCAATAACAGTGTAAATGCTGCCACAAGCCCGCTGCTTTTCAAAAAGCTGCTAAGACAAACAGTGAATGTTATTAAAAACAGTATCCATATGAAATAGAGACCGATCCCCTTAACTATATTCATAAATGGGAAGTCACCAATTAATAGTATTGTATAATACCATGAAGCCAGCATGCCAAGGAAGATTGCTCCGCCGCTAAGCAGTACCGCACTCATCCATTTAGCGGTGATATACGACGAATAGCCGACAGGTTTTACCAGGATCGCTTTCATCATCCCGCTTCTCTGTTCAGAGGAAACTATGCCCATAAAGGCAAGAACAAGAACGAGAATCCCCATCTGGTTAAACTGTCCTAAAGTTTGTGCGAGGACCTCTCCGCTAGAAGGCAGCGGGATTTTAATGACGGCCCCTTTCGGCAGGTTACTTGCATTTTTCAAGATTTCCGGCATATAGTAACTTGTTACCGGCTGCAGGAGTCCAAACAACACAAAAACGAGTGGAATCCAGATCACTTTATAATTGCGGCTCATCTCCAGCCATTCTTTCCGAAAAAGAACGAACCACTTGTTCATTTTCCCACCACCTTCATGAACAGATCCTCAAGGCTGGTTTGCCCCACTGTGAAGCTCGTGATTGGCAGCTGCCTTTCGGCTATTTCAACTAAAAGCTGGTTTCTTGCGACTTCGGCATTTTTTACATAAATTTTAATAGTAGCATTATTTACGATCACTTTAGAGACCACATTCCAATTCTCGATGCTTCGGGGCCATTCATCCAGATTTCCATCCGCTGAAATGATAATGACATCTTCCTGATGCCTTCGGCGCAGTTCTGAAAGAGAGCCTGTGATGGCTAGCTCACCTTTATGGATCATAATGATATCATCACAAACCTCCTCAGCATCATGAAGGATATGAGTCGAAAATAGAATCGTCGTTGTTTCTTTCAGCATTTTCATCAATTCAAGCATTTCCCTGCGTCCGACCGGGTCAAGTGCTGAAACCGGTTCATCCAGCATTAGCAATTTTGGTTCATGAATCAGTGCCTGTGCGATTCCAAGACGCTGCTTCATCCCCCCTGAGTACCCGCCGATTTTGCGCTTTCTAGCATCGGCAATTCCCAACAGTTCAAGTAACTCATCAGCACGCGTCGAGGCCTTGGCCTTAGACAGTCCGGAAAGTTCACCCATAAACACGAGGTACTCCATGGCATTCATCCAAGAGAAAAAGACCGGATGCTGGGGCAGGTAGCCGATAGATTCCCGGTAATCCCCTTTTTCAACGCCTAAAAACGAGACCGATCCGTTTGTTGGTTTTTGCAGGCTTGCGAGCATTTCCATCGTTGTCGTCTTTCCTGCGCCATTTGGGCCGAGCAGTGCTACACAGTGTCCTTCCTCGATTGAAAAAGACAAATTGTTAACGGCCACATGCTTGCCAAATGACTTAGTTAATGAACTTACTTCCATCAGCTTCATCTTTCTCACACCTTTTTAGGAGCATAGTTTATGCATGCTTTTTTCCTATGATAAAATACAAAATGGGACCAAGAATATTGATAAAAAGAATAATAAGTACCCACAGCCATTTTGGTCCATTTATCTTCTCGGTTTTAAAGAGATCGACCAACGCAATAATCATTAAGATAACCTGAATGACAATGATTGGAGCGACCAAAAGCCAGTTTATTTGTGAGATCAATTTCTTTGCCTCCTTAATAATTTCTTTTTTTATTCCACAAAATGGGGTGGGAGTTTTATTTATTGAAAAGGAACGGAAGAATGCTAATCAAAACAATTGGAAGAATGATAATTAAATATCCGATCGGATTAGCAAAATTTAATGTATAGCCAATGCCAAACCGTTTCTCTACAAATACAGAAGGATCGTTGCGGTTGTAATAGAATAGCCCGCCTTTCCAATATTTATCTTCATCTATTCCATCAACTTTATTAGTATTTTCAATGATTGGCTTGCCATCAAAGTCTGAGTCCACGCTGCCAACTTTCACTGCTAACCAAATTGTCCCTGCCAGGGTGATGACCATGAAACCTAAAGGTAAAATCATCATAAAGGTTTCATTAACTACGTTTTCATAAATAAGATTTAGCTGTAAAATGGCAAAAAGCAGAGAGATTAATATATTAACAACAAATAAGAACCAGCTTGTGTATTTACGAAGACGAAGCTGACGTAATTTTGATGACGTAGCATTACCGGGATTTATTTTAATGCCTGATTTCTTTGTAAAAAGGTTTATGGCAAAGAACATTAGTTGCATAATGATTAAAATGATGGGCAGGCCAAGCACAGTCATCCAGCTTTTATTACTATACACATCTGCTTGACCATTAGGTCCCCAATGTGTTGGAATTTGGCTGGGCAAATGGTCATATACATTCACTGTTAAAATGACCAAACCTGCTGAAATGATGATGGGCATGAGATGAGCAAAGGGGGCAAGCATCTCATCCTTTGAACGAATAGCCAGGTCAGCATAATAAACCTGTTTCACTTCCCGGTACCAATTTTGGGACTTTTTTAACTTTGATATTGTAAAGTGAAAATATAAATATAATGCTAAACCAACAAGCAGCAAAATAAATGGGATCATTATACCTGCCAGAGCCAGTTGCGTCTCATTCACGTTCTGTCCCTGATTCCAAAAGAAAAATCCCCCCAAAACAATGAGTGCCATAATTGATGTAATAATGGTATAAATCTTCTTGTACTTCATCACTTTAGGATTCTTTATTTGCTCATAAGGGATTGAAACCCCAAAAACAACTGTCCGTTTTGCGATAAATGGAATAAAAATTTGAAACACACTTATGAAAATTATGGTAATAAATAATATCGCAAATTCCATTTGATCACACCTCCTTCATTTTTAAAATAATATCTGAAATTAACTGATACAGATCTTCTTCCTTCATGCCATGTACGAGCGCTTCAGCTATGGCGGGTCTTAACTCTTCAGTAATGTCCTCACGCTGTGTTTTTGAAGGTCCTTTCTCTATATCTGCAATAATAACTGCTCCTTTTTTTGGAACAATTTCAATGATTCCCTTGGCCTCAAGTTCATGATAGCTTTTATTGACAGTGTGCATGTTAATGCCTAAATCACCAGCTAACCCTCGAACAGAAGGTAGTGTATCACCCTTTGATAAATTTCCGCGTACAATAGATTCAATTATTTGAGTTCGAAGCTGCATATATAACGGAATATTGGATTCGGGATCTAGGATCACCATTCAAACATCTCCATCCTTCTTTGTTCTATACTTAGTATAACAGAACTGTTCTATATTTACTATAACAAACACATCCTGACAGAAAAAATTATTCTTTTCGTTTAGCGCTGCTATTATCTAAAGGAACGATATTTATACAAGAGTCGTGAGTAGAGCACTAAACAAAGTGCGTGATATCCGGCGGAAGTTTGCTGGATTGCTTTGAGTATCTGATTGATGAGGATCTTCAACATGGGTTGGGATGAGTGCATAAGAAGAAGTAAGCGGGAGGCTAAATTTCAGATGTGGGCACTTGGACTGGTACAGAAAAGATGACAACATGTTTAATAACTGCTTGGTTAAACAGGTGCGGATAACCTATAATGCCTTGAACAGGATGTGCCGGGCATGTATACCACCCTTGATCAAGTGTTTTCTAGATATCTAAAAACGTTTTTCTTCACTACTATTCAATAAACTAACCTTTAATATAACTAAAAGGCACAATTCTTGTTACGGAATTGTGCCTTTTAGTTTATAAGTACTTAATATTTTTTGTAGGGTTGATTTAGAAAATCAACTATTTTCTACATGGGATGCTTCCATGAAAAATACTTCCCATAGATGGCCGTCAAGGTCGGCGAAGCTTCGTGAGTACATGAAGCCATGGTCCTGAGGATCGTTTGTAAGTGTTGCTCCGGCTGCCAATGCCTTGTCTGCGATTTCATCCACCTCTTGCCTGCTTTCAACGGACAAAGCGACAATAGCTGCTGAATTTTTTTCCGTATCGGGAATTTCCCTTTTTGTAAAAGATTTAAAATACTGCTCAACTAAAAGCATGGCATAGATATTCTGGCCAATTACCATGCAAGCGGCTGATTCATTGGTGAACTGGGGATTGAACTCAAAACCTACCTTTGAAAAAAACTCCATTGTTCGTTCCAGGTTTTTAACTGGCAAATTCACAAAAATGTTTTGAACGCCCATACAATCCAACTTCCTTCCATTTTATTAATGGTTTTACTTTTTGCAGGAAATAACCATGGATGCTGTTTAGTGATTACAAATTCTCACCAGCGTATCACCACCTATTTTTTTGCAAAAAAAGGTAAGTAACGTAATACATTTACAATAATAAATTATAACTTTACTTTTATCGAGTTAGACTTTAAATAGTGTAAATTGAGAACCTGATCATCAATAAAATAACCTCTATTATTAATTATTTTGCGGGAAATTGTCGGATTTACTCCTGTAATAATTCCTATCGGCAACAACTATGATTTTTTTAATTCATAGTTGACTTATCGGATAAGTGAGACTATTATATTAATTAGTTTAATAATATATTTGTCGATTGGACTACCAAAGACTACAATTCTTCACCTTTTAAAAGGTGAAGGATTGTGGTCTTTTATTTTTAGGAGGAGAAGAAATGAGCGTTTTCAGCTATATTTCTCATTTAGAGTGCCCAAAATGCGGCGAAACGTACGATGAGAAAGAAATAAATCAATTATGTACCTGTGGTTCACCGCTATTAGTGCGCTATGACTTAGAGAAAGTAAAAGAAAATGTGTCACGTGAGGAAATTGCCAATCGCCCCAATAGCTTATGGCGTTATCATGAGTTGCTGCCTGTTCATGACGAGGAGAATGTCGTAACGCTCGGCGAGGGAATGACACCGTTTGAGAAACTCCCATCTCTAGGTGCGGAGTACGGGTTAACTAATTTATACATAAAAGATGAAGGTGTCATTCCAACAGGTTCTTTTAAAACTCGGGGTGCCAGTGTTGGTATTTCAAAGGCCAAAGAATTAGGTGTTAAACAATTAGCTATGCCAACAAATGGCAACGCAGGTGCAGCTTGGGCGTTATATGCCGCAAAAGCAAATATTAAAGCTACGATTGTGATGCCTTTAGATGCCCCGCAAATTACTCGTAAAGAGGTGTATATTGCTGGCGGCGACTTGCATTTAATCAACGGTTTGATTAGTGATGCAGGTAAGGTCGTTGGCAATTTAGTTCAAAACCATGGAGTATATGACGCTTCTACACTGAAAGAGCCCTATCGTATTGAGGGTAAAAAGACGATGGGCTACGAGATTGTCGAACAATTTGGATGGAAGGTACCAGATGTTATTTTGTATCCAACGGGTGGCGGAGTAGGTATCATTGGAATATATAAAGCCATTCTTGAGTTACAACAATTAGGATGGATAGTGGAGGGGAAACTCCCTCGATTAGTAGCCGTTCAGGCAGAGGGTTGTGCACCAATTGTAGAAGCATGGAAAAAAGGTGAAAAGGAATCCAAATTCTTTGAGAATTCGAAGACATGTGCATTTGGTATCAATGTCCCTAAAGCTTTAGGTGATTTCTTAGTCCTAGAAGGGATTTATGCAACTGAAGGATGTGCAATTGCCATTTCAGAAGAGGAATTATTAAAGGCGCAAAAGCTAGTAGCCTCATTAGAAGGAAACTTCATTTGTCCAGAAGGAGCAGCAACCTTTGCCGCTGCTAAGAGCTTACGTGAACAAGGCTGGATACAAGCAGATGAGCATGTTGTGTGTCTCAATACAGGTTTAGGTCTCAAATATCCTGAAACGGTTGAAATTGAAGATGTAGAAACTCTACAACCCGGCCAAGAAATTTTTGTCAATTTTTAATGGTTAGTGGGCGGCGTGGAACAAGTCATTTGATTGGAAAGTAATGCGATTATTCCACACGCATTTTCTTATAGTGTCCCCGGAATTATAGATGAGAGGCTAAATGATGAAGAAAATAGGCATGATCGGTGGATTAAGTTGGGAATCTACATTAGAGTATTATCGGATTATGAATAGGTTGGCGAAAGTTCAAAAAGGAAGATATGCTCAGGTAGAATTAATTTTGTATAGTGTAGATAGGGAAGAGATTCTAAAGTATAAAGAAAAAGAGCAATGGGATAAAATTGGGGCCATTTTGTCAGAGAAGGCCCAGTTGTTGGAGAAATCTGGTTGTGATTTTATCATGCTTTGTTCTAATACGATGCACAAGGTTGCGGACCAAATAATGGATGCAGTTCATGTCCCATTTCTTCATATCCTTGATGAAACGGCCAAGCAAATTGTGGCGGCTGGTATAAAGAAGGCGGGCTTCCTGGGGACATCTGTTACGATGACGAATGATTTTTATCTTGGAAGATTAAGAGATTATTATGGACTGGACATTTTAGTTCCAGAAAAAGAAGATCAAATGGTAATGAATGATATCATCTATAATGAATTATGTATCGGACAGATCCACGATACATCCAGAGAAAAGTATAAAGAAGTAATTAGAAAGTTAAATAATCAAGGAGCCGAAGGGATTATTCTAGGTTGTACGGAAATTACATTATTAATAAAAGACGAGGATGTCCTAGGGGTCCCTCTGTTTGATACGACCTATATCCATGCTTATGCAGCTGTACAAAAGGCATTAAATGAAGGCTAGATTATGTTAGATTTCTTTTTTTATAAATCACAGTTGACAGGTAGGAATAGTTGGTTATATAATCGCTTTGTGTAAAAATATGGATAAGAATTTGCCAATCAGTCCACTGAAGGCCCTTATTTCTCATAATGAGTAGATATGTATTCTATTTATTATGGCAAAGAAGGGCCTTTTCTGTTTTTTAGATTCGTATTTTACTATTTTGCGGTTCATTGACTACTTCATTTAAAAAGAAAGGGTGACAATTAAGTTGATGTTTGATACGACATTCATGCTAGAACAAGTGCCTCGTTTTATAGAGGGAGCATGGGTAACCCTGAAAATTGGTTTCACTGTCATTCTCACTTCAATATTAGTCGGAAGTGTAAGCACGATGTTTTATTTCTATGGGAACCGATGGGTAAAAAGAGGTATCCAGCTGTATGTTGAACTTGCTAGAAATACCCCATTGTTAATTCAACTATTCTTTCTTTACTTCGCTCTTCCTGCATTTGGAGTAAAGCTTTCGGGGATATCGACAGCTATTTTAGCTATGACATTTCTTGGTGGAGGATATATGACGGAAGTGTTTCGTTCAGGGTTAGAAGCAATCCATAAGAGTCAAGTAGAGTCGGGTTTATCTATCGGTTTATCAAAATGGCAGTTATTTCGCTTTGTCCTATTTCCTCAAACAATCAATATATCTATTACGGCCCTGGTTGGGAATTGTATTTTTTTATTGAAGGAAACTTCTATTGTTTCTGCCGTTGCTGTGCCTGAACTTCTCTATACGACAACGGACTTAATTGCAACTTATTATAAAACGTTTGAGATGTTTACCTTATTAGCAGCATTTTACCTGTTGCTCATTTTGCCTCTATCCGGCTTGTTATCTATTTTGGAAAGGAAAATGAGTTATGGACAACTTCGAGCTTAGTGCGTATCTGGAGTCTCTCCCGTTACTTTGGCAAGGTGTTAAGCAAACGCTATTAGTTGCTGTGTATTCTTTATTGTTTAGCAGTTTAGGAGGGCTTCTTTTTGGGATTTTGCGAACCATTCCTTTTCGGTGGCTAAGAATCATAACTCGGGGATATATTGAAATATTCCGTGCTATTCCCGTTCTTGTCTTCATGTTTTTCTTTTACTTTGGACTTCCCATTTTGTGGGGAGTAGAGGTCTCGAGTATTTTCGCTGCTGTCCTGGCTCTTTCTCTTTGGGGAATTGCAGAGGTGGGGGAAATTGTAAGAGGAGCCGTTCAGTCCCTTCCCAAGGGGCAGACGGAGGCAGGAAATAGTATTGGTTTAAGCAGCTATCAACTATATCGGTTCATTCTTATTCCGCAAGCTTTAAGAAGGATGGTACCGCCTGTAATGAACATTTTTACAAGAATCATTAAATCAACATCCTTGTCTGTACTAATTGGTGTGATTGAAATGATCAAGGTTGGGCAGCAGATCATTGAACGAACGGGTCAATCAGTCCTGATGTATACGACTCTATTTATTCTTTATTTCTTAATATGTTACCCATTGTCCTTATGGTCAAAAAAGTTAGAGAGGAAATGGCGTTATGCCTAAAGGAGGAAATGGTGTGCAGGAACCCCTTTTGAAATTAAATAATTTAACAAAATCTTTTGGGAAACATCAAGTATTAACAAATATCAACCTTCAGGTTAAGAAAGGGGAGGTGGTGGTGATTATCGGTCCAAGTGGCTGTGGAAAAAGTACCTTGTTGCGTTGCTTAAACGGGATAGAAGAGTTTCAATCAGGTTCGGTCCATTTTCATAATCTAGAGCTAGGGACAAACTCTGCACCTTGGAAGGAAATGAGGCAGCGGATTGGAATGGTCTTTCAAAGCTATCACTTGTTTCCCCACATGACCGTCATGGAGAATATTTTGTTGGGACCCATTCAGGTTCAAAAACGGGCTAAGGCCGAAGCCATTGCTCAAGCAGAACGATTATTAAAAAGAGTGGGACTCCTAGAGAAAAAAGATGTCTATCCAAGTCAGCTTTCCGGCGGACAGCAGCAACGGATTGCTATTGTTCGGGCTCTTTGTATGAATCCCGAAGTCATGTTATTTGATGAAGTGACGGCTGCTTTAGACCCGGAAATGGTGAAAGAAGTTCTGGAAGTGATCCTATCTTTAGCAGAAGAAGGCATGACCATGCTAATGGTTACACATGAGATGGGATTTGCGAGAGCTATTGCCGATAAAATTGTCTTTATGGATCAGGGAAGAATTAGCGAAGTAGGGGAGCCAGAGGTATTCTTCTCATCACCGAAAACAAAGAGAGCAAAACAATTTTTAGATCAATTTTTCTATTTAGAAGTAGAGAGAGGGAGAGAATTAGGATGAAAAAATTTGGAACATTAGTATTCTTTAGTATTATGGTATTCATTTTGTTAGCAGGTTGCGGTTCTACCGAAACGACAGGCGATGGAAATAAAAAAGAAGCATCTAAGGCAGAAGCGAGCAGTGAGATTCAAAAGATCAAGGATCGAGGTAAATTAATCGTCGGAGTAAAGACTGATTTTCCCCCATTTGGTTCGGTTAACGAAAAAGGTGAAACAGTTGGATTTGAAATCGAACTGGCCAAGCGCTTTGCAAAGGATTTACTAGGGGATGAGTCCAAAATCGAGTTGGTTCCGGTATCGGGTCCCAATCGAGTTCCTTATCTTCAATCCAATAAAGTAGATATCATTCTTGCGACAATGTCGGTAACGAAAGAACGTGAGGAAGTGGTAGATTTTACCGACCCGCACTTTCAAACAGCAGCTCAAGTATTAACAAGAAAAGACAGCGGTATTAAGTCGGTGAAGGACCTAGCTGGTAAGAAGGTTGTGGTGGTTAAAGGATCACTAGGGGACTTATATTTGACAAAAAACATCCCAAGCGCTCAGCTAACTAAATTTGAGATGAACACGGAGGCTTTTCAAGCATTAAAAGATGGCCGTGCAGATGCATACTTGCAAGATAACGTGGTGCTTTACTACTGGGCACGTCAAAATCCAGAGTTCCATGTACTTCCAGAACAAATTGAACCCACCCCTTGGGCTCCTGCGGTGAAAGAAGGCAATAAGGAATTGAAGGACTGGGTTAACAGTGAATTATCAAAACTAGGTAAAGAACAATATCTACATAAATTGTATGAAGAATATCTAAAAAATGAGTTAGGGCCTGAATTGAATCCAGACGACTTCCTTCTAGAGAAAAGCAATTAAAGATAAAAGAAATTAGGTTAGTTACGATGATTATGTCTTCCAATGCAGTTAGAAAAAATATTTTATAAGTACTTAAAATAAAACCGGATCCTTATCTGTAGAACATTAAGATGAAAAAGCTCTAACAGTATCAAATACTATTAGAGTTTTTTTGTTTGTAATGATTAGTATGGATAAATTTGGTAGAAATCAGAGTATTCCATACCAGTCATCCCTTCCTAGGAATAACAAGCTGACTTTGATGAAAACGGTTGTTGTCACATTTTGTCATATGATTAAATATTACAAAATGATTACAAGTATATTACAGACGGAAAACTGCGGACATAGAATTTCCTTGATTTCATTATTTTCCCTGCGAAATTATTAAAATACTATTTGTAATAAAAAGTATAGATTCTACCAATTTTGTATGCATATTAGTAGATTAAAAACGAACTACCACTTTTGGTGGATGTTATTTTGTTGGTCATTTCATTATTATGTCTTATTGGAGCAAAATAATGAAAGGTAGGAAGTAAAACAGTGAAGAAAAATCTAGTAACAGCAGCTGCAACAGCTGGGCTCGTCCTTACTGCTTTTGGGGCCACAGCAAGTGCACAAGAACCCGCATATACGGTTCGTCCTGGTGACAGCCTTTGGAAAATTGCCAGTTCGAATCATGTATCTATTAACCAATTAAAAGAATGGAATTCTCTTTCAAGTGATACCATCTATGTCAATCAGAAACTATCACTTACATACACAGTCAAACGAGGAGATAGTCTTTGGAAAATTGCTAAGGATAATGGTACAACCGTAGAGGAACTAAAACGGTTGAATGGCATGACATCAAGTTTTATTCGAATTGGACAGTCATTAAAAATTGTAGCAACAAATTCAAATGATTCTTCTTATAAAGTTCAAAAAGGAGATTCTCTTTCAGTCATCGGAGCCCGGTTTAATCTATCAGTGTCCCAGCTTAAAGCAATAAACCAGTTATCCTCTGACATGATTTATGCTGGACAGACGTTAAAGGTTAGTGGTGTGGAAAATCCCGCGACCGTTGCGAAATCAGAATCAGTTACAACTGGAAATATAGCATCAGCTTCAAGTGCTGGATCAACTCCGAGCGCTCCTGCCGCTTCAAATGCAGGATCATCACAAAGCACAGAGGCAACATCAAGAGTACCGGAAACGGGTACCACTGAGGGAGTTTCTAATCCAAAAGCTGAAGAGAATTCTGCAGTAACTTCTGGAGCAACAACCGGACAAGCACCGGCAACATCCAGAACACCAGCTACGCAGGAAAAAGCGCCGGTAACGCCAAGTGCACCAGCAGCGCAGGAAAAGGCACCGGTAACACCAAGTGCACCAGCAGCGACAGAAAAAGCGCCGGTAACACCAAGTGCACCAGCAGCGACAGAAAAAGCGCCGGTAACACCAAGTGCACCAGCAGCGACAGAAAAAGTGCCGGTAACACCAAGTGCACCAGCAGCGACGGAAAAAGCGCCGGTAACATCCAGCACACCAGCAGCGCAGGAAAAAGCACCGGCAACATCCAGTACACCAGCAGCACCGGTTCAAAAGCCAGCACCTGCTACTGAAGCAGCTCAAAAACCTGCAACGTCATCAGCTTCTCTCGTTCAGGGAGTGATCGAAGAGGCTAAGAAATATCTTGGTTCGCCGTATAAATGGGGAGGAAACACTCCAGCAGGTTTCGATTGCAGTGGCTTTACTGTATATGTGTTTAATAAAGTCGGCATCTCCTTACCACGGACTGCTGCAACACAATGGGATGCAACCACACCAGTGGCTTCGCCAAGCGTAGGAGATCTTGTTTTCTTTCAAACCTATAAACTCGGACCATCCCATGTAGGCATCTATTTAGGAAACAACAAATTTATCAGCGCAGCCTCAACAGGTGTAACAATCTCAGATATGACATCTACCTATTGGAAGACTAGATATCTCGGTGCAAAAACTCCTTACTAAACATTAAGAGTAATATGATTTTAATAATGTAGACAGTGTGAAAAAATAGTAACTCATCTATTTTTCACACTGTTTTTTTTCTTAATTTGTGGCAGTGTTAATTATGAGAGACTCATAACCGCTGAATCATTCTTTTAATGAAATATCATTTTCGAGCTAAAAAAAGGCAAGTGCCTAGTATAGTTCCTTTTTTTACATCTTCTCCACTAAAAGTTACATTGTCACCCGCTTGATATGAACGATCGATGGCCATGTGTTTTTTTTCGTCTTGCTCAAATTCCCTTGTTAACTCAAGTAAGACAACAGTATCACAAAGATCTGGCATTTGTGCACCTGTCATAATACGGACTGCTTGAAATGGTTTCACTTTTTTTGTTCCAACATAACCAGCACCGATTTCTTCAATGACTTCAAAAACAACAGGTTCGTGACTGCTAGCTGCTAGTGAATCAGTGAATCCTTTGAACAAATCGCAAAACCGTCATACCCAGAACGATCAAAATGAGGTACATCATGGTCTGCGATTAAATCCTCGCATAAATATCTTCCATAAGCTTGTTCAAGCTTTATTTCCTCCAATTCTCCAAAGCGGGCAAACTTCATAACCTTTTCAACTGCTTCTCCTATTTGAATCGGGGGTTCTTATTTCCACCTAATTAAATATTTCTGCAGGTCACTATTTAACTTTATTCCTCTCATATTGACCTTTGCTCAAACGGTAAATGCCCTGATACTAAAATTAGAATAGTTTGACTATAACAAAAATAAAAAGTGATAAGAATAATTAACTGATTTTAAAAAAAACAACAAATAAAGAGTAATTATTAGGTTAGTCATATAGTAAACATACAAATTAAATATTGGTAAGGGTGTACAAAAATTGCTAATATTCAAATAAATACATATCCACTATCTTTAACTTGTAAAAATATATTTACCAGAATTATATCCTTTATGAAGAATCCTCGCCGGACCATTGCATCTACCATTTACTGAAATAAAGGAAAATTTCATTAGATGACTACGTTTATAATTATTGTTTGCTTCTATGAATCTTTCTAAAGCTATTTCAGAAATACCTTCTCAATAACTGCTACAATGCTTTTCGCAAACCTTTGTTTAACCTTACCGTAAGCTTGTTTGTTGCCTCGTCCATTCAAGAAGGGGCTATTTTAGACGGCATCTTTTGGACTTGTAAAAAACGGAACTATATTTTTTGAAAGGGGGAATGCCGCAAATAGAAAAAATTTTAGGATTAAAATCCTATGATATGGAAATGGTCACAATGATCAAAGAAATTTTTTTACCAAGGGAGGAGAATTAGTGGAAAAGTTAACTCCATGGAAACTAGGAACTTTAGGTCTTCAGCATGTATTGGCCATGTATGCTGGGGCCGTAATCGTTCCCCTTATTGTAGGACCTGCAGTGGGCATGACCGCGGAGCAATTGGCTTACCTTATCTCCATCGACTTGTTCACCTGCGGAATTGCATCATTGCTTCAAGTGGTTGGAGGAAGGAATTTCGGAATCAAGCTTCCAGTTATATTGGGGTGTACTTTTACTGCCGTCGGGCCGATGATTGCCATTGGAAAACTTCAAGGCATTAGCGCCATTTATGGTGCCATTATCGTCTCCGGGATCATAGTTATGATACTTGCTCAATTTATGAGTAAGGTAATGAGGTTTTTTCCGCCTGTCGTAACAGGAGCTGTTGTAACGATCATTGGGATATCACTTATTCCTGTGGCGATGAACAACGTTGCAGGTGGAGCAGGGGCACCTGATTTTGGGAATCCGCGAAATTTATTACTGGCAGCATTGACACTAGTCCTGATAATAGTAATCAACCGATACAGTTCAGGCTACATAAAGGCAGTTTCTGTTCTGCTATCCATGATTATAGGTACTCTGGCAGCTGCGGGTCTGGGAATGGTGAATTTGTCGCCAGTTGGGGAGGCTTCCTGGTTTCACATGGTGCAGCCCTTTTACTTCGGGGTTCCCACTTTCCATGTAACCGCAATTCTTTCCATGACTCTTGTCGCCATTGTAAGCATGATCGAATCCACAGGTGTATTCCTGGCATTGGGGGAAGTCTGCGATAGGAAACTGGAATCGGAAGACATCAAAAAAGGACTGAGGGCGGAAGGTTTGGCTGGTGTTCTTGGAGGAATCTTTAACTCCTTTCCATACACCTCATTTTCCCAAAATGTTGGGTTGGTTGCCCTAACGAGAATTAAAACACTGAATGTAGTCATTGCCGCTGGTGTGATCCTGATGATATTAGGATTGGTGCCAAAAGTGGCAGCGCTTACAACCATCATTCCAAATCCTGTTCTTGGAGGAGCAATGATTGCGATGTTTGGTATGGTGATTTCTTCTGGGGTCAAAATGCTTTCCCGGGTCGATTTTCATAAAAATGAAAATCTACTGATTATAGCTGTTTCGGTAGGAATTGGTCTGGGTGCAGCAGTTGTCCCTGACGCATTTGCTAAATTACCAGAGGGATTACGCTTAATTTTCCAAAACGGAATCGTAATAGGTAGTTTTACCGCTATTGGGCTCAATCTATTTTTAAACAAAAGGGAGGAACAAAAGAGTATTGATATATTAGAAGATCTCAAGCCGGATCATTCGGCAGAAGCAAGTATTTGATAAAATATCCATCCTAAGTGTTATCTTGGGAAGTGCTTGAAACAATTGCATCTCGTATGGATACGAAGTCCCTCACGTCTAGCGGATAGTGTATGACCATACGAGCATGCTGCTGGAAAAAATTGAGTGGGAGCAAATAAGAACATTTCCCGAAATAATTCAAAAAATATTCGTCCTTTTTCCTGATGCTGACATGATTCATTGATAAGATATCAAACGTATAATATTGGGGATATGGCCCAAAAGTTTCTACCAAGCCGCCTTAAAGGGCTTGACTACGAGCAAAGTGTTAAATGGGAAGGGACTCACTCCAATATATTTACAGAACCATAGTCAAACGCACTGGTAGCTGCCGGGGAGTTTTTTTAGTAGAAAAAAATTTTCAGGGGGAAATGGGATGAAGAGTTATTATGAGTTTGAAAAATTGGGGACTAGTTATCGTCAAGAATTCATTGGCGGCTTAACCACTTTTTTAGCGATGGCGTATATTTTAGTAGTCAATCCACTGACACTTTCCTTAGCAAGTATTAAGGATTTTCCGGATGCGTTAAGAATGGATTATGGTGCTGTCTTCGTGGCTACGGCAATTGCATCTGCTGTTGGCTCGATTGTGATGGGACTGCTCGGTAAGTACCCATTAGCGCTGGCACCGGGGATGGGGTTAAATGCTTTCTTTGCCTATACCGTTGTTTTGGGAAGCGGCATTCCTTGGCAGCACGCCCTAGGTGCGGTATTGATTTCTGGTGTGTTCTTCTTTCTCTTAACACTTACCGGCATTCGTGAAAAAATCATCAACGCGATTCCGGTTGAATTAAAGCATGCTGTTGGAGCGGGGATTGGTTTATTTATTACCTTTATCGGCTTGCAGGGATCGGGCATTATTGTTAAAAATGACGCTACGCTGGTCGGTTTAGGGAAGATAACCAGCCCGACTGCACTTTTAACGATTTTTGGAATTCTCATTACGGTTATTATGATGACTAGAGGAGTTAAAGCAGCAGTATTCTTCGGAATGATTATAACAGCTGTTGTTGGAATGATTTTCGGGCAAATTTCCCTTCCGCATCATGTGGTTGGCGGTGTGCCAGATATTAAACCAACCTTTGGCGCCGTATTTTCGGCCTTTGGCGACCCTTCATTCTGGTCAACCGCCATGCTGGGGATTGTTCTTACTTTCTTATTCGTTGACTTCTTTGATAATGCAGGAACCCTTGTCGCAGTTGCCAACCAAGCGGGCTTAATGAAGGATAACAAACTTCCAAATGCCGGCAAAGCGTTGTTGGCAGACTCCATTGCCACAATGGCAGGTGCGGTGCTGGGTACTTCAACAACTACTTCTTATATTGAATCATCTGCAGGGGTAGCATCGGGAGCGAAGACAGGATTTGCTTCATTGGTCACAGCTGGATGCTTTATTCTTTCACTCTTTTTCTTCCCGCTTTTATCCGTTATTACAACACCTGTTACGGCACCGGCATTGATTATCGTCGGAATATTAATGGCATCATCGCTTGGAGAAATAGACTGGAAAAAATTCGAAATTGCCGTTCCTGCATTTTTAACCATGATTACTATGCCGCTTACTTACAGCATTGCAACTGGTATTGCCGTTGGCTTTATTTTCTACCCGATCACCATGATTGTGAAGGGAAGAACCAAGGAAATTAATCCAATCATGTACCTATTCTTTGCGATCTTCCTTATTTATTTTATGTTCAAATAAATGGAATAAAAGCCGCCTGAATTATCCAGGCGGCTCAGATTCTTGAAATGAAGAAATCTATTTTCTTGTATACAATTAGAAATTTGGTCTAATTGTCTCTACCGGGTTGCCGTAAACTACCTGACTACAAGAATAATCTGAAGCTAAGTTGTATTAGCTTTAGTTTATTCTTGTAGTCTTTTTATGTTCAGCACCCGTTTTTAAGTTTAAATGGGGAATTTAGAAAGGGGAATTTTTAATGGGAGAAATTTTTGCTGTTAAAGGCAATATTATTTTTACTAAGGAATTCGGCAAATATGAAATAATGGAAGATGGATATATTGTGGTACATGGAAAAAGTATTAAAGGTGTTTATAAAGAACTTACAGAAAAATATAGGAATATAAGGATAGAAGACTATGGTGATTCTTTAATCATACCTGGTTTTGTTGATCTTCATTTACATGCACCACAGTTTGCTAACCTAGGATTAGGTCTTGATAAAGAATTAATGCCATGGCTAGAAGCATATACATTCCCGGAGGAATCGAAATATTCGGATGTTCATTATGCTAGAAAGGTATATTCTTCCTTAATAAGGGAACTGTGGAGGTTCGGTACTACCAGGTCCTGTGTTTTCGCAACAATTCATAAAAATACAACAAAATTATTGATGGATCTATTCGCAGATTCAGGTCTTGGAGCCTATGTTGGAAAGGTGAATATGAACAGAAATTCACCAGATTATTTGACGGAAACGACAGAAGCTTCGCTTAATGACACTGAAGAAATCTTAGAAGAATATGCCGACAAATATGAATTGGTAAAGCCAATTGTTACACCTAGATTTGTTCCTAGCTGTAGCTTTGAACTTCTGAAAGGGCTAGGAGAGTTAGCTGAAAAATATAATGTTCCTGTACAGTCTCATTTATGTGAGAATTATGGTGAAATTAGTTTTGTAAGATCATTACATCCTGAGTATAAAAATTACGCTGAAATATATAATGGCGCTGGTTTATTTGGAGATGTACCTACTATAATGGCACACTGCATTTTAGTTGATGAGGATGAAATTGAACTTATGGCAAAAAAAGATTTATATGTTGCACATAGTCCTAATTCAAACTTTAATTTATCAAGTGGTATTGCACCAATAAGAAGACTGGTTTCAAGAGGTGTGTCTGTGGGACTTGCAAGCGATATATCAGGTGGGCACAGTTTATCAATGATGAACGTCATTACCAGTAGTGCACAGGCTGCAAATATCAAATGGATTGAAAGCAATAGAGTTGATAAGCCTTTAAGCACTGCGGATTTATTTTATCTGGCAACAAAAGGCGGGGGTAAATTCTTTGGAAAAGTAGGAAGTTTTGAAGAAGATTATGAGTTTGACGCTCTTGTCATTGACGATCGTAATATCCCTGCTTTTAGAACATTTACGGTAGAAGAAAGATTACAAAAATTTATCTATACTGGTGATGATAGAAATATTAAAGAAAGATATGTTTCAGGTAAAAAAATATCAGAGCCCAAAGTTTATTAATCTTAAAATCTAAAAGTGCTCGGGTCCACAGCATTCGGCAGAAGCAAGTATTTGATAATAGATCAATTCGAAGGATCACTGATTATTTTAGTGATCCTGTTTTTTTTAGTAAGAATATGATTATGAAGCGGCCCTAAGTTCCTTTTTTTGGATGTCTATAGGTATTCATTTACTAACTTTATAAAATTTTTAGCAGAGGCGGAGACAAAATGATTTTCAAGCCAAATGACGCCTAAAGAAGAGATTAAATTGGCATCCCTAATTGGTGTAGAGTAGAGACCACTGTTCCCATAGACCTCTAATACAGATTTTGGTACGATGGTTACCCCCATTCCCCCCTTAACCATCTCCATTAATACATGCATATCAGAGCATTCACCAATAATTAATGGTTGCAGCTTTTGTCTAGAAAAGGCTTCAAAAATTGTATTATAGATGCCTAGACCCTCAGAACTCGGAATAATAAGGGGCATATGGGAAATCTCTTTCAAAGAGATCATATTTGCCTTTATCTTTTTACTGCTTACGAAAAGAAAGTTCTCATTAATAAGGTGATGATAAGTCAAGCCGCGATGGTCAATGGCAAGACGTACAAATGCGATCTCAATGGCTCTTGATTTTACCATTCCCGCCAAACGAGGGGAATCATTTTGAACAATTTTTAATGGAACAAGCGGATATTTTTTGTGGAAGGATTGCAACATGTCTGAAAATCCTGTAACCGATAGGGTATTGATCCCTACAGATAGTACGCCCCTTTTCCCATCTTCTGTTTCCTGTAATTCATTTTTTATTTCTTGGATACTGTTCACTAGAAGTAAAGCATGTTTATAGAGCACGTTTCCTTTATCAGTTAACTCCATACCCTTGCCATTTCGCTCAATTAATTTAACACCAAGCTCTTCTTCTAATTGTTTCAGCTGCATACTAAGAGGCGGTTGAGACATATGTAGCCGAGCAGCGGCAGCAGTTATATTCTTTTCCTCAGCTATCGCTATAAAATACCGTAATTGTTTGATATCCATTTATTTCTCCATCTATTTAAATAATATATGATTTCTATATAAATTATATATTTTTCGTATAGTATACGTCTATGATATCATAATAATATGAAAATTCAAAAAGTTATTTCGCGCCAGCATCCTAGTTTGTATTTATCATGGAGGTGACCAAAAATAGAAGCAATCATCTTGGCTGCTGGATATTCCAGCCGGGCGAATACCTATAAAATGACTTTGCCGCTGGGGCATATGACGATATTGGAGCAAACGATTTCTAAATTTGAAGGGTTAATCAGCAGGGCCATTATCGTAACGGGGTTTCAAGCGGAAATCATCGAAAGGGAAATAACCAAAATCAGCAATAAAAATGCCTATTCATTCCAGATGAAGTTTGTTTACAATGAAAACTTTGACCAAGGCATGTTCAGTTCCATACAAATGGGCTGTCGTGAAGTAAGCGACCAAGCCTTCTTTCTAACACCGGGGGATTGTCCACTTGTTAAGAAAGAGACCGTGCAGCTAATCGCCATGCAAAGAGGGGACGTTGTGATTCCCAGCTTTAACTATAAAGGCGGCCACCCGATCAAATTGTCAAGTGAAGTGAAACAGAGAATTATAGATACCGATTCTAAAGGAATTTTGCGTACGGTCCTCGCCAGTTACGAAAGGAAATATGTGAATACAGATGATCCTGGAGTAATCATGGATGTAGATACACCGGAGGATTACCAAAAAGCCATGGATTATTATAAACGAAAATGTCTCATATAACTTTATGGGGGTAAAAATGAATTATAAAATTCATTTTATATATAAAATTTTGAAAGGGGTTTCTATTAATCTATGTTTCAGGTGAAAAAATTTAATCGAAGGGAGTGGCTGTAATGAGACTAAAGGATATAAACACTCCAGTGCCCAAAAAGGACCATAAAGATAAAGTATCAGGCCAGCTGCCTTATATTAGTGACGTGAAAGTGGACAATATGGTTTATGGTGTTTTGTATCGGTCGCCGATTGCATATGGAAAAATCAAATCCATATACGTGCCAGATCTTCCTGAAGGATATGATGTAGTTGGGGCAGAGGATATCCCGGGTCCGAATTACGTAAAAATTATTAAACAGGACCAGCCTATTTTCGCCAATGAGTGGGTCAACTATATTGGGGAGCCGATTTTCATGCTCGTTGGCAAAGATCTGAACACCCTCTACGGGCTGAGAGATGAAGTGAAGGTTGAATTTGAAGAACACCAGCCTATCTATACATTGGATGAAGCAATCGATCAGAAATCTTCCGCAAGTTTCGTTAGCTATGAATTTGGGGAAAAACTAGATATCATTTCAGCTATCGAGCAAGATGCCCATCATATTGTCGAAGAAGAATATACGACGGGTTATCAGGAGCATGTCTACCTTGAGCCACAAGGAATGCTTGCCGTTTATAAGGATGATGAAATTGTCGTTCACGGATCGATGCAAGCTCTTTATTATATAAAAAATGCATTGCTAAGCGCTTTAGCCTGTGGCGACGATGAAGTCAGAGTGGTGCAAAGCCCTACAGGGGGCGGTTTTGGCGGAAAAGAAGAATTTCCTTCGATGATGGCCTGTCACGTAGCCATTGCCGCAAATGCTGTTAAAAAATCAGTCATGCTCGTGTTCGACCGCCATGAGGATATGGTGGTGACGACAAAAAGGCATCCGGCCAAATTCAAATATCGAACTGCCCTTGATAAGGAAGGAAATATTTTGAGCATGTGTGTTGACGTCTTTCTTGATGGCGGGGCAAATGAAGGATTGAGTTCTGTTGTGCTGCAGAGGTCATTATTAAATAGTGCCGGTGTTTATAACATTCCTCATTTTCATGCCAAGGGGCATGTTTTAAAAACCAATACCGTTCCGAACGGTGCCTTCAGAGGCTTTGGTGCCCCGCAAAGCTTTGCTGGAATCGAAAGTCATATGGGACATCTTAGTAAACACGCCGGGCTAGACCCTCTTGAATATAAGCGAAAATACCTCGTCAAACAGGGAGACCCTACCATCACAAAAGGTAACTTCCGCGACCCAATCTTAATGGAAGATATGATTGAAGACCTGTTGGATGCCTCAGATTACAACAAGAAAAAAGAGGAGTTCCAGCGATTCAATCAACAAAACTTGCGCTATAAGAAAGGCATTGGGACTTCGGTGTTCCTTCACGGCTGTGGATTTACAGGCAGCGGCGAAAGAGATCATATTAAAGCAACGGTGAAATTAGTTAAATCAAAGGACGGCAAGGTTCTTTTAAAAATCTCAAATTCTGATATGGGACAGGGAATTTATACGACATTGAGTAAAATTGTCGCCAAAGAACTCGACCTCCCGTTGGAACAAGTCTCCTACCCTGATCCCGATACAAAAGAGGTTCCCGACTCCGGTCCAACCGTAGCCTCCAGGACGACGATGATTGTTGGGAAATTACTTGAACGGGCCGCAAAAAAACTAAAGGCCGAGTGGAAGTCAGGGGAGGAACAAGAAGTATTTGAGCATTATGTTCACCGTGAAATGATTCCTTGGGACGAAAAAACCTTCACCGGAGATGCCTACCCCGCTTATTCATGGGGCGTTAATTTCGTGGAAGTAGAAGTAGATACGTTAACAGGAATTGTAAAGTTAGAAAAAGTATACGGAAATTACGAAGTGGGGAAGGCCATCGATGATCGGATTATGAAAGGCCAAATTGATGGTGGTCTTGCACAAGGGTTAGCATACGGGTATCTGGAAAAGATGACGACAAAGCAAGGCAAAATCCAACAAAAAAGCATATCGGATTATGGACCTCCGACTTCATTGGACGTTGTTTCAATCGAAAGCAAGCTATTTGATAACCCATATGCGGATGGCCCGTACGGGGCGAAGGGCGCAGGTGAATTGACTTTAATCGGCGGAGCCCCGGCAGTCCAGTCGGCGATTGAAGACGCACTGCAAACTTCCTTTCAGCAAATTCCGGTTACAGCGGAAGTCATTATGGAAAGTCTTGAACGAAAGTTGGTGAATAGGGTTGATTAAATTTACTCTTAATGGAAAAACGGTGGAAACGGATGCTCCTCCCACTGCAAGATTACTAGATTTAATAAGGGAAGAGTTTGGATTAATCGGAACAAAGGAAGGCTGTGGTGAAGGGGAATGCGGAGCCTGCAGTATTTTCGTAAATAATTCCTTGCAAAACAGCTGCCTTATTCCGATTGGCGCGATTGCGGGGGCCGAAATTCAAACGATCGAAGGATTAATGGAAACAGAACAATTTAAGATTTTAGATGAGAGCTTTTCCGAGTGTGGAGGGGTGCAGTGCGGCTATTGTATCCCGGGGATGGTCATGGCAAGTGCTGCTTTGTTATCTGAACATCTCAATCCAACAGACGCGGAAATTCGCGAAGGCATCTCTGGAAATCTATGCCGATGCACTGGCTACAATATGATTGTGGATGCAGTTAAATTGGCAGCGAAAAAAGGTGAAGTCGTATGCCAGAAAAAATAACCGCGTATCGTTTTGACTATTTAGACGAAACCTTGAGCCAATTGAATAAAGAAGACTGTGCCATCGTAGCCGGCGGCACCGATGTCATGGTCCTTCACAAAAGTGGAAGGGGAGTGCCTCCTAAAATTCCTAAACCAGTTGTTTTTATTGATCATCTTTCCGAGCTAAAGCGGGTGTATCAAAAAGATAAAGATCTCCATATCGGAAGCTGCAGCACCTATGGTGAATTACTGGAAAACCCGTTAATTCCCATTGCCTTAAAAAATGCAATCAAAACGATTGCAGCACCGGCCATTCGAAACAGAGGGACATTGGGGGGGAATATTTGCAATGCATCTCCGGCGGGTGACACACTGCCATTATTATATGTTTACAACGCAAAACTTTTGCTGCGCTCCGTTAATGGGGATCGCGTGGTAGCAATTAGTGATTTTATTCAAGCACCGCGAAGAATTGGTCGAAATCACAATGAAATTTTGGCTGAAATCATATTGCCGTCAGTTTTAGAAGAAGGATCTCATGTCGTTTTTGAAAAAATCGGTAACCGAAATGCAGATGCCATTGCCAAAGTATCGTTTGCAGGTTACATCCGGATCAGCAACGAACGAATCGATGACATTCGCTTTGCCTTTGGAGCGGTCGGACCGACAATGGTTCGGTCGATCGATATTGAGAAGAAGCTGCTTGGAAAACCAATCCCATTATCGGAAACGGACATCGATTCGATAGTGGCAGATTTTGATCAAATCATTCGGCCAATCGACGACCAGCGCTCCACAGCTGTATATAGGAAAACGGTCGCCTTAAATCTTTTGCGTTATTTTCTTAACACGTGCAATAGTAACCGAATTAATGTTTAAATAAGGGGCTGAGCCATACATGCTGCTGATGGAAAAAGTGGCCATGCTGACTCGTCAAAACGAAACCTTTGCTCTAGCCATGATCATTGAATCAAGAGGCTCGACTCCAAGCCATGTGGGAAAAATGATTGTACACCCTGATGGCTCGATTGAAGGGACTGTCGGAGGGGGATTAGTTGAATATTTTATCATTGATGAGTGTGTGCAGGCAATTCAAAATGGAAAATCGAAAATCGTTGAATATAAATTAAATAAACACGCTAAAGACGGAATTCAAATGAATTGTGGAGGAGCAGTACGGGTGTTTATTGAAGTTTATAAAAGCAGGCCTGAACTCGTTCTGGCTGGTGCAGGTCATGTAGCCATTGCGCTTTCAAAACTCGCCGATTTTCTTGAAATTCCCTATCGCGTAGTGGATGACCGGGAGGGTTATTGTACGAAAGAACGCTTTCCAAATGCGACCAGGCTTATTGTGGATGAGGATATTGGGCAGGCAACGCTTGCGGCCAACCTAAATGAAAAGTCTTACTTAGTAGTTGTGACAAAAGATCAAGATGAAATCGTATTAAAAACAGCTTTGCAATTTCCTTGTTCCTATATTGGCATGCTTGCCAGCAAGCGCAAGGCCATACAAATATTACAAAAATTAAAAGATGAAGGATTCTCAGAAGAACAGCTGGAGCGCGTTACTTCTCCCATCGGGGTGGATATTAACTCAGAAACAACACAAGAAATTGCCATCAGTATTATCGGCGAAATCATTAAATTAAGCAAAGAAACAAGCCCAATAAAGGTGAAACAATTAAATAGATAAATAGAATAGATCCCAGGGGACGGTTCTGGCTGGTCAAAAAGGCCGCTTTACCGCCCCTGTGGTCTTTTTGTCAAAGGTTAGTTCGTGGTATAGCTTGGGAAACCTACCAAGAAGCATTTTGAGGTAAACTATTTTTGTATTTAAGGACTTATCAATTTGGAGTTGAAAAATGTGACCAAACAACAAGTTAAAGATCAATTAGGCAGGCCGCTTCGTGATATTCGGATTTCTGTGATTGACCGATGTAATTTCCGCTGCCAATACTGTATGCCTGCGGAACTGTTCGGTCCAGATTATGCATTTTTGCCTAAATCCGAATTACTAACGTATGAAGAAATTACACGTCTTGCCAGCATTTTTATTAAATTAGGTGTTGAGAAGATTAGATTAACTGGAGGTGAACCCCTTCTTCGAAAGGATTTACCAATTCTTGTTGAAATGCTTTCAAAAATTAATGGTCTAAAGGACATTGCTTTAACGTCCAATGGCGTATTGCTCCCGAAATATGCTTCACAGTTGAAGGAAGCCGGCCTTGAAAGGATCAATATAAGTTTAGATAGTTTAAATGACGAACTTTTTGGTGAAATAAATGGCAGGAATGTTGGAGTTGGCCCGGTACTCCAAGGAATTGAGGCCGCAAAAGGCGCAGGCCTTCGCATAAAAATCAATATGGTTGTAAAAAAGGGACTTAACGACTCTGAAATTATTCAGATGGCAACCTACTGTAAAGAACAGAACCTAGAACTACGGTTCATTGAATATATGGATGTCGGCAGTACAAATGGTTGGATGATGGAGGACGTTGTTACAAAGCAACAAATATATGAAATATTAAAAGAACACTTTGAATTTGAACCGGTGAAGGCTGCTTATTACGGAGAGGTGGCCAAGCGTTACCGTTATATAGGGACGGATCTTAATTTCGGCTTTATAACCTCCGTATCTGAATCGTTTTGTTCAACCTGTACCCGTGCAAGATTGTCAGCAAATGGGCAGATTTTCACCTGTTTATTTAATGGAAACGGCCATAATATTAGGGATTTTATTAGAAGTGGAGCTACCGATCAAGAGGTAGAAGAAAGAATTAAAGGCATTTGGAATCATCGTTCCGACCGTTATTCTGATGAACGCACCGAGGAAACGAGAAAAGCCAGGAAAAAGATTGAAATGTCATATATAGGTGGATGATTAAATAATCACTACTACAGACTCCAAAGGTAATGATGGTCACGAGTTTCTTCTATTATGTATTCCTGTTTATACATGAATTTTACTCCAAAACAAATTTGGAGGGAGAATTTTTATTTGTTGAAATAGAAGCGGGCTACAAAGTTAATTTGGGCTGTCGGAGACATATAAATAGACGGAAAAAATTCGCTTAATGAGTAATTAGTATGTAAAAAAGCTTAAATAGACGAAGATATTCCGCCTATTGACTCGAAAAGCGCGAAAATGAGGGATTTTGCTTTGCATAATCGGAAAACCTTCCCTTATTTCCCCCGAAAGTAGCTCCATTCTGCATCTAACCGAAAAATTTCCGCTTATTTAGTAGAGAGATGGTATTTGCGCTTTTATTATTTTGCCGAAACATTTCAGCAAAGCCCATTAAACTGTCACGAATATCCACTAGAGTTTGAGTTTGTGAGAGGGAAAGAGGTGGTTAGCTTTCGGGAGATGAGGAAGGATTTTGAGAGTTTTCCGGCTAGAGCGGGGCGGTATGAGAGGGTGAGGTGAAGGGGAGGAGAGAGATTCCTACAATTTAAATAGTGAGATCATCTGGTTAAATTTAAATCCTAAACTTATTTCAAAAAGGTGTTCATTTTGCCTCACCATCCGTATCAAAGATAAAAGGGGTACCCAAATGAAATTTTATTCTTGGGTACCCCTTAATATTTGCTTAAAACACTTTCGTAGTCCAATCCTCACAATTCCAAATATCGGTCGCAATTTCACGATAGAAATCAGGTTCGTGGGAAACCATCAAGATACTTCCGCGATATGCCTTTAAAGCACGCTTCAATTCTTCTTTTGCGTCAACATCCAAGTGATTGGTAGGTTCGTCTAGAATGAGTATATTCGTTTCTGTGTTAATAATTTTACACAAGCGAACTTTGGCTTTTTCGCCGCCAGAAAGGACTTCGACTTTACTTTCAATATGTTTCGTCGTTAATCCACATTTTGCAAGAGCAGCTCGGACTTCAGCCTGATTCATACTTGGGAACGTGCTCCAAATTTCTTCAATACAAGTGTTGTAGTTAGACTGTTTAACTTCCTGCTCGAAGTAACCAATGTGTTGATACTCACCACGTTCCACTTTACCCTCCAGCGGATCAATCAACCCAAGAATACTTTTTAAAAGAGTAGACTTACCGATACCGTTTGCACCCACAAATGCAATCTTTTGTCCGCGTTCCATTTTTAAATTTAGAGGGCGGGAAAGTGGCTCATTGTAACCAATAACAAGATCTTCAGCCGTGAAAATATAACGACTAGCTGCACGGGCTTCTTTGAAGTTAAACTCTGGCTTCGGCTTCTCTCTCCCTAATTCAATTACTTCCATTTTGTCGAGCTTCTTCTGACGAGACATCGCCATATTACGAGTCGCAACACTTGCCTTGTTACGAGCAACGAAATCCTTCAAATCAGCAATTTCTTGTTGTTGACGCTTGTAAGCGGCCTCTAGCTGCTGCTTCTTCATTTCATGAATTTTTAAGAAGTTATCATAGTCCCCAACATAGCGATTCAACTCTTGGTTTTCCATGTGATAAATCAAGTTAACAACATTGTTCAAGAATGGAATATCATGTGAAATCAAGATAAATGCATTCTCATATTCCTGTAAATAACGCTTCAACCATTCGATATGCTGTTCATCCAAATAGTTCGTTGGCTCGTCTAGTAATAGGATTTCAGGCTTTTCCAGCAAAAGCTTAGCCAGCAAAACTTTCGTACGCTGCCCGCCGCTAAGATCATCTACATCTCGATCGAGTCCAACATCGTCTAATCCTAGACCACGAGCAACTTCCTCAACTTTTGCATTAATTCGATAGAAATCATTACTATCTAACGTTTCTTGCAGCTCTCCAACTTCTGCAAGTAATGCATCGATATCAGCACCTTCATCACCCATTTTGGCATAAAGTTCATTGATTTCTGCCTCAGCATCAAAAAGATATTGAAAAGCGGTACTCAAAGCTTCACGCATCGTAGTACCTTTTTGAAGTACAGCATGCTGATCTAAGTAACCTACTCGAACTTTTCGTGACCATTCAACTTTCCCCTCGTCAGGCTGCAACTTCCCGGTCACAATATTCATGAAAGTAGACTTACCCTCACCGTTTGCCCCAATTAGTCCAACGTGCTCTCCTTTTAAAAGCCGAAAAGACACATCATTAAAAATCGCACGATCACCGAAACCGTGACTTAAATTTTGTACGTTTAATACGCTCATTTTTTTACCCCCGTATCTAATGTCACATGTGGATATCTTACTAGATTTTAGATGCTTTTTCTATCTTGAAATTATTTTTTGTAAAAATTGAAGTTTGTCCCATCTTATTAAAATTAAATTATATTTATTTTGGTGTTTAACACTGGGTAAGATTCTATTATACAACGGAACCTCGAGGTAAAATATGAGTAATTTGCATGTGGAAATAAATGTAGAAAAAATGAAAGAATTGGTTGAGTTCCCCTGCCCGACCTCGAATCAGTAGGGGGAATGTCCTATTTTTCGGAGCTGTTGACCTATGCAGACATGGAGAAATTTGATGGAACGGAAAAACTCATTCTTGAGTCGTGGAAGAGGCGGGAAAAGAGAAACATCTTGAACGTTGCCACCCTGAATGACTGGGAGATATTTTTCTCGATTAAGATGTCCGGCTTTGACGCCGGACACTTATTTTTTCCGTAATCTTTACGGGATATTACTTATTCCGCATTGCTTTAAAATTGAACATCTTTTGTTTCAGGCCCCCAAGCAGCGCCGACTGCAGTCAAAATTCCACCGATTGCCAATAAAACTGCTGATGTATATTGATAAGGGATCAAATTAGACATCCAAAGCATGTAGAAAGAGTAGAAAGAAGGAATGATAACAGCTAAACTATATCCCAATCCGAAACCTGTTGCACGTACACCCGTTTGAAACCGTTCGGTGATATATGCAGTTACTGCTCCCCATACAGACATACACATCACTTCCATTATTGCGATTAGAACAAATGCTAACACAATGTTATGAACGGCTACGCTGATCGAATAAACGTAGAGGCTTGTCCCAAAAATGGCTGTAAGGATTCCTATAGTAATAAGATAAGGCCTTCTGCCTGTCTTTTGACTGATTGAGCCTCCGGCAATATACGTAAAAAATAAAATTCCATTGATTATCAAAAAGCCGGTTGTTACTGTTTTTCCGTCGGTTCCCAAATAACCGGTCAAAATACCTGGCAGTGCGCTTGCGATGGCGTTGAATGTAAACCAGATTCCCGTCATAAGCACGAATACCTGAAGGAAGTTTCGTCCACTTTCACCTTTAAACAGCTCTTTAATCGGGGCACTGGCTTTCTTTGTTTTTTGCCCCTTTTGTTCTCCAACAAATATTTCCGATTCTTTTAGGTGATTTCTGAAATATATGATGTAAGCAAAAGAAAGAATAGTACCGATAAAGAACGGAATTCTCCATCCCCATTGTACGTAAGGGGAGTCAATACCGCCCGTCGGAAAGTAACTCATAACAAGGACTGTAAAAAGTGAAATGGATACGTAGGCTGCTGGAAAACCGGCAAGAATCACACCGCTGTAAAAACCGCGTTTATGATGCGGGCTATATTCCATAGCCAAAGGACTTGCAGAGCTGTACTCACCGCCTAAAAATATACCATCCACAAATCGTAAAAGGATTAGCAGCACAATTGCCCATATGCCGATTTTGCTGTAGCCGGGAAGTATGCCAATTAAAAAGGTGATGACACCGAATCCTCCAATTGAAATGAACGTAATTTTTTTACGCCCGATGGTGTCAGCCAAATTCCCGAAGATTGCGGAACCCAGGGGCCGGCCAATTAGTGAAACGGCGAATATAATATAATAGATGGTTGTACTAAGGGTGCTGGACATATCTTTAGGTTGAAAATAAACCATGGCAGGCGCCAAAGCAACAATCGGAAGATATACGCTGTACATGTCGACGAAAAAGCCCAAAAATGCTGCCCATAACGTACTCTTTGCCTTGTCGTCGTTTGCTTCTTGATTTATTAAAGCAGTATGTTTATTTACGATCATGCAAGTAGCTCCTTTTATTTTTTGATGTAATTACATCAGAATAATGTAGAACCCACTGATTTACTTTTTCAATTTTCCGTTAATTTTTAATAAAAAAAAACCAATCAAATGAAGGAACAGAATATAAAAATTATTTAGTCCAAATCACATTTTCCTGTTTTTTTTCGTTTACAACGAGCTGGAATATATCTGGTCTTGAGTAATGTCCGACTACATCAAAATCAAACTGCGCTTTAGCAATCTTGTCCAAATGAATGTCTGCATAGAGAATCTTTTCCTCTCCCAAAACAGGCTCAACAATAAATTCGCCTAGTGGATCGACAATGCAGCTCCCCCCTTGGGTAAGCTCTTCCGGCAAGTTCTCAAATTCTTTTCGTGAAGAAATTTCTACCGGATACATATCTTTTGTAGAATACTGATTGCATGACAAGACAAAGCATCTTCCTTCCACCGCAATATGCCTCATCGTAGAGAACCAAGTATCTCTTCCGTCAGCAGTTGGTGCAATGTAGATCTGAACTCCTTTATCGTACATCGCTGCCCGGGCAAGCGGCATATAATTTTCCCAGCAGATTAGCGAACCAATTCTCCCGTACGGTGTATCAAAAACAGGCAGTGTGCTCCCATCTCCTTCTCCCCAAATAAGCCGCTCCGTTCCCGTAGGCTTTAACTTTCGGTGCTTTCCCAATAGCTCTCCATCGGGACCGAAAAACAATGCTGTACAATAGAGCGTTCCTTGGCTGGAATCACTATCTTTTTCAATTACCCCTATTACAACATAAGCTTTCGCATTCCTAGCGGCCTTGCCGATTTCGGCCGTTTCCTTTCCAGGCACAATAATAGAATTATCCCAATATCGAAAGAAATCGTTCCTCCCTTCATCCGACCGTGAACCAACTACCGTTCCAAAGGACATCCCTCTTGGATACGCTGGTATGAATGCTTCCGGAAACACAATGATTTTTGCATTTTCTTGGCTTGCTTCCTCAATCAAGCGAACTGTCTTCTTTATTCCTTTTTCCTTGTCCATTACTTCTGCTCCGGCCTGAACGACCGCTACTTTAAATTGATTGATTTTCTCCAACATAATCATCCTTTCATTTTGGCTCATCAGGGAAAAATGTTCCTGCTATTTCTCTATTATGTTTATGGTTATCTGCTGTAAAAATACTCGCATAGCAAAGGTAATAGCACATAATCATCTCAACAACCACAAAGAGAATAGGAAGAACGGACTCTTAGAATACTTTTCTACTTTTCTATTTACCTCCTAAATTTAGTTCTTAAATACTTGTTTGTATCCGTTTTCATGTGCTTGATAATAATTTTACACACCAGTTATTATGGTGTAAAATACATAATTGGAATTTAAATCATTCTTGATAGGAATGTAAGCGAGGGATTAGGATGCAGCTAAAATTGCTTGAGGTCTTTGTGACAGTCGTAGAAAAAAATGGATTTACTAAAGCTGCGGAAGCTTTATACATAGGCCAGCCAGCCCTAAGCAAAATGGTCCAAAAGCTGGAGCAACAATTAAATGTCGCGCTATTCGACCGCACAAGCAAAAAAATTCAATTAACGGATGAAGGAAAATTGCTTTATGAAAAGAGCAAAGAAATATTGGCAAAAGTAGACAGTATTCCCAAATCCCTAAATGAATTATCTCAAGTTATCAGCGGGGAAGTGAAGGTAGGCATCCCACAAATTATTGGGTCAGTATTCTTTCCCCGAGTCGCTCATCTTTTCATGGAAAGATATCCGCAAGTAAGGCTGACAACTAAAGAAGACGGGGGTGTCATCATAGAAAAGCTTGTAACTCAAGGAGAATTAGATATCGGGTTTGTTGTGCTCCCAACCGCCAATACTTTAGATGCAGAATTGATATACCAAGATGAATTTGTAGTCTGCGTATCATCGAAACACTCGCTTGCGAAAGCAGGTGCAGTAAAACTGTCAGATTTGAAAGATGACAAATTTATTCTCTTCGATAAATCGTTTACACTATATAATTTCATCAGGAGCCATTGTATTAACTCCGGTTTTTCTCCAATCGTTTCCTTCCAAAGCAGCCAATGGGATTTGGTTTTGGAGCTTGTTTCTGCCCAATTGGGCATATCAATCATCCCGCAAAAGCTGATCAATAAATTAAATGGGATTGACATTGTCGGATTACCCATCGATGAGCCGAAAATGGGATGGAACATAGGAATCATTACAAAAAAAAATTCATACCAGTCATACGCACTCAAAGAATTTATCAATGTAGTTAGAGAAATTTATAATTGAACAGCTCCACCTGATTTGAAAACAAGGGAATATCACATTAAAAATAGTTAAAAGAAGGTTATATGTTTATGACCCCTAAAGTGCAAAACGTAAAACTTACCTCATGATCAAAAAAATATAAAAGAATACTGAAAATTCATCTATGGCCGGTTTCCATGAGGATCCGGCTATTTATAATGATCAAATTACTAGATAACCATCAAAAATCTCAAGATTTGGATATCATAGTGGAGTCTGTTTTTTGTTTAAATTTACAATATATATTTTTAATTCCAAATTTTTATAAAATTGACAATATTATATTGACTTTATATTAAAATTGCTTGTATCATTATAAAAAAGGGATGCTATTCCAAAAAACGTGTATATACATAAAAACTTTGGAACGACGTACCATAAATAAACCCAAGTGCTAAAGCGTTTATATGAATCTCATTACTATAAAAAATGGAAGCGTTTTAATTATTGAAAAAGATTATATCCATCGTTTCAAAATTTAATAGTTTAAGTATTCCGAAGTAAAGGGATAGACAAATACTATATTTTTTATGGTGGTGACGTATTTGAGTGAAAACAATCTTGTAATTAATGAGATCCTTAAGCTTTCTGGTAAAGGTCGAAAGCTAGCTTTAGCAACAGTCGTTAAAGTAACCGGGTCAGCCTATAAGCGTGAAGGTTCGAAAATGCTTATTGATGATAAAGGTGGGACATATGGCGTTATCTCTGGGGGCTGCCTGGAGCGGGACGTAACGGAAGTTGCCTTACAGGTAATGGATAATGGGCAACCGGTGCTTAAAACATATCATCTTGATGAGGATTTAGTTTGGGGATTAGGGCTGGGATGTCCAGGAACCGTAGACATCTATATTGAACCCATTAAAACCTCTGTATTGTGTAATTTAAATGTTCATCATCATGAACGATTGCAACCCACTAATAGGTTAGAACCTTTTCAAGCGTGGATAAACTGTCTCCAAGAAAAACAAGCATGCGTATTAGCCACGGTAATGAACACCTCCACAGCAAAAGATATACTTCCAGGAACCCGAATTTTCATCTCAGACCATAAAAGTCAAGTGGGACAATTTGTCCTTCATGAGTTAAACCAAATTGTCTCCGAAATGTCTTATCAAAAAATGAACCAACAATCTCCTAAGTCAGAAATTTGTACCGTTTCACTCTCAACGGGTGAATGGGTTGATGTATTTTTGGATGTTAACGTTCCCGCTTTTGAATTGATCATATTTGGTGCTGGTCAAGACGCCATTCCCTTGGCCAAACTTGGTTCGCAGGTGGGCTTTAAGACCACTGTAGTGGACCCCCGCCCAGCTTATGCAACAGCAGAACGTTTTCCTGGTACTCGAATAATCAGAGTCGATGCGGAAATGGTTAGCGCTCATGTTGAAGTAGGACCTCGTTCCTACATCGTTATCATGAATCATCATTTGGAGCGTGACCAGGCAAGTTTAGAGTTTGCCCTAAAATCTAATTCTCCTTATGTAGGAATGTTAGGACCAAGAACTAGGTGTAACAAGATACTTAGCAGCATTCAAATAAATGATCCACCCTTTCATAAACTGCATAATCCGGTGGGACTCGATATTGGAGCTGAGTCACCGGAAGAAATAGCTTTAAGTATTTTATCTGAAATCATTGCAGTTCGTAATCGCCATGCCGGTGGATTTTTACGAAGCCGGAAGGGGATCGAATCGAATAAAATTCACCAACCCATTTAATGGGCACCCATAAACCTGCGCTTGACATTTATAGACGGTTATTTTATCTATCCCTTCTGTGATTGGAATTAGGTTCTTTTGAAAGGGGTGGTTCACATTTAGTAAATTCGATTTTAATTTTAATGACTTACGTGTCACCAAAAATTTTGGAGGAGGCGAAAAAAAGCATGGTTAAGTTGAAGAAAGGTTTAGGTGTAAGCCTAAAAAGAAAAGAAGATCCAAAGTTTTTAACTGGTAATGGCGAGTTCACAGATGATATAGAAAAGCCGGGTACCCTGCATTTGGCGATATTAAGGAGTCCGCATGCCCACGCACGGATCCTTGAAATAGACACAAGCAAGGCAAAGCAGCTGCCAGGAGTAGTCGCAGTTGTGACTGGTGAAGAAGCACTTCAATATACGGGCCGCCTTTCCACGACGATTGATATTTTTAATGCCGTTCCGGAAGTATATGCGATTGCCTATCAAAAGGTTCGATACTTCGGAGAACCGGTTGCGGTTGTTGCAGCCATTGACCGCTATGTTGCTGAAGACGCTGTTGACTTAATTGAGGCAAAATATGATCCGCTGCCAGCGGTAGTCAGCATTGAAGACGCTCTTAAACCAACAGCTTTGCTTTATGAAGATTGGGGACACAACGTACAGTTGGAATGGAAAAGCTCCATTGGTGATATCGAAGATGCATTTTCTAAATCGGCCTATGTATTTGAAGAGAGAATTACACATAGCCGATATACTGGAACCCCAATTGAGTCAAGAAGCTGTATTGCAGAATATAACCCAGGTTCCAAAAAGCTGACCGTCACATGCTCTACACAAGCCCCAAGTCAAGCCCGAACATTAATTGCTCAAACCCTGCAGATGCCTGAACATAATATTCGAATCATTGCCCCGGATGTAGGCGGTGGATATGGGACAAAGCTTCAGGCAAATGTAGAAGTGATCCCATGTATGGTTTCAAAAATGCTTGGCAGGCCTGTTAAATGGACGGAAGACCGGGTTGAAAATACATTAAGTGGCATTCAATCCCGTGATTGGTATTGCACATTGAAAGTAGGGCTTGATCAAGATTATCGGATTACCGGTATGCAAGCGAAATTGTATGCCAATATAGGTATTGACGGAACATGTCATGGGCCGGGTACACCTGCTTTGTTAGTGGCAGGCGCGTATTTTCCAGGGGCATACAAAGTTCCCGTATACGATGTGGAAACGATTGGTGTAGTGACAAATAAAGGTCCTTATGGAGCCCATCGTGGTTACGGGAAGGATATAGCGAGCTATCCTGTTGAACGTATGATGGATATAATGGCTCAAAAGCTCAGCATCTCTCCTGTTGAATTACGCCGTATTAATTTTATCAGTAAAGATGAATACCCTTACCAGCAAATTTCGGGTCCACTATATGACAGCGGGGATTTTCATCTCCTCATGGATCTTGCAATTGATAAAGCGAACTATATGGCTTTCAAACAAAAACAAAATGAGTTGCGCAAGCAAGGTAAATATATTGGAATCGGCATTTCCGCTATGCTTGAACCTTCCGGTGGAGCAGTATTTAACGGGGTGTTTAATGGGTATCAGCCTGCCACAGTTCGTATGACTCCAGAAGGTGGTTTCCAGATCCTGACGAGCCATCAGAATATCGGTCAAGGTGTTGACACTACCCTTCCGCAAGTGGTTTCAAGTGTCATGGATGTGGACATTGACGATATCCGATTAAGTTATGGTGATACAGATGTCACACCTTATGGATTAGGTCCATTTTCATCCCGAGGTGCGACTTTCACTGTATCAGCCGTTTATGAAGCTGCAAAACTATTAAAAGAAAAAATCCTGAAGATTGCAGGTCATGTGTTACAAGAAGATCCTGGAAATCTGGAGATGGAAAACGGGTATGTTGTGTTAAAAGGAAGCCACTCTTCGGAGAAGTCGATAAGCTTGAGGGAATTGGGGAATAAAGTCTATCTATGGCCCGGTCCTTACGGAATTGTCCCAGAGGGAGTCGATTGTAATCTTGAAGCGACCTACACTTGGACGAGTAAAGTTGTAAAATGGGAGCCTGACGAACATGGCAGAGTGAATCTATATACCACCCACCCAACGGGCGTATTTATTGCCTTAGTTGAAGTTGATATTCAAACGGGGCATGTAAAAATTGATAGATTTATCATCTCCCATGATTCTGGAAAGGTAATAAACGAGATGATTGTGGATGGGCAAATCCACGGAGGCGTTGCTCATGGAATTGGTGGCGCCTTAATGGAAGACTTGGCCTATGATCAAAATGGAAGAATGATTCATCCAGACTTCCAGCATTATCTATGTCCAACTGCGATGGAAGTTCCTGAAATGGATACCATCCATATTGAATGTCCATCTCCGTTCACTCCTCTCGGAACGAAGGGAATGGGTGAAGGAGGAACGATACCTTCCCCGGCAGCCATAGCAAACGCCGTGGAAGATGCATTGTCGCCTTTTGGTGTTCGTATCAAAGATTTGCCGTTAACACCGGAGAGAGTTTTAGAGTGTATTAAGCAGGGAGAGTTGACTGGTGGAAAAATCTAAATGGAAAGTCTATCCCATTGTTGTGGGAGAAGCTGAAGTAGGAAAGGTTTTAGATGTATTTTGGTCTCTGACCAGGGATCAATCCAAGGTGACTGTTCCCATTATGGCTTGGCTCCTTTTGCCGCAGGGTGAAGGAGAACCCATTCTGGTGGACACTGGTTTTAGAGATGCCCAGAGATGTCAAGAGGTTCATGCTCTTGGACCTCACCGCACCAAACCGGAATGGAGTCTTGAGCAGCAGCTGACAAAATTCGGATTGGCATTAGACGACATTAAAACCGTTATTCTCACCCATCTTCACTATGATCATGCTGGCGGCTGCGCTCAATTCAGGAATGCGAAATTTATTATCCAACGAAGTGAATTGCAAGCCGCTGCAGCACCGTTGGCTCCATCCACATTGGAAATAGGGGGATCTTCCTTGTTCTATGATCGTAAAGATATTGCAGAACTAATTGATCCTCTTTGGGAGCAAGTGGAACTGATTGAAGGGGATGTAGAAATTGCTCCAGGTGTCAAGTGCGTCCTCTTTGCTAATACTCATACACCCGGGAGCCAGGCGGTTTATGTGAATACGGGAAGCGGAACGGCTATTATCCTTGGAGATATTGCAAGAAATGTAGAATTGAACATTAATCAAGGCATTCCACCTGGATTGTTTTATGACTTGGAAGCAACCTACCGTGCGATGAAGAAAATCAAGAATGATGGGGATTTTATTCTCCCAAGCCATGATTATGAGGTAGTAAAGAAATATGAAAACGGTTTACCAACGGAAAACGTAAAATCGTTTATCGGTATAGATTGATCTGAAAAATCAATAAAATCTTTGAACTATAACATGATAAACATCAAAAAATTAAACAGTAAGGGGGATTTAGATAAGATGAAACCTGCTCCATTTGAATACGTGGCCGTAGAAAGTTTAAACGAAGCCATAGATGCCCTGAAAAAATTCGGAGCGGATGGCCGTATCATCGCTGGAGGCCAGAGCTTGATGCCTTCTATGAATATGAGGCAACTCCGACCGTCCTATTTAGTAGACATCAATGGCATAACTGAACTCAATTTCATTCATGCAATCCCTAATAGAATTATTATTGGTGCATTAACACGTCATCGAACCGTTGAGAATTCTGAAGTGATCGGATCTCTTTGTCCGATCCTGCAAGAAGCCGTGAAACACATTGCGCATTTCCAGATTCGAAACCGTGGAACAATTGGAGGTTCTTTATCATTAAATGCACCTGGTGCCGAATACGGGGTTATCGCAAGATTACTGGATGCAGAAATGGTGATAGCAGGATCTGATGGAAAACGTATTGTGTCAGCGGAACAATTTTTTGTTAAACACTTTACTGTAGATGTTAAGTGCAATGAAATGCTGACGGAAATCCATTTTCCAACTTTACCGGAAGGAATGGGTTACTCATTCCTTGAAGTTACACGACGCCATGGCCATATACCGATCATCTCGGCCGGGGCTATCCTTTCATTGGATGAACATGACAATATTTTGGAAGTTCGTGTTGCGGTGGGAAATGTAAGCGAACATGGTGTTCCATATCGAGTAAATGCAGTTAATCAATTAATCGGAAAAAATTTCAGCGAAGTCGATTTCGATGCTCTGGCAATTGAAATCTCGAATGAAGTGAATCCTGATCCGGAAGCAGATTCCAAAGCAGCTTTTGTTGAGCAGTTATCTGGAATAATGGGCCGGCGCGTGTCTGAAATTGCTAGTGCTGATTATAGAAAAGAGGTTGCAGGTTCTCTTAGCTGCAGGGCATTGAAAATTGCATTTGAACGGAGCAAAGGAGGAAAATAGATGGCTGAAGCGGTTGCACGGAAAAAGGTTTCCATTACTGTAAACGGAGTCCTTGTTGAGAAAGAGGTCGACGTTCGATTACTATTGGTTGATTTTATAAGACGTGAAGTTGGCTTGAAAGGAACACATGTCGGCTGTGAGCAGGGTGTTTGCGGGGCTTGTACCATTTTATTGGATGGGGAAGCTGCCCGATCTTGCTTGACATTAGCCGTTCAGGCAGATGGTCGCTCCGTTACTACGATTGAAGGGGTGGGAACTCCTGATCACTTACATCCCATTCAGGAATCCTTTCAAGAAAATCATGGTTTGCAGTGTGGTTTCTGCACACCAGGAATGATTATGTCGGTATGCTCTTTTCTAAAAGATTATAAAAATCCTACAGACGAAGAAATTAGAGAAGGAATATCAGGAAATCTGTGCCGCTGTACAGGTTACCAAAATATTGTCAAATCGGTAAAATGTGCAGCTGAAAAAATGAAAGAAGTAGAGGTAGTGAAGTAACATCTACTGTTTAAAAACTAGTTCTGACTTGCTAACTTTTTAGCAGTTAACAAGTCAGAATATTACGAATTAAATCAGTTTTAATAACGAAGATAAAAGGGTATCCAGACTAGCAGAACAAGTAAGGTGATCAATGGATGAAAGAAAAGATACCAATCGTGGCGGTCGTGCTGTCTGCAGGTAAATCTACCAGGATGGGCCGTTTAAAACAATTATTACCCATTCAAGGGACAGTCATGATAGAAAGGGTCCTTAAGAAAATTCTATCGTTGCCTTTTTCAACGATCGTGCCCATTGTTGGATATAAACACAACGAAATCATGTCTACCGTTACCATCAAAGACACACGATTTAAATGGATTACCAATCATCACTATCATGATGGATTAAGCAGTTCGCTCAAAGAGGCAGTGAAACACGTTCCTTCAGAAATGCTTGGGATGATGATTTTTTTAGGAGATCAGCCGCTGCTAAAGGAGAAGACGATCTTTCAATTACTCGATAAAATCAGTGAGATTGCTGAAACATCTTCCAATTTTATCATTCAGCCTTCCTATAATGGTCAAACAGGACATCCTGTGTTTATTTCCTTAGGAATGTTTCCATATATCGATCATTTGTCCGGTGATCAAGGTGCGAAAAAGATTTTTCCATTTGCAGAGAAACACATACTCGTTCCAGTAGATGATAAAGGGGTCATCTTAGATATCGATACACCAGAAGATTATAAATACATATTGGAAAATCTGGAACGTTACAATTAATGATCCGTTTCAAAAAAGGGGTTAGTGAAGGAGGCAATGTCTGATGAGAAAAGCTTTTATGAAAGAGGTCAAGGTTGAACATGCTGTTGGAATGGAACTGGCTCACGATCTAACCCAAATTATTCCTGGAAAATTTAAAGGGCGATTGTTTAAGAAGGGCCATGTGATAAGAGAGGAAGACATTCCTCAATTATTAAATATTGGCAAAGGTCATATTTACATCATGGACATACCGGAAGAATACATCCACGAGGATGAAGCTGCCAAGCGAATGGGACAGGCGATTTCTGGAGATAACGTCTATGCAGCAGGGCCTTCCGAAGGAAAAATGACCATAAAAAGTGCCGTACAGGGTCTTTTAAAAATCAACGAAAAGGCAGTACATCAAATCAATGCCCTCAATGGAATTATCCTATCCACTTTTGTCACCAATCGGCCGGTTGAGAAGGATCAGTCAATTTGCGGTGTCAAACAAATCCCTCTGATTCTGGAAGAATCTATCATAAGGGAAGTCGAGTCCATTTGTCAGGAACATTCTTATATCGTAAAAGTAATTCCGTTCCGCTCACTAAAGGTTGGAATGATTACAACAGGCAATGAAGTTTATGAAGGTAGAATTAAAGATAAATTTGGTCCGGCAGTTAAAAAGAAAGTGGAGCACTTTGGTTCCGAAATTGTGGAACAATGTATTGTCCCTGATCGTTCGGAGGAAATAGAAAGGAAAATCCATTACTTTCTGAATCAGAATGTAGATTTAATTTTGGTCACAGGAGGTATGTCGGTAGATCCAGACGATCGAACTCCGTTAGCGATAAAAAATGCAGGGGCAAACATCATTCGTTATGGCATACCCATGTTACCTGGTTCAATGATGCTTGTTTCCTATATTAACGAAATCCCTGTCATGGGTCTCCCCGGCTGTGTCATGCACGACCCTTATACATCATTCGATGTAATTTTGCCGCGGATTCTTGCAGGTGAAAAAATAACGGAAAGCGATATCATCACCCTTGGATATGGAGGGTTTCATCCATGTTAAGGTAAAAAAATTTTTTCTAAACAGAGAGAGGGGAATAATATGACTATTAATTCTATTAAAATATCTGATTTATTGGATCGTCCTCTACGTGATTTACGTATCTCTGTTACAGACAGATGCAATTTTCGCTGTCGCTATTGTATGCCTGCAGAAATTTTTAATCAGAACTTTCAGTTTATGCCTAATGAAAAACTGCTAAGCTTTGAAGAAATTACTCGTCTGGCTGCGATTTTCGCATCCCTTGGGGTGGAAAAAATTCGTTTGTCTGGAGGAGAACCTTTATTACGCAAGGACTTGCCAAAGTTAATCTCGATGCTGAAACAAGTGGATGGGAATTTGGAAATTGCATTAACCACTAACGGTTCTCTTCTCACACGATTTGCGAAGGATCTTAAAGATGCTGGCCTCCAACGTATAAATGTTAGTTTGGATAGCCTGGATAATGAAACCTTCCTACAAATGAACGGCGGCCGCTGCGATGTCAATACAGTACTGAAAGGAATTGATGCTGCGGCCGCTGTTGGGTTGAAATTAAAAGTAAATATGGTGGTCCAAAGAGGGGTCAATGACCATGATATTCTTCCGATGGCACGTTACTTCCGAAATACAGGGCATATTTTACGTTTTATTGAATTCATGGATGTAGGAAATAGCAATGGATGGAACTTAAAGTATGTGGTCTCCAAACGAGAAATGATCGAGCTCATCCATCGCGAGATGCCATTAGAACCGATACCATCCAATTACTTTGGTGAAGTAGCCAGCCGTTATTACTATCGGGGAACGAACGAGGAGATAGGGTTTATATCATCCGTAACGGAATCCTTTTGTTCCACCTGCACACGTGCACGGCTTTCTGCTGATGGAAATTTATATACCTGTCTGTTTGCGTCGAAGGGTACAAACTTGCAATCGCTTATCCGATCAGAATCGAATGATAAGGTCATTAGAAAATTTATTCAGGACGTTTGGGCAAATAGAATGGACCGTTATTCTGATGAAAGATTTAACGCAACGCATATTCCAAATCATCAAAGAATTGAGATGCATTACATTGGAGGATAAACCTAGCTATGGTGATTATGATTGGTGAATACCATTTTAATAGATTATTTAGTTTACCTATTAATGAGAAAGGTGTGGAATAGAATGCCTTATATTAAGTTGAAATTAGTGGAAGGACGAGATCTAGAAACGAAAAGACGCCTCGTTTCCTCCGTTACTGAAGCGGTTTGCCACTCACTGGATATTACACCTGATAATGTACGAATTGAGTTGATTGAGGTGAAAAAGGATTTATTTAGTATCGGCGGAGTGTTAATTGAAGATAGACCAAATGTAAAGAAATAAAAAGCTGTAAAGTCATTTTTTTAGCTAAAAGGAGGTAAGGGAAAGCCTATGTTTACAAGCCGCACTTCAAATCCAAATGAACTTGTTTTTGATAAAGGTCAGGCATTCAATGTATTGAGCAAATTATTGACCATCCGAAAATTCGAGGAAAAATCGGTAGAAATGTATAAGCAGGGGTTAATGGGAGGTTCGTTACATGGTTATATCGGACAGGAAGCTGTAGCGGTAGGTGTTTGTGAAAATTTAAATGTTGATGACTATATCACTACCACTTATCGTTCCAGAGGACACGCGATTGCCAAAGGAGCAAGTATAGAAAAACTATTTGCAGAGATGATGGGAAGGTCGGACGGCTATTGCAAGGGTAAGGGAGGACCTATGCATATCTCTGATATAGAGATTGGCCTGATTGGGGCAAATGGGATCGTGGGAGCTGGGATTCCGATTGCCACAGGAGCGGCCTTTACTGCAAAAAGGAGAAAGAGGGGCCAAGTAGCTGTTACGTTTTTTGGGGATGGGGCAACGAATCAGGGGGTATTTCATGAGACATTGAATATGGCATCGATTTGGGAGTTGCCTATCATCTTTGTTTGCGAAAACAATCTCTACTCAGAAATGTCTCCGATTGCAGATATGGTAAAGAACAACGATTTAGCTGAACGTGGCCTTGCTTATCACATCCGTTCTGTTGTCGTAGACGGCAACGATGTGGAAGCCGTCAGCCAAGTAACCGAAGAGGCAGTAGAACGAGCCAGAAACGGAAAAGGTCCTACTTTTATTGAAGCGAAAACCTATCGTCAGCAAGGTCATATGTTTGGAGATTCAGAAATTTATAGAAGTAAAGAAGAAGTAAATGAGTGGAAGAAAAGGGATCCTATTCTGCTGTTTAAAAAGAAATTAAACGATTTCAATATCATAAGCCAAATGCAAATGGAGAGTCTATCGAATGAGATAGACGCAAGAATAGAGGAAGCCTTTCAATTTGCATTAAACAGCTCAGTGGCTGACTATGAAGAAATCTATACAGATGTTTATTAATCATTTGGGGGTGAATGTAGATGTCGAGAATTATTTCATATGCGCAAGCCATTAATGAGGCTCTAAGGGAAGAAATGCTAGCTAATGAGGATATTGTTTTGCTTGGAGAGGATATTGGGGCGTATGGCGGCGTTTTTAAGGTAACAAAAGATTTATATGATGAATTTGGGAAGCACAGGGTGATTGATACTCCGATTTCCGAATCAGGTTTTATAGGGATTGGAATTGGGGCTGCTATAACGGGGATGCGTCCCATTATTGAAATCATGTGGGTTGATTTTACCCTGGTCGCGATGGACCAAATCTTAAACCAGGCAGCTAAATTAAGTTATATGTCTGGGGGGCAGTCAAAAGTCCCTCTTGTCATCAGGACACAAGGTGGAGGCGGACGAGGAAATGGAGCCCAGCATTCCCAAAGTTTAGAAGGCCTCTTTGCCCAGTTTCCAGGACTGAAGGTAGTATGCCCTGCTAATCCCTATGATGCAAAAGGGCTTCTAAAGGCATCCATTCGAGAAGAGTCTCCGGTTATGTTTATCGAACATAAACTCCTATATAATACAAAAGGCGAAGTCCCAGAAGAAGAATATATTATCCCGTTAGGTAAAGCAGACATTAAACGCAATGGGAAGGATGTTACAATTGTTGCCTTGTCGAGAATGGTAGATCTTGCAATAGAGGCAGCAAAGCAGCTGGAACAGGAAGGTATAGATGCAGAAGTGATTGACCTGCGAAGTCTGGTCCCTCTCGATACTGAAAGTGTTGTTCAATCTGTAAGAAAAACACATCGCCTGGTGATAGTGCATGAAGCCTCTACCTCATATGGGTGGGGAGCAGAAATAGCCGCAAGAGTACAAATGGAAGCCTTTGATGAACTTGATGCACCGATTGCACGTGTGGGGGCAAAGGACGTACCCATTCCATATAGCCTGGAATTGGAAAAGGAAACCTTACCACAAGTTAAAGATATCGTAAATGAAGTTAGAAAAAGTTTATATATCCATGCGTAGAGATTTGGCTTGGAAACCGCTACTTGAAAGGGGGAATATTGAAAATGGTGGAAGCAATGGTTCTTCCTAAGCTTGGTTTAACGATGGAAGAAGCAACTTTAATAAAATGGTATAAAGAGATAGGGGATAAAGTGGAAAGAAATGAAGTCGTAGCTGAAGTAGAGACTGATAAGTCAACACTGGAAATTGAAGCTACTTCTTCTGGTATACTTCTTGATAAATTATATAACGAAGGGGATACAATCCAGGTTTCAACCGTCATTTGTCATATTGGTGAAGGTACAATTGTAGACAGTTCTGGCAGCAAGACCGAACCTCAAAGTTCAAATCCGCTTGTTAAGGATAAACTTCAAACCAAAACAGAGATTGATTATCCAAAAATGAATGATTACCGATTCCATGGTGTTCGAATGTCCCCTGCAGTCCGAAAAAAAGCTAGAATGTTGGGATTAAGTTTTGATGAACTGAAATTAATAAAAGGATCAGGACCCAGGAATCGAATTGTCCTAAAAGATTTGGAAGCGCTGAAAAACCATTTAGTACAAGATAAGGATCAGGTTTCCTATGAACCTCCTAAACAAGAAGAAGCAATCGTTCCTCCCCAAAATTATAAACAAGTAGAAACGGAAGCTCAGGATGTCGCCTTATTGAATCGAATTCGCTCTGCAACGGCAAGGAAATTATCCGCAAGTTTCAGGGATGTTCCTCAGTTTACAATTAGGAAAAGAGTAGATCTTAGCAACATTACAAAACTGAGAAATACATTAAAGTCGATTGGGATTCAGATATCTTTAAATGATTTTCTTATTCAAGCAGCTGCAATGGCACTTGAAAAAAATGAACTGGTGAATGCCTACTTTTCTGATGCAGAAAATGAATTAAAAATTATAAAAAATAAAGATATCAATGTAGGATTGGCAGTTGGATTAGATAACGGGTTAATGGTTCCTGTCATAAAACAGGCCAACCGGCTATCGTTAGCAGAAATTGCTAAAAAACGGGAAGAACTGATCCAAAAGGCAAAATTTAATCGTTTATCAAGAGATGAAATGACCGGCGGGACGTTTACGATATCAAATCTTGGTTCTTTCGAGGTAGACGAATTTACGGCCATTATCAATCCTCCTGAATGTGCGATTTTAGCCGTTGGGTCAACGATTAAACAGCCAATTGTTACAAAAGATAACCAGATCGAAATTAGACCAATGCTTACCATGATTGCTTCGTTTGATCATCGAACACTGGATGGAACGGATGCTGCAAAATTCATGAGAGACCTTAGTCAAATAATAGAATCTGAAAACTGGAAGATCGTATAAAGTCTTTCATATTTTATCGATGAAATGCATTGTTAATTCATTTTGCTTTTTGGTATGAATTTAGGCTGGAAAGATAATATATTATTGTGTAAAGTGAAAATGGTAGGAATTTTCTATACACTGTATCCAATTTCCATCTATTAAAACTCTATTTTTTAATGAAACATATACAAATGTTTGATCACAATATAATTAAAAGATGGGAGATCATAATGACGAAAGAAATTTCAACTGATCAAAAGGGTAATTCAACAGCTGATCGGGTATTAATCTTATTAGATTATATAGCAAAAAAAAGTGGCGGAGTTACCCTTGCAGAATTAGGGAAAGAATTAGATATCCCAAAAACCACTGCTCATAGATTATTAGAAACGATGAAGTCTCATCAATTTATTCATTTTGAAGAAAAGACCGAGACTTACAATATCGGATTAAAAATGATTGAGGTTGGGGTTTCTGGCCTCAAAAATTCAGAACTTGTTGATGTTGCTGTCCCATATCTACGTGATTTATCCTATAAAACGGGGGAAACATCCTTTCTTTCGGTTTTCAACGATGGTGATGTGGTTCATTTGTATAAAGTAGAAGGAACGCAATCCATTCGTACTACTGCAGAGTTAGGAATGAGGAGGCCCATCCACTGTACAGCAGTTGGAAAGGCAATCGTTTCAACCTTTTCCCTTGAAGATGTTGATAAAATCTTAGATAAAAAAGGGATGCCTTCCTATACAGTAAATACGATTACGGATCGACAACTATTTTTAAGAGAATTGAGCAATATTAGAATTCAGGGTATTGCCATTGATCGAGAAGAAATTGAGTTAGGATTAACCTGTTATGCTATACCAGTTTACAATTATACAGGCCGAGCTATTGGGGCGATAAGTATCGGCGGCCCAACGGCAAGGATGGAAGAAAACCATGATTATAATAGCGGTCAACTAAAAGAAGCGGCATCGCAAATCTCTAGGTGGTTAGGCTTTGTTCCGGATATGAGGTCGTTCTTATAACCATTAATTCAAATTGCATTTAGGCTTTCTAGTAACGGAATATTTTTTAGTGACTGACCAGCACCGCATGTGTCCCACATACACTCGGCACATGTGGAATGCAAAATAAATAAATTCAAAAACTGTGGTAATTAATACCCACAGTTTTTTTTATTGATACTTATATTTGGGGTCAGTCCCAAACTTCATTAATGCTTTATCTGATCAAGGAACAGACCTGTTTTTAATTATCTGAATAAGTACTCTATTTTTTGTTACACGCTTAAATCTCCTATTAAATAAGCCAAGTACAATACATTTGATACTATACAAAAAACCCCTTCAATATCGCGGGCACTAACTGTTAACATTTTCTAGCCCTTACAAATAATGTTTGCTCACTTTAGTTATGTAAAGGTCAACTTTTCCAAAAAATTTCCTAATGATACCTCAAACGTATATCATATTAATTTGTTAGAATAAGAATAGAAAACCATGAACGAGGTAGCGGTATGATAGATGAGTCATTCCAACAATATATAAAAGAATTCATTCTAAAAAGTGACGAGGAGCTGGAGTGGGGTCAACCAATTAGTGATAATTTTTTACTAGAAGGAAAGATTATCAAACGTTCGGTAAGAACCTATCGAATTCTGGGTCTCTTAACATTATCAACCAAAAAGCTTAATACAGTAGAAACGACGAATGATCATAAATTGGATGCTTTAAAATTTACCCCTGGGAAAAAAGTTTACTTAAATGATGATGATCGCCAGACCTTTAAATGGCTAGAGGAAGGGTGGATTTTGAAGGAAGTAAGGTTTGAAAAAGATGAGAAAACGGTCCGTTCATCACACTATCGGATGGGGTTTCGATTGTATCAATATGAAGAGTTAAAGATACAACAAAAGATGGATCAAACTCGTCATGAATTTCTCCAAATTAAGAACCAAATCCTAACAACTCTATTAACTGAAGATAACTTTTTCGATCAAAGAGAGCTTGGCATACAAAACATATTGAAGGTAATGGATCAGCTTGACCAGAATGAATTTAGGGCATCGGTTTTTTTTCAGCAAAAGTGGAATTTAGGTAAACGGTTAAAGTTTTTACATTTTGTAAATGCATTTAGTCAATTATGTCTTCAAAAGAAGGAATTCGACTGGAAGGAAATTGGTGCAGCATATTTTCAAAAAATTGGAGGGTCAAAGGAATTTGATTCCTATAAGGAAGAGTTTATTGATCAATTAGAAGAGTGGACGAATGTTCCGGCAGTTGAGTTAGGTTTAACAAGCCTTGGTCAAATTACGCCGGTATTTTTTGCTGGCCAATTGAGCGGGAAATATGTTTCCTATGATTGGGGCCCGGTTCATGCATTAACGAATTTATCAATTGGAAATGGGGAGATTCAAACAAAAGCAACGACACTTTGGCTTGTCGAAAATCGAGCGATTCTGACGCGAATGGCAGCTACGGAGCATTTCTTAAAGGACACCAATTCCCTTATCATCTGTGTTGATGGACATTTACGTTCCGCTCACAAAAATGCCATTTACCAGATTCTAAACAACAGTGAAATTGAACAAGTATTTATATGGTGTGACTACGATTCAGATGGACTTCAAATTTCTAAGGAAATCCATGAAGTAGTCTGTAAATACGACAATCTAACGATAAAGTTGATCTTGCCAGACCAGAAAATTATTACACACTGGCAGCAGTATGAGCAATATCTAATAAGCTTTTTGGAAAATAACAAAATGGAACAGGAACAAATGGTTGGAGGTGTTGAACATTGGAGAAGGTGGATTCGAGATTAATATCTATATTTCAATCAACGGAATCGGCACCGGAAATTATGCAGTCGATGAAAGATATTTCTTCATTAGCGGGGGTTCTAAGCGACTTAGGAGCTCAAAACTTTTTTCAGTCTCCAGGGGAAATCTTGAGATTTTTAAGGATTATTCAATTATTAAATGAAGAAGCACTTGGACTCGATGATCCGATTGAAAATGAGGAAACCGTTTATTATCGTTATCGAAATCGGTACGAAGACTCAGAACCGCCTTCGAAAAAAAGGGTTGAACAAATCATTAATGTTTTAATAAAAAACAATTGGATTTCGAAACAAACAAGAAAAATCAAACTGCGAGATGTTGGGAAGCGCATGATGGATGCACTTATTCGACTTGCTAATGATTCTCTTGCTTACTATATGAACGATGATATCGGACGATCCTTATTTCAAGCAAGGCGTGACGCTGAAATTAGTGAAGCCTATGATGATAACGGCATTTCTGGTGGAAATAAAATTGCAAGTATGATTCGAAATGTGGAAAATGCAATTGCTCTTTTGAGAGAGCGTGAGTTAGAGATGCTTGCGGACCGTAACGCTCTACCCCAGCTTGAACTAATCCATCAATTAATGAAGGATTTAGAGATAAAGCTTGAGGATAGGTTTAGACAATTCCAGACAGTAGAAGATAGTTTAGTACTTACCGATTTAATGCAAAGAGGGACAGCTGTTCTTGCTGAAGGAACGAACCTTAGTTTAGGAATGATTAACAAGTATGTAAAATTCACAAATATGCAAAAAACACCGTTAACCTCAACCATTCAACCCGAAAAGGTCAGAGCCTTCATTTCGAAAATGTTTGATCCACCACTCGATTCCGACATTCCCAATGCCCATCAGTTATTAAGTTTTATGGAGCAAAATCAATATGAGGATGAAGCTATCGATGGGCTATGGATACCGGTTAAGTTTGCTGCCCCTTTATCTCCACTAGCAATTGAAGATGCCATAGAGTATTTAGAAACGTATGAACCTGCTGTAGATCCTATTGTGGATGAAGAAGAAGAGACGGATTATTCATCAGAGGAAATGTCAGAGGAAGAGCTGGAGAGTTTGATGGGGGAATCGAACTGGTTATTAACAAAGAATATGATCGACACTACGGCAATTGAAGCCTTTTTCGAAATACAGGAAGAAGCACCATTAGAGCAGGTGATCATTGAAGCAACCACTGATCAGTGGAGTGATGCTATTAATGCTTTGACAGCCATTTCGGCTTTAATAGGAAATAAAAAGGTAACCGTAACTACTACTAATGAAAAAAATAAAGAACGCAAGGTTTTCGAAAAAAAATGGGAGTGGATGAAGGATGGAGATGGATCAGACATTATTAAGCGAAAGTACCCTTTCCGAAGAGCCGAAAAATACGAATGATACTATTGGGGATATAAATGTAAATCCGTTAAATGTAATGCAGTCAATAAGAGGGATATTAACGCAAGAAGAGGAGTTAACATTTATGAATATCCTGTTCTCCTCATCCGCTACGATTCGGTCGGGAAATTTTGGCTTATCCCGAAAAGAGGTTGAAAAACAGCTTGGCATTTCATCGGAAGACGACCGTTTTTTCTCTTTTATTACAAGGGTCAATCAAGCCATCAGTCGGTACTTTCAATTAATTTATGATGAAAAGCGCGATCAAGTGGTGGCTTTAATGAGAGTACCTGCACATTCAGCCCGCAATACTTTATCCAAAGAAAGTCTAGCGATATTACTATATATTTTTTACCAGCAAGAGGTTTTGCAACATGAATTTACACTATTTGACCAATTGCTTGATGCCCTTGGGCACGAAACCAAAAAAGCAAACCAAAGAGTACTACTCAATATAGACCCTTTAAAGAAAATAGGGGCAATTGAAGATTATGAAACGGATTCATCAGAGAGAGCTTTTCAGCTTACGGCAATTGGAGTGCATCTTTTTTCTGATTCGTTCTTACGTCGAACAGCAGAATTTAGTCAGTCAAATCAGTTGAACAAAGAGGAAGTATTGAAATTTTTTAAACGATATAACTTATATCAGAAAGGAGAAAGCGAATGATCCCTTGGAAAATGTCATTTTCAGGTATTCGTGATTATCGGCCGGAGCAAATTGATTTATCGGGAATCGACCAACATATTATGATTACTGGTCCGAATGGTTCCGGTAAATCAACAATCACGTATTGCATGGGAGCAGTCCTTTATTCTTCAAAAGTAGATGTGGAAGGGTTAAAATCTCGAAACCTATTACCTGATCAAACTTGGAAAGCCCATATTTCATTACTCTTTAGAAATGAAGGCCAAATGAAAATTGATGCTGCAGCCTTCATCCAATTTTCATTAAGAATGGTTCAAGAACCAGGACAGCCGATAAAAAAAGAGTTCTCTATCTCAACGGGTGAGGAGATCGACCATTGGGAGAATACTATAAAATTCACATCTGGCGACCGCCAATTTAATTTTTCCGCCTATAAGAAAGACCTGCTTTACAAATACAAAATTGACCCTGATTCCTATTATCTTATTTGGTATCAGCAAGAGGTTAATCAATTTGCCGTTATGAACCCTGAAGAACGGTTTCGAATTTTTAGCGAGATGCATGGGATTGATCAAACACAGCGCGAATGGGAAGAAAGTATTGAAAAGCTAAAGGACACAACCGAAACTCTTAAAACAGCCAAGTATAGTGTTGATAACAAAAGATTAGAATTGCAAATCAAAAAGGCTGATCTAGACAGGTTTAAAAGTAATCAAGAACGTCTAATACGCGGTGCAAGGGAATATACAGAAGCTCTTTTATTATTAGAAGCAGCTTTGAAAAAAGAGAAGAGTAGTTTAGAAGGAATAATGGTGGAACTTTCCTTTGAAATGGAAGAAGCGAAGGAAGCCATCTCCTCCAAGCAAGAAGAGAAAGAAAAGTTGATTGAACAGTTAAACAAGCTGCTAATTGAAAAAGGAGAGTTAGAAAGCCGGCTGGAGGAGACTGAAGAATTACTGGAAACAGTAGATGTTGAAATTCAGGCTAAAAAGCAGTCCATTGCTGACCTAGAAAAAGAACTGGAAGACTTAACAAAACGGAAAAATCAAATTACCCGTACGGAAAAAGAAGTGCACGAAGAGTTAGGTCGATTGAGTAAAGCAATCGAAGATACCAGTAAGCAATTAGCTGATGTAAAAGAACAATACCAACAGCAGGAACTGTTACAACGTGATCGACTGAATGAAATCGCAAGATTAGATTATCAAGTAAAGGAAGACCAAAGGTTATACGAAGAGCATAGTAAAAGATTAGCAGAATACAAAAGCAGTTATGAGGTTTCAGCGACTATTGCTAAGCTGGATGCTGAAATTATCTCATTTAAAAATGAACACCTGCTATTATTCAACGAAGTGGAAGATCTGAAAAAAGAAAGGGCTTCTCTTTTAGAAAACCGCGATTTATCTAAACGCCAAGCTGAATCATTAGCCTATCTTCGTTTGAGAAAAATAAAAGCTTATCCTCTTCGTGAATTAGTGGAATTAGATGAACAGGCACAATTAAAAGATGAACGTCTATTTAATACGATTAAGTATACGATTTTTTTCCAAGGGAAACACATCGATCCACCTAATGATCTTTACCATGTTTCATTAATGGAAACGGTGCCTGATCGCTCTGTAGAAGCGTTGCCTGAACTCCATCTGAGGATTAAGGAAGGTATGAGGGACGAAGATATACCACATGCCATCAAAGCGCTGTGGTGGGTGGGGCAATTTTTCAATAACGGTCCAATTAAGATACAGAATGGTTTCTTACATGATGGGATGGGGATTCGGGGACCACAGGAAAAAGATCGCTATATTTTAAGTAAGAAAGCCTTGTTGGCTAGAAAACAAGAAGTGGAAAAGCTCATCTTCACAAAAGGATCCAGACTGTCAGAATTAGACGAACTTATCGGCAATCATACAAAAAAATCACAAGAATTGAATCGAATTATTCAGTATGTAAGGGAAGCCGAAGCGTTTATGGCAACGGATTACGAGCGGGAAAGTCGCATTAAAAGACTAGAAGAAGAAAGAAAAAGATTATCAGAGATTGTTACATTGTTAGGGGAACTTGGTGAAAAGAGGACATCCCTCGATGTTCATCTGATTCAGCTTCAAGACAAACAGCGTACCTTAAAAGAAGAAGAGGCTTTCTACGAAGAGCTTGGGAAGATGAAAGCAAAGTATGACAACCTACTCACTTTACAAAATCAGTTAACATTGCTTAAGAATCAACGTGAACAGCAGAATGCTATTCTTGAAGGATTGGATGAGGGCTTAAATAAGCTGGAAAGTAAAATGAAAAAGCTCAAGCGGAATGTTGATGAACTGGGCGAGGAAATTGAACTTTCCGATAAAGGATTAAAGAGAATAGAGATTCAACAAAAAAATAAAAGAGAAGAATTGGATTTGATTGCTCAACAGCAGGTCGTTTATATACAAGAAATAACGGAAATGAAAGAGCTAGTTCCGCAAGTTTACTTAGAGATCGCTGCTAATCCTGTTTCGGAACAACTGCCTTCCGTGACAATTTTAAAAGACCGACGAGAAAATGGAAAAATTACGTTTGACGCCGCGAGAAGGGAGCCTGATATTGACCCTGCTGCACCCGAAAACTATGAAGCTGTTAAGCAAGAGTTTGAACGATTGGATAATGAATATAAGCGCACGAACATCTTACTCGAGCAAGATAGGGAGCGGGCTGAGCAACTAAAGGACAAGCTGGAAACGACCATTAATATGCGGGTAACCGAAATTCGCAGAAGATTTCAATCCTATATGAGCCACTTTCAATTTGAAGGGCAAGTGGATTGGGAGTCATCCGAGGATAAAAGAGGGAGAACACACTTTAAACTGTTCATAAAAGCCAGAAAAGAAGGCCACCGAGGAACAATGGAAGATGTCAGTACAAAGGCGCGCGGAGGAAAGGTTGGCAAAGGTGTCTCAGGGGGAGAGGAGTCACTAAGTTCTCTACTATTTGCTTTGGCATTATTGCAGAATTTATCCTTTAAACCAGGATTCATTGTATTAGATGAATTTGACAGTGCTCTGGATGAAAACCGGAAATTAAAGGTATTTGACTTATATGTACAGGAATTACAAAGAAAACTGATCATCCTAACGCCGAAATCACATGAAGAACATTACTTAAAGCGTTTCTCAAAGGCATTGGTTGTTCAACATGACCCGACCATTCCTTCTAGTAAAGTAGTTGGGATAGTGAAGAAAGATTCTCAGTGCGAATAACATATCTATTCATAAAAACAGGATGCCGGCAGTGCGCAGAAATGGAATTACCGATATATATAAATGATTTAACGGTTCGGAAGGTGGACATACATTCATTAGGCTATTCGTTTTTTTCGACATTCTGCGGGTGTGGTGCCAGGCACTCTTTTCATCAAGTGCCTGGTGTCATTGCCCGTAATTTGTTGATATTGGTCGACATTAAAGAACCTTATCCTTTTGGCTTAGGCCAATTTCAACTACCAATTCGCCACTGACAACCTTGTCGAGGTGCCACCACCATTCTTCAAAAGGCTCGGTGGAGAGAGAAAAGTCATATACTTTCCCGATATGTTTAACTATTTCTTCTACATTTTCAAGAAGTTTTAAGTCATATTTCATTAGAAGAACACGTTCTTGTAACGACATTTTTGATGATTCTTTGTTTAACCTGCTACGGCGATGCAGCATATCGATTGTTTCAAATGGACTTACCTCAATATCAGTAACATCCTCACCGTAATATTCAATATCTTTCAAGAAGTCCATTACTGCCACACCTCCTTAATTTTTCCTATATACCTATAACCTTTTGTTTCGTGTAAAAAATGATTGTGCCTATCAGCAATCATTGCTGTTTCAATGATACCATTTTCACCTATAATAACAATCCAAGCGTTACCATCAGCAAAAACGAAGTAATTTTGGTTAAAGCTTTCTTTGAAATAAATATAAATATCATTTTCCTTATCAGTAAGTATATTACGGTGAACCACGTATCATAAGTAAATGAGTAAATGAGATGCGAAAGGTTGCCCTTAATGTGAGGACAACTTTTTTTTAATCTTTTATTTCCTAAAGGCAAGTGCATGTCACTACCGGCAATTTGTCGAATTCTCCTCGACAGGTGGTGCCAGTGGCATCTTTTTATATGTATAAAAGTGGAGGCTCAACTATGTAGTTCGATTCTAAAGAAATTGGGATAGGGGGCTGAATTCACTGCATGCTCAAAAAGCGAGCCCGTAACAGGAGACTCGCTTTTTGCAAATTATATATTTTTTAAAGCTTCTTCGACTGATTGAACCCCCGACATTAAATCAAATGAACGGCGGAACGTATTTTCTTCGTTTAAAGCAGCTACTACCGTCTTGGCCACGTCCTCGCGCGGAATAGACCCTCTTTGCAAATCTTCCGCAGCCTGTACTTTCCCTGTACCCGGTTCATTAAGCAACGCACCAGGGCGCACAATGGTATAATTCAACTGGCTTGAAACGAGCATTCGGTCTGCATAATGTTTGGCAACCATATATGGCTTAATCGGACTGTCCTTCCAGCTTTCCCGATTATGTGCTTGGACTGCACTAACCATGATATAACGATGTGCCCCGGCTTTTTCTGCCGCTTCCATCGATTTTACCGCACCATCCAAATCCACAAGCAATGTTTTATCTGGCCCTGTCTTGCCGCCAGAACCAGCTGAGAAAATGACAGCATCGCAGCCTTCCATTGCCTTGGCTAGATCTCCCACACTGCTTTCCAAATTGGCCACTACTGCGTTTACTCCTGATTGTCTAAGGATTCCCGCCTGATTTTCATTACGTACCATTGCTCTTATTGTATGTTCATCGCTGTTCTGCAATAAATTGACTATATGCTTTCCTACCTGACCGTTGGCACCGATTAAAAATACTTTCACCATTTTCTCCACCTTTCAAAACAGCATATGCCCTTATATTATTTCAAAGGTCGATGCAATAATCAAAAGTAGTTCCTCGTATTTTGGGGTCAGTGCCCCGTTGCTATAAAACTTAACCTGAATGCGGACCTGACCCCATTTTTCAAATTGTAGTTATAGTTTTATGGGGTTAGATTTATATTAATTATCCGGAAGTCTAATACATTAGATTATGATAGCATTAATATTATTAGGAAAATGTGATTTATCTCACAAAGGTTGTTTTTGATCATTACTTGTAATTTAGGGACTGAAAGGACCAATCACTAAATTAGAATACTCGCTATGACGGTTGCCCGCCTTCCCATGAAGATTAAAAAGTAAGTGCCTGTTACACCCCGATTCTCCTCGACAAGATTCAGGTGGTAACAGGCACTCTTTTTTATTTTCCTTGCTGCGCTTTCCATTTTGCGTATTTTTCGCGCATACATGTTCCGCAGGGGCGAAATCCGGCTGCAATGGCAGTTTCCTCATCGGCAAAGAAGACCCGGCTTTCCACATACCCACCTATGGCTATCGCTCTTAATGCAGCAGGGCAATCCAGCCGCCCATAGATTTTTCCTTTCCCGTTCCCTCCCAACTTTCCAGGTGTTGCACTCTGGTACGGTTTGCGGTTCGCATCAAGCAAGGTATACATTTTTTCACTCATTTTATTCACCCCCTTGACCTCGATATTATAGTAAATTATAGAACAGGCCTGTCCCAAGTAGCAGGGGCAGGCCGTCCTATTAGTTAATCGTGACATTTACCGTATAACCATCATTCTTAAAAAATTCCTTTAACACTTTTTCTGCATTTTTCTCTGCAGTATCTAGTAAACCACCATTGATGGCATCTTGACGAATTTGCTCTTGTACCTTAGCTGTCAGGTTATTCCCCTCATCCCATTTAATATCACCACGGAAAAAACCACTATCGTCAACGGTTTGTATTTTATCCATCTGTAGTGATGGATCCTGGATGAGCTTTGCATGGGGAAGGGTAATATCTATTTCTTTTTTTTCTTCATTAATAACCATATCCTCAGAAGTAATCCCTTTCAAATCAACACCAGCAATAACCGTCGCAGGTACAATTAATAGTACTTCTCTCTTTGTTCCCGGTAGATCTAGATCAAAAGGGATGTCTTTCCCGAAAATCTTATTATCCTTTACATGTAGAACCCCTTTCGTATAGGCTTCAGCTGTTGCTAATGTGGATAGCTCTTGAACATGTTCAACAAACGTGACAGACTCTTGTTTAGAGGTACTGCTCGGAAATAGCCAAATTCTAATTACTCCTAAAGCGAGGACTAATAAAACAAGGATGGCCAAAATAATCTTCCAACTACCAGTTTTTAAGAAAAACTTAAATTTCCCTTTCGGAGCAGATAAAGATCTTAAGTTATGATCTACCGCAATAGTTGCAGCACTTTGCTGTTGTGCTTCCTTTAATTCTATTAATTGTCTTTCTAGCTGTGCAATTTTTTCGTCCAAATATAGTACCTCCTTTAGATATAGCTTAAAGAACGAAAATGTAAAAAAATTGAAATATCACATTATTATTCTACTAGAGTATAAAAATAATTCAATGCATTTGTATCGAAATATGGGTATTAATGTGGAAATTTGACTATAAAGCAATAAAAAAGTCAGTGCTGTTTATTAAATATGCCAGATACATCTTTTTTTATTGACATTTAGGGTGCCTGTAAAGATTTGCAAGAGCAAGTCATTACCCGTAATTTGTTGATTTTTGGTCGACATTATTCAGGGCGTCACAGGTACCCTTTTCTTGTAGAAATAAAATAATTCTGTAGTAGGTCTTTCTTAAAATAGCCATACATATAGTTCTCCTCGTCATTAAGTTTAGTTGAATTCTTTTACTCTTTGTTCGGTTTATCGAATGAAGTGAAGGAAGAATTATGTAAAAAGTTGTAGGCGAAATGGAGGGTTTTTTTGGTATTTGTCGAAATTTAGTAATTAACAACAATTTGCAATAGAGGAGAAAATAGCATGATGCCGAAGACAATTAATGAGTTGGACAGTATTAAAGAAGAGTGCAAATCTATGGTTAATAAAAGGGCGTCAGCCTCTGCAGCCGCAGCGGTAGTACCTGTTCCAGGGGTTGATGTTGGTGCTGACGTAGCAATTATGATGGAACTACTGCCTGCAATAAATAGAAAGTTTGGTTTGTCTCCAGAACAAATCGATCAATTAGATTCAGCAATTAAGGGACAAATTCTAGTTATTATTTCTTCGCTCGGTAGTAAGTTAGTAGGGAAATTTATTACAAAAGAGACGGTCGTTCTTTTATTAAAAAAGGTTGGCACACGTGTAGCAGTTAAATCAGTTACTAAATTTATACCGTTTGTTGGACAGGCTGTTTCAGCAGGAATTAGTTTTGGTGCAATGAAGTATCTTGGAAATTCACATATAGATGAGTGTTATGAAGTATGCAAACGTTTAATTCAAAGAAATCAACATGAGTCCGCGTAGTAAGTCTTACATTGAAAAAAACTCTTAGGTTTGCCTTAAGAGTTTTTATTTTTGAATTGTTTATTTGGTAAAATATCAAATCGCATTTTCTTTAAAACTGCTAAAGGAAGGAAGTATTTTGGAAATAAACATTATTTTTGGGGGCTGATATGATCAAAGATTCAAGGATGGTCTTTAAAATTCTAGTAAGGCAAGTGCCTGTCACTACCCGAAATTTGTCGTATACTCCACGACAAATATGGATTGGTACCAGGCACTCTTTTTATTGCTATAAATATAGAGAAAACGTATGTAATGGTTGGAATAGGTAAAAGGTTGGTAATATTAATTGATAGTTTAAATTTTTTTTAGTCTTGATGATAGTAAGACATTATTGGGGCATTGTCTTTTTGGTCTTCTTCAAAGTTGAAGTCTATTTATTTTGTGTAAATTTTCTGACTAATTTGCTATAATTTTTATAAGTAAATTTCCATGGAGGAACAACATTTTGAGCAAATGGACAAAATGGTTTGAAGGACCTGCTACCACTTCAAAATCTGAAAATGTTGAAGACTATGCCATTCGTAAAATTCCTTCACATTTTCGCTGGCCTATTCCTGCAATTGTTTTAGTGCTGATTGGTAATTCAACAGCATTGTTTTTTTATACATTTGGGGTGCAATTAGCATACACTGTAGGTTGGCCTTTAATGCTGCTTCCTCTTCTTTATTTTTTTCTCTGTTCTAGTTTAATAGGAATGGCTTTGATTAAGCTTGCTAGTCAAGAAGGCCTTACTATTGATTTAATGACGAGGGGGATGGGTTTTGGCTATATGGGTTCGGCTGTTACTTCTCTTATTTATGGAATTAATTACATCTTTTATTTTATTTTTGAGGGAACAATCGTAACCCATGCAATTGCTTTTGCCTTTGGACTAAATTTTGATTCATTAGATGGTATTATTATTTTTTCTATATTAGGTTTGGTAAAACTTTTATTAACCTGGTATGGTATGAAAGAATTGCAGATATTGCAAACATGGGGAATGTTTATTTACAGCGTTTTATTCGGAATTGCAATTTATTTTTTAACATCTCATTACGCTATTGTGGGTCCGAGCGGTTGGAAACCGATCATACCCCTTTCGTCCGAATCTATATGGCTGGCCTTTATGCTCGTTAATGGCCAGATAGTATTTCAAGGATTAATGGCAACAGACTATGGCCGTTTTGCCAAGAGTAACTCTGGTTACAGTGGTGGCTTTTTAAGTATGGTAGGAATGCTTTTGCCCATGATTGTAAACATTACTATCGGACCGTTGTTTGCATATACATTATTACAATCGGAGAAGGGTTCTAGTGACATTTTTCTTGCCTCGAATGCAGGTGTTGTTTTTCCATTCCTTATGGGAGGATGGGGGGCGGTATTTGTTATTGTTACGCAAATTCGGATTAACGTCATGAACCTCTATTCCAGTTCACTAGCGCTATCGAATTCATTCTCGCTTTTTTTTAACTTCACCCCTGGTCGACCATGGTGGATGGTATTTGTTTATATTTTGGGGTGTCTCCTTTATGCTTTTGATATTTTACAGTATTTAGATACTTGGCTTGCAGTTACAGGAATTTTGACAAACTCTTGGATATTTATAATATTAACCGATCATTTTATTTGCAAAAAATGGCTAAATTACGGTCCAAGTGATTTCATTGAATATCGTAGGCCTTTTTTATATCGATGGAATCCAACTGGTTTATTCTCTTTGCTTGCTGCCGTAATTGCAGGTGCCATGGGTGTTTTTGGTTTGTATCCGATCTACTACGCTTCATTTATTTCAATGACGCTTGGCCCGATTCTCCACGTTTCATTTACAATAAAAACAAAAGGACGTTATTATTTTACAACATTCCCTATAGATCGTGAAACAAACTGGGTTCCGCGTCTAGATGGAAATCAAAATTTTTTGAAGGATTTTGAACAAAAAAATAAAAACCATTTAAAAAATTATTAATTACGTTTAATATAATATAACGGTGATGAATAATGGTAAAAAAATGTGAAGCCTGTCATAACATGATTAATAAGAATATAATAATCCATATCGTAGGTTTTCCAGAGCAAGAGCATATTTTTTGTTCAGATCAATGTCTTGGGAGTTTTTTAAGAATGGAAGATGATATGCAAGAATATACAGATTGGCTAGGCAGGATAAAAGATTTAAAAAAACAACTGAAGAGAGGGTGATTGAATGTTATTTGAACCAATTAATAAAAATAACCGAATGTTTGAACAGGTTCTTGATCGAATCAGGGATAGTATTAGTTCAGGAGCGGTAAACCCAGGAGATAAGCTATTAACTGAAAGAGAAATGGCGAATTCTCTCCAAGTTAGCAGATCTTCTGTAAGAGAAGCACTAAGAATTCTTGAAATCTTTGATGTAATACAATCAAAACCTGGTGAAGGCACCCTTTTGAAAAAACCTGAAGTACCAAAGATATTAACGAAAATTCTTCCATTTATCACTATTCCTTTGGAAGCTAATTTAGAATTATTTGAATCTAGGAAGGTTTTGGAAGGCGGAATTGTTAAACTGGCTGCAAAACGCAGAAAAGATAAGGATATAAAGGTTCTTAAAGATTCCATTTCTAGAATGATGACCTCTAAAGATTTAGAAGAAAGAATTAATGCAGACCTTGATTTTCATTTGTTTTTAGCAAAAGCAGCTTACAATAATACACTCTCGGATATTTTAATTGTTGTTTCAGATGTAGTTAGTAAAAATCTTTATTCAACGGGATTTCATATGCATTCGAATGAAGAAATAAATGCTAGGTTAATTGAACAGCATCGCCTGATTTTACAAGCGATTATAGAAAAAAATCCAGAGAGAGCGTCACAAGAAATGGAGAATCATTTAACATTTGCAGAAAATATTATTAGATCGTGGGATCAAAGAGTTGATTTATGATAATGGTTTTTGAGTGTTGAATAGCTCAAAAACCATTTTTTTGATCTTAAAACCTTGTTAAATAACCTAACAAACAAAAGGCTTTATGGATTATTTTATGATAAATTTTAAATCAAATCTAATACATCATGACAGACGTAAGATATTACAAAATTTATTGTGTTTATTTAAATGAAAATATAGACTAGTTTTTAGAAAAGTGTTAAGATACAGATAATTCAAAAAATACTTGGTCTGACCAGCAGTCCTAAGAGTAAAAAGTGATAGATGAAAATCAGTGTTTTTCTTTTTTTAGTTTCATTGGTCTGACCAATAGACCTAAAACTGAAGGGGGGTGATAGGATATAGAGATGTTACTTTTAAATTGGTCTGACCAACAGTCTTATTGATCCAAATTCAAAGGGGGTTTAAGATATGAATCTGAAAAATGTACATTCAAAATGGTACATAGCTTTTATGCTAATGCTTGTTTTTACACTCATCCTTACTGGGTGCAATTCATCATCAAATGCTTCATCTACTGATTCTAAAGGTCCAATTAAATTAGGAATTCTTGAAGATCAATCGGGAGACTTTTCTCTTGTCGGTATTCAAAAGCTGCATGCTGCAGAACTTGCAGTCGATGAGATTAATAAAAACGGTGGATTATTAGGCAGAAAAGTTAAGATTATTTCTCCGGATACTCAATCAGATAATAAGCGCTACCAGGAAATGGCAAGGAAATTGATTTTAGAAGATAAAGTTGATGTAGTTATGGGCGGCTTTTCGAGTGCATCCCGCGAAGCAATCCGCCCAATCATGGAACAAAATAAAATGCTTTATTTCTACAACAACCAATATGAAGGTGGAGTGGCAAGTAAATATACGTTCGCTACAGGTGCTGTTCCAGAACATCAAGTCGTAACACTGATAAAAGCAATGATCGAGCAATATGGCCCAAGAATTTATACTATTGCTGCTGATTATAACTTTGGCCAAATTACTGCTGATTGGGTCAGAAAAACCGCTGAAGAAAATGGCGGAGAAATCATCAAAGAAGAGTTCATACCACTAGGTGTTTCACAGTTTAGTAGTACTATCAGTCGAATAAAGGCAGCAAAGCCAGATGTATTAGTAACATTAATGGTAGGGCAGGCGCAATCTTCTTTCTATGGCCAATGGGCAAAAGAAGGGAACCAAGCAATCCCAATGGCTACTACTGTAAATATGGCTCAAGCTTACGAACATAAACGATTTAAAGCTCCAGCTCTAGCAAATATGTATGTAACTGCTCCATTTATGGAGGAACTTGCAACTGAAAATCCAGAAGCTAAGAAATTCGTCGATGATTTCTATAAGAAATTTCCAAAAGATGAATATGTCGGTATGGAAGCGGAAGCGCAATATACCGGAGTAAAGTTATGGGCAAAGGCAGTGGAACAAGCTGGTACCACCAAAACAGATGCTGTAATTAAAGCCCTTGAAAGTAATATTAGTGTGGATGGACCTGCTGGTAAAGTAACCATTGATCCAAAAACACATCATGCGATTAAAGATGTCTATTTAGTGCATGCAGATGAGAATCACAAAATTACATTCCCTAGAAAATGGGAAGCGGTAGTTCCTGATTGGCTTTCAAAAGATAAAGGCGTAGATCTTACGAAAAAGAGTGAATTTACACAATATACCCCTCTTGATAAAAAGTAACTCTAATATGGTTGAAAGGGGTAAACAGGTTTACTCCTTTCACTCCATATTTAAAAAAATTAATCTAAATGCAGAAAAGGGGCGGTTTTATGCAGTTTTTTGATATGCTTTATCAATTTATGGACAGTTTTGCCTTCCTTATCCTTTCTGCTATAGGTCTGTCCATTATCTTTGGAATGATGGGAATCATTAACCTTGCCCATGGAGAATTCATCATGTTAGGTGCCTACATAACAACATTAACTGCTGTAGCGGGCGTGCCTTTACCAATTGCCATATTAATCGGGACACTAGGTGTTGGAGTAATTGGTTACATTGTTGACAGGTTGATTATTTGCAGACTTTATGGCAGAACGTTGGATTCTGTTGTTGCTACATGGGGAATTAGCATGATAATGGGGCAGGGAATTTTACTCATTTTTGGACCATCCTTGCCTGGCGTATCAACTCCTCTTGGATCTATTGAAATAGGAGGCGAATCTTATTCGACTTATCGAATATTATTATTCTTTATCGCCATTATCCTTTTGGCTATAATGTATTGGCTTTTTATGCATACAAAATTTGGGCTGCGATCCAGGGCTACGATGCAAAAGCGTGATATTGCTCAAAGTTTGGGAGTAAATACAAATAAGATGTACTCGTTGACGTTTGTAATTGGTTCAGCTTTTGCAGGATTAACAGGAGGGCTATACGCTTCAACGATGGCTGTTTCTCCAAGCTTTGGCGCAGGATTTCTCATGCCTAGCTTTGTTACCGTTATTGTTGGGGGAGCGAATCCACTTATCGGAACAGTGTTATCTGGAGGTGTTCTCGGTGTGGTTAACAGCATCTTAGCAGATCTATGGGGTACATTTTACGGAAGGCTGGGATTGCTTTTCGTAGCCATTGTTGTCATACGATTATTTCCGTTAGGTTTCTCCGGACTAGCCGAAAAAAAATTAAAGCGTGGGATATAATTATGAAAAATAAAATGAAGATGAGTACTGAGAACATTGTCGGGATTATCCTTTTCGCAGGGTTATTTTTATATCCGCTTTTCGTGTCTAGTTATGAGGTGCTGAATTTATCTTACTTTCTATCTATGGTTTTCTTATCCCTAAGCCTTTCGTTAATCTGGGGTTACTGCGGGATATTCAGTTTTGGGCAAGCGGCCTTTTTTGGAATCGGTGCTTATGTATATGCAATCGTAACCTTAAATATGGGAATCACGGCTTTTTCTCTCGTAGCCTTAATTATAGGAGTTCTTGTTGGGGGAATAGTTGCTTGGATCTTAGGTTATTTCATGTTTTATGGTGGAATAAACGATGTATTTGTAGGATTGATTACTCTATGTGTTACGGTTGTACTGGAAACTTTTATGGCGCAAACAGCCGGTCCTGAATGGAAAGTTGGCAAGGTGCTTCTCGGTGGATACAACGGAATTAACGGTATACCTTCCATTTCGATTGGTTCATTCACATTTTTAGAAAATCATTTTTTTTACCTTGTCTTATTGATACTGACTGTTGTTTATGTATCACTACGAATCTTAACAGTATCCCGTTTCGGTTATACCTTAATTGCAATTCGGGAAAATCGCGAGAGGACCAAATTATTTGGCTACAATGTTCCAAAAATACAGACGATGATTTTTGCGATTGGAGGGGCCTTAGCATCTCTTAGCGGTATTTTATATGCTACATGGGGTAACTATATTACACCTTCAAGTATGGGACTTACCGCAGCCACACTGCCAGTTATATTAGTTGCTGCAGGGGGAAGGAAAAATCTGACCGCCGGTATGATTTTTTCACTATTCTATTATTGGTTTTCTCAAAATCTTTCTGCAAGTGGTAACCAATACGCATTAATTATACTTGGGGTTGTTTTAATACTTGTAATTTTGTTTGTTCCAGAAGGTATTGTCGTTGCAATTTTTAAGTTGGCAGATAATCTTATCTTCAAAACTAATAAGCACAACCTAAAGCTTCAGAAAAGGGAGAGTGTACATGAAAAGCGGATTAGTTAAGGAGAGAACAACTAATGAAACAGTATTGCAGCTTAAAGGCGTAGGAAAGTATTTTGGCGGTTTAAAAGCAGTGCAAAATGTAGACTTATCCATTCGCCGCGGTGATTTGCATTGTTTAATTGGCCCAAATGGCGCAGGGAAAAGTACAATTTTCAAAATGATTATGGGTGTATATGAGCCAACTGTCGGTGAAGTGTACTTTAAGGACAAAAATATTACTCATATGAAAAATTGGGATCGAGCAAAATTAGGCATAAGTATAAAAATGCAGGTACCTGGTGTTTTTGGCGAGCTATCGGTATATGACAATATGAGAATAGCAGCGCAAAACCATGTGAAGGGGAAGGAACTCCGTCATGAAATTTTGCGGTTGTTAAAGCTCGTTGGGATTGAAAGTTTAGAAAATGAGGTAGTCAATAATCTTTCCCATGGCCAGCAGCAATGGCTTGAAATTGGGATGTCTTTAGCCAGTAAACCAGAACTGCTTCTTCTTGATGAACCAGCTGCAGGAATGGGACCGGAAGAAACAGAATTTACCGCAAGATTGGTTGAAAATTTAAATAATGAAGGCATCACGATATTGTTTATCGATCATGATATGGATTTTGTCAGGAGAATTGCTCAAAAAGTGACAGTACTTCATTTTGGGAAGATATTTGCAGAAGGAACAATCTCAGAGATTGAATCAAATGAAGAAGTTGTTCAAATTTATTTAGGAAAATCATAATTCATGTGGTCTCATCTAGTGTTAGGGAGGGAGCAGCCATACTTAAAGTTGAAGGGTTAGTTTCTGGTTATGGCAAGGTCATCGTAGTACGGGATGTTAATATTAACATTCAAACTGGTGAAGTGGTATCCATTATTGGAAGAAATGGTATTGGAAAAAGCACTTTTGTAAAAACATTAATGGGTTTACTTCCAACAATGAAAGGTAGAATTACCTTTAATGGTCAAGACATTACGACACTGAAAGCCTATGAAAGAGCTTGGAATGGTATCGGTTACGTTCCTCAGGGACATGGGGTATTCCCGGGTTTAACCGTTGAGGAGAATTTATTAATGGGTGGAACAATTAATATTAATAAAGCAAAGAATGATTTTGACATGATCTACAACTATTTTCCGAAGCTAAGAGAACGCCGCAAACAAAAAGCAGGAACACTAAGCGGAGGTGAACAGGCCGCTTTAGCAATAAGCAGAGCATTAGTCGGAAAGCCTGATTTACTAGTTCTGGACGAACCTTCTGAAGGAATTCAACCCAATATTGTTGAGCATATCAGTCAAATTATTAGCAAAATAAATAAAGAAACAGGACTGACAGTTTTATTTGTAGAACAGCATATTGGTTTAATTCAACAGATGTCGCAACGCTGTTATGCCATGGACAAAGGAACCATAATTGGAGAAATTGGAGCTAAAGAGATCAAAGACTATAACATTCTAAAGCAATATCTAGCTGTCTAGTAACTTATTAAAAAATTGGAGGTTTTATCATGGAAAAAACAGAATTGAAGATAAAAGAGATTAAACAGCCAGGAAAACATAGCTATGTTTTTAGTAAATATCTCGAGCCGATTGCGCGTGTAAAACCTGGTGAATTAGTTGAAATCCATACGAAAGATGCATTTGAGAACCGGATTACAAGTGAAAATGATATACCTAGTGAAATCCTAGGTGATTACTTGAACCCTCAAACTGGTCCGATTTACATAGAGGGCGCGGAGCCAGGCGACACTTTGGTAGCTCATATTGTCGATATTGAACCAACACGAGATTGGGCGGTTAGTATATTAAAGGAAAATTTTGGGGGACTAACTGCAACAGATTTAACAAGAGCCTTAAATGAACCTCTGCCTGAAAAAGTGTGGATATACAAACTTGAGAATGGCATGCTTAAAAATAATGAGCGCTTAAATTTTCCATGGCGTCCATTCTTGGGTACCATAGGAACCGCTCCTGAAATAGAAGCCATATCTGCGTTAACTCCGTTTAATCATGGTGGAAATATGGATGTGCCTGATACAAAGCCTGGAAATAAGGTTTATCTCCCAGTTCGCACGGAAGGCGCCTACTTCTTTACTGGCGATTGCCATGCTGGTCAGGGAGATGGTGAATTATGCGGTGTTGCCCTAGAAATCTCAGCAAAAGTAAAAATAAAATTTGAATTAATTAAAGGCAAAGAAATTAAATGGCCTCGTATTGAAAGCCCTACAGAATTTATGGTTGTCGGAAGTGCTCGCCCAATGGAAGATGCAGCGCGTATCGCTTATGCAGAGCTGATTGATTGGATGTCAGAAATGGGTTGGGACAAAATCGAAGCATATCAAGCTCTAACTCAAATCGGTAAACTTCATGTAGGAAACATGGTGGATACGTATTACTCATTGGTTGCTAAAATTGAGAAAAAATATGCATTGCCGAATATTGAGTAGTATATTTTCATGTTTTTTCAAATTGTAAATCTAAACAAAAAAACGGCAAAAATATTCTACTGGGTAAAAAAAGGTAACAATGCTACATCCCCTAATAATTTTGTTTTTTGCAATCTGCAGTCTTGACATGTGGATTGATTGAACTTTTTAAATAACCAGAAACTGTAGATAAAAAATATCTACAGTTTTTTTTGATTCTTTCCCTCTTCTTCATAAGAGGATGATTCCGTTAAAAGCTACCTTCATTCTCCGAATTCCCAACATAAAAAACTATGCCACAAGAAAATGCATTATTGTCACAAAACATTCACCTTTTTATAAAAACCACCCTATCCCTTTTCCTCACCAAACCCTAAATAGAGAATGAATATAGTTTTCCAATAAACAAGGATGGTGGTTCAGGATGGCAAGGTATCGAATGTTACAAACTGATTTTTGGGACAATGCGGTTGTGTTGGAAGAAATGACCCCGGAAGACAGATATTTTTATGTCTACCTTATGTCAAATGCCCATACGACCCAAATTGGCATTTATCGTATTACAAAAAAACAAATAGCCTTACATTTGGGATATTCAATTGAGACTGTCCAGATGCTAATGGAACGATTTATCGAGCACCACAAGTTGATTCGTTACAATCCGGAGACAAGAGAGCTCGCGATTAAGAACTGGGGAAAAGATAATCTTCATAAAGGCGGGAAGCCGATTATGGATTGCATTTTTTCTGAATTAAAAAATGTACAAGATCTAACCCTCATTTCATATGTATCAGAAGCAATCCCTAAGCAGGAAATTCGAGACCTCTATGAATCATTTTGTAATAAAGAAGTGATAACTGCTAGTAACGATGGTTCTGACCTTGAAGAGGTGGATACATATTCAGATTCTGCATACATAGAGCTTGACGATTCGTCCGCGCATCGTGCTACGATACGTGGGCAAAAAGAAAAAGAAAATAAAAAAGAAAAACAAAAACAAAAACAAAAAATAGCTTCTCAGCCAGTTATGGAGGACGCTCCAGTTATAGAGAATCTTATAAAAACAGAAGATGTAAATGAAATTATCGAATGTTGGGATGCGAATGGTTTTGGCTTTACGAACCTAATGGCGAAGCAGCAGCTGTTAGCATGGTTAGAGGATTCTAGCTTTTTACAGCCGAAAGAGATGATCCTAAAAGCCATGGAGATTGCCTGTGCGAATAACAAGCGAAGGCTCAACTATATCGTTGCGATTCTTAGAAACTGGGAAAATGAATCGTTACTGACCGTAGCAGATGTTGAGGCCCAACAGTCACCCCAACAGGCAGTACCAATGTCAAGAAAATCAACTGAAATTGTTCGTGCCGGAAGAGATATTCCACGTGGATTCCAACTTGATCTAACGGCAGGTGAAGAGGAATGAGTATGGCGGAAAAAGCGTTCTTGGGCAGTTTGATGAAGGCAGAATACTTACTAACAGATACCGTGATTCAGCCTGAACAGCTGGAAAGTTCCCGGCATAAAGAAATCATGCGAAAAATGGTGGAATTCAAACGTGCTGGTAAGTATCTTGATTTAATTACTTTTTCCACCCTGCCCGACCTCGAATCAGTAGGGGGTATGTCCTACCTTTCTGAGCTGTTGTCCTATGCAGACATGGAGAAATTTGATGGAACGGAAAAGCTCATTCTTGAGTCGTGGAAGGAGCGGGAAAAGAGAAACATCTTGACCGTTGCCGCCATGAATGACTGGGAGATTGAGAAGGTCGTGAGCGAATTGGATAAAATCAACCAATTAAAGCTCGAGGATCACACTTCGTTACAACAAGCGTTGGCCAACATCTATGAGGCACCCTGGGAGGATCAATTACGCCTGAAAAGTGTCACAACGGGTATCAAACAGCTTGATGACATGACGGGAGGCTTTCAGGGCGGGGAAGTCACGATTCTAGCAGCAAGACCATCCATGGGAAAAACCGACGTGATGCTTCATTTTGCCAAAATGTCCGGTTGGGCCGGATATCTGCCACTCGTATTTTCTTTAGAAATGCCTGAGAAACTGATCACCAAACGATTAATTGCTTCGACAGGGGGCTTTAATCGTTCGAAAATGCGGGATCCGAAGCGAATGCTAAGTGAACGTCAAAAGGATAAATGGTCCGATGTGATTGGTGATCTTACGGAAACCAATATGCAAATTTTTGATGGGGCAGGACAAACGATTTCCGAAATGAGAGCGAAAACGAGAAAGATGATGAATCATCCCGGCAAGAGACCGATCTTGTTTATCGATTACTTAACACTGATCCAATCCAGTCAATCGTACGGAGGGAATTCCCATCAACAAGTAACGGAAATATCCAAATCCCTGAAAAACATGGCAAAGGATTTTGATTGCCCCGTCATCTGCTTGGCGCAGCTAAATCGGTCGGTGGAATCAAGGGCCAATAAACGGCCGATGATGTCTGACATTCGGGAATCGGGAAGTGTGGAGCAGGATGCCGATGTCATTTTGTTCTTATACCGCGAAGCCTATTATGACAAGGATACCCAAGATCATTCCCTTGAAATCATTGTCTCGAAAAACAGAAATGGCCAGGTTGGAATGATTGCCGTGAATTACAACGAGTATACGGGAGCAATTGATGAACGAAAGGAACATAGCAAACTCCTTGTATAGCTATCCAGCAGCCATTAGGTAAGGAAGCCCGCGGAACATTTTATGAACGAATAATGAGGTGAAATCACATGTTGGTGAAAGAGGCTTACGAAGATAGTTTTCGTTTTGAAGAGTCTACTTTGGCACATTACATCTACCATTTACTTACGGAACAAAAAATTTCCTTAGAGGACGATACATCCATATTAAACTCAGTTCAAGCAGATAATCAAAAAGTAGCGGAATTAATCCGAAAGAATGTATTAGGTATTAAAAAGGTTCGAGTCTACTCACTAAAAATGAATAAGAAGGAGTTTTATTTCATCTTTGCCAGCAACCCGCAAGAGGCAATCCAATTCTTTACCGAAACGTTTCAGCAAAGCCCATTAAACTGCCACGAATATCCACTAGAATTCGAGTTTGAGAGAGGAAAAGAGGTGGTTAGCTTTTGGGATATGAGGAGGGATTTCATGAGCTTTCCAGCAATAGCGGGGAGGTTTGAGAAGGAAATAATCCACCATTTAAAATAGTGATTTCTTATAATTTAAAAGTTATCCTAGTCCAATTAATTGTTATAATTATATACTTGACTCTTTCTTTTTCATTATGATGATACCCAGTTTAAGAAGGACCGTTCCACTTCACGAATGGAAGGACTTGATTTTCATTTTTCCCATTCTGACGGGAAAAGTGTATGGTGTCATTGTATTGTGACAGCCTATATTGTTTACGATAACTCATCGTATGCTTGGGATTATCGTCCTTATTTCCGAAAGCAATACTGTGGAGGAACGTGGTCTTCGTTTCAAAAGTAACTTTGACGAATACCAGCTTCTTTCACGAAAAGGCATTGAGCGATATTGGTGTTTTTTAGGGTGTCTTGGTAAATTTGCAAGATTCAAGTTAACTAATAATAAAGTTAAAAGCGTGGTTATAATTAATAACGGGTTCGGTCTGAAAAATGCCATATAGCCCCTAGACAATTTGGAGGAAACGATAAAAAGAATAATTTATTTTTAATGCATTGAAGTAAATACTAGTAAGTATAAAGCTAGATTAAATACAATTTAGAAATGGAATCCTGGTTTTAGAGAGAACTGTCTAAAGGATAAAGAAAAATGCCTGAATTCTAATAAGAAACATACTTTAATGAAGAATAAAAAAACTCATTTAGATGCGTTACGGTGAATCTATGATAAATACGTGAGGTATTTTCGTTCGGTTGTCTTTCAATGGGCAATAGGGTTATTTAATAAAAATAAACACTGCACCCCTCTTTAGGTTTGCAGTGTTTTGTACGAATATTGAGATTCAAAGGATAGATTAGTTTAATATAGTTACCTTTAATTGTTTTCTTCCAAAATTGATTGCTTCCTGTTTAGAAGGAATAAAGACATCGATCCTATTACCTTTAATGGCCCCGCCAGTATCTCCGGCGATCGCTTCACCAAAGCCTTCCACATACACTTTACTACCAAGTGGAATAACTGTTGGATCCACTGAGATGACTTTTGCATTTGGGTTGGCGCTAAGGTCAATTCCGGTAGCCGTAATACCTGAGCATCCCTCACATGAAGCCGTATAGGCTGTAGCTTCCACTGTAATTTCCTTTGAAACTGTATTACTTGTTGAAGGAGCAGTTGCTGTAGGTGTACTTTCCGTTGCAGATGTATTCTCTGTTGAAGGTGCGGCCGCTGCAGGTGCACTTTCCTTTGGTTCTTGTGCTGCAGTCACCATTGGTTTTTCAGTTACAGCCGTATTAGTAGTTTTTGCACCTTCAAAGATTAATAGATTTAAACCAGGATGAATGAGATCAGTATGTAATTGGTTCCATTCTTTAATTTGCGAAACTGTTACTTCATGATCTAGGGCTATATCCCATAATGTGTCACCTTGCTTAACCGTATATTGTTTTTGAGGTGCAATGGTTAGGACGTCCCCAGGGTGAATAAGGTCGGAAGTAAGACGATTCAACATTTGGATATTTTCTAGAGTAGTATTATTTGCACGTGATAGATCCCATAGGGTATCTCCTTTTTGTACAGTGATTGTTGCAGCTTGTACATTAGCACTTACAGTTACTGAGAGTACAGCACCTGCTACTATTGAAGTAATTTTTTTAAGCATTCTTTTACCCTCCATGTTCTTTGATTGCTAATTTTATTAATCGTAACATAGAATTTTCGAAAAAAAAGAACAGGGTGGTGTTAATTTGTTTACGTCCATGGCATTTATATTGCATTAACATTTCTAACATTAACCAATTAAAGAAATTATTATCGATGGATGGTGCCTGCCATCCATTGTTTGTTCTAGCGGCCAGACCATCCATGGGAAAAACCGACGTGATGCTTCATTTTGCCAAGATGTCGGGCTGGGCCGGGTATCTGCCCCTCGTGTTTTCTTTAGAAATGCCTGAAAAACTGATCACTAAGCGATTAATTGCTTCGACAGGGGGCTTTAATCGTTCGAAAATGCGGGATCCGAAGCGAATGCTAAGTGAACGTCAAAAGGATAAATGGTCGGATGTGATTGGTGATCTCACGGAAACCAATATGCAAATTTTTGATGGGGCGGGACAAACGATTTCCGAGATGAGAGCGAAAACGAGAAAGCTGATGAATCAATTTCCTGGCAAAAGACAGATCCTGTTTGTTGATTACTTAACACTGATCCAATCCAGCCAATCGTACGGAGGGAATTCCCATCAACAAGTAACGGAAATATCCAAATCCCTGAAAAACATGGCAAAGGATTTTGATTGCCCCGTCATCTGCTTGGCGCAGCTAAATCGGTCGGTGGAATCAAGGGCCAATAAACGGCCGATGATGTCTGACATTCGGGAATCGGGAAGTGTCGAGCAGGATGCCGATGTCATTTTGTTCTTATACCGCGAAGCCTATTATGACAAGGATTCCCAAGATCATTCCCTTGAAATCATTGTCTCGAAAAACCGAAATGGCCAAGTTGGAACCATCGCTGTGAACTACAACGAGTATACGGGAGCGATAGATGAGCGAAAGGAACAGAGCAAACCACTTGTATAGCTATCCAGCAGCCATTAGGTAAGGAAGCCCGCGGAACATTTTATGAACGAATAATGAGGTGAAATCACATGTTGGTGAAAGAGGCTTACGAAGATAGTTTTCGTTTTGAAGAGTCTACTTTGGCACATTACATCTACCATTTACTTACGGAACAACAAATTTCATTAGAGGACGATACATCCATATTAAACTCAGTTCAAGCAGATAATCAGAAAGTAGCGGAATTAATCCGAAAGAATGTATTAGGTATTAAAAAGGTTCGAGCCTACTCACTAAAAATGAATAAGAAGGAGTTTTATTTCATCTTTGCCAGCAGCCCGCAAGAGGCCATCCAATTCTTTACCGAGACATTTCAGCAAACCCCATTAAACTGCCACGAATATCCACTAGAGTTTGAGTTTGTGAGAGGGAAAGAGGTAGTTAGCTTTCGGGAGATGAGGAAGGATTTTGAGAGTTTTCCAGCGATAGTGGAGCGGTTTGAGAAGGAGGGGTAAGGTGAAAGTAGGAAATAAGCCTACAATTTCAAACAGTGCAATCCCCTGGTTAAAAAATTCTAATTCATTTAATACAAGATTTCGTCACTCTGACCATCTATATCAAAGTGGTCATCCTAATTAAAAAGCCGCTTTTTTGATAATGCCTGGAACAATACTCACGATAAAAGTAATGGCTGCGATAGAGATGCTTGAATTAACCATTACTACTAATGGGAATGATAGTAACTTGTTAGCAAAGCGACCAAAAGGCAAATGCTAGTCTCTACCCGTAAATTTGTTGATTATTAGTTGAGATTATTCGGGGCGTGACAATGCTCTTTTTATTAGGCCAAACTACGTAGTCGTCTTCTATATTAGGAATTGTTGTGGTGTCTGACTTCAATAACTATAAAGCATATCGATGCAGGCATATGAAATTTATCGGTTTCTTTTTCGACATTACTCGGTGGTGACAGTCACTTTTTTTACGGTACCCAAAAGTACTTCAGAGTTCTGTCAGATGTTGAAGATAATCAAATTTATTTTTTACATATCCCCATTCATGAATTAGGAGCTAGTTAAAGGATGAAAACTCAATAGGTTCATCCTTTAAAAAAGTATCCTAAGGCAGTAATAAAGAGGAAGTAATTTATCGGAAAAATGAAAATTATTTATATAGAAATACAAAATAACAACTAGAATTGGAATGTAGCATGTCCAGATAGTAACTGAAAAAAAGCTGGACGATCATTGATAAACTTTGCTGATGATTTAACACATGGGGAATCGCTGAGGCTATTTATAAAGAATTGGTGAAAGAGGAACTTTCAATATTTTATGATTTTAATGAGCAGCATGTTATTTTAGGTGAGCAAGTTGAAGATTACCTCAGGCCAATCTATGAAAGTGATGCAGAATTTGTTGTTGTTTTATTAAGTGAAAATTACTCTAGTAGAGTTTGGACTAAATTTGAGTCGGAGCAATTTAAAGCTAGATTCGGTGAACGTCGTGTAATTCCAATTCTATTTTCAAATGTGAATGTAACACTCTTTGATCCTATTTATGGAATTGGTAATTTAATACTTGATTTAGATAAAGACATTAATAGCCAGATTAAATATATAGCAGATATACTTAGAAAAAAATTAGTATAAATTAAAGTTAATTTAGAAAAAATATTAAATTGGACGTCAACTCATTGGTGTCCTTTTTTCTACGTTCTTAAAAGGTGTACCTGTACACTTACCACAATTTTTTACACAGTCAAAAACAGTAATAGAATTTTTCTAGCTATTATATGGTTGCAGTACTTATCAGTGAGCATTACAATTGATATATCAATTGGTAATGAATGGTGATCATATGAGTAATTTTATCGATAATCTAAAAGTTTCCTTACATAAAGGATTTATTGATCAAGCGTACAACAAAACCGGAATTTACAAGCCCAGCTTATTAGTGAATAATGCAAAAAAAGGCGAAAATGTATTAAATACCTTACTTGATGAATTAGATAGCTGCGACACATTTATTTTTTCAGTTGCATTTATTACTGAAAGCGGCCTCGCAACCCTCAAATCCCATTTTCTTGACCTTAAACGTAAAGGGGTTAAGGGGCGTATTTTAACCTCAACTTTTCTCAATTTTAATCAGCCAAAAGTCTTTAAGGAACTGATGAAAATTGAGAATGTTGAAGTTCGGACGACCGATTTAGAAGGGTTCCATTCAAAAGGATATATATTTAATCAGAGAAATCATTATTCTTTAATTGTCGGAAGTTCCAATTTAACTGCACATGCATTAAAAGTGAATTACGAGTGGAATGTTAAATTAACTTCGCATGAAAATGGGGAAATTGTTAATCATTTTAAAAATCAATTTGAAGAAGTTTGGAACGATGCTCTTCCTTTAAATGAAGAATGGATTGAAACGTACGAGAAAAGGTATACACCACTTGTTCACAGGAGAGCTTTAGACCAGGTGATAGAATTACCGTCTCAATACAATACCAATTCTATCGAAGTGGCCCTGAAAATAAAGCCAAATAAAATGCAAGAGGCGGCATTGCAAGGGATTCAGGCGATTCGTGATGCCGGGGCAAATAAGGGGTTAATCATATCAGCAACTGGTACAGGAAAAACATATTTGTCTGCATTTGATGTCAGACGGTTTGCTCCAAAAAGGATGCTATTTGTTGTGCATAGAGAGCAAATACTGCAAAAAGCGAAAGAAGATTTTAAAAAGATACTTGGCGGAGCAGATGCGGATTTCGGAATACTGTCGGGTACTAGTAAACAGACAAATGCGAAATATTTGTTTGCCACGATTCAAACTATTTCGAAGGAAGAAACTTTACCCCAGTTTGATTCCGAAGAATTTGACTATATTTTAATTGATGAAGTACATAAAGCTGGTGCTCAATCATATCAGAAGGTCATCGACTATTTCAATCCAGAATTTTTAATGGGAATGACAGCTACACCGGAACGGACGGATGATTTTAATATCTTTGAGCTTTTTGATTATAACATTGCATATGAAATTCGTTTGCAAGAAGCCCTGGAAGAAGATATGTTATGTCCTTTCCATTATTTTGGGGTTACAGACATTGAGTATAATGGTGAGATGATTGATGAAACAGCCGTTTTAGCAAAGCTTGTTACCGAGGAACGCGTCAATCATATTCTTGAAAAAATCCATTACTATGGCTTTTCAGGAGAAAAAGTAAAAGGGCTAATGTTCTGTAGCAGAAAAGAGGAGGCAATGAAATTATCTGATGCTTTCAACGAGAAAGGGCTACGAACAGTTGCATTAGTAGGGGATCACAATCAGGATGAACGGGAACGTCGGGTAAAGCAACTCGAAGAGGGCTTATTAGATTATATTATTACAGTTGATATTTTTAATGAAGGAATCGATATTCCTAGCGTTAATCAGGTAGTGATGTTAAGACAAACCCAATCCAGTATCATTTTTATACAACAACTTGGCCGGGGACTTCGTAAACATTTAACAAAGGACTTTGTAACAATCATTGATTTTATCGGGAACTATAAAAATAACTATTTAATTCCTATCGCGCTTTCAGGGGACAAATCACAGAACAAGGATAATATCCGTCGTTATATTAAGGATACGAGCTATATTAAAGGCGTTTCTACGATTAACTTTGAGGAAATTGCCAAAAAGCAGATCTTTAAAGCGATAAACAATAGTAATTTAACTGCGTTAAAAGTTTTAAAAGAAGCATTTGTTGAGTTAAAAAATCGAATTGGCAGAACGCCTTATTTATATGATTTTGTAACAAACCATTCCATTGACCCTGAAGTCATAGTCGATAAGTACACGAACTATTATCAATTTTTATTAAAGCTAAAGGAAGAAATACCATTATTGACGAAGTATCAAAACAGTGTTTTGACTATGCTTTCTACGGAGATATTAAATGGCAAAAGGAAACATGAGATTATTTTACTAGACCTTCTTTTTAAAAAAGAAACAGTAAAATATGATGATTTTATAGAAAATTTAATTCATTTTAATTGTCCTATTGATGAGGAGATTCTTTCTTCAGTTTTGCGCGTCTTTAATTTGGAATTTTTCACACAAGGATATAGAGAGAAGTATGGTAATCAGCCAATAATTATTTTAAAAGACGATGGTACCTTTACATTTAATGATATGGTTCGAGCCAGTTTATTGAATAATCCGTATTTTAACTTTTTAGTAACAGATGTTATAAAAAGCGCCAAGGAAAAATCTAAGCTATACGAATCTGAGGAACCCCTTACCCTTTATCAGAAATATTCAAGAAAAGATGTTTGTAAGCTCTTGAATTGGACTAACGATGAAAGTTCTACGGTTTATGGGTATAAAACAAAACACGGCACCTGTCCAATCTTTGTGACCTATCACAAAAATGAAGACGTTGAGTCTAGTATTGATTATGCGGAGGAATTTCTTAGCCCTGAGGTACTTAAGTGGTCAACAAGGAGTAACAGAATATTAGAATCCCAAGAAGTGAAAACAATTATTGAATCCGAAGCTAAAGGAATTGACCTTCATATTTTTGTAAAGAAAGATAATGATGAAGGAACTGATTTTTATTATCTAGGAAAAGCAACCCCGGATAAAAATAATATCGAACAAGCTATTATGGAAGATGGTAAGGGGAAAAAACTACCTGTTGTTCATATGAACTTGGTAATGGAAAACCCAATTGAAAATAAACTTTACAACTACATTATTAATGGTACGGATGACTAAAAATAGTCTTCTCATTTCGGGAAGACTATTTTTCTTGGATTAATTCCTCAACTGCAGGAACATCTGCCGGTGCCCATTTGAGTGAATCTAAGTTTTCTCGTTTTAACCAGATTAAATTCGAATGCTCACTTGGCGTCGGCCTTCCCTCAACTACTCTACATTTAATTGAAATCAAATTAATAATAAATGTATCGTATTCATGGGTGTTGTCATTAAAAACCTCATTAAATGTCTCAACCTTACAGCCCAACTCTTCATCAATTTCTCTTTTTAGCGCGGAATAAATGTCCTCATTTGCTTCCACTTTTCCACCAGGAAACTCCCACATATTTGGAATCGACATCTCTGGAGATCTAAGAGCACATAGAATTTCTTGTTGGTCGTTTTCAATAATGGCTGCAACAACTTTTACAAGCTTTTTCAAGATAATCCTCCTCAAACATTTCACTAGCCATTATGATACCACTTTTGAGGGTTAGATGCTGCATGGGGTGTTTTTTTTGTTTTTAAAAAAAGTTTACACATTTATCTTGTATTCTCAACTATCTCCATTACGCTATAAATCCCAATCTTTGGTTGATCATGATGAAATATCTTGGGTAATTTCTATCATCCGTCTTAAACTTCCAATTAAATCATTGTTCGTTGGTCCTGCCTGCTGACTTCCAAAAAAATATTTCCCACCCTGTCCTTTTCCCTCCAAAAACCATAAATAAAGGGTGAAAGGAGGTGAGAGACAATGGCACAAGCATTATTAGAAGGTTCAAAGCTTCGACTGGCATTCCAGGTGGACCTGGACGAGCAGGGAAATCCTGTTCTAAAAACCAAAACGTTTAGCAACATCAAAAATGATTTGACTGTTGACCAGTTATACCAAGCCGCAACAGCCATCTCCGCATTATGCAATGACCCGCTAAACAAAATCGAACGCAGTGACAGCACCATGATTACTGCGTAACGGATGATGCACGGGGACGGTTCTCATGATTCAAAAGCTGTTTTAGGCTATAAATCATCGAACCTTCCAATCTAACAAGGAGGTAATCAGGAAGAAAAAAATGAGGCAAAAGAACCGTCCCCATGCCTCAAAGAAAGGAGGTGAACAGAGATGGCAAAAACATTGGAATTAATGTTTGGTACGGAGTTTGGAAAGACCGCCCGTATAGCAGTGGACAATCCGAAGGAACCGATTGATGAGGCCGCTGTCAAACAAGCGATGGAACATATCATTGCTGCAGATGTATTTACATCGGCCAGCGGCAGATATGTTGCTTCAAAAGGCGCAAGAGTCATCGACCGCAACGTAGTTGAGTATGAAATTGTTTAATAGGTTATTAGGTATCGGATTTACAAGGGAATTTGGTCAAATCGATATGTTCTAAGTGAGAGGCTGGATTCTTTTACGAAACCGGCCTCTTATAAAATATTAATCGGAAAGGAGAGAATTTGCCGTGGAACAAATCATCTCATTTATCAATGAGGTCGGCTTCCCTATCGTTGTGACCCTATATCTTCTATATCGAATAGAATCCAAGCTTGATTTAGTCGTCCAGTCGATACAGAGCCTACCTGAGCGAATGAAGGGGTGATCATCATACCGCCCTTTGGTAATCCCAAAATGTCTAAAGCCAACTACCTTTTCTACGGGGCAGTTAGCTTTAATCTAAAAAGTGAAAATCCCCCTGTCCGCCCCAAAACTTCACTAGCCCAATGGATGATAAAAATGACACACGAGAAGAACGAAATCGCTCCGCGATGGCTTTTTGGTAAATTTTCCATCCTAAAAAAAGCATAAAAAAAATGAAAAAGTATGTCTCCTGTGGTATTGTTTAATCGCCAAACCAAACAAACCATGAAAGAACATACTTTTTCATATGGAGATTTTAACACGAATACCGCGAAAAATACATATTAATATTTCCCATATTTCCGAGAGAGCTCCTCCTGCCCTTTTGATTATTGATTTATTTACTTTAAACAATCATCAGGAGGCAACACCATGAAACAATATGATCAAAAAATTGAGCTTTTCTTTGAACTTAAGGGAACCCCAGATTCCACCCAGGAATCTTATTGGCGAAGAATGCGGGCTTTTTTAAACTATATGCAAGAACTAAAAAAACCCATAGAAGAAATGACCCTTGAGGATATCCAACAATACATCCTTTATCTCAAACGAGATAAAGAACTTACGGCAGGGACTATCAATAATTACATTTCAGCCATTAAGTTTTTCTATACTTATGTATTAGAAAAGGAATGGAACTCAATGAAAGTTCCAAGGATGAAAAGAACTCAGAAGTTCCCTGTTGTTCCCTCACGGGAAGTTATACTTTCCCTATTAAATTCAACTCATAACTTAAAGCATAAGGCTATCCTTTACCTTGTTTATGGCAGTGGCCTTCGGGTAAGCGAAGTGGCTAAATTAAAAATTAGTGATATTTGTAGTAAGACCATGCGAATCCGTGTTGATAATGCTAAACATAATACCAACCGGTATACAATCTTATCCCAAACAGCACTGGAAGTGCTTCGAGAGTATTTTAAAACTTATTTCAGTGCTAAAAACTATAAGCCAAATGATTGGCTGTTTCCCGGCCAAAACCCCGGCGAGCACATTACTGTCAAAACGATAAAGAATACATTAATAAAACTTAGGAACAGTCTTTCTCTTGATCCAAATATATCTTCCCACACTTTACGGCACTGCTTTTCCACCCATTCCTTAGAAGACGGCGTAGATCCAGTGTTTATCCAACAGATGCTTGGACATAAGAGCCTTAAAACAACATTAACGTATCTGCACATGACCTCTAAAAGTCTGATGGGCATTAAAAGTCCGTTAGATTCAAAGGGGAATCATAGGGAATGACTACCATCCAAGATATATTTATGGCGTTCTATGCGCAGTATAAAGAAAAATATAAGCCATCCCCTGAACAGGCCAAAGCAGCCAACGACATCATTAGATGTCGAACAAGCAGCTTAGGTGGACATGCCTATGAATGTGATACATGTGGTCATACCCAGGTTCGATACAATTCATGCCGGAATCGTCACTGTTCCATGTGCCAAGGGGTTAACAAAGAAGTTTGGGTGGATAATAGAAAAAAAGATATTCTCAACGCCCCCTATTTTCATGTGGTATTTACCATGCCGGCGCAGCTGCACATGTTAATTTATCATAATCAGAAGGTACTCTATGATTTAATGTACAAATGCGTCGCAGAAACGCTTGCGGAGCTTTCCATGGACAAAAAGTATCTGGGGGCGCAAATTGGCTTTTTCTCTGTCTTGCATACTTGGGGACAAAACTTGCATTTTCACCCTCACATCCATACGGTTGTCTTGGCTGGAGGACTTTCCAAGCAGAATAAGTGGCGTCACTCGAGTAAAAAGTTCTTTATTCCTGTAAAAGTTCTGTCCAAAAAGTTCCGTGGAAAGTATCTATTTTATTTAAAGCAATATTATGAACAGAAATTGCTTGTCTTTTATAACGACGCAAAAAAGTACGAAGACCCAAAACAGTTTCAGTGTTTAATAGATGAATGTTACTCACTAAACTGGTACAGCTACACTAAACGGACTTTTTCAGGTCCATTGGCAGTGGTTCAGTACCTTGGGCGATATACACATAGAATCGCCATATCGAATAATCGAATTGTTTCAATAGATAAAAACACAGTTACAATCAGGGTGAAGGACTATCGAAACAATAATCAAATAAAGACAGTAACCATGAAAGGTGTAGAATTTATTCGCCGATTTCTCATGCATATTCTCCCGAAGGGATTAGTGAAAATCAGACATTATGGTCTACTGGCTAATAGAAATAAGAAAACCAAACTCAAACTGTGCCGAAAGTTAACCAATAGCCCGACTTACAAACCTAAATTTACTGGACTTAGTACCATAGAAATTATCAAGCAAATTACGGGAAAAGACGTAACAGTATGCCCATCCTGTAATAAGTCTCATCTAAAGTCAGCTGTCCATGGAGCCGTGCCATAAATGAAGAGAAATAAATACATTTTTTAAAAGCCTCTTAATTGGGGAGGGGGAAATTGTATCTAAAAACAGATAGAAATAACAAAAAAATATCTGTTTGAAAATGAAAACAGGTAAAAAAATTAAAAATCAAGGATCGCCCGAAGATTGAAACCCCACAGACCAAATCCGCGACTTCATTCTTCTATGGCAATCAAAAATTTTGCGAAAAGATCTTACCCATAAATACACCAAGGCCCGATTAGCACCTATCCACTAGTCGGGCCTTTTTACGCGCAAAACTTCCGATTGTCCTCTTAAAGAACCGTCCCCACGCATCAATTCTTATTGTATTTGTTCGAAATTCTAAAAAATGGATTCATATTTGTATTTTGAAGCGAAAATGTGTGAGTTTGGGGTTCTTTTTGGTGTTGAAAGTGAATTAGTGGAGTTCGATGAAATAAGGGATTCCCGTTATGGTAGAGGTACCCGGGAATACATTGGCAAAGCGCGCTTTCCTGAACGGAACGTCCGTTGGAGAGCTTTGATCAGATTGCAGAACAATATTCGTTAGAGGCCGCCTGCTAGAGGAGTTGGGTAAAATGGCGAAAGCCAAGGAACGAAACGTTTACCCAAAGGATGAGTTCTGGAAAACTATTGCGGATTGGCTGCCAGACAGAGCTTTGGAAAGAGAAATCCTATTTTCCTATTGCGAAATACTTACCCCAAACCAACAGAAGTGGCTATTGTACACCTTCTGGGAGGGGCTTTCTATTAAAGAAATCGCCGAACTAGAAAAAGTCACAGTATCGGCAGTAAAGCAATGGCGGACAGGAGCGCAGGAGAAAATAAAAGCGGCAAACAAGAACTGAATTGATGAAACGTTACGTTTAGGCGTACCACCTAAAAAGTGCCGTTATGTTACTTTTTCTTTAGAGTACTTTGATTGGTGGTCGGCAATCTATGGCTAAAAAAGTATATGTAAAAATCCATAAATTGCTTGATACGTATAAAATTTCAATGAGAGAATTATCCCTTCTATCTGATGTACGCCATGCAGCTATAAGCGAATTGGCTAATCAAAAAAGGAAGCGAATTGAATTTAGCCATATTGAAAAGATTGCAGAAGCACTTGATGTAAAAGATATTCGTCAGATTATTGACTTAGTAGACACCGATGAAGAAGAAGAATGATACTGCCTTCCTCATTTATCAAACTACCTAATATGAAGAACTTGTTAATATTCGCCATAAAACGCTAAAATTCGACACAAAATGTTACGATTTGTTCTGTAAAAACAGACCAATTATGTAATATTTTGTGTTATTTTTTATGTGTAATTATTTTTTAAAAATAATAAATATTCTCCAAGATATCCTACTAACTATGAAAATTCTTACCCAACCAACCTCTTTGTCAGTCAGATGCTTTCTAGTTTTTCTTAGCGTTTTTCAAACCTATAATGTCAAGTCACTGCTCTTTTAAAATTATATATTTTTGCAACCGCTTCATTCAATTGTATGCAGGAAAGGAGTTGAGGAAAATGTGAAAAGGGCAAAAAAATAACCAAGAGCAAGTGTCCCGGAAAGACGATACTCTTGGTCCCATTAGTTTTAAAAAACTAACTTATTGATAAGTATATCTTTTTTTGAATAAAATTCAATCAACTAACGATTGAGGGGCGAGTATGTTGATCATTGAAAAATTTTATATTATCAACCAGCACTTTATGAATATGGCGGGACACTATGACCGAAATGGCAAGCTTTGTTCGCTTATACGTGAACTGTCCCGAACCATCATAGTAGACAAGTCTCCATTGGAAATTCTTGCAGACAGCATTCGCTGTATCGGTTTTGATTTAAAAGGGGCAATTGCCACTGCCAAATGGATTCTTGGTGACATCTCAATGTGTCCCATCATGGTCAATCCGATTCACAATATATGTGTGTTTGCCACCAAATCGGCGAAACATGAGGACGCCATGTGGTTTAATCCCGAGTATATTGTCAGGACCAATGGCTTTTATCTAAAAACTAAAGTCACTTTACGGAACGGTCTCATCATCACTGTTCCTTGCCGGCTAACATCCTTTAATACGAAGCTGCAAAATGCCGACCAATTAAAGAAGATTACAGGGGAACTCGGCAGCAACCCACTCTCTTTCGTCCTCCATCCAAGGAGGGAGCAATTGCTAAAGAGCCGGAAGAGATCCCGAAAGAAGATCAAAAAAATAGGTGTCTTATGTTCAACTAACATAATCGCGGTGGTTATGGTATATCTTAAACAGGAATTTGTACGTGGATATAGAAATATTTAAAGTTCCAGAGGGATACAAATGTTTTACATCCAATAACTTTCGGGGATATGATGATTTAGAGGGCTACGGCGTACATAAGGTTAGAGACGAGTCCTTCCGTTTGGGAATGGGGGATTTGGCCCAATTGATGCGGGACAGAAAAACTAAAAAATAGGTAAGTCCGCGAATTTAATATACTCCTGGCGGAGGAAGACCAAGCAAGATAAACGGCTTGGTCTTTTTACCTTTCCTAGATACAGGGACAGTTTGGTTTTGAAGATAAAAACCCATCCTGTGGTTGGTGTTCCTTCAACTACTCTATATTTAATGGAGATTAAATTAATGATAAATTTGTCGTATTCATGGGTGTTGTCATTAAAAACTTCATTAAATGTCTCAATTTTACAGCCCAACTCTTCAGCAATTTCCCTTTTTAGCGCTGAATAAATGTCCTCATTTGCTTCCACTTTTCCACTAGGGAACTCCCACCTATTTGGAATCGACATTTGTGGTGATCTTAAGGGTAATCGTGTATAAACACTTATATTTATTCGTATTTGTGAAGCGATGCTTACTGCACTAACGGGAGGTTAGTTTAATAAGGGGAAATCGTTTATCCAGATAAAAGAGAAGGCTACTTAAATCTCAGAAGCCCCTCTTATTAATATGTTTGCAATAGATTGAAGTTGTTTCGTCCAAGCAAGCTCATTTAGTTTCCATTTATCACCTACACCGTTGTAAATACCCTAATAGAGTAAACCAATTATATCCTGTGGTCTTTCAAATTTGTATTTAGCTTGAATATTCTGGTGGTTTTTACAGCCCCATAAAGCTAAACCAAAGTCTATTCCTGTATCCCTTGCACATTCATAATCGTAAACTGTGTCCCCGATATATAAAGAAGTTTTTGGGTCTGCACCAGAAATCTCTAAAAACTTTAATAACGGTTCAGGATTCGGCTTATGTTTTTCTGTATCATCAGCACACACGGTATGAGTCAAATAACTTGAAAGTCCAAATGGCACAAAATCATTTATTAATTCTTCATTGGTTTTCGATGTCACAATTCCTTGAATGATATTTCTGCTCTTTAAGGTTTCTAATAAATCTTTAATGCCACTAAACACTTCTATCGAATGAAAAAAATCCTTCATAAAGTAATTCCAGCGATCATTAGCCCTGTCAATATCACTAATGCCTAATCGTGGCAAAGAGTCAGATCCGGGAATTCCAAGAACAAAATACAAATCTTCAAGTGGAACAACCTTGTCATAGTCTGTTCTTAGCACTTTTTGAAGCGAACCTAAAACTGCTTTTTCTGTATCTATCAGCGTTCCATCTACATCAAAAATAATCGTATTATACATAATCTCTCTCCCTCTTGTTTAATTATGAAAAAACTCTGATTATCTCCCAGCTTTAATCTTTACTTGCAATTAATACTTCAACACCATATTTATCCATAACATCATATAAATCATTAGGTGGAACTTCATTTGTAATGAATGTATCAATTGATTCGAATGTTAAAGCTCTATAATTCTGTCGATGATTATATTTGCTATGATCGGCTAATAAAATAACTTGGTCAGTATGCTTTATTAATTCACGTTTAAAATGAATATCTTCTTCAAATGCATAGTATAAACCGTTCTCAGTAATACCTGCTGCTCCAATAAATACCTTATTGAAGTGATAATCTTTAAGTTTTTCAATAGTTGAATATCCAGTGAGATGTCTGGATGACTTATTTAACGTTCCGCCTAAGAGTTGAATCTTTGTATCCTCAGTTTGGGCTAACATATAAGCAGTATCAATTGAATTCGTCACAATGGTAACAGGTTGTGACTGTATGGATTGAGCAATAAAATTAACTGTGGTGGAAACATCTAGATAAATCAATTCATCGTCAGCTATCATATTTGCTGCTTTCACTCCAATTAATTTTTTCATTTCAAATTCAGTCTGTAATCGCTCTTGATAATTATCAATTTTCTTATGAAAAGATGCTAAAGAAACTCCACCATAGGTTCTAACCACTGCTTTATTTGTTGAAAGTTTAACTATGTCTCGTCTTGCGGTATCACGGGAGATATTAAACGTTTCACACATCTGTTTAATATTCATTGTTTTATAAGATTCTAAATAATTAAGGATGCGTATTAATCGTTCTTCTTGATTCATTAGTAACCTCCTCAATTATATGATAAGTCAACTTAAGGCATTACGGAAGTGACTTCAAGTAAATTTATCAAAAAAACTTATCAATTAAGTTACTTTAAGTTATTAATACGCTTTTCGGTATTGCTATAATTTAGATTTTGTGAAAGGTTTCACTTAAACTAACAGGTGCATTCCTTCAATAAGGGATGCTAATTGTAGCTAAAACATTGGTGTTGATACATTAACTTACCTTGACGAAAATAAATAATGAAAGCTAAGCACCGTCCTTTCTCTACGTTTTGTAATAAGAAAAGGGTGGTGTTTTATTATGGGAATTACAGCAAACGGATCTTGATAAAAAAATTGTAACGTTTTATCTTCTTTTATAGAAAACAACCAACTAATACCTTAATCATGCTAAAGTGAACCAAAACATATCTGAGGAGGAAGAGTAGTGCAGTATATTGATAGTTTCGGTTGGGTGTTATTGCCATCCCAATATGACCGAAAGTTGACGGTGTTGCCTGTCCAGAATTAGACGGTTATAATGTCCATGTATACATAATTCGAAACATTTCGACATTAATAATTCTGGAGAAAGGAAAAGACGCCTCCCATAATGTATATCTGCGCCAACAGATATACAGGAGACGTCCCCTAAAAAACCCATATGATTATTGTATCAGATTATAAAATAATTGAAAACAATGGAGTTTTGGTTAGAGGTGCGGGGAGGATTCCTTCGCCCTGTTGTGGGAAAAGCATGAGCGTAATTGGTACTAGAGAAAGAAAATCAAGAGAATGTTCTGGAGAGACAATAGTATATAATATTCGGCGATTAGGGTGTGATCAATGCGGCCGGATTCATCATGAATTACCAGATTTCTTAGTTCCATATAAAAGATATAAGGCAGAGTGTATAGAGTCGGTTCTCACGAACCCTTCTACACATGATGTTCCAGCTGATGAATCTACTTTATTTCGTTGGTATGATTGGTTTAATTATTTCGTAGATTACTGGGCTAATTGTCTCTTATCAATTGTGCTTCGAACTAGTCAGGATAAGGTCCCTTTGAATTTGACGTCCGCAAATTCAGAGACTGCACTTCATAGAATAGGACGACTGGTAGGGAATGCCCCCAGATGGCTGGAGAGAATTGTCCGTCCGATTGTGAATATTAATTTGTGGGAACATACCCGTTCTGCATTCTTGTCCGAGGATAGCTGATTTACACTCATGATAAACACATATTAGAGGAGTGTTATCATGAGAGATCGTAAAAAGGCAGAAGAAATCGCAGCACAAAGGTTCCAGCTCATTGCCCCTCTTTTGGCGGAAGGGCTAGATGCTGGAAAAGCAAAGGAATTGAAAAACCATATATGTAAGACCAGCGGTCTTTCTGAAAGGACCATTAGACGTTATCTTGAGCAGTACCGTAATGAAAGTTTTGAAGGGCTAAAACCAAAAGGAATCTCGGGAAAAATGAAAAAAGAGATTATTCCCTCGCATTTATTGGAACAAGCGATTCTCCTTCGAAATGAGGCCCCTACTAGAAGTGTTGCACAAATTATTCAAATACTTGAGTGGGAAGGCTTGGCTACACCAGGGCAGCTAAAGCGTTCAACTCTTCAAGAAAAGTTAACTGAAAGAGGCTACAGTTCACGACAAATGAGGCTCTACTCTCAAACTGGAGTAGCAGCTAGACGATTTCAAAAGCGTCACCGGAATCAGCTGTGGCAATCCGATATTAAGTTTGGCCCTTATTTACCCATTGGACCAAATGGCACGAAGAAGCAGGTCTACTTAGTCGCTATAATAGACGACGCGACTCGATTTATTTTACATGGAGCCTTCTATCCTACTCTTGATTCTAGGATTATTGAAGATGCTTTTCGAAACGCCATACAAAAATACGGTGTCCCCGATGCCGTTTATTTTGATAACGGTAAACAATATCGAACCAAGTGGATGTCACGTACATGTTCCAAATTGGGGACAAGATTAATCTATGCAAAACCCTATGCGGCTGAGTCAAAAGGTAAAGTTGAACGCTTCAATAGAGTCGTTGATTCCTTCTTAAGTGAAGCAGCCCTTGAAAAGCCCAATTCTTTAGATCGATTGAATGAGCTTTTTCAAGTATGGTTATCAGAGTGTTATCAGAATAAATCCCATTCCGGTCTTGGGGAGAACATTAGCCCTGAAACTGCTTTTCGAAGCGATAAAAAAGCACTTCGATTTATTGATCCTGATAAACTAGCGAATGCTTTCTTGCATTGTGAGACGAGGAAAGTAGATAAGTCGGGATGCATTAGTTTTATGGATCAGAAATATGAAGTTGGTCTTTCTTTTATAGGTCGTCAAGTAGATGTTGTATATGATCCTGCGGATTTTGAGGAGCTAACAATTGAATACGAGGGTTATTCCCCTTGGAGAGCAAAAAAGCTTGTGATTGGAGAAAGAGCCGGAAGGCGTCCAACTTTGCCTTCACACCTTCAATCACTTGAAGTTGATTCTTCCAGATTACTTAAAGCAGCCGAACAGAAGCATCAAGAAAGAAAAATTGAACAAGCTCCAGCCGTTTCTTTCCGTGCTGTTTGGAAGGAGGACGGCGAAGATGTTTGAGTCTTTTTATGGGATGAAGCATACCCCTTTTACAAGAGATGTGCCTACTACTCAACTTTATGATTCCATTACGATGCAAGAGGTTTTAGGTCGCTTAAAGTATACCGCAGAAAGGCAGCTATTTGCCGTTTTAACTGGGGATTGCGGTACTGGGAAAACGACCACCATCCGGAAATTTGTAGATGGACTTGATCAAGGGAAATTTCAAATACTATATTTATCCGATTCAAAACTAACTCCTAGACATTTTTATAAAGGCTTGTTAGAACAGCTAGGATCGGAATCGAAGTTTTATAGAGGCGATGCCAAACGACAGCTTCATCGAGAAATTGAATTAATGAGAGGTATTCATGGGATTCAGCCTGTCGTCGTGGTGGATGAGTCACACCTATTAGATCGTGAAATGCTTGAGGAAGTTAGATTTTTACTCAACTTTAAGATGGATGCACAAAGCCCAATGGCCCTTATCCTTGTGGGCCAAAGTGAATTATGGGATCGTCTGCGTCTTCAATCATACGCTGCCATACGTCAAAGAATCGATATTCAGTTCAAATTAAGTCACTATGATCGTGCACAAGTAGATGCGTATGTCTCACGACATCTAGAATATGCAGGAATTGACCAACAAATCTTTTCAGATGGTGCTTTGGAGGAAATACATCGATTTTCTGGCGGAACCCCAAGGCTTATTAATAAAGTATGTACACACAGCCTTCTTTATGGAGCTCAAAATGGCCGTCGGATTATTGATGATCATATGATTAAGCATGTCATTCAGGGTGAACTGTCATGAAGAGCCGCTGGAAAGAAATGAAGTATAATGAGGATTTCAATTGTTGGGTGGTCTTCTGGGGTGATAATACAGGCTACAAGGTACGCTGTGACGATTGGTTTGATCTTCACCTCGGAGATGGAAGGAAGCTTTCTTGCCGTATGGAACTCGGAAGAGATTGGTATATTATCGCCGGTAGGAATGATACAAAATTTTATTTGAAACAAAACGAAACCTATCAGGTTGATATTTAATTGAAGGGGAAGCTAAGGTCTTCCCCTTTCTTTCGGTCAAAATCTTCGTCAGATTTAGGACAAATGATACCGTCAATTTCTTGCCAAAATAGAACGTCAGTAACAGTTGGGTCCTAAATATAATTCTATTGATTTGTTTTGTTATAGCATTATTGGCGCTAATGAGAAAACCGAAAGAAAATAGAAAGAACACAAAGAAGAAAATGTGAAGGAATGTACATAAACAAACGGTTAGCAATAGTTGAACAGTGGGGATTGCTGTAGCGGTATAATAAGAATAACCATTAAATTTTATGTGAGGGATGATATTTTATGAGTAATAGTGTTTTGTTAGTTGTTGATGTTCAAACAGCATTGATTAAAGAACATCCATATAATGAGAAAAAAGTAATTGGGAATATCAAAAAACTTATCTCTATTGCAAGAGATTCTAATAAAGAAGTGTTATATGTTCGGCACGATGATGGTATAGGTGAAGAATTAGAATATGGTACTGATGGATGGCAGATTTATAATGAAATAGCACCTATTAAGGATGAAAGGGTTTTTGAAAAAAAATATAATAGTGCATTTTTCAAAACTGGCTTAAAGGAATATTTGGAGAGTAAAAAAATAGATACTATTATTTTGACAGGACTTCAAACAGAATATTGTATTGATGCAACTTTGAAAAGTGCATTTGATAATGGATATAGTGTAATTATTCCAGAACAAACAAATACAACTTTTGATAATGAGTATCTATCTGGTGAAAAACTTTATGAGTTTTATAATTATAAAATATGGAATAATCGTTTTGCCAAAGTTCTATCTGTTGATGAAGTAAGCAAAATCTTGTTTAGGTAAATTATTTTTTTGGTTAAATAGATTTAATAAAGTCACAATGTCCTTATTTCACTAACGGGGGCTTGAGCTTAATAGAGTTGCTGCGGAGACTCTTCACTAACTGGCAGTTTAGTTGAACAATCGTCATTAGCTTTTTTTCAACAATCGGGCCATTTAACGGATTAAGGAAAAGTATTATTAATGGCAAAACAAAGTGGTTTGTTCAGAGAATATTTTTGTTCATAAAACGGATTTAGTATTCTGAAAATTCATCGCAACAGGAACACACGTTTGTTAAAATAAAGTAAACGACAAAGGGGGAGTTTGATGAGTAATATAATGCTTCGGAATGTGATTGAGGATGATCTTCCTATTTTTTTCAAGCATCAACAGAACCATGAAGCGAACCATATGGCTGCCTTTACGAGCAAAGACCCCAGTGATTGGGATGACTTCACTACACACTGGAACAAAATTCTTACGGATAAGGAAATTATAAAGCAGACGATTATTGTCGAAAAGAATGTGGTTGGGCATATTTCATGTTTCGAGCAGTTCGGAGAACCAGAAGTTAGCTATTGGATTGGAAAGGAATATTGGGGAAAAGGAATCGCAACAAAAGCTTTACGGGAATTTCTAAAGCACATTACAATTCGTCCCCTTTATGCTCGTGCCGCGAAAGACAATGTAGGATCTCTTAAGGTTCTAGAGAAATGTGGATTCATGATTACTGGTGAGGACAGTGGGTTTTCTAATGCACGTGGCGAAGATGTGGAGGAGTTTATTCTTACCCTCAATTAAAGAAATCTAAAAATAAAGTATGTATTACGTTATAGGGCGCAATTCTGCAGCAAGAATTGTGCTCTTTCTTTAGGTTAAGGGCCAATATGTTAAGGCTTATTGAGCTAAAGGGGCAGCATTCCTGTATTAAATGAACTTTAAAAGGATAAGTTTGAGAAGAATTACACTTAAACAAACGGGTGCTTTTATTTAATAAACTTATGATAAGCTGCAAGGCATAAATGTAATAAAACATTCACAATAAGTATTAATAAAAATGCAGAAGTACTCTGTATTATCGGAAAGGTTGAATGTATGAAAAGTCCAATGGCAGCTGTAATTGCATATGAAGAGAATGGAATTAGTTAAGAATTCTAAGACCAAATCAATGAAAGTACATTAAGTCTGTTAGTAATCCAGATTTAGGTGGAACTCAATTATGAGAAAAATTATTGTGCTTGAACATGTATCTCTTGATGGTGTCATACAAGCCCCAGGCGGGCCAGACGAAGATATCACCCGATTACGCTCTCATGGCCGATCTTCTGGTTCAGACTTCAAGCACTCTGTAGCAAAGTAGGGGAATAGTCACCTTCAAAAACCAAGGAGGATTTTCATGGAAAACATTCTGAATCAATCGTTCGAAATTGCAATTACGCGTGTTTTCGATGCCCCTCGCGAACTCGTATTTAAAGCATGGACAGAGCTCGGGCATTTCGCGAAATGGTGGGGACCAAAGGGGGGCACCCTCGAAATCGTTAAAATGGACGCTCGATCAGGTGGCGAGTTTTTAGGTATTCAGACGTCTCCTGACGGAAATCAGGTTATGTGGGAAAAATTTGCATACCAAGAGGTTGTCGAACCTGAGAAAGTGGCTTATATCCGATCCTTTTCCGATGAGCAAGGCAATACGGTCCGAGCGCCTTTTAGCGTGAGCTGGCCTCTTGAAATTATGAATATCATAACGCTAGATGATGACGAAGGTAAAACTGTTTTAAAACTGAAAGGTTGCCCTGTGAACGCTTTAGCTGAGGAACAAGAAACCTACAAAGGTATGGCTCCTAAGCTTCAACGAGATCTTGAGGGTACTTTCGATAAACTTGCCGACTACCTTGTCTCCCTGAATTAGAAACCTTAATCACTTTGAATATTATGTTTCAGCTGGGAATGTTTGTTCAATAAAACAGCAGCAGTCTAGGACCTTATTTTCTCGTCCATGGCTGCTGCTGTTTCGTTTATCGCGTCAGTCTAATACTTTGTTTTCTCATGACTGCTTGGACATAAAAAAGCATCCACCACTCAATTATATGCCCAACTACTGGGTGAGCTGCGCAGAGAATTGTATCGCCAGTATTTCTAGGTGTAAGAGTGGGGTTGGCACTTGGTGACAGCTTCACTGGTACTATCCCGAAACGCCGTACGGTTGAAAAACTTGATATAGTGAGAAGTCATTAATAATTTACCGTAATATACCAAGTGTTTGCGGGTGGTGTCAGCTACGCTGGTACTACCCCTTTTATGGTTTATAATGTGAGACACAGAGTTGAGGTTTATGCTCGAATGGGTAAAAAAACGGTTATCGAACATGGCGGTACACGATATGAAGCTGCTAAGAAAGCAAAAAGTAGATTAATGTCGAAGTAAGTATAGACCCTCCATTTATGGATAGTTGTATTAACTTCGATTCATTTACCTAGGTTTATAAATTAGAGATTACAGGCTGCAAGTTATCTAAATACTTGCGGCTTTTCTTATTGCACAACTGGGCAGTTTAGTTTAAGAATATTTCTTCACAAATTTAAATGAAAAAGCCGATTTTCCAACTTCGGAACTCGGCGGGTTTAGAAGTCCACTTTCAAGAAATGTAGGTTTACTAAACCTTGCTCTTAAAATAAGGTTATTTCTCTCACTTACATCATTGGATCTTGGATACGTTTATAAATTACATCAGGAACTTCTTGAAGTGAATCTACAGTTATAAAAAGACTACTATGCTTAACGTTAACTTCAACCATGTTATATTTCCATTCACTTTCTGCTGGAATGGATGATGCACGGGGACGGTTCTCATGATTCAAAAGCTGTTTCAGGCTATAAATCATCGAACCTTTCAATCTAACAAGGAGGTAATTAGTGAGAAAAAAATGAGGCAAAAAAACCGTCCCCATGCCTCATAGAATTAAAAAGGCTCTATGAGGTACATGATATGCGTTTGATAAACAGGTACAACAAATGCTTATTTCAGTATGTCAAAAATCAAATTACAGGACTGTTCAAATCTTGAGGAGTGCATAAAAAAGACCTCAAAAGGAGGTCAATTTATCACTTTCTAATAGAACCACTGATGAAAAGCTCATCTACTGTGGTATCTAATGCAGAGGCTATGTCAAACGCTAATTGTAATGTAGGGTCGTATTTATCATTCTCAATGGCATTTATTGTTTGTCTGGATACCTTACAGAGTTTAGCCAGCTCTTCCTGGGATAATTTAGCTGATTTTCTTAATTTTTTAATGTGATTTTCCATTTAATCCCCATATTTCTTCCTGTAAATTAGTAATGTTACCAGATATATAATGGAAATCACCGACAGAAACACGATCGGCGAAATCCCATTACCATTATAAGAAGCATTCCCCTGAATAGCTAGATAAATTGACTGTGCCACTTCTAATATTAGCATGCCGATAACGACGATAAATGAATATGATTGAGCCTTCGCGTTTATAAACTTCCTTCTTTCATCACCCTTTTGAGAAAATGGCGCAAAGAAAATCAGGATCCCGCAAACTAACAATATGACTGAATACACAATTTTAACCCAATCCATTTTTAAGTCCCCTCCTTATTAAAAATGTAAAAAGTATTAAATGTTTCAATCCTGTTATAAATATTAAAAAAGCGCGATACGGTTTCTTTTTCGTAAAATTAACTTTATAATGCGCACAAGATGATTTTTTTTTGGAAATTTATACTTCTGGCTTATGGAAGGAGCTCGATTATGAAAAAAATGATGTTTGCAGTAATAACTGTTCTAATGGCTGTTGTTCTAGCAGCATGCGGTGGAAATGAAGAAAGTAAAGCTAAAAATGACGAAAAAGCAAAAACATCGGTAACCGATCAGCAGAAGGAACAGCAAAAGCAAATGGAAGAAATGCAAAAGAAATTAAAAGCACAGCAAATAGATGAAAAGAAGACTGTTGCCATCGTGAATAATAAAAAAATTTTAGGAAGCGACTATAATAGCGCTTTAGCATCGATACAAGGACAAATGCAGCAAATGGGACAAGATCCGACTTCAAAAGAAGCTGCGAAGCAAGTGAAAAACCAAACCATTGACAGCCTAGTCGGACAAACTCTTCTTCTTCAAGAGGCAGATAAAAAAAACTTTAAAGTCTCAGAGGCAGCTATTAATAAGCGACTGGACGAAGTCAAAAAACGGTTTAAAACAAATAAAGAATTCGAAGCCGCTCTTCAAAAATCCGGCATGGATATGAAAACACTTAAAACTCAAATTGGTGACGATATTATACTAAATCAGTATGTTGAGAAAGAAGTGCCGGCTGATAAAGTAACCGATGAAGAAATTCAAAAAGCATATGATCAATATGCGGAACAAGGGAAGAGTACTGGACAAGAAATTCCAAAGCTTGAAGACGTAAAACAGCAAATTCAACAATCTCTTCAACAGCAAAAACAGCAGGAATCACTCTCTAAGCAGGTTGAAGAGTTAAAGAAAAATGCAAAGATTGATATTAAGATTTAAGATGGTACACACAAAAAATGAACAGCTTTAGGGGCTGTTGACAAACGCCCCTTCAAACGAAAAAGAAGATGAATCTCTACAAAATGTAGTGTTCATCTTCTTTTTTATTTGCTATTTTCTGTTTCTTTATAGGAGGCTCAGTGGAGTAAGGCTGCTGAAGCAACCCCCGCTGTATAAGAATAAGAAAACGGGTAAATTAAATCCAAAACTTGTGGAAGTTCCAGACCCACTAAAAGGATGCTGAAATCGCTGCAAAAATGAGGTTAGATGAAATGAAACAATAAAACAAACATCTCAAAATATAACTGGTTCCGTTTCCTATCACAAACAATTTATAGATGATACTGTTAAGTAGAAAGGAAAACAGGACGATAGCCATTAAATTGGTTATCGTCCTTCTTCAACTATAGGGTAGCCTTTACCACAATAACAAATAAAATTAATAAGCGAAAATTATGCAAGTTTATATACACAACTTGTTCAATTTAGGCTTTTTACATTCATAAAACATATTGCCATAAACAGCATTTTTAAGGTTCTTACGCTAAACTGGTGAAGGACCTTTTTTTCTCCTTTTGTAGTATAATAAAAATCAAAAGGAGTGCTAAACATGAACTCTATTTGTTGGTCATCTCCTGATCCTTTCCTTGAAGTTCTTCACATTTGTGAAGAAGAATCTTCATTTCAAATTACTATTCAAAGCACACATCAGTCTAGTCCATGTCCTCATTGCGGTGTAAGATCTTTTCGTCCTCATAGCCGTTATTCTCGTCTCATTAAAGATCTACCTATCGGTGAAAAATCAGTCTCTCTCCTACTAATCTCAAAAAAATGGTTTTGTGATAACTATTCTTGTGATAAGAACATTTTTACAGAGCGTTACGATTGGGTGCCTGCGAAAGGTCGTAGAACATTTCGAGCTGAGGAAGTTTTGCGTAAAATCGCTTTTGCATCCAGTTGTTTAAATGGAGAAAAAGTAGCGAAAGCAATCCATCTTCCAGTAAGTCATGATGTATTACTCTCGATTATTCGAAAAACGGAGATCAAACCAGATATTTCTCCCTTTTGTCGGAATTGATGACTTTGCCTTTCTCAAAGGACATAGTTATGGCACCATTATATGCGACTTGATAACCCATCAACCTGTTGCATTACTTCCTAATAGAAAGCCTGAAACGGTTACCGCCTGGCTGAATGGACAAAGATTTATAGAGGTTGTCAGTCGGGATGGGTTTCGAGCTTTTCGTCAAGCTATCTCTCAAGCATCTTCTACCATTTCTCAAGTATATGATCGTTGGCATTTTATTCGTGCAGCGAAAAGACAAGTTGATACTTGTCTAGTTTCCATTCTTCCAGCGTTGATTACATTGAACAAAAGGGAAGACCAGACCAACCTTGTACAGGCTGAAACCAAACAAGAACGTATTCAACTGGAACGTAACGAAAAGAAATTCGATTTGATTCAAACTGTCCAACAAGAATACCAGAAGGGGAAGAAGAAATCAGTATTAGCAAAAGAGTTTGATTTAGATCCCAGGACGATTACAAAATATCTAAAAACAACGAACTCGCCACTTATTAAACCTAGAGGGAAAAGAAAACGCCAGACAGCAGAGTTTCATGAGCAAATTGAGGAACTTGAACGAAAAGGACATACGATTAAGCAAATTGATTCAATTATTCGTGATTATGGGTATACTGGCACGCTTTCTGGAGTGCGTGTGGCAGTTGAAAGTATTCGCAAAGAAAGAAAATACCAACATTCCCAATCTCAAACACAAAGAATTTCACGCCAACAAGTAAGTGCCTACATATGGAAACTTCATTCAACCCTTACAGAACAAGAGTGTTACTTACTTAAACAATGCTTTACAGACAATCCCTCGCTTAAACCTTTTTATGAAACGGTTCAAACATTTAAAAAAGCATGGGAAGATTATGATTACAATGCCTTTTTAGATTGGTTAAAACAACAATTGTCCACTCGAACCAACCATTTGTATAGATTCGCTTTACAAATACGGAGTGATCTTCAAGCAATCAAACAAACCTTTCTTTCCCCGTTTAGTAATGGATTGATAGAAGGGCATGTCCATCGATTAAAACTCATAAAACGAATGATGTATGGACGTGCCAAACTAGATTTACTTGAAAAGCGAGTTCTCTATCACCTATAAAAGATTATTTTCAAAAAACTTTTCTGTACAAGAAACCTTCTAAATATCACTTTTTCACCAAAAACTCGTAAGAACCATTTTTAAATTGCCAAAAACATTTTTGAACCATCTTAAGTAGTTTTTCATCAGCAGAAGCCAATATAGGTAAGTTCACTACACTTGACCTAATTATAAAAATCACGAAATAAAAACTCTTTTGATCAGACATGACTGCTTCAGAAACAGGCAGCATACCTAGGTTCCCCATTACCCTCATAACACCCATCATCCTTAACGATTCCTCAAAGAATAAAGCTGAATCTGTTACTTTTGAACTTTTTCCTATAAGAGATGTTAATACGATTCCTGCTACTTTACAAAAATCCGCTTACCTATTTTTATGGAATTGTCTTTCAAAAACAAAGAAATCTATTACATGAGGATTTAAATGAAATGGAATGTAAGGACAATGAGTCAGCATACAACCCCCTTGGGATATTCAGGTAGTACGAGCCCAGCGTTTGATTGGTTAACCAACATTATCTTGGGTAATTTTCATCATCCGTCTTGAATTCCCGATTGTTCGTTGATCCTCCCTGCTGACTTCAAAAATATATTTCCCACCCTGTCCTTTTCCCTCCAAAAACCATAAATAAAGGGTGAAAGGAGGTGAGAGACAATGGCACAGGCATTACTAGAAGGTTCAAAGCTTCGACTGGCATTCCAGGTGGACCTGGACGAACAGGGAAATCCTGTTCTAAAAACTAAAACATTTAGCAACATCAAAATGGAATCAACTGTTGACCAGTTATTCCAAGTTGCAACAGCCATTTCTGCTTTATGCAATGACCCTTTAAACAAGGTAGAACGAAGCGACAGTACTGAACTTACTGCGTAACGGAAGCTAAGTAGTAAATTCTCGCGATTCAAATGATGCGCGGGGATGGTTCTGATAATCTAAAAAAGCTATTCATGCTATGAATCAACGAAGATTCAAACCTATCCAGAAGGAGGTTTGGAAAAAATTGAAGCAAAAGAACCGTCCCCATGTCTCAAAGAAAGGAGGTGAATAAAAATGGCAAAAACATTGGAATTAATGTTTGGTACGGAGTTTGGAAAGACTGCCCGTATAGCAGTGGACAATCCGAAGGAACCGATTGATGAGGCCGCTGTCAAACAAGCGATGGAACAGATCATTGCTGCAGATGTATTTACATCGGCCGGCGGCAGATATGTTGCTTCAAAAGGCGCAAGAGTCATCGACCGCAACGTAGTGGAGTATGAAATTGTTTAATAGGTTATTAGGTATCGATTTTGCAGGGGAATTTGGTCAAATCGATATGTTTAAGGGAGAGGCCGGATTCTTTTATGAAACCGGCCTCTTTTAAAATATGATTCGGAAAGGAGAGAATTTGCCATGGAACAAATCATCTCATTTATCAATGAGGTCGGCTTCCCTATCGTTGTGACCCTATATCTTCTATATCGAATAGAATCATCCTTTTATAAAAAGGTTTGATAGTTTTTGTAACCTTACTTAATTAAAGCGCCGGATTCTAGAATAATCTACTACATAAGTCTTGTACCAAAAGATTAATCCCATATCTTAGGGCGGTCTATCCCCATTAATCTCATATAGTCTAACAACTGTCCTGTATGAACAGATTCGTGGTAAGCGATACGTAAAAACATATCCCCAAGTGTTCTTACATAGCCTACGTCGGAACGATCAATTTTTATATTTTCTAAATCGTTTAAACTAATTGTCTTTATGTATTTAATGAATTCTTCACGATATGGCTGAGCAAATGCAAGTTCGTCATCTACTGTTGTAAATATTCTTGTCTCAAATGGATTGGATAAATTGGATAACGCTCTACTGCCTCTACCAATAAGAATTTGGTGATAAAGAAACTCACCTTCTAATAAATGTCTAATCATTTCAGCACAAGTAAGTGCATTTTCATCAGGTTTCCAATTTAACATTTGTTTAGGTATTGCTTTCCACACTTTTTTGCTTCTACGTCTTACTTCCTCAAAATTAAAAATTATTAAATCATTTACATTCATTTTCTAACTCCTCCTGTCACGTTTCCACCATTTTATCACGCGAAAACTTCGGTTATAATCGAAGTATAAATGTTTAAGGAGGATGATGATGGGAAGTAGACCTGACTTTTCGTACGTTGCTAAACTAATGGCTGATTCATCAAGGGCTAACATGTTAGAGGCTCTTCTTGGTCTTGATGGCCTACCAGCAAGTGAGTTAGCAAGGAAGGCTAATATCTCATTGCAAACAGCAAGCGGTCATCTAGCAAAATTGGTGGAGGGAAATCTGATTAGTGTAGAAAAACATGGTCGCCATCGCTATTTTCGAATAGCTAATTCCAATGTCGCTCAGGCTATAGAACAGTTGACTGTTATTGCGCCGTCACCGAGTATCAATTCCTTGAAGGATTTTTCGCGCTCAGAAAAAGTTCGAATTGCCCGAACTTGTTATGACCATTTGGCTGGAAAACTCGGAGTATCGTTAACTGAAGCCTTCATAGAAAAAGGATATTTGGTTGAGGGGCAAGATGATTTTATTGTAACGGATGAAGGGGAAAAATTCTTTCGTGATTTCAAAATCAATCTTGATGATTTACGACAAAAACGAAGATATTTCGCTCGAAAGTGCCTAGATTGGAGTGAAAGGCGTTACCACCTTGCAGGGTCTCTAGGAAATGCTATTTTAGTGCGATTGTTAGATCTAGGTTGGATTGAAAAATTGTCCGATCGGGCTATAAACATTACTAAAGTCGGCAAATCAGGATTATACGAATCTTTGGGTATTATTACAATTGATCAACTATAAAATAGAAAAAATGGGGCGTAATCCTTTTTAATGAATAGCGCCCGATTGTGGAAGTTCGTTTCAAAGACCTTATTAAAGTAAAGCACCGTTAGTGCAATAAGGAACGTAAATACTTTGAAACACTCTTTTTCAAGTGTCCTATCTATAGGTACCATATTAAAAGCTAGACTTTTGAATTACACCTGGCCATTAGGAACGAACCGTCCCTCTCAGCCATTTAATCAGGCTCAAGATGATAAAACCAATCATGATATATGAATACCATTGAATAGCGTGGGTAAGACCAATCCATTCTCCAATATATCCAAGTGTCACCATAGGAATGCTGATGCCTAAGTAGGTTACTACGAAAAATAATGATGTCAAATTAGTCCGCATCTCATTAGTGGAAATTTGGTTCAGATAAGCTAAGCTGCCGGCATAGCTAGGACCGTTCCCTAATCCAATCAAGACCGTTGTTAATATAAGGAAGAATAATGACTTTGTAAATAAGGTAACAACGAGAAAGATTAGCCCAATAATTAATAAAATATAGCCTATGATGATGGACCGAAAGGCAGACTGTTTTCTCAACATGATCTGATGTAAGGTGGACACGCCTAAAACTAAAGCGACCATCGTCCCGGATAAGCTTAAACTCGCATGACTAGTAAAAAGTCCAAGGTAGGTGGGCATCACCGATAACATTAAACTCATAATTCCCCAAGATAGAAAAGAAGTGGAGGATGCCATTAGAAAAGGCCATCGAAATTCTTTCGTCACCGAGGGGAGTCGAAGAGAAGCTGCTCGGTTTGCAGGAACATTTTTTTCTAACATGAACTTTAATCCTAACATTCCAGTTGCAGCAAGTAAAATGTGTATAAGATAAGAAAATTGTAAAGGATAGGGAGCATATTCTCCAAGAAAACCAGAAATAAGTGGCCCCAAGGCATTTCCGAGCGTACCTGCTATAGCGGCAACAGATGCACTTTTCACTTTGTCTTGATAAGGATGAAGATCTGTCATATATGACACAGCAATTCCGTTCAGAATTCCTACGGATAACCCTTGGAAAATGCGTGCTAATATTAGTCCATTGACTCCGTCTGATACAGCAAAGCCAATGGACCCAAAGATAGAAAGCGTGACCCCAGCAAATAGCACTTTTTTTCTTCCCCACTGCTCAGAAAGCTGTGCAACCGTGATGATGGTTGGAATCACAATTAATGCATAAAGTGCATAGATAAAAGTCATGGTCCCGGAAGTGAAATTCCATTTTTCTTGATACAAAGAATAAAGAGGAGCAGGCAAGTTCGTACCAAGCAGGGTCATACACAAACAAAAGGCTACTAACCAAAATGAATACCGTCTTTGCTTAGCTATATCTACTTTTACTACTTGTGATAATGCTCCAAGTTGATCGATTAGCGAATCAAATGAATCCTCACTTCCCGTTGCGGCAATATTTATTTGCGTTAAATTGGTTTTCTTGTATTTTCCCGCTTTGATTTTTTCAATATTATATCCTCTACGAACAAAAAGGTCGGATAAATGAGCCAAGACCCCGGGATGGTTCTGTACTAGAATCGATATTGTATGAATCAAATGTCACTCAACCCTTTCTCCATTGTTTCTCCATTATTATAGATGTTATTTAACTAACTACTATAAAAAAATCAAAGAAAATACGGTTCTTCATTCGAACCGTTTTCCTGTAACTACGTAATACAAATCTGGATCGTTTCTCCAATATGATTTGACTTTATCCGTTCCTATTTGTTTTGTTAACTCTCCATAGGCAATATCATGGCGGATATATTCGATTGCCACCAAAACTAGTGCAGGATCTTTTGTTTTGACTGCCCAAGCAGCAGTATTCGGGGCGAAATTAGCTATTAACACTTCTTCCATGTCGCGAGCCACAATCGTTAGTCGCCCACCCATCCGTTTTTCTGCTATATTCGGAGCCATAAAATCATGATGGTATGTAACCCCTAGTTTAGTTTCCGGTTCTGAAAAAAGCATAGAAAACACCTTTATTCCCTCATTAGTTCGTTTTTCTATTTCTTCCTTGATGAAAGAGGCTTGTGGATTCCAAATGGACAGCCAGATTTCATGGTGTGCCTTATTAATCATGTCCACAATCTCAGCCATTACGTGTTCATCGCTATTCACACGCCAAATAACATCAGTTTCCCGTTCATTTTCCAGCGTTTTTAAATTCTTTTCTAAAAAATCGAAGGAATCTTCAAAACTTTTACGTAATCGCCGAATTAGCTCCTCGGCAGGAAGAGGAACATACTTTACAGGTTCTGAAGGAACGGTATAAATGGCACCTTTATCCAGTAACTTCCCTAACACCTCATAGATCATCGAACGAGGCACTCCAGATCTCTTGCTAACCTCATATCCTGTGACAGGTGAATTTATTAGCAGATTAATATAAGCTTTGCACTCATATTGGGAAAAACCTAATTTCTGAAGCTCTTTAACAATTTCCTCCATATATGACCTTCCCTTATATAGTAGTTAGTATTATACTTACTATATTGTGTGTTAGTAGAGATGTCAATATAAGTGGGAAGAAGGGGACAGATTAATTTTCCTACCTCATTTAATTGAGAGAAAGGGTGGGGATATCAACGATACTGCAATGGCTTGATTCGTCTAGCCTTTTTTTGAAAGATTCACAACATCGATTTCTCTATTTGATATTAATTTTATAAGAATGTGAAAAAATATACTTAAGAAAACAGGTGCAATAGTTAATGATGTGATCGCTGCGACGGTCTTTTTTCTTGTTGTGCTAAACGGAGCAGTTTAGCTTAACAAGGGTAATGTCAGAATAAGTGTACCTTAATAAGTGAAAAATAGTTAAAAAAGGATATAGAGATTATTTGATTATTTTTCATAATTCACACGGATGTTTTTATATGATTTGTAAAAAAAGGAACAGAAAAAGCTGATCCAGAAATTAAAAAATGATTTGGAGATGAAAAGGAATGAGTAATAAATTATTTTCACCTTTTGAACTGAAATCTTTAAAACTAAAGAACCGGGCTGTTATGGCTCCGATGTGCCAATATTCGGTTACTGAAAAGGACGGGAAGCCTAACGAGTGGCATTATGTTCATTACATCAGCCGAGCCATCGGAGGGACTGGTCTAATCATCATGGAAATGACTGATATAGATCCTGAAGGAAGGATTACCGACTATGACCTGGGTTTATGGTCAGATGACCAAATTCCAGCCTTTTCAAGAATTATTGACCAGGTACATGCCTATGGTACAAAAATAGGCATACAGATTGCCCATGCTGGACGAAAAGCCGAGGATGCTGCTAATCCAGTTGCCCCATCGGCTATAAAATTCCCTGATGAGGGCTATAAAACTCCACGTGCTTTATCCAATGAGGAAGTAAAGGAAATGGTTCAGTTGTTTGCTGATACAGCAGGAAGGGCAGTTAAAGCGGGTGTAGACATGATTGAAATTCATGCCGCTCACGGGTATTTGATCCATCAGTTCCAATCACCGCTTACGAATAAACGTGAGGATCAATACGGCGAGGATCTTTCCCTTTTTGGAAGAGAGGTTATCCAAGCAGTTAAAAAAGAAATGCCATCTGACATGCCCTTATCTGTCCGTATCACAGCAGTAGAATACGCTGATGGAGGCTATGATTTAGATCATGCCATTATGCTAAGTAAAGCCTATAAAGAAGCTGGTGCTGATATTCTTCATGTTAGTAGCGGTGGTGAAGGAATTCCAGGTGAAAGAAAGCCAGGAAATTACCCAGGCTACCAGGTTCCTTTTGCCCGTAAAATTCGTGAGGAAGTCGGCATTCCGGTAATTGCAGTAGGAATGCTCGAGAATCCTGCTGTAGCGGAGGCAGTGATTGGGAATGGAGATGCAGACTTGGTGGCAATTGCCCGTGGAATGCTAGTGGATCCATATTGGTCAACCCATGCAGCTATTGAACTACGTAGCAAGCAGTTAAATGTACCGAAACAATATGAACGAGGTTATCATATAAAAAGATAGCGTTTTGTATGGTGTGGTCAACTCTATCATAAGAACTTAGTTCATTATATATGTGAGTTATAATTAATACAATAAGAAGGCTGTAGCTTTGTATCGTGCTATAGCCTTCTTTATTTGTCCCAATTTGGATCGCTGCGGCGGTCCTTTGTGTGTTGTACTAACGAATCAGCTTAATTAAAGAAGAATAATTCATCAAATTAATAATGATAATATGGTTGATATTGTTGTTTTTTAAAATCGAGGTGTTCCTCTTGGTAAGGCTATTTATAGCGACAGTCATTTTAGTTCTTTTAGTTGCCCTCAAAATGCCCAGAAAAGGAACTAGCCACGAGTTACTAGCTACAATACAGTTTGCGTTGTTAATGAATTTTGTAACTGATTTGTATTTTGATTTAAAGTACAAATTTTACTGGTATTTTGATAAAGAACAAATAGAGTGGTTGTCCCTCGTTGTAGTCCTTGGTGAGATTGCTGTACTGGTTATTATTTTTAATTATTTTCCCCTGAAATCTAATGCCATTAAGAAATTTTTATATATCTTGGGATGGACCTGTATTCTTGTATTACTTGAATGGTATGCAGTTTATATTAGAGTTTTACATTATGGAATCGATTCTGCGCTGGTTTATTTTATTTCAATGTACATACTTTATTTCGTATTAGACTCTACGGCGGATAGAAGGGAAACTCAGTAATAAAGTCGCAAATTCTTCTTGAACTAACGGTGCAAGAGTTAAACAAGAGGTTGCTGCAGCAGCGTCTTGTTTTCTTATTGAACTTACGAAACAGGATAGTTAAATAAGGTATTTACAATTGCAAAGATGAATTATATATATCCCCAAAAAAGTATTCTTTTCTATTGATTTTAGAGGATTTTGAGTATTTTTTTAACTTGATGTGTATTTGATGCTACCTTAATATAAACAAGTGCAAAAGTTTCTAAATAAGAGGTGTAATTATGAAGTTTGATGAGTTTACAGTTGGACAGGTGTTTGAAACTAAGTCCTTCAAAATGACAAAAGCGGATATTATGAGATTTGCAGGAGAATTTGATCCTCAATATATGCATTTAGATGAGGAAAAAGCAAAGCAGGGGAGATTTGATGGAATCATCGCTTCCGGACTACATACATTAAGCATTTCAGTAAGGCTTTGGATTGAACAAGGTATCTATGGTGATGATATCATCGCTGGAACAGGGATGAATAATTTGAAATTTATAAAACCGGTGTATCCTGGTGATGAATTGTATACCATCGCCGAGGTTATCGATAAGAAAGTGACGAAGAATGAATCGGGAATCATTACTGTATTGTTATCTACTTACAACGATAAAGAAGATAAAGTATTAGAAGTAGACCTGTCGGGATTGATTAAGCGCTGATGTGTTGTAATTGAAAATAAGTGAAATAATCTACACAAGTCAATTACGGCTTATGGGTTGAGAATTTTCGTAATTAATTACATTTTTGGAAAGGGTCTTATTCCACTAACGGGTGCAATATGGAAAGGCAGCGGAGTTATCCAATGCCTTTTGCCATCCAATCTAAAAGTATTTTCTATAAAATTCCCTTCTAAGGCTCCCGCTTAACTGAGCATAAATCCTTGTAGTCTCGCTTTTTGCGTGTCCTAATAAACTTTGAATAACATCAATGGGAGCTCCGTTGTTCAAAAGGTGTATGGCATAGCTGTGACGTAGTTGGTGAGGATTAATTTCTTTGTTAATTCCTGCCCGACTTGATATTCGTTTTATGATGTACCTCATATGTCCAATACTCATCCTATGTGGGTGCCGTTCAGTAACAAAAATAGCTGGATCTTTATCCTGGCGAGAAGGTCTAAGTATCGTTTAAGCCAGATTTCAAATTGTATATTAAAGTATACCTCTCTCTCCTTGTCACCCTTTCCAAGCAAAATGGCTGAACGATTTGACCAATTAATACAATTTTTATCTAGAGAAACAATTTCACCTATTCTACAACCTGTTGAAAACATAAATTCAAATAATGCCTTTTCCATTGGATTTAAACAGACTTCCCTTAAATGTTCAATTTCTCTCTCCGTTAGAAACATCGGAATCCGTTTACCTTGTTTAGGTTCTTTTATTTTTGCTGCTGGGTTTCTTGGTAAATGCCCTTCCTCGTGTGCCCAACGAAACAAAGATTTTATAAAGCAAATTCTATGAGCTAAACTTGATGACTTTAGATGTTCACTGGATTTTGCTAAGGTATCCTTTCAGTTGATCAGTCGTCAATGACTGAATATCCACATCGTTAATGTGTTGAATCAGTAACTTGGACTGGAGCTTATATGCATTTAATGTCTGAGGAGAGAACCCTTCAATCCTTTTGTCCGATTCATATAATTCCCAGGCTTTTGATAATAACAAAATAATTCCTCCTTTTCGGTTGTATTAGAGGAATTATTGCCCTGATTATAGAATTGAAAACGTGGTATTGAAGTAACGGGGCAAGTTAGCTTAAGAAGAACCATTTAAATATCTCCCGCTTTTTTACCGATTTATGGTAATGTTAAAGTACTGAATTTTTATGAAGAATTACTATGTGATAGGGATTGTCCGCTTTCAATACTTATGTCTTTTGTTGGTTTAGTTGTTCTATTTGTTATTATTCGATATGCCGTTAGGAGCGGAATTTCAGAACGAAATTGGTTACAGATTGGATCACTGAGACTGCGAGGGGGAAATGTGTCAATGAAAAAACGAGTACTTGGTCATAACGGTCCACTGGTTTCTGAGATTGGTCTCGGTTGTATGGGGATGTCATGGCTATATGGTAATGTTGAACGAGGCGAAAGCATTGCAACAATACACGCAGCACTTGAGGAAGGCATTACACTCTTTGATACAGGTGATTTCTATGGCGATGGACACAATGAATTACTTCTACGTGAAGCATTCCAAGGAATCCAACGGGAAAATGCTTTCATTTCAGTAAAATTCGATGGCAAGCTACACTCTCAGGACAAGACTCATCGAAAGAGTGATAACCACCCTCATACAGTAAAGAATTTCCTTGAGGATACCCTACTACGCCTAGGTGTTGAATACATCGATCTTTATCAACCAGGCACAGCCTGCATCGATCCAAACATACCAATCGAAGAAACGGTTGGTGCAATTGCCGATATGGTAAAGAAGGGATATGTGCGTTACATTGGTCTTTCTGAAGTAGGAGTGGATACAATTCGTCGCGCACACGCGGTACATCCTATTAGTTGGTTGCAAATGGAATACTCACTATTTAATCGGAACATCGAATCAAATATTTTGCCAACTCTACGGGAATTAGGTATCTCGCTTTCTGCTTATGGTGTTCTCTCAAGAGGGTTATTGAGCGGTACATGGTCAAAAGATCGGGTTCTAGGTTTGGATGATAAACGTAGTAATGGTCCACGGTTTACCAGCGAAAATCTTGAAAAGAACTTAGCTCTTGTAGAGTCCTTGCGTGAAATTGCTAAAGAAAAGCAAGTAACCGTTGCGCAGCTTGCTGTTGCATGGGTTCTATCTCAGGGTGAAGATGTTATCCCATTGGTTGGAGCAAGAAAGAGATCACAACTTCAGGATTCCCTCGGTGCACTTGACCTGAATTTAAGTTCAGATGACCTTTTACGAATCGAAGAAGCCGTACCTCCAGAACTTGTCGCTGGTGAATACTTCCCTGTACCGCGGGCGAAATGGTTTTACAACTAACGGAGTGCTTTACCACAATAACAAATAAAATTTAAAAGCCTAAATTATGCAAGTTTATATATAATACTTGTTCAATTTAGGCTTATAAAACATACTGCCATAAACAGCATTTCTTAATTGCCAAAAACATTTTTGAACCATCTTAAGTTGTTTTCAGCAGAAGCCATAAAGGTAAGTTCACTTCTTTGGAACTTATTATAAATATCCCGATATAAAAAATCCGCTTGATCTTTTGTCAGACAAGACAGCTTCGGGCACAGGCAGCATACGCCGGTTCCCCATTACCCTCATAACACCCATCATCCTTAACGTCTCCTGAAAAAATAAAGCTTAATAGGGTACTCTTGAACTTTTTCCTTTAGTCGTCCAGTCGATACAGAGCCTGCCTGAGCGAATGAAGGGGTGATTATCATACCGCCCTTTGGTAATCTCAAAATGACTAAAGCCAACTCCCTTTTCTACGGGGCAGTTGGCTTTAATCTAAAAAGTGAAAATCCCCCTTCCCGCCCCGATACTTCTGTATAACTAAAGCAGAAAACTCCAGATACTTTTATTTGTAAAGAGGACTTAATAAATGAAGTAATTAGGGTAATAGGGATGGTTTCACCCTTTTTATTGTGTTCTAAAAAGGAATTTGTGAAATATTGTACTTAACAGATGCGTTGATCCAAGAAGGAGAACTGCGCTTTTTTGTTGCCGTTTTTAGACTAAGGTTCGGTTAGTGAGGAATAACCGATTGAATAAATAATGACAATATGGTTGATAATATTGTTTTCTTTTAAAACAAGGTGTTCCTCTTGGTGAAGCTATTTATAGTCATTTGCCGTTTACCATCAAATGGTAAAATAAAAAGTCCCTCTTCAGAAAATACGGAACTTTTACTCTCAATTATCCATATTTTAGCTAAACAAAATCAAACCAGTATAATTCATCTCCTTTCTGGAAAACTACACCACGAGGGGGGATGACTGGTCATGAAATTACTTCTAAACTTAAGAAAAAGAGAAAAATTTAAGCATTCAGAAATGATTGATTCTTTTTCTAATGAAGAACCAGATAAATTAATAAGATCAGACCTTTCAGCAAATGAACGTTTTTTGCGAGATATTTTTCAACAATGTTCTGATGTTGTGTTTCGTGTTGTACCTATAAACGATAAAACAAAATTACTTTTTGTTTATATTGATGGTTTATGTAACACAAAACCTCTCGATGAAATGGTGTTAAATCCTGTTAGGACAACTGAAAAAAAATGTGAAGTATTTATATTTGAAGAATTTGTTGCCAATCAACTTCGTGCGGTTGCTCAAATAAAATCAACCAACAATGTAAATGAATTAATTAATGGTATATTAACGGCAAATGTCGCCGTTCTAGTCGAGGGAGAAACAACAGCTTTACTTGCAGATTTAAAAGGTTTTGAAAAACGGTCAATTGAAGAGCCTTCCTCCGAAACCGTCATACGTGGTCCAAGAGACGGGTTTACAGAAACATTACGTGTGAATACAAGTTTAATCCGAAGACGAATTAGGAGTCCTCGATTGAAGATAGAGTCATTTAAAATTGGTAAACTTACAAAAACGGATGTAGCAGTTGTATATATTGAAAAAATTGCAAGTGATTCTGTTATTAAGAAAGTACGAAAGAGACTCGAGTCGATTGAAATTGATGGAGTTATCGAGACTGGTTATATTGAAGAGTTTGTTGAAGATTTTCCTTTTTCCCCATTTCCGCAAGTTCAAAACACCGAACGCCCTGATATCGTTTGCGGCAGTTTACTAGAAGGGAAAGTATCCATATTTGTGGACAATACTCCATTTGTTCTGATTGTTCCCATGACCTTTTGGTCGGGGTTGCAGGCCGCTGAAGACTACTATGAACGGTTTATTTATGTAACCTTTATTCGCTGGATTCGCTATATTTTATTTAACATTGCATTACTGCTTCCCTCTATATACGTTGCAGTAATAACTTTTCACCCACAGTTAGTTCCAACGAATTTGTTAATAAGTATAGCATCTGCACGAGAAGATGTCCCATTTCCAGTGTTGTTTGAAGCTTTTATGATGGAGCTGATGTTCGAAGCTTTACGTGAAGCTGGGATACGGCTTCCAAAGACAATTGGTTCAGCTGTTAGTATTGTAGGAGCGCTTGTTATAGGGGAAGCTGCTGTACAAGCTGGTATTATCTCTGCTCCCATGGTTATTGTGGTAGCAGCCACAGGAATAGCATCATTCGCAGTACCGCGATATAATTTCGGCACTGCATACAGGCTCCTTCGCTTTCCTATGCTTATTCTAGCAGGACTGTTTGGTCTCTATGGAGTTATTCTAGGAATGATTGCCATCCTTATTCATCTTGTTCATCTTCAATCCTTTGGGGTTCCCTATTTAAGTCCGATTACCCCGCAAAATCCAAAATATCTTAAGGATGTTTTGGTACGAGCACCAAGATGGAGCATGCATCGCCGACCTATAAGGGTAGCTGGTCAAGATAAAACCCGTATTCCTGAAGGGCAGCGGACGAAAACCTGAAGGAAGGAACGAATGATGAGATGATCAAAAGATTAAAAATATGTCTTATTATACTAGTTTGTATGTTTTTAACTACTGGATGCTGGGATGAAAGAGAAATAAACGATCGGGCGATCATATTGGGGTGCGGTTTCGACCAAAATGAAGCTGGAGATTATATTGGCAGTGCTCAGATTGTTGTTCCTGGGGAAGTTGGTGAGGGAAGTAGTGGTAAAGGCAAAGGATACATAGTTGAAACAGCGACAGGGAAAAGTCTTTTGGATGTAACTCAGAATTTGCAAAGAAAGCTCTCAAGGAAAGTTTTTTTAAGTCATCAGAAGGTCATTGTAATTGGGGAACGGTTAGCTAGAAATGGGATATCGAACATCCTTGATGTATACAGTCGTGAACCTGAACTTCCCATACGAACGAACTTTTTTGTTTTAAAAAACGGTGATGCATTGAATTTTCTGCAGGTACCGTACAAGATGGAAGATATGCCTTCTACTGCTGCAATGAAAATGTTTCAAAGTACAGCAGGGCCAGAAAGCACTACGTTTAAGGATTTTTTGGAAGGTGCGAGTTTAGAGGGAATTAGTCCGACGTTACCGATTCTTGAAATTATTAGTTCTAAAAAAGAAGGGAACCAGGAGAAAGACAAGGATACCGAGACCTTCCGACTGGGTGGGAGAGCTATATTCAATCAGGATCTTGAGTTGGTTGGATTTTTATCCTATCGGGAGGCAGTTGATAGATTGTGGATTATTAACAAGTTAAATACTCATAATTTAACCACAAATATATTAGGGGAAGATGGAAATGCAGGTATTCTGGGCATGGATTTTAAAAGTAAGATCAACCCCATTATACAAAATGATCAAGTGAAATTTCATATAACGCTTTCCGGAACAGGTGTAGTTCGTGAAAATAATACAGCATTAGACCTAAAGCAGCCGCAGAATCTTCAAATAATAGAACGTTCATTTAATAAGAATTTGCAAGATCATATGATAAATACCATTTCAAAAGTTCAAAAAGAATATAAAACAGATATTTTGGGTTTTGGACAATCTGTTCATAAGAAATACCCTCGAAAATGGAAAATGTGGAAAAAGGATTGGAGTAAGAAATTCTCAGAAGCAGATATTACAGTTAAAGTGGATATACATATTGAGCGAACTGGGGTAACTGGTTCTCCATTACATTTGAAAGAAAGTGAGATCCATAAATGAAAATTTCCAAGTATCAAATATTTTGGATGATTGCATCTCTAGAAATTGGAATGGTTTTGTTACTGACACAATCACCTGCTATTGAGGAAGCAAAGCAGGACGCCTGGATCTCATTTGTTTTTGCTGGGTTGGCAGGAATAGGAATCACCTTTGCTGCAGGAAAACTAAGCCTTCTCTATCCTAACCAAACATTCATTCAGTATAGTCAAAGCATATTAGGGAAATGGTTAGGGAGGATAATAGTGATTCCATATTTTATCCATTGGCTTTCTGTGATTGGAGTTATTTTTCGTCAATCATCAGAAATCATCCAAATGACTTTATTTACAAGAACCCCATTGTTTATTTTAATTGTACTTTTATTACTTTTAGTAATTTATGTGAATTACATAGGGGGGATTGAAGGCATTGGGCGGTGTAGTGAAATCATGGGCCCGTTGATACTTTTAATGGTTATTATTACTTTGTTCCTTAGTTTAAATAATATAGAATGGGATAAGATTCTACCCGTTTATACTGACTCAGGATTAAAATCTATTTTACAAGGAGGTTTCACGCCTGTATCGTTTTATGGTGAGTCGGTTTTATTGATGATGCTACTATCTTTTACAGAAGAACCTAAAAAAGGAGTAACTTGGGCTGTAAGGGGTGTAGGAGTTGTAGCTATTTTAGTGACTATTTCAACGCTAGAAATTCTAATGGTATTTGGAGCAAATTTGTCTTCAAGACTATGGTATCCATATTTTGAGATGGCGAGATACATATCGCTTATGCACTTCCTACAAAATTTAGAAATAATAGTGACTGTTATATGGATCTTCAGTATATTTATTAAATTGTCCATTTATCTATTCGTATCTAGTTATGGGATCGCTCAATGGCTAAATATAAAGGATTGGCGAAAGGTTATTTGGTTAGTTGCAATAGTTTCAATCGTACTTTCTTTGATTTATCCTAATAATAACGTAGCGTCTGTTTCTTATCTTGAAAAATATTGGCTTCCATTTGTTCTCCCCATAAATATGATAGGTATTCCCTTGCTCCTTTGGGGGATTGGAGTTATTCGTAAAAATTCAAATAAATGGATGAGTAATAATAAAGCAAGGGTAAAATAAGCTCCATCTGATAAACAGGTGGGACTATTTTACGCTTACTTATAAATCTGCATTCCCCCCAACAGGAATCATTTCATCTCACGATTTATAACTGCATCCCGGTCCACTGCCAATAAGAAAAATAAAATGATATGATGATAGTATATAATGATGATATAAATAATCTTTAAGAGGTTGATCTACTAGTTAGATCATTTCAAGCAATTGTTTCTTCTTTTGAATCCTTCGCTTTTTCTACCTTCGACTTCGAAGCAAAATGTTCCTTTTCAAAGTAATCTCAGTAGCTGGAAAATGTAAAAGAATAGTTCGCATTCTGGAATTTTAATTTGGACTACGTCCACAGTCGTATAACGATTTAGTTTATAGCCTGATGTAATATTCTAACCAAAACTATATAATGATTAATGAATAAAGATTTGTTAAATATTACCATATAAAGTGGTGTAAATTTTAAATGGAAAATAAGGGATTCAAAATATTGATTCATGCTAGTACTTGGTTTGCACCCATACTAGTTCCCATTATCACATATTTTTATTAATTCAGATCGAGAAATTAAAAGCTTATCCTTACAGGCTTTGGTATTTCATATTGTGATCGGTATTTTAATCTCCAGTGTCTGCTTTTTTTTCTTGGATATTAATCGGGATTCCATTCCTCATTATTTTTGGACTCATGGCTATAATAGCACCGATTGTTGGAATCGTTAAAGCAATTAATGGGCGTCCTTTTCGATATCCTATTATTGGATCATGGTTTTGAATAAACCGAAACGAATCTAATCGTTTTAATGATGATGAATAGTGGTATTTTTAATCTTCATAAACACCATGCCACCGTAATTCATGCGAATGATTGTAGCAAAGTAGGGGAATAGTTCCCTTCAAAAAACAAGGAGGATTTTCATGGATATCGATCTGAATCAATCGTTCGAAATTGCAATTACGCGTGTTTTCGATGCCCCTCGCGAACTCGTATTTAAAGCATGGACAGAGCTCGAGCATTTCGCGAAATGGTGGGGACCAAAGGGGGTCACCCTCGAAATCGTTAAAATGGACGCTCGATCAGGTGGCGAGTTTTTAGGTATTCAGACGTCTCCTGACGGAAATCAGGTTATGTGGGGAAAATTTGCATACCAAGAGGTTGTCGAACCTGAGAAAGTGGCTTATATCCGATCCTTTTCCGATGAGCAAGGCAATACGGTCCGAGCGCCTTTTAGCGTGAGCTGGCCTCTTGAAATTATGAATATCATAACGCTAGAAGATGACGAAGGTAAAACTGTTTTAAAACTGAAAGGTTGCCCTGTGAACGCTTCAGCTGAGGAACAAGAAACCTACAAAGGTATGGCTCCAAAGCTTCAACGAGATCTTGAGGGTACTTTCGATAAACTTGCCGACTATCTTGTCTCCCTGAATTAGAAACCCTTAATCACTTTAAATATTATGTTTCAGCTGGGAATGTTTGTTCAATAAAACAGCAGCAGTCTAGGACCTTATTTTCTCGTCCATGGCTGCTGCTGTTTCGTTTATCGCGTCAGTCTAATACTTTGTTTTCTCATGACTGCTTGGACATAAAAAAGCATCCACCACTCAATTATATGCCCAACTACGGGGTGAGCTGCGCAGAGAATTGTATCGCCGATATTTCTAGGTGTAAGAGTGGGGTTGGCACTTGGTGACAGCTACGCTGGTACTACCCCTTTTAGGGCTTATAATGTGAGACACAGAGTTAAGGTTTATTCTCGAATGGGTAAAAAAACGGTTATCGAACATGGCGGTACATCATATGAAACTGCTAAGAAAGCAAAAAGAAGATTAATGTCGAAGCAAGTATAGAACCTCCATTTATAGATGGTTGTATTAACTTGGATTCATTTACCCAGGTTTATAAATTAGAGATCACAGGCTGCAAGTTTTATCTAAATACTTGCGGCTTTTCTTATTGTACAACAGGGGCAGGTTAGTTTTAAAAGACACAATACCCCTTATTGTATAAATATTAAATAAATTGTATATTTATTTTATGGAATTAAAAGGTGGGGTTGGTTCTATATGAGACTTATGCTTGAATCTACAAATCTGAAGGATTATCTTGAGGAAAATGAAGTAATAAATTTTTCGCATCCCTTAATTAAGGCTATAATCGATGAATTGTTCAATGAAGAACAGTCAGAAATTGAAAAAATCAAGACAGCTTTTCATTTTGTCAGAGACCATATCTCTCATTCTTGGGATATTCAAAGTGAGAGAGTTACTTTAACAGCTTCGGACGTTCTTAAATACAGAGAAGGTATCTGTTATGCGAAATCTAATTTACTTGCATCATTATTAAGGGCTCAACGCATACCTACAGGATTTTGTTACCAGCGACTGATGATTTTTGATTCACCCGACAAGGGTTATTCATTGCACGCTCTAAATGGCGTTTATATTAAATCAATCGATAAATGGATTCGGTTGGATGCCCGTGGGAATAAACCAGGTGTTCAGTCAGAATTTTCAACTGAGGAAGAAAAATTAGCGTTTACTATCAATGAAGAATTTAATGAAAAAGACTTTCCAATCATATATACGAAGCCAAATCAAAACACTATTGAAACGTTAAAAGAAAACTCCAATGCATTAGAAATGTATAAATACTGTCTTCCTGATGTTTTATAAATATTCATTTTTACTAAAACCACTTTGTTGAACTGACGGTTGTGTTACTTTAAGATCCGGCTACCATTACGGTGGCCATTTTTTATTAAATTAAAGGGAGTTGAACAATCGTCATTAGCTTTTTTTCGACAATTGGGCCATTTTAATGGAGTAAGTTCATCTAAGCGTGGAACATAAACCGGCAAAATGAGGCAAGAGAACCGTCCCCATGCATCACACATCCCCACACATTTACTAATCGAGTCCATGATCTTATCTACCTCGTGCCGTTCGAGACGGTTAAGGCCGTCAGCAATTTCATCAAAGGTAATTTCTGAAATTCTTCCTATGAAAGAATCTCTTGATATTAAATACAGATAATTATGAAAATTTACTTTACCAGACAACTGTATCTTGATAAAGTAAAAGAGACAGCATTATTTAGTTGTTAAGCCCTTTATTAACGTGATACAAAAGCTAATTTCACTTTAATAGAAGTTAGAAAAAATGCATCCTATAACATTGGTTTTTACTATAAATAGAAATGTAATACTAATGTGGCTCCGTTCAGTTTTTTACTGTAGTTTGTACGAAGCCGCCGCCATGTTAGCCATTACGTTTCTCCCTGACAAGATAAATTTGAAGGATAAAAAGGATACCTTGGTTAATATAGAAAAAACACAGGTTATATGTCCATTCCAATTCATTTATCCGTCTGTTGTAAGCGTTATCAAAACTAAAAAGCAATTGTTTTCCGTTTGGAAAAGGGGAAGGGGAACCAAAGATGGATCAAACTATTCTTTTGAATCGCACTTGGGAGAGATTTGTTAAAGAAGATGTATTGGATTCGAGCAGAATTTCGAAACGAATTCTTGAATCTTGGTACAGATGCAAAGAGAGTAACGTAGATCCCTTTTTAGTCAAAGGCAAGACAGTGTTGTTCGGTGACGAATATTTCAGTAAAGTATCAGAAAATGAAACGTTATTAAAAATAGCCACTCCTTATATTCAATCCTTATGGAGGTCCATCAAAGATGAATCTAGAATTATTATACTTACTGATGCTAACGGTTATGTTTTAAAGGTTATAAGAGATAGCATAATTGATCCGATCTGTAACCAATTAAACCTAATTGAGGGTGTAAAGTGGACCGAAAAGGAAGTCGGTACGAATGCAATTGGAACTGCACTGGCGATAGAGGAACCCATTCATGTCGTCGGGAAAGAACACTATTCACGCCTATCACAAAACTGGACTTGTTCAGCTGCACCGATTAAAAACTCACGTGGTGAGTTAATTGGGGTTCTGGATATATCTAAGAACCAGCCTTATTACGAATTCGATATTTATAGTCTCACTGTATCGACAGCATATGCCATTGAATCTGAGTGGAAACTGCAGGAGCAAAGAGATCGTATAACCCTGGTAGAACTATTTCTGCAGTTTAAACAAAAGGACAATGAACAAATGATTATCTCAGATATAAATGGTTATTTGGTTACCGCTAGTGATTCCATCATGAAAATCATAAGAGATGGTAATAACCCTAATGATTTTGAAGTGAAAAACCTGAAAGATTTTGGGATGAAAATTTTAACCAAGCAGCCTCTTTACTCAGGGGATCATCGATTAATTGGATTCAAACATTTTGTGAAGCATGTAAATGAGAATTCTAATTATTATTTTTCTGCAGTAGAAAACTTTACATTTATAGGAGAACAAGGAAATAGTATCGCTTTTAGAAAGATTCTAAGTGAGATGAAAAAAGCAGCAAAATCCAATGTTACTGTTTCTATTTATGGAGAAAGCGGAACAGGGAAAGAAGTGGCAGCAAAGTCGATTCATATAAATAGCGACAGGAAGGACAAGCCCTTTGTTGCCGTTAATTGTGGAGCTATTCCAAAGGAATTGTTAGAAAGTGAATTATTTGGTTATGTAGAAGGTGCTTTTACAGGGGCTAGAAAAAAAGGGTACGAAGGAAAATTTGTTCAGGCCAATAGTGGAACCATATTTTTAGATGAAATTGGAGAAATGCCATATTCCATGCAGATAGCCTTATTAAGGGTCCTTCAAGAGAAAGAAGTAGTACCAATTGGTTCGGAAAAGCCGATACCTGTTGATGTAAGAATTATCACAGCGACAAATAAAAATTTAGAAGAACTTGTTAGGCGTGGTGAATTTAGACAAGATTTATACTATCGTATCCATGTATTTGATCTTAAAATACCGGCTCTGCGTGAAAGGAAACAGGATATACCTGAGCTGGTTAAGTATTTTTATAAGTCTAAAAATATAAACCTTACTATCTCATCAACTATTACGGATAAATTGACGACGTATTCCTGGCCCGGGAATATCAGGGAATTATTTAATGTCTTGGAGAAAATGATGATCTTATCTGAAGGGAAATCTTTGAAGCTTTCACATTTGCCTTTTTATATTAAAGAAAGCAATGGCAATCCCAGCACACCAATAGAACCTACAGCAGAGTCAGCCAATAATGCAGAGGCGAGATTCTTTTCAAACAATCATAAGCTTCAAAAAGAAAAAATGATAAAAGCTCTTCAAAGTACGAATGGCAATATAAGAGAAGCTGCCTCGTTAATTGGAATGCCTTTAAGTACGTTTTACCGTAAAATCAAAAAGTTTAATATCTAATGAAAAATATGTTTCATAGCAAAAGTCAATACATATTGTTTTTGGTGATAAGACGATCCAAAAAGAAAAGGGCCAATCTGGCCCTTTTCTAATTGTGTACAGAGTTAACACATGAATAGGGTAGCATTTATATTTCGCGTATTCGGTTATTTTTAAAAAGGTATTGCCTATATTTTCACTTTAGCTATTTTGTGGTTCACTCTTGGCATTACCTCTTCTTGAAGTAATCTCATTGATTTTTTCCAAATATCGGGTGTCTCGCTATAATCATAGCCTGTTACGAGTAAGGCCCCAAATCCGCCAACCGTTTCATAAAGATTTACTATTTTGTTTGCTACAGTTTCTGGAGAGCCAACAAACCAATTGTGTTTGGCAACATATTCAGGTGTGATTTGTGATTCATCAACAGATTCTTCATGCTTGAATACAGATACTGCACGAAGACTTTGGAAAAGGGGAATCCAATATTCGCGATGCTGTCTTCCCATCATTGAATTTAGTGATCCTTCAATTGCTTCCTCATCTGTATCTGCTACAAACACATCACGTGTAATCCTCCAGTCAGATCTCGATGGAGTTCTGCCGCTTCTTTTTGCACCTTCCTCAACAGATTTCCAATGACCGGCTATATATTCATTGTTAGCTCCAAGACTCATTGGAATAAATCCTTTTTCACCAGCGGCTTTTAATGTTTCTGAACCAGGACTTAATCCGGTAACACCAATTGGCGGGTGTGGCTGCTGATAAGGATAAATATGGTAGCTAGCATATGGATTGCCTTCAATTTTATTTGCCTTCCAGTAAGCTCCTTCAAATTGGAAAGGCTCTTTCTCATTCCAAAGTTTCAGCATGATTTCTAAAGCTTCTGCCATCATGGTTCGATTCTCACCATTTGCAGCATCAACACCAAAGGTTTCACTATCTGTCATCAGGCCTCCCGCTCCAACTCCCAGCATTAAACGCCCTTGTGAGAGATGATCAAGATACGCCACTCTATGTGCGAGCTCAACAGGGTGATGGTATGGCAGTAAATGAGCACCTGGTGCAAGTCTAATCTGCTTTGTTGTCGTTAAAGCCTGAGCAATCATTAAATCCGGAGCTGGAATAGGTTCCCATGGTGCAGTAAAATGCTCTCCGATCCAAGCCTCTTGATATCCAAGAGTATCAGCATACTGAATCATCTCTAAATCCCATTGCGTTGCATCATATAAACTTCTTTCCGGTGGATGTGACGGCATTAAAAATAAACCTAACTCCATACATTCATCTCCTTTTTAAATACATTTACACTTTAATAATGCAAATTTCGTGCCAACTTAAAAAAGGAGAAATGTGCTGATCCTATCCATGTTTTTAAAAATTTTGCATTAATATTATTACTAGAAATTTCTCATTTTTCTTATCGCAGCAATTAAATCTCTTATTCTATTTAATTTCTCAGCTTCTCACTTTTCTCACTTTTCTCAATGATAATGAAGCCTGGAAAGTGGAACTGCTTTTTAAAAGTGCATATCTCCATTGTAAAAGCTTATTTGCACAAGCTAATATTGCTACTTTATAAGGCTTTCCTACTTCGAGTTTCTTATCTAAGAACTCCCGTAATCGCTTATTTCGGGGGATGATATTATCTGTCGTTTTCTTTTTACGACAATCAGGGAAAGGCACATTTAACAGCCATAAACAAAGTATGCCGTAATCTACTGGGCCCCCTTTTAGTGATTCTGTTGACGGTTCCCTTAAATCTACCAGACTCAAAAATACTGGGGTCAATTCCGGCAAATTCTACGAGCTTTTTAGGGTGATTAAACCGATCAATCTCGCCGATTTCAGAAATAATCGTTGCCGCGATTTTTTCTCCGATACCAGGGATCGATTGGATAATCTTATATTCTTTGATTTCTTTTGCTAAGGCATCTATCTCTTCCTCAAACGTAGATAGGTGCTTTTGGTATTCTAAAAGCATTTTGATATACATTTCTAGGGTTAAAATATGGCTTTGATATAAGGTCTCCTGAAAAGGATTTCTTTCAGCTGCTCTATAAGTTTCTTTGCCTTTGTTACAGCCCACTTATAAGAACGACTTTTACATAACTCATATCACGAGCTTGTTGGGAATATCGTAAACTTTATTCAATATTGTGAGGAAGAGGTACAAGTTACACTTCGTAACCAACAGATTCCTTTATGATGTCTGTCACGACCCGACGAGGTAAGAATTTATCTTTAATAAGCAGTGGGGAATATATCTCCTCAAAAGTATAGTCTTCTCATTTCGAGAAGACTATTTTTCATGGATTAATTGCTCAACTGCTGGAACATCCGCAGGAGCCCACTTGAGCGAATCTAAGTTTTCTCGTTTCAACCAAATTAACTTTGAATGCTCACTTGGCGTCGGTGTTCCCTCAACTACTCTGCATTTAATGGAGATCAAATTAATAATAAATGTGTCGTATTCATGGGTGTTGTCATTGAAAACTCCATTAAATGTCTCAATCTTACAGCCCAATTCTTCATCAATTTCTCTTTGTAGCGCTGAATAAATGTCCTCATTTGCTTCCACTTTTCCACCTGGAAACTCCCACCTATTTGGAATCGACATCTCTGGAGATCTAAGAGCACATAGTATTTCTTGTTTGTCATTTTCAATAATGGCAGCAACAACTTTTACAAGCTTTTTCAAGATAAATCCTCCTATACCTTTCACTAGCCAATATGATATCACTTTTAGTGGATAGATGCTGCAGTGGTCATTTTTTTGCTAATTTTTTTTCGAAAAATGACTCTAATCAAAATCCCAATACTATCTCGGAATCACTTTTATAAAACAATTTTTGAGAGCGTTTTTTATCATGGGAATTTTAATCATGGCCATACTCATGGAAAAGGCAGTTTCTAAGGAACCAAACAAACCCATACATATTTCCTAAATTCCTCAAGCTTCATTTAGCTTAATTCCTTAAAAAATTTAATCATAAATTCCCGGAATTCCCGGACGACCTTTGAAGTATACCGCTCCGTTTTCCATGCCATTCCTATTGTCCTTGTACAGATAGGATGTTCAATGTGCAATGGAACAAGTTTTTCATAGTGTGAATAGCGAAGGGTATGCTCAGTTAAAAAGGATACACCCAATCCCTCCTCTACATAGTGATGAATCGATCCCGGTTCTTCGAGTTCAAAGGCGATCTTCGGTGTGAATCCTGCTTTTTCACAAAAACCATCTGTTAGCATTCTGAAGGGATTGGTCGGCTCTCTGTGAATAAATTGTTCATCTGCCACTTCCTTTAACTGAATGCTGTCTCTCTTAGCCAAAGGATGGGTATCCGGTACTACGAGGAATACTTCATCCTCCATCAGATTAATCCAGCTGATTCCTTCTTTTTCAATAGGAAAGTAAGTCACACATAAATCGATTTCCCCTTTTTCCAATTGGTCCTCAAGTCGCAAAGGAGAATGCAAACTTACTTGAAAATTGACGAATGGATAGGTCTTACGAAATTGACTAATCATATTCGGCAATAAGGGGATATGCATGACCGAAAGTGAAATTTGATTCCTGCTCTTTCCTGCAAGTTCCGCCATTTCATGCTTGGCAGATTCTAATTCAGAAAAAGCCCGGTCTACCCCTTTTAAAAAAATTTTCCCAAATTGATTGAGTTTAATATTCCTTCCCTCTCGATCAAAAAGGGGAAAACCCAGCTCCTCCTCTAAACGGGAAATGGTTTGGCTTAGTGATGGTTGTGCAATCGTAAGCTCTTTTGCAGCCCTTGTCATATGTTCCAATTCGGCAACGGTTTGAAAATACCTTAATTGTAAGAAATCCATTGGTCCACCTCCATTGATAGTCTTCAACCTATAAGCAGATAGTAATATATATATTAGTCGTTATCAATTATTTGGAGTATGATGAAGGAAATCAATTATTTTGGAAGTCGAAATAAATTCTAATGAATAAGAAAGGTGTTTATATGGAGATTTGGAAAAGAAATTTATTTGTTTGTTGGTTCGGTTCATTTGTGACGGCCGCTGGGATGAGTCAAATATCCCCGATGCTGCCTTTATATATAGATCAGCTAGGTGTACATGCCACTTCAGATATTGAGAAATGGTCTGGATTGGTTTTTGGTTCCACCTTTTTAATCTCCGCCATTGTTTCGCCTATATGGGGGAAACTTGCAGATAAAAAGGGCAGAAAGCTAATGTTACTCCGTGCAAGCCTTGGCATGGCCATTGTTGTTTTTATGATGGCATTTGTACAAAACGTTTATGAATTGCTCGCATTACGGATGTTAATGGGTGCCGTTTCCGGTTACATTTCTGCAGCTGTTACCTTAGTTGCTACACAAACACCGAAGAAGAATTCTGGCTGGGCACTCGGTACACTTTCAACCGGTTCCGTCAGCGGCGGACTTCTAGGCCCTTTGATGGGAGGGGTTATTACAGAATTCTTTGGTATTCGAAGTTGTTTTGTGGTGACAAGCGTGTTATTGTTAATCGGCTTCTTTGCCGTTCTATTGTTGGTAAAGGAAGAATTTACACCTGTTCATAAAACACCGTTAGCCTTTAGCCAAGTTTGGAAGCGAGTTCCTGATACGAGATTGCTAATTTCATTGTTTGCCAGCACCTTTATTTTGCAAATTGCCAATATGTCCATTCAGCCATTAATTACCGTCTATGTAAAAGAATTATCACCACATGCAGCCCATTTATCTATGATCGCGGGAATGGTGGTGGCTGCTGCTGGTTTAGCCAATGTCATCGCTGCTCCACGATTAGGTAAGCTTGCTGACCGGATTGGTTCAAGAAAAATATTGATCGGAGCACTTATTGCTGCAGGGATTATCTTTATCCCACAAGCATTTGTGAAAACACCCTGGGAACTCATGGGACTGCGCTTCTGTCTTGGACTTGCGACAGCTGGATTATTGCCATCCATAAACAACCTTGTCCGAAAAAGTGCACCAGATGATATTGTTGGCCGTGTATTCGGGTATAATCAATCTGCACAGTATATTGGTACGCTCGGAGGATCTGTATTAGGCGGACAAATGGCAGCCTTCTTAGGCATACATTATGTGTTCTTCACCACAAGTGCTTTATTGCTGCTAAATGCATTATGGGTTTACAGTATTAATCATATTGGTATTAGGAGAAGGACCATGTCACATAGTCATTAAGAAGCACACTGAGATTTCAGCGTGTTTCTTCTTTTTGTTCTTTATTTAATAATGTAAAACCCTTGGAAAAAATGGTTTCCGTTTCGGAATTACCAAATGCTCGTTTTGGCTGCACAGAACTTCCTAAGTAAATCAAAGATGAAGATTAAACTATCCAAACTTTAAATACAGCGGAATTCAAATTAAGTAAGATTGTTGAAACATTATGATTTAATCAACTGGTAGACTTGGCAAAGTGTATATCAGAGGGTTTCAGGGAATAAATGGAATAATCCCAAAGTTATTTATAAGAGGTGAATCGTGTTGAGATGTGCATGGTGCATGAGAAAGTTTAAGGAAGGAAAGGAAGTATTCGGATTAAACGTTACTTTTGCAGAAGGCATCGATTTTACGGAGAAGGAGGGACTGCTTACACAGATTTACCTTCATACTCGTAATACAAGTGTTCCAATGATTGTTGTAGCCCGAGGTTCCGAGGCTAAATCCAATGGGATTGATGGTATTTTCCCGTTATGCAGTCAAAGGTGTGGAGAGAAAATGAGAAAAGCCTTATCAGAGGAACAAGCAATGTTTAAAGTAGTGAATAACCTGAATTAACAGTAGTATTTTTGTAGGGGTTTCATTGCGCTGCTTTTACGAGAACCTATATAGATCCAGAACTAAGTGAAGAGGAAAATGCGGTAAAGAATGTTCATCAGAAACACCCGTTCCTTCAGCATGACCCTTATTTGGGGGGAGAACGTGGCTTTGTTTTTAGTAATGTTGCAGCATACCGTGAAGGCGCCCTGAATATAGATGTAGTTGGGGATTCTACTGTTTCTACTAAAGGAAATGGATTAATTTATCACCAAGAGATTCCGTTATGATGTCTGGCACAACTCGATTAGGTAAAAATTATCTTTATAAAGCAGCGGGTAATATATATCCACAAAAGTATAGTCTTCTCATATCGAGAGGACTTTATTTCTTAGATTAATTGCCCAATCGCTGAAATATCAGCCGATGTCCGCTTAAGCGAATCTAAGTTTTCCCCGTTTTAACCAGAGTAACTTTGAATGTTCACTTGGCCTAGGTGTTCCTTCAACTATTCTACATTTGGGCAATATAGTGGAGTAATCTCAGTAATTGGAAAATGTAGAAGAATAGTTTGCATACTGGAATTTTGATTTGGACTACGACCAGAGTCGTATAACGATTTAGTACATAGCCTGATGTAATATTCTAACCAAAACTTTATAATATTAATGAATAAAGGTTTGTTAAATATTACGATACAAAGAGGAGTAATGTTACATGGAAAATAAGGGATTCAAAATATTGATTCATGCTAGTACTTGGTTTGCACCTATACTAGTTCCCATCATCACATATTTTATTATTTCAGATCGAGAAATTAAAAGCTTATCCTTACAAGCTTTGGTATTTCATATTGTGATCGGTATATTAATCTCAGTGTCTGCTTTTTTTTCTTGGATATTAATCGGGATTCCATTCCTCATTATTTTTGGACTCATTGCTATAATAGCACCGATTGTTGGAATTGTTAAAGCATTTAATGGGCGTCCTTTTCGATATCCTATTATTGGATCATGGTTTGAGTAAATGGGTAATAAATTTACGATGGGGGGTAAATCCCCCTTGGCGTACATCGGTATAAAAAGGGGCAGGGATAATTATCTAAACGAGAGGTAAGCGAGAAAAATGCGCATCCATCACCTCAATTATAATGATTTGTTCTTTCTCGTCATACATCCAACTACCATTATAAAATTTCCCTTTATCGCCCTTGAATTCTGACCAAGTGGCTAATCCGGTTTTGGAGAGAGATGGAAACGTACTCATCCACATCCTCTTCTGAAGAGTCCCATGAGCCAATCGGTGGATTGTCTTTCACCGTTGGTTTGGGCGGTGATTCTGATTGTGGTTTTTCGTTCATCCATAATTTCGAATACCCTAATGATTTTCGTGTGGGACAAGTAGTGGATTTTCACCTTATCTCTTATAGATACCTCTTCATGATGTGTTAAAATAAAGTCCTTATTCTTTATTTCTACTAAAGTATAAGGAAGTGATTTTCTGCCCGAAACCTTTTCGTAATTGGTTAAATAGCCAGTTGTGGTGTCATGATAATGAGCTGTCAAGAAGGGGTTATTGTAGATGAATTAAATTTGGCAGGGGATGCTATATCTTTTTTTATGTTTTTTATTATTTTAGGTCTGTCTATCCTTAATCCAACTTTATTCCTCATTAAGAAATAATCATAATTTTATAGTATGAGAGCATTTCCACGGCAAGGGGAGATGCTTTTTCTCTTTAAGCTAACGGTTAGTTTAGGTGTACTGATTCACAATCTATATATTTTTAATGTCCTTTTCCTCCCGTTAAAAAGGCTCCCGCCACATGAAAAGGAGAATGATTTCATACGAAATCCTCCCCCTTATATAGTTTGAAAATGCTTATACTGTTATTACTTATCAATGACTCGCTAAACGTTTTTCAAAATCCCCCTTAAACAACAGAATGGAATCAATATTTACAGAAAAATCGTGGTCACTGATATTAAAATTTGTTATAAACTTGCCAGATCTCTCACGAACCATAATTGTTGGCCGGATTTTGTCTCCAATAGCGTCCTGAGTTACAGCACTTCCATAGAAATACCAGTTAGTTTCTGTCGGTGCATTTTCTGCATTCATAGATAAGTCATTTTTTATGATTTCGCATAAATTATCCATAAAATCTCCAGTAAGATTAATGGATTTTCCATACATACCATCAACAGAAATATCAGCATATCCATACCAAATATTCCTGCTTTTTCGCTTTCCATCATCTGAAGTAAATGTTTCATCAAACAAAATCTTCATTCTTATTAACCTCCATAAAAAAATTCCTTCTTAACAATATTTTACACATATTGTTGCAAAATTGAAAAGAAGGGTATGGAAATATTTAGTGAGATACAGCAATATGAAGAAATTTATAAGTTATGTTAGGTTCGTGGTCTTAGAGTTGGCGGATAAAATCAGATAAAATATTGATGGGACTGTAAATGATTTAGATCTCAAACTTTAAAGATTTCTTCCTATTCTATCGGGCAGCGTTAATTGAATTAGCAATGTATTTAATAGAGGCTTAGTACACAGGATTTTATTCATAACTTGTATATTAAGCCTTATTTTTTTCGAAAAACATACTGCCATAGGCGACATTAATTGACTGCCAAATACAGATAAATGACAATTTATTTGGCCAAAGGAAGAGGGAAATCCTTTCATAGCAATGTTTTTGCAGTTTTTACCTTAACGTTTGTGTAACTTCATTTCCTTGGAAATTGTCGAAAAGGGACATGCCTATGGTTTTTATGTACCTATGCAGCAATTCAATTGCAGTGATCCTCATGAACCCAAGCGTGGAATATAAACCGGCATTGGCAATATGATGCATGAGAACCGTCCCCAAGCATCAGAACAATAGCAGGTGTCTTCTTTTATTACGTATAAAATTAAATATAATTTGTAAACTAAATTTATCCAGATTAAGATTAAGGAATTGATGATATGATTCAAGATAAGGTGCTGAAATTTGGTTTATTAGGTGTTCTTTCAACAATACCAGGAGAGATTGCTTCGAGGTTATTTGTTTATTTGGGCATTGGTAAATATAGTATTTATGAATTATCAAGCCTTATTATTACATTTAACAGACCTGTATTTACCATAGGATTAATAATAGATTTTTTAGCTGGAAGTGTTTTTGCAGTCTTCATTTACCTTATATTTGAAAAGATCAGTTCAAGCCATTTAGTTATTAAAACTACTTTTTGTAGTTTACTGGCCTGGTTAATATGTGAACTTTTATTCACAGCATTAATAGAAGGCAAGTATATACCTATTAGACCTATAAACGATTATTATTCCCATATTTTAAGTACCGCTATTTTTGGTATTACATTTGGACTGTTGATAAAAAAATTTATATTCAAGGAGTTAAATGCCGGATAAATTAACCCTTTTAAAAACTCCTCAAGTATTACTTTAAGAAGGCATCTCTTTGTTATGTTCTGGTATCTAATACAATATATATTAGGGATTGGAGTTATAATTAATATAGAAGTGATTGTGAGACATTACACGTTACATAACGAGTAGCTTTAGTTAAAGAATTAGGGTACCTTGCAAAAAACTTCAAAAAATGTTATTCTAAACATGAATTATTTTTGTTCGGTGTAAAGGATAGTATTAGTAAAAACTTTTCGTCTTGATGATCACTGAGAGCAAGGATAGTAATACATTGGTGTGCTAACACACTAGGAGGCAACAAACATGGAAAAAGGTAAAGTAAAATGGTTTAATGGCGAAAAAGGCTTCGGATTCATCGAGCGTGAAGGTGGAGAAGACGTATTCGTCCATTTCTCAGCTATCCAAGGCGAAGGGTACAAAACATTAGAAGAAGGTCAAGAAGTAACTTTTGATGTTGAGCAAGGTCAACGTGGAGCACAAGCAGCTAACGTTCGTAATGCTTAAATAATAATGCCAAACATGGACAGACTCTTTTTTAGGAGTCTGTTTTTTATTTTTCTTTTTAAAAAAAGTACCCCGCTCAATAAAGAGCAGGGTACTAGAAAACAGTAAATCAAATGGTAAACCAAGTGTAGCATATATATTGTGGATTACCTAATTACTTTTCATTTTTTTACAAAGAGAAGGACTCCTGTTGGCAACGTAAACACGGGACTGAAGTAAAATCAAGTGCTGTGATTTATTGCAATACGCGCGGTTAATAACCGAATAAGATGTCTAAAACTAACCAGATAGGCAACTTCACAAGAATGGGGTGATTTTATGAGTAAAGCTAAAGGAAAAGGTGGAACAGGGAGAGGAACAGGCAAGAAAGGTTGGACTCGTTGGCAAGCTAGTACAAACAAAAAAAAGAGTGCAAAACCTTATATAAGTAAAGGCACAATAAAAACGGATGTTGAAAATGACCCTGCGAGCAATAATTAAAGTCACTTATCCGAAAAAAGGAGAATACTAATAAATACAATTATTTAATGACCCAACGTGTGCGAGCTCCTTTAAAATACTCCTTTCAGTTACATAGATTTAGTTTAAGAAAGCTGCCAGATTGGCAGCTTGTTTTGTTTGTTTGCAGCATCGAAGCGAGGGGATATTGTGTTGAGCGGTGCAAAACTCCAAATCGTATTTTTGATCTGGTTCACCATTAATACATCTATTTGAGGTTTAGCTTGCACTGTTTATGTACAGTATAGAAATACTCTCTTTTGTAAATCCTCTAAGACTTCCTCAGGCACTTCCCTGACCTTGATATCATCACCTAGGAAAAGCAGCCAATTTGTTATTTCAGCCAATTCTTCTGAATGATTAACATTGATAAAAGTCTTTAGAATGGCCGTGGTTTGGTAAGGACTCGTATAGGAAATGGAAACTTTTAAAGGATGGTATTTTTTGAACTGGGCAATCGCCTTTGGCCCAAGTTCAAGGACAAGGTTGATTACTTCTTCCTGCTTCCATAGGTTTTCTAATATCTTTTTCTTACTTAATCTTTTTTCCGTGGGATATGGTTCTACATCGGTGAGGTTGTCGACAGAGAAAATTTGTCTTTTTTCCTCCTTTAAGTTATAGCCTTCAATCAGCCAAAGACCTTTTTCATGATAAAGGTGTAAGAGATAAATAGGATATGAATTTATGACCTTGCCTTCATTAATGGTAATCAATAAATTTCTATCCAAAAGAAGGATTTGAATAAGGTTTTCTAACATCGGATGGGGAAGGTCTGACAGTTCAAGCAGGTCTGGATTATTGGGATTGGTCCCTTCAAAAAGCAGGATTTGATTTAATAGAACCAGATCATCTTGCTGGTTTTCTGAAATCAGGCCTAGTAATTTTTCAGCTAAAGACTGACGGCTCTTTAGGTAAGGGAGTTGTTGATTTCTTGTGGCCATAAAGGCAATAAAGAGAGCTTTAATCTCATTATCGGTAAAGCGGACGGTGGGCAGGACCGAATTGTTCATGACAAAATAACCGCCATCCCTGCCAACTTCAGCGACAAGCGGCATCCCCATGGCTTCAATTTCTCGAATATCTCGAATCGCGGTCGAACGAGAGATGATAAATTCTTGCATGATCTCAGAAATGGTAAAGTGGGATCGGTTGTTGATATACCGCATGATGATATTAATCCGTTCAACTTTTTTCATCGGGGGCTCCTAAACAGTTTCATTTTTTGACATGATTAAAGATTATTATAAACTTATCAAGTGAAAAGATAAATCATTTGATAAATTTTAAAAAAAGGATGGTTTGAATATGACAAATTATACGTTAGAAGAAAAAGAAAGCTTCACCGTTTTAGGTATTGGAACAGAGCTTAAGAGCCACTACACGGACTATGCTGGGATAACCAAAGAAAAGGCAGACTTTTGGTCGGCGGTCAATCAAGATGGAAGGCTTGACAAGTTAAAAGCCGTTGCCATAAATGACTACATTTTTGTCGTGAATGAAGCAGTGAATAACAAGATGATGCATTATGCCGGCGTCATGACAGAGGCATCCCTGCCAGAAGCATCCCGAGTGATTCAATTTCCTAAAAGTGAATACCTCGTTGTAAAAGGGGAAGCGGAGACGGCTGAAGCGTTGAGCAATATGGTTACTGGCATTGCCTTTGGTCAGGTATTGCCTGAAGCAAAGGATTTTGCCTATGTTGGCGGGCCAAATACAGCGGTTATCATGGGGCAGCGAAACGGCTCAGTATTTGGTGAAATGTGGATTCCAGTTGTTAGGAAATAGAGAGATAATCAAAATTAAAACCACTATAAATTGAATACGGCAATTCAACAAAAGGGCGCTATCCTTAAACAAGGATCAGCGCTCTACTTGGTGGGTGGGTTGAATTCTTTTTGAAAAGACAGGAAGATATGGAAAAGGGAGTAATGTTGTATAATCAAGAAGAAGCCACTGAAAGAGAGAGGGGACTGGCAGGATGAAAAAGGTTGGAATCATCGGCGGGATCGGACCCGAAGCAACAGTTGGTTATTACCAATCCATCATTTCTGGATTTCAAGAAAGGATTGGCAGTAAAGAGGAATTGCCGGAACTCTATATTAACAGCATTAATATGTACAAGATGTTTCGTTTGCTTATGAATGGACAGACAGAAGAGGTTATTCATTATTTAACGGATGCTGTTCAAAAGTTAGAAAGTGTCGGTGCTGATTTTGTGGTCATGTGTGGAAACACACCACATATTGTGTTTGACCAAATTCAGCAAAACGTCCAGGTTCCGATGATCAGCATTGTGGAAGAAACTTTCTTAAAAGCACAGGAATTGAACTTAGATAGGCTGGGTTTGATCGGAACGAAATTTACGATGGAAAATGATTTTTTCCAAAAACCATTTATTTCTCATAACATCGAGATTGTCGTGCCGAATCAATCGGAACAGGAATACATACATAGAAAAATTGTTGAGGAATTAGAAAATGGCATCGTGAAGAACGAAACAAAACATGGTTTCCTATCTATCATTAATGAAATGATAAATAGAGACGGAATACAAGGCATCATATTGGGCTGCACAGAACTCCCGATGTTAATCAAGAATGAGGATTTGAAGATCCAATTTTTAAATACAGCGGAAATTCATATTAATAAGATTATAGATGCCATTTTTATGGACAATCCTCATTGACCTCCAAAAAATTCAGGTACTATCCATTATGGTTCGGTTTAGAGGTGCGTTGCGAAAAAATGAACCAAAATGAAACTGCAAGGTTGATTATATTTAGGAGGTATAAACATGGATTACATTTCACCGAAAGAAGCAGCGCCAAAGGTCAAACGGTGGCCTAAAGATACCATCGCGGCTGGCCGTCGTCATACCGTTGCGCTTACATCGGATGGGACGGTGACGGCTGTAGGTGATAATAAACTTGGCCAATGTGATGTAAGCGGCTGGCGCGATATGGTGGCGGTCGCGGCTGGAAATGTTCATATGGCGACGAATACGGGTAATGCTCATACCATCGGTCTTAAAGCTGACAGTACTGTGGTGGCTGTGGGATGGAATCAGCATGGCCAATGCGATGTAAATGACTGGCGTGATATTGTAGCGGTTGCTGCAGGTTGGCGTCATACTATTGGACTTAAATCGGCTGGCCGGGTGGTTGCAGTAGGCAGAAATAATGAAGGGGAATGTAGTGTAAGCGGCTGGCATGATATTGCTGCTGTCGCGGCTGGTGACTGGCATACCATCGGTCTTAAATTGGACGGAACGGTTACAGCAGTGGGCAATAATCGGTATCGCCAATGTAATGTAAGCAGCTGGTGTGATATGGTGGCGGTCGCGGCAGGTTATCTTCATACCATCGGCCTTAAATCGGACGGAACAGTAATGGCAGTGGGTGGTAACAAGCATGACCAATGCAATGTAAGCGGCTGGCGCGATATTGTGGCGATCGCGGCGGGTAGTAATCATACCATCGGCCTTAAATCGGATGGTACTGTGGCGGCAGCGGGTTGGAATAAGTATGGCCAATGTAATGTAAGTGACTGGCGGGATATTGTGGCGATCGCGGCGGGTTGTGCCCATACTGTCGGGCTTAAATCGGACGGCACGGTGGTTGCTGTGGGTAATAATGATTATGGCCAATGCAATGTAAGCGGCTGGCGCGGCATCCAACTGTCTGGCATTTAGAAAGCATTGCTTCAGAAATAATATTTTATATAGATATTGAGCTGTAGAATCCGTTTATGTTAAAGAGGTATCTTGGTCCATACAAAAGACACGAGAAAAAACATATACTGAATAATACCTTTGATGATAATGGAGAGGAGAAATCATCTTTGACAAGATATCGGATTATCTCCTTTGATGGCGGCGGTACCTTAGGTGCATTAAGTTTACAACTTTTGAACAGACTCGCTCGACAAAAACCAGAATTAATTCGTCGAACCAATGTTTTTGCAGGGAATTCAAACGGTTCATTTACTGCCCTTGCGCTAGCTAGTGGAAGATCGCCGAAGGAGACACTTCAGTATTTTAAGGATAAAATATCCCTAGAACATTTTTAGCCACTGAAATAGAGACAAGAATTGTAAGAGTTTTTCCAGTAGAGGGAGACACCGATATGGAACGCATTCCTTTCTCCTTTATGGAAATAAGGACTTCTTCTAAGATGTTATCTTGGCTGCAATAAACTGAATCATATAACTATTAATATGTTTCATTCCGTCAACTCCTTTATAATTAATTAATTTTTTTCATTCTCAGGATCAAACGAGGAAACTGGGTTTTCTCCATTTTTGTTATTTTCTGTCTCCTCTTCAATTTCATAGAGCCCAAATAATTGGGTGAATTCGTCAACAATGAAAGATAATAATTGAATTGAAAAAAGTTTAGTATCTCTATATTTCAACCAATCTATAACATTAGCGGAATATGAAAAAAGATTGCCATAGCCACCTTCATCCTTAACTATTCTGCTCCGTTAGTGAAACAACAAAAGGGGCTACTGTGGCACCCCTGAATCGCACTCAGTTACTTTGAGTGGGTTTTTTCCAATATCCCATATAAAAGCACAAGGAACAGTTGTTTTTTTAGAAATCCTCGCCATTTTGTAATGAATCTTTAATTTGATTAATATTAGAAGGCTTTTTCGTATTTTGACTAAGATTACTAATAAATTGAAATCCATAAAGAATTAATGCCCTTAAAAAGTCGATAACTAAGTATTGAAATTTTGTTAATTTTTCTAAAGTGAACACTTTAGAGTAATTTGCCAGTTTTACACCTCCGAGGTAAACAAAACAAATATGAAGAATCGTATTAGAAAATATATATAATGGGAATTTCCCATAAGTCATTTTTAACATCCAAAGACTTGAAACAAAGTAAGGACCCCAATTAAAGATGTTCATACTTTTTAAAGGTGGTATCTCTTTATAAAATCGCCACCATTTTTTCTTTTCCCCGAATAAATCTAATGCTGTTGTGAATGTACCCATAAAAATTGCTGCTGGAAGATATTTTTTAAATGAATTTCTACCTAAGAATGGTACTGTTAGCCAAGGCAGAATTAGGAAAGCAAAATATAATAATTTTAAGTTTTTCATTATACACCTCCAGAGTTTATGTTGTGTACCTTATTACCAATTTATCCAGATACTTTCAACATGATTTTATTTCACAAGCCTGACCCGATAGTGCAGTAAGCTTCGCTTCACAAATATGAATAAATATTTGTGTTATCAGGTTCCCCAAGTTATGATTCATAAAAATTTATAAACAAACTTCAAAAAGAATTGGAGAAGTTGTTTCACTGGATAAAAATTGTATTAATTGCTCCAACCGATCCGCAATTGTCCGGGGAAAAGGAGATAAAGAAAGGGAAGTGTGTTTTAATATTCGCAGTGAAATTTGGTAAAACGATATTTGGATAATCGCCAGGATAAGAATCCTTCTATTTTTGTAACTGAGCGTAACCCTCATCGAATGAGTATTTCCCAGATGAGATATATAATAATGAGGATTTCAAATCAGGCTTAAAATGACATGTCTATTTATCAGATGCAATGTTATCTCTATTAGCTGCATATGGCGGTTTTTCCATCCAGCCGTTCTCTATATAAATTTCAGCTGCATCTTCAACAAATCCTTTGATGTTTATTAATGACCTAGAATAGAGCAACCCAAAATCGTGTCTTGCACTTACTGCCATTGAATTTCCAAACGCTCTAATCTTCATTGAAAACATGTCCATCTTATGGTTTAACATGATTTTGTCTGAAAATGGTGAAAACCTCGATGATGTAACCAAATGGTCTAAAAATGGTGGAGCAGGCAAATTTTCATCACTTAGCTTATTCATATAGCGTTCCAAATTTTTATGTGTAAGGTTTTTCCCTCTTTCAAATAAGTCCCGAATTTTTTCATTTTTAGCAACCTGGGCAAATGCCATAATTAATGCTTTACTCGTCACATTGTTTTCGATATTATCGTACAAATGGGTAATCTCTAACGCTTGCATAGGGCGCACATGTCCTAAAAACCCATTTAAAAAGTCCTCATGAACAAATTCAACTTTTTCTGGTACTGGAATAATAGGTGGTTTAATAATGAATCCTTTATTCATTAAAATTTCATTGACTTGTTCCATTAAATCCTTTGTTGAATCTATACAATAATTAAAAAACTCTTTTACATCCTTTCTATAAACAAGGGGAAAGGCGACGTTATAAATACTCCCTCCTGCTTTTGCTGTGTATTTTAAATAATGGACATAGAATTCATCTTGGAATAACCTAGGTGCACTAGGGTTAACATCCTCATTGCCGAACCCTTTTGTAATAGGAAAGTTTTCTTTTTCGAATATTCCCTTAATTGTTTCCATGAAATCTACGCTTAAATTATAAGCATTTTCTACTAATGTTTTAATATCCGCATCATCAACGTGTTGAAGATAATAGCTTAAGATGCATTTTCCCATACTGTTTCCCATATATGCCGCCCAAAGTTTACCCATTTCAGCTGATGTTAATGGTTCTGAAATGTTTGTTTTACTTGAGGCTAAATTTATCGGTTTAAGCGTATACATAGAAACTACCCCTTTTAGCGTTTTGCTTAGTATTCTCCTCAATTCAAATCATATTCCGGACTACCATTATCCTAAAATTTAATTCCCCTTGTTTCACTAAACTCCCTCTATCGTTGATTAATAAAAAAATAGCCGGCACTGTGTCCGACTTTTCAAGTATTGCACCCCGTTCGCTTAAGTAGATTTCTTCATAATTTTCTTCGTAATACGACATTGTTCTTATTAAAGGTATATTTCCAATATCGTTTCTCCCATTCTCATTGCACAATTTGCGGCCAGAATTACTTAGTGATTTTCAACCTTAGCTATATAATTAAGGTATTAAAAGAGAGGAGGAATAAAAATGAAACAAGCATCTCTTCATCAATGGCATAAAGAAAATAATAAACGAATAGCAGAGTTTCATAAGAACCACGAAAAGGAAATACAACTTGGTGAAAATGGAAACGGTTTGTTAGCTAAATGGGAAAGATTTTTCTATAACAATGTCATTTCTCCTCTAAAAAAATAAAATACTTATTAAATGAACTGTCTTCCTAGTACAGTTCATTTTTTTCGCAATTTTTCTCAAATATACGCATCGTTTTTCTTCTAAAAATCCCTCAGTTTAATACGATTTTCACCCGCACCCGTTGATCAATTTGCCCTTTTAACATAAAAATCAAATAATAGAATCGAATTCTAATCGAGTAGTTAATCAAATTCCTAATGAAGAGGCAAAGTTCTAAATAGAACGGGTGATGTTTAACAGAATCTTGTTAATTTAAATATTTCTGTAATTTGTTACCTAAACTCCAAATTCTCATTGAACACAAAAAAGGGCACATCTCCTCAATAAGGAAATAATGCCCCCAATTATGGGTTCTAGTATCTCTCGTTACTTTTCTATTTTTTTATATTCATCAATGCCCGATAAGCATTGGCTTCCCCAGAACCATACAAGGCATCTTGACCTGGTTTTCCGTAGTCAATCGCTGTTTGTTTAATGATGGCTGATACTTGCGAAGGTTTTAAATAAGGGTGTGCAGCTTTAATAACGCCGGCAATCCCAGCGACTTGAGGAGTTGACATTGAAGTACCTGCATTATAATTGTATGGCGTACCTAAGTAGGTTGGCCATGTGCTTAGGATTAAGTTAGAATAATCTGCCGTGTTTGGATCAAAGGTTTCGGCATATTTCGCACCAAAGTCCCCTCCAGGAGCGGCTACATCAATCGCACTGTTTCCATAATTGGAGTAAAAGGCAAGTTCCTGTTGGGACCATTTGTTTGAGGCCGATACATTGATCACTCCAGGCATTTGTGCAGGTACGACTGTAGTTGGTCCCTTAAGTGTGATTCCATATGGTTCATAAAGCGAGTTTAAGTAATTCGTAACTTCTTTCTTGTCATCAAGGTTTAAGCTTTCATTTCCACTACCCGCTACTACAGTTACGTCGTTCTTCAGAGCGTATTGGATCGCGCGTTTCCACAATAACGTATCGGCCGTTGTTTTATAGGTTTCTCCTTCGATGATGGTTTTCGAAGTATTATAGAGTCTTAGAGACATATTTATGACGTCTACCTTATCATTCGCAGCTGCTATGATGCCATCAATGATAAAGGATGGGAGAGTAAGAGCTTGGTCTGAATAGAATACACGATAGGTGCGAATTCCTAGGTCTGGACCTACGCCTTTGACATTTCCATTTGCTGCAATAATTCCAGACACATGTGTTCCGTGGCCGTTACGGTCCACAATGTCATTTGGGTCTCCAGTTTCTGTTGCATCCATGCCAGCAGGGACCAAATTCCGTCCGCCAAGAAGGTTCTTCTGTAAATCTGGATGTGTTGGATCAATCCCAGTATCAATTACCCCTACAACCGCTTTATGTATCATTTCTCCTTTTTCATTTTTATATCCGCCGGTTTCAATTTCATACGATTTCCCATTGTTCGTTATCCTTTGAGTGTCCCATTGCTTGTCCCAAAGACTTCCTTGTTGGTTGAGAGATGCTGTTTGGGCGGTGTTTTGAATCATCGCCGGCTGGTTTAATGCAAGTGGTATCTCTTTACTAGCCACCTCAATGGAAGGTACTTTTTTGAGATTACTTAGAAATGAAGGATCATCGGACTGTGCTTCGATTCCTCCCACTTCCGAGAGTGCATTTACCACTCGGCCGCCTGCTTTTTTGATTACGTCTTCGTATCCTTTTGGCAGCCCGTTTTTAAATGCAATCACATACAGGTTTTTTCCTTCTGATTTCGTTAACTGGTTTTCAGCAGCCAGGCTAGGGATTGTCCCTCCTGCTACAATTCCGAACCCTAATGTAACGGAAAGCAAGGATTTTACTAATACACTCTTCATAATCATCCTCCTTTTATTGTGGAATATATTTCCTTATCCACTACCATACTAATTTAACATTTTTAGGAATGGAATGTACTGAAGGCGCCTGCCAGTGATGCAAAATAGGAGGAAGTGCTTATTGGATAGGATGTGATTTGGGGACAAGGTCTTACAGGGGAAGCAGCGGAAAAGTCTGATAGTTTATGAAAGTTTGTCCTTTTCTACCCAAAATAAATCCTCCTATGCAGCAGAATGGATATTTTCATACTGTCTACACAGGAGGGATAATATCTATTTCAACTGGCTTTAAACAAACTTTTAGCAGCTTCACAAAGTTTTACTCCATGTGGAAAGAAGGATCCGACACTTTATCGATTATTCGTAGGCAATTCCCTTGTCATTGATTTGAGTATATTTCTGTGGGAGTAATTATAGTTGGACTATGAAGGATTTTCCTTCAGTGTGATCATCAATCGTTTCATAAGGAATAGAACGGTTATTGGAAGTTTAGTCGGAACTAGAGCTTTCGTCGCTGCTCTCTTCAAAACCATCACAATCCTCAAAATCGTCATATCTAGTGCTTATTTTTCAACCAGCTGACGATCCCATACATAATAAGCAGGAACACCCCTATCTCGATCGCATGGTCGGCCAAGTTAAGAATTCCCTTAGAGCGAATGATAAAATCTGTCACCTCCCCAAACAAAAGTCCATCGATTCCATTTCCAATTGCTCCTCCGACTAGGAATCCAAAACTGCAATCGATGAGAACACCCTTCATTTCTCCGGATCTGCGAAAATATAAAACTGCTATCACGAAAAAAACAGCCACAACTCCGAAGAGTCATGCATTGCCTTGAAATAAACCTCCTGCCATCCCGCTATTTTCGATATGTGTGAGATGAATTCCCCGCCATGTAAATGTTTCATTAATTTCAATATAGGCCCGAATGAGATATTTAGAAAGCTGGTCCATCACAATGACGAGGATGGCAATGACATAAAATAGCATATAATAGTCCTCTCTCCTACAGAAACATTTGCATCCTTTTCATCAGTATAATTGGAAGCTTCTTTCTATTCTATTATGAAGCTCTTATACGTTTATTCGATTCTCTTTTTTTATATCGATGGGTATAAAACTAAAACATGAAAATAAGTAAAGAACAATGTACCAATAACACCTATTGACATATTGCTTTTGCCGAAATTTTGCAAAGAGTCCAAGCTCCTATCATCATCGTAGAAGAAACATGTTTAAAAGTACGGGAATTGAGCTTTGCTTTATGTACATTCCTTCACAAACATATTCCCTCTTTCGTACATAAATTTTTTTGAATATATAAATCCTAACAAAGAGATGTACATACATAAGAGGTATTATTTGGAGGTGTAAAATTGTCTACCATACCATTATCATCTTCTGAGTTAGGGAACTTATGGCAGACTTATCAAGAAAAATCTATGCTGCTAAGGGTTCTGGAATATTTTATCGAGACGGCAAATGAGGATGAATTAAAAGTGATTTTAAAAAACATTTACACAATTGAAACCAAAAATGAACAAAAAATTAAAACCATTTTTAAAAACGCTGGTGCTGTTATTCCCGCCGCTTTTAACGAAAGTGATGTAAATACAAATGCACCGCAATTATTTGATGATAACTATGCAATTATGTATGTCAGAATGATGAGCAAAATTTTATCAGGTCTTTATACCCTACATGAAGGTTTGTCATACAGACCAGATATTCGAGAATTGTACATAGAGTTAACGAATGATATGCAACGTATATATTCCAAAACAACCGAACACCTTCTGGATAAAGGTGTTTTGACATGCCCGCCTATTATACCTATGCCTAAAGAAGTGGAATTCATTCAAGATACAAGTTACACAAAAGGCATAAATCCATTTCGACAAAAAAGGGCACTAAACACCGTTGAAATCGGTTTGGTTTACCAATCCATGGAGACTAATATTACTGGGATGCAGTTAATGATAGGATTTGAACAGGCAGCAAAAGAGCCAGAGGTGAAAAAATACTTCACTAGAGGAAAAGAATTAGCCAAAAAGGTAATATCTACGATGAGTGACATTTTAATAGATAGCGACATTCCAGCCCCTTCAACCTGGGCCGGAATGGTTACAAATTCGACCATTTCACCCTTTTCTGACAAACTTATGATGTATAATACCAATTTATTATCCATTTTTGGACTAGGGAGCAATTCGATTGGGGCAGGTTTTAGTTTTAGGAGCGACCTGCTTTTAAATATAGGAAATATCATGTCAAACACATTTGATTTTGCCAAGGATGGGGGAACGATTTTAATAAAACATGGTTGGATGGAGGATGGAGGAACCGCCATCAGCTGTTAATCGTACAAAAAGCGAGTCCTAACTAATTACATTTAAGGGTAGAGGATTAAAGTGACAACTTTTCATTTTAATCCTCTCACTTTTATATATCCCTAAACTATGGACTTTTACATCGGCGTTCATAACGCTGGGCATATAACATCCATCTAACACATCATCTCCGTTGCCGCCTAAGATGGATTGCCAATATTATTATGCTGTTTATCTTGTTGTTGGTGGAAGTTTTGGACTTTTAACACAAACTGGCGCCATTACTTCATTGATTGCTAAAGCAGTTGTTCGGCAATAGCTGAACTTATAAAAGTAGGACTTTTTTAATAGATGATAGGTTGAAAGACGGTTTCCGCATATTGAAAGAAGCCCCTGATTTTTCGGGTTTTTTTTTTGCTGAAAATATGGACAAAGTGGCATAGGGTGAAGATAGAACCTGAATTGACACTTCGTTTTGAAAAAAGAGAACCGACCCTATTAATCATCTTGCAACTATTAGTTTATTAAAAGCTAAATAATAAGCGCAATGATTTCTTCCTATAATCAGGAGGGGATTATTTGCGCTTATTTTTTTATAAATATAGATATATCCCGCATTCCTGGCATTAGTAACCACGGATTCCGTCTTTTTGGGTATTTTTATAAACTTTTGAAGGCTATTTTTTTTGGAATCAATATTCAGAAGATACTAAAAACACGGATTGTTAACCGTTGACAGTTAACCGTAATTATCTTACTATTAAAAATAGTTTGATAAAACGTTTGCAAAGTGGTTCAGAAAGGAGGGGCCTATCATTGGAATCGATTGTTAGAGATACCCTAAATACCCAAATCTATCAAATATTAAAAAAACGTTTATTAGAAGGAGATTACATTCCTGGTGATAGATTAGTAGAAGCAAAACTTGCTGAGGAATTTGGCACCAGCCGCGGACCGGTTCGTGAAGCTTTAAAAATCCTTATTCAAGATGAGTTGCTTGTGCAAAAGGGGAACGCAATACATGTGTTCAGCCCTTCAATATCCGATATGATTGATATTTATCAAGTTCGGCAGCAAATGGAATCGCTTGCAGCTAAATTGGCTGCTCAGAAAATTGAATCTTTAGAATTAGAAATGCTTGAAAAGATCGTGGAAGAAACTAAAGCAGCATGGTTAAAACAGGATAAAAATCATGTAGTGGAATTGAGTATCAAATTTCATGAGATTATCCTCAAGGCATCCGGTAACCGCCAGCTGATTTCATTAACAAATATGATTCGGGATAAAGTTACCTATCTAAGGAACAGTGTTGTGAAAGAAGCCATGCGAGATGAGAGTCCTATCGAAGAACATTCCCGCATCCTTTCAGCACTTAAAGAAAGGAATGGGGATAAAGCCGCAAAGATAATGCTTGAACACATTGAGCATGATTTAGGGGCACTTATATCACTTTATAAGTAGAATTCATCCTTAACTTTAAACAGGTTTAGATTATAGGAGATGAATACAAATGGGAAAAAAAGCATTGGAAGGTTTAAGAGTGCTGGAAATGGGACAGCTAATTGCAGGCCCATTTGCCTCTCGGTTATTAGCTGAATTTGGTGCTGAGGTTATAAAGGTCGAACCTCCAGCTAAGGGTGATCCAATCCGAACATGGAGGGTTATGGAAAACGGTACAAGTCTATGGTGGTATGTTCAATCCAGAAATAAAAAGTCCATTACCATTGACCTGAAGCACCATGAAGGGCAAGAGCTGATACGCGGACTGGTGAAAGAAATTGATATTTTAATAGAGAACTTTCGCCCTGGAACATTGGAAAAGTGGGGGCTCGGATACGAGGAATTAAAAAAGATTAACCCGGGTCTGGTTATGATTCGGGTGTCCGGGTACGGTCAGGATGGTCCGTACAAAGATAAACCGGGTTTTGGATCGATTGGGGAAGCAATGGGAGGTCTTCGCTATATCACGGGATATCCAGATCGTCCGCCGGTACGAGTAGGTGTAAGTCTTGGAGATTCCTTGTCATCACTTTATGCTGTGATAGGTACATTAATGGCGGTTTACCATCGTGATGTGAATGGTACAGGTAAGGGACAGGTAATAGACGTTGCCCTATATGAATCGGTGTTTAGTTTAATGGAAAGCGTTCTTCCCGAATATGATCGTGCAGGATTGATTCGTGAAAGATCGGGAAGCATGCTGCCAGGAATTACACCATCGAATACATATGTTTGTTCTGATGGAACGTATATCGTTATTGGTGCGAATGGAGATGCCATTTTTAAAAGGCTTATGTATGCAATGGGACGTGAGGATATTGCCGAAGATTCACGGTTTGAAAACAATGCTAAACGATCTGAACATGCTTCATTCTTAGACGGTCTAATCGAAGAATGGACGAAAAGTTTGCCATTTAAGGTAGTAAAGGAATGTTTAGATAAAGCGGGGGTTCCGGCGGGTTCCATTTATTCTGTGGAGGATATAGTAAATGATCCGCATTATCAAGCCAGGAAAATGATTCAGGAAGTAGCCATTGATGGGCTTGGCATGTTGAAGATGCCAGGAATCGTACCAAAGATGAGTGAAACCCCTGGTGAAATTCTGTGGGCAGGACCAGAATTGGGGCAGCACAACGATGATGTTCTTGGCGGGAAGCTAGGCATGACTGAAGAGCAAATAAAGGATCTGAAAGCAAAAGGGGTTATTTAGAGAAAACGATCCCATCCAATTTACGAAGCTTGGAATTTCTTACAATAAAAGAGGGGATGTCTTATGAACCTTCCGGATAAGGTAGAAATAATCGAAGTCGGACCTAGGGACGGAATTCAGAATGAATTTAATTTTATCCCGACTGAAAAGAAAATAGAGCTAATCAATGCACTTAGCAAAACTGGGATCAAACGGATGGAAGCAGTTTCGTTCGTTCATCCGAAATATGTTCCGCAAATGAAGGACGCAAAGGAAGTTCTAAACGGCATAGAAAAAAGCCCTTCTGTTCAATATATGGCGCTGATTCCTAATGATAAGGGGTATAACCGGTCGATAGAGAGTGGTGTCAATTCACTATCACTGGTAGTAGGGGCAAGTGACAGCTTTAATTTAAAAAATGTAAAAATGAGCCGGGAGCAATCTATTACTAATCTTGCAACGGTAATCGAAAAAGCAAAAGCAAATGATATTTTTATTCGCTATAGTATTGCAACTGCTTTTTGGTGCCCGTTTGAGGGAAAAGTAGATGCTGACCTGGTTCTCAAAATGGTCGAGGAAGCAGAGATGCTCGGTGTAGATGAAATTGTTCTTGCCGACACCATTGGAAGAGCGAATCCAAAGCAGGTTTTTGAGTTATTTCAGGCTGCCATTTCATTAAAAACAAAGTCAAGTATTTCTGCTCATTTTCACGATACATATGGACTGGCACTGGGAAATGTAATGGCTGCATTAGAAGCGGGGGTTACTCGTTTTGATGCTTCTATCGGCGGTCTTGGCGGGTGCCCATTTGCCCCTGGTGCAGCTGGTAATGCGGCAACAGAGGATCTTGTTTTCATGATGCATGAAATGGGCATTGATACAGGAATTGACTTAGAGCAGCTTCTAGCTTGCATCGAATTACTGAAACCATTTACAAATCGGGAATTGACGGGTCATCTGCATAAAGTAAAAGATTGCCAATCCTAAATAGAGGAGCACAATAACCGAACACGATAGGAAAAATAGGGGATATTGAGAGATTTAAATTTAAATATAAGAGGGAAGGGATTTAAAATGAAGAAGGTAATTTCAAGTTTTCTAGCCTTAATTTTATTAATGGGAATTTTGACAGCTTGTGGGGGAAAGGCAACAAATCAAGCATCTCCTGCAAATGGGGGAAAAGCAGAAAGCAACAGCGGCGGAGACGGGTACGAAGAAGCTACCATTCGTTTAGCGTACAATCTTCCTCAAGACCATCACATTTCTGTCGGTATTGAAGAATTTGCGAAAAAGGTTACGGAAAAATCCGGCGGTAAGGTAAAGGTGCAAGTATATCCAGCTGGACAGTTGTTAAGTGATAAGGAAATGAACCAGTCGATCCTGACAGGCGGGGTAGAAATGGGATTAAACTCGTCAACACTATGGGCTTCGACTGTTCCTGCTATGGGAATCTTTGACGTCCCTTATGTTTTCCCAGACTACGAGGCTGCTGGTAAAGCACTTTCAGGTGAAATGGGTAACAAACTAAGAACTGCCATGGAAGAAAAGGGTGCAAAGGTATTATTATTTGCTGACTATGGTTTCGCTCAATTTGCTAATAATGTAAGAGCGCTTAAATCGCCTGGAGATTTTAAAGGCTTAAAGATTAGAAGTATTGGTGAAATTCCATCAGAATTAATTAAAGCATATGGAGCTTCTCCAGTGTTTATGGGGGCCGGAGAAGTTTATATGGCATTACAGCGTAATACCGTTGATGGTGCAACATCAGGAACAACTGCGATGCTTCAAAGAAAATATGATGAAGTGGTTAAATACTTAACCATTAACAATTATGCCTATTTGGAGTTTATTTTAGCCGTAAATAAAGGTTATTGGGATAAGCTTCCTGCCAAAACACAAAAGTTAATTGAGGAAACTGCTGCCGAAACGGAAAAAGAGATTCGTGATAAAGCAAAGGCTGAAGATACGAGAACCGCTAAAGAACTAGAAAAGAAGGGCGTGGAAGTTTACGTTGTTCCTAAAGAAGATCTAAAAGTTTGGAAGGACGAGGCTAAACCAGTATATGATATTTTCGAAAAACAAGCGGGAGATCTTGGAAAGGAACTTCTAGACCTTGCTGAAAAACAAAACTAAATTAGTAGAATTATATCATCACCTGGGAGGACACATCTCCCGGGTGAATTTTTAAATAATGTCGTTTCTGACATAGTTTGGAGGGAAAAATGGATTTATTTAAGACGCTTTATAAATTCATCGATAGAATCATCTATCTTGGTGGAATCATTTCAGGCATATTCGTAGTGCTTATGACAGGAATGATCTTTTATGAGATAGTGTCTCGTGCTATTTTCAATTCCCCAACGATATTTGCGACAGAATTATCCATTTATTCGTTGATTGGAAGCTGTTTTATCGGCAGCGGATACGCGTTAAGAACCTTTTCACATATTACAGTGGATCTTTTAACAAATGCGGTACCATTAAAAGTAAAAAATGTTTTGGATGTGATCTCCAATACTTTAGGGCTCCTTTTTAGTGTCATTTTCACATTTTATTCGATCCTGCATGTTCAAGGGACTTATACAATCGGAACAACATCTTCATCACTATTAAGGGTGCCGATGTATATACCGGAAATGTTGCTTCCTATTGGCGGGGTATTGCTTTGCATGGCATTTATCTTACAAATCATTGATGGCTTTAATCGGAAAGGAGAGACTCACGCATGAATATATTTTTCCTTGGAGGAATGGGGACTCTCCTATTAATTGGTCTGCCCGTTGCCTTTACGCTAGGTTTACTTACGATAGGCGGTATGTATTTCTTTAATGGCGGAACACTAGCCTTCAATCAAATACCGATTATTTCATACAAGGCATTAGATTCATTCGAGCTAACGGCTCTTCCATTATATGTATTAATGAGCCAGATTTTATTAGTTTGCGGTGTTGGGAAAGATTTATATGAAATGGCAAGCAAATGGTTTAGACATTTACCGGGCGGGCTTGCAATTGGTACTATTTTCTGCTGTGCCATTTTTGCTGCTATTTCAGGTTCAAGTGTGGCAACGGCTGTAACGGTTGGTTCAGTGGCTATTCCAGAAATGGTTAAACGTGGCTATACGAAAAGATATGTTTTAGGGTTAGTAGCCGCTGGTGGTACATTGGGGATTTTGATTCCGCCTAGCGTTCCGATGATTCTTTATGGAAATATCACAGGAGAATCAGTAGGTAAACTTTTCGTTGCAGGTATTGTACCTGGATTACTCCTTACATTGTTTTTCACCATTTTTGCCTCCTGGCAGACAAGGCATATTAAGGAAAAGGCGGCCACATGGGCGGAAAGATTTGAGGCATCAAAAAAAGCTATATGGGGATTAATCCTGCCAGTTATCATTATTGGCGGTATTTATTCTGGCCTGTTTACACCAACTGAAGCGGCGGCAGTGGGGGTAGTCATTAGCTTATTAGTTGCTGGATTAGCCTATAGAAATTTAACATTTAAAAATATGAAAGAAATCTTATTTTCAACCGTTCAAACAAATGCAATGATTCTTTTCATTATTGTTGGTGCCATGCTGCTTGGCTTTATTTTAACGGTTCTAAGAATCCCACAAACCATTACCGAAATGGCTATATCATGGGATGTATCCCCTTGGGTTATTTTTATCTTAATAAATATCGTATTGTTGATTCTAGGGTGTTTCTTGGAGACGGTTTCCATTATCGTGATTACGGTCCCAATTTTATATCCAATTATTACGTCTTTAGGTTTTGATCCAATCTGGTTTGCTATTATTTTGGTTGTTAATATGGAATTAGCATTAATTACACCACCTGTCGGATTAAATTTATTCGTATTAAAGGGAGTAGACAAATCTGCCTCAATGTCAGAAATTACTCGAGGTGTTTTTTCATATGCGATTATCATGTTACTATTCATCGGACTGCTGGCGGTATTCCCAGAAATAGCCACATTCCTTACTAATACGGGAAATATAAAATAGTACAACAGCACTTGACCGGCATCTTTAGGATGCCGGTTTTTGCGCAATGTTCAGACGCATGGATTAATCTAGTAAAGACTATTTTCCCACGTGCCTGGTTTATGAAAGAAATTCTCAATGATGTTTCTTTAAAAAGTTTAGCACTTTGTTAAAGGCATTTTGAGATGACTTTTCATTAAATTTAGCAGAGTATGGGTCACTAAATCCGTGTTGTCCCATAAATTTATGAATCTCGATATTTCTTTGGTCCAGATTTGAAATTAACTGATCCACATGAAAGGATTGTTCCTCCTCCGGAAAGAATAAAACCGTAGGGCATCGCGGCGCAATCTGTTGGTAATTTCTAATCCTGGAACCATAATATGCTACGATCCCATCCAAACATTCTTCTTCACTGCACAACCAAGCAACAGTTGCGCCAACGCTAAATCCGATCATATATATTTTTTCGTAATCATTTTTAACGACTAACAATAGATTCTTTATTTTGAGTACAGCTTCCGAGAATCCCACATTCTTCATAAAATGAAGGTAGGCAATTTCCTCTTCAGAATAAGTAAAAGGTTGTTCTCGATCTAATAGGTTGGGGCAAATCACATCAAAATCCTGTTTTGATAATAAATCACAAAAGTTCTCCATATGTTGATTAATGCCATAGATTTCGTGAATGACAATAATCAAATGACTTGAATTCTTTAGTATTTGTAGCATCTTATCCCCCTTAAAACCAGAGCGCCATATTTAAAGGAAGGTTTCCGCAAATTGTTCTTCAGAAATCACTTTAAATCCATTTCTTTTTAGTAATGCAGAAGTAACCCCCATTCCCTCAATTTTTTTACCAATAAATTTGCCGTTATAAATCAATGAACTGCCGCAGGACGGGCTGTTCTCCTTAAGAACCACAATAGTCGCCTTTATTTCTTTGGCTTTTTCAAGAGCAGCATAGGCTCCGTTTAGGTAAAGCTGCGTAACATCTTTTCCTGTTTGATCCATTACTTTAGCCTTTCCATCCAGTACATCTTCGCCGTTGCCGCCAATAATTTCAGCAGGCTCTCTTGGGGTTGAAAAGCCGCCAAGTAACTCTGGACAAATGGTAACAGCTTTATTTTCTTCTACTAGTTTCCTAATTTTATTATTTAAACTATGTGTACCGTTATATCGGACTTCCCAACCTGCTAAACACGAACTCACCAATATCATTTACGAACCCCCTTCAATGTAAATATTAGCATAGGCAATAGGAGCGGTGTGCTGACATTTCCCACAGTCGCTAATGAAGCATGTAAAGCACTTAATTTTATGGGGGATTATTCTTTGTGGTATATAAGCAATCATGTATGTAACTGACAACCTCACCTATCATCATGGTTGGAATTACTGGTAGTTAATTGCTTTTAATTTTCTTATCGTGATTATGTTATCGTTTCATTCTACTATAAGCCGATTTTTCTTTAAGGGGATGTGTTCGAAGCCTGGCACGTGAAAAGGCCCGACAAGCAAGGTGCTCGTCGGGCTTTAAAATTATTTTGCATCATCAAATTGTTCCAAAAAATTTATCAGCTATTTCTTCAGTTGGCCCCAAAACGAAAAGGTTTTAAAATCCTACTCTCATTGTATCAGGGTGGGATCCCGCACGGCTGTCCTGGTTTAGCGCGTCGATTCTTTCGATGTCCTCTTGAGTCAGCTCGAAGTCAAAGATATCAGCGTTTTCGATGATACGGTGCTCTTTGATTGATTTTGGAATGGTGATAACTTCATGCTGCAGATCCCAGCGCAAAATGACTTGAGCCACGGATTTATTATATTTGTGAGCAATGTCTGCAAGGACAGGATCGTTTAACAGCTGGCCTTGCTTTAATGGCGACCATGCTTCCATTTGGATTCCTTCTTTTTTACAAAACGCCAGAAGCTCCTTTTGTGTTAGATGAGGATGAAACTCCACTTGGTTGACCATTGGCTTAATCTCGCAATCACTCATTAAATCTTCTAAATGATGAATCTGGAAATTGCTTACGCCAATCGCGCGGACACGACCGTCTTTGTATAGCTTTTCAAGCGCCTTCCACGTATCTTTATATTTATCAACACCTGGCCAGTGAATTAAATAAAGATCTAAATAATCGATTCCCAGCTTGTTAAGACTAGTTTCGAAAGCTTTTAATGTAGATTCATAACCTTGGTCGGAGTTCCAAACCTTACTCGTAATAAAAAGTTCTTCACGAGGAACGCCGGATTCCCGAATGCCCTGACCGACACCTTCTTCATTTTGATAAATAGCAGCTGTGTCGATACTAATATAACCGTTGCGGATTGCGGCTTTTACTGAACTTACTACTTCTTCACCTTCCGAAACTTTAAAAACTCCTAACCCCATCCACGGCATTTTCACACCATTATGTAATGTAACGGTATCTTTTAAACTTGTTGGCATTGTTAAAACCTCCTATTATTCCTATTGAACCGGCTGCAATGATTTTTTTGCAGCACGGGCCTTATCCATATATTGTAACGCATAGTTGGTAATTTGCTCAAAATTTCCGCCTTTGGGAGGTGCTTCCAGATTCCTGCTTACACCGACTGCCACACATCCGCTGCAGATCCATTGTTCGTAATTATTTAAACACACCGACCGGCAGGCATAATATTGACTTGAGGCCGCTGCGGCAGCTCAATGTCTTTTTGCGCTCACGGGAAATTTAGTCAAATAAAATTCAATTTAATATTTCACCTATAATTGTTGCACCACTGGTATATCTGGAGAAGCCTATTTTCGATATTCTTCACATTGGTGCAGATACTTATCTGTTATGTCCTATATATTGAAATGAGTAAATATGAGTTTTTGTAAGTTCAATGGCTTCTTGGATAAAATGTTCTGGCGTTTCTTTGAAGCCATTTTCAATCCAATTCTGAAGAAGCCCATAGAAGCCATAGGCTGTGTAACGTTTAAAATAATCCATATTAACTGGGATGTTGTTGATGGTTTCGAAAACAAATTGTTCCTTATATATTTTTATTATTGTTTGAGGGAACCGTGTATGTAATCCTGGTAACGTGTCAAAGTAGTTAATCAATGTAAAAAAATTCTGGTTTTTATAGATATAAGAAACGATATTAAAAGAGGGGGCGTTTAGCTTGGTAGTATAAACCTTTTGTCCAGGTACATACGCTTTGCCTACGGAAACCTCCAACCCCTCAAGCATAGAAACAAGTAAATCCTCCGCCAATTCAATTTTATCTGTGTAATGAATGTAAAAGGTACTGCGATTGTAAGCGGCGTAATCGACAATGTCTTTTACCGTAACCGCATGGTACCCCTTCTCTTTTATAAGTTCAATCAATGCATGTTTTAAGTGCAATTTTGTTCGATTTTGACGTTGAGTTGCTGTATTTTGTTCATGATTCATGAAAAAAACTCCCTAGAGATAGACAGATTTAACATAAGTGTCTAATTAGTAGACACTTCATGATATCTTAATGATTGTTAGTTGTGAACAAAATAGTACAATTAAATTGTGAACAATAAAGCACAGATAATAGATTTATCAATTATTTTTCTCTAGACTGTGCTAAAGAATTCTTGAATACGAGGAGGATTTAGGATGGGAAAATTACAAGACAAAGTAGCTGTGATTACCGGTGGAGCATCCGGCATTGGGGCAGCAACAGCACGTTTATTCGTTTCAGAGGGAGCCAAAGTGGTTCTTGTCGATTTAAATGAAGAAAAAGGGAAGGCATTTGAAGCAGAATTGAAAACGCTTAATGCGGAAGCTCTTTTTATAAAAGCAAATATTACGAGTGAAGAAGAAGTCGCAAATATTTTTAAACAAACCGTTGAAACGTTCGGCAAAGTGGATGTGGTCTTCAATAACGCGGGTATTGGCCGTGTTCAGCCATCACATGAATTAGAGTACTCAGAATGGCGCAACACCGTCAATGTTGACTTAGATGGTGTCTTCTTAGTCGCACGTGAAGCCATCCGCGAAATGCTGAAAAAAGAAGGCGGTACGATTGTTAATACGGCCTCAATGTACGGTTGGGTTGGATCACCAGGTTCAGCAGCCTATAATGCAGCAAAAGGCGGCGTGATTAACTTAACTCGTTCCCTTGCACTTGAATATGCTGAACAAAATATTCGTATTAATGCATTATGCCCTGGTTTTATCGATACACCAATTATTCCGGAAGAAAGCAAGCAGGCTTTGGCTGAAGTCACACCAATGAAACGGTTAGGGAAAGCAGAAGAAATGGCAAAAGCAGTGTTATTCATGGCTTCAGATGATTCTTCATTCATGACTGGCAATAGTTTGACTGTTGATGGCGGGTATACGGCGCAATAATAAATCTTAGTGTCTAAGTAGAAATGATGACCTTTCATTGATATAAATCTCTAATATGAGATATTTTAATTGAAAATAATTTTTTAAAAAAAGGGAGGAATTTTCCATGAGTAATCGTTTTGATGGGAAATTAGTATTAATTACAGGTGCAGGTTCTGGTTTAGGTCAAGCCTCTGCTCTACAAGTGGCAAAAGAAGGAGCAAAACTTTCACTTGTTGACTTAAAGGCTGCTTCATTAGAAGAAACGAAAAGCAAAGTACTAGAGGTTGCACCAAACGCAGAAATATTGCTGATTACAGCAAATGTGGCAGATGAAAAAGCGGTTGAAAACTATGTAAGTGAAACAGTTGCGAAATTTGGGAAAATCGATGGCTTCTTCAACAACGCAGGGATCGAAGGTAAACAAAACTTAACAGAAGACTTTGGCATTGAGGAATTCCAAAAAGTAATCGGCGTCAATTTAAATGGTGTGTTTTATGGTATGAAACACGTATTGAAAGTCATGAGAGAACAAGGCTTTGGCTCTATTGTTAATACTGCATCTGTTGGCGGTATTCGCGGGGTAGGCAACCAATCTGGTTATGCCGCTAGTAAACACGGCGTGGTCGGATTAACTAGAAACTCTGGAATTGAATACGGTCAATATGGAATCAGCATCAAAGCCATTGCACCAGGCGCCATCATGACACCGATGGTCGAAGGATCATTAAAACAAATGGATCCAGATAACTGGGAAGAGGTAGGAAAACAATTTGTGCAGCCAAACCCAATGAAACGTTTCGGTAAACCAGAAGAAGTGGGTTATTTAGTGGCATTCTTACTTTCTGACCAAGCCAACTTCATCAACGCAACTGTTATTCCAATTGATGGCGGGCAATCTTATAAATATTAAGGAAAGAAATAGGTAGGCGCATTTCTGTAAGAAGAAATGCGCCTTTTTTATTTTAGAGGAAATAAACTATTTGATATTTTGATAAACGAATCCAGTAAACGGAAAAACGGCCAAGGTACACTGTGCGGGATCTTCTAAGTTTTGGTAAAATTGGTTAAAGGAGCATTATTTTAAGAAATACATGTAATGAACGAAAAGGGGTTGGCCGAATGATATTTAGAGAAGTGACAGAAGCTGATTATCTAGACGCTGTAAGACTATCAGAATACGCATTCCAATATAAGGTGCCGGAGGACAGCATACCGGCTCGGAAGGAAAAATTGAAAAACCACAAAATTTTAGGAATATGGGAAGAGAATACGCTGGCTGCTAAATTACATATCATCCCGCTAACCATTTATATGAAGAATGCTGAATGGAAAATGGGCGGCATTGCCGGAGTGGCCACATACCCGGAATATCGACGAACAGGTTACGTAAAGTCCCTCATAATCGAATCCTTAAAACAGATGCGGGATGATAATCAGGTTGTATCCCTTTTGCACCCGTTTGATATCGGTTTTTATCGTAAATATGGGTGGGAGATTTTAAGTGATAAGAAAAAATTAACGATTGAAAAAATCAATCTGAAGCTCCTCGAAGCGCAGCATGGTTTTATAAGAAGATATTCAAAAGACACCCATAATGAGGAGATAGAAAGAATTTATCAGCAGTTTTGCAGTCAATATACAGGGACGCTGAAGCGTGAGACCAATTGGTGGAAACAGAGCGTATATGACGATCATTCTCAGCTTGCTGTCTATTATCGTTCCGAAAACGAGGCTTTGGGTTATATGCTGTACTATGTGAAGGATAGAAAAATGGAGGTAGAGGAGCTCGTTGCACTTGACCATGAAGCGCGCACAGGGCTTTGGAATTTCATTTGCCAGCATGATTCCATGGTTGAAACAGTTACAATAACACTTGCAAGTCATGATTCTTTTCCTTACTTTCTGCAGCAGCCTAATGTAAAGCAGGAGGTAACTCCTTATTTTATGGCAAGGATCGTGAACGCCGAGGAATGCTTGAAGAGATTCCCGTTTCTGCTTGAAAATGAGGCCCTATTCCTGCATCTCGAAGACGAGCACGCGCCATGGAACAATGGCAGCTACTTGCTTGGAAACGGGGAAGTAAAGGCATTTAAAGAAAAAACAGGCAGCCACTGTGTTCATCCCCCTAAAAAAGGGATTCAACTGAACATCAACTCTCTATCAGCCATTCTATTTGGCTACAAAAGGCCGATGGAACTTTATGAAATGGGATACCTAAAAGGGTCCGAGAATGAGGTTCAACTTTTCGAAAGGAAGGTCCCGCCGATTAAATCAGCGTTTTTTGATTTCTTTTGATACATTAGCCCAATTCTCATGAGAATCGGGCTTCTATTATCCTTTCTTAAATGAATAAGTAGTTGAATGCCAATGCTTGGAGCTTGTTTTTCCATTACCTGTCCAACCTAATTTTAATAGTTCTTTTGCTATCAACATGTTAAAAAATCCGTGACCGACTAATGCGACAAGCTCTTTCTCTTTCGCATATTCAATTAAACGTTCGGCTGCTTTTTTTGCTCTGATTTTTGCATCTCTTAAAGATTCACAATCACTTGAAATGCCGCTAAGCCATAGGCATCTTAAAAAAACTAGCCAAGTATTTGGATTGAGCTTTAATCCCCATAGATTTGTTGATAGAATAGGAAGCTCTGTTTCACGAAACAATGGGTCCGGGATTGTTTTTATGTTTGGATTTAAATAACCTGCCGACTCGATAGCCCTTTTCAAATCGCTAGTAATGACGATATTTGCAGCTGAAATAATTTGTAGGGTTTCAGAAGGGTAGGAATCTTCTGTATAAACTCCATTGTAATCATACTGTTCAATCCATTTTTGAAGCTCTTTACAGGTAATTGGATGATTTTCAGTCCACAAAGATCTCCCGTGCCTGATTAAAGAAATTTCCATAGCATGGCTCCTATAGTCTCTAAACTAACTTTAAAATGTTATTTCGAAATTTATAATTATTTATTCTACTATATTTTACCACCTATTTATCTATTGGAAATTTAAGTTTTCTACGGTTAACGGAACTGAAACGAAGCATAGGGAAGTTCTTATGTATCATTTTAGTCGTTTTCGGGTTCATGCACTGAACCTAGGACCACGAACGGTAAAGCAGAATGAAGAGAACCGTCTGAGACTACTGAAAAAAGCCGTTTTGTCTTATGTGCCCAAGCCTAAGGGTGTTTTCAGTGGTCTCGAACCGTCCCCATGCCTTATTTTGCGAAAAACCAATTACAAAATAATCGCGATACAATAAATGTAAGACAAATAGAAATCCAAGAAATATACCAGTCCCAGTGAATGTATTTAATGAGGTCGGTGTATTTTTCGATTATGACTTCAGCAATCGTCAGCACAGAGCTATAGCCAGCATAATATGCCAATTTAATGAGAGTTTTGCGGTGATTAGGATACCATACATTAAAGGCGGCGCATATGACTGGGAAAGCATAATATTCAAATGTAAAGCTCGTCCGATTGATAGAAGCAAAAAGTCGAATAGGATATTTAATCAGCCCCAGCTCTACGACTACTAATCCTATAAGAAAAGTAATAATCTGTTTGAACAAAAACGCCACGACCGCTAGGCGAAATTTATTTTTCGGTATAAAGAAAAGAATCCCTGTTGCCAATATGTAGACGGATATTAAGATCCACCATTCAATTCTCATTAGATACCCCGCCGTTCTGCATGAAACACAGCTTCATCCTTATAGAACCAATTACATAAAACTTGACTTACGTAAAAGAGAAACGAAATGTATATCCACATTCCCCACCACGTGATCAATTCATATTCTAATAAATCTGAAAATCTCTCGAGAAGAATATCAAACAACGTGACAGCAGAAATCCAAACAAAAAATGTAAACTTGGACCAACGGCTACCCTTTACTTTCTTGCGGACGTAATAGATGGAAAACAGAACAGGATAAAACCAATAATCAATTGTAAGGGGGAGATCTGACGCATTAGGGAACTCCCGAACAGGCGCACTTAACAGGCCAAATTCAAAGGAAGGCATATCGCAAAGCCAAATAACTGCTTGAAACATCAAGAAAGCCAAGGCTCCCTTGCGCCAATCTTTGCGTGGAATTAATAGAATAAAGCCAGCAAAACCGAACAGCCACATCGCTGCCAGGATTAAATTCTCTACCTGCATGGTTGTAGAACGCCCCCGCTCGTGTGGAATAATTATTAGTATTATTGGCTATAAACCGGATTATTCATTTTTTAGGTTGGGAATAATCCAAAAAACTCAGTACTTTGGGTATTCCGTTTATGTGGTTTGGGATAGAAGTTGTTAATAATTAAAGTGGGAAAGCCTCCATCACGAGAAAAAGAAATGTAAGTGGCTTCAGAATCCTGCACCAGAGTACATATGAAAATTTTCAAATAATCACCTTGCTGTTGTTCAGCAAGGTTTCATTTTTGCGGAGGGTAAAATGATATACATTCTTCGATCTTCCTCGGATATCAGTTAACAACACACAATCAAGAAGCAAGAGAACTGTCTTCACGCATCATTTTTTTGCTAATTCATCCCTATCCGCTGCCATGGGCGGTTGTTCTAACCAACCGTTTTTAATCATTAGATTCGCCCCTTCCTCTGCATACTTTGCTATTTCAGCAGAAAGCCTGACATAATGAAGACCAAGATCTTTCCTTGGGCTCATTGCCATACTTGTTCCATAAAATCCAATACTAAGGGCGATTAGTGATGTAGTATAAAACATCATCAGTTTATCTGAAAAGGTAGATACGGTTGACTCCGTTACTTCGGTACCTGATGTCATTGGAATAGGGAGATTTCCCTCACTAAGAATGGAACCAAAAACTTCACAATGTTTTTTAGCTATGTCCTTTCCCCTAACTAAATACTCGGCAACCTCCCTTGACTGAGCGACCTGACTAAAACCCAGCAAGGTTGCTACTCCAAAAGCATTTCTTTGAAAGTTCGCAAAGAGATTTGTAATTTCTGTACCTGTTAAAGGTCTTTTTTCTCCAAAAAAACCCTTTAAAAAACTTTGCTTTTTAACAAAATCAATATCATCTGGTATTGGTAAATAGGGAGACCGAATATAAAGACCTTTTGATAATAAGAGTTCTTTTACCTCTCTTAGAAATGTGGTTAATTGTGAAATACACTCATTAAAATGACTATACACATCTCCCCTGACAGATAAAGCTAAATTCATACTATAACCTTGAAAAGCAATTTGCGAAGCTTGATGGAGGTAATGTAACGCATATGAATCAGAATACAATCTAGGAGCAGATATATTTACATCTTCATCAAGTTTAAAACCATATGGAATTGGATACTTTTCTTTTTTGAAAATTTCAGTTAGAGTTTTAAGATTTCCTTGGGCAATATCAAAAGCCTGTTTAAGTAATGGTTTAATTTGTTCATCCTCCACTTTGGATAAAAAAAACTTGAATTTACATGAAATAGCGGTGTCATTGATATATGAAGCCCATAAAGATGTAATCTCTACTGAGGTAAGTCTCACCTGATTTCCAATCTCCATTATCTAACCTCCAAAATTTAGACAAAATTTCTCTAATTTCAATTTCCCCAAAACACACTAATATATGTAACAGGTGTAAAGACAGCTGGGAAAGAAAGATATATGTATAGGAACGTGAAGGAATTGTGTTAAAGTTTCTAGCGTTGTCTTGTATTTTTAGATTGAGTTGAATGATGATTTTGTAAGTACTTTATTAATTTTGGCCAAAAGGGGTCAGTTTAGTTAGAGAAGAGGAAATTCCGTTAATTTTTAATAATGAAAAAAAACGTTGTAATATGATACAACGCACATATGGTAGTCTCGGATCACGATTCATGCATCAAGTTATTTCTGCCAATCGCTTAAATTATTGGTGAATAATCAAGGCTCTTTTCTCAGAGATTGTTGCTTTTAACTATATTGAAAACACAGAGTGGATTGGAGCGAAAGGCGCTTGACTCCTGCGGGAAATAGAGGAAAGGTCGAGACCCCGCAGACGGAACGTCGAGGAGGCTCGACTTCCTCCCCGCGGAAAGCAAGCGCCTGTAGCGGAGAGGAACGGACAGTGTTATTCCCAAAAACAACAAACTTTACGAAAAGAGCCATAATCAAAAAAACTCAGTTCTATACAACCAAACTGAGTTTTTTGTAGTGGTCGGGTTTGTCAGCTTTTATAAAAAAGACCAACTCCAGCTTCCAATTTATGAACTATCCCAACGTTTACTTCTGTTTCCCGCTCAAGAATTCCTTCAGCTTTGTGTATTCCTCGATTGTGATTTCTCCCGAGGCCAATCGCTTATCTAAAATAAGCAGGGGTTCATGATGCCTATCTTGATAATAGAAACCTCTTCTGCCGCGCCATAATCTGAAATTGGCAAAAATTAATCCAAGTAGTAATAAAAAGAAGATAAAACCAAATGGGTGAAAATAGCCCCAATGCATAAACATCGTCTCCTTTTGATAAATTCAATACATTTTCAGAATACATCCCGTTTCTAATCAAACTCTGAAAAAAATCTAAAATATTTATAAAAAAGTTCTAAGGGAATATTAGAATGTAGAGTTCAAAGAAGCTTAATGAAATGATATTTAGCAAGCTTATTAAATTACTTTTTTTGAATTTTATACTTTTTTTAGAATTGGTTTAGAAGTCTTTAAGACATATGGAGTAGGATGAAATATAGAAAGCTTCTGAAAGATGAATTCCAGGTGTATAGAATCGAGAGAGCTTGAAGCTTTTCAATAAATGGAGGAGCACTAGAGCAACTTATCAATACGTTACTGCTCCTGTTATCATTATGTTTTAAGCTGGTTTGATTTTGTTTGAGAAAAACCAGCTATAAGGAGATTTGTCCATGTCTATCAAGAAGAGACTACTGCTTTCCTATATTGCAATGACCTTTATCCCCATCGTCTTGTTTGCCTTGATTGCAGCAGCACTGTTCTCAGCCTTCTACACAGATATGGCGGGAACCGGAGGAAGGAAAGGGATGCCAGCCTTTTGGGAGGAGGCTGCACAGCGCCGCGACTTGATTGCCGGAGTGAAATTTGTGGCCCAAACAGAACCTGATCGTTTCATGGAGCGTGACTTTTTGAAAAAAACAGACAGACAATTGAATCGTTTGCAGACAGGACTTGTGGTTTTGAAAAATAATCGGGTATCTTTCACATCGCCTTTCGTGGAAAGCCTTGAACTTAAACAGCCGGTCCAAGAATTGCAAACGGGCCAGACACAAAATCGTTGGAAAAAGGGTGGCTTTTTAGAAGAAAAGTTCGATATTTTGTTCAGTGATGGTGCTGCTGGGACAGTCTATTTAATGACCGATTTAAACCCGATTTTCAACGAAGCAAGGAAATTCTTCCCGTTGCTTTTTCTATCGTTGTTATTGGTGATTGGGCTGACGAATGGATTCCTTACCTATTTAGTTTCCCGCAGCTTTATCAAACCATTGTACATGTTAAAAAAAGCTGCCAATCAATTTAAGGACGGAAACTTGGATCAGGAGGTAAAGTTGAACCGAAAAGACGAATTCGGGGAGCTGGGGGCTGCGTTTGAAGAAATGCGGGCCCGCCTGTATGAATCGATTCATCTGCAGCTTCAATACGAAGAGAACCGCAAAGAACTCATTTCAAATATTTCGCATGACCTAAAGACACCGATTACGGGGATTAAGGCATGTGTCCAGGGGATTCAAGACGGGATTGCGGATACGGCCGCGAAACAGGAGAAGTATATGAAGATGATTGCGAAAAAAGCTGAAGATATGGACGCTTTGATTGATGAATTAATGCTGTATTCCAAGCTTGATCTAAATCGGCTGCCGTTTCAAATTGAACCATTGGACATTCGTGCGTTCTTACAGGATTATGTTGAAGAACTGTGGATCGACCCGAGGATGGAAGACATCAAGATTTCGTTTTCCTTTGCCAATGACGCCCCGGTTCCTGTGCTGGCCGACCGCGAAAAGTTGAGCAGGGTGATGGTGAATATTATCGGCAACTGCCTGAAATATATGGATAAACGAGCAAAGGAAATAGTGGTGGAATTGTTTGCGGATGATGAGAAAGCGACGGTCCATATTCAAGATAACGGACCGGGAATTGACAGCGAAGCGCAGCAGCATATTTTCGACCGTTTTTACCGGGGCGATCCGTCAAGGAATACAGAAACAGGAGGGTCCGGACTTGGTCTTGCGATTGTCAAACAGATTATCGAAGGGCAAGGTGGAACGGCTTGGGCGGAAAGCCGGTTAGGTGAAGGCACCGGCATTTATTTTACACTGATGAGGGTGAACACGAGTGAAACGAATTCTGATCATTGAGGACGATGAGGTCATTGTGGAAGTGGAAAAAGATTATCTGGAAGCAAGCGGGTTCGACGTGGAAATTGCCGCAAGCGGGAATGCAGGTCTTAAGAAGGCACTTGAAGAAGAATATGACCTCATCATCCTCGATCTCATGCTTCCGAATACGGATGGATTTGAGATCTGCCGGCAAGTCCGCCGGGAGAAAAACATTCCCATCTTAATGCTTTCCGCCAAAAAGGAGGAGATCGATAAAATCCGCGGTCTCGGACTCGGGGCAGACGACTATATGACCAAACCATTCAGCGTTGGGGAGCTGGTCGCCCGGGTCAAAGCCCATCTTGCCAGATATGACCGATTGATGTCAGATAACCTGATGAGACGAAAGGAAGAAATTCGTATTCGGGGTATTCGGATTGATAAGCTGTCCCGTAAGGTATTTTTGAATGAAAAGGAAGTCTCGTTTACTTCGAAAGAGTACGACCTGCTCTTGTTTCTGGCGATGCACCCGAACATGGTCTTCAGTAAAGACGAATTGTTCGAAAAAATCTGGGGGCTCGATTCCATGGGTGATAACGCTACAGTAACCGTGTTTATCGGCAAACTTCGCGAAAAAATCGAACCCAACCCATCCAAACCGCAATATATCGAAACCATCTGGGGCGTCGGCTACCGGTTTAATGTTTAGACATAGGGTGATGCATGGGACTGTTCGAGATCACTGAGAAATACAACTTATTTTTGTTTATCATAGACGAAATCGCCCTTATGTATGGTAAAAACGGTCTTATAAAATATTCATAAAATCGGAATTGCAGGATAGCAATGGAAAAAGCGGCTTTACTAAAGGTTCATAAGACCGAAATTGCTGGGAAATATGGGTGAAACGGTCTTATAAAAGGTTCATAAGACCGAATTGGCTAGGGAGCATTGGTCAAAATGGTCTTATAATGGATTCATAAGACCGAAATTGGTGTAGAGAATGGTAAAATAGAATTATAGAAGGTTATAAGACCGAAAATGTTTTTTTCCGTTTTATCAAAGACATTATCTCCCTTGTGAAAAGTATTTGTCTTTTATCTATTTTCTCAAGGCTCTTTTCTCAGAGATTGTTGCTTTTAACTATATTGAAAGCAAGCGCCTGTAGCGGAAAGGAACGGACCGTGTTATTCTCAAAAACAACAAACTTTACGAAAAGAGCCTTTCTCAAAGATATATCTGCCTTAACAGAAGACAAAAATGTCTTTAATCTGTGTGTTTTTCAGTGGTCTCGGACGGTTCTCATGCTTCATTTGGTCTTTTTTTATAGAAGTTTGAGTGATATTATTTTTATACTTTTTTTAGAATTCGTTTAGAATCCATTTAGACACACCCATTACCATTAGCAACAGGAGAATGTTAGTAAATAAATGTAATGGAGTGTGAATTAGATTGAAACCTAAAAAAAGCTGGTGGATTTTAGTCATTATATCATTGGGAGTCATTATTCCGTTTGCTTCTCCCTATTTAACATTCAATCCCGCATATAGCCGTGTATCATTCACATCGGCAGCGATACAATTTCCTTTATTAGTTGCTCATATTATTACGGCATGTGTTGCACTGATTTCGGGCTTTTTTCAATTTCTGGAGCCGGTTCGAATAAAGTCGCCAAAGGTCCATCGCTATCTTGGGAGAGTGTACGCAGGCAGTATTGTCATAAGCGGGATCCTCGCTCTGGTTTATACTTTTTACGTTGAGAATTTTTCAAAGGCAACATCTTTCCTTGTATTATCACTTTTATGGCTTTTTACCTGCTGGAAAGGCTATCGGACTGCTGTGAGAAAAGAATTTGATGAGCATCGCAAATGGATGATTCGCAGTTTTGGTGTTACGTTGGTAGCAGTAAGCGGACGTCTTGTCGTGCCGGTATTACTATTAACCTATTTGATTTTAAACGGCTTTTCTCTTTCGGACGGCAGGGAGGCAATGGTGGAAGAAGTGCTGAATGTGAATATATGGGTCGCCCTTGTTGTTAACTTCCTCATTATTGAGTGGAGGATCCTTAAGAAATGATTCATGGGTTAAAACTTTCTGAATGGGAACCTTTAACGCCGTAATTGCTGCATGCAAAAAAGCTTACTCAAAGAGTAAGCTTAACCTCTATAAACACTATCACATGTTCCAGGTTTTGGTTCATAAAAACAATGTTCTTTAAATTGACCAGAATGAGGTTGACCATACCATGTTGGAGGGCATGGAGCATGAGGATTAAAATACCAAAGAGCATATTTGGCTGGGTGGTCTCTCCAATAATCCAAATTTTGTTTTGCTAATCTTCTTTCAGAAGTTCTTGCTCTTTGATAAAATACATTCCCTTTTTGAACTGCTTCAAAGGAATAATTTCCTCCTTGTACGTGAAAAATAACTTGGTTAACGTTTCTTAAACTTTTAAAGTCCAAACAATCTGCTACAACTCGATTCACAATTACATTTCCAACATATAACATTCCCTGTTTTCCTTCTCCTTCGGCTTCTGCTCTCATCATCCTTGCCATTAAGGCAACATCTGAACTTCGATAATTTACTCTTGGCATTTTTTTCACCCCAAGAATATATTATGAAAAAAGCCTACGTTGGTGCCTGAGTTATTACCATTATGCTCAGTTTTTAATTCCATTGGCTAGCTTCATATGTAAGAATGATTCCACAATCACTGAACAGGAACCGTATGTCGGCACCACAGGATGACACAGGAAAACCGTCCCCATGTATCACCAAGGGTTTTTCAAAGCTAGAAGATTGAGCTGTCATTTCCAGAGACCGCAGGGGGAGCGGGTATGTATATCAAAATCAGGGGCTGCCCAGGGCTAATTCCCTTTAGCATCCCCTTTCAAAATCACCGGCAGCAACGCCATGCTTTTTTGAATAAAAATAATCCAAAAACAAGAAAAGCCAGAATTCCGATTAACACAATAATGATAAATATAATATGACCCAGGTTTCCAAGCCCAAGTATTCCAAAAGCTTGAGAAGTGTATCCCATCACGGCTATAAGCAGCCAGATCACACTTCCTAAAAATGCAAGGAAAATTCCAAAAATGCAGTGGTGACCATGACAGTAACACTTACCATTACAATGACAATGATGACCCATAAAAATTCACCCCCTGTCAATGGTTGTTCATTTATATGGTATGCAGCATCAGAATAGCTTGTATAATGAAGGTGCCTGTCTTGCCCTAAATTTTTTCTAGGTTTAACACCAAAAAAGCTGCCTCATTAATGGCAGCTTCTCATTGACTCTGAGTTAATTAGTTAAGGTCGCGGACAACGGACCCTTAATCGGCTTCCTACCGCCAATACAGCAATCAGAAGCCAAACATTATTGGGAGACCCTATTGATAAAATTTTCATTTATAGATTTTTGTTTCGTTAAAACAGTTATAAAACCATCCAAAATTTCATGGCTAAACACAAATCCTTTTCGTTTATAAAACTCCAAAGCATCATTATTGCCATTCGAAACAAAAATAAAATAAACCTCGACATCCTCAAATTGATTCATCCAATTCATTGACATATCGAAAAGAGTTGAGCCAATCCCGTATTTTCTATATGCACCTTTAATATAAAACTGGGATAGACAACCTACATTCCTTTTACCAACAGATGCCATGTCAAAAAATGTAGCAAAATCATTGGAATAAGCTTCTTTGGGAGAGATGTTCGAGTAGGCATAGCCCACAATCTTATTGTCATCTTTAGCAACCACTATATGATTGTAAATTGCGCTCGTCATAGAAGGAATCATTCTTGAATCAAAATTCATGCTGTCAAACAATTCAGGTCTTATTTTTGTCTTTGACTTTTGAAAGACCATGAGTTCGTTGCATAACTCTCTACAACATTCAACTTTTTCATTTGGTAGTATTTCATATTTAATATCCATGTTTTTTCCTCCCCTCACTAATTATTATACTTTTCAAGAATCGCACTTCCAATCAAACCATATGGTTCAATTGCGGTTGCTATAAACTATTATGGCTGGGATGAGGACTCAGTGCCATTTTAGTGGAGGTTCGAAATAAAAATCCTTTAGTGAGGTATAAGAAATAAAATATTAAGTTTGAGTCAATTTTTGTAAATATTATAAAATCATAATTTAAATTATATTATAATTTTAATAGATAGGTGAATTTTTCCAACAGGATCATAAGGGGGATTAGAATGACTGCGGGTGTTATTATAACCGGGGTAATAGTAATAGGTGTTATCGTCCTATTTTTTTCGTCAGCTGATAAAAGGAGGCCGAAATTAGCCAAGGAGAACATCCCGGCCAACTTAGGTGTACTAAGCCATGTCCCCATACAGCCTTTGATTAACCAGCTTAACACCGCACTGGATGATGAATACATGCAGCTGGTAAAGAAGCGCTTTTTAAAGGATTTTCCGAATAGGAGTGAAGATGAATTTGAATGGCTGCTGTTTGAATTAAAGCGGTATTTCATCGTCGCCAACATTTTAAAGAAGGCGCCGATGTTTAGTGAAGACGTCGATGAACTCTGGCATGAAATGATTCTTTTTACAAAAAATTATCAGGCGTTTTCCGAGAAATTCTTAGGAAAAATGCTGCATCACACACCGAACACGAATCCTGAGCCGGCACCTCAGGAGCGAGCCTTTTATGACTGGATTTTTTCACAGCTGTTTGAAATTACACAGTTTAGCTGGAAAACGTGGGGGGATTTTTTCAAATATCCAATGGCCAGTGAAGTTTTAAAAGAATTTAAGGAAAACAGCCCGGAAACATTGATAGAAAAATATTTTCAGCGGAGCGAGGAAAACAAGGATCTCCTTGAGTATTTGGTTAATCGGATGAAAAAGCAATTAAGCGAAGCCGAAAATATGTATCGTGTTAACCCAAAAGGTTCATTTTCGAAACAGCGGACGTATGGCGATTTGACTCCACTGGCGCTGGGGATGGTTTTTTTCTCGTACTTTTATTTTGACGATTATTGGGGGTACATGAGAGCCTACGCCGTTGCTGAAGCGGCTAAATATACAAGCGGCTGCTCTACTGCTGTTTTTTGCGGATCCGCTTCTTCAGATGACTCAGGGAAGGATTTTGGAAATTGCGGCGGAGATAGTGGAGGAGGAGATAGCGGGGGAAGCAGCTGCTCATCCTGCTCAAGCTGTGGCGGCGGGTGCTCTTCTTAGCGAGGCACAGGTAGGGCTCTTGTGTATCATTGAGAATGGAAGCAGAAGAACCCTCCCCATGCATTATTTATTTTAGCTCGATTCGGATAGGGTCCATTTCTTTTGTCTTTAGTCCTGTTCCTGAGCCAAGGGAATAGTAGATGACTGGTACTATCGTTAGCGATTTTGCATTTGGATTGATAGATTTAATCGTACTGCTCCATTCAAAGGATACTCCGTTATCGCGGCTGACACCGCCGTTCCCATCGACGCTGTAGCTGTTCCCTAAATCATCTTGTACACTTTTAATTTCTGTAGTTACATGCGGCCATTTGTCTAGGATACGCGCTTCTTCTACCACTTGTCTGTAGTGGATGACTGTCGATAAACCATTTGTTTCAATGGATGTAATGTTAACTGAAACACCATGATTTGTAACGGACTGATTCACGAGTTTCGTTTTGTTTTCCAAAGCGGACACTTCAAAGGCGAAATCCCAATCGCCTGCAAAGGATTCTTTTGTTTCCAAATTTACGAATGCCCCTGGTTTCCAGCGTATTTCAATCTGGTCAGGTTTGTTCCCGCGATATGTAGGCGTTATTTTTTCTGTACCAACATAAGTTGTGGCATTCACTTTTTTTATCGTCCCAGTCGCCCCAATACCCTCGGCACCCTTTACATCAAATGCGGATGACATGCCAGGATTTGTTCCTAAATCTTTATCGGTTTCAATCGCATAGGAAACTGTAATCGAAGAACCATCGAATACAGCATCCTCAATCATGATGGTTACACCATTACTTGTCTGGGTTTGTGAAATAGTTGTTGCGAATTTCGAATAGTTGCTAGTATAAGAGTTTTCAACTTTAAAGTAATTCATAATATTATTCATAAATGGAATCTGGGATGCGAGTGATGGTACGGCAAAACTGGCAACAATTGTGGCCCCAAGAGCAATTGTCGCTGCCACAGCCATATATTTAAAAAACTTAGTTTTCTTCTTTGCTCCTACTACATGCTTCTTCACGCGTTTTTTTTCAATCTCACTGACTGCCACAGGTTCTATTTCATCAATATTGATATCCGCTAACTTTTTATAGTAATTCATATAATGAATTGCTCCTTCAATTTCGAATTTTGAGCTAATTTTTTCTTTCCACGATACAATCGATTGTCGACTGCTGCCTTTGATAATTGCAGTGACTCGGCAATTTCACCATTATTCATCTCTAAAAAGTATCTCATGATAAAAATATCGCGATCTAATTCAGCGAGTTTGCATAGTTCAAAAAGCAGCTCATTTTTTTGTTCCCGCTCTAATACGGACTTTTGTAAACTTGAAGGTGAACTAATCTGTTCAAGTTCAATGGGAGGAGCCTCGCGTGCCGTTTGTTTTTCAAAGATCCGATAGTAATCAATTGCTTTATACTTTGTGATCGTGCCTATCCACTTTTTGAAATCTGCCTCATCCCCATTAAATTGATGGCTGTTTTTCCAAACTTCTAAAAACACATCATTTATACAATCATCTACAGCATCACGTTTTCCAAGCGGCTGTAATATTTTCAGTGAAATGGCTTTGACAAAGGGCATATATTCATCAATGACATACTCCAGGGCATCTTCTTTTTGCTTTTTTAAACGTTTAATAAAATTCTTGTTAGAAACGGCCATATTATTTCTCCTTCATTTTTTGAAAAAGCTTTTTCAATAACTATAACGGAGCAACTATCGGCAAATTCTCAACTATTTTGAATTTATTTTACAATAAAGAGGCATAGGGCCAGTTCTTTTGCATTAAAAATATGTTGCACCATGTACCAAATGCGGACCTTGGGCAGGACCACGGAATAAGGAAGGAGACCTTGTCCTAGCGGATGTACGCTCTCCATTCAGCAAAACTTGAATGATTACCAAAAATAGGTTATGATCATAATAAGCTATCTTGTTTTGCAAGGTAGCTAAATTAAAACATGGTATCTTGCAATACAATATAGTGATAAGGACGAAACGTTTATGTCTCTAAGAAGCCAATTATTAAAAGGGATTTTGGAAGGATGTATTTTATCAATCATTGAAAAAGAAACGGTTTATGGTTACGAACTATCACAGAAGCTTCAACAATTTGGCTTGAATGGTGTAAGTGAAGGCTCCATTTATCCTATTTTGCTTCGGCTCCAAAAGGAGGGATTAATTAACGGTGAAATGCGAGCCTCTCCAACAGGTCCTAAACGGAAATACTACCAACTTACGATCCAAGGGGAAAAGGCAATAACTGAATTTCGAGAAGAATGGGAAAATATTCAGAAACCTGTAGATAAATTGTTAAATAGGGGATTGGATGATGAACGCTAAAGAGTTGATTGAACTAAATAATCGAAAACAAAAAGAATTGACGAAGGAAAATGAAGAATATTACGGTAATATGCTGGTTTATATCCGAGCAAGTTTGGCCATTTCGGAGCAGCAAACTGAAGAATTATTGATGGAGCTTTTAGATCATATCATTGAGGCACAGAAAGAAGGAAAACGAGCAGTGGATATATTTGGAGAGAATCCATCAGCTTACTGTGATGAAATGATCAAGCACTTGCCTAAAGAACCGGGGAAAAGTACAGCCTTTTTTATAGGGTTTTTGTTAGTAAAGCTGGCAGGCTTAATGGCTGTCGTGAATGGGATAGGGGACATTATTATCCACTATTTTAAAGATAGCAATCAAACAGTGTATGTCGGGACAGCTATTGTTACGTTTATAATCATTGCTGGTATCATTTTCCTTGATGTGGTTCTAATCTTTAAATGGCTGCAACAATCTATTTACAAAGTATCAAATAAAGTAAAAGATTTTATCATAATATTTTTCATTATGACAATTTCTATATTTGGCATGATTTCTTTGCCTGGACTTATTCCCAACTTCGGATTTGTAATAGAAGTTGGGGGATTTTTATACCTAATTGTCGGGGTCGCTGCACTCAGCATTTCCCAATGGTTAGACCGTAAATATTGTATTACAAAATAAATTGACAAACGGGGCCGGTTCTTGTGGATTGATTATGAGGATTTGGGAAATAGGTTGCACCATATGCCGAATGGGGACCTTGAGCCCCGACCACGAAATGTGGCAGAAGAACCGTCTCTATGCATCAACAAAAAGGGCAGACCCTTCATTACAAATAAGTAGTGGAGGTCTGCCCTTTTTTATAGGTTTTGAACTCTTTTTTTCGAAAAAAATATTTGAGGCAAAAGAACAGCCCCTATGCATTACAACCAGTTTTGTGACCAGTCTTCTATGCTGTTCATGAGCGGCTTTAATGCTTGGCCTTTGTCGGTTAGTGAATATTCAATTCGGACTGGAGTTTCCGGGAAGACTTCCCGTTTTACGATTCCCTCATTTTCCAAATCCTTTAACCTTTCAGAGAGCACTCTGCCGCTTACACCAATGGAAGATTCAATGGTGCAAAAACGCTGCGGACCAGATAAAAGTTGGTAAATAATCATGCCAGTCCATCTTTGGCTCAATAACCCCATGGCTTTTTCAAAGCGAGGACAAATCGATTTATCCAATTGAATCAACTCCTTACTAATTATTATAAACATATTTATAAATAATTGAATTGTTTTTTACAAATTACTTACTTGACATAATATACACATAATAATATACTTACTTACATAAAGTAAGTAACTAACGAATTGTGATTTAAATATAGATAACGTCCTGGGGCATTTAGAGAAAGCTTATTAAAGGAGGCAACAAAAATGAACTTTCATCGTGAACCTATTACATTTGTAGGCCAAGTGAACCTAAAGGTAGAAAATCTAAAACGGTCATTAGCTTTTTATCAACAGGTGATTGGTTTTAAGGTTTTGGATCAGTCGGAAAGAACAGCTAACCTTACTGCTGATGGAAAGACCGTTTTATTATCCATAGAACAACCAGATAACGTTATTCCGAAGCAGGGAAAAACCACAGGATTGTATCATTATGCTCTTCTTATGCCTAAACGTACTGATTTGGCAAAAATTGTGCAGCACTTTGTAGAAATAGGCGTGCGGTTCGGTTCATCCGATCATCTTGTGAGCGAAGCTCTTTATTTATCTGACCCTGATGGGAATGGAATTGAAATTTATATAGACCGTGACCCTTCCGTATGGGATTGGAACAAGGGAGAAGTGGCCATGGCGGTTGACCCGTTGAATTTTTCCGACTTGCTTTCTGGCGGAAAACAATCCGCATGGGAAGGGCTGCCTGCCGGAACGGTGATGGGCCATATCCATTTACATGTTTCCGAATTAAAAAAGACAGAAGAGTTTTATATCAAAGGTCTTGGATTTGAAGTGGTAAACCGATTTGGCAGTCAGGCCCTGTTCATTTCCGATGGGAATTACCATCACCATATTGGCTTAAATACTTGGAATGGCGTAGGAGCGCCTGCACCTTCTCCTAATAGTGTTGGGCTTGAAACATTTACTCTTATACTGGCAAATGAGGAAAAGAGGAATAATATTATAAATCAACTGAAGAGTATTGGAGCATCTGTCGCTGAAGAAAATGGTTCATTTGTTACCTCTGATCCTTCAGGTAACCAAATCATCCTGAAAGTATGAAAATTTATTCATCATAACTGGAGGAATTAGCTGTTATGGGACAGGAAAGAAATACTGGAATAGAAATTGGCCTCTATACGCTTGGTGATATATGTGTAGATCCTAATACTGGTCAAACGGTTACTGCAGGGCAAAGAATAAAGGAAATAATGGCTGCGGCTGCACTCGCCGACGAAGCTGGACTTGATGTGTTTGGAGTGGGTGAACATCACCGCTTGGACTATGCCACGTCAGCCGTTCCAGTCGTATTGTCCGCCATTGCGCAAAAAACTAAACGAATCAAATTGACAAGTACCACGACTGTATTAAGCACGGTTGATCCTGTTCGCCTGTTTGAAGATTTTGCTACGCTGGATTTGCTATCAGATGGAAGGGCAGAAATCATGGCAGGACGCGGGGCTTTTATAGAATCCTTCCCTCTTTTCGGGTTTGACATAAATGACTATGACGCCTTGTTCTCTGAGAATATCGATTTATTTTTAAAGCTTAATGAAAACGAAAGAATTACATGGGAGGGTAACTTTCGTTCATCTTTAAAGAATGCTGAAATTGCTCCGCGGCCATTGCAAAATCAGATACCTGTTTGGATTGGTGTAGGGGGGACGCCGGAAAGTGCGGCCCGTGCCGGCCGATTAGGTGTTGGAATGGCTTTAGCAATACTTGGCGGCGATCCTGTACGATTCAAACCATTGGTAGACCTATACCGTAAAACTGGCACTGAGGCGGGGCATGATTCAGAAAAATTGAAGATAGGTGTTACTGGCCACGGGTATATTTCAAAAACAACCCAGCAGGCCAAGGATGAATTCTACCCTTACTATTCCAACTACTGGTATTCTGTAAACCGCCAGCGGGGGATGACAAGCGGAAAAATATCAAAATCAGATTTTGAATCTATGACAGGTCCGGGTACCGCCTTGTTTGTGGGAAGCCCACAACAGATTGTGGAGAAAATCCTTCGACAACACGAACTTTTTGGGCATCAGCGGTTTATGGCGCAAATTGATATAGGCGGTATTCCATTTAAGAAAATAGCTGAAGGCATTGAATTATTGGCGACAGAAGTTGCGCCAATTGTCCGAAGAGAAACAAGTAAATAAAAAATTTTAGGGGTGTAATGAAAATGGGTTTTATAGACAAACTATTTGGGAAACAAACTAAGGAGGAAGTAGCCATGACAACTGAAAAATTAAACATTGGAATCATCTTAGGCAGCACACGCCAAGGTCGTGTAAGTCCGCAGGTTGGAGAATGGGTCAAAGGAATCGCTGATAAACGAGGCGATGCCAACTATGAAATCGTCGATATTGCCGACTTTAATCTTCCGTTTTTAGGAACTACTGATGGATCAGAACCAGGCATTGCTGCTTGGAATGAGAAATTGGCGAACCTTGATGGATTTGTATTCATCGTTCAAGAATACAATCACAGTATTACAGGGGCGTTAAAAAACGCGATCGATTTTGCTCGTGAGGCTTGGTATAACAAAGCTGCTGGAATCGTTAGCTATGGCTCAACTGGAGGAGCTCGTGCAGCCGAACATTTACGTGGAATTCTTGCAGAACAAAAGGTTGCGGATGTTCGTACACATCCAACTTTAAGCTTGTTCACAGACTTTGTAAATGGATCTGAATTCAAACCACAAGAATTACATCTCAACAATGTAAATGCCATGCTCGAAGAAGTTGTTGCATGGAGCGGAGCATTAAAAACATTACGATAAAATCGCAAATAATACAAAGAGGCTGACTCAACTGGCAAAGCAACAACGCCCTTGAGCCAGCCTTTTTTTGAGGCATAGGGACGGTTCTCATGCATCAATTTGCCTTTTGAGAAAAATGCGGTACTATATTTGAACATGGGTCCTTAGCAGGCACAGAATGAGGCAAAAGAACCGTCGATTTGCATCATTTAATACAGTAAAGCGTTAATTTGCTTCATTGCTTGAAAATTCTTATATAATTATAATCTCTAAAAAGATGGTAGTAGATATTGGAGGAGTAAAGGTTGGGGAAAAATCATCAAAGTGAGAAGTTGCAGCGAGGTTTAGATAATCGGCATATCCAGTTAATTGCGCTTGGGGGTGCCATTGGGGTTGGGCTGTTTTACGGCTCAAGTGCTACAATACAAATGGCTGGTCCATCCGTATTGTTCTCATATTTAGTTGGGGGATTAGTTATTTTTACGATTATGAGGGCGCTGGGGGAAATGGCTGTGGACGAGCCAGTTTCAGGTTCGTTTAGTTCGTATGCGCATCGATATTTAGGGCCGTTTGCAGGTTACTTTACCGGGTGGACTTATTGGTTTATGTGGGTTGTTGTTGGAATGGCGGAAATAACAGTAGTCGGCGTCTATGTAAATTACTGGTTCCCAGATATTCCTCAATGGCTGACAGCACTGGCTGTTCTTATCGTGATTACACTGATCAATCTTGCCAATGTAAAAGCATTTGGAGAGTTTGAATTTTGGTTTGCTCTGGTTAAAGTTGTTGCCATTATTGGAATGATTATTCTTGGGTTAGGAATTATTTTCTTTGGCATCGGCAATGGAGGCCAGCCAATCGCATTTGATAACCTTTGGAGTCATGGGGGATTCGTGCCAAACGGAATCAAAGGTATTTTAATGTCATTGGTTCTTGTCATGTTTTCATTTGGCGGAGTAGAATTGGTTGGAATTACAGCTGGGGAGGCAAAAAATCCTGAAAAGTCGATTCCATCAGCCATCAACAATGTCGTCTGGAGGATCTTGATTTTTTATATTGGTGCGTTAGGTATCATGATGGTTTTATATCCTTGGAATGAGATTGGCACGAAGGGAAGCCCGTTTGTGTTGATTTTTGACAAAGTTGGCATTCTTGGCGCTGCCGATATCATTAACTTTGTCGTTATAACAGCCGCGTTATCCGCTTTTAATAGTGGGTTATTCAGTTCGGGAAGGATGCTATATAACTTATCATTGCAAAATAATGGTCCGAAATATTTCGGAAAGCTTAGTAAGAGTGGCAGTCCGAGACGCGGCGTCCTGTTCTCATCATTCATTTTATTAGTGGCAGTCGTTTTGAATTATATTGTTCCCGAAAAAGTGTTCTTGTATATTTCTTCTGTTGCCACGGTTGCGGTTATCACTAGCTGGACGATTATCCTGATGGCACAATTAAAGTTCAGGCAATCAAAAACAGAAAAACAAATAGAAAAACTAGCATTTAAACTTCCGTTTTATCCATTTTCAACCTACTTATCACTAACTTTTCTAGCACTTGTCATCATCTTAATGGCATTTATCCCGGAAATGCGAATAGCATTATACGTAGCACCTGTTTGGTTCCTGATTCTTTATATAGGGTATAAAAAGGGACAGAGGGGCGGCACTAAAAAGGAATAATGATTATTTATTTCTTTATTTAAGTGAAAACATGATTAATAATTGATATAAAAAGGCTTTGCTTCAATCAGGAGCAGAGCCTGTTTTAGTTTACGGTCCCCATGCATCAAACATTGTTTTAATTCAAATCCTAAAAAGCGCGGCGTCGTTTACCTAAGAGTCTTGGCCTGTGCGTTCATTTGGAACGGTTATATTGCCATTATTAATATTTGTAAATGTGTTTGAAGAGCCATCGCCAAAACTAAAATTGCCGCCGATTATGATATTATTAGAAGTGTGGCTGTTTTGTGTGGTTCCACTAAAATTTACGTTTGCATTGTTGGAAAGTGCTTGTACCCTAAATTGACTTATATTGAGTGAGTTTGCCATCTGGAATCACCGTCCTTTCTCCATTTTATTTTGAAGGAAGGCATGTGTTTGTCCAGAGGCCTAGAGGCAGGAGTTTTATTGCGCTTTATGGATGAGGCAGGAGAGCGGTCGTGCATCATCCATGCATCAAAAATAGAGGGGGAATTGTATGGATACATATGTAGAAAAAAAGAAAGTAAATCATAAAAGGTTAACGGCAAGAAATATTGTTAAAAGGGGTTTATTTATTACGGCTGGTGCCACAATTATGGCTTATGGGTTAGAGGCTGTGTTAATTCCAAACAATATGATTGACGGTGGAGTTACGGGTTTATCCATGGTCTTGAGCCATGTGACAGACTTTAACCTCAGTATTTTCTTGGTTATTCTAAACCTGCCGTTCTTTTTCTTGGGATATAAACAGATTGGGAAAACCTTTGCGATTAGCATGTTATACGGAATTATCGCTCTATCTGTAGCGACTTCTTTACTGCACCATGTAAAACCGATTGTCAATAATGAGTTGCTGGCAGTTGTTTTCGGTGGTTTAATTTTAGGCTTAGGAGTAGGCTTAACAATCAGAAATGGCGGGGTTTTAGATGGAACAGAAACGTTGGCAATTTTAGTAGAGAAGCGTCTTCCTTTTTCAGTGGGCGAAATTATCATGTTTGTGAATGTAATTATCTTCTCGGTTGCTGCCTTTGTGTTCTCTATTGAAAATGCTTTGTTTTCAATGCTTACATACTATATTGCCTTCCGGACTATAGACGTTGTGGTAAAAGGCTTGGATGATATGAAATCCGTTTATATCATAAGTGACAATACCGATGAGATTGCGGATGCCATCTCCGAGCGATTAGGCCGGGGAGTGACCTTTCTGCACGGAGAGGGTTCCTATAGCGGCGAAGATAAACGCGTTATATTAAGTGTTTTCACAAGGCTGGAGGAAACAAAAATGAAAGATATCATTAAAGAATTAGACCCCGAAGCCTTTATCATCGCAACCGACGTAACAGCCGTATACGGCGGCCGCTTCAAGAAAAAGGACATCCACTAATGGGACATGAGTGAAACATGGGGACGGTTCTTATGCATCATTTCGATTGTTTTTTTAAAATACACATAACCATGCAACGTTACGGAACCAAGAGCCAAGACCGAAATGAGACAAGAGAACCGTCCCCATGCATCAAACCACATATGCTTTATAAAGATTACGTTTTATAGATTCTGCTAATCCATCATTTTTGTTGTGCACAGTCACGAAATCAGTTGCTGCTTTTACCTCTTCGCCAGCGTTCCCCATTGCCACCCCAGTTCCGACATGACGAAGCATCTCCATATCATTCGGCCCGTCTCCAGTGGCTGCTGTTTCTTTTGGACTAATTCGAAAAGCACGAAGTTAGCTTTTTATTGCAGCCCATTTTGAAACATTTGGAGCAAGCAGTTCAAATCCATTTATTCCAATCAATGACTTCTGCTTCCTTTTTAAACAAAGCGAAAAATTTGGGACTTGGTTCCCCAGATAGAACACTATATTCCAGTACATCTTGATAATTTGCCTGTCGTAAATCTCCAATATAACGTGGCGGAATTTGCCCGACTTTTGTCCAATAATCGACCTCTTCATTTGTTTCCTTACAATAAAGCCCATTTGCTGAATGGATATAACATTAAAAAAAAACATTGACCGTAACATTAATGTGAGGGTTTATAATGACCATAACATCATTAGGAAAGGGGGTTCTCCATTGAAAATTGGTGAGTTATCCAGGTTAACTGGGGTGAGTGTTCGTTCATTACGGTACTACGAAGAACAAGGAATTTTAAGTCCTATACGCTTGCCAAACGGATATCGCGAATATCATGATTTGGCAGTAGAACAAGTGAATACCATTAAGTTTTATTTAAATTTGGGACTCACGATTGAGCAAATATCTGGATTTTTGAATTGTGTCTTGAAGAACAAAGAAGCTTTCTGTAATGAAATTCTCCCAATCTACGAAGAAAAACTGCAGGAGCTGGATACTCAAATTCAGCTGCTTACGATGATTCGCTCTAATTTAATTGAACGGATAACCTCAATTAAGGAAGAACGTACCCGTATTGATGGTGGAAATTAGAGGGAGGTTTTACAGTTGATTAAAGAATTAGAATATCACAATTTTCATAAAGAAATTGAAAAAGGGATTACACTGGTTGAGTTTGGTGCTAAATGGTGTCCGCCATGCCGTATCCAGGAGCCCATTCTAGAGGAGTTATCATTGGAGTGGGGAGATAACATTTCGATCGCAAAGATTGACACTGATAAAGAGTCAAACCTGGCAGCGAAATATGAAGTTCAAGGAATCCCCACCCTTGTGATATTTAAAGATGGAAAAAAAGTAGACTCTCTTCGTGGACTCCATTATATAGAACAAATAAAATCAAAAATAGAAAGAATACTATAAACCTAGCGGCGGTTTAACAAGGTAATATAATCAGTAAAAGACATTCCTTGAAAGAATGTCTTTTATTATGGAAACCTTCTTTATTAGCCTTTACTTTAATACTTATTTTTTTCGAGATTGGCTCAAAATGATATAGACAAACTGTTCTAAATTTTAAAAGGGCTTTCAAAATAAAATCTATGAAGCCCAAAATGGCACAAGCCAAGGGGAGAAATGGTCTTCATTAAGTCATTGAAGTCCATTTCTGCTTGTACAGGGAGGAATATATTTTTTTATCCGTATCCGCTTCGCTATCCTTGTGGAATTTTTCCAGTAGTCTGGGCAGGTTCTAGTGCATCAATTCTGGGGTTTTCAGAAATATCTGCGGATCATGCACCGAATCCATACCACGGACAGTCCCCGGCACCCCAGATATGACACACGAGAATGTCCCCATATTACACCCATATTACAATTTTTTAACAGAAAATAGGCTATTCTTAACTGGACAATAAGATTATCGTTAAGTAGACTATAAAATAAACTATTTGGAGTCTGCTGGTAGTTTGCTAGAAAAAGCTGCAACTTCTGCCTCCGAATCTATTAACATAAACAAAACGATCTGAAAATTACATAGGGGCCTTTTTGGCAGCCATGATTAGTGTGAAGCAAGGAAACTGGGACGAATGGGGAGGAATAAAAATGTTTAACTTTGAACCAAGCATGGACCAATTTGCTAGGATTAAAGTCATCGGTGTCGGCGGCGGGGGTAACAACGCTGTGAACCGGATGATTGAGGATGGCGTTAGCGGTGTGGAATTTATTGCTGTAAATACGGATGCACAAGCACTCCACCAATCAAGAGCAGAGGTTACGATGCAGATTGGATCATCCTTGACAAGAGGATTAGGAGCGGGGGCCAATCCGGAAATCGGCAAAAGAGCAGTGGAAGAAAGCAGACAGCAGATTGAAGACGTACTGGAAGGCGCAGACATGGTCTTCGTAACAGCCGGAATGGGCGGAGGGACAGGCACTGGGGCAGCGCCTGAAATTGCGAAAATCGCCCGAAAAATCGGTGCCCTGACTGTTGGAGTTGTCACGCGTCCGTTTAAGTTTGAAGGACACAAGCGTTCAGTAAATGCTATGAATGGAATTAACGCCATGAGAAACGCGGTGGACACGTTAATTATTATTCCAAACGACCGCTTGTTGGAAATCGTTGATAAAAAAACACCGATGATCGAAGCTTTCCGCGAAGCCGATAACGTGCTTAGGCAGGGGGTTCAGGGGATTTCCGATTTAATTGCTGTTCCAGGTTTAATCAATCTTGATTTTGCCGACGTGAAAACGGTCATGTCCCATAAAGGAACTGCCCTCATGGGAATTGGTGTAGCAAAAGGGGATAATCGCGCTGCGGAAGCTGCCAAGAAGGCCTTAAATAGTCCGCTCTTGGAAACGTCTATCAATGGAGCGCAAGGTGTGATCATGAACATTACTGGAGGAGCCAATCTAAGCCTATTTGAAGTTCAAGAGGCAGCCGATTTAGTTGCTTCTGCATCTCATGAGGAATTAAATATGATTTTTGGATCGGTTATTAACGAAAGCTTGAAAGATGAAATAATCGTAACGGTTATAGCGACAGGATTCGATGAGCAAGCGGCTGAAGTTAAACAGCCTGTCCCTCAGTCAACAAGGATCTTTCAGCGAGAAGATAGTTTCGGGCGCACTCCAATAAAACGCGAAGAGCCAGTTTACCAACCAGAACAGCAAGAACCAGAACGATACTATAAACAGCAAGAACCGGAACGATACTATGAACAGCAGGAACCAGAACGATACTATGAACAGCCAGAAGAGGAATCTTTGGATATTCCATCGTTCCTGCGGAGACGAAGAAATAGAAAATAAAAGATAACCAGGGGAGACAGTTCTAGCAGCCGTAATGGCCTATAGAACCGTCTCCCTGTTTTTTTTGTTTTTTTTGATGTCGTAATAATTTTTATTTAATTAGTTTATTATTCGAATTAAAGTAATTTATGGAAAACATCAGCTCTTTCCTTATATTTTTCCGGATGAAAGCACTATCATTTCCAAAAATACGCAAGTTTCTGAAATATTAAAATAATATACTAGACGAAAATAAAAAATTGTTTTAATATACTAATAGTTAAAACATTTCTAACTATCATTTCCCGATACTTATATTCGGATAATAATGTCAGAAAAATCAAAAAAGGAAAACAACAGAGGGGGAACCTAGAGATGAAAAAGAAATTTAGCAAGGTATTTATGGTATCAGCATTAGCAGCCGGTATCCTTGCCGGCTGTGGGACAGGAAACCAAAGTGCTAGCGGCGGCGGAGGCAATTCAGATGCCTTCAAGCTTGGAGTAAACATGGAGCTGTCCGGAAACGTTGCTTCCTACGGTGAATCGATGACCAAAGGGATTGAAATGGCCGTAGCGGAAATTAACAAAGCTGGCGGTGTGGAAGGTAAAAAAATCGAAGTGATTAAAAATGACAATAAATCGGAAGCGGCTGAAGCAACAAACGGAATTATTAAGCTGACAAGCCAAGATAAAGTAAATGCGGTAATTGGTGCGGCAACAAGCGGAAATACTGTTGCTCAAGCGCAAATTGCCAATGATACGAAGACCGTTCTAATCGCACCAGGCGGAACAAGCCCGACTGTTACGGTAGATGAAAAAGGAAAAGTAAGAGAATTCGTTTTCCGTACATCTTTTATTGATCCATTCCAAGGCACAGTAGCTGCTAACTTTGCCTCCAATAATTTAAATGTAAAAGATGCAGCCATTTTCTCAGATAGCTCAAGTGACTATGCAAAAGGATTATCCGATGCTTTCAAGAAAACCTTCGAAAAAGCAGGCGGTAAAATCGTTTCAGAAGAATCTTATGTGGCAAAAGATACTGACTTCCGTGCTACATTAACTCGTATTAAGGCTAAAAATCCATCCTTCATTTTTATCCCTGGATATTATGAGGAAGTTGGCTTAATCGTTAAGCAAGCACGCGAGCTTGGCATCACAGCTCCTTTAATGGGTGCTGACGGATGGGATTCACCAAAATTAGTTGATTTAGCAGGTGCCGATGCCTTAAATAACACATACCTAATCAACCACTATTCTACAGAGGACCCGGACAAAAAGGTTCAAGACTTTGTGACAGCGTTCAAAGACAAGAACAATGGCGATGCGCCTAACGCTTTCAATGCCCTTGGTTATGATACGGTTTATTTCTTAGCAGATGCCATTAAACGTGCAGGCAGCACTGACTCTGTTAAGATTCAGAAAGAATTAGCAAAAACTAAAGATTTATCACTTGTAACTGGCGTGTTATCTGTTGATAAAAATCATCACCCAATTAAATCTGCAACAGTGCTAGAATACAAAGATGGTAAGCAAGTATTTAACTCTAAAATTAATCCTTAATAATTAGACCAGTAAAATGGAAGGATTATCCTTCCATTTTACTTTTTTAGAAAAAGGCTTGTTAAAAGTAATCGTTGGTTTGCACACTATATTTACAGGAGCGCAATTGAACAGACAAGTTTAACACAGCCTTAGAAAAAAGGAGCAAAAACGTATGGATTGGTTACAACAGCTAATAAATGGAATTTCACTCGGCAGCATCTATGCCTTAATCGCATTAGGATACACCATGGTATATGGAATCATTAAATTAATAAACTTTGCTCACGGCGATGTATTCATGGTTGGGGCCTTTATTGGATTCTATGCGATTAAGGGATGGGGATTAGGCTTCTTGCCTGCACTCATCATTTCGATGGCTTTCTGTGCGGTATTTGGCGTATTAATTGAACGGATTGCCTATAAACGGCTTCGGAATGCTACGAGGATCGCTGCCTTGATTACAGCGATTGGAATGTCTTTGTTGATTGAATACGGTATGATCTATATCCGCGGCGCTCAGCCGGAAGCGTATCCTGCTGACGTATTGCCAAATAAGGCCATCAATTTGTTTGGTGTCCATATTAACAGCCAGTCTTTATTTATCCTATTAACATCAATTATTTTGATGATTATTTTACAATTTATTGTTCAGCGTACGAAAATGGGGAAAGCGATGCGTGCTGTCTCTCTTGATATGGACGCGGCCCGCTTAATGGGAATAAGCGTTGACAAAACGATTTCCTTCACGTTTGCCATTGGGTCAGCATTAGCAGGGGCAGCAGGGGTCGTGTTTGGTGTATATTATACAAAAATTGAACCGCTTATGGGTGTGATTCCCGGGTTAAAAGCGTTCGTTGCCGCCGTCTTGGGGGGCATCGGCAGTATACCTGGAGCGATGGTTGGCGGAATTTTCCTCGGTGTCATCGAGTCGATCGTCAGTGCCGCAGGATTTTCTTTATGGAGAGATGCAGCCGCTTTTGTCATTTTGATTCTCATCCTTATTTTCAGACCATCCGGCATCTTTGGGAAAAATACAAGAGAGAAAGTATAGGTGAAAAATAATGAAGAAATCAAAATCATTTTGGGCATTTCTGATTCTGGCGGCGGTTGTGTACGTAGTCGTTCAATTTTTCATCGGCTCAGGATTCATAAATATTTATTACAGTAATTTGTTCATTACCATTGCCATTAATATTATTTTGGCAGTCAGTCTCCATTTGGTCATTGGCATCACCGGTCAGTTCTCAATCGGCCATGCTGGTTTCCTGGCAGTCGGAGCATATGTTTCGGCGATTGCCACGATGAAATTAGAGCTGCCATTTATTCTTGCCGTTGTCATTGGCGGGGTGATTGCCGCTTTGTCCGGTCTGATTGTCGGCATTCCGACGCTAAGACTGCGCGGTGACTATTTGGCGATTGCTACTCTTGGTTTTGCAGAAATCATTCGAATTGCTTTATTTAATATTGAATATGTAGGCGGGGCAGCTGGTATGCAGGTGTCGCATCTGACGACTTGGACCGTTACATTTGTCTGTCTGATCATTACCATTCTGGTGATCACGAACTTTACGAATTCTAGGCACGGCCGGGCGTGTATTTCGATTCGCGAAAATGAAATTGCCGCCGATGCGATGGGAATCAACACCACGTTTTATAAAGTTCTTGCTTTTGCAATCGGATCATTTTTTGCCGGAATTGCAGGCGGTTTATATTCACATAATTTCTATATCATCCAGCCGGGAAATTTCGGTTTCTTAAAATCCTTTGATATTCTCATCTTTGTTGTCTTAGGCGGTCTTGGAAGCCTTACCGGATCCGTGATTTCGGCCATTTTATTAACCGTTATATCAGCATTTTTGGCGCAATATCCGGAAACACGGATGATTATCTATAGCTTAGTTTTGGTCATCGTGATGCTTTACCGTCCACAAGGATTGATGGGCACGCGTGAAGTCACAGATTTATTCAAGTGGAAACCTGCGAAAGGAGGCAATTAGCATGGCGCTTTTGGAAGTAAAAAATGCTGGCATTCAGTTCGGCGGATTAAAAGCTGTTTCCGGCTTTAATATGGAACTTAAACAAGGGGAACTAGTTGGCTTAATTGGACCGAACGGTGCCGGAAAAACGACTAGCTTTAACTTGTTAACAGGCGTTTACGTACCAACTGAAGGCGAGATTGTATTTAACGGGCGTCGGCTAAACGGACTGCCTCCCTACAAGGTGACCCAAAGCGGGATCAGCCGAACATTCCAAAATATTCGTCTGTTTAGTGAATTATCCGTGTTAGACAATGTAAAGGTTGCCTATCATTCGTTAGCGAAAAACTCCATTATTAGTTCTATATTTCGTCTGCCTTCCCATTTTTCCGAGGAAAAAAAGATGGAGGAAAAAGCGCTCGAGTTTTTAAAAATTTTTAACCTGGAAAGATTTAAAGATGAAAAGGCGAAAAATTTACCGTATGGGCAGCAGCGGAGATTGGAAATCGCCCGGGCGTTAGCGGCCGGTCCGAAACTGTTACTGCTGGATGAACCTGCAGCGGGGATGAACCCGCAGGAGACCCACGAATTAATGGAACTGATAGCCTTTATTCGGAAACAGTTTGACCTGACGATTTTATTAATTGAACATGACATGCAGCTTGTCATGGGAATCTGTGAACGGATCTATGTCCTCGACCATGGCCAGCTGATTGCAGAAGGTACACCAGAAGTAATCCGGAGTCATCCGAAGGTCATCGAGGCTTACTTGGGAGAGGAGGTTTCTAACGATCATGCTTAAGGTCAATGATATAAATGTATTTTATGGAAACATTCAAGCACTTAAAGGCATTTCATTAGAAGTAAAAGAAGGCGAAATTGTGACCTTAATCGGGGCGAATGGGGCAGGGAAAAGTACGCTTCTGAAAACCTTATCCGGACTGCTTAAGCCAAAATCAGGGACGATTGAATATTTAGGCGGAAAGATTTCAGGATTGGCCCCTCAAGCGATTGTGAAGGCTGGAATTTCTCAAGTACCTGAAGGACGCCGGGTGTTCTCCAATATGTCAGTAGAGGAAAATTTGGAGCTTGGCGCCTATACAAGAAAGGATGCCAGCGGAATTCGCAAGGATATGGAAAAAGTCTACGAACTGTTCCCAAGGCTGTTGGAACGCCGCAAGCAGCTATCTGGAACCCTTTCCGGCGGGGAACAGCAAATGCTGGCAATGGGGCGGGCCATCATGGCCAAGCCAAAGCTGCTGCTGTTGGACGAGCCTTCAATGGGCTTGGCACCTTTGATTGTTAAACAAATCTTTAACATTATCGAGCAGATTAATAAAGAAGGAACAACCGTCCTGCTCGTTGAACAAAACGCCAACATGGCCTTATCCGTCGCTGACCGGGCCTACGTCATTGAAACCGGCCGCATCCAAATCTCAGGCACTGCCGCCGAGCTCCAAGCAAGCGAAGAAATCAAAAAAGCCTACCTTGGCGGTCATTAATGATACAAAGGGACGGTTCTCATGATCAAAAGCATGAGAACCGTCCTTTTGTTTTGTTTAAAAAATTTACTAAAACTTAATACTGTTTTTAAGGCATTAACAGGTATTATTAATAGGTAGCATTTAATATAGGAGGAACTTTTTTTATGAGTGAGCACGTCATAGCTTTTATAATGGGAATCGTAGAAGGGTTAACAGAGTATCTTCCCGTTTCATCAACAGGGCATCTCATCTTAGCTGGGCATCTATTGGGGTTCGAAGGAGATCGGGCGAAAACATTTGAAGTTGTCATTCAATTAGGTTCAATCCTAGCGATTGTCGTGTTATATTGGAGGAGATTTTTTTCACTTTTAGACTTTAAGAGTTTAAATATAAGGGACAACAACAGAACGAAACTAAATCTTCTTCACGTATTTTTAGGGGTTCTGCCGGCAGTGATCGTAGGCTTCGTCCTCCACGATTTTATAAAAAACGTCCTGTTTTCGACAACAGTCGTTTTGGTGGCGTTAGTAGTCGGTGCCTTATTATTAATTTATGCGGACAAAAAGAACACAACAGTTACGGCACACACCATTGATCAATTATCTTATAAGCAGGCCCTATATATTGGCCTGTTTCAATGCTTAGCAGTCTGGCCTGGCTTTTCAAGAGCGGGTTCCACCATTTCCGGGGGATTATTAGTGGGTGCCAGCCAAAAAACGGCAGCAGAATTTTCCTTTATTCTGGCATTACCTATTATGGTTGGCGCAACAGGATTAGATTTATTGAAAAATATGGATGCCATCACTTCAGGAGACATCACAACCTTTATCATCGGCTTTTTAACAGCCTTCGTAGTCGCATTGCTATCCTGCATCGGCTTCCTAAAACTGCTTGACAAAGTAAGGCTTTCGACATTTGCCTACTATCGTATTATTCTTGCGATTGTATTCGCGTTTATTATCCTATAAGTTGAATCAGGGGACTGTTCTTATGCAGATGGGGAAGTTGAAAGCAGCCGTTGATAGGTACTAAGAGTTGGAAGTGATTATTGATGCGCATAGGATCGATAACTCATATGGTACGGAATTAATTAATAAATAAAGATGCAAAATGTTAAGGATTAATTAAGAATAATGCGCTACTATTAAAACAGACTTTTTCAAAACCCCCTTTTATATTATTTCTGGAAGCCCTCGAGGACTATAGTCTTGAGGGCTGCTTTTTTTAGAAAAACCGATAGATTTCAATATCCGATGTATGCAAAAAGCGGATGCCATCAGCCATCCGGTTAAGTGTCCGTCTGCTTTTAGTCCATCCGCCTCACTGTTAACGATTTTTTTCAATAAAGTTCACGACATCTCCGACAGTTTGAAGCGTCGATGCCACTTTATCACTAATTTCAATTGCGAATTCATCTTCAATCTCCATCGTCAGGTCCACCATATCAAGTGAATCAGCTTCGAAGTCATCCTTGAAGGATGCGTCAAGTCTGACCTCCTCCATTTTGACACCCAGTTGATCTGCAATAATCGGCTTTAATTTTTCAAATGTGGTCATTGCGGCAAATCCTCCTAATATATCATACCCATCATTATAACAACCTAATTGGGCACTTAAAACATAAAAGTATTTCCAATATTCGGCGAACAGTTAACCAGTTGGAAATCGGTTCTACTCCCAGTTAGGGCACTAAACAGTTCGGAGCAAGCTGAATTTATAAGGGGGCACTTCATCGGAAGACTTTATATAGAAAGTCTCTATAGGTCCGGTTATATAGAAAAATAGGGATCATTCAAAAGTAATGGAGCGCTTTTGGATTAACCCTATTTTTCATAGATTCAAGTTTTTTACACACTATCTGGAAACTGCTGCTTGCGATTCAGCTGTATGAGTGGGGTAGATTTCTTTCTTTCTGCTGCTTGGCTTCTGTTGGCAATATCATTTTTGTAATAACTAATTACTTTTGCTGTTACCGCAATAGACAAAATGGAGCATAACCCTCTTACCAGTCCGACAGCGTAAATGCTGGAAACTACAACAATGGAGTCAAATAGAAAGTTTACTTTCCCTGGATTAAAGTGAAATCGCTTTTGCAGATACAGAGCAAGAATATTAGCTCCGCCTAGGGAAGCGCCATTCATAAACAGGATTGTCACACCTACTCCAATCATAAACCCGCCTAAAATGGCACCGATCCAAATGGGGAGTGAAAAATGTGGAAGGAATTGGTCCATCCCTGTCATGAAAGTCAGAATTGAAACGGAAATAACAGTAGATAAAGTAAACTTCCAACCCATTCTAAAAACTGAAAAAACATAAAAAGGGATGTTCACTAAGAAAAAAATCACTGCAAATGGAAGATTGAAAAGATATGCAACACTTAATGAGAGCCCAGCCGTGCCTCCTGTAACGATATTGGAATGTTTTAAAAGGATGACCCCAATACTTGTTATCAGACATCCTAACAAGATCTCTATTGACTTTTTCACTATTAAATCACCTGCTTCCTAACAACATGAACGAAACTGCGTAAATGGATAATTAAATAATAAAAGATAAAATATGAATTTTACATAACAAAATGAATGCAATATTATTAAAATGTATTTATTTCGTATAAAATAATGAGTATTTATATTCATATTGAAAGGTGCTGTATTTGAGTGGACCAACTAGACATTAAACTATTAAAACTTTTGCAAAAAAATGCTCGAATGACGATCAGTGACTTATCGCAAGAATTAGCGTTAAGCAGGCCAAGCGTTTCAGAGCGTCTTCACCGTCTGCAAGAGAAAGGGATTATTGAAGAATACAGTGCGAGAATTTCCTTGCCAGCGATTGGGAGAGAGATTTTGTTAATTATTCAAGTAGGCGGACTTAAAGTATCCGTGCAAGAATTTGAAGAATTCATTAAAAGGGAGCAGGAAATTATTGAGTGCCACCGTGTCACGGGGGAAGTAAGCTATTTTTTAAAGGTAGCTGTTTCAAACATGACTGGAATGAGGCTATTAATCGATCGGTTAATTCCTTTTGGGAACATTAACACTTCAACTGTGTTATCATCACCTGTACCTTATCGATACATTTTGCCAATTGAAGGAGACTAAAAAACATTGAGCAGACCAATTTAGCTAAAACATTGCTGCCCAAGACAGAGATTTTTCCGTAGAATATTAGGAGTCAAGCCTTGAAATTAGAGCATGATGATTTAACAAGGACGTAGAAAGTATAAATTTTTTATACTCCCCATATCTTTTAACAAAATATATATCGTTATATAAGGGAAAGAAGTTAAATGGAATGGGGGGAGAAGGGATGAAGGTTCTTATATTAGGCGGGACTCGTTTTTTAGGAAGGGCGTTGGTGGAGGAAGGCTTGAAAAGAGGCCACGAAATTAGTTTATTTAATCGCGGGAACAACAAAGAGGCATTTCCTGAAGTGGAGCAGCTTGCAGGGGATAGAGACGGGGATGTTTCCCTTTTGAAAAATAGACAGTGGGACGTGGTAATGGATACATGTGGGTTTATTCCGAAGCAGATTCAAAAAATCGCAGATATACTGGGGGATAATATCTATCATTATACGTATATATCAAGTATCTCTGTATATAAAGATTGGATTCCGCTTAATCTTGCTGAAGACTACCATCTGCAAACTTTGTCGTCTGATCAATTAAGGTCTGTTGAGGAAGGAAGTAAGTCTCCTTATGAGCATTACGGTGCCTTGAAGGTCTTGTGTGAGGCTGAAGCGGAGAAACATTGGCCGGGACGTGTGTTGAATATAAGAGCAGGGCAGCTTGTCGGACCGTTTGACTACACGGATCGGCTTCCGTATTGGATTCAGCGTGTGGCACAAGGAGGAAAAGTATTGGTACCGGGGAGGCCGGACCGTCTTGTTCAACTGATAGATATTAAAGATATTGCCAAATGGGTGTTTGATATGGCGGAAAGCAGAAAAGCAGGGACTTTTAACGTGACGGGCCCGAATGATAAATTGACAATGGAAGAGCTGTTGGAGACCTGTAAAGCTGTCGCCAATAGCGAGTGCGAATGGATATGGGCAGATGAGCAATTTTTGCTGGAGCGTAATGTGCAGCCATGGACGGAAATGCCGCTATGGGTTCCCGAGCTCTTCCCGCTAGAGGGAGAAACAGAACCGTGGAAAGGCTCTTTTTCTATCAATATCGAAAAAGCAGTGAATGCAGGCCTTACCTTCCGGCCGCTGGAGGAGACGATTAAAGAGATTTATGACTGGTTACAGACCAGGCAGGATGCAATTCTTAAAGCAGGGATTTCAAGAGAAAGAGAACAAGAACTTTTAATTCACAAGTGAATTACAGGGACGGTTCACATGCATCAGAGGCATGTGAACCGTCCCCATGTGTCAAACCAGCCATTCACCCTGTGCGATTTTTTCAACCTTTCCTCCAACGGAAATGTTGATTTCTCCGTCTTCCTCATCTGCTTTTAAAAACAATAAAGATGGTCTGTTCATTTCATATCCTTGTTCGACTCGTATATTGATTTCACTTGTTTGGAAAAATTGGTATTTTACCAGGTAGGCAGCTAAGCATCCATTTGCGCTGCCCGTAGCAGCATCCTCCGGCATCCCATAATAATCTCCAAAGTCACGGACATTTACCTGATTTTCCGGATGATACGTTTCAGGGGCGAATACCATAAGCGATTTTGCGTCCGTATTCTCAATCAACTTATAGTATTTTTCTAAATGGACCTTAACTCTTTTGACGGCGTTCAGACTTTTCAAAGGGACAAGAATGACAGGAAGCCCAGTGGAAACCTCCTGAATGGGGAACCGCTCATCAATGGCATCCTTCTCAATCTGTAAGACACCACAAACTGTGTCTGTCTCTAATATCTTGCCGAAGGCAGGTTTATTCTGTTTCATCCAAATAAGGTCATCGTTTGAATCAAACGTGACGGGAATCTGGCCAGCCATATAATTTAGCTTAAGTGTTTCTGTCGGTTCCTCTAATAGTTCATGTTGAATAACATAGGCTGTTCCCAGCGTTGGATGACCGGCAAAAGGAACCTCTTCATTAGGGGTGAAGATACGGACATCAAAGCCGCCATCTATTGTTTGGTCAGATAGAATAAAAGTAGACTCCGAAAAATTCATTTCTTTCGCCATTTGCTGCATTTCCTGGTCTGATAAATGTCCTGCTTCTTTGAAAACAGCCAGTTGGTTCCCTGTATATTTCCCTTGCGAAAAAACATCCACAATTGAAAAGTTTATTTTTTTCATAGAAATCTCCTATTCTACTGAAGTTGAATCACGAGAACTGTCTCCATGTATCAGCCGCGAAATTTTTGCATAAACCGCTCTGGGTGATCAATCGGTTCGAAACCGTATTGGCTGTATAAAGTGTGAGCGTCATTGGTGACTAACATAAACCGGCGGACATTTTGCAACTCTGGGTGGTTGGTGGTGACCTCCATTAGCCATTTGGACAAGCCTAATCTCCGATATTCAGGCACAATGAATACATCAGCGAGATACGCAAATATCGTTAAATCGGATACGACTCTTGCAAAACCAACTTGTTCTGCATCGCCTTTGCTGACATCCCCTTTAAAAACTCCAAAACATAAAGAAGAATTGTCAATCGACTTTTTGATGATTTCCTTTGGCCGGCCCAATGCCCAGTAGGATTCTTCGCTTAAAAAATTGTGGATTGTTTCAATATCTAAATACTCTTTATTGGTAGATATGGAGAAGCCGTTTTTTAGCCACGTGTTCATAGGTGAACCTCCTTCATTTGTAAAAAGGCAGATACCCATTGGAAAGATATGCCTCTTTCAAAAATTTTAACATATATATTTATTTCTGTGTGATTACTGATTGGGACAAATATCGCGGGAGTGAATAACATTTTTATAGGTTACGCCCATTTTTGAGAGAACAAGTTTATAGGTCAATGACTAAAGAATATGATGATGTAAGTTTTAGAAGAAAGGAGTGCATTTTATGTATCTTAATCCTATGCCTATGTATTATAACAATCCATATACTCAGGAAATTCATGTGTATTCAACTCCATTTCCAGAGGAGTATTATTACCAGATAAACCCTTATGAGAGACAATTTGGCCAATTTTTTCCGCCAATGGGACCGTCGTCAGGAATCCCTAGCTTTTTACCACCATTTGGACCACCAGGTCAAGGTCCAGGAGGGGGACCGCCAACAGCGCCCCCAGGTCAAGGCCCAGGAGGAGGACTGCCATCGGCGCCTCCAGGTCAAGGTCCGCAAGCGGGACCGCCAACATCACCACCGCCATCTTTTGTTCCTACACAGACACAACAGCAAGCGCAAGCATTTGCAGTTGACCCAGGCGGTATTAGAAGATGCTTATTCAGATTCACTTATATATGGCTAAGAGGTTTTGACCAATTTTGGTTCTATCCAATATTTGTCGGCCGTAACTCAATCGCAGGGTACCGATGGACTGGATTTAGATGGATGTATTCCGGAATATCCTTACGACAAATTCAATCGTTTACTTGCGTTTAGACGCGCGGGGACGGTTCTTATGCATCAGAAGCATGAGTATCGTCCCCATGTTTATTTTTTAATAAAAACGGCGCAGTACAAATGACTCCTATCATGTACAGAATAACCGCAAAATAAGCCGGTAATAGGTGAATAAAATCGGTATAGCCAATAATAAAATGAGTGATAAGACCCGATGCAAAGGCGGGTATGGCCCCGATTGTAAAAGTCCACCAGACCCAGCGTTCCCCTTCGCGAATCCCCCATAAGGCGAGCATCAAGACAAGCAGTCCTACACTCAGCAGGGCACTGCCAAACCCGGCCCGATCATGGGCGATAACAGGGATCAACCGTTCATTAAATTCATTCAGCAATTCCGGTGTAAGACATATATATTCTAGGTCAGTCGGCACAAAGACACTGGATGCGCCAATGACGGAGATGACAACCCCGCCAATAGTTAAAGCAAACCCTAATACGATAAATGCCAGCTGTCCAATTAAGCTCCATTTCCAGTATCGATGATTGTAAAGGTTGGTGCTTGATGGCGCTTCAATTGCATTTCTTGATTTTGCATATCCAAAAATGAATAAAGGTAATAAAATCAGCCAAAACAATCCATGAAGCCAATCGAAATACCCATATCCGATAAATAAAAAAATTCCAAGGAAACCAATAATCCCAGCGATATTCACTGCTTTTCTGGCCCAATGCAGACCATTTCTTATGCTATGCCTCGCCAGCTGCATGTAAATGATTCCGCCCGATATCATCGTTCCGGAAAGGGTCATCCGATCGTGCGCCATGAAGTATAAAATGGCAGGATTGAAATTTACGATGTCGCCTCGCAGGATGCCTAAAAAATCCTCGTCGTATGGAAGGATAATCGCTGTCATACTGAAAAATAGGGCGATGAATCCCGCAATGGTAATGGCCAACCCAAATAGCCAATACCAAAGCCATCCTAGCGCGGGCTCTGATTCCTTCGGGAACGTGTTGGAGTACGCCTCATTGATCCGCTTAGGGAGACCAGGTCCAGCAAATACATATTCAAAGCCTAACATGACAAGGGATGCACCGTTTTCTAATAATTTCACCGCATCTGCCGGCTCGCGGATCCCGCCTGATATGATAATTGGCACGTCGTCACCAACTGTTTTCCATACAGCAGCAAGAGCATCAGGTGAAGGATTACCTTCAAGGAGTATTCCACTTGGTTGACAGTTTGTTAGTTTTTCAATTTGTTCCGTTGAACAAGACAGAATAACTGGTTTATTTAATTTTTTTTGAAAAAGATGATATTGGTTGGCTGATTCAAACGAATGGCTTTTGATAATAAACACATCACTAAAAGGGAGGAGTTCTTCGCAAATCTGCTCTATTTCAGTATACGTTCCTGCAGCCCTTATAAAAAATGGTACCTCCTTTTTCTTCACAGAGCGCAGCTGTTTCTTAACTGTAGATACCTTTATCGAAAAATTTGGATTTCTCGATATACTTTCCTGTTTTGGGTCTAGATGGAGTTCTTCTGAACTTGCTGAACCCTTTATCGAAACCGGGCCAATCTCAATGAAGCCAAAGCCGAGGTTCTGAAAAGCTTTCAGTCCCGATAATTGGGGATCGATTTGGCCGCCTAGCCCAACTGGCGAAGAAAATTGAACACCGAACAAGGTTTTCGCGAGTTTTTTCGAAGGGGCCATGTGGCCAAGAAATTCTATTAACACCTCCCCAATTCTCGACGACGATAACATGCTCATCCCGCGGTGAATAAACTCCCGGCTAAACGATGGCGGCAGTTTATGAAGAATCGGCTTGAAGATAGTGTGATACGACCAATCTGGCATGGTGGAGTTTCCTCCTTTCGAGCAATAATCCATTACCTGAATTTTACTATATTTCTAATGTTTTGAGGTTGGGTTTGCTAATAACTTGCTTTTTGGGAGAAAAGAAAAGCAAATGACCCAGTCAACTGAGCCATTTGCTTTTACAAAAATAAATTGGTTTAGGTTTAGGGACAAGTTCATAAAAGGATTTACGTTTTCACATTGGAAGACAGGAACAATTAAAGTATCGGCTCCACCTACGCCAAATACCGTGATGGCCACGCTTGCCATCCCCTCTACTACTTACTATAACGTTACGATGTTAATAAACAGTGTTATAGATGTTAGCAAATTGTTAACCCTGCATTAAAAAAATATGAACAGCATGCCCAACGGTATAGGTGATGGGGATCAAGAAAATAATATGAAAAACTCAAATTGGAGGTTGAAAAATGGTTCCTATTAATAAAAAGATTCAAACTTCAGGTAAAAGCGGAATTGAACAGCCACTAATGTCAACGGGCACAACAGAGCAAGGTTTCGATTGGGAAACAGGAAAAACGGATTTTGCAGCTACGCCCAAAATCGGAAATCAGCCGATTGGGGAAGAGGCTGGAAGTGCTGATTAAGGAGTTCTCGGTTCATGAGGACAAAAGGATAGAAAAATCCGAGAGGGGAGTCGTCATAACAGGGTTCATGAGGACAAACTGATAGAAAAATCCGAGGGAAGTGTCCTCATATGGTAAGGTGTTCATCACCTACAGCTGATTAAGTACCATAGAAATAAAGTCCGCATAGCTCTCAATATGAAAATCAGCCTCAATGTTACGATTTTGAAAGGCACAGGTTTTAATCTTTAATTCTTGTGCGGGAATTAAATCCAAGTCCCGGTCCCCAACCACCAGATCAATATGATGGCTTTTAAGGACATATTCATATGAAGAACGATGAGGCTTTCTGGTAAACCCTTGTTCTTCCACGGATACAATGTCCTTAAAGTATTTTAATAAACGATATTTCTCAAGCAGATAAAGGGTAGATTCCTTATCGCGATGAGTTACAATCACATTGTTCTCGACTGCTGCTAATGCACCCTCAACGCCATCAAATGGCTTGCTGATCCTTTTGGAAAAATAATTAAAAGACGTTTGGTACTCACTCCTCCGGCTCTCGTCAATTCCATAATGTTTAAAGGCCGTTTTCGAATCCTTTTTCAGCCATTTTAACACCTCACTACGTTCTAGCTCCTGCCCAGCTACCTGTATAAATCCTTCAACAAGTGCTGGAAATGTATCAAAAAGCGTTCCATCAAAATCCCACAAAATATTAATCATTATCCCTCTTTCAAAGACGATTTTTTCATAAAAAGAAAGTAACATATGATGCTTAAAAATGGAAGAAAGCGTAATATTTATTTCGAGGGGGTGGACTCCACTGAATTCGAAAAGAGGCATTTATTTAATAACGATCATAATTGTCATTTTACTAGGGCTTTCCTCCAGAAAATACGGCCAGTTTCTGCCTTCGTTTATAGCGGAAAACGCAGGGGATGCGTTTTGGGCGATGATGGTCTATTTTGCCTGTCGCTTCTTATTTATTCGGAAAAGTATCCTTAACGCCATTATACTTAGCCTATTATTTAGTTTCGGAATTGAATTCAGCCAATTATATCAGGCCGACTGGATCAATCAAATTCGGGGGACAGTGCTCGGAGCGCTGATTTTGGGGCATGGTTTTCTTTTTGTAGATTTGTTTCGCTACCTAATAGGCATTATGATTGGAAGTCTGATTGATAGGAACGCTCTAAAAATAAACAAGGTCTAGCCGGTTTTCTACCCGGCTAGACCTTAATTTTTACGATTTCATTACCGTTGCCGCCTGTTCCCAAATCAACCGTTCGGCCCGGTTAGGGTCATTGACCACCGAACTCTCCAGATTGAAAATCATGGTTGGCCTGAAGTTCAAATCATACTTTGGCCACGAAGGAAGGGCATCAGTATTAGGGTTACCGTTACGTGCAAAATTGATCCAAGCCTGATGCATTTGATCCGATACCTTCTGCCGCTCAGGAGAGGAGCCCGTGAAGTTTGTTGTATTTGGTTTATCCAATGTGTTCCAGACAAATGGAATCTCTAATGCATGTGTTGCCTTAAGGGCGCCGTCAAAGACCGGTGTCTCCCAATCAAAGCGATACATCCAAACCGGCGCACCCTGATTACCCTGCAACTCTGCCAGTTTTTGCGCAGGGTATGTAAAAATATGAATGGTCAGCAGTTTATTGAATAGATCTTGGCTTAGTGGTTCAGGATTAAAGTTTGCAATAAGAGGCACGAGCGGTCCAAAGGTTTTTTCAAAAATCGCCTTGACCTTTGCCTCATCTGCATCCTTCCACTCGGGGTCAAAGGCACTGAAAATATTAAATTCATCCTTGTTGGTACCAATTAAAACCGGTATATCCTTTGCTGAACCTTCTGCTATCGCCAGTTGTGGATGTTTTGGCAGAGATACGCCATCTATAACCGGTCCCAAGCTCATTGCCGGGAGAACATCAGCAGCTTGAAGCAGCTGATCAACAGGTAATTCCTCCAATTTTGCTAGATTAGCAGGGTCTACTTGTAAAGCTGCAAGGATGGCGCCCGCCACTTTTGTTGCGGTTTCAGCAGGATGAACGTTTGCTGCAGCACCGCTTTGCAGGATTGCTTTATGGAAAAGTCCTTGAGCAGAAGGGAATCCAAGCAATACCCCGACACTCATGGCTCCTGCCGATTCTCCAAAAATTGTTACGTTATTAGGGTCGCCGCCGAATGCCGCAATATTTTCCTGCACCCAATGCAGTGCAGCTACCTGATCAAGGATTCCGCAGTTCCCGGAAGTGGCATATTCAGCTCCGCCAATTTCGCCAAGGTGAAGGAAGCCAAAAACTCCCAACCGGTAATTAATTGTCACGACAACGACATCGCCTTGAGCTGCAAACGAAGTACCGTCATACCAATGGCCGGATCCAGATCCAGTAACGTAAGCACCACCATGAATCCAAACCATTACGGGACGTTTTTTATCATCTGCTCCCGGTGACCATACATTTAGGTATAGGCAATCCTCACTCACATTCGAGACGTCATTCCCGAAGAACTCCATTATTTCTTTTTGAGTTTGCGCTGCAACCGGTGAAAAGGAGGTAGCATCCCGAACACCTTCCCAAGAATCTGGCAGCTCTGGAGCCCGGAACCGAAGCGGGCCGACCGGTGGCTTTGCAAATGGAATCCCTTTCCAAGAATAAACACCATCAATCAGTTCTCCCTGTAATTTACCGTAAACGCTTTCAATAATTGTATTGGACATGAACGTTCTCCTTTCAACGATAATCATACTTATTAATTTTATTCGAGATGAAGGAGTTGTTTTCCTTTTATTTACATGATTATATTTAATATTTTTTCTACCCAAATATAACGACCCGCGGGCGAATAGTGAAAATACCTATTCGCCTGGATTAGGTCCCGCAACCAAGGACGAATCTGGCCTTTCCCCATTCTGCAGATCAGCAATCGTTAAACCAAAATTCATCTCCAGGTGAGGATAATCTTTGAATTTAGCCCAGTCTCCGCCCCATTCAAACCCCAGCTTTTTCGCCATTTGTACGACCTCGGTCCAATCGGATTTTGAGTTTCCATTCCGATCATATTCCCGGTCCCACACCACATCTCCCGAAGGCGTCTTTAACGCGAAATCAATCGCCAGCCCGTAATTGTGATAAGATTCGCCGCCCTTCGCATGGGTTACAACCGATCCCTCTGTGGTACGCCCTTGTTCATATAAACTGTCCTGCTCCTCGGCACTACGAAAACCGTCCGTAATGACCACCACAATCCCTTTTTTGGCAGCTTGCTGGATTAGCTGATTGGCCTGCTCCTTCACAACCGGGTTGAGTTCAGTCGGCATTGGAGCATCCTTTGCGATCGCTGGTTTCGTAGGAGTAGAATTCATTTTATTATAAAAGATTACCACTATGGTAATCACGAGAACTAATAAAGGTAATACTCGTTTTATACGTATTCTTTTTCTCTTTCGTTTCAAAGCTCGAAGTTCCTTTCTTGTTTTTGAAAAATTATATCACTCTAAAAGACGAAATGACGAGTCTAATAGTTTCATATAATCGACAAATGGAAAGATAGGGTAATTTAACGCAGCAATTTTTTCTATTAATTTTAAAAAAAGATCTCACTTTCACCAAGTTTTCACCGTCCTTTACTAAACTGATAATGAATTGGAAAAACTCAAGACCGAAACTGTGAGTTTAGCGAAATAAATTTCGCGGGAAGGGGGGCACCTGCAGACGGGTTAGGTGCTTTTTTTCTGCCGATAGGAGAATGTTTTTGTGTAATTTATTGAATCTTCCATTTAATCTTTTGGACGTTCTTCAGGTGTGCAGGGGCAGTCTATTGGAACGGAAAAATTCGGGGCGTTCAGGCCTGATGGTCAGCGTGAGATCATCCCGGCGTTGATGCTGGGGGTGATCCTTTTAGGGTAGTCGGTTTATATAGGATATATTTTGTAGTGAGGAGCTGGAATTATGTCGTGAGTGGACCAAATTATGTAGAGAGAATAGATGAAGTTAAAGGAGTTACCTATTTATTCCAAAAAAATGTCGTGAGGACCGGAAATTATGTAGTGAGTTCCCGGAATTATGTCGTGAGTGTACCAAATTATGTAGAGAGAATTGATGAGGTTAAAAAGATTACCTATTTATTCCAGGAAATGTCGTGAGGACCGGAAATTATGTAGTGAGTTCCCGGAATTATGTCGTGAGTTGACCAAATTATGTAGAGAGAATAGATGAAGTTAAAGGAATTACCTATTTATTCCAAAAAGTGTCGTGAGGACCGGAAATTATGTAGTGAGGTCCCTAAATTATGTCGTGAGTGGACCAAATTATGTAGAGAGAATAGATGAAGTTAAAGAGATTACCTATTTATTCCAAATAATGTCGTGAAGACCGGTAATTATGTAGAGAGGTCCCGGAAATATGTCGTGAGTGGACCAAATTATGTAGAGAGAATAAAACAAATTTAAAAAACTACCTAAGATAAAATAGGAGGGCAAGGTTTTGCCCTCCAAACCAATAAATGCAACAATCTTACCCCACCTTCACCCCAGTTAACTGCCCATACAACTCCAGCGCCTCACCAACCTTCAACCCCTTATGCACAATCCCGTTTATCGCCTGAATCATCGCTTCCGGATACTCCGATTGCCAGATATTGCGTCCCATATCCACACCAGCCGCGCCCTGATTCATTGCATTATACGTAAGCTCCAGCGCATCTTTGATCGTCTCTAACTTAGGCCCGCCCGCAATCACAATCGGCACTGGACAGGTCCCTGTAACTTTCTCAAACCCCTCACAATAATAGGTTTTAACAATATCAGCACCCATTTCGGCAGCAATCCGGGAAGCCAATCCTAAAAACCTTGCATCCCGTTTCTCCAGTTCATGGCCGACAGCGGTTATTGCTAACACAGGAATTCCATACTCATGGGCTTCTGTTACCACATTCGCTAAATTCGCCACCGTCTGCGTTTCATACTTGGAGCCAATAAACATCGAAACTCCGACCCCAACGACATTATGGCGGATGGCTTCCTTAATCGGTGTCACAATCGTCTCGTTGGAAAGGTCATTCAGCACACTTGGACCGCCGGAAACCCGCAGCAGCATGGGCTTATTCACATCGGCAGGAATGCAGGAATCGAGTGTCCCCCTAGTCACAAATAACGAATCCGTATGAGGCAGCAGGCTGCGAACGGTTTCACCCGGTTTTTCCAAACCGTGGATGGGGCCGAGGAAGTAGCCGTGATCAATCGCCAGCATGACGGCTTTGCCGCCCGGAAAGATCTGACTCATTCTATTTTGAAATCCCCAATTCATTTCAACAATCACTCCTTCATTTTCGGGTTTTCTACAATGACTGTGTCTCTCTCACCGATATGCGGCGATTTAATAAACACCGCTTTGAAATCGACAGAGGAAGTATTTTTTAAATAATGGGCTTCGAATGGCCGCACCTGCAGCATATCGCCCGGTTTGACGTGGACAGGCTCGCCGTTTATATAAATATCCATTTCTCCTTCGAGGATATAGAAGATCTCTTCGCAGGTCGTATGATAGTGATTTTCGTGGTCATCCCCCGGTTTTAGCAGCACCACGCCCATATCCACATTTGGTCCTTTTCGTAAGTACTTTGGCCCGTGGGTGCCATACCGGTATTCCAGATTTTCTTCGTTCACGTGAAACATTGCCGTTTCACCCCCTTTCAAAAATTAAACTGTCAACCCGGGTGCCATCCACATGTGGGTGGTTTTTCCGGAATCCGCTAATTTCAACTGCTCGGCATAAACCTTCCGCCAATTTTCATATAGTAATAGATAACGCCGATGGTTATCCATGTTTGGGTAGTGAACCCGTTCCCACTTCACTAACTCCGAAATGGCAGTCTCAAGATCTAAAAACAAACTGGCGCCCACCCCTGCCATAATCGCAGTACCCAGGGCCGCAGCTTCTTTTTCAACGGGTATCTTAACAGGAATCCCAAGCACATCTGCCAGCGTTTGGCTCCAAAGCTTCCCTTTAGAGGCGCCGCCGGCAAAGATAGCTTCCGAAGGGTAATGGCCGGTAACTTCTGCGACAATCTTCAGGTTGCCATAGGTCACAAAACAGGCATTTTCTTGTATCGATTTAAACATTTCTTTCTTGCCAGTTTTATTGGGATCAATAGTGAGATTAAGGAAGGAGGGGGCTGCATGCCGCCATGAGATATAATCCATGATATCTGAGAATATCGGAATAATGCCGTTTGAACCGACAGGAACATCCTTTGCCTTTTCTTCTAAAATTTCATAGGCATCGCGTCCAGTTTGCTGCGCTTCCATTTTTTCGTGTTCACAAAAAGCATCGCGGAACCACCGCATGACAAGTCCGGGGAAGAAGGCGATGGTTTCAATCTGCCATAAATCCGGGACAGCGTGGCAATTTACACGGATTCGGCAGTCAGGGTCGATTATGGCTTCCTTAATATTGATTTCCTGCTGCCAAAAGCTGCCGCCGCATATAAAGGTCTGGCCGTCGCGGGTGGCGCCGACGCCAACGGATGCAAGCTGGGCATCACCGCCGCCGCTAAAAACAGGCGTGCCTTCTGCAAGTCCAGTAGAATGAGCGATAGATTTGGGAATGGTTCCGAGTAGATTTCCTGCTTCGTTTGCGGGAGGGAAGATGTTGCTTTTCAGCTGACAGGCTTCGGTAATGGCCGGTGTCCAAGTGCGATTTTTTAAATCAAAAAGTCCGGTGGTGCAGCCGTTGGAGGGGTCTACTTGAAGATTGTTGGTGAGTTTGAAGAGAATCCAGTCATTGATCATGGTTAAATAGGCAACTTTTTCATAGATTTCCGGCTGGTTGTTTTTAATCCAAAGAAGACGGGGGAGTGCGCCTAGGGCAAATGTTTGTCCGGATAATTCATAGAGCCGTTTCTCAAGCAGGGGATCGCCGTTTTTTAGCTCTTTGGCTTCTGCCATGGCCCGGGCATCGACATTGGCACAGGCCCAAATTTCCTTTCCAGTTTCGTCGTAGAGGACAAAACCCTCACGCATGCTTGTCGCACTGATGGCTTTAATGCTGCTTGGGAGAACGCCAGACCGCTCCAACACCTCGGAGATGCAGGTTTGAATAATCTCCCAATTTCGGTTTACATCAAAATCCATCGAGCCCGGGTAGCGCGGGTCTTCCAAGTGCGTCCATTCATATTGCGAGACGGCAACCTGCTTGCCTGTTTTGTCAAACAGAACAGCTCTCACACTGCCTGTGCCGGCATCAAAAACCAGGATGTACTCCATTTAAAAAGCAGCCTCCTTTTTTAGTAGTGCAGCAGCGGTTTCTTCATCGGTAATCAGGGTGTCGATATAACCTCCTTTCAACGCGCCGTAGATGGCCTCCACTTTATGCGGACCGCCGGCGACGCCGATGACATTTTTTAATTTTTTCAATGTATGCAGATGGGTGCCGATTAGCCTGTTGTGGTGCGGCAAATCCAGAAGCTCGCCATTAGCATCAAAAAATTGGCCCAGAATATCGCCGACCGCATTTTGGTTTTTAATATAAAGTAATTCGTTAAGGGTCATCTTCTCTTCCTTGATAATGGTAGAATCAGCGGACAAACCGCCAATCCCGACGACGGCGTGGTGGCACAAGCTTGCCAAATCAAGTATATTTTCCACTGAAGGTTCTGATAACATATTTTTCGCCATTCTTTCCGATGAGGCGAGAAATGGGGCCGGAATGACATGGATTCCACCTTTGAATTTATCAAGGCCGCCTTCCATGGAGTAATCGCGCTTGTGAAAATAGTAGTTAACACCGCCAGTCAGAGTGACCATGGACACCTCGATTGCAGGATCGATTGACAAAGCTTCGATGGTTCGGGAAACAGCCTCTCCCCATCCGAATCCTATCAAATTATTATTTGAAATACTGTTTTCGAGGTACTGTGCTGCTGCTTTTGACAATGAACGGCTAAGATTATGAGTTGGAGTAGGAATGATAAAAGCTTGAGGTAACTTAAAAGCGGAAACCAAAAGACGTTCGATTTCCAGACAGTGGACCCCGTGGCCTTGGATATGAAATTGCACGATATTTTCGGCACGGGCGCGCTCAAGTAAACGAACAACTTTGTTTCGTGATAAGTGAAGCAGTTCGGCGATTTCGGTCTGAGTGAGATTGTCCTTGTAATAATACCAAGCAACCTTAACGAGGAGGTTTTCAGTGAACGCATCATTGTTCGTCATCTTCCTCAACCTTTCAACAAAAAATCATTCACGTAACAAATGTTTACTCTGATATTGAGTATAGGGGGCGTGAAATTAAAAGTCAATTAATTTTAAATATTTAGATAATTTTAAATTAACGTATTGACTATGGGTATTTCGTCATTTAATATTTGTGTTGTAAGCGTTTTAATGGTCGGAGACAAAAGTTGCCGCCATGAAAAAATGTTTAGATTAGTAGTGTGATAACCGGACAAGGCGGGTGATTGGAATGGATGACCAGCTGCTTCATATCCGGCAAATATACAAGCAATTTGCAGGGAACCCCGTATTAAAGGGTGTGGATTTAACCCTTCATAGAGGGGAGGTCTTTGCGATTGTAGGCGGAAACGGTGCTGGTAAATCAACCTTAATGAAAATCATCACGGGATTGTATCGACCCGATCAGGGGCAAATGGCAGTGGAGGGGAGCGAAGTATTGTTTCACCAGCCATCCGATGCCCACAAACATGGAATCTATCTAGTCCCACAGGAACCACTAATCTTCCCCAATATGACGATTCGCGAAAACGTGACCATTGGTTTGCATGAGAATAAAGCCGAATGCGAGAGACGGATTCAGCATTATCTCTCCGTATTAGGCTGGAATTTGGATTTGAACCGCCGGGGCCTTAGCCTTTCGATTGCGGAGCAGCAGCTAGTTGAACTCTTGAGAGGGTTAATCCGAAATGCCAAGATTCTGATCCTAGACGAACCAACCTCCACCCTAACCTTTAGTGAAATCAATTCTCTTTTTTCCACCATCAAAAAATTAACAAGCGAAGGCCTTGGCGTGTTTTATATTACCCACCGCCTCACGGAGATTTTTGAACTGGCTGATACCGTTGCTGTTCTTCGGGATGGAATCATCTCGGCTAAAGGGCCAGTTCGCGAGTTTACTTATGAGACATTACTGGAAGGGCTAATGCCGGAAAAGATAGAAATTTTGGCTCCGCAGCTAGAAAGAACGGAGGAGAAGCATTCGGTGAGTCAGCTTTCCGAGCCCATCCTCTCTGTAAAAAATTTATCGGGACACCGGTTTCAAAACATCAGTTTTGACCTATACCCGGGTGAAATTTTAGGAATTGCCGGTGTCGTCGGTGCAGGCAGAACTGAGCTCGCCGCAACAATCTTTGGCCTGGAGCCATCAGATTCTGGAGATATTTTTTTAGAAAAGGAAAGCATTAAGAAACATTCTTTGCGTGACCGGATCAACCTGGGCTTGGTATACGTCCCTGAGGACCGCCACCAGCACGGTCTGTTTTCTATCGCCTCCATACAAATGAACATCACATCCACCATCCTTCCCAAATTTCGCAGCCTATTTCTCCCTTTTAAAAAAGAAAAAGACATTGCCGCTCAAGCCATTAATAGCTTTAAAATTTTTACAACAGGACCGAATCAGTTAATAAGCAATTTATCTGGAGGAAACCAGCAAAAGATTGTTCTATCAAAATATCTGGAAACAAGTCCAAAAGTTATTATTTTAGATGAACCGACGCGCGGGATTGACGCCGGAGCCCGCGGAGATATTTACAAGATGATCGACGACTTGAAGCACAGGGGGCTGGCAGTGATTCTCATCTCCTCCGATACTGAAGAAATCGTTCAGCTAAGCGACCGGGTCCTTGTCATGCATGAAGGACGGATGACGACAACGATTCGCAAAGCGGATTTAACCATCGATTCCATTACTTCAGCAGCATTCGGGATCCAGAAGGAGTTGAAGGCGCTATGAATCTCCTTTCAAAAATAATGAAGCAGCGGGAAATCTCGATTGTGGTCCTTATTGTTGTGTTTATCGCGATTGTAGGGATGGTAAATAGCAAGTTTATATCTGGAAAAAGCCTTCTTTTGCTGGTGGAGAGCGCCATTATTTTACTCATCTTGGCAGTCGGCCAGTCGTTTGTTCTATTAACAAGAGAAATAGATGTTTCGGTCGGGTCGACGATGGGGCTGTCAGCGGCGGTTTGCGGCCTGCTGTTAACCAGCGGCGTTTCTGGCTGGGCGGCATCGGCTGCCGTTCTTGCCGTCGGTTTGATCGCCGGTCTATTTAATGGACTGGGAGTGGCTTACTTAAGAATTCCCGCTATCATTATGACATTGGGCACATTAGGTATTTTAAGAGGCTTCATGATTATTTTAACAGGCGGAAAGTGGATTGAGGACATTCCGAATTATTTTAAAAAGCTGTCGGGAACGGAATTGATCGGTTTACCATTGCCAGTTTGGGTTGGGCTGGTGATTCTCGTTGCAGCCTATTTGGTGCTGAGGATGACCAAGTTTGGCCGTTACTTCTATGCTGTCGGCGATAATGCCAACGGAGCAAGGCTGATTGGGATTCCTGTTTCTAAGGTGAGGGTTTTGGCCTTCGTACTGTCAGGGCTATCTGCTTCGGTTGCCGGTCTGATTTTTGTCATGAATATTGGCTTTGTTCCAAACCAAACCGGAAGCGGGATGGAGCTGCAGGTCCTTGCGGCGGCGGTGCTTGGCGGTGTCAGCCTAAACGGCGGTCTCGGGACTGTGCTGGGAGCAGGACTGGGGGCCATTTTTTTGACAGCCATCAATAGTTCGTTGATCTATTTGAAAATTCCCGCGTACTGGAATAACGCCATTTCCGGGTTTTTATTGCTCGTCATTGTCATCAGTGACTCTAGGTTCCAAAGTTTTTTAGCAAACAGCCAATTTAAAAAGAAGGAAACGGCTGAAGCGGAAGGAGGGGTTCAAAGTGATGATGAATCGAATCAAGCCACTCTTTAGGTGGGAGAGCGCACTCGTCATTTTTCTCATCCTTGAACTTATTTTCTTTGGAGTGATGAACCCTGATTTTTTAAATTTGACAAACTTGATTTTTAGCATGAATGACTATGTCTACATTGGACTAGCCGCGATACCGATGACGTACGTGATTATTACAGGAGGGATCGATGTTTCCGTTGGTTCCACGATTGGCTTGACCTCCATTGTCATCGGAGTTCTGTGGATGAATGGGCTTAATGTTTGGCTGGCGGTCCTGATTGCCCTATTGATCAGCGCTTGTGCAGGTGCGGTTAATGGGACGATCGTTGCGACGACGAATGTTCAGCCATTAGTTGTGACGCTGGGAACAATGTTTCTTTTTTCGGGAATTGCTTTGGTTATTTCCGGTGGCAGCAGTGCTTCCGGATATGAAGGAATCAGCGGGTTTCCGGATGGGTTTGTGACGCTGGCCAATGGGGAAACATTCGGACTGCCCAATCCTATCCTGTTTTTTATAGGCTTTATGGTTTTCTTTGCGGTGATTTTAAATCTTACCCGGTTTGGCAGGCAGGTTTTTCTGGTGGGGATTAATAGCAAGTCTGCCCGCTACAGCGGGATTCGGGTGAAATCAATCTTAATTTGGTCTTATATTATAGCCGGTTTGGGAGGTGGTGTGAGTGGGCTAATCTTGACATCCTACTTTAGTTCCGCCAGGTCCGACCTTGGAACGGAAGCCGTTCTGCCTGTCATTACGGCAGTTGTTTTGGGGGGAACGAGCATTACAGGGGGCAAGGGGTCAGTTGTCGGAACAGGGATAGCAAGTATTGTAATTGGGATGATGCAGTATGGCTTGCAGATGATGAGTATGACCAGCCAGGAAACAAGTGTGGTTATTGGATTTTTGTTAATCATTGCCGTGTTACTCCGATTAACGAATTGGGGACTTTTTAAAAAGTTTCATATTAAAAAGGCTGCAGTGAAAGAGCCTTAAAAGGAGTGTAGAGTAATGAGAAAATCTGGTTATCTGAAACTGCTTACCATTATTTTATCAGCGCTGCTGGTCCTTGCCGCTTGCAGCAGCAGCGGAGAAAAGTCTTCCAGCGGGGACGGCGGCGGGAAAAACGATAAAAAGAATGTAAAATTGGCCTTTATCCCTAAATTGACCGGTGTCGGCTTTTTTACCTCCGGCGGTGAAGGGGCAAAAGAGATGGCCAAGGAGCTTGGCGTGGATTTAACTTACGATGGACCAAGTGAGGCGTCTGTTGCCGGGCAAGTTAAGTACATTAACAATTTTGTTAACCAGGGCTATAAGGCATTAATGGTATCCTCCACCTCTGTTGACGGCTTGAACCAGGCCTTGGACCGTGCGAAAAAACGCGGCGTTAAGATTTTGACTTGGGACTCGGATGTAAACCCTGAGCACCGTTCCTTCTATATTAACCAAGGGACTCCAGACCAATTGGGCGGCATGCTGATTGAGATGACGGCTGAGCAGGTTGGCGACAATGCGAAGGTTGCATTCTTTTACTCTAGCCCAACAGTAACAGACCAAAACCAATGGGTTGAAGCTGCCAAGGCCAAAATTAAAGCAGAGCACCCAGGCTGGGAAATTGTAACGACCCAATTCGGCGAAAATGATGCCCAGAAATCTCTGACTGTCGGTCAAAATATTATTAATACGTATCCTGACATCGACGCTGTCATTTGTCCGGATGCTACTGCGCTGCCGGCCATGGCCCAAGCGGCTGAAAACCTTGGCGTAGCCGGCAAGATTGCGATTACCGGATTCTCGACACCAAACGTTATGCGGGACTTTGTCAAACGCGGAACCGTTAAGCAATTCGGATTGTGGGATGTCAAAAAGCAAGGTGCGCTTGCTGCTTATGTTGCCTATCTGATGACAGTCGAGGGTAAGGACTTAAAGGTTGGCGACGAGTTTGATGTACCGAACATCGGCCACGTGAAGATTGAGCCAAATACCATTCAGGGCTATGATTATACCGATGATCGCAGCGGCATTATCTTATTGCCGGAGCGGGTGGTGTTTACGAAGGATAATATTGATAATTACGATTTTTAAAAGTTTGTGATAGGGATGGAAAACTGCCTTGGTATAAGGCAGTTTTCTTTTTTTGTTAAGTGAGGGGTTAAAGCGTTTTGCCTAGGACGTTGGTGGAGGGAGTGAGTCTGGTATAAATAGGGGTGGATTTTTCCGAAGGGGTGGTGAAGCGTGCTCGACCGGTAAAAATAGAAGGTCTATTTTACCCGAAGCGGTGCTGAAGATGTGCCAGCAGTGAAAAAAGAGGTCTATCTAAAACGTGTATGCGAGCCCTTTGGAAAAATGTTTACAAAATACCGCACAAAAACAGCTTGGAGAGAAAAACTCAAAGCTGTTTTTTATGGGAATATCCCTCCTAATCATCGCCTCCATGCCAATTATTTAACAAAAAAACTGAAATATTCAAAAAAGTCGTTGAACTTTCCAATAATATGGTTTATGATTTTCGCATACAGGTTAAATACATGTTCTTCAAAAAAGAGGGGGAGGTTGGTGAGATGGATATGCAAATGGCCAGAATTGGTCTGTTTTTCGATGGGCAGGCAGAATTGCAGCGATGGTCCCATCAGGAAAATATATTTGAACGATATATAATCGAGGTGTTAGAACATGCTCGAGTACCCTATCAAACGATAGATGATATATCAAAATTTAATACAGTAGATTTATTGATTGTCGGACTTGCAAGTGAGGACCATCTCATAAAAGAGGCATTGTTGGATTACGCCGCTTCGGGAGGAATTATCATCAGTTACGGAGGATTGGAGCTTCTCAGCCAGGAGCTTGGGTGTAAAAACCTGCCGCCATTGGAAGCCGGTTATGTTGTTTTGCCAGCGGAATTCGGCCAGGAAGACCCGCTTCGCTATCTGAAAGCAAATCCTTGGCAGTATATTGACACGGAATCCGCAATACAAACGGGTGAATTATGCGGCGATGACCAGAAATCGGCAGCTCTTCTGCAAATACCAGTTGGAAAAGGATATGTTGACCGCTGGGCAATCAATATTCCGGAAACGATTGTCGGACTACAGCAGGGAACGTCGCCCGTAACAGAGGATGGAATCCCGGCTCCTGATGGAACGGCTAACCTGGATGAAGGAATTCTCAAGGCAGATGACGGGTTCGAATTAGACTGGGAAAAGGACCGGAAAACAACGGAAACGGGGATGCCTTATTTTTTTACACCCTATGCCGATTTATGGAGGGAAGTCACCCTTGGACACTTAATCCGGCGCGCATTGGATAAAGGGTTGACCCTGCCCGTACTCGAGTACTGGCCTGCCTCGGTTCAGCATATGGCGATGATTTCGTTTGACAGCGATATGAACATCAATGAAGCCGCCGAAGCCACATTGCAAGTATTGAAACAGGAGGATGTCCAGACCACTTGGTGTATCATTGCCCCTGGATTCAGTAAGGAAATCTATGAAAAAGCAAAAGCCGACGGTCACGAGTTAGCCCTTCATTATAATGCATTGGAGGCGGAAGAGGGAGTCTGGTCGGAAGAAGCCTTTCTGGAGCAGCTTGAATGGTTAAAGAGAGCCGCGGATGAAACCGATTTTACCTCCAATAAAAACCACTATACGCGGTTTGAGGGCTGGGGGGAGCTGTTCAGATGGTGTGAGAAGAATGGCATACAGGCGGATCAAACAAGAGGACCAAGTAAAAAAGGGAATGTAGGTTTTCTGTTTGGTACGTGCCAGCCGTACTTCCCAATTTCATTGGCAGATGAACAAAACCGCTTCTACGACGTATTGGAGATTGGCTTTTTAACGCAGGATATGAATCACCCTTCGCTTGCAGATACCACAATTATTGAGCCATTTTTGGAAAAAGCCAAACAGGTGGACGGTGTTGCGCATTTCTTGTTCCATCAGCATCACATCTACCATTTACCAAAGGTCAAAGAGGCGCTGATTGAATTAGTCAGGAAAGCAAGGACTGCCGGATTTACATTCTGGACCTCCAAGCAAATTAATGATTGGGAAAGGGCCCGCAGGACGCTGACGTTCTCTGCAAATGGCAGACTGGAAGTCCTAGGAGCTACGGAACTGCCGGATGTGAAGGTTTGGATTCCTATGACTGATGCGGATGACAAGGAAGAACGCGAACTTACCTATAAATATGGCCTGCCAGGCGAAACTCAAGTATTGCAGGTTCAGCTAAATAAAGTGGAATTGTGAGGAGTGGGTGATCATGCCAACCAATCAGCTTGCGATTTATGGGGGACCGAGGACGAAAAACACGCCATTTGGGACAGGAAACCGGTTCGGCGAGGAAGAAGTAAAGGAACTCATTGAAGCCCTTAATCAGAATACTCTTTTCTATCACTTTGGAAAAAAGGTAAATAAATTTTTAGAAGATTTCAATAACATGCATGGTGTAAAATACAGTGTAGCGACATCGTCAGGAACAGCAGCAATCCATGTAGCCCTTGGAGCCGCAGGGGTCACAGTAGGAGATGAGGTTATCACAAGTCCCATCACAGATCAGGGAACTGTCATCGGGATACTCTATCAAAATGCCATTCCGGTTTTTGCTGACCTCAATCCCTATTCGTATAATTTAGACCCAAGATCAATAGAAGAAAAAATCACAGAGAAAACAAAAGCGATTCTCGTTGTGCACTTGGCCGGGAATCCATGTGATATGGATCCAATTATGGAAATCGCCGGGAAGCATAACTTGAAGGTAATCGAGGATAGTGCTCAGAGTTATTTAACTAGATATAAAGGAAGATTAGTAGGTACGATTGGCGATTATGGCTGTTTTAGTACCAATGATTTTAAGCATATTTCGACAGGCGATGGCGGGATTGTCACCGTCAATTCCGGCAACGAGCAGGATTACCACCGTACCCATGCATTTGCCGATAAAAACTATCAGCGCCTCGATGACAAGGTAACGCGCGATATTCACTATTTGGCGCCGAATTACCGGATGACGGAGCTCCAAGGTGCGGTTGGAATTGCCCAATTGCGAAAGCTGAACTGGATTTGTGAAACGCGAAATCAGTATGGAGAAATGCTGAATAGTGCGGTTGGAGCAGTCGAGGGCCTCTACCCGATGGACATTTCGGCAGAGGATTATTGTACGTATTGGTTCTATATGTTTAGGATAAACCCTGAAGTTCTCTCCTGTACAAACGAAGAATTCTCAGCCGCTCTTGCTGCCGAAGGAATTCCGAATCAGGCCGGGTACATCCCAAAGGTGCTTTACGAGCAGCCAATGTTTCAGCAAAAGCAAGCTTATCTAAACAGCCAATTCCCTTTCAGCTTGTCAGCACAGGATTATCCAAAAGGGCTATGTCCAGTCGCAGAAGAAATTTTGAATACGGCCATCCGCATTAATCTGAGCGAATTTTACAAGCAGCAGGATATCGAAGAAATCATTGCGGCAATAAAGAAAGTAGCAAATTATTATTCTATGGAAAAATCACCTGCCGAGAGTAAATAAAAGACATAAACAAGAACGGGAAGACTTCCCCATTGAAGTCCATGAAAGAGGGAATCATCATGACGACAAATAGACTGGCCGTGGACCACGGCATTCAGGTAAACGCAGAGGAATCCCGAACGGCGGCTATCTGCATCAATCGTGATGGCGATGAACGATTTGTGATTGCAGCAAAGGGATTTTTATTAATAATTGACCCGGAAACGGAAGAAACCAGGCAGTTATTCTTTCCGGAACAGCATATAGACTATCCCTTTGCTTCCTATAGCGGTGAAGACGGCCTGTTTTACACTGGGGCAGGAAAAATGCTGATGGTCGTTGATCCGTTCAAAGGGGAATTCTTTGACTATCAATGGATAGAAAATAGCGAAGAGATTGTTGGTTTCAGCTTTGCTGAGGATCGTACTGGCCAGATTTATTTTACTTCGTACCCAAGCTGTCATCTTCTACAATATTGTCCAAAATCAAAAACAATTCATGATCACGGCCAAATGGATGAAACGGAAAAGTATCCAGCTAGCGCTGCTGTTGACAGGCATGGCTGGGTGTATCTCGGGATTGGCACGGAGCGGAAAAATATCATTGCTTTTCATCCGGGAACAAAGGAATGGAAACCGCTTGTCCCGCCCGCAGAACGAACAAGAGGTGCAGGATATGTCTATCAAGGCAAAGATGGAAAAGTATATGGACATTGGGAAGCTAGCGAATTAAAGGATGTCAATGCATCATTGATTTGGTATGAATTTTCTGAGGGCGGCTGCAACCTTACCTCCTACGCTGCAGACTCCTTTTATTCCGGAGAGGGCTTCAATCGAATCCACAGGAATGGAGATGGTCACTGGCAGGTGCTGGAGCACCATTTGGCGGAGGGGTATCTTATTATCCAAAAACAGCAGGATTCCGTTAAGAAAATTACATTGCAGTACCAATCGGAGGGAGCTGCACTTTCAACTCTCATTTTTACTGACAATCGCTATATTTATGGAACTTCAATGCATCCAATGCAGCTGTTTCGCTATGACTTAACCGCCCAGCAATCAACAAATTTTGGCGGAGCCGTGCTGGAAAAAGGCGGCGGCGGGAATATTTCTGCCTATGCCGTTCAAGGCACGAAGTTGATTGGGTTTGCCTATGCTGGCGGAAAAATATATGAAATCAATTTGGAGAAGCCCATTCAACACTTGGAACACAGCAGAAATCCGAGTCTGATCAGCGAGCATTTAGAAATTCACCGGCCACGATGTGCAGCCGCCCATCCTGACGGCAGCCATATTGTTTGGGGCGGATTTCCGGGCTATGGAATGACTGGAGGCGGCCTTGGAATCTATCATGTTGAATCACGGACAAATACAATTATCCCGCATACTTCAATTGTCCTGAATCAAAGTACGGTATGTCTTGGCGTCCTGCGCTCTGGTGATATTATCGGAGGAACCAGTATCGAAACCCCTGGTGGTGCCAGCACGAAGGAACAGGAAGGAAAACTCTTTATATTCGATTGGACCAAGCAGGAGGTTTGTTTCCGAATCAGCCCGATTCCCGGTTCCAAAGAAATCGCCCAGTTGTTTGTGGATGGACGGGATCTCGTTCACGGGTTGACTGTCGAAGGGATTTATTTTGTGTTTGATCCTCAGAACCGCAAAGTTCTGTATCAAAAAGATGTTTCAGGCTACGGCGCACCTGTTCGAACGGGCTTTGTCGGCAGCACCGAACAGACAGCCCTTTATGGCTTATTAAATGATGCGATTATTAAAATTGAGATCACTGGGCCAGAGCCAAAAGAGCCGGAGGTTCACGTGCTGTTGAAGAACCGTGCTACCAGCGGCATGGTCTTTCATAAGGGCCGAATTTATTATGGCTCAGGCAGCCGCCTCATGAGCATAAATGTGGAATCGTAAATTGACAAAGAGTGGTGACGCTAGGATGGCTTATACCTTGAAGCAACTGCAGGAAGAAGGAATTCCCCGCTTAATGGAGGGGATTCAGAAGATTAAAGATTGGGAAACCAAGCGAAACGATATTTTAGAGCGGTGGCTGGATGCGATTGGTCCGGTTCCGACCCCCGGCCAGCCAAAAGTGGAATTTCAATCGATTGTTAGAGAGCCGGACCATTTTCGAATTCATTTAACCTATGAATCTGCCAATCATGATTGGGTGCCGGCGAATTTGCTGATTCCTGATGATGGTGGGACCGAGCTGACCCCGGCTAATGTTGAAGCCGAATTGTTTACAAAAAAAACGAAGAAACGGCCGGCCGTTCTTGCTCTTCATCCAACCTCCAATGAAGGGAAGGATGATGTAACTGTTGCAAGCGGAAGAGTAAACCGTACCTATGGATTGGAACTAGTGCAACGGGGCTATATTGTCCTCGCATCTGATACAATTACAGCCGGTGAGCGAGTTCAGCTGAACGAGGAGCCATTTCATACTGCTTCCTTTTATGAAAAATATCCGGAGTGGTCTGCAGTGGGAAAAATGCTTGTGGACCATATGTATGGAGTTTCGCTGTTAGCGAAAATAGCCAGTGTACATAAAATCGGAGCGATTGGCCATTCGCTTGGCGGCTATAATGCCTACTTCTTGGCTGGAATCGATAAACGGGTGAAGGCTGTTGTCACAAGCTGCGGGTTTGCTGTGTTTGCGGGTGACCCTGAACGCGAACGCTGGGGCCGGCGCAGCTGGTTTTCTCATATTCCAAAGGTCAGCGATTTCCTGGTTAAGGAAGAAGTGCCGTTTGAATTTAATGAAATTGCCGCACTTGTGGCGCCAACGCCGTTTTTTCTTTGGATTGGCCAAAATGACAGGATCTTCCCGCACTGGGAATCGGCCGCCAAGGCCGTTTCTGACCTGGACCGATTATATGACTTTTTAGGCGAGGGGCAGCAGTTTAAAGCTCTGATTGGGAATGAGGGCCATGATTTTCCAAGCGAAATCCGTCAGTCAGCCTATATGTTTTTAGATGAAAAGTTAAATCCAGAAAACTTTGAGAAATCATAAAAATAGTATTTTGCAAAACCGATTCACCTCATTTAATATTAAATCATCAAGTTGTATAGGAGCGGTATGCGGTGTTGAAGAGACGAAGTGAATTTGAAGTTAAGTATTACAAATTCTTATCTGAATTAAAGGATGAAATCATTTCTGGAAGGCTGAAGCCCGGAGAATTTATCCTGCCGGAAAATACTTTAAGTAAAGAATATGATTTAAGTAGAGTCTCCATCAGGAAAGCACTTGCAGAGCTAGTAGATGAAGGATTAATTGAAAAAATTCCTGGAAAAGGAAACCGGGTTTCCCTTCCAGAAGAAACCTCCAAGCAGACCATCAAGCTTGGCTGGTACTCAGATTCTTATGAAATTGAAATTATTGAAGAAATTATTGCGCGCTTTGAACAATTAAATCCGTTCGTCAAAGTCGATTTGCAGCTTTTCCCAGGTACGGATTATGTGTATACCTTAACGCAATTGATTGAACGCGGGCAGGGACCGGATGTATTTATGGTGTCCGATTTACATTTCCGGCAGCTGGCGGCCATTGATAAGTTAGATGTGATCGAACCGTATGTGCCTGAGCACCTGCAGCCTGATAAAGATAGTTATCCAAAGCTATTTGAAATGTTCACGGTCAATCAAGAGACAATTCTGACGCCATTCTTATTTTCACCGGTGATTATTTGTTATAACAAAAAAATGTTTTCGGAAGCTAAAATCCCACAGCCATACAAATTGGAAAACTGGCAGGATTTGCTGGGTTCTGCGAAAAAATGCACCAAAGATGAGGGTGGAAATGAGCTAGTTCAGCAGTACGGCTTTTGTTTCTCAGCTTCCTCTAACCGTTTTCCTGTCTTTATGCTGCAGAACGGCGGAAAATTTTTCGATGAAGCCCGCAGCAAATCGTTGTTAAATAGCAAGGAAAATGTTGAAGCATTAACCTTTTGTGTAGACCTAATGTATGAAAATAAAGTATCTCCAATCTTTTCCCATGGCAGCAATCATATGGCCGAGAATTTGTTTATGCGCGAGCGGGCGGCAATGATCCTGACAACCTATTTCTTTATGAATGAGTTCCGTGACCATAAAATCAAATGGGATGTGATGCCGGCCCCTAAGAACAAGAAAAATGCGTCAATATTGCTCGGCGGTTCTTTAGGAATTAATAAACAGAGCGAAATGAAGGAATCAGCCAAAGCCCTGATAAATTACATGGTGAGCACGGAGGCCCAGACAACGCTAAAACGAAACGGGTGCACGATCCCGATGCTTCGGGTGGTGGCAGAGGATAATTATTTGTTGCAGCCGGGCATTCATCCGGAGAATTACAACGCTTTTAAAGAGGTTATCCCCTATGCATATACGACCAGGGATTTGCATTTAACCCATTCCGATATCGAGCTGCTCGAAAATGAATTGCAATTTCTGTGGTCTAATATGGAAAAGCCGGCAGATGCCTGCAAACGGATTGAGAAACTGTTAAATGAAAAGCTGGATGGTGTAGTCCAGTGACGTCTATTGGGAAAGGGGCTTTTCAATGAATCTTCCAAACAGATGGAATGTAAGAAATCATCCACGGATATTATTCTCTGAAACAGAACTCAAACAGGTTAGAGACTCACAAATTGCACATGAATTTTTTGAACAAGCGAATCAATTTTTAGCGGAAACGGACTTTCAGGTGAACTATCCGTCCATTCAGTTTCAAATCACGGTAACCCTTCCGCTCGTTCAGTTGGCACCGCTGCCGGAGGCACCTGGATATGTGGATTTTCCTTATTGGACGATGTACTCGCGGGCAATTGAGGAGCGCATTACCGTTTTGTCCACAGCTTATGCGCTAACTGAAGATCGGAAATACGGGGATAAGGTGAAAGAATACCTTTTGGCCCTCTCCAAGTTTACGAGATGGTTTGAATTTCCGGACAGGGGAGCGGAGGGAAACCTCAGTAATGCCCACTTTACGTTAGCGGCCGCAATTGGCTATGATTCTATTTATTCTTTGTTGAATGAGCAGCAACGGACCATACTGCAGCAGGCAATCCTGGATAAGGGTCTGCAGCCGTTTGAAATCGATTTTGAAAATCAGGACAGCCATAATATTATTGCCTCCAAACGGGTAGCCATGCTGATTGGCGCCTTGTCGATTGCAGATGAACAGGATGTAGGCCAGTATTTAACCAATGCATATGAGTATTTGTTTGACTACCTGGAAGACCGGCTGACGAGTCCGGAAATTGAGGGCCTCCTTTATACAAGTGTGGCGATTCGCCATATATTAATGGCGGCAGATGCACTAAACCGGGCAACAGGCGATGTCTCATTGATTGGTCATGATTATTTTCAAACGTATTTGCCAGAGCTATTCCTTTATATGCTCGGCAATGCTAAGAAGCAGAGCTTTGTGAACTTCTCAGACTCCTTCTACACTTTGGATATTAGTTATTTGATGGGGATGCTGGCACAGCGTAACCTGCATCCGGCTGCAAGCTGGTATTTTCAACAGGCCAAAATCAATCATTCGCATGTTCTGTTACATCCTAAAAGGATGCCAGACCCAATTGCACCAGGTGAATTTTTCAATAAGCAACATTCAAAGGTTATCCCTTCAATTGGCTGGGCCTCATTCCGGAACGGCTGGGAGAAGGAAAGCCATCTGCTGGCCTTTGCTTCAAGCGGGTCCGCTAAAGGGCATAATCATTATGACCAAAATAATTTTGTCCTCCATGTTCATGATGAGTGGTTAATGACAAATCCAGGGTATCAGGATTATGTACCCGGACCGCGAAACACGTTTACAACCGGGACGGTCGGCCATAATGCCATGCTGATCAATGGCGGCGGGCAGACGGAGCTAGGGCGGAGCAGGATTACTGATTGGTATTTGTCGCCTTCCTATGATTTCTGTACCGGTGATGCCACTAATGCCTACAATGGTACGGTAAAGCAGTGGAAGCGGACCATTCTGCACGTTGATCAGGCTTACTTTCTGATAATGGATTGTGTAGAGAAAAATAATCCCAAGGACCGTGTGTCATTTTTATATCATACAACCTCCAGCGTCATTGCCGCAGGCAGACAGCTTAAGGTGAACGAGTCTATTGACTCCAATCACGTTATCATTGCTGGCGGGCAGGCGGGGGCCTCACTCTATTATTGTTATCCCGAGCAAACGAAGAAAACGTTGGAGCAGTTTCCGGGGGCGGAGGAATACGGAACCTATATAACTGTGGAGCCGGCAGGGCACCTTCAGGAAGAGTTCCTAGTGACCCTCATTGTTCCCCATGCCGACAAGCAATTGGCAGATAAACCGTTAGATTATCAGGTTGATAGAAACAATGGGGCAATCAGTATAAAGGTTGATAGGAAGGACTGCGGGGTTACCGATTACCTCTTATTAGCTGACAGTCAAGAATCTGAGCAGATGGCGTCGGAACACATCGATTTACAGGTGAATGGTGAGCAGGCGTGGATTTGTATGGACCACAAGCTTCAGCAGTCTGCAAAATTACTGCTCATCAATGGTTCGGAACTGGCTTTTGAAGGCAAAGGGTATCTTAAATCCGATAAGAATCTTACTGCAAGAATGGAAAGGGACAGGCAGGAACTAAAGTATTGTCTGGAGCTGATGGAGGAGACTGCCATTGTGATTCCGTGCAGGGATTCGGATGCGGTATTGGTAAACAATCAAAGATATGAAAATAGCAAAACTGGGAATCTAGAATTGGTTTTACCTAAAGGGGAAACCATGATTCAAGTTATTCAGCAGGATTAACGTTGGCTGGCTTAAAGGAGATGGACATACATGATGCTGACAGGTTGGAAAGGGAAATTGTATGATTTTTTGGAATGGGCGATGAGGCTTGCCTATGTAAACCTTCTATGGATTGGCGGGAGTCTGCTTGGACTTGTAGCTATAGGCTTTTTCCCGGCAACCATTGCGATGTTTGCCGTGGTCAGGAAGTGGCTGCAGAAGGACGAGGAGGTCAAAACAGCCTCCTATTTCTGGAAAATCTATAAAAGCGAAATGCTGAAAGGGAATGCGTTTGGCTATTGCTGGGTGATTCTGGGCCTGATCTTATATTTTGATTTAAGCTTTTTTCGCAGTTTTTCCAACCTGGTCAGCTTGATTTTCACCTATATTACCTTTTTGATTGGCGCTGTCTATATCTGTTCTCTATTATTTGCATTTCCTGTCTATGTTCATTATGATGAGCGCGTTTTCCAGACAGTGAAGAATTCAGTGCTGCTTACTTTATCGCGGCCGTTATTTGCGATTGTGCTGGCCATCGCGGTCTACCTTCCCTATTATCTGGTCTTTAAGGTGCCGGGGCTGCTGCCATTTTACAGTGGCAGCTTGATTGCATACTGTTTGTTGTTCATTTCTCTAAAGATATTCGATAATTTTGAACAGTTAGAAAAAGATTAAAAATTTATTGAAAACCTAATAGGAATGTATTATTCTAATTATAAATACAGGTTATATACATGTAGTTTATTTAAGGGTAATGCGGAGAGGAGACGAGGGGATGGAATTGAAATCAGTGAATGTCGATATAGATGAGCCTTTCCCGACCGCGGAAAAGACAAGTAAGTTCAGCCGGATCGGCAAAAAAATAATGAAAGACAAGTATTTGCTCCTATTGCTTCTCCCAGGAATATTGTACTTTCTCATTTACCGAATCGTACCGATGTTTGGAATTATCATCGCTTTTAAGGATTATAGTGCGTTTCGGGGATTAATGGATAGCCCATGGGTAGGATTAAAATACTTTAAACTAATTTTTGAAGATTCAGAGGTTATTAGAGTCATTTGGAATACACTGCAAATTTCGTTTTTGCAAATCTTTTTTGCCTTTCCGATTTCCATCATTTTAGCCTTGATGCTGAATGAATTAAGAAATCAAGTGTTTAAGCGGGTTGTTCAGTCGATTGTTTACTTACCACACTTCCTTTCCTGGGTGGTGGTGATTGGGATTACCGTTATTTTCCTCCGCAGTGAAGGAATCCTGAATGCTTTTCTTGTCGGCACGATGGGGTTGAATCCGATTGAATTTTTAACAGATCCTAACCTTTTTAAACCGATTGTCATCCTGCAGGTCATCTGGAAGGAATCAGGCTGGGGGACGATCATTTTCCTGGCAGCCCTTGCGGGGGTTGACCCGTCACTATACGAAGCAGCGGCAATCGATGGCGCCAACCGCTGGAGACAAATCTGGCACATCACTTTACCGGCGATTAAAAGCACCATCATTATTTTGCTTATCCTTCGTCTTGGAAACGTAATGGACACTGGGTTTGAACAGATCTTCCTAATACTCAATCCGTTTAATATGGATGCTGGGAATGTCTTGGATACATTTGTTTATTTTAAAGGGATTCAACAGGCAAACTATAGCTTTGCCACAGCCGTCGGGTTATTTAAAGGTATAGTTGGGCTTTGTCTAGTTGTAGCAGCCAATCGTTTAGCGAAAAAATTTGGTGAAGATGGTCTTTACTAGGAAAGAAAGGAGGAAATTGAATGGACAGAAATACGTTAAGCTCTAAAATTTTTGATAAAATGAATGCTTTGCTCCTTGTGTTGATAGCTTTGACGATGGTCTTTCCTTTTTTCTATGTGTTTTCTGTTTCTTTTTCATCTGTAAGCGACTTTTTGGAAAATGACTTTCTCTTATGGCCGAAGGAATGGGTAACGGATGCCTACGAGTATATTTTAAGCTCTGACCGCTTCCTCCACTCTTTGCTTGTCACCATCTATATTACGGTGGTTGGTACAGCGGTTAACCTAATCTTTACTGCAACGATGGGTTATGCGCTGACAAGGTCTGTCATCGGTCAGCGATCCATCCTGATGATGGTCATTTTCACCCTGTTGTTCTCGGCGGGAATGATTCCAACTTATATGATTGTCAAAGCTACCGGGTTGATTAACAGCCTTTGGGCCTTGATTATTCCGGTTGCCATCAGCCCATTTAACCTGATCATTATGAGACAGTTTTTCTTGAGCATTCCAGATGAATTAAAGGAAGCGGCAATTATTGATGGGGCAAATGAAATCCAGATTTTTAGCAAAATTATCCTGCCGTTATCAAAGCCATCATTGGCGGCTTTTGGATTGTTTTATGCAGTCGGCCACTGGAACAGTTATTTTACTGGAGTTCTTTATTTAAGTGATCCGGCAAAATGGCCAATTCAGGTTATATTAAGACAAATCGTCATTGTTAATGAGCCAAATGCAGCCTTGGGAGCAAATGAAATGATGCTCGAGACACTGCCGCCGCCGGTAACCATCCAAATGGCAGCGATACTCTTGGCCACACTGCCAATTTTGATTGTATATCCGTTCTTACAAAAGCATTTTGCTAAAGGGGTGATGCTGGGTTCAGTAAAGGGATAAACAGTCTCACTTCCATGGCAACTGTAAGCGCTTCAAACAAAAATAATCAAACTACAGGGGGGATTAGGATGAAGATAGGCAAGATTTCACTCACCATGCTGTTAATACCATCACTACTTCTAGCCGCATGTTCGTCAGAAACGAACCAAGCCAGCAATAAAGAAAAGGGAAAGGAAACAAAGAAAGTCGATCCATTTGATCATTCGAAGAAATATACAATCACAGGGATGACCTTCCGCTATGGAGATCCGCCGCCATCTTCAAGTCCTGGTCTGGACATGATTAATGAGCGCTTCAATGTGGACTATAAGCCGGAAATCATTCCTCAAGGTGACTATGTTGAAAAATCTTCTGCTGTTGTAGCTTCAGGCTCAATGCCGGATTTGGTCGGTTTCCCAGCAAATGACGCAAGATTTTACCAATGGGCTTCAGAGGGAGCATTCCTTCCTTTGGATGATTATCTAAAAAAATATGACACACTGGGGAAAATTCCAAGCTATGTTTACGATGCATTTAAGGTGAACGGAAAGATTTATGGAATTCCAAGATACAATCAGGAGTATCCGTTAACACCAATTATTCGTAAGGATTGGCTTGATAACCTTGGCCTTGAGGTCCCGACAAGCTATGAGGAATTGAAAAAGGTAGCGATCGCCTTTACCGAGAACGACCCAGATCAAAATGGCAAGAATGACACTTATGGACTCGCAATTGGCGAGAACATCAATCCAAACTTCAATATGGGAACCTATTGGGATTTCAGTGCCTGGTACCACCAAGATAAAGATGGAAACTATATTCCTGGCATTATTTCTAAAGGCAGAAAAGAATTAATCGGCTTTTTCGCTGATTTATATGCAAAAGGAGCCATGACGAAGGACTTTGCTGTTCTTAACTGGCAGGATACAAACGCTGAGTTCTATAAAGGAAAAGCAGGGATTTTCATTGGCGGTGTGTCTGGTATGTCTGAGCCTTATTTACAAGGCTTGCTTGACATTGATCCAAAAGCTGAACTAGTCGCGATCCCTCCATTTAAAGCACCAGACGGTTCGGTCGGCTTTACAATGGGAACAGGTAACTCCGGTATCCTAGCTTTAAATGCCAAAATGGCTGACGACGAAGGGAAAATCTATCGTGCACTTGAAATGGTCGATTTAGGGAAGAAGTTCTTCACGAGAGAAGAAATGACCCCACAAAATAAAGACTTTGATTTCTTATGGGGTAAAGAAGGTGTCGGTTACAAAATGGAAAATGGAGCGCCTGTAAGGGTTCCTGAATTCTCCTCAGCAGGTTTAGCGCCATCTACTTATTTCTTGGATAACCGTGGTCATATTCCTGAGGGTGCAAAGGTTCGTTTTGCGGATGACTACAAGCTTGAATCAATGAAAAACCTAGTTAATTCACTGCAGGATATGTTTGAGGCCAACAAGCTTTATGTCAACCCTTCTAATGGTGTTATTTCTAAGACAGAGCAAGAAAAAGGCACTGATTTAACGCAGTTCATTATGAATGAGCAGGCGAAAATGATCGCCGGCCAACGCCCGCTTTCCGATTGGGATAAGCTTGTGGATGAGTACATGGCCCGCGGCGGTAAGGAAATCATAAAAGAAATGAACAAAGGGATTAAAGATAAGGGCTACAAGAAAAAAGAGTGGAAATAAATAGCACCATGATTAAATAGAGGAGTGAAACAGGAACTCCTCTATTTTCTTGAGGAGCCAATGTTGCGAAATCAGCAATCTATCAATCTATTAAGACCAACTCATTCTAAAGGAGGAAATAATGAAAAAGTTTCGTCTCTATTCTACGGTCATTCTTATTTCGGGCCTCATTTTAGCATTATTGTCACCAGCTTTTGAATCATTTGCCGGTGCAGCGGCCGCTCCGCCTCAGTTGTCCCTAGTAAACGGTGGCTTTGAGCTTGATGACAACGGCAATATACCTGGCTGGCACCCAGATGGTGCAGCAGAAAAGGTATTCAGCAGCCAAGAAACAGTTTTTGAAGGAAAAAGTAGTTTGCTAATCAAGGATGAATCGGCATCCGGTTCTTACGGTGCAATCAGTGACCCCGTTAAGACAGCTCCATTTGAGAACGTGATTCTGACTGCTCAAGTATTTAAGGAGTCTGGGACAGGAGGCAAGGCAGACCTGCGCTTCTTCAAACAGGACGGTACGCTACTGTCAGTGGTCAGCGCCTTGGTTGATTCTGCAGTAAGTGAGACAGGAAAATGGAGCAGCATCACACTGGCGGCGAATGCACCAAAGGACGCAGCATATTTTCAAGCAGCCTTCTACGCAACTATCGAAGGAGTCGGCGTGTTTTATGCAGATGAGGCCAAAATTGTGACTTCAACAGCTCCAGGAACGATTACAAATCTTGGTCCTCAATCAACCAGTCTGACGATCATGACTGGCGCTTACGGTAAAGATAAACTTGGCCGGGATGTCATGTATACGGTGGCCCAGGGGGATCCGGCGCAATTCATTGTCAGCGATGTGAAAACGAAGGAAATTTACGACCAGGAGCCGTTAGTGGCCCTAGATGGCAGTAACGCAACCGCAGCCTGGGCGATTACCGTTGCCTCGGATGGCAAGGTATATATCGGCAGCACACCTAACGGGACGTTATTTCAGTATGATCCAAATACACAGGCCATGCGGACAATCGGCAAGCCTGTTCCAACCGATACCGTCATTTGGGTGCTTGTTCCGGGTAAAGACGGCAAGGTATATGGCGGCACAGGTTATTCTCAATCGATTTTTGAATATGATCCTGCAACAGATAAAGCAACAGTCTTAACCTCGTTTAAGACAGCTTCAAAGGAACAGCATGTCCGATCATTGGCCTATGATGCTGAGCGCAATACACTTTACGTCGGCGGAGCCGATGTGGCAAAGCTGTATAGTTATAATCTGACCACAAAAGAGAAAAAGCTGATTACGGGCTTCGGCGGCAAGACTTCCGTTTACGACCTTCAATACACTGCCGGCAAGCTGTTTATCCGCGTCGATCCCGGTCCAGTCATGTATGTTTACACCCCAGAAAACAACAGCTTAATTGTCAAAGCTAACCCTGAGTATAACACAAGAGGATTTTCACAGGTTTCACCAGACGGCCGCGTGTTCTACACCTATTATGAACCAAAGCAGGATGGCAGCAGCCAATGGTCTCTATATGCTTACGATGTTAATACTGGCCAATATGGTTCGCTCGGCATTGATGTTAAAGGGCCGGCGATTGCGTTTCACTATGTGGAGCTAAATGATCCGAAGTTTCCTGGCGTGACTTTGGTCGGATTGGCCGGTAACAGCGGCCGCGCCTTCTACTATAACCTAGAAACAGGCTATACAGAAACACCAGAGCTTCCGCTGCCGCCGCAATTTGTGGAATTGTTCAATATCGGCAAGAGTGTTGACGGAAAAATACTTAGCTCAGGCTTTATCTCAGGAGGTGGATTAGGCGTTTACTCTCCGACCCAGGACAAAACAACGCTTTATTCCTCACTTGGGCAGGTAGAGGGATATGCGACATTGAATGGCAAAGTGTATTTTGGTGTCTATCCCCGTGCTTCCATTTTCGAATATGACCCGACAAAACCGTGGAACCGCCTTGATCCAAGCGAGCCGTTAAATCCGCCGCGTCTTGCGCAGCTTGGAGAGGATCAGGATCGCCCAGTTGCGATGGTGGGAGTGGAAGAGGAAAACAGGCTTTATATCGGAACCTATCCAATTGCCGGTAAAACAGGTGGTGCCCTGAGCATCTATAACCCAGAGACAGGGGTATTCGATGTCAAACGCAACATTATTCCGGAGCATTCCATCAATACACTTCTCTACCGTGATGGAAAACTGTATATGGGTACTGGTGCGATGGACGGCAGCGGTTCCGGCAAGCTGGCCATTTATGATACAGCAACAGGCACTATCGAATATGAAACCATTCCTGTCGAAGGGAAAAAGACGCTGACTTCTTTCATTTGGGGTCCAGACGGAAATCTTTGGGGAATGGCACTCGGAACGCTGTTTATCTTTGACCCTGATACAAAAAAGGTAATTTATAGCGATGATAAGTTTCCAACAGCAGACTATGCCCATTCCAATCCGCGTTTGATGATTGGCACGGACGGCAATGTGTATGCATCTATTTTCATTGGCTATGTTGCGGATAAAACCTATACAAGCAAATTTATTAAAATTGATACAGCGACCAAGGAAGTATCCGTAATTCTAGAAGGCAACGTAGAAAAATTAGCACAAGACGATTTTGGAAACTTCTATTTTAAATACGGCCGTGAACTGATGAAGTACAGCGATCCAAATCTTGTTGTGAACTTGAGTGAGGTAAAGGCTGATATCGAAAAAACAAGTCTGAAGCCGGGAGACAAAACTTCGATTCAATTTACAGCATTGTTAGAAAAGGGACGTACTACAAAAGAACTGTCCGGTGCAGTGATCAAATACGAATCTAGCAAACCGAAAGCGGCTGAAGTCAGTGAGGATGGAACGATCACAGCCAAGCATCCGGGGAGGACAGAAGTAACGGTAACCGTTACGCTCAACGGAGTAGCCGTCACTTCAAAGCCGATTCCTGTCCTTGTAACAGGACCATTCTCGGAATAAAGAGGGCTAAAAAATAGCAGGCTGCCTTTATCTCTTCAAAAGTGATAAAGGTGGTCTATATTTTACTAGAAGTGTATACAGGTAAAGTACAGGTTACGAAAATCACTTTAACAGGTAAAGGGGTTAGTTAATGATGAAGACAGTCGAACAGCTTGAATGTGTAATGACAGAGCCATCAGCAGCTTTGATTGGGGATATGAAAAAATTGGATGGGAATATTGTCATCCTTGGTGTAGGCGGGAAAATGGGGCCGACCCTAGCGAAATTAGCGAAACGTGCCATCGATGCCGCTGGAGTCGATAAAAAGGTGATCGGTGTCTCACGGTTTTCATCTGGTACTTTGCAAGAGGAACTGGAAATGGCCGGAATTGAGACAATAGCCTGCGATTTATTGGATGAAGAGCAATTATCCAGACTGCCTCATGAGAAAAACATTATCTATATGGCTGGAAATAAATTTGGCACAACGGGCAATGAACATTTTACTTGGGCAATGAACACTTACCTGCCGGGCCGGGTGGCTGAGAAATTCAAGGGCTCAAGGATTGTGGCCTTTTCCACGGGGAATGTGTATCCACTGGTTCCTGTTTCAGAGGGCGGCTGTGATGAATCCCACCCAGTGAACCCTGTAGGTGAATATGGTCAGTCTTCATTGGGAAGAGAACGAATTTTTACCCATTTTTCGCATCGTGACAACACACCACTCACGATTTTCCGCCTCAACTATGCGATTGACATGAGATATGGCGTACTGCTAGAAATTGCCCGGGCTGTTAATGAAGGCAGGGAAATCGATGTGTCGATGGGCCATGTGAATGTCATTTGGCAAGGGGATGCTAATGAATACGCCATCCGTTCCTTGTTAATCGCCGATGTACCTCCGCAAATTTTAAATGTAACAGGCCCTGAGCAGATCCCAGTCCGCTGGGTTGCTAAGCAATTTGGCAAACTATTAGATAAGCAACCCATTTTTACGGGAGAAGAGCTGCCGACCGCATTATTAAATAATTCAGGAAAGGCTCACCGCTTGTTTGGTTACCCGAGGGTTTCCATTAATCAAATGATTGAATGGACTGCAGAATGGGTGAAGAACGACGGTGTTACAAGCAACAAGCCGACACATTTCCAAGAGCGAAAGGGGGCCTTTTGAGTATGCTTTCCCCAGCTTTAAAGAAATTTCTGCATGAGGGTACAGCGATCCCGGCTCACCCGCTTGCCCTTAATGAAAAAAGAGAACTTGATGAAGCGGCACAGCGACGGCTGACTCATTATTATATTCAGGCAGGTGCCGGAGGAATTGCAGTTGGAGTTCATACTACCCAATTTGAAATCCGTGACCCGGAGCATAATTTGTTAGAACCTGTTCTTAGAATGGCTGCCGAGGAAGTGGCAAAGGCAAAGCTAGACCGGCCTTTTTTGAAAATCGCTGGGGTTTGCGGTCCAACAGAGCAAGCCATTCAGGAAGCCCAATTGGCTAAATCGCTTGGCTATGATTTGGTGCTTTTGAGTAATGGCGGTCTTACAACCTACAGTGAAGAAGAACTATTGGAGCGGACGCGGACGGTTGCGGAGATTATGCCTGTGTTTGGCTTTTATTTACAGCCATCAGTTGGCGGGCGCATCTTTACGTACAATTTTTGGAAGGAATTTGTAGAAATTCCCAACGTAATGGCTATTAAAATCGCTCCATTTAATCGCTATCAAACGCTTGATGTGGTGCGGGCTGTATGTGAATCATCGAGACGCGATGAAATTGCCCTTTATACCGGCAATGATGACAATATCGTCCTTGATCTGTTGACGAAATACTCATTTACGGTAGAGGGAAAAGTGGTAACAAAGCAAATTGCAGGCGGGCTGCTTGGTCACTGGGCCGTCTGGACAAGAAAAGCGGTCGAACTGCTGGAGGAGTTAAAGCAGGTCCGCAGAGGCGGTGCGATTGATGCGAACTATTTGACCCTTGCCCAGGCTGTTACCGATACGAATGCAGTATTCTTTGATGCAGCCCATCAATTTAAAGGCTGTATCGCTGGAATCAACGAAGTATTGGCACGCCAAGGATTACTTCAAGGCAATTGGTGCCTGTCTGATCATGAAGTCTTATCCCCGGGGCAAGCAGAGGAATTAGACAGAATCTATCATATGTATCCGGAGCTCCAGGATGATGAATTTGTAAAAAACTTTTTGGCCGAATATCAGAATCGGTAAGTTACGTTACTGGAAAACCCATAGGAGAGATTGACATGCAGATTGGAATGATTGGCCTTGATACGTCTCATTGCGAAATTTTCACAAAGCTTTTAAACGATAAAAGCAACCCGTTTCATATAACTGGAGCAAATGTGGTCAAAGCCATCCCGTTTTACTCTCCGGAGTTATCGATTAGTGCAGATAGGGTGGGGCATTTCACCACCCTATTGCGGGACAGCTATGGAGTTGAAATGGTTGAAGAGCTATCAGAGTTTTGCAGTGGACTTGACGGCATTTTGATTACCGCTGTAGATGGAAGCACACATCTTGACTGGCTCAAGAAGATCGCGCCATTCGGACTCCCAATATTTATTGATAAACCGATTGCACTCTCGAGCAAGGATGTAAAGGAAATAAGGGAAATTGCTGAATTACATCAAATTCAAGTGATGAGTTCATCCTCCTTACGATATGCAGACGGGCTGATAAAAGCGATGAACAGTATGATGGATTCAAGTATCCAATCTGTCTACATATACGGACCGCTTCCGATGCAGGAAGGATTCCCTGGGTATTTTTGGTATGGCATTCATATGCTGGAGATGGCCTTTGCGATTATGGGAATATGTGTGCAAGCTGTCGAGGTGGAGAGGTTTGAACACTATGAGCTGTGCCGCTTAACCTATGACCAGGGCCGCAGTGCCATCATCCGCGGTGATTACAACATGCATGGCCGTTTCGGTTTCGTTGCCCATACCCCCTCCAATAGCTTAAGTGCAGAGCTTTGGAAGGATGAGAAGCCATACTACGCTAGTTTGTTGGAGAGAATTATTTCCTACTTCCAGACCGGAATTCCGCCGGTCAGTCTGCAAGAAACGCAAAAATTAATTGATGTCATCGAAGAAATTAATAGAAAGAGAGAGTACTGCCATGATTCAGCCAATTAGTAAATATGAAACTTCACCAGCTGTCGACCGAGAATTTGTGGAAAAAGCGATTGCGCATGTACTAGCGAAAATTGATCAATATTTAGCTGTTTTCACTGATAAGTTTCCTGATTCCAGCAGTATCAATCAGGTTTATCAGTCCATTGATAATGTGGAATGGACAGCGAGCTTTTGGACAGGGATGCTTTGGCTTGCCTATGAATATACCGAGAAGGGGCCGAAAAGCAGGTTGAGAGTTTTAATGAAAGGCTCGAACAGCGGATTGAGGTTGACCACCATGACCTTGGTTATTTGTACACCTTATCCTGCGTCAGCGCTTTTAAACTGACAGGCAATGTACAGGCAAAGAAAACCGCCATTAAGGCGGCAGCACCTTTTAATCACCCACTATTACGACAAAGCGGGGATTATCCAGGCGTGGGGGAACTTGAATGAACCGGGGCAGCGTGGCCGAATGATTAGTGATTGCAACATGAACCTTCCGTTACTTTACTGGGCATCAGAGGTGACAGGGGAGTCCATTTACCGTGAAGTGGCAGAGTCTCATATTAAGCAAGCGGCAAAATATATCGTCAGGCAGGATGCCTCGACCTTCCATACATTCTATATGGATCAAAGACAGGTGCCCCATTGTACGGTAATACCCATCAAGAGTACTCGGATAACTCCTGCTGGGCACACGGGCAGGCATGGGGAATATACGGCTTTCCGTTAAGCTATTGCTATACAAAAGATTGGAGCCAAATCGGTTATCGAAGAGATTGACAGACTACTATTTAGCTAGACTTCCTGAAGATGAAATCTGCTACTGGGATTTAATTTTTACCAATGGGGATGAAGAGCGCGATAGCTATAGAGACAGCTCGACTGCCACTCTATGATATTGAAGAGAATTTGTTTGATATCTTTCAAAAAATCATGTCCCTCGCCCGGCCGGAAAAACATTCGGGAAGTCTGGGTCCAAGGGGAAAAGGTCCATATGAGGTGAATAACAGAAACACCCTGCCACTAAAACTAGCAGGGTGTTTTTACGATATCAAAATTCCTTGCTTTCTTTTCGAAAAAGGCTTGAAGCCCATAAAGTATAAATGCCTTATAAAAGAAGTATAGGAAAAACTGAAAATGATTAATGCGCACGAGTTTAAACATTTTCGTTTTTTCTAAAAAACCTGCAAAGGGAAAAGCAAAGAAAGCATCTACCAAAGCATTTAGCAGAATATAACTTTTAAAATTTCCGTATGTCCATTTTAATATCCACATGGACCCGACTAAATGCGGTCCGATGTTATAAGGAAACTCTCTAAAGAAAAATGTCTTAGGTGTTCTAGTGACAATCCACCATTTGCGTTTTCTTCCAATTTGCACATTAAGGGCTTCGAACAGTGAAATCAGAATGGATGCAGGTAGAAATCTTTTTATGTTATCCCTTCCTAAAAGAGGGAGAGTTGACCATGATAGAAGGACCATTGATACACTGAGTATCCAATGTTTTTTCATTGAGAATATTCCCCTTTATAATTACTAGATTAGTTCATAAATGTATTATCTACATTACCGATAATTTCATTACTCAAACATTCCATTCAAGCACTGAAGTTGTTTCAAAAATTTAAATATAAATCCATATACTGAGGAAGTATAATAGAATTTGTTATTTACAGGAATTTAAGAGAAGTGATTTTGTTTAGTTTAATAATCACCAAAAGGAAGTGTAAGGATTGTCAAATCCATTAACCAGTTACAATAAAAAGCATCAAAATTTAATAGCAGACTGTACAAACTGCTTTGCATTGTGCTGTGTGGCACTGCCTTATGCTAAGTCTGCTGATTTTGCGTTTGATAAAGATAGCGGAACTCCTTGCAAGAATCTGCAATCAGATTTCCGCTGCAAGATCCATCAAAATCTTAGAAATAGTGGATTTCGCGGCTGTTCCGCCTATGAGTGCTTTGGGGCAGGCCAAAAGGTTTCTCAAAATACATATGGTGGAAAAAATTGGCGAGAGTACCCAGAGTCCGCCAAGGAAATGTTTAACGTATTTCCAATCATGCAGCAACTTCACGAAATGCTTTATTATTTAAATGAGGCAATCCATTTTGAAGAAGCGAACGTCATTCATCATGAACTGCATGATGCTTTTAAAGAATTAGAAAGTCTGACCAATTTAACTCCAAAGGAAATCTTGAACCTTGATGTACCATCACATCGGGCAAGGGTTAATAAGTTATTTTTACGTACCAGTGAACTAGTTCGGGCAAAGATTTCATCTGGAAAAAATATAAACAAAATCCGCAAGGGCAGTGACTTGATTGGTGCAAAACTAAGAGGTGCCGACCTGAGGGGAGCAAATTTAAGGGGTGCTTTGCTAATTGCGGCGGACCTCCGGGAAGCGGACATGAGAGCAGTCGACTTTATCGGCGCAGATTTAAGAGATACAGACATAAGTGGGTCAAATCTTACAGGGAGTATCTTTTTGACTCAGGCGCAAGTGAATGCAGCAAAGGGCGACCGTCACACGAAATTGCCTGACGCACTAAAGACTCCTGAGCATTGGGTACATCACAAATAAAATAATAGGAAAAAAACGGCTTAGCATCTAGGCCGTTTTTTATGTCGAAGGTTGCTTGGCATAAGCAGCCATAATATCGCTGACTTATGTCGCTTGGTACCCTTTTGAGGTCATAATCTCTCAAGATATTCGAATAATTTCCTGTTTTTTGAGAGAAAACAACAACCTCAGTCTTGAAAACTTTGAATCATATTAGCCATATGAACATAGGAACCGCCAGCACGTAATGCGGAAGTAACCATAATAGCTTCTGCGAGTTCCTCGCTTGTTGCACCGAGTTGTTCGGCTTTTTTCGTATGTACGTCAATGCAATATGGACATTGACTGGCTACCCCAGAAGCAGTTGCGATTATTTCTTTAAATTTAGCAGAGAGTTTTCCTTCTTTAGTGGCGGCTGCACTAAACGCTGTATAGCCTCTGAATCCAACATGAGCAAATTTACCAAGCTTGCTTAAATTTTTCAAATTGGAACGGGCATAAAGAACGTCTGATGCATCGACATTTTTTGCATTATGTACATGTGTACTATGAGTAACCGCACCACCTGCTTCTACAGCCGCGGCAACAAATGCAGCTTCAACTAATTCTTCTAATGACGCCCCTGCGCTTTTTGCCTTCCTAGTATGAGCATCAATGCAATACGGACACTGAGTAACATGAGCAATTGCCACAGCAATGATTTCTTTCTCTTTAACAGTAAGAGCACCTTCTTTAAATACTTCAACATTAAAATCGTTAAAAGCTTTTAATTGTTCAGGTGCTAAATCTTTTAATTGAGCCAGGTTTTGAGTGTTTTCTTTTGCATATAGATTTGTTGACATTATCAAAACTCCTTTTGAACTTTTTATGATTAGTTTAACCTTAAAGGTTTATAGAATATCCAATCAAACCAACTAAACAAACCATAATGTTCTAAATTAAAAATAGGATTATCAAATTTTTCCAAAAGTGTAAGAGTTGATGGTAAACTTAAGGTAAGAACTTATAGAAAAGAGTGGTCCCTTTGATCAAGGATAAAAAATCCTTATCTATTTCTATTATTCTATATTTAGCCGTAATCATTTTGAACCTTCCTTTTCCGAATGAAAGTCCCATTGGCGAGACCCTGGCATCAAAGTTAAATATTCCTGTAAGGTCCGCAAATGGCCTGCATTATTTTGGCATTTCTCTATTTATATTATTTATCCTGAGCCTTTATTTTCTTTCGAAAGCATTGAAAAAATATAAAACCAGATTTATAGTTATTGCCTTTTTGGCGGTAAGTTTTATCCCAACGTTTCTGGCTGGTTCTATTCAAAAATACTTTGCAACAGGCATTTACTCGGTTGCCTATAATCATAATGAAACCAGGTGCCATTTTGAAATGGCGGACGAAAAAACATTGCACGGCGAATGTGTTCTTCCTTTTGTAAACTACAGCAGTGAAAATGTTCATTTCACCTTAGAATTTTACGACCAATATGATGATGAAATAGTCACATTAATGAACGCCAATGCTCCTTACACAGTAAGGCTTGGCGGCAAGGAAAGTAAACGAGTGGAGATTGAAGCCGATATTGATGTATCGAAGATGAAAAGCCACATTGATAGTGCAGATGTAAATGGAGTGAATATTATCATCAAGTCGGGTGGGAAAAGCCGAAAATTATGAAATGGATGGTGTTCATATGGATGCAGTAATTTGGCTGCTGATTTTACTATTGCTCACGCTGATCAATTGGGCCGCAATTTCCCTGCATAATAAGAAAAAACTGCACTTTTTTTGGTCCGGGATTATTATCGGGATTCTTGGCCCGATCATTGCCTTTTTAATCGGGGCGCTATTTGTGAAAATGGATCATAGCGCAGGCGGAACAGGTGAGGGCGGAGCCATTGGCGCAGCTTTTATTGGTTTAATGATCGTCGGAAACGGGATTCTTTATGTTTTCATTGGAATGATTGCAAAAATAGTTTCGTTTATAAAAGGGAATTCGGCCTAATTAGGTCAGTCCATTAACCGATTACTATTGAGCAATATAGATAATAATAGAAAAGCCTAGATCACTATGTGATTTAGGCTTTTCTATTTAGCAGCAGGCATTATTTCCTTCTTGATAATAATTTTTGTTTAAAATGTATTTCGTAACTTAAGTTTTTAGAAAGAAGTGGTTGGTATGGAGAAATCACCATCTATATTAAAACAAGCATTGACCGTCAATAGGAAGCCATTTCCGTGGCTGAAGGCCTTTACTGCAGGGGTGGCTGCAGCACTGCCGATTTTGATTGGCTTGTTATTTGGCAACCTGGAATATGGATTAATTGCCGGATTGGGCGGATTTACATATCTATATGTGTTTAATGTTCCGTACGCGCAGCGAGCGAAAAAAATCTTTTGGATTGTCATTGCCCTCACATTCCTTACCGCGTTAGGTACACTGGTGGCCCCTTATCCCATTATGGTAGCGATTTTGATGGGAATCATCGGCGCTGCCGCCATCTTTATTTTCGGTGCATTGAGGATTGCGGGTCCTGCTGCCATCTTTCTGGTCCTCGTTTTTTCAATGGTAACAGGAATGCCCCAGGCTCCAGAGCTTGCTCCATTAAGAGCAGGCCTAGTCTTCCTGGGAGGAAGTTTATCGTGGATTTTGGCTATGCTTGGCTGGTTTTCCGATCCCCATGGTCCTGAAACAGGTGTAGTTAAAAGGGGCCTGTTAGAGCTCGCAGCATTACTTGATTCAGTAGGGACAGACCGATTCCACGAGTCGCGGCACCGTGTCATGTCAGCCTTAATGGATGCGGACGAAACACTTGCATCAGGGCAGACACCGATCAGGCAAACGAACTATTTCAAACGTTTATATGTATTAAACAACTCGGCTCATCATATTTTTACGTATTTACTTGAACATTTTTCAGAACACCAAGCACCATTACCGCTAGAAGCTGCTCAGTCTGTCCGAAAAATAGCAAACTCGTTAGGCAAAAAAAATAAAAGTGACACTAATTCTGGAGTCATTTTACAGCCTGAAGAGATGGATGCTTCGGTCGCTCAATTATTTACATTGATTTATGATGCAGATGCAGTTATGAATGAACCCACTTCCAAAATCAATCAAGAGGTTGAATTCTCAAAGTTGTCACTTAAGACTGTCTTTGGCGGGGCCTTTGATAAAAACTCGATTATTTTTATTGCTGCCATGAGGTTTGGGATCATCACAATCATTGCTGCTATCTTCGCGTTTGAGGTCGGATTTGCCCGTTCCTTTTGGGTCCCATTGTCCTGCGTGGCCGTCATGTCAGGCTATTCCATAGTCGCCACTTACCATCGGGCCATTCAAAGAGGAATCGGTACATTGCTTGGAATTCTGATTGCCAGCTTGATTCTTTCGATTCATCCTGATGGATACATAATCGCTTTATTAGTTTTACTGTTTACGTTCATTACTGAACTGTTTATCGTGAAAAATTATGCGTTAGCGGCATTGTTTTTCACCCCTAATGCGTTACTCATGGCAGAAAGCACAAGCCATGGGAGCTTTAGCTTTGCCTATTTTGCCTCCGCAAGAATGATGGATGTTTTAATCGGCAGTATCATTGGTCTAATAGGAGTATGGCTGGTCGGAAGGAGGTCCGCCTCCAGCCGGCTTCCGCACTTAATCAGCAAAACCATTCGCAGTCAGTCGCAATTTTTATTCGTTCTCTTCTCGGATCAAGGAAAGGGGTTTAATGCTAGAAATAGCACAGAGTTAAAGAAAATGAGAACGAACATTTTGAATTTGAAAATCCTGTATAATACTGCTTCAGGTGAGATTCCGGTCAATCGCGATGTATTGGATTATTACTGGCCGGTAGTCCATTCTATTGAACATCTAGGTTATCTGCTGGAGAATGCAGCTAAATTAAGCAATCGTCCAATTCTTGCTGATGATGAACTTGCCCAGCTGCTCTTAGCGTGTGAAACGATGGCGATAGCGACCCATTTGAAAAAAGCACCGCCACAAAAACCGATTCCTGGAATCGAATCATTCCTAAGTATTCAAAAAGAGCTCCGTTATTTACAAAAAGCGCTTCAAAATAATGAAGGAGTTAATTTTTAGAAGCGGTTTCTAAGTTATCAAAAACTAAGCGTGGTTGGCAGCCGCGCATAGTTTTTCAAATAGTTGGCCCAAAAGGAAATGTTCTCTCCAATAATTAGCAATAATAAAGAAAAAAACTGGAGGAGGAGCAGGGCATGGGACAAGTCATTTTGGATTATTTCAGCCAGGAAATGGCGGAATACTTTAAAGAACATATTTTTGACAATCTGGACAAAGTCATGAAAGGCCCGATGCTGTATCATTACACGTCCATGGAGGCATTAAATAATATCCTTGACCGTGAAAAGTGCTTTTGGATTACTAGGGTCGACTTTATGAATGATTACAAAGAGATAGCCTATGTGACGGAAGTCGTTCAAACAGTCATCGGGGATATTGAGGAAAGTAAAGAGAAGGAGACCTTTGCGGACCTTTACAAAGAATTTGCCTCCACTGAAAGTTACTATAAGGATTTAAATATCTTTGCTTTCTCATTAACTGAGAATCCGGATTCGCTGCCATTGTGGAATAATTATGGTATGGATGAGGGCTGTAATATCGGAATCGACGGTCCCAAATTTTTCGGACAATCGTTTAATTCACAAATTACCTTTGTTGGAAAAGTGGTTTATAATGAGGAAAAACAAAGGAAAATTGTCAAAGAAGCGATTATTCGTCTACTCAAATTGGTGAAAGATGCCAACCTCTCTCATGAGAGTTTTTCCAGAGCTTTGCTATTCACCTTTGGGACCTTAGGCTGTTTTATTAAACATCCCGCATTTGCTTCGGAAGAAGAATTCAGATTCATTTTCATCCCAAAATCCGATGAGCATATTCATTTTCGAGTTTCGAGAGGGGCCTTTATCCCATTTATTAAGGTGCCAGTGGTCGACCACAGTGCAGAATCTGGAGAGGACAAGCTTTTAGTTCGAAAAATAACCATCGGTCCACGGACAAAATTGGATATTGTAAAATCAGGATTAGAATTTTATTTGTCGGTTAAAAAGCTGGAGGGAATCGAACTGTGTACTTCTAGAACTCCCTTAAGATTCTAATCAAAAGCGAACGACTGCTGTTCGCTTTTTTTGTTGAGAGCTTATAAGGAATTTTCTATGTAGAGGGAGGGATGGGGTACTGCGGCGGCTGGGATGTTAAGGTCAAAGCAAGGTGCAAATAGGTATCAATATTACAAGCCGAATCAAGAAATCAATCATCCTCTCAACTCCTTAAAAATCTGACTTGGTTAAATTCAGTATAGGCTAAATTTATTAATCCTGTTTTGAAGAATTGTAAATCTTTTGTCAATTTTACCAAACTATAAATTTCTGTTTTTACAGGAATCTGGCAGTTTGCAATTGTATAATACGGCCCTTCCTTATGGTACAATCGTATCTATATATTACGACCGGAATGTATCACCCCCTCAAGGAAGGAGCCATCCAAATGAACATAGAGTTAACTTATAAAACCATCACAGATATGTGTGGCGCGGTCTCCTTCAAAAGAGGAGATTATTTTTATCGGACGAATAAAGTGGCCTTCACCGAATATGGTCCAGATCGCTGCCAAGCAATGGTTGACGGGGATTTCCGTGTGACTGTGGTGAGTGAAACAAAAGGTAAATTCCGGACTAATTGCAGCTGCCCAAAGCTCGCTTCTTTTCAAAAGGATTGCCAGCATATTGCGGCTGTTTTATTGGCGATTTACGATCACCAGCAACAAGGAACCACACCCAATCAGGAGCTGACCGCCGGCCTGCTGACTATTTTCGATCATAAGCCCGTCCAGTCCAGCGGCCACCAGAATTATTTTGAAAAAAGAACCGTGCTGGATGTTGTTTTTACCTGTAAACCAGTCGCGGCAGGCCAAGGCAGGTATATTTTGGGCATTGAGATGGACGTAGAAGGGAACAAGGTTCAGAATATCAGAGAGTTCTTGGACAAGATCAGCAATGGAAATTCATTTATTGTTTCGGAGTCCTTTACCTACGATCCAAGCCTTCAGTGTTTTCAAAAAGAAATCGATGAAGTTATTCAACAGATGATTAACATGGTTCGAGATGAACAGGCATATGGAAAGGAAGCCCTGGATCCGCAAGTCCTGCCGATTTCAGCATCCTTATGGGATCGGCTCCTGCCATTACTTATAAAGGCTCCTCGAGTCAAAATTCAGTACGATGGCCATACCTATGAAGAGCTCCATCTGTCAGACGGGGCGCTGCCGTTACAATTTGCTTTTACGGAAAATCTGCTAGTGGTTGAAGGATTTGATCAAATACTGATTCTCGAAACCTATCGCTCCGTTCTTTACAAGGAGAAAATAAAGCAATTGAAGAATCAGGATTTCCAAAGGTTATTGGAACTAAAACGAATGCTCCATGGTTCCGGGACCAACAAAATCCCGATCCCTTACGAACAAATACCTTTTTTTCTTGAAAAAGTCGCCCCGGGATTGAAAGAGCTGGGACAGGTGCAGATTGCCGATTCCATTACAAAAACCTGGATGAAAACACCGTTGAAAGCAAAGCTCTATTTGGATCGGGTGAAAAACCGACTCCTTGCCGGACTCGAGTTTCACTATGAACATATGATGATCAATCCGCTTGAGGGAAGGGAACTTCCGGCGGGCTCAATGATTGTTAGGGATGTCGAGAAGGAAGCGGAAATCTTGCAAATCATAGAGAACAGCTCATTTGCCAAGACGGATGGGGGCTATTTTTTGCATAATGAGGAACTTGAGTACGAATTTCTAGTCTATGTCGTACCACGGCTGCAAAAGCTCGCCCAGATTTATGCAACTACGGCTGTCCGGAATCGAATTTTTCGAGAAAATGTTTTTCCGAAAATCAGGGTGAAGGTAAAAAAGGAGCGGACCAATTGGCTGGAATTCAAGTTTGAAATGGACGGCATTTCCGACAATCAGATTCGCGATATCTTAGAGGCGCTGGAGGAAAAAAGGAAGTATTATCGATTGCCGAATGGCTCGCTGTTATCGTTGCAAACAAGAGAATTCGAGGAGATTCAACAGTTTCTCCAGTCACCACATATGAAGGCTGGTAACTTGGAGAATGGATTGGCCTTGCCTATCGAACAGTGTCTTCAGCTGCTGGATACGGTGGAGGTGAGTGACACCTTTAAGCTAGAGGAATCCTTCCGGCAGTTTATGGAACAGCTCCGAAACCCGGGCAGCCTGAACTTCGAGGTGCCTCGCAGTCTTGAGCCTATACTCAAAGATTATCAAAAAGTTGGCTTTAAATGGATGAAGACTCTTGCCCACTTTGGCTTCGGGGGAATCCTAGCGGATGATATGGGACTGGGAAAGACGATTCAAAGTATTGCATATATTGTGTCGGTGCTTCCGGAAGTTCGCGAGCAAAAGCAGCCGGTCCTCGTTGTCTGTCCATCCTCTCTGACCTATAACTGGCTGAGCGAGTTCAGGAAATTTACCGGTACCTCCCAGCTGCGGGCGGTAGTTATCGATGGTTCGAAGGAGGAGCGGACCAAGCTTCTTCAGGATTTAACCGATGTCGATGTCATTATCACTTCCTATCCATTACTGCGTAAGGACATCCTTTGGTTTGAAAAACAAACCTTTCATACTGTGTTTTTTGACGAGGCCCAGGCCTTTAAAAATCCGTTGACACAAACAGCCCGGGCGTTAAAAAAGCTGCAGGCCCATCATCGGTTTGCACTGACGGGCACGCCGGTCGAGAATTCATCCGAGGAACTGTGGTCAATTTTTCATGTTGTCTTTCCGGAGCTTTTCCTTGGGCTGAAGGAATTCAGCCAGCTGACCCGAAAGCAAATCGCTCACAGGATCCGGCCATTCTTGCTGCGCAGGGTGAAGGAAGATGTCTTATCTGAACTCCCTGGTAAAATTGAATCTTTGGAATTGGTTGAGCTGTTGCCAGAACAAAAGAGGCTTTATGCTGCTTACTTGGCGAAGCTTCGGCATGATACATTAAAGCATCTGGACAAAGACACAATTCGAAAAAATCGTATCAAGATCTTAGCGGGATTGACCCGCTTGCGGCAGATTTGCTGCCATCCGGGCTTGTTTGTGGACAGTTATCAAGGCGGTTCGGCTAAATTTGAACAGCTCATGCAAATCTTGGATGAGTCTCAGCTTTCTGGGAGACGGGTTTTGATTTTTTCCCAGTTTACGAAAATGCTGGAGACTATTGGTAGAAGATTAACGGCGAAAGGGCGGCCATACTTTTACCTTGATGGGCAGACTCCTTCGGAAGAGCGTGTGGAGATTTGTGAACGGTTCAATCACGGTGAACGCGACCTTTTCCTAATTTCCTTGAAAGCAGGGGGAACCGGACTTAATTTAATGGGGGCGGATACCGTTATCTTATATGACACTTGGTGGAATCCGGCCGTTGAGGAACAAGCCGCGGACCGTGCGCACCGGATGGGCCAGCAAAATGAGGTTCAAGTTATCAAGCTTGTGGCACGCGGCACCATTGAAGAAAAGATTAATGAATTGCAGGATAAAAAGAGGCTTTTAATAGAGGAAATTATTGATTCGGACGTGAAGGCGATGGGGGCACTTACTGAAGATGATATTCGGGAGATATTGATGATTTAATAACCTTTATTGGCGCCCGAACGATGGAAAAACCAAGAGCCTGGGTCACCAATAGAGGCAATTGGCGCCCGAACGATGGAAAAACCAAGAGCCCGGGTCACCAATAGAGGTTATTGGCGCCTGAACGGCAGAAAAACCAAGAGCCTGGGTCACCAATAGAGGCAATTGGCGCCCGAACGATGGAAAAACCAAGAGCCCGGGTCACCAATAGAGGTTATTGGCGCCTGAACGGCAGAAAAACCAAGAGCCTAGGTCACCAATAGAGATTATTGGCGCCTGAACGGCAGAAAAATCAAGAGCCTGGGTCACCAATAGGGTTATTGACGCCCGAACGGCGTGAAAATCAAGAGCCCGGGTCACCAATAGGGGTTATTGACGCCCGAATGGCGTGAAAATCAAGAGCCCGGGTCACCAATAGAGGTTATTGGCGCCCGAACGTCGGAAAAATCAAGAGCCTGGGTCACCAATAGAGGCAATTGGCGCCCGAACGGCTGAAAAACCAAGAGCCCGGGTCACCAATAGGGATTATTGGCGCCCGAACGGCGGGAAAATCAAGAGCTCCGGTCACCAATAGAGATTATTGGCGACTGGTCTCCCATATAAAATTCAATTAGAACCTACGTAAATGCCGAAAAAGCCCCAGCAGTTACCTTTTCCATTACTTTTGCATGATCAGGATCCTGTTTAGCCTCAAACACAACGATATTTGTAAAATCAGCATAAAGAATATCCCCTTTATGAAATGGACCAAGTTCCCGAAAACTGCCCCCTGTTAATTCTGCTTCAAAAAAATCCTCCGTATCAAGTCGTTTCAATACAACCCGAACAGTAGATCCAACCGCATTGATATGAGACACTTCCGCCGCCACACTGTTCCCGTTGGAAAACCTGCTCAATCCAATCTCGTGGGGCCGGATGTACCCGACCGCATCCACCACCGAGTCCCTGGAAACTTGATAATCATTAAATAAAGCTCCTCGGAATTCATTCACCCGGCCCAAAAAGCTATAAACAAAAGCATTTGCAGGTCTTTCATAGACTTCCGCAGGCGAACCAATTTGTTCGATTACTCCATGATTCATGACCACTACGGTGTCGGCCATTTCGAGTGCCTCTTCCTGATCATGCGTGACAAAAACAGTCGTTATATTTAGCTTTCGGTGGATTTCCCTTAACCAGTGCCGCAGCTCTTGCCGAACCTTGGCATCCAATGCTCCGAATGGTTCATCGAGAAGAAGCACTTCTGGTTCAACAGCAAGCGCCCTTGCCAGTGCAATCCTTTGGCGCTGGCCTCCTGAAAGCTGGGAAGGATAGCGGTCAGCTAAATGCTCAAGCTGCACCAACTTTAATAAATCCAGCACTTTTTCCCGGATTTCTTTTTTCGACGGCCGCAGTTTGCGCGGTCGTACCTTCAACCCAAAGGCCACATTTTCAAAAATGGTCATATGCTTAAACAACGCATAATGCTGAAAAACAAAGCCGACTTTGCGTTCTTTTACAGTTTTGAAAGAATAATCCACACCGTTAAAGAATATCGAACCTGTATCGAGCCCCTCCAGTCCTGCAATTAGTCTAAGAAGGGTGGTTTTTCCAGACCCGGAAGGACCTAATAATGCCACAAAATCCCCAGTCGAAATCTCAAGGTTAATATCTTTGACTGCCTGGAAAGCACCAAAAGCTTTCGTTACTCCACTGATTGTAATCCCCATATCTTAATCTCCCTCTCTACTATTTCTTTGTTTTCCATTCCAAAATACTTTTAAAAACTAACGTAAGCAGGGCAAGCAGGGCCAGCAGGGAAGCGACGGCAAAGGCGGCGGTAAAGTTATATTCGTTGTACAAAATTTCAACGTGAAGAGGGAGGGTATTAGTTAGCCCTCTTATGTGGCCGGACACAACCGAAACAGCACCGAATTCGCCCATGGCCCTGGCGTTGCAAAGAATCACGCCATACAGCAATCCCCATTTAATATTTGGCAGAGTGATCCGGTAAAACATTTGCCAGCCGTTGGCACCTAGTGAAATAGCTGCCTGCTCTTCCTCTGTTCCTTGTTCTTGCATGATCGGGATCAGCTCGCGGACTACAAACGGAAAAGTAACAAAAGTTGTGGCAAGAACAATTCCCGGTACGCTGAATATGATTTTTAAATTATTTGCTTCAAGTAACGGACCGAACACCCCATTTGAGCCGTACAACAATACAAACACGAGGCCTGCAATCACAGGGGAAACAGCAAAAGGGATATCGATTAAGGTAATTAAAATATTCTTTCCCTTAAAATGAAATTTTGCAATTCCCCATGCGGCAATTACACCGAAAATGGTATTCAGGGGAACGGCGACGGCAGCTGTGATGAGCGTGAGTTTAATGGCAGATAGCGCATCAGGCTCCGTGATGGCTGCAAAGTATAGTTCGATCCCCTTTTTCAACGCCTCTGTAAAAACCGCTATGAGGGGGATGAGAATAAAGATTCCTAAGAATCCAAGGGCAGTTCCAATCAGCAGCCATTTTCTTATAGGGGCCAGAGCTAAGCGGCTAGCACCTGCCTTTTTAAGATGGACATGTTCTCTAGCAATCATATTTTTCAAACTCCTCTAGGTCACTTGATATTTCCTAGCCGTTCTCCACTGCCAAAAATTAATTAAGAATAATAGAAGGAAAGAGATGATGAGCATGACGGCGGCAATGGCGGCAGCCCCCCCGTAGTTGTATTGCTCCAATTTTGTAATAATGAGCAAAGGGACAATTTCTGTTTTCATCGGCATGTTACCGGAAATGAACACAACCGATCCATATTCACCCAAAGCCCTTGCAAAGGCAAGGGCGAAGCCAGTTAGCATGGCAGGGAAAATGGCTGGAAAAATAACTTTGAAAAAAATCTGGGCAGAAGAGGCACCAAGTGTAGCAGCTGCCTCTTCGTACTGTTGGTCCAACTCCAGCAAGACCGGCTGGACTGAACGTACCACAAAGGGGAGTCCGATAAACGTCAGCGCAATCATGATTCCATACTGCGTATAAGCAATCTTCACCCCGGCTGCTTCGAAATATTGCCCAATCCACCCATTCGGAGCATAAATGGCGGTAAGCGCAATGCCTGCGACTGCTGTTGGCAGTGCGAACGGCAGATCGACAAGTGCATCAACGAATCGTTTCCCGACGAAGTCATATCTTACTAATACCCAAGCGATAAGCGTTCCAAATAGGACATTCACCAATGCAGCAATGAAAGAGGTATAGAAGGTTAGTTTAAAGGAAGCTACGACTCTTTCATTCGTCACAGTCTCCCAAAATTCGGCCAAGCTTATCGTAGTTGCTTTTAAAAATAGAACTGCTATTGGAATCAGGACAATCAGGCTGAGATAGATGACCGTATACCCCATTGAAAGGCCGAACCCCGGGAGCACCCGGCGGCTTTTGGATTGATTAAACACGTGAAAGCCTCCATTCATTACGGTTTATAGATTTGGTCGAATACGCCCCCATCATCAAAGTGTACTTTTTGGGCTTTCTTCCAGCCTCCAAAAACCTCATCAATCGTAAATAGTTTGATATCAGGGAACTGGCTGGCATATTTTTCAGCGACCTCTTTATTGCGAGGGCGGTAAAAATTCTTCGCGGCAATTTCCTGTCCTTCTACTGTATATAAATAGTCAAGATATGCTTTTGCCACTTCTTCGGTCCCATGCTTTTTCGCCACTGTATCGACAACGGAAACAGGAGGCTCAGCCAAGATGCTGACAGATGGATTGACTACTTCAAATTTGTCTTCGCCAAATTCCTTAAGTGCAAGATAAGCCTCATTTTCCCATGCAATCAATACATCTCCGAGTTCTCTTTCCACAAAAGTAGTCGTCGAGCCGCGGGCTCCGGAGTCCAATACCGGCACATTTTTAAAGAGCTTTGCCACAAATTCCTGCGCCTTTTGTTCATCCCCGTTATTTTGCTGCAAGGCATAGCCCCAAGCAGCCAAGTAATTCCAACGTGCACCGCCAGAGGTTTTCGGATTCGGGGTAATGACGGAAACATCTTTTTTCACCAAGTCATCCCAATCTTTGATTCCCTTTGGATTGCCTTTTCGCACTAGGAATACGATTGTTGATGTATACGGTGAACTGTTGTCAGTAAGACGGTTCTGCCAGTCGTCCGCCAACTTACCTGCTTCTGCAATCACATCGATATCATACGCGAGGGCCAGCGTCACGACATCGGCTTCGAGTCCGTCAATGACAGAACGGGACTGCTTGCCAGACCCTCCATGAGATTGGTTAATCGTCACTTTTTGCCCGGTTTTCTTCTCCCAATAAGAGGCGAAACTTTTGTTATATTCCTCGTATAATTCTCGGGTTGGGTCATAGGATACATTTAATAGTTCAATTGGTTTCTTATTGGTTTCCTTTGCGGAGGCATCTTTTTTGGACTTGTCTGGTTCAGTTGAAGATTGGCTCGAGCAGCCAGCCACTCCTACAAGAAACATGAGTGAAATTAATGTAATTAAGACTTTTTTGAGCATTTTTAACTCCCCTTTTTTTGTATTGGCGGGCTTTTTTTAATAAAAAAAGCCCATTAGTTTTTACATGTACATTGTCACGTACATCTAACTAAAGGGCCTTCGGGGGTCCGATCGGCAGCATATTCATCTTTCATTTTTTCCTGTTGTTCGCTACTTGAGTGGTTTTTTTCTGCAATGGCATCCGGTGTCTTTCTAACCTGTCGATTTGCGTGATTTGTGACTCGTGAACCGTTATTTGCACGGTTCCAAATTCTAATCCTTCCAATAAACTTTCGAGTTTTTCCAGTACTTGCTGATTAAGGTGCACTTTTGATGACAACTAAATCCTCTCCTTTTAACAGGCTTATTCTATTTTCTAATAAATCTTCGAGTGTCGTCCGTTCAAGGACATAGGCAATGGTATCTCTCACCAAGGACCATAGCGGCTTTAATTGACAGCCAACTTCTAAAGGACATGGTTCATATTTTGTAACGGATGCACATGCCATCGGTGATAGAGGCCCTTCTAACTCTCGGATGATTTCTCCAATATTGATTTCCTGCGGCTCTTTTAGCAGCATGTAACCGCCTTTTGCTCCTCGTTTACTCGTTACATAGCCCAGCTTTTTTAATTGAAGCAGGATTTGTTCAAGGTAATTTGTGGTTACTAGAGTCTTGTCGGCGATTTCCTGGATGCCGAGGACATTACCTTGATGCCCTCCAAGCAGGAGCAAGGCCCTTAGGGCATATTCGCCTTTACTTGATACCTTCATGTCATTCTTCTCCTTAATGTCGAGTATTTCAGTCAACATTCACTGCTAAAAATATATCCCTAAATCGATTGTTGGGACAGGAATGTTACAAAGCGGGTATTAGTTTTTAATAAATATATGCAGTGAGGAAGCGGAGGGCACTTATCCAATTCCTCTAAAATCAGCCCATTTTAAGATGCTGAAAATAAATTCCGATAATAACTATAGGATTACTTATTTAAAAATCATAATACTTCATATTTAAAAAATCAAGAACTTTTTGAAATTTCTCTAGACGAAAAAACGCCTAGAGAATTTTTCACTCTAAGCGTTAATTTTTTGGTTAATTGTCAGTGCTAGACCCATAAAACGTTCCGGTGAATTATATGCTACTGAATTGGGGAATTCTTCCGGCGATTGGTCGTATATAAAGGATTTATTCGGACGGACTGAACTGGACGAGAGCGGCTAGCCAAGGTAGTTATGAACGCCCCATAACGCCCGAACAGGAAAGCGCGCCGCATCCCGGGTAGTAATGACCCACCCCATAACGCCCGAACAGGAAAGCGCGCCGCATCCCGGGTAGTAATGACCCGCCTATAACGCCCGAACAGGAAAGCGCGCCGCATCCCGGGTAGTAATGACCCCGCCCAAAACGCCCGAACAGGAAAGCGCGCCGCATCCCGGGTAGTTATGAACGCCCCATAACGCCCGAACAAGAAAGAGCGCCGCATCCCGGGTAGTAATGACCCGCCCATAACGTCCGAACAAGAAAGAGCGCAGCATCCCCGGTAGTTATGAACGCCCCATAACGCCTGAACCAGACAGCCTATCTGTCCCCTGGTAGTTATGAACACCCCCACAACATACAAAGCGCGCACTACACTCCTATAAACCAGCCAATGCTAACTCCAATCCTTCCCGACTCTCGGCGACCAAAAGCCCATCCTCCTGCCCATCTCCATACAAAAGTAGCATGATGAGCGAATAGATGGCTCTAAATCTTGCTATCTTTTTTGACTCAGGCGATACATCACCATATAATTCGAAAAAGTAATCCCTACCCTCAGCCGGAATAAAACTATATGCAATCGACAAGTCCATCGCTGGGCTGCCAATATGGGCATCTCCCCAATCAATAATCGCCGATACTGTGCCGCTATCATCAACAAGCATATTACGAATATGAAAATCACCATGAACCAGCGTTTTGGCATCGTCCACAAAAGGGACCTTTAGGTTTGAAAGAAATAACCGCAGCCGCTCCTGATCATGTTCGTCAAGCAAACCTAAATCAACAGCCTTTTCTATATTTGCTGCCAGCATCGGCTTTCTCTTTAAAATATCCGTCCTGCCCAGCTCATCAAAAGGAACATCGAGCATTTCTGCATCACTTGCCGGAAATGCATGCAGTGTTTTTAAAAATAAAGCCAAGGGCTCAACTGAGAGGAGCCGCTGTTTTAGCGTTAAGCCGGACAAAATCTTCCCGCATAACAGTCTATACCCTGCAAATGGCCACGGATACCCATCATCACACAAACCTTGAAAAATAGGATTCGGCACCGGGATTGGCAGCAAAGGAGCCACGACCGGAAGTAGCCGGTTCTCGGTCTGAAGCAACCTAACTGCAATCTCACGTCTAGGAAATCGAAACACAAATTGCTCATTTACCAGAAAGACGGAATTGTCAAATCCCTCACCTAATACTTTTAGACTAACAGGTTTTAACTGAGGAAACTGTTTTTCAATCATCTTAACTGCTTCTTCATTCGAAATAACCCTTTCAGGTTTCCACGGCACATTCATTCATTGAAACCTCCAATTCCATTATTCAAATTATATTATTACTAGAATAGGAAATGTAATAGCTGTTTTAACAAGAATCGACAACAAGAATTTACAATCTTTTAAATAGAGGTAAGGTATATTTTAAAATGAGTGCATCTAAGGTATACAAGCAGTTGCCCAGGTGTCTGTCACTTTCCTTGCCACGGTACACTATCTTGATAGACTCGGATTAACAGAAATCATTAAAGGCAAATATCAAAAGTAATTAAGGAGGTTGAGAATCGTGAGTGAAAGAGTTATTGACGATCTGAAAAAGAAAGGAATTGCTGTGCCTGAACACCATATTGGGCCATTAATGGCACAGTGGGAGGCCTATCAACAATTAAAAAGCAATCCGTATCTTGAAAAACTTGCAGACTATGACATTGGTTTAAAACACGTGCCGGGGGGAAATAAGAATGACTAAAAATTTAGCCGCCATGTCTATTGGGGAAGCAGCCCCGCTATTACGGGATAAAGAGATCTCACCTGTAGAATTGACCAAAGCTGTTTTGGAGAATGTTGATCGATACGACGGTGAAATCAATGCTTATATTCAAGTTGACAAAGAAAATGCCGTAAAGTCCGCTGCGGATGCTGAAAAAGACATTCTGCAGGGAAATTACCGCGGCCGCCTGCACGGCATTCCAATGGCCCTGAAGGATATTTTATTTTTCAAAAACGAGACAGCCACAATCGGTTCAAAAGTCCATCAAGATTTTACACCAGACTACGATGCGACTGTAGTGAAGAAGCTAAAAGAGGAAGGAGTTATTTTTACAGGTAGATTGAATATGCACGAATACGCCTGGGGGGCGACGACAACTAACCCGCATTTCGGTGCCTGCCATAATCCCTGGGATTTAAGCAAAATTCCTGGCGGTTCAAGCGGCGGTTCGGGAGCAGCAGTGGCCGCCGATATGACCATCGCCTCCCTTGGTACAGATACAGGCGGTTCCATCCGAATTCCGGCTTCAAGCTGCGGGATCGTCGGCCTGAAACCAACCCATGGAAGAATCAGTAAGCATGGATGCTTCCCGCTTGCTTGGTCTCTGGACCATATCGGACCAATGACCAAAACGGTGTATGACGCAGCTTTGCTGCTTGAAACCCTTTCCGGTTTCGACCATCAAGATCCGACATCCGTCGATGCCCCGGTGAAAAACTACACCGAGCTGCTATCAGAAGACCTTTCCGGGAAGGTTATTGGTATAAATGAAGACTACTTTTTTAAAAATGTTGACAAACCGATAGAAGAAGCTGTCCGTTTAGCGCTTATGCAGCTTGAAAAGCTGGGTGCCAAAATTGAGCTGGTCAAGATTCCTACTCTTGCCGCCTCTGAATTTGCTGAGTTAGTCACGATTGTTTCCGAAGCAAGCGCCGTTCATCATGCCAATCTGCTTAAACGTCCTGAGGATTTTGGAGATGACGTTCGCTTTTTATTGGAATTTGGTGAACTAATTCCAGCAGTGGATTACCTGCAGGCACAGCAGGTTCGACTTCAACTAAGTAATGATTTTGCACATGCATTTAAACACATCGATGCTCTGATTTCGCCAACACTGCCATTCCTTCCGCCTGCTATCGGAGATAATTCAGTCGAGATTAATGGCAATAAAGAAAGTTTTCTTGACCAGGTTATTCGATTCACGGGACCGGGGAATTTGACAGGACTTCCCGCTCTAAGCCTGCCATGCGGTATCAGCAATGGCTTGCCGATAGGTCTGCAAATAATGGGTCCAGCATTTAAGGAGGAAAATGTTTTAAACGTTGCATATGCACTTGAAAAACTAAATCTGATGCAAGGTCAGAAACCAGATTTAACAGGTGTTGTCTCCCGTTAAAATTATAAAAAAGAAAGGGCCGGCCCCTATTACGGCGAAGTAGTAGGAGTCTGCCCTTTTTTAGCGAGTTTTAATTCTAGTTTTTCACTCAAAAATGTCGAGCCCAATACGAGGGCGCCGCCAATCATTTGGATCCAGGTCATGCTTTCGTGCAGGAAAATCGCTGCAATAATAACCGCGGAAATCGGGTCAATATAGCTAAGAACAGCTATCGTTTGCCCTTTGAGTTTTTGAATAGAGGTAAAATATAAGAAATAGGCAAACCCAGTATGGACGATACCCAGTATTAAGATAAAAATAATTGAGGTGGAGTCTAACCCAGTAAGGTTCAGCTGACCCTGCCAAAGCACATAGGGGAGCAGTACAAGAGCTCCTGCCATTAGCTGTATTAAAGTCATCTCAAAACCGGATAAGTTTTTTATAAATTTGTTCATTAGGATGACACTTGCATATAAAGCCGCAGCTAACAGGCCATATAATATCCCCAACGCATGATTGTGCGAGCCATCCGCACCTCCAGCCCCATTCTGAGCGACTAGAAATAATCCCGCCATAGCCATGACGATACAGACAATCTTGCCGCCCGTCAGTTTTTCTTTCAAAATCCAAGGGGCTAAAATCATCACAAATATTGGCGCAAAGTAATAGCTGATGGTGGCGTTGGAAATCGTCGTGTACCGATATGCCTCAAACAAAAAAATCCAGTTAAGACCAATGGCACCGCCTGATAAAAGGAGCAGCACAGCATTTTCTTTCAGCGCCTTCATAGCTGGATTGTGTTTTACTAGAAAACTAGCTAATAGCAAGAATAAACTGCCAATCACCCCGCGTAAAAGGGCAATTTCACTTGAACTCAAATCAATCTTCTTTACAAACACTCCGATGCTCCCAAAGATGAGCATAGTCATGATTAATCTAAATTTCACACTCATTGTAAAACCCTCCCAGATATACTAATCCAACCACAAACTAGCTAATTTCTCAATATCTATTTGAAGGGTAGACCCCATATAAAAAGAACGTGGAAGGGTCTAAATCCGACAGTTATTACCAATCTATCTAAAATTTCGACATTTTTAAATAATTTTCTATCAATTACTATTGAAAATATTCGAATTATTCTATATTATAAAAATCATAAAATGAAATTGCATTTCACAAAATGAAACCGTTAGGAGTGTCATAATGGTTCAAAAAGTGTTAGAGATTGATAAGTTAAAAGTCGGTATTAATGATGATGGGAATAAAATTGCGATTGTGAACGGAATCAGCTTCTCACTGCAAAAAGGTGAAACTCTTGGAATCGTGGGAGAATCCGGGTGCGGGAAGAGTATGACGTCGCTATCGTTAATGGGGCTTCTGCCGCCAGGCGTCGAGTGGTTCGACGGCGATATTAAAACGGATAGCCTTCATTTTAAGGATTTCAAGAAGAAGGATTGGCGGAAAATCAGAGGGAAAAAACTCGCGATGATTTTTCAGGAGCCGATGAGCTCACTAAATCCGGTTTATACAATTGGCCAGCAAATTGTCGAAATGGTTTTAAGCCATGAGAACGTCACGAAGAAACAGGCGAGAGAACGGGCGCTAGAAATGCTGAAGCTTGTCGGAATTCCAAGACCGGAGCAAGTTCTTGATGAATATCCATATCAGCTTTCCGGCGGGATGCGACAAAGGGTCATGATTGCCATCGCCTTATCGTGCAACCCGGAGATCCTGATTGCTGATGAACCAACAACGGCTTTGGATGTAACGATTCAAGCGCAGATTCTCGAATTGATGAAAAAGCTCCAAGACCAATTAAATATGTCGATTGTGTTAATCACGCACGATCTCGGTGTCGTAGCCGAAATGTGCGACCGCGTCATTGTCATGTATGCGGGAGAAATCGTGGAAGAGGCACAAGTGGTCGAACTATTTGATCGTCCGAGGCACCCGTACACAAAAGGGTTATTATCCTCCCTGCCGGATGTGAATCAAGAGAAGGAGTACCTTTCTTCTATTCCAGGCGTAGTACCGGCACCCGGGAAAATGCCTTCTGGCTGTCGTTTTGCCGCACGCTGCAGTTTTGCCCATGAACGCTGCAAAAACACACCGCCATTATTTGAGGTGAACGGTTCAAAGGTAAAATGCTGGCTCTATGAAAAAGGTGATTCGGAGGCGGTACTGTGACACAAAATCCAATTTTGCAAGTTCAAGACTTAAAGAAATACTTTCCGATAAAGGGCGGGGTTTTTGGCAAGAAAACCCTAAAGCAAGTCAAAGCCGTAGACGGAGTTTCGTTCGATGTATTTGAAGGGGAAACCTTTGGAATCGTTGGCGAGTCTGGCTGCGGGAAGAGTACGACCGGCAGGACGATTCTTAGATTACTAGAACCTACCGAAGGAAAGATTATTTTTCAAGGAAGAGATATTGCCGAGCTTTCGAAAAACGACATGCGAAAGCTGAGAAAAGATATTCAGATAATATTTCAGGATCCGTTTGCTTCGTTAAACCCAAGAATGAAAATCAAAGAGACCATTGAGGAACCGCTGATCAATTTCGGGGTGGCCGACAGAACTGAACGGGAAAAACGGGTATTGGAAGTGGCTAATCAAGTAGGCCTAACGAAGGCACAGCTTTCCAGATTCCCGCATGAATTTTCCGGAGGGCAGCGTCAGCGGATCGGGATCGCCCGAGCGCTGATTTCAAAGCCAAAGCTGATTATTGCTGATGAGCCGGTTTCGGCCCTTGACGTGTCCATTCAGTCACAGGTTCTTAACCTCATGAGAGATTTACAGAAAGAGTTTGGACTAACCTATATTTTTATCTCCCATGACTTAAGCGTCGTTAAACATTTTTGTGACCGGATTGGCGTGATGTATCTCGGGAAAATGGTGGAGGTTGCGGATAAAAACCGCTTGTATGATTCTCCGCATCATCCATATGCAGAAGCCCTGCTTTCGGCATTGCCGAGTTCCCATCCGCTTCAGAAAAAGCAACGGATTATTCTCCAAGGGGATGTCCCAAGTCCGTCTAACCCGCCAAGCGGCTGTACCTTTCATCCGCGCTGCTTTAAGTGCTTAGATGTTTGTAAAACGGAACAGCCAAGCCTGCAGCCGGTTCATGAGGGCCATCTCGTTTCCTGCCATTTATATCAAGGCACCAAGGATCAGATTGCCGCAGGTGAATCGCGATGAGTAAAACCGTTAAAAAAGCTTTGCAGCTTCTCGATATTTTTACTGAACAAAAACCCTACTGGAAGCTGGATGAGATTTCTACCTTTACAGGTATCCCCAAGCCAACGTGTTTACGACTGTTAAGAACCTTTGTAGAACTCGGTTATTTAAAAAAGATGACCTTCCAGCGGGAGGGGCTCGTGATTGACGGAGAAAGCTACGGGCTGGGATTAAAATTCCTTGAAATGGGAGAACGAGTGGCAGGAAGATTTGATATCCGCCCGATTGCTTATCCATATATGAAAAAGCTTCAAGAACAGTTTAATGAGGCTATCCAATTGATTACCTTGGAGCAGGACGAGGGTATATATATTGAAAAGGTAGAAAGTACACTGCCGGTTCGGCTGTACACAAGAGTGGGAAGGCACGCCCCGTTATATGCGGGAGCATGCCCGCGCGCCATCCTCGCCTTTTTGTCTGAGGAAAAAATTCAAGAGATTTTGGACAAGCCTCTGACGAAGTATGCCAGCCAGACACCGGCAACGAAAGAGGAAGTTCTTCTCTTAATTAAGCAAATACGGGAAAGCGGCTATTCATACAGCGACTCGGAATTGGAAGAAGGAACCGCATCAATCGGCGTTCCGATTTTTAATAGCTGGGGAGCAGTCCAGTACGCACTAAGCGTAGCCAGTTTTTCTACCAACCTGCCAAGAGATAAGGCGGATCAGTTTGTGGGACCGCTTTGGGAGGCAGCCGCTGAAATTTCCAAGAAATTAGGCTATAACCATCCATATCCATATGGAAAAACAATATTAGCGAATCAAACATAAGGGGGAAAAAGCATGAAGAAAAAATTGTCAATTCTGTTTGCACTGTTACTTAGCTTCACACTTGTTCTATCCGCTTGTTCTTCAGGCAAGAGTGAAAAATCCAGTGCAGGCTCTTCCGAAAAAGGGAAAGAGGAGAATCCTGTCAAAGACCGCGGGAATGAAATTGTTGTTGGTGTAAGCGCTGAACCTCAAAACTGGGATCCAATTGATACATTTTTGCTAGATTGGAGCACAGTGGCCACTTCTGTATTTGAAGGATTAGTTGACCGTACGCTAGATTTGAAATTGGAGCCGGGACTTGCGGAAAGCTGGGAATACCTGGACGATAGCACACTTCAATTCAAATTGCGTAAAGGTGTTCAGTTCCATGACGGAGAGCCGTTTAATGCAGACGCGGTTAAATTTTCGTTTGATCGTTTATTAGGACCAGAAGGACAAAAGGGCCCTCAGTATGCCAACTATAATTCGATTGATCATGTAGAAATTGTTGACGAATATACCGTTAATTTTAAATTGAAATCTAAGGATCCTGTTCTATTAACAAAACTTGCGGGCTATGGTGCGGTTATTGTACCACCTAAATACGTTCAAGAAAAAGGCGATGAGTTCTTCAACAACAACCCTGTTGGTACAGGACCATTCAAAATGACAGGCTATAAGCGCGACCAAGAAATCGTGTTAGAGAAAAACCCTAACTATTGGAAAGAAGGTCTGCCAAAGTTAGATAAGGTTACTTTCAAAGTCATTCCGGAAGCTTCTACTAGATTAGCAGAACTTCAAACTGGAAAAATCGATGTCATGAAACGTGTCGAAGTGGCACAAGCAAAAACGGTTAAAGATACTGGTTTCCTAGAATTAAAAGAGGTTGGTACACCAACTGCATTCGCCATTCGCTTCGATACATCGAAAAAACCGATGGATAATAAACAAGTTAGACAAGCGATTAACTACGCGATTGACAAAGAAGGGATTATTAAAGAAATTTTAGGTGGGTACGGTAAGCAAATCAGCACATTCCAAAGTGACCTTTCATTTGGTAACAACCCTGACTTGAAGCCATATCCATATGATCCAGAAAAAGCGAAGAAATTATTAAAAGAAGCAGGAGTAAAAGAGGGTACCGCACTCGACTTCTTTATTCCAGGTACCGATGGAAACTTTAAAGAGATTGCTCAGGCTGTTTCTTTCTACTTGGAAGAAGTTGGATTAAAGGTGAATATTCATACTGCAGACGGAACAACAATGAACTCTGATTTAATTCCGAACGGCAAGGTCGGTCATATGTACCGTAATGGCTGGGGTGGGTGGACGCTCGACTTTGATAACACAGCATACTTAATGTACCACGAAGGCGAATTCTGGAACCCATCATTTAAAGATGCAAAGGTTGAAGAGCTGCTTGCAGCAGAGCGTGCGACCGTTGATCCTGAAAAGCGGAAAGTCATCTTCAAAGAGTTAACAAAAGTTTTATATGATTTGGCACCAGAGGTTAACTTATACTCAGCCGTTGATCTATACGCTGTCAATAAACGTGTTCAAAACTTCCAGCCGCCACACGAGGACCGTATGCGCCTAGAAGAAGTTTCTGTGAAGTAATAAAAATACTGCCCGCTTAAAGCTCCGGTCTCCTAAAAGGGATTCTAAGCGCGATGTGTTTTAATGGCCGGTTACAAATTCTGATTGGCTTAAAAAAGAGATAGTATGGTCCTCATGCTATCTCTTTCTTTATCAAAGAGGACGGAGGAATAACATGATAGCTTACGTGATTCGAAGATTACTTCACACGGTTTTAGTTGTATTTGCGATATCATTATTAATCTTCTTTTCGATCCGCTTGACGGGGGACCCGGTGACGGTGATGTTTTCCGCAGGCGAACCAACAAAAGAAGCTATAGAAGAAGTAAGAAGAAATCTTGGGCTCGACCAGCCGCTTTATGTGCAATATTTAATCTTTTTAAAAGGTCTAGTAACGTTTGACTTTGGCGAGTCGTTTCGCAGCCATATGCCGGTCATGGATTTAATTATGGAACGAGCGGGTGCAACTTTAGCGCTTGCCATTGGCGGAATAATTGTTGCTATCTTAATCGCATTTCCGGTCGGAATTATTTCAGCCGTCAAGCGTGGTACCGTTGTCGATTTCTTCGGGCGTATTTTTTCCTTGATGGGTATTTCCTTTCCAAACTTCTGGTTAGGAATCATGCTGATTTTGATTTTTGCCGTTAACTTAAAATGGCTGCCTTCCTCAGGGTTTGATGGACCGCAGCATCTGATTTTGCCATCAATTACATTAGGGATGATTCTGTCCGGTATTTTGGCAAGACTCGTCCGTTCTTCCATGCTGGAAGTCATGAATCAGCAATATGTGTCAACAGCAAAGTCAAAGGGGATCAGCGATTGGGCCGTTATTATCAAGCACGCTTTCCGTAATGCCTTGCTGCCGACTGTAACTTTCCTTGGTCTGCAATTTGGCTCCTTGCTCGGCGGAACGGTTATCGTGGAAACGATTTTCTCATGGCCTGGCATCGGACGTTTGATCATCGATGCCATTAACCAGCGTGATTATCCTGTTATTCAAGGCGGCGTCATTTTCCTAGCCATTATCATGGTGGTAGTAAATTTAATTGTTGACTTAAGCTATTCATTGATTGATCCAAGAATTAAGACCGGAGGGAGTGGACGAGCATGACAACCTTACAGCAGCAGGTTCAGGAGGAGGTTGCCCTTCTTCCGAAAAAAAGAACCGTTCTTCAAAGCTTTTGGCGTTTTGTGAAAAAAAACCCAGCCGGATTCATTGGAATTTTACTTGTTCTTCTCAGCGTGAGCTGTGCACTATTTTCGCAATGGATTGCACCGTTTGATCCAATTAAGGCTAGCCTTTCCTCGAGGCTTTCACCGCCGTCCTGGGCTGACGATACCGGCAAGTCCGTGTTTCTTCTCGGGGCTGACCAGGTGGGGCGCGACCTATTAAGCAGGATCATTTATGGTGCAAGGATTTCCTTAATGGTTGGCTTTTTTGGCGTATTGATTTCCATGATTATCGGAACCATCCTTGGCCTGATTTCCGGTTACTTTGGAAAATGGATGGATGATTTAATCATGCGGGTGGCCGATATTCAATTAGCCTTTCCGTTTATCCTGTTTGCGATTGTGATCATGAGTGTCCTTGGAACGGGGATTTGGAAAATTATCCTTATTCTAGGATTAACGTATTGGGTCGGTTTTGCCCGTCTCATCAGAGGACAGGTGATTTCGCTGAAGGAGCAGGAATATATTCAGGCGGCAAAAGCCATCGGCGGCACTCAGTTCAGGATTATTCGTAAGCATATTTTACCGAATGTTATGTCATCAATTCTCGTTCTGGGAACGATGTATATTGCGGAATTTATTTTATTAGAAGCTTCCTTAACCTTCTTAGGATTGGGCGTTGACCCGACAGTACCTTCTTGGGGAGGCATGCTTGCTGACAGCCGTAACTATGTCACTACAGCCTGGTGGACGGCAACCTTCCCAGGGATCGCGATTATGTTGACTGTTTTAGGGTTCAATTTACTTGGGGACTGGCTGCGTGACAAGTTTGACCCGAATATGAAGATGTAGGTGATGATCTTGAATAATATCCTGGCGATTTGGACGAAGGATGGACTTCTAAGGGATAAAAATAGCGATGGTGTGGTAGATGGAGTTTCTGTTTTTATCGATTTACCGGAGGGACTGGCGCCGGAAGGTTTAATCGATTTCTCTGCCCGTTTGGGATTTGAAACTACTTCTCTATCATTCACCTTTTTTGAACCAAGTGATGAGGCCGTGAATATTCGTTTTGCTGGTTCAAGTTCTAAAACAGAAGCACGATGGGAAAACGGAGAAATTACTTTTTCTTATAAAAATGAATCGGAATTGTCATTGTTCCTGCAGTTACTTGCAGCGATGAAGCCGGAATCCGGTAGGGAAAGTCTGGTTATCGAATTAAGAGATGGCCAATTGTATGCCGGGGCAGAATTGGTTGCGGTGAACTGGGGCCAGGAAGAAATGGCCGAAGCGGGGGCTTCAGCTAATGTAGGCACAAACAAGGAGGACTTTAACAAAGTTTATTCCGATATTGATAGCCTCAGCCATCTTTGGAGTTTTTCGGGGGTTGGTAAAAATAAGGAAGCCTCGCCTTCGAAACTATTAAACCTAAATATATCAGTTGAAAAACCATTGATCACAACAAGCGTATTACGAGAGATTTGTTATTTTGCTGCTAGAGCCGCAATGTACTCTACAAGTATCATTTTTCCGCTTACGGGGAATCCGGCTGCCCGGTTTCAGTTTGCAATAAAAGAGGGCCCCGATAAAACGGTGCTCGAGCTTGTAGATTCAAACCAACTCCGCTTAATCGGGAAGAAGGAAGCAGTACCTGCCGCTCTGAATGAATTGGCGAAAGCCAAGCATTGGAGCGAAGGAGGAGTATTTGGTCATTGGGAACAAGAGTATCTATTATCCCAGAAAAAAGAAGCCCCGCTTTTATTTGAATCAGAATGGTCCGGTGAGCGGGAAGTAGACTTGGCGTTCAAGGTATTAGAAGAATCCAAGAATCTTGAGTCAGCGAAAGTTGAGATTTTCTTATCAGAACCATTAGAGGTAAGAAACCGTCTGGCGGCTGAGTGGAAAGCAATTTTTCCAGACATTCACTCTCTATCCATCCGCTCCGCCTTTAAGCCCGGTTTTCATTGGCTTATGGAAGAGATTCTGCCTTCCTTGCAAAAGGCAGGGGAGAACATTACGAGAATGGATATTTATGTTCTGGAGGAACAGGGAGAGTTGGGTCTCGAGCTGCCGATACGCTGGATACAGGAGCTGTATCCTGTGGACCGCTGCCTAGAAGAGAAGCTGGGTCTTAAGGCAGATTGTGTACAATTCAAGCTGGTGAAGGACCTTGACCATACATATGAGGTCCATATATGGAATGAGACAGAGGAGAGGCAGTTTGCGGGCTGTCTGGAAGTCCCTGTATCGAAGCTGCCTTACCTGGATCATAAGCGTTATGTTTATCCTGTATCAAGTGCCGTTCGCATTAATGGCGATGGAGAACGTAAAGAAGAACATCTTATTCAAACGGATCGAGAACGCTTTTACTGTTATTATGTCGAAGAAGTGCTGCCGAAGGTTAGGAAAGAAGTTTCGAATTACAATCCCGGCCAGGGCCGCAACCGTCCGTTATTCGACCGGATTGAAATCGATGTCTGGATGAGTGAAGAGGAACACAAGCTTGAAGTGGACGAGGAACGTATTTCTACACTGGAAGCACTCCACGAAGACCTTTATTTTAATACCCTCGATTATTTTGCCTATATGGGAGAAGAACTAGAAGGCAAGTCGTTTGATGCACCTGGGGGCGTTCATCCATTTATGCATGTAAGAGTCGGCGAAAAGCCAGAAGCTCGGATTCGCGTGTACAAATGGGAAGATAAGCCGCTGGAAAACCTGGTGACAAAAGCGATTTCCTTTACGGATGATGGCAGGTTCTCAGAAGCCATTATGTCGAATGGAGAAGAGGACGTAACCCTTGAAATTAAGAACTTTGAAAAACCGGGCAAGCATATACATCCCGATGTCCAGCAATGGCTGAACACGCCATCACCATATCGTATTGTCTATCCGGACTATTCCTATCTAGGGAAGGCGATTCCGGTGATCGAGTGTTTCTTAGACGCAGGGGAAGAGTTTTATTCGCCTTTGAAAATGTCCCTTTTTAAAAAGACTGTGTTCATTGAAGCAGGACATCATTCGAATGAGGTTTCCAGTACACCTGCGATCCTTCAATTTATCGATCGTGCCGCGTCTGAGTATGAAAACTGGCTGAAGGAAGTCAACGTGGTGATTCTTCCATTGGCGAACCCGGATGGCTATGAATTGCTCACCAAGCTGACGGAAGAGCATCCAGAATGGAAGCATCATGCGGCCAGGTACAACGCGGTAGGCTTGGAATATTCTTTAGTACGCTTCCACGAAACGGTTTTCGGAGAAGCCAATATTTATCCCGAAGTGCTGAAGAGATGGGCACCTGATGTCATCATTGATGATCACGGCATCCCTTCACATGAGTGGGTGCAGCCATTTGCCGGCTATAACAGCCCGCCGCGGTTTCCGGTATCTTACTTTTTGCCAAGTGCGAAAATATACGGCATCGCCAGATTATCGAACGGCGAGTATCGGAACCTTCACGATGAAAATGTAGATAAAATCGTTGGTAAGGTCAGCAACCGGATTCGTGGAACTCGGATTGAAGAAGAGAATGGTTACTGGCAAGAGCGTTTTATCAAGTTCGGAAACCAATGGCTGCCGAATGTTTTTCCAATTGAAGAGGCACCGGGGATTCATTTTTATCGCTCCGCTTCTGTTGCACCGTCTTATAGAACAATAGGAATCTCGAGGTACCCAGAGTGGATTGCGGCTGAAATCATTTCTGAAACAGCCGATGAAGTCGTCTACGGCGAAGTACTTCAAAGCTGCGTCGAAGCGCACATAGTCTTTGATTTAGCGATTTTGGAGGCACTTCAAAAGGCTGAAATCGAGGTCAAGCGAGATGAGCGGAACGGCTTCGCACTGGAACGGAGCAGGCCGATTCGATTGTAAAAACACTGATTTATTTATAGATTTGCTGATATAATTGGAAATTCGTAGATATGTATATAAAATTCGTAGATATATTTAAAGTTTCCGTAGATATCTTTTTAATAAGCAATTTTTTAAAACCACGGGGAGGGTTTTTTCAATGAAAACACTTTTACTAACAGGCTTTGAACCGTTTCTATCCTTCACGATCAATCCTACAATGCGAATTGTAGAAGAACTGAACGGCCAGGAAATTGGCGGCTACAAGATTCATGGTGAAATCTTATCGGTAGATTTTAAGAAAGCTGGGAAACAGCTCTTAGAACACCTAGAGACCATCAAGCCGGACGCTGTGATTTCCTTAGGTTTGGCGGGCGGCCGCTTTAAAATGACACCGGAGCGAATTGCCATCAATGTCAATGACGGGGAACCAGACAACCACGGCAACACACCTGTCGATGAAGCGATTCAGCAAGAGGGTGCAGATGGGTATATGACAACTCTGCCTATTCGCGCCATGGTTAACCAATTGAAGGAAGCAGGTCTACCGGCTGAAATCTCTAATACTGCAGGAACTTATTTATGTAATCATGTCATGTATCAAAGTCTGCATTATGCAAAAACACAGAACAAGAAAATGCCTTCCGGTTTTATTCATATTCCTGCCTCCCATGAGCTTGCGATTCAGCACGGGAAGATCCCAAGCTGGTCACATGAGGATTTAAAACGAGGAATCTACACTTGCATTCAAGTGTTAGCGGAACATGAATAGCACAAAGGTTATTTTTCCAAAAGTAAACATCACAGGGGAACGCAGCATTCGCTTTGCTTTCAGCAATCAGGTTGGGAAAGAAATCTTTAACCAGGTGCAAAGCTTCTGTCACATGTTGGAAAAAGAATCTTTTTTAATTGAAGAAGTGGTCCCAAGCTATCACACGGTAACGGTTTATTTGAAGAAGGATTTGGAAAAAAAAGAGCCCTTCATTCAGTCGGTACTGGCAAAATGGGAACATCAATCAAAAGGGAAACTAGACTGGAAATCTAGAAAACTACAAATTCCTGTTTGTTATAATGAAGAATTTGCTTTGGATATGGAAAGAGTGATGGAGCATACCGGATTGCGGGACAACGAGATTATCTCGCTTCACTCCCAAACGGTATATACCACCTATATGATAGGGTTTTTACCTGGATTCCCTTACCTTGGAGAGTTAAATCCAAAATTAGCGACACCCAGGCTTCCGAATCCGCGGGCAAAAGTGCCAAAGGGGACGGTTGGCATTGGCGGCAGCCAGACGGGGATTTATCCGATTGAATGTCCTGGGGGATGGAACATTATTGGAAAAACACCGCTTGAGATTTATCGTCCTGACCGGGAGGAGCCGTTTTTTATCCGTACGGGGGACACCCTTCAGTTTACGGCTATCTCCCAAGCTGAATTTAGCACGATCCAAACGCAATTAGGTAAGGATCCTGAATCCATCAGTGAATTTATCATAGAGATTTAGTAAAAAGGGGAATTTTTGAAGGGAGGGGCTATGATGAGAATAGATTTAAATGCCGATGTGGGAGAAAGCTTTGGTGCCTACACCATTGGGGATGATCAGAATCTTTTTCAACATATTACATCTGCAAATATCGCCTGCGGCTTTCATGCAGGAGATTTTAACGTAATGTATGATACGGTTAGAAGAGCGAAGGAAAACGGCGTGGCGATTGGCGCCCACCCGGGGTATCCGGACCTTCAAGGATTTGGCCGGAGAAACCTGCAGATGACACCGCGGGAAATTTATAATTGTTTGGTCTATCAAATCGGGGCACTAAAAATGTTTGCACAGGTTCAGGGAATGGCTATACAGCATGTGAAGCCTCATGGAGCCTTATACAATACGGCGGCTGAGAATCCGGCAGTGGCAAAAGCCATCGCTGAAGCTGTGTATGATACGGTTCCAGATGCTTATTTATTTGGGTTGTGCAATAGTGAACTTGTGATGGCTGGAAAAGAAGCAGGCTTGAAAACAGCTTCCGAAGCGTTCGCGGATCGGCAATATACAGATGACGGACGTCTGTGTTCAAGGCTTTTGCCAAATGCTGTTTTGAAGAACCACGATGAGATTTTGCAACAGGTGAAAGAGATTATTTTCCATAAGCGGGTGAAGGGTATTTCAGGAGGCTGGATTCCTTTACAGGCAGACACGATTTGTTTTCATGGGGACGGAGCAAATGTGGTTGAACATACCGCTCTGATTCGCAAAGCTTTAGAACAGGAAAATGTTCTTGTCCGATCGATCGGAGCACTTGCATGATTCCTTTATTGAAGGTCCGAAGGGCTGGTGTTTACGGCTCTATTCAGGATAAAGGAAGGTTCGGCTATCAACGCTTTGGCGTTCCTGTATCTGGACCGATGGACGCCTATGCTTACGAAATGGGAAATTACATCATGGGGAATCCTGCCGGCAGTCCGGCACTGGAAGTTTTCTTAGGCGGTCAGGAATTCGAGGTTCTGTCGAATCACCGAATCGTCATCACAGGAGCGGATTTAGGGGCAAGAGTGAACGGAAATTCTGTTCCGCTCTGGAAGACTTTTTCGATTCATCAAGGACAGACATTAAAGTTTACTAACCCAAATAAAGGCAGTATCGCGTATGTGATTCCTGAAGGTGGATTTCAATCAGAAGAACTGCTTGGCAGCGCTTCGGTTTATCCAAAAGGTCTTCTGGGAAGTTCCATTAAGAAGGATGGCGTGCTCTATGCCAAGAAAGGGAAATCAAATGGGTTCCATCGAGGGTTGATTCCAAGTGAAATCCCGGAATACACAGACGAAGTAGAGGTTAGTGTTTGGCCTAGTCCACATTCAGAGATGTTTGTACCGGAAAGCTTAAAAGAATTCTTCCAAACTCCGTATACGATGAGGAGCGGGGACAGGATGGGATACCTTCTTAAAGGTCCCGAGCTAAGGTTTAAAAACGGAGGAGATATCCTCTCAGAAGCCACTCAATTTGGGACCATCCAAGTCCCAAACAGCGGTCAGCCCCTCATCCTAATGGCCGACGCCCAAACGATCGGCGGCTACGCCACAATCGGAAAAATTGCTAAAGAAGATATAGGGAAAATCGCCCAGCTCCGCCCAGGCGGCAAAATCCATTTTAAAATTAGTGGTCAGGCCTCATCGCTTTAACAGGAAAGTGAAGCGGGAGCCTGACCCTTTGCTATTATGGGGAGATTCAAGCAAAAATGGACCAGCCCTTTCCGGCGTTATTTATATATTTGCAGGACTGTTCCTTTTCCTTCCGCTACTTCTACCTCTGCAAAAGCCCCATTGATAAAAGTAATCTGCGGCGGAACATGGCCGCAGTCAATATCATAAATAATCGGTATTTGTAGCTCTTCAGCAAGGTCCTGGTAAACATCCTCAATTGTATAGTTCTCTACAGGCATATTAGCCGAACTTCGGCCGAACAGCAGACCGGAACAATTGTCAAACCAGCCTGCCAGTTTCATTTGCACTAATGACCTCCGTAAATCGGTTGTACTCAATTCGCAGTTCTCCAAATACCAAATGACCGGTTCGTCGGGGATGTACTGTTTTCTAAAGCTTTGCACATCACCATATGGTGTGCCGGCAAGATGCCTGATGATGTCCACACACCCGCCGAGCAGGCGCCCGCTAATTTTAACAGTACTATTAGAAATGGTTTTCCACCGAGTCTCCTCAGTTAAATGAAATACACATGGTGACGGATTATCGTGCTGCCATTCTTTTTGATAAAGGGGAGACGAATGTTGAAGGACAGATCCTCCGCTTGCCGTCGATAAGACGTTTTCCCACAGCGCTGTTGTTTCATCCCAATATTCTCCCCTGATATCGATCAGGTTCGTCCCGTGGGCTGTTGCCATTCCTGTCTTTAAAGTGATGGCCAGCAGCAGGGCGCTGGTATCGGAGTATCCCAGCACCCATTTGTTTTTCAAATTTTCAAAGTCTATATGTTCGAGAGTCTCAACTAATAATTCTCCGCCCCAAGGGGGAATGATAATGTCAATTTCAGTGTTGGCCATCATCGAGTTGAACTCGGCCGCCCTTTGGACCGCATGGGCTGATTTGGCCTTTTCCTGTGTCCAAACCGTTTCCCCGCATGCAGTTCGATAGCCCCTCTGTTCCAGCCGGGTGCAGGTTAGCCGAACTAAACCATGCAATCCAGCAGGTATACCCGACGAAGGTGCGGTCACTCCAATTGTGGCACCCTTTTTCAAAAAAGGATAGGTAATCATGAAAATCCCCCTTAGTTAATTTTGATAAGTTTACCAAATTACATAAACCTTATAAACTATTTTTTTCCAAAAAAAATATTAAAACAATAGACCTGACCGCAGATGATAAAGTAAAGTATTTAGTTTTTTCATTAGTGGAAATTGTTTACTTAATACCCTGTTTCTTCTTATAATGAAGATGATGGATAATAGGGGGAAATGGAGGCGAAACAATAAATGTCTAACGATAATGAGGTTTTATTAGATAAAGGAAACCAAAACGAGCCAAAATTGAAAATAGAAAGGAAAGAGGGAGAGCCGACCGGAGCTTTCAAAGGGGCTTCTTGGGCGGCGCTGCTTGTAGGTGTTATCGCTTATCTTATAGGCTTATATAACGCAGCGATGCAGCTCAACGAAAAAGGCTATTACTTTGCCGTTTTAATATTCGGACTCTATTCAGCGGTATCTTTACAAAAAGCAGTAAGAGATAAAGAAGAGGGAATACCAGTTACTAATATTTATTATGGCATTAGTTGGATAGCACTTATTGTATCTATTTCATTAATGGCCATTGGTTTATACAATGCAGGAAGTATTGATTTAAGCGAAAAGGGATTTTATGGTATGGCATTTGTTCTTAGTGTATTTGCAGCTATAACGGTTCAAAAGAATATTAGAGATACACAGAGGGCAAGAGATAGAGATTGATGTCGGCAGCAGTGCAGGATGAAAGAAATGAACAAGGGAAGAAAGATAAAAAAGGAGTTTCGATTCGTGTTCGAAACTCCTTTTTTATCTTTAATCTTTAATAATTAACCCCATCAGGGTAGAAAATTGCAAAGCTTGATGCGTTGATACTTTGCATCCTTTTAAATCTTCAATGGCGACGGTCAGTGTATTGAAATTTGAGGAACTGATATCCACGCCCTTTAGGGATGTGTGATCAAAACTGGCTCCATCAAGATTGCAAAATTGAAATTCGGTACTTTTGAATTTGCACTCATAAAAATCGGTACCCTTTAATGAACTATCTTGAAAAAGTACCTTTTCAAACTTTGAACTGGCCAATGCCGTTAAGTTTAAGACCGAATTGATGAACTGGACGTTTCCAAATCGGGAGTCTTCAAAATTAACCCCTAATAATTTGCAATCCTTAAAGATGACTCTGTGAATCGAGGATTTGCTTAAATCGGCATTGGATAAATCGCAGTTTTCAAAGATTACATCCGTCAGGTCCATTTTTTGAAAATCAGTATTGGTGAACCGGCAATTCTTCAATACTACATTGAAAAGCCGGACCCGAATGGCCGCTTCATTTTCAAAAACAGAATCGCTAATCCTGCACATTTCTAACTCCGGATCTTCTTCATAAAAAATTTCGTGGAAATTCCTGTCGCGTAACTCAGCAGGAATTTTAGGCGCTTCAATTTTCATCTGTTTTTTAAACCCCAATAAAATTAATGGATGAGCGCAGTCCTTCAAGTGCGAACCCGCCGATGTATCGATATACAAATAAGGCGATGATTGGCGAGAAATCGATTGGACCAAGAGGTGGAATGAATTTCCTAAAGACGCCTAAATAAGGTTCAACGACCTTATAAATCCACTCGCCAACTTTTGTTGCTTGAAAACGCGGGAACCAAGAACCAAAAATGGATATTAAAATTAACCAATAATATGCCTCAAAAGCATACTGTCCAATTAGCATAATATAAGAACCCAATTTTATATCTCCTGCCTATCATAATATTTAGAATGGTACAAACATGTATTACGTATTAGTCTATATAAAGTTTCACCAAAAGGGAAGAAAATTGACCAATAAAAAGATGCTAAGCAGACTTGGGGTGTGTACCTAAACACTTCTTTATTCATTTGAAAACTGATTACCAAAATTGATATAATGGGGTTAGAAAATTGCGAAAATTTAGCAAAAAGGAGGGGGTCAATTTAATGATAGGGAGTTTAACATTGTTTCCAAGCTCATGTCTGTTAACATGTTCTTTTTCCCCAACGGTCTCGGGAAAAACCAAGACAAAAGCTTCACAAAAATTGAATGATTTCCCGATTATCCTTGTCCATGGATTAACCGGCTGGGGCAGGGATGAAATGGGGGGCATTAAATATTGGGGCGGGGTCCGCGACCTCGAAGAGTACTTAAATGAAAAAGGACATAAAACCTATACAGCCACAGTGGGACCTGTTTCAAGCAACTGGGACCGGGCAGTTGAGCTTTATGCGTACATCAAAGGCGGAAAGGTAGACTACGGGGCGGCTCATGCTAAAGAGCACGGGCATAAACGTTTTGGCAGAACCTACCCTGGGATTTACAGCCAATGGGATCTCACCGAGAAAATTCACCTCGTCGGCCATAGTATGGGTGGACAAACCATCAGAACCTTGGTCGAACTGCTGGAAAATGGAAGTGCAGCTGAAAGAGATTACTTCGAGCAGCATCCTGAAGAGGGATTATCCGATTTGTTTAAAGGCGGAAAAAGCTGGGTGCATAGTGTAACGACCCTTGCAACTCCCCATAATGGCTCAACGTTTGCGGATGAAGAAGGGATGACACCATGGTTGAATCAGATGGTCTTTTACGCTGGGAGTTTATCAGGAGCAAGTGATGAAAATATCGTCTATGATTATAAACTTGACCAATGGGGACTTAAGCGGGATGAGGCAGAGTCCTACCTTGAATATGTTGACAGGGTATTCAATAGTGCCATTTGGACAAGCAAGGACAGCAGCCTAAATGATTTAACCACTTATGGAGCGGCTCACCTAAATCAATGGGTGAAGACACATCAGAATGTGTACTATTTTTCTTATACTGGGGATGCCACCTATAAAGGCGTTCTGACCGGACGGGCGTATCCGATGTTTAACATGAATCCTTTAATGAAGGGCTCCAGCCTGTTTATGGGAGCTTATTCAAGAAAAAGCCCTGAGCCTGTTATTGATTCTGCCTGGTGGCCGAATGACGGGATTGTAAATGTAGTCTCCTCGAAATTTCCGCTCAGCCATGCTCATAAGAGGTATGATGGCCATGTTGAAAAAGGAGTGTGGAATCACTTTGATGTGCAGTCAGGCTGGGATCATTTTGATTTTATCGGGATCGGATCTGAAGATAATCTTGGCTTAAAAGATATTTATAGTTTTTATAAAGGAATCGCTGAAAACTTGCATGGGCTGCCGGAATAAAATTTTTTCAGAATAAGAGGTATGAAGAATGTATATTCCAAACCATTTCAAAATAGATGACGAAGAGGTCCTCTATGACCTTATGGAAAAAAACAGCTTTGCCACGTTGGTTTCGCAGCATAATGGGGAACCATATGCCACTCACCTTCCCTTAATCATACATAAAAAGGAAGGTGTTTTATATGGCCATTTTGCCCGTCCGAACGGACAGTGGAAGGATATTGAAAGTCAAAAGGTTTTGGTCATATTTCAAGGCCCGCATTGCTACATCTCCCCTTCATGGTACGAAACCAATAAGGCTGTGCCAACCTGGAATTATGTTGCCGTTCATGTATATGGCCAATTGGAGATTGTGGAAGATCCTCAGGAATTATATGAAACGCTAGCAGAAATGGTAAGTACATATGAAAAGCCCGATAGTTCCTATCAGTTAAAGGGGGTAGACCCAGGCTACATTGAAGGAATGACGAAAGGCATTGTAGGTTTTAGAATAAGCATTACTAAAATTGAGGGGAAGGCAAAGCTAAGTCAGAACCACCCAAGTGAACGTCAAGATTTGGTTATTAAGCAGCTGGAAAGGTCTGCCGATCAAAATGATAGACTTATAGCTGACATGATGAGGATTAACCTTAAATTATAAAGCTGATTTGAACGGCCGGTATATTATTTAAGCAAGGCTCTTTTCTCAGAGATTGTTGCTTTTAACTATATTGAAAACACCTAGTGGATTGGAGCGAAAGGCGCTTGACTCCTGCGGGAAATAGAGGAAAGGTCGAGACCCCGCAGACGGAACGTCGAGGAGGCTCGACTTCCTCCCCGCGGAAAGCAAGCGCCTGTAGCGGAAAGGAACGGACAGTGTTATTCCCAAAAACAACAAACTTTACGAAAAGAGCCTTAAAGCAAAAAGGGGAAAACGTAACCATCGTCCCTAACGATGTTATTATTGGGACTTTTAGTTTAATAGAATGCAAGACAGGGAGCCGGGGGGGTTAGTTAGCTCCTTTTTTTTTGGCCCTGTTTTTTCTCTTTTTGGAGATGATGCAGGAGATGACATAAAGAATAAAGAATTTCCATAGTATTAATAGGATTTATTTAAAAAAAACTTTGAAGAGGTGTTTTTTTAATGCAGCAAAGTGAACAACAAAATTCCAACGTAAAAGTTCCAAAAGCCATTGCCGAAATTACAACAGACGGCTCATTTAAACGGCAGACAAATAGATTTACTACACCATTTGGCAGCAAGGAAGGTGAACTTCCAGTGGAGGCAGGAAGATATCGCCTCCTATGGTCGGCTGTTTGTCCCTGGGCCCATCGCTCCGTCATTGTTCGTAGAATTCTAGGATTAGAAGAGGTTATCAGCCTCGGCACTGCCAGTCCAATGCGCCCAAAACTTCCCCATGTTGATTGGGAGTTTTTCCTAGATGAGAATGGCGTCGACCCTGTTCTTGACATTCGCTACATGAGTGAAATCTATAAAAAATCCGATCCTGATTATTTAGGTCGTCCGACAGTTCCGGCGATGGTCGATATAAAGGAACAAAAGGTCGTCAACAACGATTATTTTAAACTAACAAACTATCTCGAAACCGTGTGGGCCCCGTTTCATAAGGAAAATGCTCCTGATTTGTATCCTCAACATTTACGGGATGAGATTGAAGCATTAAACGATGTCATTTTCCACGACGTGAACAACGGGGTATATAAATGCGGCTTTGCCCAGTCGCAGGAAGCCTACGAAAGGGCCTATGACACGCTGTTCGCCAGATTGGATGAATTGGAGGAGCGGCTCTCAACCAAGCGCTTCCTGTTCGGCGATTATATTACCGATTCGGATATCCGACTTTATGCGACGCTCATCCGGTTTGATGTAGCGTATTATTCCGCCTTCAAAGCCAATCGAAACCGGATTGTTGATTTTCCGAATCTGTGGGGCTATTTGCGTGACCTATACCAAACGCCAGGCTTTGGTGATACAACAGATTTCCATGCTATTAAAGTGCATTATCATCTATCGAACCATATCGCCAGCGACGATCAGAAGAGCTTTAACATCTTACCGAAAGGTCCAGACTTATCAGGTCTTACCACCGAACATAATCGCCAATGCTTAAGCAATAAAGAGGAGAAATTTTTCAAGCAATAGGAGTTGAGCAAACTATGTTAATACGAGATGCGATTGCAGAGGAGATGCCGTTTATTCGCGCGCAGCGAGTCAGCGCGTATGAGGAGCATGCTGACAAAATTCCCGCCGGGCACTGGGAAGCATTGAAAAAAGCTATTTCCTCGGAGGCGGACTTACAGTCGGGAGTGGAACGGATTGTAGCTGAAATAAATGGAGAAATCGTCGGTAGTGTGATCTTGTTTCCGGCAAAGTCGGATGCCTATGAGGGAGAGGTGGAGGAACTGGACTATCCTGAAATCCGCATGCTCGCCGTCTCGCCGGAGGCGAGGGGAAAAGGTGTCGCTGCTTCTTTGGTCGCGGAATGCATCCAACGGGCAAGGGCCCAGGGGTACTCTTCGATAGGTCTTCATACTGGCCAATTTATGGAGAGTGCAATCCGATTGTACGAACGCCTCGGCTTCGAACGGCTGCCTCAATTTGATTTTGAACCTGCCGATGACGGCATCATTGTAAGGGCATATCGGCTGAGTTTCAAATAAATAAGCATTATTAATTAGTTCTAGTTGAAAGAGCGGTATTTCCTCAAATTCGCTCTTTTGTTTTAATTACTTTTTTCAATTGTACTGAAAAGTTTTGCAGGAAAAAGGATATATATCGAGAAGTCTATTACTAGAAATTGGATAACAACTATATAGAAAAATATATTAGGGAAGGGGAGTCGGTCACCAATGTTATCGTTTGAGGAAAAAAAGGAGATTTTCCGTGCTTTCAAGCTGGAAGAGAAGGAAATCAGCAACGGCAGAGTGAACTTTAACTATCCGGAGAGCAAGCAAAGAGGATTTGTTCTTGCCAGGGAATTGCAGCAAAGCGGCAATGGCTATGTGCTTGGCAAGTACATGTCTGAAGAAGTCATTAGGAAAAACAACTACACAGTTGACCCGCGCGGCTGGATTTCGGTAAGAGATTTTACCAAGGATGAGTTAATCACTGTCATTGTTGAGGCGATGAAGTCCATGTCCGGGCTGGCCATCGAGGCAGATGCGTTTTTACAGGCACAGGGTCCCTTGAAAGCTGTCAGGACGACGCCGAGGAAAAAAGTAGTCAGTATTAAGGCAGTCAAGGATGCAAAACGAAAACCTGTTGAAAGCAAAATACAAACTCCGGAAAAAGAAACATCTCCAAAGGTAGAGGAAGTCAAAAATGAACCCTTTGAGGCTTCTAAACCCGCAGCTCCCGTAAAAGACGATGATTTTTCAAAGGAATTGGAAAGCTATCCCCTTTCCTGTTTGTTTTTCTGGACGGGGCTGACGATGTCAATAATGGAAACTGGCTTCCTGATGTGGAGAAATGCGGTGCGGAGCTATGGGGAAGTAAGGCGCGGATTAACAAGAAAAGAATAGGATGTAGTTAGCCTGGTATCCAAACCGGGCTATTTCGATTTCACCATTATTAATGCAAGATTTTTATGATGACATGGACGCCCCATCTGATAAGCAGGTATATAGGTTCAATCAGATCAAATGCTATTTCAAAGAATTCCCATCTGTCCCTATTCTTTTTCTTCTTTTTCTTTCTCACCTTGAATTCCATATAAATATCCCCCCTGTAAATTTTATTACGACTATCTCTTATGAAGGTTTCAAAATAAATAGTCCTTATTTGGATTTTTGTTAATATTCGTAAATTGCTGTGATAGAATTTGGAGATACAGGATTTAGATGAGATTTTGATTTCGGAATTAGGAGGGGGCAAGAATGGAGTTTCTATTAAATAAGGCTTTTGTCGGGAAGCCAAAAACTGTCGGTGATAAAGATGCCGGTAATTTGATGGATCGTGAGTGGACGAGTGCGATTTTTAAAGAGCTGGTTGAAGGCCCGGTCTGGGTTGGCAAAACAGGGTTAGCGGGAGATGGCGTGTTTGATACGGAGCACCATGGCGGCCCGGAGAAAGCTGTATTTGCGTATGCTTTGGAACATTATGAGGACTGGCAGAAGGAATTGGATAACTCTCATATTGGACCAGGAGCTATGGGCGAGAATTTTCTTGTGGAAAATGTTGGGGAGGATCTGATTTCGATAGGTGATACTTTTCAAATCGGTGATGCGGTTGTACAAGTTTCCCAGCCTCGCCAGCCATGCTGGAAGCCGGCCCGTCGTTTTAAAATCAAAACTCTCGCGCTGCTTATCCAAAATACCGGACGGACTGGGTGGTATTTTCGGGTGATAAAGGAAGGTTTAGTGGAGGCGGGGCAGACCTTTACCCTTTTGGAGCGCCCATATCCGCAGTGGACTATTCAAAAATGCAATGAGATTATTCATTCAAGGAAGCCGAATTTTGAAGAAATGGCAGAGCTTGCTAAGTGTGAACTGCTCGCGCCTGGTTTGAGAGCCACTTTAGGGGAAAGAATTGAGAAAAGGGTAGCACCGGATATAACAAAGAGGGTCTACGGGCCGAATGAGTGATTATGAAGGACACATAGAGTAAATCCTCAGGTTAAAGTGTCCTTAAATAAAGTCGATGAAGACCAGAATGGATAGAGACTGAGGTCAAAGTGTCCTTCATAAAGGCGATGAAGACCAAAAAGGATAGAGACTGAGTCCAAAGTGTCCCTCATAGAGTCGATGAAGACCAAAAAGGATAGAGACTGAGGTCAAAGTGTCATTCATAGAGTCGATGAAGACCAAAAAGGATAGAGATTGAGGTCAAAGTGTCCTTCATAAAGGCGATGAAGACCAAAAAGGATAGAGACTGAGGCCAAAGAGTCCTTCATAAAGCAGATGAAGACCAAAATGAATGGAGACTGAGGTCAAAGTGTCCTTCATAAAGGCGATGAAGACCAAAAAGGAAAGTAACTATGGTCAAAGAGTCCTTCATAAAGTCGATGAAGACCAAAAAGGATAGAGACTGAGGTCAAAGTGTCCTTCATAAAGCAGATGAAGACCAAAATGGATAGAGACCAAGGTCAAAGAGTCCCTCATAGAGTCGATGAAGACCAAAATCGATATAGCCAAGGCTAAAGTGTCCTTCAAAGAGGAGATGGAGGACAAAAACAATAAGTGGAAGATGTAAAGTGTCCTTCATAAAAGTGCGAATCGAAAATCAAGAATTCTAAATGGTATTAAATGAGGGGGGAAAAGAATGTTTTTAAAGTTATTACACAATGACACGGCTATCGCAGAAGGAAGCCGCTTCGCATCGGATGAAGTACAATACAATCTAATCCACATAATTAGTGAAGACCGTAACTCCCTATGCCTTAAAACACCAGACGAAAAAATGATTTATGCCCAAACGCCCGGCCATAAGGGCTGGCTATGGATTTCGAATGATATCCCTGCCGCAGAACGAACATCCTTAATCCATGAACTAATAAATCCCCTCGCACGAGTATCCCTGCCAGGAATTACTGGGGATCCGCACACGGCGCAGGTGTTTGCTGGAATTTTTTCAAAAATAAATAACGTTCAATACGAAGCCGATATGACCATGGAAGCCTACCAATGTCCAAAGCTCTTTAAGCCTGCAGGTGTTAAAGGTAAAATCATTAAAGCAACGGAGCTGCATGTTGACGTTGTCGCAGAATATCTCGCGGGTTTTATGAGGGATGCATTTGGGACAACAGTAGAGGCTACGTCGCAGCTCTCCAAAGCAAAGACGATGATTGCAGCTGGAGGCATGTATCTTTGGATCGTAAACGAACACCCTGCAGCGATGGCGAACATTTCCCATCGTTCCCCAAGACATGCCAGAATCAACGCCGTGTTTACCCCTATCCATCACCGAAAAAACGGCTATGCTAGTGTGCTGGTCGCAGAACTTTGTGAAATCATAGAGTCAGAGAACCGAACTCCAATGCTGTATGCAGATATAAAAAATCCAGACTCCAATAAAGTATATCAAAATATAGGATTTCAAAAATGTGGGTTGATTGAGGAAATTAAGTTTTTCTAGTGTGAATCGAGGTGAAAAAATCATTGTATGAAATTTTAGAAGGACAAGTGACAAGAAATGAATATTCCACCATTCCCTACACATGGATTTACAGCAAAGAACCAGCAAAAAGCATCTGTATCATGCTCCCGGGACTGGGTTATACCACACAACGGCCGTTGTTTCATTATTCAACCGGAATATGCCTAAACCAAAACATAGATGTTCTTCACGTAAACTACCAGTTTACTAAAAGCGAACATTTTAAAAAGCTTCCAGAATCAGACCAAGAACAATGGATGTACAAGGATGTAAAAGCAGTTATTGATGAAGTATTAAAGGGACGTTCCTATGACCAATGTTTTTTGTTAAGCAAATCGATTGGCACGATTCCAATGGCGGAGGAGTGGGCACAGCGGAATTTCATCCGCAATGCTTTTGGAATCTGGTTAACGCCGCTTATCAAAATGGATGAGGTTTATCAAGCTCTTTTAAACACCGAACTGCCCTCGCTTTGTATAATTGGGGACCAGGATCATCATTATATTGAGGAACGGATTTCGGCCTTTGCCACTAATCATCTTGTAGATATGGTTGTAATTCCAAATGCAGAACACAGCCTGGAAGTAAAAGAGGATGTTTTAGCAACGATTGATGCCTTAAGGCAAGTTGTGAAACATATTCAAGAATTTGTGATGAAGCAGAAGATTTAAAATATATTTAACGGAGATATAACATGTTTAAGCAACTAAAAGACTGGGCAAAAGAATTGAAACGAAAGATATTTGTCTTGTATTTGGCATCTAAAGATCCAAGGGTGCCATGGTACGCCAAAGTTTTTGCTATCTGTGTGGCAGCGTATGCCTTCAGTCCAGTCGATCTTATCCCTGACTTTATCCCCGTCCTTGGCTACCTTGACGACATCATCCTTATCCCGTTAGGAATCATGCTTGCATTAAAAATGATTCCGAAGAATGTACTTGCTGAGTGTGAAATAAAAGCACTGGAAATGATGAACAAAGGGAAACCCAAGAATTGGATAGCAGGTTCTATTATTATGGTTATCTGGTTCTTAATCCTTATTTGGATATTGAAAATGATTTATTTTCGGTAACAGTCTAAAAGAAAGGAATTAAATCTAAAAATGCGGGATGATAATAAGCGGTAATACCAGTAACAATCGTTAAAAAGCCAATAAACGATAAAAGTAAAGCAACCGCTCGGAAACCGGGAACAAAGTCTAAGAATATATCTGACAAGACATCTAAAAATGCAGGCCAAAAGGACTCATCGGTGTCCTCCATACCCCAAAAAATCCATCCTAGCAGCAAGAAAAACAATCCATACGAGATGAGGATTAACACACCGTACACAGATATATCACCCGCCTTTTTGTAAAAGTTTATTACTTAAAGGCTTGTTTGGTGATAAAAGTAACAGATTATTCCTTCCCCGGTAGATTTAAATAAATAGTCCTAATGTTAGAAAGCAGCCATTTCAAATGGTCCCCCTTTCGAAAAAGAAAAGGGGGGACAGAACTCTTACTCTTCATAAATCATTTTCCGTGTCATTCCTCCGTCAACGACGAGGTTAATTCCGGTCACAAAATCGTTCTCTCTTGCCGTTAAATAAAGGCAGGCCCTAGCAATATCATCCGGCTGTCCGACCCTCTTTGAAAAATGCTGCTTATGATCAGCCGCGCTCAACTTTGAATAATCTCCCGTTTCAATCCAGCCTGGGGAAATGGCGTTGACGGTGATCCTATAGTCGCTAAGGGAAGCTGCAAGCGCATGCGTTATGGCAACAATCCCGCCTTTTGTGGCGGCGTAGCCTTCCGAATGCGGCTCAGACATGATGGCTCGTGTGGAGGCCATATTCACAATTGAACCGCCTTCCTTATTTTGCCGCATATATTTCGCCGCTTCCCGCGAGCCCAGGAACACGCTTCTTAAGTTCGTGTTGATGACATCGTCCCATTCTTCGATCGATACATCAAAAGGGGACTTAAATAATCCTTTTCCGGCATTATTAATTAATGTATCAATTTGTCCGTAGGTTTGATGGGCTGTTTCCATTAACCGGACAATGTCTGATTCCAGCCTCACATCAGTCTTTACAAAAAGAGCTTCGCCGCCTTGTTCTTTTATCATGCTGGCGGTTTGAGAACCTGCTTTTTCATCTACATCTGCCAAAACAATATTGGCACCTTTTTCAGCATAGAGCAGCGCGATACCTTTTCCTATGCCATTTCCTGCCCCTGTAACAATGACCGTTTGATTAGTAAAATCCATGAATCATTCACATCCTTATGTTAAAAAATCCACGAACGAAAGTGGCAATGGTTAGTTAGTAATGTTAAATCAAATATACCACTACAAATAAAAGATGAAAAAGTTGCATAAATGACTACTATAGGTTAATCGCTTTATCAATCTAATGGATGGGATTTTGTGGTAAAATAAAGTGCTACGGAGGTGGCTTTTTGAGAAAACTAATTATCGTTATCCTATTTATTGTTTTTCTCGGAGGGTGCGCTTCATCAAGCCTTCTTCGCGCAATTGAAAAAACCGGCCGGGAGGGAATCGAGGTTTTATATCAAAACTCAAAGACTGCGCTATCAAACTTTGGACAGTAAAGGCAATATTTTATTTGAACATGACTTTAACTAAAGAGTGAATTTTGGATTTATAAGAATTTGAAGAAGTTATTAAGCTAAAGTTTTACAGGAATAGGGGATATATCGTGAAAAGTGATTGGTCGTGACCAATAAAAAGAAAATTAATTGATGCAGCATTATAGGAGAAGATATGGTGGAAAATGAACAGTTGAAAATTTTTGATGAAAATAGAAATCAAATTGGGGTTGCGACTCGGGAAGAAGTACATAGAGTCGGATATTGGCATGAAGTATTCCATTGCTGGTTTGTCGGGAGGGAAGAGGGTACCGATTATATCTATCTGCAGCTCCGCAGTGAAAAAAAGAAGGATTATCCCGGGCTATTTGATATTACGGCTGCCGGTCATTTGCTGGCCGATGAAACGGTTCATGATGGTGTTAGAGAGGTAAGGGAAGAGCTAGGAATTGATGTTTCATTTCAAGAACTGGAGTCGTTGGGTGTAATTGATTACTGCGTGATAAATGGGAACTTCATAGATAAGGAAATTGCAAACGTATTTTTATATAAAATGTCGGGCAGGTTTGAAGATTTCAATCTTCAAGAGGAAGAAGTTTCCGGAATCATAAAAGTTAAGTTTAATGATTTTACTGACTTTTGGCTGGGTGGAAAGGAAACCATCCGTATCGAAGGTTTTAAAATGGACGAAGAGGGTAATAAAATTCCTATTGATTATATGGCGGGAAAGGATCAATTTGTCACGCATCAAAATTTATATTATGAAACTGTTATTCAAACGGTTGCTGAGAAAATTAAATTAAATTAGAGTGAGGGGTTTCGATCTTTTTTTGACTGATATTGCCCGAAGTGGTGGTGAAGAAGGTACAAATGGTAAAACTAGAGCCGCTATTATGCCTTAACAGAGGTTTAGGGGATAGCAAATGATAAATTGTGATTTTCTAATCCCATTCGTTATAATATGCAATGTATTGTTAAGGAAATTAATGTAAATAAAGAATATATCCAATGCAGGAAACGAAAAGGAGAATAATCATGACAAGATACTTATGGGTTAACCTCCCAGTTAAAGATATGAATAAATCAGTTGAGTTTTATAAAGGACTTGGATTTTCCGTCGAATCCCAGCCAAATAGCAATCAAGCTAAAGTCATCGTTGGGGATAATCAGGTCAATGTCATGCTCTTCCAAGATTCAATTTTTGAAAATTTCACCAGGTCGGCAATCACCGATACAAAGCAATCTGCCGAAGTTTTGTTTTCCATTGGTGCAGAGAGCAGAGAAGAAGTCGATGACATGGCAATGAAGGCGGTGGAGGCTGGAGGCAGCGTCTTCGCTGAGCCCGGGGAAAACCAAGGATGGATGTATGGCTGTGGTATTGCTGATCCGGATGGCCACCGCTGGAATGCGTTGTATATGGATATGAGCAAAATGCCGAAGGCTTAATACCTTTAATTGGGCGTCACTACATCAAAGGTGGGGACGTCTTTTGGCAGTTGGAGGAAGGGAACCCGGATGTCAATCCAGAATATTTAATAGATTCATATAGAAAGAATGAGGAGGAACATCATGCTAGCAGCACTACTTCATGGAATTGTATTAGCCTTTGGACTAATCCTTCCTCTTGGTGCACAAAATGTATTTGTCTTTAATCAAGGGGCCTCGCAGCCAAAGTTTAGAGGGGCCATTCCAGTCATTATTACAGCATCGCTTTGCGATACGCTCCTAATTTTATTAGCCGTATTAGGAGTTTCCGTCATTGTATTAACAGTACCTGTATTACAAACCGTTCTATTTTCTTTTGGTATATTATTTTTGCTTTATATGGGCTGGTCCATTTGGAAAAGTGACCCTTCCGATGTAAGCGGCAAGGAATCCATCATGCCGCCAAAGAAACAGATTATGTTTGCGATATCGGTTTCTCTACTGAATCCCCATGCCATCCTTGACACAATCGGCGTCATTGGAACAAGCTCCCTAAGCTATTCCGGTTCGGAAAAAGCGGCATTTACCATAGCTTGTATTGCTGTATCGTGGGTTTGGTTCCTAGGGCTCGCTATAGCTGGAAAAATAACTGGGAAATTAGATTCTGAAGGAAAACTCCAAACAATCATCAATAAAATATCCGCCATCATTATTTGGGGAGTAGCCATATATATTGCTATTCAGCTATTTCAAAAATTTTAAAAGGCATATATTACCATTTAGTAGATTAGGAGAAAAAAGAATGAATCAAAAGAATTACGATGTGATTGTTGTAGGAGCAGGGTCAATGGGAATGGCTGCGGGCTATTTTTTAGCGAAGAGCGGAAAGAGTGCGCTATTATTAGATTCCTTTAACCCTCCGCATAGCAAGGGCAGCCATCACGGAGATACAAGAATCATTCGATACGCATATGGTGAAGGGGCGGAATATGTTCCATTAGCCCTAAAAGCCCAGGAATTATGGAATGACTTGGAGAATATGACGGGGAAACAATTGTTTCTCCAGACCGGCGTTCTTAATGTAGGTCCTGAAAAATCGGACTTTATCCAAAACATTATTACTAGTTCAAAGACTTACGCCTTGCCGCTTGATGTTTTAAAATCAAGTGAAATAAACAATCGCTGGCCCAGCATCACACTATCAAAGGACTACATAGGCTGCTATGAACCAACATCAGGTGTGCTAAAATGTGAAGAATGTATTGAAGCTTACCGGGACCTCGTGTACAGCATGGGGCTGAAATTTTAACAAATAGTAGAGTTAAAGAAATCAATATTCATGATAACCGAGTAACAATCAAGACAGATGATCAGGCGTTTCACTCCGAGTCCATAATTGTTTCGGCGGGAGCATGGTCAAAAGAGCTCCTTTCACTGTTGGATTTGAACCTTCCTCTCGTGCCAATCAGAAAAACTTTTGCCTGGTTTGATGCCGCTGAAAATTTTTATAATCACAATGGTTTTCCAGCCTTTGCATTTGAGACGAATCAAGGTCTATATTACGGATTTCCGAGTATCGATGGATCAGGTCTAAAGGTGGGCCGGCATGATGGCGGGGAAAAAATAAACCCAGATAATCAAATCCCCGGATTTGGTGAGCTGCCTGAAGACGAAGCTGATTTGATACAATTTTTGAATGCGTTTATGCCGCATAGCCAGCAATTGAAGTACGGTAGAACCTGTATCTATACGCTGACACCTGATGAAAACTTTATTATCGATTTACACCCAAAATATTCAAATGTAGCCATCGCATCGGGTTTTTCAGGCCATGGCTTTAAATTTAGCAGCGCGGTTGGACATATTTTAGCCGAATTGATTATTTCAGGGGAGACAGAACAGGATATTTCCCTCTTTACCATCAATCGTTTTTCCTAGAAGACAAAGCCCCTTGGAATCGAATCCAAGGGGTTAAGGCCATCTGTCTAATGATGCGCTTTTTCAAGAGCGAGCTTTATCCCGAACCCAATCAGCACCGTACCTGTAAGTCCTTCAAAAACTCTTTGGGTCCGAGGTCTTTTCATGAAAGCACTAATCTGGTTCAACAAATAAATATAGAACAAAAACCAAATAGCCGTTAATACACTATACGTAATTCCCATAATGAGAAAGGGAATAAACGTCTGGGTCCCTGAATGGACGAATTGCGGTAAGAAAGTCAGGAAAAAGACGGCTACCTTTGGATTAAGCAGATTGGTGAGGAAGCCTTGTTTAAAGCAAGATTTGCTTTCATACTTGCTCTCAACCGTAGTTTCTGCAGTAGCAACTGCTTCCCTGTTCTTTAGGGCCCATAACGTTTTGACGCCCATGTACACAAGGTAAACTGCACCGACGTATTTGAAGATAGAAAACAATAATGCCGATTTTACAATAATGGCGGAAAGTCCAATAACGGCAGCAGTTGTATGAATAAGAAGAGCGCAGCAAGTACCGAAAACTGTTTTATAACCACCTGCCCGGCCGACTGCTAAGGTGTTTTTGGTGGCAATCGCCGTATCCGGCCCAGGCAAAATAATGAGCATAATACACATAATCACAAACAAATAAAAGTTTTCCACCTTAATATCCTCCTTTTAGAAAAATGGATAAATTTAATTTACCATAATTTTTGAAAAATGAAATAATTAATCGTGAAATCATTGGGAAGTGAGCCACTGGAGAGAGAGAGAGGATTTTTATATAAAGGAACTCCCGAAGAATGGCTGGAAGGTAGAGTTCTTCTGATGAGGAAGTGAAGGCGACAAGGAAATCTATCTGCAATCAGAAAGAGGCGCGAAAATCATGAAGCCTGAATCGGAATTCTTTGAACTTATGAATCTTTAATGGAGGGATCCTATATATGACACTAAACAGTAAGATATTTTATATCCCCGGAGTCATTGGTTTAGCAATTCTTGCGGCAGTGTTCGTTTTAAATATTTATTCGCTTGAAAACGCAAAAAAGGCCTGTGTCGAAAACAATAGGACCCCTGAAGTCGAGCAGGGGATTTTGGCCATAAATTGGTCTGTGTCATGTAAATTGTAAAAATCTATAATGCCTTTACATAAAATGTCCGTGTCCTTGGACCATCGAATTCGCAAAAATAGATGCCTTGCCATGTGCCAAGAAGCAGCCGGCCATCCGTTACGATAACATGCTGTGAGGCCCCAACTGTACTGCCTTCATATGTGCGGCAGTATTGCCTTCCATGTGGCGGTCCAGTTTATGGTGCCAAGGATAAACCTCATCAAAGCGGCGAATCATATCCCGTTTTACATCCGGGTCAGCATTTTCATTAATGGTGATTCCAGCCGTTGTATGAGGGCAATACACAATAACCGTTCCATCACGAAGCCTTTGTTCATCCACAAAAGCCTGTACCTGTTCGGTTACTTCAATCATTTCATCCCGTTTGCCGGTTTTCAAAGTGAATTTTTTCAGCATGCTCCTCTTCCTTTCACAAAATAAAAGCCCAAAAAAAGATTGAGCTGTTATTTTTTCATATCCTTATGAAAATAATCCATCAGTTTAACGGATTTTGCAATTAAGTGAGGATTGTTGCTATTTGCAAAAGCAATAAAATCGGTATTAACAGCAAGAACGATTGTATCGGCTGCCTTTATTTCTGTTTTTTCATTCATTAATTTATTTTAAAGAAAAGGAGAAAAAATGATGATTTTAGAAGCTGCTTTGCTCCAAGTTAAACCAGGAATGGAACAGGAATTTGAGGTTGCATTCCGAACAGCATCTGCCATTATTTCATCAATGAAAGGCTATCTCTCCCACGAACTGCAGCGCTGTCTGGAAGTGGAGGGGAAATACTTACTGCTGGTGGAGTGGGAAACATTAGAAGACCATACTGTCGGGTTTAGAGAGTCGAAGGAGTATCAAGAGTGGAAAAAACTTCTCCATCATTTCTACGAACCATTTCCAACAGTGGAGCATTTCGAAAAAGTGGAACATTAAACGGTAGTCTTTTACCAGCGCCAGATAAAAAAAATGATAGAATAGAGAAAACTAGATTATTAGACTATGGAGGCAGCTGTGAGATACGATACGATATTTTTTGATATAGATGACACATTGTTCGATTTTGGAAAAACAGAACAGAATGCACTGCAAAAGGCTTTTACAGACTTTGGTCTGCCATCAGGTGTGCAGGATTACCGTCCGCGCTATAAAGAGATAAGCAAAATTTTATGGGGCGAATTAGAACAAGGGCATACAACGTTAGCTGAATTGGGCGTGGAGAGGTTTAGACGATTGTTTGTGGAATATAACCTCGAGTTTGATGCAGAGCGCTTTAATCATATCTATCTTGGATATTTAGGAGAGGGAAGCCATCTCGTTCCTGGAGCATTTGAAGTGTGCAGCAACTTGATTGGATGCAGGCTGGCCGTCATTACTAACGGATTTGGCCAGGTGCAGAAGTCAAGAATTGCAGGCTCGCCACTCTCTCAAGCATTCGAAGAAATCATCATTTCTGAAGAAGCAGGATACCAAAAGCCACATAAAGGAATCTTTGACTATGCCTTTTCCAAGCTGCAAATCACAGACAAAGAAAAAGTGTTAATGGTTGGCGATTCCCTGACCTCTGATATCCAAGGCGGAATCAATTACGGAATAGATACTTGCTGGTTTAATCCAAATTATAAAGATAACAATATTGGTATCGAGCCGACTTATGAAATTCGCGAACTGACCGACCTTTTAAAAATTGTCGAGCACAAACAAGAAATGCTGATTAAATAAACCATTTGGGGTGAGTGGGAGATGGAACAGAATTTGGACTTTGAAAAAAGCGATCTGCCGGAGAAATTGGCCAAGCCTGCACTTAGGGCACTAGCAGGAGCGGGTATTTTCCGGCTGGACCAGTTATCAAAGTTAAGTGAAGAAGAACTTCTGAAATTGCATGGCATGGGTCCAAAAGCATTAGGGCAGATACGAGAAGCTTTAGCTGTGAAGGGTATTTCATTCCGCAGGTAATTTTGAGATTATCTTGCGGATTCTTTGAACGTTACTTTTTGAATCTTTTCCGTTTTGTTTTCAAATTGAATATCGATAAATACACCATATTCTCTTTGTCCTTCTTTTAACCACAGCTTGAACTTTTCTACTGAGGAATTGGCGCCAGTCGTCCTTCCAATGTGGAGATAATCGACAATTTGGGCATTCGGATACTTTTTATGTGTTCTTTCCATAGCAACCCTTCCCCATTTTGCATAGGGTGGAATGGGTTTTTGCTGGGCATATACTTGATGATTTGAAACCACAGGAATACTACTTAAATAAACAAGGGCAGTTGCGGTTAGGAAGCTGATTAAGATTTTTCTCAACTCAATTCCCCCTTTGTTTTACGTATAGGATGGGATTATTGAGAGGGAATTATGTTAACAATTCTGTGGAAGTAAAAGGATGTTAGTTGTTACCGAAGAAACTGTTCGAAAACCCCTAATACTATGCAACAGAAAACGATAAAGCCAATAAATAGAAAGACATTCTTATTTTCATTCTTTTCTTTCTTTTGTTTAATTAATATTTCGCGATAAATATTCTGAATCCATCTTTGTTTCAAATCAAATGGCCCTTTTTTCTTAATCATCTCACTGTTCCGCCTTTTAACTGATTTTTCCATTTAGACGTAATAAAACGAACTAAGGTTTCGCATAAAAGGTTGGAGAAATTTAAAAATGATGTGATATTTTTTGGGAGAGATTGGTCATGTTCATAAGAGAGATAGAAGTTGCAGATGTCGAAAAGCTTACGAGACTTATTCAACAGGTCGAGGCCGAATCTGAATATATGTTGATGGAACCTGGCGAAAGAAAAGCTACACCTGAGCAGCACCGGCAAAGAATCGAAACAATGAAAAAGAGCGATAATTCCACTATTATTGTTTCGGAAGAAGACGGGGATTTAGTTGGTTATATGTTTGCAATTGGCGGAACTGCGAAGAGAAACCAACACACCGTTTATCTGGTGGTTGGGATTTTAAAAGATTATCGGGGAAAAGGCATTGGAACTCATTTGTTTGAAAAACTAAACGAGTGGGCAGTGAAGCAAAAAATACACCGATTGGAATTAACTGTCGTCACCCTTAACGAAACAGCGGTAGCCTTATATAAAAAAATGGGTTTTCAAATTGAAGGTACTAAGAAACATTCCCTGCTAGTCGGAGGTGAATTTGTTGATGAATATTACATGGCCAAACTGCTGCAGTGAACTGTGGAAAGGGGAAGACGCCGTTTATAGGCGGTCGTCCTCCCATGCACGGCTGTAATCCTTTATATTATCATTTGTTTTTAGTGTTTTAACTTCCTGGCTTTGGGTATTCCCCTGTGCAGGCTGGCGTTTTTTATTTTGTTTTTTCAAATCGATTGCCTCCCGATAAGAGTCTATTCAAAGAATCCTAAAGCATATTTTACAGCTTCATGAATATCGATTGTTTCGTATGCCACCATATCCTCATGGGAAATTTTCATTCTTACGCTTTCCAAATCATATCCACTGTCCAAATCCATCTCTAAAAGAACCTCATATCCTTCGGGCCCAACACTCGTCTCAATAATGTTAAATGTTCGAATGGCTGAACCTGTTTCGTAATCCTTTGAATCCAAACTATCTGCCATAAAAAACACCCCGTTTTTGCATTCTAGGCTACAAATTTAGATTTCCAATCGCACTCTGTCTATATTCATTTCAATTTTTGGAGTAAATACCTATATAAGTTGGGAAGATACCAATAGGAGGGAGTTATGATTAAAAATTTCTTTGTCCTGTTTTTGGTATTTCAGGCAACATGTTTTCCTGTTGCAGCCAAATCGGGTTGTTATGATATGCTTAACAAAAAAGTGCAGGAGGATATTCAAACCAGTTATCCGTTTTTAAAGAAACTAATGAAAAAGGATAATGCCTGGAGTTACGATTTCGAGGACTTAATTAAGATGGGTCTTCCAATTGGCAAAAAAGACTCCCATTTGGATTCCCTAATTTCGTTATTCGGCGGAACATCTATTGGTGAAAGAAGGTTAGTGATAACAAGTGGGAAATACAGCGAAAAGTGGGGGAACTCATTTACCGGCTTTATTTTTTATAAAGAGATTAATGGGGCAAATGTCATTTTAAAAATAAAGCGTGGTCCAGAAAAGTGGGAAGTGGTTGAAAAAAATAAAGTTCGTGGACGATACATAACATTGAGGGAAATTAATAAAAACTGCGGGTAAAGAGTGGGCGAAATTGGTAATTGAAGAGATCATAACGCGCGAACCGTCTGGAGTATAGGTGAGCGGGGCGTTATGAAAGGCTTATAACGCCCGAACCGAAAAAAGAGTTGGTGCCCGGGTAGTTATGAAAGGCTTATAACATCCAAATCGAAGAAAGATACAGCGCCTGGGTGGTTATGAAAGGCTTATAACGCCCGAAACAACCAAAATCCGTACCCCAGTGCGATAATTTGCTTCATTCGATTCACTCCTTTTTCATTATTGACAACACTTCCTATTTTTCTTTCAAACTATCTAACAAAAGGTAGCCAAAAATAACTCCAGCGATGGCCATAATCGTAGGGTTTGAGCCAGGATTCATGAATAAAGGTACAAAATACCAAGTAGCAAAAGGCCCGATAGCTATTAAAAGTACAGGTAGGCCGATAAGAATAAGTTTACCCCAATCTATTGCCCAGCGTTTCTTTTCCCAAATTTCTGTTACCAGCTTTGGCAGCCGGAGTAATCCCCCCACAAAAATAGGAAACAGCACACTAAAGATTAAATTGGGCATTACCCTAAAATACATACTTTGGTATTCCCTTAACTGAGTTTGAATTACGGATCCAACGAGAAGGACCAGAATGAGAATGAATGAATAAATAAGATTTTTCAACCATCTTTGCATTTCATCACCTCATTTTTCTAAAACTACCTCAGCAAACTCAAAATAATCAGCAACAATATCCCTAAAGCAAAAAAACTAATAAAAAAGTATCCAAAATACCTTAACGGCTTTGGCAGCTTCTTTAAACTTCCGTTAGCAGCATTGCCTTCGATATTATCATAGTGATCAATGACGTCATTAAATGGTTTATTTTTCGTCATTCAGACTCACCTCGTTATGAGAATGTTATCTTTGTCTAAACATGATAATAGCAGCTGCCATTAATAAAACCGGGGAAATAACTAGCCATTTAAACACTCCAGGTGTTGCTGCCAAATATAAAGTTAACGGGAAGGTCCAGATTCCACAAATCAATAGTAAGGTAGGTTTAAAAGAGCGGATTGCATAGAGAGCTATAATCATCGGAAGGAAATACCAAAGTGAAAAGGATGCAAGAACATCCTCAGGTGGAGGACCTCCAACGTAAGGATTATTGAATAAAAAGTATATGCAGAAAAGAAGTCCACCTAAAGAGCCAAGCACCCCCAAAAGTTTTGCTATATTCAACGCCATCCCTCCTCATATCTTTATATTCGTATATTAGATCTGAATAACCTCCTTTTTCCAAATTTTTGATAAAATAAAGAAATCATAAGCAGGGGTTATTTTTATGAAAAAGGTAGTTTTAAACCCGTTGAAAGGGATCAAAGATTGTCTATTATTGATTTGCTTTTAAAAAATACCCTAACCCAATCAATGAAAATGGCATCAGGGCTTTGGATATGGTGTTGTTCGAGAAAAGATTCACCATAAACTAACATATTTTTGCTTGAAACTCAAAAACAAATCCAGTAAAATGAAAATTACTCAAATTCGGAAGGGTGAACATTAAGCCAATGAATAACTAATCCTATTTTTAGAAATAATTCGTAATAACGAACATAATTCTGGATAGGATTAGTATAGGCTTTTTTATAAAAGGTTTAAATGGTACATGGTGTACTATGACTTTTTGCGCCGGATTTTCCTCCTATCCAGTTAATCGGATAAGGAGGTTTTTTTATGGAAAAAACAAATTCGGATATGTCGATGGGAGCATTGTTTCGTAATCAAGTGATTCGGACGATTTTGCTTTCGACGTTTTTCCTGCAAATCGGGATCTGGGTCCGTAATTACTCAATTTTGCTATTTGTGGTGGAGAAAACAAATGAAAACGCGGTGGCTGTTTCGCTTATTTCGGTAGCAGAATTCGCCCCAATCTTTCTATTTTCCTTTATCGGGGGAACTTTTGCCGATCGCTGGCGGCCAAAAAAGACGATGATCTGGTGTGACTTTCTAAGTGCCATTTCGATTTTTGTTGTGTTGATGGCACTTGTCTTTGGAAGCTGGAAAGCTATTTTCTTTGCGACTCTCGTATCCTCTATTCTTTCCCAGTTTTCACAGCCGTCTGGTATGAAACTGTTCAAGCTGCATGTGAGGGAAGAACTCATCCAAATGGGGATGTCTATTTACCAAACCCTGTTTGCGTTGTTCATGATTCTCGGTCCTGTTATTGGGACGTTTGTGTATCAGCACTACGGAATTGATGTTGCGATTGCCATCATGGGTGTTGCCTTTTTACTGTCGGCGGGAATTCTATTTTTACTTCCAGCCGATTATGAGGTAAAGGAGAAGGCTGAAAAAACAACCATTACGCAGGAAATGAAAGCAGGCTTCAGTTACGTTTTGAACAGCCGGGCATTGACGCTGCTTGGCGGATGTTTTGCGGCGGCAGGATTAGCACTGGGACTGACGCAGCCGCTGGCAGTATTTCTTGTCACAGAAAAGCTCGGCCTGCCAAAAGAGCAGCTACAGTGGCTGATGGCGGCATTTGGAGCAGGGATGATTTTAGGGGGTGGCCTAACTGTCGGATTGGCCAAAAAGACCCCGCCGCAAATTCTGCTGGCACTAGGAATGGCCATAAATGCAATTGTCTTTATGCTGCTGGGATTTTCCGAGTTGTTCTGGCTGACTCTTGCGGTTCAATTTCTCGCTGGCCTATTTATGCCATGCATCCATATTGGAATCAATACAATGATATTAAAAAATACAGACGCGGACTTTATCGGCCGGGTAAATGGGATTTTGAATCCGATGTTTATGGGGACAATGGTCATTACCATGACGGCAAGCGGCTGGCTGAAGGAAAAGTTTTCGCTTGTTGCGATGTATGAAACTACTGCGCTTTTATTTGTCGTCGGGGTGTTATTCCTAGTACCGCTTTTCAAAGGGGCGGCTGTATTGAAGAAAAGTGAAGAGGCTTAATTTTGGGGAGGAGCTTTTATAAAGGCTCCTTTTCTTATGGTAAAATATTCATATTGAAATGTGGGAGGGATTTAAACATGGACGTGATTGAAAAGGCACTTCAGATTGCCAGCAAAGCACATCAGGGCCAGTATCGAAAAGGAACGGACATTCCATACATCGCTCATCCTGCCGCTGTTGGCATGCTTTTGATGAAGGCGGGATATCGCGATGAGGTGGTGGCGGCAGGAATTTTGCATGATACGGATGAAGATACCAATTACAAACTGAAAGATATCAAAAGGGATTTTGGTGAAGAGATAGCTGAAATCGTGGCGGGATGTTCAGAACCAGATAAGTCGCTTTCCTGGGAAGAGAGGAAGGAGCACACAATTGGATTTTTGAAAAACGCCTCCAGCGATATCCGTGCCGTTGCCTGTGCCGATAAACTTCACAATATCCGGTCAATCATCAAAGATTATGAGCAGGTTGGCGAGGAGGTCTGGCAAAGATTTAAACGAGGCAAGGAGCAGCAGGAGTGGTATTACACCAATTTGGTCGAGAGCCTCAGACACCAGGGGTCGTTTAGTTTAGTAGAAAAACTAGAGAATGTGGTAATCAGGTTGTTTAAGCGTTAGAATTTAAGCGTGGAATGGAGGACAATTCGAACGAGGGCCCGCATGGAATTGGTTTTCATCAAGCAAATGAAGGACATTTTGAGCCGATACCCACCCGATTATGTCCTTCTTCAAAAAACGGGGGGCACATATAATCCATCCAATAGACAACTCACCTCAGTCCACCCTAAAAATTTTAACAAGGGAGATAGGTATGGAAATAAGATTACTAAACTCAAACGATGCCTCAAGCTATTGGCAGTTAAGGTTAGAAGCCTTAAAGCAAAATCCGGAGGCTTTTTTAACAAGCTATGAAGATGCTATAGCAAGAGATAACGCAGTAGAACAGACCGCGCAGAATCTAGCAGCAGAAGGAACTTATACATTCGGTGCATTCATAAACCAAGAACTAATCGGTGTCGTCACCCTAATGCAGGAGAAGCCAAGCAAAATCCGCCACAAAGCCAACATTTTCGCGATGTACGTAACACCACATAAACGAGTATCCGGTGTGGGCAGTGCCTTGCTTTCAGCCGCCATTGAAAAAGCAAAATCAATCCAATCAATCGAAAAAATAAATTTAGCTGTAACAGCAAGCAATGAAAAAGCGAAGAAACTGTATACTAAACTAGGGTTTAAAGTATTTGGGCATGAAGAAAGGGCATTAATCGTGAATGGTGAATATTTCGATGAGGAGTATATGGTTTTATTCCTGAAACCATCATCGGGAAATTAGTGAAAGGGAGTTTTTTTAATCATGAATACAAGTTTTGAAATAAAGCATGTATCACCAGCACCAACAGAATACATTGAGCTTAGAATTGAGGGAGGGCTTAGCGGCAAGTCACTTGAAGCCGCGACAATCGGCTTAAAAAACACTTTGTTTTCTGTTTGTATTTACGATCAAAACAAATTAATAGGATTGGGCCGGGTAGTCGGTGACGGCGGTACTGTTTTTCATATCGTGGACATTGTGGTGAACCCTAGTTACCGAGGTCAAGGGCTCGGAAAAGTAATCATGAAGGAAATAATGAACTATCTAGATAAGAACACGTATCCAGGCTCATATGTAAGTTTAATTGCGGATGATCCAGCTAATAAACTATATGAACAATTTGGATTTCAATATACCTATCCTAAATCGTATGGAATGTATAAGAAGTATTAGCCAAAGGCTGGTAAATTTATTAAAAAAGGGGGACTTCTCTTGCTAAAAAGCAAAAATATTTACATAAGACCCTTTACTGAAGACGATGCGGAATCCCTTTTTAATTTACAAAGAGAGAACCGCTATTTCTTCGAGAGAATTTCCTACGAGCGTACTGATGATTTTTACACAATAATAGCCCAGCAAAGCAGAATAAGAGAGTTTGCAAAGGATTGGGAAAACGACCAGGCGTATACCTTCGGGATTTTTACAAAAGGAGACACCTTAATCGGCACAATCAATCTATTTCAGGTTCTCCGCGGCTCCCTTTAAAGTGCATTCATAGGATACTTTTTAGATCAAAAGCATAACGGGAAAGGCTATACCACTGAGGCTGTTAAGCTCCAAGTGCAGTATGCGTTTAATGAGCTCAAATTGCACCGCATCGAAGCTGGGGTTATGCCGCACAATCTTGGCTCTATCCGGGTGTTGGAGAAAGCAGGCTTCCATAAGGAAGGAATCGCCATTAAAAATGTCAAAATCAATGGGAAATGGGAAGACCATCAGGTGCTGGCGATAATAAATCCGAATGATTAGACCAAAAAACCGGCAAGCCTTCATTATGGGCTATTCCGGTTTTTTTTAATTATCTAAAAAGGCTTTGACAAACAATCTTATTTTTTTGCCTGTATCAGTCCTAATCTACAAAAATATGTAACAAACCTCATTATATTAATAATCTTGTTTATGATAAAATTGTCCTGTAGAGAATGGAGGTAGCTGACGATGACTTTCTACAAGGCTCTAGTTTTCATACACATTTTTTCTGCTATTATCGGAATGGGGCCGGGGTTTATTTTAACAACGGTTGTTAAATCGGGAAAAACGATGACCGAACTGCGTCATTCCTATGCGATTCGAAACAAATTACATATTTATGTTATGATTGGCGGCACTTTATTACTGGTGACTGGCCTGGGACTAGGCTTATTCAATACAGCGCTTTTCCGTCAAGGATGGTATCTCATAAGTCTCATTCTCTTTTTGGCTGCCCTAGCAATCGGCCCGCTCGTCTTATCACCAAGGTCCAAACCCATTAAGGCGATGCTGGAGACACATAAAGGTGACGACATCCCGGAGGAGTATTGGCGTTTATCTAAAGAACTTTTCTTCTATGAAAATTTGGAGAATTTTATTTTTATCATAATCATTACCCTTATGATATTAAAACCCTTTTAGAAAAAATTAGAAGTGCAAAGCCGAAGCGGTTTTGCGCTTTGTTATTCAGGAGAGATTTATGAAAAAGAGTATAGCCTATACAGTCATTGGAATTCTGGTTGTTTTTCTATTATTATTTGGTACATATAAATTAATGAATTCCCGTACCTTTCAGTTGTTCGGGGACCTAACCTATAAGGCTGAGACCAATCAAAAGCTAGTGGCATTGACGTTCGACGATGGCCCGTCGAAAAATATTCCGGCGCTCCTGCCATTATTGGAGAAATACGATGCAAAGGCTACCTTTTTTCTAATCGGAAGTGATATCGAGAAAAACCCCGAGGAAGCGAAAAGATTGGCAGCGGCCGGACATCAGCTTGGCAACCATACATATTCTCACAAGCGAATGGTTTTTAAATCACCTTCTTTTATTCGGGAAGAAATTGAAAAAACTGATCAGTTAATAAGAGAGGCGGGGTATAAAGGTGAAATCGATGTTCGGCCGCCGAATGGGAAGAAGCTTGTCGGCATGCCCTATTATTTAAGTAAACATGATAGAGACACGATTACTTGGAACCTGGAGCCGGATACCTATTACACTTCTGCTTCCGACAAAGTAGACTACGTAAATAAAAACATAGAACCAGGATCTATCATCCTTCTGCACCCTTGGTACAGCGGGTCCGCTGAAGAGTTAAAAGCGGTGGAAGGAATCTTACAATCTTTAACCGAAAAAGGGTATAAATTTGTTACTGTAAATGAGTTGCAAGAATCCGTAGGAAAGTAAAAAGTAATAGTCATAGGGAGGAATTAATTTTGAAAAGTGCAAATCCATACGTTTTTGTTGATAATTGCCTGAAAGTATTGGAGTATTACCAAGGTTTATTTGGAGGAGAAGTTACAAATATTCAACAAACAGATGATGGCAAGTGTCTGCATGCAGAGCTGCATATAGGAGACAGTATTATCCACTTTTCTGATACCTTTAGCAAAGTCAATGCAGGGGATAACGTGAGAATCACGCTGGAATGTGAGAGTGAAGAGGAAATTAGGAGAGTGTATGATTCCCTCAGTACCGAAGGGAAAGTTACCTTTGCATTGCAAGAAACTTTCTGGGGGGCGCTTCATGCAAACCTGGTCGACCAATTTGGAATTGGCTGGCTGCTGAATTATCAGAAATAAAGACGAGTTAAAATGCTTTACTTCAAACGAGGTAAAGCATTTTTTATTGCTTTTTATGAGCCCAATAAAGAAAAGTTATAACCCTATAACAGATTTGTATTATCTTCCAGACATTGGAACAGTGTAACATAGTAGTAGATAACAATAATTTAGGGGGGGGAACGTTTTATGGAATTAAAAAAACTGTCATGGGCAACTGTAGTAGTGGAATCAAATGGAACCTCCATACTTATTGATCCGCTAGGGGCACCAATCAAGGGGCAGGACCGGCCGCATGCGGCTAGATTAGGAGAACCATTGGAGCCCTTGGTTTCACTTGGAACCATCAAAAGTCCTGATGCTATTTTGATCACCCATTTCCATCCAGATCATTTCGATTATCAATCAGTCTTGGAAAGCTTTGGTGATGAGGTTTCTCTTTATCTTCCAAATGAATCTAGCCAATATGCTAAAAAATGTGGATTTAAAAACTTAATCGGGGTCAATCCAAATGAGCATTTTATTGTAAATCATGTAAAGGTTTCTGCCTCCTATTCAGTGGATGGCTTTGGCTCCCCACAGGTTTCATGGATTGTAAATGATGGCGTTCATACGATTATCCATTGCGGTGATACCCAGTGGCATGGGTTTTGGTGGCGGATGGAGCAGCAATATGGGCCAATCCATGCTGCATGTCTTCCGGTAAACGGCCCCATCCTCAATGTTGCCGGTTTAAAAACACAAAGCAGTCTGCCAGCCTGTTTGACGCCTGAGGAGGCAGTGGAAGCAGCAAAAATATTACATGCAGATTACTTGGTTCCTATCCATTTTGGAACCTTCCATAATCCGCCGTTTTATATCGAAGCGGAAAGTGTTGAAGAAAGGTTAATAAAAAGAGGAAATGAACTAGATGTTAATATAAAAATTTTACTTCCAAATGAGTACCTTTTTCTGGGAGACACGATAAAACAATCTGCCAAATAAAAATAAACAGGAGCGATATCAATGAAAATTCAATTAATCAGACACGCGACCGTTAAAATCAGCATGAATCAAATTCAGTTCTTAGTTGACCCAATGTTCAGTTCTAAAGGCGAGATGGACCCGGTAGCGAATGCGGCCAATTCATTCAGAAATCCGTTAGTTGAATTGCCGCTTCCCATCGAAACCATCCTTCATGACATTGCCGCAATCATATTAACACACTCCCATCGCGACCACTTTGATGATACAGCAATCAAAATCATACCGAAGGATTTAAAGATTTTTTGCCAGCCCGAAGATGAAGAAAAGCTTCGGGGGTTTGGTTTTTCCAAAGTTACCAAAATTAAGGAAGAAGAAAGCTGGAACGGGATTCGCTTTACTAGAACAGGAGGACAGCATGGAACTGGTGAATTAGGCAAGCAGATGGGGCCCGTTTCGGGATTCATTATGGAGGCCGCAGGAGAGCCTTCCCTTTATATTGCCGGAGACACCATTTGGTGCGATGAAGTGCAGAATGCATTAAAGGAGCGCTCGCCTGAAATCATCATTTTAAATGGCGGGGAAGCGCAGTTTTTAACAGGGGATCCGATTACTATGGGAATCAAGGATATCGAAAGAGTAAATGCAGAGGCCTCCTCCTCCAAAATTATTGTGGTACACATGGAGTCCTGGAATCATTGCCTGTTGAGCAGGGAAGATTTAATGGAATATATTGCGAAAAATGGCTTAAGTAATGTGACGGTCCCGTCTAACGGAGAAATTTTTGAGTTTTAAATGTGAAGTCACGAGTGAACCGACTCGTGACTTCTATTAGAATGGAATTCTGTCTCCACGGCTATTGGGCTGGGACGTGACTAGAAATTCAATATCGCTGTCTGTCTCATTGAAAATTTGATGAGGGATCATCGGCGGCACTTCGTATCCCTCCAATTGATCAAGAATCACTCGTTCCCCATCAACCACAAGGGTTGCCGTTCCGGACAAAATGAAAAAGAATTGCCTTGCTTGGGAATGGTAATGTCTTTCTTCAGCAGTGTTGGGCGGCATACGTTCATGGATGATACTCAGATTTGCATCCTTCACCAAATGCCATCCGTCACATTGTTGTCCCCAAATGTAGTGTTCCGCATTAGATTTGCTTCGTTTCATTGTTTCCACCTCGATTCACCATTACTTGTACATACATTATACAACCTTTCATTAGACAGATAGTTTGTTAATTTCCGATGTTTATCTAAAATGGTAAAATGTTCAAAAGGGCTTTCAAAAGGGTGAGCGCTATATGAATATTGATTACTTTCGAAGTTTCGTAGAAACAGTCAATCAAAAAAGTCTTTCCAAGGCAAGTGAGCGCCTTAATATATCGCAGCCAGCATTAAGCAAGCAAATACGTAAATTAGAAGATTACTTTGATGCACCATTATTAGTGAGGTCCACATCTGGAGTCGAGCTTACCGAGGCAGGGGAGGTAGTCTACAAGAGGCTTTTACAAATTCTTGGTGATCTATCGATTCTTCAACAAGATCTTAACAGTTTGAAGGAAAAAAGAAGTTATACTATTGGAACCTTGCCAAGTTTGGCCGGAAATTATATCCCATCCCGAATTTTAAAATTGAAGGAGAAAGGGATTCACGTGGAGGTTGTTATAAAGAACGCCTCTCAAGAAGTATTTGAACTCCTAAAAAATGGGGAAATTGATGCAGCCATCATTGAAGAAATGCCGGTCAATAAAACGTATTGGCAAAAGGAAATTTTTGAAGAGCCTTTATATGCGATCCTCCGTACTTCACATAAACTTTCCGGAAAACAGTCCGTTCTAATTGAAGAGATTAGTGACGAGGAATTTGTATTGTATCCTTCGTTCTGTACGATTAGGGAAAGTGTCAGCAGGATGTTCCATGAACAGGAAAAAGAGCTTAAGATTATTAGAGAAATAGACTTTGGGGATTTTTTAATTGGATACGTTGCAGCCGGGTCAGGGATTACCGTAGTACCAGAAATGAGTATCAAGAATCTGGGGAACTCATTTGTAAAAGCCATACCATTAAACCATTCCTTAGCCAAACGCAAAATTTCGCTTATTGCAAATTCGAACACAACGGGAAAAGCATTATATCCATTTTTAAAAAAACTTTAGGGGGGATGGGATTTTGTTTAAAGATATTATTGAAACTGAGGCAGAACTGCGGTCATTGCTGGGAACACCGGGTGAACTCGCATCCAAAAAAGTCATTCACCATTTGGACCATCATTGCGTGGAATTTCTTTCAAAATCACCATTTTTGGTGATGGCCACTGCAGACGAGCAGGGGTTTTGTGATGTTTCACCAAGGGGAGACCAGCCCGGGTTTGTCCTAGTCCTAAATGAAAAACAATTTGTCATACCGGAGCGGCCAGGCAACAGAAGAGTAGATTCCTTGCGAAATATATTATCGAATCCTAGAGTAGGTCTGCAGTTTCTGATACCGGGGCTGGAAGAGACCCTTAGGATAAATGGGAAAGCTTGTATCATTAGAGATGACGAACTGCTTGAGAAGATGGCGGTTCACGGGCGGAAGCCTCTTTTAGGGATTGGCGTGGAAGTAGAAGAATGCTTTATACATTGTGCGAAGGCCTTTAAACGCTCAGGCATATGGGATACAGAGTCCTGGTTTGAAAAAGAACTGCTGCCATCTGCGGCTAAGATCCTTTTTGCACATGCAAAGCTCCCCGATTCCAATGTCGATACTATTAAAAAAAGTCTTGAGGAGAGCTATACTAAGAGGTTGTATTGATTATTAGAGATTAGGGATGGATCTTAAAGACAAAACTATTGGTCAAAAGAAGGGAAATGTCTTCAAGAAGACCGCCTACGGACAAACTGGCAAGGAAAAAAAGGAAACCTGTCCGAAGAGAGAGGTCCTACGGACAAACCGGCAAGGAAAAAGAGGAGAACTGTCCGAAGAGGGAGCTCCTACGGACAAACCGGCAAGGAAAAAGAGGAGAACTGTCCGAAGAGGGAGCTCCTACGGACAAACCGGCAAGGAAAAAGAGGAGAACTGTCCGAAGAGGGAGCTCCTACGGACAAACCGGCAAGGAAAAAGAGGAGAACTGTCCGAAGAGGGAGCTCCTACGGACAAACCGGCAAGGAAAAAGAGGAGAACTGTCCGAAGAGGGAGCTCCTACGGACAAACCGGCAAGGAAAAAGAGGAGAACTGTCCGAAGAGGGAGCTCCTACGGACAAACCGGCAAGGAAAAAGAGGAAACCTGTTCGATGAGAGAGGTCCTACGGACAAAACGGCGAGAAAAAAGAGGAGAACTGTCGGAAGAGAGAGGTCCTACGGACAAAACCGATAACAAAAAAGAAGAAAACTGCCGTAGAGAAGCTCCTAAGGAGGAGCGGCTGGCTGCTGGTAAGAGTTAAACCAGCATATATAATGTCAAAGGAAGTAAACACGATGAAGGAATACGTAGTCGGCTTTGCATTTACTCACACAATGGATCGCGTCTTATTGTTGAAAAGAAACAAGCCGCCATATCAATATCTTTACAATGGCGTAGGTGGAAAATTAGAAATTGGCGAGGAACCGAAGCAGGCCATGTTTCGGGAACTCCAGGAAGAAACGGGACTAGAGCAGTCTAATATTCAAACATTTAGTCATTTAACCACGCTGGAATTTAAGGCAGGAGTAAAGCTATATGTCTATTACTTCGTATTGAACCGGAACATTGAATCCTATCCCACAAAGAAAACAATGGTTGAAGGCACATTAGAGTGGCTGCATATACAGGATGATCAATTGCTGGACGCCTCTAACCCCAAAATGGCAGGAGACGGAAATATCGCCTATTTCATTCAATTTGCTCAAAACGTACATAAAGGAATTGCCTCTTTTTAAAGTCTGAAGAAAAAACGTAATTGGAGGAAAACAGCAATGAAAGAAATCCAGGAATTCGCCAAACAATTCCATAAAGAAATGAACTGGGAAATTAGCAATGAAAGCTTTGAGGACGCCCGGGCATCTCTTTTAAATAACTACATGCTGCTGACAACAGAAGTGGCAGAGGTCGCAGAGGAACTGAGAAAAGCCTTTAACATGACAAGGACTCTAGTCCATGAGGGCATGGAGGAGGGGAAGGCTTTCGAAATGTCCAAGGATTTTATAAAAGAAGACATCGGCAAGGAATTGGCTGATTGCCTCGCCTACATGCTCAAATTTTATAATTATTTCGGCCTCGACCTTGAGGATACCTTTTATGCCAAAATGGAGGAAGTCAAGAACCGGCGTAACAAGGATGTCGTGCCGGCAAAAAAATAAAAGACAGGAAGCGCCTTCCTGTCTTTCTTCGTCTAAGTCTTAATCTGACCAAACGGTTTTTATTTTAAAAATAAAATAATAGTACTTATAAATAACAATCAACACCAGAACGCCTTTCACGATATAACTCGGATGCAAAATAAGAGGAATCGCTATCATCGCATCCGCAAACAACAAAATCAATAGCTTCTGCTTTAAGGTCATCGACCGTTCCCGGACGAAGCTTTCCAAATGGTGTTTATAGAGGCTAGTCCCCTTAAACCAGTGCTCGAACCGTTCTGATCCTTTCATGAAGCAGAAGGATGCCAGCAGCAGTAATGGTGTCGTTGGCACCACTGGTAAAATAATTCCGATAACCCCCAAGCCAAGTGCGACAAACCCAATGACAATAAAAAGAAACTTAACAATACGATTTTGACTAATCATTGCCTTCCATCGATCCAATCAACTTTGTTTACCACTATTATCCCCTATCCGAAAACAGGTAAGACAGAATCTCAGGCATTCTCTCACGGAAAAAACGATAATGGTGTTCGCCAGCTTCCACGCTTACAAAGCGGGTATCGGCTATTTGGCTGCTTAAAATGTCATATACCTGGCTGGCAAGATCAAAAAACAGTTTGCTTGCTTTTGGATCATTCGGAACTTCTTTTGTCCCAATATCCATATAAAATTTCTCCACACCCGACAAATCACTCTGTCTAATAAAATCCTCCAACACTTCTTGATTACGATAATAGCCCGGCGAGAGGACGGCGACTTTCCTAAAAATCTGCGGGTAACAGCAGACGGCATAAGTGGAAATAATCGCACCTAATGAAATTCCCGCCATTGCTGTCTCATTCTCGAGCGTCCGATATTTTCGGTCTATAAATGGCTTCAACTCATGAACGATAAAATCTAAATAGTCCTCGCCCTTCCCGCCTGAAGGACTGGCATAGCCTAATATTTCCTCACTTAACTTTCCTTGTTTCCACGGGCAGTATTCGTCTATCCGACCCTCGCCCTCAGTATTCAAATCAATCCCAACCACGATGATTTCAATGCCAGATTCCTCTAAAAACTTTTTCAAACCTAATGAAGTTCCGTTAATAGCATCTTCATCCTCAAACACATTTTGCCCGTCGTGCATATAGAGAACGGGATACCGTTTCAGTCCGTTCTGATAGGATTCTGGCAAATAAACACGAATCATTCTATCCTGCTGAAATGAAGTCATATAAAGGGTGAATTTTTCCAACACAATGGACCACTTCCAATCATGCAATCTCCTAAACTTAAATTTATCATAAACACCAATTTTTGCCTAAATTTTTATATAAAAAGGAGTTAACAGGATTATAATATGGTTGGATATGGAAAAAATCCAGACTATTGGAGTGGAGCGAAATGCTCGCGAGGAAAACGAAAAAGATACAGGGCCAAACGGAATCCATTGCAACTTTAGAAGAAGTGATGATTGGCGGCAGAAAGCAATGGTTCCTGTTTAGAGGGAAAATGTTGACCAGCCTATTATGCTGTTTTTGCACGGCGGACCGGGCACAGCGCAAATTGCATTTGCTCCCAAATTTCAAAAGGACCTTGAAAAGGTGGGAGAGCTTTTGGCGATAGATTTCATTACGAATGCGGCGAAGCTAGAGGTGCCGGTTTATATTTTGCCGGCAGGCAGGATTAACAAACACCTTCGTCATTAGCAAAGCAATACTTTGATGTACTGCAATGCCCGCATTAGGAATTTGTTGGTTCGAAAACTCGGCCCATCTGCTGAACTTTGAAGAATCTGGAAAATTTTATCAAGAATGTATAAAAATTAAACAAAGGCTGTCATAAATAAACTGAACGGAACTCTGACAACTGAGTTCTTTTTTGTGTTTTAGTTCAATTTACACAGTTGATTAATATTTCGAAATAATTATATTTTCAAAATAGTCCAAATGACTTAGATAAAAATGGTATCACTTTGCCATTGATTTGAATACGATTTCAAAATAAAATTATATTAGGCGATGAAATTGTGTTTATCTTATTTATTTTTTGAAAGTAAAGAGGTAAAATAAAAATTCCCTCTATGCAGTTTTTGTTCTTATTTCATCAAGGAGAGGTGCATGTTATGAAAAGAATCAGTTTAGCATGGCAAATTTTCATTGGATTGGTGCTAGGTATTATTATTGGTGCTGTTTTCTATGGAAATCCACACGTAGCTGAATATTTACAGCCAATTGGAAACGTTTTTATTCGGTTGATTAAAATGATTGTTGTACCGATTGTCGTTTCGAGTATCATCGTGGGCGTTGCCGGTACCGGTGATATGAAATCATTAGGAAAACTCGGCGGCAAGACACTGCTGTATTTTGAAATTATTACGACTATCGCCATTGTTGTTGGGCTTTTGGCCGGTAACATATTCCATCCTGGGACTGGTATTGACCGTTCCCACTTAACGAAAACCGACATTAACACGTATGTGGAAACTGCCAAAACAACAGAGACACATTCAATGGTTGATACCTTTGTCAATATTGTTCCGACCAATATCATGCAATCTTTGGCGAATGGAGATATGTTAGCGATTATCTTCTTCTCCGTGATGTTTGGTCTTGGTATTGCTGCGATTGGGGAAAAAGGAGCTCCGATACTCAACTTCTTCAGGGGAACAGCTGATGCCATGTTCTACGTGACTAATCAGATCATGAAGCTTGCGCCAATCGGTGTTTTTGCATTAATTGGTGTAACGGTTTCAAAATTTGGATTATCTTCCCTAATTCCTTTAGGAAAATTGGTCATCGTCGTGTACGGTGCCATGGCATTCTTTATATTAGTTGTCTTAGGATTAACAGCGAAATTAGTCGGTTTCAATATCTTTAAGCTATTGAAATATTTGAAAGATGAATTATTATTAGGTTATTCTACTTCAAGTTCGGAAACAGTGCTTCCAAAAATTATGGAAAAAATGGAGAAAATCGGCTGTCCAAAGGCGATTACCTCCTTCGTTATCCCAACGGGTTATTCTTTTAACCTGGATGGTTCTACCCTGTACCAGGCCATTGCTGCCTTGTTCATTGCCCAAATGTATGGCATTCATATGAGCATCGGCCACCAAATTACGTTGGTGCTGGTATTGATGGTTACCTCCAAAGGTATTGCCGGGGTTCCAGGTGTATCCTTCGTCGTTCTTCTTGCCACTTTGGGAACTGTCGGCATCCCAGTAGAAGGTCTTGCCTTCATCGCCGGGATTGACCGTATCCTAGACATGGCGCGGACCTGTGTCAATATCGTCGGTAACTCCTTGGCTGCCATCGTAATCTCAAGATGGGAAGGCTATAAGGTTGATGACGAGATAAAAGATTTAGCAGCATAGCAGAATTAATAAATAAAGGTGTCTGATACTTTTATGGTGTCAGGCACCTTTTTATTATGGCGAAATATAGGTCCTTTTTTTATTAGATTAGTCATAAAAAAAAGTGGAATTCATTGTGAAGGTTTGTAATATTGTTGAAAAAAAACCGCTTGGAAGAAGTTTAACGGGTTCACTTTAGAGGTGCAATCATTTTAAACCACACAGCAAAACACACTTGAATTCACAATATGATTCACAGTGCGATTTTTATTGATTTATCACCATTTTAGAGAATTTTAATTGCTTATCATTTTCTAATTCACAAGGTATTGGAGGGTGTGTGAATTTTTAAACTCCCCCAACGCATTGAAACATAAGAAGTCTTATCCTTAATTGAGTAACTAGTGGTAATAAAATAAGCGAAAATTTTTCCGCTAAATGGAGAATAGTGCTCATTCCGGCGTAAATAAGGGAAGGTTTTTCGCTTAAACAAAGCAAAATCCCCAATACTGAAGTTTTTTGAGTCAATAGGGGAAATTTCTCCGCCTATTTAAGTTATTCTTGATCTTAATTGCTAATTAAGGGAAATTTCTCCCCTTATTTATCAAACTTTGTCTAATGAACTTGTACACTTACGGTTGCTTTAGTCCAATAAAGAAAATAAGGCTTAAAGATATTTTCATCTCAAAGCCTTATGGACGGTGCAATATACTGTGATTTGCTATGTGGTTAGGGTTGTGATTGACCGTAAACCTGTTAAAAGAATTTCCAAGCGGTTTTTAGCATTCTCTGAAAATCTAAAATAGTAGTAAATGCGCCAATACCTTTTCAAATGGTTACACATATTTTAGTTATATAGGACAACCACTTGAGGGAGGTGCATATTACTTGCATAACGGCGGACGAAGAAATCAATTTGGCTTTTGTATATTCCCCGGTTACCGCTGGTGTGGTCCAGGTTGCAGCGGGCCGGGTGCCCCCATTAATGATGTTGATGAATGTTGTCAGCGGCATGACTACTGCCTGAAACGTGGAATTGACCCATGTCACTGTGATTTTGAATTCATGGATTGCCTGCACCATAAACGAAACCGGCATACGGATAAAGGAAGAAAAGCAGCATTAATGTATGATTTTATGAAAATTAAAACCTCATTTACCTGCCGCGAACGGTATGAATCTCCAGATTGAAAATATGTTCATGAAGTATTTTCGCCATTTAACCACTCAATTAATCGACAAAAAAATATAAATGTTAGGTATAACTTTTCTCCTGAATCCCTTGTCATCATGCAAGGTTGCTTCCGTATTTATCCAATCATAAACCGATTCTCTATTACGGAAAATAATAGCGGTCGCTTGAATATTGCAAAGGGGGAAACGGAGTGAAATGGCATAAGCGGATTCTTTCGATGATCCAGGAGCGTCAGGATAAAAAGGTGGCTTTGGCGGTGGACACTTCCAGTAAAGATGCTCCAACAATTCTTATCAATAACATAGTCAAACTGTTTGAAACAGTCAAACCCGATACGATTTTGGTTCAAGCAGATTTTAAAATAAGGAGTATTTCTCCGGTAAAAAGTGACACCATTAAATGGCACTCTCATGGGAAATCCTCCTATACATTAGTTCTTGAGTGGGCAAAGGAAGAACAGATTGATACGCTGTTTTATATTACCGACGTCACTGGCTTTTTTTCTGAGGACATGGAAAAGCTCGATTATGAAATGTTTTGGCTCGTTCCGGGGGCATTCCTTCCAAGAGTGCCATTTGGCAAAGCAATTAAAGTGGCCTAAAACCATTAAAAAGACCAAATTTAAGGTTTGGTCTTTTTCGTTCTTATTCTAATCAAATAAAAAAAGCGTGGTGAATGCCACGCTTCAAAATGGTTGGAGGTTTTAGGAGGGTTGTCCAAACTAAATTAGTATCTGCCAAAGTGTGTTCCTACGATGATCAATAGGATGAACAGAACGACAATCAACACAAAACTGTTGCCGTAGCCGTACATAAACCTCACCTCCTTTTTATGAGGTACTACAATGTATTCAAGGGGTTAATTTTTGAAAGGGACAAGTATGGAATTATACCGAAATATCTTTATTTGTTGAAAAATAAAATTCTAAAAGATGGTATTGCCTTCAACAATTTCATATAATTATTCTATTATGCAAAGATTGTAGGAGGCAGAAATGTCGAAAAAGACGATTGTATTTACAGGTGGAGGTACTGCTGGTCATGTGACACCCAATCTCGCTATCATTAGTGAGATAAGAAATGACTGGGATATTAAATATATTGGTTCAAAAAAGGGCATTGAAAAGGAATTAATTGAAAAAATCAACGTCCCGTATTTTGGAATTAGCAGCGGGAAGCTAAGAAGGTATATTGATTTTGAAAATGTAAAGGATATATTCCGGGTGTTGAAGGGCTGCCTGGAGGCAAGAAGGGTTTTGAAAAAATTAAAGCCTGATTTGGTATTTTCGAAAGGTGGATTTGTGTCTGTTCCGGTCATTATTGCGGCCAGTACTTTAAAAATCCCGATCTTTATTCATGAAAGTGACATGACTCCGGGGCTGGCGAATAAGATTTCCCAACGGTTCGCAAACAAAATCTTCACATCCTTTGAAGAGACAGAAAAGTATTTTCCGCGAGGTAAAGTGAAGGCCATTGGCTCACCTATAAGGAAGGGAATTTTAGAAGGTTCTGCGGAAAAGGGGAGACGCTTCCTAGGGTTCGATAGCGGCCGGCCGATTCTGACCATTATGGGTGGAAGCTTGGGGGCAAGAAAGATCAATGAAGCGGTACGAGGGTCGCTAAAAGACTTGACGGCAAAGTACCAAATTGTTCATTTGTGTGGAAAAAACAATCTTGACCCCAGCCTTGAAGGTGTTCCAGGGTACAAGCAATTTGAATATGTACATGAAGAACTATCGGATATTTTAGCTGCAACGGACCTGGTGATAACAAGAGGAGGCTCCAATGCTATTTTTGAATTTTTGGCATTAAATATCCCGATGTTAATTATTCCACTCGGTCTGCAGCAAAGCAGGGGCGATCAGATTTTAAACGCAAAAGCCTTTGCGCAAAAAGGATTTTCGCTTACTCTAGAAGAAGAACAATTAACTAGTGAATCGCTTTTGAAACATCTGGAGACGCTTGACCAAAAAAGTACCGAGATACGCCAGAATATGAAGCGTTCGAAGCAAGGGGAAGCACTGCAAACACTGGTGATGGAAATCAACAAATATAGATAAAAAGCTAGCGCAGGCTAGCTTTTTTAATTGGATTGGCAAGCATAAGTGTCCGCATGGAGGTTTCATGAGGACAGAGCAGGCAAAAAATTAAGCAGAAGTGTCCGCATGGAGCTCTCATGAGGACAGAGCAGGCAAAAAAACAAGCAGAAGTGTCCTCATGGAGGTCTCATGAGGACAGAGCAGGCAAAAAATTAAGCAGAAGTGTCCGCATGGAGATCTCATGAGGACAGAGCAGGCAAAAAAACAAGCAGAAGTGTCCGCATGGAGCTCTCATGAGGACAGAGCAGGCAAAAAAACAAGCAGAAGTGTCCGCATGGAAGTCTCATGAGGACAGAGCAGGCAAAAAATTAAGCAGAAGTGTCCGCATGGAGGTTTCATGAGGACAGAGTTAGGATTAAAACAAGCAGAAGTGTCCGCATGGAGGTTTCATGAGGACAGAGCAGGCAAAAAATTAAGCAGAAGTGTCCGCATGGAGCTCTCATGAGGACAGAGCAGGCAAAAAAACAGCAGAAGTGTCCGCATGGAGGTCTCATGAGGACAGAGTTAGGATTAAAACAAGCAGAAGTGTCCGCATGGAGGTTTCATGAGGACAGAGCAGGCAAAAAAACAAGCAGAAGTGTCCTCATGGAGGTCTCATGAGGACAGAGTTAGGATTAAAACAAGCAGAAGTGTCCGCATGGAGGTTTCATGAGGACAGAGCAGGCAAAAAAACAAGCAGAAGTGTCCTCATGAAGGTCTCATGAGGACAGAATCAGTATAAAAACAAGTAGAAGTGTCCGCATAGAGGTCTCATGAGGACAGAGCAGGCAAAAAAACAAGCAGAAGTGTCCGCATAGAGGTCTCATGAGGACAGAGCAGGCAAAAAAACAAGCAGAAGTGTCCGCATGGAGGTTTCATGAGGACAGGGCTGGCAAAAAAACAAGCAGAAGTGTCCGCATAGAGGTCTCATGAGGACAGAACACACAAAAAACCAAGCGGAAGTGTCCTCATGAAAGAATTACCCATTCGCATAGAGCTGCCCGTCCTACACCAGTTTCCGAATCACCGCCCGCACTGGACTGCCATCGGCCTCCACCAATGGCAGAGGCAGTGCAGCCAACTCATAATCCCCTGACTCCACCTCATCCAAGACTAATCCCTCTAAAATATGAATCCCACAGCGAGTAAGCTCATGGTGGGCGGAAAGTTCTTTACTGTCCAACTCATCGACAGACGGTAAATCGAGTCCAAGCAGCCGTATACCCCGTTCAGAAAGATACGCCGCCAACTCAGGCTCTACCGGGGGAATCGAACTGGGAAACGCACGACGGTCTGACCAAGCATCCGTCCGAATTAAAAGCCGCTCAACGCCTTTCAAATCCACACTGGAAAGCTCCTTAACTCCGATACTCGCTACATTTGGTAAATGAACAATCCGTGCCGGACCCATATACAAATTAATATCCAAGTCAATAACCCTTTTTCCATCATTATCAAAATGGTAGGGAGCATCAATGTGGGTGCCGGTATGGGCACTCATCGTGATTTCGCCGACATTGCAGGAGCCGCTTTCTTCCATACTCCAGCTCACCTTATAAGAGAAAGGGGTATCCCCAGGCCAAACCACAATATTGTTATCCAGCCGCTGTGAAATATCTATCCATTTATTCATCCAATCCCGCCTCCAACACATTCATACACCAAGTGTATTACAGCTTTGTCCGAAGACTCAAGAGCTCCGGGAAGAATTGATGCTCAACAACTTTTTTTAAATATGGAACACCAGAGGACCCGCCAGTTCCTTTCTTATGCCCAATAATTCTCTCCACAGTAGTCATGTGATGAAACCGCCAAAGCTGCTGCTGATTGCCGATGTCGACCAGCTTTTCCGCCAGTTCGTATAAATCCCAGTATTTATCAGTATTGCGGTATACAGCCAGCCATGCCTCCTCAACGCTGTTATTTGGCTCATAATGCACTGACCAATCTCGTTTCAGCACAACCTCATCAATAGATAATCCATTAGCAGCAAGGGCCGAGATGGCTGCATCATATATGCTGGGTTTGCCAAGGGCATCGCACATCTTTTTATATAGATCAGCCTGATGCCGATAAACTGCCAATGTCCCGGGATTTTTCTGACCTAGGGCAAACTCAATTAACCTATTTTGATACGATTGGAACCCGGAAGAGCGTCCAAGTTTATGGCGGAATTGCATGTAATCAGCTGGCGTCAAGGTCGTGAGAACATTCCACGACTGGATTAACTGCTGCTGAATCCTGGAAACGCGCGCCAGCATCTTAAAGCAAGGCTCCAAATCGTTTCGGAGAATACATTGGATGGCGGCGTTCAATTCGTGCAGAATCAGCTTCATCCAAAGCTCACTCGTTTGGTGGATGATGATAAACAGCATTTCATCGTGGTGGTCGGATAACCGGTGCTGGCTCGAGAGGATGTTAACGAGATAAAGGTAATCCCCGTAGGACATTTCTTTTTGAAAGTCAGTCTGAATCTCCTTGTCTAAACCCATGTTTTGGTCTTGCATATCGCTTTCCATATATCTAGCTCCTTTAGGAAAATTTTCCAAAAAAGACCTAAGGCTACGCGACGATATCCCGCTCATTGGCAAACTTTTCATACTGTTTATCCGACATAATGCACTTTAAAACTTGGACAACCTTCCAAACTTCTTCAAAGGTGTTGTAAAGAGCAGTCGGAGCCAGCCGGATAATATTAGGAGCACGGAAATCCGGAACGACCCCATTTTCTTTTAGTGCTTTGCAAATCCGGGCTGCCTCATCATGCTCAAGGCTGACATGTCCGCCGCGGCGAGAATCCTCTCGAGGGTTCCCAATCACAAAATCGAAATCCGCCAACTCATGTTCAATTAATTTCATCAAATAGCTGGTAAGTTGAAGAGATTTCAACCGAATGTTCTTCATCCCGGCTTCAGTAAACATTTCCAGGGAGCCAATAAGAGGGGCAAGGCTGAAAACATGCGGTGTGCCAATTTGATAAGCGGACGCAGTTTCAGCCGGTGTAAAGGTATGCTCCAGGTCAAATTGCTTCTCTTTGTTCGAGCCAAACCAGCCAGCTAAACCAGGGGCTGCCCCAAAATGGTTCCGATTCACATACAAACCGCCGACGGCCCCAGGCCCGGCGTTTAAATATTTGTAATTGCACCAATAGGCAAAATCCACATCCCATTCGCTGAAGGAATGGGGGATGGCGCCAACCGAATGGCAGGCATCAAAACCTATTAAAATATTTCTCTTGTGTGCTTCCTCCGTCAGCCGTTTCATATCCAGTATTTGACCGCTCCGATACAATACCGTCGGAAGGATTGCCAAGGCAACGTCGTCGGTCATCGCTTCGATAATATCGTCCTCATCTATGAATCTGCCATCGCGGCTCTTTACGCATATAAGGTGGGCATCCGGATCAAGACCATGAAGCTGAAGCTGGCTTTTTAAAGCATAAATATCACTTGGAAAGTTTAATTCATCTGCTATTATTTTCGTGCGGGAACTTGTTGGTTTATAAAAAGTAGCAACAAGCTGATGGAGATTAGTAGTTGTGGAACTGCTGGCAATTACTTCATCAGGATGCGCTCCAATAAGGGGAGCCATCAATGCTCCTAATCTTTCAGATAGGTAAAACCATGGCTGCTTTCCTTTTGTCCAGCCATCGATTCCATATTCCTTCCAAGCCTCAATCGTATTGAGAAGCGCCCGTTCCGTCCGTTTAGAAAGCAAACCTAGAGAATTTCCGTCCATATAAATGGAATCCGGCTTTATGTAAAACTCCTCACGAAATCTCGAAAGAGCATCTTCATTGTCCAGTTTCCTGGCAAAATCCAGCGATGGCACAAAATCTTCTATGTTCATTGTCCTCCTCCTTTTCTTCTAAATATATATTCCATCTGAAACGTAACAATGAATAGGAAATGGGTGTCAGGAACTGCAGGCGGAACTTATAAAAAAGGGCAAAAAAATAGATTGGTGACAGCACCAATCAAGATTATGGGAAGTTTTAAGAAATGAGTTCGAGTAACTTATTTCCTAATTAAGTTACTTTCATATTAATAAAAAGTTATGTAGAAGTTCGGGAGAAGTTGTGGGGAAGCTGTGAAGATTATACTTGGGGTACTTTTTCATAGATTGCCTTCCAAAAAACCTTGGAACAAAATGGTTTAATTTACAGTTTAGTTGTTTTATAATTTTATTTGTTAACCAATTTATAATTTAAGTTAACAAATATAATTGAGGTGATTATGTGAGTTGGTCAAAACTAGCAAATGAAGTGCTGGATGGATATGTCCTAACAAAAGAACAAGCCAAGGAAATTTTGCACTCGAATGATGACGATATCTTGTCCCTAGTCAATGCCGCCTATGAAATCCGCAGACATTATTATGGTAAGAAGGTAAAGTTAAATTTAATCATTAACGCCAAAAGCGGCCTATGTCCGGAGGATTGCGGCTATTGCGCACAGTCCATTAAAGCTAAAACGGAAATCGACCGTTATACGCTCATTAGCAAACAGACGATTGTCGAAGGTGCCAAGGAAGCAAAGAAAAACAAAATTGGTACATACTGTATCGTCATGAGCGGCCGGAAGCCGACCAACAATGAGGTCGATACCGTTATTTCAGCAGTTCAAGAAATTAAGAGCGAGGTCGAGCAAATCAAGATTTGCGCTTGTATGGGATTGATCAGTGAGGAGCAAGCTTACAAATTGAAAGCAGCAGGAGTTGACCGCTTCAATCACAATATCAATACAAGTGCCAATCACCACGCTAATATTACCACCACACATGATTATGACGACCGTGTCGAAACGATTGAAAATGTGAAGAAAGCGGGGATTTCTCCTTGTTCCGGCGTCATTTGCGGAATGGGAGAGACTGACGATGATATCGTAGAGATGGCATTTGCGTTAAGAGAACTGGATGCCGATTCCATCCCGGTCAATTTCCTTCATCCGATCAAAGGAACGAAGCTAGAGGACCTAAACGAACTGACACCGCTGCGATGTCTCAAAATCTTAGCGCTATTCCGTTTTATCAATCCGACAAAAGAAATCCGCATCTCCGGCGGCCGTGAATTTAACTTGCGCTCCCTGCAGAATCTAGGGTTGTTTATCGCCAACTCCATTTTCGTCGGCGATTACCTGACAACCGCCGGTCAAGGAGCTAGTGAAGACTATCAACTAATCAAAGATCTTGGTTTCGAAATTGAAGAGAACCCATTTGAAACAGAAACCCAGACATTTGCAGGAACCTTCTAAAAAAATGCCCTTCACTTTACCACTAAAGTGAGGGGCTCTATTTTTTAAGGACAAAAAAATAGATTGGCGCTAGCACCAATCAAAATTATGGGAAGTTTTAAGAAATGAGTTCGTGTGAACTTATTTCCTAATTAAGTTACTTTTATAGTAATAGAATTTTGTGTAGAACTTATAGGGAACTTATGTGGAAGTTATGAAGATTCTTTGAGATTAGCTTTGGTTCAAAAAGATATCTTTAATTGGCTCCATGTTCCTTCCCATTTCTTGGTTTTAACACGATTAACATAAACTTTTGTAAGCTCCATATTTGTCGAAAATAATGAAGTCGGTTTCACTTCCATATGAATCAAATCCTCGATTCCCCATGATGCTGCAATTACTAAGTTGTCTTTTTCATCGAGTTTCACTCCAACCGCTGTTGCTGTTTCGGGAAACTTCGAAATACCTTCCACAGCAGAAGAGTAGGGATTCAGGTTGTTAACAACATGCATTCTGGCTTGATTTTTTACCGACCATGGGATGTCAGACCTCAGGGTTTTTAGTTTATCTTCGTGCTTCTTTTCGTCATATTCATCAATATTTTCCGGATTAAAATAAATTACATCGATATCCTGTAGAGGGGTTCTAGCTGTAAATCCATGGAGTACATCCCAGATTTTTGAGCGGACAAACCCGGCGCATATCCACCAATCAGGCAGATTCATAGTTTGTACTATTTTTAAAATATCCATCATCCAGATATCTTCTCTGATAACTTGAATAATATCTTCCTGATTTTTGATAATTTTTTAACACTCCTTAACTATTTTTTTAATAACGTAGTCGAAATGAAGTAGGGTTTAAATAAAATCTAACATATTTTTCCTGTAGGGTCCCGTAATTTCTTTAAATCTATTACACCTGGACAGCTTAAAAATTAATGCCTTAGTCGTTATGAAAGGGTCATTAACACCCGAACCTTATAAAAAACCGATGCCTCGGTCGTAATAAATTTTTACCCCAACAAAAACAATCGACACGGCAAAACCTTTTCCAAAAACTTTCGTCTAAATTAACTGAGGTGATACATAATTGAAGGCAATCATATTTGATTTTGATGGACTAATTGTAGATACAGAAACGAATTGGTTTGATGCCTATAAGGAGGTCTTAGCTAAAGACTATGGACTAATCCTTTCTTTGCAGCAGTTTTCAAAAATCATAGGAACGGATGATACTAAACTATTCACATATATCCAAGAGAATTTTACCATACCAATAAAACCCGAAGTCGTCGAAAACTCTGTCAAAGAATTGTTTTAGAAAAAATGAAGGAGCCTGCCGCAAGGGAAGGGGTTTTAAGCAGTTTTATAAATGATGGACAATAGTGGACATTGGATAATATAATTGATATATTTGATTTATGGAAAAGTTATACAGGATGAATGAAGCTGCAGAAATATTAGGCGTGACTGTTAAGACACTCCAACGCTGGGATCATTCGGGAAGGGTTGTTTTTGTTCGTACTCCCAATGGTCAAAGAAGATTGCCTGAAAGCGAGATTAACCGATTATTAGGAAACTCTACAGTTAATAAAGACGAAAGAAACATAGTCATTTACGCCCGCGTCTCATCGCATGAACAAAAAACGAAGGGAGATTTACAAAGGCAGATTGATTTTATCAAGAATAAAATGGATTTACATTCATTCAAACAGGTGATGGTTATCGAGGATGTGGGTTCAGGTTTAAATGAAAAACGAAAAGGACTAGTCAAAATCATGAAATTAGCGGAGGCGGGACTGATAACGGACCTGGCTATTCGATACCGTGACCGCCTCACTCGCTTTGGGTTTCAATATTTGGAAACTTATTTTGAAAGTCACCAGGTTAAACTACATGTTTTAGATGATCAGACAGGTGAAAAAAAACCGTCCCAAGAGGAATTAGCGGAAGATTTAATCGCCATCATTACCAGCTTTTCCGGGAAATTGTATAGCATTCGAAGTCACAAAAATAAAATCTTAGAAGAAAAAGTAAAGGAGGTTCTAGAAGATGTTGCAAACCTACCAAACGAAGCTGCCGAACATTCCACTACCTAAAGGCCTATCTTCAGATCAGTACCTCCAAGAATATGCATCCTATTTCGGCAGGCTGGAACGGAATTTGTTCGTCCAATCCCACATCAAAGGGGTCTCCTCCTCCAGCCTCAAAAAGACCTTTCTTAAGCAGTATGATATTACAGCCCGGCAGTTTAATTCGATCAGAATGCAGCTGGACGGAAAGGTCTCTTCCTTTATTAAAAAGAGAAAACTGGAAATTCAAGAGCTGAGGTCCAAAACAGCTTACTTACAAAAAATCATCGACAAGAAAACCACGCAAAAAGAACAATCACAAAAAAAACTCCAGGGAATCCCACAAACACATCCATCCTTTTTGAAAACCTTAAAAAGATATTGCAACCTTAAATTTTATCTCCATCAAAAGAAACGACGGCTAAGAAATCTCCAACAGAAATTAGGGAAACTTGTGTTAGACGCGGCAAATAAAAAAATCCGTATCTGTTTTGGTACAAAGAAGCTGTTCCTTAAACAATTTCATTTAGAGGAAAATAACTATAAGAATCACCAAGAGTGGAGAAACGACTGGATCGAGGCAAGAAACGGACAATTTTTGGTGATTGGCTCGAAAGATGAAACTTTTGGGAACCAAACAGCGACGTATGATTTGGAGAACACACTACGATTACGTGTCGCGAATCATTTCGTGGATACATATGGGAAATATATAGAATTTCTCGCGGCCATTTTCCCCTATGGGCAAGAGTGGCTGGACAAGGCAAAGGTTCCAAGAATGGGTTTCACACGAAGTGGCCGCCTTCAAAAATACTATTCTTCCATTACCTATCGGTTTATGAAAAGGGATAAAGGCTGGTATTTGAACGCAACCGTTGAAAGGGAAGCACCAAAAGTGGGAACCTCGAATCTTAATGGGTTGATCGGCGTTGATGTAAATGCGGGTTTTCTCGCCATCTGTGAAATTGACCGATTCGGTAATCCCATTCATAGCTGGTCGATAAAGGTCCCCATGTACAATAGAAAAAAAGAGCAGGTTCTAGCTTCTATGAGTGATGCGATAAAGACAGTATTGGATTACGCAGTGTTGGTGCAAAAAGATGTTGTCATTGAAAAATTGGACTTTTCAAAGAAAAAGACACAGCTTCGGGAGAGGGGGCCTGCCTACGCAAGGATGCTTTCAGGGTTTGCGTATTCCTCGTTTCAACAATTCATAGAGTCAAAAGCTAAAAAAGCAGGAGTCAAAATCAAACGGATTAACCCTATGTATACCAGCCAAATCGGACATATGAAATTTATGGCTAGATATGGGCTAAGCTCCCATGAATCCGCTGCCTGCATGATTGCTAGACGAGGTTACTATTTTAAAATCGAAAAACCGAAGTATGACACCATTCTATCTTTACCGAAAAACTTTGGTAAGCATCAATCCAACTATAGGAAATGGAGAACCATAACCAACCATTTGAAAAAAGAATATTTATTCCATGATAAAATCGAACTGTTAAAAGCAGATAGTTAGTCAATAAAAAGTTGGAGCAACACTTCCTTTTTACCTGCAAGGAAGAAAAGGACCACGTACTCCAATTAGTGAGTCAACTGCTTTACCAGCGTGGCTAACAGCCTTTCTAGAGTATCAAAAAAAGATATCCTGTACCGTGTAAATGGTATTGAGACGGGAACGAAGAAGTTTCTAGAAGTTGAAAGACCTCTATAGACGGATGTTCCCATTCTGGAATTAGGGCGTGATCCCCTAACGCGATTCGCAAAAAACGCTGTTCGTTTTGCGTGCTAAATGAGCTAAAACATATTTAGATCACATAGATTTTCTGATGTATATAGATGTCTATGTTTTTAGGAACGGTAGTGGACTACCTTAAAGAAGCAAAAGAAATAGGACTGAAAATTGGTTTGGCCTCCAGTTCAAGCCGTAAATGGGTGGAAGGCTTTTTACAAAGACTCAATATTCTCCGATATTTTGATGTGATTAAAACGAGGGACGATGTTTCTAAAGTGAAACCGGACCCGGAATTATATATTCAAGCTGTTAAGGCACTTGGTATCCAACCCTTCGAAGCAGTTGCGTTTGAAGATTCCTTAAACGGCCTCAGGGCGGCAAGAGAAGCAGGTGTTCATTGCGTGGTGGTGCCAAATCAAGTTACATCGCATTTGGAGTTTCATGGTCATAGCTGCAGGCTGTCTTCAATGGAAGAGATGAACCTGAAGCTAATATTGCAAAAAATTAAAGGGGGAAGCATTTGAAAGGTTATTAAATAAAGGTTTGGCTTTAAAATAATTGGTGTAGATGGAGTATTTTAGGATATGCTGGTTGCATCTAAATGATAAAAAAGGTGACGGCGTAAAAGTGTGTCAGTCACCTTTTTTATCATTACCTCAAGTCATTTTTATAAGCTTTATAGCTGATACTTTTGCATTCATCGACATGTTTTTTGCAGCCTTTTTATGCAGCCATTGATAAATAATCGGAATGATAATAAAGCTGTTAATGGTCGAAGTGAACATACCGCCAATCACGACAATGCCAAGTGTTTGCGAAATAAGGGTATCTGCATTATGAAAAAATGCCAGCTGCAATAATGTTAGCTTGTTCGGAGATTCCTCCTAATGTTTTAATTCTTTTTTCAAATAAAACATGGAATGAAACATCTTTTGGACTTACTGATATCTTTCATTAAGATGGAAAAAATTTTTTAGAATAATGGAAGAATATATAGAAAAGGCTAAATTAATGGGAGATTTAAAAGTCAGGGGGGACGACTTTGTTTAAACATTTAATAAAAGCAATTCCTAATTTATTTACATTAGGAAATTTATTGTGCGGTGTTCTTTCTATTACCTTGAATATGAGTGGCTTTATCGAAGTTGCCGCCATTTTTATATTTTTTTCAGCCGTTTTTGATCTTCTTGACGGAAGGATTGCGAGGAAATTAAAAGTGAACAGTGAATTGGGCGTAGAACTGGACTCCTTGGCCGATATTGTGAGTTTTGGGGTCGCCCCTGCTCTTTTATTCCATTCAATTGCTGCACCATCTATATTAACTTCTTTGGCATTTATCCTTTTTCCGATGATGGGGGCATTAAGATTAGCCAGGTTCAGTGTCAAGCCAACCATCGGCTATTTTAAAGGGCTTCCAATTCCCGCTGCCGGCCTGCCGCTTGCCGGCATGGGATTCTTCTCATATAGCAATGCATGGATTACCTTAATTCTTGCCCTCTTAATGGTGAGTCCAATTCGGGTCAAAAAAATTTAATTTATAACTCTTTTTAAAAAAAGCTAGGAACCTTTCATAGCTTTTTTATTTTCTTCACTAACCCCTTTAAAAGATTAAGAATTCATTAAGATGGTAAATGAATTTAATTTTTGGTGCTACATTGTATTTATAGAAAAAGCTTTGGAAGGACGTATGTTTCATGGAAACACATATTTTAGTAATCGAGGATTCAGCTCAAATTGCTCGAGTTTTAAAGATGGAGCTTGAGTTTGAAGGGTATCAGGTAACAGTTGAACACACTGGGAAGGCAGGATTGGAAACCGCCTTACAAACAGATATTGATTTAATTTTATTGGATGTCATGCTGCCTGAGTTAAGTGGAATGGAAGTATTAAAGAGATTTAGAAGGGAAAACAATAATACTCCCGTTATTCTTTTAACGGCTCGAAATACAACATACGATAAAGTATCGGGATTGGACCATGGAGCCAATGACTATGTTACCAAGCCCTTTGAAATCGAAGAATTACTAGCCCGTATTCGTGCTTGCCTGCGGAATCGTCCCAATGGGGAAAAGTCTCAACTGATTGTCGGGGATCTAATCATCAATAAGGAATCAAGAGAAGTGGAAAGAGGTGGAAACCCCATTTCCTTAACACCAAAGGAATATGACTTCTTGGTCTATTTAGTCATGAATAAAAACAAAGTTGTCACACGTGAGAGCATCATCCATAATGTTTGGGGCTATGATTATGAGGGTGAGACCAACGTAATCGATGTTTTTATCAGACATCTGCGAAAAAAGGTGGATGAAGGTTTTCCTGTCCCGTTAATAACCACTATTAGAGGGATTGGTTTTACGATAAAGGAGAAAACGGATGAAGATCTCGACGAAAATTAACCTATTAACAACCGCTTGGATGCTTTGCATATTAATACTCGTTAATGTAGTCGTCTTCTTCTTATTTATGAAAACAACCCTCAATATGGAGGAGGATATGCTTTTTCAAAAGGCAGCAGATATTGAAAAACAGATTGATAACAGCCGATCCTCTCGTAGTATTGAGGACAAATTAAAAGCATTTTTATCAGAAAACTCCTATATCCGAATCATTGGTCCTGGGAACAAAATCATCCACGAGGTTTCGAATGATAAGTTACAATCAAGAAAGATAAAAGGAAAATACGCGGAAAATCAACAGTCACAAACTTACGTAATCTCTGGAAAAAACGGGCAAGAACAAGTAATGGTTGTTCATTTTCCGGTTAATACAAAGCAATTAAGAGGAAGCCTCGAGATTGGAGAACGATTACAGGGATTAGAATCAAGGAAAGAGATTCTTGAAGCGATTTTAATATTTTGTACGATCCTAGCTGCCTTATTATCTTTACTTGGAGGAAGATGGCTGTCCAATATGATTATGAGGCCGATTTCCAATATGATTACTACAATGGAGGAAATTGAAAATAGTGGTGTACCGAAGACCATCACCATTCAAAATAGGGCAAAGGACGAACTTCACACATTGGCTAGAACATTTAATCGGATGATAGATAGACTACAACAGAACTTAGCAAAGCAATCGCAGTTTATTTCTGATGCCTCTCATGAATTAAAAACCCCGTTAACGGTCATTAAAAGCTATGCAAATCTGCTGAGAAGGCACGGGCTTGAAAATAAAGAAATGGCTGACGAAGCCATTCAGGCTATTCATTCGGAGGCAACTAGGATACAAAAAATGACAGACACCTTTTTGGACTTAGCCACTCTGGAAAAGGAAACGGAATTAGAAATCAACGAAGTAAACCTGGTTTCTTTATGCCAAAGTATTTTGAAACAACTAAAACATGTCTATAGACGAGAAATAACATTGGAATATGCCGCGTCCCCGCTCATTGTTCATGCAGATGAATTAAAGCTCAAACAAGTAATTATCATTTTGCTGGACAATGCCATGAAGTACAGCAAGGATAAAATTGATGTTATCTTAGACCAGAAAGAACAATTTGCCATTATTAGTGTTAAAGATTATGGGATTGGAATCCCGCAGGATGAGATTCAAAATATTTTTGAGCGGTTTTACCGAGTGGATAAAGCGAGGAGCAGAGAAACCGGCGGAACTGGACTGGGGTTGCATATCGCCAAAAGTATTATGAAATTGCATAAAGGTGAAATTGAAATAGAAAGTAATGAAGGGTCAGGGACTACCGTAAAATTACTTTTCCTAAATGAATCCGCTCAATCCAAAACCAAAAAAGGGTGTCAGGCACTTTTCTGACACCTTTTTAGAATTAGTCCACCATTTTTTTTGATAGCTGGTTTTTTTCATAATTGGCAGCCATTCTTATAAACTAAATATTTTTTAAAAGTGCGAGTTAATTTTACTTTGGATTCCTTCTATGTTGCTATATAATGGTTATAATAAGTTCACAATTTTGCCAAAATTACTTTTGAGATATAGCAAAAACTTTTCGGGGGGATTTGCAATGATAAGGGCGGCCGTTGCGGGTGTAGTTGGTTTCATTTTAATTTTTATTGAGTCCATGATTGTTATGAAGTTTAAAGGCTATGCGACAATTGAATTCGGCGGCCTTAAACCGTTCATTAACGTTTGGGCGATGAATTTCTTTGTTGTCTTTGCAATCCTGACACAGGTTACAAATTGGTATGTTAACAGACAAAGATTCGAGGAAGATAACAGCTATTAATCCGCAAAAACAAACACCTCCATCTCGAAGCTGAGATGGAGGTGTTTTTTAGTCATGCAGTGTGTTTAACCGGATCGTTAGCTTTTAAAACTGTTTTACGGAAGAATGGTACAACCCAGCGGTCAAGACCGAAGTGACCTGCATTGTAGCCTGCAGCTAAAATCATCACGCCAAGGAAAATGTCAGTTGGAATGTGAGATACAGTTCCTGCAAGGAAGAATGCAAAGTTCATGACTAAGGCAAAGAATGCAGCGGCAGTTGTTAAGCAGCCTAACATTAATCCTAAGCCGACTAAAACTTCTCCCCAAGGAACGATAAAGTTAAAGATATCAACGTTAGGAAGGGCGAAGCCTTTTAAGAATTCAACATACCAGCCATATACAACGGCACCATCTGGACCTTTTACAGGATTGGCAGTCACTCCTTTTAAAAATCCTGCCGCATCAAATCCTCCAGTTATTTTATGAAAACCGGCGGTGAACCAAGAATATCCTAGATAGAGACGTAAGACAGTTAAAATTCCAGCGGCGATTTTGTTTTCTCTCAACCAATTTGCAAACATTTGAAACATCTCCTTAAAAGGTTATAAGTTCTAAATAATTTCTACACTGTAAATATAGCAAATTTAATTTGAATTGAGGGTTTTTCGTTCACTAATTCACATATTCGTAAAAAAGCTTTGAACAATTTGTTACATGCCAGAAGGGGATAGTTAAGGAAAATTTTACAAAAAAACTCTTGATAAAACTAATTGTATTAGTTAAAATAAAACTAATGATATTAGTTAAGGGGTTGGTCATAATGAGAATAATCAAAAAGGGATATTTGTATCAGGTAACGTTTATGGCGAATATTTTTCCAGTTAATTGCTATCTAGTGGAAGAAGACGACTGTTTAACCCTAATTGATGCGGCCTTAGGATTTGGTGCAAAGGGAATATTGCAGGCCGCCGAGAGAATTGGAAAACCTATTACAAAGATTGTCTTAACACATGCCCATGAGGATCATGTAGGAGCACTGGATTTGTTAAAGGAAAGACTGCCAGACGTACCTGTTTATATTTCAGTGAGGGATAACCGACTAATGATCGGCGACCGTTCCCTAGATTCCCATGAAGATCAGACCCCGATTAAAGGTGGCGTGCCGAAGAAATTGAAAACTAGAGCCAGCGTACTATTGAAGGCAGGGGATGAACTTGGACATTTAAGGGCAGTTGAATCACCAGGACATACACCAGGGTCCATGTCATTTCTTGATTTGCGGACGAATGCTTTAGTAGCAGGTGACGCCTTCCAGACAAGAGGAGGCATTGCTGTTGCGGGGGATATAAGACCACTGTTTCCATTCCCAGCGTTCGGTACGTGGAGCAAACAAACCGCGCTAAATAGTGCCAGAAAACTGGCTGAATTTAACCCGAGTTTACTTGCTATCGGGCACGGAGAAATGGTAGAAAACCCTGTTGCATCCATGGAGATGGCTATCAATAAATTCGAACAGAAATTACGGTAAAAGGAGAAATAAAATGGCTAGACCGAAAGTTGGACTTGAAATATCAGCAATTCTGGAAGCCGCGGGAGAGCTTGCAGATCAAGATGGGATGCAAGAAGTGACGTTGGCGAACCTGGCCAAAAGGCTAAGCATCCGCCCTCCTTCTCTTTATAATCATTTCGATGGCCTGCCTGGATTAAGGAAAAAGCTGGCCATCTATGGACTTAATTTGTTGTATGATGAATTGACCCAGGCAGCGATCGGGGTGTCAGGCACCGATGCGCTGCTATCGATTAGTAAGGCTTATGTAAGCTTCGCCAGAAGACATCCTGGAATCTATGAGGCAACATTGATGGCGCCGGACCCGGAAGATATTGATGTCCAGCAGGCAGGGGCAAAAATAGTCGACCTTTCCGTCAGGGTCCTGCAGGCTTTTCATCTAGAAGGTGATCTAGCCATCCATACTGTAAGGGGACTGCGGAGCGTCCTGCACGGATTCTCCTCGTTGGAGCAAAGAGGCGGATTTAAGATGTCATTGGATTTGGATGAGAGCTTGGAGATTGTTATCAAGGCGTTTATTAGTGGAATGGAGAATCATGGCAGTCTTTAAGATATAGGATGGGCGGCTGAAATCTGGTATAATAAAGGAAATTTTCGATTTAAGGAATGATTACATTGCAAAGACAGACGAAATTAGGGTTATTGTTGGACGTGGAAACAACAGGGCTGGGACCGACTACAGATGAAGTTATTGAATTGGCCCTGAAGCTATTTTCCTACTGTACGGAATCCGGTGAAATATTAGAGGTTTTGGAGGAAGATGCCTTTTTAAGAGAGCCCCTTTCTAGCTCAGCGCGCAGAAATTATGATAGTGCTTTTCGTGTACATGGCATTCCATTTGATTTGGTTCAAGGAAAAAGTTTTTCTGATGTGAAAGTAAAAAAATATCTTCAACATGCTGATTCTGTCTTTGCTCATAATGCTTCCTTTGACCGCAGTTTCCTTTTTCATATGTATCCTGAGGTGAATGACTTGCAGTGGTTCTGCACGATGAGGAATGTGCCTTGGAAACAGTACGGCTTTCCAAATGGCAAGCTTATTACCCTTTTGGAAGCTCATGAAATCACAAACTATCAAACACATAGAGCGATGGATGATATTACATATTTGATGGAATTGCTTAAGCGGACAAGTCCAAAAGGCAATCTCTATCTGCAGGAAGTTATTGAATTCGGACCGATGAGAAAGTACCGGCCTGCTGCTTCGAGGGCGAAGATGGGGTAAGTGCATCTAATTGGCGCCTAGACTATGGAAAAAACGAGTGTACCGGTCGCCAATAAGGATTATTGGCACCCGAACTATAAAAAAAACAAGTGAAACGGTTACCAATAAGGAGTATTGGTAACCGAAATTTGGAAAAAACGAGTGTAACGGTAGCCAATAAGGAGTATTAGCGCCCAAACTATAAAAAAATGAAGAGTACCGGTCGCCAATAAGGAGTATTGGCGCCCAAACATTAAAAAAATGAAGAGTACCGGTCGCCAATAAGGAGTATTGGCGCCCAAACATTAAAAAAATCAAGAGTACCTGTCGCCAATAAGGAGTATTGGTGCCCGAACAATAAAAAAATCAAGAGTAACAGTCGCCAATAAGGAGTATTGGCGCCCAAACTATAAAAAAGTCAAGAGTACCGGTCGCCAATAAAGAGTATTGGTGCCCGAACTATAAAAAAATCAAGAGTACCGGTCGCCAATAAGGAGTATTGGCGCCCAAACTATAAAAAAGTCAAGAGTACCGGTCGCCAATAAGGAGTATTGGCGCCCAAACATTAAAAAAATCAAGAGTACCGGTCGCCAATAAGGAGTATTGGCGCCCAAACATTAAAAAAATCAAGAGTACCGGTCGCCAATAAGGAGTATTGGTGCCCGAACTATAAAAAAATCAAGAGTAACAGTCGCCAATAAGGAGTATTGGCGCCCAAACTATAAAAAAATCAAGAGTACGGTCGCCAATAAGAAGTATTGGCGCCAGAACTATAAAAAAATTAAGTGAAACGGTCGCCAAAACAAAACTATATAAAGTCATGGAAAACAAAACAGTAGCAATTAGGGCCAATAGACGCCTGAGCTTCAAAAAAACGCATCGGTAATCCCGATGCATTTTTTCTACCCATTAATAATCGTTCCGCCATTCACATGAATCATCTGCCCGCTCATGTAGGACGAATCCTCCGAGGCCAGGAACACATAGCTTGGCGCCAGTTCATGAGGCTGTCCGGCACGTTGCATTGGTGTATCTGATCCGAAGGTTGCGACCTGATCTGCTGTAAAGGTCGATGGAATGAGCGGAGTCCAGATTGGGCCCGGGGCAACACCGTTTACCCGGATTTCCTGCTTCACCAATGAAAGGGCCAACGAACGAGTAAAGGCGACAATGGCTCCTTTTGTGGCCGAGTAATCAAGCAATTGTTCATTCCCATGGTAGGCTGTTATGGAAGCCGTATTTATGATTGATGCTCCTTTCTTCAAAAAAGGGAGTGCCATTTTCGTCATATAAAAATAGGAGAAAATATTGGTCCTGAATGTTTTTTCCAGCTGCGCTGAAGTGATATTTAAAATACTTGGCTGCGGGTGCTGCTCCGCCGCGTTGTTGACCAAAATATCCAATTTGCCGAACTCATCAATTGTTTTCTTCACAACCTCTTTGCAATAGTCCTCATTGCCAATATCGCCGGAAAAAAGAAGGCATCTTCGTCCTTCAGCTTCTATGATTCCTTTGGTTTCCTCAGCATCCTGATGCTCTTCTAGGTACACAATTGCTACATCTGCACCCTCCTTGGCAAAATAAATCGCAACTGATTTTCCAATTCCACTGTCACCGCCAGTAATAATAGCGGTTTTTCCGGATAATTTTCCGGCCGGCTTATAGTTGGAATCAACGGAAATCGGCTTTGGGTTCATTTCACTCTCAGTTCCTGGTTGATGGTTTTGATGCTGCGGCGGAAACGTTTGCTTTTTTTGACTCTGCTTGCTGCTCATTTTCTAAACCTCCATCGTATTAATCACTAGTTAGTGTTAGAAAAATGAAGCAAATTATGATGGGAATAAGGAACGAATGGGATAGGAATGTTGATTGGGGCTTAACCGAAGATTTGAAAAATCAAAGAAATGAATAAAGGCTCTGTTCCATTGCTGAACAGAGCCTTTTTGTAATAGGATAGAATGTTATTGATGAGGTTTTCCTTCAGTAAAAATCTGGAAGGTTATGCCGAATTTGTCTGTTACTTGACCATAGGCAGGGCTAAAGAAAGTTTCTTGCAGCGGCATTCCAACTTGACCGCCTTGGGAAAGCCCTTCAAAGATTTTCCTTGATTGGTCTGCATCATTGGTTGAAATACAAATGGTCACTTGATTTCCGCTTTGATGGTCCTGTCCAGGGAAGGTGTCGGAAAACATAACTTCTGACTCACCAATTTTAATAGTCGCATGACTTACCAAGTCCTTAGCTTCAGCAGGCAGAGGGTATTCCGGGTTTTCAGGCATTTCACCAAAACTTTGAGAGAATAAAACCTGTGCATCCAGTGCCTGTTGATAAAACTGGATCGCTTCCTTAGCGTTACCGTTCATTACGAAATAAGGAATTAATTTTACTGACATGAACATTCACTCCTTGAATCCATCAAAATTTATTAGTTAATATTTTAGTAATGAGGCTTCCATTGGCCAATAGCCACTGAAAAACAACACAATTTCTATTATTAACCAATAATTTGATTATAAGACACAGAACAGGCGTTCGTCAATTTGTTTTTAAAAAGTATTACCGCCTGTAAGGATAGGGAATATCGCAATATTAGTGTGTTTTGGTTTATTTGAGTGCTCCAATGTATTTGGATTGCGGCCGGTAGATGGTGTTGTTTTCTGACTGTTCGAGGATGTGGGCTGTCCAGCCGACGATTCTGCTAGCGGTGAAGGTTGGTGTGAACAGGTCTGCCTCCATGTTAATGGCTTTCATGATGGCTGCGGCATAGAATTCTACATTTGTATAAAGTGAACGGCCGGGTTTTAACTCCTCCAACACTCTTATTGCGATTTTTTCTGCTTCCATAGCGAGGTCAAGCCATGCATCTTGACCAACCAGTTCCCGTAATTTGGCCTTTAAGGCAATGGCGCGCGGGTCGTGGGTTTTGTACACCCGATGCCCAAACCCCATCAACCTTTCTCCCTTCGATAATTTATCTCGCATCACCATTTCAGCATCCCCGGCAGCCACAATCTCATCCAAAAGTTCAATTACTCCTGAAGGAGCGCCGCCATGAAGTGGTCCTTTCATCGTTCCAATAGCTGATGAAACGGCTGATACAATATCCGATTCAGTCGAAGCCGTAACCCTTGCTGAAAAAGTGGAAGCATTCATGCCGTGTTCTAGGGTCAAAATCATATACGTTTCGAGTACCTCCACATGGGCATCTAATGGTATTGCACCATTAAGCATATAAAGGTAATTAGCCACATGATCCAATTCATTCAACGGAGGAACAAACTCTTTTCCCTCCAATTGTCTTTTCCGGTAAGCAATGATTGTCGGGGCGAGGGCAGTGATACGAATAGCCTGTGATATAGTCGGCTTCCAGCTATAATTGAAATTCCCTGCTTCTGCCGATATGGCTGTTCTCATCACACTCATTAGGTCCATAGCCGGAGGGAGCAAGTCAATTATTTTTTTTATATTTTCAGGAAGCTCACGGTGGCTCTTTAACTCATTTTTCAAATCCCGTACCTGAACATCATCAGGTAAACAGCCATGCCAGAGCAGGTACGCCACTTCTTCAAAAGAGTAACGATTAGTAAGCTTTCCGATTTCATATCCCCGATAAATAAGCTCTCCCTTTTCACCATCAATATGACTGATTAATGTTTCGGCGGCGACAATTCCTTTTAAACCCTTCTGGATCATAAAAATCTCTCCTTCCTTTATTTACTAATAGTGTATATAATAATTTCAATTAATAAAATTAAATAATTTTAAATAAAATGATTAATATCTTTAATAAGGAGGAGAATATGGAATTCCAATGGCTTAACACGTTTATTACGGCAGCTGATTGTGGGAATTTCCGTAGAACGGCAGAAATCCTTTATATTTCACAGCCATCTGTAACGGTTCATATAAAACAATTGGAACAAGAACTTGGGATTCAATTATTTGATCGGGATGGGAAAAAAGTAAAACTGACGGAAGCGGGGAGGAGATATTTGGTTCATGCCAAAAAACTGTTAGAGGTTTATCAGGGTGGACTCGAGGACATTCACTCTTTTAGTCAAGGCTACACAACGAAATTTTCCATTGCCATATCACCTTTAATTGCAGATACCATCCTGCCATATGTTTTAAAAAGCTATACAAACAAGCATCCAGAAGTAGAGATTTCAGTTAAAATCATTGAATCCGTCGGTATCGAAGACGCGGTATTAAGGGAAGAAGTTGATATCGGGCTGTCCTGTTTAAACAGCCTTCATACTGAATTGATTAGTGAACTTTTATATAAGGACAGGGTTATGCTGGTTGCGCCTCACGATGGGAGAGATTCCGAAACTGCACCTCCGTTAGACGAAGAAGAGGTTTTAACATCAAACTATTTGTTAACCCATAATCACCCTGGTTACTGGGATGATCTTTGCCATGCAGTAAAAACTAGATATCCAAAAGTAAGAATGATGAAAGTATCACAGGTACACATTACAAAAAGATTCATAGTTGAAGGGCTGGGTGTCTCATTCCTTCCAACATCAACAGTCAGGAGAGAACTGCTCGAAGGCAGGCTCTTAGAAGCAGACTGCCATACCATCCACTTGCCCGAAGCAAACACTTACGCAATCATGAAATACAATCACTCCAAACAAAAAGAATTTCTCGAGTTTATCTCGAACTATCGAATATAAAAAACAGTGTCCACCTGAGGAGGACACTGTCCACGAGTGGTGCTTGGCACCTAGCTCTTATTTCAATTTAGTTAAGTAGCGGTCTGTCACGATGCTGCGGTGATGGATTGCATGGCCGGCGATAATGTAGGCGATGGCACGGGTGGTGACCTCCATGCCATTGGCATCGCCGACATTTTCCCAAGAGTTCTCCGGCATGTTCTCAATCAAGGTGATGGTAGCCTTTCTGACCGCAATAAAATCCGCAAGAATAGATTGCAGCGACAGTTCGCCCATTTGTGCCCCGGCCACATAATCATTCTCGTCAAATCCTGCCAATGGAGTCTTGTCGCCGCGGCCGACTCGAAGCAGGCGGTAGCTCATGATCCTCTCGGTATCTGCCATATGGCCAAGCACTTCCTTGATCCTCCATTTTCCAGGTTCATAGCGGAATTGCGCATCTTCTTCTGAAATCCTTTCGAAAAGTGAAATCACGTTTTCAAGATTTTCCTTAAGAATCTGCAATAAATCTCCTTCTGGAACTAACTGAACATACGGTACATAATAATCAGGAAACTCATTGTTATTGGGACGCTGCAACATTCGAAAAACCCCTTTCAAAAGTTCTGAAAAATCAACTACCTTCATTTTAGAATTTTTTTCAATTAAATACCATAAAAAAGAGCTGCCGCCTAGGGTGTCCCCCAAAAGCAACAGCTCTTGAAATCTTTTATTTAAAGATTTTATCAAAATGAACGCGTTTGTTAATGAAATACATGACTGGCATGCCGACAGCCATTACAACGAATTCCCCAACTGCAGTAGTTAACCATGTAAACAGGAATGGCAGATCGAATGCCAAATGCAGTTCAATGGCAATCAGGAACATCGTAAAGGTGAACACCAATGTATTGACAATCATTTGCGCCCAGAATCCTTTTATAAACCGCGCACACAAAATCGTAATAACCAAAGCAATCAACGACTGGCCGACACCGAAAATGAGGTCATAAGCCTTCATTGGCGAGAAAAATAAATTCGTTAAAAATACTCCTAAAATAATCCCGTATAGATACTTTTTGTTGAAAACGATGAGATGATTGAACATCTCTGAAACGCGGAATTGCACCTGGGTAAACCCAAATGGCTGAATTAACGCCGAAACCGCGATGTACAAAGCCGCGACAATCCCGTTTACAACAATTTCCCGTACCTTGCTGCTCGATGTGCCCGCCGCATACTGGGCATTCAGCATATTAGTTGTTTTTTCCATATTCATTTCTCCTTAGTTTTTTAAAGTGGGAGGCTCTCGAACCACTTAAAGTAATATACTAACAAACTATTATATTAATACATAAAAAATTGGCAGTCAATTACAGTTTTTGGGATAATAAGAATATAAAAAATAGTTGATTTGGAGGAGAACCATGTACGAATATAAATTTGAAAAAATTGAATTAAGCAAATTAAGCGGAAAACCAAAGGAAGATTACCATGAAATCATTCAACAAAATGCCAAAAACGGCTGGAGACTTGTCCAGATTTTTGCGCCGGGAATCGCCGCATACGGGTCTGCAGCATATTATGAAGCCATATTTGAAAGAAAAGTAGATTAAAGAAATACTCCGAGAGAAATTGGAATAAGCTATTAGGGCTGACGAGGAAACTTTTTGTCAGCCATTTACTTATATTTTCCTCTTTCGGACATCTTTCACGCCAAAAAAACAATATTAAAAAAGTACATCATTGATATTTAAAGATGAGGATGATTTTTGAATGGAACATAATCAGCAAAGATTCCCAGAAGGATTTCTATGGGGCGGGGCAACCGCCGCCAATCAAATAGAAGGTGGATTTCGTGAAGGCAATAAGGGCTTAAATATCTCAGATGTTCTTCCGGGCGGTAAAGAGCGATTAAAAATATTGATGTCGCCTGGATTTGACTTTGAAATTAACAATGAGAAATATACCTACCCAAATCATGAAGCGATTGATTTTTATCATCGTTACAAGGAAGATATCGCTTTGTTTGCTGAAATGGGCTTCAAGGTATTTCGGATGTCGATTGCGTGGACGAGAATTTTTCCCGAAGGTGATGAGTTAGAGCCGAATGAAGCAGGTCTGGCTTTTTATGACCGGGTCTTTGATGAATTACATAAGTACGGAATTGAACCTGTAGTGACCATCTCTCATTATGAAATGCCGCTGCATTTGGTGAAAGAATACGGCGGCTGGAGAAGCCGCCAGGTGGTTACTTTCTTTGAAAGATATGCAAAGGCACTTTTTAACCGTTATAAGGAAAAAGTGAAATATTGGATGACCTTTAATGAAATTAATGGGGCCTTGAAGATGCCAATTATGAGTATGGGTTTCTCTCCCGACAAAGAAGATGGCCGTTATCAAGAGACTTTTCAGGCTTTCCATCATCAGTTTGTAGCCAGTGCAAGCGCGATAAAAGCCTGTAAACAAATTATTCCAGATGGAAAAATTGGCTGTATGATCCTGTTTGCACCTGTTTATTCTTACGACTGTAATCCTGAAAATGTCCTATTCGCTTTAAAAGAAGAGGAACTGTTTAACTATTTTTGTGCAGATGTTCAGGTGCGCGGAGAATACCCGTCGTTCATTAAGCGCTTTTTTAAGGAGCAAAAAATACAACTTGAAATTCTAGATGGAGACTTAGAATTAATCAAGGAAGGAACAGTAGATTATATCGGCTTAAGCTATTACATGTCCCGTACCGATAAAAAAGTAAAGGCAGAAGAGGAAAAGGCAAATGTAAATATTGTTGGAGGAGTGAAGAACCCATTCCTGAAAGCAAGCGATTGGGGCTGGGAGATTGACCCAGTTGGTTTGCGCATCAGCTTAAACAGGCTGTATGGAAGATACCAGGTGCCGCTTTTTGTTGTGGAAAATGGGTTGGGGGCATATGACCAAGCAGAGGAAGACGGTACTATCAATGATGATCACCGGATTGATTACCTCCGCGAACATGTAAAAGCCTTAGGTGAAGCGATTGCAGATGGTGTAGAACTAATGGGGTATACAAGCTGGGGTTGTATCGATTTAGTCAGTATGTCTACTGGTGAAATGTCCAAGCGTTATGGATTTATCTACGTCGACAAGCATGATGACGGCAGCGGTACATTAGAGCGTAAACCGAAAAAGTCATTCCATTGGTATAAAAATGTCATTGCCACCAATGGAGAGCAATTATAATAATAAAAAAATCGGTAGCTTATTAGGTACCGATTTTTCTATGTGTAACATTAAGCTAGTGATCTTAGCCCAATCACCCCGACGATAATCAAGCCGACACTGACAAACCTCCCTATGTTTTTTGATTCATCGAATAAAAACATATTTATTAACACGGCCCCGGCTGTGCCGATCCCAATCCAAACGGCATAAGCGATGCTGACCTGCAAATATTGAAAAGAGATATATAAAAAGCCAAAAGAGGCACTGAAACCGCCTATATAGAGTGCGCCATTTCTCAAATTTTTCCGTTGGCTGTATAATTTCAGCCCAGCTGCCCCGATAATCTCACTGACACTTGCCAAAAGTACAAATAACCAGCCCATCTTAGGCAGCCTCCTTTGCCGTTTCTTTTTTGCTGTGTTTGTTGTCTGCCAGATTTAAGCCGATGACCCCTAAGATAATAATGGCAATAAACAAAAGCTTGCCGCTATTGAACCCTTCCCCAAAAAGGAAAACATCCATCAAGAAGGTCCCAATCGTGCCAACTCCTGAAAAAACGGCATAAACCGTCCCGGTTGGCAGCCCTTTGCAGGCCTCCGGAAGAAAGTGAAAGTCAATAAAAATAATCGCGATCACGATTGCCCATTGCCACCAAGTTTCAGCTGCATTAAATCCGTACACCCACATTAATTCAAATAAACAAGTTAAAGCTACAAATAACCAAGCTTTTTTCAATTGTCTCACCTCATAATGCCGAAGCTTTCCCAAGCCAGCTTACCCTATAGTATATTAGGATAACATAAAGCAAAAAAAATGGTTTCACCCAGAATTAATCACTATGGGAAATTGTGTAATCCTTAGAAAGTGTGATATAAATCACAAAACGTAATCAGGTAAATCAGTATAATGATAAAAAAAGGAAAGTTTTGTAGAGGATGGTGAAGAAGTATGGAATACCAATTAAAAACACTTTATTCGGAAATCGGCGGCCAGGAGACCATTGATAAACTTGTGGAGGCTTTCTATCCGAGAGTATATGCCGATCCCGATTTAGCGCCATTATTTGAAGGGGACATGGAGGAAATTAAACGGAAGCAGAAAATGTTCCTTCCGCAATTTACTGGAGGTCCGGCACTCTATAGCCAGGAATTTGGCCCGCCGGCAATGCAGCACCGCCATCTCCCATTTGAAGTGACACCAAAGCGGGCGAAATGCTGGCTGCGCTGCATGAAGGAAGCATTCCAAGAAATCGGCCTTGACCAGAGTCCGGCAGGACAGGCATTTTATGACAGGTTAACACAAGTGGCCGGTATTATGGTGAATAGTCCGGACCGTGAATAAATCGTGAAGATCCTCATCAGCACAGAGGATCTTTTTTACGCCAAAATCATCCTGCATAGTTTTATTTTTAAAAGAAAAGATATAAATTGGAGGTGCTTGAAAATGGCAAAGAAAAACACTCCCAATTCAATCACTTATAGTATTTGGGATACCAAATTGGATAATGACCAAATAGAAAAGAAGGAAAAAATCGAAGAATCAATGAATGGCAAAACCCCTGAATCAAAATCTACTGACCAATATGATTAATAAGGTAAAGGCAGCCTCAGGTTGCTTTTTTTCTTAAATTGGAAAGTATTAATGTGCCATTTCATACCTATATACCAGTAACATCAGAGACAACCAGCCAATACAGCAGCAAATTTCGGCTGCTTATTATTTGATTTTGGAAGCCCGTTTGGTTTTGGGCTGTTCTGTTATGATGGAGGTGTTATTGGCAGATATGGATAGATTATGGTGGAAAGAAGCGGTGGCCTATCAAATATACCCGCGCAGCTTTATGGACTCAAACGGAGATGGGATTGGCGATATTCAGGGGATCATCGCGAAGCTTGATTACCTAAAGGATTTAGGAATCGACGTCATCTGGGTCTGCCCAATGTTCGAATCGCCAAATGATGATAACGGCTACGATATCAGCAATTATCAGGAGATCATGAAAGAGTTTGGAACGATGGCCGATTTTGATTTGCTTTTACAAGAAACCCACCGCCGCGGGATGAAGCTAATCCTAGATTTAGTTATCAACCACACGAGCGATGAACACCTGTGGTTTGTTGAATCCCGCTCCTCTAAGGACAATCCGAAGCGTGACTGGTATATTTGGCGCGACGGTAAGGAAGGAAAGGAACCGAATAACTGGGAAAGCATTTTTTCCGGTTCTGCTTGGGAATATGATGAACGAACTGCCCAATATTACTTGCATCTTTTCTCAAAAAAACAGCCTGACCTGAATTGGGAAAACGAAGAGGTCCGCAAAGCCCTCTATCAAACCGTGAATTGGTGGCTTGATAAAGGGATTGACGGCTTCCGCGTCGATGCCATCAGCCATATTAAAAAGGAAGCAGGCCTCCCTGACATGCCGAATCCAAAGGGGCTTCCCTTTATTCCATGCTTTGAAAAAATGATGAATGTGACCGGGATACACGATTTTCTTCAGGAATTAAAGGATGAGACATTTTCCAAGTATGATATCATGACGGTTGGTGAAGCAAATGGTGTCACCGCTGATGATGCAGAGGACGTTGAGCTTTGGGTCGGGGCTGCGAAGGGCAAATTTAATATGATTTTTCAATTCGAGCACCTTGCCCTTTGGGATGCTGAGGTAAAAAAAGAACTGAATATAGTAGAATTTAAGAATGTCCTGTCGCGTTGGCAGAAAGGGCTGGAAGGGAACGGCTGGAATGCCCTTTTCATTGAAAACCACGACAATGCCCGTGTTGTCTCAACCTGGGGAAATGATCATAAATACTGGCGGGAAAGTGCAACTGCCTTTGCAGCGATTTATTTTCTAATGCAGGGGACGCCATTTATTTATCAAGGGCAAGAAATCGGCATGACCAACGTCCGCTTTGATTCCATTGAGGATTATGATGATGTCTCAGCGAAGAATATGTACCGCTTGAAACGGGCGGATGGTGTGCCGCATGAGGACATTATGGAGATTATTTGGGCGAGCGGGCGCGACAATTCCCGGACGCCGATGCAGTGGTCAAATGAGGTGAATGCTGGGTTTAGCGCCGGAACTCCATGGCTAAAGGTCAATCCAAATTATCTCCAAATCAATGTTAAAGCGCAGGAACAAGACCCTGAATCTGTCCTGAATTTCTATAAAAGAATGATTCGTTTGAAAAAGGCGAATGAAGTGTTTACGTATGGTTCGTATGATCTTCTTTTGCCGAAACACCCGCAGATTTTTGCCTATACGAGAACAATTGGCGAAGTAAAGGTGCTAGTCATTGCGAATCTTTCAGACGGGAAGGCTAAAGTAAAAGGTATAAGGTTAGAAAATAGCTCATTACTGCTTCATAATTATCCAGTCTCCAAGACGTCTGAGCCCATTTTAAAACCATACGAAACAAGAGTATATCGTTTGAAATAAAAAAAGACGATTCGGTCATCCGAATCGTCTTTTTGCTAGAGTTCGTTAAGCAGCGACATTAGGATTTTCAGTCTTTGCATGTTTCTTGGTCATTTTTCTGAAGAAAGGTACTACCCAATAATCTAAACCAAATCGTCCTGCGTTATATCCTGCAGCTAGAATGATGAAGCCAAGGAAGATGTCAGTAGGGTTATGAGATACAGTGCCTGCTAAGAAGAAAGAGAAGTTCATTACGAGACCAAAGAACATGGCCGCTGTTGTTAAGCATCCGAGAAGTAAGCCAAGGCCGATTAATGTTTCACCCCAAGGGACGATAAAGTTGAAAAGATCGACATTTGGCAGGGCCACACCTTTTAAGAACTCTACATACCAGCCGTAAACAACGGTACCATCTGGCCCTTTGACCGGATTTGCTGTTGCTCCTTTTAGGAATCCAGCTGCATCAAAGCCGCCTGTTAATTTATGAAAACCCGCTGTGAACCAAGAATAACCAAGGTATAAACGGATAACCAGTAGGATGGCTGCGGAAATTTTATTTTCTCTTAAAAATTTGTTAAACATTTTGCATTCCCCTTTCAAACATTTATTTATTTGTTTCTCTTTCTAATTTCAATATATAGGATTTATTTGTAAAAAACATGGGTATAGTAACAAGTTCAAAGTTTGTTCGAAATGTTTTGACAGTTCCTTGAACGGTGCAAAATTCAGAACGTATGCTTGCACCTTTTGTCTCGTTGAACTATTTAAACCGTCTTCCCATTCATAAAATCAAAATCGATAAATCCTTTGTCCAGGATGTAACTTGCTTAAAAAGCCAAGAAATGCTGGTAAAAACAATTATTGATATGGGTTAAACCTAAATTATATTGACATCGCAGAAGGTTTTGAAACCGAGCACCAATTGGAGTTCCTGCGGCAAAATGGCTGTGCTGTCGGCAAAGGCTTTTTATTCACTAAACCATTACCGGCAGATGAGATTGAGATGTATCTTGAACGCAATAAAAGTGGTATCCGTTTTTAATGGGTACCACTTTTTATTTGGCTAATATGAAAGTATAAGTGCAACTGCACCTCATCAACCGCCCTTAGGGGCTCGCCAACCGACGAGTTTTCCTTAGGAAAATGCTGCCGGCTGCCGCTCGGAGGGAATTTATATGAAAATGGCAATTACGTTGATTTATTGCCCCCATTTCATGTTAATAGATAATGTGCAGCAGTCTGCCGGCTGAGCCTGAGTCGCCGTTGTAGTGAGGATGAAAGCTACACCCGATGGCGTAAACCTTGTGGCGACAGGAATGGTGAGGCCAATCGATTTAATGAGGCTGTCAACCTCGACATGCTTCCCTTGCTGGGCGGCGTTCATAATTTTGCGGGCAAATCCGACATCACTAAGCCGATCAAGCAGCTTGCTCCCCTGCGTCATTAAAATTCGGAAAGTCTTGATGGATTGTTCAAAAATTTTCGTATCCACTGGCGGGTACGCCCTTGGAGGAGGAAAGTGTGTGGTGTAGGCAGGATAATACGTCATTGGCGGATTTACAGGATAATGAAAAGGGTTGTAATACATCCTAACACTCCTTTTATAGCAAAACAGCATAGCAGTATACGGTATGTTTAAGGTGAAAATTTGGTTCCTAGTACAGAATCGTGATGCATATCACCGAAATGATTGTCCGTTTTTGTTAAATTGTAAATGGATTCTAAATTTTCACTAAATTGGAGGGCGAAAGGTGACAATCAAACGGTTAGCATTTATTTGTATGCTTCTCACGTATTTCTTAATTGTGTTTGGCGGCTATGTGGCTTCCTCTAATTCCGGAATGGGATGTGGGCCGGAATGGCCGTTATGTAATGGAGAAGTAGTTCCTGTTTTAAAGGGCGCAACCTTAATCGAGTTTGGTCATCGAGTAATTGGTGCTTTGCTTGGAATTTTATCCTTGGGGCTATTTGTAAAGCTTATAAGAGAAAAAGGAGAGCAAGTAGTCCGGTTGGCTGCATTCTTAATGTTAGGGCTTCTAATTGTTCAAATCCTGCTTGGCGCTATTGTAGTAGTCCGCGATTTGCCATCCATTATCATTACCATCCATCTCATCATCGCTTTTGTTTTTCTTGCCAGCTTAATTTGGATATGGAGATACCAAGGTTTTCAAGAGCAGACCGGTCAGGTTTATATCCTATCCAGAATCGATAGGTCAGCTTATCTTCACCTAAACATATTACTCATACTACTGGTAAGTACGCTTGGTTTTGGAGCTTATATTAAACATGAATCGTTTGGTGTGGCTTGCGGATGGCTGGGATGCCGGCAATCATTTTTTCCATCAAGCACACCTGAGTTGCTGCAAACTCTCCACCGCGGTCTTGCCGGTATTTCGGCAGTCTACACCCTATTTTTGACATACGTGTCTTTTTCGGAAAAATGGGGGAGGAGTCTTCAGAAACGCTTATTATTGGGGACCTTAACTGTCTTACTGCAATTGGTTGTTGGTGCAGCCGTTATTGAAAATTCGATTGCCATCACATGGGCAGTCCTTCATCTTGCTATCGGAACCGCCCTGTTTGCGATTGTCAGCGAGGCAAGGATTTATTTAGGGGGAAGAACAGTTTTGCCGATTTCAGGCCTTAAAGAAATTAGGCCGCAGGGAGAAAGGAAAGGCTTTGACTAATTCCAGTCAGAAGGCGCTTGAAAAATAGCGATTCAAGCGCCCGCGATTTTTTAGAAACTATAAATGCTTTGCTTTTCCGCTATATACCGTTTTCTTTTTCCGCCGCGACTGATGAAGGAATTCCTCGAGCGCTCCAGAACCAAATAACACCCCAAATAATATAAGGAGGAATCCTAGGATTTGCGCCACGGAAATATTTTCTCCGAGAAATGTCACAGCGCCCACTAAGGAAAAGAAGGGCTCAAAGTTGATGAAGATGGCTGCTTCCGTTACACCAACTTTGCTTACCGCATAATTGTAAATCATATGACCAATTGCAGTGGCGAATACGGCGGAAGCGAGAAAAATCATCCAAATACCAAAGGAACCGTTAGATAATTCCTTTAAACCGCCTGGTTCCATAAATAAACTTATGAAAAATAAAACAATCGAGCCGAAAAGCAACATGTATCCAGTTAATAAGCGGGGGTCCAACGTATCGGAAACTTTCTTTATCAGGACAAAACTATATGCCTGTGTAAGAATCGATAAAAAGATGTACAGATCCCCAAGGGAAATGATGCTTAAGGACAAACCCCCCTGTCCTGCCATAACAATAAAGGCAACCCCGGTAAAGCCTAAGATGATTCCCAAAACTTTTACTAATGTTACTCTGCTCTTTAAAAAAATAAACGCCAGAATGGCCGACAAGAGCGGTCCCAGCCCTAGGATAAGTCCACCGTTTGAAGCCGTGGTTTTCGTTAAACCAATCGACAAAAAGACATGGTGACAGACCACGTTAAAAAGTCCAGCAACAACGATATAACGGAGTTCCTTATTAGTTGGTATCCTGACCTTCTTTAAAAAAGCTAAGATAGTAAAGACAGATAGTGAAGCGGCGAAAATCCGTAATGACGTTATCGTAATGATAGGAAAATGAGAGACAATCACTTTGATGCCGACAACATTAAAACCCCAAGCCGCCATCACCATAACAAGCAGAATATACATCTGGAATTTTTGCGCTTTTGCCATATCCCCACTTCTTCCCTTATTCCATAAAATATAATGCCAATATTATACAACAGTGGAGGTCATTTTTGTTCAGCTTTTTTTCGACTGGCGAAAGATATTACCTGCCCAAATAATAAAATTGTGTTATTCTTTTGAATGGAGGTGTTTAGAGTGACAGTGAAAAAAATTACAGCCAAAGAGCTGCATGCAAGATTACAAGGACAAGAAAATGTAATGGTTTTGGATGTCAGGGCGAACGAGAAATACAACGAGTTTCATATAGAAGACTCCCGCGTAGAAAGCCGCAACATTCCAAAGCCGGAAATATTTGAACTTGAAGAAAACATGGACAAACAGCTTACGCTGCCAAAAGATAGAGAAGTCATTGTTACCTGCACCACTGGAAATTCAGCAGCAAAATGTGCGAATCTCCTTGACCGAAAAAATTATCAGGTCACGCTACTGGAAGGCGGCGTAACAGCCTGGAAAGACTTCTTAAAGTCACTTGAAGATTAAAAAAGGAAGAGACCCATTATGCTGCAAAAATTAAATAAAAAACTAGAAAAAATAATGCCATTTATCACCCCGGTTAGTGTTATAACCGGGGTGATCTTAAGTGCTTATATAAAGGATTTTTCCTTTTTAATCCCGTGGATTTTCGCCTTTATGACCTTTGCCGGGAGTTTAAGCTCCAATTTCAAATCATTAAAGGATGCGATCCTCCATCCCTTTCCGATTCTTGTGGCAATGTTAATACTTCATATTTTGATGCCGATGTTTGCGTGGGGAGTGGGTCATTTAGCTTTTCCTCATGATACCTACACAATTACGGGGCTTACGTTAGCTATGGTAATCCCAACGGCCATTACAAGTTTTGTCTGGGTCTCCATTTATAGAGGGAATATCCCGCTTGTCTTATCCATTATCTTAATCGATACCTTGTTATCTCCGATTATCGTTCCGTATTCACTATCTGCCTTTATGGGGCAAAAAGTTGAAATGGATTATGTCGATATCATGAAAGGATTATTTGGAATGGTCGTGATCCCATCCATCATCGGCATGCTGTTAAACCAGTGGACAAAGGGAAAAATAAAACAACAATTAGGGGTGCCGCTCGCGCCATTTTCAAAAATCTGCATGGGTTTTGTTGTTATGCTAAACGGAGCAGTTGTTGCCCCTTATTTAAAAAATATTGACCTTAAATTAATCTCCATCATGGTTATTGCCTTTGTGATTGCCATGTTTGGCTACCTATTTTCCTTTTTCATTGGGAGGGTGATTTTTGGCAAACGGGAGATGGTCATCACCATGACTTTTTCCAGCGGAATGAGAAATATCAGTGCCGGTGCTGTCATCGGAGTTACCTATTTCCCTCCGGCGGTTGCGGTACCAGTTGTGGTAGGAATGCTTTTCCAACAAATATTAGCGTCTTTAAATGGGCATTTTATCGCAAAATCCTACCAAAAAGGCGAGGAAAAGCAGGATTCAGTTGCTGTGTAGAAAGAAGGAATTTCATCATGGAAAATCAAACGAACAAAGATAACGGTCTGATTGTTGGGATACAGGGGATTCAGTGGGCTGTTTTTATGTTGACGAATGTCATTGCAGTGCCGGTCGTGGTCGGAGCAGCCTTTCATATGGCACCTGCTGAAATCGCTGATTTCATGCAGCGCATGCTTTTTGTGACCGGAATGGCTACCTTAATACAGCTTTTTTTCGGCCATTGTCTTCCCCTCGTGGAAGGGGCAGCAGGAATGTGGTGGGCCATCTTTATCCTGCTAGGTACGATGAGTGTCCCAGCTAACCAAGGAAATGTGCTCCAACAATTAGAGATGGGGCTGATCATCGCCGGAATATTGTTGGCTATCATCGGGTTTTTGCCGATTATTGAAAATATACGTCTCCTATTTACACCTATTGTGACGGGTGTGTACTTAATTCTGCTAGTCAGCCAATTGAGCGGTTCGTTTTTAAAAAGCATGCTTGGTTTCACCGCTACCGGCCATTTAAACGGGAAAATTGCCCTTATTTGTTTCCTAGTTGTTGTCATTATTTTATTCATATCATTAAAAACAACTGGCATTTTAAGAAGTTTAGGGCCGTTAGCTGGGATTATTGTTGGCTGGGCAATGTTTCATTTCTTCGGTCTAGGTGATACAAAACAAGCTTATGAGCCCACCAGATGGTTCAGCATTCCTGAGTTTTTTGCTTGGGGAACCCCGAAATTTGATATTGGGATTGCACTGACTACTCTCCTTACTTCTGTCGTCCTTATCTCCAACGTAATCTCTAGCGTTTTGGTAGTGGGAGTGGCTTTAGAAAAAAGAGTGAAGCCTAATCAATATCAAAAAGGAATTTTTGGAAATGGAGTAGGTTTAATCTTCTCCGGACTCTTTGCTGTTGTGGGCGTAATCCCGTTGGCAATTTCCGCTGGATTCATCATGACCACTGGCATTAAAAAATTGCTCCCTCTTATTATAGGGGCGGTGTTAATCACGGTGTCAGGATTCTTTCCATATATCGGCAGTTTTTTAGCGAAACTGCCATTAGAAGTTGCCTATGCTTCTCTCTTTACCATGTTTACTCAGTTGCTTGGGTTTGGCATCCGCGATTTAATGGGGCAGGAGCCGACAGGACGGAACCTGATGGTGATTGGGATTTCCTTAATGACAGGCATCGGCATCATGTTTCTACCGCCCGAAGCCTTTGAAAATATCGTTCCGTGGCTGCGGAATATTGTTTCCAACGGACTGCTCGTCGGCCTTATTTTATGTTTCTTGTTAGAGCATTTGGTTTTTCAAAAAAAGATGATTCGACAGACATCGTAATCCCTTCTGATTTTAGGAAGGGATTTTTTATATTTATTTTTGGAGAAAGTAATAGAGAAATTTTTATTGACATGAAACCAAATGGTTTTATATAATCAAAAATGTGAAACCATTTGGTTGTATATTTTATATAGAAAGCAGGCGAGTTGTAATGGTAAATACACTAGAGGATATTAAAAAATCAATTGTCATCGAAGCACCAATTGAAAAGGTTTGGGAACATGTGTCTACTGCTGAAGCGATTGGAGAATGGTTCATGCCAAACGACTTCAAACCAGAAGTAGGTCATGAGTTTCACTTGCAATCCCCGTTCGGTCCATCTCCTTGTAAAGTAACCGAATTTGATCCACCAAACCGTCTTTCATTCAAATGGGATACAGAGGGCTGGTTTGCCTCGTTTATTTTAAAAGATTTGGGCGGGAAAACAGAGTTTACTTTGATTCATGGTGGCTGGAAGCCCGCGGATGAAATCATTGGTAAAGCCGGTCAAAAATCCGGTGTCATTCGTGAACACATGTCTGGCGGCTGGAATGGCATTATTGAAAAATTAAAAAGGATTGTGGAGGGCTAAGTGTCTGCCTCAGCACAAAAGCATGATGTGTTTCAAGCGATAGCAGACCCTACAAGGAGAGAGGTGCTAAAGCTACTCTCTGAAAAAGAATTGCCGATTTCGGAAATTACATCGCATTTTTCAATTAGCCGGACGGCCATTGCCAAGCATTTGAAAATCCTTTCTGAGGCGGAATTGGTCAGCGGACGAAAGGAGGGCCGGGAAAAAATCTACCGGCTCCATCCGGAACCACTCTCGGAACTAAAGCAGTTCTATGACCAATTCTGGAGCAATAGGCTTTCTGTTTTAAAGCATATTGTGGAAACGGGCGGAGAAAACAGCGGCCTGAAAGTGATTCCATCAGAGACAGAAAAAAAAGAACCTTAACTGAGGTTCTTTTTTTGTACTCTAAGACAAAAGCAAACGTTAACCTGCATCTACCGGGATATGCTGAAACTTGGAAACTTGAAACAAGCCTATGTCGGTCAGCTTTAATTCTGGTATGACCGGCAGGGTTAAAAAGGATAGGGTTAAAAACGGGTTGAACTCGTGACTAGCCCCAAGCTGATTAAGGGCAAGATGGATCTCGTTCAGGTTTGCGTAAACCTCTTGATAGGGGCGGTCCGACATTAATCCTGCAATGGAAAGTTTTAATGCGGCGATAGTTTGGCCGTGATGGACAACCACCATCCCGCCTTGCATTTCCTTGATGGTTTTGGCGGCCATCACCATATCATGGTCGTTTGTGCCGGCGATCACAAGATTATGGGAATCATGGGCGATTGTAGTCGCTATGGCACCAGATTTCAGCCCTAGACCTTTGACAATTCCCAAACCGATAAAACCAGTCTGGTGATGGCGTTCAATCACGGCCAATTTTAGCTGGTCTTTATCCAAGGAGCATTGAAAGAAACCAGACCCATTTGTTTCAACCTGTTCAATGATATGTCGTGTCACAAGGCTATTTGGAATGATTTCGATGATGTTCGCCTTATGGGATTGAACCGGAATTTGAAATTCATCCTCGGAAATTTCAAGGAAACGAACGGTTTGGGTTAATGAGCTTGGGATATCCGGCTGGCTGCTTTCTGGAAAGTGAACAAGGGCTCCTTTTTTGACAACAGCCTTCCCATCCTTATAAACATCGGTAATTTTAATCGTTTCAAGATCTTCCAACATAACGAAATCAGCTTTATAACCGGGTGCAATCGCCCCTTTTTCCTCAAGCCCAAAACATTCTGCTGCATTGATTGTTGCCATCTGAATAGCAGTAATGGGGGAGAGGCCAGCTGCAATGGCCAGCCTAATATTGTGATCAATGCTTCCTTCTCGGAGCAAGTCATCAAGATGTTTATCATCTGTGACGAATAAGCAGCGGCGTGCATTTTGCTCATTTACGACGGAAATCAATTGGCATAGATCTTTCGCTACAGTCCCTTCACGAATCATGAGATACATCCCCCGTTTGAGACGTTCCTTTGCTTCTGCTGCATTCGTACACTCGTGATCGGTTCTGATGCCGGCAGCCATGTACACATTTAAGTCATTTGGGGATAGACCTGCAGCATGGCCATCAATTTTTTTCCCAAAGGCTTTGGAAGTTGCAATTTTTTCGAGCATATCCTTGTCACCATTAAGAACTGCAGGAAAATTCATGACTTCAGCCAGTCCTAGAACTTTTGGGTGCTGAAAAAAAGGTTTTAAATGTTCTGCTTTTAACACAGCACCTGAATGTTCGAACTCAGTCGCAGGGACACAGGAAGGGAGCATAAAGTAAACATCGAACGGAAGGTTATCAGAGGCATCAAGCATATATTGAATTCCGTCGGCGCCCAAAACGTTGGCAATTTCATGTGGATCTGTGATGACAGTCGTTACACCATGCTGGAGAAGAACTTTGGCAAATTCAGAAGGTGTGACAATGGATGATTCGATATGGACATGACCATCGATGAAGGCTGGCGTTAAATAAGCCCCCTTCGCATCAATCACCTGTTTCCCCTCATATCTTCCGATGCCCGCAAAGTATCCATCTGCTATCGCAATATCTCCATCGATAATTTCTCCGTTGAAAACATCAATAATTTTGGCATTTTTAATGACTGTATCCGCAAGCTCTTTTTTAGAGGCAACTGAGATTCTTCTTGCCAAATGTCTATCCATACGCACCATCCTTTTTTGTTTTGATTCATTAAAATCACATCATATTAAAAGAGATATCCATAAGGACTATTTTAGAACATTTATATAGGTCATATAATCTTTCCTTCTTAGTGTTCTATTAGTGTACGTGAATTTTTATAAAGATGTTATGCATATCGGCTCAATTGAATATTCACATTTAACTTGATTTACATTATTCGATATCTTCCTCATAATTCCTTGTTTATTGTAAGGTTATCTGCTAAAAAACTTCTTGACGTACCATGAGATTACTCCCCAAAAACGCCAATAATTGAAAGAAACATTGCTAGTATCCTAGTTTGTCTATGAATGTATATATCAAATATTTTTATGTTAGATTTTATAACATAAATGTGGATGGTATATCATCTTTTCGGTAATATGGGTTAAACAGTGGTGGCAGAGACTGTAACATTGTGCCCATGATTTCATCTCTTAACCATCCATTGAGGCCTAAAACTTAGAGATATTACAGGGCTGTTTTTAGGAGATATTGAGGGGGCAAGTAGAAATCTGCCAAGCGGGTATGTTGCTGCCGAGCAAATAAGAGATATCGCCATACCGTTTTTCATGAGGAAACCTTGCCGTCAATCCAAAACCTCATCTACCGAATTGGTCGAAGGATTCTCGAACGTTTTCCGCAATTGGTGCAGGTCCGTTTTGAATCCAATAACCGAACATGGGAAACGTTTCTCGATAAAATTCCTGCCTCGCAGGAAGGGAAAGTGTTTACAGAACCCCGTCCACCGTTTGGGTTGCAATGTTTTTCAATGACCCGAGATGATCTGGAACCCAGAAGGGAAATCCCGGCAATGACAGGAAAAATTACAACCCACGTACTGGATATAAGCGGTGGAAAAACCTAGAGTTTATGAAAAAAGGGGTACATGTAGATGTATCCCACATTTTTTTTATGAGCATTTCAAGGTGATTTTAGAAAAAGAATGGAACAAATCGTTAAAGTAGAACTGATATCAATCAAAGATGTTATATTTTATAACGCAGTTAAAAATAGATTGAGATTAAATTGATGAAAATAAGTTAAAAAAACAAATTTATTCCACTTTTATCTAAATGGTGTTAAAATAACTGACATAAGATGTTAGAAATTGAGGTTTGTAATGCTGGTAATTTGGAATTGTTACAAAAATAAATGTTAAATCGAAGGAAGGAAAGCTAATTGAAACTGACTCAACGCGAACAAGAAAAATTGTTGATTGTTGTGGCCGCAGACTTGGCGAGGAGGAGAAAAGAACGAAGATTAAAATTAAACTACCCTGAAGCCGTTGCCCTCATAACCTATGAAATTATGGAAGGGGCAAGAGACGGAAAATCGGTTGCTGAGCTAATTAGCGAGGGGACAAAAATATTGTCCACTGAGGATGTGATGGAAGGGATACCGGAAATGATTCGCGAGATTCAAGTGGAAGCCACCTTTCCTGATGGAACAAAGCTGGTGACTGTTCATGAACCCATTAGATAGATTGAGAAATTAATAGGTAAGGTGGGATAGTATGATGATACCCGGTGAGTATCGATTGAGGCAGGACCCGATTGTCTGTAACCAGGGAAGGACCGCTTCAAAAATAATGGTAATGAATCGAGGGGACCGCCCGATTCAAGTAGGATCCCATTTTCATTTTTATGAGGTGAATGGGGCGTTGGAATTTATAAGGAGCGAAGCTTATGGAAGGCATTTAAATATCCCTGCGGGGACAGCCGTCCGTTTTGAACCGGGCGATGCAAAAGAGGTAGAACTGGTTCCATTCGCCGGCAAGAGGGAAGTCTATGGGTTAAATAATAAAACGGACGGTGTTTTGGACGAAGAAAAGGAGGCCGAATCATGAGCTTTCGGATGTCGAGAAAGCAATATGCGGACATGTTTGGTCCGACAACGGGGGATGCCATCCGGCTGGCAGACACCGATTTGTTTATTGAAATTGAGAATGATTTAACCGTTTATGGGGATGAAGTAAAATTTGGCGGCGGAAAAGTGATCCGTGACGGGATGGGGCAGCATCCTCTGATTACCCGGGAGGATGGTGCGATGGATACCGTTATTACGAATGCTGTTATTGTGGATTACACAGGGATTTACAAGGCAGATATCGGCATTCGTGACGGACGGATTTCCGGAATTGGCAAAAGCGGAAATCCGTTATTGATGGATGGAGTCGATATTGTTATTGGCGCGGCAACCGAAATTATTGCAGGAGAAGGAATGATTGTCACGGCTGGTGGCATTGATGCCCATATTCATTTCATTTGTCCTCAGCAAATCGAAACTGCCCTTTCCTCCGGCATCACCACTATGATTGGAGGCGGCACAGGTCCCGCAACCGGAACGAATGCAACCACCTGTACGCCAGGGGAATGGAATATTTATCGGATGCTGGAAGCGGCTGAAGAATTTCCGATGAATCTCGGGTTCTTAGGAAAAGGCAATGCATCAGCTGAAGCTCCGTTAATCGAACAAATAAAAGCGGGGGTCATTGGGCTGAAGCTTCATGAAGACTGGGGAACGACAGCATCAGCAATTGACCATTGTCTTCGGGTGGCGGACCAATATGACGTTCAAGTGGCTATCCATACCGACACATTAAATGAAGGCGGTTTTGTGGAGGATACCTTGGCAGCCATAAATGGACGGGTAATTCATACCTACCATACCGAAGGAGCTGGAGGGGGGCATGCCCCTGATATCATTAAAGTGGCCAGCTATCCCTTTATTCTGCCTTCCTCTACCAATCCAACCCGCCCCTTTACAAAGAATACATTGGATGAACATCTTGATATGTTGATGGTCTGCCACCATTTGGACCCAGAAGTGCCTGAGGATATTGCCTTTGCTGATTCGAGAATCCGTAAAGAAACGATTGCGGCCGAGGATATTCTTCATGACATGGGGGTCTTCAGCATGATTAGCTCGGATTCACAGGCCATGGGCCGGGTGGGTGAGGTCATTACCCGTACCTGGCAGACAGCGGATAAGATGAGAAAGCAAAGAGGCAAGCTGCCGGGAGATACAGGATTGGGCGACAACTTCCGGGTAAAGCGGTACATAGCCAAATATACGATTAATCCGGCGATCACACATGGCATTGCGGAGGAGGTAGGTTCAGTGGAAGTTAGAAAAATGGCCGACCTGGTCATTTGGGATCCGGCCTTTTTCGGAGTTAAACCCGAAATGGTCATTAAAGGCGGCATGATTGCGCACAGCCTAATGGGGGACCCCAATGCTTCCATCCCTACTCCACAGCCCGTTCTCTACCGCTCGATGTTTGCATCATTTGGGAAAGCCAAATTCTCCACGTCGATTACTTTCTTATCAAAAGCGGCTATCGAGCTTGGAGTCCATGAAAAATTAGGATTAAAAAAACTTATTAGACCAGCCCATGGAATCCGCAAGATTTCTAAAAAAGACATGAAACTGAATGGGGAAATGCCTAAGATTGAAGTGGACCCGCAAACCTATGAAGTGTTGGTGGATGGCAAGCTGGTGACCTGCGATCCAATGGAGGTTCTGCCAATGGCACAGCGTTATTTCTTATTTTAGGAGGTTGTCAAATGATTATCGAACAAATCGTCGGAAATATCGAAGAAATTCCTCTCTCGAGTCGTCATATCGAACGAGTGTATTTATCCAGTGATGAATTGGTGAAGAGGATCCAGCGCGTGACAACGGATCATGGAAAGGAGATGGGAATCCGCTTAAGGGAACCAAGGGACTTAACGGATGGGGACATATTGCACATGGATGACCGCAATATGATTGTAGTCAGTGTCAAAAGTGATGACTTGCTCGTTCTCCGACCTATATCCGTGCAGCAAATGGGGGAAATCGCCCATCAATTGGGTAACCGGCACCTGCCTGCCCAATTTGAGGGAGAAGAAATGCTTGTCCAATATGACTATCTTGTTGAGGAATTGCTGGTGCAATTAGGGGTTCCTTATGCAAGGGAAGAACGAAAAGTGAAAAAGGCCTTTCGCCATATTGGCCATCACCATGAATAACCATTTATTGACCTTGTTGCAATTGGGAGATTCCAACTTTCCGTCAGGGGCGTTTTCTCATTCATTTGGGCTGGAAACCTATATTCAAGAGGGGGCCGTCCATGATAAGGAAACTTTTTTTACCTGGCTGCGAATTTATTTGGAAAAGCAATTGGCGAATACGGATGGGCTGGCTTTCCGGATGACCTTTGACGCCTTAAGTAGAAATCGGGTGAAGGGCATTTGGACTTTGGACCAAAAGCTGTTTGTCCAGGCTCTTCCGGAAGAAGCCCGGCAGGCAAACAGAAGAATCGGAGAAAGACTGATCAGAATGGGGATTGACTTATATACCATCCCTTTGCTGAATGAATATCTAACAAAGATTCGTAACCGTGAAGCGTTTGGCCATCCGGCTATTGTTTTTTCGATCATCTGTCATCATTTAAATATAGAAAGTGAAGAAGGGCTATTAACCTATTTATACTCGACAATGGGAACCCTTGTTCAAAATGGGGTCCGTGGAATTCCACTTGGCCAGACGGCCGGACAAAAGCTTCTTTTGGAGCTTAACTCTTATTTAACAAGCACTCTAGAACGGATTATATCAATGGATCCGGATGATTTTGGAGCAGCTGCACCGGGAATTGAAATCTCACAAATGCGGCATGAAAGGCTTCATGTCAGATTGTTTATTTCATAGATTTCTAGGAAAGAAGGGAAAAACAATGGAACCAATAAGAATTGGAATTGGCGGACCGGTTGGAGCTGGTAAAACCCTGCTCGTTGAAAGATTAAGCAGATATATGAATGATGAATTCAAGATAGCCGTTGTGACCAATGATATTTACACAAAAGAGGATGCGCAATTTTTAATGAAAAACAGCGTCCTGCCTGCCGACCGGATTATTGGGGTAGAAACAGGGGGCTGTCCTCATACCGCTATTCGGGAAGACGCCTCGATGAATTTTGCGGCGATCGATGAATTAAAGGAAAAACACCCAGATTTAACAATTATTTTTGTGGAGAGTGGCGGTGATAACCTGGCAGCTACCTTTAGTCCGGAGCTCGTCGATTTTTCCATTTATATCATTGATGTGGCCCAAGGGGAAAAAATACCACGCAAAGGTGGGCAAGGAATGATCAAGTCGGATTTGTTTATCATCAATAAAACCGACTTGGCGCCATATGTCGGTGCCAGCCTGGAAGTAATGGAGGCTGACACGAGAGTGGCCCGCGGCAATAAGCCTTTTATTTTTACGAACTTAAAAACGGATTCAGGTCTCGATAATGTGATTGACTGGATTAAAAAAAATGCGTTACTGGCAGGCCTGGCATAAGTGACTGCCCGTACAGGATATTTAAGACTAATAGGTGAAAGGAAAGGGGAGAAAACCATCTTAAAAGACTCCTATTCTGAGGGCGCATTTAAAGTGACAAGACCCCTCTACCTGACACCGGGCGGCGAGGCTTATCTGTATATTATGAACCCCGGAGGAGGTTACCTTGACGGTGACACGTACAAGGTTGATATGGATTTAGAAGAAGATGCACAGGCGGTGGTGACTACCCAATCTTCTACGAAGATTTATAAAACTAGAACCCTTCCTGCTTTTCAGGAAATGGAGATTAATTTGAGAAAAGGCAGTGTTTTGGAATATCTGCCCGATCCGGTGATTGCCTACCAGAACGCATGTTACAAGCAGCGTATGATTGTGCAGATGGAACAAGGTGCCTCACTGATTTGTACCGATATTTTCACTCCGGGCTGGGCCCCGGATGGGACATTATTCCGGTATGACTTGCTACAATCGAGGATGGAGGTTTATTTGGAAGGCCGCATAATTTTGTTTGACCATCTAAAACTGGAGCCGGATAAAGACCTCAAAAGAATTGGATATATGGAGGGGTTTACCCATTTTGGAACAATGATTGTCATACATGAAAAGGTGAATCAGGAGCTTTTAGAAGAACTCCATGAGCTTCTCAATCTTTGTGGTGAGCTTAGAATCGGCTTTTCAATGCTTGCGGTTCCTGGCTTTGCTCTAAGGATATTAGGGAATGCAACCCAAGAAATAGAAAAGGCCCTAAGTTTATGTCACGAAATCCTTCGTAATAGATTATTGGGTAAAGAGCCTATTTTTCTAAGAAAATATTAATCTGTACACATAATCGGCAGGTTCAGCTAACCCTGCTGATTTTTTTATAAAAAAATGTATAAGGATAGGGATTTTTAGTTTATAGGGAGATAATGGCTTTTATGAGATAAATTGGGGGAACCATATGGAAAACTATTTGCTCCCGAAAATAAAGCGGTTTGCAGGAAATAGAATATAAACTATTCAAGTTCTAGGTATAACTCCTAACTTTTATGATACAATTTTTTAAAAAAAGGAGTCGGCCAGAATGAATATCATCGACCTGCATTGTGATGCGTTACTAAAACTTTCTGAGGGTAAAGGCAAGCTAAGATTTACCGATGCCCCGCAATTAGAAACAAACAAATTCCGCCTGCAGCAGGGCAAAATCAAGGCTCAGTGCTTTGCGATCTTTATTGAACCGGACATCCCATCCGATCAAAAATTCCAGGCAGCGTTGGAGCAAGTCGATTATTTTTATAAGGAAGTCTTGGGAGAAAATCCCGACATGGTACATATAAAGAATTGGGCTGACTTTGACCAGCTCAAAATTGGCCAAATTGGTGCAATGCTGACGCTTGAAGGTGTAGACGCAATTGGCAACGACCTTATGAAGTTGCGTACATTGTTCCGATTAGGTGTCCGGTCTGTCGGCCTTACCTGGAATAACGCCAATTTGGCGGCTGACGGTGCCGGCGAGCCGCGCGGGGCGGGGCTCACATTATTTGGGAAGGAAATCGTGCAATTAAACAATGAACATCAAGCCCTCACAGATGTTTCACATTTGTGCGAAAAAGCATTCTGGGATGTCATGGAACTCGCAGATTATCCGATTGCGAGCCACTCCAACGCCAAATCCCTTTGTAACCACCCACGAAATTTAACTGATGAGCAAGCTGGGGCAATGTTCCAAAAGGGCGGACTGATCCATGTCGTTTATAATCCGCCATTTATCAATGAATCTGGGGATGCACACATTAGTGACCTCATCAAGCATATTGATCATTTCTGCTCCCTCGGCGGTGTAAAACAAATCGGCTTAGGATCGGATTTTGATGGAATATCACAATTTATCATTGATTTAGAGAATGCCGCTAAGTCGCAAAACCTGATCAATGAACTTTTAAAACATTACAGTGAAGAAGAGGTTAGGGGCTTTGCCTCACAAAACTTCCTTGACCACCGGCCAGGGGTGGTATGATGAAAGCTCGCGATTTAGGAATCACAATCGGCAGGCTTGAAGCAGGGGAAAAAAACTGTATTACTGATGTCGGGGGCGTTTTGGTAGGCCAGGTAACTCTTGACTTTCCCTTAGATGAGACTGGAAACAACTATGCCTGTACAGGGGTAACTGCCATTTTACCGCATAAAGGTAATGTATTTAAAGAAAAGGTGACCGCGGCAAGTTACGTTCTGAACGGCTTTGGAAAAACAACTGGGCTGGTTCAGGTCAATGAATTAGGAGTTCTTGAGTCACCGATTATGTTAACAAATACCTTCGGGGTCCCGGCAGTGACACAAGGGACACTTGAATATATGCTGGAGGAGAATCCTGAAATTGGCGATTCGACGGGAACCATTAATATAGTGGTTGGGGAATGTAATGATAGTTATTTAAACTCTATTCGGTTATTCCCGGTTAAACCTGAACATGCCATTGAAGCTATAAAAAAGGCCTCTGAACAACGTGCGGAGGAAGGGGCCGTTGGTGCTGGAAAAGGGATGGTTTGCTTTGGTTATAAGGGCGGGATTGGTTCATCGTCCCGAATCGCCCAAGAATATACAGTGGGATGTATGGTTCTAAGTAATTTCGGAAGGAAAGAAGATTTTCGAGGCTTTCAATACCTTCCCTCAGGTGGTCTATCTGAGACAGCTGACGGTTCCATTATTATCGTTTTAGCAACTGATGCTCCTTTAAGCGACCGGCAGCTCCTGCGTGTGGCAAAACGCTGCGGGATAGGGCTTGGACGGACAGGAAGCCATTTCAGCCATGGCAGCGGTGATATTGTGATTGCTTTTTCAACCGCTCATAAAATTGCTCATTTCTCGGATGAAATCACGGAAACTCGGGCCCAGCTTCGTGAAGATCATCCAATAATGAATCAGCTGTTTTCTGCTGCAGCTGAAGCGGCAGAGGAAGCGATTTTAAATTCCTTGACCCAGGCAGTCAGCACAAAAGGTCGGGATGGCCGTGTTGTCGAATCATTTTCGTTTCAGAAAGAAGGGATTTAACTATGTATCTTTCAATCAAAGAAACAGCAGAGTTTTTATCCATTTCAGAAGCTGACGTTAAAAAGCTCATTCAGCAGAAAAAAATCCGCACGCTTTTTGACGGCAGTGATTACCTAATCAACAAAGAGCAATTCAACACCCATTTAAAACAAATGGAAAAATACAAACAGCTTGTAGAAGAAATCTTAAGTGAGCCCATACCTGAAGACTTGGATGTAAAGGATGAGGATTAATGCTGAGCATTTTATTAAAGCGAGTTTATGAGCCTTACGATGAATCGGATGGGTGCCGGATTTTGGTGGACCGGCTCTGGCCGAGGGGGATTTCGAAGGATGCGGCAAGGCTTGATCATTGGTATAAAGAGATCGCACCAAGCCCGGATCTTAGAAAGTGGTTTTGCCACAAACCGGAGCTGTTTGACGAGTTCCGCAGCCGTTATATACAAGAACTCCGTACTGATGAAGTGAAACTTCAATTAATTAGTCAAATGATCGAGATGGCAGAGTCCCAAAACATTACGCTCTTATACGGCGCGAAGGACACGGTCTATAACCATGCGGTGGTTTTGTATGAGGAGTTAATGGGGAGAGGGGACATCGGGTGAAAAAAATATTTTTCACAGCACTGCTGTTAGTATTTGTCCTATCCGGATGTTCTTCCAATAATCAAGCCAATAAAGTGGACAAGAAAGATGCGAAAGTGGAATTAACCATTTCCGCCGCAGCGAGCCTACAGGATGCCTTGAATGATATTAAAGGAAGCTTTGAAAAAGCCCATCCAAATGTAAAAGTTAATTATAACTTCGGGGCTTCGGGGGCGCTGCAGCAGCAGATTTCCCAAGGGGCGCCTGTAGATTTGTTCTTTTCGGCTGCAGAGGATAAATTCAATTTATTGGTCCAAAAAGGCGATATTGAAAAGAAAAACAGTGTTAATCTTGTAGGTAATGACCTGGTGTTAGTTGTTCCGAAGGACAATAGGAAAGGCATTAATAAATTTAATGACGTTTCGCGTGCAGAAAACATTTCGGTTGGTACCCCGGAATCGGTGCCTGCCGGAAAATATGCGCAGGAAACATTCGAAGCATTGAATATTTGGAATTCCCTTCAGGGTAAAGTGGTCTACGCAAAAGACGTCCGCCAAGTCCTTACCTATGTTGAAACGGGTAATGTGGATGCGGGAGTTGTCTATAAAACTGATGCATTAACCTCCAAAAGAGTAAAAATAGCGGCAACGGCTGGGGACAACACACATACTCCTATCATCTATCCGGCAGGTGTCATAAAAGAATCGCAACATCCAAAAGAAGCCGAGTTGTTTCTCGAATATCTTCAAAATCAAACATCGATGGACATTTTTAAAAAATACGGATTTAAAAAATTGCATTAAGCATTAAAAGAAGCCTGGAACAATCCAAGCTTCTTTTTTATTAGATGACATATAAAAACACGCACATAAAATGGGCTAAGCTCCCAAGCATAATGAAGACATGGAAAATTTCATGGAAGCCCCAATTTTTAAATTGTAAAAACTTTGGTTTCGCTCCATAAATGACGCCGCCAACGGTATAGAAAATACCGCCGAGTACCAGCAGAAATAATCCGTATGGATTGATGCTGCCTGCCAGCGGCGAAAACACAAAGACCACCATCCAGCCCATCACAATATACAAGGCAGTTGAGATCCAGCGTGGACAGTGAAACCAAACCATTTTAAACACAACGCCGCAGATTGCGACTGCTGCAATAATCGAAAAGAGAACTGCACCTGTTTTTCCATTTAAGCTGATAAAACAAAATGGAGTGTACGTACCGGCAATCATGATAAAAATCATCGAATGATCAAGTTTCCTTAAAAATGCAACCACTTTTTCCCCTGCAATGACCATATGGTAGGTTGCCGAGGCTGAATAAAGAAGAATCATGCTGATGCCAAAAATGATGACAGCAGCAATGGCAAGGGGCGATTGGGAAGTCAGTGAAGCTTTGATTACCATTGCCAACAGTCCGACAAAAGACAGAATCGCACCGGTCAAATGAGTGAGTCCGTTAATGGGCTCTCGAATATACGCATTCATTTTGTAACACTCCCATTTCAACATGTAGTTTTCATAACTACATATAATGATACAAGTGTATGCTTGTCTAGTCAACGTTAATTTCTTTAGGTATAATAAAAAATATTAATGAAGTGAACGGGGATTGCAGTAATGGAAAAAATCAATCAATTCATTGAAGATCTGGGTTTAGAGGCGAATTTATCATTAGAAGATATTCCGGAAATAGATTTGTATATGGACCAGGTCATCCAGCTTTTCGAAAATAAATTCTCGGAATCGAAGCGGAATGTTGAGGAAAAGGTTCTTACGAAAACCATGATTAACAACTATGCCAAAGGGAAGCTTATTTTTCCTATTAAAAATAAAAAATACTCGAAAGAGCATCTCATCCTAATCAGTCTTATCTATCAACTGAAAGGTGCCCTATCCATTAATGACATTAAAACCACCCTTGATGGGATAAACAAAAGAATTATGAAGGAAGATATCGATGTTGATTCTTTCTATAACAGTTATCTTAATCAGGCTGCTAAAAATGTTGCCGATTTTAAAGAGGAAATGACAAGAAGAGGGCTGGAGGTAAAGGAAGAAATCGCGGAAGGGCAAGAGGATAAGTCGCCCTATCTTGAACAGGTCCTGATGATTTCGTCCCTAGTCCATATGAGCAATTTATATCGAAAAGCGGCAGAGAAGCTCGTTGACGGAATTATCGTAGAAAAAGAAGGAAAGCGCCAAAGATAATCTCTGGCGCTTTTTAAATTGGTTCCATGATGGCCATTTTAATATTCTTAACCTCTTTGCCAACAACAACAGGCCTTAAAGCCGAGCCTTTAACTTCTACATTCCGTATTTCAATCGAATCAGCCCGATTTTCGCCGCCGAAAATCTTTATTCCGGCTCCTGCAGTTTTAAAATTTTTAAAAGAAACATTGTTTAGGGCAACATTCCTCGCCCGGTATTGAATCGCAGCGACAGGATTCCCTTGATAGTCATAGTCAGGATCGCCAATAAAAGTTACATGGTTCAGCACCACATTCTTATAGGCGGAAATCACCAAACCACGTGGAGAGGAATCCTTATATAAATCTGAAAAGACAGGTGCAATTGAAGCCAAATTTACTGCCAAAACATTATAGGCAGTCTTCGACTCTAGGTCCGTACTTTTGTGATGGCCGATATGCCGGAAGTTAAAGGAACGGTTATCGTTTAAGGAAATATGCCCAACGATTTGTACGTTAGAGGCGGCCGATGAATTTTGATGGGCTTTTATTTCCACACCTCCAAAGCATCTGGCTGTTGAATTATTGACGAGAAGGACATTCCTCGATCCATCATCCACCTCAATCCCATTCGAGTTCGAAAAACCATTTTGGTGGGCGCGGCCGCTTGGGTCGCACATATGCGAATTTGAGATCCAAATATAATCGCTATGGTGGGTAGTAATGCCATCATCGCCGAAGCCGTGACCGTTTAAATTATCGAGCCAGACATACTTGCTGCCTCCACGGGCACGGAAGCCATCACCAGCATAATTGTACAAGGTAGACGTAATATCAAAGCCATGCAGACCCGGATTGATCGCTTCGACATCCTTTACCCAGCCATACTGGACATTTGCAAACGTCAAGCAGCTGGAGTGATTTCCCCAAGTGCTGGTTTTAGGCGTATCCCCCAGCCTCTCGACGTTCCAATCCAAACTAAGCCCCTGTACGAATAGATGATGGTTGCCGCGCCAATGGCTCAGATTGGTGACCAGCCTCATTCCTTTTGGTGCAGCGCCGTGCATCCGGATGGTCGTAATCCCTTTACCAGCCCCAATAAGGCATGTCCGTGAAGGCAGGCAGATTCCTTTTGTTATGTATACACCTGGGGGGACAATGACTTTCACACGCCCAGTCCCAATCGCTTTTTTAAAAGCTGCGGTGTTATCAGTGACACCGTCTCCGACTGCCCCGAAATCCGCCACATTGACTTCCCTATTTATGGACCCCATAAGCTTAGTAAATTCCTGATCCAATTTATCTTTCCAGTCAGGAATGACATACCCTTCTGAGTCAACGGAAAGTCTTGTTGGTTCCAAGAGATTTGAGGGTATTGCTAAAATTCTAAAGAGCCTTTCTATGATTCTTTGCTTAAAAGGAAAGTTGGGAGTGCCGGGCTCAAGAAGGATATTTTTTTCGAGAAATAGCTGGCAAAGCTGTTCTGACTCGATAAGGACTTGTTTAATGTCCAAGCTGTCGTCAGTAATTTGTGCAAGCAGTTCTTTATTGTTTCGTGGATTATGAGTTTTCTTTAACAATAGCATCTTTGTTCACTCCGAGAATTGAAAGCATGATATAAGTATTATAGTCCTTTTCCCGAAAAAACCACATTTTGGGCTATTAATTTTGAAAAAAGTGAAACCAAACAGGGGCTTGAAAACGACTTAATTATAGAAAGAAAGAAGTGGAAAGGGGGTTCCCAATTTGGATGGGGAACAAAACCTAATGAACCGGATTCGAATGGGGGATGGAGAAGCGTTCAGTTTGCTTGTCGAAGAATTGTTGAACAGCGCTTATAAAACAGCTTTTCTTATTCTCCGTTCCAAAGAATTAGCCGAAGATGCTGTCCAAACGGCATTGGAGGATTGTTATATCAGCATTATGAGAAACAAGGAAATCCGCCAATTTAAGGCATGGTTTTACCGGCTTGTTTATTCACGTTCCATAGATATTTATCGCAAAAATTCCCGGATCCGATATAGCAATATCGAGGAAAATCCTGAGGCGCAAGAGCGAATGAAATCAGCTTCAGCTCAGTATGAAGCCATCCAAAACGAAAATGGCGAAGAACTGCTGCGCCTCATTTTAAACCTACATAAAGAACAAAGCGTTCCAATCCTTCTCCACTATTATGAGGATTTGTCGATAAAGGAAATCAGCCTGATTCTTAATGAAAATATCAATACCATCAAAACGAGGCTGAGCCGGGGGAGAAAAAAGCTCGCTGATATGATCAAAAATGACAGCAGCTATTCAATGGAGGTGAAATCGTATGGAATCTAATCGAGAGAATAGAAATACCATGGATCCGTTGCAAGTGCCTGTATCCCTTGAAAGGTTCACCAAAAATCTTCCGCAAAGATTTAAAGAAGGCCAGTTCGATGAGAACAGGCTCGAGCGTGTTGACAGAGAGTGGGCGTTTTTTCAAAAAAAAATGAAAAAGCAGTGGGGCCCGGGAAAGAAAGTTACAGCTATTATTTCAGCAGCGGCAGCCGTTTTTCTGCTGTTTGTTGGTTCCGGCTTTGTTTCCCCAACCATGGCGAAAATGATGGCGAAAATTCCACCTCTTAGCTCTTTTTATGCACAGTTTGACGGAAATGTATCTGAATACGTTGAAAAGGAACTTAAAAAAGAAGGTTACCCTGTAATAGAGGCTATTGAGCATGTTGGCGGCAAAGAGGAGGGGGTCTATGTATACCTAGATACATCTGATGAAAACATTAAAAAGATGAAGGCCGGGATTGAAAAAACCTCCTATAATATTATCCGTGGTGAAAAATATAGGGGAACAAGGACCGAAGATTACTATGTTAAAGTTAGAAAATATGTGGAGCCATCTGAGAAATGGAAGCAAGAGGAGGAGCGGACTGACAAAGAAACAACCGAGATATTTAACATTGCCGAGTCTGTTCTCAAGGCAAAAGGATATGATTTCAGTAATGGATTTGGTGGAAGTATTAATACGATCGAACTGGAATTCCCAAGTACTGAAAGCAAAGATCGAATTGAGGAGATCAAGAAGGCAGTCGAAGAGGCCCTTAAATCAGCAGGAAAAGAATCGGTTGAGGTTAAACACCGGACGTTTAATCTTGAAAAAAGACAGCAGTATAACCGCTGGGGGAATGCAATAGGGGCCATTGGGACGGAATTGATGACCTACAAAAAGTATAACGTAAAAGGGGTCAGCCATGTCAGCAAAAACGGAGTATTCTATATACACGTGAAAATGACATTACCAAGCAGCGACCCAAAAGCAGAGGAGCAGGCAGATAATCTTTATACGATGATTGATGACTTTATTCACACGGACGAAGTTTGGGAAATGGTAAAAAATGACCCTTACCAAGTCACCATTTCAAGTAAGGATAATAAGACGCTGCTTGAGAAGAAAATGGATTAACAGGACCGGAATCGCTCTGGTCCTTTTTAAGTTCTGAACCTTTTGTGAACCCATGCTGATGCATATGAGTTTTAAAATTATGGAATATATTGGAATTAGTGGAGGGGGATTAGATTTTTTGATTTTACCCATATCGCTAAAAAGTGAAAAGCTTAAATGACGAAGCCAGTTATTAATAATCCAATAGGGATTATGCTGACGAAAAGGATTCTGGCAAAGCTTACCCTTCCGTATAAAACAATGGTTCCAATTTGCTTATCCCAAATGGCATATCCGTGTTTTTTTAAATCTAAAAAGGCGAGACCAAAACAAATAATATTGATGAGGGGCACTCCAAGTCCCATTCCGGCGGCTGTTACGAAAATACTTCGTTTCAGTGCGCTAACAAAATTAATGGGTTCACCCGTAACTGTTTTCATACGAGTGTTTAATAGAGACTTACCGAGCGTATTCCCAAAGACAAAGAGAATGGCGGCCTCTACTAGGATATAAAGTATTAGGCAAATCATGAATACGGTAATGGCTGAGGATTCAACGATATACTTCGGAGAAAAAATAGATACAAAAGCTATAAGGAAAAATGTGAACAGGGCAAGGTCAAAGAACCTGGCTAGAAATCGCACAAATGGCCTTCCGGCAGGATAGGTATCCTTTTTGATTTCCTCCCAAACTAAGGAATAATTTATTGAATCTTGTTCATCGGCAAACTGGAACACTTTAAGGGTTTTAGCCATGCACCAACAATCCATTTGAGGGCACCAAACAAAGCTATCTCCTGTTAGAATCCCTTGTTCAAACAGTTTTTTTAACTCAAACATGCCGACAGGTCCCTGTTGTTGATGGTCACGAATATAAAACCAAACATTATGGTCAAGTATATCCATTTCATCACCCCTCCCCAACTAGGTAAATTATACCATGTTGGCAAAAGGATAATTTTGGAACTTTTTTTGACATTTTTTTAATCAAGGATAATTTTTTTAAAAGGAAAAATACTAACAAATGTTCGGGGGTGAAATGGATGGAACAAAAGGATTTTGAAAATATTTATGAGCAATACAAGCAGCAAGGGGAGCAGCAGGCCCAGGCTGAGGCGGGGGAAACTAATCCTGATGGCAAAGAAGAGTTTGTTGCTGTTAAGAAAAACGATGATGGAGATATCATTGCTTTTAAGACAAACACAGGCAGGGAATTGGATTATCTCCAGGCCTTGGATGAAGCAAAGTCAGGTAGAATCGCCCATATTGATGTTTTTCATAAATACGGGAGAGATATTATTCGCAGTGAACCGGATGGTATTAAAGAAAATAATCTAGACAATTTACCGGAGTTCTAATTTTGTAAGAACTGAGCAGGAGAGTTCCTGCTCAGTTCTTGCGTTTATTGACCCCGGAATAATCCGGTCACAATATGCGGAAAATCAATATATACATTTAATAAAGGAGCCATGTAAATGCATTGGTATGAAAAGTTAAATCAATATTTTCCGGTTGAGGAAATGAAATCGCGGGAGCATATGGAAACGCTGCTTCGAGAGCAATCCGATATTTATCATAAGGATGAGGGGCCTAATCATGTATTGATGTATGCGGAACTAGATAATTTTGTCTTTATCGACTATCTATTCGTTTCAAGCAACGCCCGCGGGCAAGGGCTTGGCCATAAGCTTTTGGAAAAAATGAAGCAAAAGGAGAAGCCAATTATTCTGGAAGTGGAGCCGGTTAATTATAAAGACAGCGATACGGCCAAAAGACTGCGCTTTTATAAACGGGAAGGCTTTGAGCATGCCGAGTCAATCGGTTACGAAAGAAGGTCGTTGGCGACAAATGAAGTAAACAAAATGGAAATCCTCTATTGGGCGCCGCATCATGAATCAGAGGAAATGATTTTTGAAGCTATGAAAAAAACATATAATTTGATTCATACCTATAAGGATGAACATTTTTACGGTGAATCCTACCAGCCAGTTGATGAAGTCCTTTCCTTTAATGAGGAACCGGATAACACGAATATATTAGATAACTTATAGCAATAAAAAGAGAGCTTGGAGACCAAGCCCTCTTTTTATTACTGTCGTGCAAGCTCGTATTCTTTAATCTTATCTTCGTAGGTTAAGGTAACGCCGATTTCATCCCAACCATTTAGGAGCATTTCCTTTGGGTAAGGAGCAATGTCGAAAGTCAATTCAAAACCATCGTTATCATAAACCCTTTGCTCTTCAAGATTTACTGTAAGTGAATAGCCTGCAGTTTCTGCCTTTTTCATAATAGTTTGAACTTGTTCTTCAGTAGCAGCGATGGCAAGGATCCCGTTCTTTACGCAGTTATTTTTAAAAATATCTGCATAACTTGGCGCGATGATTACTTTAAAGCCAAAGTCCTGAACTGACCAAGGGGCATGCTCGCGGGAGGAGCCGCAGCCGAAGTTTTCACCGGCAACCAGGATAGAAGCACCCTTATATTGTGGTTGATTTAATTCGAAATTAGGATTTGGATTACCGTCATCGTCAAAACGCCAGTTATAGAAAAGAAATTGGCCGAAGCCGCTTCGTTCAATGCGCTTTAAAAATTGCTTCGGTATAATTTGGTCTGTATCAATGTTTGAGCGGTTAATTGGACAGACAAGGCCTTGATGAATGCGTAATGGTTCCATTTCTACATAACCTCCTGAGCAGTGAACTTCCGAACATCGACAAAGTGGCCGGCAATTGCTGCTGCTGCTGCCATTTCAGGGCTGACAAGATGTGTGCGGGCACCTTTACCTTGACGTCCTTCAAAGTTCCGGTTGGATGTGGAAGCACAGCGCTCACCAGATGGAATGATATCATCGTTCATTCCGAGACACATACTGCAGCCTGCTTCGCGCCATTCAAAGCCCGCTTCTTTAAAGACTTGATCCAAACCTTCTTTTTCCGCAGCCAGCTTGACGCTGAAGGAACCTGGAACAACAATTGCAGTAACCGAAGAATTTACCTTCTTGCCACGGACGATGTTAGCTGCTTTCCGCAGGTCGCTTAGACGTGAATTGGTACAAGAACCAATGAAGACATGGTCGATTGTTACGTTGGAAATCGGCTGGCCAGCTTCAAGACCCATGTACTCAAGGGCCCGCTGAATTTCGTCTTTATCACTTGGTTTATCTGTGTCTTCCGGGCTTGGCACGTTTGCTGTTACCGGAATACACATTCCAGGGTTGGTTCCCCAAGTTACCTGAGGTTCTACCTCTGAAGCTTCAATTTCAACTACTGTATCGTAAGTGGCCCCTTCATCTGTGGCTAGGGACTTCCAGTCTGCAGCGGCTGCTTCGAAAGCTTCACCCTGCGGAACATGTCTTCTGCCGCGTAAATATTCAATTGTTGTTTCATCTGGAGAGATTAGTCCTGCTCTTGCGCCGCCCTCAATCGACATGTTGCAGACGGTCATGCGCTCTTCCATGGAAAATCCACGGATTGCTTCCCCGGTATACTCAATGACATAGCCAGTTCCAAATTTCACGCCAAATTTACCGATAATCGCAAGGATTAAGTCCTTTGCGGTGACGCCTGTCCCAAGCTTGCCATTAACTTTGACATTCATCGTTTTCGGCGGTGCCTGCCAAAGGGTTTGTGTGGCTAGAACATGCTCGACTTCACTTGTACCGATACCAAAAGCAAGCGCACCGAATGCCCCGTGTGTGGAGGTATGGCTGTCGCCGCAGACGATGGTTTTTCCAGGCTGGGTAAGACCAAGCTCAGGACCGATAACATGGACGATTCCATTATCCGGGTGGTGAAGGTCTGCAAGCGTAATGCCGAATTCCTCACAGTTTTGCTGTAATGTATCGACTTGTTTTTTTGAAATAGGGTCATTGATTACAAGACGCTGGCGGGTTGGGATGTTATGGTCCATTGTTGCATAAGTAAGGTCAGTGCGGCGAACCTTGCGCCCGGTCATGCGTAAGCCCTCAAATGCCTGAGGAGAGGTAACTTCATGAACGAGATGCAAATCAATATAAAGTAAATCCGGCTTTCCTTCTTCTTGATGGACAACATGCCGTTCCCAAATTTTTTGAATGATATTTTTTGGTGTTTGCATAGCTTCCTTCCTCACGTTTATAGATTTTTTGCCAGAAATGGCTGGTAAACTAGGAAAATAAGTTCGAAAATATCTATAGGTTAAAGTAAAAATAAATTATATCATCGGATTTTTGGAATATATCAGCGAATTTATTAATAAGTCTGCGAATCCGCTTTTTGGAATCAATTTACTGTTTAAACGAACAATATAGAGTGCCAATCGGTAAAGGAAATCTTCTTTAAGAACAAACCGCCAGGCCTAATCAGCCCAAGCCTGGCGGTAACGTCCTCAAATTTAATAGTAACAGCTTGCGATACACTTAGATGCGTTCAGTGTACGGATATAGTCGACGATTAATTTGGTCATTTCTTCGGTGCCCACTTTGCGGCCGTTTGGAACCTGCAAGTCAGCAGTATGGTAGCCGGCATCTAGTACAGACTGGACTGCATCTTCGATAATTTTGGCTTCGTCCTCCAGTTCGAAGGAATACCTTAGCATCAAAGCAGCTGATAAAATCATCGCAACCGGGTTGGCTAAGCCTTTTCCGGCAATATCAGGAGCGGAGCCGTGAACTGGTTCATAAAGACCGACGCCAGATTCATTTAAGCTGGCAGAAGGAAGCATACCCAAGGAGCCCGTTAAAACAGATGCTTCATCGCTTAAGATGTCACCAAACATGTTCTCAGTGACAACAACATCGAATGAAGCTGGGTTAGTAATTAGCTTCATTGCTGCGGCATCGACTAACACATGCTCAACAGACACTTCAGGGTACTGTACTTTTTTCTCTTCGACAATTTCACGCCACATCTTGCTGGATTCAAGCACATTCGCCTTGTCGACCGAAGTAAGCTTACCGCGGCGCCCTTCGGCTGCTTGAAAGGCCTTATCTACGATTCTTTCAATCTCGCGGCGGGTATAAGCTAGAGTATCGACAACCGATTCGCCGTTATCACGCCGTTCACTTGGAGTACCAAAGTAAATACCGCCAGTTAATTCACGGACAATAAGGAGGTCGCTTCCAGAAACAATTTCTTCTTTAAGCGGCGAAGCGTGAAGGAGATTTTTGAAGCCTTTGATTGGCCGTAAGTTGGCATATAAATCAAGGGCCTTTCTTATTCCCAGCAGGCCTCGTTCAGGACGCAGGTGGGATGGGTTGTTATCCCATTTCGGACCGCCGACTGCACCTAAAAGAACGGCATCTGCCTGCTTACAGGCATCAACTGTTGTTTCCGGCAGGGGAGTGCCGTATTGGTCAATGGCTGCTCCTCCGATTTCATGGGTTTCAAAGCTAAAAGTATGATTATATTCTTCTGCAATCGCCGTTAAAACTTCCTTCGCGGAATGCATAACCTCCTTGCCGATACCATCACCGGGAAGTAAGACAATTCGTTTTTTCACTAGAAGCAACCTCCTTATTATTTTAAAAAATTTCGTTCCTAGCTTATCTCTGTTTAATGCACGTTTCGGTATCCACACCAAAACTTGCATTACGATTTTTTATAGTGCGGCAGGTTCTTTAACACCGGCTTTTTGGTTGAAGAAGACTCGGTTGACCGCATTGATAAATGCTTTCCCGGATGCCTCAAGAACGTCTTGGGCAGAGCCGCGGCCGCTGACATTTATGCCATTTACGGTCAATTTGACATTTGCTTCAGCCAGGGCATCACGTCCTCGGCCTACTGAGCTTAAACTATAATCTGTAAGATGAATCTCTTCTTTAATAAGAGCATCTAACGTGTTAAACAGTGCTTCTACACTTCCGGAGCCAGTGCGTGCTGTTTCCACTCTTTCACCGTCAGGAGTGGTTAATGCGACAGTAGCTGTCGGGAGATTAGCTGAAGCATATTGAACCTGGAATGCGACTAACTCATATTTTTTCACATCGAAGCCCGAGGTTTGAATGTCTGTTAGGATAGTGAACAAATCTTCATCCGTTACTTCTTTTTTCTTATCTGTTAAGGACTTAAATGACTGGAATGCCTCATTTAGTTTATCCTGCTGTAATTCAAAGCCCATTTGCTCAATTTTGTCTTTAAAAGCATGACGTCCGGAGTGTTTTCCAAGAACAAGGTCATTGGATCCGACTCCAACAAGTTCAGGTGTAATAATTTCATAGGTTAATGTATTTTTTAACACGCCATCCTGGTGAATTCCGGATTCATGTGCGAAGGCATTTTTACCGACAACTGCTTTGTTGCCAGGGACCTTCATTCCTGTAAAGCGGCTGACTAAGTCACTGGTGCGCTTGATTTCTTTTAATACAAGATCCGTTGTGTATGGATAGAAGTCCTGACGAATATTTAATGCCACACCAATTTCTTCTAAAGCTGCGTTTCCAGCACGTTCACCGATTCCATTAATGGTGCCCTCGACCTGGGTAACGCCATTTTCAATAGCAGCCAATGAATTGGCAACAGCCATCCCCAAGTCATCATGACAATGGCACGATAATGCTACTTTATGAATGTTAGGCACATTTTCGCGGATATAGCGGAACATGCGTCCATATTCGGCCGGTGTGGTATAACCAACAGTGTCAGGAAGATTGATGACAGTAGCGCCGGCATCAATTACCTTCGTAATAATTTGGACAAGAAAATCTAAATCTGAACGTGAAGCGTCTTCTGCTGACCATTCCACCTGCGGGAAGTTTTTACGTGCGTATTTAACCATATCAACAGCGGTCTCGACGACTTCCTCAGGTTTTTTCATCAGTTTGTACTGCATATGGATAGGGGAGGTTGCAATGAATACATGCAATCTTGGTTCTGCAGCATCTTTTAAAGCATCCCACGCAATGTCGATGTCCGATTTAGTGGCACGGGCCAGACCTGTGACGGAAGAGTTTTTAATCGTTCTTGCGATGGCTCTTACCGCTTCGAAATCTCCTTGAGAGGAAGCCGGGAAGCCGGCCTCCATAATGTTAACGCCAAACCGTTCGAGCTGTCTGGCAATTTCCAATTTTTCAAGTTGGTTTAAATTTACTCCAGGGGACTGTTCACCATCGCGTAAGGTTGTATCAAAGATGTTAACGTGAACCATTTACCACCACTTCTTTCTTTTGATTTACTGGTTTTTTAATAAACGGCATTAACGCACGAAGCTCGCGGCCGACAACTTCGATCTGATGGTTATTTTCAGCTCGGTTGATGGCGTTGAATTGTGGGCGGTTAGCTTGGTTTTCTAAAATCCAGCCCTTAGCAAATGCACCAGTTTGGATATCTTTTAGTACTTCTTTCATACGTGCTTTTGTATCTTCGTTTACGACGCGCGGACCTGATACGAAATCTCCCCATTGAGCAGTGTCAGAGATGGAGTAACGCATGTTTTCAAGTCCTCCTTCATATAGAAGGTCAACGATTAATTTCAATTCATGTAAGCATTCGAAGTAAGCAACTTCAGGCTGATAACCTGCTTCAACAAGAGTTTCGAAGCCTGCTTTGATTAGGGCAGTTGTACCGCCGCATAGAACAGCCTGCTCACCGAAAAGGTCAGTTTCTGTTTCTTCTTGGAATGTTGTTTCTAATACACCTGCACGTGCTGCGCCGATTCCTTTTGCGTAAGCAAGGGCGATTTCGCGAGCCTGGCCGGTGTAGTCTTGATAAACCGCATATAGAGCAGGTACTCCAGCACCTTCAGTATAAGTACGGCGAACTAAATGTCCTGGACCTTTTGGTGCCACTAAGAATACGTCAACATCAGCAGGAGGAACGATTTGGCTGAAGTGAATATTGAAACCATGTGCAAAAACTAATGCATTGCCAGCTTGAAGGTTAGGCTTGATACTTTCTTCGTAAACCTTTGGCTGCAACTCATCTGGAAGAAGAACCATAACAACATCTGCCTGTGCAGTAGCCTCAGCAACTGAAGTAACTTCTACACCATCTTCAACTGCTTTATCCCAAGATTTTCCGCCGCGTAGACCAACGACAACATCAAAACCGCTTTCCTTAAGGTTAAGGGCATGAGCATGACCTTGAGAACCATAACCGATTACCGCGATTTTCTTTCCTTGTAAAACTTCCTCTTGAATATCTCCGTTATATAGTACTTTAACCATTACAATCATCCTTTCAGAATTAAGTGTTATTTTGTTAGTGAGTATGCTGATAATTCATTTACTTGTGGCTGGTGGCCGCGTAAGAAGGCGGTCAGGCCGGTTCTGGCAACTTCTTTAATGCCAAATGGGCGAAGCAGTTCGATTAAAGCATCAATTTTATCAGGCTTGCCTGTAACCTGAACGGTGATGCTGTCTTTACATACATCCACGATAATGGCTCGGAATGGGTCGATGAGCCCGTTAATCTCACTTCGCAGTTGTGAACCAGATGTTACTTTAATCAGGGCAAGTTCACGGGCAACGATTGCCTTATCAGTAATATCTGAAACTTTTAAAACATCGATTTGCTTGTTTAGTTGTTTCGTCACTTGTTCAAGACGCTGTTCGTCTTCCACTTCAACTACAAGAGTCATTTTAGAAACGCCCTCGATTTCAGTGGCACCAACGGAAATACTGGAAATGTTAAATTGCCGCCTTTGCAGCAGTCCCGTTACGCGATTTAGAACACCGCTGCGATCTTGAACAGTTAGTGTGATGATACGTTTCATTCTGGTTTCACCCCAATCATTTCATGAAGCCCTTTGCCAGGAGCAACCATTGGAAAAACTTTTTCCTTCTGAAGGACTCGGGCGTCAATTAGTACCGGACCGTCATAGGCCATAAGCTCAGGCAGGGAGGCAACTAGGTCTTCTTGATTATCAATTTTTGCACCGCGGATTCCATAGCTTTCAGCCAGTTTGACAAAATCAGGCTGGGTATGAAGCAGGGATTCGGAAATACGATTATCATATTGAAGCTCCTGCCACTGGCGAACCATGCCAAGTGCGCCATTATTGACAATAATGATTTTGACCGGCAGGTTGCGTTCGTAAATGACCGATAATTCCTGCAGTGTCATTTGGAACCCGGCATCTCCGACGATTGCCACTACTGTACTGTCTGGTGCAGCCATCTGCGCCCCAATCGCAGCAGGGAAGCCGAAGCCCATTGTTCCAAGTCCGCCCGAAGTAATCCAGCGGTGCGGGTGATTAAAGTTGTAGAACTGTGCGGCCCACATTTGATGCTGGCCAACATCTGTAGCAACAATCGCTTCACCATTCGTTACTTTATGAACCGCTTCGATTAACCATTGCGGGCTCATGCCGTTTGGGTCATGCTTATACCAAAGCGGAAAGTCCTTTTTATTATGATTAAGAGCTTCCAGCCAATCCTCATGTGATGGGGAATTAACTGCCTCTTCAATCAATTGTGTTAAGGCTACTTTGGCATCGGCCACAATCGGAATTTGGGTTTGAACGTTTTTGCCAATTTCCGCAGGGTCAATGTCAATGTGGGCGACTTTCGCAAATGGTGCAAAATGCTTCAAGTTTCCTGTTAATCGATCATCAAAACGAGCTCCGAAATTGATGAGCAAATCGCATTCGTATAAAGCCATGTTAGCTGCATAAGTTCCGTGCATACCCCCCATTCCCAAGGAGAGCGGGCTGTCTGCTGGGAATGTTCCAAGTCCAAGCAGGGTGGTTACGACTGGAATCTTATGTTTTTCAGCAAAAGTCGTTAATTCTTCAGAGGCTTTTGCATGGAGAACGCCAGCGCCGGAAAGAATCACAGGCTTTTTAGCCTTTGGAAGGGTCTCAGCAAGCTTCCGAATTTGCAATGGATTCGGTTTAATTGTTGGCTGATAGCCTGGCAGGTCCATGGCAGCATCTTCTGGGATTGCCGCTAATATTGCAGATGAGATATCCTTCGGTACATCAACTAAAACCGGGCCTGGTCTTCCTGTAGAAGCAATATGAAAAGCTTCCTTAACAATTCTTGGCAGGTCTGCTGCAGATTGCACTTGATAATTGTGTTTTGTAATCGGCGTGGTAATCGCCATTACATCTGCTTCTTGGAAGGCATCTGTTCCGATGACTGTCCGTGCTACCTGCCCTGTGAAAATCACAAGTGGTAAGGAATCCATCATGGCATCTGTAATTCCAGTAACCAAGTTCGTTGCCCCAGGACCTGAAGTGGCGATGACAACTCCAGGCTTTCCGGTGATTCGGGCATATCCTTCAGCGGCATGAATCATCCCTTGCTCGTGACGGAAGAGGACGTGCTTAATGGATTTTTGTGCCCGATAAATCGCATCGTAAATCGGCAGGACTGCACCTCCAGGATACCCGAATAATATATCAACACCTTCTTTAATTAAAAGATCGATGAGAAGGTCTGCACCTGTTTTTGGTGCCGTACTGGTTTGGAATTCCAGCTTTGCTTCTGCTTTCACGTCGTAGTTCCCTCCTTATGGGTATTAGAATATTTACAAAACTAAAACTTCAACTGTGTTTGAACACAGTAAAAAAGGCCTGTTCTCTCCGAATAAACTGCAGTCAAGTACATCAAAAGCAGAATGTTCGGGGAGAAAAGGCCTTTCATTTTCTCGGTACCACCCGGTTTTTACAGTATCCTTACGAATACTGCCTCATGAAGCGACAACTAAATTTAAAAGAACGCTTCTTTTTGTAACAGGTGCTCTAAGTTGACACCCGGTTAGACCTACTGGGTTAAAAACCGTTCAGAATAACACTCAGGGATGATGTCGGAGTAGGTTGTATTACTGGGCTTCCAGCAACCCCAGCTCTCTGAAAATACAAATTCCTACACCTTTATTCCCGTCATCGATTTGACTATTTTATTGTCAAAAATTTTGTTTTTAGTACCTTAACTTCTTTAGTGAAGGGGAGGGGTACTAGCAGTTCCCAGTAAAATAACTTAATATTTATATTTTCATTACCCCGCCAGTGTTGGCAGAAGTAACGAGTTTTGCATATTTTGCTAGATAGCCAGATTTGATTTTAGGCTCCGGCTTTACCCAATTCTTGCGTCTTTCAGTTAACACAACATCATCCACGACAAGTTCAATTGAACGTGCTTCGAGGTCGATTAGTATTTTATCACCATTTTCAACGAGACCGATTGGTCCGCCTTCTGCAGCTTCAGGTGAAATATGGCCAATGGAAATTCCGCGGCTTGCACCTGAGAAACGGCCGTCTGTGATAAGGGCTACTTCTTTTCCTAAACCTCGGCCCATAATAGCGGAGGTAGGAGCTAGCATTTCCGGCATTCCTGGACCGCCTTTAGGACCTTCGTAGCGGATAACTACTACATGGCCAGCTTTTACCGTTCCATTATGAATGCTTTCTAATGCCTCATCTTGGGATTCAAATACAATTGCTTCACCTAAGAATGTTTTAATCGAAGAATCTACAGCGCCAACCTTGATTACAGCGCCATCTGGAGCAATATTTCCATATAGGATGGATAGTCCGCCAACTGGGCTATATGGATTATCTTTTGTCCGGATGACTGCTTCATTGGTAATTGTTGCTTCCTTCACATTTTCCCGAAGAGTTTTTCCTGTAATCGTTAGGCAGTTATCATGCAATGCACCTTCGACTTTATAGAGTTCATTAATGATGGCACTTACACCACCGGCCCGATGAACATCGTCCATTGAATAGTCAGATGCTGGCATAATCTTGGCAAGATATGGAACTCTTTCAGCGATTTTATTAATTTCGCGAAGATCATAATCGATACCTGCTTCATGAGCAATCGCTAATGTGTGTAACACAGTATTAGTTGATCCGCCCATCGCCATATCTAGTGCAAAGGCATTATCAATGGCTTCTCGTGTAATGATGTCGCGAGGTTTAATATCTTTTTTGATTAAGTCAATCAAATGTCTTGCTGCCTGCTTAATTAATTCATGTCTTTCTTCAGAAGTAGCAACCATCGTTCCATTGCCAGGAACGGTCATTCCTAAAACTTCCATCAAGCAGTTCATAGAATTTGCTGTGAACATACCAGAACATGAGCCGCAAGTAGGACAGGCATTCGTTTCGATTTCTAGCAATTGTGCTTGGCTGATTGTACCATTGTGGTAAGCACCAACCCCTTCAAAAACTGAAGTAAGCGAAAGATTTTTTCCTGTCGATGGTGAAACGCCCGCTTCCATTGGACCACCAGATACAAAAACAGATGGTACGTTTGTTCTTGCTGCCGCCATTAACATCCCTGGAGTGATTTTGTCACAGTTTGGAATGTAAAAAACACCATCAAACCAGTGTGCATTAATAACTGTTTCTGCGCTGTCGGCAATGATTTCACGGCTTGGAAGCGAATAGCGCATTCCGATATGTCCCATGGCAATTCCGTCATCGACACCGATTGTATTAAATTCGAAAGGAATACCGCCGGCTTCGCGGATGGCTTCCTTGACTATTTCACCGAAATGATTAAGGTGTTTATGACCTGGGATAATATCAATATACGAGTTGCAAACACCGATAAATGGTTTTTCAAGGTCACTCGTTTTGACCCCTGTTGCGTATAGTAAGCTGCGGTGGGGAGCACGATCAATCCCCTTTTTAATCATATCGCTTCTCATTTTACGATCTCCTAACTGACAGGTCATGGTTTGTTTCTTCATATTGACAAGCCATTCCGTTATTAAATGAAGAGCCTTTGTCGTTCCCCTTTGTAAAGAAATTAATAAAGGAGCCATGAAAAAATTTCTTAGTACTTATTGACGATTATCATACAACCAATTAAAGACAGGGTCAACATAAAAATCTGACAATTCAAACTAGTTAAACAAACTGGGAGCGTTTACAATCCTTTCATCATGGGGTTATATCGAAAATAAAAAAATTTGTGAATTTTTTTATTTGCAGATTTATTGTGGGAATTTAGATTGGAAGGGAGGAAATAGACGGAAACAAAGTTAACTTTTATTTCCACCTAATATAGTAGAAAAAATGAAGCGCCCTGTATATTTATTCAGCCGGCTGGTATCAATTACTTAAGCTTAGAAAGATATTCATATATTTCCTGCAGATTTTTAAAGCCTTTTGTTTCTGCTGCTTGCAGATATTGACTCCAAATCTTGGCTGTCATAAGCGCATCTCCAAGCGCATGATGCCGGTTCTTTATTTCAATGCCGCAGTTCCGGCATATTTCCTCGAGCGGACTTGGTTTAAAGAATGGGTCTTCAAGACGAAGCAGGAAGGATGTATCGACAATACGGTGGTCAAAATTACAGCGCAGATAATCCCTTGTCATCTTTCTCATAAAATTCAGCTCATGATTGGAGTGATGGGCGACGAGCATATTATTTTTGATAAATTTGAAAAAATCTACCAATACATCTGTGGGATTAGGGGCATGACGTAATTCTTTCTCTTGAATACCGGTTAGATCAATAATCTCCTTTGATAGAGGTAGGTCTGACTTTACGAGAGTATAAAAAGTTTCCTCTGCTTTCATTTCTTTGCCAATCATTTTGACCGCTCCAATTGAAATCATTTGATCCCCCTTTTCAGGATAAAACCCTGTTGTCTCAATATCAAATACAACTACCGGCAGCTCATGTAGGGGGATTTGCAGTGTATTTGTCTGCTTGAGTTCTTTCTGCAGCTCCCTGAGGAATGCCTGGTGCTGTGGTGAAGAGCTCCACTGCAGGCCTGCATAAAGATTGGAATTGATTTTTCCGGATAGTTGTCTGAAGAATTGAATCATTTCATTCATGGGCATGGGGATCTTCCTTTTCAATTAACTTTCGGACAGAGTGAAAAAGGACCGAGCTGTATTTGATAATATCTTTTAATTCTTTCGATTGCTCTCTCGATAAATGGGCAACAGGCAAATAATGGCCAGAATCATAATTTGTGTGTTTACAATAGTTTAGCCGAAAGTCTAATAATCTAATAAACTGATGTTTGAAAAAATCTACATCAATATCGGAAAAATGTAGTTTTGAAAGCGTATCTAGTCGTTCAAGAGTTGGTGTTGTGAGCAGATTCTCTTTGATAGCAATAAGACGGACGGCGTTTACGTAAGGTAGGATGCCGATTTCTTTAATGTTTAGCCATCCTGTGTATGGCCCGTGTGTTTCAGTTACTAACTTTCCGAATACGTTAATGCCATTTTTGAGATACTTGGTGTTGTTCAGCATTTTTTTAACAAGTAAATCTTTATTTGCAGTCTGATAGATTTGATTTTTTAAAGTATCTACAAATTTCTCATTTCCTACTAATGTTCTCGCGTCTATAAAGATTAATAAATAGCGAACAGACTCCCATGAGAATTCAGTGATCCACTTCATCAATTGCTGATGCCATTCATTTAAGGATTTGCACCACAAAGGATTGCTGGCCATAACTCCGCCATCACAATAGGAATATCCGGCCTGGAATAACCCCCTTGATATTTCTTTTCCTAGTTCAAGGAAATAAACCTTTGTTTCAACGCGATTGTCATGATAAACAATTCCATGATCTTGGTCGCTCCAGACAGACTGTTCAAACCGGCCGGCTGAACCCATGACAAAAAATGAGAAAGGACAGGGCAAAGGTCCGAGCTTTTCAACAGTTTGCTTTATAGCTAAATGGATGACCTTTTTCATTATTTCATCGTGGAGTTGATTTAATTTAATGTGGTCTTGAGCTGCTTGCTTTATTTTGTCATCCCGAAATTTACGGATTTCCATATAGCTGGAGTCCGTCATTAGGTTCCACCCCTTTTAGAAAGAGGAGGCTGCCCGAGGACAGCCTCTTTGTAGTAAAAAATTTAAGCATTAATCCGTTGTTCGGATTCCAGTAATTCAGGGTAGCCATAGCTGCCATGTTCGCTCATATCAAGACCGATAATTTCTTCCTCTTCAGTTACTCTCAGTCCGTTCATTGCTGTTTTCATTGCCTTAAGAAGGATAAAAGAGACAATAAAGGCAAAGGCGCCGCATACCAAAACCCCCATTGCTTGAACACCTAGCTGATGCAGGCCGCCGCCATAAAATAATCCGGGCTGCCCAACCGTTGCTAATTCTTTTGTGGCGAAGAATCCAGTTGACAGGGTACCCCAAACTCCTGCTGTACCATGAACGGATAATGCTGCAATCGGATCATCAATTTTTCTTTTTTCAAAAAAACGAATGCTGTAGAAGACGAGAATTCCTGCAATAAATCCGATCACCACTGCCGCCCAGGTTTCAACAAATGCGCAAGAAGCAGTAATTGCTACAAGGCCTGCTAGTGCCCCGTTCAGCATCATCGGCACATCGGCTTTTCCTAAAACCATCCAAGAGATAATCATCGCCGCTACGGTACCGGCTGCAGCTGCCAAGTTGGTATTGATGGCAACAAAACCGAAAAAGGCTTTGTCAACCGATAACGTGCTGCCGGCGTTGAAGCCGAACCAGCCTACCCATAAAAGCAACACGCTAAGGGCTGTAAATACTTGGTTATGACCGGCAAGATTATTGGCGGAGCCATCCTTATTATATTTGCCAATCCTCGGTTTTAGGATAATCGTAGCTGCCAATGCTGCCATCGCTCCTGTTAAATGAACAACAGTGGAGCCAGCAAAATCTTGTTTACCATGTTCCGCCAGCCAGCCTCCGCCCCAGATCCAATGGGCGATCGGCGGATAGACGATAATGGAGAATAGGAGGGCAAAGACGAGATAGGCACTTAATTTAGCGCGTTCGGCAAATCCCCCAAGGGCGATTGTTAGTGAAATACCTGCAAATGCTAATTGGAATAGGAAGAATACTGAACCTGATAGCCCTAATCCATCAATTTCGTATCCTGAATAAAAGAAGTCTGAGAAACCAATAAGAGAATTTCCTTTACCGAAAATGAGGCCATAGCCTACTGCCCAAAATACGAGAGAACCAATCCCAAAAGTAAGGATCGTTTTTCCGGCTACATGACCAGCATTCTTCATTCTGGTTGAGCCTGTTTCTAAAAGGATGAAGCCGCCGATCATTAAAATTACAAGGACAGCTCCCAGCATTACCCACATGCTGTTCATTAAAAATAAAGTATCCATGATTATTCCTCCTTTAATGTATGTTAGCATTTATAACGTCTGCTGTAGTTGTATTTTTACATGTTTTTGTAAGGACTTCTACAACTGTGTAAGGAATTCTCACATGGTTTTTATAGATTGAGTGTTTCACATTTTGATATTTGAATATATGTCAAACTATAACAACAAAAAAGCCCGGCTTCCTTAATGAGAAGCTGGACCTTTTCGTATCCCGAATTGGGCATTTAGCTGGCCTTGTATCATCTTTCTGCGAATTTCTTCCTGGTTTTGTTTCTTTTGTGCTTTTAGCATTTCCTTTCTGATTTCGTGTGTCTGGACACCATCCTCAATTTTATTAGCGATTTCCACTAATAGTTCCACGTCAGCGAACGAGTATTTTCGGCTTCCGCCGGTGGTTCTTTCCGGAAAAATGAGTTTCCGCTCTTCATAATAACGAATCTGTCTTTCGGATAAACCGGTAAGTTCTCTAACAATGCCGATGGTAATGACCTTTTTATCTTTGTAAGATGATTCATTTGCCATGTTTTCTTCTCACCACACTCCATTCTAAGGTCCAATAAATCTTAATATATTATATGTTACATTTTCTCACATTTAATTGAATTTTACATTTGTTTTTTATTTTATTTTGGGAAAAAATTATCAGAGTAGAAAGTGATGCTTAAAGATTCTGAAGTCTTCTTAATAATTCGTGTCCCCTTGAGCCCAGGTTTTTCATGAGTTCTTCATATAACTCATCCCGTAATTGATCTAAAAGAAGAATTGTTTTAGCCAATCGAACGGAGTTTTTTTGATTCATAAGAATCATCCTCTCTAGTTTTATATGGAAAATTTATCTGAAATTTAGCGTTTTGTCAGGAATTCTGTGAGATTATATAACATATTTTTTATAACGGAGTTTAGTAACTTGAAAGGAAACCTTACGGGAAGAAAATAAAAATGAACCAGGTGCAGGACCTGGTTCATTCTTATTAATATTCCCCGTCGAATGGAGTAAACGGAAAGTTAAATCTTCTTTCAACAGCACGCAGGCGTTGATTTACACGTTGCAGGCGGCGTGAGAGCTGGTTAACTTCACGGGAAAGCCGCTCGATTTCCTGGCGCTGGCGATTATTTTCTCTTTCAAGTTGGCTTACCCTGCGTTCAAGCTGCTGCGGTTGTCTATCTGGGTCAAATTGATTCTGAAGTTGATAGGGGTTAAATTGGTCATGGGGCAGAACTTGGTTATATTGGTCAACAGGAACATAGGTATGATATTCAATGGGCATTTGTGGATGCTGATAATAGCTATAAGGATTCATTAGGGCATCTCTCCTTAGGTGATAGTTGCCCTACAAATTATGCGTGGAATTTTATAATGTAACGGCATTTGCCTAGATAATATTTTTTAAAAAAAGAGGATGTATCAAAAAATATAAATGTACTCTTTTTAAGAGACAGCCTCTCAGCATCCTTATATATTATTGCGCCTGGTTTCGCGCGCCCGTAATCAACCCTGTTTTAGGGGGATTAGTAAAGGGAGTATTTTATTAACATTGGGAGGGAAGAGCGTTCCTTTGTGTTCTGTAAAAACTTGGACTAGTAAAATACCTTTTTTATTTCATTAATATACCAACTTTAGTCAATTAGCACACTAAAACAGTGAAAAATTCCTGGGTATTGAATCTATAAACAAAAAAGTTTATAATTTTTATATTCAAAATATTATTATAATTTTGATGAAATGCTTTTACAAAAAAATATTTAGGGGGTCAATGAATGAAGAAATTAAAATGGATTATGACTGTAATGGCTGTTTCTTTCGCGATGATTCTATCTGCATGTGGAACCAGCAAAACGAGCGGCGGCCCGGAAAAGGACAAGACACTCAGGGTTGTTACAGATGCAGCTTATGCTCCGTTTGAGTACCAGGACAAAGGGGAAGTAGTCGGATTTGATATCGACTTCATTAACGCAGTTGCAAAGCAGGCAGGCTACAAAGTAAAGGTTGAACATGTTGGCTGGGATCCATTATTTGTTGAAATTAAAGGGAAAACAGCGGACATTGGAATTTCCGCTATTACGATTAACGATAAACGTAAACAAACCTATGATTTCTCAGTACCTTACTTTCTATCTACTAATAAAATCATGATTCCAAAAGACAGTCCGATTAAAAGCGCAGAGGATTTAAAAGACAAGGTTGTGGCTGTCCAGAACGGAACGACTGGTCAGGAAGCAGTTGAAAAGCTCCTTGGAGCAGAAAATAAGAATCTTAAAAAGTTTAAAGATAACAATCTGGCAATTATGGAGTTAAAAGGCGGCGGCGCGGACGCGGTTGTTGCTGATAACACTGTCATTGAGGAGTATGTAAAAAATAATCCGAAAGAAAATTTTGTTGTCATTGAAGATGAAGCTGCTTTTGATAAAGAGTTTTACGGATTGTTGTTCCCTAAGGGAAGCAAGTTAAAAGCTGAATTTGATAAGGCAGTTAAAGAAGTCATGGAAAATGGTGAATATGCAAAAATCTACAAGAAGTGGTTTAAGGTTGATCCGGATTTAACGGATATCAAGGCACAACAAAAATAATCTTTAAACTAGAATTGCGTAACTCTTACAAACTAGCAGTTACGCAATTTTTGTCTTAACGCATCACAGTTAAACACAAGGTTTAAATAGGGGGATTCATAATGGATATTCGTTGGGACATACTTGCTGAATATGCACCATTTTTTGCAAAAGGAACATTACTTACCATTGGCCTCTCCATTGCCAGTATTTTAATAGGCTCTGTCCTAGGACTAGCTATTGGTCTTGGAAAAATGGTGCAGAATAAGTGGCTTGCTTTCCCGTTTAAGGCTTATATTACGTTTTTCCGAGGAACGCCATTATTAGTGCAGATATTGTTAGTTCATTTTGGACTGATTCCGCTTATTGTAGGTGAAACAAATGGAATAATCGCTGCTATTACGGCCCTTTCATTGAACTCTGCAGCCTATGTGGCAGAAATTTTCCGTGCAGGTATTCAATCGATTGATAAGGGCCAGATGGAAGCCGCCCGCTCTCTTGGGATGAATCATGTTCAGGCAATGCGCTTTGTCATCCTGCCACAGGCAATTAAAAGGATGATTCCACCACTTGGAAACGAATTTATTGTCTTAATCAAGGATTCGTCACTTGCTGCCATTATCGCTGTTAAGGAATTGATGTATTGGGGACAAGCAATGCAGGGACAGTACTACCGTGCATGGGAACCATATATTACAGCAGCACTCATTTATTTGGTCTTAACTTTTTCACTCAGCTTACTGTTAAATCGACTTGAAAGAAGGTTGGCCACAGAATGATAGAAGTAAAGAATCTGAAAAAAACATTTGGACAGAACGAGGTATTAAAAGGAATTAACGTATCCGTAAAGCCTCAGGAGGTAGTAGTGGTCATCGGCCCGTCAGGATCTGGAAAATCCACCTTTTTACGTTGTCTTAATTTGCTGGAAACGATTACAGACGGTCAAGTTTGGATTGAGGGGACTGATATTACCAATAAAAAAACGGATATCAACGCGATCCGTACTGAAGTGGGCATGGTGTTTCAACAATTTAACCTGTTCCCGCATAAAACGGTCATCGAAAATATCATGCTTGCACCGACAAAGGTAAGAAAAGTCCCAGCGGAAAAAGCCCGGGAAAAAGGCCTGGAGCTTTTACGCAAAGTTGGTTTGGCTGAAAAAGCCGATGCTTATCCGGATTCTCTGTCGGGCGGGCAAAAGCAGCGGGTGGCAATTGCAAGAGCATTAGCGATGGAACCGAAAATCATGCTGTTTGATGAGCCAACCTCTGCGCTGGACCCGGAAATGGTCGGCGAGGTACTTGAAGTAATGAAGCAGCTGGCCAAGGAAGGGATGACTATGGTTGTCGTAACCCACGAAATGGGCTTTGCCCGCGAGGTAGGTGACCGTGTGATTTTTATGGATGGTGGCTTTATCGTCGAAGAAGGCGTACCAAAGGATATTTTTGAAAATCCTCAGGAGGGCCGGACAAAGGCGTTTTTAAGTAAAGTTCTATAGAAAAAGGAAGGAGGCAGCTGCCTCCCTTTTCTTTAGCTATCGCTTGGCGCAAGAAGAAAAAATCAGTTAAAGCTCGAATGCATTTACAATTTGATCAGCTTTTATTCTATTCTGACATAGCATAAATATTTGTGTTAAAAAGTCATCAACATCTAAATCGGAAGTTGGGAAGGGAATTTGAACGGAAGTGGAACCGAACATCTGTTTAAAATAGGCTTTTCGTTGATCATTTTTTCCGTCCCGCTTAAAAGGTTTGTAGCTCCAAATAATGTGAGGAGTTCCTTCAATATCTTGAACCTGCCGTAATTCTGCCAAGGTAGTAGACTTGTCATAAGCATATATAACTAAGTAATAGATGCCTTTCCGATGCCAATCAATAAATACAAGGTAACAGCCTGTTTCAGTACTTGGCCTATTTACTTCAAAGGCAGCTAAGGTAGTCTTCCCATTCGTCCATTGGTGGAATTTGGGTAATGTACCATTAACGGTTTCTAATTTCCTTATTTCATATTCAGTGGACCTCGAGTTTTCAATTTTTTTTGATAAAAATAAGGCCTGCTCCCTTTCCATAATAGATTTCTCCTTTGAATTATTTGTCTTATTATACTTTTTGAGAAGGTAAATAAGGAAGTATGGTCTTATTTTTATTTTTCAAAAATGACTGAGGTATTAAGTTTGTCTCGAAAATGAAATACAACTGATATAATTTACATAAAAACATTTGGTAAAATCGGTAAAAAGGGACTTATAATCCACATCACCTTCGAATAGTATGGGGAATAATTATGCCTCTTTACCATATATACAATAGAGTGTTGGCAATTGGGGGGATAGAAATGACGATTGAAGATCAGTTAAAGGATAAAACCTATTATAAAATGTTCATTAATGAACATGAAGATGAACACCCCATTAAGGTGCTGGGGGAGGCGTTTCAGGAGGAAGCCCGAAAGGATCTCCCGGATTTAACGCAGATTAGGTTTGCACAAGGGGAAGTTTATTTTCACCATAAAGATTTCGAGGCTGCAATTTTCAAATGGGAAAATATTATCAATGAGCTTGAACCATGGGCCAGGAAAAATACCGCTGATGCCTATTATGAACTTGGCCTGTTGTCGGCGGCGGAAGATATATATACAGTGATTGAAACCGATAATTCTACATTGAATGCTGAGGTCGCATTAAAGTTATTTGCTCTTTATATTGAGCGCAGCAAGATTGATGCAGCTGTGGCGGTCATTAAAAGAACGGTTGCCGCTTACCCTGATTACCCAAATGTCACAAATGTGGCCCGCGCTTTTTTTGAAGAGCGGGAGGATTGGGATAATGCCATTGAACTAGCGGTAAACGAAGCAAAGCGGACAGAATCACTTGAGTGGTTTGAAATTCTTAACACTTATGTGGAAAATGGTGTGACACGGGCGCTGTCACCGAGTTATTTTTCCCATGCCTTATTTAGTTTGTATGGCTTAAATAAGGAAAAATTTGAACAGCTTGTTTCATCGTTGTGGAACAGTTATAAGAATGAAAATTCCTATTTGCTTTGGATTAAGGAAATCAATCAATTATTGTTGAATCTGGAGTTAGATCGCCAGGATCAATTGCTTGAGCTTTCGCAGCTGCATAAAGAAACGTATTTTCACTATATTGGCGGTAAGTACTACATTAAACAAATTGACGATTTTCTACCGGACTTGCTGACAAACTGGGTACGTCTGGCTGATGACGGGAATGTTGTTGCAGCGGCAGCAGCTGTTTTGGCCTGGAACGAACTTTTTCCAGCAAGCCTCAGCGTCTCCATTGTAGAGGAGGCTGAACAGTTAATCAGCAAGACAGAGTGTGACATGGATGAACTTGAAGAGTGCTTGTCGTTATTGGAATCGATTATTAAATGGGCTGAATTCAACGATATGGGGAAAAACAACCGTGTGAACTGGATTGTTGACCAGCTTGTTGATTTCGATACGCAGCATCTGTTTGTTACTGGACTCGTAGGCAGCGGTAAGTCTACATTTATCAATACCATCTTTGGAGAGGACGTCCAAGACAGCCCAACTTCTTCCATTGTGATGTTTAAAAACGGCGAGGAAGTGGATATTACCGAAATAACTGACGAAGATGTTAAGCCGCTTTCCGGATTTACGGAGTTCCAAGAGCGTATGGACCGTCTTCGTAACGCGCTTGAGTCCATCATTGAATTTAAGCAGCCAACTCCTTTTTTACAGGAAAATAGTTTGGCTATAATTGATACACCGGGGTTAAAAGGGAATCAAAACGACCGTTTTGAGATTTTGAAGTATTTAAACCTTGCTGACTCTGTTTTGTTTGTGTTGGATGCGAATGCTCCGTTCACGGAAAAGGAGCGTGCGGTTGTGTCGCAAATCCAAGGACTTGCCCCTGACGTGCCGATTCATTTTCTGTTGAGTAAGCTGGATACCATTGTAAATGAGCAGGATGCCATTCAGGTTTATGAAGAAACGAAGCATGCGATTCATTCTTATTTGCCAGATGCCAAGCTGTTAGGTTTTTCTTCTCAATATGACCGTGTAAAGCAGTTAAGCGATCTCCAAGTGTTTATCAACTCAATTCGGAATGCAAGAAACATAGAAGATAAACGTCTTGCTAAACTATTATATTTTATTCGCGCGACGATTGCCGGTCTTTTGCAAAAACGACTTGACGTTGAAAACCGCTTAATTGAAACGGTTAATTGGAACGAAGAAATGAATATGAAGTTAAGTGGTGCTGTTCATCAATTGAATGACGAGGTATCGCAGAAAACAAAGACAATCACCAAGCTGTACCGCTCTGTAAAAGAATCGATTCAAGCAGATATTTTTGAAGCTATTCCCAAAATGATGTCAGAGTGCTCGAACTTGATCAAGGAAGACAGCAATTTCAGTACCATTCATTTGGACCTCAATCATGAGATGAACAACCGCATTCAGGATTATCTGGAGCAGCAGGTAATGCCGAATTACTTTACAAGGCTTCAGGAATGGATTAAGGGCTGCCGGGAGGAATTTGACCAAGGGCAGGATTTATTAATTGAGCGGGGCTCTGGTTTCAACCAAATGTATGGCGATGAGAGGCTTAGTCTTGACTGTGATTTTAAGGTGCTTGATGATTGGCGCCGTGATATCGACCGAATGACAAGCAGATTCGTGCTTGAGCCTGTCAATATTTTGTTGAAGCGGACTCCATCGCAGTTCTTATTGAAAAGTGCAGGGAAGCTGTTTGGGGCCTTGTCGCAGAACAAAACGATGGTATATAACAAATACAAGTCCTTTGTGGAAAACGAGGATTATACAGAGGTTGCTGCACAGGTCTGCCGCCAGTTTTTCCAGCCGTTCGAGTTATTTGAAAAATCGTTGGAGAGGGATGTCACTTGGTTTTTCAAGAATCCACTGGGTGTCTTAAAATCTGCAGTGGAAGAAACGCGCGGAGAAGTGGCATCAAACCGCGAAATGCTGAACAAGTTGAACGCCAACCCGCAAATGTTCCGCGACCCGCTGACGCTGTTCGAGGTAAGGCTGCGACAGTTTGAATGGATGACAGTGGCCGGGAAAGGAATGCAGACGATATATTAATAGTTTTGTTGGGAGATGTCCAGTGGGGCATCTTCTTTTTTTTGCTAAGGGATGAAGGGCAAAATAAAGGGGCGGTTGAGGGGAAATGTCCTTGATAAGCGGGATGAAGGACAAAACCAGGTGCCGTGAGAAGCGAAATGTCCATGATAGGCCGGATGAAGGGCAAAACCAGGTATGGACAGAAGCGAAATGTCATTTAAATACATTATGGAAATTTCCACAACACGATGAAAGTCCTTTGGACGACATCGGTGTCTGAAGAAACACTCGATAAAGCGCCTATGGCCTGCAAGCCAATCAATAAGATCTTTGAAAAATGAAAGAAACTGTCGTGATTGCAAGCTTTATTAATCGGTATTTAGCTTTAAGTCCAGTGAAAAATCTACTCCAGGAATATATAAAAAATAGAGAGAGAGACCGCACAAGTGTCTCTCTTCCTTAATACCCTTTTGCATAATCAACAAGATTAATAGAAGGAGCTTCTCCAGAAAGGTAGCTTTTTAAATTCGGTATCAAGATATTTTCGACGACACGTTCATTATAATGCTCAGTAGAACCAGAGGTGTGTGGAGTGATAATGACATTTTCCATTTCCCAAAGCGGACTGTCCTGGCTTAATGGCTCTTTTTCGAAAACATCAAGTCCTGCTCCGGCAATCTCACCTTCCTGCAAGACTTTGACGAGTTCGTCTTCAACCACGATTTCACCACGGCCGATATTAATAAAGAAGGCCGCAGGTTTCATGAGTTTAAATTGTTCAGTGCCAAACATACGGCGTGTTTCTTTCGTCAGCGGCAAGGTGACTACGACATAATCGCACTGCGGTAAAAGTGCGTCCAATTGATTGGTAGTGTACATCTCATCGACAAACTCTGCCGGCTGGCCCGAATGCCGTACACCAATAACCTTCATTCCAAAGGCTTTGGCAATTTTTGCGGTTTCTTTTCCGATTGTTCCGATCCCGATGATGCCAATCGTTTTTCCATGGATTTCGAGTTTCATATTACCATGATGCCAGGTTTTGGCTTGCTGGTTTCGTACATATGTATGGATCTTTCGGGTTAGACCCAGCATTAAGGCAAAAATGGTTTCAGAAATAGGATAGGCATGCACGCCGCTGGCACCTGTTAAAAGAACATTATGGGCTTCCAGTTTTTCAAGCGGCAAGGTATTGACACCGGCACTCCAGCTTTGCAGCCATTTCAGTTTTGAATCAGGCGCAAGGCAATAATCATCAATACCTTTTTTCCATCCGGCAATGATTTCAGCATCCTTGGCATGTTTCTGCCAGATTTCTTTTTCTTTGCTTGCTACCAATTCCCACTCAGGGACCACTTCTTTAATTTGACTAAGCAGGCTTTGTTCAAGGTTATGAGTAATTACAATTTTCCTCCGCAAGTTTTGGTTCCTCCGTTCATTACAAATCTATCTAAACTAATGATATAGGAATTTTCAAAAAAAGGTAACTGATTTGACCTTTTCTAGTTAATTCTAAACGTAAAAATCAATAGCACCCGCAATTTGGTCAGTAGAAAGGAGCACTGACAACTTTTATGTGGAAAAGTAAAGATTAAAAATACAAAAAAGTCTCTGTTTTTGTTAGAATAAAAAGTAGAGAAAGCGCTTTCTATAGAAAGAGAGGTTTGTAGAAATGAATCATCCTTATTTAAATGAAGATCATGAAATTTTTCGCCAGTCTTTAAGAAAGTTTTTAGAAAAGGAAGCATATCCCTTTTATGAGCAATGGGAGGAAAATCGACTCATTCCCCGCTCCTTTTGGACGAAGATGGGTGAGCAAGGCTTCCTATGTCCAGACATCGATGAAAAATATGGCGGCAGTGGGGTAGATTGGGGCTTTTCGGTTGTTATTAATGAAGAACTTGAACGAGTCGGAACCGGTACGATTGGAATTGGGCTTCATAATGACATAGTCGTCCCATACATAACTGCTTATGGAACAGAGGAACAAAAGCAGCGCTGGCTGCCGAAGTGCGTCACTGGTGAAATCATTACCGCGATTGCGATGACGGAGCCAGGGACCGGTTCTGACCTTGCCAATATTAAAACCACAGCCAGGCTTGAAGGAGACCACTATATTGTTAATGGACAAAAAACGTTTATCACCAATGGTATTCAATCGGACCTTATCGTGGTGGCGGTGAAGACCGATCTGCAGGCAGTACCAAAGCATAAGGGCGTCAGCCTGCTGGTCATTGAGCGGGACGCTCCTGGATTTTCTAGAGGCCGCAAGCTGAACAAGGTTGGTCTCCATTCCCAGGACACGGCAGAATTAATTTTTGAAGACTGCCGGGTGCCAAAAGAAAACATCCTAGGAGAAGAGGGAAAAGGCTTCCTATATTTGATGGAAAAGCTTCAGCAGGAGCGCCTTTTAGTCGCGATTGGAGCGCAAACAGCAGCGGAAGTGATGCTGCAAAAGACGATTGAATATATAAAAAGCCGTGAAGCATTCGGAAAACCAGTCAGCCAGTTCCAAAATACGCAATTCAAAATTGTCGAAATGGCCACCGATATTGAAATGGGCAGGGCCTTTTTGGATCAGTTGATTGCCGAGCATATGGAGGGGAAAAACGTCGTGACCAAGGTGTCCATGGCAAAATGGAAGCTGACAGACATTGCCAAGAAGGTTGCAACCGAATGTATGCAGCTCCATGGCGGCTACGGTTACATGGAAGAATACGAGATTGCCAGAAGGTTCCGTGATATTCAAGTAGGAGCCATATATGCAGGTACCAACGAAATTATGAAAACCATCATTGCGAAAAATTTAGGATTATAAAAAACCACATGATAATGATGGCAATTGGCCGCTGGCCGATTGCCTCCTTATAAATCAAAATAAAAATGGAGGCGAGTAAATGAGCAATACGACTATCGGTAAAATTTTTGAATTAACAGTCCAAAAGTACCCCAACAAGGAAGCCCTCTATGATGTCCGTAAAAATGTCCGCTACTCTTATAAAGAGTGGAATGAGCAGGTTAATCGCCTGGCAAATGCCCTCCTTAAACAAGGAGTGAAAAAAGGCGACCGTGTCTCCACCTTCATGTTTAATACCGAGGAACTAGGAACCGCCTTTTTTGCCTGTGCAAAAATCGGTGCCATCTTTAACCCCATCAACTTCCGCCTGATGTCGGAAGAAGTAGCGTTTATTTTATCCGATGCCGCGCCAAAGGTTGTTATTTTTGAAAAAGCGTTGGAGCCTGTGATCACGGCTATTGCCAGCCGCTTTGACAAAATCTCTTTCTGGTTTATTGATGAAGAGGTTCCGGCCTATGCCGCCAGCTACCAAGAAAAACTCGCCTCCGCCACTGCAGAAACAATCCAAGCCGAAGTAAACGAAAATGATATATATGCCTTTATTTATACGAGCGGAACAACGGGACGACCTAAAGGGGTCATGCATAGCCACCGCAATATGGTCGACCAAAGCCTGCTCTGTGTTGCCTCTCAAAAACTTGAAAAAGAGGATGTCGGCCTTGTGACAGCCCCAATGTTCCATTGTGCCGAACTGCACTGTGCATTCCTGCCAAGGGTGCAAATAGGGGCGAAAAACGTCGTCCTGCATCAATTTAATCCTAAGGTGATCCTGCCATTAATCGAAAATGAAAAAATTACAAAGTTTTTTGCAGCGCCTACAATGTGGAATATGCTTCTGCAAGAAGATCTGAGCAAGTACAATACTGAAAGCCTGAAGCTAGGCTTATATGGTGCCGCACCAATGGCGCCATCACTCGTTCATGCTCTCCATGACCGCTTGGGCATCTCCTTGATACAGGCCTACGGGATGACAGAAATGGGCCCTGCCATAACCTTCCTGTCGGAAAAAGACCAACTCAGAAAAGCAGGTTCTGCAGGACAGGCTGGATTAAACCATGAAATTCGCGTTGTCAGGACCCGGGAGGATGGACCGTCCGATCCAGATGATGTCTGCCCAGCAGGAGTAGCAGGAGAAATTATTGTAAGAGGGCCAAGTATGATGCTTGGCTATTACAATCGTGAAGAGGCTACAGAAAAGGCGATGTATAAAGGTTGGTATCATTCAGGCGATATCGGCTACATGGATGACGAAGGTTATCTATTTGTAAATGATCGTGTTGATGACATGATCATCAGCGGCGGTGAAAATATTTACCCGCGCGAAGTTGAAGACGTGCTCCATGCACATGATGGGGTGCTTGATGTGGCTGTCATCGGACAGCCTGACGACCGCTGGGGGGAAACCGTCACTGCCTTCGTTGTAAAAAAAGACCCGAATGTCACGGAACAGGAACTAGACGAATATTGTAAAAACAGCAATAACCTAGCAAACTATAAACGTCCGCGCAAATATATTTTCTGTGAAGCGCTGCCGCGGAACGCCAGCGGAAAAATCCAGAAATTTGTTCTTCGCAAACAGCTTGAGGAATTATTCAGCCCGGATTCAACGAAAAGGTAGGATTTAAAAAGAAAAAACAGCTTCAAATTGCGAAGCTGTTTTTTTGTTGCGAAATTATACTGCTTTCTTTCCTATTTCTGTATTGCTTACTGATATGCTTGCAAGCTGAGATTCTAACATTGCTAATTCTTGCTGTTCTTTTTCCTTAAGACCATTCATAATAACTGATGTTAAATAAAATCCAGTAATAAATAAACCGATTGTAATTATCCAGGCAGCAGCAGCCATTAATAATTCCCCCTTTTATTAACTTAATTAAATTTTAAATAATGTTTATTTCTTTTTGTGTGACATATGTCACATAAAACAGGGGTAAAATTTGAACATTTTTAAAACTTTTTTATCGGTTATGAAAGTCCTATTTTTGTTCCATAATGGTTATAAGATTTCAAAAACTATTTAAGGGCTGAGTGAATTTGGATATAAAGGAGTAATCTCTTTACCATCACGGATTATCTCTTTATATCTCTCCTCCCAGCGTGTTGCCTGTATAACTTGCTGAGTACCACCGCCCGAAATTGCGCAATTCCCGCAAAGAAATAATCGGTGAGTTAGTGGCTGATATTAAATTGCAACCCGCTTCACCTAGTAGGTTTTAGTCTATTTATTTTGGGTCATGGTAGTTATGAAAGATTCATAACTACCAAACGATTGAAAAAACGTAGTCTCAGTTGTTTTAAAGTACATCATAGCGACCCGACAGTGAAAAGAGCCGGAGCCCCGTCGTTATGAAGGTGCTCATAACTACGTACTGATTAAAAAAAAAGAGTCCCCAGTCGTTATAAAAATTTCATAACGCCCAAACGCCTAAAAGAACCGGAGAGTCGTTATAAAAGGCTCATAACACCTGAACGAAAAAAGATATCAATTCCTGAGTCGTTATGAAGATTCACCAAACCATAAATATTCAATTTTTCCTATCTATTTGAAAGTAGTATAATAGAGGAGATTAAACTATCTTCAAAGTAAAAGGAGGACTTCCCTTGTTTGAACAAGCACTTCCCCTGCTGCAATCCCACTTTGGCTACAGCTCCTTCCGCACCGGCCAAGAGCAGGCCATACAATCCGTTTTAACAGGAAATAACACCATTTGCGTCATGCCGACCGGCGGTGGAAAATCGATTTGCTACCAGATTCCTGCTCTCATTCTCCCGGGCACCACCATTGTAATCTCTCCGCTGATTTCGTTAATGAAGGATCAAGTTGATGCTCTTATCCAGGTAGGAATTCCAGCTACTTTTATCAATAGCTCGCTTAGCTTTCAGGAGGCATATAACCGAACCCAGGCGGCAAAGTACGGAGAATACAAATTATTGTACATAGCACCCGAGAGGTTGGAATCGCACGAATTTATAGAGGATCTAAAAGACATGGAAATCCCGTTGATAGCCGTGGACGAAGCGCACTGTATTTCGCAATGGGGCCATGACTTCCGTCCAAGCTATCGGCATATCCAAAAGATGATTCAAATGCTGCCGCAGCGGCCAAAAGTAATCGCCTTAACTGCAACAGCAACACCAAGAGTGCGGGAGGATATTTGCAGCCTGCTGGATATAGATGTACAAAACACTATTATCACAGGCTTCGAACGTGAGAATCTCTCATTCTCGGTCATTAAGGGACAGGACCGTCTTAAATATCTGTTAGATTATCTAATAAAGAATGATAAAGAGGCGGGCATCATATATGCTGCAACAAGAAAAAATGTCGATATCCTTTACGAACGGCTCAGAAAGGAAAACATCAATGTCGCCCGCTATCATGCCGGAATGGGGGATGCGGACCGTGCCAGCGAGCAGGAACGGTTCCTAACCGACCAGGCTTCCGTCATGGTGGCAACATCTGCGTTTGGAATGGGAATCGATAAATCCAATATCCGCTATTGTATTCACCTGCAGCTTCCCAAAAACATGGAAAGCTACTATCAGGAAGCGGGCCGTGCCGGCCGTGACGGACTCGCCAGCGAATGTATCGTGCTTTACTCTCCGCAGGATGTGCAAATTCAGCGTTTTTTGATTGACCAATCCAGTGACAGGTCCAGAATGACTCAAGAGCTTGAAAAGCTCCAGCAGATGGTCGATTATTGCCATACAGAAAGCTGCCTGCAGGAGTTTATTTTGCATTATTTTGGTGAAGCAGAAACGGTGCCCTGCGGCAGATGCGGGAATTGTACCGACGAAAGGACAAGCATTGATGTAACAAAAGAAGCACAAATGGTATTGTCCTGTGTCATTCGAATGGGACAGCGCTTTGGTAAAAATATCACAGCACAGGTATTAACAGGCTCGAAAAATAAAAAGGTCACCGAAATGGGTTTTGAGACGCTATCAACCTATGGAATCATGAAGGACAAAAGCGCAAAGGATGTCAGTGATTTTATTGAGTTTTTAATTTCGCAGGACTTGCTGACGATTGAGCAGGGGACCTTTCCAACCATTTATGTATCATCAAAGGGAAAAGAAGTGTTACTCGGGAAGCAGCGGGTACATCGCAGGGAAACTGTCCAGGTGAAACAAGTATCAAAGAGTGACCCATTATTTGAAGAATTAAGGGAAGTTCGCAAACGGATTGCTGAAGCCGAAAAAGTCCCTCCGTTTGTAATTTTCTCAGATGCATCGCTAAAGGATATGTGTGCCAAGCTGCCCAAAACAAGTGAGGAAATTTTAAATGTGAGCGGTGTTGGGGAACACAAACTTCAAAAATATGGATTGGAGTTTATCCAAGCAATTCGAGCGTTTTTAGAGGAAAACCCAAACTACCAAAGCGAATTGGAACCTGAACCGGCCGCGGCAAAAAAAACGGCGAATAAAGCAGTGACAGATTCACACTTAGAGACATTGAACCTGCATCAAGGCCAATTATCCATCCAGGAAATAGCCGAAAAGCGCGAGCTCGCAGTAAGCACCGTCGAAAATCATTTGCTGCAGTGCGCCCAGCAGGGACTTGCAGTTGATTATACAAGGCTGGTTCCCGGCGAGTACATTTCACTTTTAGAAAAGGCAGTGGAACAAGCAGGCCGTGACCGCCTGAAACCTATTAAAGAATTACTTCCAGAAGAAGTGAGTTATTTTATGATTAAAGTATATGTGTATTTTTTAAGCAAAAAGAAATGAAATATATGGCTGTATAAGGCGAAGTGCCGGGTACAGCCTTATTTACAAGGGGAATAGAAATTCCAAAAATTTCATAACAATTGTCGATATTCCTATAAATTTGTTCTATTTCCCCGGCAATTTGTCGATGAACGGATGATGCAGATCGAAAAACATCCTTCTGAATATAAACGTTTTGGTGTTCATAAGCTTTTGTATACCAACCAATCCACAAATCGGCTATAATAATTAAGTTTGTTAGAACCGATTTAAAGGAGCAAATCATGAAAACTATGAAGAAAATTTCCCCACAGTATGATCCTTGGGAAGCCTATCTCGACATTGAACAGTACGGAAAGCCGCAGTTGACCAATATCGAATTCACCACCACAACACTATGTAATATGCGCTGCGAGCATTGCGCGGTCGGCTATACCTTGCAAACAAAGGACCCAGAGGCGCTTCAACTCGAATTGCTTTTACAAAGACTGGAGGAAATCCCGACACTCAGAGCGCTAAGCATTACCGGCGGTGAACCGATGCTCTCTCTTTCCTCGGTGAAAAATTATGTCGTTCCCATTTTAAAATACGCACATGAACGAGGTGTTAGGACACAAATCAACTCCAACTTAACGCTAGACCTCGACCGTTATGAATTAATCATTCCTTTTTTGGACGTCTTACATATTTCGCATAACTGGGGCACGATTGATGATTTTGTCGAGGGCGGTTTTGCCCGAATGGAAAAAAAGCCAGAATACTCGCAACGGGCAAGATATTTTGAAAGAATGATAGAAAATAGCCGCGAGCTTGTTAAAGCAGGTGTTATGGTATCCGCCGAAACAATGTTAAACAAGCGGACACTGCCGCATCTTGAAAAAATTCACCGGCAAATTGTCGATGAGATGCTTTGCCAAAGGCACGAGGTGCACCCAATGTACCCAAGTGACTTTGCCAGCAATTTGGAAGTGCTGACACTCGCTGAAATACGAGACTCAATCCATCATTTACTGGACATCAGGGATGAAAATACTTGGATGCTGTTTGGCACGATACCGTTTTATCCGTGCAGTAATAAAGAGGAGGACCTTAATCTATTAAAACGGCTAGATTCCAGTAAAAATGTTACAGTCAGAAACGACCCCGACGGCCGCTCCCGTCTAAATGTTAACATCTTCAACGGGGATATCATTGTAACTGATTTTGGTGACACTCCTCCGCTTGGTAATATTCAAACGACAAAGCTTCAAGATGCTTATCAAACATGGCAGTCCTCCAATCTGGCCAAGGAACTAAGCTGCCACTGTCCATCCGTAAAGTGCCTTGGCCCAAATATTCTTGTCAAAAACAGCTACTATCAAGACATTGATTTTACAAAACGGCAGACCAATATTTAAAAGCAGGATGACACATCATCTTGCTTTTTTGCTTAATCTTTACTAATAATTCCCTTATACTAGAAACATAGACCAATTTATACATAGGAGGTTTGTAGCATGAGGATTTTAGTTGTTGGCGCAGGGGCCGTTGGCGGATATTTTGGCGGACGCTTGCAGGAAAAAGGCGTTGATGTCACATTTTTAGTAAGAGAAGGAAGAAAGAAGCAGCTGGACCAAACCGGACTTGTCATTGATAGTATTCATGGCAGCGTCACGCTAACACCAAAAACAATTTTGTCGGGGGAAGAAGCGGGTCCATTTGATTTAATCCTGCTCTCGACAAAAGCCTATCACCTGCAAGGTGCCATTGATAGCTTCCGGCAATATGTAAATGAAAAGACAGCCATTCTTCCATTATTAAACGGTATCTCCCATATCGAACAATTAGCAAATGAGTTCGGCCAAGAACGGATCATTGGCGGCCTGTGCTTTATTGAAACTACCCTAGACCAAGAGGGAAGAATCATCCAAACAAGCCCAAGACACGATATTGTCTTTGGTGAATTAACCGGTGAAAAGACAGAAAGAATTTTAAAAGTTGAAGATGCCTTCAGCGGCACTAGGTCTGGCTATCGGCTAAGTGAGAACATTAATCAGGATTTATGGAACAAATATTTGTTTATTTCGATGATGTCAGGAATTACAACTCTGATGAGGGCGCCGATTGGACCAATCAGAGAAATGCCAAGCGGACGGGCAACTATCGAAAAACTGTCACAAGAAATCATTTCCGTCATGAACAAAATTGGCGCCCCTCTGCCTGAAGATATTGCAGCACTTCAACTTAATCAGATTGATAGCTTGGGATATGCGATGAAATCCTCGATGCAGCGGGACATGGAGAAGCAGCTTTCTGTAGAAGCGGATCATCTTCATGGGTATTTATTAACTGCCGCCCGTAAAGAACAAATTCAGGTTCCGGTTTTAGAAGCTGTTTATGCCAATTTAAAAGTGTATGAATTGCAGCTGCAACAGATCCAATAACATGATAAAAGGGTGAGCACAATTGCTCACCCTTTATGCTGTATGCTTTGCCAGTTCAGGATGCTTATGCATGGATACGAGCAAAATCACACCGCTAATGATTAATAATGCGCTGGTACTGATAAATACAGCCGAAAAACCAAGATATCCTGAAATAAAGCCGCCGAGCATAGGGCCAATGATGTTACCGAGAAACCTCAGACTGTTGTTATAGCCAAGAACCTCGCCCTGCATGGCAAGAGGTGCTTCCTGACGGATATAAGCGATTCGCACCGGAATAATCCCACCGATGGCAACCCCAAGAACAAACCGAATGATGACCAGCTGCCAAAGATTTGTAACTGCTGCTCCAGGTAAGTAAATAATTCCTGCAAGGAAAAGGAGAATCACCAAAATCTTAATATAACCGTGTCTATCTGCAATTTTTCCCCATCTTCTAGACATCAATAAATTTCCCAGGCCAGCAGCAGAAAAAGCAATTCCTGAATAAAACGCGATATTTTTAGGGCCATGAAGTTCGCCGACAAATAATGATAGAATTGGCTGAATACTAAAATGGGCGATTTGGACAAGGGCTGAGATAAGCAAAACAGTCAGCATGATCGGATTATGGATGATATGCTGGACAACTTCTTTGCTTGAATAGTGGGACTTCACTCCCTTTTTTACTTCCATTCGTACTTCTTTCACTGCCAGCACAAGCAGGGCCGAAAGGAAAATCGTAACGGAAGTCCACTTAAAGGTGTCTGCATAACCAAATGTATCCGCAAGAATCCCTCCGAGCATTGGGCCTAATAAGGAACCGGTAATACTTCCGGTTTGCAGAGTGCCGAGGACGCGGCCGGCAATTTCCTTCGGTGTTTGTGTAGAGATAAGTGCCTGAGACATCGGAATAAATCCCGAGAAGAAGCCCATAAAAAAGCGGAGCATGAAAAGCTGCCAAACCGATTGGGCAAACCCAATTAACAGAATTGAGATAGCCATTCCCATTCCGGAAATGATCAGGATTTTTCTTCTGCCATAACGGTCGCCGATCCGGCCCCAAATCGGCGAAAAGAGGAAGGCGGACACAAATGTAATACCGAATGTTAAGCCTGACCAATGCTGGACATATTGCTTCGAAAAATCACCCAGTGACTCGATGTACAGGGAGATAAACGGCAGAACCATTGTCATGCTGCCAGCTACAAAAAAGTTGGCAAACCACATGATGGCCAAATTTCGTTTTGTCTGGTCCTGTTGTTTCAAGTTAGATAACACTTCTTTCTGTAATTATTTCGCTTCTCTAAATATTATTTTACCGAAATTTCAGAAAAATTTAAATAGGAAATTTGTTGTCTCCATTATTCCAGGTGGGAGGCTTAAGTATAACTATGCATTTTTTGAAAAATAATAAGGTGACATTTAGGGAATTAAGAGATTGTATCCTGATGATGGATACTATTTATATGATAAATATTTTTTTCAAAAAATGTATTGATTCAAGAAATATTTTTCCGTATAATGAGTCTTGCTTGAAACTGCTTTCATATCATTTATTATGTTAATACATCACAGAAGGGTGGCAGTTATTATGGATGCATATTTGTTACTCATTACACTGCTGGCAATCATCATTGTCATATTAGGAGTTTCTTTGTTTAAATGGCATGCATTTATTAGTTTAATGGTCGCAGCGCTATTCTTGGCTATCTTCTCCGGAATGAGCTGGGATAAAATTGTCGCTTCATATGAAGCAGGGGTAGGAGGAGTGTTAGGACACTTAGTAGGCATTTTGGCATTAGGGACAATTCTAGGTAAAATGCTTGCTGAATCTGGGGCAGGATTGCAAATCGCTAATTTCTTTATTAAGGCATTTGGCGAAAAGAAGCTTCCATGGGCGATGTTTTTCTCAGGCTTCATTATCGGTATTCCAGTATTCTTTGAAGTTGGAATTTTAATTCTGTTACCGCTGGTTATTTCCATTCAAAAAGCGTCTAAACAAAATATTTTATTGATTGGTCTGCCAGCCATTGCAGGTTTGTCCATTACACACGGTCTTGTTCCGCCGCATCCAGGGGCGATTGCGGCAATTGGAATTTATGGGGCTAATCTTGGTAAAGTATTGCTATATTCTTTAATTATTGCAATTCCAGCGGGGATTATTGGCGGACCGTTATTTGCATGGATTATTAATAAACGGGTAGTCCCAACCGGCGAACCAACCTTGGTGAAAATTGACGATCATGCCGATAAAAAGTCTATTCCAAGTGTTGGTATTTCCTTCCTATCAATTTTAATGCCGGTCATTTTAATGATTTTAGGAACAGCAGCGCCTTATCTGCATCTTTCAACCGGTGCGCAAAAAGTGTTGTCCTTTATCGGCAGCCCGGTCATCGCTCTTTTGATTTCTTGTTTCTTGGCTTTTTATTTCCTTGGCTTCCGTCATGGAATGGATAGGAACTTAATTAAGAAACTCGTGGAAGAATGTATTATACCAGTCGGTTCAATTATTTTAATTATTGGTGCCGGCGGCGGATTTAAGCAAATTCTGATTGACAGCGGCGTGGCGAAAGTTATTGCTGACATGTCTCAGGATTTAAATATATCTCCACTCGTTCTGGCCTTTTTGATTGCCGGTTTAATCCGGATTGCAACCGGCTCAGCAACAGTAGCATTAACGACTGCTGCCGGAATCGTCGCACCAATTGTTGCCGGAATGTCCGGAGTCAATTTAGAATTGCTGGTTATTGTAACGGGTGCAGGTTCATTAATGTTCTCTCATGTGAATGACGCTGGCTTCTGGATGGTGAAAGAATACTTAGGGCTGTCTCTTGAAGAAACCTTTAAAACGTGGACGGTACTCGAAACTATTCTTGCCTTTGTCGCTTTCCTTGGGGCACTTATAGTGAATATGTTTGTCTAAGTAAAAAAGCAGAGGATGCCTCAAACAGGCATCCTCTTTTAGATTTATATTCGTGTGTTAGAAATGGCTTCTCTAACTTTATCAAGTGAGTTTTTGGCCTTTTCCTTATTGCGGATCATCATGTTGACATAAAGAGCGTCTATCAGGCTTAATTGGCCGATTCTCGAAGACAGTGCTTCAGAGCGGTATTCGGTCTCTTCAGAGCTTGTAAAAAGAGCAACATCCACGTTTTGCCCAATTGGTGATTTTGGATAACTAGTAATACCAATTGTCTTGGCGCCATTTTTTTGCGCTGTTTTTAAAATATTGATGGTGTCTTTGTTTGTTCCCGAATGAGAAATCACCACAGCCACATCTTTTTCGCCAAGCTGAGAGGCAGACATAAGCTGAAAATGGGAATCGATAAAGGCAAATGCTTTAATCCCTGTCCGGACAAACTTGTGGAAAGCATCCATGGCGATCACATTTGAGCCGCCCGTTCCATAGAACTCAACCCGGTCAGCCTGCAATAATAAATCAACTGCCTTTTGAATAGAAGGCCCATCGAGAATCTGCAAGGTGTTTTCCAATGCTCTAATATTGGATTGGAAAATTTTCACTGCTACCGTCTTCTCAGTATCATCTTCCTTAATTTCTTCATGAATCTGTTGAATAGGTTCAAATATTTCAGAAGCGAGGGCAATTTTCATTGCCTGGTACCCCTTGAAGCCAATCCTTTTGCAAAACCGAAAAACAGTGGCATCGGCGACATTCAAATCCTCTGCCACTTCGTTAATGGTGTTATGAATGATTTTTTCAGGACTGTCCAAGATGTAGTCAGCAATCTTTTTTTCTTTTTCACTAAGTCTAGCATAATAAGAACGAATTTTTCCCAGACAGTTTTCCAGCATTGGTGATTACCTTACCCATTTTTGCTGGAAGCTGCTGATGGCGCTGTATTCTTCGCTTAACAAACGGGAAAGGCGGATATAAATCGGGATTAGATCCTGATAAATTTCCACGTTCTCTTCAATCGGTTGATGGGCATGGGTAGAACCGACCAACTCCGACATAATTGAGAAATCTTCAATCTCCCCAAGTGCATACATGCCAAGAACAATAGCACCTAGGCAGGAACTTTCAAAGCTTTCCGGCACGACCACTTCCTGATTAAAAATATCAGCCATCATCTGTCTCCACAATTCTGACCGGGCAAACCCGCCAGTTGCTTGAATCTTTTGCGGAACGCCAATCATTTCCTGCAGGGCTAGCATAACGGTATATAAATTTAGAATGACACCTTCAAGGACAGAACGAATCATATGCTCTTTTTTGTGATGAAGGCCAAGTCCAAAAAACGAACCGCGGGCATTGGCGTTCCATAAAGGTGCACGTTCACCCGCCAAATACGGATGGAAAATGAGCCCCTCTGCACCTGGTGAGACCCTGTCGGCAATTTTCGTTAAGACATCGTAAGGGTCGATGCCTAGGCGTTTTGCCGTTTCAATCTCAGACCAGCCAAGCTGATCGCGAACCCAGCGGAAGGTCATCCCTCCGTTGTTGACTGGACCGCCGACAACCCAATGATTTTCAGTTAATGCATAACAGAAAATTCTTCCTTTTGGATCGGTCACTGGCTTGTCCGTTACAGTCCGAATCGCGCCGCTGGTGCCAATCGTGACAGCCATTACTCCTGGGTCAATGGCGTTGACGCCAAGATTGGAGAGAACGCCGTCACTTGCTCCAACTACAAATGGAGTGTTCCCTGATATTCCAAGCTCCTCGGCATATTCATTTTTTAAGCCGGTCAAATAAAACTTTGTTGAAACTGGCTCAGGCAATTGTTCGGTGGTAATACCGGCAACGCTCAGTGCTTCTGCATCCCAATTAAGCTGTTTGAGGTTAAACAGCCCTGTGGCAGAGGCGATGGAATAATCCATAACATAACGATTAAACAGCTTAAAGAATATGTACTCTTTTATGCCGATAAATTTGCTGGTTTTGCTGAAGATTTCAGGATGGTCCTCTTTTAACCAAGTAATTTTAGCGAGCGGTGACATAGGATGAATTGGTGTCCCGGTTCGACGATAGATGGCAAGCCCATTTAATTCGTTTTTAATTTTTTCAGCTGTTTCCGTAGCGCGGCTATCTGCCCACGTAATGCAGCGGGTAATTGGTTTACCTTTATCATCCATGGCGATCAGGCTGTGCATAGCGGAACTAAAGGAAACAAGCTTAAGCTGTTCCGTATTGATTTCGCCCTTTTTGACAGCTGCTTTCATCGTTTCCAGGACAGCTTGGAAAATTTCCTCCGGATCCTGTTCTGCAATGGATGGAGCAGGGCTGTATAAAGGATATTCAACATGATGCATGCTGATAACTTTCCCTTTGTCCGCAAAAAGAACTGCCTTTGTACTTGTTGTACCAATATCAACACCGAGATAGTATGAGGTTTTAGTCATTGGGTTAATCTCCTTTATGAAGCGTTATTGTATAGTTCGAAAAATTTTTACTCCATTATCATTATATAAGAAAAAATATTCCCGCACACTACAATTTGTCCTATAACTATTGTTAAACATACATAAAGAGATTATTAGATAGTTTTATAAAAGAAAGGGAAAAAGGTATTTGCAGCGAATATTTTAAACGTATATGAAAATTTATACGGGAGGGAAGTTCATGTCTGAAAAATATCCAGTTCTAGAAGGTGCTGAACCGTTTTATTTTGAAGGAAATCGTGTCGGTATCTTGGTCTCACATGGTTTTACGGGGTCCACCCAAAGCATGCGCCCGCTTGGGGAGGCTTATGCCAAAGCAGGCTACACGGTGTGCGGGCCGCGCTTAAAAGGGCACGGAACACATTATGAAGATATGGAGCAAACAACATATCAAGATTGGATTACTTCGGTAGAGGAAGCTTACCAGTGGCTACAGAAACGCTGTGACACGATTTTTGTGACTGGTTTATCAATGGGCGGAACATTAACCTTGTATATGGCTGAAACCCATCCGGAAATTCGCGCGATTATCCCTATTAATGCAGCTGTTGATATTCCGGCCATGTTACCAGTCCGCCAATTAGAAGATGTACGTTATTTAGATGCAATCGGTTCAGATATTAAAAAGCCGGGTGTCGTGGAACTTGCCTATGAAAAAACACCGGTTCAATCTGTGAAGGAAATCTTGACCTTTATGGAAGAGGTAAAAGCAACCCTTCACAAAATTACCTGCCCGGTATTAATTTTTGTTTCTGATGAAGACCATGTCGTCCCGCCGGATAATTCGCAAATCATTTATGATGACATTCGCTCAGAGGTTAAAGGACTTCATCGGTTGAAAGACAGCTATCATGTGGCCACACTTGATAACGACCAGCAGGTAATTATCGAAAAAACATTAAAATTTATCGAAAAAAATCTTTAATGGAGACAATTTTTTTGTCTCTTTTTTTGTTGCATTTTTGGAACAATATTTAGTGAAGGAGTGATTTTGCGTGAATCATTGTGAAACTTTTTTGCGAAGTAAAAACTGGATTGATAATGATTTGGATGCCAGGTACATAAATGTGAATCATCCCTATGCGATTCTGATTTCAGAGGATGAAGGGATGATTACGTTAAGGGGAAACACCGGTTTTGATAATGGCCAGAATGGAGAAGAAATCTTCTCTTTTACCTCATTACAAGAATTGCAGGAATGGTTTGAGAACAATATTGGGGAGTAGATTTTAGCTACAAAGCCACCAGGAATGGATGGCCCGCAGTTATGTCCCATAAGAACGTAAAACTCTCGCTTTCGTAAACCAAGTGGGAGTTTGTTTTCATTTAGTCGCTAATAGAAAGTCTATTGACATGTAAATGTAAAAGGGTTACTATTATCTCAACTTCAAGATATCCTGTTTAGGGTAATTGAAGGTTATATTCGAAATAATATCTCGAATTCGAGATAATTGCATTTATTCTAACCGACTTTGAAAAAATAAGAGTGTAAGGAGTGGAAGAAATGAAACTTTTAGGGTTACATCATGTATCGATTTTGACCGGAAATGCAGAAAAAAATTATGAGTTTTATACAAAAATCTTAGGAATGCGATTGGTGAAGAAAACGGTAAACCAAGATGATACATCGTCTTATCATCTTTTCTATGCGGATGGAGAAGGAAATCCCGGTACTGAGGTGACCTTTTTTGACATTCCTAATCTTGGAAGTTCATATAGGGGAACTTCAGATATTTCCACTGTATCCTTAAGAGTTCCAACAACCAATTCTTTATTGTTTTGGAAGGAACGATTAAAACAAGCAGGTGTACAACATGATAATATTGAAAAAAGAGCAAATCGAGATACATTAGCCTTCAAGGATTTCGATGGGACTCGTTTAATACTTGTCGCCGATAATGGTGAAGAAGGTGTTAGGCCGGGGGTTCCTTGGATAAGGGAAGATATTCCAACGGAACACGCCATTATAGGTTTAGGGCCTGTTACCCTCACTGTTGGGGTTGCCGAACCAACTGTTGGTGTGCTAACTGAAGTAATGGGGTTTCGATATGTGGGATCATACCCATCACTTGAAGGAGATTTTCCTGAAATATTAGTTTATGCAACAGGTGAAGGAGGCAGTGGTGCAGAAGTGCATATTGAAAGAAGGCCTGATTTGCCAAAAGCCCGATTAGGCCGTGGGGGAGTTCATCATGTTGCTTTCCGCGTTCCAAATGAAGATGAATATAATCAATGGGCACAACGTTTAAAGGATTATCGTTTGCCGAACTCAGGAAAAGTAGAACGTTACTATTTTAAAGCACTATATTTCAGAGAACCAAATGGCATTTTGTTTGAATTATCAACAGATGAGCCAGGCTTTGCAAAAGATGAACCGATGGAAACAATGGGTCAAAAGCTGGCACTGCCGCCATTTTTGGAGACTCGCCGAAAAGAGATAGAAGAAAAGCTGAGACCGCTGGATCTAAATTAAACTTTCCGCAATTACTGCCGCCAATTAATAAAAAAACAGCCTAAAAACCCGTCCTCGGGTATTAGGCTGTTTTGTCTGTTTTAACAGCAGCGTGAAACTTTACCGCCCTTTGCATTGTAACGCGCATCCTGAGCCTCGCAGAAGAATTCCTTCCGAGTTTTAATCGGCTCGTCAGGATGGTGTGATTCCATATGGGCTACATATGTTTCATAGCTTGGAACCCCAACCAGCAAACTAACAAATTGCTTACGGTAAGCGTTTAGCTTTCTCAAGCGACTAAGCATATTTCTTCAAATCCCCTTCGGTACGAGGTATAAAAGGTTCTTCGTGTACCGGTAATTTTTTTCCGTTTAACACCTGCAGCCAAATTCGAATAGCCGCGATTAATACCAATATGACAACAACCATGAAAATGGCCGTTAGTGTGGCATCCACGTAATCATTGATCAGTACCTGATTCATTTGTCCTGGAGAAGTTGCTGGTGCCAGAACCTTGCCGGCATCATTTGCCTCTTTGAAAATCTTGGCATGAGCAAGGAAGCCGATTTTTGGATTTTCATGGAATAGCTTTTGCCAGCCTGCTGTTAGCGTAACGATTAACAGCCAAGCGGTCGGCAGCAGGGTAACCCATGCATACGCTTTTTTGCCCATTTTAAAGAGAATCGTAGTTCCAAAGAGCAGGGCGATTCCAGCCAGCATTTGGTTGGCTATACCGAACAGCGGCCATAATGTATTAATGCCGCCAAGCGGGTCAATAACACCTTGATACAGGAAGTAACCCCAGAAAAGAACGCATAAAGCGGTTGCAATAAGATTTGGAAACAGCGCTTCAGTTTTCGCAAATGGTTTATAAACAGTCCCTAAAATATCCTGGATCATAAAGCGGCCAACACGAGTGCCGGCATCTATCGTTGTTAAGATGAACAATGCTTCGAAAAGAATCGCAAAATGGTACCAAAATGCCATTAATGCCTTTCCACCGATGACTTTTGAGAAAATAACCGCCATACCAATCGCTAGGGTCGGGGCACCGCCAGTTCTCGAGAGAATCGAAGCTTCCCCTACATCCTTAGCATAATTCGCTAAATCTTGAGGAGAGACCGTAAAGCCCCAGCTGGATACAACAGAAGCAGCTTGGGTAACGTCAGTTCCGATTAAGGCTGCTGGACTGTTAATTGCAAAATATACACCAGGATGCAGCACACAGGCAGCAATCATCGCCATAACGGCAACAAACGATTCTGTCAGCATCGCACCATAGCCGATTGGACGGGCGTGTGATTCCGTTTCAATCATCTTAGGCGTTGTACCGGAGGAAACTAAGGCATGGAATCCGGATACAGAACCGCAGGCAATAGTAATAAATAAGAACGGAAAGAGGTTTCCTGCAAATACTGGTCCAGTTCCATCAATAAAGTTCGTTACACCAGGCATTTCCAAATGTGGAGCAACTACGACAATACCAATGGCCAGTCCCATAATTGTGCCAACTTTTAAGAACGTACTTAAGTAGTCGCGCGGTGCAAGCAGCAGCCATACTGGCAATACTGATGCAACAAAACCATAAACAATCATCATAATCGCAATGGCTTCGCCTTTAAACGTAAACATGGCTGCTAACGTTGGATTCTCGGCAACTGTCTGTCCGAAAACTAACGCAAGTAATAGTAAAACAATACCGATGATGGATGCTTCGCCAACGCGGCCCGGACGGATAAACCGCATGTAAATTCCCATTAATATTGCAATCGGAATCGTTGCTGCGATCGTGAACATTCCCCAAGGGCTTCCTACAAGCGCTTTTACGACGACGAGGGCTAAAACCGCTAATAAAATAACCATGATTCCTAAAATCCCAATCATCGCAATGACACCTGTAACTTTGCCCATTTCTTCTTTAATCATTTCACCGAGTGATTTACCATTACGGCGCATGGATGCGAAAAGAATAACAAAGTCTTGAACAGCACCGGCCAAAACAACACCAACGACAATCCAAAGAGTTCCAGGCAAATATCCCATTTGGGCTGCGAGAATAGGACCAACTAAGGGACCTGCACCGGCAATAGCAGCGAAATGGTGACCAAATAAAACCCATTTGTTGGTTGGAACAAAATCTTTTCCGTCGTTATGAATTTCAGCAGGGGTTTTCCTTTTATCGTTTAATTGAAAGACTTTTTCCGCGATAAACTTGCTGTAAAAACGATAAGCAATGGCATACACGCAGACAGCTGCTGTTAACAGCCAAATGGCACTGATGCTTTCGCCTCTGTTTAAGGCCATGACTGCAAAACCTGCTGCTCCTAGGGCGGCGATGACTCCCCAGATCAAAACCGATTTAAGCGCTTTCATTGATATTCCCACCTTTCACGATTAAAATCAATACTATTATATTTCATTCTTTTTTGTATTCAAGAGAATTTTTGTGAATTTTTTAAAAATAGTAAAAATTAATCATAAACGGAGTGAAAATTGCCTTAAAACTTGTTTTTGAATTAAACTATTAATCAAATGTTGAAATTGATGTGGTGAGATATAGATGAATAATGAATCAGAACGAACGTATGAAATCATGGAGGTTTGTCTTCTTGCGGGGAAGATTATGCTGCAGAGCGGCGGGGAGACCTATCGGGTGGAAGATACAATGATGCGGATGGCAGCCTCGTTCGGGATTGAAAAGTCACATAGCTATGTTACGCCAACAGGCATTATTTTTTCCGCTGAAGGGTCCGAACCTACAAAAACCAAGCTGATCAGAATTTCAGAGCGTTCGACAGATTTAGAGAAGGTCGCTATCGTGAATAGTATTTCTCGAAAAATATCAAACGGTGATTTGGATAGTAAAGAGGCGATGAAACAGCTAAAGGAAATTGAAGACAAGGACCTTTTCTTCCCATTCAGGATACAGGTCGCGGCAGCCTCTTTGGCAAGCGGTTGTTTTATGATTATGTTTATGGGAGAATGGAATGATTTTTTGCCTTCAATGATTGCCGGTGGTGCAGGTTATTTAAGTTTTGTTTATTTCCATCGCTTCGTGCCGATCAAGTTTTTCTCTGAGTTTCTGGCTTCATTCGTGATTGGGCTACTTTCCTTGCTTTTTGTAATAATCGGCGTTGGCCATCAACTGGATAAAATCATCATTGGGTCAGTCATGCCGTTAGTTCCCGGCTTATTAGTGACCAACGCCATTAGAGACTTAATGGCAGGTCACCTGGTTTCCGGATTATCAAAAGGTGCCGAAGCGTTTCTAACAGCCTTTGCCATTGGGGCTGGAATTGCCGTAATACTGAAATTCTTGTGAGTGAGGTCTTGGGAAAGTGGATATTTTAGCTCAGGTTATAACCAGCTTTATTGCAACAGGGGCATTTGGCATCCTATTTAATGCACCAAAGAATACCTTAGTGAAATGTGGTTTGATTGGTGCAGGCGGCTGGCTGGTTTATTATCTTGTAGATGGGTATTATGATGATCCTGTTTTAGGGACATTACTGGCGACGATCTTTATAGCTGTACTTAGCCAGGAATTGGCAAAGTTATATAAAACCCCTGTGATTATTTTTAGTGTTGCGGGAATTATTCCATTAGTTCCGGGGGGACTCGCATATAATGCCATGAGAAATTTTGTGGAGGAGAATTATAACACGGCACTTGGGTCTGCTGCTCAGGTTTTGATGCTTGCGGGCACCATCGCTTTTGGGTTAGTTTTCTCCGAAGTGATCAACCAAGTGATCCGGAAAATCAATGAAAGAAAGGTGAAAATATAAATTTTTTCTAAGAGGCTGTCCTTTCATCTATCTTAATATCTGATACAGCCTCTGGATTTCATTTGGAAACTTTTCCTCTTTTAGGTTCTTTTAATGTTTGGTATAGTAATATATTAATATATTAGTACAATATTTAAATTGAAAAGATTACAGGAAAGGTATTTCAAATATGAAGAAAACGATTATTGTTCTTATTGTTATCATAGCGACTCTTTTTGGTACAAAAACCATCATTGGGGTTCAAGCAATTAGATCGGCAACAGAATCGATTTTGGAAGCACCGCCTCTAAAAACACGCCAGATAGCGCTTCAAAAAGATAGTCCTATTTTACCTGAGAGCAGACTGCTTGATGTCCCGTTGATTAATCAAATGGATAAGCCGCTGCTCTATAATGGCTGTGAAGTGACAAGCCTTGCAATGGTAATGCAATATAATGGAATCAAAGTGACTAAAAATGAACTTGCTGAAAATATTAAAACAGTTCCGTTTACTTACAGAAATGGTCTAAAAGGAAATCCAAATACCGGATTTGTTGGAGATATGGCACACGGGCCGGGACTTGGGGTGTACAATGGCCCCGTTTACGAGCTTGCAAAAAAATATGCTGGGGAACGTGCCATAAATTTAACGGGCAGTCCATTTACAGACCTGTTGAAAAAAGTAAACCAAGGACATCCAGTATGGATTATCACGACCGTAAACTATGCTCCAGTAAACGTATTTCAAACCTGGAATACCCCAGAGGGAAAAATCGATATCACCTTCAGCGAACACAGCGTAGTCATCACCGGCTACGACCAGTCCTACATCTACATCAATGACCCATACGGTACAAAGAATAAAAAGTTAAACCGCGAAAACTTTATCAATGCCTGGGAGCAAATGGGCAAACAAGCGATAGTGATCCAATAGTATCCCGAAAATTGGACGAAGGCAGAGGAATAGCTCCCCTGCCTTCTTTTGCTTATTTAGGATTTATCGTAACTTGAATTACTGCAAGTTCATTATGCTGTCTTAATGTAAAAATTTAAATATTTCTTAATTAAATATGCCGCGGTACAATTTCCACCAGTAGGTTTTATAAACCTAAACGATGTCAGCCCTACCTCTCTAACATCCTTACGGCTCCGAGGCCGTTCCAGTGTGAATAAGTCGTTCCGAAAAAACACGAGTGAAAAGCCAGTAAAATTCTTACATTGTGTATTCTCCATTTATTTCAAGTTACACAAATGAAAAGCGTGAGAATTAATAATACATGGTTAGCTGTAGTTTGTCAATAGTTATGTGAAAATGACTTCGTGGTTTCCGCCTTTTTAAAGAATTTCTATAAAAAGGGTATTTGGTTAGTAAATAGAAGTATTTATATAAAAGGAGGGGGACTGGATGGAAGGTTTTCATTATAAGGAATATGACGGACTTGGATTGGCGGGGTTGATAAAAAAGAAAGAAGTGAAACCGGCTGAGGTGCTTTCGGAAGCCATCAAAGCTATTGAGGAACATAACCCAAAGCTTAACGCTGTTATTAATAAATTTTACGAAAAGGCTGAAAAACAAGCGGAAAATGTTAATTTAGAGGGGACCTTTGCAGGTGTTCCGATGCTGTTAAAGGATATTGCTCAAGAAGTGAAAGGGGAGAAGATTACAGCTGGTTCCAGGGCGTATCAGGACTACCGGGCAAAAGCAGACTCCATTTATGTAAAGCAAGTGCGTAAGACGGGTGCAATATTAGTCGGGCAGACGAATGTACCGGAATTCGCTTTAATGGGCATTACCGAGCCGAAGTATTATGGACCTACCCGAAATCCATGGAATCTAGGGCATACACCGGGCGGTTCGAGCGGCGGTTCGGCAGCGGCGGTTGCAACGGGGATGGTACCGATTGCTGGAGCGAATGATGGCGGCGGGTCGATTCGGATTCCAGGTTCTTATTGCGGGCTTTTTGGGATGAAGCCAACAAGAGGCAGGACGCCGGTCGGTCCCGTTTTCGGCCGTCTATGGCAGGGGGCATCTGTTGACCATATCCTATCAAGAACGGTAAGAGATAGTGCGGCGATGCTTGATGAAATTAAGATTTACGAAAAAGCGGCTGCCTTTCATGCCCCGCCATTTGAAGGCTCCTACTTACAGCAGGTACAGGGCGGGCCAGCAGAGAAATTAACGATTGCTTTTTCAATCCGGTCTCCCTTAGGAGCGGAGGTTCACAAAGAATGTCAGGAGGCAGTCTATAAAACAGCAAGGCTGCTGGAATCAATGGGTCATAATGTGGTCGAAATCGGTCCGGCTGTGGACGGCAGGAAACTTGCAAAAAGCTATTTAACGATGTATTTCGGGGAAGTGGCTGCTACATTGACATCTTTAGAAGATGTCCTTGGCCGGAAAGCGAAGATGAGCGATGTAGAGTTGCCTACTTGGATTTTAGGGTTAGTAGGAAAGGCAACATCTGCTGACGAAATAGTTTTAAGTATTCGCGAATGGGACAATGCCGCCATTGCGATGGAGGCCTTTCATGAAACATACGACTTCTTTATGACGCCAACAACCGCCTTCCCTCCGGCAAAAATCGGGGAACTCGAGCCAACTGCTTCAGAAAAACTGGCGATGACTGCTGCAGGGAAGCTATCCCTGAGCGGTATTTTGAAGAAGGCCGGCACGGTCGAACAGGTAGCGGAAAATAATCTTAAGAGAACTCCTTTTACACAGCTTGCCAATTTAACCGGTCAGCCCGCGATGACAGTTCCGGTGCATCTCACCCCGGATGGACTGCCGGTCGGAGTACAATTCATGGCTGCCCGAGGACGGGAAGATTTATTGTATGCTCTAGCCGGACAGCTTGAACAAACAGATATATGGATTCCCGTGCAATCGAATCCGTTATTTTAATCGATTTGGTGAAGGGGCATAACGCCTGAATCAGATGAAAAACCGATGCTTCGGTTGTTTTGAAAAGTTTTTAACGCCCAAATACCTATCAACAAGCATGAAAAAAAGCATCCCAGATTTTACGGGGCAGATCGGAAGCAGCCGCGCGAATGACCTGTGAATATTTTGTAAAAAACAATGAAGGGTACAAGGTTACCGCTACCGCACTTGACCCAGACGGAACGGCAGTCAATTATGTTGAAAAAGAAGAATTCCGCAATGAGACGCTCGAAAAATATCATTCGCATATTGGATTTGAGATAAGGGAACTAACCGAACAGGGGAGCATTTTAATGGACCAGAAAGATATTTGGGAGCACGACGAAGTGCTGGCTGCCCTACATTCAGATATCATCTATATAAGAAAGGGAGAAAAGTTTTTAGAATTTGCGATGGACTCAAGGGAGATTGATGAAGATCGCAAATGCTATGTATACTATGGAACCTTTACCGGCAAATGCCGTTGACGTCGTAAAGATTTCCAGAGAAGAAAACCGCCTTTCCTGTCAACAAATTTTCAACATAAGAAGGAAAGTGCCGTTAATTTTCTTAATGTAAATGTAAAAACAGATGACATCAAGTTCGTTTGATGTCATCTGTTTTTTATTTAAGTAAACTATATCAAAATAAAGAAAAATATGAATAGTAATAAGTTTTCTTTTATGTTAATGCAATGTAAATCAAGTATATTACCAGTGTAATATTACCATTTTTTTATTTTATAAAAAAATATTGCTTTTTCATTAAAAAGATTATATTATACCGATGTAAATTTTATTTGTATTTTCAGAAGATTCGAACGTTTGCTTCGAGGAGGTTTATATAATAAATGGACTTATTTAGGAAGAAATCAATTCAGGAACTGATCCAGGAATCAGGGAAAAAAGGTGCTGCCTTAAGGAAGGAACTGGGGGCCTTTGACTTAACAATGCTTGGGATAGGGGCTATTATCGGGACCGGAATTTTTGTTGTCACTGGGGTGGCTGCTGCGGAACACGCTGGGCCAGCTCTTATTATTTCTTTTATCTTATCAGGTTTAGCCTGCATTTTTGCCGCACTTTGTTATGCGGAATTTGCTTCAAATGTACCGGTTTCCGGAAGTGCCTATACCTACAGCTACGCAACCTTTGGAGAATTAATCGCGTGGATCTTGGGCTGGGATTTAATTCTGGAATACGGCTTTGCATCAGCAGCGGTCGCAAGCGGCTGGTCTGGCTATTTCCAAGGTCTGCTTGCGGGGTTTGGGATTCATTTTCCGAAATCCATAACAAGTGCATTTGACCCGGCAAACGGAACATTTGTTGACATTCCTGCCATCATCATCGTCTTTTTACTTACTTTGCTTTTATCGCAGGGGGCAAAGAAATCTACTCGATTAAATAACATCATGGTAATTATCAAACTCGCTGTTGTTCTGTTATTTATTGGTGTTGGTGTATGGTATGTAAAGCCAGCTAACTGGACTCCTTTTATGCCATTTGGGTTCTCAGGTGTAGCAACTGGAGCGGCCACGATTTTCTTTGCATATATTGGCTTTGATGCTGTATCGACAGCTGCTGAGGAAGTTAAAAACCCGCAGCGCAACATGCCAATAGGTATCATTGCTTCACTGCTAGTTTGTACGGTTTTATATATTGTAGTTTCTGCTATCCTAACGGGAATTGTACCTTACAATCTGTTGGGGGTGAAAAACCCGGTTGCCTTTGCCTTAACCTATATCCATCAGGATTGGGTTGCCGGTTTCATTTCAATTGGGGCAATTACAGGGATTACAACGGTACTTCTAGTTTTACTTTACGGACAATCCCGTCTTTTCTATGCAATCGGTCGTGACGGACTGCTGCCAAAGGTGTTTTCCCAGGTAGATGAAAAGAAACAAACGCCGGTTGTAAACTCTTGGATCATTTGTTTATTGGTATCTGTTATTGCTGGATTTGTTCCATTAAGCAAACTGGCTGAATTAACTAACATTGGAACCTTGTTCGCGTTCATGACAGTTTCAGTTGGGATTTTATATCTTCGAAAAAACAACCAAGTACCTAAAACCGGCTTCAAAGTCCCGTTTGTACCGTATATTCCGATTTTGGCATTCTTGTTCTGCGGATATTTAGCGGTGCAGCTGCCGGCTATAACATGGATTAGTTTTGGTGTATGGCTGGTAATTGGATTGTTCGTCTACTTCGGCTATGGACGAAAGCATTCGACATTAAATAATTCATTTGGTCAATTGAAAAAGGTCAGCTAATATAAAGGGGAGTTCCAATCAAATGGGACTCCCCTTTAAATTTTCCCAATAACTAAATGTCGAAAATCATCGTATTTTTCATTTTTTTTATAATGTTATTCTAAAAAAATGGTAAAATAGTATGGGGAATGAACATAATTTAGAATTTTTAGAATAGTATCTAGGTTAAGGAGAACACTCATGGAAATAAGCAGCAAAAGTCCAAAGCTAATATTTGAAGAAAAAAAGGCTATTAAGTTATTTTTGTGGCTATTCTATTTCTTCTTTATCATATATGAACTTGCTTGGAATATTTTATTGCCGAAATATACTGATTACGGAAACTTCGAATTGCTAAATAGTGGACTAGGTATATGGATTTATCCATTGGTTCTTATATTATTACCAGTGTCAATTTATCTCATTAAAAAGAAAGAACCGTATGTGGTTAAGTATTTTTTCTTGATTAGCTATATTTTAATCGATATTATCGATAATTTTTTAAGGTACTATGGGACTTCCCGCACTTTTGCGTCAGGAAATGTGGTTGAGCTTTTATTTCTTATTTTTTCTCCAGTATTTGTTAATAAAAAGTATTTTTGGACAACATCAATAGGTATTGTGGGGAAATATATTTTGTTGGGATTGATATTACAGACAACTAATGTCTTACCTCCTATTATTATCAGCATGGTAATTGCTGCAATTGCTTTTATCCTTTTAATTCGATTTTATTCCTACCTGAATTCTTTAATGGTAGTTCATGAAGAACTTCGTCAAAAGGAAAAACTAGCAGTTATTGGGCAAATGGCTGCGGCCATAGGGCATGAAATTCGCAACCCGTTATCATCATTGAAGGGGTTTACGCAATTGCAATTTGAATCCAACCCAAGTAGCAGCAAGTTTTATCCGATTATGATCCAAGAGATTGATAGAATTAATTCCATAGTTGACGACCTGATGTATCTGGGAAAACCGAGAGCAACTGAATTTAGTAATGTAGATATTAAAGAAATAATTAACTATACTGTTGCATTAACCAGTCAGCAGACTAATGCACAAGATGTGAAAGTGGAGACAATTATTGAAGAGACAATCCCACAAATTCAATGTGATGAAAAACAGTTAAAGCAAGTATTTATAAATTTATTGAAGAATTCGATTGAGGCTATGCCGGATGGTGGAAAGATTAAAATTTACCTCCAATTGCTGAGTAAAGAACAAAAGCTTTCAATATTTATTGAAGATGAGGGCAGCGGAATTACGGAAGAAACCATTAAAAATATAGGGAAACCATTCTTTACAACGAAAAAAAATGGGACAGGTTTGGGATTAATGGTAACAAAAAGAATTATCCAAGACCATAAAGGGGAAATGAAAGTGGAAAGTAAAAATGGATATGGGACAAAAGTAACACTTTTTTTACCTATTTCCCAGAATAATTTTGCAAAAAAGTAGTTCTTCGATTGTACAAAAATCAACAAAATAAAATGTTTCAAGGGATTAATTGATGATATATAATGAAGAAGAATACGGAATTTTTATAGTTTTTGTCATTTTATGTAAAGTGGATTTTGAATTCTGTTTATCTGCCATATTACCCATTACCTGCATATGATAGATAATTTGGAGGGTTTTATGTTACCACATGAAGAACGGCGCACTGTCAAATGGTTTCTTTTATTTTTCTATTTAATTTTCATAGGATACGATATTTTTAATTATTATCTCCTTCCAGCTTTTATTACACATAAAAAGAGCGGTTTTCCAAGCAATTTTTGGTTAATTAATTATATTGTATTATTATTTCTAATTCCCGTTATCTATTATATCAACAAAGTAAATAAGCAACATAAATTAAAATATGTTTTTTTTATTTGTTACTTATTTACCTCTTTTATAGTCGATATATTAACTTATTACGGGCGCGGGGATTCATATACTAGTGGTAATTTAGTCGAGGTTTTTTTGTTTTTATCTTTACCACTTTTCTTGAATACAAACTATTTTTGGTTAGTCAGTTTAGGTGTAGTAGCAAAGTATATTTTAATTGGCGTAATATTAAAGACTTCGTTTATTATAATGCCAATTATATTAGTTGTTATTTTATCGGTTATGTCCTTCTTTTTATTAGTACGCTTTCAGGGGTATGTTCGTTCAATAAGTAATTCGTTCGATAACCAGTTACAAGGAATTGTAAAAGGCGTAATTGCAACTTTAGAATTAAAGGATCCTTATACAAGAGGACATAGTGAAAGAGTTGCCAGTTATGCCTTATTATTAGCACAGCAAATCGGAAAATTTTCAAAGGATGAGCAAAAATCTTTTTATTGCGCATGCTTACTACATGATATTGGTAAAGTTCATATTCCTGATTCCATTTTGATGAAACCGGGAAAATTAACTCAAGAAGAATATGAAATTATTAAGCTTCATCCTGAAGTAGGTGCTAATGCAGTAAAAGATGTAGAGGGAATAAAGGATTGTATCTGTGTAATCGAATCTCACCATGAGCGTTGGGATGGAAAAGGATATCCTCGGGGGCTTAAAGGGGATGAAATTCCTATTTTAGCTAGAGTTACAGCTATTGCAGATGCATTTGATGCCATGACGTCATCTAGATCATATCGTGCTGCACTCCCTTTAGAAGAAGCGTATAAACGTATTTTGGATGGGAATGGTTCCCAGTTTGATCCCAAGCTTGTGGAAGAGTTTATGAAGGTTTTTCCTGCTTGGGTCAAATTTCATGATAGTTATCCATGGAACAAAAAATGGGAATTACTTAAGGAGGTGGAACCATGAAAATACGTAAGCTTAAGAAAGTCAAAGTAACTTGCTATTGGTGTGCTTGGTTCGGGATTAAGCCTTAAGTTAAAGCGAAAGGGATGCTGGCAATGAGCTAGGCATCCTTCTTTATTTAAAAATAATGCAAAGGATAAAGGGTGTTAATATGAACCTTACACTCGATTCGCATCTTGTATTAGTCTCAATTGAAATTCGTAAAGATAAAAAGAATTATATAGTAGAAAATACCGGCTCCGGGGAATTTTATGAAATGCCGGAGGTTTGTATCGATGCTATTCATTTAATCATCGAAGGCTATCAGTTAGGTGACATTGAAAGCCGGCTTAAAAGCAAGTATCCTCATGAAAAGGTTGATTTACTCGATTTTGCCGAACAACTTCTCGAACTGCAATTGGTTGTCGAAATGGATGGTGTGAAACTTGCTGCTCCAGAAAGGAAGCAAGAAAACTTTGGCTTTGAGTGGATTTCTCCTAAGTTGGGAATATTCTTTTTCAACAAAGCAGCTTATACAGTTTATGCAGCCTTATTTTTCATCAACGTTTGCCTTTTTCTAACTCACCCATCCTTATTTCCCAATTTTAAGGATATCTTTATTTTCGATTTAATGGTGCTGAACATCCCCGCATGGCTCGTTTTATCCTTCTGTTTTGTGTTGCTTCATGAATTTGGGCATGTACTGGCTATGAGGGCTTACCGGCTTCCTACGAAATTAACAATCGGACACCGCCTTTTCCTAGTCGTTTTCGAAACAGATATGTCATCCGTTTGGAAACTACCTTCAAAAGACCGAAATGTTTTATATTTGGCGGGGCTTTGTTTTGATACATTCGTTCTTTTTGCAGCACTGCTAGGTCAGTTGATTTTCGAAGACGTGTCAGGGATTTTCCTGAGTGTGCTAAAGGTTGTTGTATTAGATACCTTTATTCGGATGATTTATCAGTGCTGCATCTATATGAAAACAGATTTATATTATGTATTTGAAAATTCGACGGGTGCTTACAATCTTATGGAAAATGCCCAGCAGGTTTTTCGAAACTGGTTTAGATTTCGTAGACCTGCCCGACAAACTGAGGTTATCTTTGAAGAGGAAAAGCGGACAGTTATAACTTATACCGTATTTTATGTGCTGGGTGTGGGGCTGACGTTATCGTTATTTATCGGTTATTACCTCCCGCAAATGGTATATGCAATGACTACGATACATCACTGTTTTGGCTATGGACCGTCCACTTATCATTTCTGGGATGCATCCTTGTCAACGCTGCAATTAATAATCGGGCTTCTGCTGCTTCTTTATTCGTGGCATAAAAAGTACATCAAAAAGCAAAATGTCTAGCTCCAGTCCTAAGTCAAGGCGCTTCCGCTTTTCTATTTGTGACGAAGTTTTGTCAAAATTCGATATAGATAAGGGTTTTTTCCCCCCTAGATGGGGGAGTTCCCTGATAAAGATAACACTATTGTTTTTCTTACAATAACAGTAAGAAAACGATAGTGTTATTTTTTTGAGGAGGATCAAGAAAATGGAGTCAACAATTACAACGGCTAAAAAACGGGACCATTCCATCAATAATGCATTTGCTTCCCATTTTGCCAAATCGATGTTTTTAACTGTGGTCGGACTTGCGGTTTTAGTGTTTATCGGTACAAGAATGTTTACACATATCGACTTAAACCTTTATGGATATATGGTGGGAACTTTGACGTTCCTCGGAGGTTTCTTTTATCGCTTTATTTCCTGGGGTGAAAGACCGCCAACAAAAATTATTATTAAAAAAGGTATAAAACTTCTTTTTAGAAAAAGCACTCCAAAAACAGCAGTGAGTCACTTAGCGATTTATGACTTCATCAAAAAACGCGGATTTTATCGCTGGCTGCAGCACGTATTAATCGGCTGGGGCTGCGTGCTTGCTTGTTTAGTTACCTTTCCGCTCGTATTCAGCTGGATGTACTTTAATATGGATGGTAACGGCTACTACACAGTTGTGTTGATGGGAATAGACTTAGTGCGGATTAAAGCAGACGGAATCATCGCATGGTTTTCGTATAATGCTTTAAATATTTCAGCCATCATGGTCATTACAGGTGTCTGCATGGCGCTATACCGCCGTATGAAAAATATGCAGGCACGAGCAGAACAAAAATTCATGTATGATTTCTTACCGCTCTACCTGTTGATATTTATTTCTGTAACAGGGTTACTTTTAACAGTCCAAAACGTATTCTTGCATGGATGGATGCAGCCGCAAATGTCGCTGATTCACCAGTTTTCAGTTATCGTAACGCTAATCTACCTGCCATTTGGTAAACTTGCTCACATTCCGTTCCGTCCAATGAGTGTGTTTGCAAGAAACTATCGTGAACATTATGGAGAACAGCATATGAAAGAATGTAAAGTGTGCGGAGATAAATTTGTGTCAGTTGAACAATCGAACGATATTATTCAAGTATTGGGCACTAACAACATGGAGTTCAACATGGAAGACGGCTTTAATCTTGCGGAATTGTGCCTGCCATGCCGCAGAAAGTACCGTATCGCCAGATTCTCAGGATTCCCTACCCATCAAGTGAAGGTCAAGGAGGCAAATCAGAATGCAAGAGGTTAACCAAAAAGCCCCAAGAGATAAATTTTTTAGAGAAATCGAAAACGTACGCCACCCAAATGAAACATTAATCAAAACACACTGTGCTTATTGCGGTATGCAGTGCGGGATGAACCTAAGGGTGAATACAAAAACGAATAAAATTATTGGAGTGGAGCCTCGTTATGATTGGCCGGTGAATGTTGGCAAAATGTGTCCCAAAGGGGTTACCGCCTACCAGCAGACAAACCATCCAGACCGAATCTTAAGACCATTGATTCGTGATGATGCTTCCTTAAAAGGAACTAATAAGGGCTTCCGAGAAGCAACATGGGATGAAGCGTATGATTTAATCGCGCGGAAGTTCAAAGAGCTTCAAGAGAAATATGGCAAAGATACATTGTCTGTCTTCAGCGGTGTATCGATGACTAATGAAAAATGCTATTTAACAGGTAAGTTTGCTCGGGTTGCCTTGCAAACCCGCTATATCGACTATAATGGACGCTTCTGTATGTCCAGCGCAGCCGGCGGATTCCTCCGCTCCTTCGGTGTAGACCGCGGTTCGACTTTGCCATGGACTGATATCCATGAATCAGATTGCTTATTTATTGCAGGCAGCAACACCGCGGAGTGTCACCCAACTTCTATGTTCCGTGTTTGGAACGTACAGGAAAGAGGCGGATACCTAATCGTGGCTGACCCGCGTGAAACACCGATTGCCAGACGAGCTGATGTTCACTTGGATTTAAGACCGGGAACAGACTTGGCGCTGGCAAACGGAATTGTAAATTTATTAATTCAAAACGGCTTTGTAGATGAAGAATTCGTTAATCAGCATACAAATGGTTTTGAAGAAACAAAAGAACTGGTGAAGCAATTCACCCCAGAATATACAAGTCAAATTACCGGCGTAGCAGTTGAAAAAATCATCCGTGCTGCTGAAATTTACGGCAAAGCACCAAACGCAGTTGTTATGTTTGCCCGCGGTATCGAACAGCAGCATAAAGGGGTCGATAACGTTTCTGGATACACTAACATGGCTTTGGTTACAGGAAAGATCGGCCGTCCAAAATCAGGTGTTGCGACGTTTACCGGCCAAGGTAACGGTCAAGGCGGCCGTGAGCATGGCCAGAAATCTGACCTGCTGCCAGGCTATCGTAAAATCACCAATCCTAAGCATGTGGAGGAAGTATGTAAAGTTTGGGGAATCACTCCTGAAGAAATGCCGCAGCCGGGTGTTTCCGCAGTAGAAATGTTCCAGTTAATGGAGCAAAAGACCATTCGCGGTTTGTATTTACTCTGCTCCAATCCAGCAGTTTCAGCGCCAAATCAAAATTTTATTAGAAGGGCACTGAAAAGCTTAGATTTCATGGTTTGTGCAGATTTCTATCTTTCAGAATCTGCAGAATTTGCGGATGTCATTTTACCTACAGTCACTTGGTCAGAGGACGAAGGAACAGTTACCAACCTGGAAGGACGGATAATTAAAATTAATAAAGCTCAAGAGCCGCTTGGTGAATCAAAACCTGACTGGCAGATTCAGGTAGAGCTGGCTGAAAGAATTGGCAGAGGCAAATACTTCTCCCACTTAAAAACAGCCAGAGATGTGGCAGACGAGTTCCGATTAGCTTCTAAAGGCGGATACGCCGATTATTACGGTGCTACTTGGGATAAAATCGACAAGCAGGACGGGGTGTTTTGGCCTTGCCGTGATGAAAAAGATCCTGGTACACCACATATGTTTTTGGATAAAAAATTCTATCATCCAGACGGAAAGGCAAAAATTTGTGCGCTTCCATACCGTCCGCCGGCAGAAGAGCCGGATACTGAGTATCCATTGCGTTTAACAACCGGACGTGTAGTGTTCCATTATTTATCCGGTAACCAAACACGCCGCATTCAATTCTTGCGTGATATGTGTCCGGAGCCATATGTAGAAGTACATCCGGAAACAGCTGCAAAATACAATATTGAACATGAAGAATATGTCCGCCTCTACACTCGCAGAGGTGAGGCTGAATATAAAGTGAAAATTACCGAAGCTATCCGTAAAGATACAGTCTTTGTTCCGTACCATTTTGGACATGAACAATCTATTAATCTACTAACAATAGACGCGCTTGATCCAATCTCAAAAATGCCGGAATTCAAGGCATGTGCCGCACAGATTGAAAAACTAGAAATGAAGAAGGTGCAATAAAGTGGTCAAAAAGAGGTTATATCTTGAACTGGAAAACTGTATCGGATGCCGTTCCTGCTTGGCTGCCTGCACACAGTGCGGAGGGCACGAGCAGCGCAACCGCAACTATGTATACGATGTAAATCCGCTTAAAAATCGGCAGACGATGCCGCTAATGTGCCTTCATTGTGTGAATCCGGCATGTGCACGAAGCTGTCCTGCCCAAGCGATCCAAATTCACGAAACAGGAGCCGTTCTTTCGGCTCTTGTGGAAAAATGTATTGGCTGCCAAAACTGTACCATTGCCTGTCCGTATGGAATACCAAAGTTTGATACGGAGCAGAATTTAATGTATAAGTGCGACCTTTGCATTGACCGCACTAAGGACGGTATCCCGCCAATGTGCGCGAGCGTATGTCCATCTAATACACTTCAATGGCTGACAGACGAAGAAATTGAAGCAAAACAAAAGCAATTTAACCTCGATAATGGCAAATGGGTAACCAGCATGCCATATTTAGAAGGCGAAACTAACGTCCGAGTGAATCTCCCTGGAATCCTGCAGGGCGTCACAAAACTGTTCTAGGAGGGATTACCATGAGCGATAAAAATAATAAAATCCCGTTCAATGAAGATAATTATACTCACAATATCAATCGTAACAATGAAAGAAAGCTAGACCGCCGCGGGTTCATGAAAACCTTGGTCGGTGCAGCTGGTGTGTTTGCCGTTTCATCTCTTCCTTGGGGTGTCATGGCGGCGAAGGAGCTTAACCGCTTAGGAGATAAAAAATATCCGAAGCATAAAATTGCCGAATTAGACAAGGTTCCTGTCGGTGACGCTGTTGATTTTCATTTTCCTGGCGAGCACGACAGCGCCATTTTGATTCGCTTATCGGAAAAGAAGTTTGTCGCGTACCAAAATGCCTGCACGCATCTAAGATGTCCAGTTTTTTGGCAAAAGGATGAAGGCGAAATGCTGTGCCCTTGCCACCACGGAAAATTTGATGTTGAAACAGGTGCACCAATTGCCGGCCCGCCAAGACGTCCATTGCCTGAAATCCATGTGAAAGTGGAAAACGGTGCTGTATATGCCGTGGGGGTGAAGCGTTATGAAGCGTAGTTACATTCCAGTCGGTCTGCTGCTTGTGGTGCTGATGCTAAATATTATTTTTACACAATACATGGTGCATCAATATTTTTACGAAAATTATACAAATACCATTATCGCTGCTGTTGTGAATGTTGTATTATTCCCTGTCGCATTTATCATTTATAAAAAAGGTGTGAATGTCAATGACTAGTGAAACGTATATTGACTTCTGCTTTGTTCGCCCGCAGACAGGGGGATTTTCTATAGAGATTGACGAACTGCTGAAAACACTGTTTGCCAAGAAACGTTTAAATTGGTATCTCGAAGAAAAGTTCGTGGAAGGTGCCGAAATGGTTATCGCTGAAATTAAAGGGATGAGCAATTGGCTGTCCGAGGACGAAACGATTAAGTTTATCGAGGATAACGCGGGGGAGAAGTTCTGGGAGTACCTACAGGGCTACAAGATGTTCATCTACCCTGTTAAGAGAGGATGTAATAGCTGTGGCGTCCATTGATATCGAGAAAGTACAGGAGCGATTCGCTGGTGCTGAAGTTGAAATTGCCATTCAGGACCGTGAAGGCGGGGACCAGGCACCTGTTGTAAGGAAATCAATCACAATGGTGCAGCTGTGTCCGGACGGAACTCATCTCCGGTTCTACTTTGATAAATTTTACTTTCTGGCTGTGCCGCTCTCGAGTCAGGTAAATGAGTCTACTGGTTTGTGGTCGGCTACTGATACGGAAAGTGGGTTAACGTATATTTTTAAAAAGGTTCAGGTCTTCTAGGAGAACCTGAATTTTTTTATAAAAGAGGTAACCCTGAGGACTAAATGCTATAAAAATTCGATAGAAATGTCCGTAAGAGATGTTCCTAGGGACAAAACAGCTATAAAGTCCAGTAAATATGTCCTCAAAAATTGCAAAATATTTAATCCCAAACTGAACTAAAAGAGATAGGAGGGCAGGTAAAAATGGATTCATTAAAAACTAACCCGAATGTTTGCACATATATCATTGACTCCCAAGAAGAGGAAATCAAAAGAATTGCGCATGATCTGCATGAAGGGGTCGGCCAAAACCTATATAGTATTTTAACAGGCTTACAGTTTCTTGCATCGGGTGAACAAGATCCATCCAGAAAAAACTATATGCGGGAAATGAATTTACTGATTGAAAAAACAATCCAAGAAATCAGATTGCTTTCCGTCGAACTCCATCCGCCTGCCCTGACAACTCTTGGATTGCTGCCGGCCATGAAAAGCTATATTAGGTGTTATACCTCAACATTTGGCATACTTGTGGAGTTAGAGTCCAATGGTGAGGGGAAATTAATCCCGGAGAAACAAAGGATTGCCGTATTTCGCGTATGTCAGGAAGCGTTAATGAACATTGCGAAATACGCAGATACGTCCATTGTGAAAATGAATTTTTTCTGGAAAGAAAAAGCTTTGAAAATTACCATCCATGATTTTGGAAAAGGATTCCAACCAGAAGAGCTCCAAGGAAAAGAGCCTTCCTCAGGGCTCGCGGCGATGAAGGAAAGAATGCTTCTAATTGGCGGGCAGTGTATGATATCCTCTAAAATAGGAGAAGGAACATCGATAGAAATATCTCTTCCATTATCGAATTAAAGGAGAGTTTACATTGATAAGAATCCTGTTAGTTGATGACCACGCAGTGGTAAGAAGCGGCCTGAAAATGCTGCTGCAAACGAATCCTGAAATGGAAGTAGTCGGTGAAGCATCTGAAGGCAACGAAGGCATTAAAAAAGCGTTGAAGCTAAAACCTACTGTAGTCGTCATGGACCTAAGCATGCCGCATGGAAAAGACGGCTTAACTGCAACAACGGAATTAAAAAAGCAAATGCCTGAAGTGAATATTTTAATTTTAACGATGCATGATGATGAGGAATACCTATTTCGGGCTATTCAAGGCGGCGCCAGCGGCTGTATTTTAAAAAGCGCACCGCATGATGAATTAATGTCCGCAATTGAATCGGTGGCCAGGGGCGATGCCTATCTGCATCCTTCTGCACAAAAGCGGTTAATGGAAGAGTATTTAGCCGGCATGAAACAGGACGGCAATGATACGTACAATCTTTTGTCAGAACGGGAAAAAGAAGTGCTTACCTTGATTGCCAAAGGATACTCCAATAAAGAAATTGCCGAACAGTTAATCATCAGTGTTAAAACAGTTGAAACACATAAAAGCAATCTGATGGAGAAATTGCAGATGAAAACCCGGCCTGAACTGGTCGAGTATGCTGTTAGGAAGGGGTTATTGGGATATGGCATTTAAGGAGAACGAGCATAAATGTCAGAGTTGAGAGAACTCCTCGAAGTGGTTATGGTTTGTGAGCGGCTAAAAACCGAGATCGGTTGCGATTTTGTCGGGCTTGCCCTGCAAAATGAAACAGGACCCGATGTAAGGTGGCATTACGCTTCCGGAAATCTAAACGATAAATACAAACGAATAACAGTCCGTTTCGGAAAAGGAATCGCAGGAAAAATCATTTCTAGCGGCACTCCGATGCTGATGTCAGATTTTCCGAACAGTATTGTTGGAAAAGTGACTGATTATCCCATCATGCTTGCTGAAAAACTTGTTTCTACATACGCGGTCCCTTTATTTTTTAATGGTGTTCCAAAGGGAGTGCTGCTCATCGGGAAAAGGGAAGAATATACCTTTTTGGATGAAGAGCAGGAAAAGGTGGCCGATTCAGCGGAAGCCCTGGAACAGCTATTAAAGGAGCAAATATTTTGATGCGGGGGATGGAAATGGACAAGGATTTACAGCAAACAAGAAATGAATTGATGGATTACAAATTTGCCCTGGATGCCTCCTCAATTGTTGCTATCACCGATTCCAGGGGGATAATTACATATGTAAACGACCAGTTTTGTCTCATTTCCAAATTTTCAAGAGAAGAACTGATTGGGCAGGATCACCGCATCATCAATTCTGGACACCATTCCAAAGAGTTTTTTAAAGCAATGTGGAGAATAATTGGGAGCGGTCAGGTTTGGAAGGGTGAGATTTGCAATAAAGCCAAAGATGGTACCTATTATTGGGTTGATACGACGATTGTTCCGTTTTTAAACGATAATGGCAGGCCATATCAGTATTTGGCGATTCGCTACGAAATTACCGAACGCAAGCGGGTCGAGCAGGAACTGAAAAAAATGATGGCACGGATCATCGATGTTCAAGAAGAGGAGAGAAAGCGTTTTTCTCGGAATCTCCATGACGGAATAGGACAAAATCTATACAGTCACCTGATTACCATTAACCGTCTGTTATCAGAGATGGACCATTCGCTTTTGCAGCAGATGCAAGAGGAAGCGACCCAGTTAATTGAAGAAATCCGGGAAATCTCTTGGGAACTCCGACCGTCCGTCTTGGATGACCTAGGTTTAATTCCCGCGATTCGTTCTTATCTTTCTCGGTATTCCAATCATTATAATATTGACGTCTATTTTGATTGTGTATTGAACCGTCGTCTCGACATCAGCATTGAGTTGACCATTTACCGGATTATCCAGGAGGCGCTGACAAACATTCGAAAATATGCGGAGGTTTTAGATGCTTCCGTAACAGTAAGGGAAATAGACAATGTTGTCCGGGTAATGGTTGAAGATAAGGGAAAAGGGTTTGATTTAGGGAACCAGTCTCCGGGTGTCGGCCTTTTCAGTATGGATGAGCGAGCAAGGTCGGTCGGCGGAACCCTGACGATTAATACATCCCCGGGGAATGGGACAAAAATAATCCTAGAAGTGCCAATATCGTAAGAGTAAATGAAAGGCTGACACATTTTTGTGCCAGCCTTTTTATTTCTAAATATGAGAGCATAAATTCAAATACGCTTCATGAATCGTCCTATCGGACTCGCTAATCGGCGAGTTTTCATTTAAAGTTTAAACGAACTTTTCAAGGAAACAATCCTATTAAACACAAGCTTTTCACCATACGCGGTATCCTTCGGATCAACATTGAAATAACCATGCCGGAAAAATTGGAATTTGTCATGCGGCTGGCATTCCTTCATGTTTGGCTCAACAAAGCCTTGGTGCACTTCCAGCGAATTTGGATTCACTTTATCAAGGAAAGTTGCGCCTTCATCTTCCTCCGTCTCGTCCAAAATCAACGGCTCGTAAAGACGGAATTCAGCAGGAACGGAATGGGTTGCTTCCACCCAATGAATGGTACCCTTTACTTTTCTTCCAGTAAAGCCCGTGCCGCTCTTAGTTTCAGGATCATATGTGCAACGCAATTCAACCACTTTTCCATCTGCATCCTTGACAATTTCTTCGCATTTGATGAAGTATGCATGCTTCAGACGGACTTCATTGCCAGGGAAGAGTCGGAAGTACTTTGCTGGCGGGTTTTCCATAAAATCATCCTGCTCAATGTAAATCTCGCGGGAAAATGGAATTTTCCGCATGCCCATATCCGGATTTTCCGGGTTGATTTCTGCATCCAAAAGCTCAATTTGTCCTTCAGGATAGTTGGTGATGACCACTTTTAATGGATTAATAATACCCATTGTCCGCGGCGCCTTTAATTTTAAATCCTCGCGGACGAAGTGCTCGAGCATCTCCACATCAACTGTAGCATTATTTTTGGTAACAGCCGTTTCTCGTACAAACGCACGGATGGACTCAGGGGTGAAGCCTCTTCTGCGCATTCCGGAAATGGTCGGCATGCGTGGGTCATCCCAGCCATCAACAAACCCTTCATCAACCAGCTGCTTCAGCTTCCGCTTGCTCATTACGGTATTGGTTAAATTCAAGCGGCCAAATTCGATTTGCTGTGGTGTGTTCTCCATCTCACATTGTTCAACAACCCAATTATAAAGTGGACGCTGATCCTCGAACTCAATCGTACAAATAGAGTGTGTAACACCTTCAATTGCATCTTCGAGCGGATGAGCGAATGCATACATCGGATAGATGCACCATTTATCGCCTGTATTATGATGTGTGGCGTGAGAAATGCGGTAAATAACCGGGTCGCGCAGGTTAATATTCGGCGAAGCCATATCGATTTTCGCACGTAGAACCTTTTCACCGTTACTAAACTCACCAGCGCGCATTCGTTCAAATAAGTCAAGATTCTCTTCAATTGAACGGTCGCGATACGGGCTTTCCTTACCAGGTTCTGTCAGGGTTCCCCGGTATTCACGAATTTCATCGGCACTTAAGTCATCAACGTAAGCAAGCCCTTTTTTGATTAACAAGACAGCGCGGTTGTACATTTCTTCAAAATAGTTGGAGGCAAATAATAAGTCGTCCCATTCAAAGCCGAGCCATTTGACGTCCTCTTTGATAGAGTTTACATATTCAATATCTTCTTTTAATGGATTCGTGTCATCAAAGCGCAAGTTAGTCAGTCCGTTAAAATCATCCGCCAGGCCAAAATTTAAGATGATGGATTTTGCATGGCCAATATGTAAATAGCCGTTTGGTTCAGGCGGGAATCGGGTCACGATTTTATCGTGCTTGCCTGATTCCAAATCTTTTATCATTATATCCTTAATAAAGTTAGATGTTTGATTATCCATCCTTTTCAACCTCTTTCATCTTATCTATCTATATTCATATCATAAATAATGATATTTTTCCATTATTGCTATTAATTCATCCGAAAAACAGGCATAAAGAAGGCTATATATAAAAGATGCCGGCGAAACAAAAAATCCACCGGCACCTTTATCATTAAGATGCTTTTTCTAATTGCAGTTCCCCATTTATATCTTTTGCGCTTTTTGTATAACTATTAGCAATAATAAAAAAATTACTTGACAGAATTTCGTCGTTAATTTGACAGCTTTATGAATTACATAAATGCGATGATTAATATCACATATCCATATTTTCCTGTTCCTTATAGTTAGGATATGAGGAACGGAGGGAACTTTATGAAGTCAACTGCCTGGTACAAGAAACAGTTGAAACGGAAGCCTGTTCAAATAACACGATATGCTGTTCAAGCAATTTTCTTTTTATTTTTATTATATGTTGGATTAAGATTCTATCAGTTTTATATGCATTTTGAAACGCTTGGTGAAAAGCCTTTTGTTGAGCGTCCATCGGCAGTCGAGGGGTTTCTTCCAATCAGCGCCTTGGTAGCGTTGAAGGTATGGCTGACAAGTGGGGAATTTGATAAGATTCACCCGGCAGGACTTGTCTTATTTACCTTTTTCATTGGTTCAGGTTTTATCTTCCGCAAATCGTTTTGCAGCTGGTTCTGTCCGGTTGGAACCGTCAGTGAAATAACTGCCTGGTTTGGACGAAAGCTTTTTAAAAAGAATTTTGAGATACCAACATGGCTGACTTGGATTTTAACTCCGTTAAAATATTTGCTCTTGTACTTCTTCATCAGTATGATTCTTGCGATGCCGACGTTTGCGGCAAAGGCATTTTTAGATGAACCGTATAATAAAATTTCTGATGTAAAAATGCTGCTGTTCTTTTTAAACATTGGCGGTTTTGCTTTGAAGGTAATCTTAGTTATTTTTGTCCTGTCATTATTCTTCAGAAACTTTTGGTGTCGCTTCCTTTGCCCATATGGCGCAATGATCGGCCTTGGCTCCCTATTCAGAATTACAAAGGTGCGCCGCAATGAAGATACATGTACGAATTGCGAAATGTGTACGAAGGTATGCCCGCAAAGAATCAAAGTTCATACAAAAAAGGTTGTGTCATCACCAAATTGCAATGCCTGTATGTCCTGTGTTGAGGCATGCCCGATTAAGGATACATTGAACATGACGGTAGTGAACAAAAAGGTAAATAAATGGTTCATTCCTGTTGGTTTTCTTGCACTGTTTTTCATAGTAATCGTTGTCGCAAAACTAACCGGCCATTGGGATACAATTATTGCCTATAAAGAATGGCAGCAATTGATTCCTGATGCGAATTATGTTGGCCACTAATAGGAGCTGAATTTTTTTGAAAAGCTGTTTCTTGTTAATTAGAAAAATATCTTTTAAAATTAAGACAACTTAGATGCTCAGGTATTAAATAGATTGGACTGATTTATTGATGCTTTTTGTTACGGAAATGCCAAAGGAGGCGAAGGAGAAAATCCTTTATTCCTCACTGGTTCTATTTACAAATGAGGGCTATAAAAACACCTCAGTTCTTGATATTGTTGAGATGGCAAGAATCTCAAAAACAACCTTTTACCAGCATTTCAACAGCAAGGAAGAATTATTGGTCAGCCTCTTCGACGTGGTGGCATCCGAAATACTTCAAGAGGTAAACCTGGCCAGTGACAAGGAAACCAGGACAGCTTATAAGGCGTACGTAGGAATCCGCCGCTATATAGAGATTTGTTTTACTGACGTGAAAGTGGCTAATTTAATGCTGGTGGAGTCTGTTGGTGTTTCCCAAGATGTCGAAATGGCCAGAAGTGAAGCCCACCGCCGATTTGCGCAGCTGATGTTTCAAACGGTTCGAGGCTACCTTCCAGAAACTGCTTCCGAGACGGAACTACGTATTGTTTCCCAGGCCATGATTGGAGCAATTAATGAAGTAGTCGTACAAAACTATAAAGGAAAGGATGACACTCCTTACCATTATGATGATTTAGCCCGGCTTCTCAATAGAATAGTTATCGCGGCATTCGTTAATTTAACCAATTAAACGGGTGCTTTTTTTTGCATTCTTGCACGAATGCAATGGAAAACAACATATGCATAGGGAGATTGTCGAAAAGCATCGATTTTTTTCGGTTGTACAATACGAGTACGTATTGGTATCATAAAAATATCTGAAAATTCAGCATCATTCAAATGAAGGAGGTATAGCTGATCAATCGTTTTCTTTTAAATATAACGATGGTGTTAAAAGACTGCTTTGACTTAATAACAGAACCTTCTGGGCGGAGAAGAATATGATACCAATAAAGCTTCCGGACCACTAATACTTTATATCTATTTTAGGAGGGAATAATCATGTCAAAAACAATTGAAGAATATTCATTAGCAGATTTATTTAAAAAAATTGAGGAAACATTGAATGGAAATTCCGGTCCGATTGAAGGCTTCCAAGCAAACTATCAATTTGACATAACAGGTGATAATGGCGGCATATACCAGCTGCGGTTCCAGGATGGCAGAGCAGCGGTTAAGGAAGGCTCTGAAACACCAGCTGACAGTACGCTAATCATGTCCTTGAAAAGCTTCCAACAATTTATGTTTGGCAAATTAAACGGCACGATGGCATTCATGACCGGCAAGCTGAAAATTAAAGGGGATATGGGTAAGGCCTTAAAGATTGAAAGTATTCTTCGTCATTATAACGTAAAAGACAGTTTGTAAGATTAAGCGGCCCGGTAATTTTAACGGGTTTTCTTTAAAATTTCAATTTGATAGGAGGGCACCAATGAAAGCAAAAAATTTAGTGGAAGTCGTTGCCCGTACTGCCAGCCGCTACGCAGATAAGGATGCATTTTTATGGAAGCAGAATGGGATATGGCGTGGAATTAGCTATTTTACCTTTTGGGAAAAAGTCAAACAGGTGGCAGCAGGTCTTGCCCATCTTGGTGTAAAACGAAATGATAAGATAGCAATATTATCAGAAAATAACCCTTACTGGCCGGTAGCCGATTTGGCCATTTTAAGTCTGGGGGCTGTCAGCGTACCCATCCACTCAACTCTTCCAAATGATCAAATCGAGTATATATTAAATAATGCCGATTGCACTTTTATTTTTGTACAAGATGAAAACTATTTAAAAAAGGTGCTCCAAAATGGCAGCGTTCCCATGAAAACGGCGCTTATCTTTGCCCCTAATAACTTCACCGAAAAAGACACCCTATTATCATTGCAGCATTTGGCCCAACTTGGTTCTGTTAACCCCTTAGGTAATTGGGAGTCAATTTGGGATAAAATGACCAGAGACGACCTCGCAACAATTATCCACACGTCAGGAACAACAGGCAGCCCGAAAGGAGCCATGCTGTCCCACGGCAATATACTAGCTAACATCGAAGGGGTTCAATTCTGGGTGCTTGAAGCAAGACCATCCGATGTGATGCTTTCCCATTTGCCGTTGTCACATGTGTTCGAGCGGATGGCTGGGCAATTTATGCCATTATCAGTTGGCTCAACTATCGCTTATGCAGAAGGAATTGATAAGGTTCAAGAAAACCTTTTGGAGGTCAGGCCAACTGTGTTAGTCAGCGTGCCGCTCCTGTTTGAACGAGTATATGCTACTGCCCAAAAAATGGTCGAATCCGGTACGCCATTACGGAAGAAAATATTTAAATGGGCAATTGGAGTGGGTTTGAAAAAATACGAGCATTACTTAAGCAAAAGCTTTGATGACTTTATGAAAGAAGGCTTTCTCCCTAAAGAAATCAAGCGCAGCTGGAAGATTGCCAATGCCCTTGTCTACAAAAAGGTTAAAGATAAGCTTGGAGGCAGAGTAAGAGGGCTTATTTCTGGGGGAGGTGCTTTGAATCCAGAAATCGGCAAGTTCTTCTGGGCTGTTGATATTCCTGCACTTGAAGGCTATGGTCTGACGGAAACGGCGCCGGTGGTCTGTGCAAATCCGATGGTACGTTCAAAAGTCGGGACAGTTGGCAAACCGCTTCCGAATCTGGAGATCAAAATTGCCCCGGATGGCGAGGTATTAGTAAAAGGCCCAAGTGTTATGAAGGGCTATTACAAGAATGAAGAAGCGACTGCTGAGGTATTCGAAGATGGCTGGTTTAAGACCGGAGATATCGGCAGCATCGATGAAGAAGGCTATCTAAAAATTGTCGACAGGAAAAAACGGATTATTGTCCTAACGACCGGAAAAAATGTCGCTCCTCAGCCAGTTGAAAATGCGATAACCCAAAGCATATATATATCAAATGCGGTCCTCGTTGGTCAGGACAAAAAGTATGTCATTGCTTTGGTCACTCCTAGCCTGGAGAATCTTTTGCCTTGGGCAGAAAAGAAAGGGCTTTCTGGAAGTATTGAACAGCTGCTAGGAGAGCCGGTAGTACAACGCTTGTTATTAAAGGAAGTGGCCAAATTTACGAAAAAGTTTGCCAAGTATGAGCAGCCAAAAAAGGTGGTCATTATTGGCAAGGAGTGGTCTGTTGATGATGGTGAACTGACCCCTTCCTTAAAGGTCCGCCTGCCGGAAATTCAGAAAAAATACAAGGATGTCATCGAACATGCCTACGCGGAGGAAAGCTTTATGGATATGAGGAACGCCGCTAATGAGGCGGCAGTTGGCTTATCAGTAAGCCATGTGCGGAGCGGTGGCCATTAAGAAAATGCGTGAACCACATCAGCGGTTCACGCTAGTTTTATATTGGGCATTAAACAGCGAGCATTAAAGCTAAATATCCAGCAAGGATGAACAGAATACTCATGATAATGGACATTATTTTTGGCGCTTTTTTGGTAAAGGTTAAGACGATCATTCCCCAAAAAATGAATGCTAATATGAAAAGCCCAACTGACATGAGACCCGGTGAAAAATGCAGCGGAAATGCAGCTTTGTCATAATGAAAAAAGCTAAAGAGCGGTGAGTAACCTGACTCGGAAAGCGTTGATTGAATATTATGCGGCGGCGATTCCTGTCCAAGTGCCCCTGTCATTGAAAATATCAATAACACGACTACACTCTCAAGCCGCGCCCAAGGCAGCGGATTAAATGCCGCGTCACTTGATAGTCTTTTTCGAATCAGGATACTGTTAATAAAAGCAAAGCCCAATAGCGGCACTATAGCCAAATGTTTAAGCAAGAGCGCTTGTCCCCAAGATAAGGACCATGAATTGACATAGTCACCTTCATTCATCGTATAGCTCATCAAGTCAAATCCTGTTAGAGCAATCAGGATTAAACAAATGACGGCCATCGGGGTAAACCACTTTAAGAATCGCTGCCAATTGGCATGATTTTTTGAAAACCAGCCGACCGTAACAAGAATTCCTATCCATGTGCAAACGGCAAGAAAATGGGTGGAATGGGTGAAATAACCCTGCCATCCCGCAATGGAGCTGGCATGACTTGCTGAACCACGCACATTAATTAAAATGATGGTAAAGATAAGCCCTATAAAGGAAAAGATTCGCTTTTTCTCAAGACGGATAGGTATTAAAAAAATCAACAGAACGAAGCTGATTATTGCAGTGCGAACCCAAGACTTCCCAACCTCAAAGTTGAGGATGACAGACTGAACGGTCATGCCTAAACCAAGGTCCTTATACAAATACAAAATGATTTTTAAAACCGGAATAAACGAAAGAAAAGCAACTCCGAGAGTTGCTGTCAGCAATAGACCTTTTGAGATTTTTATTTCAGGGCGTGCCGTTTCTGGAACAAGCTGTAAAATAAAACTACCTAACAATATGGAAAAGCACAAATAAAGTAAGGTTTCGCTAAGGACATTCGCTATGAACATTAAGCACGCTTCCTTCTATAGAGTAACCAATAGCTTCCCGCGCCGACGACTATTAAAAGGCCGACTGAGGCAGGGATCACATAGTTTTTAAAGGTTGGTCCTTCTGTTTCAACATTCTTTGCCATGACAGCAGCACTCTTAGCTTTCTGTTCTTTTGCTGCAGTATCATCAGTTTTGTCGCTCTTTTCCGTTGAAGTTTGCTCAGTAGAAGTGCCTTCAGTTGAGGCCGCATCCTTTTGAACCTCAGGCAGCTGTACCGTAAATGGAATATCGCCTTCTAATAAATGGCCATCAATTCCAATAATCTTCCAATGTACAGTATATCCTCCGTTTTCTAATTTATCCGTTGGCGTTCCCACTAATTTATTGCCATCAACAGTCACCTGTGACAAAGGGACTTCTGTACCGTTTTGATTTTTCATTGTAAAGGTGCTAGTCTGTTCTAAATTTGTTTCAAAGGTAAGGGTAATTTCTTTAAGCTCCTGTGTTATCACCTCGCCATTTTTCGGAGAGGAATCTTCCAAATGGGAGTGTGCGAATACATTCGTTCCTAATAGAAAAAACAGCATGGATACCATGAAGGAGATTTTCTTTAACATTAATTTCAACTCCGTTATATTGTAATCTTCCTGTGATTCATTCTATCATCTTTTCTCCCTGCGTAAATCCATTTGTCGGGATTGTTCACAAACATTTCAAAAACGAAGCAACTAGAAAATCTATCAAGTCGTTCATTATAAAGAAATAATTGTTCCTTTTATGTTAATATATAAATGTGTATGTATCAGCATATGTCTTAGTAGAAACACTGAATAGTGAAAGGGGGTTAAACGTGAAGTTTTGTTTTTTCCTTTTATTTGCCGGAGTGGCAGATGCTGCTTTGACACAGTTTGGCATTAGCTCAGGAATCGTTGAAGAGGGTAATCCGCTGATGAAAGCTGTCATTGAAAAAAGCTGGGCCCATTTTTATCTGATAAAAATTTTCCTTCCCTTTCTGTTACTTGGTTTGTATTATCTTCGTCCTTTGAAGGGGAGGATTCGCACCCTTTTGGTTTCGGCTTGTGTCCTTTACGTTTCTGTCCTCGTTTATCACATGGCCTGGATTCTTTTCTATTTCAACACCACCGCGTAATCCTTAGCTAACTAGACACCCGGGCCCAATTACGTTAGTATCAAAACAGCATGAAAAATGATGTAGAAAAAGGAGTAAACGATGTTAAACAATTTAAAGCCCTTTTTACAAGAGGCATGGCAAAAGTCCGGATTTCAAACTGCCACAGCTATTCAAGAGCAGGCTGTTCCGCCAATTCTCGAGGGAAAAGATGTGGTTGCCGAATCGCCGACGGGAACCGGGAAAACGCTTGCTTATTTACTGCCATTGCTTGATAAAATAGATACCAATTTGCAGTCACTTCAAGGCGTTGTACTGGCATCCTCACAGGAACTGGTAATGCAAATTTTTCAGGAATTCCAGAAGTGGTCGGAAGGCAGCGGCATCAGAGGCACTTCGATTATTGGCGGAGCAAACCTGAAAAGGCAGCTAGAAAAATTAAAAAAGCGCCCGCATGTCATTTTTGCAACACCAGGCAGGCTGCTCGAATTGATTAAGCAGAAAAAGGTAAAAATGCACGAAGTCAAAATGATTGTTTTGGACGAGGGTGACCAGCTGCTTACTTCTGAGCATTTGGGGTCAGTGCAGAATATTGTTAGGTCAACGATGGCGGACCGTCAAGTGGTATTATTCTCTGCGACATTAAAGCCAGCGGTTGAAAAGACAGCAAGGGATTTAACCACAGAGCCAGAATTTATCCGAGTTTCACGGAATGATGCAGCTTCAGCCAGTGGAACGGTAGAGCATGTTTATTTAGTCTGCGAACGTCGTGAAAAGATCAAATTGCTTGAAAAAGTTGCCCGCCTTGAAGGCAGCAAGTCACTTGCCTTTATCAATGATATCGGCGAGTTGCAGGTAATGAAGGAAAAGTTTGATTTTAAAGAACTTTCTGTTGGAATATTACATAGTGAAATGAAAAAGCTTGACCGTCAGGCAGTTCTAAAAGCTTTCCGTGAAGGAAAGCTGAAAATGCTGGTTGCTACCGATGTGGCGGCAAGAGGGCTGGATATTCAGGGAGTCACTCATGTTGTCCAAATTGACTTGCCAAAGGATATTACCCAGTATATCCACCGCGCTGGCAGAACCGGAAGAATGGGAGCGGATGGTATGGTCATCTCACTGGTAACAGACCGGGAAGAGCGGGAATTAAAACAGTACGGCCGGGAATTAAAAGTGTCGGTTGAAAAAAGAACTTTTTACAAAGGGCAAATCGTGGCGGAAAAGCAGACGTCGCGGAGTTAAGGGTTGTGGGATGTCCACAGCCTTTTTTCATAGGGAAAAGGGATTTTAGATAACCTTCTTGAATAATAAGAGGTGAAATTGGAGGGGAAATGTAATGCAAAATCCAAAGTTAAAAGAATTTTATGAAGAATGGCTCGAGGAAGTCACCATTAGTGAAATTCAAGAAAAATTAGAAAGCGGCGAGCTTACATCCAAAGAGCTGGTCCTATTATATTTAAAACGGATTTCAGTTTATGATAAGGAGATTCATTCGGTTCTGGAAATAAATCCAGATGCCTTACAGATAGCGGAAGCACTTGATTTGGAACGAAAAGTGAAGGGGCGGCGCAGTCTTCTTCATGGCGTCCCAATTTTAATAAAAGACAATATCGACACCCACGACAAAATGCATACCAGCGCTGGCTCGTTAGCTTTAAAGGATTCGATAGCCTTGAAAGATTCTTATGCAGCTGAGCAATTACGGAGGGCTGGTGCGGTTATTCTAGGAAAAACAAATATGACGGAGTGGGCCAACTTCATGGCGGATGGAATGAAGAGCGGCTACAGCTCGCGCGGTGGGCAGGTATTAAATCCGTATGGGCCAGGAAAATTTGATGTCGGCGGCTCGAGTTCGGGCTCGGGTGCTGCTGTTGCTGCTAATTTTGCTGCAGGAGCCGTTGGGACGGAAACTTCTGGATCCATTTTAAACCCATCCTGCCAAAACTCGCTTGTCGGCATTAAACCGACAGTTGGACTGATTAGCCGCCGCGGGATTATTCCAATTGCTCATACCCAGGATACGGCAGGACCGATGACAAGAACGGTTGAGGATGCTGCGATTCTCCTTAGCACCTTATGCGGCAGGGATGATGCTGACCCGATTACACTGACGAATCCGCTTGCCGGGGTCGATTTTTCAAAAAGTCTTCTTAAGGACGGTTTGGCAGGTAAAAGGCTTGGCATCGCTGTTAATGGGTTCCTCGAGCTTTTAACAAAGGAGAAGCAAGAAGTCTTTCAGGCTGCTGTAGAGCTATTGAAATCGTCTGGTGCAGAAGTGGTGGAGAATATTGAAATTCCTTGCGCCAAAGCTAAGTGGAAATATGACGTGTTAACATATGAATTTAAGCCGGATCTGAATGCCTATTTGAATGGTTTACACCCGTCCGTTACAGTTCGCAGCTTGCACGACTTGATTGTGTTTAACAATGCCGATGAAGAGCGAATGCTGAAATATGGCCAGGCAGTGCTGCTGGAGTCTGAAGCGACAAGCGGATCTTTAACAGAGTCTGCTTATTTGGATGCGTTGGAATTCGACTTATATCATTCGACAGAGCAAGGGATTGATTATACTTTGGAAAAATATCGGTTGGATGCAATTGTTTTTCCAGGCGATGAAGGGTCGCACATCAGCGCCAAAGCTGGCTATCCATCCATCGCTGTGCCGGCTGGGTTTACTGTTAGTGGTGAGCCGGCGGGGATCACGTTTGCCGGAACAGCCTATAGTGAACCGGTCCTGATTGAGGTGGCCTATGCCTTTGAACAGCTGGAAAAATTAAGAAAAGCACCGGTTTTTAGTTTAGAATAAGTCATTTTGTTTTCACTCATACTATCAATGACTTTTTAAAAAAGGGAGCTGATTAGTGTGGGTAGAACGAAACTCGGCAACGCGAATGCCCAGCGTAATAACAACCGCAAGAAAGCAATGAAAACAAGCTCTGAATTGGTTGAATTTGAAACCGGCGAAGCTTTAAAACGGAACCGTCCGCACGGGAATCCTAGATAAATGAGATAAAAACGCCTCTCTCCGAGCGACTGGGAGGCGTTTTTTTAGGAGAAAGATCGAATTGTAGATATCCACTGAAAATTTGTAGATATCCGCTAATATTTCGTAGATATCCTTGATAAAATGTAGATATCCGCTAAAAATTTGTAGATATCCAACAGGGTCCCCTTTGAACATTGTCAACAAAGGTCGTTACCCACATCCTCGGTCCTAATCCGCTCATCTTCTACCAAATTCACCCTTCCGACAGCAACTCCAATCCTTCCTTGGCCGGACCTTCAATCACATCGCCTTTAAAGGAATACCGCGAACCGTGGCATGGGCAGTCCCAGGTCTTTTCGGCATGGTTCCACTCGCATTCGCAGCCGAGATGGGTGCAGGTTGTGTCTACCACAAAAAGGTTACCGTTATCATCCTTGTAGCCGCCTGCTCTTTTTCCGTTGAACATGACAGGACAGCCTTCGCCGGCAACCAGTTCATCGGCATCTTTCGGAACAAATTCTAATTTCCCTTTAATAAGGTGCTTGGCCACGTCTAAGTTCGTCGTAATGACATTTTTTAATTCAGGGTCAGCTTGGAATCTGTGCGGTGAATAAAGTTCTTTATAAGGATTGTCCCGGTCCAATACATAATCCCTGAGTAGGTGCCCAGCAAAAATACCTGTCGTCATGCCCCACTTCTTAAACCCGGTTGCCAGCAACACATTCGAGCGGTCTTCCGTAATCGGGCCGATATAGGGAACCTTGTCCAAGGTTATCAAATCTTGGGCGGACCAGCGGTAAGCATATTCCTTTATCCCAAATACCTCTTCAGCAAAGGCCTCCAAAGCTTCAAAATGCTTCATTGTGTCTTTGCCCTGGCCGGTTTTATGCTTCTCACCGCCCACAATAATCAACTTTTCCCCATCTACAGGCGTAAAACGAATGGAGCGGGGCGGGTCATCAGCGCTGATATACATGCCGCCGGGATACTCTTTATCCGTCTTAATTCCGATAGCGTAAGACCGGCTTGGATACATTCTCGCAAAATATAGCCCTGGTTTATCGTAAAAAGGAAAATGCGAAGACATGATGACATGCTTGCAGGATACACGATTGCCTCCTTTGGTTACAACTACAGGCTGGGAGCCTTCAGCATCCTCAATATCCCAAGCTGTTGTATGTTCATAAACTTGACAGCCAGCCTTCACAGCTTCACCCAAAAGTGCCCCCAAAAACTTTAATGGGTGATATTGGGCCTGGTTGTGCATGGCCAAAGCTCCTGTTACCTGAATTTTAAACGGAATCGTATCCTTTAGCGTGCCAGGAATCCCTAAGCGCTGGTAGGCCTCTGATTCGGTTCCAAGCTTCTGCTTTGACTGCTCCGTAGTGGCATACACATAGGCATCTTCCTTGCTGAAATCACAATCAATTCCTTTTTCGTTTACAAGCCGCTCTACGAACTCAATAGCCGAAGAGGTGGACTTGTAATATTGCCGGGCCTTTTCCTCGCCAAAATGACTGATTAATTCATCATAAATAATGTCATGCTGGGCTGTTAATTTAGCGGTAGTATGGCCAGTAGTGCCGTTTAGGACAGTGTCAGCCTCCAAAAGCGCCACCTTCAGTCCTTCCTGTGTCAATAAATAGGCCGCCGTAATACCTGTGATTCCTGCACCTACTATTACCACATCAACAGACAAATCTTCATTTAAGGCTTCAAAAGAAGGCAATTCGATTTCTCGCCAATAGGGTTTTGGAAACCTTGGAATTTTATTAGAACTCATAAATACCCTCCATTACCAAAATAATCTCATGTTTAATTTTTCCTAAATTCAAAAATCAATGTAAGCTAAATAAAAAAGAACCCTGCGTAAACAGGGTTCAGTGCGAGATCACCATTTAAGACTTGTCTTTAAATTGGGTTTCGGTATTGCTGTCGATTTTATCTATTCGGGTCGAGTCTTCCATATCCAAGGCACTTCTTAAAAAGTGAACCAATACACCACCAGCAAGACCAAGACAAATTACCACGCCAATTGTCGTAACCCACCAGACACCCACGATATTCCCCCTTAAAATCTTTTTTAAAATATATGCGCAAGGGGAAATAATCTTGCTAATTATCCTTTTTCTTTAACTCAGAATAATAATCAACTTTTTTAATATTGACGCCGACAAACGTCTCAATAATGGATTGGCCTCCGGCAATGGAAAAAATAAAAATAAAAACTGAAGTTATTTTTGGAAAAATCAAATAGGCGCCTCCCAGAATAATCGCACTCCAAACCCCGGCACACCAATAACACTTTAATAAGTAACCAAACAGGGATTTTGGGACCTCTTTGGTATGTACCTCCCCATTTTCCGTTTTTACCTCCACTTTTTTCATAAATGGCCTGCGTATGGATTCGGTGATTTTATCAAAAACGATTAAATGGGTAAAACGATAGCTCGCCAAAATTAACATAATATAAGTCATCCAGGAAATGTCTTTCACTAGTTTTTAGGCCTCCACAAGCCTCGTAGCATCGGCTTTAAATTATATTTATCCTTCCCTGTATATTTTGAGCCTGAAATCAAAATTCTATATTCGGAGGAGGTGTAAAATGAAAAAATCTCTATGGTTTAGTTTCTTGTTTTTGCTAGCTATATTTTGTATCCCAAGCGTGTCATTTGCCCAGCAGATTTATACAGTTCAGCCAGGGGACTCGCTTTGGAAAATTGCTGTCAGGTATCAGGTTGGTCTCTCAGAAATTATTTCTGCCAATCCCCAGTTTAAAAACCCGGCCCTTATCTATCCAGGACAAAAGGTCACAATTCCGGACTTGGGCGGGGCAAAATCAATTGAGAACCAAGTGATTCAATTGACCAACCAGGAGCGTGCGAAAAATGGCTTAAAGCCGATGACCGCGGATTGGGAGCTTTCAAGGGTTGCCCGCTATAAGGCGATGGATATGCGGGACAAGGGTTATTTTAGCCATACAAGTCCTACCTATGGCAGTCCATTTACAATGATGAAAAACTTTGGTATATCCTATCGAACTGCTGCCGAAAATATTGCTGCAGGGCAGACAACACCTGCCTCAGTTGTACAGTCATGGATGAACAGCTCAGGCCACCGCGCCAACATTCTAAGTTCGAATACCTATATCGGCGTTGGGTATGCCAAAGGCGGTTCATACGGACATTATTGGGTGCAAATGTTTATATCTAAATAACATGGAAAAAGGGTCAGTTTCACAAGAAACTGGCCTTTTTTGTGTTTATGGACCGACCCTTTCTAAGACTCGAGACCTATCCAAAAATCAAGCTCTAGCGCAATTATGGAAACCGTGGAAAAAAGGTAAGATGAAATCAAGATAAATGAAAACTCGCCGATTGGCTAGTCCGATAGGACGACGACAGAGGCGTAGTTGAATTTATGCGTTCAGAATTTATGAATATAAATTCTGATTAGCTAAAGAAAGGGAGTGAACAACAAAATGAAAAAGTTTGGTTTATTGGTTGCGGGGGGTATCGCCGCAGTGGTGTTACTTTCTACTATCGGTCCCATGGTGGGATTAGCGGTCAGCTTGGTGCTTCTTTACTTCATAGCGAAGCAGTTTTTAAAAACAGATTCCATCTGGGCAAAAATCGGTCTTGGGATTTTAGGCTTCATCGTACTGATGGCAGCTTTCCATAATGTACCTGCCATCATCGGTGCCGTAGCAGCATATGCGCTATATATCATCTACAAAAAATGGAATCAAAATAAAACCATCAAGTTTAAGGAAGAATCCGATCCATTCGTTAATTTTGAAAAACAATGGAACGAACTAAACAAAAACTAATATTAAAGGAGAGTATGATCATGACCAACCTATTTACAAGAATTAAAAACACTGTTTTAGCTGATTTACATGAGGCACTTGACCAAAAGGAAAACAAAAACCCGATTGCCCTGCTGAATCAATATCTTCGTGAAAGCGAGCAGGAAACTGAAAAGGTTAGAAAACTGGTAGAGCGCCAGTACCGTCTGCGGGATGAATTTACAAAAGAACTCAATCAGGCTTCGGAAATGGCCGCGAAAAGAAAATATCAAGCAGAAGTGGCTTCGAAAGCCGGAGAGGAAGAGTTATATCAATTTGCTCAAAGCGAATTCCAGCAATATGCTGCCCGTGTTGAGCGCCTAAGTGCCTCACTTGACCAGGTAAAAGGTCAGCTTGGGGAATTAGAAAGAAAATATGAAGAAATGAAGCATAAGCTGAAAGACATGCAGCTTCGCCGGATGGAACTGATGGGCCGTGAGAACGTCACCCGTGCAAACCAGCGCATGAATCAGGTACTAGACTCCAATACCTATTCGGATAAAGCCTTCTCCCGCTTCAAGGAAATTGAGAACTATCTTGACGGCCTTGAGCACAAGGTGAACAGCTCTTATTATCGCAGCACGATTGACGCGAGGGTTGCAGAATTAGAAAAAAACATAAAATTGGAAGAAAGCAAGTCCATTTCTTAACCAAAACATGGTATTCTTAAGAATGAAGGCGTAGGGTCCTACGCCTTTTGCCCATACATAAAACGAGAGGAGAGGTGAACCGATGTTTAAGAATGTAAAAAATGACTATTTAGGCTGGCTGATGCTTGTCGGTGTGGTCATATTGCTTTTAGAAATATTATTTTTCAACAGCGGGCTCATTTTCTCCTTATTTATCGCAGGCGGCATGGTTTATTTGGGCCGTAAAAGGTCTGGTAAAAAGCTTGGCAAACTGCTATTCATCGGCGGAATCATTTTCTTTGTCATCAGCGTGTTAAACATGATGACCTTTAAATTTTTTCTATTAGCGATCTTACTGCACTTTTTTATACAATTCATCACTTCGAAAAAAAATCCGAATAAAGTTGCCTTGCAAATTAAGGAATCGGAGCCAATACCTAAAGAAGAAACGATTATTCAAACAAAGCCTTTGTTTGAAAATATCTTTTTAGGGCAGCAAAAAACGCCGGCTGGAGTATATGAATGGAAAGATATCAATATCCAGGCCGGCATCGGCGACACCATCATTGACCTTAGCTATACGATGCTGCCAAAAGGGGAAACGGTGATCTTTATCCGGAACCTGATTGGAAACGTGCAGATTCTCGTCCCGTATGAGGTAGATGTCAGTGTCCAGCATTCCTGCCTAGTCGGTTCCTCAACTGTTTTTGATCATCATGAAACGAAAATGTTTAACCAGGTTTTTCAATTAAAAACTCAGGGCTATGAAGAGGCCGAGCACAAGGTGAAAATCCTTACATCGCTCATCGTCGGGAATTTAGAGGTGAGCCGGATATGAGTGCTGCAGGCCGTCAGATGATGTGGAGTACTGCGTTTGCCTTAGGTTTGACGATTATGATTACTGCCGTTTTTACGGTAGTTTTTCCCTTGAACAATTGGTCGGAACTATGGACTACAAATTTTATGGATATTCCGATTGTCATTTTTGTCCCCGCTTTCAGTATTGCTGGCGGGATTCTGCTCGGGGCTGTGACGGGGCTATTCTGGAGAAGGCAGTTTCACAGTATTGAACACTCCCTCCATCAATTGGAGGAGGGAAGGTATACGGATATTACCGGTAAGCAGCCTGTGGCAGAAATGCAGGCGATTGCCGGACGAATTGAGAAAATCGGCAAGCAACTTTCTGAGCAGGCAAAGCTTTCGCAGCGGCTTGCTACAGAAAAGGTAGAGGATCAGGAAGCCCGCATCCAGGAAATTATTGAACAGGAACGGAACCGTTTAGCCCGGGAGCTGCACGATTCCGTGAGCCAGCAGCTCTTTGCCGCTTCAATGATGATGTCTGCCATCAATGAGACAAGGGAGGATTCCGCGGAATCTTTTGAGTCAAAACAGTTAAAAATGGTGGAGGAAATGATTCATCAGTCCCAGCTTGAGATGCGGGCACTTTTGCTGCATCTGCGTCCGATTGCTTTAAAGAATAAATCGCTGCAGGAAGGAATTGAAGAGCTTTTGCTCGAATTAAGGCAAAAGGTAACGATGGATATTCAGTGGAAGGTAGAGGAGTTTCCGCTTGATAAGGGCGTTGAGGATCATCTTTTCCGGGTTCTTCAGGAATCGGTTTCCAATACATTGCGCCATGCGAAGGCGAAAAAACTGGAAGTGCTGCTAATCAAGCGGGGCCATCTGATTATTATGCGGGTTGTTGATGATGGAATTGGTTTTGAGGTTGAGTCTGCAAAAGCGGGCTCCTACGGGATGCAGAATATGCATGAACGGGCGCTGGAAATTGGCGGTACGCTAAAGGTTGTCAGTATGAAAAATAAAGGGACGAGGCTCGAGGTGAAGGTCCCGGTGATGAGTAATGGAGAGGGTGCGGATGATTAGAGTAGTCTTTGTCGATGATCATGAAATGGTTAGAATTGGTGTGTCCGCCTATTTATCGGCCCAGCCCGATATTGAGGTTGTTGGTGAGGCGGATAATGGAAAAACTGGAGTGGAACTGGCATTGCAGCTGCGTCCGGATATCATCTTAATGGATTTGGTCATGAAGGAAATGGACGGAATTGAGGCAACACGGCAAATTATCGAACAATGGCCGGAAGCTAAGATTATTATCGTGACCAGCTTTTTGGATGATGAAAAAGTGTACCCTGCTTTGGAGGCTGGGGCAACAAGCTATATGCTGAAGACCTCAAAAGCGAGTGAAATTGCTAATGCTGTTCGTGCCACCTTTAACGGCCAAACTGTCCTGGAGCCGGAAGTGACCGGAAAAATGATGGTGAAAATGCGCCAGAAAATCCAGCACATGCCCCATGAGGACCTGACCAGCCGGGAACTGGAAATTTTGCTGCTGATGGCTGAAGGCAAAACCAATCAGGAAATTGCCGACGAACTTTTTATCGCTTTAAAAACCGTCAAAACCCATGTTAGCAACATTTTAAGCAAACTCAACGTGCAGGACCGCACCCAGGCGGTTATTTATGCGTTTAAGCATTCGTTAATTCAATAATTATCAATAAGACTTTCCTTTAAATGGGGAGTCTTTTTTATTGTGCGGGAGGGGAATCCAAATTTGTTCCAAAAAAAATGTAGTGAGGACTGGAAATTAAGTAGTGAGGGTTCGAAAATATGTCGTGAGACGACTACATTATGTCGTGAGAAGGTTCCATTTTGCGCGGTTTCAATATTATTCCAAAAAGTGTAGTGAGGACTGGAAATTAAGTAGTGAGGGTTCGAAAATATGTCGTGAGACGACTAAATTATGTCGTGAGAAGGTTCCATTTTGCGCGGTTTCAATATTATTCCAAAAAATGTAGTGAGGACTGGAAATTAAGTAGTGAGGGTTCGGAAATATGTCGTGAGACGACCAAAATATGTCGTGAGACGACCAAATTATGTCGTGAGAAGGTTCTAATTTGCGCGGTTTCAATATTATTCCAAAAAGTGTAGTGAGGGCTGGAAATTAAGTAGTGAGGGTTCGAAAATATGTCGTGAGACGACTAAATTATGTCGTGAGAAGGTTTCATTTTGCGCGGTTTCAATATTATTCCAAAAAGTGTAGTGAGGGCTGGAAATTACGTAGTGAGGGTTCGAAAATATGTCGTGAGACGACCAAATTATGTCGTGAGAAGGTTCTAATTTGCGCGGTTTCAATATTATTCCAAAAAGTGTAGTGAGGACTGGAAATTAAGTAGTGAGAGTTCGAAAATATGTCGTGAGACGACTACATTATGTCGTGAGAAGGTTCCATTTTGCGCGGTTTCAATATTATTCCAAAAAGTGTAGTGAGGGCTGGAAATTAAGTAGTGAGGGTTCGAAAATATGTCGTGAGACGACTAAATTATGTCGTGAGAAGGTTCCATTTTGCGCGGTTTCAATATTATTCCAAAAAGTGTAGTGAGGACTGGAAATTAAGTAGTGAGGGTTCGGAAATATGTCGTGAGGCGACTACATTATGTCGAGAGAAAGGTTCTATTTTGCGCGGTTTCAATATTATTCCAAAATGTGTAGTGAGGATCGGAAATTAAGTAGTGAAAACCCGAACGTTTGTCGTGAGACAGCGAAAATATGTCGTGAGAAAACCAAATTATGTCGAGAGCAAGCCAAATTACATATTTTCAAATAAAAAAACAATTGAAAATATTTCTCAATTGCTGTTATTATTAAACATAGTGATAATGATTATCATTATATACGCATCGGAGGTTTATATAAAATATGAAATTACTAAAAGTATCTGGAATTCTATTACTCTCAAGCAGCCTTTTATTTGGATGCGGAAAGACCAATAATGATTCGGCAGCAGGAAAGCCGCAAGAAACGAAGAAAACCGAATCAGCAGCCTTAAAAGGTGTAACAGATGAGTATCGTAAGTATGCGATTGGTGAAATTGAGGAGTTTGTCAAAGCTACCGAAGCTTTTACTACAGCAGTTAAAAACGGTGATATCGAGAAAGCGAAGGAACTCTATGCTCCGGCACGGATGCACTATGAGCGGGCGGAGCCGATTGCCGAAGTGTTTGGTGACCTTGATCCGAAAATTGACGCCCGTGAAGGCGATGTTCCCGAAGCAGATTGGGGCGGTTATCACCGTATTGAAAAGGGACTATGGATTGAAAACACAACAAATGGCTATGAAGGATATGCTGACCAGCTAATGAAGGATGTAAATCTATTAAGAGCAAAAGTCGAAACTGTTGAGGTTACTCCTGAGATGTTAATCACGGGTGCTGTCGACCTTTTAAACGAGGTGTCCACTTCCAAGGTCACTGGAGAGGAAGACCGTTATTCTCATACCGATTTATATGATTTTGCCGCAAACCTGGAGGGTGCGGAGAAAATCTACCAACTTTTAAAACCTGAATTAGAAAAGAAAGATGCAGACGTTTCAAAGGAAATTGAAACCCGTTTTGCGGAAGTCTACAATCTATTAAACAAGCATAAACAAGACACTGGATATAAGGTGTATACGGATTTATCCCAAGAAGAAGTAAAAGAACTCAGCCAGGGGATAGACGCCCTTGCTGAACCTCTTTCCCAAATCGGAGTCGTAACGGAGGCATCCTAACATGTCAAATACTGAGAAGACAACCGAAGCTTCAATAACAGCAAAGAAATTCTCACGCAGGGATATTTTAAAAACAGCAGGTGTTGGCGGAGTCGGGGTTTTGATTGGAGCATCTGGATTAGGAGGTATCCTTTCCAGCAACGAAAGCCAAGCAACCGGCACTGGTAAAACAGACATCGTTCCGTTTTACGGAGAACACCAAAGCGGCATCACAACTAAAACTCAAAATCATCTTTATTTTGCAGCCTTGGATGTTTCAGCTGCCAAAAAAGAGGAATTAACAAAACTCTTTCAGGACTGGACAAAAGCAGCGGCACTAATGATGGAGGGAAAACCTGTCGGTGACCTCTCTAGTAATGAATTCCTGCCGCCAAAAGACACCGGGGAAGCGGAAGGCTTATCGGCATCAAACCTGACAATCACCTTTGGTGTAGGACCAAGTCTTTTTCTAAAGGACGGCAAAGATCGCTTTGGGCTTAAAGATAAGCAGCCAGAAGAGTTAACGGACCTTCCAAAATTTCCGCTTGATGCATTAGAACCGGAATGGACGGGCGGCGACCTTTGTATTCAAGCATGTGCTGATGACCCGCAAGTCGCTTTTCATGCGGTTCGCAATCTGATTAGGATTGCCAGAGGGAAAGCAATCTTAAGATGGGCCCAGCCGGGATTCCAGCGATCAAAGCAAGCTGATCCAAAAGAGGAAACGCCGCGGAACCTGTTTGGCTTCAAGGATGGAACGGTAAATCCGGATGTTAGCAACGTGGAACAAATGAATCAACAGGTGTGGGTTCAGCCTGGAGATGGCCCGGATTGGCTCGCAGGCGGCAGTTACATGGTGGTAAGGAAAATTGCAATGCATATCGAGGTTTGGGACCGTACGAACTTAAGGGAACAAGAGAATACCTTTGGCCGCTATCGGGACAATGGAGCACCGCTTGGCCAGAAAAAGGAATTTGAAAAACTGGATTTAAAGAAAAAGGATGATAAGGGTGAATATTACATCCCGGCGGATTCACACGTCCGCCTTTCACACGGGGACGGCAATCAGCAAATTCTTCGAAGGGCCTATTCCTATTCCAATGGCATGGATATCAAAACAGGAAGCTTTGATGCAGGGCTTTTGTTCATTTGTTTTCAGCGGAAACCTAGCAAGCAATTTATCCCGATTCAAGAGCGGCTTTCAAAATTGGATAAATTAAATGAATATACGACCCACCGCGGCAGTGCTATGTTTGCTTGCCTGCCGGGATGCAAACAAGGCGGGTTTATCGGAGAAACACTTTTTCTTTAATGTTTTCCGTTTATTAGAGGAGAGAGGCATACATGTGGAGACCATTTTTACTAATAATGGCGTTGGTTTTATTTTTCCAGCCAGCTTATCATGGAACTGCGGCAGAAAATCATGATGAGTTGTTTGTCCTGATTGGCGACAGTTTGATGAAAGCAAAAGCTGGTGATACAGCCGAAGTTTCCAATAATATAGAATCATTTGCAGCAGAGTGGAATTCCTTAAAGAAAGCGGACAGTAAACAGACGAAAAATGTGGACCAAGAGCTAAAAAAGGTTCAAAGCTTACTTAAGCAGGGGAATATTGATCAGGAGGAACTTGCGAAAGGGCTTTCTTCACTGTCAAGTGCGGTCATCAAATATGATGAAGAACAAAATCCTGTCGATAAAGACAAGGAAAAAGTGAAAGTTAAAGCCATGCTGCCGCTGATTGAAAAATTTCAACAGTCCATTGCACAAGGGAGCACAAATGGATTAAAGGCACAGTATCAGACGCTTATGAATCAGTGGACTGCATCAGAGAAAATTGTTCATGACGCAAGTATTGTATCTTATGGGAACATTGAAAAGTATACGGCATTAATTCGGATTGCGATTACGCAAGAACCGGCTGATTTTGATAAAGCTGAACAAAATTTGGAACTTTTGAAAACAGAAGTAGAAAATTTCTTGGCAGGAAAGGTTCAGAAGCAGGAAACAAAAAGCTATACATTAACAGACCTTACCCAATTATTGACCAACGCCGAAAATCAGATTGCAGGTAAAGATTATCAGCAGGCAGCGGATGAATTAAATGAAGTTCTCAACATCTGGCCAATGGTCGAAGGCGATGTTCAAACCAGAGACAGCAAGCTATACGGCGACTTGGAAACGAAAGTTCCAACAGCCATCAGCTTATTAAACTCAAAAACTGTTGATTCTGAAAAAGCGCTCTCCATCGTAAAGGACCTTAACGAGCGGTTGGCCCCATTAACCAGCAAAACGGACTATTCCTTATGGGATGCAGCCTTGATTCTTTTGCGTGAAGGCCTGGAGGGATTATTAATTGTTGCCACCTTAATTGCCTTTTTAAAGAAAATGGGGCAGGCGGCGAAGCAAAAGTGGATTTGGGCCGGAGTCGCTGCCGGGATTGTGGCAAGTGCAGTTTTGGCAGTTTTCATTAATATTATTTTTTCCAAAATTACCGCAGCTTCGAGCCGGGAATATATTGAGGGAATAACCGGTATTGTGGCTGTTGTGATGATGTTGACGGTCGGCGCATGGCTGCATAATAAATCAAGCATCGGCAGCTGGAATAAGTTTATAAACCAACAGATGCAGCAGGCGATTGCTAAAGGAAGTCTTATTTCCTTTGCGTTTATAAGCTTTTTGTCGGTTTTCCGTGAAGGAGCGGAGACGATTATCTTCTATGCGGGAATTACCCCTTATATCAGTTTGCAGCAGCTTATGCTGGGCATTGTGCTGGCCATTGTTATTCTTGCTGTTGTCGGCTTTGCGATTATTCATTACAGTGTGAAAATACCAATCAGCTTATTTTTTAAGGCCGCCACTATTTTAATCTATTTCTTGGCCTTTAAAATTCTAGGAATCAGCATTCATGCATTGCAGGTATCCAATATTCTGTCAACTAGTACGGTCCAAAACCTTCCATTTATTGATTGGCTCGGACTATATCCGACATGGGAAACGACTTTAACTCAGATTGCGTTGATACTGGTCATTATCTCAATGACTTGGTTTATAAGAAAGCGGACAGTAACTGCAGCCGCATAAAAAAGGGCCTTGCGTCCTTTTTTTTATGCTTCGGAAAAATCCCCTACTAATCCGAGAACTTGTCTCATAAGTTTATAAAAGTGAGATTGATAAAGGGGAATCCAAAATGGCTGTTTACTACAAGGGTATTTTCTTTTTGGCGGCGACCGCCTTTTTAGGTGAAGGAATTGAAGTCTTGGTTAATATGATTCTGGCGCGGGAATTGGGCTCCCATGGTCTCGGGCTGTATATGTCCATTCTTCCAACTGTTTTTCTCATTGTCTTGCTTTCGAGTTTCGAATTGCCTGTCTCCATTTCCAAATTTGTCGCGGAAAGGGAGGAACGCTATCATCGGAATATCCTCTATCATGCGATAACACTTACGATTGTCTTCACTAGTGTCTTATTGCTGGCAGGAACCGTCCTGATACCGTTTATCCCAATATTTGATACCTACCATCCGTACATCAGGTGGCTCGTGCTCCTCTTAATTCCGGTCATTTCCTTTACCTCCGTTGCCAGAGGCTATTTTATGGGCAGGCAGCAAATGGGGAAAATTGCAATTTCTAATTTCCTTAGGAAAGCCGTCCAACTTGGACTTTTGTTTGCGCTGTTCCGCCTTTTTAAATTTAGTGCGGAGACCTCATTGTTAGTGGCCCTTGGGACACTAATTGGCAGTGAAATTGTCGTTTTCCTTTATTTAATTTACATGTTCATGATTCAATATCATCACATGAAACGACAGCCGTTTTCTAATCTCAATCGCAAGCTTGTCAGGAAAAATTTAATGGCGGTTTCCATTCCAACTACGAGCATGCGCTTGTTTTCGGCTTTTACGGGTGCCATCCAGCCCTTTATTATCAAAGGGGCTTTGGTCCATGCAGGCCTGACTCAAACGCTTGCGACTGAACAGTTTGGGATGTTGATGGGGGTGGCGATGTCGATTGGCTTTTTCCCGGCGTTTATAGCCCATTCCTTGCTGATCGTTCTTATTCCGGCCGTTTCGAAAACCCATTCCGACCGGGATTACCCATCTCTTAGAAAGATGCTTCAGCAGGTAATGGTGCTTACCTTCGTCTACGGCATTTCGGCCGTTACAATTTTTTACTTTTTTGCACCAGAGCTGACCTCTTTATTTTTTAAATCAGAAACATCGGCTATTTACCTTCAGCTGCTCTGGCCGTTTTTCTTATTTCATTACTTCATTATGCCGCTTCAGGCGTTTATGATTGGACTGGATATGATTAAAGAAGCTTTTTTCCATATTATTTGGTCGACGGTCATCAGCTTTGCCCTAATCCTTTTACTTGGTTCGATGTATGAGTGGAGAATGAACGGTGTCATCATCGGTATGAATACGGGCTCTGTTTTATTATTCCTGATGCATTATGCCACCGTCTGCAAGAAAATCGGCCTATCCTTCTTCTTGAAGGGGGCTGTACCAAAAACTATGGACCGCTAGACAAAAGTACTTTTACAAAACGATATGTAATAATATTTTTATAGATAGATATTTTTTTAAAAAGGAGAAGGTCACAGTGAGCAATAAGATTCCTGTTCACCTGCAACAATATATTGCCAAGCAGCATTATCGTCATTATACGCCGATTAACCACGCTGTCTGGCGATTTGTCATGAGGCAGAACCATTCTAATTTGAAAAAAATTGCCCATCCTGCGTATGTAAAAGGTTTGAAGGATTCGGGGATAAATATCGAATCGATTCCCAGGGTCGAGGAAATGAATGAAAAATTGGCACGAGTAGGCTGGGGGGCTGTCGCGATAGACGGTTTGATTCCCGGCGCCGCTTTTTATAGCTTTTTAGAAAACCGCATTCTGCCAATCGCGACGGAAATACGAAAAATTGAAAATATCGCTTATACGCCTGCGCCCGATATTATCCATGAGGCGGCAGGACATGCTCCTATTCTCTTGGACTCGTCATACCGCGAGTTTGTTAGAAAAATAGGGGAAATGGGGGCGAAGGCACTTTCCAGCAAGGAAAAGCTGGAGGTATTTAAGACCGTCCGCCAATTAACGATTGTCGCAGAGGACCCGAAATCAACCCCTGAGCAGGTAAGGGATGCTGAAAATAGGGTAGCCGAGGCAAGGAAAAAGGTTAAGGGATTAACGGAAGCAGACAAAGTATCACGGCTTTTCTGGTGGACGGTTGAATATGGATTAATTGGCGACCTGGATCATCCGAAGATTTACGGGGCAGGGCTGCTTTCGTCAGTAGGGGAAAGTCAAAGCTGTCTTGCGGATAATGTACGGAAAATCCCATTTTCCGTTGAGGAATGTATCAACACCCCGTATGATGTGACCAAGCCGCAGCCGCAGTTATTTGTTTGTAACAGCTTTGCGGAATTGGCGGCAGAAATTGATGAATTCGCTGAAACCATGGCCTTCAGAAAAGGCGGCACGGAAAGTCTCGAAAAAGCATTAAGAACGGACGCAATCGCGACCGCTGTTTTTTCCTCAGGCCTGCAGGTAACTGGGACGCTGGCTGAGATTTTAAAGGATGAAAGTGGGGAAGCCGTTTATTTCCGGACCAAAGGGCCGACAGCGTTATCCTTTGATGATATACAGTTAATTGGTCATAGTACGGAAACCCACCGTAAAGGGTTTGGAACACCGATTGGCCGTTTAGCAGGTGGCATTGTTCTGGAGAATTGCAATCCGGAACAATTGCCTGCCCTGGGAATCTACGAGGACAGCCCAGCAATCCTGTGTTTTGAAAGCGGTATCAAAGTGGAAGGGATAGTTAAGAAGATTCTGCTTGCTGAGGGGAAACCGATTCTCATTTCATTTAAGGATTGTACGGTTAGCTTTAACAATCAACTTTTATTTAAGCCCGATTGGGGAACCTTTGACATGGCTGTTGGGGAAGGAATTACATCCGTTTTTGCAGGTGCTGCCGATCCGTACTCCTTTTTAGATATGCAGCCGGCAATGCCGTTTGAAGAAGAAAAGGTAAGGGATGGTGAAACCGAACTCGAAAGCCTATATGAATTGATTCGCCAGATTCGTGAAAGCTCGGATTGGAATGCGTCGGAGGTAGAGAAAATTATAGCACTCCTTGATGACGACTATCCAAATGAGTGGTTATTGCGGCTGGAAATTCTGGAGCTTTATCAATTACATGACGCAGGCCATTCTAATATTCAAAGATTATTAAGGACACTTCACGAAACGGGCCCCTTCCATCAAACAATTGATTCATAGGGGGCTGCAACTTATATAACAAAAGGAGCTTGAGGATAGTCTCAAGCTCCTTTTGTTATATAAAATTAGTCACGGCTATTCAAAATCCCGAAAATACGCAGGATGCTGATGAATAGGTTAACGAAATCCAAGTATAAGCTTAATGCCATCATCGGTACATCTTCCGGGCGGACACCGTAATGCTTCATTCGGCTGATATCAAAGAGGACATATCCGCTGAATACCAGTACCCCGATAAAGGAGTAAGCAAGCATCCCTGTTGAGCTTAACGGGAAGAAAATGTTAAAAATCGATATGGCCACTAACGCGAGCAATGCAGCGAGCAGGAATCCGCCTAGGAACGAGAAGTTCCGTTTGGATTTAGCCGCATAAATGGAAATCCCGCTAAACACGACAGTTGTTGTCGCAAAAGCCATGACGACGACATTAGCACCTGCAGTTGCTGCGTAATAAGCGACAATCGGATACAGGGTGATTCCCGAAATAAACGTAAAGACATAAAGGAAAGAGTAAGAAATGGCCTTCCTTCTTCTAAAGAAAACAGCAGCAAGAATCATGATGAATTCTAAAATAGCTAATGGCATAAATAAGGCAGGCGGAACATAAACACCGGCCATCGTTCCGACAAAGGCAATGGCAAGGGATAACGCAAAAGTCCGTAATACCGATGGCATCATTTCTGTCGAAGTTTGTGTATTATACAATTTATCTTCACCTCATAAATAATTTGCTTACATTAAAGATATACGAAAAAGTGGTCAAGGAGTTTCATTTTTTCGTAAAAAATCTTTGTCTTCTTTTAGCAAATCGCGAATCTCAGCAAGCAATTCCTCTGAGCGGTCTACTTTTACTGGTGCTTGCTCTTTTACCTCTTCCTTCTTCTTGAAACGGTTTAAAAATTTGATAAAAAGAAAAATCGTGAAGGCGATGATAAAAAAGTCGATAATATTTTGGATAAATATCCCATATTTAATACTTTTAAAGGCCAGATCTTTCACGTCTACTTGACCAGTTAATAAAACAATGATTGGCATAATCACATTATCAACTAACGAGGAAACGATTTTCCCAAAAGCTCCGCCGATTATCACACCAACTGCCAAGTCGATGACATTTCCTTTCATCGCGAATTGCTTAAACTCATTCCACATACATTTCTACCTCCATTAAAATGGTCTAATATTTAATTGTAACCATAAATTGCGTTTGTTCGCAACCGTGATAAAAGTCCTATGAAATCAACTTCATTTTAATCGCCTTAACAGCTGCATCCGTCCGGTTTTTTGCCTCTAGTTTTTGGATAATAACCGACACATAATCACGCACTGTGTAGCTGCTTAAATGGAGCTCTTTAGCTGCTTCACTTATGGAAGCCCCCTTGGCGATCAGTTTCAGCACGTCTTTCTCCCTAGGTGTTAACAATGTGTCAAAGCTTCCGAACTGCTGGAGTGCCTCATCCCAAATGGAAAACAGCAATTCCCCAGCGTAATGGCCAAATTTAATCAGTGTCGTTAAGGTTTGATTTGACACAAGAAAATCAGAATATTCCCCTTGGTCCAAGATGGCAATTCCAATCAGTTTGTTTTTTGTCGGAACAAAAATAGGCAGGACCACTAATGACCGTAGTTTAAATTCGTGAATATATTTTTCTGGCAGTACTTCTGCAGCATCGGGAAAATAGAGCGGCTGTGAATGTGTTAACGAATTTAGATACTTTTTAATTAGGGGAAGTTTAAAAATCTCCTCTCTAATTTGCTGAACAGACGATGTGCTGACATTATGACTGGAAACTCCAATCCCTTTTTCTTCATACTGATTATATAAAAATAAGGCGCAGCGTTCGAACGGCATATATTCAACCAGGCCAGTCGAAATCGCATTAACAGCATCGCCTGCACTGCGGGAAAGAAGCAGGTGCTGTAAAAATAAAAGCGAAGTATTTTTCCAATCAAGTTTGCTTTCCAAATGGTAAAGCTTTAGCTGACGAAGATACATTTCCTTAATAAAATCGATTTGCTGTTCTTTTGCTTGAAAGTTCTTATCTTCAAGGCAAATAAGCAGGGTGTCATTTAAGCAAGGAATTTGGATAAGGGGTGAATCACCCAAGTTTTGGCTTATTAATCTTTCCGTTGCCATGGATAGGTGGCCGATTTCCCGAGCCCTTAGGCTTTTACACATTTCAAGCAAATGCTTGTCAACTGGATTCTCATCGGAACAGACAACGCTATCGATGACATACTCATCTTTGTCCTTTTTCACAATGGCAACCCACTTCATAGGGAGAACATTGGTTTCCATAATAATTTTTGCGCTGTTCTCGTTTCGGTATTCCATGTCCTGACTGAGAAGTGCTTGGTCAAGTATTCTAATGAAAAAGGCTTGGATTGCCTGATGGTCCAAAAATTTGGACTCCGGATTTCTATCCAGAAGCTTGTGAAACATATTTTCAATGGTTGTGACAAGAGAAAGGGCTTCATATTCATCATACTTGCTGGAAAAACGCTTTTGCCATTCGGCAAGCAAGGATAGGATAAAAGAATCAGCATTAAGGTTTTTATTTTGAAATACATCTTTAATAGCGAACTGAATGATGACATCAATTTCATCTACTAAACTTTGATTGCGATATTTTAATGAGGGCATAAGTTCCTTCCACTCTTTTAAAAAGGGTGAACTTAGCTCGAAAATAATGGAAAGTCCTTTTAATAAAAGCCGCTCCACTTTTTCTTCCATAAACCTTCCACCTCCGGACAATCTATATTTATAAAATAATATGAATTGCGGAAATTTCCAATATGCCCATAGTAGTATTCCCCCGACATTTGACGGGGGTCCCTATAAATTTCCGATATTTTCAGTGATTGTAGTTGTCTTAAAAGAAGTGTAAGGTAAAGTAAGTTGTTATTATTTAAATATTCCGAATTGTAGGAGGGTTTTTATGGAGAATCCGGTTCAACTTGAAGGAACAATTAGTAAGAAAGCTTTCTGGTCTGCATTGACAGCGGGGTTTTTAGCCCTCGGACTGCTTATAGTGTCATTCGGCATTTCTGGTGTCGCTTATGCAGTTCCAATTGCTGGTGTAGGTGATTTCTATGTTGAGTTTGATAAATTAGAAGGGACGGGGTACACCTTCTATCCAAAGATGGGGGAAACAAGCTCAGAGGATTCTGCACCACAAGGAACAAACCTTATTGAAAATTTAACGATTACAAATTTGCAATTATATAAGGATTTTAAGGTAGGCAGTGAGTGGATCCGCGTCAAGATTCAGGCTTCCAAGCCAGTTCAAATCAGTGGACTGCAGCATGATGCTGGCCTTATTGAGGCAGATGCGAAATTCCAGAACCTGGTCCTCGAGGAAAATCACAGTGATGACTGGCAAAAGCAATTCCAGCAAAAATCATCCACTATCATATTAGAGCATGCCAAATTGAAAACTCATTATCTATTTCAGAAAACGATTAATATGAACGGTATGAAGCTGACTGTAGAAAGAATTAAAAAATAAGGAGGGAACTAGTATGAAAAAATGGCGAAAAAAGCGGCCGTTTTGGGGTGCACTGCTAACTATTGCAAGCGGGCTGATGATTTTATGGGTACCGTTAAACCTTTATCTAAGCACCTTCCTTCCTGGATCGATTGCCGTTATTGGTTTATTATTCGGCGGGCTGATTACGTTAATCGGAATCATTGCATTATTTTTCCCTAATGCGTCTCGAATTCTAGGGATTTTTACTATATTCCTAGCTATTTTATCAGTAATCGGGGCGTTAGGCGGGTTTCTCTTTGGAACAATCTTTGGAATTATCGGAGGTTCGCTCTTGACGGCATGGCACTTGGGACCGGCAAAAGTGAAGACAACAAAGTCAAGCGGTGTGGAAGAAACGGTTCAACACACGTTCACCTTCTAAAGGAGACCAAATTATGTGGTGGAAAAACAAATCTTTTTTGATAAGCTGCAGTCTTGTGATCATGTTTTTCTCGCTCTTCTCTTTTAGTTACGGTGCTAGGGCAGAAACAACACCCGATATGGAAGGCTTTATCATTGAGGCAGACCGGGTGGTTGGGACTGGGATGTCAGCTTTTGTTGTAGAGCGAGAAACATCCGCAACTGACAAAAAGCCGATGCTGCAAATTAAATATAAATCGGCCACGATATATGGAATGAAATTAACAAAGCGAGTTAATTCCGGAAACGGACCAATAAGCATTGTCTTAAATGCAAACGGACCAGTTACCGTATATGGCATGACAGTTGATATTTCGGCCATTTCCTTTAAAGGAGCCTGTATCCATGCCGCCGAAACAGTCCCTCAGGCAGGGATGGAAAATGTTACGATGGTGGCTCACTTTATGGAATCAGATGATAGCGTCATCAAACAATTGACCCTAAAAACAGCAGCCGGAAACGCTGGCCCTGAAAAGCCGGGACAGCTGCAAATCCTTCAAGATTTAAGTAAGCTTCCTTTGGAGCAATTGAAGAAGGAAATTGAAAACATCATGTCGGGACACCTGCCGCTAACCTGTGCAGATAGCAACACTGCTGGGGCTTCGGAGGATCTGGCTGGGAAAATTACTGACCCGCTTCAGGGCGTAATTGGAGGAATAACGGATCCGCTAAGTCCGGAGATAAAGCCATTAGAGCCGGTCTTGACGCCGCTAGAACCGGTTGTAAGTATACTTGATCCAGTTTTGAAACCTGTAGAGACCGTCTTGGATCCGGTCGTGCAGCAGTTGGAACCAGCTTTAGATCCACTTAAGCCTGCACTCAAACCGCTTGATCCGGTCGTGCAGCAGTTAGAACCTGTCATCAAACCTGTAGAACCGGTGGTAAACGGTACGGCTGCTACGGTAAATCAAACAGTGCAGACGGTATGTTCAAAGCTGCAGGCTGCGAACGGAGTAATCACGAAGGAAATGGGCTTGCAATTAATCGATGAGGGATTGGCGAAAAAGGTCGATCTAAATCAGGTATGTCCGACAGATACGACTCTGACTAACCAATTGGTAAAAATAGAAGAAAGCTTATTGAACACGCTGGGGATTTCAAAGTTGCTAGGATTACTGATTCCGAATGATCCTGTTTCGAAGCTTGCCAAAATGCGTAATGAGATTGTGAAAAAGCCCGATGGATCGGTCATTTATAGTCAATAGAAAAAGAGCAGGTGTGCCTGCTCTTTTATTTTTGATTGAATTAAAACGCCCAATTTCCTGCTTTAAAAATAGGTTCTGTCTGTCCATTTTCGGTGATGCCATCGATGTCCATTTCGGCTGAACCAATCATGAAATCAACGTGGGTAATGCTTTCATTCAGTCCATTTTCTTTTAGTTCATCGGCAGACATTTTCTTGCCGCCCTCAATACAGAAAGAATAGGCGCTGCCAATAGCAAGATGGTTTGAGGCGTTTTCATCAAACAAAGTGTTGAAGAAAAGAATGCTAGATTGGGAGATTGGGGAGTTATACGGAACTAATGCCACTTCACCCAGATAGCGAGAGCCTTCATCGGTTTCCACAAGATGCTTCAGAACTTCTTCTCCTTCCTCAGCTTTTACCCCGACAATTCTGCCGTTTTCAAAGGTAATTGAAAAACGGTCAATGATATTTCCGCCGTAGCTGAGCGGCTTTGTGCTAGCAACGGTGCCGTTTACGCCAGTTTTTAATGGAACCGTAAATACCTCTTCCGTTGGCATATTGGCCATAAATTCCACACCATTTTCGTTAACACTTCCAGCGCCAACCCACAGATGACTTTTCGGAAGCTCGATCGTTAAGTCAGTTCCAGGAGCTTTGTAATGCAGCTTTGCATATCGTTTTTCGTTGAGGTAGTTGACTTTTTTATGAAGATCTTCATCATGCTTTTTCCAGGCTTCGACCGGGTTTTCAGCATCCACACGGACAGCTTTAAAAATAGCATCCCAAAGCTTTTCAACCTGCGTTTCGGCAGGTTCGCTCGGAAACACCTTGGCAGCCCAGGCAGGAGACGCAGCGGCGACGACCGTCCAACTAACCTTGTCTGATTGAATCGCTTGACGATGCTTAGTCATTGCTTTTCCAGCAGCTTTTTGGAAATTGGCAATCCTCTGCGGGTCGACACCTTTTAGCAAGTCCGGACTCGAAGATACCACCGACATAAAGGCTGCCCCTTGACCGACTAATTCTTCCATTTCCCTTGCCCGCCATTGCGGGTATTCGTTGAATACATCATCCGGTGCTAGTTCATATTTAGTTCTCGTAACGAAATCATCGGCCCAGTTAACAACGACATTGCGGGCACCCGCTTCATAAGCTTTTTTGACGACCAAGCGGACAAACTCGGCAGAATCCAAGGAAGTGTTGACTACTAAGCTTTGGCCTTTTTGAATATTGACGCCAACTTTAACTGCAAGCTCCGCGTATTTTTCAAGGTTAGTTTGAAATTGACTCATATGTATAATCTCCTTTATCAGAATCTTCTTTTATTGTAGCGTTTTTATCTTAAAAAAGAAAATGATAGAGGGAATGTGTATTGCTAGACAAAAAAAACAGCAGGAACAGTGTTCCTACTGAAGTTTGCTTCCATAAACCTTTATATTAAAATATACCCCTGCGGAAAATAAAACGATAAATGTAATAATACCTGACAATGAAGTGGGAGCCATAAATGTTGACAATTCCACTTTGTCCACCGCCTTTGAAATATGTAGTGTTTACACTCTAAGTATAATACTAAAAGGGGTAATTGTGAATAATTTAGTACAATTTTTTGTCTGAAATTTGAACATTAATTAAAGGGACCCTGCTAAGCTAGGATCCCAGTTTAATAGATTTTTTCTCGAATGAATAAAACATCAGCCAATAAAAGAACGCACTGAGGAGAGTGAGCAAAAATAGTACAAAAAATGTCCAATTATATCCAATCCAAACGGTCATCGGGATTGACAACGGGGCAATGGTCCGGCTGATGGTGTACCGCATGCTCGCAGCCGCAAAGTACTGGCCTCGCATATGCTCCGGTGCGAGATTGGACACAAAGCTTTGCTGGAGACCTGCACCCATCAATTCTGCAAAAGTAAATACCGCCATCGCCAAAATCAATCCCCAAATCCACTGCGTTTGGCTAAACAGAATCAATGAAACTCCATATACAACCGATGAAAAGACGAAAATATTTCTTTCATTAATGTTAGCTGTCCATTTGGTCACAATGACAGTTAATAATGCAACAAGCAGGCCATTCTCGGCAAGCACCATTCCAAAAGCTTGCTCGCCTCCAACCCTAAATGACCAATCCCCAATCGAAAGTAGAGTTTGATTGTGAACCACATCCTTCATATATACAGGAAACAATAAGTCCAACTGCATAAACGTTTGTCCGGCTAAAACTCCCGCCACAATAAATATGAGGAACGTTTTATCTCGTACTATTATTGCATAATCCCGAAACTGGTTGATTAAAAAATAGTACCATTTTCCGTCGGCGGATAAAGCTGAAGTTTTTTGAACGGGCACTGTTTCCTTTGTTAATTTCGCCAATATAATGCCAAGCATCATACAAACAATACCAGCAGCAAACAATAGCTGAAAGCGGTAATGGGCGTAAAAAAGACCGCCTAAAATCGGACCGATGACTACCGCGATATTAATCGATGTATAAAAAATAGCGAATACTTGGCTGCGGTGTTTTTCCTCCACTAAGTCAGCAACCATGGCCTGGCTTGCCGGCCAATAAAAGGAACCAAAAACCCCCGCGGCGGCAAACGCGATAAAGCCAAGTATTGCCGACTGAAACCAGGGTGAACTTGCTGCTGAGAATGCTAAAAAGGAAAATCCTTGCCCGATGGCAGAGAGCACCATCATTCGTTTCCGTCCAAACCGGTCGGCGCAATAGCCGCCCAACAGGTTGGCCGCCACCGCAAATATTTGTGAAAAAACCAATAACAAACCAGCTTTGCTCTTGCCGAATTCCTCTGCAAAATAAATCGACAGAAACGGAAAGAACATCCAATAAGTAATATTCATGGCTGCCTCACCGAACAGGCGAACCTTCAAATTCGTATCCCAATCCCTAATTCGCATGACAAATATCCTCTTTTCCAAAAATGGTGCCATTTCATCATACTATCCAAATGGAAGGGAATACAAGAAAAAAAGAGGCTGCTTTCCCATACATTCTATAACAACATTGAATTAGGGGTTTCGGAATTACTGAATCCATTAGCGACGTATGCTATATTTAACATACTGTAATTCGAAAGGATGTTTTAAATATGGCAAAAAGTGTAGTAATCGCTGAAAAACCTTCTGTCGCACGTGATATTGCACGTGTGCTTAACTGTAATAAAAAAGGAAATGGGTTTCTAGAAGGCGATAAATATATCGTTACGTGGGCACTAGGGCACCTTGTCACGCTTGCTGACCCAGAAAATTATGATGTGAAATATAAAACATGGAAGTTAGAAGATCTGCCCATGCTGCCTGAACGCTTGAAGTTAACAGTAATTAAGCAGACCAGCAAACAGTTTAATGCCGTTAAGAGTCAACTGACTAGAAATGATGTCAACGAAATAGTCGTGGCGACTGATGCAGGGAGAGAGGGAGAATTAGTTGCACGTTGGATTATTGATAAAGTAAAAGTCAATAAACCGATTAAACGTCTATGGATTTCATCTGTTACGGATAAAGCGATTAAAGATGGTTTTGCAAACTTGAAGCCCGGTAAGTCTTATGACAATTTATATGCTTCAGCTGTAGCACGTTCGGAAGCTGATTGGTATATTGGGCTGAATGCAACACGTGCTTTAACGACCAGGTTCAATGCCCAACTAAACTGCGGACGTGTACAAACACCTACTGTTGCGATCATTGCTGCACGTGAGGACGAAATCAAAAATTTCAGAGCACAAACCTATTACGGAATTGAAGCTCAAACATCCGACCAACTAAAGCTGACTTGGCAGGATGCAAAAGGAAACAGCCGAAGCTTCGATAAAGAAAAAATTGAGTCGATTGTTAAAAAGCTTGGCAGACAAAACGCTATTGTAACGGAAATTGAGAAAAAGCCTAAGAAATCTTTTTCCCCGGGTCTTTATGATTTAACAGAATTGCAGCGAGATGCGAATAAAATCTTTGGCTACTCTGCTAAGGAAACATTAAACATTATGCAAAAGCTGTACGAGCAGCATAAAGTTTTAACGTATCCCCGGACTGATTCGCGTTACCTTTCTTCTGATATTGTCGGAACACTCCCTGAACGGTTGAAAGCATGCGCAGCAGGAGAATATCGTCCATTAGCTAATAAGGTCTTAAGTAAGCCTATTAAAGCTTCTAAAGCTTTTGTCGATGACACAAAAGTATCCGATCATCATGCGATCATACCGACAGAAAGCTATGTAAACTTCTCAGCCTTTACAGATAAAGAGCGTAAAATTTATGATTTAGTCGTAAAACGTTTCTTAGCGGTATTATTCCCGGCATTTGAGTACGAGCAATTAACGCTCCGGGCCAAAATCGCTGATGAAAACTTCGTGGCGCGCGGAAAAACGATTATCGCTATGGGCTGGAAAGAAGTTTACAATAATCGCTTTGAAGATGATGATGCGGCAGATGATCTGAAAGAACAGATTTTACCTCGCATCGAAAAAGGTGATACATTGAATGTGAAACTAATCGCGCAAACGTCTGGACAAACAAATCCGCCGGCTCGTTTTAACGAGGCAACATTGCTTTCGGCGATGGAAAACCCTGTAAAGTATATGGAAACAACCAATAAACAGCTCGCAGAAACATTAAAATCTACTGGTGGACTGGGTACGGTTGCGACACGTGCTGACATTATTGACAAGCTATTCAACTCGTTTTTAATCGAAAAACGCGGCAAAGACATTCATATTACTTCCAAAGGCCGGCAATTGCTGGATTTAGTGCCAGAAGAGCTAAAATCCCCTTCTTTAACAGCAGAGTGGGAACAAAAGCTAGATCAAATTGCGCATGGCAAGCTGAAAAAAGAAGTGTTTATCAGCCAAATGAAAAACTACACCAAAGAAATCGTGGCTGAAATTAAAGCAAGTAATAAAAAATATAAGCACGACAACATTTCTACAAAAAATTGTCCAGACTGTGGAAAACCAATGCTTGAAGTGAATGGTAAAAAGGGGAAAATGCTCGTTTGCCAAGATCGGGAATGTGGGCATCGTAAAAATGTCTCACGTGTTACAAACGCACGCTGTCCACAATGCCATAAAAAACTTGAGCTGCGTGGTGAGGGTGAGGGCCAAATCTTCGCATGTAAATGTGGATATCGTGAAAAACTTTCTGTTTTCCAAGAACGCCGTAAAAAAGAATCCGTTGGTAAAGTGGATAAACGGACAGTACAAAAATATTTAAAGAACCAGCACAAAGATGAAGAACCTTTGAATAGTGCGCTGGCTGATGCGTTAAAAGGGTTGAAGTTTGATTAACACCATACTTAAGGGGCTATTCATGAAGATTGAAATTCTTTATGAATAGCCTTTTACTTTCTTTCATTCATTATCCTGCTAAAGTGATAATGTGCTAAAATTCAGAAAATTATATTGACAGGCAAGGTGTCTGTCACATAAAATGTTATCAAACTAATAATAATTTTTAGAATGGGTGAAAAAACATGAGGCATCGCCGAAGAACCGTTCAAAATTTTATAGGGTTTATTAAAGAGGCTGGATTCCAAATCTAATCAGAAATGGAATCCAGCCTCTTTCTTTATCTTACTAAAGTAATAGAGGAGTGGGGAGTAATGATTACATTAACAGGCAATAGTTTAACATTGGAGCAAATGAACGAAGTTTTATACCGTGGACAAAAAATTTGTGCATCTGAACAAAGTATGGAGGCCGCAGCAAAAAGCCGTGAAGCGGTTGATAGAATTGTTTCTGAGCGCAGAGTGGTTTACGGAATCAATACCGGGTTTGGAAAGTTTAGCGATGTACTTATTGATAAAGAACATGTTCAGGATCTGCAGTTGAATTTAATCCGCTCGCATGCCTGTGGTGTAGGGGAGCCATTCCCGGAAGTGGTGTCAAAAGCAATGGTCGTTCTCCGTGCCAATGCCCTGTTAAAAGGTTACTCAGGCATTCGTCCGGTAGTCATTGAAAGACTGATTGAGATTGCCAATAAAGACATTATTCCGGTTATTCCGCAGCAGGGTTCACTCGGTGCCAGCGGGGATTTGGCGCCATTATCTCATTTGGCATTAGTGGTTGTAGGTGAAGGCGAAGTATTCTATAAAGGCGAGCGTGTGGAAGCAGGCAAAGCATTACAGCAGGAGGGTCTTTTCCCACTCACACTTGAGGCTAAAGAAGGTCTTGCTCTCATTAACGGAACGCAAGCCATGACAGCTATGGGGGTAGTCGGATACCTGGAAGCAGAGCAGCTTGCTTTCGAAAGTGAATTGATTGCCTCCATGACGATTGAAGGGTTAAACGGAATTCTCGATGCTTTTGCAGAAGAGGTTCAAGTGGCAAGAGGCTACCAGCAGCAGATTGATACAGCAGCAAGAATCCGCCGCTATTTGAGTGACAGTTTATTAACAACGATGCAGGGAGAACTGAGGGTTCAGGATGCTTACTCTCTTCGCTGCATCCCGCAGGTTCAAGGTGCTTCCTGGCAGGCGCTTGATTACGTAAAAGAAAAGCTGGAAATCGAAATGAATGCGGCGACTGACAATCCACTAATTTTTGATGACGGGGAAAAAGTCATCTCTGGTGGAAACTTCCACGGGCAGCCAATTGCATTTGCAATGGACTTTATGAAAATCGCAGTAGCAGAGCTTGCTAATATATCAGAACGTCGTGTGGAACGGTTAGTTAATCCGCAATTAAGCGATCTGCCGCCATTTTTAAGCCCGCAGCCAGGCCTTCAATCAGGGGCGATGATTATGCAGTATGCTGCCGCTGCCCTTGTTTCAGAAAATAAAATCTTGGCACATCCAGCAAGTGTGGATTCCATTCCATCTTCGGCAAACCAAGAGGATCATGTCAGCATGGGGACGATTGCATCAAGGCATGCATATCAAATCATCCAAAACACCCGGAGGGTCCTTGCGATTGAGATGATTTGCGCCATGCAAGCCGTAGAATATCGCGGTGTGGAGAAAATGGCGACCCATACGAGGAACTTCTATGAAAAAGGTCGTGAGCAGGTGGCATCCATTAAGCAGGACCGAATCTTCTCAAAGGATATCGAAGGGCTGGCAGAATGGCTGAAAACCGTAGAATTTTCTCAGTTTAGGAAGAAATTAAGCTTTGAAAAATAATCAGAGTAAAAAGGCGTGAAACTCTTCACGCCTTTTATTCTGTCTGCTCAGGAAGCAGACGGGCGGTGTCCTGCCGCGTTTCTTCTTCCTCCGTTCTATTCTTGAAGGCTTCCTGAGTGACAATTAATTCTTCATCCCCGATTGCCTGCTCAGCATGACTCTCGGTCATGGTATTCTTGGGGAATTCACCAGGATGGTTTTTATTTTTATGATTAAAATGTTCTCCACGAGCCAAGTCTAACACTCCTTTCGTTCTCGCTTGTAGCATGCCCCAATAAGGGTGAAATCATTACCGATTTATTTTTCAACCGAAATGGACCTTTGTTATAATAAATGTAGTGAGTATGCTAAATAAAGGAGGACAAAAACATGGATATGTTTCATATTGTCTCAGAAGATCGGATTAAAAAAGCATACAAAGATGGGGAATTTGATAACCTTCCTGGATATGGAAAACCCCTGAAGCTTGAAGATTTATCGGGGATACCTGAAGAACTGCGCATGGCTTACAAAATCATGAAAAATGCAGGCTTTACAGAAGAGGAAAACCATTTACGCAAAGAGATGATGAGCATTGAGGATCTCATCAAAAGATGTGACGACAACATCGAGAAGGAAAGTTTGCAAAAAAAGTTAAATGAAAAGCTCCTTCGCTTTAATCAATTGATGTCAAAACGCGGGGCGAAAACAGATTCGTCCATTTTTAAAAATTACGAACAAAAGGTCGAAAACCGGTTTAAATAATGGAACATTCGACGATTGGCGAGTCCGTTAGGACGGTTTACGAGACGCGGTTGAATTAGCGCAGCAAATATGAAAATAAATTCCGATTAGCTAAAAAAGCTGGCGAAGAGAGAATTTTTACAATTCCTCTTCACCAGCTTTTTCTTCTGCTTTGGCAGGCTTGCACATGCGGTCTAAGAAATAACCTGCAAATACTATAAAAGCAATGGGGATTGAAAAGTTTAACATGTGAACAATGGTCAATGCCTATCACCTCTTTAACTGTTCAGAAAATTAATAATATTTTGTATATTATTATATTGTTTACATTATATGCTAATCGTCACAAATTAGACAAATTTTTCGTCATAAAAATAAGAGCCAATAATAGTTAAGGAAAATTTTTCTCCCACAAATTAAGGGGATTTTCGACTTCAAATTCTCAATTATTTTTATATTCCATTTTTAGGAAATGTGAATTGGAGGAAAATTTGTGGAAACATGATAAAATTTGTCAAAAAAAGAGGTTTAGAATATGAAAAGTGCTGACAAAAACTAACACTATGTTAAAAAAGGACTAGATATAATGAACTTACTAAAACAATGATATGAATTTAGACCCAGAAATAAGGGCTAATAAAAAATAAGAAAGTTCCTTTCAGAAAAGGCAAACCTGGTGAAAGTCAGGGACGCAAAGCCGAGGATCTAAGGTGGAAATAGAGAGAAGCTAGGATGGCCGGGCTGCCTGAAATACGGGTAAGTATTTTAGGGGGTTGTTAAATTGAAAATGGGGATAGAGCAGATGGAGAAGATTGACAGAGATTGGTTGACACTAATTATTGAAGCTAAGAAAATTGGATTGTCGGCAGAGGAAATAAGAAATTTCCTTAGCGGTAACAACAAATCTGAACAATTTCATACATATCAAAAGCAAAAAGCATCCTACAAGAATTAATAATTCTGTAGGGTGCTTTATTTTTTGCTTATATTTAGCTGTTGTTTTGATTGTTGTTCCGCCATTTATTAAATTCCAAGAACTCGCGGAATTGATCTTTTGAAACACCGGAGGTCATGGCTTCCTTAACTAAATTCATCCAATCATTGTCCAATTCCGTCTTGTCAATCTGTTCATGTATTAAATGCTCAACCGGAATGTTTAATACACCGGCAATTTTTTCAAGAAACTGTATGGACGGATTTTTTTGAAGGTTTCTCTCAAGCGAGCTTAAATAGGATTTTGCAACCCCTGCCTGCTCTGCTAGTTCAGAAAGTGACATCTTCTTCTCTTGGCGGAATTTCTTTACGCGGTCACCTATCATGGATTCTCACACACCTAAAAAATAATTTATAACATCATTCTATCAAAAAGAATTTGAGAGTACCATATTAAGAACAAAGGAATACGACAAATTATCGAAATTTGCATAAATTAATTTTTTACATTAAGAAAGTAGTTTTGAAAAATAAGCCCGTTAGCGTTAATATTAAAGTGTTGCCCAAAATGTCATTAAGTAATCGTTTTTATATACTAGGATTCGTACAAATAGGACTCCAGACAAAAGAATTTAATTAAAAAGGCAGGGGAAAATTACATGATTGTCTTAAAGTCACAACGAGAAATCGAAGCAATGAAAAAGGCAGGAGAAATCCTTGCTGCCTGTCACAAAGAAATTGCCAAAATGATTAAGCCAGGGATTACCACTTGGGAAATTGATCAGTTTGTGGAGAAATTTTTAAAAAAGCATAATGCCACTCCAGAACAAAAAGGTTATAAGGGCTACGAATACGCAACATGCGCAAGTATTAACGATGAAATCTGCCATGGCTTTCCGCGCAAAGAACCATTGCAGGAAGGGGACATTGTCACCATTGATATGGTTGTTAATTACAACGGGGCCTTGGCTGATTCCGCGTGGTCTTACGCAGTTGGCGAGGTTTCCGAAGAGACTAAGCATTTGTTAAAAGTCACAAAGGAAGCCTTGTACAAGGGAATTGAACAAGCCGTTCCAGGCAACCGGATTGGCGATATCGGTCATGCCATCCAGACTTATGTAGAAAGTGAAGGACTCTCGGTTGTCCGGGACTTTATCGGACACGGGATTGGAGCAGTGATTCACGAAAAGCCGGATGTACCGCATTATGGTTTACCAGGTAAAGGCCCAAGAATTAAAGAGGGAATGGTATTTACGATTGAGCCAATGGTGAATATCGGATTATTATTCACCAAAATGGATTCTAACGGATGGACAGCAAGGACCGTCGATAACACCTATTCCGCCCAATATGAGCACACAATCGCCATCACCAAAGATGGCCCAGTAATTTTAACTGATCAAGATTAAAAATAAAAACAGATCTCATTCGAGGTCTGTTTTTATTTTTTCCGCAAGCTTCCCAATTCTTCAACTAGAGCCTGCATTTCATTAGGGCTGAAGGAATTCTTTTTCATTACCATTTCATAAATCTCTTTCAACTCTTCATACATTTCCTCATCAAAATGGGAAGGCTTAATTGCGCCTAGATTCAATACCTTTAACTTCTCTTTAATTTGCTCAATCATATATTCCACATTTTCTACCGATCTCAGTGTTAAATCCATTTTAGGTCACCCTTTCGAAATTCATATTTTCAGCTAATAAGATAGTATAAAATTTTCCCGAATTTTATACCTTCCTAACGCATAAATTCAACCACGCCTCATGAACCGTCCTAACGGAACCCGCCCATTGGCTAGTTTCCATATAATCTTTTCATGTTCACGGGATGATGTCAACACAGAAAATTAGGGCCAGACTTGCATACCCTCTCTAGATAAAGCAAAATAAATGATAGGAAAATTCATTGGAATAATTTTCATTCATTTTTATGATTAAGCAAGGAGAGGTTAAGATGACAAAGAATAAATTTTGGCAGGGAATGCTTATAGGAGCCATTGCGGGCGGAGCGGTTAGTCTTTTTGATAAACAAACCCGGCAAATAATGAAAGAACATGTGGGAAGAGTTTCCGGAAAGGTATCCTATGTGGCCAGGCATCCAGGTGAAATGGTCGGGAAGGTAAAGGAAACGGCAGAGAAAATTATGGATACCGTCGAGCAGGCGGGAGAAGATATTTCCTATATCATGGATAAGGTTGATGAGTTTCGCACCCTGACACCTAAAGTGACCGAGACCATCAAGGAGACAAAGAAATCTTTTAAAAATGAGGGCCAAGCTGATTTGGTAGAGGAAATCTTTGCAGAGAAAGAATATAACTGAATAAAGGAGAGGTGATAATGAAGGACAAAGGAAATGTTCGCTCTTCGCTAATCCGCCTGCTTTGGCACCGGATTGACGAGGATGATCTTCCGGGAATGAGTGCGCAGTTAGCCTATTATTTTCTTCTTTCACTGTTTCCGCTTTTAATTGTTATTTTTACCCTAATGCCATATCTCCCTTTTCACGAACATGACGTTTTAGGGATTATTAGCGGCTTTGCGCCGGAAGATGCTATGGAATTGATTGAAAAAAATATAAGTGAAATCATGAGTCATCGGAATGGCGGATTGCTGTCTTTCGGGGTAATCGGGACGATTTGGTCGTCCTCTAATGGAATTCATGCGATTATGAGGGCTTTTAACAAGGCTTATAACGTCGAAGAAAGCCGTTCCTTTATCGTTTCCCGCGGCATGGCCATTTTGCTGACGTTTGGAATGGTTATCGTTTTTATTGTCGCCATCGTACTGCCGGTGTTTGGCAAGGAAATAGGTTTGTTTTTATTTTCTCAATTTGGCTATTCAAGTGAATTCCTAAGACTTTGGAATACGTTAAGTCTGGCTGTTAGTGCGATTATTTTATTTCTAATTTTTACAGGATTATACTGGGTGGCTCCAAACGTGAAACTGCGCTGCCGCAGCGCCTTTCCAGGTGCCGCCTTTGCGACTGTCGGCTGGATCATTTCCTCGCTTGGTTTATCTTACTATGTAGGTAATTTCGGCAATTATTCGGTTACCTACGGTAGTATTGGAGCCATTATTGTGTTGATGCTTTGGCTGTACATTTCTGCCTTTATCATCATTTTAGGCGGCGAAATTAATGCATTCTATAGTGAAGAAAACCGTTCTAACTGCTAATGCTAATACTTTCCTTTATGAAAACTGTTTATCTGTCCAAACTAGGATTGGGGACTACTTCATTACTAGGGAGGTTTGGACTTTGACAAAGCATACAAAGAAAGACGGCGGCACGAAACAAAAGGGCAAGGGCAGCAAAGGAAATAAGACATCAGGATCGGCTAATGGTTCAAACGGATACCATTAATGGTTATAGTTATTGAAAAGGACCGGGTACTTTTGTACTCGGTCCTTAATGTTGTGCCTAATTTGCGGATAGCGGTTCTAAACTTGCGGAAAGCCTGCACTCACTTGCGGAAAGCCACTGCCAACTTGCGAAGTGCGCCCGCATCCTTATTTTAAAAGCCGTAAGCTATTTAAAATGACCAGGATCGTGCTGCCCTCATGGCCGATGACGCCAAACGGCAGGTCGATAATCTGAAAGAAGTTGGACGAAATCAACAGCGTGATGACCGCAATCGAGAAAATAACATTTTGCTTAATGATCCGGTTCATTCGCTGTGACAACCGAATGGCTTCTGATATTCTTGGCAGGTCGTTTTTCATAAGAACAATATCTGCTGTTTCCAAGGCCACATCCGAACCTTCTCCCATCGCAATTCCGACATTTGCAATAGCCAGTGCCGGAGCATCGTTGATACCATCACCGACCATGGCGACATTTTTATATTTTTCTTTTAACTTTTTCAGATACTCCACTTTTGTTTCCGGCAGGCATTCGGCAAAGTATTCCGAAACGTGACTTTCTGCGGCAATTGCCTTCGCTGTTTTTTCACTATCACCGGTTAGCATAATCGTATGAATGCCTTGGTTTTTCAAGTGGTCAATGGCAAGTTTTGTTTCTTCCCGGACAACATCCTTTAAGCCAATTACGGCACTTAATTCTCCGTCAATTTCCACATAAACAAGGGTATTGCCCTGGCTCGCAAGATCTTTTGTAAGACCGTCCGCGAATTTCTCCGTTTGTTCTTTACCGACAAACGAAGCTTTACCAATCTTCCACTGTTCTCCATTTACTACCGCTTTAATTCCCCAGCCCGGTACGTCCTCAAGGCTGTCAGGGTGAAATAACTCTTTTGAAACGTTTTCCTTCGCATATTTCACAATCGCCTGTGCAAGCGGATGATTGGAATGACTTTCAATCGAAGCTGCTTTCCAAATCAGGCTGTCTTTATCAAGCCCATTCTTGACGATCATTTCAGTCACAACCGGCCTGCCTTTAGTGAGTGTTCCGGTTTTATCAAAAGCAATGGCTCCCAAGTGGCTGAGATTTTCCAAATGGACCCCGCCTTTTACCAATATTCCGTTCCTTGCGCCGTTGGAGATAGCCGATAACGTAGCAGGCATAATCGAAGCAACCAGTGCACACGGGGAAGCGACCACCAATAAAATCATCGCCCGGTAAAATGATTCGTGCCAGTCCCAGCCAAGCAAAAAGTGCGGCAGGAAGAACATCGCTAATACTACAAGCAGGACAACCTTAACATACGTTCCTTCAAAGCGCTCAATAAAAAGCTGTGACGGAGACTTTTCACTTTGGGCCGATTGCACGAGCTGAATGATTTTTTGAAACAAAGTATCGCTGCTTTCCTTTGAAACCTTGACGGTAATGGCACCGGATAGATTCACAGTTCCGGCAAAAACTTCTTCCTGTTCGCCTTTGGACACTGGCATTGACTCACCGGTGATCGTTGCTTCATCGATATTTGTATATCCTTTGACAATCATTCCATCCGCCGGAACCCGTTCACCAGGTTTAATGAGAATCAGGTCACCAACCCGAAGTTCCGATACCGATACAAGCTTTTCTAAACCGGCGGAGATCAGAACTGCCTCTTGAGGCTGCAGCTCCATTAGTGAGGAAATTTCCTTATGACTTTTATTCATCGTGTAGGTTTCCATTGCCCCGCTGACAGCAAAAATAAAGATGAGGATAGCCCCCTCTGTCCAATAGCCGATAATGGCAGAGCCAATTGCAGCAAAGATCATCAGCATTTCAACATTTAATTCTTTGTTTTCATAGGTTGCCTCAATGCCTTCCTTTGCCTTGGCGAAGCCGCCGATGACGAATGCGAGCAGATAGGCTGTAATTGATTCTGCTTCTAGGCCGTTTTTATCGAGAAGCCAGCCTGCAAGGATAAAAACACCACTTAACCCGGCAGCAATCAATTCTGCATGCGGTTTTATTTTTTCTAAAAAACTGGTCTTTGGAATTCCTTTCGTGAGAACGTTTGTTTCGGAAACCATGCTTTTCACTCTCCTTTAATGAAATCTAATTGAGAAAAATAATCAAAATCACAACCCCTAAAAAACACGAAAGCTGTCATCAAGGGATGACAGCAGAACCTGTAAATTAGAATTATTATTATTTATTTTATTGTACCATACATTTTATGCAATGGATATGGTTTTGCGCTAAGAATTTTCTTGGCGGGGAATTAGGACATTCCTTTTTCCAAACATAAAGATAGTGAAGGAGACAAACAACAGCAGCGTACTAATAATGTAAAAGAAGCTGGCGTTTTGAAAATACTTGATATATAAGCCGCCGATCACTGGGCCGGTTAAGCTGCCAAGGCTGTAAAAGATGCCGCACAGTAAATTCCCGGTCGGCAGCAGGTTTCTTGGGACCAAATCGGCCATGAAGCTGATTCCTAACGAGAAAGTGGACCCAACGAGCATGCCGGAGATAAGAAAGGTTAAAAATAGGCCAAATGATGAATGTTCAAGAAAGCTAGCGGCTGTGAAACTGCAAAAGCCGAGCAAAAGAACCGTCATTAAAACTTTCCTTCGCCCATATTGGTCACTTAACAATCCTAATGGCAGCTGAGTAATGATACTGCCAATGGCGAACCCCGATAAAACAAGGGATACACTCGATACAGCTAAATCCATTCGTAAAGCGTAAATGGGAAAGCTTCCGTTCAAGGACGCTTCCAGAAAGCCATAAACAAACGTAGGCAAGAATGCAACCCAACCGTATTTTAAGGCTCTTGTAAACTGTTTGATCGTCGATAAAAAGGAATTAATTTTCACTTCCTGTTCAGGAAATTCATTTTTTAGGGAAAAGACAAATGCCCATCCGATTAAGCAAAGGATGGAAGATACTATAAATGGCAGGGATTCATTTAGATTGACCAGCGGTGTCATTAGCGGACCAGCGGCAAAACCGATACCAAAGAAAAGGCCGTACAAGGAAACGTTCCTCCCAAGTTTATCGGAAGGCGAAAAGGAAGTAATCCAGGTTTGCGTCGCAAAATGCAAGGCGTGGTCGCCAATTCCAATCATCAGCCTTAGGAAAAACCAAAACCAAAAGGCTTTCCATAATGGAAATAGAGCAAGCGCGGTAAAAACAAGCCCGCCGCCCACTATAATGATAGGTTTATAACCATATTTTCTTAACGGCAACTCCATAAAAGGGGCAACAAACAATATTCCGATATAAAGAGCGGTTGCGTTAAGTCCATTTAAAGAAGAAGAGACTCCGCCTTTTTCAAAAATAACCGCAATCAGCGGCAGCAACATTCCCTGCGAGAAACCTGAGATGGCCACGATGCTGACAAGGATGGTAAACCGATAATTATTTTTCATTGATTGTTCCTCTACTTGAGACGTTCTTGCTAATGATGGTAAATCAGAATATGCTTTTTTTGCAAGAAAAATGTTGCAAGTTCATTCCTTGAAATGGTAATCTTTAGTTTGAAAAATTTGGGCATAATGGAAAGAAAGATAAAAAAGAGAAGCGTTTAAAATACATTTATGGAGGGAAATCGGTGACAAATAAAATTTTTATGCTGCTGACATTGATCGGGGTCCCCGTTTCAGTTATTGGGACACTGATGCATTGGCCAAGTATTTTCCTATTTATTATTTACTGTTTAACGATCATTGCTTTATCGAGCTATATGGGGCGGGCAACGGAAAGTTTGGCCATTGTTGCGGGACCGCGAATCGGCGGACTGTTGAACGCCACTTTTGGAAATGCCGTCGAATTGATTATCTCCGTATTTGCCTTAAAGGCGGGGCTTGTCGGGGTTGTCCTTGCTTCGTTGACAGGTTCGGTGCTCGGGAATTTACTGCTCGTAGCAGGCCTATCCTTCTTTGTTGGCGGCTTGAAATACAAACGGCAGAAGTTTAATGTCTATGATGCCCGCCATAATTCCGGATTGCTAATGTTTGCGGTAATGGTTGCATTTGTTATCCCGGAAGTTTTTTCAATGGATATGAATGATACTAAGAAATTATCTCTGAGTGTCGGAATCTCTGTCATTTTAATTCTGCTTTACCTCGCAGCATTATTTTTTAAGCTTGTGACGCATCGTGGGGTTTATCAGAGTGATAACGAGGCCCAGCATCATGATGAAGAGCCGGAGTGGGGGAAAGGAAGAGCCGTCTTAGTATTGCTTTTAGCAACGCTGGCGGTTGCCTACATTTCCGAGAATCTCGTTCATACCTTCGAATTTGTGGCAGAATCCTTTGGATGGACGGAGCTATTTATTGGGATTATCATTGTTGCCATTGTCGGAAACGCGGCAGAGCATGCATCAGCGGTTTTAATGGCATTTAAAAATAAAATGGACGTTGCGGTGGAAATCGCCATCGGCTCCACTTTGCAGATTGCGATGTTCGTCGCACCGGTCTTAGTGTTGATTTCTTTGTTGTACGAAAAATCTATGCCGTTACTATTCAGCTGGCAGGAACTAATCGCGATGGTTTCGTCGGTATTATTGATGGTTGTTATTTCTAACGATGGTGAAACCAATTGGTTTGAAGGGCTCACTTTACTTGCCGCCTATGTCATTATGGGAATTGGTTTTTACCTCTTATAATCAATTACACTTAAAAAGACTCCAAGCCGATTGGCTTAGAGTCTTTTCTTATTATACGGGGTAAATCTATGTTTTAGACCGAGCGTTCTTTCATATATAGGGTATTTTCATCAATCGTTTTTTCTTGGGACCATCAACCACCAACCTTCATGTTTAATTTATGAAAACACGACTGTTGAATGCATATATAAGAGTATCCCAACCTCCTTAATAATAATTAATAAACTAAGTCAGCTTTGTCGATTGATTGCAGCCCTCCTTTTTGAAAGTTAAGTTTAGTATAACCTGTAATTAGAATTTTGTAAATGTTCAAATTATTACATTTTTATTACTTTTTATCTGCGAAAATAGATACAGGTGGAGGGCATTCGGAAAATTTGAAAAAGCGGCACTTGCCAATGGATAATATGGCTCAACTACGAAAAAACTACTAGCAGATTATGTTTACTATTTGCGAAAGGAGTTTTTCTATTGAAGAGAATTGCTTCAGTCATTCTAACTATTGTTTTAATGATTTCTTTCATACCGTCTGCCTTCTCAGAAAAAGCTGCTGAAAAAAAGGAACCGATAAAGACTCAAATTCCATCCTCGGTTAGGAACATCACAAAGGAAAATACATATCCGAATTCGACTCAGGATTTGCCATTTTTACAGCCAAGTGATCTGACCAAAAAACTTATTAATTCTTCAAAGGTCAAAATTGAAAATCCTGACCTTATTCGCATGCTTAATGAATCAAGCATTAACGGAACACCGTTCGCCGTCGGCTACCGCGCTATCATTTACCTTGGCCAGTGGCCCTTGAACTATGAGTCTTTGGAAACCTCGACGAATTGGGAGTATCAAAAAATCAATACGAATTACTTTGATAACCGCGGCGGCAATGCCCCATATCAAATTAAATATGTTCAGGAAGCGCAGAAGATTGTCAGAGGAGGTTTAACTGCCAAAATTCCGAATGCAGAAGACGTGAAGAAAATGATTCTTTTAAAGGCCATGGAAAAAACGAATCTGCCGCTCTCATTTGATACGATTATCGGTGCCGGCACTAAGAACGACCATATTTATAACATTCCTTCGAACCGGTTAGGTTACCTTTATGCCTATGCGCCTGCCGTGAATGAAAAGGGAAAAGTCACCTATGGTGAAGTCTACTTAATGTTAAAGGGAAACCGAAAATTCATCGTCATCAAAAACGTTACCTCACAGGGAATCGGTGCATGGATTCCTGTGCAGGATTATGTGTCTTTCGGATTTCTCGCTTCCGAACGACCACGATAAAATATTTTGAACAAGCTCTTGCCAATGTTACTTGGCAGGGGCTTTTTTAGCTAATAGGAAATTATAAATTTTCACAAATTTATAATTTCCTAACGCATAAATTCAACTACGCCTCTGTCATCGTCCTATCGGACTCGCCAATCGGCGAGTTTTCATTTAAAAAAAGAAGATTGCAAAACTGTTGAAATTTGGTTAGGATGAAAAAGGCAATTGAAAAAAAGGAGCGAATTTACGATGGGCAGTCCCACTCATGATAAGAATTCACAGTTAGACTTTTTAAAGCATCGACTTAATATGTTTCTCGACATTCTCGAAGCCATCGACCCGGAAGATACCGACATAGACGATATTGACCGCCTGATTACGATGATTGACGAGCTGGAATCGAAAATAAGAGAATTTAATAACCGCGAATTAAGTGAGTCTGTTAAATAGCAGGCTCATTTTTTTTTGAGAAAAAGTTTCCACGAAATCGATTACATCCAAATCCTTTAAATCTTCCGCCTATAAGAGTATAATTATAACCGTCAAAAAGTTGTAAAAAAATATGCATAATTAGGGGAAAATAGGGAAAGGGGAAACCGAAACGTGAATATCGAGAAATTCCAAGAAAGCATGTACGAGCTAGTTGTTGAAACTTCCACAAAGCTGCCAAAGGATGTTCGTCGTGCGATCAAAGCAGCGAAGGAACAAGAAAATGCCGGTACTCGTGCTGCAATGAGCTTAGCTACCATTACCAACAACATTAAAATGGCGGACGACCAAGTATCACCAATCTGCCAGGATACAGGACTTCCTACTTTTAAAATTAAAACTCCAGTTGGTGTCAACCAATTAGAAATAAAAGAAGCCATTAAAAAGGCGATTGTTCAAGCGACAAAAGATGGAAAACTGCGCCCGAACGCTGTTGACTCTTTGACTGGTGTGAACAGCGGCGATAACCTTGGTGCTGGTGTGCCTGTTGTTAAATTTGATCAATGGGAAAAAGATTATATTGATGTGAAGCTGATTTTAAAAGGCGGCGGCTGTGAAAACAAAAACATCCAGTATAGCCTGCCTTGCGAATTAGAAGGACTAGGCCGCGCAGGCCGCGACCTTGATGGGATCCGCAAGTGTATCATGCACTCTGTTTACCAAGCACAGGGACAAGGCTGTTCTGCAGGTTTCATCGGTGTCGGCATCGGCGGCGACCGTTCCTCCGGCTATGATTTGGCAAAGGAACAACTATTCCGTCCAGTTGACGATGTGAATCCGAATGAAGACCTTCATAAATTAGAAGAATATGTACTTGAAAATGCAAATAAATTAGGGATCGGCACAATGGGCTTCGGCGGCGAAGCGACTTTGCTTGGTTGTAAAATCGGCGTCATGCACCGCATTCCTGCCAGCTTCTATGTGTCGGTTGCCTACAACTGCTGGGCATACCGCCGCATGGGTGTGTCCGTTGACCCTGAGACTGGCGCAATTGTGGAGTGGGCATATCAGGATGGCGAGTTCATTGATTTCGCACAGGAGGGGGCAGAACAAGAAGTTGCAGCTGCTTCTGAACAGGAAGTCATCACGTTGCAGGCGCCAATTACTGAGGAACAAATTCGTGAGTTAAAAGTCGGTGACGTTGTGCAAATCAATGGCATGATGTACACTGGCCGCGATGCGATTCATAAGTATTTGAGTGACCATGACGCACCTGTTGATTTAAACGGCCAAGTGATTTACCACTGTGGCCCAGTTATGCTGAAGGATGAAGACGGCGTATGGCATGTGAAGGCTGCCGGCCCGACAACAAGTATCCGTGAGGAGCCTTACCAAGGAGATATCATGAAGAAATTTGGCATCCGCGCTGTTATCGGTAAAGGCGGAATGGGTCCTAAGACATTGGCTGCTTTGGCTGAGCATGGTGGTGTTTATTTGAACGCTATCGGCGGTGCAGCCCAGTACTATGCTGACTGTATCAAGGGCGTCGAGGGCGTTGACTTAATGCAATTCGGTATTCCTGAAGCGATGTGGCATCTGCGTGTTGAGGGCTTCAAAGCGGTAGTTACGATGGATTCGCATGGCAACAGCTTACATGCTGATGTTGACAAATCATCATTGGAGAAATTGGCGCAGTTTAAAGAGCCGGTTTTTAAATAAGATCTTTGGAATGGGATAGATTCGCATAGCGCGGGTCTATCTTTTTTTGTGGGTTCAAATTATGTAGAGAGGATGTAGCTGGTTTAGTGGTTTACCTATTTATTCCAAAAAGTGTCGTGAGGAGAGGAATTTATGTAGTGAACCCCCGGAATTATGTAGTGAGGGATTCCAAATATGTAGTGAGGATGTACCTGGTTTAGCGGATTCCCTATTTATTCCAAAAAGTGTCGTGAGGAGAGGGATTTATGTAGTGAACCCCCGGAATTATGTAGTGAGAGGTTCCAATTATGTAGTGAGGATGTGTATCTGGTTTAGCGAATTCCCTATTTATTCAAAAAAATGTCGTGAGGAGAGGAATTTATGTAGTGAACCCCAGGAATTATGTAGTGAGAGGTTCAAATTATGTAGAGAGAATGTACTTGGTTTAGTGGTTTACCTATTTATTCCAGAAAATGTCGTGAGGAGGGGAATTTATGTAGTGAACCCCCGGAATTATGTAGTGAGAGGTTCAAATTATGTAGAGAGAATGTACTTGGTTTAGTGGTTTACCTATTTATACCAGAAAATGTCGTGAGGAGAGGAATTTATGTAGTGAACCCCCGGAATTATGTTGTGAGGGATTTCAAATATGTAGAGAGGATGTACCTTGTTTAGCGGATTCCCTATTTATTCCAAAAAATGTCGTGAGGAGAGGAATTTATGTAGTGAACCCCCGGAATTATGTAGTGAGGGATTCCAAATATGTAGTGAGGATGTACCTGGTTTAGTGGATTCCCTATTTTTCCAAAAAATGTCGTGAGGAGAGGAATTTATGTAGTGAACCCCTGGAATTATGTAGTGAGAGGTTCAAATTATGTAGAGAGAATGTACTTGGTTTAGTGGTTTACCTATTTATTCCAGAAAATGTCGTGAGGAGAGGAATTTATGTAGTGAACCCCCGAAATTATGTAGTGAGAGGTTCAAATTATGTAGAGAGAATGTACTTGGTTTAGTGGTTTACCTATTTATTCCAGAAAATGCCGTGAGGAGAGGAATTTATGTAGTGAACCCCCGGAATTATGTTGTGATTGTTCAAATTATTTAGAGAGAAAAAGAAATCAAAATACAATATTTGTAATTTAAGGATAAAGGCACTGAATAGGTATAATCGGACAAAAAGTGTTCACAAGTATGATGAATCGGTAGTAGGAATATCAAATTTTGTAGAGAAATGTAAGTTTATATAATTTAAGGAGGAATTTTTTTGTTCGACAGAGATATTATGGTCCCAAGAATCCTGCTCCAAACTGAGGCACTTGAAGGGAGAATACCAATTAACCATCCGAAAATACCAGATGTTAAAATGAAGATAAAATCTTTGAAATCTGGATATAACGGGGAAAAAGCAATTAACCACTACCTTAAGCAAATCCCCAATCACAAGTATCATATCTTCCACGACATACGCTTGCCCTATGGTGAAACGCACTTCCAAATTGATGCCGCGCTCCTTTCGAAAAAAATCTTACTTATGCTTGAAGGGAAAAATCATTCAGGAACACTCCATATTGATCCGCTGCAAATGACCCAAACTTATAACGGCACGAGGGAAACATATGAGAACCCCATCACTCAAGCGAATCGACATAAGATTTTATTAAATTCCTTTTTTAGTCAGTATCAAATTCCTTTTATTCCAATGGATTTTTTTGTCCTCATCACTAGACCCTCCACCGAAGTGAATATTAAACCCGGTTATAGAGAAGCTGAGGAAAAGATTCGCAGAGTGGGTGACTTATTAAGGATAATTGAGTTCACCGAGGAAATTTTCAAGAAGGATGTAATAAACAATAATACGATAGAAAACATAATAGAGGTATTATTAAAAAACCATACTCAAAAGGAAACAGATGTATTAAAATTGTTTGGCATATTTAGAAACGAAATTATTCCTGGAGTGCTATGTCCAAGATGTTTACATGTGCCTATGAATTATCATAGAATGAGCTGGATTTGTCCCAAATGCGAGTTTGTTTCTTATGATGCCTTTTTAAAAGCAATTAATGATTATTTTCTTATTATTAGCCCAACTATTACAAACCGAGAATTATGTAGTTTTCTTCAACTACCTTCCTCTAGAATCGCCACTTATATTTTTTCTATATTAAATCTTCCCTATACAGGAGACAGAAACCACCGAATTTATTATGAACCCCAAATACCTTTATATCCCAATTATGTTTTCCCCCCGAGAACAAACACTATAAAAAACAATATTGGGGGAAACTTGGATGAAAAAATTATTGTGCTTACTTAGCATAATGATCCTATTGTTACCGACACTTACATATGCGGCATTGCCTAATAGGCCGATACATTGGGGATTTAAAAAAGCAGTCGATGAAGTGCCGCCGGAGGCAGGGGCAGAATATGACGAAATCCTTGCAAAGTACGGGGCAGTTTACAAGGGCGACCCAAATAAGAAAATCATTTACCTTACCTTTGACAGCGGTTATGAAAATGGTCATCTACCCAAGATATTGAAGGTCCTAAAAAAAGAAAAAGTGCCGGCGGCTTTTTTTGTAACTGGGCATTTCCTGCTATCACAGCCGGAACTCTCTAAACAAATAGTCGATGAAGGGCACATCATCGGGAATCATTCCTGGCACCATCCTGACTTTACACGCGTTAGTGACGAAAGGGTCCGCACAGAACTTCGAAAAGTAAGGGATAAAACTAAGGAGATAACCGGTCAAAAAGAAATGCACTATCTGCGCCCGCCACGCGGTGTATTTAGTGAAAGAACGATGCAAATTGCGAAAGAAGAGGGCTTCACACATATTTTTTGGTCCCTGGCTTTCGTTGACTGGAATGTAAACAGCCAAAAGGGCTGGCATTATTCATACAACAATATGATGAAGCAAGTCCATCCAGGTGCAATCATTCTCTTACATTCCGTTTCAAAAGACAACGCCGACGCTCTTGAAAAATCAATCCAAGACATGAAAAAGAAAGGGTACAATTTCAAAAGCCTTGACCATTTGATGAAGAAACCAAATGAGAAGAAAAAGAAAGCGAAGAAGAAGTAACCGAATTTCATTGGAATTCGGTTTTTTCGTGTTTCATGCTATAATACGGGGAAAATACTAAAGGATGGAGCCCATATGTGGCAAGAAACCATACGTATTGACGGTCCTTATAATTTTGACAGTGTATTGGTGAGGCATGCACCGGATCCTTTGAAGGTGCTCGACTTAGGCAAACGTACAATTCGAATCCCGTTAGTAATCGGGAGCAGCTCGCATATAGTACAGGTAACGGCGACAGGAACAATTAACCAGCCGGCCTTCATCGTTTCAGGAAAAAGTGATATAGACAAAGATGCAATCATCCTTCGCATAGCCGAAATTTTTCAATGGAATGTTTCTTTAGCAAATGTCCATGACCATTTTGAAAAAACAGATTTAAAGGGAATAGTCGATAAGTTCATCGGCACCCCGCTGGTTCTGGATTTCGATTTGTTCGGGTCACTGTTAAAATGCATTCTTCACCAGCAAATTAATATGAAATTTGCCTATACCTTGACCGAGCGATTTGTAAAAACGTTTGGTTATGAGATTGATGGGGTGTGGTTTTTTCCGCAGCCTAAGACAACAGCGAGCTTGACAGTTGAAAAATTACGACCATTGCAAATTAGCGGCAGAAAGGCCGAGTACATGATTGGGATTGCCAATGAAATCGTCGAAAGTGGCCTTGACCTAGATACTTTAAAACAAGATACCGATGAAGAAATTTTCGAACGGCTGATGGAAATCCGTGGCGTCGGCAGGTGGACGGTGGAGAACTTTCTCTTATTCGGACTGGGCCGTCCAACTCTTTTTCCATTGGCTGACATAGGTATACAAAACGCCATCAAGAACCTATATCAGCTCGAAAAAAAGCCGTCCTATGAAGAAATGGAACAATACAAACAAGGCTGGGAGCCTTATTTAAGCTATGCTTCCCTTTACTTATGGAGAAGCATCGAATAATTTGGAGTGAACTTAATGAAAACAACAGAACAACATATCAAAATACAACCAAAACAAACCTTCCCGCTGACCATTAAAAGGCTTGGCATTAACGGCGAGGGTGTCGGATATTTTAAAAAGCAAGTCGTGTTTGTGCCAGGGGCGCTACCAGGCGAGGAAGTGGTCGTAGAGGCAACAACTATCCACCCGAGACATGCTGAAGCCAAGATTAAGAAAATCCGCATCAAATCACCGCACCGTGTGAAACCACTTTGCCCTGTGTATGACCTTTGCGGCGGCTGCCAGCTGCAGCATTTGGACTATAAGCAACAGCTTAAGGAAAAGCGCGATATCGTAATTCAATCGCTAGAGCGCCATACAAAGCTCAATATAGAAAAACTTGATATCCGTAATACGATTGGGATGGAAAACCCATGGGGCTATCGGAACAAAAGCAGTTTCCAGGTTGGAGAAAAACAAGGAAAAGTACTGGCAGGGTTATATGGCCTTAATTCCCATCAATTAATCAACATCGAACAATGCGCTGTTCAGCATTCCCAGACAAACGAAGCCACCGCGAAAGTGAAACAAATATTAGAGAGCTTACAAATACCTGTATATAATGAAAAAACAAGAAAAGGGATCGTCAGGACGATCGTTGCCCGAGTGGGTGTGCAGACAGGCGAACTTCAAGTTGTTCTTATTACTTCACAAAAGGAACTGCCAAAGAAGGAACACCTCCTTCAGGAAATCCAAAAACAGCTTCCTAATGTAAAATCGATTATTCAGAACATTAACGGTGAAAAAACTTCGCTCATTTTTGGAGAAGAAACGGTATCGCTTGCTGGTGAAGATTTTATTCAAGAAACTTTGGGTGACCTTCAATTCGAACTTTCCGCTAGAACATTCTTTCAGCTGAATCCGACTCAAACTGTGAAGCTATATGATGAAGTTAAAAAAGCAGCAGCACTAACGGGGCAAGAAAGGGTTATTGACGCCTATTGTGGTGTTGGCACCATTGGCCTGTGGCTAGCAGACAAAGCATCGGAAGTCCGTGGTATGGATGTGATTCCTGAATCCATAGAGGATGCTAAGAAAAACGCTAAACGCCATGGATTTACTAACACGAAATACGTCCCAGGAAAAGCAGAGGAAGTCCTTCCGAAATGGGTCAAAAAGGGCTGGAAACCAGATGTTATCGTTGTCGACCCGCCAAGAACCGGACTTGATAAGCAGCTAATTCAAACAATTCTCCAAGTTGAAGCCAAGAAACTTATCTATGTATCATGCAATCCATCGACCTTGGCAAAAGACATTCAAACATTAAGTTCCAAATATGATGTGAAATATATACAGCCGGTGGACATGTTCCCGCAGACGGCCCATGTTGAGTGTGTCGTCAAGCTTATTTTAAAATCCTTTAAACATTCCCAGTCTTAGGACTGGGTTTTGGTCTATAAAGGGTTCTTACATTACAGCAGTAATAATTTCGAGCAAGTCTGACAAGTAGGTGAGCATTATATGGTTTTGTATGATATTTCCTTTGAATCAATTATAATAAATTTAAGGAAAAGTAAGATTGAGAAGTTGAATTTCCGGGTGTACTCATAATAACAATCAATCTAATTTGGAGGTAATTTGATGAAGATAAAATTTGATCCAAATAATGTCGTTATTAAACTCTGTATGAGTGGGATGGGTATAGAGGATAGTGGAAATATTGAAGATGCAGTCAAGGTGTTTCATAAAGCATGGCACGAAGCAACAGACGACTATGAAAGATTTATTGCAGCTTATCATTTAGCTCGTCAACAAAAGAGTATTACAGAAAAATTAAAATGGATGGAAACATCTCTACAGTGTGCACTAAAAATAAATGATGATGATGTGAAGAGTGCATACTCAACGTTATATTTAAACATTGCCAAATGTTATGAAGAGTTGGGTGATACTGACAATGCAAAAAGAAATTTTGAATTGTCAAATTCATTTAAGGGTGCACCTTCTGACGCAGGGCCATTTTACCATGGGACAAAGGCAGATTTGAAGGTTGGTGATTTACTAACAGCAGGTGGAAATTCAAATTACAAACCTGGGCTTAAAATGAACCACATTTATTTCACTGCTAATGTCAATGGCGCAGGACTTGCAGCAGCTTTAGCAAAAGGAGAAGGAAGAGAACGAGTTTATATAATAGAACCAACAGGTGAATTTGAAAACGACCCAAATGTTACTGACAAAAAATTTCCTGGTAACTTAACACGTTCTTATCGTTCAGAAGAACCTTTAAGAATTATTGGTGAAGTAACAGAATGGGCGAAATTGACAAATATGGAGCGACGCGAATGGAACGAAAATTTAGCTAAAAACAAGGGCGAAATTATTAACTGAACTGGTTTCCTGTGTATCCAGTCTCAATTGCTGAGTTTCCAATAGTATCCTTTACCTGCACTCCATGTGTTGCCACCTACACACCGCACATGTGGAGTGTGTGGTTAAGCTTATTTTAAATTAGTTAAAACTTGCCCAGTCTCAGGACTGGGATTATTTTTTATTTATGGAAATTCAATCACCGCCTGAAAGGAACATTTGTATTTGATAATAAGTTATAAAGCATGATATAAGTGTAAAAGAAGTGGAACATTGGCTTTAAAATTTTTTTGCAGAGTATGTAAAGTTATATCCATGATGAGAGGATTTGAGTTTGAATTGATTGATAATTTTTGGCGTGATTTACCACGGCCATTTTTTATACTTGCACCAATGGAAGATGTGACAGATGTTGTTTTTCGACATGTAGTAAGTGAAGCAGCTCGACCGGATGTGTTTTTCACGGAGTTTACAAACTCGGATAGCTATTGTCATCCAGAGGGCATGAAAAGTGTGCGTGGCCGTTTGATTTTTACAGAAGATGAACAGCCAATGGTGGCACATATTTGGGGGGATAATCCCGAATATTTCCGCCAAATGAGTATTGGCATGGCAGAGCTAGGATTTAAAGGCATCGATATTAATATGGGCTGCCCTGTACCGAATGTTGCATCGAGAGGCAAAGGCAGCGGCCTTATTCTACGTCCAGATGTTGCAGCGGAACTCATACAAGCAGCGAAAGCAGGCGGACTGCCTGTCAGCGTGAAAACACGACTTGGCTATAAGGAGGTTCAGGAGTGGGAGGAGTGGCTAACACATATTTTAAAACAGGATATTGCGAACCTTTCGATTCATTTACGTACAAGAGAGGAAATGAGCCAGGTAGATGCGCATTGGGAACTAATTCCGGAAATTAAAAAATTACGTGACCGTATCGCACCAAATACGCTGCTAACAATCAATGGCGACATTCCAGACCGTCAAACAGGGCTGAAACTTGCTGAACTATATGGTATTGATGGGGTTATGATTGGGCGAGGTATTTTTAAAAATCCTTTTGCTTTTGAAAAAGAGCCAAAAGAGCATAGCAGTAAAGAATACCTTGATCTTTTAAGACTGCAACTTGATCTGCAAGATCAATATGCGGAAGTACTGCCGCGTTCAATCACAGGGCTTCATCGCTTTTTCAAAATTTATGTCAAAGGATTCCCTGGAGCTGCTGAATTAAGGAATCAATTGATGAATACAAAATCAACAGATGATGTACGTGCATTGCTCGATCACTTTGAGTTATAAAGGGGGTGTGCCTGGTGGCAAATAGTAAAATTGATCCTAAGGTTGATAAATACTTAATTGATGGTTGTATGCGTTGTTCGCTGGGGGCTACTCCCGACTGTAAAATCCCTGCCTTGAAAACTGCTTTCGATGCATTGACGCCTGGGCGGTAAAGAGCATATATTCTACATTTTTCAGCGCCAAAACAATCCAAAACGGGTGTCAAGGATTGAAAAATGTATGAAGAAAATTCTTGATGGAAAAGGATTAAATGATTAGTTTATTCAATGAAAAAAGCCGTTCAAAATGGAACGGCTTTGTCTTTTATTTAATCCGAAATAATTCATATCCATTCCCTTTGGTAATCCACTTTCGTTTATTTTCTATATCGCTTAATGCTTGATGAAGCTTAAATAGCGCTAAGTTTTTAGCTGTTTCATGGGTACTGCCATAACAATCATGAACGGTTATTGTTCCATTCGTTGCAGAGATAATGTATCTATCTTCGTCAAGCCAAATACGATATCTAACTTTTCCGTGCCGATACCAAATCCAATTCCGAATTTTCTTTATCAACCACGGCATTAAATTCACCCCACTTTCTCTTACTTCTTAAATTCAACATTTGTTATGTGCTTCCTATAGAATGATTTGGATATATTGTGACGTTTTCAAAAATGTAAGAATGAGCCAGCCCATAACCTAAAATAGAAGGCGGCTAACTGAATAAACCGATCGGAATTACAAAACTAAATTTGTTCTATGCAAATAATAGAGTCTGAAAATTTTTGAAATAAAAATAATGCAATACTTAAAAATATTCAATTTACCAAAAACTAATAGTTTAATGTGATTTTTAGGTATGGTATATTAATAAAGTGTTAATGGTATTTCTATTAAAAATAATCTAAAAAAGGGGTACATTAAATGAAAAAGATTGGGTTATTTAGTTTATTTTTAATCCTTACCATCTTTATCGCAGCTTGTGGAAGCAAGGAAACATCGACATCCGGAGAGAAAGCGAAAGATGAAAAGGTATATAAGGTTGGCGTAGATACCACTTACCCTCCATTTGAATATAAAGACGGAAATGATTATAAGGGTATTGATATCGATTTGATTAATGCAATCGCGAAAAATCAAGGCATTAAAATTGAGCTTAATCCAATGGATTTTGGTGGAATAATTCCAGCTATGCAAGCTAATCAGCTTGATATAGCCATTGCCGGAATGAGTATTACAGATGAAAGAAAAAAGGTAGTAGATTTTTCAACTCCGTATTTTGATGCAGGTTTAACGGTTGTTGTTAAGAAAGACAATTCAACTATTAAATCAGTTAATGATCTTAAAGGGAAAACTGTTGCTGTTAAAAAAGGAACAACAGGTGCCAAATATGCGGAAGATAATGCCTCAAAACTGGAAATTAAAGTCGTTCAATTCAACGATAGCCCGGCAATGTTCCAGGAAGTTTCTAATGGAAATGCAGATGCGCTTATTGAAGACTATCCTGTAATTTCATATGCTATTGCCCAAAAAGACCTTGGCTTGAAAATCGTTGGTGATCGCTTAAATGGCGACCAATATGGAATTGCTGTTCTGAAAGGACAAAATCAGGATGTATTAAAGAAGATTAATAAGGGCCTTGAAGAACTCAAAAAAGACGGAACATACGATAAAATTGTAGAAACATATCTCGGCAAAAAATAAATATCAAATATAGAGCGCGCTCACAGCGCGCTTTTTCTTCTAGAAAGGGGATGAAAAAAGAGTGGATATTATTACGGCTGCATTACCAATGTTATTTAAAGGACTTCAAGTTACGCTTTATATATTTGTTATTGCTATTATTCTAGGTTTTTTAATTGGTTTATTAATGGCCTTGTTACGGCTTGCTCCTATTAAAATTTTGAATTGGATTTCGAAGGTATATGTCGATGCGATTCGTGGAACACCATTTATTGTCCAGTTATTTTTTATTTATTTTGGTATAAATTCACTGCATTTGGTTTCCCTAAACAATACGACAGCGGGGATTATCACTGTTGCAATCAATGCTGGTGCATATTTTGCAGAGATTATCAGAGCGGGTATTCAATCCATTGATAAGGGGCAAACAGAGGCAGCTAGGTCAATTGGTTTTACCTCTGCACAAACGATGCGGTTCATTATCCTTCCTCAGGCGTTTAGAAGGATGCTTCCAACGATTACTAACCAATCCATTATTAGTTTAAAGGATACTTCGCTTTTATCGGTTATTGGTATTGCTGACTTAACTCAACAGGGCCAAATACAGGCTTCGGCAACCTTTGAAGCCTTTAAAATTTGGCTGACTGTAGGTGTCATTTACTTTATTATCATTTATTTATTAACGCTACTTGCTAACTTTATAGAAAGGAGGATCGAGGTGCGATGAGCATTATTACCGTAAAAAACTTAAGAAAGTCATTTGGGAACTTAGAGGTATTAAAGGATATTAATGCTGAAGTGCAAGAAAAAGAAGTTATCTGTGTAATCGGTCCTTCTGGATCAGGAAAAAGTACATTCCTTCGCTGCTTAAACCGCCTAGAAGAAATCTCAGGCGGAGAAGTAGTGATTAACGGACATAATATCACTGACCCGAAAATTAATATCAATAAAGTCAGACAAGAAGTCGGAATGGTATTCCAGCAATTTAATCTTTTCCCTCATAAAACCGTTTTGGAAAATATCACATTAGGTCCTATTAAAATCCTTTCTAAAGATAAAGCGGGGGCCGAAAAAACAGCCCTTGAGTTACTGAATAAGGTTGGACTTAAAGAAAAGGCTGGCAGCTATCCGGGCGAACTATCTGGAGGGCAGAAGCAGCGGGTTGCCATCGCAAGGGCACTAGCGATGAATCCAAAAATCATGCTCTTTGACGAACCGACTTCTGCACTGGATCCGGAAATGGTAGGGGATGTTTTAGAAGTTATGAAACAGCTTGCCAAAGAGGGTATGACGATGGTGGTCGTGACACATGAAATGGGATTTGCCCGAGAAGTTGGAGACCGTGTCATTTTCATGGATGGCGGGTATATTGTCGAAGAAAATGAACCAAATCAGTTATTCGGCAATCCTCAGCATGATAGAACGAAAGCTTTCTTAAGCAAGGTGTTGTAAAAAAATAGTGAGTAGTGAGCAAATAAAGGGCGAAACCTTAAATGAAAAATTGGGGTTCGCCCTTTTGTGTGATTATTACTTTTGAAGCTTAGTCCTGTATACTCAATGTTAAGAGAATAAAACAAATACCATTTGTCAAAAATGAAAAATTAAAGGCAAAACTATCATTAGATTCTCAGTTTACGAGTTCAATTAATATGCTTTGGAACGCATTAACAGATTCGGATCGATAAAGATCTTAATATGAGTAAAGGAGTTATTGTATGACCCAAGAATATATAGAAATCCGCGGCGCCCGGGAAAACAACCTTAAAGATGTATCTTTACGTATTCCCAAGCGCAAAATCACCATATTTACCGGAGTATCCGGTTCTGGCAAATCGTCAATCGTTTTCGATACCGTCGGCGCTGAATCCCAGCGTCTGCTGAACGAAAACTTCAGTACGTTCGTCCGCACCTTTTTGCCGAGTTTTCCGCAACCGGATGCGGACGCAATAGAAAATCTTAGTATGGCGGTTGTTGTCGACCAGAAACGTTTGGGTGGAGGATCCCATTCTACAATGGGCACAATTACCGATATCTCGCCTCTTCTCCGTCTTCTCTTCTCGCGGGTTGGCCATCCTTTTGTCGGAAGTGCATCGAGTTTCTCGTTTAACGATCCGCAGGGCATGTGTCCAGTTTGCAACGGGATTGGCCGCAGTTTGTCCGTCGACATGAGTAAGGCCTTGGACATGTCAAAATCGTTGAATGAAGGGGCCATTATGCTGACGGGCTATTCGGTGGACAGCATGGAATGGAACATGATCCTGCAGTCAGGGGCATTTGATCCTGACAAGAAACTCCAGAATTATTCGGAGGAGGAGCTGGAACAACTTCTGTACAGCAAGGCAAGGAAAGTGCCAACGCAGTTCGGCGGGAAGACAGTGAATATTACAGTAGAAGGTGTCATCGAGAAGTTCACCAACAAGTACATCAAAAAGGATTTAAAGACGTATTCCGAGCGCACACAACAAACAGTTGCGCCGTACATCTCCGAGGGGATTTGTCCTAGCTGCCACGGAGCGAGACTCAGCCAGGCCGCGCTGGGCTGCAGAATCAATGGGCTCAACATAGCGGAAATGTCCTCTATGGAGGTCGGGCAGCTCATCCGAATCCTTCGGGAGATTGATAATGCTGCAGCGGCTCCGGTAGTCAAGTCACTGACAGAACGTCTGCAGCATCTGGTGGATATCGGACTGGACTACTTGACGCTAGATCGTGAGACGGATACATTGTCCGGCGGTGAGTCGCAGCGCGTCAAGATGGTGAAACACCTGAGCGGCAGTCTGGTGGATGTCACGTACATTTTCGATGAGCCCAGCGTCGGCCTGCACCCGCGTGATGTACACCGGTTAAATGGGCTGCTACAGAAGCTTCGTGACAAGGGCAATACTGTGCTTGTTGTCGAGCATGATCCCGATGTAATTAAGGTGGCAGATCATATCGTCGACGTCGGGCCTCACGCCGGCACACGCGGCGGAACCATCGTGTATGAAGGAAGCTTCCCAGGCCTGCTGGAGTCAGGCACACTGACTGGCACCCATATGAAGCGGCCGCTCCAGCTAAAGCAGAACTCTCGGCAACCATCCGGCAAGCTGTCCATAAAGGATGCTACCCTGCACAACCTGCGGAACGTGAGTGTAGATATTCCAACTGGAGTGTTGACAGTCGTTACGGGTGTCGCCGGTTCAGGCAAGAGTACGCTAATTAACGAAGTATTCCTCAGCAAGCATCCGGATGCAATCGTCATCGACCAATCGCCGATAGGAGTATCAACACGCTCGAATCCCGCGACCTACACAGGCATTATGGATGATGTGCGCAAGGCATTTGCTTCTACGAACAAAGTCAACCAAGGTTTGTTCAGCTTCAATTCCAAGGGGGCTTGCGAAAACTGTCAAGGGTTGGGTGTTGTGTATAAGGACCTTTCATACTTCGACAGCGTAAAGCTGCCATGTGAAGTATGCGAAGGTAGACGGTTCAAGGAAGAGGTACTCGCCTACAAGTTGAACGGCAAATCAATTGCAGATGTGCTGGAGCTGACCGTGGAACAGGCGTTGGACTTTTTTCAGTTAAAAGAAGTTGTGAAGAAGCTTCAGGCGATGAGTGATGTGGGTCTGAATTATCTTACACTTGGCCAGCCGCTCAGCACGCTCTCTGGCGGGGAATGTCAGCGGATCAAGCTTGCAAGCGAGCTGCATAAAAAGGGAAGCGTATACGTGATGGACGAGCCGACGACTGGCCTGCATATGTCAGATATCGGTCACCTGTTAGGAATCATGAACCGCCTCGTGGATGCCGGCAATACGGTGATTGTCATCGAGCACAACCTCGACGTGATCAGCCAAGCGGATTGGATCATTGATATGGGACCGGACGGAGGCAGCAAGGGCGGCCAGGTTGTTGTCGAGGGTACACCATCAAAAATCATCAATTCGGAGCAGTCAATCACGGGAAAATACTTGATGGAACATATTAATAGTTAAACTACCATTACCAGAAATAACTATATTCAACTCTCTTTAATGTGGGTATAACACTAAATATCTACATTTGTTTTAGGGAGGTAAAAAAATGAAGTGGAAAGGAAGACGGCAAAGCGCGAACGTTGAAGACCGAAGAGGAATGGGCGTGGGGGGCAAAACCATCATTGGCGGCGGTGTTGGCGGCCTCATTATTGTTCTCCTGTTTACACTTTTAGGAGGCAACCCAGGGGATTTAATCAACAACAATTCATTGAATAATAATCCCGATACAAATGCTCCTTATGAAGAATCTGCTCATGAGAAGGAACAAAAGGAATTTGTGTCGGTCGTTCTTGCTGATACAGAGGATGTATGGACCGCAGAATTCAAGAAGAAGGGGCTGGAATACGAAAATCCAAAGCTTGTTTTGTATAGGGACAATGTTCAGTCAGCTTGTGGTTTGACTAGTTCTGCTGTGGGACCGTTTTATTGTCCTGGTGATCACAAATTATATATTGACTTAAGTTTTTATGAGGAACTGAAACAAAAATTCCAGGCACCTGGTGACTTTGCGATGGCGTATGTAATCGCCCACGAGGTGGGGCACCATGTTCAGACTCTGTTACATTTAGGAGACCAAGCTTCAGATGCCCAGAAGCGAACCAATGAATACTCAGTCCGGTTTGAATTGCAGGCAGATTATTTGGCGGGCGTTTGGGCCCACTTCGCCCAAGGCAAGGGCTACCTTGAAAAGGGGGACCTTGAAGAGGCGCTCAATGCTGCAAAAGCCGTCGGAGATGATAATATCCAAAGAAAATCACAGGGGTACGTGGTTCCTGATTCGTTTACACATGGTACCTCCGAGCAAAGAAAGCGCTGGTTCAAAAAGGGCTTTGAGAAGGGTACCATTGAAGGTGGAGATACGTTTAAAGCTGGAAGCCTTTAAAGTCATCAAAGGATAATATCATATCACAAAAAGGAGATAGCCAGCTCATTTGTTGGTTATCTCCTTTTTATATCATTAAGCCCTGCCAAAGAAAAAGTTTTTTCAATAATTTTAAAATTATTTACCAGTGTGTGTTAAATGACACATCTGATATGATAGTGATATGTTATCTTAGATATATATTACTTTTGGAGGTAATGGGAAATGCAACTTATTTTAGAAAATACTAAAAATACCAAAAGTGACAACCAGCCATTTTCAAGGACGAATCCTTTTCAGGCGAAGGTTCTAAAAAATATTAATTTAAATGGATCAGGCTCTAGTAAAGAAACAAGGCATATTGAGTTATCATTAAAAGGTTCAGGACTTTCTTACAATCCAGGTGATGCACTTGGCATTGTTCCTGCAAATGACCCGGAACTTGTGGCTGCTCTTCTTGAGGAAATGGCCTGGGACGAGGAAGCGAAAGTAACGGTTGGCAAGCAGGGTGAAACACTGTCACTTAAGGAAGCGCTGACAAACTACTTTGAAATTACACTGCTGTCGAAGAAGATTTTACAACAGGCAGCAGCATTTACAGAAAACGAAGATCTGCAAAAGCTTATTTTGGTTGAAAATGCTGCTCAGTTAAAGGAATATTGCTATGGGCGAGATCTGCTTGATATGATACGTGATTTTGGCCCATGGAAGGCCTCTGCACAAGATATCGTTTCTATATTAAGAAAAATGACGCCGCGCCTCTATTCTATTGCAAGCAGCATTGCTGCTAATCCGGAAGAAGTTCATCTAACTATTGGTGCTGTTCGCTACACATCACATGGACGTGAGCGAAAAGGGGTTTGCTCTGTTTTATGTGCAGAACGTGTTCAAGAGGGAGACACTTTGCCGGTCTTTGTTCAGGCAAATAAACACTTCCATTTGCCAGAGTCCGGTGATACAGATATTATTATGGTTGGTCCGGGGACAGGCATTGCACCGTTCCGTTCTTTCATTCAAGAAAGAGCTGTTAATAAAGAAACTGGCCGCACATGGTTATTCTTTGGGGATCAGCATGCCGCATCAGATTTCCTATACCAAGAAGAGTTGGAAACCTATCAAAAAGATGGCGTTCTGACTAAGCTTGATACTGCCTTCTCCCGTGATTCAGACCAAAAAGTTTATGTACAGCATAAAATGCTTGAACATGGCAAAGAATTATTTGAATGGTTGGAAAAAGGCGCTTACTTCTTCGTTTGTGGAGATAAGGAACATATGGCGAAAGACGTCAACGATGCGCTGATTACTGTGATAGAAAAAGAAGGTGCGTTGGACCGTGAGGCAGCCGAGGCATATCTGAAGGAGATGCAGAAGCAAGGACGTTACCTGCGCGATGTTTATTAAAATAAAAAGAGGTTAAATACTCTTTGAAAGGAACCTTTCGTTCGGTTGGACGAGGTTCCTTTTTTAGCTAATAGGAAATTATAAATTTTCACAAATTTATAATTTCCTAACGCATAAATTCAACTACGCCTCTGTCTTCGTCCTATCGGACTCGCCAATCGGCGAGTTTTCATTTACTTAATGATAATAAATTGAGGTAAAATAATGATATGAACAAATGAAAGGATTGTGGAAAGTGGCAAACAACGAAGAAGATATCAAAAAGCACATGGAAGCTTCAGGTCAAAATTATTCCGATGATAAGTTCTGGGATAAATTAAAGAAATTTGCCAAAAAGGCGGGTTCATCCGTTGTATATGCAGTCTTGCTCTTATATTATACACTTCAAAAGCCGGAAGTACCGGCTAAAGCAAAAACCATCATTATAGGCGCTTTGGGGTATTTCATCCTGCCATTAGATTTAATTCCTGATGTGGCGGTTGGTGTCGGGTACACGGATGACTTGGGAGCGTTAGGAGTTGCGCTTTTACAAGTTGCTATATACATTGATGAAGATATAAAAAATAAAGCAAAAGAAAAACTTAAAGATTGGTTTGGCGATCACGTCGACACATCAGATATTGACAAAAAGCTTGTTTAAAGGATTTTTCAGCGGGGAATTGGGAGGAATAATAAGATGAACCGAAAAGCAGTTGTTACTGGAGCGACCGGCTTGGTAGGAAAGGAGCTTGTAAAGCTATTACTAAACAATCCGGCATACACAGATGTAACGCTCATTGTCCGGCGGCCAACAGGGATTGCCAACCCAAAGCTGCAGGAAAAGATTGTCGATTTCGACCGATTGGAGCAATCCGATGTTGATTTGGCGGGAGCCGATGTGTTTTGCGCTCTTGGAACAACGATTAAAAAGGCAGGAAGTCAAAAGGCTTTCCGCCTGGTCGACTATGAATATCCGCTGGCACTTGGCAGAATGGCAAAAGCCCAGGGTGCGAAGCAGTTCCTCCTTATAACATCAATGGGAGCAAATCCAGCGTCCCGGACATTTTACATTCGCGTAAAGGGAGAGGTTGAGGAGGGATTGCGTGGACTTGGCCTTTCCGCACTACACATTTTCCGGCCATCGCTTTTACTTGGTAACCGGGAGGAGTTTCGATTCGGAGAACGGATTTCTGCAGTCCTTTCAAGTATACTGTCACCGCTTTTCTTAGGAACACTGAAAAAGTACAAGCCTGTACATGCGGAAACGGTAGCAGGTGCAATGCTCCGTATTGCGCAAAAAGGCGCTCTAGGAATCCACGTCTACGAATCAAACCAAATTGTACAAGCATAGCTGGCTTAGTGGTTTCCGAATATTTTTTTAGACAGTATAATCAGGGATGGGAGATGAGACAAATGAATAAAAAAGACATCGCAAATATCCGCAAGGAATTTAAATTGGACAATTATCGGATGAACATTCGTGAAATCTTCAATGTTTACGTTCAAAAAGAATCAGGTGAGATTTATCACCAAGTCAGCCAGCCATTTCAAATGTTAGAACAGGAAACACAGGAATTGTTTTTGAAAAACTTTAAAAAAGTATTAACTGGCCATCTTGATGCCAAATTGTTTGAGCTGAAGTTTAGACGTGATGTGGAAGACAGCACACAATCATTCCTCTACGAAGGATTGCAGGCAGATTCGGAAGACTGGCAGGAATACATGCTGGAAATTGTCACAAAAATGTTTGCGCGTGGGGCTTATGAATTTGATACAGTTGTAACATTTATTCGCGCAGAATACCGAAAACAGACGAAGAAGCGGAATCAGGAGTCCGAAGAAGGCGGGGATGATGAGGTTTATTCCAGCGGACTTATCCTTTGCAGCCTTAATAAAACCGATCAACCGAAAAAGGCATTAATGTTTGATTATATCGAGAAAGAATTCAAATCCTATAACTTTGTGGATCCTATAATTAATTTAGACTCTCCATTGTCGGGTTTTCTTTTCCCTGCTTTTAATGACAATGCAGCAGATGTGAACCATATTCTTTACTGTGCTGGGAAAGCAAATCAACCTGATTTTACATTTATTGAAGAGGTTCTAAATTGTGATGACATCATTACGGCTCAAGAAGATAAGGACAGTTTTGATCAGGTCTTAAAAGAAGTAATAGGAGACGAAGTAGATTCTGCGGTTATTTCAAATGTTTACGAGGAAATCGATAAGGTAGTACAAGAGAATATTGAAAACGAGGAAAGTGAAATCCCTACATTAGACTATCGGGACATCGAACGGATCTTAACAGTTAGCGGTGTTGAAAATATCGATACGGCCAAAGTGGAACATGCTTTCAAAAGTGTCGTAGCGGACGAAAAACATGAATTCAAAGCGAGCAGTTTAGTGCCAAAAACTATAAAGATCAGCACTAAGGTTGCTGAGGTAACCATCAACCCGAAAGACTTGAAAAATGTCAAATATATTACCTTCGAAGGAAAACGATGCCTACTTCTCGAAGTTGATGAGGAGGTCGTCGTGGAAGGATTTCGATTGGAATCGACGACACTCTAGTTGGATTGAATAGATTATACACAATAAAAAACTGCTGAGAGAAGAATCTCAGCAGTTTTTGAAATATGTATGGGAGGGGTAATCATGAAAAACAAAATAAAAGAAAAAATGCTGAAAGGTGAAAAAACGTTGGGCACTTTTCATGTAATGGGAAGTGCTGCTGCTGTTGAGTGTTTAGGATATGCAGGACTTGATTATGTAGTCGTCGATTCGGAACACGGACCATTCGATGTGGAAAGTGTCCAAACGTATATACGTGCAGCTAAATTGGCCGGCATTACTCCACTTGTTTGGGTTAAAGACGGACAAAGAAACTCTATTCTAAAGATGCTGGATGTAGGTGCAATGGGGTTAATCATTCCCAACGTACAATCTGTTAAAGATGTAAAAGACATCATAAAATACGGAAAATACTTTCCAGTCGGTGAACGCGGCATTGCTCCAACCAGCGGCAGCTCATTCTGGTATACCGATTATGCAACACAAGGATTGGGCCATTATTTCGAAGTCAGCAATAACGAAACCCTAGTCATCCCACAATGTGAAACTCTTGGCTGCTTGGAAAGTATTGATGAGATCGTAGGACTTAATGGTGTTGACGGGATCTTTGTGGGGCCATTTGATCTGTCAACAGCTTTGGGTAAGCCAGGACAATTTGGAGCTGCCGAGGTAAAAGAGGCTATTCAAAAAATCCTTGATGCCTGCAAAAAAGCCGGTAAATTTGCCTTTATCTTTGCTGGATCAGAACCGGATATTCAGAAAGATTTTGAATTGGGATTCGATTCCGTTGCCTATAGTATGGATGCAATCGTCTTAACAGAAGCCTTTAAGAAAATTATCGCAAACACAAAATAGAAAAAATAAATATGGATGAAGATGAAGTTTACAAAGGGGCATTAGCCCTTTTTCTTTTCATTTGACATGAAACGGGTTTCATAATTTAGACTTATAAATGATTAGAAAGCAAACGGTTGTGAATACAAATATTTGGGAATGTTACAAAGCAACGGGCTTTTTAATATTTTACTTTGAAAGTGGGACAGAATGTGAAACAAAGCGTGATATTTTTTGATATAGACGGAACGTTGCTTGACTCAAAAAAAGAGCTTCCTGCGGCGACCAAAGAGGCCGTTTTTAAATTAAAGGAACTGGGACATGTTGTCGCAATTGCCACTGGACGTGCCCCTTTTATGTTTGAAGATTTGCGGGAAGAATTGGATATAAATACATTTGTAAGCTACAACGGTCAATATGTTGTGTTAAACGGTGAAGTTTTATATACCAATCCACTGAATACGACTTCGTTGGAAAAACTAACCGAAACCGCACTTCTAAACAATCATCCCGTTGTCTTCATGGACCATGAGGATATGAAAGCCAATGTTCCTGACCATGCCTATATTAATGAAAGCATCGGAACATTAAAAATCGATCGTACGCCTATGCACGACCCGAACTATTACAAAGGGCGAGATTTGTATCAAACACTCCTGTTTTGTACGGAAGGTGAAGAAAAACAATACGAACGGGATTTCCATGACTTTGATTTTATAAGATGGCATCCCCTCGCTGTTGATGTTCTACCAAAGGGCGGGTCAAAAGCAAAAGGAATTGAAAGGATCGCTGAAAAACTAGGAATCCCTCCAGAACGGCAATATGCCTTTGGCGATGCACTGAATGATATGGAAATGCTCACAACCGTTGAAAATAGTGTAGCAATGGGGAATGCAGAAGAAAAGGTGAAAAAAGCAGCAAAATATGTAACCAAATCAGTTGATGACAATGGAATTTCCCACGGCCTGAAAATGGTCGGATTACTATAAAGAACGGAAATCTAAAGAAAAGAAATTATTTCTAAACTGACGATTAAAATTGTTTCTTTTATTATTTCGCTAATAGGAAAGTATAAATTCAACTGCGCTTCTGTCTTCGCCCTAACGGACTCGCCAATCGGCGAGTTTTTTCATAATAATGTATTCTCCTGTTTAAAGAGTATGTTAGTGAAAAAAAGCACTGCAAACGGAATCTAAGTAAGATAACAGTTTGCAGTGCGTATATATACTCTATTAAAGATTCATTAATTTTGATCTAAAATCCATCATTAAGGTGCACCAATCCCCTTCATTACCTGATTTACTAATGTGTCAATAAAGTTTGTATCTATCTTTTTCTTGTAAATAAGGATATGAAAATAAATCGGACCGTATAACATATCTGACACAACATCTAAATTAATCTCCGTTTGAATTTCACCTTGAGCAATTGCACGCTCAAGAATTAATATTGCATCTTCACGTCGAGGTTTAAGATAATATGTGTAGAAGGCATTCGCAATCTCCGAATCCTCTTCACTTTCTGCCACAAGGGCTGCCACCGTTCTTCCTAGGGTGCTATTTAACACATTTGCAAGAGTGTAAAGCTGTTGACGGAAATTTTCACGAATCGAAGTGTTTTCATGGAAAACCAGACGCGATTCAGTCGACATAAGAAAGGCATCAATTACAAGAATAGCTTTGTTTGCCCACCAACGATAGATTGTAGCTTTTCCGACACCCGCACGTGCAGCAATGGCTTCAATGGTCAAGGTTGAATACCCAGATTCCTCCACTAAACTAATGGTTGAATTAAGAATTGCAGTTCTGGAAGCTTCACTTCTTGGTCTTCCTACTGAAGGTTGTTTAGATTGTTTCTTTTCTGACATTTTCATTCCTCACTTAAATCGGTGTAGGTGTAATGATGATACTTATATAAACATGATTTTAGTCAATAAAAGGGCAGATAGCCAAGAAAAATAAACAGGTTACCCTGCAATATTAATGATTTTCTTTTTAGTTTTCATATTGACTTTCTTTGGACGCCAAATTTGTTCAAATAAAAGAGCTACTAACATTCCGACCATTACCCCATTGCTAAATACATATTGCAAGACTGTTGGCAGGGCAGAAAAGACAGCTTGCGGTAAGAACATAACCCCTGTTCCTAGTGAAAGAGCAGTACTTAGTATGGTCAACCGTCTTTGGTCAAGAGGTTCTTTCAAAATGGAACTGATGCCAATCCCCGCCATAGAAGTAAACGAAGCAAGCATAGCGGAATAAGCAATCGGACCTGGCAGCATAGCAAGCAGTGAAAATACCTTAGGAAAAAAGGAAATGACAGCAAGAGCTATACTAGCGATAAATAACGGAAGCAAACGGCTTTGACCAGTCATCCGTACAAACCCTGCTGCCACAGAAAATGGCACAACTCCGACTGTCGAGAAGACAGAGGATAACATAGTACCTATTCCACTAATAATCCCGGCTCTTTTAAGTGAACCCCCTTCTTGGATGGCCTTGTCATGTGTACTTTCATTAGATTTTTCACCGAATACTTGTTTCATGGCTGCAACACTGGCAATAATGCTGGAAATTAATACGAATGCCACCATGATCGAAGAAACAAACATTCCCGCATCTAGCTTTGGCATTCCCCATGCAAACAATTCAGGTAAAGAAATAATGGAAGATGTTTTAGGTTTCGGCTGTGAATCAAAAAATACAATAAAAGTGATTGAACCAATAACCATACCAATTAGTACCGCATAACTTTTTAACCAGCCCTTTCCCCAAACAGAAAGAGAAAGTACGAGAATAAAGATTGCAAAAGAAAGAAAGACAACTCCTGGATGAATCTTTGTTGACTTATCACTGACCCCAATCATCCCTTTAAGGAACATTCCACTTAACTGAAAGCCGAGAATGGTCAAGTAAACTCCATTAACAAGTGGTGTAAACAGTTTTAGTAATTTGTTCATCCATCCTGTTAAACCAACGATAATAAGAAAAACCCCCGTTAAAAGCATGGCACCTTCCAATAATTGAAGAGATCCGCCAGCATTGTCTACCCCTTGTACGACAGCCATTTGTCCCATTAACGTGAATACCCCAAGCCATATGCCAGCAGGGCCGTCAGGTATTGGTAAACGATGTCCTAACCAGCCAGATAATAAAGATGATACTCCAACGACTAAAAAGGTTCTCTGCATCAATCCGGTAATCTCTACAGGAGAGAGTTGAAAGACCTGGCCGACGATAATAGGAATCGTAAGTGAATTAGCAATTAAAAAAATAAACCATTGAAGAGAACCGATACTTGTATCTAATTTTGTATTTTTCATATTCCATCCCTTTCCGCTTATATAGATTTCAAATACGAAACGATACGTTTCGTATTATATTATATAGTACTTAATAATTTTTTCAACTCTTCTGGCTCAAAATAAACATTTTAATTCTCTTTATGTGATAACACTAAGGTAATAGAAGAGGATAGCTGCGCAAATGCAGCTATCCTCTGAATACTAGAACAATTGAATAATCTTTTTCGCTGATTCAATACCGTTATCAATGCAGTCGGGGATTCCCACACCATAATAGGAACAACCGGCAAGGACAATACCTGGATAGGCTGCTGCCATTTTGCTTTCAAGTGCTTCAACACTCTTAGGGTGGGTAATTAAATAATTCGGCATTTGTTCGGTCCATTTGGTAATTTCACTTGCAGAAGGGTTGGCGGTAATGCCAAGGGATTTGTGAATATCACTAAGTGCAACCTTGAGAAGTTCTTCTTGATCCATTTCCTTTAATGAAACGAAAGAAGGATGACTACTTTTATAAAACAATCTAACAAGCAGGTTTCCGGATTTAGATGTATGCTCCCATTTCCGACTCGTCCAAGTACAGGCGTTGCAGAACAACTCATCGGTATTTGCGGCGATAAACCCTGTTCCATCGGCAGGAAGGACACTGTCAGGCACGTCAAAGCCAACATACACACTAATTAATGAACTGTTTTTCAACCCAGCAAAATCTATTGACAGGTTCGGGTCATTGATTAAGAATTCAGCAGCTGTATGCGGAATACTAAGTATAACGTAATCTGCTTCAATGATTTCTTGATTATTTAAAACCACTTGATAAATGCTGCTTTCTTTTTCAATTTTAGTGACTTTGGTATTTATTAATATTTCTGCATCATTAAGCTTTTCCTCAAACGCGTCAATTAGCGAGCTTAAGCCATTTCGAAAAGAAAGAAACTTCCTTTCCCCACCTTTAAATTTCTGCTTATTGGCTTCTAAGCCTTTGATGATACTACCGTATTGTTCCTTATAATCAATTAAATAAGGAAGGGTGGAGGCGATAGTTAAGTCACTAAGCTTACCGGAATAGACACCGGATAAGACAGGGGCAATCTGTTTTTCAACCAATTCCCTTCCAAGAAAGTGCTCCAGAAATGAACCGATGGAATCATTCTTGGTAAACGTTTCATTTCTTGTATAAAAATCCCTCAGTGCTGCCACTTTTCCTTCTGTAGAAACGAGTGTGCTTTTCGCCAGCGATTCAATACTTGCAGGAATGCCGAAAACAGCGTCCTCCGGTATCGGCTTTAATTCTCCATCAACGTATATAAAAGAATGACCTGTTGCGTTGTAAACAACTTCCTTTTCTAATTCTAGCTCATCGATTAGAGGCATAGTCTCCATTTTCCTAGAGACAATGGAATCCGCCCCCGCTTCCATCACGAATCCATTTTGTTTGACGGTTCGGATTTTGCCTCCAAGCTGCTGGGACGCTTCAGCCAGTACCAGTCTTAGGTCTGATCCGTTTGTCTTCTTCCATTTTTGCAATTCATACATGGCTGATAGCCCTGTAATACCGCCGCCAATCACTACGACTGTTTTCACTTCTGCCACCTCTTAAATATTTTAAACTTCGTCACTTTTTTAAGTTTACCATACCTCTGCAAAAAACAATTATAGGCTCAATGCGTTTTTTGTGGGATGGCCACGGTTTAAAAAGCGCTCAGACTTTTCCGGATATTATCACCTGAATTTCAACAATCTAGAAATAATGATTGGTGAAGTTCCACTATTTCGTTTTATAAAGGGGTTCATTATAATGGTAGAGTTTTTTCAAGAATTTAATCCTATAACTCAAGCATTAATAGCTACTCTATTTACTTGGGGGATGACGGCAATTGGGGCTGCTATAGTTTTTGCCACGAAGGCAATCAACCAGAGATTAATGGATAGTATGTTAGGATTTGCGGGTGGTGTCATGATTGCGGCCAGCTATTGGTCATTGCTTGCTCCGGCCATCGAAATGTCTGGAAATAATCCTATAGGAACTTGGTTTCCGGCAGCTTTTGGATTTTTAATAGGAGGCATCTTTTTGTGGGGTATCGATAAAATTTTGCCCCATCTTCATCCGAATGCGCCGATTGGTAAAGCGGAAGGATATCATCCGAAAGGAAGAAAAAGGAGTACATTGTTGGTGCTCGCCATCACATTACATAATATCCCAGAGGGGCTGGCAGTCGGGATTGCATTTGGTGCACTTGCAAATGGGGGAACCGAAGCATCCTTAGCCGGAGCTTTGACACTAGCCCTTGGAATCGGTATTCAAAACTTTCCTGAAGGGGTTGCGGTTTCCATGCCATTGAGAAGAGAAGGAATGTCTCGTAGAAAGAGTTTCTTATATGGGCAATTTTCGGGCATGGTCGAACCGATTGCTGCTCTCATTGGTGCATTTGCTGTCGCATTTATTGAAACGTTATTACCCTATGCATTGAGTTTTGCGGCTGGAGCCATGATCTTTGTAGTAACCGAAGAAGTCATTCCGGGTTCTCAAGAAAATGGCAATAAAGATTTGGCTTCAATGAGTTTAATGGTTGGATTCGTATTGATGATGATACTTGATGTTGCATTAGGTTAAAACTTTTACAACCTTATCGGCATCATATATCTGAAGCATGGAACATGAACGATGATTGAATATTTTTCCAAAAAATTCACGATAATAGAGAGGGAATTGCTAGAGGACAATCGAATAGATTTAAAGTAAATTTTTTAGAAAATTAGGAGGTTTATCATGGGGAGATTAGTACATTTTGAAATTCATGTGAATGAAATGGAACGGGCAAAGAAGTTTTATGGAGAGGTATTCGGATGGACATTCCAAGATTGGAGTGACTATGCTGGAATGCCTTACTTTGGAGCAGTGACAGGGAATGAAGACGAACCTGGAATTAATGGTGCCTTGATGCAGCGTCAAAGTGCACCGCCAGAAACAAACCAAGCTTTAAATGCTTTTGCTTGTACAATGGGAGTGGAAAATTACGACGTAACCGAAGCTAAAATTCTTGAGCATGGCGGCAAGGTTGCAATGCCAAAATATGCACTGCCTGGGATGGCCTGGCAAGGATACTACCAGGATACCGAAGGGAATATTTTTGGGATTCATCAGCCCGATGCGAATGCAAAATAGGTTGCAATCAATAGATGTCAAGCAAGTTGACATTTAATAACGGAATTTTGTATAGTAAGTGGCGAAGATCATGATTGGAGTGAATCGTTTGAGTTCCGCCTCTGGATTACAAAATTTAGACCTTATAGATTTATTAAGCGAGCGTCATACTTTGGTCAGAAGAATTTCGGAGAAAGCATGGAATGATCAAAGTGATATATATATTTCAAATTCTGAGTGGTATATCTTGGCCAGGATTTATAAAAAGAGACCTACCATCTCGTATGTTACAAAAAACGTAGACATTTCCCGCCAGGCGATCCATAAATTTATGAAAAACCTTGCTGCAAAAGGATTAGTGGAAATCAGCAATGCAGAAAACAACAGAAAAGAGAAGTGCATCCAGTTAACTGCCTTAGGGGAAGAATGTTACGAAAAAAACGCGGCTCTTAAAGAACAGTTTGAGAATAAAATTGCAGAAAAAATAGGTGCAGAGCAAGTGAAAGTCCTTAAGGAGTTATTAAAGTTAGATTGGGGAATAGAATAACATTGCTAGTTTAAAGAGAAACCTCCTCTTGTTAATACAAGAGGAGGTTTCTCTTTCGTTGAAAATAATTAGTTATTTTCAGTTATTAAATCAATGATCATTTCATTTATTTCTCCAGAAGTCGTATCAAGAGAAATAGCTAATTCTTTAAAGAGGATACTTTGTATTGTGTCCAATAGTTTGCGGTCTTGTTCATAAAGTTTTCTTCCGCGTAATTCGACTTCGATTTTTTGCCTCATAAGCGTATTTACCAATTTGGCAATTTCTTTTCGTTCACCTGAATTTACAATATTCGAATATAGCTGGTGACGGATGTTAGGTTTGTCATTCCATTTTACCCCAGGATATTTAAAGGACTCAATTATTTCATTTGCTTCCCCTCGATCGGGAAGTTCATGCATAACTACTTTACTATTATGAACAGGAGTACTTATTGTTAATTGATTATTGCCTTCCGTAGGATGTAATACATAATACAGGCTGGTTTTACCCGATACTGTTTTTTCACAAATATCATCAATTTTGCATATGCCATGTACGGAATAGATGACCATATCTCCAATACTAAACATTTGATCACTTCCAATTTAAATTGATGTCAACTAAGTTGATAATAACATAATACCATTAAAAAGAAAATTCGTCAACTTGGTTGACGTTGTAAAAAATTTTTGATTTGTTAAGTTGGTCTGTTGGGGTATGCAACGGGAATGGAGCATACGCTGATTGGAATGATTGAACCCTTTTTCAGTATATGTCGAATTTATATTAAATTTTTCTACATAAAATTACAATTACATTACAAATCCGACAGTCTCATTGTTTTTAGTCTAATGGGAATATAAACTAATAATAGTTTAAGAATTTGAAATAATAATAGGAAGCTAGAGGAGATTTGTGATGATAAAAAAATTATTTACATATACAGTATCGGCTGTCGTCCTCGCATCTTTGATACAGGTAACACCTGCTTTTGCTGAACCAGGACATGTTACACAAAGTGAAATTAATGCGACTCAAGGGCATGTCGATGACCTTGAAACACAAGTTCAACAATTAGATAACAGAATTAATTTAGCGATAGAGAATAGTCAAAAATTGAACGACCAAATTCAAACTCAACAAGAAGAAATTGAAAAATCCAAGGTTGAAATTGAAAAAGCAAAAAATGACTTGGAGGCTTACAAACAAGCTTATTCCGATCGGTTAAAAAGTATTCAGGCAGAGGGTAAAATCTCCGTCGCCGCTTATGCAGAGGTTTTGCTTTCATCTAATAATCTATCTGAATTTTTAACACGCTTTTCAGCTATTTCGCAAATTATTCAAAATGATACTGACAAATTGAACGGTTTAAAGGAAAAACAACAAGCATTAACAGATGCAGAAGATAAACTGCAAAATGAGTTAGCTAATTTAAAAAAGAGCCAAGAAGCATTAGCTGCTGAACAGAAACAGATTGAAGAAGATAAAGCTGCAGTTGGGCAGGCATTGGCTGCAGCCCAAAGCCAATTAAAAGACCAACAGGACCAATTCGCTGCTGAACAAGAGGCAGCAAGGCAGGCCCAAATAGCAGCAAGGGAAGAGGCAGAGCGTCAAGCACGATTAGCCCAGCCGCAGCAGCCGGCGCAAGTGCAGCAGTCTTCCGCCAAAACTGCATCAAACCCAGCGCCGGCCCCAACGGTTGCCGCTGCCAGTCCATCTGACCCTAATGCGGCAAATAGAGTTATCTCTTATGCGAAACAATTCTTAGGTGTTCCTTATGTTTGGGGCGGTTCAACGCCGAGTGGATTTGATTGTTCTGGTTTTACATCGTACGTGTTCAGAAATGCAGTTGGCATTAATCTTCCAAGGGTCTCACGCGACCAGCAGAATGTTGGAACAAGAATATCTCCAAGCCAAGTGCAGCCAGGTGATTTAGTATTTAGAGGTAATCCTGCTTATCATGTCGGTATTTATATTGGCGGCGGACAGTATATTCATGCGCCGCAAACAGGTGATGTGGTGAAGATTGCGTCTTATAACCCAGCCAAATTCACAAGTGCAGCTAGAGTATTGCGCTAAAAGAAGTATACAATATGAAAATATACAGAAAAAACGCTTAGAGTCATTCTACTCTGGGCGTTTTTTATTGATTACAAATCTAGTTGGAAAATTTGTTAGTTTAATGAATAAATTATTGATTTAATAAAATTGGGTATGCTAGGATAGAAGTAAATCTGTAAACGATTCCAATGGGCTGAAAGTTTAATCCTGAAAAAAGCATAAAATGGATAAGGATTGCCGACCCGGCATCCTTTCTTTAATAACTATTGCAAAAAAGCACAGTAATGACTACATATGCAAATGGGGGAAAATAGATGAATATGACATTTCGCTGGTTTGGCCGGGGGAATGATACGGTACAACTGGAGCATGTAAAGCAAATCCCGGGTGTAAAAGGAATTGTCTGGGGACTTCATCAGAAAGCAGTAGGCGACTTTTGGGAGAAGCATGAAATTGAGTCTGAGGTCAATTATATAAGGTCCTTTGGCTTTCATACAGATGTGGTAGAAAGCGTAAATATCCACGAATCTATCAAACTTGGGAATGCTGAACGCAGCCGATATATCGAAAACTACAAACAAACGATACGCAATTTAGGTGTATTTGGTGTGAAAGTGATCTGCTATAATTTCATGCCAATCTTCGACTGGACCCGTTCTGAGCTGTTTCGGGGGTTGCCGGATGGTTCCACATCCATGTTTTATGAAAAAGAAAAGGTCGAGAACCGCGACCCACAGGAACTTATTGAAACCTTTTCAAATTACTCAGATTTGACTCTTCCTGGATGGGAGCCTGAAAAAATCGGCAGGATAAAAGAGTTATTTGCGGCCTATCGAGAATTGACAGAGGAGGATTTGTGGAACAACCTTGCTTACTTTTTGAATGAAATCCTGCCTGTCGCGGAAGAGGCTGGCATCAAAATGGCTATTCATCCTGATGATCCACCATGGTCTATCTTTGGGCTGCCAAGAATTATTACCGGGAAAGAGAGTCTTGAAAGGCTTCGGAAAATATCAGATTCTCCATCTAATGGAATAACCTTTTGTACAGGTTCGCTTGGTTCTAATCCTGATAATAATATAGTGGAACTTACTACTGAATTTGTGGAATGGTCTCCTTTCACGCATATACGTAACATCAAAATCTTTGAAAATGGCGATTTTATCGAGACATCCCATTTATCTTCTGATGGTTCTCTTGATGTTAAAGGGGTTGTAAAAGTATTGTCCGACTGTCAATACGATGGTTATGTTCGGCCCGATCATGGAAGACACATTTGGAGAGAAAAATGTAGACCGGGATATGGGTTATACGACCGTGCCCTTGGAATTATGCACCTGCTCGGATTATGGGATGCTTATCAAACGGTGAAACAGGAGGAAAAATAAATGATGCCTTTACATCATAATTTACAGGGAAAAACCGCAGTCATTACGGGGGGAAGTGGAGTGCTTTGTTCTGAAATGGCGCGGGAACTTGCACGACAGGGAGTTAAAGTTGCGATTATCAACCGAACTTTAGAAAAGGGAGAAGCAATAGCGCTAGAGATAAATAATGCAGGTGGACGTGCAATAGCTGTTGCTGCTGATATTCTTGACCGTTCTTCCTTGGAACGTGCGAAGGATGCAGTTATAGATGCATTCGGAGCGGTTGACATTTTAATAAATGGAGCGGGCGGGAACCATCCTGATGCTATAACCGATGTCGAAACCTTCACAGAAGGTCCTTGTGAAAAATCGTTTTTTGAATTGGAGGAAACTGGATTTAATAAGGTATTCTCCAGTAATTTCACTGGCACCTTTGTAGCATGTCAGGTTTTTGGAAAGGAAATGCTGAAGCAGGATTCCCCGGTGATTATCAATATTTCATCGATGAGTTCTTACTCGCCAATGACTAAAGTACCGGCCTATAGTGCTGCTAAGTCCGCTATCAACAACTTTACGATGTGGATGGCAGTCCATTTTGCTGAAACAGGGCTAAGGGTGAATGCTATAGCTCCAGGATTTTTCCTGACGACTCAGAATCGAGATCTTCTCTTAAATGAAGATGGCTCTCATACACCAAGGTCGAAAAAAATCATCACTCACACCCCGATGAAACGTTTCGGGGAGCCAAAGGATTTGCTCGGTACGTTATTATGGCTCGTAGATGAAGAATATTCCGGCTTTGTCACAGGAATTACGGTTCCAGTCGACGGTGGATTTATGGCCTACTCAGGTGTCTAATTTATTAATGGAAAGGGATAATATCAGATGAAAAGGGTTCGTTGGGGTATTTTAAGTACTGCAAAAATTGCTCAAAAAGAGTTAATCCCCGCTTTTGGACGAGCGCAGAATGCGGAAGTGGCGGCTATCGCTAGTGGAAGTGGAAAAGCAGAGGAAGTAGCTGCGAAGTTTAACATTCCAAAAAGCTACGGCAGCTACGAGGAACTTCTTCGAGACCCCGAAATAGATGCTGTCTATATCCCGCTGCCAAATCACTTGCATAAACAATGGACGATGGAAGCGGCAAAGCATGGCAAGCATGTTCTTTGCGAAAAACCAGCGTCGATGACTCCCGATGAAACAAGGGAAATGGCTGAGTTTTGCCGGGAGAAAAACGTGAAATTTATGGAAGCATTTATGTACCAGTTTCATCCGCAGCATGAACGGGTCCGGGAGATTATTGCCTCAGGTGAAATCGGTGAAGTGAAATACATGCGCGCTAGCTTTTCATTTTTACTCGCTCAGCGGGAAGGGAATATCAAAATGGATAAGCAAAAAGGCGGTGGAAGTATTTATGATGTGGGCTGCTACTGTGTCCATGCTATTCGCAATGTATTGCAAACAGAACCTGTCGAAGTCCATGTTCATGCCAAGGTTGACCCGGTCCATCAGGTGGATACCTCAGCATTTGTCTATATGAAACTAGAGAACGGAATGACTGGTTATTTTGATTGCAGCTTTGATATGACATTTAGAGCTGAGTATGAAATCATTGGAACGGAAGGGAAAATTCAAGTCCCACGAGCATTCCGCCCAGACCATCAAGGCGGGGAAGGCCTAGTCATCGTTCAGAAGGAATTCGTTAATAGAGAAGAAAAAATTACCGGCGATATTTATAAATTAGAGGTCGAACATATTTCAACCGTTATTTCTGAGGATGGTGAACCATCCTACACCGCAGAAAATTCAATCAATAACACAAGGGCTATTCAGGCTTGTTATGAATCTATACAAACCGGAATAATTGTTCAGCTAAATTCTCATGAATGAAGGTCCGCAGAAATAAAAGACTTGTCATCCTGCGACATAAAAAAAGTCGAGAGAGTAGTCTCGGCTTTTTTTATTTATATGGATGGCTTTTATTTTAAACTTTATAATACTGGCGAAGCAAATAGGAGATCCATTTACAATGAGGATGATTCCGAATATTCTCAATCAGTCCCTTCACAATTGCCAGGCTGAAGGTCGGTTCTAAAAGCTGCTGCTTTAACAGAATCAGCGATTCCTTCTCAATTGGCTCTTCTATTTCAGCTATTTTTAGTTCTAGAGTGTCTAGGATTTGTTCCTTCGTTATTTCTTCATTCGTGGGCTGCATCATATGGTGAAGCTCCATAGAAACAAATGGCACGACAGCGTTGTTAGCCAGCAAATTTGTTTTTTCCACAAGGGAGTCAGCCAGTAACCTCAAATCTACTGGAATGCTGTAGAAAACAAATAAATGTGAATACATATTCATAAAACTTTTTATAGAATACATTAAGTCATATTTTATCTCTTGGACTCTCTCCCCGTACAAACGTTCAATCATCGAAAGGATAATGTTCTCTAACAATTTGTCATAATATCTCATTTTTTGAATGAGTTCTTTATTAAGTGTTTGCGAATGCTCCTTCATGAGTACCTTGGCAAAGTCAGAATGCTTGTGAAAAGACTGATAAATACAATAATAAAATTCATATAAAAGCTGCTCATCGATAGTATCTCTGACTATATGGTCAATGTCAGTAACAACCTGCATCATAAACTGGTCGATTAAAGCTATAATCAATTCGTCCTTTGACTTAAAAGACAGGTAAAAAGCTCCTTTAGATATACCGCAATGCTCGGTAATTTGCTGTACCGAAGTTGCTTCAAACCCTTGCTCAGCAAAAAGCTCCAGCGCTTTTTCCATAATTAATTGTTTTTTGATCATCTATTGACCTCGCTCCTATGGTCTTTAATTGACAAATGACTGATTGGTCATTATTATAAGGAATTGAGTTCATTAAGTCAATTTAGGGCAGGTGTAATAGTGAAAGGGTTAGTCAATTTTGTCTTGAGAAATAAACTAGCAGTTTGGTTATTGACTATCATCATTACGGTATCTGGTATTTATTCGGGATTACGAATGAAAACCGAGATGATTCCCGATATTTCCATTCCGTATTTAATGGTGACGGACGTTTATCCTGGGGCCACCCCAGAACAGGTCATGAAGGACATCTCCATGCCAATTGAAAAAGCAGCGGAGGGACTTGATCATGTAAAAGCCGTTTATTCCAATTCCTATTCAAATATGGCGAGCGTTCAGGTTGAATACGAATATGGTATCGATATGGATGAGGCAAAGCGTGAATTAAAATCGGCATTGGATTCATTGAAATTGCCGGAAGGGGCACAGAAACCGACGACAACTGCCATCAGCATGAATATGATGCCTGTCGTTGCGCTAAGTGTCAGCAGTTCAAAAGAGGATATTGTTGAGCTTACATCAACCGTTGAGGAAAGCTTGGTTCCTAAAATCGAGAAACTTGATGGTGTAGCATCGGCAACCATTACCGGTCAGCATATTGACGAAGTAGACCTTACGTACAATAAGGCGAAACTGGCTGAGTTAGGTTTAACTGAAGATAAAGTAAAGCAAATGATCCAAGCAAGCAACATGGCCGTTTCCTTAGGACTTTACCAGTTTAAAGAAGGGGAGCAGGCTGTAGCAATTGATGGAAAGTTCATGACGGTGGATGAACTAAATAATATGCTAATTCCTGTTACACCATCAGCAGCTAATCCATCACCCGTTGTGAAACTTGGCGATATTGCTGAGGTTAAGACAATCGGTAAGGTGCAATCAATTTCCCGAACAAACGGCAAAGACGCGATTGCTATTCAAATTGTCAAAGCTCAGCAGGCTAATACTGTTGATGTTGTTAATAAGGTAAAGAAACTAATAAAAGATGAAAAGGCTAAATATGAGGGGCTTACTATCGATGTAACCCTTGACCAAGGAAAACCAATTCAGGAATCCGTCAACACGATGGTAGAAAAGGCCGTATTTGGCGGGTTGATCGCAGTTCTAATCATCTTATTATTCTTGCGTGATTTTAAATCGACAATTATCTCCATCATTTCGATACCAGTTTCCATTCTCATGGCATTGCTGATATTAAACTGGATGGATATCACCTTGAATATTATGACGCTCGGCGCGGTAACAGTCGCTATCGGCAGGGTGATCGATGACTCAATAGTAGTTGTGGAAAATATATATCGACGCCTGCATCTAAAGGAAGAGAAGTTGACAGGGCGCGCCTTGGTCCGCGAAGCGACCATTGAAATGTTCAAACCGATTATGTCCTCGACATTGGTTACGGTCGCCGTTTTTGCACCGCTGATTTTCGTAGGCGGTATGGTTGGTGAATTGTTCACACCGTTTGCCTTAACGATGGCATTTTCACTTGGAGCCTCATTGCTGGTGGCAATTACCATCGTTCCTGCTCTTTCGCATTTCTTATTCAGGAAAAAATTATACAGCGAGAAGACGGCAATCCGGCATAAAAATGCCGGGGAGCTTGCCGAATGGTATAAGTGGTTTTTGGAGAAAGCCCTTAACCACAAAGTCATCGCTTCTATTCTGGCTGTACTGTTATTAGCCGGCAGCTTAGCATTAACACCATTAATAGGTTTCAGTTTCATGGGCAGCGAAGAAGATAAGGTCATGTACCTAACGTACACACCAAAAGCCGGTGAACTACATGAACAGACATTGGAAAATGTTAAAGCGGTTGAAGAAAAAATGCTGAAACGTAAAGATATTGATATTGTTCAAATATCCATTACCGAAGAAGGAGACCCGCAGAGGGCCATGATGGGCGGCGGATCTAAGGGGGGATTAATGTATCTGATTTTTGATCCGGATACGAAGAACTTCCCGTCCGTTAAGGAGAAGATTGAAAAGTATGTAACAGGTCTTGGCAAATCGGGAACATGGAAGAGCCAGAACTTCTCATCAATGTCGGGATCGACCAATGAAGTAAGCTATACGTTCTACAGTGAAAATTTAAACAAACTGAATGATTCGGTTAAGAAAGTCGAGTCGGTACTGAAGAAACATAAAGATTTAAAAGATGTTACTTCAACGGCCGAGGATGCTTATGTTGAGTATACGTTCCGGGTTGACCAAGCTCATCTGCTAAAGTATGGATTAACAACTGGGCAGCTGGTTATGATGTTAAATCCGCAGCAAACGAAGGATGTTTTAACGACTGTTGAAAAAGATGGGAAGGCATTAGATGTCATCGTTCAACAGGAACAAACGGCACAGCCAGAATCTATCGATGAGATGCTTTCTAAACAGGTACCAACGGCAGTGGGGGCAAATGTGCCGCTCTCTGAGTTAGTTACTGTCAAGAAGGGGACCACGATGAATACACTGGCGCGCAGTAAAGGTGAATACTATGCTACCGTTTCAGCAACAATCAAAGGTGAGGATATTTCGAAAGTAACCGCTAAGGTTGGTAAAGAAGTAGATAAATTGGATCTCCCTAAGGGAGTAACTGTTGGCGTTGCAGGTGTCCAAGCAGATATGACGGAAACCTTTACCCAGCTAGGAGCGGCAATGGCAGCAGCGATTGCAATCGTCTACTTCATCCTTGTTGTGACTTTCCGTGAAGGTGTTGCACCGTTTTCAATTTTATTCTCGCTGCCGTTTGCTGTAATAGGTTCCTTTGTGGGCTTGTTAATAGCAGGAGAAACCATTTCTGTATCAGTCATGATGGGGCTGTTGATGCTGATTGGTATAGTTGTCACGAACGCCATAGTGCTTGTAGACAGGATTATTCATATGGAACGTGATGGATTAGTTATGCGGAAGGCGGTTTTAGAGGCAGGAGCGACACGTCTTCGCCCAATCCTCATGACTGCTATTGCGACCATTGGAGCGTTAATCCCATTGGCACTTGGTGAAGGCGGCGGAGGATTAATCTCGAAAGGCCTTGCCATTACTGTTATCGGGGGCTTAGCAAGTTCAACGCTTTTAACCCTAATAGTTGTGCCAATTGTCTATGAAGTGCTGTCTAAACTATTTAAGAAAAATCGTAGAGAAATAGAAGAAAATTAAAAATCTGGGCCCTGCAGGATGGAGTGAGTATCTTGCAGGGTATTTGTTTTTTTGTTCACCTTCCCGCATTCTTATCTAAGATTTATTAATTTTCAAGTGGATTTCTTGCTTTTCTAAGGACTTCCCGCTCTTTGGCCACTAACTCTCTGTATATTCGCGGATCACCCAATTTGCGAAACATGGCATGATCGGGCATAGTGTTTGCTTCAATAAACCAAATGTGCCCTTTTTTATCAATGGCCATATCAATACCTAAAGTATAAAAGGAAAAGTGGTCATCAAAGATTGCACAAATTTTGGAACACACATTAGTTAATTCGGTGAGGGCTTTTTTATAATCAAATAGATGTTTATTAACTGCCAGCGCTTGTTCGGCAGATATGATAATCCCCCCCCTGGCGTGATTAGTCACAATCATCTGGGGAGGTGAAATTTTGGCACACCAAGCAGTCTTTTCCCAACTGCCGTTCACTTTGTGCATGATAATCCGAAAGTCAAAAGGGCGTTCCAGAACGGTAGCAAGCTCGATACCCTGTTGGATGATATACCTTTTTCCTGGAATCATTTTTTCTTTTACAGAGATTAAAGCTTGTTCAATAGTTTTATATTTTTCAGCATCATTATGATAATGGACTTCATAAAAAGGGCCGTCGATCTTCCTTAAACGAACAATTCCAGTTCCAATTCTCCCTTTATTGGGTTTAATAAACAGAGTTGGATAGGTTTCTATCATACTGATTACCCTTTGTTCAGTAAACCATTCAGTAACCGGTACATGTTTTTTAACATCAGGATGATTGAGCAGCACTAAAGTTTTTTTCATTTTATTGTTTAGAGGCCTATGCATAGGTAACCCCCTTCATGTGATATTCAGACGACTTAAGTTTAGGGCTGTTTTCCATACTTTTCATTTAAATATTGGGAAGTAAGACTCATGTTCATTCGATTTGATCCTTTGATGAGGATCGCCAAATGTGGGGTCATGGTGTTGTCTAAAAACTCATGTAATTGTTCACGATCATCGAAATGATAAATCCGTTCTTTATCGTATCCGGATTCTACTGCACCGTCACCAATCCACTTTGCTTCTTCTCCGAAGGTTAATATTAATTCAATCCCTTTTCCGTTCAAATACCTTCCTACCTCTTTATGTCCTTCCATTGAATAGGCGCCAAGCTCCAGCATGGTTCCAAGGATCACTAATTTCTTTTTTGTTTCTGCAATCTTAGTTAAGACATCGATTGCTGCTTTTGCTGCCGGTGGATTAGAACTGAAACTATCATCAATAAGAAGGGAGTGATTGCTTAATTCAATCATATTTAACCTGTGCAAAGGAACTGGTGCACTTTGTAAACCTGTTTTAATATCCGAAGAAGTAAAGTGAAGACGATGGGCGACTGCTATTGCAAATAAAGCATTCATAACATTATGCACACCGAAAAACGGAATAATAAACTCTTCTAGATGTCCGTCCAATTGAACTTCAAAACTCATTCCATTCGGCAGGAACTTTATATTATTAGCCTTGTAATCACAATCATTTTGAATGCCAATCGTAATGATTTCACCCTGGAAATTCCCGGTCTGCAATAATTTTGAATTCTCATCATCACCGTTGAGGAACAGAAGCCCATCCTGTTTCATATACTTAATGAGAGCTGATTTTGATTTAGCGATTTTTATCACGCTATTTCCTAATACCCCGAAATGTGCTGCACCTACATTCGTAATAATTCCAATATTCGGTTCGATAAAACTGCAATGAATTTTCCCAGATCTTTTCCGACCCATGCCATATTCTAGAACAGCAGCCTGATGTGCAGGTTTAATTAGACTCGCATGACGTTGTGTATGATAACGCTGATTTCTGTTCTTTTTCGATTTAAAAATATTCCACTTGGTTGCCAAAATCGAAGCTATCATCTCTTTCGTCGTTGTTTTTCCTGCACTGCCAGTTACAGCAATTGTAGGTATGGATAAACGGAGAGGATACATAGATAATCCCCCTAATTATGAATTTTTTACAGTATATACTATGGTTTCCCTTGAAATTGGTTTAGCCAATTGGCAAGCTTTTTCACCCATTTTTTATTTCATATAAACGAATGCACATTTTAACTATGTAATGTTAACTTCGTTCCTTTTCGTGCCAAGATTTCATACTATGCAAAAGATAGTGCACACAAAGAGGGAGGCAAAGCAGTTGAGTATTTTGGTACGGCCCAGTATTGGTGTCTTAGTTAACCACTCGGTAGTGAGCCATTTAAAAAAACAAAAAGAACTCTTTAAAGGTCATAAAAGATATGCAGAACTAGCCGAAGCGAGCAAGGATGCAGATGTGATCCTTTTTTACTTTTCTATAAAAAACTTTGACTTTAAGAATAATCTTATTTGCGGTACTTATTTTGATGTGGATTTAAATAAATGGAAGCAAGAAAAATTTCCTTTTCCTAACATTTTTTGTAATTGTCTGAAAAAGGGAGGCCCAAGTAAATTTATTGAAGCATATATAGAGGATATCTTAATAAAACATGGTGCGGTAAAAGTTAATTCTGATCTGCTCTTCAATAATCAGGAGGCTCGGGTAAGTTTAAGTCAAATCGTTATGGACGAATCTTTGGTAATGCAGCAAGAGGAGAACACTTTAGCTACAGTGGATATGTCAGAATTCAATACTTCCAATCTGCCGGTCATTGGTGTTTTTGTTGACCATGCTGTCATCGGGAGATTAAATAAACAAAAAAGCGGCTTTAAAAGCTACCCAAGGCTTGAAGCGCTTGCAAAAGCAGGCTTTGAATCAAATGCAACCCTCTATTACTTTTCCACAAACAACTTTGATTTTAGGCAGAATCTCATCTTCGGAACTAGATTTAATTTCGAATTGAACAAATGGGAACAGCGGTATTTTCCTTTGCCAGATGTTCTCTATAATCGCCGGGCAGGGGGAGGACCAAGCAGGTTTATTTTCGAGCACATTGAACAAATATTTGAAGAGCATCAAGTGGTTAAGATTAATTCTAAATCGTACTTTGACAAATGGGAGGTTTATGAAGATTTAAGTCAAAACTCCGAGTTAAGGAAATACCTTCCTTATTCTATTGTGTATGAGAAAGAAAGACATTTGAAAAAGTTTTTGGAGAAGAATGATGAAGCCTATTTAAAAGGCGCGCGCGGCGGACGTGGGAAGTGGATTTTTCGGGTTCGGAAATTGCCAGAAGAGAAATTTGAATATAGTTACTATGTGAATGACGTGTTGTCAATTGGTCAAGTAGAATGGGCTCAATTAATTGAAGAGATTCAAAAGTTTTACGGTGGAAGGAAATTTATCATCCAAAAGGCCATCAATCTATTGAAAGTAGAGGACAGTAAAGTTGATTTTCGTGCCGAATTACAAAGAGATGGGGAAGGAAAGCTTAATATTCTTGGTGTTTGTTCAAGAATTGGAATAAGTCAATCTCCTATCACTATTCATTCCTCAGCGTATCCAATCGAGTTTTTCTTTAAGGAATTCTTACAATATCCGGATGAAAAGATAAATAAATTAACGGGAAAAATCCACAAATTTCTAACTGAAATTTATATTGCTTTAGAAAAAGTATATGGAGTATTTGGGGAAATTGGCATTGACTTTGGAATTGATCAGGATGAAGAGATTTGGTTTATCGAACCAAATTCTAAATCGGCAAAGGTTTCACTTATGAAAGCCTATGATGATAAGACATTTTATCATGCTTTTCTAAATCCGGTATTATTCTCGAAATATTTATTCGATAAGAAAAATCGCAAAACTTTAGATTCATAGCTTATCAGTACCAAAATGGGGGATTTAGGATGGATAAACAACCGAAATATATAACAAACATTAATAAAATACCAAACCTAAGTGAAGAGGAAAAAAGCACACTTAAGGCGGTTACTGAAAAATTTGTTTTCCGGGTAAATGACTACTATCTAAATCTTATTGACTGGTCTGATCCAAATGACCCGCTTCGCAAACTAGTCATTCCCGCCGCTGAGGAATTAAACGAGTACGGCAGATGGGACGCATCTGATGAGGATACAAACTATGTAGTCGAAGGGTGCCAGCATAAATATTCCACCACAGCGCTGCTTTTAGTGTCTGAAGTCTGTGGTGCTTATTGCAGATATTGTTTTCGCAAGCGCTTGTTTCGTTCTGATGTGAAAGAAGCGATGACTGATGTGACTCCAGGTCTAGAATACATTAGAAATACACCGGAAATTAATAACGTCTTGTTAACAGGGGGGGACCCCCTGATGCTGGGTACACCAAAGTTACGCTGGCTTCTTGAAAGTCTGCGTGAAATTGATCATGTGAAAATCATCAGGATTGGCTCCAAAATTCCTGTTTTTAATCCAATGCGGATTTCCGAGGACAAAGAGTTGTTGGCGTTACTTAAAGAACATTCTTCCGTTAACAAAAGAATATATGTAATGGCTCACATTAATCATCCACGCGAACTAACACCACAGGCCCTTAAAGCCATTGATACCCTCCATGAAGCTGGGGTGGTGGTTGTCAATCAAACACCGGTCCTAAGGGGTATTAACGACGATCCGACTGTTCTCGGCGAATTGCTGGATAAACTATCTTGGGCAGGAGTCACGCCTTATTACTTTTTCATTAATCGGCCGGTAGCCGGAAATTCTTCGTTTGTTCTTCCTTTGGAAGAGGCATACAAAATCGTGGAGGAAGCGAAAGCGAAGACCTCTGGCCTTGGCAAACGTGTCAAATTGGTCATGAGTCATACTTCTGGGAAGATTGAAATTCTTGCCATTGAGAATGGAATGGCATTCTTGAAATATCACCAATCGCGTGATGGAGAATATGGGAAGCTGATGGTTTTAGAGTGTCCGCCAGATGCATCATGGTTTGATGACCTGCCAAGTAACGAACAATACTGGAAAAAACCAAGCAAAAAGACAGATCGAGTTGTCTCTGTAAATGAATTGCCGCCTGTCCCCGAAAAAAAACGTCCCCGTGAACAATAGTGTTATGTAATATACAGTCCTGCGGACAATAAAAAAACCGGGTAACCTGTGCCTTAGTTTTGAAAGTGATTTTAAAGCAAAAGGGGCTTTGGTTGGCCGGTATTCTTATTGGCTGAAGAAAGGTGCTGATGATTGGATGAAGCATTCGCTAGCCGAAAATGCTAGGTCCGCTATATTAATGAATGTAAATTCGGGTGAAATTTTATTTGAGAAAAACATGAATGAGAGGCTCCCCCCTGCGAGCCTAACCAAAATCATGACCCTTCTTCTCATATTTGAGCAACTGCGAAAGGGGGTTATTCGTCTTACAGATAACGTTAGTCTAAGTCCATCTGCAAGATCGGTGAGGGGATCAAAGGTTAGCATTGCCCCCGAAGATGAAGTGAGTGTTGAAGATTTGATCAAATGTATTGTGATTGCCTCAGCAAATAATGCTGCAATTGGAATGGCCGAATACATCGCGGGATCGTGTGAGGAATTTGTTGCCATGATGGGGAAAAAGGCTGATGAAATGAATCTTAAAAACTCTCAATTTTTAAATCCGCATGGACTGAATGAAGCAGGACATTATTCTTCTGCTTTTGATATGGCTATTTTATCAGAAGAGCTTCTAAAAAGTGGAGAAATTCTAAATTATTCGTGCAAATATAAAGAGATAATAAAAAAAGACAGCATGCATCCATTACAGATAGTTAATACAAACAAACTGCTAAGGAATCATCCGGAAATAGACGGTTTAAAAACAGGGTATACTCGTTTTGCAAAAGCCTGCATTTCAGTAACTGCTATTAGAGACAATAATCGGGTACTTGCTATTGTAATGGGAGAGCCAAGTAGAAAGACAAGGAATAAGGAGATTCTTGAAATGCTTGACTACGCATGGTTACGAATCTATGGATGACACCCAAGCGTAGTACAGCTTCTTTTTTGTTTTATATTAGATATTACGGGCATCTTTATCGATTAAATAACGTGCATAATCTATAGGGGTTGTAAAGACCGATTTCCAATCGTTATTAATAAGTTCTCCATCCCTCATTGTTAGCGTTTTATAGGCAGATAGAAAATTACACTCGATAAAATAAGGAAAGCCATCAGCAGTAAGACCAATGTCAAAACCGAGATCAGCGGTATGATGCGGAATATGATCGCTAAAAAACTCAGCAATTTTGACAACTAGTGAGGATATTTGTTCAGCTATTCTTTCATGCGATAGATGGGGGTATTCTTGAAGAAGTGTTTCTAAACTATAGGCTGTACCGCCTTGTCCGATATTCGTTAAAAAGTTCCCTCTTAAAGCAACTTTTCCTATAATGGCTGTAACTTCCCAGTTGCCTGAATGGTTCCGTTGGGTAGCTACTCGGAGGTCAAAGGGTGACCCTTGAAAAGTGGCCAAAGGAATAATCTCTTGAACCAGGTACAGATTTTTATTCATCAGTTGCAACAAGAATGGTGGGAGCTGATCCTCAAACCATATTTGTTTCCACACCCTCTTGGTTCCTTCCCAATCCTGATAGGACAGGCACCAATTATTGTCATCTACTTTTTCAAGTTTAAGTATTCCTTTGCCAACAAGACCATTGTCAGGTTTAATTATTAATTTGTTATATTGTTGCATCATGTTTAGCAGATTTCCACTCGTCATAATCTCCGTATGGGGAAGATGGGATTTGAGCTCACTGTGGTTTTCTAGCAATTGATGAAACCTATGTTTCTGTAAGTAATTATTTTCATTAAAAACATATATTCCGTTCGCGGTTAATGATTTTATAACGCGAAGGCGGGGAAGGGTGGCCCACATTTGATTGTAGATTACCTTTGGCATGGGGACTTTTTCCTCTTGATATTTTCCATCTATTTTTACTAGAGCCCGAATTTCGTTTTGCCCCTTCACTATATGTGTAATACGAAAATAACAAGGTATAAGATTGTTTCTTTCACCAGCCTCTTCGAAAAGCTCCAGCCTTTTTTTAATTCCTGGATTATTTGATTTTAAAATTTTTTTATATAAACCTATTGGAATTATAAAACCTATATAGTCTTTAGACACCTATTTCACCCCTTAAATCGATCTGTAGTACAAGTTATGCCGAAAACAAGTTTATGGCTCAGATAACAACCCATTTTCACCCTTTTTTTAGAAAATAGTAGTTTGTCCATCTCATAATCCTGGATAACTTAATAAGTTAATAGAAGAGCACAATTTTCTAAAAAGGAATAAAGCATAATGCGTACTATGTTGAATGCTAAACTTCACCGAGCAAGGGTAACAGATGCAAATCTTAATTATGTCGGGAGTATCACAATCTATAAAGGGCTTTTACAACAAGTAGATATTCTGCCGAATGAGAAGGTACAAGTGGTTAATATAAATAACGGAGCTAGGTTCGAAACATATGTGCTGGCTGGGGAAAAAGAAGGAGAAATATGCTTAAATGGGGCAGCGGCACGTCTTGTGGAAAAGGATGATATTGTGATTATCATGTCATATGTGATGGTTGCCGAGGAAAACCTTGCTTCCCACCAACCAAAGGTAGCGATATTGGATGAACAAAACAGAATATCACAATTGATTAAGTAGCCATCATTAACTTGTTTTACGGAAAGGAGCAGAAGAATATTGGATATAGAATATGTAGGTATCTGCCTTCCTTCAAGACTTTACAAAAGGTTTCCGATTTTCGGAATTCATAAAGAAGAAAACCTTGAACTGTATGAAGATGGAGCAAATTTTTATGGCATAAATATATGTTATTTTCGCTGGGAAGATATCCTGCCAGGACAGACCATGATAAAGGCGTATGTGAAAACTGAGTCAGGATATCAACTTCGTATCGTAGAAACACCGAAGGTCATTTGTAATCGTACAATGACTTCCAGTTTGAAAGTGCGCCGTAAAATTAAAGCTTTGACATCAGAAGGAAGGCAAATATTCAATTCTTATATTCGTGACAGGAAATATTTTATTCATACTATTTTAGTAAATAACCCAGATCTTGTCCCACATTTACCGGAAACACTATTAGCAACAAATGATTCTATTCATAACATGATGAATAAGTATGATGAACTAATCATAAAACCGAGCAATGATTATTTGGGACGGGGAATTATGAAGCTGCAGAAGGTAACCAATAATCAATGGAGTTTAATCTATAATTCTGCGAATGGAACCCAAAAAATAGATTTTGAGCATGAACTGCCCGATTTCTTATTACAATCTATCCACAGTAGGGCGTACCTTGTACAAAAACGGATTCCTTTAGATACACATGAGGGGAATCCTTTTGATATAAGGGTACATGTGCAGCGGGATGAAATTGGTGATTGGAATATAACAGGAATGTTGGTAAGGGTTGCTCCAAAACATGGCTTCTTAACAAATGTAGGTCAAGGGGGAACATCATACACTTTAGATGATATTGTAGATCATGGTAAAAGAACAGAGGTCCAACAAGCTATATCAGCGCTTGCGCTGAAAGTGGCTGAATGTCTGACTGGTAATTTGCCTCACTTGGCTGATATAGGACTAGACATAGGTATTACAAAGGAAGGTTATCCCTTTTTTATAGAATGTAATTTTAGACCCCATCGATATATATTCCTGGGGACAAATTTGGTTGATGAATGGAGATTAACTTATACAAGACCCATGGCATATGCACGTTTTTTATTAGATATTAAATAGAATATATTGTCTAAAAAAAATAAGGGAACCATTTGTGGGCCCCTCAGTTATAAAAAGTTATTAACTCAAACCTCATCCCAAAAGCCGAGAGCATTTTCTCGGCTTTTTTAGGTTTTTTGTTTATTGGACAGCTGTAGCAGAAAATTCGGCAGCTGCTTTTAAATCTTTATCTGATATGCTGACATCAGCCTTTTTGAACTCGTCTTTTAACACTTTAACAATCTGGTCCTCTGTGACTTTCGATTGCTTTACCTGTTCGGTAAGTGTTTTTTTCATGTCCTCGAATGATTTTTTCTCCTTTTTATCAGTTACCTGGATGATATGGTATCCGTAGGAGGTTTTGACTGGGTCGCTGATTTGATTTTTTTCTAAAGCATAGGCTGCTTTTTCAAAATCTGGGTCCATGACGCCGGTGCCAAACCAGCCAAGGTCTCCGTCTTTGGAGGCAGTAGCGGTATCCTCTGATTCCTTCGCTAAATCTTCAAACTTGGCGCCAGACTTGAGTTTCGCTGCAATTTCATTCGCTTTTGCTTCGTCGCTCACTAAAATATGACGGGCACGAATTTCCGGTGTGTAATCATCGTAGGCTTGCTTCAGTTCTTTATCCGTTACCTTAATGGTTTTAAACACTGCCTTCTGCTCCAGCAGATTTAGTTTTACAGTGCTTCGGTAGTCGTCCTCGTCTTTAAAGCCATATTGCTGAAGAGTGGAGAGAAATGAATCACCAATCTGCTCCTTTGTTTTATTAACTTGGGCGTCCACTTCAGACTTAGAAACGGAATAGTTTTTTTCAAGCACTTTTTCCACTGCAAGCTGCTGAAGGGTTTGTGTTCCGTATTTGTCTTTCATCGCTTGATATAATTCATCCTGAGAGATATTTCCTGCATCGGATTTCATGATCGCGCTGCTGCTGCAGCCTGCCAAAGCCAAAGCCCCAACCATAAATCCTGAAAGAATCCATTTTTTCAATTATTTCACTCCTAAATTTTTTGCTGATAAGAATGTATAAACTTTCATTTATAAAAACTATGTTACAGAATGAATATGAATAAAAAATGAACAAGCTAAGAACAATTGTAGAAAAAATGGAAAGCGGCCGAAAGAAACGATAAAATATATTTATTTCCGCTAATTATGAAAGGATGTCACATTGTGTCAATTTTGTCTTCACTTCTTTATACGCTAGTAGTCGGCGCCATTTTCGTGTATGTATTCATTTTTTTATATGATGTGTTTTATGGAGAAAAACAAGAGAAGCAGGAAAAGAAAATACGTAAATATTATAAAAACGAACAAATCCAAAAGATTGATCTGGTTGAACATCAGCCGCGTAAATATACGATTTATCAACTTATAACAGATAAGGAAACAAGAAGGGTTAAATTAAAGCCTGGGTATAAAGTGGTGAAATTAGTACCGAAGAAAAAAGGAGAATAATCAAAAAAGGACCGGCTCCAGGAGCCAGTCCTAATTTTTTACTTTCAAATTAAGAAGCGATCGAAGTTTTTTGTGATTTTGTTTGGGTTGCACCATTAGGGTTAAATTCTTTTTCCGTTTTTGAAATAACGACTGTAGCGACGCCGTTGCCGATTATGTTTGTAATCGCACGTGCTTCTGACATGAAGCGGTCTACGCCAAGAATAAGTGCCATACCTTCCACCGGAATCATTGGGAACGCTGCTAAAGTTGCCGCTAAAGTGATAAATCCTGAACCAGTAACACCGGCAGCCCCTTTAGAAGTAAGCATTAATACGCCAATCAGGGTTACTAGCTGCCAAATGGTTAATTCTACTCCATAGGCTTGGGCAATGAAGACTGCTGCCATGGATAGGTAGATGGAGGTTCCATCAAGATTAAAAGAATAACCTGTCGGTACAACAAGGCCGACTACTGATTTTGAACAACCGTACTTTTCTAGTCTCTCCATCAACTTTGGAAGAGCAGATTCTGAAGATGATGTTCCTAAAACTAGTAGGATTTCTTCTTTAATATATTTTAAGAAGCTAAAGATATTGAAGTTATAGAATTTAGCAATAGCGCCAAGAACGAACACGATAAACAGGAACATCGTAATATAGACAGAGCCCATTAATTTACCTAATGAGATAAGAGAACCAATACCGAAGTTACCGATGGTAAAAGCCATGGCTCCGAATGCTGCAATTGGTGATACCTTCATGACCATGTTAACAATCGCGAAGAAAATCTCAGAAACTTTTTCAAGGAATGAAATAACTGGTGCTGCTTTTTCCCCCAAAGAAGCAGCGGCAATTCCGAATAACACGGCAAAGAATAGAACCGGCAGCAGTGTTTCACCAGAAAGTGCGGCAAGCGCATTATCAGGAACGATTCCTAGGATAAAGTCCATCACGCCGTGGCTTGTTTCGGCAGCAGCTTTTGTGTACTGTGAAACGTCCGCACCTTCAGCGGCTTTCGTATTAAATCCATGTCCCGGCTTAATAATAGAAACTACTAGAATACCAATGGCTAGTGCGAAGGTAGTGACAATTTCAAAATAAAGCAATGCCTTACCGCCAATACGGCCAACCTTCTTTAAATCTCCCATATTTCCAATACCGATGACGATGGTAAAGAAGATGATTGGAGCGATGACCATTTTTATTAGTTTAATAAAGATATCAGCTAGAACCTTTAGCTTTGCCCCAAACTCTGGAAACAGAAATCCGACAGCAATACCTAGAATAATACCGATAATAACTTGAACCGTTAAATTGCGAAAATTAATTTTCATTCCTTTTACCCCCTTCGTTTGATAACGTTTTCATTTCTCCTTGATTTCATATTAATAGATAATTTTAAAATTTAATATTTTAGGTGATAATGGTCTTTTTGGTCTTTTTGGTCTTAAAAAAGCTCTTATGCAGGTTCGATGTATAAATAAGAAAAGGGACTGCCTAGGCAATCCCTAATTTGAACTTTTATCTAGCTGATTAACCTTACCCTTTTTTTCTCTAAAAACAAACCAAACAATTAAGGTAAGTACAATTGTCAGTACTTCCATTGAGAGAATATAGTAAGGATAGGGGCCTAAGTAGTCTAATATACTTGTATTTTTGGGTTTGTGGCTTAAGTACATATAATTACCGTCCACAAGTTGATTGATTAGAAAAACAATCGGTGCCAAAACATTTATGAATACAACAAGCTTTACACATGACCAAAACGTTGGCCTGTACCCCTTTACCCATGTGAAATAAAGCGGTACCCAAACAATAATCATATGGGTGAGAAAGAAATGAAAAAAGCGGAAATGTGGGAAGTCGTAGTTTAAGGAAGGGGTAAATATAGCTTGCGTGGCGCCTAGCAGGCCAGTAAATAATAAAATTTCATAAAGGAATTTTTTTCGGGTAAATAAGAAAATAATGGTTAATAGCAAACTGATATTGCATAGTTCTAGTGGCAGCGAATGGCTTGCCCTCCAGTTCCCGTTTACATACATCCAAAATTGATTAGTCAATTCTAAAATGATTAAAAAGATGGCCAAACCGATTTCTGCTCGCTTCCATTTATCGTCCTTAAACTGATCTCTCATATAGTAAATTCCTGCTGTGATAATCAGGAAGGCTGCCATGACTGTAAAATGGGTAAATGAAAACATTTCAAAATCGAACTTAGCATAATTATCCCCAAACCATTCCATGATTTCACCATCCTTTCATTACATTATGGGTGGATCGAACAATTAATGTTGAGCCTTTGTAGTAACATATGCTAGTACTGTACTGCATGTTCGACATTCCAATGTCCTGAAAACATCAACAAAAAAAGCCTTGAATAATCAAGGCTTTAAAGGTCCAGATTAGATTTCTTCATAGGGGACATCTCAGTGTGTCTCCAGTTGGTCCATCCTTCGCTTTACAAATTCTTTCATTTCCTTATCTTCTGTGGTTTGTAGAAACTTCTGATAAACAGGTCTTAATGCTTTATACCACTCTAATTTTTCCTGCTCCGTTAAGCGATAAATTTGGATGGAGGATTCCCTCGCTATTAGATTAAGCTGCTCCACATTTACCCGTTGTGATTCGGAAATCATCCATGAGGTGGTCTCATCCATTGCCGCGTTAAGGTCCTGTTGTACACCCTGAGGCAACTTGTCCCAAAACTCTTTATTCATTAAAACAGCATATCCCAAAAAACCATGATTGCTAACCGTCATATACTTTTGCATACCGTATATGCGTCTTGAGTAAATGTTTGAAATCGTATTTTCCTGACCGTCAAATTGCTCTGCCTGAAGGGAAGTATATAATTGATTAAAAGGAACCTCTACAGGTTTGGCCCCTAACAATCTGAATTGTTCCGCTATAATAGGGCTCGGCATAATTCGAAACCTTTGACCATTAAAATCTTCAGGGGTCAAAAGGGGGGTGAGATTGCTCGACATTTGCTTAAAACCATTGCTCCATAAGGCAAGTCCTTTGATTCCTTTATTCTCATTTAATGATAAAAGTTTATGCCCAAGTTCACTTGAAAGTGCATCTTCAATATCATGATCATTCCGGAACAGAAACGGCAAGTCAAATAGTCCCCATTCCGGTGCTAGGTTTGTCAGTTTGGATACGGAGGGGGCAATCATTTGGACATCGTTATCGATCAGGGCGTCAAGTTCATTTTCATCGGTATAGAGGCTGCCATTTGGGTACACTTCTACTTTGACCAAGCCATTCGTTTTTTCCTCCACCAGTCTGGCGAACCTTTGTGCCGCCAGCCCCTTCGGAGTATTTTCAGCAACAACGTGGCTGAAACGGATGACGATTTGTTTGGATAATCCGTCCTGTTCATCATCATAGGGGATTTCATTCTCGCTTAATAAACTGGAGGGCAAGAAGAAGAAACCTATTATTAAAGTGATGACAAGCACGCTTGATGCAATTAAATACTTCAACTGAAATTCCCCCCTTGTTTTCCATACTTATTTTATCATGTTAAAATTATTTTAGTAGATTTCATCTGAAAGGAATTCTTCTATGAATCGTTTCTCTATTCAGACCAAGATTACTGCGTTGATATTTTTTATTGTTTTATTTTCGCTGTTACTTGCAGGAATAATCGTAATTAGTAATTTTATCAATACCGAAGAGGCTGAATTACAAAAAAGGGCCCTTCTTTCTGCCCAAACCATCGCAGAGGATGTAGGAATCAAGTCCAATATTACGGGAAGTATGGAAGACAGGGTAAAAATTCGCAAACGAGTGGAAACACTGCGAATCATCCATCACGCGGACTATATAGTTGTGATGGATATGAACCATATCCGTCTATCCCACCCCCTTCCAAGCTTGATAGGAAGAATGTCGAATGGCAGCGATGAGGCGCCGGCATTTGCAGAACTTACCTACACAACGAAAGCCAAAGGAGAAGTAGGTACCATGATTCGAGCCTTTGTGCCAATTATGAATGAGGAGCATCAGCAAGTCGGAGTCGTCCTGGCAGGTTATAAACTTCCTACTTTTTTTGAAATGATTTGGGACTTGCGGATGGAAATTCTATTTGCCGGCTTCATTTCGTTATTGTTTGGGGGCTGGGGAGCATGGCTGTTTGCTACTAAAATGAAAAGGCAAATGTTTAATTTGGAACCGCATGAGATTGCTCAATTAGTGCAGGAGCGGACGGAAACCTTTAATGCCATGCATGAAGGGATTATCGCAATTGACAAGGATGAAAAGATTACGATTTTTAATGATAAGGCAAAAACGATGATGGGGATTTCGGGGGAAGTGATTGGCAGGTCAATTGCCGAGGTAGTACCGGACACAAGATTGCCAGAAATTCTCGAGCTCAAGAAACCAATTTATAACAAAGAGCTGACGGTTCGAAATTTAAATATACACAGTAATCGCATTCCGATTAAAGTAAATAATGAAATCATTGGAGCAATTGCCATATTCCAAGATCGCACCGAAGTGAAAAAACTTGCTGAAGAGTTAACCGGCTTTAAAGCTTTTGTCAGTGCTTTAAGGGTGCAAAATCACGAACATATGAACAAGCTCCATACCATTGCTGGACTGCTGCAGCTTGGGAACCCGAAAAAAGCGCTAGAATATGTATTTCAAACAGCTGAAGAACATGAGGAACTGACTCAATTTTTATCGAAGAATATTAAGAGTGAAAGTCTTTCAGGACTGTTGATCAGTAAGGTCAGCCGAGCCAAGGAATTGGGTATTCATTTACATATTGACCGCAACAGCCGCCTGCATTCGTTCCCAGAACCGCTGGATGAACATGATTTTGTGATTATTATCGGAAACCTAATTGAAAATGCGTTTGATTCCTTTAGGAACAAGGATATAAATGAGAAAAATATTTATGTTAGCATCGAACATGATGAGGAGATTTTATCGATTCTGGTTGAAGACAACGGGATCGGCATTCCTGAAAACGTTCTCCCGCATATTTTTACTAAGGGCTTTTCAACCAAGGACAGCTTGGATCATGGAATTGGACTTTATTTGATAAAAGAAATCGTTGATAGGGCGGGCGGAACGATTCAGGTAGAATCTGACCTTGGAAAAGGGACGACCTTTATTGTAACGATTTAACAGGGGGGATTGTTAAATGGCTGAAGGGCTAATTCGTGTTTTGTTAATAGAGGATGATCCGATGGTTCAAGAAATAAACAGACAGTTTGTGGAGAGGGTAGAAGGGTATAAGGTCATTGGTGTTGCTTCAAATGGAAAAGAGGGGATTGAGCTTATCAAAAAAGAAAAGCCGGACCTCGTTTTTATTGATATTTATATGCCTAACCAAGATGGAGTTACGACAATCAAACAAATTCGGTCGGAGGAACTGGGAACGGATGTAATTGCTGTAACAGCTGCAAGTGATATTGAAACGATCCGTGATGTACTGCAGCATGGGGCCGTCGATTATATCATGAAGCCCTTTAAATTTGAGCGGATCCAGCAGGCTTTAATGAATTATCGGGATTATCATAGCAGCCTTTTGAAAAAAGATGCGATTTCCCAGCAGGAATTGGATAATTTGTTATTTCAACGAGGCAGGCATGATAAAGGCGAATTGCCAAAAGGACTGAATATGTTGACACTCGAAAAGGTTATCGAATATCTAAAAGGGCAGGACCAGGCCATCTCGGCTGAAGCTGTAGCAGAAGGCATAGGCCTCGCCCGTGTCACTGTGAGAAGGTACCTAGAATATCTCGAACACATCGGAAAAGTGGAAATCGTCATCGAATATGGCGGAATTGGCCGGCCTGTTAACCAATATAAGATATTGTGAGGAAAAAGAGCCATCCCTATGTTATATAATGTAAATTGGAGGGGAAAAGATGAAACCAAAAGTGATAGTTTATAAAAAAGTAGATCCTAATGTTTTGGAATTTGTACAGCAAACATGTGAGGTCATTTATTTTGAGGAATTAGATTCAAATACATATCCTGCATTTATTCAGGAATTAAAAAATGCAGATGGGATATTGGGTTCCAGGTTGAAAGTGGACGCCGATTTATTGGACAAGGCTCCCCAGTTAAAAATTGTAAGCAATATCTCAGTAGGGTACGATAATCTGGATATAGTATCATTGACAGCCCGTGGAGTCATGGCAACGAATACCCCAGATGTATTGAATGATACGGTAGCTGATACGATTATGGGATTAATTTTGTCTTCGGCCAGGAGGATTCCGGAATTGGACCAATGGGTGAGAACCGGGCAGTGGAATGCCGAACTGAAAGAACAGTGGTATGGGGTAGATGTCCATCATAAGGTATTAGGAATCATTGGCATGGGTGGAGTCGGGACTACCGTGGCCAAAAGGGCGCACTGTGGTTTCGATATGGAAATTCTATACCACAACCGGTCAAGAAACATGGCCGCAGAAGAAAAGTATGGCGCCGCCTATTGTTCAATGGAAGAACTGTTGAAGAAATCCGATTTTGTCTGTCTCCTGACGCCGCTAACCCCGGAAACCGAAAAGTTAATCGGAAAAAGAGAGTTCGAGCTCATGAAAGAATCGGCGGTTTTTATCAATGCGTCAAGAGGGAAAACCGTTGACGAAGAAGCATTGATTCAGGCCCTTCAAACTGGTGAAATTGCCGGCGCCGGCTTGGATGTATTTGTTCAGGAACCAATCAACATGGACAATCCGCTGCTTCTGATGAAGAACGTAGTGACTCTGCCGCATATCGGCTCCGCCACATACGAAACCCGCTTTCAAATGGCGATGACAGCGGCAACTAACCTCGTTGCCGGTCTAAAAGGCGACACTCCGGCAAACTTAATCAATAGATAATGAAAAATTGCTCAGAGATTTTTATGCTCTGAGCATTTTATTTATTCTTCAAAGGTTTGTAGTCCTAATTTTGATCAATACCCAATTAATGGTATTTAAAGAATTGAAAAAATTTTTTAAAAGTTAAATCTTTTTGCAACTCTTTTTCGTTAACTTATTGGAGGTGTGAAAATGACGGATTTAGAATTGATTGCCGAGGTGAAAAAAGGCAGCAGGCCGAGCCAGGAAATACTGGTGCGGCGCCATTATAAGCTAGTCTACAGCTTTCTATACCGAATGGTTGGAGATAAGGAACTGGCGAAGGATTTGACACAGGAAACCTTTATTAAACTGTTAAACAATATTTCCAAATATCAGCCATCCTCCGAATTTAAAAGCTGGATGTTGTCCATCGCCAGTAATCACGCCAAGGACTATTTGCGAAGCAGGGCCCATAAAGAGAGCCAGCATACATATGAACTGTATGAACAAGATACAAGGACTGGAAAAAGTGTTTCCTCGATTTTCGAAAAAAATGAAAAGCGAAAAGAAATAAAGGAAGCACTCGATGGGCTCCCCGATTACCAACGGGAGGTAATCTTGCTTAAATACTATAATGATTTGAAAATTTCGGAGATTGCTGCGGTAACAAATGCCAGCGTTCCAACCGTCAAGTCTAGACTTAAGCAGGGTCTTACGAAACTGGAAAAATATATAAAACGGGGGGATAAGGATGAACAACATCGAAATGGATGATGAAATCAAAGACTATCTCGCTTCCTATAAAGTAGATTTCCCGCATGAGGAGGAGATTGAGGTTTCCGTCGAATACATCATGTCAAATGTGCAGCCGATTGAAAGCAGTGCAGCAATTTTTCAAAAAAGGGCAAAATCATTGCTCAGAAATTGTACGAGGGAAGTGTTGAACTTTGGCTTGCTGTTTTGGGGGTTCAACGGGATGTTTCTGCTGCTTGGCCTATTCAGCCTCATTCAACGGCAGACCGACCCATATCTGACAGCCTTCGTGCTGGCCCCGCTGCCATTTCTTGTCGGTATGATTGAAATTTTAAAAAGCAAAGATGAAGGGCTAACCGAACTTGAACTGACATTGAAATACAATGCCGGGCAAATCTTCATTACCCGGCTGCTGGTTACAGGTGCGTTTAACCTTGTTATCAATTTGGTAATATCGCTCATCACCATTGGTGTGAATCCAGACATTATTTTCACTAAGCTTCTCGCCATATGGACGATTCCTTATCTATTGGTCACTGGTCTTGCTTTCATTTTTGCCATGTATACAAAGGGGACTGTTGCAAGCAGCGTGACACTTGCCACCTGGTTTGCTGTTTGTTATGGACTGATCCAAGTGGAAGTGCTAAGGGAGTTTCTCTTAAAAATAAACATCCCTGTGATAAGCGGCTCCCTATTCGTTGGGATTGTCGTGTGGGTTATCTCAATCGTTAAAGTAAAAAGGATGGGAGAACATTATGGAACTCAGAATGGATAATATATCAAAAATTTTTGGGGATAAACGGGCAGTGGATGGTGTGAGCGCTGAACTGACAAATGGCGTGTACGGATTTCTCGGGGCGAATGGCTCTGGAAAAACAACATTGATGAGGATGCTGGCAGGCGTCTCAAGGCCGACATCGGGGTTAATTACACTGAATGGCGAGGATATTTTGAAGATGGGCGACCGTTATCGGGAGCTGCTCGGCTATCTTCCACAGCATATCGGCTATTACAAGAATTTCTCCGTTGAAAAATTTCTTTATTATATTGCCAGTTTGAAAGGCATCGATAAAGGGGAAGCCAAACAAAAGATAGACGATTTGCTGGAAACCGTTAATCTGACCGATAAAAGAAAAGTAAAGATGGGGAAATTATCCGGCGGGATGAAGCAGCGTGTCGGCATTGCCCAAGCGCTTTTGAATGATCCCAAAATATTAATTGTCGATGAACCAACGGCCGGGCTGGATCCAAAAGAGAGAATCCGTTTCCGCAATTTGCTTGCGAAAATAGCTAGTGACCGGATCGTGCTGTTGTCGACGCATATTGTGTCTGATATTGAATACATTGCCAAGGAAATTTTGATTATGAAGGATGGCCGATTAGTGGAAAAGGACACACCTCAAAACCTGCTTGGCCGGATGCAAAAAATCGTTTGGAGTGTCGACGCCAGTGAATCGGAAATCCCATCTTTTCAGGAATCGTTCAAAGTAGGCAATATTGCCAGAAAATCAGAGGGAATTGAATTGCGGATTATCTCTGAGCTAAAACCGTCAACGAGCGCCATCAATGTCCCTGTCAATCTCGAAGATTTGTATCTCTATTATTTTGACGAGGGGGCAGGGGCATGATGAACTTGGTAAAATGGGAACTGGTAAAGGTTTTTAAGCAAAAGAGCCTTTATATAATTGGGATTGTTCTGTTTGGCTGGTTTGCCATGATTGGTGTAAATGGAGTAAATATTGACATTACGAAGGATGTTTATCGGCAATGGCAGGGGCCGATTACGGCTGAGAAGATTGAGAAGGCGGAAAAATTAAACCAGGAATTAACGGAGTATCTTGCAAATGAACCTGCTCCAAACGCATCCAAATCAGCAGAATCGGCGCTGACGGAAAATATTGCGCTTAGCCAAACTATCAAGAATTCGATAAAGGAAAGGGAGCGGGAGCTGGATCAAGAGATTAAGAAGGCTGAAAATAATGGAGATACCGCCTTGGCTAACAAGCTTGAACTTCAGAAAAATATGTTCAACAAGATCAGCTTGGACAAAATTTCTTATTATGGTGCTCCGAGAGAAGCTGTAGACTTCGTGAATGTTTTTGGGTTGATTTTAACAGGTGTATTTCTGTTAATTGGTTTATCAGGGATCTATTCAAATGAACATTCTTCAGGAGTCGAAAACTATATTCTCAGCGCCAAAAACGGCAGGTCAAAAACGATGAGAGCAAAGATGATGGCGGCATTCATTTTTACAACAGTAGTAGTTTTCGTGTGGGAGGCATTTAACCTGACGATGCGAACGGCGGTTTATGGGACAGAGGGCTGGGACATGCCGATTCAATATTCATATAAATACTTTGCATCCCCCTATAACCTGACGTTTATGGAATATCATTTGATGCAAGTCAGCATTCATTGGCTGGCGGCACTAGCGTTTGCCGGAGTGATTGTGGTGGTTTCGACGATGTCTAGATCAACAATGATCTCGTTTTTCATGTCTGGAGTTCTGTTTGGGATTCCGATTCTCGCCCAAAGTATCATGGATATTGAATCAATCTGGTTAAACAAAGCCCTAACATTCACCTTGACCAACATCATGAAAGTGGAAGATATGTACATGAATTTTATCTCTGTGAACATCTTCGGTAATCCTGTTCTAGCTCCTTTTGTTGGTGTGACAGTTGCAATTGCCATTATAGTATTTTCAGTAGTTTTGGGGAGATACTTGATAGGGAAGAAGCAGATAGCTTGAATCATCGCGGCGGTTCTTATGCGTTATTTAGTGATGCAAAAGAACTGCCACTGTTTATTTATTAAAAGTTAAGTCCTCTCAAATCAATATATCCAATGTTACCAGGATTCCGCAAACCTACCAAAGATAAGGTAAGATTTGACGTTTAAATCATCAATTGCTTGCTGGCCGTTCTTCTCCGCTGTCAGGGGCAGAGATGATACGATGACTGCGCTTAGGCTAAGCCAAAGTTATGTCTACAGGGTCTGTTGAATTTTTGGTCATGCCCTTTTCAATATAAGACATGGCCTTATAAACTTTATTATTAGCTTTTGGAAGTTTAAAGGAATATTCATGGTGTGTAAAGGAATTTTTATATTTCCTAGTTAATTGGAAGTGATTTGATTTTCATTCATTGGATAAATTTTTATATTATACTTGAAACATCATATTTACAGAAAAAGAAGGAGACCTAGCTCAATGAAATTCAAAAAAGTCCGTTGGGGAATTATTGGATGTGGTGATGTGACTGAGGTAAAGAGCGGACCAGCATTCCAAAAAGTAAAAAATTCAGAACTGGCTGCCGTAATGAGGAGAACCAGTGAACTCGCGAAAGACTATGCAAAGCGGCACCATGTTCCGAGTTGGTATGATGATGCCGACGCACTAATCAACGACCCGGATGTTGATGTTGTCTACATCGCAACACCGCCAGGTTCGCACAAAGAATATACTATTAAAGCTGCAAAGGCAGGAAAACCTGTCTATGTTGAAAAGCCAATGGCGCTGAATTTTGCTGAGTGTGAGGAAATGATTGCTGCCTGTAAGGACGCCGGCGTTCCATTATTTGCTGCCTACTACCGCAGAGCGCAGCCCCGATTTTTAAAAATAAAAGAGTTATTGGAAAAAAACGCGATTGGGGATATCCGTTTTGTTTCAACAACGCAATATCAAAAAGCATCTGATGATGTATTGCATCCGGAAAACCTGCCATGGCGGGTGCAGCCGGAAATATCCGGCGGCGGGCTGTATTACGATCTTGCCAGCCATACCCTTGATTTGCTCGATTTTCTGCTGGGGCCGATAACGGACGTTATCGGGTTACATTCCAACCAGGCTGGATATTACCCAGCGGAAGATATTGTGACAGGTACATATTTGTTCGAATCCGGAGTACATGGCACAGGGACCTGGTGTTTTTCTGCTTTTGAAAATGTAGATGTTAACGAAATCATCGGCAGTAAAGGGAAAATTACCTTTTCTACTTTTGGGACAGAACCTATTGTGTTGACAACTGCTGAAGGTACGGAGCAATGGAGTTTTGAACCACTGCAGCATGTTCATCAGCCTCTTGTGGAAACGATAGTGGGAGAATTGACAGGAGATGGCAGCAAGTGCCCGAGCACTGGAGAGTCTGGTGCGCGGACAAATTGGGTCATGGGGGAAATGACCAAAATGTAAATTGAGTTTAGCTTGGGCCTGAAATAAAAGATAACAGTGACAGAAAAAAACACCTCAAGTGAATTTTTTAAACTTGGGGTGTTTATTGCAAAATTATCTTTCATATGCGATATGACGGTAGCCATTATGGGCTTCATAAACTTCATACCAATGATAGGTAGGCGCTTTGAACCACTCGTACTTCGGCAAATACACCAGGTACCTGATACTTCCTTCGCTATCAAGCAATGTTTTAAAGATTATAAATCTCCCAAATCCAAACGTTTGGTCCAAATAACCCTCCAAACCATCTCTGATGATAAGCTTCCTGTCCTTCTGCTCCTGCTTATTCAACTCGATCAGCCCATCCACAAAAATACTCAACAGAATCAAAGTAACAGCAATTAAAAGAAAAACAAAAATTTTCAACAATAAACTAACCTCCTAAAATTGATGCGTGGGGACGGTTCTTTGCTTCATTCAAAATTGATGCAAGAGAACCGTCCCCACGCCTCAACCCGTGCTTCAAAATCCGCAAAGATGCATCATCTCCTTTGTTTTTGTTAAAATCAATTCGATTGTACTTTTGGGAAGTATAAGAAGGTGTGATCCGGATTACTTAGTTTTTAGATAAATAAGAACATTTTTTGAAAATTTAGGAGGGTTACTAAGATGTCAAATAAGAAAATCCTTAATATACAGAAGTTGGGCTTTCCGTGGGCGACGGAGGATCCTTTTTTGATGACTGTGCATCATAAGGATGCATATCCACCGGGAAATGATGAACAGGGGCCTAGCACATCATTGGCTGGCAGAAATCTTGGTCAGGATTTTACTATTAAAGATGGTTTTCGGATGTATCATGGCACAACGGTACCGGGTTTTCCGGCGCATCCGCACAAGGGATTTGAAACGGTGACAATTGTTCTGGAAGGTTTGGTCGACCATTTTGATTCGACTGGGGCAAAAGGGCGCTATGGAAATGGAGATGTGCAGTGGCTAACAACCGGTAAAGGCTGCCTGCATACTGAAATGTTTCCGCTTGTCCATAAGGATAAAGGCAACCCGCTGGAGCTATTTCAAATCTGGCTGAATCTAGCCGCCAAGGACAAAACAGCCGAGCCAGATTACAAAATGCTATGGGCAGAGGATATTCCTGTTTTAGAAAAGGCAGATGCCAACGGGAAGAAAACGACTGTCCGGCTCATTGCTGGAAAACTTCAGGGGAAAACTAGCTTAGACACGGCGGCAGCTTCTTGGGCAAAAGACCCTAATCATCATGTCGGAATCTACCTTATTCGGATGGATCCAGGAGCGGTGTTTACACTTCCAGCGGTATCCAATACATTGAATCGAAACATTTATTTTTACGAAGGAGAAGAAATCCATCTGGAGGGGACACCTGTCCAAGCATACCACTGTGCTAAACTTTCAGGGGATCAGGAAATCGAAATTACCAATGGCGAAACAGAGGCATATATTCTTATCCTTGAAGGTGAACCGATTGGCGAACCAGTCGTGCAGCATGGCCCGTTCGTGATGAATTCAGAACAGGAAATCATTCAAGCCTTTAATGACTATCGCAGAACACAATTTGGAGGCTGGCCGTGGGGCCGGATGGACCCTGTCAATGAACCAAGTGATGGCAGATTTGCACGGCATGGGGATGGAAGAGTAGAGAAAAGATAGTGTATGGGGATAGTTCTTGTGCGTTAACCCTGAATTTTTAACAAGCAACTAAATAAAAAAGTGGCCTAATATTTCTTATCAATTTGCTGTTTTAAAACAGTATGTTACACATCATAACTTTAGTACGAATATTCCCATAAGGTAATAATAATCTTATATTAAATCAAAGGAGTCTTGCTTTATGGTCCTAAGGGTTCCCTACTACGACATTGCACCTGAAGGTTTAAAAATAATGATGGAGATGGAGAAGTATACGAAAACGACAGCTATTGATCGAAAACTTCGTGAGCTTATAAAAATTCGTGCTTCCCAAATTAACGGATGTGCATTTTGTTTGAATATGCATGCAGAAGATGCTCGAAAGATGGGAGAAACCGAACAACGAATATACTGCGTAAGCGCTTGGGAAGACTGTGAATTCTATACCGAGGAAGAAAAGGCGGCTTTAGAGCTGACAGAGCACATAACGTTAATTCCAACAAAACGTGTTCCAGATGAGCTTTATGAACGAGTCCGTAAGCATTTTGACGAGAAACAATATGTTGACCTCGTTCTAATAATCAATCAAATTAACAGTTGGAATAGAATCTCTATTTCAATGGGGAATATGGTAACTGAAAAATAATGACTTAAGAACGAAGAAATATCTATGTAACGGGTTTACTTGTGAGGTGCAAAACAGCAAATCGCAGTCCAAAACAAATAACAAATCAAGATATTTCACAGTCAAAATAGGCTTAGAGATGCAAACATCTCTAAGCCTATTTTAACTTTTTCTTTACTAACTAAGCATCGTAAGTTGTACCTAGTTTATTAGACGGGAAAGTGAGTTTGATTAATAATCAGAGAAATTTCCCTTAATTAAGAATTAGCATTGAAAATAGCTTAAATAAACGGAAGAATTCCGCCTATTTACTCGAAAAACAAGAAAATAGGAAATTTTGCTTTGCTTAAGCGGAAAACCTCCGCTTATTTACACCGAAATGAGTTCTTTTTTCAGATTAACCGGAAAACCTCCGTTTATTTTAGATATCACTGATTACTCATTCAACTAAATAACAAATAATTCACACATCTTCCAATAATTATTTCATACCTTGTGATTTTCTATGTGAATGAAGTCAAAATAAGTAAATAATATTTACCAAAACGTTGATAAATCAATAAAAAACGCAGTGTGAATGATACCGTGAATTCTAGTGCGTTTTCATATGTGTTTTACAATGTTTGCGCCTCTAAAGTAAAACCGTTAATATCTATGGTGTTCGTTCTTTTTTTGCCTCTATACAGAAGCGTAAAAACCGCCCAGATGTAGTCCTTTAATGTTTAAAAATGGGATAAGAAAAAGAAGAGCAGCCCATAAAGCTGCTCCACATTGTAATCCCCGTTATTGTTTACTCCCCAATCGCCTTTCCTCTTTTTCAAACAATACTATCAGTCCAGGCAACAGCACACCCCTTACCAAAAAGGTATCCAGCAGAATCCCAATGGCGACGATGAAGCCAAATACGAATAATAGCTGGATTGGCTGCGTCATCAGAACGGCGAAGGTTGCAGCGAGTATAAGTCCTGCTGAGGAAATGACTCCGCCCGTACTGGCAACTGCAATTTCGACAGCCTCTCGCACCGAGTGCTTAGCCCGTTCTTCCTGATAACGGGAAATCAACATGATATTGTAATCAATCCCAAGTGCAATCAAGAACACAAAGGAGTATAGCGGAACGCGGTTGCTGATTGAGTCGATATCAAAGAACAAATTGCTTAGGAACATTCCCAGTCCTAATGCGGCAAGGAAGGAAATCAGGATAGTTCCAATCATATAAATCGACATCTTGATGGATCTTGTCAAACTAATCAACATCACAAAAATCAGCAGCGTCTCAAGCCCCACAATGACGAGTAGGTCCCGGTCATTAATGGCGCGGTCATCGACTTTCGTGGCTGTTTCGCCGGCAAAATAAATGTCACCGTTAACACCTGCCGAGGCAGTGATTTTATCATGGCTGTCCCGCATATCCTCTAAAGCATCCATCGTTTTGGAGGAGTATGGGTTTTCCGCAAAAGTTAAACTGTATTGAACGACTTTGCCATCTTCTGCGGTACCATTGATTCTAACGGAACTGACCAGGTCCTGTTCAGCAAGTTTGTTTTTCAATGCATCCTGTTGTTCTGCAGATAGTGGCTCTGAACCTTCAAACAAAGCGGTCGTTGGGGCGAGGTCGCCTTTTTCAAATTTATCTTCAAGAATCTCATAGCCCATCCGAGATGGCATATCTTTCGGGAATGATTTCATCGTATCAAACTCAAATTTAATGTTCACAATATTGCTTGCTGATACAATTAGAATTACTCCAAGCACAGCAACGGAAAGTCCCGGTTTTTTCGTGACGAAGCGCCCGACGCGGCTCCAAAGGGAATTGCTTTTGATGGCATCTTGCCCTGCCTTAGGAATCATCGGCCAAAATGATTTTCTGCCAAAAAGGGCAAACAAGGCTGGAACCAAAGTCACCGATGCAATCATGATAATCAGCATGGTGGTCGCAAACGTTGGTGCGAAGTTTTGGTAATCCCCAAATCTTGCAAAAAATAATACCAACATGGCGGCAAGCACGGTCCCGCCGGAATAGAACACAGGTGTTCCGACCTCCCGCATCGCCTGCCTCATCGCATCGAATTTATTCTCCTGCTTTTTCAATTCTTCCCTAAACCGGGAGAACACAAATAAAGAATAATCAATCACGGCAGCAAACAAAAGAATCGTCATGATGGACAGCGTTTGACTGCTCATGACCAGCCCTGCTTTGCCCATGATGCCGAGCGTCTGCATCACCACTTCATACACGAAGGCCGCAGCCAGGAGTGGAATTAACGCCAAGAGCGGTGAGCGGTAAATCACTATCAATAGCACAAGGATCAAGCCGACAGTTGATAATAAAAGGACGATATCTGCTCTTGAAAAAAGATCCAGGGTATCGGTGGCAATACCGGCAGGCCCGGTTACATAAAAGGTTAAATCGGAGTCTTTCTTGACGATTTTCTGGATCGCTTCTTCCACCTTTTTAATATCCTTAGTCTCTAGGGATGAATCAATAGTTATAGGAAGAATAGCTGTGGTTTTATCGTCTGAAAAGAAACCTGCAGCAGCCTGTGGAGGCAGTTTCGATAGCGGCACCATCTGATCGACACCATCGATTTTTTCCTTCTCAATGCTGTCAACAATACTGGTCAGCTGTGGCAGAGTGATTTCACTTTTCTTCGCTTGAAAAACTAGAATCGCAGGAATTCCTTCATTGTCTTTAAAGTATTTATCCACTTTCTTTTGTGCAATGAACGACTGGGCATCTTCCGGAATAGACTTTATGCTTGACACTTCGTAGTCCTTGGCGCTTGGGGCTAGGACCGCCAACAGCATCGCGGCCGCAAACCAGATTCCAAGCGTAATCCACATTCCTTTTTTTGTCGAGACCCGGTCTGTGAGAGATTGCAAGAATGATTTCATTTTAGTACTCCTTTCTGCACTAGTTTACGTGGGTTTATTTTTCATAAATCGACTCAAGGTGACAGTGTTGTCACTTTGAGCGAAAAAATAATTGACACTATTGTCACTAACATTATCTTTTAAAGTGACAGATGTGTCAATTACTTGTTTATGAACATTCCATGACTAATAATCTCTTTAATTGATTGAACCCAAACATCTTGTTGGATGCCGAAATGATTGGGAATGGCAATGGTTTGAAAAATAATTCCGAGCACCAATCCATCCGGAATATTGGGCTTCAGCTTGTTCTCAGCTTTCCCAAGTGCCACAAAGTTCTGCATATAACTGTACATTTCAAAGTGCATCTTTTCCAGCTCTTGCGTATTGTTCCGCACCTTTTCATTGAGGGAGGAAGGAATTTGTTTGCCTATCTCAATGAGTTGGTGGATTTCACTATTTCTAAAAATAATTTCAAAAAGGAATTCAAATTGCCTGTCAAAGTCATCTAATTCGGCTATTTCCTTTAATTCTACTAGGAAATACTTCATCTCAAATAACATAAATTCGGTAATTAATTCTTCCTTGTTCTCGAAATATTTATAAATCGTGCCGCGGGAAATCTCCATTCGTTCTGCTAATAGACTGAAGGTAAAACCCTCATATCCATGTTCAAGAAGAAGCTGCTTGGTGTACTGAAATAATTCCTCCGTCGAAAACTTGCGCTCCCGTGCCATAATGCCACCTCCATCCATTAATGTAACATGGGGACGGTTCTTTTGCATCATTATTGTGATTGATGTGTAAAGAACCGTCCCCGTGTATCAAATTTTTCCGTTCCGAATGACTTGTTTCATCATATCTTTATTCGGATAGTTTACTTCCTCATAAAGCTGGATGACTTTTTCTAAATCATAGCTGACCCGCTGGATGGAGGTGTTGATATTTCCTGGCTCGATTTCCACCAGTCCGTAGGAAGCCTTTGTTAGACCATCAAATGGGAGGCCAACGCTGCCAATATTCATAACGACTTTTCCATCGATGTATCGCACATAAGGACGATGAATATGGGCATAAACATAAACATTTGCATCGGATGGCTTCATAATGCTAGTCTTGATCGTTACGTCATCGGCATAGGGAAGGATGATGTCAAACAAACTATCAGGTGTAGCATGGAAGGCAGCAATATTAGTTCCTTCCACATTTGTGTACAAATGGGCAGGAAGATGCTCTAGGTATTGGAGATCGGCCGAATCCAGTTTGCCAACCGTCCATTGCCGCTCAGTGTTCATTAATTCCAATACATGAGCAGGTACCTCACCTTCACGAACACCGCGAACCACCCACTCATCGGCATTTCCTTTGATGACATCGGTATCTAACGCCTGAATCAATTTTAGCGAGCGCTTTGGTTCCGGTCCTCGGTAGCAAATGTCACCAAGAACATAAATCTTGTCCACATCTTTTAGCTTAATATCAGCAAGGACCGCATCCAAAGCAACTGCATTCCCATGAATATCCGAAATAAACGCCATTTTCATGACTAACTCAACTCCCCGCTACTCTGCCTTTTAGAAAATAGTACCATTAAGTGGCTGCTTGTGCCAATTAAGGAATAATTCAATGAAAAAATAGGACAGGGTGTTCCGGAATAATGTCCCACGGATTTGCAAAAGGAACCTTAAACGTTTTTTTCAAAGGTGCCATTCTGTCATATTTACTCATTTAGCACATCTATTATATAAAGGTGTATTTTTGTTAAAAGGAAACTGATTCGAACATTGTATTGTGGTTTATTGATTTTAAAAAGTTACTGACTAATTGCTGGAAGTAGATGAGCTAAAACAGGAAAATTGATAAAATAGTATAGCGGAGGTGGAGAAAAAATGATCGCAACCCAATATAAGATTACACTGCCAAGCGATTACGATATGAATATAATCAGTGACAGAGTGAGAAATAATGGCCATAAAACAGACGGGTTTGAAGATTTAAAGTTTAAACTCTATTTGGTCACCGAAAAAGGAATCCATAATAATTTGCAAAACAGTTATAGCCCGTTATATCTTTGGAAAGGGAATGACGGACTTAACAAGTTTTTATTTAATGGGTTTTATGACAATATCCTAAACTCCTTTGGCTGGCAGCAAGTGAATGTCGGAAATTCCCCTGATTGATACTACTACATCTAAAATCACAGACAATAAGTACCTATTTCAAATCACAAAAGAAATTCCACCGCAAGAAAGTTTAAACAACTTGAAGGATAAAATTGCAGAAAGCATCCCAACAATAGACGAGACAGAATATCTTATTGTTTATAATCCGGAGAGATGGAAGTACGATGTGTTTTATTTCTTAAATGATTTAAGTAGCGTAAAAGATGTAAGTGGCGTCGTTTATTCAATTCTACATATATCTGAGGGATAACATCCATAGACTGTGATGTTTCATTAATAGGAAAATCTAAACCCAATCCTTTTCCGGGACTGGGTTATTCCCATGCATCAAAAAAAATATTGCTAGGACTTTCTAATAGATTTAAAATGAGAGTGGAAAATGATAGGGAGAGAAGGTTTCAGCATGTGGATTGCTGCAGCATTGGTAACAACCTTAAGCTTCGGTACAAATAACACGATTTTTAAATGGAGTACAAGCCGTGGTTTGTCCAAAGTGCATATCCAGTTTTTCTTTTATTTTGTGGCGTTTATCTTAACAATTGCTTATGGGATTTATGTTGGGGATTTACGGTTTAACCTTTATGCCATCATTTTAGGCGGCCTGATTGGCATTTTAAATGCGAATGGCAATATTCAGATGTCCAAAGCATTTGAAAAAGGACCAGCGAGCTTAACTTCACCGCTAATTGGGGCAAATGCGATTATGCCGATTCTTGGAGCCGCGATCATATTTCATGAACGAATCAGTTTTTACCATTGGTTCGGAATAGTGGTAATCCTTGGTTCTGCGCTGATGATTCAATATTCGCCAAGTGCAAATAAAAGCATGAATTATGGCCCGTGGATTTACAGGGTCGTACTGGCCATTCTTTCGTTTGGAATACTTGGGATTTTAATGAAAACTACATCTTATCTGCATATTAGTTCGCTTAGTACATTAATTTGTATGTATGGCGGAGGCAGCATATATTTGGGGCTGACAAGCCTGTGGGGGAAGGAAAACTGGAAGAGGTCCGAAGCCAATGTCGGCTCCCTTGCCGGACTGGTCAGCGTTATCGGTTACAGCAGTTATTTATATGCACTGCAGACTGGAATTGCCAGCATTATTTTCCCAATGGTCAGCTTGAATTGCCTTGTTGTCATCCTGGCAGGTTGTTGGTTCTTTAAGGAAAAATTGAAACGGTACCAGCTCGTTGGCATATTTTCAGCGATTCTTGGAATTATTTTTACAAAAATATGATACGTGGGGACGGTCATGTGCTTCAATTATGGAAGCACATGGACCGTCCCTTTTACTTTGGAGAAAACGAGGCGGTGCTTTTTTGGTTTAAAGTGATAAAATTTTTTACTGAAAATCTATTGTTCTATAACAATAACGTATGGTAAAATCTGAATATTATTAATTTTTCATAAAATAAAAGCGGTTATTTCTACATACATAGTCCGCTGAATGTTTTGAGGGGGAGAAAAGGTGAAAAAGAGTTTAGCAATTGTTTTGATGGGAGTATTGTTGCTGTTGTCAGCCTGTGGTGGGGGAAGCAAGGAAACAAGCGGAGAAAAGAAAGAAAAAGTAGTGAAAATAGGGATCACGCAACTCGTTGAGCATCCGTCCCTTGATGCTGCCCGCGAAGGGTTTATCGCAGCCTTGAAGGATGCCGGATATGAAGAAGGAAAGAACCTGAAGCTTGATTACCAAAATGCACAAGGCGACATGAATACCAATTTATCAATTGCCCAGAAATTAGTTTCGGACAAGAATGATTTAATTTTAGCAATTGCTACTCCGAGTGCACAGGCTGTATTGAAAAATACGAAGGAGATCCCAGTTTTGTTTACAGCTATCACGGATCCGGTTGGTGCGCAATTGGTTAAAAGTATGGATAATCCAGGAGGAAATGCCACCGGAACATCTGATACACATCCGGATGCAATTAAGAATACGATTGCAGCGATAAAGAAGTTCGTTCCTAATGCCAAGAAGGTGGGCATTATCTATAACAATGGTGAACCAAACTCCGTTGTAAACGTGAAGAATGCCAAAAAAGCAATCGAAGCTGAAGGACTAGAGGCAGTTGAGACAACTATTACTGCCGGTTCCGAAGTGAAGCAGGCTGCTGAATCATTAGTTGGCCGTGTGGATGTCCTGTACATTCCTAAGGACAATACTGTTGTTGCTGCTCTTGAATCTGTTATTACTGTAGCGAATGCAAAAGATATTCCAACATTTGTTGGTGAAGGGGATTCTGTAAAACGCGGAACATTTGCCTCTTATGGCCTAAACTACCATGACCTTGGCTATTCCACTGGTAAAATGGCAGTGGAAATCCTAAAAGGAAAGAAACCAAGCGAAATTCCAGTTGGCTTCCCTGAAAAACTAGAACTTGTCATCAACAAAAAAGCCGCCGCTGAAGAAGGCATCACCCTAACAGACGATTTGATTAAGGACGCTAAAATAGTAGGAGAGTAAGTGAAACATGGGGACGGTTCGTGCATCAATTTGAAGCACAAGAACCGTCCTTTTGCTTTGAAACTTTTATTTATGGAATTGATTTCGGAGCCTTAGGAGGAACCCAAAAATAGTTCCTTTTTTGAAATTGCTTTTGTAAAATTAGGTTGATAAAATTATTTTGTATTTTGAGAAAAGGAGTTTTAATAGGATGATTAATAAAGTTGCGAAAGTTACTGTTTATGTAAATGACCAAGAGAAAGCCAAAGATTTTTGGATTAATACAGTCGGTTTTGTCCTAAAAGAGGAGCAGCCCATGGGTCCTGACTTCTCTTGGATAGAAGTCGGACCAAGCGGGGATGACTCCGCTAATTTAGTCCTTTATGCAAAAGCTGCCATGGAACAGCATGACCCATCAAAGGTCCAGCATCCATCGATTCTCTTCAGCACAACAGATATCGAATCTGCTTATGAAAAAATGAAGCAAAATGGAGTAAAAGTTGGGGAAATGTTAAGAATGCCATTCGGAACGATGTTTTCCTTCTATGACCAGGATGGCAATGATTATTTGTTGAGGGAAGATAAATAAGGATAAATAGGGACGGTAGTTTTCGATTTTTGTAACATAAACCGTCCCCACGTTTCCTACCTCTTTTTCTTCTTAGAATTATCGACAACTGCCACTTTACCTTTTTTGAGTTCTTCTAAAACCACTTTCACATGTATCGTTTTTTCGTCAATATGCTCGACGTTTGAAACCTTAGCTTTGCGGCCTTTAATGGTTAGAACCTCTCCAACGGCCGGAATGCGTTTTCGCAGCTGCGTTAATAAAACATTTTTGTTTTCAAGAAAATGAACTGCAAACATGGGCGGGCCACACCTTTCATTTTTAATGGGTTGTCTCTATACAAAAGTATTTTATGAAAGGCAGTTTTAGACCAAAAACACATACATAAAAACTTGAAATCATACTTAAAACTACTGTTTCGTTCTCCGGATCACTAGTTTAATAAATTTTAAAAAGAATTAGTTGGGGAAAAAACAGGCAAGTAGACGATGTCTAAATGTGGACAAGTCTACTTGCTTTTTTGTTGTTATCAACCTTTCTGGTAATAAAGTTATTTTTTTCGCACTATATTTAAATATAATTTGCTAGTTTTTAAGAAAAAATGAAGGGGATTGTGGTAATCTCAATTTAATGAGTATTGCAAAAATAAAAACCTTAAGTAGAGGTTGTGCTTCATATGATTGAAGAGTTGTTAATAAATGCGGATGAGTGTTATCAGCTTGGTGAGGATAAGGCTGTTGAATACTTTCGGTCGCTATACAAACAGGTCAGAGAAAAAAATTATGTCACTGCTCTGACAAAGGATTTCCAGGAGTGGAAACATAATCATATTCGCCATCCGCTATTATCCTTCTTTTTTCGAAGAAGGCAAAGGCCCAATGTTAGGGGATACTACCAATATATTCAATGGCTCGACTATACCGGTAAACTAGACCATTATCTTGACCGAAGCATTTCCTATCTTTACATGCGGGATCTCGGCAAATCCTTGGAGTCACCGGAGACACAGGCAAGGATTCAGCGAGTCGTGAACAATTTAAAAACTCACCTGACCAAACGGGAGGACAAAACTGATTTTTTCAGCATGGCCGGGTTGTATCGCTGGGCGCAGAAGGAAGGGATTGAATCCGCCTTTATTTGGCTGATGAACAAACTGAAAATCGTATCTGACAACATTCCGGAGGGAATGGATCCAGAGCATGCAAAACGGAAATTAATTAAAATCATTGCTGGGGTCATCCTGCATGTTAATGAAGAGATGGCTGATGGGACTGCCCAAGAAGAACGGAGCCGGAGGCTTGATAAAGCCATCAGGCTAGGCTATGCCTACGGTCTGACCTATCCCTTTATTGACGATCTATTAGATGCCCAGGTTTTGTCCGATAAAGAAAAAGAGGAGTACTCCAGTTTAATTCGGACTACCCTTGTTACAGGATCTGTTCCTGATTTAGGCAACTGGAATGGACCAAATGCCAGTCTCATTCGTAATATTCATTCCGAACTGCGCGATGCCTTTAACTATATTAAGGTCCATCAGCGTCCGGAAACGAGTAAGCATTTTTTTGAGCAGGCTTATATCTTTTTCAATTCTCAAGAAGTGGACCGTGTTAAAAGTTTATCCAATCCCAATTACAGCAATGAAGAACTGTACATACCGATTATTTTAAAATCGTCTTCATCGCGATTGATTGCTCGTTCTGTCATTAATGCGCCTAAGGATGAGGGGTTTGATAGTCGAACCTTCTATTACGGCATTTATAATCAACTGGCTGATGATTTTGCCGATATGTTCGATGACATAAAGGACGGTGCCGTTACGCCGTATACCTACTATATGAAATATCACAACCAGCGCGATGACCTCATCAACCCATTTGAGTTATACTGGGCGGTTATTGCGAATTTGATTCACAATGTCTTTCACTCCAATCCAAAGACATGCGAGGTCATTCTGGACCGCGCCATAAACGGACTGAAGCGATTTAAAGTGCGTCTAGGAACAAACAAATACAATGAAGTGATGGAGTTATTTGCTTCGGGCAATTCTACATTTAATCGTGTTATTCAAAATATGGTTCGGAAAGCAGACGATGTGGATTTCTTTGATAAGCTGCTGCGCGACCATATTATTACAAATTTTAAAAATGACCGTATGGAGCAGGACGACTTTTTAGATAAAATTGAGACGGTGCGCGCCCAAATTAACAGGACCTTGAAAATTGAAGATGTGCCATTAAGGAATGACCCCATTATCGATGCTGCCAATTACAGTCTTGAGGGAGACGGGAAGCGGCTCCGGCCCATAATGACGTGGGTCATGGGTGTTGATGGATATGGATTGGACGGTTCCGCAATGACCCCGCTTTTGCGATCATTAGAATACATGCATACCGCATCACTTATTTTTGATGACCTTCCATCTCAAGACAATGCTGCAATCCGCAGGGGGCGGCCAACTCTGCATAAGACCTATAACATCGCAATTGCTGAATTAACCGCGCTTTTTTTAACCCAAAAGGCAATTGAGGAGCAGACTTCGCTTACTAGGTTTAAGGCGGAAACGGTGCTCCGCCTGATTCAATATTCAGCCCAGGTAACAGAGGATATGTGTAAGGGGCAGGCGATGGACCTGGAATCTAAAGGCAAGCCATTAACACTGGACCAACTGAATGAAATGTGCTTTTATAAAACCGGAATCGCTTTTGAAGCGGCCTTAATCATGCCGGCGATTCTTGCACAAGCTCATGCGTCCGAACTGTCCGCCTTGAAAAAATTTGCCAGACATGCTGGCATTGCCTTTCAGATTAGGGATGATCTTCTAGATTTGGAAGGTGATCAGAATGTATTAGGGAAACCCGCAGGCAAGGATGCTGATAACAACAGTTCAACGTTTGTATCCATCTTGGGCGCTGAAGATGCGAAAATAGCGATGTGGGAACATTATTGTCTGGCAATGGATACACTAGAGGAAGTGCCGCGTAACACGACTTTTTTGAAACATCTGATGAACTATATTGTAAATCGCAATCGTTGAAAAGAGAGGACGGTTTTTTTGCTTCAATAAACTAAGCAATAACCGTCCTCATGTTTTAGTAGATAACTACCGGTTCATATGTGCTGAGATTTTCGTAGACGATTTTCATATCGTCAGGTTGTGTGTTGACACAGCCGTGCGATCCATCGTTAAGATACGCATTGCTTGCCCAGTTTTTCCGCCATCCGGCATCGTGAAATCCTTGTCCATCATTCGTAAATGGAGCCCAATAACTAACATCTGCGGTATAGCTTGGTTTTCCACCGAGTTCTCTGCCCGTTAGTGTATAAGGTGTTCGTTTATAAAGGATATACCAAACTCCTGTTGACGTATCATTACCAGTACTGTGCTTGCCAGTCACGACATTTGTTGTGATGACCAATTTACCATCTTTGTAAATCCAAATTCGCTGTTCGGCAATGGATACTTCAGCATATGTGTCGCCAATTCCGTTGTTAGCGGTTGTATCGTAACCGAAGCCTTCACCCTTCCAGCCATGTCCAATAACATTGGATGCAGAAATGGAATTCTCTCCCTTTTCAAAAGCTGCTTGAATTTGAGCTGTTTCTTTGTCAACATCCAATGCCCATCCGTAGCCTTTTCCTTTTACAGATATGACCGAACCTGAGTGGGTCTTAAAGGAAAAGTCTTTATTTAATGTTGATTTTGTCTCATTTATTTCCGCCACTTTGTTTTTTATGTCATTCGGCTCAATTGTAACTTTCAAATCCTTAGTCACAGAGGCATTTTTAATTACTTCACTAGCTTTTAAAGAAAAGACCTGATCCTGAACCTTATACTCAACAGTCTGCCCAAGAAGTTCTTGCAGCTTTTTCTGTTCATTTTTTACAATTGCGCTATTTTCTTTGATTGGCTGTATGTATAAAGGATTAAGGTGAATGTCACTCTTATAATGCTCCTTGTCGTATTCCTTCATTATGCTTGAGACGTCATACTGTTCTCCATCTATGCTTTTGGTGATGACAATGCTGCCCTGCTCAAGCTTCGCCTCCGCATCTTGGGGTGCTTTTAAACTTTTATTTATTGATAGGAGCTTTTCTTCCACAAGCTTTTTCATTGTTTCGCTGCGGAATTTGTCTGCCTTTTCAGGTATTAGAGGATAATTTTTTGCCTTTGTCGATGGAAAAAAGGTCCACTGGCTTTTCAGCAATTTTTTAACCTCAGGTAAATCCTGATCAGCAAAACCCAACTTTGTATCCTTTTCATCTAAAATTTGCTGCTGGCCAACAAAGACCCTATTTTGTAATACAGTGGTTTGTAATTTTTCCAATGCCTGATCAGCCGTCATCCCACCGACATTTATGTCATTAATCGTAGTCTGCGAATTGAATCGGGTTGCCTGATAATAACTAATTCCTGCAATTAAGAGTACGATAATAGAGGTGCTGCTTACTGTAACAAGTTTCCAATTTCTGTGCCATTTGACTGATTTGCCTTGTCTGCTCTGAATTTCTCCAACCAAATTCAATTCTGTGTTATTCATAAATCTTCCCCCATAAATACCTAATAACCTTTGATCAAGTTCACCGACTATAATCCGTAACTCCTTTTAAGTCTACAACAATCTTCTTAATTTATCATTAATAATTTACTAGATTTTCATAGGATAAAATAAGTGCTAATTTAAACTCACTTAGGATAAACTGAATATAAATTAGAGCATGGAGACGGTTCTTTTGCTTCAGAAGGAAAAGAACCGTCCCCATGCTTCAAAGAAGGGATATAAGAAAATATGAGTAATTTAGGCTGGAATTTTGATAATAGTTATGCCCTGCTCCCGAAAGCTTTTTTTACTGATACGAATCCTGCTTCAGTTGCTTCGCTGAACTTGGTTATTCTTAATGGTCATTTGGCATCGGCTTTGGGGTTGAATCCAGAGGCTCTTCAGGGTGAAGAAGCTGTTGCTGTATTTGCCGGGAACAAAATACCAGAAGGGGCCGAGCCGCTTGCCCAAGCCTATGCCGGGCATCAATTTGGCTATTTTACAATGCTGGGGGACGGACGGGCAGTGCTATTGGGGGAGCAAATCACTCCGGAAGGAAAACGGTATGATATTCAACTGAAGGGCTCAGGACGTACACCGTTTTCCCGCGGAGGGGATGGTCGGGCAGCGCTTGGACCAATGCTTCGAGAATATATCATTAGTGAAGCTATGCATGCACTGGGTATTCCAACCACCCGCAGTCTGGCTGTGGTGACTACAGGGGAAGCAATCTATCGTGAAACAGAGCTTCCCGGTGCCATTTTGACACGCGTTGCTTCCAGTCATATTAGGGTTGGTACCTTTCAATATGCTGCCGGGAAAGGCAATGTGGATGATTTGCGGACTCTGGCTGATTATACGATAAAGCGCCATTATCCAGACGTAGAGCACGATGAGAACAAGTATCTTTCATTTCTCAAGGAAGTAATCAAGCGCCAGTCAGCGCTGATTGCCAAATGGCAGCTGGTCGGCTTTATTCACGGGGTTATGAATACGGACAATATGACTATAAGCGGAGAGACCATCGATTATGGTCCTTGTGCCTTTATGGATACCTACGATCCGGCAACAGTATTTAGTTCTATCGACAGGGAGGGCCGATATGCCTATGGCAATCAACCGTTTATTGGCGGGTGGAATCTAGCTAGATTTGCGGAAAGCTTATTGCCGCTGCTTCATGAAAACGAGGAGGAAGCAGTTAAATTGGCCCAAGCGACTATTTCAGAATATGACGGGTTATATCGCGAAAATTGGCTCGCGGGAATGAGGGGAAAGCTAGGTCTTATTAATGAAGAGGCCGAAGATGAATCGCTTGTTGAAGACCTCCTTAGCCTAATGCAACAACATCGTGCTGACTACACCAATACCTTCCGAGCTTTAACATTGGGTCAGTTGGAGGGAGCGGAGCTGTATAATGCACTGGAATTTTCCCAATGGCATAAGCGTTGGCAGACAAGACTCGGCAGGCAGCAAGAAGCAACAGCGGAATCCCAAAAGTTAATGCGGAATTCCAATCCCGCTGTCATACCGCGCAACCATCGAGTAGAGGAAGCACTTGATGCCGCAGTCAGTCAAGGCGATTTCAGCGTAATGATGAAGCTCCTAAATGCACTGTCGCACCCTTTTGCCTACGTACCAGAACAGGAAGAATACTGTACGATTCCTGCAGCTACTAACAGACCATATAGAACTTATTGCGGTACATGATTAGGAAAGGAAAACTTAGTTGGTTACCGTTTTATTCCTAAATTTGTCGTGAGACTCCTGAATCTTGTAGTGAAGAAGCAAAATTATGTCGTGAAGAAGCAAAATTATGTAGTGAGTTCCTTTTTTTATGTAATGAGCGCAGTGAAATTTGAATTGAAAAAGAAGCTCCAACCCCTGCTGGAGCTTCTTTTTATTTTATGAAAAAAATTTAATATACGCCTACCGCATCAAACGATTTATTAACTGCCGTAACCTCTGTAGAACTAGCCCCATAAAGGTCTGCAGCAGATTGTACCAGAGCAGCGCGTGCCTGACTGAAGGTAGAGGAGGCTGTTAAGTAGACAGTATTTGCACGATAATAAATTGCCCCCATTTTATCATTGCCGATTCCTTGAACGGTGACACCGTAATGAGTTCCGCCGGCAGCCAGCAGGTAGGCAGCTTTATTGATAATGCCGCTGTTTGTATGAACGCCGCCGTTGTCACTTGTTCCAGTATAACGTTTTAAATAATGATCCGGATCGCCGTATTTCGCCGGATCACTCATTGAACGAAGGGCATCATTTGCCTTTGCTGGAGTATAAACATCCTCGCCAATTTCATAATCGGGATTTTTCTCATTATAAAATTCAACAAGTGTACCAAAAATATCAGAAATGGCTTCATTTAATGCTCCAGACTCATTTTGGTAGATTAAATCCGAACTAGTGTCAGTGACGGCATGGGTAAGCTCATGAGCCACGACATCAATTCCACCCGATAGTGGGATAAAGGTAATTCCGTCGCCGTCCCCATACACCATCTGGGTTCCATTCCAGAAGGCGTTATTGTAGTTTCGTCCATAGTGGACAGATGACTTTAAAGCTCCGCCCTTATTATCATAGGAATTGCGGGCAAAGACATTTTTATAGTAATCAAAGGTTTTGCCTGCATAATAGTGGGCATCAACAGCAGGTCTCTCATACGAGCTATTTAAGAGGTTGTCAACACTTGTCCAAAGTGTCCCAGGTGTACGGGAACGGTTGGATGCATCGTATGTGATTACCCCGTTTCCTCTTGAACTATCCTGCAGATAATAAGTTGAACTGGATAGAAGCATGTTTAAGGCCTTCGTATCTCCTAAAACACCAACTCCACTGCCCGTTGTATTTGTACCTGTTACGCCGGGGCCAGTTTTTGCTTCATGAAGGTCATTGTATTTATTTAAAATTTCCCCAGTTGATGCATCAATAAAATAATTATAGTTTCCTGGGGTTGGTTCGAGAAAATTTAAGTTTACTAGATATGCATAGTTAGCATCATCACCTTTTGTGAAAACAACTAGATCGGCAGATGGCTTTTTCTCGTAATCAGGAGAATGCCCAAGATCTGCTTCTGCAATTTTTATTGCTTGAGTGGCATTGACCTTTTTCTCCTTTTTTAACCCCTTTTTCGTTTCCAAGTCTGGTGTGACTGTTCCGGAGAATACCTTCAAAGTTCCGTCCTCCGCGACAGACGCTGCCTGTGAAGATCCCCAAACTGGAACACCGTTGTACAATTGTTGGAGCCTTAGCGTCGATCCTCCAAGCTTGTCCTTATTGCTGGAGGTAACTTTGAACGATTCTAATGCAGATTTGGAACCCAGCTTAAATTTGTCTTTGTTAGCGTTTACATAATCAAGAACAATGCTTTCTCCATTTTTACTAGATGGGTTTGTAAGATTGCCTGAAATAAACTCCGGGGATCCAACTAGCTCATTGTATTTGTAGTTGGACAATACATTTTCAGGTGCGGCAAATGATGACGCTGGGGCAATGGCACTGGCAGCGAGCCCGATTGACAATCCGAAAGCTAAACCCTTTTTATTCACTAAAACCCCTCCTTGGAAAACCTATTAATTTTTAAAACTATTATATTACCTAGCAAGGTGTGAATTCATTTTACTACCAAAAATAGTTACAAGAAAGAAAAGGTTTTTGTTTTGATGTTGGGAAAAAAATCGGAAAAGTGCAGAATGTTTTTATAAAAGATAGTAGAAATTCCAAAAATACTGTTATATAATTCTTTATAAATATAAAAATTGTTATATAACAACGATTAACGGAAAGGGGACAAAAGGATGAACAAGGTAGATTCAATTGCACGGAGAATTCTTGGTTGGAAGTTAAATAGGTGGGATCGTTGGTACGATTATGAAAAGGGAATGTTTATTCATGACGCAGACTTTCAACCAGAGCACAACCTTGATCATGCGATGATCATTGTTGACAGATTAGAGAGTTTGGGTTTTACCTATACAAACAAAGGGCCATCAGAGGTTTGCTTCAATGATGTAACGGGAACCGGAGAAACCTTGGCCATGGCCATTACCAATGCAGCTTATTCCATCATCGAAAGAAGCACAGAAGCAGTCAGCAGCAGACTATGGTCGAAGCTTTGTTAAATTTGCACAAAAAAATGGACCGACTCGATGGTCGATCCATTTTCTAATTATTTCGCACCTGCAGGCTTTAAGTTTCTCCTTTCAAGCCAAGTCACACCAATATATAATACGGCCATTGTTATCCCAGTTCCAAAGGCAAACATGCCGCCATGAACAAGAACTGCACCAATCCACAAAATACTGACAATAAAGTGAGCCGAGCGAATCGGCTTTTTCTTCTTCCGGTCCAGTATATATCCATATATAGCTAAACAAAGCAGCAATAAAAATGCAGCGGCGCCAGTTAAATTATCAGTTTTGGTGAATTCTTTTATTAAATAGTATCCACCATGGATGGCAACAAGGGCCAAGGCGGCCCAGCCGGCATACGTATGAAGACCGTGAGCTTTTCGTGCACCGACTTTAACAATTGGAAACGGAGATTTTAATTTCTTACTCAAAAGAAACCATGAAAAACTCTGGCGCCCCGGCCAAAATCGCACCGTTCCCCATCAGCTTAAAAATTCCGCCTTCATCCTCGTGTTCTCCAGGCTTCCCTGGAAATTTATCCGGACCATTGTGGGGAGTTGTTATTTGATAATATAGAAATAATCCGATTAATATGAGGCAAATAATAACAGTAATAATAATAGGAATATAAACCTTTAAATTTTTTTTCATATGGCCCTCCTCTTAAAGTATTTCCCTATGCTATAGGACCAATCTTAAAATTTTCTAAAATCATCTTAATATTCAAAAAACAGGCGGGAAATCATATGTATTATCGACTTTAAGGCAGGAAAAGGTTTAAGATATAAAATAGAGTGAATTGAAATAAGAACGGGGTGTATGTTTTGAAAATTGCTTTTATAGCACATGACCAAAAGAAAAACGACATCGTGAATTTTGCGGTCGCATATGAGCCGATTTTTTGCAAGCACGAATTATATTCCACAGGTACGACAGGCAGCAGAATTATGGAAAAAACAGATTTAAAAATTACACGCTTTAAATCGGGACCGCTGGGTGGAGATCAGGAGATTGGTTCTTTAATTGCCAAAAACCAAATGGATATTGTGTTCTTCTTCCGGGATCCATTAACAGCACAGCCGCATGAGCCGGATATTTCAGCGCTTATCCGCCTTTGTGATGTGTATTCCATTCCGTTGGCCACCAATATGGGAACTGCGGAAATACTGATCCTTGGTTTGGAGCGCGGGGACTTGGAGTGGCGGAATCTTATCCATGAGCAGCAAGGTGAATAAAGTATTTAAACAAGGAAAGCATCATTCATAACCCAACGGTTATGTCTGATGCTTCTTGTTTTTAATCTATTCTTGATGAAAGCGATGATAAATGAATGGTGGTTACAAAAAATACTGTTTATGGCAGAATTACTAAGAAAAACAATATTGCAGCAAAATAATTTTATAAAAATCTTGACTAGTAGTAATATTAGATAGAGACCAACAAAGGAGTAATGTTAAATGGTAGAAAATATTTTAGCCACATATGCTTCGATGCTCGATTGGCATATGTGGGCAGAAGTATTAACTTCGCCAAAGGCATGGGGGCTGATTCTCTCATTGGCTGTACTAGAATGTATCTTATCGGCGGATAATGCGCTGGTATTGTCGGCGTTCGTAAAACCCTTACCAAAAAAGCAGCAAAAGAAGGCATTGGTATACGGTCTGTGGGGGGCGTATCTGTTCCGCTTTATTTTTATCGGTCTGGGAACTTTCTTAATCAAGCTTTGGTTTATTAAATTAATTGGTGCGTTGTATTTGCTATGGCTTGCAGTTAAGTTCTTTATTGACAGATTTAAGCGTAATGAGGATGGAGAAGAGGAAAAAGCACATGAGCCAAAAGGCTGGTTAATGAAAACATTCGGAGTCTTCTGGGCGACTGTTATCAGCGTTGAGCTCATGGATTTGGCCTTTTCAGTGGATAGTATCCTTACCGCGCTTGCGGTTTCCGATGAGGTCTGGGTCATTCTGCTAGGCGGAATGATTGGAATTCTTATGATGCGCGGTGTTGCGACATTCTTCATCAGCTTAATGAACCGGGTGCCGGAGCTCGAAACAACGGCATATGTGCTGATTACCTTTATTGCTGTAAAAATGGGATTGACACTTATCGATATTCATATTGCAAATGAAATCTTTATCGTTGTCCTTGTCTTGTCGTTCCTAGTCACCTTTATCATTCATGGGATTCGTACAAGAAGAGGAGAGAAAGTATCACATTAAAAGGATTGGACCCAGTCTTTTAGACTGGGTATTTTTTTGGACCACTTTAGTTATTTCAATTAATATTATTCAAATATAAGAACACTTGTCTATGCCAAACAGCCTCTCGCTCATATACTATAGAAATTCGAATTGTCTTTGACTTAATAAAGGGACGACCTTCAGTAACTGCAGCTGAATGAGTGAATATTCTATAGGAATCTCCAGTGTTTTGTTGTCAATGAAAGGAGGCGATGAAATGGCTGCTATACAAAAAAGTGTGGATTCATCAAGCTTAGCCGAAGTTGTAGACCGTATTCTGGATAAAGGTGTGGTTATTGACATTTGGGCCTGTGTTTCGTTAGTAGGAATTGAACTGCTTACAATTGAGGCTCGTATTGTTATTGCCAGTGTGAAAACATGGTTGAAATATGCTGATGCTGTTGGACTTCTAAAAAAAGAAAATGAAGATGATGGACTTCTCGAAATGGAAGAAGCAGTTTAAATAGTAAAAAGCTGAGCCGAGGCATTTTTTTAAAGCCTTGGCTTTTTTGCTAAAAGAAAGGAGAAAATGATGTTGAATAAGCGAAGGGAGATAGATGGAGCCGAGGGTTTTGTCAAAACAGCATTTTTCGACGAAATTATTTTAAGAAGCCTTCGTTATATGCAGGCCGGATATCCAGTCCATTTTGTCGGTCCATCCGGTGTAGGGAAGACAAGCTTGGCTTTATATATCGCAAAGCAATTTAACAGACCGGTAACTATTATCCGCGGGCACCATGAAATGTCAAACAAAGATTTGTTGGGCCATCATTATGGTGTCGTTAAACGAGAGGTAGTAGATAATTATATTCGGTCAGTCTATAAAACGGAGAAAGAAATTAAACCGATTTGGGTTCAGGGGCAGCTGATTGATGCAGTGAAAAACGGCCATATCGTAATTTACGATGAGTTCTCACGTTCTCGCCCAGAAACGAATAATATATTTTTAGCCCTATTAGAGGAGAAAATCCTCCCAGTTTACGGGAAGGAAAAGGAAACGTTTGTAAAATGCCATCCTAACTTTTCCATCATTTTTACAAGTAATCCAGATGAATATGCAGGGACCTTTCATACCCAAGATGCGCTTTTAGATAGGCTAATAACGATTAACCTTGATTATTGTGACAAAGAAACAGAGGCAGAAATAATCAGAAAGAAAACTGAAATTAGCGAAGCTGAAGCAAAAGAGGTGGTAAGACTTGTTTCCAATCTAAGATCCTGCGGTAATCGATTTTGCCCGAGCCTGCGGGCTTCACTTATGATTGCCACGATTGCAAAGGAGGCAAAAATACCGGTTAGCCCTGGGAATAAAGATTATCAGGCACTTTGCCGTGATGTATTAACAAGACCGGTGAATCAAAATTTTCCTGATTTGAAGCATACAGAAATTAAGGAGCTAATATTACGGGAAATGTTGAGAGGGGAAGAGGGGTAATGGACCAGCAAAGCGGAGTGTATGTCTTCTGTGCCATTCGTGAAACAAACTCAAAAACATTTGGCAAAGTAACGATTAACGGAGAGGAAAGCGAGATTTTTACAATCCATTACAAGAATACCGCGATGGTTGCTGCCAAGGCAAATGGAGAAGTATTACCGGACCGTCATCATTTATTTGTCCATCAACAAACCATTACAGAGGTAATGAAACAATATTGTGTCATTCCGATGAGCTTTGGAAATGTGTTTCATTCTGATAAAGATGTATTGCTTATAATGGAGCGTTTACATGATCATTTTGAAAACTTGTTTGCAGAATTAGAAAACAAGATGGAAGTTGGTCTAAAGGTTATGGTCAGGCGGGAATGGGTAGAACAAGAAATAGCAAGGGACCCAATTTTAAATGAATGGAAATCTGGGAAAAAGGATCTCACAGCCGCCGGTTCTTTTTACGAGCAAATCCAATTGGGGGAACTAGCCCAAAACTTTGTATTAGGTCTTGAAGCACAAGCAGGTATGGAAATCTATGAACCATTATTGGAATTAGCAGAAGCAGGCAAGCAGAATAATACCATTCCCGGGAAAATTTTATTGAATGCCGCTTTTTTAGTAGACCGGGAACAAGAGGAAGCCTTTGACCAAAAGGTAAACGAATTATATGAATCTTGGAAGGATAAGGCGGAATTTAAATATTCAGGTCCATGGCCGGCGTATAACTTTGTCAATATTAGATTGAGGATTGAAGAAAACCATGATTCATAAATTATTTACACTGCCCATTCGATCGTTACTAAAACTAGGCGAAAAAATTCAGGAAGAAGCTGAGCAGGAGCTTTACAATATTCCGTATATTCAACAGCAGTTAATGGAATTGCACCTGGCGTACGAAATGGGGGAACTAGACGAAGAAACCTACTTAGTGCAGGAACAAGAACTGCTTAACCGCTATAAAACAGCAAAAGAAAAAGAAAAGAATGAGTAAAGGGTTTTAAAGGAGGAGGTATTATGACTCATACAGAGGTTAACAAAGAATTCATTTATGTGTACGGAGTCTGCTTAGCAGAGGAACTGCAGAAATCAGAGGTTCCAGACGTTTTAGGAATTGATAACAGCCCCATTAATATAAAAACTTTTCAAGATATAGCAGCTCTCGTTACCCCAGTAAGTGCCACTAACTATTCCCAACAACACATTGATCTTCAACTAAAAGATGCTAAATGGCTGCAGGAAAAAGCGTTTCATCATCATGAAATCATTGCAGACTTTCAGCGAAATTTTACGATTCTTCCGATGTCTTTTTGTACAATTTTTCAAAACGATGGTAATTTGGAAAGCCTGCTGACCGGCCAATATGATTTACTCCTAGAAAAACTTACTTATCTTAAGGGGAAACAAGAATGGAATTTGAAACTGTTTTGTGATAAGGAATTGGCTTTATCGTATGTATTAAAGAATAATTCAGCTATCACGGAGATGAGGCGGAAATTAGCCTTAATGCCTAAGGGAAAGCAATTCTTGATGAGAAAAAAGCTTGATCAATTAGTCGCTGAAGAATACGAAAGAGAGCAAGCCAAATGGCGTCAGGAGATTTTACTCCAGCTGGAATCCGTCATTGATGATTCAAATCTCCGCCAAAATTGGGGAAAAGAAGTAACGGAAAGAAAAGATGAAATGGTCGGAAATTATGATTTTCTTATTCTCGAAGGAAAAGTGGAACAATTTTTAAATAAAATGGCTGAAATAGAAAAAAGCTATGAAGTATTTGGATGTACATTTCAGGTAACAGGACCATGGCCGCCATACCACTTCGCTAAGTTTGTAATGGAGAAGGTGTAATGGAACGGTATCATCCCTTAGAAAATAAAGAAGTGACGCTTTTGGATTTATTAGATGGAATCATTGATACAGGTGTGGTCGTACGGGGAGAAATCCTGATCTCTATTGCTGATATTGACTTAATCATTGTCGACCTAAAGCTGCTTATATCATCTTTTGAAAGTGCGTTTGGTTCCTATGAACGTTTGAATAGCAGGGAGGGAAAAGAAAATGGAACGCTTGCCGCTAGACTCCAATAGTGTGGAGCAAGGGTTAGCTAAATTAGTCCTGACGATTATCGAATTGCTTCGCCAGCTGATGGAACGTCAGGCTATGCGGAGAGTGGAAAGTGATTCGCTTACGGATGAACAGTTGGAGGAATTAGGGCTGACACTGATGAGATTGGAAGAAAAAATGGAAGAGTTAAAGATTGTCTTTGGATTAGAAAAAGAAGAACTAAATATAGAACTTGGCCCGCTGGGAAGATTATTGTAAGACTAACGACAGGAGAGATATTATGCCCATTCAGCATGCACCTCAATCTTCAAATTTGCTTGAGGTTTTGGAAAAAATCCTGGATAAAGGGGTCGTCATTGCGGGTGATATTAAAATATCCCTGGCGGATGTCGATTTATTAACAATCAAAATCAGGCTGTTGGTGGCCTCAGTTGATAAGGCAAGAGAAATAGGCATGGACTGGTGGGTAAATGACCCGTATTATTCTTCCAAGGCCAGATTGACAGGGGAAGAGCACGCCCGTCTACTGGAAAGAGTCGATCGTTTGGAGCAACTGGTGGCAGAAAAATCATTTCCTGCTCCGGAAAAAGAAATTCAATTAGTGGAGCCCACTGAGGGAAGGGCTGAACAATTAATATTAGACGATGAGTTACCACAGCAGTTGGGGACTGCCGATAATCTTCCATCATCAAAAGAATAAGAGGTTGAGATATGGGGGAAAGCCAGGAAAAGGCACCCCTTTATCTTTTAGATGGATTGCAAGCAGGAAACGTGCATTCCTGTGAACCTATTCTGTTACACCTATCAATGGCTTCAGGCTAAAATAGTCCAGCGCATGATTAACATCATGGACATCATAAATTTTTTTCTCTAGACAAAATTGAATGACTAAATCAAAGGTATCACTCTCAGATAAAGAGTAACCGGCCGAACTTAAGAGTCTGTCGGTTTCTTTTTTGGTTAGTTCAAGGGCAATTGCTAGGGCTATCACTGTATTTTTTCTTGGACGGTATTCTGGATTAGAACGGATTTTTGAAAAGTGTCTGCGGTCTAGTCCTGCTCTTTTATATATTTCTGAATCTGCAGCACCTTTTTTATCTATCAATTTAAATAGAGTTTGTTTAAAGGTCGGCTGGCGTTTGTTTTTGATAAAGTCCTCTAACTCGATACTATGTATTTCATTAGGCTCCATCATAGAGTATGTAACGGTGTTCAAGCTACTCTCAACATATTCCTGCAATTCTATTAAAAGTTGATGATTTAGCATGTTTCTCTCTCCCTTGAAATGTCGCTTATCAGGCGACCAATTTTCAAATAAAAATCTCTATTATTATTTTATAAACTATAGTGAAAGGATGATAGAGATGAACACGAATTTGACTGAAGTTATTTTCCTGCTTGACCGAAGCGGGTCGATGGCTGGGCTCGAAGTCGATACAATTGGCGGGTTTAATAGATTTATTAAAAAGCAGATAAAGCTGGAAGGGGAAACTCTTGTCACTGCTGTTTTGTTTGATGACCAATATGAAATATTGTGGAATGGAATTGAGGCAAAGAAGGCTAAACTCACGGATCAAGATTATTATGTAAGAGGTATGACTGCATTGTTGGATGCAGTGGGGAAATCAATCCTTGATGTAGGGTATCGTTTATCCAAAACGGATATAGAAAAGCGGCCTGGCAAGGTGATATTTGTTATCACCACTGATGGATTAGAAAATGCAAGCTCAGAATTTACCTATGAAAAAGTGAGAGAATTAATCAAGCATCAACAGGAGAAATATAATTGGGAATTTATCTTTTTGGGTGCAAACATCGATGCTAAGGAGCAAGCGGATAATTTAGGAATAAACGTTGAAAATGCATTTAACTTCGAAGCCTCGGAAAAAGGTGTGGAGGTTATGTATAATATGGTTTGTGAGCAAGTAGCGGAGAGAAGGCAGCGTACAGAGAAACTTTAAAGCAGTATGGCATTTGGTGTAAAATATATAGTATCTACTTAGCTCAGTCTATATGACTGAGTTTTTGTTATCTATGAGGTGAGTTATGCAAAAGGTAATTGTAATCGGAGCAGGTATATTGGGGGCATCTGCTGCTTATCACCTTGCCAAATGGGGAGCCAAAGTTATCATTGTAGACCGGCAAGACCCAGGTCAAGCCACTGACGCAGCAGCAGGGATCGTTTGCCCATGGTTGTCCCAACGGCGTAATAAAGCTTGGTATCAGTTGGTTAAAGGAGGGGCCCGGTATTACCCAGAATTAATCGCACAGCTTGAAGGGGAAGGGGAAATAGAAACGGGCTACAAACGAGTTGGAGCATTAAGTATTCATGGTGATGCTGAAAAGTTGGAACAAATGGCAGAACGGGCGCGAACCCGCCGAGAGGATGCTCCCGAAATCGGTGAAATTACGATTTTGTCTCCAGCAGAGACAAATCGACTTTTTCCGCCGTTGTCGGAAGAATTTGGCGCGGTATATGTTAGTGGCGGGGCACGTGTAAATGGCCGGGCTTTACGTAATGCACTTATAAACGCTGCAGTAAAGCATGGAGCCCAAGTTGTTAAAGGAGATGCCTCATTAATTAGTAACGATAATAAAGTCATAGGGGTTAAAGTATCTGATCAATCTTTTTTTGCTGATCGAGTCATTGTCACAGCAGGGGCATGGGCAAAAAAACTTTTGGGACCACTGGGCGTTGAATTTTTGGTAAGGCCGCAAAAGGCGCAAATCATCCATTTACATATTGCAGACATGAGTACAAATTCGTGGCCAGTTATCATGCCGCCATCTGATCAATATATACTATCATTTGCAGGTGGTCGTGTTGTAATTGGAGCAACACACGAAAATGATGCAGGATTTGATAATAGTGTAACGGCGGGTGGAGTCCAAGAAATCTTAAATAAAGCTTTAGCAATTGCTCCAGGCCTAGCGAGTGGAAAGATTTTGGAAACAAGGGTAGGTTTTAGGCCATTTACTCCAGGTTTTCTTCCTGTAATAGGGGGGCTGCTTGATTTTGAAGGGATTTTAGTGGCAAATGGTTTAGGTTCATCTGGATTAACAAGCGGACCGTACTTGGGGGCAGAACTTGCTAAACTAGCACTCGGAAAACAAATGGAAATTGATATTCATAACTATAGTGTTGCTGGTGCTTTAACCTAATGTTATATACAAAGAGCTTTTCATTCGAAGAGCTTTTTTCTTTTAAAAAAAATTTTAAAAACAATAATAAAGTTGATATAGCAATATTGAAAACGCTGTCTATTAAATTACATTATAATTTAGACGATTGACAAAATAAGAATAGATTTGTAGTATCTTAATATAACTTAATTATTTGTTAATTTAATTTTCTTATCCAGAGAGACCGAGGGACATGGCCCGATGACGTCCGGCAACCCCCGAAAAGGGAAGGTGCCAATTCCTGCAGAATGATTTCATTCTGAAAGATAAGCCGCCGAAATGTCTATTTCGAGCTCCTTTCAGATGAAAGGGGCTTTTTATGTAGGCCTAAAGTCTAGTTTAGATATCGGAAAAATGAGGTAATCAAAAATGATTGAGATAAAAAACCTTACCAAAGTTTACAAATCGAAAAAAGGTGAAGTCAAAGGTGTGGATAATGTATCTCTCACCATTAGAGAAGGTGAAATCTTCGGAATCGTCGGCTATTCCGGTGCTGGAAAAAGCTCCTTACTCAGATGTATCAATCTTTTGGAGCGCCCCACATCGGGAAGCATAAAGGTCGATGGCAATGACCTCACCTCCCTTAAAGGAGAGCAATTACGTTCATCCCGTTTAAAAATCGGCATGATATTTCAGCACTTTTATTTAATAAGCCAAAAAACTGTGTATGAAAACATTGCTTTTTCCTTAAAGGCAGCTAACATGCCGAAGGATCAAATTAGAGGCAGGGTCGAAGAGCTACTCGAAATGGTAGGCCTTTCTGATAAACGTAATGTCTACCCATCCCAGCTAAGCGGCGGCCAAAAACAGCGTGTCGGCATTGCGCGGGCACTTGCCAATAATCCTAAAGTGCTCCTATGTGATGAAGCCACATCAGCACTTGATCCAACAACAACCAAGTCAATATTAAATCTTTTGAAAAAAATAAATAAAGAACTCAACATCACTATCGTGTTAATTACCCACGAAATGGATGTTGTTAAGGAAATCTGCAGCCGTATGGCAATTATGCAGGATGGAAAAGTGGTTGAGGAGGGTTCGGTATACGATATTTTTGCCCATCCCCAAGCAGCACTGACAAAAGAGTTTATCGAAAGTGTTGTATCCCTTGAGATTCCAGAAGTGATTCTAAATAATTGCCAGGGGCCAATTGTTAAAGTGACCTTCAAAGGTAAAGTTGCTGGAGAGGGAGTCATTTCTGATACTCTTCAACAATTTAATGTAAAAGGAAACTTCCTGCATGGCTCCATAGAATATATTCAGGAATCGCCGCTTGGTATTTTCATCATGGAGCTAAAAGGGCAAAAGGAAGAAATCGAAAAAGCCCTGAAGTATATCGAAGGCCGGGCCGCACAAGTGGAGGTGCTACACAATGGGCTTTGATTTTGCACATTTGATGGAGCTGATTCCGGATATCAATAAAGCGTTTATTCAAACCATCTATATGATTGCGATATCGTTAGTGGTTTCAACAGTAATCGGTTTGCCGGTTGGGATTTTGCTTTACATAACCGACAAAGGTTTATTTATGGAAAATCGAGCCGTCCAGAATATTTTAGGTTTTATTGTCAATATGGTTCGCTCGATTCCATTTATCATTTTATTAGTAGCATTGCTTCCGCTGACTAATTTGCTAGTTGGCAGTACCATAGGACCTACCGCTGCTAGTGTTTCACTGTCGGTTGCCGCGATTCCATTTTTCGCAAGAATCGTGGAGACTGCCTTAAGAGAAATAGATAAAGGTGTCATCGAAGCGGCAATTGCAGCCGGTGCAACACCGTGGATGATAATAAAGGATGTTCTTTTACTTGAAGCCAGATCCGGTATCATCTCAGGTGTCACGTTAACACTCATTAGTTTAGTTGGTTTCTCGGCCATGGCCGGCACAGTCGGCGGCGGCGGTATTGGAGACTTGGCAATTCGCTTCGGTTATTACAGGTACGACAATACCATCATGATTTCAACAGTTTTAATCTTAATTATTTTAGTTCAGGTCATTCAGCTTCTTGGCGATTACATCGCCAAAGTTGTAGATAAAAGAAGATAAAAAAGGGGAGAAACTTATTATGAAAAAATGGTTGACAAGCATTATATTACTTTGCGTAGTATTCGCGTTGGCAGCTTGCGGAAACTCCGAAGACAAAACAGCAAGCGGCAAGGAAAAAGCAGCAGAATCAAAAGATATTAAAATTGGCGCCACTGCCGGTCCATACAGTGACATGGTAAACAAAGCAATCAAACCAGGTTTAGAGAAAAAAGGCTACAAAGTTGAGATTGTAGAATTTAGCGACTATATCCAGCCAAACAAAGCGTTAAACAATGGTGATATCGATGCAAACCTATTCCAGCACACGATTTACCTTCAAAACTTTGCAAAAGAAAACAATATGGATTTAACAGCACTTATTTCTGTACCAACAGCACCAATGGGGATTTACTCTAATAAATTTAAATCTATTGAAGATGTAAAAGACGGCGCTACTGTAACTCTTCCAAACGATCCAACTAACGCTGCACGTGCGTTAAATACACTTAGTGATGCAGGACTAATCACAATTAAAAAGGATGCTGACCCACTAAAAGTATCTGAAAAAGACATCGCTGAAAACAAGAAAAACCTAAAGTTCCAAGCAATCGAGGCAGGCCAGCTTCCACGTTCAGTTGAAAGTGCAGATTTAGCTGCAGTACCAGGAAACTTTGCTCTTGCAGCAAAAATGAATCTGCTTGATGCCTTAACACTTGAAAACATGGCAGACAATTACCGCAATATTGTGGCAGTTAAAACAAGCAACAAAGATTCACAGTTATCAAAAGATCTGAAAGCTGTTGTCGAATCTGCAGACTTTGAAAAAGTGATTGACGAACAGTTTAAAGGCTTTGGAAAGCCAGAGTGGATGAAAAAATAATCTTTTAATTGAAAAAGGGTATGGAGTGGATCCATATCCTTTTTTCATTGGATACGCCAATAAAGATTGGAGAATCCTAAAGAAAAAGGAGGATTTCAAATGAGTTTTTTCAAAGGAAATGAAGAAAAGGAAAATCTCGAGGCGATTCTAGAAAATTCTATAGAAATAGAAGAAGATTTGATGCGTACATATTTAATTACCGCCGAACGGGTTCATGACAATGACGAACTAAAGGAACGCCTTGAAAACTTTGCGGAAGGAAATGCGAAAAGGACGAAACAGCTAATTGATGAGTTAAATGAAACCAAAGAGAAGTAAGATTAATAAATTTATTAAATGATTGAGGCCTATAATAACAGGTCTTTACAATAAAAAGCAGTGCGGTCTTCAGTTGTGAAATGCACTGCTTTTTATTGTTGTTTTGTTAATTCTCAAAAGAACAGCAAATATATGATGAGGCAAAACCTTTTAAAGCAGTTCTACCTGCTATTCTTATTATAACCATTTCTTGACCGGTACTGTTGCGGAGCCCGTGAAGGATATCTTAATGGAAAACTGAACATATGGACTAAGGCTGTAAATGGAATGGCAGCAAATAAGATAAATGCCACAATGATATGAATTTTAAAGAGCAAAGGCACCCCAAGCATTAGATCCGATCTTGGGTGGAATGTGAACAAACTTCTGAACCAAGGGCCAATTGATAAACGGTATTCATATGCCCCTACGGTTGTATTATAGACGATCGTCATATATGCCCCAAGCCCTGCCACCAATATAAGCCATAGGATAGTGAAATAACTTGTCGAAGTAGTATGGGCACGAACCCTTGGTGAATTGAACTTTCGAATTAGCATGAGAACTAGTCCAATTACCACCATGAGACCCGCAACACCACCTCCTGCTATGGCAAAGAAATGATAGATATGGTCTGTGACTCCGAGTGCATTGTATACACTTAGTGGAATTAATACGCCCATTACGTGTCCAACAAAAGCAAAGATAATCCCATAGTGAAATAGGACAGATGCAATTCCCAATCCTTTTTTTTCAAAAATTTCTGTTGAAGGCGCAGTCCAACTTTTGCCACGGAAAACAAAGCGATAAAATGTTGCAATAATTAGGATTGTTCCGCAAATATAAGGAAAAATTGTCCACCAAAATACAACTTCCATCATAGCCCCTCCTTTTTAGCGATACATCAGTGGATATGGCAGCTCATCCAGGTCAGCATCTTCCCGAAGTCTTTCTAAAGCAGAGATTTCTTCTGCATCCGGAGTTTCAAAAACATACATCATCCCTAATTCAAGTACTTTCTTGTAAGGATTGTCCTCAGGAAGATTTGTTAAGATCCGGTCGACGGCGTAAGCAACTCTTTTTAAAAGTTTGTTGATTTTTTCCTCTTCGGGTACAATCACCAAAAGTTCTAACAACATCGGGATATAATCTGCCATATCATGTCCGATGTATTCAAGTCCGGCTTCAGATATGAGTTTTTGTAATTGGATAAGAGCAAAACCGCGTTTCCTGCTGTCTCCTAGTTCATGTGCAGTTAAATATAGATTGGTACTTTCCTTATAATCAAAAGTCTCTACATATAATTGTTCCAATTGCACCGATGACATTTGATAGAAGGGATCAATTCTATTCAATACTTCTTTTTGAATATCCTCTGATTTGATAGACTCGCAAATAAAGCTTATGATTGTTTCTTGATCTTCAAAAAAGAGAGTATCCGGATAATCCAAGAGGCGCGATAAAAGCATTAAAATCGCTTTTTGTTCATTCATTATGCGTTTTCACTTCTTTCGAATGGATAAGTCATCATACCTTCAGGAGGAGCTAAATCTTCAATGCTGCAAGCTCCCTGTTTGTAATGCAGGTCATCATTCATTTCACGACGGCCAGTCGGAATGACAAATCGTTCATTGTATTTAGCAACTGCAAGTAATCGAGCCATCTCTTCTAATTCTTCATTATGGGTACCTGCTTCATCCATTAATTTAGTCAATTTTTGTTCGTCCACTCCGCCAACGGTTTTCGACCTCATATAAACCCTCATCGCTGCCATTTTTAATAAGACTTTACGAATAACAGAAGTATCATCAGCAGTTAAAATTGAAGCCAAATACTCCATTGGAATTCTCATTTGATCTACTGCTGGAATATAGCCTTCCGCACTTAAATCCTGTTCGTTAGTAATGTGATTCATAATTGGGCTAAGTGGCGGTACATACCATACCATTGGCAATGTCCGGTATTCTGGGTGAAGCGGAAGGGCGATTTTCCATTTTATTGCCATCTTGTAGATTGGAGAATCTTGTGCACTTATAATCCAACTATGATTGATTCCTTGTTTTTCTGCTTCCTCGATGACTTCAGGGTCAAATGGGTCCAAAAATACAGAGAGCTGGGATTCATATAAATCTTTAGGATCTTTAACGGAAGCCGCCTCTTTCACCCGATCTGCATCATATAAGACCACACCAATATATCGAATTCGACCTACACAAGTCTCGGAACAAATGGTTGGTAAACCGGCTTCAGTTCTTGGATAACAGAAATTACATTTTTCCGCTTTGTGCGTGTTCCAGTTATAGTACACCTTATGATACGGACATCCATTCATACAAAAGCGCCATCCCCGGCAAGCATCCTGGTCTACTAATACAATGCCATCTTCTTCCCTTTTATATAAAGCACCAGATGGACAAGAGGCAACACAGGAAGGATTTAAGCAATGCTCGCAAATTCTTGGCAGGTACATCATAAAAGTCTTTTCATATTCCGTTTTGATGTGTTCCTGAAGTTTTCGTACATTCGGGTCATTTGGAACAGTTTCGCTCCCTCCCGCCAAATCATCATCCCAGTTTGGACCCCAAACTGGTTTATCGATATAGTTACCTGTAATCATGGAACGAGGACGGGCTACAGGTATACTTTCTCCTTTATCCCGTTTGTGAAGATGCTGAAAGTCATATGTCCATGGCTCATAGAAATCATTTAAATCTGCCATATTGGGATTGTAAAAAATATTCGCCAATTTTGTAAGAGGCCCGCCGGCTCTTAAATGCAATTTACCGTTTCGCAAAACCCAACCGCCTTTATAGCGGTTGGTATTTTCCCATTCCTTTGGATATCCTACCCCAGGTCTTGTTTCAACGTTATTGAACCATACATAATCCATTCCAGGACGGTTGGTCCATACATTTTTACAGGTAACAGAACAAGTGTGGCAACCAATACACTTATCAAGGTGCATGACCATCGCAACTTGTGCCTTAATCCTCAAGCCAATCGACCTCCTTCAACGGTCTAATAATCGCCATTGTGTCCCTTTGACTACCAGTCGGTCCATAATAATTAAATCCGTAACTCAATTGAGAATAACCACCAATCATATGCGTGGCTTTTGGATAAATTCGGGTCACACTGTTATGGGTTCCGCCACGTACTTTGTTAATGTTATTCCCTGGAACCCCCATATGCCGGTCCTGGGCGTGGTACATATAAACCGCACCTCTTGGCATACGGTACGTTAATACAGCTCTAGCAACAACAGCACCATTGCGGTTATAAACTTCGATCCAATCGTTGTCTTTAATGCCAATAGAGGCTGCATCTTCTTCATTCATCCAAACGACTTGCCAGCCACGGAACAATTGAGCCATGTTATTGGTATCGGTAAACATGGTATGAATGCCCCATTTTTGATGGGGCGTCATGTAACGCAATGAAATGGATTTTCCTTGATTTTCGACTTCTTTTTCTCCTTTCACAAAAGCCCCTCTTGTAATTGGAGGTATGTATAAAGGAAGCCCTTCGCCAAAATCAAGAATCACTTCATGGTCAAGATAAAAGCTCTGTCTTCCAGTAAGTGTATGCCACGGTATATTAAATTCTTTGTTAATCGTAAACGGAGAGTACCGTCGATTGTCCTTTTCGAGCCCGCTCCATACTGGTGAAGAAAGGGTTGGTCTTGGTTGAATGGTTAAGGCGTCTAACGTATAATCTTCTTCCGCACGTTCCTCGGCTATATGAGTCAGTTTTTTACCTGTCTTTTCCTCCACAGATTTCCAGCCTTCAACCGCTCGTTTGCCATTTGTAGCACCGGACATTAACAAAATGGCATTAATGGCTTTTTTGTCGGAATAAAGGTCGGGATAACCTTTTCCAATGCCTATATGTTTGGATGGTCCTAAGCGGTCAAGCAAATCCTTGTAAACTTTATCTCCAGGAATTTTAACCCCTTTTGTTCCGTATCCATTTTTTATATTTGGTCCAACGGTAATCCACATATCGTATACATTTGGATAATCTCGTTTGACAAAATTAAAGTTTGGTAAGGTTTTGCCTGGTTTGGCTTCCACTTCACCTTTCCGCCAGTCTTTGACTTTTCCGAAAGGCTGAGCAATCTCATTGATGGTATCATGTGCTAGCGGCGACAAAACAAGGTCCTCTTGAGCAGGCAGATGTTTTTTTGCAAGTTCAGAAAAACGTTTGGCAATTTCCCTAAATGCATCCCAATCGCTTCTTGTCTCCCAAGGAGGAGAAATGGCTGCATTAAACGGATGGACAAATGGATGCATATCCGTGGTGCTGATATCGTATTTTTCATACCACGTAGCAGCTGGAAAAATAATATCGGAGAAAAGCCCTGAACTAGTCATTCGAAAATCCATGCTGACGAAAAGGTCAGTTTTCCCCTCTGGCGGCTTTTCAGACAAGTTCACATCCTCGGGTTGCCATGAGTTTTCATAATCACCTAATACAGAATCCTGTCCGCCAATTAAATGCTTCACGAAATATTCATGTCCTTTTCCGCTATCTCCTAATAAATTTGAACGCCAGTTGAAAAAGACTCGCGGAAAATTACGTGGATCGTTTGGATTTTCAATGGAAAAGTCCAGCTTTCCATCCACCAGCTGCTTTGTGATATCTTCGATAACCGCTTGATCATTCTTGTTTCTTGAGCGTGCCTCTCTTACCACATCTAAGGAATTTTGTGAGAGTTGAGGAAAGCTTGGCAGCCATCCTAACCTTGCTGAAAGGGCATTAAAATCAGCTGGATGCATGCTGGAATATTTACTTCCCCACTCTGATTCTTCTTCTTTTTTTTCATATTCATAACGGAATTGCTCTGTTGCAAAATAAAAGAAGGAAGTACCGTTCATAAACCTTGGAGCCTTCACCCAGTCATTAGCAAATGCAATTTGGGAGAATCCTTCAAGCGGACGTACTTTCTCTTGTCCGACATAATGCGCCCAACCCCCGCCATTTACACCTTGTGAGCCGGTTAAAAGAATGAGATTTAAAATACAGCGATAAATTTGGTCACTATGGTACCAGTGGTTTGTTCCGCCACCCATTGCAATCATTGATTTACCTTTTGTCAATGCTGCATTTTCCGCAAATTCTCTTGCTACTTGAATGACATGAGCTTTGTTAACACCTGTGATACTTTCTTGCCAAGCAGGAGTATAGGGATTTTTATCGTCGTTATAGTCCTTTGGATAGTCACCCTTTAGACCTCTGTTAATTCCGGTATGCGCCAGCATTAAATCATAGATCGTAGTAATGAGTAGTTCATTTCCGGATTTATCTTTTATTTTTTTTACTGGAACTTCACGCTTAATCAAACCGCCATCTTTTTGGCCAAAGTAAGGGAATTCGACCATGGCAGTATCATCTGAATCATCCAAGAAGCTCATTTTGGGATTAATATTATATAAATCTAAGTTCCACTGATTTCCATTATCCCAGCGAAAACCTTGGCTGCCGTTAGGAATGGCGAAGTTATCAGTTGTTTCATCCCAAACCACCGTTTTCCATTCACCTAATTCTTCTTGGTCAGAAAGATCTGATGCACGTACGAAACGATCAGAACGGTAATGATCATCTTTCTTTATTAATGTGATTAAAAATGGCAAATCCGTATATTGTTTTGCATACTCCATAAAATAGGGTGTTTCTTTGTCGACATAGAATTCCTTTAAAATCACATGTGTCATTGCCATTGCGAGGGCTCCATCCGTCCCGGCTTTGGCAGGCAGCCACATGTCTGCAAATTTTTCGTACTCTGCGTAATCTGGACTGACTCCTACTACTTTTGTCCCGTTGTATCTTGATTCCACCATGAAGTGGGCATCTGGCGTTCTCGTTTGTGGAATATTGGTTCCCCAAATAATAAAATATTTAGTGTTATACCAATCTGCACTTTCCGGAACATCAGTCTGATCACCCCAAACTTGTGGTGAAGCCGGAGGAAGGTCTGCATACCAATCATAGAAACTTAATATTGTTCCCCCGATTAAGGATAAAAATCTTGTCCCGCCACAATAGCTGACCATTGACATTGCGGGAATAGGGCTAAATCCGACGATACGATCTGGTCCATATTTTTTTATTGTATATATAGTGGCGGCAGCAATCATGTCACAAAGGTCTTTCCAATTCCCCCGAACAAAACCGCCTTTTCCTCTTGCTTTAACATAACGTTCACGCTTTTTAGGCTCAGTAACGATATTTTCCCATGCCTGAACTGGGTTATCGGCTTTTTCTAATTCCTCTTTCCATAATGAATAGAGTTCTCCACGAACATATGGATATTTCACACGGGTTGGACTGTATGTATACCATGAAAAGCTGGCGCCACGAGGGCACCCTCTGGGTTCATATTCCGGAAAGTCATCTCCAGTAGAAGGATAATCTGTCTGCTGTGTTTCCCAAGTGATAATCCCATCTTTTACGTGGATTTTCCAACTGCAAGAACCCGTACAGTTTACTCCATGAGTTGATCGTACAACTTTATCATGCCCCCACCGATTACGGTAAGCTGACTCCCAATCCCGTGGACGTGGGCTTTCTTCTGTCCAGCCATCATTAATTCGGTCTCCACTGACGAGATGTTTAAGAGAATGGAATAAATTATTCTTATGCTCCTCCATCGCACATTTCTCCTTCCTTTATTAAATCTCTTAGCGGGTTAAAGTTATCTCCCAATAATCGATAGGAATCTTTACCGACATTAAAATCTTCTACAAAAACATCCCAATTTGCCGAATTAGCCGCAGATAAGATGAGACGCTGCAATGTATTCATATCATTAATCTCAAAAATTTTTTGAATCATTTCCCCCGATAAAGTGCCAAATCTCATCTGTAACACAGCAATCAAATCCTCTCGGTCATCAACCAAAAGTGCATCTTCTTGAAATGAAAACATAACGTTTCAACTCCTTTCACTCTTTCATCATTTTGTAGTAATCAGCAATTAACAATGACTTGCATTTCTCTGCGGACTCTTGAAAATAGCGTGTCACTTCATCATCAGGAAGCTCCACTTGTTCAATTGTGAATTGGCGGGTTACAAATTGAGAAAAATCTGCAGAAAATTTCAATGAAACTTCAAATTTGTCGTCGACTTTTAATATAGTGGCTTGAACATCATATGGATGAATATGAAAATGCGAAAAAGTTTCAACCATCTTGTCATATAAGGCGGGTGCTCCATAACGTAATAGTTTTTCTTCAAGCAATCTCATCACTCTCTTCCATAATTTCCAACTTATTGATGTCGTTATGTCCTAGAAGTTTATTCAGTTCATCGTCGTTATGTAAGGAGTCAACTATAATTAAGGAGTCCATTAAAGCTACCAATTTCTCATCAATCTCATTACGTATTAATAGAACCTTCATTTGCTCTACCATTTTACGCATAAGGTCATGATCACGAGTTAACTGTATGACAAGAGTTTTTAGATGGGGTTTTTCAGTTGCCATCTCCTTATATAGACCTTCTTCCTCTGAAGCTGCATGCTGCAGCGTCCTAGTTTCCCAATGTTCAATTGAAACCTCTGCTACTTTCATGGCTTTTTCTTTTTGACCATCTTCCAGACATTTTTGTAATAACATCCTTAATTCTTTCGCCTCGTTTAATGCCGATTCATGTATTAAGTCATGTGCATCTTGTTTTTTTAAGCTAGGTCCTGACAATTTAAAACATCCTTTCATCTTGGTTCTTAATTTTCTTATGGATACCTTTCCAAGTATTCCCTTACTATTTCCAACAAAATGTAAATTATTATAAAAATAACAAAAGAGTTGATTTCTCAACTCTTTTGTTATTTTAGATGTATTTCCCAAGTCACTTCTCACTTCACTGATAACCAGCTATTTCAGGATGAAAAATGTCCTAACCTTTTTCAACTAAGAAGTCCGAAAAACCCCCTAACGCAGTTCATTAAACATTCCCACGTAATTTATCGGGTTATCATTCTCATCCTTAATAGTACTGATGGTTAACAATTCCAAGTAAATTTGCCCGTCTTTCTTTTTGTTCCAAATTTCCCCCTGCCAGGAGCCGTTTTGGCGGATATCCTCCCACATCTTCTTATAAAAAGTTTCATCATGTTTTCCTGATTGCAGGATAACCGGGGTCTTGCCAATGGCCTCATCTTCAGAATATCCTGTTACAGCAGTGAACGCCGGGTTAACCCGCTGAATAATACCATTTAAATCTGTCACCATGATGCCTTCCACGGTGCTTTCAATAACCTGGTTGGAAATCTGTAATTTATCAAGGAAGTATAGGGCCATCACAATTATTGCAGCGGCAAGCGAAAATTCGGAAAGAGCCATGAAGCCAATCGCATAGTGGCCGGTCATATTAAATAAAATCGTTAACACGATTGGCGGGAAAAATCCACCCAGGCCGCCCATAGCTGCTACAATACCGTTAACAATGCCAGCCTGTTTTGAAAAATAAAGAGGCACAAGTTTGAAAATGGTACCATTTCCGATTCCCGCACAAAACGCGACTAAAATGCAGCCCAAGGTGTAAATAGGCAGTGACGGTGTAAACGATAATAGAAATCCGGCAAATGTAATCGCATTAAAGATCACGATCAAGATGATATAAGGGTTAAATTTATCAGCGAGAAAGCCCCCGATCGGGCGCATGATGGTGGCAATGACAATAAACCCCGCTGTTCGGAACCCAGCATCCACCTTCGTTAAATGAAAGTGGTTTACAAGGAAGGCAGGTAAATAAACAGTGAAGGCAACAAATGAACCGAAAGTAATAAAATAAAACAAGCATAAAAACCAAAGCCGGTAGTTTTTATAAACGCTTTTAATTTGGGCGGTGAGGGACACCCTTACTGTTTGTTCTTTTTTATCACCCAAAATAAAGGTTAAAACTGCAAATATCACGATTAAAATTAAGTATAATTGAACAGTGCTTCTCCACCCGATGGCATTGGCCAGCAGCGGGGCCGAAAAGGAGGTGAAGGCTGTACCGATGTTACCTGCCCCGTATATTCCGTTTACAAACCCATGCCGTTCTTTCGGATAATATTTCGGCAGGGAGGTGACCCCGATTGAGAACAACGCTCCTCCGACACCAAGGGCCAAACCGCCGATGATTAAATCGGAGAAGGAATCCGCCAGGCTGATATAGTAAACTGGCAGAAGCAGAAATATCAGTCCAATTGTAAACATCCATCTTGCGCCATAGCGGTTGGTCCAAAAGCCAATCGGAACCCTTAAAATTGATCCGAGAATAACCGGGATCGCTGTTACGGTCGATAATTGGCCAGGTGTAAGCTTAATATCGGTTTGAATAAATGATATTAAAGAAGAAATGATAACCCAAACCATGAATCCTAAAATTAAGTTAACTGTTTGCAAAACCAGTTGAAAATTGGCTTTCCCCATTCAATAAACACCTCTTAAAAAATTTCTTATAATCATAGGATAAGCAAAAACAAATAAAAACATTTTCCTCAAATTTACCCTATATGTACAAAAATAGGAAATGCAAGTTAAAAAAGCAGCATTTTTTCCTCTCGGGGAATTCAAATTAAAGGGCGGCCAATGATGAAGAAACGGATGATTATTATTTCCTTTATTAGTAGGGAGATGATTGATTTTACTATGTATTAAAAAAATGGGACCTTAAGTTCGAATAATTTTTTTAAAAAGAGCCAATCAATTGGGCTCTTTTCTGGTAACAGCGGTAAAATGAAAGTAAATATAGATTTTCGGGGAGGTTGGTTTGACATGTTTGCGGCGGGGCAAAGGGACATGCAGCGGATGGATCAGTATACGATGGAAAGGATTGGTTTACCTGGTGTGGTCCTAATGGAAAATGCCGGGGCAAGGGTAGTTGAGGAAATAATAGCAGACTTACCTTACTCAAATCCACGGGTTATCGTTCTTGCTGGCGGCGGGAATAACGGCGGGGACGGTTTTGTTATTGCCCGCAGGCTGATTGATGCGGGAGTCAGGGCTCTTGTTTGTCTTCTCGTGGATCCTGACCGTCTAAAGGGAGATGCAAAAATCCACTTTGATGTGTATATGAATCGCGGGCTGCCTGTCTTTTACCTTCAAGAACATTCACTAAATGGTTTAAAAAATGTATTGAATTCGGCAGATGTAATTGTCGATGCCATTTTGGGGACTGGGGTAAATGGCCCTGTCAGAGAACCCTTCAGTAATGTGATTTCAATGGTCAATGAATATACCGGAAAGAAATTGGTTGTATCTGTTGATATTCCTTCAGGTGTCAGCAGCGATACCGGGAAGGTTGCAGGGGAGGCAATTAAGGCTGATAAGACGATAACATTTGTTTTTCCGAAAAAAGGCTTTTTTTTACAGGACGGACCAAAATATATCGGTGATTGGAAGGCGGTTGATATTTCTGTACCGCCTTCAGCCGCTGCAGAGTTAGGACTGGATATGCCAAGGGTGATAACAGGGCCTCTTGTACGGGAAGTGCTGCCAAAACGACCAAGGCATGGTCATAAAGGGACATTCGGACATGCCTTGATAATCGGAGGGTCACGCCCATATGTAGGCGCCCCGATATTCTCAGCGAGGGCAGCCTTACATTCTGGTGCAGGCTTAGTAACGCTGGCAGTACCGGAAGGGATTTATCCGATGGCGGCGGCGCAAAATCCGGAATCCTTATTTTTGCCTTTATCAGATGAGGATGGTCATTTTGCTGCCAGGGCAGTTCATGAGATTATTCCGCAGCTTCAGCAGTTTGAATGTGTAGCCGTTGGTCCCGGAATGGGGCGGTTTGCTGGCGGAGAGGAGTGGCTCAAATCTCTGATTGAGTCTTTGAGCGGCCAGCCTTTAATCATTGATGCGGATGGCCTTTATTTTATACGAGGCTTGACGGACTTGGTCCGCAAGTACAAGGGGCCCGTCATTTTCACTCCTCATCCAAGTGAAATGGCAAGGCTAGTCAACAGGACTGTCAAAGAGGTGGAGGAAAACCGCATCGAAATTGCCCAGGAATATGCGAAGGAGGGCCATGTGTTTTTGCTTTTGAAGGGACACCGGTCAATAATTGTTTCACCGGCTGGACAGGTCTATATAAACCCGCTCGGTCATGACGCCCTCGGAAAAGGTGGCAGCGGGGACGTTCTTACTGGTTTGATTGCTTCATTTCTTGCCCAGGGTGCCGAACCCTTGTACGCTATGATTGCTGCAAGTTATCTTCATGCAAGGGCCGGACAAGAAAAAGCAAAAGTTCTCTCTCATTATGGGGTCATGCCATTGGACATCATTGAAGGAATAAAAGAACAACTAAAATAACGAGCCTTTCTTCCTAGAAAGGCTTTTTGTTTTTTACAAAGGTAGTACAACTTCTTTACTATATGAAATGGAAAAGAATGCATATTTCTGCGTATTTACCTTGTTTGTTTTTTTAGTAAACTAATATTTAGATAGTAGAAATATCCAATTATAAAAAATAAGTCCTTTTGTTCCTTATTGTAGGAAAGGAGATTTATAAAGATGAACATCGATGAAAAGGTTTACAAAGAGAGTGGAATGTCAAATCATTTAAGCCAGCTTGCTTCGATTGGCCAAATTGCTGCAGGAATCGCCCATGAGGTGAGAAATCCCTTAACAGCGGTCAAAGGGTTTTTACAGCTTTTGCAGCAGGATCAAAAAAATGAATACCTAGAAATTGCTCATTCCGAACTTGATAACGCCCTGAAAACTTTAAATAATCTCCTTCAGGTTTCAAAGCCTGATCTGGAGGACGAAGAATTCCAAACTATTTATTTGTCAGTTGAATTGGAATCCATCATTAACCTTTTCCAGGACAAGATGTATGAGATTACTATCCAAACTGATTTTCAAGATACGGGTGCTGCTATTTACGGCAGGAAAAATCAATTTAAAAAGGCTTTCTTTAATTTAATTAAAAATGCAATTGAGGCGATTGACGGGGAAGGGGCCATTACCCTGACACATTACACAAAGAATAATGAAGTCATTGTGACGATTCAAGATACGGGAGTTGGCATTCCCGAGGAGAAGCTTTCGCTATTAGGTACACCCTTTTTTACGACGAAGGATCAGGGGACAGGGATGGGACTTGCTCAGGTGTTCTCAGTCATTTATCAGCATGGCGGCATGATTTTGGTTGATAGTAAGAAAAATCAAGGAACTACTTTTACGATAAGTCTCCCGCAGCAACAGCAAAAAACACAACGGGGTGTGAGAAAATTGGATGTTATGATTGACGATAAATATTCAATAAAGGAATACTTTTTGAAGAATCAAAAAGTATTTGAGGACCGTTTGCTGGCTGAGGCGACGAATGTAAGTGAAAAAATTGATGATATACATAATGTCGGAATTAATTTACTTAACAATGCCCATAAGTTAGTTCTATATGTCGTTGAAGGCCGGGAACATGAACTAATCTCATTTGCCAAGCAGGAGGGCATGGCTTGGGCAAAGCATTCATTGACCCTTGCGTTTAAGCTGGAATGGATTCAGGCGATCCGCCGAACAGTGTGGGATTTTCTCTATAACTTTGATGCCTTTAATAAATTGGAGACTGATAGGATCACCTTTTTTTCAATGGAAAAAAGTATTAATGAATTAATTGATCAGTTTCTTACACACTTTTTTATCACGTACACGAAATATAAGGATGAATTGCTGGATAACCAAAGAAAGCTTGTCGAAAACCTATCTGTTCCAATTATTCCAATTAATAAGGAGATTTGCATTTTGCCCTTAATTGGAACACTTGATGATCTGCGTATTTCAACGATTCAGAATAAAGTGCTGACTGAAATTGAATATCGGCAAATTCAAACTTTAATTATCGATCTATCAGGTGTGGCCTCGATGGAAAAAGAAGCCGCACGGAACTTTGTCCAAATCATCCAAGGCTTTTCGATGATGGGCTGTAAAGCGATCCTCACCGGTATGCGGGCGGAAATTGTCAAGAGTCTTCTTAGTTCTGGAGTTGATATAAGTCATAAGGTAGAGTTTAAAGGAACGCTGCAATTAGCCTTGAACGATATTGTTTTTCAAAAAGATTTGCAAGAAGTATAAAGTAAGTCCAAAAAAGAGTACTCGCAGGGAGTACTTTTTTATTTGCGCTTGGTAGCGAACAAATAAATGGGATGCTTTGATGTGCAAATGAAATATTTTTATTAAGAATATTATGAAAATTAAGTGTTGACCAAACTATCGTCAAATGCCATAATGATTATATACTAAATTGTCGACAATATTGTATGTTTAATTTGAACGGGAGGAAATATGGAAACGAATGCAAAGAAGACAATCGCTATCAAGATTGCTGAAGAAATAACTGCCAGAATAGGAAAGCGAATTCTACACCCGGGTGAACATCTGGTTGAGGCTGCAATAGCAGAGGAATTTAAGACAAGCCGATCACCAGTTCGCGAGGCCCTCCTTATGCTAGAACGGGATCGGCTGGTACAGAGAGTTCCTCATCAAGGGGTAGTAGTAAGAAGGTTTACGAGAACAGATATTTATGAATTGTATGATGTTATTTACCGGCTTGAAGAAATTGCGATGGAAAAAGCAATCGTAAAAATTGATCAAGATGGCATTGATAAACTTGAAAACGTTATCAAATCGCAGGAGCAAGCAGTAAGTGACTATGATCTTGAGCTTTACTATGAATTAAATGAAGAATTCCACCATTTAATTTTTTCCATCGCCAACAATAAGGTCTTAAGTGAAATGTATTTATCTTTAAGGCGATCTGCTCGTCCTTTCAGAATGCTATCAATGGCACAAGGTTCCAACTTAACCTCTTCTCTAAATGAACATAGGGAACAGGTAAAGGCCTTAATAGAAAAAGATGTTAGTGCAGGAAAACGAGCGATATATGAACAGGAGATTCGTTCGCTTCGGTCACTTGAAATATTATTCCCAGAGTAGAGGGAAGAACAAAAAAATGAAGGGATGAAAACTAATGAAGATAGGTTTTATTGGAATAGGGAAAATGGGACGGTGGATGTCCGAAAATCTGTTGGATGCCGGCTACAGCCTTACCGTTTACGATACAAATGTTGAAGCAATGAAACCTCTTCAAGAAAAGGGGGCCATTGTTGCAACATCCATTCTTGAATTGGGAAAACAAAATGACATTGTGATCACGATGCTGCCCAATTCCAGCATAGTCGAAGCAATATTAACTGGAACGGACGGGTTATTTCACTCCATGAAGAAGGACGGGCTCATCATTGATATGAGCAGCTCCTATGTATTCAGCACCAGAAAGCTGGCAGAGGAAGCGAAAAACTTCGGTTTAACCTTGATTGATGCCCCGGTATCTGGAGGCGTTAAAGGAGCCAAGGCTGGAACTCTTACCATTATGGTTGGAGCTGAGGAGAAGGTTTATTCGAAGGTGCTGCCAATATTAGAATGTCTAGGCAAAGCAATTAATCTAGTCGGACAGACTGGGGCAGGTCATGCACTAAAGGCGGTTAACAACTACTTGTCTGCCACATCCCTTTATGCTTCGTGTGAAGCGATGATCCTGCTTAATAAGCTTGGCATCGATTTGAATGTTGCATTAGATACAATCAATACAAGTTCAGGTCAAAGCTTCTCCACCCATTATAAGTTACCGACATTTATCCTGCCGGAAACCTATAACTCAGGATTTTCTTTAGATTTATTACTAAAAGATGTGGGCATGGTCAATAACATCGCCAAGGACACAAAAGTACCAGTTCTTCTCGCTTCTTTAATCGAGCAAGTCTATGAAGGGGCTGCCAGAACGGGAGAATCTGATCAGGACCACACGGAGATTATTAAGTTTTTAGAAAAGATTTCAAATGATCGCTTGCACAAAAAGGAGGTACTTACATGAGCACGTCACCCGAAAAAGTGAGTGGTGGTGCGCATCAGAGTCAGTCAGCTTCACAGTCCGTCGATAGTATAATTGAAAAATTGCCGTTGACAAAAGCACATTATTTTGTCGTTATCGCGGCTGCCCTTGGTTTTATGTTTGACTCATTGGATACGTATATTGTTTCCTATGCAATGCCTTCGATTATTCAGGAATGGAACATTGATCCAATTACAAACGGAACTCTCAATTCTTTAGGAATCTGGGGAATGTTTATCGGGGCCATTATATGGGGACCAATATCGGATAAATTTGGCCGGAAATTCGGTTTTATGGCTACAGTTCTTGGATTTAGTATTTTAACTGGATTGACTGCATTTACAACGAGTACGTTTCAATTTGGCTTATTACGCTTTTTAACAGGGTTGTTCCTTGGTGGGATGATCCCAATTGATACGGCACTAACCTCTGAGTACATCTCAACAAAGTACAGAGGACGATTTACATCGATTCTTACCGTTTTATGGCCGGTCGGAATGCTGATTGCCGCCATTATCTCCCTTAGCTTTGTCGCTGATTTCGGCTGGAGAGTGCTATTTATTGTCGGTGTAATCCCAGCGTTCCTAAGCTTCTTTGTCCGCCGAAAGGTGCCTGAATCTCCGCGCTGGCTTGCCGCACAGGGACGGGGAAAGGAAACCGTTAAGGTGCTAAAAACCCTTGGTGCTTCGGATGAAGACTTAAAGGTTATTCCATCTAAGTCTCAGGCAGACAAAAAGGTATCTTTTAAAGTCCTCCTTCAGCCTCAATATATTAAAAGATTTATTTTAACAGCAGGCTATTACTTCTTCAGTTATTTTGGCTACTATGGTTTTTTGCTTTGGCTTCCTACGATTCTAGCAACTGTATATGGCCTAAGCTTGGCAAAAACATTTACTTATACCCTATTTGTTGCCATCGCTGCGATTCTAGGACGATTGACCGCTTACTGGACAATCGAGCGATTTGGAAGAAAACAATTATTCTATGTAGGCTTTGGCCTCGGTGGTGTGGCCGCATTGGTGTTTGGGCTCATTAAAGATCCAAGTTATTTAATTTGGGGAGCGTGTATCCTATCCTTTTTATATGAACAGGGAGTTGCAGGTACAGTTGTTTACACAGCGGAATTGTATCCTTCTAGTATTCGTGCAACAGCTACAAGTTGGTCAACAGGGGCAGGAAGAATTAGTGCAGCCGTCAGCCCTATCGTGTTTGGCTATTTTATGAGCATTGAATTTTACTACGGTATTTATATTACCATGGCTGTATTCTTCTGGATTGCTGTTGCATTAGTTTACTTCCTAGGTGTAGAAACAAAAGGACAGAGTTTAAATAGTATTAAAGCTTCTTAAATGAAAACTCGCCGATTGGCGAGTCCGTTAGGACGGTTCATGAGGCGTAGTTGAATTCATGCGTTAAGAGATTATAAAATTTGTGAAAATTTTATACCTCCCTTATTAGCGAAAAAAGGACTTGAGGTGCTAGTAATATGAAAAAACAATTGTTTATTAACGGAGAGTGGCTAGACGCGAAAGAATATACTTCGCTGCTATCTCCATATTCAGAGGAGCTGCTAGCCGAGATTCCGGCCGGTTCCTTAGAGGATGTCGAGGCCGCAATTGTTGCAGCAGACCGTGCAAGAGGTCAGTGGGCAAAGGTACCTGCACATGAGCGTGCTAAAATTCTCGAAAATCTAGCAAAGCTGATTGAAGAAAAATTTAATGAAGTAGCAAAGATTATTTCTCTTGAAGCCGCAAAACCGATTGTAATGGCTAAGACAGAAGTTGCCCGCACCATCCAGACGTTTAAGTTCGCTGCAGAAGAAGCAAAAAGAATCCATGGCGAAACGATTCCATTGGATGCGGCTCCCGGTGGTGAAAGAAGAGTCGCTTATACGGTGCGCGAACCGATTGGAATTATTGGCGCGATTACACCATTTAACTTTCCGCTGAATCTAGTTGTGCATAAGGTTGGACCAGCGATTGCCGCCGGAAATACAATCGTACTAAAGCCAGCGACACAAACACCGCTATCTTCTTTATTTCTGGCTGAACTAGCGCAGGAAGCCGGACTTCCAGCAGGTGTGCTGAATGTCGTGACCGGAAGAGGAAGTGTGGTTGGAGACAAGCTTGTTACCGATGATCGGATCAGCATGATCACTTTTACGGGAAGTCCTAGTGTAGGCATTGGTATCCGGAATAAAGCAGGATTGAAGAAGGTTACTTTAGAGCTTGGTTCCAATGCAGCCGTCATCATTGACAAAGACACCGATATCGATAAAATTGTTCCCCGCTGCATCACCGGAGCGTATTCAAATCAGGGCCAAGTTTGTATTTCTCTGCAAAGAGCTTACGTACATGAAAGTCTTTATGATGAATTTGTCGCAAAGTTCGTAGAGGCGGGTAACCAATTGAAAATTGGAGATCCTCTCGATCCAGCAACTGATGTTTCTGCATTAATTTCTAAAAATGATGTCCAAAGGGCATTGAATTGGATTGAAGAGGCGAAAAGCGCGGGGGCCGTTATTGCTGCTGGAGGCGAAGCCGTAGGAAATATTTTGCGTCCAACCGTTATTTTAGAGGCAAATCCGCAAATGAAGGTTTCGTGTCAGGAAGTGTTTGCGCCAATTGTCATAATCAATAAGATATCTACCGTAGATGAGGCAATTGATCTAGTGAATGATTCACGCTACGGCCTACAGGCAGGTATCTACACGAAAAATGTGGATACAGCGCTTGATGCCATTGATAAATTGAAGGTTGGTGGTGTACTAATCAACGACATCCCAACGTTCCGCGTTGACCATATGCCTTATGGTGGAGTAAAAGAAAGTGGCACAGGACGTGAAGGGCTAAAATATGCAGTTGAAGAAATGACAGAAATGAAGCTTGTTATTTGGAATAGAAACTAATTTTGCGAGAAATCTAGTCCGAAGGGGGTACCATTAATGGTAAAAATCATGAGGATCGATACATGGGAAAATCGGGTACAGGAAGATAAAGAGCTTCGCAGTCTGCTAGGATCTCATAATTTTCGTTTCCTATTAAAGCATGGGCAGCATAACAAACTATGGACGGTGGAGAAAGAATCCATCACCTTACAGGAACAGTTTACGATTGATGATGTTTGGGATTTTACGATCATCGTTCCGGAACATGCTTGGTTTAAATTCATCTCCGACCTGCCGCCAGCTTTTCATAATACGCTTCAGGCTATGGTTGCAAATGTACCTGGTGTAGAGGTGGAAGGAAACCGATTAGCTTGGGCCCAGTCTATAAAGATTGTGGAACGAATCTTGTGTTTAGCCAGACAACCGGTTAAGACGAAGCCGTTATTAACGGAAGCCGAATTCTCACCGGAAACCATCAAAGGGCATTACGTCAATATTGAAGCAGATGGCGAAACGTTCACCACTTATTATGAAGAGGCTGGACAAGGACATCCGATTATTTTCCTTCATACAGCGGGTTCGGACTCCAGACAGTATAAATTCCTGCTTGGAAATAAGAAGTTGCAGGAAAAATGGCACATGTACGCCTTTGATCTTCCTTTCCACGGGAAGTCCTCGCCGCCAAACCGCTGGTGGGAGGAAAAATATCAACTGACCACGGAATTATATACGAAGTGGATTATGGCGTTTATGAAAGCTACCGATCTTTATGATAAAAAGCCGGTCATTTCCGGATCGTCCATGGACGGTGCGATTGTATTGTATCTTGCCGCTGAGTATGGCGACCTGTTTAAAGGGGTTGTTTCCTTGGAGGGTGGCTTTGGCCGGGCAGGAAGAAAAGTATCATGGACATACCATCCGCAGGTACATGCAGGTAACTTTCTAGCTTCCTGGGTAGATGGATTAATGGCGCCGGATAGTCCAGAATACTATCGTCGTTTGGCGCTTTGGGAATATTCTCAGGGAGGTCCTGGTATCTATCAGGGCGATACGTATTTTTATAGCCATGATTTTCCTGAGGTAACGAAAAACATCGGAAAAACACAATGCCCGCTTTGGATTTTAACTGGGGAATATGACTATTCCTGTACACCGGAAATGAGCAAGGAAGCAGCTGATATATTAGGCGGTTCCTTCATCAAGATGGAGGGAATGGGACACTTTCCGATGTCTGAAAATCCACGGGACTTCTTGAAGTACTTTGAACCTGTGTTAAACGAGATCTCTAGATTATGAGAGGCAAATGCTGATAAATAGGAGGCCCAAAAGATAATGAAGGAAGCGCCTAAGTATGAGGTATATGCGATCAAATACGCGACTCGCGACGCTGTGTACAGCAGCTATTTTCATGGTCCAGCCGATCCGCATGAAGATTTTTCGATGACCATGGATTATTTCGTCTGGCTTATAAAATCGGATGAGCATGCAATTGTTGTGGATACAGGATTCAATGAAGAGGAGGCAAAGAAAAGAAATCGCACGTTTCTGCGCTGCCCGATCAGCATCCTGCCGGAGTTTGGCGTCGCTGTCGACTCAGTTTCGCAGATAGTCATTACCCATATGCATTACGATCATTTGGGTAATGCGGATAAAATCCCGAATGGACAATTTATCGTTCAGGAAGCAGAGATGGCCTTTTGGACAGGCAAATATGCGTCTAGAAAAGAGTTTCTGCACCATGTAAGGCCGGATGACGTGGTGCATTTGGTACAGGAAAATTTTAAAGGCAGGGTCAAGTTTGTCAACGGAAGCAAGGAAATCCTGCCGGGAATCTATGTACATAAAACGGGTGGGCATTCCGAAGGGCTGCAGGTGGTTGAGGTACGGACGGAAAAAGGAAAAGTTATTCTTGCTTCGGATGTGAGCCATTTCTATAAAAACATCCAAGAAGACCGGCCAAGTTCAATCGTCGCCAACCTTGCCCAGATGTACGATGCTTTTGACTTTGTCAACGACCTGGCCGAGTCTCCGGACCTGATCATCCCAGGTCATGACCCTGTGGTAATGGAAAAGTTCCCAGCAGTCGAAGGGTTGGAGGATATAGCAGTAAGAATTGCTTAACGTTTTAAGTCCGTGCATCGCATGAAAAATAAAATAATAGTTAGGGGAAATGAACATGAATAAAGAGTTATTTGAAAAAGGATTAGAAATTAGAAGAAGTGTATTAGGTGCTGAATATGTAGATGGATCCATTCAGAATGCGGATGATTTTAATATGCCAATGCAAGAATTGGTCACTCAATATTGCTGGGGAGAGGTGTGGGGCAGACCGGGCCTTGATAGAAAAACGAGAAGCATTATTAACCTTGCGATGATTACAGCGCTTAATCGCCCGCATGAACTGAAGCTGCATGTGAGAGGAGCGCTCAATAACGGCCTAACAAAGGATGAGATTAAAGAGGTATTCCTGCAGACGGCCATCTACTGTGGTGTTCCCGCAGCAATTGACAGCTTCAGAACAGCAAAAGAAGTATTTGCGGCGATGGAAAAGGAATAAGGTTCATACTCAAAAGATCGGAATTGTCCGGTCTTTTTTCATAAATTCTTGTGACAAAAAGTACTCCAAATGAGTGCTTTTTTGTCATTATAGGTAAGGTGGTAAAGACGGGTTGGCCGCTTGTCTATTGCTTCTAAATGTGCGGAAATTGTAAAAAGTTTTCCATCTGCAAATTAGATTTCATGGTATGTTAGAGGAAAGAGATGAATCAAAGGTAGGAGGTTTTTAACATGGGAGCTCGTTTAATAGAACCAAACACTGGTCCAGTTATCCAAAAGGAAAAAGAAAGCGTCAAGCAAATGATTGAGATTTACTGCCGCCACAAACATAAGCATCCCAATGGTTTGTGCAATGAATGTCAGGAGTTGAAAAATTACTGTATGTTAAGGCTATCCTTCTGCCGCTTTGGTGAGGAGAAATCATCCTGCTCCCATTGTAAAGTTCACTGTTATAAACCATCCTACCGGCAAAAAATCAAAGCCGTCATGCGCTGCTCCGGCCCGTGGATGCTGTTGTATCACCCTATTTATGGCGTAAAACATTTACTAAATAAAAGATAAAAAAGGTGTCTGCCGATACTTGGCAGACACCCTTTCTTTTATAAAAATTATCGAATGCCCTTCATGTACCCTTGAATCTTAGGTGCAAGCATTAATAGGATAATACCTAGTACTAATGAAGCACCGCCGACTGTACCAAAATAGGCCATTTCGGTTTCTGGAGTGTAGAACTTAACAATTTGTGCGTTGATTGCCTGAGCAGCAGCACTTGATAAGAACCACAAGCTCATTGTTTGGGCTGAGAACGCAGCGGGCGCCAGCTTAGTTGTAGCTGACAATCCAACTGGTGATAAGCACAATTCACCAAGTACGCAGATTAAATAGCTAAGCACTAACCATAATGGGTTTACCAAAGAATCTGTTCCGCCAAAGTAGGCAGGAAGCAAGATGACGATAAATGATAAACCTGCTAACAATAATGCTAATGAAAACTTTTGTGGAATATTCGGTTCTTTTTTTCCAAGCTTTACCCAAAGCCATGCAAAAACTGGCGCTAATGTAATAATGAATAATGGGTTTAAAGATTGGAACCATGCTGGAGAAATATGAATTCCTGCAAAATCAAGCTGGGTGCGCTTGTCCGCATAGTTTGCTAAAATCGTTGAACCCTGCTCTTGAATCGCCCAGAACATTACAGATGCGATAAATAACGGGATATAAGCAATTAAACGGGAGCGTTCCACAGATGTTGTTTTTTTGCTGCGATACATAACAATAAAATACGAAGTAGGAATTAAGATACCCAAAATACCAATTAGGTTAACAAAGGTTTCAAATGTTAGAGAGCCATTAGAAATTGCAATGGCGCAAATTACAGCAATCACGACTATGCCTAATCCAATATAAGTAAAGACTTTTTTCCTTTCAGCAGGTGACAGTGGGTTTGCAACTGTAGTACCAGCTAATCCAAGGTTTTTCTTTTTTGTTAAAACAAACATTACTAATCCTACGAACATACCAATAGCGGCAATACCGAAGCCTAGATGGAAACTGACATCCATCAGAGATCCTACGATTAATGGTGAAATGAAGGCCCCAAGGTTAATCCCCATATAGAAAATACTGAAACCTGCATCACGACGATTGTCGTTCTCTGCATACAAATCACCAACCACGGTGGAAACATTCGGTTTTAGTAACCCAGTTCCAAGTACGATTAATACCATGGAAACAAAGAATAATGAAATGCTGCCCGGAATGGCTAGTGCAATATGACCAAACATGATTAAAATACCGCCATAGAACACTGCTTTTGATGTACCGAAAATCCGGTCAGCCAACCAGCCGCCAATGATTCCGGACATGTAAACTAACGATCCGTAAATGGACATGATAGACAATGCCAGAGTTTGATCCATTCCAAGGCCGCCCTTGGAAACTTCATAGTACATATAGTATACGAGAATTGCTCTCATTCCATAATAAGAAAAGCGTTCCCAAAACTCTGTAAAGAACAGTGTGAATAGTCCTTTTGGGTGACCGAAAAAACCCTTCTGAGGTACACTGTCCACAATTTTCTGTTTATTTATGTTTGACATAAATCTACCTCCTTTTGTTATTCTATAATACTTTTAAAGTTATGAATGGTCAAAATCTTTTTTTTGGAATTAGATTGCAAAATAGTTAAAAACCTTGATTTTATCGTATTTTCTGAAAGTAATTACGTAAAAAGAAAGTTTTTTTGAAATAGTAATTATTTTCGGATAAGTTAATATCTTGGCATCTTTTGGATAATTTAGCCAAATAAAAAGCCCTCAAGATTTCTAGGGCTTTGTTAGCAATTTTAGAATTGTCTCATTCGTGAGAGTGTGATCCTGTGAGGTAAGCCAAGCATCAGGAATTATAGCGTAACTGACATGATTACTCGTTAAATAGCTATAAATAATTTGTGCTTCATCAAGGTCTTCTTTGTGGACAATAAGGGGAGTTTTATCCCTGGCACCTTTGAAAAAGTTCAGGATATTCGACCTTACCGTTGCAACGACATCCGTTCCTTCAAGCGAATATTTCTCTGAAAATAACACCGTGCTGCCTTTGATTAAAAAAAGTTTAAAGCTGCGGTCATCCAGAAATTCGATCGTGACGATATTTTGATTGGCCTCTGCAAAATCAATGACACTCTCTTTATAATGAAGGAAACTGATTGCCTCGATATATCCTTTATACCTTGCGGCAAGTTCAAAATCCAATTGCTCCGTAGCAACTGCCATTTTTTCTTCCATTTCCTGAAGCGGGCTTAAGTCATTTCCTTTAATCAAAGCAATAATGCGGTTTAAAATTGAATCATAAATTTCTCTTGGGACATTTCCAGTGCACAAACCTATGCAGAGACTGAGAGAATGATTCAAACACGGAGAACCTCCTATGGAACGGTTGCTGCAACTAATTTTAAAAAATTCCTTGATCACCTGGACCGCTTTTTCCACTGCAAACTTACTGATAAACGGTCCGAAATAAAGGTTTCCGTCATTTTCAATGCAAACATTTGTTACTTCAAGCGTAGGATAACGCTCGTCCATTCCCACGACGATATAGGAATAGTTCTGCGGGTTTTTCATTTTTCTATTAAAATAAGGTTTGATTTCTTTTATTAATTGGCATTCCAGCAGAAAGGCTTCCAACTCTGTATCGGTCAGAATGTAGTCAAAATCCTTTAACGTAGAAACGAGTTTTAGCGTTTTTTTAGAATGTGCCTTGGAATGCTGGAAATAGGACCGAACTCGATTCTTCAGATTTTTGGCTTTTCCTACATAGATGATTTGGCGGCCAGAATCCTTCATCAGATAAACCCCGGGAGTGATGGGGAGATTGTTTACCTTTTCTTTTAAATCCATGTTTTTTTCCTTCCCGAACCATATTGTTTCTATAATTTTATCATAGGAAATATATCGTGGATTCTGTCTAATATTTCCTATAAATAAAAAACCAGATTGCATTAACAATCTGGTAAACCTAATCATGGACTTCGTTTGTATAAAGCGATTAATAGAACTAACATGACGATGTCTAAACGGGCGTTAAAAGCAAATTGCAAAAGCCCTGTGTTAAGCGCCGGCAGCTTCGTTAATAAAATTGCCGTTATCATGATTGCGATTAAGGGTATGACAGCATTTTTTACAGCTTTACCCGCAAGGATTAAAGCTCCGCAACCAATTTCTAAAATGATGACAAGCTTTAACATGAGCTGAGGATAGGGCAGGCCCAGGCTAAAAAAATGGTTGCTTAAATCAGTGTTAAGTAGTTTCATTAAACCCGAGATGATAAACACGTATGCGACCGAATAGCGCAGTAGATTCATAGTTGAAAATGAAGTATGCATGTTTGTCCGCCTCCTTTGTAATACATATGCAATAATGGGGACAAACAATGACAGATAGATTCCAAAGAATAAGCAAACAGCAGGCACTTGTGCCTGCTGTTTGTTAATCTCCTTATTTATTAATCCACGATTAAAACAACTGGTGGTTTGTTCAGAAATTGCATCATATTGGCTACGTCTGCAGTGACTTCACGGCCCTCTGGGGATGCTAATGACTGAGCTAGAATGGCTGGGTTTTCAAAATGCAGTTCAGCAAGAAGATATTGGTTATCGCTCGTGTTTTGCTTTTGCAAAACGCGGTGAATCTCCGCACCTGTTATATTAGGTAGTTTTTCTGCTAAAGGAATATGAACATTGAAATAATAGTTTTCAAAACCTTCCTGATCCTTCGGTTGGTCATAAATAACAACTAATTTAGCCATCGCAGCTATCCCCTTTCGACCTCTTAAAATAGTACAATCACCCTCTCATTATAAAGGAAGAAAAGACCAATTATTATTTAAACTGCTCGACAAATTTTGCAAAGAAATTTTTAAAAATATAGGCATACTAGTGATTGACATTGACGTTGCGTAAAGGTGTATCGTGGTTGGTGAGGAGGTGAAAGGCATGGAATATACGGTGCAAAAGCTTGCGAGTATGGCGGGGGTCAGCTCCCGGACGCTAAGGTATTATGATGAAATTGGGATTCTTAAGCCGGCAAGAATCAATTCATCGGGTTACCGAATTTACAGCCAGGCAGAAGTGGATCGGCTCCAGCAAATTCTGTTTTACCGGGAGTTAGGCGTTGGTCTCGACCAAATCAAGGAGATTGTAACGGACCCTTCCTTCGATGGTGCCGCAGCACTCATGGTACATCGCCAAAAGCTCCTCGAAAAGCGGGAACAATTAGACTTGATAATAGCGAATGTTGAAAAGACAATCGCGATGACGGAAGGGAGATTAAAGATGTCTAATAAAGAAAAATTCGAAGGCTTCAAGAAGAAAATGATAGATGAAAATGAGAAAAAATATGGCAAGGAAGTCCGCGCCAAGTATGGCGATGATGCGGTTAATCAATCGAATGCCAAGGTTATGAATATGACTGAGGAGCAATATCAAGAGGTTACCGCGTTAGCCGAAGAAATTAAAACCACCTTAGTAGAGGCTATGAAAACGGGCAACTCGGCAGGAGAGATGGGACAGAAAGCAGCAGATCTTCACAAGCGTTGGCTCACCTACTACTGGAAGGAATATAGCAAAGAGGCCCATGCTGGACTCTCGCAAATGTACGTTGATGATGAAAGATTCAAAGCCTACTATGACAAAGACCAGCCCGGTACAGCCGAATTTCTAAGAGATGCGATTCAAATCTATACTGGTATAAAAAATAATTAACCAATTTGGCCAGGCCAACAATGCGTAATATATGAAACGCAAGGCCTGGCATCTTTACGTTACCGGATTAAATTGCCTTTGTTATTCCGCTTCTTTCCGCTTTAACGCTTTAAAGTGGTACCCCTGTTTTTTCCTCTTTTTAAAAAATTTTCCCGAAATGACATTTTTAGATAGCGCTTACAGGGTGACTTATGTCATAATAATTTTAAAATTTATTATATTATAATATTTCAGAACGTCATTTAATTGTAAATAATAGTCTAGTCAGGCAGGTGTTAGTATGGATAGAAATTCCATTCTTCGAATAAACGATTTAAAAGTATCATTCCAATCCGGAAAAAAGCTCTTACCTGCAGTGGATGGGATTAGTTTTGAACTTAAGGAAGGCGAAATCCTAGGAATTGTAGGGGAATCCGGCAGCGGTAAAAGTGTTACCTCCTTGTCAACTATGGGCTTGATTCCATCGCCGCCGGGGAAAATTGAAAAGGGCGAAATTATTTTTAATGGAACTGATTTAACTAATTTAACAGAAAAAGAGTGGCGGAAAATTCGCGGTAACCAAATCTCGATGATTTTTCAGGAGCCGATGACATCCTTGAATCCGCTGTTTACCATCGGGAATCAGCTGATGGAAGCCATTCGCTTACATACGGACCTTTCTAAGGCAGAGGCAAGAGTCCGAAGTATTGAATTACTTAAACTAGTTGGAATACCGAGAGCGGAAGGGATTTTAAAAGAACATCCGCATCAATTATCAGGAGGCATGCGGCAGCGGGTGATGATTGCCATGGCGATGGCCTGCAACCCAAGAGTCCTGATTGCGGACGAGCCAACAACGGCACTTGACGTCACCATTCAGGCGCAAATCCTTGCTTTAATGAATGATTTGAATAAAAAAACGAACACTTCCATCATCCTTATTACGCATGATTTGGGTGTTGTCGCGGAAATTTGTGAACGTGTCGTCGTCATGTATGCCGGACAAATCGTTGAGCAGGGAGATGTCAGAAGAATTCTAAAAGACCCGCAGCATCCTTACACAAAAGGATTATTGAAATCGGTTCCAGACTTGAGAAGAAAGAAAGAACGCCTCTACAGCATTCCGGGCACGGTTCCGGTACCAGGCACTGTTCACAATGGCTGCCGCTTCGCCGCCAGATGTGCGGAAGCATTTGATCAGTGTCATACCGATTCTCCACAATTATTTAAATCGGAAAAAGACGGACATGAAGTGCGCTGTTTTCTACATACATTGAAAGAGGAGAGTGACAAACATGTCGGAGTTACTTCTTGAGGTTAATGGTCTAAAAAAGTACTTTCCAATCACAGGCGGACTTTTTGGAAAAAAACAAGGTGAAGTAAAGGCCGTTGATGATGTTTCTTTTTATGTAAAAAAAGGTGAAACTTTAGGCATCGTAGGCGAATCCGGCTGTGGCAAATCAACGACCGGGCGATTGCTTATGCGCTTAATTGAAGCTAGTGATGGAAAAATTGTTTTTGAAGATAAAGAGATTACAAGTATGTCGAATGCGGAATTAAGGAAGGTCCGCCGCGATATCCAGATGGTTTTCCAGGATCCATATGCATCCTTGAACCCTCGGCATTCGGTAGAGCAAATTCTCGAAGAGCCTTTAATTGTGCACGGAATTGGGACAAGAACGGAACGCCAAAAACGCGTTAAGGAAATGCTAGAGGTAGTAGGCTTGAGCAGCTATCATGCGAAACGCTATCCGCATCAATTCAGCGGCGGGCAGCGCCAGCGGATTGGCATTGCCCGAGCACTTATGACAAAGCCAAAGCTAATCATTGCCGACGAACCAGTATCCGCACTCGATGTTTCGATTCAAGCACAGGTCCTTAATTTGATGAAGGACATCCAAAAAGAGTTCCAGTTAACCTACATATTTATCGCTCACGACCTAGGAGTGGTTCGCCATATTAGCGATCGCGTTGGCGTGATGTATTTAGGAAGATTGATAGAGTTAGCTGGCAGTGAGGAAATCTATGAAAATCCTAAGCATCCGTATACGAAAGCACTGCTGTCCGCAGTCCCGATTCCGGACCCGGATATCAAAAAGAAGACCATTTTAATAGAAGGTGAACTGCCAAGTCCGGCAAATCCGCCTTCAGGCTGTGCCTTCCACACAAGATGCGGGGAATGTATGGATATTTGTAAAACTACTAGACCAACAGAACACAATCTTAATGGTCATTTTGTTGCCTGTCATTTGTATAACAAGTAATAGGCGGCATTGATGATAAATAAAAAAGCTTTAGGGGGTAAAAAAACGCTTATGAGCAAAAAGTCAATTAAACTGCTGTTGATTTCCTTATTGGCCCTCAGCATGTTCTTAGCAGGCTGCGGCGGCGATACGGCCAAAGAAACAGGCGGCAAGAAAGAGCCTGCTGCTAGCGGCGGTTCAGCAAAGGATACGCTAGTCTATGGCCGTGGCGGTGACTCCACATCTTTAGACCCAATCACCACAACTGAAGGGGAAGCCTTCAAAGTTACGGAGAATATTTTTGAAACACTTTTGCAGTATGGTGACCAAGATACCACTCTTCATCCTGGTCTTGCTAAAGAATGGAAGGTTTCCGATGATGGATTAACTTATACATTCAAGCTGCAAGAAGGCGTGAAATTCCATGACGGAACAGACTTCAATGCTGATGCTGTAGTTTTCAACTTCGACCGCTGGATGAACGGGAACGAAGATCAATTCCCGTACTACACAATGTTTGGCGGCTATAAGGCTGATGAAGGCCACGTCATTAAAGAAGTGAAAGCAGTGGATCAGTACACTGTAGAATTCGTTTTAAAAAGACCACAGGCTCCTTTCTTAAAGAACCTGGCTATGTCTCCATTTGGTATCGCCAGCCCAACAGCTGTGAAAAAATACGGCGACGACTTTAGAAAAAATCCGGTTGGAACAGGTCCATTCAAATTCGTTGAGTGGAAGCAAAACGACACGATTACTCTTGAAAAGAACCCAGACTACTGGCAAAAAGGTCTTCCTAAGTTAAACAAAGTAGTCTTCCGTGTTATTCCGGAAAACACTGCACGTCTAAATGCTCTTGCTAATGGCGAAATCGATGTTATGGACGGTCTGAACAATTCAGACGAAGCAACAGTTAAAGGAAATGACAACCTTCAAGTAATTGAACGCCCATCTATGAATGTTGGTTACCTTGGATTAACCACTACTCGTAAGCCATTTGATAACAAGCTTGTCCGTCAAGCAATCAACCATGCTGTTAATAAGAAAGATATTATCAAAGCATTCTACGGCGGAAAGGCTCTTGCAGCGAAGAACCCGATGCCTCCTTCCATTGAAGGCTATAACGATAGCATTAAGGATTATGATTACGATTTAGAAAAAGCAAAAGCATTATTAAAAGAAGCAGGCTATGAGAAAGGCTTTGAAATCGACCTATGGGCAATGCCTGTAGCACGTCCTTATATGCCTGAAGCACAAAAGGTTGCAGAGGTTATCCAAGCAGACTTAGCGAAAATCAACGTTAAAGCAAAGATTCAATCTGTTGACTGGGCTACTTATCTAGATAAGGCCGCTAAAGGCGAGTTTGACATGTTCATGCTTGGCTGGACTGGCGACAACGGTGATCCTGATAACTTCTTATACACATTGCTTGATAAAGACAGCATCGGCAGCAATAACTACTCTCAATACAGCAATGACGAGCTTCATGATGTATTGATTGCAGCGCAGACCGAAACAGAACAAGCTAAGCGTAACGAGCTTTACAAGAAAGCTCAGGAAATCATTCACGATGACGCTCCATGGGTTCCGCTTGTTCACTCAACACCGCTGTTAGCAGCATCTAAAGATGTTGCAGATTATCTGCCGCACCCAACTGGTTCTGAAGCTTTGACAAAAGTGTACTTTAAATAATCCATTTTAAATGGGGGAGGAGTTTTTTTCCTCCCCTTTTATCAACAAAAGGTACTTTTGTCGTCTTTAAGGGTTCAGATAAGTATAAAACTACGCTGTATTAGCGAATTTTTGAGTTCTATTAGCGGATATTAACGTTCTATTAACGAATTAAGGCACTTTATTAGCGAATTTCGAGGTTCTATTAGCGAATAACGAAACAGCATTCTTTTAGAAAAGAACTTTTGAACAAAAGAGGTGAATCAAATGTTTACTTACACAGTTCGCCGAATTCTTTCCTTAATCCCTGTTTTATTCGGGATGACGCTCGTGGTATTTGCGATTATCCATGCAATTCCGGGGAATCCTGCCCAGGTGATCCTTGGACAAAGGGCTACTGCCGAGGCGATTGCAACGTTAACAAGGGAATTAGGTTTGGACAGGCCTTGGTACATACAATATTTCGATTATATTGGCCAGCTTTTTCAAGGTGATTTAGGTACCTCTTTAAGAACTAGAGGTCCAATAAACGTTGAGATTTGGCCATATCTTGCGGCAACATTTGAACTCACACTGGTTGCGATGATTATCGCTGTCATTGTCGGTGTAAATGCAGGGATCATCAGCGCCTGGTTCTCCAAGTCATGGTTCGATTATGTGGCAATGGTTCTCGCACTTGTAGGGGTATCGATGCCAATTTTCTGGCTCGGTCTAATGGAGCAATGGGCTTTTTCGATTGAATTAGGCTGGCTGCCTACAACCGGCCGGGAAAATGTAAGAGATCCTGTTTCAGCGATTACGAATCTTTATTTAATTGATACCTTGCTGCAGGGCAGATTCGATCAATTTTGGACCGTTGTTCAGCATTTAATTTTGCCAAGCCTTGCACTGGCGACAATTCCAATGGCAATCATTGCCCGGATGACCCGCGCCACCATGCTTGAGGTTATGCGCTCGGATTACGTTCGTACAGCACGTGCGAAAGGTTTAAGGATGTTCTGGGTAGTTTATAAACATTCTTTGAAAAATGCCATTATTCCTGTGTTAACGGTTATCGGACTACAAACAGGCCTTCTCTTAGGAGGAGCGATTCTAACAGAAACGATCTTTGGCTGGCCTGGAATCGGAAGATACCTATATGACGCGATTGCGTATCGCGATTATCCAGTTATCCAGTCAGGAATTTTGCTGATCGCGGCTATTTTCGTATTGATTAACTTAATTGTGGATTTACTGTATGTCTTTGTTGATCCGCGGATTAAATATAACAAGTAGGAGGGAGTTAATGTGGCTGAACTTGCTAAAAATACAGCAGACATCCCGGTGGTACCTGCTGAAGAAAAGCTGACACCTCCATGGAAGGAAGCTTTGCAATCTTTCTATAAAAATAAACTGGCCGTTGTTGGCTTGGGAATCGTGCTATTTTTTATTGTTATTGCTATTGTTGCTCCTTGGGTGGCGCCCTACGGGTTCAAGGAACAAGTTTTGGCCGACCGGATGCAGGCCCCGTCGAGTAAGCATTGGTTTGGCACGGATGACTTTGGCAGGGACATCTTTTCAAGGATTTTATTTGGTGCGCGAATTTCTTTATGGGTTGGATTCTTTTCCGTATTAGGATCTGTCATAGTTGGAACTCTACTTGGTATTGTTGCCGGTTATTACGGCCGTTGGGTGGATGCCATCATTTCAAGGGTTTTTGATGTCATGCTGGCGTTTCCTAGTATTCTATTAGCAATTGCAGTAGTATCCATTTTAGGACCGTCTTTACGCAACGCTCTAATCGCGATTGCGGTAATTAATATCCCAAACTTTGGCCGGCTTGTTCGCTCGAAGGTGTTAAGCGTCAAGCAAGAGGAATATATCATGGCCGCCAAAGCTATAGGGATGAAGGATTCTCGAATCCTCTTGAGGCATATTTTACCAAACAGTATTTCCCCGGTTATTGTCCAAGCTACATTGGCGATTGCAACAGCGATTATTGAAGCCGCAGCACTAGGTTTCTTAGGATTAGGCGCCCAACCGCCAGAGCCTGAATGGGGGAAAATGCTTGCTGATTCCAAGAACTATATTACCCAAGCACCGTGGACATTGTTTTTCCCGGGTATGGCGATTATGCTGACCGTATTAGGCTTTAACCTAATGGGAGACGGACTGCGCGATGTGCTCGATCCGAAGATGAAACAATAACGTGAGAGGCTCCTAGAGGGGTCTCTTTTCTTTTGGGGCTTTGCTCGGGGAATTTGCAGAATATTTAAGTTTATTATGGTGTTTTGGTAAAATATCTTTCATAATAGGATGAAGGACTTTGCTGAAGTAATTCGACAGATAAAGCCATTCATAAGGACATGAAGGATAAAATGGGGATAGAACATGCTCGAAATGTCCTTGAAAATAATATTGTGTTTTCTGGTGGTTCATTTAATAAAAGGCTCTTTTCTCAGAGATTGTTGCTTTTAACTATATTGAAAACACCGAGTGGATTGGAGCGAAAGGCGCTTGACTCCTGCGGGAAATAGAGGAAAGGTCGAGACCCCGCAGACGGAACGTCGAGGAGGCTCGACTTCCTCCCCGCGGGTTTGCTGAGCGCCTGTAGCGGAAAGGAACGGACAGTGTTATTCCCAAAAACAATAAACTTTACGAAAAGAGCCTAAAAAAAAGAGATAATGTTATGGATCATATCATTTCAATCACCGTTTCAGCCTTACAATGGCTGTTTGTCATTTTAATAAATCGTTTATAAGATAAATGCGGATCATCAAAGTTAGGGGTTGGAAATTTTGGAGGAACACCAAAACACAGAAAATAAAAACATCATTTTTATAGGATTTATGGGAGCAGGTAAAACCACAGTAGGAAAACTTGTTGCAGAGAAACTCAACCGGGAATTTATCGATACAGACGAATTAATTGAAGAAGAATTTAAAATGCCCCCTTCCCAAATATTTAAGGTACATGGCGAAAAGGTTTTTAGAGAAAAGGAAAAAAGCCTAATTGCCAGCTTAAATGAAGAAAAAAACTTGGTTCTCTCGCTAGGTGGAGGGGCCTTTCTTCAAGAGGAAATCCGCACTATCTGTTTATCCAAGGCTACAGTCATTTTACTTGATATTTCTTTTGAATGCTGGAAAAAACGGTTAGACCTTATCATTGATAGCCGTCCAGTCCTACATGGAAAAACAATCGACGAAATGGAACAGCTTTATAATAATAGAAGAGAAATTTATTCTAACCACCATATAAAGATTAGTACTGATAACAAAGCTCCTGAGCAAATTGCTGACGAAATTTTAGAGAAGGTGTAAGTAATGAAGAAAACAATTAAAGTTAAAGGGTTAACGTTAGGTGAGGGTGCGCCTAAAATATGTGTACCAATGGTAGGGAAAACAACGCCCCAGTTAATGGAAGAAGCAAGATTACTAAAGACATTAGACTTAGACCTTGTTGAATGGCGAGTTGACTATTTCGAGCAGGTAGAGGACTTCATGCAAGTAAAAGTGGCACTAGACAATATTCGAAGTGTTTTAACTGACACTCCCTTAATCTTTACTTTCCGAAGTGCGAAGGAAGGTGGAGAAAGGGAAATCAGCCCCGACGATTACATCAATTTAAATATGGAAATCATGCGAACTGGCAAGGTTGATTTGGTTGATGTGGAGTTATTCAATGAAGAAAAGGATGTTAAAACACTAATTAACGCTGCTCATTCACACAATGTCTTCGTGATTGTTTCCAACCATGATTTTGAAAAAACACCACCGAAGGAAGAAATTGTATCACGCTTACGCAAGGCGCAGGAACTTGGAGGCGACCTCCCGAAAATTGCCGTAATGCCTAAAACAAATGAAGATGTACTAACTTTGTTGGATGCAACAAATACAATGTTTGAAAAATATGCAGACAGACCGTTTATTACAATTTCAATGGGCCCAAAAGGGGCCATCACTCGTGTAGCTAGATTTGGTTCGGCACTAACTTTCGGTGCAGCAAAGGTTGGTTCTGCGCCTGGACAAATTGCCGTTAACGAATTAAGAACAATGTTAAGCTTGTTAAATCAATAAATTGAATACATAGTAATCAGGCCCTATTTGGGCTTTTTTTTTATGATCTTTTGCATAAATAGTTGTATATTTACTGAAGAAGTATTGAAAGCGTTTACATAAACTTATACCTGAAAATAGAATTAAATCTGAAAAATATGTGATTTTTTAATTGAATAATTATATATATGGATGTATAATAATTCATTATTAACGGTACTTAGGAGTTGAAAGAATTGAAAGCAGCGATTATTGGTGGAACAGGATATGGAGCAATCGAGCTAATTAGATTAATACAAAAGCATCCATATTTAGAGGTTGGTTCAGTTATTTCTAACTCTCAAGCAGGAAGTAACTTTAGTGAAAGCTATCCGCATTTGTCGGAGATCATAGAACAACCATTGGAAAAATTTGATGTTCAAAATATTGCTAAAGAAAATGAGATTGTATTTTTAGCAACGCCATCCGGTGTCAGCAGTAACCTTGTCCCTCAATTGGTGGAGACAGGTATAAAATGTATCGATTTGTCTGGAGATTTCAGGTTGAGGTCGCCGGAAGTATATGAAACTTGGTATAAGCATTCACCCGCACCTGAAAATTATTTGAATGAAGCGGTATATGGCTTAAGTGAAATTTATAGAGAAAATATAAAAAGTGCGAACCTAATTTCGAATCCAGGCTGCTACCCAACAGCATCTACGCTGGGATTAATACCTATCTTGAAATCAAACCTTGCAGACTGCGATTCTATCATAATTGATGCGAAATCGGGTGTAAGCGGTGCGGGAAGGGGACTTTCTCTCACCAACCATTACGCCGAAATCAATGAAAACCTAAAGGCGTATAAACTAGGCGCACATCAGCACATTCCAGAGATCGAACAGGTCCTCACTGACGAAAGCGGCCAGCCCATAACGATTTCTTTTACTACGCATTTGGTGCCGATGACTCGAGGAATTATGTGTTCCATTTATTTAAAACTAAAAGAAAAGGTTACTACAGAAGATGTTCATCATATATATGATGATTTTTATAAAAATAAACCATTTGTAAGGGTAAGGCCAGTCGGAAAAGTACCAGCAACTAAAGAAGTCTGGGGAAGTAATTATTGCGATATCGGCCTTCATGTTGACCCACGGACAAACCGCCTAACGATCATATCCGTTATCGACAACTTAGTAAAAGGGGCGGCTGGGCAAGCAATCCAAAATGCAAATATAATGAACGGCTGGGATGAGCGCGCAGGTCTCCAAGATATCCCGATGTATCCATAATAAATTGATAGTTAACTAGTCTGATTGAACAAGATCAAGGGGAACCATAAAGGGGGAAATTACATTGACACAAGCAACATCAACCAACGAAATCGTTGTTTTAGAAAATGCAGGAATAACATTACCACAGGGATACAAAGCAGGCGGAATGCATTGCGGAGTAAAAAGAAAAAGACTTGATTTGGCATATATTGTGTCAGAGGTTCCCGCTGATGTGGCTGGTGTTTACACAACTAATTTATTCCAAGCAGCACCACTATTAGTGACGCAAGAAAGCATCGCAAAAGAAAATAAGACACAAGCAATCATTGTCAATTCCGGTAACGCCAACGCCTGCACAGGGGAACAGGGCATTCAGGACGCTTACCAGATGCAAAAGGAGTTTGCAAGTCAATTAAATATCAAAGAACACCTAGTCTCCGTCACTTCAACTGGAGTGATTGGCGAATTACTGCCAATGGATAAGATAACGACAGGAATTAGCCAAATCCTTCAACCGGAGTTTGAAGCAGAGGAGAACTTCCTGCAAGCTATCCTAACTACCGATACTTGCGCAAAGCACATTGCTGTGCAGTTCACAATTGACGGTAAAACAGTTAGCATCGGTGGAGCGGCGAAAGGCTCCGGCATGATCCATCCAAACATGGCAACCATGCTTGGCTTTGTCACAACCGATGCAAACATTGCACAAGATGACCTTTTATCAGCACTTAGAGAAGTTACCAACCAAACTTTTAATATGATAACAGTTGATGGAGATACAAGCACAAACGATATGGTTTTAGTCATGGCTAATGGGTTAGCGGGGAATGACCAACTAACAAAGGACCATCCAGATTGGGATGTATTCGTAAACGGATTAAAAGTTGTCAGTGAAACCCTTGCTAAAAAAATTGCCCGTGACGGTGAAGGGGCTACAAAGCTGGTTGAAGTTCAAGTAAGCGGGGCTATTAATCAAGACGCAGCACGAGCAGTAGGGAAATCCGTTATTTCTTCTAACCTCGTAAAAACTGCCATCTACGGAACAGATGCAAACTGGGGCAGAATCGTAACGGCAATTGGTTACAGCGGTGTACCTGTTGAACCAAACCTAGTAAAGGTTGCATTAGGCTCCATTCCTGTATTTGAAAACGGGCTGCCATGCACATTTGATGAAGCGGAAGCGAAGAGTTACTTAGAACAAGATACCGTTCAAATTTTTGTAGAGTTAAACCAAGGAAATAGCAGTGCAACCGCCTGGGGATGCGACTTAACTTATGATTATGTAAAAATCAACGCATCCTACCGCACTTAAAGGAGGACGTCAAAAAATGAAATACCTAGTCATTAAGTGTGGCGGAAGTGTGTTAGAAAATCTGCCAAGGTCATTTTATGAAGATATTGTAAAGATGCAGGAATCAGGTGAATGGACTCCAGTTATTGTTCATGGCGGCGGCCCATTAATTAATCAACTATTAAAAAGTTTAAATATAGAAACTAAATTTGTGAACGGACTTCGAGTAACCAACCATGATGTCCTCGATATCGTTGAAATGGTATTAAGCGGCATGGTCAATAAGCAGGTTGTTAGAAATATCGCAGAAGTCGGCGGTACCGCATTTGGGGTCAGCGGCGTAGATGGAAGTTTGTTAAAAGCTGAACCAGCAGCAAACGCCCAAACCCTTGGATTCGTGGGGGAAGTTGTTGATGTAAATAAAAATGTTATAGAGGGAATCGTCTGCCAAGGCTATATCCCAGTCATTTCCCCAATCGGAATTGACGCTAACGGCCAGCGCTACAACATCAACGGCGATATCGCGGCGTCTGCCATCGCCAAGGCGCTCCAGGCTAACCTATGCTTTATCAGCGACATCCCAGGAATCCTTGTTGAGGAAGACGGAGCCAAGAAGAAGCTTGATAAAGTTTCTAAAGCGATTATTGAAGAATTGATCGAAAACAAAACCATATACGGCGGCATGATTCCAAAAGTAAAAGCAGCCATTGATGGCCTTGTCCATAACATTAGTGAAGTGGCCATTATCAACGGTTTTGAAAAAAGCAGCTTGCTAGATTACGTGAACGGAAAAAATACAGGAACAAAAATCGTATTAGAAGAGGAGATAGCGTAATGACAGCCAATAATACCGTCTCTCAAATTTCACCGGTAATGCCCACTTATGGACGCTTCCCTGTCACTCTCGAAAAAGGCAAAGGGAGCTGCGTCTGGGACGACAAAGGCACAAAATATTTAGATTTCACCTCCGGTATTGCAACCTGCAACCTTGGCCATGTACCGGATGTTATAAAAGAAAAACTCGAAGAACAGCTGCAAAACCTTTGGCACTGTTCAAACCTATACAATATTCCAAACCAAGAAAAGTTAGCAGGACTCCTTGCAGCCAACAGCTGCGGCGATCAAGTCTTTTTCTGCAACAGCGGGGCGGAAGCAAACGAGGCCGCGATTAAACTTGCAAGAAGATACGCAAACAAAGTAAAAGGCAGCGGCTCATCCACAGTCGTGACCTTCAATCAATCCTTCCATGGCCGAACATTAGCTACTTTAACTGCAACCGGCCAGGAAAAAATCCAAAACGGCTTTGCACCATTGATGCCAGGTTTCAGTTACCTGCCATATAACGATATGGATTCACTTAAAGAGCTAGCCGAAATAAAGCCGGCGGCTGTTCTTCTCGAACTTGTCCAAGGGGAGGGCGGTGTCATTCCGGCGTTACAGGAATGGGTACAAAAGCTCGACCAGATTTGTAAGGAAAACGGGATCCTCCTCATGGTTGACGAAATCCAAACCGGCATCGGACGGACCGGAACACTTTTTGCCTACCAACAATACAACATTGAACCGGATGTGATCAGTGTTGCTAAAGGTCTTGGCTCGGGCTTCCCAATCGGTGCCATCATCGCTAAACAAGAAGCCGCAAAGGGCTTTGAACCAGGCAGCCACGGGAGCACCTTCGGCGGCAACCCGCTGGCAACAGCAGCAGGACTGGCAACCGTTACACATATCCTTGAAAACAACATACTTACCAACGCGAACGAAATGGCAGAATATCTCGATCTACAGCTTGAGAGCCTTTCAACTAAATACGCTTTTATCAAACAAATCCGCGGCAAAGGACTTTTAAAAGGCTTGGTAGTTGACACTGACGCTTCAGCAATTGTCAAAAAAGCTATCGAAAACAACCTTTTAATCTTAACAGCAGGCCCACACGTCGTAAGGATTTTACCACCGTTAACAGTAACAAAAGAAGAAATTAATGAATTTACTATAAAGCTGGAAAAAACGTTCCAAAGTTTAGAGAAAGGCGAGTGAGGTAAGTTGGAACAGGGGTATCTTACTTTGGAAACGGGAGAAGTATTTGAAGGTGTGCTAATCGGCGCAAATAAGGAATCTCTCGGGGAAGTAGTTTTCAATACAAGCATGACCGGCTATCAGGAAATTATTACTGACCCGTCCTACGCTGGACAAATCATCACCTTTTGCTATCCGATAATCGGCAACTATGGAATCAACGCCCTTGATGATGAAAGCATTTCACCGGCACTTGCGGGGGTTGTTATCGGCGACTTATGTGAAACACCGAGCCATTATCAATCCTTTCAAAAGTTTTCTGAAAAGCTAAAACAGGCAGGCGTTCCCGGAATCGTGAATGTCGATACAAGACTACTTGTTAAAACCATCCGCAGCCGCGGAACAGTAAAGGGTTTTATCAGCAAAAAGGTAGAAGCAAGCTTCCCGGCAGAAGAAAACACGCCATTATGGGTAGACCAAGTATCCACGAAAAAGGTGCAATTCTTCAAAAAAGGCGGCCCGCATGTGGTCTTAATGGATTTCGGTTATAAGAAATCTATCCTTACTGCTCTTTTAGCGGAAAATTGCTCGGTAACGGTTGTTCCTTACAACACACCTTTTGAAAAAATAAAATCTTTAGATCCGGATGGTGTCCTCCTCAGCAACGGCCCTGGGGACCCGATGTCACTGCAAAAATGGTTTCCGGAAATCAAGAAAATCACCCAGCACTATCCGACACTTGGGATTTGCTTGGGGCATCAGCTGATTGCCCTTGCTTACGGGGCCAAAACAGAAAAGCTTGCTTACGGCCATCGCGGCGGCAATCACCCGGTGAAAGAATTAATGACCGGAAAAGTAAAAATCACTGCCCAGAACCATGGCTACGTGGTGGTTGACAACAGCATCGACGAAAAGGTATTCAACGTCACCTACCGAAATGTGAATGACAAGTCCATTGAAGGATTAACACATAAAAACTATCAAATTCAAACCGTGCAATTTCATCCCGAAGCACACCCGGGACCAAGCGACACCGCTTATATTTTAACAGAATTCGTAAGTAAGATTGCTTCAGTGGGAGAGACACGTTATGCCATTAAATAAAAACCTGAAAAAAGTACTAGTCATCGGATCAGGCCCAATTGTTATCGGGCAGGCTGCAGAATTTGATTATGCAGGAACGCAGGCGTGTATCGCCCTAAGGGAAGAGGGGCTCGAGGTTGTCCTCGTCAATAACAACCCGGCGACCATCATGACAGACGAAGCAGTCGCCGATAAAGTATATATTGAACCGCTAAATGTGGAAACGATTGAAAAAATTATTCAAAAAGAAAAACCGGACGGGGTGATCGGTACCCTGGGCGGGCAAACCGGCTTGAACTTAACCGTTGAATTATTTGAGCAAAAAATTCTTGAAAAATATAATGTGGAGCTTCTGGGAACCTCGGTTGCGTCCATTAAAAACGGCGAGGATCGCGAAAAGTTCCGGAATTTGATGCTGCAAATCGGCGAACCGATTCCGGAATCGGCGATTATTCATACGTACGATGAAGGTCTAGCCTTCGTTAACGAAATCGGCTATCCAGTTATTATTCGACCTGCCTATACACTTGGCGGAGATGGCGGCGGTTTTGCCTATAACGAAGAGGACCTTGAAATCGTTTTGAAGAAAGGTCTAGCGGCCAGCCCGATACATCAAGTATTAGTGGAAAAGAGCATTAAGGGCTGGAAGGAAATTGAATATGAGGTCATGCGGGATGCCAATGATACGTGCATCATCGTTTGTAATATGGAAAACCTGGACCCAGTCGGCGTTCATACCGGTGATTCCATTGTCGTTGCTCCATCACAAACATTAACAGATGTTCAGTATCAAATGCTCCGTGACGTTTCTATAAAAGTTATTCGTGAGCTTGAGATTATCGGGGGCTGTAACATTCAGTTCGCACTTCACCCGGAATCCAACGAATATTACATCATCGAAGTAAACCCAAGGGTCAGCCGTTCATCGGCACTTGCCTCCAAAGCAACCGGTTATCCGATTGCAAGGATGGCGGCCAAATGCGCAATCGGCTATCACTTGGATGAGATTGTGAATCCGATAACAGACAACACCTTTGCATCGTTTGAACCGGCGATTGATTATATTGTGGTAAAACTGCCGCGATTCCCGTTTGACAAGTTCCCTGAAGCAGATAGGACTCTGGGAACGCAGATGAAAGCAACCGGCGAAGTCATGGCGATAGATCGGACCTTCGAGGGAGCTTTAAACAAAGCGATCCGCTCGATGGAAATGAATGTTTACGGACTTTGCAAATCGGCAAATCAAGCTTTGGAAGAAACTGCCCTGGTTAAGCTTCTGGATACTGCCAATGATCAACGCTTGTTTATCATTGCCGAAGCATTCAGAAGAGGCATGACGCTTGAACAAGTGCAGCAGCTAACTCAGATTGACCCATGGTTTTTACACAAAATTAGTTCTATCGTGGCCTTGGAAAAAGAATTGGCCAGTTATCAATGGAGCGAGCTGCCTGACACACTCCTGAAGGAAGCCAAGCGCACCAATGTCGGTGATAAGCTAATGTCGCAAATTTATGGTGTTCCCGAAAAGGAAATTAGAAGCAAACGTAAAGCATTAAACCTGAAGCCAGGCTATAAGATGGTTGATACCTGCTCGGCAGAGTTTGATGCGGTAACGCCTTACTACTATTCTACTTGGCACGGTTTTGACGAAGTGGAAGCCAGGGACTTGCCGAAAATTCTTGTTATCGGCTCAGGCCCAATTAGAATTGGCCAGGGAATCGAATTCGATTATTGCTCTGTCCATGCTGCAAAGGCCATCAAGAAAAAAGGCTACCAGGCTGTTGTCATCAACAATAACCCGGAAACAGTCAGCACCGATTACTCCGTTGCCGACAGCCTTTATTTTGAACCGCTTGCTGCGGAAGATGTTCTGCATGTGATTGAAAAAGAACAGATTGAAGGCGTGCTGATTCAATTCGGCGGGCAGACAGCTATTAATCTGGCGAAGGAATTAGAAGAAGAAGGCGTCAAAATCCTAGGGACTTCAGTAAAACATGTAGATCAACTCGAAGACCGAAAAGAATTTTATCAACTTCTAGAAGAACTAGACATTCCGCATATCGAAGGGAAAACCGCAGAAAGTGCTCAAGAATTGCTCGATGCAGCAACAACCTTAGGTTACCCGGTACTGGTCAGACCGTCTTACGTAATCGGCGGACAGTCTATGTTTACCATTTTTTCAGGAGAAGAGTTAATCAGTTACATTCAGCAGCTAGAAAAAAATTCAAACGAAAAAATGTGGCCGTTATTAGTAGATAAATATTTGCCGGGCCTAGAGTGCGAAATTGACGTCATCAGCGATGGCGAAGAAATTGCCGTTCCTGGTATTTTTGAACATATTGAAAAAGCAGGGGTCCATTCTGGTGACAGCATTTCCGTATTCCCGCCGGTTTCGTTAACAGCAGAAACGAAATTGACGTTAATCGAGTACGGTGCCAGAATTGCCAAAGCGACCTCGATCATTGGGATGATGAATATCCAGTTCGTCGTCTATGAAAATATCGTCTATTGCTTGGAAGTAAATCCGCGTTCGTCAAGAACGGTGCCGATTATCAGCAAGGTAACGGGCGTTCCAATGATTGAATGGGCAGTACGGGTTCAATTAGGCGAGACTCTTAAGGATTTGAGCCAAACAACAGGTTTGCTGCCTGAACCGGCATATTATTCCATAAAGGCACCAATTTTTTCATCAAGTAAGTTAAAAGGTGTTGACCATGTACTTGGTCCGGAAATGAAGTCAACCGGGGAGGTGCTCGGTATGGGCAGAACTTTCCGGGAGGCACTTGATAAGGCGCTTCCTTCAATAGGAGGAACTGCCGAAGAAGGATATCTGTTATGCTCCATTTCTGACCGTGAGAAAGCGGGAAGCCTGCCAATTCTAAAAGAGCTTGCAGGAAAATGGAAGCTTGCTGCAACAGAAGGCACCGCAGCATTTTTAGCAGAGAATGGCATCGTTGTTGAGACTGTTGTGAATAACGATCAGGATGTGAATGACCTGTTCAAAAAGCAAAACATGAAGGCTGTTATCAATATGCCAAATCAGGGACGGAACAAACAGAAATTTGGCTTTTATATTCGCGAGCAGGCGATTCGCTATAAGGTGCCGGTGTACACCCACCTTGATACGGTAAAAGCAATCCTCGACTTGCATAAAACAGAAAAAGCTGATTTCGCAGTTCACACCGTAAGTGAGTTTTATCAATTGGAAAAGGAAGGTGCAGTTCATGTTAGAAGCCGTTAAATTAAATTCAAATAAATTACAGCTGAAGGGGAAGGATTTCCTTCAGCTGGCTGATTATACAACAGAAGAAATTCTTTATATGCTGGAAGTGGCCCAGCAATTAAAGGCCCAGCAAAAGCAAGGGAAGCCGCACCCGCATTTGGCCGGGAAGGTCCTCGGAATGATTTTTGAAAAATCGTCCACACGTACAAGAGTATCATTTGAGGTAGGAATGCTGCAGTTAGGAGGCCATGCGCTTTTCTTAAGTTCAAGAGACATTCAAATTGGACGCGGGGAAAGCATTTCTGACACAGCCAAAGTCTTATCGCGCTATGTTGACGGCATTATGATTCGTACGTTTGCACACGAGACGGTTGAAGAATTGGCAGAGCATGCTGCCGTTCCGGTCATTAACGGATTAACTGACCTGCAGCACCCGACCCAGGTCTTGGCAGATTTATTAACCATTTTGGAGAATAAAGGAAAATTAGCGGGCTTAAAGCTTGCCTATGTGGGCGACGGAAATAACAATATGGCTCATTCTTTAATGGAAGGTGCCGTAAAAGTAGGCATGGATATCAGCATCGCGAGCCCTGCTGGATATTTGCCAAATGGAGAAATTACCGAAAGAGCTATCAAGTTTGGTCAGCAAACAGGAAGCAGTGTTACGATAACAAACAACCCACAGGAAGCGGTTAAAGATGCAGATGTGATCGTAACAGATGTTTGGACCAGCATGGGTCAGGAAGAAGAAACGGCAAAACGCCTTGAGGCATTCCAGAGCTATCAAGTGAATGCAGAACTGTGCAAACATGCAAAAGACGACTTCCTTTTCTTACATTGTCTGCCTGCCCACCGCGATGAAGAGGTAACGGCAGAAATTATCGATGGACCACATTCCGTTGTTTTTGATGAAGCAGAGAACCGTCTTCATGCACAAAAAGCAATTTTAAAACTTTTACTAGGCTAATAGGAAGGAAAAAATTTTTTCTTTCCTAATGTATATAATCAACTTCGCCTCATGAACGGTTCCGGGGGCTTGCCAGTTAATTAGATTTCTTAAAAAATTGTCTTTATTTTTTTGAGATTTGTTGTATAATAATACCGTTGAATGAATTTAAATACACAGTAGATATAAGGAGCGTTTATAATGGCAAAGGAAAAAATCGTATTAGCCTATTCAGGCGGTTTAGATACATCCGTTTCGGTTAAATGGATCCAAGAAAAATATGGCTATGATGTAATCGCGTTAGGACTGGATGTCGGCGAAGGAAAAGACTTGGAAGCTATTAAAAACAAGGCACTGAATGTTGGGGCGATCAAAGCCATCATGGTAGATGCCAAAGAAATGCTAGCAAAGGATTATATTATCCCTGCCTTAAAGGCTAACTGCTTATATGAAGGCAAATATCCCCTTTCTTCTGCGCTATCAAGACCGTTAATTTCTAAATTATTGGTTGATGTAGCAGAGCAAGAAGGAGCAGCGGCGGTTGCTCATGGCTGTACTGGTAAGGGAAATGACCAGGTTCGCTTTGAAGTTTCCGTACAAGCATTAAATCCAAGTCTAAAGGTTGTCGCACCTGTTCGTGAGTGGGGGATGACCCGTGACGAAGAAATCGCTTATGCCGAGGAGCATGGAATTCCGATTCCAGTTGATTTAGACAATCCATTCTCGATTGACGCTAACATTTGGGGACGTGCCTGCGAAGCTGGAGTTCTCGAGGATCCTTGGGCAGAAGCACCTGAAGCGGCATACGATTGGACTAACCCAATTGAATTAGCTCCGGACCAGGCTGAATACATTGAAATCGGATTTGAACAAGGTGTTCCTGTATCACTTAACGGTGAAACTTTACCGCTTGTTCAATTGATTGAAACATTAAATTCCCTTGGCGGCAAACATGGTGTTGGCCGTATCGACCACATCGAAAATAGATTAGTAGGGATTAAATCCCGTGAAGTATACGAAAACCCAGGAGCACTTATTTTAATCAATGCTCACAAAGAATTGGAGTTCTTGACATTACCACGTGAAGTAACTCAATTCAAAACACAGGTAGACCAGCAAATGGCAAAAATCATTTACGAAGGTCTTTGGTACTCACCATTGAAAGCGGCGCTTGATGCGTTTATCGACGAAACTCAAAAGGTTGTTTCCGGAACTATCCGCGTGAAGCTTCATAAAGGTAACCATACGGTTGTCGGCCGTAAATCCGTTCACAGCCTTTACAATGAAGAGCTTGCTACTTATACAAAAGGCGATGCTTTTGATCATAATGCAGCAGTTGGTTTCATTAAACTTTGGGGTCTGCCAACAAAGGTATATTCTGAGGTTAATAAAAAAGAAGAATCTGTTGTGAAACAATAATCTTATTTGAAAAATAAATTTGGAGTGCCCTCGAAGCTGTTTCGGGGGCAATCTTCTTACATTTAGGAGGAGCAAGTGATGTCTAAGCTATGGGGCGGACGTTTTACAAAGGAAACCAACAAATTAGTGGAAGAGTTTACAGCTTCGATTTCCTTTGACCAAAAGCTGGCTAAGGAAGATATTGCAGGAAGCCTTGCTCATGTGCAAATGCTAGGTGAATGCGGCATTATCCCGATCGAAGATGCGGAAAAAATTAAAAACGGCCTTCTGCTGATTAAGGAAAAAGTAGACCGTGGCGAGGTCGAATTTTTAGTTGAAGATGAAGACATTCATATGAATATTGAAAGACAGCTAATCGAAGAGATTGGGCCTGTTGGCGGGAAACTACACACTGGCCGGAGCCGGAACGACCAAGTCGCGACTGATATGCATCTTTATTTAAGAACAAAGACAACTGAGCTGATCACGTTGGTTGAAGAGGTCCAGCAGGCGATTATCGGACAAGCGAAGGAGCATGTGGAAACGCTGATTCCGGGCTATACGCACCTGCAGCGTGCCCAGCCTGTCTCATTCGCCCACCATTTATTGGCTTATTTTTGGATGTTTGAACGCGACAAGGAGAGACTGCTTGATTCATTGAAACGGGTAAATTGGCTGCCGCTTGGTTCCGGGGCGCTGGCAGGAACAACATTTCCGATTAATCGTGAGATTGTTGCCGAGCAGCTGGGCTTTGAAACCATCTATCCAAATAGCATGGATGCCGTCAGCGACCGCGACTTTATCCTTGAATTTCTGTCGATTGGCTCTATTATCATGACACATATTTCTCGTCTTTCAGAGGAATTGGTTATTTGGTCAAGTCAGGAATTTCAGTTTGTCGAGCTCGATGATTCGTTCTGTACAGGGTCTAGCATCATGCCGCAGAAAAAGAATCCTGACGTACCGGAGCTTTTGCGCGGAAAAACAGGCCGCACGTATGGCAATTTGATGGGCTTGCTGACTGTTCTGAAGGGTCTTCCGCTCGCATATAACAAGGACCTCCAGGAAGACAAGGAAGGTATGTTTGATACGGTGACAACCCTAGAAGGCTCATTGAAGCTTTTGGCACCGATGATTGAAACAATGACCGTTCGCAAGGATGTCATGCGAAAAGCCATCAATAATGACTTCTCAAATGCTACTGACATTGCAGATTACCTTGTCCGCAAAGGATTGCCATTCCGTGAGGCTCATGAAGTGATTGGAAAAATTGTTCTTTATTCGATTCAATCCAGCAAATTTCTGTTGGATTTAACGCTGGACGAATATCAGCAGTTCAGTACGCTGTTTGAAGATGATATTTATGTTGTTTTGGCGCCGGAGCATGTAGTTGCGGTCAGAAACAGCTTTGGCGGAACCTCACCAGAGCAGGTAAGAGAGCAAATTAAACTTGCTGAGAGAAAACTTGAGCAGTAAGTGTTTAAATAGGTAATCATAGTACCTTTTTGGAAAAGAATTAGTAAGATAACTACAATTAAAGTCAGCACCCCTGCTGGCTTTTTTTATTGCCCAAATATATGGAAGTCATTTCATTTGTATAAAATGCTAGATTATAAGATAATTCAATATGGAATATAACTTCCAATAACCATCCAGGAGGCGAAAAATGAAACTTAGAGTATCTGTTGTTCAGTACCATCTTCACACGATCAACTCATTTGAAGAATTTGCCGCTCAATGTGAGCATTATATAAAAACCGCCGAGGAATTCGGGGCTGAATTTGTCCTTTTTCCTGAATTCTTTACTACGCAATTACTTTCCATTGGAAATGGTCAAGGACAAAGCCTGACCATCAATGACCTGCCAAGCTTCACCAACCAATACCGTGAACTCTTTATCAAATTTGCAAAAGAATCCAACATGCACATCATCGCAGGGACCCATGTCCTCGAAAAGGATGGCAAGCTTTACAATACTGCTCATTTATTTTACCCAGACGGCCGCGTCGGCGAGCAGGCCAAACTGCATATCACCCCAACAGAGGTTAAAGAATGGAATATGGCAGCAGGGGACTCGTTTCAAATTTTTGAAACTGAAAAGGGAAAAATTGCTCTGTTAACCTGCTATGATATTGAATTTCCAGAAATCGTTCGGATGGCGAAGGCGAAGGGTGCAGACGTGATTTTCTGTCCATCTTGCACGGACGACCGCCACGGCTTCCACCGCGTTCGTTACACAAGCCATGCCCGAGCGATTGAAAATCAGGTATATGTGGTGTTAACAGGAACGGTTGGAGCGCTGCCTACCGTTGATTTCATGCGGGCAAACTTTGGTCAGGCAGCCGTTATCACTCCAAACGATATCCCGTTCCCGCCAAAAGGGCTTTTAGTAGAAGGGGAAATCAACAACGACATGGTCGTAACAGCCGATCTTGACCTGGAACTTCTATACGAAGTTCGTGAGCGCGGTTCTGTAACCACTTGGCGCGACCGCCGCACCGATTTATATACAGATTGGAATTAAAATGAGGGAGGGCTATTCATGTATCGAAGTGAATTTTACGTCTATGATCAGGACCGGCCGCTGCCGGTTTGCATACGTAATTACACAATAGAGGACTTTGATCAGCTCATCGAAATCCAGTCCGAATGCTTCCCGCCTCCTTTTCCATCTGAACTTTGGTGGAATAAAGAACAACTAACCAACCATGTCACACTGTTTCCGGAAGGGGCATTGTGCGTTGAAATCAATGGGGAATTGGCGGGCTCTCTGACTGGAGTTTGTGTCGAGTTGGACCCTTCTAATCACAGCCATACATGGGAAGAAGTCACCGACCACGGCTATATCCGCAACCATAATCCGAACGGCAATACCCTCTACATTGTCGATATCAGTGTTCGTCCGAAGTACCGCAAGCTAGGGCTCGGAAAATTAATGATGCATGCCATGTACCATGTGGTCATTGAAAAAGGATATGACCGGCTGCTGGGCGGCGGGCGGATGCCAGGCTTACATAAGGTGTCTGACAAAATGACGCCGGAAGAGTATCTCGAAGCTGTCATTAAAGGCGAACTGAAGGATCCTGTCGTCACCTTTCTCCTCCGCTGCGGGCGTGTCCCAATCGGTGTCGCCAGAAACTATTTAGAGGATGAAGAATCCCTCAACAATGCGGCATTAATGGAATGGAAGAACCCATTTAAATAATTTTGAAGGGGAATCAGAACCAATGGAATTTAAACGCATTACCAATATTGAAGACCCAAATTTTAAAAAGCTTCACGAATTAATGGGACAGATTTTTCCACCAGAAGAGGTCCTTGAATATGAGTTGTGGAAAGAACCGTTAGAAGACCCAAGTATCCGCGTATTCGTTGCCATCCATGAGGAACAGGTCGTCGGCGCCACTGAATACCGCTATTATCCGGACTGGAACATTGCAATGACCGACTTCACCATCATCAGCAAACCAGGCATCTCGCTTGGCCGTTTTTTAGCTGAGAATCGTTTGAAAGACCTAAAACAGCTTGCTGCCCAAAACGGCAATGAGCTTTTCGGTATGTTTGCCGAAATCTATGACCCATACCGCGTGGAGCACCACGAATTTGGCGGCGTGAAGGTCATGGACCCGTACGTGCGCCGTGAGGTTCTGTCCCATTTGGGCTATAAGCGCCTTGACCTTTCCTACCTTCACCCGTCCTGGGAAAACAATGGGGAAGCAGTGTCTGGCCTAGATTTATGCTTCATGCCGATTAAGGAAGAAATCACTGAAATTCAGGCATTACTTGTCAAAGATTTTCTAACAACCTACTATTCGGTGCTTTCCAACAAACCGCAGCAATGGCTGGACATGGTTGAGAAATTAGCAACAAAAGAAACGGTTGCTCTTTTGCCACTTTAATATTGACAACTCTTGAAAATTCAGATATTATACTTTTTATATATCTTTGGAAATTTAATGAAAAATCAAATAAATATCTCTTATCCAGAGCGGCGGAGGGACTAGGCCCGATGAAGCCCGGCAACCTTCAAGGTTTTCCTTGAAAAGGTGCTAATTCCTGCAGGTTATTTATAGCCTGATAGATAAGAGGAGGAATAAAGCCCTCTTCTTATGAAGAGGGTTTTTATTTTTCAAATAATTAAAGGGGTGGCAGACATGTCTGTAATTAAAGTGGCAATTCTCGGGTTCGGTACTGTTGGGGAAGGGGTTTATCGGACCATTCAATCACATGGCAGTGAGCTAGCGGCAGAATTAGGGAAGGAAGTAGAGGTTGCTGCCGTCCTTGTTAGAAATAGGCAAAAACCGCGGGATATTAGCGGGAATGTTCTGTTGACAACCGACTTCCAAGAAATTCTGCAATTGCCGAAGCTTGATGTCGTGATTGAGTGTATCGTGGATAAAGACCCGACTTTTTCCTATTTGAAAAAAGCAATCCAACGGGGCTGCCACATCATTACAGCGAATAAAGAGATGTTTGCCCACCACGGGAATGAGCTTATCGATTTGGCAGAACAGCATCAGGTGTCGGTTGGTTTTGAGGCGACAGTGGCCGGAGGGATTCCGGTCATTCAAACGCTTGGACAGCTTTTAAAAATTAATCGTGTCCAGCGGATCCTGGGAATCCTAAATGGAACGTCCAATTTCATCTTGACCGAGATGCGGGAAAAGCAGCAGTCATTTGCCGAAAGCTTGCTGCGGGCACAGGAAAATGGCTATGCCGAGGCGGATCCGACCAATGACGTGGAAGGCTATGATGCTTTTTATAAAACAATGATTCTCAGCAGGCTGGCTTTTGGCGAGGAGCCAGACTGGCGTGATGTTGAACGGGTAGGGATTACAACAATTACAAGTGAATTGATTGAAGCAGCGCAAAACTTAGGTTTAAGGTTTAAACATATCGCGGGCATCTGGAAGTCTGGCACCCGCATCCAGGCATCGGTGAGACCGGTTCTAGTCGGCTCTGAACACCCTTTTTACCATGTTGAAGGGGTGGAGAACGCGGTGAATGTGAAATCTGATATTGTTGGGGAAATCACCCTTCAAGGACCTGGTGCAGGTATGTACCCAACTGCTAGTGCCATAATCGAGGATTTGGTCCATGTATGTCAAAGCCACGTGACTAGATCTAATTATTTGAAAACCTCAGGAGAGGACATAGAGTTGAAAAATGAACACCATAGGGAATACTGGCTGGTCCAAGGTCTGATCCAAAAATATGGCAGTCCCGCCATTACACTGGTGGATGAAATCTCTGAAGGAATCTTTGTCCTAAAGGGTACCAAAAAAGACATCGAGCAGCTTGCGCAAAGACAACCATCGGTTCAATATTTTTCGATCCTGGGTAAGGAAGAGTTAGTTAGGGGTATTGAGGAAGCAAAGGCATTATAGGGTTGGTTTGAGGGGCATCTTTTATGTGATGCTCCTTTTGTTATGAATGGACATTCGTTTATCCAGTGTTTTTTCCACATCTAAAGTCCTGTATTTATAGGTAGTCCACAATGTTATGCACATTATCCACAATTTTGAAAGCGGTTATCCACCGTTAATTATTAACAGAAAAGCTGATTGTAAAAATCAGATTTTATAAGGGGTTAATTGGTGTTGTCCACATTATTAACATTGTTCACAAAAGAGGAGGGGGAACGTGCTGTATTGCGTTCACAATCTCTTCATATATCTAACATTAATATGTTAAGAAACTGTGAAAGCCGTTGTTTTTTCAATAGCAGGAGAGTATATTAAAAGTGTAAAGAAGATAGTGAAGCAATTCACAAAGACTTCCTTACAAGACACAGCTAGCTGATCAATCCCTTTCATAAGGGAATAACTTAAAGTTAAATTTGTGAAACACTTCACAAAAAACTATGGAGATGATTATGATGAGATGGTACAAAACTCCTTACGCAGCAGTTGTTTGGACAGTATTACGTGTTTGGCTTGGATTACAATGGATAGAAGCAGGTTATCATAAGCTAACTGGTGGTTTCGATGCCACGGGGTTCCTAAAAGGGGCAATGGCAGCAGCAACTGGCGAACACCCTGCGGTTCAAGCATGGTATGCAGATTTCTTACAGCAATTCGCTATGCCTAACGTGGGAATTTTTAATACATTAATACCTTGGGGTGAAATGTTAGTCGGTCTTGGCTTAATCGTTGGTCTTGCAACAATCCCAGCCCTGATTGCCGGTGCATTTATGAACCTGAACTTTATGCTGGCGGGTACGACAAGCACTAACCCAATTCTTTATACGGCCGCGATGATTCTGTTATTCGCTGGTGCAGGAGCTTACTACTTCGGGCTTGACCGATATGCAGTTCCTTTTATCAAAGGCTATTTCAAAAAAGCTCATGTAAATGAGGTAAAAACGCAATAAGGCAGCACCAATTAATAATCGTTAACTCCCCCTTTAAATACATTAAAGAAGCAGGAATCCTGCTTCTTCTTTTTTTAGCTAAAAGTATAAATTCAACTACGCCTCATGAACCGTCCTCTTGGACTCCCCAATCGGCGAGTTTCCATTTATTATTTGCGATTTCTGACGCGCTGGTTTGCCGCATTTGCGCGCGCCATTGCTTCTAAGTCAGCTCCATCTGCCATTTCCTTTGAAAATTCTACATCCTGGCCATCTGATTTCATATTTTTCGGCACCTGTGGAAGTGAGGCTTTGTTTCTGTCACGAGTCTTATGTCCTTGTGAACGGCCCATTAAAAAAACCCCTTTCAATTATCACTAGTGGAGCTAAAGACTTGCTCCCTTTACTAGCATTTGCAAATGGAAAGGGGTCCATTAATGGAAAAATTATATAAAGTTTTTTGTTAATTACCTTTTACGTTTCATGTAGCCGCCGGCCCGGTCCGCCATTTTAAACTCATGGCCATATGCGACTTCCTGCATACTCGTTAGATTTGTTCTTTCCCGATCCTTATTGCGCTTCTTATTTTCTGACATCATGCTCATTCCTTTCAACTATTTGAATTAGGTAAAAATGGTACATAATGTACACTTCACCATTTTTGCCTTTTCCACCTGGAAAGATACGGTTTTAGGAAAATATATTTTTCAGAGCATGTTTTAAATCGGGATATTGGAAGGTGTAGCCGGATTCTAAGAGTTTTTTTGGCAGGACTCTCTGTCCATCGACAACCAGTGTGCTCATTTCACCTAATAAGGTTTTTAAGGCAAAGCTAGGCACAGGAAGCCAATGCGGACGATTGAGAACTTTACTTAGCACTTGGCCAAATTCATTCATAGTGACAGGATTTGGGGCTGTAAAGTTAACTGGTCCTTGAATCGTTTCATTTTCGATAATAAAGAGAATGGATTTGATAACATCTTCAATATGAATCCAAGACATCCACTGCTTTCCTGTGCCGATCGGTCCGCCAATAAACGCTGTATAAGGGAGTGCAATTTTTGGCAGGGCACCTTCAGCTTTATCAAGGACAATGCCAAATCTGCAAAAAACGGTGCGAATTCCGATATCGGCTGCTTTTGCGGCTTCTTTTTCCCATTCCATGACTGTACGTGACAGGAAGTCATCACTGCTGCCTTTGTCTTCTTCCGAAAAAGTTTTATCAAAAGAGGTTCCATAATAACCGACCGCGCTGGCGTTGATAAATGCTTGTGGTTTTGGGTTTAATTTTTTCATGATAGTTAGAATCTCATGAACCGCTTCAAGTCTGCTGTTCAGAATGGTTTTCTTTCTTTGCCCTGTCCAGCGCCCGCTGTTTATGGATTCACCGGCGAGGTTGATGATGATATCTGTTCCTGTTAGTGACGAGGCAGGGTTTGATTTTGGGTGCAGCCATTGAACATATTGAACGCTGGGGCCATCCTGATTTGAGTTTCGCGTTAAAACAATAACCTGGTGGCCGTTTTTGGTTAATTCATTTACAAGTGCTTTGCCAACAAAGCCTGTTCCGCCCGCAATCACAATTTTCATTTTTCCGCCTCCTTATTACCTTTATTTTATTATATTATTTGACCAATATGGTAAATTAGAGTGGGGGTGACCGTGTTGGCTATAATTACAAAAATCACCACACAGCAAAAAAATACAGACCGTTTTAATATTTTTATGGATTATGGCAAAGGCGAAGAGTTTGCTTTTAGTGTTGACAGTGATGTTTTGATCAAATTTAGCTTAAAAAAAGGGATGGAAGTGGACGAATTTTCTCTGTTGGAAATTCAATATCAAGACGACATCCGCAAAGCCTACAACCTAGCTGTACATTACCTGGCACGGCGAATAAGGTCGGAAAAAGAGATTAGAGATTATCTTGAGGAAAAAGAAATTGAAGAGCCGGTTGTAAATGAAGTTATTCATAAGCTGACAGCTCAGAAATACATAGATGATAAGGAATTTGCCTTTGCTTTTGTGCGGACGCAGGCAAATACCACTGATAAAGGCCCTGATGTAGTCAAGCAGGAACTGAAGCAAAAGGGGATTGGCCAGTTAATTTTGGTTGAGGCTCTAAAGGAATTTACGCGGGACCAACAAATCGAAAAGGCCGCTAAGCTTTGTGAGAAGTTTTTCAAAAAGGGATCTAAGGATTCGCTGCGGATTCAAAAACAAAAGCTTGAACAAATGCTGCTTCGTAAGGGGTATTCTTATGAAGTTATTCAGGTTGCACTTGAGGACGTGGATACGAGGAAAGCTGCGGGTGCTGCTGACGATGATGGCGGTGGTGAGCTTGAAGCGATCCGCTATCAAGGCGAAAAGGCCGTTCGGAAATATTCGCAATATAGCGGTTTTGAATTCGAGCAAAAAATGAAACAAGCACTTTATCGGAAAGGTTTTTCCATGGAGTTGATTGAAAGGTATTTGTCTGAGCTATAAAAGACCAAATATGGTGTCCTTTTTGGAGCAAAATGTCTAATAATATCCAATAGGAGGCTACTAAGGGGCAAAACGGATATGGGGTAGAGTGAGAAAGTCCAATAGGAGGCTTCAAAAGGACAAAACGGGTATGGCTGGGAGAGGAAATGTCCGATAGTGGTGTTCTAAAGGACAAAACGGTTGTGGCATTGAGTGAGAAAGTCCAATAGGAGGCTTCAAAAGGACAAAACGGGTTTGGCTTTGAGTGGAAATGTCCAATAGAGAGCTTCTAAAGGACAAAACGGAAGGGCTGTGTGAAGGAAATGTCCAATAGGAGGTCTCTAATGGATAATAGGCCCCAGGAGCGACTCGAAATGTCTTTCATTAAGCCAATGGAGACTAAACTGCCCACGGAGCTGACCGCAAATGTCCTTCATCAATCCCATGAAGGACAAACCGCTCCCGGGGTTGCCGCGAAATGTCCTTCATTAATCCCATGAAGGACAAACCGGTTCCGGATCTACTGCAAAATGTCCTTCATCAAGCCCATGAAGGACAAACCGGTTCCGGATCTGCCGCAAAATGTCCTTCATCAAGCCCATGAAGGACAAACCGCTCCCGGGGTTGCCGCAAAATGTCCTTCATCAAGCCCATGAAGGACAAACCGGTTCCGGATCTGCCGCAAAATGTCCTTCATCAAGCCCATGAAGGACAAACCGCTCCCGGGGTTGCCGCGAAATGTCCTTCATCAATCCCATGAAGGACAAACCGCTCCCGGGGTTGCCGCAAAATGTCCTTTCATCAAGCCCATGAAGGACAAACCGGTTCCGGGGTTGCCGCAAAATGTCCTTCATCAAGCCCATGAAGGACAAACCGGTTCCGGATCTGCCGCAAAATGTCCTTCATCAAGCCCATGAAGGACAAACCGGTTTCGGATCTGCTGCAAAATGTCCTTCATCAAGCCCATGAAGGACAAACCGGTTCCGGATCTGCTGCAAAATGTCCTTCATCAAGCCCATGAAGGACAAACCGGTTCCGGATCTGCCGCAAAATGTCCTTCATCAAGCCCATGAAGACCAAACCGCCCACGGACCTTACGCAAAATGTCCTTCATCAAGCCCATGAAGACCAAACCGCTCCAGGGACCGCCTCGAAATGTCCGTGATCCAACCCATTGGAGGACAAACAGCACCAGAAAAGCCTCCAAAACGTCCTTCATGAAGTCCCCGCCAGTATAAGGCCATAAGCCCCGCACGCCCGATCAGCCTTTATTGGTTTCAATAACAATCGTATCCTGCTCTATCTGCTCCATAATGATCTCCGCCACTTCCTGAGCAGATCTCAACCGCGATGGGTCTTTCACGTGGTTGCTGTCAGTCCAAAATGGTGTGTCCATGCCTCCCATATAGACAGCGTTAATCTTAATGCCCCGCCCTTTAAATTCCTTCTGAAGGCTTTCTGTAAAGCCGCGCACCGCAAATTTGCTAGCACAATAAACTGATTCGTTTACTTTTCCGCGCAGTCCGGCAGTGGAGATAATATTCATAATCCGCCCTTCGCCGCGTCCAAGCAAAATAGGCAAAACTGCTTTCGTCATAAGAATGGTTCCCAACACATTGGTATCTAACATTTCCACAATCTGAGCATCATCCATATCACCGAATGGCCCAAAATGGCCAACCCCGGCATTATTCACCAAACCGTACACATCATACCTGCCACACAATTCTTCCACCTTTGAAAAAACATCTTCACGATTCCTAATATCCAGGGCCATAACGTCTGCATTCCCGCCGCCGGCCACAAGATCACTTTTCACAGAAGACAATTTTTTAACAGTCCGGCCTGCCAGCACCACATGATACCCATTCTGGGAAAAAAGCAGCGCTAATTCTTTTCCTAATCCGGATCCAGCCCCGGTAATAATAATTGTTTTCATTTCGTCATATCCTTCCGTAGTTTTGCCTTTATTAATTTTACTAAAATCACTATACTAAAATAAAGAGGAACGGGGAGGAATTATCGATGCAGCAGGAGAAACGGTATAGTGAAATGACGGAGCAGGAATTAAGACAGGAAATATCCCAGCTTCAAGAGAAAGCCCGCAAAGCTGAACAAATGGGAATGGTCAGTGAATTCGCAGTGCTGGAAAGAAAGGTGCTTATGGCAAAGGCCTACATAATGGACCCTAGTACCTTTAAGCCAGGTGAAATTTACGAAATTGAGGGTGCACCTGGAGAGTATTTCAAAATTGATTATATGAACGGCGTTTTTGCCTGGGGCTATCGTACGAAGGGGGACGGAACCCAAGAGGCCTTGCCGATTTCATTATTAAAATGGCTAAAATAATATAAAAACAAACCAGAGAACCCGTGGTCTCTGGCTTGTTTTTAAAAAAGATTACTTCCAAACTTGCGGCGATTCATCATCACGCTCGCCAGATGCTCTCATTCGCTCTTGGGGATGCGTGTTAATGGTGCCGTCGGCTCTTTTAGAAGCATATTCGGCTTTTGCCCGCGGTTCTCCTTCGAGCTTATTGTTATTTTGGTTTGGAAAATTAACCTGTTTATTTCTCATGCTGTACCTCCGATTAAAGGGAATGAGAAAACGTGAAAAGCATAAGGGCAGCCTAATGCTGACCACGTACTATTATTATTGACTTAATTTGTTTGCTTATGTGATAAGAAATTGCCAATGGGGTGAATAGATGAACGACTATCATGAAAAACTGACCAAGCTATTATTAAACAAAAACGACTTTCTTTCCTATAACGAAGCCCGGACATGGGTGGAGCTTTTATGGGACGATTTTGAAACGACATTTGCCAGAGCGGGTCAAGAGTATATGGGCAGCGAAATGACGGAAAGAGTTGTCAAACAGTGGATTGAAAATTATGGCGACAAACTGCATGATTTCACGACAACTAATCCTAAATATGAAATATATTTAGCTCATGCTAAAAATATATTGCATTAAAAAAGCGGGTGATTACAATATCCCCCGCTTTTTCTATATTATCCTGGAATAATCCCCAATTTTTTACGCAGTTTCTTCTCGCTGAAAACCCAGCCGGTGTAGGAGGTGATGGGCGCTAAATCGCAGTCAAGCTGAACAACGGCAACGAACGGATAGTGGCCGTTACTGCGGTATCGCAGGTCTATGAAGCGCACCTCGTAATAGCTGTCATATTCATCAACCTCCCAGCGGTAAACCGGGGAAAAGGACAGAAACGCTGAAATGTTAGGATCCTTTTTGGCTGCTTCAATGACAGGCGTTTTTGGTACGGGAACCCGTCTAAAACGATCGAGAATTTCGACCTTTCCGTTAACAGACCTTGCTACAAAAAAGATATTTTCGTTCATGGCGGCAATCCGCCATTGATGGAACCTCATTGTCGGCGCGATGATGATTTCCGTCGCATCAGGGATTAAAGCCCTGACTTCTGTAAGAACACGCTTTTTAGCTTGGTACCTTCTGAGATAATAACCGAAGATAATGACATACATCGCTAAAAAAGTATAACCCGGAGGTGCTCCGAATACCCAGGCAATGATTCCTATAACATGCATGGTAAAAATAAACGGATCAAACGTATTAATGACACCAAGTGCAACCCATTTAGCCGAAAAAGGCCTTAGTGCCTGAGTGCCATAGGCGTTAAAAATATCAACAAAAACATGGATAAAAACCGCAGCAAACGTCCATGCCCAGAGGTGGAGCAGGTTTGCATTTTGGAAAAAGAAATAAATCACTCCAGTTATGAGAAGCGGCCATAACAGGACGGCAGGAACAGAGTGGGTAATTCCCCGGTGATTTCGAATATAAATGGCATTATTTCGCAATTTTAAAACCGTATCAATATCCGGTATTTGTGAACCGGCAATTGTTCCAATTAAAACACTGGCAGCAGTAGCATGGCTGGCGGAAACGGCCGGGTCAAGCGTGGCCAGCCCCCCGAGCGCAATGCCCATTACAACATGAGTTCCAGTATCCAAAGGTAAAAAATCCCCCTTCAAATTATCTTGTCAAAACGCCCAATTTGGCATATCGTTAAAAAGAATTGTTAATATTATATTCCCCTTTTTTAGAGTTGTTTACAAGCAAAAAGGAGTAAGTTTATGACGATTGAGCTAAAAAATATCGAAAAAATCAATATAAATGAATTTCAACATGATTTAATTTCTTGGTTTAAGGAAGAGCAGCGGGACTTGCCTTGGCGGAAGGACCGTGACCCCTATAAAGTTTGGGTTTCCGAAATCATGCTTCAGCAAACAAGAGTCGATACGGTTATCCCGTACTTTAACCGTTTTATCGATTGGTTTCCAACCATAGATGACTTGGCGGAAGCTGATGAGGATAAGGTCCTTAAGGCTTGGGAGGGACTCGGCTATTATTCGCGGGTCCGGAATTTGCAATCTGCCGTTCGAGAAGTAAAAGAAAAATATAATGGCGAAGTGCCCAACACCCCAGAAGAAATTTCTACGCTTAAAGGGGTTGGTCCATATACGGCAGGGGCTATCTTAAGTATTGCCTACGGCATTCCGGAACCTGCTGTAGATGGTAATGTGATGAGGGTGTTTTCGAGGATTCTAAATATCTGGGAGGATATCGCGAAACCATCTTCACGGAAAGTTTTTGAACATGCTGTCCGGGAATTGATTTCGCATGAGGATCCTTCGTCATTTAATCAAGCCTTAATGGAGCTTGGGGCATTAGTTTGTACTCCAACTTCTCCATCCTGTCTGCTTTGTCCAGTCCGTGAGCACTGCCAAGCGTTTGAGGAAGGGGTCCAAGCGGAACTGCCAATCAAAACGAAAAAGAATAAAACCCGTGGTGTGCAGCTTGCAGCAGTACTGCTTACTGATGTAGAAGGAAGAATTCTAATCCATAAACGACCATCGGATGGATTGCTTGCTAATTTGTGGGAATTCCCGAATGTCGAAATTCAGCACCCTCTTCACCATGAGCGTGAAAAGATTTCCGAGCTTTTCGAGCAAGAACTGCAAATCCATTTAAAGTTAGAAAAAATCATCGGGCAAATCGAGCATGTTTTTTCTCATCTTGTCTGGAATATCAAAATTTATCACGGAGAATTACACTCCAACATACCGGAAGGAAGCAATTGGAAACTTGTCACTTTAGATAAAATAAAGGACTACGCCTTCCCAGTCCCCTATCAAAAAATGTTTAAAATCTATCTCCAATATTCAAATAGGCCTGACCCCAATGCTGATGAAGCTTAACACAGTCATGCAGCTCTGGGGCTAGGCCCCTTTTTTTGAGTATAAATCTTTAATCGTATGTGGCTTTGGTGCCGCTTGTGTAATTTGCTTCAGTTCTGTCTAATCCGCCTCGGTTTTCAATTTCTTCAATAATCTGTCTGTGAATAGATTGCCCCTCACTATTCAAATAGGGAGTAATCTGCTGCATGGCGTGATGAAAAAAGGCAAGTTCGCTATCCTTCCAATCGTTTTTTGCCATCATCGAAAGTTCGGTCATATCTCGTCCTACATACATTTGACTACATCCTTTCAAAAGGGTTTCTTGTCTTAGTTTTGTATATTAATTGTCATCTATTCATGGAAAAGCTAAAATGAAACCAATTGAATAAAAGATAGGAGACAGAAATGATGACACAAAAAGTAGCATTAGTAACAGGCAGCAGCCGCGGAATTGGCAGAGCAGCCGCCGTCCGGTTAGCGGAGGCTGGATACGATATCGTTATCAATTATGCACGCAGCAAAAAGGGTGCCTTAGAAACTGCAGAGCAAGTTGAAGCATTAGGAAGGAAAGCGTTGATTGTCAAAGCCAATGTCGGTGATGTCAGTAAAATAAAAGATATGTTCAAGCAAATTGATGAGGAATTTGGCCGCTTAGATGTATTCGTTAACAATGCTGCATCCGGTGTCCAGCGTCCAGCGATGGAGCTGGAAGAATCACACTGGGATTGGACACTAAATATCAATAGTAAAGCTCTGTTATTTTGCGCACAGGAAGCCGCAAAGCTAATGGAAAGAAATGGCGGAGGTAAGATTGTCAGCGTCAGCTCGCTTGGTTCCATTCGCTATTTGGAAAATTACACTGCGGTTGGAGTATCAAAAGCGGCGCTTGAGGCACTCACAAGATATTTAGCAGTTGAATTAGCTCCGAAAAATATTATTGTCAATGCCGTTTCAGGTGGGGCTGTTGATACGGATGCCCTCAAATCTTTTCCAAATCGCGAAGAACTCCTAGAAGAAGCAAGACAAAAAACGCCTGCCGGAAAAATGGTCGAAGTTGACGATATGGTAAATTGCATCATGTTCCTGCTTTCAAACGACTCAAACATGATTCGCGGACAGACAATTATCGTTGATGGAGGCATTTCGCTTCTGGTTTAAATTATTTTTCAAAAATTTAAGGATAATCTCCACGAGGCTGGGTAAATTATTATTCGTGGAGGTGATAACAAATGGCTAACTTCAATCAACAACCAAACAAAACTTCTGCTGGAACTAACATCCAGGAAGTAAGACAACAAAACGCTCAGTCTGCTGGTGCAGGTGGTGCAGGTGCTGCTGGCCAATTCGGAACAGAATTTGCTTCTGAAACAAATGCGCAAGAAGTAAGACAGCAAAACCAACAATCAGAAGCTCGTAAAAACCAAGGTACATCTGGTCAATTTGGCCAAAGCTAATAAAATTACTTACCTGAAGGCACTCTCATTCGGCAGAGTGCCTTCTTTTTTTCGGCTAATAAGCAAGTATAAACTTTCTGTCGAAAGCTTTATACTTGCTTAACGCATAAGTGCAACTACGCCTCTGTCTTCGCCCTTTAGGGCTCGCTAATCAGCGAGTTTTCTTTATGCGGAAATTCGACAAAACCTCCCTTTACTTTACATAAGTAGTCAAAGGAATAAATATCTACTACAAAGAATTATTAGTAAGGACAATTATTAAGGCGGTGAGGGAAATGGATCATTTTAATCGATTAGTATCCGAACAAATGGCAACAATGGAAAAGTTGCTTTTTCTTCAGGCTGAACTTGAGCGTTGCCAGCAGATTGAAGCAGAATTGCAGGCTTTGCAAAATGAAACTGATTTAGAAAGTATCCAAGCCGATATTCAACAAATGAAAAAGGAATTAAAAGAAATTCAGGCGATGTTTGAAAAACAGACTGAAGAAGTGATCAATTCCTACCGGGAAATGAATTTAACACAAACCATTTAGAGGAAAAAATAATCTGCAAATTTTACAATGAGCCATAGAAATATGGTTCTTTTGTTTTAAATTCCTGCTTCAACCGTTATAATAATAGAAAACAGGAATTTACTTTGTTGCCTTTTGTCGTTTAATTTGAATAGCAGGTCAGGTTAGCAAAGGTTCGGAAATGAAGGTAGGGGAGAAAATGGGCGTACCCATCGAAGGTGAACCAGTACAAATACATAGCTATAAACACAATGGGCACATCCATCGCGTCTGGGAAGAAACAACGATTTTAAAAGGGTCGCAGAATTTAGTGATTGGCGCAAATGATCGGACACTTGTCACGGAGTCGGATGGAAGAACGTGGATTACACGGGAACCGGCCATTTGTTATTTTCATTCCCAATATTGGTTTAACGTCATTGGCATGATTCGGGAAGACGGGATTTATTATTATTGCAATATAAGCTCACCCTTCATCTTTGATGGAGAGGCGTTAAAATATATTGATTATGATCTTGATATTAAAGTATATCCTGACATGACTTTTAATCTTCTTGACGAGGATGAATATGAACGTCACCGCCGGGAAATGAACTATCCGGATGTCATTGACCAAATATTAAAAAGGAATGTAGACAAGCTAATTCAATGGATTAGGCAGCGAAGCGGCCCATTCGCACCAGATTTTATCGATATTTGGTATGAGCGTTATTTAACATACAGACGTTAATTGGTGTGTTATGAAACAAACGCCTGTTGATTTCATCAACAGGTTTTTATTTGTCTTCACTTAAGAGAGAAGGGGGAACTGGTTTGGAGAGCATCCGCAGATACCTTCAATTTGTCAAACCATACCGCTGGCAAATCATCGCTACAATTTTCATCGGTATTATTAAATTTTCCATTCCGCTCATCATTCCCATTTTAATTCAGTATGTGATCGATGATATCATTGGCAATCATGACTTATCCACCGATGAAAAATTTCATAAATTAATGGTGATCATGGGCGGAATGCTGCTCATTTTTGTGGTCTTAAGGCCGCCGATAGAGTATTATCGCCAGTATTATGCGCAATGGACATCAAACAAGGTTTTATATGACATCCGAAATAAAATGTATAAGCATATTCAAAAATTAAGCTTTAAATATTATGCCAATACCCGCGCGGGGGAAATCATTTCGCGGGTCATCAATGATGTTGAGCAGACAAAAACCTTTGTTGTGACCGGATTGATGAACCTTTGGCTTGATATCGCCACCATAGTTATTGCCATTATTCTCATGTTTTCTATGAATGTAAAGCTGACGATTGTATCTATTTTGTTGTTCCCGCTCTATGCTTTTTCGATTAGGTACTTTTTCGGGAACCTTCGCAATTTAACGAGAAGGCGTTCACAAGCGCTTGCTGAGGTGCAAAGTTATCTCCATGAACGGGTACAAGGCATGCCGGTGATTAAGAGTTTTGCGATTGAGGAATATGAACAAACCCAATTTGATAAGCAGAATAAGAATTTTTTAGAAAAAGCACTTCAACACACGAGTTGGAATGCGAAATCATTTTCAACTGTAAATACGATTACCGATATTGCTCCATTGATTGTGATTGGGTACTCTGCTTATCTCGTGATTCACCATCAACTTTCCTTAGGGACGATGGTTGCGTTTTTTGCCTATATTGATAAGCTGTATAATCCACTCAGAAGATTGGTGAACTCATCCACGACGATTACCCAGTCGTTCGCGTCAATGGACCGGGTTTTTGAATTTTTGGATGAAAAATATGATGTAGTAGATTCCCCTGATGCGGTGGAATGCGGGCGGGTAACTGGGAATATCAACTTTGAAAATGTTTCCTTTGCTTATAACGAAAACGAAGAGTCGGTATTAAAAAATATAAACCTTCAAGTGAAAAAAGGCGAAACAATTGCGCTTGTCGGTATGAGCGGCGGGGGGAAATCTACGCTGGTAAGTTTGATTCCACGCTTTTACGATGTCACCAAAGGCCGAATCACGCTTGATGGGGTAGATATCCGGCAATTTAAGATTCAATCGTTACGGGATAAAATTGGTGTCGTGTTTCAGGACAATATTTTATTCAGCGAGTCAGTTAAGGATAATATTTTACTAGGAAAGCCGGATTCGACTGAAGAAGAGGTGTATGCGGCTGCTAAAGCGGCCAATGCCCACGAGTTTATCCAGCGCCTGGCTGAAGGCTATGGTACGAAGGTGGGTGAAAGAGGCGTCAAGCTGTCCGGCGGGCAAAAGCAGCGCGTTGCTATCGCTCGTGTCTTTTTGAAAAATCCGCCGATTTTAATCTTAGATGAGGCTACCTCAGCACTCGATTTGGAAAGTGAACACTACATTCAAGAAGCGTTGGAGGAGTTGGCGAAGGACCGGACGACCTTTATCGTCGCCCACCGATTATCAACGATAACACATGCAGACAGAATTATTCTGATTGAGCATGGGCAGATTGTGGAATCAGGTAGGCACGATGAGTTAATGGCGAAGCAAGGGAATTATTATAAACTTTTTCAAGTCCAACAGCTGGATAGTAAGGAAGAGCAAGCCAATGTATAAGGTTTGGAAGATTCGCAAAATAATCAAGTTGAAAACCGCAATTAAAAGCGCTGAATTCGCAAATAAAGCCTGAACAAACGCAAATAAAAGTGCTGGATCCACAAAAAGACCGAAGCTCTTATGCTTCGGTTTTTCTATTGGTTGTTTTCTTCCTCAATAGATATTTCGTTATGGTGAAACGAATGAAAACTGGTAATTAACACATCGAGATGCTCCACCTGCTCGCTGTAATCAATAATCGAGGCGACAATTTGCATGGTATGGTAGAGATGCTGATTATCATCATCTGCTGCAAATTCTTTTTGATGGACTAAAAAGAGGTCAAAGAGTAACTTTTTGTCAATGCTGACCTTTTCCACGGGTGAAGCTGCTGAAATAGGTATTTTCTTAATGAACTGCAGTATAATTTGTTCATGCTGGTAAATGAGGCTGTCTAGCTGTTCCTGGATAGCTTCCTTAAATGGTTCTGGCAGCAGCAATAGTTCATTTTCAAAGCGATGGATCCTTTTTAAGGTATCAAGGCCCTTTCTGGCTACAATTATCATTTGCCGGTAAACAACGAGTTTTCTTGATTTTTCTAAAAGGTTCTTTTTAAAATAGCTTCGCTCTTCCTTATACATCGTATAAAATTGTTCAATGCTTTTGATGTTTTCCTTTAGCTTGCCAATATCCGTTTTCAGCAATTGATGGTCATAGTCATGGCGGATACTCAAGCGAATCCATCGAATGATTTCCTCAGTTGTGTCCCCAATTTTCAAATAAAGCTTATTTTCATACTTAGGTGGCATAAACACTAGGTTGACGATAAAGGCTGAAAATACCCCAATCATGATCGTGGAGAAGCGGATTGCGGCAAAGGTGATAAAATCGCTTCCCGGTGCCTCCATAATCGAAATGAGCGTGACGAGCGATAATCCAATGGTATTTTCCAATTTAAATTTAAGGTTAAGAGTGATGACAGTAATCGCTGCGAGTCCAATAACGATTGTATGATTTCCTAACAGAAGAACAAAGACGACAGCAAGGATAGCGCCGATCATATTCCCTTGAACCTGTTCAATAATCGTTAAATAAGAGCGGTAAATTGTCGGTTGGATGGCAAAGATGGCGGCAATGGCTGCAAAGACAGGAGATGGTGAATGCAGCAAATATGCCAAGTATAGAGACAAGACAATCGCAATTCCCGTTTTAAAAATGCGGGCACCTAACTTCATTTGTTAATAGATTCCTTTCAAAGATAAATAATTTATTATAGTTTGCTCGAGAGCTAAACAATTAAGTACTATACAGGGATTAAACTATTTAATCAAGAGAAATTATATGACATATTTTTTAAAAGTTGCATTAAAAAAGCATCCGCAAAATTTGCGAATGCTTTTTGCAAAAATTATTATTCTGTAGATACAGATGGATCAGCCTGCTCTTTGACAGGAGTAATTTGCACGAAGTGGTCCTCTGGGCTGGCCAACAAGCTTTGAAGCTGTTCCGCTTCTTCCGTTTGACCGTTCTGAGTTAACAGGGCTGTATATTTGCCTAAGAGCTCATTGATGTCCTGTTTGCCTTTTTCAGTTAAGTTGACAACAGATACTTTGGCGCCTTTGGCAACCCTTCTTTGTACAGCTTCCTTAGTTAATCCGAGTTCAGGCTGCTGACGGACATAAATGACTCCGCCGGTCATACCTGCGCAAATCCATGGACCTGGGTCCCCAAGAACAAGACCGCGTCCGTTTGTCATATATTCAAATGCAAAACCTTTGATATTGGCGTTTGAACCGATATTGCCGTTTTCTTTTTCAGGCAGTGGCTTTTTCAGTTGGCCGCCGATAATAAGATCTGCACCGGAGAGACGGATTCCGGCACGGGCATCAGCATTGCCCTGAGCAACAAGGAGACCCTTTTGTGCACCGTATCCGAAGCCTTTACCAACAGAACCGTTGACGTATTGGCCATTTTTGCCTTTTGATTTCAAAACATGAATGTTACCGCCAAAAGATGTCTTACCAACACCGTCCTGACCGCCGCCGTTAACGGTGATTTCAATCCCTTCACTGTTGTAAGCACCCAGTCCGTTACCAGGGATGGAGCCCTCTTTGTACTTAAGCTGAACAGGCGGAAGCTGCTTGTAAGAGCCATCCAATCTGCCGCGGACACGGTGGCAGGAAACTCGGCTTCCCAATACCCGCTGTTCAGATGTTACGCTGACGAATTCTCTTGAAGAGTGAAGTTGATCCACACTTGCATCAAGATACTCTGCGCCAGCTGCCACTTGCATTTGCGCTTCGGAAACAGACTTAGTAGCTTCAACTTTTGCAAACTGGCCGATTTCTAATGGCTTCAGCAGGTATGAAAGGTTCAACTGGTTTTGGCCTTTCACTTGCTCTAATAGTTCGGAACGACCGACTGCATCTTGCAGATTGCGGATTCCAAGGCTTGCCGCTAATGTTTTTAATTCTGTGCCGAATGCCGTAAATAGATTCACAATTCCTTTTACAGCTAGATCAAATTGACGCGGTACGAAGCGGCGAAGACCATGGTCTTTTGCTTGTGCTTCACTTTCAATCTGAGTGGCAATACCCACATGGCAAGTGTCTAAATGACAGCCACGGCAGGTCGTACAACCGATGGACAGCATTGCCAATGTACCAAAACCGACACGGTTTGCTCCAAGAAGCATGATTTTCATAACGTCCATTGCACTCTTCATGCCGCCGTCAGCCCATAATTCCACTTTGTGGCGCAAGCCGCTTTCAAGTAATGCATTATGAGCTGCTTTTACGCCGATTTCAACTGGAAGGCCGACGTGCTGCAGGGCATGGATTCTGGCTGCACCTGTACCGCCATCAAAACCGCTCAGGGTAATGATATCTGCGCCTGCTTTAGCGATACCGACTGCGATTGTTCCGATGTTTGGCACGACGGGAACCTTAACGGCAATCTTCGCCTGGTCGTTTGCCGTTTTTAACTCTTGAATCATTTGTGCCAAGTCTTCAATCGAATAAATATCATGGTTATTGGATGGTGAAATTAAGTCCGAACCAAGTGTAGCGTTACGTGCTGCAGCAACTTTGGCCGTCACCTTAGAACCAGGCAAGTGTCCGCCTTCACCAGGCTTTGCACCTTGACCGATTTTGATTTCTAGTAGATTAGAAGAGTTTAAAAGTTCGGCGTTAACCCCAAATCGTCCGGAAGCAATCTGCTGGCCGCGTGTTCTTGGATACTTGCCGAGCATATCCTTGATTTCGCCGCCTTCACCGTTTAAGCTCACCATGTTTAAGCGGTCAGCCCCTTCAGCGTAAGCTCTGAAGGCAATTTCGTTTTGCGAACCGAAGGACATGGATGAAATCAAAAACGGTAGATCATGATCACCAACCCGAAGATCAACTTCGCCAGGAGATACCTGATTTAGGCCTTGCTTTAATTGAACTAAGTGGCGGATCGTAACCGGATTTTCTGCTTCCTGCTCGGAGATTTTATCGCGATAAGCACTGTAATCACCAGTGGAGGCGACTTCGCCAATCGCTTTCCAAATCCGTGGGAAGAGGCTGAACGTTTTTCCGACTCTTTCCTTATCATTCTGATAATCCTCTGCTCGTTTTAAAGCATCCTGTTTCATTGCTTCATAATTATTTTCAATTTCATCAGAGCCGAAGAAGTTCACAATGTTTAACACATTGGCAATTGACTCGTGCAGACCGATACTGGAGAACAGGCGTCCATAGCCGCGCAGTTCATGGATACCAATCGTTGAAATGACTTTTTCTAAGCCCTTCGTTAGGGCACTGTAAAGGTTCGTTAATGGCTTTATAGATTCATTTTGAACCGTTAAGAACATGAAGTATGGGCTGATTAAATCTGCACCTAAGCCAAAAACAGTAATAATATCATGAAGAGAACGAATCGCTGCAGAGCGAAGCAATAATGAACAATCTCTTCTTAACTCTGCTTTTACTAGTGCCTGATCAATCGCAGATGTGACGAGATGCGGGTCAAGCCAATAAGAATTCTCTTGATGGGCCTTTGCATCATCAAGGACAAGCAATGACTTGCCAGCCTGAACAGCGTGAACAGCTTCGTTTGCAAGTCTTTCTAAGGCAGCATCAACCGTTTCATCTGTTTGGAAGGTAGTTGAAATATAAGCAATCAGCTTTTGCTCTTGGAAATGCTGAACAAGCTGATCAAAGGTCGGCTGTCCTAAGCTTTCAGCGCATGTAAAGCCTGCTTTTCCTTCTAGGAGCAGCGGTGTTGTCAATTCAATGACCGATTCCTCTTTTTCGGCAGCTGCAAATAATGTTGGGCGCTTGCCAATAATGACGCGGGTGGAGAAATGCTCTGTTTCCCGGTCGCGGTCAATCGCTGGATTTGTCACAACCGCTACACTTTCTTTAATATAATCGGCAATGTTGACACGCTCTGGATTTAAGGCTGCAAGCGGTGAGTCATGACCAAGTGAACGAATTGGCTCGACGCCTTTTTCGGCCATTTGCTCGATTAATTGAATATGTTCGCGTTCCCAGCCAAATGATTTGTATTGCCCGTTATGAATTTTATCTGGATAATTCATGGTTACGGTTTTGCCAAGTGCTGGAGGCTGCAGACGCAGTCTTGCTCCTTGGAGGTGAACCCGTTTTGAAAAACGATCATAAACGATATTTTGGTATTGAGTTTGTTCAAAAACCTCAAGCTGGTTTCCATTCCACTTAAAGCCAACCTTTTCACCAGGTGCTAATGGTTTCGGATCGTTTACGTATTCGCTTGAAGGAATGATTCCTGGTTCAGATGAGAATAGGTAGGAAGTTCCAGTTTCAAGCATCCACAGCGGGCGGAGTCCAAGGGCATCAACACTGAACACGGCCTCATCACCATATCTAGAAATAATGCCGGCAGGTCCTTGGGCGAAATGTCCCCAAGCTTCACGCATATAAGTATATAAATCTTGTAAATGTTCTGGATATGCTTTGATCTCATTAATAATCGGCGGGAATAATAAATCCATTACTTCAAATAAGGAGTAGCCATCACGACAGATTAATGTTTCCATCGTTCTGCTTAAATCCTGGGAATCACTTCCGTCTTTTACAAGTGGTACACCTATCATTCTTGCCTCATCACGAAGCTTGGAAATAGTGTTGATTTCACCATTGTGACCAAGCACGCTGAAAGGCTGCACCCGGAAAAAGCTGGAAAGTGTATTTGTAGAATAACGGTTATGGCCAAGTGTCATGGTGGAAGCCACAAGTGGGTTTGCAAGGTCTTGGTAATAGCGTGGCAGAATGTCTCCTGCGCCCATTACTTTGTAAACAACATGGTTTTGGCTGAAAGACGCGACGTGAACAAGTTCATTTTTTTCAAAATCAACCAATGTCTCGAACAGGACTTTGTTTAATTCCTGGCCGTTTTTGTTTGATAAGATGGCAAATTGCCAGAAGATTGGGTTTTCCTGAATGGCAATTGGACCTAAAGCAGATGGATTGGTGACCTCAGTTGTTTCAAAGATTAGTTCCAATTCATATTTTACTAGTTTGTCTGCTAATTCTTGTTTAACCTCAGCCCAATTTGCTTTCCTGCTGATAAATACATGACCGACTGCAAAGCCTTCTTTTTCTGTGAGTGCTGGGTCAAGGTCTGCCTGAAGCAGCTTTTCCTTCCAAAGGTCCCGTGGAATATCCGTATGGATTCCAACGCCATCTCCCTCACCGTTAATAAAGCCAGCACGGTGGTTCATGGTCACTAGAGCGTCTATACAAGCAAAAATGTTATTCCTCGTTGGGATTTGTGTTTTTTCAAGGCAAGCCACTATTCCACAAGCATCGTGTTCATGTTTATGAAAATCTTTAAATTGAGATGGCGTCCATCTTTGTGTCATTGGGTCGGGCTTCTTCAGAATTCCTAAAGGAAGCCACTTCACCTCCTAAAAATTGATAGCATTAAAAATTGCAAAAAAAGTTAAGAGAAAAAAGGAAAAATAATAAACATATCGTATCATATGAATTTTCAGAAATCAAATAAATATTCAATAGTTTGGATAGAAAAATTTGGCGAAAAATATTTAGGCGGTGGTGGAAAGGTGTTGGTGTAAACGTTTTCATGAATTCGCGAAAATAAAAGGAAGTGATTTCCACTTCCTTTGTGTGCATAAAATATGCATAATTATTCGGACTTTAGTGATAAAAATGCATTTCTAACGGCATGTAGGGTTGCCTCTACATCTTCTTCCGTATGGGCAATGGTTAGGAACCATGCTTCATATTTGGAAGGAGCGAGGTTGATTCCTTGGTGCAGCATCAGTTTAAAGAACTTGGCAAACATTTCTCCGTCCGTTTTTTCCGCCTGCTCATAATTTTCAATTTTTTCATCAGTGAAATATACGGTTAGAGCACCCTTTAATCGGTTGATGGTAATTTGGATATCGTGTTCCTTAGCAGCCTCAAGAATACCATCTTCCAGCATGGCGCCGAGCCGGTCTAAGTATTCATAAACGCCTTCCTGTTTTAACACTTCTAAGCAGGCGATTCCCGATAGGATAGAGGCAGGGTTGCCGGCCATCGTGCCCGCCTGGTAGGCAGGGCCAAGAGGGGCGACTGTTTCCATAATTTCCTTCCGTCCGCCATATGCCCCGATTGGCAGGCCGCCGCCAATGATTTTTCCCATTGCTGTAAGGTCAGGCTTAATGTTGAGGAGGTCCTGTGCCCCGCCGTACATGAACCGGAAGGCTGTTATGACTTCATCGTAGATTACTAGCGCACCAGCAGCATGGGTAAGTTCATTTACTTGCTCTAGGAAACCAGGGTTTGGTTCGACGATTCCGAAGTTGCCAACAATCGGTTCAACAAGAACAGCGGCAATTTGATCGCCCCATTTTTCAAGTGTTTCTTTGAACGGTTCAATATCATTAAATGGGACAGTAATAACTTCTTGGGCGATCGATTTCGGCACGCCTGCTGAATCAGGAGTACCTAGTGTGGACGGGCCAGAACCGGCGGCGACAAGAACAAGGTCAGAGTGTCCATGATAGCAGCCCGCAAATTTAATGATTTTGTCACGGCCTGTGTAGGCACGGGCAACACGGATAGTTGTCATCACTGCCTCTGTTCCAGAGTTGACGAAACGAACCTTGTCCAGCGAAGGGATAGCCTCTTTCAGCATTTTCGCGAATTTTACTTCATGCGGCGTTGGGGTTCCGTACAGGACGCCAGTCTCGGCGGCACGCTTGATGGCTTCGGTTATATGTGGGTGGGCGTGGCCGGTAATGATCGGTCCGTAGGCAGCAAGGTAATCGATGTACTGGTTCCCGTCAACATCCCAAAAATAGGCGCCTTGCCCGCGTTCCATCACAACCGGTGCACCGCCGCCGACTGCCTTATAGGAACGGGATGGACTATTGACCCCGCCGACAATATGTTCGAGAGCTTCATTATGTATTTGTTCTGAATGGGTAAAATGCACGTGGGTTTCCTCCTTTTTTATTACCATTCCTATTCTAGCATGTTTTTGGTGATTTACTATTTTGACATTTTGGGATGGGGAGGAGGTGAAGGGTTTTTGTCCTTCATAAGGCAGATGAAGGACCATATGAGATGGAGGTGGGACGGTTTTGTCCAACAGAAGGCGTCTAAAGGACAATTTGCACTGCCGCCAAGCCAGGATTGTCCAATAGAAGGCGTCTAAAGGACAATTTGCCCCGCCGCCAAGCGGGGATTGTCCAATAAAGTGCTACTAAAGGACAATTTGCCCCGCCGTCAAGCTAGGATTGTCCAATAGAAGGCGTCTAAAGGACAATTTGCCCCGCCGCCAAGCTGGGATTGTCCAATAGAATGCTACTAAAGGGCAATTTGCCCCGCCGCCAAGCGGGGATTGTCCAATAGAAGGCGTCTAAAGGACAATTTGCCCCGCCGCCAAGCTGGGATTGTCCAATAGAATGCTACTAAAGGACAATTTGCCCCGCCGCCAAGCTGGGATTGTCCAATAGAACGCGTCTAAAAGATATTTCCCCCATCTCAAATAAAGAACTCAAAATGGGAACAAATACGAACTGAACCCCATTTGCCAAAAAATCAAGCCACTTCCAGCCACCATCCTTCTCCAAAATATTAAAAGCACAAAAGTTGTACCTCCGCCCCCGATTGGCTAAACTAAAACATTAGGGTAAGCCACAAGCCACATCAGGAGGTGCCATAACAATGAAGAACGCTATTGAAGTAAACAAATTACGTAAAGAATTCAAAGCCTATTCCAGCCGTTCCGGGTTAGCAGGTGCATTCCGCGACCTGTTTACACGAAATTATAAAATTGCACGCGCTGTCAACGATATCAGTTTTACCGTCAAGCAAGGGGAGATGGTCGGCTATATCGGTGAAAACGGGGCCGGTAAATCCACTACCATCAAAATGTTAACAGGTATTTTAACCCCATCCGGCGGGCAAATCAAAGTGAACGGAATGAATCCCCATAAGGAGCGGGAAAAATTTGTTCAGACTATTGGCGTCGTGTTTGGCCAGCGATCTCAATTATGGTGGGACATCGCCGTCCAGGAGTCATTCCGGCTCCTTAAAAAGGTATATAAGGTAACTGATGAACAATATGACGACCATATGAACCATGTCATCAAAACACTCGATATCGAGCCGCTCCTTGACAAACCAGTTAGAAAGCTATCGCTCGGCCAAAGAATGCGCTGCGAGTTAGCCGCGGCACTCATCCACAATCCGCCGCTTCTTTTTCTGGATGAACCGACAATCGGCCTCGATGTCCTAGTAAAATTAAAAATCCGCGAATTTTTAAAAGAAATCAATGAAAAGTACAATACAACCATTCTCTTAACAACACACGACCTCTCCGACATCGAGGCATTATGCGAACGCGTCATTATGCTTGATGAAGGAAATATCATCTATGACGGTGCATTGAAAAATTTAAAAGACACATTAGGAGATGGCAAAGAGCTGCAATTCCAGTTCCTTGAAAAAGTCGATCTCTCAGCCGTTAAAAAACTCACAGCCGCCCTCCCGGTTAAATGGGAGCACGATGAAAAGGAGCAAATCTTTATCGCTAACATGCAGAACAACGACGAACTCATCTCACAGCTGATTGCCAAAATCGTCGCTGCTTTTAAAATAAAGGACATTAAAATTAACGAGACATCAACGGAAGAAATCATCCGCAAAATTTATGAAAAGGGTGCAGTGGAAGTTGGATAAATACTTAGAAATGATTCGCATCCGTTTTTTAATGATGCTCGCCTACCGAACAAATTATTATACGGGCATCCTCATCTACGGCATCAATATTGGTGCCTATTATTTTCTGTGGACAGCGATCTACAGTGGTAAGGAGGAAATACAGGGCCTATCCATTACCCAAATGACAACATATGTGGCGATTTCCTGGATGGCGCGGGCCTTTTATTTTAACAACCTAGACCGTGAAATGGCGATGGAAATCATGGAAGGGAAGGTAGCTGTTGAACTTATTCGTCCCTACAGTTACCTAGGCATGAAAACCATGCAGGGACTGGGGGAAGGGATTTTTCGGCTATTCTTCTTCTCTCTGCCAGGACTAATTATTGTCTATTTCGTATTTCCAATTCAAATTACGTTAAAGCCAGGCGTATGGGGATTATTCGCCATCTCCATCCTTTTAAGCTTTTTCATTAACACTCAGCTAAATTTATTAACTGGAATAACGACTTTCTTCTTATATAATAATACAGGCCTTATCCGCGCAAAGCGGGTGGTCATCGACCTGTTTTCCGGTTTGCTTCTGCCGATGAGCTTTTTCCCAGGCTGGGCACAGGAATTCATGAAATATCTTCCGTTTCAAGGAATCAGCTATATACCAAGCATGATCTATACAGAGGGATTCACTCACCAGCAGGCCATTTGGGCGATCGGCCAGCAATTTATTTGGGTTATCATCCTCCTAATTCCAATCCAAATTATTTGGGTTATTGCGAAAAAACAGCTGGTCATTCAAGGAGGGTAAATGGTGTTTTACGTAACAATGTTTTTTCAATACATGTCGCAATATATGAAAACAAGATTGCAATATCGGTCTGACCTCTTTGTAGAGTTTTTCTCAGATCTGATGTCCCAGGCTATCAATCTTATCTTTATCTTGGTTGTATTTGGCCATACCCAGCTGCTCGGAGGCTGGAGCCGTGACGAAATTATTTTTATATATGGATTTTTCTTGGTTCCTTACGCGGTCTTTTCCGCCTTCTTTAATATCTGGGATTTCAACGAGCGTTATATTGTCAGGGGGGAGCTTGACCGAATCTTAACAAGGCCGATTCATAGCCTTTTTCAGATCATCTTGGAGCGGCTGGAACTGGAAGCTTTATTAGGGGCGGTCACCGGCTTGGCGGTCATGTTTTATGCCGGCAGCCGGTTAAACCTGCAGGTCGATTGGTTTGATCCGATTCTCTTTATCATTTTCGTGATTGGCGGCGCGCTTGTTTATGGCGGTATCTTTGTGATGCTGGCCTGCGTCAGCTTTTGGGCGGACGCGAAAACCTCGCTCATGCCAATGATGTACAACATCAGCAACTACGGCCGCTACCCGGTCAATATCTATAATACGGTGATCCGGTTCGTTCTCACTTGGATTTTGCCGTTTGCTTTCGTCGGCGTCTATCCCGCTGCCTTTTTTCTTGAAAAACAAGAATGGTATATCTATTCGTTTTTAACACCTATTATCGGCATCATTTTTTTTGCTCTTTCAGTATTCCTGTGGAATCTGGGGGTCAAAAAATACCGAGGCGCCGGCAATTAATGATAAACCGTGCTCATTTGGCACGGTTTTTTGATATTTTATTGGCCAAGTCCACATACAATGAATTAACCTGTACGAATATTAGAGGTGGTCTTGTGATTTATTTCTTGCTGCCAATCGTTATTTTTTGCATCTTCATGAGTATTCGCACTTTATTTATACCCAATACGATTAAGGGCAAATTGGTGTCCTTTGACAATTTCTTTTATTTAGGAACGTGCTATTTAACCGTTATTTTCGGATTTGGGCTCATTTATTTAATTTTTGAATTGGCTGGCATGCAGGTCTTGGCGGAAATAACCAGCAGCCAAAACCGAAACATTTTTGAATCGAGCTTTTATTTTAGCGCGATGATGCTATTTTCGGTCGGCAATGGAGATGTGATCCCCCAGGGAATTGGCAGACTAGTTGCCGTCATAGAGGCCTTAATCGGCTATACGCTCCCGGCGGCCTTCGTAGCGAAGGTAATGTTTGATCGGGAAAAATAAATCCCATGGGTGCACAAAAGTTGTATTGTTCTATCACATTGGTTAGGCTATAAATAGGAATATTTTTCAAAATGGAGTGAATAAAATGACAGTAGAAATTGGAAAACAAGCACCGGATTTTACATTGGAAGCCCAGAATGGAGAAAAGATTACTTTGTCGGAATTGAAAGGGAAGTATGTTGTTCTTTATTTTTATCCAAAGGATATGACGCCGGGATGCACGACTGAAGCGTGTGATTTCCGTGATCAGCATAAGCAGTTTGCTGACTTAAATGCTGTTATTTTAGGCGTGAGCCCTGATCCGGTAGACCGTCATCAAAAATTCGTTGAGAAATACGGTCTGCCATTTCTGCTCCTTGCCGATACCGACCATCAAGTGGCGGAGGATTATGGTGTTTGGAAGCTAAAGAAAAACTTTGGGAAAGAATACATGGGTATTGAAAGGTCGACTTTTATCATCGATAAAGAGGGGAATATTGCGAAGGAATGGCGAAAGGTCCAGGTTAAAGGTCATGTCGAAGAGGCTTTAACCTATATCAGAGAAAACCAATAAGATACTGCCTATTTTCACAAGAAAAGGCTTTTGTCCAATGCAAAAGTGCTTCATGTGAATATCATTTTATTAGGGCATACCTCCTCAGATAAAACTTATTGGGTCCATTTGGACCCCTTTTTTATGCCTTCTTTCTTTTCTAATAAATGACCCAGGTGATATGATGAAGATAAGATTTATATACATGTGGAGCTTGAGTTTACCAATAGGGGGTATTGAAGAATGAAAATCTATACGAAAACAGGGGATAAAGGAACTACGTCACTTATTTACGGGCAAAGGGTAGCAAAGAACGACCTTCGCGTAGAAGCCTACGGAACTTGTGATGAAACGAATTCAATGATTGGGTTAGCATTAAGCTATCTAAATAAGGAAAATTTTCATGGGAAAGAAATAATTGAAAAAGTATATCATAAAATACAAACAAACCTATTTCATGTCGGTGCCGAGCTCGCGACTCCGAAAGGGAAGGAAGTAAAATGGTCGCTAGCGGCTGGGGATATTGAAGAACTGGAAAAACAAATTGACGAATGGGACTCAAGCTTGCCTGCGTTGACGAATTTCATTTTACCTGGGGGACATCCTGCAGGTGCAGCCTTCCATGTGGCCCGGACCATCGCCAGAAGGGCGGAAAGATGTGCCGTCGGATTAGGGGAAGATGTTAATCCACTTGTGTTGGCGTATTTAAACCGTCTTTCCGACTTATTGTTTGTCACGGCGAGATTTGTTAATCATCAGTTGGGAGCATCTGAATTAACATTACATAGTTGATGAACTTTGGTGTTTGTAGCATTACAATATTGACAAAAGTACAAATTACCTAGTAAACTAATTATAACAATTACAATGTAAGAATATCTTTTAGAAAAGAGGTGCATGGCGATGAATCAATTAAAAGAAGCGTTGGATACCTTAAAGGATACAGGGGTGCGTATTACTCCGCAACGTCATGCGATACTTGAATATTTAATAAGCTCGATGTCACATCCTACTGCCGATGAAATCTATAAAGCGTTAGAGGGCAAATTCCCGAATATGAGTGTGGCAACGGTTTACAATAACTTACGAGTATTTCGTGAAGTAGGCCTTGTTAAAGAATTGACCTATGGAGATGCATCCAGCCGCTTTGATTTTGTCACCTCCCATCACTACCACGTGATTTGCGAGGAATGCGGGAAAATAGTTGATTTCCACTATCCAGGTCTGGATGAAGTTGAGCATTTGGCAACACATGTCACCGGTTTTAAAGTAGCTAATCACCGCATGGAAATTTACGGCACTTGCCCGGACTGTTCTGCAAAAGAAGTTCATTAATCTATGCCCAAAATGCAGCCGATTCTTATTGGAATCGGTTTTTTGCTAATAAAAAAGGGGATGACCGATTGCTGGTCTCCCCTCTATTTCATTTTATTTTTATTATAAGTTTCGTCAAATTCTTTGCCTTCCAGAGCTTTATCTAGAGTCAAAGGTTCGCGGCAGTGCATGCACATATCTACCCTGCCGAGCATTTTAGTCGGTTTGCCGCAGCCAGGACATTTGACCTGAATGGTTTTGGTTGACAACATACCAATCCAGAAATAAACAACCGTGCTGGCGATAATAAAAAGCAGACCAAAAATCATAAAGATGGTCATAATAAGTGGTGAAGTACGAAAATAGATACCAGCATACATAACGATAAAGCCAACAAAGATCAACGACAATGCGAACGTTCTAATTTTATTTATTTTACTCGAATATTTTGCCATGATTCTCCCTCCTAGACAAACTATACCACAATTCTCCATCGAGAAAAAAGGATCCGCGGAAGAATGTCGAATTTTGTCTTAGAATTTAGAAGGATATTTCTTCTTCCTGTCGAACATATATTGCTAGCTAGAAAAATGGAGGTATAGAGAATGGAAGACATTCTTCGGCCCATTTATCAAGAAAGGGCAAGCCAATTAAATACGCTGGGGATTTTATTGGTAGAAAAGAAACAGCGGTCAAGTCAAACGACGGATTCGTTTGATGCGATTCTATTAATGATTGTGAAAGAAGCAGATCAGCCTGTTTATACAAAACATTACGCGTATAATGACAATAAAGCCGCCATGCATATTATCACCGAGGCTCAGCTGCAAGAATGGATTTTATTAGGCAGCAACCGAAAGATTTTTGAATGGCTTCATCATTCAAAAATCTTATTTGACCGTAATGAATATGTAGCAAATCTAAAAAAGGAACTAGAGGAATTTCCGTTTCACGGCCGAAAAATTAAAATGGGATTGGAATTTGCGAAGTTAATCCGCCGTTATGTGGATGGGAAAGCGCTTTTTGAAAATAAACAGTATTTGGATGCTTATAATTATGTCGTTCACTCCCTGCATCATTTGGCGAGATTAGCGATTATTGAAAATGGCCTTCATCCTGAACTGACGGTTTGGCAGCAAGTGAAACAAATTGAACCGGAAATTTATAAATTATATGTTGAGCTAGTTGTAAGCGAGGAAACATTGGAACAAAGGCTCGAGCTTTTATTCCTTGCCAGTGAATTTTTGATTCACTCGAGAACCCACATCGGTTCTTCCCACTTAATAGACGTTTTAAGTAAAAAAGAACATTGGATGTTTAGTGAAATCATGAGTGAACCGGAATTGATTCCATATTCCGTAGATATGTCAGTTCTGCTTGAATACTTAATTGAAAAACATTTATTAGAAATCGTTAATGTTGAGACAAAGGGACAGGGTGTTTTTCACCGCTGTTATCGAGTCAGTCAAAAACTATCGTAAAAAAATAAATAAAGCTATTGACCTTTTCGTGAATACTTGATATATTAATAACCGTCGCTGCGAAACATTTTTAAAAGGTTTTCCGCAGTAGACGGTTTTTAAAAAAGGTGTTGACATTAACAAACACCATGTGTTATATTGATAAAGTCGCTTTTGAGCGTCGCGCAAGATAGTTCTTTGAAAACTAAACAAACAAAAACGTCAACAAACAATAATATTCGTTTCGAAAGAAGCGAAGCCAACGTAACATTTTTGAGCTAATCGACTCAACTTTATTGGAGAGTTTGATCCTGGCTCAGGACGAACGCTGGCGGCGTGCCTAATACATGCAAGTCGAGCGAATCAATAGGAGCTTGCTCCTGTTGATTAGCGGCGGACGGGTGAGTAACACGTGGGCAACCTGCCTGTAAGACTGGGATAACTTCGGGAAACCGGAGCTAATACCGGATAATTTCTTCCCTCGCATGAGGGAAGGTTGAAAGTCGGTTTCGGCTGACACTTACAGATGGGCCCGCGGCGCATTAGCTAGTTGGTGAGGTAACGGCTCACCAAGGCGACGATGCGTAGCCGACCTGAGAGGGTGATCGGCCACACTGGGACTGAGACACGGCCCAGACTCCTACGGGAGGCAGCAGTAGGGAATCTTCCACAATGGACGAAAGTCTGATGGAGCAACGCCGCGTGAGCGATGAAGGCCTTCGGGTCGTAAAGCTCTGTTGTCAGGGAAGAACAAGTATCGGAGTAACTGCCGGTACCTTGACGGTACCTGACCAGAAAGCCACGGCTAACTACGTGCCAGCAGCCGCGGTAATACGTAGGTGGCAAGCGTTGTCCGGAATTATTGGGCGTAAAGCGCGCGCAGGCGGTCCTTTAAGTCTGATGTGAAAGCCCACGGCTCAACCGTGGAGGGTCATTGGAAACTGGGGGACTTGAGTGCAGAAGAGGAAAGCGGAATTCCACGTGTAGCGGTGAAATGCGTAGAGATGTGGAGGAACACCAGTGGCGAAGGCGGCTTTCTGGTCTGTAACTGACGCTGAGGCGCGAAAGCGTGGGGAGCAAACAGGATTAGATACCCTGGTAGTCCACGCCGTAAACGATGAGTGCTAAGTGTTAGAGGGTTTCCGCCCTTTAGTGCTGCAGCTAACGCATTAAGCACTCCGCCTGGGGAGTACGGCCGCAAGGCTGAAACTCAAAGGAATTGACGGGGGCCCGCACAAGCGGTGGAGCATGTGGTTTAATTCGAAGCAACGCGAAGAACCTTACCAGGTCTTGACATCCTCTGACACTCCTAGAGATAGGAATTTCCCCTTCGGGGGACAGAGTGACAGGTGGTGCATGGTTGTCGTCAGCTCGTGTCGTGAGATGTTGGGTTAAGTCCCGCAACGAGCGCAACCCTTGATCTTAGTTGCCAGCATTCAGTTGGGCACTCTAAGGTGACTGCCGGTGACAAACCGGAGGAAGGTGGGGATGACGTCAAATCATCATGCCCCTTATGACCTGGGCTACACACGTGCTACAATGGATGGTACAAAGGGCAGCGAAGCCGCGAGGTGGAGCCAATCCCATAAAACTATTCTCAGTTCGGATTGCAGGCTGCAACTCGCCTGCATGAAGCCGGAATCGCTAGTAATCGCGGATCAGCATGCCGCGGTGAATACGTTCCCGGGCCTTGTACACACCGCCCGTCACACCACGAGAGTTTGTAACACCCGAAGTCGGTGGGGTAACCGTAAGGAGCCAGCCGCCTAAGGTGGGACAGATGATTGGGGTGAAGTCGTAACAAGGTAGCCGTATCGGAAGGTGCGGCTGGATCACCTCCTTTCTAAGGATAATGCAGCCCTTTAGGGCTGATAATAAGGTTGACTGTTTCTTGTTTGTTTAGTTTTGAGGGAATTATCTCTCAAAACTTTTTGTTCCTTGAAAACTAGATAATCGTAAAAGAAGAAGTAACCAAGTAAGAACCGAGTAATCGCCATTTTAGTTTTTCTCTCTTATTTTTAAGAGTAAAAACCTTTTAGGTTAAGTTAGAAAGGGCGCACGGTGAATGCCTTGGCACTAGGAGCCGATGAAGGACGGGACTAACACCGATATGCTTCGGGGAGCTGTAAGTAAGCGCCAATCCGGAGATTTCCGAATGGGGAAACCCACTGTTCGTAATGGAACAGTATCTTTACCTGAATACATAGGGTATTGATGGCAGACCCGGGGAACTGAAACATCTAAGTACCCGGAGGAAGAGAAAGCAAACGCGATTCCCTGAGTAGCGGCGAGCGAAACGGGAACAGCCCAAACCGAAAGGCTTGCCTTTCGGGGTTGTAGGACACTCAACATGGAGTTACAAAGGAACGGGGTAGATGAAGCGGTCTGGAAAGGCCGGCCATAGAAGGTAAAAGCCCTGTAGTCGAAACTTCGTTCCCTCCTGAGTGGATCCTGAGTACGGCCGGACACGTGAAATCCGGTCGGAAGCAGGGAGGACCATCTCCCAAGGCTAAATACTCCCTAGTGACCGATAGTGAACCAGTACCGTGAGGGAAAGGTGAAAAGCACCCCGGAAGGGGAGTGAAAGAGAACCTGAAACCGTGTGCCTACAAGTAGTCAGAGCCCGTTCATGGGTGATGGCGTGCCTTTTGTAGAATGAACCGGCGAGTTACGATTGCATGCGAGGTTAAGTTGAAGAGACGGAGCCGCAGCGAAAGCGAGTCTGAATAGGGCGAAATAGTATGTAGTCGTAGACCCGAAACCAGGTGATCTAC
>NZ_AP038276.1:1292500-2980000 GCF_055385255.1 Neobacillus sp. S1227
TAGTTTTGAGGGAATGAAAAATTTTTGAATTTCCTCTTGCAAAATATGAAAAAGATATTATAATAAAATAGTGTCTGATAAATGGTCTGGCGGTAATGGCGAGAAGGTCACACCTGTTCCCATCCCGAACACAGAAGTTAAGCTTCTCAGCGCCGATGGTAGTTGGGGCGAAAGCCCCTGTGAGAGTAGGACGCTGCCAGGCTGTTATATTATTCCGCAGTAGCTCAGTGGTAGAGCTATCGGCTGTTAACCGATCGGTCGTAGGTTCGAGTCCTACCTGCGGAGCCATTTATGGAGAGCTGTCCGAGTGGCCGAAGGAGCACGATTGGAAATCGTGTATACGTTAACCGCGTATCAAGGGTTCAAATCCCTTGCTCTCCGCCATTATAAACTTTTTTTAAAACGGCCCCTTGGTCAAGCGGTTAAGACACCGCCCTTTCACGGCGGTAACACGGGTTCGAATCCCGTAGGGGTCACCATTTAACGGAGGATTAGCTCAGCTGGGAGAGCATCTGCCTTACAAGCAGAGGGTCGGCGGTTCGATCCCGTCATCCTCCACCATAATATTATCGCGGGGTGGAGCAGTCCGGTAGCTCGTCGGGCTCATAACCCGAAGGTCGCAGGTTCAAATCCTGCCCCCGCAATTCGGTCTGGTAGTTCAGTTGGTTAGAATGCCTGCCTGTCACGCAGGAGGTCGCGGGTTCGAGTCCCGTCCAGACCGCCATTTATGATAGCTCAGCAGTTCAGCCGGTAGAGCATATTGCTCACATCATCGAATAAGCTTCTGCAGCAATCTGTGAGAAAGAACTTATCTGGAATTAGTTATAGGAAATCATTTAAATTTGGCTCAGTAGCTCAGTCGGTAGAGCAAAGGACTGAAAATCCTTGTGTCGGCGGTTCGATTCCGTCCTGAGCCACCATATTGATTCAATTTTGCCGGTATAGCTCAATCGGTAGAGCAACTGAATCGTAATCAGTAGGTTGGGGGTTCAAGTCCTCTTGCCGGCACTTGCAAGCAGCAAGTGCATATATAGATGGAGGGGTAGCGAAGTGGCTAAACGCGGCGGACTGTAAATCCGCTCCCTCAGGGTTCGGCGGTTCGAATCCGTCCCCCTCCACCATTTTTAGGGGTATAGTTTAAAGGTAGAACGAAGGTCTCCAAAACCTTTGGTGTGGGTTCGATTCCTACTACCCCTGCCAATGCTGTAATGGCGGTTGTGGCGAAGTGGTTAACGCATCGGATTGTGGTTCCGACATTCGTGGGTTCGATTCCCATCAGCCGCCCCATTAACTTTCTATTGATGAATTAGTGAAAATGTTGTATTATTGGGCTATAGCCAAGCGGTAAGGCAACGGACTTTGACTCCGTCATTCGTAGGTTCGAATCCTGCTAGCCCAGTCAATATGCGGAAGTAGTTCAGTGGTAGAACACCACCTTGCCAAGGTGGGGGTCGCGGGTTCGAATCCCGTCTTCCGCTCCAAACAATATGGCGGCATAGCCAAGTGGTAAGGCACAGGTCTGCAACACCTTTACCACCGGTTCGAATCCGGTTGCCGCCTCCATATTATGCCGGTGTGGCGGAATTGGCAGACGCGCACGACTCAAAATCGTGTTCCGTGAGGAGTGTCGGTTCGACCCCGACCACCGGTATCAAAAAGCACTCAATATATATGTGAGTGCTTTTTATTTTGCGTAAAGCTAGGCCAGCTGCATGGCATGAGTAGCTGGCCGGAAATAAAAACTGCTCTAATAACAGGATTAAATTTATAGCCTCGCTATATGCGACTGAACATTTTGGAATATCACTTGATCGGTTGCGTATAACATTTCAATGTGCCTCTACGCTTAAAAAAGCTTTCCTTTTACTAGATTAATCACTAACTCACTCCTCTTTTTAAAGCCCTATTCAACTCAAATCATTCTATTAATTATTTTAATAATATATGAACAAAATATACCAATGCTTTCTGCGGAGATAGATGGTTACAACACTATATACAATCGGGAAGGGAACCCGTACATAATGTTTCAACGCATCAGGAGGTAAAAATTGCACTATATTATTTCACTCATTGGTATTCTAATTGTCGTGTTTGCTGCTTGGTTAGCAAGCTCGAATCGAAAAAAGGTAAAATTTATACCCATTATTGTGATGATTGCTATTCAACTAACCTTATCCGTATTGCTGTTAAATACTGAGTTTGGCTTTATCATCATCCAGGGTATTTCAAAAGTATTCAGCAAATTGCTTGACTATGCAAATGAAGGAGTTTCCTTTGTGTTTGGCGGAATGGCGAATAAAGGAGAGGCACCATTCTTCTTAACCGTGCTGCTGCCAATAGTCTTCATTTCTGTATTAATAGGAATCCTTCAATATTTGAAAATTCTCCCGATCTTTATGAGGGGAATCGGATGGCTGTTAAGTAAGGTGAATGGCATGGGAAAGCTGGAATCGTATAATGCGGTTGCATCGTTAATGGTCGTGCAATCGGAGGTTTTCATTACGGTAAAAAAGCAACTGGGCATGCTTTCAAAAAAGCGTCTATATACGCTCTGTGCTTCGGCCATGTCGACTGTATCGATGTCGATTGTAGGGGCCTATATGACGATGCTGGAGCCGAAATATGTAGTCACAGCTTTAGTTCTAAATTTATTCGGCGGTTTTATCGTTGCATCGCTCATCAATCCTTACGAGGTAAAGCCAAGTGAAGATATTTTGGAGATTCAAAATGTGGAGAAACAGACCTTTTTCGAAATGCTGGGTGAGTATATCCTGGATGGATTTAAGGTTGCTGTTATTGTCGGTGCGATGCTGATTGGATTTATTGCGCTAATGGCTGCCATTAATAATGTGTTTGAGTTGCTGTTCAGCATTTCTTTTCAGCAATTATTAGGGTATGTCTTTGCCCCTATTGCCTTTATTATGGGGATTCCATTATCTGAGGCAGTCAGTGCTGGGGGTATTATGGCAACGAAGCTGGTGACCAATGAATTCGTCGCAATGTTGGACTTGTCTAAGGACACTCACCACTTCAGTGACCGGACACTCGGGATTCTTTCCGTATTTCTCGTTTCCTTCGCCAACTTTTCATCTATCGGCATTATAACCGGTGCTGTTAAAAGTTTGAATGAAAAGCAGGGCAACGTGGTCGCCCGTTTCGGGTTGAAACTGTTATACGGAGCCACACTGGTCAGCATTCTTTCGGGTGCAATTGTAAGTATTATTTTATAAAACCCGAATTAGAGTTTGAGGCATTAATGAAAAACCCAGCGCTAATATGCGCTGGGGTTTTTTCTGCTGATTCCTTATCGTCCAAAAACTTTATTCCAAAAACCTGATTTCCTTTCTTCTTGTTGTTCAGATGGTGTGTTTGATGGCGGCTTCGGTTCTGACTCTTTAATGATCCCTTTTTGACGTGCGTCTTTAAGCCAGCTAGGGAACTCATTTAACAATGATTCATAAAGTTGATGATCTGGAATGTTATCGATTTCTTCAATATGCAAGAAATTGGCGTTGTCGACCACTCGACCTTCCAAAGTATCTAGTGTCCTAAGAAAATCAAAGTTCCCATTTCCGATGCCGACAAACTGCCAAAAGACCGGATACTTTGCCGAGCTTTCGATTAATGACTTAATCGACTTTTTGCAGCCGCCGTCATTGATAAACACGATATAGGCCGGGGCAGGTGAGGGATCTTCTTCAAGATACTTTTTCAACACGTCCTTCATAACAGGCAATTCTTCATTTCTTCCGAATTTATGTACTAATGCATCCTCGAGAATAATGCGATTCACATAGCCTTCAAAATCCCTTTCAGTCACAGGCTTTAACCGGGAGAATTCATTATCATAAACCCAAATATCCAACACGCCATCATCATCAAACTGAGCAGCGATCGCTAAAATCCGCTCGACCACTCTCTGAACAGTCCCGTTTTTATACAAGTTTCTCATGGAACCGGTAATATCGAGGACCAACCCGACTCGAGCAGTTACCTTTACTAAATTCTTCTTTTCTAAAACAATCTTCACTGATTTCTTCTGCAAATCGATTGTCGCCATTTCCATCCTCCTCACCCTAATCTATTATCCATTTATATTATAGTATTCTGTCAACAAAAATTGCCAATATTATCCTTTGTTAATTCTCTCATTTTGTCGAACTATTTATGTAACATGAAGTGGTAACAAGTGATATAATACAAATAACAATTAACAAAATGTTAATTAATAAAACAACAGAAATAGGTGAACGAAGCTTTGTTAAACTATGATGTGAATAAATATCGAACTCCTGATGGATATACGAGTGATATTGCCGTTTTTACGATTATTTCAACGGAAGTGGGCCCTTATAAGCCGCCTCAAAAAACATTAAAAATCATGCTGATTAAACGAGCAGAGCGGACAAAAGAAGGCTGCCCCAATATCGAGGGGGGGAAATGGGCTTTGCCCGGCGGCTTTATTAGACATGAGGAAACTGCCTATGATGCAGCTGTTCGCGAGTTAAGAGAGGAAACGGGTGTAGCAGGATTAAAAATCAAGCACTTTGGCGTATATGACCAATTTGGCCGTGACAAGCGGGGCTGGATTATTTCGAATGCCCATTATGCGATTGTTCCAGAAAATAAGCTGGTCAAAAGGAGGGCTGCAGACGATGCAGCGGAGGTAGAATTATTCTCGATGGATGAAGTGTTTCAGTTGAACCTAGCTTTTGATCACAAGCAAATAATTGACGATGCTTTGTGGTTTATCAAAAAGGATATGTCTTTAACAACGCTCGCCAAAAACTTTTTACCAAAGGAATTTGTCCTTTCTGAGCTGCAAGGGGTTTTGCTGACTGTCATGGATGAGCCTTGGCTAAAGCTTGATGCTCAATTTTTTAGAAAGGCCCCAACTCTCCCATTTATTGAAAAAGTAGAGAAGGATGGAGAGCCGCAAAAAACTAATCGGTGGTCAAAGAATAAAGCACAGCTCTACCGTTTTAATGATTTTGATCCGTATGTATCCATTTATAATGCAAAATACTAATTTTTTTCTTCGTTACAATTAACAATTTGTTAATCAATTCCTATGAAGGGGAGATAAAAGATGAAGATCCTGAAAGACTGGACCCTATTTGAAAAGCTATGGCTTGTTACGTTTACACTCGTGAATGTGTATTTGTTTTTTGTCTGGGACGATACGATTCTTGGGTTAATTACCTCCATTTCAGGCATGCTTTGTGTTGTGTTGGTCGCCAAAGGGAAGGTGAGCAATTACTATTTCGGTATTATCCAAACCGGAACCTATGCCTACATTTCTTACGGTTATGGTCTATTTGGTGAGGTCATGCTTAATGCCCTGTTTTATTTCCCGCTGCAGTTCGTTGGTATCTATTTATGGAAGCAACATAAAACGGATCACACAGTTAAAGGGGAAGAAATTCAAGTCAGTTCTTTGACGAAAAAAGGGTGGGCCATTACGCTTTCCATATTTTTGGTTATCTTTGTTCTATACGCTTACCTGCTCGAAAAAATAGGAGGCAATGTAGTCTGGATCGATTCTGCTTCAACGACATTATCGGTTATTGCCCAATTGCTCATGTTAAAAAGATTAACTGAACAGTGGTTATTTTGGATTGCGGTGAATGTGCTTTCGATTGCCCTTTGGATAAAGGCATTAATTTTACAAGATGGGAACGATGTCTCCATGCTTGTGATGTGGTCCGCTTTTCTGATCAACAGTATATACGGCTATTACAACTGGTCTAAAGTTTATAAACAGCAGAAGGGAGAAGGGGTGTTATGAAGAAGATTGGATTTTACGGTGGAAAGTTTTTGCCTTTGCATCAAGGTCATGTGTACGCCATCATCAAAGCTTCCACGATGGTCGATGAATTGTATGTGGTCTTGTCACATAGTCAAAAAAGGGATGAGGCATTATGTAAGGGAAGCAAGCTTTCCTATATTCCAAGTCGGGTCCGGCTGCGTTGGCTTTTTCAACTGACGAAGGAGATGGAACACGTCAAGGTCGTGGAAGTAGAGGATCATGACGGTGATAAGGATTACAATTGGAAGGAAGGGGCCTTAAAAATAAGCGAGGTGATCGGGAAGGAAATCGCTGTGGTATTTAGCTCTGAAATCGACTATGACGCGATTTTTAAAGAGCTCTATCCTAAGGCTGAACACATCTTGATTGATGAAAAAAGGGAACAATGTCCCATCTCGGCAACGCAGATCAGGAATAAAGGAGTCTTCCATTATTGGGATTACATACCTGACGTAGCGAAGCCCTATTTCATTAAAAAGGTCGTCATTTTAGGGACCGAAAGCTGTGGGAAATCAACACTTACGAGGAATCTAGCGCTCATCTATAATACGACTTATGTAAAAGAATACGGTAGAGAGTACTGTGAAGATTTAGGAGGCTGTGATGGAGTTATTTTAGAGGAGGATTACCCAATCATTGCCTATGGACATAAACTGAAAGAATATGAAGCTATTAAACAGGCAAATAAAATCGTCTTTATTGACACTGAAGCCGCGGTCACTCAATTTTACTCCGAACTGTATAACAAGAGACATCAACAGGTCTTGGATGAAATCGCCCGGATTCAACAGTATCATCTATGCCTATTTTTAGAGCCTGACGTCAAATGGGTGGATGACGGATTAAGGGTACATGGAGAACAAACGGTCCGAGAAGAAAATAATCTCCGTTTGAAGGAATTATTAAAAGGAAACGGAATCGAATTTGTAAGCATCAGCGGGACCTATCAAGAACGGTTGGAAAAATCGATTGAGATGATAGGTGGAATGTTTGAGAGAGTATAGGTAATTATTTGGTTTAGGAAATCGCCTGTTAAGGGACTCCTTCGGTTTATGGCGTCAAAACTACCTGGGCTGAGGTCACTTTTCGGTCCGGGCGTAATGAAGCCCCTCATAACCACCTGAACGAAAGGTCACAATCCCGTTCGGGCGTTATAGGGCTTTAAACTAGCTTGAAACACATTTTGAAACACAGCCCACGATTACACGGCAAAAGTCGTGTAATCGTGGGCTGTGCAGGTGAAAAGTTAAGCCGAATTTTTATAAATATGAGTGATGAGGCGGGTCAAAGTTTCCTAATCTCTCTCTTTCAGTTTGCTTTTATAGACGATGATTCTGAGTGTGGCATTCGATCAAATCGAATACCACTTACAAGTAACATAGATCCAATGAATACTACACTAGCAGCTCCGATTAACGCTGTATTAAAACTTTGAGTATAAGATAATAGAATTCCAGCGATTGTTGGTCCAATCATTTGACCGGCAGCATAAATGGCGGTAAGGTAACCAATAATTCGACTGCTATTTGATGGACTCATTTGGCGTGCTAATGTTGTGGCGAGTGTGGTAATCCCCATAAAAGTTGCCCCAAATAATAATGCACTGATCATTATACTGGATTGGGTCAACCAGAAAACGGGCAGTGCAATTCCGATTGATTGGAGAATCATCGAAATCACTAATGATTTTACAAAGCCCCATTTTTTTGCAAGGGTTGACCAAACGATACATGAGGGAATTGCACCTAAACCAACAACCATCCAGACAATTGCAGGGTCAATGCTGAAAATTGAGGTCTTTTCAACAATTGACACAATAAATGTACCTGTAACAATATACCCTAACCCTTCTAGTCCATAGGCAATAATTAACCAAGGAAGCCATTTTAGGGGTGGAGCTTGTATAGTAACCATTTGGTTAGCCTTTTTTTCCTTCGTGTTTGGGGAATCTTTAAGCCAAAACCATACGAAGATAGTAAGGATACCGCCTAAAATGGCTAGCCCTATCCATACACCGTCCCACATAAATAAATCGTTAAAACTCGGTATAAAGAGTGTCGAAAAAAAGATTCCAAAGCCTACCCCTGAGTAAAAATAGCCTGCCCAATTTGTTTTTCCTGCAATGGCCAGTTTATCTAGAACAATACTTGAAGCTAATACAAAAATGAATGAACTAGACACTCCTGAAATAAAGCGAATGATGAGCATCAGAGTGTAGGAGTGAGTCAGCCCCATCAAGCAAGTGGTAATAATACTTACCGCAAGACTAATTCTTAAATAAATTGTTCTATGCTTTTTCAAAGGGAGAACTCCTGCTAAAAAAGCCCCGGCAAAGTACCCTGCATAATTGCTTGAAGCGAGGTAGCCCGCAGCTGCATCAGTAAAGGCAAGAGCCTCCTGCATGAGCGGTAAGATTGGAGTATAAGCAAACCTTCCAATTCCCATCGCAATCATTAATGAAAAAATTCCTCCAATCAAAAATAAAAAAGGATTTTTATTCAAATTTTCACCTTCAATTATAATAATTTTATTATATTTTTATCTTATCTGTTTTTAGCTGCGTGCTACAATACTAAAAATTAATGTATCGATATCACTTTTCTATATATCAAAATGATTAAACAAATAACGAGTGGAAGAGAAATAAAGCATATTACAATTAATAACGCTTGGATTCATAGATCCAAGCGTTGAAAGGTCAAGTATTAGTTTGTTATTCGGTATGCTATTTCAAATGTTTGAATAATATTCTTGCTGTTAAAGATTTTCCGTATTAATTCTTGGAATTTCTGGTTCTAGAGCCGCTGCCTCACTAGCATTAACATTATGTCGATCGTTGTTGTATCTATCTAATTGACTGTCTCTTTCTATTTGTTCGGAAGTTTTGTTTTTGTCAGCCACCATATCACCTCCTACGAATAATATGTCCAACTTTTGTCTTAAAAATAAAAATGGTTGAAGCATATAAATACACGGAACAAAGGTCTCTTGGCAAAAGTCGTGAAGCTATAGATGAAAAGTTCAGCTGTTTTAAATAAATACCGATACCCCTCGTAAATTAAATTGTCTTTTAAATTCTACTAGTCTATTTTCATTTTAAAACAAAATATCCTCAATGTTTAACCTCTTGTCAGTAAATACAAAATAAACTGTTTTCTCAGTCCTTTTTTCATTACCGTTATAAGTGAACGGTCATATTTATTGGAATTAAATTAATATCCAATGGAAATCATAAGCGCAAATGCGGGAAAAGGAGATTACTTATGACCACGGATAGAGGATTAAATCCAATGAATGTAATGAAACCACTGGGTATAAGTTTAAGTGAGTTAGATGCTGCCCAACCTTTCACGACTTTTGAAATGGGTAAACTCTGGGCTACTTATATGGGAAACAGTATGTCCATTCAAATCTTGAGTTATTTTCTTCAACATTGTGATGATGAAGATATTAGGCTGCTATTGGAAAATGGTTTAGCCCTATCCAGGGATTTCATGCAGCGGATAGAAGAATTTTTTAATAAAGAAAATTTCCCTATACCTATTGGATTTACTAAAGATGATGTCAATCTTGGGGCCCCTCGCTTATACCTAGATGAATTTTATGCTCATTATTTAAAATATGCGGCAAAGGCAGGTATGAGCCTTTACGCAGTAGCAGTTCCATTGGTATTGAGAGAGGATATAAGAGAGTTCTTCATTTATTGTAATGAATGTACTACAGTCCTATTAGGGCAAATTAATAATGTTTTAATTGAAAATAAGTTTATTCCTAAGCCTCCTATCATTCCTACACCAGATGGAGTTGATAAAATTGATAAACAAAGTTACACAACTGGTTTTCTTGGGAATGTCCGGCCATTACAGGCATTAGAAATCATTCATCTTTGGGATAACATTGAGAATAACACAACAAGTATGGCATTATTATTGGGTTTTCATCAAATAGTTCAAGATGAAAAGATAAGAGCTTTATTTAAAAGAGGTTTAGACATGACTGATAAGGCTGTAAAGCAATATAAGGAGAAACTGCACATTGAGCAAATACAATCGCCTGGTTACCTTGGTCATTTGGTTACAACTTCTACATATCCCCCTTTTTCCGATAAAATAATGCTGTTTCATAAAGTGGATATGTTCGCAATGAAGATTAGGGCATTCGGTAACTCACTGGCGGTAACTGCAAGAAGAGATATCGATATGTTATATATAAGAACACTAGTAAACATTGGCTTATTTGTCGATGACGGCATGAATATCTTAATTGATAAAGGATGGTTGGAATCTCCGCCAAAAGCTTATGACAGGACTTAAGATACAATTTAAACAGCTTGAACAACGACTAATTGATAGCTAGTCGAAAAAGAAATGTAGAAAAGGAATAGAACGATGTGGCGAATAGTATAGAAGCGTTGTTATGGAGTATTGCACTCCCAGGATTTGGTCAATTTCTAAATGGTAAGCCAATAAAAGGCATAGTTTTTGTGTTTTTAGAGTTTCTAATTAATGTTCAAAGTAATTTTAATACCATCATTATGTTAAGTTTTCAAGGAGAAATAAAAAGGGCGATTGAACAAACTAATTATCAATGGTTAATGTTTTATCCATGTTTATATTTTTTTGCCATGTGGGATGCCTTTAAAGATGCAGGTGGTGGAAAAGAAAAGCATTCTTATCTTCCGTTTGTTTTTTCAGCCTATTTTGTAACAGTTGGTTGTATTTATTCATCAAAATTGACGATTTTTGGGGTATTATTTGGACCTGTTTGGCTTCCAATATTATTTGTGATACCTGGATTAGCTGTCGGGTTAATAATAAAAAAATTGATTTAAATAAAGGATTTGCAGATGTATATATTCCAATTGCCGTATCGAACAAATAATATTTTTCAGGAGGTGATACGTGTGAAAAATATTTTAATCCTGCCCTTCATGTTGTTGTTTTTAGCTATACCAAGTGTTGTAAAAGGAGAAGAGTACAATATGAACGGTTTACAAGATGATTTGTATAATGTAACGAATGATGTGACTCAAGAACAACATTTAAAACATTTTATGCTTAATTTAATTCACAAGGATATCATTCTATCTGTAAGAGAGTTTTATAAAGATCAAAACATTTCTGGTATGGCATTTGACTGGGAGAAAAACTACAATGTTGTTGAGGTGACAGAGCCTCAAGTAACAGGCGAAAACGAGGAATATCCATTTATTGTAAAGGTGAATGTCATTCCTGCCAACGAGAAACCATTAGGGACTGATACTCTAACCTTCGGTGTGATCGTCGATAGCCATCCCGACGGGCCAGCAAAACCCTCCATTACCAGTAAGCTTTTAAAATATGAACATAAGGATTTACCAAAGGAGTAGTTATTTTACGGGTTAACTTTAAAAGTGCAAACAATGAATTATCAATGTAAACACACTGGATTTCGCAGTGTGTTTTACTTTGTTATACAAGGCTCAGAGTTAGCGAGGTTTTTACTGCCTTTTTACATCCGAAATCACAAAGTTACTCAAACAGTGCAAGTTGACCTTTTGCTTTTTTTGAAATCCCTCAGGGCTTCCAAATAAATAAAATCAGACATTTTCAATCTATATTGAATTGGGGATGTTTTAAATTAATGTTGAAATTTGATATAATTTCGAGAATAAATAATGGTTAATGTTTTGTATAGGAGACTTGAGGTATGACTGAATTTTGGGAATCAAGTTTTATAGAAAATCAAATGATGTGGGGATTTGAACCTTCAGACTCCGCCATCTTAACAAAGGAGTTTTTCCTTGAAAAGAAAGTGAAGGATATATTAATTCCTGGTATTGGATATGGCAGGAATGCAAAGGTTTTTATTGATAACGGAATAAATGTAACAGGTATTGAGATTTCAAAAACAGCGATCGATTTGGCAAGGCAAAATGGGCTTAATTTTAGTATTTTTCATGGTTCAGTAACCGATATGCCTTTTGATAACAAACTTTATGACGGGATATTTTGTCATGCACTTATTCATTTATTGAATCATCGTGAGAGAGAGGAGTTTATAAATGATTGCTATAATCAGTTAAAGCCAAACGGTTATATGATTTTTACTGCGATTTCCAAAGAAGCCCCAATGTATGGAAAGGGCCAACAAATGGGGAAAGACTATTTCGAGACAAAAGATGGGGTAACACTGTTTTTTTATGATTCTGACTCAATCAAACAAGAGTTTGGAAAATATGGACTGATAGAAATTTCGGAAATTATTGAGCCACATAAGAATATGGAAAATAAACCTCCATTTAAATTTTTAATGGTCAAATGTCAAAAAGGATTAAAATGAAAATCACAAAAAATCGCGTTGAAGAAGAATTCTACCCATAACAAAAAGAAGGAAGTCTTGGGCAGAGACTTCTTTCTTAATGGCAGGTAATTCATATGCTTGTAAAGCTATGGCTTACAATAAGATATGCTTGACTGTTTTTCCTGACAAGGCTAAATCCTATTTAAAAAGAAATAGCCACAGAATAAATGACCGTGTCTCTAAGTAAAAGGTGCAAATGTCTATTTGACAAAATAAAATAGCAAACAAAAGGTCAACTTCTTCGATTCGTGCTGAGAGTTGACCTTTTGTATTTTTATAAATGTGAAAGCGTATTATTTAATCAATAAAAGCAAGCTGCGCCAACAATGATTAAAAGAATGAACAATACAACGATTAGAACAAAAGCACCGCCTCCATAGCCATAACCGCCATAGCCATATCCGCCAAATCCGCCATATCCGAACATTATAAAATCCCCCCTTTATTAAATTAAATAAACCGACCTAGTAATAAAAGCCGCCATAGCCACCGTATCCGCCGACAAACGAAGCACCGACGATAATTAAAAGGATAAACAATACAACAATCAGCGCAAATCCAGAACCGAATCCTGCACCATCTGCCATCTATATACCTCCCTTACTTTTCGGTAGTAATAAGGTATGAAGAAAATAAAAAAGAGGGAAAGGCTTACATCCATTTTTTTGAAATTGTTAAGAAAAGGGGAAGAAGGTCTTAGCTAACTTAAAATAGCCAAAAGGAATTCGTTTGTTTTTTTATGTTTGGAAAATTGACGCTTACGCCTTCCCTGTCAGTACTCATGGGATTCTGCATTATATAATTGTAAAATGATTGTCTCTTTTCTACTTCATTTAAGAAATTTGAATTTATATACTTAATAGTCATCCCGCATAGGTTAAAAAAGAATGGCTCTTTTCTCAGAGATTGTTGCTTTTAACTATATTGAAAACACTGAGTGGATTGGAGCGAAAGGTGCTTGACTCCTGCGGGAAATAGAGGAAAGGTCGAGACCCCGCAGACGGAACGTCGAGGAGGCTCGACTTCCTCCCCGCGGGTTTGCTGAGCGCCTGTAGCGGAAAGGAACGGACAGTGTTATTCCCAAAAACAACAAACTTTACGAAAAGAGCAAAAGAATAAATAATAGCATTTATAGTTTAGTGTTATGTTTGTATTCGTAATAAGGAGGATTTTACTTTTGAATATTTTTATTTTAGGTGCAACTGGACGAGTTGGAGGTCAAATAGTTAATTATGCTCTACATGACGGACATCATGTAACTGCATTAGTCCGTACTCCAGAGAAGATTCAAATAAATAATGAAAATTTAACTATTATTCAAGGAAATGTTTTAAACAAAGAGGATATCATACGTGCAATGGAAGGGGTTGATGTAGTTATTAGTGCGTTAAATACTGATGGGGCAGCAACTTTGTCTGAAAGTATACCACATATTATCGCAGCAATGGAAAACGAAGGTATACAACGGTTTATTACTATAGGAACTGCGGGTATCCTGCAAAGTAGAACTACCCCAAATTTACTGCGATATCAATCAAGTGAATCAAAACGTAAATCAACTCGTGCAGCAGAAGAGCATCATAAAGTTTACGAAATGCTAAAACAATCAACACTCGAATGGACTATTGTATGTCCTACGTATTTACCGGATGGAGAAAGTTTGGGTGAATATCGTGTGGAACGTGATTTTTTGCCGGTGAATGGAGTTAAAATATCCGTATCGGATACAGCAGAATTTACGTATAAGCAGATTGAAAGTAACAATTATATTAATTCACGTGTAGGTATCGCCTACTAATAATATTCTTTTACATTATTACTTGCTATCATAAGGTAATGACACAAGGTATCAAGCTAGTTACTCAATACTGCAAAACTATGTATTTTCTGATGATTATTAAAAAAACTCAAAAAAGATGGTAACATATCATTATCTGAAAATTATAACAGATAATGAATGGAGGAAAGCCGAATGGAGTTTGACGTAATTGTGGTAGGTGCCGGACTTGCCGGATTGACAGCAACGGCAGAGATTGCTGATGCCGGGAAAAAAGTGCTGCTCTTGGACCAAGAGCCCGATGCCTCGATGGGAGGACAGGCCTGGTGGTCGTTTGGCGGTCTGTTTTTAATAGATTCCCCAGAGCAGCGACGAATGGGGATCAAGGATTCTAAAGAGCTAGCCTGGCAGGATTGGCTTGGGGCGGCGGGATTCGACCGGGAAGACGATGAGGATTATTGGGGACGTAAATGGGCAGAAGCTTACATTGATTTTTCTGCTGGGGAAAAGCGCACGTGGCTGCATGAGATGGGTGTACGCTTCTTTCCGGTTGTGGGCTGGGCTGAACGTGGCGGCTATCTTGCAGAGGGTCATGGGAACTCCGTGCCGCGTTTCCATATCGTCTGGGGAACCGGTCCCGGTATTATCGAGCCATTTGAACGTCGTGTCCGTGAGCACATGAAAAATGGGCTGGTTCAGTTCCGTCCGCGTCATCGGGTGGACAATCTGATTACAAGTAATGGTGCTGCTACAGGCGTAAGTGGTTCTGTTCTTGTCAATAGTTCCACCGCCCGCGGGGAGGATAGCAGCAGGGAAGTTGCAGGCAGCTTTGAATACAGTGCCCAGGCCGTATTAGTTTCAAGCGGCGGTATTGGTGGAAACCACGAATTGATTCGAAAAAATTGGCCAAGCAGGCTGGGCGAACCTCCTAAACAAATGCTCTCAGGCGTACCTGCTCATGTTGACGGCCGGATGCTCGCTATTACCGAGGCAGCTGGCGGCCGCATTGTCAATCGCGACCGCATGTGGCACTACACGGAGGGAATCAAAAACTGGAATCCGATATGGAGCAAGCATGGCATTCGGATTCTGCCCGGACCTTCCTCCATTTGGTTGGACGCTCGCGGTCAGCGTTTTCAGGCTCCAAACTTTCCAGGCTTCGACACACTGGGCACTTTAGAAGCCATCAAACAGACGGGCTATGATTACTCCTGGTTTATTTTAACGAAAAAAATTATTAAAAAGGAATTTGCTTTATCCGGGTCAGAACAAAATCCAGATTTAACGGGTAAAAGTATTCGAAAGGTGTTAGGGAGAGCAATTGGCGATGCTCCTGCTCCGGTAAAAGCCTTTATGGACAAAGGAGAGGACTTTGTCATCGCGGATAATTTGGCTGATCTGGTCAAAGGAATGAATAACCTGACTGGGGGTAATTTATTGAATTTCACGGATATCGAAAGCCAAATAAAAGCACGAGATCGTGAAATTGAAAATAAATTTACGAAAGACCTTCAGATTACAGCAATGCGCGGGGCGCGTCATTATATCGGTGATAAGTTAATCCGTGTGGCACCGCCACACAAAATCCTCGACCCGAAAAACGGCCCGCTGATCGCGGTTCGCTTGAATATCGTTAGTCGGAAAACATTAGGGGGGGTGCAAACAGATTTATCAGGAAGGGTTTTGAATGAATCGGGCAATCCGGTTCCAGGCCTTTACGCTGCCGGTGAAGTATCAGGATTTGGCGGCGGCGGTGTCCATGGCTATCGTGCTCTTGAAGGGACTTTTTTGGGTGGATGTCTGTTCACAGGCCGTGTTGCAGGAAGGACCATTGCTGCAGTATTAAATTAGATTAATAGATGGATATGGACTTCTTTACGAAAAGGTAAAGACGTTTTTTGCATAAATAACAATATGTTCAATTATTTTTCACCAAAAACCCTACAAAAGTAATAGCTTCATTAAAAAATTTGTATAAATGGCTTATAGTTTCTTCTCTAAAAAAATTATATAACTAAATTAATAAATATTATTGAGGTGAGTCTATTGAAGCAAAACACACATGTTAGATACAAGGGAAAAGTTTATGAAATTATCTACAGGTACACTTCCGGTTATTGCGAAATTAAAGAAATAGACTCTTTATATAATGTGGAATTAGTCCATATTACTGAATTAACGACTGCTAGTTAAATAAAAGTAAGCGTTGACAAACTTTAAGGTCCACTTATATATCCTTATTAAGTTAATCAAAGTGAAGGATAAACTGGAGATTCACACAATTGCTGCAGGTGTAATTGGGTGAGTCTTTTTTTTATCAAAATCCTAAGAAGGGGAGTCGTAGTAGTGGCTGTGCAGACAGATTTTCTTTTCAAACAACTGATGCGTTTAAAAATGGGGCAATGAATAAAAACAAAAGCGTCAGTGTACGTGGGGTGAACCGACGCTTTTTCTATAATTTGCACTATACTTATTTGGTTAATGCTTTTACAACTTCGTCTCCGGTTTTTTCGTTGGCGATTAGTCCGTTGATGGTCCAGTTGCTTGGGTCGTTCATTTCGTATACATGGCCATTTTTCACTGCGTCAAGTCCGTTCCAAATAGAGCTTTTCTCTAATATCTCTAGGCCTGCTTCGCCTTTTTTGCTGATCAGGAAGATGTGGTCCGCTTTAATTTCCGGTAGTTTTTCAAGTGCTATTGGGTCCCATTGTGCTGCAGCAGGACCTAAATTTTCTACAAAAGCGGGCTGTTTTACGCCTAAATCTTTATATAAAACATTTGCGGCGAATCTGTTGTTTTCCATTAGGTAAAATTTATCGGCCATTACCCAAATAATTGCTGCTGTTTCATCACCAATTGATACCTGGACTTTAGACTTTGCGTCTTTAATCTTTTCGTCATACTTTGCAAGTGCATCCTTGGCCTCTTGCTGTTTATTTAAGATGTCTCCCATTTGTGTAAGCTGTTTCCGCCAATCTCCACTTACCTCATCCTTAAATACGTAAGTCGGCGCCACTTTCTTATATTCTTCGTATTGTCCTTTTTGTATGGCTGTTGGTGAACTGAAGATGATTAAATCCGGGTTGTTGCTGATTGTTTGTTCAAGCGGCAGGTCCCAGCCAATTTTCGGAACACCTTTTAGCTCTGGCTGTAAATAGTCTAAAACAGTATCTCCGATGGACCATTGAGCCACAGGTTTTACACCCAATGCAACGAGAGAATCTTCCAAATAAGGTGCAAGAATCCGCTTTGGATTAGCTGGAACCGTCACTTTTCCCATGGCATCCGTTAACGTGGTTTCGGTTTTTTTATCATTTCCATTCTGGCTTGGCTGGGACTGATCCGTATTATTACAGGCTGTTACGATAAATAACATTATTATTAAAGTAAAAGATAAATAAAAGCGTTTGTTTAACATTTTGTTTTGCCTCCTATGTACTGTATATCCCAGTTCTTATAATGCAAATGATAATCATTTTCAAATAATCAGTCAATACTAGATTCGATAAAATTATCCCCAAATTATGAATAAATATTGAAGGGGATTTATGGGATATTTATTTTTTCCTACTTACATATTGAAAAATATAAGACCTCTGCTTATACTTAATGATAATGATTATCATTATTTTAAACTACTAATTCATTGTTTTTTACATAGAGAAAGGGTGTTCATTTTTGAATGACAATGCCACTTTAACACATCACGATTACAAAAAAAAAGCATTGAGAACATCCTTTAAAGGGTCAATTTTTCTCGTATTAGGGATTTTTCTAATCATACTCTCCATTGGCTTATCGATTGCTTATGGTGCTGCCGACATAAAACTGGCAACAGTATGGGAAGCGATTAGCCGATTTAACCCAAATTTTACCTCACATCAAATTATTCAAGAAATTAGATTGCCAAGAGCAATAGGGGCGGTTTTAATAGGAGCGTTTCTTGCCGTTTCTGGTGCTTTAATGCAAGGATTAACCCGCAACCCGCTAGCATCTCCCTCAATCATGGGAGTAACAGAAGGGGCTGCGTTTGCCTTAGTCCTTACGCTTGCCCTTTTCCCGGCTGCCACCATTTTATCTCTTACATTTGCATCTTTTGCAGGGGCAGGGTTTGGGGTCATTGTTGTGTTCATGATTGGTGCCTTTTCAAAAGGCGGTCTGACGCCGGTTAAACTTGCTCTTGCCGGTGTAGCTGTCGGTGCGATGCTAAGTGCACTTTCCAATGCTATAGCTCTTCATTTTCAGGTGGCCAAAGATATGAGTTTTTGGTATGCGGGCGGTTTAACATCGATTAATTGGGGTTCGGTCAAAATTTTGCTTGGAGCGGGTTGTATAGGGCTTTTGCTTGCCATGTATATTTCCCGGTCGGTTACCATTTTAAGTTTGGGAGAAGAAGTATCAAAAGGTCTTGGACAAAATACCCTGCTGGTAAAAACGCTCGGCGTGATTGTTGTTTTGGTTTTAACAGGGGCTGCTGTATCGGTTGCAGGAGCAGTAGGGTTTATTGGGCTGGTCATCCCTCATATTGTCAGGTTTATGATCGGTTCTGATTACCGCTGGATTATCCCTTTATCGGCTGTATTCGGAGGGCTGTTGCTAGTCGTGTCTGATATTGTTGCAAGAATGGTGAATGCACCCTTCGAAACCCCGGTTGGAGCCATTACAGCTCTAATTGGCGTTCCCTATTTCTTATACCTGGCACGCGGGGAAAGGAGAGGGCTGTAATGAATGTTCTGAAAACAAAACATCAAAAGTTTATTACCACGATTATTACAATGTTTTTGCTGACAATCATAATGTTTATCGTTAGCTTAAATTTGGGTGTCGTTCGTATTGCTCCCCTAGATGTATTTAAGACTCTTGTTGGGATGGGGACAGCTCGTGATCAGCTGGTTTTAGTGGATTTCCGGCTTCCCCGAATGATTTTATCCCTGCTGATCGGTGCAGGATTAGCGGTGGCAGGGGCGATTCTCCAGGGAGTTTCCAAAAATGATTTGGCGGACCCGGGAATACTGGGTATTAATACAGGTGCTGGTTTCGCGGTGATATTATTCATTTATTTTTTTCAAGGCACCATGAATGATATTAGTACATTGGGGATTTTCTTAATGCCCCTTTTTGCCTTGGTTGGAGCTGTTATCGCAGCACTTCTGATTTATGTGATTGCCTGGAAAAAAGGGATTGACCCGGTTCGCTTAATCTTAGTTGGGATTGGAGTGAATTCCGGCTTCGGTGCAGCGATTGTGATTTTTCAATTAAAAATGAATCCGCAAGATTTTATGCAGGCAGCTGTCTGGCTTTCCGGCGATATCTGGGGAGCAAATTGGAGAATGGTCAGTGTACTGACGCCATTAATTCTGTTGCTCCTTGTGTTTGCTGTATATAAAGGACACATTTTGAATCAATTAAATTTGGGTGATCAGGTGGCAACTGGACTTGGAATCAGGGTGGAAAATCAACGGAGGCTGCTGCTTCTCGTTGCCGTAGGTTTGGCCGGATTTAGTGTGGCAGCCGGAGGAGGAATTGCTTTTCTCGGTATGGTGGCCCCGCATATTGCAAGAAGATTAGTCGGACCGAGGCATCAGCTGATGCTTCCGGTGACAGCTATCTTAGGTTCATTCTTGGTGTTATTGGCTGACACGCTAGGCAAAAATCTGCTGGCACCGACCCAAATACCTGTAGGGATTGTTGTGGCCATTTTTAGCGCACCATATTTTATATATTTGTTAATGAAGGCAAGATAGGGGGAACGAATGATGGTTTCACTTTCTACCGAAAATCTGCAAATCGGCTACGGAGATAAAGTCATAGTAGAAGGTTTAAATTTGCAAATTAATAAAGGGGAAATTACCACGATTATTGGGGCAAATGGCTGTGGTAAATCAACCATTTTAAAAACAATTGCCCGTGTTCATCCAGCAAAATCGGGCAGCATTTATCTTGATGGGAAAATGATTCATAAGATTCCAACAAAGGAAATTGCCAAGAAGATGGCAGTCTTACCGCAAAGTCCTGAGGCACCAAGCGGTTTAACCGTATATGAGTTAGTTTCATTTGGGCGTTCCCCTCATCAAAGCGGCTTTGGAAGACTGTCGGATAAGGACAAGGATGTTGTTGAGTGGGCGTTGAAGAAGACAAGATTAATGGAGTTTGCGGGCCAATCAGTCGATGCGCTATCGGGAGGACAGCGGCAGCGTGCCTGGATCGCGATGGCGATCGCTCAAGAAACGGACCTGTTGCTTTTAGATGAACCAACAACGTACCTGGATATGGCCCATCAACTAGAGATCTTGCAGCTGCTGGAAACACTAAATCAAGAAGAAGGGCGAACGATTGTTATGGTGATTCATGATCTTAATCATGCTGCCCGTTTTTCACACCATATGGCGGCTATGCGCGCCGGAAAATTGGTGAAAGAGGGAACAGCTGAAGAAGTGATGACCTCAGAAGTGTTAAAAGAGGTTTTTCAAATTGATGCTGAAATAGTAAAAGATCCACGAACAAAAAAGCCTGTCTGCCTTTCTTATGATTTAATTCAAAAGGAACAGCATCCAAATAAACAAAAGGTAGTTAATCTTTAATCTTGGGAATGGACGGAGAAAACAATGAAATTATTTGATGTGACCATCATTGGCGGAGGGCCAATTGGTCTATTCACCGCCTTTTATTGCGGAATGCGGGAAATGGAAACAAAGATTATTGAATACTTGCCCTATCTAGGGGGGAAGGTCTCATATTTTTATCCTGAAAAAACAATACGGGATATTGGCGGCATTCCGGCGATAACAGGTGAGGATTTGATTAAGCAATTGGCGGACCAGGCAAGAACCTTTGACCCGACGATTGTTTTAAACCAACAAGTAGTCGGGTTGGAACGGTTAGAGGATGGAACGTTTCTATTAACCAGCCATAACGGAGAAAAGCACCATACGAGAACGATCATCTTGGCCACTGGATTCGGAGCACTGAAAAGTGCCAAGCTTGATACCGAGGAAGCTGACAAGTATGAAGGGCGGAACCTGCATTATACCGTGGAATCGATGAAGCATTTCAAGGATAAACACGTTTTAATCTCAGGAGGAGGGAATTCGGCCTTGGATTGGGCAAATGAACTGCTGCCGATAGCCAAACATGTAACAGTCGTACATCGGCGTCATGAGTTTTCCGGACTTGAACGGTACATTACCAACCTGAGAAACTCCACTGCAAAGATTATGACTCCATGTGTTCTTGAAAATCTTTATGGGGATGGTCAAAAGCTAACAGGTGTTTCTGTGAAAAATATGGAAACAGGAGAACAGCAAGTGATTGAGGTTGATGAAATCCTTGTGAACCATGGATTTGCAATCGACTTAGGTCCTATTAAAAAGTGGGGCTTGGAATTTGAAAAAGGCGGCCTCAAAGTAGACCAGTTCATGCAAACGAGCATGGAGGGAATCTTCGCGGCTGGGGATATCGCCAATTATCAAAATAAACTCCACCTCATTGCAGGCGGATTCGCAGAAGGACCCACAGCCGTCAACAGCGCAAAAGCCTATATCCAACCAGAAAAAGAACTGAAGCCTATCTATTCGACCACCCATTTTTAGGAAAATGGTGCCAGGCACTGTTCGTGGATATTTGGCCGTGTGGGGTGGACATTCCCAGTGTAAAGTAAAAGGCACGATCCACAATGAGTGGGCACGTGCCTTTTTTGCTTAATTGTTTTTTTCGAGTAATCGGGTTTGGATGTGTTTGTTTCGTATATAGAAGATTGTTGTGACGGTAAAGGATATCGCACCAAATAGGACGCACATGTTCTGCAAGCCAATCAAGTCCAGCAAGAAGCCGGAAAGGAGGAGGACCACCTGGAAGCTGACCCTGTCCAGCATATTCCGGAAAGAGAAGAAACGTCCATGGAACTCCTTCGGTACCTTTGTTTGAAAGATGGTTGCTGCTGTTGGAAAAAAGCAGCCAACAGCAAAACCAAACACCGCAAAAGCCGCGACTGTGATGACTTGATTATCAGCGAAAAAGAGAAGGAACTGCGATACCCCAATCAAGAATGAACAAGCGAACAAAATCAAGTACGGTGAAATTTTGTCACTAATCTGCTTAATAAAAAAAGCACCAATCATAAAAAATGTTCCCTCTGCCGTGTAAATCCAGCCTTTGATGGCTGCACTATCCTGAATCTCGCTGATATTGATCACCAGCAAATTGAAACCGCCAAGAAAAAGTACCGGTACCAGCGTCATAATAAGGGTCATAAAGACAATCGGCAGCCTTTGAATTAATGGGAAAACGTCCTTGAACCCTGTTTTCTCTAATGTACTAATCTTCGCTTGCTGAATGTACTGACCTTCATCAATGTCTAAGAACCACGTCAGGACCAGTAATACGATATAAGCAATTAAAGAGCCTAAATAAAGAATGAATAAGGGCATGATTACAATCAATAAACCGGCTGCCGCAGTACCGATAATTCGCGATAAAGTTGAAACATTCATATGAACACCGTTTAATCGGATCAGCTCTTTCTCCTCGACGACAAGCGGAATCGCTGCTTGTAAGGCGGGAAAATAGAAGGCAGCAGAAATTTGCAGCAGCACCAGGAAAACGGCCATCCACCAAATCGACTCGGTGGCAATGGCAATTAGCATAAAAACCACACTCATAACCCTGACCAATCCAGCAAATAGCATGACTGTTTTCTTGCTCGCCCGGTCTGTGAGCCTGCCTGCGTATGGCCCCACTGCTACTCCCGCAAGAAGACCGCTGGCAAGTAAAAGAGACTTTAAGAAATCAGAGGGCAGTTTTGCCTGCATAAATTCCAAATTTCCAATAATCCCAAGCCATAGGCCAAGCCCGGCTATAAACTCCCCGGATAATATAATCCATACATTTTTGTTTCTCCACATATGTTCTCCTGAAAATCTAGTATTATTTTCTATTCTACAAAAATACTATATTCAGTTCATTATTAAAAGGGAAAATAATTTCCTCAAACATGAAGGAGATGGCGGGCTAAGCAGGCCTGTTTTTATCATTAAAAAAAATTCGACAAAATTCGTGTTTTTCTCTTGACGAAAGTTTGTGAAATATGTAATATTATAAAGGTCGAATTTGTTCATAAATATTTTAAAGTTTTTGATATGCGGGTGTAGTTTAGTGGTAAAACCACAGCCTTCCAAGCTGTTGTTGTGAGTTCGATTCTCATCACCCGCTCCATTACATAGTAACCAACGCAGTGTACCGTTTCGCAAAGAACGTTGCGCTGCGTTTTATTTTTATTTGCCTCCAAGAATTCGATAAGAGGCTTCACCGCCATGGATCTGGACAAACATGTTCATCAATGACTCTGTCAGCTTTTTAGCATTTTCCATATCTGTTGAAGGTCTTTGGTAAATGATTTGCAAAGCATTTTTCGTTGTATTGGTGACGGCGGTTCTTTCTGAATCCACAAACGGACTTCCAAATGGACCATTTGCGTCAGAGGTTAAAATAAGACACTCAAGGGAATTGGTTCTGCCGTTTAATCCTATATATTCCTCACCGGTTTTTCCAATGCGAATTTCCACTGGTTCCTGCAAGAAATCCTGATCGTAAAGGCCAATTGGCACCTGATATTGAAGCGAGAAAAAATTATATAGGTCAACCGCACTCTGTCCGGATGCAAAGTAATTTTGTTTTTTTACCCTCCTGAACAAAGCTTCGGCCGAGTGGCGATACCTGTTCGGATCCTTTCCCGTCTTCTTAAAAACATTACGCCATTCCTGGATCCCTGGAAGTTCCGTGACATTTTTTCCTTCTAAGTCAAAAAAGATTGATTCCTGAAAAAGCCGAAGCCGCCCCTTTAGCATCTGCGGCGATTCGCTCACTGTAATATTGCTATATTCGATTACACCGACTTTAAAATTGGGGATTAGCTCTGTTATTTCCGAAGAAACCTGTATTTCCAAGGATTCCACCTCCAAATTTATTTGAAAATAGTTTATCATAGATAGACGGCTGATAATAATTAAACAACTTTTTATAGATCAAAATCCTTTGAAGGGAGGTTGAACCATTGGACTTTCGAAAACTAAAGCAAGAAGTTATAGCTTACAGCAAAGATATCGGCATCGATAAAATCGGATTTACCACCGCTGACCCATTCATGGAATTGAAAAATCGCTTAATCCGCCAGCAGGACCTGGGCTACCAATCAGGCTTTGAAGAGCCTGATATTGAAAAGCGGACCACGCCGACATTATTAATGGAAGGTGCTCAGTCGATTATTTCGATTGCGTTAGCATACCCCTCTAAAATGACAAACCGTGTCCAGAGTAAAAAGGGAGAACGGCGGGGAATTTATGCCCGCGCATCGTGGGGGCAAGATTATCATCATATTATAAAGGACCGTCTAAAGAAGCTTGAGGAATTTATTTTAATGAAGCTTCCGGAAGCACGGCTGAAATCGATGGTCGATACGGGCGAGCTTTCGGACCGGGCTGTTGCCGAGCGGGCGGGTATTGGCTGGAGCGGTAAAAATTGTGCCATTATTACCCCTGAGTTCGGTTCGTATGTCTATTTAGGTGAAATGATAACGAGTATTCCTTTCGAACCGGATTCTTTAGTTGAAGATCAATGCGGCTCCTGTACGAAATGCCTTGAGGCGTGTCCGACGGGAGCATTAATCCAAGGTGGTCAGATTAATGCGCATCGTTGTGTTTCTTTTTTAACGCAGACGAAGGGATTTATTCCTGACGAGTTCCGCGAGAAAATCGGTAATCGTATCTATGGCTGCGATTCCTGCCAGACCTCGTGCCCGCATAACAAGGGAAAAAACTTTCATTTTCATGGCGAAATGGAGCCGGATCCTGAGGCGGTAAAACCCTTGCTGAAGCCAATTTTAAAATTAAGCAATCGCGAATTTAAAAATCGCTTTGGCTATTTGGCGGGATCATGGAGAGGAAAGAAGCCAATTCAGCGAAATGCGATGATTGCGCTGGCCCATTTTAAAGATGAGACGGCAATTGACGACCTAATTGAAGTTCTTGAAAACGAGGCGAGTCCCGTTGCTAGAGGGACAGCGGCCTGGGCGCTTGGCAAGATTGGCGGAGAAGCAGCGCTGGCAGCATTAGAAAAAGCGCTTGAACAAGAAGCTGACATCGAAGTTCGGAAAGAGATTGAAAATGGGTTGCATTTTTTTAAATGATATAAAGAGCAGATAACTGCTTAACGTGTTTTGTTTATTATCGAAAATATTATAAATGTTAATTAAAATGAGTGTATTTATTTGCACTCATTTTTTTGTTGTGTATACCGTTTGCACGGAATTCACACTTAAATTTGGATGGGTAAATTGCCGAGTATATATAATTTCATCAACATTTGATGTGAAAATTGATTAATGGAAATAATTCGTATTTTCGAAAAAACGTACATTCATTTGGAATGTACGCTTTTTCAGACTATTATTGTTTATTCTGGTCCTCCTGAGACGTGTCCCGTTGAGCACTTCTTACATCCTGTTTAACAGGAGTTAATTCAGAAGACGCTTCTGTTTGAAATTGTGGTCTTCCAGCTTGGATGGTTTGCCGCTGATTGGAGGCCTGTTTGCCAGGTTCTCTTCCTAATAAGCGATGAAAGAAGATTTCAAAAGCAGTGATCACAATCGAGCCAATAAGTGAAGCGGAAAATACGTCATCCTCAGCGGTCATATTATCGATCATTAGGTAGAGAATGACAAACGATAAGACAAAATCAGCAATCGTTGCCACTGTGTTATTTGTAGCTCGTAAAATAAATAAGTCGCCCAATACATAACTAACAATAGCTAAAACTGCTGAAATGCCCAGGATATCAGAAGCACCCAAATCGTAGCCCAATGCATCTATAATACCCAGTACAACAACAGCTGCAATAAACTTCAAGACAATTCTTAAAATATGCCTCATTTCTTACACCTCCTTTGTGTATTTTTCGAAAAAATCTCCTAAGATATACACCGACCTCTCTGAAGCCATCATTAATATATTTTTGTCGTGAATAATTTATTAGGATTGTACTTAACCCCATGAGTGCAGTAAATAGAAGATTAAGCTAATAGGTAAAAGCAACATATCAGTATCATCTAGAGTATGTGAAGATATGTACTTTCATAAATTACGGCCTATCAGTCAAGAAAGCCCCGCATTACTAGGAAAATAAACCCAAAATAATTAAATTCCCGAATGAAAATGTACAGATTCTTTATTTTATCCCGCTTCCTTTCATATGTATGAAAGTGAAAGGAGTGAAAAGCCAAATGCGTGATGCCCTTCAGCAGCTTTTCGAGTTCAGGGTGCAGCAATTCGTAGCCAGCCAGCGAAATGCCAAAGACTTTTTTCCAAAAGCCGAGCAGAAACGGGAAACTCTCTCAAAAAGGTCGGCGGAAATCGTTAAGGTGAAAGCGACTGGAAAAATCCTTACCACCGCAGATGAAGATGATTTCCAGCAGGTGAAATACCTTGCCCATTATCAATATTTAATCAAACAAAAAGGAAGTCTATATCTTGAGGAAGAGACAGAAGAAAGAATGGCAAAGTTTTATCAGGGGGCCTTAATTATGGATGAAGAAATCCACCCGCCACTCTATCAGGAGAATCAACATGAAAACCCGCCCCCATCCGAAGCCGGGCCCGCTGAATCCAATGAAGAACGAATCAACTACCAATATAACCGACTCAAAGCTGTCCAGTACGCAGAACGCTGGTGGAACAGCTATAATCCCACCTATAAAAAATTTGAAAACGACTGTACCAACTTTATCTCGCAATGCCTTCATGCTGGGGAAGCTCCAATGCGGGGCTTTCCAAACCGGGGCACAGGATGGTGGCTGCGAAATCAAAATTGGAGCTTCAGTTGGGCAGTGGCCCACTCTCTCAAAATGTATTTTGCGCAATCGAAGCTAGGGCTAAGAGCACAAGAGGTTTCAAGCCCCGACCAGTTAACATTGGGAGATATCATTTGCTATGATTTTGAAGGGGACGGCAGGTTTAATCATAATACGATCGTAACGGGCAGGGATGCGTACGGGATGCCGCTCGTCAATGCCCATACGTACAACAGTCGGATGCGGTACTGGGCATATGAAGATTCTTCCGCCTACACGCCAAACATTAAATATAAGTTTTATTCTATTATTGACGGCTAAGGTCCAATTCTTGAAAAAGTGGTATAATAGCTCTTAGAGTTTTTATTTGAGGTGAAATTCATGTCAGTGCACGTTGTCCTATACCAGCCAGAAAACCCATCTAACAGCGGTAATATCGCACGTACCTGTGCTGCCACTAATACTAACTTACACTTAATTGGGCCATTAGGCTTTTCTTTAGAAGACAAAATGCTGAAAAGAGCAGGGCTAGACTATTGGGAATTTGTAAACATGCTTTACTACGATTCATTAGATGAATTTTTTGAAAAAAATGCTGGCGGCGAATTTTTTTATGTAACGAAATTCGGCACAAAACCGTATTCAACCTTTGACTACAGCGATACCGCCAAGGATTATTATTTTATTTTTGGCCGCGAAACCACCGGCCTGCCGAAAGACGTCATTGACAAAAATAAGGACCTTGCCTTAAGGATTCCTATGAATGACAATGTACGTTCGTTAAACCTGTCCAATACCGCAGCGGTTGTCATTTACGAGGCATTGCGCCAGCAGCATTATCCAAACCTTAAATAAAAAAAGACTGCCGGGGCAGTCTTTTTTTATTTATTCGAACCTGGTTTGTCGTTGAATCCAGAAGTGAAAATAGCTGTTAAAAATGCGATCATTACTAAAATGACTAGAAAAGTACCCATTATGTATATCCCCCTTCTTTAATCAAGTTTTCATTTTATACACATATAATTATTATAGCCTAACTTCCAAAAATGAAAAGGGCAAGATCGTGAAAAAAAAAGAAAAAGAAAGAGTAAAACGTCTTGGTTACGCATGTTCGATTGTTAAGGTGCATAGAGTATATTAATCGTCTCTGATTAACTACAGGGGGAGGGCCTTATGGACATTCTAAAAAAAATCGAGAGGTACCGAGAAGAAGAAGAGAAACTTCGCTGGGAAGGAACGTTTGCTGATTATTTGGAATTGTTAAAGGAAAAGCCATGGGTTGCACAGTCTGCACATTCTCGAGTTTATAATATGGTTAAGGATGCCGGAATTGAAGAAGTAAACGGGACGAAGAAATATAATTTCTTTAGCAATGAGTTATTCGGATTGGAAGAAGCCTTAGAGCGATTGGTGGAGGAATACTTCCATCCGGCTGCTAAAAGGCTCGATGTCAGGAAACGGATCCTGCTGTTAATGGGACCGGTAAGTGGAGGAAAATCTACTCTTGTAACGATGTTAAAAAGAGGATTGGAAAAGTACTCCCATACCGATCGCGGTTCGGTATTTGCCATTAAAGGCTGCCCGATGCATGAAGATCCGCTCCATTTGATTCCTCATCATCTTCGGCAGGATTTCTTTGATGAATATGGAATCAGAATTGAAGGAAATCTATCACCGCTAAATATGATGCGGTTAGAGCAGGAGTACGGCGGCCGCATTGAAGATGTTCAGGTAGAAAGAATCTTTTTCTCGGAAGATAAGCGAACCGGTATTGGGACATTTAGCCCATCTGATCCAAAGTCGCAGGATATTGCCGACTTAACAGGCAGTATTGATTTTTCAACGATTGCAGAATTTGGTTCTGAATCAGATCCGCGTGCTTACCGTTTTGACGGGGAATTAAATAAGGCTAACCGCGGGATGATGGAATTCCAGGAAATGCTGAAATGTGATGAGAAATTCCTATGGCATTTATTATCGTTAACCCAAGAGGGGAATTTCAAGGCGGGAAGATTTGCGCTCATCAGTGCCGATGAGCTTATTGTCGCCCATACCAACGAAACCGAATACCGCTCCTTCATCTCCAACAAGAAAAATGAAGCCTTGCATTCACGGATTATCGTCATGCCAATTCCGTATAACTTAAAGGCTTCCCAAGAAGAGCGGATTTATGAAAAAATGATCCGTGAAAGTGATGTTTCCGATGTTCATATCGCACCGCATACATTAAAGGTAGCAGCGATGTTTACGATTCTAACACGGCTGAAGGAACCGAAAAAGGGCGATATTGATCTCATTAAGAAAATGCGCCTTTATGACGGCCAAAGTGTCGAAGGATTTAATTCCGCCGATGTGGATGAACTTAAGAAGGAATATCCGGATGAAGGTATGAGCGGAATCGACCCTCGTTACGTCATCAACCGTATTTCATCTACCATTATCCGTAAAGAAGTGCCGTCTATTAATGCATTGGATGTGTTAAGGTCATTGAAGGACGGTCTTGACCAGCATCCATCGATTACAGCTGAACTGCGCGAACGTTATATGAATTATATCTCTTTAGCTCGTAAAGAGTATGATAATATTGCTAAGAAGGAAGTTCAAAAAGCGTTCGTTTATTCTTATGAAGAGTCTGCGAAAACGCTGATGGATAATTATCTCGATAACGTCGAGGCTTATTGCAACAAAGCCAAGCTCCGCGATCCGTTAACCGGAGAAGAAATCAATCCGGATGAAAAGCTAATGCGTTCGATTGAAGAACAAATTGGCATTTCGGAGAATGCCAAGAAGGCCTTCCGTGAGGAAATCTTAATTCGGATTTCTGCCTTTGCAAGGAAAGGTAAACGGTTCGATTATAATTCCCATGACCGTCTCCGTGAAGCGATTCAGAAGAAGCTGTTTGCTGACCTGAAAGATGTAGTGAAGATTACCACTTCTACAAAAACGCCGGATGAGCAGCAACTGAAAAAAATTAACGAGGTTGTCGCCCGCTTAATTGATGAGCATGGCTACAATTCAACATCCGCAAATGAATTATTACGGTATGTAGGCAGTTTGTTAAATAGGTAGGGTTAAAAGACTGGTGGATGTTATTCTGCCAGTCTGTTTTTTTCACCACATGAATAAGACTCAAAGCGGACCATGGTAACAAATGGCTCGTCCATTTTGGTAGGCTAACAAACCAATTGTCAAAATAATTTGTAAATTATTCTCCTTTTCTGCATAGGATAAAGTAATCCATATTTCTCTTCATTTTTCCATTCTCGTTATTGTATGTTTTTTGATAAAAATGTGTGATTAATTGAAAGATTTCATTAAGGAGGGGTTTTCAATGTCAAACAATAACCATCAATTTGTGATTTCGAAAGAAGATTGGTCCCTCCACCGTAAAGGCCACGATGACCAGCAGCGCCATCAGGAAAAAGTCCAAGAGGCTATTCGCAATAATTTACCCGATCTAATTACAGAAGAGAGTATTATCATGTCTAACGGTCGAGATGTGGTAAAAATTCCGATACGTTCTTTGGACGAATATAAAATTCGATATAACTATGATAAAAACAAACACGTGGGCCAAGGTGACGGTGAGAGTCAAGTAGGGGACGTTGTGGCGCGTGATGGGTCAAACAGCGGTCAAAAAGGTCCAGGCAAAGGACAGGGAGCTGGAGACCAAGCGGGAGAGGACTATTTCGAGGCGGAGGTTTCTCTAATGGAGCTTGAAGAAGCCCTTTTCAAGCAATTGGAGCTGCCAAATTTAAAGAAAAAAGAAGATCAGGAACATCTCGTTGAAAACATCGAATTCAACGATATCCGAAAAACTGGGCTGATGGGCAATATCGATAAAAAGCGGACGATGATGACTGCTTTTAAGAGAAATGCGATGAGCGGGAAACCGGCATTCCACCCGATTTATAAAGAGGATTTGAAATTTAAAACCTGGAATGAAGTGGTGAAGCCGGATTCTAAGGCTGTGGTGCTAGCGATGATGGATACAAGCGGTTCGATGGGGATATGGGAAAAATATATGGCACGAAGTTTCTTCTTTTGGATGACCCGTTTCTTAAGGACGAAATATGAAACGGTTGAAATTGAGTTTATTGCCCACCATACCGAGGCTAAGGTCGTATCGGAGGAAGACTTTTTCTCGAAAGGGGAAAGCGGTGGAACAATCTGCTCCTCTGCCTACAGAAAAGCCTTAGAGATTATCGAAGCGAAATACAATCCACGCAAGTATAATATTTACCCGTTCCACTTTTCAGACGGAGATAATCTTACATCAGATAATGCACGCTGCGTAAAGCTGGTGGAGGAATTAATGAAGGTATCCAATATGTTTGGTTATGGAGAAGTCAATCAATACAACCGTCACTCTACTCTAATGTCCGCCTATAAAAACATCAAAGATGAGCATTTCCGCCACTATATCCTCAAGCAGAAAGCAGACGTATTCCACGCCATGAAAAGCTTCTTCCAAAAAGAGGAGAACGAAGTATTTGCATAAAAAACGGCAGGTGCAATGACACCTGCCGTTTTTTCGTTTGGCACTTTTCTCAGAGATTGTTGCTTTTAACTATATTGAAAACACCGAGTGGATTGGAGCGAAAGGCGCTTGACTCCTGCGGGAAATAGAGGAAAGGTCGAGACCCCGGAGACGGAACGTCGAGGAGGCTCGACTTCCTCCCCGCGGAAAGCAAGCGACTGTAGCGGAAAGGAACGGACAGTGTTATTCCCAAAAACAACAAACTTTACGAAAAGAGCCTTTCGTTAACAAGATTTAGAGGGGGGTGGAATTTTTCAAACAATTAAAATTCCTCTTTGAATTTTGATGAATTTGTGATAGTGTAATCTTAAATAAAGGATTTCCTGCAACAAATATTATAGATGAAGGATTACCTTCATTCTTCAGTGAGGTGAAGGAATGGACTCTCAATCATTTCAACAAAGAATTAAAGAAAAATTTCCCGGTTTGTCAACAGGTCAAAAAAAAGTGGCCAACTACCTGATTGAACATCTTAACCAAGCTGCCTTTAAAACGGCCTTTCAAATCGGCCGTCAAGCGGCAGTGAGTGAAACCACAGTGATTCGTCTTTCGTATGCATTGGGCTTTGAAAGCTTTAGTGAGATGCAGGCTGTCATTCAAGAAGAACTGCTCCGCGAAAATCAAGCCGCCATAGGCGAGCAGACCATCATACCGATTGGTACTAGCGACCCTTTTAAAAGAGTCATCTTGAACGAAATTCAGATTTTAAAACAACTAATTAATAGAAGAAATGTCCAGGAGCTTTGGAAAGCAGTTGATGCCCTTATAAAGGCAGACCAAGTGTTAATCGCCGGGCATATGCTTTCCCACGCTGCTGCCTATTGGTTTTCCTATATGCTTGGTTCGATCAGGGACCAAGTAAACCTGTACTCCCCAACAGGGGACTTTATCGAGAAATTATCTAATCTGACTAAAAATTCTGTTGTTGTTGTATTTTCCTTCTCAAGGTACTCCACTCAAACCATAAAGTTAGCTGAATATGCGGCAGAAAATAGAATTTTTTTAATTGCGGTGACAGACCGGATGCTTTCTCCAGTGGGAAGAATTTCCAATATTGTTCTGACCACTGAAGAAAATGTTCAAACAGGAAGCAATTCAATTGCATCAGTCATTAGCTTAGTGGATTTAATTATTGAAGGAATCCATGAAAAAGACCAGGAGAGGATCCGGACCCATCAACAAAGATTAGAAGAAATATATTCAAGTTTTAATGTTTTTAGTGAATAATTCGCAAAGAAAGGGTTCTTTCATGAGATAAATAAGAATGGACGAGCTTATGAAGTTTGTTGAAAACGCTATCAAAGATACTCTCAGGGACCAACAGGTTGTTCCTGTCTTTGTTTCGCAAGGGGGTGAGGACTTCCATTTATACACAGTGAAAAACCCAGGACTTCCTGCTACAATGATTGGGATTAGGCTGCGGCCTTGCTTCTGGCCTGCATCATCACAAGATGACATTTCAATTAGACGCACTGTATTATGGCGCGAAAATCATAACCAAAGCCATTTTACTAGCTTTAGAAGAATACTAAAAAAAGAGGTGTTTTATGCAAAATACTGCTCGTAAAGCGGATGCTGTTGTTCATACTTTACCACAAGGAAAAGAACATTTAGAACGTAAGCTTAAAACCAGACATTTAACGATGATTGCGATCGGCGGGACGATTGGTACCGGCCTATTCTTGGCAAGTGGTGCAACCATTCATGATGCTGGTCCTGGCGGTGCGCTTGCAGCCTATATGATTGCTGGAATCATGGTTTATTTCCTAATGACCAGCTTGGCTGAAATGGCAGCCTTTATTCCGATTTCCGGATCATTTTCCACCTATTCAGCAAGGTTTGTGGACCCCGCTCTTGGGTTTGCAGTTGGCTGGAACTATTGGTACAATAACGCAATCATTCTGGCCTTGGAGTTATCTGCGTCTTCATTAATCATGAAATACTGGTTTCCAAATACACCGGGAATCGTATGGAGTGCAAGTTTTCTAGCTATTATTTTTGCATTAAATATTTTATCTGTTAAAGGATATGGTGAAGCAGAATTCTGGTTTTCACTTATCAAGGTTGTCACGATCATTGTTTTCATCGCCATTGGGTTATTAATGATTTTCGGAATTATGAGCGGTCATACTGGCGGATTTGAAAACTTCACAAAAGGGGAAGCACCATTTAAAGGCGGCATTTTTGCGATCTTCAGTGTTTTCATGGTAGTCGGATTTGCTTTCCAAGGAACGGAAATGGTCGGTGTTGCTGCGGGTGAAAGTGAAAATCCGGAAAGAGATATGCCGCGTTCCATCAGACAAATCTTTTGGCGGATTCTTTTGTTCTATGTTCTAGCGATTATTATTATTGGTGCTTTAATCAGTTATAAAGATCCAAATTTATTAGGCGGCGATTTGGAAAATATTGCAGTCAGTCCGTTTACACTTGTGTTTAAACATGCAGGATTTGCTTTTGCTGCTGCTGCTATGAATGCTGTAATTCTAACTTCAGTTTTATCGGCAGGGAATTCCTCTTTATATGTTGGCTCTCGTGTCCTTTGGACACTTGCTGAGGAAGGCAAAGCACCTGGATTTTTGAAAAAAGTAAGTAAAGGCGGTGTACCGGTTAACGCCATTTATTTGACAACGTTAGTTGGAATGTTATGTTTCCTTACCTCTCTGTTTGGCGACGGAACGGTGTATAATTGGTTATTAAATGCTGCAGGATTAGCAGGATATCTCTCGTGGTTAGCTATTTCTGTAACTCACTACCGGTTTAGAAAAGCTTATAAAGCACAGGGCAGAGATTTGAAAGACCTGCCTTATGTCGCCAAATGGTTCCCTCTAGGCCCAATTTTGGCTACAGCATTATGTTTAGTCGCGATGCTCGGCACCAACTATGGAGCCTTTATTGGCGACAAGATTGACTGGTATGGAATTGCTGTTTCCTACATTGGACTGCCATTATTTATCATGGGGTATTTAAGTTATAAAATTACGAAGAAATCCAAAATGGTTCCTCTTCAAGACTGTGATTTTAGCCGCGAATAATTTTGCACCCAAACCGCCGAAAAAAGGCGGTTTGGCTTTTTGAAAAATTATGAAATAATGAATGATATACATATCAATTTGAGGAGGGGGCACTAGGTGAAAATAAAACAGGTTATCCTGCGACATTTAAAGATGGATCTGCTTTATCCATTTGTAACAAGTTTCGGGGCAGAGTATGATAAAGATTTTATCCTTGTTGAAATCATCAATGAGGATGGGCTTGTTGGCTGGGCTGAGAATGTGGCTATGCCGACTCCTTACTATAATGAAGAAACAGTCAAAACCAATTGGCACATGCTGGAGGATTTTCTGATTCCGATTTTATTAAATAGCGAGTTTCACCATCCAGAAGAACTTGTTGAGAAATTTGCTCATATTCGCGGCAACTATATGGCGAAGGCATGCTTGAATATGGCTGTTTGGGATTTATATGCCAGAGAGCAAAATGCATCTCTAGCTAGTGTTCTAGGAGGAACGAAAAAAACAATCGATGTAGGCGTAAGTATCGGCATCAAGGATTCCATTGAGGCAACCTTGGATGTAATTGAAAAGCGCCGTGCAGAAGGCTATAAACGCTTTAAGTTAAAAATTAAGCCGGGCTGGGATGTTGAATTAATTGATAAGGTTCGTAAAGTTTTCCCAGATATTCCGCTCATGGCGGACGCCAATTCCGCTTACACATTAGCAGATATGAATTTATTAAAAACGCTGGATGATTATAATCTAATGATGATTGAACAGCCTTTGGCGTACAATGATATTATTGACCATGCTGAATTGCAGGCGAATTTAAATACGCCAATTTGCCTTGATGAAAGTATCCATTCACTTGAGGATACAAAAAAGGCTTTGAAATTAGGAAGCTGTAAAATTATTAATGTAAAGGTCGGCCGTGTTGGCGGTTTATCGGAGGCTAAGAAGATCCATGACTACTGCCTAGAGCGGAATGTCCCTCTTTGGTGCGGCGGTATGCTCGAAGCAGGTGTCGGCAGGGCTCACAATATCGCCATGACCGCCATGCCTGGCTTTACCCTTCCAGGGGATACGGCCGGTTCATCACTTTACTGGGCAGAAGACATCATCGAGCCTGAAGTCACTGCTGAAAATGGTACCATCACCGTGCCAACCACACCTGGAATGGGATATGAAGTAAGCATGGATAAAGTTAATAAATATACCTTATACAGCAAGATATACCGATAAAATAAAAAATTGCCGAGAAAAAATATATTTCTCGGCGATTTTTATTTTATCTAAACCTAAATTACCATCCATCCAGCAGGAGTTAGGGGTTGGCGAGTAAAATCTTGATTTGCACGAGTAAATTTTAAAATCAGGCGAGAAAAGTCAAAAGTTGGCGAGTAAATCCTGGCTTTTGACGAGTAAAACCAGAGATCAAGCGAGTAAATTTTAAAAAGGTATTTTTAAGATTTCATATGTTACCTGAGCCAGGCTCGCGGCCTGGCTTTTTGGGGTGAATTACCCCTGTAAAATAAGGTTGGTAAGTAAATCAGGTATTCAGGTAAGTATATGGTTAAGAAGTGTAAATAAAATCATGAATAAAACAAGTATCTCTCCCCATTTGGAAAGTAAGCAAACCAAAACAGAAAGTATATCCAAATAAATGGTAATGTGAGACATTTCCCTCTAAGATTCCTTCGATTATTCTCTATAGATTACCCCTTTTTGTGTTAGTAACTAAAGAAACAGGTCGAAATAAAAGGCTGTCGAAAGTTCTTCAACAGCCTTTTATTTCTATTCAATTGATAAGATCCCGCTCTTACCTTGTTCTGCATTTCCAAGCTTCTTTACATTTAATTTTGTTAAATTTGTAAAAATAACTGGTGTTACTATAGATGGTACTGATTTCTTAACAAAATCCAAATCAAACTTCAAAATTTCTTGACCCTTTACTATATTCTGGCCCTCGTGAACAAGTACGTTAAAGCCTTCGCCTTTTAAATTTACTGTGTCTAAGCCAATATGAATAAGGATTTCATAGCCTTGCTTCGATTTGATGCCAATCGCATGCTTTGTTGGAAATACATTCATTATTTCTCCGTCTACAGGTGATACAACTACCCCGCTGGCAGGGACAATGCCAAAGCCGTCACCCATCATTTTTTGCGAGAATACCTGGTCGGGAACTTCGGTTAACGGGATGATTTCCCCTTCAATCGGCATCACAAAGTCTTTATCAGTTAATGGCTGGAGACGGTTTGAAACTACCGGTGTATTTTCTTCCACACTTTTATCGAAATTTACCGTCTTCTTATCCATGTTCTTCATGGCGTCGGCCACAAATTCAACCTCAGTACCGACAACAACCTGCAGGTTCGTTTTATTCAATTTCATGATCCCTTTAGCACCATGCATTTTCAAGGCAGAATCGTTAACTTTATCCATATCCTTCACATTTAAGCGCAGGCGGGTTGTACAGTTATCAATCGCTGTAATGTTATCTCGACCGCCGATATCATTGATAAAATGATATGCCATCGTTTCATATTTGTTGCCTCTATTTGTTGTAACAGCTGGAGCTTCTGAAGTTTCGTCCGCAGCTTCGTCTTCACGTCCTGGTGTTTTAATATCAAGTGCCTTAATTAAGAAATAGAAAATAGCGAAATAAATAACAGCATAAACAAGGCCGACAACTAATAACAAAATAGGTTTTTCAGCGATATTGAAATTTAACAAATAGTCTATCGCACCTGCCGAGAAAGTAAATCCGTCCCTAATTCCTAAAAGGGAAGTAATCCACATCGACAACCCTGTTAAGACAGCGTGAATTCCGTAAAGAAGTGGTGCGATAAACATGAAAGAAAATTCAATTGGTTCGGTAATACCGGTTAAGAATGATGTTAACGCTAGGCCGATAAACATGCCAGAAGTTGCTTTTCGCTTTTCCGGTTTAGCGGCAGCGATAATGGCGAATGCTGCTGCCGGAAGTCCAAACATCATAATCGGAAAGAATCCAGTCATGTATCCCCCGGCTGTTGGATCGCCTGCGAAGAAGCGGGCAATGTCCCCGGCCTTTCCTTGAAACTCGCCAAACTGGAACCAGAATAAGCTGTTTAATACATGGTGTAAACCTAAAGGAATAAGCAGGCGGTTTAAGAATCCGAAAATACCGGAGCCTACGGCGCCCAATCCAATAATCCAGTTGCCCACTCCATTAATGGCATCCTGGATCGGCGGCCAAACAAACCCTGCAATACCCGCTAAAATGACCATCGCTACGGACGTAACAATTGGAACAAAACGTCTGCCGCTAAAGAATCCTAACCACTCAGGAAGCTTCACATCACGGTAGCGATTGTAAAGCAGTCCTGCGATAATCCCCGTGAGAATCCCTCCAAGGACACCCATATTTATATTTTTATCAATTGCTTTTGTTCCTTCTGTTAAAACTAAATACCCAATGGCACCTGCCAATGCTGCAGCTCCGTTATTATCTTTAGCAAATCCCATTGCTACTCCAATCGCAAATATCAAAGCTAGGTTTGCAAAGATAGCATTCCCCGCATTGGCAATAAACGGTATATCCAATAAATCTGGCTGCCCAAAACGAAGCAGCAATCCTGCTGCAGGTAATACCGCGATAGGGAGCATGAGAGCTTTACCGATTCGTTGTAAAAAGCCTAACATGATGTTTTCTCTCCTTTAAAAAGATTATCTTTGTGAAAGCGCTTTTCATTTACAAATATAACACCACTAAATTATAGATGTCTATACCAATTTAAAAAGTATCACTATTTAAAATAATCTAAATACTTGGTAAATCAGCGTTTATAATAGTTAGATAATTACCAATTTATTTCTTGAATGAAATATTGGTATAGACAACTAGAAAATAGTAATGCTAATATTAAGTGAGAATCTGAAAGGAAGTAATGAAAACATGAACCCAAAAGATAATCTTAGCTTAATTAAAGATATAAAAATCTATGCAGAAGATCGCATTATTGAAAAAGGATATATAAAAATTAAAAATAACCACATCATCGAAATAGGGAGATTAGAGAATCTTTCCAATGAAGAAAACTTTGAAATAATTGAGGTTCCTTCCAATTATATTGCGGTACCAGGATTCATTGATGTCCACATCCATGGAGTAAACGGTGCCGATACGATGGATGCAACAAAAGAAGCCTTGGACAACATGGCGTCGTCCTTGCCTGGTGAAGGAACAACAAGCTTTTTAGCCACTACAATGACCCAGGAACCAGAACAAATTGAAAAAGCCATTATCAATGCTGGTGATTATATTTCCAAACAACCTGATAAAGGCCAGGCAGAAATTATTGGGATTCATTTGGAAGGGCCGTTTGTCAATGCCAGCCGCGCAGGGGCACAGCCCACTCAATACATCATCGACCCCAATCTTTCATTATTAAAAGAGTGGCAAGAACGATCCAATGGAATGATTAAACTAGTCACCTTAGCTCCCGAGCGGCCAGGCGGTTTAGAGATGGTCCGTTATTTAAAGGAAAACGGTATTATTGCTTCAATCGGACATTCGGATGCCACCTTTGAAGAAGTAGGGGAAGCAGTTAAAGCCGGTGCCAATCATGTAACACATTTATTCAATCAAATGAGAGGCCTTCATCATCGTGAACCAGGCATAGTGGGTGCTGCCTTTTTGCATGATGAGTTAAAGGCAGAGATGATTGCTGATGGGGTGCACGTTCACCCTGAAATGGTCAAACTGGCCTTTAAACAAAAACATAGTGCTGGAATTATATTAATTACTGACTCGATGCGGGCTAAATGCTTGAAAAACGGCCATTATGACCTTGGCGGCCAAGAGGTAACTGTGAAAGATGGCAAAGCGGTACTTGCGGATGGCACTCTAGCCGGCAGTATTTTGAAATTGGGACATGCAGTAAAAAATGTCCTATCATTTACAGGCTGTACTCTTGAAGAGGCTGTTCAAATGGCTTCCGTGAATCCGGCAAAACAGCTAAATATATATGACAAGAAAGGCAGCATTGCGGCTGGAAAAGATGCAGATATCGTCATTCTTGATAACAATATGGAAGTCTTCATGACTCTTTGCCGGGGAGCAGTTGCTTTTAAAAAGGAGGCAGAAATAAAATGAGAATTATCGAAGTCAAAGATTATACCGAAATGAGTCTGAAAGCGGCGGAATATATCATTGACAAAGTTATAAACAATCCGCGAATAAAACTTGGTTTAGCTACAGGCGGAACCCCTGTTGGAACATACAAAAATTTAATTGCCGATCATCGGAAGAATGGAACTTCCTATCAACACGTTACAACGTTTAATTTGGATGAATATATAGGGCTATCTGGCGACAATAAAAACAGCTATCGTTATTTTATGAATGAGCAATTGTTCAACCATATCGATATCCATGAAAGTAAAACCTTTATTCCCCGCGGGAATGTTAAAGATATGCAAGCTGAATGCCTTTATTATGACGATTTAATCGAAAAACATGGCGGAATTGATTTGCAACTACTGGGAATTGGCCAAAACGGTCATATCGGCTTTAATGAACCAGGAACCTCATTTCGTTCCAATACGCATGTCGTTCAGTTAGCACAGTCAACTATTCAAGCTAACGCCAGATTTTTTAACAATATAAAAGAAGTACCAACCAAAGCCATTACCATGGGGATTGCTTCCATATTAAGAAGCAAGGAAATTTTGCTTTTAGTTTCTGGAGAATCAAAAAATGATGCCATGTTTAAGCTGTTGAATGGGGAATTAACAGAAAATTTCCCAGCCTCTGCTCTGAAAAAACATCCTTATGTTACAATAATTGCAGATAAAGCGGCTGTTGCGGGTTTAAAGCTTCCTTGTTAACGGCAGGTATTATGACATACAAACGTCCCGAGTAAAAAGAGAAAGGTGTTAATGGCAAAATGATTAATAAGAACTCCCCCATTCCTATTTATTATCAATTGGAAGAGCATATAAAAGAGTTAATTGAAAGAGGGGAACTACTGCCGGGAGATGCACTGCCTCCGGAAAGGGAATACGCTGAAAAATATAAAATCAGTCGTATGACAGTTAGACAGGCCTTTACGCAGCTTGTCAATGATGGCTATTTATATCGCTTGCAAGGAAAGGGAACGTTTGTTGCAGAGCGGAAAATCGAGCAGCCCCTACAAGGTTTAACCAGCTTTACAGAGGATATGAAGACACGAGGAATGACTCCGGGGAGTCAGTTAATTCATTTTGAAATGATTCCGGCATCAAAACAAGTCGCCAGTCAACTTTCCATTTCGGAGTTTGCTCCAGTATATGAAATCAAAAGGATTCGTTTGGCAGATGGTGTTCCCATGGCATTTGAAACAAACTACATTTCAGCCAATCTCATTAAAGGACTTACAGAACAAATTGTCAATCAATCGTTATATGCCTATATTGAAGGGCAGTTACATTTCAAAATTGACAGCGCCTCCCAGATAATTGAGTCTTCGATTGCGAATCAAAATGAAGCAAAATTGCTTAAAATCAGCAAAGGCGCACCTGTCATGCTCATACAGCGAAACACTTACTTAAGGGATGGAACCCCTGTTGAGCTTGTAAAGTCAGTTTACCGGGCGGACCGCTATAAATTCATGATTCAAATGAAAAGATAAAAATGATGGAGATCTTGGTATGTTCAAACAATACTTTGAAAAACTAAAAGAGCTTTTGACCGCTGTTGAAGGGTTGGAAGTAAAAAACATAAAAGCGGCAGCAAACGAAATTGCCGAATGTATTGAAAATGATGGTATTGTTCATGTATTTGGCTGCGGCCACTCTCACATGATTGGGGAAGAGCTTTTTTATCGTGCTGGAGGATTGGTTCCTATAAATCCCATCCTGATCGAAGATCTTATGCTTCATAAAGGAGCGGTACGTTCGTCTCAACTGGAGCAGCAAAATGGTTTTGCAGATTCATTTATGGGGAACATCAGAATAGCATCAAATGATGTTGTCATAGTTGTTTCTACATCAGGAAGAAATCCGGTCCCCATTGATGTGGTAAGATGGGCGAAGAAACAGAAGGCCTTTGTCATTGCCATTACTTCACTAGCTTATCCAAAAACTGTTTCGTCCCGACATAAAGACGGACATTTTCTATTTCAGGCAGCGGATCTTGTCATCGATAACCACATTCCAATAGGGGATGCCATGATGGAGCTGCCAAATTTAGAAGTACCGTTTGGGTCGGGGTCCACTGTTGTGGGAACAGCGATCGCCAATGGAATAATGGTCGAGGCGGTAAATATAATGGTGGAACATCAGTTTACTCCGCCTATCTTTAAAAGCGGCAATGCTGATGGTGCAGCTGAGTATAATCGTGAGTTAATCAATAAATATAAAAACAGAATTCCTATGCTGGATAAATAAAGAATTTAATTACTTAAAAAGCTTGCGAGATCGCGGGCTTTTTTTGTGTCTTAAGACGTTAATTTCCATTAATACTTTCCTTAAGAAATTTAGAAAATAAGTAAGCAAGCGAAAATTTTTTCTAAAGGGGGCATTACAATTGATAAAAAAACCAGTTAGCCTAGCTTTAACTGCCATCCTAACATTGGGTTTGGCCGCTTGTAACAATGATAGAAATGACATTAACGATCGTGACAGAGTGGGGCTGGATACGAACAACAGAAATAATGGCATTTTCGATGTTCGTAATGGCAGAGATGATGGGATTGACCATAATGGTCCACTGACGGAAGATTATACAAATAATGACAACAATGACCCGGATTTCGATGCAAACTTGTTTGATGATAAACGAAAAGTAAGACGAACTAATGATGATATGGTTTCGGCTTATTTCACGGCGTTGAACAGCGATCAATATCCTCATACAAGGGCTGTCTTAATGAAGGATGCTAAATATCAATTTGTCCGTGTTGACCCTAGTCAAGGCAATTGGTTTCAAAAAGGAGTAATTGAGCAGGCGCAGCCGTTCCTACAGGGGCCAAACGTAAACGTGCCGACGCCGGCACCAACACCGAAGCAGACTCAACCTGCCCCGGCTCCAGCACCGGCACCAAAGCAAACACAGCCGGCGCCACAGCCTAAGGCACCAGCCAAAAGTACTGCACCGACTACTGGCACAGTCAGTCAATATGCGCAACAAGTGATTGATTTAACGAATGCCCAGCGTAGCAAAAATGGGCTTCCCGCCTTAAAGGCTGATGCACAGTTAAGTAGTGTTGCTCAAAAGAAGGCCCTTGATATGCAGCAAAACCATTATTTCTCTCATACAAGCCCGACGTATGGGTCACCATTTGACATGATGAGGGACTTTGGAGTCACTTATAAATCAGCAGGAGAAAATATTGCCCAAGGACAGCGGACCCCACAAGAGGTAGTCAATGCCTGGATGAACAGTGAAGGCCACCGCAAAAACATTCTTAGCCCCAACTTTACCCATATTGGTGTAGGGTTTGAAGAAACAGGCAAGCATTGGTCGCAAATGTTTATCGGGAAATAAATGAAGACTCACCGATTGGCGAGTCCGTGAGGACGGTTCATGAGGTGCAGTTGAATTTATGCGTTAAGTATAAAGCTTTCGACAGTAAGTTTATGCTTATTAGCTAAGAAAGCTGTAAAAAACCGACGGCACGAATGTACCGTCGGTTTTCATCATATTTGTTTTTTCAAAAAGGAGGTAAGAGTGGGAAATTTGAATAAAAAGGTTGTCCCTACGCCTACTTTGCTTTCTACCGAGATAGTTCCGCCCATGGCCCGGACAATACTGTAGACAACCATCATACCCAGTCCTGTGCCGTTTTTCCCTTTTGTTGAGTAAAACGGCTCTCCAAGCCGTTCAACTTGTTTGTCAGTCATGCCCATACCAGTATCATTGATACAAATCGTTACATAGGTTTGATTAAATTCTGTAGATACAGTCAAATATCCGCCACTTGGCATTGCTTCAATGGCATTTTTTAAAACATTCACAAAGCATTGGCGAAATTTTTGCCGATCACCTTTAATCATCCCAATAACTGAAAAGTCTGTAATAATCTCAACAGAATTCTGTTTGGCTAAAGGCTGGACAATATTTATGATTTGCTTGAGTTCACTTTTAAGATTAAGTTCCTCGTACGTTTCGATGGAAGGCTTTGCAAAAGTCAAATAATCTTGGATAACTCTTTCTGCAGAATTTAGCTCATCTTTGACAATGGATAAGTATTCTTTTCTTTTTTGCCTCGGGAGATGGTCATCCTCTAAAAGCTGTACAAATCCGCTTGCAGCTGTCAAGGGGTTTCTGATTTCATGGGAAATGGCTGCCCCCATTTGTTCCACCGCTTTTAACTTTTCCGCCTTCACTAATTGCTGTCTCATTTCTATATTTTTTTGAATGAATTCAATAGCATATGCGATAATTCCAATTCCAAGTGCAGGGATTATTAAATAAGCGATCCAAACATCAAGCCAATAAGCATGGGTATCCGTTAATACCATGCCCATTACTGTCAAAGCACTCAGAGTTATTCCAAAGCAAATAGATATAATAACACGTCTCCTAGGACCTTGCTTCCAAAACCATGGGGAAATCCGCCAAACAACAATGGCATAGGGAAGAAAAAGCAGGATCGTTAAAAACAACCCAGAATTAATTCCAAAAAAACTTCTCATAATAATGGTGGCCGCTACCAGGACAGGACCAATACCTATATATAATCCGCCAATGACGATAGGAATGATTCTTAAATCGAACCTGGCGGAAGAAATAGGATTATAGGAAAATTGTATACAAATCCAAAGCATCAAAATAAAAAATACGATATAAGAGGACTTAGAAAGGGTAATTTTTTTACTTTTGTCGACTAAAATAAAACTGAAAAAGAGAAAGATGATTAAAATGGATAGATTTAAAAAAAGGTGTTTTGTTACTTCCATTAACTTCACCATCCAAAAGACCTGTTAGGAAAATTTTACAGGTAAATTCCGCAGGTTTCAACAAATATTACCTCTTTTTCTCAAAATTACGACAAATAAGTGGTAAAAGTATATCGGAGGGATTCAATTGGTTCATTTACTCTATTATGCTGCGCCTATCTTAGCTGCTTTTATTGTTTTCGGCCCCATCTTTTTATTGAAATCATCAACCATTTCGGAGAATAAATCCAAGTATTATGAAGCATTGGCAGAATTGGAAAAGGATCCGAAGAATGAGAAATTAAAATTAAGTGCTATTGAATTGGGACGCAAATTTTACGGTTCTGCAAGAATCACTGGTGCCGCAACAACGTTTGATGAAGCGATCATAAATTGTGAAATTTCAGCTTGCGAAATGAATGAAGCGGAAGGGTAGTACTAAAGAAAAATAAAAATAATGGAGAACGGGGCAAAGTCTACGATGCCCCGTTCTTCCTTTTTTTGAATTCAGTCAATTTTTTGTCGAATTTTTGCGCTAACCTAAAAAAAGTATAAAAAAATCTAAAATCAGCAGGGTTAACGATAGGAATGAAAACATTTACAATAATTTTAGAAAGCACTTACAAAATAATGAACAATTAAAAAAATCAAAAAAAGGAGGAGAATTTGGTAGTGAAAGCGCTAAAACGATTTTGTTTGTTTATAGATAGCCTCTTTGAAAAAGTAGCGATTGGCTCACTGCTCGTCATGATTATCATCGTAACATTGCAAGTTTTTACGCGAAAATTGTTTAACTTTGTTTTGTTTTGGTCAGAGGAAGTTACTCTTCTGTTGCTATGCTGGTTTTCGTTTATGGGAATTGCCATCGGCGTCCGTGAAAAACTGCATTTAGCGATTGAATCCTTTACCGCTAAACTGCCTCCGGCAGTGATAAACATCATCGATAAAGTGGTATCGCTTTCTACCATGGCATTCGGATATTATTTATTGAAATATGGCTGGGATTTTACTGTGTTAATGGGTGATTCAACTTTACCAGCAACTAAATTATCGAATGCATGGGGATATGCTGTTATGCCAATTACAGGTTTTATGATGATCATTTATGCCTTTTTACAACTAATTGGTATTGACACAAGACGACATAATATTGAAGGTGGTGGCCACTAACCATGGATCAAACAACAATTGCCATAATCATTCTTCTATCAAGCTTTGTTATCATGCTGTTGCTGCGTTTTCCAGTGGCATTGACATTGGCAGGTTCCACCGTCATCACAATGATGTATTTAAACATACCGCTTGAGGTTGTTGGTCAACGGATGATACAAGGTGTGAATTCATTTGCGCTCTTAACAATCCCGTTTTTCATTCTGGCTGGACAGCTAATGAATGAAGGGGGATTGGCTGCTCGCTTAATTAACTTTGCCATGCTTGCAGTCGGACGTGTCCGCGGCGGTTTGGCGATGGTAAACGTACTTGCCTGTCTATTGTTCGGTAATATTTCGGGTTCGGCTGCTGCGGACGTTTCGTCAATCGGTTCTGTTATGATTCCGATGATGAAGAAAAAAGGTTACAGTAAGGAATTTGCGACTGGTTTAACTTCCGCTGCTGCGATTCAGGGTGTAGTTGTTCCGCCAAGTCATAACTTAATTCTATACTCTCTTGCTTCCGGCGGCGTATCGATTGCAACCTTATTTATGGCTGGTGTAGTACCAGGAATCCTGCTTTGCGTAACGCTTATGGTTGTAGCCCGCATTTTGGCTATCCGCCAAGGCTTCACTCAAACAACTGTTATTGAGAAAAAAGATAGACCAAAAGTTATTAAAGATGGAATCATTTCAATCATGCCGATCGTGATTATCCTGGGTGGAATATTCTCGGGCTGGTTTACTGCTTCTGAATCAGGAGCTATTGCAGTATTGTATGCAGTTATCGTAACATTCTTCGTCTTCAAGGAAATTCCGTTCAGCAGGATGTGGATGATCCTGATCCGTACCTTCAGGACGGTTTCCATGGTACTGTTCCTGATTGCAGCATCCAACGCTTTAGGTTACGTACTTGCGTTCCTGCAAATACCTAACATGGTCACAGATGGATTATTAAGCATCTCGGATAATCCGGTAATTATCTTGTTGATTATCAACGTGTTGCTCCTCATCCTTGGATGCGGCATGGATATGGCACCGCTGATCTTGATTATGACACCAATCCTGCTTCCTGTTGTTACAGCAATGGGCATGGACCCGGTACATTTCGGTATCATTCTAATGTTGAACTTAGGGATTGGACTATTAACACCTCCGGTTGGAACAGTTCTTTTCATTGGATCTGCGATCGGCGAAGTCCCTATCATGCGAGCGGCCAAGGCAATGGCACCATTTGGATTGGTCCTCCTGGCAGCATTGATGCTACTAACCTACGTACCAGATATCTCATTGTGGCTGCCTAAAGTGTTAGGTAATTAAAATCGGTTTCAATAGTTTACTATAAAACAAATTCGTTCTTAATTTTAGAAAGGGGATTTATGATGAAGAAGTCAACAAAACGTATGTCCGTTGCACTAACTACAGTCCTTGGAGCAAGTTTAGTTCTTTCCGCTTGCGGCGGCGCTGGAGATAAAGAGAAAGCCTCTGGAGATAATGGTTCAAAATCAGAAGGGAAAACTTACTCTTTCCGTTTGGCTGATGCCCATCCAGATAACTACCCAACTGTATTGGGGGATAAGAAATTTGCCGAGCTTGTTAACAAGAAATCAAATGGCCGTATCAAAATTAGTGTATTCCCTAATGGACAGCTGGGTGATGAGAAGTCTGTTATTGAGCAGGTTCAATTAGGAGCCGTTGAGTTTACTCGTGTTAGTGCAGGGCCGTTGGCTGAATTCAGTAAGCCTCTAGGTGTATTCAGTCTTCCATATATCTTTGACAGCACTGAACACGAATGGAAATTCTTAAACAGCGATAAGGGCGAGGAATTGTTAAAGAGCTTAGAATCAGCTAAAATGGAAGGTCTTGCTTATTATGATTCAGGTGCCCGAAGCTTCTATTCTACTAAGGCTATCAAGAACGTTGCTGATCTTAAAGGCCAAAAAATCCGTGTGCAGCAGAACCAGATTAATATTGACCTAATTGAAGCACTTGATGCAAACGCTACTCCAATGCCTTATGGGGAAGTATTTAGCTCACTTCAAACAGGCGTTATCGACGCAGCTGAAAACAATGCACCAAGCTACGTTTCTGCTAACCACTATCAGGTAGCAAAGAATTTAATTCTTGACGGACACCAGCGTGTACCTGAAATCCTTTTAGGAAGCAAAACCGTTTGGGATAAATTAAGCGATGCAGATAAAAAGATTATCCAAGAAGCTGCAAAAGAATCTGTAAAAACAGAACGTGAAGAATGGGAAAAAATGGAGAAAGACTCTCAAAAGAAAATTGAAGAGTCTGGTGTGAAAATTGTTGAGGTGAAAGATCTTAAGCCTTGGCAGGATAAAGTTAAACCTGTAATCGATAAGTACCGTGCTGATTATGGCGATATTCTTGATGCAATCGATGCGGCTAGAAAATAATAGTTGAAATTTAGGAAAAAATAACTTGAGAGACTATGCTAAAAATGTAATCATTTTCGCATAGTCTTTCTGTTTTTAGCTAATAAGCATAATGGAGAATTCACAACGCCTCATGAATCGTCCATATGCTCGCCAATCGGCGAGATTTGATTGATGTTCCATAGAAATAAGGTGAGTTATGCAAAAATATAGAAGTAATTTGTTTAAGAGGCTGACACACGCACTGCTCCTGAAAGACCAATCGCTGGTTCGTAAGCTGTTTGTTTTTTCAGCACTTCTTGTTATTATTCCGATTAGTTTTATAGGTTATTTTTCGTACCAGAAATCAGTGGAAGCACTTGAGAGTGAAGCACGTTCATACAGCTGGCAAATCATTAGGCAGGTAAATACCCATATTGAATATTATGTGGGTGATTTCGAGATTGAAATACTAAAAATTTTGAATAACCAATCGGTAAACCGGTTTCTCCTAATGACAACCGTGGAGGAATTGGAGTCAAAGGGCGGGACAGCTAATATCAAAAAGGTGCTGCAAAATGCAGCCTATTCTAGATCTGACATTGCCAACATTACAATCTCTCTGAATAATGTAGCTACAGTCGATGCCATTAATGTCCGCTACAATCGGTTCCATCCAATCGAGTCTTTTCAACCAAGCTTTTTTGAGAGAATCCTTCCGGACACAGCCGAGCCTGTTATTTTCACACGTACACTTGAAGACGATGAAAATAAGGAGCACGTTATCTCCATTGCCAGAAGGTTGTTTAGTCCGAAAACCTTGAAACCGGTTGGCTTTATAGTTGTGGATGTCAACTTCAAAAGGTTTAAGGAAATTGCCAGCCAGGTCAATATTGGCCATTCTGGGTTTATGTATATCGTCGATTCACAGGGAAACTACGTCTATAATCCAGATTTTTCGGAGCTGGGGAAAAGGGCGTCACTTCAAAATATGAAGCATATAATTCATGGAGAGAGCGGTTCCTTTGTCACAAACGGGGAACAGAAGGATCTTCTCACGTATAACCATTCTGGATTCCTTGGCTGGACGGTCATTACATCGATTCCGTATAATGAGCTAATTAAAAGCTCTGTCAATATTCGAAATACCATATATATTATGGCAATCATCACCATGTTATTTGCTGTGATTCTCGGAGCCGGTTTGGCGGAAAATATTATAAAGCCAATTAAGGGGCTTCAAAAAATGATGAGGCGAGTGGAAAAAGGGGATTTCAACGGCCAGGTCGATGTTCTATCCAGAGATGAAATTGGCGACCTAACGCAGGGGTTTAATAAAATGTTAATTCGATTAAATGAGCTTGTAGATGAAGTGTATCTTTCAAGAATACGGGAAACGGAAATGCTTCTGCGTCAAAAAGAAATTGAACTAAAGGCACTTCAGGCGCAAATTAACCCGCATTTTTTGTTTAACTCTCTAGAGACCATTCGCGGAATGGCTTTAGAACATGGAATGGAGGAAATATCGGATATTTCCGCGGCATTGGCCAAATTATTGCGTTATAATATAAATAATAAATCGCAAGTTGTTATGTTGGATGAAGAAATTCTTCATACAAAGGTATACCTGCGGATTCAGAAACATCGTTTTGGTGAGAAATTCGAGTATGATTGTTTGATTCCGGACTGGGCAAAAAAACAGACCATTGCGAAATTCTCTATTCAGCCGATTGTTGAAAATTCGTTTAAGCATGGGCTTGAACCGTCCGGCGGTATCTCAAAAATAAGCATCACGGCGACCAAGGAGTCGGAGGATGCATATGCCATTAGAATTCAGGACAATGGAGTGGGAATTTCCGATACGAGGCTGGAAGAAATCCGCCAGAACCTAAGCAAAAAAGATGTGATGGAAGGCGGTCCAGGAATCGGTATGGTAAATGTACACCGCAGGATTGTTCACCTTTTTGGAGACGAATATGGTATCAGCATAGAAAGCTGTGAAGGCAGCGGGGCAATCATAAGTATTCGCTTGCCGTTAATGGGTTAGCTAATTAGAGTACTAAAGTTAGGATATACATTTTTGTTGTTTGATTGGGAAGTGATTGCATGTATACAATACTCTTGGTTGATGACGAGAAATGGGTGCGAACGGCACTGCGGCATACAATCGCCAAGACCGAGATGCCCTTTGAGGTGATAGGGGAATGCACCAATGGCCTGGAGGCTCTGGATTATTTAAAGGAGAGGCCGGCTGATCTCGTTATGACAGACGTAAGGATGGCAGTGATGGACGGGTTAGCCTTCGTTACAGCACTAGCAAATGCCGAGTATCGTACTGACTGTATAATGATCAGCGGTTATGATGATTTTAAGTATGTTCAGCATGCACTAAGGTCAGGTGTAGTTGACTACCTGCTTAAGCCGGTCGAGCTTGAAGAATTGAAGGAATGTCTGGACAAATGGATAAAGCATCGCGAGGAAAAGGAAGGATTGGCAGCTGCTAACGTCAAAGAAGCTGATCCGTCGGAATTATCCACTATAGAGAAGGTTATTCAATACGTCAAGAGCAAAGTTCCGGGAGAAGTCACATTATCTGAAGTGGCAAACTACGTGCATTTGAATCCAAGCTATCTTAGTAAGCTTTTTAAAGACAAAACAGAGCAAAATTTTGTAGACTTTGTTCTTGAAATTCGGATGAATGAAGCGAAAAATCTGCTTGAGAGGACTTCCTTAAGGATATCCGAAATAGCAGACAGACTGGGTTATTCGGATATCACCTATTTTAGCAATATATTTAAGCGCAAAATTGGAGTGACTCCATCTGAATACCGGAAGCGCGTCCGGACAAATTGACAAACAGGCTGGAGTGTAAAAACCTGTATAGAATTATTCTATACGGGTTTCTTACCCCATTCATAAATTCAACTGCCCTCCATGAATCTCCTACCGACTCTCAATCTTCTATTTTTCAATTACATTCTATTGAAACCGATTGCAATCTATTCTTTTCTGGGGTAAAATGATAACATAAAATGTTAACGTTAACATTAAGGATGAATGTTGGAAATAGCTGTAAAAAAAGGCGGAATTTTCGGAAACTATTTTAACGTTAACATTATATTACTTTACTTACCAGGAAGACGGTGGACATATGAGAAACTTTATGGATGAAAACTTTTTGCTAAACAATGAAACTGCCATTCGTTTGTATCACGACTATGCAAAGCAAATGCCAATCATCGATTATCATTGCCATTTAAGTCCGCAGGAAATCTATGAAAATAAGACATTTAAAAATATTACAGAAGCATGGTTATATGGTGACCATTATAAATGGCGTGCACTGAGAGCCAATGGTGTCGAGGAAGAGTACATTACCGGCAGCGCCAGTGACTATGACAAATTCATGGCATGGGCAAAAACAGTTCCAATGACAATCGGAAACCCGCTTTATAATTGGACCCATTTAGAATTACAAAGATTCTTTGGAATTTATGATCTGCTTGATGAGGAAAGTGCACCACAAATTTGGGAAAAAGTAAATGGTTTATTAACCAGTGAAGGGTTTGGCGCAAGAGATTTCATTAAGAAATCCAATGTGAAAGTAGTTTGCACAACCGACGATCCAACAGACAGCCTTGAATACCACCTTAAATTAAAAGAGGATTCAAGCTTCGATGTTAAGGTTTTGCCAAGCTTTAGACCAGACAAAGGATTAGAAATCAACCGTGACACTTTCCTTCCGTGGGTTGAAAAGCTGCAGGACGTATCAGGTATTACTATTGAGTCTTATGATGACTATTTAGCAGCGCTAGAATCAAGAATCAAGTTTTTCAATTCCGTCGGCTGCAGGGTTTCAGACCATGCGATTGATCAAATGTTATACGCCGACACAACGAAAGAAGAAGTAGCGTTAATTTTCAGCGAAGCGTTAAAAGGTAATAAGGTCTCCTTAGAGGATGAAAAGAAATTCAAAACCTATACCTTCAAGTTTTTAGGCAAGCATTATTCGGAATTAGGCTGGGCAATGCAGCTGCACATAAACGCTTTACGAAATACAAATTCAAGAATGTTTAAGGAAATGGGGCCGGACACTGGCTGGGATTCAATTAATGATGAAAACATTGCAAAGCCGCTCTCTAAACTTCTAGATTTAATTGAACAGGAAAGCGGTCTTCCTAAGACCATTATTTATTCATTAAATCCAAACGATAATAATATCATTGCTGCCATGATTGGCAACTTCCAAGGCGGAGGAGTTCCAGGCAAAATCCAATTTGGAACAGCCTGGTGGTTTAATGACAATAAAGAAGGCATGATTGAGCAAATGAAGTCACTATCCAATATGGGACTTTTCAGCCGCTTCATTGGAATGCTGACTGATTCAAGAAGTTTTCTATCTTATACAAGACATGAATATTTCAGAAGAATCGTGTGTGCTCTGATTGCAGAGTGGGTTGAAAATGGAGAGGTACCAAACAACATCGAATTCTTAGGAAAAATTGTCCAAGGCATCAGCTATAATAATGCGAAAGAATACTTTGGATTCGAACTTTAATTTAGATAATGAACAAGGGCGAGAGATTAATCTAGTTTCTCGTCTTTAGTATACCGACCCACTATATACTAGGGTGCTATTTTTACGCTTTATGTGATTTTATAATAGGAGATTTCCTGGTAAAATAAAGCGGAAGGTTAAATAAAGGGTGAATTATTATGGTCACAATTAAAGATATAGCGAGATTGGCAAATGTATCTCATACAACTGTTTCCAGGGCCTTAAATGACAGTCCGCTTATAAAGCCGGGTACCAAAAAAAAGATCCTGGAAATTGCCTCACAGCTTAATTATACACCTAACTTTAATGCAAAAAGTCTTGTCACGCAGAAGTCTTATACCATTGGTCTATTCTTTACGAGCATATCAAATGGAACATCCTCGAGTTTCTTTGCTGACGCGGTAACAGGTGTGAATGCTGTCATCAATGAGGATTACAACCTCTTTGTTAGAGGGATTGACGATTATGAAGACTTTTCTACCATTCACAGCAAAAGGTTTGACGGGATTATCTTGATGAGCCAAAGTGATGCCGACAATTCTTTCATATATCATGTGGTAAACCAAAAGATTCCAATTGTTGTGATTAATAGAGAAATCAATGATCATTCGATTATTAACATCCTATCAAATGATCGCGAGGGCGCGTATAGTGCTGTGAAGTATCTGATCGAGAATGGCCATAAGAATATTGCCCTTATCGAAGGGATTACAGGTTTCCAATCAACGGTTGAACGTAAAGAAGGCTATCTGCAAGCCTTAATTGATCAACATATCCCAATTTGCAAGGAATATATGGTAAAAGGAAATTATGACTTGCAAAGCGGATATGAAGCAATGGAAACGCTGCTTTCTTTAGATAACCGGCCTACGGCTGTTTTTTGCTCAAATGATGATATGGCAGTAGGTGCACTTAATGCAGCATTTGCAAAGGGGCTGCAGGTTCCAAAAGATATTTCCATCACGGGTTTTGATGATATTGCTTCGGCGCAATATACAAATCCGCCGTTATCTACAGTAAAAAAGCCGGTTGAAAAAATATGTAAACTAGGTGCTAAAAAGATTCTTGAAGTGATTGAAAATAATGATCATAAAGGTGAAAAGATTTTTGTTGAAACTGAATTAGTCATCAGAAAATCTGCATCCTTCATAAAATAAGTGAAAACCGTTTAAAATGAAGTCATCATTTAAACGGTTTTATAAAACGACAAAATGTTCACGTGTGCATAAAAAGGGAGAGATGTACTTTGCAAAAACTTAATCAGAACTCGGTGGAAGGCATTAAAACCTTTCCTGAAAAGGTACTGCAATTCGGTGAAGGAAATTTTTTGCGGGCATTTGTTGATTGGCAAATCGATGTAATGAATAAAGCAAACCTCTTTAATGGCAGTATTGTGGTTGTTCAGCCGCGCGGCTATGAAAAGGTTGAAAAATTAAACGCGCAGGATGGTTTGTATACCCTTTATTTGCAAGGGATGAAGGAAGGTAAGCCGGTTAAAGAGCATACGTTGATCCAATCCATCAGCAGAGGTCTGAACCTATATACCGAATATGAAAAATATATTGAACTCGCGAAAAATCCGGAGCTTCGCTTTGTCTTCTCCAATACGACTGAAGCAGGAATCACTTATGAGGAATCAGACAGATTGGACGACCGTCCGCAAAAGAGCTTTCCAGGAAAGCTGACTGCATTTCTCTATCATCGTTTTCAGGCCTTTAACGGAGACAAGGGCAAAGGTTTAATCATCATTCCTTGTGAACTGATTGAAAAAAACGGCGAAAAACTAAAAGAAATCATTCTCCAGCATGCGGGTGCTTGGAACCTTGGGGCAGAATTTGAGCAATGGATTGAAGATGCTAACACATTTTGCAACAGCCTTGTGGACCGGATTGTTCCCGGCTTTCCTGTTGAAACTATCGATGAAATAACGGAAGAGCTTGGCTACCAGGATGATTTCGTTGTCGCGAGCGAACAATTCTACAACTTTGTCATTGAAGGACCTCAGTGGATAAAAAAGGAGTTCCCAACAGATTTAGCCGGGTTGGACACAATGTTTGTTGATGACCTGACACCTTATCGGACAAGGAAAGTGCGGATTTTAAACGGTGCCCATACAGCGATGACGCCAGTTTCTTACCTTTACGGTTTAGACACGGTGGCCGAGGCAGTCGAACATCCGGTAATCGGAAGCTTTATTAAGGAAGTGATTTTTGATGAAATCATTCCGACATTGGATCTGCCTGCAGAGGAATTAACCTCGTTTGCGAATGATGTTCTCGATCGATTTAGAAATCCATATATCAAACACTTTTTGATGAGCATCTCACTGAATTCCATCTCTAAATTTAAAACAAGAGACCTGCCATCATTATTAGAGTATATAAACGGCAAAAATGAATTACCTGAAAAATTAGTGTTCTCTCTAGCTGCACTAATCGCTTTTTATAAGGGAAAGAGAGGAACCGAAAAAATTAATTTAAGTGATGACCAAGACATACTTGAGTTGTTCAAAGCACAATGGGGTACTTTTGACGGAACTTTTGAAAGTCTAAAAGCAATTGTTCGTGCCGTTTTAGGATATGAGAAGAATTGGGATATAGATTTAAATACAGTTACAGGGCTAGCGGATGCTGTTACAAATTATTTGTATGAAATTGAAACAAAGGGAATGAAGGAGGCTGTCCAGGCAGTCTTAAAGGAGAAAGCGCAAAGATAAGGGGGATCATAGCAATGTTGGAATTTATCCAAATTAATGAAAGTGATAATGTAGTCGTTGCCTTGAAGGATTTGCAAAAAGGCCAATCCATTTCAGTCAATGGCCGGGAGGTTGTGCTAAAGGAAGACCTGAGCCGCGGCCATAAGCTGGCGGTTAAAGACATCGCAGAAAATGAATTTATCGTGAAATATGGCTATCCAATTGGCCACGCCACCAAGGTGATTCTTGCCGGCGAGCACGTTCATACCCATAATACGAAAACCAACCTTGACGGCATCGCAGACTATCAATTTAACCAGAAATTAGCGGAAAATCCTTATTTAAATGAGAACCTTACCTTTAAAGGTTACCGCCGGAAAAACGGTACGGTTGGAATCCGCAATGAGTTGTGGATTGTCCCGACAGTGGGATGTGTTAACGGTGTAGCGGAAACGGTCATTAAGCGATTCCAAAAGGAAGTGGGCGATATCAGCCCATTTGAAAACGTCCTTGTGTTAAAGCACAATTATGGATGCTCACAGCTTGGCGACGACCATGATAATACGAGAACGATTTTGCAAGATGCGGTCCTTCATCCAAATGCAGGCGGTGTCTTGGTGTTAGCGCTGGGCTGCGAGAATAATAATCTATATGAATTCAAACAAAGCCTCGGAGAATTTGATGAAAGTCGTGTGAAATTCCTTGCTTCCCAAGAGGTCGGCAACGAGATTGAGGAAGGGGTTAAGCTCTTAAAGGAAATCTATGAAAATGGCAAGAATGATAAGCGGGAAGAGGTCCCATTATCCGAACTGAAAATCGGCTTGAAGTGCGGAGGCTCAGACGGACTTTCAGGGATTACCGCAAACCCATTGCTTGGAAGATTATCGGATTTCCTTGTCGCACAAGGAGGAACTACGGTATTAACCGAGGTACCTGAAATGTTCGGGGCGGAAACGATTCTTATGGAGCGGGCTGAAAATAAAGAAGTATTTGAAAAAACGGTTGAATTAATCAATGACTTTAAACAATACTTTATGGCGAATAACCAGCCTGTTTACGAGAACCCTTCACCAGGCAATAAAGCTGGCGGGATTACCACTCTTGAAGATAAGTCGCTTGGCTGTACTCAAAAAGCGGGCACTTCCACGGTGACGGATGTATTAAAATATGGCGAGAGATTAACGAAGAAGGGATTAAATCTATTGAGCGCGCCTGGTAATGATCTGGTTGCAGCCTCAGCCCTTGCTTCGGCAGGCTGTCAAATGGTTCTCTTTACAACCGGACGGGGAACACCGTTTGGCACTTATGTTCCAACCATGAAGATTTCAACCAATACCCCGCTGTTTGAAGCAAAGCCTCATTGGATTGACTTTGATGCCGGTGTGTTGCTTGAGAAGTCTGCAGATGTTGTTTTAAGGGAGTTTATTGACTATGTCATTAAAGTGGCCAGCGGTGAATTTGTAAACAACGAGAAAAACGACTTTAGAGAGATTGCTATTTTTAAAACAGGCGTAACGTTATAAGTTTTGATAGAATAGATGTAATGTCCTTTTGCGGGAAAAAACTCAGTAATGGAGGCGGTTTTCAATGGAGCAAAACCTAGTTTCTTTATTAAAACAAGAAAAAATTGTGGCGATTATTCGCGGCATTCCAAATGGCAGCGGTGAACAGACAGCCAAAGCTCTGGCAACAGGAGGAATTTCCTTTTTAGAAGTTACTTTAAACACTGATGGCGCTCTTAACATGATTCATGATTTAAAAGGGAAGTATAGCCAATTGCGCATTGGTGCGGGAACTGTGTTGGACCTTGAGATGGCAAAGGAAGCTGTTCAGGCAGGGGCAGAATATCTAGTTTCACCAAACCTGGACGAAGAGGTATTGGCTTACGGGCTGGAACAAGGTGTTGAAGTTTGGCCTGGAACATTGACTCCTACTGAGATTGTCCGGGCATATCGCCTCGGGGCAAGCGCTGTAAAGGTTTTTCCAGTCGGCTCAATGGGCGTGAAATATATCAAGGATATTCGTGGACCTCTTAACCATATACCGATGATGGTAACAGGTGGAGTGAATTTGGATAACATTAAAGAAGTGTTAGGATACGGGGCAATTGCTGTGGGCCTCGGTGGAAATCTAGTTAACAATGAATTAATTAAAAAAGGTGATTTCGAGCAAATTACGCAATTAGCTTTAGCGTATAGCAGACTAGCTAAAGAGGTGCAGGTACATGCAGCCAAATAACCGTACTGATGTACTGACAATTGGGGAAAGCATGGTTCTTTTTCAAACTATCGGGGAAAAAGGGATTAAGTATGAACCGCTGTTTACAAAGTCCCTGGCCGGTGCTGAATCAAATGTTGCTATCACACTGACACGGTTAGGAAAGAGGGTCAGGTGGGTCAGTAAACTAGGAAAAGATCCGTTTGGTGACTTTATTTTGTCTACACTTGGCGGAGAGGGTGTAGATGTATCCTGTGCCCTCCGTGATGCGGAGAAACCTACGGCTGTGTATTTTAAAGAAAGTAAAAGCTATGGGGATCCTAATGTTTATTATTATCGGAAAAACTCAGCCGCCAGCAATCTTCAGCCGGAAGATGTGCAAAAAGAGTGGTTTGAAGGTGTGAGGCACTTGCATGTCACTGGAATAACACCGGCCTTAAGTGAAAATGCCGCTGAAGCTGTCCGCAAAGCAATGGAAATGGCCAAGGACATGGGACTGACAGTCTCTTTTGACCCGAATTTACGGAGAAAGCTTTGGAGTGAGGAAAAAGCAAGGAGTGTTTTGCTTTCCCTGATCCCGTTATGTGATGTGTTTCTGCCGGGCGTGGAGGAAGCAGAGTTCCTATTGGGGCAGCAATCCATTGAGGAATATGGAAAGAGCTTCCTGCAAATGGGTCCGAAAACAGTTGTCTTGAAACTCGGTGCCGAGGGCTCGATGGGCTTTATTAACGGCCATTCAGTCAAAGCTTCGCCGCATGTTGTCACACAGGTGATTGATACGGTGGGTGCTGGTGATGCATTTGCAGCAGGGTTCCTCTCTGTGTATTTGGACGAAGAAGCTGTTATGACTCCTGAATCCTTAGAAACTGCCTTAATACGTGCCAATATTTTAGGGGCGCTGGCAACTCAATTTAAGGGTGATTGGGAAGGGAACCCTTCTCTTGATGAAATCAATTCAATTATCGCAGGCAGGGTTGAAGTTACAAGATAAATTTAAAATAATTGAGGTGATTGACATGTTTTACTTCGGAAATAAGGAAAATTCAGTGGAAGCAGGAGAAGGTGCCAAAAGGAAGCTTTTGGGCAGGGGCGGAAGCCTGATGATGGCGGAGGTTCGTTTCGAAAAGGATGCTGTTGGTGCGATCCATTCCCACCCTCATGAACAGGTTAGTTATATTGTCCAAGGTAGTTTTGAGTTTAATTTGGATGGAAAAGTCCAGCGAGTGGTGAAAGGGGACAGTATCTACATCCCTTCAAATACTTTGCATGGTGTTAAAGCACTTGAAGATGACTCGATCATATTGGATGTTTTTACACCTCAGCGGGAAGATTTTCTATGATTTAAATCAAAAAGACCGGGCTTTGCCCGGTTTTTTTACTAAATCTAATCATATTTTATATCGGTATACGATACACGGCTACATCTTTTGATATCGACAAAAGTTAGATAAAAATGACAAGGTTTCGTCATTTTCCGGGAAATTTTCTACAAAAAAGCTTCCAAACTGAAGCTGAAATTTTTATAAAACGATATGAAGGGGGCTGTCTGCCATTTCCCTTGCGGCTAGACGCGCTTTATTTTTTGCAGTGGCAACAATTTCAGGGACTCTTTGCGGGTAAAGGTCTAATCCTTCTGCGATCACGCTGTCCATGACTTCAATCCCAAGAAAATTAAGGGCGATTTTCAAATAACGGTCGCCGGATTCCAAATCCTTCATCTGCGATCCCGTATATTGACCGCCGCGAGTTTGGATGTGAAGCGCTTTTTTACCGGATAATAAACCTTTTGGTCCGTTAGGAGTATGTTTGAAGGTTTTTCCTGCAATGAATAAATTATCGAGGTAAGATTTCAAGACTGCGGGCGAATTTAAATTCCATAATGGTGAAACAAAGACATAGTTATCAAATCCAATAAATTCATCTGCAAGAGCGTGCATTTTAATAATTTTTTCCCTTTCAGCTTCTGAAAGTTGATCTAGGGTATATCCATAGCCTGCCAGCTTACCCCGCGCAAATACTAAATCGGCATCCATTTGGACAAAATCTAATTGGAACAAATCAATTCTCTTAATTTCTACATCCGGCCATTCCTTCATAAAGGTTTCGAGAAAAGTCTCCCCGATTTGCAACCCTTTTGATTTTTCAAGACCCTTTGGATTAGCGGTAATATATAGTAATTTCTTCATCAACACACAACCCATCTGATTAATGATTTCGTTACTTCTATTATAATGAATATAATTTGCTCAATTTTGAACAATGGGTGAAGTTCTTGAATATTAGGTGTCCATTATAGTCTTCAACTTATGTATTGGTAAATCTTTTTTATATTAGCGCTTACATAAAGTTGTTGACGAAAAAAGTCGAGGGTGATATTCTACATATATAAACCTAATTTGTTAGTTCATTAAACAAATTAATGGAAGGTTAAACCAATCTTGAGATGAACAGAATAATTTTTATAAGTTTTTGAAAAGGATTACAAATAAAAACGGAATATCGGAGGGGAATAAAATGGCTCAAAACGCAAGGGTTAAAGCACTAGATTTAAATGTTGAGAAAGCAGCAGTGCGTCCCTTTGGAATGAAAGATAAATTAGGTTATTTGTTTGGTGATTTTGGAAACGATTTCTTCTTTATTTTAGTGGCATCATTCTTAATGGTCTATTACACAGATGTTTATGGTCTTAATCCCGCATTTGTAGGAACCCTTTTCTTAGTTGCCCGCCTATGGGATGCCGTAGCCGATGTTACTTGGGGACGTTTTATTGACACAAGAAAAGCAGGAAAAAACGGTAAGTTCAGACCATGGATTTTCAGAATGTCATTTCCGCTTGTCATCACTGGTGTGTTAATGTTTGTACACATTCCGGGAATGTCTAAAGGATTTTATGAGGCCTATGCATTTGTAACATATATTTTATGGGGAACTTTATATAGTACGGTTAATATTCCATATGGTTCAATGGCTTCCGTTGTTACAAGTGATCCGGTTGAACGTACATCTTTATCAAGTTGGAGAACCTTAGGTGCAAACTTAGCTGGTTTAATCATTAACGTAGTTGGCCCAATGATTCTGTTTGTCAATAATAAGGCTGATGCCAATCACTTTTTATTAGGGGCCATCATTTTTGGTGCACTTGCCATTGCTTGTTATATGGCCTGTTACAAAATGTCAGTAGAACGTATTACAATGGCAGAAACAAATAAGGAAAAAATGAATTTAGGACAAACATTAAAAGGTCTTGCGAAAAATAAACCATTGTTATGGATCCTTATCGCATCCCTAGCATTTATGATTACCTTTATGTTAATTGGTACAGTAAATGTATATTTATTTAAAGATTACTTTGGCAATGCAAAAGCATTAAGTATGGTTGGGCTTCTTCAATCCGTAGCAGTATTTGTTGGAATGCCAATGGTTAAGCCTTTAGTATCTAAATTCGGGAAAAAGGAAGTTGCCGCTGCAGGTTTGTTACTTGCCGCAGTTGTATATGGCGTTTTATATCTGCTTCCAAACCTAAATGCAAATCAATTTATTGGGATTTTAGCGATTGCCATGTTTGGGTATGGATTGTTTAACTTAGTCGTTTGGGCGTTTGTGACCGATGTTATCGATTATCATGAATACTTAACTGGATTGCGTGAAGATGGAACTGTTTACTCTATCTATTCCTTTGCACGAAAGGTCGGTCAGGCCATTGCCGGTGGTATTGGCGGATTTGCGATTGCATCAGTTGGATATAATGCGACTCTTAAGGCGCAAACACAGGAAACATTGAATGGAATTCACACACTCGGCACACTGGTTCCGGCAGTTATCCTTATCGTGATTTTCTTAATTCTTGTATTCCTATACCCATTAAATAAGGAAAAAACACAGCAGCTTGCAATTGATTTAGCTGAAAAGAGAAGAGCTCTTTAATATGAATGATAGAAGATAGTTAAGGTAACTTAGCTATCTTCTTTTTTATGCAAAAAACACCGAGAAAGATACTCTTTCTCGGCAATCTGTTCCCCCTTTTAGATGGGTCATTACTTAGGAAACGGTTTCATCATTCTGCTGTTCGAATGGCAAATTCAGCATCGGAACATCAAGGAAATGTTTTATCGCAAGGGCACATGCGCCTAGTACGCAAGACTTTTTCCCAATAGAAGAAATGGATAACTCACGGTAATGACTAATAGATGAATGTAAATTTCCCTTAATTTTATCAAGAGCATCCGGATACATCCTTAGTAATTCACTGTCTAGCACAAGGACATCAGGATTGTAAATATTAATCATATTATTTAAGCCGACAGAGAGATAGTAGATTAACTGTTCCATCAGCTCATGTACTTCCTGATCACCTTCATCAAGCCATCTTTGAATATCCTCATAGTTAAGGTTTTTCATTTGCCTTTTTTCAGACAGATACTCAAAAATACTTGATTCAGAAGCGTATTTCTCCCAGCATCCTTTATTGCCGCAGTTGCATGGCTTGCCTTCTGGGACAACGATCATATGGCCAATCTCACCAGCATAGCCATCATGCCCGCGGAAAAAGTCATTATTCATCATCATTCCCATTCCAATTCCAGAATAGAGAGTAGCACAGAGCAGGTTATCTGTTTCATGGTGGAAAAATACTCGTTCTGCAAAAGAGCTTAGGTTGGCATTGTTTTCAAGATAAACATCGATATCAATCTCATTTCCAAGATCGGTTTTTAAATGAATACCCTCCCATCCAAGCCGTGGTACAAAATGAACCACTTCGTCCTTTCCAACAAGACCATGGATGGCAATGACAATTCCGACAATTCCATAGTGGCTGTCAGTGTATTCCGCTTTATATTTTTTAATTTGTTCAACTATTATATGAAGAATCTCTGGATAGTCTGTAGTGTTTATTTTAATAATAGTAGATGTAACAGGATGGCCCAGCAGGTCGGATAACATAAAGGATATTTGGCCATAATCAAGGTCGATCCCAAGGGCATAGCCTGCATGGCTGTTTAATGAAAGCATAATCGGCTTTCTTCCGACTGAAAAATGCTCAAGCTGCGTTTCAATAATCAGTCCTTCATCCAAAAGGTCAGCAACCTGTGCGGAGATTGTAGCTCTCGTTAGGTCTGTAAGTTTGGATATATCTGCGCGGGAAATCAGTCCTGCTTTTACAATTTCCTTAATGATTAAGGAACGATTTATTTTTTTTATATATGCCGCATCACCGGTAATCATTGATTTCCTCCAATTTTTACACTTTAGCATTCCTATTATATCAAATTATTAAATGACGGAAAAACATATTATTAAAATCCTTCATTGACGAATTTAGATAAACATGATAATTTATATTTGTATTTAATTAGTTTAATAAACAAATTAAAATAAGGTGAATGTATTTATAAATTTTTTTGCAAAGTTGAAAGGGTTTACAGCTAAAGCTTTGCTATTGGGAGGGAATAGAATGAAAGCTTTTTTAGATAATGATTTCTTATTAAATACCGAAACAGCTAAGGGACTTTATGATAATGCCGCACAGGGATTGCCGATTTTTGACTTTCACTGCCATTTAAATCCCCAAGAGGTTTGGGAAAACAAACCTTATCGCAGTATTACAGAAGTTTGGCTTGGCGGTGACCATTATAAATGGAGAGCAATGAGGATGCATGGTATTGGCGAAAGATTCATTACCGGCGACGCTGATGACTGGGAAAAGTTTGCAGCATGGGCGGAAACAGTGCCTCATTTAATTGGCAACCCGCTTTATCATTGGACACATATGGAATTAAAAATGTTTTTTGGAATCGAGAAGGTTCTCAATCCGGAAACCGCCCGTGAAATTTTTGACGAATGCAATGAAAAACTCGAGAATCCGGAATTCAGGCCAAGGGCTTTCATTGAGCGATCTAATGTAAAATTTATCGGTACCACTGATGACCCAGTTTCAACACTTGAACACCATCAATTGTTAAAGAAGGATGAAACTTTTAAGACCATCATTGCGCCAACCTTCCGTCCTGATGGTGCGCTCTTCATTGAGCGTCCAACCTTTAAAAGCTGGCTTGAAAAATTATCTGAAGTATCCGGAATCAAGGTGGACTCTTTAGATTCTTTTTTACAAGCATTAAAACAGCGAGTTGATTACTTCCATAAAAATGGCGGTCGTGCGTCCGATCATGATATTCAAAAAATGGAATATATTCAAACGACAAAAGAAGAGATTTCACTAATTTTTGAAAAGCGGTTCAACGGTGAAGAGCTTAATGAAGAAGAAATAACTCTATATAGATCGTTCCTATTGACGGAGCTTGGAAAAATGTACTCGGAAAAACAATGGGTCATGCAACTTCATATGGGTGCTATGCGCAGCAATAATACGAAAATGAAAAATTCGCTTGGACCTGATACAGGGTTTGATTCTGTTGGCGAAACTAATTTTGCGGAAGGGATCTCCCGTTTTCTTGATGCTCTTGACGTACAGAATTCATTGCCGAGAACGGTATTGTTTAACCTGAACCAGAAGGATAATGTTGTCCTGGCTGGCATGATGGGTAATTTTTATGAAGAGGGTATCCCGGGTAAAGTTCAATTTGGTTCAGGCTGGTGGTTCCTCGATCATATCGATGGAATGGAAAAACAAATGAAGGATCTCGCAAACGTTGGGTTATTAAGCCACTTTATTGGTATGCTAACAGATTCCCGCAGTTTCCTATCTTACGCAAGGCATGATTATTTCCGTCGAATCCTCTGCAACATTCTTGGAGAATGGGTGGAAAGAGGCTTAGCGCCAAATAATCAGGAGTTTATGGAGCAAATGGTTAGAAATATTGGCTATCACAATGCAGAGAAGTATTTCTTAAAGCGATAATTTAGAAACTGCCTTTCTTGATGTTCTTTGCTTAAACCGCTATTATGAATGGTATATTAATGGTGCCCGCGAGCCCAAACCGATAAACGGAGGGAGATTGTAATATGTCAAAGCAACAAATTGGAGTAGTTGGATTAGCTGTAATGGGGAAAAATCTTGCTTTAAATATTGAAAGCAGAGGTTATTCCGTTGCAGTCTTTAACCGCTCTTACGAAAAAACAGAGGAATTCTTAAAAAATGAGGCGGAGGGAAAAAACTTTGTTGGTGCCCGCACTGTGGAGGAATTTGTTAACTCTTTAGAAAAGCCTCGTAAAATTTTATTAATGGTTAAAGCAGGTACTGCTACCGATGCCACTATCGATTCCTTAAAACCATATCTTGAGGAAGGTGATATTCTAATCGATGGCGGAAATACATTCTTCCAGGACACTATCAGACGGAATAAGGAACTAGCGACAGCAGGATACCATTTTATCGGAACGGGCGTATCCGGCGGGGAAGAAGGTGCATTAAAAGGACCTTCGATTATGCCTGGCGGTAAACGGGAAGCTTATGAGCTTGTCAAACCGATTTTAGAAGCCATCTCAGCAAAAGTGGAAGGTGACCCATGCTGTACGTATATCGGTCCAAATGGTGCAGGACATTATGTGAAAATGGTTCATAATGGCATTGAGTACGGCGATATGCAGTTAATCTGTGAAGCCTACTTTATCCTTAAAAATGTTCTTGGTTTAAATGCAGATGAGCTTCATCAAGTATTTGCCGAGTGGAATAAAGGCGAACTTGATAGTTATTTAATTGAAATTACCGCAGACATTTTTACAAAAGTGGATGAAGAAACTGGAAAGCCAATGGTTGATGTCATTCTTGACACTGCCGGTCAAAAAGGTACCGGTAAATGGACAAGCCAAAACGCTTTAGATTTAGGTGTACCGCTGCCGCTTATTACTGAATCTGTATTTGCGCGCTTTATTTCAGCCATGAAAGAGGAACGTGTAAAGGCAAGTCAAGTGTTGAATGGACCAGAGGCAAAACCATTTGAGGGCAATAAAGAAGAATTGATTGAAGCTGTTCGCAAGGCTTTGTACATGAGTAAAATTTGCTCCTACGCTCAAGGTTTCGCCCAAATGCGTGCAGCATCTGAAGAGTACGATTGGAACCTTCGCTACGGCGATATCGCGATGATATTCCGCGGCGGCTGTATCATTCGTGCCCAATTCCTGCAGAAAATTAAAGACGCTTACGACCGTGACCCAGGACTAGCTAATCTTTTACTTGATCCTTACTTTAAGGAAATTGTAGAAGGCTATCAGCAGTCACTTCGTCAAGTGCTATCCTTGGCAATTGAACGTGGTATTCCGGTACCATCGTTTGCAAGTGCGATTGCTTATTATGACAGCTACCGTACCGAAACACTTCCTGCGAACCTATTACAGGCACAACGGGACTACTTTGGTGCTCACACATATCAGCGAGTTGATAAAGAGGGAGTATTCCATACAAACTGGATGGAATAGTAAAATATCAAAGCCGGCCATTTAGGTCGGCTTTTGTTGTAAATAAAGCAGAATAATGTCTTTTCATTATGTGGTGGCTACCTTAAAATAAAAATATGTTTAGTTAACAAATTAAATGTGTCATCTCTTAATAAAAGGAGGAAACTTAATTTGGTTCAGGTGAAAGTAGGGATCGTCGGCTTAGGGGCACAAGGGAATGCATATGCTGAATTTATATCTGAAGGAAAAGTGAAGAACATGGTCCTTGGAGCGCTCTGTGCCAGAAGCGCGGAAAAACAGGAAATGGCTGCAGAGAAGTTTCCGGGAGTAGCATTTTATAAGGATTATATAGAATTACTTGAAAGCGGAACTGTTGACGCTGTCATTATTTGTACACCGCATTATCTTCATCCGGAGATGGGGATTGAGGCAATCAAAAAAAACGTACACGTATTAATCGAAAAACCTGCCGGAATTTATACGAAGCAGGTAAAAGAATTAAACGAATTTGCAGCAGCCAAGCCGGAAATAAAGGTTGGTATATTGTTTAATCAGAGAACAAACCCGCTTTATCAAAAGGTAAAAGAGATTATCAGTAATGGTGAGATTGGCAGCTTTCGCCGGGCAAACTGGATGATTACGACTTCGTGGCGGCCGCAGGGTTATTATGAACAAAATGAATGGAGAGCAACCTGGGGCGGTGAAGGCGGCGGTATCCTAGTCAATCAAGCGCCGCACCAACTTGATTTGTTTCAATGGATTTGTGGCATGCCAAAAAAAGTATATTCCAATGTCAAGTTCGGCTACCAACGAAATATAGCGGTGGAAGATGATGTTACCGCTGTTTTTGATTATGGGAATGGAGCAACGGGTGTCTTTATTGCTTGTACACATGATGTAATGGGTACGGACCGTTTTGAAATATTAGGTGACAAAGGAAAAATCGTTGTCGATGACAGTAAAAAAGTTACGATCAAACGGCTTTACAAATCCGAATCAGAAATGAGCGCTTCATTGACCCAGGAGGAAGTGGCAAATATTTTCAAACAAGGGTATCTGGGGGATATTTACAAGGAAGAAGTTTTGGAGTTTAATTCTGTCTGGGGCGGACAACATACCACTGCAATGGAAAATTTCGCCTCAAGTATCCTTGAAGGCACGCCTTTGCTTGCACCTTGCAGTGATGGGATTAATCAAGTGGAATTGGCAAACGCCATGCATCTCTCAACCTGGTTGGGGGAGGAAGTGGAATTACCAGTCGATGAAGAATTGTTTTTGGCAGAATTAAATAAAAGAATTTTAGAAGAGAATAAATATCCTGCTAAAAAATAAAAAATAAAAACCAATTCACGATTTATTTTTGTGAATTGGTTCTTACTGGTTCTAAAAGTCTATTATTGAATCAACAAAATGTGAGAACACTTTCGCAAATGAATTGACGTAAAATATCGATAGTGATATGATACAAATGAATTTGTTAGTTTGTTAAACAAATTAAATTGAATGATGGTATACATCTCTTTTTTAAAATAAATTGAAAAGGATTACATCACGTAACAGATCCTTGAAAAATGGCTGTACATGTAAATTTTTCATAGGGAAACATTAAAGGTATAGATAAGGAGTGAAGAATTGTGGGTGTTATTCAAGACTTACTAAAAGATATACCAGTGCCGAAGATGGCAAAAGTTAAAGTGAATTTTAGCGACGAGAAAATTGATAATCTTGAACATGCATTAATGGAAAAATTACAGCAAGAACATATACGAAAAACAGTCAAGCCTGGAATGGAAATTGCCTTGGCGGTTGGCAGCAGGGGACTTGACCGACTTGTTGAACTAACGGAAGTAACCGTGAGATTTTTAAAGGAACTTGGAGCGAAGCCTTTTATCGTGCCAAGCATGGGAAGCCACGGCGGTGCTACAGCTGAAGGTCAGCGTGAAGTATTGGCGCATCTAGGGATCACTATGGAAACTGTGGGATGTGAAATCCGCTCTTCCATGGAGGTTGTAAAAATTGACGAACTGCCAAACGGACTGCCGATTTATATCGATAAGTATGCTTCAGAGGCAGATGGTATTGTCGTCATAAACCGTGTAAAACCTCATACCGCATTCCGTGGCCCTGTGGAAAGCGGGCTCATGAAAATGATCAGTATTGGACTGGGAAAACAAAAAGGCGCAGAGGCCTGCCATCAATTAGGTTTTAAGTATATGGCGGAAAATGTTCCGGCAATGGCAAAGGTTATCATGGCGAAAAAGCCGGTCCTTTTTGGTGTGGCATCCGTTGAAAATGCTTTTGATAAAGTGGCGGCAGTGGACGTTCTTAGTCCTTCGGAAATCATCGAAAAGGAAGCCTCCCTTCAGAAAAAAGCAAAAGAGCTATTGCCAAAGCTTTTCTTTGATCAATTGGATGTTCTAGTGATAGATGAGATTGGAAAAAATATCAGCGGTGATGGAATGGACCCGAATATTACAGGCCGTTATCCAACTCCTTACGCCTCTGGCGGCCCAGATGTTAACAAGATGGTCGTGCTTTCTGTTACTCCTGAATCCGAAGGAAATGCTAATGGAGTAGGTACGGCAGATTTTACAACCCAGCGTCTAGTAGATGATATGGACTTAGAAGGAACATATGCCAATGGATTAACTTCAACGGTTGTGTCGCCTACAAAAATCGCCACTACTCTCCCGAATGATAAACAGGCAATTCAGGCTGCCGTTAAGACGTGTAACATTTTAGATTTTACCAAAGTAAAAATGGTGCGCATTAAAAATACGCTGAAGATCAGTGAGATAGAAGTTTCAGAAGCTTTGCTAGATTATATAGCCAATCATCCAAATATGGAGCAAGTTTCAAATTTATATGAAATTAACTTTGATGAAAATGGAAATTTATTTTAGAAAGAACGGGGGAGAACAATATGACAAACTTATTTGACCTAACCGGAAAAACAGCTGTAGCCATAGGTGGTAATGGCGTATTAGGCTCAGCTATGGCAAAAGGATTAGCAGAGCATGGGGCAAAGGTTGCGATTGTCGGCCGCAATCTAGAAACTGCTGAAAAGGTAGTAAAGGAAATCGTCGAAGCCGGCGGCGAAGCGAAGGCTTTTCAAGCAGATGTTAGTTTAAAGGATTCCTTGCAGCAGGCAGCAAATGAAATTGAACAATGGGCTGGCGGTTGGGACATTCTCTTAAATGCACCAGGAACCAACAGTGCTACCCCATTTTTCGATCTTGACATGGATGAGTACGATAAAATCATGGATATCAACTTAAAAGGTATTGTGATGACCTGCCAAATTTTTGCGAAGAGAATGATTGAGCAGGATCGTAAGGGCAGCATTATTAATATTTCGTCTGTTTCATCGACGACTCCGCTTTCTCGTGTCTTTACGTATTCTGTATCAAAAGCCGGCCTTAATAGTGTGACCCAATTTTTAGCGCGTGAATTTGCGCCGAATGGAATCCGCGTCAATGCGATTATTCCTGGGTTCTTCCCGGCTGAACAAAATCGCAAAATTTTGGACAAGGAGCGGATTGAGTCCATTATGCGCCATACACCAATGAACCGTTTTGGTGAAGCAGAAGAGCTTCAAGGGGCAACTGTATGGCTTGCGTCTGAAAAAGCCTCAAGTTTTGTGACAGGCGCAATGATCCGCGTGGATGGCGGTTTCGGAGCGATGACCATTTAAACATAATGACGTCAATTCCCTAATAAGATAACAATGATGAAGTATAAATGGATTGATTTACCCGAGGGGAGAGGGGACAATGCTTACCGTGAAATACAGTAAATTACAGTCTATTCTCCGAGAAATGGATTCTGTTGTAGTTGCCTTTTCAGGTGGTGTGGATAGTACCTTTCTGTTAAAAGCAGCAGTCGAGACATTAGGGTCAAAGAAGGTCCTGGCGGTTACAGCCGATTCAGAAACGTATCCCTCCAGCGAGCTTCAAGAGGCGATTAAATTAGCGGAAAAAATCGGTGTGAAACATCAGGTTATTGAAACTTCCGAGTTAGCGATTCCCGGCTATGCAGAAAACAGTAAAAACCGCTGCTATTTTTGCAAAAGCAGTTTATTTGATCATTTAATTCCTGTTATGGCAGATAAAGGCTTTAAAAATGTCATTTATGGTGTTATTGCCGATGACATGAATGAATTCCGTCCAGGCATGCAGGCAGCTAAAGAGAAGGGGATTCGCGGCCCACTCCAGGAAGCGGATCTCTATAAGGAAGAAATCCGCGAGCTTTCCCGCGAATTTGATTTGCCGACATGGGATAAACCATCATTCGCCTGTCTTTCTTCAAGGATTGCCTATGGTGAGTACATTACGAAAGAAAAGCTGACAAAGGTGGAAAAAGCAGAATACTATTTAAAATCTCTGCAAATCCGTCAGGTTCGCGTGAGAACTCACCAGGATATTGCCCGAATTGAGGTAGAACCTAAAGATATGGCAGTCATCCTTGAAAATCAAGATCCCATTGTGCGTAATTTACAAGAGTTTGGCTATAAATATATAACACTTGATTTAATTGGCTATCAGAGCGGAAGTATGAATAAAGTTCTATCCTGAAAGCATTTTTCATTTGTTTTGCCTCCATAGGAAATTCACCTATAAAAAAGGCTTTTGGATTTTTCCAAAGCCTTTTTTTATAGATTGATAGACTGACAGTTAATAAAAATATGGATAGAGGTGAGCAAAAATAAGAAAAATCTTACTGGTTGACGATGAGAGGTGGGTTCGGGCAGCCCTTAAGTGGACAATCCATAAGTTGGCACTTCCTCTAGAAATTATCCATGAATGCGGGAATGGTTTAGAGGCGCTTGACTGGATTAGGCAAAATGACGTTGACCTTGTCATCACAGATATTCAAATGCCGATAATGGACGGGCTTTCGCTGGCGAATGAGCTATCGAAGTTAAACAAGAAACTTGATTGTATTATCATTAGTGTTCATCATGAGTTCCACTTAGCGCATCAGGCGTTGAGGAGCGGTGTAACGGATTATCTTATTAAACCAATTGAGGAAAAAGAATTAAAGGAATGTCTGGAAAGATGGTTATTTAAACAAGATAAAGAAGAGACAAGCAGAAAAATTGCTCAAGAACAGGATGAAACAATCCCATCATCTACCGTCGAACGAGTATTACAATATATAGAAAAAACCCCTTTAGACCAAATAACACTGAAGGGTGCTGCAGAACATGTCCATATTAATCCCAGCTATTTAAGTCAATTATTCAAACAGCAGTTCAAAAAAAAATTTGTTGGCTATATCACTGAGCTGCGAATTGAAGAGAGTAAAAGATTGCTACAGAATACAACACTACGCATGTCAGAGATTGCAGAACGGGTCGGTTATTCGGATTTAGCTTATTTTAGCAATAATTTTAAAAGAATTACGGGTAGTTCTCCCTCTGAATATAGAAAATCAAGTGACTAACGGAGTCGATCAAATGACTCGTTTTTTTTTGCAAAAAAAGAATAATAGTTATTTGGAAATAGGGAAATAGACTCATTTATTAGAATATTAAAAAAACACAAATATAGCAACAAAAATCCTCTACTACTACCATTCAATATCCTCTTAAAATTAGGGTTGAAAGCGTTTACTAAAACCAATTAATAGGGGGAAGAAAGATGGCGTCAGTAACAAAACAAATAAGAAAAACGTCAAGACTGAGAAAAACACTTCTTACGAGTACACTTGCTTTATCTCTGCTAGCTCCAGTCATGGTCCCGCAGGTAAGTGCAAATGGTAATGAAGACTTGGGGTACGTGGACCCAGCTTCACAAAATGCCGGAAACGGCGGTGCAGATACGGTTACATATCGTATTGCAGCTAGTTCGGTTACCGGTCAACCAGAAATTGAGGCAGCAAAGAAAGGCGTTCTGATGGCGGATGGGAAGCAATTCAGAGATTCAGATGGCGACAGGAGTTTAGATCCTTATGAGGACTGGAGAATACCTGTTAATGAGCGGGTAGCCGATCTGGTGTCAAAGATGACTTTGGCTGAAAAGGCAGGCATGATGTTGATTAACACGCACACTCCGATTGCCAATCCGGCTGATGGAAGATATGTAAGTGCAGATGATCCGATGATTGTTGCGAAAAATATGCGTCATGTCATCTTTCGGCAAACTCCGACTGTCGATGTGATTGCAAAATATACAAATCAGCTACAGGAAGTAGCTGAGGAATCGAGATTGGGCATCCCAGTTGTTGTCACTTCAAACCCGCGCAACCATGCTTCCACTGACTATACCAATAATAGTGACGGTGCTGGCATGCACACCTTCTGGCCTGGTCCGCTAGGATTTGCAGCAGCACGAGACGGAGAGGCTGTTAAGGAATTTGGACAAATTGCCGCCAAGGAATGGAGAGCGGCTGGCATCCGCAAGGTTTATGGCTATACAGCAGATGTCTCCACAGATCCATTATGGGCAAGAATCGAAGACACCTTTGGCGAGGATCCTACTCTAGCTTCAGACATGGTCTATAACGTGATAACCGGCTTCCAGGGCGAAAAACTTGGCAGCGACAGTGTTTCGATTACGGTCAAGCACTTTCCAGGCGGCGGGGCACGGGATAATGGATTAGACCCTCACTTTGAGGAAGGGAAATTCAATCCGTACCCGACAGAAGGCAGTCTGTTAAACTATCACATTCCGCCTTTCAAGGCAGCGATTAAAGCAAATGTTACGTCAGTCATGCCTTATTACGCTTATCCAAGCAATACAAGTGCCGATCAAGGACTGCCTTGGTACGCTGAAAACCAGCAATTTGAAGAAGTCGGCTTTGCCTTAAACAAAGGAATTTTGGATTTCTTGAGAAACAACCTAGGTTTCAAGGGCTATGTTAACTCCGATACAGGTGCTGTTGGAGGCAACGCATGGGGTGCTGAGGATTTATCGCCGGAAGCGAAAGTAGCTAAGGCCATTCAAGCAGGAACAGATATCATTTCAGGATCATCCGACCCGCAGCTTATAATTGATGCAGTTGAATCAGGTCTACTAAAAGAAGAGGAAGTTAACGAATCTGTGACCCTATTGCTGACAGAAATGATGAATTTAGGTCTATTCGAAGACCCGTATGTAGATCCGCAGCAAGCTTTGGAAGTTGTCGCAGATGCAAAAGCTCAAGCATTAGCAGATGAAGCACACCTTAAGTCTGTTGTTTTATTACGTAACGATAAAAATATCTTGCCGTTAAAAGATGCTAAGCTGCAGAAAGTGAAGCTTTATGTTGAAATGTTCGGCGGAAATGCAGCAGCAGATACGGCCAATTTAAAACAGACTATTAATAATCATGATGCATCTATCACTATCGTGGATAATCTATCAGAAGCAACCCATGCGTTTGTTTGGGTGAAACCGGCACAATCCAACTGGGATAACAATCCACGAATCACAGTAGGTCCTGAAACAGGGGTAGCTAATGTGGATCGAATTATTCAAATCCAAAAAACAGTTCCAACAATTACGGCGATCAACTTTATCAGCCCATGGTTAATTAATCAAATTGAACCAAATGCGGCTGCTGTTCTAGCCACATACGGAACGAAGCCTGAAGCAGTAATAGATGTCATTCGCGGTGAATTTAACCCGATTGGAAAGCTGCCGATGGCTATCCCTGCTAGTGCTGAAGCAGTTGAAAATGAAGTTGGCGATGTCCCTAGCTTTGCACCTGAAGAAACCCCTAATTACTCTTATGTAAATAAAGCGGGTAACAAATACGAATACGGATTTGGTCTTTCTTATAATCAAGGAAAAGCTGTTGGAAAACCAGACCATGCGGGTGAAATTGGCACACCTGAACATGCACAAAAAAATAAATAATGAAATAAGGGGGAAAAATAACGGCTGCCATTTGCATGGCAGCCGTTATTTTTTATACCCATTTTACTTCTAGCAAAAATTGTTCCTTAAATAGCTGAATTAAAAACTCATGATAAAAGTCGTTTCTGACGATCACTTGATAGCGGTTATTGGCATGAATGTAAAAATGAATGTCTGTCAGGACCTTGTTATTATCGAAATATTCACGGATCTTTTCAAGTCCTTTTTTCTGTTCTTTTGATAGAAGGGTGATGGAGAATTCAAAGTCATCTCCATTTTTCTTTTCCGTTAATTCTATCAGCTTTTCATTGATTTTATACTCTAACTTCATCATGGCCCTCCTAAATTAGGTATCTCAGATAGATATATGCCGTACAAATTAAAATTGACAGAATCATTAATGGAAAGGCAATAACCAGGAATTTACCGAATGTTATATGATAGCCTTCCTTGGCGGCAAGACCTGCTACAATAACATTGGCACTCGCCCCAATCAAGGTCCCGTTCCCGCCGAGACAGGCCCCTAATGCAAGGCTCCACCAGAGTGGATCGAGATTTTGGATCCCGAGTTCACCCATATCTTTAATCATTGGAATCATCGTAGCAACAAAAGGAATATTATCAATAAATGCTGACGCAATCGCACTTACCCATAGAATTAAAAGCGAAGTAGAGGTTACGTCTCCACCGGTAAGATGAACTGCTTTGTCTGCCAATAAGGAAATGACGCCCGTCTCAACCAATCCGGATACAAGGACAAACAGTCCGATAAAGAAGAAAATGGTTGTCCATTCTACTTTTTCTAAAGCCTTCTCCAAATACTTTTCGCCTGTTAATAAAAGCAGCAGAAAAGCTCCGGCTAATGCAACAGTGGCTGATTCAATATGTACTAATTGATGCAGGAAGAATCCTAATATCGTTAACCCAATGACAGTTAACGATTTTGTTAATAACACTTTATCGGTTATTTCCTCTTTTTCATCTAAATCCATTACATTTGCTTTTAGTTCAGGAGATGTTTTAAGTTGTTTTCGATATATGAAAGCCAAAATGGCAATATTCACAAAAAGGATAAGAAATGAAATAGCTGTAAGGTTATAAATGAATTCCATAAAGGTTAGTTCTTTAACAGCGCTTCCAAGCATGATATTCGGAGGATCACCAATCAGAGTAGCGGTTCCGCCAATATTTGACGCAAGGATTTGTGTTATTAAAAAGGGTATTGGATTCACTTGAAGTTGGCGAGTAATACTAAAGGTAACAGGGACCATCAAAAGGACGGTGGTAACATTGTCCAAGAATGCTGAAACTACTGCCGTTATGATACCGAACATAATTAGCGTTTTTAAAGGATCAGCTCCCGCTTTTTTGGCGGACCATATAGCAAGATATTTGAACAAACCCGTTTCGGCTGTAATGGTAACGATAATCATCATACCAGTTAATAATCCAATGGTATTAAAATCAATATGATGAAGTGCCTCTTCTTGACCGACAATTCCCAGTACAACCATTAAAATTCCACCGATCATGGCGATGATGGTCCGGTGAATCTTTTCAGTAACGATAAATGCATAAATGACGAGAAAAACGCCTAATGCTATAAGTGCTTGTGTTGACATGTTTCGACCTCTTCTCCCTAATTTCTACTAAACAAGTGAATACAAAAAGGAGCCCGAAAAAGACAACAGACTCCTCTATAATTCACCGAATATTTCCTTATTTAATTTTATAAAAGTCTGCTTAGGTTGTAAAGTGTCTAAACAAATAGATGTTGTCCAAGCTTACGTCTGTAGCTGACCATTCCACTATTTTGAAATGGACAGCCAGAGCAAGGAAGCTGGACAACAATTATTATTTTAATCACATCTATCGGCAAAACAATGGATAAATTATGAATAAAAAAATAAATTTTTAAGACTTAGTAGCCTAATTTATTAATCGTATTAACCGTTTCCTTATGTTCAGGTTTTAATAATTTATACAGCTCGGTATCTGTTTGAACAAGCGGTTTGCCGTTTTCATCTGCAATCGGTCTGACCCGGGATATGCCATTAACAACCCTCCATTTACCGGCTACTTTTTTAATATTTAAATCGATAATTCCAAGATGACTTCCAAAAGCTCCTGGCATCACGACCGGTTTTCCATTTATTCGTCCGGTTTTTATATCCGTGTTGGCAATCTTTTTATAGGATGGCCCGGGAAACAGGCTATGGGAATGGCCCGCAAGGATAGCGTCAATTCCGGGGATTTTTGTTAAATAGTAAACAGCATCCTCTGTATCGGGATGGTATGGTTCGTCAGTGATACCCGTATGAGCTAGGGCAATCACAACATCTGCACCTTCCGCCTTCATGATCGGGACATATTCCTTTGCGGTATCCACAATCGGCCGTGGATAGACTTTGCCCTCCAGGTTTGATTTATCCCACTTCATAATCTGAGTCGGCATGAAGCTTATCACACCAATACTCAGGTTATGTTTCTTCCCATCTTTGTCCACTAGTTTTCTTTTTAATATAACGTAGGGTTTAAAATATGGGGTGTTCGTTTTTGCAGAAATCACATTAGCGTTAATGGCAGGCATTTTAGCCCCTTTTAAAGCAGCATTTAAAAATTTTAACCCATAATTAAATTCATGATTGCCGATAGCAATGGCATCATACTTTAAATGATTAAAGGCACGGTAAACTGGGTGGATCTTGCCTTTGTTGATTCCCTTAATTCTGGCCAGATATTCGCCAAGGGGATTCCCTTTTAAGTGGTCGCCGCCATCAAATAACAGTGAATTCTTCACTTCGTTTCGTGCCAGGCGAATGAGTGAAGCCGTTTGAACCAGGCCGATTCGATTATTTTCCCTTGAAAGATAGTAATCATAGTTGATTAAATCCGCATGCAAATCGGTCGTTTCAAGCAATCTTAAGTTAATTGTCGTGCTTTTCTGTGCCGTTGCTTTTGCAACCGGATGCGTCGCGGAAGGCTGTAAAATGAATAGAAGGGCAACCAATAATAGAAAGGAAGTTTTTTTAAACAATAGAGGGACCTCCTTCGGATTTAAAAGTATAGGTCCCTATAGTATTTGTTTTTTTAAAACAAATATTAATTAAAATTGGACGGAATTTCCTTTTAATGTATGAGTCTGCTTTCTTTTGCTTTTTTTTGCAGGGTACCGCCATATTTTTCAATAGGCCCTTTTAAAACTAAACCAAATATCAATGTTACTAGGGTGATCATCGAAAGGATGGAAAGGTCATGTTTGGCAACATCCCACTCGATTTCTCCGACGGCTTCCCGCATCAAGCTAATGGCATAGGTAAAGGGTAAAAAGGGATGAAGCTTTTGAAAGAATGACGGCATCACCTGAACAGGAAAGGTGCCGCCAGCGCCAGAAATTTGCAGGACAAGGAAAACAATGGCCAATCCCTTTCCAACATTTCCGAAAATGGACACCAGTGTATAGGTAATCAGCATAAAGATAGCACTAATCAGTAACCCAAATAAAATAAACCAGGGCTTATCAACAACATAGGTCTTTAATAGCAGAATATCACCCGCGGTTACGATGAATGCCTGGCATAACGCGATGGTCAAAAAGGTTAAAAAGCGGCCTAAATAGACATGATTCGGATGATACGCCCCTGGCAAATCATTCACTTCGACAGGGATTAATGATATAAGCAAAGTTGCCCCCACCCATAAAGCAAGTGTAGTAAAAAAGGGCGACATGGCTGATCCGTAATTCGGAATCGGAAATAGCCTTTTTTCCTTTAATAGTACTGGCTCGGCGAAAAAGTCACTTTCCTTTTTGACATCGTTACGCAGCAAATCGATAATGTCACGGATATCTTCCGTTTTTTCAAATTCACGGATTTGATTGGCCAGGTTTATAACTTTTTGCTTTACAGCGGGGAAATCCCTTTTTATTAGAGCTAAATCCCGTTTCCCAATGGCAATGCCGGCTGAGGCATCCTGAAGGATTTTTTTAATTTGTGAAAGCGTTTGGTCTGTATTTGCAAAAAATTCATTTGCCTTGACGGGAACTTGTTTTGCTGCATTACTGATTTGTGCAAACTTCGGTGCAATTTTGCTGTCATATTGATTCACAAGCTGTCCTAAACCAGATGACATATCCGAAGCAATTTGGTTAGTCCGCTCTAGCAGGTCCTGTGAGGGTGTCTCAAGGCTTTTAATCATTTTTAAATTATTTAATAGGTTTTCGGCGGATTCTTTTTGCTTGTTTAGCTGTATGATTACATCCGTAAACAGTGGTGCAGTCCCTAAGCCATTTAATTGATTTAATAAGTTGATTAAAAGTGTTTCCGCACGGATTAGTGCCGTAAGGCGGGTGATTGCATCGTTTAGTGCACTTTGCCTTTCCTCTGTACTGGCGGTATTCGATAATAAGATTCCCGTGACCTGCTCCACATTTGCTGCTGTTTGTTCCATATAGATGAGATTTTGCTTAACGGCGGGTGCAAGATTTTCGAATGTCTCTTTATTACTGTCAAAAAATGTTGTCAGTTGTCCGGACAAGTCCTGGGCGCGGCCCATGATGGAGTCTACCTCATTGATTTTCACTTTCAGGTCTGCCACGATTTTTTCTGCTTGGTCTGCGTCTTGATTCGCAGTATTAATAATATTTTCGGCCTCTGCCAGATGATCGTTTAACCAAAAAATCATGGTCTTCAGTTTTTCAATTTCAGGCAGGTTCTTTTGCAGTTCGATGCCAAGTTGATTAAAAATATCAAAAATAACGCCATTGGCTGTCTTCACAAAGTTTTTGCTGATCTGTTCTTTTATGCCTGTGGCTCCCTTAGCTGTAATTTTTGGGGCAATGGCATTAACTTTTTCATTTACGACATAGTTGAGTTCCGGCTTTTGCGGGTTATCACTGAGGACAGTGCCAATTTTTTCGGAGAAATACTTCGGAATCGTAATGCTCGCAAAATAGTCTCCGTATTTCACTCCTTGCTCCGCTTTTTTAGCATCAACAAAATCCCAGCCAAGCGATTTATTTTGTTTTAGAGATTTCACAACCTCTTTCCCGATGTTGATTTTTTTCCCTCTTAGGATGGTGCCGTTATCCTCATTGATAACGGCAATTGGAATTTCGCCCGTATTACCATATGGATCCCATGACGCTTTTATATTAAACCAGGCATAAAGAGATGGCAGAAACATCAGTGCGATAATAACGAGGGCGGCAGCCCAATTCGTCGTGACACTTTTTAGATCATCTTGATAAATTCTCAAAATCTTATTCATATCAGCCAATCACCCAACATTGATGTTTAATAATTAATAGTATTTGTCATATTTATCTGTTGATACACTAATAATAAAAAGCAACTGCTAGGGATGCTGGTCAGAGATTTGTCAAAAACATATGAACAAATAGTGAATAATACTATCTTCATAATAAAAAAGAAGATAAATTTTTTATAATGATGGTAGTTAAATCAGGGAGGTAATTGGACATGAACATAACTACTTTTATTGAATTAGAAAATCAAGAAGTTGAAGCGATTGCCGGTGCAAAGTTAGTGTTTTCGCAGGAACAAATTGAAGAAAACATCATTGAGACTTGTGTCGAATGTTTCCAAGTGGAAGATTCAGAGGATCGTATTTCAACTGAGGAAGCAATGGAGAGAGTGTTTGCTAAACTACGGGAAGATGGAGTTATTCCGGCAGATGTCGAGGAGTTTTCCTTTGAATTGCCATCCTGTGAGAGATTAAAAAGCAAAGCTGACCATATGGCCGACATTCCGAAAAAAGTGATTCTATCATTTGTGTCATAAAGAAGTTCCTTGGAGCTTCTTTTTTAAATTCTGTGTTGTAAGGTAGTGAGACATAAGCAAAAGCCAGAAGCCTTACATGTGCATTTTAATGGAGTTGGTAAACTCTGAAGGTTAGTTTGGATAGGGGGTGAATACCTGTTTGATAGGAAGTGCCAGCCGGGGGGGCGGCTGGCATTTTTCAGCTTTAAAGGGTTCATGAGGACAATCCCATGCGAAAAAATGCGGTGGTTGTCCTTATAAAGGGTTCATGAGAACAGCTCCATGAGGAAAAGTGCGGTGGTTGTCCTCATCGGGGGTTCATGAGGACAGCTCCATGAGGAAAAGTCCGATGTTTGTCCTCATAAAGGGTTCATGAGGACGCTCTATGAGAAAAAGTGCGGTGGTTGTCCTCATGGAGGGTTCATGAGGACAGCACCATGAGAAAAAGTGCGGTGTTTGTCCTCATGGAGGGTTCATGAGGACAGCTCCATGAGAAAAAGTGAGGTGGTTGTCCTCATAGAGGGTTCATGAGGACAGCTTCATGAGAAAAAGTGAGGTGATTGTCCTCATAGAGGGGTTCATGAGGACACCCTTACAAGAAAAAAAGCCAGGATTGTCCTCATAAAGGGTTCATGAGGACACCACTACAAGAAAAAAGGCAGGATTGTCCTCATAAAAGGTTCATGAGGACACCCCGACAAGAAAAAACACCAGGGTTGTCCCCATAAAGGGTTTATGAGGACACCCCGACAAGAAAAAGCACCAGGCATGTCCTCATAAAAAAGTATAATCAGTATTACAATTAAAAAATGCGACTACATAAGTTTGTAATAGGAATACTTACCATGCCCTTGGATGGTAAAATGCCGTCTTAAAATTCTATTAATTGTCTTTTTAGACACGATCCCATCACACCATTCCCAAACTCCATTAGTAGTAATCTTTCTCCCCGGAAAAAGCATAACCAACTCCCGTACACTCCGCAAAACCGCAGAATCAACGGACTCCTCATGCCCGCATAAACCGCACACAATTTTATTTCCCGTAAAAGACGTTGAGAGTGTGTGGCAAGAAGAAGAAAGTACTCCTTTTTGTAGTTGAGCATACTCATAAGAAGGAAATTCAGCAAAGGGAAATTCTTCTTGATCAAGCGAAATAAGCAGCTCTGCCAGTTTCTCATGACCCTGATTCAGTCTCGAGTATGGTTTATCCAATTTCTTCATAAATTCTTGATTTGTGTCGGGTAAATAACATGGTCATTTTGAGGAGCTTGGTATAAGGTAAACTCGGGGTTTATGTGGACCAGGTATGATTCAACATGATATTTGTATCCTAAGTTTTGAAGCAATTGCCTAAATAGGTTTTCACATCGCTCCAACTGATTAAGAGGGTTATTAATCTCTCGATTGCCTTTCATTAAATGCCCGTCAGCATCGTAATAAAAATCACCTTCAAAATTTTTCACATCAATCAGACAAATTTCTTTTTGATAGATAATCACTGTGTCAATTTGAAAATAAGATTTGTTGAGCTTGAGCTGCAAATCGTTAATAACTAGACACTGACACTGAAGCTTTTCAGTCAACTTGTCAAACTCCAATTCACCGGCAAAACCCTTTTCCGCATTCAGATAATTCCATTTGTCATCATCTGACAACAGCATGCGGGCATTCAATGACCTCATTTTCCTTAATTCCTTTCTTATTGTGCGCGGTTTCTTAAGCATAGTCCACCATCCTTTATTTAAAATCACAGATTTATTTTACTAGAAAAATAACTTCCACCGATGCACGAACTATGAAATATTTGTTAACATTTTCCTGTCAGAACGGATATCGAATATTCAAAGAGATAAATTAAAAAGGAGTGACTCAACTCACTTAACTGAAAATGATTATCAATTATAATAGAGACATAAAGGAGGCATAAACAATGGAAAAGAATTCAGTTAAAGCCTATATGGAATACAGTGAAGAGAAATTCACGAAAAGGATTATTTATAAGAAGGGCGAAACAACAGCATTCGTTTTAAACTTCCTGCCAAATCAGGCTCTCCCAACTCATAAACACCCAGGAACAGAGGTTTATCTGTATGTTCTAACTGGCAGCGGCACAATTATAATAGATGGAATAGAGACAACAGTAACCGAGGCGGACCTCATCCATGTGGAAAGTGAAGAGGAAATGTCCTTCAAAAATACGGGCAGTGAACCTGTAAGTTTATATGTGGTATTAAGTAAAATTCCAAACGAGCAATATGCCAATAATATTTAACAGCAAAAGCCAGCCTCAATCAGGCTGGCTTTAATCAATCTTCAAATTTATGCAGGTTTTTTTCGATGAGAAACATCACCTTTCTTCTTAAACCCAAAAAACCACCAATTCCAATCACCTAACAATTTCATCAAAGATGGAACAAGAACCATCCGGACAATGGTAGCGTCAATAAAAATGGCGACCGCAATGCCGACTCCCAATTGCTTGATTGGCATAACGCCAGTAAAAGCAAAAGCACCCGTCACGACAATCATAATTGCTGCCGCGGAGGTAATGATTTTACTCGTGTACGTTAAACCTGAAATTGTTGCCTCATTATTATCGCCCGTTTTCAGATAAAACTCCTGAATTCGGGAGATTAGAAATACCTCGTAATCCATTGACAATCCAAATACGAGAGTAAAAACAAAAACGGGAAGGATTAAGCCAATATTGACAGGTTCAACTCCCAAATGTCCCTCCTGGAAAACCCAAACGACAATCCCAAATGTGCAGCCAAGGCTCAAGGCATTCATCAAGATAGCTTTAAACGGAATGAGTATCGATCGGAAAGCAGCCATCAAAATGACTAGCGTTGAAATCATAATCAACAGCAAACCATACGGAGCCTTTTTTATAATCTCATCAAAGATTTCTTGCTCGAACTTAATTGGACCGCCAACTGAAGCCTTTACACCTAAATCTTTCACGGACCAATCCTTAACCCATTGGCGGGCTTTAGCTGAATGTTCACCGGTCTTTAGGTAGACTTCAACCAGCATTTTATTTTCCCGGACGAAATGATCGAAAACTGGGGTAAGTTTACTCATTTCACCATAAAGCAGCAGCTGTTGGAATTGCGATGTATTCTTAATGCCAAAAACAGAAAATGGCGAATCAACCGTATTAACTAGTTGGTCTTTCTCCAATTTATTGATCACTCGGCTTACCTTCTCCAGATTATCCCTTGTCAGAACACCTCCGCTGGTCTCCAGAATAATCGATACCTTCTTCTCATCGCGTTTTTCTTTTTCAATAAATTGATCTTTAAATTTTTCTATAGCGACACGTGAAGGATAGTTAGGAGGCAGGGAATCGGTGCCCGGAATCGTAAGAACCATTTGCTTCACTGGAATAAGTCCGACCAGCAAAATGGCTAAAGCGCAGACTGCCATCAGAACGGGACGGCGCATGACAAACTTGGCAAATAAATACCAGCCGCTTACGCGATCGTCTGAAATCCGCAACAAGCTAAATTTATTGATTCTATGTCCTAATAGTGCCAAGAACGCCGGCAGAAACGTTAAAGAGCAGAGTGCAGAAACAAGGACGACAGTCATTCCGCCGAGGGCGACATTCTGAAAAATATCAATTTGAATAAACCAAAGTCCAGATAACCCGATAAAGACGCATAGGCCGGAAAAGATGATGGACCTGCCTGCTGTGGCAACGGTAATTGCGATGGCTTCCCCAACAGATTTCCTTGTTAACTCTTCCTTATAGCGGTTAATAAATAACAGCGCAAAATCGATGCTCAAAGCAAGGCCGATCATTGGTACAATATTCAAAATAAAAATAGTTAGGTCGATGCCGTAACTGAAAAAATAAACGGTCCCCATGGTGGTTAAAATGGATACCACACCAATAATCAGCGGAAGTGCTGACGCCACAAGACTGCCAAAAGCGAGGATGAGAACAAGCAGGGCAATCGGCAAGCCAATCATCTCAGCTTTAGCCAAATCCTCTTGGCTTGCTGTATTTAAATCTTTAACGATGATTGGTTCCCCCGTCATCGTTACCTTTAACCCTTTTTTGTTTTTCAGCAGCTTTTTTAAATCGCTTATTTCTGTCCCGAGGCTTTCCGCTTTTTTATTAAAGGTAAGCAGGCCATAAGCGTAATTCCCTTTAATCATATCGTCCCGGGCAAATGGGGGAATGATGTCCTTTGCTTGATCAAAGTCCTTTAGTTTTACGAAGGTATCCTTCATAAATTCCTGAAACTTTTCATCGTTCACGCCCTTTTCTCTTTGAAAAACAAGGATAATGGAGGACTTGGGTTGTCCAAAGTCTTTTTCTAAAATCCGCCTCGTTTCGTTATATTCTCCCTTATATTCAAAACCGTTTCCGCTTAACACAGCAGGCAGTTTCAAAGCGAAAAAGCCAAACAGGATAATAGCTAAAAGCCAAACCAGCATCACCCATTTTCGATTCCGATAAATAAATCCACCGAGCTTTTCCACCCCATCACCCCCAATAAAAAATAACAATCCAATTAAGTAACAAAATATTACAGCTTTAAACGTTTGACTATTTCATGGCTTTTAATAAGAAAGCCTTTTATAAATATTTCCCTTCTTATCCGGTGAAAATGTACATATTTACAAATGTTCAACCGCTTTGTTATAGTTATTTCTGGGCAAACTAAGGTACATAATGAAATAAAAATAGGGGGAATTAGCAATGAGCCAAAGCATAGCCAGAATGATTGACCATACATTATTAAAGCCAGAAGCAACGAAAGGGCAAATCGTGAAATTAGCAGAAGAGGCAAAACAATATTCATTTGCTTCCGTTTGTGTGAACCCTGCCTGGGTAAAAACGGCTGCTGAAATACTTAATGATACACCAGATGTTAAAGTTTGTACGGTCATCGGCTTTCCACTTGGGGCAACGACATCGGAGACGAAAGCATTTGAAACAAAAAATGCGATTGAAAATGGCGCGGATGAAGTTGATATGGTCATTAACATTGGTGCACTTAAAGATCAGCAGGATGATTTAGTGGAATCGGACATCCGCAGTGTTGTGGAGGCAGCGAAGGGGAAAGCATTAGTAAAGGTTATTATTGAAACTTCACTGTTGACGGATGAAGAAAAGAAACGGGCATGTGAGCTTTCAGTCAAGGCTGGTGCTGATTTTGTTAAAACTTCGACAGGATTTTCAACTGGCGGTGCTACGGTAGAAGATATCCGCTTAATGCGCGAAACGGTGGGTCCCGAAATCGGCGTTAAAGCATCCGGGGGCGTAAGAAGCCGAGAAGATGCCCTTGCAATGGTTGATGCCGGGGCAACAAGAATTGGTGCAAGCTCGGGTGTGGCCATCTGTAAAGGAGAAGTTTCCTCCAGCAATTACTAATACTAATATAAAAAGAGGCTGCCTTTTATTAAAAGGACAGCCTTTTTTGTGACTAAAAGAAAAGGTTAAGGACGAAATATAAAATCCCAGCTAATAGTACGGTTATTGGCAAGGTAATTACCCAAGTAACCAGCATCCGCCGGGCCGTATCCCATTTTACCCCTTTTAGTCGATGGGAAGCCCCCACACCTAGAATTCCGGAGGAAATGACGTGTGTAGTACTGACAGGCAAATGGATATAAGTAGCGCCAAAGATAATGGCTGCGCCAGTTAAATCAGCGGCGACCCCATTAATTGGCCTGATTTTCATGATTTTACCGCCTACAGTTTTAATAATTTTCCATCCACCGATGGATGTTCCAAGTCCCATTGCCAACGCACAGGATATTTGCACCCAGAAAGGTACATCGGCATCATGTGGAAGATACTCGTTCGCAATCAGCGCCATTGTGATAATCCCCATCGATTTTTGGGCATCGTTTGTTCCATGTGAATAAGATTGCAATGCTGCAGTTGCGATTTGGATATAACGGAAATTCCGATTTGTCTTTGTTAGATTGAAATTTCTAAACACTACTTTAAAAATACTATATATAATGTAACCGACCGCAAACGCTAAAATAGGCGAAAGAATAAGTGCTTCAATAATTTTTATGAATCCAGCATAATTTAATACGTTTAATCCTTCAGCAGCGATTGCTGCACCAGCTATGGAACCAATTAGTGCATGGGAAGAACTGCTCGGGATTCCGAAATACCAAGTAATTAAGTTCCAGGCAATAGCTGCTAGCAGTGCAGCTAAAATGACCACGGATCCATGCTCTAATTTAAATGGGTCAACGATATCCTTTGAAATTGTTTTAGCAACGCCTGTGAACGTGAGGGCTCCGACGAAATTCATGACAGCGGCAAGCAAAATTGCCTGTCGTGGTTTCAATGCTTTTGTCGAAACCGAGGTAGCAATTGCATTTGCTGTATCATGGAAACCATTAATAAAGTCAAATGCGAGAGCCCCGATGACAATTAAAATAGTAAGTATTAAAACTGCACTCATATTATGACTCCTTATGCATTTTTCATGATAATAGTTTCAAGAATATTGGCAACGGTCTGGCAGCTGTCAGCAACGTCCTCAAGGTTCTCATAAATCTCTTTATATTGGATGATACGGATTGGGTCCTTTTCCACGTTAAACAGATTTTTAATGGATTGCCGTAAAATATTGTCGCACTTGGATTCAAAATCCTTAATTTTAATAGCATGTTCTCTGATTTGCAAAAGCTTTTTGTTTGAAAGCAGCTCAACAGCCTTATCAATTTCAAGAACACTGCCTTGAATGGCGTCCACAAACTGAATCATGAAATCATCCGCCTTAGTGATGGAGTACATTTCAAATAGGGCGGAAGTGGCTTCAAGACCATCTAATACATCGTCCATTACCATCGCAAGGTGTAGAATGTCTTCCCGCTCGATTGGTGTGATAAAGGCATCATTCAATTCTTTAATGACTTCGTGAACAAAGGTATCACCTTTAGTTTCATATTCCTTCATTTTTTCTGAGAAAATTTTTAAATCGCTGACGTTTTTCAGTTTATATTCTGTAAAGAAGTTTCCCCCTTCTTTAAGGTTGGAAGAAATATTGCTTAGCAAAACTGAGAATTTGTCATTTTTTTTAAATGCCATTAGAGATACCCTCCATTATTGTACGTGTTGTTCATCAACGGAATAATTTTATATGAAGATTGTCTAAAAAATAAATAATTTAAAACAAATTTACAAAAACTTAACATAAGAATTTTCAGACAACTATTTTGTGGAAGTACTATTTTACTTTTGCCTCGATTTCATTATTTATGTATTAACTTTTCCATTGAAATGAGTAAAAAAAAGAAAAAAGGGTAATTTATAAGGTAACAGGCAGACATCCTCAGATGCTGCTTGGCAGGCTCAAGAAAAAATCAAATGAATACTAAAAAAGGAGTGTTCTATGTGAGCTTTATTTGGGCATTAATTGTTGGCGGTATAATCGGTTGGTTAGCCGGCCTTATTGTAGGTAGAGACGTACCTGGGGGAATTATTGGTAATATCATTGCTGGCTTTGTTGGCGCATGGTTAGGACAAACGGTTTTGGGAGATTGGGGACCGGAAGTAGCTGATTTCGCCATTATACCAGCCATCATTGGTGCAGCAGTCCTCGTGCTTGTATTAAGCTTTATCATGAGAGCTTTCAGGAAAGCCGATTAATCATTATGAAGAAAGCCTCCCAAATTTGGGAGGCTTTTATAGTAAGTAAATATCAAATTCTTTAAAAATAATCGGGTCGTCCGTAAATGGTCCATATACAACGACTTTTTCCTCTGTTAAAGGATGGGTAAATTCCAGTTTTCCAGCATGGAGGGCCTGTCTGTTGACGAGTGGTTTCCCGCCGTATACAACATCTCCAATTAAAGGATGGCCTAGATGACTTAAATGCACACGAATTTGGTGCGTCCGGCCTGTATCAAGCCAGCATTTTACGTAAGATAAATTACGCTTTCTGTCTTCCTTCACCACTTGATAATGCGTAATCGCAGCTTGCCCAGTAGTAGATACTCTCCTCTTGGTCGGGTGATGCCGATCGCGGCCAATCGGGGCATTAATCGTCCCTTTTTGTTGCCTCAATAATCCATGGACCATTGCAAGGTATGTTCTTTTGATTTCCCTTTTTGCAAGCTTTCCGTCCAGAAGCGCTCCTGCCAGTGCGTGTTTAACTAGCAGGATGGCACCGGAGGTATCACGGTCTAAACGGTGAATCTGGCGGACATCCCGGATTTCCCCTTTGGCCTGTAAATAAAAGGAAGCTGCATTAATTAAAGTATCAGTATCTTTTTCAGGGTCATTTGGATGTGTGTTCATAAATGGCGGTTTATTAATAATTAATAAATGGTCATCCTCAAAGAGGACATTGATATCAAGATAGTTAGGGATTACATGTGGTTCCTCTTCGATAAATAATTGAATTTGCAGTTTCGAGCCTTCTGAAAGCGGAGCCGTCCAGGAACATTCCCTTCCATCAACCTGAACCTTTTTCTCCATTCGAAATGTATGTGTTAACTTTCTAGGGGTTTCCCATTCATGACGGAAGATTTCTTCGATTGTCTTTCCAGCCCATTTTCTAGGAACGATAATCTGAAACCATTCTCCCAGCCGCATTGTTTTCAGCATAATGTCTCCTTCTTATTCTTGTAGAGCAGCTAACAGTAATTACCACCCTAAATACAAACTAAGATATGTTATTCTTATCATATATAATACGACAGAAATTAGCGCGTGAGCAAAGGTGGGTTATGGAGTGAAGATCGTTTTTGCCTCGACTCCTAGTCAGGAAGAAAAAATTTGTGAGCTCGTGAGATATATTTATTCAAATATATTTCCGCTATATTTTACGGACGAGGAAATAATCCGTTTTGAAAAATTAAAAATACTGCATACCTCTAAACAACATTTTGAAGAATTTAGCACTTTAAAGGATGCATTTCAAGTGATGGCCAGTATTCAAACATTAATATCGATACTGGAATCACCTCAGCTTGACGATCAATACGAAGCTATTTTTAATAAAAATGCAGCAAACCTTCATGAATTCGGCTTGTTTTTTCCGTTTGAATTTGAACAGTTTGCCGAAGCAAAAAGTTTGAAAAATACTGTTCTCAGCATTTATACGAAGGCAGATAATGAACTGCTTATTTAATAGAAGAAAAAGCCGTTTTGCTGGCTTTTTCTTTTTTTTATAAAAAAACAGCTCGTTTTAATGTATTATAAGTATTGGATTGCCGAAAATATTGGGTCTGCAAAAATTGTCGTTATTTTGACGTTAGGTTTTAAAGGAGTATTAAACACCGGTTTAGAACCAATATTAGGTATAGATAACATACTGGAGGGAACCTAAAAATGGATTGGAGAACCGCAGCAAAGAACTGGATTGAATTTAAAGAATTGGATTCCGAATTAAAGGGCCAATTAGAAACACTTGTGCGAAACGAAAAACTGCTTGAAGAGGCATTTTATAAAAATTTAGAGTTTGGAACAGGCGGAATGCGCGGAGAACTTGGTGTCGGGACAAATAGAATGAATATATATACTGTTCGCAAAGCATCCGCAGGTCTGGCCGCATACATAGAAGAGCAAGGAGAAGAAGCAAAACAACGCGGTGTTGTCATTGCGTTTGACTCCCGCTATAAATCTCCGGAATTTGCGCTGGAAGCTGCCAAAACCCTGGCAACACGGGGAATTCAAACTTATGTGTTTGATGAGCTTCGCCCTACTCCGGAGCTTTCCTTTGCCTTACGGTATTTAAACGCATTTTCGGGGATTGTCATCACCGCCAGCCATAATCCACCAGAATATAACGGTTATAAAGTATACGGATCAGATGGCGGCCAGCTGCCTCCAGAGGCTGCCGATCAGGTTATTGCGAAAGTAAATGAAATTGACAATGAATTAGTTATCAAGGTAGACAATGAAAAAACTTTAAGTGCTTCCGGTTTAATTAAAACTATTGGTGAAGAAGTCGACCAAGCATATATTAATAAGCTTAAGACAATTTCCGAAAATCCACAGCTTGCCGAAGAAACAGATATTCAGATTGTCTTTACACCATTGCACGGCACGGCGAATAAACCTGTCCGGGCTGCGCTTCACGCTTTGGGCTATAAGAATGTAACAGTGGTAAAGGAGCAGGAGCTTCCAGATCCCGAGTTTTCAACCGTGAAAAGCCCTAACCCAGAAGAACACGCCGCTTTTGAATTAGCCATTCGTGATGGCAAAGCAGTAGGGGCGGACCTGTTAATTGCAACAGACCCCGATGCTGACCGTCTGGGAATAGCTGTGCAAAATCCAGAAGGTAAGTACGTTGTATTAACGGGTAACCAAACCGGAGCTTTATTGCTTGATTACTTACTTTCCCAGAAACAGCAAAAAGGGACTTTGCCACAAAACGGTGTCGTTTTAAAAACAATTGTCACCTCTGAATTAGGCCGCAAAATTGCGTCAGCCTATGATTTAGAAACGGTCGATGTTTTAACAGGCTTCAAATTCATCGCGGAAAAAATCAAGCAATATGAAGAAACTGGGGAGCATACATATTTATTTGGCTATGAAGAATCATATGGTTATTTAATCGGTGACTTTGCCCGTGATAAGGATGCTGTTCAAGCAGCACTTTTGGCCACAGAGGTTTGCGCCTATTATAAGAAACAGGGATTGACCTTATATGAAGGTATGATGCAGGTTTTTGAAAAATACGGTTATTACCAGGAGGGACTCCGCTCTTTAACCTTAAAAGGAAAAGAAGGAGCAGAATTGATTCAGCGTATTTTGTCCTCCTTCCGCAGCGAACCGTTAACGGGGCTTGGTTCCTTAAAAACGGCTGTATCAGAAGACTATCTAACAGGAAATAGAACGATTAATAACCAGGAAGAGAAAATTGATCTTCCAAAATCAAACGTATTGAAGTATATTTTTGAAGACGGGTCATGGGTGTGCTTACGCCCATCGGGGACTGAGCCAAAGGTTAAATTTTACTTTGGTGTTAACAGCAAATCGCTTGAGGACAGCAGAAGCAAATTACAAACAATCGAAAAAGACTTCATGGATTTAGTTGATCAAAAGGTTAAGCAAGTTCAAAACGTTCAAAACGTTTAGTATTATTTAGGAAAACACGGCTTCCAAAAGGTTTTGGATGCCGTGTTTTTTGGTGGAATTCATAGGTCTGGCTTGGAAAAAATTTCTTTATGAAAATCAGTATCCACTTGATGTTTCAGGAAAGACTATACATCGGTATCTCATTTGGCGATTGTTCAAATGTTTCGTTGGCATGGTCGATGTAGCGAAGCAAGCTGTATAGTTTGGTTTCTATAACGGAATAGTCGCGTTCAAAATTGTAGGCGTGCAGGAAATGTTCAATCTTTTTAGATAAGAACTGGTCTGTGGTTCTTACCATTAATATCAATAAATTATCCCATTCAGACCGATGTGTATAAAATAACGCCCGGTCATAATCCAATTTATTCATTAATTTTCTCTCCTCCTTACTAGGAGTTGAGATTATTTTATGAAATTTTGCCGTGAACTTTCACGCAAAAATTTGGACACCTTGTCCTCATGGCCTTTTCAACATTTACCTGTATATTTTGTAATTGTTATGATCTTGTTTCATCAATCCTTCTCTTTCTTCATACATTGTGGTAAGAGGAAAAGGGGGAATGGCTGATGAATGAGGGAGATAAGAAGGCACTCGAATATGCGATCGATGAAATAACGGAAATCGCCAGCGGTTTTGGCTTAGATTTTTACCCGATGCGTTATGAAATTTGCCCTGCCGAAATCATTTATACATTTGGAGCTTATGGGATGCCGACCCGATTTTCACACTGGAGCTTCGGGAAACAATTTCACAAAATGAAGCTTCATTATGATTTAGGTCTAAGTAAGATTTATGAACTCGTCATTAATTCGGACCCATGTTACGCATTTTTGCTGGATTCTAATTCGTTAATCCAAAATAAACTAATTGTTGCCCACGTTTTGGCCCATTGTGATTTCTTTAAAAACAATGTTCGGTTCCAAAACACAAAACGGGATATGGTCGAAAGCATGGCGGCTACAGCAGAAAGAATTCATCAATACGAAATTCAATATGGTAAAAAAGAAGTGGAGAGTTTTCTTGATGCAATATTGTCTATTGATGAGCATATTGACCCTTCCTTAATGCGTCCGAAATTGGCATGGTCCTTGGAGGACGATGAAGAAGAGCAAGAACAGCGAGCAGTTTCCCCGTATGATGATCTTTGGGGCTTGGATACAAAAGACGAAAAGGACACAAAGCCGCCACGTCGAAAGAAATTTCCGCCAAGACCAGAGAAAGATATATTACTCTTCATTGAAACATATAGCCGCGAACTGGAGGATTGGCAGCGTGATATTCTTACAATGATGCGGGAAGAAATGCTGTATTTCTGGCCGCAGTTGGAAACAAAAATCATGAACGAAGGCTGGGCATCGTTTCGCAAAGGTGTTACGTTATAACCCAATCTTATTTAATCGATTTTTGAAGTTCATTCTGGTTTATGCTAAAATTTTCTAGAAGCTAGTACTCCTTACATAAAATATTTAAAGGGAAAATAATATGAGTTCAAAAGGTCTTTTAATTATTGCCGTAATTCACTTTTTCTTTGCTATGTACATCGAATATGGTGCCGATCATCTTTGGGAAAAATACGTTAAAAAGATATATGACTTTCTGGGGCAACCACAATGGTTGGTATTGATTGGCGCAATCGTCTATATCTTAATTGAAAAAAGATTTAATGACTATGAAGAAAAATTAGATGCAAAAGAAATTCAACGTGAATCAGAAACAAATGACTTAAAGCAACAAATGGCTTCCTTAATGGATAACCATAGGGAGGAAATAAAACAATATGAGGAAAAATTAAAGGATAAAGCATTAGCCATTATTTCGAATTATGAAGAACTAAAGAATTTTAAACAACTTGAAAAGCAAAAGGAATTGATGAGGAATTATATTTCAAAAAACAGCTACATAATGGCAATACAGCTATACGAATATTCTGAAGATGAGTTTGAAAATCATTCCATTACAGTTAATTATGTCGCTGGAAAAGTTTCAAGTTCTGTTGATTTAAATGCAATATTGCAGGAACATTAACGGTTGAGCCCGTTGAAACACACCATTCCATCGAATTCGCTTTAACGATTCTTGGAAGCCTGATTCTAAAGCAAAAAAATGTTGAAACTGAAATTGAAATATTAAGGGAAGAATTAATTAGTGCGGGGATGGGTCTATCTGAAGATGAAATAACAACCTTTTTAGAAGAATCCAGAAAAGACCTATTAAAATCCATACATATCCACAGTTTATTAGATAATAAAGGTAAAGAACATGAACTTTTTCGTAAACAGCGGACAGGTATTTATAAAGGAATCATGAATTATAAAGTTAGTAAGAAGACAGAATTTATTTTTAAATATATTGGATCCAATGACAGAAAAGAAAGATGGTATTTGTTTAAGAAAATTGAGAATACCAATCAGTTTTTGTTATTTACACTCAGTCCTAGAATTTGGGAAAAGGATAATGCTGTAAAAAATATTCTTGAAATAGGTGAAAAATTTTTAGAGAATCTACGCAATTTAGATCTGATAAAGTATACTTTAATTAAAGAGGTGATGAAAATCATGTCAAAAGAAAAATATGCACAGCTTCAAAAGCTTTTCGAAAAGAGTCAAGAAAAAGTCGCTCAGAAATTAAGAGAACAAATTGGCGCTAAAGTTGAAATTATACAAGGTAAACCGACATCGGAAAATTATTCATATATACCACGCGTAGAATCATCGTATAGTAAATAACCCGGTTAATTTAACCGGGTTTTTTGTTCAAACCATTAAAATTGGTGAAAAAGCGGGAAAAATCCTGGGATATCTAAGAGGAAAAAATGACCTATAAAAAAAGTCCCTTTAATGGACTTTTTTGGTTTATGAAGCTATTTTATTATCGATGTATTGTAACAGGACTCTCGATAAATTAATGATAAACTTAGCTTCAATTTCTTCAATAATTTCCTCGTTTGGATGAGAAAAACTTTGATTGTTTCGAATATCGTTCAAATTTTCGAGTGTTTTTGAAATGGTATTGACAATTTGATTGACGGGCTTATTTTGTTCCTTTACGTTAATACCAAATTTGGGATGTTCAAGTTTAATTTTGCTCCATAATTCCTGTATTTTTACGTTTTTCTCTTCAAATTCAATACCTGCCTGTTTGCATATTTCTTTTAGAAATCCATGGATTGCAGTATGTGCTCGGTCAATCGCACTGCTGCAAGAATGATTTAGGATAAGAGTATCTGCCTGATCAAGTACATCTTTAACAAATTCGAAATTATGTACTAATTCACCAACATCAATCAACTCACCTCTCAATTCCGAAATCCATTGATTGATTTTTTCGTGTAGTCTTTGTTTATTAAGGAATTCGGCTTTTGAAATAACTTCACATTCTAATTGATCTTCAAAATAATGTAATGGATATTTTCCTAATATCCCCAATAGGATTTTGGATTGTTCGTTTGCGTCTGCTTCCGATAGAATATGAATAAACCTTTCCCTTGTTGTTCCTATGTATTCGTTAGGATTTTTGTCTAAGCCACAATACAATGGATAAAATTCAGCATGCGTTGAATAAGAAAAATCCCCTAAATACCCGCCATGAACTCCAATATAGGAAACAACACTATTTATATCTTTTGCACTTAACTTGCCCATTTAGCTCATCTCCATAATTCATTTTATTCGCAGTTTAATATACTTAACTTTCTATATTGCATTTATAGAAAGGACATACGTGTGAATGGCTTCTCATATGATGTAATATTAATCGATTGCTAGGAGGAATGAAATGCCAAAGGAATATTTTATTTATGGTTTTTGCCATTGGGCTCCAAATCAGCCTCCCTATAGAATTTCTCAATGCAGTTGGGGGATGGATGAATACGATGCGTTGAACAAGCTTATGGAAAAGGAAGTAAAAACTCGAAATATAAATTCTGTTTATCAAAGAATTTCATGTAGGATCCGACACGCCGGAAGAACCAACCAAAAGCCCTTTTTTGAAAATAAGGATACTTCGTATGTTAGAGGACGAATCAGTGAATTTTGGGTAAGATTTACTATGGCAGAGACAATAGATGAACTCACCTACTATGGAGAGCAGTTTAAGAGATATGTGGAAAAATATCCGTTTACAGAAAATAGCATAAAAAAAATGAGAGTAAAATATAAACAACAAAAACAACAAATTGAAAATGGAATGATAAAACCGGTTCAGTTTCGTTTAACGAATGATATGCCCAGCGGATTAAACGTACAGCAAAAAATAGATTATTATGCAAATAAAGCGACTGAATTCCTGCAGGCGCGGGGATATCGAATTAAAAAAAATGAGGGAAATCAATTTCAAATTACTACTTCTAAATGGCATGAATATTATTTGGAAAAAGATGAAACATGGACAGTTACACCCGTTGAATTAATTTTGTTTTGGCAAGATCAAGAACCGAGACTTGATGAAAAAAATGCATTAAAAGGGGTAATAAATAATGACCATTTGGTTTTGGAATATTTGGGTGAAAGGAAAGAAAAAGATATTAAAGAACATCTTTCCTCATTAGATACAGCAGGTATAACACCTTTTGCTTTAAAAGATAAATTTGGGATTGCAAGAATTTATGTGGTTCGTGAAGAGGCAATAGATGCACGGAATGTATTAAGTAAAATGGCTCATAGGCTTTACTACGATTATTCTGATCCATTTGAACTGCTGGATGATCGTGACCCTTTGGGTGAAGAGTATTGGCATAATCTGGAGAATGAGTTTGAGAAATAATGATTTTTAAGACTATTTACGAAATCGTCTTTTTTGGCGGTTTTTTCTTTTTGTTTGATAATTAGAATCGATTATTGCCATTTTATTAGAAAAAATGCCGAAACAAAAAACACTTACGATAAAATAAAAATGATTAATTGAATTAAAGGGCAGCCTCTTAAATAATTTTATCCAATTGTGAATATTAAGCACTTGTTCCAAATGCATCACCTCATTCAAACTGTTAATTAACAAATGGAAAATCCTCATTTGTGAAGAGATACTGTGTGTTCTTTTTTTTTACTTCTCTCATATAGTTACGTTAGTAACGTTAAGGGGAGGGGTTAAGGTATGCGTGATTACAATGTTCATGAGGCTTTTGCAATTTTACAAAAATACTATATAACCGATTCAATGCAGATGGTGCCGCGCTGGATTCGTGAAGGAAAGATTTTGGGAACGAGAAGCCAAAATCGAAAAGAAGGGTATAGGATTGCTGAAGAAGATTTGTATGATTTTATTGAAGAACAGCGCCCGGGTTTATCTGCCATCATGGAGGTTTATGATGGGTATGTGAAGGGGCTTAAACTTGATTTAAATGAAGACAACCCTTCAAAAGAGCTCCCGCCTAAAGATAAAATGGAAGAAAACGTAACAGATGAATTGCTTTTGCGGATTGGCGATTTGGAAGATAAGTTGACCAACTTGGAACAAGAGAAACATCAATTGGAGACCAAAATCATTGAATTGATGGAGGAGAATGATACCTTCGCTAAATTGTATGATTATGTTGAAGAAGAAAATAAGCAACTAAAAATCATTGCCAAACAGTCAAAGACAGTAAAGAAAAAAGAAGAAAAAACCGTTAAGGAAAAGATTTCACCCATTACTTTAGAGGATTTTAAAAATATAGGTCATGATATGGTTGTAAAATTAGAGATAAAGCTCGATGAAACCGCGGTAGCTGATCATCTACGTTCCATTTACGAACAAGTCTTTGAAGCAGGCTTGATAAAAACTGATTTAGTGGACGAAGAAGGCGCTTTTTGTTGCCCATATTCTGAGAAAAGGTTCAAACAGCAAAAGCGTTTTATTAAACAAGTTATAAAAAATTACTTTGATTCCATTGATAATCAAAAACTTAAACTGGAACAGCTTGAACTACCAATGGCTAACGGTTGAACCGTTAGCCATTGGTAGTTCATCTCATAAAAAAAGTTGGATTTGTCATCATTTTTATCAAATATGATTTGTTTCTAAAATAGCCCTAACTTTTTTTACACATTCCTCTGTAATAGTTCTATTTATTATTTCATCGTGTTTCAGTTCATGTGTCAATGTATCATAAAGCATTAATTCACCAAGACCGCCGCAATCGATGTATAGTTCATATATGTTCTCAACCTCTTGCATTTTTCCTTTGTAATATAAGGCTGTATCTATTCTTATTGGCATTTCTTTTTCCATAAATGGCATAATCAAAACGAGTTTCTTAAAATCTGACAATAAATTAAAAACCTCATCAGAAACCGCTTCGTCCAGTGTTTTAAAAATTGTTGAAATTTGCTTTCCGATTGAAGTGAAATTTGTATGTGTCATCCCATTTATTACGTTTATCAAGTCCATTTTTATAACCGCATTTAAAGAACTTTTCTTCATTCTTTTAATAATTTCATTTTTAAATTCATCAACTATTGATTCAAAATCAAGTTCTAATTTCACCATATAAATCATTGGTTAGTTTCACCTCCGATAAATGATTACTTATTAAATGGAAAAAACCTGCATTTTATTGGGAATGTATATTGCGATTTGATACATTAAAGAAGCAAAAGCAATTTATGAAAAGGATGATAAGATGAGGAATTGGAAATATAGCATTAAGGGAAATTGGGAGAAGGTCCATGTAACCGGAAGGACAAAAGTTGTTAAAGTAGATATTCAAAGAAATAACCAAATTGAAACTGAAGATTTACAGATATATTTATCACAAGATAAGGAGATAGAAGATGACTGGTATTTTCTTGGTATTGACAAACCAAAGAACAGAACGGGCATCCCTACTTCTTTTCCTGAAGAACTTAACGAATTACATATTCAAAAACAAGTACTTGAAGAATTAAAAGATGATCTCGAAAAACAACTTAGAACAGAACGAACAGATTTAATGATTAACGGGGATAGTATTTACACAAATGAACCAAAAATCAAAATTATTTCGGATGATGACGACGAAGAATAAAAGCGGTAAATAAGAATGTACAAGTATTTAGAAAAAGCGCCAGTCGGCGCTTTTTCTCATGTTGGCGAACACAAAACAACTTCAATATCTTTTTCGTCATATAAAACTACTTTTTCCACCAGTGTTTTGACCAATGATTTTGCTTCAACAACCGGCAATGTATCAATCGCGTCAATGATGGAAGTGATTTTGGTATTTAATTTTTCCTCGAGCTCGGATGTATTTATGGAACTTGTGGCAGATTTTCTGTTCGTTGCTTCACTTATCGCTTTCTCCATTCTTTCTTTTTCCTCTTGCAGGTCCTCGAGTTCAATTAATCCTGCTGTATAGGCATCCACTTTTCGCTTGTACCGGTTCTTGGCGGAATGAACCTGCTGCATTTTAACATGCTTTTCATCATCTTCCATCTGTTTAGCCAGTTTATAAACATAGGATTGATTGATGGACTTGGAAAGACGCAGCAATCCCTGTTTAAACCAGTTCTCAACGTCCGTTGCATTGTAGGGTTTGCTGACACAAGTCCCTTTATTTTTATTTGCGGAACATCGATACACGCGTTTTCGGTTTGTTTTCGGACCGGACCAGCTTATGCTCATTCCGGCGCCGCAGCGTCCACATTTTAATATCCCACCTAATAAATGAGGGCTTGTTTGGGACCTTGGGTGCACTGGATTTTTATTGATCCTTTTTTGGACCGCGTCCCAAGTCAATTCATCAATGATCGAAGGATGGGCATTTTCGACGATAACCCATTCATCATTATCCTTTTCCACTTGTTTCTTTTTGCTTCGGTCAATCCGGTTCCAAACAAGAGTGCCTTTGTATACAGGGTTGGTCAGCATTAATTTAACGGCACGAATGGACCATTCCTTTTTTTGTTTAGATGGAATTCCTTCCTTATTTAATAACTTTGCAATGGAGTAAAAACCATGTCCATGGTCCAGATATAGATGAAAAACCCTTTTAACGATTTTGGATTCTGTCTCATTAATCACCAATTCTTTATTGGTTAAATCGTAGCCATAAGGACTTTGGGTTAACCATTTTCCGTGACTTGCGCCATGCAACATATTTTCAAATACCCGCTCCCGAATACGCTCCCGTTCGAATTCAGCGACCGCCCCGAGAACCTGAAGGGTTAACCGTCCTGAAGGGGTATTGGTGTCAAAAGATTCACTAATAGAAATAAATGAAACTTTATGTTCTTCAAATAAATCAATGATTTCAAGCAAATGTTTGAGGCGTCGGCTCATCCGGTCAAGTTTTGTCACTAAAACCTTTGAAATTTCCCCTTTTTTTACCTTCTCCAAAAGTTTGATTAGCTGTGGACGGTCCATGTTTTTGGCAGAATAACCATCCTCCACAAACACAAGCGGCGCCTCACTCCATCCCATGGCTCGACAATAGGATGTCAGCCTTTCTTGCTGCTCAGCCAATGAAACTCCTTCCCTGGCTTGCTCATCTGTGGATACACGACAATAAAGCGCCATAAATTTTACAATCTCAGTTGACTCGGTGATCATTTTTGTTTCCTCCATACTCTGTTTGTCCATATATATGTAGAAAAACGGAAAAACATGAAATATCAAATTGAAGGGTAGTCCCACCCTCGCCCCGGCATAGAAATGAGTAAGGGGGGATTGGATGGACGACTTAAAGGTGAGCTTTCGCTTCGGCAACAATGAATTCCATGACTTCTCTGATTTAAACGAAGGAAATCAAGAAAGAGCCAAGCATTTATTTCTCATGTGGGAGAAGAAAGTCATGCATACTTCAGCAATCCATTCCTTAACCGATGAGTTAAAAACGGACGCGAGCAAAGTCCTAGATGTTTCCGTGGAAACAAAAGAGAGCCCTACCATTTAAGGTTAGACTCTCCTTTTTTTGTTTAGTTATTCACCATAGTAAACAATATGTTTACTATGGTGAATAAAAAGTGAAATTATGGAAATACTTAAGGTAGAACCTACTGTTGCTTTAGCAGAATATCCAATCCTTTTTCTAGGGCAGATAGCAGATATTCCGCTGCTTCAGGATTACGTTGTTCCAATTCCATTAATTTTTGTTTCGCATGATTTAGTCTGGTGTCCAATTCACCGGAGCTTTCCATTTCAAGTGGAAAGAGATTTAGCTCCGATTGAAGTTTTTCCAAAACGGGCAATAGGAGTGTATCAGTTTTTCCAGTCTCCAGGTTACTGAGGTAACCTGGTGAAACTTCCAATTTTTCTGCGAAGGCATTTAAACCGATTCCTTTACTGGTACGTAAGGCGCGTATTCGTTGTCCGATATTTTGCAGCATGCGGTTCCTCCGTTCTTTGATAATTCTATATATGAAGTAGGTACTTGTCCTATTCGATAAATAGCCGGAAAATTCCTTCAAGAATAAATGGAAAGGTTGATGATGATATGTCGAAAGCGAAAAAGTCGAAAAGCAGGATCACTTCCATTCAATATGTCCATGATCCGGACGCAGCGCAGGGATGGATGGAATTGTTCATGGAGATCACAAAAAGGAAATTATTGAACCAAGCTTCGAATAAAGATAAATAGGGGGTGTCATATGAAACAAACGGCAGCTTATTACCGAAGTTCAACTGACCTTCAGAAAGAATCTGTTCCGTCACAGCAATATAACATCAATCAATATGCCTTAAAAAAAGGGATTTTGATTGATAAAGAATATTCAGACCCATCCGTCTCGGCTAGGAAAAATAAACTATACGAGAGACCGCAAATGCGGAAATTAATGACAGATATCCGAAACGGAAAGATTGGGACATTACTTGTCTATAAAAGGGACCGATTGGCACGGAAGGTAGAGGATCATCTTGAGTTATACAAACTATTTAAAACTCACAACGTAGAGGTTCATTTTATCGCAGATAATGAACCTCCGATGCGCTTTGATGTCTTTGGGGAGTTGATGGAACTATTTATCGGTGTTATGTCCCAGCGGGAAGGAGAACAAATCCGTTTACGGATTGCCGATACCAAGTTAAGTAAATTTCTGAGGGGAAACAGTATCGGAAACCTCCCTTACGGGTATTGGTCTGCAAAAACAAGACAAAAATACTCCGGAATGAAGATGAACTTAACATTGTGAAGACCATCTTTGAAGAATGGAATAATGATGAATATGTGAATATGGAGAAATTGGCTCAGAAATTAAAAGATGATGGAATTAAAAGAGGCAATAAATATTGGACAAGAAACAATATTTCTGATGTTCTCACAAATCCCATTTATATGGGGATACGAGTAGCCACTTTTGATAACCAGCAAGTCTCCAGGTCCGTTGAAGAGCTGTCAATCATTGCACCCGAAGACTTTGATTTGGCGCAGCAGCTCATTGAAAAACGGAGAAAGCCAATAAAGGAGAGGGAGAAGTTTCATTATTTGTTGTCAGGTCTTGTTTTTTGTGAATTGTGTGAGCAAAAAAGACTTGTGGAACAAGAAAAATCAAAGGTTCAAATTGAAAGGAAGCCTGTGGTTGAAAACCAAAGAACCAGAAATGGAAAGGCTTTTGCCACTTACGAATGTAAGGAGCACAATATCAAATTAGATCAACTCGAAATTGAATCCCTTGTTTATATCAAAACCAAAGACTTTTATAGCGAATTATTCAAAACCCATTTTGATCAGTTATATTCTGTCCAGCTCAAGAAAAACCTATTCGAATTATCGAAGCGGCAATCGATACTAGAAAAAGAATTGGAAACCGAGGGGGAAAGGTTGGTCCAGTCAACCAGTAAATGGCTCAATAGGGGAAATGATTCAAACAGGGAAAAGATGCTGGAGTGTTCGAGAGATGTAAAACAGATAAAGGATAAAATTTTTGATCTTGAGACTAAACGGCAACAGTTTTTGGATGTTCCTGGTTTTGCAGACGAAATAAAAAAAGAAGTACTAAAAAAAGAGACATGGGAACTCTTGCCCTTTGTCAGAAAGCAGGAATTGATAAAAGATCTCGTCCAGTGCATCTTTGTTGATGATGACACCATTCGAATTGTATTTAAACATCCATTTCTGGAAGCAAATGAGGTGATTGTATGAGTTTATCTGAGTTTTTGAAAAAAGAAGGTTTGACAGCAGTTTTTTACGGAAGGCATTCAACGGATGGGCAAAACGTAGAATCCCAGCGCAGTATTTGTTACGAATTTGCCAAGAAACATGGCATCACCATTATTGAGGAGTATGTGGACGAGAATATTTCCGCTTTTAAAAAATCATTGGATAAAAGGGGGCAGCTTCACCAGCTTCGTAAACAGGCAAAAGAAAGAAAATTTGATTGTGTATTGGTTTATAAAGGGGACCGGCTTGCAAGAACAATAGATGGGCACATACAGCTTTGGGGAGAGTTTCGGGAATTAGGCATTCATATTATTTTGGCAGAATCAGAGAAATTGTACACAACAGATAGTCTAACAGAAATCATGATTGAAATTGGGATGAGCTCATTTGAGTCGGAAAATACACGCATCAGGACCCGGGACAATTATAAAGCGTTTACAGCGCAGGGAAAATGGTTAGGTGGGAATCTTCCTTATGGTTTCAAATACGATGTGGATGAGGATGGAAACAGTGCCATCGTTCAGATTCCGGACCGTGTTGAACAGGTAAAGGAAATTTTCAATTTATATAAGAGAGGATATGGTTTTAAGCGCATAGCCAACCTCATGAATGAAAATGAGCCAAAATTTAATGAAGCGGGAAATGGGAAGTGGGTGGCGGGAAGTATTAAGACCATCATAACCAATCCATTTTATGCAGGTTTTACCACAAGCCAAAGAATTGTTCCGGGAGCAGGAAATTCAATACAAGACAGGAGTGAGTGGATAAAAGGGAAGTGTAATAAAATTCCTGCCATCATAACGGAAGAAGAATGGAATGAATGCATGGAGCTGTACGAGAAGAAAAAGGGTGGGCAGGTATCCCAAAACAGTCTGATTACGCCTTACCTTTTCGTGGATGTGCTTTTTTGCAAGAATTGTGATGTTAAAGTGGTTGGAAAGAACTACACATCCGGAAAGAAAAATAAGGATGGTGAAGCTTACGGCGGTCGATTTTATATTTGCACATCGTGCAAACAAAAGTGGGTGGTGGAAACGGTGGAAAAAGATATGATCGAAAAGTTGCTAAGTGGATGGCACTTTCAATACTTTTCAAAGCGAAAAGGAGAGCTACAAGCAAATGTAATGGAGGCAGTCCAAAAGGAAATGAATGAAGTCGATGCCTGTATACAGTCATATAAAAAAGAGTTGCAGTCCTTATCGCAAAAGTTGAGGGATGTTGAAGTAAAACAAAAAATGCTGATGCAAAAGAATCCGGAGCTCGATGAACTTCAACATGCTTTGGTCCAGGTCCGCATTAGTCTGCGAAAGAAAATGGACTTTTATGAAAATGAAATCGAACGTAAGGAGAGAGAAAAACAGCAACTTTATTTCGCATACGGTCATGTTGAGAATTTTAAAACCTTTACCGCCACTGTAACCAATTTTGAATACAAATTCGATGAACCGGAATTCAGGCGATTGATTCTATATTTGCTAGATAAAGTCACCATAACTGGACAAGGTGAGGATTATCATTATGAGGTGGTTGCCAAAGTGGACCTTGATGAAAGAGGAATGATTGAAATTGGCTTCTAGCCAAAGAAATCTTCAGAAAGGAAAGATAACATGAATGGTGATATCGTAAAGGGTCATTTTTTGTTAAAACCTAAAAGTAATCCTCTTGGAGGATTTGGGATTGAAGATGTGAATTATGCTGTTTCAGTTGTTCGAATAAAAATGGAGGACAACTGTTGGTATAATGTGAAATTACAAAGGCGTAACGGGAAAGATCAGTGGCATATTGGGTACCTTGACATTGTCATGGATGGTGAGAAAAGTATGGGATATTTACATTTACCAATCCCAAAAAGAGAGGAACTCGCTGAAAAAATCCTTAACTTTAATCAATTCAGAATTCCTTTTCTTTTTGTTTAATGGGTCCTATCTCAAGAGATACACCCGTTTTTTGTTATATGAATGTATCAGGAGGTTATAAATGGCAACGGAAATAATTGATGGTGAATTTATTTATGAACCAACTTCGAACCCTTTTGGAGAAGCCGGGATGCACCAGCCCAATTATCATATAGCAGTGGTTCGTATTAAACTAGACGACCTATGTTGGTATAAGGTTCACCTTTATAAATTGGACGAATCCAGCGATTGGCATGTTGGACATCACGATATTCAATATGAAGGAAAGGGATATTCAGGCGCATTCTGTTTACCAATTGTAATAGCGCAAGATCTTGTAGAAAAAATCCTAAACTTTAAGAAATTTAGGTTGCGCTTTCTTTTTGTTTAGGATTGGGCTTTAACGAAAGTAGGTGTGATTCTAGGGCATGATTAAAGAAATATGAACTAAACCATTATCCAAAACGCTTTTTTCAGTTCAAATGCATTTTTTGGGAGACCATGTTCGCTCAGCCGGTTTTGAATGTCATCGAATTCATATGTTTTTATATCGAATACGAAATAAAGAACAAGATTTTTATCTAAAAGCCAATTTATTGGATTCGATGTTTTTTCTAATAGAAAAAAGAAGAACCGGAAACTGTGTTAGAATATTTCATTCCATAAATGAAATAAAAAAATGGATAGTTGACCAAACGGACGTAGGGAATGTCGATGAAAATTGACATAAAAGACCCAAAGGATGAAGAAGACGTGGAGGAATATCCACGTCTTTGTTCTTTAATTACTATTCGTTTTATTTATAATCCATTTAGCAGATACTATAATAACTGAACAGATGATCGATGAACATAATATTGTAGTATTGAGCTGATCAAGTTTTAATAAATTGACCAAAAATGCTATTAGAAATAAAAGAAAAAGGAAAGTTATTAAAAAATAAATAATATATTCGACTATTCTTTGCACATTTTAACCTCTTTACATATCAATATACTATTTAGTATACAACAACTCTATCTCCCCATGTAACAACATCTTTAGTTCCTGTTAACCTTTACTCACAAATTCCCCCTATATTTTTGATTTTAGATACAGAACTTTCACAGACAGATTCGTTGTGAAAGTTCTAATCATAAACCATCAAATAATCAATCATAACACCTAAGAAAATTAAACCAATGCCGATTGTAAAATGAATCTTGTTTTCATTAATTTTTGTCTTTTCAAAGATAAAAAAATAATTCCAATTAGACCGATAAAGACTGCGCTTCTTATGAAATACGAGGTGTTTGTAAGAAAGACTTCTGGATATTTCTGAACAAGACCAGAAATTATCCCTAAAACAAACAAAAATAGAGGAATCCTTAGTTTCCAATACATCTAATCACTCCAACATTATTTTCCAATCGAATACTTATACGTTCTGAGTGAAGCATAAGTTTCCTTTATTGGAAATAAGCAACTTTCAACTATCATTTTTTTGGCTAAGTTAGAATCGGATCTATTTCCACTTGAATATAAGAATTGAAACCAACTCAAATAATGGTTGAGGTATTTTTTCGCCAAACCATTAAATCGTTGTACCAACCAAAACATCCATAAGTTAGTTGCCAGAAGCAGCGAACCTTTAAATAACAATACCCTGGTAAAATTATCTTCCTATTTTTACCCTTTTTATTATATTGAGCTATACTTTAAAAAAGAAATCATTGCACTCTAATTGTTCTAATATACCTTCTCAACTAAATTTATGAGGAGTGAGCATTATGAACATTAAAGTAAAACTGAAAGATGATTTAACAAAGTATCATCCATTATTAAAAAAGGGATTAACTGGTGAAACCACCACTTTAAGCAGCATTAATGATTGTTATGTAAAAGTAAAATTTGACGGTATCCCGCCCTGGGATATCCTATGGAAATCGCTTGACATTATTGATGAAGAATTCTTATTGATGAAAGAAAAGATGAACGAGGAGATCATGCAGCCAGAACACGTCAGGATGATATGGGGGAAAAGCGGCGGCTTTCAAAGACTGGAAATCAAAACAAAGAAAAAACAAATTCATGTTTACAGCAGCAGCGACCGGGAAGAAGGTCTTAAAGTATTAAAAAAACTGATGCAGCGGAAAGTTCCGATTCAAGAGGAAGGGAAACCGAATGAACGAAATCGGCAATTTTTAATGATTTAGCAAAACAAAAAGAAATAAGCGAACTAACACCAAAAATAAAGGTATATCTACGAAGATATACCTGTTTTTTCTTAGCCGATATATAGTTTTGCTCTGATTACACTGATGTATATCAAAGAACAAATCATTGTTTTCTGTTAGATTATAAATGAAAAATCACGTATGCTCGTCCATTAACCCACACACCCTCAACATGTGCGCTCATTTGTTTACCTGTATAAAATTGAATAAATGAACTCTTAACAGAAAAGACATCACTTGGAGAATCGTATGATTTCCATATCGGATGATCTCCCGGAATTATAGCAGTTTTTTTCAGTTTGTACCGTGTTTGATTCGAATTCCAAGCACATTCAACCTTTATATTTATAATTTTTGATGTTTCGTATTCCGGCAGGTAAATCGCTAAAATACAAGGATGATTAGCACATTCTGCCATTCTCCACATCGCACTTTGTTTTGACACATGGAATTGCTTTTCAAGTTCAAACAATAAACTGATAGATAAGCCATATTCAGAAATAAGAGAAGAAACTTTTTCTTTAGGCATTAAAAATTCAGCAGCCCCAATATCACAAAGCCGTTCTTCTGCTTTTCTGAACTCTTCATCATCATCGTATAAATCATTTATATCCGAAAAAAACTCCTCATCATTCCGAAGTAAAAAATGGCATATTTCATGAAACAATGTAAAACGTTTTCTCCGCTCCAGTTTGACTTCTGAATTTATCACAATGACTTTGCTGTCATCGTGAAAAAACCCATCAATCTGGTGCAGACTGCCGTTTCGAATGGTTAATCCTAATTTTTCAGCCACTTCTTCAGGTGAAAATCGATCACGCAAGTTCGATGCTTTAATTGTCTTTTGTATAAGGTGCTCCATCCGTTCACACAATTCTTTTGAGATATCCATCTATTCATCTCCTGAAGGCAGCATCGCTTTTAAATATAGAAATATTTGTCTCCATTCTTTCGTTGTTTGTGGCTGTTTTCCTCTTAATGAGATGCGGCTAAGGGATTGTAAATCCTCATCTGTTACCATAAACCCAATATCAGGGTCACCCTTTAAAGCAAGCAAACTTTTCGGAATAAATTCTTCATTACTATCAGTAGCGCCATATCCTTCGATTCCTTCCGTAAGTGCTGATACAGAAGTTTTGTAAATGGATGCCAGTGTATGAAGGGTTTTTACCGATGGGTTTGTTCTTCCCCGTTCTAGATCGGATAAATATGAAACAGATAATCCTGATAAGTCTTTTAATTGAGCAAGTGTATATCCGGCATTTTTTCGGAATGTTTTTAATCGTTCTCCCAGTTTCATTATCATTCCTCCTACGCTATCAGTGTAACATAATCTATTTTTTACGTTCAATACGGAAAAATGTATTGACTAAATTATAGGGGCATATTATATTAGTTTTAAATTGCAATTACGTTATAAACGTAATTATGAAATGGGGTTATTATCAATACGTAAAAAATGTAGGGAATAACGCGTAGGACAAGACAGGTGAAGATTTAATGTAAGGTAAAAAATAAAGGGGATGAAAGGGTTTGGGAGAAATTATTCAATTTGTGATTAAAGGGTTAGAAGAATTGGGGCTTACACCGATAACAATATTCGTTTTAATTTTATTGGTTTTGTTATTTACTTGGCTTTATAAACAAGTTGCCGCGCGAAAGGAAAAACTTCATGAAGAAGAAAAAGCTGAAACGTTAGCTTTATTAAATCAGTATAGCTTACTTTATAAAACCCTACTGCTTTATCATGAAGGGAAAGAATCAAGAGAAACATTATTGGATGATTATACGAATTCAATTCCACTAATAAAAAAAGAAATTTGCGATAAGTTGGAGGGAGTATTGTATAAAGGAGATAATGCTAAAGAAAGTATTTGTGAGATAAAAAAAGAGATTAACGTTTTAAAGCAAGTACTTGATGAAATCAGTCCTATTTTTAACCGCGGGACTTTTTCAGGTTCCATCAGTTTTACTATTCGTATTATCGAGCTTATTTTTCAGCCCATTTTTATTACAACGTGTGCTTTTTTATCTATTATTTATTTTACGTTTGTTGGCTTACAACCATTATTTGGACTAAATGCTTTATTTTTCAGCCACATATCAATTGTAATGAATTTATTTTTAATATTAGCAATAATTGCAGCAATCGTTGATAAACGCTTTAATTATTCCCCAAAAAATGTGTTGGTTATTTGCACATATTTTTTTATTGTGGTAGCTCTGTTGATTGTAAATCAATTATTAACATCTATATCTGCCTGTATTTTATTTTTTGTATTTGCATCAATTTGTAATCCAAAAAAGGAGCAAGGCGTTTTCTTTAATGTTTGAGGATAATCGAAAAATGTCTAGAAAAAAGCAAAAAATTGACCTTTTTTGACCAATTTAGTATAATTATTGGAAATAATATCGAATTTAAGGTGATTTTTTTGAGTAATGCTGTTAGTTCCAGGATTAAAGGTGACGATTATCAAGCCTATATATTTTGGATTAATGCCTGCAAACTTTTTATTGAAGATGAACATGTAGACAAAATTGCATATGAATATAAGCAGATTAGGTCTCTGGATGATGTGGTGTTGTTTTATGATACGCCGATATTAGATGAATATGGTGAATTCGTTAATGCCGATTACTATCAAATAAAATATCATGTCACACAAGGCGGTTCAATTAAATGGGATGATTTATTGGATCCTAAGTTCATTAATGCTACATCTGAATCGTTTTTACAGAAAGTTCATCAAGCGCAGAAGCGTTTCGCTCCCGATGGAAAAGGACGTCGTTTTTATTTAATATCAACTTGGCAAGTACATCCGGATGATGAGCTTGCTAAAATATTAAGTACAGATGGCGGGGAAATCCGCTGGGATAAATTATCCCAAGGAGGAGAAAGAAGCAGGACAGGCAAAATTCGTAAAGCCATGAAGGAACACCTGGGTCTAAAAACAGACGAGGAGCTCGAAGTTGTTTTAAGACCACTGAGAATAATTCACTACCCTGATAATATGAAGCAGATGAATGAGCGCCTGAATATGCATTTAAATGCAGCAGGGTTAAAGCCTGTTGACCCTGGTAAAATAGTAAAACCATATATCGACTTAATCAAAGGGTTACTAACCAAAGGAAATAATGAGTTTACCAAGGAAAAACTGATTGAAATTTGCAAAAGAGAAGGTTTATGGAAGGGAAAAGTTGAGAATAGTCCAGATGCTGTTCCAATTGGAATCCGAAGCTTTGCACGGGGCACCGGAAATATGGAGCAGGAAACAAAGGAAATGCTATGTTTACTGGAGCATTTTGAGGACCGGAACATTAAAGATATGACTGACTGGAATGGACCTATTGTTTATAAAATAAAAGAATTTATCGCTTCTTCCACCCACGAAAGTGTTCCATACCATATCCATTTGGATGCTCATTATTCTATATCTTTTGCTGCAGGCTATTTTTTGGATTCCAAATCTGGAGTCGATATTGCTCCCGTACAAAAGTTCAATGGACGCCATGTATGGAAACCCGATAATAATGTAAAATACGAAGATTATCCTGGCTGGGAATATGAGGAGTATATCAGGAATCCAGATGCAAATGATCTTGTTATTACACTTGGCGTGCGTCATAAAACGATTGATGAAGTGAACTATTATCTCAATAAGGTAAACTTTCCAATTCGCAGGGTCATAAATTGCACAATAGAGGGAGGTCCTGGAGGGGCTGTAATCCAAAACGGAAGTCATGCTTGGGTTTTGGCTGATAAAATTGCTTCCTTTATAAATCAAAGACCCTTTCAAGAAAAATTGGGGCATCTGCATATTTTTCCGGCTGTTCCTGGTGCACTTCTCTTCTTCATTGGTCAATTTGCAAGATCGTTTGGACCATGCACATTATATGAGTATGATTTTGATAGTGCGCAACCTGGCAAATATGAACCATCCATATCGCTGCCGCCTGTAAAAAAACAATAATCAATAGGGGGAAACAAATGGGGAAATTACCAACATATTTTAATGACTTTCTTGCCGAAATTCGTTTAACAGACAATCAAGTAGACGATTTAATCACAGGTCACCAAACATTGCGCGACCGATTAAACGAGGATGAAGACCTTTCTAAAATTATTGTGAGTACCTTCCTACAAGGTAGCTACCGCCGGGCAACTGCGGTCCGCCCAAAAAGCGGCAAACGGTCAGATGTGGATGTCGTGGTGGTGACAAATCTTGATAAAGATGAGTATACTCCAGAACAAGCCCACGATCTCTTCATTCCTTTTTTGGACAAACATTATAAGGATAAATACCGCATCCAAGGAAGGTCACTTGGAATTGAACTGAGTTATGTTGATTTGGATTTAGTTGTAACATCTGCACCGTCTGAAAGTCAAAAGGAACTATTAGAAGATGATAGTATCACAACCGACTACACAATCGATGATTTGATGGATTGGACTTTGCAAAAGTCTACCGCTTTCTCAAACGATGTCCTTTTAGAATCATATAGGTTTTTCGAAAAAGCGGCAAACGAAGCAGAATGGAAAACAGAACCATTGTTCATTCCAAATAGGGATGCGGAAATATGGGAACCGACCGACCCGTTGGCGCAAATTAAATGGACATGGGACAAAAACAAAAAATGCAATAAGCATTATGTCAACGTCGTAAAGGCATTAAAATGGTGGCGGCGTGTGGATGATCCGGAAGGGAGTCATCCAAAAAGTTATCCTTTTGAGCATTTGATTGGTCAATGTTGTCCAGACAGCATTGATTCGGTGGCAGAAGGCGTTACATTAACACTTGAAGCAATTGTTGATAATCATCCAACAAAACCGGTAATGCCGGACCATGGAGTCCCTGAACATGATGTATTTGATAGATTGACAGATGAAGATTATGAGGCTTTTTATGATAGAGTGAAAGAAGCTGCCAAAATTGCCCGCGAAGCATTGGATGCAGAAACGGTTTACGATAGCGCCACTGCATGGAGGATTTTATTTGGAAGTATGTTTCCAGAACCTCCAAAACCAAAAACAGAAAATAACAATGGACAATCCGGATTTACAAAACGGACTGAAAAAACGACAATCGGGGGAAACAGGTTTGCATAATACACAGCAAAAAAGACCTAAACCAGAATTGCTGCTTGCGAGGAGAATGGTTGAAGAATTGGATGCTGTTGAAATAATAGAAGATTTAAAATGGGACCCATTGATTCGAAAATGGGTCCTTCTTTGCAAACTTTCGCCAATGCTTCAATCGAATGGTTTAGTGCCTGTATCTACCAATTGGTACGTTCAAATTGAAGAGGGTTATCCCTGGGGAATTATTAAATTCTTACCCGATAAAATTAATGGGTTAAAAGGAACATTTCCTCATCAGAATTATAATGGTGAAGGGAATGAAGAACTTCCGTGGAGTAATGGAAATCTATGTTTGGACACCAGTTACAGAAAATTTAAGAACTTAGGAATAGATAACGAACCATTTGATCCTGAATATCGATTATTATGGCACTTTGAAAGAGCATTGAGGTGGGTGCAAGACGCAGATATAGGGAATCTGAGAACTCCAGGGGATCCGTTTGAATTGCCGGACTTTAACGATACTTTAGATACAATTGCTTTTAGCGAAAGTAATGAATCTTTTTTAAAGTGGCAGAAAAGTAATAAAACATATGGGCTGGCGGAATTATTGCTTTACCAAAAGGAAGCGCCTTTTGTTATGATGCCAACGAAATTTACCACAATTGAGGGAGAAGTTATTTTCGAGCCTGGTTGGGGTGAAGCTATTTCTAATCCTAAATCTGAATCAGAAACATTGCGTGGTGCTTGGATTCTGCTAAAAGAAATACCAATTATTTTACCATGGCAAGCGCCAATGACATGGGGTGAGTTGAATGATGCATGTAAAGAGCAGGGAATTCATTTATTGAAGATCGTAAAAAAGATTGCCTCAACATTGCGCGATGGTAAATCCCATATATTGTTGATTGGTTTTCCCATTCCCGAGAAAGTAGAAGGCAGCCCTAAACTCATCTATTGGCAACCCATTTTATTGCCTAAGCTAAGTCGTGTGACAAAAAACGCGCACGGCTTTCGGGATGTTGAAACATATAATTGGTTTCGGGATACGAAAAGGGTATTTAGGCTTCATAAAAATATAGACTGGCTTAATTCGGAGAATTGGCACGAGAATGAGTTGTTCAACAGAGGCAGGCTTAATCCAGATACCATAAATTCGTCCATACTCCAGTTAGGTGCTGGTGCAGTTGGTTCGATGATTTCTGAACTGTTCGTACGCAGCGGGCAAAAGGAATTAACCATAATGGACAATGATATTCTCCAGGCTGGCAATACTGTTCGTCATACATTAACATTAAAGGATGTCCTTAAGTACAAAGTTGATAGCTTGACGAAACGATTAAATCAAATTTCGCCGCAGAGTAGGGCAAGGGGGATTCGGGAAAGATTCCCCCCTATGGTTGAATCGAATGATCCAAAATATTTTGATGTTATTTTGGATTGTACTGGTGAAGATGAAACCCTGTTTTATTTGAAACAATATCAATTTGAAAAGCAAAAAACATTTTTATCGATTTCTCTAGGATATGGGGCAAAACGGTTGTTTGTTTTTTATTCCAAAGGTCATCAATTTAATCATTCTGCATTTGTCCGTTTAATGCAACCGTGGTTGTTGAAGGAACAAAGCGAAACATCACATATTGAATTTCCTCGGGAGGGGATAGGCTGCTGGCACCCTGTATTCCCAGCAAGAGCTGATGATGTTTGGCTAATGGTGTCCACAGCATTTAAATCCATTGAACAAGCTATTATTTCGGTAGTGAATAAGCCAACTCTATTGGTCTATGAACAAAAGTGGGATGGAGATTTATTCGCAGGAGTCTCTCTTGTTTACCGGGAGGAATACAATGAGTGATTTATTATACTTAAATGAAGAGAATTCTTTTGGTATCGAAATTAAGGAAGAAATAATTAGTGCAATTTATAATATATGTAAGGATGCCCATCCAAAAGAAACAGGCGGTATAGTGATTGGCAAATATTCTTCTGACCTTAAAAAAGCTCAAGTAACAATTGTAACTGGAGCGCCCGTGGACTCAAAGAATGGAAGGACATGGTTCCACAGAGGGATAAAAGGACTGCAGCAATTGTTGGATGAAGTCTGGGAGACGCAGGGAGATTTTTATTTAGGGGAGTGGCACTATCATCCGGGTGGCGCTCCTATTCCCAGTATTCATGACATCGTAGAAATGAAAAGAATTGCAAAAAATAAAGCCTACAATTGTCCAGAACCCATTTTATTAATTGTCGGTAGTACATCACCCTATGACTGGAATCTGGGCGCTTATGTATTCGTTGGCAGTCAGAATTATATTTCATTAAAACTAAATCCAAAGATATAAAAAGATGGAGAAGAATACCTGAAAAGCGGGTTTATCAACAATGATTAACCCGTTTTTTTGGTGCGCCCGGCATGGGCTATAACTTGGTGGTGAAAGTCCACTACAGACTTGGCAGTAGGAACTGTTAGCTAATGGCAAGGGTGTCCACCGCGAGGTGGAATCTGAAGGAAGCCGGAAGCAAAATCCCGAACTGACGGACAGAAACTGTATATAAGGCTGAATTGGAATGGACGAGTTTCCCAAACAAAACAAAGTCCGACACTGCCCAAGTTCCATACAGTAGATACAGCAGTTACATGGGATGAAGGTTATAACTCTTACCCGGGGAGGTCTCACGGACGAGCAAAATAGCTCGGTTGAAACAAGATTTATCGTGAGAAGTCAGCCGAAGTCATAGTAGTTTCCGCTGGAAATGAAGGACTGAACAATCTTAAATCTTGGAAAACAAGGAGGTGTAGGCATCACCGCCTAATCGCAGAAAACATCGAGGTAAAGACCAAAAGATGGCTGCCTATGAAGAGATAGGTTGGAAACCAAAAGGTACATAGGAGTGCGTAGGGATGCCAACATGGATATGAAAGAACAAGATGGTATCGATTTAATCAATAAAGTTATAGAAGATGAGAACCTTTGGAAGGCATACGAAAAAGTGAAAAGTAACAAAGGAGCTCCCGGGATTGATGGGATTACAGTATTCCAACTGAAATCACACATGGAAAAGTATTTTCAACCTCTAAAACAGAAGCTCATGGATGGAACTTACCAGCCCCAACCTGTAAGAAGAGTTGCTATCCCAAAACCAGATGGTTCCAAAAGATATCTAGGAATACCATGCGTATTGGATAGAGTCGTACAACAAGCCATTCTCCAAGTGATTGAACCAATTATTGACCCATACTTTTCCGAGAAGAGCTTTGGTTTTCGTAAGGGAATAAATGCCCACCATGCAATTAATCTTGCCGAACAGTATTACCAAGAAGGTTACAGAGTAGTAGTGGACTGTGACTTGAAAAGCTATTTTGACACAATCCACCACCAAAGAGTTAGAGCATATCTAGAAGAATTCATCTCAGATAAAACTGTGCTTAAACTAATTTGGAAATTCCTCCGTTCAGGCATTCTTGATAAGGATATCTTTATTGAAACAACAGAGGGGGCTCCGCAAGGAGGACCATTATCTCCCATTTTAGCAAATGTCTATCTAAACAAAATGGATAGAGAGCTGGAAAGAAGAGGACATCGTTTCATTAGATATGCGGATGACTTCGTCATCTTTGTTAAAAGCAAGCGAGCTGGTGAAAGGGTTATGGATAGCATCACAAGCTATATCGAAAAAGACCTGGGGTTAATTATCAACCAAAAGAAAAGTAAAGTATGTGGAGCAACCTCGGCAACATTCCTGGGGTTCAATATACAAAACCTCATGGGAAAGTCGGGTGCCGGCCTAGCAGGTCGGCAAAACAACGGTTTAAAACTAAACTAAAAAAGTTGACCAGTCGGAAACGTCCGGGGAAATTCGAAGAAATTACCAAAGAAATAAACCAAGTAACTGTCGGATGGATTAACTATTATGGGATATCGCGAATGAAAAGATTCATTATAGATATTCAAAAATGGTTAAATCACAGACTCAGACAACTTATCTGGAAGAGATGGAAAAAGATTAAAACCAAATACAGGATGCTTCGCAAATACGGAATTAATCACGACGATGCCATGAAATTAACCAATTCCCGAAAGGGATATTGGCATATTTCAAAAAGTGAAATTCTTCATCAAGCAATAACAAAAGAAAGACTCACAAAGTGGGGGTTAAAAGACATCTCCCAACTGTATGAGTCACGATACTTAAAAGGTTGAACCGCCGTATACGGAACCGTACGTACGGTGGTGTGAGAGGTCGGCTAATCAATTAATGATTAGCCTCCTACTCGATCGAGTTGAAGATTAAGTGAGGTGGTTTCATGGATATACATATTAACCCTTTTGAAGTCATTACGGAGGTTGACCTTAGAGAAACTACAAAAGAAAGCCCTTTGAAAGACTTTAAACTTCCAAAAGGAATGTTTCAAAAAGAAGACGATCATATACTAAACTTAGATAATTGGGACACACAACATTGGGAAACAATTTTAGAAAATAGATTGCTTTCAGTAGACCGCAATTTCGGTTATGCAATGTTTTACTATTACAAGGGTATTCCAGATGATGAATGGTTCATGTCACCAGGTAAACAAGGACAATCAGTTCAATATTACCCTCACTTTGAGGAAAAACATTACAGTAATTTTTATAACTTTACTTATTTTGTAGACGTGTTCTTTTTACAATCTTTTACCGTATATGAAACTATTGGTCATTTGTTGTTTAAACTGTTTGACTTTGAAATCAATGATGACGACCCAAGAGACCAAATAAGTTTCAACAATGCAATTTTTAAACTAAAAGAAATAAACCGCCCTCTATACAAAGACTTAAATAAAGTAAAATACTCTGATGACTTTCAATTTGGAGTCCGTATGAGGAACGACATTGCGCACAATCACCCACCATACCGCATAGATTCTGGAGTCTCAAAGTCAGAAGGAGTAGTCTATTTAGGTGTAGGTGAATACACAACTTCAAATGAAATCAAGAAGGTCATGATTGGTCTTTTAAGAAGTATCAAAGCAACTTTTAAAGTGCTTGAAGAACACTTACCATTAAAAGAGCTGAGCAATTAAAAAAGAGGAGCCAAGGATGGTTCCTCTTTACTTTGTATGACGATTTCATTTCAGGATCCTATAATACTCGAGAGGGCTTTAAACAGATCTTGTTGAAAACACTCATTATTGCTAGGTTGATGATTTTTATTTAAATTGTGCCTGAACAATAATTGCTCCAAAGTCTTTCCATCCGGACCTTAAGAAAAACCGGGCATACCGCACGGTCCTTCTTTGAAGATATTTTAATAGTGGCAAACACCTTCGAATCAATGGACTCACTATCCCTCTTTTTGCATGGATTCAGTCAATCTAATAAATTGCTATGCTGAATAGGATATTGTTCCGCAAATTTACGGATTTCATCAGCGCGTTCCCCTATCGAAAGTTAAGTAGTTTATTATCCAGAAAGATACACTTGGATACACAAAAACAAAAATATACTTTAAATAGCCCTCTACTACAAATAAATCATCCAATCTGGGAAACCCAGATAATATATAGAAAAGAGTTATCGTCACAAAAATTCCAGTAATTATGTGCAAAATCAATGAAAACGCATTTTTATAAACCCAGTTTCGGACAAGATGATCTATAGTAATTGATAAAGGGAGTCCAATTATTGAAATAATTGGGAATACATATATAAGTGAAACTAATAACGTCAATATTAAAGCATTAAAGGTAACCTGAGCCAAGTTGTCAACAGTTGTTTGAGTACTAGTTGGATTAGCGATTATAAACAAAAAACCGAAATTTAGACTAGTTACTAAACTTACTATAAGTTTTTTTTTAATTTCTTTTTTCATAATTTTATACCACCCTACATGTAATAACACACAAACTTTTTTTATTGAAACACAAAAGAGCCATAACACCATGGCTCTCAATATCACATTAATTTTACATTGATACTTCAAAATAAGTTTGTGGTGCGCCAGGAATTAAATTAAAATATGATCCTCCTGTATGTTGAAAAATAGTTTTTCCAGGTAGATCGGTATATGCAACAGCCCAATAAAATTCATGATTTGGTGCTTTATCATGAGATCCTCTCACACTAAAACTCCCATTACTATATTGAGTTCCTTCATAATAATAATTTATATTTGGATAAATAGCACCAAATGGAGCACCGACATCATGATTAATTCTCCACATAAGTTTAGAACTGGTTTGCAAATCCCTAGTTAACCTGATGCCATCTGCACTTGCTGTGCCTCTATCAACAACTTGTGTCCCTGCTGCGTCATCATAAAGTATACTTTCACCAACAGACCGATCAAGATCGATATCGTTACCTCCCCAAAGCCAACCAGCATAAACATCAGCTCTTGTTCGGTATTTATTTGAAAATTCATTAAATCCTCTGTAATCACCATGGAGATAAGTACCCGGTCTTAATGGGTTTGGAACAGTTTTTTCAGGTATAAATGTTGTATACCTAAAAAAATATGTAGAATCATATGTTGCCAATAATGAATTTATTTCTTTTTTATCACCATTAGTTGAAATTGCTTTTATTTTAGGTATATCTTTTGATTTAAGTTCTTTTTCACTCTGTTCTTTATTTGTATGTAGAATTCTAATAAAAGATTGTTGTTGTTCAAAGAGTTCTTCTTTCTCTTTTTGTGTAAGCACTAAACCCTTCTTATTAGCAGCTTCACTTAATTCCTGTTTCTTTTGTTCGGTTACATCTGTTTTCGCAACAATTTCGTATGTATAAGAGGTATCCGGCTCAACAGTCTTATCTCTGTAACTAAGCTTTGATGTCGTTGCGATTAATTTCTGATCTCTATAGATTTCATAAATGCCATCTTTATCTTCAACCTTGTTCCAAGTTAAATTAACATAATTAGTACCAACATTTGCTTCTATTATATTTTTTGTAGTTTGTTTGGCATCCGATGGTTGTGCTTCCTCAGATAATGTTGAAGTTTTTAAATTTGAAATTTCCACCAATTGGTCTTGTTCGTTATATGCACCTAGTCGATAACTGTAAATTTGATCCGGATTCAGATTTAAATCTTTAAAACTATTACCCGTTCCTTCAAAAATCAATTTTTGATCTCGATAAATTTTGAACTTTTTCCCGTTCATCTTCCATAATAAAGAGATATCTCTTGTACCTTCTACAGCTGATATCTCTGTTTCAAGTTCAACATTGTTAATACTTGAAGCTTGAACAATAGGTTCAGACGAAAATAATATACCCAATGAAAGAATAAAAGTCACTGCTAAGTTTCTATTTTTATTCATTATAAACCTCCTATGATTGATTAAAGCTAAAATATAGTTTATGGTGTACTGCAATATTTGCTTTAAATATGACTAATAAATTGTAAATATGTTACATTTTTTGCCGGCTATTACATTTTTTCACATATCTACGTATGTTTCAACAAATATTTACAAAATTGGTAATATTGTATGGTGAGATGCGAATTAAAAGCAGGAGATAAGTCCTAGATAAACCTTAAGAGTAAATTACATTAGAAAAAGAATTCAAGTTTGCTGTTCTATAATATTTACCATTCTTGATGTCACCTATTGGTAAATAATATCCCTCTCCATAAACAACCAAGACCGCGAAGCTAATGGTTTTATGTTCACTGGCGGAGCAAATGATGTGATTCATCCTGAAACCTTTTTATCGGTATGTACCATGGACTCAGCCGTTAGAATTAAGGATAAAGTATTAATGGAGACTTCGAACATAGATCTTTTACCAGGATACTCTTTTGAATACACGTTATATGCAGAAGGATGTGCACCGGTCAGTGGTAGGGTTGATATTTCATTGGACAATGTTAAAAAAGGATTATATCCTTATTATAGATAAAGCCGCTAAACAGTCTGCCATTCATTGGTAAAACCTATGTCTATGATGGTACATTTCATTGGATGAAGCATACCACAATTTTTCATATTTCTGAGTGATTTATTTAACCCACATTAGTGGGTTTTTTTATTGGATAATTATTTATGCTTCACCGTCAAGTTATAGATTTGGATAATTTTATTACCGTAAAATTATTAAAATACTAAAACAGCCACTTATTTTTATTCAAACACGCTAAAAAGTTCGGCAAACGGATAGGTTCTGGCTTTATAATGATTTTATTGGTTCGGTGGAGGGATAGTTGAGGGATCCCTCAACTATCCCTTTGCCGAACAAATTTTGAACGAAAAAAAGGCTTGACCCTTATATATCAAGGCTTTTCCAACCGTTGATATTAAAATATTACGCCTCAAGGAAAGATTGGTTCGGCAGGGGGATAGGAATGTTAAAAGACGGTTCGGCATAGGAGTAAATACTCTAGTAAAATTACTTTAGCAAGAATAACAGTTTCATTGAAATGATTCACCGAACGCTCGTATTAATGTATTTACTTAAGTAATTTTATAAAGACAATATTGGAATTGAGTGCAACCCATAAAAGGGCATAACAATTGTAATTTTACTCCAATAATATTACAGCCCTTTTAATAGAATGGCAGAGAAATCGGGCGTCACTTGGTTCTTGTCTTTCAGCAAACTACTCACCGTATCAGTGCTGAATTAATCCAGGAGATGATTATTTAATAGTGGATCTGTATAAAGAAGCATTTATATGGAGACAACTTTGGATAACTTATTCATTTTTCTTTATTTTGCAAAAAAATAAACAAGTATCTTTCCTAGAGGAGAAAATTCAATGAGCAAACGAGTTATAATGCCAGCAAAAAGTTTAAATAACCCTTTCAGTAATGAGATACCTTCACGATGCAGGAAGAAAAACAAACAGGACTGCATGCTGATCGGGGATATTTTCCAAGAAGAAAATGGTTGTAATTATTGTATAGGAATTAAAAATAGTTGGGTTGCAAGAAAATGGCTTCTTCAGCGCATTTCAGACAGTGAAATTGAGCAAACCAGTGTTTATGAATTTCCGGATAAATATCCGGAGTTATATGAGGAATTAGCTAATTTTTCAAACAAAAATGGCTATCCTGACCCATCAAAGTTATATAGCGACATCCGTCAATTGGGTTCATATACCGATATCGAACCCATCAAAGTAGATGGGAATACAGTGATTAATGGTAGGCACAGGTGCAGGATAGACAGTCAAATTGTAATAATTAATCCACGAAAACTTTTCCCATCCAAACATGATATATATCATGTTTTTTTTCAATTACACAGTTTCCACGACTTTTTGTTGATATGATTATCCTTTTTGGTTTGCATAGATATATTTTTTGTTGTAGTAGAGGATCGTTCATTTGGCTGTCGGAACACAACAAATAATCGATCCCTGGATGTTCATTAAGAAGATATTGATCAGCTGTACAAAAAAATTCTCCATGTAAATTAATAACACCTTTGATTTTCTCTAAGCTTGGATACACGGCGTTAATATGAGAAATATCATAAATGTCACAATTATTAAATCGATGTATTAAATCCAAATATTCTTTTTCGTTAAGAGTATTCATCAAAAAAATGGAATTTGGTTTGAAATCAAGAAATTCGAAATCTTTCTCCCATGCATTAATAAATAATTTTCTCATTATCACACCTCATCTTATTATTTTTTCTATTCAATTAAATCTCCTTTTATTTGATTTAATGGAAAAAACCCTTCGTACTATGGTCCGAAGGGTTCAATCGTAATATTGAGATTTCATCGAAATGAAGGGGCGCAGACATTATTGCATGCACAGTGAGTGGGATACCCGGCAACTCGTTACTTTGCTAATTTTCTCTCTACTTGGGCAAATTAAGAAAAAGCTTATAAGCGAGGATTTCTATGAAAAAAAGCCTTTTAATATGGATAGCCTTCTTGACTCTTTTCTCTTATTCTCCCGTCCAAGCTGAAGCCGTAACCAAAAATGATATACAGTTGCGTGATGACTTGATTTTTATTTTGCTTTATCCCTCAATTCAACAGGAATTGAAGAAGCAATATGGTGAAGTTAAACAAAATTATTGTGGTAAAATAACCCAAATTAAGAAGCTGCCAATAGGCACTTACTTATTTAATGTCACCGTGCAGGTACCAACATTTGAAGGTGCTCACGGTCCTCCCAATGATTTGGTGACAATCACTTTTAGTAATGAAAAAACCATAGAGTGGCGGGCTATTGATTTCAAAAGAAAAAGGTTAAAGCCAAACGAAATAACTAAGTGCATGCACCCTTTGTGAAATTGGTGCAGCGCTTCCGCGGTTTTATATTAGATTTTACGTTTGATATAGAACCTACCACGGGATATCACGTTATAGTTACTTATGCGCCTAAGGAAAATTAATCATAAAAATGGGAAGAGTAAGCTCTTCCCATTTTTGAACATTGCAGGTTATCTTGACGCATGCTTATACTCTAATACTTCCACATTATAACCATGGCTGCATCCAATTTTGGGACTGTCACAGGATGGAGATACTCTTACTTTAACGAAATCCTCTGTATTTTCCCATGGACTATCGTTTTTTGGAATTAGAATTCTTATGGAAATATCATAAGAATGATTGTTGTTACAAACAATACCCCAGAATCCTCTGTTGCTGCCAGTTAATATTCCCATAATCTTTTGTAACTCTTTTATCAATAGCCGGAAATACAATATCCCGAATGATATCTTCTGGAGTGACGTACCAGTCTTCTGCATATGGTTTAATTTCCTTTGGCTCTGGAGGTTTAGCATTAGCTATGTTTCCTGTTAAAAATATTATGAAAACAGTTAAAATAGCAAACATGGTTAGTGATCTCTTCATTTTTTCACCTCATTTTAATTTTCCCATTTAAGAAAAATTTATAACTGGTGATAATTCGTCAACAAGGTCTCCGGCACATAAACATATGACACGAAATTTTCAAACTTCTTCATTCCTTTATTAAAGGTATGGGCTATCATTAAAGGTAATGGGGGGGCAGAAAATATGTTATCAAATATAGGCGTACCAGGTTTAATTCTTTTCTTGACTTTAGCGATGGTGATTGGTGGGGTGTTTTTATTGTATTGGATTTTTAAAAAGTAGCGCGCCTGATAAGCATATGAAAATTTTGTGTTTTTTCGCTTAATTAAGAAGGGAGCTGCCATTTGAAGAATAGAAGTGCGAATTGATTCCAATTTTTGGTATACTTTATGTTAAGGATGAATAAGTTTGGAGTTAGTCAAATGATATTGAAAGGTGGGAAAATCTTCACCTTCAAAAGGTCGTTAGTTCTTTACCTAGTCACTATAAGGATCCTTTTGTTCTGAGATATTTTAACGATCATACTTATAAAGAGATAAGCGAAAAACTAAAAATAAATATTCAGTGTGTAAAAACTCGGATACATAGAGCCAAAAAAATGATAAAAAATAAATATAAATTTTCGATGACTTTGGAGGTTTGAAAATTTACCGGGCTTTCTGTTTTATTATGTCTTGCCAATGTGAAGGGAGTTCATGTGTTTCAAGATGTTCAAATTTCTTTAATTTAATTTGACCAGGAATTATTGTTGGAGCGATTTCAAAAGTCAATCTGTCTTTTCCAACAGAAATATGTGGTCCAACTACTGGTGTAATTTCTAATATGATTAAAAAATGAAAGGTACGGAATCCACCAATTCTTTCTACCTTTACGATGTCAATTTGGTACGGATACACCAATGGAGTTTCCGTGAAATATTTAGAATAATAATCGCTTACCGATTTATCTATTTCTGGTCCTAATAAAAGCATTAAGATATCATTGACCATCATCTCTTTCGTATCTTGAGGTGGCGCAGTACTTTCATGTTTCCAACCTGTCAGAAGCCAATCAAAAAGTTCAATTGATTTCAATCGAATCTTTTGATTATTTCGGGTAAGGATGACATCGGCGTCCGCCAAAGTACATATCTTTGTTCGATTTTGTTGATTGCAGTCATAAGCAGGTTCTACAATAGCAACATCACCGTTTTTCATTTTTATTTTTAATACGACAATCGGAGTTTTTTTATAATCTAATTCTGCTGTTTCTTTTACAGGGCTTGCTGTGTTCATCCATTCAATCACTTTTTGGATGACGAACGATTCGATACCATTATTTTCATTGAAAGTACGCGTTCCTCCGGAAGTACGGTTTATTTGCATAGATGTAACATCTTCCCATTTCATTAAGACGTTTGCCTTTGTTAGTTGAACCGGAAGAAAAATTCCAGTAAAGACCAGGAGTAATATGAATACCTTTTTCATTATTTTTCACCACCATTGCAGCGCTTCAAATACTTTTTTATTATTTTTCCTCAATTAAAAATCTTGATGATTGCCATTCTTTTGTAATAAGCAAAAAAGCAACACTGTTTACATAGCTGCCTTGCTGAGGTGTCATTCAAAAATCAGATCTTTTTATTTTTTGTTGACTTACAGAACATTCGTTCGTGTATGATGATATTAAGGAGATGAACGAAATGGCGATACGCGATCGCGGTAAAATTAAATGGCTAAGAAGTAAACTAACGCCAGTTAATGGCTTTTTTTTATACTCATTTACCATTTTTTAATTTTTTCCAATTTTCTTCAAGGAATACCTTGCATTATTAGGTAATGTGAATTATAGTACAAACAGGAGGTGCAGAATTTGGAAATTAACAAAGAGGTTTTAAAAGGGCATATCGATACGTTAATCCTTTCCCTTTTAAATAACAGAGATATGTACGGTTATGAGCTGGCAAAATTTGTCCGTGAAAAAAGCGAAGAACAATTTGAATTAAAGGAAGGAACAATGTATCTTTCGCTAAAACGGCTTGAAAAGAATAAATGGATCGAATCCTACTGGGGCGATGAGCAGGGACCTGGGGGAAGAAGAAAATATTATAAGATTACACGATTAGGCGAAGAAGGGTATGAAGAAAAGCGTTCGGAGTGGATATTCATAAAAAAAATTATCGATTCATTTTTAAAGGGGGGAGAAATCAATGAAACAAATTGAATCATTTGTTGATGCTGTTTATCAAAATGTAGGCGGGAATCGAAAAGAAATCCAAGAATTAAAGGCGGAAATGAAAAGTCACCTGTTAGAGGCTGTGCATGATTTAAAAACAGCAGGTAAGTCAGAACAAGAGGCGATTGAAATAGCAATCGACCGTTTTGGCGGAGAAAAAGAAATGCGCTATATCGTTGGTCAATTATTTAAGGCACAGAAGACATTCGCAAAATGGGTTCTTTACTTAGCGGTATCAGTTCTTGTTCTTAGTTTAACTGTGTTTGGGTTCATTTGGACAACAGAAGAAGAAAATGCGAGCGAAAACTCAGTTGTCGCTTCAGAAATATTCGATATTTTACAAGGAAAAGAAACGATTTCTAATGATATGAAGAATGAAATCGTTAAATTAGCGGACAGTACAGACCAGATTTCAAAAGTAAAAATATACAATGTAAAAAATGTCGGAGTTAACTCTGTATTCGGTTATGTAGAAAAAACAAAGCCTGACTACCAATATGAAAGAAATGTCTGGGCTCCTGAATGGTTACAGGCTGATTTCTTCCCGTATGGAAATGGCGATGGGAAATGGTATGTTGAGATGGAAACGAGACATATCAGTACTCCAATGACAATAATTTTGTTTTCTGGGTTAGCAATTTATGCAACTTTGTTCACCATTTGGGCGACGGTCAACGCCTATCATCATAAACGATTGAACATTGGCTGGATCATTATATTTGCTTTATTCAATGTGTTAGGATTTATAGTTTATTATTTTACCGGTAAGAGGGCTAAGTCGACGACTATTGGTTAACAATTCACTGTTAACTTAAAAAATAAGACCATCAATGTGGGATGGTCTTATTTTTTAACGCTGTTCCTTATGATAATGTTTTATTAGCTTAACTTGATTTTCCGTTTTTCCTGACTCAGAACAAAGTGAAAACATATCTCCATTGATTGCAAAAACATACGTATCAGCTGTTTTTATTTCTTTTTTATCGTTAATAATAATTTTTTCGTAAGGGATATAATTTTACAATGTGGGTATAGCTATCCTCACCTGGTGTGGGTTTAGCTTCTTGTATCCAGATACGAATTTTTTCTGATTCAAGCTCTCCCCATCCTATTGATTTCGCATTGTATTTTTTATGGTAAAAATCTGACGCAATATGTAATAAGTATGGTTTCGATAGTATTTGGTACATAAATGTTTTTGTTAGTTGGTATTTTATTTCTACTACTTTTCCTTTACCTGTAACTTCTGCAGAAGCATTGCTACCAACACAGAATAATACTATTAATAAAATTAATAAAATTTTCTTCATGATGTTCACTCCTAAGTCGGTGATTTTGCTCTATCTTTGTACTCCATTCAATTCCCATATAAATTTTCCATTATTTTGCTTAAGTTGTTGTTTCACCAGTTCTAATTCATAGAAACTTAAGTGTGTTTTTTCAACAATTTCTTCGTTTGTTTTACCTTCTTTTAAGAGTGTTCTTGCTTGCGTGTATCTTTCTACCTCAAACTCGAAATAACCATGATATAGTTTGAGCTGCTCTCTAACGTCCTTTAATTCCACATAGCTTGTTGGTATCAAGCGAACAAGCTCTTCGTCCGTTTTTCTCAATAGAATAAAGCTTCTTGTGATTCGATACCTTTCATTAACGGCTCCTGTACCCATACCTGTCCTATACCCGTCATCCCAAGCGGTATCATAACATTCTTTACAATGAAGGCATTTATCTTGGTCTTTTTTAACAAAACCTGTAAGAATAATTACAGAAATTAAGAAAAAACAAGTCCATACTTTCTTTAAGATGGCGCTCACTCCTGTAATTTTACAATTAGTATTTGTAACTTCAATGAATATTATTCGAGACTATTAAAATCACAAATGACTGACAAGCGTAATTTTTCATCAACAGGGAACCTTCACCTGTATCCCAAGAAATGTTTGTATATGCTTTGCGCGATGTCCCAATAAAGGATGTATACCCCTCAAGAAAATCATTATTTTTTAGCCAATTGACTTTCTTTATCCGACCGCAATCCTACTACCAGGGTCATGAGTCAATAATTTTCTGCACAATTTGGAAAACTAATTAAAAAAAAGAGGTTTTAGAATGAAGAGAATTGTTTCACTGACTCTATGGGTAATGATGACTTCATTTTTGGCTCTCAATATTCAAATGGTACATGCAGCACAAAACGATGAACCATGGAGAAAATACCCGGATAATTCCGCTGCCACTTTCAAAGATCCCGATTCGTTTTATCAGTCACTTGATAAAAAACAATATGTTGAATTTGAAAATGCGAAGCTAACATTCGAGAAAAAACTTATTTTAAGGATATCAACTCCGTTCTAGCCCGTGCAGATAAGTATGGGGAATCCAGGGTCGGCGGAGTTGGCTACCGCCTTAAAATGCGTTATTGGCATAAAGTCAAGCAAAAACCATCCAAAAGGAAGGGGTTCTACATGAAAATATAGGTAGTAATGAACATCGTTACAACAAAAACCCCTTAGCGTTTAAGGGGTTTCGAAAACATTTTTAATTAACATAAACTTCCAATCTTACTGAACTATCAGAATATCGAACATTTCCAATTCGAAGCCATACTTCTGCTGTACCATTATCTCCATCAGCTACTGCTTTTGTTGGAAAAGTAACACATCCATTAGGATTACTATTAACACTAATAACACCTAATTTTGTTAGACCTGCACCAACACCGTCATCCTCGTAAGCATCTATTGTATAAGTATTAGCAGAATTATCAACTCCACTTACACATGCTGTAACAGTTCCACTAGGAGTATAAAAAGTTTTAGAGGAGTCCCAAATCAATGGTGTCATTGACAAAGTGTCATATCCTATGTAGGCTGCGCTTGTTTGAGTAGGAATTAGCGTGATTGCTAGTAACCCCATAATAATAAAACGTGTTAACTTTTTCATTTAAATTTCCCCCTTTGTATTAGTTTTAAAACAAAACAATACCTAAGTTTTAAAAATTCTATCACCACTCTCCTTTTATAGGGATTCTATGAATAAATTTAAATTCTGAGTTGTAATATTAAAAATTCGCTATTAATTACGTAATTCCTTCAAAAAAATGTAAAAATATATAAAAAATGTAATTTAAATGGAAGAAATACATATTATTTATTTGTATAAATAATATTTTATTACAAATATTATAAATGGAGGTGTTAATGTGAATAAAATAATTATAAGTTCACTTTTAGCAATTTTGTTGTGTATATTTTCATTTACGGTTATTACCAACGCAAGCAATACTCAAACAATAGAATTTCCACCATCAGCTGAAGTAAATAATCAAATATTTGGATACTTTATGCTTGATCTTTACCACAAAGAGATACTAAGCTATGTTCAAAATTATTATAAGGATAACAATATTCAAGGTTATGGAATGCAGGAAAATAAAGGTTCTGTGTTTATACGTACAACAAGAAATCTAGATGAAGATATTGAAAACCAATTTAGTTATATATTAAAAGCTACATTGCTTCCTTCTGCAAAAAATGGAACTGTTGTTGGTAAAGACACTCTATATTTTGCTGTTGAGCCATCGGTGTTAAATACAACCAAAGTTCCTAAAGGTATTAATAAAATTAAGTTAATTAAGTACGAACATGAAGAAGTACAAAAAAAATGACCTCTGAAGGGGTCCTTTTTTTAATCTATAAATTTTATTTCAAAAATTGTCACCATTTTTTTGATGCAGCTGCAATCAGTTTTTTATCTCTTGCAATTCTCGTATGGCTGCCATAAAATTGCTGATCATACTAGAAGAAAAAAAAGTGAAGGGCGTGACCGTTAATGAATAAAAAGCAGCTAATATCATAGCTGCTTTTTCTAATTTTCAGAGCATATATTCCAATTGAAAGGCTTTAAGTAAAAGCTATTTGCTTTCGTTTCGTGTACGGACATGACAACCCAAACTTTACCTTCTTTGTGTAATACCTTTACTACATTGTTACCATCAATTCTTTTATAAAGAAAATAACCCTTGGTTCCTTCTAAGCCATTTTCTAAGAACAATCTCATCGATCCAATACTAGAGCCTACAAATAAATGCTGTAATGTGATTTTATCGGAATGGTCATAAAGATTATCCCCTACTTTTAAAGCAAGGTCATGGTACGTAAGTTCTTGATAGCCGGATAAATCTATGTTATAACTCCTGATAATATCTTTTAGCACTTTGCTATTAAATTTTTTCCATTGCTTTTCTGATTCCTCTATACATACACTTTTAGGTGGCTTCTTTGCAAATACCGTTACATTATTTGTTCCACCAAATATGATACCGAGAATAAGTAATAAAAAGGAAAACCTCTTGCTCATATTTCATCTCCTTTATTCAATGAATTTGTAAACTAGCTAATCCATAGACCTTGCGATTTTTAACATTTCATCTTTCGATAAGCTCCAGCTAGTCATCATGATATTTGTTCCGTTTTGTGCCCATTGAAGTAAACCGCCGGAAACAATCTCCCCATGCTTATCCACTTTACCGTTATCAATCCATTCCTGAAAATAACCCTTACATCCATTAATATCCTCAATCTCTGCATCAGGGAAATCGGCATCGGATATTGGAATTTCCTTTTTCTGGTGAATCGCGACCATGAGCTTTGTATCCTGACTGTTCATATAATGGAGCATGACACCAAGGGTTGTTTTGATTTCCAGCGTCCAATCATTTGGTATTTTTTTCGGCACTAGGACGGTAAAATCAGTTTTCTTCTTTATTTCTGAAATAGTTGGGCTGTTGTGGTTATATTTAATTTCTTCCGCCATGGTAATCACCGGATGACTATTTAACAAAATAAGAATCATTGCAATACGGATTAAAAAAGGGCAATTTACCACCTCTATTCAAATTACTATTTAGTAGTATTATTTCCTTGATGTATCTAGAAATTGTACATAAATTAAAAATTTATGAGAAAAATAATAGGAATGAACTATGATGAATGAGGTGGGGGAAATGCCTGATTATATAAAGAGGCAAATAAAAGCCAAGCTATGCTTTGCATTGCTCCTGGTATTTTCCTTTTATGGTTTAAGCGCAGAAGCAGCAACAAAAGATGAAGCGTTAACAGCGGTCGAAAATTTCCTTAAAGCACAAAAAAATTGTAATGTGGATATGATGGTGGATAGGTCAGAATATTTCCATAAAGATATAGGGAATCTAAAGGAAATGTACTCAAGATACTGCCAGCATAACCCGCTACAACAAGCCAAAATAAAGAATTTTAGCCTAGTCAACGAAGAAACGGCAAATATTAGAACAACACCTGTCATAAAAAAAGATGGAAAATGGAAAATAGTCATGGGCGTTCCGCCAGCTGGAGTCAAAAATACAAATGAAACAAAAAGAACAGCCAAGGAAGCAGAAGTCGCACAACTGTTTAAAGATTACACTGACGCCATAAAAGAGCAGGATATGGAGAAAATGAAATCCTTTATTAAAATTTTGCCTGAGTCTCTGAGTGAAAAAATTGATGATCAACTACAAGCTTTAAGCGAGCAGCCGACACCAGAAATAATGACATATGGAGTAAATAATATTTCGGATTCGTTAGCGATTGTACAAGTGAAAATCAAATATCCAAACCATAGCTATATGAAGAATTTACCGGTTACGAACGAAAATGGGCAATGGAAACTGGTTTTTGGTCATCCGTTAACCAATTCTTTTATTCCAAGGACTGGTCAATCGATCGAAATAAAATAATGAATGAGTCATTTTGAACAGAAGACCACCATGTTATTATTGGTGGTCTATTTTTATAAAATTAGGTTTCGGCAAATATATATTAAAGATATGTACCGATTATCTGGAATGGAATCACCCAAGTGGCTGCTTTGTTTTTAAACAAACGGACAGCATTCCTGTAATAAGAAATAGGTAACAACAAAATAGATTTTGTATTAGATGTATCTTGGAAATAAAAAAGCACCCGTTTAGAGAGTGCTTAATGGTTCCCAAATCAGAAAAATCTGATTGATGCTTATTCTAGTGGTGTAAGGTCTGAAAGTTTAACTAACTTAATATAGTCATCGTTTTTAATTTCGCAGTACCCGCTATCATATATCCAATGAATTACATACATTTTTGAATCGAATATTACTTTGCTTCCTTTTACCAACAAAAAAAATGCCCCCTGCTTTCTGTTTAGGAACCGTTATCCAACTTATCAGTGAAAACGTTTATAAATCAATTGTTAGTTTTTGGGGATTGATACAATTGAAATCATGGAGCGATATTAGTTAAGAATGGAAACCTCTATTATCCTGCAAGGATAATTAACTCTCAAAAAACAAGAATTCAAAAGAGCGTGGTTTTCCAAGCTCTTTTAAATTCCTATATTTACTTTATTATAAATAATCTCTGTATTGATAAAGCATTGCGGCAAAGGTAACAACGGTATAAATCAACGATGTAATAAAAGCCAGGTTGGGTGAAAATTCAAATTTTTGGCGTTCTGTTTTTATACCGGTGGTTCCTTGAACTGTATCATCAAGATACCGCGATGTTACCCCTCCCTTTGAAGTAAAAAACCAAATTATTAAGGTAACGGCTAATCCTACGAAACAGGAATAATCAAAGAAATTCGAATGAACATAATGCGATAATCCGAAACTTAAACCTATTAATACCAATAAAGTAATAACAATAGTTAAGTTTTTTTTCAATATAATTAACTCCCCTCTTTTTGAATTTTTCTGTATACTTAAATGGTACCATAACTTACCATTTCGCATTGCAAAATAATAAAAATCGTGATCTTATTCACATAAAATGTAAGACGTACATCATATTTTTCCTGTAAAAAAGCCACTTGTTTAAGGAGTATAGTATTAATTCCTTAATGTAAATGATAATCAAATATCCAAACCATAGCTATATGCAAATTTTATCTGTTACGAATGAAAATGGACAATGGAAACTTGTTTTTGGACACCCGTTAACCATAAGTAATGAATTCTGGTGTAGTTGCTCGCTTAAGACTTAAGTTTGTGAATAGAAGTATTTAAACTAACGGGTGCAAGAATTCAAGAATGGATCGCTGCTGCGGTCTTTTTTGCTTTTTGTGCTAACCGGCAGGATACTTTAATAACCATATAGTTTATTATGGTATTATGATGTTAATGTGCTATGCATTAGTAAAAAAATGCGTACTAAATCAAATTTTAGTAGGGAGTTTATATGGTAGAAGTATTAGAATTTATTGCTGGAATTGGTGCACTCGCAGTATTTATTACACCGTTAACATTTATTATTGGGATTATTAACGCTATTAAGAAACCTAATGGGGAGTCTGCACCATATATTGTAATGGCAATAGTAAGTGCATATTTGATTATAATTCCTTTAGTCTATAATTCGTTTTAACACGTACAAAATAGCCATTCATAGGGATTTAATGAAGACAACTAATCTGTTAGTTAAGATTGTGATATTTTCTACTTAAGCTTCCATGAAAGAACGTAATTATCTTTCATTCTCTGTGGTGAAGTGTTGATTCATGGCTGGCTAACGGGTGCTTTAGTTGAAGAACCGACTAAAAATTTGACGCTTAGAGCGCAAAAATCTGAGCGTTTTTGTATGCAATTACTCCTATCAAGATAATTGCCTAAAATATCCAATAGGAATTCCGAAATGAAAATTAAATATTTTAAGTGTGTTCGAAAAACGACCGCTTAATGGATAAATTTTTAGGAATCAAAAAGATGTCGTTATTTTAGTATGAAAATAATAAAAACCTTAAGAAAAAGGGTCCGAAAATTAAAGAGTTAGCCAATGAAAGGTGTGCCCCTTTTTAGGACTGTAATAGAAGGAAAAAGATATGTAGCCTAGCTACACACTAGTGTTGCTGAATGAACAGAACTCCCTGGTGCAAATTGAAGCACAAAAGGAGGCTGGTATTAAATCATAGCTATACATAGAACTTTCCTGTCAATACAATATTGATCAATAGACCGCCTAGTTGGTGGTCTATTTTTATTAAAACCAAAGTTACGATACTTGAAAAAATTATTTGTAATGGTATTAAATTGTTTGTTTTCCAGCCAGTCAAGCGCTATCCTATCTCGGATTGATTGGCATTAGATACTCTTGACATTTAATAATCTTAAAATAAATGACGAATCGGGCAAATAAATATCGAAATAAAAACGGAGGAAATAAATTTAAATCGTAGAATAAATTAAATTAATTTGAATGCTGTACAAGAAATGAAGAACATTGTACTTCGAAAAAGGGAAAAGAACAAAAAAGTTTTTATAAAAAAACAGAAGACAAAAAGCGTTAAAAGAAAGAGGGGACGATTTGGATGGCAATTCAGAATGATGACATGAGGAGAGCGCTAATAGGTCAGATTGAAGTTGACTCGGGAAAGGTGATGATTATTGACCCCGACTGGATTCGTCTTCACAACGAGCAGTGGAGGTTCGACAAAACCCAGAAGGCTGTCACTTTCTGGGGGCAAGGTGCCAAACAAGTGGCAAAGATGCTTGAAGTCGATGGGTTTAAAGTGATTACGGAGACCGAGGGAGAGGATGACGACGAGCACTCGACAGGGATTTTTAGAATTGAGGCAGACGAGTTAGAAGAGCTTCAGGTGATAGAGAAGACCATAAGGAGCTATTCCGAAATTATAAAGGAGAATGTCGTCGTTATCCCCTCGCCAGCGAAAGGTGTTTGGGAAGAAATCGACTGCATCACTTCTGGTGAGGACATGGCAGGTGAGCTAGGGGACGCCATGGCTGTCGTGTTCGATACACTTATCTGTGGAGGGATTTATAACGTCTTTGCTACATACAAGCAGACACGCAGGAGTGGTGAGAGAATAGCCAAAATCGAGATTGACCTAGTAGATGACAGGACGTGATTCAGATTAACTGGTAACAACATAGAGCAGGAGGTTTAGCGATGGAAATTACTAAAGATGAGATGATGTCTATACTCGACAAATTAACTTTTCAAGAAAAACAGAAGGGATATCTAAGTATCTTGGTTCATTTTTTACTGGATTCGCGTAAAGGGATTTTCCATGAAGATGAAATTAAAGACTACTGGGACACTCTTCATAACATCCCTTATTTTTGGGCAGAGGATTTAAAGTGCTTTGATGACAAGTGGCTTTGGGATGAAATATTTTACAATGTACCCTCTGTTGATTATGTTATTGAATGTTTTTTGCGTGGCTTACCGATAGAAAAGTCCAGTCCCCGATATAAAATCATTCAGGATATACACGACCGCTGGGACGCTGAAGAAGCGGAATGGCGTAGAAGAAGAGGAATAGAATAGCATTTCATTACCGTTCAAATTCAGTCAAGCGAGAAATCGATTTACTTTAAGGGTGCCTGCTAGGCGCTTTTTTGTTGGTGGAAAGGATGTGCGACAAATCAGCAGCGCTGTATAACTGTATCGACTTCCTTATAAAACAGGATTAACTGACGTCCGTCAAAGGGCTTATTTTATGTAAACCATTAGTGAACCCGTCATTAATATTATGGCGTAAGAGTTATAGGTCCGGCTGCCAGTCGTGGGCAGTAATCATAGTAAAACATCACAAAAAAAAGCTGCAGATTGCAGCTCTTCTTAATCAATATGGCTATAAGTATTTCCGATGAACACCTTTTCCGTCATAGGTGAAAAGCATTCTTCTTTCTTCGATGACTGTTTCCATATGAACCGTTCTCCCCCATAGCTGGTGGATATATGGCAGCACCTTTTCCATGTATTTAATGTCTAGTTCAATCCCCTCATACCAGTGCTTTAGATACATTTCGCCGTTTTTCAAATAATCCCCATCGTTAACCGTGATATAAGGGAATCCGCCATTGACGCGCATATTCACTAACTGGTCGCGGACATGCTCCCACTGTTTATCGACAATTTTATAATCACGCCCTTGCTTTTGGAATAGATACATATCTTCCCGCATCACAAGGTCTTTGGTTAAATAATTGCGAAGGAAAGATATATCGGATTCAATCTCCCGAACCTCAAAGATTTTTTCCATGCCTGAACCTGGAATGATGCCTCTTCGCTTCATTTCTTCTGTAGGGTTATTGTATCTCTCCTCGATATCTTCAAAGATTTTGAGACCAAGATAATAAGGGTTAATTCCCGTTTTGGACGGTTGTACGACTCCAGCATTTAATTTAGCAAACTCTATTGATTCACCGGTCGTTAAATCCAATTCCCTTATAATGCGCTGGTGCCATAGACTAGCCCATCCCTCATTCATAATTTTGGTTTCTAACTGCGCCCAAAAATATAGCATTTCTTCCCGCATCATTGTCAAAATATCTCTTTGCCATTCGGTAAGTTCTCTGCTATATGATTCAATAAATAATAATAAGTCCTTTTCTGGTTTGGGCGGGAAATTCTTCTTCTTTGGGTTTTTCTTTGGTTGCTTATCCTTTGCATCTAAGCCCCAAAGGTCGTCATATGGTGTGACAACTTGGAATTCATCTTCCTCGTCCTCATTGTCCATCGACCAAGCCAGTTTAGGTCGTACCAAAGAAGGGTCAATATGTTCATCAATCGCCAGAACGGCGTCCAAGAAGGCTTCCACTTCTTTTTTTCCGAATTCAATTTCGTAATGATGAATTCTTTCCGCTGTTGCTGCCATACTTTCAACCATGTCACGCTTCGTATTCTGAAAACGTGCATTGTTTTTAAAAAAGTCACAATGGGCAAGAACGTGGGCAACGATTAGTTTGTTTTGAATCAGTGAATTGGAATCAAGCAAAAAGGCATAACATGGATTCGAATTAATCACCAGCTCATAAATTTTACTTAACCCAAAATCATATTGAAGCTTCATTTTATGAAATTGCTTGCCAAAACTCCAATGGGAAAATCGAGTGGGCATCCCATATGCTCCAAACGTATAAATAATATCGGCAGGACAAATTTCATAACGCATCGGATAAAAATCTAAACCAAAGCCACTTGCTATTTCCGTAATTTCATCGATTGCATACTCGAGCGCTTTACGTTCTTCCCTGTTCAAAAAACATTCCCCCTTTGAACTCCTTAACAAAATGTATGACGAAAAGTCAGGAATGATGAGACAAGTTGATACTTTTTACCAGCTTGATTATTACTTTGTATCCGAAACCGTTCTGTATGCTAGGTGATTTATTGTTTCTCCAAAAGATCCACTTACGATTATACTAGAGAGATTGAATTCGAAAAATGGCACAGAATTCGGCGAACATGAAAAGTTAAACATACAGCAGATTGTTGATATCGCTGCAAGCGATGATACGCTTAAAACGCAAGCACAGAACAATCCGTACGACGATTTTATTTTAGGATTCAGAAAACGCTTCATGGAATACGTCGTTGAAGGATATGAAAAAAACCAAGGATTCTTCGGGAAAGTGCTTGAAGATGATTTATTCCGTTCACAGCTTGAAGAGTATATGGGAGAACATGTATATAAATTGTTGAACGATCCGGCTTAGTTCGCAAGCACAAAAAAGGAGGCAACCCCTCTTTTTTTTGCGCTTCTAATATATGTTATTTCCACATAAATTCATATTAAAGGCTAATCCAAGAGGTGAATTTATGGAGAACCAGAAACTAACTTCTAAGGAAATCAGTAAATTAAAGTATGGAACTAGATTACGTTACCATTCTGTTAATTCAATGGAATGCAATTCCATACAAGCTAAATAAAAATGCTCTTTTTAAATAGCTGTTTTCTAAAAGATTGTTGTTTTTAGATACTAGCCTTGCATATTTTGATTTCTATGATAAAATGCCTTGTAATTCTAATTATTAAGATTTATCGAAAGTAAGGAAGGGCGATTTTAAATGCAAGCAAATATAGAAACTATAAAACAAAAATTGGATAATGGTGATAAGGTTTTAGCAAACATACGGTGTTCTTTAGAAGTGTTAATACATAGAAACACGATGAGACCAGGTATACTCGCAGCAACCCAAAATAAACTTATTTTTTGTGCAGATTCTTTTACTAGAAGCGAATTTGTTGAATACCAATACAAAGATATAAGTGAAATTTCATTAAAAAAAGGGTTAATGAACAAATATATTTCAATTAAACATAAAGAAGATACAGTAAGATTTACTCATTTAACAAGTGATAATGTAGAAGATTTTGTTGCTACCATTAAGTCAAAAATAACTCTATAACATCAACTTAGACCTTTTGATTGAGGTCTTTTTTATGCACTTCTCAGCATCTCAATTGTAGTATAATTAGATTTTTGACAAGCTGAAATAAGCATTTGTTCCACTTGTTTTTTAAATGCTAGGTTCTTTCCTAAATCAAGCCAACGGAACCAATAAAGGCAATTATCTGGGTATTTGGTTGCAACTCCTTGAAAACGTTCCATCCATTTTTTGAGTCGATTATATGCGCCTTTAGGCGCTTTTTTTGTTACAAATCAAAACGTTTTCACTGTAACATCCATTTCATCGGGCAATGCAACAAGATTCGCTAAGTCGGTCACCATCATTTCTTTGTTGTTCGTTTTCCAACATTTTTTCTCATCGTATATGAATTATTCACGATTGAGCAAATGAGGATTGGGCAATTTATTACGGAAGGAGGATGAAAAATGTCACTAAAGCTGATGACTGTTGCACTGAGACAAAGACTATTCGTTTGCCGATTGTTATTCCTAGCGGAATGATAACTGTGTCTCTTGCCTTCACCGATGACTGGATACTAGGAGAAGTGTATACTCATCCAGATGAAATAAAACGCTTGAAATTAGAGGATGATGAAATCAGACTATACAACAGACTGATAGCAAATCATATCGAATTTTTAAAACCTTTTGCTCGAAAAAATCGGTTAAGATTTTTAACCCAAACAGCTTTCGATGATGATTGTTTTATCATGGAGGATTCCTACGTTATTACTGATGCTGAGTTGATATATTCAGAATAAATCAACGAACAAATATGAGCGCCGGATGGCGCTTTTTTATACTGACTTTCTCCGTAATTATCTGAATTTCTTTTGATCAAGATTAATCGAATCTTAGTTTTTTGGTAAAAACACCCCAATTTCTTTCGATAAAATAGAAGTATCCCAAGGATGCCAGAAATATGTGTATCCATCGAATTGGAGGTCATATTTATAAGCAATAGGTCCATCTGCATAAAAAAGCATTTGATAATAAATTGGATCCCCTTTTTCCGTTTTCGGCTGGAAGTTCGGTTCTATCTTGCCATTATTTAAAATTTGAAGGAATTTCTTTACATCTTCAACATTATTCAATTCTACAATTTTTTTGGCGCCTTCCGGTGTGTAGGCTTGATATATTTCTATTCGAACAATCGTTTCAATAGGCATATCCTTATAATGCCATTTGTATTCTGAATCGTCGCTTGAATAATATATCCGATATCCATTTATGTCACGAGAAGATTTAACTGCGATAAAATTTGGATACCCTTTAATTGCAAAGATTTCTGTTCCTTTTTCATGGAATGCTGCATCTCCGTCTCTAGTTTTATAATTTGTATTTGTGACATTGTCGGCGACTTTGAACTTAACCGTCCCCATTTTTTCGCCAATGTATTTTTCGTCAGCCAAAGCACCGCTATAAATTCCCTCGTAACTTTTACCATCCCATTTGACAAAATCAACCCAATCAATTATGGCATTACCACTAAATGGTGATGATCGACAGCCTGTTAACAAAACCGATAACAATATTAAGACAAACCATTTTTTCACTGGCAGCGCTCCTTTTATAATTAACGAATTTTTGAAACACTTTTTTCGGGTGGATATAATGATAAAAGCTGAGTGATGAATAACCGACTTATTCTGAGCTGTTTTTATTCATTAGCTTAAAAATCTAAATGGGAAAAACAGCACAGCATCGTCTACATAAAGCACCTAAACAAAGAAATATCGCGCTGTGCATTTTGTTCTTTATCCAGCCAAAAGAGTATCCAATTGCCAAAATTAAAGGTATAAAGGTTAGACCCACTGTTTGATACAATAGCAACAAATAAGGCTGAAAATGCGATGACAGAAAAAATTAGCATTTTATTCCCCCTTTCTCATACCGCTATAATCCTTTAAATGCGATTACTTTAAATTTAATTTTGGCATAAATTTCCATGTACCTTTTAAATAAATTAATATTATGTTTGTCTAATTATTCTTTCAGCTGATAAAATAAAACAGATTATGGAAATCGGTACAATGGAGTGAATGTCCTTGGATTATGGTAAAAAGAAAGACATAAAAGATACGGGTCAAGATCTGATAATAGAAACAATTTTGGATGTTGGGAGTGACTCATTAACAGATGCTGCAAAAGAATCATTGACAAGCATTATCGGTGAAATATTAATTGATACCGCCGGTTCATTAATTCCCGGGGTTTCCGGGGCAATTACAGGTTATAAAAGGGCGCGGTTTGAAAGGAACATCAAACGGATGACCGATGAATTCCTCGCAAGGCTTAATGAGATTCAATTAAATTTGGAGAGCAAATCGCAAGAACAGAAAAATAGAATAGATGACTTGTTTAAATACGTGATAGATTTTGTGATTGACGAACAGCAAGAAGAGAAAATTCAATTTATGGTAAATGGATTTGTTAATATAACGGAACATGAGCAGGTGACGGATGATTTTATCCTAACGTATTACGATGTGCTAAAAGAACTCCGTATGATTGATATTTCGGTATTAAGGCTAATGTATTCTGTAAAGTATAGGTTTGATAATGAAAATAACGAAACCTATCGGGATATAATGGAACGGCACGGAATTACTTATGATCAATACGATTCGGTGCGTAGGAATCTGTTAAGAATCGGACTTCTTACGACTATAACTGAGCTAAATATTACAGAAGATTTAGATGAAATTTCTAAAATCTTTAAAGATTTATATGCTTATCTAGATAAGTTAACAAATCCAAAGTTTAAGGGTTCACTGCCAAGATTGAAGGTGCCAAAATTTAAATCAAAAGATAAATTGGAAATATCCCAATTTGGAAGAGATTTTGTTAGGTTCTTTTTGGAAGAGGGGAACCGATAGCAATCATGGTAAATAAATGTGCAGGAATTGCTTATAATATTGATGCTTTTATAAAAGCCCGAAATCATTTGCTTTCGGGCTTTAGACTCTTCCTTCAAGTATTTGCTTTCGATACTGGACGGCTGTCAGTAATTTATAACCTCTTAGCTTAGGAATCATGTTATCGAGCTGCGCAACCGCTTCTTCCTTTTTCCCATCATAAACGGCATGATCGACTTCTAACATATTTAAAAAAAAGGTGTCTGTTATCTTCTCTTTATTTTGTTTGAATTCTTCCACATCACCTTCTTGAATAGCGATATCCGACAAAGCGTACCATTTTGTTTTATGCCCACTCATTTGCGAAAGAAGCTCTTTTGCTTTTTCGTATTGTTTCCGTTCCATTAAGAGCATCAATTCAGAGTTTCGTTTTAATTTTTTGGAACGGATTTTCCCGACGGTTTGTTCAGCCGCCTGTAGGTTCCCCTGAAGAAAATGGTAAAGGAATTGCAAATGTGGCGATTTGGATTTTTTTAAATACATCATTATTTTTTCGGCATCTTTTCCAAATAAAAGTGGGTGTCGAGAAAAGATAAAAACAATAGCAACAGCCAATACGCTATACATGATCCAGATGGGAACCTGGAAAAATCCCATCAAAAAAGCAAACAGAACGACTAGCACCAAAATCCAAATCATGGAGTTCTCCTTTAGCAGTTTTAGTCCTATTTTATCACATAGACTGCCTAATCGTTGAGTTTTTCCAATCTTACGCTTAGGAAAGCATTTTTTTTGACTATTATTGTAAAATGATGAAAAATTAACTTAAACGCTGCAATAATTGGGATGGAAGTATGGGAGAAAAATCAAGGAAAACTATCAGTAGCATTAATCTTGAATGTTGGATATGGGAAACGATTGACCGATTTGAAAAAAACAGATCCAAATTCTTTAGTGATTTAATGAAAGAAGAAATAAAGAATTATCTAATCGTCCAAAAATTGATGAAGGATACCGATGAAGTATCTGAGTTATACGGAGAAGTATATTTAAGTTTAAAACTTTATGAAAACAGATTATTAGGCGCAAACACAGAAAGGAAGCCGGTAAGAAGCAAGACATTAAATATTAATGAATCTTTTAGAAAAAAATCGATTAGCATTGGTCTTGAAAAATGGCTATGGGATATCTCTGCTAAAATTGAACCTAATCGTTCTTTGTTTTTTAAAAAATTATTCCTTTTAAAATTTAAAAATATACTTATAAGCTCTAATATAATTGATGAAGCAACGTTCCAGATAAATAAAAACAATGAATATTATTTAATGCAGCTTTCACAAAAGATAGTTAATATGGAACCGGTTAGCTAAATTTTTCCTGATTAAATTTAATTCATTTTGGAGGCGGAAATATGAAACGATTGCCATTTGAACCACCCACAGAACACTATGATGATCGAATTGAAACCATTGATGAACAAATTTGTGAATTAATAAAACAACGGAAAGACCTTTCAAATAATAATCCTGGCTTTCCACCTAAACATCTTATTTCAGAATGGTCTAAAAAATATGGTTCTTATGAAGACTTTTTAAATGGCGTATTCGCATATTTTTTAAACGAAGAGATGTATAAGCCTGTTGTAGAGCCACAAGGTTTTCTAAAAAACATACCAATCTTAAAATCATTTGAAAAAGATGATTCGTTTTATTCGGTAACATTTATGCGCCAATTTGAAAATGCGAGCATTGTTCATTTTACCATCGATAGAGATGATTCTAACGAGTCTCCTGGAGATTTTCGAGAGCGTAACCATACCTGGTTTGGTCTTTCAATAGAGGACGGAAAAGGGACTGAATACGACTGCCGAAACGAAGGAGGCGGAGGCTCCAGAGGGCATAGATCATTTACTTTTATTGTATCGCCAGCGTTACCGGACAATAATTCAGAACTTAAATTTGTCTTTAAAGAATATAAAATTCCATTCGAAAAACCGACCGGTTTTGAATTTGTTATTTAAATGAACAACTAATTTACTAAGTAACTCTCCTTTAAGATGAAGAACGAATAACGGAAGTTAAAACCACATTTTATGATTATTATCATTAATGTGCGATATGCAAAAAACATCGGTTTTAGCACCGATGTTTTATTAATTTAGCATTAAATTGACTCTATTTTGCCGTTTTGTTCCGATATACACTCAAAGTAATTGCATTTAATATGATAGTAACAATAAGAAGAGCTGCTGAGGCGAACGCCACAGCGTACATTGTGTCCATAAGAGCACCCCAATCCTCAACTGTTACCTTATGATAGGTATAAAAAATTTGGAAACATTATGAAATACCGCAAGCACTGATGCTAATAATGGATAAAACAACCCAATTTTTATTTTCCTGTTTTTTCTCACGTGTTAGACTAACAACAGGAAGTATCCAAGCGATTAGTCCAAGCACGAGGCTTGCAAGATTTAGCAACCCAAACATCGCCATAATACCTCCTTTTGTTGAACAAAGTGAAATTTATCCAGCTATTCCGTAAGCTAATAATAAGAGATATACACAAACTAACACCCCACCATTAGATACAACGCCAATAACTCCCGATACCCAGTTCTTAGAAATTACAGCAAAAATTATTCCGAGGAGTGAAAGAGAACCTAAAATTATAATAATTAACGGCAAATTTGCGTTCGGACCTCTGAGAATTAAAAACATAAGAACGCTATTCAACACCATTACGATTGAAAAAATTCCAAACTTATTCATATATAATTAAATCCCCCCTCCTTGATTTTATCATAACTTTCTATTATTCCTTGTATTATTTTCCTTTAATGTGGAATATACCCTATTTCAAACCAATTATCTGTCATATTAAACACTGAGCTGGAATTATCTAAATCGACACGATTTATCATTGAAAATTACTAAACAAAAAAGCGTCTTTTATTAAGGCGCTTTTGTTGTAGGTCTGTAATCATCTCTTTTTTTATTACGGGGAAAAGCTGAATCAATCACCTTATCGTCCTGAATTGATTTTTAATTTTCTTTTCTATTGCGGTTAACTTTTTTTCGATAGAGATGTCAACCCGGGTATCGTCTTCCATCGTTGTAACATAAATTAGACCTGCAAGATTTATTAATTCTTCAGCAATTTCTTTAAAATCTTTGCCGCCAACTTTTTTTGTGTCCAAGCGCATAAATAATTCTTTTATTTCTTCTAATCTGGAATTATATGATTTCTTTTTTATTTTATTTTGCATGCAAATCCCCCCATAAAATCACCTTTTCAATTGTCAATGTCATGCTGTTAATTACATATATATTTAAAAGTGGAAATTAAATACACAAATCATTGTGATTTGATTTTCTAAATTGAGGTGAGTTTATTTGAAAGGAAAAAGTTGGAGATATTCACTAAAATATCTTTCTTTACAGCCCTGGCTACGATAATTGTTATGCCGATATCAATTTTTGTTTCATCAAGAACTTCGTACGATATCGCGGAGCCTATCCTTCGAATGTTTGCATTACTGGATTTCTTTGTTCTGTTTTTTGCATTCCTTTAAGCATTGTTTCAATGTTCAGCAATGAAAATTTAGCTAAAAGGATATTTGCTTTAATTGGGAATTTCACTGCCTATAGTCTAATTGTTTATGCTCTAATTATGGAGTTTTTCGACGAATTCCTCCGAGCTGCACATTATAATAGGGGAGAACAAGCTTGCGATTTAAATCTAAAAATGGCTTCTTAGTCTTTTCTCACCAAAATGTATTAATTTCAAGGATTTCAAATATAAATTATGAATAAAAGGAATAGAAATAAAGGTGAATAGCCTATGGGAGGAGTGAAGTATTTTGAGAATTAGTCAAATATACAAACAGTTTTTAAACGGTTATCAATTCAATGATTTATCTAAAATAAATTCTAAAATGATGGAATTCAGAGAACCAAGTGAATTCATCGGTAACAACGAAACACTACAAGCAATAGTTGAAAAGTATTACTTTAATAAAAACAAAAAAAAACCTTCAAATGTAATAGAAGGTTTTAATAAACACGTTGTTTTAAAGCGTTAAACACTTTTTTTACGCTCGCATCATCTCGAGTTAAATTAGCCTTAAAGGGTCTTATTACGGACTCTTTATTTTTTAAGCCTTTTCCGACTTCTAAATTTTTTCTGGCGCGTTTTATCACATTATCAATGTTTAAAGTATCCGGAACTTTTTTCATATTTGATCGCTCCTTTTATAATATTATACATTAATTCTTTATAAAGGACAATTTACTCAATAGGGTTCTCCGAATTTGATATTTGACTTGATAAAACATCAATTGTCATTGCCTGAGTAATCAAATCAACCAAGGAATCAAAATTATTAACAATCGATTGAATTGTATGTTTGTCAAATAAATCAAATTGGTAAGAATAACTGTGCAGGTGAATGAAATAAGCTTCGTTTTCAACCTTGGATTCATCAAAGTTGAACTCAATATAAAGAATCAAACGATTTTCAATAAACGGGTTTGGTGTATTTTTAGTTTTTGGAATTTTTTCTTGTTTAGACGAGAGGACCATATTTAATATTTGAGGATTGTAATTTTGATCATTGTTGTACTCAATTACTTCGTAATCAAAGCGACTATCTAAATTCTCCTCATAATATTTTTTGTATTCCTGTAGTAAAAAATTCATCAAGCCCATATAATCAACGGATTGACTTTTAACAAAACTAAACGCTTTCCCTTTTACATCACTTGTTGTTAAATTGTATAGGAATGAGGTCACAACAAGATGGATTTCGTTTGATTGTAGAACCGCAATTTCTGTTGGATTAACTTCAATTTCTAAATTACCAAGTTTAAATCTTTTTAACTTTTGTGATGCTATTGGAATTAAAAGGAAGAACAAAATCCAAATTAGCAATAAAAATAGTCCTCTAAAAATTATTTGATTGAATTCCGACGTTATAATTGGCTTGATTAACAAATCACTCCAACTTTCGCTCTTATTACTTTCCAATTTATTTTTATTAGAGGCTTGATTCGATTTATTTGTTTTATCGGTCATTTGTTCATTACCTTGGTTAGGTGTTTTAGCGCTATTTATCAGAAAAAGCTTTGAAGGGTCTTCTTTATAGTTATTTAATCCAAGTAATGCAAGACCAATCCCCATCCATATGCAAATTGAAATAATACCAAAGGCATAAAAATGAGATATAAATTTTGTTCTTAAATATTTCTTTATAGACATATTTCCTCCAAGGTCTTGTATAGTAGAGGTCCGACTGCAGCATTTCTGAATTTTTGAAATGAAAGACCTAGGATTTTTTCCTAGGTCTTTTCCAAATTTGTAATGTGATATAAATCGCCATAAAACAAGCTCAATGGTTTTCACATAATACATAAATCACAGAAACATTCTAACCAAAAATTTAAGATTTTATAACGACACAAAATCCTTAGGAACAACTCAAGGGGCTTTTTACACTTTTTCTAACCTTTTCGAGCACTGATTGCCGGGTTTCATCAACAGATAAATTGAATCCATATATTCCAGCAAAGGTTAAAAGCCTCAAGAAACCATTTAACACCTTTGCGAAACGAAGGCTGGGCCTCTTTCTGGCATCAAAGGATATTAAGGGAAATGAATCTGACAAGCGGAGAATCCATTGAGTTTGCCAAATTAAATGCCGGGGTTGTTCAGCCGTCGAAAACGGGAATTAACCCTTATTATCTTGGTCTGAAAATTTTCGAAGACATCGAGGAAAGATATAATAATCCGTCTGAGGAAATGAAAAGACGAGGTGTTGAGCCAAATTCAGGACGTGAGAAAATCTTTGAAGTCAGGGAAATTGAATCGGATATTTCCTTCTTACGGAATTATTTAACCAAGGATTTAGTCTTTAGGGAAGATATGTATCTTTTCCAAAAGCAAGGCCGCGATTATAAGATTGTTGATAAAGAATGGGAGCATGTCCGTGATCAATTGGTAAATATGCGGGTAAATGGCGGATTTCCATATATCACTGTGAATGATGGCGATTATATGAAAAATGGGGAGCTGTATTTAAAGCATTGGTTTGAGGGTGTAGAACTTGATGTCAAATATCTTGAGAAGGTTCTGCCATATGTTCATCAGCTTTGGGGCAGGCCTGTCCATATGGAAACTACCATTGAAGACAGGGCCATGTTGTTTTCCTATGATGGTAAAGGAGTTCACCGCAAGTACTTATAAATATGCACGTATTAACAAACATGATATCATGTTAGAGGCTGAAAAGTTCAGTCTCTTTTTTATTTGTGTTATAAATGAAAATACATACCTTTACCCAAACTAATCTTAAGGGGGATTGAATAATGAAAGATACCAAATTGGATTCTAAAGTGCTTGATGTGCTTGAAGATAAAATTCAATTAATCAAGACAGAAGAAGGTGCCATCTATTTAGTTGGCCCGATTCGCCTTCCTGTAAATTTATACGGTGAAACCGTTATATTTAAGTGGTATTGCTGGCTGAATTGCCATGAGGTAACCGAGGATTTTGAACGGATCATTGATAAATTGTCTTCGGTTAACTTAGCCGAGTTCCAACAATCAAGCGTTCTCGTTTATGGCGACTTCACTTACGGCGAGGATGCCATTATGCGAATGCATTCGATTTGTCACACAGGCGATATTTTTGGCAGTAAAAGATGCGACTGCGGCTTTCAATTGAAACGGTCCATGAAAATGATTGTCGAACATGGGACAGGCGCCTTGTTTTATTTGGCCAATCATGAAGGGCGTGGAATTGGCTTATTTAGCAAGGCAATGGCCTATATCCTTCAAGAAAACAATTATGACACCGTCGAAGCGAATCATGCACTTGGGTTTGTGGATGATGCCAGAAATTATAGCGATGCCATACAGGTACTTAAAGCATTGCGCTCTAAACCGGTAACCTTGATTACAAACAATCCAAAAAAGTTAGATGCATTAAAAGACGCTGGGCTGCCTGTTTCCGGGAGGAAACCGTTATGGGGAGATGTATCCGAATACAATGAGAAATACCTGCAAACAAAGATTAACCGTTCAGGCCATTTAAAGGACGAGGGGACCTGCCCTAATGACTAACCATGAATTTTATATGGACCTGGCATTAAAAAACGCACAGGCTATGAAGGGACAGACAGACCCGAATCCATTAGTGGGAGCGGTGATTGTTAATGATAACCGGGTGGTTGGAATCGGCGCCCACTTGAAGGCCGGTGAACCGCACGCCGAGATTCACGCCTTAAGGATGGCAGGTGAGAAAGCCAAGGGCGGGACCATTTATGTAACCCTTGAACCATGTTCTCACTACGGAAGAACAGGCCCTTGTGCTGTTGCCTTAGTGGAAGCAGGGATTAAAAAGGTAGTAATCGCAACCCTCGACCCGAACCCGGTGGTAGCGGGAAATGGCGTTAAAATCCTTGAAGATGCTGGAATTGAGGTAATGATTGGAGTTCGGGAAGCGGAATCCAACCGAATGAATGAGGTATTTAATAAGTTTATCGTTCAAAAAACGCCATTTGTGACAATGAAAGCTGGATCCACCCTGGATGGGAAAATTGCCACTCATACCTCTGACAGCAAATGGATTACTTCAGAGGAAGCCAGACACGATGTTCATCAACTGCGAAATGAACATATGGCCATTCTTGTTGGAATCAATACTGTCATAAAGGATAATCCGGAATTGACTGCACGCATTCCGAACGGACGCAATCCGCTCCGAGTTATTTTGGATTCTACCTTAAAAATTCCACTGGATGCTAAGGTGGTTACAGACAACCTTGCGCCGACCTGGATTTTTACCGGTGAACAATATGATCAGGAAAAACGCAATAGATTGGAGGATTTGGGAATCAAAGTCTTTCAAACAAATGGGTCAAATCGTGTATGTCCTGAAGAGGTTGTCCGTATTTTGGGTGAAAATCTAATTTCTTCGGTGTTTATTGAAGGGGGAGGGGCTGTTCATGCATCTTTCCTTGAAAAAAAGCTGATCGATAAGGTGGTGCTATATTTTGCCCCTAAACTAATTGGCGGTACTAATGCACCAACCTTCCTTGAAGGGACCGGTATAGAAAAAATGCGTGATGCTGTTGAATTAACAGACAGTTCTTTTACACCAATGGGAAAAGATTTTAAATTCATTGGTTATCCAAAATATAAATTTTAAAAAAAGTTGACTGCCTTAATAGTTCATTAGGGCAGTCTTTTTATCTAATAATCGTGTATATTTTGTGAAAACTAAAAAATGGACATTGACATTGAGAATCATTCTCCCTATAATCAGTTATGTGAATGATAATCATTATCAAATAAATGGTTTACATAAAAAATTAATTGGGGGAGTTACAACATGTCACTAAAATTAAAACTTATTACATCGCTTGCGGCCATTTCACTTATTCTTGGTGCATGTGGAAAAGCGGAAGAGACAGAAAACAAGCCGAAGGTTGAAAATAAAGAAAAGCCGGCAGAAAAGAAAGAAGCCGCAGAAAAAGAAGAAGTAAAATATGCAGATGTTTATAAAGAAGCTATTGCTGAGCTTGATAAAGCCAAAGAAGGCAAAGAGGTAGATTTTGCTAAAGTAACAGATTTGTATAATGCAAACTTACAAGAATTAGTTAAGAAACGTGATGCTGAATTCGAAGATACTCTGGACGAAAAAATAACAGCCGCTTTAGCTGCAGGTAAAGATGGGTCCATGGACAAAGTGGTTGTAAGGCAAATTTTTGATAAATTAATGCAAAAGGTATTCTATACGACAATCAAACATGAGTTCACAGAGGTTGGTGAAAACTGGGGCAAAACCGAAGAAGTAAATAAAGAGGTTGAAGAAGCAAAAGAATTCTATGCCATCATCAAATCAACTGTTGAAAAGCGCGATGCTGCCTATGGAACAAATATGGTAAGCGCCATTGATGGCGGCTTTAGCGAAGTTGAAAATGGTATTAAGAATAATGACCAACTGGCAGTTAACTTAGGTAAGCAAGTAATCGATAAAACATTAATGAAGACGTTCTATCTTGCAACCGGTGCGCTTCCAAACGGCTATGCAACAAAGGCAGCGGCTGAAGCACAAAAGGACGCTGCTCTTGCAAAGGTTGAACAGGCTGAAGGATGGGCTTTCTTCCAATCGATATATACTTACTTAAACAAGCATGCTGCTGATGAAACTGCCTTTATTGAAAAACAATTTAATCTTGAAACAGATGCCAAAACCATTGATCCTGCGGCTGTTAATAAAGCATTTATTCGTGGTTTTGCGAAAATTGCCATTGATGAATACAAAGAAAGTAAAGAAACGATTGGTGAAGATAAAGGTGTTATTACCGGGTTAGAGGGAGCTTTATTTATCGATTTGATTGGTGAAGATATTAAAGCGCTTATTGGCGAAGCAGAGTATAATTCCTTAACTGATAAAGCGAGAGAATATGTTGAAACAGCAAAAGCGAAAGATAAGGATGCAGGTGTTGCCCAGGTAGATGAACTTATCGCTTCTCTGAACACGATCGTAGAAAAGGCGAAATAATCTTCAGGAAAAACCTTGATGAAAGACGCAAGGTTTTTCCTTTTGTTTCCACTTATGAGAAAATGGGCATATTACTGTGTTGTAGAGGTGTTTTTACTTGAAAATAATTGTCACTGGCGGGGCTGGATTTATTGGTTCCCACCTTTCAAGCAGGTTGATAAAAGAAGGGCACCAAGTGCTTATCATTGATGAGTTACACCCGTATTACTCCGTTGAAAGGAAAAAGCGGCAACTTGAAATGATTAATCGTGCCGGGGAATTTTCCTTTTATCAGAAGAGCCTGATTCATCATGAGGGGGAAGTAAGGGAGCTTTTTCATTTTTTTAAGCCTGATACTGTCATTCATCTTGCTGCCATTCCGGGAGTCCCAAACTCGATTTTGGTTCCCAATGAATATGTAGATTATGACATCAAGGCAACTATTAACGTATTAAGATTTGCTGGCGAAGCAGGTGCCAAGCAGTTTATATTCGCTTCGTCATCGTCGGTCTACGGAGACCAGCAAAACATTCCGCTAAAAGAGGAAATGGCTAATGGACAGGTAGTTTCCCCGTATGCAGCGGCTAAGTACGGCGCAGAGGCATTTTGTCATGCCTACTCGACCATTTATGATTATCAGGTATCGATTCTGCGATTTTTTACGGTTTATGGACCATGGGGACGTCCCGATATGGCGATCACGAAATTTATTAAACAGTTGATGGCTGACCAGGAAATTATCGTATTTGGCAGTAAAACAGCCAGGGACTATACATATATTGATGATTGCGTTTCTGGAATCATGAGTGCGTTTCAGCAAAAAGATCAATACGGTATTTTTAATATCGGATCAGGCAGCCCAATCCTGATTGAAGAGTTAATCGAGCAGCTGCGTGGTTTTTTTCCCGGAATGAGGGTCAAACATGCTGGATTTCGTCAGGGCGATGTTCAATCAACATGGGCAGATATTTCGAAGGCTAAGGGCGAGCTTGGCTTTTACCCGTCTATGTCATTTACGGATGGACTAAGCAGAACAATTGAATGGGCAAAGGCGCATGCAAAAGAGATTTAAATACATAGCAGGGGTCATTCTTTTTGGCATCTTTATTTATTTGTCCATCCGCTATTTTCATTTTGGAGAATTTTTAAAAGAAACGAAACGGTTCTTTTGGGAGAGCCCCTATCTGATTATTGGGGTGACGATTTGCTATAGTTTATCGTTTATACTCAGGGCTGAAGCTTGGAAATTGTATTTTGGGAATAGAGTCAGGTTTTATAGTTGCCTCGAGGGAGTGCTCTTAAGCCTATTCGTTAACCATATTACCCCCATCAAGCTTGGCGATGTCGTGAGGATAGGCGTTTTGTCTTTAAGAGAAAAACAGGTGAGCCCGGGGGAATCCCTTCAATCTGTGGTTATACTTCGGTTTATCGATATGGCCATGCTCTTGTTCTTTTCTTTTATTGGCTTGATTGTTTTTGCAAAGGCGTTTGTTTTCCGGTATTCAATTTTGGTAATTGTCATTTTAGCGATTGCTTGTCTGGTAGGAGGCATCCTGTTGTGGAGTTTTCTTCCCACATTTGTTCACAAGCAAATTCAATTAGTTAAAACCAATTTATCAGGAAGGAATGCCTTGCTTATTTTTCTTATGATTGCCTTGAGCTGGGCATTAGAAGGGGTTGTCATATGGGGCGTTACTGCTTCCATGGGCAGTGGTCTTTCGATTTATAAGGCTATTTGGGTTAACTCTATTACCGTTGGCGGACAAATTTTTCAAATCACACCTGGTGGCATCTCAACATATGAATCTGTCATGACGGCAGCTTTAACAACATTTCATTTTTCTGTTAAAGACGGCTATATGGCGGCCATTGTCAGTCACAGCTATAAATTTGTCTTTTCTTATTTGGCTGGAATGCTTCTGCTCCTCCATTCCCCTGTCTCAAAAATTAATCAAATTAAAGAAATCCTAGCAAGGAGAGGATTATAAGAATGAAAAAAGCATCATCTTTTGAAAAAGCAGCAGCAAGATGCTGGAATCTTTTAAACGAAGGGAAGCCCTTTACACCAATCTTTACAGTTGGGACAATGGCGATTTACTCAGTTACAAACCTCGGAAATTCCGGCTTTCTAGCCGATTTTTTGCTAGGCTTGTTAGCCATTTTGCCGTTGCTAGTTATTTATTACGTTTTTGATTTCCCGTTATTTTTAAGAAATTATTTATGGATTCCGCTAGTTGCCTATCTTATTATTTGGAACAATGTGAATCTAGGATTACTGTTTACGGCAGTAGGATTATATTTCTTCTTTACCGTCTTTTTTTGGGGCACCTTTTATTATCATTTACGAATTGGTACCTCATGGCTTAATTTTACTCGCTTTTGGAAGCTAGTCTTGAAGAACAGCGATTCTACCAGTGGCAATGCTCAGGAACAGCTGCCAAAGTTTCTTTTGTTATTATCACTATGGAATTTTTCGATTTCGGAACATACATGGTCAGTGGCTGAAATCGGACAGCTTATCCTGTTTTATGTAGGAGTCCTTCTTTTTTCATGGATTCTTCACAAAAATCTTTTTGATTGGAAACCAAAGGTTATTCCAACCTACACCTCTAATGTTGTGGCAACAACAAGGGCAATTAATCAAAAAGTTATTGTGATGGTCATTGACGGGATGAGAAAGGAACGGTTTGAGGAAGCGAATACGCCGTTTCTTGATTTTTTAAGGAAAAATGGAACAGAGTATGCCCGGATGGAAACGGTCTACCCTGCTCGAACCGTTGTTTGTTTTTCGTCTATGTTTACCGGAACCTATCCATTTGAACATGGGATTAAATCAAATATGGTGTGGAAGCTGGGAATTAAAGTTGAAAGTGTTTTTGATAGTTTAAGAAAGGTTAGTAAAAAGGGATCTCTTTTGGCAGTGGCCCATCTGGTTGATTCGTTTGGCAGTGATGTTGATACCTTCACGGCGGTCATGCATAACGATGTTGTCGATCGAAAAATTATCGAGAGGGCAAAGTTGATTATGGAGGAAAAAAATCCTGATTTGCAAATAGTCCAGTTAATCAGTACCGACCAAACCGGCCACAGCCGGGGAGTATTATACGAGGAATATATTCAAAAGATTGAGGAAGCCGATGCGCTAGTCAAGGAGTATTTTGATTGGCTGAAGGAAAAAGGAATGCTGAAAAATTACACGTTCATCGTTTGTGCGGATCATGGCCAGGCGGATGGCATTGGCGGTCACGGTCACCTCGATGAAGGTGAACGGTTCGTACCATTTTTCATGTACGGTCAGGCGATTGAGAGTGGAAAGGTTGTCGAAGAAAAGCATAGTCTTGTTTCCCTTGCTTCAACCATTTCCTATTTATTAGGGGCGCCGTTTCCAAATAAAGCCCGTGGGCCAGTATTAAACGAAGCAATTAGGAAGGAAGTATTAATAAATGATGCAGCAAAAGGTGATCGTATTTCTTCCAGCTCATAATGAGGAAGAGTCAATTGCGGCGGTTATTAAAAAGATACCTAGAGATTTTAATCCACGTGTGCAAGTAGAAGTTTTAGTTGTCAATGACGGCTCCAGTGATCAAACGGTTGAACAATCTCTAAGGGCTGGAGCAGATCATATCTATACATTTGAAAAGAATCAAGGATTAGGGGCAGCTGTTCGAAAAGGATTGGAGCTTTGTGTAGAGAAAAAGGCGGATATCGGTGTCATGATTGATGCGGATAATGAGTATCCTGCTGAGCAGATTCCTGAATTAATTGAGCCCATCCTAACTGGAACTAGCGACTATGTTATGGGGTCACGGTTCATGGGAACAATTAAGGGGATGAAGTGGAACCGGAGACTTGGAAATTATTGTTTTACGCTGCTTCAAGCACTCTTACTTCGGAAATGGATCTATGATGGTCAATCCGGCATGCGGGCTTTCTCTAGACAGGCAATGCTGGAGGCTGAAATCATTCATGATTATAACTATGCCCAAGTGCTTACATTAAATTTAATAAGGAAAGGATTTCGAATGAAAGAAATTCCGATTCATTATCAGGTTCGAAAAGCAGGAGAATCATTTATTAAGTTTAGGGCCTATATGACCTCAGTCCTGCCGGCCATTATCAAAGAGATGACAAGACCTGTTAGAAAGAGAAGGGTTTATCTTGAACAAGGCAGTGTTTTTCCGTTAATGAATAATAAGAAGGATTAATAAGTATTATAAATATGTTATTTATGTGAATTTCTAATTTTGTGGATTGACAGCGAGGATGATAATCATTATCATTATCAATGGAGGAGGAAATTTTTTAATGAAGAAATTTTCAGTATTGTTTTTCATTACTTTTTTAATCATGAATGCCCTTTCCATTCACGGGGTGGAAGCTTATTCCTACGGTGACCCCAACGAAGAGAAGGTTGCTGAAGTATACAAACAAATGCTTGTAAAGCTTGATGAGAATCCTCCAAACTATACAGCTGCCAAAAAGTCTTATGAATCTGTTCAAGAAGAAATTGATATGCACATGGGGCCTGAGCCCTCAAAGCTTATTCTGAAAAACTTGGCTGATGAAGATAAACAGGCGCTAACCGATAATATGGAAAAGCTTCTTGTCTTAAATATCGCGAGACGCCTTGATAATATTGAAAGTAATTTTTCAGAGTATGAGACTACGAAAAGACTCCTTGCTAAAGGATTTGCTACATATGAAGCATTATCACCAAAGGTTGAAGCTGAGCATCCGGAAAACGATAAGAAAATCCGAGCGGATTTTGATGAGGCACTTCAAGCATTGGGGAACCCTGGTTTGTTTGGGGTAGGGAAAAAGGAAGCTAGTCTGGATTCCTTTAAGCAAAATAAAGATGAGATTTTGGATACTTTAAAAACAGAATTTAAAATAAAAAGCCTTGATGTAGGACATTTTTCTGAGAGTGCGACAGAATCTAATGCCGGTGGCAAAAAGGATTGGACAGATGTTTCGAATATTCGAAATTGGATTCCGCTGGTCTTAATTGCTGCAGTGATTATTGCAGTTGTCATATTTGTTGTCAGAAGAAGAAGAAAATAAAAACGAAAAGACACCTTTGGAGAGAGGAGAGTCGGCTGTGGAAATTCAAGCGCTGCTGATTACATTTCGGGAAGTTTTAGAGGCATTGCTCATTGTCGGGATTATTACGACCTATTTAAAAAGAGTAAACCAAAAGCAATACACAAAATATGTCTGGTTGGGAGCAGGCCTTGCCGTCCTGGCGAGCTTTGGGGCGGCTCTGTTATTCCAGGTCGTGTTTACTGGATTTGCGGCAATGGGAAGCGAGATGTATCTTAAAATCGGGATTATGCTAGTTTCAACCGTCCTCCTCACGCAAATGGTGTTTTGGATGGCCAGTCATGCTCGTGATTTAAAAGGGAACATGGAAGGGAAAATGAGTAAGTTTATTACCACTGGCAACGTTGTTGGCATGGTCATCCATTCCTTTCTCGTCGTCCTTCGTGAAGGAATTGAAACAGTATTTTTCTTTGCTGCGATTACCGGCGGTAATATTGGCGCTGCAATGCAGGGCTGGGGTGCAATAACCGGGGTGATCATCGCCGCAATTGTCTCGTATTTCTTCTTTAAAGGAACAATGAAAATTCCATTAAGCACTTTCTTTAAACTAACTGGTGCATTTATTATTTTAATTTCCGCAGGGTTATTGGTACAGGCGATTTCGATGATGCAGGATTTAAACATTATCGGCAGTGTCATTCCACATGTATATGACCTTACTTGGTTTTTACCTGAGCATCCGATTGATTATAGCCATTACCTCCGTGATCATGGTACTGCGCCGCTCCTTTCTGGGGATATTGGCATCTTTTTAAAGGCATTATTCGGCTATTCATCGATGCCTTCGATTGAAGAGGTACTTGCCTATATTGGTTATTTTGTCGTTATTTTATTGCTTACTTCCTCAAAAAATGTTCCGGCAAAAGCAAAAAAGGAAGAAAAAACCCAATCAGCCAAGCTGCTTAAACCACAGGCAAAATAGTTCAGCGAAACTCAGAAGTACAAGGCGGGCGCCTTGTACTTTTTCTCTTACCAAAAGCAGGTGATTATATGAAGTTAGCAGGATTCAATCGTGGATTTCTAATTGCAATAAGCATGGTAACGATCATCATTGTGATTGCCTCCCAGCTTTATTTTTTAAATCCATTCGCCTCAACATGGGATCAGGTTGATTTTTCCCTGGCAGTGATTCGTTTTGATTTAATGGCTATGCAGCCACATTTTCCAGGATATCCCTTCTTTATAATGGGGGGGAAAATCCTTTATCCTTTTTTAGAGAATCCAGCAGAGGCCCTGACCATGTTTAATATTCTGGCTTATGCAAGCTCGCTTTTTCCGATTTATCGGCTATTTCGAAAATTACTACCTGTCCACTTTTCATGGCTGGCAACTGCCATCATTTTTTCGCAAACCTATATTGTGATCATGGTCAATCAACCGATGTCTGAAGGGGCAGCGCTTGCTGTATTTTGGTGGTATGTTTGGAGTATTTCTCTAGCTATGGAAAGAAACAATTCCTCATTTATACTATTGCCATTAGGCATTTTAAGTATCATGCTAGGTATCCGTCTTTCCTATCTGCCCTTTGCATTGGTCATCTGTTTTTTGTTTTATTGGAAATGGAAAAATGGGAATCTAACATTAAAAGAGGCAAGTTATTATGCCCTATTTGGGCTTGTCTTTCAAGCCTGCTGGGGTGTCGCTCTGATTATCTCAGAAGGAAGCCTTATAGGTTTTATTAAGCTTTCTTTAGCCTTTACAAGTGGACATTTCACAGATTGGGGCGGAGCAGTCGAAACATCTGAAATTAGTTTATTGAAGAGATTATCGATATTTTTATGGGATAATATTTTTTGGACAGGTATTGCCGCAAAAGAGTACATAATTGCTGTTATTTATCTTAGCTTGTTTATAAAGTTAGGAGTTAGCAGGATACCCAAAAAAGAGCATGAGGCAAGAAAGCCTTTTGTGAATGTAATTTATCTGTTGTTTTTCAGTTATTTTTTTTGGGCACTACTGGCACAAAATATTGAGAAACCCAGACACATTCTCCCGCTTGCGGTACTGCTTATTTTCTATCTGTGTATTCAGCTTTTCGCAAAAAGGATTCCCTGGTTCATCATTGTCTTAGCCGTTATTTTGCTTGGATTTCAAACAGTAAAAAGTGTTAAGTTATTAAAAGCGGAAGCGGCTGAACTGCCTGCCGTTTATCAAATGAACGCGTATATTGAAAAAATGAATGAACCGATTATTCTTTACACATGGGAGGAAACAAGGGTATTGGAGTATTTACATGCACCGTACACCCACAAAAGGATTAACACGTACCAATTATTTCAAATGGAAACAAAATACTATCAAGGAAGAACGGTGCTGCTGACGGACAAAGTAGTAAAAGGGTTTGTTTCACAGGGGGGTTCGGTTAAGGGGAAAATAAAAAAGCTAAAGAGCTTCAAGTCTCAAGAGCTTTATGACCCAGTTTATAATGAAATAACCTTATATAAATGGATCGACCATTAATTGATGTAATAGAAAGGACTTAAGCATTGAAAAAAGTTGCAATCGCAGGAACAGGATATGCTGGGCTGGTCACAGGGGTTTGTTTAGCAGAAGTTGGTCATTCGGTCATTTGTGTTGATAAAGAATCGGCTAAAATTGAAATCCTCAAAAAAGGAAAATCAACGATTTATGAACCTTGCTTGGAAGAGATGCTAAAGAGAAATTTGGAGGCGGGCAGGATTTCATTTACGGACAGTTCTACTGAGGGCTATAAGGATGCAGAAATAATTATCATTACTGTGGGAACGCCGAAAACAATAGATGGATTGTTAGATTTACAATATATTAACCAAGTCTCAATCGAAATCGGCCAATCCATTGTTCGTCCCAATGTCATTATTGTAACGAAAAGTACCGTGCCTGCAGGAACTAGTGAAAAGATTAAGGAATGGATCAAGTTAACTATTCCCCAAAAACTCAATTTCCATATTGCGGCCAACCCGGAGTTTCTTCGTCAAGGTTCAGCTATTTACGATATGTTTCATGGGGACAGGATTATTATCGGTTCGGAGAGTGAGTATGCCTTAAATTGCTTAGAGGATTTATATAAGCCATTTGGCATTCCGATTATGAAAACAGATACAAGCAGTGCCGAATTAATTAAGGTTGCTGCAAATGCATTTTTGGCCTTGAAAATTAGTTATGTGAACTCCCTGTCCAATTACTGCGAACAAATCGGAGGGAATATTGAAGATGTTGCAGTGGGAATGGGGATGGACAATCGGATTGGGATGTCGTTTTTAAATGCCGGCATCGGTTTTGGCGGTTCATGTCTTCCGAAAGATACCGAGGCACTAGTTAATATGACCAAAAAAGCAGGAGAGCCAAACAAACTGCTGGAGGAAGCATTACAAATTAATCGAAGGCAGGAATTACGACTATTTCAAAAGGCACAGACCAGATTTCCTAATTTAAAAGGGAAGAGAGCTGCGATATTAGGACTTGCCTTTAAACCTGATACAGATGATGTCCGTGAGAGTGCTGCAATCAAGCTGGCTAGGCAGTTGGTGAAGAAGGAGGCATCTGTCATTGCCTTTGATCCTGTGTCAACAGAGAATGCCAAATTGGAATTAGGGGAGCTCATCTCCTATACAAATTCACTAAATGAGGCACTTAAGGGGGCTGATTTGGCTTTGATCGTAACGGATTGGGAGGAAATTAAAACGATTAACTTAACCACTTTTTCTGAACTCATGAAACAGCCGGTTGTTTTTGATGGGAGAAATTGCTTTCAGCTTGATATCATTGAAAAATATCCAATCGAATATCACTCTATTGGCAGACCCAGTGTATATGGAAAAGTGAAAAAGGAAATCCCGTAAGTTTAAATGGGATTTCCTTTTTGTAATCAGGCGAATGATTAATTAGAAGAAAGTTCCTTTTCCAATGCAATTTCAACTGGTACATAAGCATATCCCAAATCGTGGGCAACTGCTTCGTAAGTGATTTCTCCGTTTGCTACATTTACGCCAAGTTTCAATGCTGGGTTTTCCGAAATCGCTTTACAAACGCCATCATCCGCAATTTGAAGGGCATAAGGAACCGTAACATTCGTTAAGGCAATTGTAGAGGTTCTAGGGACCGCGCCTGGCATATTGGCAACAGAGTAGTGAATAACTCCATGCTTCTCAAAGGTTGGGTTATCATGGGTGGTTACGTGATCAATTGTTTCGACGATGCCGCCTTGGTCAATTGCCACATCAACAATAACTGACCCCGGCTTCATTGCTTTAACCATTTCTTCTTTGACAAGCCTAGGCGCTTTTGCACCTGGAATTAACACTGCCCCAATTAACAGATCAGCTTCAGCAACAGCTTCAGCAATATTATATGGATTGGACATTAATGTTTTTATTTGATTTCCGAAAATATCATCAAGCTGGCGAAGGCGGTCAGCACTTAAATCAATAATCGTTACGTCAGCACCTAAGCCGATGGCCATTTTAGCGGCATTTGTTCCAACAACACCGCCGCCAATGATGGTTACTTTTCCACGGTTCACTCCCGGTACACCAGCAAGAAGAATGCCTTGGCCGCCGTTATTTTTTTGCAGGAATGCTGCCCCGATTTGTGCAGCCATTCGGCCTGCCACTTCACTCATCGGCGTAAGCAATGGAAGTGTTCTGTTTACAGATACAGTTTCATAGGCAATAGCAATGACTCCTTTGTCTTTAAGGGCTTGTGCCAAAGCAGGCTCAGCAGCAAGGTGCAGATAAGTGAATAAAATCAGCCCTTGCCTAAAGTATTGGTATTCACTTGCAAGCGGCTCTTTTACCTTCATAATCATATCTGCTTTTGTCCAAACTTGTGCTGCGCTATTGATAATTTCAGCCCCGGCTTTTTCATATGCTTCATTACTGAAACCGCTTCCAATTCCTGCGTCCTTTTCAATTAATACTGTGTGACCAGCATTAATAAATGAAATAACACCTGCTGGAGTAAGTGCTACTCGATTCTCATTGTTCTTGATTTCTTTTGGTACCCCGATAATCATATAATAAATTCCTCCCTAACTTTCATTCAGAAATCCTATGGATAAAGTATAAAAGGATTGGGGAAGAATTTCATTGTCAGGAAAGAAAAATAATTAACTATCATTTTGGGGATTTGCACAAAAAGTTTAAATCCCCTTGTATTTCATTAGCTTTAAGTCAAGGTAGAGCATCATTTTTTGATTAGGATCTTTAAAATTAATGTCGCCAATTTCGGAAATTCGCTTTAGTCGATAAGCCAAAGTGTTGGAGTGTACATTCAAATCCTTAGCTGCATCGTTTATATTGTCATCAAAATTTAAGAAGCTTTCCAATGTCTCGACAAGATTGCTGTTATGTTTTTGATCATATTCGTGAAGCTTTTTTAAGGAATAGTTCTCGTATTCTTCATTTCTTCTTTTTTCGAAAAGCAAATCAACTAACTGATAAATCCCCAGCTTTTGATAGTTAATGATGTTTTTTGTTTCCTTAGGGAATTTGCTTTTTACAGTTAATACTGCATTTGCCTCGTCGTAAGCCTTGCTGATTTTTGAATAATCCTCATAAATGCCGCTGCAGGCGGGGGTAATCTCTTTAATTCCGAATCGGTCATCCAATTTGGCGGCAAACATTTTCGCAAAATGATCTAGTTCTGGGATCGGGTTTTCAAAATAATCAGCTGCGGTCAGTAAGATAAGCTGGTTGCAATCAATGGCATAAAGCAAAATTTTGACCCGCTGAGTCGTTTTTAATAAATAGGAAATAGCCTGCTCTTCTTTGTTTGTAATGTTGTGCGGCAGTTTATAAACCTGTACGGCAAAGAATTTAGCGGGTGTTATTTGTAAAGAATGGAAGTGCTCCATAATTTCCCTAGAAGAGTTCAAATGCCGGGTTAACAGTTTCCAAAAGAATTCCTGGGTACGCTCTTCCTTTTTATTTTTTCTTGTCTGAAGCTGCAGGAGTTTGTTTTTGACTGCGTCCGCAGCATTTTTTAATAAGATAAAATCCTCGTTTGTCAAAGACCGATCAGTTTCAAGGGCCCAAATGAATCCTAATACTTCATCCTGCTTCCAGATCGAAATCGCAACCCGATGACCAAGGCCGATATCCTCCATATTTTCTACCCGAATTGGTTCCTGGGTTTTAAGAAGGGCAGGAATCGTTCCTTCTTTCCATAATTGATTAATAACCTTCTCAGGTACTCTGCGGCCAATGATGGTGGAAATTCTAGCCGGATCCGTTCGCTCGTCATGGGTGCTATAGGCAAGCAGACGATGGTTCGCATCTTCAATTGTAATCGGGCATTTAAGCACCTGACTTATCAAATCAGCAAACTCATCTAAACTATCAAAGGGAGCCTTAAAAGGGTCATATCGATTACCTTCCAATTTGTTGACCTCCATTTATCTATAGAAACCTTTTCTGTTACATGATGCTCTTTGTTTTATTTTACAAAATTACAAGATAAGGTTGAATGCTTTATTTTGTCACATACTAAAAATATATGCTTAAAGGAGGAATGAACGATGCGGAAACTGACCATGTTATTTGCCGCAGTTTTGTATTTATTGATTTTCCCAAATACACTTGGATTGGCGCAGAATGAAAAAAGTCCGCATGAAAGCCTATATGAGCAGAATACCATGTCAGTCCTATGGTTTCAAAAGTCTGGTGAGGCCAAAGCATTATATTATCAGGGATACTACCTAGGAAGACTAAGACTTGATGAAATTCTAACCAATAAGGAAAGAGGGAATGGGTTAAAACCTGCTATTGTGCTTGATATTGACGAAACGGTACTGGACAACAGTCCATATCATGCCTGGATGGTTCAGAATGGAAAAGGTGACCCGATTGATTGGGGGGATTGGTTTAACAGGGCGGAAGCAAAGCCGCTGCCAGGTGCGCTGGATTTCCTAAAGTATGCTGATTCACGGGGAGTGGAGATTTTCTATATTTCTAACCGGAAGAAAGCACAAAAGGAAGCAACAATCAAAAATTTACATATGGTCGGTGCTCCGAAAGCGGATGAGCAGCATGTTTTATTACAGCAGGAAAAAGAAATTGGCAAGGAAAAACGGAGGGAACAGGTGGCGAAAGATTACGATATTGTCCTGTTATTTGGGGATAATCTCGGCGATTTTAAAGGATTTGATCAATTATCCGCAGTAGATAGGATGAAGTCAGTTGATAAACTAAATGCCGAGTTCGGCAAAAAGTTTATCGTCTTTCCGAATCCAATGTATGGGGATTGGGAAGGGGCCATCTACGATTATGATTTGAAGAAACCTCCTGCAGAATATATGAAAATAAGAAAAGACAGCCTTCAAAGCTTTCAACCATAATTTTTATTTAAAAAGCGCTGCGGAAAAAAAGCGCAGCGCTTTATATTGAAATTGTAAAAGGAATGTCGAAATATAAATACAGGAATTTAGTTGTTTAAAATGTTTTATGACAACATATTAGTTTGCTTTTACATTCTTAAGGATATTGATGGCAAAAAGGATAATACCGAGTACCATTAATGTACCGCCAGCAGCAACACCTGGACCGGCAGACTCATTACCTGAAACTAGCAGTGCCAGTGAGATCATCATGACTGGAAGGGCAATATTATGAAGCCAGAAGTGAACTTTTGCCATTGTGGTTTCCGCGGCTTGAGGAAAGGCAACATAAATAAGACCGGCAAGCGTCATCGCTGTCCATCCTAATAAATTAATATGGACATGAACTGGAGTAAAATTAAAGTTTTCCGTCATCGACATGTACATTCCGAGGCAAACTCCAATGACAAAGTAGCAAACAGAAACTTTAATAAATTTAACACCCATACTCTTATCTACCTCCCTTAAAAATAATGACTATAGTACTAAATATGTAGGACTGTTTCAATGTAGAACTATCATTTCTAGGAAGTGAACGGATTTTTTCTGATACTAAAGTAATAAAAATAAAGCACCCAGAAAGGTGCTTTAGATTTAAAACAACGCTTTTATTCCAACTAGTGCCAGCCCGATGAGAAAACCACACAATGCTCCATTGACACGGATCCATTGCAAGTCTTTTCCTACATTGGTTTCAATCATGTAGATGAGCGTTTTATTATCCAGCTTTTCAAGATTTTCTTTGACCAGTTGTCCGACTTTGGAATGGTTTTTATCAACAAACCCGGCTATTTGCATTTTAATCCAAGCTTCAAGCTGCCCCATCTTTACCTGATCTGAACCGAATTCACTTAGTCCATCCTTTATGAAAGGAAGAAGATATTCATCATAGAAAGCAGGGTCTTCAACAAAGTCCAGTGCTTTAGCTTGAGCATTCGCCAGGAATTCGTTGATTTTTTCTTCAGGTTCCCATTTAACTATCAATTGGGATTTAAGTCGTTCCAATTCTTCATACATTTTTTCATCACTTTTCAGGCTTTCAAGTTTCTGGTGGATGTGAATCAATAGGGTTTGCCTGTTTTGGTTATAGGGGTCACGAAAGCTATCGACACCCTTTATGATTAGATTCTGGATGATATTGCCGAGCTTTTCCTCATTCACGAGATTGCTAAATGATCGGATCGCAAACTGCATAATGCCGTCGGCTGGAATATTTTCAATCATGTCCACGGCAATTCCGCCGAGCCGATATTTAGTGCTATCTTTTTTGGCCCAAACATCAATTTCCTTCAAAACCAAATCAAGTGCCTTTTCATCATATTTCCGGACTGTAACCTGGTCAATAAGGAGGGGGAGGTATTGCTTTGTATCTATGTTATTCAGCTGTGATTTTAGCTCCTTTTCAATGACCGGGGCAACTTTTTGCAGGTTTACCATCTTAATTAAATGTTTTATAACCTTTATGCTATTCTTTTTTAGATTATCGCCATGTATTTGCTCATTGACGAGAGAAAAAATTTTCTCAGTGAACTGGAAATCGTTTATTTTCTGCTGGATACTTTCTTTCGTCAGCCAATCATTTTCCAGCATCGAGATAATTTTTGCGATAATTTTACTGCGATTTTTTGGCAAAAGTGCAGTATGCGGGATTGGCAGCCCTAGAGGATGGCGAAAAAGGGCCGTCACTGCAAACCAATCGGCTAGTCCCCCTACCAGCCCAGCTTCAAAACCGCCTTGGAGAACAGTTCTCCAAATGGATGGCGGCATTGGAATTGTAGCGAGAAATCCGGCTGCCATAATAATTAATGAAATGGTGGCCAGATGTCGTGTATTTGTTTTCTTATTAACCATTATTTTACCCCTCATTTTTTCATAAAGATAAAGTCATAATGCTATTATCTCAATATTGTAGAAAAAAAAGCAAAAAAAACCCATCAAAAAATCCTATTCTTGTTAAGAAAGAAAAAAACCTTCTCGCAGGTTATGAGGAGGTTTTTTTCGAGGGCTTTTTGTGGGTAATCAACCCGTCTAAATCAGTAATATAGAATTGTATTTCTGGAGCTGATTTTAAATATTTGTCCTGGATTAGCTGATAATAGTTTACCCTGCGCTCCGGGTCAAACGGCAGCATCGGATATTCATTGTGCTCCTTGACATATAGGTCGACTGCTTTTTGAACTATATCCATTTCCTTCGGGATATGTTTTTCGTGTTCTTCGAATATGTCATAAGTTTCCTTCGACATATAGTATTTTCTTTCAGGAATCCCGCCAAGAAGATGGGAAAGCTGTTTAAAATCGATGCTGTTATCCTCTTTAACAAGTATAGTTCGATATACCCCTTTAGGTAAGCTGTTTGAAAATTCACGTACGGTATTTCTTATATCCTCTAACGTTGCATCAATAATCGGATATTGTCCTTCCTCCGCTCTACCATTGACTGGAACCTTTTGTTCCTTCTCTTCCTTTTTACGGCCAATATGTTTTAAGAATAAATATATTGCGGCTGCGACTATTCCAATACCTAAGATCGTGTAAATTAATATGTCCATGTCCCCCTTATTTTATCTGGTTGTATTATAATATCTTTCAAAATTTGATAATCCATCTTATAAAATTCTGCCATTTCTTGGAGATAATGTCGAGGGTTTTGGATAAAAAACAAAAAGGTATCCAATTGGCTGGATACCCGAAAACATTTCAGGAGATTAATTAACGAAATTTTCTTCCTTGTATGTCACCTGTAACTCTTTAAGGAAATCATTAACGGATAAATAGGTTTCGGTATCTTCAAAAAACCATAAATCATTTTCTTCTATATAGAAGTTCATTCCATTAACTTCTTTGGAGAACGCAGAGTTTGCTGGTGTTTCAATTGAAAATGCAAGACAATAGCCTTTGTGCTTTTCTCCAAAGCCGGCATATTGCGGGAACAGACGAATGCTAAAGGGCCTTGTGAATTCGAATTCTCCTGCAAACCATGTTACTGCTTTTTCATCAATAGAAATTAACATGTTCCAAACACCAACCTTTTCTAATGAGGTTACAATCCGAAAGAATTATCTTTACTAAAAGGTTACGTTTTTTTCTTGGAAATTGCCTATGATAATATTCACATGAAGCTATGTTAAAGGTTAAATGTAATAAAATGTTCATTTTTATCCATTTGATTATAGAGTTACTGTTTTTGTAACATCTTTATGGTGAAAATGGTGATATGATAACCACATGAAAGGGGATGTTGTTGGTGGAAAAGCAATTTGAGAAATTAAATGAGAACGTAAACGACATGAAGTCACTAATAAATACATTTAACAAAACTTTAGAAAACATTGAACAAAGACTTTCAAGATTAGAGAAAATGGATAGTATAGAACATCGCGTCGCAGTTAACCAAATCGATTTATCCGATATTAAAGAAGTTTTAGAACGGATCGAGGAATCGCAAAAAAATGATATCCAGCATATCAATCGCCGCCTTGATTCCCACCTTATAAAAATTGCGAAAGTAGAAGAGGAAACTATGATTTTAAGGTCAAAATAAAAAAAGACCAGGGACACCTGGTCTTTTTCTATCCAGAGGCGAATGCGCTTACAGCTTTTTGAAGAAAGCTTTAACACCAAGGTAAAGTGTTGCAAGCGCGAAGATAAGAATGGCAAGTGCACCGATAACATGAAATAATGATGACAGGCCAGCTAAAAATGAAATGGTCGGCATTTTAACTAAGGCGAAGCCAGCCAAAATACAGGCCAAGAAAAGAATAGCTGTTTGGTTCAATTTCATCCCCTCCTTGATAGCAGGATATGCAGGCAAGACAAATCTTGGAATAGTCAATTGTCCTGATTTAAAGGACAAAAAAAACAAACCTTTTTTCAGGTTTGTTTAAATATGTTAGTAAAGAACCTCTGAGTTGGATAAAGACACCTGCTTGAGGTTTGTTGGTTCTCCGTCGTTTATACTTTTCATGACTTCTATATATTTAATATGATGGTCTTCCATTTCAATAATTTTAAAGGTGTACATTTCATGGGCAATAATGTCGCCTTCTTTGGCATCGTAATTCTCGGTTAAAATCCAGCCGCCGATGGTATCAACATCTTCGTCATTAATTTCAACGCCCAATAAATCGTTGACTTCGCTTACCAAGACCTTTGAATCGATAATGTAATGATTCTCATTTATTTTACGAATCTCAGGAATTTCATCCATATCGAATTCATCGCGAATTTCCCCGACAATTTCTTCAAGGATATCTTCTACCGTTACCAGACCTGAAGTTCCACCGTATTCATCCATTAAAACTGCCATATGCATCCGCTCTTTTTGCATTTTAACAAGCAAATCGTGGATAGGAATCGTTTCAATCACTCGAATGATAGGGCGGATGAAGCCCTCAAGGGTTTGAGCCGAAAACTGTTCGTTTCCAATAAAATCAGTCATGACTTCCTTGGCATTGACAATCCCGACGATATGGTCCTTATCCCCATCAATAACAGGGTATCTGGTGAATTTCTCTTCCCGGATCGTTGTTAAAAAGATCTCAAGTGAATCATCCTTAGACAATGAGACGATTTCGGTTCGCGGTACCATTATTTCTTTTGCGATTCGATTATCAAAATCAAATATTTTATTTACATACTTGAACTCTGATTGGTTAATTTCGCCACTTTTATAGCTTTCCGATAAGATAATTCGAAGTTCTTCCTCAGTATGAGCAATTTCATTTTCGGAAACAGGTTTAAGCCCAAAGATTCTCGAAACGATTCGAGCAGACCCATTCAGTACCCAAATAAATGGGTACATTACTTTATAGAAAAGAATGAGCGGGCGAGCTACCTTAAGGGTAATCCATTCTGCTTTTTGAATGGCCAATGTTTTAGGCGCAAGTTCTCCGATTACGACATGTAAAAATGTGATCGTTGCAAATGCGATCGAAATGGATAATATTTTTACAGCATTATCGGGAATATTAATGGAAACAAAGAGAGGACCAAGCAAATGTTCAATCGTTGATTCCCCAATCCAACCTAATCCAAGAGCCGTGATCGTAATCCCAAGCTGGCAGGCAGAAAGATATTCATCTAAATTTGAAATTACTCTTTTTGCTGAAACGGCCTTCGAACTTCCTTCTTCGATTAACTGATCGATTCTTGAACTTCTAATCTTCACAATCGCAAACTCTGAAGTTACAAAAAAAGCAGTTAATGCTATTAAAATGGCTATTAAAACCAAATTAAATATGTCCAAATAAGTTCCCTTAACTCGTTGTTTAGACGAGTAAGGTAGTCACCTCCTGGTATTTTCAAAGATTAGCTTGAAACCTTTAAAAGCGATTTCAATAATGCGGTTCTAAGCAGACTTAGGTTATTCGTCAGCGTTTCTTTTTGCTTTTCATCCAATTTTTCAATATATGGGATGATGTCAAATAAATCATTGTGAAGCTTGAGCATTTGCTGGGTCAGCTTAGACACATGTTTTTCCACTTCTGAAGCCTGAATGCTGCCTGCTGCTTTGCGCATTTCTAGTTTTCTTCTAATCTCGTCTAATGGATAATGCAAACTCTTGCATTCTTCGATAAATTTTAAATCATGTAATGATTCTTCCGTATAGATGCGGTAATTGGACTTAGATCGATCTGCTTTGAGCAGTCCAATAGACGTGTAGTAATCAATTGTTCTCTTGGAAACCATTGCTCTTTCCGCTAATTCGCCAATTCGATAAACAGCCCCATCATACCACCTCGACATATATATAAATTAACAATATTATAGAGAATTTAAACCATACAGTCAAACGTTTCGGTTATTATAGGCATTGTTAACTATATTTTATGGAAAATTATAGGTAATATGAATACAAATGTCAAAATATTTGAAAAATAAAAAGACGTCCCCCCTTATTCGGAAGACGCTGGTAATTTTGATACTTCGATATAGCCGATATGATGGCCGTCGATTTCTTTGATTTGAAAGATGAAGCCATCTCTTTCGAGTGTATCGCCTTTTTGGACATCAAATTTCTGGGTCAAAAACCATCCGCCGATGGTATCAACATCATCATCCTCGAGTGTGGTACCTAAAATGTCGTTGACCTCGCTGATGAGAACTTTTCCATCTAAAATAAAATGATTTTCCCCCTTTTTCTGGATAAGGGGTACTTCGTCCAAATCAAACTCATCCCGGATTTCCCCGACGATTTCCTCTAAAATATCCTCGACCGTTACAACCCCGGCTGTGCCGCCATATTCATCGGATAGAACTGCCATATGGGAGCGGTTTTTTTGCAGCTTTACTAAAAGTTCCTTAATGGGGATCGTTTCAATCACATGAATAACAGGTTTTATGTAGGTAGCAAGCGGTTCTTCGCCGCTGCATTTCTGCTGGATGCAGTCGGTCAGCACCTCCTTGATATTGACAACACCTAAAATGTTATCCTTATCCCCATCGATGACGGGATAACGGGTGTATCCTTCTTCCTGGACAGTTTCAATAATTTCATTAAGAGAGGCATCTTTGGAAAAGGTGATGACCTCCGTCCGCGGCACCATAATTTCCTTTGCGATGCGATCATCAAATTCAAAGATCCGATTCATGTAGCTATATTCCGATTGGTTAATTTCGCCGCTCTCATAGCTCTGCGATAAGATTAGCCGTAACTCTTCTTCGGAAAGGACGATATCACTCTCCGAGGCCGGCCTAATCCCAAACAGTCCGGTAACAAAACGGGCGGACCGGTTTAACGCCCAGATAAACGGGTACATCAGCTTGTAAAACAAAATCATCGGCTTGGCAACACGGAGGATAATTTCCTCCGACTTTTGAATGGCAAACGTTTTTGGCGATAATTCACCAATGACAACATGGACAAAGGTGATGACAATAAACGAAATAATAACGGAAATAATGTGGCTTAGGGAAGCCGGGACTTCCAGCCATTCAAAAATAGGTTTTAACAGCTCTCGGATTGTTGGCTCACCAAGCCAACCTAATATTAAGGAAATAATCGTAATGCCGACCTGAGTGGCCGATAAATATCCATCTAAATTAGAAATGACTTTCTTGGCGGCTTGGGCTCTTTTATTTCCTTCGGCAACCAATTGGTCAATTCTGGTTGTCCGTACTCTGACGATTGCAAATTCGGATGCGACAAAAAATGCAGTAAACAGTATGAGCAGAGCTATTATCAAGATATTTATCCAAATCATTGGGGACCTTACGATGCGTAAGGTATGCCACCTCACTTACAAAATAATCTTATTCTTCTTTTGGCCTTCACGTATTTGTGTATAGTTTTATTATTTCAAAAAAATGCTTCTTGAGCAAATTAATGAAAAAACTAATAAAAAAGCTGCCGTCTGGCAGCTGGTGAGAGGCGATTAATAATTGGGGGGCTGCTGCCATTCGCGGGCGAGCATACTGTATACGATAATATCATGAAAATAACCGTTTAACTGTTCTCCGTCCCTTAATATACCTTCTTTTCGGAATCTTAGTTTTTCGGGAATAGCACGGCTTCTGGTGTTCTTTACGCCACAGCGGATTTCAATCCGGTTTAAGCCTAAATCTAAAAATGCATAATTAAGCACAGCATGAACGGAGCGGATCATTATCCCATGACCTTCTGCATCCTTCGCTAAATAATAACCGATGCTGGCCATTTTATTGTACCAGTCAATTTGATGAAGTCCTATTGACCCAACAAGCTTTCCTTTATAAAGGATGCCAAGGTTGCAGGCGCTGCCCTCTGCCAATTGATTCAGCCAATGGGGGATCACAGATTCAAATTGATAGGGAGTGGTCATGCTATCGACCCAGGGAAGCCATGTTCGCAAATGGTCACGGTTCTCCTCGACAAGCTGATAAAGCTGTAATGCATGCTGGCGTTGAAAGACAAGAAGCTCAATTTCATGATCAACCTTTAAAGTAAACATAGGGCGAAACTCCTGAAAGTTTTTTTCTATATACTATGCAAATTAGATTTGGGCTGTGTTTGTGAAAAATAGGGCGGGATATACATTTGTAATATTTTCCTTGTCAAACCTTTTAAACAGTAGTATCATTCGTTATGTAAACAAGTAAATAGTCCACAGGGGGAGCTGCGCATAAGCGGCTGAGAGTGAACGTTCGAGTTCTGACCCTATGAACCTGTTAGTTAACGCTAGCGTAGGGATGTGGTTTTGCCGATATTAGAAAGCAATGCAGACAATCCTTACGTCTTGCATTGCTTTTTTATTTTTTAAAACAAGGGGGAAAATGGTGTGAATCAAAAAGCAAACAGCACACGTTTTATCGCAGAGGTTGCTGTCTTTTCGGCACTCGCTTATCTATTGGACTTAGCAGCAAGTATTTTATCCTTGAAAATTTGGCCGCAAGGAGGGTCGATCTCCATTGCGATGGTTCCAGTCTTTATTATGGCGTATCGCTGGGGCATTAAGGGTGGTTTATTAACGGGCTTCTTGTTGGGATTATTGCAATTCATTCTTGGGTTTGCGCAAATCTACACCATTATTCAGGGAATTATCGATTATTTTATTGCGTTTACGGTTCTCGGTTTTGCAGGGATTTTTGCCCGCCAGGTTAAGAATGCTCTTGAGGAGGGGAATAAAGGAAGCTGGATGATCTATTCCATCATTGGAACCTTCCTAGGAAGCTTGCTGCGATATATTTGCCATGTGTATTCGGGAATTGCTTTCTTTGGCGAGTATGCCCCTAAAGGACAACCGGTTGCCGTGTATTCATTGATTTATAATGGGACCTATATGCTGCCAAACTTTATCATCAGTGCCATAATCGTTGTTTTAGTCCTTGCTGCAATGCCGAAAAGAATGGTTGTTAAATATCAATAATATTAATGAAGAAAAGCCAAGTGCTTTTCTTTTTTTCTTTTTTTGTCACAAATTTTAATATTTTTTTTGAAATTTAGGTGTAAAATGACAATATAGAAAGATAATCATTCTCAATTACAACGGATTGGGTGATAATATATGTTTACATCATTGAAAGCAGGGGAAAAGGGGAAAATCGTTGATATTTCTCATGTTGGCAACCTTGTGAAAAGACGTTTGCTTGATTTAGGAATAACCGAAGGATCGGAAATATCTGTGAAATGCGTTATGCCTTTTGGCGGTCCTATTATGATTGAGTCCTGCGGCCAGTGCGTCGGAATTCGCAGCAAGGAAGCCGTCCAGATCGAAGTGGAGAGAATATAAATGGAAATTGCTCTAATTGGAAACCCGAATACTGGAAAAACTTCATTGTTTAATAACCTCACAGGATCCTATGAGTATGTCGGCAACTGGAGCGGAGTAACGGTTGAAAAGAAAGTCGGCGTTTTTAAGAATAATATTGGCAGATTAATAGATTTGCCGGGTGTATATACACTAAATCCACTTTCACGAGATGAGGGAGTCGTCACTTCCTTCTTCCTCAATGATTCCGTGGACCGGCTATTGAATATCTTGGATGCATCTCAATTAGAACGGAATTTACATTTAACCATGCAGTTGCTGGAGTTTGAAAAGCCGCTGTTAATTGGTTTAAATATGGTCGATGTTGCAAGCTCGCGCGGGATCATGATTGATGCCGAAAAGCTTTCGAAAAAATTGGGTGTTCCGGTTGTTCCTGTTGTCGCCAGAAGCGGGAAGGGCTGTGACCAATTAGTTGATACTATTTCCACAAAATCGTACACGTCGGTGAAAAAGAACCTTGTAAACTATGGTGCCGAAGTGGAAAAGGCAATTGCCGACCTATCCAATGAAATGGCTGGTAAAACGGAGCATTCAAAACGCTTCCTGGCAATTCAATATTTAGAAGGAAATGAATACGTAAAAAATTACTTAACGCAAATTGTTGACACCAAAAAGCTCCAAGCTATTTCTGGAAAATTGGAAGAGTCCATCAAGAATTCGTATGACGTGAAGACATTACCAAACTTTATTTATATGAAAAGAAAAGCAGCGATTGAGAGTATTATCGCTGAAACAACAACTAAACGTGATGGCGTAGTGCCATTATCTGAAAAAATTGACAGCATTGTCACCAATAAATACCTTGGGATGCCAATCTTCTTATTGCTTATGTATTTAATGTTTATGCTGACATTTGATTGGCTGGGGACTCCGTTATCCGATGCACTTGATGGGTTATTGACTGGACCGGTTGCGTCCGGTATTGAAAAAGCTCTGACGGCTGTCCATGCGTCCGCCTTTATTCACGCGCTGATTATTGAAGGGTTAGTTGCCGGGGTCGGCGGTGTTCTTGTGTTTGTACCGCAGATTTTTATTTTGTTCTTTTTCATATCGGTATTAGAGGATTCCGGCTATATGGCGCGCGTCGCGTTGGTCATGGACAGAATTATGGAATCGGTTGGTTTGAACGGGAAAGCATTTATCCCAATGATGATTGGGTTTGGCTGCAATGTTCCGGGCATCATGGCGGCAAGAACAATCGAAACACCGCGCGAACGACTGTTAACAATCTTGCTGACTCCGCTAATGTCTTGCTCAGCACGTCTGCCTGTGTATGCCTTATTTGTCGGGGCATTTTTTGCAGCCCATAAAGCTTTCATTGTTTTAAGCTTATATGTATTAGGGATTGTAGTCGCGTTAATTTTAGCAAAAATATTTTCATCGACCATGTTAAAATCTCAGACATCCTTATTTGTCATTGAATTGCCGCCATATCGGCTGCCGCAGTTTCAATCCTTATGGAGAAGCACATGGGATAAAGGCAAGGGATTTGTACGGAAAGCAGGTACATTCATATTTGCCGGCTCTGTTTTCATTTGGATTCTATCCTATGCAGGGCCTGGCGGCTTGAAGGTGGAAATGGATGACAGTTTCCTTGCGGCAATCGGCGGCGTCATTGCACCGATTTTAGCACCGATTGGATTTGGAACATGGCAGGCGGCGGCATCCTTAATTACCGGCTTCCTTGCCAAAGAAGCGATCATTTCGACGATGAACATTATTTATTTTGTCCCGAATGATTCAAGTCTGCAGGGACTGCTGGCCAATTACTATACACCACTTGCTGCTTACAGCTTTATGGTCTTTATTTTATTGTACATTCCATGCTTAGCCACTACCGCAACCATTTATAAAGAAACAGGTTCAAAAAAATGGACAGCCTTCACGATTGGCTATGCATTAGTCATCGCTTATGTTTTATCGCTGATTGTTTATCAGGGCGGCAAGCTGTTTGGTTTGGTTTAAACAAAAGGAGTGAAATTCTATGATTGCTAGCATTGTAATTGGAGTTGCTATTTTTGGATATGCCGCTTGGGCTCTGGTTCGATTTATTAATCGCTCGAAACAAGGAAAATGTGCTGCGTGCGAATTGAACAAATCCTGCTCCGGCGGATGTAGTGTACCGCCAGAAATCAATAGCTAATAAACGAACTGCTATCTATATGGGATAGCAGTTTTTTTTGAAGAACAACTTTATTACTTTTAAAACTAGGAAAACTTGTGTAAAATTACACTAGATGTTATTGAAGGAAGGGCTTTGTATGACCAGAGATGAAATTATTCAGAATGTTTCAGAGAAATTGCGGCTAATTCGAACTGAAGCAGGCTACACTCAGGATAAAATGGCAGATATTATTGGTGTTTCTAAGAAAACCCTTGTGCAAATTGAAAAAGGAAGAGTTCTTGCCAACTGGTCAACGGTAGTTTCTGTTTGTGCCTTATTTCGTGAAACGGAAACGGTTCAATTTTTATTTGGAAACGAGCCCCTTGAAGTACTTGAAACGGTAGCAAGAGAAGGGATCGATTATCGGAAAGCTAAAACACTTGGCGGCCGGGTCTGGTGGCGGGTTGTTGCAAAGAAGAATGGATATGTCCTTCAGCAGAATATTCTTAGCAAGCATTTTCGGATCCTGGATGGTGCAAATTACCGTATTTTCAGCAGCTTTGACGAAAAGCTTTCTAAGCAGCGGTTCAAGGAATTGTCTAAGAGTGAAGAATGAATACATGAAGGTGGGACGGCTGGGTGTGTGTGTGGCTGTCTTTTTTCTTTTTTGGGCTGGTTTGATGGCAGAGTTATATGAACCCAAACCATCGAGAGAACGAGGAGTTGGGAAGCATAGAAAGGGTATATGAGCCCGAATTATCGAAAGAACGAAGGGTTGGGAAGCATAGGGAAGGTCTATGAGCCCGAAATGTTGGTTGAACGAAGAGTTGGGAAGCATAGAGATGGTCTATGAGCTCGAAATGTCGTTGGAGCGAAGAGTTGGGAAGCATAGCGATGGTCTATGAGCCCGAAAAGTCGATGGAACGAAGAGTTGGGAAGCATAGAGATGGTCTATGAGCTCGAAATGTCGATAGAACGAAGAGTTGGGAAGCATAGCGATGGTCTATGAGCCCGAAAAGTCGATGGAACGAAGAGTTGGGGAGCATAGAGATGGTCTATGAGCCCGAAAAGTCGATGGAACGAAGAGTTGGGAAGCATAGAGATGGTCTATGAGCTCGAAATGTCGATAGAACAAGAGTTGGGAAGCATAGAAGGGCTATATGAGCCCGAAAAGTCGATGGAACGAAAAGTTGGGGAGCATAGAGATGGACTATGAGCCCGAAAAGTCGTTGGAGCGAAGAGTTGGGAAGCATAGCGATGGTCTATGAGCCCGAAAAGTCGATGGAACGAAGAGTAGGGGAGCATAGAGATGGTCTATGAGCCCGAAAAGTCGATGGAACGAAGAGTTGGGAAGCATAGCGATGGTCTATGAGCTCGAAATGTCGATAGAACGAAGAGTTGGGAAGCATAGAAGGGCTATATGAGCCCGAAAAGTCGATGGAACGAAAAGTTGGAGAGCATAGAGATGGTCTATGAGCCCGAAAAGTCGATGGAACGAAGAGTTGGGAAGCATAGAGATGGTCTATGAGTCCGAAATGTCGATGGAACGAAGAGTTGGGAAGCATAGAAGGGCTATATGAGCTCGAATTATCGAGAGAGCGAAGAGTTGGGTAGCATAGAGGGGCTATATGAGCCCGAATTTTCGAGAGAGCGAAGAGTTGGGAAGCATAGAGGGGCTATATGAGCCCGAATTTTCGAGAGAGCGAAGAGTTGGGTAGCATAGAAAGGTATATGAGCCCGAACCAACGAAAGAACGAAGAGTTGGGAAGCATAGAGATGGTCTATGAGCCCGAAATGTCGATGGAACGAAAAGTTGGGGAGCATAGTGATGTTCTATGAGCCCTAAATGTCGATGGAACGAAAAGTTGGGGAGCATAGCGATGGTCTATGAGCCCGAAATGTCGATGGAACGAAGAGTTGGGAAGCATAGAGATGGTCTATGAGCCCGAAATGTCGGTGGAACGAAGAGTTGGGAAGCATAGAGATGGTCTATGAGCCCGAAAAGTCGATGGAACGAAGGTTTGGGGAGCATAGAAGGGCTATATGAGCCCGAAAAGTCGATGGAACGAAGAGTTGGGGAGCATAGCGATGGTCTATGAGCCCGAAAAGTCGATGGAACGAAGAGTTGGGGAGCATAGCGATGGTCTATGAGCCCGAAAAGTCGATGGAACGAAGAGTTGGGAAGCATAGAGATGGTCTATGAGCCCGAAATGTCGGTGGAACGAAGAGTTGGGGAGCATAGAGATGGTCTATGAGCCCAAACCAACGAAAGGACGAAGAGCTTGGTAGCATAGAAAATTCTATGCTACCAAAATCGCGTTAAAATCAAGATTTGATAAAAAGATACGCTGTCAAACCAGAAACATTCCCCATTTATACATAATAAGTCCATTTTCCAGATGACATTACCTGATAGTTTTGTTTTAAAACCCTCGCAACTGTTTTTCTCGGTATCACACATCCACACCAATCATAAACCATACTTGTCGTAATCCGCCACTCCGGAAAAAGCAACATCAACTTTCTCACGCACCGTAGCACAATAGACTCCAAACGCTCCTCACACCCACAAGTATTGCAAACCATTTTCCTTTCCCTAACAGAAACCGAAAATGAGTTGCACTTCGAACAATAAGGACCCTTTTTCAGCTGCTCATAACTATAAGTCGGCTTTGCAGCATTTGGATAATCACCTTGATCCAGTGAAATTAACAGGTCTGCCAGTTTCTCATGGCCATCATTTAGGTTTGATGGGATATTTTCTAATTTTCTTATGAAGCGATTGATTTGTGTTGGGAGAATAACATGATTGTTTTGGGGAGCATTGTATAGGGTGAATGTGGGGCTAATATGAACCACGTAGGATTCAACCAGCAGATTAAATCTGTACTCTCCGAGAAGCTGCCTCAGTTTGGACTCGCTGCGAATTAATTGAAGGAAAGGGTCGTCAATTTCTGTATCATTTTTACAAAAACGGTCGGGATCAGACTTATAAATATAGTCTCCTTCAAAATTTTTAACATCAATCAGGTAAATGGTTTTTTGAAAAATAATCACCGTATCGATTTGAAAATGCTTTTCTTTCAATTTAAAGAGCAAGCCATTTAATACGATGCAGTTATTCTTCAATCCTTCGGTAATAGCATCAAACATCACTTCTCCTTGATAGCCTTTTTCAAGAGCGTAGTACTTTTTGCCGTCCTTGTCAGAAAGTTTCATCCGCGGGTTTAAGGCCCGTAATTCAAGTAACTCCTTTGGTTCATGGCGTGACTTTTTGGGTGTAGGCATAGTCAGTCCACATCCTTTCAAATTAATAAATCCCATCCCCCATTTTACTCCAATTTACAGACAGGGAGTTTTTAAATGTATGAATATTTTGTTAACAACAGCCGATAAGACAATTCTGAAAAATGGGAATTGACAATTAAAATATCTGATGTTAATCTTACAAAGTAAGAAAAAAGGAAATGGAGGGCTGCGACATGATTATTTTAAACCACTTAACTAACCAATCAACTGAATATATAAACGCAGCCAATTCTGAATGATTTCCTTGTAATCTACACGTATGTATTTACAAACACAGGCTGCGTTACTTTGTGATGCGCGGCGTGTGTTTTTTATTTTTAGAAAAGAGGCATACTGCACGGTTGCGGCAGTATGTCTCTTTTTTTATCAAAAAGGAGGAATTAGCATGGTGAAAAGATTCAATATTAGGCTCGCACACAAAATAGGAGATCTAGAAAGCGGATAGATTAAACAGAAATAGGGGGAAAAACAGTATGTTTTCCGTATTAAAGAAATTAAGCTGGTTTTTTAAAGAAAATTGGAAGCGCTACCTAGTAGCAGTCACTTTACTTATATTTGTGGGGTTATTGGATGTCATACCTCCTAAATTAATTGGCTTGGCGATTGACGATATTCATTCCGGGGCGATGACAAACCAGAAAATTTTCATGTATCTTGTCTATCTCCCCATCATTATGGTTTCATCCTATGCCATCACTTATATCTGGCAATATCAATTGTTCGGTGGTGCTTTTTTAATCGAAAGAAAGCTGCGGTCAAGGTTCATGGGGCATCTCTTAAAAATGACGCCGGCATTTTTTGAAAAGAATCGAACTGGAGATTTAATGGCCCGGGCCACCAACGATTTAAAGGCCATTTCGATTACGGCGGGATTCGGGATTTTGACGCTCGTCGATTCAAGTGTCTGGATGCTAACCATTCTGTTTACGATGGGCTTTTTCATTAGCTGGAAGCTTACTTTGGCGGCGATTCTGCCGTTGCCGATCATGGCCATTCTGATGCAAATGTATGGAAAAAAGATTCACACCCGCTTCACCGAAGCACAGGATGCCTTTGGCGAATTAAATGACCGCGTTCTCGAATCGATTGCCGGAGTACGGGTAATCCGCGCCTATGTCCAGGAAAATGCGGACCGCGAGCGGTTTCACCAATTGACCGAAGATGTTTTTCAAAAAAATATAAACGTGGCAAAAATCGATTCGTTATTTGATCCGACCATTAAAATACTGGTCGGCATCAGCTATTTAATTGGCATTGGATACGGGGCAACGCTCGTCTTTCATCAGGTTATCACTTTGGGGGACCTCGTTTCCTTTAATGTGTACCTAGGGATGATGATTTGGCCGATGTTTGCCGTCGGCGAACTGATCAACGTAATGCAGCGGGGGAATGCGTCACTCGACCGTGTCCATGAAACATTAAGTTACCAGGAAGAGGTCCAAAACCCATCCCAGCCAAAAAAGATAGCAGAACCAAACCCAATCCATTTCGAAAAAGTAACATTTCGTTACCCATCTTCGAAAACGGATAATTTGCGAAGTGTCACCGTCAAACTGCTTCAAGGCCAGACCCTTGGAGTTGTCGGCAAGACAGGCAGCGGAAAAACAACCTTTATCAAGCAATTATTGAGGCAATATCCACTTGGAACAGGCGGGCTTTCAATCGGCGGGGCCTCCATTGAAGAACAAACACTAGAACAAGTACGCGAATGGATTGGCTACGTTCCACAGGACCATGTTCTTTTTTCGAGAAGCGTGAAGGAAAATATTTTGTTCGGCTGTAAAGAAGCAACTGAGGACGACCTAGAGACGGCTATTAATCTCGCGGCTTTTCGTAAGGATTTGCAAATGCTCCCGGAAGGTCTTGAGACACTAGTTGGGGAAAAGGGGGTCGCGTTATCGGGAGGACAAAAACAGCGGATTTCGATTGCCCGTGCGCTCATTAAAAATCCGGAAATATTGATTCTCGACGATTCCTTATCTGCGGTAGATGCGAAAACGGAGAAGAAAATCATCGACAATATCCGTACAGTAAGAAACGGGAAAACAACGATTATCACTACGCACAGAATGTCGGCGGTTCAGCATTCAGATCATATCATTGTCCTTGATGAGGGGGCCATTATTGAGGAAGGAACCCATGAACAGCTGCTTGAGCGGGACGGCTGGTATAAAGAGCAATTTTTACGCCAGCAAGTGGAAGCCAAAATCGAAGAGGAGGTATCAGCATGAAGGTTGGCAGACGCTTAATCAACTACGCTTTGATTTATAAAAACATCATTATCGCTGCCTTGTTCATGCTGACCATCTCGGTCGTAACAGATTTGGCTGGCCCGTTTATTGCGAAGAACATCATCGACCAGCATATTTTAGGGATTGAGTCGGTTTGGTATGAAACAGCATCAAAAGGTGATAAAGCCGTAAGTTATAACGGAAAGTATTATAAAAGGGAAAAGTATTTTACAAACGGCAAGCAAAAGGGAGAAAAAGTCCGGATCCTCCAGGTAGGAACAAAATTTGTTTTTATCGAGGACGATTTGGAATTTGACGGAAAAAGAAGTCTCGAAGGCAGCAAACTAATGATCACAAAAGGGAAAGAGCAGGCGGAATATCCCGCCAAAATTATCAAGGTGCCCGAGCTAGCAGCATTTTATCAGCCGGAAATACCGGGGATCTTTAAACTGCTGGCACTTTATTTTGGGCTCTTAGTAGTTTCTGCGGTTTTTCAATACGGTGAGCACTTTCTTTTAAAAAAATCAGCAAACCGGATTATTCAAAAAATGCGCGAGGATGTTTTTCATCATATTCAAAGACTCCCAGTCCGCTATTTTGACAATCTTCCCGCTGGAAAGGTCGTTGCCAGAATCACAAATGACACTGAGGCGATCCGCGAGCTTTATGTAACTGTCTTGGCAGCCTTTTTTACAAGCACTATTTATATTACAGGCATTTACTCAGCCTTGTTTATTTTAAGTGCAAAGCTGGCGGCAATTTGTTTACTTCTTTTGCCCGTTTTGTATATTTGGATTTTGATTTACCGGAAGTATGCTTCCAGATATAATCGGGTGATTCGTTCACGGAACAGTGAAATCAATGCCATGGTTAATGAATCGATTCAGGGTATGAATATTATTCAGGCCTTCAACCGGGAAAAGGAAACGATGAAGGATTTTGACAATCTGAACCATGGCCATTTTACCTACCAAAATAAACTGTTAAACTTGAATGCCTTAACAGGTCACAACCTTGTTGGGATATTAAGAAATCTCGTGTTTGTGGCATTTATTTGGCATTTTGGCGGCCAGGCGCTTTCACCTTCATCTGTTATTTCTTTAGGCATGCTGTATGCTTTTGTAGATTACATCAATAGGCTGTTTCAGCCCGTCCAGGGAATTGTCAACCAATTGGCTAATCTTGAGACAGCGCTTGTTGCAGGTGAGAGGGTGTTTAAGCTGCTGGATGAGCGGGGGGAAAATGTCAGTCAGGAACGTATTTCAAGGATTAAAGGCAATGTCAAATTCGAAAATGTTTCTTTTGGTTACAAAGACGGTGAATATGTTTTAAAGAATATTCAATTTGAAGCAAAACCAGGGGAAACGGTGGCTCTTGTTGGCCATACCGGTTCAGGGAAAAGCTCTATCATGAATCTACTTTTCCGATATTACGACTGTCAGAAAGGACAAATCCTGATTGATGGAAAAGATATTGAATGTATCCCGCGGCAAACGATTCGTCAGCATATGGGGATTGTCCTGCAGGATCCGTATTTATTTACAGGAACAATTGCCTCTAACGTAAGTTTAAATGATCCGTCTATTACAAAGGAAAAAATCGAGAAAGCATTAAGAGATGTTGGCGCTGAAAAAGTTTTTAAAAACCTTGAAAACGGTTATGATGAACCGGTAATTGAAAAAGGCAGCACATTATCCAGCGGGCAGCGCCAGTTGATTTCTTTTGCCCGGGCCCTTGCCTTTAATCCGGCCATTCTTATTTTGGATGAGGCGACCTCCAGCATTGATACGGAGACAGAAGCGCTGATCCAAGAGGCAATGGATGTCTTGAAAAAAGGAAGAACAACTTTTATCATTGCCCACCGTCTTTCGACGATTCGAAATGCCGATCAGATTCTCGTATTAGACCGCGGAACCATTGTCGAACGCGGGACCCATAATGATTTAATGGAGTTAAAGGGAAAATATTATCAAATGTATGAGCTTCAGCTTGGAAGCACAGACATGGCAGGCTAATAAAAAAGTTCACGAAAAATTCATTTCTTCGTTGTAAAAGTGTAATTTTTATCACTTGTCTTACCTTCGCCCCATGATACTTTTATTGTAATAATCAATTTTTAAAATGGGGTGGAGAATCAATGTCAGATTACACAGTTGTTCTAACCATCGGCAGTTTTTTAATCCTGACGTATTACATTGGCTATACACTTATTTCAAGACATTAAGGCTGCGGAAAGTCCGCAGTTTTTTTTTATTTATAAAACAGATTAGTTTGGGAATACATATGAAAGGATGATAAATAGTGAGGTGGAAAAATAATGGAGAAATTTAGAATCGAACACGATACATTAGGTGAAGTCCGTGTACCTATAGATAAGTTTTGGGGAGCACAGACGCAGCGGAGCAAAGAAAATTTTAAAATCGGGATGGAAAAAATGCCGCTCGAGCTCGTTTATGGTTTGGTTTATATTAAGCAGGCGGCTGCGATCGTTAATCATCAGTTGGGTAAATTGAGTGAGGATAAAATGAACGCCATCAAGAAGGTGTCTGAAGACATTTTAGCTGGACAACATGATGAACATTTTCCATTGGCGGTTTGGCAGACAGGCAGCGGTACACAATCAAATATGAACGTCAATGAAGTCATTGCCAATCGCGCAAATGAATGGTTAAAAAGTCAAAATAGCACCGAAAAGATTCATCCAAATGATGATGTTAATATGTCGCAAAGCTCAAACGATACGTTTCCGACAGCGATGCATATAGCAGCCTTTATAAAAATTACCGAAAACCTTATTCCTGCGATACGAGAATTAAAAAATACGCTTCTCGAAAAGGAAAAGGCATTCACAAACATCGTAAAGATTGGCCGAACCCATCTTCAGGATGCGACACCGCTGACTTTGGGGCAGGAAATCAGCGGCTGGAGGTACATGCTCGAAAATAATGAGCGAATGATTACAGAGGCATGCCAGCACCTGCTCCAATTAGCTATCGGCGGAACTGCAGTCGGTACGGGAATCAACGCTAGTCCAGAGTTTGGCGGAAAAGTCGCTGAAGAGCTCCACAAGCTGACGGGTTACCCGTTTCAATCATCAGAAAATAAATTCCACGCTCTTACAAGCCATGATGAAATCGTTTATGTCCATGGGGCTTTAAAAGCATTGGCAGCCGATTTAATGAAAATTGCCAATGATGTCAGATGGCTGGCAAGCGGCCCACGCAGTGGAATTGGCGAACTGACGATACCGGCCAATGAGCCTGGCAGCTCGATTATGCCCGGGAAAGTGAATCCAACTCAAAGTGAAGCATTGACGATGGTTGCCTGCCAAATCTTTGGGAATGATGCATCCATCGGCTTTGCCGCAAGCCAGGGCAATTTCGAATTAAATGTTTTTAAGCCTGTGATTATTTATAATTTAATCCAATCCATCAGGCTTTTAACTGACAGCATTCGTTCCTTTAATGTCAACTGTGCAGTTGGAATTGAAGCAAATGAAGAAGCCATTAAGGAGCATGTGGGACGTTCATTAATGCTGGTTACAGCCTTAAATCCTTATATCGGTTATGAAAAGGCAGCTGCCATCGCCAAACTTGCTTTTAAAGAAAATAGCACCCTGAAGGAAGCGGCAATCAAAACAGGATATCTGACCGCTGAACAATTTGATGAGTGGATTAAGCCAGAAAAAATGGTCTAAACAACATGCAAGCCCCCTCCAAAAGGAGGGGGCTCTTAGCCATATTATGAACTTTTATCGATTAGATATTACTTGATTAGCGTTGGAAACCGCCAAGTTGAGATTCAGCCATAGAGACTAGACGCTTAGTGATTTCTCCTCCGACAGATCCATTAGCACGAGAAGTTGTGTCTGCACCAAGATTTACGCCGAATTCTTGAGCAATTTCAAACTTCATTTGATCAAGTGCTTGTTGTGCTCCTTGTACTAAAAGTTGATTAGAGTTGTTGTTGTTAGCCATAGTTAGTTAACACTCCTCTTTTTAGTTTTGGGGTTAGTATGGACTTGAACCATAATGGGATTATTACCATAGCCTCCTAGGCCTAACCCATGATAATTAAACTGTCTAGCTTCAGCGCCTAGGGGCTCGAAGGTCTACAGCCAATCCGTCCTGAAGGTTAAAAAACAACCTTCATGCCGGCTAGACTTATGCCTGTCGCCCCTGAACGAGGCGCTTGAAGCTTTTCTTAGTTGGATGAACCGGAGTTGCACCGGTTATAACCCTTTCTGGCTTCATCCATCGGTTTGTAAGTGTTGCTTGTTTTCTTGGTGGGGTGCTGCTTGTAATCTTATTATGACTAAATCTAAAAAGCTTATTCGAAAATTTTAAGTGGAAATTTATTCCCTATCATAGGGCTTACAAAGTGAAGCAAACTAAAGAAAACAAATTAAAAGGGTGAATTAGATGAACGTGTGCCCGGTATGTAATGGCTTGAGGGAAGTATATTTATTATGTGCCAATTGCGGTGAACCAATGTTGGAAAGCGGCAGACTTCAAGATTATTACGATGATTACAGTCCCTATATGGAAATTGACTTGATGAAAATGGAGGATGGATATGCAGATACCCATTCTGGGCATAAATGTCCACATCTGTATCGTTGTTCTGCCTGCCATAAAAATGATGTTATTTTAATAAAAGAATAATGAAGGGTCCTGCCCCTGCTCTTTTAAAAGAGCAGGGGCAGGACCCTAAAGATAACATGGTTTATTTTTCGCTTTGCGGGCGGATACGTAGTTCTGTTTCAACGTCGAAGAAGTGGGCTTTGTTTAAATCAAATGCCAACTCTAATCTATCGCCAGGTCTTACATCGCTGCGAGAATCAAGGCGGGCCACATAATCTTGACCATCGATGCTGGAGTATACCATTAATTCCGCACCCGTTAATTCAGCAACATCAATATGGGCAGCAATCTTTGTACCAGACGAAGCTTCAATAAACAAAGGCTCATCATGAATATCTTCAGGGCGGACACCAAGTATCAGCGATTTGCCGACGTAGCCTTGCTCACGAAGGAATTTCATTTTTCCTTCCGGAACAGCAATGGAGGTTTTACCAATGATAAACTTGCCGTCTTCTAACTTCCCGTTGAAGAAGTTCATCGCTGGTGATCCGATAAAGCCTCCAACAAATACATTTTCAGGCTTTTCATACACTTCTTTTGGTGAACCAACCTGCTGGATGATGCCATCCTTCATAACGACTAAACGGGTGGCCATTGTCATAGCCTCAGTTTGGTCATGCGTTACATAAATAGTCGTTGTATTTAAGCGTCGGTGAAGCTTGGCAATTTCGGCACGCATTTGCACGCGAAGCTTGGCATCAAGGTTTGATAATGGCTCGTCCATTAGGAACACCTTTGCATCACGAACAATCGCACGTCCTAATGCAACACGCTGGCGCTGACCACCTGATAGCGCTTTCGGCTTACGAGTTAAATATGCTTCAAGGCCAAGGATTTTAGCAGCTTCTTTCACGCGGCGATCTATTTCATCCTTTGGAAACTTACGAAGCTTTAAACCAAATGCCATATTATCATAAACGGTCATATGCGGGTAAAGCGCATAGTTTTGGAATACCATTGCGATATCGCGGTCTTTTGGTGCTACGTCGTTTACGCGTTTGCCATCAATGAGAAAATCCCCTTTTGAGATTTCTTCAAGACCGGCAATCATTCTAAGGGTCGTTGATTTTCCGCATCCGGAAGGGCCGACAAATACGATAAATTCCTTATCATCAATGTGTAAATTGAAATCTTTAACTGCAGTTACCTTGTTGTCGTAAATTTTATAAATATGGTCTAATTTTAATTCAGCCATGTTAACTGCCTCCTTGTGGTTGTTTGTAAGTTAAGTTTACAAGGAAAGCGCTTTAATCAATATGGTAAGGCTGCACAAATTTTGAAAGCGTTCTTTTGGGCAGATTGACACTAACCCTCTTGTTCAAAGAGCAGGCAGGCTAAAAACACGATAAATGCACCGTTAAAATCCTTTAATACTATTCCTGTTTTTTCTACGAATTTATCAATCCGATATTGAAGCGTGTTTCGGTGGATATATAATTTTTTTGCTGTAAGACTGGCATTTAAATTCGTTTCAAGAAATACTTTTATCGTTGAAAACATTTCCGGATCATCAGCAAAAAGGGAAAAAACCGCTTCGGGAACCATATTTTTAATTTCAGCGGGTAAGCGGGAAGAAAGGTAAGCCGGAAAAATTTTTTCAAAAGAAAAAATCTTGGAATTGTGCACTTTCGCTAGAGCGAACTGGAATAGTTCTCTTTCCTCTTGGAAGAAGGCCCTTAGCTGCTCTGAAAAAGGATGGACTTTTCCAATGAAAAAAGTGATACTTTCGTAAAAATCGCTTTCCAATGTTTCTGAAATGGCTAGCAGCTCCTCTTCAGAAAGAGAAATTTGTTTTTTTTCTTCAATAATCACACCTTTTGACTTACTTTCCCAAAGAAACACTGCCTCATCTGAAAAGAATCCTTTTAACGCCGACTCCATTTCCTGTTGATTTGTGTCATCGCCATTCAAATGAAATTGGATAAAGCGAAACGACGTTTCCTGCCTTTCGGATGGAAGACCCCCGTTTAAAAATAAAAACTCATACCAAATTTTTATTCTGGACGAGCCAGCTGAAGACTGCCATTCCACCAGTTCATACAAATTCTTTAGAAGATGGAGCTCTTTATCACTAATTTCCTTTTTGGGAATACCCAGCCATTCATCAGCTGAAAGGTCGTAAAAAAAATAAAGCTGTTCGGATGGCACATCCGGCCGTTCAGAAAACAGTATTGAATTTTCATAGACAGTAAGTAATTTTTTTAGCATCGTTCATTTCCCCATTAGATTTCTTAGTGCCTATTATACCAGTTTCAATTTGGTTCCACAGAAAAATTGCCGAACCATTTAAACTGGCTCGGCAAATGTTATCATGTATTTTCATTTGGCGGTGATTCTTCTATAAGATCGCGCGCTTCTTCAATATTTGTTGTATCATGACGGGCATGGACAGACCCTCCTGACATTCCTTCATTAATCATTCTGTCAATATCCATGTAAGCCATGTCTCTGCCTTCATAAGCAGACCCTTCAGCGATCGGCTGTTCATTTTTTTTAGTCACATTCAACCATCCTTTCCTTCTAATTCGTTTTAGTTTGTACAGAAAGGATGAAGTTTCATGCAGGAAAAAGTCGATTATTCATATACATGATAAAGCATTAGTTCATGAATCTGGCTTGTCACTTCCTTCAAATCCTCTTCGGCAGGAGGATTTGAGGTCCATTCAAGCTTTCCTGTTTGGTGATAAATTCCTGTATATCTCTGTTTTTTTAAATAGAAGGAAATATTCCAGCCGGGTATATTTGTATTTTCAAAGAGCGGCTTATATTGAAAATGCATGATCATCTTATAGTCCTCCTCTAACACCTTATATTACTTATAGCTTACCTTGTTTTGAATATTATGCAAATAAAATTTTTACGGGCAGGAGCTTGTTAAATGGAGGAAAATACGGCATAGCTGTTCAATTTTTTTCTCTTCAATCTCAGATTCATCAAAACGCATTGGTTTTGAATTCACTTCATAAATATAATATTTTCCATTTTTGCTAATGCCAGCATCGATTGAAAATTCCCCGAAAAAGCCAAGCTGTTCCGATAATGCTTTCCCAATGTGCGGGATGATCATTTGAAAAAACTCATCATGTTCCTTCGTTTGCAATAAAGAGTAGGGAAGAAGTCTTCCACCGGACGGAATATGCGTGGTAACCCTTTGCTCCTGGGATTGCCGGATACCGACGCCGGTAATTACGTAATCGTCTTTGTCAGCGTGGGCAATAATTCGAAAATCATAGCGAAAGCCTTCAAATTCAGCAGAATTGATATCAATCTGTGCCAGATAGGTTTTCGATAAGAGCAATTCGCTCCAATCCTGCCAAAAATCATCAAAGGATTGGTAGCAGATGCTTCTTTTTCTTGACTCAAATTGGAGGAATGGCGAGGATAAATGCCTGACGCGAAAAACGCCCTTACCTTTTGAAGAAGACGCCGGCTTCAAATATACGCTGGAGTTCACTGTCAATAACATTTTTAGGTCTTTTTTTTCTTGAAGGAGAATCGTCTTAGGTACATAATCTTTGAGGACAGGATGGTTTTCCATTAATTGATAAAGCTCGTATTTATCTATAAAACTGGGGTTGAAATAGGGAATTCCTTTATCTTTTAAATGTTGAAAAAAGCTTTTACATTCTTCGGTCTGTTCTGTTTTTCTGAAAGGAATCCGGTTATATACCAAATCTGGATAGGGGAAAGAGCCATTTATCCAGCGATTTTCCTTGAGTGAATAGCTGAAGCCTTCGAAATGTTCTGCTCCTGCCCCTTCAAGGGTAAAAATAAAGCTTATCCCATTAAGCGAAATAAGCCTTTTTTGCAGTTTGATAAAAAGCTCCCCGTTTCCTGCGACTGTTCCATCGGATTTAAGCGCGGTCATAATGCCAATCAGCGGCCCTGCTTGTTTGTCGATCATTGAAAAAGTTCCTCGGGATGCAGTAAGGATTGCTCGGTAAGAAAAACCGCGAAGGCAAGGGACAATTTGCGTGTCAATAAATCAAATTCTTTTAATTCCGGATGGCTGAAAATCGAACGGCCGGGTTTGGAATTTGCCTCGAACAGCCAGACATCGCCGTTACGGTCAATGCCCAGATCAAAGCCAATTTCGCCGATAATTCCTTCGACATTTCGGTCTAATGCATGACTTAAGGAGAGGGCAGCATTGGAAAGCTTCTCTTCGAACATACCGGCATCTTCAGCAGGGAAGATTTCGCTGAGGGTTTTAATTTCCCCGCCGCTTCTCTTATGGGTTGTGGGGCTTCCATGCCCGGCTATTTTTGCTGCAAGAGCGGAAACATGCCAAGTGCCTGTTTCATCCTTGTTCGTATGGATACGAAAATCAACTGCCCGCTGCTCATAGCGAATCAAATGAATCCCCTGTTGGACAACCATTTTTTCAAGCGATTGCTTCGCGAATATCTGTTCAAACAATTTCTCCAGGCTGTGGAATTTTTGTAACCTGTTTGCGCCATCGTCATCTTGATAACGACAGTAATAGTTGTTAGTGTTTTTATCAAAAATAATTTGATGAATGCCATAGCCAAGACTGCCGTTTTTCGGCTTTATATACACATGCCCGTATTTTGAAAGCATCCTCTCGATTAAGGAAAAAGAGGTAAATGGATGGGTCTCAGGAAGGTATTTATCTACTGTATGGTCTTGGAGAAGCCGTTCGTAAATATCTAACTTGTTGAAAAAGCCGGGATTATACCAAGGAATTAAATATTCCTTTTGGAGCCGTTTTTTTACTTTAACTAATTTGGGAGTTCCTTCACTCCTTCGGTTTGGCAGACGGTCATAAATGACGTTAGGGAAAGGGACCTCGCGCTGTTCCCAATCTCCATCGTAGAAAAAATACCCCTCAATCGTGCCCTGTTCCCAATTAATATGCTGCTCTCCGAAAACAAAAGCAAGTGCGCCGACATTTTTATTTACTGATAAGAGCTTTGAAAAAAACTGTGTTCTCTCACCGATTAGCTGATCAGGAAGCAATGTAAATCCAGCCGTGAAAATGCCAACAAGAGGACCGATATATAGGGTTTGATTATCTAAAAAGACGTGAAGCGGCAGCTTAAATTCAGGAAATTGCAGTTCTTTTTGAATGACCCTGCTTATCACAATCCGATCTTTTCGGTCCGGATGGGGCAGAAATTCCACTGCCATTGAATTTGAACCAAAAGCAATTCGCTTAGGCCGATTTTCTTGAAGGAGGGAAGGAGGGCAAAAAACAATCAATTGATCATTTTTTACGACCTCAATGAGATAACGTTTTCTCATAGATGTTCTTCCTTTCTTGATCTTTCGATTCGGACAGATAATTTGCGTAAAGCAGTGGTGCGCAGTACAGCTTTTCTTTAAGATTGGGCCGGGTTTGCAAAATAACCTTCCTGCCGGGCTTTGAATTCATATCTAAAATCCAGATCGAGTCGTTTTTGGCAATACCAATATCGACACCGATTTCAAAAAGCGGCAGGAAGCTTTTTTCAAGAAGGTGTGGTAATTCACTAAGAATGCTGGTTAATTCCTGTTGAATAAATTCCCTTCTCGTTGCAGGAAGGGAAGCTGACCATTCTGAGAAAGCTGTTGCCGTCCCGCCTGCGCTTATATTTGATAAAATCCCGCCGCTTGTACCGATTCGCACTCCTCGCCCGATTTCTCCCCAATTGCCATGCTCATTTTTTTGCAGGAGAATCCGGATATCAAAGGGCTGCAATTCACTATTGGTTAATTCAAGATAAGGCTGCATAAGATATTGATGCCGCGCAAGCAAGCTCCTAAGCCACTGCGAAAATTTACCTTCGTTTGGAAAAATCCTTGATATAATCTGTTTTTGTTTTTCCGTTTTAACATGGATCGATTTGTCATTTTTCTTCAAGGAATAAATGCCATAACCTTGTGAACCGTTAATGGGTTTTATGACAATCTTTTTTCCGTTGTTTAATTCTTTTAAAATTTCAACTGTATCAACTACCTGCTTTGTCGGCGGCAGATAAGCGGATAGCTTCGTGTCTTTCAGCGCTTGATAGAGGTCTAGTTTATTAGGCAGACCATATCCTAAAAAGGTAATATCTTTCCTGCTTTTTAGCCACGATACGATCGGAAGACATTGTTTCGATTGTTCATCCTCCCCGTAGAAGCAACGGTCATAGAGGATGCGGGGGACGGGAAATTCGGCATTGACCCAATCCTTTTGTTCAGCGTTAAATTTTTTTCCTTGAACCTGAAGTGTATTTGGATTGATATTAGTTGGCACGAAGCGAAAAGCTTCGATACCTAAGTCTTTTGCACGTTCGGCCATTTCCGTTATATAGGGGGCCTCAATTTCCAGGTTTAAGGACATAATGCCAAATGTAATCAAGTGATTTAAACCTCCTTTTCATTCAGGGCTTCAAAGGCCAGGCTTGTGCAAAAGCGAATGATTGCTTTTGCAGACGGCCTGATTTTCCCTGAATCATCTTCAAATACCTTAGATGGTTTTGAGTTTACTTCAATCAGCCAGGGCTTTCCGTTTTCATCAACACCGACATCTATCCCCAGTTCGCCGGTAATTCCAGCGGATAGCGCACTGACCTTTTCTGCGGTTGCCAACGATAGCTCTTTTATTAGCTTCAATGTTTGCATTGTATTTTTTGGAGGCATATTGGAACGTAAGGCTGTTACCGTTTTTATCGTATGGCCGCCTCTGGCAACATTGGAGACAAATTCCTGTTCAGCTCCTATTCTTGCTACAATCGATGTAATTTCCCACCTTTTTTCATAATTTCGATGGACCAATACCCTGAAGTCCATGGCAGATGATTGATAGTCAATAAAAGAAATACCCTCCTGAACAATACAAATTCGGTTTTGCAGCAGCAATTTTATTTCTTGATAAATTTCATGAGCTGCCAGGGTTTGTAAGGCATCAGTCTGGGATTGGCCTGAAGTTTGGATGGTAAATTGGTCTTCCGCGATTTTTTCCAGTTTAATAATATGCTTTCCCTGGCTGCCATGAATCGGTTTAATATAGATTGTTCCATAGGTTTGCAGGAAGGAATGTAAAGTTTCTCTTGAGAGCAAGGCAGTCTCGGGAATGTAGGATGACAAATGGTGTTCATTTTTCAACTGGTTGTATACTTCCCATTTTGACAGAAAGCGGTCATTGAAGATGGGAATGGCTAGTTGTTCAAGAATACCTCGAAATTCAACAAATTCTTGTTTGTTTTCCAGTCTTCGAGAATGGATTCGATTGTAAATAACATCAGGGGCAGGTGGGCTTGTTCCGATCCAACTTCCGTTTTCAAAATAATAGCCGTGAAGTAAAAAATGTTTAAAAGAAAAAACATAAAAAAAACCGCCATTTTCTGACACCACATGATGGAGGTCCTCACAAAACTTATGAATGGAACGGAAATTAGGTTCTTCACCATCCTTCGGTGAAAAATCTGTCAGTAATCCGATTACCGGACCAAGCTTAAGTGTGTTGGACTCAGAAATGTATTTTGCCTGTAGGTTAACCTTTCGGACAGGCAAACAAAAATAGGTAAAGAAATACTCTGGGACATGCAGTTCCCGTGGAAGGGTATCGATGATTTGGATATTGGCACGAATTGTTTTCGTTCCGACCAAGATTTGTAATTCGTGGTCATTCTCCATTTGCAGGTAGAGATACAGCCTGCGGGACATTTTAATCAAACGAGAATTAGTTTCTTCGGATTTCTCTGGTAACATTGTTACGCTCGTTAATGAAAGGGACATAATCACTCCTCATTCTTTATTAAATAGGCATCCGCTGATGTAGTATCCTATGTAAAAGCTGGCGCGAAGGTGATTTGAACATTCTCGCATTTCCTTGAATAGTTTGATATAGTTGGGAAGTATTGTTAACCAAAAAGGAGTGAGCCCGCAAATGGCAGTAAATTTATATGATTCCGCCTATGCTTTAGAAAACGCGATCCGGCAAAGTGATGAATTTAAACAACTACAGCAAGCTTATCAAGAGGTAAATGCTGACCCGGCAGCGAAGCAGCTGTTTGATCAATTTCGCCATATTCAAATGAATTTGCAGCAAAAACAAATGATGGGACAAAACATTTCCGAGCAGGAAATTCAGCAGGCCCAAGCAACAGTCGGGGTTGTTCAGCAGAATCCGAAAATCGCCCATCTTATGCAGGTGGAACAGCGAATGAATAATGTAATCGGCGAGTTAAACCAGATCGTCCTAAAACCATTGGCTGACTTATACGGACAAATTTAATTTTTTTAAGAAGCTGCCAAGCCCTCACTTTCACTAGCACTGTTCTATAAATTGGTGAAAAATCATAAAAGTGATATAAGGGTAATTTCACCAAGAACAGGGGGCAGCATTTATGATTTATCGCTTACTTGCGTTAAATATTGATGGCACACTCTTACAAAGCAATGGCAAAATCCATAAATCGACAAAGGAAGCCATAGACTATGTTCAGCAAAAGGGGATTTATGTCACACTCGTTACATCACGGAGCTTTCACTCAGCCAAGAAGGCGGCGAAAGCCTTAAAGATATCGTCACCGCTCGTCACCCATCAGGGGGCATTCATTGCGCGGGAGGAAAATAAGCCGGTATTCGTGAATCGGATTAATGAGGAAATTACCTATGATACCATTCGCCTGCTCGAGGCGCTGCCGTGTCAAATCCGTTTGGTTCACGAGAATTTTTCGATTGCCAATAAATATAAACTGCATCAGCAATTAATAGCAAAAACGGTTTTCACTACAGGCGACCCCTTTGTTTATTCACAGCAATTTGTCGAATCGCTAAGCGAATATTTGCATGACCAGCCGGCAACCCCTCCAAAGATTGAAGTCTATTTTGAAAATAAACGAGATTTGGAGGATGCCAAAACCGCAATTGAAAAAATGTTTACGGAAATCACTCCGATTAAACTTGATGCATTGCGGCTTGATATTGTTCCTGCTGGAGTTTCCAAACTTAATGGGTTAGCGTTTCTTGGCAGCCAGCTCGGTTTCCAGTTAAAAGAGATGGTCTATATAGGTGACAGCCTAGATGACATCCCGTTAATTGAGGAGGTGGGTCTAGGTGTTTCGATGTGGAATGCTCCTTTTGAGGTGAAGAAAGCATCAGATTGGGTAACTAGATCGGAAAACGAACACGGCGTTTCCTATATGGTAAAGGAACACTTCAGAAAGCAGCAGCCAATTGATTTTTTAAGAAAAATGAAGATTATCAAAAATTAATCTTAAAAGAAGATATCAGGGGGATGTGACCTCTGGTATCTTTTTTGCTAAGGCTCTTTTCTCAGAGAATGTTGCTTTTAACTATATTGAAAACACCGAGTGGATTGGAGCGAAAGGCGTTTGACTCCTGCGGGAAATAGAGAAAAGATCGAGACCCCGCAGACGGAACGTCGAGGAGGCTCGACTTCCTCCCCGCGGGTTTGCTGAGCGCCTGTAGCGGAAAGGAACGGACAGTGTTATTCCCAAAAACAACAAACTTTACGAAATGAGCCTCTGCTAATAAGTATAAATTCAACTACGCTCTGTCTTCGTCCTGGCGTATTCGTCAATCGGCGAGATTTCATTTATTTAGTCCAATGATTTCCACTATATTGACCTTATTTTTGTGATTTTGTACACTTAAAGAAGTTTATTTTTGAAAGGTGATAAAGTTTGCGAATTTCGATACTAGGCTTAGAGGATGAAAGATTCAACCGGCCATTGACGCTTATTGCGAATTTATTTTTTGAAGAGTCACAGATTTTGACATCTCAGACGGATGATGCTGATATACAGATTGCATTTCAATTACAGGTTCAGGAAAATATTGTTGTTTCGGCAAAATTAACGGATCAAAGCGGAAAATTCCTATCCGCTGAATTTCAGCAGGATTTTAAGGCGAACGATACGGAAAAAGAACGATTTAAACAGATCAAAAATGCCGTTTCCCATGTTTATTTAACAGTTCTCCAGGACTTGACCGGCATCACGCAAAAATGGGGAATTTTAACAGGTGTGAGACCGACTAAGCTGCTTCACAAAAAGCTGCAGGAAGGCATCCAAGCTGATGTGGCCCATCGGCAATTAAAGGATGAGTATTTAATTACTGATGAAAAAATTGCACTGATGCAGCACATCGTTGACCGTCAGTTGACAGTTGTTCCAGACCTATACTCGCTCGAAAGGGAAGTGAGCATCTATATTGGAATCCCGTTTTGTCCAACTAAATGTGCCTATTGTACGTTCCCGGCTTATGCAATTAACGGGCGGCAGGGCTCTGTCGATTCCTTCCTAGGCGGCCTTCATTATGAAATGAGGAAAGTCGGCGAGTGGCTGAAGGAGAAGGGTGTACGAATCACAACCGTCTATTACGGTGGCGGGACACCGACAAGCATTACTGCTGAAGAGATGGACATGCTCTATGAGGAAATGTACAACTCGTTTCCTGATGTCGCTAATATTCGCGAAATTACGGTGGAGGCGGGGCGTCCGGATACGATTACCCCGGAGAAGCTTGACGTTTTGAAAAAATGGAACATCGACCGAATCAGCATCAACCCGCAATCCTATACGCAGGAAACCTTGAAGGCGATCGGACGACATCATACGGTAACGGAAACAATTGAAAAATATCATCTGGCACGGGAAATGGGGATGAATAATATCAATATGGACTTAATCATTGGCCTGCCGGGTGAGGGACTCGAGGAATTCACCCATTCCTTGGCTGAAACTGAAAAGCTGATGCCTGAGTCGGTAACAGTTCATACTCTATCATTCAAGCGGGCGTCTGAAATGACGAAAAATAAAGAGAAGTACAAGGTGGCTGACCGTTCCAAGGTTGAAAAAATGATGAATCTTGCTGAGGACTGGACTGCATACCATGGCTATGTGCCTTACTATTTATACCGCCAGAAAAACATCCTGGGCAACCTTGAAAATGTCGGCTATTCCCTGCCAAATCAAGAAAGTATATATAATATCATGATTATGGAAGAGCAGCAGACCATCATCGGACTCGGCTGCGGGGCATCGAGCAAATTCATTGACCCTGTCACTGGAAAAATTACGCACTTCGCCAACCCAAAGGATCCGAAATCTTATAATGACGGATTTGAGGCATACACAGAAGAAAAGATCAAAATATTAGATGAGTTATTCTCGGAAAAAGGATCTCCTGCTTAGTTTTAAGCAGGGGATTTTTTTGCTAATAGAGATTTCGAACCGGTAATTTGGTTCTTAATAAAGGATTATTTTCCCGGATGTCGAATATTTAAGAGGAACCGCCACATAGGATACTATGGGGTTAAAACGCATTTTTTATAAGGGGGAATAAGCTATGATGCAAACACCTTTAACAATGACGCAAATGCTAGAAAGGGCTGAAAGGTACTTTCCAAAGAAGCAGGTTGTCTCTAAAACTGCCAGCGGCATTCAAAGGTTTACTTACAAAGAAATTGGCCAAAGAACCAGAAAGCTTTCTGATGCCTTGACCAAGCTTGGCGTTGAAAAAGGCGACAAGGTGGGAACTTTGGCCTGGAACCATCACCGCCATCTAGAAGCATACTTCGCAATACCGTGTATGGGCGCTGTCCTTCACACGATAAACATCCGTCTTTCACCACAGCACATCAGTTATATCATCAACCATGCCGAAGACAAAGTACTCCTCATCGATGCAGACATCCTTCCACTGCTTGAAAAATGCGCACATGAACTTAAAACCGTAAAAGCTTTTATTATCATGACCGACGAAAAAGAGGTTCCACAGACGTCACTCACACCTGTTTATCATTATGAAAAACTATTAGCTGAGGCAAACCCAGATTTCCAATACACCACTCAAATTGATGAAAACGCCCCTGCAGGAATGTGTTACACATCCGCGACGACGGGGAACCCAAAAGGGGTCGTATATTCCCACCGGGGGATTTTCTTGCATAGTCTGGCGGTAGGATTAGCTGACACTTTAGCACTAAGTGAAAAGGATGTTGCCCTAGCGGTTGTCCCAATGTTCCATGCAAATGCTTGGGGCATGCCATTTGCCGGTGTTTGGTTTGGAACAACGTTAGTCCTTCCAGGGCCAAATTTCACACCAAAGCTGCTGGCTGAATTAATTCAGGAGGAAAAAGTAACTATCACGGCAGGGGTCCCGACGATATGGATGGGATTGCTGAAAGAACTTGAAGAAGGCAGTTATGATCTAAGCAGCCTAAGAGGGATCCTTTGCGGCGGCTCTGCAGCGCCTAAAGGAATGATTAAAACATTTGAACAAAAATACAATATTCCATTTATGCACGGCTATGGGATGACCGAAACTAGCCCGCTTGCGGTATTCTCCTCATTAAAAAGCTATCAACAGGAGCTCGATTATGAGGAAAGGTTGGAATTAAGAGCTAAACAGGGAGTTCTTGTCCCTGGACTTGAGATGAAAATACTTGGCCAGAACGGTGAGGTAGCATGGAACGGCAAGGAAATGGGCGAATTATGCATAAGAGGACCATGGATTGCTTCCGAATATTATAAGGATGAACGGACGAAGGATGCTTTCCACGATGGCTGGCTGCACACCGGGGATGTCGCTACTATAGACGAAGAAGGGTTTGTTAAAATAGTCGACAGAACCAAGGACCTGATCAAGAGCGGCGGAGAATGGATTTCATCCGTTGATTTAGAAAACGCCTTAATGGCCCATGAAGCAGTGTTTGAAGCCGCGGTTGTGGCCGTTCCTCATGAAAGGTGGCAGGAACGCCCAATTGCCTGCGTTGTACTGAAGGACGCCTATAAAGGAAAAACAACCAAAGAAGAACTATTTGAATTCCTCCAGCCGCAATTCGCAAAATGGTGGATTCCAGATGATATCTTATTCATCGATGAGGTTCCAAAAACCTCTGTAGGTAAATTTTTGAAAATGGCCCTTCGTGACCAGGTGCAAAAAGAAGTAAGTCAAAAAAGTTAATTGACGAGGACAAGGGGGCGGCCCTTTTGTCCTTTTTTGCCTGCGGAAAATTCAATCTATTACGAAAGAAGTTTTTATTCTTTTCATTTCTCTATATAATGAAGTTGAACAAGTTTATTGGGGGGATTGGAATGGCTTTAAATTTTGTCACAGAAAAGGTGAATTTACAAGTAAAGGGCCGGGTAGCCACATTGGAAATGAATCGCCCGGAAGCGCTTAACGCGATGGACGTGGATATGATTAAAGGCCTTGTCAGCAAACTGAAAGAAATCAGCGAATCGGATGATGTGGATATCCTGATTTTAACCGGAAAAGGTAAAGCGTTTTCTGCCGGAGGAGATATTAAAACAATGCTATCAGACATGGACGAGAATGGATTCCTTCCGCTCATGGACTGCATTAGTGAGCTGGTAATCACCTTATATAGCATGCCAAAATTAACAATCAGCGCTATTACCGGTGCGGCTGCTGGCTTAGGATTTAGCTTAGCGCTTGCAACCGATCATATTATCGCTGAAAAATCTAGTAAACTGGCAATGAATTTTATCGGTATAGGGCTGATCCCGGATGGCGGTGCCCATTTCTTCATGGAAAAAAGATTAGGAGAAACTAAGGCAAAGCAGGTAATCTGGGAAGGTAAGATGATGAGTGCGGAAGAAGCGCATTCAATTGGTCTTATTCAAGAAGCAGCTGATGGCGATCTGCAGGAGGCTGTACATGCACGAGTGGCAGATTGGCTGCAAAGACCTGTTCAAGCGATGATCAAAACGAAAAAGATATTGGCTGAAAAGAATCGACCACAGCTTTTAAAAATACTAGAGTTAGAGAAGTATGGCCAGCAGAAAATGCGCGAAACCGAAGACCACAAAGAGGGAATCAAGGCATTTATTGAAAAAAGAAAGCCAAATTTTATCGGAAAATAAAACAAGAGGCTGTCATGAGACAGCCTATTACTGATTTTTAAGGATGGAAAAGCAGCAATTTGCCTGCAGGAGATGTGCAGCGGTGCGTTTTATCCAGTAAATTTTTCTCTGATAATAGTTTTTCTCCCTGCACCTTTGCAGCATCATCGTTCTCCGCTTGGAAGGCTTCGTCTACAATTTTTTCGCCATTTGCCTCAAACGCCGTTAATTTATAAGTTTTCATTCTACATACCCCTTTTTATAAAATTCTTACTATTATTTTTGCATAATTCTATAAATTGTGCAAAGAGAAAATTAAAACCATAATATGGTATAATTGTATTGCTATAGGAAAGGAGTAGGTAAAATGGCACTTAAACTGGAACGGGTTACCAAACGTTTCGGAGAATTTACTGCTGTCAGCGATTTATCTCTGACGATTCCGGAAAAAGAAATGTTTGGTTTTTTGGGTGCAAATGGCGCTGGAAAAACAACAACGTTTCGAATGATTTTAGGGTTAATTGATGCAAGCTCTGGTAAAATAACCTGGGACGATAAACCTATTGATTATTCTACCAGCCATCTGGTGGGCTATCTCCCTGAAGAAAGAGGGCTGTATCCAAAACTAAAGGTCCGGGACCAGATTGTCTATTTAGCTAGATTAAGAGGAATGTCTAAAGGTGAGGCCTTAAGGGAGCTTAGAGGCTGGCTCGAAAAATTTAATATACCCGAATATGAAAATAAAAGGGTCGAAGAGCTTTCTAAAGGAAATCAGCAGAAAATTCAATTCATTGCTGCTGTGATCCATAAACCAAGGCTGTTAATATTAGATGAACCGTTTAGTGGGCTGGACCCTGTCAATGTCGAGCAGTTAAAAGAGGCAGTTATAGGGCTAAAGGAAAATGGAACAACTATTGTCTTTTCCAGCCATCAAATGCATCATGTCGAGGAACTGTGCGAACATCTCTGTATTCTGCAAAAAGGAAGTCCAGTGGTTCATGGCTCCTTAAAGGAAATCAAGCGTGCCTATGGGAAAAAGAACCTCAGTATCCATGCAGATTTTTCCTTGGATTCGATAAAAGACTTTCCAGGTGTGGTAAAAACCAAACCAACAATGGAAGGAATGGAATTGCAGATTGAAGAAGAACAGGTCGCAGAAGAAATTTTGAAGCAAATTACCGGCAAAGGTTTGCTGCGAAAGTTTGCCCTTGAAGAGCCGTCATTGAATGATATTTTTATCGAGAAAGTAGGTAACGCCTATGAATAATTTTTGGATTATTTTAGTACATACCTACCTGAATAAATTAAAAAGCAAATCCTTTATAGTGACAACTCTTTTGACAGTTGTCATTGTCCTGGCCTTAACAAATATTCAAAATATCATTGGTTTATTTGATAAAAACGGCGGCAAGGACAATATTGCTGTACTGGATCAAACTGGGCAATTATATGCGCCTTTACAGCAGCAATTGAAAATCATCAACAAAGATATAAAATTAACTAACTATAAAGGTACTGAAAAGGAAGCGGAAAAAGCAGTCGAAGATGGTAAGTTTAGTGGTTTAATTGCTTTGCGTTCTAACAAAGAAGATCTTCCGGAAGCACGCTATAAAGCGATGAGTATTGCGGATTCATCCGTCTATACAGACTTGCAGGCAGGATTGCAGCAGGTTAAAACGATGCTTGCTGCATCGAAAATTAAATTGACGCCTGAACAGCTCCAGAAGCTTTATGAACCTGTTTCGTTTGAAAAAACAGCCCTTGAGAAGAATGCGAAAACTGAAGAGGAACTTAACCAAGCTCGCGGGCTTGTCTATGTCTTATTATTTATCATCTATTTTGCTGTCATTATGTATGCAAATATGATCGCCATGGAGGTAGCGACTGAAAAATCATCAAGGGTAATGGAAATCCTGATTTCAAGCGTCTCGCCAATCAAGCAAATGTTTGCCAAGATTCTCGGGATAGGGTTATTGAGTTTAACGCAGCTGGCGGTGTTTTTGATTGTGGGTTATTATTCCCTAAAGAATAATATGGAGTCTTTAAAGGACGGATTCTTTGGAGAATTTGGGTTTGGTGATATTCCGGCAGCAACTATCGTTTATGCAGTTATTTTCTTTATTCTTGGCTATTTTCTTTATGCAACTCTGGCAGCTTTTTTAGGCTCGCTGGTAAGCAGGATTGAAGATGTCCAGCAGATGATTACGCCGATGACGCTCCTGGTTGTGGGGGGTTTTATGATTGCCATGTTTGGTCTTGGCAAGCCGGATGCCCCGTTTATTACTATTACCTCTTATATCCCGTTTTTTACACCAATGATTATGTTTCTCCGAGTTGGAATGCTGACCATTCCGGTATGGGAAGCTGTTTTAGGGATTGCCATCCTGGCGGCAACGATTGCTGTATTAGCCATTTTTGGCGCACGAGTCTATCGCGGCGGTGTTTTGATGTATGGCAAATCTAATTCCTTTAAAGATATTAAAAAAGCACTGCAATTAACAAAAAGCGAATAGTCTGTCTCAGCTTTACCATTTTTGGTAAAGCTTTTTATTGTTTTTTGATACAGAACGTGCATTCGTATTTAAGCCGTGCTAAAATGAAAGAAAAGAACGTTTGAGAGGAAATTTTATGAAAAAATTATCATTCCTTCATGCTGCAGATTTACATTTGGACAGCCCAATGGTCGGTTTAAAGCATTTGCCTGCTGCTATTTTTTCAAGAGTAAAAGAGAGCACCTTTACTTCCTTAAAAAAGCTTACTGAGACAGCAATTGAAAGGCAGGTTGATTTTGTCATTCTAGCAGGTGATTTATTTGACGGAGAGGATCGCAGTCTCCGGGCCCAATCACGATTCAGAGCGGAAATGCAGAGGCTTTCGGAACACCGTATTCCTGTCTATGTAATCCACGGCAATCATGATCATTTAAATGGTTCCTGGGTTCACCTTGACATGCCGGACAATGTTCATGTGTTTGGCAGCAGGGTCGAAAGGATGGAACTGCAGACAAAGACAGGTGAAACAGTATCACTCTATGGCTTCAGTTACCCAACCAGGCATGTGTTTGAGAGAAAAATAGAGGAGTATCTGAAGTCAGTGGGTTCAGATTTCCACATTGGGATCCTTCATGGAAATGAAAGCTCTTCCTCCGAACATGATAACTATGCCCCGTTTACTGTTAAGGATTTACTTGAAAAAGATTTTGATTATTGGGCATTGGGCCATATCCATAAACGCACTGTATTATCTGAAAATCCTCCGATTATCTATCCCGGTAATATTCAAGGGAGAAATAAGAAAGAAAAAGATGCAAAAGGATTTTATCATATTACGTTTACGGAACTTGAAGCAAAACTGGACTTTGTAGAAGCAGCAGATATTGTCTGGGAAGAGGCTGAAATTGATGCAGCATCGGCGATAAATTTCAATGATATTCTTCAATTATGTCAGTCAAGCCTAAATAGCTGGAGAAAGGATAAAACAGGCACATTCTTGTCCCTAGCCATCAAAAACATTCACCTCGAAGACAACATGGAGAAAAGAAGCTTACAAACGGACCTGCTTGATCTTTTGTTAGAAGATGAAAAGGAGGAGGAAGCATTTGTCTGGATTGTGGAGCTATCTTTGTCCGAAAGGCAGCTGGTAAATAAGGAACAATTAAAAAAAGAAGCTAGTTTTTATGGTGAACTTTTTGACGCAATTGAACAATTCGATCATGTAGATGAAGCCTTGGCCGTTTTGTACGAACATCGCTTGGGTAAAAAATATTTATCGCGACTGTCCCTCGATGAGCAGCATGAACTAATTGATAGGGCGGAGAAGCTGCTAATTGAATTACTTTATAAATAGAGAGGAGTGACTCCAAATTGAAAATCACGGCAATGAATATTTACGGTTTTGGACAACTGGATAATGTCATCATCGAAAATCTGAATGAATTTCAGATTTTCTTTGGGGAAAATGAGGCTGGAAAATCTACTATTATGGCCTTTATACATAGTATTTTATTTGGCTTTCCAACTAGGCAGCAATCCGATCTGCGCTACGAACCGAAACATGGGACAAAGTACGGCGGGAATATCCGAATTTATCTTGAAGGGCAAGGCTTTGCAGTAATAGAACGGGTAAAAGGAAAAGCTGCCGGTGATGTCAAGGTAGTCATGGATAACGGGATCATTGGCGGTGAAGAACTTTTAAAGGAATTACTAGAAAGCTTTGATAAAAATCTATTTCAGGCTATTTTTTCCTTTAATATACATGGGCTGCAAAATATCAACCAGATGAAGGGTGAAGAGCTGGGTAAATACCTATTTTCTGCAGGAACACTAGGGACAGAACAACTCGCAAAAGCAGAGGCTGCCCTCCAAAAGGAGCTGGATACCCGCTTTAAGCCAGGGGGAAAAAAGCCTGAGCTAAATGAAAAACTGCAGGAGCTTCATGAGGTCAATCAAGAGCTAAAAAAAGCCGCTGCGAAAAATAAGGAATATGAGACCTTGGCAGCAAAAAAAGAAAGTCTGCTGCAAGAAATGGCCAAGCTTAACGAGCAGCTCTCCGCCCTTCAAGAAAAGATAGCAAAGCTTTCGGAGTGGAAAAGGATAGAATCTTCTGTTAAACAAGAAAAATGGATTGAGAACGAGCTTGCTGAACTTGAAGAAGTACAGTTCCCTGTACGAGGAATGGAAAGGCTCGAAAAATTAAACCAACTTATTCTTCCCTGCAAAGGCCAGCTGAACAGTCTTGCAGAACGGATTGAAAAGGTAAAGCTGGAAATAGACGATTCGGAGCCAAATGAGGGGCTCCTTGAGAACGAGCCGGCGATATTAATGTTACTGGATCAGATGCCAGTTTATGACCAGTTCAAATTGGAACTGGGCCAATATGAACAGAGGCTGGCTGACTGTGAGTCGGAACTTTCCAATATTAAAGCAAGGCTCCATCTGCCATTGCAGGATCAAGATTTTCAAGCCATTAATACAAATATGTTTATGAAAAGGCAGGTTGAAAGAACGGCGAAACAAAGCAGAAAACTGGCGGAGGCTAAAGAGGAACTTGATGAACGGTATGAGGAAGAAAAAAATGCCTTAGAGATTATTGAAAAGGAGGTTCTCTTAACCAAGGGTTTATGTTTGCCAGACCGTGAGAGAATGCTCCTTGAAGAACAGCTTCACAGAAATGATAAAAGAGGCTTAGAAGAGGAATTAAAGGGAATTAAAGAAAAAATCCATTTTCAGCAAAGATCGCTTGACCAGGAGCAGACTGTAAAATCAAGGCTAAGGCTTCAATTTATCACGATCGAGCTGATTCTCCTCGGCCTAATTCTTTACGGACTGCTGACAAAGCAATGGGTGCTGTGTATTTTAGGGTTAGGAGGCTGTTTGGCTTTTGCTGTGTACATGATTCAATCCTTAAAACAGGCTGAAGACAAGCAGCTTTTTCAACAGCTTGACGGTCTGCGCGAAAAAGAAAAACAGTTAAGTGAAAAGCTTCAATCTGCAGAATACTTGGATATTGACAAGGCAGCTGAAGAATTAAAGATCGACAATCAGCGGCGCGAACAACTGCGGGTATTAAAATTAAAGCTTAAGCAGCAGCAAAGCCAATTTGAAAAAGTGATTTCGAAATTTGAAGAATGGGAGATTGCCTCTAGTCAGCATAAGGAGACGCTGCTTACAATTTGCAGGGAGTTAAATATACCTCATAATCTTGCTGACTCTTTTTTAGAGGAGACATTTAAACAAATAGAAAAATTTAAAGAGATTTTATGGGAGCGAGATAAGCTTATTGCAAAAGTGGACAAAGCTAATCAGCAGCAAAGCCGGATTGCCGAAGGAATTCTAGAATATGGCAAGCGCTTTTTGCCGGAAAAGGATCCCGATTTACATAAGACCGCATTTTGTTTGAGGACAAAGCTTAAGGAAGAACTTGAAAAGAGAATCAAAAACCAGGAAAGAAAAAATAAACTTGCTGGCATGGAAGCGGATTGGCAAGGCAAATCACAAGAACTGGAGCAGCTTGAAGCAGAGTATGCTTTACTTCTTCAGTCTGCTAATACGGATACGGAACAGCAATTCTATGAACTTGGAAAAAAGGCTGCAAAAAGATCTGAACTGATGGCTACTTTGGACAATATCCGCAGGCAGCTTACATATTCAAGTCTGTCTAAGGCTGAGAGGGAAAGCTTCCTAACCATCCATAATTGGGATGAATTAATAACTGATGGACTTGATGAATCTAAGCGCATGCAAACAAGATTAAAAGAGCTGCAGGAGGAGCAAGCCAAGGTCAAGTACGAATTACAGCTTCTTGAAGAAGGCGGCGTTTATTCCGATATTCTCCATCATTATAAACAGAAAAAATTTGAACTCGAGGAAGCAGCAAAAGAATGGGCGGTATATTCTCTTGCACAAAATATTCTGACGGCAGCGATCGAGAAATACAAAAATGAACATTTGCCTAGAATGCTGGAAAGGGCGGAGGAGTTTCTGTCTTTTCTTACCAATGGCAGATACCACCGAATTCACCTGCATCCATTAGGGATTGGTTTCTTAGTAGAACGAGAGGACCGGACCGTATTTGAAGCAAACGAATTAAGCCAAGCCACAACAGAACAACTATATATTTCAATCAGACTTGCACTGGCTACAACCCTTTATGAAAAATACCGGTTCCCGATTATCATTGATGACAGCTTCGTAAACTTTGATATTGGCAGAACGGAAAGGGTCATCGCGCTTTTAAAGACACTGGAACAAAATCAAATCTTATTTTTTACTTGTCATCAGCATTTACTGCAGTTCTTTCCAAAGGAAAATGTTCTTTTCTTGGAAAAAGGTGCTGTTCAGATAATTTCATAGAGTGAAAGTAGGATATGTTATACTTTTACTATCGGAAGGGAGCGTGTCTAGGTTGGCGAAAGGTATTTTACATTATGATGTTGGGGAACAGATTGAGTTATACTTATTAATTAAAACGTCCACAAAAGGAATTGCGAGTAACGGGAAGCCGTTCTTAACATTAATCCTCCAAGACCAAAGTGGAGAAATTGAAGCCAAGCTTTGGGATGCAAATGAAGAAGATGAAAAAATGTATGCAGCCCAAACGATTGTTAAAATTCAGGGGGACGTGCAAAACTATCGGGGCAAAAGCCAGTTGAAAATTCGCCAGATTCGGAGAACTGGTCCAGCGGATGCGGTGAAATTGGAAGACTTCCTTGAAACCGCACCGTTAAGTCAGGATGAAATGGTGAGTAAACTAACCCAGTATATTTTTGATATGAAAAACCCGAATATCCAAAGGATTACCCGCCATTTAATAAAGAAGCACCAAAAGGCATTTTTGGAGTATCCGGCGGCGACCAAAAATCATCATGAATTTGTTTCCGGGCTTGCCTATCATGTGGTCAGCATGCTTGACCTCGCCAAAGTGATCTCCGGTCTATACCCAAGTCTTGATAGGGACCTGCTTTATGCGGGCATCATCCTGCATGATATGGGCAAAGTCATGGAATTATCTGGGCCAATTTCAACTGTTTATACGCTTGAAGGAAATTTACTTGGACATATTACGATTATGATCAATGAAATTGGCAAAGCAGCCGAAGAACTTGGTATTAACGGGGAGGAAGTGTTAATCCTCCAGCACCTGGTTCTCAGTCATCACGGAAAAGCGGAGTGGGGAAGCCCGAAACCGCCATTAGTGAAAGAAGCAGAAATCCTTCATTACATTGATAATCTCGATGCAAAAATGAACATGCTTGACCGTGCTTTGGAAAGAGTCAAGCCAGGTGAATTTACTGAACGGGTTTTTGCGCTGGATAATCGATCATTTTACAAGCCTGCTTTTCATAAATAGGAAGGGTAGCCTCTCTAGGAGGTTATCCTTTTTTTATGCATAATTTTTTATTCCATGCATATTATTTATTAGAAAATTGGACAACCATTTTAAAGGGGGCAAGTGAAGTTGACTATTCCAATTTGGGTTTATGCAGTTGTGGTTGGGATTATTATTAGCGCATTAATGGCCATTAAAACAGGACGAGATGAACGACAGCTTGAATTGGAAGACATTGAGCGTGAGGGAGAAATCTATATGATGCGCCTTGAAAAAGAAAAGGAAGCCCGGAAAAATGAACATGCAGCAGGCGAATAAAAAAACGGAAGCGCAAAAATTAGGCGCTTCCGTTTTTTTATTTTTATTGGGCTGCAGTCTGTGGCGTTAGAGCGTCTTTTAAGTCTTTGTCATTAATCTTGACATTAGCGTCTTTTAACTCACGTTCCATGGCTTTATTAATCACATCGGTAGTTAACTTTTGAGATTTTACTTGATATTCAATATCTTTTTTCATTTCATCATAGGATTTTTTCTCTTTTTTATCAGTAACCTGAATAATATGGTAACCGAATTGTGTTTTTACTGGTGCACTGATTTCATTAACTTTTAGGGCATAGGCGGCCTTTTCAAAATCAGGGTCCATCTTTCCAGTACCAAACCAGCCTAAATCGCCGCCATTCTGGGCAGAAGCTTTATCAGTTGAGTACTCTTTTGCCACATCTTCGAATTTTGCACCGCCATCAAGCTTTTGTTTTACAGTGTTAGCTGTTGCTTCATCAGCAACGAGGATATGGCGTGCCTTAATTTCAGGCTGATAATTATCATAGTAATCCTTTAATTCTTTATCGGTTACTTTAATGTCTTTCATTGCCGCTTTTTCCTGAAGCATGCCAAGCTTCATTGTTTTCTTTAGGTCGGCTTCACTTTTATAGCCATATTGGGCCAAGGTCATTTCAAAGTTTGAGCCAAGGTCTTCTTTGATTTGTTTAATTTTGTCATCTAATTCTTTGTCAGTTACTTTGTATTTTTTAGAAAGAACCTTTTCATAGACAAGCTGCTGTAAAGCTTGATTGCCAAACTTGTCCTTCATTGCCTTGTAAAGGTCCTCTTGTGTCACATCCCCAGCTTTGCTCTCCGCAACCGTCTCCGAACCATTTTGATTACAAGCGCTTAAGGCCAGAATTGAGCTAGCAAGCGTAAGGGCCATTATCCATTTTTTCATGATGAATCTCTCCTAAATAGTAAATTCTTATGGGTTTTTGTCCACATCCTTAACTATAACATAAATGGCAACTCCTGCAAAAAATTTAAAGGAATATCATTCTAAAAAATTCAACAAGCCCAAACCTGTCTTTTCCCAAAAAATAAGATAAGAGCCTAGTCAATTGGCGATTGATTGAATAGTATATCGTAGATAACGAAAGGAGGCAAAAATATGAGTGGTGGAGCAGGTTACGGAGCAGGCTTTGCGTTAATCGTTGTTCTGTTCATTTTATTGATTATCGTTGGTGCTGCTTGGGTTTGGTAATGCAGCCATTAGAAAAAAGCGATGAGGAGACACCTCATCGCTTGTTTTTTCTTAGCTAATAAGAAAGCCTAATTGCAACTGCTCCTCATGAACCGCCTTTAGGGGCTTGCCAATCGGCAAGTTTTCTTTATATCACTATGTATACAAAATTTCCAAATAGGAAGAAATTAATAAAATAGTAACGAGAACATTAATCGTACGGAACACCTTATGCTGACGATCTTCCGGAATTTCCTTTTGAATACATAATGAACTAGTCATTTTATTGACATAAAACAAAATAAAGATGGCTAAGACGATAAAAATGGAGATCATTAAGAAATCCCTCCCCACAGATTCTGCTCCATTTTACCTTACCAAAAAATTTACTAAAAAGATAGTCAAAAAGAATGGAAGGCTCTCAGATTTTTATGCCAGATAGGTAAATAATGAAATACGTTTATCCAAGTCCCAAAAAGGTGAATAATATGGAAAAAGGGGGGCTTTTCATGGATAAATTTGAAATGCTGGCTGAAAAAATCAATATGCTTGAATACCATCAAAAGCTGTTGTTAGAGGTATTGGACCATCCATCCAAGAAGTTCAGCCGGCTGATTATTGAAGCCGGCCTATCCGAATCAGAAGTGAAACATTTTTATTCCATATGTGACAGATTGAGCAAAAAATTGGAAGAACAAAAAGCGGAAGGGTACGTATACTTTCATCCGCTTTTTGCTGAGCTTTCAATCTCTATGCCAGAAAATCTGGATATAGGACAAACCGTCAAGGCATGTCTATCACAGAATCTATACAAACCACTTTTTCAGGAAATTGAAAAATTTATTTAGTTATTTAAGCAAGTTCCTGTTCTTTTTCTTCTAATTTTTTTAGTTTCCCGTCTTCTTCAACAAACTTGCTTTCAAGATTATGGAAGGAACGTTCAAAAATCTCCATGAAGTCCTGTCCATAAATATTCCGGATAATCGCCATCATTTCAATGATGTCCGGAAATTTTCCGTATAATTCCCTTAAAGGCAGAGCGCCGGTAAATGCTGAGTAGGCATTTGGATCATAGGTTTCCATTAATTGCAGGAGAATGCTTTCACCCTCTGGTGTCAATTGGATATAGGTATTCCGTTTGTCATTTTCCTTTTTAGAAAATTTCAGCAAGCCCCGTTCTTCTAATTTTTTTGAAAAGTTAAAAGCTGTTGAGACATGCATGACCCCGAACTTTGCTACATCGGAAATAGATGCACCGTTCAAATGGTATGCAATCCAAAGAATGTGGTGTTCATTAATATTTAAATCATAAGGCTTTATCCATTGTTGCCAGTCTTTTTCAATTGATTTCCATAACGCTTTGCTTAATTGTGCAATTCTTTGACTAAAAATCATTGCTTCCTTGGCCGAATATTGTTTCTCCGTCATCTCCATTTTCACCTACTTTATTATTACTCTATTTTCATTATGCCAATAAAATAAAAATTAATAAAGAAAAAATTCACAAAATTTTTAGAAATTACGATAATTTTATATTGATATTTAAATTGTTTGTATGATTTCTATTTTATTATAATTGATTTATACGAAAAATGGAAACTTTTTGAATATTTTTGTTAAAAATTTAATTTCCTTATATAGTGTTATTAAATATTTCATAGGTATGGCCAGAAAATCATATAAATAATTACAACATTAAGAAAATTCGGAATCCTGCAGGGGGATCTTACTATGAAAAGTGCTGCTATCATGTTTTTTGTTCTAAGTACCATTTTTTTCATGGGTACAGGTAAGTTTGTCATAGATTTAACGAGACCGGGCGTATATCCGCCTAAACAAATAATAAAGAAAAGGGCAGCTGTCTGCGCTAGCGGCGGGGGAATCTTTTTAGTGTTAGCCTTATTGTTTATCTATTTTTTCTAAAGTGAATTTAAGAAAAGAACCCTTAAGGGTTCTTTTCTTAACTACCTGTCATTACTTTTCAATGACGGAAACAGTTGATGATTTAGTTCTTTTAGCAATCGATTGCGCGATTGGGTAAATGATAACCATTGTGACGGTATTGATGGCAGCAGCAGGTAAAACAGCTACGCCAAACAACGCTGCAAATGGGCCAGGCAGACCAACCAAGAAATAGGCAGATGTTAAAAAGACAGTTCCGGACACAATCGTTCCTATCGCTGTCAAAACACCAACACTTACAATAGAATGGCGGTATTTTTTTAATGCTAAAAATAAACCGAAGAAGACTAATGCAGTGACGGGCTTATCAATGATATTTGGAAATTGTCCCCCAGGGAACTGAGTGGTGATAGCAGATAATACTCCTGTTACAATCGCCAAAAGCATAACGCTTTTGATTTCCGGAAAAAGAATAATTCCTAAGAACATCATCGCCAGCATCATATCAGGTTTAATGGTCAGAAAAGCCGGCATTACCGCGTGCAACACAAATCCAATTGCCGCTAAAAGTGCTAAAATGACAAGGTTTTTTGTTTTCATTTCTCATCTCTCCTCTGCTCTTCTAAAAGCTTTTTTCCTCCTGCAGTGCACTCATTGCCTGCAGCGAAGAATTTATACACATTATAACATATTACGATAATAATAAGAAAGAAATAATTTTCAGACAACTTACTGTACAGGCCTACAATCTATTGGCAATATTTGCCGCCATTTCCATTAGCATTTGTGGTGTATAGTCACTTTGATTATTTTTCCACACTACACCAAGGCCATCTCCTTTGCCATAACGGGGGATTAAATGCATATGGTAATGGAAAACAGTTTGTCCAGCTAACTCGCCATTATTGTTAATGGTATTTAAACCGGGCGGTTCAAATTCCAGTTTTAAAGCATTAGCAATGGCAGGGACCACTTCGAATAGGTTTCTGGCGATTTCAGGCGTCAGTTCAAAGACATTTTCTTTATGTATCTTAGGGATTACCAGTGTATGACCTTTTGTCACCTGACTAATGTCCATAAAGGCTAGGACATGTTCATTTTCAAATACTTTTGCGGAAGGAATTTCACCATTTACAATTTTACAAAAAATACAATCGCTCATTGTTGACAACCCTTTCAATAAATATTTTGTATATTTTACCATAAAACTTTCAGACAAAAAAGAAAAGAGCAGGATTCGCTTAGAATCCCGCCCTCTCGAAGGGGAAATTGCTTCAAATTTGACGTTCAATAGGAGTGTTCTTTGATAAACACCTCATTTTACAGTAGAGTGTTGTTATAAAGAAACATCATTGTTCAAGCTGACCATCCCCTATTTGTTTTTATCGGTTTTCTCACCTTTAAAAACGGACGATGTCTGCGACAAACACCTCATTTTCAGTTTTTTATCCAAAAACCTGGTGTTATTTGAACTTCAAATGGTTACCATGCACACTGTACAAAACAACCATCCCCTTATCTGAAACGTTTTAGAAGCTCTTTGGATTGAAACGGATATTGTCTTTTGTAGACACCTCATTTCAAATGGTTGATGAATCACTTCATCAAGTGAACTCCCCTTCGAATATTATGATGTCCGATTGATAAGGAAATATACAAATAAAATTGAATTTCTATTTTTATTGGGTTCGATTTGTTAAAATAAAGGAAATCATTACGGGAAGGACTTAAAAAAATGTCTTTATTAACGATTGAAGATCTAGTTGGCGGTTACACAAGGAATCCGGTCTTAAAAGACGTTTCTTTTGAGGTGAAAGAAAAAGAAATGGTTGGCCTAATTGGCTTGAATGGCGCAGGAAAGAGTACAACTATCAAGCATATCATCGGATTAATGGAACCACATCATGGTGTCATAAAAATAAATGGACTAACTATCACTAATCATAAAGAGGCCTATCGTAAAATGTTTACGTTTGTTCCGGAAACACCAATTTTATATGAAGAATTAACATTGGAGGAACATTTGCGCTTAACAGCAATGGCATATGGGCTTTCTGAAACGGACTATAAAGTTCGTGTTTCGCCATTACTCACTGAATTTCGGATGGAGAAGCGCCTAAAGTGGTTTCCAGCTCATTTTTCTAAAGGGATGAAGCAAAAGGTGATGATCATGTGCGCGTTCCTAGTGCAGCCATCGCTCTATATTGTAGACGAGCCGTTTGTCGGCCTCGACCCGCTCGGAATCCAATCATTGCTCGATTTAATGAGGAAAATGAAAGAAAATGGAGCGGGAATCTTAATGTCGACCCATATTCTGGCCACTGCAGAAAAATATTGCGACCGGTTTGTTATTTTGCATGAAGGGAAAATTCGGGCAAAAGGGACACTTTCAGAGCTTAGGGACCAATTTTCGATGCCTTCCGCATCATTAGATGACATTTATATTCAATTAACAAAGGAAGAAAATTATGTTTGATGCGGTGAAATTTTGGAAGGAACGGGCAGGCCGGCGTGTTAAAGATTTGAGCACATATCTCCGCTATATTTTCAATGGCCATCTTGTCATTGTTTTATTGTTTCTAATCGGCAGCGGTGCTTATTATTATCAGGAGTGGATTAAAACATTATCTACTGATTTTCCGGCGGAAATCATTCTTGCTCTGTTTATTAGTTTTTTCTTAACGTACAGCCCAGTTTATAATTTTTTGTTGGAAGCTGATAAGGTCTTTTTGCTTCCGTTAGAAGATAAATTAAAAGGGTATTTTCTTCGTTCTGGATTCGTCAGCTTTGTTCTTCAAGGCTACATACTCTTACTCATTTTTGCAGTTCTTATGCCAATGTATGCACATATAAGCAGCACTGGCTTTCGCTTGTTTTTCCCGTTTTTCATTGTTCTTTTTCTCATCAAGGGATGGAACTTAATAGTCAGCTGGCGGATTTCTTATTTTGTTCAGACATCAGTACATAAATGGGATCTGACTGTGAGATATTTCATTAATCTCTTGCTGACCTATCTGTTGTTTAAACAGGCAAATTTTGTGATCCTTTTGGTAATTGTTTTGATTATGGTTTTGTATTTTTTCTTTTTCCATAACAGTACAAAAACCCTAGGGTTAAAATGGGATTTATTAATTGACCAGGAAGAAAAAAGAATGGCTTCCTTTTATCGGCTTGCGAATATGTTTACAGATGTACCAAAACTAAAGGATACGGTAAAAAGAAGAAAATGCCTAGATTTTCTCTTGGGGGGGATTCGCTTTTCACAAGAAAATACGTATCTCTCTTTGTATGCACGGACTTTTTTGCGGTCATCGGATTATCTCGGACTGTTTTTCAGGTTAACGGCTATTGGCATACTAGGGATTTATTTTATTTCGTTTGGATTTGGACAAATTATCATCAGTATTTTGTTTTTATATTTAACTGGATTTCAACTGCTTCCGCTTATACATCACCACCAAAACAAGCTGTGGGTCGACCTTTATCCGGTTGCTGAAAAACACAAGCACGAAGCTTTTCATTTATTGCTGATGGTCGTTTTAACAATAGAAAACATCGTTTTTGCCCTGTCTATACTTCTAAAGGGAGAAATGTCCCTGGCATTATTGGAGCTTGCCGCAGGCCTATTGTTTAACGTCCTATTTGTATATTTTTACAGTAAAAATAGATTGAAGGATAGTATGAACCCCCTTTGAGCTAAGGCTAAGGGGGTTTTTTTGAAAACAAAATGCTGATTCTTACGTATTTACGCATAAAATTAGTATGGTGAGGTGAGGTTTGATGAACGATTATGAATTAAAGGTATATGATGAAGTTCAAGATTGGAAACGAAAATTGACGAGACGGTCAGGAATGATGAACAGGATTTCGAAAAAGGCGCAGGGGAAAATCAATGAAATCATCCCCGAAAAAGTTCATGAAGTCATGACGGACAGCATTAAAACAATGGTAAAGGCTACTTTATTTGGTTCGCAAATGACCACCAACAGAAACGCTGCAGAAGGGTTAACTCTTGAAGAAAGAGATGAATTAGTTCGCAAGAAAATTTCTACTTACCAAAAAACAGCGATGGTGGAAGGAGCCGGTACAGGGGCCGGAGGAATATTGTTGGGACTTGCAGACTTTCCTTTGCTGTTATCTATCAAGATGAAATTTCTATTTGATGCAGCATCCGTTTATGGCTTTAATACGAAGGAATATGAGGAAAGGCTATTTATTCTTCATGTCTTTCAGCTTGCTTTTTCAAGCGATGAAATCCGCAGAAATACGTTATCTGAGATTGAAAACTGGGAGGAGCGAAAACAGGTTCTTGTGGAAATGGATTGGCGGAAGTTTCAGCAGGAATATCGGGATTATATTGATTTTGTCAAAATGCTTCAGCTTGTTCCCGGGATCGGTGCCTTTGTTGGAGCATATGCCAATAACAACTTAATGAAAACATTAGGCGAAACGGCGATGAACGCTTATCGGTTAAGAATTTTGCAAAAAACCCCTGAGCTTTAAATAAAGTACAGGGGGTTCAGATTGTCGATAAAGGGTATTTCTCTCGGCATTTTTTTATTTTGTCCAAACTTAAATTACCGAACTTTTGTTGTTTATCCCTGCAAAATGGCCTGTTGATTTCCGCTCCGGGCACTCGCTTTCCGCGGGGAGCTCCTGGAGCCTTCTCAGCGCTAAAAGCGCCTGCGGGGTCTCCAGTGACCTCTGTATCCCGCAGGAGTCGAGTGCCCTCCTCTCCAATTAACAGGGAGGCAAGTCAACCTAAGTGTGCAACACACTTTTCCTTCCTTGATAATTGTGTTGCAATCTTTTCTACGTCCATGTCTTCATCCTAACGGTCTCGACAATGCCGAGTTTTCATTTATTCGTTATGCACCTTTATGGCTGCTGTTCCCAATGTCTTGGCAGCAATCAGCATGGCTTTTTCATCGATGTCAAATCGTGGATGGTGATGCGGGTAAGCAGCATCACCGCGTTCCGGCTTTGCACCGGTGTAGAAAAAGGTTCCCGGCACCTTTTGCAAATAATAGGCAAAATCTTCTCCTCCCATGTCCGGTTCGGTCTCTTCCACGATTTTTACTTCTGCTGCAAGGCGAGCACAGGAAGCCAGGAATTCCGTTTCCTTGGCGTGATTGACCACTGGAGGATAACCGCGATAATACTTATAGTCGTAAGTGCAGCCTGACATATAACAGGTGCCGTGGACAATTCGTTCGATTTCTTCTTCAATAAAGCTTCTAAGCCCCTCATTGAAGGTCCGCACCGTTCCGATAAGCTTTGCTTTATCGGCAATGACATTGAAGGCATTTTGTGCAGTAAAAGATCCAATGGTAACAACGGCCGAATCAATCGGGTTAACCCTGCGGCTCACAATTTGCTGAAGATTTAAGACGAGCTGGGAGGCTGTCACGATCGCATCTTTTGTAGTATGAGGCTGTGCGCCATGCCCGCCTTTACCTTGAATTTCAATTTCAAACCTGTCAGCAGCCGCCATAATAGGGCCAGTTCGATATTGAATGGTACCAGTTGGCACGCTTGCCCATAAGTGAGTGCCAAAGATTACATCCACACCTTCCAAGCAGCCATCCTCAATCATCGATATGGCACCACCTGGGGCATATTCCTCTGCATGCTGGTGAATAAACACATAGGTTCCTTCGAGATTGTCCTTAAGTTCATTCAATGCTTTGGCAAGGAGCAGGAGGGTGGCGGTGTGCCCATCATGTCCGCAAGCATGCATAACTCCTGGCACTGTTGATTTATATGGGACATCCTTTTCATCCTGAATCGGCAGGGCATCAAAATCTGCTCGCAATGCCACGGTTTTACCCGGCTTTTTACCATAAACCTTTGCCACTACACCATTTCCTCCGACATTGCTGTTCACTTCAATTCCAAGTTTTTCATAAAAGGAAACAATAAATTTGGCCGTTTCGTATTCTTGAAAGGATAGTTCAGGATGCTGGTGAAGATGTCGGCGAATGGTGACCATTTCCTCATAGGAGTTTTCCAATTTAGCAAACAAGTCATCTAACATATGTAAATCCCCCTCTCAGTCTTTACTATAAAAATTAACCTATTTTTCATACTATTTTAACATTTATAAAACATTTGGAACAAATAGAAGAGGCTGAAGATTTTCAGCCCCATTTGGAAATTCAGATTAGAAACATTGCCGCTATCGTGGTCACCACAAGTCCGATCACGACAGGGAGAAGATTTCGCCGTGCAAGTTCGAAGGGGTCAACATTACAAATTGCCGCCGCCGGGATGAGGGCCCAAGGGACAAGGGTTCCACCGCCAACCCAGATGGCAGCGATTTGACCTAGCGCAGTCAGGGTAGCCGCACCTTTTCCAATCGCGACGGCAAAAAGAGAAGCAACTGAACCAGCTAGTGAGATACCGGAAAATCCTGAGCCGTCAAGTCCGGTAATAGCACCAACAGCAGTCAGAGTAACGGCTCCAACCGCCTTGCTTAACGGTACGATGTTAGCAAGGGCCAGACCTAGATCGTTGACTATTCCTTGGGATGCTTTCGGCAGATATTCGCCGATGATTTTCGTAAAGCCGGCATCTCCCAAGTAGAAGAAAGCGGCAATTGGAATGACCGGACCAAAGACTTTAAAGCCAAATTGGAAGCCTTCAATCAAGTAACTTGTTGTTTTCTCAAGACCTTCATTTTTATAACTTGTCAATGAGATTAACAGAAGAATTAATATCGAGGTTCCGCCAATCAAAGCTGTTGCATCTCCACCGGTTAAATCTAGGATTGTCATAGCAGCAACGTCAGCGGCAAATAATAAAGGAACTAATATGGCAAAGAATCGTTTCTGGGAGAGAGAAAGCAGCCCCGGCTGTGTGGTTTTAGCATCAGAAGCGGAGATCATCGTTGTATCGGCCTTTAGAATTCCACGCCTCATGTCCCGGCGCAGGAAATAAAAGGCCGCAATTGTTGTCACAATACCCATGATAAATACTAAAGGAATACTGGCATCGATGACATCTTGGATGGGGATCCCGGCGGCATCAGATGTCAGTTTAGGTGCAGCTTGAATGACAAAATCACCCGATAAAGCAATTCCGTGCCCGAACAGGTTCATGGCCATGGCAACACCTAGCGACAACAAAGGAGTTTAATATTTTACAAGAATTTCACTTCTGTTATGATAACGCTGGGTGTCTTACCCGGGGCCCGGTAATAATCACTTGGCACATCCACAATAATGGATTCAAACAAATCATTGATAAAGTTTTTCTTTTCCATATCATTAGCCGTATCCCAAGCACGGGGGATAAATGTTAGCAAAGATAGAATTTCTTCCCGGTCATACCGTACTTCTGGCGGTGCTATCTCGGCCAGCTGCTCGTTAATAAGCTGTTCTTTTTTTGTGTCTTCAGCAGTCAAGGATAAATAATCTTCCTGAGTCATTATTCCGTTACCTAAAGCCATTAACCAGTTCTTTCTACGTGTCTTAATGGCAGCCAATTCGCGCTCTAATTCTTTAATTAAATGCGTTTGGTCATCCTGCTCTTTTTGTTCGATGTTAAAGTCCTTAGATAGCTGGAGGAATCGTTCCGGATCATCTGTAGTCAGTTCATCCAAAAACGTTTTGGTTAATGCTGGCTCCGTAAATTGTGGAAGGTCACAGGTACCTTTATTCTTTCTATTGATGCATACATAGTGTTTGCTACCCTTTGCTTTTCGAAAATATCCCGACAACGGACCCCCACATCGAGCACAACGCAAAACACCTGAAAAAGGAAAGGGTGAAGTCGCTTTTTTTCCTTCCATCGTTCTTTTGTTACGCAGCTGCTGGACTGTTTCAAAAGTCTCATCGTCGATAATAGCCGAGTGTGTATAATCCTCATACAAAATCGTATCCATTTTTGAATTTTTACCCCATCTAAGTCGGCCAGTATAAACAGGATTTTCGAGCCATCTTCCAATTGTTCGGATATCTTTATAAATTCCGTATTGCTGTAAATATAATGCTATAGTTCGAATACCCTTTCCAGAAATATAAAGATGAAATACATCTTTTAGGATGTTTGCTTCCCTTTCAGAAATCTCCAGTTCACCGTCTTTCAATCGATAGCCAAAAGGGGCACGGCCACCGTTACGCTCACCTTTATTTGCTTTTGATAACATGTTTACTGTAACACGCTCAGAAATCGTCTCACGCTCCCACTGAGCGATTGCGGCAACTAGTGTAATAAGAAACCTACCCATAGCGGTAGTGGTGTCGAATGGCTCAGTTACGGACCGTATAGCAATATCATGCGCATCGAATATTTTTAAAAGTGTATCCAGGTCACTTACTGAGCGGACAAGTCTATCAAGCTTATAAAATACAACAACATCAAACTTCCGTTCCTTGGCATCTTTAATTAAACGCTGCATATCTTTCCTTTTCAATGACTTCGCGCTGGCGTCATCCACATATGAATCAACATGCACCCATTTCTGCGATTCTATAAACTTACCATTTAACTCTTTCTGCGAATCGATACTGTATCCTTGCTTAAATTGCTCATCCGTTGAGACACGATCGTAATCTACAGCTCTCATTATTTTTCCTCCTTTCCACATTAATGATATATAAATTTAGTAATAAGTTATCTTGGTAAATTCTACACTTCATATATATGCCGGCTTTCTGCCACAAAACTAAAAGACATACATCGATTTTTGATTTGCACCAGTCGTTCTTCACATAACTCGGGAGTAACACTAAAAAGGGAAGCCATTTGGTCAATTACATACGGGTCCTCAAAATCAATAAACTTAAGCATATGACGTGGAATAGCAGCATACTTAGTAAAATGCCTGGCATCCCATTCCTGCAGTTCACGAAACGCTGCCGGCAGCATGGTTTGCACACCGGTATGCCTAAGAATATGACAGAGCTCATGGAAGAAAATTTCTCGCTGCTGATCCTTTGACTTACGTTGATTGATATAAATTCCTCGAAAGTTTCCGTTTACTAAATACTTCGATGGTAATTCCCACCGATTAATAAAAATGTTATAGACTCGGGCTATGTATTCCTCGTTTATTTGGCGTGGATGTAGGATTTTTAGACGAGTATAAAAGTTTGTCACCCAATCCTCTAGGGCTGTCGTTTTATATGTGTTTTTGTATAATTCCACCAAAAGTCCCACCTTTCGATAAAATTATACAAACATTTGTTCGCTTTTACAATAAAAAGAAAAAGCCCATTTTTGGGCTATATACAATTTAAATTATAAGTAAGTTCTGTTTTAAATTCTTCAGACTCAGCAATAATGGTTAATTCTAATATTCCTCTATCATGTGGCTCAATCTCCAAGTCATAGAGAAAAAACCTCTTTGATGAATAAAGGTTGGTAAGGAAATTGTCAGGAATTAGATAAATAAACTTTCTCAAGTGGTTGGTTGAGTTAATATTTGTATTATTAACATTGATATTAATATTTTTATTTGATTTTATTTCTAAACTTGGCAGTTTAGTTGTAGGATGAACCGCATTAATATATATTTGCATGTTATGCCTTGTATTGATTTGAAAGCGATCACCAATAACTTTAGGAAAAATTGTAAGGTCAAAGCCTGTAGACTTTATTTCCTTTTTTATCAATAGTCTACTAATTTTATCATTAGCGATATCCAAATCGTCCTGGCACTTGTATAGTTTAGAAGCAATGTAAGTATTGATAAATCCAATTAATAATACACCACATACCCAATAAATAGTAATTTTATTATTGCTATCAAATAAACCGCCTAAATAAGCTCCTAGTATAGAAATTATTGTTGGAATTAAAATCTGAACTGCAAGATTAACTAATCGCATGTACTATTTCCCCAGTAAATTTTATCAGGTAATCTTCGTCGCTGTTATTAACAGAGATTTTATTGTAATTTGTGATTGAAATTAATTTATCTTCCACATTTAATAATAAGAAATCAATTGAAACATTCTCAGACATCAAATTTAGTAGCTTTTCCAAAGGCATAGATTCTACGCTGTATTCTTCCTCGCCATCTGAATATTCTAATCCCTTTACAAATCCATTTAGTCTAGAAGCAATTTTGGATATTTCTCCATTGTTTAATTTACTTTTAATTATTTTTGAACTTGTTTGCAGTTCTATATAATTAGATATTAATTCAGTATATTTATCATTAATCGATTCAATTAATAAATAATCAGAATCAAAAAATATAAATGTATTTACGTATTGATCGAAAGGAACATTAAGTTTTTCCCCAGATTTTTTTGTACCGAATTGATACTCATCCGAAATATAAAACACAAGATGTAAATGTTTTTCATTAAGTTTGTTTACATGGAAGATGTCCACTTCTTCTTTTTTAGATAAGAACTTAGGTTTCTTTTTTGCGAGCTTAGTCAATTTCTTTATATTATTGGTTTGAAAAAGATTAAAGTTCAAAATCTAACCCTCCTTAGATTGAACTATTGATGTTGTAACCTAGATAATTCTTGTATTAAATATACAACAAAATTATTGAACATATCATTATTGGAAAATTCTTCTTCGTTAATTATTATTCTATTTTTGTCAGAATATAATGTAACTGAAACAAGATTAGGAGCACCTTCTTGAGAATAAGGCATTTCAAATTTTATATGTGACATTTCTCCATGTTCACTGTATTGCTCCTGAACTAGAGATGGATCAGTATCATTAGCTGGGTCAATAACAAAAGATACTCTCCTTGTGCTGTCTCCGTGTTTTACTATTTTGTTAAAAGTGGCAGCACTCCATTGATAATTAGCTTGTATCGACCTAATCAATTTGTCAGTAATCCTAAAACTAGTGGTTTCAAAACCTAAAGATTCTACTTGCGCTTTTACTTTTGCCTTTTCCCTTTCTTCTATAGAATTATCAAAAATTATAATAAAATCGCTTTGATCTGTAATGAATATTTTGGACTTTGAATAATATTTATGCTGTCTTTTTTCGGTGGTAAAAGTATCATCCGAAAATTTTGCCTCATTGAAATTTCCTAAACTTCCTAATGTTACACAAAAACTTTGAATGGCATTTCTATCCATAAGTGTAGTTCGTTGTATTTTACCGAAACCTTGCCCTTCGAAAAAACCTTCTACATTTATCGGAGCTTTATTGTTATCCATTTGTTCCTGAAGATAAGTTAATTTTAATTTTCCTTCTTCCGAAAAGAACAAATCTGGTTGCTCGGCAGTATTTAAAGAATAAACATAAAGGTAACTAGCCAATTTCATGCCTCCATATGTATTAATTTTTGTAATTAATGTCGTCGTACAAAAACACCCAGAACTAAATTAATGTTCTAGGTGTCTTATTTTTTCTCGTTGCGTTTCTTAGCCATATCAGCAATTGCTTTAAATTGTGCATCAAGTAATTGGATTTCTTCTGGTCCAAGGTTTTTCCATTCCTCGATATCGAAAAAACCTAATTGCTCGAGGCCGTATTTTTTAGCAAGCTTGGTTATTTCTGCAAGTGAATCGTAAATCTCATCATGATTGATTATTTTTGATTGATTGTCTAATTCATTTCTATCATTAGTTTTTCCCATCAGGAAATCGGTAGTGACTGAAAAGACATCAGCGAATTTGCTAATCTCATGGTCCTTTACCGGCCGTTTATCTAGTTCAATCCTATTAATGACACTGTAATTAATTTCTACACGGTCGGCTAATTCACGTTGAGACCATTCTCTTTCTTCTCTTAAACGCTTTATACGATTACCAATACTCTCTGACATTTTTTCACCACCAATTCTTATATCAATTTATCTTTGTTTAATTTTATCATGTTTCCAAAACGGAAATAAAAATATTTCTAAAAAAGCAACAAAAACTATTGACGTTTCTAAAATAGAAACATATAATCAAATTACAAGGTGTTGCTAATTTAGAAACGTATCGGAGGTGCAAAATGAGTACTGTGAATCTCATGTACATCAAAGAAAGACGAACAGAATTGAAGCTCAGTATGCAAAACGTTGCTAGTCAATTAGGATTTAAAAGTGCTTCAACATATTTAAAATATGAAAATGGTGATTATTCATTTAAGGCAGAGCAGTTACCGTTACTAGCCAGTGTATTACAATGCGAAATAAAAGATTTTTTTTGTTAAATTTGTTTCTAAAATAGCAACAAATTATTATCAGTATATTTTACCCAATACTCAAACCTGTCATGAAAGGCGGACAGACGGATCCACATATACATCATTAAGGAGGCGATCAAATGATTAAGGTACCAGCTGAGAAGTTAGCGCGTGCGGTCGAAAAACATTTATTGCCGGGAGTATTAAGGTACGTAGCAGAGCAGCAAAGAACCCAACAACAGGACACTAAAAAGAGCTCTTGAGGAGGGTTTGGAAGTGGAAAAAGATGTGACTCATCGGATTGCTTATTATCTTAAAAAGGTTAATCAAAAAATGTCAGTTCATCCAACGAAAGTACCTCCTAGATCTCACAAATATCGCAATGAGCGTTTAATGCTCTATAAAAAACTCATGCATGAGCAGATTGCAGATAAGTATCCGGCATTGGCTAAGAAATATATGGGGTAGGAGGTATAGATGATGAACACTGATCATTTAATACATCTTCAGGATGTCATTGAATATGTTGAATTAATCGCTGGTAAGAAGCTTGATGAAAGACAAAAAACATTTTTTACCGATGCGCTTAGAAACACTTATGGAGCTGGATATCAAAAAGCAGCCAATCTAGCAGCTGATATTGTCTATAAAGATAAGTTCCAGCTTAGCCCGGAGCATTTTGATTGGTTCATGCAGATCCATCGCCGGCACATGAAAGCCTGGGGAACAGAGAATCAAAAAAAATATTCGTTGCCGAATGTCCGCGAAGTTAAATACGACAAGCAAGAAGATTGCTTAAAAGTCTACTATGACGATACCTGGTGGCACTATGATCGGCGCGGGCAGTGGTGGTAATCACTCATGAAGATAATAAAAGTAGATATCAATAATGATGATTACGAATTTCTCAAGGAAATCGCTGATGGTCAAAACACAAATGTCGCTAAATTGGTTGGGGCTTTTATTCAAGATCTAACTTATTCAGAACGATCTGGCGGTTCCGACGAAAGAGCTCTTGCCCGGGAATGGCTGTCCAGAAACACATATAGGGATTGGTGAAAGATTAAATAATTCCGAGGTTGAAAAACCTCACATTTTTTTGACGAAAATTTGTCGAATCGTTGTGCTGAAATATAGGTTAATATCTGTTCTTTTGAAAAAACAATAGTAAAAAAATAGAAAAATAGAGGAGAATGTCGAAATGAAAGAAAATTTAGATCAAGCCAATTTATTTCACTCAATTATGGACATCCTTATCGATGTCGAAAAAGGAAATATTAATCATATCGATGGAACAGAAAAGGTTTTTAGCGCTGTTAAAGCATATGAAAATACAGAAATCAAAATATTAAACTTCTGTTCTATCGAGGAAGCTCGCGATTTTTTTGAAACTAATAAACTAGCAAAGATTTCAGTAGCTTTGCATTTTAATAATTCCGAAGAAACGATTCTTGGTTGGGACGGCGCAGTAAAGCTCACCATTCTTGATTTGATTGACCAAGAAGTAGGTTATGCATTAGCAGTCTATTTCGAGGAATCCAATTCAATTGAAGTGACCGATAGTAAATTCGCATTTTCGATAGATTCCAAGGGCCAGACACTCCTTATTTCCTCAAAGGAACATGATGAATTTGATATTTGGGTATCTGTTGTTCAATAAAAGAGTGGAGGCAATAGAGTGATGAATGAAATTAAAAACTTTAATCATCCCATTTTTGGAGAACTTCCGGTTTTGATGATAAACGGAAAAGAATTTTTTGGAGCTAATGAAGCAGCAATTTCATTAGGATATTCAAATCCACATGATGCAATAGCTAAACACTGTCGACCAGAGGGGGTAGCGTTTCACGAGGTCCTTACAGCTGGTGGCAGGCAGCAGAAGAAATTTATCAATGAAGGCAATCTATATCGTTTAATAACAAAATCTAAACTACCTTCTGCAGAAAAATTCGAAGTTTGGATCTTTGATGAAGTGTTACCTACAATCCGAAAAACAGGCGGTTATATTAGCAATGATGACATGTTTATCAATACATACTTACCGTTTGCGGATGACCACACAAAATTAATGTTTAAGACAACACTTGAAACCGTTCGAAAACAAAATGAGCAGATTTCTATCATGAAACCAAAAGCGCAATATTTCGATGCGCTTGTAAATAGAAATCTACTAACAAATTTCAGAGATACAGCAAAAGAAATTCATGTCAAAGAGAGAGACTTTATTAAATGGTTACTTGACAACAAATATATTTATAGGGACCAAAGAGATAAGTTGAAGCCGTATGCACAATATGTTCCAGAACTCCTTGATATAAAAGATTTTGAAAAGAATGGTAGAGCTGGTGTTCAAACACTGATTACACCAAAGGGAAAAGAAACCTTCAGGTTATTAATTGAAAAGAAGGTGTTAGTGTAATGAATCCATTTGTTGTCTATTGCTTGATGATGATCTGTTTCATTTTTGGAGTCATTATCGGAGATATGGAAGCAGAAAAGGAGTTCAGAAAGATGTAAGGCCGTAGCATTATTTCGGTCTTACCGTAATGGTCAGGAACTGTTTCCCCATCCCCCAGCGTTCTTGGCCATTACGGTGCGCACCGAAAATCTAAGAAGGGTGGTTAGTATGTTATTTCATGTTGATTTTGCTTTGAAAATTAACGGGAATTTTCAGATTGTGCATAAAGCCTTTATTTTTGCCGAAAGCGTATCTGAATGCCAGGACATGGCAGAAAACATTCGCGACAAACTGCCTCAAAATAAACAGCAGCATCTTCATATTTTCATTGAGGCTTAGTATATCACAATGATCACCTACACACGTACAAAAGTTTTGTTACCGGAAAAAATTTTAAGGGAAAAAGATAACAGGACAGAACAAGCATTTCAAGCAGCTGTTCGAGATTATTTGCTTCGTTACCCAAATTATCAATTCATTCGGGTAGACGGGCCGTTTGCCATCTGTGATCGAGCAGATGAAACCAGAGAAAGGAGGAAAAGAAGGTGAGCAAACTCTTACTAGATGAAAGCCCAATACTAGTCCTTCCTTCCTTAGCAACGAGAGTCGGGCTAAATGAGGCGATATTCATCCAACAATTACATTATTGGTTAAAGGAAAGCAACAACATTCGTGATAATCATAAATGGGTTTATAACACTTATGAGGACTGGCAAGAGCAATTTCCATTCTGGTCCATAAGCACAATCAGAAGGATTATCACCAAGTTAGAAAAAGGGAATTTAATTATTATTGGCAATTACAACAAAATGAAAATCGATAATACAAAATGGTATCGGCTAAACTACGAACTTCTCGAAGATATGAGCAGACCACCTGTTCAAAATGAACAGACGGAGTGTTCAGAATGGACAGAGGAAGTGGCCAACTTGAACACACCAATAACCAGAGATTACTACAGAGATAAAGAAGAAGAAGAAGAAGAACCCGTCCAGGATTCAAATCCGGTTGTATTTTTTGAACAGAATGGATTTGGAACTATTGGCAGCCATATGGCACAAAAAATTTATGATTGGTGCGACGATCTATCTCCCGAAATAGTCATAGAGGCTATGAAACTAGCAGTGGAGAACGGCGCAAAAAGGTGGAGCTACGTCGAGCAGATTCTAAGAGATTGGGCTGAAAAGAAGTATTCAACAGTCGAACAGGTTCGTGCAGCTGTCCTTGCTTTTAAAGAAAAACGAGCTTCTCCGGCATCCGGTTATCGTAAAAAGACGGTCAGGAAGGAGGATTTTAACTTAGATGATTAGCAAAAAAGAAACCTTTGAACTCTTGCAAACCATAAATGCCTTTTATGAGCAATTTGAAATTAATCAAAGCAAGATAGATTCCTGGCATTTGGCCATCAAAGATTACGATTTTGAAAGACTCAAAGATAACTTGTTTCGCTATTGTCGAGAAAACAAATATCCTCCCAAGGTCGCTGATTTAATCAATGAAAAGTCCAAGGTACTTGACCGAATGAATGCCATACCGGACGCCGAGGAAACTCGTAAGTATTTAGAGTCGGTTATAAGAGTTTCTGAGTATACCGATGAAGAGAAGAAATCGATTGAACAATCAAAAGCAAAAATAAGGGAAATTTTAGGGTTGGGTTGATACGGATGGAGGAACTGTTTTTATACAGCGTTGAAGCTGAGCAAGCCATTTTAGGAAGTTTACTTCTCGAACCTGAACTAATAAAAGAGTCCAGGCTCAAGCCACAGTATTTTTCGCCGGGCGCCCATTTCAACCTTATGTGGACTATGTTGGACTTGGACAGCAAAGGTATTCCTATCGATTTCGTTACAATCATAGATCGTGTTGGAAATGACAAAATCGAAAAGATAGGTGGCATTAGCTATTTATCAGATTTGTCTGGGGCTGTACCGACAACGGCTAACTTTACTTTTTATGAAAAAGTGGTTTATGAACACTGGCAAAGAAGAGAAGCAATTAAACTGGCAAATAAAATCAAAGAGTCTGCAGCTGGCGAAAACCCTTCCGAGCTTATCCAAACAGTTATCAGCGATTTAATCAGTTTGGACGATGAAAGCACGAATGACGATGGCTCCATAAAAGATGACTTGGTTGATATTTATGGCGATTTCGAGAATCCAAAGGGTGATATTACCGGTATTCCAACCGGATTCTCCGAACTTGACCAGATAACTTCCGGGTTGCAAAAGCAGGACTTGGTTATTATTGCTGCCAGGCCATCAGTTGGAAAGACAGCTTTTTGTCTCAATATAGCAGCCGGCGTAGCATCTCAGGAAAAATACGCAGTAGGCATTTTTTCTCTGGAGATGGGCAGGAAACAATTACTCAAACGGATGATAGCCAGCAACGGCAGGATCTTCGGTCAAAGCATTCGCAAGAACAGAATTGCCGGCAATGAATGGGACAAGCTCAGCATGGCCATTGCCGAAGTGGGCCAAATGAATTTACGTATCTTTGATAAGCCGGGTGTCACTGTCAATGAGATATGGGCTAAGGTTCGAAAGATGAAACGGGAATTCGAGGGAAAAGAAATTGTTATCATCATTGACTATTTGCAACTAATTACCGGCAGCGAAAAACATCGTGGAAACAGAACGCAAGAAATAAGCGAGATCAGCAGGACCTTAAAGCATTTAGCCCGTGAACTAGACGTCAATGTTATTGCCTTAAGTCAGCTATCTAGGGCAGTGGAACAACGGCAAGATAAAAGACCATTGATGTCCGATATTCGAGAATCCGGTCAAATTGAACAGGATGCCGATGTTATAGGATTTTTATATCGGGATGATTATTACGACAAAGAAAGTGAAAGCAAAAATATCATCGAGATTATTATTGCCAAACAGCGTAATGGCCCTATTGGAACCGTACAATTAGCTTTTTTGAAAGAATATGGAGTGTTTTTAAATTTAGAAAGGAGGCAGGGAGCATGAGAGAGGTAATTACAGTTGAATTGGATTTGACTGATGTTCAAGCAGCCATTGAGGACATGCTTTTAAAACATGGGTATGAAATAGAAAAAGTTAAATTCAAATGTGAAGGATTTGTTAGTGGGATTGATTTAATCGGTGCCACTGCAACGGTTACAAAAATAACCAAAGGGGAGGAAGCATAATGTCAAAGATTGTGGATTTAAACACCTTTGCCAATGGTGCAATGGCAGAAAGATTTAACCAGGAATTACAAAAGGTGCTTGACAATGTAGTTGATCCTAATACGGACCCTAAGAAGGTTCGTAAAGTTACCATGACCGTGAGCATCAGCTCCAACGAGAACAGGGAATTATCCGATGTCAGCGTCCAAGTTAAGAGCACCCTGGCACCTGCTAAAAATATCGAAACCAAAATCATTATGGATTATGACAATAACGGTCAGGTGACCGGTGCGGAATTAAAATCAGGTGCAAAAGGCCAGACATACATAGATCCAGAAGGTGACGTGGCTGACGATAAGGGCAATAAGATTATTAATTTAAAGCAGCAAACCAAATAATTTATAAATCGGAGGATGGAAAATGATTAAAGAAGCCCTGCAGTATTTAATTCAATTAGGAAGTGTGGAAACCTTTGGTATTGGTGAATCTACCTACTCAAGTCAAAAACTTCATCTGGTTAATGAGCTCACTCCTGATACATTACAAGTTCGTAGTCTTTCAGGATTAGTAGATTACTTGATTTCAGGATTTGATGGGGACCAACTAAGCGAACAGAAGATGATCCATATTGTAAGCCCAACGGAAGTCATAGCATTTAGCACCTTTAACCGGGATTACCAGCGAAATGAATACATCAAAGCTTCAGCGATGCTTCCGGCCTTTTCGTTTGATAGGTGGTACGACTCGGAAGAATTCAATATCAAATTGCAATCAGCCTTTGTCAAAAATGATGATCGGGATATCATGCTGCAGGTAGTCGGCAATATTCGGGAAGAAAACGTGCGTCAAGTGGGCGATGATGGTATATCCCAAGCTGTTCAAGCTAAAGTTGGAGTCGCCACAGTAGCAACGGTTCAAGTTCCAAATCCTGTTGTATTAGCACCATTTAGAACTTTTGTCGAAGTAGATCAGCCTGAAAGTGAATTTATTTTCCGAATGCAAAACGGCCCGCGTTGTGCGCTGTTCGAAGCGGACGGAGGAGCTTGGAAGTTAAGGTCAATGAGAAATATCAAAGAATTTTTACAAGCTGCTTTGGAATCAGAAATCGAGGACGGAAAGATTGTCATTATTGCTTAATTGAATATGGGGATAGCGCAAATGCTGTCCCCTTTTTAGAAAAAGGAGAGAGTCAATTGGATTTTGCAAAATTATTTGAAATACAAAAGAATCTTATGGATCGGATTGAAAAGGAGCATCCTCCAATACCTGGTGAGGATAGATTTCAAAAAAGATTAGTAGGATTATTAACTGAAGTTGGTGAGTGCGCCAATGAATGGAGAGGTTTCAAGTTTTGGAGTGTTAACCAGCTACCTCACACATCGGCAGTTAGAGTTCCTTGCATGATGGATGAAGATAAGGAGTTTTATAATCCTTTGCTCGAAGAGTACGTGGACGGTCTTCATTTTGTTTTAGAAATAGGAATTATTCTTAATGCTACGTTCCATGCTGACGAAATAGAAATTTTCAAAGCCAGGTCAATAGAGTATCAATTTATAAAGGTTTATAGAGAGATTACAAATGTTTGGATGGAAGAAGCGTTTTATTGGGATTTATTAAATACTTACGTAGGTCTAGGAGAAATGCTAGGGTTCACTTGGGAAGAAATTGAACAAGCCTATCTTGAAAAGAATGCCGTGAACCATCAGCGCCAGGACCAAGGATATTAAAAAAGGTGGCATGGAAGATGAAATTAGTCAGCTGCAGTCAATGCCATAATGTATTGCCCATGAAAAAGACTGTCGTGATAGAACAAAAAAGAGTTTGCCATGAGTGTAAGAAAAAGAATAGCAAGGTAGCTAATCGTTATTAAGATGACTCAACTAGATTATCACCTGTGCAAATCAAATTCCGAGGTGATTGAAAGTGTCGAAATTATGTATTGAATGCAAAGAGCGCCCAGCTCGTTATTGGAGTAGTTCTTTTTGTGAGGAGTGTTTCCGAGAATTGCTTCACGAAAAACTTGAGGAAGACAACAAATTAAAAACAGCAGCTGTTAAGAAGGGAACCGTATGAGCGTAAAATGTGGAAAATGTGGTGGCCAGGCATTTGTCGTAAAGAAGGAGAAAAAAGAGGTAAAGCTACAGTGCTTGGATTGCAAAGTCACTTGGATGGCTGAATCCCAAATTTGTCCAAGATGCAAAAGGCCGAATGGTTACGCAGTAAAAGGAGTCTGTGCACAGTGCTATTCGCAGTTTTATTATTCGAAGTAATGAATGGTGACTGGAGGGTGAAATAATGGCCAACAAAACAAAGCAGAAAAAACGGTTAAAGAAGGCGATAAAGCGCCGGGAAAAGGATCATCTAAAAAGGTGCTGGAGAAATATCTGGGTGAAAGATGGGATTTTAAAGCCATGAAAGATTATCTAAATAAATTTGAGACAAATCAATTTATGGTCATGAATTCCGTATTGCAATCGGTTCTGGGGATTAATAACGCCGGTGTTGATGGTCCAAAGTTCAAGAGCATGAGGGAGGATTGGGCAAAAAGAGGAAACCTCACCAAAGAAGAACACAGGAGCTTAAAAATGGCAGAGACGTATATGGAGAAGTTTGTCATGTCCGTCTATAACCGGTTAAGTCCCAAAGAGCAGGAAAAAATTCAAAAGAAATTGTTCAAATATGCTTTCCAATTGGTTGATGATTATACCTTTCAAAAAATGAGTCGGGATGCCCAGGATAAAATCCAAAACGCAGTAATGCCTCGCCAGCAGTTTTATGACTGGTGCTCGGAGATTATGGCAGTAAAGTGTAACGGCTGCACAAAAGATTGGAACACCTGCGATCTGCATACAGTGTTTGAAGATAACTTTGTCCCTGAATCCGGCTTTGATTGCAAGAACTGTAAATTTGCTTATCATCCGGTTGATGTGAAGTAAATAAAAAACCGCGCTGTGGAGCCAGCACGGGTTTAAGGATGGGGCTGGGGGCGATCAGTCCCATCTGTAGACTAGCATGATAGCAAACCATTGTAAATAAATGTCGGAAAATGTCATTGAATAGACATAGTTGACACCAAAAGCGACGTAAAGGAGATTGTGAAAATGAGGGAATTAAAATTCAGAATGTACGCTTTAGATATTCAGAAAATGTTTGAAATGGACAGATTACATTTACCTTGTACAACCGAACCAAACCCGGCAAGCGTTTATATGCAATACACAGGATTAAAGGATAAAAACGGTAAGGAAATTTATGAAGGTGATGTCCTTAAAGATGAGTTTGGTCTTGGTGAAGTTAAATGGATTCAAGAACACTGTTCGTTTGTGATTTACGTTCCTGAAAAGGGCTATTACTTTTTAGAATCTGGTGATGCTCAATCACTGAAAAGTTCAGAAGTATTAGGGAATATTTACGAAAATCCCGAATGGGAAGTTTAAGGAGGTCTATATGAATCTTGACCATATTAAAAAGCAATTTGAAATGGTTAAAAATGCTGGAACATTTGTTATCACGACGGAAACAGTTAGAGAGTTAATTGAGGAAGTGGAACACCTACAGTTTGAAAATGACATAATCAGACGGAATCGCACCACACAAGAACGCAAAGATTTTAACCGTATCAAACAATTGGAAGAAGAAATAAAAACACTGAAATCTCTTGCCCAATTGAAGAACGAAGAGGTTAGAAAGGCAAAAATAGACTTTGAAATGACTTACTCTGATTACCAAAGGCTTGGTAAAAAAAAATACGCTTATGAACGTGATATAAGAGTTCCGCGATTAGAAAATCTTATAGAACGGTATGAAAAAGCCTTAATTGAAATTATCGAAACGGAAAAAAGACTCGAAATAAAAACTGTTTCTGATATTGCTGAAAAAGTACTAGAAGAATATCGAGTTGAACGTGAATAGAATTTTCACAAACTCAAAAATAATTTCGTCACAATTCGATTCAATTGCGAAGGAGTAAGATTAATGAATTTTTATCAAGCAACTAAAAAATTTCTAGAGGATGAAGGATATGAACTTCTAGGATTTGAAGGTGGTTTGGTTTTTTATAAAGAAAAGAGTGGTAAGGTTTGGGGTTCAAGAGAAGATGCTATTGCAAAACACATGATTGAAAAAGGTTATTGGGGTAAGTCGTAGTTAAAGGAAATTTATGAAATAAAGAGGGAGGGGCAATATGGCCAACCCTAATCCATACAAAAATTATGAAGTCCATCCACTAGTCGAACAGGCGTTTAAAGAAGGCGACTTTGAATATATCAGAACAAGGATGCAATTTTTACTGCATCGATCTAGAAAGTTCGAGGACTGTTACAACCGAGAATACCAGAGAAACTTGAAACTTAGAAAAATATTAGAATCTCACGGGATTGAGTATGAACTTGAGTTTTACAAGGAAAGAAATCCATACAAAGGAGAATGAATATGGACAGTTGTTTAGACAAACATACTCATAAGTCGATTGATATCGTTAATAAACCACCTCATTATCATAAAGGCAGTATAGATGTAATTGGGTATCTGGAACAACATTTTCCTGATCGCAAGTATACTGTTGCTGAGGGTTTTGCAATCGGAAATGCCATTAAGTACATTTCAAGGCACAAAGAAAAAGGCGGCATTGACGACCTCCAGAAAGCTAAAAATTATATCGACAAATTGATTGGGTATGCAAATGAATAAAATTTATCGTCCAGTCGTTATCACCCGTCAGCATAAACATGAAGCTGAACAAGCAATAGCAGATTTAAAAGAGAGAGGATATGAAATCGTGTATCCTCTTACCCAATTAAAAAACGACGGAAAAAGATTTACCAGGGATAGCTATAATCGAAAAGTGTTTCAAGAAAATATTGAAAGCAGCTGCTGGGTAGCTAAACTTAAAAAAGTGGAAAATGGATAAGTCATCATGGGAGGGATAAGTTGTTGAGTGCACAATTATCTTTCTTTCCGGATGTGAATGAAAAAGAAATTCGGTCAATTGTCGTTAAGGAATTGATAAAATATAAAGCTCTTAAAATCCAGATGGAAAACAAAAAGGAAATGAAAGAAAAGGGGATAAGCAGTTTATTTCCCAAACTTTTGCCGAACGATTTGGAAAATGAGCTTAAGGTCATTCAAATGGATAGGGCGTTGCAAAACAGCTTAGATCCTATCGAACGAAGAATAATTGAATTAAAATATCTCAGTCCGGAAAGGCAAAATGATTTAAATATATATCTTGAGTTAGGATTGCAAAAGACTCAGTACTACGAGAAGAAAAAGATGGCGATATTTATGCTTGCCTCTTCATTAGGAATAATTTAAGGATAAAAAACGGAGAAATTCCGAACAAAATCAGGACAAAAAAGGTGCCAAAATTGGTGCCTTTTTTTATTGTCGAAATTTGTACGATTGTTTTAGAAGAAAATTTTGGGAGAAGCATCTTTCCCTTATCAATGATGTACTCGAACGATTTCTGCAAGACGATGAAGTGTCCTTGGTTAACGAGGGGAGGACATGGAGTCCCAAGCGCGGCTGGCAAAGAGGGTTCTGAAAGGAACTAGCGACCGAATCGAGCGGGGATTTTTTGAAATCACTATGACTAGTGTGATTTCTCGATCTCAGCCGACTCTCGGAGCATTGGGAAATATATTCTAATTAGCAATTAGCATAAGGTGGTGTTTATTCTAAATAATGATGAGAGGTGAAAACTAATGAATTTAGTTCAGCCTATTAGGGAAAAGGAATTAATCCAGGATATAAAAAAATGGTTGAAGGCAAGAAGCGACAGGAATTATATCCTTTTTCTTTTTGGAATTAACACCGGTATGAGAATTTCAGATATTTTAAAGCTTCGAGTGAAAGATGTCGAAGGATGGAGCGTCTTTGTCCGTGAGGGAAAAACGAAAAAGACCAAGGAAGTCAGGATGCCACCAGAGCTAAAAAAAGCTGTTAGAGAATATTGCAAAGATAAGCCTAAGAATGAATACCTTTTTAGGAGCAGGGAAGGCAAAAACAAACCTATTACTCGAGGCATGGCCTATGTCATCCTCCAAGAAATAGCCGATGAATTCAACCTCGAACGAATCGGGACCCATTCATTTAGAAAAACCTATGGTTATCATCACTATAAACAATTCAAGGATGTTGCCGTCCTGCAGCAAATGCTAAACCATAGTGATCCAAAAATAACACTTCGATACATCGGAATTACCCAGGACAATTTAAATAATTATCAATCTAAATTAAAAATATAGGAAAACTTGGAATTTATTTTTTTGAAATCAATTAGCTACAAAAATGGTAGTGTCTAATTCGTTTGTAGACGCTCAGGAAAGCCTTGTGGTGACTTTGTTTTTTGAGAGATAGCGAGTTATACAGAATATGGTTTGTAGCTAATTCATAGTGTATAATTCAGCCTCTGATTGGGTTAAAAACATGCGAATATACATCAAAAAATGAGCATCCAAAAGGGGTGTTTTTTTATTTTGCCTGAGAGGGTGATGTGATGAGAATTGCTGACCAGTTATCCGATGAACAAATAAAGCAGCTAGAGAATATAAAGTCACCTAAGAAAAAGAAGAAAAAGGAACATGTTAATTGGAAAGAAATAATGGGAATGAACCGTGATATCTATACACGAAAGAACGGAGCGGTGAGAAGGAAATGACATCAAACATACAATATGAATGTCTAGATGAACACTGCAGAACAGTTATTGTATATGCCAACGGAAAATATTTAGATGGACGTAGTTGTCCAAGATGTAAAGGCCCAATTGTACCTACTCCTTTCGTAGAACTTGTCAGCAAGACCAATGAGGATGCGACACTTGCTGTTTATCAATGTTTATGCTGCAACCATAGCGAACGCGTAAGAGGGAAGAAGGAAGATTATTCAGAAGTAAAGGTCTGTCCAAGATGTAATGGAGCATTTGTAGACGCCTGGAAGATTGCTCAATATAAACAAGTCAAACCAACAATACCTAAACCTAAGCCTAATGTTATAAATATCACTGTGGAGTTAGACGGTAAACAAATAGCTCAATTCATTAACAGTAGTATAGGAATGATTTAGATATGGATACACAGGACATCATTAAGCTAATTCAAACAGATAACCTAATGAAGTTCTACAAAGGCAGAGATTGGATGTCTTTAAGAATGGAAGCTTTAAGACGTGATAGATACGAATGCCAGAGCTGTAGGAGTCGTGGCAAGTATCGTAAAGCTGACTGCGTTCACCATATTGAAGAAGTAAAGCAAAGACCTGACTTGGCATTAACCTTGGACAACCTTAAAAGTCTTTGTAATACTTGCCACAATGAAGAGCATGATCGCTTAGACAAGATTAAAAATAAACAAAAGCCTTTCATGAATGAAGAACGTTGGTAAATATAACACCCCCCGGGTCAAAAGTTTTGGCATTTTAAGGGGAAACATTCAACGGGTAAGGGTTAGTCGGCGATAATATTTTTCCATTTTTTAAAGTTGAAGGGGGGGTACCAGTGACAAAACTATCCAAACGAGCACAAATTAAAGATGATTTGTTACAACAATTGGAAAATGCAGGACTGTTCGGAATGCACTATGTTGACCTGGTTGATAAATATATGGTCATGTGGGACGCTGCCAAAGACTTGGAGAAAGATTGGAAAAAACATGGTCGTATGATGGAATGGAACAATGGCGGCGGTCAAAAAGGAATCAAACCAAACCCAGCTGGAAAAGAGTATAGGGAAACCAATAAACGCATGACTGAGCTATTGAAAACACTGGGTCTTAAGAATCCAAGTGGTGATGGCGACGATGAAGAGGACGTATAGGTACCATCCTTTTATAGACGACTACATTCGAATGATTGAAAGTGGAGAAATTAAAGCCTGTCAGGAACAATGGCAGCTAATTGATTTTGTGAAATGGAAACTAGATCAACCTGGCGTGATTATTGATGCTGAAGCCATTGAAAAATCGGTTGAAGTACCAGCCAAATATTTCCCTTTTGAATTATTCGCGTGGGAGCGTTTTTGCAATGCGTTTATTTATGGGGTTCGTTACGAGGACGGCACCCTAATGTTCAATCGTTATCTAATCGAAATTGGTCGTGGTGCAGGTAAAAACGGATACATCTCCTATAACAGCTTTTACATGACGACTGGACATCACGGCATCAAGAATTATGATATTGATATCGTGGCCACATCAGAAAGCCAAGCCAAAACTTCATTTGAAGATGTTTATAACGTTTTGGATGAGCCTAAACATGCAAAGAAAACGAAAAAGGTTTTTTATTGGTCGAAGATACTGATCCAGCACCGGAAGACGAAATCGAAACTTGAATACAATACTTCTAATGCCAGGACGAAAGATGGTAAACGGAGCGGAGCAATTATTTTCGATGAGGTTCATGAATATGAGGACTACAGAAACATTAAAGTTTTTACATCCGGCCTTGGAAAGAAAAAGGATCCACGTACTTTCTATATCACAACGGACGGATATGTCCGCGGCGGTGTACTTGATGATTTAAAAGAAGAGGCCAGGATGGTCTTGAACAAAGAACTTCCTAATTCTCGATTGTTTCCATTTATCTGCAAATTGGATAAACCAGAGGAAGTCGAGGATGAATCGAATTGGGAAAAGGCTAATCCTTCATACCGGTTTAATACTCACCTGCAACAAGAAATGAAACAAGAATACCATGATATGCAATTTAATGCTGCACTCCGTATTGAGTTTATGACTAAGCGCATGAATTCGCCCGTGGAAGATTCCCGAAAAGAAATCGCCACTTATGAGGACAGACTTGCAACGGAACAACCGATTCCTGAGAACTTAAACGGCGTGGATGCTATCGGCGGTGTAGACTTTGCGCAAATACGCGATTTTTGTTCAGTAGGTGTTTTTGCAAAAGCTGATGGAAAACGATTTTGGTTACAACATACTTTCATGCACCATTCGGCCCCGAAACTACAGGACATTAATCCGGAAATTATCCAGTTGGCTAAAGAAAAAGGATTGTTAACAGTTGTCTACGATGAGTCAATTAGTGCACATCATGTAGTAGATTGGTTTGTCATGATGAATAAGCAATATCGAATTTTAAAAATAAGTATGGACCTTTATCGTTCATCTATTTTAAAAGAACCATTAGAAGCTGCAGGATTTGAAGTGGCTATAGTACGCAGAGGTCCGGCTACTCACAGTATGCTTGCCCCATTAGTTGAGGAAATGTTTGTGAAGCGTACCATTGTTTTTGGTGATGATCCTCTTATGCGCTGGTATGTGGGTAATGTGTACAAAGAAGAAAAAGGGAACGGTAACATCGAGTATAAGAAAATCGATAAAGAGAAGCGAAAGACCGATGGTTTTTTCGCTTTTTTACATGCACTTAATCACGATTCTGAATTAAAAGAACGTTCTCCTATTAAGCCTGGGATGTTTAAAGCTAGAACCTACTAGAAGGGCGGTGAAAGATTGGGATTCTTTAATTGGATTAAAGGTTTCTTTGATACTGATGGCATATGGAAACTGAAGGACGATATTTTTTTGCTGGAAGCTCAGGTTCATTATAAGAATTTAGCTATTGAAACCTGCATTAGTTTGATAGCTAATACACTCTCTCAATGTGAATTCAGGACATACGAAAAAGGGGTGGAGAAACGCGGGGAAAATTATTATTTATTGAATGTTTCTCCCAATCAGAATCAAAATGCTACTGAGTTTATGCAAAGCCTGGTCAGCCATCTTATTAAAGATAATGAAGTGCTGGTCATTATGCAAAACGATAAGCTATATGTAGCTGATGATTTTGTAACTGAAGAGTCTGCTTTGAATGATAATCGGTACAAGAATGTAAAGGTTAAAAATCTAACGTTTGACAAAACATTTTACGAATCAGAAGTCCTCCATATGAAACTGAATGATGAAGATATCAAGTCAGTTATTAACAGTTTGTATGATGACTTTGGAAAATTGATTACTTCTTCCATGAATATTTATAAGCGCTCAAACGCTAAAAGAGTTGTCTTAGAAGGGGACTTTCTTCGTCCGCAGACAGATGAAGAACAGGCAGCCATTAATGATATGTTTGATAACCAGTTTAAGAATTGGTTTGAAGCAGATAATGCCGGTGCTGTTTTTCAATTGCAGAAGGGCTACACTCTTACCGATTTGAGCGGAAATGGAAAGAGCGGAGCGGCTACACAAAACAGCCGGGATGTCAGGGCGCTAATAGACGACACTTTTGATTTTGTCGCACGTGCCTTTACTGTGCCCCAAGGTTTATTAAAAGGTGATCTCGCTGAGGTAGAAAAGCAGACTGATAATTTTTTAATGTTCCGGATTAAATCTCTAGCAGAATTAATCGCAGATGAATTCAACCGAAAGATTTATACCAAGGAAGAATATTTAAACAGAACGTATATGAAGGTTGATACATCCATGATAAAGATTTTGGATATTGTGGATTTGGCTACTGCTGCGGATAAATTCTTTGCAATAGGAGTTAATAGCATTAATGACAATCTACGAATGCTGGGAAGGGAGACCTTGAATGAGGCATGGGCAAATCAGCGTTTTGTCACGAAAAACTATCAAACTATCGAAAACGTTGAAGCAACGGAAGGAGGTGAGGGAAGGTGAGAAGGTTTAAAAATGAAAATTATAACCATTTGGCATCCATTGGTCACCAGTTTAAAGCTGAAGCAGGAGATGATTCTTCTACGTTAACTATTTATGGTGATATAGGTGAATCATGGTGGGGAGAATCCACGTCCGCTAAGGATATTGAAGCGGCATTAAAGAATGTTGCATCCGATACCATTATCGTACACTTGAACAGCCCAGGTGGGGATGTATTCGACGGAATTGCTATTTATAATCAACTTAAGAATCACTCGGCAAAAGTTGTAGTTATTGTTGATGGGCTGGCGGCATCAGCTGCTTCATTAATTGCCATGGCTGCTGATGAACTAATCATGAATGTTGGCTCCATGTTAATGATTCACGAGGCATCCACTTTTACGTGGGGAACCAAAGCTGATATCAAGAAAACATTGAATGCATTAGAAGGCATTGATAAATCCATTGCCGATATTTACATGACAAGGTTCTCTGGTGAGCGTCTAGAAATTGAAACCATGATTGAAAATGAAACGTGGTTCACTGCCCAAGAAGCGGTAGACACTGGATTGGCCGATAAAGTAAATGAGGTCACTAAAGAGGAACCAGTTGATCCGGAAGAATTTAAAAACAGCGTCCTTGCAAGATTGCGTAATAAAACTCCAGAGCAATTTGCTGCAAGTTCAAATAAAAATCTATTAGCAAGATTCAGGAGGAATGACTAATGACTATTAAAAATCTGGATAAGCCAGTAATTGAAAACAAAGATGAGCAAATCAAATCCATTCAGGAAGTATTCGAAAGCGGCGATGCAAAGGCTGTGGCTGAACGCATTGTAACCAATTTTGAAAACAATATGGTTCACATTCAAACATTGATGAATGACACCATAAAAGAGGCAAAGCGCGCACAAGATGAAAATTGGGATGCTCAAGTATTAGCTGCTCGCGGGGTTCGTGTTCTTACGACTGAAGAAAAGAAATTCTATAATGCTGCCATCGAGGCTCAGTCTTTCGATGAAGTGCAGAAATTAATGCCCCCAACTGTTTTTGAGCGTGTATTTGAGGACCTGGAAAAAGAACATCCGTTATTATCCTTGGTTAACTTCCAGCGTACAGGCGCCACTACTGCTTGGGTGTTAAGGGTACCGGGAACATCAGCAGCATTCTGGGGAGATGTAACTGCAGCTATTCAAGAAATGCTGGATGAAGGTTTCAAAACTATTGAGCAGGGCATGTATAAACTTAGCGGATTCTTAGTTGTTTCCAAAGCAATGTTTGAACTAGGGCCTGAATGGCTAGACCGTTATGTCCGCACATTCATGGCAGAAGTTGTGGCTGATGAATTAGAAACTGCGATTGTCACAGGTGACGGAAATAAAAAGCCGATTGGCATGACTCGTGATCTCAATGGTGCTGTTGTAGGTGGAGCTTATCCAGAAAAAACAAAAGTTGTACTTGCAGATTTCACACCACAAACGATTGGTGAAAAAATCCTTGCACCTACCACTAAGGGCGGTACTCGTCGTTATACCGGAGTTACTTTAATTGTGAATCCATTGGATTATGCAACTAAGTTTTTCCCAATTGGTGCAAAGCAAAAGGATGATGGTTCTTGGACATATGATAACTTTGGTGTTCCTGGATTAACCATTGTTCAGTCTCCTGCGGTACCTTCAAATACTGCGATTTCTGGTCTACCTAAAGATTATTTTATGGGCGTGGCGGCCGAGCAGAAGTTGGAAACAACGGATGTGCTTCGGATGATTGAAGATCAGCGTTTATATTTAGTTCGTCAGCTGGCAAATGGACGTCCACTGGATGCTGATTCTTTCACTGTGTTCGATATCACTAACTTAGGTACCCCTGCCGTATAAGGAGCGATGATATATGCCGAAAGTAATCAGGCGGTTCAGAGATATCAATCATAACGATCATACCTACGAAGAAGGAGACACGTATCCAGCAGAAGGATTTGAAGCCGATGCAGGACGTGTCTCTTTTTTATCTAAGCCACATCCTAAATATGGTGTGGCTTTTCTTTCGATAGAATCAGAGGAAGAGAAAATCACCTCGGAAAACGTGTCTCCTGTCGATTCTGAGCGACTAAATGATGCAAATAATGTAAAACCAAGTGAAACAGAAAAAGTAACTAAAAAGACCAATTCTAAAAAGAAAACATCTACTAAAAAGTAGGTGATATCGATGGATGAACAGTTATTATCTGATCTTAAAGCCCGTCTAAGGATTACGTGGAATGATGAAGATACTGATCTAAATAAAATAATCAGTAGGGCGAAGGCGTACTTGTCTAATTTGACAGGTGCGTCTTTTGATTTTTCAAAGGATGAATGGCCAAAGGAAATTCTCCTTGAGCGTTGCCGATATGTCTATAACAACGCTGCAGACGAGTTTGAAGTTAACTTTCAACCTGAATTGGGTCGTTTAATACTTCTGGTGGCGTTAGGGAAAGTCGGTGCTATAAATGAAACCTTATCGTGAAACCTTTAATGATGGCTTTTTAGAGTATGGACATAAGCAGACACAGAGGTCTTCAACTGGTAAAAGAATTGGTGAATCATTTATTCCGGAAGGAAAATTAGCATATAAAGAAATGTCCTGTCGGGATAGTGATTATCAAATGGCCGGAATAATGGGGGCAAGTTTAGATTTAAAAGTAAAAACACTTTATCCCCCATCTTTCCGTAAAGTGAATAAAAACAAATATAAAGTTCTGATTGACTCCGTGGAATATGACGTAATTAAGGTTGATTCGGATAGTGAGAAAATCTATCTCTATTTTTACTTGCAGGAAGTAGGTGGAATTGGTGAATGAAAAAACTAAACGGTTGATGCAGGAACAAAAAGAGGGAATATTTAATAACCTTCAAATTCAATTCAACCTTCCTGTATTTGAAGATGAGATTGCGGAAGATGAGGAGAAGGCGCTTGATAAAAATGGTTATAACTGTTTTGTCTTCGAAACAAGTGAATTTCAGACCACTCAAGACATTAAAAAACTTCGGCAAAATATTTACGTTTCTTATTATTCCGAAAATCGGGATGATGTGGATGAAACCACAATCGACATTATTTCCACCTTAAGCGCGGTCAAGGGAGTTAACTTTTCAAGCTCCAGAAAAGAACGATTGCAGATGAAGGAAACGGATCGATTCATAGACCGGGTTTCTATCACTTTTACAAGGGTGATTCCAATTGAGTATCAGGTTTGAACTAGATCATAGTGAGATAGAGCGATTGGAGGAAAAAATGAGGCGTCTTCCAGAAAAAATGGAAGAAACCATCAATGAATCTCTTCATACTGATGGTGTGACCATCGCTACTGAAGAAATAACCCAATTAATACCTAATTCACAATGGAAAAATAGAAGCCTTAACAAGGCTCATGCTAAGACAAGCAAGTGGTCAAAAAGTGAAACAAATAATTTAGGTTTCACAATTAAGTCCAAGGGAGGAGCTGCAAACAAAAGAGGCAGCTTTGGATATTTAGTATTCCCAAATGAAGGCCGTGGTCCTTCTAATCCAGTTGAACAACGGTTTATGGAAAGAGGTTTGGCAACAGCTACACCAAAAATTTTAGAAAAGCTACATGAAAAAATAGATAGGACTTTAGAGGAGGTATTTCGATGACAACAGTTATTCAGGAATTTGATGCGGTCTCCATTAAAAATGCAAGTGTTCAATTTTTTAAAAGTGGAACGCAGCAGACCGGTACTAAATTTGGTTTGCTCGGATCCGTTGAAGGCGAAACTGAACTGATCGTAGTTGTGAAAAAAGCTGAAGGTATTGAAGTAAAACGCACGTCGAAACCTACAAAAATGAATATAACCGTTTCCGGCCATGTTCCTGTACAGGTAGCCCGTGATTACTTCGGATTAAAAACAGATGGACTGAAGCCAGGTATTTGGGCATACGGTTCTTTGTCAAAGGGGAACCGATTTGCTTTTACTGCCGACGTTATCGATGATTTTGAAGACGTAAAGAAACTTATTGCTTTTCCTAATTGCACCGATACCTCTGGCTTTAAATTTGCAATTGAAAACGGAGCCGATGAAGTCGCAGCTCTGGAAATTGAATTTACTGCTGTAGTTGATGACTTAGGGAATATTTATTACGAGGCAATTGTTGACGAATTAACTGACACAACAGTAGCAGATCAATGGCATACAAAATTTGATGCTACGCTAGTCGAGGCCGTTCCTGCGCCATAATGGAGGATAGTAATCTATGAAAATTGAAAAAGTCGTATTGAAAGAGTCTGAAATCATAGAGGTTGATGGTCAATATAAGCAAGTTTTCAAAAATCAAAAAACAGTCCCTTGTTTTTTAACAAACTATTGCTTAAAGCGGGGAAAAGATTTAGGGATTTTAAACGGTTCTTTGGTTGCCGATGTTATGAAGCTGTTACCTCTAACAAAGCTAAAATCGGTGGATGATATTGACCCTGAGACATTAAAGGATTTGGATGAGCTTGAAATGATGAAGGTTATCTATGTTGGATGTATAGGAGCAAATATCAATTTTGAATATGATTTCGATGAGTTTGTTTCACTATTCCAGGAATCTTATGAAGATATATTAATTCTCTATTCATCCTTGGTTTCCTCTTTGATAAAAAAAGATCCAAATCAGTTCGCTAATGGGTTAAAAAACAGCACCAAAAATAATAAAAAAAAATTCAATCACCAAAAATCAAAATCGAATGCGTAGAGGATAAATATGTCCTCTACGTTTTAGTTTGTGGGATAGATCACGAAACATTCTGGCATGAACCTATTACTTCGGTAGAACGGATTTACGAGGGAAAAGCGGCTTTTGATTCCTGGAAGAATAGTCCTCTCTAAAAGGCAGGTGAGAAAAATGGCTAACAATAATTCAGAAGCAAGAGTGACCTTTAAAGTCTTTAACCAGGAGTTTAACAAAGGGATTAGCGAGATGAACTCTGCAAGCTCAAAGCTTCGTCAGGAATTTGCACTCCAAGAAGAGCAGATGAAGAATAGTGCATCGGAAACGGATAAACTGAAGGCGAAAATAGAGCACCTGCAAAAGGCACAAGAGATCGCAGCTCAAAAAGTGGCGGCTACACAAGCACAACTTCAAAGAGCAAAGGAAGTATTTGGAGAAAATTCGCAGGAAGTTGATAAGCTCCAAAGGCAATTATTAAACGCTCAAATAGCTGAACAGCGGCTAGCGAACCAAATCTCCGAAACCAATGATGAACTATCTGAACAATCCAATAGGGCCCAAAAGGCTGCTGATGCCTTATCAGAAACTGGCGAAAAAATGAAGGGCACCGGGGAGACCATGTCGACATCTGTTACGGCACCAATTGTAGCATTGGGAGCCGGAGCTATAATGGCTGCAAATGATGTTGAAAGTGCCAATGGTAAAATTCAAGCGGCACTTGGAGTTAGCGCCGATGAAGCTGAAAAATTAGGCGGTGTAGCGCAAGAACTTTGGAAAAAATCATTTGGTGAAAACATCCAAGAAGTTACCGACTCTCTAATAAAAGTAAAACAAAATATGGGCGACCTGGCAGATGAATCAACTATAAAAGAATTAACCAAAGATGCCTATGTTTTATCGGATGCCTTTGATGCTGATATTTCTGATTCAAGTAAAACTGCTGCAACAATGATGCGCACATTCGGAATTGATGGACAGCACGCTATGGATTTAATCACTGTCGGTTTTCAAAAAGGCGGAGACTATAGTGGTGAACTATTAGACACCTTGAACGAATATGCACCACAATTCCAACAATGGGGAATGAGTGCGGACCAGGCTTTAGCACTTCTAATCAGCGGGGCTCAAAACGGAGCTTTTTCACTAGATAAAGTCGGGGATGCTGCCAAAGAAAGCTTCCTTCAAATTTCAAACCCGAGTGACGATGTCTCCCAGGCATTAGAGGATTTAGGATTTGACGCTAAAACATTTTCTGAATCAGTAGCGGCTGGTGGGGAACAGGCGAATAATGCATTCGGGATGCTGGTGACAGCATTGGCTAATGTAGACGATGCCCGGCAAAGAACCTCATTAGGAACCCAGTTATTCGGTACACAGTGGGAAGATGTAAGCGGCAGGGTAGTCACTAGCTTAAGTAATAATGTAGACATTCTTGGTGAAGTAGACGGGGCAACCAAAAAGGCAGGAGAAGCTCTTAAAGATAATTTCGGTTCTAGGCTCCAAAGCACTCTTAGAGAATTAGGCGCTGCCCTTCAGCCATTAGGAGAAGCATTACTTGGATTCGCCGAAAAAGTATTGCCTCCATTAACAGCTGCAGCACAAAAATTAGCCGAATGGTTTAGTAATTTAAGCCCGGTAGGTCAAACTGTCGTCATTGCAATTGGGGCCGTCGCGGCAGCGATAGGACCTTTATTAATTTTTATTGGTAGTTTGGTCGGTGCTATAGGAGCGATCATTCCAGCTGTCGTAACGGCATGGGGATGGATTTCTAAACTTGGCCCGGTATTTACTGCTGTTCGGACTGCCTTAGCTGCCTTGACCGGTCCTATTGGTATTATCATTGCGATAATCGGAGTACTGGCCGTTATCATTTATAAAAACTGGGATGCCATTAAAGCTAAAACAATAGAGATTTGGGGAGCCATTAAGGATTGGTTTACTCAAACTTGGGCCTCAATAAAGGAAGGCTTAATATCTGCCTGGGGAGCAGTTTCACAATGGTTATCGGATATGTGGAACAATATAAAGCTTATAGCCGTAACAGCTTGGGAAGCCCTAAAAGCTGGTGTAATGGCTATCATTACGCCGTTTATAAATGGAATCACCAACATTTTTAATGGGATGAAAGAAGGATTAACTAACATTTGGGAAGGGTTGAAACTTTATTTCACTGGCATTTGGGATGTGATTAAAAATATATTCCTCGGCGCAATCCTCTTAATTGTTGACTTAGTTAAAGGTGATTTTGAGGGATTAAAGAATGATGCAATGGCCATTTTTGAAAATCTAAAGAATGCCTTTAATCAGATATGGGAAGGAATCAAACAGATATTTATCGGTGTTGGTCAAGCTATTGTCGGTTATGTTACTGCTGCATGGAACAATCTTAAAAGCACTACAATTGCCGTATTCAATGCGATAAAAGATGGCATTTCCACTGCGTGGACAAATGCAAAAAACTTTACAGTTAATCTAGTTCAATCGTTACTAACTAGCGCTATTCAAAAATTCCAAGATTTAAAAAATGGTATCGCAAGTAAAATGAGTGAAATTCCGGGTAAGATTAGAGAAATATGGGACGGGGCAAAAAGTTTTCTTTCTTCTATTGATTTAACATCGATAGGAAAGGACATTATCAAAGGTCTGCTAAACGGTATTACATCTATGGCATCTTCTCTTTACAATAAGGCAAAGGAAATAGCGGATGGAATCCAAAAGAAAATCCGAAAAGCATTAGACATCAATTCTCCTTCTCGAGTCATGATGGAAATCGGTGAATATACCGGCGAAGGACTTGCTGTAGGTCTTGAAAGAATGAAGAAAACTGTTGCTCAAGCCTCAGAATTATTGGCGCAGCATGCGGTACCAGAAATCAATACAGGAAAACCATTTGAGATGTTTGAACAAAAGTCGATCGCCGATGGATTGGAAGTAAGTTTATCCAATAACAGGCCGATGGAAATAACGGTTATCAGCCAATTAGACGGGTATGAAGTGGCACGAAATCAATATCAATATATCGATGGGATGATGAAGTCGGAAATTGATACAAAGTCGATATTGGGAGGGTTGAAAAAATAATGGAAAAGAGCCCATTCAACTTTAAAATCTTAAAAAAAGATGGGAATGTAATAGATTTACACGAAGATAAAAACATTTGGGTAAGCTCCTTTCGCATTCCTTCTCCCTCCCCTGAACATATGACAGAAACAGTAGACGGCAGACACGGATCCATTTATCTTGGCACAAGTCTAAGGGAAAGAATCATTCCATCTTCCATGATGATCGAAGCAGCTGACAGTGTGGAATTTGACTTTCTTAAGGATGAATTGAATCAAATTTTTAATCCCTTGGAAAAGTTTTATATCATCCGAGATATACAACCTTGGAAACGGCTAGAAGTATCAGTGGCAAGTGAGTTTAATGTGAACTATTTATCTCTTGAAGATGGAGAATTTGATATGGATTTTGTTATCCACTCATCATTTATTGAATCAGCTGAATCGACTTTGTCACTTTTGAATGCAGATACAATTTGGCAAATAGATCAATCGCCTGAGGATTTGGAATACATCCATACAACTACATCATTTCGAATTTACAATGACGGCCATGTTCCGGTTAACCCCCGGGAGCAACCTTTGCTAATCACATTTAAGGGTGCATCCAATAATCTTACTATAAAAAACCTTACTACTGGTGACGTATGGAATTATACTGGCACCAGCAATCCATCTGACACCATTGAATTGAATGGTCTCAGGGCTGTCAAAAACGGGTTGTCTATTTTTCGCGATACTAACCATAAACTAATCAGCCTTGCACCAGGTCTCAATGACTTTGAATTGACGGGGGCAATAGACCCTTTTGAAATAAGCTTTGATTTCCGTTTTTATTATTTGTAAGCGAGGTGAGTAAACTTGCAGGTTCAGAATAAACAAACGATAACCATCGATTTGAAAAAAAGCTCAATCATTCAGCTGCCAAAGTTTATTCAAAATGATACCAATGTCGTTGATATTATTGTTAAAGAGAATGACCAGAACGCAGACCTTAGTAATATTACCCGTATAGTAGTAAATTATAAAAGGCCAGATCATGTGGTTATATCTCGTCTTGTAACAGCTACAGGGAGCACGGTAACGTATGAAATAGGTACAGAGGAAATGCAAAAAGCCGGTTCTGGGGAAATTGAAATCCAGTTTTTTGAGAATGAAAAAAGAATTTCCACTAAACGTTTTAAAGTTGTTATGGTGGAATCGATTGGAACAGACAAGATTTATGAAGGAACTAGTCTTACTCTCCTTCAGGAGTTATTTGTGGAAGTTTCCGACGTAAAAGCATCAGGTGACTATGCCAAGGATCAAGGGGACTACGCTAAAGCCCAGGGAGACTCAGCAAAAACAAACTGGCTCGCTCCTGTGGCCAATTATGCAGCTATCGCAACTACCTATTCTGCTCCAAAAATTGGGGATACAGTACAGTGTTTAGACAACGGATATGTATACCGATATAGCGGCTCTCAGTGGGTGTATACACAGGGATATTCGGCCACGGCAATAGCTGATGTTAATGCGAAGTTGGCGGAAAAAGCGGATAAAACACTTATTGATAATATAGGTAACGGCTCTCCCAAAGGTGTCTATGCAACCTTGTCGGCACTTCAAACAGCATTCCCTACCGGAACAACAGGAGTTTATCTAGTTACTGCCGATGGTAAGTGGTATTACTGGAATGGTTCAGCATGGACAGCAGGGGGAACATATCAGAGTACAGGGATTGCAGACAGTTCTATTGTTCCTTTTAAAACAACGTTCTTTGAAATAGGAAAAAACCGATATAGCAACCTTGATGGTAATATTCAAGGTGGACGCTATATCGCAGATGGCACATATGTTGTTGATGCAAACTATTCCACAACTGGTTATATTGCATCTACACCAAATGAAGAAATCAGAATATCAGCAAACAAACAATCGGATAATACCCGAGCAGAAGTTCTTCCATACAGCGTTACAGTTTATGACCAAAATAAAACTCGTCTCTCCACAACTTTATATAACAATACAACAGCATTCAAAACAGTTCCAGCAGGGGCTTATTTTATCCGAATCAGTTATAAAGTGGTGTCTGGATATAAACAAGAAACCTTGCAAGTTGAAGGTGGAACAAACATAACTAGTTTTGAAGAATATAAGGAAATTATTAAAGACAAAAACCTTCCTGAAATATCAAGGGTTAAAAGTAATTCTATCACTGAAAGCATGTTGCAAAACGGAAGTGTCACGCCTTATAAAACTTCTATTTTTGTGGCGAGTAAAAACCGTTTTAATATAAATGATCCTGATGTCATTGTAGGTCGTTATGCAAGTAATGGTTCATATGTTAATGACAGTAACTATAAATTAACAGGGTATATTGCTGTTATACCGAGTGAAGAACTAAGAATTTCATCTTTGTTGCTTAGTACAGCAGCTACTACAGAAGTCTTGCCATATTCTGTCATGTACCTTGATATAAATAAAGCAGTCATAAGTATCGAAGCCTTTAATAATACTACTGCCTTTAGAATCGTTCCAGTAAACTGCTATTATATTAGAATTTCTGTAAGAACCGATGCCTACGGTTATAGTTTTGATAAATTGCAGGTTGAAAGTGGCAATGTAATTACTGATTATGATACTTTCTATCCGAAAATTAAAAAAGAATATTTAAGAGTTGGAACTGAAAGTATTGTTAAAGGTTCTGTAGATAAGAGCAAATTCGCTTCAGATTCTAACCCATTGGCAGCTAAAACACTGTTAAACTTTGGTGATAGCATAGCTGCTGGCGATGGAACGAATCTTGATGGTGCAGGAAATAAAGGATATGCCCAAATAATTTCATCATCAAATGGAATGATTTTAAAAAATTATGCCAAAGGTGGAGCGACGATTGCGGCTGGAGTAAACTCCATTGTGGATCAGGTTAATTTAGCAGTATCAAATGGCGAAAAACCTGATTACATTTTATTTGATGGTGGCACCAATGATGGAGCTACTAATGGGGCAATAACAGATGGGTATGATGGTGTAACATTAGACACTTCAACATTCTGCGGAGCCTTTGAATACATTTGCAAAACGCTAATTACCAACTTCTTAGGTTGTAAAATCCTCTATATTCGTGTGCATAAGATGTCATCACGAGGAGTAGATACAGAGGCTAGACACGACTTAGCATTGCAAATATGCGAAAAGTGGAGTATTCCTTACGTTAATATGTTCAAAGAAGGTGGGTTGAACACCAAATTAGAGGCACATAGAATCGCATATGCTCAAGACGGTGTAAACGGTGGAGCAACACATCCGACAGAAGATGGCTATCGTAAGTATTATGTACCAAGAATTGAAGCTAAAATGAAAGCAATTTAATGCGCTATCGGAAGAAATTTAGACGTAACTGAATTAAAAAATAATGGTGTATTATTACACTCTTGGGGGCTGATTTCAGCCCTATTTTTTATGGAAAGGAGGATGAAAAATGAAACCAATTTTAATGAGCAGTGAGAACGCTGAAGGATTCAAACTTGAGGAATTGTTAGCTCAAGTAAAAAAAGAGGTATCCGAAAAAATTAATAAGATTATTAATGATCCGTCTCCTCAAGCACAGTTAGTAGTAAAAAATAACTTAGCGATTATCGAACACTTAGGAGCAGCTGAAGCATTACAATGCGCTTCTTACATTGTTATTGATGCAATGAGACCTAATGAAGGTCCTTTAGGCAATCCTCGTATAGGAAAATAAAAAAACCCGGCTGCTTAACAGTCGGGTTCGTCTTTTTCTAGGACGAGTATCTCTCCAGGTGTTACTTTTAAGTATGCGCAAAGCTTGGCAAGTAATTCTCGGGGATAAGTCTTATTTTCGTCATTATACATCTGCCGAACAGACTCATAACGGTAGCCAATATCCTTTGATAATTTATGAACAGAAATACCTCTTTCATCAATAATAGGCTGCAAGTTTGATTTCACTTTAATCAAATAAATCCCTCCTAAATTAATTATACACGAAATTCGTGTAATAAGTCCTATTTACTCGAAAATAGTGTAATGATACTATCTAATTACACGAAAAACGAGTAATGAGGAGAGGGAAACTTGATAAACGATACAGCTCGTCTTGCCAATGATTTATTAGTTATAGTTAGCACGCTTGCTCCTGATGTGGATATGCAAATACTGCCGGTACGTTTGGAAGAGGTCCTTAGTAATTACATGATTCAAAGAAAATCAGAAAAAGATATCGAAAATGATTTGCAGGAAAAACTTGAAGTGTTTATGTCAGCAAGGAAAATTGAAGGGCTTTCAAATAAAACAATTGAAGGCTATAAAATCGAACTGGGAATGTTTGCGAAATACGTCAATAAGGCTGTTGTCCAGATTAACACATCAGACATTCGAAAGTATTTAGCCCATAATAAGTCTTGGCAGATTGGGACAGTTGACCGTAAATTGTCTGTTATCAAAACCTTTTTCGGATGGCTGGTTAAAGAGGAAATGTTATTGCGTGATCCAAGCGCTAAAATAAATGCGCCGAAAAAGCCGAAACGATTGCCGAAAAGCTTATCTATCGAGGAGCTGGAAATCGTTAGAGAATCGTGTGAGTCATTACGCGAAAGGGCATTAATTGAAGTTTTATATGCTACCGGCTGCCGTCTCGGTGAAATCATGAATATGAAAATTAACGATGTAAATATTCAGGAAATGCGCTTGCGGGTAATTGGTAAGGGTGACAAAGAGAGAATCGTTTACCTATCATTTAAGGCCTTGCACCATTTGCGAAAATATCTAAAAAGCCGTAATGATGATTGCGAATATTTATTTGTTACGGATCGTAAGCCTGCCCGTCAGATGGCAAATAGAACCATAGAGAGAATAGTGGATAAGATTGCTGAAAGAGCTAAAATCTCGAAGAAGTTGACGCCACATGTTTTCAGGCATACCAAGGCGACGCTCATGATGGAAAACGGGGCTGACCTGGCAGATGTTCAGCAAATCCTAGGACATGAAAATCCTAACACTACCCTTGTATACGCCCATGTATCTGAGGAACGCAAACAACAGGCGCATAAACGATACCACGTTCAATAGAGTCCTTCCAGGGCTCTTTTTTATTTGGAAGGCGGTGAAAACTTGATTATTACAGACATAGTTGGTAATACGGAATACTTGTCCGGCTTAAAAAGTATTAAAAGGTTTCGAAGCGTCAGCGGAGAAAAAACGCTGGCTTTTTTAGTGCTGCCGACTGAACAGAATAGCCATTCTTTCGATATGGTCCAGGAAGAGAGCGTTGTGGAGTTTAAAGGCGAGGAATATCGAATCAAGCAAATGAATGAAAAAAACAGGGGCCAGACATTTTATAAAGAAGTTGTGGCCATCCACACGTTTTTTGATTTAATCGATGATTTCCAATACGACTTACACAATGGATCCATGACGTTTGATGCTGCACTTAATTTTGTTTTAGGCGGCACCGGATATACCTGGAATGTGCTCGACACTTTTTACGCCCAGGACTTTCAAAACTTCGGGAATGGCAACCGGCTTTCATTATTTCAGGAGATTTTAAACCGTTATAGTGCAGAGTTCACTCTAAACGGCACTTACCTGACCTTTAGGAGAAAAATAGGTAATGCTACGGATTTTCAATTCCGGTATAGATACAATATTAAGACAATCAATCGGTCGGTTAATACGAACAATTTAAGCACATATATAAAAGGCTACGGCAAAAAAAATGAGGACGGCAGCTACGTTGTCAAATCGGAGTATACTTCTCCCAATGCCTCTATTTTTGGTATTCGTCATGCTAAGCCGGTGAGTGACGAAAAATATACAACATTGGACGGCTTAAATGAACGATTAGTGGCTGAGCTTAAAGATACTCCTGAAGTGTCTATAACGCTTGATTTCGTGGATTTACGGAAGGCGGGCTATCCTTATGATGTGCCGAATGAAGGTGACGATGTCTTCCTCATCTACGAGCCGATGAAACTGGATTTAGAAACGCGGATCATCGACATTACCGAAGAGTTTACCGAGTTTAATGATTATCCAATCAAAACGGATGTAACCCTGGCAAACTATCGAAATAACATGGTTGACCAGTTTGTGGAGTTTTCTCGGACACAAAAGACCGTGAGTGACATTGTGGAAGGGAATAAGAAACTACCTTACAGTGTTGTTGATGATGCGATTCTACGAGCAACAGAAGCTCTTCAATCAGCACAGACCGAACTTGAATTTAACAATGGCATCATTGCCAGGTCAAAAGATGACCCGAACAAACTCGTTTTATTTAACAGCGCTGGCGTTGGTGTCAGTGTGGACGGCGGCGCTACGTTTAGGCAAGCGATGACAGCTGAGGGATTTGTAGCTGACTTGATTACAGTTGGAACGATGCTTTTTGACCGATTGCAGGGCGGTTCATTAAAGCTTGGTCAAGCGTATCAAAACGGGGTTCTAGAGGTCTATGCTGATAAAGATAGTGATGGAATCTTAGACGTTATCGGCCGAATAGATACTGATGGTGCTTATTTTCCTTTAATGTCTGCAGATAACATCAGGGGAAACGTGGAAAATGCATATCAAGGTCCCGGCGGTAATTATTATTTTGATTTCGTCAACGGAAATGACAGCAATCACGGATTGAACTGGACATTCCCTAAGAAAAATCCTGTTGCATTTATTGATTCTATTCCAAAAAATTTAAACGGTTATTATATCGGAATAAATGTTAAAGGCGATATTTATGGAGGAATAAAATTAGAAGGCTTTCATAACGGCAGTATGTTTGTTGCTGCAGCAGGTGACATACGACCTAAAATATTCGGAAGAAATATTATTAACCGTTGTAATAGAGGGATGTTTCAATTTATCGGTTTTGATATGCACGGAGATAGTTCGACGGGCGGTAATCCAGTATGTGCTGCGTATGATTCTGACTATGCTTTTTTTTATGACTGTAAAGTTTACGGTAATAATGCCGCAAGTCACGCGTTTTGGTATGACCATTCATCAGGAATTGTCCAATCCTGCCAAGCGTATGGGATAACAGATAGAGGTTTATATGCCACAAAATTAAGCAGGGTAGAAATGTCTTTTTGTAAAGGTGATGTACCGGTTGCGGTGCTTGCTGAGGCTGGGGCTATTGTTGTAGCGTATCATTCAAGATGGGCCGGTTCTGTTGTTACCTGGAATAGCGGATATATTCAGGGCCAATGGAATGATCCACCTGATTATGGAGAGTCAGCACCGCCACCGCCACCACCTGCAACCGAACAAACTTTTTCTATCGCACCATCAACAGGTGATAACTGGTCAACATCTGGTTATTGGACAAATGATGAGGTTAAGCAGGGTAACTGGGGATACGGAGATCGCTATGGATTATGGTATGTTGATTTATCAGCGGTTAAAGGTAAGCAGATTGTTTCTGCTACTATTACAGTTTACCGAGCAGCAGGAGGTAACTCAGGTGGTCGTAATATTCACTTTAGGACCCACCGGTATACTTCCAGAGCAAGCAGACCCGGAGGAGCTCCGGCGATGTCAGGCGAGTATGTACGGGGCACAATCGCCGTAGGCCAGACTGTAACTTTTGATATTACAGATATGATTCAAAACAATATCGCAAACGGCATTGATACCAGTATCGGTGTATATACGACCGGTAGCACCGATTACATGTCTTTAGGTACCACACCGACAATCAATATTCGATACAAGTAGGTGAAAAGATGAAAGTAGCAATCTATAAAAAGGACGGTACCTATGCAACCGTCCTTGAAGGAATTAATAATCCAAAATTAACTGATACCCAATTAACCTTTGACAATGGCAGTATTTCCGGTTTTGACCAAAAACATGTTTTGTTAGATAACGAGACAGAAATACCGGCCACAATAGAGGAAGCAAGGACCTTAGACCAAAGGGAGAAGTACAAGGTTGAAAAAGTAGATCATATTGCCGAGTTAAAAGTCCGGCAAGACCTCATGCAACAAGCTATAGACGACTTAATTCTTGGAGGTATGATGTGATGGCGGCATACATGGGGCAAAGAATCATTGATGGAGCTTACACCTATGATTATGTGATTTCTAAGCGCCCAGACCTGAAAGAGGGCATTGACGCTTATTTAATTTCTCAAGGTAGAGAAGATTTAATAACACAGTAAAGAGCCTGAATTCGGGCTCTTTTTATTTTGAACAGGGACGGTGTGAGATGGAATTACATTTACTTGATTTATTGCCGAAATTAATTAAGTCTATGATTGTTTTTTATTTCCTAGTCAAAGTTTTAGACTTTATATCAGGCTTACTTAAAACATGGAAAGGTGTTTCTCCTTATCAATCACGGGTTATGCGTGATGGTATTATTCGCTGGATCGGAGAGCTTGTGGGAATTGTTTTTGTATTAGGTTTAGATATTATTCTTGGTCTAAATTTTTACCTAACGGGCTTTACTTTAGGACTATTCATTTACAAAGAAGGCGGCAGCATCACGGAGAATTTAAGGGCAATCAAAGTAGAGCTACCAAGTGAAGTTACTGAGAAATTAAAAAGCTTTGATAAAGGAGAGGGTAAATAATGGCTAAACTCCTTGATATTTCACACCACCAACAACCGGAAAAGATTAATTATGACGCTCTAGCAAAAGAAGTAGACCTAGTTATCATTCGGACCCAATACGGTTCTAAAACGGTGGATAAGCATTACCAAACCCATCATGCAGAATTCAAGAAACGCGGCGTACCTACGAACGCTTACGCATGGGTCAGGGGCGTTAGTAATGCTGATATGGAAGTGGAAGCAACCGACTTCTATAATCGCACGAAAGACCTTAATCCAGAGGTTTGGTGGCTCGATGTAGAGGAAAGGACCATGAACGACATGCGCGGCGGCGTGTCGGCTTATATCCGGAAACTGAGAGAGCTGGGCGCGCGAAAAGTCGGTGTGTATATTGCCCACCATCTCTATAAGTCTTTTAATCTTGATTTATCGGAAGCGGATGCCGTTTGGATCCCACGTTATGGTACCAATAACGGAGAACCACAAGTAAAGCCAGACTTTTCTTGTGATATTTGGCAGTATACCAGCGTTGGCCGTTTGCCTGGCTATGATGGCAATTTGGATGTAAATACGATTATCAGCGATAAGCCTCTTGAGTGGTTTACAGGTGGTTCTATAAAAGTTGAGGTAGTTACAGAAGTCAAAGCCGTACAGGAACCAAAGCAAAAACCACAACCGGTACAAACAAAACCTAATATGGATTCAATCGTACCTTATCCGGGCCGAGTATTTTATTATGAAAAGGGAAAGCCTCTTATGACAGGGAAGGACGTTGAAAGAATCCAACGAGCATCAGGAATGCTGGAAAGTGAAGTAGACGGGAAATTCGGTAAGATAACAGATAGATATGTGAGGTCCTATCAATCACGCCATGGATTAGAAGTTGATGGCCGTGTTGGCCCGATCACCTGGGCAAGAATGTTTTAAAGCGAAAAGCCCCTTCTCGCTTGAGAGGGGGCTTATCAACTATTGAGCAATTTTTGCACGTGAAATTTTTAGATATTGTCCGTTCTTAACATTTACGCTATAACGACCATTAAAATTCTCGTTATCTACGATATCACTCTTACCAACTGGACCGGCCATGACAGCGACATAACCTTCTCCATAACTCTCAATAACATATTGACCTGGTTGTATGTCTACTCCTACTTTATACCATCCAGAGTCTTTATAGTTCTCCACCTTATTTAAAGTTTCATATATTTGTTTTGCACTGTTTACTCCTAACGTCCCAAATGCATTGATATTTATCAAAACCCCTCGAGTCTCTAAGTTTCCTGCATCATGGACGTAAACATATCCAAAACTATCAAAGTTTTCATTATCTATAATATTTCCACCAGGATCCTTTTCAGCGTAATACTGGCCGCCTCCAGGGAATGTAATAAATGCATATTCACCAGCTGGAATGTCTCCTTTAATATATGAGCCGGCATCAAATGCCTGTTTGGCACCAATTAACCCGGATATGCTTTCAAGCATTTTTTGTTGCGGAGTTTTTTTAGCTTCCTCTTCAGCTTTCTTTTTAGCAGCAGCTTCTTCTTGTGCTTTCTTTTTAGCTGCTTCAGCCTCAGCCTTTTTCTTTGCATCAGCCTCGGCTTTTGCCTTCTTCTGTTCGTCTTCCTTCTTTTTATCTTCTTCTGCAGCCTTTTGTTTTGTTGAATCGTCAGTTTTATTTTCCGATTTTACCGTTGTACTAGCTGTTGTACTAGATGGTTCTTTAGCATCCGGCGAAACGGATACACCTATAATCATTAAAATAAAGCATCCAGCAGCATAAAGCATTCTCTTTTTGCCTTTTCCTGTCTTTCTAATGGCACCAACAATGGCCATCACGAATAAAACAATAAAACCTAAAAAACCAACTACAGTAAGAAACGTACCCACTTTCAAATTTCCCCCTTATTTTTCTATTCGAGTAGAATTATATCATGTGTACGTCCAAATATTTGGGGAAGTTTCAAAAAGTTTACAAATTTGTGTACAATTTAAGTCAGTTTCACCAAAAATGGCAAATCTATTTTGCAATTTGTTAAAAGGGACAGTTATCATTCATGGCGATATTCCACTCTTCTAGTTCCAATTCCTCCACCAGATGCGTAATGTCTTCACCATTTATAATCACTTTTTCTAATTTAGCATGATAAGACATTTCTATCCTAATTTGCTTCCACCATTCCAGCGCGACCTTCTCGGGCTTCTTGCCTCTAAGTGGGAATGTGCCTATTTGCGATATCTTTGAATCTGCTATGTAGTGAATTTCGATGGTTACGTTCATTTGTCCCATTCCTTTAAAAAATTATTAGTACAAACATATCATAAATCGGTCATCGCGGTCATACCTTTTAATAAGACAAAGAGGAGGTGGTCCAGATGAGCAAAAACAAAATCCGAAAAACCATTTCATTAAACATTACGAATGAAAAGGATATCCCACTTATTGAACGTATTGAGAGTGTACCAAATTTTAATGATTACATTAAGCGGTTAATCGAGAAAGACATAAAGTCTAGAAAAATTATTGTTAACAAATGACGTTAACCTCCCTCAAGACGATGAGGGGCGAGCTAGGGGAGGATGACCGGGGCCAATAATATTATCTTTCAATATTTAAATAAGGGATACCTAATAAATCAAGGATTCTTAATATACACAATCCTCCTCCCCACCAATAAATTTATGGAATTTTGGAATTCTGGAATTCTGTCACTAGGATATCAACTATTTCTCACCAAATCGAAAGGAGGTGAGAAGAAGTGAGTGCATTAACCCCAATGTTTCAAAAAACAAAATTGTTTACACTGGATGATCACAATAAGTCGGTGGAGCGAAAAAAACGCAGTGATAAGAAAAATCAAATAAAGGTCCCTGTTACTGAAGAAGAAAAAATCAGAATTGGAAGGATGAGTCTCCAGAATGGGCATAAAGGAGAAATTGATTCATTCCTATCCGAAGTTTTTTCAGCAGCAACAGAAAGACCTTATGTATCCTATTGTAAACCAATTCCATACAAAGACACAGGGAATTATGCATCAACTAAGGTAAAAAGAGAAGTTTACGATAAGATTGTGGAATTAAAAGTTGAGTGGGGATTACGCAGCATTAAACAGGCTGCACATAGGATTTTGCACAATGAATTAATGGAGTGATTGGTGTGACTAAGGTTAAATACAGTAAATATGACCTGATCAACCAGGAATTAATGGCACTTGAAGAAAAAAGTCTCTTTGGGCGAGTTATTAATGCATTTTTAAAGGACAAAAGATTAATATTTGAAATCATGGTCCCTAACGATCTATATTTTAGGGCTGATGTGTTGTGCGATGATATCTTGCAAAAAAGAAGTATTGATAAAGAATATACACAATCGGAATTAGCGCAGCATGTCTTTTTAGATTTCTTAGATGAAGTACGGAATCACGATGGAAATGTCGGGGCTATTTATACGAGAATAGATGTAAGAAAGCAGGAGCTGCCATTAGTAAATGACCGTCCAATTGTTCCATCTAGGAGCCAAACAAAGTTACTCGTTAAAATTGAAAGGGAGGATGTACTACGGGCAGAGGTATTGCTACAGGATTTAGCCTTCTTTAAGCCAAATCATGGCATTGATGTGGAAAAGCTTATCGAAATCGTATATTTAGATTTTTTGCTTGAATACTCCAAAGGCCGAAGAAAAAACGTGATTAAGGAAATTTTAATGTATATTGATTAAGGAGGGTAAAAATTAATGATTGTCGACTGGGAATCATTTCAATATGGTTGTTTAGCAGGATGGTTAATTGTTGAAATTTATAAACAAATAAAAGTAAATTATAAGTAAACTTCTTAACCTACCTCATTATTAACCTCTAAAACTCTTCAATTATTAAACTCCTTTGTTGACATTCGCTACGCCTAGCGCTGGCAAGCCTGCTCTAATCGCTACTGGAAGGAGAACTGCACCAAGCAGGGCTACTGCAGGGGAAGGCCAAAAGAACCAGGAAATGACCATCATTAAAACCCCAATTGTCCAGTATGCTAATGCTGGGTTGCGAATCAGCTTTCGAAAAGGTGAAATCATTACATCATTGATCCCTGTTGTGGTTAACGTATGGCTCATCGCCACAATAATGGAGATGACAAGGATGGTGGACAATAATTCTGTTATCGCATAAGCGAAACTATTAAAAATACTGCTTATCGCATGACTTAAACTGCCTGTGGCGATAAGACCAATTAAGAAAATACCGGCAATACAGACAATCGTCGTGTCTCGTCTCATGACCATAAAACCAATAATCAGTGCTATAAAGACGACATATATCCAATGAAGAGCAGTGAGCTCCACGAGCATAAAATTAACCCCCTTTCTTTCATCCATGGACCTTTTATAATAGGTTTCTGCCCGGCTGGATGTAATACAGAATATGAAATTGCTTAAAAGAGGTGAGCGGGAGGAAAAACAATATTTTTAACCGTGGAAAGGAAAAAGGAATGGCTTTAGATTCTCCATTCCTTTTGAGAGACTAATCTTCAATTGTATAGCTGCTGATATAGGGTGAACTTTCGAATATGTTTAATAGATTATCATTCTCGGGATTATTTTTATCCCCTTCAAGGAATGAATTCGTGACATGCCAATTTTCAAAAGATTTTTCATCGGTCCATACGATCATAATTACATATGTATTTGAGTCTAAGGGGCGGAGCCCGCGAAGGGCGATAAAACCAGGTATGCCCACCAATTGCCTGCTCTGATTTTTTAAGTGATGTTCAAATATTGGGTGGCCTTCAGGTGTAACGGGAATATTTTTCATCACGACAAACCCTTCGCCACTCATTTCCCCGATTGATTCAAAGACTTCATATTTCCTTGGTTCATTAAAAACAGTTTTTCCGGCAGTTTCATGGAATAATAATGCTCCATTTGCACTGCTCATCGTAATAATTTTCTCAGCGGGATATTTCGCTTTAATCGATTTTAAAAAATCGAGCGTTCCGCTGGTAATATAAACGGTCATTTTCAAATCCCCCTTAAACAAATCTTAAGTAATAGCTTATGCAAAAACTATTTTCTTATTTAAACTCATTTTCAAACGTAAAAATGACTTTTTTTTGACAAAAGTAATCGTTTGCTATGCAGAGGAGAAAATTATCGATATAGTGAAGACAACTGTGTATGAAAGAAAGTTTTTAAAATCTTGTCCTATATATTAAAATGGTTAACAGAATGTCTTGAAAGGTGGACTTATTTTTATGGCAAAACCTATAAATGAAACATTTTTAAAAGCAGCCAGGGGAGAGAAGACGGATTATGTTCCAGTTTGGTACATGCGCCAAGCAGGACGTTCACAGCCGGAATACCGTGAAATTAAAGAAAAGTACTCTCTATTTGAAATCACTCATCAACCGGAATTGTGTGCATATGTCACCCGCCTGCCTGTTGAACAATATAACGTTGATGCCGCGATCTTGTACAAGGATATCATGACGCCGCTTCCGGCTATCGGGATGAATGTGGAAATCAAAGGCGGCATTGGTCCGGTCATTGACAATCCAATACGTTCGCTTGCAGATGTGGAAAAACTAGGGGAATTGAATCCTGAAGAAGATATTCCTTATGTCATCGATACGATTAAATTATTGACAGAGGAACAGTTGTCCGTGCCGTTAATCGGATTTTCAGGTGCCCCATTTACGCTTGCCAGTTATATGATCGAAGGCGGCCCTTCAAAAAACTATAATAAGACAAAAGCGTTTATGTACGCTGAGCCGAAGGCCTGGTTTGCATTGATGGATAAACTAGGTGATATGGTGATTACATACGTAAAAGCACAAATCAAAGCCGGAGCACGCGCTATTCAAATTTTTGATTCTTGGGTTGGTGCGGTAAATGTGGAGGATTACCGTTATTTTATTAAACCAATCATGAACCGGATTTTTTCTTCATTAAGAGAAGAGAATGTTCCATTAATCATGTTCGGCGTCGGCGCAAGCCACTTAGCATTGGAGTGGAATGACCTGCCGCTGGATGTTGTTGGTCTTGATTGGCGTCTGCCAATCCGCCAAGCACGGGAAATGGGGATCCATAAAACGGTACAGGGAAATCTTGACCCAGCGATCCTTCTGGCTCCATGGGAAGTAATTGAAGAGAGGGCAAAAGCCATTTTAGATCAGGGAATGGAGCAAGGCGGATATATCTTTAATTTAGGCCATGGGGTATTCCCTTCTGTTAATCCGGAAAACCTAAAAAAACTTACGGCAATTATCCATGAATATTCAACAGCCAAAAACGGAAGGTAACCTGTTGAATTAAGCTTTTTATTGGTAATAAGAGCAGATTTTTGGCAAAATAAAAGAGTTGTTAAAAAGGGCCATAAGGGATGTCAGGTTAAGACTGTACAAGCCTTGTGGCCCTATCCCTAATTATTAAAGTAATACGGAAAATTACATAAGAGGTGCAAACGATGATGAAAAAGAAAATGGGCTTGCTAGTGATGGCATACGGTACCCCTTACAATGCAGACGACCTGGAAAGATACTATACCCATATCCGGCACGGAAGAAAACCAACCCCGGAAATGATTGAGGATCTTCGTAACCGCTATGAAGCGATTGGCGGGATTTCTCCTCTGGCAAAAATCACCCTTGAACAAGGTGAAAATCTGGAAGCCTATTTAAATAACGTTCAGGATGAAGTTGAATTTAAGATGTATCTTGGCTTAAAACATATTGAGCCATTTATTGAAGATGCCGTTAAACAGATGCATGAGGACGGTATCAAAGAGGCAGTAAGTATCGTGCTTGCCCCGCATTTTTCAACTTTCAGTGTAAAATCTTATAATGGCAGAGCGGTTGAAGAGGCAGAAAAATTAGGTGGACTTACGATAAAGACGATTGAAAGCTGGTATCAGGAACCGAAGTTTATTTCTTATTGGGCAGATAAGCTCAAACAAACTTTTGAACAAATGCCTGAAGAAGAAAAGGATCATGCGGTGCTGGTCGTTTCGGCTCATAGTCTGCCGGAAAAAATACTTCAGTTTGGTGATCCATATCCAAAACAGCTGCAAGAAACTGCGGATTTAATTGCTGCTGAAGCAGGAGTAAAGAATTATGTGATTGGCTGGCAAAGTGCTGGAAATACGCCAGAGCCATGGTTAGGACCTGATGTTCAAGATTTAACGAGAGATTTATATCATACCCATCACTATAAGGCATTCGTCTATGCACCGGTTGGATTTGTTTCGGACCATCTTGAGGTTCTATATGATAATGATTATGAATGTAAGGCCGTTACCCGTGAGTTGGGTGTAAGCTACTATCGCCCGGAAATGCCTAATGCAAAGGAAGAATTTATTGATATATTGTCAACCGTCATCTTAAAGAAGTTAAGAGATTAGGGACTTGAAAATTTAATTTGAAGAAGGTGACGTCAGGTGGCAGAAGAAAAAAAGAAGGTAATTATTATTGGTGGGGGAGCTGCCGGTTTGACCGCAGCCTATTATCTTCAAAAAGAAGTGAAAGAGAAAAATCTCCCTCTTGAGATCCAGCTTATTGAAGCATCGCACCGTCTCGGCGGAAAAATGCAGACCGTTGTCAAAGATGGTTTTACCATTGAAAGAGGACCAGATTCCTTCTTGGCTAGAAAAACGAGTATCACCAGACTGGCGAAGGAAGTCGGGATAGACGATCAATTAGTTCCAAACTCAACCGGAAAATCCTATGTTTTGGTGAATGAAAGGCTCCATTCCATGCCGGGGGGGTCGATCATGGGAATCCCGACCGAAGTCGGGCCATTTGTGACAACGGGCTTATTTTCCGTTTCAGGGAAGCTGAGGGCAGCGGCTGATTTTATTTTGCCGCGCTCTGAGAGCGGAAAAGACCAAGCATTAGGCCATTTTTTTCGAAGACGGCTGGGTGATGAAGTGGTTGAGAACTTAATTGAACCGCTGCTTTCTGGAATTTACGCAGGCGATATCGACCAAATGAGTTTGATGGCTACTTTCCCGCAATTTTATGAGGTGGAACAGAAATATCGCAGCCTGATATTGGGGATGAAAAAGTCAACTTCATCACAACCAAAACAGCAGGGGAATAAAGGGAAATCAAAAAAAGGAGGATTTCTCACTTTTAAAACAGGCCTGCAATCATTTGCTGAAGCAATTGAAGCAAAATTAGATGCCAACTCGGTCTTAAAAGGGCATCGCGTGGAGAACATTGCTCGGGTAAATAATAAATATGAGGTTTATTTGAACAATGGGGAATGCTTGACAGCCAATAGTATTATTGCTGCTACACCCCATAAAGTAACGCAGGCCATTTTTTCTGATTATCGTTTTTTTGAACCGTTAAAATATGTTCCATCAACTTCAGTTGCCACGGTTGCCTTGGCCTTCCCGGAAGAGGCCATAAATGAAGACATCGATGGGACTGGCTTTGTCGTTTCTAGAAACAGTGATTATACAATTACAGCCTGTACCTGGACACATAAAAAATGGGAGCATTCAACGCCAAAGGGAAAAGTTTTGCTCCGCTGTTATGTAGGCAGGGCTGGGGATGAAACCGTAGTAGATCTGTCCGATGACCAAATCGTAAAAATAGTACTTGATGATTTAAACAAAATCATGCAAATTAACATGAGTCCAGATTTTGCCGTCATTTCTCGTTGGAAAAACTCGATGCCTCAATATACGGTCGGGCACAAACAGCGGCTCACTTCCATTCTGGAAGCTATGAAACAAGAACTGCCAGGGGTATTTTTAGCAGGAGCTTCTTATGGTGGTGTCGGCGTTCCGGATTGTATCGACCAAGGAGAAGCAGCCGTTAAACATGTACTTAATTTTTTACAACAAAAAGGAAGCTGAACAGTTTATCCAGCTTCTTTTTTATTTTTTCTTGTCAATAAATTAAAATGGGAGTATACTCATTAAGTGATTAATGACTGAAATGTTCATATGGTCATTTTATGAGTGATTCATTTAGGATTGTCTGCTGGATAGTCCTTCTTTTTAAAACATAAATGACTGAATGAACGAATTGGTCAATAATAGAGAGGAGGATAAAGTTGAAATCAAACCTATTAAAGGCTGAACTATCAACTATTCTTAAAAATAAAAAAATCTTAATCCCGATCATTGCTGTCATGCTGGTCCCGGTGTTATATGCTGGCATGTTCCTTTGGGCATTTTGGGATCCATACGCCAAACTGGACAAATTGCCTGTTGCCATTGTTAATGAAGATAATGGCGCAATTCTTGACGGAGAAAAGCTTAAGCTTGGTAATGAATTAGTGCAAAAACTAGAGAAAAGCAAGGATTTTGGCTTTGAATCGGTTGGCAAAAGTGAGGGCTATAAAAAGCTTAAAGAGCAAAAATATTATATGCTGATCGAGATACCGAAAGACTTTTCTAAAAATGCCACCACATTAATGGATGACCAGCCGAAAAAGCTGAAATTAATCTATGTACCAAACGAAGGCTATAATTTCCTGTCAGCGCAAATTGGCGGTACGGCTGCAGAAAAAATTAAGACAGCTGTTTCTGAACAGGTAACGGAGACATATGCTGAAACAATTTTTTCCAAAATAACCGATCTAGCTGATGGAGTTCAACAGGCTAGTGATGGGGCCGGCCAGTTAAGCGATGGATCGGTTGAATTAAATCAAGGTGCGAAGGACCTTTACGAAGGTCTCACCACACTTGCGGATAAATCAATTGAATTTGATAACGGCATGAAAACAGCGGATGCAGGAGCAAGTAAACTTGTGGAAGGTTCCTCAAAGCTTAACGCCGGGTTAGCAGAGGTGGACTCCAATTTTCCAAAGCTTGTTGCAGGAACAAATGAGGCCTATGCTGGCGCTGCCCAATTGAAACAGGAACTTCCTGGTGGAATTGCAAAAGAAATTATTCACCAGTTAAGCGGCAGTGTCGTGGAGTTAAACAAAGGGATAGACAGTTTTAAATCCCAGTTATCCACATCATTAATTGACCAAATGGCTGATCAGACTGCCGGACAAATTTATCAGCAAAAGCAAGCTATGAATCAAATAGCTCAAAGCCTAGTCTCAAGTGGGAAATTTACTCCGGCTGAAGTGCAAGACATAATGGGGCCAATCATTGATAGTCAAACAAAGGCACTAGTTTCGAGCGGTATTCCGGAACAGTACGCAAAGCAAATCATTCAGGCTGAAACAAAGGACCAAATCAAGGCAATCATGAAGCCGATTGTATCTGCCAAGCTGACCTCGAATTTGGGTGCGGGGTTTGATACGTTTAAAACAGAGTTAACTGGTAAACTTTCAGGAGCAACTTCTGGCCTGGAGCAAAAAATTGCCAGCCAAACAAATCCATACTTTGATCAATTATTATCAGGAATCGGATCGATCAACCAAGGCCAACAGGAATTGCAGGCAGGGGTTCATCAATTATATCTGGGTTCCAATGAGTTAAATGGCGGTGCGGGCAGTCTCTCGACTGGAATGAAGCAATTAACCTCTGGTGCCGATGCAATTACCTCTGGAACAGGGCAGCTGGCAGATGGTTCAGGCCAATTAAATGATGGAGCAGGCAAACTGTCTGCTGGTGCCAAGGAGCTCGCTGATAAATTGAAAGAGGGTTCCGATGAGGCTGCCAAGGTTCACACAGACAATAAGACCTATGATATGATGGCAAAGCCAGTAAAACTGAATAAGGAAAGTTTAAACACTGTACCAAACTATGGGACAGGGTTTGCTCCATACTTCCTTTCTCTAGGATTATTTGTCGGTGCCCTATTATTATCGATTGTCTTCCCAATTAAGGATGCTGCCATCAAACCTGCGAGCGGTTTTACTTGGTTTGCAAGCAAATTTGCCATTATGGCAGGCATCGGAATAATCCAAGCGTTAATTGCTGATGCAATCCTTCTGTTTGGATTAAATCTTGACGTTCAAAGTACGCCAAAGTTTATCTTGTTCTCAATTATTACTAGTTTAACTTTTATCGCGTTAATTCAACTGCTTGTATCAGTTCTTGCTGATGCGGGGCGTTTTATTGCGATTATCATTTTGATTTTCCAACTAACAACCAGTGCAGGTACATTCCCGCTTGAATTGATTCCGAATTTCTTGCAGTATTTTAGTGCCTTCCTGCCGATGACCTATTCGGTACAGGGCTTTAAAGCGGTCATTTCAAGTGGTGATTTCAGCTTTATGTGGGATAACATCTTAATCTTATTAGGCTTTATGATTGGCTTCTGCTTATTGTCAATTGTCAACTATGCGATGAGGCTAAAATCTCAATTTAAATTAGCACATGAATAACTAAGATAGACCAGCCGTTATTATTGATGCGGCTGGTTTTTTCATGTATGAATATAGTAGAGGGCTGCAGACTATGTACATATTAAAAGTATCGTGAAAATTTGGAGGTAAATATCATGAAATTGACAGTTATCGGATGTTGGGGCGGCTATCCGAAAAAGGATGCAGCAAGTGCAGGCTATTTACTTGAACACGAAGGGTTCCGGCTATTAATCGATTGTGGGAGCGGAGTTCTTTCAAAGCTTCCAAATATTATTGAGCCAGAACAGCTTGATGCCGTCATTCTTTCTCATTATCACCCCGATCATATTGCAGATATTGGTGTTCTTCAGCATGCACGGCTTATTCAAGGGTTCTTGGGAAAGCAATTCCCAACCCTTCCGATTTATGGGCATCATTTTGATCACTATGAATTCACAAAATTAACTTATAAAACGATTACGAAAGGAATTGCTTATGAACCAAATGAAATTCTCTCTGTAGGTCCGTTTCATGTGAATTTTTTAAAAACAGACCACCCTGTTCCTTGCTACGCGATGAGATTGGAAGCTGGGGGCAAATCATTGGTTTATACAGGAGACAGCGCTTTTAAAGACGAGTTTGTTCAGTTTAGCAGCAATGCCGATGTGCTGTTATGCGAATGCAACTTCTATGGTCATCAAAACGGCAAATCGGCAGGCCATATGAACAGTATAGAGGCGGGTAGATTTGCCAGAGCGGCAGGAGTTCAACAACTAATCCTTACCCATCTGCCTCATTACGGAAATATAAGTGATTTAGTTCATGAGGCTTCAACTGAATTTACTGGTATAATAAAGCTCGCGGAAGAATTCCTAACTACTGAATTTTAAGGGGGATTAGAAGGTAGATGTTATTTATTGATAATAAAGGTATTACCGATCCACGCATTAACTTAGCGATTGAAGAGTATGCATTGAAAAATCTTGATATTAACGAAACATATTTACTATTTTACATAAACGAGCCATCCATCATCATTGGAAAAAATCAAAATACGATTGAAGAAATTAATACTGAATATGTGGAGAAGAATGGAATCCATGTGGTTCGCCGTTTATCAGGCGGCGGGGCAGTTTATCATGATTTGGGGAATTTAAACTTTAGTTTTATCACGAAGGATGACGGTGAAAGCTTTCATAATTTCCGTAAATTCACAGAACCAGTGATTGAGGCCTTAAGAAAGTTAGGGGTAAATGCCGAGCTAAGCGGCCGTAATGACATTGAAGTGGAAGGACGGAAGATTTCTGGGAATGCCCAATTCTCCACTAAGGGGAGAATGTTTAGCCATGGAACGTTGCTTTTGAATTCGGAAATGGAGAACGTTTCGTCTGCCTTAAAGGTGAAGAAGGATAAGATTGAATCAAAAGGAATCAAATCAGTCCGCAGCCGTGTTGCGAACATTTCTGAGTTTTTATCTGAAAAAATTAGTATTGAGGAATTCCGCTCCCTGCTCCTGAAATTTATTTTTGAAGGGCAGGAAGATGTTCCTGAGTATGTGTTAACGGAGGAAGACTGGCAAAAAATCAATCAGCTTTCCCAAGAAAGATATCAAAACTGGGAGTGGAATTACGGAAGGTCACCCAAATTCAATTTACAGCACTCGCACAGGTTCCCGGTCGGTTCCATTGATGTCCGGCTTGAAGTGAACAAAGGATTCATCGACAATTGCAAAATTTATGGTGACTTTTTTGGTGTGGGCGATGTCAGTGAAATAGAACAGCGGCTTAGTGGGATTCGTTATGAAAAAAGTGAAATGGAAAGAGCGCTGGAAGATGTGGATACTACGTATTATTTTGGGAATGTTTCCAAAGAAGATTTCATCAACTTAATATACTAATTTTCAGATGTGGGAAGCGTTGGAATTTAAAACGTTTCCCATTTTTATTTTTTTCTGAAATTTTTAAGTATTATACTTGTATAGATAAATTTCTAGCAATATAATATATTTAGAAAATTGCTACTAAATATATGAATGAATATTCATTCATTTGAGAGGAGAGAGAATATGAATCTATCGTCACAGCTCCATGAAACTGCCAAAGGTTCAGCCGGGAAAATTGCTTATCACTTTATGGGCAAATCCAGTACATATGCTGAACTGGATGGGGCGATTACCAAGTTTGCTTCAGGTCTTGAAAAATTGGGGGTAAAACAAGGGGACCACATAGCACTATTGTTAGGGAATTCCCCGCATTTTGTCATTGGGTTGTACGGGGCACTCCGCCTGGGAGCAACAGTTATTCCGGTCAATCCGATTTATACCGCTGATGAAATCGGTTATATCCTGAAAAATGGTGATGTAAAAGTGGTTGTCGGCCTAGATCAGATGATTCCATTAGTAGAAAAAGTTCATAACATGCTTCCGAAAGTGACCCACTATATTATTTGCGAAACAGAGCAAAATGGATTGGCACAGCCTGGTGTTGAAGGACTTTCCGTGTACCCGAAAATGAAATCGTTTACAGATATCTTGGCTTCCGGGGATTTTCACTATGCAGGACCTGAACTTCATGACGATGATACTGCCATTATCCTTTATACTTCAGGTACAACAGGTAAGCCAAAGGGGGCGATGCTGACACACAAAAATTTGTATAGTAATGCCAGTGATGTCGGCACGTATTTGAAAATGAATGATGACGACCGTGTGATTACAACTTTACCAATGTTCCACGTCTTTTGTTTAACGGTTGCTTTGAATGCCCCGCTGTTAAAGGGAGCAACACTGTTGATTGCTCCGAAATTTAGCCCAAAGGATATCTTTCATCTTGCGAAGGAATATAAGGCGACTGTTTTTGCGGGTGTACCAACGATGTATAATTTCTTATTTCAATATCCGGAAGGGAGCCCTGAGGACTTAAGTTCATTACGTCTTTGCATTTCTGGCGGTGCAGCAATGCCTGTTGCCCTATTAGAAAACTTCGAAAAGAAATTTGATGTGCTCATTTCTGAAGGCTATGGTCTTTCAGAGGCTTCTCCCGTTACCTGTTTTAACCCGCTTGATCGTCCGCGCAAGGCTGGTTCGATCGGACCTTCCATCATTAATGTGGAAAACAAGGTTGTGGATGAACTTGGCGAAGAGGTTCCTGTCGGCGCGGTTGGCGAACTGATTGTCCGTGGTCCAAACATAATGAAGGGCTATTATAAAATGCCGGAGGAAACGGCAGCGAGCATTAAGGATGGCTGGCTTCATACAGGCGATATGGCAAGAATGGATGAAGATGGCTATTTTTATATTGTTGACCGTAAAAAGGATATGATTATCGTTGGCGGCTACAATGTATATCCACGTGAGGTAGAAGAAGTCATCTACAATCATCCTGATGTTGTGGAAGTTGCGGTGCTTGGAGTTCCGGACCTGAACCAAGGAGAAGCGGTACAGGCTTATGTTGTAAGTAAAAGAGGAGAGCTTACGGAAGCGGACATGATTAGCTACTGCAAGGAGCATCTTGCCAAATATAAAGTTCCATCTTCGGTTGTCTTTATAGAGGAACTTCCAAAGAATACGACCGGTAAAATCTTAAGACGCGCTTTAAAGACGCAGGTAGCTCAAACTGTTGGGAACTAAAATTTTTTAATGAAAAAGGCAGGCTTTTAGCTTGCCTTTTTCGAATTTAATAGGGGAAAGGGGTGCAGGATAAATGAAGTCCATTTTACTTGAGGTTAACAACCAAATAGCAGTTGTTACGATTAATCGCGCAGATGCGCTGAATGCCTTTAACTATGATTCTTTAGTGGAATTGCAGAATAGAGTTGAGGAAATACGCGTCAATCCGGATATACGGGTTGTTGTTATTACTGGTGCAGGGGAGAAGGCATTCAGTGTCGGTGCCGATTTAAAAGAACGCAAAAGCCTCACGGATGAACAGGTAAAGCGTAATTTATTTAAAATCAATGAATGTTTTAATGCGATTGACCAGCTGCCGCAGCCGACCATTGCAGTGATTAATGGATTTGCCTTTGGCGGCGGGATGGAGCTTGCTTTAGCTTGCGATTTTCGGTTTGCTTCAAGCGATGCTTTGATGGGGCTGACAGAAACGAGTCTTGCTATCATTCCGGGGGCAGGGGGAACACAGCGGCTGCCTCGCTTGATTGGGCAGGCGAAGGCTTTGGAGCTTATTTTAACTGCTAGAAGGCTAACGGCAGATGAAGCCTTTAACTATGGTATTTTGACAAGAGTGGTAGAAGGTAATCGGCTATTGGCTGAAAGTCTCGCATTCTGCTCACAAATCCTCGCTAATGGTCCAGTGGCTTTACAGCAAGCAAAATTTGCCGTTAAACAAGGGATGAATACTGATTTGAACACCGGGCTGCAAATTGAGCGCAAGGCATATGAGGTGACACTCCCGACAGAAGACAGAATCGAGGCACTTCAGGCATTTGGAGAGAAAAGGAAACCGGTTTTTAAAGGGAAATAAGCAAGTTATTAAATTCGGTCACGCAGATGTTTCTGCGTGACCGAAACTATTTTAGAAGAAAAAAAACACGAAGTTCTATTTCCAGCATTTTAAACTAAACTAAATATAGAGGGTTGTACACAAAGGGGGACAAATCATGGCGAGAAAAATGGGGGTCTATGCGGTTTTGGCCTTTGTTTTATATGGCTTATTCATTTATTGGTATTTATTCCAATTTGCCGACCCGAAGCTTCCGTTTGAATATGAAGGAACGAAGGCGGATCCGGCTACTTTTTTAAATGGAAGAGAACTTAGCTTGAGTGAGGAATATTCGAAAATTAGAAATCTGCTGTTTTTCCTCTCTACTCCGCTCGAATGGCTGATTTATTTTCTTATTCTTTTATTTGGCTTGTCGAAGGCATTCAAACGCTGGGCTGAGGATTCGGTGAAACATAAACTGCTGCACACCCCAGTCTACCTGTTCTGGTTATCCTTGTTTGCCGCTATTGCGGTATTGCCATTAAGCTATATCAGCTATTCCTTATCGAAAACGTATCATATTTCAACGCAAACCTTCCCTTCTTGGATGAAGGACGAACTAATTGATTTTTGGCTAAATTATGTAACATGGCTCATTATTGTTCCTGTTTTATATTGGCTTATGAGAAAAAGCCAAAAGCGATGGTGGCTATACGGCTGGCTGTTATCGGTTCCTTTCACTTTATTTATGATGTTTATTCAGCCTGTGCTTATCGACCCTTTATATAATGACTTTTACCCCTTGAAAGACAAAGCGTTAGAAACTAAAATCCTGACGCTGGCCAATCAGGCCCATATCCCTGCGGAGCATGTCTTTGAGGTAAATATGGCGGAAAAAACAAATGCCATGAATGCCTATGTCGCTGGAATTGGTTCCAATGCCCGGATTGTCCTCTGGGATACTACCTTAAATAAACTGTCAGATGAGCAAATCTTATTTATCATGGCTCATGAGATGGGGCATTATGTGGAGAAGCATATATATTGGGGAATTGCAGGCTACCTGCTGCTATCGCTTCTGGGGTTGTATTTAACCTACCGGCTAATGGATTGGGCTGTTGCCCGCTTTGGAAAGGAACTGAAAATTTCCGACACAAAGGATATAATGTCTCTTCCTTTATTTTACATGATTATTTCAATGCTGCTGTTTGCTTCAAGTCCACTATCAAACCTCGTCTCCCGCTATGAGGAAACAAGGGCTGACACTTATGCGATTAAGATGACGAAAAACACGGATGCCGCCATCACGTCATTTCAGGAGTTGACCCGCAACGGCTTAAGTCAAGTCAATCCGCCTTTGCTGGTGAAAATTTTCCGCTACACCCACCCGCCAATGCTGGATCGTATTTCCAAGCTGGAGGAATATGAAATAGAACATCGAAAAGAATAGCACGAACAAGGCTGAAAAAACTTTACCGTTTTCAGCCCTTTTTTTTAATAAATATGTGTTTTCATTAGACAAGCCGTCGTTCACTTTCATTGTATATAGAAAGGTGAAAGGTGGTGCTTATATTGAGTAATGGAAGAAATGAAAGGAGACCAGATATTGTTATCGTGGTTTGGGAAAGGAACCCTCGTAATAGAAGATCTTCCCGTAGAATTGTTCAGGCTACAGTTATCGGGAGTGCAAATCCATGCGGGAGATTGTTAGACCGTAATGATCGTTATTCACGTGCTCGAAATTGTTTATTGGATAACGGCTTTCGGAGGGTGTTTCAACAAAGGTCTGGGAATTTGGGTATAACCATTTTCATTCGCAGATCGTAAAGGCGTTGGAATAAATACTTCGGGGATTTATTTAAAGGTGCTTGATCTCGTCTGATATGCAGATATGATCGGCACTTTTACTCTTTTCTAATAATACATAAAAAAACCGCCAATTGTGGCGGCCTAGTTTAACATTTTACGTTCCGAATCGTTTGTTTATTTCCTTTAACTGGCTTGATAAAAGAAGAAAAGATTTCTTGTCACGGCGGTCAATAGCTGAATCAATTTTTCGCAGCAATTTTTCACGTTCAACCGTAAGCTGGATTTCCGATAAAAGCATGTCGATGTAGAGGTCCTGGACGTAATTCTCTTTCCTTTGGTTACGTTTCATGGCAGCAATTTTCATTAAGTCCGTGTAGGATTTTTCATTCAAGAAAATCACCTCTGATGCTTTTTTTTATTATATGGAGTTTTTACAATATTATCATTAATATTTATAATTTTCGTAAAACTTTTTCCTTGACAGGATTTGTGAATAAATTAGTAACAATTCAGAAAAATAAATGATTTGGGAAATAAAAGTGTTAAGATATGGTGGAAGTCATTAAACTAGGAGTTGACGAGTTTGAAAAAACAAATAGAAGAGTATGAGATTAATTCATGTACCATGTTTTTGGAGCCAATGGAGTACGGAAGTAAAGTTTACACAAAGATTATTGAGGTGGATGATGAATTTATTTCACCATTTAAACCATTAGACATCATCAAAAAAAGCTGCGACTATTTTGGGGTCGATTATGAAAGCAGAAAGAAGGGGACTAGACAACTAATTGGATATTCCCGTAAGATTCCTATTGCTATTGAGCCTGCAAACCATATATTCTTTTTTCCAACCACATCACCGAGCCGCCCCGAATGTATTTGGATTTCACATGAGCACGTTGAGAATTACCGTCGTGTAGGTCCTCATCAAACTCAAGTTACTTTCCAAAACAAACAAACGCACCTTTTTTCAGTGTCGTTTGGGACTATTGAAGGCCAAATGTTAAGAACAGCGTTTTTAAAAACAAAGCTCCTCCAAAGAATCGAAGGTAATAAAAAAATGACTTACATATTTAATGGTCCAAAGCCTATTAAAGCCTCTGAACATTCACATGATTATAAATAAAAATAACTTTGTGACGGGTTAACGGGACAGGTGTTTTTTTAATAAGTAAGTTTCCATTAATTCTTGGACCTTATTGCGGATACGCGGATTAAAATAATTATGATGCTCTTCATAACCTTTATAGATAAACATGTACATGGTAAAGGCATCGTCCCGTTTGGTTTCACTAACCTGAAGCTTATTCTTTTTCATATATTGCTTAACCTCGGCTAATTCCCCCTGAATAGCCTTCATCGTTTCTTCGATTAACTCCAAATATGGCTTTTTTAATTTAAATGGGCTCTTCTCCACCACATTCAAATCCCTATTTAAGATCGTTAAAACCATTGGTAAATAAATGGCTTTTTCCATAATATCACGGTCATTCTCCGGAATTCGCGTCATAATAAGATCTCACCCTTCATTCAATACGAACCTATGTTCCTGTTTTTATTTTACAAAAAAGCAAACAGAAATGCAATACTGCTGCGACGCTTCAAGCTTTGCTTTAGGTGAGCTTTTTCATTGAAATATTCGACAAATTCATGAGAAAGTTTTTATTAATAGAAGGATATCTGATAGGGGAAAATGAATTAAAGAAGAAACGAAGGATAGAAAAAAACAGTCATATATAGTGGTGAAACCAAAACTACATAGATTAAGGTGATAAACATGCGGGCTGATAAACATCGAAATAAGAAAAGGAGAAGATGGAAATCCATATTATTAGTGTTATTACTTTTAATTGGGGCCGGTGCGGCTTACTCCTATTTTCAATATAAACAGGGTGTCAATCAATCATTAAAAAAAATTGATAATGAAACGAAAGAGCAAAAGGTAGTGTATAAATTTAATGGAAAGAAGGACCAGTATGGCGACACAAATGTTCTGCTGCTCGGAAGCGATACGAGGGGGGAAGAAAAAGCTCGCTCCGATACCATTATGATAGCCCATTACAACGAGGACAAAGGGACTTTTAAACTGACCTCCATTATGCGTGACAGCTATGTGGCCATCCCTGGGCATGGCAAGCATAAAATAAATTCCGCTTTTGCAATAGGTGGTCCGGAGTTAATGAGACAAACAATTAAGCAAAATTTTGATATTGATTTGCAATATTATGCCATTGTCGATTTCCAAGGGTTTGTCCAGCTGATTGACGAAGCGTTCCCACATGGGGTAGAAATCGACGTGGAGAAGAAAATGTCCGCATATGTTGATCCGCCGCTGCAGCCTGGGCTGCAAAAGTTGAATGGTCAGCAAATGCTAAGTTATGTCCGTTTCCGTCATGATGCCATTGGTGATTTTGGGCGGGTCGAGCGGCAGCAGAAGGCAGTCAAGGCCATTGGTGACCAATTAAGTGCTATTCAAACCCTTCCAAAGCTGCCAAAGCTAATAGGTGTGGTAACTCCGTACGTAAATACAAATATGAAAACATCGGATATCCTCTTTATGGGGAAAGACTACTTCGCTGATAAAAGAGGAAGTGTCGAAACATTACGGATTCCTATCGATAACAGTTTTGACGAGACGCGGGTTAAAGGGGAGGGCGCTATTTTAGATATAAATCTTGCAAAAAATAAAGAAGCGCTTCACCAATTTATTACAAAATAATACTTGTCTAGGATATAAAATAGAATTAGAAGTGGCAGGAGAACACGGATGGATTTTGAAACATTTAGAGCTTGGTTTACACTCGAAAATATCATGAACCTTATTCAGGACTATAAAGCCCTTGGGCCACTGCCTGGAATTCTGTTGACGATACTTGAAGCCTTCCTGCCGTTTCTCCCATTATTTTTATTTGTGATGGCCAATGCCAGTGCTTTTGGGCTCTGGCTGGGATTTCTGTATTCTTGGCTGGGCGCCTGCATTGGCGCGCTGCTAGTCTTTTTGTTCATCAGAAGATATGGGCAAAAACGATTGCTTGCCTTTTTGCCGAGGCACCAGAAAGTCCGAAGGCTGATGGACTGGGTGGAACGGCATGGATTTGGCCCGTTGTTTTTGCTGCTTTGTTTTCCCTTTACACCTTCTGCAGTGGTTAATATTGTGGCTGGGCTTTCGAAGCTAAGCTTTGCCCAGTATATACTTGCAGTATGCATTGGAAAAATGGTGATGATTTTTACCATTAGTTTCATCGGTTATGATCTTCGCTCCTTGGTTACTCAGCCGTTTCGGACGATTATTGTTTTTATTATCATTTTTATTCTTTGGGTCGCAGGAAAAAGAATTGAAGCAAGACTTAACAAAAATATAAAAAATGATGATGTTGAGGAGAAGCACCAGGAGAAAGAATTAAAAAAACGGAGGGGATAGAGTGAGGAGTGAATGGAGACAGGAAGGAATTGAATGGGTTAAGGCTTTTGCAATCGGTATTATTATTTTCGTTTTTATTCGAACGTTTTTTTTCTCGAATTATGTAGTTGAAGGTGAATCGATGATGCCAACGCTCCAGGATGGGAATAAACTTGTTGTCAACAAGCTGGGCTTTCAAACTGGCGAACTGGAAAGATTCGATGTTATTGTTTTTCATGCTAATGAAAAAGAGGATTTTGTCAAACGGATTATCGGCCTTCCCGGCGACAAAATTGAATATCGGGATGACCAATTATTTATTAATGGCCATAAATATCAAGAACCCTTTTTAAAGAAATATAAACAAGCGTCGATTGGTATGAAATTGACTGGTGATTTCAGTTTAAAAGAGATTACCGGTGAAGATAAGGTCCCCGAGGGAAAATTATTTGTTCTTGGCGATAATCGGTTAGGAAGCTGGGATAGCAGACACTTTGGATTCATTTCAGAAAGTCAAGTGGTCGGTAAGGTGGACTTACGTTATTGGCCGTTGGATGAAATGGGCGTGCATTTTTAAATAGTTAGTTGGAAAGCACAATGGTAAACATCGGTCGATTGTCGAAGAAAAGGTATTTTCTCGGCAATTTTTTTGTTTAAACCTATTTACCGAATTATTATTGATTGTCCCTGCTAATGGGCCTGTTGATTTCCTCTCCGCGTACTCATTTTCCGCGGAGAGGCCCTGGAGCCTCCTCGGCGCTTTTTTACCTGCAGGGTCTCCAGTGACCTCTATATCCTGCGCAGGAGTCGGTGCTCTCCGCTCTAATCAACAGGGAGGCAAATATAACTAAAGAATTTCCGCACACATTTTTCGAAACTTGCAAAGTGGTCTTCTTTATGAGGGGGAATTTCCCTTGTGGATGTCATCGATATTGTCCATCATCGGCTTTATGAAGGACATTTCCCTTGTGGATGTCATCGATTTTGTCCTTCATTGGCTTTATGAAGGACATTTCCCTTGGCGCCAATCAACGGACTTGTTGAAACATATTAAATGTCCCCGACAATCTGATAATGGTGAATTATAAGTGTATTTTGCCTACTAAAGCTTAGTTTTACCATTTTTGGCTTTAATCTATTACTGGCTATTGCAAACGTTTGTACCTCTTTTATGATAAAATGAAGGATACGTAGTTTGGATAGGATGGAGGGGAATTCATGTCATTAAGAATGGTAATCGGACGGTCAGGGACCGGCAAAACGTCCATGTTTTTTAATGAAATTACCAGCAGCCTTTCGGAGAACCCGGAAGGAACGCCGATTATATATATTGTTCCTGAGCAAATGACCTTCATGTCTGAATATCGTTTAGCAACAGACCCCAATATTGGCGGGATGATTCGCGCCCAGGTGTATAGTTTTCCTCGCTTGGCATGGAGAATCCTACAGGAAACAGGCGGGATCAGCCGGATGCATTTAAGCACTGTCGGCATGAGTATGCTAATCCGTAAAATCATCGACGAAAAGAAGGAACAGCTAAAACTATTCAATCGGGCGGCAGATAAAAATGGTTTTATTCAGCAGGTAGAGCAAATGATTACGGAGCTTAGGCGGTATTGTATTACCCCTCAGGATCTTGCCCTAGGTTCATTCCGGATGGAGGCGGAAGGTTCTTCCGCTTCAAAATCCCTGCAGGATAAATTGAATGATGTGGAATTGATATATCAAAGAGTTGAGGATGAAATCTTCGGTAAATATTTAGATTCCGAGGATTACTTTCGGCTGCTTTCTGAGAAAATTTCCTCCTCCCACTATTTAAGAGATGCGGAAATTTATATAGATGGTTTTTATAGCTTTTCTCCCCAGGAATATCAAGTGATCGCTGAGTTAATGAAACGCTGCCGGAGAGTTTCGGTTGCGCTGACAACCGATTCCATTAAGGTTGATTCCGGACCGGATGAACTAGATCTGTTTCGGGCTTCGAGTGAGGCTTGTTTTACAATCAATGAGATAGCAAAGATCGAAGGGATAGCGGTTGAGAAGCCTGTTATTCTTAAAGGATCAAAAAAATGGTCTGGGAGCGTTTTAAGTTACCTAGAGGAACATTTCGATGCAAGGCCAGCTGCGCCATATCACGAAAAAGAAAATTTAAACCTATTCCAAGCGGCAAACAGAAGGGCTGAAGTTGAAGGAATTGCCCGTGAGATTCGTGATTTAGTTCGGTTAAGAGGATACCGCTGGCGCGATATTGCTTTATTGGTTCGAAATGGCGGGGAATATCATGAACTAGTGGAACCCGTGTTTACCGACCATCAAATTCCCTTTTTTATTGATCAAAAACGGACGATGCAAAGCCATCCGCTTGTTGAATTGATTCGGTCTACGCTCGAAGTCATCAATTCCTATTGGCGTTATGACCCGGTCTTTAGGGTAATAAAAACAGAGTTAATCTATCCGCTTCAGGAAAACCCCGTGAAAATGCGTGAACGAATGGATAGGCTGGAAAACTATTGTTTAGCTTACGGAATAAATGGAAGCAGCTGGACGAAAAAGGATCGCTGGACTTATCGACGTTACCACGGGCTGGATGTAGAGCGAAATGTTCAGACAGACGCCGATAGAAAGACGGAACAAGAACTGAATGAGCTGAAGCTTATGATAACAGCTCCTATTCTTCGGCTATCGAGAAGATTGAAAAAGTCAGATTCAGGGAAAAAGTTATGTGAGGCCATTTATTTATTTTTAGAAGAATTAGATGTTCCGGCTAAGCTTGAGAAATGGAAGATAGACGCGGAAGAAAAGGGGAATCTGGTAAGGGCACGGGAGCATGAGCAGGTTTGGAATGCTGTAATTGATCTCCTTGACCAGTATGTGGAAATATTGGGTGGGGAGCCTGTTTCCTTAAAATCCTTTGCAGCTATTTTGGAGGCAGGTTTTGAATCCATGCATTTCTCCCTGATTCCGCCGGCCCTTGACCAGGTTTTAGTTGGTGATTTGGAGAAATCACGGCTGAATGATGTCAAAATTGTATTCGTTGTTGGCGTGAATGAAGGTGTGCTGCCGGCGAAAATTGCTGACGAAGGGATTCTTTCAGACGATGATCGGGAACAGCTTGCAGCGGGCGGCATTGCAGTTGCGCCAAGCAGCAGAATACGCTTGCTGGATGAAAACTTTATTGCCTATAAAGCATTTACCGCCCCAACAGATATGCTTTATATCAGTTATCCACTTGCAAATGATGAAGGAAAAGCGCTAATTCCATCTTCGTTTATTAAGAGAATAAAAGATATGTTTCCGGAGGTTACTGAACGGCTTCTGAGTATCGACCCTTCACAGGTTTCAGAAGAAGAGCAGCTGACCTTTGTTTCCAATACGGGAGCTACCCTTTCATACCTTAATGCCCAGCTTCAATTGAAAAAGCGGCATTATGGGATTCCTGACCTTTGGTGGGATGTCTATAACTTTTATATGGATGGACAGTGGAAAGACAGGGCACAAAAAGTATTTTCTAGTCTTTTTTATGCTAATCAAACTGTAAAATTGTCAACGGAGACAGCTGACAATCTTTATGGGGAAACGATTCAGGCCAGCGTTTCAAGAATGGAGCTTTACAACTCGTGCGCCTTTTCTCATTTTGCTCAGCATGGGCTTAAGCTAAGGGAACGGCAAATTTTCCGCCTTGAGGCCCCTGATATCGGGGAGTTGTTTCATGCGGCTTTAAAGCAGATTGCTGACACAGTTACGGAACAAAATTTATCATGGGCCAGCTTGACGAGAAAACAATGTGAGGAGCTTTCCAAAGATGCGGTTAAAAGCCTGGCACCTAAATTGCAAAATCAAATCCTGTTAAGCTCGGAGCGCCATCATTATATTAAACGTAAGCTGGAACAGATCATTACCAGGGCTTCCGTAGTTTTGAGCGAGCATGCAAAGGTAAGCGGCTTTTCGCCAATTGGCCTAGAATTAGGCTTTGGCCGGAATGAGAAACTTCCACCTTTATCCTTTACATTAAAAAATGGCAAACGGATGGAGCTGGCAGGAAGAATCGATCGGGTTGATCAGGCAAAATCCGAGGATAACAGCATCTTTTTAAGGGTAATTGATTATAAATCAAGCGAAAAAGATGTCAATTTAACGGAAGTCTATTATGGACTTGCCCTTCAGATGCTGACCTATCTTGATATTGTTATGACTCATTCAAATGAATTAGTCGAAATGAAGGCAAGCCCGGCCGGTGTGCTCTATTTTCACGTGCATAACCCGTTTGTCCAGTCGACGAAAATGCTTGGCATCGACGAGATTGAAAGGGAAATCATGAAAAAGTTTAAAATGAATGGATTAATGCTTGGCGATCAGCAGGTTATTCAGCTTATGGATCAATCGCTCGAATCAGGTGATTCCCAAATTATCGCCGCTGGAATCAAGAAGGATGGACAATTATCAAAAAAATCAAAGGTTGCGAGTTTACAAGATTTTGAGGATCTAAAAGTATATGTTCGCAATTTATATCAGAAAACAGGAAATGACATTATGGAAGGACGTACGGATATTTCTCCATATAAGTTAAAGGACAAAACACCATGTGCTTTCTGCGCCTTTAAATCTGTCTGTCATTTTGATGAATCGATTGAAAATAATCATTATCGTTTTCTTTTGCCGCGTGCCAAGGATGAGGTACTCGAGTTAATCAGGAAGGAGCTGCATGAGAATGAGTAAAATCGTTATTCCCAAAAAGCCTGAAGGCGTAACATGGACGGATGACCAATGGAAAGCCATTCAGGCGCGAGATAAGGACATTCTTGTAGCAGCTGCGGCAGGTTCGGGTAAAACAGCGGTGCTGGTTGAAAGAATGATCCAAAAAATCCTAGCTGAAGAAGACCCCATCAATGTCGATGAATTGCTCGTGGTTACATTTACGAATGCCTCCGCGGCTGAAATGCGTCATCGAATCGGAGAGGCATTGGAAAAAGCAATTGACAATGATCCTGCTTCAAGGCATTTAAGAAAGCAGCTCAGCTTGTTAAATAAAGCATCCATTTCAACGCTGCATTCCTTTTGTATGGAAGTCATCCGAAAATATTATTATCTGATCGATGTCGACCCTGGTTTCCGAATTGCGGACGACACAGAAGCACAGCTACTCCGGGATGAAGTAATGGATGAGCTGCTTGAAGAGGAATATGGGAAAGAGAACAATGAGGCATTTTTTAGATTAGTAGACTCCTTTACAAGCGACAGAAGCGATGCCGCCTTAATGGAAATTGTCCTGTCAATTTACGACTTTGCCCGGGCAAATCCTTCACCTCAAGGTTATTTGCAGTCACTTGTGGATATGTATGACGTTTCTGCTGTAAAAAATATCGAGGAGCTGCCCTTCGCGGAATTGCTTTTCTTTGATATTGGGCTTCAATTAGAGGCTGCAAGAGATATGATTTTAAAAGCTTTAGAGATTGCCAAGCTTCCGGGCGGACCTGCTCCGAGAGCGGAAAATTTTCTCGAGGACTTGCAGCTAATTGACACTTTGATGCTGGCAAGACAGGAATCCTGGACTATTCTCTATGATGCTATGCAGGCATGGTCATTTTCAAGAGCGAAACAGGTCAAGGGGGACTCTTTTGATAAAGAATTGACGGAAAAGGCTCAAAAGCTTCGGGATAAGGCAAAGAAAAAGCTTCAAGATTTGAAGGATGAGCTTTTTTCACGAAAGCCGGACAGCTTTTTACGTGACATGGATGAAATGAAGCCGCTCATTCAAACGATCGTCAATCTTGTAAAAGAATTTTCCATTCGTTTTGAGAGTGTAAAAAAGGATAAAGGGCTTGTCGATTATGCGGATTTGGAGCACTATTGCCTTGATATATTGACAGGTGAAATTACGGGAGACGGGACTTTTCATCCTTCAGAGGCAGGACTTGCCTACCGGCGTCATTTTAAAGAGGTATATGTGGATGAGTATCAAGACACCAACATGGTTCAAGAAACGATTTTAAAACTGATCGCTAAAGAGGATGAGGCTGAAGGAAATTTATTTATGGTCGGGGATGTAAAGCAATCCATCTATCGCTTTCGCTTAGCGGAACCTAACCTGTTTCTTTCAAAATATAATCGATTTCGGTTGGATGGTGAAGCATCGGGATTAAGAATTGATTTAGCCCGCAATTTCCGCAGCCGTAAGGAAGTCCTTGACGCGACCAACTATTTATTCAAACAAATTATGGGTGTAAAGGTTGGGGAAATTGAGTACGATGAAGCCGCTGAATTGAAAAAAGGGGCTCCCTATCCTGAGGATGAATCATTTCCAGCTGAGCTGATTCTGATTGACCAAAATCGCGATACTGATGGATCAGAATCGGCAGGGGGGATCGATGATGATGCCCATCCTGCTGAATTCGATCAGATCGATCTTGAACAATCACAGCTGGAAGCACGGACGATCGCGGCCAAAATAAAGGACTTAATGGAAAATAGAGCTCATGTTTATAATCCCAAGACGAAATCGCACCGGCCTATTATGTATCGGGACATCGTCATTCTTCTCCGGTCCATGACATGGGCTCCGCAGATAATGGAGGAATTCAAACAACAAGGGATACCAATTTATGCCAATCTGTCATCTGGTTATTTCGAGGCATCAGAAGTGGCCATTATGTTGTCGCTGCTGCGAATCATTGATAATCCGTTTCAAGATATTCCATTAGCGTCAGTGTTGCGTTCACCCGTTGTCGGCTTGAACGAGGAAGAGCTGGCGCAAATCCGATTATGTAAGAAAAACGGCTCATTTTGGGAAGCTGTTCATTCTTTTTGTATGAGTAAACCAGCTGAACACTCTGAAATTTTTTATGAAAAAGTTCGGCACTTCTATGATTTATTGAAGGAATGGCGCCCAGCGGCTCGGCAGGCCTCGCTTTCAGAGCTTATTTGGCAGCTATACCGAGATACACATTTTTATGATTTTGTCGGCGGCCTGCCGGGAGGAAAACAGCGTCAGGCTAACCTCAGAGCATTATATGACAGGGCACGGGCCTATGAGAAAACCTCCTTTCGCGGTCTATTCCGCTTTTTGCGCTTTATTGAGCGGATGATGGAGAGAGGCGAGGATCTTGGGGCTGCAAGGGCACTTGGGGAGCAGGAGGATGTTGTAAGGGTCATGACCATCCACAGCAGTAAGGGGCTGGAATTTCCAGTAGTTTTCATGGCAGGAATGGGTCGAAGCTTTAATATGGCGGATATACGCAATCCCTATTTACTTGATAAAGAATATGGGTTTGCATCTAAATATGTTAATCCGGAAAAGCGAATCTCCTATCCGTCTCTACCGCAAATTGCCTTTAAGCGTAAAAAGAAAATGGAAATGCTGGCTGAAGAAATGCGTGTATTATATGTGGCCATGACAAGGGCAAAGGAAAAGCTGTATTTGACAGCCACATTAAAAGATGCCAAAAAGAAAATCGACCAGTGGAACGAATCCGCTAATCATCTAGATTGGCTGCTGAAGGACTTTGAACGGGCTTCTGCCTCAAGTTATATAGACTGGATCGGGCCAGCTATAATCCGTCACCAAGACAGCGGAGTATTAAAGGCTGTTGGTGCGCTAAATGATCTGGTTCCTGAGGAAATCACCCATCATCCGTCCTCCTGGAAAATAGCCATTTTGCATGCAGATGAGATTCAAAACCAAGTAATCGCTCAGGAAGAGGAGGAAAACCACTATTTGGACTTGGTAGGGGAAGGGAAAAAGGTTCCCCAGTCCTCCGCACTCTCTGATGAGATAACAGCCAGACTATCATGGGTATATCCGTATCCAGAGGCTTCTGTTCATCGCTCAAAGCAATCGGTTTCGGAGCTTAAACGCTTCTCGGAGCTAAAGGATGAGCAAAGCGGTACAGACATTGTCCGCAGAATGAAGAAACCGATTCTGAAGCGGCCGAGGTTTATGCAGGAAAAATCGATTACTCCTGCGGAACGCGGGACAGCCATGCACATGGTCATGCAGCATCTTGATTTGACTAAACCTGTTCATTCAGAAAGTGTTACTGAAAAGATATACTGGATGGTTAATAATGAATTATTAACACTTGAACAGGCAGAAGTCATTCCAGTTGAGTTAATTGTTCAATTCTTTCAAACGGAATTGGGAAGAAGATATTTTCAAGCTGCTGCGACCTATCGAGAAGTTCCTTTTACACTTGCCTTGCCTGCAAGGGAGGTTTACCCTGATTGGAAGAATGAAGAGGAATCCGTATTTGTCCAAGGTATCATCGACTGCATTCTCGAGGATGAACGGGGTCTTGTCCTAATTGATTATAAATCAGATGGAATTACCGACAGGTTTAAAGGCGGGTTTGAACAGGCAAAACCAATTCTTGAAGAAAGATACAAAGTGCAAATTAATTTATATACAAAAGCAATCGAACAAATTTGGAAAAGAAATGTTAGCGAAAGATATTTATTTTTCTTTGATGGCGCCCATATTTTAAAGCTCGAATAAAAGTAAAAAATGACATAAACCCAATTTCGGTTTATGTCATTTTTAATTGTTTCCAACAATCGGCTGGTCAAGCAGCTTTGTATCAACCACATTGGTCCCGCTAAGGCCATTATTAGCTATCACTACTCCACCAGTATTAAATCCTCCAGAACCCGCGGCTGTTTTCGAGCCAGCTTTTGGAGAAATAAATACAGTATCACCAAATTGCACGAGTCCGTCGCTAATATTTATAATCCGAACTGGTCCTATAATTGCCGGCATCATAAAACATCCTTTGTAAATAGACTAAATTGACTTAAAGTCATCATAAGGTTTAAGGAAGAACTGTCATTTTTAATTGTTTCCAACAATCGGCTGGTCAAGCAGCTTTGTATCAACCACATTAGTCCCGCTAAGACCATTATTAGCTATCACTACTCCACCAGTATTAAACCCTCCAGAACCCGCGGCTGTTTTCGAAGTGGATTTTGGCGAAATATAGACGGTATCACCAAATTGCACGATTCCGCCGCTTACATTAACAATCTGAACTGGACCTATTATCGCCGGCATTCGAAACTTCCTTTGCAAGTTGACTTTGTGACAGCATAGGTAAATCCAGCAGGTCCTGTTCGTGCCCATATGGCAGTTCCTGCCGAATATGCTTAACCCTTGCTTCCATTGAAACATTCCTCGTATTGCCAATATGCAGCACAGAGGCATTAGAAAAACCGATTATATCCATATTCTTGACCCTAATAACCGGATTGGCATGGTGCGACGTAATGGTGATATCTTCATCTATCGGTAGAAATGGAATCGGTTTTGTTGTAACCGTGAATGAAGGTGTGTTTCCTTCCTGACCAAAAAAGATTTCCGCTTCCCTCTGAACTGCAAGGGCACGAGAAAAACCATCTAATATGCAAGAATCACCCAATTGAAGAATGGAGGAATAAGAGGCGACCTTTACTCCTAAAAAATCAACTTTAGACAGTCTTCCCAGCATATCCTGGAGTCACATCCGGTGCTAGCGGTATAAAGGGTCCGATAATTAAGGATTCAGCAGGAGTATCAAAAGCACTTGCCAGCTGGATGGTTTGTGTATCACCGACCATTACCAATGAGGAACTGGCAACACCGGTGATTTTAATGTTGCCGACGCAAAGGTCCCGATTATAGACTTCAAATATCATTCCATATTCATTCCTTTCATGTTATCAGGTAAATTTTGCAGAAAAACAAATACTCCACTTTGGATTTCCTTTTTTATCAGTTCAATAATTTGTTCTTCAATTATACTGATATCAATTGTCCGGTCCTGATTTAATGACTTAAAGTGGAAATCAATTCGATTAGGAAGCTGTTTCAAAATGTCATCCCTAATGAAGCTATAATAGGATTCATTTGGATGGATGGCCAGTTGATTTTGGGCATTATCAATAATCTTCGGCAGTTCTGATTCTAAATATTGATAAATCGCTTCTTCTATTCTCATTGTTTTTTGCATGAGGTCTTGAGGTGGGAATGGGGTCTTTGGAGATTGATTTTGTACGGCAAAATCCTCGATTCCCGAAAGATCATTCGGATTTAAGCCAATGGTTAATGTACCCTCGAGTGTTTCCACTTTCAATTGGTCAAATTTATATTCAATTCTCTCAACATTGATAGGCGGCTTATCCTTTAATTTCTTGATTTCTTCCATCAGTTGTTGAATAGCCTTTTCTAATGAAGCGATTCGATATTCCTGCTCTTGAATACTCCGAATCAGCCATTGAATATATTGGTTATTATCCTGATACATGTACTTCACCTCACTAGAAAATCAACTTTCCTACTGAAGTATATGCATCAGCCATTGTATTCTGGCTTTTTTTTTGAGAGCAGGGTATTTAAATGCTCTTCTTTCCCTCCTACTGAACTGGTGCTTGCAGCGGTACAGCAGGGGCAAATATTAATTCTGAAACAGGCTTAGTACTAAAAGCTTCGCCTGGTTTAATGGCAGGCGGCGCTGGTTTGGTAAACCCGCCTGTATTGCTTAGATAGGCAGCTGATTTTATGATTCCAGCACTGCCAATTTGTAGGATGGAAGAATTGGTAATACCGCCGATTTTGATAATATTGATGTGAATGGACTGTTGAATAAAAAAATTCATAATATCCCACCCATTCATTACATATTAAAGGCATTTGCTTGGTCAATCAGCTCTGGATCGTAGGTATTTGTTGAACTTAATCTGTTATTTACATCCAATCGTTCACCGGTGTTAAAGGATCCAGCTCCTGAGAATGTTTTCGCAGCGGCAAACGGCATAATTTTATACACGTCTCCAATGTGGAAAACCGAGCTGTTTCCGAGGGTAATGACTTGAGCAACTCCAACAATGGCCGGCATAAACAACACCCTTTGCATTTATTATCTTTACCATCTTATGATTGGGCTCTTATAATGTGATAAAAAAGCCCAAAAAAGTTAGTGCCATCTTATATAATAGTTTCCGTTTTAGTCATCCTTTTTTTTCGTCTTTTCCTTCTGTCTGTGATATGATAAACAGGATAATAATACATAGGAGGCAGTAATTACATGATTCATGGTCACGTTACGGCATGGGCTCTGGCTCTCATATTGTTTTTTGTAGCCCTTTCCTTGCATTCTAGCGGGAAGGCAAAAGGGGCAAAAATTGTACAAATGATTTTAAGGGTGCTTTATCTTGTTATCATCGCAACTGGTGTTGGTCTGCTATTCATGCTGTCAAATATCAGCGTGTTGTATATTTTAAAAGCAGTTGTTGGACTTTGGATTATCGGCCTTTTTGAAATGATTCTCAGCCGCGCTGCTGCTAAGCGAAAAACTTCAGTATTTTGGATTCAGTTTGTGATTGCATGGGCTCTTGTTTTATATTTGGGTTTTGTTGAATTGCCAATGTCCATTCTAAACCCATAAAATTTTTAAGCTGTCGGATCTCCGAGAGCTTTTTTAGTTAATAGGAAATTCAACTACGCCTCATGAACCGTCCTATCGGACTCGTCAATCGGCGAGTTTTCATTTTTTTATTATTAGTAATAGGATGACAACTAGGTGCTTTTCTTTTAATATTTTAATAAATAGAGAGGAGTGAAGCTGGTGGTTGTGAAGGTATTTGCTAACCTAAGAGAGATTTGCGGCGGTGTATCCGTAAATATAGTGCCTGAGGGAGATCGGGTAATTGATGTTCTTGATAAAATGGTGGAAAGATTTCCAGCACTAAGGGAAGAAATCTTTACAGAGGAAAAAAAATTACGGCAATTTGTCCATGTGTTCATCAACGGCAGAAATATCATACATCTTGATGACCTGGAGACAAAAGTAGTGGAAAGCGACCAGTTCGCCTTATTTCCGCCCGTTGCTGGTGGATAACATGGCGGAAAAAGAATTAGAGTTTCGTGGCATCAAGAAGGAACATCTTGGTATATATTTCGAAGAGCTTGGCGCTAAAAAGGTGACGGATTCCTTTCCTTATATTTATTGTTCAGAATCTTGGACTGGTGAAATACTCTCCGAAAACATCATTTCCATTACTTCAACGTTTAAGGTAAATTCCGTCTATCTTCGTTTTAGGGCAAAGAGGGAAGAGGAGCTAGAAAAATTAATCAAACAATATCGGTATAAAACCAACAGAGTTGGTGGATAAGAAAAGAGGCTGTCTGTAATAAAGTCAGCCTCTTTTTATGCTATTGTCTAGATGCAGCGTTTAGGGGCTCGAAGGTCTACAGCCAATCCGTCAAGAAGGCAAAAATGCAGCCTTCTTGACGGCTAATCTGCAGCCGTCCGCCCCTGGTTAATTGCGATTCCGCTTTTCTAATTAAACTAATTGACCCTCATGGTCGATAATCCCTAATTCACGAAGTTTTTCTTCAGGTACAACCCCATCTTTCCACCCGCGTGCCTGGTAGTATTCTTCAAGCATAATATCCATGCGGCTGACAACCCCGGCACTATTTCCTGATGCAGGTTCCTCCGTAAAGCGTTTTGGAAGGAAATCGTTTTCCCGCTTGTTAAAGCCGGCCAGGTTATTATAATAGCGTTCAAGATTGTAAATTCTTTCCCCTGCCTTCATGACATCTTCAGCTGTGAGTGATATACCTGTCATTGCACTATATTGCTCGGCATAATGCTCAGCATTTTCAGAGAAGGAGGAGAACTTACAAATATCCATAGAATCACCGAATGCAAGCATATCCTGGAATACCTTAAGTAATTCTCCCTTGCCTTCTGGCTTTAAGCGGTCAGTTGGTTCTGGAATTCCGGCAATCTCACTTGCCACGGTATAACCGCGCAGGTGACAGGCACCACGATTGCTTGTCGCATACCCAAGACCAATACCCTGAATACCGCGTGGGTCATAGGCAGGGATCGATTGTCCTTTAACGGACATAGATAATTCAGGTGCTCCAAAATGGGCTGCAGCGCGGGCAGGACCTTCAGCAAGAATGCCGCCCAAACCTTCACGCAGAGCAATCTTTCTTGTCAATTCAATCATAGCATCTGCATCGCCCCAGTTGAGCTTGTCGGTAATTATCCCTTTTTCGTAAGCTTCCATTGTTACTGAAAACGCATGGCCAAGCTCAATGGTATCAAGACCGTACTCATTACAGCGGTCAATTAAGTAGGAGATCGCTTCGGAATCGCTTAATAAGCAGTTGGAACCAAGCGACCAAGCCGATTCAAACTCGATGCTTTCAACCCGCGTCTTATACTTGCCATCCTTTACTTCAACTTCAATTTTACAACCGACTGGGCAGGCATGGCAGGTGTTGTTAGCAACACGAAGGTGTGTGTTTACATATTCACCGCTATGCTTCTCGGCTTCTTCCCAGTGAGAGAATTGGGAGTTCTTTGTTGGAAGCGCACCAACCTCATTGATGATATTGGTTAATACGTTCGTTCCGTATACAGATAAGCCGCCTTTATTTGGAGCTGTCAATCCGCCGTCTAAAATCGCTTTAACAGCCTTTTTATTGGCTTCTTTATATTCGGTTTCAAGCTTTGGCGCAGGCATATTGCCTTTTTGCGTTGCTTTAATGACAATTGCTTTTAATTTTTTATAACCAGCAACCGCTCCTGTTCCGCCGCGACCTGCAGCCCGGTCATGCTCGTTGATGAAGCATGAGAAGCGGACGGTATTTTCACCGGCCTGGCCAATGGTCATGACGCTCAGGTCCTTCTCGCCGTATTGGTCCTTCATCGCTTTAACAAATTGTCTGGCGCTTGTTCCCCACAGGCCGGAAGCGTCGCGAAGCTCGGCTTTGCCTTCTTCGATATAAAGATAAACAGGCTGGTCACTTTTTCCTTTGATGAGAATATTATCGACACCTGCCCATTTAAGGCGTGCTGCCGTCCATCCTCCCATGTGGGAATCGGTTACGGTCCCTGTAAGCGGGGATTTTGTGACAACACAAAGGCGTCCGCTCATCGAGGAGCGTGAACCGGTAACTGGACCGGTCATGATGCAAAGCAGGTTCTCGGATGAGAACGGTTCCACATCGGGGCCGTTATCTAGAACATATTTAACGCCAAGCCCCCGTCCGCCAATATACTTTTTCGCATCTGCTTCGTTGATGGTTCGGTAATCAATAGTACGAGATGATAAATCGACAACTACTTCTTTGTTTTTAAAACCACCTAAATTCAAGCTAATTCCCCTCTTCCTATAAAAATGTATAGCAACATCTCTTATTTTTTTAATAAGAGATTTCTCCCAAAAATTATCTTTTAATCCAATATTTATTGTACCATTTTTGAAATATTTTTAAAATTAAAATTTACGTGATAGTAAGAGATTAAGAATTTGATAAAATAGATATAATTCCGATTGATTTATTTGTAGAAATGGGGCGGTTGAATGAGTAACTTGGAGCGGTATTCGAGGCAAATTCTGTATCGGGCCATTGGGGAAGAGGGACAAAAGAAATTGCTGAAAGCCCGAGTGGTTGTGATCGGAGCAGGTGCGCTTGGGACGGTTATTGCTAATCATCTAGTCCGCTCAGGTGTCGGCTATCTTAAGCTGATTGACCGGGATGTAGTGGAACTGTCCAATCTTCAGCGTCAAACGCTATTTGATGAAAGTGATGCGGAATTAAATCTTCCAAAAGCGATTGCAGCGCAAAAAAGGCTGAATAAAATAAATTCAACAGTCCAGGTTGATGCTGTTATTGCCGATGTTAATTTGGAAAATGCAGAAGAGCTGATAAGTGGGATGGATATAATCGTGGATGGAACGGACAATTTTTTGACTCGTTTCTTAATCAATGATGTGGCCATTAAATATGACATTCCCTGGGTCCATGGTGCTGCAGTCAGTTCAAGAGGAATGTTTGCCGTCATCAAACCAGGGATTACTCCTTGTTATCGCTGTCTATTTCCCGATGTTCCAGCAGGATTGGGGGAAACCTGTGATACAGTAGGCGTTCTATCTCCGTTAACAGATATTATTGGTTCCTTTCAGGCGATGGAGGCCATCAAATATTTAGTTGGAGCAGAGACAACTCCTAATCTTGAACAAATCGACATCTGGGATATGACGACGATGCAAATGGATATTTCACAGGGTCGAAATCCCAATTGCCCTTCCTGCGTGGAAAGGAGATTTGAGTTTCTGGACCGCTCCTCAGAGCATCAGGATGTCTATACATCGTTATGCGGGCGGAACACAGTCCAGGTCAATCCTAGAAGGAAACGGGAGCTAAATTTAAAAAAAGTTCGTGAAAGGCTTGTAAACAGCACTCAAGCTGCAGGAAATGACTTTCTCGTCCGATTTTCCCCCGAACAAGGGATTTCCATTGTCATCTTCAAAGATGCAAGGGTCCTAATCCATGGAACAAACGATATCATTAAAGCCAAATCACTTTATTCTAAATATATTGGAGATTAAATAAAAAAGGCTGACGACTCAGCCTTTTTAATTATGAAATCATTTTTTCAATAATTAATCGCTTTCCAGTGTTAATTGTAAACTCAAACCGGTCGTTGACCTTTTCGTAATAACAAAAATGATGCTGGACATTGCAAATGATCTCTTGATTATCAAAAACCATAAAGTTGACCCCATCTTTACGATTCTCATCCGAAAGAAAGGACAAATGATTATAACAGTAAATACAGTCATAAATGGAAAAATCCAAAGAATTCAGGGTCGTTACAAATTGGAAAAAGGCATCATCATTAATTCCATCTAAAAGCCGTTCGAGAGAGTAGATTAAATGCTTTCTAATTCTTACAGTATCATGGTCACGCAGCATAGTAACTTCGTTTCCAATCCGGATATTGCCTGGTTCATACAATATTCCCTTTTTCCAGCGGTTCATCCGAAAGATTTCAATTTCCTGGTGAAGATATTCCTCTAACATAGAAGCTTCCTCTGTTTCCTCATCAAAAAATATCCATTGATCATTTATTTGTTCAACGGTCCCTTCCGTATAAGACCGCTCTTGAATATCGTATAGGTAGATTCGTTGTTGTCGATTCATTGTTAACCTCCATGCCAGATGCTTTCATTTTTCTTTTTTGACATCTTAAAGGGATTTTATAACCCCAATTATTTTAAAAAAAATCAATTTTTCGTAAGTATATAGACAACTAACTGATACCATTTCTGTTATGGACAATTAACCAATTCATCTGGGCTGAATAGAATAATCACCATCTAGGCAGTGAATTAACCGCAACTACAGAGAGGAGAACAAAATTACATGTGTGGCATATCAGGATGGGTTGATTTTAAAAAATGGATTGGTAACCAGCAGCATGAAATCGAAAAGATGACGCAAACATTGGCAAAAAGAGGTCCTGATGAAACGAATCTCTGGACAGATACTCATGTTGGTTTCGGTCATAAGAGGCTTATCGTCGTCGACCCTGCCGGGGGACGTCAGCCCATGTCCAAACAAAAGGATGGCTCAACATATACAATTTGCTACAATGGAGAATTATACAACACCGAAGATTTGCGCAAAATTCTCCTTACTAAAGGATATTCTTTTAATGGTCATTCTGATACTGAAGTACTGTTAACTGCCTATATAGAATGGGCGGAAAAGTGTGTGAACTATTTAAATGGGATCTATGCCTTTGCGGTTTGGGATAGCAAAAAAGAGCAGCTCTTTATCGGACGCGACCGTTTGGGGGTAAAACCGTTATTCTACAAAGAACATCAGGATGGGGTGTTATTTGCATCAGAGATTAAAGCCATCCTTGCACACCCAGAGGTGAAAACAGAGATTAATCGTGAGGGTCTGGCAGAGGTTTTGGGTGTTGGGCCATCGAGGACGCCAGGATCTGGTGTTTTTAAAGGGATTAACGAATTAAGGCCCGCTCATGCCCTTACCTTTTCCAAAAATGGCTTAAAAATCTGGCGTTATTGGAATGTAAAAAGTGAGGAGCATAAGGATAATGTGGAGGAAACAGCGGAAAAGGTACGTTTTTTAGTCAGCGACGCCATCACAAGACAGCTGGTTTCGGATGTACCATTATGTACCTTTTTGTCAGGAGGTTTGGATTCGAGTATCATTACAGCCATTGCCGCTAAAGGTTTAGAAGAGCAGGGGAAAGGGCAGCTTCAAACGTATTCGATTGATTATGAGGGAAATCAGCAATTTTTTACTGCGAATGAATTTCAGCCGGATTCGGACGAAAAATTTATTAATCTTATGACAGATACGTTTCAAACGAAACACCAAAATGAAATTATTTCGCAGCAGCAATTAGTTGATGAATTAGTGGAAGCTGTTCACGTTCGGGATCTGCCAGGTATGGCCGATATCGACTCTTCCTTGCTATGGTTTTGCAGACAGATAAAAAAGGATTTTGTTGTTAGTCTGTCAGGTGAATGTGCGGATGAAATTTTTGGCGGATACCCATGGTTTCATCGCAAGGAAGACCTAGAGCGCCAAGGATTTCCGTGGATGCGTTCGGTTAAGGCAAGGGAAAATTTATTAAAGCCGATTTGGAAGAAACGGTTAAATTTAAGTGAATATAGCTTGGAACAATATCGTCAAGCCATCTCCGAAACTCCTAAATTGGATGGGGAAAGCTTGGAGGCATCAAAGAGAAGAGAGTTATTCTATATTAATATGATATGGTTTATGACCACTTTGCTAGATCGGAAAGACCGAATGAGCATGGGGGCAAGCCTCGAGGTCAGAGTACCATTTGCAGACCATCGAGTAGTAGAATATGTTTGGAATATCCCGTGGGAGATGAAAATGTACCGCGGCAGGGAAAAAGGACTTCTGCGTAAGGCATTCGAAGGCATTTTGCCTGAGGAAGTATTGTACCGGAAAAAAAGCCCTTATCCCAAAACACATAATCCGGAATATACGATAGCTGTTCAAAAACAAATGTTGGCTATTTTACAGGATAAGTCTTCAGCTATTCATGAGTTCTTTGACAGAGAGCAATTGGAAAAATTAACTCAATCTGGAGGAAAATCATTCAAAGAGCCTTGGTTCGGCCAGTTGATGACAGGACCGCAATTATTGGCTTACTTTGTGCAGCTTCACACTTGGTTTAAAGATTATAATATAAACATCGTAAATTAGAGTTATTTAATTTGGAATAAACGCATATTTCGATTAAAATGATAGTGTAGGGAAGAGGGAAACCTCTTCTCTTTTTATGAGGAGGAAACCAGATGAAAAGGATTGTACTCATTTTAATTGTAATGCTGCTTTGTGCATCGGCACCGGCCTATGCAAAGGTAACCAAAGATGACCGCAAGTGGCAGGATGAAACTATTTATTCCATCATGATTGACCGGTTTAATAATGGAAATACCCAAAATGATTTCGATGTGGATACAAAGAATCCCGAAAAATACAATGGCGGGGATTTGCAAGGGATTACAGATAAGCTTGATTACATAAAAGATATGGGGTTTACAACCATCCGCCTGACACCTATATTTGATAACAAGGAAAATGGTTATCACGGGTATTGGGTGAAGGATTATTATAAAGTGGACGAGCATTTTGGAACTATGAAAGATTTTAAAAAGCTCGTCAACGAAGCGCATAAAAGAAAATTAAGGATATTAATTGATTTTCCTGCGTATACAGAGGTTAAAGGGCAAAACCTAATTGATGCTGCTACATGGTGGATCAAGAAAACAAATATCGATGGGTATACCCTTCCGGAAATCAATAAAGTTCCAATCAGCTTTTGGAAGGAGTTTTCGGCTGCCGTTAAGCGGGAGAAAAAAGACTTTTTATTGATGGGAGTTCTAACCGGAAACACAACTGAGGACATAGAGCTTTATCATGAAGCGGGTATTGAAAGCTTATTTAATTATAACCAGAGTGAACAGATGCGGCAGGTGTTTGCCACTACAGACCGCTCCTTTCAATCGATTCGTCCTGATGAGGATAAGGCAAATTCAAATGTAGATGCTCATTTTTTCGATAATGAATTTACCAAAAGATTTACTGCAGATATTGTAAATGAAAGACAATTCCCGGGCGCACGCTGGCAAACCGCCCTAACTTATCTTTATACGACACCGGGGATTCCTGTTATTTATTATGGGACTGAAATTGCCTTGACTGGGGGAGATATCCCCGATAACCGCAGGCTGATGAATTTCCGGACGGAAAAAGACTTAATCGAGTATATTACAAAGCTTGGTGAATTGAGAAATCAGCTGCCTTCCTTAACCAGGGGAACTATGGAAACGCTCTATGAAAAGTCCGGAATGGCTGTTTATAAGCGGGTCTATAAAGGGGAAACGTCGATAATTGCAATTAATAATACAAACAAATCCCAAAAAGTTACCCTAACAGGTGACCAGGTGGAAAGCGGTAAAGAGCTGCGCGGCCTTCTAGGAGGAGATCTTATCCGCAGCGGGGATCATCAATATATTCTGATTCTTGACAGGGACCATTCTGAAATTTATGTACTGGCGGAAAAAACAGGCCTGAACGTGAAATTTATTGCTGCAGCAGTTGTACCGGCAATCCTTGCGGTATGGTTTCTTCTGTTAGTTTTTAGACGGAGAAAAACGAACATAGTAGAATAAAGAGGCTGCCTAAGAGCAGCCTCTTTTTTCATTACCGATAATTAATAAATTGAACATCAATGGTGAGATCTGCTTCACGAACAAGGGAAATGATTTTTTGCAAATCATCTCGGCTTTTGCCGCTGACCCGGACTTGGTCATCCTGGACCTGGCTTTTCACCTTCAGTCCGCTATTTTTAATAATTGTGTTAATTTTTTTTGCGTTTTCCTTATCAATGCCCTGAACAAGCTTCGCTCTTTGACGGACCGTCCCGCCTGAGGCCTTTTCGATTTTGCTGTAATCAAGATTTTTAATCGGTACACCCCGTTTAATTAATTTGCTGAGCAACACGTCTTTTAGCTGGTCCATTTTATATTCATCGTCGGAAATAAGTACCAGTTCTTCTTTATCTAACGAGACTTCACTTTTACTTCCTTTAAAATCATAGCGTGTAGTAATTTCCTTCATCGTTTGAGTAATGGCATTGGTGACTTCTGAAAATTCAACTTTGGATACAATATCAAATGAGCTATCTTTTGACATGACAAAACCTCCGAATTTGCTAAAGTTTCCCTTTATGTCTACATTATAGTAAAATATAGCAGTTCAAACAACATAAAGGAAAACTCCGAGATGGAAAAGGGGAGTATAAGATAATGGCAATAAAAGAACTTATAGGACAAACAACAACTTTAACGGTAGCCCGTCAAGCTGAGTTCGGCTATTTTTTAACAGATGGCGATGAAGATGTATTGCTTCATAATAATGAAGTGAATCGAGAGGTTGCGGAAGGCGACGAAATAGAAGTGTTTATCTATGTGGATTCTCAGGGACGTCCTGCTGCCTCCACGACGATACCTGAAGTGGCCGTCGGCCGCTACGCATGGATAAAGGTGACCGATGTAAAAGAGGAGATTGGTGTCTTTTTAAATATCGGGTTAAAGAAAGACATTCTGTTAGGTGCCGAAGATTTACCGGTGCATAAATCGGTTTGGCCCAAGGAAGGGGATATGGTTTATATAACCTTAAGGGTCAACCGGAATTATCTTTTGTACGCCAAGCTTGCCAGTGACCAGGTTATCCAATCAATTGCGGTGAAAGCATCGAGACAAGAATTTAATAAAAATGTGCAAGGGTATATTTACCGAACCGCCAAAGTCGGCAGCTGGCTTTACACGATTGAAGGCTTCAAAGGGTTCATTCATGAATCGCAGCGTCGGATTGAGCCTCGCCTAGGTGAGAAGGTTGAGGGGCGAGTCATTGATGTTAAGGAGGACGGAACGATAAACGTTTCCTTACTTGCCAGAAAACAGGAGTCACAGGATACTGATGCAGCCAAACTATATGAATATCTGATGAGCAGAAATGGTGCCATGCCATACAGTGACAAAAGCATGCCAGAAGACATTCAAGAGCGGTTTGGCTTAAGTAAAGCAGCCTTTAAGCGAGCACTGGGCAAGCTTATCAAAGAAGGAAAGGTATACCAGGAAGACTTTTGGACCTATGCCAAAAAGGAGTAGATTTTAGCGTACATACTCTTTTCCAAATTGACAGACACTATTAAGCGAAAGCAGATGGAAAGGGGTAAGAAAATGCCGCACACATCCGATAATGATAAAAAGGCACAAGACAATAATGCGCTGCACCATGAAAAAAATATGATGCGGGAAAAAAATCGCCAAGCAGGAAAAAATCAGTATTCAAAGAAGACAGATCATAAATAAACAAAAAACAGAGCTTTAGGCTCTGTTTTTTGTTTACGAAGGAACTTTATTTAAGAAGAAAATGGAGATGGTCCCTGCTCCAGTATGGGCTCCAATGGCTGAGCCGATAGAGGAAATATAAACTTCTTTGGGCTGGAACTCCTTCTCAAGCATAGCTTTTACTTCAAGTGCCGTCTCTTCATTATCCGCATGGCTGATGCCAATAATTTGGTTAGACAAGTTCTCGCCACGTTCATATGCAAGTTCAATTAGGCGGCGGAGCACCTTTTTCTTACCGCGGATTTTTTCAATTGGAACCAGTTTGCCGTCTTCCACATTTAAAACAGGTTTAATATTTAATAAGCCCCCAAGAAATGCTGAAGCTTTTGAGACACGGCCGCCTTTAGCTAAATAATCCAAATCTTCAACCGTAAAAAGATGCTCCATATGGTTCGCTCTAAACTGGACATCCCTTAAGATTTCTTCCTTTGCTGCATTTTGTGATGCAAGTTTCGCCGCTTCCATCACAATTATGCCTTGGCCGAGAGAGGCACATTTGGTATCGACAATGGTTAAATTAAAATTTGGATATTTTTCCTTGACTTGGTCAAGAATCATAACAGCGGTTGAATATGTTCCGGATAGTTCGGATGAAAAGGCTATGTATATTCCGTCTTCATTATTTTCCGCCATTTTTGTAAATACTTCTTCAAACAGAAGTGGTGAAACCTGAGAGGTTTTCGGTACTAATCCATTCCTGATAGAATCGTAAACAGCTTTTGAGTCTATGCTTTTGACATCTTCATATTCTTCACCGTTAATGAGGACCTTTAAGGGAAGTAATGTGACGTTGTTTTCTTCATAAAAACTTTTGGGTAAATCGCATGCGCTGTCAGCTAGTATTTTTACCTGCATGAAGCTCACCTCATTCAAAATCTTATCATACTCGTTATAAGTGTATCGGTTTCATCTGGAAAAAACAATTAAATTGTTAAGGATGAAGCAAAAATAAAGGGGGATTTATCAATGGTTTGGCAGCAAACAAAAAAAGTCGTCATCGTCATTGCGGGTGCTTTTTTAACTGCCCTTGGAATGAATTTATTTCTTATTCCCGCCAATGTTTATTCAAGCGGTTTTACCGGAATTGCTCAGCTGCTTTCTAAAGTATTAACAGAATATACTCCGTTGAATATTTCAATGGGGGTCTTGCTATTATTATTAAATATCCCGGTTGCGATACTGGGATGGAAAAAGGTAGGGAAGTCCTTTACAATTTATAGTTTTCTTAGTGTTGTTCTTTCATCATTATTTCTAGAGCTTATTCCAATCTATAGGATGTCTCATGATATTTTGCTTAATGCTGTCTTTGGCGGGGTCATAATTGCGGCGGGGGTCGGGATCACCTTAAAATGGGGCGCTTCTACCGGAGGGCTTGATATTATTGCGATGGTGCTTTCAAGAATGAAGGATAAACCGATCGGTCCATATATGCTTCTCTTAAATGGTATTATTATTATTACGGCAGGTTTCCTGTATGGCTGGGAAAAAGCTTTGTACACGCTTGTTTTTTTATACACTTCAACAAGGGTGATTGATGCGATTCATACCAGGCATGCTAAGCTTACCGCCTTTATTATCACGAAAAATGCGGATGAGCTTAAGAAAGCGATTCATAAGAAACTGGTTAGAGGAATCACGATGCTTCCGGCGAAGGGGGCCTTTTCTAACGAAACAAGGGAAATGTTAATGATTGTCATTACGCGCTATGAATTATTTGATTTAGAGAGAGTGATTAAAGAAATTGACCCCCACGCGTTTACAAATATTATTCAAACAACTGGAGTTTACGGTTTCTTTCGCAGAGACTAAAGGAAAAAGGAGCTCAATATGCGCATATTATGTTGTATCATGTTACTTTTCTTGCTGATGGCAATAAAAGCAGATGCAAATGGGGTGGACCAATTGGCATACAAATATTATGTAATCCCAACAAGCATGCCTGAGCAATTAACGATCGAAATGTTCTTGAAAAATGAGGAGGATTTTCCGCTCCATTTTGAATTTCCTACTTCACAATTTTATGAAATTAAAATTTTCGATACTACAGGCCGTGAAGTATATAACTACTCAAAAGGGAAGTTTTTCCTTCAGGCGTTTCAAACCATTAGTCTTAAAGCACATGGCAGCAAGAAATGGCTGAAGACATGGGACTATCATCTAAAGGGGGAAAGAGTTCCAGCGGGGGAATATACCATCCAAGCTGTATTAAGGGCAGCAAGCTTGAACGGGAAGCCCGAAACTGACCGCCTGAAACTGACTATAACGCAAAAAATATATGTACCTGTGGAAAACGCAGTTTTCCGAAATATAAAAGTATCAGGTACAAAGGGAAACTACCAAGTTAGCGGTGAAGTAAAGTCAAAATGCATGGTGGTTTATTATACATTAGAGGATGGGCATAGAGAATTCCTGGGGGAGCAAAAGCTTGATGTTGCCGGAAAGGCTGACCAGTGGAGACCTTTTAAAGTAGATATTCAAATTCCAGCTGAAAAGCTTCCAAACCATGGCGGGGTCTTTCTAAATTTTTACGAAAAAAATGCTGAGGGCGTGAGAAGTAATCCTTACCCTGCATTATTAGAAAAATTTGAATGAAAAAAGCGGAAGTCGCCTCCCTAGGTACTTCCGCTTTCCTCATTTATTACTGGATCTGGTCAAGCTCTTGTTGCATTTCTTGGAGCTGTCTTTGCTCAGCGACCGTCGAGTTGGCATAAGCAGAACTTAATGCATTCTTTGCTTTTGCCAATGCAGTATCGCGTTCACCTGGGCCGGCAGCTTTTGCCGATTCAACAAATCTACGTGCTTCCTGGAATAAACGGTTACCCATCGTTAAATTCCTCCAAGCGAGGATTCTTGCACATTGGCCATTTTCTGAGCTTCTGCTTCAGCGTATGTCATGTGATAAGGAATCCGTTCTGAATGCTTGGTGACCGAATCCTTTCCTTGCTGGACAAAGCGTTTTGATTTGTTTGATCTACCCATTCGAATCCCTCCAATATGCTAAAAAGCTCGGATTGAAACAGCTTCGCTGCCTCGTTAATAGTATGCTCCAACATTGGCGGGTTCATATAGGTAAACAATGGTGAATAGATGAAATTATTTTAAACGTAGCAAATCTGTCAAATATTCAGCGACTCCATCTTCTTCATTGGTTAGAGTAACATCATTGGCGATATTTTTCACTTGGTCAATGCCATTTCCCATCGCAATTCCATAACCAGCATATTCAAGCATTTCCAAATCATTATCCTCATCGCCGAAAGCAATGACTCTTTGGGAGGGGATACGGTAATAATCAGCCGCCTTTTTCAACCCGACAGCCTTATTTAGGCCGGACTTAATAATTTCGATCACATGCCAGGGGGCAGCCCAGCTGCGGTGATCGATGACTTCGGCATGGACGTCAGATAGATGGTCGCGGATCTTTTTTAATTGGTCTTCCTCTGTATGGATGAGCAGGCTTGTCGGTGAATCCTTCAAATAATTACTTAAATCACCTGTAGTAATACTGGGATTCCCAAAATTAAAAATTTCAATCAGCTTTTGGTCATGATAATGAAAATAGACATCATCCATTACTTCAGCGATGATATTATGAAAATAAAAGCTGCGGCACGCCTCCACGATATCTTTTGCCACGCTAATGTCAAGCGGCTCATGGAAAAAGCCCCATTTCGGGTCTCGAGGATGGTGCATGAAGGCCCCATTGAAATTAACGATCGGGGAATCTAAATTTAACTCGCGATAATACATTTCACTGGAACGATATGGCCTGCCTGTGGCTATCATCACGATATGGCCATCTTCTCTAGCTTTTCTTAAAACTTCCTTTGTTTTTTCCGAAATCGTTTTATCATCTTTTAATAAAGTTCCATCTAAGTCCAATGCGATTAAATGTCTTTCTGTCATTTGAAACCTCTCTTTGGAAGTATTTGTTTCTATTATCAATATGTTATCAATTTATATTTAAACTGTAAAAAAATTCACTTCAAATGTTTCTAAAAAGCGCTATACTGGTTTTCGAAATACCTTTTGTTATAATGGTTACAATAAAACTGACAGGAGTGAAGATAAAATGAATGAAGATTTAAAAGAAAATATAATGGGCGCCCTTGAGCTTGTTATTGACCCTGAGCTTGGCGTCGATATCGTCAACTTAGGTTTAATATATAATACTGAAATGGACGACGAGGGAAGACTGACGGTTACTATGACATTAACAGCAATGGGCTGCCCACTAGCCGGAACAATTGTTGATCAGGTAAAAAGAGCATTGGCTGATATTCCGGAAATCAAGGATGTAGATGTTAATATCGTCTGGAATCCTCCTTGGAATAAGGACATGATGTCCCGTTATGCCAAAATTGCACTGGGAATTCGTTAAGGAGGACCTCCAGGAGGATGAAAAATAAAGTCATTTTAGTTAGTTCAAATCAGTTGGGAAAAGGCGATCAGGTTTTAGGAGAGAATGTTTTAGAGACTTTCTTTACTGTATTAAAACAAAGAGAGGATCTCCCAGCAGCTGTTTTTTGCATGAACAGCGGGGTATTAACCTTGACTGAGGATTCCTTTGTATCCGTTCATTTAAAAGAGTTAGAGGATAAGGGTGTTAATGTTTTTGCATGTAAAACTTGTGCCGATCACTATGGTGTTAGCGAAAAATTGACAGTTGGCAAAATAAGCGGAATGGCTGACTTTGTTGAACTGTCCTCAAAATACGAAGTTTTAACCATCTCATAAAAGCAGAGCGTTATTGGTCTACTCAGATTGCCGAGAAAGGGGAATTTTTCTCGGCAATTTTTTTGTTTTATCCAAACGTAAATTATCAAATTTTTATTGATTATCCTTGCTAACGGGCCTGTTGATTTCCGCTCCAGGCACTCGCTTGCAGGGCGCTAAGCTCTGTTTTTTATATTCACAAATCGTCCATATAATGAAAGCTGATTGTGAGGTAGTTCACTTTTTTCAAACATAAACAACTTTATAATACGAAGTAATAAGGCTATTTAGTTTGAACTGGCCGTTTTATAGGAGGCGTTTCAAGATGGATTTTAGCCGAGACTTTAATAAAGATCCGTTTATTGTGATATGGGAACTCACTCGAGCATGTCAATTAAAATGTCTGCACTGCCGCGCGGATGCACAGTATACGAGGGACCCTCGAGAACTTACGCTTGAAGAAGGCAAGCATTTGATTGATCAGATATACGAAATGAATAATCCGCTGCTTGTATTTACCGGCGGAGATCCGCTGATGAGAGAGGATATTTTTGAAATTACCAAATACGCTGTCTCAAAAGGGGTACGTGTTTCGATGACACCAAGCGCCACTCCTAACGTAACAATTGATGCGATGCGCAAGGCTAAAGAAGTCGGACTTTCTCGTTGGGCGTTCAGCCTTGATGGTCCTACTGCAGAGATCCATGATCATTTTCGCGGGACAGCGGGCTCTTTTGACTTAACAATGGAACGAATTAAATATTTACATGAGCTTGAAATGCCAATCCAGATTAATACCGTTGTTTCCAGATACAATTATGAACATCTTGAAGAAATGGCGAAATTGGTTGAAGAATTAAAATGTGTTCTGTGGAGTGTCTTTTTCCTCGTTCCAACCGGAAGGGGGCAGGTATCTGATATGATATCTCCTGTGGAGCATGAAAAGGTACTTAGATGGCTCTATGGTTTAAGCAAAAGGGTTCCTTTTGATATTAAAACCACGGAGGCGATGCATTACCGCCGTGTAGTAATCCAGCAAAAAATGCGTGCAGCCAAAGAACAGACAGATGAGATCAGCTATTTATCTGCGTTGACAGAAAAAGGCTTAACCGGCTCGATTGATGGCCTGGGCCGTGCACCAAAGGGTGTAAATGACGGCAATGGCTTTGTATTTATTTCTCATATAGGGGATGTCTATCCAAGCGGCCTGCTTCCGGTTAAGGCCGGAAATATTAGGGAAACCCCTCTTGCGGAAATTTACCGCGAGTCGCCAATCTTTAAGGCACTTAGGAATCCGGATGGATTTAAAGGGAAATGCGGTGTCTGCGAATTCAGATATGTTTGCGGCGGCTCAAGATCAAGAGCTTACGCCATGACTGGGGATTATTTAGAAAGCGAACCATTCTGCGTTTATATTCCTAAGGCTTTAAGAGAAAAACAAACACAGTAAATTGTTTGAGGCAATCGATTTTCGATTGCCTCCTTTCTAAAACTATTCAATGTTGCAATAAACAGTGGAACAATTTTCACAGCCAATTTCATCTTTTAAATATTGCAAATCCAAGACGGTAATTTTACCGCGTTTAATGGAAATGATGTTATCATGCTTTAATTCACTTAAAATACGGTTTGTACTTTCTCTTGAAGTGCCGCAAAAGTTCGCCAGCTCTTGGTTGGTTAATGGAAGATCGATTAAAATAGCATCGCCTTTTGGCACCCCATAGCTGTTGGTCATCCGGATTAAGGTTGAAAATAGAGCGCCGCGCTTTCCATTTAAGACAAGATCACGGAATTTTGTTTGGGTTTTACGGAAGTGGTCGCTCATCCATTTCATAAATTCAAAGGCAAGCTTACTGTTTTGGAAAATTTCACTTTCAAGTACTTCTTTTTTAATTGCCGCAATTTCACCTTCTTCAAGAACCTTGGCACTTAATAAATATTTTGGACTATCAGTGAAAAGGGTTAATTCTCCGCAAATATCGTTTTCTCCGCAAATTCTTAGTGACAGTTCCCGCCCATCTGCTGTAATTTTGCTAATTTGAATTTTACCTGAGATGATGACATATAATTCATCAGCGAGCATCCCTTCCTGAAATAGAAATCTTCCCCGTTCGCTTTTAAACTTCCGATCAGCAAAATTAAGCAGTTCTTTTATTTCAATTGAATGAGTTGGTTTTATTGTCGTAATCATTTTTCGCCACCCCTGTACATTTCTATATAAATAAACTTAAATAAATGGATTCGTTAGTAACATTTTATATCAAGATTAGCAAGGTAGAAGTAGTAAACAATGACAATATAGTGAAAACTGGACAATTTTTTTGAGGGAAATATGGATAATGAAGAAAGTAACAGTATTTTTTTAAACCATCTGTTACAATGGTATTAAAATGAGCTTCTTATTTATTGGAGTGGATTAAATGGAACAACCTATCATTACAGATAAATTTAATAGACCATTAAGGGATTTAAGAATTTCCGTTATCGATAGATGTAATTTTCGTTGTCAATACTGTATGCCAGCCGATCAATTTGGGCCGGATTTTGAATTCCTGCCAAGGAGCGCTCTCCTGACTTATGAGGAAATTGAACGATTAGGAAAAATCTTCGTGCAGTTTGGCGTGAAAAAAATCCGTTTGACAGGTGGTGAGCCCCTGTTAAGAAGGGATTTACCGATTCTCATTGAAAAGCTGGCCGTAATTGAAGGCCTAAGTGATATTGGCTTAACAACAAATGGCGTCCTTCTTCCTAAATTGGCTGCGAAATTGAAGGAAGCAGGCTTGAAGCGTGTGAATATCAGCCTGGATAGTCTTGATGATGAATTATTTGGCAAAATCAATGGCAGGGGAATTGGGACCGGTCCTGTTCTTGAAGGAATTCAAGCCGCTAAAGATGCAGGATTAGGTGTAAAATTAAATATGGTCGTCAAAAAGGGCTTAAACGACCAAGACATTATTCCAATGGCTGAATTCTGTAAAGAAAAAGGACTGGAGCTCAGGTATATTGAATATATGGATGTCGGCTCCACCAATGGCTGGAAAATGGATGATGTTGTGACAAAAAAGGAAATTTATGAAATGCTAAAGGCGCAATTTGATTTGGAACCGATTGACCCTGCTTACTATGGTGAGGTAGCAAAGCATTACCGCTATAAAGGTACCAATGTCAATGTTGGATTTATTACCTCTGTTTCTGAATCGTTCTGTTCCAGCTGTACTCGGGCTCGTCTTTCTGCAAATGGCCAGATTTTTACTTGTTTATTTAATGGTAATGGCCATGATCTTCGTAATTTCATGAGAAACGGTGCATCAGATGAACAACTAGCCGGAAGAATTGCGGAGATTTGGAATGGCCGAAATGATAGATATTCAGATGAAAGAACGGCCGAAACAAATATAAATCGAAAAAAAATCGAAATGTCTTATATCGGCGGTTAAACAAACCCCAAACAAAAAAGAAAACAGCCTGCATTGCAGGCTGTTTTCTTATGATTATCCCTGCTAACGGGCCTGTTGATTTCCGCTCCGGGCACTCGCTTTCCGCGGGGAGGTCCTGGAGCCTCCTCGGCGCTGAAGGCGCCTGCGGGGTCTCCAGTGACCTCTATATCCCCAGGAGTCGAGTGCCCTCCGCTCCAATCAACAGGGAGGCAAATCAACCTCATGTATTGCAACACATTTATTCTAACGCTTGCTAAGCGTGTTAATTTTTCGATATTTTGAAAATTTTAATTTCATCTGCTTTTATGAAGGATATTTCACTTATGGATTCAATCAATTTGTCCTTCATTGGTTTATGAGGGAGCATTTCCTTTTAGATTCCTTCGATTTTATCCTTCATCTTGTAAGTTTCTATTTGGATACACCTGTTGAAAGCTTTAGAAAAATAAAAGGCTATCGAAATTTCTTCCGACAGCCTAACAGCCTCCAGTGAAGGCTGTTTTCTTTTCTTATATATATCTAGGGAATAGAATGTTATTTTCCAAATGAACATGCATAAAGGTTAGTCCTTCGAGATCTTCTAAACGGTTATAGACTAGCCGGTATGTACCGCAGGCATCAAGCGGCGGCGTAAAGTCCCCGGTAATCTTCCGAAGCTCTTTCAATATGGCGCCGGCATGGTCATGTTCTTTTTCAAGGTCGATTATCATGTTGATCGCTTCTTGGCGATTTTCCACTGTTCCATCTGCCAGTTTTTTAATGATTGGGAATACATTTTCTTCTTCTTTTGCCATATGCTCTAACATTTCCTTTTTCAATTCCTGGTAGAGCTCATAGACCTTTAGCAATTCCGGATGGTTGTCTCCATGGACGCGCGACACCTTTGTAACATAAGGACTAAGCATTTTAAATTCTTCTTCCGTTGCCCGGTGGTAGTTATCGATCACATGGTCAATGATGGTGTGAGAATCAGTATTAGTCCAAACTTCTAAATCGGTTTCTTTTGATTCATTTTTTTCATAAACCCCTTTTAAATCCTCTAAAATAGATTCGATATCAAGATTGCCTTGGGCTGCAGCTTCGGAAAGCGGGATATTACCGCCGCAGCAGAAATCAATTCGATAACGTTTAAATACGTCACTTGTTTTTGGTAGTTCGTTAACAATATCTTTAACTAATGAATTTGCTGAAAATGGAAAAATTATCATGAATATTCCTCCTTGGTAAAAAGGGTTTTTCTATTTAAAATAAGCATAATTGAAAATGAAATAAAAAATGGTGACTAAAATCACACTATCTGCGTGATTTTGATTTTTCCCTGAGCAGAAAAGTTTCGATTTTGTGACTTTTGATATGTCTATAAGTTTTTTGTAGGCTTATAATGGATACAGTTAAAATACATAACGTTCTAAAATGATAGGAGCCGATGAATTTGTTTGAAAGACGACAACCCATTCCAATCGGAGATGCAGTTCAAAAAATAATGCAATACCAATTGTCCGGTGAAACGGAATATATCAAAATTGAAGAAAGCTTTGGCCGATTTTTATCTAAGGATTTAGTTGCCACCTGCGATGTCCCTCACTTTGACAGGGCACCCTATGATGGTTTTGCTGTCAGAGCAGTAGATACACAAAATGCATCCCAAGATAATCCGGTGGAATTTGAGGTAATTGACCATATTGGGGCGGGGATGGTTTCCAACATGACTGTAACAGAAAATCAGGCAGTCAGAATTATGACTGGTGCAATTATGCCTGAAGGAACTGATGCTGTTGTGATGTTCGAAGTATCGAAAACCTACGAAAAAGATGGGAAGCCGTTTATGTCCATTAAGCGCAGTTTTAAAAAGGGAGATAACGTTTCCTTTCGTGGGGAGGATGCGAAAGAGGGAGAGGTATTAGTTAAAAGGGGGACACTAATTAACCCTGGCATTCAAGCGATGCTTGCCACTTTTGGCTATAAGAATGTTCCCGCAGCCAAAAAACCAATTGTTGGCCTGTTTGCAACTGGTACGGAATTATTGGATGTTGGTGATCCTTTAGTTCCTGGTAAAATCCGCAATAGCAATTCTCATATGATTGCCGCCCAGATTGAGAGGGTTGGTGGTATCGTTCACTATTTTGGAAAGCTTCCAGATGAATTTGATACCTGCTTCGAGGCTGTAAAAAATGCAGTAAACAAGGTTGATTTGTTGATTACCACTGGCGGGGTTTCAGTTGGTGATTTTGATTACCTGCCAGAGATTTACGAAAAGCTTGGTGCAGAGGTTTTATTTAATAAAGTGGCAATGCGCCCTGGAAGTGTAACAACAGTGGCCAGCCATAACGGAAAGCTTCTCTTTGGTTTATCCGGTAATCCGTCTGCTTGCTATGTCGGATTTGAATTGTTTGCAAGGCCGATTTTGCGCAGAATGCTTTTTTCTGAAAAACCTCATTTAAGGAAGGAGAAGGCAATCCTTGAGATGGATTTTCTTAAAGCCAATCCATTTACAAGATTTGTGCGCAGTTCTGTTTCTATCGAGAACGGCCGGTTAAAGGTGACGCCCAGCGGTCAAGATAAATCCAACATTATCATGAGTCTTGCCGGTGCCAATTCATTAACCATCCTCCCGGGCGGCACACGTGGGTTCGTAGCCGGAACTGAGGTAGATGTTCTTATGCTTGAAGATCAAACCGGCAGTGAATGGCCTTGGTAAGGCCGGTAATTTTTCAAGTTACCGGTTACCAGAATTGCGGGAAAACAACATTTATTGAAAAGCTGCTTCATGGCTTGAATGCAGAGGGATTAATGACGGCAGTTATTAAACATCATGGTCATGGAGGTAAACCGGATGTTTTGCCTAAAAAGGACTCAATCAGGCATCTTGCAGCAGGTGCGGTTGCTTCCATCGTGGAGGGAGAAGGAAGGTTGCTGCTGCAAACCGAACAGTTAGAGTTCAAATTGGATAAACAAATAAAGCTGCTTAGTTTATTCAATCCGGATATTATCTTGGTTGAAGGTCATAAACAAGAATCTTTTCCAAAGATGGTCCTGCTGCGGGATAAGAGTGACCTTTCCCTGATAACAAAACTGAAAAATATTGCAGCGGTTGTTTATTGGAAGGATGGGCTGATGGGGACAGTAAGTGAGGTTTTGAAAGTTCCATGCTTTCATATTGGCGATGCAAAAGCTGAGCATCAGATTGTTAAGTTGTTAAAAGAGATGCATGAAAGAGAGACGGCTGACTCGAAAAACTGAGTCAGCCGCCGGATCATCAATCTACCCTGCAAATATCCTGAGGACAATCTTCGCAATCAATTTCATTTTTTAAATGATCAATGTCATGAATGTTAATCGTGCCTTTATTTATGGAAATTACCCCTGTCTTCCTCAAGTCAGCCAATAATCGATTGACAACCTCCCTGGAGGTTCCGCAAAAATTTGCCAATTCCTGATTGGTTAAAGGCAATTCAATTAGGATTCCCTTGTTTGACTTGACACCAAAACTGTTGCTAATTCGAATTAAGGTTGAATATAAGGCGCCTTTTTTTCCGTGTAAAACCAAGTCCCGAAATTTTGTCTGAGTTTTTCGGTATTGAAGGCTCATCCATTGAATGAATTCAAATGAAAGAGGAAGATTTTGCGATAATTTTTCCTCCAGAAACTCTCTCTTTATAACAGCTGCTTCACCGCTTTCAATAATTCGACCGCTTAGAAGATATTTTGGCTGGGGAGAGAATAAATGTAATTCTCCCACAAAATCTCCGCTCGAACACATCCTTAAGGTAAGCTCCCTACCATCAGGAATAATTTTACTAACATGAATAATCCCACTTTTAACTATATATAACTCATTTGCCGGCATTCCTTCTTGAAACAGAAAGGAGCCTTTCTCCATTTTCTTTGTATGTTGTACTGTTTCGAATAGACGCGACAATGTGACAGGCATTTCTTTAATGGACTGCATGCCGATACCCCCTTTAATGGGAACTAAAAAGCGATGAATCGCTCAGTAAAAATTTAAAAAGATATTACTGTAATTATATTGTTAATAATGAAACAATCGCAATAAATGGGTGCATAAGTTCATATAATCGTCAAAATTCAGGCAAAAGCAATATTCTTTAGGAAATATTGTCGAACAATGTGAAATTGAAGGAACTTCCTTTAATGAACCAATGCTTAAAGGGAATAATAAAATCGAAATAGATAAGGAGGGAAAAGCATGGGACAAAGCCGTCAATTCGGGCCGGGAAAAAAAGCACCGAATAATGGTGTTTATATTGAAGTAGGGGATACAGGTGATAATGTTGTAAATCCGAAAAAAATAAAGTTAAAAGCCGGCGACAGATTTCCGGAAAATTCAAATGATGATCGTGTATGGACTTACCAAAGAAAGCCATGATTAATATAAACTTGCTGAGAAAGAGCTGTCCCGAACCGGATGGCTCTTTCAAATTTTACTTTTAAATGAAGGATGAATTATAATATAAGTAATAGGTCAAAAAAGGTCAAAGGGTGTGAAAACTAATGGATTTAAACCGAATGACAGAACGATTGCAAAATGGTTTAATGGATGCTCAAAGTATCGCCATTAAATATAACCACCAAGAGATAGATGAACCCCATTTGTTATTGGCACTATTAAACCAAGAAGACAGCCTTGTTGCATCCGTGTTGGAAAGAGCGGGAATTTCCTCTAAAACAGTTGAAAAAAGTTTATCGGATGCCCTCGAAAAAAAACCACAGGTCACCGGCAGTGGAATTGAACAGGGAAAGCTTTATATCACAGCCAAATTGCAAAAATTAATGATAAGTGCTGAAGAATACGCGGCAAAATTCGCTGATGAATATCTTTCCATCGAGCATATTCTGCTTGCCGCAGCAAATGCGAATGATACGGAATTTAAAAAAGTAATTCATTCATTTGGCCGTACCTCGGAGGATCTTTTAAAGGTTATAAAAGAAATAAGGGGGAATCAAAGGGTGACAACACAACATCCTGAAGCGGGCTATGATGCTTTAAAAAAATACGGGCGGGATCTTGTAGCAGAAGTAAGAGCTGGGAAAATGGACCCTGTCATTGGCAGAGATACAGAAATAAGAAATGTTATCCGCATTCTTTCTAGGAAAACCAAAAATAATCCCGTTCTAATCGGTGAGCCTGGTGTGGGGAAAACCGCCATTGTTGAAGGATTGGCCCAGCGGATTGTCAGAAAAGATGTACCAGAGGGCTTGAAGGATAAGACTATTTTTGCCTTGGATATGAGTGCGCTGATTGCCGGTGCGAAATTTAGAGGTGAATTCGAAGAAAGATTAAAGGCAGTATTGAATGAAATTAAAAAAAGTGAAGGGCAAATATTGTTATTTATCGATGAAATCCACACGATTGTAGGTGCAGGAAGAACTGATGGAGCGATGGATGCTGGAAATATGTTAAAACCAATGCTGGCCCGGGGAGAGCTGCATTGTATCGGGGCAACCACGCTTGATGAGCACCGTAAATATATTGAAAAAGACCCTGCACTTGAAAGGAGATTTCAGCAGGTCCTTGTTCAAGAACCGGACGTAGAGGATACAATTTCCATCTTGAGGGGATTAAAGGAACGATTTGAAGTCCATCATGGGGTGAAAATTCACGACCAGGCCTTAGTTGCTGCAACTACCTTATCTGACCGCTATATTACGGACCGCTTTTTGCCTGACAAAGCAATCGACCTAGTTGATGAAGCTTGTGCGATGATTCGGACCGAAATTGACTCCATGCCAACTGAACTCGATGAAGTGACGCGCAGGGTGATGCAATTGGAAATAGAAGAAGCGGCGCTAACAAAAGAGCAGGATGAGATAAGTAAGCAAAGACTTCAGTCCTTGCAAAAAGAGCTGGCAGATTTGAAGGAACAGACAAATGCTATGAAGGCAAAGTGGCTTGAGGAAAAACAAACCATTACTATGTTACAGGAAAAACGGGAGCAAATTGAAAAACTTCGCCGAGAACTGGAGCAGGCAGAAGATAAATATGATTTAAACAAGGCCGCAGAACTTCGTCACGGTCTTATACCCGCAGCGGAGAAAGAGCTATTGGCACTTGAGGAAAAGGCTGAAAGTGACGACCGGCTTCTACGTGAAGAGGTAACATCCGAAGAGATTTCCAATATTGTTTCAAGATGGACAGGGATTCCGCTTTCTAAGCTTGTCGAAGGTGAGCGGGAAAAGCTATTAAGACTGGAATCAATCCTGCATGAACGGGTCATAGGGCAGGATGAAGCAGTAAATTTAACCGCTGACGCTGTTTTAAGGGCACGCGCAGGGATTAAAGATCCGAACAGACCAATTGGTTCATTTTTGTTTTTAGGACCGACTGGAGTCGGCAAAACAGAACTAGCGAAGGCACTAGCGGAAAGCTTATTCGATAGTGAAGAACATATAATCCGAATTGATATGTCGGAGTATATGGAGAAGCATGCTGTTTCGCGCTTAATTGGTGCACCTCCCGGCTATGTAGGGTACGAGGAAGGAGGCCAATTAACAGAAGCAGTTCGTCGAAAACCGTATTCGGTTATATTGATGGATGAAATTGAAAAGGCGCATCCTGAAGTATTCAATATTCTTCTGCAGGCACTTGATGATGGACGAATTACAGATTCCCAAGGCCGGGTTGTTGACTTTAAAAATACTGTCATAATTATGACATCCAATATTGGATCAAACATTTTACTCGAACGAAATGAAAATGAACAAGAAATCTCAGAAGGAACGAGAGAAAAAGTGTTGAATCTACTGAGAGCCCACTTCAGGCCTGAATTTTTAAATCGTATAGACGAAACAATTCTCTTTAAGCCATTGTCTATGGACGATATTAAGAATATTGTCGTCAAACTATTAAAAGAACTTAAGGCAAGGTTAAAAGAGAAACAAATCGATATCACGATTGATGAACAAGCGAAGGAATTCATCGCCGCACATGGATTTGATCCTGTATACGGGGCTAGACCGCTGAAACGTTATATTCAGCGAAATCTTGAAACAAAGCTTGCCCGTGATATTATAGCAGGAAAAATTCATGATGGGACAAACGTAGAGATTACAGTTGAAGACGGGGCAGTGGCTTTAAAAATCATTTCATAAAAGGAATCCAATTAACCAATGAAAAAAGGTCCTCCAATTGGGGAAGGACCTTTTTTAAAAAGTCTAGTGTTTTTCAACAGGCTCATTTGGAATAACTGTCGAAATAACGAAAATTAAAATGGTGATTCCTACCGATAAAATGGCACCAAGCTTGAAATCAAATGCCGCACCGGACATCGAGCTGACTACATATGTAAGCATTTCCGTTAAAAGAAAAGCCCAGAAAAAAGTCCAAAAGAAACGCATATTTTCTCACCTGCCTATTTTACATCCTATCTTATATTACCACATGATATGAAATTAATGAAAGGGTTTCTTTTAGTTAAGGAGGAATAAAAAATAGGCAATGCCCCATTCATCTTTTGTGAAGTGACATACATTATCATGAGGAAATATGGAAAAAGGAGTTTTATCTATGGAATGTCGGAGTTTTCAAATGGATTCCCAATGGAACATTATTTATTATCCTGAAAAGCCTACCGGGTTTGGGGTCTTAGTAATCGGAGATGAACGGCATTTTGTGGACGAGAGTAAAAGCTTTTGGACTCAAAATGAAGGAAAGCAAATCATAATTAACGATTTAAAAGAAAAAGGGTACACCATTTTTTCCTCAAATCTTTATGGGCGGAACTGGGGCAGTGATAATGCGGTTGAGCTAGCGCAAAGCTTGTATCAGCATGTCATTCGAAGTGAAATTCTTAATCAAAAAATTCATATTTTAGCAGAGGGTATGGGAGCGCTAGTTGCTCTAAAATTAATGGAAAAAATGAAAGACAACATTAGATCGGTTATCCTCTTAAATCCTGTGCTTTCTTTAAAACATCATCTCCAGCAAGAAAAGGAACATAAATTTTTTTATAAAAAATTAATCAAGGAATTAGTTGCAGCTTATCAAACCAATCAACAAGACCTTGAAAATGCAATTTCTAAAATGGACGATACAGTAAATCTTAATTACGACTGCCCGATTCATATCATCCATATCTTGGCAGGCGGAAGATCTTATAACCAGTCGAAACAATATCAACAGATCCTCGGTCCCTCAAAAATAAATCCAACATTTATTCTTCTTGAAAAAAAGCAACAGCTAGGTAAAATGTGTGTCAAATTTCTCAGCAGCCACGAATCGGTCTTGTGACCACCCCTCCTCAAGTGAAATAATTCCTTATTGAAGAGCATAGGATTCAGTAAGGGTAGTTTGAGGAGGGTGATGAAATGGACAAGGCTGTCATTTGGGGCGTTTTCGAATTTGTCAATTTTCACGTTTGTAAAACGTTATTAAATAAAGGCATAGAGGTTACCGGCATCCATTTAGAGGATACAGGCAAAATCCCTTATTTTGATGAAAAAAGGCTTGAAGTGGGGAGAAATGCTAATTTCGAGGAGTACTCCTTTTCACAATGGAGAAAAAAAATACAGAATCAATCAGATGAAAACCAACTGTTTATTTTTTCTATTTATGATCTTTACATGCTCCGGCAAGAACATCTCTTATTAAATGTGCAGGTTAAAGAAACAATATTGGATTATCTTAAAAAATATAATAGGAATATAGAGGTACTTTTTATTTTGCCTATTCAAATGTTGGAAACCAACGCAGAAACTGCTGTTTTAGATTTCCAAAAGCAAATAAAAAATCTGGTGAGAGACCTCAAAATGATTTACCTGCCCTCTGCTTACGGACCATGGCAGCCGAACGTTTTTTTTATTCAACAAGCCATTATCGCAGCTATTACAGATATAGCCATTTCGATTAATGATAGAGAATGGACTGAAGATGCAGTATATGTCGAAGATGCTGCTGAATCTATACTTGAACTAATTGAAAAAGAGGGTTCAGGGTCATTTATTGTAGAAAGCGGTCAGGAGAATTATTGGGAGAAATGTGTCACTTCCTTAAATATTACGGAACCTTGGGAACAGCCCAAAAGTCGGAGAGTGCCGCATTTCTCAAACCATTCTGCTGTAAAGGTACCTGTTAAAAAAATAACTGATCCAGCTGAATCACTGAACAGACAAAAGCAGCATACTTGGATGCTGTATCTCAATTATTTTGAAAATGATTGACAATAGGCTCTTTCGTACGGGTGAAGCTAAGAAATTTACTTTTCAATTATTTATTGAACAGGTAGAATAATAATTAACAAGATTTACTAAAAGGGCAGGTTAGTTTAGGTTTTAGAGCTAGGCCGCCGCCGTACGAAGGAGTTGCATTTAATGCTTAGCCGCTTCGGCATCATTTTTTTATGCCTTTTTTTACTAAGTGCCTGCGGGGAAACAAAAGCACAAGGTCACCTGCAAAAGGCTGGCTTATTAGTGCCCGATACCGTTAATGATCAAGTATGGGCCACGAAAGGCTTTAATGGACTGTTAAAAATTCAATCCAAATTTAATATCGATGTATTTTATAAAGAGGGCATGAATTCAGAGGATAAAGTGGAAAAGGCTGTAAAAGAGTTTGATCAAAAAGGGGTAAACCTTATTTTCGGTCATGGGGCGGAGTACGCTGAATTTTTTAATGAAATCTCAAAGGATTACCCTAATATTCACTTTGTTAGTTTTAATGGTGATGCTAAAACAGCCAACTCTACCAGCCTAAACTTCAAGGGGCATGCGATGGGCTTTTTTGGAGGAATGGTTGCAGCTCATATGTCAAAACAGCATAAAGTTGGTGTCTTGGCCGCCTATGAATGGCAGCCGGAAATCGAAGGATTTTACCAAGGAGCCATGGCAGAAGATAGAAATACCCATGTAAGTATTGAGTATGTGGGAAATTGGGATGATGGTAATAAAGCTACCGAATTAGTAGATCACATGCTTGATACGGGCGTGGATGTCGTTTATCCTGCCGGAGATGGGTTTAACGTACCTGTTTTAGAAAGGGTAAAGGACAGAGGGGTATATGTTATTGGTTACGTTTCTGAACAATCGGATTTTGGAGAGTCAACAGTCTTAACCAGCACCATTCAACAGGTTGATAAATTGTATGTTAAGGTGGCTGAACAGTTTAATAACCAGAAACTAAAGTCAGGGAATCTTTCGTTTGATTTTCAAGATGATGTCATTTCCTTAGGCAAATACAGCCCTTTAGTAGACAAGGGATTTATCCATAAAATGGATAATTATGTCGAGACCTATAAAAATTCCGGGAATCTGCCTAAATAATAAAAGCTGCCCTTTTTAAGAGGCAGCTTTATTTTTTTTTCCAAATCTGTTCGACAAAGGGATAAATTTTTTGAAATAAGGGCTTTAATCCCCGGGCAGATTCCATTAAAGTATCAACATGCCCCATAATCTGGTTGTAATCAATATTCGGCGGCTGATATTGCGGGTGCCGGAAAAGATGGTCATGTTGGACCGTCCCCTTGCCCTTACGCCCCCGTCCATGTCCAAACATTAATTCAGTAAATGGGTCGTCCTCCCACTCTTCCTCAGCTCTATCATGGTTAGCAAAACCCTCAAAATCTTCCGCCTCTTCATTACCAAAATCCCTCAGTTCATTCAGTTCCTGATCGTCCACTGCTAAGTTAGCTCCCTTCATAAATAATTCGTTTAGTATTACCTTATGAATAAGCCAATAAATGGAATGTACATTAGCGGAGATATCCGGGAAGAAACTATTGCTAAACAAACCTCTAATTTGATAATATTAGTACCAAGTCATAATAATTGATATTAAATGTATTTGGATCAATCCAAAGGAGATGGAATTATGCGAGCAGGCATTGTTGGTATTGGAAGATATTTACCGGAAAAAGTGGTAACCAACTTTGATTTAGAGAAAATGATGGACACCTCTGATGAATGGATTCGCACAAGAACAGGTATTGAAGAGCGGAGAATCGCAGCAGATGATGTAAATACGTCAGATATGGCCTTTTTTGCGGCCGAAAAAGCAATTAGTGATGCAGGAATACGTGCGGAGGATCTGGATTTAATCTTAGTAGCAACGGTTACTCCGGATACACCTTTCCCATCAGTAGCTTGTAAAATTCAAGAAAGATTAGGTGCATTTAAAGCTGCTGCAATGGATGTCAGTGCTGCATGTGCAGGTTTTATGTATGGAATTGTGACAGCTAAACAATTTATTGAGTCCGAAGTTTATAAAAATGTACTTGTTGTTGGTGTCGAAAAGCTTTCCAAAATTACTGACTGGAATGACCGTAATACGGCAGTTCTTTTCGGAGATGGGGCCGGTGCTGCGATCATTGGACCGGTATCAGAAAACAGAGGAATCCTTTCTTTTGAGCTGGGGGCAGATGGTACAGGAGGTAAGCACTTGTACCAAGACGAATATATCATTATGAATGGCCGTGAAGTATTTAAATTTGCAGTAAGACAAATGGGAGAAAGCTGCATAAATGTCCTTGAAAAAGCAGGGCTAAACAAAGAAGACGTAGATTTTCTGATTCCACACCAAGCGAATATCAGGATTATGGAGGCCTCAAGACAAAGATTGGAGCTGCCGGTCGAGAAAATGTCCAAAACAGTTCATAAATACGGAAATACTTCAGCGGCTTCTATTCCAATTTCAATAGTTGAAGAGTTGGAAGCAGGAAAAATAAAAGACGATGATATAATCGTGATGGTTGGATTCGGCGGCGGTTTAACCTGGGGAGCCATTGCCATCCGCTGGGGCAAATAATTGTCAGTTTAGCTAATAATAGATTTAGGTTGATCTATAGGAAAAGGAAATCCTAAAAAAAGGAGATGGAAGAATGAATAGACGCAGGGTAGTTGTGACAGGCATTGGAGCGGTAACACCACTCGGGAATGATGCTGAAACAACTTGGAAAGGCATTATCGAAGGCAAATCAGGAGTCGGGCCGCTTACCCGCTTAAATGCTGATGAATATCCGGCGAAGGTAGCGGCAGAAGTCAAGGATTTTAATGCGGAAACCTTTATTGACAAAAAAGATGCAAGAAAAATGGATCGTTTTACGCATTATGCAGTAGCCAGTGCATTAATGGCTGTAAAGGATGCGAACTTAACAATAAATGAAGAAAACTCCCACCGTGTCGGAGTTTGGATTGGCTCCGGTATCGGCGGCATGGAAACTTTTGAAAATCAATTCGAGATGTTCCAAAAAAGAGGATACAAGCGGGTCAGCCCGTTCTTTGTACCGATGATGATTCCTGACATGGCCACGGGCCAGGTTTCCATCACACTTGGTGCAAGAGGTTTTAATTCCTGTACCGTTACCGCTTGTGCGACAGGGACAAATTCTATTGGGGATGCATTTAAAGTCATTCAACGCGGGGATGCGGATGTCATGGTAACAGGTGGTGCAGAGGCTCCGATTACGAGAATGGCGGTAGCAGGCTTCTGTGCGAATACAGCTTTATCGACAAACCCAGATCCAAAAACAGCCAGCCGTCCATTTGATAAAAACCGTGACGGCTTCGTGATTGGCGAGGGTGCAGGAATCGTAATTCTGGAAGAGTTAGAGCATGCGCTCTCCCGCGGAGCAAAAATATATGCAGAGATTGTCGGTTACGGAGCAACTGGAGATGCCTATCATATCACTGCTCCGGCGCCAGGAGGAGAAGGCGGTGCCCGGGCAATGAAAATGGCAATCGAAGATGCCGGGTTGAGACCTGAGGATATCGACTATATCAACGCTCACGGAACAAGTACTGAATATAACGACAAATTTGAAACAATGGCTGTTAAAGATGTTTTTGGAGATTATGCCTATAAGGTAGCCATGAGTTCAACAAAATCGATGACGGGACATTTACTTGGCGCAGCAGGGGCGGTAGAAGCGATTATTACCGTTAGGGCTATTCAGGAGAGCATTCTTCCGCCTACAATGAATTATGTGACACCAGATCCGGAATGTGACTTGGATTATGTTGTCAATGAAGCAAGACCAAAAGAAATCAACGTTGCCATGAGCAACTCATTAGGATTCGGCGGTCATAACGCAACCATAGTCTTTAAAAAATTTCAATAATACGAAATGGGGACCAAGAATATCTTGGTCTCGATTCTTTTTATGTTACATCGCCTAGACAACCGAGAACCACCCCTAAAAAGCCATCATAAACTATAAATTAGAATGAACACTTAAATGGGGTGCAATAATGGGGATCATCAGAACTGATCAATGGCTTGAAAAAGATTTTGATCGTCCAATAAAAATCTGTGAACGGCTGCTCCCATATTTTAAGGGGCAAAAAGCCAGTGAAATATATAATCAGCTGCAAAACTTTGGAATGTACCGTCCATCTTGGAAATCCCGAAATAATTTCAGTGAAATGAAGGAATACAACGCCTGGGACAGGGTGGAAGAATTGTTCAATATCTATGTAAAGAAATGGTCAGGACCGAATATACCCATTTTCCTTTTTCCATTAAATGAAAGGGGAGGGTTATTTATTAGGAGAGATGAGAGACGGAAGGCAGGCGTATCTTTCCCTGATAAGATGTTCCTTTTTCTTTCCAGCTACGACGATTTAAAAGAAGTTGAGGCCCTATTTGTACATGAATATCATCATGTCTGCCGGCTTCGTGCACTTAATAAAAATTTTAAAGAATACACCCTTTTGGACTCCCTAATCATTGAGGGCCTTGCCGAATATGCTGTTTATAAACATTGTGGCAAGGAATATTTAGCAAACTGGTGCCGTATGTATACAGATAGGGAAATCTATTATTTTTGGGATCGGTATATAAAAAATCAGCTAGATATAAGTAAAAATCAAAAACTCCATGATGAACTTTTATATGGCGGGGGAAGATTTCCGCAGCTGCTCGGATATGCTGCAGGATATAATATTATCCGAAAATTCTACGAGCAACAAAATTATTCTACGAAACTAAGTTTTACTCAGCCCGCTTCAAAATATTTAAAAGAGAATACTGGTTTTTCCAGGTAGAGCCTGATTTTTCGGGCTTTTTCATTTTTAGTGAATTTTGAATTTACTAAGTTGGCATAAAAGTCTTGCAATTGTAATAATTCTGTAATAAAATTCTATTTAAATATAACTAATTAACAGAATAATACAAAAAAGTAAGAAGGTGTAGCATGAGCGCAAATAAATTATCACTCAAAGAGGCACCATTGCTAGAAGTAAAAAATTTAGAAACAGCCTTCGATATTGACGGGACTTTCCATAATGCTGTCGATAATGTTTCATTTAGTGTTAAACCGAGGCAAATTGTCGGGGTTGTCGGTGAATCAGGCTGCGGTAAATCTGTCATGAGTTTGTCGGTCATGCAGCTGCTTCCTAAAGGAATAGGGAAAATCAATGCCGGTGAAATCATTTTTGATGGAATAAATCTTGAAAAAATGAATGAAGCACAAATTAATAAAATTCGCGGAAAAGATATTTCAATGATCTTCCAAGAACCAATGACCTCTCTAAACCCTGTTTTCACAATAGGATATCAGCTTGAAGAGGTTTTTTTTAACCATACGAAAATATCAAAAAGGGAAGCTAGGCAGAAATCTATTGCGTTGTTGAAAAGCGTAGGAATCTCCCGTCCGGAAAAAATCGTTGAAGAATATCCGCATCAATTGTCAGGCGGTATGAGACAACGGGTTATGATTGCAATTGCGATTGCCTGCCAGCCAAAATTGTTAATTGCTGATGAGCCGACTACAGCCCTTGATGTGACGGTTCAGGCACAAATACTCGAATTATTAAAAAGTATTCAGGAAGTAAATGATATGTCCGTTATTTTAATTACCCATGATTTGGGTGTTGTTGCCGAGATGTGTGACGAAGTCATCGTTATGTATGCGGGCAAAATCGTTGAACGTACTGATGTTGAAACATTGTTTTATAATTCAAAACATCCTTATACGACTTTACTTTTGGGAGCGGTTCCAAAAATGGAACAAGAGGAAGAAAGACTTAGCTCTATTCAGGGAATCGTACCTTCTTTAACCAATATGCCTAAGGTCGGCTGCCGGTTTGCGAACCGCTGTCCAAAGGCGATGCCAGAATGTCTGGCAACAACCCCAATTCTCGCTGAATCTGATTTTGGCCACGAAGTTGCCTGCCTGCTCTATGAAACAAGTAAACCAAGAGACGGGGTGAGGTAATGAGAACCACTTCTGTACATAACAACCATGAAGCAATTTCCTCTCAATCTGAAACACTATTACAAATTCAAAATCTAAAAACCTATTATCCTGTAAAAGGTGGTTTTTTTAAGCGGACTGTCGGTCATGTCAAAGCGGTTGATAATATTTCCTTTGAGATTAAAAAGGGGGAAACGCTAGGACTTGTAGGGGAATCTGGCTGTGGAAAATCCACGGCGGGCAGGACCATTTTAAGGCTGCTAAAACCAACGGAAGGCAGTATTCTGTTTGACGGAAAAGACATTACGAAAATTTCTGGAAAACATTTACGGGAAATCCGCCAAGATATGCAGATGGTATTCCAAGACCCCTACGCCTCTTTGAACCCGATGCAAATGGTAGGTGATATTATTGCCGAACCAATTTATAACTTTCACAAAAAAAGCAAATCTGAATTAAAAAATGAAGTAATGGATTTGTTAGAAAAGGTAGGCTTGCCGCAAGATGCCTATTATAAATATGCGCATGAATTTTCTGGCGGACAGCGCCAGCGGATTGGAATTGCCAGAGCCCTTGCGCTGCGGCCGAAATTGATAATAGCGGATGAACCGGTGTCTGCTTTAGACGTATCCGTACAATCTCAAGTATTAAATCTATTAAAGGATTTACAGGAAGAATTTGACCTGACTTTTCTTTTTATTGCTCACGATTTAAGTGTTGTCAAACATATGAGTGACCGTATTGGGGTTATGTATTTAGGGAATATGGTAGAGATTTCCGATAAAAAAAGCCTTTATGCCGAACCCTTGCATCCATATACCCAGGCGTTAATTTCCGCGATACCAAATCCGGACCCGCGGCATAAAAAGGAGCGGATCATTTTAACCGGCGATGTGCCAAGCCCAATCAATCCTCCTGCAGGCTGTCCATTCCATCCTCGCTGCCCAAAGGCAATGGAGGAATGTTCTAAAAGTAAACCTGTATTAAAGGAGGTGAAGCCTTCTCACCGAGTAGCTTGCCACCTTTATTAGTAGTAGAAAAGCGGAAGCCCCTAGGCGCTGAAGCTGGACAACTACCGAAGCAGCAAAAATTTTATTAGGGGGGAAACAAATGAGGAAGAGAAGTATGCTCTGGCTTGCAGCTTTAATGCTCGTGTTATCAGTATTTTTAGCAGCATGCTCCGGCGGTGAAAAAGCCGGCACTAAGAAAGAAGAAAACGGGGGGAAATCTGGTGAATCCGCGGATAAACCTCAAGATGGCGGTACATTAGTATATGCGCTTGATTCATCTCCAAAAGGAGTATTTAACTATTCCTTCTATGGCGATGCAGTCGATGCTCAAGTAATCGATCTTTTTGACGAAAATTTAATTGACTATGATGCGCAATTAAAAGCACAGCCGCATATTGCTTCTTGGAAAACGTCCGATAACAAAGTATTTGATTTTGAAATTAAAAAGGGTGTTAAATGGCACAATGGTGACGAACTTTCAGTGAAGGACTGGGAATTCGCACTATACACAATCGCTAACAAAGATTATGAAGGTCCTCGTTTCGATAACGTTAGAAATATCGTAGGCGCTCAGGATTTCCATGATGGAAAAACTGACAAAATCGAAGGTATTAAAGTCGTTGACGATTATCATATCCAAATCACTTTTGACAAAGCACGCGTAAACAACCTGGATAATCTTTGGACATATCCAATGAACCGTACTGCTTTTAAAGGTGTAGCAGTTAAAGATATGATGAGCGCTGAAACAGTCCGCACTAAGCCAGTAGGTCTTGGACCATTTAAAGTAACAAAAATTGTTCCAGGTGAGTCCGTTGAAATGGAACGATTTGATGATTACTTTGGCGGCAAACCGCATATTGAAAAGTTAGTTGTAAAAGTAATCGACCCATCTCTATCTGTTGGAGAACTTAAAAACGGTACACTTGACATGACTTCATTCCACCCAAGCATTATCGATCAAGTAAAAGCGCTTGATAATGTAAATACCATCACTTACCCAGGTGTAAGCTTCTACTATGTTGGTTTCCGCTTAGGTACTTGGGATGGTGAAAAGAACATCATGAATGAACCGAAATACCAAGAAAAGAAGCTTCGTGAAGCGATGTACTACGCGATTAACCGTGAAGAGTGGGTTAAAGCGTTCTTCTTCGGTGTAGGTAAGCCGGTTAACCGGCCAATTCCAACTAACCACTGGATTTCAGCACCAAATGATCAATTAGAGCAATACAAATATGATCCGAAGAAAGCAAAAGCATTGTTAGATGAAGCAGGATATAAGGATGTAAACGGAGATGGCTTCCGTGAAGATCCAAACGGTAAGGAATTTGTTGTGAACTTCTCTCACTATGCAACACAAAACCCAACATTTGAAGCACGTGCGAAAGCAATGGGACAATATTGGGAAGCAGTTGGCTTAAAGACAAAGGTTTCTATGGTTGACTTCAACCTTTACTATGATCAACTTGAAAAAGCGGATAAGTCCATGGAGGTATTCTTCGGCGGCTGGTCAACTGGCGCTGATCCAGACCCAACTCCACTTTGGGGATCAAAAGCTATTTGGAACTACCCTCGCTGGGTAAATGAAGAAAGCGATAAATTATTGGATCAAGCCCTTGATATTAATGTTGTTGGTACTGATAACAACAAACGGAAAGATCTATATGTCCAATGGCAAAAGCTATTCATGAAGGACCTTCCAGTTTTACCGATTGCTGAACTTGAAGAAACAATGGCAGTCAGCAAGCGGGTAAATGGGGTTAAATTTGATGTGTCTGGTATGAACCGTCCAAATGAATGGTGGATTAAGCAATAATAACAGCAGATTAACAGCAATAAACTATGTTAAATGCCTTAAACTTTTGAAAATGAAAACCTTTTGATTTATTAATGGGATGAGTCAACAGAGGAAGACTGAAGAATCCTCCGATGACTCTCCCAGTTTAATCGAAGGGTTATTCCAACAATGTATTTACCATCGTTATAGACAAGGAGAATGCACATGCTGAAGTACTCATTTCGAAGAATTTTGGGCATGATTCCAATGTTATTCCTCATCTCCATCGTCGTTTTTACTTTAGCAAAATTAATGCCGGGTGACGGCATCAGTGGAGAAATCGACCCACGGAATACTGATCCTCAATATATCGCTGAGATGAGGGAAAAGTTGGGCTATAATGATCCGATGCCTCAGCAATATTTACGCTGGATCGAAAATTTTGTACAAGGGGATTTTGGCAAGTCAACGCGCTTTAAAATTCCTGTGGCAGATGTTATATCCGAACGCCTTCCTAATACTCTTATGCTAGGTATTACATCCATACTAATAACTTATATTCTCGCATTTTTTATGGGATCATATGCAGGTCGAAAACCGTATACATTTGGAGATAATCTAATAGGGGGGTTAAACTATTTAGGTTTATCCATTCCATCGTTTATCGCAGGTGTATTTGCGATATACTTATTTTCCTTTACTTTAGGATGGTTTCCTTCTAATGGATCAGTTGATATTGGAGTTACCGATGGAACATTGGAATATTGGATAAGCCGTCTTCATCATGTATTTTTACCAGCCATTGTACTAGGTTTATTAAGTACAGCTAGTTATACACAATTCTTACGGAACGATATTATCGAAAACAGCCGTAAGGATTTTGTTCGGACGGCACGCGCTAAAGGGACGCCTGAAAGAAAAATTTATAATGTTCATATTTTAAGGAATTCGATTATTCCTTTGATTACCTTTTTGGGATTTGACCTTGTTGCGATTATTAGCGGTGCTATCATTACGGAAACAATTTTTACATATCCGGGTCTTGGACAGCTATTCCTGCAATCAGTTGGAACAAGGGATTATCCAGTTTTAATGACATTGACCATGTTGTTCTCATTTTTAACACTGATCGGCAACCTTGTGGCTGATGTCTTATACGGTGTAGTAGATCCGAGAATCAGGTTGGATTAGGGGGGAGAAAGATGCAAATCGTTACAAAAAAGGATACCAATATATCGGCAGTACCCCCGAAAAAGAGCTTATCCCCATGGGCAATCGCAAGAAAAAAATTCGTTCAGAATAAACTCGCAATGATTAGTTTCATTTTTTTAGTTATTGTTGCGATTATCTCCTTTTTGGCTCCTTATATCACGACGGCGGATATAACCAGGGTAAATATTGGAGAAATGTCGTTAGAGCCTTCGAGTAAACACTGGCTTGGAACGGATAAATCAGGCCGGGATGTGTTTACAAGACTGCTTTATGGCGGAAGGATTTCGCTATTGGTTGGATTAAGCTGTACGCTTTTTGTTATTTTTATTGGGACTTTGATTGGCTCTGTAGCAGGATATTTTGGCGGAGCCGTTGATAATCTGTTAATGAGATTTACTGATTTTATCTTAAACTTTCCGTTCTTGGTTTTTGTCATTGTTATTAATGCCATTTTCTTTGGAAAAGTAAGTGGATTATGGGTTTTAATTGCGGTTATCAGTCTTCTTTACTGGGGGGGGATTGCCCGGATTGTCCGCAGTAAGATTCTTGCAGAAAAAGAAAACGAGTATATCATTGCCGCAATTTCCATCGGGTGTTCACCAGCAAAGGTAATTGTTAAACATTTGTTGCCTAACGTTTTGTCAACAATAATTGTTCAGGCAACAATCACATTTGCCTCGATGATTGTCATTGAATCCGCATTGAGTTACCTAGGATTTGGTGTTCCTCAAGAAACGCCGAGCTGGGGAAATATGCTGAACTCTGCAAATGAACCTGATGTTCTTCAATTTAAGCTCTGGATATGGATGCCGCCGGCATTCATCATTACCATGACCATTCTATCCATCAACTTTATCGGTGAAGGCCTAAAAGACGCTTTCAATCCTAAATCAAGAAGATAGAAATCTGCCATCCAAACATGGTAGATTTTTTTTATTCTATAATAAACTTTTCGAAATGCCTTATTAAAAAATAGGCTGTTTAACAAGTTCGTTGATTTGCGCTCCACTAAGGAAAGCTTCCTTGAATATTCATCGCAGGGACAGGCTGCACTTTGCCTGTCCCGAGGCGCTTCGCTTTCCGCGGGAAGCTTCAGGACCTCCCCGCGGAAAGCGAGTGCACGGGGCGGAAGTCAACAGGCCCAATAGCATAGACAAATTTTTAATATCATCGCTTCAAACAACAAGTTATCCAATGCTTTATAGGACAAAATTCCCGTTAATATGAAAGGAACGGAGCAAAATGTATATTAAGGAATAATTTAACTGCTGCCTGCCCATACTGATTGACAAACAGTTTCTTGAAGTGAGGGATTATACAATGTTATATCTTCATGATGTATGGGTGAATTGGTTTGAAGGAGAAGAAAACGGTTATAATGTCTGCCACTTCCACGAATGGCGCAAGGATGACGGAGTTGAGCTGCTTGACCAAGTACCGCTGCTAAAAGTGGAGCCAATTCTTTTTAACTATATCGAAAATGATTTATCTGAATTGCCACAGCAGCTTCTAGATGATATTTTTCAAAAAGCATACTTGCGAAAAAACCATGAACGGATCCAATTGGATTACTGCTTTGTGGTAACTGATGGGGTAGGAATTCTTGCTGTTGATACGATTGGCTATAATATTCCGATTCGAAAAAGCCGGTTAATACCTAGACAGGAACAGCTTGTGTATGAAATGATCAGCAATCATGAACCAAAAGAATATGTATTTTATAATCAGCCGAGTAAAAAGAACTTCCATATTCTTTCACCAGAGCCTACGTTAATGCTGGGCTTGACAAGAAAAGAACGGCAGATAAAGCAGCTTCTGTTTATGGCTTTAGATCAGTTGTTTTCATCGAATAATGAAGCTGAGATTCGGTATTGGTTTACTGAATGGTGCCCAGAACGCTACCAAACAATCCAAGAACTAAATTTTGCTGATGCCTGGGAACAGCTTTATGATGAAATCAAATTTGGCTGGTCGAAAAAACATGAAATCTTTTGTGAAAATTTAATAAAGGGACAGCCATTTTTTGAGAAGCTTTGGGAAATGGAACACGGTCCAAAGGTAAACTAAAAGCCTGACCCAAAAGGAATATATTAATTCCTTTTGTGGTTCAGGCTTTTTTTGCTAATAGGAAAGTATAAATTCAACTACGCCTCAGTCTTCGTCCTTTCTGACTTGCCAAGGTGCGTGGTTTCATTTATTAGCTATTTGTGTTTTCTTCCAAGTCCCATTGCATTTTCCATCTTCTTTAAGGTTTTTCTAGCAATTTTATTTGCTTTCTCCGCACCAAGGTCTAGTATTTCATCTAATTCATTTGATTCCATTAATTCATGGTATTTATCTTGGATTGGTTTAAATGCATTAATAACAACATTGGCCAAATCACCCTTGAAGTCTCCATAACCTTTTCCGTGGTACATCTCTTCAAGTTCAATAATAGTCTTATTTCCTAAGATAGAGTATATGGATAAAAGATTTGAAATACCTGGTTTATTTTCTTTATCATACTTAACAATTCCTTCTGAATCGGTCACAGCACTTTTAATTTTCTTTTCAATTTGTTTTGGGTCATCAAGCAATGCAAGAAATGCTTTTTGATTCGGATCAGACTTGCTCATTTTCTTTGTCGGGTCCTGCAGGGACATAATACGGGCACCGACCTCCGGAATGCGGACTTCTGGTATCGTGAGTATTTCTCTATATTTTTTATTAAATCTTTCTGCAAGATCACGAGTAAGCTCTAAATGTTGTTTTTGGTCTTCTCCTACTGGAACAAGGTCAGCATTATACAATAAAATATCTGCGGCCATTAATGGCGGATAGGTTAATAAACTAGCAGATACAGCCTCTTTACCTGCTGATTTATCCTTAAATTGGGTCATTCTCTCTAGTTCTCCGATATATGACACACATTGCATCAACCATCCGGCTTGAGCATGGGCGGGAACTTCTGATTGGATAAACAAAGTCGCTTTTTCCGGATCGATTCCGACTGCAATATATAAGGCAGCCAAGCTGCGGATGTTCTTTCTTAGAGTTGCGGGATCTTGCGGGACAGTTATTGCATGCTGGTCGACAATGCAGAAGTAGCAATTATATTCATTCTGCAGGTCCACGAACTGCTTAAGTGCACCAATATAGTTACCAAGTGTGATTGTTCCACTTGGCTGAATTCCTGAAAATATTGTCTTCATATATAATAGTCCTCCTAAACAAATATATATAAAAAGCCATTCATCCCCAAAGATAGGGACGAATGGCTCGCGGTACCACCCTAATTACTCAAAAAAATGAGTCACTTTAAACCCCTTTAACGCGGGGAACGTCTACTCCTACTTTTCCTTTTATAAGGCTCAGAAAGAAGCTCCAAAGTCCATTCCGTATTTCTTTGTGTTTGTTTCCACCACCCACAAACTCTCTAAAACAAAGGACGATACGTACTACTCTTTTTCAATGCTTATTTTGCAGTTATTTAATTATTTCCATTATAAATGATTTACATATTTCATTTCAAGTCAGTAAAACATAATAAACAACAAGGGCAATGACCATAAAAAGGCCATTTATAATTGCATAAAAAAAGAAGGGGTTTTTATTAATCGTGACAAGTTCTGATAAACCGGGAACATCCTCGAATCTCCTCTTATTAGTCCTAAATGATAGTGTAAAGTTGAAGGACTTGAAAATCGCATCATAAAAACCACTTTGAATGGTAAAAATGAGCAAAAAAGAAAGGAGAAGAGCAAATGAGATATAAAAAGATATATTGATATAGCTAACAATAGATATTTCACCATAAAAAATAAAGGATAAAATGAAAATGGAAAGTTGTGTAAACGCTACCAAAAATACACTCTTTTTAGGGAAAAATTTCACTTTTATTCCTCCGAAACGTTGAATTTGTAAGGTTTTATAACGTGAAAAACCTTAATAAATATAAATTATAACATAGTTGTTTGTAATTCATATGTAAGAATTGTCTCGGAAATGTAAATTAATTTTCAAAAAGTAATGTACAAGAGAATGAAAATATGTATAATAGAGAATGTAGTAATTTTTCAGAATAATAGAAAAGGGAGGTCTACTAGTGAAGAAATCAAAACTTTCACTACTTTTAGTATTATCGCTAGTGCTTAGCATGTTCCTGGCAGCATGTTCCGGCGGCGATAAGAAAGACACAAGCTCTAAAGATGGTAAAAGCACTGGTGATACAGAGCAATTAGCAGCCAAACAAGAACTAAATGTTTTGGAGTCTGCTGAAATTCCGTCTATGGACAGCGTAATGTCTCAAGACACATTAAGTTTTACAACTCTAAATGCAACAAACGAAGGTCTATATCGTTTAGATCCAGATCAAAAAGTTATTCCTGGTGTTGCTGACGGCGAGCCAGCCTATAATGATGACAAATCTGTTATCACAATCAAATTGAAAAAAGATGTTAAGTGGTCTAACGGTGACCCTGTTACTGCCAATGACTTCGTATTTGCATGGAGACGTGCAATCGACCCTAGAGTAGCTGCTCCATATGGTGCTTACTTCATGGAAGGTAAAATCAAAGGCGCTAGTGAAATAGTTGAAAAGGGCGATAAAGTAACTGATGCAGATTTAGAAACTTTAGGGATTAAAGCTCTAGATGATAATACACTTGAGATCACTTTAGTAAGAGCTCTTCCTTATATCGAATCATACTTAACATTCCCATTATTCTACCCACAAAACGAAAAGTATGTTACAGCACAAGGCGCTGACTATGCAAAAGATGCTGATCACATTCTTTACAATGGTCCATTTAAAATGACGAAGTGGGCTGGGCCAACTGGAACTGAATGGGTATTAGAAAAGAATGCGGATTACTGGAATGCAAAAGAAGTTACTCTAGAAAAGATCAACTTCAACGTTTCTAAAGATCCACAAGCATCTGCAAACGCATATACTGCTGGTGAAGCTGATATTACGCCAAAACTTGCACAAGCTGCGATCCTTTCACAATTTGAAGGAGCAGATGATTTACTTCGTTACCAAGAACCATCTATCTGGTGGTTAAAAATGAATGAAAAGAACCCAGCATTGAAAAATGTTAACATCCGTAAAGCTATTGCACTTTCAGTGGATAAAAAGGCTTTAGTTGAAGATGTATTAGCAAATGGTTCAATCGCTGCAGACTTCCTTGTTCCAAAAGGTTTCTCTTTCGACGAAAATAATAAAGATTTCCGTGAAACAACTGGAACTTACCTAAAAACTAACAAAGAAAAAGCAGCAGAACTTTGGAAAAAAGGACTTGAAGAAACAGGTCTAAAAGAAGTGAACTTTACTTATGTTGGTCAAGATACAGAAACTTCAAAAGTAACTGATGCTTTTATCAAAGACCAATTAGAAAAGAACTTACCAGGATTAAAGATTACAATTGAAGCAGTACCATTCAAAATCCGTATTGCTCGTGAAGATGCTGAAGATTATGATTTATTAATGGGTGGTTGGGGACCAGACTATGCTGACCCAATGACATACATGGATCTATGGGTTACTGGCGGCGGCCAAAACCACATGAGCTACGGCAACCCTGAATTTGATAAATTAATCAAATCAGCTAGCGAAGAATTAGTTGCTAAGCCGCAAGACCGCTGGAAAGCACTTCAAGATGCAGAGAAAATCTTGTTAGAGGATGATGCAGCAATTGCACCACTTTACCAACGTTCTGTTAACATCTTGATTAATCCAAAAGTCAAAGGCTTTGCACACCATGCATTTGGTCCTGACTATAGTTACCAATGGATTAAAATCTTAGATAAGTAACTATAACTAATCAAATAAAAAGAGAGTATATTGGCAAAATATACTCTCTTTTTACCTGTGTGAGAATTGTCGTAAAAAGTCGAAAATTTAATTAATTAGGAGGTGTAGGCATGGTCAAATATATACTCAAACGTGTTGGCTATATGATTATTACACTTTTTATTGTAACATCGCTTACCTTTTTCCTCATGAAGCTAATTCCTGGTAGCCCTTTTAATAACTTCGAAAAGCTAACTGAAGTTCAGCGTAATATTTTGCTGGATAAATATGGCTTGAACGACCCTGTGCCTGTTCAATATGCAAACTATATGGTGAACTTGGTAAAAGGGGATTTAGGAGTTTCCTTTCAGTTTGATAATACCCCTGTGACACAACTTATTGCTAACCGTCTTGGACCTTCAGCTCAATTAGGTCTGCAAGCAATGATAGTAGGTTCAATTTTAGGTATCTTATTAGGAGTAATCGCTGCTCTTAAACAAAACACTTGGATTGACTACGGTTCTACATTTATTGCTGTTGTAGGTAAATCGATACCATCATTTATTTTTGCTGGTTTAATGCAATATTTTATTTCAGTTAAATTAGGTTGGCTTCCGGTAATGTTATGGAAAGGACCGGAATATACGATTCTTCCAACGATAGCACTTGCCATGTTCCCAATCTCAATCGCAGCCCGCTTTATGCGTACTGAAATGGTTGAAGTGTTAGGGTCTGATTATATTACTTTGGCAAGAGCTAAAGGAGCTAGCCGCTGGCAAATTAGCTTTAAGCATGCCTTAAGAAATGCATTAATTCCAGTTGTAACAGTTTTAGGGCCATTAGCAGTTAGTTTAATGACTGGTTCGCTTGTGATTGAGCAAATATTTGGTATACCTGGTATAGGTGAGCAGTTTGTAAAATCCATAAATATGAACGATTACCCGGTTATTATGGGAACAAATATTTTATTTGCTGTATTATTTATCGTAGTGATCTTGATTGTTGATATTCTTTATGGAATCATCGACCCACGAATTCGTGTATCGGGGGGGAAAACTAAATGAGCAACAAGGACATAGCAATTTCAAAGGATATGTTTGCTCCTGCCCATATTGATCCATCAAAAAGTGAAAAAATTGCGAAACAGAGTTTGAATTTCTGGCAGGATTCATGGCTAAGGGTTCGGAAAAATAAAGGTGCTGTCGTTAGCATGGTTATCCTGGTCATTTTGATTATCATGGCCTTCGTTGGACCATTAATTACTCCGTATTCCTACGATACGCAAAACACTAAACATAATAATTTACCACCTCGTATTCAAGGTTTAGAAAATGTTCATTGGCTTCCGTTTGACGGCACTCTGACTAGAAGAAATGGAACCGAATATAACGCTTATGAGGTTCGTAAAATCGATAACTATTATTGGTTTGGAACTGATAACCTTGGTCGTGACCAATTTGCACGTGTTTGGAGAGGTACTCAAGTATCGTTATTTATTGCTTTTATGGCTGCGTTAATTGATATGGTTATTGGCGTAGCGTATGGAGCAATTTCCGGTTATTTGGGCGGCCGTACTGATAGTGTCATGCAGAGGATCATCGAGGTTATTGTCGGAATACCAAACTTAATTATCGTGGTTTTGATGATTTTAGTATTAAAGCCAGGAATTATCCCGATTATTATTGCATTAACCATTACTGGTTGGACGAGTATGGCGCGTGTTGTACGTGCACAGGTATTAAAATTTAAAGGCCAAGAATTTGTTTTAGCTTCAAAAACACTAGGAGCTTCAGATGCTTCTATTATATTTAAACATATGATTCCGAATATGTTCGGTGTTATTATTATTAATACGATGTTTTCCATCCCGAATGCTATTTTCTTTGAAGCTTTTTTAAGCTTTATTGGGCTAGGATTACAGGAACCTCACGCATCTTTAGGAACATTGGTCAATACGGGTTTTAAATCGATGATTGCTTTTCCGTATCAAATGATTATTCCTTCCATTATGATTGCGTTAATCATGGTATGCTTCAACCTTGTAGCAGATGGTTTACGTGATGCGTTTGATCCAAAAATGCGTGATTAAAAGGCAGGTGGTTGTAAATGGAGAAAATATTAGAGGTTAAAGATTTAAATATTTCATTTCATACATTTTCTGGTGAGGTTAAGGCGATTCGTGGAATAAGCTTTGATTTATATAAAGGTGAAACATTAGCTATTGTAGGTGAATCAGGTTCTGGTAAATCTGTAACAACCAAATCAATTATGCGTTTACTTCCAGAGCACAACTCGGAAATTAAAGGAGGTCAAATTCTTTTCGGCGGGAAAGATTTGGCCAAGTTAAAGGATAAGGAAATGCAAAAAATTCGTGGAAAAGATATATCAATGATTTTCCAGGATCCAATGACTTCTTTAAATCCAACTATGAAAATTGGCAGCCAAATAATGGAGCCGCTTATTAAACACCAAAACATGAGCAAAAGCGCGGCTAAAGAAAGAGCGGTTGAACTGTTAAGACTAGTCGGAATTCCTAAGCCTGAGCTTCGCGTAAATCAGTATCCGCACCAATTTTCAGGCGGTATGAGACAAAGGGTTGTTATTGCCATAGCTTTGGCTTGCAATCCTAAGGTTTTGATTGCCGATGAACCGACTACAGCATTAGACGTAACAATCCAAGCCCAAATTCTGGAGCTAATGAAGGACTTACAAAAGAAAATCGATACGTCAATTATTTTCATCACTCATGACCTCGGTGTTGTGGCGAATGTTGCTGACCGTGTTGCGGTAATGTACGGCGGCAAAATCGTTGAAGTTGGAACCGCTGATGAAATTTTCTATAATCCGCAGCATCCATATACATGGGGATTGATCAGTTCCATGCCAGATATGGAAACAGATGATGAGGAATTATACTCAATCCCGGGAACACCGCCTGATTTATTAGATCCGCCTAAGGGTGATGCATTTGCGCCCCGTAACCCTTATGTGATGAAAATCGACCTAGAACAGGAGCCTCCATTCTTCAAGGTATCTGACACACATTATGCAGCCACTTGGCTGCTGCATCCGGATGCTCCAAAGGTGGAACCGCCTGAGGCTGTGAAAAGGCGTCAAGGTCAACTCCCTGGTGTAAAGGTGGGAAAATAAATGAGTGAAAGAAAAAAATTATTAGAAATAAAGAATTTAAAACAATATTTTAATGAAGGCAAACCTAACGAGGTAAAAGCGGTTGATAATGTCTCCTTTAATATTTATAAAGGAGAGGTTATGGGGCTTGTAGGTGAATCAGGCTGCGGTAAATCTACAACGGGCAGGACAATTATTCGTCTATACGATGCCACAGGAGGAGAAGTCCTTTATGATGGTGTTAATGTTCATGGAAAAAAGTCCAAGAAAGAACTTAAACAATTCAACCGTAAGATGCAAATGATTTTCCAAGATCCATATGCATCTTTGAATCCTCGCTTAAAAATAGCAGATGTTATTGCCGAGGGAATCGATATTCATGGTTTGGCTAAATCAAAACAAGAGCGAATGGAAAAGGTATATGAATTGCTCGAAACTGTTGGATTGAACAAGGAACATGCGAATCGTTATCCGCATGAATTTTCTGGCGGTCAGCGTCAGCGGATCGGGATTGCCCGTGCGCTTGCGGTTCAACCGGAGTTCATCATTGCGGATGAGCCTATTTCAGCATTGGACGTTTCAATTCAAGCGCAGGTAGTAAATCTAATGAAAAAGCTTCAGCATGAAAAAGGGTTAACTTATCTGTTCATTGCGCACGACTTGTCAATGGTTAAATACATTAGTGACCGTATTGGTGTTATGTATTTTGGTAAAATGGTAGAGCTTGCACCGTCAGATGAACTTTACCGAAATCCACTTCATCCTTATACGCAATCACTATTATCAGCGATTCCCGCTCCAGACCCAATTAGTGAGCGGGCTCGAAAACGTAAAACATATGATCCAGCAAGTCATAATTACCAGAACAATGAGTCAGTTGAGTTCCGTGAAGTTACACCAGGACACTTTGTCCTTTGTTCAGAAAAAGAATTTAAACAATACCAAGCACAATCCAAACAATAATAAAAAAAACGATCTCAGATGTCGAGATCGTTTTTTTACTGTCTAGGAAATTACAGATTAAGTCATTGTGGATAATTTATTATCAGGTATAGACTCGTCCAGCTCCAGCGCCCTAGCGGCTAGTGTCCTTCGCTCTCCTCCCTACAATAAGTCAACATCGAATCGCTTACGCTCTTCGTGTTTCCTTTATCTCAGTTGGAGAGCTCCAGGCCATACGCCGCTGAACAGGGCGCTTGTGCTTTTGTTCCTATTTTACTTTTTCTTACCGCCAACGGTTTTCCAGCCAGTTTGAAATCTGGCACTTTGGTCGACAAATTCGCTGCGGCGTTTTCCGCCAAATACCTTTTCACCAATACCGTTTGTGATGACTCCCATAAAAGCTGTAATCCCGATCACTAACAGTGCAACAACTGTTAAATCAGTTATGTACCCAGCCATGATTGTCCCTCCATTTGATGAATCAAAGAATTGATTTTATTTTATTCACTACACTTATTGTAAAAGAACTTTACGTTTAAGAAAAGAGAAAAATAAAAAACTAATGAAAAGCTATATTTAAATACTGTTAACGTTTTCATTTTGTGACTTTAATTGAGAATGGTTTTTTCAGAAAAAATCCTAGCAGACTATATGTTATTAAAAAGAGACTTAACCTAACAATGCCTTTCCCTTATAAAGTATAAACAAAGATACGAACATTTTAATATGATTAACAGTAAAACGTAAAAAAAAATAAAAAATTAAATAAATTTTTGAAACTTTTGAAGAAATCATTCGTCTAATATAATAGCGAATCTTTAATTTAGTGGGGTATTCTGAAAGTGATTATTTTTGAAAAAGGGATACCTTTTTTCAATATTGTAGTGTATAATAGGTGATATAAATTCCTTATTTATAATAATTTTAATTTTAAAATATAAACTGTTAATACATTGAGTTGTGTTAATTTCCCTTATTTCGGATTGATATATGATAGATTTGCAAATAATAGAGGAGTGTGAAACACAGATGGTAACACTATACACCTCACCGAGCTGTACATCATGTCGAAAAGCAAAGTCATGGTTAGAAGAGCATGAGATTCCATACAAGGAAAGAAATATCTTCTCTGAACCTTTATCTATGGAAGAAATCAAAGAAATTCTTCGTATGACTGAAGATGGAACAGATGAAATTATTTCAACGAGATCTAAAACCTTTCAAAAGTTAGAAGTGAATTTGGATACAATGCCTCTTCAGGATTTATTCAAATTAATTAAAGAAAACCCTGGACTGCTTCGCCGCCCAATCATCATTGATGAGAAACGTTTGCAAGTTGGCTATAATGAAGATGAAATCCGCAGATTCTTGCCTAGAAAGGTCAGAACGTATCAATTGCGTGAAGCACAGCGGATGGTAAATTAATTTTGAGTAAAGACCTTTTTTATGAAGGTCTTTTTTTCGTTTTTATTGTTTGAAATTTTTATTGAATTTTGTTATGATTAAAGGAATATCTATATTGAAAATTTTCCCTCTGAATGTTGAATGTACTACTGTTCGTATTGGTAATTGGGCGGATTTATGGATTTTGTGAATTTGCGCTTTTTTATTTCCCTTATTGGTTCATTTATCATAAAATGAATGTACGAGAGTATTTGCTTTTTTATTTAAAGTTTCATTGAATAAACTTATTTTTAGAGTGAATGATAAGGGAGTTATCTGCTTGGGGGTATTTAGTCCCTTCAATATGAACAATGGAAGGGAGAGGTTATAATGGAGATTGAACGTATCAATGAAAATACGGTTAAATTTTATATTTCATATGGTGATATAGAAGAAAGAGGCTTTGATCGGGAAGAGATTTGGTACAATCGCGAACGAAGTGAAGAACTCTTTTGGGAAATGATGGACGAAGTCCATGGAGAGGAAGAGTTTGTGGTTGAAGGTCCGTTATGGATTCAGGTTCAAGCCTTGGATAAAGGGTTAGAGGTACTAGTGACCAAAGCGCAGCTTTCTAAAGATGGCCAGAAATTTGAACTTCCTATTCCTAATGATAAAATAAAGGATTTACCAGCTGATGATAAGATTGAAGAACTTTTAGATCAGCATTTTAATCCAAATTATTCAGATGATGAGGAAGTCCTCCTTGAGGAAGATAATTTAGAGTTTATTCTTGCTTTTAAAGATTTTGAAGATGTGATCAGTTTAGCGAAACGGCCGGGTCTTGATAACTTGGTCACAACACTATATCACTTTGAAGGTAAGTATTACTTATATACTGAATTTCCGGAAGATGTTTTCGGGGAAGATGAGATTGATGATGTTTTAAGCGTATTGCTGGAATATGGGTATGAGACACAGTTAACGATTCACCGGATTCAGGAGTACGGTAAAGTAATAATTGCTGAGAATGTTTTTGAAGTTATTCGAAACCATTTCAGCTAAAAAATGTACCGATTTCACATTTGAAATCGGTATTATTTAGCTAATGAGAGATTATATGAATTTTTTCAAAATTTATATAATCTCCTTACTGATAAATTCAACTATGCCTCTGTCTTCGTCCTATCGGACTCGCCTATTGGCGAGTTTTCATTTATCAAACTTTAAATATTGGTGTTTCAAAGCAGGTGAGGACACTGAAGAATACGGTTCGGGTTATCTTATTTTTGTTGGTTCTTTCAATTCTTCTGTTCGCTTTTAAAAATCAGTTGGAGAGTGGCATTTTAGGGTTTTTAAGTGTAATGATTTCTCTTTCCGTCATTTTTATCGGTTTTGTTATATTTTTGGAAAACCGACATCCTACACAAACCATAACGTGGCTGGTTGTTCTTGGAAGCTTTCCGCTGGTGGGGTTTATTTTTTATCTTCTGTTTGGCAGGAATTATCGAAAGGAACGGATGTTTAGAAAAAAATATTTTCTTGATAAACAGGCTTTTTTAACCGTTGAGGGTGAAAATGATCCTAGAGGTGAAGAAAAGCTGCAGTTAATGGGGGAGCATCAAGGCAAATTATTTATGCTTGCTCAAAAGCTGGGGAATAGTCCAATATCTTTTGATACAGCAACCAAGGTTTTAACAAATGGTGAGGAAACCTTTTATCATATAATAGAACAGCTAAAAAGGGCGAGGCACCATATTCATCTGGAATATTATATTATTAGGCATGATCAGATTGGTCAAGAAATAAAGAATATATTAATTGAAAAAGCGAATCAAGGTGTAAAGGTTCGGTTTATGTTCGATGCCGTTGGGTCCTGGCAGCTTTCAAAAGCTTATATCAATGATTTAAAGAATGCCGGAATAGAAACTGTTCCATTTGGACCGGTAAAATTACCTTTTTTGAATAATAAGTTTAATTTCCGCAACCACAGAAAAATAATTGTCATAGACGGGAATATTGGGTTTGTCGGCGGATTAAATATTGGCGATGAATATTTGGGACGAAATAAGGATATCGGATTCTGGCGGGATACCCATTTGATGCTTCGGGGCGAAGCAGTTCGAACTCTGCAGTTGATTTTTCTTCAGGATTGGTATTATATGACGAATCATAGTTTTCTGACGGCAGAATACTTATCTCCACAAATTGACCACAAAAGCCACGGTGGAGTTCAGTTAATCGCAGGAGGTCCGGATAACGAATGGAGTGTCATCAAGAATATATTTTTCTCCATGATTGGATCGGCAAGAAAATCAGTTTGGATTGCTTCACCTTACTTTATTCCAGATGAGGATATTTTCTCCGCCATTAAAGTTGCCGCTTTAAGCGGAATTGATGTTCGGCTTCTAGTTCCAAACCGCCCGGATAAGCGGATTGTCTTTCATGCTTCAAGATCCTATTTTCCTGAGCTTTTAGAGGCAGGAGTAAAGGTGTTTGAATATGAAAGAGGGTTTATGCACAGCAAAATTGTCATTGTTGATGGGGAATTGGCCTCAATAGGAACCTCTAATATGGATATGCGAAGCTTCCATTTGAATTTTGAGGTAAATGCGTTCCTTTTCCGGACGCAAAGTACCCAAAAGCTTGTTGCAGAATACCTAAACGATTTGGAATTTGCAACACAATTAGATTTAAAAACATTCCAACAGCGGCATTTGGGGTATCGGTTGCTTGAATCCACTGCAAGACTGCTCTCACCGTTATTGTGAAAATTTTGTTAAAACTCGTCGATAACGGCGGGTTTTTATTTTTTTGTAAAGGGATCTTGGCGCGTTTAGTCGAATTTGATAAGAAAAGAAGGAGGGGGATTCTAATTGTTAACAGCCCAGACGAAAACAGGAAAACAAATTTCGCTTGGAAATTGTTACTCGAAAGAAGTACTACTAAGCCTTAGAAAAACGGAGGAGTTTATATGTCCTGTCTGTGGGGAAAACGTTTCATTAAAGCTTGGTGCACAGCGAATATTCCATTTTGCTCATAAAAAAGGAAGCACCTGCTGCGATTTATACGAATCAGAGTCCATCAATCATATTGAGGGAAAGCTTCAGCTTTATAATTGGCTATGTATGCAAAATATTCCTTGTATCCTTGAATTTTATGATCGGAGGATCCGACAGCGTCCCGATATTATGTTTGAACATAATGGTCAGAGATTTGCCCTAGAGTTTCAGTGCTCCACACTATCAGAAGGAACATTTTGGAAAAGGACAAAAAACTATCTTGAACATCATTATACACCTCTATGGATTATCTCCAGAAATCACATTCATCAAAAAAACCGCCACATCCTTTCATTTTCAAATTTTCACTACTTATTTTTACGAACGGGCATTGCAGGTCAGTTGTATATACCCTGCTATTCTCCTGAAAAGAAAGCCTTCCAATTAATTAGTTCTATTACTCCGTATTCCATTAAAAATGCTTTTGCAGAGCAATCATTCAATTCCCTTGACAGTTTACGACTTGAGGATTTACTCAATCCAAAGCCCGATATATGGAAGATTGACCTCTTAAAGTGGAAGGAAGCAGCAGAAAATTATCAAATAAGTTGGGTCCTTCATTCCGGTGCCGAAAAGAATCCCTTTCTTCAAGAAATTTATCAGCGAAATTTAAATCCCTTTTTATTGCCACCAGAAATAGGCTTGCCAGTTCCTCATACGATATACATTCAAACCTCTCCAATTGTATGGCAAACCTATTTATTCCTTGATTGTCTAGCAGCTAAAAATCCTGGAGAATTGATCTCGTATCAGGAGATTCATAACCAGGTGCAGAAAAGGATCTCCAAAAAAGATATTACTATCCGAACTTTTCCTTTACAAGAAACTATTAATCCGATGATACCGGTCATAGAATATTTCCGTAGGCTGATTGAATTGGGTGTTTTAATTCGAAAAGGCGACTGGATATGTGAAATAAACCGAAAAATAGCGATTCCTCAATCAAACCGAGAGAAGGATGAGGCAATGTCATTATTTTATCAAAATAATAAATGAAATTAGGTGACTGGACATAATATAAGAGAGGCTTTACTGCTTATAAGCGTAAAGGAGGAAAAATGAAGAAAAAATGGAATATAATAAAGTGAATTGGATTATCGAATGGAAATGGAGGCTCTACTATGACAAATGAAACGGCTGTAAAGTCACTCCCGGCAAGAAGTGAAATTCCAGTTGAAGATACGTGGAAGTTGGAGGATATTTTTGCGAGTGATGAGGAATGGGAAAAGGAATTCCAAGAGGTGAAGGCGCAAATTCCAGGAATTAAGCAGTTCGAAGGAAAATTGGGAGAAAGTGCAGAGACACTTTATAAAGCCCTTCAATTTCAGGACCAGCTTTTTGAAAGAATCGGCAAGCTCTATACATATTCACATATGAGGTATGACCAAGATACGACAAACTCTTTTTATCAAGGCTTGGATGATCGAATGAAAAATCTTTATTCTCAAGCTGCGAGCCAATTTGCTTTTATTGTTCCAGAAATTCTTGCAATTGACGAAAGTAAAGTAACTGGCTTTTTAAATGAAAAAACGGAATTAAAGCTTTATGAACATGCTCTTGAAGAAATTAATCAGCAACGGCCGCATGTATTGAGTGCGGAGCAGGAAGCACTGCTTGCTGAGGCTAGTGAAGTAATGAATGCGTCTAGTAATACATTTGGCATGCTGAATAATGCGGATTTGGAGTTCCCATCCATTAAGGATGAAAATGGCAATGAGGTTGAAATTACTCATGGCCGTTATATCCGTTTTCTTGAAAGCGAAGACCAGAGGGTAAGGCATGACGCGTTTAAAGGGGTATATCAAACATATGGTCAGTTTAAAAATACATTCGCAAGTACCTTAAGCGGTAATGTAAAAAAGGATAATTTTAATGCGCGAGTCCGGAACTTTGACTCAGCAAGACAATCAGCCCTTGCTGCTAATAATATTCCTGAAACGGTCTATGATAACTTAGTGAATACTGTTAATGAGAATCTGCATCTGCTCCACCGTTATGTAAAGCTTCGTAAACAAGTGTTAGGGGTTCAGGAGCTTCATATGTATGATTTGTACACACCACTAGTTAAAGATGTGAAAATGGAAATTAACTATGAAGAAGCAAAAGACCTTGTTATAAAAGGGCTGGCTCCGTTAGGTGATGAGTATGCTCAGATCCTAAAAGAAGGTTTTGAAAATCGGTGGGTAGATGTCCATGAGAATAAGGGCAAGCGCAGCGGGGCTTACTCCTCAGGTGCGTACGGAACGCATCCATATATCCTGATGAACTGGCAGGATAACGTAAACAACTTATTTACCTTAGCACATGAATTTGGACACTCTGTTCACAGCTATTACACAAGGAAGAATCAGCCGTTCCCATATGGAGACTATTCGATATTTGTTGCTGAAGTTGCTTCTACCTGTAATGAGGCGCTGCTGAATGACTATTTGTTAAAAACCATTGACGATGAACAAAAACGGATTTATCTTTTAAATCATTATTTGGAGGGCTTTAGGGGGACGGTATTCCGTCAGACGATGTTTGCCGAATTCGAGCATTTAATCCACCAGATGGCGCAGAATAATGAGGCATTAACGGCTGATTCATTAACAAAAACCTATTATGAATTAAATAAAAAGTACTTCGGTGAAGAGGATATTGTCATTGATGAGGAAATCGGCCTTGAATGGACCCGCATCCCGCATTTCTATTACAACTATTATGTCTACCAATATGCTACAGGTTTCAGCGCTGCAACTGCATTAAGCAAGCAGATTTTAGAGGAAGGCGAACCTGCAGTAAAACGGTATATTGAATTCCTCAGTGCGGGAAGCTCCGATTATCCAATCGAAGTGTTAAAGAAAGCCGGAGTGGATATGACAAGTTCTGAGCCAATCAAGGATGCCTGCAAGGTATTTGAAGAAAAACTAGGTGAATTAGAACAACTATTGTTAAAAAAATAAAGAATGAGGGATGGCATGGCAGCCATCCCTTTAAAATCCCTTAAATTTTTTTCTGTCATTGAGGGAGATACTGGGGATTAAGATGGAAAGAAACAATACGGGGATGCTAATTATAATCGGGAAAATTTTCAAGAGTGCCAGTACGTGTAAAAAAAAGGAAAAAACAAAGAAAAAAATCATCAGTGTAATGGAAAACTTTTTCAATTTCTTAATCCACCCCTTTTTTATTCAAAATCTTTCTTTTATATTTATGGTCTACCCTATGAATTTATGATATTTGACAATAATGTGAAATAAAGCACAAATTTATTGTCACCCTTTTTAGCCCATGCTATATTTAATACGTGAAGTTGATCACAACAAACATATACCCCTTTGTTTGACCGTGAAAAATTTCTCCCATCCCCTTTGTTCGTATTAACAGAAATGCCCTGCAGTTGATGGCTGCAGGGCATTTCTGTTATACATTCTTAAGCTACTCAATATACTTCCAAAAAGTCCCGAACTTTGCAGGGATTTGCTGCACCACCTGCTTAAGGAGCAATTTTTTCATTTCCCGTTCAATTTGCGAAATGGTCATATTATATACAAGAGCAATTTCCTTCGTGGCGACAAATTTAAAATTCTTTAAAAATGTTTCCAGTGGAGGCAGCGGAGATTTAATCGGTCTTTCTGCGAGCATTTCCTCCAGAATTTGAACATAAACCTCATATGGATATGTTCCTGTTATTTTTATTCCTTCTTCTTCAACGTTTTCATTGAAGAAGACAAGGGTAGGAATTTCGCGGACTTCCATTTCAGAAGTAATTTGCAGGTCGCACTGAAAGGCTTTTGCAGCACTCTCCGAATGCATGTCTTGAAGAAATTCTTGAATTTCAAGTCCTGCTTTATCCGCACACTCTCTTAATACTCCTAAATCTGAAATATTCCTCTTTTTCAAAAATAATACTTCTTGAATTGCGCGGAGGAAGCGTATTCCTGCACGTCTCCCTTGAAGTTCAGCTGCTTTTAGCGCGATCGATACATTATAGGGAGTATCTACAGGGTATTCAGACCCATGATTTCCTTCACAAGATATTACCGACCTGCTCGTTGTTTTCTCCACAACCTGAGCAAGGTCATTTTTTTTTCGGCTTACATTTAAATTGGTCAATTTTCCACTTAACACATGTTTAATAGAAAAGTAACGTCCATACTCAATCTGAAGCTTTTTCATGATAGGCTCAAGTGACCAGCATTCAGGACAAAGCGGATCAATAAATAAATAAATTTCTATCGGTTTTTTATCGCTGCTATTGATTGGTTGCAAAGAATTCGAGTAATCAAAATTATTCACAATGGCTCACCGGAATTTTCTTGATCATCAGGTGTATTAATCATGTGCTGGGCAGTTAGAAAAAGCCTAGAATAAAACTCATCCCTAATTGGTCCTTCTAAGCCGGTTTTATCCATTGCTTTGGTCATGCATGAAAGCCAGGCTTTGGCACGCTTTGGCGTAACCGGAAAGGGCAGATGACGGGCACGCATCATCGGGTGTCCATGTTCCTCAGTATAAAGTGGAGGGCCGCCTAAATATTGGGTTAAAAATTGCTTTTGTTTACGAGCAATTTCAGAAAAATCATTTGGGAATATAGGAGCAAGGTCAGGATGTTGTGCAACAAGGCCATAAAAATTGTCCACAAGACGATGGAGCGTTTCTTCTCCAATAACCTCAAATGGTGTTAGCTGATTTTTCATCATGTTGACAACTCCTCCTCTCGTCATTATCAAGTTTACATTCATTTTAACAATGCCTAATTTTTATCTCAAATGAATTGCTCCGGAAAAAGGATATTATTAATGTGTCCAATATGGCTTTTCTTACGAAACTAATTTATAAGTTGTATTTCTGCCTGTAAAAGCGGCGAATTTTGTTTTCTGTTTTTCTGACAGGAATTTGATAATTATTTAACAGCTGTAAAAAGACTTCCTGCCCCTCCTGAAAGTTTTCAGCCTCATATTCTAGTTCAAAGTCCTCTTGATTTAGGTAAATACTGTGGTCAAAAACAAGTACGCCTTTCTTAAATTCTGCCTCTGCACGTCTTGTTGCCAAAGCTCCGAAATAAACCAATTTACAAAAGGGGATGTCCATTTCTTCAATGATAAGCTTTATTTGACCCGAAGGAAGTCTCCCAAATTGGATTGCTTCTAGAGCTTCCTTTTCGCTAAGTATTTGATTTGTTTCAAGAAGGCCGATTTCCGCAGGCTGCTTTAACGTCATTTCCCAGCTATTTTGTTTTAAGCGAATTCTTAAAGCTGAACCCCTATCTTTTAAAGCAAAATCATTCGTATCGAAGTAATGGTTCTCCTGGGCAAAAATGTTTATTTCGTTAATTTGAAAATCATTTAATAATCTTGAGTACTCCTCTTTTGTCAGCATGTTTTTAAATTCTATTTCAATATTTTGAGACATCGTTTGTCTTCCTTTCCGATAAAATTATTTACATTATCTCATCTTCATTGAAAACTGCAATCCTTGGGAGAAATGAGGAATTATGTTAAAATAGTGGGTATGGAAGATGGAGGTAAAAGATGAAGAAGAAACTAATAGTCCAAGCAGCAAATGTAATGGAAAATGCACTTATTTTAGAAGTGTCGGAAACAATAAATGGTTTAGTTCCAGCCGAACAAATCCTAGTGGATTCTGAACATTATTCATTTATTTATCTAATGGAAGATTCAGATGACTATACATACATCGTGCTTCCGGAACCAATCTGGCCCGACATGAAAATGGCTGCCAAACTTCCGGTTTGGATTACCGACGGAAACGAAAAAATAGAACTTCTTTGTTTTAATGAAGAGTTTGATTTTATTATTAATAACATAAAAGGAAATAGCAATTACGGTAAAGAAATGGTTGAAAAAGCAGAAACAGTTTTTCATACATAATTTGTTCTTGTCGAGGTGGAGTCATGAAGCATTGGGACCAATTTTTAACCCCTTATAAGCAGGCAATTGATGAGCTCAAGATAAAATTAAAGGGAATGAGAGGTCAATTTGAACTCGATTCGACACATTCACCGATTGAATTTGTTACCGGCCGAGTTAAGCCAATTGCCAGTATTTTAGATAAAGCAAACCAAAAAGGTATACCGTTAGATAGACTTGAAGAGGAAATGCAGGATATTGCCGGCCTTCGGATAATGTGCCAGTTTGTGGAGGATATTTATCGGGTCGTTTCGTTGCTCCGAAACCGCAATGATTTTGAAATAGTGGAGGAAAGGGATTATATATCTCATGAAAAAATCAGTGGATACCGTTCCTATCACGTTGTCATTCAATATCCGGTGCAAACCATCCACGGAGAAAAGAAGATTCTAGCAGAAATACAAATTCGTACATTAGCCATGAATTTTTGGGCAACCATTGAACATTCATTAAACTATAAGTATAAAGGTGCCTTTCCAACAGATATAAAAATGCGCCTCCAGCGTGCTGCAGAGGCGGCTTTCCGTTTAGATGAGGAAATGTCACTTATTCGGGGTGAAATTAAAGAAGCACAGGCTTTTTTTACGAGAAAAAAAGAAACAGCCCAAGAAGAAAAAAAATGAGCCGTTGTTTATATAGATTATTCCAATACAAGGGGTAAAAAAGATGAAATTTGCGATAACGTCTAAAGGGGATCAAAAATCAAATATCCTAATGCATAAAATGAGGACCTATTTGCTAGATTTTGAGTTAAAATACGATGAAGACCAGCCGGATATCGTCATCTCCATAGGAGGAGACGGCACGCTCCTATATGCTTTCCACCGCTATAGCAGCCGTTTGGATAAAACAGCATTTGTTGGGATCCATACTGGTCACCTCGGTTTTTATGCGGATTGGACCCCTGAGGAAATCGAAAAGCTGGTGATTGCCATTGCAAAGACACCGTTTCAGGTTATTGAATATCCACTTTTGGAGGTCATTATTCGTTATTCCCATGCGGGGAAGGAATCCAGGTACCTAGCATTGAACGAATCTACCGTAAAAGGTGTGGAGGGAACGCTGGTCATGGATGTAGAAATACGCGGCCAACATTTTGAAAGATTTCGTGGTGATGGTCTTTGTATCTCTACCCCTTCCGGCAGCACAGCCTATAATAAAGCGCTTGGCGGAGCCATTATTCACCCTTCCATTCAAGCTCTTCAAGTTGCGGAGATGGCATCCATTAACAATAGGGTTTTCAGAACAGTGGGGTCACCGCTTATTCTGCCTGCACACCACACTTGTATGTTAAAGCCCGTAAACCGGACGGATTTTCAGATTACCATTGATCATTTAACCCTGCTCCATAAGGATGTGAAGTCAATCCAGTTCCGGGTTCCAGAGGAAAAAATCCGTTTTGCTAGGTTCCGTCCGTTTCCTTTCTGGAAAAGAGTACATGATTCATTTATTTCGGACTAAATAAAGGAAAATATTGATGACAAAAAATTTTCAACTTAAGTGGAGTATTGATGAAAATAGTGCCGGATTGCTTATTAGAGAGTTTTTAAAGATGGAAGAAATCTCTCGGACTGCTTTGACCGATATTAAATTCAAGGGCGGGAGAATCCTTGTCAACAGTGAAGATGTAAATGTTAGGTATAAGCTCGTCGAAGGGGATGCACTGACAGTTATATTCCCCTTCGAGAGCCCAAGTTTTCCGGGAGAAAATCGCCCATTGACGATTCTGTTTGAGGATGAATTTTTGCTGGTGGTAGTTAAACCTGCCGGTATGAATACAATTCCGTCAAGGGAACATCCGTCCGGGAGCCTTGCAAATGCCCTTGTAGGGTATTACGAAAAAACGGGGCTGATTGCTACAGCCCACATTGTGACTCGGTTGGACAGGGATACCTCTGGGATAGTTTTGGTAGCCAAACACCGACATGTCCATCATTTATTTAGTTTGATGCAGCGAAAATCTCAAGTGAAACGAACTTATGAAGCTTTTGCAGGTGGTATGTTGCCAGAGGATAAAGGCATGATAAACGCCCCAATCGGACGTAAAACGGAAAGCATCATCGAAAGGGAGGTTCGTGAGGATGGTCAATATGCCTGTACCCAATACCGAGTCATCTCAAGGCATAGGGAATTTACCCAGGTTGAGCTGAACCTGGAAACTGGACGGACCCATCAAATTAGGGTCCATATGTCCTATTTAGGTCATCCTCTTCTTGGAGATGATTTATACGGGGGAGACATTTCGTTAATCAAAAGGCAGGCCCTGCATTGCAAAGAAATTAGCTTTATTCATCCTTTTACAAAGCAGGAAATGTCTTTTACAGCACCGCTGCCTGAAGACATGAAGAAAATATTAGAAGCTGGCTATGATTAAAAATTGGCCAGCTATTTTGTTTTTAGTCAAATTGTTTAAATTTTTCTTTAATGTATGGCATAGTAGAGGCAATAGAGACCAGCTCCATTTCTGGATATCTTAAGGCTGTAAGTTTGCCGCCAAATACAGCCCCTGTGTCAATATTATACGTTTTATTAATAATTCTAGGCTCCTTAACAGGCGTATGTCCATAGACAATATGAGCATCCCCATGATAATGTTTAGCCCAATCTCTCCTTACAGGGGATCCATCTGGATGTTTTTCGCCTGTTATATCACCGTAAAGTACAAATGTTTTCACTTTATTATTCTGCTTGCCAATTAATTCTTGTTTAATTCCTGCGTGTGCGATTATTAATTGTTCATGGTCTAATACTAAGTACATAGGAGCCATTTCATAAAGTTTAATAAATTTTTTACGAATGGATTCTTGATCTTTTTTATATAATGATTCATATTCCGCCACGGTTGTTTCAAGTCCGTGCGAAATTTGCACCTTGTTGCCAAGGAAATAGCGATACAACTTATTGCAATGGTTACCAGGCGTATAGCAGGCAGCCTTTTGCTCGATGACCAGTTTCCATACAATCTCAATTACTTTGAGAGAATTTGGCCCTCTATCGGTTAAATCACCGACAAACCCGAGTATTCTGTTTTCTGGATGGAGTGGAATCCCGCTTTTCCAATCGTAACCTAATTTTGCGGTTAACTCCGAGAATTCTGTGAAACATCCATGGATATCACCGATAATATCTATTTTCATAATTTTTGCCCCTTTCCGTTCCTTATTTTTTGTCGGTTTGTGAGCATTTATAACTATCCGTAAGGGAGGAGTATTATGGAACAACACGTATCCATTATTTCATTACTGATTGTTGTCACAATGGCATTTTTAACTCCAATTCTTTTGCATCGATTTAAATTAAATGTAATCCCAGTTGTCGTTGCAGAAATTATTATGGGCCTCATTATTGGCAAGAGTGGATTCAATATCGTTCATGAAGATATTTGGCTGTCTACCTTGTCTACACTTGGATTTATTTTTCTTATGTTCTTAAGCGGGCTTGAAATTGACTTCACGGCTTTTTCACGTGGGAAAAAACGTGAGACGCTTCAAAACGGGAAAAAAGAACCTAACTCCTTTCTGGTTTCATCCGTTATCTTTGCCGGTGTCTTCATTCTCTCACTCGGCTTATCGTATCTCTTTGTTTTCGCAGGCTTTATTGATAATGCTTTTCTAATGACACTGATTATTTCGACGATTTCATTGGGAGTAGTCGTGCCCACCTTAAAAGAAGCCCACTTAATGAAAACGGTGATTGGGCAGATTATCTTATTGGTGGCGGTAATCGCTGATTTAGCTACAATGATTTTGCTTGCCCTCTTTGTGTCGTTGAATGAAGGAGGCCAGGGAGATACATGGCTTCTGCTGATTTTATTTGGAGCAGGAATTATCCTTTATTTTATTGGGAAAAGATTTAAAAATCGCAGCTTTATTGAAACACTGTCAACTGGGACGGTCCAAATCGGCACGCGGGCTGTCTTCATGCTAATTATTGTGTTGGTGGGATTATCTGAAACTGTCGGGGCAGAAAATATCTTAGGTGCATTTTTGGCAGGTGTCCTCGTTTCCTTGTTGGCGCCAAACCAGGAACTGGTTCATAAACTTGATTCGTTTGGCTACGGTTTTCTAATTCCTATTTTCTTTGTAATGGTAGGTGTAGAACTGAACATTTGGTCATTATTAAGTGAAAAGAAACTTTTGTTATTAATTCCTCTATTAATGATTGGGCTTTTATTGTCGAAGCTAATTCCAGTATACCTATTAAAAATTTGGTACGATATGAAAACCGTAATTGCCGCGGGATTTCTGCTTACCTCCACATTGTCACTGGTTATTGCAGCAGCGACGATTGGAGAACGAATTGGGGTTATAACAGAGCAAATGAAAGGAACACTAATTCTTGTTGCTGTGATTACCTCTATTTTTACACCTATCGTTTTTAAGAAGCTGTTCCCTCGAGAAGCAGCAGAGGGCAGGAAGGTGTCCATTGCATTTTTAGGTGCTAACCAGATTACTTTGCCTGTTTCCCTAGAATTAAAGTCCGGGCTCTACAACCCGGTTCTCTATCATCAAAAAATTGAAAAAGCCGAAAAAACATTTGCTGACTCGGTATTTGAAATAAAGGAAATCCCGGATTATTCGCAGGAGGCCCTTGAAAATGCAAAAGTGTTCGAATCTGAAATTGTGGTAATTTTAACTGGTAACCAGGAAGTAAATGCAGACCTGGCTATAGCTGCGAAAGAAAAAGGAGTTCCAAGGGTCATCGCCAGGATTGAAAGTCCTGAATTAGAATCGAGGCTTCGCGAACATGGGGTAGAGGTTTTTTCTTCCTTTATGTCAACAAAGGCACTGCTTCGAGCGATGATTGAGTCTCCTGCAGTCATAAATCTATTGACTAATCAGGAAACAGGACTTTATGAAATTGTGATGAAAAATGACTTATTCGATGGAATGTCATTAAGAAGATTCCCGTTTACTGGGGATGTCATTTTTGTCAGGATTTTCCGTGGAATGGATTCTATCGTCCCTCATGGAGATACAGAGCTGCAAATGAATGACCGCCTGATTGTCACAGGTTCAAAGGAATATGTGGATGAACTGAAAAGAGAGCTTGAATTTTCAGAAACAGGCAAAAGCTATTATTAGAAAAGGCTAGTACTTTTCATTTATTCAGAATTAGTGTAGAATTAGTACCAAGTACTAATATCAGTTATCATGTAGGAGGATTTTTTTAAAATGAATTTATCTTTAACTGGAAAAACATTTGTCGTAATGGGTGTTGCTAATAAGCGGAGTATCGCTTGGGGGATTGCCCGCTCACTTCATGACGCTGGGGCACGGTTAGTATTTACGTTTGCCGGGGAAAGATTGGAGAGCAGTGTACGGGAATTAGCGGAGTCCTTAAATGCGGAGGGAACTTTAGTGCTGCCATGTGATGTCACTAGTGATGAAGCAATTGCCAATTGTTTTGGTGAAATAAAAGAAGCGGTTGGAACTATTCATGGAGTGGCTCATTGTATTGCATTCGCTAATAAGGAAGAATTATCTGGCGAATACTTGAATACAACAAGGGACGGCTTCCTGCTGGCACATAATATCAGCTCATATTCCTTAACGGCAGTAGCGAAGGAAGCACGAAGCCTCATGACAGAAGGCGGAAGCATCGTTACTCTCACATACCTAGGGGGAGAGAGAGCTATCAAAAATTACAACGTTATGGGGGTTGCAAAAGCTTCCCTTGATGCAAGCGTTCGCTATTTAGCTGCGGACCTAGGAAAAGATAATATACGCGTAAATTCCATTTCTGCCGGTCCAATTCGAACACTCTCCGCGAAAGGAATCAGTGAATTTAACACGATCTTAAAGGAAATTGAAGAAAAGGCACCATTACGTAGAACAACAACGCCTGAGGAAGTAGGCGATACCGCAGTTTTCCTTTTCAGCCATCTTTCCCGTGGAATCACAGGGGAAAATATTCACGTAGACTCAGGATATCATATTATGTAGTATACAAAAGCCCGCAAAATGAACTTAACAGGTTTACTTGTGAGGTGCAAAACGGTAAATCACAACCCTAACCACATAGCAAATCACATAACCTTTCACAACACAAATCACAGTATATTGCACAGTCCATAAGGCTTTGAGATGAAAATATCTCTAAGCCTTATTTTCTTTATTGGACTAAAGCAACCGTAAGTGTACAAGTTCATTAGACAGAGTTTGATAAATAAGGGGAGAAATTTCCCTTAATTAGCAATTAAGATCAAGAATAACTTAAATAGGCGGAGAAATTTCCCCTATTGACTCAAAAAACTTCAGTATTGGGGCTTTTGCTTTGTTTAAGCGAAAAACCTTCCCTTATTTACTCCGGAATGAGACCTATTCTCCATTTAGTGGAAAAATTTTCGCTTATTTTATTACCACTAGTTACTCGATTAAGGATAAGACTTCTTATGTTTCAATGCGTTGGGGGAGTTTAAAAATTCACACACCCTCGCACCTCTAAAGTGAACCCGTTAAAAATGAACTGCGGGCTTTTTTGTATGGAAAAAAACAGTTAACGCCAATAGTCCATTCACATATATATAAAAGTGTAGGATGCCGAAAGGGAGGTGCTTATATGCCAAATACAAAAAATCAGGGACCGCTTTTCTTTATTAAACAGCCATTTTCAAGGAATCCCTCAAACTATCATATGCAGGAAATCTTCAGAAGTAAGCTTGAAACTGAGCCGGCAACGGAAGTGAATACAAGGACAGATGAAAGTAAAAAGGATGCCCCTCGTGCGAGGATGGAGAAAGATTCATATGGGATGGAAACTGAAAAAAAAGAAGCAGCATCTTCAGTACCTGTGGAGAATAACCGATCTTCCTTTAATCGAGTAAAGCCATTTAAGGAAATGACGGTAAAGGAAAGACTGGAATATTTAATTAATTTTCCAAAGGTGCTTCCGCCTGTTCCGTGTGTTTTTAATACCGTTGATGAGAAACATTTGGGCTACCTGATAAGTTATGAGGACAATCAAATAACCATTGAATATCATGATAAAACTCAAAGAACATTCCTAGTTGATGAAATCACAAATGTCATCATGATCGGAATAAAGCGATAATGAATAAATAAAAAAAAGGCCAGCCGATTCACCGACTGGCTAATTTATTTAACTGCAAATTCCAAGGTTTACGTCAGCAATACATTGAATGGCACAGAAGCAGCTTAAGTCAACTGTTACACAATCGTTGCTCGCCTTGAAGCAAGTGACTTGGCAATGCTTAGAAAGGTTTATACAGCATTTGTCATCGCCTTTTACGAAGTTGACTGGAACAAAGTTTCCGCCGTCCTTTTTGCCAGGAACTAATACGCGAAGTGTGGCACAGCAGTTATCGAACACATCCTCTACGCGGAAATAGATGGAGACGCATGCATTATAATCGTCATTGAAGAATGCGTGGAAAGGTGTACCATCAGCTGTTTTTAAAACGAATACGCGCGTATCAACTGTTTCTTGAACCGGTGAGACCAATGAACCAAGCGGCTCATTAAAGCAGCTGGTACAGGATTGGCATTCTGCTGCTTCAACAGCATTATCTTGGATATCTTTAATCGCGCGAACTACTTGACATACGCAATTGCCGTTGTCGTGATTATCTCTAAAGCTCCCACAACCCATTTATTTTTCCTCCTTAATCCGTAATATATCTTACATTACTAACATATTTAACGAGAGCCTTATGGGTTACGGACAATTGCCTTATTTACCAAAATTAGGCTATTTCCATACACAGTCATTAGTCCAATTATGAAAGGATTTTTTAACATGAAGATAAGTCTTATGCAACTGCTCCTCTTAGCATTGGCAAGCTTTCGGTTTACGAGGTTAATTGTTTTTGATAAAATTACTGAATTTATACGAAATCCCTTTTTTGATGAGGTAGAGGAAGTAAATGCAGAAGGTGAAGTGGAAATTTATTATATTCCAAAAAAATTTGGAATAAGGCGATTTATGGGTGAATTGCTAAGTTGTTATTGGTGTACAGGAATATGGTCTTCTGCCATTATGATAGGAATATCCTTCCTTTTCCCTGTTTGGGCGGAGCCGATTATACTTATCCTGGCTGTTGCTGGTATGGCGGCCATCATCGAAACAATTATTCAATATTTTAATGGGAAATAAGGTTTTTGCCTGAGACAAGACCTACGCATTTTTCATAGGATGATTAGTAACTAATGAATTGTATTTGAGTGGGGGGAAAAACGTGACAAAGAAAAAGAAGCAGTCTCAGACAACAAAGGTTTACCAGCCATCAAATGCTATAAAAAAACAGGGCTGCGGCTGTGGGAAGAAGACAAATAGGTAGAAGTGAAAAACTGCTAGGTTACTGGCAGTTTTATTTTTTTCTTTAATCGGCTCTTTAACTTAGTCATATTTTTAGTCAATGTAGAAAAAACTAATGACAGGAATGACAGTCATATTTAGAAAAAAAGGGATGAATACCGCTATGCGTAATACATACCGTTTCATTATATTGTTGTGCGTAATTTTACTGGTTTCCTGCAATCAGGATCAAAAAGCAAAAGACAGCCATCTCGCGCTCGTTAAAACCACAAATCCACCACCAGTTATCACTGATGGGCATAAAGGAAATGACCAAGTAGAGAAAATTAAACATGATGTAAGTTCTTTTCCAGAATTGTATGATGTTGCTGTCGTCAAAGGAAAAGAAGCAATCCTTGTTGCATACAAGGTTAAGCATTTGCATCGCTTTAACATGAAAAAGATTGAAAAAAATGTTACCAAGATGCTTGAGAAAAAATATCCAAAAGAGAAATTTACCGTCTCAAGTGATTATAAAATATTTCTGGAAGTCGTACGACTTGATGAAAAGATGAGGTCCTCGTCTAAGTTTAAACATCGAGATGCAGAAAAACGTTTTAATGAAATTGTTAAAATGACAGAGGATATGAAGTAGGAAAGGGGATTTAATGATGGCAAGCAAACAGAAAAATATGACACCTGAACAGCAAAAATACCAGCAGCTACAGCAAAAGCACGAAAAGAAACGGCCAGTTTTAAAAAATTGTATCAGGGCTTTTTTTGTTGGCGGACTGATTTGTGCAATCGGCCAGGCGATCAGTTATTTTTACATTTACTTTTTTAATTTTACGGAACAAAGTGTCGGGAATCCAACGGTGGCCACAATGGTGTTTCTCTCCATGCTCTTGACCGGCTTCGGTGTTTATGACCGGCTGGGGCAGTTTTCCGGTGCGGGGAGCGCGGTGCCGGTCACTGGTTTTGGCAACGCCGTCATCTCTGCAGCCATTGAGCATCGCACAGAGGGGTTTGTATTAGGGGTCGGCGGCAATATGTTTAAGCTTGCAGGCTCAGTTCTTCTTTTTGGTGTCTTTGCGGCCTTTGTGGTAGCACTGATTAGAACGGTTTTAAGCATTTGGGGGGTTTTGTAATTGCTAAAAGGACATCAATCGTGGGTCTTTCAAAATAAACCGATGATATCGGCAACTGGAGTAACAGGGGGCCCCTTTGAGGCTAACGGAAATTTGGCAAATGACTTTGATTTGTTGTATGAAGACCTATGGATGGGCCAGGATTCATATGAAAAAGCCCATCGAATCTTGCTAGAAGAAGCAGTAAAAATTGCACTGGATAAGGCAAATATTGAGAAAGAAAAAATTCAATTTTTAATAGCCGGTGATTTAATTAATCAAATAACGCCGACCAGCTTTACCGCAAGGACTATGCAGATCCCCTATTTCGGGTTATTCGGGGCCTGTTCCACTTCAATGGAAGGCTTAGCGCTTGCCTCATTTATCGTCAATTATCAGGGAGCAAAAAATGTGGTGACCGGAGCATCTAGTCACAATGCAGCGGTTGAAAAACAGTTTCGCTATCCTACAGAATATGGAAGCCAAAAGCCTCCGACAGCTCAATGGACGGTTACAGGCGCTGGTGTTGGAATCATTCAGCCAAACGAACCGGGGATGAAAAACCCTGTCACAATCTCCGCAACCATTGGAAAGGTCATTGATATGGGGTTAACAGATCCTTTCAATATGGGAGGTGCGATGGCTCCTGCAGCAGCAGATACGATTATGGCCCATTTTCGGGATCTTGACATTGATCCATCTTATTATGATCTAATTATTACTGGTGACTTAGGGAGAGTCGGCCATGACACGGCTTTTGAATTAATTAACAAAAGCGGCCTTAAGCTTGAAAGAAAGCAATTTCAGGATTGCGGGATCCTCATCTATAAGGATGACCAGCCCGTTCAATCTGGAGCAAGCGGAGCTGGATGTTCAGCGACAGTGTTATATGGACATTTGCTGAATGAAATGAGAAAGGGTACATACAGACGGATTTTGCTTGTCGCTACCGGTGCACTGTTATCGCCGCTCACCTTTCAACAAAATGAATCAATTCCATGTATTGCTCATGCAGTTGGTATAGAAATGAACAATTAAAGGGGTGACGATTATGTTTGCGATGTTTTTTTGGGCCTTTGTCATAGGCGGACTGATTTGTGTCATTGGACAGCTATTATTTGATGTTGTCAAGCTTACTCCAGGACATACATTAAGCTTACTGGTTGTAGCCGGGGCGATTTTAGCGGGATTTGGGTTGTATGAGCCACTTATTAATTTTGCCGGAGCAGGAGCGACCATACCGATAACCAGCTTTGGTAATGCATTGGTCCACGGAGCGCTTGATGATGCAAACAACCATGGGCTGATAGGCGTGTTAACCGGGATGTTTCAGGTGACCAGTTCAGGTGTATCAGCCGCCATTATTTTTGGTTTTATCGGAGCACTCGTGTTTAAGCCAAAAGGGTAAATGCTGATTTTTTGCTTAAATGAATGAATAGCTTATTCGTGCCTATACACTTTTTTTAGTAATTTCATATTGTATTAATGAAATTACTAAAGAGAGGTGAACTTATCTATGTGCTTTGGTTACGGAGGTTACGGTTACGGCGGCGGTTTTGGCTATGGCGGCAGCTTCGTTTTAATCGTTGTACTATTCATCCTATTAATCATTGTAGGTGCTAGCTGGTATTAATAGGTGAACGCACTGCTGGAAAGGATGGCCAATTATAGGCTATCCTTTTCTTTTTTCACCATTTTTTCATTCCTTCATACAATAAAGTAGTTTATGAAGGAGTGTGAAACTTGAGCATGGATAACGGTTTCTTTAAAAACATAGAGAAGAAGACTGGCGTAAATATGAAAGATATTTTTGATTTGGCTAATTCCCTTCAGAATGCCAATTTTAAAGACGAAAAGACCGTCCGGGGTGTCATTCGTAAAGTATCTCAGCTTGCTAACAAACCGATTAGTAAGGAACTAGAAGATCAAATTTGCAATACGATCATTAAAGATGGAAAAAGTCTGGATTTCAATACCATTTCAAACATGATGAATAATAAAAAATAAGCCAAGAGGCCGCTTTCCTTAATGGAAAATGGCCTTTTTGCTTATTTTTAGAAGTGGTGCAAGAAACCTAGACCGATTGGCTTTTTTTCCTCGTCTATTTTCGGGAACGGAGATAAATAGTCCTTCTTTGGCTCGGGTCATTGCTACATAAAACAACCGTCTTTCTTCTTCAAGGCCGAGAAAATCACCGCTACGACTGGTTTCCAGAGCATAATCGTGGGGAAGGCTTCCGTCGACTGCGCCAAGCAAATATACATATTTGTACTCAAGTCCTTTAGCCCTGTGAATGGTGCTTAAGGTGATAGCGTCGCGAAAATGCTTGCTTAGATTTTTTATTTCCTTATTCATTGCTGCCATATGTTCGGCATGTTCTAAAAATCCATCAATCGAGTCAAAGCTTTTTGCTGCCACTTTTAAATCCTTTAAATCATCTGATCCTTTTTCGATTTGATTTGCTTCGTTGCCTCTTTTTTTAAGAAAATCCAGGAAACCTATTTCCTTTTCAATCTTTTCAATTGCTTTTGCCGGCGGCAAGGTTTTAAGGGAGCGAATTAGCGGAACCGCTTTTTTTAATTTTTTTTCCTGAAAGGCATGTGATGTTTTTAAATGCATCAGTGCTTCAAGAAGACTGCAGTCCTGAAGGATACTAAGTGCTTTCATGTCCTTCAGGGCTGATTGTTTCAAAAATAATAATGGCAATATTTCTGTTATGCTTTTTGGATCTTCTTCATTTAAGCTGACCTTTAAGAAGGCTAATGAGCATCTGACGATATAACGGTCATAAAAGGCTTCAGCGTCCATGTCGATTTTAAAAGGGAGGTTCGAACCTGCCAGCCGTTCAAACGCTGCCCTTGAAGCAGCATTTGTCCGATATAAAATCGCAAAGTCAGCGGGATTTGCTCCGTTTGTAATCCGCTCAGATATATCAGTGACAATCATAGTGGCTTCCTCTTCTTCATCAAAAGGGAAAAAAGTAAGTGGCTTTTCAACGCTAGAAAATTGCGCATGCATTATTTTTGTTTTTCTCAATTTATTAGCGGAAATGACTTGATTGGCTGCCGAAACAATTTCATGAGATGAACGGTAATTTTGTTCCAGAATTATAGTCTTTGATGAATGGAAATCCGTTTCGAATTCAAGCAGAAAATTTGGGTCGCTTCCTCTGAAGGAGTAAATTGCCTGATCATCGTCACCGACAGCACAAACATTTTTGTGTTTTTTCGATAGTAGTTTAATCAGTTCATATTGAACTTTGTTGATGTCCTGGAACTCATCGATTAAAAAATATTGAAATCTGTCTTGATAATACTCCAATATGGCAGGAGTGTTTTTCAACAGCCAATAACAGCCAATCAGCATGTCATCAAAATCAAACAACCCTTCACGCTTTTTATAATCCTCATATTTTTTATATAAAATTGAGGTTTTTTCTTCCCATTCTGATGCCGGTCTGATCTCTGCGGGAAGGAGCATCGTATTTTTCCATAGTCCAATCTGCTGCAGCGCTAGATCATAAGCAAATTCCTTTTCGGACAAATCGAGTTCTTTCCCGATTTCTTTCAAAATTCTGTCCCGCTGCCACTCTTTTTTTAATAGCTTATCAGAGGACCAACTGGCGGGGTCATGGAACATGAGAATCCGGTAAAAGATACTGTGGAACGTACCTGTTATGAGCTGCTGGATTTTTTCACGCTTCATATTAGGATAGGAAAGAAGACGATTTTTCATTTCCGCTGCTGCTTTGGTGGTGAAAGTAACCAGCATGATGGTTCGAGGATCGGTTTGTTTAGCCTCGAGCATGAACGCGGTCCGGCAAGTCAGCACTCTTGTTTTGCCGCTTCCGGCACCGGCAAGCACTAATAAGGGGCCTTCCGTATCTATTACTGCTTCCGTCTGACTATCGTCTAAAATAACTCCATTTGATGATAGCTGCTGCAGATATGGGGGAAGGCTTTCTGGAGAATTTGTCTGTGTTGGCTTAAACGGAACTTTATATTCGATAGGTTTTGCTGTTTTAAATTTTACAGAAGCAGGATTTTCTTTTGTAATGGTTCTGCCTTGGGGAATTCTAAACCCGTTTTGCACAATATAGTGATTTTCTGTTTGTGGCTGGTTTCCTCTTTCATGGCTTTCAGGTACCAGACATTTCAATTCCGGTAATGAATGGTGGAAAAAATGGGGGTCACCCAGGATTCCCAGATAAAGCTGCACCTTTTCTTTACAAGTAGGACAAGATAGTTCTCCTCTTTTGCCTGCGATGTAAATAGACTGGAATTCCTCACGATTGAGCTCGTCAATCACAATATTCCGATTTCGATAAACTGCTGTTTTCATTTTTATAACCCTCTATTTTGAAATAAGACATGTATTATCATATCAAAACCTGGAATGGTGGGAAAGATGTTTTGAAGAATACCAATAAAAAGCACCTGCCAACCATAATATTGGCAAGTGCATTTACTATAAATTCTTTACCATTGTTTTGTGAGGAATTCCTGCATCCATGAATTCCTCTGAAACTGCCCCGTAGCCCAATTTTTCGTAAAAGGGGATGGCTTGCGTCTGGGCATTAAGTTTTAGCTTTTGGAAGCCTTTTTCCCGTGCATGGGATTCGATTGTTTCCATTATGGCTTTACCGGCACCAATGTTTCTAGCCTCTTTGAGGACACAAATTCGTTCTACTTTTCCATATCCCTCAACATTGCGGAATCTTCCAGCCCCCACTGGACGGCTTTCATGGTACATCACGAAATGAGTGGAATCATTTTCGAATTGATCAATTTCCTCTTCAATGGGGACGTTTTGCTCATCTACAAAAACTGTTTTCCGAACTGTGTATGCGTCCTCGAGCTCTTTTGGGGTTTCAACAACTTTTACTGTCACTTAGAATTATTCCTTTCCAACCGAAATGTTTCTGAAACGGTCCAAGAGCCGTTATCCAACTGGTAGAGGAGATGGAAACGGTCAATCGTTTCTTCGTGGTTAATTTTTTTCATACGCAGTGACCCGTATACATCGGAGTGTTCATCATTAGATAGGTTCTGGCCGATTGTAATATGGGGAACAAATGCGTATTCCGGATTTTGTTCGCTAAATTCTTTATTAACTTCGGCATGTAAGGAAGTTAGTTCTTCTGTCGGCTCAACTTTGAAGTAAATAACATTGTTAACTGGATGAAAAGAACTCACTTTAGTAGTTTTTAAAGTAAAAGGCTGCGTATTGCCGGCAATTTTCCGCAGTTTATCGGCAAACTCTTTCACATCTTCTTCAGTTGCTTCAAAGGCATCTTTTAATGTCAAATGTGGTGTTATTAAAGCATAATGCGAATCATAGCGCTTGCGATAGGAATTTGCCAAGTCTTGAAGCTTTTTCGATGGAAAAATAACAACTCCAAATTTCATGTTGGTACCTCCGTTTAAGTAGTTGGTTCTATTATAAGTCAAGGAATGACAAGGAAAACAGCGAGTGAAAAATGGACACTTTTTATTATAACAAATTTTCTAAATATAATAAATAATACAAATGCATTACTAGAACATCAATTTAAGAGCGCGTCTTAAGTCTGGCTGCCAATAGGTCCAAGTGTGATTTCCATTAAATTCTTCATAAAAATAATTAAAAGGTTTTTTGGAAAGGACCTTTGAAAGCTCACGATTGGGTGTCAGAAAATCGCTGATTTTTCCATCTGTTGTTTTTACTTCAGTTTCGAGTTTTCCTATAACATGATAAATTTCCAGTGATAATGGCTCTGTATAATGCTTGGCAGCTTCTAAAACAATATCGTCCACATAGGGAGATTGAAGCAGCACTTTCCCAAACGTATGCGGATATTGCAATGCAGTCATTAAGGAAACCGCTGCACCCAGTGAGTCCCCAATAAGTGCTCTGGTTGTCCCAACTTGGTACGTTGGATAAACACTGTCTAAAAAGGGGACTAATTCATGAGCAAGAAAGCGTACGTATTGCCGGTTTTGATCCCCGGCAGGATGATATTTTCTGCGGCGATCCTTTACATTCTTATAGGGTACCCCAACAATAATTAAATTTTCCACTTCTTTAATTGAAAGATACTCGTCTGCTACTCGACCAATTCGGCCAAGCTGAAAATAATCACGGCCATCCTGAGCAACCAGCAGCGAGTATTTATATAGCGGTGAGAAATTGGATGGAAGGTAAATGAGCAGCTGTATTTCTTCTCCAAGTTCATTGCTGTAAAATGTTTGTTCTGTAATGGTACCTCTTGGATAATCCATATTGAAAAATCCCCCCGAGTTCAACTTTTTATAAAAAGAATTTTACCATAATGAAAGTGAAAATGCAGAAATGCTAGTGTAACGATAAGGGGGCTAGGTGGAGGATTAATGCAGGAAACGGCTTTTATTATGCTGATCAGGCATGATGGAAAGAATGTTGTCCCGTTTAAAAGTGCGGATTTGTTTGCGCAGCAGGCAGTAGGCGCGAATGTATTCGTCAGTTACCTCTTTAATTATTAATCTACGCTGGGTAATTTCCTGGTTTTCGGCAAGATAAATCATCTCTAAAGGAATATTTTCTTCGATGGAACGAATAAATAGACCATCCATTTAAAAACTCCTCCTTTCTATAAGTCATTATAACCGAACACTAGTTCTTTAATCAATAAAAATAGAATATACGTTCTGTTGTTAGAGGAATAAATTATTAGAAAATGTTATTGACTTTTTTGTTTTTTTTACTATAATAATATTTGTAGCGTAAAGATTGATCTGTTAGCTCAGCTGGGAGAGCGCAACCTTGACAGGGTTGAGGTCGGGGGTTCGAACCCCTCACAGGTCATCATAAATCCTAACATCTGCTGATGTTAGGATTTTTATTTGCCGTGGGAACGGTGGAGAAATAAATATTAAAAAGCAAACTTTAATCATAAGTTTGCTTATTTGATTTAGTGAACTTTTTAATAATTGCTTTAATAATAAAACCTGCTGCCACACCAGGTATGACAAACAGCATCGGCAGCCAGACTGGTCCAAACAAGACACCAAAGATTTTTAATTTCGAGGAATAAATACAGCCGACCGTGACAAAATAAGCGGCAAATACAAACGGAAGAAAAGAATATCTTTCACTGCCGCCGCCGCCATCCTTAAACGCATCCCACATCGCAAAGAAATATAGGCAAGGATAAAACATCAGCCACTGATAGTCCGCTAGTGCAATTGCCTTTTCAATCTCGCCGTGAAAGCTTAGCATGATGATGGTATTGAAATTTGCTTGTGTATTCACCAGAATTTCTAAAAAAACAAACAAGAAACCTTTAAGATATTTTTTATTTAATAATTGCCCAAACCCTGGAAGGGCAATGCTCCAAAATAACTTTTCAATTGGATTTGTCAAGCCAACTTCCCCTTCCAAGGATATACTTTTAGGGCTTAATGCCCATTTCTAAAGTAAACATATATCGTACTAATCAGTTTGTCCCGGATTATCATGGAATATGACAAACAATTAGGTGCGGTTCAATAATTTTTTATTGGCGCTTAAACAAAAAGGTTTAAAAAAATTGAATAAATATAACAATTTTCAACACAATTCTTTTTCTCCTTTTGGTATTATGTAATCGTTTACATAGGAAGGAGGATTTATTGATGGGGGATATTGCTTATTTTAGGACTCCGCAAAGTATCATTTATGGAAAACAGGCATTTAATAAAATTGGAGTGGAAGCAGCGCGATTAGGGGATAGAGCGTTAATTGTTTCAGACAAAGTCATGAATCATCTTGGGTTTGTTGATAAATGTATACAGTTATTAGCAATTTATGGTGTTCAAAGCAGTGTATTTCTAGGTGTGGACTCTGAACCGACAGTCAATTATGTTTCTGAAGTACTTGAACAGTTCAGTTTGGAGAAGTGTAACTTACTTATATCCATTGGCGGCGGCAGCTGTATCGATACTGCCAAAGCAGCTGCTGTTTTAGTAACAAACGGAGGGGAAATTGGAGACTATGCAGGCGGCAGAAAAATTGCCGAAGTGAAGCCAATCCCGCATATCGCGGTTCCTACAACTGCCGGGACAGGTTCGGAAGCAACGGATGTCACGGTCATTACCGACCCTTTGACGAATGTAAAAATCATGGTCAAACAACCGGATTTCATGCCAGCAATAGCTATAGTCGACCCGCTCTTAACCATCTCCTCACCGCAGCATGTAACCGCCGCAACAGGTGTGGATGCATTAAGCCATGCCATCGAAGCCTATCTTTCCAAAAAAGCGCATTCTATGACAGATACGCTGGCATTATCAGCCATGAAACTCATTGTCCAAAATCTTTATCAAGCATATACGAATGGAGAAAACCTTGAAGCAAGGGAAGCTATGTCGCTAGGAGCCCTTCAGGCAGGAATGGCGTTTTCCAATGCGTCTGTATGTCTCGTACATGGAATGTCGAGACCGATTGGGGCGCTGTTTCATGTTCCGCATGGGTATTCCAATGCCATGCTGCTTCCGGCTGTACTTGAATTTAGTATGGATTCCTGCATTGACAGGCTAGCCGATGTAGGGGATATCTTTGCCCCAAACCATACAAATTGTTCAAATGAAGAAAGGGCAAAATTTGCAGTGGAATCGGTCAAACAGCTATGTTCTGCTTTAAAAATACCGAATTTAATGGAGTGGGGAATCGACAGACATAAATTTACCTGTGCCATCAGTAAAATGGCTAAAGATGCATTAGATAGCGGCAGTCCAGCCAATAATCCAAAAGTCCCCACACAGCAAGAAATTGAACAATTATATCGTGTATGTTATGAATATGATTTCTCGATTAAAGAAATAGTATGAATGCTTCAATAAAGCCATTGCCTTTTGCAATGGCTTTATTAGCTATTAAGAAATTCAACTGCGTTTATGTCTTCGTCCCATCGGGCTCGCCACTCGGCAAGTTTTCAATTAATATGTAAGAAGGAACTAGACCATGAAAGAAGGAATTGAGTGTGAAATTTATAAACATTGCCAATACAGATTTAAAAGCTTCTAACATGATTATGGGCAATATGCGGTTAACCTTGTTATCGGTTCCAGAGGCAGAAAAGTTAATTCGTACCGCTTTGGAAGAAGGTATCAATTTCTTTGACCATGCCGATATTTATGGAAGAGGTAAATGTGAAGAAATCTTTTCTGGGGCCATTCAAATGAATTCCGGAATTCGTGAAAACATGATTTTGCAGAGCAAGTGCGGGATCCGTTTGCCGGAAGGCTTTTTTGACTTTTCAAAGGATCATATCCTGAATTCTGTTGAAGGTATCTTAAAACGTTTAAAAACAGACTATCTTGATATTCTCCTCCTGCATCGCCCTGACCCGCTTATGGAGCCTGAGGAAGTTGCAGAAGCTTTTGAAAAGCTTCATATAAGTGGAAAGGTAAAATATTTTGGTGTGTCGAACCATAATCCGGCCCAAATAGAACTGCTGCAAAAATACATACCTTTTAAACTGGTGGTCAACCAGCTCCAGTTTAGCGTAGCCCATACTCCGATGATTGACTCTGGAATTTCATTAAATATGAAAATTGACCAGGCAATTAATCGGGATAGCAGCATTTTAGAATACTGCCGTTTGAACGATTTAACCATTCAAGCATGGTCCCCATTCCAGCACGGCTTTTTTGAAGGTTCATTCCTCGGGGATTTGGGGCGTTTTCCTGAATTGAACAAAACTATTGACGGAATTGCTGATAAATACGGTGTCACCAACACTGCAATTGCGGTTGCTTGGATTACTCGCCATCCAAGCAATATCCAGGTCGTACTTGGAACGACCAATCCGGTACGATTAAAAGATGCCTGTAAAGGGTCTGAAATCAAATTAACTAGAGAAGAATGGTATCAAATTTATAAGGCTGCGGGAAATATTGTGCCTTAACTTATAACTAGAATAAATCCAACTTTTTATATGTCTTTCAAAGTGTTAACAATGAAGCGGAAATAAGGTAAGCTAAAAAGACCTGGCCCCTTTGGAACAGGTCTTTTCTCCGCTAAATTTTCAATGGTGTCAGGCACTGCTGAAAAATTTCAGATGCCTTATCCGGGTTTACTGAAAAGCCCATTTCCTTCATCGTTTCCCCGATTAAAACAACTGCTTTCTCAAGCATTTCATTTGTGGTGTTGCCCATATGGCCGATTCGGAACGCCTTTCCTGCCAGATGCGCAAGCGCACCGGCGACGATGACACCTTTTTCGGCTAGAGCAGAGCGGAAGGCGGCATCGTTCAAGCCTTCTGGGTAAAGTATACAGCTAAGAGTAGTTGCAGCGACATCCTCATCGGCTATTGCCTTCATGCCATATTCGGCTAGAGCGGACCGGACTGCTCGTCCGTAAGCTTTGTGACGTTTATAGCGATTTTCCATTCCTTCTGAAAGCACTAATTTCATTCCCTCGTCATAGGCGTAAATGAGGTTTACCGGCGGTGTTGCAAAGTATTTGCCCGGATCATTCATAATGGGGATCCAATTATGGATGTCACAATAGTAGGCTGGTACACGCCCAATCTTTTCACGTGCGGCCAATGCGGATTGGTTAAATGCAACAACAGCCAGGCCTGGAGGTACTCCGATTGCTTTCTGTGATCCTGTTAACACAACATCGATTTTATAATCCGGATGGCCGTATGCCTTACTCATGTCTTCTTCCATCGCTGCAGTGGCGCAAACACCATCCAGAATAACCAATGCCCCGTGTTTTTTAATGACGGGTACAAGTGCATCCAAGTTTGCGGCGACACCTGTTGAAGTATCGGCATGGGTAATGGTAACCGCTTTGTAATTCCCCGCAGTCAATTTTTCCTCTACATCCTTTGTCTGAACCTGGCTGCCCCATTCTGACTGAAGGACGTCAACCTCAATTCCAAATGCTTTTCCTAAATGGATAAAGCGGTCACCAAAGTAACCTTGACTGATGACAAGTATTCTCTCTCCTGCAGCCACTGTATTTACAAGGGCCATTTCCATCGCAAGGGTTCCGGATCCGGAAACAACAAACACTTCTCCATCTGTTTTAAACATCTCTCTTGTTTTTTCAATTGCACTCTTAAATATTTTCACAAATCTTGGGTCAGTATGACCTCGGGTTTCCTGTGCAAGCGCATCATAAATGGAATCAACAACAGGTGTCGGGCCGGGGATAAGCAGCATTTCTTCGTTACGCATTTTTCGTTCCTCCCTAAATAGACTTTTTTAGCTAATAAGGAAGTATTAAATTTTCCAAAGTTTATACTTCCTTAACACATAAATTCAACTGCGCCTCCATGAGCCGTCCAAATGAACTAGCCAACGACGAGTTTCATTTATAAGAAAATAATCCAACATTTACCTCTTCTATATCATATTCGAAAATCCTTTAATATTTTTTAGAATTCATACACTATATTAAATGGTATAATATGGTTTAGCTAGAAGGGATGGTATCGGTATGAAAGAATTGGTATTTTTAAAGGGCTATCAAGAAAACGAACTCTTAAGAAAAAGTTTTAATGAATTAGCGTCCTCTATCTTTGGCATTGACTTCGAAGTTTGGTATAAGCACGGCTTCTGGACAGAAAAATATATACCATATTCGTATATTGAATATGGTAGAGTCGTAGCAAATGTATCAGTAAATCTTGTGGATTTGATCATTGATAACGAAAAAAAACAGTCTGTTCAAATCGGTACTGTTATGACGCATCCGGATTATCGAAATCAAGGTTTGTCCAAAAAACTGATGGATCGGATTTTGGAAGATTACAAGGATATAGATTTAATGTATTTATTCGCCAATCAATCTGTGCTGGATTTTTACCCAAAGTTTGGTTTTAAGGAATATGAAGAAGTCCAATTTTCAATGGAACTTGCAACCGAGGCAAAAAACGAAACCAGTATACGAAAATTAAACGGAGGAAGCGTTGAAGATTTAGCATTTATTTATAGATTGGCAGCTGATCGGATATCAGGAACAGCAGCCTTTGGGACACGCGGAACAGAGGAGCTGCTAATGTTTTATTGTTTGATGGTCTTTAACCAAGACCTCTATTATGTCCAGGATGAACAGGCTGTGGTTATTATGCAGCATGAAGAGGATACGCTTCACCTTTATGATGTTATTAGTAAGGAGAAAGTAGAATTAATAACTATCTTAAGGAAACTTGTTAATAAGAATACTACAAAAGTTGTTTTTCACTTCCAGCCTGCGGATGACGGGCTGCCGCTTAAGACTGAGGTTGATAAGTCTAGTAATGTTTTATTTATCAAAAATCTTACCGGTGTTTCATTGCCAAATGGGTTTAAACATCCACTTACCTCACAGGCCTAAAGCTGATTATTGGCAGAATATTAAAGTAGTGCTAATATTTTAGTATTCAGTTAATATTTTGCTTTATAAATTGTTTTTGAAGGAGACGAGTAGAGATGAGTATGGAAAATATGAGCGTAGCAAGCAAAGGGTATTTTGGCGAATTCGGAGGCAGTTTTGTTCCAGAGGATTTACAAGAAGTTCTAAACGAATTGGAACAGCAATTTTTAAAATACAAGGATGACCCTGAATTCATTGAAGAATATAAATATTATCTCAGGGAGTACATTGGAAGAGAAAATCCATTAACATTCGCCGAAAATTTAACAAAGCAAATTGGCGGTGCGAAAATCTATTTGAAACGGGAAGATTTAAATCATACCGGAGCTCATAAAATTAATAACGCCTTAGGGCAGATTTTGCTGGCCAAACGGATGGGTGCAAAGCGGATTATTGCAGAAACGGGCGCTGGCCAGCATGGTGTAGCAACCGCAACCGCCTGTGCAATGTTTGGCATGGAATGTATCATCTATATGGGAAAAGTGGACACAGAGCGCCAAGCGTTAAATGTTTTCCGTATGGAATTATTGGGGGCAAAGGTGATCCCGGTAACAAAAGGACAAGGACGTTTAAAGGATGCTGTAGATGAGGCTTTGGGGGACCTTGTCCAAAACTATCAAAATACCTTTTATTTGCTTGGTTCAGCAGTTGGCCCACATCCATACCCAACCATGGTGAAGCATTTCCAAGCGATTATCAGTGAGGAATCAAAGCGCCAGATTCTTGAAAAAGAAGGAAAGCTCCCAACAGCCGTGATTGCCTGTGCAGGTGGTGGCAGCAATGCCATCGGTGCATTTGCTCACTATATCAATGAAAAAAATGTCCGGTTAATCGGTGTTGAACCAGCAGAGGCTCCGACCTTGACGGAGGGGGTGCCGGCTGTTATTCACGGTTTTAAATGCTTGACGCTAATCGATGAAAAAGGAGAGCCAAAGCCAACCTATTCCATTGCGGCAGGGCTGGACTATCCAGGTGTTGGTCCAGAACACAGCTATTTAAAAGAGAGCGGCAGGGCGGAGTATGTTACAGCAACCGGCCAGGAAGCATTAGAAGCGTTTCAACTTTTGAGTAAAACAGAAGGCATAATTCCGGCGCTTGAAAGTTCTCATGCGGTTGCCCATGCAGTGAAGCTTGCCAAAGAATTATCATCGGACGATGTGTTAATTGTAAATCTTTCAGGACGCGGGGATAAAGACGTTGAGCAGGTATTTCAGATGTTAAAAAAATAATGTAATGAAGGATGGCCCTTTTAACAGGTCGTCCTTTTTTTGTTGTCAAAAGTTATTCACAAAAAATTGTTAAAGTTTTGTGAAATAATTCTTATTAATTGCTGAATTTCGACATTTTTCAGTCGTTGACAGCTGCCTAGGTAGATAATTAACGAAGTTTTAGTCTATAAATAATAGAATCCATGCCGAAATGTGTCGAGATTATCACGTTTACAATTTATCTAAACCTATCAATAATTTAAATTGAATTATATTCCAATAAGTAATTTTTTATGGAAATTGCTTGGTGGAGTATGACCATTCATTAAATTATTGAGGAGGATGTGTAATGGTGTATCCGCAAAAGCCTTGGTTGAAATGGTATGATCCGAGAGTAGAAGAGCATGTAAGTGTAAAGCACGAGTCCCTGTATGATTTTTTGGAAAGTGCCGTTGAGCGTTTTAGCGAAAAATCAGCATTCACTTTTTATGGAAAAGTTTTCAGCTATACGGAAACAAAAAGGATGGTCGACAGACTTGCGTCTGCATTACATAAAGAAGGCTTTAAAAAAGGCGACAGAGCTGCAATTATGCTTCCTAATTGCCCTCACTATATATTCAGCTTATTTGCAGTTTTTCGTTTAGGCGGGATTGTTGTCCAAATGAATCCGATGTATGTCGAAAGGGAAATCGAATACGTATTGGAGGATTCAGGTGCTAAATATATGATAGTGATGGATTCTACCTATCCTAGGGTTAAAAGGGTCCAGCCGCGCACATCTCTAAAAAGGGTTGTAGCAGTGAACTTAACTGGTAACCGGGGCGAGCTCGGCGAAGGAGATTATTATTTTGAAGCAGCACTTCAAGGTAATGTCAATCTTCCTGAAGTGGAAATAGACCCGCATGAGGATGTCGCGGTGCTGCAATATACTGGCGGAACAACTGGTATACCAAAAGGCGTTATGCTGACCCACTACAATCTTTTAGCCAATTTCAATCAAGTCTGCGATTTTATTTATAATACCTGTGATAATGTTCCAGACTCTTTTAAAATGATTACTGTTCTGCCAATGTTTCACGTCTATGGACTTTCAAGTGTAGCTCTTTGCGGAATTCGCGAAGGCGCTAACCAGATTATCCTGCCTCGCTTTGATTTAAAAGAGGTAATGGAAACTATTAAACGGGAAAAGCCATTTATCTTTGCTGGAGTTCCAACCATGTATTTTGCTTTGAATAGTTTGCCTGAAGCATTAAAGGATTGCGGTTTTGCAGATGTATATTATGCGGGAAGCGGCGGGGCGCCGTTACCAGTGGAGCAGGCGAAATTATTTGAAAACATTACAGGTTCAACCCTCCGGGATGGCTACGGGCTATCTGAAGCATCTCCAACGATTGCATTCAATCCACCGTTTTTGCCTAGAAAGTATGGAAGTATCGGCATACCAGTACCAAGTACAGTTGTTAGAATTGTTCGAGAGATTGAAAACGGAGAATATGTGGATGTCCCTGCCGGTGAATCAGGAGAATTAATTGTTAAAGGGCCTCAGGTCATGAAAGGATATTGGAACCGTCCGAAAGATACAGCAGATGTAATGAAGGATGGCTGGCTGTTCACTGGTGACATTGCAAAAATGGATGAGGATGGCTATCTTTATATTCTTGACCGGAAGAAGGATATGATTATTGCCAGCGGTTACAATGTTTATCCCCGCGAGGTGGAAGAAGTCCTCTATAAGCTCGAGGGTGTGGAAGAGGCGATCGTAATCGGTGTCCCTGATAGATATCGTGGGGAAACGGTGAAGGCGTATATTAAGCTAAAAGAGGGCTGTGGACTTTCTATAGATGAGATTATTGTGTTTGCCAAAGCCAACCTGGCACCTTATAAGGCTCCTAAAGAGGTAGAAATACTAGAGGAATTGCCAAAATCATCAGTTGGAAAACTGCTTAGAAGAGTTTTGCAGGATGAAGAGATTGCAAAAGCGAAGGTTTAATATCTTTGTATTCATTTGTTTTTATAAATAAAGTTTAATATTTTTAGCTGCACAGAAAAATGCCCAATCGTAATCGATAGGGCATTTTTCTGTATTATTGTTTTTATTGTTTTTTTAGAAATTCCAGTACTTTTTGATTAACAAGCTCCGTGGCTTCGGTTACATAGATATGCCCTGCGCCTTTAATGGTCAGGAATTCGGCATTTTCAATATTTTCTGCCAGGGTAACGCCATTTTCAAATGGGACTAAACGATCTTCATCGCCGTGAATAACTAAAGTTGGTACTTTAAGTTGTTCCAGTTCACTGTAAGTGTCGTGAGCAAGGCATGCTTGGAGCTGAAGCATATATGCGTATGGAAGAATCGGCCTTTCAATTCTTATTTTAATATCCTCTGCTACGAGATTGCGGTGATTTTCAATAAATGATTGGCTGTATAAGATGGGGGCAGTGGCCCAAGCCATTTCCTCAGGAGTCGCAGTAGAAGAAGCTCTAGACAGCATAAGCATGGAGACTTCCGCCCCTGGCTGAACATGATTTGTACCGCCGGAAGTGGTACACCCAAGGATAAGGGATTTAATCCGCTCTGGATACTTTATCGCCAGCCTTTGGGCAATCATCCCTCCCATAGAAATCCCATAAACATGTGCAGCTTCAACTCCTGCCTCATTGAGGACTGCCCGTGCATCTTCTGCCATTAATTCAATAGAATACGGGGTATTGGGCTTATCGCTTTGGCCAACACCGCGATTATCAAAAATAATTACTTTATAGTGTTCCGAAAGAGCTGGCAAAGTTCTATGCCAAGACCTAGAATCAAGGGATAACCCCATAATCAATAAAAGCGGCTCCCCTACACCATGAACCTCATAATAAATATCAATTCCATTTGCATTCGTAATGGGCACGCAAGCACAACTCCTTTAATCATAATATTAATATATATGACCATAGCTATAAGGACATGTATGGAAAATCTATTATCCAGCAATTAAAAAGGACTGATTGCCTACACATAAACTGTCCACTGCACATGGACAAATATCTTTTTTTGTGCCTGACACCTTTTGTTATTCACCTCAAAATGAAAGCGTTTTCCTGAGATAGTGTCATTCGGGTGACTTCAGCAGGTGGATAGATTCTGCAATGAGGGGTTGGGGAAAAATTCCAACAATATTCGACAAAGAATTCTTTTAAGTGAAAGGGATTTCATTTGAAAAATCCTATGAATTAAGTATGGAAGGAAATTAATATATCGCTCATTCATTGCAATTGTAGGTATTTGTGGAATTTTGTCGATAAGCATTGGTTTACAAATCTAAACTTTCCTTCAATAATTAAAATTATATTAATATTCTAACAATCTTAGTTTTTGTTAATATCAAGAGGAGGCATAGTTTTTTATGGTTTATCAGCAAAAGCCGTGGCTTAAAGTTTATGATTCAAGGTTGGATGAGCATCTTCAGATTAAGTATAATTCTCTTTATCACTTTTTGGAGGAATCGGTAAATCGTTATAATACGAAACCGGCAATGACGTTTTTGGGAAATGTAACTAGCTTCAATGATACCAAATCATTTGTCGACCGTGTTGCCTCAGCCTTACATAGAGCTGGATTTGTTAAAGGCAGCCGTTTAGCCATAATGCTGCCCAATTCCCCTCATTACATATTTACTTTATTCGGGACTTTTCGCCTTGGAGGAATCAATGTCCAAGTAAATCCCATGTATGTTGAAAGAGAAATAGAGCATGTTTTAAATGACTCCGGTTCAGAGTACATGGTGGTCCTCGATGCTCTTTACCCAAAAGTGAAAAAAATCCAGTCAAATACTTCGTTAAAAAAAGTAATCGTTGTTAATTTTGGCGGTGCCAAAATTGATCTTGCAGATGGAGATGTTTATTTCGATGAATTCCTTGATAAGGAGGTCAGTCTTCCAGAGGTAGACATTGACCGTGATGAAGATGTCGCTGTACTTCAATATACTGGTGGAACAACGGGTCTCTCCAAAGGGGTAATGCTTACCCATACGAATCTTTTAGCCAATTTAACACAGGTTTGTGATTTTGCTTATAAAACATGTGATGACAAACCTAAGGATTTTAAAATCATAACTGTATTGCCGATGTTCCATGTCTATGGATTATCAAGTGTTGCGCTTTGCGGAATCAGAGAAGGTGCCAACCAAATTATCCTGCCGCGCTTCGATCCAAAGGAAGTAATGGAAATTGTCAAACGGGAAAAACCATTCCAATTTTCAGGCGTTCCAACCATGTTCTTTGCATTAAACAGCCAAGAGGGACTAGAGGATGCAGGTTTTGATTCACTCTACTACGTGAACTGCGGTGGTGCACCACTTCCAATAGAAGCGGCCAAAGTGTTTGAAAAGAGGACAGGGAAACAGCTGCGTGATGGATACGGTTTATCTGAAGCAGCACCAACAGTTATTTTTAGTCCTCCATTTGTGCCAAGAAAGCACGGAAGCATCGGTATTCCTGTTCAAAGTACAGTTGCCAGAATCGTTCATGAAACAGAAGATGGCTTTGTTGATGCACCAGTTGGTGAGGCTGGGGAGTTAATCGTCAAAGGGCCTCAAGTTATGAAAGGATACTGGAATCGTCCTGAAGATACAGAAGCAGTCATAAAGGATGGCTGGCTGTTTACTGGCGATATGGGAAAAATGGACGAAGATGGATACTTCTATATAGTTGACCGCAAGAAAGATATGATTATTGCGAGCGGCTACAATGTTTATCCAGCTGAAATTGAAGGGGTTCTTTATCAGTTGGAAGAAATCGAAGAAGTAGTCGTAGTGGGCGTCCCGGATCCTTACCGCGGCGAAACCGTAAAGGCTTATGTAAAACTAAAAGCGGGTTATTCTATTAGCGAAGAAGAAATCAAACAGTTTGGAAAGGAAAACCTAGCACCATATAAGGCGCCAAAGGATGTGGAAATCCTTCCAGAACTGCCAAAATCTTCAGTCGGGAAACTGCTAAGAAGAGTATTAAGAGACCAAGAAAAACAAAAAGTAAAAGCTTAATAGTCAACTAGGAGGAATTTAAGATGAGTTTGCAAGAGTTATTCAGTTTACAAGGAAAAACAGCAATTGTTACAGGTGGCGGAAGAGGCCTAGGACAGCAAATTGCCACTGTATATGCAGAAGCAGGAGCTAATGTTGTAGTTTGTTCAAGAGATGTTGAAGCGTGTCAGCAATTAAGCGATGCTCTTAAGGAAAAAGGCGTCCGTTCACTCGCATTTAAATGTGATGTATCAAATCCTGAAGATATCCAGCATGTTGTGGACGAAACGCTAAAAGAATTTGGCTCTATTGATATCTTGGTTAATAACAGCGGCACAAGTTGGGGAGCCCCTGCGCTTGAAATGCCCGCAGATAAATGGGATAAGGTAATGGATATCAACTTGAAGGCAGTATTTTTATTTTCTCAGGCTGTTGGAAAAATTATGGTCGAGCAGCGTTCAGGAAAAATCATTAATATTGCTTCAATTGCCGGTATGGGCGGTCAGAAACCAGAAGTAATGGATGCCATTGGTTATTCTGTCAGCAAGGGTGCAGTCATTACATTAACGAAAGATTTAGCAGTCAAATTGGCACCGCATAATGTCCATGTGAATGCCATTGCACCGGGATTTTTCCCAACAAAAATGACCAAAGCTATTTTGGGCTATTCTGGTGAAAGTATTCTTGGTCGTACACCTGCAGGACGTTTTGGATCCGATGAAGATATTAAGGGGCCGGCACTATTTTTAGCATCGTCAGCTTCCGATTATGTAATCGGTCATGTACTGGTTGTTGATGGTGGAACGACAGCAAGTGTTGAATAAGGCCGCCACGTTTTAATAATTTTTCTGAATTTTTAAGTGATAGTCTTGAAGGCTTCCAATAAATATGTTTAGATTAACATACTAGAGTATGTGAATTCACTACATACCAACCGGTCAGTAGAAGGGATTTTGATGGAAAGCACTCAACAAGACTTAGAGGCTTTATACAAGGAATTAGAATTAAGAATGAATAGGAGAATCCATGTCCTCACCAATAGCCGTAGGTTTACCTGCGCATGGGGGAGGGCATTGGATGCCCATTTGGCTCAGTTAAAAATTCACAGAAGATTAACAACTAGATGGTTAAAACGATTAGACCTTCCTAATAAGGATGAAATAGCTGAGCTTTCAATAAGATTGGTAGATTGTGTGGAGAAAATCGACCTGCTCGACGACACCATCTATAGTTTTAAGAAAATGCAGCAAATAAATTTAACGCATTTAAAAATGGTTCGACAATCATGGGAAGAACTGCTGGTTGTTTTGCGGACGGAAGAAAAAGAATTAAAAGCAGGTAATTTTACATCGCTTGAAACTGAATTAAAAGAACTAAAGCGATTATTTCAAATAGAATTCGAAATGGAGGAATAACCAATGACTGAGAAAAATGAAAAAGAGTTAGAGGTTGAGGAAAATGTTGAAAACCAATTGTCAAGCCTTGAACTAATTTGGAAGATTGGCTTTGATGAATTAGATGCATGGGCTAATCGTTTTAATAAACGCGATGAGCTATTCTTGTCAGCGGTTAAGAACTATGTTGAAAGTGTAAAGCGCAATCAGGACAATCTAAAAGCAGTCACTGAGCAATTTAACCGGGAAGTTAAGGAATGGGAAAAAGCAGCGCGTGAAGAATTACTTGTGACAACCACCACTTTACAGCATTTCTTCCCTGTTAAATCTTATGAGGAAATCAATAAAGTTGTAGATGACATTCAACAAAAAACAGCAGCTCTGCTGTTAACTCCCGTAAAGGCGTTAACCGGCGGCCAGGCACTAGACAAGTATCTTGATGCCGTCGCGCAATATCTGGCCTTCAGGAAAAAAGCCCGTGAAAAATATATTGATAGTGTAAAGAAAACTACTAATGTTTTATATGAAAATCAAAAAATATTTGTGGATTTATTCTCAAAGCAATTAAAAGCAGCTATTTTTCCTTTTCAAAAATTCATGAAAAACGCTGTTGAATCAACAAAATCATAACGAGGTGAATGTAAATGTCGGAGAAAAAATATGATCCGTATGAATCCTTTCATAAGCTAAGTCTTTTGTGGGAAAAGCAAATCAATGATTTTATCTACCTGTGGACAAATAACAATGAGTTTGTCAAAATGTCCAATCTCGGAACTGAAGTGCAAACCCGCTATATGGAACAATTGAAAAAAAATCAAGAAGCCTTCGCTAGTGTCCTAAATTTACCGACGAAGAGCGACGTTACAAATGTGGCAAACTTAACGATTCAGGCAGAGGAGAAAATGGAGGCTCTTGAAGAGCAAATTTGGGATTTGCAGGATTCTGTTAAATCACAGAGTAAAGAGATTGAAAGTGTCGTAGAAGTTTCTAAAGAAATCATTAAACTGACAAAACAGCTTAAACAGGAACTGGTTAAGTCCAAAAAGGAACTGGCCGATACAAAGAGCCTTCACGATGAACTTCAGGAAATGAAATTTGAACTATTGAAGTTAGGTAACTTTAAAGAAGAACTTGATGCTATTAAGGGTCTGATTGAAAAGGAAAAAACGGAGCAGCCTGTCCTATCTAGTGCAGGATCATCTAAATAATTTTAAAAGGAGGGGAAGTTAACAGTGGCAGTAGATACACCTTTTAAGAATTTGATTCCAGAATTAAATTATGAGAAAGAAACGAATCGTTGGAAGAATGTTGTAAAAGCATTAAACGGACCTGCACCAAAAATGGGACACTCGCCAAGAAACGAAGTATGGCGGAAAAATAAATCGGTATTATGGCATTACCCTGCTAAACAAAAAAAATATGAAATTCCATTATTCTTTGTTTACTCCTTGTTTAATAAGCCATATATTTTAGATGTTGCTCCCAAGACCAGCGTGATCGAGGGTCTCACAAATTTAGGCTATGAGGTGTATTTGTTAGATTGGGGTGCACCAGGCTATGAGGACAAAAAAATTGGTCTCGATACTTATATCGACAAGTATTTAAGAACTGCGGTTAAGCGTGCAATCCGCCATTCCGGAGCGGATGAAATTACCGTGGTCGGCTATTGCCTGGGCGGAACGATTGCTTCCATTTATGCGTCAATTGCCGATGAGCCGATTAAAAATTTAATCGTTGCAACTGTACCAATTGATTTCAAACCGGCTATCGGTCCGGATAAATGGACAGAAGCCATGAGAAACGGTGATATTAACATAGACAGCATTATTGATGTTTATGGCAACATCCCGCCTAAAATGGTCGAAGGCATGTTCAGGGCAATGCAAGCACCTGTTTATTTTACTAACTATACAATGCTGCTTGCAAGGGCACATGACCAGCGTTATGTTGATAAATGGCAGCGGATGAACAAATGGACAGTTGATCAGGTTCCATTTGCAGGCGAAGCTTACCGTCAATTAGCTAATGATCTTTTTAAACAAAATAAACTTGTTAAAGGTGAGTTAGTTATTGGCAATAAAAAGGCAGACTTAAGAAATATTAAAGCCAATTTATATGTTATTTCTGGTTCTAGAGACCAATTAATCCTAGAAGATCAAAGTAAACCAATCATGGACCTAGTTTCCAGCGAGGATAAAACGTATGTCGTTGTTGAAACGGGGCATGTAGGCCTGGCGCTTTCTGGATTATTTGGCAAAATTGTTGATCAATGGGCATCCAGCCGTTCTAATCCCCTATAACAAAGAAATAGGCATAAAATACGGTACAAGGACATATATAGTAAATAGTGTTGCATAAAAGAGGAAGGAATAGTTTCCTTCCCCTTAACTTGCAGCCTGATGTTTATTCAAAAAATTGCGAAGCACCTCATTAAACGCGTCTTTTGCTTCAAGTTTAGCAACATGGCCGGTATTTCTAAAAACGACAAACTCGGAGTGGCGGATTTGCTTATGCATTAAATATTGAATCCAAACAGGTGTTACGGAATCATATTGACCGCCAATAATAAGCGTAGGTACCTCGATTTTTGGAAGGAGTGTTACATTATTTACCTTAAGACACGCTTCCATTGCTTTAAAGTAATATTCCTTGTTTGGCCGGTAAAATTCGTAAAATTTTTCAAAATTCTCATCTGACCAAGTATACAGGCAAACCTTTGCTGCGGTTTCCCTTGTTAACTCAGGAGATTTATTTGCTGCACGGGCCTTTCTATAGGCTAAAAATAATTTTCCGAAATTTTTTGGAGCATAATGGAACGTACTCACCAGCATTAAGGAACGGCACACTTCTGGTGCCTGCCGGTAAATCTCTTGTGCAACCATACCGCCCATGGATAAGCCGCATATGTGTGCGCTTTCAAAGCCTAGCCCTTTTATAAGACTTATACAATCGGCTGCGAATTCCTTTATTGAAATCTCACCCGGCTTTTGATATTCACCGTGTCCTCGTAAATCTGGAATAATTAAGTCATATTGATCTGCTAATTCGAACTGATGTAACCAACCTTCTTTTACCTCCCCAAGTCCATGAATAAAAACTAAAGGCTCACCGACACCGAGTCGTAAATAAGGAATCTCATGGGTGACTTTAAAAAAATTACGCAAATTGCATTCCTCCCTATGATTTTTAATAATCTTTGTTTCCCTCATTTCTATAATATATACATTTATAAAATTCTGACTATTTTATTATATATTCATTGTTGACAAAATATAACACATAGGTGTAAATTACATATATAGACTAGCAATGAATTAACATAAAGAAGATGCCAGCATTTAACGACTGGATTAATTTTAAAGAGGAGGAAGAAATATGAGTACAACAAAGAAAAATGGACAAGCTGAAGAATCTCTTCAGACCAACCAATTAGTTGACACACTTTGGAATCAATATGAACAATCCTTAGACCGTGCCAGAAAGATTCGTGAAAACAGGGAAGATGCTTATTTAAATGCAGTTAAAGAGGTAGTAAAGTTTAATCAAGAATTTAGATTTTCGCTTGGAAATCTATATCGTACTTTTAGAAATACCAATAGTGAAATAGTCAAGGGTGTTTCAAAGGGACTTGTAAAAGAAGCAGAAGCTAAAAAAGTTGTTCGCCCAGAATTAAAAGAACAAATTGAAGAAGTTAATGGCCGGCTCGAACAATTGGTGGCAGCTCCGATCGCTGCGGGCCTTGATTTGGTTGCCCGCACCGAAAATAGCTTTATTGAGAATAGTGAAAAATATGTTGAGTACTCAAGAGCGCGCAGAGGCAGCTGGCAGCAAGTTACAGATGGTTATGTAAAAGCCGCAAGAAAAAGCCATCAACAAGTGGTTAGTCGCCTTGAAGAAAGTGTAAAAGTATTTGTAAATGCAAAATAATGCTTTTAAACACTGCTGTCCATTTGGATAGCGGTGTTTTTATTTTTTTCTCGTTGGCTTTAAAGCTGTTTTGTTTTCATAAAATATAGAGTATAAAGAGGAAAATTTAATCATTTTCGGCTATGATAGAAAGTAAAGGATTTCAGGAAAAAAGAGGTTCAGCTATGCTAAAGAGTTTACTGACATTCCAAAAAGCGAACGGGATAGCACCGTATATTTGGACTGTTCTCTGTATTTTGCCATTTTATTTTATATTTCAGGCCCCAACTACACTGCAAATTGTTGTCGGGATTGCGCTGACACTGGCTTTCTTTATTTTCTATCGAATTGCCTTTATTTCTAAAGGCTGGCTTGTATATGTTTGGACCTTGATTTTGATTGCGATTTCCATAACTGCAACAAGCCTATTCAGCTATGTCTATTTCGCTTTTTTTCTTGCTTACTTTTTAGGAAATATCAAGGATCGGGTTGCTTTCTTTACGTTGTACTTTATCCATTTGCTAAGCACTTCCGCTTCCATCAATTACAGCATTGTTATCCATGAGAAATTATTTTTGCAGCAACTCCCGTTTGTCATCATTATTTGGATTAGTGTTATTCTCCTTCCATTTAGTATCCATAACCGCAAGGAGAGGGGGCAGCTTGAAGAAAAACTCGAGGATGCTAACAAACGGATTTCTGAATTAATTAAACTCGAGGAGAGGGAACGGATTGCCCGCGACCTTCATGATACACTGGGGCAAAAGCTTTCCATGATTGGGCTAAAGTCTGATTTAGCTAGAAAATTAATCTCTAAGGACCCCGAACAAGCCCGAAACGAGCTAAAAGATGTTCAAGCTACGGCACGAACTGCATTAAGTGAAGTGAGAAAAATGGTTTCCTCTATGCGGGGAATTCGTTTAAAGGATGAAATTCAGCGTATTAAACAAATGCTTGCAGCCGCTCAAATCGGTCTGGAATGCAGCGGAGAATTTATTTTAACAAATGTCTCTCCTTTTACTGAGAATATTTTAAGCATGTGCTTAAAAGAAGCGATTAATAATGTTGTTAAACACAGCGGGGCTAGCAGCTGTTTAATCTCTATTGATCAAACGTGGAAAGAAGTCGTGATGACGATACATGATAATGGTTCTTTTAAAACTGCCAAAGGGAAATTTTCTGATGGACATGGTTTGAGAGGAATGCAGGAAAGGCTGGAATTTATCAACGGCAGTTTAGAGCTATTGACAAGCAATGGTACTGTGATAATTATTAAAGTCCCTGTAGACTTAAAACCTCGCCAGGATAGGAGCGTTGGAAATGATTAGGATTGTCATCGCCGAAGATCAACAAATGCTACTCGGTGCTTTTGGGTCATTACTTAATTTGGAAGAGGACATGGAAGTAGTGGGGAAGGCCACAAATGGAGAAGATGCCGTTACACTTGTCAAGAAACTAAGTCCTGATGTCTGTATAATGGATATTGAAATGCCCGGTAAAAGCGGACTTGAGGCTGCAGAGGAAATTAAGGGTCTGAGCTGTAAGGTGATCATTTTGACAACCTTTGCCAGATCAGGGTATTTTCAGCGTGCTTTAAAGGCCGGGGTAAGAGGATATCTTTTAAAGGATAGTCCAAGTGAAGAATTGGCAAGTTCCATCCGAAGTGTTGTGGCAGGAAGACGAATCTATGCGCCAGAATTAATGGATGATGTATACGCCGAAGAAAATCCATTAACAGACCGGGAACGTGAGGTATTAGAACTGGTAGCAGGCGGCAAAAACACAAAAGAAATAGCGGAAGAGCTTAGCATCAAAACAGGGACGGTCCGGAATTACATCTCCATTATTCTCGATAAACTGGAGGTGAAAAACCGGATTGAAGCCATAACCCAATCAAAGGAGAAAGGCTGGTTCAAATAGGTTTTCCTGCTTACTTATTATTAATCGAAACGGATGCCGATAAGGCATTCTTTTTTTAAACAATTTTTTATTTAACCAAATCAGCCAATAATTTTCATTTCTTAACTTTTTTACAAAGGGAACATTAATATTGAACAAAGTTCTGAGGAGGGAAATATATTTGAATATAAAGAGAATCATTAGCTTTTCTCTCATCCTGTTCATGTTTTTGTTTAGTGTTCCTTTTGCATCAGCAGCGCCAACAGAAACAGAACTAAACCAGTATTTGCAGGAAATTGGCTGGACGAAACAAGATCTTCAGAATTATCTTGACTTTTATGAAATTCCTTTAAATGAATTTGCTTCAATTGATGAACTTCGTGAGTTCCTCGGAACTCCTATCAATGAACAAAATTTGCAGGGACTGTTAACGAAGTATAACCTCTCCCAGAAAGAACTGGATGATTTGATGAGTCATTTTGGTGATTCGCTGGGGGAGTATAAGTTCATCGAGGATTTAGACTCCGTATTAGACTTTTATGTCAATCATGATGAGTATATGGCAAATATAGAAAGTGAATTAAATGAAATTGGGATTACTGAAGAAGAGTCTGAGAAGTTTTTCAATTATCTTGGGCAGGTAGAAGAGAAAAACAAATTTCAGCTGGACCAATTGGATTTGTACGACTCTCTTTTGGAAAAGTTTACAGGGCTTGATGATCACACCGACCTTACAGAAGAACAGCTGGATGAATTGGTGCAAATACTCACTGAAACCATTGAGACTTATGAAATCAAGGTTCAATTTAAAGTCAATAATCAGAATATCTCCTTAAAAGAACTGCTAAAAATGAAGGAGGCGCCTGATAATTTGTATATTGGTGTATCTAGTATTGCAGGTGAACCTTTAATTGACTTTACAATACCAGGCTCATATTTCCAAACTGGAGAAACAATTGACAAAGGAGAACAAATGATTCATTTGGGTGAAATCTCCAATGAGTTTATTGATCATCTTCATGATGAAAAATACCAAAATGCAGATAACCGATATAAATAAGGATAACCCGCCAGTTACCTGGCGGGTTTATTTCATCATGATCATAAGAATTTCAGCTCGATATAGTTGTTGGAAATTTGCCAATATAGTTTTTTATAAATTCGAATACTTCCATAGGACGTTCCTCTGGCAGAGCGTGGCCGGTTTCTTTTAAGATAATCAATTCCGAGTTTGCCAGGTCCTTGTTTAATTTCTGCCCAATTTTTAAAGGCACTGATTTATCTTGTTCACCCCAGATTAATAAGCATGGAGTTTTGATTTGTTTTAAAATTTCTGGTGGAAGATCGCCTTCGCGGTCGCGAATCATCCGTGTTAAGGCAACAAATATTTCATCCTGTAAAAAGGGCTGCAGATAGCCATTTATCATCTCTTCATTAATAATGGAATGGTTATAAAGGGCTTCTTGAAGGTTTTTCTCTACCCCAGTTCTGGCAAACCAATACTTAACGAAGCGATGAAAGTAAGGCAGGTAACTGGTAAGAATGAGCGGTAGTTTCGCGCGTTTTAAATACGCTGAACTGCAGAGTAAAATTGCCTTATCGGCAAGTTCCTGTTTTAAGTGAAGAATGTTTAAGACAATTTGTCCACCCATAGAATGGCCGATAAAAATCATTTTTTTCAAGCCCAGTGATTCAATAAGCTGTATGACAGTAACGGCTATATTTTTATAGGAGTAGATATATCGGCTGCATTTTGCACTTTTCCCAAAAGGGGGAAGATCAATAGATAGTACCTGATACTCATTCTTTAATAATGAAATTAAATGACGATAGGTGAAGGTGGAAGAAAGAAAACCGTGCAATAAAACAAAGGTTCTTTCTGCGTTTGGATTAGGATAAAATTCATAATAAACATTAATGTTATTTAGCGGCTTATATCCAGCTACAACATTCCGCTCCATCATCCTTCCTCCCATTAAATCAAGATAGATGAAATTAATATTCCCCCTTTTACTAATCCATACAACAATAATTTTAAATAGAGCATTTCTTAATTCCTAATTTTTTTAAAATTTCCAAAATAAAGTGTTTGAATTTTTAGAAAACTACCTGTATAATAAAAAAAAGCTCAAGGAGTTGATTTCCATGGAAAAGAAGTTACTAAATTCCCCGCAACATTCGGATGAAAATACTGATTCTGCCATTGCTGAGATGTTTTTAAACAACGCCCTGCTTGAATTTAAAAGGGAGAAGATCCGGAAGGAAATCGACAAAACGTTACAAGAGGGGAACAAGGAATTATTTCTTCAATTGACAGAAGAACTGAAGAAAATTAGCTAGTTCCGAACAACCTAATTTCATTATGACAAATTTGAAAAAGAAGCCCTATCCACTTTGGATGGGGCTTCTTGGCCGTTCTATGAGAGTTTCGTTTGGACCCCATACTCTTTTTTTGTATGATAAAGAAAAGGAATCGGGGGCGGTTTGTAGTGAAAGAGAAAATTATTGAGGAATTAAAAAAAATCGAAGAGCAATATGCCGTAAAAATTTGCTATGCTGTTGAGTCCGGCAGCAGGGCTTGGGGATTTCCTTCAAAGGACAGCGACTATGATGTTAGGTTTATTTATGTCCCCAAAAAAGAATGGTATCTTTCCATTGAAGAAAAACGGGATGTCATAGAACTTCCAATAAATAATTCCTTGGATATAAATGGATGGGAACTTCGTAAAGCACTTAGGCTTTATAAAAAATCAAACCCGCCCCTAATGGAATGGCTTCATTCGGGAATTGTATATTATCAAGCCTATTCCTTAGTGGATAAAATGAAGGCCATCCAAAACCAAGTGTTTCGGCCGCAGTCGGCCATTCATCATTACCTCAATATGGCCAAGAGGAATTACCGTGACTATCTTCAAGCAAATGAAGTGAAAATTAAGAAATATTTTTACGTGCTAAGGCCAATTTTAGCCTGTAAATGGATTGAAAAATATAATAGTGTCCCTCCTATTGAATTCCAGTCATTAGTGGCGGACCTCATTATGGACGGCCCTCTTAAAAATGTAATTAATATCTTGCTCGACAGGAAAATAAGGGGCGATGAACTTAACTTAGAGCCAAAGGTTGTTTTAATTAATGTATTTTTGGAGAATGAAATAAATCGTCTTGAAGAATACGCAAGGAATACGTCTTTACCAAAACAGGACATTTCCCCAATGTTGGATGAACTATTTAGGGACATACTTGACGAGGTATGGCCTTGATCAACAAAAAATATGTTACAATATAAAAAAATATTTTTACGAAAAATTTTGAATAAATAAAGATTGAGGGGAAGATTATGAATATCTTGGCATCGGATAAACTTCAAAAAATGTCATCGAGTATTTTTCAAGAGGTGTCCGATCAAAAGCAAAAGGCATTAATAAACGGAATTGATGTCATCGATTTGAGTGTCGGCAGTCCCGATTTTGCACCGCCAGCTTTTGTGGCCGAGGCATTATCAGCAGCTGCAATGGACCGAAGTAAATATGGTTACACTTTAAAAGGGATTCCTGAATTTAATGAAGCAGTCAGTTATTTTTATAAACAGCGTTACGGTGTTGAACTTAATTCCGCATCTGAAGTAATTCAGCTAATGGGTTCGCAGGATGGACTTGCTCATTTAGCGATGGCGGTTATTAACCCTGGCGATTATGTTCTGGTTCCTGACCCTGGATATCCAATCTATGAGGCAAGTGTGACGATTGCAGGCGGAAATATTTATCCAATGCCGTTATTGGAGGAAAACAGGTTTCTTCCTCAACTAGAGGAAATTCCTTTAGTGGTTCTAGAGAAAACCAAATTGATGATTATCAGTTATCCAGGTAATCCGGTTACGGCTCTCGCAGACAAAAACTTTTTCCAAGAGGTGGTACGTTTTGCCAAAAAGCATGAAATCCTAGTTTTGCATGATTTTGCCTATTCTGAGTTAATTTTTGATAACAATCCGCAGATTAGTTTCATGTCGATTCCGGGAGCAAAGGAGGTTGGGATTGAGTTTAATTCACTTTCCAAAACATTTAATATGGCTGGCTGCCGGATTGGCTATGCGGTTGGGAATGAACAAGCTCTTGCCACCTTGGCTTCATTAAAATCTCATATCGATTATGGTGTGTTTTATCCAATCCAAAAAGCAGCCATAACTGCTTTGACTTCGGATTTCTCCTTTTTGCAATCTCAAGTGAGAGAATACGAGAAGCGCCGTGATGCATTGCTATCAGGCTTATCAAAAGGCGGGTGGCAGGCATCAACATCCCCGGCGACAATGTTTGTCTGGGCAAAGATTCCAACAGGCTGGACATCCCGTCGCTTTACCTTTGAATTGATTGACAGTAAAGGAGTAGCGGTTATTCCTGGAGATGCGTTTGGAAAGCTTGGTGAAGGCTATGTCCGGATCGCCTTGGTTCAGCCTCCTGAACGGCTTTCCGAGGCGGCAGAGCGCATTCAAGAATTCCTTAGGGAAACTCAAGATTAATTCTATTTAAACCTTTCTTAACATATATCTTTAACAAAAGGCCTTCAAAAGACTGAAGGTCTTTTACTTTGAAGGGGAAGAGGGAGATTATGCCTAGTGGAATGCATCAGGTCGAACTTGATTTGCCAATTGATGTGATTTGGGACTTTGTAAAGGATATGGACAATTGGGCACCGCTTGTGCCCAACTATATTCGACACGAAAAGCTAAATGAGTATACGTCCACATGGGAGTTTAAAAGCGATATTGGCATAATGAAGAAGAAAATCAGCTTAATAATTGATATTAATGAATGGAAAGAACCAATCAGAGTCAGCTTTGCCTTAAAAGGCAAAAGTGAAAAATATTCTGGCGAAGGATTTTTCGAAGCGAAGGCAATAAACGTAAAAAGAACAAGATTAACAGGCTTTCTTGAAGTGAACGTTATTGGGAAGATGGCCGGAGCGTTGAACTCAAAGCTGGAAACTGCCCTCCCAGAAGCGGTGAAAGAAATGGCGGAGGCGATTTCGGAAAAGCTGGTGGAAGTTAAATCTGTTTAATGGAGGCATCCATTTCGATTAAACAAGGAATTCGCCATATATAAAAGTTAAGATAATCTTAAGCTTGGCATGGTAAGTTAGTCCCGAATCCACTATCAAGCAGATAGTAGACAGGGGGATTAGTGTATGTTAAGCAAAGTGCTAAAAAGAGGTATAAATCTATTCCTTGTTACCGCCATGGCAGGTATGGGTTCGGTCAATTTTACACCTGCTGTTTATGCCGAAACAACCGAAACAACCGAAACAACCGAAACAACCCAACAAACCCAGACGTCTTCTACATTAACAAAACTGGAAATCGAAGGAGTAAAGTTTGACAAGGAGTTTTCAGCAGATGTAAAGGAGTACTCAGCTTCCGTTGTAAATGAGGTTGATACCATTAAAATGCTAGCAGAAGGGAATGAATCAGCCTCTGCCATCACTATAAATGGTCAATCAGTTCTTAGCGGGACACCAGCTGTTTTTTCACTTCAGTCTGGCGAGAATATTTTTCAGGTTATCATCTATGATGCTAATGATATAGAAACTACCTATACTGTTTATGTAACAAGGTCCGCAAAGGTTGCGCCAGTATCTCCAGCCGTTGCAGCTAATTCGTCAGACATTTCTGCTGGCAGTGTTAATGAAACAACCATTTTGAGCAGCGCTAATTCCAGTTTTAAGTCAGGCCTTACACGTACGAATGCAAATGCAAATCCTGTTTCTCAATCTTCCACACAAGCAATGAGTGGAACAACGCAAACTGTAAGCAAGGCTAAATTGTCTACTTTAAGGGTCTCCGAAGGCACATGGGATAGTTCTTTTACTTCTGATGAGTATACATACCATATTGCTGTTCCAAGCGATACAACAGCCGTAACGATTCACCCAGCCGCCGCATCTCAAGGTGCCTCAATAACTATTGAAGGCGGAACTAACAAAACAATCCAGCTTGATAATGATAATAAAACAATTATTTCCGTAGTCGTCACCTATAGCGATAGTGACCGTAAAACCTATGTACTTGTCTTTGACAAATAAATTTCCTAAAAAGCCTGTATTCGCAGGTTTTTTATTTTTCTGGAATTTTCCCATTAAAAAGGAAATTTATTTTTTAACAAATTTCTGAAAATATGATATATTTATAAATAAAAATTTTAGTACATCATAAGATTAAAGGGAAGGTGAGAGTATGGCAGCAGATTTGATGAAAAAAGACAGCAGTCTTCCGTTACGTCGCGATGTTAAACTACTTGGCAAAATGCTAGGTGAGATTCTGGTAAACCATGGCGGTCAGGAACTATATGAGAAAGTGGAAAAAATAAGACTTATGTCCAAATCTCTTAGAACCCATTTTGACGAAGAAACTTATTCAGCGTTAAAACAGGAAATCGTTACCTTGAGCCCGCCGATGCGGAAACAGGTAATTCGAGCATTTTCGATGTATTTCCATTTAATCAACGCCGCAGAGCAAAACCATAGAATCCGCAGGCGTAAACAATATCACCTTCAAAGTGACGATATCGTCCAACCTGCTTCGATTGAAAGTGCAATCCTTTCACTGAAAGAAAATAAAATTAACTTGCAAACAATCCAAAACGTGCTGCAAAGCATATCACTTGAACTTGTTATTACAGCACATCCAACAGAGGCTGCAAAGCGCTCCATTCTTGAAATACAACAGCGAATTGCTGAAATTCTAAAAAAACTTGATCATCCACTGCTTTCAAACAGAGAGCAAAAAAAGCTCGAAGAAAGCTTGTTTAATGAAGTCGCCATTCTTTGGCAAACTGATGAATTGCGGCAAAATAAACCAACCGTAATGGATGAGGTAAGAAATGGGCTGTATTATTTTGATCAAACATTATTTGAGGTCCTACCTGATATCCATAAAGAAGTATCAGATAGTTTGGAGAAGTATTATCCTGAAACCTCTTGGGATGTTCCAAATTTCTTGCGGTTCGGCTCATGGATTGGCGGGGATCGGGATGGGAATCCGAATGTGACCCATGATGTAACCTGGGAAACATTAGGCCGGCAAAGGCGTCTTGTCTTGAAAAAATATAAAAATGTTTTAGTAGATTTAATGAAACGCTACAGCCATTCCACCTCAAGGGTAAAGGTCAGCGAAGAACTGCTGAAATATATTGGGGAAAAAGAAGATCTCTATTTGACAGAAGATAAAAAATGGCCTGTTCAAGCTGAGGTTTACCGACGCGCCTTCGCTATTATGATTGAGCGGGTAAAGCAAACCGGGAAATCAGAAATAGGCTACGGCAGGGCGGAAGAAATGCTTGATGATCTGTATTTAATAAAAAGAAGCTTAAAGCAGCATCATCCTGCCCGCCATGAACTAGGCATCATTGAAAAATTGATTCGTCAGGTCCAACTGTTTGGTTTCCATTTAGCCACACTTGATATTCGAAATCATAGCGGAGAGCATGAGTCCGCAATAACTGAAATACTTGGAAAAGTCGGCATAACTGAAACCTATGCAGCCCTCAGTGAAACTGAAAAATTGGAAATACTGCAGAAGATTCTCCTCGATCCTCGGCCGCTCCTATTATTACATGAGGATTACTCTATCGAAACACAGGAAATGATTAAAGTGTTTCAGATGATTAAAGACGCTCATGAGGAATTTGGACAAAGAGCGATTACTGTATATCTGGTAAGCATGACCCAATCACCGAGCGATTTATTAGAGGTTTTAGTTTTAGCGAAAGAAGCTGGACTATATCGTCTTCATGCGGACGGGACATTGACAAGCCATTTAAATGTTGCGCCGCTATTGGAGACTATTGATGATCTAACCGCTGGTTCACTCATCATGGAGAAACTTTTCAATATGCCAGTTTACCGCAATCATTTACAAAGCCTGCGCAATCAGCAGGAGATTATGCTTGGCTATTCAGATGGCAGTAAGGACGGGGGCACGCTGACGGCCAACTGGAAGCTTTACAAGGCACAGGTTGAAATTCATGAAATGGCGAAAAAATATCAAATCAGCCTGAAATTCTTTCATGGCCGCGGTGGTTCTTTAGGCCGCGGCGGCGGTCCTTTAAATAAGAGCCTTTTATCACAGCCGGCTGAAACTATAGGTGACGGCGTGAAAATAACCGAGCAGGGTGAGGTTTTGTCTTCCCGATACCTGCTTGAGGACATCGCCTACAGAAGCTTGGAGCAGGCTGTATCGACCCTGATACTTGCAGCAGCCCATGTTAGGGAAGAGGGAGAAGTGCGGGAGGTCTCATGGGAAACAGCAATTGAAGAAATATCAAATGCTGCTCTTGCTAAATATCAATCTCTTGTCTTTGAGGATCCTGATTTCCTTACCTATTTTCAATCTGCAACACCACTAAGGGAAGTAGGTGCTCTAAACATCGGCTCAAGACCAATGAGCCGCAAAAACCAAGGGCGCTTTGAGGACTTGCGAGCTATTCCGTGGGTTTTTGCTTGGACCCAAAGCAGACAGCTTCTTCCGGGGTGGTATGCTGCAGGAACAGGTCTGGAAGCTTTTGCTTCAGGCAGTGAGCAAAACCTAAAGCTCCTAAAGGAAATGTATCTGAACTGGCCTTTCTTCCAATCAACGATTGATAATCTTCAAATGGCTCTTATGAAGGCTGATATTACAACTGCTAAAGAATATTTAACACTTGTTGAAGATAAAACGATTGCTGAAAGAATTTTTACAAATATATTCGAGGAATATGAGAAAACAAAAGCGATTCTTTTGAAAATTACAGGGGACCAAGAATTACTCGACCATACTCCGAACATAAAAGAATCGGTGTTCCGCCGTAATCCGTATGTCGACCCACTTAATTTCCTTCAGGTCGAATTAATAAAAGAACTTAGAAAACAGGACGAGCCTGACGCTGCTATTTTGACGGAAGTTCTCTTAACCATTAGCGGGATCTCGGCCGGTTTGCGTAATACAGGTTGATTTTTGGGCCACAGACCTATTTAAGGTATGTGGCTTTTTTGAATTTTTTGTGAACTTTTATAAAATGAATGGCTGTTCATTCATTTTATCGCAAAATTCGACAAAATCAAAAAAAGTCACGTGCTATATTTATTTTGAGGGGAAAAGGAGTGATTCCATAATTCATATTACCGGAGGGATGTCTACATGGCTGTAAAAGAAAAAATTTTGCAGGAGAAAAATCAGGTTTATGCAATGATTGACGAATTAGCCAATAACGGAGCGAAAGCACTGAAAGAATACCGCTGTTATACACAGGAAATGGTGGACGAAATTGTTAAACAGATGGCTCTTGCCGCACTTGAAAACCATAAGTATTTAGCCAAACTTGCAGTAAAAGAAACACAAAGAGGGGTTTACGAAGACAAAGTTTTTAAAAACATGTTTGCAACTGAAATGATTTACAACAACATTAAAAATATGAAAACGGTTGGTGTGATTTCCGAAAATGATCATGAAGGTATGGTCGAAATGGCTGAGCCGGTTGGTGTCATTGCCGGTGTTATCCCCATTACTAATCCGACATCAACAGTCATTTTTAAATCGTTGATTTCACTTAAAACCAGAAACCCAATCATCTTTGCATTTCCTCGATTTGCTCAAAAATGCTGTACAATTGCAGCCGAGCTCCTTAGGGAAGCTGCCGAAAGGGCTGGAGCACCTAAGAATTCAATCCAGTGGATAGAGGTGCCTTCTCATGAAGCCTTTCAGGCCCTAATGAAACATCCGAAGATATCACTCATCCTTGCAACCGGCGGCCCGAATCTTGTGAAGGCAGCCTATAGCTCCGGAAAGCCTGCACTGGGCGTTGGAGCTGGAAATGTACCTTGTTATATTGAAAAAACGGCAAACATTAAACGTGCAGTCAATGACTTAATTCTGTCAAAAACCTTTGATAACGGTATGATTTGTGCTTCCGAACAAGCTCTTATCATAGATCAAGAAATTTTTGACGAAGTAAGACGGGAATTGATCGCTAATCACTGCTATTTTCTCAATGGGGAAGAAAAGCAATTGCTCGAACGCGCCGCAATCGATCAGAAAACAAAAGAGCTTAACCCAATGATTGTCGGTCTTCCTGCTTATTTAATTGCAAAAATGGCTGGAATCAATGTGCCGGTCAATACAAAGATTTTAATTGCCGAGTTAGAAGGTGTGGGACCGAAGTATCCACTATCCTGTGAAAAATTAAGCCCGATTTTAGCCTGCTACAAAGTCGATAGTTTTGCGGAAGGACTCCTTGTTGCTGAAGAGACACTTGAATATGGCGGACTCGGGCATTCGGCTGCGATTCACACTTCCAATCAGGATGTGATTGATACATTCTCTCTAAGAATGAAAGCCGGCCGGATTATTGTCAATACACCATCCACACACGGGGCAATCGGCGACATCTATAATACATCATTACCGTCCTTAACCATCGGATGCGGAACATATGGAGGGAACTCTGTGTCACAAAATGTGGGAGCTGCAAATTTACTCAATATTAAAAAAGTAGCCAGTAGAAGAAATATGACTCAGTGGTTTAAAGTTCCATCACAGATTTTCTTTGAGAAGAATTCGGTTCAAACACTTGCCGCCGTTCCCGGTATTTCAAAAGCGTTTATTGTGACTAGTCCCAGCCCGCTAAAAAATGGCTTCGTTGATAAGGTGCAATATTATTTAAAAAAGAATCCGAACAATGTTCTTTGTGATATTTTCTGGGAGGTTGAGCAGGACCCAAGTATTGAAACAGTAATGGCCGGTGCAGAACGGATGAAAAAGTTCCAGCCTGATTGTATTATCGCCCTTGGCGGAGGTTCGGTCATGGATGCTGCCAAAGCTATGTGGATGTTTTATGAACACCCCGACACAGATTTCAAGAGCCTGACGCATAAATTCTTTGATCCGAGCAAGCGAGTGGTTAAATTCCCGGCTCTTCGAACTAAGGCGAATTTTATTGCAATACCAACCACATCTGGTACAGGATCCGAGGTAACATCCGCTTCCGTTATTTCAGATAAAAAGGCAAATATCAAATATCCAATGGTTGATGCACAACTGACACCAGACGTTGCCATTATCGATCCACAGTTTGTCATGACTGTTCCTAATTATGTAACAGCTGATACGGGTATGGATGTATTAACACATGCGATTGAAGCCTATGTCTCGGTTCTGGCCAATGATTATACGGATGGACTTGCAATGAAGGCTATTCAGCTGGTCTTTGAATATCTGCCTAGGGCATACAGGGATGGCAGTGATGAACTTGCCCGTGAAAAAATGCATAATGCGGCAACAATTGCAGGTATGGCATTTGGCAATGCTTTCTTAGGTATTAATCACAGCCTTGCTCATGTCATCGGTGCGGAATTTAATATTCCTCATGGACGGGCCAATGCCATCATGCTGCCGCATGTCATCCGCTTTAACGCGATGAAGCCAAATAAATTAATGACTTTCCCTAAATATGAACACTTTATTGCAGATGTACGTTATGCGGAAATTGCCAAAATGCTTGGCCTGCCTGCAAGTACGACCGAAGAGGGAGTGGAAAGCCTAATCGCAGCAATCTTTAAACTTGCTGAGGAATTGGATATGCCAATGAGCATCGAAGCATCTGGTGTTAGAAAAGATGAATTTGAAAACAAATTATCAGAGCTTGCTGAACGGGCATTTGACGATCAGGATACAATTGCAAATCCAAAAATGCCGCTAGTAAGTGAATTAGCAGAAATTTATCTTCAGGCATATAAAGGCGTCTAATTAAAGTCATTCTTGGGAGGGAGAAAATATTGACGGAGGATATAGAGCATAAACAGGAATCAAATATTGAAGGGGAAGAACATATTCAGCTTGAGATCAGCGGTCTAGACCTGATCTGGCGTGCAGCTTTTAGGCAAATGGATGAATGGGCAAATCGTGCTAATTTCGATGATGAGGTATTTTTGAAAAGAGCTAAGCTATTTGCAGATAGTGTTAGACGAAGCCAAGCAGATATGAAAGAAATCATCGATAAATTTACGAAGGAATTTGCACAATGGGAAAAAACAGCACGCGATGAATTTTTTATGTCAACAACCAGTCTAGCACACTTTTTTCCGATTCAATCCTTTAAAGAAATAAATGAGCAATTCGATCGCATTCATCAAAAAACACTCTCACTTTTTAACAGCCCATGCCAGTTTATAACTAATGCGGAGGCAGCAGATAAATATTTTGCAATGATAAAACAGTATATTTCGCTAAAAAATAAGGCAAGAAGCCGATACCTTACAACTATAAAACAGGCCGGAAATCTAGTCTATGAAAACCAAAAAGTGCTTATAAACTTATTTTCTAAACAAATCAGTACGTTCGTCTTTCCGCTGAACAAATATCTGGAGACAGCAAGTGAGATTAGAAAATCATAAAACAAAGGAGTGTGGCAGCATGTCAAAAGAAAAAACATATGATCTATTCGCAGGTTATAAGCTGCTAAGTGAAATGTGGGAAAAGCAATTAATGAATCTTTTATTTAAGGCGACTGACAACAAAGAATTTGTCCGCACGGCAAATATAGGACTTGACCTGCATTCGCGATATATGGAAAGGCTGCGAAAAAACCAGGAGTTTGTCGCTGCACTTATGAACGTTCCAACCAAGAAGGATGTTGCAAATGCGGCAAAGATGTCGATTCAGGCTGAAGAAAAATTTGATAGTTTAGAAGAACAGGTATGGAATTTGCAGGACGGTTTGGCTGGTTTTAGTAAAGAAAATTTGGCTTTTCTCCAAGAAATAATCAACATTATCAATCAAATGAAAGATGAACAAAAGAAAACAAAAGAAGAGCTTGCTGAAACGAAAAAAATTAAGACTGATCTTCAGGATTTACAACAGGGTATGATTGATATCAAAATCCTCCAGGTCAACATTCAGGAGATGCGCAAGGAACTTGAAAGATTAAAGGCGGTCCAAGCAGAGCTTAAAGATTCTCTTACCCATCAAGAACCGCCGAAAACGGATAGCGTTTTGGAAGAACTAAGGCAGGAGATTGCCCAATTGGCAAAAATCAAAAGTGAAATTGCCACATTAAAGGAATTAAAGGGAAAAGAGAATGATAGAAAACAAAAAAAGGAACCGGAAAAAGAGCTAGTCCTGCCAGGGGCCAACACATCGAAATAACAGAAGGGGGTATTGGTAAATGAATGTTAGAGTTCCGACAAAAAGTTTTTTGCCGCTTTTAAATATTGAGAAGGAAACGAAACGATGGAATCAACTCTATAAAGTTATGACCGAGCCAAAGCCGGATATCATTCCAACACCGAGAAAATATGTATGGAAAAAAAACAAAACGACTTTATGGTATCATCCTGCAAAGGAAAAGAAGCATGCCATACCGGTCTTTCTTGTATATTCGCTTTTGAACAAAGTGTACATTTTGGATGTAGGAGAAGGCAGCAGCGTGGTTGGTGGATTAACGGAAAGAGGATATGATGTTTACCTGCTGGATTGGGGTACTCCTGGTCTAGAAGATGCTGATCTTACAATAGAAAACTATATTATCGATTATTTGGAAAACGCACTTAAACGAGCAATAAGGCACTCTGGTGCAAAAGAAATATCCGTAATGGGATATTGTTTAGGCGGGACAATGGCAGCTATTGTTGCCTCTATCACAAGTCTGCCAATTAAAAATTTAGTCCTAGCAGCAGTCCCAATTGATTTTAGCATAGGGACTGTACCGCAAAAATGGCTGGATGGGATTCAAAATGGTGAGCTAAGCTTTGACCGCTTTGCCAATGCTTATCAAACCCTTCCATCCGAGTTCCTTTACTTGATGTTTAAGCTGATTACACCGTTAAACGCGGCCACAATGGCCAATCTATTTACCCGCGCCCATGACGAGAAATATGTTGAAAAATGGCGCCGGATGGACAAGTGGACGAAGGATGCTCAAGCATTTACGGGTGCCGCCTTTAAGCAATTTTTTAATGATTTTTATAAAGAAAACAAGTTGTTAAAAGGTGAATTAGTGATGGATGGCAGAAAAATAGATTTAAAGAATATTAAATGCCCGTTGTTTGTGTTCTCTTGCTCACGCGATACTTTAATTGCTGAAAAACAAAGTCTACCGATAATGGACCTTGTTTCAAGTGAGGATAAGACATATGAAGTATATGAAGGCGGCCATGTTTCTCTTGTACTTACAGGGCTTTTCGCAGAAATAATGGACCCATGGTTATCCACTCGTTCACATGATTTACAAGAAGTCCACTCATAATTTCCGAGGACGAGAATAAATTTATTAACGGGAAGAACGGGGGGCCCCATCCTTCCCGCTAATATAAAAATTATCCGGCATTTCGATGCTGGCAGAGGAACTCGCGCAAGACAAGGTTAAACCGGTCTTTTGCTTCGAGTTTGGCAAGATGACCGGTATTCCTCAAAATAATGAATTTTGAGTTTGGTATTAACTTATGCATCCATGCCTGTATCCAAACCGGCAATACAGAATCATATTGTCCGCCAATTATAAGGGTCGGCACTTCAATCGTTGGCAGTAATGAGAGGTTATTCACTTCTAGGCAAGCTTTCAAAGATTCAATAAAAACCTCATGTTTAGGTCGAAAAAGTTGGTTGAACTGTTCAACAGTTTCATTATCCCAGGAATACAGGGCCATTCGGGCTAAATATTCTGATTCTTTCCCGGCAGATGAGATTTTTTGAAACTTCGCTTTTCGATTTTCAAATAATAGGCGTTTGAGTTTATTTGGGAAGTAGTGGAATGTACTTACTAGCATGAGAGAACGGCAGATAGAGGGTGACTGGCGGTAGATTTCCTGTGCAACGGCTCCACCCATTGATAATCCAACAATGTGAGCGTTTTCAATTTTTAACTCCTTCAATAGGCTAATAATGTCTGCAGCAAAATTCTGAATCGTGATTCCATCGGTCCTGGTGCATTCCCCGTGGCCTCGCAGGTCTGGAATGATTAATTCATATTCATCGGCAAATTCAAATTGGTGCTGCCACCCCTCCTTTATCTCACCTAGACCATGAATAAACACTAATGGCTCGCCATTACCTAAATGTAAATAAGGAACACCAAATTTGCTAACCTTTGCTTTTTCCATTTTACACCACCTTTCATTTTTAATAGTTTATATCCAAGTTGGTAAAATTGTAAACAGGTTTACTTATCTTTTAGTAATATTTATTGACAAGATTGACAAAATATTACTGATAGGTGTAAACTACATATAGGTGAGGTGATAAAGATATGGTAAACCAAGATAATCAATCAGTCAATCCATCAAAAAATTTTGTGCTGCCATTTATTTTATTGCTTCTTAGCAGGGTTTCTCTGCACGGGTATGAATTGAGTCAAAAGCTGGAGTCATTTGGCTTTAAAACTTTGGATCAAGGAAACCTGTACAGAATGTTAAGACAATTAGAAAAAGAGGATTTGGTTTCATCTGAATGGGATACAACTGGCGCAGGGCCAGCCAAAAGAAGATATTCCATTACAAAAGCTGGTATTACATACTTAAAAGGATATGCTAATCAACTAGAAACGTATCAATCACTCCTCGACCAATTTTTTAAAATGTATACCAGTGTCCTTGAGCTCTATATTCCTTCTTTCCAAAAGAAGGATGCAATAGAGAAAGTAAATAATCGTAAGAGGAGGAAGGACGATGGCGCAGAAGAAGATTGAAGCGATTCCTGAAGTAGACGTAAAAACAGTTCCACAAGCTGCGGAGGAATCTAGTACTGAAGTTTCGTTTGTTAACACTTTTTGGGAACAATTTGAGCTTTCCCAAGATCGGGCACGGAAGCTAAGGGAGAGCCGGGAGGATGCCTACCTTAATTCTGTAAAGGAAGTCATCAAGTTTAATAAGCAATATAGAAAATCCGTCGCGAAATTATACGATCAGGCAAGAAAAACAAATAAAGAAATGGTATCTGAAGTTGCCCAGCAGGTGAATTTACGTAATGAGGATGCAAAGGCAAAGGCTGTGCCAAATAACGATCGGGAAGAGCTTGTAAAACAGCTTAGAGAGGTCTCTAGCCAAATAGAAATATTAGCGTTAACTCCAGTTAAAACCTTTTTCCAATTTGTCGAACAAATCGAAGACAATTTTGTGAAAAATACTGAAGCAGGAATTGATTATGCTCGCGAGCGTAGAAATGCGTGGGTGCAAGTTAGGAAGGAATACGTTAAATTGGCTCGGAATACCCATCTTGATTTAGTTGAACGCGGGAAGAACAGTTTTAAAGAATTAGTAAAAGTGAAGTAAATACAAGCATACCAGCAGCAAAGGAACAGCACAGAAATGTTTATATACTCGTAAGAAGGGCCGCACTCTCTATTTTACCGGGAGTTGTGGCTTTTTTATTTAGAGCTAAGAAGAATTTTGTCAATTTGGGTTGAATTATATATTGGTCATTGTACCTATTTATGTTCCGGAAGAAGGGAAAATTATCGGCGGTATCATACTGGATGAAGGACCCGGAAAGTCCTTTACAGTAGACAGAAGTCTTTTTCCGGCACTGATGAAATTCGGACGAAGTTCCGGTGAGTGATTATTAAAATTTATCGGGGCAGATATAAAACAACCGGAAAGCTTAAAAGGATCTTCCTATTCTTTATCACCGCGGAAAATTGAAGAATCAAGCTGCTGGCGGATGGAGATTCGACACAGGAAGCAGCTGCAAAACTATACTTGAGTGAATTTACGGTAAGGGAATATATTTCGAACATCATGAAAACACTAAATGCCCAAAATAGAACAGAGGTTGACGTAAAAGCTATTCGTTTAGTAATTATTAAATAACTGCTTACCCTAGCCCCATTTTTCAAAGAAGAATGGGCTTTTCCTTTTTTACAAATCTGGGTAATAGGGATAAGTGTCTATTGCACATTTTTATCTAGGTGAATAGGATATATGGAATTCAAAAAAGGAGGTAATGTTAAATGTCTGGTGTAGCAGGTGGCTACGGGGCAGGTTTCGCCCTGATTGTGGTTCTGTTCATTTTATTAATTATTGTTGGTGCTGCTTGGGTTATATAAAAATATAAGGAGGTAAAAAGTATGTTTGGTTATGGCGGTTTTGGAGGTTCCGGCTTTGGAGGCTGTGGCTACGGCGGTGGGTTCGGCTACGGCGGTAGTTTTGTTTTAATCGTCGTGTTGTTCATTCTATTAATCATCGTTGGCGCAGCTTGCTACTATTAAGAAATGAATGGGTAATAAGCTCAAAAAACCCGCTTGGTTTCCCAAGCGGGTTTTGCCGATTAGCTAATAGGAAAGTATTAATTCAACTATGCCTCTCTTCTCGTCCTATCGGACTTGCCAATCGGCGAGTTTTCATTTATCCGGCTGCATTCATATTCGCCCAAACAATTTCTTCCACTTCATGCCCTTCCAAAGTTTCTTTTTTTAATAAGGCATCCACCAATTGCAGATACTCCTCTTGATGGCTTTCAATTAATTTTTCTGCTTTCTCAATACCCTCTGCAAACAGTTCTTGCATTTTGATTTCTTTATCCGGTTTACTAAAGGTTAACGTAAAGCCGTCCTGAAGCATTCCGGTTTCAACCATTTGTTCGATAATATGTTTAGCCTGCTGCACATCACCGGATACACCGATACTATGTTCTCCAAGAAACATCCTTTCGGCGGTACCGCCCGCTAATATCATGGCAACCCGATCAAGAAGGTCGCTCGTTGTAGATAAATTCAATTCTTTCGGAATTGGAGCTACATAGCCTAAGGCTTCCCCCCGTGGAATTATCGTCGCTTTTCTGACTGAACCCGGTTTTGTTACAGAAGCAACAAGGGCATGCCCGGCTTCGTGGATGGCTACCCGCCGCTTTGTCTCTTGGTCCTGTAACGACCGAGATGTACTACCTAAAATGGTTCGGTCAAGAGCATAATCGAGGTCCTGTTTTTGAATCATATCCCGCCCATTACGGACTGCATGACGGCTGGCTGATTCAAATAATGAAAACAGCTCTGCTCCGGAAAACCCGGAAGTACTTTCCGCTAAGTCATCTAATGACGCAAGGACATCTTCGGCGATTGCTTTTCCTTTTGAATGAATGTCAATGATTTCCCTGCGTCCTTTTGTATCAGGCAGAGGAACATGGAAGGAGAAATCAATTCTCCCTGGACGCAAGAATGCTTCATCAAGCATATCTTTTCTGTTTGTAGCGGCAATAAATAAAATCCCGTCATTGGAATGGCCGCCGTCAAGCTGAACAAGTAGTTCAGTTAATGTTTTTTCGCCTTCTTCGCCGCCATGGGCTTTACGTCTGCCGGCAAGGGCATCTACCTCATCGATAAAAATGACAGCAGGACGTTGTTTTCTGGCCGCCTGAAACAAGGAGCGGACACGGCTTGCACCAACGCCGACAAATAATTCATTAAAAGCAGACCCACTGGCCGAGAAAAACGAAGCATTCAGCTCATGGGCAATTGCTTGCGCTAGCAGGGTTTTTCCGGTTCCAGGAGGTCCGAATAACAGAATTCCTTTCGGCGGTTTAATCCCAAGCTTTAACGCTCTTTCCTTATCCTTTAAAGTTGTCAGGGTTTGCAATATCTCTTCTTTCATTTCGTCGCCTAGACCGCCTACGTCCTTTAAACTAATGTTTGGCAGGGGGCGGGCTTTTGCGACGCTGTTTTTCATGGAATTTCCTAACCCGATGCCGCCTTTTGTCTTTTGGACAGCATAGACAGCACCTCCTAATAAAAGAAGGACTCCAGCCATGAACCATTTTCCATAACGGCTGCTAGATGAAAAGGAATATTTAATATTATATTTCTCAACCAGTTTATCCACCATTTGGCTATTAGGGGGAACTTGGGAAACATATTCAGATTGGCCCGCTTTTATATAGAGACTTCCATCGGATTGTTCTGTTATAGTGACTGTTTTTCCGTTTTGCTCTTGAATAATTTTTTCTACAGACGAAAACGGTATAGATACTTGGTTAGTTGTTGATTGAACGAACCAAATAATTCCGGCAATAACTATAATAAATGCTGCGAACAGCGGAAAGAACTTTTTTGAAACGGTTTTTTTGCTTTGATTCATGGGCTAATCCTCCTTTAACAGAAGTACAACCTCTATTATAAGGGGATTTTCAATAAAATGGATGTGGGAATCGATGGAAGCTGATTGAAGAAAAAGCACTCCCCATAAAATACAGGAAGTGCAGATCAAATTATGATAGCAAGCGAAGATGCGGAATAATGGGCGTGAGAACGCTTTGCGCCAGAACACCGATACTAACGCCAATGCTCGATGCCTTTTTCCATTTAAATACATGAACCTTTTCATCTTTACCTTCATATAACAATACAAGCTGGTCGGCTTCTTCGGCAATCCCGATTTTTTTATAGGGAATCTTGTTTTGTTCCAGAACGATTTCAAATGCCTTTTGCAATAAATTTAATGTTTGTCGATCAATTTTTGTAATTTCCATAAATCCTCCCGAAACAATCGTTTATGTATATTTTTATTATAGTCATTATTTCAGCACGATTAAAGAAAATCTCAATTGTCTAATATTGAAATATTGCAAAGTAGCCGTTAGAGCGATAAGATTGAAGTTATGGGAAAATTTTAGGCTGTTAAAAGAGAGGAAGACATAATGGGAAACGATTTAAAAAAAGAAGTTTTATCGCGCCGTACGTTTGCGATTATCTCACACCCGGATGCAGGAAAAACAACCTTAACGGAAAAATTGCTGTTGTTTGGCGGCGCAATCCGCGATGCCGGAACAGTAAAGGCTAAGAAGACAGGGAAATTTGCGACTAGTGACTGGATGGATATTGAAAAGCAACGGGGAATTTCTGTTACCTCCAGTGTCATGCAATTTGATTATAGCGGTTTTCGCGTCAATATTTTAGATACTCCTGGACACCAGGATTTTAGTGAAGATACGTATCGGACATTAATGGCAGTTGACAGTGCCGTCATGATTGTCGATTCGGCGAAAGGAATTGAAGATCAGACCATTAAGCTTTTCAAAGTTTGTCGGATGCGGGGAATTCCTATTTTTACATTTATTAATAAGCTGGACCGCCAAGGAAAACCACCGCTTGAGCTGCTGGCAGAACTGGAAGAAGTGCTTGGTATTGAATCCTACCCAATGAATTGGCCAATTGGAATGGGAAAAGAGTTCTTGGGAATTTACGACAGGTATTATAATCGGGTAGAACAATTCCGGGTTGATGAAAATGCACGCTATATTCCCTTGAATGATGCTGGGGAAATTGATGGTGATCACAAGCTGAAATCTTCAGGACTTTATGAACAGACATTAGAGGAAATCATGCTGTTAAATGAAGCTGGGAATGTTTTTTCTGCAGAAAAAGTGGCAGCAGGAAGCCTTACACCTGTGTTCTTCGGAAGTGCGTTGACGAATTTCGGGGTCCAGACATTTCTAGAGACCTACCTGCAATTCGCACCGCCTCCTAAGGCGAGAAATTCATCCATTGGGGCTATTGATCCGCTTTCTGAACAGTTTTCCGGTTTTATTTTTAAAATTCAAGCGAATATGAATCCCGCCCACCGGGACCGGATTGCTTTCGTACGAATTTGTTCTGGAAAATTTGAACGAGGAATGACGGTAAACGTTCCACGGCTTGATAAGCAATTAAAGCTTTCTCAATCTACTTCCTTTATGGCAGAAGAACGAAACACTGTTGAAGAAGCAGTCAGTGGAGATATCATCGGTTTATATGATACGGGAACCTATCAAATCGGCGATACGCTCACAACGGGTAAGAACAATTTCCAATATGAGAGGCTTCCGCAGTTTACCCCGGAGCTTTACGTAAGGGTATCAGCCAAGAACGTTATGAAGCAGAAATCATTTTATAAAGGGTTACACCAGCTTGTTCAAGAAGGAGCCATACAGCTCTTTAAAACCGTTAAAACAGACGAGTATTTGTTAGGGGCTGTAGGCCAGCTGCAGTTTGAAGTATTTGAGCACAGAATGAGGAATGAATATAACGCCGAGGTTTTAATGGAACGATTGGGTTCAAAAATTGCCCGCTGGATTGATCAGGATGAGATTGATGAAAACCTGTCAAGCTCAAGGAGCCTTCTCGTGAAGGATCGTTATGAGCATTATGTATTTTTATTTGAGAATGATTTTGCATTACGGTGGTTCCAGGAGAAAAATCCGAATGTAAAGCTTTACAATCCAATGGATCAACATAACTAAACTCAATAAATTAAGGCTGTCTCAAAAGAGGCAGCCTTTTTTAATATTTTTTAATGTCTAGCAGCAGCGCCTAAGGGCTCGTCTGTAGCCTTGCGCCCCAGGTCAAGGCCTTTCGCTTTTCTTATTGGGAAATTTTTAAAAAAACCCCCATAAAGAGTATTTCTATATACGTAACATTTATTGAAAGTAAGACATGAACAATAACAAATAAACGAAGGCTTGCAGCTTAAATGCAGTCTTTTCCAGTGCTTATCCTAGTAAAGACCAATGTTTGTTTCGTATGTTATAATTGGTCGAATAAGAGGTGAGCAAATGCTAGGTTTATTGTTTATGGCTAAAAAGAATAAAAGAACATTAGAAGATACAGTTGCCTTGATTCAGCAGGGTGATAAGTCATTGCTGAATGAACTTATCCAGGCCTATAAACCGTTTATCGCTAAAGTTGTTTCTTCAGTTTGCCGCCGGTATATTTATGAATCCGATGATGAATTTAGCATTGGCCTCATTGCTTTTAACGAGGCGGTTGAAAAATACTCAAAAGACCGTGGCAGCTCTTTATTAAGCTTTTCAGAAGTGATTATTAAAAGACGAGTTATTGACTATATTCGAAAGCAAACAAAAAATCAGCACATCAGTATTGATATAGCGAATGCCCTCCAAGATGAGGAATTACCCGGAACCGCAATAGTTAATGAACTTTCCCTCGATGAATATCAGAAAAAGACTGACGAACAACTAAGAAAAGAGGAAATTATTCATTTTCAATCATTATTAGCTTCATTTGATTTAACCTTTAGCGATTTAGTGGAGAATTCCCCTAAGCATGCGGATGCCAGGAAAAATGCTATCATCACGGCAAAAACATTGGTTGATAATGAAGAATTATTTAAATCATTACGCGAAAAAAAGCGGCTGCCTATTAATCAGCTTGAAAAAATGGTAAATGTCTCTAGAAAAACCCTGGAAAGAAATCGAAAATATATTATTGCCATTGCTTTAATTTTATCAAGTGATTATGTGTATATGAAGGATTATATAAAGGGGGTGCTTGATACATGAAAAAGGGAATAATAATGGAAATGGATGATGTTTTTCTCACGCTTCTAACCCCTGAAGGCGAGTTCTTACGGGCTAAAAGACTAGAACAATCCTATTCAATTGGAGAGGAAATCATTTTTTATCCCGTTGAAGGCAAGAATCAATTAAAATATTTATCGTCCATAAAGAAAGTTGCCAAATTGAAAACCGTTTGGGCTGCAGCGGCAGCAGTTTTACTATTTTCCGGTTCATTTATTCCAATGTATCAAAATAATAAAGCTTATGCCTATATGTCAATAGATGTAAATCCGAGCATTGAACTTGGGATTAATAAAAAAATGCAGGTTGTGGAATTGACAGGCTATAATCCTGAAGGTAAAAAGATAATTTCCCATTTGGATGAATGGAAGAAAAAAGATGTTACGAAGGTGACGGAAGAAATTTTGTCGGAAATAGGTAAAGAAGGGTATTTCAAAACGAATAAGCATGTTATAATTTCAACCGTTCCGACTAGTCAAATGGAAAAGAAGGAAGAGCAAAAGTTTGAAACGGATATTGTGGAGATTACCAAAGCTGTTTCTGAGCAGCAGCTAGCGTTTACTGTTTTATCAGGCACTGAAAAGGACCTTGAAACTGCCCACGAAAAAGGTGTCACTGCTGGTAAATATAAGGCAGTTAATAATCCGGTGGCTAAAGAGAAAGTGGAGAATAATTGGAAAAATTACAAAAATCAAAATAATCCTACTGAGCCGAAAGGAAAGGTACCGCCTGGGCAATTAAAGAAACAAATGGAGGGAAATGTAACCCAAGAACCTCATGTTGCTGAAAATACTCCGCAGGCTGCTGTAAGCCAATCTCCAGTCAAAGATAAAATACCACCTGGACAGGCAAAAAAGATTGATGATAACCAACAAAAGCAAAATCCGGGGCAGGCAAAAAAGATTGATGATAACCAACAAAAGCAAAATCCGGGGCAGGCAAAAAAGATTGATGATAACCAACAAAAGCAGAATCCGGGGCAGGCAAAAAAGATTGATGATAACCAACAAAATCAAAATCCAGGGCAAGCTAAAAAGCAAGCGAATCTACAAGGAAATTTACATGGAAATCCCGATCCAAAAGGTAAATACCAATATTATGACAACCAAATTCAACATAGAACCAGATAAAAAGAGGCGCTCCAGAAGAGCTGCCTCTTTGCCATTTTTATGAAGTTATTCACGACCTGATAATTGTGCCTGTGCCTGCTGGACAAGTCTTTTAGTTATTTCTCCGCCAACCGAACCATTGGCTCTAGAAACGGTATCGGAACCCAAATTCACTCCGAATTCTTGTGCTATTTCATACTTAACTTGGTCAAGGTATTGTTCAATACCAGGCACTAATAATTTATTTCTGCTATTAGCCATAATTTTCACTCCTTAATTTATCCAGAGATTTTTTTCTCTGTAAGGGTAGTATTAATTGCTTTGACTTTATTCATAAGTGGAAATGTTTATCGAATCTGGTTAGCTTTTCAATCTGTCCCTTTACTTACATCCTTAGTGGGATGCATAAACGGATAAGCTTGCGGCTTTCTTTTGCTTTCTAGCAGTTCCCGATTTTCTGTTGTGTTCCAGCCGATATCGTTTGTTGGGTGAACCCATTCATCACCGGACATTATGGCTGGGTCCGTATCCTCTGACCAGTTTTCTAGTGGAGAATTTTCTGAGGCATATAAGCTATCTCCAATGACTACTCCGTGCTCATTAACAAATGGCGCTTTCATTTTAATTCCTGTTCCTTCAAAGCTTGGTGCATTTATTTGATGTGGTAAAGTTTCATCAATGCTTAGTTTCTGTTCAATTTTCTTCTTATTATCTTGTTTCATCCAGCATTCCCCCTGTTTTTCTTAAGGAATAATTCATAATTCAACTACTCCTCTGTCTTCGTCCTAGTAGACTCGCCAATTGATGAGTTTTCATTTATTTTTTGCGGAAACGCTTTTTTTATTTATGAAAAATAAGGAAATGAATGATTCGACAAAAATTGCTTAAAACTATCTATGTAACATGAATTTTAAGGAGGTTTTCCAAGATGGCTAAGCGGAAGGCTGAATTTGATGCAGTTGAAAAGTATACTAAAACACCAAAGAAGAATGTCCAGGAAAGTGAATTTTCCGCTGAATTTACCGATAACAATAATGCAATCAGATTTCAAAACCGCAATTCAAAACTAGGAAAAAAGGGAAGAAGCTAAAATGAAAGGCCGTCGCAAGACCCCGCCAAGAATACCAACTGAAGATTTTAGTGTCGAATTTGGTGAGGTAAACGGTATTCCATTGGTTGAAAAAATAAAAAACAAATTTAAGAAAAAACGCACCTAAAAAGAAAAATAAGCCGGGAGCACTTGCTTAACTGCTATGCAAACAGGCCTGTTGATTTCCGCTCCGGGCACTCACTTTCCGCGGGGAGGTCCTGAAGCCTCCTCGGCGCTAGGCGCCTGCGGGGTCTCCAGTGACCTCTATATCCCGCAGGAGTCGAGTGCCCTCCGCTCCAATCAACAGGGTGGCAAAACAACATCTAGTATTGCAACACACTAAGTCTAACCTGGCAAGTGTGTTGCAATTTTTATGTTTTGGCAGGTTGCAGAATAGAGAGCTTGTTTACTTGCATTTCTTCATAATAGATTACACTACTACATATGTTTTTATTTTGTGTGAGTTGACGATCCTAATTTAGTACACCTGTTAATTTGCGAGGAAGGCGCGAAGACTCCTGCGGGAGTACGGGGCAGGGGAGAACCCGAAGGAGCTTTTAGCGACAGGAGGCTCCCCTGCACCCCGCGGAAAGCGAAGCGCCTTTGAGCGCTAATCAACATACCTGTTGAAGTGTCTTTATTTTAATAAACATCATTACAAATTAAAAAAGAATATGTGTAAAATAAAAGGCTATCGAAAGTTTTTCGACAGCCTAATAAACCAGTAGCACCGGTATATTTCTTAAATATTAAAAGGAAATAAGATTGTCTCTAGGTTGGTTGGGTCAAAATACGCCAATAAACCTGTGGACTGGTGTTCTATTTCACCGGTAAGAAAATACTTTGTCAGGTCAAAAGACAGAAGCTCTAGCATGGTATGCTTATAAAGTTCTTTTTCATCAAGCTCAAGCTTGAGAAATTCCGGCCCTAAAAGTTGAGGAGTATCGGAAATATATTTGTAGATTTTCGAACGTTCACTTTTCTCCAACTCTGCTTCCCACCAAGGTTTTCTCGGTTTGTATTTATGATGCTTTAAATAATCATATTTCATTAAACCGGAAATAACATTAAGGTTTGGAACACCCCTCTTGACTAAAAATGAATGTAATCGCCGAAATAGATCCTCCAACTGATGGCCGATTCTTGACCAACCCTGTTCATCCCAGTAGGAACCAAAATCCTGAAAGAAATCGAACGGTGAAGGGAAAACATGTGTCACCAGATATTCAACTGTGTGGTCCATGCGGTGGTCATTCCAATATTTTTCTAACACATCTTCCACTTGCTTTATTTTGACAATATCGTTAAACGATAGGACATTGTTGCTTAAAATCTCATATGGGGAATGATCCATATATACATAATCATGTTCTGCAGCGCGTATTCGGACCCCAGTTCCGCGCAGCATTTTTAAAAACCCTAACTGCAGTTCTTCCGGCCTCATTTCAAACACATCGTTGAAGGTCTTCCGGAAGGAGGCATAATCTTCTTCAGGCAGTCCCGCAATAAGATCAAGATGCTGATCAATTTTCCCTCCATCTTTCACCATCGTCACTGTTCTTTTCAGTTTTTCAAAATTTTGCTTTCTTCTCACAAGCTCATTTGTATAGTCATTCGTTGACTGTACGCCAATTTCGAAACGGAAAAGTCCTTTTGGTGCCTCTTGGTTAAGAAATTCAATGACTTCCGGCCGCATGATATCCGCTGTAATTTCAAATTGAAACACAGTTCCAGGAAGATGTTCATCAATAAGGAAGCGGAACATTTCCATTGCATAGCTTCTGCTAATATTAAAGGTCCGGTCAACAAATTTAATTGTTTTAGCACCGTTCGCCATTAAATAGCGAATATCCTCTTTAATTCGTTCCCGGTCAAAATAGCGGACACCGACTTCGATGGAGGATAGGCAAAATTGACAGCTGAACGGACAGCCTCGGCTTGTTTCGATATAAGTAACCCGTTTCCCTAACTGGGGGATATCCTCAGCAAAACGGAAGGGGGAAGGTAATTCTTTTAAATCAAGCTTATTTCTCTGTGGTGTGCTGGCTAATTTTCCATTGTCGCGATATGCAACTCCATGAACATTTTCGATATTTTTATTTGTATCAAGTTCCGTCAGCAATTGTTTAAAGGTTTGCTCCCCTTCGCCCATTACGATAAAGTCGATTTCCGGATGTTTTTCCATCCACTCGCGCGTGTCGTAGGAAACCTCAGGGCCTCCTAGTACAATGATAAGGGAAGGGTCAATTTTCTTAAGCATATTGACGACCTTAAGGGTCTCTTCAATATTCCAGATATAACAGCTGAAACCGATAACATCCGGCTTTTGCTGGTGGAGGTCGGAGACAATGTTCATCACCGGATCTTTGATGGTGTATTCCTTTAAAATGATATCAAAATCAGGTGCGGCATATGCTTTTAAGCACCTTATGGCGAGATTTGTATGAATATATTTCGCGTTCAGCGTAGAACAAATGACTTTCATAAAAAAGCTCCTTTTTCAGCAATTAAGAAAGTGTAAACTTTCTTAACGCATAAGTGCTACTACGCTTCATGAACCGCCCTAAGGGGCCCGTCAATCGGCGAGTTTTCTTTATAATAAAACAAAATATTATTATAGCTTATTTTAGCCGAAAAGGACAGGGGACAAACCGGTGCCGCTTTAGCTTTTGATAAGTTGATTATCAATTGCGATCGATCTGTTATAGCACAATATTAAACCTGTTATATAATTAATAAGCAATGAAGATACTTTATAAATAAAGAAATCTTTCGATCGATTAAAATGTGTTTTAAAAAAAATGTTTGGATGTTTGATTTTTGTCACAGATTTACAAAATAATATGGCCTACAATAGCGGTGAGATAAGTTAATTATTTATGTCTTTTTCGGATAGTTTTATTGAACAAAGGAGGAGAGGGACATTATGTCTATTTTACCGCAAAAAAATGAGCTAGGTTTTTTTGAAATCCGCCTCGAATCAATCGGCGGTCTTGGAGCAAATCTTGCCGGGAAAATGCTGGCAGAAGCAGGGGTATTAGGGCTTGGTTTAAATGGCTCCCACTTTTCGTCCTATGGCTCGGAGAAAAAAGGAACCCCGGTTAAAAGCTTTATCCGCTTTTGCGAACCTGGGATTGAAATTCGTGATCACAGCCCAATTGAGCAGCCTCATATTGTGGGCGTTTTCCACGAAGCATTGTATAAAACGATTAATGTGGTAAGCGGTTTAAATGCTGACGGTATCGTCTTAGTCAACTCATCAAGGGATTTCGATGATGTGAAAAAGGACTTAAAACTGGAATATGGAACATTAGCGATTGTAGATTCCTTAACCATTGCCGTCGAGGAAAAAACGAAAGTAAATACAGCGATGCTTGGGGCATTATTCCGCATATGTGATTTTTTGGATCCGGGCGCCATGAGAAAAGTTATCCGGAAGACATTTGAGAAAAAATACCCGCATCTTGTTGAACCAAACCTAAGGACGTTTGACCGCGGCTATAATGAAGTTGAATTTAAAACCTACCATGTTCCGGAGGATGCCCAAGGTAAAGCCTTTACCCGCCCGCTTCCACAGCTGGGCTATATGACTCAAGAACTTGGCGGTGTTATTACCACTCAGGCAAATAGTATATTAAAAGATTTGAGCGGCTCAAGACAGGGCTTCTTGCCACAATTCGAACGAGATAAGTGTATAGACTGTGCAGCCTGCGATAACGTTTGTCCAGATTTCTGCTTCGTCTGGGAAGAGGGAGAGGACAAGCGCGGCAGAAAGCAAATGTTTCTTAAGGGAATTGACTATCAATATTGCAAGGGCTGCTTAAAATGCGTGGAAGCATGTCCGACAAGTGCCTTAACGGATCTTCGCGAAGTGATCGGATATGCTGACGCAAATCGTGTGAAGCAAAACTTTCCTTATGCAGTGGGAGGGAATTTATAATGGCTATTTTAGAGGAAAAATTAACAGCACAAGTTGGAGCCGAGCAGATTTCAACGTTTGAATCTGGCAATGAAATGGCTGCGATGGCGGCAGCGCAAATCAACTATCATATCATGGGTTATTTCCCGATTACCCCATCTACAGAGGTGGCACAATTTTTAGATCAAATGAAAGCACGCGGCGAGCATGATATAAAGCTGATTCCAGCAGATGGCGAGCATGGCTCGGCCGGTATTTGCTACGGTGCTGCCGCCACTGGGGCGCGCGTCTTCAATGCAACAAGTGCGAACGGCTTTTTATATATGATTGAACAGCTTCCAGTCCAGGCAGGCACACGGTTTCCAATGGTCATGAATCTGGTCACTCGTGCTGTCAGTGGTCCGCTTGATATCCGTGGGGACCACTCCGATCTTTACTTTGGTCTAAATACCGGATGGGTTATTTTAACGGCAAGAACCCCTCAAGCGGTCTATGACATGAATATTATGGCATTGAAAATTGCCGAACACGCTAAAGTCCGGCTCCCTGTCATTGTTGCATATGATGGATTCTGGACCTCCCACCAAAAACGGAGAGTTCAATACTTTAAGGACCGACGGGTTGTGCAACAATTTGTCGGCGAATGCCCGACTGATTACAATTTTATTAGAGATCCGCAAAAACCGGTAACGATTGGTGCACACATGAATGGCGAAGATTTGATGAACAATCATTTCCAGCAATCCGAGGCTATGTATAATGCCGGTGAGGTATTCAGGGAAGTGTCTGCCGAATACACAAAACTTTCAGGAAGAGAATATCCTGTTTTGGACTTATACAAAATGGAGGACGCTGAGGTTGCGTTATTCCTATTAAACTCTGCAGCCGAATCAGCAAAGGATGTTGTTGACCAGCTGCGCGCCCAAGGAATTAAAGCAGGGGTAATCAGTCCAAATATTATTCGTCCTTTTCCCGCTAAAGAAATCCGTGAAGCTCTTAAAAATGTGAAAGCATTATTAGTCGGTGAGCGTGCTGATTCCTATGGTGCACATGGTCCCAATTTAATGCATGAGATCAAGTCTGCCCTGCAGGATGACAAGAATAATCAAACAATCGTATTAAGCCGTGTATTCGGAATGGGCGGTAAGGATTTCTATGCAAGTGATGCCCATGAATTCTTTAATATGGCGATTGATGCAATGGAGAAAGGCTATGCGGAAAAACCATTTGATTATTTCGGGCATGTACCGGGAAATCCGGAAAAAATCCTAAAGTCTGTCATCACACCGCAGCAGGGTGATGCCTATAAATCTGGTTTAATTGAAGTAAAAATGGATGAAGAAACAAATAAATTAAAAGTGAAAATTCCACCGCTGCGGATGCTGACAAATAAGCCGAAACGAATTGCTTCCGGGCATGGTGCCTGTCCAGGATGCGGCATATTCGGCGGGCTGGAGTTGTTCTTTAAAGGGATTGAAGGAGATATTGTAACCTTATTCCAGACAGGCTGTGCTTACGTTACAACAACTGCCTATCCATATAGTTCGCATAAGCAGACGATGATGCATAACCTGTTCCAGAATGGTGCAGCTACGCTATCTGGAACTGTTGAAGCCTTCATGGAATTAAAGCGGCGCGGGGAAATTCAAGTGTCTGATGATGCGACTTTTGTCATGATTACCGGTGACGGCGGAATGGACATTGGTATGGGCTCTGCAATTGGGACAGCACTTCGCGGCCATAAGCTGATTATGCTCGAATACGATAATGAAGGCTACATGAATACTGGATCGCAGATGTCTTATTCAACACCGCTTGGTCATATGACGAGTACCTCTGGAGTTGGAAAAACACAGCAAGGGAAAAGCTTCCACCACAAGGACACAGTACAAATTATGGCTGCGACAAATATCCCTTATGTATTTACCGGGTCAGAAGCATTCCCGCAGGATTTGGTGAAAAAAGGTGCGAAGGCCCAGTGGTACGCACAAAATGTCGGACCAGTGTACGGAAAACTTTTAATTACCTGTCCATTAAACTGGAAATCTGAGGACCGTTATGGAACAAAAATTCTTGAAGAGGCCGTCAATTCCTGCTTCTTCCCACTGTATGAAGTAGAACAGGGTGTTACCTCGATTACCTATAACCCTGAAGAAAAGAAAAAGCGCGTTCCGGTAATCGAATGGTTTAAATATATGGGGAAAACGAAACATCTCCTCAAAGAAGAAAACAAACATCTAGTAGACGAATTTGAAAGAGAAATAGAAAAAAGGTGGCAGCGCCTGAAAGCAAAGCATGACAACCCTTGGCTATAAAAAAGAAGAACGCAAAGCATTTAATTTTGCTTTGCGTTTTTCTTTATATAGGAGGAAATAAAAAATATTGGAAGAAAAAAGGGATTAACAAGTTTTATATAGAATATAAATTTTTAATTTAGTGCTGAACTTTGGTTGATAGCGGGGTGGCCATTTAGTGAAAATCAAATTGGAACAGGATGGTACTTTACCTAGTAAGACTGATGTAGTTTTTACAAAAAATGCAAATTTGCTAGAGCACGAACAAAAATATAAACGCATTTTTGAAGATTCCATTGATGGACTCATCCTTTGGGATTACCAATTTCGCATAGTGGATATAAATTTTGCAGCAGAAAAGTTTTTTGGCCTTCCAAAGGAAAAATTAATAGGAAGATTATTAATTGAGCCATTTACAAAGTTTGACAACCAAATACGAGTTTTAAAGAAACATCTAGAGAATGCAATTGATAAGGGATATTTTACATCTATAATTGTTTATGAAATGATTTCTGGCAAGGATAGGCATATTGAAATCAGTTCGAAATCGGGGATTATGGCAAACTTAAATTTTACTGCTTTAAAGGATATTACCGACAAGGTGAATATGGAGGAACAGCTTCGAAAATCAGAAACGTTAAAGGTTATAGGCGAGCTTGCGGCTGGAATTGCCCACGAAATTAGAAATCCGATGACCGCTTTAAAAGGCTTTATTCAGCTGCTTGAAGGAAGTATCAAACAAGAACATTCCATGTATTATGAAGTCATTACAAGTGAGCTAGAGCGAATTGAAACCATCATTAACGAGTTTTTACTATTGGCGAAACCCCAGGAAATCCGCTTTCAGGAGAGGAATCTGAATCAAATAATGAGGGAATCCTTAGACATTTTACATGCCCAGGCTGTTTTACATAATGTTCAATTCTCAACGAAATTTGATGAAAGACTTTCTCAGATTTTTTGTGAACCCAATGAGTTGAAAAAGGTTTTTATTAATTTAATCAAAAATGCGATTGAAGTCATGCCAGACGGCGGAACAATTACGGTTACTATAGAGGCCTTTGAAAATAATCAAGCTCTTATTTCAATCCAGGATGAAGGAGTAGGAATATCCAAGGAGAAATTACAAAGGCTGGGGGAAGCTTTTTTCACAACTAAAGAAAGAGGCACAGGCCTTGGATTAATGGTCAGCTATAAAATTATTGAAGAGCATAAAGGTTCAATCCGGATTGAAAGCGAAGTAGGAAAAGGGACTACATTCTATATCACCCTCCCGCTGCACTAAAACTTAAAGAGTATGAGAAAGAGGCTGACTTGCAGCCTCTTATTTGCTGTGAAAAATTATTGATAGTAATCCGGTCTGCGGTCTTCAAAAATCGGAATCTGCTTACGGATTTCTCCGACAAGCTTTAAATCAATCTCTGCAGTTATAATTTCCTCATCTGCGCCCGCCTCGGCGATAATCTCTCCCCATGGATCAATGACGAGTGAATGTCCGGCAAATTCATTATTCGGATCGCTTCCGGAACGGTTGCAGGCAATCACGAAGCATTGGTTTTCGATTGCTCTGGCAATTAATAGATTTCTCCAATGTGATAATCTTGGAGCTGGCCACTCCGCCACTACAAATAACGCTTCTGCCCCCTCAGATGTATGGGCACGAATCCATTCTGGGAAGCGGATATCATAGCAAATGACCCCGGCAAATGCGTGGCTATCAAGCTTAAATAGTCCTTTTTTACTGCCCGCTTCTAAATAAAGGTGTTCATCCATTAGCTTGAATAAATGCAGTTTACTATATTCGGAACTAAGTTCGCCCTCCCGGTTTATGATGAGAAGGGTATTTTTTACTCCCTTGTCATCCTGATTGGCGACAGAACCGCCGACAAAGTTAACATTATACTTTTTGGCGGCATTCTGTAAAAATTCTATTGTTTGTAGCGCTCCTTTATCAGCGATTGTATCGAGGCGTGTCAGATCATAGCCTGTTGTCCAAAGCTCAGGCAGGACAATGATATCCGGCTGTTCGCTAGTAGCTGCTTCGATTAATTTTTCTGCATTCTGATAGTTTTTCTCGGGGTTGCCAAAGGCAATATTCATCTGCAAACAAGCAATTTTTAATTTCATTATTCTCTCTCCCTTATGAAATTTCGGAATTTTCCCTTTACAAGCCGTTATAAAAGTTATATCATTTGTGACTAGAATTTCAACCTTAAAATTTAGAAAATAGCAGGTGAGAAATATGAAGCATTTTCCTCATTCGGAAATATTGGATAGTCTTCCAAAGCAATTTTTTGCATCACTCGTCAAAAAAGCTGGTGAATATATAGAACGGGGATTTGATGTGATTAATTTAGGCCAGGGGAATCCAGATCAGCCGACACCAAGGCATATTGTTGCTAAACTTCAGGAGGCAGCGGCAAATCCTATAAATCATAAATATTCTCCATTTCAAGGATTTCCTTATTTAAAAAAAGCAGTTGCAGATTTTTATTTTCGAGAATATAGTGTAAAACTCAACCCCGAAAAGGAAGTCGCAATCCTTTTTGGGGGCAAAGCAGGTTTGGTGGAGATTCCACAATGTTTATTAAACCCTGGGGATACTGTTTTGGTTCCTGATCCAGGATATCCTGACTATTGGTCCGGGGTCGCACTGGCTAAAGCCAAAATGGTCACTATGCCTTTGAAAGAAGAAAATCGTTTTCTTCCTGATTACAGCGAGCTAGGGATAGAGGATCTTGAGAAGGCAAAATTAATGTTCCTCAACTATCCCAATAATCCGACCGGGGCTGTGGCTGACCTAGAATTTTTTGAAGAGACTGTAAGGCTTGCAAATGACCATGATATTTGTATTGTACACGACTTCGCCTATGGAGGCATCGGTTTCGATGGTGTAAAACCACCAAGCTTTCTGCAGACACAGGGCGCCAAGGATGTCGGAATTGAAATATACACGCTCTCCAAAACTTATAATATGGCAGGCTGGCGCGTTGCTTTTGCAGTAGGAAATGAAAGTGTAATTTCCGCACTAGAGCTCATTCAGGATCACTTATATGTCAGCTTGTTTGGTGCCGTCCAGGAGGCTGCTGCAGAAGCGCTGACAGGCCCTCAGGACTGCGTGAAGGAATTAAATGAGATGTATGAGCACAGACGAAATTGCCTTATTGACGGGCTCCGTTCAATAGGCTGGGACGTGACCGCTCCAAAAGGATCTTTCTTTGCCTGGCTAAAAGTGCCAAATGGTTTTTCTTCTGAGGAATTTTCCAACATTTTGTTGGAAAAGGCTCAAGTAGTAGCGGCGCCGGGGGTTGGTTTTGGTTCGTATGGGGAAGGATATGTCCGAATCGGTCTGCTGACCTCAAATGAGCGGCTTACAGAGGCAGTCGAACGGATCAGTGAGTTGGAAATATTTAAAAAAAGCTAAAATTATTCAGTTATAAAGCTGGCTTAGATTTTATTAGAGCCAGCTTTTTTATTTTAGACTTAGGGACTTTAGTACTAAAAAAATATATTAAAAAAATTTACAATCCTACCCGGGTGATGAATACGCTTTCATTATTGAAACAAAGCGGTTTTCTCCAACAATCTTATTTCGATACTTGTTAATTGGAAATTTGTGTCGAATTTTCAAGGAAGCCAGCAAATTATCTGTCGAAAACAGAAAGTTTTAGAATGTTTTGTCTACTTTTGCGAATGTATTTACATTTGAAAAAATTCTTGTCATAATTCATCAAGTAGTCTAATTTTTTAGCGAATTACAGTAAGTGTGTAAGAGGTAGGAGGATAACATTGTACGAGTATAGTAATACCACTAGTCAAAGTCCGATCCATAGTCAAATGATTGAAGAGATAAAAGCAAAACGAGAACTTATGATAAAAAGTGCAAATACATTTGGGTTTACAAGCGAACAAACCGTTAAATACAGCCAAGAATTGGACGAGTTAATCAATGAGTATCACCGAATGATGGGACAAGCCTCCAAACCACCCGAAGAAATCAAATTCGCCTTAAAGCAAATGATCATGATTTGGCCCAAAGTATTAGTCTAACCAAAAAGTATCTTATCTCTGTTCTAATGAAAACTACTTTAGAAATTATTTAACTTTAAAATGCCAAGAACCTCAAAATAAAAGGCCTTCCGTTACAATTATACATTGTTGCAGAAGGCCCATTCTTTTTAGTGCCTCCTTTAAAAACATATTTCTCAGCGAGAAAAATATTTTTCTGCATGTAAAGACAGTGCTGTGATTTTTATCATTGTCGATATCTCAATATTTCATATAGTTAAATTAGTACTATTTTCTATCAAAAATACCCACACCATGAACTTCACCCGTACTTGGAGCATTTGTAGCAAATTTTCTCTTATATGAATTTTCCTGTCTTTTCATTCAATTAAAGAAATCTATTAATTTTGGGTAATATGCTTTGTTTGCGATTCATATATCGTTAATAAAAGCATTTTTAATAACCAACCAGAAAGTCAAACGCTATCATCATTTTTAGCTTATTTGGAGGAGGGAAGTCCTACATGCACATTGTCGTATGTGTCAAACAAGTACCCGATACAAAAATCATCAAAATTAATCCGAAAACAAATACACTCGACCGCAGGAGTGCCCCGGCTATTTTGAACCCATATGATGCCCATGCGGTTCAAGAAGCTGTAAAAATCAAAGAAAAAACTGGCGGAACCATCTCGGTTTTATCAATGGGACCTCCGCAGGCAACTGCTGTCATTAAGAAAAGCGTGGAAATTGGCGCAGACCAGGGGTATTTAATATCGGATCGTGCTTTTGCAGGTGCCGATACACTTGCAACCAGTTACGCCTTATCAAAGGCGTTAGAAAGAATTGCCAAGGAACTCCCGATTGACATGATTATTTGTGGAAAGCATGCCATTGATGGAGATACCGGCCAGGTTGGCCCTGGTATCGCACGGAGATTGGATATTCCTCCTGTTACAAATGTGATTGAGGTAACAGAGGTGAATAAGCATGAGAAAACGGTCTTAATTAAACGGAAATTAACCAACGGATACGAACTGATCCAGTCGGAAATGCCTTGTCTATTAACAGTTGAAAAAGAAATCAATGATATCGAGTATTCACCAATGCCGAACATGATAAGTGCTGCAAGATATGAACCGATTATTTGGGCAGTGGATGATCTTGAAAATGTTGACCGCTCACAGCTTGGACTAAAAGGGTCTCCTACGGTTGTCGGTAAGATGTTCACACCTCCAAGGCCTGAAGGCGGGAAAAAACTAGATGGTTCGGCCGATGAGCAGGTAAGTCAGCTAATGGATATTCTGATGGAGAAAAAAGACCTGTTTACATTACAGTCAACTAAATAATGTTAATAAATTTTAGGGTATAGAGCAGGGAGGGGTCTTGAATGAAGCTTGACGATTACCGTGGAGTCTGGGTATTCATTGAACAAAATGACGGTAAAATTGAAGATGTTTCACTAGAATTGCTGGGTGCTGGCAGGAAGCTGGCAGATAAGCTTGAGGTTCCATTAGGGGGATTCTTGTTGGGCAATCAAATAAGTCCATTAGCCAATCTGATTATTTCTTATGGGGCTGATGAGGTCTACGTAATTGACCATCCAGTTTTGAAGGATTATCGTACAGAATCATATATGAAAGGTGTTATGCTGTTAGCGCAAAAATATATGCCGGAAATTATTCTTTACGGTGCAACACCAAACGGAAAGGACTTGGCGAGCGCTGTCGCAACAGATTTAATTACGGGATTAACAGCAGATACAACGATGTTGGATGTGGACGTAGATAATAGATTGCTGGAAGCAAGCCGGCCGGCATTCGGCGGTAATATTATGGCAACGATTCTCTGTAAGAAGCATCGCCCGCAAATGGCAACAGTAAGACCTAAAGTAATGAAGGCACTAGAACCGGATGCATCTAGACAAGGAAAAATTATTGAAGAGAAAATAGCTCTGAATGAAGAGGATATGCGTACAAAAGTACTGCAAATTGTGAATGACGTAACAAAAAAGGCTAAATTAGCCGATGCCCATGTCATCGTATGCGGTGGTAAAGGGATGGGCGACCTGCAAAATTTCCAGCTAGTCCATGAATTGGCGGAAACAATCGGCGCAAGCGTAGGCGGAACCCGCGATGTCGTTGAAGCAGGATGGCTGCCGCATGATCAGCAGGTTGGACAGACCGGGGAGACAGTCACTCCGAAAATTTATTTTGCCATTGGAGTATCTGGAGCGATTCAGCATGTGGTCGGTATGAAGAATTCTGAGTTAATAATTGCCATTAACAAAGACCCCAACGCCCCGATTTTTGACGTGGCAACGTACGGCATTGTAGGAGACGCAGTGAAAATTGTTCCAAAACTAATCGAGCAATTTAAAGAGCTTAAAGCTGAAAAGGGCGGTGAACTGAGCTATGCCTGAGAAGTTTGACGTGATTGTGGTAGGGGCTGGCCCCGCAGGAACCTCTTGTGCTTACACTTGTGCTAAAAATGGTCTAAATGTGCTGCTGATTGAACGTGGAGAGTATCCAGGTGCCAAAAACGTTATGGGCGGAGTATTGTACCGCCAGCAAATGGAAGAATTAATTCCTGAATTTTGGAAAGAAGCGCCGCTTGAAAGACCGGTCATTGAACAGCGGTTCTGGATGATGGACAAAGAATCAGTTCTTTCGTTCGGATATAAGGGCCTCGAATGGGGAGTTGAGCCATATAATAACTTTACAGTTCTAAGGGCTCAGTTTGATCAATGGTTCGCAAAGAAAGCTGTGGAGGCAGGAGCGCTTCTAATTAACGAAACAGTTGTCACGGAATGTATTGTCGAAGACGGCAAGGTTGTTGGTGTCCGTACCGATAGGCCGGATGGTGTGGTATTAGCAGATGTAGTTGTCCTTGCTGACGGAGTTAACTCGCTTTTATCCAAACAGCTGGGGTTCCATAAGGAGTTCCGCCCAGATGAAGTGGCGCTGACGGTTATGGAAGTGGTTAATCTTCCAAAAGACAAAATAAATGACCGCTTTAATTTGGAGGACAACCAAGGCTGTACGATTGAGATCTTTGGAGATTCCACAAAAGGAAATCTGGGTACGGCTTTTCTATATACCAACAAAGAGAGTTTGAATATCGGAGTGGGGACAACACTATCGAGTATGATAAAAGCAAAAATGAAGCCATATGAACTGCTGGATTACTTAAAGAATCATCCAATGGTCAAACCTCTCATTGCCGGCGGCGAGTCTGCTGAATATCTTGCCCACCTCATTCCGGAAGGAGGCTACCGCTCTGTTCCTAAAGTGGCTGGCAATGGAGTTATTGTTGTTGGGGACGCTGCCCAGCTTGTTAACGCTATTCATCGTGAAGGTTCGAACATGGCGATGCATTCTGGCTTATTGGCTGCCGAGACTGTAATTGAGGCGCACCGCTTTGGGAATTTCAGCGAATCAATGTTAAATAACTACCGCGAGGCCCTTTATAATAGCTTTATCATAAAAGATTTGGAAAAGTACAAAGATGCGGCCCATACATTCGAAAAATACCCGCAATATTTTAAAGAGTATGTTCCAATGATGAATCAGGCAGCTAGCAAATTCTTTACTGTTGACGGCACTCCAAAACGTGATAAACAAAAGCAGATTATTAAAAATATGACCTCACAAAGAGGAACACTGCGCGTATTGCAAGATCTCTATCGTGCATGGAAGGCGGTGAAATAATGTCAACGAAGAATATTGAGGAAAAACAGTATCTTCTCAGGTTTAAGTGTGACACAAAGTCCCATCTTACCGTTCTTGATCATGACGTATGTATGACCCAATGTCCTGATAAAATTTGTACAGTATTTTGCCCAGCTGAGGTATATAAGTGGGAAGGAACGCGGATGCAGGTAGGTTATGAAGGCTGTCACGAATGCGGAAGCTGCCGGATTGGCTGCCCTTACCAAAATATTAAATGGGAATATCCAAAAGGCGGTCATGGAATTGTCTTCAGGTTAGCATAAAAAAAGGTGCTGTTTGCTATTGCAGGCAGCACCTTTTTTTATCCTTTTAATCGTAAATCACTTAACACTATATGTATATTTTTTCACAAGGGATTTTAAAAAGAGGGTGAAGCTAGAAGGTAAGTATTTACAAGGTCAGCTTATTTTCTCTAAGAAGGCTGCCGAGGAAAGTTCATCTTTATTGCAGAAGGCTGCGAGCGAGGATGCAAGGGCTATGGCATGATCCATTTGTTCCATATTTTCTGAGCAATAATACGGCTTTTTCCAATTGAAGTCGCCGTCATTTGCGGCTGGATATATACTGACTTTCCAATGAAAATAAATCCGTGGCTGAGGGAGCTGGACCCCTTCTACGGCAATTAGCCAATGTGTGGAATTGGATTCTGGAATGTAGGCATCTGTATCCTTAAGTGAAACAAGATCATTTGTACCAATCGGTAAGAATGCCGTTTGATAAAAATCATGATAATTTGGGGTTTTCAATATAGTTACCTCCCTTTCAAAATATCTACCTTAATTATATGAAACTATAAGGATTTTTTTGAGTGATAAATGTTATAATTTTTTAAAAAAATAAAACGTTTTCAAAAAGTTGTCAATAATATTCCAAGTGGAGTTGTAAATTTGGTATAGATGTGACGATTGTCACTACATAATCGTAATTGCGCTTTTATACTAAAAGCAGAAGATTGAAAGAGGTGAATGCAATGAGCAGTTGTATGAGTGGTTTCGGCGGGATGCCGAATGCTGAGCTAAGAAGTAAGGGATTAAGTCAGTTGAAGGAAGAACATCCTCCATTAAGAAGCCAAATGGAAGGTTTGTTCAGTCTAACCCAAAAAATCGATAAAGATATTGATATAGAAGCTAATTTCCAAGAGTTAATTACTAAGGTAGAAGAATTTCTGGCAGTGCTTGACCCGCATTCAGAGAGAGAAGAAGGTGTGCTGTTTCCAATGATGGGAACTTATATTGGGACAACTTCTGGACCAATCGCGGTAATGGAGTATGAGCATGACCAAGCAAAAGCCCATATTAAATCTTTTCTTGAGCAGGCAGCCGCCAGCCCGTCTTCACATGATGAATTTAAAAAATTGGCTGGATACGTCCAAAATGCTTACTATATTTTAACGGAGCATTTTAACAAGGAAGAAAACGTCCTCTTCCCAATGGCCGAGCGAATGCTCTCTGATGAGGAAAAGGCAGAATTATATCAAAGGATTCAAGAAATTAAGTAAAAAGGATGGCAGAGTCCATCTTTTTTACTTTTTTTGCCCTATAAAACATTTAGGTTAAGGGATATGACTTTACCGGTAATTGACAGCGGTTCGAAATTTTTTTATAATAATTTTGAAATCGAGATATTGTGAGCGTTTTGCCTTTGAGGGCAATTTCCCAATAAAGATAAAGGATGAGTTGTTATGGAAAAAGATTCAACAGCCGTTTCACTAAAACTTTTCATTGTTCTCTCAAGAGCCTATAAAGCCATTAATGAACACGTCAATAAAGTTATCCAAGCAAGCGGTTTAAACCCAACTGAGTTTGCTGTATTAGAGCTTCTCTACCACAAAGGCGACCAGCCGCTGCAACAAATAGGTGCAAAAATCCTGCTTGCGAGCGGAAGTATTACGTATGTTGTCGATAAGCTTGAACAAAAGGGATTATTGAGAAGGAGCGCCTGCCCGACAGATAGACGTGTAATTTTTGCGCAAATAACAGATGAGGGAAAAAATTTGATACAGGATATTTTTCCTGAACATGCCCAACAAATTGATAAGCTTATGTCAAGTTTATCTGATACGGAAAAGCTGGAGGCAATTGATTTGTTAAAAAAATTAGGCCTGCCTGCAGGAAAATTTTAATACGACTTTTAGTCGTATTTTTTTTGCAAAAAGGAATATTAATCAATAGTGTCGAAATGAATATAGCCGAAAAAAATGAAAAAAGGGGGTTTTTTCATGGGCTTTGAACAGTATACTTACATAAGACCTAACTTAGACCAGGTTCGGGCAAAATTCAATGAAGCATTAGAGCGCTTCAAATACGCTGATTCAGTGGAAAAGCAAAGCGGGGCCATGAATGAAATCAATCAACTGAGAAATGACTTGGGGACGATGTTCAATCTTTGTAATATTCGCCATACCATTGATACGAATGATGAATTTTATAAAAATGAGCAGGATTACATGGATGAAATCCAACCTGAGGTGGAAGGTTTAATTACAGAATATTATCAGGCTTTGGTGGAATCCAAATTCCGGACGCAATTGGAAAACAAGTGGGGCACTCAGCTTTTCGCCCTTGCTGAAAGTCAGTTAAAGACCTTTAAACCGGAAATTGTCCCTTTGCTGCAAAGGGAAAACCGATTATCATCAGAATACACAAAGCTTGTAGCGTCGGCGAAAATCGATTTTGAAGGGGAAGAGCGTACACTTGCGCAAATCGATCCGTTTATTGAATCGACAGACCGGGAGACGCGTAAGCGCGCCAGCACTGCGAAGTTTGGTTTCTTTGCAGAGCATGAAACGGATTTTGACCGGATTTATGACGAACTGGTAAAGGTTAGAACTGAAATTGCCCAGGAGCTTGGGTATAAAAACTTTGTCGAGCTTGGTTATCATCGCATGATGAGAACCGATTACAACGCCGAAATGGTGGCAAATTTCCGTCAGCAAGTAAAAGACTTTATTGTCCCAATTGCATCTAAATTAAAAGATCGGCAACGGGAACGGCTTGGCCTCGAAAAATTAAAATTCTATGATGAAGGCTTTGTGTTCGAGTCCGGAAATGCTGTACCTAAGGGAAGCCCGGAATGGATTATTGAGAACGGACAAAAAATGTATCAGGATCTTTCAAAGGAAACTGGAGAATTTTTTTCCTTTATGATGGAAAATAATTTGATGGACCTTGTTGCCAAGAAGGGGAAAGCAAGCGGGGGCTATTGTACCTACATCGAAAATTATAAAGCGCCGTTTATATTCTCAAACTTCAATGGCACATCCGGTGATATTGATGTCCTGACACATGAGGCCGGCCATGCCTTCCAGGTATATTCGAGCCGTCAATTCGAGATACCTGAATATAATTGGCCAACGTATGAGGCATGTGAAATTCATTCGATGAGTATGGAGTTTTTCACCTGGCCATGGATGGAGCTGTTCTTTAAAGAAGACACCGATAAATATAAGTTTTCTCATCTTAGTGATGCGCTCTTGTTCCTGCCGTATGGGGTTTCTGTTGATGAGTTCCAGCATTGGGTATATGAAAATCCCGGGGCTTCTCCAAAAGAGAGAAAGCTGAAATGGCGGGAAATTGAGAAAAAATATCTGCCGCATAAGGATTATGACGGCAATGAGTACCTAGAAAAAGGTGGGTTTTGGCAGCGCCAGGGACATATTTATAATTCACCGTTCTATTATATTGACTATACGCTTGCGCAAATTTGTGCGTTCCAATTCTGGAAAAGATCTAGGGAGAATCATCCAGTGGCATGGGCAGATTATGTCAAACTGTGTAAGCTTGGCGGCAGCATGTCCTTCACTAAGCTGGTGGAGGCAGCGAATTTAATTTCTCCATTTGAGAACGGCTGTGTCGAATCAGTGGTCGGAGAAATTGAAAAGTGGTTAAATTCAGTTGATGATAAAAAGCTGTAAAAAGAAGAAGAGCGATGGCCTCTAATCAGTCATCGCTCTTTTTTTATGGATTCTGCTGATGTACTTGTGAGTCGAAAATTTTAGAATTAACATCTTCATCGTAATTTTATAGCAATTTTTTCCATTTATTTAATCCCTACATTTGTAGGAGTTTTTTGAAAAGGGCGATCATAAGGTTTTAAAACAAATGTTAAAAAAAGCGAAGCCAGTTTGGCTTCGCACTTTAATAAAGACTCTTTTCTCAGAGATTGTTGCTTTTAACTATATTGAAAACACTGAGTGGATTGGAGCGAAAGGTGCTTGACTCCTGCGGGAAATAGAGGAAAGGTCGAGACCCTGCAGACGGAACGTCGAGGAGGCTCGACTTCCTCCCCGCGGGTTTGCTGAGCGCCTGTAGCGGAAAGGAACGGACAGAGTTATTCCCAAAAACAACAAACTTTACGAAAAGAGCCTTAATAAATTATTGCCGCTTCTGAAATAACCTTCAATTGGCCGTCTTCTAAAATGGCCGCCAGCTTTTTCGCATCGGGCTGATCCAAAATAAAATCTGTTATTTTATCTTCAAGCTGGTCTTGAATGACCCGTCTTAATGGGCGTGCACCAAATGCAGGGTGATAGCCCATCTCAGCTAATTGTTCTTTTACTTCTGCTGAAATGGTTAATTCAATGCTTTGTTCTTTTAAAGTTTCCTGCAATTCGGCAACCATTAGGTCGACAATCGTTAAGATATGCTCTTTTTCAAGTGATTTGAATTCAATGATGCAGTCAAAACGGTTTAGAAATTCCGGCTTGAAGAAGTTTCCAAGAGAATCAAGAATATTTGCTTCTTCAACCGCTTCAGTTGTTCCAAAGCCAACGCGAATGTCTTTGTGTCCAACGCCGGCATTACTTGTCATAATGATGACGGTGTCTTTAAAGCTTACCACTCTCCCTTGGCTGTCAGTAAGGCGTCCGTCCTCAAGGATTTGCAGGAACATATGCATGACGTCCGGATGGGCCTTTTCAATCTCATCCAAGAGAATAATGCTATATGGGTTGCGGCGGACTTTTTCGGTTAATTGACCAGCCTCCTCATGGCCGACATACCCTGGAGGAGACCCGATTAATTTTGAGACACTGTGTTTTTCCATGTATTCGCTCATATCAAGTCGAATCATCGAATCCTTCGTACCAAATAATTCTTCCGCAAGAGTCTTAGATAATTCTGTTTTACCAACTCCTGTTGGACCGACAAATAAGAAGGACCCGATCGGACGGTTTTTTGCTTTTAATCCGGCACGGCTGCGGCGAACAGCTTTTGCGACCTTCTGAACGGCTTGCTCCTGGCCAATAACCTTCTTATTCAAATTCTCTTCAAGTGATTTCATTTTAAGTTGCTCGTCTTCTTGAAGTTTCCCGACCGGAATGCCTGTTTTTTCTTCAATAATTTTTTGAATATCAGAAACTGTAACAACTGGCCGCTCCGTCTTTGAGGCACTATTTAATGCCTTTTCAAGTTGAGCTTCTTCATCACGAAGCTTTGCTGCAAGTTCATAATTTTCCTTTTTCAATGCTGTTTCCTTTTCTGCCGCAATTGCCTTAAGTCGTGCCTCGATTTGTTCATTATTCCGATAATCTGAAGTTAGATTTAGCTTTGATCCTGATTCATCTAGTAAATCAATCGCCTTATCAGGTAAAAAGCGGTCTTGAATATAGCGCTGCGATAAGGTCACACAAGCGCGGATGGCTTCGTCTGAATAATTGACCTCATGAAAGTCCTCGTATTTCTTCTGAATTCCTTTAAGGATGGCGATGGCTGCATCTGTATCAGGCTCTTGAACCTGGATAGGCTGGAAGCGGCGTTCTAAGGCTGAATCCTTTTCAATTTGGCGATATTCTTTTAATGTCGTAGCACCGACAACCTGAAGTTCACCGCGGGCAAGAGCAGGTTTTAAAATGTTGCCGGCATCCATAGAGCCTTCAGCAGAGCCTGCACCAACAAGCAGATGGATTTCATCAATAAATAAAATGATGTTTTTCCGCTCCTGTAATTCTGCAATTAACTGCTTCATCCGCTCTTCAAATTGACCGCGGATTCCGGTATTGGCAACTAAAGAAGCTACATCTAATAAATAGATTTCTTTATTTTGCAACTTGCTTGGTACATCGCCATTGGCAATTTTTAAGGCGAGCCCTTCCGCTATTGCCGTTTTACCAACGCCAGGTTCACCAATTAACACAGGATTGTTTTTATTTCTTCTGTTTAATACCTCAATGACGCGTATTATCTCATGATCACGGCCAATAACCGGGTCAATTAGACCGGCTTTAGCCATTTGTGTAAGGTTGCGGCCAAATTGATCGATAAAGCCGCCGCGGCCGTTTTTATTTTCAGCTGCAGGAGCATATTGACCCTTTGGAATGTGACCTTGGGAAAAGTTCTTGTTTGCAAACAGCTCTTCAAATGGAAAACTGTTGAATGGGTTCATATTCATTCCAAAGCCAGCACCTAATGCTTTTTTCTCCTTTGTATAACATTCATGGCAAAGTTTCAAATCATGATGCTGCCCATTAACATTCATGTTTAATTGTACATTCGCTTGATTTTGATTACATTTTTGACAAAGCATGTAAACAACCTCCCTGTTATTTGCTTTTATCAATTTGACTTTGACTATATTTGACCTTACGACCATAGTATACTCTGACCTTTTTTGACTTTCAAGCCTTTTGCTTGGAGAAATTTTTTCCATGATAGGAAAATATGCGTACGAGAAAAAGCTCGTCATTGTTTGTCCCTTTGGTCATATATTTGTGATAAGGGGGAGATGATGTGAAAAAAAGCTGGAATCAAGCCTTTCAAATAGCGGCAGTTTATGTGGGGACCGTTGTAGGAGCAGGATTCGCCACAGGAAAAGAAATCGTGGAATTTTTCTCACGGTTTGGTTTCTTTGGCTTTATAAGTATATTAATGAGCGGCTACCTTTTCGTTGTGATCGGATCAAAACTAATGCGGATTGCTGCGCAAATTAATGCAAAATCGTACCAGGAATTTAATGATTATTTATTTGGAAAATGGGCGGGAGGCATCATCAATTTTTTTATGCTATTTATGCTGCTGGGGGTAAGTGCCGTCATGCTGGCAGGAGCAGGGGCTGTTTTTGAAGAACAGCTGGGATTACCTAAAAGTGCAGGTGTGTTTATCACAATTTTTTTATCTTATTTAGTAATCCTTATAGGTACTAAGGGACTTTTTGCTGTCAATACCTTTGTTGTTCCCTTAATGATTGGCTTTAGTCTGATTTTAATGCTTCTGTCTTTGCAAATGCCAAACTTTTTAGAGCATTTTTTGTATATACCTCATGCTTCGGATGGGTGGAAAAGCGTTATTGCACCATTTTCATATGCTGCCTTGAATCTTGGACTTGCTCAAGCGGTACTAGTGCCGATTGCATCAGAAGTGAAGGACGATTGGACAATCAAATGGGGGGGGATTCTTGGTGGTGTGGCATTAACGGTAATATTAATTGCCAGTCACTTTACCTTAATCATGCTCCCAAACCTGGAATTATATGAAATTCCGATGGCAGTTATTATGAGAAATTTAGCCCCGTTTTTTTATTGGATTTTTGTACTTATCATTTATGGAGAGATTTTTACTTCAGTTATTGGCAATGTTTTTGGTCTCGACCGCCAACTGAAGCAATATATGTCTGTACCGACGCTGGTTTCTGTAACAGCTATTTTTACAGTATCTTACTTGATCAGCCTGGTGAATTATGGAACACTTTTGTCCTATCTATATCCATTGTTCGGCTATATTTGTATGAGTTTTTTTATTCTCCTTTGGATGAAGCCATTTACGCCGCCAGAAAGAAACTCAAAAAGCAGCTGATCAGGTCAGCTGCTTTTTATATTAGTGGTCGAAAAATAAACATCATCATGTCAAAAATGATATGAGATACAATTACGAGCGGCATGCTTTTTTTCCAAAAGTATAAAGCCCCCCACACAAGGCCGGAGACAAATGCAGCGAACACTAGTAAATAAGACCCCGAATAAATATGAACTGACCCATATAATATAGAGCCAGCAATAATGGCGATGTTCGGTTTCAGGTATTTTAACAGTCTATTTTGGACAAACCCTCTCCAGAACATCTCTTCGCCCGGTGCCGCCACTAAAATCAAGGCAAAATAGTGCCAGAATAACGAAGGGGCAAACCATCGGTACAAACGTCTTACATCTCTTTTAAAGCTAGAATTGGCCATTTCGAAAAGCTGATAGCCAATCCAAAAAAGCAAATATAATAATAAACCGGAGATAACGCCTATAAATAAATATTTGATAAAAGAGGCCTCATCTGCCACGTCTCCCTGAAACGTGGCAAAGGCGATTAGTATTAGGATGGAACCGGAAAAAATGTACCAAAATATCGCCTTATCATGAAAAGAAAAAAAGAGAAGTGCATGGGCGATAATCAATCCGGTTAATAGACGTAAATCCAGGGTTCTTTTTAATTCCATAATAGGCTCCTTCGAAAATCAAAACTTAATATGTATAGGAAAAGATTTCAATATACATTTTATCCAATAACGATGATAAGAATATCTTTAAATGAAAAAAATATAATCGAGAAAGGAGTGAAGAGAATGAGTAAATCAGAAAGTCAAAAGGAACGTGAATGGACGGTCAGAAAGCAGGATCAAAATCCTCATGGCAAGGTTAAATCATTTAAAGAACTTTCAAAAGAAGCGGACCAAGGAAAATAATCGGTTTTCTGATATAAAAAGAAGAAAAGGCAGTGTGCATTTTGTGTGCATTCTGCCTTTTCAAATAATTAGTAAGCGGTTTCTTTGATTACCTTATAATTTTTATGATTAACAACTGTACGCTGATCTAATTCTAGATCACGATAATTATCCATATATGTTAAGTCAACTATTACAGAATTTTCATTCACTTTTTCAACAACTCCTTGCAGTCCGCCACGAAATTCGATGATATTACCTACCTCTGCTTTTTTCAAATTTCCTCTCTCCCTTATCTAGCAAACTTTAAAACTATTTAAATAACAGTTTGCACTATTTTTCCAAATTCGTAAAGGTGTTAATGTTACAATTTAGTTAATTTCTTATATGTTTTTGTAAAAAAATTCTGGAAATAAAATTAGATTATGGTAACGTTTTCATATTAAGGAGTGAAATTAGCTTTAAAAGCGGTTTTTACGTTAAAATATGGTAGTGGAAAGAGGTGCAGAAAAATGAGGGAAGAAACTATTAACGATATCTTAGATCGTCTTAAGAACGGAGAGCTTTCCGAATACTACGTTAAAGTTGAAGAATTTATGGATTTCCGTCAGGTGCTGGTAAAAAGAAAAGATTTTAAACATTTCCGCGGCATTGCTCAGCGTAATGGAGATGTACTTTACCAATATTTAAAAGAGCCAAGAAGTTAAATGAACGAACCCATTATTTATAGGGTTCTTTTTTGTTGGTATGTTTAGAAAAGTGTGGAAATTTGATAAAATAAAAGGGTTACTTATTTAAAAGAAACTTTCCGGGAGATGAGGGAATGGCCATAACGAATAATATCTAATCAGATAAGGAGTAACACAGAGTGCTCGTTTAATGCAGCTAATTTGTGGTTCTCCTTTTTTAAATGTGAGGTGGAAATATGGAACAGTATATTTTGTCACTTGATCAGGGAACTACAAGTTCCCGTGCAATTCTTTTTAATCAAAGTGGCGAAATAATTCATTCCGCACAGAAGGAATTTACCCAGTATTTTCCGAAACCGGGCTGGGTAGAGCACAATCCAAATGAAATTTGGGGTTCTATTCTTGCCGTTATAGCTGCTGTCCTCTCGGAATCGGAAGTGAAACCCGAACAGGTTGCCGGAATCGGCATTACTAATCAGCGGGAAACAACTGTTATTTGGGATAAAGAAACAGGAGTTCCTGTTTATAACGCAATCGTCTGGCAGTCTAGACAAACGAGCGAAGTTTGTGATGAGTTAAAAGAAAAAGGGTATCAGGAGACCTTTCGAAATAAAACAGGTTTGCTGATTGATGCCTATTTTTCAGGAACGAAAGTAAAATGGATTTTGGACAATGTTGTTGGAGCGCGGGAAAGAGCGGAAGCAGGGGAATTGTTATTCGGGACAATTGACACTTGGCTGATTTGGAAATTGTCCGGCAGGCGGGCCCATGTGACGGATTATTCCAATGCTTCCCGTACGCTGATGTTTAACATCCATGAGCTGCAATGGGACGATGAACTATTGGAAATATTATATGTTCCAAAGTCCATGTTGCCTGAAGTTCGCCCATCATCTGAGGTTTATGCCAACACAATCGATTATCACTTTTTTGGAAAAGAAATACCGATTGCCGGTGTTGCAGGTGACCAGCAGGCAGCCTTGTTTGGCCAGGCATGCTTCGTAAAAGGGATGGCCAAAAATACGTATGGCACAGGCTGCTTTATGTTAATGAATACTGGGGAAAAGGCTGTCCGTTCAGACCATGGTCTGCTGACAACGATTGCTTGGGGATTGAATGGCACGGTTGAATATGCGCTGGAAGGTAGTATATTTGTTGCTGGATCTGCAATCCAATGGCTGCGTGATGGATTAAGGATGTTCAAGGATGCAAAGGACAGCGAGATCTATGCTGAAAAGGTGGAATCGACTGAAGGGGTATATATTGTACCGGCATTCGTTGGATTAGGTACACCATATTGGGATAGTGAAGTCCGTGGGGCAGTTTTTGGCCTGACACGAGGTACAACAAAAGAACATTTTATTAGGGCGACGCTTGAATCACTGGCTTACCAAACAAAAGATGTGTTATCTGCGATGGAAGCCGATTCAGGTATTAAATTGAAAACCTTACGAGTTGACGGTGGCGCTGTAAAGAATAACCTCTTAATGAATTTCCAAAGCAATATCCTCAATGTACCGGTTGAAAGACCAGTCATTAATGAAACGACTGCACTTGGAGCAGCCTATTTGGCAGGTCTTGCAGTCGGATTCTGGCAAAGCCAAGAGGAAATTTCAAAACAATGGGCTATTGATGATCAATTCAATCCAACCATGTCAGAAGAAATCCGAACTGGATTGTATGCCGGCTGGAAAAAGGCTGTAAAAGCAGCGATGGTTTTTAAATAATTCATACCTATTAAGTAAATTATGGTATGATATAACAAGTTAATTTGTCTGGAGAAATGGAGAGACCACAAAACATTATCGAAAAATTGATAATGGCTTTTGTGGTCTCTTTTTATTTCCCCCAAAAAAAGTTTGCATATAATATGGCAATTAAATTGGAGGAAATGATAATGAAATTTTCAAATTTAAATCGTATTGAAATTGCTACTAAACTAAAAAGTGAACGATTTGACATTTTAGTAATTGGCGGAGGCATTACAGGTGCAGGAATTGCATTAGACGCTGCGACTAGAGGAATGAGTACAGCCTTAGTCGAAATGCAGGATTTTGCGGCAGGAACCTCTAGCAGATCAACGAAGCTGGTCCATGGCGGGCTGCGTTATTTAAAACAATTTGAAGTGAAGATGGTGGCTGAAGTAGGTAAGGAAAGGGCCATTGTGTATGAAAATGGACCTCATGTAACGACACCTGAATGGATGCTTTTGCCTATGCATAAAGGTGGTACTTTCGGTCCGTTCAGCACTTCGATTGCACTACGGGTATATGACTTTTTGGCAGACGTAAAAAAATCTGAACGACGTACCATGTTATCAGTAGAAGAAACTCTAGCCAAGGAGCCCCTTGTGAAAAAGGAGGGTTTAAAAGGCGGAGGCTACTATGTTGAATATCGGACTGATGATGCTAGACTGACAATTGAAGTAATGAAGGCCGCAGTTGAAAATGGAGCAATTGCTTGTAATTATACTAAGGTAACCAAGCTTATTTATGAAAATGGAAAACTTGTCGGAGTAGTTGTTGAGGATCAGATAACTGGTGAAAAATATGAAATCAGAGCGAAAAAAATTGTTAATGCTGCCGGCCCTTGGGTTGATAACATCCGCGAGATGGACAAATCTAAAAAAGGGAAAACACTGAAGCTTTCAAAAGGAGTTCATGTTGTTATCGACCAATCGAGCTTCCCGTTAAAGCAAGCAATATATTTTGATACTCCAGATGGCCGGATGGTTTTCGCAATCCCGAGAAATGGGAAAGCTTATGTAGGTACGACTGATACTTTTTATAATGAAGATGCGGTAAATCCACAAATGACAAAATCAGACCGCTCGTATATTATAAATGCCATTAATTATATGTTTCCAGACGTTAAAATTACGGAACAGGATATCGAATCGAGCTGGGCTGGTGTACGACCGCTAATCTATGAGGAAGGAAAAGACCCGTCGGAAATTTCCCGAAAGGATGAAATTTGGGAGTCTAAGTCTGGCTTGATTACGATCGACGGAGGTAAATTAACGGGGTACCGAAAAATGGCGGAGACAGTTGTTGATTTACTGGTAAATAAATTTCTATTAGAAGAAGGAAGAACTCTTCCAACATGTCAGACAAAAAATATGCCGATATCAGGCGGCAATGTAGGGGGTTCTGCGAATTTAAATACTTATGTTTCAAAACAAGTCCAGAAAGGGATAGAGATCGGCCTGACGAGTATAGAAGCTGAAAAATTAGCGAGAATGTACGGATCAAATATTGACACAGTCTTTGAACTCTTAAGCAGGGATAAGGATGACGCAGCAAAATACATGCTTCCATTGGATTTATTCGCCAAACTAGTTTATTCGATCGAGCAGGAAATGGTTGCTTCCCCACTTGATTTCTTAAATCGGCGCACGGGAACAATTTTATTTGATATACATTTAGTTCAGAAATATAAAAAACAAGTTATAAAATATATGTCTGACAAATTTGATTGGACCGACAATGAGAATTCGAAATACTCCTTATTGGTTGAAGAGGCTTTAATGTCCGCAGTTAAACCAGTCGATGAATAGTATAATCCTCTTGAGGCAGTGAGTGGAAACTAAAGAATAAACCTCAATAAAACCGTCCGTTTGGATGGTTTTTAATGTTTTTGACGTTTTTGTGAATTAAAACTCAAAATATTTGAATGAATTTAAAGAAAATGCTATTCTACCATTTGTACCATAACTATATTACCTTGATAGAAAATAATCATTACATGTTTAAAGAACTTTCAGGGGAAAATATAATTAAATTCTTTTACTTTAATTTCTTTAAGGTCTTAATTGACTAAAGAAGGTATTTTGGCTATTTTATGAAAGTGGGCATTAATTTTTATTTATCTACATATTAAAGGAGTTTGATAAAAGATGACAGAAAAACAATTTACAGTAACAGCTGATACAGGAATTCATGCAAGACCCGCGACACTATTAGTACAAACTGCTAGCCGATATGATTCTGAAATTAATCTTGAATATAAAGGCAAAACAGTTAATTTAAAATCAATTATGGGCGTAATGTCCCTAGGGATCGGCAAGGGAGCCGAAATCAAAATTACGGCTGAAGGCAGCGATGCAAATGATGCTCTTAGCAGCTTAGAAGAAACATTGAAAAAAGAAGGATTAGCTGAATAATGGCGTTTTTACATGGTATTGCTGCATCAAATGGTATTGCAATTGCGAAAGCATACCGTCTTGTTGAGCCGGATTTATCATTTGAACAGAAAAAAGTTGATGATGTTTCAGCAGAACTTATTCGTTTTAGTAATGCAATGGCAAAAGCCAAGTCAGAGCTTGAAATTATTCGCGACCGTGCCAAGGTTGACCTTGGAGCAGATAAGGCGGCAATTTTTGAAGCTCATCTCCTAGTTTTAAGTGATCCTGAATTAAATAATCCGATTGAAGATAAGATCGGGTCCGAGAACATAAATGCAGAAGCGGCGCTTAAAGAAACTGCTGATATGTTTGTGATGATGTTCGAACAAATGGATAATGAATACATGAAGGAGCGTGCTGCGGATATCCGCGACGTTACTAAGCGCGTACTGGCTCATTTATTAGGCGTGCAGTTGCCAAATCCAAGCATGATTGCAGAGGAAGTCATTATCGTTTCAGAAGATCTGACCCCTTCGGATACAGCTCAATTAAACCGTAAATTTGTAAAAGGATTTACGACAAATATTGGCGGACGGACATCCCACTCCGCTATTATGGCGCGTTCATTGGAAATTCCTGCGGTCGTTGGAACCAAGACAGCTACCGAAGAAATTCAAAATGGCGATTTAGTTATTGTCGATGGACTTAAAGGTGAAGTACATATTAACCCAACTCCTGAACTCGTGGAGCAGTACAAAAAAGTTCATGAAGAGTTCGAAATGCAAAAAGCTGAATGGGGCAAGCTTGTCAACGAGCCTACTGTTTCCGCCGACGGGCATCATGTTGAACTGGCTGCTAACATCGGTACTCCAAAAGATTTAAAAGGAGTCAAAGAAAATGGCGGCGAGGGTGTTGGCCTGTATCGTACTGAATTCCTTTATATGGGACGAGACCAGCTGCCAACAGAGGAAGAACAGTTCGAGGCATATAAGGCAGTCCTAGTAGGAATGGAAGGAAAGCCAGTCGTAGTTCGGACATTGGACATTGGCGGCGACAAAGAGCTTCCATACTTGGAATTACCGAAAGAGATGAACCCATTCTTAGGCTTCCGAGCGATTCGTTTATGTCTGGAAGAGCAAGGGATTTTCCGGACCCAGCTTAGGGCCTTGTTACGCGCAAGTGTATACGGGAACTTGAAAATTATGTTTCCGATGATTGCCACTCTAGACGAATTCAGGTCAGCAAGAAATATTCTTGAAGAGGAAAAGCAAAAGTTGAACTCAGAAGGGCAAAAGGTTGCTGATAAAATTGAACTTGGTATCATGGTTGAGATTCCATCAACTGCGGTTCTGGCTGATCAATTCGCCAAAGAAGTAGATTTCTTCAGTATTGGTACGAATGATTTGATTCAATATACAATGGCAGCCGACCGTATGAATCAGCGTGTATCCTATCTATACCAGCCATATAGCCCATCAATTTTACGATTAGTAAAAATGGTCATCGATGCTGCTCACGCAGAAGGTAAATGGGCCGGTATGTGCGGTGAAATGGCTGGCGACGAAACGGCGATTCCAATTCTGCTCGGTCTTGGACTTGACGAATTCTCAATGAGCGCCACTTCTATTCTTAAAGCACGCTCATTGATTAAAAATCTACAAAAATCTGATATGGAAAAGCTTGCACAGCAGGTCTTGAACATGCAGACAACTGATCAGGTAATTGAAGCAGTAAATGCTGCTGTAAAGTAAATTAAAACAAAACAATTTTTAAGGACTGGCTAATTTATGGCTAGTCCTTTTTAACTGTTTTTATTTTTAATTAATTCTATTCTTTCCAAGAATTTTCAGTTATAATAATAGTTATAAAGACCTGAATAGCGTGACTATAGTATGGTGAAAATTCAAAGGCCTCCTAAGTAATACGATCGAAATTTGGGCATCTTAAGTGTAAATCTTTTTAGGGGTGGATAAATTTATGGAGCAAAAACCAGTGCATTATGACGGCAGTTTTCATCTTGATCAATCAGTAAATGAAGCTGTGGGAAACGAACCTTTCTTTATGACCGAAGAAATGAGAAAGAATATAGGTAAAAATCCTTATTCAATGGAAGTAAATGAATAATAATTACTAATGGATTTGTCAAAAATGACAAATTCATTTTTTTTATCCAAGCAGAATATTTGATACGTACAGGTTTTTATTTTAAAGTTTTCCTGAATTACAATTATTTTAATCCAAGATATATTTTTTGGTTAAAAAAATAATTTTGATTCACAATAAACATATGAATTCAACAAGAAAGGTGACTAATATGACACAGGTTTTATACATCACAGCACACCCTCACGATGAGACACAATCATACAGTATGGCAGTAGCAAAGGAATTTATCGATACGTACAAACAAGTTAATCCTAATGATGAAGTAATTCATTTGGATTTGTATTCCGAACAAATCCCACAGATTGATGTGGATGTGTTCAGCGGATGGGGTAAGCTTCGTTCCGGACAGTCCTTTGATGATTTATCAGCAGACGAAAAGGCAAAAGTAGGACGTTTAAATGAGTTAAGTGAGCAATTTATTGCTGCAGACAAGTATGTTTTTGTTACCCCTTTATGGAATTTCTCATTTCCGCCGGTAATGAAGGCATATCTTGATTCGGTTGCGGTTGCAGGCAAAACATTTAAATATACAGAGAAAGGTCCAATTGGTCTATTAACTGATAAGAAAGCCTTGCATATCCAAGCAAGAGGTGGTTTTTATTCCTCAGGTCCTGCTGCAGAAATGGAAATGGGGCACCGTTATATTAGTGTCATGATGAGTTTCTTCGGTGTACCTTCCTTCGAAGGACTGTTTGTGGAAGGGCATAATGCCATGCCTGACAAGGCTCAGGAAATCAAAGAAAAAGCAATTGCGCGCGCAAAGGATTTAGCCCATACATTTTAAAGCAAAGTATGACAGAGGCGTCCCAAGAGTTTATCCTTTAGGGGCAGCCTCTTTTTTGAATGGATATAATATTATGAATTGATTGTCTCTGATAACAGGCCTGTTGTGAGGTCTATATTACTAAATAAATAACACGGTAATTGATAGAAAGAATTTATGCTTCTCCTTATGTTTAACACCAAAAAATTTTGGCGATGGTGTTAGATATAAAGGAGTGGTCAAAATGAATAAAAAGTTTAAAGTTATTTTAGGCCTCTATATCATTATTGGGTCTTTTTTATTAGGCGGATGTGGAGTACTGACTTCCAATGAATTAATTGCAAACCGTTATGCGGATGCGCTGCTAACGAAAAATAACGAAATCCAATTTCGCTTTCGAATAAACAATGAAATTTTAGAGGGACACCAATTATATAAGGTGAAAGTAACCATCCATGATGACTGCTTGGCGGCTGCCATCGGAAGGCGGGAAATTGTCTATGGTGAGGAGCAGGTTATTAACGGAGAATATATAGACGTTAAAGGAAACAAGGAGAAATATATTTTTATGGAACCGATTCCGCTGCAAAAGGATTTGCATATCCAAGAACTTCAAAATATGATTGAACAGAATAACGCTGTCTCTATCGAAGTGTTCAATAACAAAAAGGTCTTTGGCAGAGCCTTTTTAACAAATTTTTCGTCTGAACTGTAAGACCGGAATAAACTAGTTCGGTCTTTTTTATTACGATAATATTGAAGGAAAATGCTAAAATAATAACAAATAGATGAGAGGAGAGATTTTTTTGTTAACACCAGATAATACAGTAATCGGTTTTATTGGAATAGGTGTGATGGGGAAAAGCATGGCAGGTCATCTGCTCGCTGCCGGATTTCCTGTAATGGTTTATTCGAGAACAAAAGAAAAAGCTGCAGGATTAATCGAAAAAGGAGCTTTCTGGGCAGAATCCCCGGGGGCCGTTGCTGAAAAGGCGAACGTGGTCATTACGATGGTAGGGTATCCAAACGATGATGAGGAGGTCTATTTGGGTGAAAACGGATTAATTCCAAGAGGAATTCCGGGCAGCTATTATATTGATATGACGACTTCTTCACCTTCTCTCGCTGAAAAAATATACAATGAGGCTAAAAAAAGAGACATCCATGCGATTGATGCTCCTGTTTCCGGCGGTGATATTGGTGCCAGGGATGCAAAGCTCTCCATTATGATTGGCGGAGACTATGATGCCTTTGAAGCTGTTCACCCGCTATTAAAATTGTTGGGAACCAATATTGTTTACCAAGGAAAGGCAGGAGCAGGACAGCATACCAAGATGTGCAACCAAATTGCGATTGCTTCTAATATGATAGGTGTTTGTGAAGCCATTATTTATGCAGAAAAGGCGGGACTTGATCCAGATACTGTTTTAAAAAGTATCACTGCAGGTGCTGCTGGAAGCTGGTCATTGAGCAATTTGGCGCCAAGAATGTTAAAAGGGGATTTTGAGCCTGGATTTTACATAAAGCATTTTATTAAAGATATGAAAATAGCCTTGGATGAGGCTGAACGTATGGATATGGAAGTGCCAGGATTGGCTTTGGCAAAATCCATGTATGATAAATTAGCTTTACTTGGTGAAGAAAATAGTGGCACACAAGCTTTATATAAGTACTGGAAAAAGTAGCAGACCGGCCACAAACTGCCAGGCATAAATTCCTCCTGCCTACATGAAACTATTCTAGAAACTAAAATAGGAGGAATGCTTGATGGCAAAGCGAACAAAGAAAAACGATCCGCAGCAAAAAAACAAAAAAGGTTTTGATTCTGCAGTATTAAATGAAGAATTTGCCCACGAAATGGGCTCGACCGATACAAATAAAATTCATCATGATAAGGCTAAAAAGGTAAAAGCAGCGAAAAACAACGGAAAATATAAGGGGTGAGATCCCTAAAAAAGTAAAAGAGGCCGATGGCCTCTTTTACTTTTTCAGGAACTGTTCGATTCGATTGAGCCCTTCTTCAAGAGTATTCCTTGAGCAGGCAAAGGATAAACGGAAAAACCCTTCTCCGTATTCAGAAAAAGCACTACCGGGCACTACTGCTACTTTTGCGTCATTCACAAGTTTATATGCAAAATCGAAGCTATTTAAAGCAATTGTGCTGGGGATTTTTACAAAGAAGTAAAAGGCACCGTCTGGCTTTACCACTTCAAAACCCATCATCACAAGGCGCTGATAGACATAATCACGACGCTTTTCATATTCCTGTTTCATCGAAAGAGCGTCATCAAATCCTGCTGTAAGCGCCTCATATGCAGCTTTTTGAGCGATGGAATTTGCACATGAAACATTATATTGATGAACCTTTAAGATATGCTTTGCAATATTTTCAGGAGCAAACAAAAAGCCGATTCGCCAGCCCGTCATCGAATGGGACTTAGATAATCCATTAATGACTATTGTTTGTTCTTTAAGAAAGCTTGCGATCGAATAATGCGTCTGGTTATAGGAAAGCTCGCTGTATATTTCGTCAGCAAGAATGAATATATCTTTATCCCTTAAATAATCCGCTATTTCCCTTAACTCACCTTCGTTTAGACTTACCCCGGTAGGATTTGATGGATAAGGGAGGACGATACAGCGAGTCTTTTCTGTTATGTATGGTTTTATCATATCCAGAGTGAACCGAAACTGATTTTTGCGAATATCGCTATAGACCGGATGCGCCCCCATCATTCGGATCACCGGTTCGTAACCTGGGTATATCGGTCCGGGTAAAATAACCTCAGTGCCTTCTGTTAAGATGGTCCTTAAGGCAATATCAATTGCTTCACTTGCTCCCATAGTGACTATTACTTCCGATTCCGGCTGGTAGTCCAAATGATACTTTTTCTTTACAAATTCACAAGCAGCCTTTCTTAATTCTATTGTTCCAGCATTATGTGTATAAGAGGTAAAATTATCAGTAATTGCTTCGATACCTGCTTTTTTTACATGCTCAGGAGTAGGGAAATCAGGCTGTCCGATTGTTAAGGAAATTACGTCCTCAACATGGGAAACCATATTGGAAAACCTTCGAATCCCTGAAATTTCAATATTTTTTACACGTTTATTAAGTAAATGCTCCAAAATTGTCCGTCCTTCCCGCGATAAAATCAATAAAAGTTATTTTTGCTTAATTATAGAATAAATACTAGAGTTGTTGCTACTATTTAGAACAAATGAAAAAGGCCGGAAAAGTCCGGCTTTTAATCCACTATGAATATCTTTCACCCAATTTTTTAAAGATCGGTTTTTGGTAGGTCCGAGGCCTTTTTCTAGGGCTGCCTGGCGGAGGATCTAGCTCAGTTATCCCAGTATAGGCCTGCAACAGGGCTTTTGCTGCATTAAGGGACAGTACTGCCTTTGGATTTCGGATATGTCCGTCCAATTTTCCTAAATGAGGAAGATCCATAAAGTCACTCTTGGTAGGCGGAATGTGGAATAGGTAATTTCCGCATTTTACTAAAACATCGGATTGCTGCTGACTATTTCTTGGATGTTCGGAAAAGTGAAGACCGACTTTTTTTGCTTTACCTTCTTCAATCAATTTCTTTAATGATTCTTGTTTTAGTTTATACAAAAACTTGGGATTTGGCGCTGTCTTTGCATGTCGATTCACGATAAAGACAGCTTGTGAGAGGTTTTCGATGGTTAGGTTTACTTTTTTATGGGGGGGTTTCTGGTCGGGATTCAAAATCATATCTCCTTTCTTTATTAGACAATTATATTATACCGTTTTTTTAAGGAAAATAGAAATACAATAAGTAAAAGAGGAAAAATTTTCGTAGAATAGTCATTATTTTCTATAAATTAGTTCCAAACAAATTATTTCGTTGTAAAATAAATTTAGAAATATGGTATAGATAATGAAAAAATTTATTTTTTCGTGAGGATGATGATATGACCCAATTCAATCAGTTTTTTATAAGTGAAATTGAATCCGGGAAAGCCGGGCCAAAAATACAGGAAATCATCTTCGATATTATTTTTCAATATATACAGGATTTGGTATTTGTCGTGAAAGTGGAAGAAGGCCCTAGCTTTCGATACTTGTTTATCAATGAGGCAGGAATGAGAAAGGCAAACCTAAATGTGGAGGCAATAGGGAGAACCTTTCAGGATGTTCTGCCAAAGGATTTTGCCAAATCGCTTCAGCGAATGTATGAGAAACTATTAAAAAAAAGGGAAATCATTACTTTTGACGATGTATTTTATGGCGATAACGGGAAAGAGGTTTACGGGGAATCCATTTTAACTCCAATCTATGATGAGGATAGCGTCATCCGTTATATTATAGCAGTAACAAGAGATATTACAGAATGGTCCCTTGAGAGAAAAAGAATCCGCGAAAGTGAGCAGCGTTACCGGTCTATAGTTGACCATAACTTGGATGCGATTATTATCATTAGCCCGGAAGGAAAGATAATCGAAGCCAACCCTGCGGCTGCTGTTTTGACGGGGGCATTGCAAAGGCATCTTTCAAATCGGTCGATTTATGATTTAATTGATGACCATGATTTGGAAAATTTTAAAAGTCTTATCGAAAAAACGTGTTCCGGTTTTTCTCTTGAGTCCCTGGATTGTAAAATTTTGAACAATAAAGGGAAACGGCTCATTGTACATATAAAAACAGTACCAATTGCCGTATACGGAGAAATAAACGGGGTCTACATAATTTTAAGAGATTTGTCAGAGCAGGCAAAAAACATGGAAATGATAAAATTCATGGCATTTCATGATCAATTAACGGGATTATATAACCGCCGGGCCCTGCTCGATCATTTAAATGAACGTATCCCGGCTGACCATTATCATTATCAGGCTGAGGAGTTTGCTTTAATCTCAATCGACTTAGACAGATTTAAATATTTGAACGATACTCTTGGGCATTTGGCTGGGGATGAAATTTTAAAGCAGGTTTCCAATCGGTTATTACAATTCCAAAATGAATGCTGTTTTATTTATCGGGTTGGTGGGGATGAATTTACTATTCTATTGCTTAACACAAATCGCTCTGGGGCTAATTTATTTATAGGAAAGCTGCTTACTTCCTTTTCTCAATCTTTTTATTTTAATTCTCATGAGTATTTTATCTCTCCAAGCATTGGAATCAGCATGTACCCAAATGATGGGAAAGATGCAGAAATGTTAATTAAGAATGCGGATGAAGCGCTTTTTCGCGTAAAAGAGAGAGGCAGGGCACATTACCAATTTTATCGATCAGATATGAATTCGTTATTTTCCAATATTGTAACTTTGGAAACTCATCTAAGAAGAGCGATAGACAAAGGCGAGCTTACATTGTATTATCAGCCTCAAATAGATGTCTTGACCGGAAAAGCTGCATCTTTTGAGGCGCTTCTGCGCTGGAAGAATACAGAGTTCGGCTGGATTGCCCCAGGGGTTTTTATTCCAATCGCTGAAGATACAGGCCTCATTGTTTCAATAGGGAACTGGGTAATAGAAAATGCCTGTAAACAAATTAAAAGCTGGAATGATAAAGGAATCATGGGTATACGGATTGCTTTAAATATTTCACCGAAACAATTTCAACAGCCTAATTTGGTTTCTTTTATTCAATCGATGATTAATAAATATTCAGTTCAGCCTTCGTCATTAGAAATTGAAATTACCGAAGGTATTATGCGGGACATGAAGGAAACAATCCCCCTTCTAAGAAAGCTGAAGGACTTGGGTCTTTTAATTTCAGTTGATGATTTTGGAACAGAGTATTCATCGTTAAACTATTTGAAAAGGTTCCCGCTTGATTGTCTGAAAATCGACCAATCGTTCATCAAGGAAATATTAGACGATAATAAGGATGCAGCAATCACATCGACTATTATCCATCTTGGCAGGAGTCTTGGCCTTGAAGTGATTGCCGAGGGCGTTGAAAGGAAAGAACAGGCTGAATTTTTAATTCAGGCGGGCTGCCACAAAATTCAGGGTTTTTATTATTCTGAGCCTATCCCGCCAGCCTTGCTGGAAGAGCGCTTTTTAATTTTTTAAAGTAAACACGGTAAGCTCTGGCTTGGCCATAAATCGGAAAGGCAGGCGTGTTGTGCCGATTCCCCTATTTACATAAAGATTTAGCTCATGGCGGCCGCGGACAATGTAATGACCTTCCTGATAAATCTTTGCAAAAGGTGGAATAACTAGAGCGCCGATAAACGGAAGTTTAACCTGACCGCCGTGACTGTGTCCGCTCAGCTGCCATTCAATAGGGTATTCACTTGCTGTATCGGCCATATCTGGCGCGTGTGATAATAATATTTTAAAACAAGTTTTTGGAACATTTTTTATGGCAGTGGTTATATCAGGTCTGCCTAGCATGCGGTCATCAATCCCAAGCAGGTTGATAAAACTGTTATCCTCTAAGGCAACTGAAACTGATGAATTTAACAGGATAGTAAACTCCGCTGTGTTCATAATTTCCCGATATATTTCTGAGCCGTATCCCCCATGATCATGGTTCCCATATATACAATACTTTCCTAATGGCGCATGTAATTTCTTTAGAATTGGCCCGAGCTGATTCGTTTTCAAATATTTATTTGGCTCGTCCATTAAATCGCCCGTAAATACAATAATGTCCGGCTGGAGGTCATTTATGGTATCAACTAAACCTGTAAACTTTTCCAAGGAATATTGAAAGCCGAGATGGGTGTCACTGAATTGGACTATTTTTTTTCCGTTAAAGCTGCTGGGTATTCGTTCATGGATGATTTCCAATTGTTTAATTTCAAGAAGAGATGGTTCAATTCGATTTGCATAATAATATCCCCCTGCACCTATTCCAAAGACTGTTAGCAGGGAACCAAAAGTTCTTTTAATAAATGTCCTCCGAGTTAGATTATGAAACATTTTTTATTACCAGCCTATTGTTTTATTAGAGTCCCTTATGTAATTTCGGAAAAAATAAAGCTTATTGCAAGAATAAAGGCTCATGTTAGTGTTTATTCTGAAAAGTCATAAAAGATACCAACAAAAAAGCAGCCTGTTGGCTGCTCTTTGTTGTTTATTTATAACTAACGGCCCGATTTTCTAGGGCATTCCATGAAGCAATGAATTGCTCTTTGTTTACTTTGACTTGTTTCCTTCCTGAAAGTGGATCATTCAGATAAACATTACCCGCGTCATAGCCGACGAGCAAGACGACGTGCAAATCAAGCGGTGTTTTTATATATTCTTTTCCATGATTCCAGGCTTCCCACCTATCTGGGAGACGATAATCACCTGTTGTCCAGATTACGACAGGAAACCCACTTGAAACATGTTCCAATATTTTTTCAAATGGCTGCTTGGTCAAATTAACCGCTCTGCCCGGTAGCTTTTGATTTATTAAATCAATCATTGGCTGCTCAAAGGCAGCATACCCTGGTTGTTTCCCGGTCATATCACCAACAAATCCGTGATCGGGATTCCCCCAATGCAAGAAATCACCTTTTGGTGATTTGATGAGCGGATCGGGGTCTTTTTTTATCAACCGGTACAACTCCATTTTGTTTGTTTGAACCCCGGCATAGTTTAGCATCATCGCTAGGCTGGTCACTTCACATCCGTTTCTAAGCTCTGGTGTTTGCCGGATCAAGATAACATCCAATAAAGTGGATTCCTTTTTTACAAAGGGTTTTACTGCTTCTTTTTCTTGGTTTATATTTATTATCTGACTGTTTAGGTCATTTAAATTATAGGAGCGATTTTCCTCTTTTGTAGAAGAGACGTTCTTGGATTTGTCATCCTCAATGATCGGAGGTTCTTGCTTAATATTGTTTTGCTTAGAACTCACTTTGTTATTTTCATCAAAATGGCTGCACCCAAGCAATGGAAGGATTAAAGCGAATAGACATAGCTTTTTCACATCCTTACCTCCTCTTTTTTGAAGAGCTAACCATATTGTTTGATTGTTTCTTTGGGGTTATAATGGTATCCTTTTGGCAAAGAACAGACGGTAATTTATTAGCGTATGGTATAATAAAATTAACAATTTTTTGGAGGTACTTTGGATGGATGCACTGGAAATACTCTCAAATTTAAATGATGTTTTTCCTTATTTCCAGCCGATTTTTAGTGCCGATGAACAGCGTGTAATCGCCTATGAAGTGTTAGGAAGATATAAATCAGCAGAAAATGTTATAAGCTTAGGTCCCTTTTTTTGTGATGAACAAATTCCTGAAGAATATAAATTCGAAGTTGATTTGCTTTTAGTTCGAAAAGCGCTGGAAAAGGCAGAGGATCTGGATGAAGATGTCAGCATATTCCTTAACCGGAATGCTGAGTTGCTTATGTATGGACATGGTGAACCATTTCTGCAGGAGCTTTTAGAATTTGAAAGCAAGGGTTTTAAGTTAAGTCGAATTGTCCTTGAAATTTCTGATCATAACTATTCAGGAGATTTAGACCAATTTGATAATCTTTTGCAATATTATCGGACCTATGGAATTAAAATTGCCATTGCAAACCTTGGCAGTGAAAACCATTTTTTTGAACGAATCGGGGAGCTTGAACCGGATATTTTAAAAATTAACTTAGAAGCGTTAAAATCAACCTCAACTGGTACCAATTTCAATGATGTTTTATTCTCCGTGTCGATCCTTGCTAGAAAAATTGGAGCAACGCTCTTGTTTGAAAATATTGAGATGAGCTACCAACTGCAGTTTGCTTGGAAAAATGGCGGCCGTTTTTATCAGGGTTTCTATTTGCACCCTCCAGCCGCGGAATTTATCAGCCGGGATTTCTTAAAACCCCGATTAAAGGAAAAATTCCATGACTTTATTGTATATGAAAAAAGAAAATTGGAAGCTGTTTATACAACTGCTGAATATTTTCAAGCAAAGGTTCAGGAAATTGTAACGAAGAACCGGAAGTCCGGCTATGAAGAGCTCCTGCATGCCCTTGGAAAAGAAATGGATCACATTGTTTTTCGGTTATATATTTGTGATGAAGACGGCTTTCAAAAGTCGGCCAATCTTTTTAAGGAAGCCGGAGGCTGGAGCATCCAGACTGAATATATCAATAAAAACTGGAGCTGGAGACCGTATTTTCTAGAGAACATCATCAAAATGCGAAATGAAAGAAAAGGCATTTTGTCGGACCTTTATAGTGATATTGAAACCGGTGAGCCGATTCGAACCTTTTCGTTTCCCATCAATGGAAGTGAATACTTATTTATAGATATTTCATACCAATATTTGTTTGAACACGATCAATTGCTGTAAGAATAGAATGTGTCATGGAGTGGCAATTTAAAGATATAGTTTATCTTTAAAGGAGAAATGCTCAATGACTCTTTTTGAAATGACGGTTGCCGTTCTTATTGTTGGTATTTTGGCTGTTTCCCTCATTTATACACTTGCACTTGGCAGGCAGCAAAAAGCTGTGGAGGGTGAATTTGATACCCAGTTAGACAAAGGAATTCAAAAAAATGTATATGTTAAAAACCCTATTTTATTATCCTACGGCATCTTCTTTGCACTGGCTTTGTTTATCATACTTTTTATAGCAATCAGATTTTTTTGAGAAGGTCTCAGTCAATGAGGGCCTTCTTTTTCCGTTTTTAAAATTTTTTAGCCAATTTTTTCATTTTTATTTGGACAAATAGATGTCGTTATTTTATTCTTTTAATATTGGCATGTTTAAAAGATGACTTTTTTATTGATAAAAATAATTCATTAGGATAGAAACATGTCAAATGCAAAACCTAAATTTATAGAAATGCTTGTTTGTGTTTGAAAGGAGATAAGCCCATGTCACAGCTTCAAGGTATATTAACAAGATTAAAAAATCTTCAAGAACAATCCGCTAGTGGAGAGCCGGCGCAACGTTATTTTGAGGTAAATGGAGAAAGGAAATGTCAAGTCACTTTCCATCCAAAAACAGAAACATTTGAGTTAGAGGTCTATCTTGAGAAGGAAAAGCCAAAACGATATCAATTTGATAATATTGATATGATTACAATCGAAATTTTTGACTTGATTCAATAGGAACCTGAATGGTTCCTTTTTTAACTAGTTTTAAATTGTAACATGAGGTCCGAAAACTATGATAAAATAAGTCTGTAGAAAAACAAACATGAGGAGTTTTCGGTGATGATTAATCTTCCCAGCGGGGAATTTCTGGAATTAATGATAAAGGACTTGATTATTCCATCTGAGCGGGTAGCACATGTACAAATCGGAAATAGTGTGGAACATGCTTTGTTGGTTTTAACGAAAAGCGGCTACACGGCTATTCCTGTTTTGGATCCATCCTATAAGCTTCAAGGTTTAATTAGTACACCCATTATAATGGATTCCATTTTAGGTCTTGAAAGAATTGAATTTGAAAAGCTTGAACAAAGACGGGTAGAAGAAGTTATGAAAAAGTCTATACCTAGAGTCACAATATCCTCCCCATTTAATAAATGTTTAGATTTGCTCGTTACTCACCCATTTCTATGCGTTGAGACAGAAGATGGGTTTTTTGAGGGGATTTTACCAAGAAGCACGGTATTAAATCAATTAAATTTGTTTATCAAGCGCGGTAATAGATAACTTATGGAAAGCAAGGCCCCCTTTTTGGGGGCTATTTTTTGCAGGTAAAAGAGGAGGGGAAAAAACAGTGTCATCATTGTCGGAATTTCAATTACTGTCTGTTTTGGCACAGGAAATGAATATGCGCAAAGCCTCGGAACGGCTGTTTGTTTCCCAACCGGCCCTCTCACAGCGTCTGCAAACCATCGAGAAGGATTGGGGAACTAAGCTTTTTATCCGCTCACAAAAAGGATTAGCGCTGACCTCTGCCGGTGAACATGTGATAGCATTTGTAAACGAGGTCCTGAAAAAGGAGGAAAAGGTGCGGGAAACAATTTACTCCCTGCAAGAGGGCGTATCGGGTACGTTAAAAATTGCTGTAGCCTCTATTGTCGGGCAAAACTGGCTGCCGCAAGTTCTGAAGAAATTTATCGATAAATATCCCCAAGTAAAACTTTCACTAGTGACAGGCTGGAGCAGTGAAATTTTAAACTGTTTGTATGACGACCAGGTCCATGTTGGCATTATTCGCGGTACACCTGATTGGAAGGGGGTTAAGGTACACCTGTTTTACGATCCGCTGTATTTGGTGGATAGAGAAATCACCAATCCGGATCAAATCCTTGAAACAGACCGCCCGTTTATTCAATTTAAGAGTGACTCTAATTATTATCAAGAGATACAGGATTGGTGGATGCGGAACTTTAAAACCACACCGAAAAGGACCGTTGTTGTTGACCAAATTGAAACCTGTAAGCAAATGGCTTTTAATGGGATTGGCTATGCGATCCTGCCTGGAATAACCTTAACAAAGGCAGAAAGTGATATTAGCAAAATTCCCCTTGTGAATGAAAAAAATGAACCTTTAAGCCGTGATACATGGCTTCTTGGCTATGAGTCGGCTTTTCAATTAAAACAAGTACAAGCGTTTGTAGAGTTGATTAAAGAATATGTTACGGAATCTTAAATAAAGCATATGTTTTTCTTGTTTTCAGCGCTTTTGTTTGCTAAAGTATTTTTTAGTACAAGTATAGGGGGATTTTGAAAATGAAAATGATGGATGCGCATGAAATTATATCCTTTATCCAAAATAGCAAAAAATCAACACCAGTAAAGGTTTATGTAAAAGGCGAGCTTGAAAGCATTGACTTTGGTGCCAATGCAAAAGCATTCATTAACGGTAATACCGGGGTTGTCTTCGGTGAATGGTCTGAAATCAACGCTGCTCTTGAATCAAATCAGGCAAAAATTGAAGATTTTGTTGTTGAAAACGACCGCCGTAATTCAGCCATTCCTTTATTGGATATGAAGCATATTAATGCACGTATTGAACCAGGTGCTTTTATTCGTGATCAAGTAGAGATTGGCGATAATGCCATTATCATGATGGGGGCCGTCATCAATATTGGGGCTGTAATTGGTGAAGGAACGATGATTGACATGAACGCAGTTCTTGGCGGCAGGGCTACAGTAGGTAAGAAATGTCATATTGGTGCAGGTGCTGTTTTGGCTGGAGTAATCGAGCCGCCGTCAGCAAAACCGGTTATTATTGAAGATGATGTATTAATTGGCGCCAACGCCGTTGTTCTTGAAGGAGTAACAGTAGGAAAAGGCTCGGTTGTCGCTGCCGGAGCAATCGTTACTCAAGACGTTCCGCCATTTACAGTGGTCGCAGGAACGCCAGCAAGAAAAATTAAAGATATTGACGAGCAAACAAAATCCAAAACAGAGATTTTAGATGCACTTCGTCAATTATAATTAAGACAAAAAAGCGTGGAATTGTTCCACGCTTTCTGTATAGATTGGAGTGGTATTCATGAATCCGTTTGTTAAAATCCGACGTGATCTTCATCAAATTCCTGAACTTGGGTTTCAGGAATACAAAACTCAAGCATATTTATTAGCTTACATACATTCATTACCCCAAGAACGGGTTGCCATAAAAAAATGGAAAACTGGCCTCTTTGTCAAGGTTTCAGGGGTGAACCCGAAAAAAACAATTGGTTATAGGACCGACATTGATGGACTTCCCATTACTGAGGAAACGGGCCTTCCATTCTCTTCACAGCACAGCGAGCAAATGCATGCTTGTGGACATGATTTTCACATGAGTATTGCACTTGGAGTGTTGACCTTTTTTGTAGAGAACCCAATTGAAGACGATTTATTATTTATTTTTCAGCCTGCTGAGGAAGGTCCTGGCGGTGCCGAACCGATGTTAAGGTCTGAGGAAATGCAGGAATGGATGCCAGATATGATTCTCGCGCTTCATATTGCACCTGAATATCCAGTCGGAACCATCGCTGTGAAAGAAGGACTATTATTCGCAAATACATCTGAACTGTTTATTGATTTGAAGGGAAAGGGAGGTCATGCTGCCTACCCGCATCAAACCAATGATATGGTTATTGCAGCTTGTCAGCTTGTCAATCAACTGCAAACCATTGTTTCCCGAAATGTTAACCCATTAGACAGTGCGGTCATAACAATTGGAAAAATCACCGGAGGAACTGTTCAAAACATTATTGCCGAGAAAGCAAGGTTAGAGGGGACAATCCGAACGTTGTCACCGGAATCGATGAAAAAGGTTAAGCATCGGATTGAAGCGATTGTAAAAGGAATTGAAGCCGGTTTTGAATGTGAGGCGGTAATTGACTACGGCTCTATGTACCATCAGGTGTATAATAACGAGGAAATGACCAGGGAATTCATAAATTTTATAAAAGAGGATGATGCAGTTCAATTGGTAGAATGTAAAGAAGCCATGACTGGAGAAGATTTTGGATACATGCTGAAAGAAATTCCTGGATTTATGTTTTGGCTCGGTGTCGATTCCCCCTACGGATTGCATCATGCCAAATTAACACCAAGTGAAGCGGCAATCGATGTTGCGGTAAGAGTGATTACAAAATATATTGCCTTAAAGGGTAATAATTCATAAAGCATGCTTAGTTAGACCTAACCTTCGTGTTAGGTCTATTTCATTGGAAGGAAACGCTCACGTTAGTGGGGACGGTTGAGTTTAAATGGTCAAGCAACTTAAGATGAGTTAGTTGGTGAAATGCCGAACTTTGTTCATTTTTGGTCCATCAGTTGTCATCTTTGTAAAGAGGCTATGCTGCAGATTAATCAATTTCGGGCCAATACAAGGACAAATTGAATGTTGTCTCATCGTTTTAAACCAAGTGCATATTTTATTTTTTATCAGAAGGAAAAGATGTAACCATCCCCTTATAAAATCGTCAGTGTAATAAATGGACTATTTGATAGAAAAGGGGTGTCGTAAGTTATGAAAAAGGTCATGAAACTTTTCACCATTTTTATTATGACATTGACGGTTATCCTGTCTGGCTGCAGCTCAAACAATAGCAAAAGTGAAAGTGCGAAAATGAATGTGGAAAACATGGCAGAAATGGACTCAGCAGGTGCGGAGAGTGTAGAGAAACCAACTTTATCTGCTAATGATAATTCTACCGCAAATAAGACTGCCGAAACGGGCAGCCTCAAGGTTCAAAATAAAATGGTTATCTATCAGGCGGACCTCGAGCTCCGAGTAAGGAAATTTGACTTGACTGTCCGGTCTTTTGAAGAAAAAGCAGCCCAATATGGAGGTTATATTGCCGAGTCGAATGTTACGAGAGCCGGAAAAGAACAAATTAGCGGACACATGATGATAAGAATTCCGCAAAAACATTTTCAAGATTTTTTACACGATGCAGAAGGGCAAGCAGTTGAAGTCCTACAGCGAAATATTGCTGGGCAGGATGTAACCGAGGAATATGTTGATCTTGAATCAAGGCTAAAATCCAAACGGGTTGTGGAGGAGCGTCTGCTTTCTTTTATGAATGGGGCAGTTAAGACAGAAGAACTTTTAAAAATCTCTGCAGATTTAGCGGCTGTTCAAGAGGAAATCGAAACAATTGAAGGGAAGATGAAATATCTCGAAAATCAAACATCATTTTCTACTGTGAATATTACTCTCTACGAAAATAAAATAGTTGTTCCAGACCTTGAAAAGGATAAACTAAATACTTGGGAAAAAACGAAAAAACAGTTTATGAAGAGTACCAATATGCTGTTATCCTTCTTTTCGGGGGTGGTCGTTTTTATTCTTGGCAATCTACCGATAATAATACTATTCATCATCCTAGCGGCAGCTGGCATAGTTATTTATAAAAAAAGAAAGCTGCAGAGAAACCGTGATTAAATGCCTGATATCTTTATCTATATAAAAATTATGATGGATGTTAAAATAATACCAGTTAACTAATTGAATTTCCTGGGGGAATTATTTGTGAAGAAAAGTTTTGCTGTCATTGGTCTTGGACGATTTGGCGGCAGTATCTGCCGGACCTTAACAGATGATGGAATGGAAGTATTAGCAATTGACGTAAACGAGGAACGGGTCAATGAATTTTCAATGATAGCATCACATGCGGTTGTCGGTGACTCTACCGATGAAACTGTCTTAAAAAGTTTAGGAATTCGAAATTTTGACCATGTCATTGTCGCGATTGGCGATGATATTCAATCAAGTATTTTAACCACTTTAATTCTAAAAGAATTAGGGGTGAGCCGCGTAACCGCAAAAGCGCAGAATGATTATCACGAAAAAGTTTTAAGAAAAATCGGCGCAGACCATGTTGTGCATCCTGAAAGGGATATGGGGCGGAGAATCGCCCATAATATGACCTCCAGTAATGTTGTTGATTATCTTGAGTTATCGGATGAGCATAGCATCGTCGAAATCGTCGCAAACGGTAAAATCGGCGGACATACCATTATGGATTTGGATATACGGAAAAAATACGGTTTAAATATTGTGGCAATCAAAAGAGGAGAGGATATCATTGTATCTCCGCAAGCAGGAGAGATGATCAATGTTAATGACGTCTTGATCGTTATTGGCACTGACAATGATATAGACCGATTTGAACATAAGGTGATGTAAAAAGAGGCTGTCCCAAAAGTATCTTCCAGCTTAAGAAGTCCTTCTTGGCAAAGTAAATCGACAATTGAGAAGAAAGTCCGTTAATTTTTACGCTCTGTTGATTGGAGCGGAAGGGGCCAAGACTCCTGCGGGAGTACGGGGCTGGGGAGACCCCGCAGGCGCTTTAGCGCTGAGGAGGCTTCCCGGCACGCCCGCGAACCGCTCGCCCCTGGAGCGGAAATCAACAACCAAATTTAATAGAGCTATACATAAAAAAGGGGCTGCCCATAAAAGTTACCTTTGTCTGGAGAAAGTCTATCGAGAAGTATGATAAAAAGTTGGATGAGAAGTTCCATCAAATTCTTTTATCAATAGAAGAAGTGGCCAAAGAGGATGTACAGGTAGAAAAGAAAGGAACCGCTAGCGGTTCCTTTCTTATACTTCCATTATAATTGGTAAAATCATTGGTCTTCTTTTTGTTTTTTCATATAGGAATGGAGCCAGTGTATCGGTAATTTCGTTTTTAATCTCTGACCATTGGCTTGTTTTCCGCTCCATTATCTTGTTAAGATGCTTGGTAATTAAACTTTGTGCATCATTGATTAAGTCCCCTGACTCACGCATATAAACAAATCCGCGTGAAATTAAATCTGGACCGGAAGCAATTTTAAATTCCTTCATGTTGATGCTCACAACAACCACTACTAAGCCCTCTTCAGATAAAATTCTTCTGTCTCTTAAAACGATATTGCCGATATCACCCACACCGCTCCCATCAATATATACATTCCCTGATGGAATCTTTCCGGCAACCTGGGCAGTATTTTCTGATAATGCAAGGACTTCGCCGTTGTCCATAATGAAGCAATTTTCTTCTTGCACACCGCAATCGACAGCAAGTTTAGCATGCATTTTTTGCATCCTATATTCGCCATGAATTGGCATAAAGAATTTCGGCTTGATTAATCGAAGCATTAACTTTTGTTCTTCTTGTCCGCCATGACCAGATGTATGAATATTACTTAATTTACCATGGATTACCTCAGCGCCTGCTTTAAACAACATATTAATCGTTCTTGAGACACTAATAGTGTTTCCTGGAATAGGAGATGAGGAAAAGACCACAGTATCACCAGGAATAATTTGAATTTGTCTATGTGTGCCATTAGCAATCCTCGATAACGCTGCCATTGGCTCTCCTTGGCTTCCTGTGCAAAGGATGGTTACTTTATCAGCCGGCAGGCGATTAATCTGACCAGCATCAACGAAGGTATCTTTCGGTGCCCTAATATAACCTAAATCAAGACCAATATTGATCGCTGCTTCCATGCTCCGTCCAAATACAGCAATTTTGCGGCCGTAGGTAACGGCTGCTTCTGTTACCTGCTGAAGTCTATGAATATTGGAAGCAAAAGTGGCAAAAATGATTCGTCCGTCTACCTTGCGGAAAATATCATCAATGCTTTCTCCAACCCGGCGTTCCGACATAGTGAATTCAGGAATTTCACTATTGGTACTATCAGATAATAAACAAAGAACGCCTTCTTTGCCGATTTCCGCCATTTTTGTTAAATTTGCTGGTTCTCCGACCGGTGTGAAATCAAATTTAAAATCACCTGTGTGGACGATCTGACCCGGAGGCGTTTTTACAACAATACCATAGGAATCAGGGATACTATGGGTTGTCCTGAAAAAGGTAACCGATGTTTTCCGGAACTTAATCACATCTTCTTCTTTAATTTCGATTAATTTAGCATTCCGCAGCAGACCGTGCTCTTCCAGCTTATTTTTAATTAACCCAAGCGCCAGCTTCCCTCCATAAATCGGGATATTGACTTCGCGCAATAAATAAGGTATGCCGCCAATGTGGTCTTCGTGGCCGTGGGTGACGAATAAGCCCTTAATTTTGTCTTCATTTTTAACTAAATAACTGTAATCAGGAATGACATAATCTATTCCTAATAATTCATCCTCGGGAAATTTAATTCCAGCATCAATTAAGATAATTTCATCCTGGAATTGTACTCCGTACGTGTTTTTGCCAATTTCACCCAATCCCCCCAGGGCAAAAACAGCTGCTTGATCATTTTTAACAAATTTCATAAATTATCATATCTCCAATACTTTAAAGTTTTCGTTTTGCTGCTCATATTCTAAATAGGCTCCTGTTACCTTTTGAACATATTCCACATTAAATTTCCGTTCCGCAATTTTTGAAAGAACATCCCGTTTTGATTCACCTTCAATGAAAAGGGTTTTTGTGTTTTCTCTAACTGGGACTTCGTTAATGCTTTCTTGATAATAGACCTTAAATAACATTATTCTCGCTCCTTAATTCATCATGACTTTTTCTATTATATAAAACATTTTCATCTTTTTCATTATTTTCAGTGGAAAACTTAGTTTCATTATGAAATGTATGTAAAAATGCATGTTTTAATAGCTAATAAGAAATTCAACTTCGTCTCATGAACCGTCCTAACAGAATCGCCAATCGGCGAGTTTTTATTTAATTTACAATAACGAAGGAGCCCTTCGCAACTTTGAAGGGCTCGCAAGGATTATTATCCAGCACAAGCTCCTAGCCCCTCGAGGTCACAAACCAATCCGTCCAAAAGGTTAAAAAGCAACCTTTCGGCCTGCTTGTCTTGTGCTTGTCGGGGCTGACCAAGGCGCTTGTGCTTTTCTTGTTAGGCAATCGATTTTTTTCTGAGTAAATCTTTCCACTGTTTTAAAAGCTTCTTCCTTAGCTTCTTTAACATAGTGGATCATCTCCTTACTTCTTATTTTAAACAATCCTTGTCCAATGTAAAGGTGGTGATGGCAGATAATTGAAATTTTTTGGGAGAGCCTTTTTTTACTATTATTATATGGTGAAATGGGCTGGATTTTTCATGGATAAACTTGGAATAGGGAGGATGATGGCATAAAATAAAATAAAATAAAGGCTGTCCTTAAAACAGCCTCATCATCGTTCTATCGCGCTTGCCCCTTCAATTGGCTTTAAAGGGTCCTTTTTATCAATATGATCATAAAACATAATGCCATTTAAATGGTCAATTTCATGTTGAAAACAAATAGCAGGCAGACCTTTTAAGCGGATTTTAATTTCCTCGCCGGTTAGACTTGTGCCTTTTACAGTAACACGGGCATATCTCGGCACAAAGCCCGGAATCGATTCATCAACTGAAAGACAGCCTTCACCTGATTGTAAATAGGCCTTTTCAACAGAATGACTGATGATTTTGGGATTAAATAGAGCATAGCTGATAAGCTGTCCTTTGTCATCTGTGCAGTGAACAGCAATCATCCGTTTGGATACATTTATTTGCGGTGCTGCAAGTCCTATCCCAGGCCGCAGACCATATTTTTGTGCTATTTCAGGGTCCTGGCTGTTGATAACATATTCTAGAAGGCTCGAAAGAATCTGTTTATCCTCTTCGCTTGGCGGCATGGAAACTTCCGCAGCTGCCATCCTTAAAGTGGGATGTCCATCACGAATGATATCATCCATCGTTAGCATAAATCTTCACTCCTAAGTTTGAATATAATCATGTGTACTCATTAGTCTATCAAACATTATGGGATTTGTTAATGGTGAAGGTTCTTGACTTTTTGAATAATGTGGTATGTTATCAAATAAACAAAGTAAAGATATAGTATAGGGTGATAAGAAGGAAAGTAAGGTGCTTTAAGATGGGAAGAAAACGGTTTTTTCTGTTTATTTTCGCACTTATTTTGATATTATCGGGCTGCACAAATGAAAAAGATCCCACGAAGGAAATGTATGATGTCCTAGAAAAGGTAGTTGCAAAAGAGAAAGGGTTTGAAGAACAACAAGAACCACTCGTTTCTCTGGAAAAGAAGGAAAAAGACCTTTATGACCAAATCATAAAACTTGGGATGAAGGAATATGAGCAAATTGTTAAGCTATCCGATAAGGCATTAGAGTCAGCGGATAAAAGAAAAGAGCTTTTAGAAAAGGAAACAAACAGCTTAAAAGACTCTGAAAAAGAATTTCAAAAGGTAAAAAAAATAAAAGATCAGATAAAAGACACGGAACAAAAAAAATTAGCAAATGAACTGTATGATATTATGATACAAAGATATAGGGCTCATGATGTCTTGTACAGTAATTATTCCGAGGCATTAATAAATGATAAAGAATTGTATGAAATGTTTAAAAACAAAGAGCTCCCGCTAGATGCTCTGGAAGCTCAAGTTATAAAAGTAAATGAGACGTATAAAAAGGTTCTTGCCGCAAACGAAAGTTTTAACAAGTTAACGGAAGAATACAATGCGACAAAGCTTTCTTTCTATAAACAGGCAGGAATAAAACCATCTAATAAATGACACTAAAAAGTCAGCCTAAAAACAAGGCTGGCTTTTTCTATATTATAACAACTCCAGAAAACCGGTGTTTTTTATATAACAGATGCAGGTTGTGAATTAATACAGGTTATCCTAATGGAAGAAGGATAACTAATATGGATGTGTTGAAAAATTATGATGTAAAGGATTTGACGCTTCAGATTGGATGGTGTAAACTCGGTTATGGAATGAGATATTGTATTAATAATTTCAATTGGAAATATTAATACAGATATATGCAGAGTTAGGTTTATGATTTTTTCTGAAAAAATTTGGAATACCCCATTTTCCTGCTTTTTTGGGTAACCTAACGTAGTGGATTTTATTTTTAATAATAAGTATTTAAATAACGAAAGGAAGATGTGACCACGATGGCTTCTAAAACTAAAAATATGCCGTTGGATGCAGTTAAGTCACTCCAAGCAGCAGAAGAACAGTTTAAAACATTCCAAATCTTAAATGAAGAAGGGGAAGTTGTTAATGAAGGCGGAATGCCAGAATTAACAGACGAACAGCTTCAGGAACTTATGCGTCGGATGGTGTACACAAGAATTTTAGACCAGAGATCCATTTCCCTAAATCGCCAGGGCCGTTTGGGTTTCTATGCACCAACAGCAGGACAAGAAGCATCCCAGTTGGCATCACAATTTGCGTTAGAGAAAGAAGATTTTATTTTACCTGGCTATCGGGATGTTCCTCAGTTAATTTGGCACGGACTGCCACTTTACCAAGCATTCCTGTTTTCACGCGGACATTTTCATGGTAACCAAATTCCTGAGGGCGTTAATGTTTTATCTCCACAAATTATTATTGGTGCCCAATACGTGCAGACAGCAGGTGTGGCATTAGGACTTAAAAAGAGCGGCACGAAGGCTGTTGCGATTACCTATACAGGTGATGGAGGCGCGTCCCAAGGAGACTTCTATGAAGGAATTAACTTTGCAGGTGCATTCAAGGCGCCAGCTATTTTCATAGTTCAAAACAACCGATTTGCGATTTCCACTCCAGTTGAAAAGCAATCTGCAGCTAAAACAATTGCTCAGAAAGCGATGGCGGCTGGAATCCCTGGTATCCAAGTCGATGGAATGGACCCGCTTGCTGTATATGCTGCCGTAAAAGATGCTCGTGATCGTGCAATCAACGGCGAAGGGCCTACCTTAATTGAAACATTAACCTATCGTTATGGACCACATACGATGGCTGGTGACGATCCAACACGTTACCGTACTGCTGATCTTGATAATGAATGGGAAAAGAAAGACCCGCTTGTCCGTTTCCGTAAATTCCTTGAAAAGAAAGGATTATGGAGTGAAGAAAAAGAAAATGAAGTAATTGAACAAGCAAAAGAAGATATTAAAGAGGCAATTAAAAAGGCGGATTCGACTCCTAAACAAAAGGTTACCGATTTAATATCCATTATGTTTGAGGAAATGCCGGTTAATTTAAAAGAACAAAATGAAATTTATCAAGCAAAGGAGTCGAAGTAAGTCATGGCTCAAATGACAATGATTCAAGCAATTACTGATGCACTTCGTACAGAGTTGAAAAATGACCCTCAAACTTTAGTGTTCGGAGAAGACGTCGGTGTCAACGGCGGTGTATTCCGTGCTACTGAAGGCCTTCAGAAAGAATTCGGCGAGGAACGTGTATTTGACACTCCGCTTGCTGAATCAGGAATCGGCGGGTTATCAATTGGTCTAGCAATGACAGGGTTCCGCCCTATCCCCGAGATTCAATTCTTTGGCTTTGTATTCGAGGTAATGGATTCTATTGCTGGACAAATGTCCCGTATGCGCTACCGTTCAGGCGGGCGTTATCATATGCCGATTACTGTACGTTCTCCATTTGGCGGCGGCGTACACACTCCAGAGCTTCACTCTGACAGTTTAGAAGGCTTGATGGCACAAACTCCAGGGTTAAAAGTCGTTGTTCCTTCTACTCCATATGATGCAAAGGGATTATTGCTCTCAGCAATCCGTGATAATGACCCTGTCATTTTCCTTGAACATTTAAAGCTTTATCGTGCGTTCCGTCAAGAGGTGCCAGAGGAAGAGTATACCATCCCGCTTGGTAAAGCTGATGTAAAACGAGAAGGTACTGATTTATCTATTATTACTTATGGTGCAATGGTGCATGAATCTTTAAAAGCGGCAGATGAGTTAGCGAAGGAAGGACATTCTGTTGAAGTAGTCGATTTGCGTACAATCAGCCCTCTTGATATCGACACGATTATTGCATCAGTTGAAAAAACAGGCCGTGCGATTGTCGTTCAAGAAGCACAAAAAATGGCCGGTGTTGCTGCCAATGTAGTGGCTGAAATCAATGATCGCGCAATTTTAAGCCTGGAAGCACCAGTACTGCGCGTGGCTGCGCCGGATACTATTTATCCTTTCTCACAAGCCGAGTCTGTTTGGCTTCCAAATTACAAAGATGTAATTGAAACAGCTAAAAAAGTATTAACATTTTAATGAAAAGGGAAATAGGGCTTAACTGTTTCCCTATTGTCCTTGAACTAAAAGCAAACCATAAGCGAAATAGGAGGATGAATACCAGTGTCATTTCAATTTAAAATGCCTGACATCGGTGAAGGTATTCACGAAGGGGAAATTGTTAAATGGTTTATCAAACCTGGGGATCAGGTAAAAGAAGATGACGTCCTTTGTGAAATCCAAAACGATAAAGCTGTAGTTGAAATTCCTTCCCCTGTTGAAGGAACAGTAATTGAAGTATTAGTTGGTGAAGGAACGGTAGCAACTGTAGGACAAGTTCTTGTGACTTTTGATGCACCGGGATACGAAGACTTACAATTTAAAGGAGACCATGCAGAAGAACAGCCGCAGCCAGAGGTACAAGCAGCTCCTCAGCCGGCACCTTCTTCAGATACGAAACCTGCAGAAGCGCCAGCTCAGCCTGTACAGCCTCAAGAAGCTGCATCGGCACAACCCCAGGCTGATGTGGATCCTAATAGACGCATTATTGCCATGCCATCTGTTCGTAAATATGCACGTGATAAAGGTGTAGAAATCACTTTAGTGGCTGGATCTGGGAAAAATGGCCGGATTCTAAAAGCAGATATTGATGCATTCATAAACGGCGGTGCACAACAAGCAGCAGCACCTCAAGCAGCAGCACCTGCAGCTGAAGTTGCCGAAACGGCTGAAGCGCCTAAAACAGCAGCACAAATTCCGCAAGGGCAATATCCGGAAACTCGCGAGAAATTAAGCGGAATCCGTAAAGCTATTGCTAAGGCGATGGTCAATTCCAAACATACTGCTCCGCATGTCACATTAATGGATGAAGTGGATGTAACAAAGCTTGTTGCACACCGTAAAAAATTCAAGGAAGTTGCTGCCCAAAAAGGCATCAAGTTAACCTTCCTTCCATATGTAGTAAAAGCTTTAACAAGTGCATTGCGTGAATATCCTGTTTTAAATACATCAATTGACGATGCTGCGGGGGAAATTGTTCATAAGCACTACTTCAATATTGGTATTGCTGCTGATACTGAAAAAGGTCTATTGGTTCCAGTTGTTAAGGATGCAGACCGTAAATCCGTTTTCTCAATCTCACAAGAAATTAATGAATTGGCTGACAAGGCTAGAAACGGAAAGCTGGCTCCTGATGAAATGAAAGGCGGTTCATGCACAATCAGTAATATCGGTTCTGCTGGAGGACAATGGTTTACTCCAGTGATTAACCATCCTGAAGTGGCTATTTTAGGAATTGGCCGAATTGCCGAGAAACCAATTGTAAGGAATGGCGAAATCGTTGCAGCCCCTGTATTAGCCATCAGCTTAAGTTTCGACCATCGCATGATTGACGGTGCAACTGCTCAGAATGCACTAAATCATATCAAGCGATTATTGAACGACCCAGAACTATTGTTAATGGAGGCGTAAAAAAAATGGTAGTTGGAGATTTCCCAATTGAAACAGAAACTATAGTCATCGGCTCTGGTCCTGGTGGATATGTGGCAGCTATCCGTGCGGCCCAATTAGGACAAAAAGTAACAATTGTAGAAAAGGAATATGTAGGCGGAGTATGTTTAAATGTCGGCTGTATTCCTTCGAAGGCTTTAATCGCTGCAGGTCATCGTTACGAAACTGCCCTTCATTCCGAGGGATTCGGAATTACAGCTGAAAATGTAAAAGTTGACTTCTCGAAAGTTCAAGAATTTAAAGCTGGTATCGTAAAAAAATTAACCGGCGGTGTTGAAGGCTTATTAAAAGGGAATAAAGTGAACATTGTACGCGGAGAGGCATACTTTGTGGATGCTAATACGCTTCGTGTAATCAATGAAGATTCTGCTCAGACTTATACATTTAATAATGCTATTATTGCAACTGGTTCCCGTCCTATTGAACTGCCTGCATTTAAATATTCAAAGCGTGTTTTAAATTCGACTGGTGCCCTTAATCTAAACGAAATTCCTGAGAAAATTGTCGTGATTGGCGGCGGTGTTATCGGGATTGAACTTGGCGGCGCTTATGCAAACTTTGGCAGTCAGGTGACGATTTTGGAAGGTGCCGAGGAAATTTTAGGCATGGGCGTTTTTGATAAGCAAATGGCGTCCTTGGTTAAGCGCAACATGAAGAAAAAAGGTGCCGAGTTTTATACGAAAGCCTTGGCTAAAGGTGTGGAAGAGACAGAAAATGGCGTTGTGGTAACCTTTGAAACAAAAGGTGAAGAAAAGAAAATCGAAGCGGATTACGTTTTTGTCATGGTTGGACGTCGGCCGAATACCGATGAAATGGGTCTTGAACAAGCTGGTGTGAAATTATCAGATCGCGGATTGATTGAAATCGACAAACAATGTCGAACTAATATTAGTAATATTTACGCTATCGGTGATGTCGTGGCAGGTCCTCAATTAGCCCACAAGGCATCATATGAGGCTAAAATTGCGGCAGAGGCAATTGCGGGACATCCTTCTGAAATTGATTATTTAGGAATTCCAGCCGTTGTCTTCTCTGAGCCTGAGTTGGCTGCAGTCGGATATACTGAAGCGGAGGCGAAGGAAGAAGGAATTGAAGTAACGGTTGCTAAGTTCCCATTTGCAGCAAATGGCCGTGCTTTATCGCTTGACTCTAGTGATGGTTTCTTACGATTAGTTACTCGGAAAGAGGACGGCCTTGTAATCGGAGCACAAATTGCCGGTGCAAACGCTTCTGATATGATCGCTGAGCTTGGCCTTGCAATTGAAGCAGGAATGACTGCCGAAGATTTGGCCATGACCATCCATGCTCACCCAACCCTCGGTGAAATCACTATGGAAGCAGCAGAAGTAGCTCTAGGAAGTCCGATTCACATCCTTAAATAATAAAAAAGTCCCTTTCGTACATAAACACGAAAGGGACTTTTTTTTGGGGAAAATCAAATATCGCAGTTTGAATCGCAAAATTTTACAAATAATTTGCTGTACATATAATATAATTATTTTAATAAATGTAACTGCGTGGTGACAAAGATGAGGGTTTATATCGTCATGATGCTGCAATTTATTATTTGGAGTGGCTATACACTAATCGAATGGCTGTCAAAACATGATCAGCTTCTATTTAAAGTTATTATGTTTTTCGTCTTTTTTTATTTGGCTTTCATTATCGGCAACAAAATCACCAATTCCTTCCGCAAAACACTTTTTATTACCACATTAAGCCTAGTAGTCTATACATCCATCCATTACACCATGGCACGTTATATACATTAATAAAGATCTTTAAGGAACTTAGATTGTCAAAAAAGATTCGATAGCTTTTCAACAGGACATATAGTATGGAAAATCAAATCTTAAAAATTAGCATTTTAAATTTCGGTAAATTTATTTACCAAGAAAATTTAAAAAAGCTCCTTTGGGAGCTTCAGGCTGTCGAGAAACCCTCGACAGCCTCTATTTTTATTCGTATTCTTTAATAACTCACCGCGTTAATTTGTTATAATATTACTTACATAGACTTTTCAACATGTCTGTTGATTTGCGCTCCAGGCACTTCGCTTTCCGCGGGCGTGCCGGGGAGCCTCCTCGGCGCAAGCGCCTGTGGGGTCTCCCCCCGCCCCGTACTCCCGCAGGAGTCTTCGTGCCTTCCGCGCAAATCAACAGGTGTTAATCAAAAGACCTGTAACTCAACCAATAAATAATAAAATAAGTGGTGAAATCAATGTGACAACCACCTTCATCGCTTGATTGATAAATATATAGATTTTTCATTTCTTTTAGAAAAAGTTCGTCCATTTTATAGTGAGGATAACGGCCGCCCCTCTGATCCATTAATTCTTTTTAAAATGATGTTTATTGGATACCTATTTGGTATTCGATCTGAAAGACAACTAGAAAGAGAAATTAAAATGAACATTGCCTACCGTTGGTTTTTAGGTTTAAAATTCCACGATCCAGTTCCACATCATTCTACGATCAGTTGGAATCGCCAACATCGTTTCAAAGTTATCAATACGGAAATTGATACCGATATATTTCAGGAAATATTTGATGAGATTGTTCTGCAGGCAATGAATCATAAAATGGTTGGAGCACGAGTTTTATTTACGGATTCAACTCATTTAAAGGCAAACGCCAATAAACATAAGTTTACAAAGGAAGAGGTAGAAGTAGAAACTCGCGAATATATTGAGGATCTTAATAAAGCTATAGAAGAGGATAGAATTAATCATGGAAAAAAGCCGTTAAAGGAAAAAGAGGAAGTGAAAGAGACAAAAGAAATTCGAGTAAGCACAACAGATCCTGAATGTGGTTTTATGTCCCGTGAAAATAAGCAGGAAATGTTCTGTTATCTTGATCATCGGACTACAGACATGAAATTCAATGTCATTACTGATGTCTATGTCACTCCCGGTAATGTTCATGATTCCGTTCCTTACCTGAATCGATTGGACCGTCAGGTCCAACGGTTTGGTTTTATGGTTGAAGCTGTTGCTTTAGATTCAGGCTATCTCACTAATCCTATTTGTAAGGGACTTTCGGATCGTAATATATTTGGTGTTATTGCCCATAGAAGATTCCATCCTACTACCGGCTTATTCCCTAAATGGAAATTTACATATGACAAGAACGGGATCTTTGCATTTGTCCTAATAACCAAGAATTACCCTACAAGACAACAACCCGAGAGGGCTATAGAGATTACAAATCGGATTCAAAGAAATGTGAAAGCTGTCCGTTTTTATCCCAATGCACACGATCAAAAAATAAAGTGAAAGTTATCACCCGTCATGTATGGGAGGAGCACAAAGAGAAGGTAAGAATAAATCGATTATCTAAATCAGGAAAAGAGCTTTATAAATTTAGAAAGGAAAAAATTGAGCGAAGCTTCGCAGACTCAAAAGAGCTGCACGGGCTTCTCTACTGCCGTTTAAGGGGATAAAAAAAGCAAGTGAGCAGGCCCTTCTTACTGCAGCTTGCCAGAACATGAAAAAGATTGCAACACACTTATTCAGACTGGAAAAAGTGTGTTGCAATTCTTTAGGTTGATAATCTCCCTGTTGATTGGAGCGGAAGGTGCGCAGACTCCTGCGGGAGTACGGGACAGGGGAGACCCCGCAGGCGCGGAACGCGCTGAGGAGGCTCCCCGAACCGCCCGCGGAAAGCGAAGCATCTGGAGCGGAAATCAACAGGCCCATTAGCAGGAACAATTTTTCATAAAAATGAATTCCGGATTCTGATAAAATAAAAAATTGACGAGAAAAATATACTTTCTCGACAATCTGAAGCGCCTTTGGGAGCTTATTTTCTTGGGTAAAAGTACATAATTCTTTCGTTAAAGAGGTGAAGCTCACCTTGAAGCTTTTTTGCTAGGAATTTGCAAAATTCATTTGCTTTTCCTTTATCTCCGTATGTAGATTGTTCCGGCAGGGTTACCTGAATATATGTCTGCTCATATTCCCCGCCTTCTTCTGTTTTGACAACTTCTTTATCAACACCTATTAAAATGGCAAAGTAACGCTCATGGTCTGAATGTAAATAGAACCAGTTTTCTTTTCCATCATTCGGTTCTTTTATCTCATAAGGTAGTGCTGCATCCTCAAATTGCCAATTCAGCTGATCGCCTGTTTTGCTTGTTATGTCTTTATAGTAGTGAAATAAATCCTTTACTTCATCGATTGTAATCGTTTGCTTCGCTGATGAAGGCACGAGCTTTATATATGCATTTAAAGCCATCATTATCCCCCTTATATACCTGTAATATCACCTCTTTTATTCTAGCATTGAATAAAAAATAATGACAACTTAAATAGGAATATTTATAAACTTTTCCTTATTTGTTCAGTTCGAAGCAAAAATGTTTGTTATTGGGACATTTTTAACTTCTAATTAAAATTATTATTTTTTAAATGTGACATACAATTTAGGCTTGAAATTTTTAATATGATATATTATTATGGTTTCAAGGATAGTAAATCGCTTTCAATTTAGTGATAATTCCATAAAAAAGGGGACTAATAAGCATGGGTACAATTGTATGCCAAACTTGTAATTCAACAATTGATCACTTTGAAGATGAAAAAGTAACGGTTCTCTATTCAAAATGCGGCTGCTGCTGCGGCGAAAGCCATGGAGAAAAAGAAGCAAAATAAATATAATTACTTAAAAATAAACAGGATTCCATTCGGAATCCTGTATTTTTTATTTGCTATTGAATTGCCTTATATTCTTTAATAACCCGGATCGTTTTCAGTTCATCGTCCTCTGGTCCTTGGACAGGCAGTCCGGCCTCCAAGTTTTTCTTTATATAGTGGAGGTTTTCTTTTGTAATAATCTCACCAGGAATAAAAATTGGGATTCCTGGAGGGTATACCATAATGAATTCAGCAATTATTCTGCCTTCAGATTCCTCCAGAGCAACTATTTCCGTTTCAGAGTAAAACGCATCCCTCGGAGTTAAGGCAAGCAAAGGAATTTCTGGCAGGAGAACCTCAACAGGCTCAATCTTTTCAGAACGATGTTCAAACTCCTTAGAAAGCTCTTTTAGAGCGGTTACTAAAAGATCCCCCTCATTTTCCGTATCTCCTAATGTAATTATACAGAGGATATTGTATAGATCAGACATTTCCACTTCGATATTGTGTTTTTCCCGGAGCCATTTTTCTACTTCATAGCCCGTAAGCCCTAAATCTTTGACGGATATAATCAGTTTTGTCGGGTCATAATCAAATATGGCTTTGGAATCTAAAATTTCTTCACCAGGGCAATAAAGATGTTCAATTTCGTTCACTCTTTGACGGATGGACTGAGCAAGGCGAATTGTTTTATCAATTAATTCTCTTCCATTCATCACCAGTTGTTTCCTGGCAACATCCAGCGAAGCCAATAATAAATAAGAAGTGGAAGTTGTCGTTAGCATGCTGAGGATTGATTGAACATGTTTAACCGAAACAAGACCTTCTTTGACATTTAAAATGGAGCTTTGCGTCATCGAACCGCCAAGCTTATGAACGCTGGTTGCAGCCATATCCGCACCTGCCTGCATTGCTGATATTGGAAGGTCTTCATGGAAATGAATATGAACTCCGTGGGCCTCGTCTACAAGGACAGGAACTTCATAAGAGTGAGCAATTTCCACGATTCTTTTTAAGTCGGCGGAAACTCCAAAGTAAGTCGGGTTAATGACTAATACCCCTTTGGCATCAGAGTGTTGTGCAAGTGCTTTTTCTACTGATTCAGGTGTAATGCCATGGGAAATCCCCAGCTCCATGTCAATTTCCGGATGGATAAATACAGGAATTGCACCTGAAAAGACAATCGCCGACATGACTGATTTATGGACATTTCGAGGCACAATGATTTTATCTCCAGGGCCGCAAACAGCCATAACCATTGTCATAATGGCTCCGCTGGTGCCTTGTACGGAAAAGAAGGTATGGTCGGCACCAAAAGCTTCTGCTGCCAATTCCTGGGCCTGCTTGATCATTCCTTTAGGTGAATGCAGGTCATCAAGTGGTCCAATATTGATTAAGTCAATGGAAAGAGCATTCTCACCAATGAACTCTCTGAATTCCGGATCCATACCGGCTCCTTTTTTATGTCCAGGTATATGAAATTGAATTGGATTTCTATTGGCATGTGCTAATAAACCGCTAAAGAGCGGTGTTTGATTTTGGGACAATTTATACACACCTCTTATTAAAGATCTCTTATAAATAAAAATTCAAAAAAACAAATTGAATTATAGCATTAAATATGTGGTCTGCATAGGAATTCTGTAAATTTTTATCTGTATGGATTTATAAAATTTAGTTTCCCAAAAGAAAAGGAAATTTACCCGTTTGAAACGAAATAACAAATAACGACTAATTAAGGAGTGATTTTTCAAATGAATTGGCAGACACGAGTAACAGAAATATTAAATATCCGCTATCCAATTATTCAAGGCGGTCTTGCGTATTTAGCTTATTCAGATTTAGCCGCTGCTGTATCCAATAGCGGCGGACTTGGGCAAATAACGGCCATGTCATTGGCAAGTCCTGAGCTTCTTAGGGAAGAAATCAAGAAGGTTAGAGAGTTAACCGATAATCCTTTTGGAGTAAACTTTGCAATCGGACAAACCGGAAGGCCGTTTGCTGACTTTTTGCAGGTTGCTATCGACGAAGAGGTACCTGTTATTTCGATGACTGGCGGAAATCCAGCTCCTATCTTTGATCAATTAAAGGGTACATCCATTAAAAAGCTTGTCCTTGTTGCCGCCAGGAGGCAGGCAGTGAAAGCAGAGGAACTTGGCGCAGATGCTGTAATGGTGGTTGGGCAAGAAGGAGGAGGGCATCTCGGCCGTGATGATATAGGTACTATGGTGTTAATTCCTCAGGTTGTCGATTCAGTGTCAATACCTGTTATTGCTTCAGGTGGAATTGGTGATGGAAGAGGGCTGATGGCTGCACTCAGTTTAGGTGCTGAAGGAATTGAGATGGGTACACGATTTATTGCCACTAAGGAATGTGTTCATGCTAATGATGTGTATAAAAATGCATTGATTGAAGGCACTGAAACTGATACAGTGGTGATTAAGCGCTCGCTCGGTGCACCAGCAAGAGCAATTGCGAACACATGGACAGATAAAATTCTTGAAATTGAAAAGAATCATGGTGGTTATGAAGAGCTAAAGAATTTTATCAGTGGCAAAGCAAATCAAAGGTACATTTATAATGGAGAAGTTGATGAAGGTTTCGCTTGGGCGGGACAGGTAATGGGACTCATTAAAGACGTACCGTCTACTGCTGAGCTTTTTGATCGGATTATCCTTGAAGCTGAACAAATTCGCCGGAAGTGGAAAGAATAAAAAACAATACAAGAGAAAACAGCAGGTGATCACACATGGAATATCAGTATCCAATAGACTACAGATGGTCGACTCAGGAGATTGTCGATGTCATTCATTTCTTTGAAGCCATTGAAAAAGCGTATGAGTCTGGAATTGAACGAGATCAGCTGATGTCTTTTTACCGCAGATTTAAGGAAATTGTCCCAAGTAAAGCAGAGGAAAAGACCGTTTGTGGTGAATTTGAAGAAATCAGCGGATATTCATCCTATCGGGTCATTAAAAAAGCAAAAGAAGCTTCCCCTGGTGACCAGATTAAGATGAAATAAACAAAGGGGACAATTATTGTCTCCTTTGTTTATTTCAAATTACAAGCAATTTTATATAATGGTGCAACCGTTTGAAAAACATTTTCGATTTCATTTATCAAGCCTTCAGAGCCAAGCGCGATAGCAGCTTCTCTATCTATCGTATAGCCGCATAATAGTTCTGCTTTTTTTACTGTTCGCAAACGGTCGATTAGCCCCTTTAATTCTTCCTTAGACATTTCCCTGTGTGTGATAGTGTCTGGCTTCGTATGATCGGCAGACCAGGCATATTCTTTTGGTATTTCTTTATATATCTTATTCAACTTTTTTGACAGGCGCTCTGCGATTACTTCTTTTTGTGGTGCTTCGTAAATAACCGCAAACCAAATAAATAAATGGGTGTGCCACAAGCCAATTTGAAAATGAGGCAGCATTTTATAACCGCGCGGATTACCCGCAAAAGCCACCCAGGTATCCTTTGGAGGGTTAACTGTCCGCCTTGCATGTTTGGCAATATGAACAAACATTTCATCTCCTGTTAATACATTCAGGGCTGGGGCAAAATGATTGCCCAATTGCTCTAATTTTGGACGAATGGACGTTTTTAAGGCTTCCATTCTATTCTCTAATCCGTCGACTAAAAACACATTAAAATCTTTTTCGGTAAATCCTTTAAATTCCATCCTATACCTCCTGCAAGCATTTCCCCAAACATTGTAGCATAATGCCTTAACCGAGATAAAATGAATAGCATTCTGGGTTAAAGCACATATTTGTGCCAACATTTCAAACTGCCTCATATTATACAGTAAAAAATAATTCGAAATAACTCAATAAGGGAGGAGAAAAAGTGAAGCAGTTGATGAATACATCTCTTAAAAAAGTTGGCGAAAAGCAAAAAGCAGCAGTTCTAAGATTGGAAATGGACTATGAATTAGCAGTTTTATTTGAAGCGATTGAAGAAAAAGATGAGAAAAAAATCAAAGAATGCAAACAGAAGCTTGAAAGAATCCGTTTAGAATTAATGCGGCTAAAAGTTTTATAATATAAATTTGTATTAATAATTTAAGGGGATACAAAATAGAATGAAAAGAAAAGTTTTCATACTCTAAACGAACTCCAATGTGGACGGGGGAGTTCGTTTATTATTGTGTGGGAAAACGCTGGAAAAATAATAAAAGGCGGTTAAAAGTTGATGATTGGCTTATCTTTGATTAAGCTATAGATACATGAAATTCTTTCCGAATCTCATACTACATAAATCAAAAGCTCACAAGAAATAAAGATAAATTGGAGTGAAGAAGGATGAATTGGGAAAGTCTTTATTCCCAGGCGAAACAATGGGTAAACGAAGCAGGAGACCGTATTCGGCAATCCTTTAATCAGCGCTTAAGTATTCAAACCAAATCAAATGCCAATGATTTGGTAACAAATATTGATAAAGAAACAGAACAGTTTTTTATCAAAAAAATAAAAGAAGCTTACCCTCATCATAAAATCATGGGTGAAGAAGGTTTCGGAGATAAATTGGACAGCCTTGAAGGAATCGTCTGGATGATAGATCCAATTGATGGAACGATGAACTTTATTCATCAGCAAAGGAATTTTGCGATTTCTATCGGGGTCTATGAGGACGGTGTTGGCAGAATTGGATTAGTTTATGATGTCGTTCATGATGAATTGTACCATGCTTTTTCCGGCAAGGGTGCCTATCTGAATGAAACTCCCATTGCGAATTTAAGCGAGACTTCAGTGAATAAGTCTATTATTGCCTTGAACGCAACATGGGTAATGAAAAATCACCGAATAGATCATAATTTGTTAATCCCATTGGTTAGGGATGCAAGAGGGACAAGGTCCTATGGATCAGCGGCTTTAGAAATGGTATTTGTGGCTACTGGCAGAGTAGACGCTTATATCTCCATGCGTTTGTCTCCTTGGGATTATGCTGCAGGGGCCGTGATTATTGAGGAGCTTGGTGGAGTTGTCTCTAATTTAAGGGGAGAAAAGCTGGATTACCTTACACAGAACTCCCTTTTTGTCGCAAAGCCGGGTCTGCATCAAACAATTCTTCAAGAATATTTAAAGGGCGGAAAATGGTAAGAGGCTGACTTTATAAGGTCAGCCTCTTTTTTTGCTAATAAGAATGTATAAATTCAACTACGCCTCATGAACCGTCCTAATGGACTCGACAATCGGCGGGTTTTCATTTATAACGTACCGTTTTCACGCATTTTCTTTCTTGTTTTAAAACCAAGTCCCATGATAACGATAACAGCAATAATACACCCTATTATCCCTAGCAGGCTTTTTTCGGCTATCGCAATACCTATTCCCATAATGCATGCTGCAGCAAGGATTGCATAAATGAGGAACGGCCATTTCACATCTTTCATGATCTTTACTCCTTTAACAAAACTTTATTTTTCATTTTACAATAAAATACTTTTAGGTTTCCACTTCTATTATGGTATAATGTTTTAGTTGTAAATGAAACTATAAATAGATTTTACCCGAAAATAGTCAGGAGTGGAACTTCTTTGAAGAAAAGAGATAATATAAGAAATATTGCGATTATTGCGCACGTTGACCACGGAAAAACCACCTTGGTGGACCAGTTATTAAAACAGGCAGGAACGTTCCGTACAAATGAGCATGTTGAAGAACGTGCCATGGATTCCAATGATTTGGAAAGAGAACGCGGCATAACAATTCTTGCTAAAAATACTGCCATTGAATATAAAGATACACGAATCAATATCCTCGATACTCCAGGACACGCAGACTTTGGCGGGGAAGTAGAGCGAATCATGAGAATGGTCGATGGTGTTTTACTCGTGGTAGACGCCTATGAAGGCACTATGCCGCAAACAAGATTTGTGTTAAAAAAAGCGTTGGAACAAAATCTGACTCCAATCGTTGTAGTGAATAAAATCGACCGTGACTTTGCCAGGCCGGCTGAGGTTGTAGATGAAGTGCTTGACTTGTTCATCGAATTGGATGCAAACGAGGAACAATTGGAATTCCCTGTTATTTATGCATCAGCCATCAATGGTACAGCAAGTTTGGATCCTGATAAACAGGATGAAAACATGCAGTCATTGTACGAGTCAATTATTGAACACATTCCTACTCCAGTCGATAACAGAGAGGAACCACTGCAATTCCAAGTAGCCCTTCTGGATTATAACGATTATGTAGGAAGAATCGGTATTGGCCGTGTATTCCGCGGTACGATGAAAGTAGGACAGCAAGTTGCCTTAATGAAGCTTGATGGCTCAGTCAAACAGTTCAGAGTTACGAAAATTTTTGGCTTCTTTGGATTAAAGCGCGAGGAAGTTCAAGAAGCAGTTGCCGGTGACTTAGTGGCTGTTTCCGGTATGGAGGATATTAATGTCGGGGAAACTGTCTGTCCAGTCGAACATCAGGAAGCCCTGCCGGTGCTAAGGATTGATGAACCTACCCTGCAAATGACTTTTGCTGTCAATAACAGCCCATTTGCCGGCCGTGAAGGAAAATATTTAACATCCAGAAAGATTGAAGAAAGACTTCAAGCCCAATTGCAAACAGACGTCAGTTTACGTGTCGAAAATACAGACTCGCCAGATGCATGGATTGTTTCCGGACGCGGAGAACTTCACCTTTCCATCTTAATTGAAAACATGCGCCGTGAAGGATATGAGCTTCAAGTATCCAAACCGGAGGTTATAGTTAAGGAAATTGATGGAGTACGCTGTGAGCCGATCGAGAGGGTACAAATTGATGTTCCTGAGGAGCATACCGGTTCTGTCATGGAATCTCTTGGAGCCCGCAAAGGTGAAATGCTTGATATGATTAATAATGGAACAGGTCAGGTTCGGTTAATATTTAATGTTCCTGCCCGCGGCTTAATTGGCTACACAACAGAATTTTTGACGCTGACCAGAGGGTACGGAATCATCAATCATACATTTGACAGCTACCAGCCAATGGCTACGGGGCAGGTTGGCGGAAGAAGACAAGGTGTTCTTGTCTCAATGGAGTCGGGTAAAGCATCCACTTATGGCATAATGCAAGTGGAAGACCGCGGAACCATTTTTGTTGAGCCGGGAACGGAAATTTACGAAGGTATGATCGTAGGCGAACATACTCGAGAAAATGACTTGACAGTTAATATTACGAAGGTTAAGCAGGCAACAAACGTTCGTTCTGCTAATAAAGATCAGACTTCTGTTATTAAAAAACCTCGTCTCTTGACATTGGAGGAATCTTTGGAGTATTTAAATGACGATGAATTTTGTGAAGTGACTCCACAATCAATTCGTCTTCGTAAGAAAATTCTTGATAAAAACGAACGGGAACGTTTGGCTAAAAAGAAAAAATATGCTGAAATGAGTTAATAAAAGGAGTGCAATTTAAATGGAAGGATTCTCCCCCACTCTAAGATTTTTCATGCAGCTTACAGATGTTAAAACGGCTGTTTGGCTACAGTTTATATATATCGTGATTTTAGCTGTCGTGGTATATAAGTTAGGATATGCGAAGAAGCTGCCTCTTTTAAAAAACGTTGTCATTTATACATGTCTCGTAATTGGATGCTTAGTTTTGCTGATCCTTTCTTATGCATTGCCAGTAGCCGAAGCATTAGCAGTATCTGCGCTAATCTTAATCATATATAAAATCCGGCTGCATCAATCGAAAAAGCAGCAGTCTGAGGCAAAGTAATGGGGGGATACGATGAATTCCGTTCAGGATGTTTTATATAATTGGCTGACCATCAAAGTAGTTAGTGATGCCCGTCCAGAGGATACTGCTGCGATAGAGACCCTAAAGCATTTCGAACGAATGCTCAAGGATGAATACCATATTACCATTATTGAAATTACGCACGATGAAGTAATGTATTATGTTGCCTATCAGCAGGGTGAAGATTGTAAGAAAACACGTTTCCCACGGGAATTAATTGAAGTCATGCTGGACCAAATCAGTAGAGAACCAGAGAAATACGAAAACTTTCCTATTGCAGATTAAAAAAAGAGGCTGACCCAAAAAGTCAGCCTCTTTACCATTCATCCCTATCTGATTTGGGCCTGAGAAAACGGAAATTTCCGGTTTCCAGCCGGTTGTTCGTTTTATTCGTAATCCGTTCCTGACAGGGATCGCACATATATGTATGGATTGGACGATTTCTTAAACGTTTTGCCTCTAGAGATTCGTCATCAATCGTTTCAATTTTATCACAAAGCACGCATTTAACTCTCATTATGCACCTCTTTATATTTCTTGATTACTACTTATTATACTATAGTATCAGGGCTGTCTGTAGGGGGACGTTGTATTAGTTGAAGAAAAAAAGAGATAGTAGTAATATGGGAATATCTGTTTTAAGACAGCATGAAGAAATAGGAGTTGAAAATAGAAATGGTCAATCAAGTCGAACCAAGATTAATTAAACCATTATATGACGAATTGCAAAAAGAAAGGTTTGTTACGCTGGCTACCGTTGATTATGAAACAGGAGGACCAAATGTAAGTGCTATATCCTGGGTGCTTGCAAAAAATGAAGATATCATCTATTTTGCGGTTGATAACCGTTCCAGAATCATCGAAAATATAAATAAAAATAACCAAGTCGTTATTAATATTATTGCAAATGAGTCTACATACTCCATCCAGGGAGAAGCTAATCTTAAAGAAGAAAGACTTAAAGACGTTCCGTTAAAACTAGCCCTTATTGAAGTGAAAATTAAGGAAGTAAGGGATGTCATGTTTTATGGCTCTAAAATTGTTCAGGAAGTCCAATATGACAAGACCTATGATAAAAATGCCGCTGAAAGATTGGACAGGCAGGTCATGGATGCAATGAGAAAAGCTTAGCCTGCAGCTAAGCTTTTTTCTCATTTATGATAATTAGACTGTTTTTCCTGCTGTTTTTCAAGCTGTTTTTCATGTTTTGCAGGGAGCTTTTTATCGGGTTCTTCCGTTGCGTTTTTCGGATTAGGGGTTATTAAATCTCCAGGTATTTCCGGCATTAACCTCCCGGCAACATCAGCAAGCTCCTCCATAATCCCTTGGATCGGACGCCCATTGTTTATATCTGCCTGTATTTCTTTGAGCCGCTCAGTGGTATCGGCATCTGCTACAACAATGGCATTGGCACCATACCGGTCCTTTTTGAGGCTTTCTGCCACGGAATATTTTATAGTCCCCACCTGAGAACGGTCAATTTTGGCATTTACATCGATACCAACGATTGCGTAACGGCCTAAAACCACCGCAGTAGCATCATTTACATTCGGTACACTTGTCGCCAACTCCACTAACCGCTTTGATATTTCTTGGCCTGTTTTTCGGTCAACACTTTCTATGTAGCTGTTTTTTACATTTACTAATTTATTTTGTTGATTTTTTGCTGTCTCGTTATCTTGATTCGTATTACATCCCGTTAATAATAAGAAAATGGCAGCTGTCACTAAAGTCTTCTTCATAAAAAAACCCTCCCAAAAAACTAATTAAAAGACTGGGAAAATTCACATGATATTCTTTTTGATATGAAGGTCCCAACTAACAATTATTGTGCGGAACACCTTCTATCTTTATTCCAATAAACATATATTTTACCAAAGTCTAACCGGCAAAATGGCATGTATAGTAACGTTAAACAACCATTACACCAAGTAAAGCAGGAGGCGTCGCTTTGAGTAAAATATACGTGTTAGATACAAACGTCTTATTACAAGACCCGTATTCCATTTATTCCTTTCAAGATAATGAAGTAGTTATTCCTGCAGTCGTACTTGAAGAAGTGGACTCAAAGAAAAGGTACATGGATGAAATCGGTAGAAATGCTAGGCATGTATCAAGATTAATTGATGGTCTCAGAGCCTCGGGGAAGCTCCATGAAAGAATCCCGCTTGAAAATGGGGGGACCATCAGAATTGAGCTAAATCACCGATCATTTCATGAGCTTCAGGATATTTTTGTTGAAAAAACGAATGATAATCGAATTCTTGCGGTTGCGAAGAATTTGTTTTTAGAAGAACAAACAAAGGAGAATGGGAAACCCGTTATTCTAGTCAGCAAGGATGCATTAGTAAGAGTAAAAGCGGATGCCATCGGACTATCTGCAGAGGATTTTCTAAATGACAGGGTGGTGGAAGTTGATTCTTTATATACAGGATTTCTTGAGGTCTTTATCCCAAAAGACCAGTTAAATCGTTATTATGAGAAAGGAGAACTTCTTCTTGCAGAAATTGCTAATTATACCTTTTATCCAAACCAATTTCTGATATTAAAGGATGCTCTCGGAAGCTCGGCCTCGGCGATTGGGATGGTAAATATAACGGCCAAAAAGGTCAAGAAGCTAGCGCTGAACCAAGAACATGTTTGGGGAATTCATTCGCGGAATGTACAGCAAACAATGGCAATCGAATTGCTGCTGCGAAAGGATATACCGCTAGTAACTTTAATCGGCAAAGCAGGAACAGGAAAAACCTTGCTGGCATTAGCCTCTGGCCTTATGCAGACAGAAGATTTTCACGAATATAAAAAGTTGCTCGTTGCCCGGCCGATTGTTCCGGTCGGCAAGGATTTAGGCTTTTTGCCGGGTGAAAAACAGGAAAAGTTGCGGCCGTGGATGCAGCCAATTTACGATAATTTGGAATTTCTTTTTAATACAAAAAAACCTGGTGAACTGGATGCAATCTTAGCCGGTATGGGATCCATTGAGGTGGAGGCACTAACTTATATACGTGGAAGGAGTCTCCCTAAGCAATTTATTATTATCGATGAGGCGCAGAATTTGACCAAACATGAAGTGAAAACGATTATAACCAGGGTTGGAGAAGACAGTAAAATAGTTCTAATGGGGGATCCGGAGCAGATTGATCATCCATATCTTGATGCTTATAATAACGGTTTAACCTATGTCGTGGAGAAATTTAAAAATCAAGTCATTTCCGGTCATGTGAAACTATTAAAAGGGGAAAGGTCGGGATTGGCTCGGCTGGCAGCGGATTTATTGTAAGGAGAAACGGGCAAGAAGCCCGTCCTATTTTACGATAAAACCTGTTACTCTTTTAATAGGGTTTTGCTGGTTTGAGCCGTCGCCAAAATAAACGTGAACAGGGCCATCAGCGGATAGCTGCTTGCCTTTATATGAGAATCCCAAAATCAATTCATAGGCCTCATTTAAGGGAAGCTCATAATTATCATCTGCTGTTTCAATTACAAGCGTACTGGCAGTGCTTGCTGGCTCGGAATTTTTCAGAAATGGTTTAAATAAAATACCGAAGGTTCCGGTAAGCATCTTTTGTTTTTCATATATACGCTCTGTTTTTAATGTCGGAGGGAAGACTGCTCCTTCCATAATTTCACGGTCCCAATGCTTTGACACGGCTTTCGTATATGCCTCCGTTAAATCGGTCCTATCTTTTTCAGTTGAAAAATAAGTAGTTAAATCAAGCCGGCGATCATCGAAAATCCAAACACTTGGGTCAAGTGTAATTGGATATTTTACTTTACCTGTTATATTGATAACGCGTTCCATTGTCAATCCTCCTTTGTAGCTAATAAGAAAGCATAAAATTTCACCGGAATTTATGCTTTCCTAACGCATAAATTCAACTGCGCCCCTGTCTTTGTCCTAACGGACTCGCCAATCGGCGAGTTTCCATTTACATTATTAAGTATAGCCTTTTTTTGCTTGAAAGTCATAATTATTCAATCGAGCGGCAGCTAAGCCTCATTGTTCTTGCAATTTTCCGCTGCAAAAGGTAAAATTTATAGATAAGTTGAATATTCGCTCTGAAATGGGGGGATCAATGTTGGCGTCTGAAATGATCGTGAATCATCAGGAAAAAGCTTATGCCTTATTGCAGGCAGACGCTGAAAAAATATTAAAGCTTATCAAAGTGCAAATGGACAATCTCACGATGCCTCAATGCCCTCTTTATGAAGAGGTGTTGGATACTCAAATGTTTGGCCTATCTAGAGAAATAGACTTTGCGGTAAGATTGGGCTTAATAGATAGCAAGGATGGGAAAGCGATTTTAGATCAATTAGAAAGAGAACTATCTGCGCTTCACGATGCATCCATAAAAAAATAATGCAAATGGACTCAAACAATGCTTGCGATTGTTTGAGTTTTTTGTTATATATAGAGTTAATATTTTTTACCGTGCTTTTCTGAATTTTCTCTATTAAAATCTTGTAACAAATAATTGATTCCCCAAGTCATAACATGAAATTTCGATTATAATAGAATGGTATAAACCTAAATTGAAAACGAGGATGTAAGCATGGTAAAGAAAATATTAAAATCATATGATTATTCTCTAATCATTGCCATTATACTTTTATGTACTTTTGGATTAATCATGATCTATAGCTCCAGCATGGCTTGGGCTGTCCAGAGGTATGATGTGCCAAGTGATTATTTTTATCAAAAGCAAAAAATGTGGCTGCTATTGTTTGCTTTCATCTTCCTTTTTACAGCTATCATTCCGTATAAAATTATGAAGTTTACGCAAGTAATGGTATTTATTGTTCTGACCTCCCTTATCACATTATTGGGACTTTTCGTATTTGGTACAGTCGCAGGTGGTGCACAAAGCTGGTATCAGATTGGCGGCTTTAAATTTCAGCCTTCTGAATTTGTGAAACTGGCTGTTATCGTTTATTTGGCAGCTGTTTATTCGAAAAAGCAAGATTATATCAACCAATTTAACAAAGGGGTACTTCCTCCAATTTTCTTTCTTTTTATTGTTTGTGTATTAATTGCTCTTCAGCCTGACTACGGAACAGCAAGCATCATTGCTCTCATTGCCGGCATGGTCATTTTTAGTTCTGGAATGAATTATAAAACAATTGGGAAATTGCTTGTGATGGCTTTAATCATTATCCTCCCTCTATTTATTGCAGCTAAGGGGGTTATCTTTTCTGATAAACGGCTTGAACGATTCTCATCCTGGGGTGACCCGTTTGCTGATGTCCAAAATGCTGGATTTCACCTTGCAAATTCCTTTATTGCGATTGGACAGGGCGGAATAAATGGTTTGGGCTTAGGTAAAAGTATTCAAAAGCTAGGCTATTTACCGGAATCTCATACTGACTTTATTATGGCGGTAATTGCCGAGGAATTAGGAATCTGGGGTGTAGGCTTTGTTATTCTGCTGCTAGCTTATATTGTTTTGCGGGGCATTTATATCGGCTTACAATGCAAAGACCCTTTCGGCAGTCTCCTTGCGATTGGGATTTCAAGTATGGTTGGGATTCAAACATTTATTAATCTTGGTGGGATCTCCGGGGTTATTCCGTTAACAGGTGTACCGCTCCCGTTTATCAGCTATGGGGGTTCCTCCCTGTTAATGCTCGCTGCCGCGATGGGAATCCTTGTGAACGTTTCTATGTTTGTTAAATATGAGAAAAAATATAAACATAAAAAACAAACAGTGGATACTAAAGTACAAAGCGGCACTGGAAAAATTATTTATATGAAATAAAAATGAGGGGGCTGTTCATCAGCCTCCCACATTTTTAAAAATACATGATTGAGGTGTTTTATGTGGCAAGACAAATAAATAAAATATTGGTTGCGAACCGTGGGGAAATTGCAATCAGGGTTTTTCGCGCCTGTACTGAACTGAATATTCGAACTGTTGCGATTTATTCAAAGGAGGATTCCGGCTCTTATCATCGCTATAAAGCCGATGAGGCATATTTAGTAGGGGAAGGGAAGAAACCAATTGATGCCTATCTTGATATTGAAGGAATCATTGGGATTGCTAAAAGAAGTGGTGCAGACGCCATTCATCCGGGCTATGGGTTTTTGTCGGAAAATATCCACTTTGCCAAACGGTGCGAAGAAGAGGGGATCGTGTTTATCGGTCCTGCATCTAAACATTTAGATATGTTTGGCGATAAGGTAAAAGCACGCTACCAGGCTGAACTAGCGGGAATACCAGTTATTCCAGGGAGCGGCGGACCTGTAAACAGTATAGAGGAAGTGCTGGAATTTGCCGAAGAACACAGCTTCCCTATCATCATCAAAGCAGCACTTGGCGGCGGTGGACGAGGAATGCGAATTGTCAGAAGCCGCGAAGAAGTTAGTGAAGCCTTTGAACGGGCTAAATCAGAAGCTAAGGCAGCCTTCGGAAACGATGATGTTTATTTAGAAAAATTAATTGAAAAACCTAAACATATAGAGGTTCAGATTATTGGAGATAAAGAAGGAAATATCGTTCATCTTTATGACAGGGATTGCTCTGTTCAGCGGCGCCACCAAAAGGTGGTCGAGATTGCTCCAAGTGTCTCCCTTACTGCTGAGTTAAGAAAGCGGATTTGTGATGCCGCTGTTAAATTAATGAAAAATGTCAATTACATCAATGCAGGAACGGTGGAATTTCTAGTTTCGGAGAATGATTTTTATTTTATAGAGGTAAACCCTCGTGTTCAAGTGGAACATACCATTACAGAAATGGTAACAGGTATCGATATTGTCCAGACACAGATTTTGGTTGCAGAGGGACATGAACTGCATGGGCCTTTAATTGGGATACCGGAGCAAGAAAAGATTCTTTTATATGGATTTGCTATTCAATCCAGGGTTACAACAGAAGACCCGTTAAATAACTTTATGCCTGATACCGGCAAAATTATGGCGTACCGTTCTGGTGGTGGTTTTGGTGTACGATTGGATGCTGGGAATGGGTTTCAAGGCGCCGTTATTACACCATACTATGATTCTTTATTAGTGAAGCTTTCCACATGGGCGTTAACGTTTGAACAGGCCGCTGCAAAAATGGTTCGTAATTTGCAGGAATTCAGGATAAGAGGAATCAAAACGAATATTCCATTTTTAGAAAACGTTGTGAAACATGAATTGTTCCTAAACGGAAAGTATGATACCTCCTTTATTGATACAACACCCGAGCTGTTTATTTTCCCAGTCCGTAAAGACAGGGGAACAAAAATGCTGTCCTATATTGGCACTGTCACAGTAAATGGTTTTCCAGGCATCGAAAAAAAGAAAAGACCCGTTTTTTCTAAACCGCGAATCCCATCATTGCCATACGATTTAGCTTACAAAGAAGGGACTAAACAAATTTTAGAAAAGCATGGAGCAGAAGGTCTTGTCCAGTGGGTGAAAGACCAAAAGCAGGTGTTGTTAACTGACACCACCTTCCGAGACGCCCATCAATCATTGCTGGCAACACGGATGCGCACAACTGATATCGCTCATATCGCCGAACCAACAGCAAAGCTATTGCCGGAGCTATTTTCATTTGAAATGTGGGGAGGAGCTACGTTTGACGTGGCATACCGCTTCCTTAAGGAAGACCCTTGGGAACGACTCTTAAATCTTCGTGAAAAGATTCCGAATGTTCTGTTCCAAATGTTAATTCGTGGAGCCAATGCTGTGGGGTATAAAAACTATCCTGACAATCTGATTAGGGAATTTGTTACTCAATCAGCGTCAGCTGGGATTGACGTGTTTCGTATCTTTGACAGCTTAAACTGGATTAAGGGAATGGAAGTAGCTATTGACGCTGTAAGGCAGACCGGAAAGATCGCCGAAGCATCAATTTGTTATACGGGGGATATATTGGATCCAACGAAAACGAAATACAATCTTGAATACTATAAAAACCTCGCTAAAGAGCTTGAAAATCAAGGTGCCCATATTCTTGGCATAAAGGATATGGCAGGCTTATTGAAGCCGGAAGCTGCTTACAGGCTGGTGTCAGAATTAAAAGCAACAATCGACATACCAATCCACCTTCATACTCATGATACTAGTGGTAATGGGATTTATACTTATGCCCGTGCAATCGACGGAGGTGTAGATATTGTCGATGTTGCCATGAGTACAATGGCAGGGTTAACGTCCCAACCGAGTGGTAACTCCCTGTATTACGCTTTAGAAGGTAATCAGCGAAAGCCTGATGTAAACATCAATGCTCTAGAAAAGCTTTCCCATTATTGGGAGGATGTACGTAAATATTATCAAGATTTTGAGTCCGGTATGGTGTCACCGCATTCGGAGATCTATCAGCATGAAATGCCGGGAGGACAATACAGCAACCTTCAGCAGCAGGCAAAGGCAGTCGGGCTTGGCGAGCGCTGGGATGAAGTAAAAGAAATGTACTCCCGCGTTAACCAAATGTTTGGTGATATTGTCAAGGTAACCCCATCCTCAAAGGTTGTTGGCGATATGGCGTTGTTCATGGTGCAAAATGACTTAAACGAGGAAGACGTATTATTAAAAGGAAATTCGCTTGATTTCCCTGATTCAGTTGTTGAATTGTTTGAAGGTTATTTAGGTCAACCGCATGGCGGATTCCCGGAGGAGCTGCAAAAGGTGATATTAAAGGGCAAGAAGCCTTTGGAGGTGCGACCTGGAGAACTGCTAGAACCAATTGACTTTGATGCGTTACAAGAAGAGCTTTATCAGGAATTGGGCAGACAGGTAACGGATTTTGAAGTCATTTCGTATGCTCTTTATCCAAAAGTGTTTATGGAATATGCTAAAATAAAAGAGCTATATGGGGATATTTCCGTTCTGGATACTCCAACCTTCTTGTATGGAATGCGCTTGGGCGAAGAAATTGAAGTAGAAATCGAAACAGGGAAAACGCTAATTGTGAAACTAGTTTCGATTGGTCAGCCGCAGGCAGACGGGACAAGAGTCATCTATTTTGAATTAAATGGCCAGCCTCGTGAAGTGGTTATAAAAGATGAAAGTATCAAAGCAAAGGTTGTCTCTAGACTTAAAGGAGATCCGAAAAATGAAAACCATATTTCCGCCTCGATGCCAGGAACAGTTATAAAAGTATTGGTTGAGAAGGGTGAAAAGGTCGAACGTGGGGATCATTTGATGATTACGGAAGCGATGAAGATGGAAACGACCGTTCAAGCGCCATTTTCCGGTGTCGTAAAAGACATCTACGCATTAAATGGCGACTCTATCCAAACCGGTGACTTATTGATTGAATTAGTTAAAGCATAAGAAAAAGAGGCTGTCTCAACTTGAGACAGCCTCTTTTTAATGAAAATTCCGTTTTGATCTTGAATATAAAAGGACAAAATAGCTTAGGACACCAAATAAACAAGTAATAAAAAAAGCATGCAGCAAGGCAATATAAAGGTTTAGGCGGCTGAAAATGATAAATGCGCCTGCGGTTACTTGCAATGATACCAATATTAACGAAATAATCCAGCCCCAATAGAGGACTCTTTGGTGTTTATAACGGCGTACAGCAAGAACGGTAATGTAAAGTATCCAGAGGAAAATCAAACCCGCGGCCGTTCGGTGGCCCATTTGCACCCACTCATAAAGATTGCTTGGAAGTCCGGGAGCATCGTTTAGACAAAATGGCCAATCCCTGCAGACAAGACTCGATTTTGTATGACGGACAAGAGCGCCAGTATAAATAACGATATAGCTATAAATGGTAACGCCAATAATATGGAAACCCATCCGTTTATCAATAAAAAGTTTCTCGGCGGCGAACTTTTTATCTATTTCAAAAATGAGCAGCGTTAATAAGAAAACAGCCGCAAATGAAATGAGAGAAATGCCGAAATGCAAAGCAAGGACGAAATCAGATTGTCCCCATTTTACTGCAGCAGCCCCAATTAACCCCTGGAGCATCAAAAAGAAAAAAGACAAGAAGGAAAGAAATTTGGTTTCCCTTATATGCCCGATTGCCTTCCAAGACCAAACGGACAATATTAATACCATGATGCCAACAGCACCTGAAACAAGCCGGTGGGCAAGTTCAATAATAAGTTCCGGAGTAATGTCCGAAGGCAGAATTTTGCCGTGGCATAATGGCCAAGATCTGCCACAGCCCATTCCAGAACCCGTTTTGGTAACGAGTGCCCCGCCAAGTAAAATAAGTATCATTCCAATGGTAGTGGCAACAGCCAGCCACTTCAAAGAGCGTCGCAAAAAATTTCACCTCTAACTATAGTTCAATAATTTGTCAAAAAAAAATCTTGACAGTATAATGGATAAAAAAAGAAGCAAGATTAAAAGTACTTATACATCATAACGAATTATCAAAAAAAAGAACAGAATTTCAGCCTAGTTTCTTTAAGGATTTTTCATGAAAATGGATAATGTTAATTTATCACTATTATTATAGTGAAAAACGTTGAAACTTAAGGTGTAGTCTGTTAGAACTATAGAGGGATGAATTTTTCAAGAAAGCGGCAAAGGTTGTATACTGTTGTACCAATCCCAACATTCCCGTGTTCTGCTTGTTGAAATAAATACATAAAAGACTCCTTTATTATTTTTTTACAAAACTTTAATGGTCTTAACAAGGGAAAAATAAGAAGAAATTCTATTTAGTCACAAATTAGTCAAAAATTATTCAAAAAAAGTTCACAAAAATTCCTGAAAGTGTGATTTAATATACAGAGAAAGTGTTGTATAAATCACGGTATACATAATGAAAATATGCTTCAACAAGTGATAGAGGTCAGTATAAAGAATCAGGAGGAGAAATTAAATGTCCAACTCAAAGGCTGCCATTGGAAATGGTGCGACAAGCCTGGATTCTGTTTCAGAAAAAACATCCGTTTGGAAAGACTTTATGGCCCTTATCAAAATTGGAATCGTTAATTCCAATCTGATCACCGTCTTTACAGGTCTTTGGCTCGCATTGCATTATTCCGGCCTTAGTTTTTTGAATAATTTAGATATTGTCTTCTATACAGTGGCAGGTTCAGCCTTAATCGTTGCCGGTTCCTGTGCAATAAACAATTACGTTGACCGGGATATCGATCACTTAATGGAAAGAACAAAATCAAGACCTACTGTTACCGGGAAAGTGGTGCCGGTAAAAGTTTTAGGATTAGGTATTTTACTTATAGGACTGGGAACACTGTTTTTATTGTTTACAACGATAACTGCAACAGTAATTGGGCTGCTTGGAGTTTTTAGTTATGTTTTCTTATATACATTGTGGTCAAAAAGACAACTAGTCTCTAATACCATTATTGGCAGTATTTCCGGCGCGGTGCCGCCGTTGATTGGATGGGCCGCAGTAGACGCAAATCTTGATGTCATGGCATGGGCATTATTTGCATTAATGTTTGTTTGGCAGCCGCCTCATTTCTATGCTTTGGCGATGAGAAGGGTGAAGGAGTATAAAGCTGCAAACATCCCAATGCTTCCGGTAGTAAAAGGGTTTAAAACCACAAAAATTCACATTTCACTCTGGGTTGCAGCACTTTTGCCAATCCCATTTTTTCTTACTAAATTAGGAATCCCATTTCTAATTCTTGCCACCTTGTTAAATCTTGGCTGGCTTGCATTAGGGATTTATGGATATAAGATCAAAGACGACATAAAGTGGGCAAAACTAATGTTTGTTTACTCATTGCAATATTTAACTATTATTTTTGTGGCGATGGTTATAGTTACATTAATCTAGTTTTGCTGACGTTTCTTTCCTAAAGAAAATTTCTTTGCTGGAAATGAGTCGTACATACTTCTTTGGTCAATCATTAAAATTTAATAAACTAAAAGTGAAAGAGGGGTTTGATTAAGCATGAAAAGGCTTGCAAATTGGCGTTTATTCTCGCTGTTTGCGATGATAGCGCTAGTACTTTCCGGTTGTGGTAAACCATATTTATCCACATTAACTCCAGCCGGTGAAGTTGCTGACATCCAGTACGATTTGATGGGGCTAAGTACGATAATTATGGTTGGCGTTATTATTGTAGTTTTGTTAATTTTTGTTATCGTCTTTTTCCGTTTTAGAAGGAAGGATGATCGTGTTCCAAAACAGGTAGAAGGAAGTCATAAATTAGAAATTATTTGGACCGTTATTCCGATTCTTTTGCTTTTGGTTCTAGCCGTTCCAACTGTTTCTGCAACATTTAAGCTTGCGGATGTTAAAACAATGGATGACAAAGACTCTAAAGCAGTTGTAGTTAATGTTCGTTCCCATTTATATTGGTGGGATTTCGAATATCCTAAACAAAAAATTGTAACCAGCCAAGAACTGGTTGTACCAACTAATGAAAAGGTATATTTTAGTTTGAAATCCATGGACGTTAAACACTCCTTCTGGATTCCGGCTGTAGGCGGAAAGCTTGATACTAATACAGACAATATTAATAAATTTTGGTTAGAGTTTGATGCAGAAAAGGCTAATGAAGCAGGAAATCTCTTCTACGGGAAATGTGCCGAACTTTGCGGACCATCCCATGCTTTAATGGACTTTAAAGTAAAAGCAATGAGCAAAGACGATTTCAATGCATGGGTGAAAGATATGCAAAGCGTCAAAGCACCTGAAAAGGCGCAAACTGCTTCAGCACAGCAAGGTCAGGATATCTTCAATAAAAGCTGTATTGGCTGTCATGCTGTAACACCTGAAAACAAAATGCCGGAAACAGCCCGTATCGCGCCAAACCTTTCAAACTTTGGCGAAAGATCACGTGTTGCTGGTATTTTGGATCATAATAAGGAAGAAGTAAAAAATTGGATTCGTAATCCAGAAACCTATAAGCCAGGGAACTTAATGACAGGTAAGTATCCTGAAATGTCAGAAGACCAGCTGAATGCTTTAGCTGATTATCTGATGGGCTTAAAGGTTCAGGACTAATAGGGGATTTGGTTGAAAGGGAGGTAAAAACGTGAGTACCTATGCTCAAAAAAAGGGGTTTGGTGCAACTTTATGGGACTTTTTAACAACTGTTGACCATAAAAAGATCGCCATCCTATATCTGATTGCAGGTGGATTTTTCTTCTTAATTGGCGGTATTGAAGCTGTCTTCATCCGTATCCAGCTTGCAGTTCCTAACAATGATTTTGTAAGCGCCGGTGCATTTAATGAAATCATTACAATGCACGGAACAACAATGATTTTCTTAGCTGCCATGCCGCTTGTGTTCGCGTTCATGAATGCCGTTATGCCACTCCAGATAGGAGCTCGGGACGTAGCTTTTCCTTATGTTAACGCATTGGGATTTTGGTTGTTCTTCTTTGGTGGGATTTTTCTAAACCTTTCATGGTTCTTAGGAGGAGCACCAGATGCTGGTTGGACTTCTTATGCATCTCTCGCTATTCACTCAAAAGGACATGGTGTTGATTTCTATGTTCTAGGTTTACAGATTTCTGGTTTAGGTACGTTGATTGGTGGTATTAACTTCCTTGTAACCATCATTAACATGCGTGCACCTGGAATGACGTATATGCGGATGCCGTTGTTTACTTGGACTACATTTGTTACATCAGCACTTATTCTGTTTGCTTTCCCTCCATTAACAGTGGGATTAGTATTAATGATGTTTGACCGTTTATTTGGAGCCAATTTCTTTGAAGTTGCTCAAGGTGGTAATACCGTAATTTGGGAGCACTTATTCTGGATTTTTGGTCACCCAGAAGTATATATCTTGATCTTGCCAGCTTTCGGTATTTTCTCGGAAATCTTTGCAATGTTCTCAAGAAAACGTCTATTTGGTTATTCATCAATGGTGTTCGCAACCGTGTTAATTGGTTTCTTAGGATTCATGGTTTGGGCCCACCATATGTTTACAACTGGTCTTGGTCCAGTGGCTAATGCTATCTTTGCTGTCGCTACGATGGCAATTGGGGTTCCGACAGGTATTAAGATTTTCAACTGGCTGTTCACCATGTGGGGCGGAAGTGTTAAATTTACAACACCAATGCATTATGCGTTTGCTTTTATCCCGACATTTGTTATGGGTGGAGTAACTGGTGTTATGCTTGCTTCTGCTGCCGCTGACTATCAATACCATGACACGTATTTCGTTGTTGCCCACTTCCACTATGTTATTGTTGGTGGGGTTGTCTTAGCGCTTTTAGCTGGTACACATCTTTATTGGCCAAAAATGTTTGGAACAATGTTAAATGAAACAATGGGTAAGATTACATTCTGGACTTTCTTTATCGGATTCCATATGACATTCTTTATCCAACACTTCCTTGGTTTATGGGGTATGCCTCGCCGCGTATTTACCTATCTGCCAGGTCAGGGCTTTGAAACCTCTAATATGATTAGTTCTATTGGAGCTGCCTTCATGTCTGTTGGTGTTATTGTACTGTTGATTAACATCATTGTGACATCTGTTAAAAATGTTAGAGTTGGAAATGACCCTTGGGGTGACGGCCGTACTTTAGAGTGGTCTATTCCATCTCCACCGCCATTCTATAACTTTAAACAGCTTCCGCTTGTTCGCGGTTTGGATGCTTATTGGATAGAAAAAATGGAAGGAAAGCAAGAAATGACTCCTGCTGAGCCGCTTGGTGATATTCATATGCCAAACGCTTCTTTCTTGCCATTTACAACATCGCTTGGTCTTTTCATCGCTGCTTTCGGTGCTATGTACCATGTGGATGATAAGGGATGGGCATTACCAGTCTTGTTTATTGGTCTGCTTGTGACATTCGGTTCCATGTTATTACGCTCCGTTAAAGACGACCATGGTTTCCATATTCATAAAGAAGAATTAATGAATGATGATGATAATAAGGGGGTTAAGGCATAATGCACGCTGAAGAAAAATTAACTTATGAAACTTGGCCTGCAGAGCCGGAGAAATCAACCCTTGAAGCGAAAAATAAGTTTTTAGGTTTTTGGTTATTCTTAGGGGGAGAGACTGTGCTTTTTGCCTCTCTCTTCGCCACTTACCTTTCGTTAAAGGATAAGGTTCCAAATACATCTCAGCCTCTGGCAAAGGATTTATTTGAGCTTCCGTTGACCTTTGTAGCAACAATGCTGTTATTGACAAGCTCATTAACAAGTGTTTACGCTATTTACCACATGAAAAATTTTGCCTTCAAAAAAATGATGGTGTGGTTAGGTCTTACTGTTTTATTAGGACTTGGTTTCTTAGGACTTGAAGTTTATGAGTTCACTCATTATGTTCATGAAGGGCATAAATTTACAAGCAGTGCCTTTGGATCGGCTTTCTACACACTTGTTGGCTTCCACGGAGCTCACGTTGCTTTCGGGTTAGCTTGGTGCTTATCGTTAATGTTACGTAATTCAAAACGCGGTTTAGACTTATACAACGCGCCAAAATTCTATGTATTTAGTTTGTATTGGCATTTTATTGATGTTGTATGGGTATTCATCTTTACTGTTGTATATTTAATGGGAATGGTGGGATAAACTGATGGCAAATCAACAATTAAATTCAGGGAACCCAAGAGTTGACCTTGAATATCGCCGCCGTAAAAGTGCGGAGGAGATGAGATATCAAGTCGTTTCATTTGCTTTGATGATTTTCTTAACATTGATTGCTTTTGCTGCTGTAGCTGCTAAAGGATTTACAGCGTGGTTTACAATACCATTTATCGTTCTTTTAGCGTTCGTGCAAGTGGTTTTCCAATTGTTTTATTTTATGCATATGAGTCATAAAGGTCATGAGGCCCCAACTTTATTCCTATTTTCAGGATTATTTGTTGGCTTGGTTATGATTTGGGCATTTTCGACCATTATCTGGTGGTAGGATTTAAAAAGAAAATCGGCTTATTAGCCGATTTTCTTTTTTAGTAATTGGGAAACAAATGCAGCATCATTTCTTTGCCTATCCGAAAGGCCAAGGGTATAATAAGGTAGATAATTCTTTTAACTAATTTAGAGGTGATATTGCAGTGCTTACCTTGGATATATTTGGTTTTCAAGCGCTATGGAGCCCGTATTTTTTATTGATTATGATTGTTTTGACAGGAGGATTTTTTCTTCTTACCACAAGATTTAGGCACCGTTTCCAGGACAGTGATCCCTTAACAAAGCAGCAAGGGGCTTTATTTCTAACCTCAATGATCCTTTTGTATGCTATTAAAGGATCTCCATTGGACTTAATGGCCCATCTAATGTTTTATGTTCATATGATGCAGATGGCTGCACTTGTCTTGATTGTCCCGCCTTTATTCATTTTGGGTGTACCTTCATGGCTTTGGAGATCGATTTTGCGCATCAGAGTTTTTAAGTCTCTCTTTAAGTTTTTCACTAAACCGCTTATGGCTTTAATAATCTTTAATGGGTTATTCTCGTTTTACCATGTTCCTATCATTTTTGATCATGTCATGCAAAATGTTTGGCTGCACGCAGGATACTCTATTCTATTGTTTGTAGTTGCCATTTTTATGTGGTGGCCATTAATTAATCAGCTTCCTGAGCATCAGACCCTTAGTGGTTTAAAGAAGGTGGGGTATATTTTTGCAGATGGCATTCTTCTAACACCGGCCTGTGCTTTGATTATCTTTGCTGACACACCTATTTATGCCACCTATTCTGACCCTCATGTATGGGGCAAAGTGATGAGCCTGTGTGTTGGTACCGCTAATTTTAACAGCTTAAATTTGAGCGGTCCGGAGCTGTTTAGTTCGATGTCCTTAATTCATGACCAGCAGCTTGGCGGCGTATTGATGAAAATCATGCAGGAAATCATTTATGGAGTAATCCTTTTCCGCGTCTTTTTTGAATGGTATCGTAAGGACCAAGCAGAAACAGAGCGTGATTTAAATCAAAAATTAAATCCATCATTTATTAAATAGAGGCTGTCCGAATGACATCCTCTTTTTCTTTTGGTTGAAGTTTAGGAAGCTTTATTCTACTATAAGAGGAGAATACACAAAAAGAGAGGATTTATGCATGGATTCGATACCAATTTTACCCACGATTAGTACCACTTTTATCGTTTTAAGCGGGATTACAGTTGCCATCGGCTGGTGGCAAATTAAACAAAGAAAATTGGAAGCTCACAAACGGACTATGTTTTTTGCTGCTATTTTTGCTCTTATTTTCTTTATTATTTATGCATCTAGAACTATATTCATTGGGAACACATCCTTTGGAGGACCGGATAATATAAAAATATATTACACTGTATTTTTGATTTTTCATATTACCTTGGCCACGTTAGGAGCAGTTTTGGGGATATTGTCTCTATTTTCAGGATATAAAAATAAACTCTCCTTCCATCGCCGCCTTGGCCCCTTTACCAGCATCGTCTGGTTTTTTTCAGCCGCTACGGGAGTAGTTGTCTATTTGCTCCTATATGTATTTTACCGAGGCGGGGAAACGACTTCCATGATAAAAGCAATTTTAGGTTTTTAAGATTAAAAAAGCCGCATGATTCATATTCATGCGGCTTTTTTGGCATTATACAGCAAATTTGCTGATTTCATTTTTTACTTCTTCGATAATCTTTTTGCATTGATTCACAAGCGATGCAGGGAAGTTTTCGCCTTCACCATATTCTACACCGTGTGGGTAATAATGTTTACCTAACAGAGGAGTCATCAATTGAATGACCGCTTTGAAGGTATCTACATCTCCTTCAACCGAATAGCCTTGAATCCGAAGGTAAAATACTCCCTCTCTTAGTTCAAACTTTTTGTCGTATGTAACGCGTTCATAGTCCCATTGTCCTGCGCGCACTAAACCATGCTGATGCATTACATCATCAAGCCGGTTAATGTCTGCTTTGAACTCCTCAATTCCAGTATTTTCGAATTTCATAAATAAATCCCTCCTAGAAACGCTTGCCTGTATTCATTATTTGGTAATAAAGCAAGATTAATTCATTTTTAATAATAGATGAAATTTCTGTAACTTGCAACGAAATCATTCACGAATAAATACATAATGGCTGGATATTCTAATTTACGAAAAGAGCTATAAATTTTGGAGGCGATTTTATGGAAAAAATCCGTGACATTATGACTGATGATGTGGATTGTTGTACTCTATTAGATAATATCTATGAAGTAGCCGTTAAAATGAAAGAATTAAATGTCGGTGCTATTCCAATTGTCGATAAAGAAAAAATTGTTGGCATGATTACTGATCGTGATATTGTAATTAGAGGTGTGGCAGAAAAGCATCCCGGCTCAACCAAAGTGGAGGAAATCATGAGCAATGATCTGATTGCAGTTTCTCCAGAGGCTTCTACCAGAGAGGCGGCAAAACTAATGGCACAGCATCAGATTCGTCGTTTGCCGGTTGTAGAGGGTGGTAAGTTGATCGGTATTGTATCACTTGGGGATTTTGCAATCCGTGAACTATCTGATGATCAAGCGAAGCAGGCATTAACACAAATTTCTGAACAAAATTATAATAGTGCGCAACATTAAAATAGTAATTTATTATAGGACATACATTTCTAAACAGGCGCCCCGGTGCCTGTTTTCTTTTTTAATTAAGCATTTTAAGACATTTTAGGAAAACCGGCTATTACTAAAAAAGGTATAAATGCTATAATTATTCTAATAGTACATATAATGGTTGAAATAGTAATAGAGAGGGTGGAGCCTCTGAAGACGCTTTTAAGAATATTAGTGCTTTCTGCGGTAATCGTCACAATTGGCTTTTATGTTGGCATAAATGATAAAAATCAGGATAAGGTTTTAATAAAGAAAGACAGTACATCAGAAATGGAACAAACTTATCAGCAAAATCCCGATTTGCAATCAAACAATAAATTGAAAAAACCTGAAGAAGGTTTGTCATTATTGATAGGCAAAAATGCTGCGGACATTGTCAAAGAACTAGGGGAACCACAGCGAATTGATGAAACTCCATACGGCTATCAATGGTATATTTATAACTTAGACTTTAAACGTTATGTTCAAGTTGGGATTGAAAATAGTCATGTAGCCACGATTTTCATCCTTGGTGAAAATTTGAATATATCGCCTTTTGAGATCGGGCAGCCGGTGGAAGAAATATTTAACACGCAATTTTTTGAAACGAATATCAATATCGATTGGAATGGTAATAACTATCGGTTTGAATTAAATGATACTGATTTAAACCTTCGTCCAATCATTCAGCTGGGTGATGTTTTTTTTCAGCTTTATATTGATAAATTCACGGGGACTCTTTCAAGCGTGCGCATTTTAAATGCTGAGACGTTTATCAAACAGCGCCCATATGAGCTCGTGTACCGCGGTGAATTGATCGAACAGCCTTTGCCTGACGAAGAAATGTGGGAAAAAATCGAAACAGGAGCAGAACAAGAAATTTTTGATATTTCAAATGTGTTAAGGCAAAGGTACAAATTAAATCCATTAAAATGGGACGATAGTACGGCGGAAGCAGCATTTGGCCATAGTAAGGATATGGCATTGAATAATGATTTTTCACATACATCTAAAAAATTTGGCAATCTTGCCGATCGATTAAATAAAGCTGAAGTTGCCTATAAAACGGCTGGTGAGAATATCGCAGCCAATTATACGGACGGGCCTGCAGCGGTTGAAGGGTGGCTGAACAGCAAGGGCCACAGGGATTCGTTATTAAATAAGGAATTCACCCATCTTGGCGTAGGTGTGTATCAAAAATATTATACGCAAAACTTTATCCAAAAAACAGAACAATAAAAGGGAGAAGAAGCAGGACCTGCATTTTTCTCCCTTTTTTTAGTTTTAGCTTATAAGAAAGTACATATTCAACTATGCCCTTCCTTCGTACTAAACGGACTTGCCAATCGGCGAGTTTTCATTTATTTCTTATCAATTAGCCCTTCGGAGTTTTCGAATCAAATTGGTTAAATAAAAACGTACTTCCTTCCCAGCCCCCATATAGACGAATAAACTGGCCTGGTGTAAATAAGCATTTTTCCATGTTTTTCGTAACAGGAGTCATTCTTTTGGCGGTGATTATTTTAGCATCAGTTTGAAGTTTAATTGTCTGAACTAAAAGAAATCGGTGATAATAATATCGTTCCTTGCTTTCTTCGATGCTTTTAATTTCACCTGATAATATCGCTTCTTCTTTTACATTCCCGGCAGCAAGCCATTTTTCATCGTGTTCTTTCATCTCTTTTTTTGTCAGCAGGTAGAAATATAAACAAATAATCGGGATAAGAATGGCAGTAACCATTATCATTAACCCCCTTCTTATTTATTTATAATAAAAAATGTGCCGGTGGCATAGGCTATTTTTTTGCCGTCATTTCGGTAGGCAGTGCCTGAGACGACGATTGTTTTCGTACCACGATGAATGATATCGGCCTTGCAGCGCAAAGTGTCCCCGATTCCAGGGGCAATATAGTGGATGTTAAGCTGATTGGTTACAGCCCCCAAACCTTCCGGCAAAACATAGTTTGCTAGTGAACCCATTGCAGTATCCAAAACTGTGGCCGTTATTCCGCCATGAACAATGTCTAAATTATTGTTAATGATTGGATTAATGGGGATGGTAATTTCACACGTATTTTTGTCCATTTTTCTGTCCATATGGAGAAGATGGCCAATATAGGTATCACTGTTCTTATCAATCTTTTGTTGAACCCCCCGTAATAGGGAAGCTAGACATTCCAAATCAGTTTCTGAGCCATTCTTGATACAATCCTCTATAAGGTGTCTTAACTCTTGTTTCATTTTTTTACCTCTTTCTTTTTGGCTAATAGGAAAGTATAAATTTTCACCAATTTATACTTTCCTAACGGATAAATTCAACTATGCCTCATGAACCATCCTATCGTACTCGCCAATCGGCGAGTTCTCATTTACTTTCTTTCTTTGACCATCTTACCACTTGTGTGCCTAATAATAAATGATTTTGAACCTAATATGCTGTTTCACATTTCTAATGATTTTTCATACTTTATTATTGGAATGAATAGGGGCAGAGGTGAGGATAATGACGCAAAAGAAATTGCACCCATCCGTTGAAAAATTTAAAGAATTTGTTAAAAACAATCCCAAAATTATTAAGGAGGTCCGCAAGGGGAACGCCACCTGGCAGGAATTATACGAGGACTGGTACTTATTAGGGGAAGAAGACCAGCGCTGGGAGAAAATTGGTTTGGATGGTGAAGCTGCTGAGATAACAGATGAGAAAGAAACCAAAGGGGACTTAATGTCCAATGTGATGGGCATTTTCAAAAAAATGGATCCCAATCAAATGCAGTCCCATCTACAGAATATCAGCCAGGCGATTGGGGCCATCCAAGGCCTTGTTTCCCAGTTTCAAGGGGGTAATGCACCTAATAACCCTGTAAAACCTCCTGAAGGGCCAAAACATCCATTTTCATTTAGACAAGACTAAATTAAAGGGTGGGGGATATGCGCAAGGAAATATTAGAATATGTAGAAGGACAAAAGGATTTAAAACGGTTTATTCGGGAGCAGCCACTTTGGTACCGGAAACTGTCAAGAAATCCTTATGATATTCAATCGCTAGAAATTGCAGCACTACACTATTACAAAAAAACCATTCCCGATCAAGTGGAGAAATTCACAAATGGAGTGCAAATGGCCTCAATGATGTATTCCATGTTCCAAGCCATGAAAAACCAAAATTAACAAGGGGCACACATAAATGGATGTGGCCCTTTTTTGTGTGTGCCAGGCATGGCAACTATCTAGGTGGTGAAAGTCCACTGTGGGGGTACACATCGACCAACCACTAAGGAAGCGCAAGGTACTTATCGTGAGATAAGGGTTGGAGGAAGCGTGGAATAAAATCTTGGCTCGACGTACAGAAACCTGATACTAAGGCCTTACAAAGGGATGAGGCTCCACAACAAGTCAAAGTCCAAAAAGATGTGCGTAACTTTGTAGAGTAAATTAGGCGAGTAAAAGAGGAAAGATAGTTGTCTTACCCTGGGAGGTCTTGCGGATGTACATAAGTACAGTCGAAAAAGGTTAGCCGCAAGAAGTCAGCAGAAGCCATAGTAGTGAAATTAATTCATGAAGGGCTGAACAATTTATAGTGTTTCAACACCGCGAATGCGTAAGTGACGTACTCCGAATGTGTTAATGGGAAAGTATGAGCGTACCTCAAAGGATAACCAAAATGAGAGATATCACTTACTACGTGAGAGGAAAGGAGAAACGAGTGTGGAACTTTTAGAACGGATTCTAAGTAACCAAAATATGAACGAAGCTTACTTGCGTGTCTTTAGAAATAAAGGTGCGAGTGGAGTCGATGGAGTGACAGTCGGTGAACTAAAACAATATCTAAAAGAGAACAAGGATGAACTTCGCCAGCGCATTAGAACAAGAAAATACGAACCACAAGCTGCCTTAAGAGTGGAGATCCCAAAAGAAAATGGCAAGATGCGCAAGTTGGGAATACCAACAGTAGTGGATAGAGTAGTTCAACAAGCCATTCATCAAGTTCTCAGTCCGATATTTGAAAAGCAATTCAGCGAATTCAGTTACGGCTTTAGACCAAAAAGAAGCTGTGAGATGGCTATTATAAAAAGCTTGGAATTTCTGAATGATGGACACTATTGGGTGGTAGACATTGACCTTGAAAGATTCTTCGATACAGTCAATCACGATAAACTAATGCGGATTATTGCCAACACGATTGATGATGGTGATGTCATCTCGTTAATCAGAAAATACTTAGTAAGTGGAGTTATGGTAAATGGGAATTATGAAGACACTCCCGTTGGGACTCCGCAAGGAGGGAACCTCAGTCCATTATTGAGTAATATTATGTTAAACGAACTAGATAAGGAACTAGAAAGTAGAGGATTGCGTTTCGTTAGATACGCTGATGACTCCCTAATCTTTGTGAAGAGCGAGAAAGCAGCGAACAGAGTGATGAAGTCAATCGTGAGATTTATTGAAGGAAAATTAGGGTTAATAGTTAATGCAGAAAAGAGTAAAATCTCCCGCCCGAAAGAGTTAAAATTCTTAGGATTTGGATTTTACTATGATTTTAAAACTGAGAAATACAAAGTGAAACCACACCCAAAATCAGTACAAAAATTTCAAAGAAAACTACGACAACTCACAAAACGAAACGGGAGCGTCTCTTTAGATTTCAGAATTCTTAAGCTAAAACAAGTCATCTTCGGTTGGGTGAACTACTTTAGAATCGCAAACATGAAAAAAGTATTGACCCAAATAGATATGAAGCTACGCTCAAGAATAAGAGTAATCATTTGGAAACAATGGAAAGTTCCTAGAAAACAAATCAAGTCGCTAATTCAACTAGGGATACCTGAAGAAGAAGCGAAAGGATTAACCTTCTGCCGAAAAGGTTATCGGTATATCGGATTATCGAAAGTTGTCCAAAGAGCAATCTCAAACAAAAGACTAAAGCAGAGGGGAGTCCCCTCTGCTTTAGAACGCTACTTAAAAGTACACACTGTAATATAAATTGAAACGCCGTATACGCGAACCGTACGTACGGTGTTGTGAGAGGGGCGAAAATAATTTAAGTTATTTTCCCTCTACTCGATTTGGATTAAAAAATATTGAGAAGGCGAACAATACAATCATGAGAGGGAGTGATATTGGTGAAAAAATATATCCTCATTGGTTTTATTTTGTTCTGGTCATTAGGAGCTTCCATGCTTCACGATGCAAAGGCAATCTCAAACGAAATACCCGAGCTGATTGTTCATCATGAAACAAAAGCAAATCAAGTGCTGGTAGAATGCATTTTAACGGGAATTAGTTTTAGGGAGGCAGAGGATTCAAAACAACAAACCGGTAAAATTGTCATTTGGGTGGACGGACAGAAAAAATCCGAAGCCCCCTCGGCCGTATTCATTATCAGGGATCTTTCTCCAGGGAACCACAAGGTGAAGCTGGAAGTGGTTGATTTAAAAAATAACTCCTACGGTTTAAAAAAGGAGTTTGTGGTAAATATCCCCTAATAAAATGGATTTTTTCGCTTTCGGGAGGATTTCATGGTAAAATGTCAGTGGAGGTGAGCGTACATGCTTGCTACATCAGAAAGAGTTGAATTACTGGATTGCGCTGAACAGCTGGCAAAAATGGTTCTCGAATCTGACATTGCTGAACATTATCGGAGTTGTTTATATAAAATGCAAAGCAGCCGCGAAACGCAGCAAAAGATACAACGTTTTGCGAAGCTTAAAGACCTTTATGAAGAGGTACAAAGGTTTGGTAAGTACCATCCTGATTATAAAAATGTTATGACTCAAATTCGTCAATACAAACGGGAAATGGACTTGGACGCAAATGTAGCCGAATTTAAATTGGCGGAAAATGATTTGCAAAGCTTGTTGGATGAAATCAGTCTCCACGTTGGCCGGTCCGTCTCCGAGCATATAAAAGTCCCGACGGGCAACCCGTTTTTTGATAACGGTCATTCAAGCGGCTGCGGTGGCGGAGGAAGCTGCGGCTGCAGTTAAAAAAATGAGCATGCGGGCTAAATGGTAAGGATTGAAATAAAACCTTTTCATGTGCTAGACTTATTTTAAAAGAAGCCTGCAATGAAGGGGAAAAAATTATGTTTGTTCAAAGACAAGGATTAGTTGTTTGGCTGTATTCATTAAAACAGGCCAAAATGCTCAGACGTTTTGGAAATGTCCATTTTGTGTCAAAAAAGCTCAAATATGTTGTGTTGTACTGTAACCAAGACGACGCTGAGGAAATTATGGAAAAGCTCCAATCCTTTTCGTTTGTGAAAAAAGTAGAGCCTTCATACAAGCCCTTTTTAAAAATGGAATACGAAAATTCAGCACCTGACAAGGCAAAAGAATATGACTATAAAATGGGAATATAAAAAGGTGAGAACCATCTCATCTTTTTTTTTGCCTTAAAAAGAAAAAAACCCTGCAAAAATTTTGCAGGGTCCTTCTAAATCCTGATATAGGACAGAAGGCAAAGGGAGAGGAGAAACCGGAGGAAGAACTTATGGGGAAACGTAAGTCTTCTCCGCGGTTGGCAACAACATCCTCGAATTGATGTTGTTACTTACATTATTTCCACAACCCAAAAGCTTATACGTCGAAATTTAAAATTTCCTTTTTTCGCAAATTTTTTATAAAATGTAAGAAAAGAAAAAATTATTATGACAAATTTGTTTATATTTTGCAGCCTATGGTAGGATGTAAAAAAAGGTGATTTTGGATAAAATGTGGTGGTGAACACGTGAGAGTAGTTTCTGGCATCTGTAAAGGCCGTCCTCTTAAAGCAGTCCCTGGTAATTCAACTAGACCGACAACAGATAAGGTAAAGGAAGCCCTTTTTAATATGATTGGCCCTTATTTTGACGGGGGTATAGGGCTTGACCTTTTTGCTGGGAGCGGAGGTTTAGGTTTGGAAGCACTTAGCAGAGGCTTGGATAAAGTGATATTTATCGACAGGGACGCCAAAGCAATTCAGACAATCCATGACAATATCAGTGCATGCAGGTTTGAAGACAAAACTGAGGTATTCAGGAATGATGCTGACAGGGCGCTTAAGGCTTTAATTAAACGAGAAATTATGTTTGACTATATTTTCTTGGACCCGCCGTACAAGCTTCAAGAGCTGGTCCGGTTAATGGAAAAGATGGATAAAGAGAATGTGGTCAAAGACCAAGGAATTATTGTCTGTGAACATAGTTTTGATGTCGATTTACCTCCATCTGTTGGGCAGTTTTCGCAGATAAAACATGAGAAATACGGAATTATTGCTATAACCATATATTTAAAATCTAATGGGGAATAAGGGGGAGTCAAGTTGGCAAGTATAGCCGTTTGTCCGGGGAGTTTTGATCCAATTACATATGGCCATTTAGATATCATCCGCAGAGGTGCTAAGGTTTTCGATAAGGTTTATGTTGTGGTATTAAATAATGTCGCAAAAAATTCACTCTTTACTGTTGAAGAAAGGCTTGACCTGATAAAGGAAGTTACAAAGGACATCCCGAACGTGACGGTCGATCAATTTTCCGGGCTGCTTGTCGATTATGCCAAGACTGTGAACGCAAATGCAATCCTTCGGGGACTTAGGGCTGTTTCCGATTTTGAATATGAAATGCAGATTACCTCGATGAATAGGTTTTTAAACGATCATGTGGAAACCTTTTTTATGATGACTAATAATCAATATTCCTTCTTGAGCTCCAGCATTGTGAAAGAAGCGGCAAAGTACAAAGGGGATATTTCCGGGCTTGTTCCGCCTCCAGTAGAAATAGAATTGAAAAAAAAATACAGATAAAAAAAGAGCTAATTTTAGCTCTTTTTTATATTAGTTTCTTTTAGCCTGACAAATAAGATTAAGACATACAATGATAATGAGCATATCGTTATGAGCGGACCCAATTCGAGGAGTTTATGATAAATATCCTTTGTCCATATGCCATCTCCAAATACCGGCAGGGCGCCTGCAGGCTGATTATGGCTTTGGAAGCGCACATAAATGGGATTCCATAATAGAAGCGTAAAGAGGCCGGCAAAAATGCCTTGGAAGATTCGCGCAATAAAGAATGGCCGAAAGCGGATATCAGTCTGGGCTAAGATACTAGCAACCTGTGCTTGGACACTAAAACCGCTGAAGGCTAAAATAAAGCTTGTTATGATCGCTTTCTGCAGAAGTATGGCATCATCTACTCGACTGGTCAAATCGCTGCCAAGAGTGATTTCAAACAGTCCGGAAATAAATGGTATGCTTAACATTTCCGGAAATCTAAAAACAGAAAAAATCATTTCCACGAATTTTGCCAGCACAGCTGTTATATGTAGATGGTAAAGAAGTTGATTAATAACAGAAAATAGGATGATAAAACCACCGACCATCAATAATGTTTGAATCGATGAGGTAACAGCATCGCCGAGAAGCTTTCCAATCGGGCGGTTATCCTTTATCCTTGTGCGGTGCAAAGCTGATAAGGCTTCCCGAATTTTAAATTTTTTGGTATTTTTCGCTTTATTAGGCGACTCCTTTCCGTGGAAACGCATCATAATGCCAACACATATGTTTCCCAAATAATGAGCAACGGCCAAGAGAATTCCTAATTGGGTATTGTGAAAAAAACCGACAGCTACTGCTCCAAAGATGAATAAGGGATTAGAGGAATTGGTGAAAGAGACGAGTCTCTCAGCTTCAATTTGTGTTATGTGTCCTTCTTGCCGCATTCTTGCGGTAAATTTTGCTCCTGCCGGGAATCCTGAGGCCATTCCCATGGCCCAAACAAAGCCCCCAACACCGGGAACTTTGAAAAGTGGTCTCATTAAAGGCTCAAGAAGAACTCCTATGAACTTGACCACTCCAAACCCGATCAACATTTCTGAAACAATAAAAAAAGGCAGGAGGGAAGGGAATACGATTTCCCACCACATATTAAGGCCACGGACAGAGCCTTCAAATGATTCTTTTGGATAGAAAATAAGTGACGCCGCTAAAACGATGCCAGTGATGGCTAAAGCAAGCGTTTTGAGCTTTGACCGAAACATCGAAGAGTTCTCCTTCCTTGTGAAGCTGTCCAGCTGCAGGCGCCATCGGCTCGAGTCACAAGCGGGTCTGTCCAAAAGGCTAAAGAACAACCTTTCGGCCGGCTTGTCATGTGCTTGGCTACAGAAAGCTTTCGCTTTCTTTACATTAAGGGCGACTAATCCCTGTCTTCGCTGCGATTGCAAGTGACAAGCCGCCCTATATCTCCGATAGACGGGCGCCTTCCGCTTTTCTTTCTGCATGTCCTAATATAAAATAAATATACTCATAGAATGTTGATTTAGACCATAAGATTGAACAGGATTTATTAGATGCATATCAGGAGGGTTCTAATATGGAGCACCCTAAGATTGGCTTGGCGCTTGGCTCTGGAGGGGCCCGCGGGTTTGCTCATTTAGGAGTTATTAAGGTTTTAAAGGATGCCGGCATCCCGATTCATATGATTGCAGGCAGCAGCATGGGAGCCCTGGTCGCCTGTTTTTATGGAGCAGGGATTGATCTAGACCTTCTATATAAATATTCAACTGCTTTTAGGAGAAAGTATTTTCTTGATTTTACTGTTCCGAAAATGGGATTTATTACAGGCAAGAAAGTAAAGGACTTTATTCGTATTTTTACCCATGGGAAAAATATCGAGGACATGTCAATACCACTTGGGATTGTGGCAACAGATTTATTAACCGGAGAAAAAGTGGTTTTTAAAGAGGGACCAGTGGCAGAGGCTGTCAGGGCAAGCATTTCCATACCCGGAATTTTTGTACCCGAGAAGTATGCGGGAAGAATCCTCGTGGATGGAGGAGTTGCTGACCGTGTTCCCATTTCTGTTGTGCAAGAGATGGGGGCGGATATTGTGATTGCCGTGGACGTCTCTCGGGTTAAGCGAAACGCTGAAATTACCTCGATTTATGATGTCATCATGCAAAGTATTGATATTATGCAGACTGAGATTATCAATTTCCACGAAACATCTGCAAATGTAATGATTCGCCCCCCTGTCGAGGGCTATAGTTCGCGGGCATTTACTAACATTGAAGAAATCATTAAAATTGGCGAAGACGAGGCAAAAAAATATCTGGAGCAAATTAAGAAGGAAATTGAGAATTGGAAGGGGTGATGGCAGCTTGCGAAAAAAACTATCAATTGGTATTTTCTTTATCCTTGCAGTGTTTTTGATTGGCGGAATGTATTATTCATTACCTTATTATGTTTCAAAACCAGGGATGGCAAAAGAACTTGCTCCAATCATAACAGTTGAAGGCGGTTATCCCGAAAAGGGAAATTTTATGCTGACAACTGTCCGGATGGGAAGGGCTAATATCTACTCATATATAGAAGCCAAAATGAGGAAATATGAGGAAATCTATCCGCTTGATATGGTATTAAATGAACAGGAAACGGAAAAAGAGTATAATGTCAGGCAGCTGCATTTGATGGCAGCATCAAAACTTAATGCAATTGAGGCAGCATACCATAAAGCAGGGCTGCCAGTAAATTATAAATATAAGGGGATTTATGTGATGCAGGTCCTTCCGGGAATGCCTGCAGAAGGGCAACTCCAGGCTGGCGACCGTGTTTTTAAAATAGATGGACACACATTTCCCTCTTCAAAAGATTTCATAGAATATTTAGGAAAAAAAAGTGCCGGCGATCAAGTGATATTAACCTATTCAAGAAATAACGAGGAAAAAAGTGTGGAGCTTATCCTTAAGCCCTTTAAAGATCAGCCTGGGAAGGCAGGCATCGGCATTTCACTTGTGGATGATAAAGAAATCTCCGTCGATCCCAAGGTAAAGGTCAGAACAGATGAAATCGGCGGGCCTTCTGCGGGTTTAATGTTTACCTTGGAGATATATAACCAGTTAACCAAGAATGACCTTACGAAAGGCTACCAAATTGCCGGAACGGGAACGATTGACCCAGAGGGCACAGTTGGGCCGATTGGCGGTATCGAACAAAAAATTGTTGCCGCTGATAATGCCGGTGCAGAAATCTTTTTTGCACCGAACGAAAAGGGTGCGAAGGACTCCAATTATCGGGCAGCATTAAAGGCAGCACAAGATATCAAAACAATGATGAAAATTGTTCCGGTGGATAACTTTGACGATGCTGTAAAATATTTAGAAAAATTGCCAAAAAAGAAATAGGATGGTGCCGAAGAGGCCGCCGTCCTATTTCTTTACTATAATGGGAGGCTGTTTGAATTCCTGTTCCATCAAAAATTTTTTTGCTGGGCCCGGGATTCCCATTGCATATACCCTAGCAGCCTTTAGGTCGAGGTTAATCTTATCGTCCTTAAATGAAGACAATTTAGCAACCAGAGGCAAAGCAAATTCCTTTTTCCTTTTATTTAGATATTCTTGTCCTCTCTCAGACATCCCAAGCAGCCTTAAATAGCCCGCTCGTTTGCTTCCTTCCATGTCTATTTTTTTGCTATTGGTCAATATGTGAACACATAATCGCTGCAGCCTCGTCCAAGTATAACGTTTTGTTTTTATACTTTCCATAAAATCCTGAAAGCTTTCCGCTTCTATAGCGGCATGTTGTAACCTGTTCTCAAGTCCCTCTTCAGCCTCATATATTTCTTCTAATTCTTCCCGGGAGGAATGGAGGAGACGAAGCTGAAGAAATGGCCAATAATTTTCCCAGCGGTGGTAAAGACCATGTTGTGTTAGATATTCATGTAATAATTGTCTAGTAGGTTCTGGTACATACTGATTAATTTCAGATGGTCGGTTAATATCGGCGAAAAGCGCTTTCCTGATGCTGGTTGCACTGGCAATGGTTTCGGAGGCAAAATGTTCATCATGATAGTCGGCATTTTTGCGTACAACAGTTAAGGGAGTAATCTCGCTTCTTTGCTCGTGGATTGCTTTTATGTAGTGAAAGCCTAGTATGTTGTTCGGCTTGGCCAAATCTAAATAATTTTCCGAATTTGACAGCTGATTGTATGATAATGCTAAAGCCCTCGGATAGCTGACACCTGACTCCATAAAATGCTTTATATTTTTTTCATGGGAATCCTGCTGACTTTTCAAAAAATGAATCGTTTGTTGAAAAGCTTCAATATCCCCGCTTTCACTGCCAAAACAAAGGTACTGACAACCTGCAGCAGCAAGGATGGACACTGCCCCATTTGCAAAGGTTTCGGCTTTTTGTGTGGCAAATCGATAGGGAAGTTCAAAAACGATGTCCACGCCATTTAATAAGGCCATTTTCGTTCTTTGCCATTTGGAAACAAGTGCAGGCTCCCCCCTTTGCAGAAAATTTCCGCTCATCACCGCAATAACCACATCCGCTTGGGCCGCCTCGCGGGATGCCTGCAAATGAAAGGCATGTCCATTATGAAATGGGTTGTACTCAACGATAACACCAACTGCTCTCATAACTCTCTCCTTGAAAATTTTATTAGTATCATTATAGCAATTTATTCCGTTTTCCAATCGAAATATATGATATGATGATACATGTGTTTGCAAAAGGTATTTATGGATACACTATAATGGAAAAAATTTTTTATTTATGCAGCACAAGGTGAAGTGTAAAGAAAAAATATTGACAAAAATTTTATCGAAAGCTATAATTACCTTTGTTGCCTTGGGGTGATTCAATTGAAATGGACAATAAATCAATTGCAAAAATATCGAAATAAGGAATTTTCGATTGACGATACCATTCGGGTTGACGAGCTTAAACTGGATGACCCAACCATTCGTGAAGTGTCTCCAATGCAAATTACCGGACGTGGGGATATTGATTCATCAAAAGTTACCTTTCATTTAAAAATTGAGGGGTATCTGATTCTTCCATGTTCGCGAACCTTAGTGGATGTCAAATTTCCAATTAATGTCGAAACAACGGAAACTTTCCTCTTGCAAAATTCAGTTTTCCAAACTGAAGAGGAAGCCCATCAGGTAAAAGGAGATATGATTGATTTAAAACCAATCTTAAGAGAAATTCTCTTGCTTGAGGTTCCAATGCAAGTATTCTGCGATGATGTCCATTCTGAAGATGCAGCACCGCAATCCGGAAAGGATTGGGAGGTTATTCAGGAGGAGGAACAATCTAAAAAGATTGATCCACGTCTTGCAGGGCTAGCTAAGTTTTTTGACAAAAACAATTCTTCGGAAAGCTAATCGAAATGATCTGACTTCAAGCGCTCCTGCGCATTTCTTATAAGGAGGTGGGAAGAATGGCTGTACCTTTTAGAAGAACTTCTAAAACTGCGAAGAGAAAGCGTCGTACTCATTTTAAATTAAACGTTCCTGGTATGGTAGCATGCCCAAACTGTGGTGAAATGAAACTTGCTCACCGCGTATGCAAATCTTGCGGAACATACAAAGGAAAAGAAGTAGTAAACGACTAATTTCTACTTAGATAAAGCACAAGGAGCAAACGCCCTTGTGCTTTTGTCATTTCAAAACCATACATACTTTTTTAATTGAGAGGGTGAGAAAAAATGGCTTTTTCGATTGAAAAGCGGGACCCAGGATATTTATTATTTACTATTGAAAGAAGCGAAAAGCGAAACGCCATTAACTACGATGTTATGGAAGGGTTAGTGGAAGCGTTAGAAAAAGCTAGTGAACCCGACATAAAAGCTCTTGTTATTACCGGGAGCGGTGAAAGTGCGTTTTGCTCTGGCGGAGACTTATCCGTTTTTCATCTCCTGCACACCAAAGAGGATGCGTATCCAATGCTTTCGAAAATGTCCAATATACTGTATTCCTTATTAACCTTGCCCATTCCTACCGTTGCATTAATGAACGGTCCAGCGGTTGGCGGGGGCTGTGAGCTTGCAGTTGCCTGTGATTTCCGGCTCGCTAGAAAAGGCGTTAAAGCAGGGTTTGTTCAAGGGAAACAAGCCATTACGACGGGTTGGGGTGGAGGCTCTATTCTTGTCGAAAAGTTTCCATCCCCATCTGCCATGAAGCTTTTGATGGAAGCAGAGCTCGAAACTGCAGAATATTTAACGGAAACCGGCTTTATTCATCACCTATTCGACGGAGATTCCCTTCAACAATGTGAAGATTTTCTTGAAAAAATGCTATCCAATGATTTAGAGGTTCTCAAATCCTATAAAAGAATCTGGATTAACAAGTGGAAGCAAGCAGGTCTACGTGAAAGAATAGAGGAAGAGGTTAAAAATTGTGCCATCCTTTGGGAAAGTGATGCCCATCATCAATATGTAAAAAATTTTATTAAGAAAAACACCAGATAAGATGAATTCACAGCTCCAGATTAAGTCTATCTTTTCTAGTAGATGCATATGTTTATAAAAACACTACTAGGAGGGGATATGATGTCACCAACTCGACAAGATGCTTGGAGCCAAGATGAGGATTTACTGCTTGCTGAAGTAGTATTAAGGCATATTCGAGAAGGCGGGACACAGCTTCAAGCATTTGAGGAGGTAGGGAAACAGCTATCGCGGACACCTGCGGCCTGTGGATTCCGATGGAATTCTTATGTAAGAAAGCAATACAAGTCTGGAATAGAGCTTGCGAAGAAGCAGCGTAAAGAATTGAAAAAACATATCGCTCCTGCTGAAGCTGGCTCAGCCTCTGAAATAATCCAAAAGGAAGCTGTCTCGACTGAACCAGGTGGGACATTGACATTTCCGACTGTTATTCAATTCTTAGAAGGAATTTATAAACAAGTGGAGAATTTTGCTGAGCTTGAAGAGGGAAGCAGGAAGTCTTCCGAAAAAATAAAAGAATTAGAAAAGCAAACTTATTATTTAGCAGCAGAGAATGAAAGACTTACTGAGAACCTAAAGGCCATCGAAGAGGACTACCGTTCATTACTGGAAATTATGGAAAGAGCTCGAAAAATGGTTGTCCTTCAGGATGAAGACCGTCAATCGAAAGTTAGATTCCAGATGGATAAAAACGGCAACCTGGAAAGAGTAGAGAAATAGAAAAAGCGGACATCCGGTCCGCTTTTTTCATTTTTATGGTTGTGCTTCCACACCTTCTGGATACCAGACAAGCGGATTTTCCCCGCGGTCTCGTTCCATATCGTACTCAACACTTGTAAAGCCCATCTTTTCCCAAAAGCCGCGAGATTGCATTCTTGCATTTGTCTTAATAGGAAGTCCAAAGCTTTTTGCGAAATCTACAAGTTGTCTACCAAAGTCTTTTCCCTGATAGTCTTGTAATACTTCCAGTTTCCATAATTCCAAATAACTTTGTGGAGGATAAAAATATCGATCGAATTTAGCTTCAATTTGGTATAAGCTCATCCGGGCAACTAGCTTATCTCCATAGTAAATACCATAAAACGGTGAATCGATATCATTATCTATCATATTGGCTTCTAGATCCTCAAACATTGAAAGCTCTTGAAGACCATATTCTTTAAACTTTTTAAATTCTTCTAGAGTTTTGAAATTAACTTTTAATTTTTCCACTTTAGTCCCCATGTTCTTCCTCCTAGAAATTATATTCTGTATTATTGTATATATTTTTTTTTACTGAATAACATGTTATGGATTATTTTTTCATTATTCAATTGAATTACTATCATTATAATACAAAAAAACTTAAATTTCCTCATTGAATAATCGGAAGCGGTTTCAAAAAATTGCAGGAAATTCGAAGAATGATGTAGAAACTTAATAGTGAAAGTGACATTGGGATAGGAAAGGGGAAGAAATGTGCAAAAAATTTTAATTGCCAATCGGGGAGAAATTGCCCTTCGTATTATTAGAACGTGCCAAGCGATGGGAATTGAGACAATTGCTGTTTATTCCGAGGCAGATAGGGAGATGCCTTTTGTAAAGGCTGCTACGAGGGCGGTATATATTGGGGAAGCCCAAGTTAACAAGTCTTATTTGCTGGCAGAGAAAATATTAGAGGTAGCAAAAGCAGAAAAAGTGGATGCCATCCATCCTGGTTATGGCTTTTTATCAGAAAATGCAGCCTTTGCACAGCAAGCCAGAAACGAAGGCATAATCTTTATCGGACCGAAGCCCGAAACAATCGAATTAATGGGAGATAAAATTGTTTCCCGGCAAACAATGGAAAAAGCGGGAGTTCCGGTCGTCCCAGGCAGCGGCAACGGTTTAAAAACGGTTGAAGCGGCCCTTGCCTTAGCAGAAAAAATAGGCTATCCGATTATGTTGAAGGCGAGCGGCGGCGGCGGCGGAATCGGGATGGTGTTATGTGAAAATGAGCAAGCGCTCGCTAAGTCGTACGCATCCACCAAAGCAAGGGCGCTAGCCTATTTTGGGTCGGATGAGGTATTTATTGAAAAATACATCGCGGATGCCAGACATATTGAGGTTCAAGTTTTCGGTGATGAATTGGGCAACATCATTCACTTATTTGAACGGGACTGTTCGGTCCAAAGAAGGCACCAGAAGGTTATCGAAGAATCTCCATCCCCGTTTCTTTCCGATTCAGTCCGTCAGCAAATGTATGAAACGGCAGTTAAAGCGGCTCGTGCCGTCAATTATACAAATGCGGGAACGATTGAATTTATTGTTGATGAGAACGAGAATTTTTATTTTCTAGAAATGAATACGAGACTGCAAGTTGAACATCCAGTAACTGAGTGTATTACAGGTCTTGATTTAGTAAAATGGCAGATTCTCGTTGCGCGGGGAGAAAGGCTGCCGCTGTTGCAGCCAGAAGTCCATTCTTCCGGCCATGCTGTGGAATTTCGTCTGTATGCGGAAGATCCTGTACGCTTTTTGCCTTCACCTGGCAAAATCACTACCTTGAGGTGGGAAGAAAAAGAAGGTGTTCGGATCGATTCAGGATATGAAGAAGGCGGAACGGTCACCCCATTTTATGATCCGATGATAGCAAAATGCATTTTTTATGGTGCAAACCGACAAAAAGCATTGGAAGCGGCTGAGGATTTCTTCCAGGAAATTAAAATTGAGGGGATTAAAACGAATGCCCCGTTATTCTTAAATATTCTTGCTAATAGAGATTTTCAAAATGGAAATTATACCACAAGCTTTTTAACAAAAACATTAGTAAATTAAGGAGTGTTTTAAAGATGAAAGAAATTACAGCGTCAATGGCAGGAACCGTACTTAATATTTTCACAGCAGCAGGCGAATCAATAAACATGGGTCAAGAGGTATTAATGCTCGAATCCATGAAAATGGAAATTCCAATTGAAAGCAGTATCGAAGGTGTGGTCAAGGAAGTAAAGGTTAACATCGGAGACTTCGTAAATGAAGGCGATGTGCTGGTTGTTCTAGTTTAGGAGGTGCATTATGGCACAGACGAACACATTAAATGACCGATTAAACGAATATCGGAAACAAATCGAAGCCGGCGGGCATCCAAAATATCATGAAAAGGCCAAAGAGCAGAATAAGCTGTTTGTCCGTGACCGCTTAAGGTTAATATTTGATGATGGAAAATATGAAGAAGACGGCAAGTTTGCCAACTTCGCGGCCGGTGACCTGCCTGCTGATGGCGTAGTAACAGCAATTGGCAAAATAAATGGCCAGACTGTCTGTGTAATGGCAAATGACTCCACCATTAAGGCAGGCTCCTGGGGAGCTCGGACCGTCGAAAAAATCATTCGTATTCAAGAAACAGCTGAGAAATTGCAGGTGCCCTTATTGTATTTGGTGGATTCGGCAGGGGCGCGAATTACCGACCAATTAGAGATGTTTCCAAACCGCCGCGGGGCCGGAAGAATTTTTTATAATCAGGTAAAGCTTTCCGGCATGATTCCGCAGGTTTGTATCTTGTTTGGGCCATCCGCAGCAGGCGGGGCTTATATCCCAGCTTTTTGCGATATTGTCATCATGGTCGACCAAAATGCCTCCATGTACTTAGGGTCGCCACGAATGGCGGAAAAGGTCATCGGCGAAAAAGTGACGCTGGAGGAAATGGGCGGGGCTCGCATGCATTGTACAATTTCGGGCTGTGGGGATGTTCTAGCTTTCAGCGAGGAGGAAGCAATTGAGTCTGCCAAAAGATATATCAGCTTTTTTCCAGCCAATTTTAAAGAAAAGCCAAAAAAGATTGCTGGTTCTGCGGCTAAGGAAGGAAGAGAATTAGAAGCGATTATTCCGGAAAACCAAAATGCCCCATTTGATATGTATGAGTGTATGGATAGACTGGTTGATGCCGGCAGCTTCTATGAAATTAAGAAATTATTTGCACCTGAGTTAATAACTGGACTTGCTAGAATAGATGGAAGACCGGTTGGCATCATTGCCAACCAGCCGAAGGTAAAGGGCGGGGTCCTGTTTGTCGATTCCGCGGATAAAGCCGCAAAATTTATTCAGCTTTGTGATGCCTTTCATATTCCATTATTGTTCTTGGCAGATGTGCCGGGCTTTATGATTGGAACAAAGGTCGAGCGTGCGGGCATCATCCGCCATGGGGCTAAATTAATTGCTGCCATGAGTTCTGCCACAGTGCCAAAAATCTCAGTCATTGTTCGCAAGGCATACGGCGCTGGGCTTTATGCGATGGCAGGCCCTGCCTTTGAACCGGATTGCTGCATCGCACTGCCTACCGCGCAAATCGCTGTAATGGGTCCTGAAGCGGCGGTTAATGCTGTCTACTCCAATAAAATAAATGAAATCAACGATCCAAAAGAAAGAATCGCTTATGTTCAGGCGAAGCAAAAGGAATATAAAGAAGCTATTGACATTTATAAGCTAGCGTCTGAGCTTATTGTTGATGAAATTGTTGCCCCATCCGAATTAAGGAGCGTACTCATCCAGCGCTTTGATTACTATGAAACAAAAGAATTGAATTTCTGTGTCAGGAAACATCCTGTCTACCCAGTCTAAAAAAAATATCCCTTTTCGAACTTTCTGTCGAAAAGGGTTTATTTTTTTACAAACAATTAATTGCATTTGGTAAAATACGGGTAAGACGATTTAAAGAAGGGATAGCGATGAAGGTTGGAATTATTGGAGCGGGTTCATTAGGTTTATTATTTGCTGCCTATTTGAGCCGGGCTTTTGAAACTATTATTTACACAAGAACCCCGGCACAAGCTGAGCAAATTAACAATAATGGAATCGTGCTAAAAATAGGAAATACTGTAACGAGCACCATCGTACAAGCCTTGCCAATTAGTGAATGGAAAGGGAATGAAACTGTTACGGTTGTTGCTGTAAAACAATATCATCTACAAACGATTATTGAAAAAGTAAACAGCTTAGCGGCACCAGCTAATATACTTTTTATTCAAAACGGTATGGGGCATTTAAAGCTGCTCGAAGCGATTGAGGGAAAAAATATTGCGGTAGGCTCTGTGGAACACGGCGCCTTAAGAGAAAATGCCTACACGGTTTATCATAATGGCAAAGGAATCACGAATGCTGCTATTTATAAAGGAATGGCGGATTGGCTGTATCTTCTTGCTGCTAAAGTACCGAATGATTTTCCGATTGCAATAAGAGAAAATTATTTTGATATGCTGCTAAAGAAATTAATTGTCAATGCAGCCATTAACCCTCTGACGGCCATTCTTCGCGTCAAAAATGGAGACTTGATCCAAAATCCATATTACCTGCAGGCATTGAACAACTTATTCGCGGAAATTTCGGACGTGCTTAGTTTAGAGGATAAGGAAGCCTATTTGCAGCATATTTATTATGTTTGTCAATCAACAGCCGAAAATCGTTCGTCCATGCTAAAAGATTTGGAAGCGGGCAGAATGACCGAAGTGGACGCAATTTTAGGGTTTCTCATAGAGGAGGCTGAGAGGCTTCATAAAAAGGCTGCGCAAATACAGGGGCTATATTTTCTTATTAAAGGAAAAGAACAAGAAGGAAGGAGTGAGCAGTTTTGAGCGCCATCCTATCGACTTTGTTAACGCTGTTGTTCATTATGCCGTTCCTAGGCTTTCTATTGGTTTTTCTAGTCTTTAAACTCATCACAAATGATACTCGGAAATCAGTGCATCATGCCCTTGATTATTCAACCATATTATTTATTATTTCTGTTCATTTTTTAGTAAAAACAATTTGGGGGAATTCATTTTTTTGGATAATACTACTAATAATGATTTTCATTGCGATTATTTTTGTTGTTGTCCATTGGAAGGTAAAAGATGAGATTATTTTAACTAAGGTGATGAAAGGTTTTTGGCGGTTTAATTTTCTTCTGTTTTTTCTTGCCTATATATCCCTGACACTATTTGGTTTAATTCATCGGGCTATAATCTTTTCGTTAGCATCTTAAAAAAATTGAGGCATATGTTTTTTTTATATAGGCTGGGGAGTGGTATACTCTTAAAAGAATAATTTGGGTTTACAGAAAGGGAGTTTATGAATGGAGATTTTAAATCTCTCTTTACCAGCGGCCAACCGGTTCGCTTCAAATTACTTGGCACAATCAAAGGATATTATGCCTTTTTTTCATTATCACTTCAATGATTTAAACGAAGATTTAAAGAGGATGGCTGAATTAAAGGAGAGAAGCTTTCCGCGCATTGAGACTGCCAGGCATATAGAAAGCTTTATGGAGCGATTTGGCACCTCGGAAGCGGTGAAAAACTCCCTTGAGAAGCTAAAGCGTGAGGACAGTGCAGTCGTAATCGGGGGACAGCAGGCAGGAATCCTAACAGGTCCGCTTTATTCGATACATAAGGTTATTTCAATCATTAAATTGGCAGAACAAAAGGAAAAGCTTCTTGGGATTCCGGTTGTGCCTGTGTTTTGGATTGCAGGTGAAGACCATGATTATCAAGAAGTGAATCATGTCTATGTTCCGATGGAAGAAAAGCTTGATAAATGGACCTATCCGAAAAGGGTTCATAGCAAACCTATGGTAACTGATATTCCATTGGATCAGGAAATCTGCCGAGAATGGGTTCGGAATATTATTGAGAATTTCGGAGAATCGGAGCATACGAAGCGGCTATTAGAGTTTGCTGAAAGGCAGATTGAAAAATCGGCCACCTTTGTTGATTTTTTCGCTTATATAATCATGGAGTTGTTTAAGGATTATGGTTTATTACTTGTCGACTCAGGCGATAAAAGCTTCCGGCAGCTTCAAAAGGATTTTCTAACGGAGCAAATTGTCAATCATGAGGTAATCACCTTTTCACTATTGGAACAGCAAAAGCAGATAGCAGAGAAAGGATTTCCAATCACCATTGAAGCCGGGGAATATGCTGCTAATTTATTTTATTATGATCTAAAATTAAATGAACGCATTTTGCTGGAATATGACCGGGGCGCCAATCGCTTTGTGGGGAAAAGTGGAAGAGTGACCTTTACCCAACAGGAATTAGTGGAGATGGCAGTACAATATCCTGAAAAATTTAGCAATAATGTGGTGACCAGGCCGCTCATGCAGGAATGGCTCTTTCCTACCCTTGCCTTTATTGCGGGTCCAGGGGAGATATCATATTGGGCGGAACTAAAGCTTGTCTTTGAACATTTTAACATGAAAATGCCGCCGATTGTTCCTCGTTTAAATATTACGTTTTTGGACCGCTCAGTGGAAGCGGAAGTGACACAATTAAATTTAAAGCTAGAGGAAGTTTTACAAAGGGGAACGAATCAAGAAAAAGAACAATTTCTTGAAACCGTGAAGGATAAGGAAGTTGAAGCGTTATTTTCTACAGTTAAAGAAGAATTGCTTAAACAATATCAGTTTATTGAAGCAAAAACAGCTGTGATTGACCGGGGTCTCCTGCCGCTGCTAAAGAAAAATGAAAGCTATCTTCTTAAAGAGATTGGATTCATGGAAACAAAGCTCGAAGATGCAGTAAAGCAGAGACACGACATCCAACTAAAAAAATTCAGCCGGATCAATCTCGCCTTAAGACCAGACGGATCCCCACAGGAAAGAGTCTGGAATATTTTCTATTACTTAAATCAATATGGATTAACCTTTATCAAAGATCTCATGATATTACCATTCGAATTTGACGGTCTGCACAAGGTTATCAAAATCTAGGGGCTTTCCAAAAAGTCAGGTAACTGACTTTTGGAAGCCCCTCTTTATTTTATTTGACTGTGTAAATGAGTCTGTTGATTTCCGCTCCAGGGACTCGCTTTCCGCGGGCGTTAAGTGGAGCCTCCTCATCGCTTCGCTCCTGCGGTGTCTCCATTGTACCGTACTCCCGCAGGAGTATCGCCCCTTCCGCTCCAATCAACAGGCCTATGAGCAGGGACAATTGATTAAAAAAATTCCATTTCTCCAATTCGAGAAAACTTCGCCTATGTGGGGTTTTCTTTTTTTTGTAAAAATAACCAATTTTGAAAGGGTTTTTGGATTTTAAGAAGAATAGTTAAAAAATAGGTGGTGGAAAGTGGGGGAATGTGGTACATTTTTAATAGAAAGTGGGGGTAGTGGGTATGTTCATGGGTGAATACCATCACAGCATTGATAACAAAGGCCGACTGATTGTTCCCTCCAAATTCCGCGATGAACTCGGCGAGATGTTCATCATCACTAGGGGTTTGGATCAATGTTTGTTTGGTTACCCATTGTCAGAATGGAAGCTGATTGAAGAAAAATTAAAAGGCTTGCCGCTGACAAAAAAAGATGCCCGTGCCTTTACACGATTCTTCTTTTCCGGGGCGACAGAGAGTGAACTGGATAAGCAAGGAAGAATTAACATCCCCACACCATTATTGCAATTTGCAAAATTAGATAAAGAATGTGTGATTTTGGGTGTTTCCAATCGAATCGAAATTTGGAGCAAGCAGATTTGGGAAGACTATTTTTCACAGTCTGAAGAATCTTTTGCGGAAATTGCAGAAAATATGATTGGCTTTGATATATAATGGATAAGTTATCTTAATATATTTTCTGTATACAAATGTTTTGCGATAGATTGGAAAAGGTGGTTCGTAAATGTTTAAACATACAACTGTGTTATTGGATGAAGCGGTTGAAGGCTTGAATATTAAGCCTGATGGTATTTATGTCGATTGTACATTGGGGGGGGCAGGGCATAGCTCTTTAATCCTCTCGAAACTTGGGACAGAAGGCAAATTGTTTGCATTTGACCAGGACGATACAGCCATTCGAAATGCGGAGCAGAAATTAGCCGAATATGGAGACCGCTTAACCATTATTAAAAGTAATTTTTTACATTTAAAAGAAGAGCTTGAAAAACAAGGAATTGAGAAAGTTGATGGAGTTCTGTATGACTTGGGCGTGTCCTCCCCGCAGCTTGATACTCCTGAGAGAGGCTTTAGTTATCATCATGATGCCCCTCTCGATATGAGGATGGATACGGGTGCACCAATCTCTGCCTATGATGTCATTAACCATTGGTCTTATGAGGAATTAGTTCGAATCTTTTTTCACTATGGTGAGGAAAAATTTTCGAAACAAATCACTCGTAAGATTGAAGCAGCGAGAGCGGTCAAACCGATTGAAACGACCTTTGAATTGGTTGATTTGATTAAGGAAGCCATTCCAGCACCTGCAAGGAGAAAAGGAGGTCACCCAGCCAAACGAATTTTTCAAGCGGTTAGAATTGCAGTTAACGATGAACTGGGTGTGTTTGAGAAGTCTTTAAACCAGGCGATTTCTTTGCTGAATAAAGGCGGAAGAATCAGCTGCATCACTTTCCATTCGCTTGAAGACAGAATTTGTAAAGCAACATTTAAAAAGGCAAGTGAAACACCACCGCTGCCGCCAGGTTTGCCTGTCATTCCGGATGAGTACAAGCCTATTTTAAAATTAATCACAAGGAAACCGATTCTTCCATCTGAAGAAGAAGTAGAACACAACAATCGTGCACGGTCGGCAAAGCTACGTATTGCTGAAAAAATATAGAAAATAAATAATCAAACCGGAGGGGAAAAAGATTGAGTAATCTTGCCAGGAAAGTTCAAGAGCAGCAGCGCACAGAACAAACAGTACGCGACGAAAGACAGGTAAAAATAAAAAAATCCTGGCTAACTCCAGGGGAAAAAATAATCGGAGTTGTTTTTGCAGGTGTTGTTTGCTTTGGGGCGGCACATCTCCTGAATAATCAGGCAAAAATCTATGACGTAAATAAAGAGATTCAAACGGTTGATGCCAAGGTGAAGGAACAGCAGAAAGTTAATAGTGACCTGCAGGTACAAGTTAGCGAATTAAGTACGTACGAGCGGATTTATGAAAAAGCGAAACAAATGGGATTAATTTTAAACGAAAATAACGTCAAGGTTGTGCAGCAGAAATGATTAAGAAACAGCCATATATAAATTCCGGAGCAGCGATATTGTTTATAATATTCAGTCTGCTCTTTTTTGTCTTATTGTGCAGATTTCTTTATATTCAAGTTACTGGTGAAGCAGCAGGCCAGAAGCTATCAGCACTTGCTCAGGAAAAATATAACCGAAATGGAACCATCCCTGCTGTCCGGGGAGTTATTTACGATAGAAATGGTGAGGTGGTTGCGGAGGACACTGCATCTTATACGTTAGTTGCAATTCTTGATAAGAAAATGACGACTGACCCGAAGAAACCAATGCATGTAAAGGACCCGAAGAAAACGGCAAAAGCGCTGGCCAAATATATAAAAATGGATGAATCGGAGATTTACAGCAGACTATCGATAAAAGGCAGGTTTCAGGTGGAGTTTGGAAAGGCAGGAAAAGATATTTCCCATGACACAAAAACAAAGATAGAGGCATTGAAACTGCCAGGAATTACATTTATTCGTGATTCGAAAAGGTTTTATCCAAATGGTACCTTTGCCTCTCATTTAGTAGGGTATACGGACAGCGTTAAACAAAAGGATGATACGTTCAAATATGAAGGGATAATGGGAGTTGAAAAATCGTATAATGATGCCTTGACTGGACAGGACGGAAAAATACAATATGAAAGCGATAAGTGGGGGTATATTCTTCCTACTGGAAAGGAAAAAGTCACCCCCGCAAAAGATGGAAACGATGTCTATTTAACGATTGATAAGAAAATCCAGACATTTTTAGAGGATGCCATGGACAAAGTGGTTAAGGATTATAAGCCTAAGAAAATTATTGCGATTGTGGCCGATCCGAAAACAGGGGAGATATTAGCAATGGGCCAGCGGCCGTCCTTTGATCCAAAGACAAAAGACGGGATTGATAAAAGCTGGCATAACGAAGCGATTGAAACTTCGTTTGAGCCAGGTTCGACGATGAAAATCTTTACACTTGCTGCAGCCGTTCAAGAAAATGAGTTCGATCCAAATGAACTCTATCAGTCCGGGTCCTATCGGGTGACAGATAAGGATAAAGCCATCCATGACCACAACGGGTCTGGCTGGGGAAGCATTACTTATCTTGAAGGTGTACAGCGCTCCTCGAACGTGGCATTTGCAAAAATTGCGAAGGAAAAATTGGGCTTTGAAAAATTCAGAGAATATTTAACGAAATTTGGTTTTGATAAGCCGACAGGCATTGAATTGCCAAATGAAACATCTGGGAAAATTCAATACACTTATCCAATAGAAAAAATTACCACCGCATATGGCCAAGGTACAGCGATAACACCAATTCAGCAAATCCAGGCAGCTACGGCTATTGCCAATGGCGGGAAAATGGTAAAGCCGCATGTGGTTAAGAAAATTGTCAATCATGATTCTGGCGAAACGGTAAAAGAAGAAACTGCCGAGGTTGTTTCTAACCCGATTTCTGCTGAAACAGCCAGCAAGGTTCGCGATTACCTAGAAACGGTGGTCTCTTCTCCAAAAGGAACCGGAGGGCGTTATAAAATTGACGGCTACAGTGTGGCAGGGAAAACGGGAACAGCTAATATTCCCGGTCCGGATGGAAGATACTTAAGCGGGGTAAACAACTACATGTTCTCTTTTTTAGGTATGGCTCCAAAGGATGACCCGAGACTAATTGTCTATGTGGCCGTACAGCAGCCGGATCTAAAAGGACTTGATGCAGGCCAAGGCGCCATTCCGGTGTCGGCCGTTTTTAACCCTGTCATGCAAAACAGCTTGCATTACTTAAATATTCAGCCGTCCACTACGGAAAAAACGAATGTCAGCGAATTGCCTGATTTACAGGGACTGAACGTAAATGACGCGGTAAAAAGTCTAAAAGACAAGGGAATTGAGGCAGTGGTTCTCGGAACCGGGACCGAGGTGGACAAGCAGCTGCCTAAAGCTGGAACGGAGATACTTGAGGGTGAAAAGGTAGTTATTCGAACAAATGGTGAATTGACTGCTCCAGATCTAACCGGGTGGTCACTAAGGGATGTCGTGAAGGTCGCCAGTTTGGCTGGATTAAATTTGAACCCAAAAGGAAAAGGATATGTTGTTAGTCAAAACATTCAACCACAAGCGTTATTGCATAAAGATGATTTCTTAATTGTCGAACTTAAAACGCCCGAAGAGCAATGGACAGAGGAAATAAATGGGCAGAAGCAAGAAGAGGGAACAAATCAAGAGGACAATCAGGAAGAAAAAGTGCAGGATTAACGAGGGGAAGAGGCTGTAATTGGGCAGCCTCTTTTCCGCGGTTTAAACCGTTTAACCCCGTTCTAATCAAGGAAGTACAAGCATATAAATGAACGATAACGTAAAGGAGTAGGAGGCATTGTTCAAATATGCGCGTTTCAAATGTAACGGTCCGTAAACGGTTAATACTTGCACTAATCATCGGAATTTTGATCTTTTTGATTATTGATGTCAGGCTAGGTTATGTACAATTTTATCTCGGAGACATGTTGACTGGACGTGCAAAGGATTCTTGGAGCCGGAATATTCCATTTGAGCCCCAGCGAGGCGAAATTGTTGACCGCAATGGTGTTCCGTTAGCGACAAATATGAGTGCCCCAACTGTCTGGGTTGTCCCAAGGCAGGTTAAAGACCCCGCTGCAACCGCTGAAAAACTGGCCTCAGTATTAAATATGCCTAAAGAAACAGCCTATCGCGAGATAACACAAAAAGAGAGAATTGTCCGGATAAAAGAAGGACGAAAGATCTCCCATGAAAAAGCAAAGGAGATCCGGGCATTAGGTCTTGAAGGTGTCTACATCGGGGAAGACTCTAAACGGCATTATCCTTATGGCAGCTATCTAGCCCATGTTCTTGGCTTTGCAGGAGTGGACAACCAGGGATTGATGGGCCTTGAAAAATATTATGATAAAGAACTGAGCGGGGAAAGAGGCTCTGTTAAATTTTATGCAAATGCCAAAGGTGAACGAATGAATGATATGGCTGATGATTATGAGAAGCCCGTCAATGGTCTTGACCTAAAATTAACGATTGACACAAAGGTCCAGACGATTGTCGAAAGAGAGCTGGATATTGCTGAAGCCAAGTATAATCCGGATGGAATTATTGCTATCGCGATGAACCCGAACAGCGGGGAAATATTAGCGATGTCAAGCAGACCGTCCTTTGACCCTGCAAATTTTCGCAACGTTCCGCAGGAGGTTTACAACCGGAATTTACCTGTCTGGATGACGTATGAGCCGGGGTCGACTTTTAAAATTATTACGCTGGCTGCTGCCTTAAACGAGGGAAAGGTAGACTTAGAGACAGAACATTTTCATGATTCCGGTTCAGTCCAGGTAGCCGGTGCCAGGTTGAAATGCTGGAAACGAGGCGGACATGGAGATCAAACCTTCTTAGAAGTTGTGCAAAATTCTTGCAACCCCGGATTCGTGGAGCTCGGTCAACGGCTTGGAAAGGAAAAGCTTTTCCAATATGTAAAGGATTTTGGTTTTGGCCAAAAGACTGGAATTGATTTACAGGGTGAAGGAACCGGGATTTTATTTAATATGAACCGCGTCGGTCCTGTTGAATTGGCAACAACTGCGTTCGGACAAGGGGTATCTGTTACGCCAATTCAGCAGGTTACTGCAGTGTCTGCTGCCGTAAATGGAGGAATCTTATATAAACCTTTTATTGCTAAGGAATTAATCGATCCCGTAACAAAAGAAATCGTAATGAGAAATACTCCAGTTGAAAAGCGCCGGGTTATTTCTGAGGAAACATCTAAGGAAATTCGCCATGCCCTTGAAAGCGTCGTTGCCCAAGGAACCGGAGGTAAAGCATTTGTTGATTCATATCGGATTGGCGGCAAAACTGGGACAGCCCAAAAAGCCCAGGGCGGCAGATACTTGGAAAATAACTTTATCGTCTCATTTATTGGCTTTGCTCCTGCAGATGACCCGCAAATTGTTGTTTATGTGGCTGTTGATAATCCGAAAGGCGTAACCGCATTTGGGGGTACTGTAAGTGCTCCAATTGTAGGGAATATCATGAAGGACAGTTTAAGTGCAATGGGAGTAGAACCAAGAAAAGATCAAATTGAAAAAGAAATCAAATGGCCTGATACTGCACCAATCGAATTACCTGATTTTGTCGGCATGACAAAAGTTGAACTTATGGAACAAATCTTGAACCTTAAAGTTGATGCAAGCGGCGATGGCGATGTTGTTGTGAGACAATCTCCTGCACCTGGAACGAAAGTAAAAGAGGGATCAAAAATTAGACTATACTTCGGCAGTGGAGATTAATCATAAGCCTTAAATTATTTTTCACCTCAAGTTTTTGCCGATGCAAAGAACAAAATGGCAAAAAAATTTATTTTCATGTAAAATAAAGTGAAACTTTCGCCCAATTGTCTCTTCTAAAGGGGCATCGGCAAAAGCAGAGGTAAGGTAATGAGAGGATTTGAGATAACCATGAAGCTGAAAAAGCTGCTTGAGAGTTTGCATCTGATAACTTCCTATGAAGGAGAAGACCGGGAAATCACTTCAATAGAAAATGACAACCGTAAGGTGCAAAACGGGAGCTTATTTATTTGCATCAAAGGCTACACCGTGGACGGTCACGATTTTGCTGAATCGGCCGCTGCGAGCGGTGCCGCTGCTGTTCTCGCGGAACGTCCGCTTAAGCTTGATGTTCCTGTTATCGTTGTGAATGATACAACTAGAGCAATGGCAGTTCTGGCTGATACCTTTTTTGAACAGCCTTCAAAGAAACTGCAACTGATTGGAATTACAGGTACAAACGGAAAAACAACAACCAGCCACATGATTGAAAAGATTTTTGCTGATTATGGGCGGACTACCGGATTAATTGGCACGATGTATACAAAAATAGCTGATACGCTGATTGAAACTAAAAATACAACACCTGAAAGCTTAACCCTGCAAAGAACCTTTAAACAAATGGTGGATAATGGGGTTGAAACAGCTGTCATGGAGGTCTCTTCACATGCTTTAGATTTAGGAAGGGTCCATGGGTGCGACTTTGACGTAGCTGTATTTACCAACCTCACTCAAGATCACCTCGATTATCATAAGACAATGGATGAATACCAACGGGCAAAGAGTCTATTATTTGCTCAGCTTGGCAACACCTTTAACCAGCAAAAGCCTAAATTTGCCGTGTTAAATGCTGATGACCCTGCGTCGAGTATGTTTAAACGGTCAACGGCTGCCCATGTTGTGACCTACGGTATCGATTCGAAAGCGGACATTCAAGCGGAAAATATCAAGATGAACGCATCAGGCACCAAATTTGAAGTTGTTTTTGGCAATCTTAGATATCCCATAAACATTCAGTTTATAGGCAAATTCAGCGTTTATAATGTTTTGGCCAGTATTTCGGCCGCATTGGTTTCTGGGCTCCCAATAGAGACGATTATTCGCTCTCTTGAAAGTATGAAGGGAGTTGCGGGAAGGTTTGAGCTGGTGCAAGCAGGCCAAGATTTTACCGTGATTGTCGATTATGCCCATACACCGGACAGCTTGGAAAATGTTTTGAAGACAATTCAGCATTTTGCCAAGAAAAAAATCTTTGTTGTGGTCGGGTGCGGTGGTGACAGGGACCGGACGAAACGGCCGCTGATGGCGCAAATTGCCTGCCGATATGCAACTGATCCGATCTTCACGTCAGATAATCCACGCAGTGAGAATCCGCTTGAAATCTTAGAGGAAATGGAATCTGGGGTTCAAGGAAGGGATTATATCTATCGGGTGATTCCTGACCGTAAAGAAGCCATTGGTGAGGCTGTAAAGCAGGCAACAGCAGGTGATGTCATTTTAATTGCCGGTAAGGGACACGAAACCTATCAGATTATCGGCGGTGAAGTTTATGATTTCGATGACCGGCTTGTCGCTAGAGAAGCAATTGAGGAGAGAAAATAATGGTTTTGACCTATAGGGACTTGGCTGAAATTTTTTCAGAAAAACAAGGAGTCCAAGGCGATTTTGCTTTTTATACGGTGACTGATATGGCGGAGGGTATACAGCCAAAGGGACTGTTTATCCCTATAAGCGAAGATAGTGGCAGTCTATCCGACGCTATTGCTCAAGGTGCTATTGCGGTTCTTTGGGACAAACGAAAAAAACTGCCGAATTACACTCCAAATCATTTTCCGGTATTTTTTACAGATGATTCAGTGGATGCTATTGTACAGATTTTAACACGATATATTGAAAAATTGGATGGAGAAACAACTGCAAAAATGGAGACAACTAACTTTAAATTTTCAAATAAAAAACTTCTTAATAAAAATAACAAATCATATGATATTGCTGTAATGCTAAAAAAAATAATCGAAAAACAAGAAAAGATACAAGGGGGGAGGGGATAATATGCTGGAGCAAGTTATATTTTTCACAATCATCATGTCGTTTCTAATCTCGGTGCTGCTCTCACCAGTTTTTATTCCCTTCTTACGAAGGTTGAAATTTGGACAAAGCATCCGGGAGGAGGGACCTAAATCCCACCAGAAAAAATCAGGAACACCTACGATGGGCGGCATCATGATTTTATTTGCGATTGTCATAACAACATTGGTGATGACCGGCAAGTTTTCCGAACCAACAGTTAAAACGTATTTGCTGCTTTTGGTCACGCTTGGTTTTGGTTTATTGGGATTTTTAGATGATTTTATTAAAGTAGTCCTGAAGAGAAATCTTGGATTGACCTCCAAGCAAAAGTTTTTAGGACAAATTATTATTTCCGTTATATTTTACTTGGTGTACAAACAAAACGGCTTTTCAACCGAAATCATCCTTCCATTTACCGACAAGTCGCTTGATTTGGGCTGGTTTTTTGTCATTTTTATTGTTTTTTGGCTTGTTGGTTTTTCCAATGCTGTCAATTTAACAGACGGACTAGATGGCTTGGTGTCCGGTACGGCCGCTATAGCTTTTGGCGCATTCGCCGTCCTTGCCTGGAATCAGTCGCAAATGGAAATTGCGATTTTTTCTGTTGCCATTGTCGGTGCTGTACTTGGCTTTTTGGTATTTAACGCCCATCCGGCCAAGGTTTTCATGGGGGATACAGGCTCGCTTGCGCTGGGAGGGGCGATTGCCGCCATTTCCATCCTAACGAAGTTAGAAGTATTGCTTCTGATCATTGGCGGAATATTTGTAATTGAAACTTTATCAGTCATTCTGCAGGTTGCTTCCTTTAAAACAACTGGAAAGCGCATCTTCCGAATGAGCCCCTTGCATCATCATTATGAACTTGTCGGCTGGTCTGAATGGAGAGTAGTTGTTACTTTTTGGAGTGTCGGCTTAATTTTTGCGATTCTTGGAATCTATATCGAGGTGTGGTTGTAATTGAAGCAGATTGAATCTTATCGCCATAAAAAAATTCTTGTCTTAGGGTTAGCCAAAAGCGGAGTAACGGCCGCCGCTCTTTTACATAAGCTTGGAGCCTTTGTAACTGTTAATGACAAAAAACCATTGTCGGAAAACCCCGAGGCTCAAGGGCTGTTGGAACAAGGAATTAAAGTCATTTGCGGAGAGCATCCTGTTGAACTGCTTGATGAGGGATTTGAGTTGATTGTCAAGAATCCCGGGATTCCATATACCAACCCAATGATTGAAGGCGCAATTGAAAAAGGTATTCCTGTCATAACTGAAGTGGAGCTTGCCTATGAAATCTCCGAAGCTCCACTAATCGGGATTACCGGAACGAATGGGAAAACCACCACGACAACCCTCATTTATGAAATGCTGAATGAAGGTGAAAAGCAGCCGTTAATTGCGGGGAATATCGGGACAGTAGCATCAGGTGTTGCTGAGACTGCGAAGAAAGACAATACCATTGTTATTGAATTATCATCCTTCCAGTTAATGGGGATAAAGACTTTTAAACCCAAAATTGCTATTATTACTAACATCTATGATGCTCATCTTGATTATCATGGGACTAGAGCGGAATATAAAAGGGCAAAAGCAAACATCACGAAAAACCAAACAGAGGATGACTATTTGATCATAAATGCCGACCAGGAAGAGACTTTTGAATTGGCCCGCCATTCCAAAGCGAAAATCATTCCTTTCTCTACCAAAAAAGTACTGATGGAAGGGGCCTGCATCAAGGACGGCTGGATTTGTTTTAATCAAGAAAAAGTCATGGAAATTGAGAAAATTGTTCTGCCGGGCCGGCATAATTTAGAAAACATCTTATCGGCCATGGCCGCAGCCAAGCTTTCAGGTGTTGAAAATCATGCGATTCAACAGGTGCTTCTTACATTTACTGGAGTTAGACATCGATTGCAATACGTTGCTGAAGTGAATGGGAGAAAATTCTACAATGATTCAAAGGCAACGAATACGTTGGCAACAATCAAAGCACTCTCGGCATTTGATGGTCCGATTGTCCTGCTTGCAGGCGGTCTGGATCGGGGGAATGAGTTTGATGAGTTAATTCCTTACTTTAAAAATGTAAAAGCAATGATTACGTTCGGTCAAACAGCGCCCAAGCTCGAACGCGCGGGGCAAGCTGCGGGAATAAAATGCATAAAGCGTGTCGATAATGTTGACATGGCTGTACCTGCTGCATTCGGATTTTCGGATCCGGGTGATGTTATTTTGTTATCTCCTGCCTGCGCCAGCTGGGATCAATATAAAAGTTTTGAAGTCAGGGGAGACATTTTTATCGAAGCGGTGCATAGACTTAAGTAGGGGGCTTGTACGAAAAGCAAAAGCGCCTTGCCCCCAAAACTTGTAGTTGAGGTGTTTGTGGTGCCGACAAAGAGAACAACTCCCGATTTTATTTTAATGATCGTTACCTTTACCTTGCTTGCCGTAGGGTTGATTATGGTGTACAGCGCGAGTGCAATCTGGGCTGAATATAAATTTGAAGATTCCTTTTTCTTTGCAAAACGGCAAACCTTATTCGCGGGTGTAGGCATACTAGCTATGTTTTTTATTATGAATATTAACTACTGGACATGGCGGACGTGGTCTAAAACTATTTTAATTGTTTGCTTTGTTTTATTAATTCTCGTCTTAATACCGGGAATCGGAAATGTTCGGAACGGGTCGCGAAGCTGGATTGGCGTAGGGGCGTTCTCAATTCAGCCGTCAGAATTTATGAAGCTTGCAATGATTGCTTTTTTGGCAAAATATCTTTCGGAACGGCAAAAATTGATTACTTCCTTTAAAAAAGGACTTGTCCCTTCATTGGGCCTCGCTTTCGTTGCGTTTGCGATGATTATGCTTCAGCCTGATTTAGGGACTGGTACCGTCATGATGGGTACGTGCGTTGTAATGATCTTTATCGCGGGGGCCCGCGTCAGCCATTTTGCCTTTCTAGGACTCATGGGAGTAGCGGGATTTGTCGGCTTAATTGCCTCTGCTCCCTATCGGATTAAAAGGATTACGTCGTTTTTAGATCCGTGGTCTGACCCCTTGGGAAGCGGATTTCAAATCATTCAATCGCTTTATGCTATAGGCCCTGGCGGTTTGTTCGGACTTGGTCTTGGTGAAAGCCGGCAAAAGTTTTTCTACCTGCCTGAACCGCAAACCGATTTTATTTTCGCGATTCTCTCTGAGGAACTGGGGTTTATTGGTGGATCATTCGTCATTCTTTTATTTGCGCTTTTATTATGGCGCGGGATCCGTATTGCCTTAGGGGCACCTGACTTATATGGAAGTTTTCTAGCAGTCGGAATTATCGCAATGGTTGCGATTCAGGTTATGATTAATATAGGTGTTGTTACTGGACTGATGCCAGTTACGGGGATTACCCTGCCTTTCCTAAGCTATGGAGGATCTTCCTTGACACTTATGCTAATGGCGATTGGTGTGCTCCTGAATATAAGCCGCTATTCGAGATATTAAAGAGTACCCTGTTGGTTGACAGGGTCTTTTTGTTTGTTTCTAATTTTCTTTTTTCATTACAAATAGATAACATTCTTTGTTCGATAGCTTTTTTCATATAATTTTTATAGTAGAATGTGTTTAGCTGACTTTTACGAGGTGAGAAATTTGAAAATAGCGGTAAGCGGCGGAGGTACAGGCGGTCATATATACCCTGCACTTGCACTTATACGAGAGATCCAAAAGGAAAATAATCAGGCCGAATTTCTATACATAGGTACAAATAATGGTTTGGAAAGTAAACTTGTTCCCAGGGAAAATATCTCTTTTAAGTCCATCCACATTACAGGCTTTAAGAGAAAGCTATCCTTTGAAAATGTGAAAACGATTTGGCGGTTTCTTAAAGGAGTAAGAGACAGTAAAAAAATATTAAAAGAATTTTTACCGGACATAGTGATTGGGACAGGCGGATATGTTTGCGGACCGGTTGTCTATGCTGCTGCCAAACTGCATATCCCTACGATTATCCATGAGCAAAATAGTGTTCCCGGCTTAACAAACAAGTTCTTGAGCCGTTACGTCAGCAAAATTGCCATCTGTTTTGATGAAGCGAAAGAGTTTTTCCCTAAAGACAAAGTAATCTTTACAGGTAACCCCCGCGCATCCGAGGTCATTGGTACGGATGGAATTAAGGGGAGGCTTTCTGCGGGTTTGAGCACAACTGAGCCTTGTGTCTTAATTGTTGGCGGGTCGAGAGGAGCGAGGCCTATAAACGAAGCCGTTATTAAGGCAATTCCTGAGTTTGCTGGTAAACCCTATCAGGTGCTTTATGTAACTGGTGAAGTGCATTTTGAAGATGTTAAAAAAGAGGCTGAATTGATTGGAAGCCCCAAAAATGTCGTCATCAAACCGTTTATTCATAATATGCCCGAAGTTTTGGCAGGTACTGATTTAGTAGTGGCAAGAGCAGGGGCGACCACATTGGCAGAGCTCACTTCGCTTGGAATTCCTAGTATTTTAATCCCAAGTCCGTACGTAACGAATAATCATCAAGAGAAAAATGCCAGGTCACTTAGCAGCCATGGAGCAGCACAAGTCTTACTGGAAAAAGATTTAACCAGCGTTGCTCTTGTTAAGGAAATAGATCGAATTCTGCTAAATAAAGACATCCTAAAGGAAATGAAGCAAAAATCAAGGGAAATGGGTGTTCCGGATTCAGCTGTTAGACTTTACAAAGTGATGAGGAATCTGATGAAATAATGGTGATCATTAGTAGCCCAAATTATTTTTTTGGCATAAACTAAAACGATATGTAAGTTAGGAAAGCTAGGTGGTATAAATTGGTTGAAGCTGTAAAAGAATTGCAAGAATTAAATGTCGGAAAAGTGAAGATAAATGAACCTCTTGCCCATCACACCACAATTAAAATCGGCGGACCCGCTGATTTATTTATTGAACCTTCTTCTGTTGAGAATTTGCAAAAGGTAATGGAAGTCATTAATAACCATCACTTAAATTGGCGGGCCATCGGCAGAGGCTCCAACCTTTTAGTGTCAGATAAAGGAATTGAGGGGGTTGTCCTGAAACTGGGCAATGGCATCGATTCGCTTGAAATTAATGGAACTGAAATAACTGTTGGCGGCGGACATTCCCTTGTTAGTCTCTCTACCCTAATTAGTAAAAAAGGTCTATCCGGTTTGGAATTCGCTAGTGGAATTCCTGGTTCTGTCGGCGGGGCCGTGTACATGAACGCTGGAGCGCACGGGTCTGACATAAGCAGAGTTCTTTCGAAAGCACATATCCTATTTTTGGATGGTTCAATGGAGTGGCTTTCCAATGATGAGCTAGAGTTTTCTTATCGGACCTCCATCCTGCAGAATAAACGTCCAGGTATCGTCGTTGAAGCTGTATTTCAACTCGAAGAGGGAGAAAAGGCCTCGATTGTAGCCCAGATGCAAAAGAACAAAGATTACAGAAAGGAAACACAGCCATGGAATTTTCCATGTGCAGGCAGTATTTTTCGGAATCCGCTGCCTGATTACGCCGGAAAATTAATTGAAGCAGCTGGCCTTAAGGGCTTTAGTATAGGCGGTGCAAAGATTTCCGAAATGCATGGGAATTTTATTGTCAATGCCGGCAATGCCACGGCAGGGGATGTGCTTGCCTTAATTCAGCATGTTAAAGATACGATTTACAATTTATATCAAATAAAAATGGAAACGGAAGTTGAAATCATCGGGAGAAAATAAGCAAGGCCGCCTATGGTATTTGCCTGACATTAGTTCCAAAATTTTACCCTTATTTTGAGCAAGAAATGTCTTACGAATGACAAATATTGTGATATAATTACTGGTAATATTATAGGGAAAATGCGGTAGAAAATGAATGACGGCATGACTTTTCGTGCCGTTGTTTCTCTTTCTTAGAAGCGTCTTCCAATCTTTTGGACTAGCAGGATAAAACATCAAGGGAAACCACTTTTTATGGTGGAGGAATTATAAATGGAAAATGGAAAAATAGTTGCTCTAGAGGATCGAATTCCTAAATTAAAAGAACAAAGGCGGAAAAAGGCAAACAAAAGGCTTGTGCTTTTATTGTTTTTGTTTTTTACGATGATAGCAGCTGTTGCTTATACGCAATCACCGTTAGCCCATATAAAAAAGATTACCATAAAAGGAAACGAGGTATATTCCCAAGCTGAAATCATCAAAACAAGCGGCCTTACGAACAGCACGAACATTTGGGAAGTCAGTAAGGATAAAATAGCCGCCAACCTAAAACGGCTATCTGAAATTAATACTGCAGAAGTTAAGGTTGTATGGCCGAATTCAATCTTGATCAAAGTAAAAGAACATAAAAGGGCGGCTTACCTATATCAGGACAGTGCCTACCTACCAGTGATGGAGAACGGAAAAATCTTAACCAATAAAAAAACTGATTTGCTTCCTAGCAATTCTCCGATTCTAGTTAAATTCAAAGAAGGGCCAGTCCTCGATGAAATGGTTGAAGGGTTAAAAAATCTTCCGGTCGAAATTGTGAACTCCATTTCTGAAATTCATTACACTCCGAAAAAAACCGATAAATACCATATTACTCTTTTTATGAATGATGGTTTTGAGGTAAGTGCCACACTTAGAAGCTTTGCTGAAAAGATGGTCCATTATCCTTCCATAATCAGCCAGTTGGACCCAAATAAAAAGGGCATTATTGATTTAGAGGTAGGTTCATATTTTAAGGCTTTTGATACGGAAGTGGAGGAAAATGAAGTTGAAAATCATGAAGGTGAAGGGTAATCATCTCGTCTTATCCCTTGTCTGTTTAGTTTTGGGGTTCATAATGGCATTCTCTTATCATTTAACGCAATTGGAACATGAATCGGAAAGGACAAGCCTTTCCGATAACCAATATAAAACAACCCTTGCCTTACGAAATCAGTTAATTTCTCAGGAAGAGGCGAATCGAAAATTGCAAAAGGAACTGCGGCAAAAACAGGCCAGTGTTTCAGAATATGAAAAAAGTCTGGCAAAGGAAGCACAGGTGTTTACGAACCTTGCCGAGGATGCAGAAAAATACAGGATGTTTTTAGGTAAGGTAAAGGTATCGGGAAAGGGAGTAAAAATTACTCTGACTGATGGGGCTTATGATCCGAAAGAACAGAATATAAACAGTTATTTGGTTCATGAACATCATGTTTTCAAGGTGATCAATGAGCTTTACATATCAGGGGCGGCTGCAGTTGCGATAAATGGCCAAAGATTAACGAGCCATTCTTATATTAACTGTGAGGGCCCTGTCATAACGGTTGATGGGGTGCAGCATCCAGCCCCATTTGTCATTACAGCTATCGGAGATCCTGAGGTCCTTGGTTCATCTATTAATTTAGTCGGCGGGGTGAAGGACCAGCTGGTTAACGATAATATCATTTTCACATTAGAAAAAGAAAGTGAAATTGTTTTAAACCCTATTCTTGGCGGTTAATATTGTGTCCACGATTATATTTAAGAAGGCTGGGTGAAAAAAGTGGACAAACGGAAAATGAAAATTAACTTTACGCTGATTGCGGCGATAATTGGTTTTATGATAGCAGTTCAATTTCAAACGGTTAAAAAGCCCGAGGATAGGGATACAAGGGATATTTGGCAGCTTAGAGAAGCGTTATTAAAGGAAAAGGAATTGCATTCTAATTTGTTGAATGAAATACGTTCAAATGAAGAAAAACTATCAGCCTATAAATCTAAAAGAGATCAAAGTAAAGAAAAGGCCCTGCGTGACACCCTAAATGAGTTGAAGACAGAAGCGGGCTTAACAGAAGTAACTGGCCCAGGAATTACTTTAATGATTGAACCCGTTATGGAAAATATTCAACTTGGTGAAACAACAAACAATATTGTCTCACCGGAACTTTTGAAAAGACTGTTAAATGAGTTAAACATGTATGAAGCCAAATATGTTTCAATTGATGGCCAAAGAGTTATTAATACGACAGTTATCAGGGATATCAATACCGAAACCAAAATTGATGGTCATACCATAAAGGAACTGCCAATCGAGGTAAAAGTAGTCGTCAATGATCTTAGTACGGCTGAAAAATTATATAACCGAATGAAAGTTTCCAAAGCAAGAGACGAATTTTTTACGGAGAACTTAAGACTTGATGTAAATGCTCCAAATCCGGAAATAACAGTCCCTGCTTATCAGAATCCAATTCGCATCCGGTATATGGAGCCGGTTAAAGAGGGGAGCGGTTCCTAATGTGGCTTCCGGTCATGGGATTAATAATTGGCATTATTCTGGGTTTGCTGACAGAAATTCGGATTCCTGATGAATATTCTAATTATTTGTCGATTGCTGTCTTAGCGGCACTCGACACATTATTTGGAGGAATCCGTGCCTATTTACAAAATATTTATGATGAAAAGGTCTTTGTTTCTGGATTCTTTTTTAATATTATACTTGCTGCAAGTTTAGCTTTTCTCGGTGTTAATCTTGGTGTAGACTTGTATTTAGCAGCGGTTTTTGCATTTGGAGTAAGACTTTTTCAAAATATTGCTGTAATTCGTCGAATTTTGTTAACGAAATGGTCAACAAAGAAAGAAAAATTAGAAAAAAGTTGAAAATTTTTAAAGGGAATCATTCAGTTTTGACGAATATTTTTATAAGATATGACTATGAATAATGGATTTGAACAAATAAATTGTTGTTCAATAAATGGGAAATTAAAGGAGGTGCCAGAGAATGAACAGCAATGAAATATACGTAAGTCTTGACATCGGTACATCCAGTGTAAAAGTAATCATTGGTGAAATGGTCAATGACTCAGGAAAAGGCTCGTTAAATATAATTGGTGTTGGCAATGTAAAATCTGAAGGCTTGCGCAAAGGCTCAATCGTCGATATGGACGACACCGTTCATTCTATTAAAAGGGCGGTTGAACAAGCGGAAAGAATGATTGGAATGGAAATTCATGAGGTTGTTGTCGGGATACCGGGACATAATATCATGTTGCAGCCCTGTCACGGGATTGTAGCTGTCTCTGGTCAAAACCGTGAAATTACGAACGATGACGTTGCTCGTGTTATTGAAGCGTCCTATGCTGGGTCTATTCCACCTGAGAGAGTGAATATGGGGGTTATCCAAAGGCAATTTATTTTGGATGGAAAAGATGAAATCAATGACCCTCGCGGGATGATAGGTGTCCGCCTTGAGATGGATGGAACACTTGTGACCGGATCAAATTCAGTTCTGGCAAATATCATTCGCTGCGTTGAGCGCGCAGGACTTCAATTTTCAGATATAATTCTTCAGCCTTTGGCAGCGGGAGATTACGCTTTATCAAAAGATGAAAAAAATCTTGGCGTCGCCTTGATTGATATGGGCGGCGGCTCGACTACAATAGCGGTTTATGAGGAAGGCTATTTAAAAGCCACAAGTGTCATTCCGGTAGGCGGGGACTTGATCACGAATGATTTATCAAAAGTGCTGCATACATCCACAGAGGATGCAGAAAATATAAAATTAAAATATGGGCATGCATTCTATGATCATGCATCTGAGGATGAATTTTTCAGTGTACCGATTATCGGAAGCGATCAACATCAGCAATTTAATCAGCTTTATGTATCAGAGATTATTGAAGCCAGAATGGAAGAGATTTTTGAGCTTATAGCAAAAGAATTAAAACGAATGGGCGTCTCCGACCTCCCAGGCGGTTTCGTGTTAACAGGCGGAACAGCCAATATGCAGGGGTTACTGGAGCTTGCTCAGGATATGTTTAAAAATCCCGTACGCATTGCCCGTCCTGATTATATAGGTGTGAGAGAACCTCAATTCACAACAGCGGTTGGCTTGATAAAGTATGCTTACAAGAATGCTAGATTACCAGGGAACGTGGCGAGCCCGCAATCCGCAGTTTCAGAGCCAGTCGAAAAGAAGGCTCCGAAGCAGCAGCAGCCAAAAACAAAAGTAGAAAAGCATCCGGAAGAAAAAATGACTTCAAGAGTAAAAAAATTCCTTGGATACTTTTTCGAATAAGCTAAATTGAAAAGGATATCGAAGAATTAGGAGGATTTTTCATGTTAGAGTTTGATACAAATTTAGATTCTCTTGCCACAATAAAGGTAATCGGGGTTGGCGGCGGCGGTAATAATGCAGTAAACCGAATGATTGAGCATGGTGTGCAAGGTGTTGAATTTATTGCAGTGAATACAGACGCACAAGCGTTAAATCTGTCAAAAGCAGAAGTAAGAATGCAGATCGGCGCCAAGCTGACTCGTGGTCTAGGGGCAGGGGCAAACCCTGAAGTGGGCAAAAAGGCTGCTGAAGAAAGCAAGGAGCAAATTGAGGAAGCACTCCGCGGTGCCGATATGGTGTTTGTTACAGCCGGTATGGGCGGTGGCACTGGAACTGGTGCTGCACCTGTAATTGCTCAAATTGCCCGTGACTTAGGAGCTTTGACTGTAGGTGTAGTAACCCGTCCGTTTACGTTTGAAGGTAAAAAGCGGGCTACACAAGCCTCCGGCGGAATCGGCTCAATGAAAGAGGCGGTGGATACACTAATTGTGATTCCAAATGACCGCCTGCTTGAAATTGTGGACAAGAGCACTCCAATGCTTGAAGCATTCCGTGAAGCGGATAATGTTCTTCGCCAAGGTGTTCAGGGTATCTCCGATTTGATTGCTGTTCCTGGTCTTATTAACTTGGACTTTGCCGATGTTAAAACGATTATGTCAAATAAAGGTTCTGCTTTAATGGGTATCGGTGTATCTGCAGGTGAAAACCGTGCTGCTGAGGCGGCGAAGAAAGCAATCAGCTCTCCATTATTGGAAACTTCCATTGACGGTGCTCAAGGTGTCCTAATGAACATTACTGGCGGAACAAACCTAAGCCTTTATGAGGTTCAAGAAGCTGCAGATATCGTTGCTTCTGCTTCCGATCAAGAAGTTAACATGATCTTCGGCTCTGTCATCAACGAGAACCTTAAAGATGAGATCATCGTAACCGTTATTGCAACAGGTTTTAAGGAAGAGGTTATCCAGCCGAAGGTAACACGTCCAACGTTTGGACAAGCGAAACCTCAAGTGGGCGGCGTCAAAAGAGAACCAAAACGCGAAGAAGCACCACAACAGCAGGCTCCACAACAAGAGCCAGTTCGCAACAATAACAATTACCAGGAAGACACACTAGACATCCCAACCTTCCTGCGCAACCGCAACAGAAGACGATAAAAATCTTATATTAAATATATGAAAAAGGTATGGCCTGAAAAAATTAAGGCTGTACCTTTTTTATTTGAAATGTTAAATCCGATAATCTAATCTCACTTGGTTGATGACAGAGGCAGGCATGAAGACTCCTGCTGGATGTATGGGACAGGGAAACCCCACAAGCGCCTCCGGAGCCGACAAGGGTCCCAGAACCGTCCGCAGCAATGCGAATTGCTTCCTCCATAAGCTCACGCTTTCAGTCGTGCGATGCCTAAGCTGCCGAAGCCTTCCTTATGGAGTTGCCATCAACCAATATGTTTGAAGACAGTTTTTATTCTATTATCTATTTGACAAAATCCGAATAGAATAGGGAAAATTTCTGATTTTTTGATTACAGAAAGTGACACACTTCAGACATACATCTAAGGTATACTTTTCCATAATCAGAATAATAGAAAGGGCCTTGAAGAAGGAGGAAGCGTTTTTTGATTGTCTATTTGGATGTGATTTGGGCTCTGAACCTGCTATTTGATAGTCTTCTCCTTTTTTTAACAGCTATTATTTTAAAGAGAAGGATTAAGCTGTGGAGAATCTTTGCCGGGGGATTTATTGGTTCACTGATCATTCTATTATCTTTTACGCCGGTAAATGCCATCTCCGGTCACCCGCTTTCAAAGCTGTTATTTTCGATTATGATGGTCTTAATAGCCTTTGGGTATAAGCGCTTGCCCTTTTTTATAAAGGCATTGATGACGTTATATGTGTCAACTTTTTTAATTGGCGGCGCATTAATGGGCGTTCATTTTTTTATCCAATATGACCCAAAACTTACCGTCGGTGTTCTAAAGTCGAGCGTGTTGGGATTTGGCGATCCGATTAGCTGGCTGTTTGTTCTTATCGGATTTCCTGTTGCCTGGCACTTTTCAAGAAAAAATATTGATAGCATGGAAATGACAAAAATTCAATACGATCAAATTGTAACAGTAATGGTAGAAATTGAAGAACAAACTTTATATTTGAAGGGCTTAGTTGATAGTGGCAATCAGCTTTATGACCCGCTGTCAAAGCTGCCAGTCATGTTTGTTTCTATTAAGAATCAATTTGATAACATGTTGGACCCAATCAAGAAAATGGCTGCAGACCCTGAAGCACTTGTATTAGGCAATTCTGAGTTCCCTGAAGAATGGCAGAGCAGGATGAGAATTATCCCTTACCAAGTAGTTGGCCAAACCTCTCAGCTCATTATTGCAGTTAAACCCGATAGGATATTGATTGAACATAATGGTTTCGAATACTTATGTGAAAAGGGGCTGGTAACATTTACACTTCAGCAGCTTTCTGCTGATGATGCCTTTCAGTGCATTGTTCATCCAAAAATGCTAACCGGGCCAAGGCAGAATGGGGAAACAGTGAAGGTAAGTTAATATTACTATACTCAGAAAAACAAAATTTTAGAAGGAGGAATACACATGAAAAAATGGAGACTTCGCTTATCCTATTATTGGTATAAACTATTAATAAAATTAGGTCTAAAAACAGATGAAATATATTATATTGGCGGAAGCGAAGCCCTGCCGCCTCCTTTAACAAAAGACGAAGAAGAAATATTATTAAAGAAACTACCTGGCGGCGATAAAGCGGCAAGATCAATATTAATCGAGAGAAATCTCAGACTCGTAGTCTATATCGCCAGGAAGTTCGAAAATACCGGCATCAATATTGAGGATTTAATCAGCATTGGGACCATTGGCTTAATAAAGGCTGTTAATACTTTTAATCCAGAAAAGAAAATTAAACTAGCTACATACGCTTCAAGATGTATTGAAAATGAAATTCTCATGTACCTTAGACGCAATAATAAAATTAGGTCAGAGGTTTCCTTCGACGAGCCGCTTAATATTGACTGGGACGGCAATGAACTGCTTTTGTCGGATGTTTTGGGAACGGATGACGACATCATTACCAAAGATCTAGAAGCAAATGTGGACCGAAAACTGTTAACTAAAGCACTGCATCAGCTTAGCGACCGGGAAAAGCAAATTATGGAGTTAAGGTTCGGCCTGACAAATGGAGAAGAAAAGACGCAGAAGGATGTTGCTGATATGCTTGGCATCTCCCAATCCTATATATCAAGACTTGAAAAAAGGATCATTAAAAGGCTCCGCAAGGAATTTAATAAAATGGTCTAAAAGACAGGGAATAGAAAAAATTTTTTTAACAAAAAAGCTTTGATAAATATTGCCTCTAATGCATTTTTCGACAATAGCTGACTTTTCCTTCCATTCACCAAGTGCATATTTTTCCTCCTCAAGGAGATACTGTTTTTTGTACAGCAGCTCTCTCGAGGAGGGAAAAGAATTGACTCGAAATAAAGTAGAAATTTGCGGTGTAGATACTTCAAAACTTCCTGTACTGAAAAACGAAGAAATGAGAATACTCTTCAAGCAAATGCAAGAGGGCGATATAACCGCCAGAGAAAAACTAGTAAACGGCAATTTACGCCTGGTATTAAGTGTTATCCAACGGTTTAATAACCGGGGCGAGTTTGTTGATGACCTGTTTCAGGTTGGCTGTATTGGACTTATGAAGTCTATCGATAATTTTGATTTGGGTCAAAACGTTAAGTTCTCCACTTATGCCGTGCCAATGATTATAGGCGAAATACGGCGCTATTTGCGTGACAATAATCCGATCCGAGTATCCCGCTCCCTTAGGGATATTGCTTACAAAGCCCTCCAGGTAAGGGAAAGGCTAATGAGTGAAACCTCTCGGGAACCGACTGCTGAAGAAATCGCGAAGGTCCTGGAAGTACCCCATGAAGAAATTGTCTTTGCGCTAGATGCAATACAAGACCCGGTATCACTTTTTGAACCGATTTATAATGATGGCGGGGATCCAATTTATGTAATGGACCAGCTAAGCGATGAGAAAAATAAAGACATCCATTGGATTGAAGAAATTGCCCTTAAAGAGGGAATGCGAAGATTAAACGAACGAGAAAAATTGATTTTGAGAAAGCGTTTCTTTCAGGGGAAAACACAAATGGAGGTTGCAGACGAAATTGGCATCTCCCAAGCACAGGTATCCCGCTTAGAAAAAGCAGCCATCAGACAAATGAATAAGAATATCCAAAGCTAAGCTGCCTGTTAAGGGCAGCTTATTATATTACCGGGAAAGAGTATTTTCTCGGCAATTTTTTTCATTATAATTACAAATTTTGTTAATTGATTGTTTCTGCTAATGGGCCTGTTGATTTCCGCTCCGGGCACTCGCTTTCTGCGGGGAGGTCCTGGAGCCTCCTCGGCGCTGAAAGCGCCTGTGGGGTCTCCAGTGACCTCTCTATCCCGCAGGAGTCGAGTGCCCTCCGCTCCAATCAACAGGGAGGCAAAACAATATAAAGATTTGCCACACAATTTATCTAATCACTTGCATCCTACAATTCCCCATTTTTGTTCACAAAAGCTTTATAAGAGACATTTCTTTTTCGGATTCCTTTAATTTTGTCCTTCATCGCTTTTATGGGGAAATTGGCCCCCATAATCCGAACTTTTAAAAGAAGAACTCCTCATTGTATTTATGTATTGTGAGTTGAAGGCCTTTATTGAATACACCTGTTGTGAAATAAAAGGCTAACAAAAGGGCAGCTTATTTTTTCCTTTCTATTTTCCCAAATACAGACATATATTTCTTATAGTATCGTACGATTGGGAGTGGTTTAATGGTTAAAATTTCCGATTTTCAGATTAAGGATGTTGTGAATGTATCTGATGGCAAAAGACTTGGGAATGTTGGAGATATAGAAATAAATTTAACAACGGGGAAAATAGAAGCGGTTGTCATTTCCGGAAATGGGCGCGTGCTTGGCTTTTTTGGAAAGGATGAAGATATAGTGATCCCGTGGAAAAACATTATCAAAATTGGCCAGGATGTCATCTTGGTCCGCTATAAAATCAGCGATGAAAAAATAACGGAAGAAGAGTAGTCGTGAAAGGAAATATATCAGCTTCGGTGACCAATGCCCAGTTTCATGGTAAACTATAGAAAAAAGTTTAGAGGTAATGGAATGGAACCATTTATTATAAAGAATGACTCCTTATTAACTATCGAAGGTTGGATGAATAGCAATCCTGGCCTTGTTGCCGGAATAACAACCAAGCTGGGGGGACAAAGTAAAGGCGACTTTGAAGCCCTTAATCTCGGCTTTCATGTTGGCGATATTTTCAACGATGTTTGCGCAAATAGAATGAAAGTTTCCGAACTGCTTGATTTTCCACTAGCGTCATGGGTAGGCGCTGAGCAAACACATGATATTTTCCTGCAAAAAATAACAAAAGCAGATCGCGGGCGAGGGTCGATTTCCTACGAACAGTCTTTTAAAAGAACGGACGGTTTCTATACAAGTGAAGAGGGAATATTGTTAACGCTCTGTTTTGCGGACTGTGTTCCTCTCCTTTTTATATCTCCCGAACACAGGATGATTGGTGCGGCACATGCTGGATGGAAGGGAACGGTAGGACAAATTGCCCGTGAGATGATAAAAAAATGGGAAGAGGAAGGCATCAAGGCTGAGAAGATTTTTGTTGCAATCGGTCCATCGATTTGCGAAAAATGTTATATTGTGGATGAACGTGTCGTTAACTTAGTTGAAAATATACTAGAAGATGTCGATAGAAAACCCTATAATTTAATTAGTGAAGGTCAATATTCATTAAACCTAAGGGAATTGAACAAGCGGATTCTTGTCAAGGCAGGAGTTCCAACGGAAAATATAACCGTCACCGATTATTGCTCAAGCTGTAATAACGATTTGTTTTTTTCCCACCGGAAGAGCCACGGCAAAGCCGGAAGAATGTTAAGCTTTATTGGCTGGAAGGAGAATTAGAACCGCTTATGAGAGTAGCAGCAAAGTATGAACTTATTAGACAGCAAATACATGAAGCGTGCGAAAAGACAGGCAGGAAACCTGATGAAGTAACTGTAATTGCCGTTACAAAATACGTCAGTACTGAAAGAGCGCAGGAAGCGCTTGATGCCGGCATTCAGCATCTGGGTGAAAACCGGGATGAAGGAATGCTTGAAAAATGGGAAGTTCTTAAGGACAAGCCAATTTGGCATTTTATTGGAACCCTGCAAACACGAAAAGTAAAGAATATTATCGATAAAGTGGAGTACATTCATTCACTTGACCGTCTTTCTTTGGCACAAGAAATAAATAAACGTGCCAATTCAAAGGTAAAGTGTTTGGTACAGGTTAATGTGGCAGAGGAGGACTCAAAGCACGGTTTAGCGGTCGAAGAAGTGATCGACTTTATTAAATCACTTGGCTCCTTAGAAAATATTATTGTTGCTGGTTTAATGACAATGGCCCCATTCACGGACGATGAAGAAGTCTTGCGTGATTGTTTTCAAAAACTTAGAGAACTTCGTACTCAAGTTCAATCCTGTCACTTAGACTATGCCCCTTGTTCAGAGCTTTCAATGGGGATGTCTAATGATTTTGCCATCGCCATCGAAGAAGGGGCTACGATGGTAAGAATAGGTACAGCGCTTGTTGGTGAAGCTGGTTAGGAGAGTTGATATGACAATTAAATCTAAACTAAAAACATTTTTCTTTTTAGACGACGAAAACGATGAGCAAATTGAAGATTACAGTGAGCCGAAGGAACCGATAAAGCAGAAAAAACAGCCATTAAAAAGTCATAATGTAGTCAGCCTGCAAAGTGTGCAAAAGCCTCCTGCCCAGGTAAAGCCCTCAAAGCTTATTTTGGCGGAACCGAATTCCGAATCTGAGGCAACCGAGATTGCCGACCACCTTAAAAGCCGCCGTCCGGTGGTGGTGAATTTGCAGCGGATTGATCAAGAAGAAGGCCGGCAGATCGTTCATTTCTTAGGAGGAGTAGTGTATGCTCTCGGTGGGGAAATCCAGAAAATTGGCGCCAATATTTTCTTGTGCACCCCGGATAATATGGAAGTATCAGGGAATATTTCGGAACTGCTCCCTGACCACGATAATATGAATACGAGGTGGTAGAAGAGATGTTTTTTGTTATTGGTTTAATACAAAAACTCATTTGGGTGTACTCGTGGGCATTAATTATTTACATATTGATGTCTTGGTTTCCGGGTGCCAGAGAATCCGCGATCGGTCAATTCTTAGCAAGAATTTGTGAGCCATATTTGGATCCGTTCAGAAGGATTATTCCCTCAATCGGGATGATTGACATTTCTCCGATTGTTGCATTTCTTGTGCTCAACTTTGCATCGCGGGGCTTAAGCTATGTAGCTGTCTGGCTCTCCTAATAATTAAAAATAGGTTGGTTTTTAGAGCATGAATATATATCAGCATTTTCGTCCAGAAGAACGGGATTATATTGACCAGGTCACGCAGTGGAAAAACACTGTGGAACTTCAGTATGCCCCGAAATTAACGGACTTCCTTGACCCAAGAGAACAGCATATCTTAAAAACGATCATCGGTGAAAATGGTGATGTAAAATATCAATTCTTTGGCGGCTGGCCCGGAGCAGAACGAAAAAGGGCGCTTCTATTTCCAGAATATCTAGTGCCAGTTCAAGAGGACTTTCAAATCAGCTTGTTTGAAATTGACTATCCAAAGAAGTTTGTCAAAATTGAACATCCCAACGTCTTGGGTACATTGATGTCGTTGGGGCTAAAACGTGGGAAATTTGGCGATATTCTTGTCGATGATGGGCAAATCCAGTTCTTGGCAGCAAAGGAAATCAGCGGTTATATCAGTAGTAATCTTGAATCAATCGGTAAAACAACGGTTCATTTATTGGAGAAGCCGCCCGAAAATATAATTTCTCCTAAAGAATTATGGGAGGAGCATGAATTAACAGTATCTTCATTAAGGCTGGATACTGTTATTTCTGGTGTTTATAATCTTTCCCGGCAAAAATCGCAAAACTATATTGCTGCGGGCCTTGTTAAGGTTAATTGGACTCAGATTGAAAGCCCGGCCTTTATTTGTGAAATTGGCGATATGCTGTCAGTCCGGGGCCATGGAAGGGTGAGATTGTCCAGTATAGACGGAAAGACAAAGAAAGATAAATGGCGAATTTCTGTAGGAAGACAAAAATAATTTATTTTCTTGCAGGATTTTCGAAAAACTTGTCGAATATTCACATTTACATACATTGCACAGATTGTTGGAGGTGGCATCATGCCGTTAACGCCGTTAGATATTCATAATAAAGAATTTAATAAAGGATTTAGAGGGTATGACGAGGATGAAGTAAACGAATTTCTTGATCAGGTTATCAAGGATTACGAGCTTGTCCTTAGAGAGAAAAAAGAATTGGAAGAGCGCTTAACTGATCTGCAGGAGCGTTTAGGGCATTTTACAAGTATTGAAGAAACACTTAATAAATCGATTGTGATTGCCCAGGAGGCAGGGGAAGAAGTAAAACGCAATGCCCAAAAGGAAGCGAAGCTAATCGTCAAGGAAGCGGAAAAGAATGCAGACCGCATCGTAAACGAATCCCTATCTAAAGCCAGAAAGATTGCTCTAGAGATAGAGGATTTAAAGAAGCAGTCAAAAATTTTCCGTACTCGTTTCAAAATGCTGATTGAGGCACAGCTCGATATGCTGAATACTGACGATTGGGATCACCTCTTAGAGTACGAACTTGATGCAACAGAGCTGAAAATCCACGAAGAAGAGGATTCATTAGCTTGACGAACAACTCTTTCGTAGCATATAATTTCTTAACAGATTAATCGAATGAAATTGACGAAGACAGGGACAGTACAATTTTTCAAGATGCTTCTTAGCGAGTCGGGGATGGTGGAAGCCCGATAAAGCCGAAAGATTGGAAAATCACCCTTGAGTTCCGAAGTCGAACTTCTAAATTTAGAACAGTAGACTAAGGCGTGTATTCACGTTATGAATGAAGCAAGAGGATAGAATTAGATATTTCTATCAATCAGGGTGGTACCGCGGGAATAAAACCTTCTCGTCCCTTTTTTGGGATGAGGAGGTTTTTTTATTTGCAAGAATGTCAATTCTGTTCAATAGAAAGGTATTGGAGGAAATAAAATGGAATACAAAGACACGTTATTAATGCCGCAAACAGATTTCCCAATGCGCGGCAATCTTCCGCAAAGAGAACCGGATATGCAGGCAAAATGGGAAGAAATGAATATTTACCAAAAAGTGCAGGAACGCACAAAAGGGCGTCCAATGTTTGTTTTGCATGATGGGCCTCCATATGCAAACGGTGATATCCACATGGGCCACGCCCTAAATAAAATCTTAAAGGATTTTATTGTCCGCTATAAGTCAATGAGCGGCTATCATGCCCCATATGTGCCAGGCTGGGATACGCACGGTCTGCCGATTGAACAGGCTTTAACGAATAAAGGGGTTAAACGGAAGGAAATGTCCGTAGCTGAATTCCGTCAGCTTTGTACAGAATATGCGCTTGAACAGATTAACAATCAACGGACCCAGTTTAAACGACTTGGTGTCCGCGGTGATTGGGAGAATCCATATATCACTTTAAAGCCAGAATACGAAGCCCAGCAAATCAAGGTTTTCGGAGAAATGGCGAAAAAAGGTTATATCTATAAAGGATTGAAGCCAGTATATTGGTCTCCGTCAAGTGAATCCGCTTTGGCTGAGGCAGAAATTGAATATAAAGATAAACGTTCACCTTCCATTTATGTTGGTTTTCCGGTGAAGGATGGCAAGGGAGTTCTTGATACGGATACGGAAATCGTCATCTGGACAACAACCCCATGGACCATTCCTGCCAACTTGGGAATTTCGGTTCATCCTGAGCTTACTTACGTGGTAGTATCTGTAAATGATAAAAAATATGTTGTGGCTGAAAGCTTATTGGAAAGTGTAACGAATGAAATTGGCTGGGAAGAAGCGGCCGTTCTAAACAAGGTCAAAGGGGCTGAGCTTGAATATGTAGTTGCCAGTCATCCATTATATGGCCGTGATTCACTTGTTATGTTAGGTGAACATGTTACAACCGATGCTGGTACTGGCTGCGTTCACACTGCTCCTGGTCATGGGGAAGATGACTTCCATGTTGGCCAGAAATACGGTTTGGATGTTCTTTGTCCGGTTGATGATAAAGGAAATATGACAAGTGAAGCACCTGGATTTGAAGGGTTATTTTACGACGAGGCCAACAAACCGATTTCCCAAGCCCTAGAGGAAAAAGGAGCTTTGTTAAAACTTACATTCATTACACACTCCTATCCACATGACTGGAGAACAAAAAAGCCGGTCATTTTCCGGGCAACTGCGCAATGGTTTGCGTCCATTAAAGATTTCCGCGACCAATTGCTTGAAGCGGTTAAAGAAACGAAATGGGTGCCAGCCTGGGGTGAAACAAGACTGTTCAATATGGTCCGTGACCGCGGCGACTGGTGTATTTCCCGCCAGCGTGTCTGGGGAGTACCTATTCCGGTATTCTACGCTGAGAATGGCGAAGAAATCATTACTGACGAAACAATCGAACATGTTTCTAATTTATTCCGCGATCATGGCTCAAACATTTGGTTTGAGCGTGAGGCAAAATACCTGCTGCCGGCAGGGTTTACGCATCCTGGCAGCCCGAACGGAAAGTTTACGAAGGAAACCGACATTATGGACGTTTGGTTCGACTCTGGCTCTTCCCACCAGGCAGTACTGCTTGAAAGAGAAGACTTGGTGCGGCCTGCCGACCTATATCTTGAAGGTTCTGACCAATATCGCGGCTGGTTTAACTCCTCCTTGTCAACTGCAGTAGCCGTAACAGGCAAGGCACCGTATAAGGGAGTATTAAGCCATGGATTTGCCCTTGATGGGGAAGGCAGAAAAATGAGTAAATCGTTAGGAAATGTTGTAGTCCCTGCTAAAGTTATGAATCAAATGGGGGCAGATATTTTACGCTTATGGGTGGCTTCCGTTGACTATCAATCGGATGTCCGTGTATCCGACGCGATTTTAAAACAGGTTGCTGAGGTATATCGTAAAATCCGAAACACCTTCCGTTTCTTGCTTGGCAACTTAGCGGACTTCGACCCAGCAGTGAATAAAGTTGGTTACGAAAACCTGCGTGAAGTGGATCAGTTTATGCTAGTTAAATTGAATAAACTAATTAACAGTGTTCGTAATGATTACGAAAATTACAATTATGCTGGCATTTACCATGCTGTTAATAATTTCTGTACGCTTGATTTAAGCGCGTTTTACCTAGATTTTGCAAAAGATGTTCTGTACATTGAAGCTGTTGATCATCCAGAACGCCGGGCAATTCAAACCGTTTTATATGAAGCATTGCTTGCTCTTACCAAATTGGTTTCACCAATCCTTTCTCACACTGCAGATGAGGTGTGGAAATATATTCCGAAGGTTCAGGAAGAAAGTGTTCAGTTGACAGACCTTCCAGAATATCAGGAACTTCCTGGTGCTAAAGTGTTGGAGGAGAAATGGTCTGCATTCTTAAAGTTGCGCGATGATGTCTTAAAGGCACTTGAAGAAGCACGGAATGCAAAGGTTATCGGTAAGTCATTAACAGCGAAAGTAACCTTATACGTAAATGATAATACAAAAGCGCTGCTTGATTCTGTTTCAGAGAACTTGAAGCAATTGTTTATCGTATCTGGTTTTGAAGTGGCTGGTGGCTATGATGAGGCGCCTATAGATGCCTTGAAATTGGATACAGCGGCCATTGTGGTGACAAAAGCAGAAGGTGAAACTTGTGATCGCTGCTGGGTTGTGACGCCTGATGTTGGCCAAGATGAGGAACATCCAACTCTTTGTCCACGCTGTTCTCAAGTTGTAAAAGAAAATTATTCACACTTAGCGTAAAATGAAAGGGGCTGACTTGTCAGCCTCTTTCATTTTGCTAATAAAAAAGTAAAAATTAAACTAGCCTCATGATCCGTTCTATGGACTCGCCAATCGGCGGGTTTTCATTTATTTCCACCTCCGTTAATTGTTGTTGCTGATGTCAAATTATTATCCGGGTCAATGGAAAACGATCGGTAATAATAAAACAAATAACATAACGGAGGTATTAACACTATGAATGCAATGCAGGAAAAGCTGTTTCAAGAACTCCGTCAAACAAAAACAGAAATCGAAAAGTCATTAAACAACAAACAAACAAAGAATTGGTTTACAACAATCTTAGAAGAGGAAATGGCGGACATCGATTTGGCGCTGAAAAAAATCAAAGAAGGAAATTTCGGACAATGTGAACTTTCCGGTGAATTATTACCCCTCGACCTGTTAAATTTGATTCCAACCGTTAGAACAGTCAATGATTCCAGCTTGCTTGGCGGCTATTGCAAGAAACCGATCTTCCCCACACCATAATTTTTGTTTCATTGTGATATAGCGATTAAGTATGCTAAACTAAGGGAGCAAGTTTAGCTTATGTTGGAGGTATTTCTAAGTGTATTATTACTTAATCGCCCTATTCGTTATTGTGCTCGACCAAATTACTAAATGGCTTATTGAAAAAAATATGTATATCGGTGAAAGTATACCCATCATTGATAAATTTTTATATATTACTTCTCACCGGAATCGCGGGGCCGCATGGGGAATCCTTCAAGGGCAGATGTGGCTTTTTTATGTCATTACGGTTATTGTTATTATTGCGATTATGTATTATCTTTACAAAGCAGCCAAGGGAAAATGGCTGTTAGGGGTATCTCTTGCTTTAATGCTTGGAGGTGCGATCGGGAATTTTATTGACCGAGTTGTTCGTAAAGAGGTTGTTGATTTTATTCATACCTTTATTTTTGGCTATAATTTCCCTGTATTTAATATTGCCGATTCAGCATTAGTTATTGGTGTTGGATTATTAATGATTCAAATGCTGTTTGAAGAGAAGTCGTCAAAGGAGAAGTCTTATGGAGAAAATGGAACACACCATTCTTGAGGAACAAAAAGGAGACAGGATTGATAAAGTAATCTCCGGCCTGAATGAAGAATGGTCTAGAACACAGGTGCAGGAATGGATAAAAGAAGGCAATGTACTTGTGAATGGAAAAATTGTAAAAACAAATTACAAATGCAGTGTAAATGATTTAATCATTATTACCATTCCAGATCCGGAAGAATTGGACGTGGTTCCGGAGGAAATGGATTTAGATATTTATTACGAAGATAAGGATGTATTGGTCGTAAATAAGCCAAAAGGTATGGTGGTTCATCCTGCACCTGGGCACCTTACAGGGACACTTGTTAATGGATTAATGGCACATTGTAAAGATTTATCTGGTATTAATGGTGTATTAAGACCCGGTATTGTGCATCGGATTGACAAGGATACATCAGGGCTGTTAATGGTAGCGAAAAATGATTTAGCCCACGAAAGCCTTGTCAACCAATTGGTGGAAAAGTCTGTGACCCGGAAGTATAAGGCGATTGTTCATGGAGTGATCCCGCATGAATATGGAACCATCGATGCTCCGCTTGGGAGAGACCAAAAAGACCGGCAAAGCATGACGGTTGTAGATAACGGCAAGCATGCTGTTACTCATTTTCGTGTCCTTGAGCGGTTTAATGATTTTACCTTCGTGGAATGTCAATTGGAGACAGGCAGGACCCATCAAATTCGTGTCCATATGAAATATATCGGTTATCCGCTTGCCGGTGATCCTAAATATGGACCAAGAAAAACACTTGATTTAAATGGACAGGCATTGCATGCCGGTCTGCTCGGTTTCATACATCCAAGAACTAATGAGTATCTAGAATTCGAAGCCCCGCTTCCGGAAGATTTTGAAGAGCTTCTTGACCGGTTAAGAAATAATCGTTGACAGGAAGAATAAATTAAAGTATGCTTACTATAGTTTAATAAGCCTTTAAGTCGGTCCCGTGAGGCCGAGAAGGAACGGTTAATAAGTTATTTCCCTAAGGAATAACTGTTTCCCTCTCGCCACCACTGGCGAGAGGTTTTTTTATATCAGTATAATAAGAAGGTGAGACTATGAGCCAAAAAGCACTTGTTCTGGATGAACAGGCAATCGGGCGGGCGTTGACAAGGATTGCCCATCAAATCATCGAAAAAAACAAAGGAATCGAAGATTGCGTGCTTGTAGGAATTCGGACCAGAGGAATTTATATAGCAAAACGACTCGCTTTAAAAATAGCCCAAATTGAAGGTAGTCCGATTCAAGTCGGTGAATTAGACATCACTCTTTATCGGGATGATTTAACAAAGAAAACGGAAAGTCATGAACCACTCGTAAAAGGATCGGATATTCCGTTTGACATAAGTGACAAAAAAGTAGTCCTTGTGGACGATGTTCTTTATACAGGAAGAACAGTTAGGGCTGGGCTTGATGCCCTTATGGACCTTGGACGTCCAGCTTCCATCCAGCTTGCTGTCCTGGTCGACCGCGGCCACAGGGAACTGCCAATTAGAGCAGATTATGTTGGGAAAAATATCCCTACTTCAAACAATGAAAAAATTGTCGTTGAGCTGCTGGAAGTAGATAATGTTGATCAAGTAAGTATATATGACAAATAAATAGCAGCCCTTTTAATTTCAGTCCAGTGAGGCTGACAAAGGGAAAAGCGCAAACCTTGGATCATTTTCTGGTGTGCCTTTCACCCCTCTTTGTCAACTACACGGCAAAGAGGGTTTTTTATTTGAACAAATGAAGAAAATAAAGAAAACAATAAATAAATTAGGAGAGAACAGAAAATGAGTAATCAACCAATCCTAGATGTTAAAGATAGACCAAAACCGGCCCAATGGCTGACCTTAAGCTTGCAGCATTTGTTTGCGATGTTTGGGGCAACAATCCTGGTACCATACTTGGTTGGGTTAGAACCAGCGATAGCACTAATATCCAGCGGACTCGGAACGTTGGCATTCCTATTGATTACGAAATTTCAGGTTCCTGCCTATCTCGGTTCATCTTTCGCTTATATTGCACCGATAATTGCCGCAAAAGCCTCTGGCGGACCTGCAGCCGCGATGGTGGGTACATTTTTAGCTGGCCTTGTTTATGGAATTGTTGCTTTAATTATAAGCAGAGCGGGGCATCGGTGGATTATGAACTTACTGCCGCCAATTGTTGTTGGACCGGTCATAGTTGTAATTGGCCTCGCCATTTCTGGAACTGCGGTAGGAATGGCAATGAACAACCCGGCCGGAAAGTATAGTATGCTTCACTTCTCAGTGGCACTTGTGACGCTGGCAGCGACCATTATTTTCTCAATTTATGCTAAAAAATTGCTCAGCATTATCCCTATCTTAGCCGGGATTATTGTCGGCTATGTGTATGCGGTGATTGTTGGAATTGTTGATTTCAAACCTGTACTAGAGGCAAAGTGGTTTGCCGCTCCAGATTTCTTAATTCCGTTTGTCAGCTATGATGTCAAGTTTACGTGGAATATTTTCTGGTTAATGGTGCCTGTTGCCATTGTTACACTATCTGAGCATATTGGACACCAGCTTGTTCTTAGCAAGGTTGTCGGCCGTGATTACATAAAAGAGCCGGGCTTACATCGATCAATCCTTGGTGATGGAACAGCAACAATGATTTCTGCACTAGTAGGTGGACCTCCAAAAACCACCTATGGTGAAAATATTGGGGTCTTGGCAATTACAAGAGTCTACAGTGTATATGTCCTCGCAGGTGCGGCGGTTTTAGCCATCATCTTCGGGTTTATTGGAAAAATAACAGCTTTAATCCAAACCATACCAACACCTGTAATGGGGGGAGTTTCCATTCTCCTGTTCGGAATTATTGCTTCATCAGGATTAAGAATGCTGGTTGACAGTAAAATTGATTTTGGAGACAAACGCAACCTCGTGATTTCATCGGTAATCCTTGTCATTGGTATCGGTGGTGCGATTGTCAAGCTGCCATTTAATATCGAAATCCAAGGTATGGCACTGGCGGCAATTTCGGGAGTATTATTAAACCTGATCCTTCCTGGAAAGCCGAAAGTCAGTGAAAATATGTTTGAGTCAGAAGAAACAACTAACAAAAAAACAGCATAAAAATGCCTTTTAAAATAAGTACAGTGAGACTTGGAAGGGTGTGTTAACTTGGATATGGGCGGCAGTTTCGTCCGAATCTTAAGTTAAACTTTTAGCACCCTGACCACTTAGTCAGGGTGATTTTTTTAAGCAATTAGAGAAGGTGGGGAAAAAGGATGTTACAGCACCTATTAACAACAAACGAGTTAAAAGTTGAGGAGATCTATCAAATTCTTGAAGATGCTGAAAGGTTTTCACGAGGACAGTTTTGGAAACCGGAAAGGCAAATGTATACAGCAAACCTCTTTTTTGAAGCTAGCACCCGAACAAAAAGCAGCTTTGAAATGGCTCAAAGAAGGTTAGGTTTAAGCGTCATTCCTTTTGAAGTCCAAACCTCTAGCGTTCAAAAAGGTGAAACATTATATGATACTGTAAAAACGCTGGAATCAATCGGTGTTGATACTGTTGTTATCCGCCACAGCCAGGATCGCTATTTTGATGAATTGGTTGAAAATATCAATATTCCAATATTAAATGGAGGCGATGGATGCGGACACCACCCGACACAATCCCTTCTTGATTTGCTAACGATAAAGCAGGAGTTTGGGAGTTTTTCTGGCTTGAAAATTGCAATAATTGGGGACATCAGTCATAGCCGGGTAGCGCGTTCCAACGCTGATGCATTGACCAGGCTGGGGGCGGAGGTCATTTTTTCAGGGCCGGAAGAATGGTTTGACTATCATAGTTTAAGTACTTCCCGTTTTAAACCAGTTGATGAGGCTCTTAGAGAAGCCGATGTTGTCATGCTTCTTCGTGTGCAGCATGAACGCCATCAGAAAAAGGGAAGCTTTACAGCCTCTGAGTACCATAAAAAATATGGTCTAACCCTAGAAAGAGAAAAGCAATTACAGCCGCACAGCATTATCATGCATCCGGCCCCGGTAAACCGAAACGTTGAAATCGCAGACAGCCTAGTTGAATGCGAACGGTCGAGAATTTTTAAACAAATGCAAAACGGAGTTTATGTAAGAATGGCTGCCTTGAAGCGGTCACTTGAAAGCTTAGGAGGAGGAAATCAATATGAAGCTGCTTATTCAGAACGCAAAATATATAGCATCTAATGGAGAAATGAAACAATCGGATATTTTAATAGAAAATGGAATTATTAGCAAACTGGGACCTGGTTTAACAGAATCGGCTGAAAGAACTGTAGATGCACAAGGATTGCTTGTGTCACCAGGGTTTGTTGATCTTCACGTCCACCTAAGGGAACCTGGCGGCGAGAAAAAGGAAACCATCGCAACTGGAACGATGGCAGCAGCACGCGGCGGTTTTACGACAATAGCGGCAATGCCAAATACGAGACCGGTGCCTGACACCAAGGAGCAAATGAATTGGGTGATGGACAGGATTAAGGAAACAGCAAGCGTACGCGTTTTGCCATATGCCTCCATTACTACAAGACAGCTCGGACAGGAGTTAACTGATTTTGCAGCACTGAAAGAGGCTGGAGCATTTGCCTTTACAGATGACGGTGTAGGCGTCCAATCGGCTGATATGATGCTTCAGGCAATGCAAAAAGCAAAAGAAGTAAATATGGCAATCGTTGCCCATTGTGAGGAAAATACGTTGATTCACAAAGGCTGTGTCCATGAAGGAACTTTCTCCAAGCAGCACGGGTTAAACGGGATCCCGTCTGTTTGCGAATCCGTTCAAATTTCCAGAGATGTCCTTCTTGCTGAAGCTTCAGGCTGCCATTATCACGTCTGCCATATCAGCACAAAGGAATCGGTGAGGACCGTCCGGGACGCCAAGCGGGCCGGCATTAAAGTTACCGCGGAAGTAACTCCGCACCATCTTTTATTATCAGAAAATGATATTCCTGGACTTGATGCTAACTTTAAAATGAATCCTCCACTTCGGGGTGAAGACGATAAAAAGGCGTTAATCGAAGGACTGCTGGATGGTACGATTGATTTTATTGCTACAGACCATGCACCGCATACGGCCGAAGAAAAAGCTGAAGGAATGCAGCTGGCGCCATTTGGAATTGTCGGTCTGGAAACTGCCTTTCCACTTCTTTATACCCATTTTGTTTTGAAAAACATTATCACACTCGAACAGTTAATTGCTTATATGACGACAAAGCCTGCCGATTGCTTTGAACTTCCTTTCGGAAGAATTGAAGAGGGAGCGGCAGCGGATATCGTGTTATTAGACTTAAACGAAGAGAAAGAAATCAATCCTGACGAGTTTTTATCAAAAGGAAAAAATACCCCATTTGCCGGATGGAAGTGCAAAGGTTGGCCGGTATTAACAATTGCTTCAGGTCAAATAGTTTGGGAAAAAGGACGTGTTACAGCATGAAGGCACAGCTAATATTAGAAGATGGAACTGTTTTTATCGGTGATGGCTTTGGAAGTCATGTTGATACAATTGGTGAAGTTGTGTTTAATACAGGCATGACAGGCTATCAGGAGATTCTATCCGACCCATCCTATTGCGGACAAATCGTTATGCTCACATACCCGTTAATCGGGAACTACGGCATTAACCGCGATGATTTTGAATCCATTACTCCTGCCGTAAAAGGTTTTATTGTTAAAGAAGTCAGTGACTTTCCTTCCAACTGGAGAAGTGAATTTACTGTAGATGAATATTTTAAAATGAAAAAAATCCCTGGGATAGCCGGGATCGACACTCGAAAACTGGCAAGGATTATCCGCCAGCACGGCACGTTAAAGGGAGCGATTTGCAGCATTGAAAACGATGCTTCAGAGGTGTTAAGACAGTTAAGGAAGACACGCCTTCCAATTGATCAAGTAAGAAGGGTTTCCACAAAGAACCCTTATCCAAGCCCGGGACGCGGCAAAAGAATTGTGCTAGTCGATTTCGGAATGAAACACGGAATTTTGCGGGAATTAAATGAACGCGGTTGTGATGTTGTCGTCGTTCCTTACCATACAACAGCTGATGAGATTTTAAAGCTGCGTCCTGATGGAGTCATGCTCTCCAATGGACCTGGGGATCCAAAGGATGTTCCAGAAGGAATTCAAATGATAAAGGACATCTTGGGAAAAGTGCCTCTATTCGGAATTTGCCTTGGGCATCAACTGTTTGCCCTGGCATGCGGCGCTGATACCGTTAAAATGAAGTTCGGTCACCGTGGTGCGAATCATCCGGTAAAGGAACTATCGACAGGAAAGGTTTCAATTACCTCTCAAAATCATGGTTATACAGTAGATGAAAAATCAGTTAAAAATACCAGACTAGAAGTGACCCATATTGCTTTAAATGATGGAACTGTAGAGGGCCTTAAGCATACAGAGTACCCGGCTTTTACAGTACAGTATCACCCTGAGGCCTCCCCTGGTCCAGAAGATGCCAACGGATTATTTGAACAATTTCTTGCGATGATTGAAGCTGAAAAACAGGAGGTAGCAGCAAATGCCTAAACGTACAGATATCAACTCCATTCTAGTGATTGGCTCAGGTCCAATCGTCATCGGGCAAGCAGCAGAATTTGATTACGCCGGAACGCAGGCGTGTCTTGCGCTTAAGGAAGAAGGATACCGGGTAATTCTAGTTAACTCCAATCCCGCTACGATTATGACAGATTCAGAAATTGCTGATGCCGTTTATATCGAGCCGTTGACACTGGATTTTGTCTCAAGAATTATCCGTAAAGAGCGTCCTGACGCCGTTTTAGGAACATTAGGCGGTCAGACTGGGCTGAATTTGACTGTTGAACTGGCAAATTCGGGCGTTCTTGAAGAGTGCCGCGTTGAGATTCTGGGAACTAAGCTAACTGCTATTAATCAAGCTGAAGACCGTGAATTGTTCCGTGCTCTTATGAATGAATTGAATCAACCGGTACCAGACAGCGAAATTATCCATGGGCTTGATGAAGCCAAAGTTTTTGTGGAAAGGGTAGGTTTTCCGGTGATTGTCCGTCCGGCTTTTACGCTGGGTGGAACAGGCGGCGGCATCTGCCATAATGACGCCGAGCTTGAGGAAATCGTAACAAGCGGACTAAAGAACAGCCCTGTTCATCAATGTTTATTGGAAAAAAGCATCGCAGGTTACAAAGAGATTGAATACGAAGTGATGCGCGATGCAAATGACAATGCCATCGTGGTCTGTAACATGGAAAACATCGATCCAGTTGGTGTTCATACGGGTGATTCCATTGTTGTTGCGCCAAGTCAGACATTAAGTGATCGAGAATACCAATTATTAAGAAATGTGTCTTTAAAAATTATCCGTGCGCTGGGTATCGAAGGCGGCTGTAATGTTCAGCTTGCCCTTGATCCATACAGCTTTAATTATTATGTCATTGAAGTGAATCCAAGGGTAAGCCGTTCATCAGCCTTAGCATCAAAGGCAACGGGTTATCCGATTGCCAAACTTGCAGCAAAAATCGCAGTTGGATTGACACTTGATGAAATGCTGAACCCTGTTACCGGAAAAACGTATGCGAGCTTCGAGCCGGCCCTTGATTATGTTGTAACAAAAATCCCTAGATGGCCATTTGACAAGTTTGAGTCCGGAAACCGTTCGCTTGGAACACAAATGAAGGCCACTGGCGAGGTTATGGCAATTGGCCGTACATTTGAAGAATCGTTGTTAAAAGCAATTCGTTCCCTTGAAGCGGGTGTCTATCATTTCCAACTAAACGGTGCCGCTGAAATTGATAACGACCTTATTGAAAAACGGATCAGAAAAGCCGGTGATGAGCGCCTCTTTTACATTGCTGAAGCGCTAAAACGCGGCATTACGATAGATACGATTCATGATTGGAGCAAGATTGATTTATTTTTCTTGAAGAAAATGGAGGGCATTATCAGGCTGGAGGCAAAATTGGCTGACAACCAGCTTGATAACGAACTTCTTAAAGAAGCAAAGCAAAAAGGGTTTACCGATAAGAAAATTGCTGAGCTTTGGGATAAAACAGAAGGCGAGATTTACAAGCTTCGGAAAGACTTATGTCTCCTCCCGGTTTATAAAATGGTAGATACGTGCGCTGCGGAGTTTGAGTCAGAAACTCCATATTTCTATGGAACTTACGAAGAGGAAAACGAATCTCTTGTGTCAGATAGAAAAAGTGTCATCGTTCTCGGATCAGGCCCAATTCGGATTGGCCAGGGGATTGAGTTTGACTATGCGACTGTCCATTCTGTAAAGGCCATTAAGGAAGCAGGCTATGAGGCTATTATCATTAACAACAATCCAGAAACAGTCTCGACAGATTTCAGTATTTCTGACAAGCTGTACTTTGAACCGCTGACAATTGAAGATGTCATGAGCATCATTGATCTGGAACAGCCGATCGGAGTAGTCGTTCAATTTGGCGGGCAGACAGCGATTAACCTTGCTGCGAAGCTTGAGGAAAATGGTGTTAACATTTTAGGAACAAGCTTAGAGGACTTAGACCGTGCAGAGAACAGGGACAAATTTGAACAGGCGCTTGAATTGTTGAACATTCCGCAGCCGCTTGGAAAGACCGCCCTTTCAGTCGCAGAAGCAGTCATAATTGCTGAGGAAATCGGCTATCCGGTCCTTGTCCGTCCATCCTATGTGCTTGGCGGCAGGGCGATGGAAATTGTGTATCGCAAGGAAGAACTGCTCCATTATATGGAGAATGCCGTCAAAATCAATCCTGATCATCCAGTCTTAATTGACCGTTATCTAACCGGTAAAGAAATTGAAGTAGATGCCATTTGCGACGGTCAAAATGTCTTGATTCCAGGCATTATGGAGCATATTGAGCGGGCAGGGGTGCACTCGGGTGACTCAATTGCCGTATATCCGCCGCAAACATTATCTGAGGATGTTAAGAAGACTCTTGTTGAATATACAGAAAGATTAGCGAGGGGCTTGAACATCGTAGGTCTCCTCAACATCCAATATGTGTTATCGGGCGGCCAGATTTACGTATTGGAAGTTAATCCACGTTCCAGCCGGACAGTGCCATTCTTAAGTAAAATCACCCATGTTCCGATGGCCAAGATTGCAACAAAGGCTATTCTTGGGGTCTCAATCGTTGAACAGGGCTATCAGTCCGGACTAGTGCCTGAACAATCAGGTGTTTATGTAAAAGTACCGGTATTCTCTTTTGCTAAATTAAAAGATGTTGATATCACGCTTGGACCGGAAATGAAATCAACTGGTGAGGTAATGGGCAAGGATATCACACTTGAGAAGGCTCTTTACAAAGGATTAGTCGCATCAGGAATGAATATACAGCCGTTTGGGACGGTCTTGTTTACAGTCGCTGATAAAGATAAACAAGAAGCACTTAAGCTTGCGAAACGGTTTGCCGGCATTGGCTACCGTCTGGTGGCCACAAGCGGAACAGCAGACATATTAAAATCTGCCGGCCTTCCGGTTGAGGTAGTCAACAAAATTGGTGCAGAAGGTAGAACATTATTAGATATTATCCAAAATGGCGAAGCGCAATTAATCGTTAATACATTGACAAAAGGAAAGCAGCCTGAACGGGACGGCTTTAGAATCCGCCGCGAAGCAGTTGAAAATGGAGTACCTTGTTTGACCTCATTAGATACTGCCGATGCTATCTTAAAAGTGGTGGAGTCCATGAACTTTTCCGCTGAAGCGATGAGTGTACCAAGCAGGGAGGCAGTTTTTGCATGATACGGAAGGAAATTTGCAAAATCATCAGTCAAAAGTTGATTGCTGAAAACATTTATGAGCTTACCGTTAAGGCTGAGATGGTTCATGACATTACCGAGCCTGGACAATTTGTTCATATTCGGGTAGGAAATGGATTGGATCCGCTTTTGCGAAGACCAATCAGCATTTCCTCGTATGATGTAACCGAAGAGCAGTTTACGATGATCTATCGAAAAGATGGAAAAGGAACTACGCTATTGGCATCGATGGAACCGGGGATGGAACTCGATATCCTCGGACCCCTTGGCAATGGCTTCCCTATAAATGAAGCCAGTATTGGTGAGACTGCTTTGCTCGTGGGTGGAGGAATAGGTGTTCCTCCCCTCTATGAGCTTGCGAAACAATTGAGAGCAAAAGGCGTTAAGGTCATTAATGTCCTGGGCTTCCAAGCTGAATCAGCCGTCTTCTACGAACAAGAATTTTCGGAACTGGGCGAAACATATGTTGCCACGGCGGATGGTTCTTATGGAGTTAAAGGGTTTGTAACGGATGTCATAAAGGATTTACAGTTTGATTGTGTATATTCTTGTGGTCCGACCCCGATGTTAAGAGCACTTGAACAGCAGTACTCTCATAAAAAAATGTTTTTATCACTAGAGGAAAGGATGGGCTGCGGCGTCGGGGCATGCTTTGCTTGCGTATGCAAACGTGCAGATGACCCGTCGGGCGCTTCCTATAAAAAAGTTTGCAGTGACGGACCTGTATTCCGTGCCGGAGAGGTGTTAATATGAGCCGATTACATGTTGAATTACCAGGATTAAGCTTGAAAAACCCTATCATACCGGCCTCAGGCTGCTTCGGATTTGGCCGCGAGTACAGCCAATTTTACGATCTAAGCATTCTTGGTGCGATCATGATCAAAGCAACAACAGCAGAGCCTCGGTTTGGAAACCCAACTCCAAGGGTTGCCGAAACTTCAGCAGGGATGCTAAATGCCATCGGGCTGCAAAACCCCGGATTGGATAAGGTTGTTTCCCAAGAGCTGCCATGGCTGTCCCAATATGATGTACCGATTATTGCTAATGTGGCTGGGTCGCTGGAAGAGGATTATGTTAAGGTTGCGAAAGAAATCTCAAAAGCGCCCAACGTCCATGCACTGGAATTAAATATTTCCTGTCCAAATGTTAAAACGGGTGGAATTGCCTTTGGGACCATCCCAGAAGTGGCAAAGCAATTAACACGAAAAGTAAAGGAAGTTTCCGAGGTTCCGGTTTATGTAAAGCTGTCACCAAACGTCACCAATATTGTCGAGATGGCAAAGGCGGTGGAGGATGGCGGTGCCGATGGTATTACAATGATTAACACGCTTGTAGGGATGCGGCTGAATTTAAAAACAGGCAAGCCAATTTTGGCGAACCGAACTGGCGGCCTTTCTGGCCCAGCTGTAAAACCTGTAGCAATTCGAATGGTATACGAAGTAAGTCAAGCAGTAAATATACCGATTATCGGAATGGGCGGCATTGAATCTGCTGAGGATGTCATTGAATTTTTCTATGCGGGAGCAAGTGCGGTCGCTGTAGGTACAGCAAATTTTGTGAACCCGTTTGTCTGCCCCGAGATTATCGAACAGCTGCCGGTGCTGCTAAATCAACTGGGATTTGAACATATTAGTGAATGTACGGGAAGGAGCTGGAAATAGGATGAACAACTCGCTTATCATTGCGCTTGATTTTGCTAATTCGGCTGAAGTAGATCAATTTTTACAACCATTTGCCGGCAAAGAACTTTTTGTAAAAGTGGGAATGGAGCTTTTTTACCAAGAAGGGCCATCCATCATTCACCGCTTAAAGGAATCAGGACATCGCATTTTCTTGGATTTGAAGCTTCATGATATACCAAATACTGTTTATAGTGCGATGAAGGGACTTGCCCGCATGAACTGTGACCTTGTTAATGTTCATGCGGCTGGCGGAAAAGAAATGATGGCAGCAGCGGTAGAGGGTCTGGAGGCTGGTACTGCTTCCGGAAAGAAAAGGCCGTATTGCATTGCCGTTACCCAGCTGACAAGTACATCAGAGGAGCAAATGAAAAATGAACAGCTAATCGCAGCTTCGCTTGAAGAGTCAGTGCTGCACTATGCTTCCCTGACAAAAAAAGCCGGTCTTGATGGCGTCGTCTGTTCAGCATGGGAAGCAGCGTCCATCCGTGAAAAGATTGGCGCTGACTTTTTGTCTGTATGTCCGGGAATCCGGCTTGCTACGGATTCTGTTGGGGATCAAAAACGGGTAGCAACACCTGAATTTGCGAGAAACGCAGGTGTCAGTGCGATTGTTGTCGGGCGTTCGATCACAAGGTCGGCAGATCCTCTGAAAAGCTATGAACACTGGATGGAATCATGGAAGGGAGTACACCAATGAAACACACTATTGCTGAAAAATTACTAGACATTAACGCGGTAGGATTACGCCCGCAAAATCCATTTACTTGGACTTCAGGTCTTCGTTCCCCCATTTATTGTGACAATCGGCTAACCTTATCCTATCCGGCCGTCCGCAGGGCTATTGCCAATGGGCTGCAAAAACTAATCGCTGAGAATTTTCCTGGTGCTGAAGTGGTGGCGGGAACAGCTACTGCCGGGATTCCTCACGCGGCCTGGGTCAGTGAGCTGATGGACTTGCCAATGTGCTATGTCCGCTCCAAAGCAAAGGGCCATGGCAAGGGGAATCAAATTGAAGGAAAAGTTGAGCAAGGACAAAAAGTGGTTGTCGTTGAAGATTTAATTTCCACCGGCGGAAGTGTCATCACAGCGGTACAGGCTCTTAGAGAGGCAGGCTGTGAGGTACTTGGGGTCGTCTCCATTTTTACATACGGTCTTGAAAAAGGGAAAGAAGCTTTTGCTGCGGAAGGAATTACAAGCTACTCCTTGACTGATTTTCCTTCCCTTGTTGAGACGGCCATTGAAAAAGGCTACATCAGCCAGGATGACCAAGAAAGTCTGCTTGCATGGAGCAAGGACCCTGGCGAGTGGAGCAAGAGGTTCGAGTAATTTTAGTGAATTTGTAGATAAACTTGAAAAATTGTTGATATAGGCTCTTTTCTGAGAGATGTTGCTTTTAACTATATTGAAAACACCGAGTGGATTGGAGCGAAAGGCGCTTGACTCCTGCGGGAAATAGAGGAAAGGTCGAGACCCCGCAGACGGAACGTCGAGGAGGCTCGACTTCCTCCCCGCGGGTTTGCTGAGCGCCTGTAGCGGAAAGGAACGGACAGTGTTATTTCCAAAAACAACAAACTTTACGAAAAGAGCCTTGATATATTTCTGGAATTTGTAGATATATCCTCAAAAATTGTAGATATAATTTAAATTTGTGTCGATATATCTCTGAAAAGTATCGATAACCATTATTAACAAGTCGTTTTGTTGATCTAATAATAAAAAAAGCCCCGGGCAACTCCGGGGCTTTACGCATTTATAGCATTATTTCTTTAATTTCAGTACCATTTCCTCATCCGGTGTCACGTATACCGTTTGCTGATGGTCATAGATGACAAATCCTGGCTTGGCACCACTCGGTTTCCTGACAAAACGCACTTTTGTAAAATCAACCGGAACTGAGCTGGAATTTTTCGCCTTGCTAAAATAGGCAGCCAACATTGCAGCTTCGTGAATTGTCCCATCAGAAGGCTCTTTGCTTCGAATAACGACATGTGAACCAGGAATGTCTTTCGTATGCAGCCAAATTTCATCCCTTGCCGCGAGCTTATTTGTCAAATAGTCATTTTGTTTATTATTTTTACCAACGATAATTTCAGTTCCATCTGAGGACTGATAGAAATCAAGAACCGGCTTGGCGTTTTGCATTTTTTTGCCGTTTCGCTTCTGACGGTCGCGAATATATCCGCCCTCCACAAGCTCATCGCGTATCTCTTGCAAATCTCTAGGGGAAGCAGACTGGACCTGCTGCAGAAGGCTGTCAAAATAGGCTGCTTCAACTCGAGCTTTTTCAATCTGTTCGATGACAATTGAAACAGCGTTTTTCGCTTTCTGATACTTGGAAAAATATTTTTGCGCATTATCAGAAGGAGATTTCCGAGGGTCCAGCGGAATGACAATCGTTCCGCCGTTTTCATCGTAATAATCAAGAACCTCAATTTCTTTCATTCCCTTTTTGGTGGCATAAAGATTGGCAGTTAACAATTCGCCATAACGCTGATATTCATCGGCTTTTTCTGCTTCCTTTAAGGTCGCTTCAAGTTTTTCTATTTTCTTTTCATTTTTTTCTTTTTCATTCGCAATAAGCTTCTCAATATCATTCCCTTGTTGTTTGACCCTGTCACGTTCCGCCTTGCCAAAATAATAACGCTCCAACAATTCGCTAAGGCTGGAAAAACTCTTCACTTCACCTTTCAGGTGCTCAAGCGGAAACAAATAAAAGGCTTCCTTTTCGGGAGTAGTGATGATTGACGGTGAAATCGTCCCTGCTTGGATTTTGTTAATTAGGCTTAAAAATATTTTGGGAACAGTCGTCCGATTGGCAAGCCCGCTTTGAAAAATGACCTCCTTCGCAAATAGCGGCGAGATGCCAGCGAACTGTTCGACAAGTTGGCGGTCAAGCCGTCCAGCATTAAAATCAAGGCCTCTAACGACATCTTCTTCATTTGCTTTAAACGGATTTTGCTTGTTTTGCTCAGGCGGAAACACATACTTCTGACCTGGCAGGATGGCCCTGTGGCTGTTAACAGCAAACGACACATGTTTGATACTGTCCAAAATAATATTCCGGGTTTTATCAACTAAGATGATATTACTGTGTCTGCCCATAATTTCAATAATTAATTGCTTATAACTGATATCACCAATTTCATTCCGGCCTTTGATTTCAAAAATAATCATTCGGTCGGTTTCAACTTGATATAAATCCTCTAAAATATGGCCCTCAATATGCTTTCTAAGCAGCATACAAAACATTGGCGGCTCACTCGGGTTTTCGTGGGTTTCGGTGGTGAGCTGTGCCCTTGCATAGCTCGGATGGGCGGATAAAAGCAGCCGGTGATTTACCCCTCCTGCACGAATCGTTAAAATAATTTCATTTTTATAAGGCTGATGAACCTTATTAATCCGCCCGCCTTTTAGGGAACGGGAAAGTTCATGACTAATTGCTTTTGTAAATAAACCATCAAATGACATGGTGAACATCCTTTTCTATTAACAATAGTTTTCTATATAAGTATAACCTTTCAATTGAGAATCTGTCTTTTATCATAGCATTTTTTTGGACGACCCTGAATAAGCTGTCTATAGAGTTCTTGCTTGTGGGTGCTTTGCATGCTCCAACTAATGTTTAATGCAGAGAATTACAGGCTAGTCATTAGAATTAGAGCTAAGGGGGAAGTGAGATGGTCGGATGAAGTTCCATGAGATGGAGATAAAACAAGTTGAAAAGGCTCTAGAAACCGACTTTTCATCTGGATTATCAGCAGAAAAAGTGAAAAAAAGGGTAAAGCAATTTGGTTTAAATGAACTAGAAGAAGGGGAGAAGCAATCGGCTTTACTCTTATTTTTTAGCCAATTTAAAGATTTCATGGTGTTGGTGCTCCTTGCAGCAACGTTGATATCGGGGCTGCTTGGTGAATATATCGATGCAATTGCGATCATTGCCATTGTCATTATCAATGGATTCCTTGGCTTTTTCCAAGAACGGAGAGCGGAAAAGTCACTTCAGGCATTAAAGGAGTTATCTGCTCCACAGGTTTCAGTGTTAAGAGATGGAAAATGGTTGAAGATTCCGTCAAAGGAAATCGTTGTTGGCGATATTTTGAAATTTGCAAGCGGCGACAGGATTGGTGCGGATGTTCGTCTGATTGAATCAAAAAGTTTGGAAATTGAAGAATCAGCGCTGACCGGTGAATCGGTACCTGTTTCGAAAATTACGGAGAAGCTGACGAATGAAAATCCGGGCATTGGAGATATGGAAAATACCGCCTTTATGGGAACGATGGTGACGAGAGGCAACGGTGTGGGTGTTGTCATTGCTACCGGTATGAAAACTGCGATGGGTCAGATTGCCGGACTTTTGCAAACGGCTGAATCCCAAGAAACACCGCTGCAGCGGAGGCTCGAACAGTTAGGGAAAATTCTAATTACAGTGGCACTCCTTCTGACCTTTCTTGTAGTAGTGGTCGGTGTGATTCAGGGACATGATATTTATACAATGTTTTTGGCAGGAGTTTCCTTAGCAGTAGCCGCAATACCTGAGGGGCTGCCGGCGATCGTGACGGTAGCTTTATCCCTGGGAGTCCAAAAGATGATCAAGCAAAAGGCGATTGTCCGGAAGCTGCCAGCGGTTGAAACACTTGGCTGTGCATCGGTTATTTGTTCGGATAAAACCGGAACCATGACGCAAAACAAAATGACGGTAACCCATCTCTGGAGCGGCGGACAAACATGGACTGTTGACGGTGGCGGCTATCAGCCGAAGGGTGATTTTTTCCGGAATGAAAGAAAGGTTCAACCTAAGGATGAAAAAGCCTTGCAACAAATGCTGATTTTTGGGATGTTATGCAACCATTCTGATATAAGCCTTAAAGGCGAGGACTATATTCTTGATGGTGATCCAACGGAAGGCGCGCTTTTGGTAAGTGCCATGAAGGCAGGCTTTAATCGTCCGAAGCTGCTTGAGGAATTTACCATTATGAATGAATTTCCTTTTGATTCCTCAAGAAAAATGATGAGCATCCATGTAAAAGACAAGCAGGGTCGACATTTTATCATCACAAAAGGGGCCCCTGATGTTATATTGGGAATCAGTGAATCGATTCTTTGGGACGGGAGAACCCAATATTTAAACAAGGAAACAAACAAAAAGGTTCAATCTGCGATTGACAATCTGGCAGCACAGGCATTACGGACGATTGCGATTGCCTTTAAGCCAATACCAGCAAATACGTATATTTTAAGTGAAAAAGAAGCCGAAAACAAATTGACCTTTATTGGCGTTCAAGGGATGATAGACCCGCCAAGACCTGAAGTAAAGCTAGCGGTTAAAGAGTGTAAGGAGGCGGGCATTAAGACTGTCATGATCACCGGCGACCATGCCATCACCGCTAAAGCTATCGCAGCCCAGCTCGGAATTTTAACGAGTAAAAGCAAGGTTCTTGACGGCAAGCAATTATCTGAAATGACGGTTGAGGATTTAGAAAATGTGGTTGAGGATGTTTCGGTTTTTGCCAGGGTATCACCCGAACATAAACTGAAAATTGTTAAAGCCCTTCAGAATAGAGGCCATATTGTAGCGATGACAGGGGATGGCGTCAATGATGCACCTGCCATCAAAGCAGCAGACATTGGGGTAGCCATGGGTACCACCGGAACGGATGTAGCTAAAGAAGCATCGGCACTCGTTTTACTAGACGATAATTTTGCAACCATTAAAGCTGCCATCAAAGAGGGCAGAAATATTTATGAAAATATCCGCAAGTTCGTCCGTTACTTGTTAGCTTCAAACGTTGGTGAAATTTTGGTAATGTTGTTTGCCATGCTTCTGGGTCTTCCTTTACCGCTCGTGCCAATCCAGATTCTTTGGGTGAATTTGGTGACAGATGGACTGCCGGCGATGGCACTTGGACTAGATCGGCCAGAGGAAAACGTTATGAAACGTGGACCAAGAAGTCCTAATGAAGGAGTATTCTCGCGTGGACTTGGCTGGAAGGTAGTATCCCGCGGCTTTTTAATCGGACTGGTGACGCTTTTAGCCTTTATGATTGTCTATCATAATGACCCATCACAGCTGCAATATGCTCAGACTGTTGCGTTTGCCACCCTTGTTATGGCGCAGCTGATTCATGTCTTCGATTGCCGCAGTGAGAAATCTGTACTGTCAAGAAACCCTTTTGGTAACCAATACCTTGTATGGTCAGTTATATCATCATTGCTAATGGTATTGGCAGTGATCTATTATCCGCCGCTGCAGCCGATTTTCCACACCCTTCCAATCACTGCGAAGGACTGGCTGTTGATAATCGGATTATCCTCTATCCCAACTTTTTTACTAGCAGGCTCATTTTTATTAAGAAAAACAAAATAAAGTGTGATATAATCCAAAAGGTAATAGAATCCATTCTATTACCTTTTGGATTTTTTAGCTTATAGCATAAATTCAAAGAATGGATGTGCGCCTAGAATGGTTGTAAGTATGACAGGCTTTGGAAGAGGCCGGGCAGAATCGGATTTCTTTACCGTGAATGTCGAAGTGAAATCGGTTAATCATCGCTTTACTGAAATAAATATTCGAATGCCAAGACAGCTATTAAAAATAGAAGATAAAATTAAAAAGAAGCTGAATCAGTATATCCGCCGCGGCCGGTCGGAGGTATATATCAATATTGAAGGTACAGGTCTAATTACCCGGACACTTCAAGTTGATTGGAAATTGATTGATGAATATTATCAGTTTATCGAACAGGCAAAGAGCAGATATGGATTTGATGGAAAAGCAACCCTTCAGGATTTGCTCCTTCGTTCAGACCTATTACATATTGAAGAAAATGAAGCCGGCAATGAAGAGCTTGAAAATTTAGTGTTATCCGCTGCCGAGGAAGCGGTCATCCAATTAAAACAAATGAGGCTCGCGGAAGGCGCTGTTTTAAAGAAAGACTTGCTTGCCATTATTGCCCAGTTGGAAACTCATGTTGAGGAGCTTCAAAATTATGCGCCAGAAGTGGTTCAGCTTTATAAGGAGCGGGTCTTAAAGAGAATGCAGGAGTTTACTGGCGGTCAGGTGGACGAGACAAGGCTTTTGACAGAAGTGGCTGTTTTTGCCGAAAAAGCCGATATAAATGAAGAGATTACCAGATTGACAAGCCATTTGGATCAGTTTGTGCAAACATTAAATGAAGTTGAACCGATTGGAAGAAAGCTTGATTTTATCGTTCAGGAGATGAATCGAGAGGTCAATACCATTGGGTCAAAAGCTAATGATGCAAAAATTGCCAAGAAGGCAGTTGAGATGAAAAGCTTGCTTGAGAAACTGAAGGAGCAGGTTCAAAATATCGAATAGAATCTGTTTAGAAATGCATAGACACGGTCAAAATATATTATTAATGATTGGATGATTTTCATGGCAATTAAATTAATTAATATTGGTTTCGGTAATATTGTATCGGCAAATCGAATTATTTCTATCGTAAGTCCCGAATCAGCTCCTATAAAAAGAATTATCCAAGATGCCCGGGACCGCGGATCATTAATCGATGCTACATACGGAAGACGGACTCGTGCTGTTATTGTAATGGATAGTGATCATGTTATTCTTTCCGCCGTTCAACCTGAGACAGTGGCACACCGCTTAACGGACCGTGAGGATACTATTGAAGAAGGGTAGGATTTTAGTAATATGCCAGAAAAAGGATTGTTAATTGTACTTTCCGGTCCATCAGGGGTGGGTAAAGGAACTGTACGAAAAGAGATTTTTTCACAGCCTGATACGGCCTTTGAATATTCCATTTCGGTTACAACCCGAAAGCCTCGTGCTGGGGAAGTGGATGGAGTGGATTATTTTTTCCGAACTCGCAAAGAGTTTGAGGAAATGATTAAGCACGGCAAGCTGCTTGAGTATGCTGAATTTGTTGGTAACTATTATGGCACGCCAGTTGATTACGTCCGGCAAACCCTGGATGAAGGCAAAGATGTTTTCCTCGAGATAGAGGTCAAGGGTGCCCGCCAAGTTCGTGAAAAATTCCCTGAAGGTTTATTTATTTTTCTGATGCCGCCAAGTCTTTCGGAATTAAAAAACCGAATTGTGACAAGAGGAACGGAAACAGAAGATATTATTCATAATCGGATGCTGACAGCTCGTGAAGAAATTGAAATGATGGAATTATACGATTACGTTGTTGAGAATGACCAAGTTGAACTCGCCTGTGAACGCATAAAAGCGATTGTAGTTGCAGAGCATTGCCGCAGGGAACGAGTAGAAGTACGATATAAAAAATTGCTGGAGGTTGATTAGGATGCTATACCCTTCTATCGATTCATTGCTGGAAAAAATTGATTCAAAATATTCCTTGGTATCTGTGGCGGCTAAGCGTGCCCGCGCCATGTCACAGGCAAAAGACGAAAGACTGCCAAAATACGTTTCCTACAAATATGTTGGAAAAGCGCTTGAAGAAATTTACAGTGGCGAGCTAACCTACCGCATTGCCAAAAAAGCAGAAACTCCTGCTGAATAAATGTAGAAACCGTTTAATGAAGGCTTGACGTAACAGTCAGCCTTTTTATTTTTTGTAATAGAATTTTGTCGAATTCAAATAGTAAAAGGTGAAAAATAAGTAAAATTCAATCATAATAGAGGAAAAAGTGTTAAATAAAGCGGGGGGAAAGTATGCTAACCAATAAAAAAATATTATTATGCGTAACAGGTGGGATTGCTGTTTACAAGGCAGCGGCCTTGACAAGCAAACTCGTTCAAGCCGGTGCCCAAGTTAAGGTTATAATTACCGAATCAGCCAGCCAATTCGTAACCCCATTAACCTTCCAAGCACTTTCACGCCATGAAGTTTATACAGATACATTTGATGAAAAAAATCCGCAGGTCATTGCCCATATCGACTTAGCCGACTGGGCCGATCTGGTTCTCGTGGCACCTGCCACAGCCAATACGATTGCCAAACTGGCAAGCGGTATTGCTGATAATATGGTCACTACTACGCTGCTTGCGACAACGGCACCAGTCTGGATTGCACCGGCCATGAACGTCCACATGTATGACCACCCGGCGGTTAAAAAGAATCTTGCCACTTTGGCGGACTACCGATACCGATTCATCGAACCAAGCGAGGGTTATCTTGCCTGCGGCTATGTTGGCAAAGGCCGCTTAGAAGAACCGGAGAAGATTGTTGAGTTAATTCAAGATTTTTTTGTCCACAGGGAACTTAAACCACTTAAAGGGAAAACAGTCGTAATAACAGCAGGACCTACAAGGGAAAAAATTGACCCTGTCCGTTTTATATCGAATCATTCAAGCGGAAAAATGGGTTATTCCATTGCAGAAGAAGCTAGGAAACAAGGGGCAAATGTTGTGTTGATTTCCGGTCCAGTGCAAATAACCGCCCCCTCAGGTGTTGAGCTAATCAAGGTTGAGAGCGCGGAAGATATGTTTAACGCGTGTATAGAAGTTTTTGATAAGGCGGATATTGTGATAAAAACAGCGGCTGTTGCTGATTACCGTCCCAAAATTGCTTTTGATGAAAAGGTGAAAAAACAGCCTGGCGGCACCTCACTAGAGCTTGAACGGACAAAAGACATATTATTTGAACTTGGCAAAAGAAAGAAAAATCAGGTGTTGATCGGTTTCGCGGCAGAAACAAATAATGTCGATGAATATGCTCGGAAAAAATTGCTAACAAAAAATGCCGATATGATTGTCGCTAACAATGTGAAGGCCGAAGGAGCAGGATTTGGCACAGATACAAACATCGTCACCCTATACAAACGTGACGGCTCAATAGTTGACTTGCCTTTGATGTCTAAAGCTGACGTCGCCGGGAAAATTATTGAAGAAATTGCTGCACTTCTAAAGGATTTGGAGAAAAAATGAACATTGCCAGTGTTATTGTAGACGTGCCGGCGAAACAAACAGATAAAGCATTCGATTATCTGATTCCAGACCAATGGGTGGAGATTATTCAACCGGGAATGAGAGTCGTCGTTCCGTTTGGCCCGCGTCAAATTCAAGGGTTTGTTATTGAGGTGAAGTGTGAGTCCGAATTCAAACAATTAAGGGAAATTATTGAACCGATGGACCTTGAGCCGGTTTTGAATCATGAATTATTAAAGCTTGGAACTTGGCTGACAGACCATACCCTATGCTTTAAGATTTTTGCCTTTCAGGTCATGCTTCCCGCGGCTTTAAAAGCTAAGTACGAAAAAAAGGTAAAACTTGCTCCAGGAGCTGCTGCTGCGGATTTGCAATTACCGCTCCAGCCATACTTTGCTAACAGCAGCACGCTCCAATGGGAAATAGCATTAAAAAATGGCCTTGTTCCCTATCTGCATCGGGCTTCGGCCGAAGGGCTTCTTGAGGTCTTTTATGAAGTGAAGGAAAAGGTTAGGAAAAAACATGTCCATGTGATTGGTCCCGCTCTTAGTGTCCAGGACATGAAGCTGGAGCTGGAGAGGCTGCCTGGAAATGCGGAAAAGCAGAAGCAAGTGCTGTCGTATTTTATAAAACATCACTGCGAAATTGAATTGCGGCAATTGACTGAAAAAATTAAAGTCTCCTCGACCACAGTCAAAGCCCTTGTTGAAAAGAAACTGCTGTGGGAAGCGGAAAAAGAAGTTTACCGGGACCCATATGAAAACCGCATCTTCGAACGAACCACCCCGCTTCCTTTAACTGAGGCCCAAACCACCGCCATTAAACCGATTCTTGATTCTATTGAAGGAAATCAACATGAGGTTTTTCTGCTTTATGGAGTTACTGGCAGCGGTAAAACAGAAATTTACCTGCAATCCATTCAGGAGGTTATTGAAAAAGGCAAGGAAGCGATCGTCCTTGTCCCGGAGATTGCCCTTACACCGCAGATGGTCAATCGGTTTAAAGGGAGATTCGGCGACCAGGTTGCGGTGCTCCACAGCGGTTTATCGGCTGGTGAAAAGTACGATGAATGGCGGAAAATCCAACGGAAACAGGTTAAGGTAGCGGTTGGAGCAAGATCCGCTATTTTTGCCCCGTTCGAAAATATTGGCATTATTATTATTGATGAAGAGCATGAGACAAGTTATAAACAGGAGGAAATGCCGCGCTATCATGCTAAAGATGTGGCGATTGAAAGAGCGAAGACCTATTCTTGTCCGGTTGTGCTAGGCAGTGCCACTCCATCTTTAGAATCGTTTGCGAGAGCGCAAAAGAATGTTTACCATCTATTGTCCTTGCCGGCGCGAATGAATAATAAAGCACTGCCGTCCGTGGAAATTATCGATATGCGTGAAGAGCTTCGCGCCGGGAACCGTTCCATGTTTTCCACGAAACTTTTTGAAATGCTTAAGGACAGGCTCGAAAAAAACCAGCAGTCCGTTTTATTTTTAAATAAACGCGGACATTCTTCGTTTGTCATGTGCAGGGATTGCGGCTATGTTGTAAGCTGTCCTAACTGTGACATCTCCCTTACCTACCATCGGGCTGGAGTTCAAATGAAATGTCACTATTGCGGTTTTGAAAGCCCAGTTCCAAAGATATGCCCTGAGTGTTCTAGCGAATATATCCGCTACTTTGGAACAGGGACGCAAAAGGTTGAGGACGAGCTTGGAAAAATTTTGCCCGAGGCCAGGGTCATTCGGATGGATGTGGATACAACAGGCCGTAAAGGTTCACACGAAAGATTGCTTAAGGAGTTTCAGGACGGCAAAGCGGATATTTTATTGGGAACGCAAATGATTGCAAAAGGGCTGGACTTCCCAAATATTACTCTTGTCGGTGTGCTTTCCGCTGATACGATGCTTCATTTGCCAGACTTCCGGTCATCAGAAAAAACCTTTCAATTATTAACACAGGTAAGCGGCCGGGCCGGGCGTCATCAGCTTCCCGGAGAGGTGATTATCCAAACCTATACTCCGGAACACTACAGCATCGAGCTGGCCGGAACACAGAACTATGACCTTTTTTATCAGCGGGAAATGTTTGTTAGGAAAATGCACCATTATCCGCCTTTTTATTTTCTTGCTCTTATCACGGTCAGTCATGAGCAGTTGATGACAGTCATGTCCGCTACAGAGAAAATTGCCCGTTTCTTGAGAACACAGGTTTCTAACCAGGCGGTTGTTCTTGGCCCCTCAGTCTCGCCAATCGCAAGGATTAATAATAGATATCGCTATCAATGTCTGATAAAATACAAGCGGGAACCGAACTTGACAAAAACATTGAAAACAATCATTGATCAGCATCAAAATGAAGTGAAAAATGGACTTCTTGTGTCCGTTGACGTAAATCCGTTTATCTTAATGTAAACTGGGTGAAAATGAATACTAAAGCAGAAAGCGCCTTGATCAGGGGCGACAGGAATAAGTCGAGCCGGCCGAGAAGTCTGTTCTTTAGCCTTCTTGTCGGATATGGCTGTAGACCTTTCGGCCCCCAGGCTCTGCAGCGAGAGATCAAACAAGTTAAAAAGCTTACTGGAGGAACCGTTTTGGCGATACGTAAAATTGTAAACTACCCTGCGGAAATACTGGAAACAAAATGCCAAGAGGTAGTAAAGTTTGATAAAAAACTGGCAAAAATGCTAGATGATATGTATGACACCATGATTGAATTTGATGGGGTGGGGCTTGCAGCTCCACAAATTGGTGTCGACGCCCGCGTGGCGATAGTCGACATTGATGATGAAACAGGGACAATCGAAATGATAAATCCGCGTATACTTGAAACAGCCGGAGAACAAACGGGACCGGAGGGCTGCTTAAGCTTTCCCGATTTGTTTGGGGAAGTATCTAGACCAAATTTTGTGAAAATTGAGGCCTTGGATCGAAAAGGCAGAAAATATGTAGTGGAGGCTGAAGGGTTTCTGGCACGGGCTATTCAACATGAAATTGACCATTTAGATGGGATTTTGTTTACTTCAAAGGTGTTGCGATATCTCGAGGAAGATGAGTTAAAAGGAGTAGAGGCTGAATGACGAAAATTGTTTTTATGGGTACACCCGATTTTTCAGTGCCTATTTTAAGACAAATCATTGAAGATGGCTACGAGGTAATTGGCGTGGTAACCCAGCCAGACAGGCCTGTCGGCAGAAAAAAGGTTTTAACACCGCCCCCCGTTAAGGTAGAAGCGGTAAAGCAGGGGATTCCTGTCTTACAGCCGGAAAAAATTCGTCACTCAGATGAGCTCAGTAAAATCCTCGCTTTGAATCCGGACTTAATCGTAACGGCAGCCTTTGGCCAGATTTTACCAAAGGAGCTGCTGGATGCCCCAAAATTTGGATGTATCAATGTCCATGCTTCCTTGCTTCCGGAATTACGTGGCGGAGCGCCAATCCACTATGCTATTATGCAGGGGAAAAAGAAAACTGGGGTTACCATTATGTATATGGTCGAGAAATTAGATGCCGGTGATATGATATCAAAAGTGGAAGTGTCAATTGCCGAAGATGATAACGTTGGTACACTTCATGAAAAACTTAGTGCTGCAGGTGCCAAACTGCTTTCAGAAACGCTGCCCAGGCTCCTCGAGGGCAAAGTAAACCCAATGCCTCAAAATGATAGTGAGGCGACCTTTGCTCCTAATATTAAGCGGGAACAGGAAAAAATCAATTGGGCCAAAACAGGCGTAGAAATATATAATCAAATTCGCGGCTTAAATCCATGGCCTGTTGCTTTTACGATGTTAGATGGCCAGGTGTTAAAAATATGGAGAGCGGAGAAAATCAGAAATGTCAAGAAGGACGTACCCGGGACCATAATCAACATTGAGCCGGACGGCTTAACGGTCAGTACCGGAGATGATACGGCGATTAAAATTATAGAACTGCAGCCATCCGGAAAGACAAAAATGGCCAGTGAGCAATTTTTGCGGGGAGCTGGTTCGAAAATTTCAACAGGCAGTAAATTAGGAGAATAAAATGACAACCAAAGCGAGAACGAATGTGCGTGAAGCGGCAATGGACCTTCTTGTTACAATAGAAAAAAATCAATCCTACAGCAATTTGCTGCTTAATCATGCAATCAATAATAATCAAATTCCGAAAAAGGATATCGGCTTATTAACGGAATTAACCTATGGAACATTACAAAGAAGAATGGCCTTAGATTTCTTTCTTAAGCCTTTTATAAAAGACCATAAAAAATTGGCGGATTGGATTATTCATTTACTTAGACTTACGGTTTATCAAATGGTTTATCTTGACCGAATTCCTGATCGTGCTGCTATTTATGAAGCAGTAGAAATTGCCAAAAAACGCGGACATAAAGGAATTGCAGGTTTGGTTAATGGCGTGCTTAGAAGCATTCAAAGAGAAGGACTCCCCTCTTTAAATGAAATTTCTAATCCTATTGAAAGATTATCACTGGAAACAAGTCATCCATTATGGCTTGTTAGTCGCTGGGCCAGCCAATTTGGTTATGATAAAACAAAAGAAATGTGTGAGATCAATCTAACAGCACCCATGCAAGTTGCCAGAGTCAATCTCACCAAGATTTCTCGAGAGGAATGTGCCCAGGTGCTGGAAGAAGAGGGGTTTCAAATTGAAAAAAGCCCGATTATTCCAGAGGCGATTAGGTCGTTAAAGGGAAATCTGGCTTCCAGCATTGCCTTTAAATATGGAATGTTCACAATTCAAGATGAAAGTTCGATGCTTGTAGCTTATGCATTAGGCGCGGAAAAAAATGAATTTGTCCTTGATGCTTGTGCAGCCCCTGGAGGTAAAAGCACTCATATAGCTGAAAAGATGCAAAATACCGGCGAAGTGATTTCCGTTGACCTTCACCAGCACAAAGTAAGACTAATCAATGAAAATGCCCGCAGATTAGGGTTATCAAATATAAAGACAAATGTCTCTGATTCAAGATTGCTTCAGGAAAAGTTCGAGCCGGAATCATTTCATCACATTCTGCTTGATGCACCATGCTCAGGGCTTGGGGTGATGAGAAGAAAGCCTGATATGAAATATACCAAGACCGAAAAGGATCTAGAGCGTTTAAGCAGTATTCAACAAAGTCTATTAACATCTGTTGCTCCTTTACTGAAAAAAGGCGGCACTCTTGTATATAGTACCTGTACAGTAGATAAAGAGGAAAATGAATATACAGTAAAGACATTTTTAGCCAACAATTCGGAGTTTGAGGGAGATTTATCATTTATAAATAGGATGCCAGAAGCGGTTCAACCTCTCATTACCGGTTTTGATTTACAAATATTCCCGCAGGATTTTGGGTCAGACGGCTTTTATATAGCCGCTTTAAAAAGGAAGGTGTAACGATTGGAACAACTAAATACAGCAGAGAAGAATACAACATTGAACAATAAGAAATCGATTTACTCACTTGAGCTTCAAGATTTAAAGGAATGGCTGAAAGAGAATGGCGAAAAACCATTCAGGGCTGAACAAATTTTTGACTGGCTTTATAAAAAACGGGTCACTTCCTTTGAGGATATGAGCAATTTGTCCAAGGGATTAAGAGAGAAACTGGCCGCGGCGTTTCAGATTACTACCTTAAATACAGTTATTCAGCAAACATCCTCGGATGGAACCATCAAATTTCTGTTTGAGCTTCATGATGGATATTCCATAGAGACTGTTTTAATGCGTCACGATTATGGAAACTCAGTTTGTGTAACGACTCAGGTTGGCTGCAGAATTGGCTGTACCTTTTGTGCTTCCACTCTTGGCGGCTTAAAAAGACATTTAGAAGCTGGTGAAATCGTTGCCCAGGTGGTCAAGGTTCAGCAAGCTCTTGATGAATCAGATGAACGAGTTAGCTCCGTTGTCATTATGGGTATTGGCGAGCCGTTTGACAATTACGATAATATGCTGTCGTTTTTAAAAATTATCAATCACGATAAGGCGTTAAATATCGGGGCCCGTCATATCACTGTTTCAACAAGTGGTATTATCCCGAAGATCTATCAATTTGCCGATGAAAATATGCAAATTAATTTTGCCATTTCCTTGCATGCTCCTAATACAGAATTAAGGTCAAGGTTAATGCCGATAAATAGAGCTTTTAAACTTGATGACTTAATGAAAGCAGTGCGGTATTATATCGATAAGACAGGCAGAAGAATAAGTTTTGAGTATGGCCTTTTTGGCGGCGTTAACGATTCAGTTGAGCATGCCGAGGAATTGGCAGAACTGATAAAAGGGCTTAAATGCCATGTGAATCTGATACCTGTTAACTACGTTCCGGAAAGGGATTACGTCCGCACGCCTAGAGAAAAGATTTTTGCTTTTGAGAAAACGCTAAAAACGCATGGTATAAATGTAACCATTCGCCGGGAGCACGGCCATGATATTGATGCAGCATGCGGGCAGCTTCGTGCAAAGGAGCGAAAAGAGGAGACGATGTAAAGGTATGAAAGCAGTATTTCAAACAGACCGAGGGAAAGTGCGTCTTCACAATGAGGATGCCGGCGGAGTTTTTATTAACCTTGACGGGGACCGTCTTGCCATCGTAGCCGATGGGATGGGCGGCCACCGTGCGGGTGATGTAGCAAGTGAAATGACCGTATCGCATTTAAAACAAGCATGGGAAAAAACAACCGGAATAAAAGATGCCGAGATGGCCGAAACGTGGCTCGAGGAGCAAATTAAAAAGGTAAATGAAATTCTTTTTGAACATGCCCTAAGCCATACGGAATGTGACGGGATGGGGACGACGATTGTCGCTGCCATCGCCACGAGTTTGTTTGCGACAATGGCAAATATAGGCGACAGCCGCGGTTATATTCTGAATGAATCTGGTTTTAAGCAAATTACCGAAGACCATTCTCTTGTTAATGAACTAGTCAGAACTGGACAAATTTCCAAAGAGGATGCGGAGCATCATCCTCGTAAAAACGTATTGCTAAGGGCATTGGGAACTGAAAAAACAGTCGAAATGGATATTAAAACAATCACTTTCGAAGAAGGCGATTTTCTCCTTTTATGTTCTGACGGTCTTTCCAATAAAGTTAGTGAACCAAAGATGAAAGATACGCTGTTAAGCAGCGGCCTTCTCGAGGAGAAAGCGAAAACCCTCATCTCACTTGCAAATGAAAATGGCGGAGAAGACAACATTACATTGGCTATAGTAGAGTTTCTGGAAGCCAGTGAGGGTGGTATGTAATGTTGATTGGTAAAAGACTAAGCGGCCGCTATAAAATCATTGATATGATTGGCGGAGGCGGCATGGCCAATGTTTACCTTGCACATGATATGATCCTTGACCGGGACGTTGCGGTTAAAATGCTCCGGCTTGATTTTGCAAATGATGAAGAGTTTATTCGGAGGTTTCACAGAGAAGCACAATCTGCTACAAGCCTTGCACACCCTAACATTGTCAATATATTTGATGTTGGTGAAGAAGATGATTTATATTATATCGTTATGGAATTTGTAGATGGGAATACACTGAAACAATACATACAGCAAAAGTCTCCTCTTAAAGTGGAAGAGGCAATTGAAATTATGAAACAGTTGACCTCGGCAATTTCTCATGCTCATAATAACCATATTATTCACCGTGATATTAAACCGCATAATATTTTGGTAGACCATGATGGGAATGTTAAAATCACGGATTTTGGTATTGCCATGGCTTTAAGTGCCACTAGTATTACTCAGACTAATTCAGTTCTTGGGTCTGTCCATTATTTATCGCCAGAGCAGGCCCGGGGCGGTATGGCCAATCGAAAGTCAGATATATATTCACTGGGGATTGTAATGTTCGAATTATTGACCGGCAGACTTCCTTTTTCCGGAGAATCTGCTGTATCAATTGCTCTTAAGCATTTGCAATCTGAAACTCCGTCCGTCAGAAGATGGAATCCAAACATTCCCCAGAGTGTAGAAAATATTGTCTTAAAAGCGACGGCGAAAGATCCATTTCATCGCTATAATAGCGTCGATGAAATGGAGGAGGATTTACGGACAGCGCTAGATCCGGATCGACTGTTTGAACCAAAATTTAATATTCCGATTGATGATGAAGCGACAAAGGCCATCCCAATTATCACAAATGATAAGCCATTAAAAAACCTGGATGAAACAATTGTTCACACCAGTGAAAAAAACACGGGCGGTTCGGGTGGTACTTCTGATTCGAAACAAGGAAAAGGGGTAAATAAAAAGCGAAGAAAATGGCCAATTGTTCTTTCTTTTTTAGTTTTACTGATTTTGCTTGGACTATCCGCCTATTTTGTTCCGGGATTAATTTCTGCAAAGGATGTCAAAATTCCTGATGTCAGTGGAATGAAGGAAGACGATGCGATTTCAAAGTTAAGTCAACAGGGACTAATTATTGATAAGAGAATTAAACTAACTGACGATGAAATTGAAAAAGGCAGTGTTATAAAAACGAATCCTGAAGCAGCCACAGTCGTTAAAGAAAAATCAAAAATAACACTTTATATAAGTACAGGAAAAGAAAAATATGAACTATCCGATTATGTGGGCCGGCAATATGATGATGTTATTCGTTTGTTAGATAGTCAGAATTTTAAAGATATAATGAAGACGGAGAAAAACGATGACAGCGAACCAGGAACGATACTCAGCCAAAATCCTTCCGGCGGGAAAAAGGTGGTTCCAGAAGATACTGTTTTGGAATTCGAAGTTAGTAAAGGCCCGGAAAAAATCGTATTATTGGATCTAACACAATATAGTGTAAAAGCTGCACAGGATTATGCGGCATCGGTCGGTTTAACATTAGATGCTTCACAGGAACAATTTAATGAAACCATTCCAAAGGGTATGATCATTTCCCAAGAACCTAAACAAGGGACTCAGCTTCAAAAAGGTGATAAAGTCACCGTAGTTGTCTCAAAAGGAAAAGAAGAAAAACCCCCTAGGGAAGTAACGAAGGAAGTTACAATTGATTACGAGCCTCCTTTACCAGGTCAGCCTGGACAAAAACAAGAAGTAAGGATTTATATTGATGATATGAATCACAATATGAGTGTACCTGCGGATGTCTTCTATATTACAGAAACAACAACAAAGCAAATTAAATTGATTATTTTGGAAGGTAAAAAAGCCAGTTATCAGGTGTTTCGGGATTCTAAGGTCATTGCAGAAGAAACGTTTAATTACAACGATGTAGAATAACCATTTTATATTAAATCTTTTTACATGGAGGGCTGCTATGCCTGAAGGGAAAATTGTAAAAGCATTGAGCGGTTTTTATTATGTTCTTTACAATGATGACTTAATTCAGTGCCGCGGAAGAGGAGTGTTTCGGAAAAATAAAATCACTCCCCTTGTGGGGGATGAAGTTGTTTTTCAAGCGGAAAATGACCAAGAAGGGTACATTTTGGAAGTGAAGGAACGCAAAAATGAATTGGTCCGCCCGCCAATTGCAAATGTCGACTTGGCGATTTTGGTTTTTTCCGCTGTTGAACCTGAATTTAGTACCGTACTTTTGGATCGTTTTCTTGTTCTGGTCGAATTTAATCAAATTGAGCCGATTATTTGTATTACCAAAATGGACCTAACAAATAATGAGGAGCAGCAGAAAATTTCAAAATATGCCGCGCACTATCAGGCCGCCGGTTATGAAGTGATTATGACCTCTTCCGAGACGGAAACGGGCATTGAATTATTACATCCACATCTCGAGGATAAAATTTCTGTTTTTGCCGGCCAATCAGGTGTTGGCAAATCATCTTTGTTAAATGTACTAAGACCAGACTTGGAATTGAAAACAAATGATATCTCCACCCATTTGGGAAGGGGAAAGCATACAACGAGACATGTTGAACTTATTAAAGTCGGCAATGGATTATTAGCGGATACACCGGGATTTAGCTCTTTGGATTTCACGGATATCGAAGCAGAGGATTTAACCTCCTGTTTTCCGGAAATCTTAAGGGTAAGTGAAAATTGCAAATTCCGCGGCTGCCTTCATCTGAGCGAACCGAAATGCGGTGTTAAACAGGCAGTGGAATCTGGTGAGATTCCAACGTATCGTTACGACCATTATGTCGATTTCCTCCAGGAAATTAAAGATAGAAAGCCGAGGTACTAATTATGATAAAAATCGCCCCATCCATTCTTTCAGCCGATTTTGCTAAATTAGGGGAAGAAATCTTAGCAGTTGAAAAAGGGGGAGCAGATTACATTCATATAGATGTGATGGATGGTCATTTTGTCCCGAATATCACAATCGGTCCGCTTATCGTCGAAGCCATTCGTCCGGTCACCAAGCTACCGCTGGATGTTCATTTAATGATTGAAAATCCGGACCAATATATTGAAGCATTTGCGAAAGCCGGAGCGGATTATATAACAGTTCATGTCGAAGCATGCCGTCATCTGCACCGCACGATTCAAAACATTAAATCCTTTGGTGTAAAGGCAGGGGTGGTTTTAAATCCTGCCACACCTGCAGAGTCAATACAGCATATTATCGGGGATATCGATATGGTGCTGTTAATGTCTGTCAATCCCGGATTTGGCGGGCAAAAATTTATTCCTGAGGTGCTGCCGAAAATCAAGAAAGTAAATCAAATGGCAGCGGAAAAAGGATTAGAAATTGAAATTGAAATCGATGGCGGGGTTAATCCGGAAACAGCAAAGTTATGTATTGAGGCAGGTGCCAATGTTCTAGTTGCTGGCTCTGCCATTTATAACCAAGAAGATTATGCGAAAGCCATTTCGCTCATAAGGGGATAATGAAGCCGGCTTAAAAGCCGGCTTCTTAGCTATGGAAAAGGAGCTAGGAAGATGATTATTAATATTCTTGCGGGAGGCCCTGAGGAGCTTTTGCCCGATTTAATGGAGTATAGGGAAGAAGAAGCGATTTGGGTAGGCGTTGACCGCGGTGTATTTCATTTATTGGCAAGGAACATGAAACCTATGATCGCCTTTGGTGACTTTGACTCAGTCTCCACATCGGAACTGGCTTTTATTGAAAATGGAGTATCTGAACTGAAAAAATTTATTCCGGAAAAGGATGAAACGGATATGGAGCTGGCTTTAAACTGGGCATTAGATCAAAAGCCGCAGATTATTCGCCTATTCGGTGCCACTGGAGGCAGACTTGACCATTTACTTGCAAATGTCCAGCTTATGATTCATCCGCTAAAAACAAGAAGCGAGACAGAAATATTTCTAATTGACCGTAACAATATAGCTTTCTTAAAAGCTCCTGGGAAACACAAGCTCGAAAAAAAATCAGCCCATAAATATATTTCTTTTGTGCCAATAACGCTTGATGTTTATGGCATTACATTGGAAGGGTTTAAATATCCTTTGAAAAACCGTCATATCTCCCTCGGATCCACACTATGTATAAGTAATGAACTTATTAGCGATTATGGTACTTTTTCATTTTCTGAAGGCATATTATTAGTGATAAGAAGCCATGATTAAAAGCCTCGAAAAATCGGTACTGATTTTGTTCGTTTGAATAAAATGGTAAGGGCGTACGATTTAGGGTTTTAGAATAAGATGTTAGACGTGAGATTTGTGAGGAGGGACAGTATGAAATTTTATACAATTAAACTGCCGAGATTTTTAGGTGGAATTGTCCGAGCGATGATTGGTGTGTTTAATAAAAAAGAATAGGAAGCAGGCCTCAGCTCCAAAAAGGGCTTATTACCTTTCATAAACTTAAAGCACCCAAAGTGGGTGCTTTTTATTTTCCGTTAATTAGGACAAAATAAAAGAAAATGAGGCTGTCACAAAACAGCCTCATTAAAAAATTATACGCGTTCTACTTTACCGGATCTTAACGCTCTTGCAGAAACCCAAACACGCTTTGGTTTTCCATCAACAAGGATACGTACTTTTTGTAGGTTAGCACCCCATGTACGCTTGTTAGCGTTCATAGCGTGAGAACGGGCGTTACCAGTAGTGGTTTTCTTTCCAGTTACTACACATTTGCGCGGCATTAAATTTCCCTCCTTAACACGAAAAGCTTAACCAGTAATCATTAAGATACTAATCTGGATATAGAAAAATGGCATAGCCAAATTTTCTGTCTTAAGATACCTTAATAATTTATCACACAACCATTATGAATGCAATAGCTTAGTTAAATGGTTTCAAGAAAAAAACCTTGACATTACCCTGAAATAAATGCTGTTATAGTAAGCGTACCAGGAATGACTTTCAATATTTAAGCTACTATAGTAAAATGACTGTAGTTAAGGAGCAATTTTTCAGGAGGGGGAACGATTCATGTCCATTGAATTAAAAACGAAGTACGGACAAATTGATATTTCAAATGAAGTAATCGCAACCATTGCCGGAGGAGCAGCGGTAGAATGCTATGGAATTGTCGGCATGGCCTCTAAAAATCAGATCAAAGATGGCATAACTGAAATTCTTAGAAGAGAAAATTTCACCCGCGGTGTTATTGTTCGCCAGGAAAATGAAGCATTACATATTGATATGTATATTATTGTCAGCTATGGAACCAAGATTTCTGAAATTGCTCACAACGTGCAATCAAAGGTTAAGTACACCCTTGATAAGACAGTTGGACTTGCCGTTGATTCGGTTAATATTTTCGTTCAGGGAGTTCGTGTGACGAACCCGTAGTGAGGAGTGAAGTTTGTGTCAATTACAGCATTAGATGGAAAACGTTTTGCCGAGATGATCATTCAAGGCGCCAATCATCTATCAGCCAATGCTAAAATGGTAGATGCTCTTAACGTTTTTCCAGTTCCGGATGGCGATACAGGGACTAATATGAATTTATCCATGACCTCCGGTGCAAAAGAGGTTAAAAATAATGTTCAAGAACATATTGGTAAAGTAGGGGTTTCTCTCTCAAAAGGACTGCTCATGGGAGCACGGGGAAACTCTGGTGTTATCCTTTCGCAATTGTTCAGAGGTTTTTCAAAAGCAATCGAAGCTAAAGCGATCATTAATGGGAAAGAATTTGCAGGAGCGCTTGAGGCCGGGGTTGAAACTGCTTATAAAGCTGTAATGAAGCCGGTCGAAGGAACAATTCTGACTGTTGCTAAAGATGCTGCCAAAAAAGGTCTGCAAACTGCGCAAAAGTCAAATGATATTGTTGTTATTATGGAAGAAGTATTAAAGGAGGCAAAAGCTTCCCTAAAGCGTACACCTGACCTATTGCCGGTTTTAAAAGAAGTTGGGGTTGTTGATTCCGGCGGGCAGGGGCTTGTCTGTGTGTATGAAGGCTTTCTTGCTGAATTAAAGGGAGAAAAACTGCCGGACTCACCAGAGCCCATGCCATCAATGGATGAATTAGTTAATGCCGAGCATCATAAAAGCGTCCAGGGCCATATTAATACTGAAGATATTGTATATGGCTACTGTACAGAGTTTATGGTTCGCTTTGAAACAGAAAAGATAGCAAAGCATCCATTTAATGAGACTGCTTTCCGCAATGATCTAAGCAATTATGGAGATTCATTATTGGTTATTTCGGATGATGATATTGTTAAAGTTCATATTCATTCTGAGCAGCCTGGTGAAGTATTAACATACGGTCAGCGTTATGGCAGCCTTATTAATATGAAAATTGAAAATATGCGCCAGCAGCATTCCAATATTGTCGGAGAAACACACACTCCCCTTGCCGCTGCGGTGAAAGAAACACCAAAAGAGAAGCAGGAATATGGAATTGTAGCAGTTTCCATGGGTTCGGGCGTTGCCGACCTTTTTAAGAGCATCGGGGCCCATGCAGTCATTGAAGGCGGCCAGACGATGAATCCAAGTACAGAGGATATTGTCAAGGCTGTCAAAGAAGTAAATGCAAATAAAGTATTTATTTTGCCGAATAATAAAAACATCATTATGGCTGCTGAGCAGGCTCGCGATGTATCGGACGAAGAAATTTATGTGATACCATCCAAAACCGTTCCGCAAGGGCTTTCCGCTCTGCTAGTCTTTAATCCTTCCGCAGATGCAAAGGTAAACTCAGCTGCCATGACGGAGGCGCTAAGCCGTGTAAAAACCGGACAAATCACCTTTGCTGTCCGTGATACACAGATCGATGGATTGGATATCGAAACTGGGGATTTCATGGGGATTTCCGAAGGAAAAATTATTGTTAAAAACAAAGATAAAGAAAAAGCAGCCGAAGACCTGTTAACAAATATGCTTGATGAGGATTCTGAAATTCTTACTATTATTTATGGCGAAGATGTGACTGAGGAAGAACTAAGCCAGCTTACCGAATTTGTTGATGAAAAGTTTAGCGATGTGGAAATAGAGGTTCATAATGGCAAACAACCATTATATTCTTATATCTTTTCAATTGAATAAATTACGGCTAAAATAGAAGGGGGTCTTTAGGGACCACCCTTCTTTTTTTGGATAATATATACTAACCATTTTTTTATAAAGATAGAAAGACAAAGGCAAGGGGGAATAGATTCATGAAGTATAGAAGCGTGTTTGATATTATTGGCCCGGTCATGATTGGCCCGTCAAGCTCTCACACTGCCGGAGCTGCGAGAATCGGCCGCGTCGCTAGAAGTTTATTTGGCAGGGAGCCAAAATGGGCAAATATTTCGTTATACGGGTCATTCGCACAAACGTACAAGGGTCACGGTACGGATGTTGCCATTGTAGGCGGTTTATTGGATTTCGATACGGACGATAAAAGGATTATCAAAGCAATTGAGATTGCTGAAGAACGAGGTATGAAAATTCGCTTTATTGAAGAGGATGCGGTTACAGACCACCCCAATACTGCTAGAGTCATAATTGGCGATCACAATGGGGAGCTTGAATTAGTAGGTATTTCTATTGGCGGCGGAAAGATTGAAATCACTGAGATGAACGGTTTTGAATTGAAGCTTTCTGGGAATCACCCTGCTATTTTAGTTGTTCATAATGACCGGTTTGGTGCCATTGCAAGTGTCGCCAATACAATGGCGAAATATGAATTAAATATCGGCCATATGGAGGTTTCCCGTAAGGAAGTTGGAAAAATGGCACTGATGACAATTGAGGTCGACCAAAATATTGATGATACCCTGATCGAGGAACTCGAACAGCTGCCTAACATCTTGAAGGTAACTAAAATTGTTGATTAAACATTCTCAGCGAAAGGGGGTCATTCTATGTTCCGTAATGTAGCAGAATTAATGGAGCTGGCCAACAGTCAAAATAAAAAAATTTCCGAAATTATGATTGAGCAGGAGGTCACCGTAACGGGACGGTCCAAGGAAGAAGTCATTCGCTTTATGGACCGTAACCTCAAAGTAATGGAAGAAGCAGTTGAGCGTGGATTGAAAGGGGTTACATCTGTAACTGGCTTAACAGGCGGAGATGCAGTTCTATTGCAAAAATACATTGAAAAAGGCAATTTTTTATCCGGTGAAACGATTCTCGATGCCGTCAGCCGGGCTGTCGCCACAAATGAAGTAAATGCGGCGATGGGGACGATTTGTGCCACACCGACTGCCGGATCAGCTGGTGTCGTACCGGGGACGTTGTTTGCCGTAAAGAAAAAGCTAAACCCAACAAGAGAGCAAATGATTTCGTTTTTATTTACCGCCGGAGCATTCGGCTTTGTTGTTGCCAACAATGCCTCCATATCTGGTGCTGCCGGGGGCTGTCAAGCCGAGGTGGGATCAGCAGCAGGTATGGCCGCAGCAGCAATTGTCGAAATGGCCGGAGGAACTCCGGAACAATGTGCCGAAGCAATGGCCATCACATTAAAAAATATGCTCGGCTTAGTCTGTGACCCAGTTGCAGGTCTTGTGGAAGTACCTTGTGTAAAGCGAAATGCCATGGGTGCAGCCAATGCCATGGTAGCTGCAGATATGGCACTCGCCGGTATCAAGAGCCGTATTCCATGCGATGAAGTGATAGACGCAATGTATAAAATCGGCCAATCGATGCCAACAGCCTTAAAAGAAACAGCACAGGGAGGGTTAGCGGCAACACCAACAGGCCAGGCGCTGCAGGCCAAGATTTTCGGAATGCCGCTTACAGAAAAGTGAATCCATATCTAAACCAGCCAATAACTGTTATAAAGGGCATTGGTGACGAAACGGCGGAAATCTTTTCAGAAATGAACATTTTGAGTATCCGTGATTTATTGGAATATTTCCCCTATCGTTATGAAGATTACCGCCTTCGCGATTTGATGGAAGTACAACATGACGAGAAGGTGACGATTGAAGGGAAGGTTCAAAGTGAACCTTCTCTTGTATATTATGGCAGGAAGAAGTCAAAGCTCTCCTTCCGCTTTTATGCAGGACAATATTTAATCAAAGTCGTTTTCTTTAACCAGCCCTATTTAAAAAATAAAATCACAATCAATGAAACATTAACAATTACAGGAAAGTGGGATGCTCATCGGCAGACAATAACTGCTAGTGAACTCCAGCTAGGGGAAAATGCGAAGGGTAAAGATTTTGAACCTGTATATTCTCTTAAAGGAAGACTGACAACAAAGGGCATGCGTAAATTCATTAATTTAGCTTTTCAACAATTTGGAACGTATATCGAGGAAACTCTGCCGGATTACTACTTAACAAAATATCGGCTTTTAAACCGGAGAGATGCCATTAAAGCTATGCATTTTCCTGAAGGCGGGGAGGATCTCAAGCAGGCAAGACGACGCTTTGTGTACGAAGAATTTCTAATCTTTCAGTTAAAAATGCAGGCACTTAGGAAGTTTGAGCGCGAACATTCACCCGGAATCAGCCAAAACTATGACCTTGGGAAATTGAAGGAATTCATCGCCCGCCTGCCGTTCCCATTAACAAATGCCCAAAAGCGGGTTGTAAATGAACTACTATCCGACCTTAAATCGCCTTATCGAATGAACCGCCTGCTGCAAGGAGATGTTGGATCAGGAAAAACGGTGGTGGCAGCGGTTGGTCTGTACGCAAGTGTAACGGCAGGCTATCAGGGGGCGCTGATGGTACCGACCGAAATATTGGCTGAGCAGCATGCAGAATCACTGATAACTTTATTGGAACCCTTTGGTGTAAAATGTGAGTTGCTTACAAGCTCCATAAAAGGAAAGCGCCGCAGGGAGATTCTTGAGCAGCTTACCGAGGGAAATATTGATATCTTAATAGGAACCCATGCTTTAATTCAGAATGAAGTATCATTTAAGAAACTAGGTTTTGTTATTACTGATGAGCAGCATCGCTTCGGTGTGGAGCAACGCCGTATCCTGAGGGAAAAGGGAGAAAATCCTGATGTGCTGTTCATGACCGCCACCCCGATACCCCGGACGCTTGCCATTACCGTTTTTGGCGAGATGGATGTTTCCATCATTGACGAAATGCCTGCAGGAAGGAAAACAATTGAAACCTATTGGGCCAAACCAGAAATGCTGGAACGGGTATTGGCATTTGTAGAAAAAGAATTACGGAAGGGACATCAGGCATACGTCATTTGTCCATTAATTGAGGAATCGGAAAAGCTTGATGTGCAAAATGCTATTGATGTGCATGCAACATTAAGCAGCTATTTTCAAAATCGCTATACAGCAGGGCTTATGCATGGACGATTAAGCTCTGAGGAAAAGGATTCTGTTATGAAGGCGTTCAGTGCAAACGAGGTTCAAGTGCTCGTCTCAACAACTGTGGTTGAGGTTGGGGTGAATGTGCCGAATGCAACAGTTATGGTTATTTATGATGCTGAAAGATTTGGGCTCTCTCAGCTTCACCAGCTCCGTGGCCGTGTCGGCCGGGGAAGTGATCAAGCCTATTGCATTTTGCTGGCCAGTCCGAAATCAGAGACAGGCCAGGAAAGAATGCGGATCATGACGGAAACCAATGATGGCTTTGTACTAAGTGAAAAAGATTTGGAGCTAAGGGGACCGGGAGACTTTTTTGGCAAAAAACAAAGCGGCATGCCAGAATTTAAAGTAGCTGATATGGTTCATGATTACCGCGCCCTCGAAACCGCCAGAAGCGACGCCGCCACCCTAATCCAATCCGAAACCTTCTGGAACTCGCCTGAATATGAAATGTTAAGAAAGCTGCTTGAAGATGCTGGCGTTCTTGAGGGAGAAAAATTGGATTAGGATTTTTTGCTGTCCATTTATCAGTACATGTTGATTGGAGCGGAAGGGGCGAGACTGCTTCGGGAGTACGAAGCAGGAGAGACCCCGCAGAAGCTAGCGATGAGGAGGCTCTTCGCAACGCCCGCGGAAAGCGAGCCCCTCGGGACAGGCAAAGAGCAGCCTGTCACTGCGATGATTATTCAAAGGGGCTTTCCTTAGTGGAGTGGATATCAACATCCTATTAGTAAAAAGCAGACTGCAGGAGAAAACTAATCCTTGCAATCTGCTTTTTTAAATTTTATACTACTCTTAGTACCTAGTCATAAGTTTTCGGACGGTGTGAAAAATGAGAAGAAGCAAAAAAGAACGTCAGCAGCTGCTTAGCGCAACCATTCAAGAAAATCCATTTATAACGGATGAAGAGCTTGCTGAAAAGTTTCAGGTAAGTGTCCAAACGATTCGCTTAGATCGCCTTGAATTATCGATACCCGAACTTCGCGAAAGAATTAAAACAGTCGCGGAAAAACGCTTCGAGGATGAGGTTCGTTCCCTGCCGCTTGAAGAGGTAATCGGGGAAATCATTGATATGGAACTAGACCAGAGCGCCATCTCCATTTTTGATGTAAAAATGGAGCATGTTTTTAAACGAAACAAAATTGCCCGGGGTCATCATTTATTTGCCCAGGCAAATTCACTTGCTGTTGCGGTCATTAACGATGAATTAGCATTAACGGCAAAAGCCAACATCCAATTTAAGCGCTCCGTAAGATTACATGAACGGGTCATTGCAAAAGCAAGGGTCATGAATATTGATGATGTGACAGGCCGGACGTTGGTCCAGGTATCAAGCTTCGTAAATAATGAACTTGTTTTTACAGGTGATTTTCAAATGTACCGTTCGAAAAATAACTAAAGGATGAGACATATGAAACTTGCGATTGATGCAATGGGCGGAGACCATGCCCCAAAGGAAATCGTTTTAGGCGCCATGAAGGCGGTAGAAACTTTTCCAGACTTACATATCACCCTTGTCGGGGATGAAAATAAAATTAGCGAAACATTAAAGAAACAAGAACGAATTACCGTTTTACATACAACAGAAGTTATACTCGGAACAGATGAACCGGTAAGAGCAGTCCGCAGTAAAAAAACGGCCTCTATGGTTCTAGCAGCCCAACAAGTTGCCGATGGTGCAGCGGATGCTTGTTTGTCCGCGGGGAATACAGGTGCACTCATGGCTGCCGGACTTTTTGTGGTCGGGAGAATTGAAGGAATTGACCGGCCGGCCTTAGCCCCAACTCTGCCAACCATAGGCGGGGAAGGATTTTTATTGCTTGATGTGGGTGCTAATGCCGATGCCAAACCGGAACATCTGGTGCAATATGCTATCATGGGCTCCATTTACAGTAAAAAAGTAAGAGGGATTGAGAGTCCGCGTGTCGGACTTTTAAATATCGGCACAGAAGAGAAGAAAGGCAATGAATTAACAAGACATGCCTTTGAACTTTTAAAACAGGCTGATTTGAATTTTGTAGGCAATGTCGAGGCCCGGGATCTGCTTGATGGCGTCGCTGATGTCGTCGTAACGGATGGTTTTACGGGAAACATGGTGTTGAAAACCATTGAGGGAACAGCCCTTTCCATGTTTAAGATGTTAAAAACAGCGCTGATGAGCAGCTTTACTAGCAAGCTGGCAGCAGCCGTTTTAAAACCGAATTTGATGCAGTTAAAAGGTAAGCTAGATTATTCGGAATATGGCGGGGCTGGGTTATTTGGCTTAAAGGCTCCGGTTATTAAAGCACACGGTTCATCAAATGCCCAGGCTGTCTTTAGTGCCATCCGCCAGACAAGAGAAATGGTTACAAACGATGTAGTCGGTTTAATTAAACAAACCGTGGAAGCAAATCACAAAACCATAGTACGATAGGGGGATTCATATTTTGAGTAAAATAGCTTTTGTGTTTCCTGGGCAAGGTTCCCAAACAGTTGGAATGGGTAAAGATCTGGCAGAAAAATATCCCGAAGTGATGTCCTATTTTAAAAAGGCGGATGAAACTCTTAAAGTCCCTTTAAGTCAGCTGATTTTTGAAGGCCCAAAAGAAGATTTGACACAGACATTTAATACACAACCCGCCCTATTAACAACGAGTTTGGCGGTATTATCGTTCTTCCAAAATTCAGGAGTTAATCCTGACTTTGTCGCCGGTCACAGCTTAGGAGAGTATACAGCCCTTGTGTCGGCAGGCGTCATGAGTTTTGAAGAAGGCGTATATGCCGTTAGAAAAAGAGGAGAGTTCATGGAGAATGCCGTGCCTAATGGGGAAGGCTCCATGGCGGCAGTTCTTGGTCTTGATCGGGATAAGTTAGCTGGAGTAACCGACGAAGTGACAAATGAGGGCAATCCGGTGGCGCTGGCCAATTTAAATTGCCCTGGACAGATTGTCATTTCAGGATCAAAAAAGGGCGTTGAAGATGCAGGAGCAAAAGCAAAAGAAGCTGGTGCTAAAAGGGTCCTGCCATTGGAAGTGAGTGGTCCGTTCCATTCACCGCTAATGAAACCTGCATCAGGTCAATTGCGTGATGTTTTAAATGGATTGGATATGAAGGATGCGGAAATTCCTGTAGTCGTCAACGTATCGGCTGAGCCGGTAACCTCTGCAGCTGAAATAAAGGATAAATTAATTGAACAACTGTATTCACCTGTTTTATGGGAAGACTCTGTTCAAAAAATGATTGAATTAGGTGTCGATACCTTTATTGAAATTGGTCCGGGCAAGGTTCTTTCCGGCTTGATCAAGAAAATCGATAAAACGGTGAAAATCTATTCTGTATCAGATGAGGAAAGTTCACTCGCAGTAATCGACGCATTGAAGGAGGAAAAGCTATGAGTTTAGCAGGAAAAGCTGCTCTCGTTACCGGTGCATCACGTGGGATCGGCAGAGAAATTGCTCTTGAATTGGCAAGGCAGGGGGCAAATGTTGCGGTTAATTTTTCCGGAAGTGAAGATAAGGCAAATGAAGTTGTCGATGAGATCAAGTCTCTTGGACAAGAAGCTTTTGCGATTAAATGCAACGTTTCAAATACTGAAGAAGTAAGTGAAATGGTCAAGACGGTTATTGAGCAATTCGGCAGGCTCGACATCCTTGTTAATAATGCCGGAATAACCAGAGATAATTTATTAATGAGAATGAAGGAAGAGGAATGGGATGATGTCCTCAATATTAATCTCAAGGGTGTCTTCCTGGTCACAAAGGCTGTTACGAGACAAATGATGAAACAGCGGCTTGGCAGAATCATTAATATTTCTTCTGTTGTCGGTGAAAGCGGAAATCCTGGTCAGGCCAATTATGTGGCAGCGAAAGCCGGTGTAATTGGTTTAACGAAAACAACTGCAAAGGAACTGGCGTCTCGTAATATTACGGTTAATGCGATTGCCCCAGGGTTTATTACCACAGATATGACCGATAAACTGCCTGAGGATGTAAAAGCGGAAATGTTAAAACAAATTCCGTTAGCTAGACTTGGCGAACCAAAGGACATTGCCAAAGCAGCAGCATTTCTTGCTTCGGATGATTCTGCATACATTACAGGACAAACGCTGCATATCAACGGCGGCATGGTAATGTAAATAGAAAAGCGGAAGCCCCTAGCAGCTGCCGCTGGAAAAAAACAATTTGTATTCATTCAGGAAAATAACTATAATACTTGAGGGGAGGTGAAAGTGATGGCAGAAGTATTAGAGCGTGTAACAAAGATCATCGTTGACCGTTTAGGAGTAGACGAATCTCAAGTTAAACTTGAAGCGTCTTTCAAAGACGACCTTGGCGCAGATTCCCTTGACGTTGTTGAACTAGTGATGGAATTAGAAGATGAATTCGATATGGAAATTTCTGACGAAGATGCCGAAAAAATCAGCACTGTTGGTGATGCTGTGAACTACATAGAAGGCCAAAAGTAATCTTCTTGGAATAATTCCTAAAGCTCCGTTTTCAAACGGAGCTTTATTCTGTAATATAGAACTTGGCAGAACAATTGCCAAGTTTCTTTGCGTTTTAAACGTAAATTACTTAAACTTAGTCTATCAAATTGAAACAAGGTGGAGAATTTAATGCGCAAGAACTGGAAGGAAAAGGAAATAAACAATCGCGCAAACGAAAAACAATTTAAAGATCTGCAAAATTCAATCGGTGTCATATTTGAAAATGAAAAATTATTAAAACAGGCATTCACCCATTCATCATATGTGAATGAGCATCGCAGAAAACCTTTTGAAGATAATGAGAGGCTCGAATTTTTAGGAGACGCTGTGCTGGAACTGACAATCTCCCAATTTCTTTTTAAAAAATATCCGACCATGACCGAAGGCGAATTGACCAAGCTTAGAGCAGCCATAGTATGTGAACCATCTCTGGTAGCATTTGCAAATGAACTTCATTTTGGCAAACTAATCTTGCTTGGCAAGGGCGAAGAAATGACCGGCGGCAGAGAGCGCCCTGCTCTTTTGGCCGATGTGTTTGAAGCGTTCATCGGTGCTCTCTATTTGGATAAAGGAATTGAAGTGGTTATTCAGTTTCTTGAAAAGGTAGTTTTTCCTAAAATTGATGCTGGTGCTTTTTCTCATGTGATGGATTTTAAAAGCCAATTGCAGGAGCTAATCCAAAGAGATGGATCAGGCATGATTGAATATTGTGTCCTTCAAGAAAAAGGTCCTGCCCATAATAAGGAGTTTGTCTCAAGAGTGACCTTAAACGGCGATGAGTTGGGCGTAGGTACAGGAAGGTCGAAAAAGGAAGCAGAACAGCATGCCGCTCAAATGGCACTACAAATGTTAAAAAAAGAGTCAGCCCAGAATTAACAAAAAAGTTTTTGAGGAGAAATCCCCGGGCATTTTAGGAGGATTAATGAATGTTTTTAAAACGGTTGGACATTATTGGCTTTAAATCCTTTGCGGAGCGTATTGGCGTGGAGTTTGTCCCGGGCATTACCGCAGTGGTTGGTCCAAATGGGAGCGGTAAAAGTAATATTACCGATGCCATCCGCTGGGTATTGGGGGAGCAATCGGCCAAATCACTAAGGGGCAGCAAAATGGAGGACATCATCTTTGCTGGCAGCGATACGAGAAAAGCGCTCAATTTTGCCGAAGTAACCTTGACATTAGATAATCAGGACCAGGGGCTCTCGATTGATTATAATGAGGTAAGTGTCACGAGAAGGGTGACTCGCTCAGGGGATAGCGATTTTTATATTAATAAACAGCACTGCAGGCTTAAGGATATTATTGATTTATTCATGGATTCCGGCCTTGGCAGAGAAGCCTTCTCAATCATAAGCCAAGGAAAGGTAGAAGAAATTTTAAACAGCAAGGCTGAAGACCGGAGGACTATTTTTGAGGAAGCGGCCGGGGTATTAAAATATAAGAACCGCAAAAAAAAGGCAGAATTAAAGCTTTCGGAAACCCAGGAGAACCTAAATCGGGTTCATGACATTTTATTTGAGCTGGAAAGCCAAGTAGAGCCTTTAAAAATTCAGGCTTCCATGGCCAAAGACTATTTGGAGAAAAAAGAAGAGCTTGAAAAATTCGAGGTTTCGTTGACGGTATATGAAATCGAAGACCTCCATCAAAAATGGGAAAGCCTTTCGAAACAGCTTGATGTGCACCAACAGGAGGAACTTAGGATTTCTTCAGAATTGCAGCTAAAGGAAGCAAAAATTGTTGAAATAAGGGACCAAATTGCTGCTTTGGATGAGTCGATTACCGACCTTCAGAATGTCCTGCTTCATGCCAGCGAAGAGCTTGAAAAGCTTGAGGGACGTAAAGAGGTCCTAAAAGAACGAAAGAAAAACGCATCGCAAAATAAAGAACAGCTCAGGCAAAATATTACTGATTTAACGAATCGAATCGCAGAGTTGTCAGATGCTCGGGACATGCAGACAGCGACTTTTAACACGTTGAAGAAACAAGTTAAGGAATTGCAGGACCAACTAAAAGAAAAGCAAGAAAAGCTTCATTTGTTTGCAGAAAATCTTGATGAGAAAATTGATAGCTTAAAAAGTGAGTATATTGACCTTTTAAATGAGCAGGCCGGTGCAAGGAATGAATGGAAATACATCAATGAACAGCTTGAGCAGCAGGATCATAAAGGTGCACGGCTTGATGCGGAAAATGAAAAATTCCTGTTAGAACGAGAAACGGCTGTTACTAAAAAGAAGCAGGTTCAGTCCACTTTGGCTGACATCCAGGCTAAACTGGAAGCACAGGTCGTAACGTTCCGCGAGCAGCAGCGAAAGCTGGAGTCGCTCAGGGCCAATTATCAAAAACAGGAAAAAACATTATATCAAGCATACCAGCTGCTTCAGCAGGCAAAATCAAAAAAAGAGATGCTTGAAGAAATGGAAGAGGATTTTGCAGGCTTTTTTCAAGGGGTTAAGGAAGTCCTAAAGGAGCGCGGAAAAAAACTTGCCGGCATTGAAGGTGCGGTTGCTGAACTCGTCACGGTTCCGAAGGAATATGAAACGGCTCTTGAAACAGCCTTCGGCGGAGCCCTTCAGCATATTGTCGTAGACACTGAGGAAAACGCCCGTAAGGCAATTGGATACCTTAAGCAAAATTCATTTGGCCGCGCCACTTTCCTCCCGTTAACAGTCATCAAAGGTCGGCCATTGTCAGCAGCACAATTGAATATAATACAAAAACATCCATCTTTAATTGGGACGGCTGTAAGCCTCGTTCAGTTTGACGAAAAATATGCAGAGGTTATGAATAATCTCCTGGGTAATGTGGTTATCGCAAAGGACCTAAAAGGGGCCAATGAACTGGCAAAGCTGCTGCAATACCGAGTACGCCTGGTAACCCTTGACGGGGACGTCGTAAATCCTGGCGGTTCGATGACAGGCGGTGCCGTCAAACAAAAAAGTTCATCTCTATTGTCGAGAAAAACAGAGCTCGAGGGTTTAAAAGAAAAACTGGTCATAATGGAGGATAAAACGGCTGGTTTAGAAAAGGCAGTTAAATCCCTGAAAGAGGAAGTGCAGACCTCAGAGGCTGCGCTTGAGGAAATTCGCAAATCCGGGGAGGATTTAAGACTATCGGAGCAGTCGATTAAAGGAGATTTACGAGAAGCAGAGCTTGAAGAAAAGAATATTAATGACCGGCTTGCCATTTATGATTTGGAAAAGAATCAAATAACCAAAGACCGTTCGGAACTTTTAACTAGAAAAACTAAGTTGTCCGACTCACTCGAAATATTTAAAAAGACAATTGCTGATTTAGATCAGAAAATCCTGATCCTGACAAATCAAAAGACAAAAGATTTAACATCCAAAGAATCGCTCACCACCGAAATAAATGAACTTAAGATTGATTTTGCCTCAAAAAATGAACAGTTTTTACATGCACAAGAACGGCTCGAGCAATTGAAGCGGGATATCGTTGAAAACGAACAAAAGCTGACTATTTTCACCGAGGATCTGAATCTCCTGACAGCGGAAATGACCAACAGTTCAACCGGTGAGGAGCAGCTAGAGGAAGCTGCCAAACGAAAGCAGCAGGACAAAGAAAATACACTCAAGCTGATTACGGTCAGGAGACAAGAACGCCTGGAGCTGCAAGGCGAACTGGAGAATTTGGAGCTTGAAACAAAGGAATTTAAACGAGTTCATAAGGGATTAACCGTTGCCATCAAGGACGAGGAAGTAAAAATAAACCGTTTGGATGTAGAGCTTGAAAACAGACTGACGCACCTTAGAGAGGAGTATTTATTATCCTTTGAGGGAGCCAAGGAGCAATTCCCGCTAACGGTTCCGGTCGAGGAAGCCCGCAAAAAGGTGAAATTGATTAAACTTGCCATTGAAGAGCTGGGCCATGTCAATCTTGGTGCGATTGAGGAATATGAACGGGTATCGGAACGTTTTGAATTTCTAAATGAACAAAAGGCTGATCTTCAAGAAGCAAAGGATACACTATTCCAAGTCATTGGAGAAATGGATGAAGAGATGAAGAAACGGTTCAGCCAAACCTTCGAGGGGATACGGGAACATTTTGAACCGGTTTTCCGGGCGTTATTTGGCGGCGGCCGTGCAGACCTAATCTTAACAGAGCCAGAAGATCTCTTGAATACAGGTGTTGAAATCGTTGCCCAGCCGCCTGGTAAAAAACTGCAAAATCTCGGGCTTTTGTCTGGGGGAGAGAGGGCCTTAACGGCCATTGCTCTATTATTTTCGATTTTAAAAGTACGGCCTGTTCCATTCTGTATCCTGGATGAGGTTGAAGCTGCTTTAGATGAGGCAAATGTCCACCGTTTTAGTCAATATTTAAAACGCTATAGTAAGGAAACCCAGTTTATTGTTATTACTCATCGAAAAGGGACAATGGAGGGTGCCGATGTCCTTTACGGTGTGACAATGCAGGAATCCGGGGTATCAAAGCTTGTATCCGTCCGCTTGGAGGATACAAAAGAACTAGTAGAATCATAAGGTCAGGAAGTGAGAAAATGAGTTTTTTTAAAAAATTAAAAGAAAAGATTACAAAGTCGACAGATAACGTAACCGAAAAGTTTAAGGAAGGACTCACTAAAACAAGAGACAGCTTTTCCGGCAAGGTCAATGACCTGATTGCCAGATACCGGAAAGTGGACGAGGAATTCTTTGAAGAACTCGAAGAAATCTTAATCCAGGCGGATGTTGGTTTTGATACAGTTATGCAGCTGATTGATGAGCTGAAAATGGAGGTGAAACGCAGGAAAATACAAGAACCTGTTGAAGTCCAAAGTGTCATCTCGGAAAAGTTGGTCGATATTTATAATGCCGGAGAAGAACAGTCATCGCAATTAAATATTCAGAAGGACGGGCTGACGGTAATCCTATTCGTCGGTGTAAATGGTGTTGGTAAAACAACAACCATCGGAAAGCTTGCCTATAAGTTTAAATCCGAGGGAAAAAAAGTAATATTGGCCGCTGGAGACACCTTCCGTGCCGGTGCAATTGATCAGCTTGAGGTATGGGGAGACCGGGTAGGAGTCGAAACCATTAAGCAGGCTGAGGGCTCAGACCCGGCAGCTGTCATGTATGATGCCATCCAGGCTGCAAAATCAAGAAACGCTGATATTCTCCTGTGTGATACTGCCGGCAGATTGCAAAACAAAGTAAACCTGATGAAAGAGCTTGAAAAGGTGAAGCGGGTCATTGAAAGAGAAATACCGGGCGCGCCGCACGAAGTTCTCTTGGTCCTTGATGCCACAACCGGCCAAAACGCACTGATTCAGGCAAAAACCTTTAAAGAGGCCACCAACGTAAGCGGAATTGTCCTGTCCAAACTTGACGGAACCGCCAAAGGCGGAATCGTCCTAGCAATCCGCAATGAACTAAAAATCCCCGTTAAATTCGTAGGACTAGGAGAAAAAATGGACGACCTGCAAGAATTCGACGCCGAAAAATACGTCTACGGACTATTTGCAGAGCAGGTTGAAATGTCTGAATAAGATGGTTTTTCAAGCATAATAAAAAGGAATATACGTTGTATTAGCGTAATGATTGGAGCGGTACGCCCGCGGAAAGAGAGCCCCTTGAGCGGAAATCAACATCCTTGTGTAAAGATAAAATTCTTGACAGATATGTATTGCCCATGTAAACTACTTCGTAAAGGCTTTTCGCTTTACAAAAGGGGGATGCGGCATGCTTGAAAAGACAACACGAATGAACTACCTGTACGACTTCTATCATTCGCTGTTAACACCAAAGCAGCAAAGCTATATGTCTCTCTATTATTTAGACGACTACTCACTCGGTGAAATCGCCGAAGAATACGAAGTCAGCCGTCAGGCCGTTTATGATAATATTAAACGGACAGAGGCAATGCTCGAGGAGTACGAAGAAAAGCTATTATTATTTAAAAAATTTCAGGAACGCAACCGGCTTGTCAAGCTTCTGAAAGAACTGCTTAATGAAGAGCAGCCAAACAAGCTGACGATTCAAGCTACAATCGCTGAGCTGGAGAATTTAGATTAGGAGTTGGGATAAATGGCGTTTGAAGGATTAGCCGACCGACTGCAAAATACAATCCAAAAGATCCGCGGCAAAGGGAAAGTCTCTGAAGCGGATGTAAAAGAAATGATGCGTGAAGTGCGCCTCGCCCTGCTTGAGGCGGACGTTAACTTCAAGGTCGTCAAAGATTTTATCAAAAAGGTAAGCGAACGCGCCGTTGGACAAGAGGTACTAAAGAGCTTAACCCCTGGACAGCAAATTATTAAAATCGTTAACGAAGAATTAACGGAATTAATGGGCGGCGAGCAAAGCAAAATTGCCGTGTCAAATCGACCGCCAACCGTCATCATGATGGTCGGTCTGCAGGGGGCCGGTAAAACAACGACCTCAGGAAAGCTGGCTAATTTGCTGCGGAAGCAGTATAACAAACAGCCGATGCTGGTTGCTGCCGATATTTATCGCCCAGCTGCAATCAAACAGCTTGAAACACTAGGCAAGCAATTAAATATGCCTGTTTTCTCCCTTGGTGATCAGGTAAGTCCGGTCGAGATTGCAAGACAAGCCATCGCCAAGGCCAAAGAAGAGCATCATGATTATGTTCTGATTGATACCGCAGGCCGGCTCCATGTTGATGAGGCCTTAATGAACGAATTAAAGGACATTAAGGAACTAACCAAGCCGGATGAAATCTTTCTCGTTGTTGATGCGATGACCGGTCAAGACGCTGTAAACGTGGCACAAAGCTTTAATGAACAGCTTGGCCTAACTGGGGTCGTTCTGACAAAGCTTGACGGTGATACAAGGGGCGGTGCGGCTCTGTCAATCCGTTCTGTCACGCAAACACCAATTAAATTTATTGGTATGGGTGAAAAGATGGATGCCCTCGAACCGTTCCATCCGGAGCGAATGGCATCACGAATTTTAGGAATGGGCGATGTGCTGACCTTAATCGAAAAAGCACAGGCCAATATCGATGAAGAAAAAGCCAAAGAGCTTGAGCAGAAAATGCGGACTGCGTCGTTTACACTTGATGATTTTCTCGATCAGTTAGGTCAGGTCCGCAAACTAGGTCCGCTCGACGAACTGTTAAAGATGATGCCTGGAGCTAATAAAATCAAAGGTTTGAACAATCTGCAAATCGATGAAAAGCAAATAGCCCATGTTGAGGCCATTATCAGGTCGATGACCAAACAAGAAAAGCTTCACCCTGAAATCATGAACTCAAGCCGCAAACGGCGGATTGCCGCAGGAAGCGGACGTACCGTTGCAGAGGTAAACCGTCTGTTAAAACAGTTTGAGGACATGAAGAAAATGATGAAGCAAATGTCTGGCATGCAGCAAAAAGCCAAGAAAAAAGGCGGTTTCAAATTTCCATTTAAACCGTTTTAATTTGGCACCGAGCCCCTAGGCACTGGAGCTGGACATCAGTCTAAGTTCATATTTGCAATCTGTTTTAATTCTGTAATATTTGGTAATAATGTATGTAAAGAAAAAACACTTTACAAATAAAAAAACAATTGGTATTATACTATCTTGTGTGAAACTATTCGGAGGTGCTTATTTAAAATGGCAGTAAAAATTCGTTTAAAGCGTATGGGAGCTAAGAAAACTCCTTTCTATCGTATTGTAGTAGCAGATTCTCGTTCACCACGTGATGGACGTTTCATCGAAACAGTTGGAACTTACAACCCAGTTGCTGAGCCAGCTCAAGTTCAAATCAACGAAGAGCTAGCACTTAAGTGGCTGCAAACCGGCGCGAAGCCATCTGATACAGTACGTAACTTGTTCTCAAAACAAGGCATTATGGAAAAATTCCACAATGCAAAATTAAGCAAGTAATCGTGGAGAAGCGATGAAAGAACTGATCGAAACGATTGTTAAGCCTCTTGTTGATTTTCCTGAGGAAGTTCGGGTTGAAACCATTGAAGATGATACCCGAATCACCTATCACTTAACCGTCAATAAAACGGACATCGGAAAGGTGATTGGCAAGCAGGGGCGTGTTGCAAAGGCCATTAGAACTGTTGTATACGCAGCAGGATCATCACAACAAAAGAAGATTTTCTTGGAAATTGGTGAATAGCTTTTTGCATCAAGAAAGAAAGGGAGGGATTTGATCCTCCCTTTTTTGTTAGTTGTTCAAATTTTTAAGGGGGCAATAAACATGCAAATTATTCAATCTGTTGTGGTGAAGCAAGTCTTAACCGAAAAAAGCAAACAAGAGCTTTTTGACAAGTATCATGCAAGGAAACGGCAGTTTGAAAAAGAATGTGACCAGCTTCACTTCGAATTAAAACGCTTGGAAAAATCGAAAAACTACCCTCAGGGCACACTAAAAAAGCACTTTGAAAAAGAAATTGAAATGAGACGGGAAAAAATAAAATTACTTGATTTTCAAATAGAACAATTACATATCCTACCAATAGGCAGTGAATTAAAGGAAAAGGAAGTCCAGGCTCTTATTGAGGTTAAAGCAGGGGACCTTTGGATTGACCAAGATATACAGCCTGAGATTATTATTAAAGATGGTATCATTGAGGAAATTAGAAGGTGAGTACATATGGAAAGATGGTTCAATGTTGGTAAAATCGTCAATACCCATGGTATAAAAGGGGAAGTCCGCGTCATTTCGAAAACTGATTTTCCGGGAGAGCGCTATAAACCGGGGAATACCTTATATTTATTTCAAAAGGCATCAAGTACACCGCTTGAATTAACTGTTAAAAGCCACCGCAGCCATAAAAATTTTGATTTGCTTGTCTTTCAAGGGTATGAAAATATTAACTTGGTGGAGAAGTTTCGTGATGGAATTTTGAAGGTTCCGGAGTCACAGCTAAGTGAACTCGACGAAGATGAATTCTATTATCATGAAATTATCGGCTGTCTTGTGGCCACGATCGATGGGGAAGAGATTGGCAAAATTACTGAAATCCTTTCTCCAGGTGCGAACGATGTTTGGGTGGTAAAAGGAAAAGGCGGGAAAGAGGTCTTAATCCCATATATCCATGATGTTGTCAAGAAAGTGGATGTAAAGGAAAAGGTTGTCCTTATTGAACCAATGGAAGGACTTTTGTCATGATGCAAATCGACATTCTTACCCTTTTTCCTGAGATGTTTACCGGGGTACTCAGGAGTTCGATTTTAAGCAAAGCAGCTGAAAAGTCAGCTGTCCAATACAATGTCGTGAACTTCCGTGAATTCTCCGATAACAAGCATTCCACTGTGGATGACTATCCATACGGAGGCGGTGCTGGGATGGTATTAAAACCGCAGCCGATTTTTGATGCAGTTGCCTCGCTTACAGAAAAGGCTGACAGCAGCCGCCCGAGAATCATTTTGCTTTGTCCGCAAGGAGAACGCTATAGCCAAAGGAAAGCGGAAGAATTGGCCCGTGAGGAACATCTGATATTTATTTGCGGTCACTATGAGGGCTATGATGAAAGGATCAGGGAGCATTTGGTCACCGATGAAATATCAATAGGCGACTATGTCTTAACAGGTGGTGAGCTAGGTGCAATGGTTGTAATTGATAGTGTTGTTCGCCTGCTCCCCGAGGTGCTCGGCAATCAAGAATCCCATATTAAGGACTCGTTTAGTACAGGTCTCCTTGAACACCCTCACTATACAAGGCCTGCGGATTTCCGCGGCATGAAGGTGCCTGATGTCCTTCTATCTGGCAATCACAAGTTAATTGAAGAATGGCGCAATAAAGAAACCCTAAGAAGAACTCTATTAAGAAGACCTGACCTTTTTGAAAAAATAGAACTAACACCAGAACAACAAAAGTGGCTGGAAGAAGTAAAAAAAGAATACGAGTAGTATTGCAGGGGCTTTGAGATTATGTTATGATATATCTTGTGACTTGAGCTGAGTCTCTCAGTTTCTTGTCTTATAACGATGTTCCGCTGCAATTGATAATACTTGGTTTGCAAGAGCATCTGTTGGAAGGAGTTGAAAACGATGCATAAATTAATAGAAGAAATCACGAAGGAACAACTTCGTTCTGACCTTCCTGCGTTCCGTCCTGGTGACACTGTACGTGTTCACGTTAAGGTTGTCGAGGGTACTCGTGAGCGTATTCAGTTATTTGAAGGTGTTGTGATTAAGCGTCGTGGTGGTGGTATCAGCGAAACTTTCACAGTTCGTAAAGTTTCCTACGGTGTAGGCGTTGAGCGTACATTCCCTGTACACACACCAAAAATCGCGAAACTTGAAGTGGTTCGCCGCGGTAAAGTTCGTCGTGCTAAGCTTTACTACTTGCGTCAACTTCGCGGTAAAAAAGCTCGTATTAAAGAAATTCGCTAATAAGAAAAAGAGGGCTTGCACTGCAAGCTCTTTTTTTATCTATTAAGAAATTATTAAATTTGAAAAAACTTATATCCCCTCGTGTTATTTAGATGCAAGTTATGTAAAATAGGCTTTATAAGACATTTTTTACTGGATTGGTGGGGAAAAAGAATGGCAAAAAAGAAAAATGAATTTTGGGAATGGACAAAAGCGCTTTTAATTGCGGTCATCCTGGCAGCCGTAATTCGCTATTTTCTCTTTGCACCGATAGTAGTGGACGGCTTATCAATGATGCCAACTTTAAAAAATCAGGATCGGATGATTGTTAATAAGCTGAGTTATAAAATAGGTGAACCACATCGATTTGACATTATTGTTTTTCATGCACCTGAGCAGAAAGATTACATAAAACGGGTCATTGGTCTACCTGGAGATAGAATCGAATATAAGAATGACACTTTATATGTGAATGGAAAAGCGTATAAAGAGCCATATTTGGATGAATATAAAAAACAAGTGGAGGACGGTCCATTAACAGACTCTTTCACATTGGAAGAAACACCGGTCGGCCAAATAACAGTGCCAAAAGGGGAATTATTTGTAATGGGTGATAACCGCCGCTTCAGTAAAGATTCCCGTCATATTGGATCCGTTCCAATGAGCAAAGTCATTGGCAAGACAAGCATCGTCTACTGGCCGTTAAACGATGCCCATATAGTTTCTGTGAAATAAATTAGGATTAAATATCCAGCTCCAGCGCCTAGCCCCTCGATTGTTTAGAAAACCGGACGGATGATTAACGACTAGGAACCTTGCTCCTGCGGCACAGTATATTCGAGGAAGTTTGGTTCACCTCGTCGCATGCCTGCAGGGAAGATTCTCAGCGATGTAGGCATCCTGCCGGCTTGTCTTATGCTTGTCGGGGCTGGTCAAGGCGCTTACGCTTTTAAAGGAGGTGACTGCTTTGACGATCCAATGGTTTCCCGGCCACATGGCTAAGGCTCGCAGAGAGGTCACGGAAAAATTAAAGTTAGTTGATATCATTTTTGAATTAGTAGATGCCAGAATCCCGTACTCATCAAGAAATCCGATGATTGATGAAATCATTCAACATAAACCGCGTTTGGTGTTATTAAATAAAGCAGATATGGCCGATAAGAATATTACCAAGGAATGGATTGCTTTTTTTGCCAAAAAAGGTGTGAAGGCACTAGCGATTAATTCCCAGGCAGGAGAAGGAATGAAGGAAATTGCCAATGCTGCCCAGGTAATTTTGAAGGAAAAATTTGACCGCATGCGGGCAAAAGGGGTAAAGCCGAGAGCCATCAGGGCCATGATTGTCGGCATTCCCAATGCCGGTAAATCAACACTAATTAACCGCCTGGCGAAAAAAAATATTGCCAAAACTGGCAATACCCCGGGTGTGACAAAATCCCAGCAGTGGATAAAAGTAGGTAAAGAAATGGAGCTTCTAGATACTCCGGGAATATTATGGCCAAAGTTTGAGGATCAAGAGGTCGGCATGAAATTGGCAATCACTGGAGCCATCAAGGATACGCTCTTAAATCTGCATGACTTGACCGTTTACGCACTGAATTTTTTAGAGCGGGAATATCCTGAACGTTTGATGGAGCGCTATAAGTTTTCTGAAATTCCGGAAGACGTTGTACTTAAGTTCGACCACATCGGCAAGCTCCGCGGCTGCCTGATGGGCGGTGGAATGGTAGACTACGATAAAGTGGCGGAATTGGTGATTAGGGAAATCCGTTCCGAGAAGTTTGGCCCTCTATCATTTGAAAGGCCCAAGGATTTTCAAACGGAAAATGAAGAATAACGAAAAGCTCTCCTATTGGGGAGCTTTATTGAACGCTAGCGTAAAAGGTGAATTTGAATGAAACGTTTGTCGATTGCAGAAATTGAAGAACAGCTGAAAACAATCAAAGCTGATAACGACCCTTTTCTATTTAGTCTTGAAGGAGATGATCGGAAAGGAGTGCAAACCTGCCTTGCGAGATGGAAGAAGCAGAGAGCCCAAGAAAAAGCTCTTGCGGAGAAATTCTTTGAAATGACGGCCTTTGAGCGCAAATACCGCGGTCAAGGCTTTCAGTATCTGGCAGGTGTAGACGAAGTAGGCAGGGGGCCGCTTGCTGGTCCGGTTGTGTCCGCAGCGGTCATTTTGCCAACGGATTTTTTCCTGCCTGGGATTGATGATTCGAAAAAGCTGTCCGAAAAAAAAAGGCTTGAATTTGATGAAATCATTAGGAGTGAGGCACTTGCGGTCAGCGTGGGCATGGTTCATGCGGCAGAAATAGACGAAATCAATATCTATCAGGCAACTAAAAAAGCAATGAAATCGGCAATTGCAGGTTTAAGAATAAACCCGGATGTAGTGCTTATCGATGCCATGAAACTTGACACCCCTTACCTTACAGAATCAATCATTAAAGGGGACGCCAAGAGTATTTCGATTGCAGCCGCATCAATAGTCGCTAAAACAGCTAGAGATTCCCTGATGAAAGAAATTTCGGTGCGGTTTCCGCAATATGGTTTTCAAGAAAACGCAGGCTATGGAACCAAGGAACACCTGCTTGCGATTGAACAGTATGGAATCACTCCGTATCATCGTAAGAGCTTCTCACCGATTAAGGATACTTTGACAAATCAATTATCGCTTTCGTTGGGTACATAAATCTGCTCTAGTGGTTTATAATAAAACAGGCTGAAGAAAGCCTGTTTTATTTTTGGAAAATAATAGTTTGGCATTAAATTACTAATTATTTTCCTTGATTTTTATATAAATATTATTTATAGCATAATGGTGGACAAGGTTTGTTTCATTATATAAAATGTAAACGGAGTCAAATTTTTTGAACAGTTTGATTAGGAGGATGGGAAATGAATATCCATGAGTATCAGGGGAAAGAAATCCTCAGAAAATATGGGGTAGCGGTTCCGAATGGAAAAGTGGCTTTCACTGTTGAAGAAGCAGTTGAAGCAGCGAAAGAATTAGGCACACAAGTATGTGTGGTAAAAGCGCAAATCCACGCAGGCGGCCGGGGAAAAGCCGGCGGTGTTAAGGTTGCCAAAAACCTTGATGAGGTTCGTACATATGCCAGCGAAATTCTTGGTAAAACATTGGTTACACACCAAACAGGACCTGAAGGGAAAGAAGTTAAGCGTCTCCTAATTGAAGAGGGCTGTGACATTAAAAAAGAATACTACATTGGATTAGTATTAGATCGTGCTACTTCCCGGGTGGTATTAATGGGTTCTGAAGAGGGCGGTACAGAAATCGAAGAAGTTGCCGCTAATACACCTGAGAAAATTTTCAAAGAGGAAATTGATCCAGTTCTTGGATTAATGCCATACCAAGCACGTCGTTTGGCATTTAATATCAATATTCCAAAGGAATTAGTCAATAAAGCTGTTAAGTTTATGACAGGCCTTTACAACGCTTATATTGACAAAGATTGCTCGATTGCCGAAATCAACCCATTAGTTGTAACTGGCGATGGTAACGTAATGGCATTAGATGCAAAATTAAACTTCGATTCCAATGCATTGTACCGTCAAAAAGATGTATTAGAGTATCGTGACCTTGAAGAAGAAGATCCAAAAGAAATCGAAGCTTCCAAGTATGACCTAAGCTATATTGCTTTAGATGGCAATATCGGCTGTATGGTTAACGGTGCCGGACTTGCAATGGCTACAATGGATATCGTTAAGCACTATGGCGGCGAACCGGCAAACTTCCTTGATGTTGGCGGCGGTGCTACAGCTGAGAAGGTTACGGAAGCATTTAAAATTATCCTTTCCGATCCAAACGTAAAAGGTATTTTTGTTAATATCTTCGGCGGTATCATGAAGTGTGATGTCATTGCTGAAGGAGTAGTAGAAGCAGCAAAACAGGTTGGCCTATCTATTCCGCTTGTCGTTCGTTTAGAAGGAACAAATGTTGACTTAGGTAAGAAAATCCTTGCTGAGTCTGGTCTTAACATCACAGCTGCTGAATCCATGGCTGACGGCGCACAAAAAATCGTTTCATTAGTGAAATAGGATCGAAAGAAAGGGGAATTAACGTGAGCGTTTTTATTAATAAAGACACAAAAGTAATTGTTCAAGGGATAACAGGCGGAACAGCCCGTTTCCATACAAAGCAGATGCTTGAATACGGTACACAAATCGTCGGCGGAACATCACCAGGCAAAGGCGGCCAAGAGGTGGAAGGTGTACCTGTTTTCAATACTGTGAAAGAGGCAGTTGAAGCAACTGGCGCAAATGCATCCGTTATTTATGTTCCAGCTCCATTTGCTGCAGATTCCATTATCGAAGCAGTTGATGCTGAACTAGATCTTGCTATTTGTATTACAGAGCATATTCCTGTACTGGATATGGTGAGAGTTAAGCGTTACATGGAAGGTAAGAAGACTCGCTTAGTGGGTCCAAACTGCCCTGGCGTTATCACGGCTGATGAGTGTAAAATTGGCATAATGCCTGGATACATTCACACTAAAGGCCATGTCGGCGTTGTTTCCCGCTCTGGTACTTTAACATATGAGGCTGTTCATCAATTAACTCAAGCAGGTATCGGCCAGACAACTGCTGTTGGTATTGGCGGAGACCCTGTTAACGGAACAAACTTCATCGATGTATTAAAAGCATTCAATGAAGACCCTGAAACATATGCTGTAATCATGATTGGTGAAATCGGTGGTACAGCTGAAGAGGAAGCGGCTCAATGGGTTAAAGCAAACATGACTAAACCTGTTGTCGGCTTCATCGGCGGACGTACTGCACCTCCTGGAAAACGCATGGGCCATGCTGGTGCGATTATTTCCGGCGGAAAAGGTACTGCTGATGAAAAAATCCGTGTTATGAACGAATGCGGCATTAAAGTAGCAGCAACACCTTCCGTAATGGGTGAAACTTTAATTGAAGTTCTTAAAGAACAAGGCTTATACGAAAAGTGTAAGACTCACTAAAATACACCATGATAAACAGATAGTCCCTCCATACTTTGAGGGGCTATTTCTGTTTTAAAAAATAAAATGGAGGAAATTAACAGTGAATGAGTTTACTGAAAGACTAATCACCCTGCTTCATTATCCTGATATATCGTGGCATACGGTTTATCAAATCTTAAAAAGAGACCCGGGACTTGAATCTTTAAAATCTTATCAACCAACAAAACAGTTTAACATGTTCCCTCCTCAAGCCTCCGCCATTGCTGCAAATCCTGTAACTGAACTCTTTTATCCCGAAATCATTTATGATCAAATCCGCCAATACAAAACAAATGATATCTCCGTCATCACTGTATTTGACCCGCTGTATCCTCGTTATTTAAAAGAAATTTATCAGCCTCCTTGGGCAATCTTCGCAAAAGGTGACTTATCCCTGCTTGAGAAAGAGCCGAAATTAGCTGTGGTTGGTTCTAGGCAAGCGACCCAGTACGGAAAAAATGCCATCCGTTTAATTTTCCCTGAATTAATTGATAATGGAGTGCTAATTGTCAGCGGTTTAGCAAAAGGTATTGATACACTCGCCCATGAATACGCTATTAAAAATGGCGGAAAGACGGTTGCAGTGATCGCCGGAGGGTTGTATCATATTTATCCAAAGGAAAATATGAATCTGGCATTGGAAATGATGAAAACACAGCTTGTGCTGTCAGAATACCCGCCAGATACACAGCCGCAGAGATGGCATTTTCCAGCGCGAAACCGAATCATTAGTGGAATGGCCCGCGGAACATTTATTATAGAAGCAAAAAGGAAAAGCGGCTCATTAATAACGGCCAACCATGCCGTTAATGAGGGCAGGGACGTTTTTTCGCTTCCTGGAAGCATTTTTAATCCCTATTCAATCGGGGCGAATGAACTTATTCAACAGGGAGCAAAACTTGTAACAAAAGCAGGGGATATATTAGAGGAAATAAGATAAAACTGTTTTTTATTCAATAAATTTTTAATTTTTGCAGGGTTTTTTGTATAAATGAAGAAAAGTTAGGGTAAAAAGGTTGAAAAAATTTCTAATATGTATTACATTTTCCAACATAAGTTCAAAAACTAGAATGAGACAATAATATTGAAAGTATTATATAAATAATTTGGGATTTGGGAGTTTTGGAAAGTATTTCTTGAAGCAAAGTTGTCATAACTAGAATTTAGAAAACTTCTCAAAAAAATCGAGCATCTCAGAAGCAGGCTTTTGCCAGATTCGAGGAGCTTTCACACTTTCCCTCTTAAGGAGGAACATACATGTCGGAGTTTCTTGTCATCGTTGAATCGCCTGCAAAAGCGAAAACGATTGAGCGATATTTAGGAAAAAAATATAAAGTTAAAGCATCAATGGGACACGTCAGAGATTTGCCGCGCAGTCAAACGGGGGTTGATGTTAACAACGGCTTTGAACCGAAATATATTACGATACGAGGGAAAGGTCCTGTTTTAAAGGAACTGAAGACAGCGGCCAAAAAAGCCAAAAAGATTTTTCTGGCGGCCGACCCCGATCGCGAAGGAGAAGCAATTGCCTGGCATTTGGCGCACAGCCTTGATGTGGATATTAACTCGGACTGCCGGGTAGTATTTAATGAAATCACCAAGGATGCCATCCAGGAATCCTTTAAACATCCACGGCCAATCAATAAAGACTTGGTGGATGCACAGCAGGCCCGTAGAATTCTTGACCGGCTGGTGGGCTATAATATCAGTCCGCTGTTATGGAAAAAGGTCAAAAAGGGGTTAAGTGCGGGAAGAGTCCAATCGGTTTCTGTCAGATTGATTATTGACCGGGAAAATGAAATTAAAGCTTTCATTCCGGAAGAATATTGGACGATTGACGCTGAATTTTTAAAAGGGAAAGATCAATTCAGCGCTTCGTTTCATAGTCTCGCAGGACGGGAAAAAACAGAAATAAGGTCAGAAGAGGATGTGCAAAAGATTCTGCAGCAAATGGAGGGAAACAAGTTTACGGTCATTGCCGTAAACAAAAAGGAGCGGCGCAGAAATCCGGCTCCTCCATTTATAACCTCCTCCCTGCAGCAGGAAGCAGCCAGAAAATTAAACTTTCGGGCCAAAAAGACAATGATGCTGGCCCAGCAGCTGTACGAAGGAATCGAACTTGGCAAAGAAGGGACTGTCGGTTTGATTACCTATATGCGAACAGATTCCACCAGGATTTCTGAAATAGCTCAGGAAGAAGCGGCTAATTATATCAAGGCTGAATATGGGGAGCAATTTCTAAAAACAGAGCAAAGGAAAGAGAAGAAACAGACAAATGCTCAGGATGCTCATGAAGCGATTCGTCCGACCAGCACATTTAGAGATCCAAATAGTTTGAAGGAGTTCCTTTCAAGAGATCAACTGCGTTTATATAAATTAATTTGGGAACGATTCTTGGCCAGCCAAATGGCCCAAGCTGTAATGGATACTATGAGTGTTGATTTACAAAATGGCAATGCTGTGTTTCGGGCGACTGGATCGAAAATAAAGTTCCCTGGTTTTATGAAGCTATATGTCGAAGGTACGGATGACCAAGTGGAGGAATCAAACAAAATGCTTCCTGACCTTAAAGAAGGGGATGAAGTATTCCAGAAGGATGTTGAGCCGAAACAGCATTTTACCCAGCCTCCGCCTCGGTATACGGAGGCAAGGCTCGTAAAGACGCTTGAGGAACTTGGGATTGGCAGGCCTTCAACCTATGCCCCAACGCTCGATACTATTCAAAAGAGGGGCTATGTAGCTCTCGACAATAAGCGTTTTGTTCCGACGGAGCTTGGAGAAATTGTCCACGAATTAATGGTTGAGTTTTTCCCGGAGATAGTCAATGTGGAATTTACCGCAAGAATGGAAAAAGGCTTAGACTATATTGAAGAAGGAAAAATTCCTTGGGTCCGGATTATCGATGACTTTTATAAGGATTTTGAAGTACATCTGAAAATAGCAGAAAAGGAAATGCAGGAAGTTGAAATTAAGGATGAGCCTGCAGGCGAGGATTGTGAAAATTGCGGCAGCCCGATGGTGTATAAAATGGGCCGCTATGGTAAATTTATGGCCTGCAGCAATTTCCCGGACTGCCGGAACACCAAAGCGATTGTAAAAGAAATTGGGGTAACGTGTCCTAATTGTAAAGAAGGCACCATTGTTGAAAGGAAAAGTAAGAAAAAGAGATTGTTCTACGGTTGCAGCCGCTTCCCAGAGTGCGATTTTCTATCCTGGGATAAGCCGCTTCCTAGAAATTGTCCAAAATGTGAGGGACTCCTTGTCGAAAAGAAACTCAAAAAGGGTGTCCAAGTCCAATGCGTATCATGTGACTATAAAGAAGAACCGCAAAGCTAAGGAGTGGGAAATATTCCACTCTTTTTTAGCTAATAAGAAACTATAAATTCAACTGCGCCTCATAAACCATATTAACGGACTCGCCAACCAGCGAGTTTTTATTTATTTTTTTAAACATAAAACTTTTTTGTTTGTCATTCGTATAGTAAAATGCAAGATGGACTGAATTCGAGGGAATGGTATAAAGTAAGGACTTATTAATATGTGAATGTTTCAGGAGGAATAACATGGAAATAACAGTAAACGTTGTTGGTGCCGGTTTAGCAGGCAGCGAAGCAGCGTGGCAGCTTGCCAAGCGTGGAGTAAAGGTCCGTCTTTTCGAAATGAGACCAGTCAAACAAACTCCAGCCCATCATACAGATAAATTTGCCGAACTGGTCTGCAGTAACTCGCTTAGAGCGAATACTTTAACAAATGCAGTCGGTGTTTTAAAAGAAGAAATGAGAAGACTTGATTCCGTTATTATCGCTGCTGCTGATGCCTGCAGTGTACCGGCAGGAGGGGCATTGGCTGTTGACCGTCATGAATTTGCGGCAAAAGTTACCGAAATGGTGAAAAACCATGAAAATGTGACAGTCATTCATGAAGAAGTCACAGATATTCCGGAAGGACTAACGGTCATTGCAACCGGCCCACTAACAAGTCCGGAATTATCAGCCAAACTGAAAAGTTTAACAAATGAAGACTATTTATATTTTTATGATGCGGCAGCACCGATCATCGAAAAAGACAGCATTGACATGGATAAAGTTTATTTAAAATCCCGCTATGATAAAGGGGAAGCGGCTTATCTAAATTGTCCTATGACGGAAGAGGAATTCGATCGTTTTTATGAAGCTTTGGTTTCAGCTGAAACCGTTCCTTTAAAGGAATTTGAAAAGGAAATCTTTTTCGAAGGCTGCATGCCGATTGAAGTAATGGCTTCAAGAGGAAAGAAAACGATGCTGTTCGGTCCATTAAAGCCAGTCGGCCTAGAGGATCCTAAGACAGGTAAAAGACCCTTCGCGGTTGTTCAGTTAAGGCAGGATGATGCAGCAGGTACGCTGTATAATATTGTTGGTTTTCAAACCCATTTAAAGTGGGGTCCGCAGAAGGAAGTGCTCCAACTAATACCGGGACTTGAAAATGCTGAAATTGTTCGCTATGGAGTTATGCATCGTAATACTTTCATCAACTCACCGAAGGTTCTAAAAGCAACTTACCAATTTAGAAACCGGGAAAATTTATTCTTTGCTGGACAAATGACGGGTGTTGAAGGGTATGTGGAATCTGCTGCGAGTGGTTTAATCGCGGGAATTAATGCTGCAAGACTTGCGACAGGAATGGAAACTGTAGAATTCCCAGCTGAAACGGCTATCGGCAGCATGGCACGTTATATTACTTCTGCAAACCCCAAAAATTTTCAGCCAATGAATGCCAATTTTGGATTATTTCCAGATCTGCCAGTGAAAATAAAAGGAAAACAAGAACGGAATTTGCAGCATGCAAATAGAGCGTTAGAAACAATTCAGAACTTTGTGAAGGTTTTGTAAAATTTATTGCAAGGGCTATCGAATTGTGTTACTATTTAAAAGCCCTTGTGAAAGAAAAAATGTTGATAATTGTGAATGTTTTGTTAACATTTTTGATTTGTTATTTACAACTGGACAGGAATTGCGCAAAATACTAAGGGGCTTATTCAGCTTTTTTATAGTGATTTTATTATGTTCATAGCTGAGCAAAAGGTGAAGAAAAATGTATAGAAAAAAACATCCCGGGGTATAAATGAATACAGTTTTCATAATTATCTTGTAAGGGTTTTTTTACATACTTTGCTTTGTACTTAAAGAAAAAACTCCAAAAATGAAGGAGGATATCTTAATGGAACAATTTCATGCCACCACGATTTTTGCCATCCATCATAATGGCGAGTGCTCAATGTCAGGTGATGGCCAAGTTACCATGGGCAATGCTGTTGTGATGAAACATACAGCTCGTAAGGTTAGAAAGATATTTAATGGGAAGGTATTGGCTGGCTTTGCTGGTTCTGTAGCAGATGCTTTTACTCTTTTTGAATTGTTTGAAGGAAAGTTAGAGGAATTTAACGGGAATCTTCAAAGAGCTGCGGTTGAGCTTGCAAAAGAGTGGCGAAGTGACAAAGTCCTGAGAAAACTCGAAGCCATGCTGATTGTGATGAATCGTGAAAGTTTGCTGCTTGTGTCAGGCACAGGTGAAGTTATTGAGCCCGATGATGGAATTCTTGCAATTGGATCAGGGGGGAACTATGCATTATCAGCAGGCCGCTCATTAAAGAAGTATGCCGGAGATCATTTATCGGCTAGGGAAATTGCGAAAGCGTCGTTAGAAATCGCTGCTGAAATCTGCGTCTATACAAACCATAATATTATCGTGGAAGAGCTATAGCGGGAAGGAGCTAAAAATAATGGTCAGAACAACCAATCTAACCCCCCGGCAAATTGTTGAAAAGCTGGATCAGTATATTATTGGCCAAAAGGATGCGAAGAAAGCCGTTGCGGTCGCCCTAAGGAATCGATACAGAAGGGGTCTTCTGGACGATAAACTTCGAGATGAAATTATCCCTAAAAATATCTTAATGATTGGCCCGACTGGTGTTGGGAAAACGGAAATTGCCCGGAGAATTGCTAAGCTTGTCGGTGCACCATTTGTTAAGGTTGAAGCGACAAAGTTTACCGAAGTAGGCTATGTCGGTCGTGATGTAGAATCCATGGTTCGTGATCTGGCAGAAACATCTGTCCGTCTGGTAAAGGAAGAACGGATGCTAAGCGTGAAAGAACGGGCCGAAGAAAATGCAAATAGCAGACTTGTTGAACTATTGGTTCCATCAGCGAAAAAATCATCTAACTATAAAAACCCGCTCGAAATGTTATTTGGCGGCGGGAACAATGCAAACGAGCAGGAAACACACCAGGAGGATTATTCTGTCCAGGAAAAAAGAAAGATTGTCAAAGAAAGATTGGCTCTTGGTCAAATGGAGGATGAAATTGTTACAGTTGAAGTGGAAGAGCAGGCGCCTTCTATGTTTGACATGCTCCAAGGCTCAGGTATTGAACAAATGGGGATGAATATGCAGGATGCCCTAAGCAGCTTCATCCCGAAAAAACGCAAAAAAAGAAAACTTACTGTTCGTGAGGCAAGAAAAGTATTAACAAATGAAGAAGCTGCGAAGCTGATTGATATGGATGAAGTAACATCAGAGGCTATTTATCGGGCTGAGCAAAACGGAATTATTTTTATTGATGAAATTGATAAAATTGCCAGCAAAAATCATGGCGGCTCATCTGCCGATGTTTCTAGAGAAGGTGTGCAAAGAGATATTCTGCCGGTGGTTGAAGGTTCCACAGTGGTAACAAAATTTGGGCCGATTAAAACCGACCATGTTTTATTTATTGCTGCCGGTGCCTTTCATATGGCAAAGCCTTCCGATTTGATCCCGGAATTGCAAGGGCGTTTTCCAATTCGGGTGGAATTGACAAAGCTTACAGTCGAGGACTTCTTTAGGATTTTAATCGAACCTGACAATGCTTTAATAAAGCAATATCAGGCATTATTGGAAACAGAAGGTATACAAATTGAATTTTCTGACGATGCTATTCGTAGAATAGCTGAAGTAGCATTTGAAGTGAATCAGAATACCGACAATATCGGTGCCAGACGGCTTCATACGATCCTCGAAAAACTATTAGAGGATCTATCCTTCGAAGCTCCGGATATTACGATGGATAAAATTACCATAACACCTCAATATGTTGACGAGAAGCTAGGCGCTATATCGAAAAACAAAGATTTGAGTCAATTTATTCTTTAAGTTCTTATCAAGTTTACCTAATACGTTGCAAAAATCGTATTACCAATAAAAATTTAATAATGGTTGTAGTTATTTAGGAGGAAGAAACAGATGGATCTACTAACAAAAACTAGAAGGATTAATATTTTGCTGCAAAAGGCAGCAGGGAAACCGGTAAACTTTAAAGAAATGGCAGAAACATTAAGTGAAACCATTGAAGCAAATGTTTACATCGTCAGCCGCCGTGGAAAGCTGCTCGGTATTACTATCTATCAGCAAATCGAAAACGAACGTATGAAAAAAATGTTCGAGGATCGTCAATTTCCGGAGGAATACACAAACAATTTGTTCACAATTACCGAAACATCCCCGAATTTGGATGTGGATAGTCAATATACAGCTTTCCCTGTGGAAAATAAGGATTTATTCCAAGAAGGTTTAACAACAATTGTTCCGATTATTGGCGGCGGCGAACGTCTTGGTACATTGATCCTGGCAAGATTGCATGATAAGTTCAATGATGACGATTTAATCTTAGCTGAATATGGTGCAACTGTTGTCGGAATGGAAATCCTTCGTGAAAAATCTGAGGAAATTGAAGAGGAAGCACGAAGCAAAGCTGTTGTGCAAATGGCTATCAGCTCTTTATCTTACAGCGAGCTAGAAGCCATTGAACATATTTTTGAAGAGCTGAACGGTAATGAAGGGTTATTAGTCGCTTCAAAAATTGCAGACCGTGTCGGAATTACCCGTTCCGTTATTGTTAACGCTTTAAGAAAGCTCGAAAGCGCTGGAGTTATTGAATCTCGCTCCCTTGGTATGAAAGGAACTTACATTAAAGTTCTTAATGACAAGTTCTTGGTTGAGCTTGAAAAATTAAAATCACATTAATTTTCTAAAGGATTCCCGGCAGGAGCCGGGAATTTTTTTAAATCTAAACCTTGATTGTTTAATGGCCATGTGCTATATTATTTCATGGTGTTATTACACACGCTTGTTGATTTAGGCAGAGGTGCTTAACTTTAAGTCCTGCTTAAAGATGAGATAAGCGGAGGAAAACAAACCATTAGGAGGAAAAAACATGTCAGTCATTTCTATGAAGCAATTGCTTGAAGCTGGTGTACATTTCGGACACCAAACTCGCCGTTGGAACCCAAAGATGAAGAAATATATCTTCACAGAGCGTAACGGCATCTACATTATCGACCTTCAAAAGACAGTTAAGAAGGTAGAAGAAGCTTATAACTGGGTTAAGGAACTTGCTGCAGAAGGCGGTACAGTCCTTTTCGTTGGTACAAAGAAACAAGCTCAAGATTCTGTAAAAGAAGAAGCAGAACGTTCGGGCATGTACTATGTTAATCAACGCTGGTTAGGCGGAACTTTAACAAACTTTGAAACCATTCAAAAGCGTATCGGCCGCTTGAAAGAGATTGAAAGAATGGCTGAAGACGGTACTTTTGAAGTGCTTCCAAAGAAAGAAGTTGTTCAACTTAAGAAAGAACAAGAACGCCTTGAGAAATTCTTAGGCGGAATCAAAGATATGAAACAGCTTCCAGATGCATTGTTCATCATCGACCCTCGTAAAGAGCGAATTGCAGTAGCAGAAGCTAAGAAATTGAACATTCCTATCGTGGGTATCGTTGATACAAACTGCGATCCGGATGAAATCGATGTTGTTATCCCTGCAAACGATGACGCAATCCGCGCTGTTAAATTATTAACTGGCAAAATGGCAGATGCTATCTTAGAAGCAAAGCAAGGCGAAGAAGTAGCTGTAGAAGCGTAAATTTATAGCCTTATCTAAAAAGGTGATAAGAGGGAGACCCTTTATCACCTTTTTTTAAAGAATGAAAGTTTAACCAGGGTCTCATTGGTAAAGATATGAATACATAGTTAATTGAAGGAGGATATTTAATTATGGCAATTACTGCTCAAATGGTTAAAGAATTACGTGAAAAAACTGGCGCAGGTATGCTTGATTGCAAAAAGGCGTTGACAGAATCAGACGGTGACATGGACAAAGCCATCGACTACCTACGTGAAAAAGGTATCGCTAAAGCTGCCAAGAAAGCAGACCGTATCGCAGCAGAGGGCTTAACTTCCATTTCAACAAATGGCAATGATGCTGTTATCCTAGAAGTAAACTCCGAAACTGACTTCGTTGCGAAAAACGAAGGCTTCCAAACACTTGTAAAGGAGCTTGCTGAACACTTACTTAAGAACAAGCCTGCTACAGTGGAAGAAGCATTAACTCAAACAATGGAAAACGGTGTAACTGTTGATGCTCATATCAATGCGGCAATCGCTAAGATTGGCGAAAAACTATCTCTTCGCCGCTTTACAGTAGTTTCTAAGACTGACAATGATGCGTTTGGCGCATACCTTCATATGGGTGGACGCATTTCTGTTTTAACTGTTCTTGAAGGTACTACAGATGCAGATGCTGCAAAAGATGTTTCTATGCACATCGCTGCATTAAATCCAAAATATGTTTCTCGCGACCAAGTTTCTCAGGAAGAAGTAGAGCATGAGCGTCAAGTATTAACTCAGCAAGCCCTTAACGAAGGGAAGCCTGAAAATATCGTGACAAAAATGGTTGAAGGCCGCCTTGGCAAATACTTTGAAGATGTTTGTGTTCTTGACCAGGCATTCGTTAAAAATCCTGATCAAAAAGTTCGCCAATTTGTTGAATCTAAAGGCGCTACAATCCGTGAATTCATTCGCTACGAAGTAGGCGAAGGTATCGAAAAGCGTGAAGATAACTTTGCTGAAGAAGTAATGAACCAAGTGAATAAAAAATAGTCAATTATTCTCGGGCTAAAAGGTTTGAAGTTTTTGTAATTGATGTTTGAATAGGGGACACGCTGTGTTCCCTATTTTTTAAGAAAAAAGTTAGAATTTTTTATGGAGGTTTATATGAACGGTCCTAAGTACAAACGCGTTGTGTTAAAATTAAGCGGAGAGGCTCTTGCTGGTGATTCAGGCTTTGGAATTAAACCATCTATCATCAAATCAATTGCCACTCAAGTAAAAGAAATTGCCGAGTTAGGTGTTGAGGTAGCTGTAGTAGTAGGCGGCGGCAACATTTGGCGCGGGAAGATCGGCAGTGAAATGGGGATGGACCGGGCAACGGCCGATTATATGGGCATGTTGGCAACGGTAATGAACTCTCTTGCCTTACAAGACAGTTTAGAGCACTTAGGGATTGAATCACGGGTACAAACCTCAATTGAAATGCGTCAAGTTGCAGAACCATACATAAGACGCCGTGCAATCAGACACTTGGAGAAGAAACGGGTAGTCATTTTTGCTGCTGGAACAGGAAATCCGTATTTCTCGACAGATACAACAGCGGCCTTAAGAGCAGCAGAAATTGATGCGGAAGTTATCCTTATGGCGAAGAATAATGTCGACGGTGTTTATTCTGCTGACCCACGTGTTGATGCCAACGCTGTAAAATATGATGACCTTTCATTCCTGGATGTTTTAAAGGAAGGCTTGGCAGTAATGGATTCAACTGCATCATCCCTATGTATGGATAATGATATTCCACTTATTGTCTTTTCTATCATGGAGCAGGGCAATATCAAAAGGGCAGTTATGGGTGAAAAAATCGGAACGATTGTTAGGGGGAAAAACTAATGGCAAAAGAAGTCATCAATTCTGCAAAAGAAAGAATGGCAAAAGGAATTCAAGCTTATACTCGCGAGCTTGCCAGCATTCGTGCCGGCAGAGCGAGTGCTTCACTTTTAGATCGAATTACCGTCGATTATTATGGGGCGCCAACGCCTGTTAACCAGCTGGCGGGAATCTCGACTCCGGAAGCCCGGCTATTGGTCATCCAGCCATATGATAAAACGATCCTTGGCGATATTGAAAAAGCGATTCTGAAATCTGATTTAGGTTTAAATCCTTCCAATGATGGCTCTATCATTCGGCTTGCAATTCCTCAATTAACAGAGGAGCGCCGTAAAGAGTTGGTGAAAGTGGTGAAAAAGGAATCAGAAGAAGCGAAAATCGCGATCCGCAACGTTCGCCGCGATGCAAACGATGAGTTGAAAAAGCTTGAAAAAAATGGTGAAATCACAGAAGATGCCCTGCGCGGATACTCTGATGATATTCAAAAACTTACTGATGACCACATCCATAAAATTGATCAAATCACAAAAGATAAAGAAAAAGAAATTATGGAAGTGTAACTTAATTAAATAGTAAAGAAATGACCCTCTTTTTAGGGGGTTTTTTCACTATTAATAGAAAAATTTTAAAATACATAAATTAGGATTGTTTGACATTATTCTTAATTCTTTCTATTTTACATAGTATGAAATGAGATATCTTTTTTCTTTTTTGGTATGATAAAGGCATGCTGGATTTAAATCTACTACATACTATAACAAGTTCGATGAAATTTATTATCGGAGGAAAGCTAATAATGGAGGAGCGTTTGCCATGTTAAATAAAATAAAAATCTGGAAGAACCAAAGTAACTCTTCCACACTCCGAGATAAAATTGAAGAAATCAAAAAATTGCCGATTCCGGAACATGTGGCCATCATTATGGATGGAAATGGCCGATGGGCCAAAAAACGGGCACTGCCGCGAATTGCCGGTCATCATGAAGGGATGAAGGTTGTTCGAAAAACAACTATGCTGGCCAATGACCTTGGGCTAAAAGTGCTGACATTGTATGCTTTTTCAACTGAGAATTGGAAAAGGCCCAAAAATGAAGTGGATTATATTATGAAGCTTCCAGAGGAATTCCTAGGGACCTTCCTTCCAGAATTGGTGGCCAATAATGTTCAAGTGAAAATGATGGGCTATAAGCATCAACTGCCAAAGCATACTTTAAATGCCATTGAAAAGGCGATGGAACAAACAAAGAATAATACAGGACTTGTGTTAAACTTTGCATTGAATTATGGAAGCAGGGCTGAGATTCTTGATGCGGTCAAGCAAGTCTTAAATGATTATAATAGTGGCATACTGAAGGAAACCGACTTAAATGAGGAGGCATTTTCCTCCTATTTAATGACTTCCAATTTCAAAGATCCTGATCTATTAATCCGGACAAGCGGCGAAATTCGCTTAAGCAACTTTATGCTATGGCAGTTAGCCTATTCAGAGTTTTGGTTTACTGATGTGTTGTGGCCGGATTTCAGTGAGGATCATTTGTTAGAGGCGATCGAGGTGTTTCAAAAGCGCCAGCGTCGTTTTGGAGGAATATAAATTTGCAGCCAAAAAAGGTGTTGAAACAGTAAATGAAACAAAGAATTATTACAGGAGTCGTAGCAGCGGCACTTTTTTTGCCAATCGTATTTTACGGCGGGCTTCCGTTCGTATTATTGACTTACTTGCTAGCAACCATTGGACTATATGAACTGTTAAGAATGAAGGGATTGAGCATTTTTTCTCCATACGGGTTCCTTTCTCTGCTTTTCCTTTGGGTAATTTTATTCCCTGCACAATATAATGAAATTATGGCGGATTTTTATTATTCAAAAACGGAGTTAGGCATTGCTTTTATCCTATTGTTATTGACATATACAGTCGTTACAAAAAACCGTTTTACTTTTGAGGATGCTGCATTTACAGTGCTTTCCGCAATTTATACAGGTATTGGCTTTTATTTTTTCATGGAAACGCGAGAAGCCGGTCTGGTGTATGTTTTTTATTCTTTATTCATCATTTGGGCAACGGACTCAGGAGCTTACTTTATCGGTAAGGCGATGGGCAAGAAGAAATTATGGCCGGAAATCAGTCCTAACAAAACGGTTGAAGGTTCGATTGGCGGTATTGTTTGTGCTGCTGTAGTGGCTATTTTGTTTGGTGTTTTTGGCGAAATGAATGCAGGCATTGTAACAATAATAGGTATGACCATCGTTCTATCTGTTTTTGGACAAATCGGAGATCTTGTCCAATCTGCTTATAAACGCCATTTTAATGTAAAAGATTCAGGAACCATTTTACCAGGACATGGAGGCATTCTAGACCGGTTTGACAGTTTATTATTTGTTTTGCCATTATTGCATTTTTTCCATCTTTGGTAAGAGGCCTTTCTTTTTAGGAGTTGACTTGTTTGAAGACAATTAGTTTACTGGGAGCGACCGGGTCCATTGGTACACAAACCTTGGATATTTTCCGGGAGCACCCTGAAGAGTTTAAATTAGCTGCCATTTCCGTTGGCAAAAACATCGATTTAACACGAAAAATAATTGCGGAATTTCAGCCTGAGCTTGTTTCTGTACAAACGATGGATGATTATAATACATTAAAAGCAGAATTCCCGAAATACAAGTTTACGTTTGGCGAGGAAGGGCTGATTGAAGCAGCTGTTTATGACAAGTCGGATATTCTTGTCAATGCTGTTCTCGGCAGTGTAGGGTTAAACCCGACCCTGCAGGCGATTGAATGCGGGAAAACAATAGCAATCGCCAATAAAGAAACATTGGTGACGGCCGGACATTTAGTGATGGAAGCAGCGAAGAAAAATAATGTTGCACTTCTCCCAGTAGACAGTGAGCATTCGGCCATTTTTCAAGCCCTGCAAGGAGAGAGGGAGAAAAACATTGAACGTTTAATTCTTACTGCCTCCGGAGGAAGCTTCCGTGACCGTACCCGCAGTGAATTAGAGGAAGTGACAGTTGAAGAAGCATTAAATCATCCAAACTGGTCGATGGGTGCAAAAATCACGATTGATTCGGCAACGATGATGAATAAGGGCCTCGAAGTAATTGAAGCACATTGGTTGTTTTCACTTGGCTATGAAAAAATTGATGTATTGCTTCACAAGGAAAGTATTATTCATTCTATGGTTGAATTCCATGATACAAGTGTGATTGCCCAGCTGGGAACACCGGATATGCGGGTACCGATCCAATTTGCACTCACCTATCCGGACCGTTTGCCTTTTACCACAGGGAACCGCTTAAATTTGGCGCAAATTGGGACACTCCATTTTCAGGAAATGGATATGGAAAGGTTCCGCTGTTTGAAGTTTGCCTATGAGGCTGGGAAAATCGGCGGCACGATGCCAACTGTTTTGAATGCGGCAAATGAGGCGGCAGTCGCAGCATTCCTAGAAGGAAAGACTAGCTTCCTGCAAATTGAAGATTTGATTGAGCAGGCATTAAGTGCTCATCAAACGACAAGCCATCCGAGTTTAAGTGTAATCCAAGAGGTTGACAAGGAAACGCGGCAGTTTGTAAATTCACTGCTATAAAGTTATAAGGCGCCTTAACCAAGGGCGACAGACAGGATATTGAGGTCTAAAGGTACTTTCTAAACCAAATAAAAAGGTGGTTTTATTATTGAGTACAGTCATTGCCTTTATTGTGATATTTGGCGCACTCGTTTTTTTTCATGAATTAGGACATTTTATTTTTGCAAAACGGTCAGGCATCCTTTGCCGCGAATTTGCGATTGGGATGGGTCCAAAGGTCTTTTCCCACAAAAAAGGTGAAACCACATACACTATTCGTCTATTGCCAATCGGCGGATTTGTCCGGATGGCTGGCGAGGACCCGGAAATGGTTGAAATAAAACCCGGCTATCGAATTGGACTATTATTCGATAAGAACGGTCAAGCAAACAAGCTTATTTTGAATAATAAAGAAAAGTATCCAAATTGCCGTATTGTTGAGGTTGAATATGCAGATATTGAAAAGGACTTAATTATTAAAGGGTATCCTGAGGATGACGATGAAAATTTGCAAACCTTTACGATTCACCCGAAGGCAGTCATTATCGAAAATGGCGTGGCATCACAGATAGCACCATTGGATCGGCAATTTGCTTCTAAAACGTTAGGGCAAAGATTTATGGCCATCTTTGCGGGCCCGATGATGAATTTTGTATTGGCGTTTGTGGTATTTATTATCATTGCTTTATTACAGGGAGTACCGACTAACGATCCCAAACTGGGTGAGATTACCCCGGATGGTGCCGCGAAAGCAGCAGGACTACAAAAAGGGGATATTGTACAAAGTATTGATGGTTCTGAAATTAGCAACTGGGCTGATGTTGTTGAAATTATCCGCAAAAATCCAAATGAAAAGCTTGAATTTTCAATTGTACGTAATGGAAAGGAAATGGATATTTCAGTTACGCCTAATGAGAAAACGGTAGAAGGCAAAAAAATGGGGATTATCGGTGTTTACAGTCCAGTTGAAAAGTCGCCAGTCCAAGCCGTTACAGCGGGCGCAAAAGAAACCTATTTTTGGACAACGCAGATTTTTGTAATGCTCGGTAAATTAGTTACCGGACAATTTTCCATTGATGCCTTATCAGGCCCGGTCGGAATTTATGTTTCAACAGATGAAGTGGCCAAATCGGGGATCTTCTACCTGATGAAGTGGGCCGGAATTTTAAGTATCAACCTTGGGATTATGAACTTACTGCCAATCCCGGCATTAGACGGGGGAAGGCTGATGTTCTTTGCAGTTGAGGCAGTTAGAGGCAAACCAATTGACCGTCAAAAAGAAGGAATGGTCCACTTTATCGGCTTCGCTCTGCTAATGTTGCTGATGCTCGTTGTCACCTGGAACGATATCCAAAGATTTTTCTTAAAATAATAAAAAATTGTCGAGAAATTTTCTCGGCAATTTTTTATTTTTACCAAATCTTAATTACCTGCTTTCATTGTTGATCCCTGCTAACTGACCTGTTGATCCCTGCTAACTGGCCTGTTGATTTCCGCTCCGGGCACTCGCTTTCCGCGGGGAGGTCCTGGAGCCTCCTCGGCGCTTTGACGCCTGCGGGGTCTCCAGTGACCTCTATATCCCGCAGGAGTCGAGTGCCCTCCGCTCCAATCAACAGGGAGGCAAATCAACCTAATTATTGCAACACACATTAAACTTATGTTTATTGGCGTTTGCCTTTTAATAAGATCATTCTGTAAATAATAATAATGCACGTCCCCCAACTGAATTTCAAGCCAAAAACCAACGATAGACAATGTTCATTTTTATTTCCCGTTCTATTTGTCTTTTAGAACGAATCAAAAACATAACATCATATTTATAGGAATAGATGGCTATACTCTCTTGGTTTAAACATTAAATTCACACCACTTATTTTATTGGAGTTGAAGGACTTAATTAAATACACCTGTTGATTGGCGCGGAAGGCACGAAGACTCCTGCGGGAGTACGGGGCAGGGGAGACCCCGCAGGAGCTTTAGCGACGAGGAGGCTCCCCGGCACGCCCGCGGAAAGCGAAGTGCCTGGAGCGTCAATCAACAGACTTGTTGAAAAGTCTTATCTTAATAAAATTGTAATAATTTAACACGGTTAATTGATAAAGAAATTAAGTAAAACTTTTTTGTTAAAAATGGATAAACCTTTCTGTCGAATTAACCCGAATCTTTTCGGATGATATGGTATAATTACTTTCTGAAATAGACTAGAAAAAGAGATTTTTTAAAGAGGGGAGAGATGAGAGGATGAGCGAAAATGCCTTAGGCAAAAAAGAGCGATTCCAACTCTTACTCCAGCAGCTGCAACTAACTGAAGATGCAGTTGTTATGCATTTCCAAAATGCGCAAATCGAAAGGCTTCTGGTAGAAAAGAAAGCGAGAAAATGGCACTTTCAATTTTTATTGGAAAAAGTCCTGCCATTCAATGTATTCATGCGTTTTACTACCCAAATCGAGCGAACTTTTTCAAACATTGCAGCAGTATCATATGATATTAAAGTTACTAATCAAGATAACGCCTCAGAGTTAATCAGCGAATACTGGAGCTATTGCATCCAGCAAATTGATGGAATCTCCCCGCCGCTCATTAAACTTTTACATGAACAATTGCCTGTGGTAAGCGGTAATAAGCTTACCGTTTCGGTTAGAAACGAGGCAGAAGGATTAACACTAAAACGTAAATATGGGCCATTAATTGGTGAAATTTATCAGTCCTTCGGTTTCCCGCTGTTTTCCTTTGAGATCGATATAAAAAGTGATGATGAAAATAACGAAGAGTATGAGAAATTCTTAATTGCCAAACAAAAAGAAGACCAAGAACGTGCGTTAATGGCAATGGTCGAAATGCAGAAACAGGATGCCGAGAAAGAGCAGGGCGGCGGTGATGTGCCACAAGGTCCGCTTTCAATCGGTTTGACAATTAAGGATGACAGCGAGCTCCGCAGCTTAATTGATATTGTTGATGAAGAAAGACGAGTTGTGGTTGAAGGTTATATATTTGATGCAGAAATTCGCGAGCTGCGCAGCGGCCGCTCCTTGTTAACCTTTAAAATTACTGACTACACCAGTTCCATAATGGTTAAAATGTTCTCCCGCGATAAAGAGGACGCAAATGCCTTCCAACTTGTTAAAAAGGGAATGTGGGTAAAGGTCCGCGGCAGCATTCAAAATGATACTTTTGTTCGTGACCTTGTCATGATCGGTAATGATATTAACGAGATTAAGCCTGCTGGCCGGAAAGACACTGCTCCTGATGACGAAAAAAGGGTCGAACTGCATTTGCATACCCCGATGAGCCAGATGGATGCCGTCACGCCTGTCAGCACTCTTATTGCCCAAGCAAAAAAATGGGGCCATAAAGCCATAGCTGTAACCGACCACGCTGTTGCCCAATCCTTCCCGGAAGCCTACAGTGCCGGGAAGAAGAATGATATAAAGATTCTTTATGGTGTTGAGGTGAATCTGGTCGATGATGGTGTACCGATTACCTTTAACGATGCCCACAGGCTTCTTGCTGAAGATACTTATGTCGTGTTTGACGTCGAAACAACCGGTCTTTCAGCCGTATACGATACGATTATCGAGCTTGCTGCTGTAAAGATTAGGAACGGCGAAATCATCGATCGTTTTGAATCATTCGCCAATCCGCATCATCGCTTATCTGCAACTACCATCAACCTGACAGGCATCACCGATGATATGGTGCAAAATGCTCCAGAGGCAGCTGAAGTTTTCCAGAAATTTTATGACTGGACTGGGGATGCTGTTTTAGTTGCCCATAATGCTTCCTTTGATATGGGATTCCTGAATGTCGGTTATAAAAAAATTGGGATTGGAAAGGCAAGAAATCCTGTCATCGATACACTTGAACTTGGACGTTTCCTTTATCCGGAATTAAAAAATCACCGTTTAAACACTTTGGCTAAAAAGTTCGATATCGAGCTGACACAGCACCATAGGGCGATTTATGATGCGGAAGCAACCGGATACTTATTAATGAAAATGTTGAAAGATGCGCAGGCAAAAGAGATTATTTACCATGATGAATTTAATGATCACATGGGAAAAGGAAATGCTTATCAAAGAGCCCGTCCCTATCACTGTACGCTTTTGGCGCAAACTGAGATTGGGTTGAAAAATCTATTTAAGCTCATTTCTATTGCACATATTGAATATTTTTATCGTGTGCCGCGTATACCACGATCAGTGCTGCAAAAATATCGCGAGGGAATACTAGTTGGTTCCGCATGTGATAAAGGAGAAGTCTTTGAGGGGATGATGCAAAAGTCTCCTGATGAAGTGGAGGCCGTAGTAGGCTTTTATGATTATATCGAGGTTATGCCGAAACCGGTGTATGCTCCGCTCCTTGAAATGGAACTGGTTCGTGACGAACGCGCGCTTGAGGAAATTATCGGCAACATCGTTGCACTTGGAGACAAGCTCGGAATTCCTGTCGTAGCTACGGGCAATGTCCACTACTTAAACGAAAACGATAAGATATATAGAAAAATATTAATCAACTCACAGGGCGGTGCTAACCCACTGAACCGTCATGAGCTTCCGGATGTTCACTTTAGAACAACAAATGAAATGCTTGATGCCTTTTCATTCTTAGGGAAAGAAAAGGCAAAGGAAATCGTCGTCACAAATACAAATAAAATTGCGGATATGATTGACGTCATAAAGCCAATTAAGGATGATTTGTACACACCAAGAATTGAAGGTGCCGATGAAGAAATGCGGGAGATGAGTTATGCCATGGCCCGTAAAATTTATGGCGAGCAGCTTCCGGAAATTGTTGAGGCCCGTTTGGAAAAAGAATTAAAAAGTATTATCGGGCATGGATTTGCCGTTATTTATTTGATTTCCCATAAGCTTGTTAAAAAATCCTTAGATGATGGGTACCTTGTCGGATCGCGTGGATCAGTCGGTTCCTCATTGGTCGCAACGATGACGGAAATAACTGAGGTTAATCCTTTGCCGCCGCATTATATTTGTCCATCCTGTAAGCATTCAGAGTTTTTTAATGATGGTTCTGTTGGTTCAGGCTTCGATTTGCCTGATAAGGATTGTCCGCATTGCGGTACAAAATACCGAAAAGATGGCCATGATATCCCGTTCGAAACCTTCCTTGGCTTTAAAGGAGATAAGGTTCCCGATATTGATTTGAATTTCAGCGGAGAATATCAGCCAAGAGCCCATAACTATACTAAGGTCCTTTTCGGGGAGGAATATGTTTATAGAGCAGGAACAATTGGTACGGTTGCCGACAAAACTGCCTTTGGTTACGTTAAGGCCTATCAGCAGGACAATAACCTCCAGATGCGTGGGGCTGAAGTGGAACGGCTTGCTTCTGGCTGTACGGGTGTAAAAAGAACAACGGGCCAGCATCCCGGCGGTATCATCGTTATTCCGGATTATATGGACGTTTACGATTTTACACCAATTCAATTTCCTGCTGATGATAGAAATTCGGAATGGAAAACGACCCATTTTGATTTCCATTCCATTCACGATAACGTTTTAAAGCTTGATATTCTCGGACATGATGACCCGACAGTGATCAGGATGCTGCAGGATTTGAGCGGTATTGATCCAAAAACGATACCAACTGATGACCCTGAAGTAATGAAAATATTCAGCGGTACAGAATCCCTTGGGGTAACAGAGGAACAAATCATGTGTAAAACTGGAACGTTAGGCATTCCCGAATTTGGTACACGGTTTGTTCGACAAATGCTTGAAGATACAAAGCCAACAACCTTCTCAGAACTTGTTCAAATTTCTGGTTTGTCACATGGTACGGATGTTTGGCTGGGGAATGCACAGGAATTGATTCAGAATAAAACTTGTACCCTAAGTGAAGTAATCGGCTGCCGGGATGATATCATGGTTTATCTAATTTATCAGGGTCTTGAGCCCTCCTTCGCATTCAAAATAATGGAATCCGTTCGTAAAGGTAAAGGATTATCAGAAGAAATGGAAGCGGAAATGAGAAGGAACGAAGTACCGGAATGGTACATTGACTCCTGTAAAAAAATTAAGTACATGTTCCCGAAAGCCCACGCGGCAGCATATGTTTTGATGGCTGTTAGGATTGCCTATTTTAAAGTTCATCTTCCCCTTCTTTATTATGCTGCTTATTTTACTGTCAGGGCAGAGGACTTTGATTTAGAAACAATGACACGGGGCTCTGAGGCCATCCGTGCGAAAATTGGTGAAATTAATGCGAAGGGTTTGGAAGCATCGAACAAAGAGAAAAACTTACTGACGGTGTTGGAGCTTGCTCTTGAAATGACTGAGCGAGGCTATTCCTTCCAGAACTATGATTTGTACAAATCGGCTGCATCGGAATTTATCATTGAGGGAAATACACTAGTTCCACCGTTCAATTCTATTCCGGGGCTGGGAACAAATGCTGCCGTAAATATTGTAAATGCCCGCGGAGATGGAGAATTTCTATCGAAAGAAGACCTCCAGCAAAGAGGGAAGGTCTCCAAAACAATCCTTGAGTATCTGGATAAGCAAGGTTGCCTAAGTGCATTGCCTGAGCAAAACCAGCTTTCTCTGTTCTAGGTCTTATGCTTTTCTGACTTTAGCTCTAGCGCCTAGGGGCTCTAAGGTCTACAGTCAATCCGTCAAGAAGGATAAAGCGCAGCCCTCACCCCTGCACGCCTGTACCCTAGCGTCCCTGTGTAAGGCGCTGCCGCTTTTGATATTTGCATCTATATGATGGTTATGTTATAGTCTTATTGGAAATACTAAGACATACTCTCGTGTACAAGAGTGGGGATTCTCCCACTCTTTCGTGTTGTTTAGGATGGTTTCATCAGTATTTTAAACTTGCATCGCTACATAGAAAATGTGCTGGAAAAGGAGGTAGGGCATGAGTAAAGTAACCGAGGTTGTTGAAGAACTGGCTGCACCTATATTTCAAGAGCTTGGCTTAGAATTAGTAGAAATTGATTACGTCAAAGAAGGAAAAAGCTGGTTCCTTCGCGTATATATCGATAAAGACACAGGCGTTGATATTGAAGATTGCGGAATTGTCAGTGAACGACTTAGTGAAAAACTTGATGAAGTGGATCCAATTCCTCATAACTATTTTCTTGAAGTATCATCGCCAGGTGCAGAACGCCCTTTAAAGAAGGATAAAGATTTTGAAAAAGCAATCGGGAAAAATGTTTTTATTAAAACTTATGAGCCTATTGATGGTGAAAAAGGTTTTGAAGGGACTCTTTTAGCTTTCGATGGTCAGATTGTTACTATCGAAGTGAAAATAAAAACCCGTAAAAAAACGATCGAAATTCCATACGAAAAAGTGGCAAATGCAAGACTTGCTGTAACGTTTTCTTAAACTTAGAAAAATACAATAGAATAGGGGGATATACGCAAATGAGCAGCGAACTAATGGATGCTCTTATTGTCCTGGAAAGAGAAAAAGGTATTTCTAGGGATGTTTTAATTGAAGCCATTGAAGCAGCACTTATCTCGGCTTACCGCCGCAATTTTAATCAAGCGCAAAACGTCAGAATTGATTTAAATTTGGAAACTGGTTCAATGCGTGTTTTTGCACGGAAAGAAGTAGTGGACGAAGTGTTTGATCCGCGACTTGAAATTTCCTTAGAAGATGCGATAAGAATCAATCCAAACTATCAGGTTGAGGATATCGTCGAAATGGAAGTAACGCCAAAGGATTTCGGCCGAATTGCTGCCCAAACCGCAAAACAGGTTGTGACACAAAGAGTCAGAGAAGCGGAAAGAGGAATTATTTATTCTGAATTTATTGACCGTGAAGAAGATATCATGACTGGTATAGTCCAGAGACTCGATTCAAAATTTATTTATGTCAGCCTTGGTAAAATAGAAGCTCTGCTTCCAATCAATGAGCAGATGCCAAATGAACGTTATAAGCCGCATGATCGTATTAAAGTATTTATTACTAAGGTAGAAAAAACAACAAAAGGCCCTCAAATATTTGTTTCAAGGACTCATCCGGGATTATTAAAACGTTTATTTGAAATCGAAGTGCCGGAAATCTATGATGGCACGGTAGAAATTAAATCCGTTGCCCGGGAAGCAGGTGACCGTTCGAAGATTTCAGTTCACTCCGATAACCCAGAGGTTGATCCAGTTGGTTCCTGTGTTGGTCCGAAGGGGGCCCGTGTTCAAGCGGTTGTAAACGAATTAAAGGGCGAAAAAATCGATATTGTAAAGTGGTCTGATGACCCGGTTGTTTTTGTAGCCAATGCGCTCAGCCCATCCAAAGTCCTGGATGTTTCAGTAAATGAAGAAGAAAAGGCGACAACGGTTGTCGTGCCGGATTATCAGCTATCATTAGCAATTGGGAAACGCGGCCAAAATGCCCGTTTAGCGGCAAAGTTAACAGGCTGGAAAATTGATATTAAATCAGAATCTGAGGCTCGTGAAATGGGGATTTATCCACGAGAAGAAACAATTCGTCTATTTGATGATGGTGCGAATACTGATTTTGACGATTTTAATGATGAAGAATTAGATTAGATCAGAGGTGAATGATGGTGAACACAAGAAAAAAAGTTCCTATGCGCAAATGTGTGGCCACCGGTGAAATGAAACCGAAAAAAGAACTCGTTCGCATCGTTCGCTCAAAAGAAGGAGAGGTATCCATCGATTTAACTGGAAAAAAATCGGGCAGGGGTGCATATCTTTCAAAAGAAAAAGATGCCGTCCTCTTGGCAAAGAAAAAGAATATTTTGGCAAACCATTTAGAGGTAACGATCGCTGAATCGTTATATGATGAGCTGCTAGAGTTGATTGAGAAGGAGAACGGGTCGAGTAAATGAACGAAAACCAATGGATGTCATTGCTTGGACTGGCCAATCGAGCACGAAAAGTAATATCAGGCGAGGAGCTGACTGTAAAGCAAATCCGCAATGGAAATGCAAAGCTCGTTTTATTATCCTCAGATGCGTCTCAAAATACGACAAAAAAAATTACCGATAAATGTAATTCGTATGAGGTTCCAATTAAAATGGTTGAAAATCGTTATCTTCTAGGCCAGGCGATTGGCAAGGAAGCCCGCGTTGTGGCAGCCGTTTTGGATGATGGATTTGCCAAGAAACTTAAACAAATGCTCGATTAAATCTTGCGGGGGTGAAAATAATGAGTAAAATGCGCGTTTATGAATATGCAAAAAAACATAACCTATCCAGTAAAGAAATCATTACAAAATTAAAAGAAATGAACATAGAGGTTTCAAATCATATGGCAACACTAGAATCTGCAGACATTAAAAAGCTTGATGCTGCCTACAATAAAAAGGAAAATAAAGAGCAGCCTAAAAAGACAGGGAATGCAGCTGAGCAAAACCGGAACAATAACAATAACAATGGTCGACAAACTCAGCAAAAGGTTCAGACAAAGCCTCAGGTGCAGACTAAAACGACGCCAAAGGCTTATGAGGACGATGATGAAAATCTTGTCGTGCCTTCCAAAGTAAAGGTTGTTGCGGGAGCGCCAAAAGCCAAGGAAGGCAAAAAACACGAACAGGAATATCAATCCAAAGAAAATAAAGCATTTCAAGCTGGGAAAAACAAGAATCGTCCCCATAATAATCAACAACAAAATCGTAATCAACAACAAAATAAGAAGCGAAATCATCAACAAAACCATACGCAGCAATCCCAAGCGCCGCAAAAGAAGAAAGAGAAGGAGCTTCCTGCTAAAATTACCTTCAGTGAATCTTTAACGGTTGCAGAACTGGCCAAGAAGCTGCACAGAGAGCCTTCTGAAATAATCAAAAAGCTGTTCCTGCTTGGCGTCATGGCAACAATCAATCAGGATTTAGACAAAGATGCGATTGAATTAATTGCCGGTGAGTATGGTGTTGAGGTCGAAGAAGAAATTAAAGTTGATACGACCGATTTGGAAATTTATTTTACAGAGGATACAGCGGAAAACCTAGTGGAACGCCCTGCTGTTGTGACAATCATGGGACACGTAGACCATGGTAAAACAACCTTGCTTGACTCTATCCGTAATACAAAAGTTACCGAAGGAGAGGCAGGAGGAATCACTCAGCACATTGGCGCCTACCAGGTAATCGAAAACGGAAAGAAAATTACTTTCCTTGACACACCTGGACACGCTGCGTTTACAACAATGCGGGCCCGTGGTGCACAAATTACAGATATTACAATCTTGGTGGTTGCTGCTGATGACGGTGTTATGCCGCAAACAGTAGAAGCAATCAACCATGCTAAGGCAGCTGAAGTTCCGATTATTGTTGCTGTTAATAAAATGGATAAACCAGCGGCAAATGCCGATCGCGTTATGCAAGAGCTGACTGAGCACGGTTTAGTAGCCGAGGCTTGGGGCGGGGATACTATTTTTGTTCCGCTATCCGCTAAAACAGGTGAGGGAATCGATAGTCTTCTTGAAATGATCCTGTTAGTAAGCGAAGTGGAAGAATATAAAGCAAATCCGAAACGGAATGCAGTAGGAACTGTCATAGAGGCTAGATTGGATAAAGGACGTGGATCCGTTGCAACCTTGCTTGTTCAGAATGGTACGCTGAAAATTGGCGATCCAATTGTCGTCGGAAATACATTCGGACGTGTGCGGGCAATGGTGAATGATTTAGGACGCAGGGTTAAGGATGCTGGTCCATCTACACCGGTTGAAATTACCGGACTAAATGATGTACCTCAGGCTGGAGACCGCTTCGTTGTATTTGACGATGAGAAAACAGCCCGTCAAGTTGGAGAATCACGTGCTCAAATCGCATTGGTTGCCCAGCGCGGTGAAAAAACCCGTGTCAGCCTGGACAATCTCTTTGAACAATTAAAGCAGGGGGAAATGAAGGATCTGAATGTCATTTTGAAATCTGACGTTCAAGGTTCTGCAGAAGCGTTAGCTGCTTCCTTGCAAAAAATTGATGTCGAAGGTGTAAACATCAAAATTATCCATAATGGAACAGGTGCCATTAACGAATCTGATATCACGCTTGCGGCAGCTTCAAATGCTATTGTCATCGGCTTTAATGTTCGTCCTGACGCGAATGCCAAACGTGCCGCAGAAGCGGAGAAAGTAGATGTCCGTTTGCACCGCATTATTTATAAAGTCATTGAAGAGATGGAAGCGGCCATGAAGGGAATGCTTGATCCGGAATTTGTCGAGAAAGTGATCGGTCAGGCAGAGGTCCGCCAGACATTTAAGGTTTCAAAGGTCGGAACGATTGCCGGTTCATATGTAATCGACGGTAAAATTACCCGTGATAGCGGTATCCGTGTCATTCGCGATGGGGTTGTTATTTTTGAAGGTGAGATTGATGCCTTAAAACGCTTCAAAGACGATGCCAAGGAAGTATCCCAAGGCTACGAATGTGGTATCACCATTAAAAACTTTAATGATGTTAAAGAGGGAGATATTATTGAAGCGTATGTAATGGAGGAAATCGAACGGAAATGATAATCGGCGCCGCTTTTTGTGAATGCATCATTTACGATGCACATTCCTTAAAAGAGAAGCGAGCTGTTTTACAGCGAATTCTAACTCGTATAAAACAAAAATTTAATGTGTCAGCAGCAGAGGTTGACCACCAGGATGTCTGGCAGCGGACTAAAATAGCCATTGTCGCTGTTTCATCAGCGCGGGTCTCAACTGAGCAGGAGCTGCAGAATGCATTAAAACTAATTGACTCATTTCCAGAGATAGAAAGAACAGTCACCGAAATGGAATGGCTTTAAATGAAGAGGTGAATTGAATGAGCCACAGACCAAATCGTGTTGGAGAGCAAATGAAAAAAGAACTGAGTGACATTATCGGACGCAAGATAAAAGATCCTCGGATTGGTTTTGTGACCGTTACAGACGTTCAGGTAACAGGCGATTTGCAGCAAGCTAAGGTTTTTATTTCGGTATTGGGTGATGATGAACAGAAGGAGAATACGCTTAAAGGCCTTGCAAAAGCAAAAGGATTTATTCGAAGCGAAATCGGCCATCGTATTCGCCTTCGCAAAACTCCCGAAATTATCTTTGAATTTGACGAATCCATTGATTACGGGAATCGCATCGAAACACTTCTTCATGATTTACATTCCGACGGAAGCCCGATGGAAAAAAATGATGAAGAATAACTCATCTTATACAAAATAGTTTGCATATCCTCACAAATGAATGAGGAAAATGGATAGACGAAAAAGTCTATCCATTTTTTTCGGGGATGGCAGGAAAGAGGTTGTGAAATTGGAAGGCATATTACCATTATTTAAGCCGGCGGGGCTTACCTCTCATGATTGTGTATTTAAATTACGGAAGATCTTAAAAACAAAGAAAATCGGTCATACTGGAACGCTTGACCCGGATGTAACCGGAGTTCTTCCGATCTGTATTGGGAAAGCGACAAAAATAGCTGAGTATATTACAGATGCAGGCAAGGCGTATGAAGGGGAAGTAACCATAGGTTTTTCCACGACAACGGAAGATGCATCAGGTGATGTGGTGGAAAAGAAAATGGTTAACCGGACCATCAGCCGCGAAGAAATTCTAAGGGTACTGCAGTCGTTAACTGGCGAAATTGAGCAAACACCACCAATGTATTCCGCAGTTAAAGTGAATGGGGTCCGTCTTTATGAATATGCTCGAAAAGGAATGGTGGTGGACCGCCCATCAAGGAAAGTAACGATTTATTCGATTAACCTTCTTGATGAGAGGAAAGAATTTGCCGGCGAGACCATCAGCTTTCGCTTCCAGGTTAGCTGCAGCAAAGGAACCTATATTCGGACATTGGCTGTTATGATTGGTGAGGCCTTGGGGTTTCCAGCGCATATGTCGAAATTGGTAAGGACACAATCAGCTTCGTTCACTCTTACTGATTGCCTTACGCTTGAAGAAGTGGAAAGGTTTATGGCGGAAGGGTGCATTTCACAGGTTTTACGACCATTGGAATCCGCGCTTTCTCATTTGCCGAAAATGCGGATTAATGATAAAGTAGCAGAGAAAGTGAAAAATGGTGCACTTTTAGAAATTCCAGAGAATTTAAAAACTTGTGACGGACCTATTATTGCCGAAACGGCTGAAGGGCTGGCGCTTGCTATCTATGCAAAGCATCCCAATAAGCAAGGCCTCTTGAAGCCGATAAAGGTTCTTAGAAATGAACTCGAATAAAGGTTCCTGTATAGAAAAGGTGAGTTTCAATTGGAAGTAAAAAGATTAAGTTTTCCACTAAATGTGTCAGATTTGCGTGCGCTGCCTCCTTTATCAATGGCCCTTGGCTATTTCGACGGCGTGCATCGCGGACATAGGCAGGTAATACTTGAAGCAAAGAAGCAAGCTGATGAACAAGGACTGTCAAGCGCAGTCATGACCTTTGACCCTCATCCCTCTGTGGTTTTAGGGAAAAATGAAAAACATGTAAAATCGATTACCCCATTAGCTGAAAAAATCAAAATTATTGATGGAATGGGAATTGATTATCTTTTTGTCGTTCACTTTACCGTAGAATTCGCCAATCTGCTGCCTCAGGAATTTATAGACCAATTTGTCATCGGGCTGAATGTGCAGCACGTTACTGCAGGCTTTGATTTTACCTATGGCCGAATGGGCAAAGGGACGATGGAGACCATTCCATTTCACTCCAGAGAGAAATTTACCTTTTCTGTTATACCGGAATTTACCGAGGGGAACGAAAAGGTGAGTTCGACCAGAATCCGCCGGCTTCTAAAAGAGGGGAAAGTTGAGGAACTTGGACACCTTTTGGGAAGATATTACACAACTTCAGGGCATGTCGTCCACGGTGATAAACGCGGAAGGACTATTGGTTTTCCGACGGCTAATATAGAACTAAATGATGAATACATTACTCCCCCTACAGGTGTTTATGCGGTAAGGATGATGGTTAGCGGTATTATGCACATTGGTGTTTGCAATGTTGGCTATAAGCCTACCTTTAATAAGGAGGCAGTCAAGCTGTCGATAGAAGTTCATTTATTTGATTTTAATCAGGATATCTACGGGGAAGATGCGGTAATTGAGTGGCATCTATTCCTGCGAAATGAACAAAAGTTTTCTGGAATTGAAGAACTTGTAAAGCAAATTGAAAAAGATAAAAACAAGGCTTTGGAATATTTTGCGGAAAAACACAAGCTGCTTGATGTATAGAAGAAGAGAAGTTTTCCTATAATATATGATGGATTGAACTTGCATTTTGCGACAAAACATTGTATTCTTAAATACGTACCAAATGAACCTTTGCTTGGCAAGTCGAATTCACCGACGCTTGCTCGGCATGAGGGGATTGAGAAATAGGAGGTGAACCTGGATGGCAATCACACAAGAACGTAAAAACGAAATCATCAATGAGTATAAAACTCATGAGAACGACACAGGATCTGCTGAAGTTCAAATCGCTGTCCTTACAGAATCAATCAACAATTTGAACGAGCACTTACGTACTCACAAGAAAGATCATCATTCACGCCGTGGTCTTTTGAAAATGGTTGGTAAACGTCGTAATCTTTTGACTTACCTGCGTAACAAAGATGTTCAACGTTACCGCGTATTAATCAATAAGCTTGGTCTACGTCGTTAGTTTACAGAAGCGGGATTTATCCCGCTTTTTTGTTAGCTTTTAAAAGATTATTGAATATTTTATACATAATTTTTTAAGTCATGATTTTTTGTGCATACTAATACTAATTTGGTTTGACACCACAAGCGTTTCGCTTTTTTATAGGTAAATTAGAACGATGATTATAGCGAGTATGTCGCATCATCCTCCTAAGTGATTTGGATAGAGAGGGGTAAAAATATGGAGCAGCAAAAACATGAGTATTCCATGGAGTGGGCCGGCCGCAAACTGACAGTTGAAATTGGCCAACTAGCCAAACAAGCTAACGGTGCAGTCTTAGTCCGCTATGGAGACACTGCCGTTTTAAGTACGGCAACAGCGTCTAAGGAACCTAAGAACCTAGACTTTTTTCCTTTAACAGTAAATTATGAAGAAAGATTATATGCTGTCGGAAAGATTCCCGGAGGCTTTATTAAACGGGAAGGACGGCCAAGTGAAAAAGCCATTCTGGCAAGCCGATTGATTGACAGACCAATACGTCCTCTTTTTGCAGACGGTTTTCGTAATGAAGTTCAAGTAATCAGTATGGTTATGAGTGTAGATCAAGATTGTTCTACGGAAATGGCCGCGATGTTCGGTTCTTCATTGGCCCTAAGTGTATCAGACATACCGTTTGAGGGCCCGATTGCCGGTGTCGTTGTTGGCCGGGTTAATAATGAATTTGTCATCAATCCAACCGTGGAACAAGCTGAAAAAAGTGATATCCATTTAACTGTTGCCGGTACAAAGGATGCAATTAACATGGTTGAAGCAGGTGCCGATGAGGTTCCGGAAGAAATCATGCTTGAGGCTATTATGTTTGGTCATGAAGAAATCAAGAAGTTAATTGCGTTCCAGGAAAAAATTGTTTCCGAAATTGGCAAAGAAAAAAGAGAGATTTCTCTGTACGAATTAGATCAGGAGCTTGAAGCGAAGGTACGAGAAATGTGTGAAACAGACATGATTAGTGCCATTCAAGTTCCGGAGAAACACGCCAGGGAAGACGCCATCACTGAGGTGAAAAATCAGGTAATGGCAAAATTCGCAGAGCAGGAAGCTGCTGATGATGTTATTAAGCAGGTTAAGCAAATTTTGGACAAGATGGTCAAAGGTGAAGTTCGCCGCTTAATCACGGTTGAAAAAGTTCGTCCAGACGGCCGAAAGATTGATGAGATTCGTCCTTTATCTTCCCAAGTAGGGATCCTGCCGCGTACCCATGGTTCTGGCTTATTTACAAGAGGACAAACCCAAGCGTTAAGCATTTGTACCCTTGGTGCAATGGGGGATGTGCAAATTCTTGATGGCCTTGGAATTGAAGAGGAAAAACGCTTTATGCACCATTATAATTTCCCTTCCTTCAGCGTTGGGGAAACAGGACCAATCCGCGGGCCAGGCCGCCGCGAAATCGGTCACGGTGCTCTAGGGGAACGTGCCCTCGAACCGGTAGTTCCATCTGAAAAGGATTTTCCATATACAATCCGCTTAGTATCCGAGGTTCTTGAATCAAATGGTTCAACTTCGCAGGCAAGTATTTGTGCGAGTACATTAGCAATGATGGATGCCGGTGTACCAATTAAAGCACCAGTTGCTGGTATTGCCATGGGTCTCGTAAAATCTGGTGAACATTATACTGTTTTAACAGATATTCAAGGAATGGAAGACCACCTTGGCGATATGGATTTTAAAGTTGCCGGTACAGCAAAAGGTGTTACCGCATTGCAAATGGACATTAAAATTGAAGGTCTATCCCGTGAAATATTAGAAGAAGCTTTGCAGCAAGCCAAGGTTGGAAGAATGCAAATCCTTGATTCCATGCTTGCTACTCTTGCTGAACCAAGATCTGAACTTTCACGGTTTGCGCCAAAAATTCTGACGATGACGATTAATCCGGATAAGATCCGCGATGTTATTGGACCTAGTGGGAAGCAAATTAACAAAATTATTGAAGAAACTGGGGTTAAGATTGACATCGAGCAGGATGGAACCATTTTTATTGCTTCTACTGACTCAGCAATGAATCAAAAGGCAAAACAAATTATCGAAGATATTGTTCGTGAAGTTGTGGTTGGGCAATTGTATCTTGGTAAAGTAAAACGGATTGAAAAATTCGGTGCCTTCGTCGAAATCTTTGCCGGTAAAGACGGATTGGTCCATATTTCTGAACTAGCAGAAGAGCGGGTAGGAAAAGTGGAAGATGTCGTTAAAATCGGCGACGAAATTTTAGTAAAAGTGACCGAAATTGATAAACAAGGCCGCGTTAATTTATCGCGTAAAGCTGTCCTTAAGGAACAGAAGGAAAAAGCTGAACAAAATCAATAATTGTTTAAAAAGTCAGGAGACCGCTCCTGACTTTTGCTTTTTCTATTAGCATGCTTTATCATCGTTCTACCTTGTCCCTGCTCGTCATAATCTGTATAGAAGGGGGAAGAGGAAGAATGAAAAAAAATATAATTATCGCGGTAATTGTGCTTGCTGCTTTCCTTATTGTTAATAGTCCTATTGTACATAATTATGTTTCCGCCTTAAAGGAATCAGCACTTCCTGCAGTAAAGGAGACGGATTCCTTATACCAAAGCATTTTAAAAAATGCGCCTGAATATGAGAAACCGCCTTCAGATGCGAAAATCGATCCGGTTTGGAAGGCGATACCGGGATACAATGGCCTTGCAGTTGATCTGACTGCTTCTTATCAAAATATGAAAAAGAAAGGCACTTTTGATGAGAAGAAGCTTGTCTATAAACAGGTTAAGCCTAAAGTGCAGCTTAAGGATCTGCCGCCCTCGCCTATTTATAAGGGGCACCCCGATAAACCGATGGTTAGCTTTATCATTAACGTCGCCTGGGGAAATGAATATTTATCAGATATGCTGGCAACGTTAAAAAATCATAACGTATCGGCAAGTTTTTTTCTAGAAGGTAACTGGGCAAAAAAGAATCCTGATTTGGCCAAAATGATTGTCAGTGCCGGGCATGAGGTAGGGAACCATTCGTATTCCCACCCGGATATGGCAAAGCTTACAGCAGCACAAGCTAGAGAACAAATGGTGAAAACAAATGAAGTGATCGAAGCGGTGACCGATAAAAAGACAGAATGGTTTGCTCCTCCGAGCGGCAGTTATCGCGACGAAACAGTAAAAATCGCTCATGAATTAAACATGAAAACAGTTATGTGGACGGTAGATACAGTTGACTGGAGAAAGCCATCTCCAGAAGCCTTGATAAATCGAGTAATGGGCAAGATTGGAAATGGTTCGTTAATTCTTATGCATCCAACCGAATCGACGGCAAAATCTTTAGATCGATTAATTACCTTAATCGAAAAAAAGAATTTGGAGATTGGGACCGTTTCTGAATTAATGAGCGAGGAAAGGGTCATAAAATAAATTTAGGAAAGAAATACCTAAAAGTTGGAGAATATAGTGATTATAGGTATAATTAACAATTGGGAAGTAGCATCTGCTGTTTATAGACAGGAGGAAGTCGATGATTAACAAATACACATGCCAAAATGGAGCAAGAATTGTTTTAGAACAAATCCCTACCGTAAGGTCCGTTGCCATTGGTATCTGGATTGGTACGGGATCAAGAGATGAAAATCCCGAGACAAACGGGATTTCCCATTTCCTCGAACATATGTTTTTTAAAGGAACCACTACCAAAACTGCCAAAGAAATTGCAGAATCCTTTGACAGCATTGGCGGTCAGGTAAATGCGTTTACCTCAAAGGAATACACATGCTATTACGCTAAGGTACTTGATACCCATTCAAAGTTTGCTTTGGATGTATTGGCAGATATGTTTTTTAATTCTACCTTTGTGGAAGAGGAATTAAAGAAAGAAAAAAATGTGGTTTTAGAAGAAATAAAGATGTATGAAGATACACCTGATGATATTGTCCATGATTTGCTGAGCAGGGCTGTTTATGAAGACCATCCGCTTGGCTATTCAATTCTAGGAACAGAAGAAACTTTAAACTCGTTTACTGGCAATTCGTTAAAGGAATATATCCATGAACGATACACACCTGAAAATGTTGTGATTTCGATTGCAGGTAATGTTCCAGAAAGCTTCATTCAAGAAGTGGAAGCCTACTTTGGCTCCTACCAAGGCGGTAATTCAGCAGTACAAGAAAATGTTCCTGTTTTCCATGCCAACCGAATCTCACGGAAAAAGGAAACTGAACAGGCCCACCTTTGTATTGGGTTTAAAGGATTAAAGGTTGGTCATGAAGATATCTATAGCTTGATTACCTTGAATAATATTTTGGGTGGAAGCATGAGCTCCCGATTATTTCAAGAGGTACGTGAGCAACGGGGATTAGCTTATTCCGTTTTTTCATACCATTCTGCTTATCAAGACAGCGGCATTGTGACCATTTACGGCGGTACCGGTGCAAAGCAATTAAATGTCTTGTTTGATACTGTTCAGGAAACGCTTGATAAATTAAAACAAACAGGCATAACGGAAAAGGAATTAACGAACAGCAAGGAACAGCTGAAGGGCAGTCTTATGTTAAGTCTGGAAAGTACGAACAGCCGGATGAGCCGGAACGGAAAAAATGAACTTCTTTTAAAACGCCATCGCTCTCTTGATGAAATCATTGAACAAATTGATGCAGTGACAAAAGAAGGCGTAGACAAAATGGCAAGGGATGTATTTAATGATAAGTATTCCGTGTCGTTAATCAGCCCAGACGGAGAATTTCCAACCAATTTAGCATAATCAACGAAAAAACAGTTTGCTTCAGTGAACTGTTTTTTCTTTATTCTAAATAAGGACTTCCCTCTATAAATATATAGTAAAGTGAGAAATAGGGGGCGGCTTATATGAGGTTGAGTGAATTAAGCGGTAAAGAAATTGTCGATGTAAAAAAAGCAGAGCGCCTGGGTGTCTTGGGCCAAACAGATCTAGAAATAAATGAAAGCACAGGTCAAATCCAGGCACTCTTAATCCCTTCTGTCAAATGGTTTGGATTGAGAAAGCAAGGGGATGAAATAAGAGTACCCTGGCAGCACATTAAAAAGATTGGATCAGATATGATCATCATAGATGTTCCGGAAGAAGATTAATATTGATGGTCCCTGCAAATGGGCCTGTTGATTTCCGCTCCGGGAACTCGCTTTCCGCGGGGAGGTCCTGAAGCCTCCTCGGCGCTTTAGCGCCGAGGAGGCTCCCCGGCACGCCCGCGGAAAGCGAAGCACATGGAGCGCAAATCAACAGACCTTTTCACAGCCTTAACCTTAATAACATTATTAGAAGTTAATGTGTTGAATAATTAAAATAAAATAAGTAGTAAAAAGACAGTAAAAAGCCCAAGCAATTTAATTTGCTTGGGCTTTTTTGTATATTCCCGCATGGAAAACTCACCGATTGAAACTTTCTTACATAAGATGGGGAAGTGATAAAGAACAAAAGAAAAATTGAATGGATTCTTTAAAAAAGAAGGTGAATGTTTTCATGCTGACAGGGATGCAGATAGCCGTTATTGGTGGTGATGCCAGGCAGCTGGAAATTATCCGGAAGTTAACTGAATTAGATGCTAAACTAGCGCTGATTGGATTTGAACAGCTTGACCATGCCTTTACCGGTGCAGTCAAGGAGAAAATCTCCGAGGTTGACTTTTCGAATATTGATGCCATTATTCTGCCAGTTGCTGGCACAAATTTAGAAGGTCAAGTAGAGACGATTTTCTCAAACGAGAAAGTGGTCTTAACAGAGGATATTCTTTCGAAAACTCCTGAGCATTGTACTATTTATTCAGGAATAAGCAATTCCTATTTAACCGGGATTGTAAAGCAAACAAGTAAAAATCTAGTTCAGTTGTTTTCAAGAGACGATGTAGCCATTTATAATTCGATTCCGACTGTTGAAGGAACACTTATGATGGCCATCCAGCATACTGACTTTACTATTCATGGTTCTAATGTAACGGTCCTCGGGTTGGGACGGTGCGGTATGAGTATTGCCAGAGCGTTTCACGCATTGGGAGCAAAAGTAAAAGTCGGGGCAAGAAAAAGCGAGCATCTTGCTAGAATTACGGAAATGGCACTGACACCGTTTCAATTAAGTAATATCGAAAAGGAAGTGTCAGGTACAGACATTTTAATCAATACAATCCCGCAGCCAATTGTTAATGCAGCAGTAATTGCCAAACTGCCCGCACATACCATTATAATCGACATTGCCTCAAAACCGGGAGGAACCGATTTTCGTTACGCAGAAAAGAGAGGAATCAAAGCCCTTCTTGCACCCAGCCTGCCTGGAATTGTCGCTCCCAAAACAGCGGGGCAAATTTTAGCAGATGTCCTATCCCAGCTGCTTTCCGAGACACAACCAGATCGAAAGGGGAATGGAAAATGAGTTTAAAAGGTAAAAGAATTGGTTTTGGATTAACAGGTTCACATTGTACGTATGACGCTGTTTTTCCGGAAATTGAAAAACTGGTGCAGGCCGGCGCCGAGGTGGTTCCGATTGTAACCTTTACGGTTAAAAATACCGATACCCGCTTTGGCAAAGGCGAAGATTGGGTCCAGCGAATTGTCGATTTAACTGGCAATAACCTAATTGATTCCATTGTAAAGGCAGAACCGTTAGGACCGAAAATGCCTCTCGATTGTATGGTAATTGCTCCTTTAACAGGAGTATCGATGAGCAAGTTTGCCAATGCCATGAATGACAGCCCTGTTTTAATGGCGGCAAAAGCAACGCTTCGAAATTTAAAGCCGGTTGTCTTAGGTATTTCCACGAATGACGCTTTAGGGTTAAATGGTGTAAACTTGATGAGACTGATGGCCACTAAAAACATTTTCTTTATTCCTTACGGACAGGATGACCCTGTTAATAAACCAAATTCGATGGTGGCGAGAATGACAATGCTTCCGGAAACAGTGGAAGCAGCAATGGAAGGTAGACAGATTCAGCCAGTATTGGTTGAAAGATACAAAGATGAGGCCTAAATTCCTTTCCCTTCATTAAAAAAGGTTATTTCTTTCAAATAATATGATAAAATAAATTAATCTTTCATCAGTGGGTTAATATGTTAATCCGCTGATGGAAACAATTCATAAAATATTACTATACTGGCATCACGAAATCTTAAACAAAGGAATAACCGGCCAGTGAATAGGAAGGGGAACTAGAATGAGTCATCAAAATGGATTTCACGTTGCAGTTGTCGGAGCAACAGGCGCTGTTGGCCAACAAATGATCCAAACTTTATTGAAAGAAAACTTTCCAATTAGAGAGTTAACCCTGCTTTCCTCCGCTCGTTCGGCAGGAAAAAAGGTCGATATAAATGGCCGTGAATATACAGTGCAAGAAGCAAAGCCAGAGAGCTTTGAAGGTGTAGATATCGCATTGTTCAGTGCGGGCGGTAGCGTCTCCAAGGAATTAGCTCCTGAGGCAGCAAAACGCGGTGCAGTTTGCGTTGACAACACCAGTGCATTCCGTATGGACACAGATATTCCTTTAGTTGTTCCAGAAGTTAATGAAAAAGACTTATTTGAACATAATGGAATCATTGCTAATCCAAATTGTTCCACCATCCAGATGGTGGTTGCATTAGAACCAATCCGTCAAAAGTTTGGCTTGAAAAAAATTATTGTTTCCACCTACCAAGCTGTTTCTGGTTCAGGTGCTGCAGCGGTAGAAGAACTTCTTCAACAGACAAAGGCAATTTTAAATGAAGAATCGTATGAACCACAAATTTTACCTGTGAAATCTGATAAAAAACACTATCAGATTGCTTTTAATGCGATTCCGCAAATTGATAAATTCCAAGAAAATGGCTATACCTATGAAGAAATGAAAATGATTAATGAAACGAAAAAGATCATGCATCTTCCGGAGCTTCAAGTTTCCGCGACTTGTGTTCGACTGCCTGTAGCTGTAGGACATTCCGAATCTGTTTATTTTGAAATTGAAGAGGATAATGTGAGCGCCGCAGAAATCAAAGCCCTTCTTAAAGATGCACCTGGAGTGATTCTGCAAGACGATCCAGAAAACCAGGTATACCCGATGCCAGCTGACTGTGTCGGTAAGAATGAGGTCTTTGTCGGAAGAATCAGAAATGACATCGATAATAGCAAGGGATTTCACATGTGGGTAGTTTCAGACAATCTTCTTAAAGGAGCAGCCTGGAATTCCGTTCAAATCGCACAAAGATTAGTGGAGTTAGGACTTGTAAAAAAATAAAGGCAGGTTTTGGTGTTTACCATGAAAATCATTGTTCAAAAATTTGGCGGAACCTCCGTCAAAGATGAAACTAGCAGGAAATATGCGCAGGGACATATCGAAAAAGCACTGGCTGAAGGCTATAAAGTAGTCGTTGTCGTATCCGCGATGGGAAGAAAGGGCGATCCTTATGCAACCGACACGTTACTGTCCCTGATAGGCGGCAATACAAGTAACATTTCTAAACGTGAGCATGATTTATTGCTATCCTGTGGAGAAGTAATCTCTAGCATTGTCTTTACCAATATGCTGCTTGAGAGCGGTATTAATGCAACGGGATTAACTGGTGCGCAAGCAGGATTTAGAACCAATAACGACCATACCAATGCCAAAATTGTCGAGATGAAGTGCGACCGCTTGCTTAGGGAACTGGAAAGCCATGATGTCGTCGTGGTTGCCGGATTCCAGGGAGCAGCCAAAAATGGCGATGTGACGACGATTGGCCGCGGCGGCAGCGATACATCCGCTGCTGCCTTGGGAGCCGCACTTAATGCTGAGTGGATTGATATTTTTACCGATGTAGAAGGAATTATGACTGCTGACCCGCGTATTGCCGAAAATGCCCGGCCGTTATCAGTTGTTACCTATACAGAGGTTTGTAATATGGCCTATCAGGGAGCAAAGGTCATTCACCCTAGGGCAGTTGAAATTGCAATGCAAGCAAAGGTGCCGATTCGGATTCGTTCCACTTATTCAGAATCCGAGGGAACATTGGTGACTTCTTTCAATAAAAATAATCGAGGCAGTGACATCAAGGAACGGCTGGTAACGGGAATTGCCCATGTTTCAAACGTTTCGCAAATAAAGGTTTTTGCCAAAAAGGAACAGTACTACCTGCAGGCAGAAGTATTTAAAGCGATGGCAAATGAGAAGATTAGTGTGGATTTTATCAACATTTCTCCAAGCGGAGTTGTATATACGGTTACAGAAGAAATGACAGATAAAGCAATCCGCGTACTAAATGAATTGGGACACGAGCCTGAGGTTGAACGTCAATGTGCCAAGGTTTCCGTAGTAGGTGCCGGGATCGCAGGAGTTCCGGGAGTTACTTCAAAGATAGTAACTGCTCTTTCAAATCAAGGAATCCGAATTCTACAATCAGCAGACAGCCATACGACGATTTGGGTCCTTGTTAAGCAGGAGGATTTAGTAAAATCAGTAAACGCCTTGCATAGTGCCTTTCACCTTGAAGATGAATCACTAGAATTAAATACCTTGGATTTTTAAGAGAACCTTTTGAATAGGATGTTAGGAGCACCAGATTTAGGGAGCGAAAGTTTCGAAAGGAGTAATAAAATGGTTCATTTCGGGCGAGTATCCACTGCAATGGTAACGCCTTTTGATAGCAAAGGGCATATTGACTTTGGCAAAACCACGAAGCTAATCAATTATTTAATAGATAATGGTACAGATTCACTTGTTGTGGCAGGTACAACAGGTGAATCACCAACCTTATCAAAAGAAGAAAAACTGGCATTATTCAGCCATGTTGTGAAAGCCGTAAACAAACGAATCCCTGTAATTGCTGGAACAGGAAGCAATAATACGTACGCATCAATTGAGATGACAAAAAAAGCGGAGCAGGTCGGTGTTGATGCTTTTATGCTGGTTGCACCGTATTACAATAAACCGAATCAAGAGGGTCTATACCAGCATTTTAAAGCAATCGCCGAATCAACTACCCTTCCGGTAATGGTCTACAATATCCCGAGCAGGTCGGTCGTGACAATTCACCCGGATACGATTATCCGCTTGTCAAAAATACCCAATATTGTGGCTGTGAAAGAAGCGAGTGGGGATTTAAATGCCATGACGCATATAATTGCTAATACCGATGATAACTTTGCATTATACAGCGGCGATGATGCGGTCACGCTGCCTGTGCTGTCCATCGGGGGAGCAGGGGTTGTTTCAGTTGCCTCGCATGTCATTGGCAATGAATTACAAGAGATGGTAAAGGCGTTTTTTGACGGAGAAAATCTACGGGCAGCCAAATTGCATCAACGTCTGCTCCCGATAATGCAGGGATTATTTGTTGCTCCAAGTCCAGCACCTGTGAAAACAGCACTGCAGATCAAAGGCTTGGATGTTGGATCCGTTCGATTGCCGCTAGTGGGATTGACAGAGCTGGAACGGGCTGATTTGATTGAAATTTTAAATCAGAAATAAATGGGAGTAAACCAACCGACAAATGCTCGGTTGGTTTTTTCCTTTTTTACCATTGTAAAGGTTTTCTGATTTCAAGTATAATAAACCTAACTGATTTCGATCGGAGCAACTTAGGTTTAGGAGGAAAAGGATTTGATAAAGAAAAAAAATCAATCTATCAAGATAATTGGACTTGGTGGATTAGGGGAAATCGGAAAGAATATGTATTTGGTGGAAGTGGACAAGGACATATTCGTCATTGATGCCGGGCTAATGTTCCCCGAGGAAGAGATGTTGGGCATTGATATGGTAATACCTGATATCACTTACTTGAAGGAGAATAAGGACCGTGTTAAAGCAATATTTTTAACGCATGGACATGAAGACCATATCGGGGCTCTTTCATACATACTTCGGCAGATCGATGTACCAGTCTATGGAATGAAACTGACACTTGCACTGGCAGGAGCCAAATTAAAGGAGCAGGACTTTAATAGAAAAGCTAACTTTATTGAAATAGATTCTAATATGGTTCTCGATTTAGATACTGTCCAAGTAAGCTTTTTTAGGACAAACCATAGTATTCCAGATTCAGTTGGGGTTTGTATCCACACTTCCGAAGGAATCATTGTTTACACGGGCGACTTTAAATTTGATCAGGCTGCCACCAGGCTTTATAAGCCGGAGATTGGAAAAATGGCAGCCATCGGTGAACAAGGTGTATTATGCTTGCTGTCAGACAGTACTGAAGCTGAAAAGCCGGGATATACAACGTCTGAAGCGATTGTTGAGCGCGAATTGTCGAACGCTTTTTACAATGCTCCGGGGCGGATTATTGCTGCCTGCTTTGCATCAGATATTAATAGAATTCAGCATATTTTTGATGCAGCCAAGGAGAACAAGCGTAAAGTCGCAGTAGTAGGAAAAAGCCTTGAGCGAATTTACCATATCGCTATGGATTTAGGGTATTTAGAGGTTGCGGATGATTTAATCATCTCTATTGATGAGATTAAGAACTACCAAGACAAGGAAATTGCTGTGTTGATGACTGGAAGCCAGGGTGAACCGATAGAAGCGCTGCAAAAAATGGCCAAGCAGACACATAAGCTGATCAATATTCAGCCGGGTGATACTGTCTTGATAGCCGCCTCGCCGCTAAAGGGCAACGAAGTATTTTTATTTAAAACAATTGATATGTTGTTTAGAGCTGGCGCTATTGTTGTTTCCGGAAAAAGAACCATCCATGTTTCAAGCCATGGCAGCCAAGAAGAATTAAAATTTATGATTAACCTGATGAAGCCTAAATTCTTTATTCCTGTTCACGGCGAATACAGGATGTTGAAAGCCCATCGGAAAATTGCAATGGAATGTGGTCTTCGCGATGAGCAAATTGCCATTCCAGATCGCGGTGACGTAGTGGAATGGAAGGATGGAAAGATTGCTATTACAGGTAAAGTGCCATCCGGAAATGTCCTGATTGATGGAATTGGCGTAGGCGATGTAGGGAACATTGTGCTGCGGGATCGTAAATTATTGTCTCAGGATGGCATATTAATAGTTGTGGTCACCCTGACAAAGCAGGAAAAGAAAATTGCCGCCGGACCGGAAATTATCTCAAGGGGATTTGTTTATGTCCGAGAGTCTGAAAAGTTAATGGATGACTCAAATAAATTAGTCCGCGATATCGTTGAAAGAAATATTGCCAAGGAAAGCTTTGAATGGTCAAGCTTAAAGCAGGAAATTAGAGATGATTTAAATCGTTACCTATTTGAAAAAACAAAAAGACGGCCGATGATTCTGCCAATCATAATGGAAGTATAAATATTAGGGGCCTGCTCCCGCTGCTTTATCTCAATGCAGCGGGGGACAGGCCTTTTTGATATTTATTTTTCAAGCATGAATTTACTCCATAGGCAAATACTAAAAGATATCATGCGTGAAGGGAGTATTGGGATGAATAACAATTTTATTAGAAATGATGCGGAGAATCCAGGGGGCGCTGAACCGCAAAAAGAGGAAAAGTCTGCTTCTCCTTTAATAGAAAAAATACAGCAACTAGGTCAAACGAATGTCCCGCAATTATCTGCCGATTCAAAAATTCACTGTTTGACTATTGTGGGACAAATTGAGGGGCATATGGCGCTTCCACCGCAAAACAAAACGACAAAATATGAACATATTATTCCCCAGCTTGTAGCAATAGAACAAAACCCTAATATTGAAGGAGTATTGATTATCTTAAATACGGTAGGCGGTGATGTTGAGGCAGGACTGGCCATTTCGGAAATGCTGGCTACCTTATCAAAACCTACTGTTTCAATTGTCTTGGGAGGAGGCCATTCGATTGGTGTGCCGATAGCTGTTTCCTGCACTCATTCTTTCATTGTTGAAACCGCAACGATGACGATTCATCCAATCCGCTTGACTGGGCTGGTTATCGGAGTCCCGCAAACCTTTGAATACTTGGACAAAATGCAGGAGCGGGTTGTTAATTTTGTAACCAAGCACTCAAGCATATCGGAAGAAACTTTTAAAGAATTAATGTTTGCAAAAGGAAATTTAACGAGGGATATTGGAACAAACGTAATTGGCGAAGAAGCAGTGAAATATGGATTGATAGACGAAGTAGGCGGCCTTGGCCATGCCATGAAGAAGTTAAACGAATTAATTGAGTTGAAAAAGAATAACAATGAGGGGATAATTCAATGATTTTGTATACTATGATGCCGAAGGAGCTAATTTTTCCAGATGATCCGGAAAGCTTCAAAAATCAGCAAATGATTACCTATCAGGGCATCCCTTTATTAGTAGAACAAACAGATCAGCTAAGTTTTCAAGTCGTCAAAGTTTTAAGCAGTGATCCTCAGCATTTTTTAAATGATCAGATTTGCCCTGGTGCAAAAATTTCTTTTTCAATTCAATAAGGATGACGGAAATCTATTAATGCATTATGGTATAATAAGGGTAAAGAGACAAGAGCAGCCAAAATAAGGCTGCTTTTCTGCCTTTATCATAAAAAAGTCGAGGCATCATAAGAATAAAATCAAAAATATAAGGTGATTGCATGGCCAAGAAAAAGAAACGACAACCGAAAAGACGAGATAACCAGCTAAAACGAACGGTCCAATATGAATTATCGGCACTGGCAATCCTAGCATTGGCGATTATTTCAATTGCAAAGCTTGGGGCCGTCGGGAGAGCGACCGTCCTGTTCTTCCGTTTTTGGATGGGTGAATGGTATATGCTTAGTTTATTGGGGCTAGTAATACTGAGTATTTATTTAATGTGGAAAAGGGAGATTCCATTTTTCTTTCATATTAAACTTGTAGGCAGTTATTTTATTGTTTCAGCTATTCTTCTTTTGAGTCACGTTACGTTGTTTGATCTGCTGAGCAATAATGGGAAATTTAAAAACCCCAGTGTCATTAACAATACATGGGAGTTATTCATGATGGAGGTCCGGGGTGAAACTAGTACACATGATCTGGGAGGAGGAATCCTTGGGGCCATATTGTTTGCTCTGTTTCATTATTTATTTGCAGAAACCGGTACAAAAATCATTGCCTTTATTTTTATTTTAGTAGGGATTATTTTATTAACAGGCAAATCATTTGGTGATTTCGTAGCAAAAATCTTGATGGGGGTTTTTGGCTTTTCAAAAACCCAGTGGCAAGCCTTTAAAACGGATGTAACAGAATGGAAACTGAAACAGCAGGAAAGGCGGACCGAACGGAGCAATCAAAGAAGGCAGGCCCAAGAAAACAGGCGGACTCGGACTCCGGAGACTGCCGTAAATGTTCCTGAGCCGCAGACTGTGGCTGGTGTGGACGAGGCGGTCATCCCTGAACCATTAATCTCCAATTTTGCGGATCGAGCATATCAGGAGGAGCTTCCAAGGGAAAGACCGCAGCGAGAACCGGCAAAGAGCAGAAGGAGCAAGCAGGATGAACCCGAGGAAGACAATTCTCCGCCTATTTCATTCGCTGAAGTGGAAAATGCAGCCTATGAATTGCCGCCGCTCAGGCTTCTAAAACTTCCTAAGAAAACTGACCAAAGTGGTGAGTATGAGCTAATTAACAAGAATGCAGCCAAACTTGAAAGAACCTTTCAAAGCTTCGGGGTCAAAGCCCGCGTCACACAGGTACACCTAGGGCCTGCTGTGACTAAATACGAAGTTCATCCTGATATCGGTGTTAAAGTCAGCAAAATCGTCAGTCTAAGTGACGACTTGGCATTGGCCCTGGCAGCGAAAGATATTCGAATTGAAGCCCCGATTCCAGGAAAATCAGCGATTGGTATAGAGGTTCCTAATTCTGAAATCGCGATGGTTTCATTAAGAGAGGTATTAGAAGCAACGCAAAATGATAAGCCGGATGCCAAACTAATGATTGCTCTTGGCAGGGATATTACAGGCGAGGCCGTGCTGGCAGAATTAAATAAAATGCCCCACCTGCTTGTCGCCGGAGCAACAGGAAGCGGAAAAAGTGTATGTATCAACGGGATAATCACGAGCATTTTAATGCGGGCAAAGCCCCATGAAGTTAAATTAATGATGATTGACCCGAAGATGGTCGAGTTAAATGTTTATAATGGAATTCCACATCTGCTCGCGCCGGTAGTGACAGAACCCAAAAAGGCCTCACAGGCGTTGAAAAAGGTTGTCAGTGAGATGGAGAGACGATATGAATTATTCTCCCATACCGGAACAAGGAATATTGAAGGATATAACGATCATGTTAGAAAACATAATCTTGAAGAAAATGATAAGCAGCCGTTATTGCCATATATTGTCGTTATAGTGGACGAGCTTGCAGATTTAATGATGGTTGCCTCTTCAGATGTAGAGGATTCCATTACTCGTCTAGCGCAGATGGCCCGTGCGGCCGGGATTCATCTTATTATTGCGACCCAGCGGCCATCCGTCGATGTCATCACCGGGGTCATCAAGGCCAATATTCCTTCCCGCATCGCTTTCGCCGTATCAAGTGGAACAGACTCGCGAACAATCCTCGACATGGGCGGGGCGGAAAAGCTTCTCGGCAGAGGGGACATGCTCTTTATGCCGGTCGGTGCGACAAAACCGGTCCGCGTACAGGGTGCCTTCCTATCCGATCAAGAAGTAGAGGACACGGTTGAATTTGTTATCTCCCAGCAAAAGGCACAGTATCAGGAGGAAATGATCCCTGATGATATTCCAGAGGCAGCTGGAGAGGTTGATGACGAATTATATGAAGAGGCAGTTGAATTGATTGTTGAGATGCAAACAGCATCTGTATCAATGCTGCAGCGCCGCTTCCGGATTGGCTATACAAGAGCAGCAAGACTGATTGACGAAATGGAGCTCCGTGGCGTGGTGGGGCCATACGAAGGAAGCAAACCTCGTGCGGTCTTAATTACTAAGCCAAACGAAGAAAAAAGCTCATAAAAAAAGGGTCTTCTGACTCTTTTTTTATTCTATTTTTAACAGGAATTGATAAGATAGTAATAGTGGGGAATAATGATTTTTATGATTTCGTCTTTTTTCGACAAAATTATGAATTTCTATTTATTTCTCACAGAAAACATGATAAGATTATTCCGATTAGTAGGAATGATATCAGAGGTCTGATGTCTTAGGAAAAAGGCTGGAGGAAAGCAGCATGTCCATCAAGTCAGATACACGGCATTTATATTTACAAGTAATCGATCGGCTTAAGCAGGATATTGATGATGGCATATACAAAGAAAAGGAAAAACTGCCATCAGAATTCGATCTTGCCAAGCAGCTTGGTGTCAGCAGGGCTACACTTCGAGAAGCTCTTAGGATTCTTGAAGAGGAAAATGTGATTATCAGGCGCCATGGGGTTGGTACGTTTGTAAACGCAAAGCCATTGTTTACATCAGGGATTGAACAGCTTAGCAGTGTTACTGACATGATTAAGCAGGCTGGCATGAAACCAGGGACCATTTTCTTAAGATCGTCAACTCAAAGCCCAACGGAAGAGGATATTCGTCGATTCTCATGTTCCGCTGATGAGGAAATAGTCGTGATCGAGAGAGTAAGAACCGCAAATGGAGAACCGGTCGTTTATTGCATTGACAAGGTTCCATCACATATACTGCCGGAAACCTTTTTACATGGTGAAGAATCAATCTTCAACATTTTGGTAGAAGAAGCTAACAGAAAGATTACATATGCGGTTGCACAAATCGAGCCAATTGGCTATCATGAGAAAATTTCCCCAATATTGGAATGTGACCCCGAAACTGCATTATTGGTTTTAAAACAAATGCATTTCGATGAAATGGATGAACCTGTCCTTTTTTCAGTAAACTATTTTAAAGCGGACAAATTTAGTTTTCATGTGCTCAGGAAACGTATTTAATTTTTTTTTATTGGCAATGAAAACGCAAACAGTCCATGCTTTAACATTACTACTAACAAACAAACAAACATTCTTAGGGGGAAAATACCTTGAAAAAGCGTAAAGTTGGAATGGCGTTATCACTTGTTCTTGCTGCTGGAACACTATTAGGTGCTTGTGGAAAAAGTGATGACAACAAAGGAACTGAAACATCAAAAGGCGGAGAAAAAGGAAAATCATTCTCTGTAGCAATGGTTACTGACGTCGGCGGTGTAGATGACAAATCCTTTAACCAATCAGCGTGGGAAGGTCTTCAAAAGTACGGTAAAGATAACGGCATGAAAGAAGGAAAAGGCGGTTATTCATACCTTCAGTCCAAATCAGATGCTGACTATGCAACAAACTTAAATACGCTTGCCCGACAAGATTTTGACTTAGTATATGGTATCGGCTTCTTAATGCAGGCAGCCGTTGAAGAAATTGCAAAACAACAAAAAGATCATAATTTTGCAATCGTGGACGCTGAAGTAAAACAGCCAAACGTAGCAAGTATCCTTTTTAAAGAGCAGGAAGCAGCATTCCTTGCGGGTGTAGCGGCTGCTTTAACAACAAAAACAAATCATATCGGTTTTATCGGTGGTATGGAAATTCCAGTTATCGAGCGTTTTGAGTCTGGCTTCCTTGCAGGTGTAAAAGCTGCAAAACCAGAAGTACAAGTTGATGTTCAATATTCTGGTGCATTTGACAAAGCGGAGTTAGGGCAATCCATTGCCTCTAAAATGTACTCTTCTGGTGCAGACGTTGTCTTCCACGCAGCTGGTGCTACTGGTAACGGTCTTTTCAAGGAAGCTACTGACCGTAAAGCGAAAGAACCAGGCAAAGATTTCTGGGCAATCGGGGTTGACCGTGACCAAGCTGATATGGGTCCGGACGTAGTCTTAACATCTGCATTAAAGCGTGTTGACGTTGCAGTTGAAGACTTGTCCAAAAAGGCAATGGATGGAAACTTCCCTGGCGGCGAAGTGGTATTATATGGCCTGCATGAAGACGGTGTAGGTTTAGCACCTATTAATGCAAAAGCTCCAAGCAAAGATGCTATTGATAAAGCTGTTAAAGAATATATCGAAAAAATCAAATCCGGTGACTTAAAAGTTCCACAAACTCGTGATGAATTGAAAAACTTTAGTGCAAAATAAAACTACTAACAGGGAATAAGCGGATATTCTCAAGATAATCCGCTTATTCCTTCTTAATGAAACCTTAATTGAAGTGCAGAAATGATTTTCTACCTTTCAATTAAGGTTTTAATGGGGAGATATCCCTGTTTTTTAAATCTTGGAAAGGTCTGACCTCTTACTTTTGTTGGTCGGAATTTCCATCACCTTCATTACAGGGAGTGAGAAAAAATGGATTATGTAATCGAGATGCTAAACATTCGTAAAGAATTCGGCAGCTTTGTTGCAAATGATAACATTACTCTCCAATTGAAAAAGGGAGAAATTCATGCCTTGCTTGGCGAAAACGGAGCAGGTAAATCAACTTTAATGAACGTGCTTTTTGGTTTGTATCAACCTGAAGCAGGAGAAATAAGAGTAAAAGGAAAGCCTGTAAAAATTACCGATCCTAACGTTGCCAATGACCTTGGAATCGGGATGGTCCATCAGCACTTTATGCTTGTGGATACCTTCACGGTAACTGAGAACATTATCCTTGGCAGAGAAATTACATCTGCAGGCCGGATTGACATTAAAAAGGCAGAACAGGAAGTTCGACAAATTTCCGAACGTTACGGATTATCAGTTGACCCGCAAGCGAAAATTTCCGATATCTCTGTAGGAATGCAGCAAAGGGTTGAAATTTTAAAAACATTATACCGCGGAGCTGAGATTTTAATTTTTGACGAACCGACTGCTGTGCTGACACCGCAAGAAATTAAAGAGTTAATTCAAATTATGAAAACTCTTATCAAAGAGGGTAAATCTATCATTCTTATTACCCACAAGTTAAAAGAAATTATGGAGGTTGCCGACCGCTGTACCGTCATTCGCAAAGGAAAAGGGATTGATACAGTTACTGTCAGTGAAACCAATCCAAATGAACTTGCAAGCCTGATGGTTGGACGTGAAGTTGTCTTTAAGACAGAAAAGAAGCCTGCTGAACCAAAGCAAGACGTATTGGTAGTTAAAGATTTAATGGTGAAGGATTCCCGTGGTGTCACGGTTGTTAATGGATTGGATTTAACAGTTCGCGCTGGTGAAATAGTCGGGATTGCAGGGGTTGACGGTAATGGACAGTCTGAGTTAATTGAAGCGCTTACAGGGCTGCGTAAATCTGATAGCGGCAGCATTCAACTAAATGGCAAAGAATTAATTAACCATACCCCTAGAAAAATTACGGAATCTGGGGTAGGCCACATTCCGCAGGACCGTCATAAACATGGACTTGTATTAAATTATCCAATTGCTGAAAATATGGTTTTACAAACCTATTATCAAAAGCCTTTTTCTAAAAGCGGAATCCTAAATTTTAAAGAAATTTATAATAAGGCAAGGAACTTAATCAGCGAATTCGATGTCCGTACACCAAGTGAATATACATTGGCACGCGCTCTTTCAGGAGGTAACCAGCAAAAAGCAATTATCGGCCGTGAAGTGGACCGGAATCCTGATTTATTGATTGCCGCACAACCGACTCGCGGCTTGGATGTGGGTGCGATTGAATTTATCCACAAACGGCTAATTGAACAGCGCGATCATGGCAAGGCTGTTTTGCTTGTATCTTTTGAATTAGATGAGATTATGAATGTCAGCGACCGGATTGCTGTTATTTATGAGGGGAAGATCGTTGCTGTTGTCAATCCAAAAGATACAGACGAACAAGAACTTGGATTGTTAATGGCAGGATCGAATAGAAAGGAAGCGGGTGCAAATGTCTAAACGCTTAACAGGTATCTTAACACCGATTATTTCGGTGTTATTAGGGATTATCGTGGGAACCATAATTATGTTAATTAGCGGATATGACCCGGTTGCCGCTTATACAGCACTTTGGAACGGGGCTTTTGGTGAAATTTATTATGTTGGGGAAGTTATTCGCCAGTTTACACCATATATTTTATCCGGTTTGGCAGTAGCATTTGCCTTTCGAGTCGGCCTATTTAATATCGGTGTCGAGGGACAATTTATTGTGGGCTGGCTGGCCGCTGTATGGGTTGGGGTTGCCTTTGATTTACCAAAAGTTATCCATCTGCCGCTCGCCATTGTGGCTGCAATAGCTGCAGGCGCCCTTTGGGCATTTATCCCGGGCTTTCTAAAAGCACGTTTCCGGGTCCATGAAGTTATTGTGACAATCATGATGAACTATATTGCACTGCATGTAACCAACTATATTATCAGAAATGTTTTGGCGTCAAAAAGCGGTGACAAAACGGAGATGATTCATGAATCAGCAAGCCTTCGTTCCGAATGGCTGCAAAGTCTGACAGATTATTCACGTCTTCACTGGGGGATAATCCTTGCTATTGCCTGTTGTTTTATCATGTGGTTCTTATTAGAAAAAACGACAAGAGGCTACGAATTGCGGGCAGTTGGTTTTAACCAGCATGCTGCACATTATGCAGGCATGAATGTAAATAAAAATATCATCCTTTCAATGGTGATTTCCGGTGCTTTTGCTGGATTGGCCGGTGCGATGGAGGGACTTGGAACCTTCGGATATGCGGCCGTTAAAGGAGGATTTACTGGTGTAGGTTTTGATGGTATCGCGATTGCCTTGCTCGGTTCAAACACGGCTTTAGGGGTTTTCTTCTCAGCGATATTATTCGGTGCTTTAAAAGTTGGGGCGTTAAACATGCCGCTTGAAGCGGGTGTACCAAATGAACTTGTTGATATCATAATCGCACTCATTGTATTCTTTGTTGCATCAAGCTATATCATAAGAGTTGTTCTTGATCGAATTGGTAAGAAGGAGGTGAAGTAAGTGAGCTTAATGGATATTTTAACGATCGTTGTTCCTTCCACGCTATTATGGGCTGCTCCACTTATCTTCACTGCGTTAGGCGGCATATTTTCTGAGCGTTCCGGTGTCGTTAACATCGGTCTCGAAGGATTAATGGTTATTGGAGCATTCACTTCCATCGTGTTTAACTTAACATTTTTTGATACATTCGGAAATGCAACTCCTTGGATCGCCATTTTAGTGGCGATGGCTGCTGGTGCGATTTTCTCGATTTTACATGCTTTAGCATCGATCACTTTTCGTGCTGACCACACCGTTTCCGGTGTAGCCATTAACTTACTTGCAGTTGGTTTAACTATGTTCCTTGTTAAACAAATTTATGGAAAAGGGGAAACAGGGATCATCAGCAAAGGCTTTAGTAAAATTGACGTTCCTGTTTTAAAAGATATCCCAGTAATCGGGAAGATCTTTTTCCAAAATACGTATTGGACATCCTTTGTAGCAATTATCGTTGCCATTATCGCCTGGTACGTTGTTTATAAAACACCGTTCGGCCTTCGTCTTCGCTCCGTTGGTGAACATCCAATGGCGGCAGATACAATGGGGATTAATGTAACTAAAATGCGTTATTTAGGTGTAATGATTTCTGGAGCACTTGGCGGAGTCGGCGGTGCTGTCTATGCACAGTCCATTACTTCTAATTTCAGTCACGCTACCATCAGCGGACAGGGCTTCATGGCCCTGGCGGCTATGATTTTCGGAAAATGGCATCCACTTGGAGCACTTGGAGCAGGTATTTTCTTTGGATTCGCACAGAGTATTAGTATCATTGGTTCAAGCTTGCCATTCTTAAAAGAAATACCAAACGTGTATTTGTTAATTGCTCCATATGTGTTAACCATTCTAGCCTTAACTGGCTTCATCGGCCGTGCCGATGCCCCAAAGGCAGTGGGTACCCACTATATAAAAGGAAGCAGATAAAATTCATTGGACCCTCAGATTTGCTGGGGGTTCTTTTTTTATGCTTGAATTGTACAGGTTCTATAGTATAGGTTTTATATGAAAGGAAAAAATATAAAGAAAAATGTTTTCATATTATATGTTAAGACCCTATAACAGACAGGAGGAAGATAAATGGAATCAGTCGTTGAAAAAATAACGCAAATGCAAGGCTATAAACTCCATGTTGTTGAAACAGATAAATATAAAACGAATACCCTGGTCTGGAGAATGAAAGCGCCTTTATCAAAAGAGGATGTTACGAAAAGAGCGCTTCTTCCTTATGTCCTGCAGTCCAGTTCGGCCAAATATCCAACAACGACAAAGCTGCGTTCCTATTTGGATGACCTTTACGGGGCCACTCTATTTGTTGATTTGGCCAAAAAAGGTGAATATCATATTGTCAGCTTTCTGATTGAAATTGCGAATGAAAAATTTTTGACTGATCCTACCCCTTTATTAAAAAAAGGGTTTGAATTATTGGCCGAAATATTAACAGAGCCCAATGCCAAAGGACAGGCGTTTGACAAGGAAACGATTGAAAAAGAAAAACGCACACAAAAGCAAAGAATTCAATCAGTTTATGACGATAAAATGCGCTATTCGAATGCCCGCCTCATCCAGGAAATGTGCAAAGAAGAGCTGTATTCACTAGAGGTTAATGGCGAGGCTGAAGCAGTGGATGCAATTACTTCCGAAAACTTATTTGAGTACTTTCAGAGGGCCTTTCAAGAGGATGAAATGGACCTTTATGTGATTGGAGATGTAAGGGAGGAAGAAGTGAAAACTGTGGCAGGGGAGCTTCTTCAATTTGAGGACCGCACTCCTAAAAAGACTGCTGCCGGTGAGATTCAAAACAGAACAGAAGTAAATGAGGTTAAGGAAGTTCAAGATGTCAAACAGGGAAAATTAAATATGGGTTACCGGACCAATATCGTCTTCGGCAATCCCGATTACTTTGCATTGCAGGTTTTTAACGGCATTTTTGGCGGTTTTGCCCATTCGAAACTGTTTATCAACGTCCGGGAAAAGGCAAGTCTCGCCTATTATGCAGCCAGCCGACTTGAAAGCCATAAGGGTTTAATGATGGTCATGTCGGGAATCGATAATAAAAATTATGATCAGGCTGTAAAAATCATTCGCGAGCAAATGGAAGCTATGCAAAAGGGTGACTTCACGGACGATGAGCTTGTTCAAACAAAAGCCGTCATCCGGAACCAAATTCTTGAAACCATGGACACACCACGGGGATTGCTCGAGCTTCTATATCATAACGTCGTTGCACACCAAGATATTAAGCTCGAATCATGGATTACAGATATGCAGAAAATAACCAAAGAAGAAATCATCGCAGTTGCTAATAAGATAAACCTTGATACCATTTATTTCTTAACAGGAACGGAGGCGGGCAAGTAATGGAGAAAATAAGCTTTGACCAGCTTCAAGAAGACCTTTATCACGAGAAAATGTCCAACGGCTTACAAGTCTATATCTTACCGAAAAAGGGCTTTAATAAAACCTATGCAACCTTTACAACTAAGTACGGTTCAGTTGATAATACGTTTGTGCCTCTTGGAAAAGATGATTTTGTCAAGGTTCCTGATGGGATTGCCCATTTTTTGGAGCATAAGCTGTTTGAAAAAGAAGATGGTGATGTCTTTCAGCAATTCAGCAAGCAGGGAGCATCGGCCAACGCCTTTACATCATTTACACGGACTGCCTATTTGTTCTCGAGCACTTCAGATGTTGAAAAAAACTTAGAAACATTGGTGGATTTTGTTCAGGACCCATATTTCTCTGACAAGACAGTGGAAAAAGAGAAAGGCATCATTGGGCAAGAAATCACGATGTATGACGATAACCCAGATTGGCGCTTATATTTCGGGATCATCGAAAATCTTTTCCAAACCCATCCAGTCAAAATTGACATTGCGGGAACAATTGAGTCCATTTCTGAAATCACAAAAGAATGGCTGTATGAGTGCTATAATACCTTTTATCACCCAAGCAATATGCTTTTGTTTATTGTCGGAGCGGTTGACCCTGACAAAATCATGAAACAGGTAAAAGACAATCAGGCCAAGAAAGACTATAAGGAAATGCCTGAAATTAAGAGGAAGTTCGAAGAAGAGCCTCAGAAGGCTGCTGAGAAAAAAAAGGTTTTGCAAATGAATGTGCAAACCTCAAAATGCTTGGTCGGCATAAAGGCGTTGCATGTGGATCAGCAGGGCCCGGAAATGTTAAAAAACGAGCTGACCATGAATGTGCTCCTTGATTTACTATTTGGGAAGAGCTCAGAAAACTATTATGAGCTATATAATGACGGATTGGTAGATGAATCCTTTTCCTTCGATTATACGCAGGAGCAGGGTTTTGGCTTTGCGATGATTGGCGGCGACACGAATAATCCGGACCAATTAGCGGACAGAATCCAAAAAATCCTCTTGGATGCAAAGGGTGCTCAAACATTTACCGAAGAGCAGCTGGAAAGGGCTAAGAAAAAGAAAATAGGTGCATTCTTGAGGGCGGTCAATTCTCCTGAATATATCGCCAACCAATTTACCCGTTACGCCTTTAACGACATGAACCTATTTGATGTCGTGCCAACACTTGAAAAAATCACTCTGGCAGACGTTCAGTCACTGGCTTCGGAAGTAATTGCCGACGAGCGGATTTCAGTCTGCCAGGTCGTGCCCAAAAATAAACAATAGAAATCCAGAGGCCTGCCCCCTAGGGATCAGGCCTCCTTATTTAAGAGAGAGTGAACAATATGCATAAATATGTTCTTATAACGGGAGCGAGCGGAGGAATCGGCCAGGCGGTTGCTTACCATTTGGCAGAAAAGGGCTATCATCTATACTTGCATTACAATCAAAATGAAGAATCGATTAAAGAGTTGCTAAACAAGCTTTCCGCCTTTAAGGGGGAGTACATACCAATTCATGCCGATTTGGCTGAACCTGAAGGTTATTTAAAGGTTAGCTCACAGATCTTTTCGCTGGATGCGATTGTACATTGCGGTGGAATGGGGCAATATGGATTGTTAATGGATTTAAAGCTTGACGAAGCGATGGCACTCATGAATGTCCATGTATTAAGTCCCTTAATGTTGACAAAAGAACTTTTGCCAAAACTAATCAGTAAAAAATCAGGAAATATTGTGGTAATCACATCAATTTGGGGTCAGACTGGTGCCGCCTGTGAAGTGGCCTATTCTGCCGCAAAAGGGGCGCAGATCTCATTTGTGAAGGCCTTAAGCAAGGAAGTTGCATTAAATGGAATTCGTGTGAATGCCATCGCTCCAGGGGCGATAAATACGCCGATGATGGCTGGATTTACGGAGGAAGAAACTGAAAGAATTGCCTTTGAAATTCCGATGGGGAGGCTGGGGAAGTCTGAAGAAATTGCTAAGGGCACAGCGTTCCTCTTATCTGATGACTCCAGTTATATTACCGGACAGGTACTTGCCATCAATGGCGGCTGGTATACCTAAAAATTCATATTTTCAGGATGTATAGAAACTGCCTTCTCTCTGCAAAATATACTTGTACCATCTTAAAAGGAGGCAAAATTATGTCTGTTTTAGATAACTGGAAACAATGGCAGGACTTCCTTGGAGATCGTCTAGACCACGCACAATCCCAAGGAATGAGTGAAGGAGCAGTCAACAGCATTGCTTACCAAATTGGCGATTATCTGGCGAAGAACGTAGATCCAAAAAATGAGCAAGAGAGAGTTCTTGCCGATATGTGGTCCGTAGCCGATCCCCAGGAGCAGCAAGCCATTGCCAATGTAATGGTTAAGCTTGTAAAACAATAATGTGTAAAGAGAGGAGAAATCTCCTCTCTTTTTTGATAGATATTAATTACTCGTTGGACATGTTTTTTCTTTCATCTTCTATCAAAATCATATATGATAAGGTTTAGGGCGTTTTGAAACAGAAAATGATTGATATCCTAAATGGGGGTTAAAGCATGAAGAAAGAATGGTATTTAGAATATGAAATTACAAAAAACCGTCCGGGTTTGTTAGGTGATATTTCATCCCTCTTAGGAATGCTTGCTATTAATATTGTAACTATTAATGGCGTAGATGAAGGAAGACGCGGCTTGCTAATACTGGCAAAAGACGATGATCAAATTAAACGTCTTGAGTCAATTTTAAATACAATGGATACAATAAAACTAATAAAATTAAGAGAACCAAAACTGCGTGACCGACTTGCTGTCAGACATGGCCGCTATATTCAGCGGGATGCGGATGATAAAAAAACATTCCGGTTCGTCAGAAGCGAGCTTGGAGTTTTAGTTGATTTTATGGCAGAATTATTTAAGAAAGAGGGCCATAAATTGATTGGCATTCGCGGCATGCCTCGTGTTGGAAAAACGGAATCACTTGTTGCTGCAAGTGTATGTGCCAATAAGCGCTGGCTGTTTGTCTCTTCAACCTTGCTTAAGCAAACGATCCGCAACCAGCTTATTGAAGACGAGTACAATGCTGACAATCTGTTTATCCTCGATGGTATTGTTTCGACCCGAAGGGCAAATGAGCGGCATTGGCAGCTAGTCCGCGAAATTATGCGTCTTCCTTCAGTAAAGGTGGTTGAGCATCCGGATATTTTCGTCCAAAACTCTGAATATACGCTAGATGATTTTGATTATATTATCGAGTTAAGGAATCACGCGGACGAAGAAATTACATATGAGGTAGTCGATCAGCACAATATGTTCTCTGGATCGGATTTTGGAGATTTTGATTTTTAAAAAATTGGAAGGTGTTAACGGTGACTGAATTAGGGAATCGATTAAAAGAAGCCCGTTTAGCCAAAGGTTTGAGTCTTGATGATTTGCAGTCAATGACAAAAATCCAAAAGCGTTATTTAGTTGGGATTGAGGAAGGCAACTATGCAGCCATGCCCGGAAATTTCTATGTGCGGGCATTTATTAAGCAGTATGCAGAAGCATTAAATCTAAATCCCGAAGAGCTGTTTGAAACGTATAAAAGTGAAATCCCTGCTTCCTATAGTGATGAATTACCTCAGCAATTATCAAGAGTAACGACGCACAAGAAAATATCACAAGGAAATTCGAAAATTTTTGATGTGCTGCCAAAGGTGTTAATTGGTGTTTTTGTGATTGGTATTGCTAGTCTTTTATATTATTTTTTCGCAACGAATGCTGGTTCAGATTCAAATCAAACGACGAACAAGGATAATGAGCAGGTTAAATTAGTCAAGAACGAGCAGCTTGAAAAAGCTCAAGCCGAGGAAAAGGCAAAGGAAGATAAAAAGAAAAAAGAAACAGCTAAGGAAGAGCCAAAAAAGGAAGAAACCACGACACCTGTTGAGGAAGCACCAAAACAGGTATTGTCAGTGGTACAAACCAGCGGCAGAAATTCGACTTATTCAGTGAGTAATGCGGATAAATTCGTCGTCAAGATTGTTTCTAGGGGTGTGTCCTGGATCAGTGTGAAGAATGGCAAAGGGAAAACTTTCTATTCCGGAACTCTGCAAGCTGGCGGTGTTGACACCCAGACAATCGATTTATCAGCAGAAACAGAAGCGGTCATTATCGTTGGGAAAACGGTTGATGCAGACATTTTTGTCAATGATCAAAAGCTGGAGTATGCAGTCGCACCAACTGAAAAGGTTCGTCAGGACATTACGATCCAATATGTTCCGAAGACCCAATGATAGTCATCCTTTCGATGGCTATTTTTGGCGTGTATTTTATAGTGCTCATGAAAGCGCGCTGGTTTTTTAGGAGGAAATTTTGATGAATATACCAAATAGAATAACCGTTTCAAGAATATTTTTAATACCGGTATTTATGATTATTATGTTGGTCCCTTTTGAGTGGGGACAAATGTCCTTGCTTGGAGCTGACATGCCTGTTACACATTTTGTCGGGGCGTTGATTTTTATATTAGCCTCTACGACTGACTGGGTGGACGGCCATTATGCCCGTAAGTATAACCTTGTAACCAACATGGGCAAATTCCTTGATCCGCTTGCCGATAAGCTGCTTGTTTCAGCCGCTTTGATTGTTCTTGTGGAACTTGGGTATGCCCCGTCATGGATTGTTATTATCATCATCAGCCGGGAATTTGCTGTCACCGGCCTTCGCCTTCTGCTTGCAGGCGAAGGAGAGGTTGTCGCAGCCAATATGCTTGGTAAAATTAAAACCTGGACACAAATTATTGCAATTTCCGCGTTACTATTACATAACATTATTTTTGCGCTGATTCCTTTCCGCTTTGATATTTTGGCATTGTGGGTCGCGATGTTTTTCACGATTTGGTCAGGATGGGATTATTTTGCGAAAAATAACCATGTGCTGAAGAATTCTAAATAAAATATAATTTCAAGGGGCGGTAGATGTGAACGCTGAGATTATTGCGGTTGGCTCAGAGCTTTTACTAGGACAGATTGTAAATACAAATGCACGCTTTCTATCTCAGCAATTAGCTGGGCTTGGGGTGGATGTATATTTTCATACGGTGGTTGGCGATAACCCCGATAGGCTGAAGGCAGCGATTGACATCGCTGAAAAGCGTTCGGAAATCATTATTTTTACAGGTGGACTGGGACCGACCAAGGATGATTTAACGAAGGAAGCAATTGCCCGCCATATTGGTACAGAACTTGCGCATGATGAAACGGCATTAGAATCGATTGAAGATTATTTCAAGCGGACCAATCGTGTAATGACAGAGAATAACAGGAAACAGGCTTTAGTTTTGAAGGGTTCTGAAGTTTTGCCGAATGACTTTGGCATGGCACCTGGTATGGTAATAAAAGTGGGCGGTCATATTTACATGCTCCTGCCGGGACCGCCAAAGGAAATGGAGCCGATGTTTTCCCGCTATGGCAGACAGGCGCTTGCTTCAGCTACCGGCTCGAATGAGCAAATTGTTTCTAGGGTGCTGCGCTTTTTTGGAATAGGTGAGGCGGCCCTTGAAACGGAAATTATCGATTTGATTGATGCTCAAAGCAACCCGACGATTGCTCCGCTTGCTGGTGATGGCGAAGTGACATTGCGTCTGACTGCAAAACATGTGGATGCTGCGGCAGCTGAGGCTTTGCTGGATGAGGTTGAGGCGAAGATCCGCGGGCGTGTTGGGCAGTATATTTATGGATACGGCGACGCCTCGTTGTTAGCGGAACTGACTAAGGTGTTAAAGGCTCGGCAATTAACAATTACAGCAGCAGAGAGTTTAACAGGCGGGTTGTTTCAGCAGGAGATTACCTCGATTTCCGGGGCTAGCTCTGTATTCAAAGGCGGCGTTGTATGTTATGCCAATGAAATTAAGCGGGATGTTGTCGGGGTTAAGCAGGACACGCTTGATCAGCATGGGGCTGTAAGTGAAGAGTGTGCCCGCGAACTAGCAGAAAATTCAGCCCGGATTTTTGGAACTGATATCGGAATCAGTTTTACCGGTGTGGCAGGACCGGATGAACTGGAAGGGAAACCGGTTGGGACGGTTTATATAGGGATCGCTGTGTCTGGTAAGCCAACGGTGGTGGAAAAATTGTCTCTTGCTGGGGGAAGGGCTGCCAACAGAGTGAGGGCTGTTAAATTTGGATGTTATTTTCTATTGAAAAATTTGAAAGAATCACAGGATGCTGTTTAGGTGTTCTGTGGTTTTTTGTGGAGAACTTTGTTGCTTGCTGTTATGGTGGTTAGGATAAATTAATGGGATATGCCCTAAGAGGTGCTTGTAAGGGAGATGATGGGAAAAATAGGATGGTTATTTTACCCGTAAGGCGTGCAGGTAAGGAGGGACGGTAAAAGAAGAAGTCCAATTATTCCCGTGAGAGTGATATTTAGGAGAAAATAATAAAAATAGTACTGTTAAATTACCTAGTAAGCGGGTTGAAAGTACCCCCTAAGGATAGGCGGTGATTTCTAGTCATATTCAGTTTTCTGACAACTTGTGATATTCCTTTTTTTATTCTGAAACCCTCACGAAACATTTACTTTCCAAAGTAAAGTTGTATTTTTCCTTACATAAATTACTTAGAAAAAGGTCGAATGAATGTTCGTGTTTTTCCTCGACAAATTGCCCAAAAGAGGTTATATTATTAATAGGTTTCGATTAATAGATTCCAGTAATAATTTTAATTTTTAAATAAAAAGGAGGAACTATTTGTGAGTGACCGAAAAGCCGCCTTAGAAATGGCGCTAAAGCAAATAGAGAAACAATTCGGTAAAGGTTCCATCATGAAAATGGGAGAGCAGCAGGAAACTAAAATTTCCACAGTACCAAGCGGCTCCTTAGCACTTGACGTAGCATTGGGTGTAGGTGGGTATCCACGGGGAAGAATAATTGAAATTTATGGTGAAAGATTCGCATAACAATGAAACTCATAGCGAAGATCGCCCGCTTATTGGGAAACCACTAAGACGAAAGGGGCAAAATCGGAAAACATCTCAATAATGGAGAAAATTCCGAGGTAACTGGATGACTTAAAAAGCATTCAGCACCGTAACGCGTAGGGGTTGAAACTTATAGGGGAAATTTCTTGAATATATTTGTAAATTAGGTGGTTATTTTGACTGGCTGTATTTATATAATACGAAACAAAGTAAATAACAAGGTTTATGTCGGCCAGACCATTCAAGGAACCTCCGTCAGGTTTAAACAACACATTAAATTGGCTAATTCAAGTAGTAACCAATGTCTTCACAAGGCGATGCGAAAATATGGTATAAACAATTTCATTATTGAAATTTTAGAAGATTTTGTGGAGGAAGAACAATTAAATCAAAAAGAAGAACATTATATAAAACAATTTAATTCATATGAGTCCGGATACAATATGAACCCAGGTGGTCAAAGCTGGAGAAAGATGCCTGTAGACATTAATATTGAACAATTAGTAGTGATGTACTATAAACAAAAAATGTCTGCTAGGGAAATTGCTGCTGAATTAGGTGTAAATAATACCACGGTCTTAAATCATATGAAGTTAAATTCCTTAATAAGGAGAAAAAGAAGTTGTTCTTTACCCGATAGAACATCTAAAATTTCGAAGGAGTTACTAGAAGATTTATATGTTCATAAAAGAAATACTAGAAAAGAAATAGCCAAACTTTTTAATGTAAGTGAGAAAACCATCCAGAGAGCAATTAAAAGATATTCCCTTGTAAGAATATAATACCTTGAGGATGCAATCATTCTCAACATTATCATAAATTGATAATGCCCAAGAGTGTCCCTTCCCTAACAGAATTAGCTGAGGGAGAATATGTACGCTGAGCTGAGCTGGAATTGACCAGCTGTAGTTATACGTCAACCAGAGCGTGTAATGATGAGGGTGACCTCCAGAAGCAAGGATAAAAAGCCTTGTGTATAACAATACTGCCCGAATCATCTGGTAAAACAACCGTAGCCCTACACGCAATCGCAGAAGTGCAGGCAAAAGGCGGACAAGCAGCGTTTATCGATGCTGAGCATGCCCTGGACCCAACTTATGCCCAAAAACTAGGTGTAAACATTGATGAACTATTATTATCCCAGCCAGATACTGGTGAACAAGCACTTGAAATCGCAGAAGCATTGGTACGAAGCGGTGCAGTTGATATCATCGTAGTCGACTCGGTAGCAGCCCTTGTTCCAAAAGCTGAAATCGAAGGCGAAATGGGAGACTCGCACGTAGGTTTACAAGCTCGTTTGATGTCTCAAGCACTTCGTAAACTATCAGGTGCAATCAATAAATCTAAAACGATCGCTGTCTTCATAAACCAAATTCGTGAAAAGGTGGGTGTCATGTTTGGGAACCCCGAGACGACACCAGGCGGACGCGCGCTAAAGTTCTACTCGACAATTCGTCTTGAAGTCCGCCGCGCCGAGACATTAAAGCAAGGCAATGAAATGGTCGGTAACAAGACAAAAATTAAGGTTGTTAAGAACAAAGTTGCGCCACCATTCCGTACAGCTGAAGTCGATATTATGTATGGAGAAGGCATCTCAAAAGAAGGCGAAATCGTCGATATGGGTTCGGAACTAGAAATTGTCCAAAAAAGTGGTTCCTGGTATTCCTATAGCGATCAAAGAATCGGACAGGGACGGGAAAATGCAAAAATGTTCCTAAAGGAAAATCCTGATATTCGCCTTGATATCCAAACCAAAATCCGTGAACACTACGGGTTGGATGGTGAAAAAACTGTCACTGAAGCGGATGACGATGATCAAATTGAGCTGCTAGATTAATTTTAAAGAGCAAAGCCTTTTACCTAAGGTTTTGCTCTTTTTAAAACGAAATGTATTTTTATACAGAGATATACATAAAAATACTTCTGTGAAAATAGCCCATTTCCCAGTCCTGTCATATTAAATTCGAAATATTTCAAAATGCCAATTGGACTAAACCTTGACAATGATTGGCACCACATTTACAATTAACATGTATATTTTACATTTTTGGAAATATTACATTGAGAAAAAGCCTTAGTGCTTGCTGTATGTTGAGTCTAAACAATGTACATGCCGACACTTAAAAAATGTAAGAAAAGTTCATAGCAAGAGGAGGTGTAACGATTGGATTTAATTACTATCATCTCCATTTTGCTTGGCCTTATCGTCGGTGCCGTTGTTGGCTATTTTATTCGTAGATCCATTGCTGAGGCAAAAATAGCAGGAGCTAAAAATGCTGCAGAGCAAATCTTAGAGGATGCAAAACGTGATGCTGAATCTTTAAAGAAAGAAGCCCTGTTAGAGGCAAAGGATGAAATTCACAAGCTTCGTACTGAAGCAGAACGTGAGGTTCGTGAACGAAGAAATGAACTGCAAAAACAAGAAAACCGTTTACTGCAAAGAGAAGAGAATTTAGACAGGAAGGATGAAACGTTAAACAAGCGTGAAGTTCTTCTAGAAAAGAAGGATGATTCTCTAAATCAAAGACAACAGCATATTGAAGAGATGGAAAGCAAAGTGGACGAGTTGGTACGTACGCAGCAATTAGAACTCGAACGAATTTCTGGCTTAACTCGTGAGGAAGCGAAGTCGATCATTATAGATCGGACTGAGAAGGAACTCGCTTATGAAACCGCGATGATGATTAAGGAAAGCGAAAATCGTGCAAAAGAGGAAGCTGACAAGAAAGCAAAAGAAATACTTTCCTTGGCTATCCAACGTTGCGCAGCTGACCATGTAGCGGAAACAACTGTCTCAGTCGTAAACCTTCCAAACGACGAAATGAAGGGCCGTATCATTGGACGTGAAGGACGCAATATTCGTACCCTTGAAACGTTAACAGGTATTGATTTAATCATTGATGATACACCTGAAGCTGTCATTCTATCAGGCTTTGATCCTATTCGTCGGGAAACCGCTCGCTTGGCGCTTGAAAAGCTTGTTCAAGACGGACGCATCCATCCAGCCCGGATTGAGGAAATGGTTGAGAAATCACGCCGCGAGGTGGATGAGTATATCCGCGAAGTTGGCGAACAGACCACCTTTGAAGTCGGTGTTCATGGGCTTCATCCTGACCTGATCAAGATTCTTGGCCGTCTAAAGTTCCGTACAAGCTACGGTCAAAACGTGTTAAAACACTCAATGGAAGTTGCTCAGCTTTCGGGACTATTAGCCGCAGAACTTGGACAGGATGAAACACTGGCAAGACGTGCTGGACTTCTCCACGATATTGGGAAAGCAATTGACCATGAAGTGGAAGGAAGCCATGTCGAAATTGGTGTAGAGCTTGCAACTAAGTACAAAGAACATCCAGTAGTCATCAACAGTATTGCATCACACCACGGCGATACCGCACCAACATCGACTATTGCGGTCCTAGTTGCAGCAGCTGATGCCTTGTCAGCCGCTAGACCAGGTGCACGAAGTGAAACTCTCGAAAACTACATCCGCCGACTTGAAAAGCTTGAGGAGATTTCCGAGTCTTATGAAGGTGTTGAGAAATCCTTCGCTATCCAAGCAGGCCGCGAGGTTCGGATTATCGTCAGACCGGATGCAATCGATGATTTGGCTGCACACCGCCTGGCACGGGATATCCGGAAGCGGATTGAGGAAGAGCTTGACTATCCAGGTCATATTAAAGTAACAGTTATCCGTGAAACACGGGCTGTTGAATACGCAAAATAAAGCGGTGCTTTTGCATCGCTTTATTTTTTTGCATTAAAAAATATGCTAAACTTCTAATTAACACATTTTATTTACGAAAGGGCAAGAGCATGAACATACTTTTTATCGGCGATGTCGTCGGTTCTCCAGGCAGGGATATGGTAAAAGAATATCTGCCAAGATTAAAAGAAAAATATCGTCCGCAAATAACGATTATTAATGGCGAAAATGCGGCAGGCGGTAAGGGAATTACGGAAAAAATTTACCGGCAATTTTTAGAGCAGGGTGCACAGGCGGTGACATTAGGAAATCATGCATGGGATAATCGTGAAATATTTGAATTTATCGATCAAGCCAAATATTTAGTCCGCCCCGCAAATTTTCCGAAGAACACGCCTGGCAAAGGGATTATTTTTTTAAAAATAAACAGCTTTGAAGTGGCAGTCATTAATTTACAAGGAAGGACATTTATGAATCCAATTGATTGCCCATTTCAAAAGGCAGATGAGCTCGTTGAACTGGCACGGACACGAACGCCATTCATTTTTGTTGACTTTCACGCTGAAGTGACAAGTGAAAAGCAGGCAATGGGCTGGTATTTGGACGGAAGGGTATCAGCTGTTATAGGGACCCACACACATGTTCAAACAGCCGATAACCGCATTCTTTCAGGGGGAACGGCCTATTTAACTGATGTAGGCATGACGGGCCCGTATGACGGCATTCTGGGCGTAGAAAAGGAAGCGGTCCTGAAGCGGTTTCTAACAAGCCTGCCAGTTCGATTCGAAGTCCCAAATGGCGGGAGAAATCAATTAAGTGCAGTCCATATTGACCTGGACCAAAAAACAGGTCTTGCCAAAAAAATTGAACCAATCTTAATTAATGATGACCATCCGTGGTATTCCTAGGAGCAAACACTCTCGTTTGCTCTTTTTGTATTTTGAATACTGTCTAGCTCCACAAGGAAGGCTTCGTCAGCATAAGCGCACGACTGAAAGCGATAGCTTTTAGGAGGAGCGCCTGGTCAAGGCTTCGCTTTTCGATTAATTTTGTCCAAGCTGGAATATGTTATTTGATTCGTGAATATAGTAGCAGTGGAATGTTTTATACCTGATTGATTCATGAAACTGCTCATGCGGGATCGGGATTATTACAAGGGGGAGCTAGGAATGGAAATATTAAAGGTTTCAGCAAAATCTAATCCTAATTCTGTAGCTGGTGCACTTGCCGGAGTTCTGCGTGAAAGAGGTGCAGCAGAAATACAGGCAATAGGTGCGGGTGCATTAAATCAAGCCGTTAAGGCAGTAGCCATTGCAAGAGGATTTGTAGCGCCTAGCGGAGTTGACTTGATTTGTGTCCCTGCGTTTACCGATATTTTAATCGATGGGGAAGAACGCACAGCTATAAAGTTAATTGTAGAACCGCGGTAGAAAAAAGCCGCGGGTATAAAAAATTTAAGGTTTTATCTGCCTGGTTGTTTTATACAAGCAGGTATTTTTGTGTTCTCGTTTAGGGAAATCATTTGTTTGCTTACCATAATTTAAGAATACTATTCTGATATATGAGAGAATGTTGTGGAAATGGAATAATGGAGCATAACCCTAAATGCAGAAAAATGAGCAAACCTGTTTAAAGATACTGTAATTGCCCTTATATTCTCAGTATTTTTTAAGGTAAATCAAGTAATTTAAAATAATAAAAAAATATTCATCTTTTCGACATTATTTCGAGCCAAAGGGTTGCATTTTTTACTTTATAGGTCTAGAATTGTAAGCGTTTAGTATATCTCCGTGACTCTAGTTTTTGGGCTTTAAAGTACTAAAAATAATAATTTCTAGTGGTTTACTCGGAAATGTGCTATAATCTACATGATTTTATTTAATTATCTTTTACATATCCAAAGGGGTGTAAGTCATGATTAAGCAACTTTCATGGAAAGTTGGCGGACAACAAGGTGAAGGTATTGAGAGTACCGGTGAAATCTTTGCAATCGCACTGAATCGCTTAGGTTATTACCTGTATGGTTATCGTCACTTTTCATCACGTATTAAGGGCGGCCATACGAATAATAAAATCAGAGTAAGCACGACAGAAGTTCGTTCGATTTCTGATGATCTTGATATCCTAGTCGCTTTTGACCAAGAAACAATTGATGTAAACTACAAAGAACTTCACAGCAAAGGACTAATCCTTGCTGATGCTAAATTCGGTCCAACTAAACCTGAAGATACAGAAGCTTCTTTATTTGTAGTTCCATTTACGGAAATTGCAACAGAGCTTGGTACTTCATTAATGAAGAACATGGTAGCAATTGGTGCTACAGCGGCCGTTTTAGATTTGGATATCCAAGTCTTTGAGGAAGTTGTACGTGAAATTTTTGGCAAAAAAGGCGACCAAGTAGTTGCAAAGAATATGGATGCCATTAAAGCTGGCTATGACAATATGAAAGATAAGCTTGGACAAGACATCGAGCCTATGCATCTTGAAAAAGCTGACGGCAAAAAGCGCATGTTTATGATTGGTAACGATGCCATTGCTCTTGGTGCTATTGCAGGCGGTTGTCGTTTTATGGCTGCATACCCTATTACACCTGCTTCTGAGATTATGGAATACTTAATTAAGAAGCTTCCTGCACTTGGTGGAACAGTTATTCAAACAGAAGACGAAATTGCTGCAGCTACAATGGCTATTGGTGCTAACTATGCTGGTGTTCGTACGATTACTGCCTCTGCAGGACCGGGCCTTTCTTTGAAAATGGAAGCAATCGGTCTTGCAGGTATGACCGAAGTACCGTTAGTTATCGTTGATACACAGCGCGGGGGTCCTTCAACAGGATTGCCAACAAAACAAGAACAATCAGACCTTATGGCAATGATTTACGGAACCCATGGAGAGATTCCAAAAATCGTTATGGCTCCAAGTACAGTAGAAGAAGCTTTCTATGATACAGCAGAAGCTTTCAACCTTGCTGAAGAATATCAAGTTCCGGTAATTATATTATCTGACCTGCAATTATCTTTAGGTAAGCAAACTGTAGAACCATTAAACGTTGAAAAAGTTGAAATTCGTCGTGGTAAGTTGTTATCAGGCGATCTTCCGGAGATTGGTGCAAAAGGCTACTTCAAACGTTATGAAGTAACGGAAGATGGAGTTTCACCTCGTGTCATCCCTGGTATGAAAAATGGTATTCACCATGTAACAGGTGTTGAACACGCTGAAACTGGTAAACCATCTGAATCAGCAGCAAACCGCTTGGCACAAATGGATAAGCGTATGCGTAAATTAGAAAATATTCGCTTTAATACACCAGTTTATAAAAATGTGAAGCATGAAGAAGCTGATGTATTATTCGTTGGTTTTAACTCCACTCGCGGTGTTATTGAAGAAGCAATGGGTCGTCTTGAAAATGATGGTTTAAAAGTGAACCATGCTCATATTCGCTTAATTCACCCATTCCCAACTGATGAGGTTCTTCCGCTTATCCAATCAGCGAAGAAGGTTGTCGTATTAGAAAATAACGCAACTGGCCAATTGGCTAATATTATAAAAATGAACGTTGGACATGCAGACAAGATTGTAAAGCATGTTAAATATGATGGTAATCCATTCTTGCCTCACGAAGTTTACACAAAAGCAAAGGAGTTGTTCTAAATGGCCACTTTTAAAGACTTTAGAAATGATGTAAAACCGAACTGGTGCCCTGGCTGTGGCGACTTCTCTGTACAAGCGGCAATTCAACGTGCTGCTGCAAACGTTGGTTTAGAACCTGAAAATCTAGCGGTTATTTCCGGTATCGGCTGTTCTGGTCGTATTTCAGGTTATATCAATTCATACGGATTCCATGGAATCCATGGCCGTTCACTGCCAATTGCACAAGGCGTTAAGATGGCTAACCGCGATTTAACGGTTATTGCTTCAGGCGGTGACGGTGACGGCTTTGCGATCGGTATGGGTCATACTATTCATGCAATCCGTCGTAACATTGACGTTACGTATATCGTTATGGACAACCAAATTTACGGTTTAACAAAAGGTCAAACTTCTCCGCGCTCAGCTGCTGGCTTTAAAACAAAGTCAACACCAGCAGGTTCCATCGAACAAGCGATTTCCCCAATGGAAATGGCACTAACTGTGGGCGCAACATTTGTTGCTCAAAGCTTCTCAACAGATTTGAAAGATTTGACTGCGTTAATTGAAGCTGGTATTAATCACAAGGGCTTCTCTTTAATCAACGTATTCAGCCCATGTGTAACTTATAATAAAGTAAACACTTATGACTGGTTCAAAGAAAATCTTACTAAGCTAAGCGATATCGAGGGTTATGATCCACATAACCGCGAAGCTGCGATGCAAACATTAATGCAGCATAAAGGCTTAGTAACTGGTCTAATTTATCAAAATGCGGAGCAAAAATCTTACCAAGAATTAGTTCATGGCTATAAAGAAACTCCGTTAACTCAAGCAGACCTTGAGCTTGATCAAAATTATTTTGATAAATTAGTTGCTGAATTCATGTAATGGTGATGAAAATCCCGAGGCACTCCCTCGGGATTTTTTTTTTAGAGTGTGATTGTCGAGAGCAAGCCTAGATTTTCTATTGTTTTCAGGTTCGTAAACCTTTATACTATTATAATGTGCAGATTAACGGTTAATTCTATGCACAGTAAAAAATTAGCATTCTTAATAATAATAGAAGTAATTTTTTTAAAGAAAGGGGTTTAAACCACATGAACGAAAAGCAACGATTAGAAGGTCAGCAAGTAAACGCTGCTAATTCTTCGGACAAAAAATCCGCCAAGGATTACAGCAAATACTTCGAAAAAGTCATTACCGGACCTTCTTTAAAAGACGCAAAAAAACGTGGTAAAGAAGAAGTAAAGTACCAAAATGATTTTACTATTCCAGAAGAATTTCGCGGAATGGGTAAGGGCCGTAAGTTTTATATTCGAACTTACGGATGCCAAATGAACGAACACGATACAGAAGTAATGTCAGGGATCTTTTTAGCTTTAGGTTATGAGCCAACTGACCGTACTGAGGATGCCAATGTCATTCTATTAAATACTTGTGCAATTCGCGAAAATGCGGAGAATAAAGTATTCGGAGAGCTTGGTCACCTTAAAGCTTTAAAAATGGAAAAACCGGACCTGCTATTGGGTGTCTGCGGCTGTATGTCACAGGAAGAGTCAGTGGTTAATAAAATTCTAAAAACATATCAGCATGTTGATATGATTTTTGGTACCCATAATATTCACAGACTGCCTAATATCCTTCATGAAGCGTATATGTCTAAGGAAATGGTTGTGGAAGTATGGTCCAAGGAAGGCGACGTAATTGAAAACCTTCCTAAGGAACGCCGCGGCAATATCAAGGCATGGGTGAACATTATGTACGGCTGTGACAAGTTCTGTACGTATTGTATCGTTCCGTTTACACGTGGTAAAGAACGCAGCCGTCGTCCAGACGAAATTATCCAGGAAGTGCGCCAGTTAGCAGCACAGGGCTATAAGGAAATCACCTTACTTGGGCAAAACGTAAATGCTTACGGAAAAGACTTTGAGGATATGAAATATGGACTTGGGGACTTGATGGATGAAATCCGTAAAATTGATATTCCAAGAGTTCGTTTCACAACAAGCCACCCGCGCGACTTTGATGATCATTTGATTGAAGTACTAGCAAAGGGCGGCAATTTGATGAATCATATTCACTTGCCAGTACAATCAGGCTCAACTGATGTATTGAAAATTATGGCTCGTAAGTATACAAGAGAACAATATTTAGAGCTAGTTAGAAAAATCAAAGCCGCTATTCCGGATGTTGCATTGTCAACAGATATTATTGTCGGATATCCAAACGAGACCGACGAACAATTTGAAGAAACAATGTCACTTTACCGAGAAGTAGGTTTTGAAATTGCTTATACATTTATTTACTCTCCACGTGAAGGCACTCCAGCAGCTAAGATGGAGGATAACGTCCCAATGGAAGTAAAGAAGGAACGTTTGCAGCGTTTAAACAACCTTGTAAACGAGCTTTCTGCAGAAGCTATGAAAAAATATCAGGGCCAAATTGTCGAGGTACTTGTGGATGGCGAAAGTAAAAACAATCCGGATGTCCTTGCCGGTTATACAAGTAAGAATAAATTAGTCAACTTTATTGGCCCTAAGTCGGCGATTGGCAAAATTGTAAAAGTAAAAATTAATGAAGCAAAAACATGGTCATTAAACGGAGAAATGGTGGAAGAACTAGAACCAGCAGAGGTGAACTAAAGTGGCGAAGTATACAAAAGACGATATCGTCGCTCGTGCAAAAGAATTGGCTCGCATGATTGCAGATACCCAGGAAGTGGACTTCTTTAAACGGGCAGAAGCGCAAATTCATGATAATCAAAAGGTAAAAACATTAATTGCTGATATAAAGGGATTGCAAAAGCAAGCTGTAAATCTGCAGCATTATGGCAAACCGGAAGCATTGAAAAAGGTTGAAGCCAAAATCGCTACAATCGAACAAGAGCTGGACGACATTCCGGTTGTTCAAGATTTTAAGGAATCACAAATTGAAGTAAATGAATTGCTTCAGTTAATTGCGACAACAATTTCAAATACCGTCACAGATGAAATCATTATTTCAACAGGCGGTGATGTGCTGCTTGGGGAAACCGGTGCCAGTATGAAAAATGGCGGCGGAGCTTGTGCAGGACATGATGATTGCGATCATGAGCATTAAAAAATGTAAGCCAGACTTTCTGAAGTCTGGCTTATTTTTTTTTCAAATATGGATTCCTCCCGCAAAAGACTACCCCCTTAAGGCACACACCTAGACATCCCGCATAAGATGAATCATGACTAAACTTTTATCCAGTATTCGCAGATTTAGATATCACACTAGTATAGACATTCGCATAGGATGAAATGAAACTGAATGAGGAGGGTTCGCGCAAAATGGGAGAATATAGAGAGATATTTGCGAAGGCCGTAGTAGCGAAAGGACGGAAGTTTACAAAGTCCAATCATACGATTAGCCCGGCACACAATCCATCCAGCGTTCTTGGCTGTTGGGTTATCAACCATAAATATAACGCGAAAAAAGTTGGTAAAACAGTTGAGATACACGGCACTTATGACATCAATGTATGGTACTCCTTTAACGATAACACCAGAACAGAAGTGGTTACAGAACGGGTTCAATACACCGATGTCATCAAGCTAAAATACCGTGACCATGACTGCATGGACGACAGCGAAATTGTAGCAAAAGTACTGCAGCAGCCAAACACCTGTGAAGCCGTCATCTCCCCAAATGGCAACAAAATCATCGTTCATGTCGAAAGGGAGTTCTTGGTTGAAGTTATTGGCGAAACCAAGGTTTGTGTCCGCGTAAATCCTGAAGGATGCAGAGACAATGATGATGAATGGGGTATGGATGTTGATGACGAGGAATTCGAAGAATTAAGTCCGGATTTCTTAGTAGGTGGCGAAGAAGAATAACTTTAACTAGGAGGTTTTTGCTTCCTAGTTTTTCTTTTTTTCGAGAGTTATTTGAATGCATGTTTACCAGTTAAAATCAGCATGCTAATTTCTAGGAGGTGGAAATCACTTGGAACCGAAACAACCGGGAAATGGCAATATGCCTGATTTTGATAAGTTAAATGACCGAATCATTGCGGAAAGTCCGTCTGGACCAATGTTAGTGATTAATACAAACCTGGACCCAAAGAACGTTACCGAAAATAATCCTTACTATCATAATGACGATGCTAAGGATCCGAAAGAATTTAAAGATTACTTTGAAGAATAAAAAGAGCCAGGTTACCTATTTTCCTGGCTTTTTTCCCATTCCGGTTTCAATATCGATAATACATATGTATCATGAATATGATTATTTTGATGCATGTAGCCCCGCAAAATGCCCTCTTTAGTAAAGTTCATTTTCTGCAGCAGGTTAATTGACGCTGCATTTTCCGGATAGACGATGGCCCCGATCCGATACAAATCCATTTGCGTGAAACTAAACTGTAATACCTCTTTAATGGCTTCAGTCGCATACCCTTTTCTCCAATAGGCAGGATGAAGCTCATAGCCAATTTCGGCCCGTTTGTTTTTCAATTGCAGGCTATTAAGACCGATGGTTCCAATAATCCTCTGATTTTCCTTCAGCTTAATTCCCCAGCGGATTCCCCGTTTTTCTTGATAATTCTTTTGAAACAAATCAATTAATTTCATGGCCTCGGCAGGGAGGGTAAACCGTTCGGTTCCATAGAACCTCGTTACTTCATCTCGCGAAAATATTTCAAACAAACTGTCGACATGGCGATGGGTGAGTTTTATTAATTGTAATCTTTTGGTTTCAAGGATTGGAAAGTTCACAGATTCACCTCGGATAAAACTTGTTCATCTATCAGTTTATATTGAGTGTTGTAAAAAAGAAAGGAATATAATTACGTTTGGAAAATTTTAAAAAATGTGATAATTTTCAGTGAAGTTCTGGTAAGCTAATAATAGCTATTCATTAATAATGGCTGTCTTACAATAGTTTTAATTAAGATGTTTTAGGAGGTACAAAAATGGATGATCGTTTATTTCGAAATACAATGGGGAAGTTTGCAACAGGGGTAACAGTGGTGGCAACAGAGTTGGATGGCAAGGCTCACGGGATGACGGCGAATGCGTTTATGTCTGTATCGCTCAACCCCAAACTTGTTGTCATCTCAGTTGCAGAAAAGGCACAAATGCTTGAAAAAATAAAAAAAAGCAACACATTTTCAGTCAATATCCTATCAGCTGAACAGCAGGAGCTGTCGATGATTTTCGCCGGACAGCTGAAGGAGCATCGGGAAGTGACATTTGAACGGCTTGCAGGCGTGCCTGTTATAGCCGGGGCACTGGCGCAGGTTGCATGTGAAGTAACAGCTGCACATGTAGAAGGGGACCATACACTATTTATAGGCAGGGTAATTGAAATTTCCGTTGAAGAATCAAACGCCGAACCGCTTATTTACTTTAGCGGGAAATATAGATCTTTAGCAGAGTAGAATATAAGAATAAAAAAATGGATTAAGCCAGCTTAAATCAAATCTGTTTGATTGGTTGGTTTTTTATTTTTTGGATAATTTATCCAAAAGTATATAGAATTTTGATATCATAGATTTAGAATATTAAGTTATTCATGTGAGAGGAGGAGGAAGATGACATTAACCATTCTTATATGGGCGGTCGCAAGTGCCTTCATCATCCATGATTTTGAAGAAATCATCGTCATGGAAGGCTGGCTGAAGCGAAATGAGATAGATATCCTAAAGGTTCTTCCGCAAAGGTTCCATAACTACTTCATCCGGGTTTTTCCAAGGCACACAGCCGGTTTTGCTTTGGCAGTATTAGTTGAGTATATAGGTATTTTGCTGACTATTATTCTGGCAATGAGCGGGGAAGCAAAGCATTGGACCTTAATGGGAATTCTTTCAGTTGTTTCCGTTTTGTTTATCCATTCATTTACCCACATTGGCCAGGCTATCATTCTAAGAAGATATACACCTGGTGTAGTCACTGCCGTTATTTTATTAATTCCGTTTTGTCTATATTTCTACCAATTTGCCTTAAAAATTGAGGCCATTGATTGGCCAATGATTTGGATTAGCATCCCGGTTGGCGTCATCTTAGTGGTTTTCTTTAATCAAGCAGGGCTTATATTGGGGAAAAGACTGGAAACATAATTTTAAATCAATGAGAAATTTGAAATTTTTTATAGAAAAGGTAAATTTCTATTACTCGGATTCTGCTTAAGAAAATATATCTGCGAATTTTTATTATTGTTTCAATCTGTTATCAAATATAGCAATTGGAAACCAAGAAATTTGCAGAATCATGCGGCGTAAAGTTGGGGAAACCCTTATAAATAGAATAGTTTCAATGAATGTTCATAATTGCTGTTTTTAGAGAGGATATCACGCAATATTTCTATTTTTCCAAAAATTTTGATACTATATTATATAAAGGGAATTCACGGAAAGGGAGTAAAATAATGATTCTACAGCTAGAGGAGGTTTCGCTCACACGGAGCGGGAAGTCTATTTTAAAAAATGTAAATTGGCAAATAGAAAAAGGGGAGCATTGGGTTTTATTCGGTTTAAATGGTTCTGGTAAGACAGCAATTCTCAATTTGCTGAACGCCTACAATTTCCCGACGAAAGGGAGAATTAATGTTTTAGGTATGGAGTTTGGGAAAACCTATCTTGCAGAAAAATTGCGCAAGCAAATTGGCTTTGTTTCCTCTTCGCTTCAGGAAAAATTTCACCCGGGGGATAATGCCTTTGAAGTGGTGCTAAGTGGAGCATTCGCTTCCATTGGTCTCTATGAAACCCCGACAGATGAAATACGAAGAAAGGCAATTTCGTTACTTGAGGAGCTTGGCTGCATCGATTATGCCAACCGAAACTATGAAACATTATCGCAGGGTGAGAAGCAGCGGGTGTTAATTGCCCGCGCGCTAATGGCTGACCCGTCCTTGCTGATTCTTGATGAGCCTACGAACGGACTGGATTTTATTGCCCGTGAGAAACTATTAGAATCAATCGAGACAATTGGCAGAAATCCAAATGCACCAGCCATTATTTATGTTACGCACCATGTTGAAGAAATTCTGCCTGTATTCAATAAAACCTTGTTGCTGAAAAAGGGGCAGGTTTTTGCATCCGGAGACACCGGTGAAATGCTATCAAGCGAGAGCCTAACCCAATTTTTCAATCTGCCGGTTCGGGTTACTTGGGAAAATGAAAGGCCATTGTTGTCGAAGCTGCAGGTAACACCTCAAAATAGTTAAAGAATAGGATATCCCGTGTAATGGGATATCCTATTCTTTTAAATCAAGCATATTTTTAATTCGTTTGCAATATTCTTCCTTTGGGTAGGTATGATATAAGCCGCTCGACAAGCGGACAGGGTCTCCGAAGAAGTACCGTTCATACTGGGTTTGCCTTGTGCCAAATGAGCTCATCGTCAGGTCCCATGCCAAGCGAAAAAGCTTTACACGGTCCTCGGCATTTTTTCTAGAGCCTTGCAGATAAAGTTCCATATCCGTCTTAATAGGGGAATTAAAGTCCTTTTCGGTAGGCAGGGTAACCATCCCGCTTGCACCAATTAATTGTATAATTTCACTGAATCTCGGATAGATTCTTGGAAAAACATTACTAGCGACTTTAAGAGGAATGAGGTTGGGCCTTATATAACCCCAATCATCCAGTTCTGCCTCTTCTTCAGACTTTAATAAAAGGGCCTTCATCGTTTCCAGCCCAATGATAATTTCAGAAAGTTTTTCCTGGATATGCTGATATCCGCTAACATTTATTGTATCCGTTAAGGTTTCGGCTAGCCCCAATAGAAATTCATTTTTCACAACCTGTCTGGTGATGGCCTGATGGTAGGCATGATGATGGAATGAGCTTTGGACCATAAATTCGTTTGCTGCCTCCACATTCTCGAAAAAAAAGACTCTCTCCCAAGGGACCAGTACGTTATCAAATACTAGGATCGTATCCATTTCTTCATAGCGCGAGCTGAGCGGATAATCAAAAGATGACTCGCCGCCGACGAATGATTCTCGGCAAATAAATCTTAAGCCTGCGGTATCGGAAGGAATGGAAAAGGCGTAGGCATCTGCATCATTCGTTACACCTCCTGCTGAATAAACTAGAACCTCATCTGTTAAGCCGCCTTGAGTCGCTAACAGGCGGGCGCCCCTGATAACAATCCCGTTTTTGTTTTTTTCGACAATCTTGGCGGCAATCGGTTCTTTTGATTTTTGCAGGGCGATTTGCGACCGATTTACCTGAGGAGTTATAAATGTGTGGGTAAATGAAAGATCTTGATTTTTTGCTCTTTCATAAAGGCACTTAATATTTTCCGGAAAGCAATTCTCTTTCCCTTCCAAAAAAGAGGCAGAGGAGGAAAAGGCCATGATGACTGAATTCATATAATCCGGACTTCTACCCATCAGCCCATTGGTATGCCTGGCCCAAATTTCGAACATACTTCGCCTTCTTTTTAAATCCTCTTTCGTCCGCGGCTGTAAATAAGATAGCCCAATCCGCTCTTCCGTTTCCGGGGATAAGAACGTTAGCTTTTCTTTCAGGTTTAAATCAAACTGCAAATCATATAATGATGCTTTACTCTGAATCAGACCTCTAAATGCAGGGTGTCCAGAGATATCCCCTTCCAATCGTTCTCCATCCAGCCAAATTTCCTTCTTCAACCGATTCATCCGTTCGATATATTCATTTCCGTTAATTGCTCCCATACGACCACTCCCTAAAATATGGAGCATTAAAAAGTTTTGTAATTTATTTTATTGGGAAAGTGTTTGTCCTGCATGGGTTATCCAAACAATTGGACGAATTTGGGTATATATGGAGGTTGATTGATTAATTATCTAATACTAGGAAATAGGAGGCGGATTAAGAGATAGAAAAGAGGACTCTCTTAACTAATAAGGGGCAAAGAATTAAACATAGATACCTCGAAATTATTCGCCGTCATAATAGAAAATAAAAGATTCCATTTCCTCAACCTTGTCTCCATCCAATTGGTGTGTCACTCCGTATGTATGCCATTTCCGTCTTTATTGATTGCAACATCAATATCATTCAATAATTGTTTCATATATTCAAAGGATAGCTGCATCCTTTTGTTAGTCGGTTTCCATTGTTTGACGTACTCAGTTTTTCCTATCTTCACCGCTTGGGCCAATGTGGGCAGTCCGGACAATTGCTCGTTAGCGATGAGCGCGGCAAGAACCTGCAGGTTTTCAGTTTATTTCCTATTTAACCGTAACATAAATGTGAAGGGAATTTAAGGGTACTTTTCCATAATCCTCAAATTAACTGCTAACCATTAATAAAGATATATTAAAAAAGCAAATGTATAGATCCTATTTTTACAAAGTGTCGAACTCTTTTTGAACATTTAGTGACAAATCTTCCGAATGGGTGTCTTTTAATAATGTTTGGTATTAAGATAGTTACTAATGATGTGATGTAAATCACAAACAAAAATTTTTTTAAAAAAGACATTTTTTAAATAAAAGAAAGGGGTACTAGCATGAAAGTAAAATCGGCTTTGTTACTGCTTGTTCTCACTATTGTCACAGTGCTTACAGGATGTGAACCGCTTATGGTTCTTGATCCTAAAGGTCCGCAAGCCGAAAGGCAAGCCCATGATATTTTATTATCCATTGGGATCATGTCATTTATTGTAATTGTAGTTTTCGCTATTTTGATTTATGTGCTAATTAAGTATCGTGCCTCAAAGGCAAGCCCAGATTATGAACCGCCGCACATTGAAGGAAATAAATGGGTTGAGCTAATTTGCGTCGGTATTCCTGTCATCATTGTCACTTATTTTTCAATCGTTTCTGTTCAAAGTAACAATATTGTCGAAGCAAAACCAATAAAATATCAGGATAAAGATCCTTTAGTCATTTATGCATCCTCATCTGACTGGAAATGGCATTTTAGTTATCCGGAACAAAATATTGAAACGGTTAACTATTTGTATATTCCCACAGACCGGCCGATTGAATTTAAGCTTTATTCCTACGGACCAATCACCAGCTTCTGGATTCCACAACTTGGCGGTCAAAAATACGCCATGTCCGATATGGTGACGACACTGCACTTAGCTGCAGATGAACCGGGTGAAATGATGGGCCGTAACGCCAACTTTAGTGGTAAAGGAACGGCTGAAAATACATTTAATGTTACAGCAATGTCTGAAAAAGATTTCGATAAATGGGTAAAAGACGTAAAGAAAACGGCAAAACCTTTATCAGAGAAAAAGTTTGATGAGTTATTAAAACCAGGCCATCTTGGACAAATGACATTCACAGGGACGCATTTAAAATTTAGTCCAGCACCAGAACACGAACATAGTCCATCTGCAAAACCAGAAGAAGGTCAAACTGATCACTCAAAAATGGATATGGATATGGATATGTCAGACCACCAAAATCATGAGTAATTGTTAAAGAGTTAATGAACCGAATTATTGAAAAAATTAATCTCTCGAAAGGAGTTAATAGAGGATGGAGTTCTTTGAACGTTTTGCCATACCAAATCCAAGTCTGGCAATCTATGCATCTATGGTAGCGATTGGCCTAACAGTAGTTGCCATAATTGCAGGCCTAACCTATTTCAAGAAATGGGGATATTTATGGCGTGAATGGTTAACAACAGTTGACCATAAACGGATTGGAATTATGTATTTACTCTCTGCCTTAATTATGTTGTTCCGCGGCGGGGTGGACGCGATTATGCTTCGTGCCCAGCTGGCAGTACCTGATAATAAATTGCTAGATTCACAGCACTATAATGAAGTATTCTCAACACACGGGGTAATCATGGTCATGTTTATGGCAATGCCATTCATCTTTGCTTTCATGAACTATGTTGTTCCATTACAAATTGGCGCCCGTGACGTGGCCTTCCCAAGATTGAACGCATTAAGCTTCTGGCTGTTCTTCTTTGGTGCAATGTTGTTTAATATCTCTTTTGTTATCGGCGGATCTCCTGATGCAGGATGGACTTCTTATTTCCCGCTTGCAGGGAATGATTTCAGTCCACATGTCGGTACGAACTATTATATGATTGCGATACAGATATCCGGTATCGGGTCGCTGATGACAGGTATTAACATGATTACAACGATCATGAAAATGAGAGCACCTGGCATGACCTTAATGAAAATGCCGATGTTTACATGGTCTGTTTTAGTAACAAACCTTATTATCGTAACGGTTTTCCCTGTCATTACAGTTGCGCTTGCGATGGGAACCATGGACAGATTGTTTGGAACTCACTTCTTTGCAACCACAAATGGCGGTATGGATATGCTCTGGGCCAACCTATTCTGGGTTTGGGGACATCCTGAAGTTTATATCCTTATATTACCTGCATTTGGTATTTACAGTGAGGTTATCTCAACCTTTGCCGGCCGTAACCTTTATGGCTATAAATCAATGGTTGCATCAATGGTTATTATCTCAGCATTATCCTGTATGGTTTGGGCGCACCATTTCTTTACGATGGGGCAGGGGGCAGTTGCAAACAGCTTCTTCTCTATTACAACAATGATGATCGCAGTACCAACAGGTGTTAAGATTTTCAACTGGTTATTTACGTTATGGAAAGGGAAAATTCGATTTACCGTTCCAATGTTATATTCTCTAGGGTTTATTCCGTTATTTGTAATCGGCGGGATGACAGGGGTTATGCTTGCGATGTCAGCTGCTGACTATCAGTACCATAACACAATGTTCTTAGTGGCTCACTTCCATAACACGATTATCCCAGGTGTAGTATTTGCTATGCTTGCTGGTCTAACCTATTATTGGCCAAAAATGTTTGGTTTCATGTTGAATGAACGAATCGGTAAATGGTCTTTCTGGACGCTTACGATCGGATTCTGCTTAGCGTTCTTCCCAATGTACATTACTGGTTTAGACGGTCAGGCACGCCGGATGTACACTTATTCCGAAGCAACAGGCTATGGACCATTAAATATGGTTTCATTCGTTGGTGCAGGTGTTATGGCGATCAGCTTTGCGTTAATTGTCTATAATGTTTATTACAGTGTTCGTTATTCACCAAGAAATATTGGTGCAGATCCATGGGATGCACGTTCTCTTGAATGGGCAACACATACTCCTGTACCGGAATACAACTTTGCCGTCGAGCCTCAGGTTGCTTCTAGTGAAGGATTCTGGGATTCCAAGAAAAAAGGTCACGAGCTGTTCCCAGGAAAAGTGGAAAAAATTCATATGCCAAATAACAGCGGAGTTCCATTTATTATGGGCGCGATCTTCTTTGTGCTTGGATTTTCACTGGTCTTCTCCTTATGGATTCCGGCAATTCTTTCACTAATTGGGATTTTGGCTTGTATGGCTCTTCGCTCGTTTGAACAGGACCATGGACGTTATATTTCTGTTAAAGAAATAGAAGAAACTGAAACAAAACTGCGAGGTGCTAAATAATGAACGTCGATCACTCGCTGCCATTAGAATATGGTACAAAACAAAATGGATTGAATATTTTTGGCTTTTGGGTTTTCCTTGCTGCTGAAATTATGCTGTTTGCGACACTGTTTACCTCTTACTTTACGTTAGAGCATAGAACCGGGAGCGGTCCTAGTGGCACTGAGATTTTTGAAATAGCTCCTGTTATTATAGAAACACTTTTGTTATTAACAAGTAGTTTTACAATTGGACTTGGCGTTCACGCCATGCGTCTTGGACGCAAAAAAGCAATGATGACCTTCTTTGTGATTACACTCCTTCTTGGTCTAGGGTTCTTAGGCTTTGAAATTGATGAATTTATCACCTATATCCATGATGGTGCAACATTGCAAACTAGTGCGTTTACAGCCATGCTCATGACTACATTAGGAACACACGGACTGCACGTTACCTTCGGATTATTCTGGGGAACAGCTATCCTTTTGCAAGTGAAAAAGCGGGGCTTAAAGCCTGAAACTGCGAATAAATCCTTTATCTTTTCACTTTATTGGCATTTCTTGGATGTCGTCTGGATCTTCATCTTCAGCTTCATCTATTTGAAAGGAATGATGTAAGATGAGCGAATTATTCCCGCGAAAACAAATAATAGGTTTTGTCTTTTCCTTAGTTCTAACAGCTGCTGCTCTTGCAGTCTATTTCTTGAAACTGTCCTTTGCACAAGGAATGGTTGTCCTAGTTGTCACAGCATTTGTTCAGGCTCTTCTGCAGCTTGTAGTGTTTATGCACGCTGGCGAATCAGAAGATAAGTGGGTTATTTATGGCAAGGTATATTTTATGATTGCCATGGCCCTGATTACCGTTTTTGGAACATTACTCATTTTCCTTTGGGATATGTAAATAAATTGAAGAAGGGAGCGTCTTTTACAGACGCTCTCTTTCTTTAGTTAATTCAACTGCATCTCTGGCTTCGTCCTATCGGACTCGCCAATCGGCGGATTTTCAGTTATCTTTTTACTAAATATAATCTTGGTTTTATTGGCATTTGTGGGATTTCTAATCCCTTATCTGTCTTTTCTACCATTTCCTCAGTCGCTATAAAAAACATTCCCATCAAAAAGAACATTACTGCCCCCACAATGGTACCAATCCCAATCCCTGTGATCGGCATTAAACCGCTTACAATTCCGTACAAAAAAACCATGATACCTGTTAGTAAGGTAATACTGCCGGCCCATTTTGTTGCATGTAATATTTTCAATCGTGATTTCATCATTACAACCTCCTTGGGATGGGGATGATTTAGTTTTGCAAATCCTTATACTATTATTATTCACCGAGTTCACAAAATTGTCAAAACTTTGTTCACAAAATTGTCAAAAAATATTTTAAACTTGTCACAAATATGTGGTATATAAAGAAGACACCAAAAAGGATTCAGTTACATGACTGAATCCTAAAAACCGGTAAAGTGCCTATTTAATGTCAGTTTAGTGGGTCAAGTGCTTCCTAATTATTTGCGAAAAAGTAAATTTTTTGTTATGTCTACAAATTTATTTCTTGTGGCGGCTCACCATTAAGATTCATAATACGAACGGTTTCTGGTTTTATTTCAAGAAAAATATAGTTCGGATCGTCTGGACCGTTGAACCATTGATTAAATGACTCTTCCCAATATTGTTGTTTCAGTTGGGCTGAATCATTAACAGCAGTAGTTCCGGTTATTTCAACATAGGAATCTGTTTGTCCTTTTTTCTCATAGCCTAATAAAACAGATACATTCGGATTTTTCTCAATTTCCCCGATTTTTTCAGTATCCCTTTTTGTTGGTGTATATAAGGTTAATTCGTCATTATAAAAAGTCATATATCGGGAATGCGGTTTATTATTTTCAACTGTTGAAAGTATGCCCGTATTGTGGTCTGAGATAACCTTCTGGACTTTATCTTTTAGATCTGAATTTGTCATGAAATCTACTCCTTTAAGTGAAATACTCAATTTTCGCTTCAGGGAAATATTTATGGATATATGAACCCAAGGTATCTTTGATATCCTCCTGTTCCTGGTCGGTATATACGTACTTCCCAATCCCGTAGCGTCCCCATTTCCACTTTCGCTTGGATTCATCCAATTCCAATTTTGTCATTGGATAGTTTTTTTCGATGACCTTTTTAGCCGGTTTGGTGAAGCGATGTTGAATCAACTCAAAAGTTAAATCCTTTTTCGCTGTATCTGGAAGCTCGGCCTCTAATTTTTCAAACATTTCCTTATAGCCTTCCTTCCAGCCGTCATGTAAATAGATAGGAGCGATAATAAAACCTAAAGGAAATCCTGCATTTGCGACTTTTCCAGCCGCCTCAATTCTTTCGTGCTGGCGGGAGGTGCCTGGCTCAAAAGTTTTGATGATATAATCATCGTTCATGCTAAACCGAAAGCGGGTTTTTCCGTTATGTTTCGCATCGAGTAAATGGTCGACATGGGCAAACTTTGTGACAAACCGAAGCTTCCCATATTCAGAATCACCGAAAAACTCAATCGCTTTTTTTAAGGTATGGGTCAAATGATCGACACCAACAATATCCGAAGTACAGGATGCTTCAAATCTTGTTGGTTCTGGGGCACGCTCTTTCATATAGTTTTCGGCTGCTTCAAAAATATCGTCAATGTTGACATAGGTGCGTATATATGGCTTACTGCCCATCGTCGTTTGCAAATAACAATAATGGCAATGTCCCATACACCCTGTTACAAAGGGAATAGCATATTCTGCTGAAGGTTTGGATGTATCAAATTTCAGCGTTTTTCTTACTCCGACCACGAGTGTTGATTTGGCGACTCGATACCTTTGAAAGTCATTTTCCCCGGGCAAATTTCGAATTTGATTATGAGAGGTAGTTTGCCTTATCTCAATCCCCATATTTTCAAATTTGGCCACAAGCTCTTTTCCAAGTGGATAGGTTAGCGCATCGGGTTCTACATAGACGAGTTGAGGGACAAAGGGTTTAACCATAATAACCCTCGATTTCTGTGTAACCGAATGCTTCCTGAAAGGCATTTTCTGCCTCGGACGAAGAGCTGAAAACCGCTACTTCATCATTTAATGGATAATAGGTTTCATACACAAACAGCGCCAAGTCACCTGGTGACTCAGGATTTTGGACAACCGCTGCTTCCTGGACATTGGCCACATCCTGTGCATGAGGATTACGAATGATTACATATACTATTTGTCCTGGTTGAAAGGATTGAATCGACATGGCTTCATCCTTCCTTTCCTAAATGTTGTTTATTAAGATATCCATGCAAATCCTTGATTATTTTTCTCCAAAATAAATGAAGTTATTTTCTACAGCAAAAATAAATATGAAAAGTTTACAAAAACTCACCATAATTTCCTAAACAATAAAATAAGATATGTTCGGATTTCCTCTTGATTAAATATTCTTTCAATTTTGATTAAACTAATATGGGAATTCTATTTCGTCTATGATAATATCTTTTTAGGTTAAGCGTTTTCAATTCCAAGAACCAAATCGTGATACAACATTAGATAGAAGGAAATGCAGATGAAGGGGAATTTTTAATGATTAATGAAAGCAGTAATATGCTTTTTAACTTATTGGTTATTATCATCGCAATGATTGTTCATCAATTCTGGAATGAAAGCAAGCCTGAAAGTTCCTTTGTAAAAAAGTATGGAATTCTCGTCACCTATGGAATTGCCATATTGTTTTGTATGGTATTTTCCTTCTATAAAGATAACGGTTTGAATTTTGATTTGCGGAGAATCCCACTTTGGCTGGGTACCTTGTATGGCGGCCCTTTCATCGGATTTTTACTCGCAATCGAAACTATCTTCATTAGAATCTTTCAAGGTGGTCAGGGAATATTCTGTTCTATCATTAGTACAGTTTTACTGTTTTTCATTGGTCATTTTATTCGACCTATTTATTCTCGATTGAAAACTTTTAGTAAAGTGTTTTTAGCTGCCGGCATAAATATGCTTTTTTCGATTATTGTTCTTTTTTATGGAGCTGACCGCCTTATTCAAACAAACACCATTAATTTTTCGATTAACTATCTCATTGTGAACCTTTTAGGGATCATTCTAGTAAGTTTGTCTGAGGAAGCGATACAGAAGAATTATCGAAAGCGGATGGAGATATTTCAAACGGCCAGGCTCGAGACGGTGAGCCATTTAGCAGCTGCAGTTAACCATGAGGTCAAAAACCCGTTAACCACTGCCCGCGGGATGGTGCAATTACTGAAATCTGACCAAACCATGTCTCAGGAAAAAAGAGAGTCGTTATTTCAATTAGCTCTTGATGAAATTGACCGCGTCGACCGGGTTGTTACAGACTATTTAACATTTGCCAGACCTTACCCTAACCAAATGGAAAAAATGGATATCGAAGTTACCATAAAGGAAGCGGTTTCGATTATGGAACCATATGCCAATCAGTATAATGTCCAGATTTCCAATCAGCAATCTAGCTGCCAATGTTATGTACTTGGAGAACCAGCAAAAATGGTACAGGCCTTGGGGAACATCTTGAAAAATAGTATTGAAGCCTTACCGAATGGTGGAAGTATCACCATTAAAACTGATCTCAAGGATAGGGAATGTCATATCCACATACTGGATAAGGGAATCGGAATGAGCAGGGAAGTGCTTGAAAGGCTAGGTGAGCCCTATTTTACCATGACAGGAAACGGAACTGGGCTGGGGATGATGGTGGTTTACAGAATCATTGAAAGTATGAATGGTAAGATTAGGATTCATAGTTCACCTGGTAAAGGTACAGAGGTCATCCTTTCTTTACCAGCAGTGACTGGTTAAAATTTGAAATGGCGGATTGCATAGTGAATGGAAAATACCATTTCGCTGCTTGCCGCCATTTTTTTATTCTGCCTATTTATACCTGGTTCCATTTACCACATGTAATGGATATGCGTTGGTACAAATATTAACAATTTCGTCAGTCATTTTTAAAACAAAAGATAATGGTGTATGCTGAAGTGCGTGATCGTTAAGTTCAATTGTGGATATGCATCAACATTTACCAGCCTATTATCGATAAATCGCTGGCAGGAGGTAGCCAATTATTCCCAACTGCAGTACCGGGATATAAAGGGCCCCAATATAAGTAATTCTTTCCGATCTCCTCCTTCGCACGACCTAAGCAAGCATCTATTGCAACAAATAAATAATCCTTATATTTTTCTCTAGCAAGTTTAATATTCTCTTTTAGGTTCATCCCATGAACAACTGGATCATCTATTGTACCCTAGAACATAATATCCCTTATTTTCAGTATTGAACCAACTAAAGGACCTAAACTATCACGGTATTTCTATTAGTGCCGACACAGAGAAACAGCACCTTTCTATTCTTTGGCAAAACACAACTTAAGGCCTCCGTAGTAAGGGATAGTTTTCTTCAATAGATGATCACCTTCTTTTTCTTAATTTTTTATATCCATGTATTCGATGGAAAGTAAAAAATCCCCTCCTGGAAGGCGGATAAAAAGGAATTTTACATGTCTAGATATCAGATTTTAAAAAACTTCCCTTTTTAAAGGTCAAAACATTGATGCATTGGACCTGCTACAGCTATTCCATTACATCCGCTCTTTAATATTAGAAAATTACATTTTTTTCAAAAACCAGTCGACAAATTATGATAAAAATAAAGTATAATATGAATATTACTTATAGAATTTTTGGCCGGTTTATGAAAGGTAACGAAGATGAGCATAATTAAGGATTTTTTGCTGCAGCTAACACTTACGGTTATTCCCATATTTATTTACTCCACCTTTGTTATGGAGAAGGTGAAGAGTGAGAAAAATAGACACGTTTTCATGACCATTCTGTGGGGAATGTCAATATTACTTTGCATGTCCTTTCCCGTGAGCTTTGGTCAAAATGCCAGGTTGGAGTTAAGAATTATCCCTCTTTTGTTAGGAAGCCTATATGGAGGATTTTGGTCGAGTATTTTCCTTTCAGGCCTTATCATACTGTATCGACTTTATTTCGGAATCAGCGTCGGATTTTATAATACCGTTCTTGTCTTATTGTTATCACTTCCTATTATTTTGTTATTTCAAAAGTCTTTCAAAAATACGAAAAAAGATAAAAGGGTTATAATTGCAGCGGGCCTCTCTGTTTACTACTGTTTAATTGGCCTTACTGTTTTTGGGATACTAAGAGGTTTTACGTTTGAAGATCTTAAAATACAGATGATTCATTTGATTTTTGTAGTGGTATCTACCTGGTCCTTCACTTTGTTAATTGAAAAAATCAGGGAAATCCACCAGTTGCGGCTAGAGATGCATGACTCAGAGAAATTGCGAGTAATCAGTGAGCTAACAAGTGTTTTCGCTCATGAAATTAGAAATCCAATGCAGGTGACCCGCGGTTTTCTGCAGCTTCTTGACGAGCCCAATTTGGCTCAAAAGAAGAAGGAATACATCCAGCTATCCATTGAAGAATTAGATCGAGCCAATGAAATTATTAGTGATTTCTTATCTTTTGGAAAACCATCCAACCATAACAAAGTAAGAGTGGATGTAGGGAATCAATTAAATCGAGTGGTTAATCTTATTCACAGTTACGCCCTTGGCCATAATGTTTTGATAAAAACGGATATTTTTGAAAACGGTTGGGTTTTTGCCAATCCCCAAAAATTAAACCAGTCGTTGATTAATATTTTGAAAAACGCAATTGAGTCGATGCCAAACGGTGGAATAGTGTGGATTTCGTGTAATTCAAATGAAGATGGCTATATTAAAATTAGTATTAAGGATCAAGGAATTGGGATGAGCCAAGAGCAAATTGCACGCCTTGGCTCACCGTATTATTCCTTAAAGGAAAGCGGGACAGGACTCGGAATGATGGTAAGCTATCAAATTATCCGCTCTTTTAAAGGCAAGATCCAAGTGAAAAGTGAAAAAGGGATTGGAACAGAATTTATTATTCTTTTGCCTCAGATAACCTAAAGGGAAAATTATTTCAAACAAGCCGGATTTTTTTCCCTAAAGGGTTTACTTTAGAGGTGCAAACATTGTAAAACACATATGAAAACGCACTAGAATTCACGGTATAATTCACAGTGCGTTTTTTATTGATTTATCAACGTTTTGGTAAAATTTATTTGCTTATTTTGACTTCATTCACATAAAAAATCACAAGGATGTGTAAATTATTTGTTATTTCGTTGATTGTGTAACCAGTGATATCTAAAAAAACGGAGATTTTCCGGTTATTCTGAAAAAAGAGCTCATTTCGGGGTAAATAAGCGGAGGTTTTCCGCCTAAGCAAAGCAAAATTACCTATTTTCTTGTTTTTTGAGTAAATAGGCGGAATTTTTCCGTTTATTTAGGCTATTTTCAATGCTAATTCTTAATTAAGGGAAATTTCTCCGCTTATTAATCAACTTCACTTTCCCGTCTAATAAACTAGGTACAACTTACGATGCTTAGTTAGTAAAGAATAAGTCAAAATAGGCTTAGAGATATTTGCATCTCTAAGCTTTTTGACTGTGAAATATCTTGAGTTGTTATTTGTTCTGGACTGCGATTTGCTGTTTTGCACCTCACAAGTAAACCCGTTAATTTTTTTTCCGGCTTAGTAAAAAAGAAGGAGTGAAATAAGGTTTGCAGCAGTTGGCTTGTTGATTACATTCAATTTTGTAGGATTAAAAAACGGCTGCCTTCATTTATGATTAGTCAGAATAACGAATTAATTTTTGTCCTAGAAGATTCCCAATTAGAAAAATGGCTGCCATCAAAATAGTGAGAGGAATACTTTTGAATATTAACTGTTTGTCAATGAACCCAAGTTCGATCAAGGAGTAATAGGTTAGAAGAGAATAGGGTATTACGATAAAAAACGCTGTTATAACACCAGGCGTATAATCACGGAAAACGATTGTTTGACCAACATGGGAAAATGCTTGGAGAAAAAAAACATTAAATATAGCCATAAATAGGAGAAAGTTTGGCCTTAATGGCAGTAGGCTGGCGGTCATAATTGTGATAAATGAGATAAATAACAAAATCCATGCCATACTAATAGCAAGTTTGGCAGATTTGTCACCCAACCTATTTTTTATGGTTAGTGTAAGCTTGGTGAAGAAATTATTTGCAATTTTTTTTTTGTATTTAGTTATAAAACTCTCAATAGTTATGATCTCTTCTAAGGCATGGAACATAAACATGACAGGGAACACCCAAATAATTATTTCAATTTTGATAAGTTCATAAAATGCTTCTATCATAGTATACCTCCTGACCTGAACCGGGCAATTGAAGCTTGTCGATAATTATATTTATGCCTTGAAAGGAGTTTCAATCCTTATATGTTGAACACACTAACTGAGTGATTGTGGATAACTAAGAGAGAAATCAAAAAACCCCCTAGCAGCTGCAAGAGGGGGTTCAGTGACACCAAGCTTGGATAACAGGTAATGCGGGTGGGGACATAAACATGGTTATTCCATTATTAAGCCTCTGATATCTATTTCCCCATAGAGTTGAACAATTGTGTTGAGGATAAGGCATTTAATGGTAAAGTTACATTGTGTTTAAGCCCTTCGTTATATGCCGCTTTTAGATCTTTAAGTAAAACAGCTAAGGCAGTGTCTGCTGTCCACTCAGAAACATCGCTCCAATTTCTAACTACCCAGCTATCACCCGTACTAACTTTTAATAGGTTTAATATCTCTTCTTGAGGTAAGTTGTAGTGTTTCCCTAATTTCAGTCCTTCAGCTAATGCGTTCATATTAATACCTAAAATCATATTATTTACTAATTTTGCTACTTGGCTGTTGCCCGGCTCCTCGCCATAGTAGAATATATTGGACCCAATCGCATCAAAGTATGGTTGGAATGATTTAACGATGGTCTCTGAACCTGATGTCATAATTGATAGTGTTCCTGCTTGAGCACCTGAAGCGCCGCCGCTTACAGCAGCACTAATTAACTTCAAATCACTTTCTGCTTCGACTTTTTTTCCCAATTGATTCATGGTATCAGGGTCAAGAGTACTCATGACAATGATTGTTTTATCTTTAGGCTGTGCAGATAATAGACCGTTTTCACCAAAAATAACGTCAACATTTTGAGCATAGTCACGAACCATAGAGATAACCGCTTCGTCAGCTTGTTCCGCCACTTCTTTCAAAGTTTCTACCATGGTTATTCCAGCAGCACTTGCTTTCTCATAAACACCTTTAAAGGCATCATAACCGATTACCTCAAAACCAGATTTCTTTAAATTCACGGCCATTGGGAAGCCCATAGTTCCTAAGCCTACAAATCCAATTTTTTTACTCATGATGAATTCCTCCTATTCCGCATTATTCTTGTTTTTTATATTAGTTATATCAAATAAAAAGTGTTTTAAGGTGAGGTGGTAGAGGCCTTTAGTGTTTCACACTTTTTTGGTAAGCGCTCTGCACCCGCAAATCCTTATCAGATTGATAACAAAACTATTCCCTACTTATTTACTTTTCTTTTTTTCTCTTATCCTTTAATCCAATTTCCGTTCTCCTGCGCATCAATCGGAATGTTAAAGGTTTGAATGAAGCCTGATAACATATTGTAATACCCAATGACAATCATGGCATCTGCCAATTCTTCAATGGAGAATTGCTCAAGCGTGTGTTTGAATACAACACCCGGTACTTTCCCTTGTTCAAGCATAAACTTCCCAAATCGCAACAGGGACTGTTCACGTTCTGAGAATGCTTTACTTTCATCAAATCGTCGTTCAGCGATGGCGATGAATTGATCGTGACGCACACCTGCTGCTTGGGAAATGGAAACATGTTGTTCCCATTCATATTCGCAGCCTCCATATACTGCAACTTGCAGAATGAGAAGCTCTTTATGGTAATCGGATAGGGTGAGCTTTTTGAAAATGGCGTCGGTCAGATCCATCACTTCCACAAAGGTACCAGGGCTATATCCCATCATTCGGAAAAAATTCACTATGGTTGGTAAGCTTTCATATCTTTGCTTCACTTGCTCAGGCAATTTTGTGAAATCAGGAAAATCAATTTCAACTTTTGAACTTAACTTTTCATTAGTAGACAATTTGTGTCACCTCTCCTAATATTACTTCACTATAATTTAATTCTTTGTGCCCATTTAGTATACATCTTAATTAATTATGGGTAAAATGAATAATTAGAATAGATATTATGTATATTTTTCATAGATTGGAGATGTCGGTCATGGACGTACGTCACCTCACTTACTTTATAGAAGTAGCTAAATATAAAAGTTTTACCAAAGCCTCTCAATCACTCCACTTGTCACAGTCTACACTAAGTAAGGTAGTCAAAAGTTTGGAAGATGAATTAAATGTAGAACTAATTGACCGTTCCGCAAAGAAAATCAAATTAACGGACGCAGGCGAAATTGTTTTAACCGAAGGGCAAACGATTATGGAATCGCTAAATGATTTATCTTTTCACTTATATGATTTATTAAACTTAAAAAAAGGAAAAATAAAAATTGGCATACCGCCAATTATTGGTTTCTTGTTTTTCCCAAAAATCATTAAAGGGTTCAATAATCTGTATCCCGATATCAAAATAAATATCTTTGAAGATGATTCAAATAAGGTTAAACAGGAAGTCAGAGACGGAGTAATAGATCTTGGTGTGGTTATGCTGCCGGTGGATGAAAAGGAGTTTGATGTTATTCCCTTTGTTTATGAAGAACTGTCGCTCTTCGTCCATAATACCCATCCATTAGCACAGAAGGAAAAAGTTAAAATGAAAGAACTAATAAATGAAAACTTTATTTTATTTAAGCAAGAATACATTCATGACCTCATTATTCAAGAATGCCTAAAAGCTGGTTTTAGTCCGAAAATTACTTATGAAATTTCTGAGTGGGGGTTTATTAGTGGAATGATTGGCGAAAACTTAGGGATTTCGATTTGTCCGAAACCCATCTCAAAAAAAGTCGACCAAGATTTAATCAAAGTGATCCCCATTGATAATCCAAGCTTTCCTTGGAATTTGGGATTGATATCAAAAAAAAGGAAACATGCTTCACCTGCAGTTCGTGAATTTATCCAATATATTTCAGCTCAATTACCGATTAAATAAATCATGAAAAAACAATTTTATCTTTATGAGTTATACTAAATCTATTACAAAAAGGAGGCTTTAAATGGAAAACCTCCTTTTTGTGGTGTACTAATGGTTAATTTAGACTTTTGATGTCATAACCCAATTTCTTTAATTTCCGATAAAGAGTGCTGCGGCTCATGTTTAATTCTTTCGCTGCATCTGTGACATTCATTTGTGAACGTTTTAATGCCTGGATAATCCAGTCTAATTCGGCCTGCTTGACTGGATTTGTTTTCATCGTATTAATAGGTAAGGTCTGTTGCTTATAGATATGTTTTGGTAGACTTTCAGGGGTAATGATACCGTTGGTGGAAAAATTGACTGCATATTCCATTGCATTCTCCAACTCGCGAATATTTCCAGGCCAAGAATAATTTTTTAGAATCTCCATAGCTTCCGGAGTTATATGATGTGGGCCGTGGTGTTTTTTTACTGTCAGCTTTTGAACGAAATTTTCAGCCAGTAAAAGGATATCTTTCGAACGCTCACGTAAAGAAGGTAACTCAATATGAATGACATTGAGGCGGTAAAAAAGATCCTTTCGAAATTTCCCCGCTCGTATTTCAACAGGAAGATCTTTATTGGTTGCTGCAATGACACGTACATCGATAGGGATTCGGGTTCTATCCCCGATACGGACAATTTCTTGTTCCTGAATGACCCGAAGCAACTGGACTTGTAACTCCAGAGGCATATCCCCTAACTCATCCAGGAAAAGGGTTCCCTTATTCGCCAACTCAAACTTTCCGATGCTGCCTTTCGGATTAGCGCCCGTAAAGGCACCAGCCACATATCCAAAAAGCTCGCTAGGAAGTAAATCCTTTGGTATCGCAGCACAATTTATAGCGATAAAAGGATGATCCGCTCGATGGCTGGCTTGATGAATGGCATTGGCCACTAACTCTTTTCCTGTGCCGCTATCTCCCGTAATCAGAACGTTAGAATCACTTGAAGCAGCAACTCGAGCTAAATGAATCGTCCGCTTAAATGCCTCCGATTCACCAACTAAGCTTTGAAAAGTGTATTTTGCAAAGTGGGTATGGTTAGCAGCTGAAGGACTCATTCTATTTTTTTTCTCTAAAATAGAAATATAACCTATGAATCTATCATACCAAAATATTTTTTTGTATTGTGCCCGATATTCAGAGCCATGGAGCGTTACTTCTTCTTCCCATTCTCTTTTCGTGGTAAATTCATTTTTTTCCACTGTGCGTGACATTAACACTTGCTTCTCATCGACATGATCATGATTGTTTAACCTCACTATTTTCCCCTTTGAGTCACATAAGATAACAATCTGGTTTTTCCATTTGCTTATCGCTTCAATGTAAATGTTTTGGATCATTTCACGTGCCTGGTAGTAATTGTGAAAGAGAATTCTTTCTATTTGATTCACGATTCCGACGGTTTTTACCATGCTAAGAGTATGGTAACTATCACTGGTGGTGGAGAGGTTAACAATCCCTAATAATTCACTAGTAAGCGGGTCCAAAATAGGGGCTGATGAGCACACCCAATCATGACAGCTTTGAGAAAAATGTTCGGAAGAGAAAATTTGAACAGGCTGTTTCAAAATGATGGAGGTACCTATTGCATTTGTACCTGCCCAACGCTCTGACCACTGGGCTCCGTTATTTGCATTCACTGAGTCTCCTATTTGATGAGTTAAACGTGAATTCCCATAACTCTCTAAAATGATACCATTACTGTCACAAAACAGGAGCACATGATTATCATTAGAAAGTTCTTGTCCCGCCTGTTGAAGTACTGGCTGCGCTAAGTGAAAAACTTCATTTTTTTCCTTTAATTCATTTAGATCTTCACCTGGGATATTTTTAACTGACCCTTGAATCATCGGATTCAGATCCTCATACTGCTTACTCCGATTCCACGATTCTAAAATGACATCTCTTACTTCAGTAAATTCCGTAGTAGGATGCCCGATTTGGAAGGTATTAAAGAAGAAACTTTCCCATTTTTCATGATACTTTTTTTTGAGTAGAATAATTTCATTTTTTGATATCGGGTCTGAAAAAGGAACAAGGGACATATAGTACTCACCTCTTAATTATTCCGAATATTATTAATTTACATACCATTGGCAGTGAGTGTCAACTATCTACTTTTTTCTAAATGATTCTGAGTCATTTGTTTCTACCATTTCCATTGTAGCAAAAGTGGGAATTAAGTGTTGCAAAATTAAGAATCGTTGAAAACGTAAGGGGCTATTTCCCTTTTCTTAAAATTATTTGTATCAAAAATGCTACACACATTAACATCACACATAAAGAAAAGGCTGAAAATACTAAAAATTTAGTTTGGCACGGGAATTGCATATTAATTAAGTGAATCACCCAAGAGCAGCACTCAGCTCTGAAACCGTATTCAAAGGAACGTACAAACAAGGAGGAAAACAATGATGAAATCAATGGAGCAGAAAACCACAATTGTATCAGTGGAAGCAGATTATTTAAGGGCATTGTACCAGGATTGGAGCGACCGTATGGAGGCCAATCCTAACATGACGCTGGCAGACTTGCGCAGTCTTTTTGACGAGTGGGAAAAACCTACGTTAGAGCCTGAAGACGTGACGTATAAGACTGACAATGTCGGCGGAGTTGATGTGGTCTGGGCGTATCCAATTGGGTGCGACAAATCGAAAGTATTAATCTACACTCACGGCGGCGGATTTGCCGTTGGGTCTTCCTCGAGCCATCGCAAGCTGGCTGGCCATGTGGCCAAGGCTTTGGGCGTGTCCTCTGTTGTATTGGATTACCGCCGCAGCCCTGAGAATCCTTTCCCAGCACAATTGGAGGATGCTGCTGCTGTTTACAAAGCCTTGCTTGCGTCAGGCATTAAGGCAAAGGATATCGGCACCATCGGTGACTCTGCTGGAGGTAATCTTGCTGTATCATCGGTATTGAAATTCCGTGAATTGGGACTTGAACTTCCCGGCTTCGTCATTGCTTTCTCGCCTTGGCTTGATATGGAACTAACCGGCAGCACACTGGAGAGCAACGCCGCTACAGATGCGCTCATCACCGTTCCATTGTTACAAGGGATGATTGGGATGTTTATTGGTGAAGACGGTTCGAAGGTTCGTAATCCATTAGCCAATCCGCTGCACGCTGATTTCAATGGTTATCCTCCGCTCTATATCAACGCGGGTGGAGCTGAAATGCTGCAGGATGATGCTTGCCGGCTGCATGCCCGCGCCACTGATGCTGGTGTACAAGCTACATTGTCAGTTGTTGATGGTATGCAGCATGTTTTCCCATTCCTAGCCGGCCGCGCACCTGAAGCGGATGAGGAAATCCGTAGAATCGCAGCTTGGTATCAGGCGCTAAAAAAATAAGAAAATGCTAGTTTCGTAAATATATTGTTTTTGCGAGTATGCGGCCGGACTACCGATTTTTTCAATCGTAGGGGCGCATAAGAAGGCTATATACGACCGGTTTGCAGATTTTTTGAAGAGTGGGGCTCATAGAAGGGCTATATGAGCCCGAACCACCGATTTTTTGAAGAGTAGGGTCTCATAGAAGGGTTATATGCGCCCGAACCGCGGATTTTTTCAAGCATAGGGGTTCATAGAAGGGGTATATGCGCCCGAACCGCGGATTTTTTCAAGCATAGGGGTTCATAGAAGGGCTATATGAGCCCAGACCGCAGATTTTTTCAGGCATAGGGGCTCATAGAAGAGCCATATGCGCCCGAACCGCGGATTTTTTCAAGCATAGGGGTTCATAGAAGGGGTATATGCGCCCGAACCGCGGATTTTTTCAAGCATAGGGGTTCATAAAAGGGCTATATGAGCCCGAACCACCGATTTTTTGAAGAGTAGGGGCTCATAGAAGGGCTATATGCGCCCGAACCACCGACTTTTTGAAGAGTAGGGGCTCATAGAAGGGTCATATGCGGCCGAACCACCGACTTTTTGAAGAGTAGGGGCTCATAGAAAGACTATATGCGACGGGAAAAGTTATTTTGATAAGCGTTCGGTCGCTTACACCCAGTCAATAAGTCAATTCTTTTTACTAGGAGCCGTCTTCCATTTGGAAAGCAACAATCTTTTAGAAAAGGGCCTATGAAAATGACAGTCTAATAGATTTGATGGCCATCAAACAAAAGCCACAAGCACATAAAGATAATGAGGGGGAACCATGATGAATCAGAATAAGTCAATCAAAGTCGATTTTGATGCAGTTGTTGTTGGGGCTGGGTTTGGCGGCCTTTACGCTGTTCATAAACTCCGCAATGAACTAGGACTAACAGTACGTGCCTATGATAATGGCTCTGATGTTGGTGGTACTTGGTATTGGAACCGCTATCCGGGAGCGCTTTCGGATACCGAAAGCTTTGTTTACCGCTACTCTTTTGACAAAGAGCTGCTTCAGGAAGGAAAGTGGAAGCACAATTATCTAACTCAGCCGGAAATCCTGTCCTATCTGAGCGACGTCGCCGATCGTTTCGACCTGCGTCGGAGCTTCCAGTTTAACACCAAAGTCATGAAAGCCTATTTCAACGAGGAAGCAAACGTTTGGGAAGTCTCCACGGATAAGGGTGAAACCGTCACGGCAAAGTATCTTGTGACCGGACTTGGTCTGCTATCAGCAACCAATATCCCTAATTTTAAAGGCAGAGAGACCTTCAAGGGAGAACAATATCACACTGCTAGATGGCCAAAATCAGGTGTTGACCTTAAAGGCAAACGAGTAGGCGTCATTGGTACTGGTTCAACTGGGGTTCAAGTCATTATTGCGGTTGCCCCTGAGGCCGGGCATCTGACTGTGTTCCAGCGGACTCCGCAATACAGTGTACCAATCGGATTAAAGCAACAATCTGATGCTGAGAAAGTAGAAATAAAGGAAAATTACGGCGAGATCTGGAAACAGGTGAAATCCTCCGCCGTCGCCTTCGGATTTGAGGAAAGCACGGTATCAGCGGTTGAGGTTTCGAAAGAAGAACAAGAGCGTGTGTTTGAGGAGGCATGGAATAAAGGAGGAGGATTCCGCTTCATGTTCGGTACCTTCAACGACATTGCTACCAACCCGGAGGCTAATGAGGCTGCCTGCAATTTTATTCGCAAGAAAATCCAAGAGATTGTAAAGGATCCTGAAACGGCACGTAAGTTGACGCCAACCGGTTATTATGCCAAACGTCCGCTTTGTGACAATGGCTATTTCAATACATTTAACCGAGACAATGTCTCACTCGTCGATGTCAAGGAGAACCCAATCGTAGAAATAACGCCAAAAGGTGTGCGCACCACAGATGGTGAATATGAATTGGACGTACTGATCTACGCAACCGGATTTGATGCGGTGGATGGAAATTATACCAAGATTGACATTCGCGGACGCGGGGGTGTCACGATGCGCGATAAATGGGCGGATGGACCAACAGGGTATCTCGGCATGACGAATACCGATTTCCCTAATTTGTTCATGATTCTTGGACCAAACGGCCCATTCACCAACCTGCCACCAAGCATTGAAACGCAAGTAGAATGGATTTCCGATACCGTGAAGTACATGGTCGAAGAAGGCATCAGCACGATTGAACCAACCGAGGAGGCCGAGAATAATTGGGTTGAAACCTGCCGTACAATTGCCAATATGACTCTGTTTCCAAAGGCTGATTCGTGGATTTTCGGAGCGAACATCCCTGGTAAGAAAAATGCGGTCTATTTCTACATGGCCGGCTTGGGAAGCTATAGAACAGCTCTGGAAGAGGCGGGGTATAAGGGCTTTGTATTCAACCGTTCGACGGCTAACGTGTAATAAAATTGATGATGCCAATGGAGCCGGGATATTCAGACCCGGCTCTATTATACCAAACCCCGTACCGGTTTATAAAAGTATTAATCCTAAATGGCGCTTGAAATTATGGGAATAAAAATGAACCACGATGTTCCCGATCCCTGTTTTACTATCAAACAATAAAAAGTGAGGAATAAGGGAGGTTATTATGAATCTAAGTCAGAAAAATTTTCAATCTGTTTTACCTACCAATGTATTTTTTGGAGTAAACAGTGTTGAGGAAAGCTTAGCGGTAAAAATTAAGGAGTTCAATAAATCGAACGTTTTTATAGCCACTGATCCAGGACTTGTTCAAGCTGGAATTCCAAATAAAATACAATCCCTTTTAAAAGAAAACGGGATTGATTCAGTCGTATTTTCGGAGATTGAGCCAAATCCTCATGCCGTAACGGTCATGAAGGGGGCGGAGGTTTATAGAGATAAATCATGTGACATGATTCTCGCCGTTGGCGGAGGAAGTGCGATGGACTTCGCAAAAGCAGTTGGCGTAGTGGTTAGTCATCCCGGCCATATCCTTGATTATCGCCGTGGTGTAAACCTAGTAGTTAACGATATTCCTACATTATTTGCAATACCTACGACTGTCGGTACCGGCTCTGAAGTAACGACTGTTTCAGTGGTCACTGATCATGAGGCAGGCAGAAAATATGTTGTTGCTTCACCAAAGTTGGCACCTAAGATTGCATTTGTTGATCCATTGTTAACCACTTCTCTTCCACGCCATGTAGTCGCATCTACAGGAATGGATGCTATGGTCCATGCGATAGAAGCATTTACATCTGTACGTTCAACTCCCATAACGGATGGCTTAGCAATACAAGCGATAAAAATGCTTAAAGATCATTTGCCAGCTAGTTATGCACATCCTAATAACCTTGAAGCAAGATCACAAGTGCATCTAGCAAGCACCATTGCTGGTATGGCTTTTGGTCTTGGCGGTGTTGGGCTGGTTCACTCCTGTTCACATCCGATGTCAGCTATCTACCATGTACCCCATGGTCTGGCGAATGCGGTTATATTACCTTATGTGATGAAACATAATCTAATTTCAAACTATAAGAAATATGCCGAGATTGCTAGAATCTTTGAACCTTCCTTAACTTTTGAGAATGATAAAGTTGCTGCTGAAGTATTAGTAGACTTACTAAATGATTTTAACCAGTCATTAAATATACCAAAAGATTTTAGCTATTTAGGAATTGAATTTACAACAGAAATGGTCGATCGTTTAGCCCATGATGCAATGGATGATAAGGGGACTATTCCAAATAATCCGCGAAAAGTTGTTATAGAAGATGTGAAGAAAATTTATGCTCAAGTGCTGCCATTTCATCATGAAGGGGGTTCTGCAGAGTAATGTACATTAATGGAAAGTGGTTAGAAACTGAACAAATATTAGAAGTAAAAAACCCTGCTAATGGTCAAGTGGTTGATCGAGTTTTTTTAGTAGGAAAAGAAGAAACGAAACGAGCGATAGAAGCAGCAAAAACTGCGTTCCCCTTATGGTCTGGTTTGACCGGTGAACAGCGGGGGGCTTATTTGCATAAAGTCGTGGAACTATTGGAGGCAAAAAAAGAGCACTTTGCTCAAACCATTACGAAGGAGATGGGCAAATCCATTCATAATGCCCGCTATGAAGTGGGGAGCACGATTGCTTTTTTTAAATGGTATGCAGAAGAAGCCCGCCGGGTCTATGGGGATGTCGTTCCTGCATCTGCCCCAAATAAAAGAATTTCTGTCATCAAGCAGCCAATTGGGGTTGTTGGAGCGATCACGCCATGGAATTTTCCGCTATCAATGGGAGCGAGAAAACTAGGTCCTGCCTTGGCGGTTGGCTGCACGGTTGTATTCCGGCCATCCCGTGAGGCACCTTTATCATCACTTGAGCTATTCAAAGTGTTTGATGAAGCCGGACTTCCAAAAGGGGTAGTCAACCTTGTGGTTGGGAATTCTTCTGATATTGTGGGAGAACTAATGGCTAGTGACACGGTTCGAAAAATTTCCTTTACAGGCTCAACAGAGGTTGGAAAGAAGCTCATTCGTCAATCGGCTGACACCGTAAAACGTGTATCCATGGAACTTGGCGGACACGCCCCGTTTATTGTTTTTGAAGATGCAGACATTGATCTTGCGATTCGAGGCACCATTGCCAGTAAGTTTGCCTCAACGGGTCAACAATGCGTTTGTGCGAATCGTATTTACGTGCACGACTCCATTTATGACACATTTGCCAAGCGTTTTGCAGATAAAGTGGCCTCCATGGTGGTCGGCGATGGATTAAATGAAGGTACTCAAGTGGGTCCAATGGTGAACCAAGAGGCTGTTGATAAAGCTCATGATCATGTTACCGATGCGGCAGGGAAAGGAGCTAGAATTCTTTGCGGTGGTAAAGTGCCAACTGAGAATGAATATGAAAATGGCTATTTTTATTTACCGACGGTACTAGCAGATGTGAACGAAGACATGAAAATTACTTATGAAGAAACGTTTGGTCCAGTTGCACCATTAATTCGTTTTAGTACGGAAGAAGAGGTGATCGAAAAAGCAAATCATACCGAGTATGGGCTGGCCTCTTATTTCTATACGAATGACCTTTCGAGAGCACACCGGGTTTCGGAAAAGCTTGACTATGGAATGGTAGGAGTAAACGACCCGGCCCCATTTGCTGTTCAAGCACCATTTGGGGGAGTAAAACAAAGCGGGTTAGGAAGAGAAGGCGGCCGCTATGGTTTGGAAGACTATCTTGAAACGAAATTAGTTTCTGTAGCCATCCGCAGTGAAAGCCGGTAAAAAATCAGGGAAGTGTTCTGTCTCTTGAACAGAATGTTTCCCTAGATATATAGAATATTTTTAAAATGAAAGATTGGCAAAGGGGAGAAACCAGGTGAATTTTTCAACAAAGCTTCATGAAACGGCAAAATACGATGGCAGCAAGATAGCTTATTACTTTAAGGACGAATCAAGTACATATGCTGAATTGAATCAAGCGATTACACAATTTGCCTCTGGGCTGGAACAATTAGGGGTCAAGAAAGGGGACCATATTGCCTTATTGTTGGATAACTCTCCTCAGTTTGTAATTAGTTTACATGGGGCGTTCCGATTGGGCGCGACTGTCATTCCAATTAATCCTATTTATACAGCCGACGAAATCGGGTATATCCTTGATAATGGTGATGTGAAGGCTGTTGTTTGCTTGAAATCGCTCATCCCATTACTAGAGAAAATGCAAACATTGCTGCCAAAAGTAGAGCACTATGTGTATGTGGATACGGATGAAAAGACAGAGGATTTGCAAGGCCATTCCATTTACCCTAAATTGAAATCCTTTACTAGTCTGCTGGCTTCCGGGAATTTGGACTTTCAAGAACCGCAAATAGATGAGGATGATGTGGCTGTTATTCTTTATACATCCGGAACAACTGGAAAACCCAAAGGTGCGATGCTGACCCATAAGAATTTGTATAGCAATGCCATGGACGTAAGCCATGACTTAAAAATTACAAGTGATGACATCATTATTACAGTACTGCCAATGTTTCATGTTTTTTGTTTAACTGATTGCTTGAATTCAGCCATTATTTGCAGGGCAGCTATGCTGATTGTACCTAGATTCAGCCCTAGGGAAATATTCCGTTTAGGTAGAAAATATCAACCGACGATATTTTTTGGCGTACCAACGATGTTTAACTTCCTCTATCAATTTTCTGAAGGAAACCCGAAGGATCTAGCATCGCTGAGGCTCTGTTTCTCAGGGGGATCATCCCTTCCTGTTTCCCTGTTAAGAAATTTTGAGGAAAAATTTAATGTGGTGATTTTAGAAGGATATGGATTATCAGAAGCATCACCAACCACTACCTTTAACCCTCTTAACCGTGAACGTAAGCCAGGATCAATTGGAACATCCATCAGCCATGTGGAAAACAAAGTGGTCAATGAGTTTGGCGAAGAAGTTCCTGTTGGGGAAGTAGGAGAGCTGATTGTCCGCGGCCCGAACGTCATGAAGGGCTACTATAAAATGCCTGAAGAGACAAATAGGGTAATGAAAGATGGCTGGCTTTACACAGGGGATCTGGCAAGAATGGATGAAGATGGCTATTTTTATATTGTTGACCGGAAAAAGGATTTGATAATTGTAGGAGGATATAACGTTTATCCGAGGGAAGTAGAAGAGGTCTTCTATCATCACCCTGACATAGTGGAGGCAGCAGTCTTTGGGGTACCTGATCCAGATCGCGGTGAGGCCATTGTAGCTTATGTAGTCATCAAAGACCCTTATTTATCAGCGGAACAGCTGCATGCCTACTGCAAGGAACATCTGGCAAAATATAAACTTCCTTCGGCCATTGAAATCATCGATGAACTGCCAAAAAGTGGAACGGGGAAAATTTTAAGAAGGCTATTAAAAGAACAGCTGGTTGATAAAGTTGCACTTTAGAAAAATCGGGGCAATAACGATATAAATTTCCTGAAACTGCACATTATTATGATCTAGCTGCAAAAATAGGGGGTTCAAGATGAAAATCGATGAAAAAGTTAGAAAAAAACAGATGAGGAAGGTTGCCCTAGCCAGTGTTGTAGGAACTTCTATCGAGTGGTATGATTTTTTCCTTTATGGAACAATGGCTGCGCTCGTTTTTCCCCAATTGTTCTTCCCGGAATCTAGTTCTTTCATGGGAGTTTTACAATCTTTTATTACCCTATTTGTAGGGTTCTTGGCTCGTCCGATTGGGGCAATAATCTTTAGCAGTTATGGTGACAAAATTGGGAGAAAGGCTGCGTTGGTGACTTCCTTATTGTTAATGGGGATTAGTACTACCCTGATGGGATTATTGCCAACTTTTCATAGCATTGGTATTTTCGCACCAGTCTTTCTTGTTTTATTAAGATTTATTCAAGGGATTGGTGTCGGTGGAGAATGGGGTGGTTCGGTCACTCTTTCTGTTGAATGGAGCTCAAAAAAATCAAAAGGTTTAATGGGAAGTATGACGCAATTGGGTGTTCCAATTGGAATGATCTTCTCTACTTTAATTGTATCACTATGTATGTTCCTTACCGGAGATTCCTTTGAAGCTTGGGGATGGAGACTTCCATTTCTTCTGAGTTTTGCCCTCGTGTTTATTGGCTTATATATCCGATTGGGGATTGAAGAGTCTCCAGAATTCAAAAAGTTGAAAGAAGAGAAGAGCACAGCAAAGCAGCCAGTCTGGGAATCTATTAAAGGATATCCGAAAGAGATTTTATTAGCTGCTTTTACACGTCTTGCGGATAATGTTCCTTTTTATATTTGTACAACATTTACTATTTATTACGCTACAACTCAACTTAACATGGATAAACAAATGATCACGAATGCTGTATTGCTCGTGGCGATCACCTTCCTATTCATTGTACCTTTTGCAGCACATTTATCTGATAGATTTGGACGAAAGAAAATTATGTTCTCCGGAATGATCATGACACTTTTAGGAGCTTTGCCGTATTTTTATTTAGTAAATACAAAAGAGATCGTACCAATTGCAATCGCTATTGTACTTTTAAGTATCGGCCCGGCTGTCATCTATGGTCCACAAGCAACACTGCTTGCTGAAATCTTCCCTGTCCATTTAAGATTTAGCGGATCATCGCTTGCCTATCAATTTGCTGCGATCATTGCAGGAGGATTGGCACCTACCATATCCTTAACATTGCTGGAGAAATTTAAAAGTGCCAATGCCATCACGATGTATATCATCATTTGTTGTGTCATCTCGATTACGTCGCTATACCTCCTTAAACTAAAAGGTGAACAAACAATCGTTGAGGAGCTGGCCCAAGCTAGCAATGAGTAATTAGTTGAATTTTAATCTAAAAAAGATGTAGGAGGCATTAGGATGGCTGGTCCATTAGAAGGAATAAAAGTATTAGAACTTTCAAGAACACTAGCTGGTCCTTTTTGCAGCATGCAATTAGCAGATATGGGAGCGGAAGTGATTAAGGTTGAACAGCCAGGGGTTGGCGATGAAACCCGCAGCTATATTCCACCAGAAATTAATGGGGAATCTACTTATTTTATGAGTCTCAATAAAAATAAAAAAGGCATTACGTTGAATCTCAAAACGGAAGAAGGACAACGGATCGTCAAACAGCTGGTAAAGGATTCTGATGTATTAATCGAAAATTTCCGTAACGGAACAATGGAGAAGTTTGACTTAGGGTATGAAGTGCTTAAAGAAATCAACCCTCGGCTGGTCTATTGTGCGGTCAGCGGGTTTGGCCGTACCGGTCCGATGAAGGATGAACCGGCTTATGATTTGCTGTTGCAGGGGTTCGGAGGATTGATGAGTGTTACCGGTGAGGAAGGCAGGGCCCCAGTTAAGGTTGGGTTTTCAATCGTCGATTTGGCAACCGGCCTTTATGCATCGCTTGGGATTGTCCTTGCACTAATGGCCAGAGCAAAGACGGGAAAAGGCCAATTTGTGGAGTCTTCCTTATTGGATACGATCGTGTCGCTCTCCAATTACTTGGGGCAAGGTGTATTAGCAACAGGAAAAGTTCCTGGACGATTAGGGTCTGCCCATCCAAACCTTGTTCCCTATCAGGCGTTCGAGGCGAAAGATGGTTATATCATCATTGCAGTGCCAAATGATTGGCTTTGGAGAAAAATGTGTGTTGCCCTTGATCTTCATAATTTGAAAGATCATCCGAAATTTGCCGTAAACGTGAACCGCGTGGCAAACAGAGAAGAACTCGTAGGGATTATTACTGAGTATACGAAGAGCAAGGAATCTTCGGAAATTATTAAGAGGTTAAAACGGGCGGGTGTACCAAGTGGTCCGATCAACAACATGGCCGAACTTCTGTCCCATCCTCAGGTTCAACAACGAGAAATGATTCAAGAAGTAGAACATCCGACCATAGGGATGCTGAAAATGCTGGGTATACCGCTTAAATTATCGGATACGCCAGGATCTGTTCGAAAGGCACCACCATTATTAGGTGAGGATACAAATGAAGTGTTAGCCAAGCTTGGCTATAGTAGTGAAGCTATTACAAGTTTTAAGGAAAAGGGGATTATTTAAGCATGATCAACAAGATTGCCGTGATTGGCGGCGGTACGATGGGACGGGGAATTGCCTATACAGCTGCTTTAGCAGGGTTTGAGGTAGCTTTACAGGACATTTCTGAAGAAGCAATCGGAAATGCAAAAGAATTTATCGATAACCTGTTAACAAAAAATGTGGCTAAAGGATATGTCGATGCCGTCCAAGCGGAAGCGGCAAGGAAGAATTTGAGTTATACCACACAGCTGCAGGAAGCTGTTCGTAAAACCGATCTGGTAATCGAAGCGGCGTTAGAAGTGATGGAACTAAAAATTAATATCTTCAAGCAATTAGATGAGTTTGCACCTGCTCATGCCATTTTGGCTACCAACACATCAACGATGAGTCCGTCGGAAATAGCGGCATCAACAAAAAGACCGGATCAATGCATAGCCATGCACTTCTTTAATCCGGTACATCGGATGAAATTAATCGAAGTCATTCGAGGATTGGATACATCGGATGCGACGGTAGAAGCAGTTAAACAAGTAGCGGAAAAGATGGGAAAAGAAACGGTCGAAGTCAATGAGTTTCCCGGCTTTGTCACAAGCCGAATGAATTGTCTAATTGGAAATGAAGCGATGAACATGTTAATGGAAGGTGTGGCTTGTGTCGAAGACATTGACAAAGCCCTCAAGCTCGGTTTGAATCATCCGATGGGGCCGCTTGAGTTGGCGGATCTGGTAGGATTGGACAGCCGTTTGCGAAATATGGAATATTTGTATCACCATTTAGGAGAAAAATACCGTCCATCTCCGATACTTGTAAAATATGTAAAATCAGGACGTTTAGGAAGAAAATCAGGCCGCGGATTTTACGATTACACCAATAGTTAGAAAGGAAAGTGGATTTAATGGATTTTCAATTATCAGAGGATATCAAGTTTTTAAAAAGGAGTATTCGGGATTTTATTGATAATGAAGTGGATCCCCTTGCGATGGAAATCGAAGAGAAGGATGAAATTCCTGAAAAGATCATGAACATGTCCAAAGAAATGGGCTTGTTTGGTCTAAGCATACCAGAAGAATACGGCGGAACAGGAATCGGAATGGTTGGCAAGTGTGCGATTTATGAAGAGATAGGCAGAACACACAATGGCTATACGACGGTTATTGGTGCCCATACTGGAATTGGTTCAGTTGGAATTGTCGAAATGGGTAATGAAGTACAGAAGCAGAAGTATTTACCGCCGATGGCCGCAGGCGAAATGATCGGTGCGTTTGCTTTGACAGAACCAAGTGCCGGCTCTCATGCTACGAACTTGAAAACAACCGCGGTACGAAAAGGGGACAAATATATAGTAAATGGGAGCAAACATTACATTACAAATGCGCCGATCGCCGATGTTTTTACCGTAATGGCCGTAACCGATCCAGCGAAAGGAGCGAAAGGAATTACCTCCTTTATTGTAGAGAAAGACTTTCCTGGATTCACAGTTGGGAAAAGGGAAAAGAAAATGGGTCTGCACGGATCACATTCGGCAGAGATTTTCTTTGAAGATTGCGAGGTCCCTGTAGAAAATGTACTCGGACAAGAAGGCCAAGGGTATGTCAATGCTTTAAAAATTCTAGCAAATGGCCGGGCAGGTCTTGCCGCCAGAAACCTAGGTTCCTGTGAAAAATTGCTGGAAATGTCTATTCATCATGCCAATGAGAGAATTCAGTTTAACAAACCAATCTTTGAGCAACAAGTTATTCAACATTACTTGGCTGAAATGGCCTTGGATATTGAAACATTAAGGAGCATGACATACCGCGTGGCGTGGATGGTAGACCAGGGAATGAAGGTCATTAAAGAAGCGGCAATGGTGAAACTGCTGGGGTCCGAAGTGTATAATCGTATCGCAGATAAGGCTGTACAGATTCACGGAGGGATCGGTTATATTGCGGAATTCCCTGTTGAGCGTTATTATCGTGATGCAAGAATCACCAAGATTTATGAAGGAACATCTGAAATTCAAAAAAATATTATTGCTGCTCAGTTAAAACAAGAATATTTATAAAATCCAGACTTGTTTTTTCAAGATTAGGAGACCACAGGTAAGAAAATATTTTAGTCCTCTCTGTTTAAAGAAACAAAGAGGACTAGCATACCTGGCAATTCCTTACTGCTTCATTTAAAATGAAGGATTTTCGATCCGGCGGTAAAAATGTGGGGACGCAAGGCTTCCTTGAAAAATGCCCAGCCATATTTAAGGGGCTCGAATTTTGCACGGAATTAAAATAAAAAAAACGCAAACGTTGAGTTTCAACACTTTGCGAGTTTAATGAAGACGTCCCGAAGAGGATTCGAACCTCCGACCTACAGTTTAGGAAACTGTTGCTCTATCCTGCTGAGCTATCGGGACATATTTACAACTGAATATTTAGTTCCATCACACGCAAGAAGAGTGGTTAAATCCCGTCCTGACCTCAATAAGCTAAATCAGGCAGCAGTATGGTCAGTACGCTGAAGCATATTCAAAGCAGCGGATTCGAACGTGCTGAGCTATCGGGACATATAAATTTGTGGAACGTTTATTATTATAATTCGAACATCGAAAAAGGTCAATAATGAAGTTTAGCGAATTGGCAGTTCCTTAATTTTTTTTGTGTTTCCGTTTCCTTTTTCCCGGAAGATTAACCAGACAATAAGACTAAGTAAGATTAACAGCCCTTCAAGCGATAAAATATAGTATGGATATGGCCCTAAAACGTCTAATAAACTCGCTGTTTTTGGTTTATGGCTTAAATACATATAATTTCCGCCGACAAGTTTATTGATCCACATGATAATTGGCATCAACACATTTAAGAAAACAAAAAGCTTTACGACAGACCAAATAGTTGGCCGGTAGCCTCTAGCCCATGTAAAGTAAAGCGCCACCCAAATATCCATTAAATGTGTGTAAAAGAAATGAAAGAACCGAAAATGCGGGAAGTCGAAGTTTAAGGCTGGGGTGAAAATGGCCTGTGACGCTCCCAATAGGGCTGTGAACAACAAAATTTCATATATGATTTTCTTCCTAGTTAATAACAAAAGTACAGTTAAAATTAAGCTGATACTGCAGAGTTCTAATGGAATAGCGTGACTAACGTCCCAGTCTCCGTTTATATACATCCAGAAGTGATAGGTCAGTTCAATTAATATTAACGAGAATGCTGCCCCAATTTCTACTTTTCTCCATTTGTTTTTGTCGAAAAATTTTTTCCGATTTGCAAATATTGCAGTGGATCCTACAAGTAGGATGGCAATGATCACCCAATGACTGATTGAGAACATTTCAAAATCATAGTCTATATAGCTGCCCCCAAACCAATCCATTGTATCATCTCCTTTGCCCATTCGTTTATAAAATACTTCTAAATATATTATGACCGTTTTATATTCTGCATGTAAGAATCTATCGGTTTGCAAATTATTACATAAATCTACAAAGATATTTCTAAACGTGAATCTTAGGTCATACTTCTCACTTTTTTTGAAAGTATTACCAAAGTATCGGGGAATAAGGACCTTTTTGCTATTGGAAAATTTTGATATGTTTGAATAGTGGGATTTTATTTGGAGGGGTGCATTTGTTAAAAGTATTGTCGAAAACAGGTCTAACATTGGCGTTGGCAGGAAGTATCACAATGGCAGGATTCCAGCCGGATGGGGAAGCAAAACAAGCTTCTAGTACATATGATTTAAGTTTGGCCCATTATGTGGGTGCGGCTCCGGAACTAGCTGAAAAAGCTAAGAAGCTGGGGAAGGATCTTTCAAAGGTGGATCCTGCAGAAAAGCTGGCAAATCAGGGGTCAAAATTCCAACAGGCTGGCGATAATCATGTAGTTAATAATAAAACAACAGGGGACGTGCCAGTTCTGGTCATTTTGGCTCAATATAAAGATGGGGACGAGCCAATTGGGGACCTGCCTGGACAAGTGCCTGCACATTACTATGAGGATTTGATTTTTGGAACAGAGTATAACCCTTATGAATTAGATTATTTTAAACAATATGGTACGTTTAACGGTGTTCAAGCTCCGACAGATCGCACTATGCAAAATGCTTATAAAGAATCTAGTAATGGCAGAATCAATCTTGTCCATGATGGTGCTGAATTAATATGGGTGGAACTGCCTAAGGGAGCTTCCTATTATTTAGACCAGGAAGGCACGCACGCTGAAAATGGTAAATATGTTTTAGGTAACGTTAATGGCGATGCCCATACAGGTGAATTCGTCCGCGACCTGTTAAAGGCTGCTGATGACCAAATTGATTTTTCTAAGTATGCTGTTGATGGGGAAGTGCCAAATGTTTTCGTCATCCATGAAGGAACAGGCGCTGAGTGGAGCCAAGACCCTGCTCAATTCTGGTCTCATAAATGGAATTTATTAAGTGCGTTGTATTATGGGAAATACTATGAAACTGGTAAACCTGCAGATGTCTATGCAGGGATGAGCCAGGGTGCGTGGATTAATAAGACGGTAGCAGATGATATGACCTATGATGGAGTGATCGTAAACAACTATAACATCCAGCCAGCCATCGGCGGAAACGTCGCTGGATTCGACTTGGCTACCGGCGGTTATGACGAAGCATCGAAAACCGGTCCATATCCTGCATCAGCCGGGGTATACGCCCATGAATTCGGCCATGTATTAGGATTACCGGATCTCTATGATACTGTCTACACTTCCGAAGGGGTAGGAAACTACTCTATGATGGCCGGCGGCTCTTGGATGCGTTATCCTGATAATGATGCCTATTCCGGCAACTCTCCGACCCACTTCGATCCATTCTCAAAAATTTTCCTTGGCTGGGCTGAGCCGATTGAAGTTAAGCCAGCAAATGGTGTGAAGGAAATTACGCTGCCAGCAATTAATAAAGCTGCAGCTAATAACGGCATTGTGAAAATGGAAGTACCAGGTTCGAACGGAACAGAGTATTTCTTATTTGAAAATGTCCAGCAGGACGGCTTCAACAAAGGGTTAATCCGCCAAGGTGCTGATTCGCATGGTTTAGTTGCTTGGCATGTTGACGAGAATGTCCTCAGTCTTTATCAGACTGCCGGATTCCGCCCGAATAACGTAGAAAATTGGATGAACAAGCGCTTCCAATACAATCAATCTGAGACGGCCAGTGACGGAACGGTCGTAACCCACTACGGTTTATCCGTGCTTCAGGCGGATGGAAAGTACGACTTAGAGAAAAATAAAAATCGTGGTGATGCCGGAGATTTCTTTAAGACTGGTTCCAAGATTACGCCGAACTCCTCCAACGTTCACACAGGTTCGTATTACTTCTGGAAGGGCAATGGCTCAACACCGGCTGATTCCGGTATCCATGTAACGGATATTAAAGAAAATGCTGATGGGTCGATTACGGCTAAGTTCTTCTATAGTACAAATGAAGGTACAAAATAATAGAAAAAAAGGAAACCTGAGCAATTTTTTTGGCTCGGGTTTCTTGCGTTTTTCATAATATCAATAATTAAAAAAACGAGTTAATAAAATTTAAGTAATAAATTATGAAAATGTAGACTACAAAAATTAGGTGAAGTTACTAATAAAGAGTATAGGAGCCCGAACCCAAGAAAAATTCGTTGGTTCGGTAGCCAATAGAGGGTATTGAAGCCCGACCTCCAGAATAATTGGCTGGTTTGGTAGCCAATAAAGTGTATTGGTTCCCGAACTCAAGAAAAATTCGTTGGTTCGGTAGCCAATAGAGGGTATAGGAACCCGAACCCAAGAAAAATTCGTTGGTTCGGTAGGCAATAGAGGGTATTGAAGCCCGACCTCCAGAATAATTGGCTGGTTTGGTAGCCAATAAAGTGTATTGGTTCCCGAACTCAAGAAAAATCAGTTGGTTCGGTAGGCAATAAAGGGTATAGGAGCCCGAACCCAAGAAAAATCAGTTGGTTCGGTAGGCAATAAAGGGTATAGGAGCCCGAACCCAAGAAAAATCCGTTGGTTCGGTAGGCAATAAAGGGTATAGGAGCCCGAACCCAAGAAAAATTCGTTGGTTCGGTAGGCAATAGAGGGTATTGAAGCCCGACCTCCAGAATAATTGGCTGGTTTGGTAGCCAATAAAGTGTATTGGTTCCCGAACTCAAGAAAAATCCGTTGGTTCGGTAGGCAATAAAGGGTATAGGAGCCCGAACCCAAGAAAAATTCGTTGGTTCGGTAGGCAATAAAGGGTATAGGAGCCCGAACCCAAGAAAAATTCGTTGGTTCGGTAGGCAATAGAGGGTATTGAAGCCCGACCTCCAGAATAATTGGCTGGTTTGGTAGTCAATAAAGTGTATTGGTTCCCGAACCCAAGAAAAATCCGTTGGGTCGGTAGGCAATAAAGGGTATAGGAGCCCGAACCCAAGAAAAATCCACCAGTTCGGTAGCCAACAGAGGTTATTGAAGCCCTGGGCCGAAAAAAATCCGTTGGTTCGGTAGGCAATAAAGGGTATAGGAGCCCGAAACCGGGGGTAATCCGCTGTTCCTGTAACCAAGATAGTTTTTTCTACCAACAAAATCTTCCCCCAAATATGGTATAATTATTTGTCGAAGATAATCGAAAGTTTGAAACGGTGGAGGAAATTATGGCAGCATACACGCCGATGATACAGCAATATTTAGCAGTTAAGGCAGATTACAAAGATGCCTTTTTATTTTTTCGCTTAGGCGACTTTTATGAAATGTTTTTCGAGGATGCGATTAAGGCATCCCAAGAATTAGAAATAACCTTAACCAGCCGCGAAGGTGGTACAGAGGAACGGATACCGATGTGCGGCGTTCCTTATCATTCCGCGGCAAACTATATTGAACAATTAATCGCCAAGGGCTACAAGGTAGCGATTTGCGAACAGACAGAAGACCCAAAGCAGGCCAAAGGGGTCGTGCGCCGGGAAGTGGTTCAGCTAATCACCCCGGGTACGGTTATGGACGGCAAAGGGTTAACAGATAAAGAGAACAACTATATTGCCTCAGTTACCGCTTTCGACGATACCACATACGGACTAGCATATAACGATATTTCTACAGGTGAAAGCAGAGTAACTCTACTGACCAATTTTGACGAGGTCCAAAACGAGCTGGCTGTTTTAGGTGCAAAGGAAGTCGTGGTGGCAAGTAATTTTGACGGCGAACTTCAGAAGAAGATGCGCGAACGCGATGTAGTGGCCATTTCTTTTGAGGATAATAGTTCGATAGAGATGAATTTTGCCAACCTGCTTGAAGATTTGAATCAGGATAAATTGAAGAAGACAGCAGCAAGACTGTTTCACTATCTATACCGCTCGCAAAAGAGAAGCCTTGACCATCTTCAGCCTGTCACAACCTATCAAATCCATCAATTTATGAAAATTGATTACTATTCGAAGCGCAATTTGGAATTAACAGAGACGATTCGCTCGAAAGGGAAGAAAGGTTCCTTATTATGGCTGTTGGATGAAACGATGACAGCGATGGGCGGCAGGACATTAAAGCATTGGATTGACCGGCCGTTGATTGACCGTGAACAAATAGAACATCGCCATACATTGGTGGAAGTTCTCATGAACCATTATTTTGAGCGTCAGGAGCTGCGTGAAAAATTAAAGGAAGTTTATGATTTAGAACGTTTGGCGGGCCGAGTTGCCTTTGGTAATGTTAACGCCCGCGATTTAGTGCAATTAAAGCATTCACTGTTGCAGGTACCATTTTTAAAAGAAATTCTTCTGAACATGCAGGATTCCAGAGTATATGAAATAGCTGAAAGATTGGATCCGTGTGAAGAAGTTACCGATTTACTGGAGCAGGCGATTGTCGAGAACCCGCCGCTTTCGTTAAAAGAAGGAAATATCATCCAAGATGGCTATAATGCCCAGCTTGACCAGTATCGAGATGCCAGCCGCAACGGCAAAACGTGGATTGCCCAGCTGGAGCGGGAAGAGCGCGAGAAAACCGGTATCAAATCCTTGAAAGTCGGTTACAACCGTGTATTTGGCTATTATATAGAAGTAACGAGAGCGAACTTGCATCTTCTTGAGGAAGGCCGGTATGAGCGGAAGCAGACCTTAACAAATGCGGAACGTTTTATTACACCTGAATTAAAGGAAAAAGAAGCGCTAATTTTACAAGCGGAAGAAAAAATTGGCGAGCTTGAATATGAGTTGTTTACGGAAATCCGTGAAACGGTGAAGGAATATATTCCACGTCTGCAGGCTTTGGCGAAAACCGTGAGTGGGCTGGATGTGCTTCAATGCTTTGCCCAAGTGAGCGAGGATCGCCGCTATGTGAAACCGCAGTTTTCTTCAGAACGGCGGGTTGTCGTGAAAGACGGCCGCCATCCAGTGGTTGAAAAGGTGTTAAATACACAGGAATATGTGCCGAACGACTGTTTTATGGACAGCGACCGTGAAGTGCTGTTGATTACCGGTCCAAATATGTCCGGTAAAAGCACGTACATGCGCCAGATTGCGTTGACAGCGATTTTAGCTCAAATCGGCTGTTATGTCCCGGCATCTGAAGCAGTGCTGCCAATTTTTGACCAAGTCTTTACACGCATCGGTGCTGCGGATGATTTGATTTCCGGGCAAAGTACCTTTATGGTGGAGATGCTTGAAGCGAACAATGCCATCGCTAATGCGACGCAGAACAGCTTGATTTTATTTGATGAGATTGGCCGCGGGACATCTACTTATGATGGGATGGCGTTAGCCCAGGCGATTATCGAGTATATTCATACACGTATAGGGGCGAAAACTCTATTTTCTACGCACTATCATGAATTGACGGTGTTGGAAGAAGAGCTTTCCAAATTGAAAAATATCCATGTCAGTGCGATTGAGCACAATGGCAAGGTTGTCTTTTTACACAAAATTAAAGAGGGTCCGGCTGATAAGAGTTATGGAATTCATGTGGCTCAGTTGGCCGAGCTTCCGGCGGAATTAATCGCACGGGCAAATGAGATTTTGACTGCTTTTGAACAGCAGCCGGCTGGCCCTGTGGAAGTGAAGGAGCAGCCAGTGGTCGAGGCAGCTCCTGCTGCAATTCAGGAATCAAATGCAGCCACGGCTGCCCCAGTGGTTCCAGAACATCTCACCCAGCTCTCATTCTTTGATGAACCGAAGGAAACGAAGAAATCGGAGCTTTCTACCAAAGAAAAGAAAGTTCTTGATAAAATTAAGGAACTGGATTTATTGGATGTGACGCCGCTCCAGGCGATTACCGTGTTGTTCGAATTGCAGAAGAAATTAAAGTAGTCTTTTAAGGAGGCGGAAAAGTATGGGGAAGATTATCCAGCTAGATGATGCCCTGTCTAATAAAATAGCGGCGGGAGAAGTAGTCGAACGCCCCGCCTCTGTTGTCAAAGAATTAGTGGAAAACGCCATTGATGCCGGCAGTACGGTGGTTGAAATTGAGGTCGAAGAAGCGGGACTTGCGAAAATCCGCATTACCGATAATGGCAATGGCATAGAAGAGGATGACGTTTTGCTCGCATTCCAGCGGCATGCTACGTCAAAAATAAAAAATGAAAATGACCTGTTCCGCATTCGGACGCTGGGGTTTCGCGGTGAGGCTCTGCCGAGTATCGCTTCTGTTTCGAGACTTGAGCTAAAAACTTCAACCGGTGAAGGTGCCGGGAACCGAGTTGTGATTGAGGGCGGCAAGGTTGAAATTTTTGAAAAAGCCTCCAGCAGACGGGGAACGGACATAACGATTACTGATTTATTTTTCAACACGCCTGCACGCTTGAAATACATGAAGACGATTCACACAGAGCTTGGGAATATCACCGATGTCGTTAACCGCTTGGCCCTTTCTCATCCAGAGGTGGCGTTCCGCTTGATTCACAATGAGCGGAAGCTGCTGCAAACGAACGGAAACGGCGATGTCCGCCAGGTTCTTGCCTCCATTTACGGCATGAGCATCGCCAAACAGCTGGTGCCGATTTCGGGAAGCTCGTTAGATTATAAGGTTAGTGGGTTTGCTTCCATGCCTGAGGTGACAAGGGCTTCAAGGAACTATATCTCGACAATGATTAACGGCCGTTTTATTAAAAATTACTCCTTGGCCAAGGCGATTACCGAAGGGTATCATACGCTGCTGCCAATTGGCCGGTATCCAATCGTGCTTCTCAATATCGAGATGGATCCGCTGCTTGTCGATGTGAACGTTCATCCGTCGAAAATGGAGGTTCGCTTTAGTAAAGAAGCAGAGATGAACGAACTGGTAACTTCTATTATTAAAGGTGCATTTAAATCGAAGATACTGATTCCAACAGCCTATACGAAAAAAGAGGAACCTAAAACGGAGCAGACGGCTTTAGTGCTGGATGAAGGGACTTTACCCGATAAGACACGCCCTGAATACGTGGAACAGCGCCCTGAAGCGGTTGCTGAATCATTTTTTACAAAAATTAAAGAAGAACCAGTTCCGCAAACTGACTTTTCGAATAGGAAAGAGGAATTCGTCCCGAGAACTGAAGTTGTATTACCTTTTTTTAGGGGAATCGAAAAGGTTAAACCAACCAGTGAAAGGGAATTTGATTCATTTGAAAATGAGGAAATTTCGCAATACGAGCCTGAGGAATATCCTGAAGTTGAGCCGGCTGGAGAGACAGAGAGCCGGGTTCCAAGGATGTATCCGATTGGGCAAATGCACGGAACGTATATATTTGCACAAAATGAGAATGGTTTATATATCATCGACCAGCATGCGGCGCAGGAACGGCTTAAATATGAGTACTTCCGAGAAAAGGTCGGCCAGGTCGCACCAGAGCTGCAGGAGATGCTGGTCCCGTTGACTTTTGAATATTCAACAGATGATTATATTAAAATTACCGAGCATAAGGACGAACTTGAGAAGGTCGGTGTTTTCCTTGAAGAGTTCGGTATCAATAGTTTTATAGTCCGCTCCCACCCTCAATGGCTGCCAAAGGGGCAGGAGAAGGAAATCGTCGAGGAAATGATTGAACAGCTGTTATTAATGAAAAAAGTGGATATAAAAAAACTCCGCGAGGAAGCTGCTATCATGATGAGCTGTAAAGCCTCCATCAAAGCGAACCGACATCTGCGGGATGATGAAATCCAAGCGCTGCTTGACGATCTGCGTAAGGCATCCGACCCGTTCACCTGCCCGCACGGCAGACCGATTATCGTGCATTACTCGGTTTACGAGATGGAGAAGATGTTTAAGCGAGTGATGTAGATTCAATACAGGCTGCGAAACGGGACATATGGCCCTAGATACGGAAATGCTGATGGATATCCGTAAAGCGTCGGTATTAAATGATAAATGTGATGTCCAATGTGTATGGTTTCATGGTTGTGGTGTATGGGTTGGTTCCAGGGACCAACGATCGGTGCAGGTACACCTGAGTAAATTGCCCAGTTTGGTCCGGTTATGATATGGATCATGCTATCACCAACTAATCTATATTTTTTTCATTATATGTATGTTTGAGAATTTCCGCCAAAAGAAAACTCAGGTCCAATTCGAGAATGAATTGGGCCTTTTTTGCCTGTAATAGTTATCTATGAACCAAAGTGGTAAAAATGGAATGGCAATTTTGCCTAAGAGCTGTCTCTTAGATGAAAACAGGGTTGCCGATTACCAATTGAAACAGTTCCCCCAAAAGGATTGCGAAAATTGCAACAAAATAACCTTGAAATGTATTGGAATGATTTAACATTGGTGAAATAATAATATTGTAAGGATTGACCATTTGAAAAAATGGGGGTGATGCTTTGATTGCCTTTAGTCTATTGGGTCTATTTTTACCAGTTGTTTTGCTTATTTTTATTGTTGTTTCTGTTGTAAAATACAAAGATAAGGGGGGAGAGGCTGTGATTCGCCATCTATACACGTATTTGGTGTTATTTGCAACCCTGATGATGGTCATCGGAGGCGGGATCTCGATTTTTATGGCAGCCGCTGATTTGATTAGTCCGCCAGGCTATTATCAAAGCTATGAAGATTTTAAAATGATGAAAGAAAGCGGTAAGATTCCGAATGAAAATGGGGAGAAGTTAACAGAAAAAGAACTCCGCGCAAACTATGAACAGGCAGTCGAGGACCAAAAGAACCAAACACGAGAGCAAGCCAAGAATCAAATCATCAAAAGCCTTGGATTTATCATCATTCCATTGCCGATTTTTCTTTATTTTAATAGTTTACGAAAAAAACAGACCGATATCTAAATCAAAGAGCCGCATTCTCCTTCGAGGAATGCGGCTTTTCTTTGGTAAAATTTGTAATTTTTAGTGTTTAATTGTGGGATTCCAAATATATCTACGAAATTTTTCAATATATCAACAATTCTCAGATTATATCTACGAATTATTCCAATATATCTACGTTTCTCAGAATATATATACGAATCCCGAATTTTCGACGTTGTAAGAACCGCCGATTTTAAATCTATTTCACTGCAACCTGAATCTTACTCATATACTGCAATGCCTTCCCAGTTCCGATTGCGACTGACTCAAGCGGGCTTGGCGCGAGCTGTACAGGTACAAAAATTTCGTTGCTGAGCCATTTCTCCATCCCATTCATTAGCGCACCGCCGCCAGTGATAATTACACCACGATCGACAATATCACCACTTAGCTCGGCCGGGCTGTCCTCAAGTGTGGCACGGATGACCTCTAAAATATGAAGAAGAGATTCCTTCATCGCACTACGAATTTCGTAGGATGAAAGTTTAATAGTCTTTGGCAGACCAGTCAGCAGGTCGCGGCCGCGGACATCCATGAATTTTTCCTCGTGATCGATTAACGCAAAACCGATTTCGATTTTCACATTTTCTGCCGTTCTTTCACCGATTAACACATTGTATTCTTTACGGACATGCTGAATAATATCATCATCAAGACGGTCGCCGCCGATTTTAATGGAATGGTAAGCAACCACGCCGCCGAACGAAATAATCGCAACCTCTGTGTTGCCGCCGCCGATATCCACGACCACATTGGCAACCGGCTCGTCGATTGGCATGCCTGCTCCAATCGCGGCAGCTACTGGCTCTTCAATTAAGGTAATTTTCTTGGCTCCAGCGTTCCTCACTGCATCCTGAATTGCTCTTCGCTCTACACTTGTCGAACCGGACGGAATGCAGACTACGACATTTGGCTTTCGCATCGCAAAGCCAATCTTTTTAGACGCCATTTTCATGATTTGTTTAAGCATTTCTGTTGTGACATCAAAGTCAGCAATGACACCATCTTTTAACGGGCGGACTGCCACGATTTTCTCAGGCGTTTTCCCGATCATTTCTTTCGCTTCTGTACCGACAGCGACAATATTTTTCGTAACGGTATCTATAGCCACAACCGATGGCTCGTTTATGGCAATCCCCTTATTTTTGCTATAAACCAATGTATTTGCAGTACCTAAATCAATTCCAATATCAAAAGTTGATAACATTCTATTCACCTAATTTCTAATTTTTCTCCATCTAATGACAAAATGTGATTAATTTTTACAAAATATCCTACGTATTACCCTACCATGAATATGGGGGTGGAAAGCGCTTTGTAAAAAAACCGTCATCTTTTTGTAAATAGACGAAATGTAATTCTTACATTTGAAATATAAATTCCTCTTCAAAAAGTGCATAGAAAAGGATATTATTGTATATACTTATTTGATGTTCAACTGCTTTTTAAAATTATGTTACGATAAAGGAGATACGCCCCTAACAGGCGTAGTTGAATTTATGCGTTAAGAAAGTTTATACTTTCTTATTAGCTAAAAAGTGATAAGGCAGTGTGAAAAGCTTGGATTTAAATCAGAAATTATTAGTGATCATCGGACCAACCGCTGTGGGAAAAACAAAACTGAGCATTGAAATGGCTAAATGTTTCAATGGCGAAATTATCAGCGGGGATTCGATGCAAATTTACCGCGGCATGGATATTGGAACGGCGAAAATCAGGAAAGATGAAATGGAAGGGATTCCGCATCATTTAATTGATATAAAGGAGCCGGATGAAAATTTTTCCGTTGCTGAATTTCAAACCCTTGTTCGAGCCAAAATAAAGGAAATTGCCAAAAAAGGGAAACTGCCCATCATTGTAGGTGGGACAGGGCTTTATGTTCAATCTGTCATCTATGATTATCAATTTTCCGATGTTTCTGGAGATGAAGAGTTCCGCAGGCAACTCGAGGAACGGGCAAAAAGAGAAGGGAATGAGGCTCTCTATAAGGAACTCATTGAGGTTGACCCGGAAAGTGCTGCTGAGATTCATCCTAATAATCTTAGAAGGGTAATTCGTGCTCTAGAAATCTTCCATCTTACAGGAAAGACCAGACAGGAATTTCAAAAATTTCAAGTGCCGGACCTGCTTTACCAAACCGCCCTTGTCGGATTAACGATGGACCGTGATCAACTTTATGAGCGAATCAACGTCCGCGTCGACATAATGATGCAGGAAGGACTATTGGAAGAAGTAAAGGGATTGTATGAAATGGGCTTGCGCGGCTGTCAATCCATTCAGGCCATAGGCTACAAAGAGATTTATGACTATCTTGATGGTAAAATATCCTTGGAGCAAGCTGTCGAGAACCTAAAGCAAAACTCCCGACGCTATGCCAAACGGCAGCTGACATGGTTTCGAAACAAGATGGAGGTTGAATGGTTTGATGTGACAAATGTGAACAACTTCGCAAAAAAAATCATGGAAATTTCACAATATGTTGAAGGAAAGCTTCAAGTAAAATCGAATACATATTAGTAGAGATAAAAGAGGAGGATATACAAAATGAAAACAACCATCAATATTCAGGACCAATTTTTAAACCAATGCAGGAAAGACAATACCAATGTAACGGTATTCCTTTTAAACGGCTTCCAGTTAAGAGGCTGTATCAAAGGCTTCGATAATTTTACGGTTTTGTTTGAATCAGAGGGGAAACAGCAATTGGTTTATAAGCATGCCATTTCAACCTTTGCACCGCAAAGAAATGTGCAGTTGGACTTGGAAAATCAATAAATCTTCACCGTGGGCCCATACAATTTGGGCTCTTTTTTTTATTTTTCGAAAGGAAAAACTTTTTTAATGAATTTCCCGGCAGGTGAATACAAATAGAATGAAGGATTATGATTTTCTTGAAGAAACTCTAGACGACAAGAAAGGCATACATTCCTGCAAGCTAATTTACGTATCCTGGTTGCGTTTAGGAGAGGTGAAGGCTTTGGATCAACCGATTCGTATGAAAAGCAATGGCCAAATAACTGTTTCTCTCAACTCCCAAAAAAGAAAAACAGTAACGAAAACGTTAACTGATTTTCAAGTTGCTCCAAAAGTTATTCCCCCTGAGCATTCCGCCTTAAAGGAAATCGAAGATGAACTTGGTGCTTTGGTTGGCATGGAAGAAATGAAACGAACGATAAAGGAAATTTATGCATGGATTTATGTCAATAAAAAGCGCGAAGAAATGGGTCTCAAAGCAAAAAAGCAAGCCCTTCATATGATGTTTAAAGGTAATCCGGGAACGGGGAAAACCACGGTTGCACGGCTGATTGGCAAGCTTTTTCAAAAAATGAATGTGCTAACGAAGGGACATTTAATCGAAGCGGAGCGTGCTGACCTCGTTGGGGAGTATATCGGCCATACAGCACAAAAGACGAGGGACTTGGTAAAGAAGGCTCATGGCGGAATTTTGTTTATTGATGAAGCTTATTCCTTAGGACGCGGTGGCGAAAAGGATTTTGGCAAAGAAGCAATTGATACTCTCGTGAAGCATATGGAGGACAAACAGCATGAGTTTGTCCTGATTTTAGCCGGCTACTCAAGAGAAATGGATTATTTTCTATCTTTAAATCCAGGACTTCATTCCCGTTTTCCATTAGTGATCGATTTCCCTGATTACAATATTGAACAATTAATGCAAATCGGGGCGAAGATGCTGGTGGAAAGGGAATATTCGTTAAGTCATGAGGCAGAAAAGAAAATAAAGGATCATTTAATATGGGTAAAGTCTGTATTAAGTCCCAATCATTTTTCCAACGGGAGATACGTCCGGAACATCATTGAAAAATCGATCCGGGCCCAGGCGATGAGGCTGTTGATGCAAAATAGCTATGACCGGTATGAGTTGATGACGATTCGCAGTAATGACTTAGTGTTTGAAGAGGATGGATAAAAAATCGACGGGGGATCGTCCCTCGTCGATTTTTTAATGTCTAGCTGCAGCGCCTAGGGGCTCGGGGTCATAAGCCAATCCGTCAAGAAGGCTAAAAAGCAGCCTTCTCGCCGGCTCGTCTTATGCCTGTCGCCCCTGGTCAAGGCGCTTCAGCTTTTCTTAGTTCATTCGCTGTAATCCTCGTGTTGGCAGTTTCCAGTTATATGTGTAGGAAAGAACGCGAAGCGCAGTAATAATAATAAACAATGTATACAATTCCCATGCATGAGTGGATATTTTCAGTCCGATGACGACACCGGCTAGAATCGCCCAAACAGCGTATATTTCGGAACGCAGTACAATCGGCTTTCTGCCAGCCAATAAATCACGGATGATTCCGCCGCCGCTTCCGGTTAAAACAGCCGCTACAATTACAGCACTCAGCGGATGATTCATATTTGCCGCATAAATGGCACCTTGGATAGCAAATGCTGACAGCCCGATGGCATCGGAGAAATTGCCCCACTTTTGCCAGTGTTTTAAAAGATTAGTTGGAAATAAGAATACAGCTGTGATCGATAATAAAGCAACTTGAAAAAATAACCCCTGTTCCCAAATAGCTGAAACAGGCACACCTATTAAAAGATTGCGAATCGCCCCGCCGCCAAAAGCGGTGACAATTCCCAAAATATAAACTCCTAAAATATCATATTTTTCTTCCATGGCTACAATCGCTCCACTGACTGCAAAAGCAATGGTGCCGATCATGCTTAATACTTCCCATGTCATTTCGTTCAGCTTCTCCCCGATGTATATTTTTCTTTTTTAAGCTATAAAAATTTTATCACGATACCGCTAAAATACAACGCTTATTTGTAAAAAGTATTGGGAAAATTAGAGTATCCGAGTGTTTTTTGTTAAGATGGAAAGTAGAGTTTTAACGGAAGGGAAGGATGCCGTTTGGAACAAAGAGAAACAAAGGAAAAAGCCATTCTGGTCGGCTGCCAAGTCGATGATGACGATCTAAGGTTTCAATATTCAATGGATGAGTTAGGGTCCTTAACGGAAACGGCGCAAGGAGAAGTACTGGCTTCGCTTGTCCAAAAGAGAGACCGGCTCCATCCAGCAACGTACATAGGTAAAGGAAAAGTGGAAGAATTATCGGCACTTGTGGCGGAATTGGAGGCAGACCTGGTCATTTTCAATGATGAGCTTTCTCCAAGCCAGAAACGAAATTTGGCTTCCGAAATTGAGGCGCGAATCATTGACCGGACTCAGCTGATTTTAGATATTTTTGCACAAAGAGCCCGCTCAAAGGAAGGTAAACTTCAGGTTGAGCTTGCTCAGTTACAATATATTCTGCCGCGTTTGGCCGGACAGGGTACAGCGTTGTCACGTCTTGGCGGCGGAATCGGTACAAGAGGCCCGGGGGAAACAAAACTAGAATCAGATCGCCGGCACATCCGCCGCCGGATTGACGACATTAAAGGCCAACTTTCGGTGGTCGTTCAGCATCGCGAGCGTTACCGTGAACGCAGGAAGAAAAATAAAGCCTTTCAGGTTGCCATTGTCGGTTACACGAATGCCGGGAAATCAACACTTTTTAACCGGCTATCTGAGGCAGATTCATATGAAGAAAACCAGTTGTTCGCCACCCTGGACCCAATGACGCGGAAGCTTATTTTACCAAGCGGCTTCTTGTCATTAATTACTGACACCGTCGGGTTCATTCAGGACTTGCCGACAGCGCTGATTGCTGCCTTCCGCTCAACTCTTGAAGAGGTAAAGGAAGCAGACCTGCTGCTTCATGTCGTCGATATGTCGAACCCGGATTATTTTCAGCATGAAAAAACGGTGAATAAACTTCTTGAAGACTTGGATGTCAAAGATATCCCGCAATTAACCGTTTATAATAAACGGGATCTTCAGCATCCCGATTTCGTACCGACCGCAGACACGCCGACTGTTTTCATCAGCGCTTTTAATGAGGAAGACCGACATGCGTTAAAGGTGAAAATCGAGCAGCTTGTTATGGGCATGATGGAACCATATGAAGTAATGGTGCCTTCAACAGAAGGAAAGCTCTTGTCGCAATTAAAAAATAGGACGATTCTTAGGGAACTTGCCTTTGATGATGAAACTCAAGAATACCGCTGCAAAGGGTATTCCCTAAAGGAACATCAAATAACAGGCCAATTACAGAAATTCAATGAATAAAGGGAGTTAACAGCATGTTTCAACACTTAAAAAATGGGGAAAAGCTTCAGCCGATAGTAAAAGAAGTCGAAAAACAAATTGCTGAAGTTCATAAGGCTATAGAGGAGCGCATTGAAACCAATCAGTTCCGAGTTTTGCAAAGTTTTCAAAAGCACCGGGTAAGTGATTCTCACTTTATTCCTTCTACTGGATATGGTTACGACGATATCGGCCGCGATACATTGGAATTAGTGTATGCAGATGTTTTCGGCGGTGAGGCTGGCCTTGTTCGTCCGCAGATTATATCGGGCACGCATGCCATCTCGATTGCGTTGTTTGGTGTGCTTCGCCCCGGTGATGAGCTCTTGTACATTACCGGAAAACCTTATGATACCCTTGAGGAAATCGTGGGGATTCGCGGGAATGGAGTAGGTTCCTTAAAGGAATTTGGGATTTCCTATGACAGTGTTTCATTGACCGCTGAAGGCGGGATTGACTGGGAAGGAATTGCTCGAAAAATTAATCCTAATACGAGAATGATTGGTATTCAGCGTTCTAAAGGCTACGCGGTCCGGCCATCGTTTACGATCGCTGAAATTGGCGAAATGATTAGTTTTGTTAAAGAAATTAAGCAGGATGTCGTCGTGTTTGTAGATAACTGCTACGGGGAATTTGTTGAGGAAGTAGAGCCAGCACATGTCGGTGCTGATTTAATGGCGGGGTCGCTGATCAAGAACCCGGGCGGCGGCCTTGCTAAAACGGGAGGCTATATCGTTGGGAAAAAACAATGGGTGGAAGCCTGTTCTTATCGGATGACATCCCCGGGAATCGGTGCTGAGGCGGGGGCATCTCTTTATAGTTTGCAGGAAATGTATCAGGGCTTTTTCCTGGCTCCGCATGTGGTCGGGCAGGCTCTGAAAGGTGCTGTTTTTACCGCTGCCATGCTGGAGAGACTGGGGATGAATTCTTCTCCGCGTTGGGATGTGCAGCGGACGGATTTAATTCAATCTGTTCAGTTTGATGACAGGGATAAAATGGTCGCCTTCTGCCAGGCTATCCAGTTCGCCTCACCGGTTAATTCTTATGTGACTCCGCATCCAAGCTACATGCCTGGTTATGAGGATGATGTCATAATGGCAGCAGGTACATTTATTCAAGGTGCCAGCATTGAACTGACGGCAGACGGCCCGATCCGCCCGCCATATGTCGCTTATGTGCAAGGAGGATTAACCTACGCACACGTAAAAATGGCTGTATGTTTGGCTTTGGACCATTTGGTTGAGAAAGGGCTATTGGATTTGAAATAGGGGAAAAAATGTATATAGGACTTATATCAGCCCGAACAATTGGAGGAATGGTTGTTCCGGTAGCATATGGGACTTATATGAGCCCAAAAACGTTTGAAAACTCACTGTTTAGGTAGGATAGCAGTATCTTAGGAGGCTTAAAAACTAGGGAAATCCGATTGGGTTCGGCCGGTATCAGTGAATCATAATTCTTCTTCCCATGGTTTACTGGTAAAAAAGCTGATTATAGGAAACTATTAAAAACCATGTGAGATAATCTTACATATCATTGACATATTTCCTAACACCAAATATAATATAATTATAAATTAGCAAAAGGGAGGAGAAAATTGGTGAGTGGAAAAGAAATTCGCCGATCAATGCCATTGTTTCCCATCGGTACAGTGATGCAGCTGACCGAACTTACCGCCAGGCAAATTCGCTACTATGAAGAACACCAATTGATATCTCCGGCACGTACGGAGGGAAACAGGCGACTTTACAGCCTAAATGACATTGACAAGCTGTTGGGAATAAAAGACTTAATTGACCAGGGAATAAATATGGCTGGTATTAAGCAGTTATTATTGGTCAAAGAACAGCAAGAGTCGCTGCTTGAGCAGCAAGCGAAAAGTGCGAAGCGCGAGGTTACCGATGATGAGCTGAGGAAACTTCTTCGCAATGAACTGATGCATTCAAACAGATTGAATCGTTCGTCATTGAGACAAGGAGATCTTTCACGCTTTTTTCATTAATTTTTAATAAAATTGGAGGAATTACTAATGCCGAAGTACACAAGAGAAGATATTCAACGCTTGGCTAAAGAAGAAAACGTTAAATTTATCCGCCTTCAGTTTACTGACATTCTTGGAACCATCAAAAACGTGGAAATTCCAATCAGCCAGTTAGAAAAGGCGCTTGATAACAAAATGATGTTTGATGGCTCCTCTATTGAAGGATTCGTTCGTATTGAAGAATCTGATATGTACCTATATCCAGATTTAAACACTTGGGTAGTATTCCCTTGGACTGCTGAAAAAGGAAAAGTTGCTCGCCTGATCTGTGATATTTACAATTCAGATGGAACACCGTTCTCTGGTGACCCGCGCAGCAACTTAAAGCGTGTATTAAATGAAATGAAAGAGCTTGGCTTCACTGATTTCAATCTTGGACCTGAGCCTGAATTTTTCTTATTTAAATTAGACCAAAAAGGCGAGCCAACATTAGAATTGAACGACCAAGGCGGATACTTTGACTTAGCTCCAACAGACCTTGGCGAAAACTGCCGCCGTGATATCGTACTTGAGCTTGAAGAAATGGGCTTTGAAATCGAAGCTTCCCACCACGAAGTGGCTCCAGGACAGCACGAAATCGACTTTAAATATGCAGATGCTCTTACAGCTTGTGACCAAATCCAAACATTCAAGTTGGTTGTAAAAACAATCGCTCGTAAGCACGGCTTACACGCAACCTTCATGCCAAAGCCATTGTTTGGTGTGAACGGTTCTGGTATGCACTGTAACGTTTCTTTATTCAAAAATGGCGAGAATGCATTCTTTGAGCCAACTGGTGATCTGCAAATGAGCGACACTGCCCGACAATTTATTGCTGGTGTTTTAAAGCATGCACCATATTTCACAGCAGTTACTAACCCAACCGTCAACTCTTATAAGCGTTTGGTTCCTGGTTACGAGGCACCTTGCTATGTTGCATGGTCTGCACAAAACCGTTCACCGCTTATCCGTATTCCTGCTTCACGCGGCTTGAGCACACGTATTGAGGTTCGCAGCGTGGACCCTGCAGCTAACCCATACCTTGCTATGGCTGTTATCCTAAAAGCTGGTCTTGATGGAGTGAGAAATCAACTAACCCCTCCAGCACCAGTTGACCGTAACATCTATGTGATGACGAAGGAAGAAAGAATCGAAGAAGGCATCATCGATCTTCCTGCAACATTAGCAGCAGCACTAGAGATGTTGAAATCAGACGAAGTTATTGTCTCCGGCTTAGGCGAGCACATCTTCGAACACTTTGTCGAAGCGAAAGAGATTGAATGGGATATGTTCCGGACCGTCGTACACCCTTGGGAACGCGAACAATATATGAGCATGTATTAAAATGATGAAGAACCCCTGACGCTACGCGTTAGGGGTTCTTGCTATTTTTTCGTTCGAGAATCAATATAGTTTATCCAATCCGTTCAAAAGATAAGGACCACGGTTAAATGCCCCTTCCCTTGAGTCACCGATACCGACTTTAGAGCAGATGAAAAAAATTAACCATATAGGATTTTAGAAAAGTAATCCAATTCAATAAAAAAGCCCAATCAAATTAAAGATTGGACTCCAGAAATCTATCAACTAATGAATCTGTCGATAAACCCCAATTACTTTCCCCAAAATGGTAACATTGTTTAAAATGATTGGATCCATCGTAGAGTTTTCCGGCTGCAGGCGGATGTAGTCTTTCTCCTTGAAGAATCTCTTACAGGTAGCCTCGTCTTCTTCGGTCATTGCAACAACGATATCTCCGTTGTTAGCAGATGGCTGCTGCTTTACAATAACGTAATCTCCGTCAAGAATCCCTGCTTCAATCATACTTTCTCCCATGATTTCAAGCATAAAGACATTCTCGCTGGAAGGAGCAAGCCTTTCAGGGAGAGGAAAATATTCCTCAACATTTTCAATGGCCGTAATCGGCAGTCCGGCAGTAACTTTACCGACAACTGGGACATTTACAACATGGTTTCGAGGGATATGAGCAGCTTCATCCGCTTCCAGGATTTCGATAGCCCTTGGTTTTGTTGGATCTCGTCTAATTAAACCTTTGCTTTCTAATCTGGCTAAATGCCCATGTACAGTAGAACTCGATGCCAGTCCGACTGCTTCGCCAATTTCCCGAACAGATGGCGGATAACCCTTTGTTTTCACTTCTCCTTTTATGAAATCCAGGATATCCTGCTGCCGCTTTGATACTTTTACCATGATAAATTACACCTCGCCTGGTTAATGTTGTCTTTATTATAACATGTTCGCATAATTTATACAAACATAAGTTCGAATAAAGCTTGACAACAAACAAATGTTCGGATTATAATCAAATCAAATAAAACGAACATACATTCTAATAAGGGGTGTTTTATAATGAGAAAAATATGGAACCAATACTCATACGCTATTATTCTTCTATTATTAAGCTGTTCATTAGCATTTGTATTAGCATTTCAACAAAGCCCGGCAAAGCAGGATAAATATATAAAAGTAACTGTAGCAGACGGTGACACACTATGGGAAATTTCCCAAAAGTATGCAGGCGAGCATTCGTTATCAAACAAGGATTTCGTCAACTGGGTGAAAAAACATAATCAGGATGTTGGGGAAGAAATCTTTCCAGGTGAAGAAATTTTAATTCCAGTAAGTAAGGAAGCTCCCGCAGAAAGGGAGTTAGCAAGTGCATTAGAGAAATAGGAAGGAGCTAAAATGAACGCAATCATCTACTGTCGAGTAAGCACGGAAAAGGAAACTCAGGAAACATCATTAAGACGCCAGGAAGACGAGCTTGTCCAGCTCGCAAACCGATACCAATTTCATATCGTTTCAATTATAAAAGAGCAGGCGAGTGGATATGATTTCGAGAGAGATGGTATCCTGCAGCTTCTAGAGCTCATTAAAGATAAGCAAGTTGAGGCAGTTCTGATCCAGGATGAAACAAGGCTGGGCAGGGGGAATGCCAAGATTGCCATTCTGCATTGCATTTTAAAAGAAGGAATTAAATTATACAGCATTTCGCATAATGGCGAATTACAGCTTTCCGAATCGGATTCAATGGTGTTAAAGATCGTCAGCATGGTGGAAGAGTACCAGCGCAAGCTCCATAATGTAAAAATAAAACGCGGCATGAAGCGGGCTGTTGAACAAGGCTACAAGCCTGAAAAAAATTTAAAAAATCTTGGCGAACATTCGGGCCGGGATAAAATTGAAGTTCCTGTTCAGGAAATTGTAAGGCTGAGAAAAAATGGTCTGACTTTTTCGGAAATTGCAGCAACATTAAGAGGCTTTGGCTATAATATTTCGAAAGCCACTGTACATAGAAGATACCAGGAATTCATTGAAGAACAGGAGGGATAAACCTTCATCCTTGCCAGGTTGATTGTTTTTTAGTACAATCTTTTCTTAATGTTAGCAGTTTTTTTGAAAGGAATGTCTTGAATGCTATCCAAGGAAAAAATGGCCAGAATCAATGAATTGGCAAGGAAAAAGAAAGCGGCAGGTTTAACGGAAAAGGAAGCAAAAGAGCAGTCATCACTTAGAAGTGAATATTTAGCTGCTTTTCGCTCGCAAATGCTGGATACTCTGACAAATACAAAAATAATAGATCCACTTGGAAATGACGTAACACCTGAAAAAATAAAAAGCAGAAAGAAAAATAATCTTCATTGATGCATCTGGGAATACAAGTTATTTGTATTCCTTTTTACATATACAACGCTTACATGTGTCAAAATATATATAAAAGTGAATTTTGCTTTAAATTCTGTAGTAATTTGTTGAATAAAAATCCACAGCACTATAATATTAAAGTTGTTTGTATTTTCCGAAGAAGGAAGGTTGTAAAAGATGTTTAACACAATTGATGATTTATCTGTCACCACGATTCGTACGCTTTCAATTGATGCTATCGAGAAAGCAAACTCTGGACACCCTGGAATGCCGATGGGTGCTGCTCCAATGACCTATACATTATGGACAAGATTTATGAACCACAACCCAAAAAATCCACATTGGTTTAACCGTGACCGCTTCGTATTGTCTGCAGGACATGGATCTGCTTTGCTTTACAGCATGCTTCATTTATCCGGCTATAATCTATCCATGGATGATTTAAAGCAATTCCGTCAATGGGGAAGCAAAACTCCAGGACATCCTGAATATGGCCATACCGAGGGAGTAGAAGCAACAACTGGTCCGCTTGGTCAAGGTATTGCAATGGCCGTGGGAATGGCTATGGCAGAACGACATGTTGCTAGCGTTTATAACAGAGACAAATATGAACTTGTGAATCACTTTACATACAGCATTTGTGGAGACGGCGACTTAATGGAAGGCGTATCTGCTGAGGCTGCCTCACTTGCCGGCCACTTAAAGTTAGGCCGTTTGGTCGTATTGTATGATTCAAATGATATTTCCTTAGATGGAGATTTGAATAAATCTTTCTCTGAAAGTGTGAAGGAGCGCTTCCAATCTTACGGATGGCAGTATCTTCGTGTCGAAGACGGTAACAACTTCGAAGAAATTGCTAAAGCACTTGAAGAAGCAAGAAATGATTTAGACAGACCTACCATGATTGAAGTAAGAACAGTAATCGGTTATGGTTCACCTAACCGTGCCGGTACATCAGGTGTTCACGGCTCACCACTTGGTGCTAATGAACTTAAGCTTACTAAAGAAGCTTATAAGTGGACTTTCGAGGAAGATTTCCATGTTCCACAAGAAGTTTACGACAACTTCCAAAAGCTAATCGTTGAAAATGGTGAGAAAAAAGAAAAAGAGTGGAACGACATGTTTGCTCAATATAAAAATGAATATCCTGAGTTAGCACGCCAGCTTGAACAAGCATTGAATGATGAACTTCCTGAAGGCTGGGATAAGGATGTACCTGTATACAGCGAAGGTAAGGGGCTTGCAACACGTGCTTCTTCAGGTGAGGCGCTAAATGGCATTGCCAAGAACCTGCAGATTTTAATTGGTGGTTCTGCTGACCTTGCTGGTTCTAACAAAACAATGCTTAAAGGGACAACAGACTTTATGCCAGGCGCATATGAAGGCCGCAACATCTGGTTCGGTGTTCGTGAATTTGCAATGGGTGCTGCAATGAATGGTATTGCTCTGCATGGCGGGGTTAAAGTTTTTGGAGGAACATTCTTTGTATTCTCTGATTATCTTCGTCCGGCAATTCGCCTTGCTGCATTAATGGGTCTGCCTGTCACTTATGTATTTACACATGACAGTATCGCAGTTGGGGAAGATGGACCAACACACGAACCAATCGAACAGCTTGCGGCCTTACGCGCAATGCCAGGTCTATCTCTAATCCGTCCCGCTGATGCCAATGAAACAGCAGCAGCATGGAAGCTTGCAGTTGAATCAACAAACAAGCCGACAGCTTTAGTGTTAACTCGTCAGGACTTACCAACACTAAAAGGTACAGATAAAAACGCATATGATGGAGTTTCTAAAGGAGCATATGTTGTTTCTCCAGCAGGTAAAGATACTCCAGATGCCCTATTGCTAGCATCTGGATCCGAAGTAAGCCTTGCTGTGGAAGCACAGAAAGCACTTGCTGGTGAAGGAATCCAGGTTTCAGTAGTCAGCATGCCATCATGGGATCGCTTTGAACAGCAATCTCAAGAATACAAAGACTCTGTCCTGCCAAAGAGCGTGAAAAAGCGTCTTGCTCTGGAAGTTGGAGCATCCTTGGGCTGGCACAAATATGCTGGTGATGAAGGTGACGTATTAGCCATCGATCATTTTGGGGCATCTGCACCAGGTGAAAAAATCATGGAAGAGTTCGGATTTAGTGTGCCAAACGTTGTTGCTCGTGTGAAAGCACTTTTACAAAAATAATCAAATTCGAGGGAGAGCGGAAATTTCGCTCTCTCTTTTTATGGTGGAAATCCATCAGCATCTATTGAAATAAATAACTGATATCGCACTCAAATTGCAAATCGACAAAATTAGTGAAAGTTTTTGCCGTGATAAGACAAATGTTTCCTGAGCGATTTTTTATAATAGATAAAAGGATTGTCAGCGGAGGAGAGGTTGGAATGAGGAAATATCAGCTTTATTTAATAGAAGATGAATTTGCCACCCATTACTTCGGACGAGAGCGGTTGTTTTTTCAACTATTCCAAGAACATCAGCACGCACAGGGCGAGCTTCAATTTATAACAAAAAAACAAATTGCCTATATATCAAAGAAAATAGAAGTATTAAAAATCCACCAGTTGATTCAAAGACAGCTTGGAAAAATAAAGGGCTATAAAGCGGACCATGGTGCATATACGATCGATCTTAGTGGAAAAATAAGCAGGGCAAAATTGGAAGTCTACCAGGATTTAATCTCTCTGGAGGCACATGGAAGCTATGAAGCGGAGACAGCGTTTTTTGAAGTGCTGAGAAAGTGTGAATCCTCCTTTTTGGCGATTGACCTAGAACATGAACGGTTTGGTTGGTTGAAGCCGATTAAAGAAAGAAAATATGTCTAATTAAAAACGAATATTGTCTAATTTCGTTTTATTTAGTACACTGTTGTATGGTAGACAACATGAAGGAGGAAATTATTATATGATGTACGTTCTAGTTGGTATACTGGCACTTGTCGCTGGTGTAGCACTAGGATTTTTCATTGCTCGCCGTTATATGATGAGCTATCTAAAGAAAAATCCGCCAATTAATGAGCAAATGCTAAAAACCATGATGATGCAAATGGGTATGAAGCCTTCACAAAAGAAGATCAACCAAATGATGCAAGCCATGAATAAGCAAACTGGCAAGTAACACGTTGATATATCAAGGTTTGTCAGATGGTTGAGAGTAATTTTTAAGAATAGGATAAGTAAACTACTTAATCCTTCAACATAAATTCTTATAAAATTGCTTAATCCTTCAATATTTCAACACAAAACCACTTTTCTATTGGAAACTTAACCAATGGAGGGTGGTTTTTTTGTACTAGTATAAAAGGAAGGGTCAAATGACACGCCCAGATCAATATAAAAAGGTACTGGATAGAGTTTCAGCTTATTGATAGCGTTCAATTCTAAGGTGTGAAAATAGTACGCCAGATGACGAAATACAGACGGCTGAGAGGATTAAGTTCATTATTAATAAGGAATTAGCTTATAAAAATACAAAAGACTCCCGGGTTTTGGGAGTCTAATGCATGTAGTAACTATCAGTAATGGGGATCACCGTTGTATTAAATTATATTCGAAACCCGAAATACTAGATAGTGTAAATATTACTAATATTCTAAAAGTGATTAGAGAAATGGACTAGTAGAAAATCTAGGGAAAATTAACTAACCTCCCGAAGCATTTGACGGTTTTTAGATTCTTGGCAAAAAATCCCCTAACTTATCGAGAGGGGGTAATTACTTCTTCATCCTCAAACACGGTATGTTTTACTTTCCACTTCTCCATAGCTATAAACAACCAAAAGCTATAAATTCCTAGAGTAATAATACACAATACCCACCATTTTATCCAATTCCCAAATAAACCAATTGCGGAACCAGTAAATTTTAATCTTCTTCCATTGATGACAGTATGTCTTGTTTTCCATCCTAAAATCATTGTAATTGCCCAAGGGTAACATATCCCAAGAGTAATGATTGTTACTAAACCACCTAAGATTGACCATCCAATGTATTGCAACAATCCACCATCAAAAAATGACTTTACCTCTGTTTGTGCAGCAAAAGTTTGTTGCTCATTTACCGTAAATTCGCTCATGATATTCTCCTCTTACTGATTTATTATATTTAAACCAAATTAATGTTTAATTTTTAGTTCAAAAAACCTAGTGAACTTGCATTGAAAAATCCGATAAATGACCTAAAAGGAGCCCCCTTCTTTATTTTTAAATATCCCCCCAATTACCCCAAAGGCACCAATACATAGAATATAAGCTGTAGTAAATACTTTTGAAAGTAGCGGTATAGAATCTAGAAAACATTCTGATAAAATAGAATTCCAATCAATTGACATAAAAACCTTCTCTCCTATATTTTTCAACTTTATAGTACGAAAGATTCGATAAAGCTGAAAGAAGACTATTTAAATATGGGATAATTATACCGTGTGTGAATTTTGAAGGGTAAACCAAAAATGGTAAATCTAAAATGAATGAATAATTTCTTAAATCGAGGACACGCTACAATTAACCATTGTATACCCGTTGCCATCCCACAACAAAAGCCCCTTCTCTTAATTGAGTGGGGGCATGTTCTTTTTCCTTTACTTTTTAGGATACAACTTCCTTTCCCCACCCTAATTTAGATACCCTAAAAGTGATTAGTTCAGGGAACAACACGAGTATCCAGTGGTATAGAATCAAAAATAGTTAACGCTACATTTATAGTGAAACAAGCTGGAAGGGTGGCTTTTTATTTTTTTTTTAAAAGATGCTTGCATTTGTTATCGAAGAGTGTTACACTAGTAAAGAATTATTTTTGTTCGGTGTAAAGGATAGTATAAGGAAAACTTTTCGTCTTGATGATCACTGAGAGCAAGGATAGTATTACATTGTGTGTTTAGACACACCAGGAGGCAACAAAAATGGAAAACGGTAAAGTAAAATGGTTTAACAGCGAAAAAGGTTTCGGATTCATCGAGCGCGAAGGTGGAGACGATGTATTCGTTCATTTCTCAGCTATCCAAGGCGAAGGTTTCAAAACTTTAGAAGAAGGTCAATCAGTGACTTTCGATGTTGAGCAAGGACAACGCGGACCTCAAGCAGCTAACGTTCGTAAAGCTTAATTAAACCAAAAGCAAAACAGGCTCTGTAAAGAGTCTGTTTTTTTATATATAAAAAAAGAACCCTACTCAGAATGAATAGGGTCATGAAAACAGTAAATCAAATGGTAAACCAAGTGTATCATATAATCTTGAAATTACCTAGTTTTTTTGGAAATTTGTTAATAAGTGCACTCATGAGTGTTATTTTTATTGCGTTAAAGCGTTAATTTCTTAATCTTCCTTATTTTAGAAAAATTTGATAAAATAAATCTTCGTCAGACTAAATATTTTTACCAGTAATGAACGGTTCATGATTTTGATCTGTTTAGGGGAGGTCATATGAAGGTTTTTTTAGAGCTGGGCTGGTTTTTTAAACAAGAAAAAAAAGCTTACATATCAGGGGTTTCCATTTTACTATTGGTAGCTTTGCTACAGCTGGTTCCGCCCAAAGTCATCGGAATAGTTGCTGACCATATTAATGAAGGGACGATGACGAATGGACTGCTTACGGAGTGGGTTTTTGTGCTTGCTGCTGTCGGCATTGCTACATACATCCTAAGATACTATTGGCGGGTCATGATTTTCGGGTCCTCAGTAAAGCTTAGCAAAATTTTAAGAAATCGTTTATATCATCATTTTACAAAAATGTCCCCTGCCTTTTATCAAAAAAGCAGGATTGGAGATTTAATGGCACATGCTACCAATGACCTTCAAGCCATTCAGCAGACAGCAGGGGCGGGGGTTTTGACTTTAGTAGACTCCTTGTCAACCGGCGGTTTTGTTATTCTGACCATGGCCTTTACAATCAGCTGGAAATTAACGCTCATTTGTTTAATTCCGCTCCCATTTATGGCGGTGCTGACAAGCTGGTTTGGGACCATGCTGCACAGAAGCTTTCATAAAGCACAGGAAGCTTTTTCATCCTTAAATGATAAAACGCAGGAAAGTATAACTGGAATAAAGGTCATCAAGACATTTGGTCAGGAACAAGAGGATATTGAAGATTTCAGAAAACAATCAGATGATGTCGTTCAGAAAAATATCGTCGTCGCCAAAATCGATTCCCTCTACGATCCAACAATCTCCATCATCGTCGGAATTTCCTTTTTCCTATCCATTGTATTCGGTGCAAAGTATGTGTTGAATGGCGAGTTAACGATTGGTCAATTAATATCTTTTACTACTTATTTAGGTTTATTAATCTGGCCGATGCTGGCATTTGGATGGCTTTTTAATATTGTGGAGCGCGGCCGGGCTTCCTATGACCGTGTTGCAAAGCTCCTTGGCGAAAAGGTTGAAATTGCCGACCAAGAACAAGCAGCAGAAATGGTACCATGTGGTGATGTAGAGTATCGAATTCATGAATTTACCTATCCGGGCGAATTGCAGCCAATTCTTAAAGATATTCAGTTTAGATTAAACAAAGGGGAAACTTTGGGGATCGTTGGAAAAACCGGCGCCGGAAAAACAACACTATTAAAACTCTTGATTCGCGAGTTTGAAGGCTATCAAGGAATAATCCTGTTTGGCGACGCGTCTCTACAGGAGTATAAACTGGAAAAATTAAGAGAAGCCATAGGTTATGTACCGCAGGATCATTTCTTATTCTCTGCTACAGTCGCCGAAAACATTGCCTTCACGAATCCGTCAGCGGACCGTGAAGAAATCGAATATGCAGCGAAATTAGCGAATATCCATGAAGACATTCTCCAGTTTACAGACGGATATAGGACAATCGTCGGTGAGCGGGGAGTGTCGTTATCAGGCGGGCAAAAGCAGCGAATTTCGATTGCTCGGGCACTTCTGATGAATCCAGAACTGCTGGTGCTGGATGATTCCTTATCAGCCGTTGATGCTAAAACGGAGGAAGCGATCCTTTCGGCGCTTAAGGAAAATCGTGAAGGGAAGACAACCATCATTACGTCCCATCGATTAAGCGCCATTGCGCATGCCAACCTCATCCTGGTTTTAGAAGACGGAGAAATCATTGAACGAGGCACACATGAGGAATTGATGGAGCATAACGGCTGGTATAAGGAAATGTATTTACACCAGCAGCTAGAAGAGCTGGTTGAGCATGGGGGACATTAATATGGAAGAAAAAGTTCAATTATCAGAACGCGAACAAAGAAACGTCTTATTCCGTCTCCTTTCCTATACAAAACCGCATAAAAAAACGATTACGCTTGCCTTCGTTCTTCTGTTGTTAACAACAGTGGGGGATATAGTCCTGCCGATTCTCGTCAAAATCTTCCTTGACGATTATTTGACACCAGGGAATCTGGAGTTTAAGCCCTTATTGCTGCTTGGCTCCTTGTATATGGGAATCCAGATCGTGAAAGCGATTCTCTTGTTCTTTCAATTGGTTAAATTTCAGGAGATTGCCCTATATATCATCCAGCAGCTCAGAATCGATGTTTTTTCAAAAGTGCAGGGATTGGGATTGAACTATTTTGATAAAACACCGGCAGGGAGCATTGTTTCAAGGGTTACCAATGATACAGAAGCGATTAAAGACATGTTTGTCACGGTGCTGGCAACCTTTATTCAGAGCGGGTTTTTGCTTTTTGGTATTTTCACAGCCATGTTTATCTTAAATGTGAAGCTAGCCTTGCTATGTGTCATCATCATTCCGATTCTTATTTTTGTGATGGCCTTATATCGAAAGATGAGTTCGCGTTTTTATTTGGAGATGCGAGAGCGGTTAAGCCAGTTGAATGCGAAATTAAACGAATCGCTGCAGGGGATGGCGATTATTCAGGTCTTTCGCCAGGAAAAACGCCTTCGCAGTGAATTTGGTGAAATCAATGAGCAGCACTATAAGGCGGGGATGAAAAATATAAAAATAGACGGCTTGTTGTTAAGGCCTGCTATTGATTTAATTTATATTTTTGCCTTAATTATCGTTTTAAGTTACTTTGGGATTACTTCCTTTGATACTAGTGTGAAAATTGGTGTCATATACGCATTTATCAATTATCTGGATCGTTTCTTTGAACCGGTGAATCAGATGATGATGCGCCTATCATTATATCAGCAGGCGATAGTGGCTGGCTCACGGGTATTTAAATTGCTCGATGAAGGCACCTTGGCACCAGCCCAAAAGGAGGAAAGTGCCAGCCAGATTGAAAAAGGGAAAGTAGAATTTAAGAATGTGAGTTTTTCCTATGACGGAAAACGGGATGTCTTAAAAGATATTTCCTTTGCCGCTAATCCAGGGGAGACGGTTGCATTAGTCGGTCATACGGGAAGCGGGAAAAGCTCCATCATTAATTTGATGATGCGATTTTATGAATTTGAACGTGGTGAAATCTTAGTCGATGGGGAATCTATCCGCAACTATTCAAAGGTTGAAATACGCAAGAAGCTTGGCTTAGTCCTTCAGGACCCATTTTTGTTTTACGGAACGGTGAAGGATAATATTCGTCTTCATAATACTGACTTGATTGACGAGCAAATTGAAGAGGCTGCAAGGTTTGTTCAGGCTAATACGTTTATTGAAAAGCTTGAGGATGGCTATCAGCATAAGGTGGTTGAGCGAGGTGCTACTTTCTCAAGTGGTCAGCGGCAGTTAATTGCATTTGCAAGAACGATTGCGGCAAATCCGAAAATTTTGGTTCTTGACGAGGCCACTGCCAATATTGATACAGAGACGGAAGAAGCGATCCAGACGGCCTTGGCAAAAATGCGTAAAGGCAGGACTACAATCGCAATTGCCCATCGTCTATCAACGATTCAGGATGCCGATTTAATCCTAGTTCTGCATCAAGGCGAAATTGTAGAGCGGGGGAACCATCAGGAACTTTTGGCGCTAAGGGGACTCTATCATAAAATGTTCCTGTTGCAAAACGGGATGGTAGAAAAAATAGAGGATGTCATCAACTAGAAGGTTTAACAAATAAAAGAAGCCTGGGCTGCCAGGCTTCTTCATTTGTATGTTTATTGAGCAACATACGAGGATGGGACTTTATCTATATATGCTCTATTATATTCATTTATTAAGTGGTCAAGCTCCTGACTGTAACGAATGGCAATAGAAGAGGTTAAGCCGTTTTTGGTCGCAACTTTATAAAGTTCAGCACGCTTTTTTTCAATTAAAGTAACAATATCTTGTTTAACCACGGCTGATATCCTTTCTGGAAAGATCCTAAAATTTTACTTAAAGGTCTGACTTCTAAACTATTAAATAGAAACTATTTTACTAGTATAACCTAAGTTGTAAATTATTTCAAAGATAATTTGTAAATAAATATCCATCTATAATTTCGATATTTGTTTAGCTCAATGATGGACACAAAATATTCATGATAATCATTATCTTTTAGCCTAAAGTTTTGTTAGAATGGAAGGGTATCGACTATAGTGGGAGTGTTAATATGGCAGATGTAAATTTATTTTTAGCGCTGGGGGCAGGTTTTTTAAGCTTCATTTCTCCATGCTGCTTACCGCTTTATCCTGCGTTCTTGTCATATATTACGGGGATGTCAGTGGGTGAATTAAAAAGCGAAAATGCGATGTTGTCGAAACGGAGCCTTTTACATACATTATTTTTCCTGATTGGTTTTTCCGTTATTTTTATTGCCATAGGTTTTGGGACATCATTTGTTGGCAGCTTCTTTCAGGAATACAAGGATTTAATAAGGCAGCTAGGCGCCATATTTATCGTTTTCTTCGGTTTAGTGATTGTCGGTATTTTAAATCCAGAATTTTTGATGAAGGATCGCCGGTTTGAATTTAAAAACCGTCCATCCGGTTATATTGGCTCGATTTTAATTGGGATGGCGTTCGCAGCAGGATGGACTCCTTGTACCGGTCCGATTCTGTCATCGGTTATTCTGCTTGCCGCGTCCAATCCAGGTTCAGGCGTTTTATACATGACGGCCTATTCGCTTGGCTTTGCGATTCCGTTCTTCATTTTATCATTCTTTGTCGGCCGGATGAATTGGATCAAGAAACACAGTGCTAAAATTATGAAAATAGGCGGCTCCTTAATGATTGTCATGGGGGTTATGCTTTTCTTTGATTGGATGACAAAAATTATTCAAATCGTATCGCCGCTTTTCGGCGGGTTTACAGGATTCTAATGACTTCATGAAACCATTTTTGATTACGTTAAAAATGGTTTCCTTTTTTTGTATAGGTTTCCTTGTGCATTTAATCTTTCCACGAGGATAACAGTAAAAATCTTTATCCATTTTCATAAATATGAAGTATAATGGGAAAGTAAATTATAGGGTAAGGAATGAATCCAATGAATTACGTTGTTCTTTCAACTATCGGCGCTGTTTTTATGGGCCTTTTTGCATTCTTTGTGCGGATGAAAGCTGCCGCAAAGCCAACCAATGTGAAAAAAATTATCTTACCGCCAGTATTTATGTCGAGCGGGGCATTAATGTATGTAGTTCCGCAATTCAGATTAACGCCAATTGAAATACTCGAGGCAGTGGTGGTGGGGATGTTTTTCTCGATATTCCTCATTAAAACATCGAAGTTCGAGATTCGTGACAATGATATTTATTTGAAGAGGTCAAAAGCGTTTGTATTTATATTAGTTGGACTCCTTTTAATTCGTATTGTATTAAAATCCATTCTAAGCAGCACAATTGATGTGGGCCAACTCAGCGGTATGTTCTTCCTGCTAGCGTTTAGCATGATAGTGCCTTGGCGTGTTGCGATGTATCGGTCTTATAAGAAGCTTTATACAGAGTTGCATGGGATAAAATAGTTGTAATTTATGGAACACTGGCTTTTAAGGGCCAGTGTTTTTCTATTTTAATAGAGGTTAGCGTGCCTGAAAAGGGTGAGGAGGCGAAGGAAAGGTCACGTAGAAGGGTTCTTCGTGTCCGAAAAGATAAATGTGGTCGGAAATGATTACATATAAACAAAAAAACCGTTCTTAAGAACGGCCTAAAATAAATGCTCATATGGAGCAACATCAATTTTATTCTCAAATAGCTTTTTCCGTAAAAACTTGTGATCCCGTTTAGGAGTAGCTTGTATATAGCCGCGGATGACCAATTCTTCAGTTATCCTTGGAGCCTTTTCATTAAGGGCAATTTCGCCAATTTTCCCCGCAATTTTGTGCCGTGCTACATCACGGAATAATTCCGGAACAGGGCTGACTAAATCCTCAAGCAAAGCTTTTTCATCAGGTCCCCATAAATGGCGGGATTCATTAACGTAATGCTCCTCCCAATCCATATCAGACTTGCCATCTTCTTTTGGCATCTTTTTTAAGAACTTTCGAAACATAAAATATCCACCAATAGAAAATGATCCTATTAAAAAGAAAGTCCAAAAAAGGATAAACCACAAAAACCAACCTTGAAGTTGAAGCATGTTATTTCACCTACATAAACGTTATATTCAACTTTCATTATAGTCGGTTTTTAAGGGAATTGACAAGTTATCATAAAACGCGGAAAATGGAAAAGTCTATTTGATAAGGTATTTGTTATTGTTCCTTCAATTAAAAAAGTTGTCGAAAAAATGACAATGAGGTTCAATTTATTGATTAATACTATATTTCAATGTAATATAGTGTTACTAACAAGGTAATTAAATAGAATTACTTATATTACGGGGATGGATGGGGTACTGGTGTCCCCCACAGTCTTCAAAACTGCTTGAGACCTGCGTGCCAGGTCTGGTGGGTTCGATTCCCACGCAGTCCCGCCAACTCAACGTTTTTAGGAAAGACCTCCACGGTCTAACAATAGAAAAACCTCCACGGTCTCCTACCCAAAAATACGAGTATTTTATGGGACGGAATGACGAGACCGTGTGTGTCCAAAGCCTTCAAATTTACACAATTTGGAGGTTTTTATTATTATGTTAAGAAAAGGAAAACGAAAATTTTCACGGTCGGAAGTCCGAGAGACAACCGTCGAGGCTTACACAATGACCGAAATGTTTGAGAAATTCATGTGGGCAAAGAAGACGGAAGGTTTGGCTCCGAGGACAATTGAGGAGTATTACCTACACTTTGACTGGCTGCTCCGTTTTCTCGGAGGAGACCTCATGAAGAACGAAATGACAAACGAGCCTTTTCAAGAATGGGTTCTTTACATGAGAGAGGAGCAAGGACTCAAGCCGAACACGGTCAATATTAGGATCAGAACCATGAGAGCTTTCCTCCGTTGGTGCTACATGGAGAAACTCATTGACATTCCAATTCACGAGAAGTTCAAGCCAATGAAGACCGAGCAAGACACCATTGAAAGTTTCACTCCCACGGAGGTCAAAGCAATTTTAAACTCGTTCGACACAAAGACTTTTGTTGGGTTCCGTGACAAAGTCATGGTCATGGTCTTGTTGGACTCCATGTGCCGAATTGGAGAACTATTGAACATGAAACGCTCTTTGGTCGACTTGAAGGCTGGAATTATTAAATTAGAGGCAATGAACACGAAAACAAGGAAAGCTCGTGAGGTTCCTATTTCAAACAAGACCACCAAGGTTTTGAAGGAATACATGGAGGAGTCCGAGGACTTCGGTTCCGAGTTCTTGTTCGTTACATACGATGGACGGCAAATTGAAGGAAACACATGGAGGACTCGGTTGAGAGAAGTTGGGGAATTGGCAGGAATAAAACACAAACGAGTTTCTCCACATACGTTCCGACACACTGGAGCCTTGTTTTATATCATGAACGGAGGAGACCCATTCTCACTCCAAAAGATACTCGGTCACACTGACATGAGCATGACTCGACGATATATCCAAATGACCAACATTGACGTGAGGAAACAACATAATGTATTTAGTCCACTGAAGAATATTTTTTAGGAGAGTATAATTTGAAAACTGTTTTTATTGCAATTCATTATCTTTCCCTTGAGTATAAGAACAAAGTCTTACAACAAGGGGAGTTTAAGTTATATAAAGGAAAGACAAGGGAAGAAGCTGCTCTCGGTTTCTGGAGACAAATACAAAAGGAGTCTCCTCGAACATTGGAGCTTGTGAAAATAACTTGTGATGGTGAGGACATAACCGAGTTAGTGAAGAATTTACTGGGGAGCTAAACGGCTCCCTTTTTACATTTAATTACCACAAAGAACAAAAAGGCTCTCATGGTACAATTATCATGAGGTGTTTTTATGTTCATATCTCCTATGTTATTACACAAGTCCGCACGTCCTTTTGACGACGATTCATATATAACTGAGCTAAAGCTCGACGGTTTCAGAACTATCTGGACCAAATTTGACAATAAAGTTAGAATTTACACTCGACACAATAACGAGATTACTTCCAAGTTTCCAGAGCTGCTCAACCTTCCTGTCGAAAATGGAACCGTCCTTGACGGAGAAATTGTTGTGACTGATCAACAAGGAAGGCCAGACTTTGAAGCCGTCATGGAACGGTTCATGTCAAAGAGGTCTGGTCATGAAATTTCTTTTTCGGTTTTTGACATTCTCTATTTCAACGGTGAAAAGATTACGGGTTTACCATTGTTGGAACGGAAAGAAATTCTTGAGGAAGCAATTGAGGAAGACACTCCGTTGTTAAACAAAGTTAAGTGGATTGAAGGGAACGCTGAACAATATTTTGAGCTAATAAAGCAACACGACTTAGAAGGAATTGTCCAGAAACGAGTTGATTCAACTTATCAGATAAATAAACGCTCACACGACTGGTTGAAAGTGATTAATTACAAGTATGAGAATGTTTATGTTTCTGGGTTAAGGAAAGACGAATTTGGGTTGTTGCTCAACTTTGAAAATGGAGATTACGCTGGACTCATGGAGTTCATGGCTCCGCATGGTCGAAAAGAGTTCTATAACCAATTCAGAGACTTTATCGTTGAGGAAAACGAAAAATTTATATATCTCAATCCAAAACTCAAAGCAAAGGTGAAATATAGGAACCTTACCAAAAAAGGTCTCCTCCGCATTCCGAGCTTTGTTGAATGGATAAGCTGATAAAAGAGTGGCTGAAAAAAGTCACTCTTTTTTTTTTTTGAAAAAATTCTAATTCTTTTCACAATTAAGTCAGTTTATGTCGATAAATAGGTTCATAATTTAAGAAAAGGAGGTGAGTGAATGAGCCGTTTGGTATTAATGGAAGTAGCTATGAGAGAGCAATTGCCTGATCTTTATGATATTTATTTTGGTGGACAAGTGCTTCTTCATTATAACGACGATATTCCTTTTATTGTTGTAGCAACTACACCAAATATGGGGAAAGTGGCAGCTCTTGAATTATTAAGTGGTTGTAAGGCATTTAAAGCCTATCACAAACACTTATTTGGAAATGAAGTAAAATCCTTTGTAACAGACCATAAAAAATTTAACAAGATAAATGACTGGTGGCGCTATTTTCACCCTCGTGGTATTTACAGATAAAGATAAAAAGGTTTAAGATAAATTACATACTAAGAAAACCATTTAGGTGATACATAATGAAATGTGAATGTGGTGGAATTTTGTCCGTTATACGAGTTGAGGACTACCCAGAAAACATAAAAGATAAAATCAACTATGACCGACTTTGCGACGTTGAATGTCTCTCGTGCGGAAAAGTTTATTACAGTCAACCTTACGACTTTGGAAAAAGCCTAAACAAAGTAAAAAGACTAACTTATGAATAGACCTTTAAACAATGGGTCTATTTTTTTTTTCTTTTTTCAAGTTTTGGCTTTTATTATAAAATCAGCGATTTTTTCAAGGGTGACTTCCATATCCTTCTTAAGTTCATGTTCCCAAACCCTTAATATATTCCAACCTTTGTTTTTATAATACTCTGTTACTTCCTTATCCCTTTCGACATTCCTGTTAAGTTTCTTTTCCCAAAATTCAACATTAGAACTAGGTTTAGTTCCGTGTATGGGACATGAATGCCAATAGCATGAGTCGAGAAAAATGACTATTTTATGCTTTTTTATCGCTATATCAGGATTGCCCATAAGTTTTTTAACATTTTTTCTGAACCTAAAACCTCTTTTCCATAATTCCTTGGTAACTAGATTTTCTAACGAGGTGCCTTTAGAACGAATTGCTTTCATATTTTTAGAGCGTTGTTCTTTGGTAAATATATCAGTCATGATAAACACCTCGGTTTAATGTCATGATTATTATTATAAACGTAAGGCAAAATAAAAAAAGCTTTGGTATTATGTTACCCAATTGTTTGTTATAATATATTTTTAGTCCATTCGACAATATTTTTGGTAGAATAGTAATAGAAACATAAATAAGGGTGATGAAATGAGATATTCAGAAATAAGAGAAAGACTTGGGCTTCCTGGCTTTGGACAATATGACGAAACCCTTGCTTATATTACACATTATCTTCAAAATTTGGGGCATGAAGCTGCAAACAGCTATGAAAATGTTGCAGTAAACCACATAGATGGATTTGATATAAACAACATTACTTGGGATATTCCATTTCCTCCACCAGAGAACCCAGCCTTTACTTTTATAGATTTATTTGCTGGTATTGGTGGTACAAGATTAGCTTTTCAGAGTCTAGGTGGAAAGTGTTTGTTTAGTTCTGAATGGGACAAATACGCACAAAAAACATATGAACTAAACTATGGAGAAGTTCCTTTTGGGGATATAACTCAAATTGATGAAAATATGATACCTGACCATGATGTCTTAGTTGCTGGTTTTCCATGCCAAGCCTTTTCAATTGCTGGACGTCGTGGCGGTTTTGAGGACACAAGGGGAACTTTATTTTTTGACGTAGCAAGAATAATTCGAGCAAAAAGACCAAGAGCATTTTTCTTAGAAAATGTAAAAGGACTTGCTAATCATGACCGTGGAAGGACACTTCAAGTAATCCTAAATACTTTACGAGAAGATTTAGGGTACTTTGTTCCAGACCCACAAATTATGAATGCAGTAGATTTTGGTGTACCACAAAATAGAGAAAGAGTATTTATAGTTGGTTTTAGACCTGATACAGGAATTACTGAGTTTTCTTATCCAGAACCAACTGGTACCGACATTAGGTTCATAGATATTCGTGAAGAAGAACCAGTGTCCGTTAAATATTATCTTTCTACAGTATATATTCAAACATTACGAGACCATAAGGCAAGACATGAAGCAAAAGGAAACGGTTTTGGCTATAATATTATCCCTGACGACGGTATAGCTGGGGCACTGGTTGTTGGTGGAATGGGTCGTGAAAGAAACCTTGTGATTGATAACAGATTAACCGACTTCACACCAGTTACACATATTAAAGGTGAGGTTAATCGAGAAGGCATACGAAAAATGACACCAAGAGAATGGGCAAGACTTCAAGGATTTCCAGATACGTTTAGAATTGAAGTTTCCGACGTTCAAGCTTATAAACAATTTGGAAACTCCGTTGCAGTTCCTGCTGTGCGAGCAACAGCTAATAGAGTTATTAATTCGATTCTCGTAGGGGTGTAACTATGGCTAAAGAGCTTAACAAGGGGGAATGGAGTGAGGCGTACACGCTAATGAAATTATTAGCAGACGGAAAACTCTATGCCGCAGATTCGGACTTAAATAAAATAAATAATATCTACTATCCTTTAATTAAAATTTTAAGGACAGAGCTATTAAATAGCATTACAACTAATTATGAGTATCTTTGTGAAAGTAGTACAAACATAAGAATAGTGGACGGAGATACAGGTAATACAATAATTAATATCCCTGTCCAGGATTTTAAAGATAATACTTTAAAATTATTTCAAGATATTGTAAAAGGTAAGGGTCGTACTTTTCCAGTGAGCCAGGAGATTGAAGATTTCCTTGCAAAATTAAAAATCACAAAGAAAAGCGAACGATCAGATAAGAAAAGGGATATTACAATAGTTGTGCATGATATTATAACTGGGTTCAAACCAACATTGGGATTTAGTATCAAGTCTCAAATTGGTAAAGCTGCAACTTTGTTAAATGCTTCAGGGGCTACACATTTTATCTATAAATTTGAGGGTTCAAAAACACTCACTCAAGCAGATATAGACCTCGTTAATTCAAATAGTGCTATAAAAGATAGGATTAAGGCAATGAGTGACGATGGGTTTGAAATAAAGTATGTAGAACCACAAAACACTACATTTAAGTTAAACTTACAAATGATTGACAGCAGTTTTCCAGAAGTAATTTCTCAAATGCTGTTATACTATTATCAAGGAATTACTGGGTCAAGTATGGAAAAAATTGTTGAGAAACTTGAGGTTGATAATCCTTGTAATTACAATTTGAGTGGAAATCACCCATTTTACAGGTACAAAATAAAAAACTTCCTCATAGACGTGTCTTTAGGATTAATGCCAAGTGAGGTTTGGAATGGCATTTATGACGCAAATGGCGGTTATATAATTGTTAGAGCAGACGGAGAACTTGTTTGTTACCATATTTATAATCGAGATCAGTTCCAGGAATTCCTCTTGAAGAACACAAGATTAGAACAAGGGGATAGAGGTAAACATAAATTTGGGACTGTTTACGAGGAAAATGGCGAATACAAGATAAAGCTTAACCTACAAATTCGATTTAAATAATTTACGGAAAATAATAAAGCCCTTCTCTATGAGTTGGGCTTTTTTGCTGGAGATTAATTTCCATACGCTTTATTCTCGAACATTTCTAAAATAGCCCTTCCTTGCTCGTCTTCTTTCTTTCCACGTTCATAAATTAAGCATTCAGACTCTCCGTTTACCATTAAGATAACTCTAAAACCGTCTATATACATTAACTCATAATCTTCGTATTCCATTACATAAACGGTAACGTCAACTTCATTACCGTTAGTTTGCTTACAACTAAATGACTCATCTCGTAAAATACCATTTTCAAATATTTTAATAAATAAATTTATGTCCAAGTCAACCATTCCGCAACCTCCAAACCCAATTTATTTCACCATAGCACTATTGTATAACAAAAACACCAAATATTTCTATTTAGTAATCAAAGTTAGAGTATTAGTCCTCATTTGGAGATTTAAGCACTCTGGCTGCAAATTTTAGATTCTTAGCAGAGTTTTTTCGCTTGGAGGCTTACAAGGTCACAGAGCAAAAAATTCGTTTTAGAAGCTGAAAATGAAAGTCGGTCACAATCCTCTAACCGGCTCGTTGGAAGGAAATGAGAGGAGGAGAATGTTAATGAATTACAAAGTTGGAGACCGAGTCATTGTGTCACTTAATTTCTGGGGTCTAGTTGAGTTAGAGGGAACTATTTTCTACATTGACAATCAAAACCTTTATAACCATGAGTTCCCTCCAATTCAAGTGGAGCTTGACGAACCTTGGACGGAACACGGACAACGAATGATCAGAGTGAGTTTAAAGGAGATTGAGAAGGAGGAACCAAATGAGTAAATTCATGAACAAAGTTGTCATTCCATTGGCTTGTTACATTGGAGCCTATTTAATCATGGACATGAGTCTTGGAAAAGAAATTGCTGTTGGCTCTCTTTTCCTAGCTGGAGCCTTTTTCTCATTTGTGGTTGGTGAAAGGTCGTGAAGAAAATGAAAACTATTGGCTCCATGACCAATTCAAGAGGAACGTGGGAACGAAAGCCAATGACCCAAGTTGTTCCAAATAAAAAAGCCTATTCACGGAAGAAAAAATACAAGGAGAGAATGGAAGAGTAAAAAGAGAAAGAACCTAGAAATAGGTTCTTTTCCTTAGTATATTACTTTGATTTATAAAAAACTTTTGTTTTCTACATATAACCTCATAAATTCGTCTGCAAATTTTTTTACAAAATCTCGGTCAAGTGCAGTTGCCCAGGTTTCATCATTGCTTCTTGCATTTGCACTCCAGTTATATGAGCCATGCATTACATATTCCAAGTCAATTATACAGAATTTATCATGAAACATATTTTTACCTATTCGTGACACCTGAACAACGTCAAAATTACTTTTCAAATTTCCAATTAAATATCTATTGGAATCTTCATCAGAAGTAATGATACGTACATTCACACCCTCTTCTTTTCTTAAGACTAACTCATTAAATATTTCTTTATCTGTAAACCAAGCGACAGCAATCCATATCGTATATTTTGCATTACGAATACCTTGGATTATCGTATCTTTAATTTCATCAAAAACAACGTCATGTTCGACATTATCTTCATTTTCAAGCTCAACTGGTTTTGGTTTTATATTTAAACCCGCGAAGTCATATTCGTCTGTTTCTATGTATATTTCAGCTGCCAACTTTTCAAACTGACTTTGTAACTCCCTTGCAACTTTTAACATAGGCACTGGTACTCTTAAGTCTATATACTCCCAAGATTGCCATGACTTGCGAGTGAAATTACTTGTTTTCTTAAATGTAATTATTGAATTTCTCAAAATACCAAGTAGCTTATCTTTATTGTCATAATCGTCATGTTTTACTGTTTCTATCATTGTTTTTAAAAATCGTTGTTCGTCCATTTTATCCTCCTAAAATGATTAACTTTTGTTGTTATTATTATTCGACAAATTACGTTTGATTTCCTACGTCAATAACTAAAATGGTAGAGTCGATTTGACACTAATAATTTTAAATGTCATATCAATGGTGTCAATTTGATACCATAAAACCAAATCAATGGTGTCAAGTTGACACTTACTAAAGAAATATATGTTACTAAAGAAAATATAAATATATAGTCATTGATCAGACTTTCAACATTTCAACGTTGAAGGTCTTTTTTATTTATATTGACATTGGTTGTGACAAGTATATTTACACCGAACTATATAGTGAATAAGTCACTTTGTGTGACTTGTTCTAAAAGATTAAGAGGAGGAAGAACGAATGGACGCTAACGTTATTATTGACAATCTCATTGAACGAATTGGAGTTCTTATAAAGGAAAATGCTTTTTTAACGGCAAAGGTTCACCAATATGAGAACGACTTGAAGAACGCAATTAAAGAAATTGAGGAGGACGAGTAATAATGATGAATGAACGAGTGAAAGAACTTTTAGACTACTTGAATGTATTGAGTCAAGTTCAAGGTTCTGGACATTACGTCAACGAGGAAATCAAAGAGGTTGTCAAGGAGATTAGAATTGAGCTTGGACTTGAGAAGAAAAAGCAAGACACTTTGAAGGAGTCTCGTCGTTTAGTGTTTGAGGCTAAACTTGGACGGAAAGCAACGTTCCGACAAATGAATGTCTTTGAGGCTGCTTTTGGTTCATTTGAGCCTAAAATTGTAGTTCCGTTCTTTACCACGGAAGACGCTGAAGTCGACTTTGCTGTTACCGTTTTAAAACAAATGAAAGCACCAGTGAAATTTGAGTTCTCGCAGCTCGACGACAAAGTGAATTGTTTAGTGGTGAGACGATAATGAAAAATAAATTTATTTTGGAGTTTGACGAAGTTCCAGCTCTTATTTTTGTGTCGCTTGACGGAAGAAACGAGAGCCTCTACATTGACGGAAAACTTGTTGAAGGTTGGACTGGAATTGATATTTATTCGGACATTGACGACGTTACTCGTTACGAACTTCGTAAACTTGCTAGGAGAGTGAGTAAATGAGTCTTTTGCTCCTCGGTCTGATCATTCCGACGGTCTTTTGTTTTGTGGTTCACTTTTTTGTGAGGCCAGTCGTGAAATATTTGTATTTTCGCTATGAGCCAATAATGTTTCATTACAAATTTAAACTCCTGTGTAGGCTCCGAAAAGTTAGGAAAAAGTTCATGGAAAGTTGACCTTTTTCTCCTAGTTTTTTGACCGGCTTTTGTCCTTGTCGTGTCACATTGAATTTTCCCTATATTATAGAAGAAAATCGGAAAGGAGGAATTTGTTGTGTCACAATGGTTTGTCAAAACTTCGCTGACGGAAACTCAGAGACGTGTCGCTCAAATACTCGCAACAAACGACATTGAGAAGAAAACAATTGCCCAGATAGCAGAAGAAGTTGGAGTCTCACCAAGAACCATTTACCGTTGGAAACAAGACCCAGAGTTTATCCAATTTCAAAACATGGTGGCAGAAATAGCAATGGAGGACTTTGTTGCCGAGGCTTATGCTAAACTACGGACTCTCATGAGAGAAGGACGCTCGGAACGTACACAATTAGAGGCTCTACGAATGATACTTCAAAACCGTGGTAAATTACAAGACAAAGAGGTTCATATTCTCAAGGAAGAAAAGACTATTTCTCAAGAGGAAAGAGAAAGAAGAATCATTGAAATGGAACGTGAACTTCTTGAGGATTAAACTTGAATGTAACAAAATACAGATTGTGTTACATGAGAAATGTTGATAAATCAACGTTTCAATAAAAAAGTGTCGGCTGCTCCTCCGTTGTGTTACATTCGGACTCAAAAACTGGACCAAAAAAGTTCATTCTGATCAAGAAAAAGTCCTCAATTTGAAGGTCAAGGAAAAGAACTTGACACCCTACATGGTGGGGAGTGGGGAGGTCTTTCGTCTCCGTCTCTCGTCTACAATTTCCATACAAAATTTTTATAAGTTGGGTCATTGAGTGTAACAATAGACAAAAAAGGAGCCTCCTTTGTAAAATAAAAAATAATAACAATAGGAGGAGCTTTGTATGAAACATTTATTGTTACTTGGTGTTATTGTCCTTGGTCTCCTCGGTGGTTGCTCAAGCGAACAACAACCAAAGAAAGTGGAGCCAACAAAAGAAGTCGTCAAGGTCGAGGAGGTCAACCCACTTGAGAAAGCCTTGAAGAAATTCAAGCACGTCAAAATTGAAGAAGTGTCCGACAACCGTGAAACGACAGGTCAAATTTCCGTGGTCGTCAAGTTGGACGAAAGTATTGGAGAAGGTTCTCAAGTCGCCAACGTTATTCAACGATCAGACGACTTTGTTAAAGCCTTGGACAAGAAACCTAAAACGCTCACGGTTGGAACTATGTATAAAGGCCAGAGAGTTTTTCAATTCACTAAAAACGTTGAGACTGGAGAAATCAAGGTCGAAAAGTCTACTCCATACATTGACGAATACTTGAAGAAAACAAAAACATTATAAGTCACACTCCAGTTCAAACCTCGTTGGGTTAAGTGTAAAGTTTCAAATCATTTGAAACAAAACACTTCAAACTCAAGGAGGTTTTTTAATGGAGTTCACACAAAAATACTTTGTTCAAGCCAATGGTCTTTGGGTCACTCATTCTTGGTCAATGCTCGGAAAGGTCCAGCTCTCCACCAAGAGAGAAGACGTTGAAGAAGTCATTCCTCAAAAAGAAATAGATTGGTTGAAGACCCAGTTCTCCGACGTGAAGGTCTACGAGTTGGCTCTCAAGGAAGTGAGCCAGTAATGGACAAAGTCGAAGAACTTGAGAAAAAGGTCGCTCAATTGGAAGACACCGTCAAGTTTCTTACCGAGCAGCTACTCAAGGAACGGCTCCAAAGAAGACGGCTTGAATGGAAACTACTTGACGAAGAACAATTCGACCACTTTGAATGAGTGGTCTTCTCTTTTTATTTAATCAGAAAAGGAGGTTCAAAGAATGATTGAGAAAATTACGTCGCTCGAAGAACTACAAAAGAAATATGAGGCTATTCCTTTCCGAAAGCCAGTCAAAGGTGACCTCGTTTATGTGGCTAGTATTCAAGCCGTGTGTACGGTCATTCACGTCGAAGGAACCGTTGTCCGTGTTGAGTCTGGTCCACAAGGAAGTGGTCTCACAATGACGCTGCCGCCAAGTTATTACAAGTTAGTAGAGACGAAGAAAAAGTCTAAGAAATAATTTCAAAATTGGTCACAACCTCTTTGGGTTCTCGTTGGTTCGAGTGTGAACAACGAAACTCAAGGAGGTTTTTCTATGGTAAAAGTTTTTGAGGCTTTTTCGGGAATTGGTACACAACGAATGGCTTTGAGAAATATCGGAGTAAATCACGAGGTTGTTGGTATCTCCGAAATTGACCCAGAGGCAATCAAGTCCTATATGGCTATACATGGGGAGACACGGAACTTCGGAGACATTTCCAAGGTTTCCGTCGAGGACATTCCAAACCATGACCTTTTCACATATTCTTTTCCTTGCCAAGACATTTCTCTCGCTGGGAAAAAGGCTGGGTTGGAGGAAGGTTCCAACACTCGCTCCTCACTACTTTGGGAGTGCCAAAGAGTAATTGAAAACAAGAAACCAAACTTCCTATTGTTGGAGAATGTGAAGAACCTTGTTGGAAAGAAGAACCTTGGCTCCTTCATGAAATGGTTGGATTGGTTAAAGGCTCAAGGTTACCACACGGAGTGGAGTGTGGAGAACGCTCTTGAGTTCGGAGTCGGTCAAAACCGTGAGAGAGTGTTTGCCGTTTCAATCCTTGGTGGCTCCAAGAAGGACTTCTCCTTTGAAGAACTCAAGAGAAGACCTTACCTTCCGTTAAAGGCTTACCTTGAAGACGACGCTCTTGTTGATCAGAAATACTTCAAGACGAAGGAGCAGCTTGAGAAGTTTGAAACTTGGAAGTCATTCCAAAACCCACTTGAAAGAATTGTTGGTCGTGAGTCCCACTCCCCAACACTCACGGCTCGTGGAGCAGGTCTCAACCATAGTGGTCAAATTCTAATTTCCACGGCTCCACATAACATGAACCTTCGAGGTCGTCTCAACGAGGTTGACCTTGAAGCTCTCAAAATTCGGAACATTACACCGAGAGAGGCTTGGAGGTTGACTGGTTGCTCCGACGAGGACTTTGAAAAGGCTCAAGCCGTGAACCCACAAGACAAATTCCTTTATAAACAAGTGGGGAACGCTATTGTGGTTGACGTGTTGGAGGCTATTTTTGAAAGACTATTGAAATAGATTACTAAATTACGAAAACGAGGAATGTCAATTGAGACCTTCCTTTTTTCATGCAAACAAAAAGACCTCTTGACCTTAAATCAAGAAGTCTTCGAGTGCCTCGTCCATTGTGTCTTGGTTTATTCCAATGTATCGGAGAGTAATGGACGGAGCCGAGTGGTTGAACATTTCTTGGAGCATTGCCACGTCCTTGTGTTTCTTATAGAACCAATATCCGAAGGTTTTTCTCAATGTGTGTGTTCCAATCTCGTCGAGACCAACTTCACGAGCTGCCTCGTTCAATACTCGGTAGGCTTGTATTCGGCTGATCGGTTTGTCGCCTTTACGACTTGGGAACAACCAAGCCTCTCCGTCCATTCCGTGAGTGTATAGTCCAATGATATTTTGAAGGCTCTTGTTGAGGAGGAACCGTTTAGACTTTCCAGTTTTCTTCTCGATAATGGTCAAGTGGCTCTTGCCTCGAATGTCCTTGACCTTGAGGTTTAGAAGGTCGGAAATACGACAACCAACGTTAATTCCAAGAGTGAACATGAATGAGTCTCTTGGGGAAAGAGTTTCTTTCATTTCTTGAATTTTTTGTGGGTCACGAATTGGTTGAACAAATTCCATACTTACCAAGCTCCTTTGTTAATTACGTTATTTCTTAATTAAATAATACACTGTGTTACATTCGCTGGTCAATTACTAAATTACGAAAGGAGGAAACTTTTTTGAAGGTTCAACACTTAGTGGAAAAATACGGCTTTTGTCCAGTCACGGAGCCAGACAAACGGAAGAAGGAAATTGAATTGCTCCAAAGAGAGTTGGTCATTTTTAGGAAACTCCGTGAGCAGGGAAAACGAATTGACCTTGACGAATACGAGGAACTTCTCAAGAAGGTCAAGCAACTCAAACGAATTGACCGAGCCGAAAACGACGTTCTCTTTTTCATGTATCAATATTTGAGTGCCGACTTGAACCCAGAGTTTGACGACCCACTCATTCCAAGTGGAGTCTCCGTTCAAGACGCTCCAGACTTTCACGTTGAGCTAACAAATATTTTGAATGTGGTTTCCAATGAGGAGGTCAACAAGAGAATTGCCTGGGCTGCTCCTCGTGGTCATGCAAAGTCTGCTTATTTGTCGAACTGTTTTCCACTTCACCAGGTTTGTTTTCAAAAACGGAAATATATTCTGATCATTTCCGAGACCGACGCTATGTCCAAAAAGTTTGTGGAGTATGTCTCAAACACATTGAAATTCAACGCTCTACTCCGTGAGGACTTTGGAGAATTATTGAGTCCGAGAAGTCAAATGAACGAACGAGACAACCAAGAGGCTTTCCTTTCAAAAGCTGGAACATTGGTTGAGGCCAGTTCAATGGGGAAACAACTCCGTGGTAAACGTAACGGAGCTTATCGTCCAGACTTGGTCATTTGTGACGACTTGGAGTCTAGCAAAAATACAAACACGGCTGAACTCCGTGAAAAGAACCTCCATTGGTTCAACTCGGTTGTTATTCCAATAGGAGACCCAAGTCGGACGGCTTTCATTTACATGGGAACCGCAGTTCACCAAAGTGGTCTATTATTCGAGGTCATGAAACGAGCCGACTTCCAAAGCAAGTTGTTCTCGGCTGTTGTTTCTCCTCCAGAACGTCAAGACCTTTGGGACGAATTTCAAAATATCATTACAAACCAAGAAGACCCAGACCGAAAGGAGAACGCTCTCCATTTCTACGAAATGAACAAGGTTGAAATGGACAAAGGAGTCAAGGTTCTTTGGGAGCAACGCTGGTCCTATGTTGGACTCATGATTGAAAGAAGTTCAATGACTTCCAAAGCCTTCGCCTCGGAATATCTCAACAACCCAATTGACGAGGACTCTCAAATTTTCAACTCAAGCCGAATGGTCATGTGGGACTATGGAGACCTCGAAGACAAGAGCCTCGAAATTTATGGAGCTTGGGACATGGCTTTCGGTAAGTCGAACCGATCAGACTACAACGCTTGTGTAATTGTCGGACGTGAACGGAGGAGTGGAGTCATTTACGTTCTCCACACATGGGCAGAGAAGTGTGCTGCCCACATTGCTCTTGAGAAGGTCGTGGAGATTATCAAGGAATATCGACCAAAGACCTTTGCCGTTGAAACGGTTCAAGCTCAAATTGACCTCTACCGTCAATTACAAGAAAAGCTGATCAAGGAACGAATTTATTTCACCAAGCTCAAGCCCATCACAACGAACCGTTCTCACGGAAAGAAAGAGGAACGTATTGAGCAAATGGAACCGTTGTTTGAGAACGGAGTCATTCGTCCTCATAGGACTCAACGGCTGCTCCTCGAACAATTGGAAATGTTTCCTTTCGGAGACCATGACGACCTTCCAGACGCTCTCCAAATGACAATGGAGCTTTGCTCCTTAAACACAAGGAAGTCATGGGCAAGAAAGCCAACTGGTTTGTAATTTTGACCACTAGGTTGTGAAGACCATGTTCACACCGAACTATAAAGTGAACTTGGTCTATTACACATACCGTGACATTAATAAAGGAAAGGAGGTCATGTGTAATGTTCGAGGTTGGTCAATTCTACCCACACCCAGACCACAAGGCAAGAATTGAACGTTACCGTGAGAACAAGGAATTGTTCAAAGGAAATCACTTTGAAACTCTCTCAAAGTACAATGACGTTCTCACGACTTACCAACAACAAACCGTTTATGTTACAACAAATCTCGCTGGTCTAATCGTCAAAAAGTCGGCTGATTTTCTCTTTGGTGAAAATGCAATTTACTCGGCTGGAGGAAAGGACGACTCTCCAGAACAAGCAAAGCTGGACGAGTGGGTTCGTGAAAACGACCTCCACATTACAAACTACGAGTCGGCTCTCTCGAACGGTTACCGAGGAGACTCGTTCTATAAAGTGCGCTGGGGACAAGAACACGGTGGAATTGTTTCAAAAGAACTGGACCCATTCCGTGTAATTATTGAGGCTCAAAATGCAGAGTATGTCTTCCCAGAAACTTATCCAAATGACAACACAAAAATAATGGCTTTCCACATTGCTATTCCTTCCGAGGTTATTGGAACCGACGGAGAAGAATGGGTCTTGAACGTTGAAAGTCATTACCCAAATAAAATTGTGAAACGTCAATTCCGAATGAATCCAACGACCACGACGGTCATGGGAGTTCCTACGGAATGGAGAATTTATGCCGAGATTGTTGAGGCATACCAAGAGATTGAAACTGGAGTTCCATTCCCACTTGTTGTTCATGTTCCGAACTATTCAACGGACGACTCTTGGGAAGGAATAGACGACTTGACCGAGTTGAAAGGTTTGTTTGCCGAACTCAACTTGAGAATGAGTCAACTCTCCGAAATTCTTTCAAAACACGCAGACCCAGCAATGATTGTCCCACAAGGAACACTTGTTGAGGACGAGAATGGTCAACCAGCTTTCCGAGTTGGAGTTGACAAGGTCTTCGAGGTTATGAACGGAGAACTTGAACCTAAATATTTAACTTGGAACGGTCAATTGGAATATGCCTTCCGAGAAATTGAAAAAATTCTTGAACTAATTCTCATGAAAGCCGAAATACCAGCCGTTGCTCTTGGAGTCGGTGACTCTGGAACGAGTGGAGCCTCTGGCCTCGCTATCAAGTGGAGGTTGAACTCACTGCTCGCAAAGATTAACCGAAAACGGCAATATTACGACAAGGCTTTGAGACGTATTTTCACAATTGCTCAATTACTAGAGATTGACCGAAAAGGCAAGGTCGACTTCAAACCTTTCGCTCCTCATATTAAGTTTAAGGACGGTCTTCCAGAGGACGAAATGGAAAAGGCTACAATTATGCAAATTCGGACTGGAGCCAAAGCCACAATCTCGCAAAAACGAGCAATCATGGAGCTTGAAAACATTAGTGAGGAACAAGCTCAACAAATTCTCGACGAAATCGAGGACGAGGCAATGTCTTCAATGGTTGCAAATATGGAGGCTTTCCAAACTAATGACAACCTAGAGGACGAGAACTCGGACGAAACTACTAACAATGAAAATGGAGAAGAAAAGGAGGAATAATAAATGGCTTTCCGTATTCCTCCCACTCCTACTTATAAGAGAGACCTCGAAGAACTCGAAAGAGTTTACAAGAAAGCTCTTAAACGAATTACGTCAATGTTGGTCGCAACTGATCCGAACGACTTGCTCCGTCGTGAAATCTACGAGTCTATTATTCGTCAATTGACTTTCATAATTAACGACGTGAACAACGAGTCAAGAGATTGGATTGAAAAAACATTGTACGACGCTTTTGAACACGCTCAAGCCTCTGCTCTCGTCACAATGGGTTTGGCTGCCTCGCTGAAGGAGGCAAAAGGAAACCTCAATTTCTCTTTATTGTCTCGGCAACGTATCGAGGCAATGATTGACGACACATTCGAGGACGTGTTGAAAGCAACAACCAAAATGAGTTCGGACATGAAGAAACTTGTTCGTGAGGTTCAAGCCGAAGTCCTCCGAGTGAACACGGCTCTCCAAAGAGGAACCGTGACCTCGGCAAAGGACTTGAAAACGGCTCTTATGAAAGAAGGTTTCTCCAAGTCTTTGGTTGAGGAGAATTGGAAAGGAATTGTCGACGCTGGTGGACGACGTTGGGACTTGACAACTTACACGAGAATGGTTGCAAGAACCAAGCTCCAGCAAGTTCAAATTGAAGGAGCAAGGTTGACGGCTCTTGAGAACGACAAAGACCTCGCAATTATTTCTTCTCACGGAGCCAAAGACTCATGTCGACACTTTGAAGGAATGATTATTTCTCTCGAAGGTAAGACGAAAGGCTATATGACATTAGCCGACGTTCGAGGCTCAATGCTTATCTTTCACCCAAATTGTCAACACTCGGTTCACCCAATTGGTGACGTTGACGCTTTGCCTCAATCATTGAAGGATAAAGCAGCCAAAGCTGATCGTTCTGCCGAAAGAGCTTTGGAGAACCCAGAGCAACTCCGAAAAGAAGACGCTCAAAGACGTTACCAAGAAAAGAAACAACTCAAAGAAGAACTCAAGAGAAAACGTCGTGAGGCTCTTGAGAAAGCTCGTGAAACTCGAAAGAGAAATCGAGAAAACAAATAATTCGTTGACCGTGACGAAACACGGTTTGACCAATTGGAAGGTCAAGTCATTAAAAGGTTCCGTTCCAAATAATTGGTTCGAGTCGTTACTCGTAAAAAACGAAAACCAAAGGAGAGATTGAAATGAAGAAGTTCAAGAAGACATTCCGTTTTTATAATGAAAACCCAAATGGTGAAAATCAAAACGCTGGTAATAACCAAGACCCAAATCAAGGTCAAGGTTCTCAAAATACAAATGCTCATGAGCATGGGGACGACGGTTCCCAAAACCAAGGTCAAAAATTTGACGATAAATTTATTCCAAAATCTCGTTTCGACGAGGTCAACAATAAAATGAAAGAGCTTCAAGAACAACTTGACAAATTCCACAAACAAAAAGAGCAAGAAGAACTTGAGGCTAAAAAGAAAAAAGGTGAGTTTGAAAACTTATACAACGAGACACACAAAGAGCTTGAAAAGTTTAAAGGTGAACACAAACAAGCAAGTGAACGTGTGACTCAATTGGAAGGACTTATTCAAACTCTAGTTGACGCAGAACTTGAGTCCGTTCCAGAAGAACTTCGTGACTTGGTTCCAGAAAATATGACTCCAGAACAAAAATTGAGCTGGATTACCAACGCAAAGAAGAAAGGTCTTTTTGGAGCTGCTCAAAACAACAAGGCTGATCAACCTCTTGGAGACGCAACAAACAACCAACAACAAACCAATAATGTTGACTTCTCCAAAATGAGTGTGACCGAATTGTTGAAAAATGCTTATGGTTCAAAGAAGTAATTCCGAAAAAGGAATTGCTTTTTTAATTCCGTTAAATTACGGAATTACGAAATATAAAAACTAACACAAAGGAGAGGAATAAATAATGGCTTTAACTCTTTTAGAGGCTGAAAAGTATTCTACCGACGTTCTTCGTCGTGGAGTAATTGAAACTTTCGCTCGTAACTCTGCCGTTTTTGAATTACTTCCGTTCATGGAAATCGCTGGTAACTCTTACAAGTACAATCAAGAGCAAACACTTCCTGGAATTTCCTTCCGTGGAGTAAACGAAGGTTATGTTGAGTCTGCTGGTGTTATCAACCAGTTAAGTGAAGGCTTGACAATTCTTGGTGGTGACGTGGACGTTGACAAATTCTTGGCTCAAACTCGTGGCAATGTCAACGACCTTCGTGCAATCCAAACTGAAATGAAGTCAAAGACTCTTGCTCTTGAATGGACAAAGACATTCTTCAAAGGTGACGCAACCGCAAACGCAAACGCTTTTGACGGTCTTGAAAAACGTCTTCAAGGAAACCAAGTCATTACTGCTGGTACTAACGGAGCTACTTTAACTCTAACTATGTTAGACGAATTAATTGACGCTGTTGAAGGTGAACCAGACGTTTTATTCATGTCTAAAGCAATGAGACGTGAAGTCAAGAAATTATTGCAAGCCTCTCAACACTACATTGAGAACGGCTCTGACGCTTTTGGTCGTCCAGTTGCAACTTACGGTGGTATTCCTATCCGTGTTATTGAAACCGACGGAGCTGGAGCTGAAATTTTAGGTTTCAATGAAACTGTTGGAACGGCAACCAACGCTGGCTCTATTTATGCCGTGAAGTTTGGTGCTGACCAATACGTTTCTGGTCTTCGCAACGGTTCCGTGAATGTTCGTGACCTTGGTGAAATCGACGCTAAACCAGTGTTCCGTACTCGTATCGAGTTCTATTCTGGTCTTGCCGTATTCCACCCAAGAGCAGCTGCTCGTTTACAAGGTGTTTTAAAGTCCAACTAATTAATTGACCTCTGGGTTGGGTAGGTTTTTATCCTCCCAGCTTGGAGGTCTTTTTCTTTTTGCCTTTATGTGGGAGGAGAGTGTGTAATGTATTCTCAAGACCAAGTCAATGAGTATTGGTTCTCACGATTCCCAACGGCAAAGACGCTCAATGACGCTAAAGTCCAATATTTGAAGTCGATTGGTTTCGTCGGAACAATCAACGACATGGAAAGAGATTTTTATAACACTCTTTACGGTGTTGAAATGAGTCTCACCGAAGGTCGTCTTAGACACCTAGTTGAATTGAAGGACGATAATCCAGACTCTGGAGGAGACGGTGGACTACTACTTGGACTACTTTCAACGATTTTTAAAGGAGGAACGTGACAATGAGTAAATTCAAAGTCATTGCTCCAGTAGAGGTTGACGTTGTTTTCTTTGATTGCAAATTTGTCAAAGGTGAACATATTTGCCAAGACGAAAACAAAGTGAAAATTTTCAAGGACTGGGGATTCATTGTTGAGGAAGTTGAAGAACAACCTCAACCAAAGGAAAAGAAATCTAAAAAGTAAGGAGGTCAACTAAATGGCTTACACGCTCATGGACGCTGACACTTACTTTCAAAACGAAGTTCTTGTCAACCAGCTTTGGTTGGACGCAACTACCGATCAGAAAAATAGAGCTTTGAAAAATGCCGAAAATATGCTCTACCGTTTTTACTCCCAATTTGACCCAACTACAAAGCCAGTTCCAGACAAAGCCGTCTTTGAACAAGCATATTTCCTCATGTTAGTTGACGAGACGGTTCAAAAGGCTGCTCTTGGTGTCAAACAAGTTTCGGTTTCTGGCCTCTCCATTTCGGTTGACGCTCCTCGCTACCCACTTAGTCCAGAAGTCAAAATGATAATGGCAAAAGAAGGAGCTGGAGGAGTTCGTCTTGGGAGGTTTCGCTTATGATACCAACTAAAGACACGGTCACGGTTGAAAAAGCTGGAACGCTTGACGATTGGGGAAGACAAACTGGAACGACAACAACTTCCTATCAATGCCGAATTGATTACCGAACGGAAGAAGTCAAAGTTTCCAATGGAGTTGTTGCTCTTTCCAAAGCCGTTATTCTGATCAAAGGTGTCGCTCTCATTACAACGGAAGACACGCTCACATGGTCGGACTCATACGGAACACACCAAGCAAAACCTCTTTCGGTTAGTCCTTTAAAAGACCTCTCGTCCAAAGTTTTGTTCACAAAGGTCGTGGTCTAATATGGCTCGACTACGCTTTGACGTTCGCATTGAAAGGAACCTCGTTCCCAACGTAACAAGAGGCATAAAATCAACGGTCAAACAATCCGTGAGGACAATTGCTCAAGACCTCGCTCGAACTTCCTCGGAGTCTGCTCCTCACAAGACTGGTGACCTTGAGGACTCTTACACGGTTTCCTATTCAATGGCTGGGGACAAAATCGTTGCAACGGTTGAGTTTGCCGTGTTTAAAGGTGGGTTCAACTACGCTATTGCAATGCACGAGTGGACTTATTTCTTGGGACCAGGTTCTCAAGCCAAAGCTGGCGGAACTGGAATGTCTGGAACTTCATATGTCGTCGGACGGAAGTTCTTGACACGAGTTCTTGAAGGTGAGTCGGACACTTACGTCCAATATATCGCCCAACAAATTCGAGCAAGTTTAGGAGGTTAGGTTTCCAATGAGAGTTTCGGAATTGAAGGACTACATTGAAACTCAAGTTCCTTACAAATATGTGGTGAATATGTTTCATTCACAAACTCCAGACAATTGTTGTGTTGTATTGCTTGGGTCAAGTGGTCGTTCTGATCGAAACGTTGGGGCCTTACAATTCCAATTCCTTGTTCGGAACATTGACCCAGAACAAGCCGAGACAATGGCTCTATTAATCTACAATCACTTTAACAATAAAACGGACTATGTGATTGGAACAACGAGAATTGTTGTTAGTCGAGGACAACAAGCCGTTCCTCTTTATACTGGAGTGGACGAAAGCTCTCGACATATATACTCGGTCAATATAGACGTTATTGTTGACCGCTAATAATTACTAAATTACAAAAAGGAGTGTTTACCTAATGGCAAAAGTTGCAGGTGTTGACGTATTGCTTTATGCAATGGTTGGAACTACGACTCCAGTCCGTACCGTTCTCGGAGGACAAAGTGGTGCAACGCTAAACCGTGAGACAAATATCATGGAGGTTACTTCCAAAGAGAGTGGTTGGGCAGAGAACTTAGCTGGAGTCAAGTCTTGGTCAATTGAGGCTGAAGGTTACGTTGTTGTTTCCGACGCTGCTTATGACGCTATGGAAACGGCTTGGGAAAATGGAGACGAAATCGAAGTTGAAATTGTGGTTCCAAGTGGCAACACATACAAAGGAAAGGCTTTAATTTCCGAGTTTCCTCTTGAGGCTCCACAAGACGACGCTTTGACCTTCTCCATTACTCTCCAAGGAACTGGAGCTTTAACAAAGACCGCTAGTGTCTAATGAATGAGGAGTCTTCACGGCTCCTCTTACTTAATTACGAAATAAGCACATTAGAAGACTAAAAAACTATGAATGAGGAGTGTTTTAAATGGCTAACAAACATAGAGGTTTTGTTGAAATTGAACTTGATAAAAAGAGAAATCTTCGCTATACAATGAACGCTTTGGCTGAGATTGAAGACCAACTTGGTGTTCCATTATCCGAAATGGACAAAATCAAAATGACAATCAAAAACGTCCGTGTGATTCTTTGGGCAGGACTTATTCATGAGGACAAGGAGCTTACTCTTGAGGAAGTTGGTGAAATGGTTGACCTTGGGAACTTTCAAGAAGTTCAAGAGAAAGTTGCCGAGGCTTTCGCAATGGCAAAAAACGAGTAATTGCTCTGGACTGGACCGAACTCAAACGTTGGTCGTTCGGAGCATTAAAACTCAAGCCAGACGAATTTTGGTCTTTGACGCTCAATGAGTTGTCCGATATGTTGGAGGCTTACATTGAGGAGGAAAAACGTCAAGACGATATGTTGAACCAACGAACTTCGTGGGCAGTTGCTCACATTATGAATAGTTCTGGAAACTACAAGAGACGTATTCAACCGACTGATCTATATAAACCATTGAACTATGAGGAGCAACAAAAGGAACAACAAAATATTGTCAAGAGGTTCGAGTCGAAAGAACAAAAAGAGGACTACTTGAAAAACCTCATGAAGAAGTTCGGAAAAGAATTAGAAACGGACGGTCTCCAATGAGGAGGTCGTCCTTTTATTTTTGTATTTACGAATAAGAAAAGGAGGAGAAACGATTGGCTAGTTTGGCAGAATTAATGGTTCAAGTCGGAGCCGACATTTCCGAGTTTACGAGAAATATGCAAAACGTCCAAAGAACTATGGAAGACACTGGTCGTGGACTCATGAATGTTGGTCGCTCCGTTGGTGAGGCTGGCTCCAAAATGGCTCAAACGGTCTCATTACCAATTATGGCTCTTGCTACGTCTGCCGTTGTTATTGGAGCAAGTTTTGACAAGCAAATGTCTAAGGTTCAAGCAATCTCTGGAGCAACGGCTGGGGAATTTGAAAAGCTGAGAGCAAAGGCTCTTGAACTTGGTTCCTCAACTTCCTTCTCGTCAAGTGAGGTTGCAAGTGCAATGGAGGAACTTGCCTCCGCTGGTATGAATACCGAACAAATTCTCGCCTCAACAAAAGGTGTTCTTGACTTAGCAGCTAGTGCTGGGATTGGTCTTGCCGAGGCAAGTGCAATAGCTGGTTCTGCTCTAAACGGTTTCGGCTTGGAGGCAAGCCAAGCAGGACACGTTGCCGACGTATTGGCAAAAGCTGCCGCAATTTCTGCTACCAATGCAACTGGACTTGGAGAGGCTTTCAAATATATCGCTCCAGTTTCAAAGGCTCTTGGAATTTCTCTTGAGGAGACCTCGGCTGCTATTGGTATTATGGCAAACGCTGGAATTGAAGGTTCTCAAGCTGGTACGACACTCCGAGCTGGTCTCTTGAAGTTGGCAAGTCCGACCAAGGAAATGAAAGAACTCATGGCTCAAACTGGGTCACAATTCTTCGACGCTAACGGAAAAATGAAAAGTCTAGCTGGAATTATCGACGTATTGAGAAATGCAACCAAGAACATGACCGACCAACAAAAAGCCAACTATTTGGCAACCTTGTTTGGAACCGAGGCTGTTTCTGGGTTCATGGTTCTCATGGACGCTGGAAGTGGAAAAATCAATGAATATACAAACCAATTGAAAAACGCTAATGGTGAGGCTGGTCGTATGGCTGACACCATGACCAACAACTTGGCTGGAGCTTGGGACAACTTGACTGGAGCCTTGGAGTCCTTGGCAATTTCCTTCTCGGACGTTATGAAAGGAGACCTTCAAAGGTTGGCTGACAAAATTACCGAGTTGGTGAATTGGTTCAACTCACTTGACCCAGCTATCAAGAAAGTAATTGTCATTGTTGGGTTGTTAGTGGCAGCCATTGCCCCACTATTAATTGTAATAGGTTTCATTGCTCAAGGTGTTGGTGCTTTAATTACGGTCTTTGGTGCAATTTCTGCTCCAGTTCTTGCCGTGATTGGAGTCATTGCTCTCCTCGTGGCTGCTTTTGTTGCTCTATGGAACCACTCCGAGACATTCCGAAATGGGGTCATTGAGGTTTTCAATGCCGTCAAGGAGAAGGTCATGGAGGCAATTGGAGTTGTGGTCACATTCTTGAAGGAGAAACTTGATCAGATTAGACAATTTTGGGACGAAAACGGCTCAATGATACTTCAAGCCTGCCAAAATGTCTGGAACGGAATTGTTGCCGTGTTTGAGTTTGTCATGCCTCTAATTCTCGGAATTGTGAAAATGGTCTGGGGAAATATCAAAGGAGTCATTGACGGAGCTTTGAACATTATCATGGGTCTGATCAAAGTCTTTGCTGGGTTGTTCACTGGCAACTGGTCAAAGTTATGGGAAGGAATAAAACAACTTCTTGGAGGAGCCGTTGAGTTCATTTGGAACTTAATGAACCTCATGTTCATTGGTCGAATTATTAAAGGAATTGGTTCCTTCGTCAAGGCTGGATATGAACTTTTTAAAGGTTGGGGAACCTCAATCATTAATTTCTTCAAGAATACTTGGGACGACATTTTCAACGGTGTCGCCAAGTGGGTTGACAATGTGATTGAGAAAATCAACTATTTCCAACGTGTCGGAGCAAACATTTTCCAAGCCGTGAAACAAACAATCGTTGAGGCTGTTGAAGGAGCAAAGACTAAAGCCTTGAGTGTTTTCAACGGTTTGAAAGATGGAGCCGTCAATGTATTCAATGGCTTGAAGTCAACCGTCCAGTCGGTCTTCAACGGAGTGAGAGACTTCATTACGAACCCAATTGAAACGGCAAAGAACACGGTTCTCGGAATTATTGACAAGATTGTTGGAGCTTTCCGCAATATGAAAATTGAAATCCCAAAACCTCGTATTCCGAAAATTTCCGTGTCAATGAAGAAAGGTGTCATGGGTATTCCTTATCCAGACTTTGACATTAGCTGGAACGCTAAAGGTGGAATTTTCGACGGAGCAACTCTCCTTGGTGGAGGTCAGGGAGTTGGTGAAAAAGGAGCCGAGGCTGTTCTCCCAATTCAACACAAACGTTATATGAAACCGTTCGCCTCCGCTATTGCTCAACACATGGACACCTTGAACCAATACGACAAGGAGCCAGTCGTTGTTGAAAACATTGTTCACACGACAATTAAGCTTGACGGAGAAGTTGTTGGACGGAAAGTTGAAAAATACGTTTCTCGTCGACAACTAGACCGTCAAAAACGGACGAATAAAGGAGGACGATAATAAATGACTATGACGTTCAAAGGAGTCTCGGCTCCTTCTTATTTAAAAGTTTTGAAGGTTACTAGGTCAATTCTTCCTCCTTCAAAACTCAAAGTGTTAGAGATTGAAGGACAGAATGGAGCCTACTTCATTTCCAAAACTCATGGAGTAAGGAAAATTGAAGTCCAGGTTGGAATTATTGGAGCTAATCAAAACGACTTTCGTGTTGACGTTCGTGACTTTGCCAATTGGCTCGACTCCGACAAACCAGAGGCTCTCGTCTTTGACGACGAGCCGACTTTGACAGACTACGCTATTCTCGACGGAGACACGGACTTGGACGAAATTTTAAGGTTGGGAACTGGAACGTTGACGTTCTTATGTCCTCAACCTTTTTCTATTGGTCCAGCTCGAACGGTGACTGGCCTCACCGCTGGAACAAGAACGCTGACCTACAACGGAACGGCTCCAACTTATCCAAAGTTCACGGTTACTTTTTCGGCTCCTCAATCATTCTTTGAAATTTCAAACGGAACGGAAAAGGTTCATATTACGGCAAGTCTTGGAACGTCCACGACTCTCGTAATAGACAACCAAACTGGGAAAGTCACAATCAATGGGACTCTTAATCAACAAACGATCAGTCTTGACTCGGACTTTTTCCCATTAGTGAAAGGAGTAAATTCTCTCATAATTTCGGCTGGAGCCACGGTTAAAGTGGACTACACGGAGAGGTTCAAATAATAAATGAGGAGGTTGGACAATGAAGAAGAATAATATTTTGGTGTTTGACGGCAAGACCGAGACATTGGTCGCTATGCTCTCCAACAAGGACAACGACCAATGTCCTTTTTTCGACGGAGAAATTCACGAACAACTAAATAAAGACTTCACCTTCGAGTTTTCCGTCCCAGCTGATCACGAGGACTCCAAGCTCCTCATTGAAGGAAATTTGGTTGGTATTTATGACCTTGACGGTGACCTCCAAGTTTTCCAAATTTACAAGACTGAGGAAATTCACAACGGAGACTCACTTGAAAAGAGAGTTTATTCCGAACACTTATTTTATGAATTAAACGACGACATTGTTGAAGACCAAAGAGTTATTGACGGAACGGCAGCCACGGCAATGACAAAGGCTCTTTCCTCGTCTCGTTGGCAAGTTGGAACCGTTGACGACTTGGGTCTTGGAACAATCAATTTTTATTATTCTAGTGGACTAAAAAACATTCAAGAGGTGGCTAATACTTACGGAGGTGAACTTCACTTCCGTTTTGTTTTGAACGGAAACCAAATTTCTCAACGTCTTGTTGACTTGAGGACTCGACTTGGTTCCGACACTGGAAAACGTTTCGAGTTCACCAAGGACATGGTCGAGGTCAAAAGAACGGTTCAAATGGACGGTCTAAAAACGGCTTTTTATGGTCGAGGAAAAGGTGAACAAACGGAGGACAATGGCTATACTCGAAAGGTTACTTTCCGAGACGTTGTTTGGTCGACAACTTACGGAGACCCAGTCGACAAGCCAGCAGGTCAAGAGTGGATTGGAGACCCAACGGCTCTTTCCAAGTTTGGTCGAGCCAATGGAACTCGCCATAGATTCGGAGTTTTTGAGGTTGATACAACCGACCCAAATGAACTTATTGAGAAGACTTGGCAAGAATTACAACGAGTTTCAACTCCAGTCGTGACCTATGAAATGAGTGTCATTTCCTTGGAGCATTTCGCTGGCTACGAGCATGAGAAAGTCCGTAAAGGAGACACCGTTTATGTAATTGACCGAGAACTTGGTCTTGAAATTGAGGCTCGTGTTCTTGACATTAAACGAGACCCAGAAGACCCAGAGGCAACGGAAATTGTCCTTGGTAACTTCATTGACGACATTACAAACTATAATTCAAAGATTGAACAAATCGAGGCAACAATTACTGATCGAAAAGGAGTATGGGACTCGGTTGAGAACCCAATTGACGACACGGACATTGTGGACGTTGCTCCTTCGGTTCCAGCTTTTGTCTCGGCAAAAGGTTTGTTCAAGTCAATTAATGTGAGCTGGACTTTTGACCCGTCCATTCGAGTTTCCTCTTATGAGCTTTATGGTTCAAAGGTTCAAGGTTTCACTCCAGACCCAACGAACTTATTGTTCAAAGGAAAGAGTGGAGGTCATGTGATTGACGCTGACACGAACGAAACTTGGTATTTCCGAGTGAGAGCCGTCAACCCACATGGAGTTTCCTCGGCATACACTCAAGAATTTTCGGCAACGACAACCCAGGTTGCAACTCCAGACTTCGAGGACTTGTCGGTCACAAACGAGAAGGTCGGAAACCTCTCGGCTGACAAAATCACTTTCGGAACCTTGGACGGAACCAAAGCAACCATTGTCAACATTGACGCTAACAACATAAACGCTGGAAAGCTAAAAGCTCAATATGTCCAAATTGGTTCAACGACCACATATGAGAACGGTTATGACCCAAGCACGAAAGAAACTCCGAGTGGTTCTCAAGCAAAGGCAAACGCTGCCGAACAAAACGCAAAAGACTACACGGACCAGCAACTCGTGAATTATGTGGACGTTACGACTTACGGTCAAGACTTGGAGAATATCCAAAATCAAATTGACGGAAACATTACAACTTGGTTCTACGATTATGACCCAACGTTGACAAATGCTCCAGCCAATACATGGGCAACCAACACGGACAAAGACAACCACATTGGAGACTTATTCTATAACACACAAACTGGTTATGGTTGGAGGTTCGCAAAGGACTCCTCAACTGGAGCTTATTCATGGGTTCAAATAAAAGACACGGACATTCAAAAAGCTCTAGCAGACGCAGCTCAAGCTCAAGACACGGCTGACTCCAAACGTCGAGTGTTTGTTACTCAACCAATTCCACCATATGACGTTGGAGACCTTTGGACACAAGGAGCAAGTGGAGACATTTACAAGTGTAAGGTTGCTCGTGCAAGTGGCTCTTATGTTGCAAGTGATTGGGAGAAAGCCTCTAAATATACGGACGACACGAGAGCAATTCAAGCAGAGTCCAACGCTAAAAGTTACGCTGACACGGTTTCGGCTACGGCTGAGACTAACGCTAAAAACTACGCAAAACCTTCGGTGGTTCAAGTTTACGACCACGGCTTTGTAAATGGGAAGTCATTCTGGTCCGACTCATATAGCGGTCAAGAGGTCACTTCGACGACAAAAGGAACAATCACTCCTTCGACGGAGGCTCTTGAAGGTGGAAATGTTTGGACACTCCAAGGAAACGCTTGGCTTTATTCCAAAAATGCAATTCCAGTCAACGTGAACCGAGTTTATAAAGTCACTTTCCGTGTTCGTCAAACGGTTGACAAAACGATTGGTGGTTCAAATGTCTATGCAGGAGTTGCCACTCTTGACTCTAACTTCCAAAACATAACTGGTGGAGCTGGAACTCACCGTTATTGTGCCGTGGCTGGGACACCAATTGACTTTTCAATGGGTTGGCAAACGTTTGAAGGTCTGATCACTGGAGTTGGTGACACTCACGACACATTCCGAGCTGGAACAACATTTGTGAGACCAATGTTCATTGTCAACTATTCTGGAGGAGACGGAACGGTTGAGGTTGACTTCGTGAAGTTTGAAGACGTGACCGAAATTCAATCTCTACAAGAAACGGTCAATGAGGTCGACTTGAGAACGACGGAGTCCTCAATTATTGCAACGGTGAGAAACTCTCAATCTTACCAAAACGACCTCGACTCAAAAGCAGACGCTTCGGCTCTCGGTGGTTATGCAACAAACAATGCTTTGTCTCAAGGCATTTCCGACGCTAACAAGTACACCGACGGAAAGGTCAAAGCCGTAAATGACCTCATTGGTGTGAACCCAGACAACGACGGAAAGACCGTATTTGAAAAAATCTCGGCAGTTGATCAGAAAGCCGACGAAATTGACATTAAGTTCACAAGTTCTGGTGGAGTAAACTTATTGAAAAACTCCGTTGGTTTCGCTGGGACGGACTTTTGGGAAGTCACTCTTGATATTGACCAACAAACTCAACTCCCAATTGGTACGGTTGAAACTCTCCAAAATGCCGAGCTTAGTGAAAAAGGAGTGGGAAGTGGTTTCGAGTTGAAAGGAGCCAAACTCGTTCAAACGATTGTCAACGCTCCTCAATATCACACTATTTCAACTCTCGTCAAAAAAGGAACGGCTGGGAGTGGTTACATTAAAGTGACCTACGACAACGGAACGGTGGAACAACGTGACTTTGTGAGTGGAACGGCTTATGACTACAAGAAAGAGGAAATCATCATTGAGCCAGTCGGAAACACAATCACAATTGAAATATACGGAACAACGGACTCTGGAATTATTTTCACTGGAACAATGGTCAACGTCGGAAATGTTGCTCTCCAATGGCAACACTCGGCTGGGGAAATTTACAACACGAATGTTCTCATGGACTTAAATGGTATTCGAGTAAACTCCTCGGCTTATAAAGGTTATACGGCAATTACTCCAGAAGAATTTTCAGGTTATGCCGAAGTTCCAGACGAGAACAACAATCCAGTCATGACCAAAGTTTTTACCTTGAACAAGGACGTGACCGAGGTTTCAAAAATTGACATTGACAAGGAGGTCACAATGGCTCCAGTCAAAATTGTTCCAGTCAAGTCAACGAACTACACTGGCTGGGCATTTATTTCCGAAGAATAATGAAAAGGAGGAAGAATAAATGGCTCTTAGTGGTTCATTTGGTAATACGTTTAGGACTGGTTACCGACTTCAAGTTGATTGGTCTGGTAGCCAGTCAATCTCTGGAAACTATACAACAATCACGGCAAACTTATATTTAATTTCTTTGGGTTCCTCTTACACAATCAGTTCCTCGGCAACAAAGGACGGTTCTCAAACTATCGACGGAGTTTCAAACACCTTCACAACGGCTGGAGCTGGCCTTTCGGGAAATCAAAAGAAACTATTAAACACTTATACTCGAACGGTTTACCACAACGCTGACGGAACCAAGTCGCTTTATATGTCGGCTTGGTACGACATTGAGGTTACTCTCGGAGGAACTTACTACGGACGTGTTTCTTGTAGTTCAGACATTATTTACTTGGACACAATTCCGAGAGCCTCAAGTGTTAGTTCGGACGTGAGTTGGACGGCTGGGACACAAGACCTTGCCGTTTCAATTTCACGAGCCTCAAGTTCTTTCACCCATACCGTCGCTTTGTATGTTCAAAGACCTTCGGACAACTCATGGCAATGGGTCGCTCAAAGAGACAATGTTGGAACCTCGGTGACTTTTGACTTCTCACTTCAAGAAAACACAAACATTTACACTAATATTGGTCAATACGAAAACCGACCAGCCAAAGTCCTCTGTATTACTTACAACGGAGGAAGTGAAATTGGTCGCTCTGAAAAGGTCGGAACCGTATATGGAGCAGGAATTGCCAAAATTTCGTTCTCCAACTTCAACATTGGAGCTAGTATTCCAGCCACAATTAGTGGTATGCAAGACTACGAAGGTTTCCAATACACTGGTATTTTCAAAATTGCTGGAACGACAATAAAGACATTCACATTTAGTCCTTCAACTCCAAACCCAACATTGACGTTTACTCAAGCCGAAATTGACCAAATGTATTCCTTGACTCCAAACTCAAACTCGGTTTCTGGTCAAGTCACGGTCACAAGTAAATACAACGGAGTTGACATAAACGACGGACTCCCAGCTCCGACATATGACCCAAATTTCAACTTCACGGCTTATGTGACCAACGCAAACCCAATTTTCACGGCTGGGTCTATTTCTTATGCCGACGTTGACCAAACAACCGTTGGAATTACTGGAAACAACCAATTTATTATCCAAAACAAATCTTCATTGACCGCATACGTCAACACGGCAGCCACGGCTCAAAAGTCTGCTACTCTTGTAAAATATGTCGTGACAATCAACGGTAAACAAGGAGAAATCACGACGGCAACTGGGAACGTGAACATTGGAACAATTACGGCTGGAACAAACCAAACTTTGACCATTACGGCAATCGACTCACGAGGAAACCAAACTCCGTTGACATTGGACGTGAATGTTCTTCCATACACCGACCCAACTCTCTCGATCAGTCTTGAACGTTTGAACAAATTCGAGAACCACACAACTCTCAAAGTGAGTGGAACCTTCTCCATTTTATCCGTTGGAGGAGTAACCAAAAACGCTATTGTTACTCTCCAATATCGTTATAAGGAAAAGACGGCAACTGACTTTGGAGGTTGGACGGCTCTCACCTTCTCAACGAATGGAGGAACGTTCATGGCTTTGGACGTAATTCTCCAACTTGAAAACACAAAGGCTTGGGACTTCGAGGTGCAAGTTGACGACAAACTCGTCTCTAACACCGACCCAGCAAGTGTTGGGACTGGGCAGCCAATCCTTTTCATTGACACGGTGAAGAAAAGTGTTGGAGTAAATAAGTTTCCAGAGTTGAACGGCTCTTTTGAGCTTGAAGGTCAATTGAGTGTTTCTGGAGCTGGCTCATTCGGTGCTGGTATTACGGTAAATGGTGACACAACAATTACTGGAAACCTTATATTTGACGGAGCAACAAAAGGAATAAAGTTCGACGCTGATCGAACAAACAAGTCCGAAATCTTTTGGAACGCTAATGCCAATAGTGACTACGGTCTTGTTGTCAAAGTGGACGGTAAAGACTCGGCTTGGTTCTGGTCTTCTGGAGACCTTACAATCAACGGAAAACTCAATGTTGGACTTGGTGGAATTTCTTTCCCAACCGACCCATATGGAGGCTCTGGAGACTGGGTAGGACTTTACGTTCAAAAATACACAAATGGTTCCGACCCAGAGTCTATGGAACTTGTCATTGACGCTCAAAACGACTGGCAAGACCGAGTTCGTATCACGTCAAGACTTCATGTCAATGACCAAATTAGTACGGACTGGGGTCTAGACGCTCAATCAATTGAGTTGACTTCAGAATGGGCTTACATTGATTTTAAGTCTAGTAGTTCGGTTGACTATGACATGAGAATTGGTCGAATGGGTAATGACTGGACATTGGGAGTTCAAGGTGCAGACCTTGTCGTTTACCACGGTCAAGTGTTCTGTCCTAATATAATCCTTGGTTCTGGTTCTTCAACTGGTGCTTATGGAGTCAACGGTGCTATTTGGTACGGAAATGGTTACGCTGGTACTGGTTTCTATTCATACCAAAACGGTTGGACTAAACGCTGGTAATAAGAGGAGGAAAATAATATGACAAAGACTGCTAAAATGAAAAACCCAAATAAAAAACAAACACTTGGAATTATTATTCCAGTGGGAGAAGACGGAACCGTTGTTCTTCCGCTTGATAAATTAGAGTTCGCTGGAATTAAGCCTGGAGGAAAGGTTGAAGTATTCTCGGACGCTTATGGAGTATTCATTCGTACTGCTGACGAGGACGAGGAGTGTGACGTTTGTGGAATGAACAATGGTAAGACACGCAAGATTGGAGAATTGGACATTTGTCCAACTTGTCTTGCTGAAATTTCAAAGAAGTCAAAGGAATAAGGAATTTTCCTTGTTCCTTTAAATTACTAAATTACGAAAAGGGGAAATGTTAAATGAGTAAATATATCGCAATTGACATTGGTCACGGTGAAGACACATGGACGGTTCATCATGCCAAAGGAATTAAGGTCAACGGTGTTGACTACGAAGAACACCATTTCAACGCTGCCGTCGGTCTAATCGTTGAAAAACGATTGAAAGAGCTTGGGTTCCGAACAATCCTTGGTCAACCAGCTTACAAAAACGACGTTCCTCTCCAAACAAGAACAAACCTCTACAACCGTGAAAAAGTTGACTTTGTTGTTTCCATTCACGGCAACTATTCTGGAAATGCAACGGCTCACGGAATGGGTATTTTTTATTGGAAAGGCTCCAACGACGGTCTTTGTTTTGCTCAAAAGTTCGTTGAGAACTGGAAAGGAATGGTTGACGGAGTTGGACTTTGGGGAAGTGGAATTTGGGTCTCTGAAAGAGGTTCTTGGACTAACTTCCATATTGTCCGTGAGACCAACGCTCCAGCTTGTTTAATCGAGGCAGGTTTCTTCTCAAACATTGCTGGTGACTTCAAATATATGTTTGGAGAACACAAAGAAAAATATAGAGAACAAGTCGCCGAGGCAATCGTCAAGACCGTTTGTGACTATTTCGGAGTTGCTTACAATGAAACAAAAATTGAAATTACACATGAGACTCCAGTTCAACACAATAATGGAAACTACAAAATCAAGGCTGGGGACACATTCTATTCAATTGCTCGTGACTTTGGAATTTCCGTCCAAGACATTCAACAAGCAAACCCAGGAGTCAACCCAAGAGCCTTACAAATTGGTTCTTACATTGTGGTTCCTCAAAAGACGGCTCCAGCTCCACAACCAAAAGGTGATATGAATACAAATTCAATTGTCACTTATTTGAACTCAATCGGAGTGGACTCAAGTTTTGCTAACCGTGAAAAACTCGCTGCTCAATATGGAATTGCTGGTTATCGAGGAACGGCTGATCAAAACTTGAAACTTCTTGAACTAATGAGGAAAGGTTCGACTCCAGCTCCACAACCAGTGGCTCCTCCTGCTCCAAAAGGAGACCAAAAGACTAATAGTCTAGTTGACTATTTGAAGTCAATTGGAGTGGACTCAAGTTTTGCCAATAGAAAAAGACTAGCTGGTCAATACGGAATTGCCAACTACAAAGGAACGGCTGCTCAAAATACTCAACTTTTAGTCAAAATGAGAGGTCACTAATTCCTTGAAAATTCGTTGGTATTAGTAACATTAATCAAAGACCTTTGACGAGTCGAAATGACCGTTGGAGGTCTTTTTCATTTAGCGGGAAAGGAGGAGCCTGGTTTGGAACAAGTGTTATTAGAACTGGCCTCAAAGGAAGGTTTGTTTGCCGTCCTTTTCGTTATTTTACTTTTATACACCATTGTGGACTCTCGGAAACGTGAGGAAAAGCTAATGACCTTCATTGACGAAATTTCAAAACAATTTGAAGTCCTTGCTCGGCAATATGAAAGACTTGCCGAAGACGTGGACGAAATTCGTCAAGACATGAAAGACGTTTTCAAAAACAAGTAATGTCACAAGTTGTTCCTTCTCTCGTTGATATAGATAGGAACAAACAAGAAAGGAGGAACTCCGAATGGTTGAAGTAGGAGTCATTATTGCAGTTCTAGTTGGTTTGAGCCAAGTTGGAAAACAATTAGGTCTTCCAACTAAGTATGTTCCATTAATGAACCTCATTCTTGGTGTTATCGCTGGTCTCACAACCGTGGATGCTCCAACAATTCAAGAAAAGGTCATTTTTGGAATAATGGCTGGACTATCTTCGAGTGGTCTTTATGATCAGTCAAAGTTGTTCACCAAAAAGTAAAATTCTTTCATGGTCATAGTTTCGCCTCCTTTTTGCTCTCATGGTCTGGTCAACCGTGAGAGCTATTTTTTTTTGTCTCGTCACGGTCACAAATAGACCTCGTTGTTATTTGGTGACGGAAAGGAGGTTGAAAACATGACCATGAAATTCTTCAAAATCAAGTTTGAAGGATATTTCTACCTTGGAGAAGGTGAGACCGAGACCGTCGTTCAAAAACTAGGAACGAAACTATTCTCCATTGTTTGTTGTATTGCCAATTTTCAAGGTCAAGGTGGTTATTGTGACCTTTCCATTGACCAAATTGCCCAATACACTGGTATGTCACGAAGTACGGTTCTCCGTGAAATGAACAAGCTCAAGGAATTTACTTATGAAGGAAAACCTCTCGTGGAAGTCATTGAAGGAAGTTGGAGAGGCAAACCTAAAAACGTTTACAAACTCAATCCGAACCCAGTGTTCTCCGTGTATGGAGAAATCAATGGTGTCAATTTGGAACCATTAAATGAAATTAATAGTGTCAACTTGACACCAAAGAATGAAATCAATGGTGTCAAACTGACACCCACTAAAGAAAATAATATCTCTAAAGAAATATATAAAAAGAATAATAGTGAGGAGGACGAAGGAATGAAGAATGAAAGAATGACCAACAAAGAAATTGTTTCATATTTCAAGAGTTTACTTGAAGACAAACTTGGTGAAAAACAAAAAATTCATTATCCAAAAGTAATGTCAATGATGAAAAAGGTTGAAGGTCACTTTAACGGACTGATCAACAACGATATAAAACGGCTGCTCGAAATTGTTGCCGAGAATTACGAGTCTTGGTCAAATACGGCTCAATACCCGTTGGAGGTCGGAGTCATTACAAGAGCCTGGGTTATTGAACGAGCTAAGAAGGAACTTGAAAAAATGAAAAAAGAGTCGTCACAAATGAAAGAACAAGTCGTTGTGGCTAGTGAAAGACAAAAGGTTGCTCTCGACTCAATCATGTCTCGAATAAAGAAAAAAGGAGGACAACGATAATGAGTGAAACAAATGTGAACCGTTGTCTCATGGCTCCAGTTTGTAAGTTCGCAGGAAAGCCGACACATTGCCATGACCTATGTTTCCCATTCCGTAAAGCTCACGGAGAGAGTGGGGAAACTGGGATTGTTGGTTTGGCTGGTATTCCTAAAAAATATAAAACTTGTACGAAGGAAAACCTCCCAATAAAGGAAGACAACCCAGAAGTTTACGAGGCTATTGTTGGAATATGTGAAAACATTGAGGACTTTATTGACGAAGGAGTCGGACTCTATTTGTATTCCATTCCGTGTAATGAGAACCCAAAAGGAACTGGAACTGGAAAAACGACCTCGGCTCTCACTATCCTGAACACTTACCTACAACAAAGGTTGGTTCAACACATTAAAGGTGAGAGACTCATTGAAGAACTTCCAGCTCTATTCGTCAAAGCTAGTAAACTTCAAAACCAATACAACGCTCAATTCCGTGGAACCAAGGAGCAACAAGAGGAGGCCAGTTTCAAATTTTACGAGTTGAAAAAGCTCATGGTAAAGACCGACCTCTTGGTTATTGACGACATTGCTCTCCGTGGTTCAACCGAGGCTTTTGCCAATGAATTATATGAAATAATCGACGAAAGAGTCACGGATGAACGAGCCACAATTTTGACCTCCAACGAACCAATTGAAACCGTTGGGAAATTACTCTCCGAACAAATTCGGTCAAGGATTGAAGGTTCGTGTGAGCTGATCGGTTTTGAAGGTCCAGACCATAGGAGGAGGAATTGACCATGATTGAACAACGACTTCTTTCAAAAGTGATTGACGAACAACAATTTTATATCCTTTTTCGCTATGGAGTCGACATTCATGACTTCGAGACTCATGCCGACGTGTTCCAATTCGTTCATGACTATGTAAAGAGTGAAGGAACAACTCCCGACTTCCGAACCGTCGTTGAGAAATTCGACGAATTTGAATATGAGCCAGAAGTGACCGACACCTTCAAATATCTTTGTAAACAATTAAAGGCTCGGACTGGTAAACGACTCGCCTTTGAAATGCTCCAACATAGAGCCAAACAAAAGTTCAAGGAGTTGAATGGTGACGAGTTTGTCAAGTGGCTGGCTGCCGAGTCTTCCAAAATTGAAAAAATGACCTCCATTGACTACGAGGCTGGGACAAATTACGCTACCAACGGAGAAGAACGGCTCAAAATGTATGAGGAAGGAAAAGACCCAAACAACACGGTTCTCATTCCGTTTCCGTTTAATGTAATGAATGACATTTTCGGTGGAGGAATGGAGCTTGGTGACTATATCATGTTGTTGGCTTTCACCAACGTTGGAAAGAGCTGGCTGGCCTCAAAAATGGGTCTTCACGCTTGGTTAAATGGCTTTGGAGTCCTTCACTACTCCCCAGAGCTTTCCAAACGTCAACAATTGTTCCGCTTGGACACATTGGCTGGACAATTTGACAACCAAAAGCTCCGTCGTGGGCAGCTCGGAGACCAAGAAGGACGGTTCAAAAAGTTCCTTCGTGACTTTAACCCAGACAAACAAACGGTTCCATATATAGTGAAAACAATGGAAGACCTTCCAGTCGGTCTCTCGCTCGAAGTGTTGGAGGCTGACCTTCAAATGAACCCAAATGCCCAGTTCGTAATTATTGACGGTTTCAATTTAATGGTTCACGAGAAAGCCGACTCCACACGGAACAAAATGACGGCAACGTCAAGAAAACTCCGTCAAATTTTGGGTCGATACAAAGTGACCGGTCTGATCGTTCACCAAACCTCGGCTCAAAGCCAAAAGGAAAAAGCCAAGGAGGACGAAGACGGAATGAGAATAATTAGTCCTCCAGAAATTACGGACTTCTCGGAGACGAGTGCCGTCATTCAAGACTCGGCAACCATTATCACAATGGACGCTTATGACGGAATTGCCAAACTCGGAATAAGGAAGGCTCGTGAACCAAGAGCAGTTGGGAAAATTATCGAGCTTATTGCCGACGTGAATAATGGTATTTTGAAGGAACAAAGTGACATTGAATACTTCTAAATTCCTCGATTACGAAATTTTTACAAAAAATACTTCACACAGGAACGCTCGTTCGTTATAATATTTATGGAAAGAGGTTGACCTTGACTATATTTGACCTTAGTTCCATAGTCTTAGTTCAAACCTCTTTTCTGGCTTGTAATATTTTTATATAATAATTCCATACAGAAAATAATAGGGAGGACTTTGTGTGAATTATGTTTGTGGGTTGTACGAAATAACAACAAAGTGTGGGGAGTGCTTTTACTACAACGTAAAGCCTGGTCATTATGAAATTGATATTTTCTGTCCAATTTGCATGGAACATAAATACACATTTGTTGTTAAAGGAGACCACTTTGAACCAATCGCTTACTATGGAAAGGGGTTGAGGTTATGCTCCTCATTAGACAATACGAAGTCGACGTTGACTTCGAGTCCGAACTCCGTCAATACGAATGGTACAGACCTCGTTGGAAGGACAGTAAGCTAATTGCTTGCTCTCCATTCCGTGACGAGACTCACCCAAGTTTTGCCGTTACATATGACAAAGGTGGAATTTGGATTGACTCTGGAGGAAGTGGAGAGTGGAGGTCTGGTCCATTCATAAAACTACTCTCATGGCTCCGAAACGAGACATGGGAGGAAACTGAGGAATATCTCCTCGAAAAATACTTCATTATTGGGTTCCGAGACACCGACGACTTGGAACTCTCCTTTGACGGTTGGGAAGAAACCAAAAAAGAAAACGAGGTCATTCCTCTTTCCGTTCTTGATCAGTTCAAGTTCACCCATTCCTATTTGGAAAAACAACGAGGAATTGAGGAAATTTACCAACGAGCCTTGAAAATTGGTTATGACCCACAAAAGAAAGCCGTTTCCTTCCCCATATTCGATAAGAATGGAACGTTGGTGAATATCAAATTCCGTTCGGTTAATTCCAAAATCTTTTGGTACTACAACAACAACCCAGTCCGTGACCATTTATATTTGCTCGACTTGGTCATGAAAAAAGGCTCCAAGAAGGTTTGGCTCGTGGAGTCCGAAATTGACGCTATTACCTTGTTCAAGAATGGCTTTCCAGCCGTTGCCGTTATGGGAGGCAGCCTCACCAAGAAACAAAAACGGCTGATCCTCGACGTAGGAATTGAAACATTAGTCATTGCCACGGACAATGACAAACAAGGTCGACGACTTGCCGACTCTATTCACGACCAACTCGGTGGTCTCCTCGTTATTGAAGAAATGAGTTTCCCAGAAAAATATAAAGACGTGAATGACATTCCGACTGCGGAGCTTATTGAGTACGCTAATAACACAATTGAAAGAATATTTGACCTAGTGTAACCGAACACTAGGTCTTTTTTATTATTTTTGTACTATACGAAAATTTTGGTATGTAACCGTTGACAAGATAAAAGTGTAGCAGTAAAATAAATTTACAAATTACGAAATTAAGTAATAAAGAGTTTTATAGAAAAGCACGCCTCACATAATTTTTATTTTTGAAGTTTTTTACCATTAAATTACAACAAGTTTTCTCAATTGAATGTAAGGTAAGAAGTTTAGAAAATCAAAGTCATGTTATGGAGGACGTGTCTTTCCTATCCTCTTTTTTACTCAATTTCGTATTTTTTTTACTCAATTTCGTAATTTTTTTCACAACAATTACCCAATTTCGTAATTTATAAAGTGGAGGAGGTTCGTCGTATGTTGGATAAAATTTTCACTTGTCTTTATGCTATCGGTGTTTTGTTTCTATTCGTATATCTTTGCTTACGAAATATCGTAATTATGTAATTTGAAAAATTTCAAACTTATTTTTTGCAAAAATCTCAATCTCGCTAAAATGGCAGATTGGAAAGTTTTTAAAAAAGTTTGTCACAACAAAAAACGCTCCTCGTTGGAGCAAGTGTAAACAACAAAAATTTAAAATTTGGAGGAAATTGACCATGAAAAAATTCAATGTATCTGAAGACCTTTTATTGAACCGTTTAGCCGTGGAGTTTGCCGAAGGAAACCAAGAGGCTGGAGAAAAATTCGTTTCAATCGTTGAGCCGAAGTTGAAGTCATTCGCTCGTGGAAAATACTCCCCAATTGAAAAGGAAGACCTTGTTGCGGAATTTATGGTTGTTGCCATTGAAAAATGCTTTGACTTTGCTGATCGTTACAATGACGGTCAAAACAATGTAATGGGTTTGATTTATACGGCTTGCCGTCGTAAGCTCATTGACATTAACAAGTCTCTTGGAGCCGAGAAACGCTCCTCAAAAATGAAAATCGGTGACGAAATGGTCAACCGTGAAATTTCTCTGCAAGCTCACATTGGAGAAGACGGTGAGTCCACTATGTCCGACATTGTGGCTGCCGACCAAAAGTCCGTGGAAGACCAAGTCATTGAGTCAATTGAAGGCTCTACCGTTGAGAAGGTTGTTAAGGCTTTCGAGAAAATGGGTAAAGGTCGCCACTCAAAAATTGTTCCTCTTATCTACAAAGCCAACAAGTTTGATTGGTCTACCGAATTACTAAATAACGAAATATCAGAATTACTCAAGGCTGAAAAAGGAATTGAGCCGAAAGCCGACGCTATTCGCCAAGCCAAGTCAAGAGCAGTGAAGGAACTTCGTAAGGCTATTGAAAACGGACAAATCTCATTTGCTAATCAATTGAGTTGGAAAATGTAAATTCAATTACCCAATTACGAAATTGATTTCGATTTTGAATATATCAACTTCCACGGAGTCTATACCAAAAACTTCGTGGGAGTTGGGAAAATTTCCGTCACAAGCGTGACAGTTTCTCGTTGCTACTAATGGGAGACGGCTCCCAATACAAGTCAAATTCACAAGGAGGAAAAAAGTTATGTCAATTTTCACTGGTAAAGGAAAAGAAATTAAGGAACAAATGAAAAACCGAAAGGCTCAAAGTGAAGGTGAAAAACTCGATTACAAGAAAATCAAAATCAACAAGGACTTGAAAAAAGCTGGTGACTCAATCCGTGTTCGTGTGTTAGGTCCAGAAGACTTCACAACTTACGAGTCACACGGTTCTTTTGAAAAAGGAATTTACACTACTCCATGTATTAACCCAACTGGAGAAGGAGACAAACGCTGCCTATTTTGCGAGGCCAGTAAACATGAAGGTTTCACGGCTTTGAAACAAACAACTCGTTTTTTGTTTGCCTTCTACGACATTGACCTTGAAATGATTCGTTATATTGACGTGTCTTACACTCAAGGTGGCTCTTTAATGGACGACATTGAGGAATATGAGGAGTCCATTGAGGACGTAGCTTTCCAATTAAAACGTCAAGGTGAAGGAACAAAAACAACTTACAAGCTGGCTCCAATCTTAAAGTTGAAAGGTGACGACCAAGCCAAGTTTGACAAAGCCAACGGTCTAAAAGTTGACGACAACTTCTTCGAGAAGGCTCTCTATATCAAGTCAACGAACCAAATGGGAATTGACCTTGAGAACGCTGGTTTCGTCGTTGAAGGATTACTCGGTTACGAAATCCAAGACGACCAAAAGGAAGACAACAATGAGGAGCCAAAAGCTCAAGACGGTGGAGACGTTGACCCAACAAAAGTCTTTTAATTCCTGGGAGGAGTTTTCTCCTCCTCACTCTGATCAATGAATACGAAGAAGAAAAGGAGAGGTTGTTTATGAAGAAGAAAATTGAGGTTGGTCAAAAAATTCGTGTTATTGCCGACACTTTCACTCAAGACCCACATGGTCTTCCAATTGGCTCCGAGTGGGTTGTTGAACGTATCAACCCAGCTACAAAGTTCGACGATATGCCTCCGTTTATTAAGTTCATGGCTGCTCTCTCTGGAGCTGAAAAAGTTGACCTTCCAGAACGAGTCCATGTAAAAACTGGAGAAGGTCATGAAGACTTTGCCAACTTGGTCTTTGACGACTTTGAAGTTGTTCACGACTTGAACGGACGGAAAATTCGTATGTTGGAAGACGACTTTGTTGACGGCTTTAAAACAGGAGACGTTTTTGAAGTGTTCTGGTCCGAGTCCGAGGAGGAGTATTTGTTCACTGATCGTGAAGGAGACCCAAGACCGCTGGACTGTCATGAGTATGAGCTAGTTTAATACCGACGAAGGAGCAAGGCTAAAACCTTGACTCCTTTTTGCTATATCAATCATTAAAGGAGAGAACTCAATGGGGAAGTTCGACGACATTCGTTGGAAATGGCTTGAGGAACGTGGGATTGAAGTATATGGAGACCCATACCAACTGGATTATATGTTGAACCTTTGGAAAGACCCAAACCATGTCCAAGCCGTATTTTGTGAGGCTAAAGCTGGAACTGGAAAGACAACGCTTGCTGTTTTGGCAGGAGCCTATGAGGTCATAAAAGGAGAACATTATGACCGAATGATTTATATAAGAAATGCCGTTCCAGTCCGTGACCAAGGTTTCTTAACTGGTGACATTAAACAAAAGTCTGCTCCGTATATGGCTCCAATTATGGACGCTCTTGAGTTGGTTCACCCAGCCACATTTGAGGAGTGGACGATTGAAAGAGAAAAACAACAACCAAAGCTGGTTCCCATAACAACTTCCTTTGTCCGTGGGATTACATGGAAAAGGTCATTCGTAATTATTGACGAGTGTCAAAACATGGACTTGGAAGAACTTCAAGCTATATACACTCGTTGTGACGAGACTTCAAAAATTGTGTCCATTGGTTCCGTTCGCCAAGTGGACAACAAGAAAATAAAGAAAATTGCTGGCCTCCTTCCATATCAAGTTTATATGGAACACTTCAAAGGAGACAACCGAGTTTCCTTCCATGAACTCGTGACTTGTTACCGTGGTTGGTTCGCAGACAAAGCCGACAACATTCATGAAACCGTGAAACGACTACGAGAGGAGGAACTAGTGTGAGTGAGGTTAAAAAACAAGCTCAAACAATTGGAACCGTGAGTGAACTTGCCGTCATGCTCGAATATGCTCGGAGAGGCTACACGGTCAACATTCCGACCAGTCCTGCTCGTTATGACTTTATTGCCGAGAAAGACGGACGATCAGTCAAAGTTCAAGTGAAACACGGAACCACGTTCAACGGTGAAAGAGAGCTGCTCGGTTTCTCTCACACTCCTTACACCAAGAATGAGGTTGACGTTGTTGCCATGTATGACTCCAACGACGGCTCCATTTATTACATTCCGACTGATCATGTGGAAGGAATGACCTCTATTCGCTTGAGAGTCGAGCCTTATTTGTACTCCGTGAAGGACGGAAAGGCTCTCATAGCAGCCCACTATAAAAAATTCATTGGTTAGTTTGTCACACGACCTCCTATTTCTCGTTGTTCCAAGAGAAAAGGAGGTTTTTTCTATGAATGAAGAATTGACTTTCGACTTAACAGAAGACCTCGAAGAAGAAAAGGTCAAAGAAACAAAGAAAAAAGCTCGTTCAAAAAAAGCTACACAAAAGAAAAAGGCTGCCCAATTTGAGCCGACTTGGGAACAAGTTTGGAACGGTTACGAGAACCCAAAGTCTGGAAAGTGGAAAAAAGGAATTTGGGAACTCAAGGACTCGTTGACCGCCCACAAGGAGTGGCTCTTGGAAGTCAAAATGGCTATTGAGGAAGGAGAGCTTGGTCTTATTGACCCAATTACTAAGGAACCAATTCCAATTGGAAAGTTCTCCAAGTCCAAAGCCAAGGAATTATATGCCGTCCTTGAGGAAAGGAAACGAGCTGCTCGTATTCAACAAATGATTGACGAATGTCCAGACAACTACTATTTGATTACCGAGACCGACCAAATGGAGAAGTTGGTCACTTATCTCAAAGACGAGGTTGAAACTGGACTCGACACTGAGACCACTGGGTTGGACGTTTATGTTGACGTTATGGTTGGAATTTCAATCACACTTCCAAAGAAGGACATTCACGTTTACATTCCATTTGGTCACACGACTGGAGAAAAACAACTTCCTCGTGATTACGTCTTCAACAAGCTCCGACCATATTTGTTTGATCAGTCCATTAAGAAGTTTCTCCACAATGCCAAGTTCGACAAACATATGTTCAAACGTCACGGACTGGACATTCTCGGAGATATTCACGACACCCAAATTGGTCAACAAGTCTTGAACGAAAATGAACCGTCAAAACGACTCAAGGACTTACTCACAAAATACAAACATTTTCTTGGTTTCAAAGAGGACTCTTACACGTTCGAGCAGCTCTTTGGAAAGAACGCTCTATTCGCAGAAGTTCCTCTTGAAATTGCCAAAGTCTACGCTTGTAAAGACACTCACGGTTGCTATTTGTTAGGGAAATGGCAAGAGAAATTTCTCAAGGCTCGTGAAGGTCTAAACCGAATTTTCTACCACATTGAGAGTCCGTTGCTCCCAGTTGTTGTGGATATGGAACGGACTGGAATGTTGGTTGACCTTGAGTTTGGAAAGGAATACGGAGCCGAGTTGACGGAGTATTTGGTCGAACTTGAGGAGGAAATTAAAGCCGAACTCGGAGACATAAACCTCAACTCTCCTCAACAACTCCAAGCCGTCCTATATGACCAACATGGTCTTGACGACGTGAGTGGAAAACGGTCAACGGACAAGAAGACTCTTGAAATTCTTTCCGACGACCTTCCAATTTTGAACACACTCTTGAAATACAAAGACTTGTTCAAACTCAATTCAACCTATATTTCGGCTCTCCCAGAGAAAATCAAGTCCGACGGACGTATTCACGGACAATTCAACCAAGACAAGACCGACACTGGACGTTTCTCAAGCTCGGAGCCAAACCTTCAAAACCTTCCAGGTCGTGCTAGGAAATTGGTAATTGCTCCAGAAGGAAAGGTCATTTTCGGAATTGACTTCTCTCAAATTGAACCTCGTGTTTTGGCTCATATCTCTGGGGACGAACACTTGAGAGAACCATATTTGACTGGTGGAGACCTTTACTCCACACTGGCCTCTCGTGTTTTCAAGAAACCTATTGAGGAATGTGGAGACGGCTCCAAATACAGAAAAATGATGAAAACTGGACTCCTTGCCGTAATGTACGGAACTTCAATGTGGACACTCTCCAAACAATTAGGAATTTCCGTTGAGGAGGCAGAACAATTCATTGAGGACTTCTATAAGGCTTACCCAAAAGTAAAGGCTTGGATTGAGTCCATTTGGGAGTTTGTTAAAGAAAACGAGTATGTTGAAACTCTTTATGGTCGAAAGAGACGTTTCCCACACCATAAAGAAAAGGCTCGTATTTATGACGATTGTAAAAAACAAATTCTCAAGCTGATCAACCGTGAAACACTTCCTCAAGACTTTTGGAACAAAAAGAAATATCCTCAAATTCCATACAACTTGAAGAAGAAGTTCCAAGCCGTGAAGAAGTCCGTGGAAAGAGTCCGTCGTCAAGCAGTCAATGCCGTCATTCAAGGTTCGGCTGCCGACATTATGAAAATTGCCATGTTACGAATGGACGCTTTTTTGAAGTCAAAATGTTGGGACTTAATGGCTACGGTTCACGACGAACTCCTCATGATTGTGGACCAGACAATTTCACACGACGAAATTATTCAAATGGAAGAAACCATGTCCAAAGCCGTCAAGCTCGAAGTCCCATTGAAGTGTGACACCGAGGCTATGACGACATGGGGAGAAGGTTTCAAGTTTGATAAAACTAGAAAACTATTCTTCTTGAAAAACGAAAAAACTGGGGAAACTCTTTGGGAGACTCCTAGTCTTCAAGAGGCTCTCCGTCTAAATAAGGAGGTCGCCTAATGATTACTAACAAAGACAAAGCCAAAGCTATAAAAAAGAAAAATGACGCTTACAAGCTAACGAGTGAAGGTCAACACATTGCCCAAGACTTTCATAAAATGTTGGACGACTTTCACTCAATGAATGTAAATAACGACTACAAACTCGACGTTCAAATTCTCCAATGGAAAATTGAAGAAATGACCGACGGAGCAGCCAACTTGAGAGGAACGTGGGACGAAAATCTTTACACATTTTCTCCAAGTGGAGTTGACTCATGTGAGAGGTCACTCGCTTTTAAAATCATTGGAGCCGAGGAGGACGCTCAAGAATTTGAACCTTACCAAAAACGGTGGGTTCGGAACGGCTCGGCTGTTCACGAGGCTATTCAACGAGACCTCCTCTATATTGAAAAATATCTCCCAAATGCTCCGTTTGAAGTGTGCCGAACCAAAGAAGGAAAACCAGCTTGGGAACGGAACACTCGAACCGTGAAACAATTTACTCACAATGGTGAGACCTTCCAAATTTACGGAATGGTGGACGGAATGTTGTACTACCGACCAGAAAGGAAACGAATTGGGTTTGACTTCAAAACAAAGTCAACAACAATCGCTGCCGTCGGTGATTACAAATTGAAAGCTCCACAAGAGAACAACGTCCTTCAAGCCGTCGCCTATTCCTTATTGTTTGACGTGAACGAATATATTATTTGCTATGAATCTCTTGCCAAGGACTCTTGGACAAAAGGAAAAGAGGCTCGGAGTGACCTTCGTGTCTTCCATATCAACATTACTGATCAAATGAGAAATGACCTTCTCGACAAACTCGCTCAAATAACCAAGGACGTTCGTGAAGGACTACTTCCGAACCCAGACTTCTCCAAGTGCTTATTCTGTAAGTTCAAAACGGTCTGCTCCGAGGTTGAGAAGGAGGTCAACAATGGCTAGTAATTACGCTCGTGGACGTTACTCCGAATATAAAGCCATTCGACACCTAGAAAAAGAAGGATATTTCTATTTGACGAGGTCTCCAGCCTCGAAAGGAATGTTCGACGTTGTCGGAGTTGGGTTCAACGGTGGAATATTACTCCAAACCAAACGAACCAAGAGAAAACGGCTGGTTCCTTCCATGTATCGTGAGGAAATGGAGTCCATACAACAATTCGTGGACTCCTTACCATATCTCCCAGACAACATTCGAGTTGAGTTTTGGGTTCAACGAGACGGAGTCCGAGGCTGGACCAAGTTTCGTTTCTATCATAAAAAACCAATGGAAATGTATGAAGGAGGAAATGACTAATGAGAATTATCAAAATTGAGGCTGACGTTTGTCCACAATGTAAAGCTCTTGACTTCATTCTTATGGCTACTCCAGAAGTCAACGCTATTGTTGAGAAGGTCAACATTGACCGTGAGGAAAACAAACATTATGTTGAGGACTTTGACATTATGGGAACTCCAACTCTTTTATTCTTGGACGGAGAAAAGGAGATTGGAAGAATAGTTGGAGCCAAAGGAATTACTCCAGACTATATACGAGAAAAAATAAAAGAATTTGGAGTCCAGTTGTAAGAAACAAGGAGCTGAAAAAGGCTCCTTTTTCTTTGTCACTACAACCTCAAAACCTCGTTGTATTGAGTACGGTGGAACCTCACTTATAAATACCGAGAGCCTTTTGGCTCTATGTACGGAAACAACTTTTGAAAAAGGAGAGGAAACCTAGAATGAAAGAAATTAGATTGAGTCCAAAATTCCTTGCTAAATATGACGACTTTCCAAGTCATATGAACGCTATTGGAACCTTTGTCTATTTGAGAACTTATTCTCGCTATCTTCCAGAAAAAGGACGACGTGAAACTTGGAAGGAGACTGTAAAACGATCAGTCGAATACAACGTGAACCTTGCTCGGAAACATATTGAATTTTTAGGTCTCCCAATTACTTACAAGGAACTAATGGAGGAGTGCGAGGCTTGGTTCGACTCCATGTTCAACCTCAATCAATTCTTGAGTGGTCGAACTCTTTGGGTCGGTGGAGCCGAAGGTGGAGTTGCCGAATTATATCCTCTAGGAAATTTCAATTGTTCCTTCGTGACAATTGAGAAGTGGGAAGACCTTGCCGACCAGTTCTATTTGCTACTCGTTGGAACTGGAGTTGGTTTCAAACACACATTCAAAATGGCTGAGAACATTGCTCCAGTCCGTGACAATTTCATTGTGACTCACAAGGAATATGAAGACCTCTATTCTCTTGGAGTACGAATTGACAAAACAACCGTGTCTTTTGAAGGAACCAAGGCAACAATTGTTGTCGGTGACTCCAAGGAAGGTTGGGTTGACGCTCTAAAACTTTATTTCCAAATCATTTCCTTAAAAGAACATGAACACATTACGGAATTACATTTCGTTTATGACTTTGTTCGTCCAAACGGAGCAAAGCTCCACACGTTCGGAGGTCATGCTAGTGGTCACGAGCCTCTAAAGGAAATGTTCACGAACTTTGAGAGAGTAATTAAAAACCAAATTGACCCAACGCTCAAGCCTCCAGTTCGTATCGACGAAAAATTTGTTCGTCTTCGTCCAATTCATGTCCTTGACTTTGGGAACTTTATTGGAAACAACGTCGTGGTTGGAGGAGTTCGGAGAACGGCTGAAATTTTTCTCATTGACGGTTTCCAAGACGTTGAAACAATCTTCGCCAAGTACGGCTTGAACGGTTTCTGGACCGAGGAAATGTTCCAACGACATGAGGAAATAATGAGAGAGGCTGATCGTCTAGGAATGGAAGTTCCAGAGTCGGCTCGTCGTGTCGGTGAGAGGAAACACGGAGTCAACGTTGACGGAGTTTGGAAACAATTTGACGACGAAGACGAGGCCAGAGCTTACGCTGCCGAGACTGGTGGTTTCTATATGTTCCCAATGAACATTGGAACCGAACTTCACCACCGTCGTATGTCAAACAACTCCGTGGCTTTCACTTCAAAACCTCCTCGTGAGTATTTACACTTCATTTTCTTAATGATGAAAGCCGAAGGTGAACCAGCTTTCATTAACCTTGAGGAACTTGCTCTCCGTCGTTTCCGTATGCTTGGAATTGAGAACCCAACACGGAAACAACTTGAAGAAGTCATGGAAAAGCTGGGAATGAACCCATGTGCTGAAATTTTATTGTGGTCTTATGGTGTTTGTAACCTAACAACAATTAACGTTGTGAACTTCGTCAAGGAAGGAAAACTTGACCTTGAAGGTCTTATTAATGCTCAAAGACGTTCGGCTCGTGCTGGTCTCCGAATGACTCTTGTTGAGCTTGAAATTCCACATTGGTCAAAACGTCAACAAACTGACCGTCTTCTTGGAACTTCATTAACTGGTTGGAAAGACGCTATGGGACAATTGAATTTTACTCGTGACCAAGAGAAAGAACTTCTTGCTATATTAAAGAAGGCAGCTCGTGACGAGGCTGACAAGTACGCTCGGAAGTTACGAGTGACGACTCCATTGTTGGTGACAACGGTCAAGCCAGAAGGAACCATTTCCCAGGTTGCTGGAGGAGTTTCAAGTGGTCTTCATTATGCTCACTCCGAGTATTACATTAGAAGGATCAGAATTTCCGCTAATGACCCACTTGCCAAAGCCGTTCTCGAACACAAAGGCTGGGTTGTCAATCCAGAAGTCGGAACCATTGGTGAGACTCGTGAAGAACAAATGAAGAACGCTAAAACATTTGTCATTGACTTCCCAATTTATTCTGGAGCCAAGGTGACCAAGGACGACGTTACCGTCGACGAACAATTTGACACTTATTTCATGTTCCAAGAATATTACACGGAACACAATGCCTCCAACACAATCACGGTCAAACCACACGAGTGGGAGAGAGCCGAGGAACGTGTTTGGGACGGTTGGAACAACTTCGTTGGAGTCTCATTCCTTGCTCACGACGGAGGAACCTACCAGCTCGCTCCATATGAGAAGTGTGACAAAGAGACATATGAAAAGCTGCTCAACCAAATGGAACCATTCAACATGGACATTCTTGCTCAATTTGAAGTTGGCTCAACGGAAGACTTCGACATTGGTCAAGACGGTTGTGAGAGTGGTATTTGTCCAGTTAGATAATTACCATATTACGAAACAACGGAACCTCGAAATGAGGTTCCTATTTTTTTTTGTCTTTTTTTTGGTCACACCGAAATTCCTTCCTCGTTGGAGCAGGTGTAAGGCAAACAAAACGAGGAGGAACTTTAAATGTTCAAAATTGACCACTATTTTCAAGTAAGTGTTGAGGAAAGAAGAACGTGGAGCCAAAAAATCAAGAAAGCCTTTGCTGATCGTGGAGTTTCCTTCGAGGTCGACTGGGAAGTCCCAGAGCCGTCCATTTGTTATTTCAATTTCAATCCAGACTCGGAGGAGGTTTCCTTCGGTTGTGGCTCCTTTTGGAATGACGAAACGAATTTAATTCCAGTCATTGCAATGGCTCATGAACTGGGTCATTACATTGACCTCTCGGAAAACTTCGACGGAGACATTTGGAAATATGATGAACAAGGAACCAACGACATTGAGGTTCGTGCTTGGTTGTGTGCCGTGGACGTTTTGAAGGAACTTGGTTTCACACGTTGGGAGACATTTTTCAAATATGCCTCGGACTGCCTCAACTCTTACTTCGCTGCTCCGTTCTCCTTCGAGGACTTTTTCCGTGACCGAGGAGACATGACTTTTGAGTTCGGTCTCCAATGTATCGAAGAAAGAATTGGGTTGAAAAAGTTTGAGAAGGTTCGTCACGGTTGACGACCTCTCTCGTTGGAGTAAATGGAAGGAGGAATTGAACATGGACTGGAGACTTATGGAAGACATTCTCTCCAGCTACGACAAAGCCTATGTCAAGTGGAACGAACAATTGGTTCGCTTTGAAAACTCAAAAGGTTGGTTCGAGGAATTTTTCCTTACTGACCGAATTGCCTTATTCATTTTATTGAAAAGAATGGAGGTCATTTATGAGGACTAAAGCTGGAAAGTTGACTGTCATTGTTGGCTCCATGTTTTCTGGAAAATCGACCGAACTTCAAGGTCGGAGACATGAGTTGGCTGGTCAAGTTTTCAATTACAATATTACGAAATGGAGGAAAAGTAATGAGAATTGACAAAACTACAATGACCGTGGCTGACAAGGAGTATATTCGCCAACAACTTCAAAAGAACGCTAGTTTTGACCGTTTGAAAGAATTGTTCAAAATGCAGGAGGAACTTGACTCCATTATCTTTGAACAACACCAAGACAAACTTCCTCAAGACCTTCATGACTGGGTCTTGAAATACACCGTGGCTCTTGAGTCCGAGATTGACGAAATTAGGAGACTCATTGCTTGGAAATGGTGGAAAGCCAAAGGTGAAATCAACATGGAAAAGCTCCATGAAGAAGTTTCGGACTTGTGGTTCTTCATTATTGCCTTGACCCAACGTGTAGGAATGGGTCCAGACGATATTTTTCGAGTTTACGAGGAAAAGAGAAAAGAGAATTTTGCTCGTCAACATGGAAAGTCAAAAGACGGAGCTGCCTACGACTACCGTGACCAAGGAGGAAACCAATAATGAAAATTCACCAACAAAAAGACAAATTGAATGTCGTTATGAACCGAGAAGACCTTTTGACCATTGCCGTATGTCTTGCCGAGAGTCCAGTCCTCAAGAATAAGCTCTTGGCTCTCCAAATTAAAGAGGCTATGGACGAAGTGAACCGAAAGGATGAGAAGTAATGAGAAAGACACGGACGTTTTTCAAAGGTCTGATCAAGAAAGAGACGTTCGTTTTTATATCTCGGAACCTGGAACACATTGAAATTTCGGAAACCACGAAGCTTTTAAATTGGACGGTGAAGGAGGAGACTCGTGAGGTTTTTCTTCCTCACTTGAAAACACTCGAAGACCCAAAATTGAAGGTCATTGCCGACGCTTACTCGGAATTACATGAAGTTGCTAGGAGGTTGAAAAATGGCAGATAGACAATATCTGGACTTGGCTCAAAGAGTTCTTGAAGAAGGAACATTTAAACAAGACCGAACTGGAACTGGAACCTATTCCATTTTTGGCTCTCAAATGAGGTTTGACCTCCAGAAAGCCTTTCCTTTATTAACTACCAAGAAGTTGTTTATAAAAGGAATTATTTACGAACTCCTTTGGTTCATTAAAGGAGATACCAATATAAAATATTTGACGGACAACGGAGTTCATATTTGGGACGAATGGGCAGACGAGAACGGAAACCTTGGTCGAGTGTACGGAAAACAATGGAGAGAGTATAGAGGAGTTCAAGACGACCCAGTTCTTGGACATAAAAACATTGTCTATATTGATCAGTTGGCTCAAGTTATTCGCCAAATAAAAGAAGACCCAAACTCAAGAAGACATTTGGTTGTGGCTTATAATCCAGCCGAGGTCTCTCAAATGGCTTTGCCTCCGTGTCATGCCTTCTTTCAATTCTACGTTGCCGACGGAAAGTTGAGTTGCCAACTATACCAAAGAAGTGTTGACGTTTTTCTCGGCTTACCGTTCAACATTGCCTCATACTCTCTCTTGACTCACATGGTCGCTCAAGTGACTGGTCTCGAAGTCGGTGAGTTCATTCATGTTGGAGGAGACGTTCATATTTACAACAACCATGTTGAACAAATTCTCACTCAACTTCGTCGTGAACCTTACGAGCTGCCTACACTCAAACTCAACCCAGAGGTCAATAACATTGACGACTTCAAATTTGAGGACATTGAGATTGTTGGCTATACGTCCCACGGAGTCTTGAAAGGAGCCGTGAGTGTTTAATGGGTAAAATCTCTCTTATTGTTGCCCATGACCGAGCCAGAGGAATTGGAAAGGACAACAAACTTCCTTGGAAACTACCAAATGACATGAAACACTTCAAAGACTTGACTTATGGTCACACCGTGGTCATGGGTCGTAAAACATACGAGTCTATTGGAAGAATAGAAGGTCTTGTTGGAAGGAGAAATATTGTCCTTTCCAAGACTATTCCAAAGTTCAATATTGGAGACCAAATTTATGTATTTCGTGAGTTTGAAGTTGTTCTCGCTGCTCTCAAGAAAATGAAAGGTGACTTTTTCATTATTGGAGGAGCCGAAATATATAAACTATTCTTTCCTCATGCTGATCAAGTCTTTGTGACCGAGGTCGACGGAATTTATGGTTGTGACGCTTTTTTCCCAAAGTTGTCACACACTCGCTGGAAACTCGTTGAACTAAGAGAAGGAAGTCACGACGTGAGGAACATTCCTCATACATTCTTGAAATTTGAAAGGAGAAATGACTAATGTTCAAAATTCCAATGGAAGTTGTAAAGGCTCGTCATACGGAGGAAATTGTTGAGAAGGCTACTCAAGGAATGGAGAACTTTGAGTCGTTCATTGAGGAACTTTCCGAGAGAGAAAAAGCTATTTTTGAAATTGCTTATGCCAACGGCTACTCCGACGCTAAATTTGACGAGTTGTTTGGTGAAATGGTTGAAGTATTGAAGTAATAAAAAGACCTCCTTCCTTCACGGTTGGAGGTCGTTTATATATGCAATAATTTTGTTTTAGATATTAAATAAACTATATTCTTCATAGTTTGTCCATTAAATATTAAATTCTATAATTTCTATATTGTGTACTATGTGCCTCGTCAATTACTTAACTACTCTAACTTCTAAAATTTTGTTTAAATCGTCTATTTCTAACACTTCCATAATTTTGAGTAAATGCTTTTTATTATAAGCTGATCTTGTATCATTAACTATTTCGGAAATAGTTGCCTCACGAAGCCCAGTCATTTCGGCTAACTCCTTTTGTTGTATGCCACGACTGTCTAACACACTCCTCAACTTCATAACAAACTCAAGTTTCATTTTTACACTCCCTAATTTCTCAATTTCGCTATTACGTTATTTATTATATACTGCAATGACGAACTTTAACAACAGAAAATTTTGTCACACAAGAAAAACCATTCCGTTGGAGTAACTAGGAAGTCAATTCCTCAATTACGAAATCGGAGGTTTTGGAGTATGACAACACTTACCCACACAAGAATGGGAAGTCGTACAAAAGAACAATTCATTCAAGACATTTTAGTTGGTAACCAACGAGAGCAAAGAGCTGTTGAACTTTTCAACGAATTTCTTCAAAAACAATATGGTTTCAAAGGACAAATCGTTGAAAACGGAGTGGACATGAGTGGAGCCTACATTGAGGACGACTCCAAAATTTCACTCGCTGCCGATTACTTGGTTGGGTTCAACAAACTTCCAATGGAAGTAAAAACCTCAACGGCTCATTCTATAACAATTTATTTGAAATGTTACCAAGTTGACTCGTACATTCGCCAAGGAGCTGCTCTTTTATTTGTGAATGGTATCGAGAGAAGGACTCCAGCTTTCACATTCTTCTCGGTGGAAGACCTCAAGAAAATCCGTCGGAATTGTAAGAAGGAAATTCCTCCAAGAAATATCAACGGAGGAATTGAGTCCTTCGTCCTCGAAGCTACCGAGTTGACTTGGCTCCAATTCAACGGAGAGGAGAGAGTCTATGCCAAATTTTAAAGGTCTCCAAATTGCCTTGACTGGTGAAATGAGGTCTGGAAAGGACTTCGTTGGAAAGTATCTTGTTGAGACTCACGGTTTCAAAAGATTCGCTTTCGGTGACGGAATTGTAAAGACTTGCCGAAAACTCTTTCCAGACCAATTTGGAGGAGAGAAACCCAGGAAACTCCTTCAAGACTTTGGACAATTTTGTGTGGCTCAAGACAAAAACGTTTGGGTCAACTACTTGTTCCGAGAAATGCTCTTTGAAGGAATTGACCCAGTCGTCGACAACGTTGTTATTACTGACCTCCGACAACCACATGAATATGAAAAACTCGTTGAGAGTGGGTTCACCATTGTCCGAGTGAACACCAAACCCTACATTCGTAAACAAAGAATACTCTCCGCTGGTGAAACCTACGACGAAAAAACCTTCAACCACATTACAGAGAAATATGTGAGAACCTTCGAGGTTGACTATGACATTTACAACAACGGAACCAAGGACGAACTCACTGACCAAGTGGAAGTCCTTCTCATGAACATTACTGGAGGAGGTTTTTAATTTGGACGCTTATGAACAAAAGTTGCTCAAGAAGTATCAATTGACAAAGGTCTTTGGAGTTATTAACTTGTTCCACGACATTCACGACTTGAGAGAACAACGGTTTCAAGGAACCGACACGACGTTTCTCTCTTGTGTTCTGATCGACTTTGAAAGGCTCATTGATAAAGCCAATTTGACCGAACGTCAACTGGAGGCTATGTACCTCAAATACGAAAAAGACTTGACCCAAGAAGAAGTGGCTAACTCTATGAAAATATCACAACAAGCCGTGTCGAAACACATTGACAAGGCTATTTCCAAAATAGTGAAGGCAGCTAAAGAGGAGGAGAACACGAAATGATTACACTATTTGACGAATTATTCACTCATGGAAATTACAAAGAAACGTTCAAACAAGAGGTCGACAAGTTGATAAAACAAGACCTCACGGACGACTTCAAAATGAAACTCATTCAAGCTCTCACGGACGCTTATGTCGAACAAACTGGTAAAAGGCCAGATTCATATGAACTTTCACGTCTTGCTACTTGGTTAGTTGAGGACAAAACCAATGACCCATACAAAGTGACAAAAACGGAATATCCAATTTTGACTCATGATCAGTACAAATTGAGGAGAAGACGTGAACTAATCTTTGAACACTTGGGAGACATGTCTTCAAGTGGCAAACACAAAATGAATGGTCGACGAAAACCAAAGAGTTTCAAGGTCTTCGGAGAGTATGAAGGAGGACATTAAATGTACTACGAGACAAAGTCTTTTCAAGAAATAATTGAAATCATGGTTAGTTGTGACCGACTGGGTCTCATGTATGTTCTCCAAAAAGAGCCAGTTCAAAGAGAGAATTGGTTTGGTCGAAAGGCTGCTGAGATTGTCTACAAGCTCCAAGTGGTTCAATATGTCGAGGAGGTTGAGGAGAATGAAGAAGAAAATTTACAAAGGAGACCAAGTGAAAGTGTTGGTCATGACCAAGGAGAAAAGGACGGAGTGGGAGAAGGTTGACCCAGAGTCTGTTTATTATTTGGAAAGGTTTGAAGGAAAGGTGGGTCAAGTCTTTGATATAACAACGACCTCTGGAGGTTTCACAAACTTCCATGTCAATTTTGGAAATGAGATTGGAATTTTTTACGCTGACGAGGTCACACTTGCCGAATAACTTCGTTGGAGTAAATGTAAGGAGCCACGGCTCAAATAAATATTTGGAGGAATGTGAATATGAAGAAATTAGTTAAGATTACTCACGAAGGTTTGAAAGCCGAAATGTTATTTTGTGAAGTATTGTTCGGAAGTGGTAAGAAACCTGCTTTTGAAGGTGAACTTCTTGCCGTGAACCCAAGTCCAGAGGAGTTTGCCAAGTATGATGAAAACTTCAAGGCTTGTGTTGAGGCTGGAGACTTCGACCCAACGGAAGAAGGAGTTGTTTACTATGACAACGGAGCAGGTCGAGCTTTTTGGGTTTCTCCAGACCACGTTGAAATTATGACCTTGAACTAAGACCTTGAGGAGTTTTTCTCCTCTTGGTTACTTGATTACGAAATAAAATAATTCAAGGAGGACGATATTATGAACCTAAAGAATTTAAAAAACAAAGTGGAAATCAAGGACGACGTTGCTCTAATTCATGTTCGTCGGAAAGGTTTCGACCACATTGTTATTGTTGATAAAATTGACCTTCCTCGAATTGACGCTATTGTCAAAAACCGCTTGAACATTGACACCAACGGTTATGTCCAACATAAACAAATGGTCAACGGAGCCTGGGAAGTGTTCCAACTTCACCGTTTTCTTGCCTTCGCTGGAGACGACGAGGTCATTGGTTTCAAGAACGGAAACAAGCTGGACCTTCGCTTTGACAACCTAACTTGGAAAACAATTGAATAGGCTGCTCAGCAACCTCTGAACTTGATTGTTCGGAGGTTTTTCATTGCTCGAAAAAAAAATTTAAAAATTTAATTACGAAATTACGAAATTATGTTGACGACTGAATGTAACACAGTGTATTATTTAATCAAGGTTGAAACAACCGAAAAATAAAAAACAAAGGAGAGGTTCAAATGAACAAGTTAGAATTAAGAGTGAAGGAAATTATTGAGGAAAACGGAGGTCAAGAGTTCGCTGATCAAGTTCTCGAACATGGTTGTGCAAGTGGTATCGTCCCAGAGCTTATTTACTACTCACAAACTCATGAATGGTTCGACACTTACTATGAGGAAATCATGGAGCTGGTTGAACAATTCGAGGAAATGACTGGTGAAAAGCTCGAAATCGGTGGAGACCTCAAGAACAACTTGGCTTGGTGGTCTTTCGAGGAAGTAACACTCAACCTATCTTGTAACTAAATAAAAGAGGAGAAGACTTTTTTTCTTCTCCTCGATTACGAAATTACGAAATTAAAAAAGAGGGAAGCGGAAATGTTACAAGTAATTAAAGGAAGAACAATTGAGGTTGGTCAAAAGGTGTTTGTTTACTATAACCTTCACAAGAAGTGTTTCTCGGTCAAGGACTTCAAAACTGGCTTAGTAATTGCTCACACGGACGACATAACGCTTGAGAACGCTTATTTCAAAGTGAGTGAGGCTGGACGGCAACGTGTTCTTCGTGAACGTCGGAAGAATGTTCACGCTGGAGTGGTCGGCTACTATACACCACAAAAACTGATCGTTCTTGAACCAAAGAGAGCTACCTATAATCCATATGACTATGACTCATTTGTCGACGTTGACACGGAGCAGCCAGTCCTCGGAGCCGAGAAGGTAAGATTGAAAAACAAACGAGTTTTCTACATAGGAGCCTAAGTTGGCTCCTTTTTATTACGAAATTACGAAATTTATTAAAAAATTGTTGACGCTCGAATGTAACACAGTGTATATTTTAGGCATAGCAATAAATACTAAATTACGAAATGGAGGAAATGAAATGAAAATTTACATTAGCGACTACTACAAAGACAAGGTGAAAGCTCTTGAAGGACTCCAAGACGAAATTGAGTGGCATAAATCACAATACGGAGTGGAACCAAAAAATGTTTATATAGTCTCCTTCCTTGAGGCAATGGACGACAAAAAATATAAATGCAACAAAAACAATATGATACTCTCCCCAATCCTATAAAAACGAGGAGCCTCTTGGCTCCTTGGTTACCAAATAGCGAAATGGAGGAATTAAAAATGAAAAAACGAGTTAGTAAACAACAAATTTTTGAAGACTTGGTTGCATACATTCGAGACGTTGAGTCAAGTAAAGGAGAGAGAACATTGTTTGAGTGGTCTCACTCTCTACGTTGCAAAATTGACCTCGAATATGAACACAATATGGAGTTTGAAGAAAAGAGAGGTCTTTATCTAGACGCTTACGACTTTACTCACCCAAACACTCCAGCTCGTCGGTTCCCAGAAACTCCAGCTCGTTTTTCGTGGAAGAAATAGAACTCCCCAGGCTTTGAGGAGTTCTTTTTTATTTCTTACAATATTTCTCCAAGAAGTCGGTAATTTCCAAATACAACCCTATTTTCTGAACTTTATTGTTTCCAATGTCACAATCTGGGTTGTAATTCGTTGGGTTGGGTAGGAAGTACGAAAATACAACCCAATAAGGAGGAGTGGCCGTGACTAAAAGTCAATTGAAGTTTGGCTCCAAAGAGTTTTTCAAGTCGTACATTCAAAACCAAATCGAGAAGGAAGGAAAGACCAACGAGGTCGTTCACCGAGTTCATTTTGCTCTTTCCTCGCTGATCATTGAAACCCACAAAGGAAAAGAGGCTTTCACAATGCTCATGAACTTGACGGCAGCTTGTGAGGAGCTTTCCGAGTGGAAGAAATCGGTGAGCTATTCGTGAGGAATTATGACGACTGGAAACTCCACAATCCTTGTGACGACGAGGTTGTTGTCTCTCGTTGCCTCCATTGTGACGGAGAGGTCTACGAAGGTGAGGAGGCTTACTATATCGGAACTGAGTTCGGTGAGTGGGTTCACGAGGATTGTTTCTTTGAGTTCGCCAAAGAGTCCTTGGAGGCTCGGCTGGAGACCGCGGAAAAGGAGGTTCGGTAAATGGAGCCGTTGTTTTATGACATTTGGATTGAGGACTACATGAACAAATACTTCGAGAAGTTGTAACGGAAATATAATTCTGGAAAGTTGAGTCACAAACAATTCATGAAGTCGTTGAAGAAAATGGAAGAATGGGGAGACCATTACGTCGACCAATTCGGCTATAAATACTCGGACGAGGAGGAATATGAATGAACTTATTATTTGCTATTCTAAACGGAGCTTTGGCTGGCCTCAACGGTTATTTGGCTATTGGGAACTTCATGGACGGAGATATTGGTCTTGGAGTTTTTGGAGCCGTCGCTGCTCTTTGGTGTTTGGTTGGAATGGTCGTTCAATTGGTAAAGGTGGAGTTCAATTGAGAGACTTCTTTGAAATTGTTGCTGGTCGGTTGTTTGGTCTTCTTTTTCCAAAGAGAGCCGAATTAATGGGTCGGCTATTCAAAGACGTGGTTGACTTGAGTGAAATTGCCAAACGACAAATGAAATACATTCGAGAACTTGAGGAAAAGGTTGACCGTCTCGAAGGTGAGGTCGAGTGGTTAAAGGACTACGCTGGAGCCGTGGAGGAGGAACTTCACGACGCTCAATTTCAACTTCAAAACAAGGAGGAATTTTAATATGAAAAAGTTACTTGCTGGAATTATGGGAACTTTGTTGGTGTTTGGTTTGGTTGGCTGCTCGTATGCCGACGGAATTGACGCTCAATTTGGAGACAAAGCCGTCTCAATCTTTGCCGAAATAGACGACGACACAATGGCTCTTGAGTTGTCCGACAAAGACGACGTTCAAAACTTTGACCTTCTAGGAGTTGAGGCTGACACCGAACGTGAGGTCAAATTTGTAAAGAGTCTCGAAGGAATGTTGAAACTTCAAGACAAAGTGGTCAACGGTGACCGAAACGCTCTCAAGGAATACTTATTGGCTCGGAAGTCTGCTCTCAATGCTCTTGGAGTGAAAGACGACGGCTACACGGTTCCACAATTCTCTTTTTACGAGGAGGAGTAATTTATGAAAAAGTTTGCTCTAACGTTATTCCTAATTGTTGGAATGGTTTTTGTTCTCATTGGTTGTGCCGAAAGTGACGACGACTTTGACCCTTACGAGTACAACGGAGACGAGAAAATTGAAGTCCAACAAGACGACAATGACCGTGTCATTTACATTGAGGAGGACGACGAGGAGGAGTTTGAATATGAGGACGACTAGAAGGAAGACGTTTTTCAAGGTCTTGGGGAACGTCTTCAAAGCTCTATTCAAATTGTTCAAAATACCGTTCAAAATACTTGGTGAAATACTTGATGGACTCTCCGACTGATCGGGGAGTCTTTTTTGTTTTGACACTGGAAACTTGTCCGTGGATAGTGTAGAATAATCCGTGAAGGCTACGGACTAGACCGTGGAGGTTTGTCCGTCGAAACCGTTAAGGTCTTCCTTCAAACGCTTGAGGCTCTAAGCCTAAATGGGATTGGCTGAGTGACTGGTGTCCTCCACAGTCTTCAAAACTGCTTGAGACCTGCGTGCCAGGTCTGGTGGGTTCGATTCCCACGCATTCCCGCCAACCTTGATAGATAAGGGTTTTTAAAGGTTTTTGAGAAATTAAATTGAGGTTAATGTTGGTGGCCAACAACTGAAAATATCATATTCGGTCACATTTTGGTAACATGTCTTTTTTCATCTTTTACATAGGTTATTTATTGAGCTGCTCGAATTGATGGGCAGCTTCTTTTCGCATTTTTGTAACACCTGGGTATAGGTGTCCACGGTGATACCACTAGTTGATTGTCCTATTCGTTCCGAAACCACTTTTGGATGTAATCCTTGTTGCAGAAATTCTCAGCCAGATTGTGGAGGAGGAGTTTAGCATTAATTACGGGGACCCTTACCATAAATAACAAATAAGTGCCAATCACTATTGGTATTTTGTCAAAAACCGATACTACTCTAGTAGTGACAGTCTTCAGGTGCATATCCGCTTACCAGTGGATCCATTCCATTTTCTAGTAGATCGATATATCTTTCCTGGGATAATGTTGTAGATTTCCTCTGCCATCGTATTATATGGCAAAACTATCGGACATTCACTTCACCTCCCAGTAATAATGGTCATTACATAGTATGTAAAATACCAATAATGCTTGAACAAGTTAATTGCAAGAAGCGTGGAAAGAGAAATGTGCGAACGTTGCACATTTTTTTTTTTGCCTCATTTTTTACGCCGTTTGCTGCTCCGATCACTTGTATCCCTATCATTAAATCCTGGATGATACCAAAAAAGAATCTATCAAAAAAATATAAATTGATGAAATAGTACAAGCACCTTTTCATTTTTTTAATATTCTATATTGAAAAAATAATAATGAAAGGGTGGTTAAAATACCTCCAAAACCTCCAAAACCAAAAGATAGAGAAGTTCAAGTGAACAGTCGTGCGAATGATGTAGCTAATTTTCCGAATATCGTTCAAAGTGAGACAAGCTTAGCACATTTTAAAAACTCTATTCTTTACGGATTTAATGATCTCAATGGCACAAACAGTATTTCAGGGTTTGCTTTTTCTGCTGATTTAGGTAAAAGTTGGAAACAAAGCGGTACGATTCCGGTAAATCCAGGGGAATTCACTGATGGTGACCCAGTAGTCGCAGTAGATAGAAATGGTATATTCTATTACGGTGGATTAAGCAGGCAAGTAGTTAATGGTGTATTTCAAAGCGTAGTTAGTGTTTCAACAGGAACTGTCAATCGAAACAGAACCATTACAATGCGTACCCCTCAAGTTGTTGGCCGAGGACAAAACCCTAGTGCGAACAGAGGAACTCAAGATAAAGAATGGATTACAGTAGGACCTGATAGAAATAGACCAGGACAAGAGGCGCTTTATATTGTTTGGACTGATTTTACGACTACAGGTGGTAACCCAAGAATTCGTTTCTCCAAATATACAACTGGTGTTAATGTAAATCCTTTGATTACTGATAGGGATATCATTATTCCTCCCAATGCCAATACATTTGTTCGTGGGGCCAATGTTGTAGTAGACAAGCAGGGGATTATTTATGTGGTTTATGAAGAAATAACTAACTTTCTAACTTTGGGGCAGCCAAATAGGACGATTCGAATGGTCAGATCACTTGACGGAGGAAATACTTTCCCTCAAAACGTAGCTGTTTCCCCTCCTTTCGCTGCCGCAGCGAACGCTGTTGTACAATGTGACGCTTTGCGTCCAGTCATTTCGGTAAATGCTCAAAGTAATATCAGGAATAATGAATTTCCACAAGCTGCGATTGGTCCTGATGGCACGATTTATGTTGTATGGAATGCTGGTACAGTTCTTAATGGGCAGACTTTCATCAATATCTTCCTTGCATTTAGCAGAAATCAAGGGGTAACTTGGTCCCCGCCGTTGAATGTAACACCTGATCGGCTTTCCTTTGCATTTTTCCCTTCAGTAGCTGCCAACGCAAAAGGAGCGCATATTCAATATAACCGTTTTAATGATCCAGCAGGAGTTGGCGGAGTCGGCAATGGAACATTCGGAATATTCAAGAGAACATTCTCTTTGACCAAGGGTTTAAGTCCGGAATCGGTAGTCAGCAATCCATCTTCACCTGTATTTACTGTAACTTGTTATATGGGTGACTATAACCAAGTGATCACTGGTCCTGGGAATTCTTTGCTCCATTCTTGGGGCGATAATCGGAATAGGTTGAATGGACAACCTAATCCGGATGTATTCTTTAGAAAAACTGAATCATAGCCGTAGGCTGGTAAATTCCGCTTCTTGTATCAAAACCTCTGTGCCTAACACCTAATCCCACCTTTTAAGGTGGGATTATTTCATGTGACCCAGCATGGGTAGATTTAAGCATTATTTTTGTTATCTCAAAAAATTCCAAAATGAAAATAAAAAATTACTATATCATATAATGAGCCCGAAAATCCCTTTAAATAAATATCTCATGAAAACATATGTTATCAGAGAATAACTAGAAAAAAGATATTCCCTCTAACTTCAAAACTGCTTGAGACCTGCGTGCCAGGTCTGGTGGGTTCGATTCCCACCCATTCCCGCCAACTCGATAATACCAGGGATTCTGACGAATTCCTGTTGTACATTGACTAGAGGCACTTGGTCTTTTTTTATTGACGGTGCCCAAACAGTGCCATTCTCGTTTTTTTACCTTCAACTTTAGTCAAACAAAAGCTTAGGCCTTGATAGAACAATTGTAAGAAATTCTCTTAATTTGGTTTTGTGTTTTATGTTATCTTTTGTAATAAGGTATTCAGAAAGAGTAGGTGTAACTATTGAGTAAATAGAAACAAAAATGTAAAACAAGGAAGAAGGAACCGAGTACGTTCGTTACGGCACTAAAGCTATTAGGCAGTTTTTTCGTCATTATGACGGAATCGCAAGGTGAATTTCCACTGATGTGTTTTTTTATTTCAATCTATTATTTTAGAAAAATTTCATTTACGAACAATCACTCAACTAGTTTATAATAAAAGGATGTGAAAAAAAGGTAAACTGAGTCTATTTTATGACACTAAGAAGATATAAGTAGGTGAGTACAATCGACATCATTGAAACAAGGGTAAGAGGTTTTATTAGCGATATCCAACACCCTAAACAAAAAAAGAAAATTAATAGTAACGATTTAGAATTTCAGTTGCGCAAGCTAGTGGCTGATTATTTTGAGATGGATGGTTATTCCTTGTTTTATCGGACAATCGAAACATTGCAAGCGGAGGGACAGCTTACCCCTATTCAAAATAATCAATACAATGGTAAAACACCAGCTCTTGCCTTATATTACTGGGTCAATATAAAAGTTCAGGCCGACAAATGGGATCGTCTTGAGATGATGAAATTGAGTGACCGATTTGATTTTTCCTATTATGAGCGGCATCCCGAATGGCAGACCAAAGAAGAGTGGCAGCGAATCCAGAATGTATATACGTTTCTAAAGTCCAGCCAGGAACGGGAAATCGTATCATTCGAAGAAAGGAGCCTGGAACTCTTTGGCCATGAAAAATTCTTATTGGATAGTGATCAATTTCCTGATGGAAAAGGTTTTTTGACGAGAATTGGAATATCTGAGGATCAACTTAAAATGGTGAAGTATGGGGAGCCATTTGTATTTTGGATGAAGCAAGGGAAAGAAATAAAAGATATTCAGAGAGTACTCATCGTCGAAAATCTATCGTTCTTTCATACTTCTATTAAATTATTGGAAGCGAACCAACTCGATTATGAGCCAGAGCTCATTATTTATGGGGAAGGCACGAAAATTGAACAGAGCTTTTCCTTTTTCTTTCGAATGTTTCCGCCCAAATCCTATCTTTTCTACTACGCAGGTGATCTTGATGCGGCGGGGTATGGTATCCTCATCAGGCTGATCGAAAAATACCCGGATTGCAGCATTCAGCCTGCCTTAAAAATTTATCGTAAAATGCTAGAATGTCAAGAACAAAAAAATAACCAGAAAATGGGACAAACGCAAAACCTCAAATACCGTGATTTATTTTTTCAGTGGTTTACAGATGAGGAGCAAGCGCTATTACAGCAATTATGGCAGGAAAACAAGCGAATCCCACAAGAAGTATTAACGATTGAAACATGGAGGAGATGGATGTGAACGAATCATGGGAAGGTTTTGCCCAGCGGATGCAGCGATTAAATCCGCTGTTTGAGCTTGGCCGGGGAATGGAAGTAGGGGAGCTGAAGCCTTATGTCCGAACGATTCTCATGCAAGTGCTCCTAACCATCTTTTACCGTGAATTAAATGATGATGATCATAGACGCAAATCAGATATCAAGTATATGGTAGAAGACACCATTAAGCAAATGAAGCTGCTGGCCGACGATAAGCAAATTGAACGAATCACAAGCGGGCTATTATATCAAGGAAAAGAAGAGTATAGCCAGCCGTTTGAAGCCTTATATTACGATGAAATAAAACAATCATGGGAAACTCAGGTCTTTCGCTATGTCACGATGGATGAAATTTATACGAATTTAGAGTTGGGCGGATCGATTGTTTATAAACTCACTGATGTCTCTCAGGAAATGATTTTTATGAGCAGGGAAATGGCCGAAGAATTCTCCATTACAATCGAACAACTTTATAGTATTCAGCTAATTAAGAACGGTAATTTTAGAAAAGCTACTCGAAACCTCGATCATCTTATTTCACGCGTAAATCGTTTAATGGCTAAGGAATTCACTTTCCAAAAGGAAATGATAAATAATCCCAAAATCTTGCTGATGGAAGAAGAATGGCAAAGGTCCGACAATCGGAGTGAAATTGAAAAGCAATTTGAGGAAGAAAAAAATCACTTCCGGACCATTACTAGGATGATAGAAAAATCGAAACGTAGAAATGAAGAGGACCATCCAATCCAAAAAGAATTGTTGCTCCTCCATGAAAAAATTGGCCATACAAGGCAGCTGCATGACCGATTTGCGAAGCTAGTCATCCAAAACATCTCCTATGAGATGAAATTAAAAGCGGAAAATCCCTCCTTGTTTTGGGAAACCAGTTTGGTTTCATTTCGCGAACATTTTTATGAAAATTGGTTCATGAAAGAAGGGGTTAAAAGTTTCGAAACAATCGATAAGATCCTTTCTCCCTTATTTTCACCCAAGAATGAATTTATTCTGCCGCTTGATTGGATCTGGGGTGAACAAGAATTTGATGAAAAACAATTAACGGATGCTGTAATCGAAGAAGAATCAGAAGAAAGCATTACTCGAGTGAGAGTGACGAACTGGGAGTCTGTTGTTAAGGCATGGAGTTATGTTTTTCAGCATTTACAAACATACGGGGAGTTTTCATTAGCTGATTTATCTACGCTTCCATTAGAAGTACAGGATTTATGGTTTGAAGAATCTGAATCGATTGATTTATGGATGATGTTTGATAAAAAGCCGTTGAAGGTTCAAGTGCTGCATCGAAAAGAAGAAACATTAAGTGACGAGCGGGAAATTCTTCTTTATAAACTAATGCAGGAATATCCACAATTTCAAGTGTTTGAAGGCTTGAAAATCTTTACCATGTTTGATCATCGGGCGGAGTCTTTTCTTTGGTATCAAACGAAAATTACCCCGTTTAAGATTTGTGTACTGGAGGAAAAAAGATGAATGCAGAATCCATTAAAAAAGCATCAGCTGTCTATTTTACTCTATTAAAAGAAAAAGTAATTGACGAAACTAGCGAACATTTCGAGACGTATTTTGATCCAGAAGTGAGACAGACCGTTCTTTTATTAGCGGACGAATCAGGTACATATATTATTGAATCGCCAAAACGGATCCATTTGGTTGTCCAGCCCACTGGCTCTATCTTTGCCACAAATTTTACGCATCTGAAAGACAAGCATAAGCAAATCGATTCGAAAAAGCACTTTCATCTTATTAGTATTGTCATCATGGCTTTTTTAGCGGCCATTGACAGCAATCAGGCTGCTAAAATACGTACGAAGCGGGATGGAATTAGCTTTTACGCATTAGAGCGTCTTGTCGACGATCTTATCATGAAATGGGATAGCATTCTTAAAGCGAAACCTGCCTTCGGAGAAGAGGAAAGAATTGATATGAAGGATGTTGTGACAACCTGGAAATACATGGAGGTTGAAACGGATGATTATGGGGCTAAAAAAGGCAACAGACGAACCAGAATCGGTTTAATAGCAAGCAGCATGCGCTTATTAGAAACAGAGGGGCTGATCATCATTCTGGACAGGGATGATATTCCAAAGGCAATCCCGAAACAAGAGCTGTTTGAGCGAATTGAATACCTCTATCACGATTATGATCGTTATGAATTATTCAAAAAATTAATGACTACGGAGGAGGGGGAGTATGCCGAAAATCCATCGAATTAGAATTGTAGGCCTGAAGTATGATGGAATGCAAAAGCAATATAAAGATATCACCTTTCACTTTCATAATGGCGAGACATCCACAAATGGCCTTATTGCCATGATGAATGGGGGCGGAAAAGGGGTATTTCTGCAAACCATCTTCCAAATACTTAAACCCGGAACCTCTTGGGGGAAACAAAACAATCGTTATTATCAGCAGTTCTTTTTTAATAATAAAGAGCAATTTATTCCGTATACCTTTCATGTTCTCATTCAATGGGAACTGGACGGCTCAGACCGCAGGCATCTAGTAACAGGAGGAATGTTCTCAGCCGAACAGCGGATTTCAATGAATGAAGAAAGTGGCATTGATCGCAAATCCTTGGAACAGGAAGCGAAGATTATCCCTAATATTACGTTTTATACAAGGGAATTTGAACGGAAGGAAGAGGTATCGCTCGAGCATATTCCATTATTTGAAAATGATGAGGTGGCTGAAACCGAAAGTCTCAAGGATTACTTAAAATGGAATGGTTATGATGTTTACCGGGATATAAAGAAACACTATCGCATTCTTGATACATACGGAATCAATCGTAAAGATTGGGATATTATGAAGGAAATTAACAAGGATGAAGGCGGCGTGGGCAAATACTTTGAGGGGGCTGAGGATGATCATTCCCTATTCCAAAAAAGGATCATTCCTACGGTTAGTCAAGTCCTGCACCGGACGGAAGAGCAAAAGAACGATCTTGTTGAGATTTTCAAGAGTCAGGCAAGCATCGCGAAAGATTTGCCTATCCTCCTAAAAAGAGAGCAAGCACATAAGGAATTTTTAGAAGACATTATCCCTTTTGAAGAGAACCTGGCTAAAGGTGCCGAACATAAAGACATTGTGCAAGCAAGTATAAAGGAAGGAAGACAACTGTTAGGTGCTTTAGAACATTTAAAGCTATCGGAAGAGGAAATGCTTCTTGTTTTAAAGGAAGACATTGAAAAATTGACGATAAGGCAAGCTGAATTGCGCTATCAAAAAGACAACCTAGAGTATGCAAAAGCTCACCGAGAGGTACTGGATTGGGAGAAGAAATTAGGAGAAGAAAGAAATAAGCATACTTCCTTACAAGCTATGGTTCAGGAGAAACAAGAACGAAAGGAACAGCTAGCCTTTCAGGTATTATTAAAGGAGTGGAGTGAAAACGAGCAAAGTATTCGCGCTCTTTCACAGCAGATCGCGACATTAGAACAAAATAGAGGTTTAGAGCAAGTAAATCATCGGATGGATGAAATCAAAGAAGAAGCAGGAAAACAATGGGATCAGTCTTATCTTTCCATTAAAGAAGCTGTTAAGCAGTATCTGGGCTATCAAAAGTTCTTGAAGAAGAAAGGAAACGACCTGTCGCAGCAGGAGAAACTAAAGAATGGAGAGATTGCTAGGCTTAGTACGGAAATTGATCTCCTATATACACAAATGAATACATTTGAGTCCAAGGAAGAAAACCTTATTAAAGAATTTGGTGACCGGATAACCTATGATTTAAAGGGATTTATCGAATTTCTATCTAAACAAATTGATAACAAAAAGGTTTCTATAGAAGCGCTGCAAGCAAAAGACAAAGAGTCTAGTGAAGTGCAAAACCAATTAGCCACTACTCATGGCACGCTCGTTCAATCGATTCAGTTTTCGGAAGAAAAATGTGAAAAGTTAAAGGAAGCAAATGAGGAACAAACACAAAAAGAAGCAAAACTGTTGGAGCGGCTTCGTGGAATATTAGAAGATGCCGCGGCACCACTAACTCATGCGCTTCTTTCGAAATATGTCATCCAGATTGAAGACATACTTGGCAGTAATAGAGAACAAGGTGAACAAATTAAAAAAGATCTATGGGAGATACAACTCGACCATTCCTTAAATGATGAGCACTTCTGGATACCGAATAAAGATGTGAAAGAATTAAAAGAATGGATTGATGAAAAGACTGGTATCGATGTGTTTTATGGAACTCAATTTCTCCAATCTTTAAGTAAAGAAGAGCTTGCGAACTATCTTATGACCTATCCACTCCTTCCATATGGGCTAGTCGTAAGCGGACAGCAATGGCAAAAAATTAATCAGCAGGTCCTTTCAGGAAGAATGTTTAAAAGTCCAGTTCCGATTTTTTTACGTGAGGAAATGAACGGCGAAAATCACCAGCCAACCTTTGTGATTATTAACGGAACAGAGAGGGAGCTATTAACGGATAAAAATCAATTTTCCAACTGGAAAATCAGTATTGCCAAGCAAATAGAGGAAAAGACAGAAACACTTATAGAAATTGAAAAAACAGAAACTTCCTTACGTCGTATTCTAAAAGAAATGGACCGATTTTTATCACACGAGCTTGCGGTGGATATTGAGAGAGAGCTCGGTCAGGAACAGTTATCTCTTCATTCTATGAAGACGAAATTACAGGAAATCACAACACAGCAGCAAAAAGAAAAAGAATTACAGCTCCAGCTAAAAGAACAGATGGAGACGGCAAGAGAAAAAATCGAAAAACTTACAAGAGATGTAGAAACATTAGCGGAATATGATCGCGAAAAGCTAATTCATCAAGAAAATAAACGTCTGAAATTAGAGAAAGAGAAACAAAAAGAAGCTTCAGTTTTAGCGCAGCAGGAAATAGGAAAAGAGCACCAACATATCATTGACCTGCAAAACCAATGGCATCAAACGTATTTAGAATGGAAGGTTACGACCGAACAAACGATTAAAGAGATTGGCGTCTTTATTGAAAAAGCGGTATTTCCTCCTGAAGAAAAATCAGAGCAGTGTGAAGACATCCCACGGTTGTCATTTCATTTATTAGAGGAGCTAAACAGCCGTATTGAAGAGTTAAAACAGCTCCAAAAATCAAAAGAAGAACAAGCAAGAGAATTGCTGGTTATACAAGCAAAAAAAGAAACAGAACAAAAGCAGCAAAATAAATTAGAAAAAAAACTAGATACCTATAACAAGGAGTGGAAAGACACTCCTGAACCAGATGAACCTATAAGCATATTAGAAAATATGCTGCAAACAGCCCAAAAGGAAGCAAGGACAGCGGAAAAAGAAGAAAGGGAACAAGGAACGGCTGTAACCGTCGCAGAAACTTCTTTAAAGCATGCGATTGTTCAGCGTGACAAATCAGCTAAGAAAGTGGCCAAACATGAAAAGCCGTCTGAAGAATGGGAAGAGCTTGACTTAGAAGTTAAGGGAGTAGAAATACAAGACCAAACGAAACATACACTGGAGGAAGTAAAGCAGGCTGAAAAACGCCAAAAAGAAATAGACTCCAATATTGCGGGTTATGAAGGGGATTTGTTAACATTATCCGTGGTCCTTAAAGAGGAAGCGGCAGCATTTACTGATTTGGATGTAGAAAAAGTCAGGAGTCAAGGGAAAGCATGTATCATATCCTGGTGTGAAAAACATCAAACAATTCAGGAAGAAGGCAACGAGAAGCATGCGAAAATCGAACAATCATTACGTAATCTAAAGCAAACGATTGAAGGAAAAGATTGGGAGATTCGTTTTAAAAATGAAGTATTAACAACACTAGATCATATGGATACGAGGCACTATTCTCACATTCAAAGCATTGTTAAAAATATGAAGCGCTTCTCACAAGGTGGTTTGGAACAATTAGAACGTGACAAGGAACGGGCAGAAAAGGCTCAAAACTTCTGGGCCAGCCGAGCCAGCATGAAGGTGATGAGTATTTCAGAGGCGATTCGTTCCATGATGGCAAAAATGAAGCTGAAAAATGAACGAGGATCATTCCCGCTCGTACAGCTAAAAGAAGATATTTTACCTAAGAAGCCCGAAGAGATCGAGCCGCAGCTTAAGCAGCATTTTGTATCTGCCATCAATAAAATTACCAAACAATTTGATACGATTGATCATAATAATTTAGCTGTAGACCAAGAAATAAAACAACTCATTAGCGATGAGCAGATTTTGTTTGTATCACTACGAAATCGATACCCTGAGCTTCTCGTCTATAACATGCGAACGGATAATGCCTTTATGTACGGAAAACCGCAAAGAGAACATTATTCAACGTGGCAGACGATTAATCAAGGTTCAAAGACGAAATCAGATGGCAGCGGCGGACAAAAGCTGTCTGCTCGTATGGTTATGATGATGATGCTATTGTCAGTTAAAAACGAGTCAGACCAAAGCTGGGTTCCTTTAGTCTGTGATAATCCGTTCGGACAAGCCGCGTCAGCACACGTCCTTGATCCGATCTTCTCAGTCGCTGAAAAGCTGAAGTTCCAATTCATCGTCGTCACTCCGCCCGAATTGGTGAAAACGGAAATCAGCCGAAGATTCGATGCCTATTATAAATTGGACTTCATTCGTGATAAAGGAAAAGAAATTGTTACCGACACAATTGTTCCTGCATATCGAATTTATCAGGGAGCTGAAGCAGCTCCCGTCAGATAAAACAGAGAAAAATGGTTAGAAAAACACTCAAAAATGTAGTTAATTCAATGTTTGTGAGTAAATTTTTGGAGGATTAAAATATCATTCTTTTTGTATTCTTTCTGCTAACAAGAACCAGATTAATATTAACTAGGAAATCAAAATCAATTGTTACATTCCACTTTATTTGTTATAATTAAGTGTTTTTAACATTCTTGAGGGGGAAAACCATTAATATGTCAGTAGAAATTGGCAGCAAAGTACAAGGTAAAGTAACAGGTATTACTAATTTTGGAGCTTTTGTGGAATTACCGGATGGATCAACAGGTCTTGTGCATATCAGTGAAGTAGCAGATAGCTATGTAAAAGATGTAAATGACCATCTTAAAATAGGAGACCAAGTTGAAGTAAAAGTAATTAGTATGAAAGACGGGAAGACATCCTTGTCCATTAAAAAGGCGATTGACAGACCCGAAGGACAAGGCTCTTCTTATTCACAACGCCCATCACGTCCGGGTAGAGGGGATAACCGTTCCAAAGACTTTCGTTCAAAGGGTAATTTCAAGCCAAAGGAAAGTTTTGAAGATAAAATGGCTAAATTTTTAAAGACTAGTGAAGAAAATTTGTCTACCCTAAAACGTAACAGTACTGCAAAACAGGGCGGTAGAGGTGGAAGACGCGGATAATTTGCTGCGATTTTTATCTTTCACATAATAAATAAAGAGGCTGACCCAAAAGGTTGTTTAATGACGACACTTTTGGGTCAGCTTTTTATTTGGCTCTTTTGTAGATGATTGTTGCTTTCCTATACAAAAACTGCTCCAAGTAAGAAGGAATAACTTATTGCCTGGTTATATGCGACCGAATACTCGGAAAAATAATATGTCCAGTCGCATATAGCCTATCTATGCTCCCCAATGGATAAAAAAATCAGGGTTTGGGTCGCATAAAGCCTGTCTATGCACCTTAATTCTTGAAAAAATCAGGGTTTGGGTCGCATAAAGCCTGTCTATGCACCTTAATTCTTGAAAAAATCAGGGTTTGGGTCGCATAAAGCCTGTCTATGCACCTTAATTCTTGAAAAAATCAGGGTTTCGGTCGCATATAACCATCCTATGCTCCTCAACTCTTGAAAAAATCAGGGTTTGGGTCGCATAAAGCCACTCTATGCTCCCCAACACATAAAAAAATCAGGGTTTGGGTCGCATAAAGCCTGTCTATGCACCTTAATTCTTGAAAAAATCAGGGTTTGGGTCGCATAAAGCCATCCTATGCGCCTCAACGCATAAAAAAATCAGGGTTTCGGTCGCATATAGCCTCTCTATACTCCCCAACGGTTAAGAAAATCAGGGTTTCGGTCGCATAAAGCCATCCTATGCTCCCCAACGGTTAAGAAAATCAGGGTTTCGGTCGCATAAAGCCATCCTATGCTCCCCAACGGATAAAAAAATCAGGGTTTCGGTCGCATAAAGCCATCCTATGCTCCCCAACGCTTAAAAAAATCAGGGTTTCGGTCGCATAAAGCCATCCTATGCTCCCCAACGGATAAAAAAAACAGCGTTTCGGTCGCATAAAGCCATCCTATGCTCCCCAAATCTTGAAAAAATCAGTGGTCCAGTCTTATAGGAAAAAACAACAATATTTACGAAAATAAATTCTAATGTGATAGGAAGAAAGCAGATTCTAAGACGCGGTAGAAAAGTGCGGGAATTTGTAGAATTTAGAGGAATTTTAGAAAATATAGAGAATTATTTAGTTTATTCAGAAAATTCCTATTAAAGAAGTGGGGTTGTTTAAATGTTTGTCTCAGAACAATTAGAAGAACATGTAAAGCTGCAGCCTAACAAGGTGATTACCGCTTATCAGGGCAGGGAGATGACCTACAGCCAATTATACCAGCAGGCGAAAAATTTAGCAGGGTATTTGCAGGAGAAAGGCTATCAAAAGGATGACATCATTGCGGTCTATCTGCCTAACTCTGATTATTTTGTAATCTGTTATTATGCCTGCCAGCTTGGAGGATTTTCGGTCATGCCCGTCAATACGAAATTAACTGCACCGGAAGTGGAGTATATTTTCAGCCATTCTGAAGCGAAAGCGATTATTTATGATGTAAGATATGAATCGCTCTTGAATAAGATTGGTCCATCCTTTGAACGGTTTAAAGACCGTTTAGCTGTTGGCGGCGAGGATTCGTTACTGACAGTTTTAGATGATGAAACTATCCCTTTTCATCCTGTAAAGGTTGATCAGGATGATACAGCGGTTGTTTTTTACACATCCGGAACGACTGGCAAGCCCAAAGGGGTTATGTTATCAGCCGGAAATGTCCGTGCTGCTGCTCAAATTTGGTCAGAGGTTATGGAAATATCCACAGATGACCGCATGCATATCGTGACCCCATTGTTCCACTGTGCTGCCAGCCATTGTTTTACTGTTCCTACTATTTATAAGGGCGGGACAGTAGTAATTGAGGAGGCTTTTTCACCTGAGAAAACCTTGAGCACAATGGAAAAGGAGAAGGTGACAATCTTCTTTGGAGTCCCGGCCATTTATAGTATTCTCTTAAATACTCCTAAAATGGCCGAGATGGATCTGTCCCGACTGCGCTTGTTCACGTACGGGGCGGCTCCTATGCCATATGAACTGGTCCGTACTGTAAAGGAACGATATCCGGATGTAAAAGTACAAAACTTATATGGGCAGACAGAAAATTCACCTGGCGCAACAACCTTAAAGGACCATTATGCCCTGGACAAAGTCGGTTCTGTCGGCGAACCTTTGCCCGGGCTCGAGGTGCAGGTCGTTGATGAATTTGGTGAACCAGTGCCAACCGGGGAAGTAGGAGAAATCGTTGTTAAAGGGCCGCTTGTGATGAAGGGATACTTGAAGAATGAAGAAGCTACCAGGCAGGCATTAAAAAATGGTTGGTTATACAGCGGAGATTTAGGCCGGTTAGACCGGGATGGACTGTTATATATCGTAGACCGAAAAAAGGATATGATTAACCGTGGCGGTGAAAACGTCTATCCCGTTGAGGTCGAAGAAGTCCTTTATCAAATTCCGGAAATCTTGGAGGCTTCGGTAGTCGGCGTCCCGCATCCGATTTACGGTGAAGTCCCAAAAGCGTTTGTAGTACCTAAAGAAGGAAGAACACTTACAGAAGAAGACGTCCTCACCTACTGCAAAACGAAACTGGCTAAATACAAACTGCCTGTGGAACTAGACTTTCTCGATACATTACCACGCAACGCGAGTGGAAAAGTCCTGAAACATGTTTTGCGGGGATAAGCATGAAGGAAGCAGAAGAATGGTTTTCTGCTTCCTTATTACGTTACTTAGCAATTTTAATTAAATAATTTGGGGCCTTGTTAGCCAAATTACTGTTAAATTATTTTATTTAACGAAAGTCTGCTGTTAAATTAGCTTTATTTGCTTATTGAATGATAGATGTTTGGGCAATGTAAGGGAAGTTAAGCTAGCAATTATCGCAAGAGCAGCGGTAATAAATGAATATAAATGAGTGCCAAAATATCGTATAACCTGCCGCCAAGAAACGAACCCTAGGCTGCTCCAATTTGATGTCCGAAGTATCCCCAGCCATTTAAGATGCCAAGTAAACGTGTTCCATAAAGATCACCTAAAATTGCTATAGACATAGCAACAGACCCTGCCCCCACTAATCCGCCGCTAATTGCTACAAGAAAGAGCTGTCAGTTCGTCGCTGCAATAACTAATCCTAAAAACCCAAGGCCTCGAACAAAATAAACAAAAATCATAAGGTGGTTTTTGAATTAATGTAGCTTAGACAGTAAACTTACTTCATCGAAGTGGCAAGACTAAATAATAATAGAGAACAGCCGATCGGCTAAAAATCGCTCAACCGGCTTTCCCACAACAGTTAGGTAATTTGGAACAAGATGGTATTCTTTTGGTACAAGAGTTATTCAATGATAATTAAATTGCGTATTCAAATAATCATAATTCAGAATATCTACGATGGAATTGTTAGAAGTGGATCCTGATTCATCATATTTTTCAAAGAGTTCGTCATAGAATCGCTGACTAAATTTATTGAGCAAAATGCCATAAAAGTAGGAGATTGGATTTTTTACAGATTTGGTGAATTTTAATTTGCGAATTAGCTGTTTAAAGGCATCGATAGCTACATCAAGCATTTGCTCTGTTTTGTTTTCGCTGATATATTTATAAGCAGCAATTTGTGTCATATGCCAGAATTCCTCAATGGTCTTAGCATCTGAATAGAAATACTTAACCAGCTTGACGAAATCTTTTGGAACATGATTGCTAACATAGCTATGATCTAATTCCAACGGTTCTTCTTTACGTTTATTATTCTTTTGATCTTTTTCTGTTTTTAAAAGATTACTAGTTTCTATTGGCTGGTTCATTATTTCCGGTTTAGGTGGTTCATTTACAGGAAAACGATTAAAAACATATAAGTTGCTAGTCTGTGAGCCGTTTTTTCTCTCTGTTTCGTATACGGTGATGATTCCGAATTCTTTTGCTTTTAGGATCATCCGTTTAAAGGTGGACCGGGATATGCCATTTTCGTTATATTCCTCGTTTATGGCCTTTAGAATGGTTCCGATTTTGGCGTTGCAGACACCTGGTATCTTGGCGGCAAAGCGGACGAGACGCTTTAAGCCTATGATTTCGCCTTTGGAAAAGTCGGTCTTATGCTCAAGCAGCCACTGTTCGAAGTGGTGATTAAATTCGATGAGATTAGTAAATTGGGCAAATTCTTCAAAGTGTTCAATGCTGGCTGATTTTAAACTCATTTGTTTGCGTCACCCTTTATGATCTATTTATTAGGCCAGTTCCTCGTTAACACTCACGATTCTGGCACTTATAAGATATCGGGTTAAGCAAATTTAGTCGAATTCACTCATTTCCAATTTGGAGCGAATTTGGGTAGGAAAATGTGATTTTCGGCTCCAAATTGGATATAAGAAGGCTAATTTCGTGATTTTCGTACCGATTTGATAGTTTTTAATTTTAGAGAGTAAAATCGAAGATGGGAGGGGCTGGTGGAAGAGTTTAAAAATACACAGGGTGTTGAGACTAAACTTTTATATTAACATGTGTGTAAATGAAAAACGGAGTTGTTGTGGCGGTAACTCCTATTGTTTATTGACCTAAATGCTTAGTTAAACAGCAAAAAAACCATCCTATATCGAATGGTCTTTATCTTTATCATAATTTGGTGATGTACTAGTGTGTGTCAATATGCGGTCTAATACTTTTTCAGTAATTTGCATAAAGTAATTAAGGGTTAGTCCCCCTAAACAATCGGTTAATAAAGTTCCAACACCAATAGGTCCATATAAATATCCCTAATACATAAACGACATATTTCATATTACTTGGTCTTATAATCATTTTTTGGAGATAATTCTTTGAGCATGAGAATATGTGGGATTCCATCTTCTATAAAGATCTCAGATGAAGTCCTGTACCCTAGTTTTTTATAAAATCCTTCTGCCTGCGTTTGCCCATGTAATTTAACTTGTGAGGCTTCCCTTTCTTCAGCGATTTCTTCTAACGCTTTTATAATGATTTTTCCAAGGCCAAATTTACGGAAGTGTTCAAGAATGCAGATTCTCTCCAATTTACCTACTCCATTAATAAACCTTATCCTTCCTGTTCCAACTGGTTGTTCATTGTAATGGGCTAATATATGTTCGCAAATTCCATCCAGTGTATCAAATTGATCAAATTCATCTTCTAGTGGAACACCTTATTCCTTCACAAATACTTGTTCTCGAATGGCAAATGCTGTCCTTAAATCTTCTTCAATCTTTATTCTTTTTGCAAACATTTTTATCAGTCCTTTTACTTAGAGATTTTGTTGCAAATGCAACAAAGATAAGTTAAATTTAATCTATACCATTTTTTATTGTATTTGCAACAAAAATAATGTGCTAAGGAGTTAATAATGAAGGAAATTCTTCGGGAAATTGGAATGATCGCAAGGGCTTTGGATTCTATCAGTAATATAGAATTTAAAGAATATGACCTTACAAAAGGGCAGTATATGTACTTGGTGCGAATCTGTGAAAATCCAGGAATCATTCAAGAAAAGTTAGCCGAGACGATAAAAGTAGATCGAACAACTGCAGCTCGTGCTATCAAAAAACTTGAAATGAATGGTTTTATTGAAAAGAAAGAAGATCAACATAACAAAAAAATAAAAAAGCTTTTTCCAACAGAGAAAGGGAAAAATGTTTATCCTTTTATAAGACGAGAGAATGATTATTCCAATCTCGTTGCATTAGAGGGATTTTCCGAAAGAGAAGTAGAAACCATTTTCAACCTTCTTCAAAGAGTAAGAAAAAATGTAGAAAAAGATTGGGAATTTGTAAAAAAGGGAAACAAGAGAATTTATTAAAAAGGAGCGAGATTGTAACATGACTATAAATATAAAAAAATGCAACCTTGAAGATTTACACAGACTTCAGGAAATTAGTTATGAAACATTTAACGAGACATTTAAGGATCAGAATTCACTCAAAAATATGATTGCCTATTTAGAAAGGGCATTTAACATAGAACAATTAGAAAAAGAATTATCTAATCTATCTTCGCAATTCTTTTTCATTTATTTTAATAATGACTTGGCTGGATATTTAAAGGTCAATACCAATCATGCACAGTCTGAAGAAATGGGTGATGATTCGCTTGAAGTCGAGAGGATTTATATAAAGAAAGAATTCCAAAAACATGGGCTTGGTAAATACCTGCTAAATAAAGCGCTGGAAATTGGGAGGGAATGTAATAAAAAGAAAATCTGGCTGGGTGTCTGGGAAAAGAATGAAAATGCTATTGCTTTTTACAAGAAAATGGGGTTTGTTCAAACGGGAGCGCACTCCTTTTATATGGGTGATGAAGAGCAAAGGGACTTTATCATGACTAAAAAACTCGTATAAAGGGTGGGTACTATGTATATACCAAAATATTTTAAGATATGATGCTGTATTTCCTTTTTCTGTTATAATGGCTTGTAGTAGATCAATCATAAAAGGAAGTGTTTTCATACTTCTTGAATTAACTAAAAAACCATGGAGGCTCATTATGAATTGGATCATGACCCTTCTCGCTGTTATAGCAGGAATATCTATAGGTACTCAAGCGGGAATTAATGGAGGTTTAGGAAAGAAAATAGGGGTAATTGAAGGTGCTTTTGTTTCGTTTGCGATTGGTACATTAATCTTATTAGTGTGTACTATTTTTCTGGGTAAGGGGAACCTATTAAACTTTTTCTCAGTTCCAAAATGGCAGTTAACAGGCGGATTGTTAGGAGCTATATATGTGCTTATTATGGTATTAGCTGTGCCAAAAATCGGAGTAGCTACAACAATAGTATCTGTTATATTTGGCCAAGTATTAGTAAGTGGTGTAATTGATCATTTCGGTCTTTTTGGCGGAAAACAAATTCCCTTTGATTGGCAAAGAGGTATTGCCGCTCTTTTACTAGGAGTTTCATTATTTCTTATGTACAAAAAATAACAGTTTTAAATATACACCACACCACTTCATCTTAACTTTTTAAATTCTTTTATTTTATCTTCTTTTTTATACGGCAGAGAACTTTCTTGTTATTGCCATCCCAATATGACCGAAAGTTGACGGTGTTGCCTGTCCAGAATTAGACGGTTATAATGTCCATGTATACATAATTCGAAACATTTCGACATTAATAATTCTGGAGAAAGGAAAAGACGCCTCCCATAATGTATATCTGCGCCAACAGATATACAGGAGACGTCCCCTAAAAAACCCATATGATTATTGTATCAGATTATAAAATAATTGAAAACAATGGAGTTTTTGGTTAGAGGTGCGGGGAGGATTCCTTCGCCCTGTTGTGGGAAAAGCATGAGCGTAATTGGTACTAGAGAAAGAAAATCAAGAGAATGTTCTGGAGAGACAATAGTATATAATATTCGGCGATTAGGGTGTGATCAATGCGGCCGGATTCATCATGAATTACCAGATTTCTTAGTTCCATATAAAAGATATAAGGCAGAGTGTATAGAGTCGGTTCTCACGAACCCTTCTACACATGATGTTCCAGCTGATGAATCTACTTTATTTCGTTGGTATGATTGGTTTAATTATTTCGTAGATTACTGGGCTAATTGTCTCTTATCAATTGTGCTTCGAACTAGTCAGGATAAGGTCCCTTTGAATTTGACGTCCGCAAATTCAGAGACTGCACTTCATAGAATAGGACGACTGGTAGGGAATGCCCCCAGATGGCTGGAGAGAATTGTCCGTCCGATTGTGAATATTAATTTGTGGGAACATACCCGTTCTGCATTCTTGTCCGAGGATAGCTGATTTACACTCATGATAAACACATATTAGAGGAGTGTTATCATGAGAGATCGTAAAAAGGCAGAAGAAATCGCAGCACAAAGGTTCCAGCTCATTGCCCCTCTTTTGGCGGAAGGGCTAGATGCTGGAAAAGCAAAGGAATTGAAAAACCATATATGTAAGACCAGCGGTCTTTCTGAAAGGACCATTAGACGTTATCTTGAGCAGTACCGTAATGAAAGTTTTGAAGGGCTAAAACCAAAAGGAATCTCGGGAAAAATGAAAAAAGAGATTATTCCCTCGCATTTATTGGAACAAGCGATTCTCCTTCGAAATGAGGCCCCTACTAGAAGTGTTGCACAAATTATTCAAATACTTGAGTGGGAAGGCTTGGCTACACCAGGGCAGCTAAAGCGTTCAACTCTTCAAGAAAAGTTAACTGAAAGAGGCTACAGTTCACGACAAATGAGGCTCTACTCTCAAACTGGAGTAGCAGCTAGACGATTTCAAAAGCGTCACCGGAATCAGCTGTGGCAATCCGATATTAAGTTTGGCCCTTATTTACCCATTGGACCAAATGGCACGAAGAAGCAGGTCTACTTAGTCGCTATAATAGACGACGCGACTCGATTTATTTTACATGGAGCCTTCTATCCTACTCTTGATTCTAGGATTATTGAAGATGCTTTTCGAAACGCCATACAAAAATACGGTGTCCCCGATGCCGTTTATTTTGATAACGGTAAACAATATCGAACCAAGTGGATGTCACGTACATGTTCCAAATTGGGGACAAGATTAATCTATGCAAAACCCTATGCGGCTGAGTCAAAAGGTAAAGTTGAACGCTTCAATAGAGTCGTTGATTCCTTCTTAAGTGAAGCAGCCCTTGAAAAGCCCAATTCTTTAGATCGATTGAATGAGCTTTTTCAAGTATGGTTATCAGAGTGTTATCAGAATAAATCCCATTCCGGTCTTGGGGAGAACATTAGCCCTGAAACTGCTTTTCGAAGCGATAAAAAAGCACTTCGATTTATTGATCCTGATAAACTAGCGAATGCTTTCTTGCATTGTGAGACGAGGAAAGTAGATAAGTCGGGATGCATTAGTTTTATGGATCAGAAATATGAAGTTGGTCTTTCTTTTATTGGTCGTCAAGTAGATGTTGTATATGATCCTGCGGATTTTGAGGAGCTAACAATTGAATACGAGGGTTATTCCCCTTGGAGAGCAAAAAAGCTTGTGATTGGAGAAAGAGCCGGAAGGCGTCCAACTTTGCCTTCACACCTTCAATCACTTGAAGTTGATTCTTCCAGATTACTTAAAGCAGCCGAACAGAAGCATCAAGAAAGAAAAATTGAACAAGCTCCAGCCGTTTCTTTCCGTGCTGTTTGGAAGGAGGACGGCGAAGATGTTTGAGTCTTTTTATGGGATGAAGCATACCCCTTTTACAAGAGATGTGCCTACTACTCAACTTTATGATTCCATTACGATGCAAGAGGTTTTAGGTCGCTTAAAGTATACCGCAGAAAGGCAGCTATTTGCCGTTTTAACTGGGGATTGCGGTACTGGGAAAACGACCACCATTCGGAAATTTGTAGATGGACTTGATCAAGGGAAATTTCAAATACTATATTTATCCGATTCAAAACTAACTCCTAGACATTTTTATAAAGGCTTGTTAGAACAGCTAGGATCGGAATCGAAGTTTTATAGAGGCGATGCCAAACGACAGCTTCATCGAGAAATTGAATTAATGAGAGGTATTCATGGGATTCAGCCTGTCGTCGTGGTGGATGAGTCACACCTATTAGATCGTGAAATGCTTGAGGAAGTTAGATTTTTACTCAACTTTAAGATGGATGCACAAAGCCCAATGGCCCTTATCCTTGTGGGCCAAAGTGAATTATGGGATCGTCTGCGTCTTCAATCATACGCTGCCATACGTCAAAGAATCGATATTCAGTTCAAATTAAGTCACTATGATCGTGCACAAGTAGATGCGTATGTCTCACGACATCTAGAATATGCAGGAATTGACCAACAAATCTTTTCAGATGGTGCTTTGGAGGAAATACATCGATTTTCTGGCGGAACCCCAAGGCTTATTAATAAAGTATGTACACACAGCCTTCTTTATGGAGCTCAAAATGGCCGTCGGATTATTGATGATCATATGATTAAGCATGTCATTCAGGGTGAACTGTCATGAAGAGCCGCTGGAAAGAAATGAAGTATAATGAGGATTTCAATTGTTGGGTGGTCTTGTGGGGTGATAATACAGGCTACAAGGTACGCTGTGACGATTGGTTTGATCTTCACCTCGGAGATGGAAGGAAGCTTTCTTGCCGTATGGAACTCGGAAGAGATTGGTATATTATCGCCGGTAGGAATGATACAAAATTTTATTTGAAACAAAACGAAACCTATCAGGTTGATATTTAATTGAAGGGGAAGCTAAGGTCTTCCCCTTTCTTTCGGTCAAAATCTTCGTCAGATTTAGGACAAATGATACCGTCAATTTCTTGCCAAAATAGAACGTCAGTAACACTTTCTGATTAATTTGGAGATTCAGTGTTTGATAAGATTAGAGAGAGCATTAAATAAGGAGAGCAGACTATTCCTATTGGAGTCTACTCCCCTTAATTGGGTTGATCTATGAATTGGAAAAAGAATCAAATATCCCTTTACATTTATTATTTTTCCCTCAAGTTCAAGGCTGAAATCCAGGCTTCGACCCCGTTTGCGGTTTGAACCTTTAGCCACTTAATTCCTATGGAATCTACTTGTTCTTCATTCAAAAAATGGATGATTTCTACATTAGTCTAAAAAGGGAGGATATGCATGTGTATATGTAAAAAATCATTTTAGTGGAATTTTATATTTTTTTAATTTTTTACTTACGGCGGATTGTGTTAGATTTAAAACTTGGGCTATCTTGACCGTGGTCCTATGTTTTTTTACGGCGTGCTCGAGAATACACTTTTCTACTAGAGATATTGTTTCTTTTAAATCATAATCGTACTGAATCCCAAATGGGAGGGTTGCGTCATTAGTATTATAAGCTAGAAGGGTTTTGACCTCCTCCTGTTTTATTTCATCATCGTAAATCGTTACGATTAATCGTTCGACACAATTCTGTAGTTCTCTTATGTTTCCTTTCCATTCAAACTTTTGGATTTCCTGGATGGCCTCCAAGCTAAATTTCTTATGGGTTCCATATTTAGAGTTGAATTTTTTGGTAAAATAATCTACTAGGACTGGTATGTCTTCTTTTCTTTTTCTAAGAGGAGGGATTTCGAGTGGGACGACATTAAGACGGTAATACAAGTCCTCCCTAAAATTACCTTGTTGAATTAATTCTTCAAGGTTTTTATTAGTTGCTGCTATAACTCGTATATTCACTTTAATGGGTTTTGTCCCGCCAATTCGTTGAATTTCACGCTCCTGCAGGACTCTGAGGATCTTGACTTGAAGTGGTAGGGGCATTTCTCCGATTTCATCTAAAAAAATGGTTCCATGGTCGGCTAACTGAAAGAGCCCCATTTTGCCGTCCTTATTTGCTCCTGAGAAGGCCCCTTTTTCATAACCAAATAGTTCAGACTCCAATAAAGACTCCGGAATGGCGCCACAATTTATTTTCACGAAAGGTTTTTCAAAACGATTACTGGACTCATGAATTATGTTAGCTAGCACCTCTTTTCCCACACCCGATTCTCCGGATATTAGGACGGTGCTGTCAAATTCAGCCACCTTTTTTGTTTGTTCTATTAATTTTTCCATAATTTGGCTGCGATAAATAATTTGTTTTAAAGATTTCCGGTCTTTCAATCTTAATTTTTGAATTTCCCTTTGATATCTTTCGGAAATTTCCTTTGACTCTTGAAGCTCTTGTTTTAGTTGGTCAATTTCAGTGATATCTCTAGAGGCATTAATGATTCGAAGAATTTTTCCATTTTCGTCCATAACAGGTGTCCCTACAACTAACAAGGTTTTACCTGTACGCGTTTTTTGGATAGTGGAGCTCTTTTTTTTACTCTCTAGTACTAGCCGTGTTACAGAGGGATGAAAAAAACCTTCTTTCTCCATATCCAATGTACTTCGCCCAATAAAGTCTTCTTTTTTTATACCCCAAAGTCTTTCACAGGCAGAATTGACTCGCAAAGCTATCCCGTTACCATCTGCCACAAAAATGGCATCATAAGTAGACTCAAAAATAGTTTTAAGGTCAATAGCCATGTTTTCATATTCAATATCGGTGGTATCCTTGTGATCCGGGAAAAATGTTAAAACTCCAAACGTATGATCAGCAGAATTAATAGGGATGCCCTGAACTAAAATATTCTTTTCATGAAAAAAATGAAGCAATTCCTTTTTGGGTTCTTTATGCTGAATTATACAATCTAGGAATCTTTGAAAATTTCCATTATCAATATTTACTTCGTTCGATAGGGAATCTGATAAAAACATTGCTAAAATTCGCTTGTTAAGATCAAATAGAATATATGAAGTCTGGAATGCATTGAGAGTTTCTTGGAGGAAGATTTGTCCTTCATAGGACTTTAAATTTACCATAATGTAACCTCCATGGTATTCCAAATAGAATATGTATTATGAAAATTATAATAATTTAAATTGAAACTATTTGCAAGATATTGTGATTTATTTACTCAAATCCTATGGCATAATTCTTGCATTATTATTTTATGATTTCTTATTAAAACTTGGGAAAGGATGGAACTAATAAATAACATTTATTTGTTTATTAAAAATTAGAAAAGTAGGTGATTGCTAACAAATGTCTGGGTTAAAGGATGATATAATGCATGCAGATGCAACAACATTATCAGGTTTAATCAAAAACAAACAGGTTTCACCTGTAGAAGTAGTGTACAATTTATTAGAAAACATTAACTATTTAAACAAATCAGTTAATGCGTATATTACTATCTTGCATGAAGAATCAATAAAAATGGCAAAGCATGCTGAAAAGGAAATATTAAACGGAAATTGGAAGGGACCCCTTCATGGTGTTCCAGTAGGACTAAAAGATATTATTTATACGAAGGGTATAAAAACAACAATGGGTTCTCAGATCTTTAAGGATTTTATTCCCGATTATGATGCTTCCGTTGTTCAAAAGCTAAAATCAGCCGGTGCTATTATTGTTGGTAAGTTAAATACACACGAATTTGCGTTGGGGCCAACTGGTGACCGATCCTACTTTGGACCAGTTAAAAACCCGTATGATTTTATTAAAATTTCGGGAGGCTCAAGCAGCGGGGCCGGGGCAGGAGTTGCATCGTCACTATGTCCTGTAGCTATAGGGACCGATACCGGTGGGTCTATAAGAATCCCATCCTCTATTTGCGGTGTTGTGGGCATGAAACCAACATTTGGACTTATCAGTAAATTTGGTGTATATCCTGTAAGCTGGTCACTTGATCATATTGGACCAATTACAAAATCGGTAAGGGATAATGCGATGGTATTAGGAATTCTGTCTGGCTATGATGAAGAGGATCCCTATTCTATCTGCAAGGATCCTGAAGACTATACAAGGTATATGGACTGCAGCATAAAGGATGCGGTCATTGGGGTTCCTTCAACTTTCTATTTTGAAGATATAGACAACGAAGTATCAAAAGGAATAAATACTGCCATTCAAGTTTTTCAAGCTCTTGGAGTGAAAATAAAAAAAGTAGATATCCCTCATATGGAAGAGATTGTTTCAGGTCAACGAGTTACAATGGTGACTGAAGCGTATGCTGTTCACGAAGAGAACTTAAGAAATCAGGCCAATCTGATGGACGATGAGGTACGGGAGCGCATTATACACGGCAGAGACCTAAAGGTATATCAGTACGCACGTGCTCAAAATGTGAAAAGGCGGGCTATCCAAGAATTTAATCAGGTTTTAAAAGAAGTGGATATCATATTGACCCCAACTGTCCCGATTCTACCATTTGATATAAATGAAAGAGACATTGAAATAAACGGGGTAAGAAAAGAACACTTCATTTTAGGAAAATTAACAGCGCCAACAAATTTTATAGGATTTCCAAGCCTAACTATTCCATGTGGACTAGCCGACTCAGGGTTACCAATCGGTATGCAATTGATAGGAAAACCCTTTGATGAAGCGAATCTTTACCGTTTTGGAAGTGCATATGAAAAAGAAATCTCTATAAAATTACCCAATATGTAATGAAAAGTATTACGAATGGAATAAAAGGTATGAAAAAAATCATAATTAACTCAAAATCATTAATGGATTTTATAATCAAATATCAACGATTTATATATCTGATATTTTCATCAAAGGCATAGATACTAGGGTAATTCTTCAATATTGGTGGTAATTTTATTTTTATAATTGTTAGAATATTAGAAATTGGCACATTAATTGCAATTTAACTGTAAGAAAATATAAAAGCAAAAAAGGAGGCACACAAATGATTCGACTAGGTGTTGACGTAGGGGGAACATTTACTGATTTAATTTTATTAGACGATCAAAAGGACCAATCGTGGGTTCACAAGGTTCCATCCACTCCTCATGATCCTTCTGAAGCAATTATCACAGGGGTAGAGGAAATATGTAAATTAGCGAATATAAGTCCGTCTGATATTGAACAATTTTTTCATGGAACAACCGTAGCTACAAACATTGTTTTGGAACATAATGGTGCAGATGTCGGGATGATCACGACAGAGGGATTTAGAGATATTCTACATATTGCCCGCCATAAACGACCATTAAATTTCTCATTGTACCAGGATTTACCTTGGCAAAAGTATCCGTTAGCAAAAAGACGTAATCGTTTGACGGTGCCTGAAAGAATTACAGCTGAGGGAACTGTGTTAACCCCATTAGACGAAGAAAAGACACGAGAGCAAGTTCGGTTATTAAAGGAGTCAAGAGTAAAAGCGATTGCCGTTTGTTTCCTGTTCTCATTCAAAAATCCTGTCCATGAGAAGCGTGTTAGGGAAATAATTTTGGAAGAATATCCTGAAGTATATCTCTCTATCAGTCATGAAATCCTACCGCAATACCGGGAGTACGAAAGATTCAGTACTGTGGCTCTGAATGCCTACATCGGTCCAAAAACAAGCAACTATATCAGAAATCTTGAATCTAACATCAAAGACTTAGGAATCAAAACAGATCTACATCTAATGCAATCCAATGGTGGTATCGCAACATCTGATGCAGCTGCTGAAAAACCTATTAATCTTCTATTATCTGGCCCGGTAGCTGGTTTGATAGGCGGCATTAAAGCAGCCCAAAATGCAGGTTTTGATAATGTTATTACTTTAGATATTGGCGGTACATCTGCCGATATTGGAGTGGCTCCAAACGGTGAAATGAGGATGAGGCACCTTCTTGATTCAAGAATTGGCCAATACAATGCTATGATTCCTATGGTGGATATTGACACGATCGGGGCTGGTGGCGGATCGATAGCTTATGTGGATCAAGGAGGTATTTTTAGAGTTGGTCCACAAAGTGCTGGTGCCGCACCAGGTCCAGCTTGCTATAACCGGGGAGGGACATTGCCTACGTCAACTGATGCCAATGTATTATTAGGCCGCATCCAGGAAAATAGTCTCCTTGGCGGCAGTATGGAAATTAGGCCGGAATTGGCTAAAAGGGCCTACGAGGAACATATTGCCACAAAATTAGGCATGACTTCGCTAGAAGCTGCAGCTGGCGCTTTGAAAATCATGACTCATAATATGGTGAATGCTATAGAAATGAATAGTGTCCGTAAAGGATATGATCCAAGAGAATTTGTGCTGGTGGCCGCCGGTGGTGCAGGACCTTTATTTGCTTGTGATATTGCAGATGAATTGAATATTCCTTATGTGGTGGTTCCTCCGTATCCAGGAATCACGGCGGCCATGGGTCTCTTGGCTACGGATATTTCTTATGAAAAAGTGTTTACTCTCTGGAAGAGCTTGACCTTCCCGGATGTCAAGGCTGTTTCTGAAGCTTTCGAAAATCTTGAAAGGGAAGCAATTGAGGACCTTAAAGCAGATGGATTAAACGATAACCAGATTGTCGTAAAACGTATCTGTGACTGCCGCTATGCAGGCCAAGGCTATGAGCTTCGTGTTGATGCGCCTGGAGGAGAAATTAACGAAGAATGGATCGATACCGTTATCCAAAGGTTCCATGAAACCCATGAAAGAGAGTATGCTAGCCAATTCCCTGATCAAGAGGTTGTGGTCATTAACATCCGAGTAGTTGGAATCGGATTGATCCAAAAAATTGGCGATAAGCCAGTAGAAAGTTCAAATCATAACATTTCGTCTTTACGCCAAGAAGCAGTCAAGCATACCGTCTATTTCTGGGTCGATGATAAGTTAAAGAAATTTGATACACCTTTCTATAATCGAAATGATATTTCGACTGGAACAAAACTGGCAGGGCCGGCCGTAATCCAACAAAAGGACAGTACCACAGTTCTGCCTCCAAAAACAATTGCCACATTTGATAGCTACGGAAATATTGTAATTGATATGCGTGAGAAGATTGCTTCGAAAGTTGAAAAATACGTTGCTAGCACAGTCTCTGTAGATTAAGAAAGGGGATGAAAAAAATGACCTTGATCACACAAAAAAAATCTTATGAGAAGATTGACCCGGTTACTTTAGGAGTCATTGCAGGTTCGTTTAATTCAATTGCCAAAGAAATGGCATTAGTACTCTATCGAATGGCTTATTCTAGCATTATTCGTGAATCAGAAGATTTGGGTGCCGGACTTTTCGATGCAAACGGCAATGAACTCTGTGAAAGTGATTCAACTCCTATGCATATAGGATCACTGCCTGGATATATAGAGGGTGTTAAGCATTTTTTAGGCGACGACATCCATGATGGAGATATCATTCTCCACAATAATCCATATTATGGAGCATCTCATACACCCGATTTAGCTATCATTATCCCTATTTTTTATGATAATAAGCTCGTTGCCTTTGCTGCCAACACTGGACATGTACTGGATGCGGGTGGAATGTCTCCAGGTTTGATGGTAGATGTGGTAGATGTATTTGCCGAAGGGAAGCATTATAACGCTGTAAAGCTGTATAGCAAAGGGAAGAAAAACGAAGATATATGGCGTCATATTTTTGAAAATGTAAGAACACCTAAAGAAAATAAAGGTGATGTGGAGGCGCTTATCGCCTCGGCCAGGCTTGGAAGGAAAAGATATTTAGAGCTAATTGAAAGATATGGTCTTGAGACGGTCCAAGCTACAGCCGAACGCTGGATGGATTATTCCGAGCAAATGCTGCGAAAAGAAATTGAAAAGATTCCTGATGGAGTCTATAAAGCTCCAACCGGGTGGCTAGATGATGATGGGCGCAATTACGGCGTTCCACTAAGAATTGAAACGAGTGTAAAAATTGAAGGGAGTGATTTGACCGTTGATTTAACGGGAAGCTCACTTCAGGTGGAAACAGCTTATAATGTACCTTTTTCCGGATCAACTTTGCCAGCGACATATACCATTGTTAGGGCTATTCTTTTGGATGAAGCTACCTCTGAAGTGTTTATTCCTCAAAACAGCGGTATCTTCAGGCCAATAAAAGTTGAGGCCCCATTAGGAAGTATTTGGAATCCTAAATTCCCAGCAGCTTGTACAGCACGGATTAACCAAGTTCAAAGATTGGCTGACCAAATCAATCTAGCGCTATCAGATGTATTGCCTCATAATACAACAGCGGGTAATTCTGCTCATGTGCATTTCAATTCGTATGCCGGCTTAAAGGCGGATACAGGTGAATACTGGGTGTACATTGAGGTAAATGAAGGTTCATATGGAGGACGTTATGGAAAAGATGGGTTAGATAGTGTTGACAATTTGATTGCCAATACAAGAAATAACCCAATTGAAGAACTGGAAATGCGTCTGCCCATGAGATGTAATCGTTACGAATTGCGTGAAGAAGGTGCAAGCGCTGGAACATGGCGTGGGGGTATCGGAATCGTGAGAACATGGGAGTTTACGGAGGGAGGATTGTTTACAGGTGAAGGCGATCGACATTATGATCCCCCAAAAGGAGTAAAAGGAGGAAAAGACGGATTGCCTGGTTCATTAAAACTAAATCCGAATACCGACCGCGAAAATAATCTTCATGCTAAATTAACCAATTTTAAAGTAAATTCCGGGGATATCCTGGAAATAAAAACACCATGCGCTGGTGGATATGGAAATCCTCTGGAAAGGGATATCGAGCAGGTATTGGAAGATGTGCTCGATGGGTATATAACAATAGAAAAAGCCTATGAGGAATATGGGGTTGTCATAACTGAAAATAGAACCATCGACAAAGATAAAACGGTAGAATTGAGACTCTCATTAAGTGCTGCTAAGTAACCAAATGTAGAAAAATGTTAACATTTAAGAAGGGACAACACATCTTTTTCAGGATTGTTGTCCCTTAATGTTAATATGAAAGTATATAAGATTTGTGATATTGAAGAAGTTCCCAAATTCAAATGATCAGTATAGATGTACAGCGTTTTTTAAATATTTAATATATCACTCTTAATCTATTTTTCCCTGACAATCAAGGCAGAAATCCAGCCTTCGATCCCGTTTGCGGTTTCAACCTTTAGCCACTTAATTCCTTTGGAATCTACTTGTTCTTCGTTCAAAAAGCGGATGATTTCTCCATTTGTTATCGTGTATAGACGTGGAGCGGTTAGTCGGGGGGCTTTCCGAATATTTCCGCCGTCCTCATATATCTTATTTAAAATTAATTCTTTTTTCTCAGATGAAGCTTCGGATACTTGTACGTGCACATGATCTTGGTTTAGCCATGCTTCAGCTTTCTTCCAACTTTGTGAATACCACTCGTTTTGATTGTTGGTGATTGCTACAGTAAGCACAATCACTAATGTTGTAGCAGCATAAAAGGTCCATTTTTTAATCCTCCTCTTATTCCTTTTACGTTTCGTGAAAAGCTGGATGATTTTATTGAAAAAGCCTTCGAAGTAGGCAAGCATTCCTTCAATGATATCAATCCAAACAGGTATGTCAGAATTTCCAGCTTTTCTCCGGCTTCTTTGCATCGTGCAAATGAATGCCATGAACGGATAAGAAATGAGATAAAGCATTTTTTTCAACAAACGAGCCGTCAAGTTTAAGAAGGGGGGGAGAATATACAACAAAATTAGCCTTAGGAAATGAAGTAGCAAAAAGAGAGCCAAAAAAATACGCAACCATTCAGTCAGGGCAGAAATAGGTGACCAAATCCAAAACAGCTGTTTAAAAATTGATTCCACAATCGCTAATCTCCTTTATTTAGATAGGATTGAAGTTCTTTCCTTGGACCGACGATCTGTCTATTTTTATTGCTGTTTTCCAGATTGACAGGGAGGTAAGGGAACAGTTTTTTTAGCTTGGCCAATCTTTGTTCTGCTTCAAACTGGTCAATAGAGTGATCGTTGATCAAGTTTAAAAGTTGTTTGTTTACCTCGTATTTAAAGGCCTGATTTTGGCTAAACTCCGATTCTACTAACCGCTTTGCCATTTCATTCTTTTCTCCCAGCTTCCCGGCAGTGACAAAATCACCCTCTTGAAGGGCTTCTTTAATTGAGGCCGAAATGCGCCGCGCTTCCTCCAAGTCCAATGACTCTTGATAAGCAGATAATTCTGCATTCCGGTCTAAATCTGCAATTGCCACATCATGGTGCTGGTCCCGAATACCATGCCGGATCAAAACTCTAACATTTCGAACCACAATGCCAGCTTCTCTTAATACCTTGACCAATCTTGATGTTTGAAAAAATTCCTCAATATGTCTGGCAAAACTCAGTTCCTCCTCGATAGGATAAAATCTTGCTTCCGACTCCACCCAGAAGGGCAGGTTATTGTTGAAAATCTGGCCAATTTCCCCTGCATTTTGTTGTACTAACAATTCAGGGTGTTCAACGGCAATATCGATAGATATATTGACCGAAAAGCTTCTCCCTCTTGTGGCCGAGGGAACTTCCTCATTGTAGGTGAAGGTTTGCTGCTGCATATTGACGGTATAAACTCTTTTATACTTGCCAATCCGCAATTCACTGCGTGTCAAGCGCTCTCCATTTTTTACTGCATAGTATTCGTTGTCGTTATTCGCATAAACAAAGGCATAAGCCATAGACGACGCCGGAGGTTTTTCCAAAAAACTAAATTTCACATCTTTTACACCTTCAATAAATTGCATAGTTCCATTCCCTCCTGGTTAAGGTCACTTATACTTGTCTACATTCTATGCAGTAAATCAGCAGAAAAGCCCCCAAATCTTTGTTATAGGAAAAAGGTATCTCATACCTTTCTATAGCTCAGGTTTCAAGTAATTAATTGGTCATAAAACTTCCACAAGTTTTGAAAAAACACCATAACCCTTTTCCTCATTAAACACTAAATAATTAGAGAAGGATTGTATAAGTAGAAAGGACTATGGTTAATATGGCAAAATACCGAATGATAGCTTCTCTGCCAGAAAACTATTTAAAGATCAACCACTGAATGTTAAATTTTAAATATAGTTTTTGTGATAAAGTGGATGGCTGAATTAAAGTGTAATTGGATGGTATTGAATTATAATCAATATATTATAATTTTAAAGTGGAAATACTAATAAGACTAATAAAATAGTATTTTTGTGATTGAAGTACAAAAATTAAATAAATTGAATTTTATTTCTAAGAGGTGTTACATGAAAATTTTAATTACCTTGGTAATCGTTGTCATCATAATCGCAATTATTTCAACATTATTTATAGCCGGAAAGGCTGACGAAAATTATAGTAGTTCCACCAAAAGAAACACAACCAATTTGACCTTGATTTATGCAATTTCTATTCCATTAATTTTAATAGCTCTTGGAATATTTATTGTGTTTTTTACCTAATCAAAATGCCTATTGTCGTATGACGATAGGTTTTTTTAAAAAAAAGATTTTTCCTGTAAATAAGAAGAATAATAAGACCATTAATAATCACTAAATAAGGAATGTTGAATATGGATTGGAAACCAGATCGAAACGCCAAAAAAGCAATTTATAAGCAGCTTGCAGAATTTATCGAAAATGGAATTGCAGATGGTACTTTTCCTCCTGATAAACCACTACCTTCCGAAAGAAATTTAGCTAAAGAACTTAATGTAAACAGAAGTACAGTGGTTGCTGCATATGACGAATTGGAATCAATTGGACTCATTCAAAGAAATAGGGGAAGCGGGACAACAATAAGTAAAGATATTTGGGGAATTACCAAGAAGCGTATACCGAGCTGGAACAGGTATGTCGAGGCAGGCTCGTTTTTACCAAATCAACCTGTCATACAAAGGATTCGAAAAGAAGCAGTAGAACATAAGTTGATTAATCTTGCAAGCGGGGAGCTGTCGGAAGATCTTTTACCTTTGAAATTCTTACGTGAGATTACCTCAACTAGATCATTTATTGGAAGCTTAGGATACGATCATCCACGGGGGAACGAGGTATTAAGGGGTACCATTACAAAGCATGTCAAGCTGTTTCGTAAAATTGAAACAAATCCATCTTCTATTTTAATTACATCTGGAGCACAACAAGCGTTGCACTTGGTTGTTCAATGTCTGTTAAAACCAGGAGATGCTGTTGCTTTAGAGGACCCCTCTTACAATTACAATCTTCCAATATTTAAAACTGCAGGAATTAAACCGTATTTTTTACCAGTAGGCAAGGATGGTATTGAACCGGATGATTTGCTGACATTATATAAAAAACACCGAATCAGAATGATATTTTTGAATCCGGCTTATCAAAACCCTACAGGGACACTGCTTAGTGAAACGAAGAGGAAAGCTATTTTAGAAATATCTTCTGAATACGGAATTCCCGTAGTCGAGGATGATCCATATAGTTTAACATCTTTTACAGGAGCAGAAGTCTCAACTTTAAAATCGATGGATATCAATGGAAATGTATTATATATAAGCTCTTTATCAAAAATCGTCGCCTCCGGCTTAAGGATTGGCTGGATTATTGGACCAAGACCGGTTATTGAAAGATTATCCGATGCGAAACAACAAATTGACTTCGGGCATGCAAGTTATACTCAATGGATCGCCAATGATTTTCTAGAATCGGAAAATTTCAATTCGCATATCAAAGGATTGGTAAAGGAATTAGAGAAACGAAGGAATCAAATTGTCATCAGCCTAAATTATTTTTTAGGGGATCAAGTGGAATTTTTCATCCCTCAAGGAGGAATTCATCTATGGTGCAGGGTTAAAAAAGACTATAATGAAATGCAATTGTTGGAGGACTCAATCAAAAGAGGGGTCATTTTTGTCCCAGGTTCAACGATGGGATCTAAAAAGGGATTCGTCCGTTTTACTTTTGCAAGGGAAGATGAAGAATCCATACATGAAGGAATCAAAAGGTTTGCTGAGGCACTTAATTTCCTTTAATGACAACTACTTTGTTGAAAATTTTAAGATTCTTACTCTATTAATTCTTAACATAAGTACTTGAGGTAAACCAGATATTTATCAAGGAGATGATATGAAATGACATGGACGGCTGTTGTTATTATAGTGATTGGTGTAACTTTCAAATTATTAATGAGTCCCCCAAGTGCTGTTGTAGGTTGGGTTGTAAGCAAATTTGCACTACATCCACAACTTGATTTAAATAATATTACTATCACATTTAATGGTAAGTACCTGGAAGAGGTGGAGAAAATTAGCTTGATAAATTATTTTAATGAGGCTAACTTTTTAAAAAAATATCCAATATTTCCAGGCAATGAGAAATTGTTTCTACATCCAGAGACTAATGTTATTCCGTTTATTATAAACGTAAAAAGGAAGAAAAAAGAGGTAAATCTCTTCTTATATTGTTACAATGATCGCGTTGATGTAGTAAAGCAATGGAAGAAGAAAGTTGCTTCCTACAGTCTTAGTTCTGAGCATCTCCAAAAGTTTACTATTTCAAATAGTATAGATGCATAAAAGAAACGGATTATATTTCTTTCAATCAATTGTATATTACTACCAAAAACCGTTATTTATTGTGGAAAACGGTCTTTTATTCATTTTTTAATACTTTATAAGAGGGCTACTGAGGTAGCTCTTTTATATTGGTGACGACTGATTGTGAAGTGGTGTATAGAAAAGAATCGGACCACAACATTTTATACAGAACTAAAATGTTGTGGTCTTTGGAAATGGGATTTAATTTAGTTTTTTAGTGGTCTTTATTAATACACAGTTCATACTTATGCTGTTTTGTTTACACTTTTTTCGCCTTTTTCTTCTGTAATATTTTCTATATATCGAGCAATAAATGAACCTATAAGTAAGGACCAAACCGGTGCGCTGATATTTAGAATTGTAGTGCCAGATAAACTAATAATAAAGGCAAATACAGTGCTAGTTTTTATTGAATGCTTCGAGAAAGCCTGATATAAACTATTTCCGAACACATTTAGTAAAGAAAATCCAACAATTATGGAAATAAACTCTTTCGGCAAGGCTTGAATAAGTGGAACCAATTTCCAGGAAAATAATCCGTAAACTAAAAGAATAGCACCGGCTATTACAGCCCCCATATATCTTTTTTCCTTTGGTCCTGCTTCTTTATCTGAACAGATTGCAGTTGCCATACCTGCGATATTTGCTGATTGACCTCCAAAAAAGCTAGTTATTACTGAAAATAGCCCGCTAAAGGAGATAATTTTATTTATAGGAGCCCGATAATCATTTTGTTCCAATGCGCCAATAGCAACCGCTATATCATTACTTAGAATTAGAAGAGTAAGAGGGATCGCGATCGAAAGGAAACTAGATGTATTAAAGTCAGGAAACTGAATGTTAGGCATAAACGCTGCTGAAGTACCTTCAATGCTATTCAATGGATAGAACAGGTTCAATACAATAAACCCGATAACAATTGCGGAAATAACAGGTGGAAACTTAAGTTTCCATCTCAAAAAAATTAAAAAGGTGATTAAAGAGATAAATCCAACAATAAATAGAGTGTTTATAGAAACAATAAAATTCACCATATAGTGGGTTATCATTCCTGCCAGCATGGCAGAAATAATTTCTTTAGGCACTAACTTAATAAATTTTGAGAAAAAACCAAGAAATCCAATGATGACCATTAGTAATGCTGAAATTAAATAGGCCCCAATTAATTCATGAAAGGTAAACTGAGATGTCATCGTTGCTAAAAATGCTACACCTGTAAGTGTATGGCCTCCAACAATTGGTATCTTACTATACAAAGGGAGAATAATTCCGAATAACCCACCAAAAACGTAAACTGCAAATATCCATAAAATCGACTGTGTTGTATTGAAGTTTCCGTTTGAAGATGCTTCCAATATAAGAGCAGTCGGACCTGTTATGACGAATATTCCCGCAACCATACCTGCCGAAATATTTTTATGATTTAAGTCTTTAAAGATAATAGATTCCCCCTATTCCATATATAATCTGTGTTCTCCCCTCTTTTGGCTTATACAATATTTACCTTTTGGCATTCTGCACAAGTAGATCCATTGTATACTAATCTAATTTTATAAAGAGTTATCAGTTTTTACATCATCCAATCATCAACTTTTATTACCATCCATTTACATTTTTATAAAAAGTTCCTATATCAGGAATGCATTCTATCTTTTTTTAGGAATGGATGGTTAAAAAAGAGTATAAGTGGATGATTAAAAAAATTTTAATTCCTTTATTATTGAATTGTGTATTTGAAGTAAACAACATGTTCTATTAATATTTAAGGTTATTGTGTGAATGTGTTCACAAAATTTCATCTTTAATAGTCTATTTAATTTTTCAAATGTTGATAAATTTAATACTAAATTGATTGTGGGGAATGGTTATGAACGAGATCATTCAAATAAAAAATCGTAAGGCATTGGATAACATGAAGCCTTATATACCAGGTAAACCATTATGGGAAGTGGAAAAAGAATTAGGGTTAAAAAGGGTAATAAAACTAGCATCTAATGAGAACCCTCTCGGACCATCACCTAAAGCCATTAAAGCAATCTCTGGTGGTCTTTCAGAGCTTAATCGTTATCCGGATGCACATGCCAATGAGTTAAAGAAGGCGATCGCATCTAGTCTAGAATTGTCCACTGAGAATTTAATTATTACAAACGGTGCGGATGAATTAATTACATTAATTTCAGAGACCTATCTTGAACCTGAAGATGAGATCATCGTCCCTTCCCCATCGTTTAGTGAATATGATTTCGGCGCACATTTAATGGGGGCAAAAGTAATACCTGTTTGTCTTGATCAAGGGTACCAATTTGATATTGATACAATTTTATCGGCAGTTACGGATCAAACTAAATTAATTTATATCTGTTCTCCAAATAATCCAACAGGTACTTATTTAAAAAAATCAATGTTAGAAGAGTTGCTGTTTTCACTGCCAAAACATATCCTAGTAGTTTTTGATAGTGCCTATAGTCATTTCGCGACTAATAAAGATTATACAGATGGACTGGAATATGTTCGTTCTGGCTATCCCATTATTGTTTTACAAACTTTTTCTAAGATTTATGGGATTGCAGGTGTAAGGGTAGGCTTTGGTGCAGCACCAGAATCCATTATCCAAAGTATTCTTCATGTTAAAGAACCGTTTAATGTCAATAGTCTAGCACAGATTGCAGCCGCCGCCGCTATAACGGACCTGGAACATGTAGAAAGATCAAAGCAGGCAAATACCGTAGGCCGTGAACAATTATACAAAGCCTTAACTGAACTTGGATTACATTATACTGAGAGCATGAGCAATTTTATTCTAGTTGAATTGGGCTCATATGCAGAAGAAATCTACCAACAGCTTCTAGCACATGGAGTAATTGTCCGTTACGGCGATACATGGGGATTGCCGGATCATATCCGAATATCGGTTGGTACACCTGAAGAGAATACAATATTAATAGAAGCAATTAGTTCCATACTCTTAAAATTAAGGTTAGCTAACTTTAAAGGAGAGATAAAATGAACGAACTCGCAAAGAAGCTAAATGATGATTTAATTAAATATAATTCCAATGTATATGATTTATTATCTAATTTGGGCAAGAAGCTATACTATCCAAAAGGAATCTTAAGCCAAAGTGCTGAAGCAAGCAAAAAAGCTACTCGTTTTAATGCAACAATAGGAATTGCTACTGAAAAGAATGTCCCAATGCATTTTGAACATATACAGGAATCATTACAAGGTTATTCCCCAGAGGATATTTACCCGTACGCCCCGCCTTCCGGAAAATTAGAATTGCGTTTGGGTTGGAAGGAGAAATTACTTCGGGAAAATCAATCCCTAGAGGATAAAAGTTTTGGACTACCTATTGTAACCAATGCCTTGACCCATGGTTTGAGTCTTGCAGCGGATCTATTTGTTGATGAGAATGACACCATTATCCTGCCGGATAAATATTGGGGAAACTATCAAACTATTTTTCATGTTCGAAGGGGAGGCCTTCTTAAGACATTTAAGCTTTTTGACGAATACGAAAAATTCAATGTTTCTGCGTTCAGAGAATGTTTAATGGCACAACAGGATGCAGGTAAGGCAATTGTTATCCTGAACTTTCCGAATAACCCTACAGGATACACCCCTGGTGAAGAGGAAGTTAACGGAATTATTTCAGTGGTTAAGGAAGCGGCAGAATCGGGTATTAAAGTAGCTGTTATTCTTGATGATGCCTATTTCGGGCTTTTCTACGAAGATTCGGTAAAAGAATCTTTATTTGGGAAATTAGCTGGACTGCATCCAAAAATATTGCCTATCAAGGTAGATGGGGCAACAAAAGAAAATTATGTGTGGGGCCTAAGAGTTGGATTTATCACCTTTGCCTCTGAAAATCCAGAAATTTTAGAAATACTTGAACAGAAAACAAAAGGTCTAATCCGTGGGACGATTTCTAGTAGTTCCCACCTATCTCAGACAATTATTTTACATTCATTGCAATCTAAAGAATTTGAAATAGAAAAACGTGAAAAGTTTGAAGTCATGAAGAAAAGAGCAACAAAGGTAAAAGAGATTGTCAGCCAGGAAAGGTACAAGAGAGTTTGGAGATTTTATCCATTTAACTCTGGGTATTTTATGTGTTTAAAGCTATTAAATGTTAATGCTGAAAAACTGAGACATCATTTGTTGGACGAATATGGAGTAGGCACTATAGCCATTAACGCAACTGACTTAAGAATCGCTTTTTCTTGTGTTGAAAAAGAGGATTTGGAAGAACTTTTTGAATTGATCTATATAGGAATAAACGAACTATTAAAAAGGGAGTAAAAAGTAATGTCTAAAGCTCCAAAACACTTGATGGGTTAGGGTTAGGAAAGAATGTTTCAAGAGAACACTTTCATCATCTATTTCAACACTGATTCACTTTAATTTGCAGATGAGAAAGGGTGAGAAATGAATTGGTAAACCAATTTGAAACTCCGTTATTTACTGCTTTAAAAAATCATGCAGAAAAAAATCCAATCCAATTCCACATTCCCGGCCATAAAAAAGGGAATGGGATGGATCCTGAGTTTAGAGAATTTATTGGTGAAAATGCACTTTCAATCGATTTAATCAACATTGGACCACTTGATGATTTACATCTTCCAAAAGGAATCATCAAACAGTCACAAGAGTTGGCTGCAAAAGCATTCGGTGCGGATTATACCTTTTTCTCTGTTCAAGGTACGAGCGGGGCCATAATGGCCATGATTATGTCTGTTTGCGCACCGGGTGATAAAATTCTGGTACCGCGAAACGTTCATAAATCAATCATGAGTGCGATCGTTTTTTCAGGTGCAGTTCCTATTTTTATTCATCCGGAAGTAGATTCGAAGTTTGGTGTCTCTCATGGGATTACACCAGATTCCATTGAAAGTGCATTAGTTTTACACCCGGATACAAAAGCTGTTCTTGTTATCAATCCAACCTATTATGGAATCTCTGGGGATTTAAGAAAAATTGTCAACATTGCACATTCTAGAAACATTCCGGTTCTTGTAGATGAGGCCCATGGAGCGCATATTAATTTCCATAAGGAACTGCCGTTATCTGCCATGGAGGCAGGGGCTGACATGGCTGCAACAAGTGTGCACAAATTAGGCAGTTCCCTTACTCAGAGCTCCATTCTAAATTTACGGGGAAAACTTGTTTCACCCAAACGGGTACAATCGGTTCTGAGTATGTTGACGACAACCTCGACCTCTTATTTATTACTGGCATCATTAGATGTGGCCAGAAAATCATTAGCTACAGAAGGACAAGCACTGCTGACGGACACGATTCGAAAAGCAGAAGAAACACGTTCGAAAATTAATGAAATTCCTCACCTTTATTGTATGGGGCGTGAAATTCTAGAATCAAGCGCTGCAGTCGCGATGGATCCTACCAAGCTTTTAATATCTGTAAAAGAGTTAGGGATTACAGGATATGATGTTGAAAAATGGCTGCGAAATCGATTTAATATTGAAGTCGAACTGTCCGATCTGTACAACATCCTTTGTATTGTAACACCTGGAGATACTCAGGTAGATTTACACACACTTATAAAAGCATTAACTGTATTGTCACAGGAATATAAAGTTCAAGCGGACATGAATATAAACAGTTCTGTCTTGTTACCTGAAATTCCTTCGTTGGCTTTAACACCACGGGATGCTTTTTACGCTGAAACGGAAGTGATTCCATTTGAACAGTCTGTTGGAAGAATCATTGCAGAGTTTGTAATGGTTTATCCTCCTGGTATCCCAATTTTTATACCGGGTGAAATAATAACGGAAGATAATTTAGTATACACAAGAAAAAATATCGAAGCCGGTCTTCCTGTTCAAGGTGCAGAGGATGAACAATTAAACACACTTCGAGTTATCAAAGAATATTTACCATTTAAATAAAAAATCAATGAGGCGGAGAAGTAGATGAACTTTACAAAATTAATAGATGCAGTTTTGTTACCCGGAGATATGCAAGACCGGATGTATTTTTAGTTTGCCTAATTTGCTGCTGTTCTATATCGGGTCATTAATTTCCCAGTTTAATAAATTGCTGAAACTTTAAATAAGGAGAGTAGACGATCCCGCTGTAGTCTACTCTCCTTATTTAGGTTGTCCTATGGACTGGAAAAAGCATAGCTAAAAATCAAAAATTAGATGCTGTCAAAGGAATTGTTGAGTTTTGGGACGATAATGAATGTAGTTTTACTAACTTGAGTGTAAAGCAACAGTTGTTGTTAGATGATTCTTAATATTGGCTAAATGCCATTATTAATCTTAATTACATAGAAAGGTATATCCATTATTATCAGAAATATAATTAAAAGTAGAATTTATCATTATGACCTGCTCAAAAAGTCTTAAACAAGGGGGGCTGAATAATGGAAAAGTTAACTCCATGGAAGGTAGGAACTCTCGGTCTGCAGCATGTATTGGCCATGTATGCTGGGGCCGTGATTGTTCCCCTTATTGTAGGACCTGCGGTAGGCATGAACGCGGAGCAATTGGCATTCCTTATTTCCATTGACTTGTTCACCTGCGGAATTGCCTCATTACTTCAGGTTGTTGGAGGAAAGTATTTTGGAATCAAGCTTCCAGTTATATTGGGGTGTACTTTTACTGCTGTTGGACCGATGATTGCAATTGGAAAACTTCAGGGCATAACCGCTATTTATGGTGCCATCATCGTCTCCGGGATTGTTGTCATGATACTTGCTCAAATTATGAGTAAAGTAATGAGGTATTTTCCCCCTGTCGTAACGGGATCTGTTGTAACGATCATTGGGATATCACTCATTCCGGTAGCGATGAACAACGTTGCCGGAGGAGTAGGGGCACCGGATTTTGGGAATATAAGAAATTTATTGCTGGCGGCATTGACGCTCGTCCTGATTATAGTATTTAACCGCTACTTTACAGGCTTCATGAGAGCCGTTTCTGTACTAATCTCTATGATTATAGGTACTCTTGTAGCGATGAGCATGGGGATGGTAACTTTCTCATCAGTTTACCAGGCTTCATGGTTTCACATGGTGCAGCCCTTTTACTTCGGGGTTCCCACTTTTCATGTAACGGCAATCTTAACTATGATTCTTGTTGCCATTGTAAGCATGATTGAATCAACAGGTGTATTTTTGGCTTTGGGGGATGTCTGTGAAAAGAAATTGGAATCTACTGACATCAAAAAAGGATTGAGGGCAGAAGGATTGGCTAGTTTGATTGGAGGAATTTCTAACGCTTTTCCTTACACTACATTTTCTCAAAATGTGGGATTGGTTGCCCTTACGAGAATAAAAACACGCAATGTAGTCATTGCCGCTGGTGTGATCCTGATGATATTAGGTTTGGTACCAAAAGTGTCAGCGCTTACAATGATCATACCAAATCCAGTTCTTGGAGGAGCAATGATTGCGATGTTCGGTATGGTTATTTCTTCTGGTGCCAAAATGCTTTCCCGCGTCGATTTCCATAAAAATGAAAATCTCCTGATTATCGCCGTTTCGGTAGGAATTGGTCTGGGAGCCTCCGTAGTCCCTGATGCATTTGCAAAAATGCCCGAAGGATTGCGTTTGCTTTTTCAAAACGGTATTGTAATCGGAAGTTTTACCGCTATTGTGCTCAACTTATTTTTAAATAAAAGGGAAGACCAAAAGAATAATGATATATTAGAAGATCTCAAATCGGATCATTCGGCAGAATCAAGTATTTGATCATAGATAAACCCGAAGGATCACTGTTCGGTTTAGTGACGTAATGGGGATAAAAATGAATCATAAAATATCCTTATTATCTATAAAATTGTAGGAAGAGGTTTCTATTAATATATCTATCTGTTAAAAAATGAATCGAAGGGTGTTGTTCAATGAGTCTCAAAGACATAAGCACCTCAGTGCCCAAGAAGGACCATAGTGGTAAAGTGTCCGGTCAGCTGGCATATATTAGCGACGTGAAAGTGGAAAATATGGTTTATGGTGTTTTGGTTCGTTCGCCCATTGCTTATGGAAAAATTAAATCCATTCAATTGCCCAATTTTCCTGAAGGGTATGAAGCGATTGGGGCAGAGCAGATTCCCGGTCCGAATGTTGTCAAAATCATCCAAGAAGACCAGCCCATTTTTGCTAATGAGTGGGTTAATTATATTGGGGAACCGATACTTATGCTCGTGGGAAAGGATCTGGAAATCCTGTACCGTTTGTTAAATGAAGTGAAAATTGATTTTGAAGAGCAGCAGGCTATCTACACATTGGATGATGCGATCCGACTAAAATCTGCACCCGGGGTTACAATGGCAAGTTATGAATTTGGGGAAAGCTTAGAGGTCATTTCTGCGATTGAGCAGGTAGCCCACAAAATCATTGAAGAAGAATATGCCACAGGTTATCAGGAACATGTGTACCTGGAGCCGCAAGGAATGCTAGGTATCTATAAGGATGATGAAATTGTCGTCCAGGGCTCGATGCAATGCCTTTATTATATAAAAAATGCGTTGATAAGTGCTTTAGCCTGCGGCGATGATGAAGTCAGAGTGGTTCAAAGCCCTACCGGCGGAGGTTTTGGCGGCAAAGAAGAATTTCCTTCGATGATGGCGTGTCACGTAGCCGTTGCGGCAAATGCCGTCAAGAAATCGGTGATGCTGGTGTTCGACCGCTCTGAAGATATGGTGGTAACGACGAAAAGGCATCCTGCCAAATTCAAGTACCGAACAGCTATTGATGAAAAAGGAAATATTTTAAGCATGTGTGTGGACGTTTTTCTTGATGGCGGAGCGAATGCAGGATTGAGTTCAGTCGTCCTGCAACGCGCATTATTAAACAGTGCAGGTGTTTATAAAATTCCACATTTTCATGCAAAAGGATACGTCCTAAAGACCCATACCGTTCCAAATGGGGCTTTCAGAGGCTTTGGTGCTCCACAAAGTTTTGCTGGAATTGAAAGTCATATGGGACATCTTAGTAAACTGGCAAATATTGAATCACTTGAATATAAACGAAAGTACCTCGTCAAACAAGGAGACCCCACCATTACCAAAGGACAATTCCGAGACCCAATCCTTATGGAAGACATGATTGAGGATTTGCTTAATGCATCGGATTTTAAAAAGAAAAAAGAGGAGTTTCAGCGTTTCAATCAACATAATCTACGCTATAAAAAAGGAATCGGAACTTCGCTGTTTCTCCACGGCTGCGGTTTTACAGGCAGCGGCGAAAGAGATCATATTAAAGCAACAGTAAAGTTGGTTAAATCAATGGATGACAAGGTATTACTAAAAATCTCAAATTCTGATATGGGACAAGGAATTTATACGACACTGAGTAAAATTGTCGCTAAGGCACTCGACCTTCCATATGACAGAGTTTTGTATCCTGCTCCTGATACAAAAGAGGTTCCGGACTCGGGTCCGACTGTAGCCTCACGGACTACCATGATTGTCGGGAAATTGCTTGAACGTGCCGCAAAAAAACTAAAGGCGCAGTGGCAAACCGGGGTGGAGCAGGAAGTAGTGGAGCATTATGTTCACCGTGAAATGATTCCGTGGGACGAGAAGACCTTTACAGGAGATGCCTACCCGGCTTATTCCTGGGGCGTTAATATTGTTGAGGTCGAAGTGGATACGTTAACAGGCAATGTTAAGCTGGAAAAAGTATACGGCAATTATGAAGTGGGTAAGGTCATCGATGACAGGATTATGAAAGGCCAGATTGACGGCGGCTTGGCTCAAGGATTAGCGTACGGTTATTTAGAAAAGATGACGTCAAAGGAAGGCAGAATCCAACAAAAAAGCATTTCGGATTATGGACCTCCGACTTCAATGGACGTGGTTTCAATCGAAAGCAAGGTCTTTGATAATCCTTATGCGGATGGTCCATACGGGGCGAAGGGTGCAGGAGAATTGACGTTAATCGGCGGGGCTCCAGCCGTTCAAGCGGCGATCGAGGATGCACTGCAAACGTCTTTTCAGCAAATTCCCATTACACCGGAAGTCATAATCGAAAGTCTATGAATGAGAGCAGGTGAACAAGGTTGATAAAATTTTCGCTTAATGGAAGATTAGTAGAAACGGATGCCCCTCCCACAGCAAGATTACTAGATTTTATACGAGATGAGTTTGCGTTAATCGGAACAAAGGAAGGCTGCGGTGAAGGAGAATGTGGAGCCTGCAGCGTGTTTGTCAATAATCTTCTGCAAAACAGCTGCCTGATTCCTATTGGTTCGATTGATGGAGCTGAAATTGTCACGATAGAAGGAATCATGGAATCGGAACAATTTAAAATTTTGGATGAGAGCTATTCCAATGCTGGAGGAGTGCAATGCGGTTACTGCATTCCTGGGATGGTCATGGCTAGTGCCGCTTTATTATCCAAAAACCCTCATCCTACGGAGGCTGAAATTCGGGAGGGAATTTCCGGAAACCTGTGCCGGTGTACCGGCTACAATATGATTGTGGATGCGATTAACTTAGCAGCGAAAAAAGGGGACGGCTTATGGCAGAAAAAATAACCGCATATCGCTTCGATCGTTTAGACCAAACGTTGAGCCAATTGAATAATGAAAACTGTTCCATTATTGCTGGAGGCACCGATGTCATGGTCCTGCACAAAAGTCGAAGGGGAGTGCCTCCGAAAATCTCGAACCCGGTTATTTTTATTGATCATCTATCTGAACTAAAGCGGGTATATCAAAATCAAAAGGATCTCCATATCGGTGCCTGCTGTACCTATAGTGAATTACTTGAGGAACCGCTAATCCCTCTTCCCTTAAAGAACGCAATCAAAACGATCGCAGCACCGGCGATCCGAAACAGAGGGACATTGGGAGGGAATATTTGTAATGCTTCTCCGGCTGGAGACACACTGCCATTATTATATGTTTATAACGCCAAGCTTTTGCTGCGGTCCGTTAATGGTGATCGGGTGATACCCATTAGCGATTTTATTCAAGGCGTAAGAAGGGTTGGGCGTCAACATAATGAAATCTTGGCTGAAGTTATCTTGCCGTCCGTATTAGAAGAAGGCTCGCATGTTGTGTTTGAGAAGGTCGGCAACCGCAACGCAGATGCCATTGCCAAAGTAGGGTTTGCAGGACTTATCCGGATCGATGCTGCCCAAATCGAGGATGTCCGCGTTGCATTTGGCGCGGTCGGGCCTACAATGGTTCGTTCTATTGATATTGAGAAGAAGCTGCTTGGAAAAACCATACCATTAGCAGATTCAGACATTGCTGAGGTTGTAGCAGCCTTCGATAAAATCATTCGGCCAATCGACGACCACCGCTCGACTGCTGTATATAGAAAAAAAGTAGCTTTAAATCTATTACGTTATTTTCTTAGCAGGAAGCAATTTCAACCGAATTAATGTGATTGGCTGCGTTAGACTTGTTCACCCTGTTGTAACGTTTTAGTTTAACGCAGCAATTTTAAATATGCTGCTTTTGTAAATGTATTCAGCACTTATATTTGCGAAATCACCCGTTTAATTGCGATTATACGAGTGTTATTTGCGATTTTTAATATTTATTGAATCATATTATCTACACTCATTAGAAAAGGTCCTAAAAAAGGGGGGAGCTACTCATACTATTAATGGAAAAAGTGGCCATGCTGAACCGTCAAAACGAAGCCTTTGCACTTGCTATGATAATTGAATCAAAGGGCTCGACTCCCAGGCATGTTGGAAAAATGATAGTATACCGTGATGGTTCGATTGAAGGTACTGTCGGAGGGGGACTGGCCGAACACTACATTATCGAGGAGAGTGTAAAGGCGCTCGAAAAGGGTCAATCAAAAATCGTTGAATACAAATTGAATAGACATGCAAAAGATGGAATTCAAATGAGCTGCGGCGGGACGTTGCGGGTGTTTATTGAAATATATAAAAATAGGCCTGAGCTCATTTTAGCGGGGGCAGGTCATTTGGCGCATGCGCTGGCAACACTCGCTGACTTCCTTGAAATTCCGTACAGCGTAGTCGATGACCGGGTTGGTTATGCTACAAAGGAACGCTTTCCCAATGCAACCAACATTTTTGTGAATGAGGATATTGGAGAGGCATTGCGCGCGGCCAACCCAACTGAAAAGTCTTATGTCGTGATTGTGACCAAAGATGGTGATGATATTGTTTTAAAAACAGCTCTGGAATATTCGATTGCCTATGTTGGCATGGTTGCCAGCAAGCGTAAGACCATCACCATACTTCAAAAACTAAAAAATGAAGGGGTCACAGAAGACCTTTTGGAACAGGTCCATTCTCCAATCGGATTGGATATTAGCTCGGAAACAACACAAGAAATTGCCATCAGTATTATCGGGGAAATTATCAAAGTAAGCAAGGAGGCGAAGCCTAATAAAGTGAAACAATTAAATAGATAATGCAATTTTACGAGTTTTGTTTGCGAATCTTTATTAGCAACAATCTTTTCAAAAAAGTAACCGCCGTCAACCGACGGCGGTTACTTTTTTGAAACTTACTTGCTTGTTAATTGAGCTTGCTTAAGCTCAACCGCTTTAAGGTCGAAGCGGTCTGCATTCATCACTTTGACCCAGGCAGCAATAAAGTCAGTCACAAACTTTTCCTTGTTATCATCTTGAGCATATACTTCTGCAATGGCACGTAGAACGGAGTTTGAACCAAACACTAGGTCCACTCGAGTTGCTGTACGCACTACTTCACCTGTTTTACGATCACGTCCTTCATAGACGTTGGCTCCTACAGGCTTCCACTGCACTCCCATATCAAGCAAGTTAACAAAGAAGTCATTCGTGAGTTGACCTACACGATCAGTGAATACACCGTGCTGTGTGCCGCCGTGGTTTGTACCCAGAACACGTAAACCGCCGATAAGAACAGTCATTTCTGGTGCAGTAAGGTTTAGTAGTTGTGCCTTGTCTACTAGAAGCTCTTCTGGGCTTACAGTAAAATGTCCCTTCTGATAGTTGCGGAAACCATCAGCGATAGGCTCTAGTACTGCAAAGCTTTCTACATCCGTTTGCTCTTGTGTGGCATCGCCGCGTCCTGGAGCAAAAGGAACCGTAACATCAAAACCTGCATCTTGTGCCGCTTTTTCGATCGCGGCACTACCGCCTAATACAATCAAATCGGCCAAGCTGACTGGCTTATCTAACTCCTTTTGAATGCCTTCTAATACTTGTAGTACTTGTGCTAGTTGTTCCGGTTGATTCACTTCCCAATCCTTCTGTGGAGCAAGACGGATTCGTGCACCGTTTGCACCGCCGCGATGATCTGAGCCACGGTAGGTACTAGCAGAGGCCCAAGCAGTTGTTACTAGCTTGCTGATTGTAAGTCCTGAGTCTAAGATTTTTGCTTTAATCTCAGCTACATCTGCGTCTGTTAATTCATAATTACCAGCTGGTACAGGATCTTGCCAGATAAGCTCTTCTTCTGGAACTTCCGGGCCTAGATATCTTGTAACAGGACCCATGTCACGGTGTGTCAGTTTGAACCATGCACGAGCAAATGCATCTGCAAATTCTTGTGGATTCTCATGGAATCGACGAGAAATTTTTTCGTATATTGGATCATAACGCAATGCCATATCCGAAGTGAACATCACTGTCGGAACACGTTTTGATTGATCCTCTGCATCCGGAGCAAGATCTTCCTCGGCAGGATCCACAGCAAGCCACTGATAAGCACCTGCAGGACTCTTTGTAAGCCACCATTGATATTTAAACAAAAGATCAAAGTAACCATTATCCCACTGTGTTGGATTAGCTGTCCAAGAACCTTCAAGACCGCTGGTGATGGTGTCACGGCCTTTACCGCTGCCGTATGTACTTAACCAGCCCAAGCCTTGTGCTTCAATAGGTGCAGCCTCTGGCTCTGGACCAACATGAGAGGCATCTCCTGCACCGTGTGCCTTACCAAAAGTATGACCGCCAGCAATTAGTGCTACTGTTTCTTCATCATTCATTCCCATACGTGCAAAGGTTTCACGAATGTCCTTGGCACTTGCAAGCGGATCTGGTTTGCCGTTTGGACCTTCTGGGTTAACATAGATAAGCCCCATTTGAACGGCAGCAAGTGGATTCTCAAGTTCACGGTCACCTGTGTAACGATTATCACCTAGCCATTCCTTTTCATTACCCCAATAGATGTCTTCTTCAGGATGCCAAATGTCTTCGCGGCCGCCTCCAAATCCAAATGTCTTGCCGCCCATTGATTCAATCGCTACATTACCGGCTAGAATCATCAAGTCGCCCCAAGAAATCTTGTTCCCATACTTCTGTTTAATAGGCCATAGAAGACGGCGTGCCTTATCAAGGTTACCGTTGTCTGGCCAGCTGTTTAGTGGAGCAAATCGCTGGTTGCCAGTACCGCCGCCGCCGCGGCCGTCACCAGTACGATAAGAACCTGCAGAGTGCCAAGCCATTCGGATAAAGAATGGACCATAATTTCCATAGTCAGCAGGCCACCAATCTTGACTGTCTGTCATTAGAGTCTGAAGATCCTGCTTAAGAGCAGCATAGTCTAATTTATTAAATTCCTCTGCATAATGAAAATCTTCTCCCATAGGATTAGATTTTCTGTCATGCTGATGGAGAATATTTAGATTTAACGCATTTGGCCACCAATCTCGAGTTGACGTACCACTTGATTTGACACTTGTTGCACCGCCGTGAAACGGGCATCCCCCGATGTTTCCATGGTCTTTAGCATCCATATTATTTATCTCTCCTTTTGGATAAGTTTAAAATTATTATAATTATATTTTTATATTAAAACCATAATTATAATAATTATTATATAGTTATTATAGTAAATTATTAAATAAAAAGAAAGCAAAATGATAAAATTAATTGAAAGAAAATTTTGAAACAAAATTAGTCACGGAGGAAAAATATATTTTAGCAACAATTAAATCTATCTTAATTTTTCAAAAGGAGTGCTAAATACTGAAGATTCATAGGTAATGTAAGTAAAAGCTAAGTTTGATTTGTGAAATTCATGACAAAAAGGAAAGAAATAGTTGAGAAATACTAAAATCATGATCCAGGGCATCCAGATTATTATGTTAGCTGTTCTAAAAAAGTAGTATTTTCGTAGAGGAGAATGATAATAATAATTGTAAATGAGAATGTAAAAGTGCACTTAGAAGAATTATGACAGTGATAATGCATTTAATAAAAGGGTTATAAGAAGTTAAATATTTTCCTATATTACCATTATAATGAAATGGAATGACATTAGGCAAGTCAAAGCATAGAAAAAACACCGATTGATCGGTGCTTTTCATGATTATATTGTTGCTTTTGCTTCTTTTGCCATGTTGTTCTTTACAAACACGACTGCCACCAAAATAATCGCCATAGCAATCGGAATCACTAAATGAAGGGATTCTGGAATTAAGATGTGGAACTTTTCTAATCCTTTGTCTTCAACCATCATTTTACCTGCAGCATAGGTTAATAATCCCGCACCAGCATAAACGATGATTGGAAATTTCTACATTAAGTTCGTTAATAATTTGCTTCCAAAAATAAAGATTGGGATCGATATGGCAATTCCAACAGCAATTGGCAGGATTCCTTCTGCAACGCTTGATAACGCGATAACATTATCAATAGACATGGCAAAATCAGCAATCGCAATCGTTTTGATCGCACCCCAAACTTTATCTGATTGTTTGATATTCGGGTCATCTTCTGTATATTTTTTGAACATCTATGATATTGGTATTTCATATCTTTTTGAATTTAGGCAGAAAACTTTATGAACTAAATATGCAAAAATTTTACCGTTTTTTTATTAGCCTTAATAAATAGGACAAACGATTAAACTAAAAATAACCAGCAATAGCTGGGTTATTCCTGATTAGATGATGTTAATTTCCAAAAAACTAAATGTACAGCCTTGTTATAACTACTTATTTGTTTCCTTTTATTTCGTCTTTATCCGGATAGTCATAACGTTTATGGTTAGAATCACCTTCGCCTTTTTCATTAGACTTTTGTCCGCCTAATTTTACATTCGGGTATATCTTTGTATTTTCATCCATTTTTTTATCACCTCCAAATCTTTATTCTGTTCAAATACCAAACATTTATGTTTAACAAGTCTGTAAGTGCTAAGATTCCGCATAACCTTGAATCATGGAACAATTTCAAAAACACTACCCTGGTTAAAATCAGTTACTTTCATCGAGCTATTAACCCCTAAATATAGTCTGCTTTGGTTAAGATTCGTTCCCAAACTAACATAGTAGGCAGATTGAGACCCAAAATTATAATCCGTTTCTATAACACTATAATCATTTAGTCTACCATCTGTTCTTACCCTGGTATAAGCTAAAACGCCTCTAACCGGAGGTTTAGTTTCTTCATTTCTGGCTAGGTCGGTAAACACAAGTCTTCCCGTTAAATTGGGGATTGCATTCCCCGTATAGGCTTGAATTCCTGTAAGGGCAGTTCCTCCAAACTTATCGGGGCGCGGATCTTTATGATAATAACTAGTTAGGGGCGGAAGACGCTTCACTGAAGTGGTTAAAGCTTCATTGTAATAAGCAATTGTTTTCTCATCTAAAGTTGGATTTCCTGAGCAACTGCGAATAATCGAAGTAGGAAAAGCACCTTCCCACCCTCGCCAGCCAAGGTTAATCAATCCTTCTTGGTCAAGTTCGATGTTTCTTAAGGAAGCTTGAATAAGCTGTGTAACCGGTATTGGTTTATAATGAGCGAATGAAAAAACGGATTCTGCAAAATCCTGTCCGACATTTCCAACATATTTAATATATTGATTGTAAAACCTTTGAAATGAAATGCCTGGGATATTGCGAACTCCTTTGGCAATAACCGTAAGGGTTTGCTGAATAGGTATAGGGAGTTCATTAAAGCGTGTGACTACAGGTGGATTATCGATAAATGTATTCTTAGCTACATCAATTTCTATTATTTTTCCGGCTATTTCCATATCATCCTGGCTTAAATTAAAAGGATCATAGCCTGCACCGCCATCTCCGGTTGTTAAAATAAGTTTCCCCGTTTCAGGAGAAAAATTTAAGCTATTGACACCATTATGATTGAAAAATGGTCTTCTTAAGTTGAGTAATGTCCTTCGTTTTTGAGGCTGTCCATTCGATTGTAAAACCCATTCTTCCACGGTATCGATATGATCATATTGAGTCTCTCTATTTAACCACCTTAGGTTTAAGGTACCGGGGTCACACGGGTTAGGCTTAAATTGTTGAGAAAGAGCACCCGGACCCTGTGTTCCAGCTACTGAATAATGAAGATAAAACAGACTGTTATAATAAAAATTGGGATGAAATGCCAGCCCTATCAATCCCCGTTCATCATAGCCGCCTCGAGAAACACCTGGTTCAGAAGTTCCAAGCTTTATAATTTGCGGGCGTATATCTAAAAAGGTCCGTAAACTACCGTTTCCAATGTAAAAGATCTCTCCTACCTGGGTTGCGATAAATAATCTTTCCGTTGAGTCGCCTGGAAGTATAGCTGTTTTCAAGACAGTGGGTAAATTTATCTTACTAACAATGGGCAGTAAATTAACCTTTACTTTTTTCACCTAACTATACACTCCTTCTCCTGTGTTTCTTTTATAAAAATATGATTAGAACTGGTCTATTAGTACCTAATTAGGGCTGACCAAAAAAGGCAGAGACTACCGCCTTTTTTTGCCCGATATTGGAATTTTTTTCTGGACATGAATATTCTATATTACGCTTCAAGACAAAAGTTTCGAAAGGGTGATATTGTTGGCAAAAAAATCAAACAACAACAAAAAGCAGAACAATGCAGCATCTAAAAATAGCAATAATAAAAATAATAATTCGAAAAAATCAAACCAAAAGAATAAGAAAAAATAAATGAAAAATGCTTTAATTTTATATAAAATATCTACGAAAACAGCAAATAAATATTTAGAATGATAGCTTAGCAGGAGATGGATTTCTCCTGCTATTTTTTTGAAATTGGAGAATGCTAAATGCTCAGAAATTCGCAGGATATCCTCGAATCCAAAAATCAGCGAGGATTAATAAGATATTTATCCGAAAATTCGAATGTTAGGACATCTCTGTTAATAAAGTAATGGTAACGGGCTTAAAGCTTTTAAGAACCTAGAGTTTCATAATAAAAGGTTTAGTAATGGCACCGCCATTCGCTTTTACAATAAAAGGAGGGATTAAATGCTGCATATTGTAGCCTGTATCAAGCAAGTACCGGACACCAAAATTATCAAGATGAATCCAAAAACAAACACGATGGACCGGAGGACGGCGCCTGCGATCTTGAATCCGTATGATGCCCATGCTGTTGAAGAGGCGGTTCGTATAAAAAATAGGTATGGAGGACACGTTTCCGTTGTGACGATGGGGCCGCCTCCGGCGGTTAACGCGATTAAAACGTGCATTGAAATTGGCGCGGATGAGGGCTATTTAATCACGGACCGCCGGTTTGCTGGTGCGGATACATTGGCAACGAGCTATGCCGTAACAAAGGCGATTGAAAAAATTTCAAAAACGAAGCCAGTAGATCTGATTATTTGCGGAAAAATGTCCATCGATGGCGATACTGGGCAAGTCGGACCTGGAATAGCAAGAAGGCTTGATATTCCGCCGCTGACTTCGGTGAATAAGGTGGAGGAAATCAATCATGAAGAAGGATATGCCATTGTCCATCGCAAGCTGGAGGATGGATATGAAGTCGTAAAATCCACATTACCATGTTTGTTTTCCGTTGAAAAAACAATCAATGAAGTGCCATATTCTCCGCTTCCAAACATGCTCAAAGCTGCCAGATATAAACCCCATATCTGGTCTGTTGATGACCTGGATGAGGTAGATATAAAGCAGCTTGGTTTAAAGGGATCGCCAACAATTGTCTCCAAAGTATGGGCTCCACAAAAACCATCTGGGGGAACGTTATTTGAAGGTAACCCAACGACCCAAGTAGAACAATTGCTTTCTGTCCTTTTCGAAAAGAAAGAACTCTTTGAAACAAAGGAGGGGCTGTAATTGGATTTCAAAGATTACAAAGGTGTTTGGGTATTTATTGAACAAAAAGATGGAGCCGTTGCATCCGTATCACTTGAACTTTTGGGTGCCGGAAGAAAGCTGGCAGACAAACGGGGAGTAGAATTAGCAGGTATTTTAATCGGAGAAAATGTTAAGCATTTAACAAACACTGTATTTGAATACGGGGCAGATACCGTGTATGTCTATGACCAGCCCATCTTTAAACATTACCGGACAGAATCATATATGAAGGCACTGCTTGATTGCAGCGATAAACATAAACCTGAAATTATCCTGTTCGGGGCCACTTCGACCGGAAAAGATCTGGCAAGCGCAGTAGCCACCGACTTGCCGACGGGCTTGACGGCGGATACGACGGAGTTGGACGTGGAAGAGGAAACAGGGTTACTTCTCGCGAGCAGGCCAGCTTTTGGCGGAAATATTATGGCAACCATTCTTTGTAAAAAATACCGGCCTCAAATGGCTACGGTCCGATCCAAAGTCATGAAGGCACTGCCTCCACAGCCAGGGAGAACAGGCAAGGTAGTAGAAGAAACAATACTATTAAAAGAAGAAGATATACGGACGAAAGTCTTGGAGATTGTAAAAGAAACGGTAAAGAAAGTAAGAATCGACGAAGCCGATATCATTGTCGCGGGTGGAAAAGGATTAGGGAGTTTCGAAGGATTTCAGTTAATCCACCAATTGGCGGAAACACTTGGAGGTGCAGTTGGCGCCAGCCGGGATGTAGTAGAAGCGGGATGGATTGACCACGCCCATCAAGTAGGGCAAACCGGTGTGACAGTAACACCGAAGATTTATTTTGCGATTGGAATCTCCGGTGCCATACAACATATTGTGGGAATGAAAAATTCCGGGTTAATCATTGCTATCAATAAGGACAAAGAAGCTCCGATTTTCCAAAACTGTCATTATGGAATTGTAGGCGATGCCTTTGAAATCGTTCCGATCCTGATTGAACAGTTTAAACAGGCTTTATCAAGAGAAAAGGTAAGTCATGCCAGCCAAGGCTGATGATAGATGAAACACGGGGACAGTTCGAGACTACTGAAAAACACTTCCATATATTTGGAAATCCCATGAATAAATAAATAGAAAAGCCCTCAAATTTGGTATAATGGAGTTGACTAGAAACCAAAAAACCAAATTAGGAGGGCTTTTCTATATGCTTAAAAAAAATATGCGGTTAAGCATCTATTCATTATTATACGATAAAATTCCAGATAATCATATTCTTAGATTAATTAATGATGCCGTTGACTTTAGTTTTATTAATAAACTCCTCGAAAAATCTTACAGTAAATATTACGGAAGACCTGCCAAAGAACCTGAACTAATGGTGAAATTGTTGGTTCTACAAAAACTTTATAAACTCTCCGACGAGCGGGTTATCGAAGATGCTTCCTTGAATCTTGCCTACATGTATTTTCTAGATATCAACCCAGATGAAGAATTGCCTCATCCAAGCATATTGGCAAAATTCAGAGTACACAAATTAAAAGATGTAACACTAGATGACCTCCTTTCAGAGTTAGTTAAACAATGTGTGGATAAGGGAATTATCAAAGGTTCCAGCATAAGTGTTGATACTACCCACACTGAAGCCAACACATTTAAAGCAACACCCGAAAGGGTAATAAAGCAGCTTGCCAAAAAAATCTTTAAAACAATAAAAGATGAAACTGGTGAAGTTCCTGAGTCTATCAATCAGAATATCCCTGAATACAAGGAAATCGAAGATCATAGAGAAGCAAAAGAAACGATGAAAGCTTACATGGAAGAGACTATCTCCAAAGTGAAAGAGCAGATTGAGGTAGAAAAAAACCAAAAGATAAAAGAAGTTCTTCAAAATGCAAAAGATATTATTAGTGATCCTAAATTTATGGAGCAAAAAGGCGTTCGTTCCATCGTAGATTCGGAGGCCCGGGTGGGCCACAAGAGTAAAACACAGAACTTCTTTGGGTATAAGACTGAATATGCCATTACAACGGAAGAAAGAATTATAACGGCTGTGAGAGTTGATAATGGATCCTATGTGGATGGAACAAAGTTTGACGAACTAATGGATTTAACCAAGAAAAGTGGAATCACAATTAAAGAAGTATTTGGGGATCGAGCCTACTTCAAGAAGCACATTCTGGATAAAATAAAAGAATTAGAAGCCTCTCCTTACATACCTGTAAATCCGATGGCCTATAGGGTGGACGAGGAAAGATTTAGTTATAACAAAGACTCCGATGAATGGTTTTGTGAGCAAGGAAACAAAACGGAAGAGAAAAAGTACAGAAAAGATAAGCGAGGCAGAGAATCCTACAAATACTATTTTGCGAAGGAAAAATGCAGAAACTGCCCGCTGAGAGAGCAATGTATAAAAGGAAGCACTGTTAGACGAATTTTAGTAGTGGGAATCAACGCCCCGGAATTCTATGAGTATAGCCAAAAGCAAAAGACGGAGGAATTCAAAGAAAAATACAAAAAAAGGGCTTGCCAAGAATGGAAGAACGGGGAAATGAAAAATTTCCACGGGCTAGATCGTGCCAGGGGGTACGGTCTAAAAAGCATGTCTACACAAGCAAAGCTAACTGCTTTTGCGGTAAATTTAAAGCGGATAGCAAACATCCTATCCACTTAACCCCCCCATATTATTACATATTAAGCTCGATTCTTGAAAAAAGTGGATAATTTTATGGATTTTAAACAAAAAAACGTGAACAGTCTAACCAATGTTAAAAAAATACCGACTTTTTCAGTAGTCTCGGACAGTTCTCATGCATCATTTTATTGATGCACGAGAACCGTCTCTTTTCATTATCTCAATATGCTATATTTGAAAGCAAAATTGAATACTTTAAAGAAAGGGGGAATTTATAACATGACTCTTCAAAAATGGAAAAGGGGATATTGATATGAAAAAGGTGATCGTCTTCTTTGCCGTCGTTATTTTGGTTGGTAGCCTTGTGGGTTGTGGCATACAAATTGGAAACCACAACGACGAAAACAATAATAGTAAGAACAATAGCACTTCCAACAATAATGGTAAAAACGACAATAGTACATCCGACAATAACAATCCCAATAATAAAGGAAATGAAGAACCAAAGAATAATATAGAATCCATTATAGAATATTATCCAATGAAGAAAAATACTCGATATATATATGAAGGAACAGGAAACGAATTTGCCTCTTATGAAGTTTACAATGATTATATTTCTGAAGAAAAAGTTCAACAAAGAATCAATAATGGCGGTACCGTTATGTTTAATGTATTGGAACTTAAGGATGGTAAGCTTACAAAGGTATTCTCCAAAGAAGAGATCTACTATAGAGAAAATCTATTAAAAGCTGTCAATGATGAAAAAGAAGTCATTTTGATGTCCCCATTAACAAAGGGGACCACTTGGAAATTAACGGATGGAAGAGTAAGAACGATCACGAATACTGCAGTAGAGATTCCAACGCCGACAGGGAATTATAAAGCGATTGAAGTTACTACAAAAAGTGGAAATGATAAAACCGTTGATTATTATGCCAAAAACGTTGGTTTGGTTAAATCCGTTTTTGTTTCCGGCGGTACTGAAATATCCTCTACGTTAACTAAAATCGAGGAAAATGTGCCAATGGTTCAAAACATCAACTTTTATTACCCGAATATTGATGAGGGAAAGCTTTATTTTAAAAGCAAGCAAATAACGTTTTATACAAATGACATTACTAGAAAAATTTTGGCAAAAGCGTATAAGGAGCCAATAAATAATCAATTGGGAGTAGTTTTTTCGAAAAATACCGAGATTAAAAGTTTATATTTAAACCAAGATGGAAGCGTGTATATTGATTTGAATCAGGCTTTTAGGAATGAAATGTCTGCTGGATCAGCATACGAGGAAATGCTTCTTCAAAGCATTGTCAACACAGTAGGTCAATATTATCAAACTGCAAAAGTATATCTCACCATTGATAATAAACCCTATGAATCAGGGCATATCAGCATGGAAAAAGGAGAGTACTTTAAGGTACAAACTCAGAACTCCATCGAGATAAAGGATTCTCACTAAGCCACTTAAATAAAACAGCATCATAATTAGTAAATGGAAAAACTAGAAAGCGTGGTTAATTAACCACGCTTTTCGCATTGTAATTAGCTCAAAACTAACTTTGTTTTGATTGGATTTTTTTCTTCTTCCAAGGTTTTAAAAACGAAATAATAAATATGAAAGTTGTAATAAGAACTTGAAAATAGACCGCATATTGTCTTATCTCGTGATTTTGAATAAAGATTGGATTAGTTAATGCCATTTCTTTCTGAGTTTCCAATAATTCCATGTTAGCTGCCATTAACTTGTCTATAACAAAAATTCCAACGATAGTTTGAATAATATATAGAATAAATTTTACACCAACCCATCTATGTTTAAAAAACCCCCAGTTGGTAAAAAATCCGTAAATGAAACCCACTATTAAAGTTCCAATCGCACCCCATCTGACAATATTATCGCTAATTATGATAATGTTTTTATAGCCGAGATAGGACTCATCATATTTTGTGAAATCAATATGAAGATTTAAAGCCAAAGAACTTACAATTCCTCCGAAAAATAATACAACGAGAAAAACGTGGATAATTTTTAGCCACTTCATACCTTTAGGTCCAATTTTCTTCATGATTCAAACCTCCAAGTTGCTCTAATGTTTTTAATATTAATAAAATATTTATAAACCCTTTTATAAACCCTTTTATAAACATTCTTTTAACAAAAAGTACCTTACTGCTTCTTACAGTGTTCATTATAATAGTAGGAAAATAATATTATAATGAGCCCCGGTCTTAAATCATCTACTCCTGCGGTCTTATTTTTTTATTTTATTCTTGCTTTGAATTCATTTTTGGAGCTCATTTTATTAAGTGTTTTAACAATGGTTTTCGCATAATAATTCTTCCGCTGACAACAAGCATTGTCACCAATTTAAAAATGGGATGATTTTATTGCTAGTAAACTCATCATTTAGTAATTAACATTGATATATCAACAAAAGAAAAAGACGAAATCTTTGCGATTTCGCCTTAAAATTGTATTTCTAATTGTTAAGTTTGCACCTTAACACGCATTATTTCATTGTTGAAACACCAGTATGGTGGTGTTCTTCCATAAACATATTTTTTAATTCATACTTTACAGATAGGAATTATAAGTTTATAATTAAATTATCAACCAAACAGTCACAGTAAGCTTTTTGTAAAATCAAAGGAGTGTTTCTGATGAGAAATAACGACGAAAAAAAGCGACAAAAACTTATCAATAAATTAATTTTCCTTAATGTATATAATAAAGAAGATCAGAACCTTTATGGTATGACTCTAAGAAAGTTAGAATCTGAATATCGGAAATATAAATTAGTGAACCATCCCCATGGTGAGTTTGGCTCTATTCAAATAATCTAGGTTTTAAATTCGATAGACTGTAGGGTGTTTTTGCACCTGCGGTCTTTTTTTCTGACTGTATTAGCCCTCTTTCAAATGCTTCACAAGCCGATTAAGTAAATCACTTAAAACCATTATTTCTTGGTCATTATAAATATGATATGTCTGGGCATTAAAATCATTTCGTAAAGTACTCAATTGCTCATAAACTCGGTGTCCTTCCTCTGTTATCCTCACATGAGTTCGTCTTTTATCTTGTGGGTCTTGATTTAAAGTTACTAAATTTGATTGCTGCAAGCGATTAATCATCCCCGTCATATTTTGTTTTGTGACAAGCATTTCTTCCTTAAGTTCACCAATGGAAATCTCTCCTTTTTGAATAATCGTTCTCAAAATCACCCATTGCTGTATGCTGGTCAATCCAACATCAGCGACCATTTTTGCACCATATCTGCTTAAAAGATTGGATATTCTCATGAAATCTAAAGTAATGTTTGTTTTTAAATCCTCCATAAAACCCTCCGAATAATTTTCTATTTATTATTTTAGTCAAGTTGTTGACTAAAATACAATGATAACTTACACTATTTTAGTCAACAACTTGACAAATATGGTGATTGTCCTGATTTAAGCTAAATATAAGGAGACAAAAACATGCCAAAAACAACTACAAATCGTAAAATGGTTACTGTTGCGATGTTGGTTGCGATTTTACTAGTCGCTATTGATGTCACGGTTGTCAGTACCGCTATGCCGCAGATTGTCAGCGACTTAAGCGGGTTAAAATTAATCAGCTGGGTATTTGCTATCTACACTCTGACGACTTCTGTAACAACACCAATTTACGGAAAATTGGCTGACTTATTCGGCCGAAAGAAAATTTTTATGACAGGGGTTATTTTGTTTGTCGCAGGTTCGATGTTGTCAGGGGCTGCGCAGACGATGCATCAATTAATTTGGTTCCGTGCTTTTCAAGGTATAGGAGCAGGGGCGGTCATGCCGTTAACCTTTACGATTATCGGTGACCTATATCCTGGTGAACAGCGTGCGAAAATGCAGGGAGTGTTTAGTTCGGTCTGGGGAATTGCAGGTCTTCTAGGTCCATTGGTAGGCGGATTCTTCGTCGATCAAATCAGCTGGCGGTGGATATTCTACATTAATTTGCCGGTCGGTTTAGTGTCAATTGTATTAATCACCTTCTTTTTCCACGAATCAGTTGAATTGAAAAAAGACCGTAAAGTGGATTATCTTGGAGCTATTACTTTTACAATCGGAATTTCAACTCTTCTATATGCTTTACTAAATGCTGGTCCGGGGCAGAAATATGCATGGAATTCGACTCCAATTTATCTGCTGTTTGCTGTTGCCGTTATCTTCATTGTGTTGTTTGGCTATATTGAAACCAAAGTGAAGGAACCGATGCTGCCGCCATCGTTATTCCGGATTCCAGTGATTCTCGTTTCAAATGTTATCGGTTTTCTGGCGAGTGCTGTTCTCATTGGGGTAAATGTTTATTTGCCAATGTGGATCCAAACCATTCTTGGACACAGTGCGACGAGCTCAGGATTAACACTGATGCCAATGTCGATTGCATGGCCATTGGGTGCTACTTTTGCCGGACGCTATATGTACAAAATCGGCTCCAAGTTAACTGCAGTCATTGGTGCAGTCTTGATTTCCCTTGGGGGAACATGGTTACTGGCTGTTGAACTTGACTCGCCATATTGGTATTTTGTAGGGATTATGATTGTTATTGGTCTTGGGATGGGTTACGCGACAACCCCAACTACTGTTCTTGTCCAATCAGCAGTTGGCTGGCAAATGCGCGGAGCGGCAACTGCTTCTAACTCGTTTACCAGGTCAATTGGACAAACGGTCGGAATTGCTGTATTTGGAACGATTTTTAACAACTCACTCATTCAGTTTGGAAAAGAACATTCAAACGGAGCATGGAGCGGGGGAGGCAATATTAATGATCTCTTAAGCTCAGATGCCGCAGCTAAACTGCCTGCAAGCGTGTTGACTTTGATTCAAGAGGCACTCGCTCATGGTATGCACCTTGTGTTCATTCTCGTATTTTTTATCGCAATCGCAAACTTGCTTGGTACGTTCCTTCTTCCTTCACACAAGAAGGTAATGGAGCAGCAAAAGCAGGTTCAACAATAAAATGCAATAAAGGCTGTCGAAAAAACCTTCGGCAGCCTTTATTACATTTGTCCCTTTGGACGAGTCCATAGGGAGATTAGTCTTGATCCTACGGACAAAACAGCCGCGAAAAAAAGGAGGAAGTGTCCGAAGAAAGTTGTTCCTATAAAATTGGTAATAAAACAGAAAATGGGCCAGCATTCTGCTGACCCTTCTTTGCTGGTGCGCCTTTGTTTTTGCGAAGGACTCCAAATTTTTCCGAAACTTCGCCATCCGGATAGAAATCGGAACAAAGCGGGTAGGAAATGCCGCCAATTGATTTTTGCCATGCGTCATGACTGTGGACACTATCAACTGAAAATACCCAAGACCTGGGTATCGAACTCTTCAAAACGATTAAATCATGCTCGAAAGAAGGCATTTGCGCGCCTCAAACAGGGGTACAATCTAGTGGATAAAAACAAAGAAATACATTTTTTGTTCCGCGGAATTCACTCAAAGTAACCCTGCGGCCGTCATGTGCTTCCAAGGTGAAATCATGTGCTTGTTCACCAACCTTCAAGGTGCTTGTTTCCGTAGCTCTTTGAGGCATGTAAATCTCTCTTTTTCTATGATTTTTTTCACGAAAACCTCTCATTATTCCCATGTCCCATTTACCTTATCCCAAAATTAGTTAACGGCAGAAAAAAGGGGGCTTTTTGAAAAAATGACTAAATGAATAAAGTAAAATAATCTGGGCACGACATTCATTGATAAAATGTCGTGCCCAGATTCCTAAAGATAAAGTTATGCTTTAATCGTTATAATCTCTTCTCCAAGTATTTGTGACTGTTTTACCTTTCTAAATTTAATAAATGAAATAATTCTCCACGGAACAACATAGCCAACAGCAACTGTAAAGAAAAGCATACTTAAACTGATTGGATCGATGCCGGAAATAAATTGTCGTAAAGCGATTCTAATTACAAGAACGGCAATTAGTGCAATAAAAAAGGCTTTATTTTTTTTGGCATAAATCTTTCCATCCTGACGAATTTCATAGTTGGTTGTAAAGATAAGCGGAACTGCTAGCAATACTCCGATTATAGCTGCAACGCTAACTTCCCAGACTTTTAAGTGCAATTGTAATTGTAAAAGTGCGGAAAACCCCGGAAGCAAAAAGAGCATCGGGAGCAATATTTTGATCCCCGACCCTTTAACTGGACGAACCATTGCTCTCGTACGTCTCCAAAATACCAATCCAAAAATCACAAAAAATATTCCATACATTGCTAATCCGTTCATTTCTCATTCTCCTTTTCTGTGAGCTTATTTTCATTTTATGTTTGTTTTCTTATTTACAACTTGATTATAAGGTCACAGGAGATTCGAATATAGTCACCTTCGTCAACAGTGATATATGACTTTAGTCATTAATTTTTTAAAATTTCAACGTTTGTTAATGCAATGGCACACTATTGTATGAAATGGGCAACTCAGGAAAAAATTTAATATGCACCCTTTTAAGTGAAAAATGTATTCAAATAGTTTGACTTCAAACGTTACTAAAAGAGAAGGTCGTGAGAATGTGTCAGAGACAGATATGTCGAAATACGAGAAAAAAATTGTGATTCGCAACATCCGAATGGAAGACATAGATGATATTATTTCGCTCGGTAAAGTTTGCTTCCCTAACATGGACCCATGGAAGCGGGAGCAACTGCTTAGCCATATTCGAATTTTCCCTGAAGGTCAGATTTGTGTGGAATATGAGGGCAAAATCGTAGGTTCATGTTCAAGCCTTATCGTCAATTTTGACGAATACGACGATCAGCACACCTGGGACACCATTACAGACCATGGGTATATCACGAATCACAACCCAAGTGGACATAATTTATATGGCATTGAGGTAATGGTCGATCCCGAATATCGGCGCATGAAATTAGGTCACCGCCTTTATGAGGCTCGAAAGGAGCTTGCCGTTCGTTTAAATCTTGAAAGCATCATTATTGGCGGACGTATCCCAAACTATCACAAATACAAGGATGAGATGACAGCTAGGGAATATGTGGAAGAAGTGGAGAAGCATAATATTTATGACCCTGTGTTATCCTTTCAACTTCTGCAAGGCTTTAAAATTAAACGGATTAATACAAGCTACCTTCCAGACGACAAAGCATCTGATTCAATGGCCACCTTGATGGAATGGAATAATGTGGATTATCGGCCAAAATCAAAGCGTATTTATCGTACCTCATTCCCCGTTAGAATTTGCGTCGTCCAATATATGATGAAGAAAATTGACTCTTATGAGGATTTCAGTACACAAGTGCAATATTATGTGGATGTTGCTGCAGATTTTGGTTCGGATTTTGCAGTATTTCCAGAAATATTCACGACCCAATTGATGTCCTTTCTTGAAGAAAAACGGCCGGACCGGGCAGTAAGGCGGCTATCGACCTATACAGATCAATATATAGAACTGTTTACGCAGCTTGCTGTAAGATATAACATCAATATTGTCGGCGGAACTCATTTTATCGAAGAAGATGGAGATATTTACAATGTCGGCTTTCTTTTCCGCCGGGATGGTACGATTGAAAAACAATCAAAGCTACATGTGACACCAAACGAGAAAAAGTGGTGGGGAATCGCTGAAGGAAATGAGATCAATGTATTTGATACGGATTGCGGAAAAATTGCTATCCAGGTATCCTACGACATCGAGTTTCCTGAACTTTCTCGAATTGCAGTTGAAAAGGGTGCTAATATTATTTTTGTTCCATTCAGTGCAGAAGATCGGCAAAGCTATCTTCGGGTACGCTACTGTGCCCAGGCACGTGCGATTGAAAACCAAGTTTATACTTGTATTGCCGGAAATGTGGGCAACTTAACCCATGTGGAAAATATGGATATTCAGTACGCCCAATCTGGCATTTTCTCGCCAGCCGATTTTGAGTTTGCAAGGGATGGGATAGTAGGGGAATGTGATGCTAACGTTGATACCGTCGTGGTGGGTGACGTAGACCTTGAGAAGCTAAGACGTTCTCGGAATTCTGGTTCGCTGAGGCAGTTACGCGATCGTAGAAATGATTTGTATCGCATTGAATGGAAAGGGTAAACTTTAAAAATACATTGTTAAAGAATTTAGCATTTCATTGAGGCTGAATCCGAAAAGGGGTTGTTATATAAGCATAACCCTATAAGGGACAGCCCATTTTTTATGTAGTATAGTTGAGTTAAGAGTAAAGATTTTACATGTAATTAATTATTTCTATTAAACGGGGGATTTTCATGAATATGATTACTAACATCTATTGCATCGGCCGCAACTACGCTGAGCATGCCAAGGAATTGCAAAACGAAGTGCCGACTTCTCCAATGATTTTTTCCAAGCCTACTCATGCTTTAGTGGAAGCCAAGGGACAGGAAGTAATCCTTCCTGGAAATCGGGGGGCTGTTCACTTTGAAACAGAAATTGTCATCAGGATGGGTAAACCATATGAGAAGGGTATAAAAGTTGATGAAATGGTAGAAGGGATGGCCATTGGCATCGATTTTACATTGCGGGATGTTCAAAGTGAACTTAAGAAAAAAGGGCATCCATGGCTATTGGCAAAAGGTTTTCCGAACTCAGCCCTTGTAAGTAAATTTATTCCCTTTCCTGGAATAGAAGAATTGAAGAGAATTGACTTTTCTCTTCTAAAGAATGGCGAAAAGGTGCAGCAAGGCAACATTAACAACATGATCTTTGATTTGCAGACCATCATCGATTTCACAGCCCAAAACTTTGGATTGAGCAAAGGCGATATTATCTTTACAGGTACCCCGGAAGGAGTTGGGCCAGTAAGGGATAAAGATCATTTATCATTACTTTGGGGAACATCTGTTCTAGGAGAAGGTTTGATAAAACTAAATTAAATATAAGGATTGTGCACTATGAATTATACTACCGAACGAACCAGACGCCAAATCATCCAAAGCTTTATTCATGTCCTGCAAACGAAACGATTCTCTTCCATCACGATTCAAGATATATGTGAAGATGCCTTAATTCATCGCACAACGTTCTATCGTTATTATGAAGATAAATATAGTTTATTAAAAGATTTTGTTTACCATCTATCTGAAGAAATCATTAATTTGAAAAAAAAATCGAATACAGATCCCTTTAAATTACTGGTTGATTATGTAGAAAAAAATTTTGTGTTGTTCGAAAACACTTTATTAGGTTCTGATGGACATATTTTATTTAAAAGCATGGTTAAAATTGCAAGTGATATTATACGCGAACATTCAAAAACAGAGGATGATCCCATTTCTAAAAAAATTATTCAATCTAAATATCCCGATGTCATTTCTGAGTTATACGCCACATCATTTATGACCATTTTACTGAATTGGATTAGTGGAGAATATAATTACGATAAAGACGAGTTGTTCGAAATCTTTAATCAGATTATGAAAGAATAATACAAATAGCTGAAAATGTATTATTTTAATGCACCTGTTCCATTTTGCTCTTTGAACCCTTCCGTATCCCTTGCTATTATTGTGTCTAGTGTAAAGGCAGGGAGAAATCCTACAGGGAAAATTAATATGTACACCGTAGAAAGGAAGGAGCGACAAGGTGAAAACAATTATTAAAAGCCGGTGGGCGATATTTGCAATATGGTTAATTGCCACGATCTTGCTAACAGCCCTCCAGCCGGACATCAATGCAATCCTGCGCAGTAAAGGACAGCAAGGAACGAGTAATGACAGTCCTTCAGCTATCGCTGATCATATCTTGAAAAAGATGGAGAGGACTAAAGGTACAAACAGCATTATCGTTTTCTACGAGAAAAATAAAATCTCTAATGCTAAAATGGAAAAAATCGGTGATGCTGTAAAGGCTCTAAGCGATGACAGCTCAGAGCTTGGTATTGCAGACATGATTGATCCTTTCAGTATACCTGAAGCAAAAAGCTCTTTAATTTCTAGAGATGGTACCACACTGATGGTAAGCTTCAAGCTTGATAAGAAAGCCAGAGAAATCGATGATATAAAAAAACAAATAGACAGGAAGCTTAGTAAAGTACCAGTTGAATATTATCTTAGCGGTGAGGATTTCATCAATAATGATTATTTGAAGGCATCACAAGCAGGAGTTGAAAAAAGTGCTGCATTGACTGTAATTTTTATTTTAGTTGTCCTTATCCTTGCGTTCAGGTCAGTAGTTACACCTTTTATTTCCTTAATAGCAGTAGCCTTCTCCTATCTATGTTCGATGGGAATTGCCGCTCAATTAATTGATAAAGCAGGGTTTCCGATAACAAGTCTGACACAAATGCTTCTTGTACTCATTCTTTTTGGTATCGGCACTGATTACAATATTCTTCTTTTCAATCGATTTAGGGAGGAACTATCACATGGTAACTCGATAGATGATTCCATTGTAATCACCTATAAAACGGCGGGTAAAACGATTGCTTATAGTATACTAACGGTATTTATTGCTTTTCTTGCTCTTGTTTTTGCTGAATCACCAATTTATAAATCTGGTGTGGTTGTCGTCATAGGTGTAACCGTACTCTTGCTTCAAATTTTGACCTTAACCCCATTCATTATGAAAGTTTTAGGCAAAAAGCTCTTCTGGCCTTCAAAGAATGTATTGGGTCATAAGGAAAACAAGTTCTGGGGGAAAACATCCTCCTTTGGAACAAAGCATCCTATTGTAACAGTCGTTGTATTACTATTAATCATAGGGCCAATGGTGTATTTACATCAGGAAAAGCTCAACTTTGATACCATTGGAGAACTTGGAAATCAATATTCTTCTTCTAAAGGATTTAATATTGTTGCGGAACATTTTGGCAAAGGCCAAGCAATGCCAGCTACTGTGGTCATTGAAAATAATAAAACATTAGATAATAATGAATCTCTTGCCGTCGTTGATGACTTGACTGAGAGACTCAAGAGTATTAATGGGGTTAAGCAGGTCTCAACAGCAACTCAACCACAGGGTGAGCCAATTGAGGGTTTTTACATTGATAGTCAAATGGATTCCGTTACCGATGGTATCTCGCAAACTCAAAACGGTGTGGATCAAATAAATGACGGTTTAAAGCTTGCCCAAGAAAAATTAGGATCAGCTGACTTTTCCCAGGTCAGCCAAATGGTGGATGGTACGGCAAAGCTTCAAGAAGGTATGACCGCCCTAACAAATGGATTAAAGCAAATCCAATCAGGAATAGATGGCGGTTCAAGCAATTCCCAAACGATTACGAGCGGTATCGCAACCATCCAAACGAATTTGGCAAAGATGAGCAGCGGTATAGCGGTGTTAGCAGATAATTATGGAAAAATGCAGGATGGCTACGCTGAGATGGGAACCCACTATCAAGGTGCGGCACAGGCACTTCTAGGTGTAAAAAGCGCACTTACTCAAATGCAGACCATGGTGGATGCTTTAGGCAGCAGTTATTCAAATTCAAATAGTGATGCGAATTTCCAAGCTTTAAAACAAACTATCAATCAGTTATCATCATCTTTAAACGAAATTACACCTGAAGGAATCAACACATTAATTGAAAATTATAATGCAGTAACAGCTGGATTTGCTACAGCAAATAATAATCTTGCCAGCATGAGCAGCGGTTTATCCCAGATGGCTGATGGTTTGAAAATGCTTGAGGATGGCCTGGAGAAAGCTTCGTCAGGAATAGGCACAATCGTAACAAATATGAATAGTGTCACCAATGGACTTGGCCAGATGAAGTCAGGTCAGCAGCAGCTTGTAGAAGGTCTCAATGGATTCAGTACGTTTGGACAAAAGCTATCAGAAGTAAACGGTGGTTTACAGCAAATTTCTGACGGTTTAGGAAAGACGAATGGTTTCTTATCACAGTTTAATACGAGTAAAACCTTCTTTATACCGAAAGAAGCACTGACTGATGAAAACTTTAAAAAATCATTAGATGTGTTCATGTCCAATGATCGAAAAATTACGAAGATGACGATTGTTTTAGAAGATGATCCTTATTCTAAAGATGCTTTAAACACGATAAATAAGATAAATAAAGCTGTTTCCAATGGGCTTAAAGGCACAAATCTTTCACACGCCAAGTCTGGTGTGTCAGGACCAAGCGCCACAACGAATGATATGAATGATATATTGAGCCGTGATTTGAACAAAGCAACCGCAATCGTTATTATCGGAGTATTACTTGTCTTGTTCTTAGTCATCCGTTCGTTCTGGACACCAGTTTTTATCACTGCGTCACTTTTAGGAGCATATTATACTGCGATGTTCATCATTAACTATATTTTCATAGATTGGCTGGGATATGCTGGTATTTCTTCCTTTGTTCCATTCTTCTCTTTCATCATTATTGTAGCTTTGGGCGTGGACTACAGTATATTCTTAATGATGCGCTATAAGGAATATCAACATCTGCCGCCAAAAGAGGCGATTGTTTTGGCTTCCAGAAATACAGGCGGGGTCATTATTTCGGCTGTAATTATACTCGGTGGTACCTTTGCAACACTAATGCCATCCGGAATTATCCTGTTGGGTGAATTGGCAATTGCTGTCATCACAGGTCTCGTCGTGCTATGCTTTATTCTGCTTCCTGTCTTTTTGCCGGCGATGATTGCCCTGCCAGAGGCCCTTGCTAATTTATTTTCTCGTAAAAGGGATGACGAATTGAGCTTGGAGGATAAAGTAATTTAATATGTAGGTAGGGGATCCCGATGGCAAATGCTATCGGGATCATTTTGTGCTACTTATTACGACATTTTTTGATCAGGTGATAGGACTTTTTTAGTAAAAGCCATGATTTATGTGGATTTATGTAATAAAAAGCAGGAATTTAGGTTTTTAAAAAGAAATATAAAAGATATGTTGAAAGATAAAGAGAAAAACTGTGTTCAACCATTCTATTAAGGTTTGAAAGAAGGTGTATGATATGATGGATCATTTTTTTGCAGACTATAAAAAATTTATTGTTGTACCGGAAGATGAAAGAAAACGCAATGAAGTATTTGATCACAAAAACTATGAAGCATATTATATACTAACACTGTCATTATTTGATTCTCGAATATCGAACTGGAGAGACGCGGTTAAATTTGAAATAGATATTGATAAAAGTATCGAAACGGTACTAAAGGATTTCAATGAAAAGCAGCGTGAGATGTACCATCTTCAATTACTGGAAGTAGATAAGTCGAAAAACTATTTTATTTTGGCCCTTTCTTCTAAAATAAAATTTTCATCAGAGGAAGAAAAGGACAGCATTTCTATTATTATTGATAGAATATTAACCAACCCTTTTTATGTTGCGCAAAGCTGGTTCAACCTAATTGGTGAAAAAGGAAGAGTCGCGCGTAAACTCTTTAGCTGCTCCTTTAAGGAATATGTAGTAGAAGACTCAACCAATTCCAATAGGGAAGATAAATATGAAAACATTAGTGAATTAGTTCCTAAAACAAATGGAGAAATTAAACTGATTAAAAATTCTCTGAAAAGAGAGATTCTATAAGGAAGATTACCTAGATAATGATGAATTATCTAGGTTTTTTTTGCTGTAGTCTAATAACATAATCCATCCACCCTATTCCTTTTTGTTACAATTAAGGAAAATAGTAGGATGTTATTTTTGTTTATTGATAATAGAATAAAAATGCAATATATATAATAAACATACACAATTAGGGGGCAAGTCTGTGAAAAAGAACAAAAAGAAAAAAGCCGCAGCAAGCATGTTGATTATTAGTCTAGTTTCCACTGTTCCATGGTCAACTGGTTATGCCGAGGGACAAAAATGGACAAACGTTAATACATACGAAGAACAAGATGGAAGCAAGTTTAATAGTGAGAACTATGATTTTGTTAAGTTCTCGCAGATAGGTACAAAGCTAAAGAATATTGAGAAGCAATCAAACCGTGTGAAAGTGGAAGTCCGCGGAACATCAGCAGATGGGAATCCTCTTTATGTTGTTACCATAGCTGACCCAACCACACAAGGAAAGTTTGGTATGATACAAGCTTTACGGAAACAAATGTTTAAAAATCCAAGCAAGGCTCAAGACTGGATTGCCGCCAACCCGGATTTTAAAGTTCCAATCATGATCAACGGATCTATACATGGAACAGAGTTTGTGGGAAGCGATGCCGTTCTTCAATTAATTGAACGATTTGCGACACAGGATGACCAGGAGACAAAAGATATTTTAGCTAGCAATATACTAATTTTTAACGTTGTTCAAAATCCTGATGGACGTGTCAATGCTACCCGTTTTAACGGGGAAGGAATTGATTTAAACCGTGATTTTATTACGCAATCACAGCCGGAAACGCAGGAAACTGTGGCGCTAATTAAAGAATGGAACCCAATGGTATTCCTTGATACACATGGTTATGTAAAAAATTATGCTCCAAACCATCAGGGCTTAATTGAACCTTGTACACCGCCGCATAATCCGAACTACGAGTATGATCTATATAATAAATGGGCGTATCAGCAGGCTGAAGCAATGGAAGCCAATATCATGGCCGATCAAGCTAGTTTTACTGGTAATTTGTATAAGAGCATGGAAGGTGTATATGTTCCGCAGCGTAATGACTCTGCCGGCTGGGATGACTATCCGCCAATTTTTACTCCGATGTATGCGATGTACCATGGTGCCTATGGTCATACATTAGAAGCACCAACCAACGATTGGGATGGTGTTCGCTGGCAGTATGATGCCATTATGGGTGCACTGAAATTTGCTACGAAGAATAAGCAAGCAATGATTACCGATCAAATTGAAATGTTTAAACGTGGTATCAACTATGACCATCCGTTCCATAAGGACGGCTTCTTCCCAAAAGCTTATATCCTGCCGGTTAATGAACAGGATCCAACTGTCACGGAAAAAGCTGTTAATCATTTGCTGAAAAACGATATTGAAGTAGTTCAAGCTGCAAAGGGTTTCAATGTTGATGGAAAAACGTATCCAAAAGGAACCTATCTTGTGAGAATGGATCAAGCCAAGGCTGGGTTAGCTAACACCATGCTATGGGATGGCGAGGACATCTCGAATGACACACCTGCAATGTACGATATTTCAGCATGGAGCCTGCCAGAACTTTGGGGCTTTGAAGCCATTTCAACGCAAAATGATGTGAATGTAGTTACAAATAAGGTTAATCAGGTTACAGAAAAAGGTGCGGTTACCGGAAAAGGACCTTTTGTTATTCCGAATAGTTCTGTAAACGCTGTTAATCTAGTAAATACACTACTTCAGCAGGGAGTATCTGTGAAGCGTGATGAAAACGGTGACTTTTATGTTGAGGCAGCAGCTAATCAAATTGCTGCAGAGGTCAAGGAATCTGGCCTTCAAGTGAGAAGCGCTGAAAAGGTACCAGCTAATACAGCTAAATTAAATAGCTTAAAAGTGGCGATCTTAAAGGACGGCGGCATGGGAAAACAACAGTCTCACAGCGGGACAAAGCTTGCCCTCAAACGACTTGGTTTTGTTGTAACGGAAGTGACGCCGGTTGAGGTGGCTGAAAATGGACTTAGTGGGTTCGATGTATTTGTTTATAGCGGTACAGAAAGTCTCATCTCCTTGCCTGAAAGATTATCAGCAGCAAATAAAGAATTTGGGTTCGAAAATGCCGGTCAATTTGATGCATTTAAATCCAAAGTTAGTGAATTTGTAAGTAATGGCGGAAAATATATTGCTGTAGGTGCAGGGGCATCGAGCGCAACCAAAACCTTAGGGCTTACTGATGATACCATTAATACCGCCGGATCTAACAGTAACGGAATCGTAAAGGTAAATTATTCAGGAACTGGTGTATCTGCCGGATACGGCCAGGATGATCTTGGTTTTGTTTACCGTCCCGTTTGGTATACTGGTACAGGCAATGATGAAGTAATAGCTAGTTTAGGAAGCGAAGATAAATTCTTTATGGCTGGCCATTGGATTAATAAAAAAGCGGAAGCAAAGGGCCAGGCTGTCATTGTGAAAGAGCAGGATAAAGACGTCACTCTGATTGGATTGGAAGCTGGCTTCCGTGATCATACAGATTACTTGTTCCGACTATTATCCAATGCTGTTTTTGAAAAATAAGAATAAAGTTTAGGCCTGGCTCAAACTTATAAGCCAGGCCTTTTTATATAGTGAATGATGGCAAAATTATTCGCCCATACTACTATGGGTGATGCAGAATGTCATGTCAATCAAGTGACGAATTAAGGCAATTGGTGGAAGAAGCAAAAAGATGTACAAAAGAGGGAAAGGTCGCAGACTATATTCCTGAGTTGGGTAAAGCAAATCCTCATGCTTTATCGATTGCGATCAACTATCCTGACGGAAGATGTATTTCAGCTGGTGATATTGATAAAAAGTTTACTCTTCAAAGTGTTTCAAAGGTTATAACCTTGGCACTTGTTCTAATGGAAAATGGCTTTCTCAATGTGTTTGAAAGGGTTGGGATGGAGCCGACCGGAGATCCATTTAATTCAATTGCTAAATTAGAAACAATGGCTCCGGCCAAACCATTAAACCCGATGATCAATGCCGGGGCACTTGTCGTAACCCATATGATCAAAGGGGATTCAGTGGAGGATCGGTTCAATCGATTATTAGGCTTTATCCGGGAATTGGCAGGCGACCCGGATATTGGCTATAGCGAAAAGGTAGCCCGCTCCGAGTTTGAATCGGCTGATTTAAACCGGGCATTATGTTATTTCCTAAGGCAGCATAAAATTATTACCGAGGATGTCGAAACATTATTGGATTTATATACCAAACAGTGTGCGGTGGAAATGAATTGTTTGGACTTGGCTAGAATCGGTATGATTATTGCCATGGATGGAGTGGATCCTTTAAACGGAAAGCGGATTATGCCAGACGATGTAGCGAGAATTTGCAAAACCTTTATGGTTACGTGCGGAATGTATAATGCATCGGGCGAATTCGCCATAAAAATAGGCATCCCAGCTAAAAGTGGTGTTTCAGGAGGAATCATGGGGGCTGTTCCTGGTAAATTTGGAATTGGTATTTTTGGTCCTGCTTTGGATGAGAAAGGGAACAGTGTGGCTGGACTTAAACTTCTCGAACTATTGTCAAGGAAATATCGGTTGAGTATGTTTTAATGGGACTTCATAAGGGAAAAAGGGGACGGTTCTTACGTTTGATACGCAAGAACCGTCCCTATATTTCTATAGATTTTTCAAATCAGTTTCATAATTGTGAGATGTGTTGTAATAATTTTTAACAAGAACATATAAAAATGCTATGAAAATACTGTATATTATTCCAATACTTTGATATACTTTAACCCAAATATTGAGGCAAGGGGTACACACGTGTCAAAATCAAAATTACAATTCTGGCTCATACAAATTTTACTTATTTTATCGATTATTTTCGTTTCAACAAAAATCACCTTCATGTTTAAGCCGATAGGAGTCTTTTTCTCTACGGTTTTCTTTCCAATTCTGATTACTGGATTTCTTTATTTCCTTTTAAACCCGCTGGTGAATTTTCTCGAACGTAAAAAGCTGCCAAGAATAGCCTCGATCCTTATCATATATGTCGGGTTTATTGGCCTCCTTGTGCTGGCGATTAGCAGCTTGGTTCCAATCGTATCTAAACAGGCGACGGACCTTGCCAATAATTTGCCGGTCTTTGCTCATGACACTACTGAGTTTTTAAAAAATATGGTTAAATCTTCAGAGTTTAAAAGCTTTCGGGATACCCAAAGTGAAATTATTGACACGGTCCAGCAACGGTTAATGGAATATGCCAATACATTGCCAAAAACACTGACCAACGCACTATTGGGTTTATTTGGAATGGTCACCAATCTAGCTATTATTCTTGTCACAGTACCATTTCTATTATTTTACATGTTTAAGGATGGTCATAATTTTCCAAAAGCCGTTTCAAATTTTATTCCGGCAGGTTACAGAGACGAAGGACTAAAGATTTTGAAAGAAACAGGGGAGACGCTGTCCGCTTACATTCAGGGGCAGGTTATGGTTGCTCTGGCAGTCGGAACCTTGTCCTTTATTGGGTATTTAATCATTGATTTGCCTTATGCGCTAATTTTGGCGATCATTGTTGCCTTTACCAACATTATTCCTTATGTAGGTCCAATCATTGGCGGCGCCCCCGCTGTCCTTGTTGCTTTGTTTGAGTCACCAACGAAAGCTTTATTGGTTATCGTCGTGATCCTTGTCGCTCAGCAAATTGAAGGGAACTTCCTGTCACCGATGATCTTAGGTAAATCATTGGATACACACCCGGCAACGATCATCATTATTTTATTGGCTGCAGGCAACCTGGCAGGCGTACTCGGAATGGTCTTGGCGGTCCCAACCTACGCTGTTTCAAAAGTTATTGTTTTAAACCTAGTCCGATTTTTGAGAGCGAGAAAAGCTGCAAATAAGATCGTAGAGGGAACTTGAGTCTTAGACACAGGTTCCTTTTTGAAACAGGGGTGAAACACGAGGACAGTTTTCTTGTGTCATGAAATAGAGACGCAAGAACTGTCCTTGTCTTTTAGGGAAAATTTATATATATGTAATTTACATATAAAGGTTCTCTGTTGTATAATAGGTGTAAATTACATATATAAGTAGGGAATGGAATTAGGGAACCTACATCGAATGGAGGCTTTTTTATGAGTGATCAAGAAGAAATTTTGCTTTATAAAACTTCTCGAATCCTTAATAAAGACACAAGCATGATGAGGTTAAACGATATTATTGAGGAGCTAGTAAACATTATCGAGTTAAACGAGAAAGAGCAGCGAAAATACTAATTGATTAACTTAATTGCTAGCTGCTTGTATCGTATAATCCTAATGGATCTGGTGAAAATAATCCCATGATTCTTTTAAACAAGGAGTGGGATAATGTATCAGATAGCCGATATCACAGAAAATCAGAAGGAAAAGATCAAGCAGCTGGAACATGAATTAGGCGTAGTGTTAATTGCATATGACAATAAAAACGGCGGGCAGATGAGAGAATACAGTAAGGATCTGAAGTAATAACAAGGAACCTATAGAGTGGACTTTTTGAAAAAAGTCACTTTATAGGTTTTTTTATGCAAGCTAATAAAGGTGATTCAACTATTTGCGGCAGATTTTCCCATACACAATCTGAAAACCATACAATACTAATGCATGTGAAACATGGGGACGGTTTTTTTGCATCATCAATGATGCAAAAAAACCGTCCTTGCGTCTTATTCTAGTATTTTTAAAGTTTGTCCCACATAAATTGTATCTGTTGATAAGCCGTTTAGCTCTTTAATAGCGGTGACCGTGGTGTTATACCGCTTCGCAATGGCGGATAAGGAATCACCGGATACCACTTTGTAAGTAATGACTGTTGCATTCACTTGTGTAGTGTTTGTTGTCGTGATTTTTAAGGTCTGCCCAACATAAATCGTGTCAGCTGTTAAATGGTTTTCTTCTTTTATGGCTGCCACCGTCGTATTGTACCGATTTGCAATAATCGATAAAGAATCACCCGGCGCTACCGTATAGGCCACGGTGGTGGTGGCAGGTGCGGTAGTAGCAGGTGCTGTATCTGTAACCATCTCGTTGGTCGAATTCGGTAATTTTAATGCCTGTCCAATATAAAGACTATCCGAAGTTAAATTATTGATTTCTTTTATTTGACTGACGGTAGTATTGTAGTGTTTCGCAAGTGAATATAAAGTATCTCCAGCAGCCACTGTATAAGAAATGTATGTTGGAGCCGCAGTTACAGGCGGCGCTGATGCCTCAACAATTGGAGGAGTCAGGGCCACAGCTAATGTTGTTGGGAGGGTAGTGGCATAGCTGTTCCATACTTCCTTGTTCTCCTGGCCGATACTCCAGTTTCCGACACCCCGCAAATTGTATTTACTGACTAGCAATAATTTTTGCCGAATAGATTCCTCATTTTCAAACCAGATGGTATAGGTTCCGGCTGCCAAAGTGGTCCCGCCGACAACTGGCTTTGAGTCTCCATCTTTAATGGTAATAATTGTCTTTGGTGTTTTGCTTACTTCATCAAAAACAACCGTTCCATTATATTGTTTTATTAATTGTTCCACCTGCCAATTGGAAATTCCAAACCCTCCATAGGTTTGCCCCTGAATCCAATATCGGCCGTATTGGGCAATACCTAAGACAAGTTTATTGGCTGCAACATTTTGATTGATGGCATATTGGACTGACCTTTCCACCCAAGGGACACTGGCAACAGGTCCAGCTTCTCCACCCGGATAGCTTTCATCGTAACTCATGATCATTAAATAATCAGCATACTTAGCCAAGCTGTTATAGTCATACGAACCATGCCATCCTGTCGTCCAGCCGTTAGGATTAGCCGCCACGGCAACGGAAACTTCCTTCCAAGCTGGGATCCTTTCACGCAATAACCGAACAAACTCAGTATAGTTAGCCCGATCCACTTCCGTGACATTTTCAATGTCCACATTGACACCGTCCAAATTATAGCGGGCTACGGCATCGGCAATCTGCTGTGCGGCCAGCTCTTTATTGGCGAGCAATGCCCGGCCGAGATTTCGGTCCCAATGATTGCTTAAGAATGGGACAACTCGGATTCCTTGCAAATGCATCGCTGAAATGAAGGCTGGGTCCAAGCTGTACGTTAGTTTCAATGTACCATTGGCATTAATGTCAAAATAACTGGGTGACACGGTGTTGACGGAGCTGGATGTTTGGTTCACCATCGAAACGTAATCTTGAGTATTGCCAAAATACATATAGCCGAGATTGACGATTTCACTTGCTGTTACAGGCAAATGTAATAGCTGATTTGGCTGTATAACATCAATAGCCAGCCGATTTAATGCCATTAATGCCTCTACGGTGGTGTTATACCGTTTGGCAATCGTATATAAGGTTTCGCCAGCTGCAGCTGTATGGCTGTAAAGCGGAACCGAGGCTAAGGTACTGATATTTCCAGCAAAGTCCGTTTGATAAACAGAAGCCGTCGCGGCCCCGGTCATATCAGCTTGGTCTAAATAGAATTTTAAGGTATAAAAACCTTCTGCGTCCGCTGTCCCAGAGGTACTCAATAACTCTGCCCCATTTGTGCTGCGAATGGTCGCATTAACGACGGAATAGGGTTTCGCTGTGCCAAGTATTGTAAATATCGGACGTTTATTTTCAAAACCAAAGCCGTTTTTGGATACGACTGGGTTTGGAACTACAGTATCTTTTACAACTGTTGAAGTTTGTACGATACTTGCATTTCCTGCTTTATCTGTCAGCATGATTTCCAGCGTTAAGGATCCATCTTTCAAACTGGCTAAATCAAAGTTGAAATTAAATTTGCCGTTTGAAATTATGGCGGTTTTGGCTATATTAGTGGTCCCATCGCTAACGGTGATCTTAACCGAAGCACCTTCTTCAACAGATGAACCGCTAACGGAAAATTGCCCCTGATTCAACTGATTGACATATGGTGCCATGGTTGTTACTGGCACTTCAGGTGCAGTTGTATCCTTTGTTATGGTCAGAGGCTGAAGTTTGCTCCTGTTACCGGCAGCGTCAGCGGCCATAATGGCTACTGTAATATCACCATCCTTCAGGCTGCTAACATCAACAGGCAGAGAAAAATTGCCTCGCGAATCCGTTCCGGTGGTTTTAACCAGGCTGGTTACACCATCTGAAATGGTCAAGTCCAGTGTGATTAACGGTTCAGCAGTACCACTTAGATTATATGAGTTGACGTTTCCGCTAAAAATATTTGGAGGCTGGTTAAATTGGATACTCGCAGGACCGAGTGTATCCTTGTTCAGTGTCTTGACGGCCAATGGGCTCATATTTCCGGCTTGGTCTACTTGAGTGATTTCAAATCGGATATCACCATCATTTAGACTGGACAGGTCTGCGGGAATAGTGTATCCACCAGTTCCATTTACCTGTCCGATTAATTCAACGATCTTGCCTGTACCATCGAAGGCTTTGATGTTCACCTGTGCATTAGGCTCGGCAGTTCCGTTTAGCAAAAATGAGTTCTGGTTTTCCTGATTAATATAATTGTTATTATTTAAAATTGGTGCAATTGGGGCACTTGTATCTTTGGCAACATTCATTTTTCCAGTAGAACTTTTGATTCCTGTTGGACTTGTTTGCACAGCCGAAATGATGAGGGTACCATCCCTCAGGGAAGTTACATCTACATTAGCAATAAATTCGCCGTTGGCATTTGCAACAGCAGTAGTAGTGATCGCATCTCCTAAACTCCCATCTGAAACAAATATGTCCACTCTTGATCCCGGCCGGGCAGTCCCGAATATCGGATAAATTGCGGCTGTTAGACTGTTAATGATTTTCGTATTGCCAATCAGCGGCGCACCCAGGCTAGTTTCTTTTGTAATCGTGGTTTGTCTAATGGCGTTAATGTTTCCTGATGGGTCGATGGCACGAGCGGTGACGGTTAATTGCCCGTCATTTAAAGAAATTAAATCGGTATTTGCACGAAATTCGCCTATTTCATTGGCAATAGCTCTCATGGTTACATTAGGATGGACACCGTCTGAAACGGTCAAATCCACGAAGGCTCCAGGGTCGGTTACTCCAAAAAGGGTGTAATCTTTTACATTCTCAATCGTTACCTTTACGGTACTATCCAGGACAGGCTCATTGATAATAGTATCTTTCGTGACTATTAATCGGCTTTCAGGGCTTCGGTTTCCTGCCTGGTCGGCTGCCACAGCTGTAATTGTAATCGTTCCGTCCGGTGAGCTGGAAGTGTCCACTTTTGTTTCAAACCTGCCGCTGGCATCAGCTTTTATTTGAAGCATTTTTGCTGGACTGATTCCATCTAATAGTGTTAGATAAACTGTTGCGTTTGCTTCTGTAGTCCCTGAAAGGGAAGTACTTGCCTGATTGATTGAAGTAATTTTACTAATTGAGTTTAGGAAAGGTGCTGCAGGTGCTGTAGTATCGGCAGGGACTGAGCTGCCTGCTGAAATCGTTAGGATCTGGCCGACAAAAATCAAATCGCTTGTTAAATTATTTGCTGCTTTAATTTGCTCCACAGTGGTGTTAAACCGTTTGGCAATAAGTGATAAAGAGTCGCCTGATGCCACTGTATAAGTTGTGGCGGTTACTGGAGCAGGCGGCGTCTGCGTTTGTACTGGTTCTTGGTTTTGAGCGGTTTGCGTCTGCGGAACAATTAAGAATTGGCCGATAAAAATGCTATCAGTAGTTAAGTTGTTTAGGTTTTTGATTGTATCCACGGTAGTGGCGAATTTTTTTGCTATTTGATATAAGGTATCTCCCGCCGCAACTTGATACGTACTTGTTTTGGTTTCCACAGCAGGAGCAGGTGCTGGAGCAGGCGCGGGTTCCGGAGCAGGTGTCGGCGTTGGTGCTAGTGAAACAGTAGCTGTAGTTTGCTCCAAAGTTCTAGGAATCCTAATTTTTTGTCCTATCGAAAGGATATCGCTCGGAAGCTGATTATAAGAACGAATACTATCAACGGTTATGTTAAACTTCCTCGAAATCGAATATAAAGTGTCGCCTGCAACGACTGTATATGTATAAAAAGGCAGGTTTAATACCTGGCCTGCATAAATGATGTCGGAAGTTAAAGTGCTTGCCGTTTTAATAGCCGAAACTGTTACATTAAACTTTCTCGCAATGGAATATAAACTGTCACCGGACTGTACCTTATAAGTATCATATTGACCGATTTGCTGTACTTGGCCTGCAGTCGTCGTTTCCGCTCCTGCCTTTGTAAGGGCGGATCCAAAATAAATCGTCGTCACCAAAAGTGATCCAGCCACCACCTTAGCAGCAGTAATATTTATATAAGGAAATCTTTCTCTAATTAATTCATGGATTTGTACCTGGAGTGTTGTTTTTCTCAAATCCGCGGGCTTCAGCTCATTTGAAAACTCCTCCAAATAAGAATCAAGGTATACCACTAAAGTAAACCCGCCTTGCTCTTGGAGCAGCTCATATCTTCTAATCTCCACCTAACCACCTCCATTTAATAAAATGAAACATGGGGACGGTTCTTATGCATCATTTTGATACATAGAACCGTCCCCATGTTCTAATTTGGTAATAACAGGGAATATTGTCTTTTGGGTTGTATTCAATTCTTTTTTGCGAAGAATACCCCTAAACATAACTTAAGGCATAGGAGAAGGTTACATATGGAGAATTTACAAACCTATGAAATAAAAAGACTTGTTCCCAATCGGGATGAGTTTGAATTAATCCTTTATTTTGATGGACAATTAACGGAGTTTGCAGGTGAATTAGGGACTGTTCCCAAGGATACAAAAGATATTACCTCTATGGCTAAGCAAATTCTAAATAATAGGTACCCCTTTTTAAAAGTAACATTGATTAAGGTAATCCTTGGAGGGGTTGCAGCTGCTTCGATTCCACTGACTAATCATTCGACTACTGCACATGCGGAGGATTCAAACGGAAACACCCCAGCACAGATGGCACACGCAGACTCAATCTATTACCACGTCTCATCTGGGGATACACTTTGGGGATTATCCGCAAAATTTGGAACAAGTGTTGATAATATCAAAAGAGCCAATCATTTAACTTCCGATATTTTGAAGGTGAATCAGCTTTTAATCATCCCAAAAGCGTTTCATACCGTAGCTTCAGGTGATTATTTAACAGTTCTAGCTAAGAAATATGGAACGACTGTTGAGGGAATTAAGCAAGCCAATAACATGAATAGTGATGCAACGTTTATTGGGCAAACACTGATTATTCCAATTTTAATAGGAAGTGAACCGAGCGATGGCCAGGCCCGGGAGGTAACGCCCACTGCCCAAAACCAAGCTATTTCAACCTATACAGTTGTTTCGGGCGACAGCTTGTCTGTAATTGCAAAAAGATTAGGTACGTCAGTTGAGGCACTTAGAAGTACTAATCAATTAACATCAGATCTAATAAGAGTTGGGCAAATTTTAACAATTCCCCAAGCCGCCGATAATGTCCAAGAGTCTTCCTTTGTAGAGCCCCCAGTACCAGTACCTGTGCCGAAACAAGTGAATGTTCAATATACCGTTGCTGCTGGAGACACTGTGTGGGGAATTTCTGCAAAATTTAAGGTAAGCATAGAATCATTAAGAAAGGCAAATGATTTGCAAAATGACTTGTTACATATTGGTCAGTTACTTATTATTCCTAAAGATGGATTTGATGCTCAGGCCAATGAAAGTACCGAACCAGCGGCTGCCGCTATTAAAGCAGAAACGAAATATACGGTTGTACCGGGGGATACTTTATATTCCATAACTAAGCGGCATAACATTACTGTCGATCAATTAAAACAAGCCAATCAATTAACAAGTGACATACTAAAAGTCGGACAGATTTTAATTATTCCAACTTCCATGGGGGCATCCGTACCAAAAGGTGGACCTGCTGCCGCTTCACCGGTATCTGGGCCAGTACAAACTGCAGTTCCCGGTGTCGATTTGGTATCGGTTCAAAAGAACCTGCAGATACTCGGCTACTATACTGTTCCAACTATGACTGGAAGTTATGATGCCACAACAACTCAGGCGATCAAAACCTTTCAGGCAGATTACAGTCTTCCTGTGACAGGGACAATTAATGAAGCAACAATTACTGCCATTAATCATGCGGTTGTTAAGAAAGAATTAGTCAGAAACACAGCGAGATATCTTGGAGTTCCATACAAGTGGGGTGGTGCGACACCTAATGGCTTTGATTGTTCAGGATTTGTTTATTTCATGTTCAATCAGCATGGTGTAAATATGTCCCGCAATACCTCTGCGGGACTTTTTAAAACAGGGGCAGCCATTGACCGGTCACATTTACAGCCGGGAGATTTGGTTTTCTTCGCCGTAAACACGCCTGGAACAATTTCACATGTAGGATTTTATATAGGCGATAACCAATTTGTTTCCGCCACCACATCAAAGGGGATCGCCGCCTATCCATTAGATACCGGGTATTGGGCGAAATATTATGTGGGGGCTAAAAGAGTATATTAAGTGAGGCGCAGGGACGGTTCTCATCCATCAATTTGATGCATGAGAACCGTCCCTGTTTTTCCATTTGACACTTTGGTTAGTATCCTGCTTTCGGAAAATGAAATGGATATTATTAAAAATCGCGACACGAAAGTTGTCCACTGCTCAATTAGTAACTCAGGTAAGAAATTCACCAAAACACCGAGTTTATAGCAAAAAGGAATTGGAATCTCTTAGGAACAGATGGAGCAGGTCATTCTGGTTTGAGTTTATTTGACAAGATGAAAGTGTATAAATCCTTAATGCGCGCCTTTTGGGATTTTCGACCCGGTGGTCATGCTTTTCAAAAAACATCATCGAAATAGCAACGGTAGGCGGAGCAAAATCAATGCTGCAGGGCCATGAGTTCGGAACGCTGGAAGTTGGGAAAAAAGCGGACATGATCTTAATCAATATCGAACAGCCCCATATTCAGCCAACACATAATTTGATTAACACGCTCATAGAATCGGTAAACAGCAATGATGTAACAGATGTTTTGGTTAATGGTAAAATATTAATGAGAAACAGAGAAGTTCTTACTCTTGATGAAGAAAAAATAAAATTTGAAAGCAAGGAGGCTCTAAAGGAGCTTTCCATTAGGGCAAATATTTAATATTTCGCAAATGGAATGTTGGCGGAATTGAGGTAGCAAATATGTTAACTAATTTATTTCTAATGAGTTTTGTTATAGGCTCTAATTTGATTATCGGAATTTTATTAGGGTTGTCCGGGATTTCTGGTTTTCTTTTGCCCTTGATTTATGTAGGTGTTTTAAAAATTCCCGTGCATGATTCCCTTGCACTTAGTTTCTTGTCCTTTTCAGTCTCAGGCATCATCGGTGCCTATTCCTACTGGAAATCAAGAAATATGGATCTAAAACTGGCACTTTATTTGAGTATTGGCAGTCTGCCAGGCGCTTTTTTGGGTGTGCAAATTAATGTGATGATACCGGAAATTCTGGCAAAACTACTTCTTTATTTTTTTGTCTTGGTAGCTGGATTATCCATTTTATTAAAGAAAAATAAAGAAGACACAGATTCAGATAATGACGATAACAAATCAAAAATTCTCAATCATTCCTTAATCGTTGTTTTACTCGGTTTCATTACATCAACCATTTGCTCATTAACTGGAGCAGGAGGTCCTATTTTACTAGTGCCGTTATTAGCAAGTCTTGGGGTAAACATCAGGGTGGCAGTAGGGGTCAGTCTCTTAAACTCCGTAGTTATTGCCGTTCCGTCTATTATCGGATATTTTGCCCATGCAAGCACTGTAAATACCCCTTCATTAATTATCGCAAGTCTACTAGGTACAAGTGTGGGAATTGTCACCGGTGCACGGTTTGCCACAAAAGTACCTATTCACCAATTAAAAATGGCAATCGCCATCATAACCATCCTTTCATCAGTTTACATGCTTATCATTATGAAAATGGGTGCCTAAATAAAATGCAAGATATCAAAAAGTTATTAATGATGCATTTAATAATCGGTCGAAATGCGTATTAAGGGATTGGCAAATGCTATTGCCAATTCTTTTCATTATTTGCGACTTAATTCGTAAACGGCAGAAGTAAGATATCGATTTTGATGAATAACCATATATATAGTCTAATTATATCTCTTATGAACCAGAAACCGGGAAGATTACCGTTTCTAAATAGTATTTAATAGATAATTCGAAAAGCCTTAATCCTAGAATTTAAAGGATTAAAGGCTTTTTTTAAATTAGGTTCTTTTCGTAAATTTTTTTTTGGGGATAAACAATGTCCGTTCCTTTGCGCTACAGGTAATTGCTTTCAGCGGGGAGGAAGTCGAGCCTCCTCGACGTTCCGTCTGCGGGGTCTCGACCTCTCCTCTTGATCCCGCAGGAGTCAAGCGCCTTTCGCTCCAATCCACTCAGCTTTTTAAATATAGTTAAAAGCAACAATCTATTAGAAAAGAGCCTAAAATTAACTGGAAATTAATGATGGGTAACTATTATGTATTTTACAATTTTGATTTTAAAAAGTTAGAATAAAGTAAATATTTTGAATTTTATTTCGAACAACCCTGTTCAATAAAATTTTAATATTGTTTTAAAGTGTGTCACCGGAAATATTAGTAAATATCAGCAAGTTTCTCTTCATCGATTTCCACATTTATTCATCTCCAGAGCAAGTTCATACTTCAATATTATTAGGAATTTCAAGCAGAAATGTAGCAGCTAACAAATTTTAAGATTGGAGTGAGGTATATGACTCTACTAAAAGGGTTAAAGGTTTTAGATTTTTCTACATTGCTTCCTGGTCCCTATGCAACCTTGATGTTAGCAGATCTTGGTGCTGATGTCTTACGTGTTGAATCCGATGCAAGGCCCGACATGCTTAGGGATGGGTATCCACGAGATGGAAAGGATTCTGTTAATCACGGCTATATTAATCGCTCAAAAAAGTCTATTACCCTTGATTTAAAAAAAGCAGAAGCTATTGAAATCGTAAAAAAGTTAATTGTAGAATATGACATTTTAATTGAACAATTCCGTCCGGGTGTTATGGAAAGATTGGGATTAGGATATGAGGCCTTAAAAGAAGTAAATCCAAAACTAATTTACTGTTCCATCACAGGATTTGGACAAACTGGGCCATGCCGCCATCGCCCAGGACATGATAACAACTATTTGTCCATTGCTGGAGTTGCAAGTTATTCAGGCCGTCAAATAAGTGGACCTGCACCAGCGGGAATTCAAATTGCGGATGTAGCTGGCGGTTCCTTGCATGGGGTAATTGGAATCCTGTCAGCTGTTATCCATAGAGGCCGTACAGGTGAAGGACAGTGGATTGATATCAGTATGACAGATTGCAGTTTTGCCCTCAATGCTACCACTGCAGCCGGTTATTTGATGGGAGGAATTACCCCTGAGCTCGAGCAGACATTTTTAAATGGCGGTATCTTCTATGACTATTATGAAACAAAAGATGGCCGCTATTTTTCTGTAGGAAGTTTGGAGCCTCAATTCCGTAAGCTTCTATGTGAAGGAATAGAACGTCCAGACTTGATTGAACTCAGCTTAAGTGAGCTGCAAGAGGATATTCAGGCTTTTAAACAGGCGGTTCGGACTGCCTTCCTTTCAAAAACATTTGCAGAGTGGCAAACAATCTTTGCTAAAATCGAGGCTTGTGTGGAACCAGTCCTTACATTTGCCGAGGCATGTGAGCATCCGCAAATCGTGAGTCGGGGAATGATTGTAGAAGTTCCGAGACCAAATGGGGGCTATCAAAAACAGGTAGCTTGCCCGATTAAGACTTCTGTCTTCAAGCCCGAATATAAACATATCGGCGTGGGACTTGGTGAGCATAACAAAGAAATAGTAAATCCACTTCAGCAATTGCAAAAATAAAAGGAGAGAAATTTGTTATGAAATCTTTGGAGGATATTTTTTCTCTATCTGGTAAGGTGGCGCTGATTACGGGGGCTAGCCGCGGATTAGGAAGGGAAATGGCATTAGCGTTTGCAAAAGCTGGAGCTGACATTGTTATCGTCAGCCGTAAGCTTGATGCCTGTGAAAAGGTGGCAGCTGAAGTAGAGGCACTTGGCAGGAGGGCATTGCCAATCTCATGTCACGTCGGGCGCTGGGAGCAAATCGATGAACTTGTTAATACGGTTTATGAGCATTTCGGAAAAATTGATATTTTAGTTAATAATGCCGGGAAATCGCCATTATATGAGTCCTTGGCAGATGTAAGTGAGGCAATGTGGGACAGCGTCATCTCGTTAAATTTAAAAGGACCGTTTCGACTATCTGCTATAGTGGGGAAACGAATGGCAGGGGGTGAGGGAGGTTCAATCATAAACATTAGTAGCATTACAGCGGTCAGTCCGACGAAGGATGAGGTACCATATGCCGCCGCAAAGGTTGGTTTGCATGCGCTTACAATTGGTATTGCCAACACCTATGGACCAAAAGTACGCGTCAATTGTATCATGCCGGGCGCATTTTTGACTGATATTTCAAAATCATGGGATGAGACGGTCTTGAAGAAATTTGAAAGTCAAACTTCGTTAGGGCGGCCAGGCCGGCCGGAAGAAATTATCGGAACGGCTCTGTACCTTGCATCTGATGCATCGAGCTATACCACGGGTGCCATCATTCCAGTTGACGGTGGTTACCGGAAATAATGCATTCTGATCAAATAATCTTAAAATAGAAGGATTGAAAAAAGTATGTTTGAAAAATCGGAGAAAGCAAAGCGGTTTGAACAAGAGCTGATTCAATTTATGGACAAATACATTTATCCAAACGAAGCTGTCTACGAGGAACAATTAAATCAAAATCGGTGGGATGAACCGCAGGTAATGAGTGAACTGAAAGAAAAAGCAAAAAAGGCTGGGTTATGGAATTTATTTTTACCTGAAAGTAATAATGGTGCAGGATTGACCAATTTAGAGTATGCCCCGTTGTGTGAAATCATGGGCCGGTCAGCAATGGCTCCTGAAGTATTTAACTGTGATGCACCGAATACTGGAAATATGGAAATCTTGGACCGCTTTGGAACGGAAGATCAAAAAGAAAAATGGTTAAGACCTTTATTGGAAGGGGAAATAAGATCTACTTTTAGTATGACAGAACCGGATGTGGCCTCCTCGGATGCCACCAATATCAGAACCAGTATACAAAGAGATGGCGACTATTACGTGATAAATGGACGAAAATGGTGGCAATCGGGAACTGAATCAGCAAAGTGTAAAATATTGATCGTCATGGGAAAAACAGATCCTTCTGCCCCGAAATTTGAGCAGCAATCTATGATGCTAGTACCAAAAGACACTCCCGGAGTGAAGATTGTCCAAAAGTTAACGGTACTTGGATATGATGATGCTCCCCATGGGCATTCAGAGGTTATTTTTGATAATGTTCGTGTTCCAGTATCCAATATTTTATGGGCTGAAGGGAAAGGATTTGCGATTGCCCATGCAAGGCTTGGCCCGGGAAGAATTCATCATTGTATGCGCCAGATTGGAGCAGCAGAACGCGCCTTGGAATTAATGATTAAACGGGCAAAAAGCCGGGTAGCTTTTGGAAAACCCATATCTGAACAAGGTGTTATTAGAAATTGGATTGCGGAGTCCCGCATCGATATCGATCAAGCCCGGCTTTTAACGATGAATGCAGCCTATATGATGGATACAGTTGGAAATAAAGCAGCTCGGGCAGAAATTGCCATGATTAAGGTCGCTGCCCCAGAAATGGCGTGTAAGGTCATTGATCGTGCCATTCAGGTACATGGAGCTGGCGGTCTCAGCGATGTTTTTCCATTGGCAAGAATGTACGCAAATGCAAGGATGACGAGAATTGCAGATGGACCAGATGAAGTGCATAAAGAAACCGTAGCGAAATTGGAAATTAGAAAGTATGCCGAGTAATTTTTTGGAAAGAAAAAGCTTTGTTGGGAGCTGTTTGCATGAGTAAAGAGTTTGAGGTCAAGATGGTGTCAAAAGATGGAATTGACGAGACGAACTGGGAAGCAGTTAAACAGTATCTGCAAAAACATATCGATGGGCTGCCAGATGAACCATTGACAATAAAACAGTTTCAGGCGGGGGCTTCCAATCTCACTTTTCTCATAAAGTGTGGAGACTGGGAGGCTGTTATGCGCCGGCCGCCTTCCGGTCCTCTCCCGCCAAAAGCCCATGACGTAGAAAGAGAATCAAATATTATGTCCCGGCTTCATCCGTTTTTTCCGTATGTACCTAAACCTTATTTATTTTGTGAAGACAAAAGTATCATCGGAGTACCATTTTATGTGATGGAACGAAAAAACGGATTGGTTTTCGATAAGGAATTTCCAATGGGGATCACCTTTTCAGAGGCAGACTGCAAACAGGTCTCCAATCTGGTTGTCGATACCATGGCAGAACTACATTCGGTGGATGTCAAAAAAGCCATGCTGGAGGAGTTTGGCCGGCCGCATGGTTTTTTGGAAAGACAGGTACATGGCTGGATTAAACGGTTTCAGCTTTGCAAGACGGAAGAAATCTCCGTTTTTGAAACGCTTTCCAAGTGGCTGGTCGAGAATATTCCCCAATCAAATGAAGCTGTCCTTATTCATAATGACTACAAATTAAACAATATGCTTATTTCTCTTGATCTTCAAAAAGTAGAGGCAGTGGTGGACTGGGAATTGGCAACGATTGCCGACCCCTTATTCGATTTAGGAACTACTCTCGGATATTGGAATCAGCATGATGATCCTGAATTGCTTAAGCATGGGCTCACAAGTATTACAGCAAATCCAAGCTTTATCAATCGAAGAGAGTTTGTTGAACGCTATGCAGCGAAAACAAAGCGAGATGTCTCCAACCTCCACTTCTATTTGACCTTTTCTTATTTCAGAACGGCCATTGTACTGCAGCAAATGCATTATCGCTGGAAAATAGGAGCAACCCAGGATTTGAGATTCGTCAACTTCAATAATACGGCTAAAATGTTCATGGAGCATGCATATGAACATTCGTTGAATAAAGGGGATTTCCGATTGTAATGAGTAAAAGGTTTTATTCGAGATTTTGAAGGGAGGTGTATTTATAGAAAAATAAATGATTTCAGATAGAAATGCTCAAGTTATTGCCATAACGATAAAAGGGTGAGATGAGAAAATGAACCTCGGAAATTTACATGAACGGTTACCAATTTATGCAAAAAACAAACCAAATGAAGTAGCTGTAATTTACGGAGAAACAAAAAGGACATATCAGGAACTGTTTGACAGAGTAAATGCGCTTGCCAATTCACTCATTGAAGCAGGTGTAAAAAAAGGGACACACGTTGTATTGTACATGAAAAATCGAATGGAAATGCTGGAAGTTTTTTATGCGCTATCTACAGCAGGAGCGGTAGCGGTACCAGTTAATTACATGATAGAAGGGAATGATCTACGCACATTACTGAATAGTTCGGATGCAACTCATGCCTTCGTAGAGGTGGAAAAACTGGAAGCATTCGAAACGGTCTTAGACGTTCTGCATACAATTACTGCTAATTCGACAATCATCATCGGTGGAACAGAATCATCCTCCATTTACCTTGATTATGAGAAACTCATTTCCTATGGATCAACGGAGCCACCTAATATTGAAGTGACTGGTAAAGACGTTGCGGCCATGATCTACTCATCAGGTACCACTTCATTACCAAAAGGAATTATATTTACACATGAAACGATGATTTACCGGGCATTTATCGGGGCAACTGAATGGAAATTAAATTTCGGTGATACTGTATTGATATCTGTTCCTATGTATCATAGTGTTGGCCATTTATTTTCATTTTATATAGGTTTGACGGGTACCAAACTTGTCATTACAAGAGATTTTGATCCAAGAGATACGCTATCTATAATTCAGAATGAAAAGGTAACGTTTGCGTTTTTTGTACCTACACAATATGTAATGATGTTGCAGGTTCCAGATTTTGATGATTTTGACTTATCGTCTTTGAAGATGTTACTTTGTGCTGCAGCACCACTAGCTGAGTCTGTTAAAAAGCGGATTATCGAGAAGTTCAAGACAAATTTATCAGAATTTTTCGGGTGTTCAGAAACCAGTGCGTTTATTATCCTTCGTCCAGATGATGTCATTCGTAAAACAAGCAGTGTCGGTCAACAGTGTCCCTTTTTTCAAGTCCGGCTAGTTGATGATGAAGGTATAGATGTAGGTGTTGGGGAAGAAGGCGAGTTTGTCGTTCGGGGATCTGGATTATTTAGTGAGTATTATAAGCTGCCGGAAGAAATGGAAAAATCATTTTTACCAGGCGGTTGGTTTAAGACTGGGGATATGGGCAAAGTAGATGATGAAGGATTCTACTATTTGCTCGACCGCAAAAAAGATATGATTATAAGCGGTGGTGTCAACATATATCCGAAGGATATTGAAGATGTTCTATTTACACATCCTGATATTCTGGACGCTGCAGTCATAGGTATTCCTGATGAGAAGTGGGGGGAAGCGGTAAAAGCTGTTGTTGTATTAAAGTCAGATTCAGATATTGTCGAAAAGCAATTGTTAGATTTTTGCAATTCAAAGCTAGCAAAATATCAGAATATTAAAGTGCTCGAAGTGGCCCCTTCCCTTCCGAGAAACCCCTCTGGAAAAATACTAAAAAGAGAACTACGGTTAAGGAGTTAGTTCTAAAAAACAAACGATCTATGAAAACTCTTTTCCTAATAACACTATCTTTTTTAAGGAGTTGTTGTTGGTGGTGTTCCATTATCTAGATATGGGTAAAGGTGAACCATTGGTATTGATTCATGGCTTTGGCAGTAAAAAAGAAAGCTGGAAAAATCAATATGAGCTTTCAGAATCATATCATTTAATTATTCCTGACTTATTAGGGCATGGTGAATCAAATGACGTAGAAAATATATCGATACCGAATTTTGCTAAAAATATTATGAGCCTGCTAGATCATTTAGGAATAGAATCAGCACACTTCTGTGGGATTTCTTTAGGTGGAATTATAGTACAAGAAATTTACAAATTATTTCCAAAGAGAGTAAGATCCATGATTTTAACAAATACCACTTCATATCTTCCGAAAACTGGGGCAAAGTGGTTTCTTAAAAAGAAAATTGACCTATTTTTATCGGCACCTAGAGAAAATATAGTTTCAGCGGCCGCTTCCAATTGTTTATATGATCAAAAACCAGAATTTATCCAAGAAGTAAAAGATGCTTTATTATTAAAGGATGAAACATATATTAAAACAGCAAAAGCAACAATAGGAGCAAATTATTTATTCATGTTACCTTTTATTAAAGTACCAACTCTAATTATTGGAGGATTATACGACAAACTTTTACCGGTAATATTAGCTAGACAGACACACTTATTGACCTTTTGTAAAGCAAAATTAGTCATTTTGGATGAATGTGGCCATGCACCTATCATTGAATGTAAAGAAAGGTATAATGAATTATTGCTTGAATTTCTAAATAAGCAGAATCAGGGCTTTAAAAAAGTAATTTAATGTAGGCTAAATACTAAATCCTCACTGTTAACAGTGAGGATTTAGCTTTTTTATAAGTTTAGAAAAATAGAATTCATGGTGAGGAGATAGGACATAAAAATGAATTTATGTTTTAGCTTTTTGAAAAGTCTTCCTCTAATCTTGCAAGAAATATCTTCGCCGGTTCGGATATTAATTTATCTTTCGAACACACCCATCCTACTGGTAAAGGTCTCCAGCGAGAAAATTCTATTTCAATACAAGTAAACTCTTTACTTATTATAGATGAATTATGCCTAAAAGGGATATCCATCGCAATTGTAGCGGCAAAGTCTTCATGTACTAACCTTTGAATGGTACCCGAGTGATTCGTATAAAATAATATATTCAATGGGCCGAATTCATTGGTTAACAGACCCAGCATACGTTGTAATATCTCAGCATTATGGATTACCAGCGGTAGTTTTAACAGTTCATCAATGGAAATGGATTTATACCGCGCAAGAAAAGACTTTCGGCTTACGACCAATACAAGTTTACTATCAAACAGTCGTCCTGTTAAAAATTGTTTAATTTCAAATAAATAATCATCAAATAATATCGTCAATCCAATATCGACTTTTTGCTGCCGTATGTCCTCTGTAATTTCTGTCATATTTTTCTCTGTCATAATAATCTTGGTTTGAGGGTAGTCTCTCTTAATACTCTTGATAGTATTTAAAGCCACTGGCATTAACCCGGGAATACTAGAAACGCTTATCTCCTTGAATTGAGGTTCTGAAAAGTTTAAAGCATCCATTTTTATTTCCTGAAGGATACTCATGGCATGATATGCTTTTTTTAAGATGATTAGACCCTCGGGAGTTGGTGTTGCTCCCAAATGGCTCCGGTGAAATAACAGGATTCCAAGCTCTGACTCGAGGTTGGAAATAGATTGGCTAACAGCAGAAAGTGTGATATTTAAATTGGCTGCTGCTTTGGACAATGATCCTGTCTTCGCGATTTCCACCATATACTCAAGTTGTTCTATCTTCATAAATATATCAACCTCTTTAATTTATCCTAAAGCTGCTTATAATAATTAGATTTGTCTAATATTGTAACAGATTTACCTTCTGATTTACTATTATTTTTAATTGAATGTAAATTTTACCATTATTCTATTCTGATTAGGCGTTTATAAAACTATTTTGTTGCCTCTATATTTGATCCAATGCATTTTCACGATGTGTTTGAAAGAACCTTTAATGATTTTTAAGATGATGTTAATTAAGTTTAAATTCCTCTAAACCCTATTATTAAATTATAATGAAACAAGATTCATTAATTAATTCGAATTGTTGAACAATTAACAGCGTAATCATCAATCCTAACGATGCTTTACTAGATTAAAGGCTCTGTTAACGATGGCTGTTGATTTCCGCTCTAGGCGCTCAGCAAACCCGCGGGCGTGCCGGGGAGCCTCCTCGGCGCTTTTGCGCCTGTGGGGTCTCCCCTGCCCCGTACTCCCGCAGGAGTCGAGCGCATTCCGCTTTAATCAACAGGGTATAAAAAACAACAATATCGTTTAACAGAGCCAAATTTAAAAAAAGTGAAAAAAGGGGATAAAAATGAAAGCTTGGCTATTTGAAAGAGTAGGAGAACCTATGAAGCTGGTTGATTTACCCAATCCAAAGGCGAAACCAGGTTGGGTTGTTCTTAATATAGAAGCGGCGGGAATGTGTCATTCGGATATTGCAATGACCGATGGGACTGGAACAAAGTGGTTATCTCATTTGCCTATAGTCCTAGGACATGAAGTATCCGGGACTATTGCTGAAATTGGTGAAGGAGTTACTGGGTTTAAAGTTGGTGATCGAGTAGGTGTGTCTGGGAGTGCAGAGGATGATGAAAATGTTGTTAATAACGGAAGCATTCTCGGCGATAGTATTCCAGGTATCCATGTAAATGGCGGGTATGCGCAGCAAACGATGGTTCGTGCCTCTCGTCTAATCCCAATACCTGATGAAGTTTCTTTTGAACAGGCTGCTGTTGGTACAGATGCCATTACCACTGCTTATCATGCTGTGATGTCGTCCGGTAAGGTTAAATCGGGTGATGTTGTAGGAATTATTGGACTTGGCGGATTAGGAATGAACGGTCTTCGTATTGCTGCAGTATCTGGGGCAAGTGTTTATGGAGTGGACCTTAATGAAGATCTTTTTGAAGAAGCCTTGAAAAATGGAGCAAGTGGATGCTTTAAAGATATTAGTGAGTTAAGATCTGTTAAGCCGAATGTCATTATTGATTTTGCAGGAATGGGTACGACAACTTCCGAGGCCGTGAAGGTGGTAAATGTGAATGGACGTGTTGTTGTAGTAGGACTAGGAAAGCTTGAAGCGATCATTGACACACAAGTACTGATTAGACGCCGAATCGAATTAAAAGGATCATTGGGTGGAACTCATGAGGATTTAAGACAGGTCTATCAATTACTTGCAAAAGGTTTAATTACCCCGAGACTAACAGAAGTCCCATTTAATGAACTTAACTATTATTTAGAGCAATTCCGTGAAGGAAAAACACGGGGGCGTATTTTTACCCGTCCTAATTGTTAAATCTATTATTAATCCTATTAGTACATTAATCGATTTAATGAGAAAACTGATCATGGTTACTAAACGTTAAAGATAATGAAGGGAGGTGATTCATGGAGAAAAAGTAAGCGGGTACAATTTTAGATAAGGGGATCTAGTAAAACATTATATTTCATTCTGCATTAATGTCCCAATAAACTAATTTAGGGCATATGCGAAACTCGATTTATGTAAAAAAATCACTGGTTAATCGGAGGGGTAAGATTAATGTTAGCAACAAAAGGATTAAGTCATACATCACGTAATTTCTCGGAGAAAACAGCGATTATCGATGGGAATCACCAATTTTCCTATAAAGAATTTGCATCTCGGACTGCAAAAGTAAAACAGTCCTTGATTCAACTGCAAGTAAATAAAGGGGATCGGGTTGCGCAGTTAATGTTAAATGAATTTCGATATATAGAAATTACCTATGCGGTAATGGCAGCGGGAGCCATCATAGTTCCGCTGAATACGAGACTTAATCTTGTAGAAATAGTAGATATTTTAAATGATTCTGGAGCAGAAGTACTGTATTTGCATAAGGAATTTTTATCGATAATTCCTGAACTTAAAACTCACGTTAAAATGTTAAGACATATTGTTTTGGCTGAGGATGAGGATATTGCAGAAGGGTTTGATGGTATAGAAGGAGTTCACTCCTATGAACGACTCCTGAGAGAGCAGAAAGAAGAAACTTTTACTGTAGAAGACATCCATGAAGAAGATGTAGCCGGTATTTTTTATACAGGAGGTACTACTGGCCGCTCCAAAGGTGTCATGCTTACGCATAAAAACATATTAACGAATGCATTTCATGCAGTGGTAAGTTTACCATACACAGAAAAGGATACCTATCTACACGCTGCACCAATGTTTCACTTGGCCGAAGCGGGCGGGATTTTTGGACTAACCATGGTCGGTGGAACACATGCCTTTGTCCGCTCATTTACACCTAAGGATGTCCTTGAATCCATCAACAAAATTAAACCAACGTGCATGCTGCTGGTACCGACGATGATTAATATGCTGATTAACTCACCTGACTTTAATCAAAAGGATGCAAGTGCATTGAAGAAACTTCTTTACGGCGGATCGCCTATGTCACCTGAATTATTAAAAAAATGTGCCGAGCTGATGCCACAGGTAGAGTTTTTCCAAGGGTATGGAATGACAGAGGCAGCTCCCATTGTATCATTACTAAAATCAAAAGATCATGTAGGGAAGCGTTTATTATCTTGTGGCCAAACTGTTCAAGGAGTGGAGATGAAGGTTGTCGACTCTAAAGGAACTGAACTTCCTGCAGGGGAAATAGGGGAGTTAATTGCTAAGGGGCCAAATATTATGAAGGGATACTGGAATTTACCAGAAGAAACTTCGAAAGCAATCAAGGATGGCTGGTATTATACAGGAGATATGGGTTACAAAGATGAAGACGAATTCTTCTACATTGTGGATCGTGCCAAGGACATGATTATTTCCGGCGGTGAAAATATATACTCTGCTGAAATTGAAAGTGTATTGTACAAGCATTCCCATGTGTTGGAATGTGCGGTTATTGGAGTACCGGACGCAAAATGGGGAGAAGCGGTGAAAGCAGTGGTAGTACTGAAAACAGCAAATAGTGTGACCGAGGAAGAACTTATATTATATGTTCGCCAACATCTTGCAAACTATAAAGTTCCAAAATCAGTTGATTTTATGACTGAGCTGCCGAAAAACGGTGCAGGAAAAATATTAAAACGTGACTTACGCATGCAATACTGGAATGGACAATCTAGAATAATTAACTAAGTTTATAAAAGTTTATAATTCTCGGAATATTAAAAATACAACTGGAGGAAATTGACATGAACGTAAAGCAATTATTTGATTTAACTAATAAAACGGCGATCGTAACTGGAGGAGGAACTGGGATTGGAAAACAAATTGCTTTTGCTTATGCAGAAGCAGGAGCAAATGTGGTTTTATGTTCCCGTAAAGTTGAAGTATGTCAAGAAGTTTGTAATCAGCTAAATGAAATGGGGGTTGACTCACTTGCACTAAAATGCGATGTATCAAATCCAGATGATATCAATTATGTAATTTCCGAGACATTAAAGAAATTTGGGAGGATTGATATTTTAGTCAATAATGGCGCGACTACTTGGGCAGCACCTGTGTTAGAAATGCCTGCGGACAAATGGGACAAAGTGATGAACGTAAATGCAAAAGGTGTATTCCTATTCTCACAAGCAGTTGCCAAATTAATGGTCGAGCAAGGATCAGGTAAAATCATAAATATTGCTTCTGTTTGCGGGTTAGGTGGACAAACGCCAGAAATAGGTGACGCTATTGGCTATTCTGCAAGTAAAGGTGCTGTCATCAATTTTACGAAAGATATTGCTGTCAAGCTTGCACCTAAAAATGTCCAAGTAAATTGCATTACACCAGGATTCTTCCATACAAAAATGGCAGACCCTATTATTGAAAAGGCAAAAAGGTTTACACCTATTGGACGCTCAGGTTCAAATTATGACATGAAGGGAGCAGCCTTATTTTTAGCCTCGAATGCTTCTGATTTTGTAGTTGGTCAGGTACTAGGGGTAGACGGCGGAATACAAGCTGCCATTGTTTATTAATAATCTGTGAATGAAAGATAAAAAGATATAAGAAGGGTGAAGTTGAATGTATAAAGAGAATACTAGCACCAATGTTAGAGAAATTAAGAGTTTAGATCTACTATGGAATCAAGTATATCAACAACTGGATGTATGGAGCGAACGAGCGAGTCAAAGAGAAGAGGTTCTTTTAAAATCAGTAAAAAATTTAGTTAAGAATGTAAAACGTAATCAACAAAATGCGAAGGAACTTATTCAACAGTTTACAAAAGAACAATTAGATTGGGAAAAAAAGGCAAGAAACCAGTTTTTTTTATACACAACAGCCCTTTCATTGGCATTTCCAAAATTTTCATATTTTGATATCAATCAAAACTTTGAGCAATTCCATAATAAAGTAATGGAGTTTTCAAAGCAGCCTGTTGAAAAGCTTTCAAGACCTGAATTTCTTGAAAAATTAGTTCAAACAACAGAGAAATATATTGAAATTAGACGTAACAGTCGAGAAAGGTTAGTGGAAAGGATAAAAGGGAAGACAAGGGTTATTCACAATAGTCAAGAAAAAGTAATTCATTTACTTTCCAAACCTATTAATAACGTTTTATTTCCTTTTAATAAGTTCATTGATCCATTAAGTAAAGTGTCACCAAAGTGCGAGGAAATATAGTTCGGTTTGTGAACTAGAATTTTATAGATATATGTTTGATTTATTAATAGTAGGCTGTGTTAAAGGATATTATTGATTTTTCCACCCGTTGATTGGAGCGGAAGGCGGCGAAGACTCCTGCGGGAGTACGGTGCTGGGGAGACCCCACAGGCGCATAGCGCCGAGGAGGCTCCCCGGAACGCCCCCGGAACGCCGCGGAAAGCGAAGCCGCCTGGAGTGGAAATCAACAGCCAAGATTAATAACACAGCCAAAAAGTAAAGAAAGGCTGGCAAAAGGATGTCAAATAACAGACCGTACGATCCGTTTGATACATTAACTAAACTTAGTGGTCAATTGGAAAAACAGATAAATGATCTTGTATATCAGATTACGGATAATAAGGAAATTGTCCGTCTAATAGGTAGGGGTTCTCTTACACATTCTCTTTTACAGGAGCGTTTTAGTAAGAACCAAGAATTGTTAGCTTCGCAATTAAACATACCAACAAAAACCGACCTGGCAAATGTGGCAAAAATCGCCATACAAACTGAAGAAAAACTTGATGATTTAGAAGAACAGCTATGGAATGTAAACGACTCTATTGATAAAACGAATCAAGAAATTGTGAGTACTGTAGAATCATCAAGAGAAGTTCTGAAAGTGATAAATCACTTAAAATCTGAATTATCCGAGTTCAAGAAAGAAAAAGCAGAATTAAGCGAATATAAAAAAGAATATATTGAACTCAAAGAAGAAATGAGTTCGATGAAAGAATTATTGAAGTCTATCATTTCTTCAGAGGTTAACTATTTACCTGACATGAAGAAGCAAAAATCCAAACAACTTGAACCAGCTAAAGCTGGTAATAAAAAATAAGCTGAACTGGAGAAATGAATATGGCAATGATATCCCAATTAATAGAGAATATTCCATCACTTGATATCATAAAAGAACAGAAACGATGGAATCGTTTTATTAATAGATTGAATGATCCGAAACCAAAGGTTAACCATACCCCAAGACAGGTAGTTTGGAAGAAAAATAAAGCAACATTATGGCATTATCCTGCTGTGGGAAAAAAACATAGTACACCAATATTTATTGTTTATTCCTTAGTAAATAAGCCATACATCTTTGATCTGGCTCCAGGTATAAGTGCGATTGAACAATTTGTTAATCGTGGCTACGATGTATACTTGCTGGATTGGGGAGTACTGGGATATGAAGATAAAGGGATAACGCTCGATGATTATATTGTGGATTATCTACAAAAAGCAGTAAAAAGGGCTCTTCGTCATTCCAATGCAGATGAGATTACGATTTGGGGAGCTTGCTTGGGTGGTGTAATGGCTTCCATCTATGCATCCTTTTCAGAGGAACCGATTAAAAATTTAATTCTTTCAACGCCGCCCTTTGACTTTAGAGTCATTACACAAATTCTGCCAGATAAAATAGCTGAAGCAATCCTAAATAAGGAAATAGGTGTTGATCGTTTTTTTGATGTAAATGGACTGATTCCCGCAAGATACATGCACTATCTTGGCCGATTCATTTCTACACCTGTTCACTTTAGTTCATATGCTATGCTCCTTAATCATTGTCATAACGATAAATTTATGGATAAATGGGCGAGAATGGATATGTGGACGAAGGATCATGTTCCAATGTCAGGCGAAGTTCTCCGGCAAATAGTTAATGAGTTGATCATTGAAAATAAGCTTATCAAAGGTGAGTTAATCGTCCGAGGAAAAAGAATTGATCTTAGCAATATTCGAGCAAACTTACTTGTCATGACTGCAGCTAATGACACTGTCGTCCCTGAAGCTGCAAGTCTGCCAATCATGGATTTGGTTTCTAGCAAAGACAAGACCTATGAGAAGTTTGTAACAGGACATATTGGAATGTTTCTATCTGACAAATGTCCAGACTATATGGATAAGTGGCTGATCGAGCGTTCTAAACAAGTTCAAAACTAAAATATTCAGGGTCAAATGAGCGTAATACATTGAAAGCCAACAAACAGTGGCAAAGGTGTCACTAAGTTCACATCTCATCTTAAAGAAAGCCTCTATTTGAGGCTTTTCTCTGTAAGTAAATTTCAGGTTGCTGACAAAATGACTATATAATTTTTTTAATTACTGACCACATGAAACATATATGTAAAACACATATATGGAAAATATGGTATTTTAATATTGACTCATTAAAACATGTATATGTAAAATACATATATATAGAAATTTTTATAAATTTATCTTGAACTCTACATACCACCCTTTCATAGGGAGGATAAAATAGAGAAATAGTTAAAGTAAATGAGGAGGAAAGAATTATGGCCCAAAAGGTAATTGATCAAAAAGAAGAAGTTGTAAAAAAGCAGTGGTTCCAAAGGGAGAGGCTGTAAAGGTGGAGGTTCCAGAAGTAGAGGAGCAAAATGAATCTAGCTATATGACAGATTCAATTATTGAGACATTCTGGGATCAATTTGAAGGTGCAGTCTCTCGTACAAGAGAATTTAGAGAACAACGCCAAGAACTTTACTTAAAGGTAATAAAAGAAACAACAAAGTATAATGGAGTATACCGCAAAACTTTAAAGGGTCTTTTTGAACAAGCAATAAAAATTAATAGAGATTCCCGTAAAAGGTTGTTCCAAAACAATAATTTTCAAACAAATGAAACTACTCATGAACTGACTGTATCTTTAAAGAGTCATGTAAGTGAAGCAGCTAGTAAATTAGAGGAGCTTTATTTAACTCCTATTAACTCAGCATTTGATTTAATGGAAAAAACAGAAAAGGTTTTTGAACAAAACAATGTGGCATTCATAAAATTTATAAATGAAGCACGAAATTCTTGGGGAGCTGTCACAGATAATTATATTAAACATGCAAGAAATACCCACCTAAATATTGCTCATCGAGTGGAAGATAGCGTGCGTGTACTAGTTAAACCAAGTAAATAATTTACAAATCTTTTGAGACACATTTTTAATCGGGTGAACTTTTCTACATTATTAATTATTCTTTATTCAGCATTCTTTTAAAAATGGAGGGATTTGTATGAATGAACAAGAAAAAACTTTACTATACAAAACTTCTAGCATTTTAGGAAAAGATACAAGTTTAATGAAATTAAACGATATTATAGAAGAACTTGTTCATGTAATAGAATCAAAAACAAAAGATGACAAATTCCCAGAACAAGAATTGAAATGAATCAAGATTCGAATGAAAATCCCCATCCATATACTTGGATGGGGACTTTTGTTTTTGGGTTATGAATTTTCTGATTAATAATCGTGACCGTGAACGAACTTCGCAAAGAATTGGGTGATGATCAATTCTATTCATCGATGAAAGCTGTTAATAATTAACTATTTATTAATCAAAGTTAATTAATATGTATTTTACATTAACGATACAGGAAGTTAAAATATGGTAAATTGCTATAATTCTGAATTATTTAAATTTTAGTACTAAATTGAGTTGGAAGATGCATACCCTAGCGTGAAGTTGTGATTGTTGAAGCAGTAAGAACACCCATTGGAAAGCACAGAGGGGCTTTATGTGCTGTTCATCCACATGAGTTAGCGGCTCATACATTAAATTGTATAGGAGAGGGGAATTGAAATGTATACAGGTGTAAAGATGCTAGCTGGTTTGCTTAAAAATTATCTAAATATGTTTATAATGGTAAAAGTTAATTACCGTGAACTATCTGACGAGGAACAATGGGGATTAATTACAAAGTCTTTCAAGATATGATACAAAGCTTTAATTTATTAGGATATACATTGAGTACAGAAGTAATTCATGAATTAGTCGAAGCCTTCAAAAGCATAACAAAGTCAGTGATGTGTTAGCCATTCTTCTAACTGGAGCTGGAAAAAGCATTCATGGCTGTCAGAGATATAAAAGGATTCCCAGAAAAAATCGTAAATCCTCATTCAAATCATATACAATTGCAATAGGAAGCCTTAGCCATAAATTCTAAATGGCTAAGGTTATTTCATTTGTTATTTTGCTTAACATTTGAGGGCGAGATAAAGTGTGTCCAAAAAGCAACCATGCGTTAGATAAGAGACCATGTAAAACAAGTGAATCGGAAATATCAAGAAATATTTCTTATGATTAACTTGGCATAACACTTGTCATTACAAATGGAGCTTTATTAAGAATTCAGGGTAAAAATAGTAATGTATTTAAACACCTCTATGTGATCGTATCTAGAAATGCGAATACACAGAGTTTTTTTCCTTTTGCTAAAATTGAAGGGATCAAGCCTAAATTTAATCGACAATTAATGATAGTTGGCGTATTAAAGCCAGAGTCGGTGGTTGACGAACAGCAAATAATTAAATATTGCAATGAGAGATTAGCTAAATTTCAGAATATAAAGGTGCTCGAAGTGGCTCCGTCCCTTCCGAGAAATCCTTCTGGGAAAATACTGAAAAGAGAACTTCGTTTAAGAGGATAATTCTAACAATTTGACAATCTTTTGATTAGTACTTTATAAAAAATTAACTTTTAATAGAATTTGCACAGGAGGAAATAGAAATGCATGTTAAGGAATTATTTGATTTAACCAACCAAACAGCAATTGTTACTGGGGGAGGAACAGGGATTGGAAAACAAATCGCTATTGCTTTTGCAGAAGCACAGCCAATTCCTTTTTTCCTTTTTGATATTCGTAGTTCACCCATTAGTTTTACTTAACCTATATTAAGTATAAATTAAAATATTTTAAACCTGCTTTTTGTATTATACTGATCAATGGATATCACGATTATTAATCCAAATTTACAGATGGATCGCAGATAAAGGGGAAGAAGAACATGAAAGCATGGTTATTTGAAAACGCTGGAGAAAAAATGAAGTTGGTTGACCTGCCTAATCCGAAAGCCAAACCCGGCTGGGTTGTCATCAATGTTGAGGCTGCGGGAATGTGTCATTCTGACGTTGGAATAGTGGATGGTACAATGACTTATGCTCTTGACCATAGACCCATGGTGCTTGGACACGAAGTTGCTGGTACTGTTGCAGAGATAGGTGAAGGTGTCGTCGGATTTACGGTAGGCGACCGAGTTGGTGTTTCTCTAAGAGAAGGGCATGATGAGGATGACGTCGGATTAGGTGCTGGGACCGCAAATGGGCCGCGTGGCGGCAGCGCACCTGGTCTTCATGTAAACGGAGGTTATGCGGAGCAAATGTTGGTTCGTGCATCACGACTTATTCCGTTGCCAGAAAATGTATCATTCGAGTTAGGTGCAGTTGCTACAGATGCAATTACTACCGCCTATAGTGCAGTTATGACAGCTGGAAAAGTGAAAGCTGGTGATGTTGTTGGAATTATCGGACTCGGAGGATTGGGTATGAATGGACTTAGAACTGCTTCCTTTGCTGGTGCTATAGTATATGGTGTAGATGTTAATGAAGATCTATTCAAAGAAGCCCTCAAAAATGGCGCTGCAGGATGTTTTAAAGATGTGTTACAGCTAAGTGCCAAGAAACCATCTGTAATTATTGATTTTGCCGGATTTGGCACCACAACCGCCGATGCCATCAAAGCAGTTGCCAAATACGGACGCGTCGTTCAAGTCGGACTTGGAAGAATCGAGTCTACCATCAGTACCAATTTACTCGTTACTAAAAAAATCCAATTAATTGGTTCGTCAGGTGGGACACAGGAAGATCTTAAAAAAGTTTACGAATTAATCACCGAAGGTGTTTACACGCCGGAACTCACTGAAGTTCCTTTTGACAAATTGGACGAAGTATTAGAACAATTCGCTCAAGGAAAAACACGTGGCCGCATTTTTACTCGGCCCAATAAATGATTTCGCTAAACCGAATGAAGAGCAAGAAAAACAAGTGTCTATAAAGTAAGAAAACAAGGGGAATCTTTGCTAAAGAAGATTCCCTTCGTCTTAGAACGCCAATTTCAGATAAAAAGTCGATTTCCCTACCATGGTCTCTTCATTGGATAGGATGATCCTTAAAATGCTTTGGTGTAACTCCTGTAAATTTCTTAAATACTTTTATAAAATAGCTTTGATCCGTAAAGTTTAACAAAGTACAAATTTCGGATAAAGAATAGGAGGTTAAGGATAATAAATTTTTTGCTTCATCTATTTTCACTTTTTGGATATACTCGCTCAAAGAAACACCTGTTTCTTTTTTAAAAAGTGAGGATAGGTATGGTGGGCTCAATTGTACCAGTTCTGATAATTGAGACAATGTAATTTTTTCATACACATGCTTAAAAATATAATTCATACATAGTGAAATTGGTTTCGAATCCTGTTCAATTTTGCTGGAGTGAACTCGATCAGCAAAGTCTCCATATGCTTTTTTCAATAATTTTTTTACCTCATTTATGTTCTGCAGTTGTTCTAGTCTTTGAATATATAAATCGCTTAAGGATAAAGCGACTTCAGGATATAAACCGCCTGCGATCGCGGCCCTGGTTGCCAAGGTAATGCCTGAAATAGCTAAATTCTTTTCATTTGTTAATTGACTTTTCTTTGAAAGAACTCCATATTCTATCTCTTCACGAGCGATCTGCATATATTTAAAAACCTCTTCCTTATTTCCCTGGGTGATAGCATGTAAGAAATTTTTTTCTAATAAATGATCATAGTGTAATTTAGCATTTTGGCGTTTTATGGATATTTCCAGGTTGGGATTTTCCGTAAGAATCACTGGATCTTCCATTATTTGATTTTGTTGGATTACATAATCCGTATCAAGCAATTGATGATAAATCATATAGTGGGCAAGGATTCCGGTACGTGTTAAATCAAGATGCTTGATGACTGAAAGTGATTGGTAGTAAAGAATAATGATTTCATGATTTTTATAAATATTAAAGTCATGAATCATCCTTCTTACCATGTCTTCTGAGTAATTTGTATAAACTGAAGGACCTCCAATAATACTTCCATGGAATGAACCCTTGCAATTCAAATTAATAACCAGGAAATTTTCAAGTAACTTAGTAGATTTAATGATCGGGTAATCTGAAGGATCATCGTTCTTGCTCAGCTGTGTTAAGTAGGCTAGTTTTTCAGGATACAGTGGATTTTGCCAATAACCTGATGATGCTTCAAAAAGCAGTTCGCCATTCGAATCAATTAGGAAAAACGGGATTTTTAAGGTCTCATACAATTGCCTGCAAATATACTCTAAGTGGTCATTATTAGGAATTGACATATTAAATCTTCCTTTAAAAAAGATCTATATATAAATAACTTTTTCTAGTAATTAAGATAATACTATTTTTCAAAAAAAATTACCATAACTACTGCTAAGAACTTAATACAATTAAATCGTAATAAAGAAAACGCTTTCTAATATTTATTCCTTTTTGGAGGTTCATAATGAAACGAGATATCAAGAAATTAATATCAGAAATGACATTAGAAGAAAAAGCAAGCCTTTGCTCAGGATTAAATTTCTGGGAACTTAAGGGAATTGAAAGACTTGGGATTCCATCAATTATGGTTACAGATGGCCCGCATGGCCTACGGAAGCAGCAGCAAAATGCTGATCATTTAGGGATAAACGACAGTGTTCCAGCTACTTGTTTCCCATCTGCTGCAGGACTGGCGAGTACGTGGAATAGACAATTAATTCAAAAGGTCGGCGTTGCATTAGGCGAGGAATGCCAAGCTGAAAATGTCGGAGTTCTCCTTGGACCTGGTGCAAACATAAAGCGTTCACCACTTTGTGGGAGGAACTTCGAATATTTTTCAGAAGACCCTTATTTATCGTCTGAAATGGCGGCGAATCATGTAAAAGGTGTTCAAAGTCAAGGAGTTGGGACGTCCTTAAAACATTTCGCTGCCAATAATCAAGAGCACCGCAGACTGTCGATTGATGCGGTGCTGGATGAAAGAACGTTTCGTGAAATTTACCTTGCTAGCTTCGAAGGCGTTGTCAAGCAGGCACAGCCTTGGACTGTTATGTGTGCTTACAACAAAATCAATGGTGAATATGCTTCAGAAAATAACTACTTGCTCAATGAAATTTTAAAGGACGAATGGGGATTTGAAGGCTTCGTTGTTTCTGACTGGGGCGCTGTAAATGAGCGTGTAAAAGGCTTAGAAAATGGCTTGGAATTAGAAATGCCTTCAAGCCTTGGAATCGGTGAAAAGAAGATAGTTGATGCGATTAATAAAGGTGAGCTGTCCGTAAAAAAGCTGGACCAAGCAGTAGAACGAATTCTAAATATTGTTTTTAAAGCAGCTGATAACAAAAAAGAAAACGTTTCCTATAGTAAGGATGATCACCATCAGCTGGCGAGAGAAGTTGCACGCGAAAGTATGGTGTTATTAAAAAATGAGGACAGCCTTCTTCCGTTGAAAAAAGAAGGAAAGGTAGCCGTTATCGGTGAGTTTGCCATGAAACCGCGTTTTCAAGGAGGCGGCAGTTCTAATATTAACCCAACGAAGCTTGATAACATTCTTGAAGAAATGAAGATTGTTGCTGGAACAAATACGAACATTTCATTTGCACAAGGCTATAACCTTAAAAGCGATGACACAAATGCAGACTTACTCTCTGAGGCGAAAAAAGCAGCGGCGGATGCCGATGTGGCAATACTTTTCGTAGGACTTCCGGATCGCTATGAATCCGAAGGATATGATCGTAAGCATCTGCAAATGCCTGAAAATCATAAACAATTAATTGAAGCAGTGGCAGAAGTTCAAAAGAATGTCATCGTCGTGCTTAGTAACGGTGCACCAATTGAAATGCCATGGATCGATAAAGTCAAGGCCATACTGGAAGGCTATTTAGGTGGACAAGCACTAGGGGGAGCTATTGCTGATTTATTATTTGGAGACGCTAATCCGAGCGGTAAGCTTGCTGAGACCTTTCCAAAGGTTTTAAGTGATAATCCTTCTTACTTAAACTTCCCTGGTGAGGCAGATAAAGTCGAATACAAGGAAGGCATTTTTGTCGGGTATCGATATTACGATACGAAAAAAGTGGAACCGTTGTTCCCTTTTGGCTTTGGATTAAGTTATACAAGCTTTGATTATAGTAACCTCACTATTAATAAGAAGGAAATGAAAGATACAGATACGATTTCAGTAAGTGTCAATGTGAGAAATACTGGAAAAGTTGCGGGTAAAGAAATCGTTCAGCTATATGTAAAAGATAAAGAAAGCACTGTCATTCGCCCTGAAAAAGAGTTAAAAGGCTTTGAAAAAGTGGAACTGCAGCCAGGTGAAGAAAAAACAGTTTCATTTACATTAAGTAAAAGAGCTTTTGCCTATTATAACGTTGAAATAAAGGAGTGGCACGTCGAAACAGGAGAATTTGAAATATTAATTGGGAAGTCTTCGAATGACATTGTATTAAAGGAATGCGTTCATATTTACTCAACGATTTCTATTCGAAAACCACTTCATCGAAATACGTTAGTTGGGGATGTGTTAGCGGACCCTGTTTTAGCACCACTTGGACAAGAACTGCTGAAAAAGGCATTTGCCAATCATCCAATTTCAACATTAATTGAATCAAATTCAGATTCCGAGTCCGAGTCTTCTGAGATGAGGGCTGCAATTTTGAAATATTTGCCATTTCGTGCGCTTGTAAGCTTTCCTGGAGCTTTTACAGAGGAAATGCTTGCAGATATGATCAATCAATTAAACACAGTGCAAGAAAAAATGACTGTTTAAATTTGGGGAGTTCGTCTGCTTTTTAAACGGCAGGCTTTATGACAAAAGAATTTAACACTTTTGTCACACTAAATATAATCATTTTCATTAATAAGGAGAGAGAATTATGACGGAAAAAGGGTTGAATGGTCAAGTAAAAACGCCTTTAGGCAAATTGACGTTCGGAATTATGTTTGGTTATACCTTTATGATGGTAGGGTTTTTGACTCCTGCTGTACTGCTGTTGTCTCTAAAAATGGTGGACATTGATCCACATGGTTACACAACATCCTATGGCTTGGTGGCTGGAGTCGGTGCCTTCTTCGCATTGATTGGCAATCCATTGGGCGGCGCTGTCAGTGACCGTACGAATATCCAATTTGGCCGCAGACGCACATGGATTTTTCTTGGCTCGCTTTTAGGCTGTTTCGCACTAGTGTGGATAGCTTTCGCTACGCAAATATGGCAAGTCATTGTGGCTTGGAGTATGGCACAATTATTCTTCAACTTTGGAATGGCAGCTTACACTGCATTGATTCCTGATCAAGTAGAAGAAGCGAAACGTGGTACCGTTTCTGGTTTGTTGGGCTTAACGATGCCTATTGGAATTGTAATCGGGTTAGTTGCTATGATGGCTCTAAAAACAGCTCCGGAACATATCAAATGGTTAATTGTTGTAGCTGCATCTATTGTTGGACCAATCGTTAGCTTGCTCTTTATTAATGAAGGTAAAGTTGTTATAGAAAAAGAGGAAAAAACAAAAACATCATTTGGAGAAAAAATTAGTAGAGTTTATCCGAGTCCACGTAAATTCCCGGAATTCTCATGGGCTATATTTTCTAAATTCCTACTTATGATGGGGTTTTGCAGCACGACTTATTTAACTTTAATGCTGATCAACCGCTTAGGATTTTCGAAAGAAGAAGCAACTACGAGTGTTGGTACAATGAACATGCTCATTTTAGCTGCTGCTGGTGTGACGAGCATTATCGGTGGACTCTTATCAGACAAATTACGTAAACAAAAACCATTTTTATACATCTCAGCATTCATGATTCTTGCTGCATTATTAATTTTCTCTTTTGTGCCGAGCCACAATGCATTACTTCTAGCCTGCATAATCATGGGTCTAGGTCTTGGCTGCTTTACATCTGTTGATATGGCGTTAGTAGCACGTATTTTACCAAACAAAGAAGATTCCGCAAAAGATTTTGGGCTTATGAATGTGGCAAACGCTTTACCACAATCAATAGTACCTGCGATAGCTCCGGTACTGCTTGCAGTGGGTGGTGGACATTCTAACTGGACGTTATTCTATTTGTTTCTATCAATTTGTACTGTGGTTGGCATCGTTGCACTTAAACCTTTACCAGAGGTAGGAAAATATAAAGGCGAAAATGCAGAAATACTTCGTGAAGCGAAATAGAAAATATTAAAACTTTATATCAATAAAACAGCTTGAAGCACTGTAGAATTAGTTTCAAGAAGAGTGACTTTATACCGGTCTTTTGTGGTAAATGGGGTCACTCTACAAGATGCATAGGAAACATTCATCATATATGTAACTAGTAGTTAAGTATATGTGATTATCATGTAGTATACATTAACTTATTAGAATAATATAATACAAATATAAATATAAGGTTATTTCCATAATGAAAAGATTTGTTATTAGAGAAATGTACCTCATATATGTAAAATACATATATAGAAATTTTGTGAGGTGTGTCATGACAAATTCTCAAAATGACTTCTAGCTTTCTTGAACTCTACATACCTCTGTTTCATAGGGAGGATAAAATAGAGAAATTTACAAAATAAATGAGGAGGAAATAAAATGGCTCAAAAGGTGATTGATCAAAAAGAAGAAGTACTAAAAATGGAAGTTAAAAAACTGGAGGTTCCAAAAGTTGAAGTTGCAAAAGTTGAGACTCAAAAGGTAGAGCAGCAAAAAGAAACAAGCTATGTTACAGATTCATTTATTGAAACATTCTGGGATCAATTTGAAGGTGCAGTCTCTCGTACAAGAGAATTTAGAGAACAACGCCAAGAACTTTACTTAAAAGTAATAAAAGAAACAACAAAGTATAATGGAGTATACCGCAAAACTTTAAAGGGTCTTTTTGAACAAGCAATAAAAATTAATAGAGATTCCCGTAAAAGGTTATTCCAAAACAATAATTTTCAAACAAATGAAACTACTCATGAACTGACTGAATCTTTAAAGAGTCATGTAAGTGAAGCAGCTAGTAAATTAGAAGAGCTATATTTAACTCCAATTAACTCAGCATTTGATTTAATGGAAAAAACTGAAAAGGTTTTTGAACAAAATAGCAAGGCAATCTTTGAATATACAAATGAAGCACTGAATACTTGGGAAGCTTTCACAGACAACTATTTAAAACAAGCTAGAAAAACTCATAAACATATTGCTCATCGATTGGAAGATAGTGTGCGTGTACTAGTTGCTCCTAGTAAATAGTGTACATATCTAGAGGAAAATACTTTCTTTATAGGATCATTCTTTTTTTGTAAAAAATATCCTATATCACACAAAAAAAGCAGCTTTACGGTGATGATCTGAACCGCTGCTTTTTTTATTTATTGACTGCGATATAAACAGAATATTCCCTCTTCATGTTCTTACTTAAAAGAAGGTATTTGAGTATAGTGGAGTGAGACTATTATGCATAACCTTAGTACTGAACTATTGCTAGAAGCATTTAATACTGCTATTAAGTTAAATCTTTGCAAAGACTTTATCCAGTTATTGGCTAATGAGTTAGAAAAACGATTTATTAATGAATCACCCATCATTGATTTTTTTTATAATGAAGGAATTAATATGAATGAACAAGAAAAAACTTTACAATACAAAACTTCCAGCATATTAAAAAAAGATACAAGCATTATGAGTTTAAATGATATTATAGAAGAACTTGTTCATGTTATAGAATCAATAACAAAAGATGACATAATGCCAGAGCAAGAATAGAAATGAAGGAATCTTAGATGCAAAAGCCTCATCCATTTATCCTTGGATGGGAGCTTTTCGTTATTCAGGATATTAACAATATATTTATAAACATTAAAAAAACACTTGGAATTTTCTGAAAACGACTTGTCATATGAACGAATATACCAAAAACTGATATCTGAGGATATATTGGAATGAATATTTTTAAAGGGAATGAGTTTTATATCTCCGTTAAGCAATTCAGGTTCATTTTTAATTACTGAATCATAGCCAATGGAGATACCTTGTCCGGCTACTACTGATTTTCGTATAATATCAAGATTATTCGTAAGGAATGCCACTTTATTATTTGGAAAATATAAATCCATTAACCGTTTAACATGTTCTTCGTTATAAACAACAAACCGTTCATTTATTAAGTCTTCAGGAGTTACAAATTCATGTGAAATTAGTTTTGAATTTTTTTCCAAGCATATGCAGAGTCTTCCACTTTTAAAAACCTCATAAACCATCCCTAGTTCTTCTTCTAATTCTGTGAGATCCGCTTGCAATAAACCGATATCACATTCATCCTGTTTTACATCCTTTAATACTTTACTGGGTATATTTTCTCGAATTTCAACCGTGACATTTGGAAATATTTTTTTGAAATTCTAATCATGCATGGAATACTTGGTAACAAAGAGCGGTGTTAATGGATATTTTCAAAACGGATTTGGATTATTCTTCTTGGTGTTTTGCTTCTTCCTTAAACCCTTAAAGCTTTTAGGGTATTTCGTATGCTTATTTTATTAATTCTTTCCCTTGCTTCGTAGGAACCGTCCCGTTTTTGGTACGGGTGAAAATTTTGATCCCCAGTTCTTTTTCCAAGGTAGAAATGGATTTGCTGGTTGCAGGACTTTTCGATTTCAATTAGATATTGGAGTTGCTCAAGATGAATAGGCAATATCCCACCTAGACGTAACTCATAGTTACATATATGTGCTGCTATGTAGTATACATTAACTTATCACGAATCATTCCGACATTTAACTTATAGTTAAAGATAGATAACTATCATGTATTTTACATTATTATTGGAAAAAACTAAAATAAAGTAAATGTTATGATTTTTCGAAAAATAACAAGGAGTAAATTTAGGAAAGTAAAAAAGGAGAGATATCCATGGCAAAAACATTAACAGGGCTAACAAATCATTCTGCTAAAGCATATTTAAAAGAAGAACATCACATTTTCAAAAAAGCATTTGCAAAATTTTTGGAGAAAGAAGCCGCACCTTTTGTGGATCAATGGGAGGAGGATCGAATAGTCCCTTTATCGTTTTGGAGAAAAATGGGGGAACAAGGGTTTTTATGCCCTTGGGTTGATGAAGAGTATGGAGGCCTAAATGCTGATTTTGCTTATTCCGTCGTAATCGGTGAGGAGTTTACCAAACTAGGATTGGGACCTGGCGGCGGTATTACACTTCACAATGATATTGTTATGCCGTACATTGAAAGCTACGGAACGGAAGAACAGAAACAAAGGTGGCTGCCTGGAGCTGTTTCAGGTGAAATTATTTCAGGGGTGGCCATGACTGAACCTGGGACAGGATCTGATCTTGCTGCCATTAAAACTACAGCTGTAAGAAAAGGGGACCATTTTGTCATAAATGGTGAAAAAACATTTATTTCCAATGGGTTTTTAGGAAACCTATTTGTTGTCGCCTGTAAAACAGATCCAAATGCAGTACCGGGCCATAAAGGAATAAGTTTAATCGTCGTAGAGGAAGGTACACCAGGCTTTAAAAAAGGAAAGAAATTAAAAAAGATGGGACTGCATTCACAGGATACAGCAGAACTCATTTTTGAGGATGCGATTGTACCAGTTGAGAATCTTCTTGGGGAAGAGAATAAAGGGTTTTATTATTTAATGTCAAAACTTCAGCAAGAACGACTGACAGTGGCAATTTCAGCCATAGCTAGCGCAGAAAGAATGTTGGATATTACCTTACACTATGTTAAGGAACGCCACGCCTTTGGGAAACCAATTAGTTCCTTCCAAAATACTCAATTTAAACTAGCAGAGCTGGCAACTGAAATTCAAATTGGCCGTACGTTTTTGGATCATATCATTGAGCGGCACATGCTTAATACGGACATTGTTACTGAGGTGTCCATGGCAAAATGGTGGACGACCGCATTGGCAAAGAAAACAGCTTCAGAATGCTTGCAGCTACATGGCGGGTATGGGTTTATGGAGGAGTACGAGATTGCCAGGTGGTACAGAGATACAGCGGTCCCGCCAATCTTTGCTGGAACAAACGAAATCATGAAAAATATTATCGCTGCCAACCTCGGTTTATAATGGAATCCAATAAAGTATAAAAGGCTATTCGAAGAAGTCTTTGAAGTATGAGCATATTATCAAGCTATGGAATTAACTTGAATTCTGTTAGAGCACCGATATTTCTTAACTACTAGAGTTAACCATTATTTAATATTTTGTATTGTATTTTAATGATAAGGAAAAACAAAACAGAATTTATACTATTCTTAATTATCTAAATTTTAAAAATAAATATTCACTTGTTGATTCTCAATAGGCATATTACAGGAAATTGTTTCTGTTGGTGCTTACTGATTTTCAAATAGACAAAAATATGTAAAAGATTAGGAAGGAGAATACGATGCGTGAAGCAGTAATTGTTGAAGCAGTTAGAACTCCAATTGGGAAACACAAAGGGGGCTTAAGCACTGTTCATCCCCAGGAGTTAGCGGCTCATACGCTAAAAGAGCTTATTAAAAGAACAGGGCTTTCTCCCAGTATTATCGAAGATGTCATTTTTGGTGTCGGCTCTCAGGTCGGAAAACAGGGATTTGACCTTGCCAGGGTTGCTGCGTTAATCGCAGATTTTCCAATTGAAGTACCTGGAGTTGTGGTAGAACGTCAATGTGGATCCGGGCAGCAGGCCATCCATTTTGCGGCACAAGCCATCCTAAGTGGTGATATGGATGTTGTTATAGCCGGCGGCGTTGAAGTCATGTCACATACATTATCGCTAGCGGTGGCAGACCATAGCCAAGAGTATTTTAAAAGATTTGAAGTGATTCATCAAGGTGTTTCGGCTGAACGTGTTGCCGATAAATGGGGTCTTAGCCGTACGCAATTAGATGAATATTCTTTAGAAAGTCATCGAAAGGCAGCCCTCGCACAAAAAGAAGGTCGATTTGATCGTGAGATTGTTCCAATCCAAGTGACGCTGCCTGATGGTACAGCAGCCATTGTTTCTTCTGATGAGGGGGTAAGGGAGGATACTAGTTTAGAAAAATTAGCATCACTTAAGCCTGTTTTCCAAGTGGGTGGTAAAATTCATGCGGGAAATTCCAGCCAAATAAGTGATGGTGCCTCAGCCCTATTAATCATGTCTCGTGATAAAGCGGAAGAGCTGGGATTAACACCTCGTGCTCGTATTATTTCACGAAGCGTTGTTGGTTCTGATCCTACGCTAATGTTAACAGGTCCAATTGAAGCATCGAAAAGAGCATTGGAAAAAGCAGGACTTACCATCGCAGATATGGATTTATATGAAGTGAATGAAGCATTTGCTCCAGTTCCTATCGTTTGGGCACAAGAACTTGGTGCTGACTGGAACAAGTTGAATGTAAACGGTGGAGCGGTTGCTCTTGGGCATCCTATTGGCTGTACAGGTGCTCGTATCATGACTACTTTACTTCATGAACTCGAACGTTCAGGTGGTAAATATGGCTTGATGTCGATTTGCGAAGGCCATGGACAAGCAAATGCAACCATCATTGAAAGATTATAATTTTTTTTCTACTAATATATAAATTAAGGAGTGTTTGGAAATGGAATTGAAGAACGGTGTATTGATTGTGACAGGCGGGGCGTCAGGTCTAGGCGAAGCGACAGTAAGAAATACAATCGCAAACGGCGGGAAGGCGGTTATTATTGACCTTAACGATGATAGAGCGAGTAATTTAGTTGAAGAACTTGGATCAGATCAAGTCCATTATGTTAAAACAAATGTAGCAGATGAAACGGCTGTTCAATCAGCATTAAATCAAGCAGTTAAAAAATTCGGTAAAATCACTGCAGCAATTAATTGTGCTGGTATCGGAGCAGCGCAAAAAACCTACAGTAAAAATGGGCCACATACACTTGAGCAATTTACAAAAATTATCAATGTAAACTTAGTTGGTAGTTTTAATGTGATTCGTTTAGCAGCTGAAAAGATGGCTAAAAACGAACCGAATGAAAGCGGCGAAAGAGGCGTCATCGTCAACACTGCTTCTGTTGCAGCTTTTGATGGACAAATTGGACAGGCTGCATACAGTGCATCTAAAGGCGGCATTGTGGGGATGACTCTTCCTATTGCCCGTGACCTATCAAGCTATGGAATCCGTGTTGTAACGATTGCACCAGGAATCTTTAAAACGCCAATCCTTGATGGAGCTCCTGAGGAACTATTAAATTCACTTGGTGCCCAGATTCCATTCCCTAAGCGTTTAGGTCGTCCTAGTGAATACGCCCATCTTGTACAAACCATAATTGAAAATCCGATGTTAAATGGAGAAGTCATTCGCTTAGATGGTGCTATCCGCATGCAGCCAAAATAATAGAGTAATAGTTATGTTTCCTATTAAATTCTTCTTGAGGTGAATTCCAAATGACACTAATTAAAGTGGAAAAGCAAGACAGAATAGCAATCGTGATCATTGACAACCCGCCAATGAACACATTGAGTGATGCGGTCATCCATCAATTAGGTGAAACCTTCGATAACATAAACAATGACAGTGATGTGTTAGCGATTATTATTACAGGTGCTGGGGAAAAAGCATTCATGGCTGGTGGAGACATAAAAGGGTTCCCAGATAAAATCGGAAATCATAATTTAATCCCAAGTTTTTTAAAAACACATGAGAAGTTTAATAAAATTGATTTCTCTCCAAAACCTACGATTGCCGTATTAAATGGTTATACACTTGGCGGGGGATGTGAACTTGCACTAACATGTGACATCCGCATTGCAGAAGTGCAGGCATTGATTGGGGTACCTGAATCAACACTTGGTTTATTTCCAGGTGGAGGCGGCACACAGCGTTTGCCTCGCCTTATAGGTGAAGCGAAGGCAAAGGAGTTAATGTTTACGGGTGAACATATTACCGCAGAAGAGTCATTGCGGATTGGTTTAGTAAATAAAGTGGTCCCAAAGGGAGAAGGGCTGCAAGCGGGCCTTCAACTGGCAAAAAAGATCTGTAAAAACTCCCCAACTGCTGTGCGGAATATTAAAAGGGCAGTAGATGAGGGACATGAATTACCTTTAAATAAAGCACTCGAACGGGAAGCAGAATTGTTTCAGGAGCTTTTCTTAACTGAGGATGTAAAAGAAGGTGTACAAGCATTCTTGGAAAAAAGACGTCCTCAGTTTCCAGGAAAATAACATGAATTCCATTAATGGGGCAAAGTGAGAGAATTCTTCCTAAAATGTAGGCGATGATTCACTTATTAAGCAAGGTCTCTTGCTTAATGTAGGCTAAATCATCGCCTAATTCTTTTGGTATTGGAGCATTAAAAGAATGCAGTAAGAAAAGCTATGTTTGTCACTGATTTGAAAAAAGATGGAACAAAGCGCCTCCTAGAAAAATAAAGATGATATCCAATCAATACCAATATTCTTGTACATATTTCAAAAATTTCTCGGCTACGGGTGAAAGCCTTTTGTCATTTGAATTAATAGAACAAATAGGTTTAATTAGGAGTTCACTATCTTTCATAGGAATAATAATGATATCTCCGTTTAGAACATCTTTATCATTTCGAAATAATTCTTCAAAGGCAATGCCAATGCCTAAACCTTCAATTATAGCTTTACGAATAATTTCAATGTTGTTTGTACTAATTACAACACGATTATGGGGAAAATAAGAATTCCGCAAGGTCTTCATATATTCTCCTTTATTTGATATTAAACATTCATTCATGAGATCGTCAGGGGTTACAAACTCATGGAACGCAAACGGTGATTCTCTTCCAACACAGATGCACGGGGTTCCAATAGCCAATTCATTATAGTTAATATCAAACACATCTTGTAAATCTGTTTTATTTGCTGCGATTAACCCTATATCACATTTTCCTTTTTTAATGTCTTTTATGATTTTACTTACTTCATCTTCCTGGATTTCCACTATGACATCAGGAAAGTCAATTTGAAGTTTAACCAAAGAGTCAAAGGCAGAATATGTCAAACCCGGTAAACATGAAATCTTTAGCCCAGTCTTTGTTAACCCTTCTTGTAATTTCGCTTCTTCTTTTAACTCGTGAATTTTTGAAATTACTTCAAATGCTTTCTTGATAACGGCTTTTCCTTGTTGGGTCGGTACCATCCCAGTTTTTGAACGTCTAAAAATTTGAATCCCGAGCTCTTTTTCTAAGTTCGAAATGGATTTGCTAATGGCCGGCGGAGAAACGTGGAGTTTTTCCGCAGCAGTGGTGATAGATCCTTGTTTTCCAATTTCGACAATGTACTGAATTTGCTCAAAATGCATACAATTACCTCCAAGGTTTAACTGAAAATTAAAGATAAGAAACTATCATGTATTTTACACTATTTTTAATAATAGTTAAAATAAAATAAATATTGCGAAATAAATGTTAAGTAATAAAATATGAATTCTTTTGGAAATCATTAATCAAAAGGAGTAGACCTTGATGGCACCTAAATACATTCAAAATGAACACAAAATATTTAGAGAATCGGTTCGAAAATTTTTAGAAAGAGAAGCAGTTCCTTATTATGAAGAATGGGAACGAGAGGGTATTATTCCACGGGAGTTTTGGCTAAAGGTTGGGAATCAAGGTTTTCTGTGTCCAAACGTCTATGAAAGGTATGGTGGTTTAAACGCAGACTTTGCATATTCAGTCATTTTTAATGAAGAACTGGAACGTGTTGGCACTAGTTTAATAGGGATTGGGTTACACAATGATATCGTAGTGCCATACATCATTGAGTATGGGTCCGAGGAACAAAAGCAGCGCTGGCTGCCTGACTGTGTCAGCGGTAAAAAGGTGGCGGCCATTGCGATGACCGAACCTGGAGCTGGATCTGACCTTGCCAATATTAAAACTTCGGCCAGAAGAGAAGGGGATTACTATATTTTAAATGGAGAGAAAACGTTTATCACCAATGGAATTCATGCCGATCTTATTGTAGTAGCATGTAAAACGGATCCAAATGCGGTTCCAGCCCATAAAGGAATCAGCTTGATAGTCGTTGAACGTGGTACACCTGGCTTTTCTAGAGGAAAAAAATTGGACAAGATGGGCTTGCGCAGTCAAGACACAGCTGAATTGATTTTTCAGGATGCACGTGTTCCTGCTGCTAATCTTTTAGGTGAAGAAGGAAAAGGCTTTTATTATATGATGAACAAACTTCAGCAGGAAAGGCTGATTATTGGCATTACAGCTCAAGTAAGTGCGGAAGAAATGCTTCGAATGACTATAGACTATGTGAAAAATAGAAAGGCCTTTGGAAAGTCCATAAGCCAATTCCAAAATACACAATTTAAAATTGCTGAAATGGCTACTGAGGTTGCACTGGGCCGTACTTTCATTGACGATCTCATCATCAAGCATATGAATGGAGAAGATGTAGTGACCCAAGTATCCATGGCGAAATGGTGGATCACCGATATGGCCAAACGAATAGCGGGGGAGTGTATGCAGCTGCATGGCGGGTATGGCTTTATGGAGGAATATCCAATTGCCCGCCGATACCGTGACATTCCAGTTGCGGCAATCTATGCTGGAACGAATCAAATCATGAAGGACATAATTGCTAAAAATATTTTTAAAGATTAATAGATTAGAGACTTCTTTTTTCTGGAACACCTTTAGCAGCTTTCGTAATTGGCTGTTGCTTTATATAATATTTACGTCCTCATGTGTTCGAAATTGGTAGTTTTTAATTGAAATTTAACTATAAGTTAACGATACGCAACTTATGTGTATTTTACACTAATAAACTGAAAGGTTAAAATCGTTTAATAATAATATTTTTAGGTAAATGGAAAGAGGTGGACTATGGTAAAAATGCTTGAAATTACAGAAATGGTTAGATTGGTGAATTGCTTGACACTTGAAAAACAGGAAGTGAAGAATGAAAGTGTCAGATTTCAAATTAAAAAATGGAGAACTGCTTCAATTTTTCCAGGAGGATTAATATGTCTCAATTAGTCAGCTGGGAAATGGAAGGGCAGATTGCAGTAATAAAAATGAGTAACCCTCCCTCAAATGCTATTAATAGGAAGTTTTTAATAGAAATGAATGTTTGTCTTTACGAAATTGAGCAGGTGAAAACGGTAAAGGCGATGGTGTTAATGAGCACAAGCAAAGTTGTTTTTGCTGAGACTGAAGTTGAAAGAAGTCGAGGGATGCAGAAAGAATTTGTAACAAACATGCAGCTTTTTACCGGAGCTATTGAAAAAATCAAAGGAATGCCATTTCCAACTATCGCTATAGTTTCGGGTTTTGCAATTGGAGAAGGTTTTGAATTGGCTCTTGGATGTGATTATAGGGTGGCAACTAAATCTGCTAGATTTGGTTTCTTAAAAGGGTCAAGCCCGACAAAGCCTGGGGAGGATTCTTTAATAACCCTGATTGGAAAAGAAAAAGCAAAGGAAGTAATCATGAGTGGTCAAATATATGGGGGAATTGAAGCTAAAAGAATTGGGGTTGTGAACCAATTAATAATTGCTCCACCATTATTACATGAAGGAACCGGGGTGGAGTTGATTTGCAGCCAGTTGGGGAAATTCATGAAAGCGGGAAAATGGAAGGCAAATGTTTGGTGAATTAAAAGGAAATGGGAAGAGGGATACTTTGTGTTCTTGAAGGGAGATTACCAGCGTGCAGAATTTACGTGAAAAAGCATTAAAATTGCATAAAGAAAACCAAGGAAAGCTTGGAGTTTATTCTAAAGTCGATATAAAGGATGCACATGATTTGAGTCTGGCCTATTCACCAGGTGTGGCAGAGCCCTGCATAGACATTTATGAAGAAGATAGCAAAGTTTATGATTACACAATGAAAGGCAACCTTGTTGCAGTTGTTTCAGATGGGACCGCCGTACTCGGTCTTGGAAATATTGGGCCAAAAGCTGCCATGCCAGTAATGGAGGGAAAGGCATTGTTATTTAAGGCATTCGCAAATGTTGATGCATTCCCTATTTGCCTAGACACTACGGACCCCGATAAAATTGTCGAGGTTGTAAAGCTATTAGAGCCCACATTTGGGGGAGTAAATCTAGAAGACATTGCTGCGCCACAATGTTTTGAAGTTGAAGACCGCTTAAAAAAAGCATGCGAGATTCCTATTTTCCATGATGATCAACACGGTACTGCCATTGTAACGGCTGCAGGGTTAATTAACGCTCTTAAACTAGCGGAAAAAAAAATTGAAGACATTCGTGTAGTCGTGAATGGTGCAGGTGCTGCAGGTGTTGCCATAGTCAAGCTGCTTCAGAATATGGGTGTAAAAGATATCATTTTATGTGATACAAAGGGAATTATATATGAAGGCCGCAAAATTGGTATGAATAAATTTAAGGATGAAATGGCATGTATCACAAATAAGGAGAAAAAACAAGGGACATTGGCGGACGCATTAGTAGGAGCGGATGTATTTGTGGGTGTATCGGGTGCTGGTGCTGTTACAAAAGAAATGGTTTGTTCCATGAACGAAAACGCGATCATTTTTGCAATGGCAAATCCGGTGCCAGAGATTACGCCGGAGGATGCAAAAGCTGCCGGCGCACTTGTGGTCGGCACCGGAAGGTCAGATTTCCCTAATCAGGTAAATAACGTTTTGGCATTTCCAGGTATCTTTCGAGGAGCATTAGACGTTCGAGCAAAGGAAATCAATGAAGAAATGAAATTAGCCGCAGTTTTTGCTATCGCTGGATTGATTTCTGATGAAGAGCTTCACACAGATTATGTCATCCCTAATCCTTTTGACCAAAGGGTGGTGGTTCATGTAGCATCAGCTGTTGCATCTGCAGCCATAAAATCAGGGGTCGCACAAAAAATATATCAGATGAATAACACCAAAGTTATTTATTAGCGATGGGAGAAATGATCATGCAATCCGATGTACTCTCGATAGTTGGTGAACTAGCAGCAGAAGTGGCGCATGAAATACGGAACCCGCTTACAACCGTAAAAGGTTTTGTTCAACTATATCAAAAGGATAACCATTCGGATGAGTATACTAAATTGGTACTTAGTGAACTGGAACGAATTGAAACGATTACGAGCGAACTGCTTTTTTTAGGGAAGCCACAAGCAGTTCAAATGGAATGTATAAATGTCATAGAATTAATTATAAATACGCTAGATTTACTAACTCCACAATTTAGGCTGAATGACATTACATATAAACTTAATGTTGAAAATTCGCCTATATTTGTCATTGGTGAAAAGAATCAATTAAAACAAGTATTCCTCCATTTAATGAAGAGCAGCATCCAAGCAGTTAATAATGGAGGAGAAATCTGTATTCATCTAAGAAATGGTTCAAAAGGTGAATGTATTATCATCTTTCAAATACATGGCGAAGATATACTCAAGGAATTGCTAACACTTTTAGGAACCCCGCTTTCCACTATAAAAGAAAAAGTTTCCGGACTTGGAATTATGAATTGCCAAAATATTATTAATCAGAATAATGGAAGGATTAGCTTTAAAAGTAATTTGAATGAAGGTACGATAATTGAAATTAGGTTACCCTTGGCCGGTTAAAATATATTTATTATCTAATACAAAATTTAACAGTTAGTTCACCAATTGAAATAGACTGCACGACTCAATAAGTCCTCTAAAAAACTAGTGCCGAAATTTCCGGACTCACTCTGAAAGCGGTTGTGTATGTAACGAATTGGAAAAGAATAAAGAAAAAAGACGGGATTGCCAGTTTAGCAATCCCGTCTTTTTATTTGGCTCTTTTCTCAGAGATTGTTGCTTTTAACTATATTGAAAACACCGAGTGGATTGGAGCGAAAGGCGCTTGACTCCTGCGGGAAATAGAGGAAAGGTCGAGACCCCGCAGACGGAACGTCGAGGAGGCTCGACTTCCTCCCCGCGGGTTTGCTGAGCGCCTGTAGCGGAGAGGAACGGACAGTGTTATTCCCAAAAACAACAAACTTTACGAAAAGAGCCTTTTATTTTTATTAATGGAGTAAATTTACATAAATTGCTATTTATTTGTAAAAATAATAAAAATTAGGTGAAAGTAAGCAGGGGGTCTATGTGGAAACAATTTCTATTAATGAAAATCAACAAAATAAAGAGGAGCCAACTCGCACTAACGAGTTATTGAAAGAGAATGTTAGTGAAAATGTGGCTTATATTACAGAAGAGTTAGGTAATAGTTCAGATTTAATTGTTCGTTATATTAAGCGAAATAATATTCCAACTGCTTTGGCAGTAATCCATATCGATGGGATTACAAATACACAAATCATTAATGAACACATTATCGACCCTCTTATAAGAAATAACTGGAAACTAGATTCAGTGGTGGATGAAATTGAACAAACAGTAGCCATTTCAAATATTAAGGAAAAAAACACGTTTAAACCAATACTTTCTGCCATCGTATCCGGGAACACAGTCATATTTATTGAAGGTAGCACAAGCGCATTCATCCTTGATACAAAAGAATTTGAGAAACGCAGTATCGCTGAACCTACTACACAAACCGTCATCCGCGGGCCAAAAGACAGTTTTACGGAAAACCTTAGAACGAACACTTCACTTGTCCGATCCCGCATCCAAAGTCCAAATTTGCGGATTGAATCGATGAAGATTGGAAAAGTGACGCAAACTGGAATAGAAATTATGTTTATAAAGGGAATCGCAGATGAATTAATTGTTAGGGAAGTAAGAGAGCGACTGAAAAAAATCAAAATTGATGGGATCCTTGAATCAAGTTATATTGAAAGCTTTATACAGGATGAACAGCACACACCCTTTCCAACTATACAGAATACTGAACGTCCGGATGTAGTGGTTGGAAATTTACTCGAAGGGAGAGTGGCAATTTTTATCGGCGGGACTCCTTACGTTCTAGTTGTCCCAGTCACCTTTACACAACTTTTTCAATCTCCTGAGGATTATTATCAAAACCAGTACATTGGCGGTATATTAAGGACCCTGCGATTAGTGGCATTCTTTTTGGCATTATATGCACCAGCTTTATATGTGGCCATGATTACCCACCATCAGACACTTGTACCAACCGTTTTGCTTGTTAGTATAGCTGCACAAAGGGAAGCCGTTCCTTTTCCGGCTATTGTAGAAGCTTTTATTATGGAGATTACCTTTGAAGTATTACGCGAAGCAGGGATTAGGATGCCAAGAGCAGTTGGTTCGGCTTTATCGATCGTAGGTGCACTAATATTAGGACAAGCTGCAGTGGAAGCAGGTTTTGTCTCTGCTGCGATGGTCATCATTGTTTCCGTTACCGCAATCGCTAGTTTCGCTCTTCCCAACTACAATATTGGAATCACCGCACGAACGCTTCGCTTCATTTTATTAATCGTGGCAGCCTATGCAGGACTTTATGGTGTATTAATTGCCTCTTTAATTATAGGCATGCATATGTGCGGGCTTCGTTCGTTTGGGGTACCTTATCTTGCACCAATGGCTCCATTCAGACTGGATGATCAAAAAGACGTTTTATTTCGATTTTCCATCCAGAACCTAATTAGAAGACCATCTACAACCAATACAAAGAACAAAGTAAGAGTGAGGAAGACAGAATGAGAATGATTCGATTTAGAAAATCATTTTTGTGCATTTTCATAACTTTATTTTCAGCACTCTCAGGATTCTCCAATTATAAAGAATTAAATGAAATAGGTATAGTCATTGGACTCGGCATCGACTATCTTCCAAAAAAAGAACTTTACGAGTTTACCTTTCAGGTGATTAACCCTAGTGAAAACGTAGCAAAAGGGGCAGGAACAGGATCTACCCCAGTGGTCGACTTTAAATCTACGGGCAAAACCTTATCAGAAGCAGCTTTGAATTCTACAAGTATTTTTTCACGACGCAATATTTTTTCACATATTCATTTAATTGTCATTGGTGAGCAGCTGGCTATAAAAGAAAGTTTAAACTTCGTTTTTGATGTGTTTGAGCGTGATGCAGGTGTTCGTGTCAATGTACCTGTATTAATTGCCCGGGATTCAGGGGTAAAGGCGACGATGGATACCCTATCCTCTATTGATAAAATCCCTGTCAGAAATCTGGTAGGAAAATTAAAGAATGCCTCATTAACATCGGGGGAACATGGGGAGACAAAAATTTATGAAGTTATCGAGGACTTAACAAACTTTGGTTCGGAACCATACATTAGTGGGATTACTGTGAAAGGGGACCAGAAAACGGGAACCAGCAAAGATAACTTGGAAAAAATGGAAAAAACATTTGTCGTCCTTGATGGGGTGGCTGTGTTTAGGAAAGGGAAGCTCGTGGGCTGGATTGATGGTGAGAAAACAAAGTCCTTGCAAATCATTACTAATAAATTAAAAACAACCAATTTGAAATTTCATTGTGATAAGAAACGTTATAACAACATTATCGTGAATCATTTGAAAAATAAATCAAAAGTCAAATTGAAAAATCAACAAGCAATCATAACTGTTCAAGTAAATGCCTATGGAGCTATAACTGAATTGCTCTGCAATAAGGACATAAGTAAACGCGAGACTTTAAAAGAATATGAGAAAAAGGCTGAGCAAGAACTAAAAAAGGAAATAATGGAAGGTATTCTGGCTGCGCAAAAGTTAAAAAGTGATGTCTTCGGTTTTGGGGAAATATTCAGGTTGAGTGATCCTGGCAGATGGAAAGAATCTAAAAACCGCTGGAATCAGGTATTTTCAGAGGCGAAGATTAAAGTCGATGTGAATGTGGAGATTGAAGGGACAGGAATGCGGATTAAGCCATACCCTTATTAATCAAGGAGTGGTAAAAGAAATGATTCAGGAAAAGGTCAACGGATTTCAATTGTTTGTGGTTATTTTTTTATTTGAATTAGGCAGCGCCCTAATCATTGGAATGATAGAAAGTGCACAACAAGACACATGGATTACCGTTATAATAGGAATTGGGCTGGGCTGCATGTTATATATGGTGTTTTCTAAATTATATGTCCTGTATCCCTCTATTCCGTTGACCTCTTACCTTCAAAAAATTCTAGGTCGTTATCCAGGCTGGATAGTAGGTCTATTGTATGTCATTTATTTTATATATATTTCATCCAGGGTATTACGTGATTTTGAGGAACTATTAGTGATAACAGCATATCGTTCAAGTTCACTCCTGACAATCGGAATCATTATGATCGCCTGTGTGATGTATGCGGCGTATAAGGGAATTGAAGTTTTTTTTCGCATATCCGAGATTACTTTCTTCATCATTGTGTTCGTGCTATTTCTGTTAATTTTCTTTGAAACAGCCAGTGGGATTATTAAGCTTCATCATCTTCGTCCAATACTGGAAAACGGCTGGAGGCCAATCTGGAAATCTCTATTTCCAACCACTTTGACAATTCCCTTCGGTGAGATGATTACTTTTACCATGCTTTTGCCTTTCTTGAATAAAAAAGGGATTGCCAGAAAAGTGGGGCTTTTTGGAATTGCTTCTAGCGGCATTATCCTACTCATTTTCACATTACTAAATATCGCGATAGTAGGTGCCGATATTGCTTCGAGATCTGCTTTCCCGCTGCTTACCGCAGTTAGTTATATTAACATAGCAGAATTTATTCAGCGGCTGGATATTTTGGTCATCATTAGCATGGTCCTATTAGGTTTTGTAAAAATAACCGTTTTTTTCTTCTGTGCATTATTGGGGGCTGCTGATTTATTTAATGTTAAACGACAAAAATTGATTTATCCAATCGGTATTACGGTTTTAATTTGCTCCCTCATCATGGCTCCTAACTACATTGAGCATATTAATGAAGGGCTAAAATTTGTTCCTTATTATTTACATTTGCCTTTTCAAATTGTCATACCCTGTGTTCTTTTAATTATTGCTTTAGTAAAAAATAAAAACACTCCTGGCATGTAGTTACGATGTTTGTTTATTGTTTCTTAATTTGAAAAAAATTGGAGGGGAGAAAAACAGTAAAATAAGGCAAATTTCTTCACCTGTTATCTTTTGTATTATTTTTAATAAACCATGTAGCGATTCCGCCATACCCAAACCTTGAATGATATCTAGAATAGCACTTAATGCGCTTACGAGGAAAAACAAAAGTACGAAAATAAATAGTTGTCTCATTTTTTAATCACCATTAAATTATTTTTCCTATTATTTGATTTACTGTCACTAAATATTCCGAAAGAGTGCTGTTTTGAGGTTAATTATGAATCTTCAGATTAATGAACTTGTTGAAGAATAGCTTCCTCACCAAAAATGTCCAAATGATTTTCTATGCACAATTTAAATGAAGCATTCAATATAGCACGTTTGTAAGCTATATGACTTATTAGCGCATGTACGGTTTGATAAGAAGGAATCCCCAAGAGCGGTTTCCCTCCTTTATTAATTTTGGCTCTTTTCGTAAAGTTTGTTGTTTTTGGGAATAACACTGTCCGTTCCTTTTCGCTACAGGCGCTTGCTTTCCGCGGGGAGGAAGTCGAGCATTCTCGACGTTTCGTCTGCGGGGTCTCGACCTTTCCTCTATTTCCCGCAGGAGTCAAGCGCCTTTCGCTCCAATCCACTCGGTGTTTTCAATATAGTTAAAAGCAACAACCTCTGAGAAAAGAGCCTTAATTTTTAATAAATTTCTAATTATCATCCCAATTGATAGCACTAGAATATGAAAGGACACTTTTAACATAATTCTGTGTTTCTTCTATTGGAGGGATTCCATTGTATTTTTTTACTCGATCGGGACCACAATTATACGCTGCTATGGTAAGAGTCCAATCATTAAACTCAGTATAGAGGGATTTTAAATAACGAGCAGCGCCATCAATCGACTCCTCAGGAATACAGGGATTAACCCCAAGGAAATTCGCAGTTTTAATCAGTAGCTGCATTAATCCTATAGCGCCCCTATGAGATACTAGATTGGGGTTTCCGCCGCTTTCAGTCACCATTATACTGTAGAGAATCTGAAAGGGGACTTCGTGTTTTTGAGATGATTCCAGTATGGCTTTTGCCCACCTTTTGGCTTGTGTTCCTCCAGGAATTTGATCAGGTATAACCTCATTAACATTTTTGTCTATAAACACGTCATCTTCCATCAGTTCTTGGATTTTTAAGACTTGATCCACAATTATTTCTTCTGAAGTGAGATTATTTAATTTCATTAGCTGGCTTATTGTGACGTCAAATTTATTAGAAATTCCCCAAAGTGTGTCTGAAGGGCTCACTATATATAATTGAAGTTTACGATTCTCCTTATTTTCCATCTACTAAAAATCAAGCTCCTTTCAAAATAGTAAACAAATCTCATTTAGACCACAGCAAGTTGGAAATAGTAACAATTTGGAGATTTTTTTCTTCAGCTTTTTCTATCAGAAATGGAAGTGCTTTTAATGAGGAGTTAGTTGGATGCATTAAAATAATATCGCCATTCTTAAGATTAGGGACAAGGTTCTTAATAATCTCATCTGGATTTTCAATTCTCCAATCGAGCGTATCCAATGACCACATGATCGTTTTCATATTAAGTAGCGAGGCATGGTCGATGGTTCTTTGATCAAAGGATCCATATGGGGGCGTAAAATATTTTGGTGTAACGCCTAGTATTCTATTGATGATTTCATTTGTTTTTGCAATCTCCATATGAATTTCTTCTGTTCGTAAAGTACTCATATCCTGATGGGAATAGGCGTGGTTGCCAATCTCATGATTCCCATTTTTAATCATGTGTCCAAATTCAGGGAAATTTTCAACCCATCTCCCCTCTAGAAAAAAAGTTAGGTTAATATTTTTTTCCTTCAATAATTCCAATAAGTCTATTAAATATTTATTTCCCCATGCCACATTTACAATAAACGAAATCTTTGGAATTGATTTGCTGCCATGATATATGGGAAACGAGTTTATATTACCTTCCATCGCCGTCTCCTTTACTTATTAATCATTAATTAATATATGTCGAAATAATAAAAAACGCATGTATAAATGTCATGATAGGAATAAATCGGCTGCTTCATGATCAAAGTGTTTTTTCTGAAAAAATATTTCAATTCTTCCCGTATTGGGCAATCATTCTATGCATTTTTCAAAAAAATGCATACTATGCTTTTAGATTCTACAAATATTGGATTTGTATGTTTATTTATAGATCTGTTGAATAAATGATGGACAAACAGTAACAAAAGGGGAGTGAGAGTAAAATAATGCGCGTTTTATTCTTAGAAAGTCATCCCATGTGGATTCACGGATTACCTAATGGCTTTATAGATGCCGGGCACGAAGTGAAAATTTCCGGTCCAATCAACAATCTGGATATTGGCCAACTCATTTCCGAATTTCAGCCCGACTTAATAATCACGATGGGGTGGGGGCCAGAAAACACGGCTGTGGAGAAGCAGAAGAAAATTTACGAAAGCACGATCAATGTCACTGTTCCTCATGTGTACTGGGCTACAGAGGACCCGACATCGACACAAATTTTTACCATACCCTATATTCAGAGAACCCACCCGGATTTTGTATTCACTATTTGTCGAGAACGTGTACCATACTACAGGGGGTTAGGAATTCCTGCCGAACATTTAGATTTTGGCTATCATCCTAAAGTACATCATCCCGTCGATGTCGACCCCAACTATTATGCACCAGTTTCAATCGTAGCGAATGGTTACCCAAAAAAGCTATCCTATTTCCCGGACCATTTTCGTCATCAATCGATGAAAAGCTTGATTACTCCATTAGTTGAAAACAATATCCGAATTAATTTTTACGGAAACAATTGGGAAAGTATGGGGCCGCATTTGGGTGTGGACATCCCTAAGGAATGGATTCGCGGCTATATTGATTACACGAATGCCAATAGAGTGTATAGTTCCTCTGATTTCACGATTGGGTTGCAAAACCTGCAAACACAATTGACGCAGCGAACTTATGAAGTCCTAGGATCAGGCGGCTTATTTATTACGAATAACACACCGGAAATTAATCGGATTTTCCAACCGGGAAGAGATTTACTGACTTCATCTTCACCTGAAGAAACACTTGAAATTGTGACCCATCTCCTTCAGCACCCTGAAGAAAGAGAGAGAATTCGCCAATCTGGCCTTGAAGCTGTCCGCGAGCACTCCTATACAGAAAGAGCAAAATTTATGATAGATGTTTTGGAGAAAAACGGGATCTTCAGCAAAGGGAAAAGTACGTACAGTCTTAAAATGGAAAAAAGGACAACTTTTCAACAGGGTGAATTTGAAATCTATAAAGTTCAAAATGGCGATACCTTATCGCATATAACTAGAGATTTTGGCGTTCCAGTTGCCAGGTTAAAGGAATTAAATAATCTAACCACCGATATCATTGATTCCGGCCTTCCTTTAAAAATTAGAGTCCGAAAGAATTTGGATCATAATAAGTATGATTTATATACCATCTGCCATGGAGAAACATTAACTAGGATTTCCAAGCAGTTTGGTATTTCAATAGAAAAACTAAAACAGGATAATCAATTAACCTCAGATTTTATGTATGCTGGTCAATATTTAAAAATTGAAAAGTGTTATACCAACTATCACAAAATGCCTTCGGTTTTTATTTCGAAAGGTTTAATAGACGATAATATGATTGCCTTAACATTTGATGCGGGTGACAGTGCCGAGAATACTGAGCACATCCTAGATGTCTTAAAAAGATACAATGTAAAATCTACGATGTTTTTAACAGGGGCATGGGTGGAAAAATATCCAGATATTGCCAAAAGAATGATTTTAGATGGACATGAAATAGCAAATCATTCGCATAGCCACCCTGATTTAACCAAACTATCGAGAAACGAGATTCTATCAGAATTACATTCCACTTCCGCACTTTTTGAAAAAGTCCTTGGAACAAAAGGGTGCCCGTTATTGCGGCCGCCGTTTGGCTATTGGAATAAAAACGTTCTTGAAGCAGCGGGTGAAATGGAGCTTCCGTATACCATCTATTGGAGTATCGATACTCTCGATTGGAAGGAACCAACGGCAGAGTTTATTTTTCAACGGATATTTTCGAATCTAACAGGAAATGACATTGTCTTAGCTCATCTAAATGGGAAACCAACAGCAGAGGCAATGGAGCTTGTGATACCAGAACTCAAAAAACAAGGTTATCAATTAGTAAAAGTAAGTGACATGCTATGGGACTAAATTCTTTAAAGGGGAGGGTTGAGAATGCGAATATTGTTTTTAGAAAGTAATCCAATGTGGATTTATGGACTGCCAAACGGCTTTCGTGATGCTGGACATACTGTCATGGTCTCCGGTCCGCTGACTGAGGAAAGTATTCCTGACATGCTCTCAACCTTTCAACCTGACTTAATATTTACAATGGGGCATACAGCAGAGCATACAGAGGAAAAACAATTGATGATTAGAAAGCATGTCACGAGTGCAAACATTCCACATGTTTATTGGGCGACAGAGGACCCAGGCTATACGCTGACTTTTTCCCTTCCACTAATTAAGACGATTGAACCAGACTTTGTGTTTACCATTTGTCCTCCAAGAGTGGAGTTTTACAGGGACTTAAAAATTCCGTCCGAGCACTTGGATTTTGGCTATCATTCAGATGTTCATTATCCCGACAATGCGGATGAAAAGTATCAGGTTTCCATTGCCGTTGTTGCGAACGGTTATCCGATGCTCTATGAAAAAAGGCCGGACCACTACCGTTTTAAAGCGCTCAGGAATCTTCTTGCTCCATTTTTGGAAGAAGAAATAAGAATTGATTTTTGGGGTCGTTATTGGGAGCAAATGGACCATATTCTTGGCAAGAAAATACCCGATGAATGGATTCATGGGTTTCTTCCATATACAAAAGCGAATAAGGTTTACAGTTCCGCAGATATTATTCTAGGTGTCCAGAATCATGATACTCAGGTTACCCAGCGTACGTATGAAGTGCTCGGATCGGGAGGCTTATTGTTAACAAATGATACATCTGAGATTAGGAGATTATTTACTCCTGGACAAGATTTGTTAGTCAGCAATTCATCAACAGAAACCATTCACCTAGTAGAATACTATTTGAGTCATCCTGAAGAAGTAAGGAGAGTTAAAGCCGCCGGTATGGAGGCGGTTAAAAAATACTCGTACAAGCATCGGGCTGATTTTATCATCGAAACACTCATCGAGGCAGGGATTCTCCCGAAAGGTTCGGAAAGTTCAGAGCCTGGAAAATTCATTCACTATGTTGATACTTTAAAGGAAAACTACGAAATTTATATCATTCAGCCAAAGGATACATTGTGGAGCATCTCAAGAAAATTTGGTACAAGTGTTGATGATATCAAAAAATTAAACGGACTCAAAACAGATATCATTCATGTTAACGATTTTTTAAAAATTAATAAGAAATAGGTGAAATTTAAGTGCGAATTCTCTTTATAGAGAGCGGGGAAATCTGGAGTAATAATCTAACAAAGGGGTTTACTGCCCACGGACATGACATTCTCATATCGGGTCCAATAAATAGAGAAGGCCTATCCAAGTTGATCGAAAGTTTTGAGCCTGATTTTGCCATTACCATTGGCTGGGGAGAGGAACATACAAAGGATAAGCAAATCACCATTCGTGAACAAATGGCGAAGCATAAACTTCCGTTAGTGTATTGGGCAGTGGAAGACCCTGCCTATACTGACGATTGGTCTATTCCTTTAGTATCTACGATTAAGCCTGACTTTGTTTTCACATTAAGCCCTGATAAGGTAGACACGTATAAGCAATTGGGCATTCCTTCAGAGTATTTAGATTTCGGTTTTGAAGAGAGTCTTCACCATCCTATTCGCAGCCAACCAGAGTTTGAAGCAGAGATTGCCATTGTTGCGAATGCTTATCCGGATATATTAGAAAAGTATCCCGGTCATTTTCGCCATCGGTCTTTAGAAATCTTAATTAAGCCGCTTCTTGAGGCAAATATTCGGATTGATTTTTGGGGGGCAAATTGGGACAAGATGGATGATTATTTCGGCGTAAAAATCCCTCAAGAATGGATTCACGGTTTTCTAAACTATAAGGATGCAAATAAAGTGTACAGCTCCTCGAAAATTATCTTAGGTTTGCAAAATTATCCGGATTTATTGACCCAGAGGACCTATGAAATATTAGGGTCAGGCGGCTTTCTGCTTACCGTGGATTCGCCAGGCGTCAGGAGAAATTTCGTACCAGGTAAAGATTTAGAAGTCTCTCTATCCCCGGAAGAAACCATTCAGAAAGTGCAATTATATCTAAATCAATCAGAACAACGGTTCGAAATCCAAAAGCAGGGCCGAAAATCTGTTGCCTCGCACTCCTATACCTGCAGAGCACAACAAATCATTAATGCATTAATAGATAACGGAATTATCGCAAATAGGCCAACCGCAATAAAAGGGAAAGGTGAGATATTATTTTTTCATTCTTTTGATGGTTTCGAAACATATAAAGTTCGAAAAGGAGATACCTTATATAAAATCGCTAAAGAATTTGCTATTTCTATAGAGGAATTAAAAACCTTAAATTTGTTGGATACGGATTTGGTGTTAGAAAATCAACTGTTAAGAATCAGAAAAAAGGATTAAGTTAGCAAATGATAAATTTAACAATTTATTCATAATTAGGTAACAATATATGAGCATCCTATCATCTGTAAACTCAAACCATTTTAGGAGGAATTAACAGATGAAGAAGTTAAGGATGCATTATATGTTTACAGGTGTTTTATTGGTTGGACTCTTGGGCTCTTTCCAAGCATACGCCGCAGCAGAAGAGAAGAGGGAAATTCATCCTTCGGTGCTACATGGCCATGGCCACGGTCACTGGCATTTCAAAGCTAATCCGGAATATTTGAAAAAAAGGGCAGAGGCTTTCGGGATTAATACAGATGGTAAGGATACTGAGACAATAGCAAAAGAAGTTAAGGAAGCAATGATTAAAAAAAGGGCCGAAGAACTTGGGATTGACACGAAAGGGAAAAATCTTGATACTTTAGTGGAGGAAATCCGTGAAACAGGTATAAAAAATATGGCTAAAGAGCTGGGGATTACGACAGAAGGCAAAGATTTTCAGCAGTTAGCCCGAGAAGTCCATGAAACCCAAATAAAGAAAGAGGCAAAAGAACTGGGAATTGCAACTGATGGCAAAGAGTTACCAAAATTGGCCCAAGAAGTCCATGAAGCGCAAATTAAAAAAGAGGCTAAAGAGTTAGGCATACCTACAGAAGGTAAAGACCTGCACCAACTAGCCGATGAAGTCCGAGATAAAAGGGTTTATCAAGCAGCAGAGAAATTAGGAATAAACACAAAAAGCAAAACAACGGAAGAACTTTTAGAAGAAATCATGACCAACCACCCCGATAAAATAAAAGACCTAAACCTTCTTCCGAAAAGAGGAGGAAAAATGCACTGAGGCATGGGGACGGTTCTCGCGTTGCAATTACCCCTTTTTTGTATAAAAGCAAACTCTTTTAACAGATTAAAACAAGCTGAAGAATGATGCAGCTTGTTTTTTTATTTCTGAAAACATGGAATTGATTATTTTTAAGAAAAAATTAAGGAATTCCCTTCATAATTAGGCCATCCAAAAGGAAATAGAGAAAAATTGGGGGCCTGTCAGAATTGAAGCTAAAAATATTTGCTGTTATTTTTGTATTAGGGATACTCGCAAGTGTTAGTTATGCGGAAGCGCAAAAAGGTGACCTTACTTCAAAAACAACAGAAAAAAGTACTTTAACGAAAGCGACAAAGGAGGCAGAACAACAAGTTTCTTATATTAATGAGACTGGTATGGAAGTGTCTCAGGAAACTCAAGCCCAGGCAGAAACTCCTCCAACCCAACAAGAATTTCAAACTCAACAAGAAACTCAACCCCAGCAAGAAAACCAACCACAAAACGAAAAAATCATCATCAACAATGTGCCTCATATTCAGCAAATGCCGGAATTGGCACGCGGATGCGAAGTGACCAGTCTAGCAATACTCCTGCAGTATGCAGGAGTGTCAGTTGATAAAATGACACTAGCAAAACAAATTAAAACGATTCCTTTTCGAGATCAAAATGGCTTGATAGGTAATCCGAATGACGGATTCGTTGGCGATATTTACTCATTTAAGAAATCGGGATATGGGGTGTACCATGGGCCTATTGTGGAGTTAGCAGAAAATTATTTGCCTGGTAGAATAATAGATATAACAGGACACGGTATTGACTCTGTATATACTATGCTTAAAAAAGGGTCCCCTGTGTGGGTCATCACCAATTCAAGATTTGCCTCTCTCCCTCAAAGTGAATTTTCCATTTGGGATACTGCATCTGGAAAAGTGCAAATTACCTATAAAGAACATAGTGTTTTATTAGTAGGCTATGACGAAAATTATGTTTATCTTAACGATCCATTAGCGGTTCAGCCATATAAATCTGTTCCAAGAAATAGTTTTGAAGAATCATGGATTCAAATGGGGCAGCAAGCAGTCAGTTATCAACAAAATTAATGATTTTGGTTAACCTGGCAGAAAAAAGCTGTTGGGTTTTTTCTACCTAAAATAATTATAAAAGTTTCTAAAACAAGTCAGTAACTTTATTTTTATAAAAGTGCTACTATTTATATATTGAGTATCGAAAATCGTGAGGAATATTTTTTTATAAAGGAGCTAATACCATGATCAGGGTTGTTTGCAAATCCAAATTAAAACCGGGCTTAAACGTTGAGGAATATCTTAAGTTGGCTAGTGAAGTGATTACCGAATCGAGAAAAGAAAAAGGCTGCTTCATGTATACGCTTCATGGTGATATTAATGATCCAACCATTTTCGCTACAATTGAAGAATGGGAAGATGAAGAAGCTATGAGACAGCACGATAATAGTGAACACGTTCGGAGAATTGTGCCAGAACTCAGGAAACAACGAGAAAGTACAGAAATGAATATTTATAAAGTATTAATATAAGCATTAACGGGCCCACTTTTAAGTGGGTCTTTTTGTATTTAAGGTACGGTGAACAAATATATTGATATATTTTTATTTTGTTGCAATAATTAAGAAATATCAAAATACTAAGCAGAATTTTTTATAGGAGGGATAGCAATGTCAGAGATAAGAACCGCACTCATTGTCGGGGGCGGAATCGGCGGCCTTGTAACGGCACTAAAACTTAACCAGGCCGGAGTGGCGGTCCGTGTTTTCGAGAGTGTAGAAACAATAAGGGCGCTAGGAGTGGGGATTAACCTTTTACCGCATGCTGTTAAGATCCTCACCGAGCTAGGTCTCGCAGACGACCTTGAAGCAACTGGCCTGCCAACTGCTGAGCTCATGTACGTCAATAAATTTGGGAAGAAAATTTGGCAGGAACCAAGAGGGAAGGCTGCAGGTTATCATTGGCCGCAATATTCGATTCACCGCGGGCGCCTGCAAATGCTGCTATTAAATGCTGTCATTCAAAGATTAGGGAAGGATGCCGTTATAACCGGGCATCAGTTACAATCATTTGAACAGACAGGAGACACGGTGACGGCTCGGTTCATCAATCGTAAAACTGGGGGTTCACTTGGCTCTTACAGTGCGGACATGATGATTGCAGCCGATGGTATCCATTCAGTTGTCCGAAAAAGCTTTTATCAAAATGAAGGTCTGCCAAAATTCAGCGGCCGGATCTTATGGCGCGGAATTACAGAAGCTGATCCATTTTTGACTGGCAGATCAATGATTATGGCTGGTTATCAGGATCAAAAGTTTGTTGCTTATCCAGTATGTCCTGAAACCGCAGCAAAAGGGCGCTCTTTAGTTAACTGGATTGCAGAATTGGCGATTGAAGACGAAATGCCTGACCGTGCGGACTGGAATAAAAAAATTGATAAGGAAAAATTTGCTCCGCAGTTTGCAGCATGGGATTTTGGCTGGCTGAATGTTCCGCAGTTAATTGAGGAAACAGATGCAGTGTATGAGTTCCCAATGGTCGACCGTGATCCGCTTCCCGCTTGGACCTTCGGACGTATCACACTGCTTGGAGATGCAGCCCATCCTATGTATCCAATTGGCTCTAATGGTGCGTCACAGGCGATTTTGGATGCAGATGCCCTAGGAGAGGCTATATTAACAAATCAGAATGCAGAACAGGCATTGAAGGCATATGAGGAAGCTAGATTAGAACCAACTGCCAACATTGTTATGGCAAACCGGAAAAATGGACCTGAAGTGGTCATGCAAATCGTCGAAGACCGCGCACCAAACGGTTTTGACGATTTAGATGATGTCATTTCCCAGCAGGAATTACAGGAAATCGCCAAGCAATATAAGCAAATTGCCGGCTTTGATCGGGAGAAATTAAACAGCAAAGCGGGGAAACAGTAATGGTAGAACATATTGTATTACTGAAATTCTCTTCAAAGACCACTATGGAACAAAAGCAAGAGGCCATTGGCCGGACCTTGCTGCTAAAAGAAGTGATCCCAGGTATTATGGATATACAGCAAGGAATCAATTTCTCAAATAGGAGCAAAGGTTTTGAAATTGGTTTAACCGTTCGATTTGAGGACAGAACATCCTTGGAAAACTATGGACCACATCCGGCACACCAAAAGGTTTTTGCTTATTTACAGGAAATTGGGGTCGAAGACATTATTGTCGTTGATTTTGAATTTTAATATTTTTTTCGCAGTGTCCTTTAATGCTTAAACGCGTTTTGGTATTTAAGAAAACAAAATGATATATTGTAATAAATATAGAAAGGACCCATCGAGGTCCTTTTTCAAAAAATAGTTTCAATATTTTTGAAAATAGAGTGACTTCCCCGATTGCCATTCAGCATAACAGATTTCCTTTGGATTTTTAACCCCGCCTTTATCCAATTCCTTAAAAAGCCAATTCTCATCTAACCCGGCTTGTTTAAGGTTCTCTTCTAAGATTTCGCCGTCACTGATAATGGTAAGAGGAATGGTTTTCTGTTCCGTTTTGATTTTTAAATCCTTGCATGTTGGAGTATCCGCCTCTGGCTTCCTGAGGATACTGATTCCGCCGCTGTTTTCAAAAATCGCATACTCTACCTCTTCAAGAGAGAAAACGTCTTTGGAACGCAGCATCTGCTTTAATTGATCCAAATCTAACCGGTTCTTTTTTAACTCTCTCCAGTCAATCTTCCCTCTGTTAATAATCATCGAAGGCTTACCTTCAAACATCAGGCGTAATTTTCGCGATTTCTGTGTAAACATCTCTGTAATATAAATAAGGAATCCCCAAACACCAATAGCTAAAAGGATTTTCAGAATGCCTGCACCGTCATCAAAGACGGCACTACTTAATAAATCGCCTAGGACTAATGCTGAAATAAAATCGAATGGAGTAATTTGACTTAATTGTGTTTTTCCTAAAAATTTCACCGTAATAAAAAGGGCAATGTATCCAATTACCAGTTCAAAGATAATTTCCACGTAACTCATGAGATGCCTCCAATTTATTCATACTGTATTGTTATGGACATCGGTGCTATTTCCTAAACGAATAATGCAGGATATTAGGTCAATTGAACTAGTTTTGTTTTAGAACAATTTAATTTAAAAAAATTTAACCAAAAAAAGAGGAATTAGAAAAATTTTACAGAATTAAAACATAAACATGTTAATAAAATGTAGAAATTGGGTTTTGAAACAATGTAAGCGCTTTATTGGTGACGCAAAGAGGATTTGGGTGCAAGGGATTTATGAAAAAAAAACCTAAAAGAGGTGTATGAAATGAAAGTAAGTCCACTTGAGTTTATTGAATGCGTTGAACTAATGGTAGCAGCTGAGGAAAATCGGTTAGTATTAGACGGAACGACGATAAAAATTTTAGGTGAAGAAGTGGAAATTTAAAATTAAAACATCTGGCATCAACCTCATAAATTAAAGCCGCACCTTTCACAGTGCGGCTTTTAGTATTGAGATCATGCTGTTCTAGAGAGTTGATATTTATCCCTTATCTTACTAAATAGTTTTAATAAGATGATAACAGTAATAAATAACAACATTGGAATGACAACAAGCATTAAGGATGGGCTGTCTGTTTGAGCTTTAGGTGACTTTTCACTTTCTCCAATTGCATTCTTTCCGGTTACGATATACGAATAACTGACTCCGTCACGTGCAGCGGTTTTATCTTCAAAATTAGGTTCGGTTAGGTTAGCTGCAATAAGTTTGTAGCCGCTGCTGAATCCATATCTATTGATTTTTTTACGATAGACGGTATAGGATTCCGATCCATATACGGGATTCCAAGTAATCGTAACGGAATTTTGATCATTCCTGTTAACCATTACCCAATCAGGGGCAGCAGGAATTGTCGAAATTTTTACATCATAGGGGTTATATCTGGTTCCTTCCAATGAAGCAGGAATCACATGAACCATGCGGGAAGCATGAGTAGAAAGTTTTGCGGTAAATCCTGAATCCATGTTGCCTAAATCCTGATGGCTCCACATATCACGCACTATCGCCGAGCCTTCAACCCCCAAATCAGCCCATTTCACACTTACGTTTTGTGAGGAGGGTCCGGTATTAAAAAGCCCGATATTATAAGAACCGTCAGGCAGTTTTTGATAGAATACTTGAGAGTCAGCGGTTTTGTATAAACGATTACCCACTGCTCCACTTTGGTTGGCCTCAATAATTTCGTCATTTGTCAACAAGCTGATCCCGTAATCGTCTAGCTTCGTAAGGTTGTTCCCAATCACAAACTGAGATGACGCGATCGCCCACAGAGATACATAAGACCGTTTTTCCTCCTCTGTCAGACCATCCTTACCCCCGTTTGCCACATTGAGTGAATCAAAATCGTTCCACCCGCCCGGACCGGCATGGAGATGCCACTCTGCAGCATCATCGAATCTTCTAGATACCTTGTTCCAGTTTGTGAGAGTGGGCTTCCCATAAGCCTCCACATCGTGATCGGTCCGCCAGCCGTTCGATAATTTCTTCCATGTCGAAGCATGTTTGATATCAAGGTTATTGGACAACTCCACATGTATCGGCCTTCCAGTTTTCTTCAACGCCTTTGCCCAGGCCTCAACATCTTGAATATCCTGGTTGCGGACACCGTCAATTTTTAGATAATCGACCCCATAAGAAGCAAACAGCTTCGCCCAAGAATCAATATACTCCTGTGCCCCTGGCTTGGAAAAATCAATGGCATACATATTCTTGAAGTTAAAATTCACTTTTTGCCCTTTACTGAAGTCCACAATATCTTTAGCATGGTAGGGTGTTCCCTCAATCGGCGTGTTTTTATCCACCGCGCCACTTGGAATACCCAGCGTAACATATAGACCAAACTTTAAGCCTTTGTGGTGGATATAATCCCCAAGTACTTTCATCCCGCTTGGGAATTTCTTTGAATCTACCACCCACCGGCCGTATTTATCAACGGAGGTGGACCAATCAAGCATATAGTAATCATCCAAGTTAACATATTGGTATCCGTGCGATTTGAATTTCGCAGCCATTACATCGGCTGCAGCTTTGATGTTTTGCTCCGTAGGTTTTTTCCGAATCGAGCTCCAGCTGCTCCAGCCCATAATTGGTCGTTCTCCTAAACTATTATAGGAAGAAGCTTTTACCTCATCCATGTCAAAAAAGGATATGGGAAAATTTCCACAAAGTAAAAATGAGAACGATAGCAAAGTTGTAATTGTTTTCTTAAACATAGACATTTCCCCTATAAATAGTTGGGTTTCATTAAATCTATCATAATACAGAAAGTTCTATATTTTAATGAACAATATGTTCCAGCAAAATACGAAAAAATTCACACAATGTTCTAATCCACGTACGATCGGAAGTGGTAAGAAATTATATAATGAAAGTGAATAAATGGTATTTATACCAAAACGAGGGGGATAACAAAATGCTGACTGATTATTCAAGGATCGTGGTTCCTTACGATCATTCCGAATTAAGCAAAAAAGCTTTAAAAATCGCAATGAATCTAGTAAAACAAGACGAAAAAATTGAATTGTATGTTGTCATGGTTGTTCAACCGGAAAGTCTCCTTGGTTACCATTATGCAGTTCCGATACAAGATCGGCGCGAGGATCAGCTTAAAGCGATTGAGCCTGTCCGAGAAGAAATAAACCATGAGCTGCTTAAGCTTCCGAATAAGACAAGAACATTTGTGTTAGAAGGGGACCCGGCAGGAACGATTATAGATTTTGTTAGGGAGAATGACGCAGATTTCATTGTCATGGGAAGCAGAGGATTAAGCGGTCTGAAGGAAATATTCTTGGGAAGTGTCAGCCATTATGTTGTACAGAAGGCGAATTGCCCGGTTCTGATTGTGAAATAATTTCTAACCTATAATGAAAGGTTGTTCTTCAGTTCTTGGGAACAACCTTTTTATTTTCATCTTAGGTAAAGTTAAATATAAAAGATGGTGAATTTTCAGATAATTTAGGGGAAAAATTTGAACTTACAAGAAATTATGACAAGGATTTTCAGTAATATAAATTAACTTGTTCACATGAATGACATATTTTATCAAAATCTTTGTTTTACATTTCGACACTCATGTACAAAGTTCTTGGTTTTTTCTTTCTAATAGTGGTGATTCATAATAGAATAAAGAATAAATTTGTAAAAAAAGGGTTAAAGTAGTCGGAATATTTAAATTTTAATAATCTGCGAAGTTTGTTACAATGAAAAACATGAAGGAATGTCGGAGGAACTCGATATAAAATGTTTTTTAAGAAAATTGATTAGTTAGAGGGAGGGGTTTACATGGTATTCAAGGTAGCATTCTGGAGATTGTTAACAAGAAACCAGAAACTCAGATTGCTGAAGCAAAAAGCTCACATAGAACATCATTCTGCGGGGCCCCGAGTATCTTAGGGGCTCTTTTTTAATAAGAGCGTACAAAAATATAAAAATTAAAGGAATTCCCGTATTTGTAATTGAACTAAATAGTTATAGATGGAATAGATAAGTCGATAATGTGAGGTGAAACCTTGAGGAAAATTGTGGTATCTGATATTCATGGCTGTGCAGCGGAGCTGGATCAATTGTTAACAAAAACAAATGCACAACCGGAAGAAGTAATTTTTTTAGGTGACTATGTCGATACAGGACCCGACAGTATGGATGTACTAGACAGGGTACAAGAATGGTGCAGTCAGGGAGCCGCTGCTTTACTTGGCAACCATGATGATATGTTTTTGCAATGGCTGGCTGAAAAAGAAATCATCTTTTATTATGGCCGGGTTGGCGGAATAGCGACGATCAATAGCTGTTTACATAGACTTGGTTTGGAACCGATTGAATACTCGGAATTGCTGAATGACATGAAAAAGGAAAATGACATAAGAAACATCATCCTAGCTCATTTTTCTTCACAAATTTCATTTTTACAATCTCTCCCTTTATTTATTAAGGAACAGGATTTAATTTTTGTCCATGCAGGAATTCATCCGAAAAAAGGTCTGGAAAAAACGACAAAAGTGGAGTTTCTAAATATTCGGGATGAATTTATTTATGAATATCAGCATCCTGAAACGGTCATTTTTGGCCATACTCCGACCAGAAGGATCCATAAACAAAACAATATTTATTTTGGTCCAAACCAGGTAATCGGAATCGATGGAGGCTGTGCCTTCGACGGCCAATTAAACGCACTAATCATAGAGGATGGAAGTTATGAAACGGAATCTGTTTTAAAAATAAAAGAAGGAAAATAAACATTACTTGGAGAATTAAAATTTAGTTTAAAAATTTGAATGGAGGGACAAGAAAAAATGCCCAATATCCCAACAGTACTGAAAGACTTGCGTTTACCTGTAATCGGTTCACCGCTATTTATTATTAGTAACCCAAAGCTGGTTATTGCCCAATGTAAGGCAGGCATTGTCGGTTCCATGCCGGCGTTGAATGCGAGACCGGCATCACTTCTTGATGAATGGCTGCACGAAATTACTGAGGAGCTTGCTGCCCATAATGCCCGTCATCCGGAGCGGCCAGCAGCACCATTTGCGATTAATCAAATTGTCCACAAGTCCAATAATCGGCTTGAACATGATGTGGAAATGTGTAAGAAGTATAAGGTTCCTATCATTATTACTTCCCTTGGAGCACGTGAAGAAGTAAATACCGAAATACATAGTTACGGAGGTATTGTGCTGCACGATGTTATTAATAATACATTCGCTCATAAGGCAGTTGATAAAGGGGCGGATGGGTTGATTGCTGTTGCAGCAGGTGCCGGCGGCCATGCTGGTGTGAAGAGCCCGTTTGCCTTAGTTCAGGAAGTTCGCGAATGGTATGAGGGCCCGCTTGCTTTGGCTGGTTCGATTGCTACAGGCAACGCAATCCTTGCCGCCCAAGCTCTGGGGGCAGATTTTGCTTATATTGGCTCACCATTTATTGCAACACACGAAGCAAACGCCGTAGAAGAGTATAAGCAAGCAATTGTCGATTGTACGTCTGATGATATTGTCTATAGCAGTCTATTTACCGGTGTTTATGGAAACTATCTGGCGCCATCCATTCGTGCCGCTGGTTTAGATCCTAACGCACTCCCTGAAAGTGACCCGTCTAAGATGAGTTTTTCAGACGGCAGTTCGAAACCTAAGGCATGGAAGGAAATTTGGGGCTCCGGCCAAGGAATTGGCGTCATTAATAAAGTTAGCGGTGCTGGAGAATTCGTTGACAAGCTTTATCAGGAGTATATGGCAGCGAAAGAGAGACTTGGCCTGGTTGTTGTTTGATGGAAGGATAAAATTAAAGCGGAAAAACTGACTCATCTTTTTGGAGTCAGTTTTTTTATTGAATATCAATATTGCGAACACTGGACTGGATATCATTCATAATCTATTGTATCAACTTGAAAAGGTGTTCAATATGAGAAACATGAATGAAATGCAAATACACCCCATCATCGGGCAGGCATGGACAGGTAAACATGTTATCCTGCTTCATTGTACAAATAATAATCAATTCCTGCAGCTTTATAAAAGCTACCACGCTCCGATTGAACCGCCCCGGCTTAACTGTGCAGAAACGTTATCACAATTATTAAGTATCGGTTATCGGATTGCGGCTATTACACCCATTTCTTCTAATCAAATTCAATATGTGCTGGTACTTTGAGATAGACCTGGGCGAAAAGCATGGGTCTTTTCTTATTCCGCTGGTTTAAGTTATATATAGGCTCTTTTCTCATAGATTGTTGCTTTTAACTATATTGAAAACACCGAGTGGATTGGAGCGAAAGGCGCTTGACTCCTGCGGGGAATAGAGGAAAGGTCGAGACCCCGCAGACGGAACGTCGAGGAGGCTCGACTTCCTCCCCGCGGGTTTGCTGAGCGCCTGTAGCGGAAAGGAACGGACAGTGTTATTCCCAAAAACAACAAACTTTACGAAAAGAGCCTATATATATAAATAACACTTAAGTTACTATCAAAAAGAGTAAATTTACTTAAAAATATTTTAATTATAAAATGAATTTAGATAATTTTAAAAACTAAGGTTCCATCTAAAAAGAAGTGGATTTATGTTTTGATTGGATGACAATCATTTGGGGAGGAGCAGGGGTTACCATCGGTGCACAGCTTGGAGTCATCATGTCACAAAAAATCCCAGGTAGGATTGTCCTTCAAATGTTGTCGGTATTACTTATCATCATCGGATTTCGAATGTATTTAAACTAAATTGAATTTAATCATTTTAAGAGCGGTCAATGTCTTGGCGGCTTCTTTTTTATATTATAAAATGGTTCTATGCAGCTATGTCGGGTTTTTAATACAGCCTATTGAATGAGATGTTAACGTTAACAATAAACGTTTACATATATTACTAGATTTGATAGACTATAAATGAATAAAAATGTTAACGTTTGCAAAGCGGCGTGACAGCAGGAAGCATTCGCGTTTCATGAAGCCTATCGGCTATTGGTCCGTAGGTTTTAAAAACGATAAATTATTGATGAAGGAGTAATGAATAATGGAAACTCGTTATGCAATTCACCCCGAGGATATGAAGAAATACACAACAGAAGAATTAAGAAGGGAGTTTTTAGTGGAATCCCTTTTTGAGCCAGGGCAGGTTCACTTGACCTATACACATAATGATCGGATGATTTTTGGCGGAGTCACTCCTGCTGAACAAGAATTGACGATCAAATTGGATAAAGAGCTTGGTGTGGAGTATTTCCTTGAACGCCGTGAACTGGGAATTATCAATATCGGCGGTGATGGTGCGGTTATTCTGGATGGTGTGGAATATGAGATGCAGGGAAGAGACGGCCTGTATGTGGGCAAGGGAACAAAGGAAGTCCTGTTCCGTTCCAATGATGCAAACAATCCGGCCAAATTCTATATCAACTCGACTCCAGCACATCATACCTATCCTACAGTCAAGATTGATATTAACAAGATTGTTCCCCTTGAAACGGGTGAGCCGGGCACATTAAATGAGCGGAAAATTTACCAGTATGTCCACCCGAATGTTTGTGAATCCTGCCAGCTGCAAATGGGGTTAACGATGCTTGCGCCGGGCAGTGTTTGGAATACCATGCCATGCCATACCCATGAACGAAGAATGGAAGTCTACCTGTACTTTGATATGGAACCTGAAACCCGCGTTTTCCACTTTATGGGCAAGCCGAATGAAACAAGACACTTAGTGTTGAAAAATGAGCAGGCGGTCATTTCTCCAAGCTGGTCTATCCATACCGGTACAGCAACCAGCAACTATACGTTCATTTGGGGGATGTGCGGTGAGAATATCACCTACACTGATATGGATTTTGTGAAAATGGAAGATTTGCGATAGGTTTTTTTGGGCAGTTAGTTTATATAAAAAGCGGAGGTTACCGATATGACTAATAATTTAAGATCATTCTCTCTCGATTTTTTCAGTCTAGCGGGAAAAGTCGCGATCGTAACTGGCGGCAACAAGGGGCTTGGGCAGGCATATGCTGTTGCCCTTGCAAAAGCCGGGGCCGATCTTTTTGTGGTGTCCCGCAGTGAAGACTGGCAGGAAACAAAGGAGCTGATCGAAGAGACTGGTCAACGTGCCGTCTTTTTCCAAGCAGACTTAAGCGACAGGGATAAAGTTAAGCAGGCAGCTGCAGAATGTATGAAGGAATATGGCAGGATTGATATTCTGGTAAATAACGCTGGTACCATCCGCCGTGCCCCTCTTCTGGAGTATAAGGGAGAGGATTGGGATGCCGTAATGGAAATCAATCTTAATTCCATCTACTTGCTCAGTCAGGAAGTGGCGAAGGTCATGGTGGAGCAAAGATCAGGGAAGATTATCAACATTGCCTCCATGCTGTCATTCCAGGGCGGGAAGTTTGTTCCTCCCTATACAGCCAGCAAGCATGCTGTTGCAGGCCTGACTAAAGCGTTTGCCAACGAACTTGCCGAATATAATATTCAAATAAATGCGATTGCACCAGGCTATATTGCGACCGACAACACAGCGCCTATTCGTGCGGATGAAAAACGCAATGCGGAGATTCTTTCCCGCATCCCTGCCGGACGCTGGGCGGATCCGTCTGACTTAATGGGTGTGGTAGTATTCCTTGCAAGTGACGCCTCTAATTATATGAATGGACATATCTTGGCGATTGATGGCGGCTGGTTAGCGAGATAATATCGGAAATATATAAAAAAGCCGCTTATTGTTTAGCGGCTTTTTTATTATACAAATACAGTTTCGACAACCAATGGCTCAAGTGCTGTGGTAGAATTTATATAGATAAAGGCATCATACCGTTCCGCCATTACTGATGGTACATAGTTTCCAAAGTGCTCATACCTGGGATCATAAACCACTCCGATTGCACGGTGGCCGATCCTGCTGGAAATAAGCTGCCGGTTCATTTCGTTAAAAAGAAGGAGTTTGTCGAGATTTCCTGCTTGGTACATCAAATCCTCCCAGCTCCCTTTTTGGGCGGGAGGAACAGTCATTCTTTTAAAATCTGCACCCCATGAATCTGCTGCAATAACTGTCCCGCGATTCGTGCCAAATCCGACGATATAGACATTTTCATTTCCTTCCTGCTCCCTTAATAATTGCCCTACATTCACCAGTCCCTCATCTGCCATGTCCGTAGCTCTAGCGTCTCCGACATGGGTGTTGTGTTCCCAAATGATGCCTTTTGAAGCTTCTCCGTAATACTCACTAATTTTGTTCATGACTTCAACCATATGCCGGTCACGTATGTTCCAGGACTCATTATCATTTACGACCATTGTCCGGTAATAGTTTTCAGCGTTAGCCGTGACGATTGCGTTAACTTCCAGGTTTAATTGGAATTCTTCGTTACTTGTATTTTTCTTTTTATTTGTTACAATATCTGTCAGTAGATTAATGACCTCATCATGGCAGTCTTCTCCATAAAAGGAAGCCGATACGCCGTACATTTGCCCCTCACGGTTAAATGGTTCAAAGCAGGTGAATGCCTTTTTTGCTGTTTCGACGCTTGAAGGGTTTGTTTTTTCAAGATATTTAATGATTTCGTCCATTGATTCCCATAGGCTATAAACATCGACTCCATAAAAGCCAACCCGTTGGTCCGATGGCAGGTTATGATTGTAGTCCTTTAACCATTCAATCAACCCAATGATTTCTTCATTTGCCCACATCCATGTCGGCCAGCGGTTAAACGAGGCTAATACCTCGCGGGCATTCGTATGTTCGTGATCGTAACCTTTGATATAACGGTTAACCGATTGGCAGGCCGGCAAATCACCTTCAACTGCAATAAATGTAAAGCTTTTTTCTTGGATCAGCCTTTTGGTAAGCTCCGCACGGATCTTATAGAATTCAGAGGTTCCGTGGGAGGATTCTCCTAATAATACATATTTCTGGTGATTAATTTCCTCTAGTAACGGCTGCAGGTCATTTATTTCTTTTAGTGGAATGGCGTAATTTTTAATGGCTTGAATTTGGTTTTCATTCATCTGAATATTACCCCGATTGTTTAATTGTATAGTGACATTATTGTTATTTTTTTCAGTTTAGATTTTTTTTATCCGGGAACAAGTTTTATGGAAAAAATGTTGCGATTGTTACAAAAGGTTAATAACTCCCGAAGGAGGAAAAAAGTAGAAGCACGGTCATTATGAAAGACTTGTAACGTCCGGAGTAGGAAGGAAGAGAAGTCCCGGTCGTTATGAAAGGCTCATAACGCCCGAGGGTGGTAGCAAAGAGGAGACCCGGTTGTTATGAAGGGCTCATAACGCCCGAAGGAGGAAGGAAGTAGAAGTCCCAGTCGTTATGAAAGGCTCATAACGCCCGAGGGTGGTAGCAAAGAGGAGACCCGGTTGTTATGAAAGGCATATAACGACCAACCCCCGAAAAACATGAAGCTCCGGTTATTTTGAAATACTGACAAAGAATAAAAACAGTGTTTTTGTTAGTGCGAATCACAGCAAACTACCGATTATTTATCTGCCTCCACGTCCGAACCAATCCATCTGCAATTCCCTCGATTACATCCTTATCTTTAAAATAACTTGTGTGACAAAGCGGGTTCCAGCTTGTTAAAATATTGCCAACGTTCACTTGCCTATCCTCTGTTACTGCGTTCTTATATATGTCATTGATAGGCTTTAATGGATAACCGAGAATATCATCTTTGTCATAAAAATTGATCCACTCACCTTCCAACCCAGGGTAAAATTCTTTTAAGTTTGGAGAAGGGATTTTGATGGGACGGTCAAAATTATAATAGCGCAGGCTCCACAATGGCAGGGTCGTACCTAAAGTATAAAAAAGTGTAATAGTATCCCCGTTTTCTAAGGGGGAAAATTGATTTGAGGATATAGTTCCAGCATTTTCCTGATACTGCAAATCATAGAAGTAATTACTCGTGATGACCGACCCTAAACTATGGGAAATCACGCATAATGGGGCACTCCCGCCGGCATTGTTTGCAAGCTCATGAAGATTTTCGGCAATTTTTTCATGGACTCTTTCATAATTATGCTTTGCGGACTCCACGGGCTGATAGGCGATAACATCGCCCATATAATGAATAAGAAAATGACGAAGTTTTTGATAATCCAATTTCTGGTTTAAAACGATTTTCTTAAAAAGTTCTTCCTCTCTGTCTTCTAATACCTCGGACCATTGAATAGGTTGAAAAACCAACTGGGAAGAAGGGTCCGCTGACAATCTGCCGATTTTCTTTGCAAAGCTCTTTTTAAGCATTTCAATCATGTTGGTTGCAAATCCGCTATCCTGTCTGCCTATTCCGTGAATAATGGCAACAGCAATTTTTTTCACACCTTTTCACACCCCTTTTACCAAGGTTATAAGACAATATATATTTAGTTTCATACAAATTAAGAATGCCTTTATAGCTAACAAAATAATTCTTGCAGGGATTTTTTCCTCATTTGACAAACTAAATTTAATATACTAGAATTATCTCGAATTCAAAATGATTTAAATTGAGGTTTTTTAGAGGCAATGAAGGAGGCCAATGACATGCTCAGAAAAGTAGATAACGAAAACATGGGAAGAAGTAATTTGGGCTGGCTAAATAGTATTTTCCATTTCTCATTTGCAGAGTACTATAATCCGAAAAATATCCATTTCGGGCAATTGAGAGTCATCAATGACGATTTGGTTGCACCCGGTACTGGATTTAATCTTCACCCGCATAAAGAAATGGAGATTGTTTCTTATGTGGTAAATGGAGATCTTACACATGGAGACAGTATGGGAAACAAAAATACGGTTACGCGGGGCCATGTCCAATATATGAGTGCGGGGACAGGTGTCTTCCATAGCGAGCATAATCTTGGCTCCGAGACATTACGATTTTTGCAAATCTGGATTCTCCCAGATAGGGTGGGGTATGAGCCGAATTATGGTGATTACCGATTTAATTGGGAAGACCGGCACAACCAGTGGCTTCATATGGTTTCAAGTAAGGAAGGGGACGCCCCAATCAAAATAAACCAGGATGCAAACATCTATTCATTGGAACTTGAAGCAGGCAAAGAAATCAGTTTTCCAGTAATTGAAGGAAGACAAGCCTATTTGGTGCAAATCGAAGGAAACTCTACCATAAATGCCCTTACCTTAAATACAAGAGATGCTCTTGAAGTTGTTGAAGAGGATATCCAGATTCATTCAAATGAAACCTCCCATATCCTGCTAATAGAAATGAAAAAAGGCTGAGACATGTGCTCAGCCTTTTTGGTATACTCAAAATTAACTGATTGATATACAAATAAATAATAGAAAGCAGGGGGATTTTTGAAAGAAATAACAGAAACGATTTCTTTACGAACAATAACTGCACCCGAGGAACTGGCTTTGGTCACCAACCTTGAACGGATTGTTTGGGCAGATGATGATCCCGTCCCTGTCAACCATTATGTTGCAGTTGTAAAAAACGGCGGGCTTGTCATAGGAGCCTTCCTAGATGAAAAACTAATTGGTTTCCAATATAGCTTTCCGGGATTTAACGGCTCAAAGGTCTATTTATGCTCACATAGTATGGGGATTCATCCTGATTATAGAAGAATCGGGATTGGCGAAAAATTAAAACGAAAGCAGCGGGAAGTCGCGTTAGAAAAAGGCTACAAGCATATTGAGTGGACATATGATCCACTTGAAACCGTAAACGGATATTTGAATTTAAGCAAGTTGGGCGGGGTTTGTAGGAAATATATTGAAAATTGCTATGGGGATATGCCCGACGTGCTTAATGCCGGAATGCCGTCTGACCGGTTTCTGGTGGAGTGGCGAATTACGGAAGAAAGGGCGGATTCGGTTCTTGGCGTGATCGAAAATGGCGAGGTTCCATTGTTGATTACTGTTACCGTTGACGAGCAGGGATTACCTGTGCCGGAGTCCGTCCACCGTAATTACGGAAATGACGAAAAGCTTTTATACGTTCCGGTTCCGGGGAATATCCAGGAAATTAAATCCCAGCGGATGTCTCTCGCCTTAGAGTGGAGGATGCGGACGCGGGAGGTTTTCAACCATTACTTGAATAAAGGCTGGATTGTGACAGCTTTAAAGAAAAGCAGCCAACCGAATCTTTATTTTTATGTCTTACAAAAATTGATTGAAAAATAATAGGATCAAAGCTGTCTCAGTATGATAGAGGCGGCTTTTTTTGCATAAGCTAATAAATTATCTTTTTTAAAATTCAAAAAATAAACAGAAATATATTATAATAGAATAAAAATAAAAACAAATCCGAATCATAACAAATTTTCGGACAAAGGGGATGGCATACTACAATGAGAGTGAGTCTATTTGCAACCTGCTTGGTTGATATGTTTCAGGGTAATGTAGGGAAATCTTCGGTTGAACTGCTCGAGCGGCTTGGCTGCGAAATAGAATTTCCAGAATCACAAGTCTGTTGCGGACAGCCGTCATATAATAGCGGGTATGTAAAAGAATCGAAGGAAGCCATGAAACGAATGATCGAAGCGTTTGAGGATGCTGAATATGTCGTATCGCCCTCCGGTTCTTGCGCGTTTATGTTTAAAGAATATCCTCATATTTTTAAAGGCGACCCAGTTTGGGAACAGAAAGCTAGGAAATTGGCGGAGAAAACCTATGAAATTACTCAATTCATTGTCGATGTTTTGAAGGTCGAGGATGTCGGGGCAAGATTTGAAGGGAATGCCACCTATCATACCTCCTGCCATATGACGAGATTGCTAGGAGTAAAGGAAGCTCCTATGACTCTATTAAAAAATGTCAAAGGTCTTAAAATTACAGAATTGCCTGGCAAGGAACAATGCTGTGGCTTTGGCGGGACTTTTTCTGTAAAAATGGCACAGATCTCTGAGCAAATGGTCGATGAAAAAGTGTGCCACGTCGAAGAAACTGGTGCGGATTATTTGATTGGCGCAGATGCCGGCTGCCTCATGAACATTGGCGGCCGTATTGATAGAAAAGGAAAACCAGTGAAGGTTCTGCATATTGCTGAGGTACTGAATAGCCGTTAAAGGTTGTTGCAAGAATGATAGAAATGGGGGGATTTTTGAATGGCTATGAAAATTGGCAATGAGCAATTTAAAGATCGTGTAGATAAGGGAATCCATAATGACTTTATGCGCGGTGCGGTTTCCAGTGCCCAGGATGGAATGGGCATGAAAAGACTACTTGCGGCCGAGGAGCTGGGGAACTGGGAAGAGTGGCGTTCACACGGTGAAGAAATTCGCCAGCATGTCCTTGAGCATCTGGATTATTATTTGGAGCAATTAAGTGAAAACGTCGCAAAACGGGGCGGGCATGTTTTCTTTGCCCAGACGAAGGAAGAAGCCGTTGAATATATTCGAGGTGTTGCTAAACGGAAAAACGCTAAAAAGATTGTGAAATCGAAATCGATGGTTACGGAAGAAATCAGCTTAAATCAGGCGTTGGAGGAAGAAGGTTGCGAGGTAATTGAAACAGACCTTGGCGAATACATTCTCCAAGTGGATGATCACGATCCCCCTTCCCATATCGTTGCGCCTGCTTTACATAAAAATAGAGAGGAAATCCGTGAAGTTTTTGCAAAAAAACTTGGATATAATAAATCCTCTGAACCAGTGGAATTGGCTAGACACGCACGGCAAATGCTGCGCCAGGAATACCTGTCTGCGGATATTGGCATAACGGGCTGTAATTTTGCTGTTGCTGAATCAGGTTCTATTACTCTAGTAACGAACGAAGGAAATGCAGATTTGGTTACGGCATTGCCAAAAACCCAAATTACCGTTATGGGGATGGAACGTATTGTTCCAACCTTCGAGGAAATGGAAGTGCTCGTTTCTTTATTAACAAGGAGTGCGGTCGGGCAGAAACTAACTAGTTACATTACTGTGTTGACTGGACCTCGTGAGGAAATGGATGTGGATGGACCGGAAGAATTCCATTTAGTAATTGTAGATAACGGTCGTTCCAACATCCTGGGCGGGGAATTCCAATCCGTCCTGCAATGTATTCGCTGTGCCGCCTGTGTGAATGTCTGCCCAGTTTATCGTCATGTCGGCGGACATTCATATGGTTCTATTTATTCCGGACCAATAGGGGCTGTGTTGTCTCCATTGCTTGGCGGTTATGACGAATACAAAGAACTGCCTTACGCATCGACACTTTGCGGGGCCTGTACAGAAGTGTGTCCTGTGAAAATTCCGCTGCATAACCTGCTTCATAAACATCGTGAAGTTATTGTGGAAAGGGAAGGCAAAGCACCTATTTCGGAAAAGCTGGCCATGAAGGCTTTCGGTTTAGGAGCAGCGTCACCCACTTTATATAAAATTGGCTCGAAAATTGCACCAACAGCGATGAATCCATTTACGGTTGGGGATAAGATTTCGAAGGGACCAGGTCCATTGAAGGCCTGGACAGAGATTCGCGAATTCCCTGCACCGAATAAAGAGAGATTCAGAGATTGGTTTAAAAATCGCGAGAAAGGGGGTAAATAGAACGATGACTGGTACAATCCAAAATCGCGATGCATTCTTAAATAAAATTGCTGGGCAGCTGGGACGTTCAAGAATCGCCACAACAGTTGAACGCCCTCGATGGAAATTCCGTCCGCAGGATGAGGTGTTACAAGGCGCCTCACAGGATGAATTACTGGAAGTGTTAACAGAACAGTGTAAAAGAATTCATACAACCATTTATACAACTGATCTTATAAATCTGGCCTCAACTCTTAATGGAGTGGTGGTTGATTATGGCGGAGGTCCAATTGTTACTTGGAAGGATGAGCGGTTTGCACTATGGGGTCTAAATTCCCTTATGAAGTCAGAATGGCCATCACAGAATATTGATGTCTATGAATGGGATTTTGCAAGTGGAGAAGAGAACATTTCAGTAGCAGAAACCGCCAATATTGGCATCACAATTAGTGAAGTCACACTTGCCGAATCCGGTACAGCTGTCTTATTTAGTGACAAGAATAAGGGAAGGACAGTAAGCTTTTTACCTGCTGCTTCGGTAGTCCTCATTCCAAAAAGCTCGTTAGTCCCAAGAATGACGCAGGCCGCTCAAAAAATACGGGAAATCCATGATAAAACCGGCCGCGTTGCATCATGCATCAATTTTATCACTGGACCAAGCAACTCGGCGGATATTGAGCTGAACCTTGTGGTTGGGGTGCATGGACCTGTGAAAGCCACTTATATTGTTATAAATGATCTTTAAGATTAAAAATCTGCCTCTGGAGTTTGATTGGGGCAGATTTTTATTTTGGTGGGGGAAAAAAGGGTGATAGTAGTGAAATACTAGACTAGGCTCACTAAAATTTAGATTGAAACTGTTCCCATAAGCGAGTCATGAGGATAAAAGTCACCGGACCAATAGCGAAATTGTCCTCATAAGCGTGTTCATGAGGACAGGCCCCACTGAAACTAATGCGAAACTATCCTCATAAACGAGTCATGAGGACAAATTCCACCGAATCAAAAGCGAAAGTGTCCTCATAAGCATGTCATGAGGACAAATCGCACCGAACCAAGAGCAAAAGTGTCCTCATAAGCGTGTTCATGAGGACAAGTCCCACTGAATCTAAAGCAAACCTGTCCTTATAAACGAGTCATGAGGACAAATCGCACCGAATCAAAGGCGAAACTGTCCTCATAAGCATGTCATGAGGACAAATCGCACTGAATCTATATAATATAGAACCTGTCCTCATAAGCGTGCCATGAGGACAAATCGCACCGAAATTAAAGCGAAATTGTCCTCATAAGCGTGTTCATGAGGACAAGCCCCACTGAATCTAAAGCAAACCTGTCCACATAAACGAGTCATGAGGACAAATCGCACCGAATCAAAAGCGAAACTGTCCTCATAAGCGTGTTCATGAGGACAAGCCCCACTGAATCTAAAGCAAACCTGTCCACATAAACGAGTCATGGGGACAAATCGCACCGAATCAAAAGCGAACCTGTCCTCACATAAGCATGTCATGAGGACAAATCGTACCGAATCAAAGGCGAATCTGTCCACATAAACGAGTCATGAGGACAAATCGCACCGAATCAAAAGCGTAACTGTCCTCATTATTGTGTCATGAGGACAAGCCCCACTGAATCAAAAGCGAACCTGTCCCCATGAGTCTACAATATCAAAGTAGAAATCCCATCTACACCAAAGATACCTATTTAACCAGGTAAACATCACCTTTTGTATTGTCTATTTAGTACAAAAACACTTGCTCCAAGCGTAATTACCGAAATAAATTTACTTGCTAAAATTAAGTAGGTCGTTGTTTGACTATCCAATGTGACATTTGGCAGTTTGACTAGGGCAATGACGACAAGAAGGCCGAAGGATAATATGGCAAACGCATAATTATATGCCTGGTTAATAATGAGAGAGCCGCGTTCTTCCTTCTCACTAGATAAGACAAAGACAAGATAAGCCATGACAACCAATAAGACATATGTTAACAATGTAATTGCTAACTCAATGCCCACTTTTACGAGTCCTCCTTTAAAAGGTGTTGTTTTGATTCTCTACTGATTTTTGCGGGACAGGGGTTAGTCGTTTCTTTGCCTTGTTCTCCCATTTAAATATCTTGTTCAAAAATTTGTATATTTTCTTAGATTCCTTCGCCAGCAACGGCCCGAGGATCGCCAAAATTAATACGTATACGGCGGTAAAAGGTTTAAGAATTGGCATCAACCCTCCGGCAAGCCCCAAATTAGCAACAATGATCGAAAACTCACCTCTTGAAACGATTGTCAATCCGATATTGGAGGAAGCTTTGTGTGATAAACCAGCTTTTCTCCCGGAAATCATCCCAGCTACAAAGTTGCTAATGATTGTGAGAACCACGGCACCTAAAGCAAGCCATATGGCGCCGCCTAAGCTAAATGGGTCAATGCTTAAACCGAAACTGAAGAAAAAGATGGCGCCGAAAAAGTCTCTAAAGGGAATAACCAAATGTTCGATTCGTTCCCGATGTTTTGTTTCTGAAAGGGCTAAACCTAATAATAATGCGCCAATCGCTTCAGCAACATGGAGTTTTTCAGAAAAGCCTGCTACAAAAAACAGCAACGCAAAGATGACGAGGATAAAAATTTCATTGGATTTAATATCTAACAGTTTGTTAAGAATAGGAGACCCTTTACGAGCAATAACGAAAAACAGCAGCATGTAACCAAGAGAAATGAGAACCGAGATGACGGTGCCTAATATAGTAGTAGATCCGCCTAACAAGAGTCCCGACATGATGGAGAGGAATAACGCCAGGAAAATATCGTCAAAAAGAATGATACCAAGAATCAATTCTGTTTCGGAATTGGCTGTTCTTTTTAAATCAACCACCACTTTAGCCACTATCGCAGTGGAGGAAACGCTTAGGAGTCCTGCAATAATTAACGTTTCCATTATCGGAAATCCTGTAGCAAATCCAAAAATCAGGCCAAGGAAGAAATTCATCGCTACATAAATCGTACCGCCGACAACAATTGATCGCCCCGAACGTATTAATTTTCCGACAGAGAACTCAATTCCTAAATAAAACAATAAAAATAAAACACCAATGCGCCCGAAGAACTCGATGATTTCCGCGCTTTCAATAAATGTTAAATCAAATATACCAATCTCAGGGGCATGGGGGCCAAGTGCCATCCCTAAAAGGATGAGAAATGGAATGAGGGAGAATTTTAATTTGTTTGCCAAAAGGGCGGTTAAGGCGACCAAGACCAGTGCTGTCCCGACTTCAAAAAGTAAAGTGTTATTCATCTGATATCACCCGTCCCTTCTTGTGAGAACTTCTTTTACGAACATTTTTACTTGCTTTCTCTGTCCGGATACGATCACAGTATCACCTTCCGCTAAAAGTGTTTCAGGTCCAGGGGTATGAATTTCTTTGTGATTCTTTTGTTTTATGATAGCGACGATATTAACTTCATAGGATTGACGGATATTGAGCTGTCCGATAGTTTGGTCAACTGCTTCTGACCCGTCTTGCACTTTAAACCATTCTATAACCAATTCATCAAATGCCATTTCAATGGTTTCCAATGCCTTCGGTGCATACGTCATTCCGCCGATGATGGCAGCTATCTGCCGGGCTTCGGCATCATCAAAGGATGTGCTGGCGATTGCCTCCTCGTAATCATCTTGATCAAAATAATAAATATCCCTTCTGCCGTCATCATGAATAATCACCACAATTTTATCCTTGTTTTTGGTGATGGCCTCAAATTTTTTCCCGATTCCCGGTAGTTCGATTTCGCGAATGTTCATTTCCGATACCTCCTCTAAAAATTAGCTACATGGATTAAGCGGGTTTAACCTTTATAGGTTTACATCAATTTCAGTGTTAATTTTTTCCTCTTTAGAGATGCCAAGATATTTTAGAGTTTCAGATGGGGTTGAATGATTGAAATGTTTTTGCAATAGGGAGATGGCAACCCCGCGTTTATACGCATGATATCCATATGTTTTCCTCATTGAATTGGTCCCGATTTTCCCCGTAATGCCAATGGCTTCAGCTGCCTGATGAATGATTCGATAGGCTTGTTGGCGAGTGATAGGCTTTTGTGTTTTGTTGGATTTGAATAAATAGTCTTCCGTGGACAGCTGGTTGATTTGGACATAATGGAGGAGGGCTTTTTTGACCTTTTGGTTAAGGTAAACCTCCTTGTTAATATCGTGGTGTAAGTACTGATAAAAATTCTTTGCCGTGTGCTCGTTTTCTAAAACATTGGCCACCCTTATTTCCAGCATTTCGGTAATTTTCAACCCAGTATTAATGCCAAACACAAATAGAAGATAATCACGTTCGGAATGCTTTTTTAAATATTTCTTAATTGCATTGATTTGCTTTACATCCCTTAAAGCTTCAACATATTCCATGCTAAACGCTCCTTGATCCATGTTACATAATTATATTGTAACACGTTATTATGTAACATTGAAAAAATCTGCTTATAAATTCAACCTCAGTTTTTTGTTAGTTTGCAGATATATTAAAAAAAATAAAAACCTGATATGCAAAAATCATAAAATGCCGGCCTGACAACAGCTGCACAGTCCCCTGTTGCATCTTTTTCTCCCAATTATGCTACTATAATATCGTGACAAAAAATTCCGGGAGGTAAATATATGGTGCTGCCTAATTTTGAAGAGAACTTACATAAGTATGCAAAGCTTTTAGTGGCGAAAGGGATCAATGTTCAACCAGGTGATTGGGTGAAAATGACCATTAACGTCGATCAAGCACCTTTAGCCCGCCACATCACGAAAGAGGCTTATGCCCTGGGGGCTGAAAAGGTAATTATCAAATGGTCCGATGACGAAATTACAAAAGAACATTACTTGCATCAACCGGTGGAAGTATTGACCAACATTCCTGACTATGAAATTCAGGAATCTGAAGACCACGTATTAAACCATCGTGTCAGCCGTCTTTCTATTCTTTCAAGCGATCCGGGCTTGTTAAATGAAGTTGACCCGGTTAAAGTAGCGGAGTATCAAAAGGTTGCTGGTAAGGCTTTCCATGCCCAACGCAAGGCGACCCAGAACGATGATTTAAAATGGACAGTGGCTGCTGCTGCCGGAGCAGGATGGGCGGCAAAGGTATTCCCTAATTTGGAAACTCCTGAAGAACAGGTGGATGCCCTTTGGGATCAAATTTTTAAAACCTGCCGTGTATACGAGGAAGATCCGATTGCTGCCTGGGACAAGCATAAAGATATTTTGAATGAAAAAGCAGACAAATTAAATGAAATCCAATTTGATGCACTCCACTATACTGCACCTGGCACAGATTTAACACTCGGCCTGCCGAAAAACCATATTTGGGCATGTGCGGGAAGCCAAAATCCAAAAGGAGAAGAATTTATCGCAAACATGCCAACCGAGGAAGTTTTCACGGCTCCTGATACTCGACGCATGGACGGGGTAGTTCGCAGTTCTAAACCATTAAGCTATGCGGGGACGTTAATTGAAGGAATTGAAGTCCATTTTAAAGACGGGAAAATTGTCGAGATCACTGCTGAAAAAGGTGGAGATACCATCAAGAAGCTGGTATTCGACAACGAAGGCGGAACAGGCCTAGGTGAAGTCGCTCTTGTGCCAGATCCGTCACCGATTTCTCAATCTGGGATTATTTTCTTTAATACACTATTTGACGAAAATGCTTCGAACCACTTGGCAATCGGCTCGGCTTACCCGACGACGATTGAAGGAGGAACAAAAATGAGCCAGGAAGAGCTGCAGCAAAACGGGATGAATACATCAACTGTTCATGTGGATTTCATGATTGGCTCTAACCAAATGAATATAGACGGCATCAAACAAGACGGTACAGTCGTGCCAATCTTCAGGAATGGTGATTGGGCTATCTAACATGTAAAAAAAGTCCAAGAGGCAAAGTGGTTTTACAACTGCTGCTGTCTTTTGGACTTTTTTCACTTTCCTACGAACTCGCCGCGGCATTATAAATTAAGTAAATAAGTTGTCATTGTTTGTTCATAATTATTCGAAAATATCGATTTTCATCTATATTCCTTTTTAAAAAATTTTTGTATAATAGTTGTGAAAATAGATATTTTTCTACTATTTAAAATGAGTATTTATTATAGAACGAGAGGGCAAAGACAATGTCTATGACAAAGACCGATAAAGTATATATACAATTACATGAGAAAATTGTTAAGGGAGTCTTTCGCCCTGGTTCAAGATTAGTCATTTCACAAATTGCTAAAGAATTTAATGTGAGTGAAATTCCAGTACGTGAGGTTATTCAGAGGCTTGCTCAAAAAGGGTATGTTAAATTGCATCCCCATGCCGGGCCAACTGTGACTAGCTTAACGGAAGATGAAGTAAGGCAAATCTTTGAAATTCGCGCCAATCTGGAATCATTAGCAACAAGACTCGCTGTCGAACACATCTCAAATGCTCATATTAAAGAGCTGGAACTGATCATAGATGAGTCAATCGGAATTTGTGAGGAGGAAAATTTTGAAGGGTATTTTCATATAAACGAAACCTTTCATAATTCCTTATATAGACATTGTAATAATCAAATGCTCATTAAAATGATTAAAGATATAACTAGTCTAGCGGCAAGGTATCCAATTTACTATCAGGATAAAGAGACAACCCAAAAGTCTCTTAATGAACATAAAGAAATTTTGAAGGCAGTTTCTGAACGAGATGGAGATTTGGCTGAACAACTGACAAAAAAGCACTTACTCGAGGTAATTCCTAAAATAACCCAAATTGTAAGGTCGATGGATATTTAGCAGGATATTATATTGGCTTAAAAAGAAATGTAAATATAAGTAACGAAAAAAAGTCCCCAACCGTGGGGACTTTTTTTCGTTACTTGAAGCTATACAAAGCGTTTTAGTAAGAAAATATACGATTGACTCAAATCATATATTATTTTAAAATTTAAATATCTAAAATTTAAAAATTATCAAACTTTTCTACTCTAGGTCTGAGTGGTCTTGTTAATGAAAAGGGGGAAAAAATTTGCATTCTGAGTTGGAGAATCCGATTAAGACGAATGTTCAATTTCTATCAGTTGACGAAGCGATTAAGCAAATTCCTATGAGTGCAACTATGTTAGTAGGGGGCTTTGGTGCAACAGGGGTACCGCAATATTTACTGCAAGGAGTAATCGATAGACCGGAACTTCAGGATTTGACCATCATTAGCAACAATATAACAAAAGAGACGAATTTGAATGTTCTATTTCAACAAGATCGCATTAAGAAAGCGATTGGATCGTATTTTACTACCAATAAAGAGGTTGTTCAGGCTTATCGGGAAGGCCGAATAGAAATCGAATTATTACCGCAAGGAACCTTTTCAGAAGCGATTCGTTTAGGCGGATCAGGAGTTCCTGCCTTTTACACTCCGACAGCAGCTGGGACAGAACTCGCAATAGGGAAAGAGACGCGGACCTTCAAGGGGCGGGAATATGTTCTTGAACAGACCCTGTTTGCCGATGTTGCCTTAATAAAGGCTTATAAAGCAGATAAGGCAGGTAATCTCATCTATAGGAAGTCCGCTCGGAATTTCAATCCCATCATGGCAATGGCCGCTGATCTTACCATTGTTGAAGTAGGGGAAGTCGTTGAAATAGGTGAGCTTGATCCAGAGTCTATTGTCACTCCTTTTGCATTTGTAGATATTGTGGTTCAAAGGGAGGAGCTGTAATGGGAAAATCAATAAAAGAGTATATTGCATGGCGTTGTGCACAAGAATTAACATCAGGCATCGTGAATCTTGGTATCGGTATTCCTACTCTAGTTGCTGATTATCTTCCGCAAGGTCAAGTGTCGCTCCACTCGGAAAATGGGATTCTAGGGGTGGGACCGGATCCTAGTCCGGATCAAATCGACCTTGATCTAGTTAATGCTGGAAAAGCCCCGGTAACTGTTTTGCCGCATGTGTCCTATTTTGATAGTTCAATCTCTTTTGGAATGATGCGGGGTGGTCATATCGATACAACCGTTATTGGAGCACTGCAAGTATCAGAACAAGGTGATATCTCAAGTTGGGCAATACCAGGAAAGGATGTTCTTGGAGTTGGCGGCGCTATGGATTTAGTAGTCGGGGCCAAAAGGGTGATTGCAGCCATGACACATTTGAATCAAAAAGGGGAGCCCAAAATACTCCGTGAATGCACGTTCCCACTTACCGCTAAAAAAAGAGTCGATACCATTATCACAGAGTATGCCGTTTTTAAATTTCGAGATCAGCAGCTTTGGTTAGTGGAAATGAGTGATGAAATCACAATGGGGCAACTAAAGAAAATAACACCTGCCAACTATGAAATAGCAAGTGATTTTAAAATATTTAATAGGAAAGAATTGATAAATCTTCCCTAAACATTAAGATAAAAGAAAAAGACAAATCATTTTTAACAGATGAATAGGAGGTTTTTGACATGCGAATTGCTGTTTTAGGCGCAGGTTCTCTGGGAACGATTATTGGTTCTTTCATTTCTGCTGGTGGAAAAGACGTGGAATTGATTGATATCAACCAGGAACACGTTGATGCTTTGAATCAATCAGGTGCAAAAATTATCGGCACAATAGAGTATCATGCTGAGGTTAAAGCTACTACTCCTGACAACATGTCAGGAACTTACGATTTAGTTTTGCTCTTAACTAAACAGTTATACAACGATTCAGTTCTTCAAGAATTGCTGCCATTTTTAGGGGACCATAGTATCGTATGCTCATTGCAAAATGGTATCCCTGAAGAGAAGGTGGCTTCCATTGTCGGGCGGGAACGTGTTATTGCTGGGGCTGTTGAATTTGGTGCTACATATATCGAACCAGGTGTATCCATGCTTACAACAGAATTTAGCAAGTTTAAGAATTTCTCGTTTCAAATAGGGGAATTTAACGGTGAAATAACAGAAAGAATTCAACGTATCAAATCTATTTTAGAACTTGTTGGCGGGACACACATTTCCAATAACCTAATTGGAACGAAGTGGTCAAAGTTACTCATCAACAATGCGTTTAGCGGCTTGTCGGCGGCATTAAATGCAACGTATGGGGAAATTCTAGACCATGAGATTGCTATTTTAAGTGCTGTACATATAGCGGATGAAACGATACGAGTAGGAAAAGCAAATGGTGTAAAATTTGACCGTAAGAGGAACTTTGATTACGAAACCTTACGAATCCACAATGAAAAAGATATACCTCGACATGTCGAAACATTTCGATTTATATTAAAAGCTTCTAGACTGTTAAAAGCAAGCATGCTGCAGGACTTGGAAAAGAAACGCAAAACGGAAATTGATTTTATTAATGGGGTTATCCCAAGGCTTGCTGAAGGTACAGGAATCTCTACCCCTTTTAATGATATGGTTGTAAAATTGGTAAAGGATGCCGAAGAGTCCCATACTGTACCAAATTTTGAAGCAAATATTAAGTCTTTTGAAGAAATAATCGAGAAATCGAAGCTAAGTATATCTGGAGTTTAGGCGAGGTTATAGACCGCGCCTATTTTTTTTGTAATAGATTTGGTCCGATACTAATCCCCTTTTATTAATTTTCGGATATACATTTTTTTACAAAAAAATCAATTCCAACAAATTATCATTAAAAAAACTATGACTGTGTTATGGAGGGCGCGGATTATGGGTTATCATTCTAAAAATCTAGTATTTGAGGGTGGGGAATAAAAGGGATTGCATATGTTGGGGCTTTGGAGGTATTAAATGAAAAGGGGATCCTTTTTTTGGTAAGGGGTTGGTTAAGTGGTCTTGAATAATATGGAATCTTCATAAAATTCAATTGGAGGTGTTGATATTGAAAAATAAAACAAGTGAAATTGAGTGCCTTGTTTGCAATGGTATTCACTTTCGAAAAGGGTATATTGCGGTGAAATATGAAAGGTACCATGAGAATTATAAAATTAATGAGACTGCTGATGCTGACTTAAAGTTCTTACTGGAATCTGAGGAGGAACACCCATTAAAAAACATTCCGGAGCAATCAAATTTATTTACTTACATTTGTGAAGATTGTGGTTTCATCATGAATTTCACTCAAGAAAAACAAGTTGAAAGTAAAAAGAAAGAACGGCTGAGAAAACAACGACAAAAAATGTATGATTGGACAAAATTTAAATAAGCAGGCACCATTTAGGCACTCAAACGGTTTGAGTGTTTTTTTATTTTGTCAGTATAGCACACGGCTAAGGAGTTTCCGGAAATGCCCCTGCCAGTTTTAACAAACTATATAAAATAAAAAGATTCAGACCCAATTAGTCTGAATCTTTTTATTTTATACTTCGTAATTATCAATGATTTTTCCAATCAAAGTTTTCAATAAAATGGACAAATGCGTTAACAACATTCCATTCCAGTGATTCCTTATGATAATACATCCAAGTTCTTCGAAGGATAGGACTTCCTTCTTTATCCTTTAAAGGAATCTTGTATAAGTCATCTATTCCGGCAAGTACCCTGCTGGATAGAATACCGTAGCCAAGTCCATTTATAACCATTTCCTTGCAGGTATCAACTTGGTCTACCTCGATGCTGATAAAAGGAGCTTCGGCATAATTTTCAGCCCACCAATGATCAATTATTGATTTCAATAAGTAATCCCCTCGATAATCGATTCTCGGAAGATGAGGAAGATCCGTTATATCAATTTCCTTCGTGGATGCGATGCAGATGGTTTCCTCAAATAACTGATGGATCGAGAGCCCCCTCCACCCATAGTCTCCTCGAACAAAACCAATATGAACATCCTTATTGTGTATGAGCTGCGTTACGTCTCTGCTCCAACCTGTTATCACTTTGAATTCCACATGGGGATATTGCTTTTTGAATAATTTCAAAAGGTAAGGAAGTTCATTATTCGCGAAATAATTGGATACCCCCAATTTCAACGTACCAGCCACTTCATTCTTTTCGTTATTACACATATTTTGGACATTTTCTTTTACTTTTTGAAAATGGGCCAATGCCTCCTCGGCACATTGAACCAGATATTCTCCCTGCGGGGTAAAATGCACACCCCGGCTTTCACGGGTTACGAGTTTCACACCCAGTTCTTCCTGCATATGCTTTAATCGGCTCGTTAATGCGGGTTGTGTTAGAAATAATTGACGAGCTGTTTTCGTTAGATTTTTTTGATTATAAAGTACCTTTAATATTTCCCAATCACGATAATCCATTGTTCCACCTATCTATCTGATATAAATAATTTTTATAATAAAATATAATTTTTTAGCATTTTATTTATTTCAATTATTACATTATCCTTATCCATAGGCAATTGATAATTATTACTATTAATCTTTCAAATATAAACATTAGAACTAAATCATGGGGGTATTGTAAATGGGTGTAAAGGACAACCAACCAAATCCATGGAAGAAATTTATTGGTCCGAACCTTGGATATGTGATTGAACAATATGAAAGGTTCACCAGCGGAGAAGAAACCATTGATCAAAATTTAAAAGAGCTTTTCATTAAATGGGGCTCACCAGTGTCTTATGAAACAGCTAAAACGAATGAAATCATCGAACATGTACCTGATATTCCTTCGGGAAGTATAGAAAAAGTAATGAAAGTTGCTAAATTGCTTGAAAACATTCGGACAAATGGCCATTTGGCAGCAAACGTAAACCCTTTGGAGGAGAATCGAAGGGGTCAAGAGTTGTTCAAGCCTGAAAAACATGGAATAAGTGAACAAGACTTGAAAGCGATACCAGCTAAATTGGTTTGGGAAGAGGCACCGGAAGATGTTGAAACCGCATTTGATGCGATGAACCGTTTAATAGAACGCTATACATCATCCCTTGCATACGAGTTTACACATGTCAGTGATTCGGAGGAGCGAATTTGGCTGACACAGATGGTGGAGAAGGGTTCCTTACAACCATCATTATCTAAAGAAGAACGTACTAAGCTGTTAAAGAGCTTGACTGAAGTCGAGGGATTTGAACAGTTTTTGCATAAAACCTTTGTTGGTCAAAAGAGATTCTCCATTGAAGGTGTAGACATGCTTGTCCCCATGCTTGACGAAGCAGTGCGTGAAGGCGTCGATGAAGGAGTCCGCAACGTTGTGATTGGAATGGCGCATCGCGGCCGTTTAAGTGTTCTAGCACATGTATTAAAGAAACCATACAGCAAGATTTTCTCTGAGTTCCAGCACTCTCACGCCAAACAACAAGGTCCAACAGCAGATCTAGTCGACATTAGCGAGGGCTGGACAGGAGATGTGAAATATCATTTAGGACGTAATCAATTCATTGAAGGCACCGGTACCGTTCGTACTCGTATTACCTTGGCAAATAATCCAAGCCATCTTGAATTTGTCAACCCAGTAGTCGAAGGTTTTGCCAGAGCAGCCCAAGAGAATCGAAAGAAACCAGGTTACCCGGAGCAGGATGTCAAGAAAGCATTTGCGATTTTGGTCCATGGCGATGCAGCCTTTCCAGGCCAGGGAATTGTAGCGGAAACTTTGAATTTAGGCGGATTAAAGGGATATCAAACGGGAGGAACGGTTCATATTATTGCGAATAACATGGTCGGCTTTACGACAGATAGCCACGACTCTCGATCAACTCGTTATTCCAGTGACTTAGCAAAAGGATTTGAGATTCCGATTGTACATGTGAACGCAGATAATCCGGAAGCATGTCTGGCAGCTGTTCACCTTGCCTATCAATACCGTGCTCGTTTCCAAAAGGATTTTGTGATTGATTTAGTCGGTTACCGCCGGTTCGGCCACAATGAAATGGACGATCCTGCTGTCACCCAGCCACAGGTGTACAAAAAAATCGCCAAGCATTCAACTGTAAGAGCATTATATGCTGCTCAACTGTTAAATAACGGAACTCTTAATCAACAAGAAGTTGAACAAATCAATCTTAGTGTGCAGGAACAATTGCAGGCTGAGTATGACAAAGCGTCAGAGACAAAGCAGGATGAACCACCAGTAGAAGTAGCGGTTCCGGGTGTTATAGCGAAGGGAATTCCACCGATGGAAACAAAAGTACCGCTTGGCACTCTTCAAGAAATAAATCGTGAATTGCTAAAATGGCCTGAAGGTTTCCATGTTTATCCTAAGTTAAAACGGATTCTTGAGCGCCGAGAAACTGCATTGGAAGAGAACGGAAAAGTGGAATGGGCAGTAGCAGAAGTACTGGCATTCGCGTCTATGTTACAAGAAGGCACACCGATCCGTCTAACGGGTCAAGACTCTGAGCGCGGAACGTTTGCGCAGCGGCATATCGTTCTTCATGATGCAGAAACAAACCAAACGTATTCACCATTGCATCATCTTCCGCAGGCAGGCGCTTCGTTTGCGGTTCATAATAGCCCGCTGTCAGAAGCAGCCGTAGTAGGTTACGAATATGGCTATAACGTATTTGCACCTGAGACACTTGTCATGTGGGAAGCGCAGTATGGCGACTTTGCTAACACGGCACAACCTCTATTTGATCAATTTGTTTCATCGGCAAGAGCAAAATGGGGGCAAAAATCAGGGCTTACTCTGCTTCTTCCACATGGTTATGAAGGCCAAGGACCTGAGCATTCCAGCGCTCGTCCTGAACGCTTCTTACAATTGGCATCTGAAAACAACTGGACTGTTGCCAACCTGACAAGTGCGGCACAATATTTTCATATTTTACGTCGACAAGCAGCCACACTAGGAACAGAATTTGTTCGGCCATTGGTGATTATGACACCAAAGAGTCTGCTTCGTCACGCGCAGGTCGCTTCTCCTGCTTCCGCTCTTAGCGAAGGTAGTTTCCAAACGGTTATTGAACAGCCGCAGCTCGGAAAAGCGACAGATAAAGTAAAAAGATTAGTATTAACAACTGGGAAGATGGCCATCGATTTGGCAGTTGAAATCGACTCAAGTAAAGAAAATCGTAACTTGGATGAGATACACATCGTTCGTATTGAACAGTTGTATCCATTCCCACAAGAAAAAATAGAAGCGATCATCAAGCGGTATCCAAACTTGAATGAAATCGTTTGGGTACAGGAAGAACCGAAGAATATGGGAGCTTGGCATTATATTGCCCCAACCCTCTTTGAGCTTGCATCGGGCAGAATGTCAGTCGGCTACATTGGACGTCAGTACCGTTCAAGCACGGCAGGCGGAGATCCACTCGTTCATAAAATGGAACAAGAACGCATTATCCAACAGGCATTAAATTCTGAAAGTCTAGTAGATACACAGAAACAAGAAACACAATTTGTTACACGCTGAAAATGAAAAGAGTCATTTAGGAAAGCTTTAATGGACAATCCGCTGGTGAATGCAGAGGAAAAAGTCCAATAGAAGAGCCCTAAAGGACAAACCGCTGGAGAAAGCAAAGGAAAATGTCCAATAGAGGAGCTCTAAAGGAAAAACTGCTGGAGAAAGCAAAGGAAATGTCCTTTAGATCCGCATCATTTGCACGTAACAGAATACCTAGGAGGATTTGACACATGATTGAAATCAAAGTACCAGAGCTCGCGGAATCCATTTCAGAAGGAACCATTTCACAATGGCTCATTAATATTGGAGATAAAGTTACCAAGGGTAATAGTATCGTAGAGTTGGAAACCGATAAAGTGAATATTGAATTAAATGCCGAAGACACAGGGGTTATCACTAAGCTGTTAAAAGAGCCTGGCGATACAGTTGAGGTAGGTGATGTTATCGCCATCATCGAAGAGAATGCAGCAGAAGGATCTGCTCCAGTAGCTCCAACAGCAGCACCGGAAAAACCGGCACAAGAAACAGTCAACCAACCAACTGCCCTGACTGAACCGGAACTTTCTAATTCTTCACGTCCAATTGCTTCACCGGCTGCTAGAAAATTGGCAAGAGAACTAGGAATCGACCTGCACCAAGTAAACAGCAGTGACCCGCTTGGCAGAATTCGTCCAGATGATGTGAAAGCACATACGCAAACACCTGCAGTACAAGAAGCACCAAAAGTGGAAAATGCAAGCCCAAAACCGGCACCAGCACAACAAACAGAAGTTGAGTTTGATAAACCGGTAGAACGTGTGAAAATGTCACGCCGCCGTCAAACGATCGCTAAGCGCTTAGTAGAAGTCCAGCATACAGCAGCGATGTTAACTACGTTTAACGAAGTTGACATGTCAGCCATTATGGATTTACGTAATAAGCGGAAGGATGCATTCCTTGAAAAACATGGTGTTCGTTTAGGGTTCATGTCGTTCTTTACAAAAGCCGTGGTTTCAGCTTTAAAGCAATTCCCACTGTTAAATGCCGAAATTCAAGGCGATGAATTGATTCTTAAAAAGTTTTACGATATCGGAATTGCTGTTGCAGCCCCAGAGGGTTTGGTAGTACCGGTCGTCCGTAACGCCAACCAGAAAAACTTTGCCGAAATCGAGCAAGAAATCAGTACTCTTGGTAAAAAAGCTCGTGATAACGCCCTTACTTTAAATGATTTGCAAGGTGGAACATTTACGATTACAAACGGTGGAGTTTTTGGTTCATTAATGTCCACACCAATTTTGAATAGTCCGCAAGTAGGTATTCTTGGCATGCATAAAATTCAAACAAGGCCGGTTGCTATTGATGCGGAACGAATGGAAAACCGCCCAATGATGTATATTGCTCTTTCATATGATCATCGAATTGTGGACGGAAAAGAGGCTGTCAGCTTTCTGGCAGCAGTAAAAGAATTATTGGAGGATCCTCATTCTCTTTTATTAGAAGGATAGAAATTACCGAGGACTTCGATGGAATATTAGCAAGATAACCTACTCTTAACCGGAGTAGGTTATTTTTTACTCAACTAGGAACGAAAGGGCGGTCAGTAATCGCCTTTTTTAGTCACCATTTCACCCCAATTAAAATACAGCTTACCCCAAGGAAAATCCACAATATTTTAACAATTGATAATTCCCCGCCTACCATGCCTAGAACGCCAATGGTTGTTGTTATGATCAGGATCACTGGGCCTACCAGTGCAAGTGAACTATTTACGATAAGTGCTTTTTCAATTGAATTAAATTTTATCATCAGGATAGCAGCAAATATTTCGATACTGCCAGACAGGACTCTTAGCATAGCCATGGCCAAAACCGCTTTTTCAATAAAAATAAACATATGTAACCCCCTGAAAACAGTTAGTCCTTCTCATTATATGAAGACAATTCGTATACAAGGACAAGTTTTTAAAATACCAAAAGGGATAATTTTCAACTACTGGGTAATATTAAAAAATGGTTTTGAAATATTAACAGCCAAAAATTTGGATACGGAGGACTCCAATGAAGAAATTAAAAAAATTGAAATCCTCTAAAGAAAAATCACTATCAAGTGATGAGACTCATAAGGAGATCCAGGCAGACTTACATGTCAACATTGAAATCTTAAAAGAACTATTTCAGGATTGTACTGATGTGGTTTTCCGTCCGTTGATTGCTGGCAGCGTCCATGCTTATTTACTGTTTGTAGATGGCTTTATAGATACGAAATCAATTGAACTTCATGGATTAAAGCAACTGATCGAAGAAAATGAAGTGAACAGGATTACAGCAGATTTTTTAACAGAAAGAGTTATTTCGATCAGTTCTGTATCTGAAACAATTAAATTGGATGATGTGGTCAAAAACGTATTGAAGGCTAATACTGTCCTATTAGTTGATGGGCTGACGAAGGCGATTATTTTCGATGCAAAAGGGGGAGAAAGAAGAGGGGTTTCAGAGCCCACTACTGAATCCGCCGTCCGTGGACCGCGCGAAGGGTTTACCGAAATATTAAGGGTAAACACGGCACTGGTCCGCCATAAGATCCGCTCCAATCGATTAAAAATTCTTTCAAAAGACGTCGGAGAAGAAACACAAACGAACTTGGCCATTTTGTATGTAGAAGGTTTGGCTCCACCGGAATTGGTAAAAGAAGTCCTCTCAAGGCTGGATCGAATAAAAATTGATGGGATATTAGAAAGCGGCTATATTGAAGAGTTTATTGAGGACAGTGCTTGGAGCATGTTTCCCCAAATCCAAAACACCGAGAGACCTGATACTGTGGCAGCCAACCTCCTCGAGGGCAGAATTGCCATCATCGTTGACGGGACACCTTTTGTATTAATTTTGCCGGCAACCTTTTGGCAGTTTTTTCAGTCAAGTGAAGATTATTATGATCGTTTTCATATTTTTATTTTTTTAAGGTTGCTCAGAATTTCCTTCGTGTTTATTGCCATCACATTACCGGGTTTATATGTGGCTGTAACCACCTTTCATCAGGAGATGATTCCCACTTCGCTTCTTTTATCGATTGCGGCAAGCAGGGAAGCCATACCGTTTCCCATGTTTGTCGAAGCATTGATTATGGAATTGGCGTTTGAAGCATTGCGGGAAGCGGGAATTCGACTTCCTCAAATTGTCGGACAGGCAGTAGGGATTCTTGGTGCTCTGGTTATTGGACAGGCGGCTGTAGAAGCAGGTATTGTTTCAGCGCCAACGGTTATTATGATTGCGCTTACCGGGATCGCATCATTTACAATTCCAAGGTACAATATGTCTATTTCCGTACGGATGCTCCGCTTTCCGTTAATGGTTCTCGGCGGTATGTTTGGGCTGTTTGGTGTAGTATTGGGATTCATGATTATTTTGACACATTTATGCAAATTACGATCATTTGGAATTCCATATTTTTGGCCTATTGCCCCAATGTCCTTTAAAGCTCTAAAGGACACCTTAATCAGGGTTCCATGGTGGGCAATGAATGAGAGACCAAATCAGTTTGTAAAAGAGGATGTGATCAGGCAAGCTGATCATTTAATGCCTGGTCCTCCCAAAGCTGGAGAAGAAGGGAGTCCCTCATGAAGAAGGCCTGCATTTTTATATCGATCCTGTTCCTTCTCATACCTTTAACAGGATGTTGGGATCGGACGGAAATAAACGATTTGGCATTTGTTGTTGCAACGGGAGTTGATAAGGCACCGAAGCAGCTATACCGTTTTTCTGTACAGGTGCCCTTGCCAAGCTCATTAGGCGGAACAGGCTCGAGCGGGGGAGGCGGCGGGACAAGCGGTGAAGGTCCTTTTCTTATCGCAACCGGGACCGGTCGAAACATCAGGGAAGGTGTTGAGGACATCCAGTCCAGGTTATCAAGACAGCTTTATTTTGCTCACCGAAGGGTCTTGGTAATTGGTGAGAAACAGGCAAAAGAAGGAATAAGGGAAATTCTTAATGCTGTTTTTACCCAGCCTCAGTCTAGATTATCAACCTTTCTAATTATTTCAAAAGGAGAGGCTGTTAAAATGTTAAAAGCCCAGCCGCGAATGGAACTATCGTCCGCTGAAGCGATACGGGAAATGGCCAAATCAGGTGCGAACTTGACTGTTATGGATGTCCTGCAGAATTTAGACCGGCAAGGAAAGTCGCTGATCATTCCGATGGTTGAACCAACTGGGACATTAAAAAAGGAGAGCGATGGGAAAGAACTCTTAATGGACAGTTTTGCTGTGTTTAGTGCTGACAAGCTTTCCTTTTTTACAAGTAAAAAGGAATCTCAGGGAATCTTATGGCTGCTCGAACGAATGAAAAGGAAAAGCTACTCATTTTCCGTTTCGAAAAATAAGGAAATGACAGTTCATATTAACGAAAATAGTGTCCGCCCAAACATAAAAATAGTGAATGGGAAGCCTGAATTTGCCGTTTCCGTCAGGGTAACCGGATATCTGCTGGAAAATGAAGCTAACTTACGAATCGAAGACCCAGCAACTTATAACATCATTATTGATAATATGGAAAAGAAAATAAAGAATGATATCCAGACAATACTGGGCCATGCTCATTCACAAGGTATAGATATTTATGGATTTGGATGGTTTTTATTTAAACGTCATCATCAAAATTGGGAGCATGAGTGGAAACAGAATTGGAAATCGATGCTCCCCTCTTTAAAGGTAACGGTTAAGGTGGACGCCGATATTCAAAGAACAACGAATACCGGGAATGTGGAAAGGAACTAACATATGGATATAGCGATTGTTTTATTATCTCTTGCCATTTATGTTGTGATTATTTTCAAGGCGAAAATTATTGATAAAAAAGAGCGTAAATGGGTGTTCCTAATCATTCTTGTGACTGTTGGATGTACGGTATTGTCGGGATTACATCTATCATTAAATAGTGTTACCTCTTTTTTAAATGATTCATTCGGGAGGCTGTCAAGAATGGTTGTGAATATATGAGGGAAAAAATCTCCAATCTACAGTTAATCTTTCTAATTGCAAACTTTATTTTGAGTGCAGCCGTACTAAGCCTGCCGCAGATCATCGTTCATACGGGACGGCAGAACGCATGGCTTGTCCCGATTCTTTCTTTTCCATTTTTTCTTTTGATCATTTATCTGATTTTTGGAAAGAAAGGGAATGCAGAACGATTTGAACATCTCTTTTCCATCGGGAAGAAGGGGAGCCTTTTGGAAAAAGGGATCATCATTTTATTTTTCTTTTTAGCTTTATTGGTTTTTGTACGTGATTTACGGGCGCTTGTTGATTTTGTAGCATCCGTACTTTTGCCAAACACTCCTAATAATATGTTAATGGTTTTATCGACCTTGGTCATCATCTATATCAGCATGGCTGGAATAGAAGTCATTGCAAGAATTAATGCCATCCATTTTTTTATTCTCATCATTGTGGTTCTTCTACTGCCATTTCTTTTGCTAAATGAACTAGATGCGGGAAATTTACAGCCGCTCCCTGGCCTGCACTCATTTAAAGAATTAACGAAATCTGTTTTTATATCCTTCTCCTGGATAGGGGAGCTGTTTTTTTTCATTCTGATCATTGCAAGTGTGAACCCGCTAAAAGCAGCCCGAAAAGCAGTTATCACCGGAACAGCTTTGGGGGTGTTTCTGTTTTTGATTGTGCTTATTTTAAACATCTCGGTTTTAGGAACAAAAATTGTTCGGGAGGCTGCCTATCCAACCTATGTACTTGTCCAGCAAATAAACTTAACTGATTTTCTTGACAGGCTGGATTTAGTAATTGTGTCAGTATGGATTCCGGTTTTTTTCTGCAAAGTAGCCTTTTTAATGTATGCGATTAATTTTTGTTTTAGTTATTTCTATAAATCCAATACAAATAAATTTCTTCTGCCTATAGCGTTTACTCTCGGCTATTTGTCGATTTTATTGTTTAAAAACAGCATGAACCATATTCATTTTTCCTTTTATGCCTGGAATTCACTTGGAATATTTTTGGAAGGATGCATTGTCATTTTATTCCTATTACTAAAAAGAATGGTTCTTAAAAGGAAGGAAACCAAACCAGTTAATACGTCTTGAATGAGGAAAGAAACACGGTATTAAAGCCGTGTTTCTTTATGGAGAAATCAAGTTGTTAGATTAATTTTATTCCGCTAAATAAAATCATCAAGGCCATGATTGTTCGTAATGGTTTTGCTGGGAATTTTGACGATAACGTGCTTCCGATTAGAACTCCAGGGATGGAGCCTAACAACAAATTTAGAGTTAATAAATAATCAACATTGCCAATTCCAGCATGCATAAAACCTGCAGCGGTAACCAGCAAAAATGCATGGGCAATATCTGTTCCAACCAGTTCAGACGAACTCATCCGGTACAAGTAAAGCATGGCTATGGCAAATAATGAACCGGAACCAATCGAGGTTAACCCGACAATAAAGCCTAATACCGCTCCAATAGTGATGGTTAAGGCTTTTTTCTCCTCAAGAGGTTTTAGCTGCATAGGGTTCCACTCTATTTTTTTCTTCATAAATGTTTTAAACAGGGTCGCCGCTGCAACTAAAATAAGTACATAACCAAGGGCATGCTTGATAATCTGCTCCTGGTTATGGAAAAAGGAATCAAATAAATGAAGCAGACCAACCGCTAAAAGGGCGCTGGGAATGCTGCCAATGGCGAGGTACTTTACGAGTTTTAAATTGATGGTTTTTTGCCGCCAATGCTGGATTGAACCAAATAGTTTTGTAATGGAGTTATAAAACAAGTCTGTACCAACTGCAATCGAAGGACTAATTCCCAATAAAATGAGGATTGGTGTTAACAAGGCAGCACCGCCAACCCCGGTTAATCCGACCATAAAGCCTATAAAAAGCCCCATGATAATGATACCGACACTCATTAGGCAAACACTCCAATATCTCTAATCTACATTTCATCAATAAAATATGAAGTAGTTAAACGCCTTGTCAGCCCATTTCTTCAAATAAAAAAGAGGACATATGCCCTCATTGCAAATCTTTTTTAGCTAATAAGAAAATTTCTCTGAATTTTCTTAACACACAAATTCAACTAAGCCTTTGTCTTCGTCCTTTCGGACTCGCCAATCGGCGAGTTTTCATTTATTTTTCTTCCTCTTCATTCAATTTGATTTTTTTACAGCCAACATATATACAAGAGAAAATATCCAGCCCTTGTTTTGCTTTAGTCATCCCTTTGATATAAGGTGTAACAAGGTCCTTAAAGTCTAGTCCGACACCCTCTTCTTCCAAAATTCCATATACGAACAATTTTTTCTCATCAAATAAGAAGGCAACATTGCCAACTGCTTTATTGGTGGAATCGACAACATTTAGGACCTGAAAATGAGGAGTGATGACTTCAGGTGAAAAATATATTTGCACTGTTTTCAGCTCCCTTACGTAAACTGCAATTTTTCAAATAGCGTATCATTTTCCTTTTCCTTCGAAGACTCTTTTTTCGACACATGAATCAGAACCATACATAGTAAAGCGCAAATGAGGGTTAACCCGGCCGTTGTTAAAAACATTCCGGACCGAGACCAATCCATTAATTTACTAAAGATGGGCGGCCCAATGGCAACGCCTAAAAAACGGACGGAGCCATATAAGGAGGTGACGAATCCTCTCCTGTCTGCCGGAACTGAGCCAGTAATAAAGCTGTTAATGCAAGGCAGCACAAGACCTGTTCCGATACTGCTAATAACTAGTACAGAAAAAAACGGAACCAGCTTTTTAAAGAAAATTAACGATGCAAATGAACCGGTCATCAAGAGAAGTCCAATAATAATCAGTGCTTTCATCAGCTTCATTTTCTTGCCGATTTTACTTCCAGTGATGTAAGAGGTTGTGGTCATAAATAAAAGTGGGATGGCTAAAATAGCCCCCTTTAATATTCCATCAATTTGATAATCCTTTTCAAGAATATCTGAAATGTAAAATAAGATGCCAAACAAAGTAAATAAGCATACCGCTCCTGTCAAGTACGCTGCAAAAAGCCAGCGCCCTTCAGTTTTAAAAACAGATATAAGGCCTTTTACATATTTTCCAACTGGCGGCGGCTCTTTTTTTGTTTTCTTTTCCTTGATAAAAAAGATGGTTAACAATACGGATAAGAAACAAAATATTGGAAAGGCAAAGAAGGCGGCGTACCAGAAAATGAGGGCCAATAACGAGCCGATGATTGGACTAATCACCTTACCAAAACCGTTGGATGCTTCTACTAACCCTAAAACTTTACTTTGTTCTCCTCCTTTAAATAAATCCCCTGTTAACGCCATTGCAATCGGGGCTGTTCCCGCTGCGCCTATTCCTTGCATGATTCTGCCGGCAAGAATCCAAGTATACGAGCTTCCGAACCATGCTGCTGAAGCACCTGCTAAAAGCCCGCCGATACCATATAAAATTAAGGACGGGATGATGACTGCTTTCCTTGAAAAGCGATCGGAAAAATACCCTAATACCGGAATTGAGATTGCTGCTGCAATCGAGAATACCGAAATAACCAAACTTACCTGAAATTGAGAAATATCAAGCTCCGATTTCATTTTCGGAAGGATTGGGATTAACATTGAGTTTCCTAATACTAAAATCATCGGGATTGAACCAATTGCGAAAATCGTCATGCCTTTGTGTTTTTGTTTTGGCAATGGAGTGCACCCCTATCGTTTAAATGAACTCTTTTAGTGTTTGACTGGGGACATCACTTTATACAAGGCGAATGCCTAATTTCTAAGGAATTGGCCCAATATCTACACATTCACCCAGTTTTTGAATAATCTATCCTAGAAAAAAAGAGGAGGCGTAATGCCTATGGATTTTCTAACACTTCCTGAACGGACTTCCGGCAGTCGAACTTATGGATTGACCTCTGTCGCCGACTTTGGAACTCCTATGGGAGAATTAAGGAATATATTGGCCGATTACAGCCATATCATTGACATTGCCAAAATTGGAATTGGTTCCGCATATATCACCCCCAATTTAAAGAAGAAGGTGGAACTGTATAAGGAATACGATATCAAGCCTTATTGCGGCGGCACATTATTTGAAAAATGTTATTACCAAAACAAAATACCGGAATACCTCTCTTATTTATGTGATCTCGGGATTGAATGGGTTGAGGTATCGAATGGGACCTTGGATATTCCCCTTGAAAAGAGGCTGGAATTGATTTATTTGCTAAAAAATAATTTTAACGTGATTGCCGAGGTAGGCTCAAAGGATACCGAGAAAGAAATGTCCATTTTGGAATGGAGGGCAGAAATCAAGGAGCTGCTTGAGGCTGGCTGTCAATACGTCATCACTGAAGGGCGTGATTCCGGGACTTCCGGCATTTATGAAAAATGTGGTACGGTCAAGTGTGATCTGATTCAGGAATTAGTCAGAGACTTAGATCCGAATAAAATTATCTTCGAGGCACCCTCAGCAAAACATCAAATGTACTTTATTAGGGAACTTGGGCCAAATGTAAATTTGGGTAATGTGAAGCTTTCGGATGTTTTAATGTTAGAAGCGCAGCGCTGTGGCCTGAGGAGTGAAACATTTTATTTGGAGGCACAGCAGGAATGCAAATTACCTTAATCCGCCATTTGCCTACGGACTGGAATAACAACAACATGCTTCAAGGGCGAAGGGATATCGGAATCTCCCCATTAACCGAGGAATTTAGCAAAGGCATTACTGAAAATAAAAGCATGTTGAATAGTCTTGCACCATTTGAAGTTGTTTTGGCCAGCAGTTTAATAAGAACCCGTCAAACTGCACAGCATTATGGATTTCAGCCGGAGACGGAGTGCTTATTAGATGAATTGGATTTTGGTCCGTTTGAAGGCCAGCCAAAGGCAATGCTTGTTGATGAATTTGGCGATGCCTGGTTAGAGAACCCAAGCAAGCTGGTTTTAGGTGAAAGCATTCATAACCTTGAAAAACGCATTTCCATGTTCTTGGAGAAATATCGGGAATATAAAAACATTTTAGTATTTGGCCATGGCTGCTGGATTCGGGCTTTGGTTTCTTTATCAAAGCACGGTCATATTAATAGGATGAATAAAATCATTTTGGAAAATAACTCCTGTGTAACGTTGGAGATGTGTTCATAATTTACTTGGAGGGGTGGGAATGGCATCGATACTTACGTATGAAAATTGGGATGAACAAAGAATAGCAGAGATTAGCGGTAAAAGCAGGGATTACTTTGATATTTTAAAATGGGTCTATCAGGAATATGGCGAGGAAGTGGTATACGCCTGCAGCTTTGGTGCAGAAGGAATTGTATTAATCGATTTAATTCATAAGGTAAACAAACAGGCGAAAATCATCTTCCTTGATACCGGGCTTCATTTCCCGGAAACGTATGAATTAATAAATCAGGTGAAGGACCGCTACTCTTCATTGAACATCACAATGATCAAACCGAAGCTATCGTTATTGGAACAGGCGAAGGAGCACGGTGAAGAGCTTTGGCGTCAGAACCCTAATTTGTGCTGCCAAATTAGAAAAGTAGCTCCGTTAAGGGAAGCTTTAAAGGGTACGAAGGCCTGGATTTCTGGGTTAAGACGTGAACAGTCAGCTTTACGGAGTAAGACCCAGTACATCAATAAAGATGAAAAGTTTCATAATATCAAGATTTGTCCGCTTATTCATTGGACTTGGGATGATATTTTAACTTACATCGACTTAAACAAGTTGCCTTATAACCCATTACATGATAACGGTTATCCAAGTATCGGCTGCGCACCGTGTACCCAGCCGGTTACTGATTCTGGTGACCAGAGGGCGGGTCGCTGGGCAGGCCAATCTAAAACGGAGTGCGGACTCCATTTAACTTAGAGATAAAGAAATTTGGGGAGGGAAAACCGTTGAACAAGAGTATTCCCCATGGCGGGAAATTAATCAATCAAATCAATCTAAATTATCCAGTGGACTATTCTCTTAATTATGTTGAACTCGATAAATTGGAATTAAGCGATCTTGAGTTAATTGCAAATGGTGCTTACAGCCCAATCGAAGGATTTATGGGCAAAGCCGATTATGAGTCAGTTGTACATGAAATGAGGCTTGTTTCGGGACTGCCATGGTCATTGCCGATTACTTTGGCAGTCCACCAGACCAAAGCAGCCGAAATAACTATCGGTGAGACCATTAACCTCATTCATAATGGCAAGGTTTATGGTGTCATGAAAGTAACCGAAAAGTTTTCGCCAGATAAGCACATAGAGGCTGAGAAGGTATTCAAGACAACTGACCTAGCTCATCCAGGAGTAAAAAAACTTTTTGAACGTCCTGCAGTTTATCTGGCTGGCCCAGTCACCCTTATAAAAAGACCCGAAAAAGGCCAGTTTGAGGGTTTTTATTTAGAACCAGTGCAAACAAGGGAAATGTTCCAGCAATTAGGATGGAAAACAGTTGTCGGGTTCCAAACACGCAATCCGGTCCACAGGGCTCATGAATACATTCAAAAGTCGGCATTGGAAACGGTTGACGGGCTGTTCCTTAATCCTCTTGTCGGCGAGACAAAAGCAGATGATATCCCAGGCGAAATTAGAATGAAAAGCTACCAAGCCTTACTTGAAAATTACTATCCAAAGAACCGGGTGTTCCTGTCCGTTTTCCCGGCAGCGATGCGGTACGCCGGACCTCGGGAAGCAATTTTTCATGCCCTTGTCCGGAAAAACCTTGGATGCACCCATTTTATTGTCGGAAGAGACCATGCTGGGGTAGGAAACTACTATGGCACTTATGATGCTCAAAAAATATTTTCTCATTTTACCGAAGAGGAGCTTGGAATCAAACCGCTGTTTTTTGAACATAGCTTTTATTGTAAAAAATGCGAGAACATGGCTTCTGAAAAAACCTGCCCGCATGACAGGGAATATCATGTCATCTTATCTGGAACTAAAGTCAGGGGAATGCTCAAAAACGGCGAGCAGCCGCCAAAAGAATTCAGCCGTCCTGAAGTCGTTGAAATCCTTATCGAGGGGATGAGGGAAGTCTACAAACTAGAAGGTGTAGGAAATGGGGAAAAGTAAACATCTTACCTGGCATCAATCAACGATTACAAAAAATGACCGTCATCTGAAGAATGGTCATAAAAGCTGCGTGCTTTGGTTTACTGGGTTATCAGGTTCGGGAAAATCGACATTGGCAAATGCCGTAGACCAGGCGCTTTTTAAAGAAGGCTATAGAAGCTATGTATTGGACGGGGATAATATTCGTCATGGTTTGAACAAAGATTTAAGTTTTGGTGTCAGTGATAGGAAAGAGAATATCCGCCGAATCGGGGAAGTGGCAAAACTATTTGTGGACAGCGGGCAAATCGTTTCATCCGCATTTATTTCACCTTTTCTAGAGGACCGGGCGCAGGTTCGTAATATGTTTGAAAAAGGTGAATTCATCGAAATTTTCTTGAATTGCCCGATTCAAATCTGTGAGGACAGGGACCCTAAAGGATTATATCGGAAGGCAAGAATGGGAGAAATCCCTGAATTTACCGGCATCTCCTCGCCATACGAAATCCCTGACAATCCAGAAATCATTATTGAAACAGGTCGAATGTCGATTGAGGCATCGGTAAAAGAGATTTTAAATTATTTAAAGGTAAGGAAGATCCTTTAACAGGTCTTCCTTTACCTTATTTGTGGGGGGCTACAGTGAAAAAAAGAACAAATAATATTTCAGGACAAAATCCCCAAACAATTTCAACTCAAAATTACTCCAATACAACGAAATTAGTACTAGGATCTCTCCTTGCTGGAATCGCAGCCATCCTCCAGGCAGCCGGAATTTTTACTGGGATTGGCTATGCGTTCAGTATGTTAACTACACTGCCCATTGTTCTTGCTTCTATGTTGTCACTAAGGATTGGGTTCATGTCCTATGTTATTACCATTTTCCTATTAGCTATTTTCCAGCCCAGCGAGTTGTTTGTATTTCCTTTTACAACAGGACTATTAGGAATTTCCTTGGGAATCGGATTCAAGTTGTGGAAAAGTTGGCTTTCTATCATGTTTGCCAGCGGATTGGGACTCTCAATTGGAATAATGTTTTTGCTTTACGTTATCCGGTTTCCGGTTTTAGGGCCAACAGTCTCATCTATATTTAATTTAAAAACTTCGATCATAATTTTCCTAATATCGATGTTCTACAGTTTAATCTGGATGGGACTAAGTAAGCGCGTATTTGTATTTATATCGAGGTTTTTATAGATGTAAAAACGATATGAAAAAGAGACTGCCAAATCAAGACAGTCTCTTTATCGTCTTCGCCAATTGGCAGAAAGGAAAAGTAGCCGATTAAATCTTAATTCATAAATAAAATCAATGATATTGGTTGAAAAGAATTGACAAACAATGGCGTACACGACAATTTTATAATCAATGACCAACGCGGTTAATAAAAATATTATCATATTGATGCCCATCATCACTTTTCCTGGACTCCAATGTTTATAGGTGGCAATCATTAGTGCAGGAATGACCATGCCGCCGCTTGAAGCCCCTGCACGAATCAAAAGGCCAACGCCGATGCCAAAAAAGATGCTCCCGCTAACCATATCAAACATTAAATGAACGTGCTGATGTGGTATATGTGTCGTAATCAAGCTAACAACTGTGGAGGTAGTAGCAACTGATAGAATGGTTCGAAATGTCCATGTATAGCCAAAATATTTTAGCGCAAAGAGTAAGAAGACAATATTGGCCAGCCATAGGGAGAAGCCGAGCGATAAACCAAACCAATAATTCATTAAGATGGCTAGTCCTGCCGCACCGCCGGAAGGTATGGAATGGGGAAATAAAAACAGGGACATTGAAAGTCCTTGCAGGGTTGCCCCAAATAGCAAACATAGGTAAATTAATACTGTTTTTTTCATTATTTAAAAGAAATAATCTCTAAAAATTCTCTTCAAACCATTCACAGTTATTCCTCCTTGGACTAGCCTTTTCTTGTCCATTTTATGAGTGAAGAAAAAAGAATATGTAGGAATATTTTGTATTAAAACGAAGTTTTCCCAATCTACCGATGTTTTAAATTGCAATATTAGGATTGAAAATCACAATTATTAAGATTAATATTATAGTAAGATTAATGACTATTATCATATGAAATAGTGAAAATGAACTAGTACACCTAGACCTTTGACAAGCCAAATTGGAAGTAGGATCATTGACTATTTCTAATTTGGCTTTTTTATAAATAATGAAAGGAACTTTTGATCGTGATGCAAAGTTCTATAACTGATATTAAAAAGGAAAAGCGGATCTTGTTAGAGAAGCATTTAAATGGCAGTCTAAAAAGCTATCAGTCTTTGATCGCATGCGATTCTGATGCCATATATGCGATGGATTTAGACGGTTATTTCATTCCATTAAACCCTGCTTGTGCTCACATTTTTGGATATAATTCGGATGAATTTTCAAAATTAACGTATATGAAAGTAATGAAATTGGAGCATCTGGATCGAGCCATTTCATTTTTTTACAAAGCAATTGATGGCAAATTGCAGAATTTCGATTGTCAAATCGTTCATAAAAGCGGGAAATTAATTGATTTAAATATGACAAATTATCCGATTGTCATTGATGGTGAAATTGTAGGGATTTATGCAGTAGCAAAGGATATTACGGAACTTAAACAAAAGCGAAAAAAGCTTATGGAGGATATTCAGCAGCGGGAGAATATCTATCGCGATATTGTAGAGCATTCACCTGATGCCGTTGCAATTGTTAAAGATGAGCAAATCCTATTTGCAAACGATACAGCCGTCGAATTAATTGGTGCGAAAGATAAAAATGAAGTGATCGGAAAAAGCATATACGATTTTTTGGCCAGCCCTGATTCTGACATTGTGAAACAACGGGCCAAGAAGGTTGAAAATGGTAAGGCAGTTGATTTTATTGTGGAAAAGCTGGTCCGTTTTGATGGCACGGTTATTGAGGTCGAAGTAAAAGCCATTCCAGCCATTTATCAAAACGAACCTGCACGTCATATTATCATTCGGGACATAATGGAGAAGAAAAGAACGCAAAAAATGCTTCTCCAGTCCGAAAAGTTAACGGTTGCCGGGCAGCTTGCCGCTGGAATCGCCCATGAAATACGAAATCCATTAACCGCTATAAAAGGCTTTATTAAGCTAATGGATACAGGCCGTGAATTTAATTCTGGATATTTGGAAATTATCAATTCCGAAGTAAGCCGCATTGAACTAATTCTCAGTGAATTATTGCTGCTAGCGAAACCGCAGTCGATGAAATTTGAGAAACGTGATTTGCCGACCATTTTAGAGCATGTTAAAACGCTTGCTGATACACATGCGATTATGAGTAATATAGGTATTCATATTCTTTACCTGACGGAAATCCCTGAAGTTTATTGCGATGAAAACCAGCTTAAGCAAATGTTTATTAATTTCCTCAAAAATTCTGTTGAGGCAATGCAGAAGGGTGGAGAAATCATCATAGAGGTTCAATGTACAGATTCTAATCAAATAAAAATTCGGTTTATTGACCAAGGGTGCGGTATCCCAAAAGAGCATCTCGAACGAATCGGCCAGCCATTTTTTACAACCAAGGAAAATGGAAATGGATTAGGATTGATGATTAGCATGCAAATTATTGAAAATCACAATGGCACCATAAATATCTCAAGTGATGAAAATGGAACCACGATAGAAATATTACTGCCAATATAGTGAATTTAGCGGACGGAGGAAAGACCGTTCGTTTTTTTATTGACGATAAGTGTATTTTATGATATTTAAATATTTGTTAGCACTCCTCTTGACAGAGTGCTAATCATTTGATTTATTGACCTCCTGCAATTATGATGAAAAGGGTTAAAATGGAAGGAGAATTGGGTATGGAAACAAAACAATTTAAAGCGGAATCGAAACGATTATTAGACATGATGATTAATTCGATTTATACGCATCGCGAAATTTTTCTGCGTGAGTTGATCTCAAATGCGAGTGATGCGATCGATAAAATCTATTACAAAGCATTAACAGATGATTCCTTGTCATTTGATAAAGACAATTACTACATAAAGGTAATCGCTGACAAGGAAAATAGAAATTTACGATTAATTGATACTGGGATTGGGATGACCAAGGAAGAATTGGAAAATAACCTTGGGACGATTGCTAAGAGTGGCTCTTTAGCGTTCAAAAGCGAGAATGAACTGAAGGATGGCTATGACATCATCGGCCAATTTGGCGTTGGTTTTTACTCAGCGTTTATGGTTGCTGATGTAGTAACGGTCATTAGTAAGGCTTTAGGCAGTGATGAGGCTTATAAATGGGAATCGGAAGGTGCCGAGGGCTACACTATTGTCCCTTGTGAGAAAGATTCGATCGGTACTGAAATTATTCTAAAAATCAAAGAAAATACCGAAGAGGAAAATTATGATGAGTATTTAGAGGAATACCGTTTAAAAGCGATTATCAAGAAATATTCTGACTTTATCCGCTACCCAATTAAAATGGATGTGTTGAAAAGCCGTCTTAAAGAGGGCAGCGAATCTGAATATGAAGATTATCGAGAGGAAGAAACCATCAACAGCATGGTGCCGATTTGGCGGAAAAATAAAAATGAATTGACCACCGAGGATTATGAAAATTTTTATGCGGAAAAGCGATACGGATTCGACAAACCGCTGAAGCACATTCATATCAGGGTGGATGGGGCAGTCCGTTATAACGCGATTCTTTATATTCCAGAAAACATCCCGTTTGACTATTATTCTGCAGAATATGAAAAGGGTCTTGAGCTTTATTCGAGCGGCGTTTTAATTATGAATAAGTGTGCCGACCTCCTGCCTGACTATTTCAGCTTCGTTAAGGGAATGGTCGACTCAGAAGATTTATCATTAAATATATCACGTGAGTTGCTCCAGCACGACCGTCAATTAAAGCTAATCGCGAAAAATATTAATAAGAAAATCAAGAGTGAGCTTTTAAGCTTATTGAAAAATGAACGTGAAAAATACGAGCAGTTTTATCAGGCATTTGGCCGCCAGTTAAAGTATGGCGTCTATAGCGAATTTGGGGCTCATAAGGAAGAATTGCAGGATTTATTGATGTTCCATTCCTCAACAGAGAAGAAGCTCGTAACGTTAGATGAATATGTTTCTAGAATGGCAGAGGATCAAAAATATATTTTCTACGCCACTGGTGTATCCAATGAGCGGATCGAAAAGCTGCCGCAAACGGAGTTGGTTGCAGATAAAGGCTATGAAATTCTGTATTTTACAGACGAAATTGACGAATTCGCCATTAGAATGCTAATGAGTTACAAAGATAAAGAGTTTAAGTCCGTTTCTAGTGGAGATTTAGGCTTTGAGGCTGATGAAAAGTCTCAGGATTTGGCAGCAGAAGAGCAGGATAATAAAGAACTGTTTAATTATATGAAGGAGACTTTGGCGGGCAAAGTGAAGGATGTCCGTATTTCTAAACGCCTGAAGTCCCATCCAGTTTGCTTATCAACAGATGGTGATGTTTCAATCGAGATGGAAAAGATCCTAAATGCAATGCCAAATAACCAGGGAATAAAAGCTGAGAAGGTACTAGAAATCAATGCAAATCACGAGGTTTTTGCCGCCTTAAAAGAATCATTTGAAGGCGACAAGGACAAGCTGACATTGTATACCCACCTATTGTACAATCAGGCGCTGCTAATTGAAGGTCTGCCAATTGAAGATCCGGTTGAATTTACGAATAACATCTGCAAAATTATGGTGTAATGGTTGAAAAGGGTTGCCGCGAAACGTGATGATGCGGCAACCCTTTAAATTTTTCACCATCCTTAGAGTATAGGCAGGATCAAGGACAAAACCAGGTGAAAAACGGATGGAAATGTCCATCATTACTTTTTAAAACCCAATAATTCTGCAATAAACCATAAAAGTATCTATAGGAGGCTCCAAATAAACAAGTTTAATGTAAATTCCCATCCACATATTTTCCGTAATCCGGAATCGCTAAGCTGTCAAAATTATTTACCAGCCTTTGCAGTCCGCTGGTTAATGCTTCGCCTGCCAGTGGAGCACCATGACCCGTTATTGCTGTCGAAGGATTTAATTCAGCCAGCTTTTTAACCGAGTCCCAAGCGGCCTGCCAATCTGTCGTGAAGTATCGGGGCGGACCGTTTACTTCCTCCTCCTGAGTCATGACCTTATATAATGAATCCTGTTTCACATTTATGAACGCATCTCCAGCAATCAACGAACGGTCCTCTTCTCTAAAAAATGAAACATGTCCAGGTGTGTGGCCTGGGGTGTGGATCCAGCGGAAACCAGGCATATGTGGGACGCTCCCATCCGGAGGAAGCTTTTCTACATGGTTGCCCAGGTTAATCGGCTCATTCGGAAACAGCGGTGCCATCTTTGCCACCATTCCGCCTTCCACACTGGGGTCGGGTTCAGGGTAGCTCTTTTGCCCCACCAAATAAGGCAATTCAATTTCATGGGCAAATACAGGTACCTGCCAATGATTCACCAGTTCGATAATTGCTCCAACATGGTCAAAATGACCATGCGTTAAAATAACCGCTTTCGGGCGGCACCCCTTGCCAAAGCGTTCCTCTGCTGCTTCGATAATTTCGTCTGCAGACCCAGTCATACCGGCATCTACTAAAACGAACTCGCCAATATCGGGGCTGCCCACAAAACATATATTGACGATTTGGATGGTATAAGAAAATAAATCAGGCAAAACCTGAATCCCGACCCCGCTGCCAATAGAGGTGGCCGGAATAAATTTATAATCACTTCCATATGACATTTCATTATCCATCAAACGATCCCCTTACTATTTATGTAATTTTAGGGGTAGTTTTCCTCAGTTCAAAATGATTATTCAACCTGCTTAGTTTGGCTCCACATGGACATTAACATCAAACACATCGTGTTCCTTTTTTAGGGCATTTTCAACCTTTGTAGCAACATCATGTGCATCCTTTATATTTAAATTGGAATTCACTAGGATTACCACATCCACGATAGCGCTGTTGCCATAATTCCGTGCTTTGATGTCCTTTATTCCTTTAACGCCCAAAATCCCTTCGATTGTATATCTAAAAGAATACATCTCCTTCACATCAAAACCATCGGTTAAGCTGTGGGATGCATCGCGGAAAATATCCCATGCCGTATTACAGATAAGAAGTCCTACGATTACTGCTGTAACTGGATCTAGCCATGGCAGATTGAATTGAGCGCCAATAATCCCTGCAGCAGTTCCAATACTCACCCAGGCATCAGAGAGATTGTCTTTCGCAGCAGCCATTACTGCTTGGCTGTTAATTTTTGCGGCAAGCTTATGGTTATAGCGATAGACAGCATACATGACAGCGGCACAAAAAATTCCGGTCACAGCAGAAAGGGGTTCTGGCGACTCACTCTCTCCATTGATTATGGTGATAACCGCATCATAGAGCACTTCAATACCCACAGCCATCATAATGAACGATGAAACCATGGATGCGACAGTTTCCGCTTTCCAATGACCATAAGGATGGTCCTTATCTGCAGGTTTTTGTGAAAGTTTTAGGCCGATTAACACAACGATTGATGCAATCACATCCGTACTGTTGTTTAACCCATCGGCTTTTAGTGCCTCCGAGTCTGATGCATAACCAACTGCCAGTTTTAAAATGGATAGAAAAATGTATGCCAATATACTGATATATGCAGCTTGTTCACCTTTTTTTAGTGCTAAATACTTTTCGTTTTCCATATGAATTGCCCCTTAGCTTTTCAGTACCTTCATTATCTTAGCAATCTATTATTATGTGGGTCTAGAGAAACCTTTTTAGTCCTGACTTAAAATTCTTATATCAGGAAAAAAAGTTTAGCAAGTGCAAAACAGACAGCTGCTTTGCTGAAAAAATAGTTAAAATATTTTCACCATTTATATTGACAAATCCCTATGTGTCTAGTAGGATTAATTTCATCAACTATATATATAAATTCCTATTGGTCTAGTTGGATTAAATTTTTAAGAAATTGAAACATATAATGCCTTTCCTGGAATAGGAAGAATTTTTAGGAAAAGGGGGCGAATCGGCTGAAAACACCAGATGAATGGCAAGAAATTGCGGCACACCTTAGGCCGATGCTCGAATCAATCAAATTCGGATCGATTACACTTGTTGTCCAGGACGGTAAAGTTGTGCAAATTGAGAAAAACGAGAAGGTTCGTCTTCAATCGAATAAAACTCGCTGACTAGACAAACTAGAGGCGGTCTTCACCATTAAAGTTGAAGGCTGCCTTTTTTTAAAGGAATAAGGAGGCTTGCGTGAATGACAAACGCAGTGACATATGAAAATTGGAATTCCATTTCAGATTCTTTTTCGATTCAAGATGAAACGAAAGGCGCTAAAGCAGTATTGGAATGGGCATATCAGAATTATTCTGACAATAAAATTGTTTATGCTTCGAGCTTTGGGGCGGAAGCGATTGTGTTGATTGACTTGATTGCTCAGGTGAAACCTGATGCGCACATCGTTTTCTTGGATACAGATCTTCACTTTCTAGAAACCTATGATGTTATCAAAAGGATCGAAGAACGTTTTCCATCATTGAAAATCGAGAAGAAGAAACCTGCATTAACTCTTGATGAACAGGCTGCGCAATATGGCACAGCATTATGGAAACGCGACCCTAACCAATGCTGCCAGATCAGAAAAGTCATTCCTCTTAGGGAAACTCTTACTGCAAAGGAAGCTTGGATTTCAGGTCTTCGCAGAGAACAGTCACCGACAAGGAAAGATACTGAGTTTCTTAACAAAGATGAAAAATTTAAAAATATTAAAATATGCCCGCTGATTCATTGGACATGGGATGAGGTTTGGTCCTATATTCGGGAAAAAGACCTTCCATATAACGAGTTGCATGACCGCAACTACCCAAGCATCGGCTGCTTCCCTTGTACACAGGCAGTTGCTGGTGACGGTGATTCCCGTGCCGGACGCTGGTCTGGCAGTAGTAAAACCGAGTGTGGATTACACACATCATAGGGGGCGGTCAAAACGATCACAATCATTGCCATAATGATAGGTTTGTTTTTTGCAGTCAATATCGGGGCCAGCGGGGCAGCTGCTTCAATGGGAATTTCCTATGGCGCCGGCGTTGTCAAAAAACAACTGGCTTTATTCCTTTGTGGAATAGCGGTGTTCCTTGGTGCATGGCTTGGCGGCGGCGAGGTCGTAAAGACCATTGGCGGAGGTATCGTTCCAAGCAGTACCTTTTCAAACGCCATTGCCTTAATCGTGTTAGCTTCAGCAGCTATGTCGCTGTTTTTAGCGAACATTTTTGGAATACCACTTTCGACAAGTGAAGTAGCAGTGGGCGCCGTGGTGGGGGCGGGGATTGTCTATCAATCCGTTTTTCTTGGCAAGCTCCTATGGATAATGGTGTTTTGGCTGTTAACCCCAGTTGCAGCTTTTGTGGTGGCGATCTTTGCTGCTAATCTTTTAAAAATCAAACCTATTAAAAAAATGGTGGAGAAACCAAAGGCAGGAGCTATTCTTGCGGTACTTGTTGTCATTATGGGATTATTAGAGGCCTTTTCGGCAGGAATGAACAATGTAGCCAATGCCGTCGGCCCCCTTGTCGCTGCATCATTAATGTCTAAAGAGACAGCCGTTCTTTGGGGAGGTTTAGCCGTAGCGCTTGGTGCCTTCCTGCTCGGCCACCGAGTAATTGAGACCAATGGTAAGAAAATAACAAAGCTTCGCTTGGAAGATGGATGTATCATATCAGGTACTGGAGCCAGCATCGTCACGGTTGCATCGCTCTTTGGAATTCCAGTTCCGCTTACGCAAATTACGACATCTTCTATTATTGGAATTGGTTTTGCAAAATACGGAAAATCAATCTTGAAAAAAGGTATTGTCGTACAGCTTCTTACGGTCTGGATTGTTTCACCTGTTATTTCAATGGTGCTCTCATACACTATTATTCAATTAGTGATAGTTCGGAATTTTTATCCGATTATTGTCATGGTCGGCGTCCTTATCTCTGTTTTTGGAGTGCTGTTCTTAATGAAACGCACTTCATCCGCATCGATTGGAGCGCCTACCGATATTGTAAATAAATAAAAAACAAATAGAAGGGCTGATATCAAAAATGTCATTTTTACCAAAACCTCACGGAGGCAAACTTGTTCAAGCTTTTGATCCAAACTATGATTTATCCAATGCAGCAAAAGAATTAGAAATTGATGCGATTGCTTTAAGCGATCTTGAACTTATTGGAGTGGGGGTTTTCAGCCCGTTAACAGGTTTTCTTGGTAAAGAGGATTATGAATCTGTTGTCAGCAATATGCGTTTAGTCGACAATACAATCTGGTCCATTCCAGTAACTCTTCCTGTATCTAAGGAAGTTGCGGAATCATTAGTAGTCGGCGAGGAAATTAAATTAAAACATAAGGATGAAGTATTCGGTGTGATAAAGGTTTCCGAATGGTATGAGCCAGATTTAAACAAAGAAGCAAGAGAAGTTTATAAAACGGAAGAACTTGCTCATCCGGGCGTTAAGCGACTATTCGAAAGAGGGCCTGTCTATGTGGCAGGGGAAGTTGTGCTAGTTAAAAAACCTGAAAAAGGCGTGTTCGGTGATGTGTGGTTTGAACCAAAACAGACTCGCGCATTTTTCGAAGAGAAAGGTTGGAAAACAGTTGTCGGTTTCCAAACAAGAAATCCGATTCATCGTGCGCATGAGTACATTCAAAAGGCTGCCCTTGAAACCGTTGATGGATTGTTCGTAAACCCGCTTGTCGGTGAAACCAAATCAGATGACGTTCCTGCAGATGTTCGTCTGAAAAGCTACCGTGTTTTATTGGAAAACTATTATCCAAAAGAACGGGTCCAGCTTGGCGTCCACCCAGCTGCAATGCGCTATGCAGGTCCAAGAGAAGCTATTTTCCACGCTCTTGCACGCAAAAATTATGGCTGCACACACTTTATTGTTGGCCGTGACCATGCTGGAGTAGGAAACTATTACGGAACCTACGATGCACAATATATTTTCAGGAATTTCACTGAAGAAGAACTAGGGATTAAACCATTATTCTTTGAACACAGCTTCTATTGCACAAAATGCGATGGCATGGCATCTGACAAAACCTGCCCGCACGGCAAGGAAGATCGTGTAATCCTGTCGGGAACTAAAGTTAGAGAGATGCTCCGCTCAGGAGTTTTACCGCCTGCAACCTTCAGCCGTAAAGAAGTGGTTGAGGTCCTGATTGAAGGAATGAGAGAAAAAGCGACAGTATAAGGAGTAGGAGAATGGGCAAATCAACGAATATTACATGGCATAATGCTACCATTACAAAAGAAGACAGACGTGCGCAAAACGGTCATGGAAGCTGTACGCTATGGTTTACAGGGTTATCTGGTTCCGGTAAATCAACAATTGCGAATGCAGTTTCAAACGAATTGTTTCGGCAGGGAATTAATGAATACGTTCTTGATGGTGACAATATCCGTCACGGCTTAAATAAGGATCTTGGTTTTTCTGAAGAAGATAGAACAGAAAATATCCGCCGCATCGGGGAAGTGGCAAAGCTGTTTGTTGACAGCGGCCAGATTGTCACGACTGCGTTTATTTCACCATTCCGTTCCGACCGGGACAATGTCCGTGCGTTATTTGCGGAAGGGGAATTTATCGAGGTTTTCATCGATTGTCCTCTTGAAGAATGCGAACGCCGTGATCCAAAGCAGCTCTATGTAAAGGCTCGCAAAGGTGAAATTAAGGATTTTACGGGGATTGATTCACCATACGAGTCACCGGAAAATCCGGAAATCATCATCCGCTCTGATTTGGTAACAGTTGAAGAAGCAGTGGAACAAGTGTTAGGATATTTACGAGACAAGAATATTATTTAAAAAGACGCGGGTACTATGAAATTACATAGTACCCGTTTGAGTGGATAAAAAGGTGGAAGGAGCAGCCAGCATGAAAGCAATTCTCTATATTGGACACGGTACTCGCTCAAGGAAAGGGGCGGATGAGGCAAGGAAGTTTATCCAGCGGATTATGGCCCGAATCGATGTGCCGATTCAGGAAATGAGTTTTCTAGAACTGGCTGAGCCGCTGATTGAAGCAGGCTTTAAGCGCTGTATAGAAAGGGGCGCAACCGAAATAACGGTTGTTCCTCTTTTCCTGCTTGCCGCTGGGCATATAAAAGAGGATATACCAAATGCATTAGCAGGGCTTCGTGAGAAATATCATCACGTTAAGGTAAATGTGAAGGATCCCTTTGGGGTACAAGAGAACATTCTTGATGGTTTAGCAGAACTTGTTAAGGAAGAAGCAGGGAGGCTAACAGCAAAAGAAAGCATCTTACTTGTCGGCAGGGGAAGCAGCGACCCGGATATACAAGCGGATTTTGCAGACATTGTTGATGGAATGCGAAATCGTCTAGGAATTAATCGTGTTTCTGTTTGCTATTTAGCTGCCGCTGAACCCAGGTTCGATGAGGGATTGGAAACTGTATGCAACGAGGCTCCGGGCCGGATTATTGTCGTTCCTTATTTACTGTTTTCCGGACTTCTTTTAAATGAAGTAACCCAAAAAGTGAGGAAAAAAGGAAAAGAAGGGTACTCGATTATACATACAGGTCAATTGAGCAGACACCATGTTATTGAAGATATTATTATTAAGCGGGCTTTGAAAAACGAATAAGTTTTTATCTGGGATTTGCGGATATATTCATATTTCCGCAGATTTATGAAAATACTTACTAAATTAGCTTTAGCTAGGATTATATTTTCTAGTTAAAATAGAATTTTCATTGGGTTTAAGTGCCAAAATAGGTTGGTATATGCCAAAAATCCATCAGAAAGGTGAGAGCAATGGTTAAAAGCTTAAAGGATACAACTACATTACATAATGGTGTTGAAATGCCTTGGTTTGGACTTGGTGTTTTTAAAGTGAAAGAAGGTTCAGAGGTAATTGACTCTGTTAAGGCTGCTATCAAAAATGGCTACCACAGCATTGATACTGCGGCGGTGTATCAAAATGAAGAAGGTGTTGGCCAGGCCATTAGAGAATCCGGAGTTTCCCGTGATGAGCTATTTGTCACATCAAAGCTATGGAATTCCGACCAAGGTTACGATTCCGCACTTCAAGCGTATGAAACCAGTTTAAACAAGCTGGGACTAGATTACCTTGATTTATATCTCATCCACTGGCCAGGGAAAAACAAATTCAAAGAATCTTGGAAAGCCCTTGAAAAGTTATATAAGGATGGCCGCGTCCGTGCCATCGGTGTCAGCAACTTCAAGGTTCATCACTTAGAGGAACTATTAAAGGATGCCGAGATTAAGCCAATGGTGAATCAAGTGGAATATCATCCTCACTTAACCCAGAAGGAACTGCTCAACTTTTGTCAAAAAGAAGGCATTCAATTAGAAGCGTGGTCTCCTCTTAAGCAGGGTAAATTATTAAATGATCCTAATTTAAGTGATATTGCTCGCAGATATGGGAAGTCCATAGCCCAGGTCATTTTACGCTGGGATCTGCAATCCAAGGTAGTAACAATTCCAAAATCGATCAAGGAACAGCGAATCATTGAAAATGCAGATATTTTTGATTTTGAATTATCTTCAGAGGATATGGAAAGAATCGATAGCTTGAATAAAGATGAGCGGGTTGGCCCAGATCCGGATGATTTTATGAATGGATTTACTGAATAAAGCACACAAAAAAGCGAACAGCCGTAAAACTGTTCGCTTTTTTATGTTTAAATTAATGGCCTAATTCCGCATCGTCGACATGCTTGACATGGTGACGATTCATGAAAATAAATATAACCGAAACAAGAACAAAACCAGCACCTACAATAAATGGAGTTGACGGTGTGTAAATTTCAGCAAGCTTGCCGGCAGTATATGGTGCAATCGCACCGCCAATAAAGCGGAGAAAGCTATATGCAGCAGAAGCAGTCCCGCGTTCTACCGGGGCTGAGTTCATAACTGCAGTTGTAATAAGCGTATTATTATTACCTAGTAAAGCTCCAGCAACAATGACAGCAGCAATGATCACCCATTGGGTTGAGGTCCAGATCCCCATCGCCAATAGGACTAGCGCAAATAAGGTTAACATTGTCGCCATCGAATTGATTGTGCCGAACCTTTGCTGCAGCTTTGGTGCAGTCACTACAGAAGTAATGGCAAGCAAAACACCCCAGCCAAGGAAGACATAGCCTAAGCCGTGTTCATCAAGTCCCATCACAAATGGCGCGTACGCAAGGAGGGTGAAAAAGCCAAAGTTATAAAGTGCAGCTGCAATGCCAAAAACCATTAACGAACGAAATTTTAAGGCACGGAATGGGTCAAGCAATGATGTTTTCTTAAGTGTTGTATTCTGTTGAGCTGTTCGCGGCATTAATGTCAAAAGTCCAATGAAGGCAACAATCATAAGTGTCGCTACACCATAAAACGGTCCTCTCCAGGACATGGCACCCAGCCAGCCTCCGAGCAAAGGACCAACAGAAATTCCTAAACCAATGGCAGCCTCGTAAAGGATGATAGCTTTAGCAGTGCCGCTATTAGAAAGCGACACAATCGCTGCTAATGTAGTAGCAACAAAAAGCGCATTTCCAAGGCCCCAACCGCCGCGAAGGCTGACGAGTGCCCATATGCCGTCTGAATAACCGCCTAGTGCTGAAAAGACAGCAATGATGACAATTCCGGAAAGCAGTGTCCATTTAATGCCAAGTCTAGAAGAAATTGCGCCGGTGATTAACATGGCTACGGCCATTACAGCATTATAGCTTGTAAAAAGAAGTGTTACCTGACTGTGGGATGCATGCAGTTGTTCTGCAATTGCTGGTAATATTGGGTCGACTAGCCCCAACCCCATGAAGGCAATGATGCAGGCGAAGAATACAGCCCAAACCGCCTTTGGCTGTTTAAGCAAACTTGATTCTTCTAAAGATGAGGTGGCTGAAGTTTTAGTGACTACAGATTGTGATGTTGATGCCATTTAAATCCCCCTAATATTTTCTATAATTTACTATACCGAAAAAATAGTTGTATAATGAAACTATATATTTGTATTATACAACTACTTTTCACTACGTCAATAGTGTTTTTGCCTATATGTTATATAAATCAGTGTTGGTATGATATCATAAGAACAAGAATGGACACCTTGTGAGGTGATTATAATGACTGAAGAATCGCTTGAAACGATTGAGCTTGAACTTGCGATTATGATTCGCCGTATCACAACATATTCTTCGCACAAAAGAATTGGCAATCTTGATCGTTCCGCTTATCTACTCTTACATCAAATCGCAACACATGGTGCGGCAGGAGTGAAAGCTTTAGCTGGGGAATTTCAATTGGATATTTCTACTGTTAGCAGGCAGGCCTCTGCACTTGAACAAAAAGGATATTTATATCGAATCCCTGATCCAACTGATGGAAGGGCCTACTCTCTGGAAATAACGGAATTGGGTTTAAGAAAATTAAGGGAAGAAAGAAAAGCAAGGAAGGAAAGAGTGGCTGAAGTGACAAGGGATTGGTCTGAAGAAGAACGTGCTTTATTTGGAAACCTTTTAACAAAATTCAATATTGCAGCCATTCAAGAATAGAAAAAGAGGACGCGTTCATCCTCTTTTTCGTTAATTTACCTAGTTTTCATTTATTGGAGCTAAAAGCTCTAAAAATTTTTCAAATGGCATTTGACAGGCTGGGTATTTTTCCAGTAAATCCAGCATCGTAATGCCTTTGTCTACGACATGTGCCTTATAGGCATCCTCATTTAATAGTGCCTCTAATTCTTTTTGATGAGGCGGGCAAACTGTATGTTCCGCCAACTCTTGAAGCTGGAGACGGGTAACGGTTTCTTCCAAATTAACCTTTAAATATAGTAAGTCGCTGACGCGGACAGGGAAATCTAGTGGCAGCAGGGCCGCGAAGTGCTGGTTCCCGCTCAAGACAACCTGTGCGTTAGTATCTAATGCAAAGCGGTTAAGAACACGTTCGACAGTCTTAATAGAATTGCGGGTTTTCACAGTCTGTACCACAGCACTGCTTGAAGCATGCTCCGTGGTGTGTACATTATCGACAAATTGGACTGTCAATGCCTGATGGGTTTCATTTGATTTATTTTCAACTTTAAGCCCTAATGTCTCGAACACATTTGGCCATAATTGCTCATGCCAATCTTCAAACTGTTGATCAAAATCACTACTTGCATCCCCTTGGCCTTTTGGAGATATTCTGTTTGCACCTTTTTCAGTAAGCTTTTCGTCAATCAAGTTAGGAACACTTTGATAGGTGTTCGCCCAGTTCGTATCTCCACAGCCAAAAACAGCGTAACGAACACCATCGAGGACCTCACCGTCAGACTCTTTCATCCACTTGACAAACTTCCGAGCGTTCTTTGGTGGATTGCCATTATAAGAGGACGTGACAATTAGAGTAACTCCTTCTTTCGGAAGTACGCCTGCGTATTCATCAAGCGGTGCTATCTCACTTTTGAAACCTTTAAAACGAGCACTAGTTGCCAAATCTTTTGCAATTCCTTCCGCAGTCCCCATGTTTGAACCGTATAGCACAAGCAATGGTGTGTTATTTCCAATCGAAGAATCGTATTTTTGGTTATCTGAATGTAAGGCAGAAGAGCTTTTTTCTTCAGCAGGTATTACAAACGATTCAACAAGTCGTTTATCACGAAGCCGGACGCTCATAGTGAAATTTTCGGGCTTAAGAGTCATTGTTTGTTTAATTTTTAATTGATAGTTCGTATGGTCAATTAAGTCAAAGTTTTGCAAAATCATACCTATTAATAAGGTTGCCTCGTGAAGGGCAAACTGCATTCCGATACATGCACGTTGTCCATTGCCGAAAGGTTTATAGGCATCATGCGGTATTTTTTTCGGGTCTTCAAACCGTTCGGGACGAAACTCTTCAGCATCTTCACCCCAAGCTTCTTTGTCGCGGTGCAGTTGTGGGAGTAAAATGGCAACCGTCTGCTTTTTGTTTATCTTATATTTTCCTCCAAGGACCATATCTTCCTTGGCATACAGGGTAAATTGCGGTGCTGTCGGATAAAGACGCAGTGATTCATTTAAAATCATCCGGATATACTTCAGTTCCAAAACTTGTTTAAAGGTTGGAACTGGTCCTGTCAATACGCGGTCAACTTCCGCTCGGGCTTTTTGCAGTATTTCCGGGTGCTTTAACAACAGGTAAAGCGTAAAGGACAAGAGACCGCTGGTTGTTTCATGTCCAGCAATCAGGAAGGTGATGATTTGGTAACGGATATTTTCATCATCGAGCATTTCGCCTGTTTGCGGATCTTTAGCGCTTAGCATCCTAGCAAGCAAATCTGTTTCCCCTTGATCACCGTGTTCCCTCCGTTCAACGATTAGTTTGTCTACCAAGGAAAACATCGCTTGAATATTCTTTTGGAATTCCTGGCGTTTTTTCACCATTAATTTATTCTGAATTTTAAGCCGGGTCCCTTTATGCATGGCTTCATCTAGGGCATTCACCATATTGATAATAAAAGGGTCATGCGTTTCACGGTAGAAGCTGTTAAAACGATAGTTAAAGCCGCACAACCCAATAGTATCAAGCGTAAGTCTGGTCATATCATCCGGTACATCAATACTCTCATTTGGATTCAGCCGTGCCCATTTTTGGACGAGCTGGCTAGCTATGTCTACCATCATCGAGTGATACCCTTTCATAGCTGATAGACTAAACGAGGGCATAAGAATGTTATGGGCTTTTTGCCAGTTTGGCTCAAATGTTTTACCTGTAAACAGCCCATCGCCTGCGAATGCGCGAACCTGATAAAGGCCGCCAAGCAGACTTTTATCAAATTTTCCACTGTTTAAAATTTCACCAGCCCATTTATAACCGGATATAAAGATGGTAGAAAAGCCGCCAAAAAACTCTATGCGAAATATAGGACCGTACTGTTCCGCGATTTTCCACAAGGAAAGTGTCGGAGCCTCCTTATCAAGCAATGGCATATTGCCAAGTGGGCCATACGTTTTCGGCTGCGGTATCGCAGCAATTTCGGAAGTAGACATATTCGTTTAAACAACCTTCCTTTCTCCTCGAGAGATTTAACTCTAAATAATTTTAAAATAATATTTTAGAAGATTATACCATGTATATATTACTAATATAAAGTATTTAACGAGTAAATATTCAGACAAATTTCTACATTTTTTTCATTTTTGACAATTACAAAAACTCAGAAAACCAACGGTATGGTTGAAAACGGTTTCGACATAACGTATATTGTAAGGGGTTGATAAAGAAAATTGGTTTATAATTGTCATTTATCATTGCTATCAGCTGACGAAAATATTTTTTTAAAAAAATATTTTCGGGTTTTTTAGCAATATAAATGAAATTATAGCAGGATTGTATTACAATGAAATATGTAAAGGTTATTTTTTTTAATAGGATACTATTAAAATAGATTTCTAAATACGAGACGAGGTAGAAAAATGGAAGCGAATACAACTAGGTTAGAACATGACTTCTTAGGAAAAAAAGAAATACCTGAAAATGTTTATTATGGGATTCAAACATTACGGGCCGTTGAAAACTTTCCGATTACAGGATACCGAATCAATGAGGAATTAATTAAGGCATTAGCAATGGTCAAGAAAGCAGCAGCTATTGCTAATATGAATACCAAACGTTTGTACAGCGGACTAGGGGAAAAAATCGTGCAGGCTGCCGAGGAGATCATTGAAGGGAAATGGCATGATGAGTTTATTGTCGACCCAATTCAGGGTGGCGCCGGGACATCCATAAATATGAACGCGAATGAGGTCATCGCAAACCGCGCACTTGAATTGCTGGGACACAAAAAAGGGGATTATAAGCATTTAAGCCCAAATAGCCATGTCAATATGTCACAATCGACAAATGATGCCTTCCCAACGGCCATCCATATAGCAACACTAAACCTATTGACCAAATTATTAGAGACAATGAAGTACATGCATAGCGTTTTCAAGGCAAAAGCAAAGCAATTTGAAACAGTAATCAAAATGGGCAGAACTCATCTTCAAGATGCTGTGCCGATCCGCCTTGGTCAGGAATTTGAGGCATATTCCCGTGTGCTTGAAAGGGATATGAAGAGAATTGCTCAATCGCGGAACCATTTATATGAGGTAAATATGGGGGCAACTGCGGTTGGAACAGGATTAAATGCTGACCCTAAATATATTAAAGATGTGGTAAAACAGTTGGCAGAAATCAGCGGGTTACCATTGATCAATGCGGAGCACCTGGTGGATGCCACCCAGAACACTGATGCCTATACGGAGGTTTCTGCCGCTCTAAAAGTATGTATGATGAATATGTCTAAAATTGCTAACGACCTTCGCCTGATGGCTTCAGGTCCACGAGCAGGTCTGGCTGAAATTTCACTGCCGGCCCGTCAGCCAGGCTCATCCATCATGCCAGGTAAAGTAAACCCAGTTCTGCCGGAACTGATTAACCAAATTGCTTTTCAGGTAATTGGCAATGACCATACCATTTGTTTGGCATCAGAAGCAGGGCAGCTTGAGTTAAACGTAATGGAGCCAGTTTTAGTCTTCAATCTGCTGCAATCGATTAGTATCATGAATAATGGTTTCCGCTCCTTTACTGATCACTGTTTAGCTGGCATTGAAGCGAATGAAGCTAGATTAAAAGAATATGTTGAAAAGAGTGTTGGGATTATTACAGCAGTAAATCCGCATCTTGGCTATGAGGCAGCGGCAAGAATTGCGAGAGAAGCAACGTTAACTGGAAAGTCCGTCCGCGAATTGTGCTTGCAGCATGATGTTTTAACTGAGGAAGAATTAGATCAAATCCTTAATATTTATGAAATGACAAAACCGGGGATTGCTGGAGCGGCACTTTTAGATAGAGATTAAGATAGGATTTCACGAAATAATTTGCACTGTGCTAAGGAAGGTTGTCTAAGTTGGCAACCTTCCTTTAATTTACTTTTCACAAACGCGGTATTCTGTTGGTGAGATACCTGCCAATTTTCGAAATAGGGTGCTGAAATAGTGTTGGCTGCTGAAACCACAATTTTCGGCAACCTCTGAAATAGTCCAGTTCGGTTTAGAAAGTAATAATCGTTTAGCCGTTTGAATTCGATAATGCATTAGATATTCGTTGCAGCATGTGGGGTTTTAATGACTTTTTCCTTTTTTCCTGGTTTAGTGAGTTTGTTAGCATCGTTGCCAATATCGGTTGCAAGTGCTGCTCTTTTAGCAACACTAATTGATATGCTTGCAATTGGTATCAGGTCATTGACAAAACACCCATTAAACGATAAGAAGATAGCCATTATTGGAGTGTCACTCCTATTAGGGATTGGAACAATGTTTTTACCTGCTGATGGTTTAAATGGACTTCCTTACGTGATTCAAAATCTGGGTAAAAATGGTTTATTAGTCGGGACTTTTATGGCTATCTTACTTGAACAGATTTGGAAAGAAAAACAGCTATCGACAACTATATGATTTTATTAGAAAGGCTCTTTTCTCAGAGATTGTTGCTTTTAACTATATTGAAAACACTGAGTGAATTGGAGCGAATGGTGCTTGACTCCTGCGGGAAATAGAGGAAAGGTCGAGACCCCGCAGACGGAACGTCGAGGAGGCTCGACTTCCTCCCCGCGGGTTTGCTGAGCGCCTGTAGCGGAAAGGAACGGACAGTGTTTTTCCAAAAAACAACAAACTTTACGAAAAGAGCCATTAGAAAAAAAGCGTGCAAAGAATTTTTGCATGCTTTCTGCTGTTATTTGTCATTTCTCTTCTCATTGCTTTTATCGCTAAGCGTGCGATAAATCTGCGTATTCATGCTGCCTTCCACAATATTCTCAAGAAAAAATGGGCCAATCAGCTCCAAATATTCCTCATCGTCAAACATTTTTTTATTTTGCCATTCCATTTCTGCTAACCCATCATAAGTAGAGAGTAACGAATATGTATGGTCATTTCCGGAAATGGGTGTTAAAATCTCTACTTTGTGGTTATAATTTTCAGTTCTAAATTTTTTTATTTCTCTTAGATTATCAATCGCCTCTTTAAATTTACCCTGTCTAATGATAAATGTCTGATAAACCACAACAGACACCGCGGCACCCCCAAAATGTAAGTGTTTAACAATAATTTGGTCATATTTCTTTTTTTTATTCATTTTAAATTTTAAAAAATCCAGCCCTTCTAGTTAGAAACCCTATGCAAAAAATGGCCATGCTGCATAATTTGATTAATAAGGGTCGTCTTTTAAAAAAGACAAGAAAATAATTTGGAAGAAGGGAGACTGCGGGGATGGATTTTAGCAAATATTCATCAATGCTTTATAAATACTTTGAAGAGGCTATAGAAATAAAAGATAGCTATGAAAATGCCAAACAAAGAGTGATGGACGAAAATGAAGTAAGGATTATGGTTTTCAATGATGTAAAGGATCGTTATAGAAAAACTGAGGAAGCTTTTAAAGCCGGCAAGGTGGAAGAGGAGGTATACATTAAAGCAAAAAAGGATTATGAAATAGCATCAAGTATTTCACATGACATGGAAAATCAGCTTAAGGCAATTGAAATTTATCAACAACATCGTCTTAAAAAGGTATTGGAGAATTTAATTGATTTGAAACAGAAATATATTGAGGAGATTGATAACGAAAAAGAAAAATTAAAATATCAATTAATCAAGGCAAAACATGATTTTCTGACTCAAGCTATTAAAGTGAGGAAAGCCTTTAAGGAATTGAGCAAGAATGAGATGGAACTGCAGGAGTTAACTCAAGAATTAGGGCTGGAGACAGGAATCGAGGTAAAAGATGCCTTTCAAGTTTTATCCTCTGCAATCATGGACGACGCCGGTGCAGTGGTAACAAAAGAAGAACTTTATGCCGCTCTTCATTCTGGGAAAATCTCAAAAGCTTTGAAGAAAGAATTGGTGAAAGCAGCGAATATAGGAATATAGAATAATTTAAAGGCTGTCTCTTGAAGTAAAGGTGTTAGGACCTTATGAGACAGCCTCTTTGAATTTGGGGATATTTATCTGTAACTTTCCCAATCTGTATAATGGCCGCTGCCTTGACAACCAGGACATTCGAACGAATTAAAATAAGCAAACTCATTGTAAGGGTAAACAGTGTAGCCTCGGCCAAAACAATCTGGACATTTGCCTTGGTCTTTCATATTGGAGAGATGATTTTGATAGCGTGTTTCTCTCCATTGATTGAATGAGCTGAGCAGTCCCATTTTTTTCACCTCAACGTTTTTAATCAAATAGGACAAAAGTTTTGACTTTGAAAATTGTCCAGCTCCAGGCGCCATCGGCTAGTGTACTTCGCTCTTCTCCCTACGATAAGTCAACATCGGATCGCTTGCGCTCTCCGTGTTTCCTTTATCTCAGTCGAAGCGCTCCAGTCCATACGCCGATTGAAGGGCGCCTTCCGCTTTTCTTAGTATGGGATAAAAATGGAATAATTATGCTTTTATTTTTAAAAAGGTAACAGCTGCTGCAAATACTTTTATATAATAATATTTTTATGTAAAACAAGCCCTGTTTGTGAATGCAAAAAAGCGGTAATCCCGTTCATTACCGCTTTTTTTTTTTCATTATTAAAGGCTGAGATTTAGTTTTTTCATCCGATACTGCAGACTTTGCCTGCTTAGGCCTAGTAATTTGGCACTCTTTGAAATATTGTGGTTATTCTTTTTTAGCACATGTTCGATGTAGGATTTTTCAAAAAGCTCCAGTTGCTCCTTAAGAGGAATCGCAATATCAGCCTCTTCATTAATAAAGGTATTAACCGAAGAAAGAGGGAGCATTCTTTCCTTCAATTGCATTTTATTGCGGTATTGATACGGTAAATGGGAGTACTTGATGATTTCTTCATCCATCATGATGTTCATCGCAGCTTCAATGATATGTTCAAGCTCACGAATGTTACCGTGCCAATCATAGTCAAAAAATGATTGCTTAACCTCATTAGATAATCCTTTTACATTCATTTGAAAACGTTCATTATATTTTTCAATGAAGTGCTCCACCAATAATGGAATATCTTCTTTTCTTTCTCTTAGTGGCGGGATGAAAATCGTTACCACCCCCAGCCGATAATATAAATCTTTTCGAAGTTTGTTATTGGCGACGGCATCAATCGGATCCTCGTTGATATTGGCGATCACCCTGACATCAACAGGTGTATCCTTTGTATCGCCGATTCTGCGGATCATTCGTTCCTGTAGAACACGAAGCAGTTTTGCCTGAAGGTTCATATTTAATGAGTTAATTTCATCAAGTAACAGTGTGCCCCCTTCAGCCTGTTCAAATAATCCCGGTGAATCAATAGAACCAGTAAATGCTCCGCGTTTCGTTCCGAAAAGAAGGCTTTCGATTAAATTATCAGGAAGGGCAGCACAATTTTGTGAAATAAATGGCCCGGCAAGCCGAGTGCTGGCATTATGAATACTCTGCGCAAAAAGCTCTTTGCCAGTACCTGTTTCCCCAACGATTAGTACATAGGATGCAGTCCTGCTGGCACGTTTCGCTGCTTCAATCACTTCTTGAAGGGCAGGGCTATTCCCGATAATATTATCAAAGGTATATCTGGTGCCGCTTTTATTAGTATTTCCTTTTATCAGGCGTTCGAGTTTTGTCACGTCATTGGCAATTTCTACTGCGCCTTGCAGATTTTCATTTTGATAAATTGGAATAGTGTTATTGATGGTCGTAATTTCACGGCCCTTATTATTAAAATAGGTTTGCTTGACATTGCTGGTCTCCTTGCCATCCTGCAGGGCTTTTACAAGAGTACTAGATTGATTATCTTTAAATTTAAAAACATCGAGCAAATTCTTATGGATCACTTCCTGAATATCCATCGACTCTATTTGCATCATTTTTTTATTGTAAACGATTGTTTTCCCCGTATTATCGACGGCGTGGACACCTACGTCGACCTCGTCCAATATCCTTTTGTACATGCTGTTAATATATTGAAGCTGTTGGATTGTTTTTTTTGTATTTTCCATGACGTTTTCTCTCCTTGCAAATCCCTTATGCACTAATTTAATCAAAAATCAGACTACAATGCAAAATGATTTTGCATAAATTCTTAAATATATGCAAAATAGCAAAAAAACTTGGCGTATTTTTTTATAAAAACGTTGTTAAACTGCAAAAAAATAGTTGGCACGGAACTTGCATATTAAAAGAATGTTACAAACAAAGGAGGTCTAATTACATGCAACCGTATACACACGAACCACTTACAAATTTTTCTGAAGAAAAAAATAAAAAAGCATTTCAAGATGCACTAGACTTTGTTCAATCACAGCTTGGCAAGCACTATCCAGTCGTAATTGGCGGAGAGCTAATTACAACCGATAAAAAGATTGCGTCTATCAATCCAGCAAATAAGGAAGAAGTTATCGGTACCGTATCGATGGTTGACCTAGACTTAGCTGAAAGTGCTATGCAAACAGCATTAACTACCTTTGAAACATGGAAAAACTGGTCACCTGAACATCGTGCCAACATTATATTCCGTGCCGCAGCCATTCTGCGCCGCCGTAAGCATGAGTTTTCCAGTTACATGGTGAAGGAAGCAGGGAAGCCATGGAAAGAAGCCGATGCTGATACTGCAGAAGCCATTGACTTTTTAGAATACTACGGCAGACAAATGCTGAATATCAAAGATGGCATTCCAGTAAACAGCCGTTTCGGCGAATTTAATCAGTTCCACTATATTCCGCTTGGGGTTGGCATCATCATTTCGCCATTTAACTTCCCATTAGCAATTATGGCGGGAACAACAGTAGCTGCAATCGTTAGCGGAAACACTGTGCTTTTAAAGCCGGCAAACTCAACGCCAATCATTGCTGCAAAATTTGTAGAGCTAATGCATGAAGCGGGACTTCCTAACGGGGTGTTGAATTACGTTCCTGGCAGCGGCGCAGAAATTGGTGATTACTTAGTTGACCATCCTAAGACGCGCTTTGTTTCCTTCACGGGCTCCCGTGAAGTTGGCTGCCGCATTTACGAACGCGCAGCTAAAGTTAACCCGGGCCAAATTTGGCTAAAGCGTGTGATTGCGGAAATGGGCGGAAAAGATACCATTGTTGTCGATAAAGATGCAGATTTAGATTTAGCCGCGTCTTCCATCGTTTACTCAGCTTTCGGATTCTCTGGTCAAAAATGTTCGGCAGGATCACGTGCTGTTATTCACCAAGATGTTTATGATGAAGTTCTTGAAAAAGTGGTTGCACTTACAAAGACTTTAACGCTAGGAAGTCCTGAATCAGCCGATACTTATATGGGACCTGTCATTGATGAAAGATCCTTCAAAAAAATCATGAGCTATATAGAAATTGGCAAACAAGAAGGCAGACTCATGACCGGTGGTGAAGGGGACGATTCAAAAGGCTACTTCATTCAGCCGACGATATTTGCAGATGTCGATGAGAATGCCCGTATTATGCTTGAGGAAATTTTCGGGCCGGTATTGGCTATCGCTAAAGCTCGTGACTTTGACCATATGATGCAGATTGCTAATAACACCGATTATGGCTTAACAGGTGCATTGGTTTCCAATAACCGCGAGCATATTGAAAGAGCACGCCGTGAATTCCATGTTGGCAATCTCTATTTCAACCGCGGATGTACAGGTGCCATTGTCGGCTATCAGCCATTTGGCGGATTTAATATGTCCGGAACGGATTCAAAAGCAGGCGGCCCTGACTACTTAATTCTTCATATGCAAGCAAAAACGACTTCAGAGACTCTTTAATTTTTTAGAGGATAGCAAGGGGGCTCACAAGCTCTCTTGCAAATATAAAGGGAGGACATAAAATGACTATGACATCAACTAAATCTACTGAAATTATTGAACAAACACATAAATTTGGCGCTAATAACTATCATCCGCTGCCAATCGTCATTTCCAAGGCAGAAGGGGTTTGGGTGGAAGATCCTGAAGGAACCCGCTATATGGATATGCTTAGTGCATATTCCGCAGTAAACCAGGGGCATCGTCATCCAAAAATTATTCAAGCTTTGAAAGACCAGGCAGACCGAGTAACTCTAACATCACGCGCATTCCATAATGACCAGCTTGGCCCATGGTATGAAAGAATCTGCAAGCTGACCAACAAAAACATGGCGCTTCCAATGAACACTGGGGCTGAAGCAGTTGAAACGGCGTTAAAAGCTGCGCGCCGCTGGGGTTATGATGTGAAAGGCATTGCTGAGAATCAGGCAGAAATTATTGCGTGCACAGGAAATTTCCATGGCCGGACCATGGGAGCAGTTTCCTTATCTTCCGACCCTGAGTATAAGCGAGGTTTTGGCCCGATGCTTCCTGGCATTAAATTAATTCCTTACGGTGACCTTGAAGCGCTAAAGGCAGCGATTACACCAAATACTGCAGCATTCTTAATGGAACCAATTCAAGGTGAGGCGGGAATCATTTTACCTCCTGAAGGATTTATAAAGGCTGCCTCTGAACTTTGTAAAGAAAACAATGTCTTATTTATTGCGGATGAAATTCAAGTTGGCTTAGCACGTACAGGTAAAATGTTTGCCTGCGATTGGGAAGAAGTTGAACCAGATATGCTTATTTTAGGTAAGGCATTAGGAGGCGGGGTATTCCCAATTTCCTGCGTGGTTGCCAATGCCGATGTTTTAGGTGTGTTTAATCCAGGATCACACGGTTCCACTTTTGGCGGTAATCCGCTTGCTTGTGCCGTGTCTATTGCAGCACTTGATGTTATCGAAGAGGAAAAATTGCCTGAACGATCACTTGAATTAGGAAAATATTTCTTAGATCAATTAAGGACAATCAGCAATCCGATGATTAAAGAAGTCCGCGGCATGGGATTGTTTATCGGGGTGGAATTAACAGAAGAAGCAAGACCATATTGTGAACAGTTAAAAGAAGAAGGCTTGTTATGTAAAGAAACGCATGATACAGTTATCCGTTTTGCACCGCCGCTGATCATCTCCAAAGATGAAATTGATTGGGCAGTTGCAAAAATTCAAAAGGTCTTAAGTTAATTGATTATAAATAATTTAAAATTTTGACGAGGTGTCTTCCATGTCGGTTAATGCAGTGGTAAATGAAATGACAAAAGAGCAGCAAAAGGAGCAGGAGTCATTAAATTTGTTTTACTCTACACAAACAGTAATACAAAAAGCTTTGGCGAAATTGGGCTACCAAAACGAGATGTTTGACTTATTAAAAGAACCATTAAGATTGTTGACAGTCCGCATTCCAGTCAGAATGGATGACGGTTCTGTTAAAGTGTTTACCGGTTACCGCTCCCAGCATAACGATGCGGTTGGTCCAACTAAGGGCGGCGTTCGCTTCCACCCGGAAGTGAATGAGGAAGAAGTAAAAGCATTGTCCATCTGGATGAGCTTAAAGTGCGGGATCACCAATCTTCCTTATGGCGGCGGTAAAGGCGGCATCATCTGCGACCCGAGGAAGATGTCATTTAGAGAGCTAGAAAGATTGAGCCGCGGCTATGTTCGTGCAATTAGCCAGATTGTTGGTCCGACAAAAGACATTCCGGCGCCGGATGTTTATACCAACTCCCAAATTATGGCGTGGATGATGGACGAATACAGTCGTCTTCGCGAGTTCGACTCACCAGGATTTATTACCGGTAAGCCAATCGTATTAGGCGGTTCCCAAGGGCGTGAAACTGCAACGGCACGCGGCGTAACCATTTGTATCGAAGAAGCGGTCAAGAAAAAAGGTATTGAACTGCAAGGTGCTCGGGTAGTCATTCAAGGTTTCGGAAACGCGGGCAGTTATTTAGCTAAATTCATGCATGATGCAGGTGCAAAGGTTATTGCCGTTTCCGATGTTTATGGTGGAGTCCATGACCCAAATGGTCTTGACATTGACTACTTGCTTGATAGAAGAGATAGTTTTGGTACATTCTCACAGCTCTTTAAAGAGACAATTACCAATAAAGAACTGCTTGAATTAGAGTGTGACATCCTTGTTCCTGCTGCCATTTCAAACCAAATCACTGTGGAAAATGCAGCCAATATTAAAGCTGCAATCTTAGTGGAAGCTGCCAATGGTCCGACAACTCTTGAAGCAACGAATATCCTGACTGAACGCGGAGTCTTGCTTGTCCCTGATATTTTGGCAAGTGCAGGCGGTGTAACAGTTTCCTATTTTGAATGGGTGCAAAATAATCAGGGCTATTATTGGACCGAAGAGGAAGTAGCAGATAAGCTTAAAAAAGTTATGGTGGATTCTTTCGAAAAAATCTATCGAACAGCACAGGAATATCAAGTTGATATGCGTTTGGCTGCCTACATGACAGGTATTAGAAAAATGGCGGAAGCAGCACAATTCCGCGGCTGGGTATAAAAAAGCTTTCGAAATCGGACGGAATCTTGGAAAAGGAGAGAACAAAATTGATTTATAAGGATGAAACCATTTATAGTCCCTGTTCTGGCACGGTTGAAAAAGTTGTAACAAAGGAAAACAACCATGTGTATGAATGGGAGAAACTATTTCTGGTAAGAGCAGAGAACGGTGCCATGGTAGAGATTTCGTTCGGTATAAGCGGGTATGTAAGATCCATTTATGTCAAGCAGGGACAAAAGGTGGATCCGCAAACCAAGTTAGGAATCATTCAAGATGATTTACAAATTACCGGCTGCGATTAATAGAAATATTAAATTTTCCATCCATAAAAATACTCTTCCCATTTTGCTGAGAAGAGTATTTTTGCATTTGAAGCGCAAAATATTTAATAATATGCAAAAAAATTTGGCACTATAATTTTCGAAAAATGGTCAAAGATTAAGCTTTTTATTTTGGCATGAAAATTGCAAATAATTATAACGTAAAAATAGTGATAATTTTAGAAAGTTTTGCCGGTTGGATAAAATTATAAATCCGCTTATTCTTTCTTCTATGACAGAAAGGGAAAGGCAGCCTGCCAGTCACATTTTCTCCTATTTTTACAATCATCATCAAATTGAAAGCGTATACTTAAATGGGAAAGAGGGGAAATTTCATGCAATTACCTGAAAACAATCAAACCCATGAACTGCAAAGAACGATGAAGTCCCGCCATCTGTTCATGATTTCGTTGGGAGGAGTCATCGGTTCAGGGTTGTTCTTAGGATCTGGTTATACCATCAGCCAGGCAGGGCCGTCAGGAGCAATTCTTTCGTATATCGTCGGCGGTTTCATTATGTTTTTAACAATGCTTTGTCTTGGTGAATTATCTGTCGCCATGCCAGTATCGGGATCGTTCCAAACCTATACCACTAAATTTATTGGACCGGGGACAGGATTTGCTCTTGGCTGGTTATATTGGTTAGGCTGGGCTGTTACTGTTGCACTTGAACTACTGTCAGCAGGACAGCTAATGCAGCGTTGGTTTCCGCATGTAGATGTGTGGGTATGGAGTGCAATTTTTGCCATCGTATTATTTGCTCTAAATGCTTTATCTGCTCGTGCTTTTGGTGAAGCAGAATTTTGGTTCTCAAGTATAAAAATTTTAGCTATTATCCTGTTTATCGCACTAGGCGGCGCTGCCATGTTTGGCCTGATTCATATGAAAGGCGGACATGCTGCCCCATTCTTATCGAACTTTACAGCTCACGGAATTATGCCGCACGGCTTTACTGCTTTAATCATTACAATGATTGCAGTAAACTTCTCGTTCCAGGGAACCGAATTAATCGGGATTGCTGCCGGAGAGAGTGAAGAGCCTGAGAAAACTATTCCAAAATCGATTAAACAAACTGTTTGGCGTACACTATTCTTCTTCGTGTTAGCAATCTTTGTCGTAGCCGGTTTAATTCCAATGGAAAAAGCAGGTGTGGTTGAAAGCCCGTTCGTTGTGGTATTTGACAGTATCGGTATTCCATATGCTGCTGATATTATGAACTTTGTAATCCTAACAGCTTTACTCTCTGTAGCAAACTCAGGTCTTTATGCTGCAACCCGGATGTTGTATGCAATGTCTAAGGAAAAGATGGCCAGCCCTATATTAACAAAAGTAACTAAGACGGGTGTTCCATTAAACGCGCTTTTGTTAACACTTGGGATTGCATTATTATCTTTATTATCAGGATTTTTTGCTGAAAAAACTGTCTTTGTTTGGCTTTTGTCAGTGGCGGGTTTAGGAGCACAGGTGGGCTGGATTTCCATCACTGCTTCACAAATTGCCTTCCGTCGTAAATTTATCCGTGAGGGCGGTAAGGTGGAGGATTTGAAATTTAAAACACCGCTTTTCCCAATTCTGCCAATTATTGCATTAACTTTAAACGTTGTGGTATTGTCTAGTTTGGCATTTGACTCAGAGCAACGCTTGGCATTGTATCTGGGCATTCCATTTGTTATCGCCTGCTATTTGATTTATCATTTTAAAATTAAAAAGAACCGCGAGCAGGATGGAACAGAAGAGCAAGAATTACAACTTCAAAATGATAAAAAAATGGTTATTTAATTCTTATGACGCTTGGGCATTTCCAAGCGTTTTTTAGTGGATAATCTTTTAAAATCACCAAATAATAAAAATGAGGTGATATCGATGGGAAAGTGGAATGAGCAGGCTGCACCGAATAACAATTTACATCCAAAAACAATCAGGACAAGCAACTTGGTGCAGAGTGATACCGGATATGGATTTTCTGAGGAATTGTCTGATGGCGGTGAACGTGATGAGTATATTGAACGTCAGCAGGATGATTTCAAAATGAAATAAAATGGCTCAGGAAGAGACTGCCCCAAAAGACCGCTGAATAACGACTCTTTTGGGGCAGTTTTTTTATTTTCATTATTTTTGCCAGGTTCCCGGGCACGCCCGCGGAAAGCGAAGCCACTGAAGCGGAAATCAACAGACAAAATTAATGATTCTATACATAAAAAAGGGGCTGTCCCTAATAGTTCATTTTGGGATAGCCCCTTTTTTATCTTTAAACCCTTTACAAGGCAAAAATCGTCATGTAGAATTTCTATATACCTAATAAATCTAGGTAGGTGAAAAAATGTTTAACCGTGAACTGGTAAAGGGAAGCACTTCGTTAATCTTATTACAATTATTAAACGAACGCGACATGTATGGCTACGAGCTAGTAAAGGAATTGGAGCAGCGCAGTGAAAATGGTTTAAGTGTAAAGGAAGGGACATTGTATCCTGCGCTCCATAAGCTTGAAAAGCAGGAATACATTGAATGCTATTGGCAGGAGCAGGAGAAGGGACCGGCCCGCAAGTATTATCGTATCACTGAAGCTGGAAAAGACGTGCTTGCAGAAAAAACACAAGAATGGCAGGACTTTGTAAAAGTAATGAATAAGGTTATTGGGAGATCGAAGCATGGAACAGCTGAAGAATAGGTTTCTGAATGAAATTTCCGAAGAACTCGGTACTCACAAAGATAAAGAAAATATTCTTCGCGAATACGAGACACATATTGATGAAATCATCTTGGAATCCTTTGAAAGGACGGATCATGAGAAGCTCGAGGACCTTTTATTTACAAGGCTCGGCAGTCCGAAAGAAATTGCTGCCGCTTGGAAGGAAGACTTGTCCGTCACGCCAAGTAATATGAAATGGCTGTTCTTTCTCCTTAATATTATTTTTTTTGCAGGTGGCAGTTTTCTTACGCTTATACATAACTTGTACCAATGGCCGTGGCTGACATCAATTTGGGATCATCTAACATCTATACCCTCTCTAATTGCCTTCTTGTATATGTTTTTTTGGGCGTTATTGGGTTATGAAATCGGCAAAGGCTTTGGGCATGGCGGCCGCAAGCTGCTCAGAAAAACATTTCTTTTATCACTTATACCCAACTTAATTTTAATGATGTTAACTGTTTTCGAAATCATACCACATTCGTGGTTTGCTCCTTTATTGACGAAAACATTTATTATTGCTTGTATCATTTTTACGATATTTCTGTACCCAATAAGTATGCTTGGCTATCGCTGGGGGAGAAAAGCGTCGATATAAGCTGTTTTTTTTGCTATATTACCTAGAATTACGATGTATATAGAAAAGCAATGTAAATGGGGGATGAATATGGAAAGCAAAATGGAAAAAATGGATTGGTTGTTTCTAGGTTTGTGCTTATTGCTTGGGATCTTAGCTGAGGAATCTTTTTTTCGCGGGCAAATAGGGATTTCATATTTGGTGTTTCTTATGGCTTTTTATGCAGTCTTTTTTTGGAGGTACCGGCACATTTTGTTTACCCACCAACGATTCGGTTACCTGGTACTATGCTGCATCTGGCTTCTGGCAGCTAGCTACTTTTTGAATGACAATATGTTTTTTAATTTACTCAACATTTTAGTGATACCTGCACTAGTTGTTTTTCATATAGTCATTGTAACAAGTCCGAAAAGTATGCAGTGGAATAAAATCTGGTTTATACCTTATTTGTTTTTTAGAATGCTAGATGTAATTAAATATAATGCAGCAATGACTAAGCTGATTGGAAGCGGTGTAAAACGAGGCGTGGATGAAGAAAAATTTATCATCTGGAAAAAGGTTTTAATCGGTATTCTGATCTCAATTCCGGTCCTATTTGTAGTCTTAAGTCTTCTTATGTCTGCGGATACCCAGTTTGAACGGATTATGGGCGGTATTCCGAATTGGTTCGATGCATTTGATGCTGAAGGATTAATAAGGTTAATCGTCATTCTTATTTTTACAGCAGCATTCTTTGGGTTTATGCAAGTCTCCATTAATAACCAAATTGATGTGATAAGGCAGCAGGGGGCAGAACAGGGCTTGAAAGTGGATGCGATTATCACCATAACGGTTCTTTGTTTAATTAATATCGTTTATTTATTATTTACCGTTGTTCAGTTTAAATATTTCTTCAGCGGAAACCTTCAGGATGAATTTACCTATGCCGAGTATGCAAGGAAGGGTTTTTTTGAACTGTTATTTGTCACCATCATTAATTTATCGATCATTGTGGTTGTGATGACTTTCGTGGGTCTGACATCTCTTTTTATTAAAAGATTTACGCAAATCCTGCTGACACTTTTGGTGTTTTCAAGTGCTGTGATGCTTTGCTCCGCTTTTATCAGGCTAAGTATGTATGAAGATGCGTACGGATTTACCTTTATAAGAGTCATGGCACACTCGTTTATGATATTCTTAGTGCTTATATTTACCTATACATTGGTGAAAGTTTGGATAGAGCGGCTGTCGTTATTTCATTTTTTCTTTATTTCATCCTTACTTTATTATACAGCCATGACTGTTATCGATCCTAATCAAATTGTCGTAAGCAAGAACCTCGACCGCTATGAATTAACAGGGAAAATTGATGTTCACCACTTTGACAGCCTGTCCTATACAGGTGTCATGGGGTTAATCGAACTATACGAAAAAGATAAGAATATTGAAGGTTTGACGCAACTTTTAGAAGTCAGGCAAAAGGAGGCACTAACAGGGAATCCTTCTTGGCAATCCTATAATTTAAAAAGAGAACAGGCGTTTACTGAGTTGAAAAAGCTTCAATTAAATTAGCAATAAACAAAACCGGGCTTTAGACCCGGTTTTGTTTTCGTTATTTGCTGGATTTAGGTAATCCCATAATTTAATTAATCACCATTAAACATATCAAAAAGTCCGCGGGCGATGCTGCCTTCATCTTTGCCGCCGCCTCGTGATGGTGCTGCAGCAAATACCCGGCTCGCGAGCCTGCTGAATGGCAGCGACTGAATCCAAACTGAGCCAGGGCCGCGCAATGTTGCGAAGAATAAGCCTTCACCGCCGAATAACGCCGTTTTAACGCCTTTTACAAACTCAATATCATAATGGACATCACGGGTCATTGCCACCAAACAACCTGTGTCAACACGCAAACTTTGACCGGGAAGAAGATCCTTTTTAATGATCGTTCCGCCTGCGTGAACAAACGCCATTCCGTCGCCTTCGAGCTTCTGCATGATAAAGCCCTCGCCGCCGAAGAAGCCGACGCCAATTTTTCGCTGGAACTCAATGCCGACTTGAACACCTTTTGCCGCTGCGAGAAAAGCATCCTTTTGACAGACAATTTTGCCGCCAAACTGACTTAAATCCATTGGGATGATTTTTCCAGGGTAAGGGGAAGCAAAAGAAACATGGCGTTTCCCTGCACCTGCATTCGTGAAGGTTGTCATAAATAAGCTTTCCCCTGTTAACACTCGTTTTCCTGCTGAAAATAGCTTGCCCATCAGGCCCCCGCCACTACCCCCAGAACCATCACCAAAAATGGTCTCCATCTGAATATCGTCATCCATCATCATGAAACTCCCCGCTTCTGCGACAACTGTTTCCTGCGGGTCAAGCTCCACCTCTACAAACTGCATATCATCGCCGTAAATCTTGTAATCAATTTCGTGGTTATTCATAACGGATTCCTCCACTTTAAAAAAATTAACACCTATCTATATTTTAAAGGAAATAGGAAAAAAGTTCTAACTTTAATGAGAGGCAAATAAAAAAGACGCCTGAAAAATCAGGCGTCTTTGCGTATTGCGGCGAAAAAACCACACTCCACATTGTGTGCTCCTAAAAGGAATGTTTCTCGTCTTATGCAATTCAGCTCATCGCTATGCTATTGTACCATAAACAAAAAAAGAAAACAATTGTACATTTTTAAGCTAATAAGAATAAAATTTTTCCAATTTATATTCTTAACGCATAAATTCAACTACGCCTCATGAACCGTCCTATCGGACCCGCAAATCGGCGAGTTTTCATTTAACAATTACTATTGATTATATTTTCCTATTATTATATATTCAAATAATCAGATATATAAAAATAGGTGATAAGAAGGGTGATTATGTTTACTGACAAAAGGTTCCATCATTATTCTTTAAAGAGTGTACCAAAGGACCTGCTCTCTGGGTTGATTGTTGGGGTGATTGCGATCCCTCTTGGTATGGCCTTTGCCATAGCTTCAGGAGTGAAGCCGGAGTATGGAATCTATACGACCATTGTTGCCGGGATTCTTATCTCCTTATTCGGCGGCTCCAAGTATCAAATTGGCGGACCAACAGGTGCGTTTATTCCGATTTTGTTTGGAATTGTCATGACGTATGGCTATGAAAATCTGCTGATAGCAGGTTTCATGGCTGGAGTAATCCTTGTCTTAATGGGGATATTTAAGCTTGGTTCGCTGATTAAATATATACCCAGGCCTGTAACCATCGGGTTTACTGCAGGTATTGCAGTAACCATTTTTACAGGACAGATTGCCAGTTTCCTAGGTTTAGAGGGAATCAAAAAGCATGAAGAATTTATTTTAAACATTAAGGAAATTATCATACACCTTGGTACTACGAATATTTTCAGTATTTTAACAGCGGCGATCTGTTTGGTCACGATTATCATAACACCCAAAATCGCGCCAAAAGTTCCTGGCCCTTTAATCGGCTTAATCGTATCAACGGCAGCCGCTTCATTGTTTTATTCTGGACAGGTAGCAACCATTGGAACAGCCTACGGTCAAATTCCAAGTACGCTGCCGGCACTGCATCTTCCTGAGCTAAATATGGATATCATCCTTGAATTGATAAGGCCGGCATTTATTATTGCCATGCTTGGCGGGATTGAATCGCTCCTTTCGGCGGTGGTCGCAGATGGGATGACGGGCGGTCGTCACAACAGCAATAAAGAACTCGTCGGACAGGGTATTGCCAATATGATTACGCCGTTATTTGGCGGGATTCCGGCGACAGGCGCCATCGCACGGACAGCAACGAATATAAAAAATGGAGCCGTTTCACCTTTATCAGGGATTTTTCATGGAATTGTGGTTCTGCTTGTGTTAATCTTTTTTGCACCATATGCTTCGTTTATTCCACTTGCAAGCATGGCGCCGATATTAATGGTCGTTGCTTGGAATATGAGCGAGCGAAAAGTTTTTGCTCACATTTTTAAAACGAAATCGACCGATTCGCTTGTTCTGGTGGTGACGTTTGTATTGACCGTTTTTGTGAACCTGACGGTGGCAGTGGAAGTAGGGCTTGTCATGTCAGCCATTCTGTTTGTCAAACGGATGAGCGACGTTATGATTACGGCCAAAGCGCTGCCTAACCCGCAAACCAATCGGGCCAAGATGGAAACTGGGATGGTGACCGATACACACGACTGTCCGCAGATTAGCATCTTTAATATTGAAGGGCCGCTGTTTTTTGGTGCTGCCCTTACATTTGAAGAAACGATCATGAATACGATCAATTACCGTCCGAAGATTCTGTTGCTGAGGATGGGCAGGGTTCCATTTATGGACACAACCGGAGAAGCGAATTTGGCAAGTATTGTACGCCACTTTTCCAAAAATGGTATAGTATTAATATCAGGAATAAATCCGCAGCCGGAAAGTGTATTGAAAAAAACAGGGTTATACGAGGTGGTTGGCAATGAACATTTCTTTGCCCATACCGGTGAAGCCATTCAATATGCTTTAAAGGAAATAAATCAAAATAAATGCCTGGGCTGTAAGCATTTTGCATTTAGAGAATGTAAGAATCTTTCCGGTACTGAGGCAAAAGAAGGAAGCAGACAGAAATTAACGGCTACCTTCTAGTTTTGTAGTAAAGGTGATGATGAATTGAATTTAGAAATGCAGCGGTTTAAAGCAGAATTTTTTAAAGCTTTGGCTCATCCATTAAGAATTCGTATTTTAGAAATACTCGCTGAGGGAGAAAAAAGTGTCAATGAAATTCAAACACTTGCGGGTAGTGAAGGCTCGGCTGTTTCACAGCAGCTGCAGGTACTAAGGGCGAAAAACATTGTTTCCGGGACCAAGGATGGAAACAAAGTTATTTATACGTTAAAGGATCCGGTGATTATTGACTTGTTAGCAGTTGCAAGACAAATTTTCAACAATCATTTGGTCGATACCATCACCATATTGGATAAATTTAAAGAAGAGGAAGAAGTACCAACAGCTACGCCGAAGAATTGAATTCTTCGGTTTTTTCTATTTAAATAATAAAACCAGTCACAACTTTTTCAAAAGGAAAGCCCAAATATTTTTCATCAAAAAACGACATATGATTCTTGCTTTCTTCCTCGTCTGATAGATTAATAAGTAATTATTTTGTTTAGATAATAAAATATCATAGAATGATGTCAGTTTATGTCGTCCCTCCCTTCCTTGACATTCCTACTAAATAGTGTTAAATTGTAAACAGCCGTTGCACGAGATTAGATTTATGTAATATGCTTGATCAAGGTTTTGACCGAAGTTTGGATGAAGTAATGAGTAAAGCTATCTGCGTTGTAATTTGGTGAATTTTACACATGGCTTTTTTCAAGCCAATAGGAGGATTTTTTTTCATGAAAAACGGTAAAGTAAAATGGTTTAATTCAGAAAAAGGTTTCGGATTCATCGAAGGAGAAGACGGAAACGACGTATTCGTTCATTACTCTGCAATCCAAACAGAAGGTTTCAAAACTTTAGAAGAAGGTCAAGAAGTTTCTTTCGAAGTAGTTGAAGGAGCTCGTGGACCACAAGCTGCTAACGTAGTTAAGAAGTAATTTCCCAAACTAACAAAAACAGTCTATAACAGTCCGGTACTTGTGCCGGACTGTTTTTTATTGGCATCCACACAATGGATAGTATCCCCCAAACTTCCAAAAACTTAACCGATTTCCAAGACCAGGCCGTTTTATATTTTGCTATAATAATAGTATTGTATAGACGTATTTAAAACATGGAGTGATGCATATGAAATTTATCCATACCGCTGATTGGCATTTAGGGAAATTGGTACACGGCGTTTACATGACGGAAAATCAGCGCGAGGTCCTCAACCAATTCGTGGACGTCGTTGCTGAGGAGAAGCCGGATGCAGTTGTCATTGCCGGAGACCTCTACGACCGATCTGTTCCCCCTACCGATGCCGTTGAACTTCTTGACGAAATACTTTTTAAAATAAATGTTGAATTAAAAACTCCAATTGTAGCCATTGCTGGAAATCATGACAGCGCCGAGCGCCTTTCGTTTGGCAGTTCATGGTACAAGCACAGCCAATTTTATTTATCTGGCAAACTCACGAACAGCTTTGAACCAGTCAGCATTAATGGGGTTAACTTTTATCTTCTCCCATACGCAGAACCTGGTTTCGTCCGCCAACTATTAGAGGATGACTCCATCCACTCCCATCAAGAAGCGATGAAGAGGATGATTGGCAAAATCGAAGAAACTTTAAACCCGAATGAGGCGAATGTTTTGGTTGGACATGCCTTTGTTTTAGGCGGAGTTCAATCCGATTCTGAACGAATCCTATCCGTTGGCGGATCAGGGTGCGTCGGCGCTGAATCGTTTGAGCCGTTTTCATATACGGCGTTGGGCCACCTTCACAGCCCTGATGCAATTAACCACGAAAAGGTTAAATATTCTGGCTCCTTGTTAAAATATTCATTTTCCGAAGCCAAACAAAGAAAGACTATTTCCATCATTGAAATGGATGAGAAGGGGAACTTTGAACAGCGTTACCGTTCTCTTACTCCTTCACATGATATGCGCGAGATTGAGGGATATCTTGAACAACTGCTCGACCCGCAATTTTATGAGAAAGAACGGACCCAAGACTATTTAAAAATAAACCTATTAGATGATGGGGCTCTTATTGACCCAATTAATAAGCTGCGCCAAGTATACCCAAACGTGCTGCATTTAGAGCGGAAAATTGAGATGACTGATTTAAAGAAAAAACAATCCTTCAATGCCCTTCGGAGCGAGAAAAAGTCGGAAATCGATTTGTTTGAACAATTCTACAACGAGATGACAACGTCTGAATTTACAATGGACAAAAAAGAAGTCATGACAGAAATCATCGATAAAGTGTTAAAGGGGGCAGGCACAAGATGAGACCGTTGAAACTAACGATTAAAGCATTTGGCCCTTATGCTGAAACGGAAATCATTGATTTTACGGAACTGGGCAATCGGACTATGTTTGTCATTTCCGGAAAAACGGGAGCTGGAAAAACAACGATTTTCGATGCGATTAGCTATGCCATTTACGGAAAGGCAAGCGGCGAGGATCGAAACGGTCCCGAGCTCAGGAGCCAATTTGCCAAGGATGATTTGCTTACCGAGATTTCTCTAGATTTTTCATTAAGGGGCAAGGTTTATTCCATTACTCGCTCACCTCAGCAGCTGAAACCAAAGGAAAAAGGTGACGGCTACACTTCAATCGGAGCAAAAGCTGAATTATATATGTGGGATGCCGAAGGTGAGAAAAAGCTTTTAGCCTCAAAAATCAGCGATGTCGAAGAAAAAATTAAAGAAATCATGCTGATAGATGCCAATCAATTCCGGCAAATTTTAATGATACCTCAAGGCGAATTCCGCAAGCTGCTAACATCAGACAGTAAAGATAAGGAAGTCATTTTGCAGCGACTGTTCCATACGCAGCTTTATAAAATGGTTGAGGATAAGCTGAAAGAGGAAGCGAACGAGCTGAAAAAGTCCGTTGAAGGCCAAGTACAGGCTAGGAACGAAGCCATTCGTCGGATTCAAGCAGTGACCAATAATGAACTTCGTGAATATATAGCTGCCGGAAGTGACAATGACACCATCATTATGCCGCTATTGGCAGAGGAAATTGCCGGTATGGGGGAATTATTGGAGCAGTTATCTGAAGAGCTAAAGGAAAAGATAAAGCAGCAAGATTCGCTTAAAGCCAAGCTTTATGAAGCAGAAGAGATACTTAAACAATTGCAAAAGAAGGAAGAACTGAAGGAAAAGAAGGCTCTCCTTGAGTCTCAGGTTGATTTGTTCTTGGAAAAAGAAAGGCAGGTTCAGCGTGCCCAAAAAGCGGCCCTTTTAGCCAAACAGGAAGAGCTATGCCATCGTTTGAAGAGCGAATTGGATCGATTAAAGGCGAATGTTGCAACACTAAAAGCGGAGGTAGGAAATTTAACTAGCGTCAAGGCACAAGCAGAAATTAGCCTCCAAATTGAACTCGAAAGAGAAGTAGACCGGCAAGCAGCACAAGAGGAAGTAAACCGTTTAGCTAACATGAAAGAGGATGTTTATTCTTTTGCATCTTTCATGAAAGAGGTTGCTAAGGTAGAAACCTCTTTGCAAACTGCAAGAAATAACCAGGTGACAACGGAACGTAATCTTGAATTAACAGAACAGCGGTTAAAACTCCTTCAGCAGCAAAAGGAGGATATTGAAAGAGGCCAGCTAGCATTTGTTGAAAATAAACAGCAGATTGAAAAACTGCAATCAGAGCTTGAACGTCTTGATAAATTTGAAAACTTGCTTGGCCGCCATCACAAGGCTAAACAGGAACTGCAAGTAATTTCAGGGAGATATGAAAACACGGCTGCCAGATTTCAAGATGCAAAGGCCCTTGTGGAAAAACTGGAGCAAAGATGGCTGCATGGACAGGCTTCGATTTTAGCCGCAAAATTGCATGAGGGGGAAGCTTGCCCAGTTTGTGGTTCTGAACATCACCCTGCTAAAGCCGTCCTGCACGATGGAAGTGTTCCTAGTGAAGAAGACATGAAGGCAGCGAAAGCACAAGCGGCAAAATGGGAAAAAGAAAAATCTCTTGATGAAGCAAAGCTTTACCAGAGTCAGTCTGCAGAATATACACAAAGGGAAACATTAGAGGAAGTCCTAAAGGAAATTCGCGGTTACCGGGCTGAGTTCTCTGAACCTGACCTGCCACTGCTGAAATCGGAGCTTCTTACTAATAAAAAAAGTCTGCAGGAAACGCAGCGAAAATTAGCAGAAAAAATGAACAAGCTCGATTTGGTCAAAAGGGAACTGGGGAATCAAGAATTAGAAAAACAAAAGCTGCAAAAGGCGATTCAACTATTAGGACAAGAAGTTTCGGAACTGACAATTCAATATACTGAGAAGAAGACAAATCTAACCAGAATAATGAATACAATTCCAGAGAATCTTCGTTCTGAATCAGCTTATGAAAAAGCACTCACCACTTCTAAAAACCGATATGATGCGCTCATTAAACAGCTGGAAGAGGCACAACGGCATTTACAATCCATCAACGCAAAGCTTGCTGCTGAATCTGCAAGATTGCAAGACGCTGAGAAGCACTTTGATTCTAAACAGCAGGAATTAACCACTGAACGTGAGATTTTTAAGAATAAATTGGTGGAACAAGGCTTCGAAAACTATAATGTCTATCATGCGTCAAAACTTTCTGAAGCGGTGATTCACGGCCTAGAAACAGAGATTCGAGGGTTTAGGGAAGAATTACGTTCTGTTTCCGACCGGTTGAATGAATTGACGGAAAAATTAATGAATGTGAAAACTCCAGATGTGGACGGGCTTAAAAAAGAGCTTGTAATAATAGACAGTGAAATAGCGGCGTTAAACCGAAATTATACGGGCCTTTTTGTGAAAAAGCGGGATAACGAGGAAATCTTCAACCGTGTGGAAAAATTAAACGAAAATATGAAGGTCCTAGAGGAACGGTATAAGCTGATTGGACATCTTTACGAGATCACAAAGGGCCAAAACAGCTTCCGGATTACCTTTGAACGATATGTGTTGGCAGCATTCTTGGATGATATTTTACAGGAAGCCAATCACAGATTGAGAAAAATGACGTCAGGCCGTTTCCAGTTGCTGCGAAAAACAGACCGTGCTAAAGGGAATGCTCAGAGCGGTTTAGAATTGCTGGTGTTTGACCAATACACAGGGCAGGAACGCCACGTTAAAACATTATCAGGCGGTGAAAGCTTTAAAGCTTCCTTGTCACTTGCTCTTGGGCTCGCAGACGTGGTACAAAACTATGCTGGCGGGGTTTCGTTGGAAACAATGTTTATTGATGAAGGATTCGGTACACTAGACCCTGAATCACTTGAACAGGCGATTGAGGCGTTAATGGATATTCAAAGCAGCGGGCGCTTGGTGGGAATCATTTCGCACGTTCCGGAATTAAAGGAACGAATAGATGCAAGACTTGAGGTTATCGCGGGGCAAGCCGGGAGTCGGACGCAGTTTGTGTTTACGAATTAAAAAAATAGCGAGTGGGGAGATCCACGCGCTATTTTTCGTATTTATATAAATGGAAAAAGGTTAAACTACCATTAGTTTTTACAATGGCTGGAGGGATAATATGTCCGACTTTTGTCCAATATTGTGGCCGGAAGAACCAACTCCGGGAGACTTAATAGACTGCAGTGAGTGCGGCTTAAATAAACATGGTTCACGGATGGTTTGGGGAGAGGGAAACCCGGATGCCCCGATTATGATTATCCTTGATAACCCCGGGGCACGTGAAGACCGGGAAGGAAATCCATTTGTATGCGGGACACGGCAAACACTCCAAAAGGCTGCCAATGAAGTTGGTTTCACTATGGACGATTTGTATGTAACCTTTATTTTAAAACGAAAACCGGTCAGAGCCTATGACAAAGAACATGCGCGTGAAACATGCATGATTCATCTTAAACAGCAGTTGGAGGAAAAACAGCCAAAGCTGATTCTTTGCTTCGGAAATGTAGCTGTTCAATCCTTTTTCGGAAATCCGGACGCAGAGGTAAAATCGCTTCGTGGTGCCATTCATGAAATTAAGGGTTTCCCTACTGTAGTCGGCTATCATCCCTTAGCAGTAAGGCGCCGTCCTAATCTTTGGTCAATATTTTTGGAGGATTGGAGGGTTGCTTCAGATTACTACCATACAAAAAGCGGCACTCATTATTAAGCGCCGCTTTTTTTAGAATGTTAGGAAACTATATAGATAGTATGATTAATAAATATGGATAATCCCGCTAGAAACATCTAGGTCAATAGCATGCTTTCCAGACCCATGTGTACCATTGAAGCTGTCTTTATCCTGGACTTTTTCTGTCAATGGCAAATCGCATTTAATCACACCGCTGCTAAACTCGCCATTTAATTTAAAATCAGCATCATCCGGCAGGTCAAGATTAACTAAACCTGAGCTGACATCCATTTTGATGGATTTCGTTAATTCATCAACTTGAACTGCCAGCTTCCCTGAGCTGACATCAGCTGCTAATGCACCAGAATAATGCTTAATGTCGAGAACCCCAGAACTGAGATCAAATATACCTTTATCAGCCTTAACAGTATTGATGTTTACTTTTCCTGATGATACATCCTGATAAAGCTCTTTCACATCAAGATTGTTAAGCTTCATGTATCCAGATCCGATATCAACAGTTAATTTTTGTAATTGCATTGGTTTAGTTTTGGATTCCCCGGAAAAAGTTAAATATCCTGATCCAAGATCAATGGTCATGTCTCTATCGTAATCCTTCGGAATGTAGATTTTTAGGTTGCTTTTGTTTTTACCCCAATTGAACCATGTAAACCATTTGCTCTTAAGCTTAACCTCTACAGTATCACCATTTTCTTTAACAGTCAGCTTTTGTTTACCTTCATAAACTGCCTTTAAATCTTGTCTATCTTCAGGAATAATGGTTGCATTGACACTGCCCACATCTACCTTGATCACCTTCGTATCATTGGTAATGGCAGGCCGCATACTATTTTTGCCAGACCCAAACAAATCAAATGTGTAGGATTGGTTAAAAATAATATATAAGCCGGTTATAACCAATAGTAGTATTAAAATTCTTTTCATTAAAAACTCATCCCCTTTTCTTTCATACATTTTCTATTTATATCTTAAGAAATCCTTTGATTTTTCACGATGTACCAGGGATTTATTTTCAACTAAGACTTGAGGTGTATTTAATAATGAAAATTCTTTTAGTGGTTGTTCTGATGTAAATGATGGTTTTAGGTAATCTAGAGTAGGGGGGAAAACCATGATAAAAGCAGTATTATTTGATTTAGTCGGGACATTGTTGGACAGGGATGCCTCAGTACATAAGTTTATCGACAACCAATATGAGCATTTCAAAAAATGGATGGGTCATATTCCAAAAGAAGAAATATATAAATCTAGATTCATAGAATTGGATTGCCACGGCTATGTTTGGAAGGATCGAGTGTATAAGGAATTGATTTCTGAACTATATATTAATAATATAAAATGGGAATTATTGCTCGAAGATTATTTGGGGAATTTCAAGAATCACTGTGTGCCATTTCCAAACTTAATTAGTATGCTGGAAGTATTAAAGAAGAGGCAATTAGGAAAAAAGACACTCAATGGAATGAAGTGGAAGCAGATTATATGATCGAGGATTTGCTGGAGATTCCATTTAATATCGATATCATAAATATTGAAAGGTGAGGATTAACATTACTAAGATTTGCATCGTACGACACGGGGAAACAGAATGGAACGCTATCGGACGACTTCAGGGAAGATCGGATATCCCCTTAAATTCGAAAGGGATCAAGCAGGCCGAAGAAAGTGGCATATACCTAAAAAATTCACAATGGGATGTAGTCATAACTAGCCCATTACAAAGAGCGAAAAAGACAGCGGAAATTATCAATACTTATATAAATGTTCCTTTGGTTGTTATGGACGATTTCAAAGAAAAGTCTTTTGGAGACGCAGAAGGAATGACCATTGAGGAAATAAGGGTGGCATTCCCTGACAGAAAATATACCAATCAAGAAAGTGCAGACGCCCTGATTCAACGTCTTATGGGAGGGCTGGAGAAAATCAAACGCAACTACAAGGATAAAAACGTTCTGCTAGTCGCCCACGGTGCAGTTATTAATGCCATTCTCGCCCATTTGTCGAATGGGGAATTAGGCTATGGTAAATCGAGGATTGATAACGCTTGCCTAAATGATATTCATTTTGAGGAAAATGGTTGGAAAATTAAAGCGTATAATCGGGTAGAGCATCTCTCTATGAAAGAATAAGAGGGTGGATGGCTATGCACGAGAAACTCATTTCTTCTATATATTCGGCGTGGGAATCTCCACTCTTGGTGAGTTCATTTATTTAATTGCTATTAATATCCTAGTTTTAAACATAACCGAATCACCCGCGGCAGTGGTAATGAAAAAAATAAAGAAGATTACTAAAAGGAATTGACTATATGATACAAAAAATTGATTTAATAAATAGTAGTTTAGTTAAGGAATTATTTAACATGCAAATAGCCTCTTATCAAGTGGAAGCTAATCTAATAGGCTTCAATGATATCCCGCCTCTAAAGGAGAACTTTGAAGACTTTCTAAATTCCGGTGAATCATTTCTAGGGTATTTTGAAAGAGGGGAACTTGCTGGAGCTGTTTCTTATGAAGTCGAGGTGAAAGAGCTGACGATTTGCCGAATGGTAGTTGCCCCTAAACACTTCAGAAAGGGAATTGCCGAGAAGCTTTTAAATGCTGTTGAGGAAATCGACCGGAACATCAAGGTATATAAAGTTTCCACTGGAAAGGATAATCAACCTGCCAAAAATTTATATCAAAAAAATGGCTTCATATTGTTGGAGGATAGGGAGGCAGCACCAGGTTTTTTCATTAGTCATTTTGAAAAAAGAAGACCGTAATAATAGAATATAAGAAGGGGTGTCTTGAAGGCACCCCTTTATCAAACCGTTACAAACTCTTGTATGGTACATCTTCTTTCATCAGTAGTTTCGTGGAATCTGCCTCCAGTGAATTTTGATATGGTACTCCTCCAAAAAGCCTTAGCCGGTTCGTTCTTCTCGATTTGAGTAACTCGCCACTTCCCAGGGAAAAGAGTGAAAATTTCATTTGCAGCTATTTTTCCAAAGCCTTTCCCTGAATATTTGCGAATAATAAAAAATTCTAGAATGGTGTTTGGTTCCGATTCTGCTGCACTTTCTACTAAAGCAAACCCTATTAGTTCCCCATCCTTTTTTATAAAAAATGGATGGTGGATGGGACTGCTCCAATATGGGGTTAAATCATAGGGCTTATAAGCGCCAATCTCCCCCAAAATGATGGCAGGTATAAATTGGCTGAATTCGTAAATATAAAATTGCATGAGATTATGCAGGGTTTGCTCTTCTTCCTTTAAAACCCTCACTAGTTTAATCATTTTTGCTCCTCCTAGTCTTAATACATATAGGAATTGACATGGCAAGTCGATATCCTTTAAAAATGAATTAAATAATTGGAATTCTTGAAGAGGTGATGGGATTGACGATGCAAAAGGTAGGAATTGACGCAGGTGGTACGCTGATAAAAATTGCTTTTAGAGAACATGGAGTAATGCATTATAAAAAATATCCAATTGGTGAATTAAATTCAGCTGTTTCCTGGTTAAAAGTGGTTGCACCGAATGTAATGGCTGCTTTAACAGGTGGAAAGGCTCACATTTTGAAGGAAAAGTTTTTCCCGAACAGCACGATTGTTCCTGAGTTTCAAGCAACATGTGAAGGGGCCAGGCTGTTGTTACTTGAAGAGGGAAAGAATATTACTGCTCCATTTATCGTCGTAAATGTAGGAACAGGGACTTCGTGGCATCTGGTCGATGGAGAAAGGTACGAACGTATACTTGGAAGCGGGGTTGGTGGAGGAACTTTCATGGGGCTTGGTACGATTCTTACCAATGAGTCGGAATTTCAGCAGTTAACCACAATGGCGGCAAAGGGCCAGAAGGAAAATCTTGATTTACTAGTAAAGGATATCTATGAGTCCGACGAGCCACCAATTAACGGTGACCTTACTGCGGCTAATTTTGCAAAAGGTTTGAATGTTAAGCATACCAATGCAGACAGGATGGCTGCTTTGACTAATATGATTGGAGAAACGATTATGTTATTAACACTGCAGGCTGCAGCCATACATAAGGTGAAAGAAATTGTATTTATCGGGAGTTCATTGATAGGAAATCCGTTTTTGACAGAGACCCTTGATACCTATCTGAAGTTGCTTGGATTGCAGCCAACGTTTTTAAAAAATGGAGAGTACTGTGGTGCGGTTGGTGCATTGCTATCAATTTAAGCTGGGGCAGCTATCGAAATTATTAAATTGATGATGAAGTCTAAATTGACACGAGACAAGAGGAAAATGTCCCTTATAAGCATAATGAAGGACAAAATCGGCTTTGAGAAAGAGAAAAATGTCCTTCATAAGCCTGATGAAGGACAAACTCAATCAAAAGAAAGAGGAAAATGTCCCTCATACGCGTGATGAAGGACAAAATCCATCATTAGAAAGAGGGAAATTGGTTCAATAGAAAGAGGGAAATGTCCTTCATAAGCGTGATGAAGGACAAACTCGATCAATAGAAAGAGGAAAATGTCCCTCATAAGCATAATGAAGGACAAAATCAACAAAGAGACTTATGGAATGTCCTTCATCCAAAAAAAACGCTTGAAATAAACCTCCAAATAATACTTGTCCAAGAAAGTTCGCTTGAACAATCCCCCTATTAAGGCTACAGTAGAGAAGAAGACCGGTAAAGAAGGTGGCAGGCTTGGAAAAGAGATATTTTACAATTGGAATGGCGGGGCATATTGACCATGGGAAAACGTCCCTAACGAAGGCTTTGACCAATATTGATACTGACCGATTAAAAGAAGAAAAAGAACGGCAAATCTCGATTGAACTCGGATTTGCTCCATTATATGAAGATGAAGAAATCCAGATTTCCGTTATCGATGTTCCGGGGCATGAACGCTTTATACGGCAAATGATTGCTGGCGTTGCCGGTATTGACCTAGTAGTGCTAGTTGTAGCGGCTGATGAAGGAGTCATGCCGCAAACAAAAGAACATCTCGAGATCTTAAAATTTCTCGGTGTCAAAAACGGGATCATCGCAATTACTAAAATAGACCGAGTTGACGACGAATTCATTGAACTTGTAAAAGATGATATTTTAGCAGAACTGCAAGGCACTGTATTTGAGGATGCCCCATTTGTTTTAATCGACAGTTTATCCAATAAAGGGATTGAAGAAATAAAACAGCTAATCATTAAAAAGCTCAAGGAACAAGAGATGCGCGATGCCAAAGGCGCGTTCCGTCTGCCGATTGACCAGGTGTTTACTGTAAAAGGGCAGGGGACAGTTGTCCGCGGCACGGTTTATGAAGGCACAGTGGAAGAGGGACAGGTCTTAAAAATCATGCCTAAAGGGCTGGAAGTCCGAGCCCGGCAGATACAAGTTCATCACAAACCATCGAAAAAAGCATACGCCGGACAACGTGCAGCAATTAACCTGTCAGGAGTCTCAAAAGAAGATTTGGAACGCGGTGAAGTTCTTGTTTCCTCGGAGCATTTTATTGTAACCAGAATAATAGATGTCTCCATTCGTGTTGTGGAGGAATTGGAGCATTTAATCAAGCAGCGGATGCCGATTAAACTGCATATTGGGACAGCCGAAGTAATGGGACGGATTGTCTTTTTTGACAGAAATGAAATCAAAGAAGAGAACGGTGAAATCCTTTGCCAGTTAAGACTTGAGGAGGAAATCCTGACCAAACGCGGCGATCGTTTCATCTTAAGACGGCCTAGCCCGACCGAAACGATTGGCGGCGGCTGGGTTATTGATCCTAGGGGAAATAAATATCGTTTTGGAGAGCAAACGATAGGGGAACTGGAGAAGAAAAAAGCCGGCACGCCTAAAGAACGGATAACAGCCACTTTGTTGGAAGCGAAAAGCCTCTCATTACCAGAATTAATCAAACGGACTGCCTTGGATGAAGAAACCTTATCCGAGCATCTCCAGGATAATGAATTTGTTCTTTTTAATGGGAAGGAATACACATTACAACAGTTAATCGAGTCTATCGAGGAAGATATTTACGACAGACTGCAGGATTTTCATCATTTAAATCCAATGAAGCAGGGTGTCAATAAAGCTGAAATTCTCCAATCGATGCAAAAAAAATTCCCGAAATCTCTTCTTGATTATGTAGTAGAAAATGCGATCTCTAAAAAGGTTTTTAACCGGAGAGAACAGTTTGTCTCGCTGGCTGAGTTTTTACCGCATGTTCCAAAAAACTGGGCAAAACGGACGGAAAATCTGCTCGCTGAATTGAAAAAGGATGAGTTAAAAGTTCGCAATTTAAAAGACTATATATCGGCTGCAGGCATTCCGGATTCTCTTGAAGGGGATTTACGAAGATTCCTAGAAGACCAAGAGTTGATTGTGGTGCTCGATGATCAGTTTGCTTATCATGGAGATGTTTTTAATGATGCCGTTCATAAACTTCAAACCGCTACGGGTCTCGAATTTGAAGTGGGTGAAGCGAAAGAGGTCCTTGACCTTTCACGTAAATACATGATTCCATTTTTGGAAAAATTAGATGCAAAAGATTTTACAAAACGAGTTGAAAATAAACGAGTTTGGAAAGTTAAATAGAAAAAAGCCTCTGCCGCTTATTAGTTGCATGAGGCTTTTTTCATTCCTAAGATAAAAACTCAGCTGGATTTAAACCGAGTTCGTGGCAGATATCAACGACCATCTGCTTTTCATTATGGTCAAAGTTCCCATCAGCATAGCCGATGGCAATGCAGTAGCGGGCGACCAGGCGGGCAATTTCCGGTTTTGTGCGAATCTTCCCAAGCGCACGGAATGCTTCGGCACGGCCAAGCATTCGATCATTTTCAATCCTGGAGACGAAAAAGTTGAATCTTTGAATGACTTTGGTGGTATCAAATACCCGCAGCTCTTCGCTTTGATTAACAAAATCGACCATCTTTTGCCGCTCAGAAGCATCTAAATAACCATCTGCTATGGCTACCAATGCACAAGCTGCAACGACGGCATCTAATACATCCTGACTCTTGTATCGACTAAATAATTCCTGTGCTCGTCTTTTTTGTGTGTTTGCCCATTCTGCATAGTCTGTTTGAGAAGGGGACCAATTACTACCACAGCTATTGCAGGTGAATTTTAATTGGTTATGACCAATAAACCCGCCAAGCAAACCGACAGGACCCAGAATTAAACCGCCAATTGCCGCTTTGCCCAAACCAAACCCTTTTTTGCCGGTACGTACATTTGAAGAATGACAACGTGGGCAAACGATATCATCGCCCCCATATGTAGACCTCGGGCTTGTTGAAGAAGGGAATGTTTGAGACGGAAAGCCAAAAGCAGGTTGTCGATGTGTAGAATCCGGCTGAAGATGGATCGGCTGCTGGGATGTATTTTGGCTTTGCGGGTATGGATCATATTGATTTTGACTTTGGCGATACGGATCATAATTATTATTATTTTGGCTCCCGTTCTGCGGAAAAAAGGACTGAGATTGATGGGAATTATTGTTCTGGGTTTGATAAGGATTTCCCATGAACTGATTGGATGAGCTTGGTTGAAATGAATTCCCAGGCTGGCGGTTTGACTGTTGAACCGGAGCAGAATAAGACGAATTGACAGGGGCATCATCAACAGTTACCCCAAAATTTCCACAAAGGGCAGCCAATCCGCCTTGAAATCCACTGGCAACGGCATTAAATTTCCATTCACCGTTATGACGATATATTTCTGCTGCGACAATAGCGGTTTCAACTGTAAAATCCCTGCCTAGATTAAATCTCAATAATTCTTCATTGTTTAGCTCATTAAATATTCGGACATAGGAATCAGATACTTGTCCGAAATTTTGTCGCTTCGCCTGGGCATCATGAATTGTAATGGTGAAGGCGATCCGATGAATGTGAGCGGGTACCTGGTTTAGATCAATTCGTATTTGTTCGTCGTCCTTAACTCCGGAGCCAATTCGATTATCGCCGCTATAAATAATGGCTCCATTTCCTCCGGATGGATTATTGTAAAAAACAAAATCCTGATCGCTTTGTACTTTTCCTGATGGACCCAATAGAAAAGCGGATGCATCCAAATCAAAATTCGAACCGTTTTGATTGATATTCCAACCCAAACCCACAACAACTTTTTGAAGGCCGGGGTGGGATTTTGTTAAATCCACTTTTTGACCTTTGCTTAATGTAACACCCATATTTTTCACTCCTTATTTTTCTAACAATCTTTCCCATATAAATTTATATAAGAATAGGGAGAAACATACTGAATACATATAACAGTTTCTACGAATTAGTCCTAAAAAAGTTTCATTAAATCAAATAAAAAGAACTAACCCGAATTTAATCAGAGTTAGTCCTTTAAGATATAAGCTTAAATATCAGCCTGTCTTTTCACTTTCAAGTGGATTGTATTCCTTTTCCCAGAAGTCTGCGTCTTGAATTCCGAGTTTGACAGGGTCAAAGACAGGGTCCTTACCATCCTTCAACTGTGATTCATAGTCTCTTAGGTGTTGGAGTTATTTTTTAAATGGCCACCAGTTGGCTTCTCCAAAGGTGCGTACCATAACTGGTACAAACAGCGGAAGAACCACTAGAGCATATAAAGCAAGGCCAATTAATAGAATCGTAGCAATTTCTAGTAATGATAAAACACCGGAAGGCATCATCGCTGCAAACGTTCCACCTAAAATGACAGCTGCTGAAATGATGACAGTCCCCATCTTCTTCATTGATTCAAGAATGGCTTTTTCAACTGGCAGATCACGATACTCGTTAAAGCGATCCATTAAGAAAATACTGTAGTCGATTCCAAGCGCAACAAGAATAACAAAGGCAAAGAAGGGTACAGCCCAGCTGATGCCTGTGTAACCTAACCAGTTTACAAAAATATATTCAGAGATTGACATTGAAGTATAGTAGGTTAAGACTAAGGAACCGATCAGGTAAATTGGCATTATCAGTGAACGAAGCAGGATGATCAATATGATTCCGATTCCCGCAAGCATTAAGATAACAGTTCTGGAATAGTCACCTTTGGAAATAGTATCCAGATCATGGTGCATGCTTGAAACACCTCCAATAGCAACCTTCGCATTTTCAAGCTTGGTACCTTTAACTGCGCGTTTTACAGCATCTTTAATGACTGGTATTCTGTTTATCGCCTCATTAGAGTATGGGTTCTTATTAAAGACAACATCCATCGTCATGACCTTGCGATCCTTTGACATATAGGCATTCAGAACTTTCGCAAAATCATTGCTGTCTAAAACATCCTGCGGGATATAAAAACCATTTTGCTGCTGCTTGGCTACGCCGGTCAAATAATCTTGGGCACTTACCAGACCATTAGAGACTTGGTTTAATCCATCGGAACTTTGATTTAATCCGTCAGAAAGCTGGTTAATTTGGCTGCCAATATTTTCAAATCCGGACAGAAGTCCCTGCTGGCCATCATTGATGCCGCCCAGACCGTCAGTAAATTTCGGCATATTTGCGACAATTTGCCCCTGACCGTCTTCCATTTGATATAAACCAGACTCAAGTGCCTCGAGTCCCGGAAGGAGCTGTTCCATACCTTTGATTAACTGTTCTTGGCCTGCAATCAGTTTTGCAAATTCGCTATTGGCCGTATAAAGACCGTTTTGTGCTTCTTTAAGGCCTGCGTTAAGCTGATTCAAGCCTGCAGTTAGCTGCTGTGCTGCCGCATAAGCCCCAGTGGCATCCGGATTACCTGGAATGCCTTCAATTACCGCCTTAATAGTTTGATAGTCTTGACTATTCTTGACATCTGAAAAATCTGTTTCTAATTGATTAAAATTAGCTTTCAAGTCAAGGCTGCTGCTTAGTAATTCCAACCCAGCGACCGTTTTTTGATAATTGCTTAATAGAGTGCCCAGCCCAGCTTCTGTTTGTTGATAGCCCGCCAGCAATTGTTTGCTTCCATCTAAAGCTTTTTGAGAATTAATTTTGATTTGGGTTAAGCCTTCTTTAATTTGTGTTGAACCTAAAGCACCTTGCCTAAGTCCTGTTTCGATATCTGAAAGGCCGCTTTGAACCTTTGCCAGATTCGTTTTGATTTCATTCGTGCCAGAGATTAATTGGCTGATACCAGCTGTTGCCTGCTCCATTTTTGGCTGATTAGCTGCCATCTGGCTACTTGCTTCAGAGAGTCCGCCGCTGATTTGTTTAATTCCTTCATTTCCTTTGCCAAGGCCGTCCTCAAGGCTTGCGGCCTGTTTGGAAATATAGAAATCGTCAATTAGTTTGCCGGTCGGGCTGGTGACTGAACGGACAGTTTTGATATCATCGACTTTTTTGAGTTCCTGGCTGATTTTTTCGGTAATAGACAAATATTCAGTGGTGTTCATTTTATCGTCATTTTTAATGACAATTTGTGTTGGCATGGATTCACCAGGACCGAACGAATCTGCAATTAGATTGTACCCCTTAATAGATGGATATTCATCGCTGATTTCTTCAAGCGAATTAAATGATAATTGATCCTTATACGTAAATAGGAAAGGTAATGCGATAATGGCAACAAGAATAAAAGCAATCAATGGACGTTTCAAGGCAAAGTTCCCCATTACACCCCATATCTTACTATCGCCGTGTTCAATCTTCCCCTTAGCTGGCCAAAACAATTTTTTCCCAAGGACTGCCATGAAAAATGGTACCACCGTGATAAGTGCAATTAATAATATCGCTACTCCAACTGCCACCGCAGCGGCGGATTTGTATAGCTGGAAGGTGGAGAAACCTATCGAAGCAAATCCGATTAACACGGCCGCTCCGCTAAAAAAGACCGTTTTTCCAGCTGTTTTGTATGTTTTAATGATGGCCTCAGATACATTTTCATCCACTGATAATTCCTCTTTAAAGCGGCTTAAAAGCAGGATGCAATAATCCGTTCCAATCCCGAAGAGAACGGCAACCAAGAAAATCTGGGTAAAGGTTGATAATGGAAAGTTCACCTTATCTACTAAAATAGCTACAATGGATTGCGCTGTCAGATAGCTAAATCCTACCGTTATCAAAGGGATAATAGGTGCCACTGCTGATCTAAAGACAAGCAGCAGCACTGCTAAAATGAAAACTACCGTAATACCTTCGGTTTTTTTCAGACCTTCCTGGGAGTTTGTGATGAGGTCCTCGCCAATCACCCAGCTGCCGGTATAGTAATGATCAAGTTTGACATCATCCATTGCTTTATTTAATTCTTTGACAATTTCTTTAGCTTCTCTATCATTCGAAGTAACTTTAATGGAGACTAAAATTGTTTTACCGTCCTTTGAAACCAACTGATCCTTCAGTTCTTCTTGTGTGAAATGGGTGAGGATTTCGGTAATTCCAAGCGTCTCTTTATTTTTTTCTAGTTCTTTAATCGCTTTTTCAGCCTCTGCAAAGTCGTCCTTCGTTAATTTTTTTTCACTATGGAAGACAAGAGCGGTTTGCAAGGAATTACCCTTATTTTCACTAGACTGAACATCCTTGAGAACTTTTTCGGCAAGGGTGGAGGGGTAGCCTTCAGGAACGGAAATTTGCCCTTTCTCTCGAACGAGATTTTCCATATTTGGCGCAGCTATAAAAAGCGCAGCGATGACTGCTATCCAAGCGATTAAGATAAACCATTTCCCTTTAATAATGGCTCTCACTTGTTATTCCCCCAGTTCTTCCAGTTTCTTGTTATCCAATATTTTTGCTAGTTTTTCATACGTGTTAATAAAGTTTGTGATTTCGGTTTCATCGAACTGTGTAATGATAGATTCAACTAATTGATGGACTTTTTCTTGGGCACTTTGAAACAGTTCGACGCCTTCTTTGGTTGGTGTTAAATAAACCACTCTCCGATCTTTTTCGTCTCTAGTTCGTTGTATTAAGCCTCTATCCGTCATTCGAGTGATAATAGCTGTTATTGCACTTTTATTGACCTGAAAAGCTTCGGCCAATTCCGTCGAGGTACATTCTCCTGTCTTCTGGATATATCTTAAGATGTAGTGCTGGTCATTGGTTAATTCGTTCCCAAGCTGATTTTTAATTAGGGCCTCCGCTTTTCTATGTACCTGAAAAGAAATGTTTACATAGCGGTCAATTAAATCCTGAATTGTGTTGTTATCCATTTTGCTTCCACCCCATTAATTTATAAAAAAGTAGTTAACCTATTGAATTATTCACCTGTTAAACTATATAACAAAGTAAATATTGTGTCAATTAGGAACAATGAGCAAAAAAAAAGACCTTGATTATATAACAATCAAGGCCATTTCTCTATATGTTTTTGTAGTCTTTTTCTTTTCGTGATTCTTCTAATTAGATATATGCCAGCAATCAATGCCAGTACATTTAATGAATCGCCAAAGTTAATCGTTAAACTGAAATGATTATTAACATTAACATCATTTTTATTGTTGTTTGTAGTAGGACCACTTTTTAATCCCGGTTCTTTCTTTATCACATCCTGCCCCCCCTTAGAAATCTATCATTTCTCTATTGATATTCGGGGCAAGGGGGGAAAATGCTAGATTTTAAAAATTGTTTTTTTATCCTTATCTTCGGTTTACTCTTCATCTTTTTCCTTATCTACAGCATTATGAAAAATGCGTTTCAGGGCTTCATTTTGCATTCTCATGTATTCAAGCAATGCTTCTTTTTCCTCCTCATCGAGCACGAGTTCATCCTTTTTTTCCTGTTTCATGCAAACCACCCCAATTTAGCTATTAATAGCATTTTAACTGATTCGGAACGTCAATTAAAGAGGTATCAAAAATTAAAAAATGGCGATAATGGTTATTGCTGATGAAAAATATTCCTTTGAAGGAATTGACTTTTAGCTATGGGAAATATATAATTTTTTCAAAAATATAAACTGAAACAATGACGGGGATTAGTAAAATGAAAAGGTCTTACCAAGAGAGGGAGCCATTGGTGCGAGGTTTCTTAAGACGGTCATTTGAACCTGCCTCCGAGTTCTGTATCGGATGGATTGAAGATACATGCGGATCAAATCCGTTATCATGGAAAGAGTATAAAGCATTCGCTTTATGAATTTAGGGTGGTACCGCCAGGCCTTGGTCCCTTTTTAGGATCAGGGCCTTTTTATATGTAAAAAATTAAATGCGTCTATAGCAGGCGCTGGAGCGGGAAATATTTTTTAGAAAATGATGAGGTGTCAAAATGGCTAAGGAATTTGTAAAAGATATTACTGCGATGGATGAGGACTTCGCGCAGTGGTATACAGATGTTGTCACAAAAGCAGATTTAATCGATTATTCAAGCGTTCGCGGTTCGATGATTATTCGGCCATACGGATTTGCCCTGTGGGATAATATCAAAAATGAACTGGACCGCCGCATTAAAGAAACGGGGCATGAAAATGTGTATATGCCTTTATTTATTCCGGAAAGCCTGCTGCAAAAGGAGAAGGACCACGTTGAAGGGTTTGCTCCTGAAGTTGCCTGGGTAACTCACGGAGGCTCTGAAGAACTTGCTGAAAGACTGGTAGTTCGCCCGACTTCTGAGGTTTTATTCTGCGAGCATTATAAAAATATCATCCATTCTTATCGTGATTTACCAAAACTATATAACCAATGGGCTAACGTTGTCCGTTGGGAGAAAACAACCCGCCCATTCTTAAGAACATTGGAGTTCTTATGGCAGGAAGGCCACACAGCACACGCAACAGACGAAGATGCGATGGAAGAAACGATCAAAATGTTAAATGTGTATGCTGAGGTTCTTGAAGGGATCCTAGCTATTCCAGTTGTAAAAGGGCAAAAAACTGAAAAAGAAAAGTTCGCCGGTGCAAAAGCCACCTTTACTGTTGAAAGCTTGATGCATGATGGAAAGGCGCTTCAGTCAGGGACTTCCCATCACTTTGGCACAGGCTTTGCTGAAGCATTCGGAATCCAATACACTGACAAAGATGGAAAACTGCAATATGTTCATCAAACATCATGGGGCTTTACAACAAGGGTTATCGGTGCACTAATTATGGTTCACGGCGATGACCGTGGTCTTGTCATTCCGCCAAAGGCTGCACCAACTCAAGTAATGATTGTTCCAATTGCGCAGCATAAAGAAGGCGTGCTTGATTTTGCGTATGAATTGAAAAATTCTCTTGGCAAAGTGGCTCGTGTCGATATTGATGCCAGTGATAAAAAGCCAGGCTGGAAGTTCAATGAGTATGAAATGAAAGGTATCCCTGTCCGTTTGGAAGTTGGTCCAAAGGATATCGAAAACAAGCAGGTAGTTTTGGTACGCCGCGACACTTTGGAAAAAATCGTCGTTTCTATGGACCAATTAGAAGAGAAGCTTGCTGCGCTCCTTGAGGAGATTCAGTCGAACCTGTACAACAAAGCATTGAAGCATCGTGAAGAAAGAACATCGGTTGCCACGACACTTGCTGAATTAAAAGAATCTTTAGAAGCAAAGCCAGGCTTTATCAAAGCTATGTGGTGCGGCGAGTTGGACTGCGAAGAAAAAATCAAAGAAGATACCGGGGCTACATCTCGTTGTATCCCATTCGAACAGGAAAAAGTATCAGCTAAATGCGTTTGCTGCGGAAAAGACGCAGATAAGATGGTTTACTGGGCAAAAGCATATTAATAAATACCTTTTTGGGGGGCTCTTTCAAAACGGAAGAGCCCATTTTTTTGGAGGTGCATAATAATGAAACCTATTTTACTAGATTTCCCAGAAGAATTTTACACAGAAAGATTAGTTATTCGTAAGCCGATGCCGGGTGACGGGAAAGCGGTGTATGAGGCAATGCAGACTTCTTTGACCGAACTGAAGCCGTGGATGCCCTGGGCCCACCGCGATCAATCTCCAGAAGAGGTAGAGGCTAACATGCGTGAAGCGCATGCGAAATTCCTCGCTAGAGAAGATCTGCGATTGCATATTTTTCATAAAGAAACCGGTGAATTTATTGCATCTTCCGGATTGCATAGGATCAATTGGGATGTTCCCAAATTTGAAATTGGCTACTGGATTGATACACGGCATAGTGGAAAAGGTTACATAACGGAAGCAGTTGAGAGGATTACCAATTTTGCCTTTCAAGAATTAAAAGCCAAGCGGGTTGAAATCCGCTGTGATTCCCAAAACGTGAAAAGCAGGGCCATTCCTGAACGTCTGGGGTTTGACCTGGAAGGCATTTTAAAAAATGATAGTAATTCTGTTGATGGAAATGAACCGAGAGATACATGTGTTTTTGCAAAAATAAAATAAAGGAATAAAAATACTCGACCACTAGAGTCGAGTTTTTATATTATCTAGGGATGTTACTAAATAATATTTTGTAATCGCTAAATATTCACGAAAATATGATTTTGGGACAGCGATCAACGGTGTTTCCGCAGGAAGCCCTTGTACCTTTAGGTCTGCGTCAGCTGCAAGTGATAAGGCACGATAGAGATGAAAGTCATTCGTTACTACAACACCATCTTTAGCAGATATCGGAATGAGCTTTTTTGAAAAACGTATATTTTCATATGTATCAGTTGATTTAGCTTCTAAAACAATCCGAGATTCGTTAATCCCAAGTTTCTGCAGTTCTCTTTTAATACATTCTGCTTCAGATATATCCTCTCCGGGACCTTGCCCTCCCGAAGCAATAGCTATCGTCCTCGAGTTTTTCTTTAAATATTTGGCAGCTGCATCTATTCGGCTTACTAATGTTAACGATGGTTCGGTGCCTTTCACTCTAGCGCCTAGAACAATTAGGTAATCAGCATTTTTAGATGGAACTACACCATAATTTAAGGAAATCTTATATTGTAAAAGGGCTGCATAAATGATCCCCGCCGCAAATATTACCCAAAACAATAAAAATACTTTTTTTCGAATCCTTACCATTAATTTTGCACCTCAATAATTTACTAATAATCTTTATTTTACATTATAAATGAATTAGCTGGAAAATTTTGCGGACTAAAGTAATAGTCTGAATTATTCAAAAATAGCAAAATGTGATTTACATCACTTTCACTCTATGATTTATATCATATAATTCATTACGGATATACAATTCACTACATATATAGTGGAAACACAAAGAGGAGTGATAAAGATGTTAGAACAAAAAACAATTGACATTATTAAATCAACAGTTCCAGTTTTAGAACAACACGGTGAAAAAATTACGACCCGCTTTTATCAGCTTATGTTCGGGAACCATCCTGAATTATTGAACATTTTCAATCATGCTAACCAAAAACAGGGAAGACAGCAAAAAGCTCTTGCCGGAACGGTGTATGCTGCAGCAATGTATATTGACAATCTTGAAGCCATTATTCCAGTTGTCAAACAAATCGCCCACAAGCATAGAAGCCTCGGTATCAAACCTGAGCATTATCCGATTGTTGGAAAACATTTGTTACTTGCCATCAAGGATGTTTTAGGAGATGCAGCAACTGATGAAATTATCGATGCCTGGGCTCAAGCTTATGAAGTAATTGCTGGTGCCTTCATCAGTGTGGAAGCAGAAATGTATGACCAAGCAGCTAATCAAACAGGCGGCTGGGACGGTTTCCGCAACTTTATCGTTGAACACAAGGTTGTCGAAAGTGATGTCATTACCTCCTTCTATTTAAAGCCTGAAGACCAAAAAGAAATTGCCGGCTTTGAACCAGGTCAATATATTAGTATTTTACTAGAGATTGAAGGGGAAAAGTTTACCCATATCCGTCAATACAGCTTATCAGATGCTCCGGGAAAAGATTACTATCGAATCAGCGTGAAACGCGAGGCTGGTACTCCAAATCCGGATGGAATCGTATCTAATTACCTTCATGATGAAGTAAAAGAAGGAGACATTTTAAAGGTAAGTGCGCCAGCAGGGGATTTTGTGTTAAATACTGAAAAAACGAATCCGGTCGTATTACTTAGCGGCGGTGTAGGTTTAACGCCAATGATGAGTATGTTAAAGACAGTCGTAGAACTTCAGCCGGAAAGAAAGGTAACCTTCGTCCATGCGGCTGCAAATGGTAATGTCCATGCGCTTAGGGAAGAAGTTGAAGAACTTGCACAGCTTGACAATGTAAATAGCTGCATATTCTACGATGCTCCAACAGAAGATGATCGCCAAAACAACCGGTTCGATGTTGAAGGCTATGTGACACGTGAATGGTTGCAAGAGAATGTTGCAATCGAAGATGCTGAATTCTATTTCTGCGGACCGGTTCCATTCATGAAGGCCATTAATGGCTATTTAAAAGGACTTGGGGTAACTGAAGAGAGAATCCACTTTGAATTCTTTGGACCAATGGGAAGTTTAGAAAATAATGAAAAAGATTCAGCCATTGCCGAACGTTCTGAGGACTTAGTTACAGTTTAATAAACAAAAACCCGAATTCCCAAGAATGGAAATTCGGGTTTTATTTTTTGCTAATAGGAAAGTATAAATTCAACTATGTCTCTGTCTTCGTCCTATCGGACTCGCCAATCGGCGAGTTTTCATTTATTCACAAACCCAGGAAAGACCTGTCGTCCCGACCCCGGTATGAACTCCTGCAACGGTTATCAGCATCATTATCTCGGTTTTCAGGTTTGGAAAGGTTTCATGGAGCAATTTCTCCAGTTCTGAAGCCTTTTTTGAATCGTTCGCGTGAAGAATAGCCGCTTTTTGGACCTTTTTTGTTTCCAAATCTTCTTTTAATGTTTTTATTAGCCAAGCAAAGGCTTTTTTATCGGAACGGACCTTATCTTTAATTTTTGCTGTACCTTCCTCGATGGCTAATATCGGCTTAATATTTAGAAGAGATGCTAGGATTTTTTGTCCGCCTGAGACGCGGCCGCTTTTGTGCAGCTGATCGAGATTAGAAGGGACTAAAAATAGGCGCGTATGATCACGCAAAGCATTTAACTGGTTTACAACCTCTTCAATTTCAAGTCCCTGTTCAACAAGCTCAATCCCTCTATTAATAATAAAGGAAAGCGGATATGAACCTGTAAGAGAATCAATTGCGTAAAGTGTAAAGCCAGCCATATTAGCGGCTAATACGGAAGTTTGATAGGTACCGGTTAGAACACTTGATGCATGGATAGCAATCCCGAAATCATATTCCTCCTTCAACCTTTCATAGAGCTCTAGGAAATCATTGATGGACGGCTGGGACGATTGAAATTTTCCATCCTCATTTTTCATTTGTTCATAAAATTCCTCTTGAGTAATATCAATCGTTTCCTTGTAAAATTCATCGTTAATAACAACGTGCAGCGGGACAACATGTATGTCATTTTTCTCGATAAATTCCAAAGAGAGAGAAGATGTTGTATCGGTAATCCATGCGATCTTTGCCTTGTTCATAAGTCCTCTTCCTTCCGCGTATTTCAATAGATGTATTGACTTTTGTAATAGCTTACATTTTAGATTAACAAATCATGTAGTTTTCATAACTACATAAAAGATACTAGAATCGTATTATTGAGTCAATAAATATTTTTAGTTTCGCTTAAAATTCACAATTCAAATTTGCTTCCCAAACAATTAGTGTTTAAATTAAAAGATAGAAGAAGGTCAGAAAGGATGAACAAATTGGGTAAGAATTCAATTCGTGCGATAACGGGCGTGGCAGCCCTCCTTTGTCTCCTCTGGCTGGCAGGACTTGGCTGGGCAGTTGGGGAATATTATGCAGGTCCATCAGAAAAAATCTCAAAGCCATCCGTTTCGGAGCAGAAAGCTGAACATAAAAAGGGTTTAGTCGTAGTGGCTCTGGGAGATTCTTTAACACGAGGAACAGGTGATGAGACGGGTAAAGGCTATGTAGGTGTCCTAGTAGACGAAATCAAGGAAAAAACCAAAAAGACTGTTCAACTGACCAACCTCGGCATTAATGGCCAAAGATCTGAGCAGCTTCGCAATCAGGTTCAGGAGGAGGAGGTCGGAAGACAAATCCAAAAGGCAGATGTTGTGCTGGTGACGATTGGCGGCAACGATTTGTTTCGAGGCGGGCAGGGTTTAATAGATTTTCAAGCGGTAGATATAACAGCCATCGAGAAAAAATATCTGGATAATTTGAATTTTATTTTCACTGAAATCCGCAAGCATAACCAGACTGCCAATGTGTTCTTTGTTGGTTTATACAATCCTTTCATAGAATTAAATCAAGGAAAAGAAATGTCTAAAGTCGTTCGAAAATGGAATTACGACAGTGCTGAAGTTAGTGCCGTATTCCCTAAAATCGTATTTGTTCCGACGTTCGATTTATTTGAATTGAAGGTAAATGATTATTTATATTCGGATAAGTTCCACCCAAATCAAAAAGGGTATCGGCTAATAGCTGAACGAGTAGCTGCATTGATGACATGGTAAGGAGTTAAACCTATGGAGAAAAAAATAACATTGTCCGTTAGGGATTTGAAAAAAGTAATTGGGCGTAAAGAGATTATCAAGGGATTAAGCTTTGAGTTGCGGGAAGGAGAGGTATTCGGTTTCCTCGGGCCAAATGGCGCTGGCAAAACAACGACAATCCGTATGCTTGTCGGTCTCATCAAGCCAACCTCCGGAACAATACAAATTTGTGGTTTTAACATTAGAGATCATTTTCAAAAGGCCATGGAAAATCTGGGCTGTATTGTCGAAAATCCAGAGTTATACCCATATTTGTCGGGCTATAATAACCTGCTTCATTTTGCGCGAATGCTAGATGGGATCGGCGAAGAACGAATTAAGGAAGTAACCGAGCTTGTCGGCTTGACCGAAAGAATACAAGATAAAGTAAAAACTTACTCACTTGGTATGCGGCAGCGCCTGGGAATCGCCCAAGCACTATTAGGAAATCCGAAGGTCCTTATTCTAGATGAGCCGACAAACGGACTAGATCCTGCCGGAATTCGTGAAATGCGGGAATTTATCCGCTTTTTGGCTGAACAGGAGGGCTTGAGTGTCCTTGTCTCGAGCCATTTATTAAGTGAAATTCAGTTATTGTGTGACCGTGTTGCCATTATTTCAAAAGGTGCCATCATTCGCATTGATACTGTTGAAAAGTTGTTATCAAATCGTGAAAGAGTCGTCTGGCGTCTTGCTCCGTTTGACAAAGGAAAACAAGTATTAGAAGGTATGACAGCAATAGAAGAAAAAGAAGACGGTACCATTTTAACAGAGTTCGACGAACAAAGAACGCCTGAATGGAATAAACAACTTGTTGAAGCTGGGGTTTCGGTGCTTGAATTTCATCGTAAGCTTCCTGTACTCGAAGATTTGTTCCTTGAGCTTACTGGGGGTGAGACAATTGCATAAATTGATTCAAAATGAAATGCTTAAGCTGATAGCCAAGAAACGATTAATCGTAATTGGCATCATCATTGGGGTCCTTGTCATGTTGTTTACTTATGCTCAATATAAGCAGATTGAAACACAGCGGGAGAAATTGGGCACCAGTGATTGGCGGACCATCCTTCAGCAGCAGATTGTCGACACAACCAACCGGTTATCGAGCAGCCGGATTTCAGACGAATGGAAAAAACAACTGCAAATCTCGCTTCAGCAGCAGCAGTATTACCTTGAACATGATATAAATCCCTCAGAACCTGGGGCGCCAACTTTTATGAGGATTTTTCTAGAAAATTCGATTGACCTGTTTATTCCTTTGATGGTGATGGTAATAGCCAGTGACTTAGTTTCATCTGAACATAGTCTGGGCACTGTCAAACTGCTTTTAACTCGACCTGTCAAAAGGTGGAGAATCCTCTTGAGCAAATACATAACACTTTGCCTGGCAGTTTCATTAATTATTGCCATTGCCGGAATTCTCTCATATGGAATTTCTGGACTTGTTTTCGGATACAAAGGGTGGGGTACACCGATCCTGACTGGATTCAGCGTTACCGATACTGGGTTAAATACATCCGATGTAAGGCTCTTAAGTCTTTGGAAGTTTTTATTAATGGATTTTGGACTCGTTTGGTTTGTGGCCATCGTCGTAGGCACCTTGTCGTTTATGTTATCGGTTTTAATCCGCAGTACCGCGGCAGGCATGGGGGTTATGCTGGCAGCCTTAATTTCTGGGGCGATTTTAAATAACATGGTTTCATCGTGGAAATCGGCCAAATACTTTTTTATGGTGAATTTAAGACTAACGGACTATATGAAGGGGAACGCACCACCAATTGAAGGTATGACGCTGTCGTTTTCATTGCTCACTCTTTTTGTGTGGTGGGCGGCAGCATTAATGGTATCGTTTATGATTTTTACTAAGCGGGATGTTTACTAAATTAACATTTGTTAGAAATTTTAAATTTTTGTAAAATAAAAGGTGTAAATGAAGTAAATGGGGGGGATTCAATATGTCATTTGTCGTCAAAAAAATTGATCATGTTCAACTAGCTGCTCCAAAAGGTTGTGAAGAAGAAGCGAGAAAATTTTTTGGAGAAATTTTAGGATTAGCCGAGGTGGAGAAACCGGAGGAATTAAAGAAACGCGGTGGCGTTTGGTTTGAGTTTGGTACGTTCCAAATTCATATTGGGGTAGAGGAGCCCTTTAGCCCCGCTAAAAAAGCCCATCCTGCCTTGGTTGTGGAAAACATCACTGCCTTAAAAGAGCATCTTAGTAATAACAATATACCTTTTACTGCAGACGACAATCTCCCTGGTGCAAACCGAATCCATCTGCATGATCCATTCGGAAACCGCCTTGAGTTATTGGAATGGATATAGAAAACAGCCCGCTGTCACAAGCGGGCTGTCTCTTTTTCTAATCAATATAATCACTAAAATTTTGTCAAAATGGTAAATTTTTTTTCGTAAATGGGGAATTATAAATACGTGCCAAATTACATTTATTGGTTTCGGAAATATAAAAGATTTAGAAAGGAGATTTTTATGAAAAGCAAAATTGCTTGTTTATTATTGGGACTGTTCTTGGTGGTACCTGGTCTTGGGAAGGCGAATATGGTGCCTGACACTACTGGGAAACAGCTTGAAAAACCATGTGACTGCGAAGCGGAAGAGGCTAAGCACGAACATGGGAATCATCGTGACTGGCAGGCTAAAATGGCAGAACGGCAGAAGCTGCTTTTATCATGGGTAGAGAAATATACTCCAGATAAGAAAAAAGAATGGGAGGCTGTTCTGAAGGAGAGAAATGCTCTTCGCACCAAATGGATGGGTCCGGAAAATGCCGTAAAACGGGAGCAATGGAAGAAAGAGAAAATGCAAAAAATGACTGAGCTTAAGAAACAATTAGATGAAGGGAAAATTACCAAAGAAGAATTTATCAAAAAGGCTCATGGTGAAAAAGATATGGTGAAATGGAAAACATTTCATGACCTTAGGCTTGCGGTAGAGAAGAACGATTCGAAAAAGGCAGCAGAAACCCTTAATCATTTATTAATACAATTTAAGGAACATAATGTGAAGCTGAAAGAAAAACTCGCTGAATAAAAAAATCTTAAAGGAAAAGCCAATTATTTCTAGTTGGCTTTTCCTTTTGAGCGTTTATCCCAATATAAAAAATTACATTATTAAAAGCTTGCCGAAGGGGAATTTTATAAGGGAGACATGAAAGGGGGGTATATGTATGGATCGAAAAAAATTATTGATGACAACCGTAGCATTAGGGGCTGCGTATTTAATGCGGAATGACAAGTCCCGTAAAAAAATCATGAATCAACTCCAGGGATTGGCAGAAAAATCAAGAAGATAATGACTAGAAAAAGGGCTGCCTCAACACGTGTGGAACCCCTTGTGTTTTGAGACAGCCCTCTTTTTAGAAATTATTTTGTAATGTCAACTTTTTTTGCCTCTTTAATGTCTTCATGTATTTCTGCTTTAATATCGTCAGCAATCCCGCTGGTGGCATTTTTAAATTCACGGATGGACTTACCAAAGGCACGGCCAATTTCCGGCAGTTTATTTGGACCAAAAATAACTAATGCTACAATTAAGATTAAAATCAATCCTGGTACTCCAATGTTGGAAAACATTCCTTCATCTCCTAGCGATGATTATTTGTTCAGGTATATTATACAGATTTACACGCCATTATTCTAGCACTGTCTATTCCAAGGCTACTGATGTATTTTTATTTCCATCATAGAAATCTTTAATGGCTTTATCAACATAAACCCAGCCTTTCCAACCAATATGAATAGTATCCTTCATAAAGTAGGGGTCGTATTCATGATTGGAGAAATCGGCAACCCGAAAGTCGTTCGCTTCAATTTGCTTCTTAATACGATCGTAGTAGGCGGTCCGGCCTTCTTGTGGGAAATCAGTATAGTCATACCATTTACCATTGACCGGAACTGAAATAAATAATGGTTCTGCCCCTGAATCCTTTAAAAGATCAAGGACAAGTTCAAAATCATCGTATTCAGGTGATTTGCCATAAGAAGCACCGGTTTTTGAGTTTTTTAATGAAGGCAATAATTTTCGAATTTTATTATACTGATAGTTACTAATATAAAAGGCATTATTCGTTGCTCTTTTCTCCCCATATCGGTTTGCCTGTTCGGCTAATTCAGTCCATGATTTATTTTTAACCGAGGGGCTTATCTCCCGGTTACGTGGGAAACCGCCAGCTAACGTATAATAAAGATCTTTCTTTTCCAATAACTCCCGATATGTGAACGCAATCGGACGTACCAGATAACTCTCCCTTTTAATCCACGGATCTTTTGTCAATTCCGCTAGGTACATTGTAGAAAGAATCGGATCGTTTTGTACAGGAGAGAACTGTAAAAGACGTTTCATAGCCTTTTTCTTAAGATCTGGATTAATATGTTTGTTAAATGCTAAATCATATCCCTGTAAAGAGGAATAGTTTGGAACAAAATGGGTTTCGTCTGTGCCTTCAGGTTGAAACCATTGAGGAGACAGAAAAAAGACTAACTTCTTGCCCTTGAGCTGCTGGGCATGTTCTGAAAAGTTTAGAAAATGGATTAACGATTCCATTCCTCCCCGGCCAACAAGAAAAGGGGTAAAATCAGCACTAGTTTCTTGAAAATAATTGTTCGGGTGAAAACGGTCTAGCCTTGCCAGCTCAGAAGACCCATAAATAGGTAAATAACGAGGATCCTCAAGCATCTTATCCTGAACATACTTACCTTGAAACATAAATGGATTTAATTCTGTCGCTGCTTGTGCGACCCTGTTTTTTGGAATCATACCGATAATCCAATTATTGGGTATCCCAATGATCATAACCAATCCAAGAAAGGCTATGAGGATGGGAGAAAATATGGCTTTTTTCATTTTAAATCAGCCAGCTGATTGGCAATCTGATTCGGTGTATTCCAAGTTTCACGGTCAAATTCTGTAATTGGAACTGTTATACCGAAATGTTCCTCAGCTTGAACAAGCAGTTCGACTGTTCCGAATGAATCTAATAAACCGGTATCAAATAAATCAATATCCGGATTTTCCTTCACAATATCGTCTTGACAAATTTCTGCCAACAAAGAAAGCACTTCATTTTTGAATTCCATCTTAATCAAGCTCCTTTATGAATAATTGTCCAGAGAAAATATAAAAACCAAAGCAAATGAAATGAAAGGTAATCACAATCGAGATGAAATTTGTCCATTTATTTTGCGGCCACCATTTATGCTTTTTATTCATTTGCTCAAAAGAATTATAGGCAACCATTAAAACAGCGTGGTAAATCCCATAAATGATATATTGAAACTCAAGTCCGTGCCAGACTCCCATTAATAAAAACAGCAAAATGTAGCCCAGATTTGAGAGCAGGTACCTGTTTTTTGTCCATTTCTTCTTAGTCATCCAAAAGACAAATCTCATATAGACATAGTCCCTAAACCAAAAAGAAAGACTCATATGCCAGCGGTTCCAGAAATCTTTTATATTTCTGCTGAGAAATGGCTTATTAAAGTTTTCCGGTGATTTAATCCCCATAATAAAGCTGACACCAACTGCAAACGCACTATAACCGGCAAAGTCAAAAAATAGGTAAAGGCTGTAAGCATACATATAATAAAGATGATTCTCAAGATGACTGTGAGCAATAAATCTTAGATTGGCTATAAAATAGTGATTAATAGAGTATCCGATAATGTATTTATATAGGAAGCCGCGAAAAATTTTATTGATTCCTTCGTAAAGCAACAATTTATATTGTTCACCTGATATTTCAAGGTCCATATCTTTTTCAAAACGGCGATAGCGGTCAATCGGGCCCGAAGAAATAGTCGGGAAAAACAAGATAAAATAGAGCAGACGGGGAAAGGGAGGGTTTTTCTTAATAAGTCCATCCCTTGTTTCCATCACTAATTGTGTGCCCTTAAACGTTAAATATGAAATCCCTAGAAAACCGATGAAATTAACATTTGAAAAATAGGGCAGCAGCTTGGAAAGAACAAGCGGTAAAATCGATAGAATTACGGCACCATAAAAGACGCCATTGCGATTGCTCTTTTTTCTGTAAGAAATATATGACTGTATTAATACAACCTGCCAGACGGTAAATAGACTTAAGGCCGCAGCTTGCTTAAGAGATGAAGCGAAGATTAAGACCAGGGCAGCAACCGTAATCACCATATTGTAAGTGTGAAACCTTTTTCCCATAAGTCCCAGAATAGCAGTTGGCGCTAAAAGTAAAGCAAGGATGATAAAGAATGTAAAAGAACCATATGGTGTCATTGCAACACCAATTCCTTGAATTTTTTGCGGTCCATTTTTCCGTTTGCCGTCATTGGCAGTTCTTCAAAATAGGAGAATTTTCTCGGAATCATATAGGCGGGCAAAACCCCGCTGAGTTCTTTTTTGATAGCATTGGTCAACTGAAATTCCTTTTCAAACTCATGAGCAGTTGGAATAATGGCTGCAAGTAAATACTCTATTTTGTCATTTTGGTAAAATGGTATTACCGCTGCAGATTTAACATATTTGGAATTGGCAATATGATGTTCAATCTCCTCCAATTCCATCCGGTAGCCGTGCAGTTTGATTTGAAAATCCATTCTGCCTTTGTAGAAAATAAAACCTTTTTCGTCGATAAAGGCAGCGTCACCTGTTCGATAGGCCAGTTTATCTTCGAAACGAAGAAATGCTTTTTCGGTCAACTCTCTTTCCCCAAGATAGCCTTTACTTACACTAGGACCGACAATTATCATTTCACCTTTTTCTCCTGGTGGGACGAGGGTACCATTTTCATCGACAATGAAAATCTGGGTATCTGCTTTAGGTGTTCCAATTGGCAGATTAGGATTCGCTTCAAGCAATTCTGCTGTTACCTCAACGGAGGTTACCGCAACCGTCGCTTCCGTAGGCCCGTAGGTGTTATAAATCCTGGCATAAGGGAATCGTCCCATTAACTGCTGGCAAATCGCTGCCGGCAAGATTTCACCGCAAAATAAGAATATACGCAGTTCCGGTAATAGCTCTTGGTTAAAGGATGGATCCATTAAGCACATTTGCACGAAAGACGGAGTTGAGGTCCAGATCTCTGTTTTTGATTTTGCTAATGCTTCGAATAGCAGCTTTGGCTTGTCAATCATCTCTTTTGTAATAGCGAAAATAGTCCCTCCGCTTGCAAGTGCTGGATATAGGTCCATTACGGAAAGATCAAAAGAGTAGGGCGCCTGGTTTAAAAAACGCTGATTACTTGTGATTGGAAAGTCGTTCAACATCCAATCGACAAAGCTTTGCAGATTATCAGCGGAAATCTGCACACCTTTTGGATTGCCCGTACTGCCGGATGTATAGATAATGTAATAGTTTTCATCACCGTCAACCCAATTTTCAACATGGATAGGGCTTGTTGCTTCCTGTCTAACCATGATTTTTTCAAAATTAATAATAGTGACAGGAAGGTTATCAAAATCAAGGTCCATCCCGGTTGTATTGATAAACAATTCCGCGTGTGAAAGGCTTATGATCGTCATGATTCTATCGATTGGAATGGAGGTATCTACGGGGATATAAGCTAATCCCGCTTTTACACAGCCCAAAAAAGAACTAATCATGGAAGCATCCATATGGCCGTAGACAATCACCGGAGTTTTTCTTTCATTCATTTGGTTGAGAATATATGCTCCAATTTGTTCCGATTGTCTCCATAACTCACCATAAGTGATTTCTTCAGTGGGAGAGATATATGCCAATGTATTTGGATTTGTAAGTGCGAAACTCTGAAGGTTTGATAACATTTTCATCTTGGATGCCTCCCATTAAAAATCGTTATAAATATAAGCACCTGCGCTTGCGTCGTTGAAGCCGTACATAAAGAATAGTAAAAGGAGGATAAGCAAGTAATAAAAAAATCCGCCAAACCATTTTATCTTTTGATTGGCAAAGAAAACTCTCAATCTAGCAAACATTGGTAAATCCTCCAATATTGTTGTTTTTGACGTAGGTAAAATGAACCGCTTATTTACTGTACTAACTAATCATAAATAGCTTTTATTCCTGCCTCAATAAATAAAAACTTAATAAATTATTAAATTTAATTAAGAAACTCCAAAGGAATTGGGGGGGAGTACAGGCAGTTGAAAAGTTTGTTGATTTGCGCTCCAGGCGCGAGCAGTTCGCGTGCGTGCCGAGGAGGCTCCATTGCCCCGTACTCTCGCAAGAGTCTTCGCGCCTTCCGCACAACGGGTGTATTCAATAAAGACCTTCAACTCACAATGCATAACCAAAGTCCCTCATAAAACAAATGAAGGACAAAATCGAAGGAATTTGAGAGGGAAATGTCCTTCATAAAGCTGATGAAGGACAAAATCGAAGGAATTCAAGAAGGAAATGTCTTTCATAAAGCTGATGAAGGACAAAATCAAAGAAATCCAAGAAGGAAATGTCCTTCATAAAGCTGATGAAGGACAAAATCGAAGGAATTCAAGAAGGAAATGTCCTTCATAAAGCTGATGAAGGACAAAATCGAAGGAATTCAAGAAGGAAATGTCCTTCATAAAGCTGATGAAGGACAAAATCGAAGGAATCCAAGAAGGAAATGTCCTTCATAAAGCTGATGAAGGACAAAATCAAAGAAATCCAAGAAGGAAATGTCCCTCATAAAGCTGATGAAGGACAAAATCAAAGAAATCCAAGAAGGAAATGTCCTTCATAAAGCTAGTGAAGTACAAAAAAGATTAAAGAATGCTAATGAATAAACGATCCCTTCTGCAGCCTTCCAAAAAAATAGATCGGCCATATTTAATTAGGATGAAAAGTGTCTTGCAATACTCTAGTTGATTTGCCTCCCAGTTGATTGGAGTGAGGGCATTCGACTCCTGCGGGATAGAGAGGTCACTGGAGACCCCGCATTCGCTTTCAGCGCTGAGGAGGCTCCAGGACCTCCTCGTGGAAAGCGAATGCCCGGAGCGGAAATCAACTGGCCTGTTAGCAGAGACAATCGTTAAAAAAGGTATTAGACAACATAAAAAAATCGCTGGGGACAATATCCATTCCCGAGTATCTGTACAATTATTTTTATTTAGAAGGCTTTATAAAATTAACTTAGATTGAATGTAATGATACAAAAGCTTGGCTGTGTTTTCTAGCGACGATTTGTGGGTCCGTTCAAACGCGTGTGATGAATCGATGCCAGGGCCGATTAAACCATGGACGATATCGTGTCCTGCCCGGATGGCAGCAGAGGCATCTGACCCATAGTGTGGATAGATATCAATCTTATATCCGATATTGTTTGCCTCTGCAAGCTGCACTAGATGTTTACGTAAGCCGTAATGATATGGACCGCTGGAATCCTTCACACAGATGGATACTGTGTATTCATCGGTTGACTGTCCCTCTCCCATTGCTCCCATATCTACCGCTAAATATTCAACCGTTTCCGGCGTAATATTGGAATTGCCTCCGTAACCAATTTCTTCATTATTTGAAATTAAAAAATGAGTCGTATATGGCAGAATAATATTCTCTGTTTTAAGCTGCTTTATTAATTGCAGGAGAACAGCCACGCTTGCTTTATCATCCAAGTGGCGGGACTTGATATATCCGCTCGGTGTCACCTCAACACGCGGGTCAAATGAAACAAAATCTCCGACTTCAATTCCAAGTGAGCGGACTTCTTCTGCTGTATGTACCCTCTCATCAATTCGAATTTCCATATTCTCCTGATTCCGTTCCGCTTTTCCGGCATCTTTGTAAACGTGGACGGATGTTTGATGCATCAGGATGGTTCCGGTATATTTCTTGCCGCTGGATGTTTCGATTTGGCAGTATTCACCTTCAATGGAATTATATTTAAATCCGCCAATCAGGTCAATGCGAAGCCTGCCATTAGCTTTAATTTCCTTTACCATGGCACCGAGGGTATCCACATGAGCGGTCAGCATCCTATGCTGGCTTTTGTCTTTGCCTTCCAATGTTGCAATAAGGCCGCCTTTACGATTTCTTTTCGTTTCAATCTGCAATTCAGCAAAGAATTTTTCAACAAAGGTAATCACATCATTCGTATTGCCGGATGGGCTTGGAATGGAGACTAACTCTGTTAATAGATTCATCGTATCTTCCGTATTTGGATATGCCACAATTACGTTCTCCTCTCTAAAATAGCGATCCCTTTTATTATACATCTAAATTTCTATGTTAATAAAAATGCATCTGGTTTAGATGCAAAAAAAAATCTAATACTAACATCGTGATAAAAGGTCGTCTTACTATTGCTAGGGGAGATACATTTTGGAATTAATCTATCGAACAATTATCGTATTTTTAGCAGGATACGTATTTTTAAGGGTGACAGGCAAAAAGGCTGTATCGCAAATGCATACCTTCGATCTTTTGTATATCTTTGTCCTAACAAATATTATTAGTACGCCTATTGAAGTAAATAAACTAGGCAAAGCTTTAACTTATGCAGCAATAACAGTCGTATTATATAAAATTTTAATTCGTCTATCATTACATAATAAATTAAGATGGATTATCTACGAAAGTCCTACAGTGTTAATTCGTAATGGTGATATTGATCGGACAGGACTGAAAAAGGTGCGAATGCCGATGAATGAATTATTATCACATTTAAGGGTGCAAGGGTATACAGATACGCAAAATATTGATCTTGCTGTGATGGAGGAAACGGGAAGCATTAGTGTGATACCCAAATCAGAATACCGGCCAATTCAGCCGAATGATTTGAATTTAAAGGTGAAGAAAGAGTATGTCCCAATACCTCTTATTATGGACGGGCAAATTATTTATCATAATCTAAAATATCTCCAACTAGAACAAGGCTGGCTGATGAACGAGGTAGAAAAAACGGGTGATAAAGTGGAGAACATCATATTAGCCACTTATTTAGAAAACGGCAAGTTATTTATTGATAATGATGTAATAAAGGAACATAAGGGGAATCCTTACTATTACAATCCGGGGGAAAAAAGTTAAATGATATCACAGGAGAATTTAAAGGGTGTCCCAAAAGTATGAAATAAATTGTTAAGGACACCCCTTTAGTTACTTAAACCATCCTTTCTTCTTAAACCATAGGAACATCCAAATCCCGACTAGGAACATCAGTAAAAGGACAGAAAAGTATCCATATTTCCAATTAAGTTCTGGCATATAATGAAAGTTCATTCCATAGAGGCCGGCAATAAAAGTAAGTGGCATAAAAATGGTTGTGATGACAGTCAAGACCTTCATGACATGGTTTGTCTGATGCGAGTTGATGGATATATAGCTATCCCGGATATCTGTCGTTAATTCCCTGTTTGCTTCAATCATTTCCGTTAGTTTCAACAAATGGTCATGAATATCGGAGAAATAGACCATTTTCCCTTGCATTTCCGTCATCCTCTGCGAATTTAACATTCGATAGATAAGGTCTCGCATCGGTGTAATCGTATGTCGTAACGAGAGAAGCTGATGCCTAGTATCGAACAAATCCTCCAATAAAAACTCCATCGATCTGCCTGATGAATTCTCATCAATCTCACTTAAGCGGTCTTCAATCTTATAAACAGGAGGAAAATAGTTATCGACCATTTTATCAATAATATTGTAAAGCACATGGGACGGATCCCATTTTTGAATATGTGGAGATTGACTTAAACGGTTCCATACCTCATTAATTTCCATTGAAGGGCTATGATGAAAGGTAACAATATAGTTTCCGCTAAGAAAGAAATCCACTTCTTCTTTTGAAATCGTTTCCAGGTTTAATGATTGAGTGACAAAAAATGTATAGTTTTCATAATAATCCAGCTTGGGCCTTTGTAAATGATGGATACAATCCTCAATCGCTAATGGGTGAAAAGAAAGTGGGTCCCTAAGGAATTCGATTTCCTCTTCAGTCGGCTGATTAAAATCAATCCAGTACCACTGGAAATTACCTTTCACCAAGTGAACGATATCCACATCTTCGACGATTTCCTTATTGTTTTTTATAGCAATGGTTCTTATCATATAGACTCCTTAAAAGCACACAAATGTTAAAAAAACTACTAAGATAATACCACTAAACACGTCGCAAAACCAAAAACATTACCCATAAATACCCTCTCTTTTTAGAATAAAATACCAGCCATTGTGGGACAGTAACGGACAAAGCAGTTGTTTAAGAGGGAGACATATGCCGACTACTAAAGTGGAATCCATCAAAAAAAGCCTAATGAACAAAATTCAAAAGGCGGAAGATGTAGTTTTTAAAGAAAACTTCACCAAGGAAAAATATCTAGAAACCTATTATATAAAATCAATTAGTGATGAACAGGTTTTGGGCCAATATGTCCTTAAACCTTTTTTTGAAATCCAAGGCACTGAGTTATTTCTAGATTACCTTCAATCCCATCCAAAAATATCAACGTTTAAGACCGTGGAGCAAACGGTCGAAAGTTTGCTTAGGGGAGAAGCAGTCCTTTTTTATCAGGACTATATTTTTTTATTTGACTGCAAGGTTGACCGTAATAATGCCGTTCAAGATACCACGGTGGAAACGACAATTCAAGGGCCGCAATCGGGGTTTAGCGAAAGCTTGCCGACAAATCTTGGACTGATCCGGCATCGTTATCCGGAAGCAACACTGAAAGTTGAATCTTCGCAAGTGGGGACTATTTCCAAGACGAAGGTGATGCTCCTTTATGACACTAGATTTGCTGACATGGAAACATTAGGCCGTATCAAAGAATTTTTGGGCGATGTCAAGATTAATATGTTTCAAACCGGGGAACAGCTGCTTGACAGCATCAAAAAAAGTAATCGTTCCCTGTTTCCAGTCATGCTTGTGACAGAAAGACCGGACCGAGTCGCCATAAACTTGTCTACAGGAAAAATAATTTTATTAATCCACGGTTCGCCATTTGCAGTTGTATTGCCGACTTCAATGAAGGACTTTATGGCTTCAATGGCTGATATTTATCAAACTTATTGGGTTGGGAAATTCCTGCAAACCTTGCGTTATATCGGCCTTTTTGTCAGCATAGTTTTACCGGGGCTGTATGTGGCGACAACTAGTTATAATCCGGAGATATATCGGGTGCAATTGGCCTTATCGATTGCTGGGAGCCGCAATCTTGTTCCGTATCCTTCATTTGTTGAAGTATTGCTGATGCTGTTTATGATGGAAATGTTGACAGAGGCCAGCATACGTCTGCCTAAAGCGATTGGACCAACGGCAACAACCGTAGGCGGTTTAATTTTGGGACAGGCAGCAACGGAGGCAGGGCTAGTGAGTAACATTATGATTATCATAGTATCGACTGTAGCCATTTCCAATTTTGTTGTCCCTATTAACGCCTTCAGTTTTTCAGTAAGAATTGTCAAATATATCGTTTTGGGACTCGCCACTGTGTTCGGGCTAGTCGGTGTAGGTATCGGGTTTTTGTTGTTTATTGCGTACATGGTTAAGCTTGACAGCTTTGGCCAGCCATTCCTTACATTAATACAAACGAAGCCAAATAAAAAATAACTTAGGTAAGGAGGGAGGGGATTGAACCGATATTTTCTCTATTTAATATTAATCAATATGTTAATTAACGTAATCATTTTTATACCGAAAATCTTAATTGAATACAGGTATGAAGGAGCGGTAATGGGTGTGTTGATTGCCATACCGATTGGTTTTACCCTTTCCTGCCTTTATAGTAAAGCCATCACGAAATTCCCAGGGCAAGGGCTCCCTGAAATTGCCGATAAATTTTTTAAGCGCCGGTGGTTAACAATTCTCCATTTCGGCACTATTCAACTTGCCGGGTTTTCCGCTGGTCTCATAACTCTGGTTGGTTTTATTGATGTCTTAACCCGGTTTATCAACCCGGAAATGCCAAGATTATTACTGCTGTCAATTTATTTAATCGCTATTATATTTATAATTCAGCTTCCTACTGAAAGAGTTATGTATATTTTAGAAATTGTCCTGTTTATGAATACACCGTTAATCGGTTTCATCATTTTTAAAGCCTTTACCACTGATTATATTAGCTGGGATTCCATTCTTGAAGTTGGCACCCATCTGTTCGATCGGCCAAGTATTAAATCCATTGCTGCAGCTTCTTACGTATTTAGCGGTTATGCCAATCTTGTTATTTTTAATCGAGTAATTAAAGAAAAACTTAAAGTTTGGAACTTTGTTATTGTCCTTTTTATGGGTATTTTCAATTTGTTTACTACCTTTTTAATTCCAATCGGGTTTCATGGATCCGACGGTGCCCAGGAATATCTATACCCTTGGATTTCGACGTCAGATTCCCTGCGCCTCGTTTATAGTCCGATAGAACGAGTCATTTTTATATTTTTATTGTTTTATATGAGTATTACACTTATGAGCATCTCAATACATTGGCATAACACGTTTGAAATATTTAAGGGGATGTTTAGGAAAAAGGAAAACAAAAAGATGAAATGGATTGTCCTTTCAGGCTACTCTGGGTGCGCGGTAATTGCTGTCATGTTCCTTGAAACAATCCTTTTAAATCAAATTACGGTCTATTGGATGATTGCCCGAATTGGTGTTGAAGTAGTCATTGTGATTTCTTTTAGCTTATGGGCAAGGAGGCAGTTAGCATGAACTACGCAAAGAATTGGACTGTTGCAGCTATCATTGTCATCGGCTCTATACTTTTGACTGGGTGCGGTTTCAAGGATATCGATAAGCGCCTGTTTGTCGTCAGTATTGGGGTCGATCTTGCCGCGAACAGTTCAAAAAAATATGATGTCCACCTAAAACTTGCCGTACCTAGCGGGTCAAAACAACAGCCAAACGAATTCACGATTGTATCGGAACAAGCGGACTCGATGTCGGATGCTGTTCGCATTATTAAAACAAAAGTGGATAAGGAGATTGATTTTAGTCACGCCAAGTTGATTTTGGTTGGGGAGGAGCTGGCAAAACAAAAGGGTAATGCGGGGATATACTATTGGCTTTCACGACGCAGAGATATTCAATTGATTTCGTGGGTGGCGGTAGCCAAGCCTAGTGCGTTGGAAGTCCTTAAGGTTAAACCGAAATCAGAACAAATTCCCTCCAATTCTTTATTTCTTGCGATGGGAAAAGACGGCTCGGAAACACCTTATATTCTGCCAGATTTCCTGTTCGATTTTAAGATGAGGCTGATTGAAAGGGGGTTGGACCCTATGTTGCCGATTGTGGAAGCTAAAAAGGATTTATTTGAAATCAATACCACCAGTCTCTTTAATAAAAGTCAGATGAAACTCACCCTTAATCCTGAGGAAACAAAAGCCATGAACTTCCTATTAAATAAGGAGGAAAAATCAGCGATATGGGCAAGAAAGGGTAAAACCAGGTTTTTTATCGATACGCAAAAAATTAACTCAAAGTATAAAATATATACGCCAAAGGGGAAATCTCCATTCATAAAATTTGATATTAAAATAAAGGGAATCGTAGAGGAGACAAACAGAAAAATCCCCAATACGAAATTAGCCGAATATGAAAAGGAAGTAGAAAAAGAAGTTAACAGTTTTATTAAAGAAGTTTTGGTGAAAATTCAGAAGTCCGACCTTGACCCAATTGGTTTTGGACTGCGCTATCGATCCCGCCATTTTAATGAAAATGATTGGGAGGAATGGAAACAAATATATCCAAAAATAGTCTTTAAAGTAGATACTAAGGTTAATCTAACGGATACAGGATTAATAGAATGAAGAATAGGGCTTTCTGTCAAGAAGGCCCTTTTAAAATTTTATCATTCAATCGGTGCAGTTTCCTTATTCCGCATCGCTAGGGGAATATAAACGCAGAATGGCTCACTTTCTAAATAATCTCCGGTGACGGCGTAAGTTCTCGAACGGGAACCGCCGCAGATTTTGTTGTATTCGCATACGCCGCATTTTCCTTTATAATTATCAGGCTTGCGCAGCTCTTTAAATACTTTTGACTCACGATAAATCTTTGCCAAAGGCTCGTCGCGGATGTTCCCGCCCACAATCGGCAGAAGGCCGCTTGGCATCACATCGCCAATATGGGAAACAAAAACAAAGCCATTTCCGTCATTTACGCCTTTTGGCGCCCGCTTCAGCCCGTCGTGCATCGAGGCGGAATCGGTTGTAATCGAATCCTCGTAGCGAATCTTCCCTTTTTCAATCAGATGGTCACGTGTTTTCTGCTGAAGGACAACACGGCGGTAATGCTGTGCCGCTGTCGTCTTAATATCATAGGGGGCTGTTTTACTCAATTCATAAAGCCAGCGGAAAACTTTTTCGTGCTCTCTGGGTGATATGCAGGCATCCAGCTGGCCTCTTCCTGTTGGTACAAGCAGGAAGATATACCACATGACAGCACCCAGCTCTCCAACCAGCTTGGACATTTCCTCCAGATGGTCGTAATTATATCTTGATATAACAGTATTTATTTGCAGCGGCATTTGTAATTCGTTTAGGTATTTTATTTTCTCAAGGGTTAATTCAAAGGAACCTGGTGTCCCTCGGAAATGGTCATGAATTTTTGGTGTCGGACCGTCAAGGCTGAAGCCCCAGCGGGAAAGTCCAACCCCCTTTGCCCGTTTCATTCTTTCGATCGTAACATTCGGTGTCGCACTTGGCGTCATTGAAACCCGCATGCCTTTTTTGATGGCATAATCCGCCAGTTCAAATAGATCTTCACGCATCATGCAATCCCCGCCAGTGAAAACAAGCATTGGATTGCCCATATCATAAATCTGATCAATGAGGTTGATTCCTTCTTCGTTAGATAGCTCCCGCGGGTCAGGTGTTAGCTGTGCATCTGCCCGGCAATGTACACATTTTAGCTGGCAGGCCCTGGTAACTTCCCAAATGACGATAAATGGGTTTTGATCGTAATCAATTGTTTTTCCTCCTCCATTTGGGTGGCCATGCCCCATTCCTTGAAGATGTCCCTTACTAAATCCTTGCATTTTTATCACCAAGTTTCATAGATTTTTTTGTAACCCTAAAAATGCTTTATAGGTCCATTATAAAATTGTAGTCTTCTAGTGAATGGTCGCTTTGTTACAATATTTCTACATTACTAGTAATGTCTTTTCAACTATCAGCGATATCAGTCTTACCTATTTGTAAATCTCGCTATCTTGGTCGCAAACAGCAATTTATAAAAGACTGAAAAGACCTTTCGCAATTCGTAAAGGTCTTTTCTTATTACAAAAAATTAGAAAGTAATAGTATAAGAAAATATATTTTACCTATATACTATACATAAAAAAATACCCGGCCAAGAAAGGCCGGGCAAAAACAATATCTATTAAAAGGGGGGCGGAGGTTGAATGGTTCCAATATCGAACCTATTTTTATCATAATGCTTAAATATGAAAAAATTATGAATGAAAAGTTAATAGATTAAGAAACCCTTTTAGAGGAGGAAATATTGATGAAAGATTATCATTGCTGCGCAACCTGTCAGCATTTTAAAGCTGAGAGAAAAGCGGAAGGAATGTTTTACTATTGTAAACGCTTAGGATATGAGACAAAGTCCAGCTATAAATTCAATTGCTGGAGTCCAAGGGAAGAAATTAAGAAGCTGATGGAAAAGAAATAAAGGAACAAAGGCCAATGAAGCTCTTGTTCCTTTTCTTCAGACTTGTTTAAAATTCCCGAATCGTAGTGATTGCCTAGAAAACCATACACTCATTAAAAAGCTGGCCGTTCCAAGAATAATCATAATACTGCCAACGATTTTCATTTTTTCAGGCGATGCCTCAGCTCCAAATATCATGCCAAGAATGATGGTGGAAAAAATCGAGCCTAGATATCGGCAGGTTTGAAACAATCCGGAAGTTGTGCCGATTATTTTTTTTGGACTTTCTTTTAACATCGCCACTTGAAGTACCACATTGCCAATACCATAGCTTAGCCCCATAATCGATAACAGGATTCCAATCACCATATAGGAAGCTCCAACAAAAAAGAATGTAAAGGAACAGGCCCCAATAATTGATAAAAATGCCCCCGCCATAATCGGCTGATACACACCAGATTTATCTGCCCATTTCCCTGCAAATGTTGATATGATAATGCTGACTCCCGACATAAACAGCATAAGCATGCCGCTTTTTTCTACGCCAAGCCCCATTGCCTCCTGAAAATAAGCAGGCAGACCGAAAAATAAACAATAAAAAAAGATATTTAACAAAATGAACTGCACGTAAACCAAAGTCAGTTGAGGGTTGGTTTTAAAAATATGAATATCAATAAATGGTTCTTTAACCCTCAATTCTCTCCAAGCAAATAAAGCAAAAAAGAGTAAGCCTCCAATCCCTGCTGAATAATGGACACTTTTTTCAAAGGAAAGCAAGAACCATAAAAATAATGCCATTCCAGCAGCAAAAAAGCACATTCCCCAAAAATCAAGGTTGGAGAATAACCTTTTAACCGTTTCCTTATCCTGTCTCACATCCTTAGGAAACATGTACCAGCCAAGCGTGAAACTAAGGAAAACAAAAGGAAGATTCACCCAGAAAATCGCCGGCCAGCCTCCCCAGACAATTAAGAAGCCGCCGATCGTCGGCCCAAGCGCAACCATTGCCGAGGCGAAAATTGACAAAACGGCGAGGGCAGATGCTTGCCGCTCTTTGATATGTTCCCTGATTAACGCCATCCCTGAAGGATAAATCGCACTGCTGCCAATCGATTGAACTAATCTCATTACCACTAATAATAGGAAGGTCGTAGAGAAAGGAGCACCAATAGCTGAAAGGGCAACAAGGACTAGTCCAAACAAAAAGGTGTTTTTCCTGCCGAATATATCTCCAATTTTTCCTGTTACCGGCTGTGCTACAGCACTCGATAAATAGAAGGCGGTAATTAACCAGGATACGGTTGAAAAGGAAAGTTGGAAGTCCTTCTGAATGCTATGTAATGCCAGAGCGATCATCGATGAATTTAGGGGGTTCAGCATGGTTCCCGAGGCAACGCCTGTTATAAACAACGCACGTGTTTGTTTCAAGTCAATCATTCCCGTATTTTTGTTTTAGCATGTCCTTAAGCAATCCTCTCTAGCCGTTAAATAATGAATTTTCATTCTAGGAATAGCCTACCCGGCCATATAAATAGGGTAGGACTTTATGTGTTGAAGCGGGGGAGAGTCATGGATGATTTTTTTCAAATAATTAATGTACTTAACCATCCCGGAAAAAAAGTGCTGGCAACTATTGTTGATGTAAAGGGATCTGCCTATAAAAGAGAAGGCTCTTCGATGATTTTTATAGACGACGGAACTCAGACTGGGATGGTAAGTGCCGGCTGTGTGGAAGCCGATTTAGCGGAATGGGCAAAAAAAGTTCTTGATAGCAAAGAGCCTCAGCTTGTCTGGTACGATTTGACTGAGGAAGATGACATAGGCTGGGGAAAGGGCTGCAATGGGACTATTGGTATTTTGCTTGAGCCGATTAACCAGAAGCTGGAAGAAGATATAAAATTGGTAAAAAAATTACTCGATAACAATATCAAAGTGGCAGGTTTTAAGAACTTGGGCCATTTGGGGGAGTATGTTTTTGTTCCTGAAAAAGGAGAAGCATTTGGCTGTTGGGGAGGCTCATTTCCTATTATTAATTTTGTCTCCAAGAGTGGGCTGATGACAGATGGCATCGTTTTTCAGCACATCTATCAGCCGAAGCCAAGGTTAATCGTTTTTGGGGCTGGGCCGGATGCAAAATCGCTCGTTTCTTTGGCGGCAGAAACCGGTTTTTCCGTTACGGTGTGCGATTGGCGGGAAGCGCTTTGTCAGGAACAAAATTTTCCTGCAGCAGACGAGCTTTTAATAGGGTTCCCCGGGGAGCTTTTAAGGAAACTCATTTTTTCACCCTATGATTTTGTCGTGATTATGACGCATCATTTTCAAAGGGATCAGGAAATTCTCTTGCCGATGCTAGTTGAGAATATTAGATACTTAGGGGTTCTTGGACCTAGAGAGAGAACTTCAAGACTCCTAAATGGAGAGAAAATTCCGGAATGGGTTCATTCACCGGTTGGATTGTCAATCGGGGCGAAGGGGCCAACTGAAATTGCCATAAGTATCATTGCGGAAATGATCGAGGCATGTAGAAAACCGCTCCGTGAAAAAGGAGAGCACTTATGGACTATACCTGATTAGCCGGCATTTACTGGACGAGGAAAAAGAAAGAGTTGGGGAGGGATCTGATTTGGAAGTCGTTGGTAAAAGTGTCATTCGCAAGGAAGCATTCGATAAAGTGACGGGCCGGGCCAAATACACACATGATTACCAAACCAGCGGAATGCTGTCAGCAAAAATGGTCATTAGTCCATATGGCCATGCCAAGATTGTCAGCATTGATACCTCGAAGGCCAGGCAGGTTCCGGGAGTCAGGGCAATTATTGCAGGAAAGCGGTATCCGCTGACGGGTGAGGCCATTCGGGACCGGCCGCCTCTTGCCGTTGATAAGGTTAGGTATCACGGCGAACCAGTTGCCCTGGTAGTGGCAGATACTCCCGGGCAGGCGAAAACGGCTGCTGATTTGATACATGTCCAATATGAACCATTGCCTGTCGTTAATTCACCTACTCAAGCGTTTAGAAGGGATGCCCCCTTGGTTCATGAACGGTTAGGTGAATACAAAAAAGAAGAGGATTCTCACCCGGTGCCCGGCACCAATATTGCTACTCATATTAAAATCCGTAAAGGAAATATGGAAAAAGGCTGGGCTGAGAGTGATGTTGTGGTCGAAGCGAGCTTTTCATTTGCCCCGTCCGACCACGCGGCGATAGAAACAAGATGTGCTACAGCTGAGATATTACCTGATGGACAAATTACCATTATGACCTCTTCTCAGGCACCCTTCATGGCAAAACGGTTAATTGCCGATTACTTTGAGGAGGACATCGGAAAAATTATTGTTCATACACCATTCGTTGGCGGTGCCTATGGCGGTAAGGCATCCGTCCAGCTTGAGGTACTTGCCTACCTCGCCTCAAAGGAAGTCGGCGGAAAGCCAGTTAAGCTTTTAAATACAAGAGAACAAGATATACTGACTTCTCCGTGCCATATCGGCCTGGATGCCACCGTGAAATTTGGCGCAGACCGCAACGGGAAACTAAAGGCTGCTGAGATTCAATACTTATGGGATGGGGGCGCATATTCCGATAAAGCGATAGATGTAACGAGGTCTGGCGCGGTAGATTGTACCGGCCCTTATAAGGTTGATCATGTCTGGTGCGATTCCTATTGTATGTATACAAACCACCCGTATGCTGCACCATTCAGGGGCTTCAGCCATTCAGAGCTTTCCTTTGCAATCGAGCGAACCATGGATATCCTTGCCGGGAAATTAAACATGGACCCGCTGGAGCTCCGATATATTAATGCCATTCAGCCAGGGGATACAACGCCGACAAGAGTTCTTTTGAATCGAAGTAATGTTGGGGACTTGCGAAAATGTATTGAGAAATTAAGTGAACTGTTCAATTGGAATGAAGGACCTGTAAAAGAAATAAATGAGCGGTACGTAAGGGTAAAAGGGATAAGCTGCAGCTGGAAAACATCAACGATTGACCCTGATGCACCTTCAGGGGTAATTTTGACGTTTAACCGGGACGGGAGCATCAATTTAATGTCTGGTGTGATTGAAATTGGCACCGGGACGAAAACGGTTCTCGCGCAGATTCTTGCTGAACGGTTGAAAATGGATGTCAATAAAATTCATGTGCGGATGGAGGTGGATACCCAGACGACACCCGAACATTGGAAAACAGTGGCCAGCCGTGGTACCTATATGGCTGGGAGAGCGGTTTTAGAAGCAGCGGAAGATGTTATTCGTCAGTTAAAAGAGATTGCAGCCTGTGTATTAAGGGCGCCGATCCAAGATTTAGAGGTGGGAGGAAGCCGGGTATATTTACGCGATGATCCTGCGATCGGACTACATTTCAAAGAGATTGGCTACGGCTATAAGTATCCAAATGGGAACGCCATTGGCGGGCAAATTATCGGAAAGGGCAATATTGTTTTAAGGCATCTTAGCCATTTAGATCCTGAGACCGGCGCTGGAAAACCGGGCCCGGAATGGACGCCTGCAGCTTATGGTGTTGAAATTGAATTCGACCGCCGGGATTACACCTACAGACTGGTTAAGGCGTGCACGGTCGTCGATATAGGGAAAGTTATGAATGAAAAGGCAGCCCTCGGCCAAGTAATGGGGGCGATGAGCATGGGACTCGCTTTTGCCGGCAGAGAAACTTTTTATTTTGATGAACTTGGCAGAGTCCTAAATCCACAGCTGCGAACGTATCGTCCGCTTCGCTACGGAGAGAACCCAGAATATTTAGTTGGCTTTATTGAGACCCCTGCCCTTGATTCCGCATATGGTGCCCGCGGTGTCGGGGAGCACGGACTGATGGGGATGCCTGGAGCATTGGGAAATGCATTGTCACTGGCGGCGGGAGTATCCCTGAACCACTTGCCGCTCATTCCAGAATTAGTATGGAAGACAAAGGAGGCAGCAAAAAATGCTTCCATTTGATTTTGATTATTACAGGCCGCAATCGCTCAACGAAGCTGTTGAATTATACCAATACTTAGCACAGCAAGGAAAAAAGCCGATGTTTTTTTCCGGCGGAACTGAACTTATTACACTTGGAAGAATTGATTTGGCTCATACCGATGCTGTTATTGATATTAAGGGGATAGCAGAAGGCAGAGTTATGGAGATGGATGGGGATTATTTGGTTGTAGGGAGTACCTTATCTTTATCAGAAATCGAAGAGGCAAACCCTTTCCCCCTCTTAACAAAGACCTCAAGGGAAATTGCCGATCACACTGCCCGAGGGAAGATAACAGTCGGAGGCAATTTATGCGGACAAATTTTTTATCGGGAGGCTGTATTGCCGTTTTTATTAGCGGATAGCCAGGTGGTTCTTATTGGCCCTAAAGGTGTGAAAACAGCGTTTATTCACGATGTTTTTAACAGAGAACTTCAGTTGGAAAAAGGAGAATTTCTCGTTCAAATAGCTACTGAAAGAAGGTTTGTTGAGGCACCTTTTATCAGTATAAAACGGCGTCAACAGTGGGACACAGGCTATCCTCTGATTACTATTGCGGCTCTTAAAATCGATAGGGAAATCCGCGTTGCCATTAGCGGACTATGCCCGTTTCCATTCCGTTCGAGGGAAGTGGAGGAAGCAATAAACAGACAGGGAGTGACTGGTGAGGCAAGAGTCGAAAGTGCACTTACTGTTTTGCCCCGGCCCATTTTAAACGATATTGAAGGATCGACTGAATACCGCCTATTTGTATTAAAGAATTTGTTTATTGATGTCCTTCGAGCTTTGGATGGAATGACAGTGTAAAAAAAGGGGGAGCTTTTAATGAGCTTGCACACTTTTCCATTGAATGTTAATGGAGAAAAGCGAATGGTGACCGCCAGATTTGCGGACACCCTTTTATTTGTACTGCGTGGAAAACTTGGGCTGACAGGCGCAAAACCAGGCTGTTTAAATGGTGATTGTGGAGCATGTTCGGTAAATGTGGATGACTGGCCGATGAAATCATGCTTGATGCTGGCCGTTGAGGCCATTGGAAAAGAGATAACAACAATTGAAGGGCTAAAGGATACACCTATCCAAAAAGCCTTTGTAGAAAATTTCGCCTTTCAATGCGGATATTGTACACCAGGATTTATCATGAACTGCCATGCACTAATTAAACAGCACCCAGATGCAAGTAACGATAAGATCAAGGAATGGCTGGAATCCAATATTTGCCGGTGCACAGGTTATGCCGAAATCGAGAAGGCAGTAAAAAGTGTTTTGGAGAAAAAATAAGAGGGTGCTAAAGGAGCACCCTTTACCCTTATTGTTTTTTCAATTGGAAGTAGGTATCCAAAACCCTTCGGCCAATTTTTAAATTAGCCTTGTTATCTTCATCTCCTTGAAAGGCCCATGGAACTAAAACGGCCATGGCCACCTCAGGATTAGTACTTGGAGCGTAGCTGACAAGACTTAGGTTCATAACTGCTGGAGGAATATCACCAAAGCGGCTTCTTAATGGGCCATCATAAAAGGCTTCTGCTGTACCTGTTTTTCCGGCAGGTGCATAAGCAGCACCTTCGAAAAATTTAAAGGCCGTACCGCCCGGTTCTTGCATGACTTTGCGAAAGCCCGCCTGTACTCGGTTCAGCCATTCCTTTTTGGCATCAATTGTATTTAAAACGACAGGAGAAATTTCCCTTGCCACGGAACCCAGCTCCTCCGTTCCCGAAGCAGGCAGGCGGATTTCCTTCACGACATGAGGCTGCATTCGATAGCCGCCATTAGCGATGGTCGAAACATATTGGGCAAGCTGCATTGCTGAGTAGGTATCATATTGTCCGATGACCAGATCGAGCAAATATCCTGGAAGCCTGCTCATTCCTTTAAATCCAGTTTGCTCATTTGGTAAATCAATACCAGTTCTTGTCCCAAGACCAAATGAAGCGAAGGAATTTCTGATGGTCTCAAACGCTTGAGTATTTTTAAGATTTAATGGCTTATCGTATTCATAATGCGCGTTGCCAATTCTTAAGGCTGTATGAAACATATAAACGTTAGAGGACTTTTTTAACGCCTCAATTTCATTTAATCTTCCTAAATAAGCATAAGACTTTTTAAGCGGAGTGTCTTTAATTTTAATTCCGGCATCATCAAATACCGTTCCAGGTGAAATCGCTCCCGTTTTATATCCGGTTAAGACAGTTGCCCCTTTCACCGTGGAACCAACATTATATGTAGTTGTAAACGTGCCAAGGGCATCATCCTCCATAACTTTTCTCCCAGAAGAATCCTTGACAATTTTCTTTCCGGACATGGCCAATATTTCGCCAGTAAAGGGGTTCATTAAAACAACATAAGCCCTGTCAGTCAATGCAGTACCCGGCATTTTTTTGGCAGCCCAGAGTTCTTCTTCGATGATCTTGTCAATAGCTTTCTGCAGGTCCATGTCAATGGTTAAGACAAGGTCTTTCCCTTTTTGGCCGTCTGAGACAGGCAGCGATTCAATGACCCTTCCGGTTTTATCGGTTACATTTTTAACTTTTGTTTTATATCCCCTTAATACTTCCTCATACTGCAGTTCCAGTTGACTTTTGCCAACCCGGTCATTACGGCTGTATCCTCTTGCTAAAAAATAATCCAGCTGGTCGGCCGGGAGTCCTTCATCCGAATTAGTCACTTTGCCAAGGACAGACCTCAGTGTGTAATCAAAAGGGTAGGACCGCTCCCAATCGGTAGTCGTATCGACGCCCGGAAGGGACTCGAGATTTTCGCTGACAACAGCATATTCCCCATCACTTACGTTTTCATTTTTAACAAGTTGTGAAGTGAATTTATACCCGCTGGTAAATTCTCGGAATATGGCGGCTGCCTCTAGTTCCTCCTCTGATAAATTCATCTCCGCGTCACTTATGCGTTCTAGTTTTAATTTATATAAATCCTGATCCGTTAATTTCTTTGCAGCAAACAATTCCTTTTCTTTCCTGGTGATTTTTGCATCCGCTTGCCTTGGATTTTTTATAATCCAATAATCCTTTTTATTTTTGTCGGTTAGTTTATCTGTATTTTTATCGATTAGTTTTCCTAATTTCTCAGCTGTTTCAAGCATTTCTGTTAGCGAAAATCCTTCGTTGCTGAAGGTAATGGCGCTTTTCGGGATATTATCCACAATAACTCGGTTATTCCGGTCAAACATTTTCCCTCTTGGAACTGGGTTACTTACTGTAATTCCTTCTTTTCGTTCCAAATCCCTCTTGAAATTTTCTCCATAGACAATCTGAACAAAGCCAAGCCTTAGAATGAGGATGGAAAACAATAAAAACACACTGAAAAAAAGGAAATTTAAACGAAAGGGAAAATGGGACTTTTTCTTTTTTTCCTTTTCCAATCAGCTTTCACTTCCTTTTTCCTGCGAATTGATAAAATTATTATGCCTTATTGTAAAAAGATGCATAACGAATAAATTGGCCAATTATTTTCATAAAGTGATATTTTCTATTTGGATATTATCCTGTTAAATATAGAAAACTAAGTTTTGACAACTTCAAAGGAAAGGGGTCCAGCAGTTGTGAAAAAACAGCAGCAAAAGCAATCCCAAATGGACCAACTGCAAAAAATGCAGCAAGCGACTCAGCAGCTTCAGGAAAACAGGCCGGCCATGGAGCAGCAATTTCAGGCGCAAAAGAAACAGGCATTGCAAACTATGCAGGAAGCCTCGCAAACCATTCAGCAAAATGTTTCAATGGCAAATCCACAAGGCATGCAGCAAGCACAACAAAAGCTTCAGCAGGCGGTCCAACAGCTTGATTTGATGCAGGGTATAGCCGTGACCCAGGCTGCCACAGCTCAGCAGCAGCAATTGGAGCAGGTTCAGCAGCAGATTGAACAGGCCTCGCAAACCCTAAGTTTGATTGAATCTCTGAATACTACCAATAACAGTTTCAAGAAAGGATGAATGATAATACAACCCAGCTTATGGATCATACTTTAAGCTGGGTTGTATTTTTTAAGAGGCAGAATCATTTTTGTTATTCTGCAGTACTGTTTTGACCGCATCGCGAATTTCCTGGTATCCTGTGCATCGGCAAAGATTGGATTGCATCCATTCTTCGATGGTTGTATCATCCGCATCTGGATGTTTAGCTGCCAGGGCGTGGCAGTTTAAAATAAAGCCAGGTGTACAAAATCCACATTGAATGGCCCATTTTTCGACAAATATCTTTTGAATGGGCGAATTCATCAACCCTTCTATAGTAATAATCGGTTGATTGACGGTTTCTACTGTTAGAGACAGGCAGGCATGCTGTGGTTCCCCATTAATCAAAACTGTGCACGCCCCACAGTCCCCATTTTGACATGCACTCTTAGCACCCGTTAAGCCAAGCTGTTCCCTCAGTGTTTCTAGCAAGGTATCAGCAGATCGAACCATAACATCTTTTGAATCACCGTTTACATGTAATTTTACGATTGTTTTTTCCGTACCATTTGTGTTCATGCCTTCGCAGCCTCCAAATTATCCAGCATTTCCTTTAGTGTATTTTTTAATACAAATTGGCGGTATGCGGCTGAGGCTTGAGTATCTTCGATAATCTGGGCAGGCAAAAGGGTGAGCGCTTTTTCAATTCGTTCATCAATTGAAAGGGAGGTATCATTTAAAGCAGCCTCCATTTCGCTTGACCGGAAAGGGAATTCACAAATTCCGCTGAATGCCGCCAGGATCTGCTTGTCCTTTTCAACAGCCGCGAGCGAAACAATGGGATATCCTACTTTAGAAATTTTCGTTTTTTTCAGACTGACAAATGGGTGATTGATATTTGCTTTGTTAATAAGTATCTGGACGATGAATTGACTTGGATTTAGCTTTATTTCCGTTTCGAAAATAATGTTTATTGGCAAGGTTATCTGACCCTCATCACCGGCAATTTTTACCTTTGCATCCGCTACTAATAGGGGCAAAAGGCATTCCCGGTAGATAAGCCGGCTGTTCAGATTCCCACCAAGTGTAATTTTATTACGTGAAGTATGGTCAGCCACCCGTTTTATTGTTTGACTTAGCAAAGGATAAAGGTCTGTTTCCGAAATTTTGTTTAATGAGAGGGAAGAGCCGATGACAAGCTCGTCACCCTCAAATTCTATTACATTGCAATCTGGAATTCCTTTTAGGTCAATAACTGCTTCGGTTGTCATCTTATTTACCCTGGAAAAAGTAATGAATTCTGTGCCCCCATTATAATAAATAACGGTCTTACCCTGATTCTGGAGTGATTTAAAGGTCTGAATCGCTTCTTGAATAGAAGCAGGCTTATAATATTCAAATTCATATGGGATCATTTCAGCTTTTCCTCCCGGGTCTTCCAGATCAGTTCGGGGATTAATGGCAAATGATTTAAATCCACTTCGGCAGCAGATGAGAGGGCATTTGCCAAGGCACCGGCCATGCCGATAACTCCATATTCACCAATTCCCCTTGCCCCAAATGGCCCATCAATTGCAGGTGATTCTACGAAATCAACAAGGTATTCTACTGGATGATCGCCAAACCTCATGATTTGATAGGTTCGTAATTGCTTGTTTTGGACTATTCCCTTTTCGTCAAAAATAAACGCTTCATGACTGGCAAAACTAAGTCCTAAATACATGCCGCCCCGCATTTGCTGTGTGGCGGTTGCCGGGTTAATGATTCTGCCGCCGTCGAGCACTGTTACCGCCTTCAAAATTTTGTAGGTACAGTCTTTGGAATCCCATTCCACTTCAACTGCCTGGGCTCCAACTGACCACCAAGGGCCGGGTTTTCCGAAGCCTGTTTCCTTATCCATCGGTGTTAGATGTCTTTGGACATATTTCCCGTGGCCGACTACTTGTCCTTCAACGGTATGGCCATTGGGATATTTATATCCAAGGGCAATATCTTCGATTTTTATGCCATATTCGGGGTTTGGTTTTAAATATACCCGGCCGCCGCCGACTTCTAAATCCTCTGCAGAACATTCCATTGCGATTGAGGCTGTTTTTTTAAGCTGTGAAATGGCATCATCGCAAGCTGCCATAACTGCCCGGCCGGCTAAAAATGTGGTGCTGCTGGCAACTGTCCGCCACTGGTGCGGATCATTTTGGGTATTGACCTCCATTGTGACATGGATTTTGTTTAGTTCCATCTTCAACCTTTCGGCTGCCATTTGCGCAAGGATTGTTTTAGTGCCCTGTCCTAATTCAATCGCGGCACAGTTTAAATTCACACTGCCATCAGATTCAAATGTTAGGATGGCACCTGCCTGCGCATTTGTTGCAGTTGTCGATGTTTTCCAAAAGGTGCTAATGCCCCTTGTGATCACCTTGCCATTCTTGTTTTCAAGGCGCTGCCCTTTATCCCATTGAATTAGTTCCTTCGCCTTTTCCAAACATTTTTCCGCATCGCCAATATTACTCGCTGTAAGGACGGTCTGTGTTGGGGTCGTATTGCCCGGTTTGATAATGTTTCTTTTTCGCAGTTCAATTGGATCGATATTTAACTTTTTGGCAAGCTGGTCTATCGTCCGCTCCACAGCAAAAGTCAGCTCTGGATGTGCGTACCCCCTGAAGGAGGTCGCAAAAGGATGGTTTGTATACATACAATAGGAGTCACACCAAACGTTTGGTATGTTGTATGGACCTGTACAGTCAAGAGCCATGGCCCTCGTAATCCCGGCTGCCTGATCAGTATAGGCCCCTGAATCAATTAAAAAGGTATATTGCCCTGCAATAAGTCTGCCGTTATTATCAGCTCCAAGCGAAATCGTAGCTTCTAAGCCAATATGACAGGGGGCTGTTATCAAATCCTCTTCCCGGTCATACTCTAGTTTAACCATTTTCCCGCCTACCGCCTTGGACGCCAAATAAGCAAGCGGTTCTAATTGAACGGTTCCTTTCCCTCCAAAAGCACCGCCAAGCATGGGTACATGAACGACAACATTACCCACCTCAATATTAAAAAACTGATTTAACACCTTTTTTATCGTATATGGCGACTGGGTGGTGGAATGGACAATAACCTTCCCGTTTGGGCTAATTTCCACTCTTGTGCATCGTGGTTCTAGAGCAGCATGATCTGAAAGGTTAAAAGAATAGGTTTCTTTTATTTTCACTTCACACTTTTCCCAAGCAGTTATGAAATCACCTTTGCGTATTTTGATATGACTCCCGATATTTGTTCCCTGAACAGGGTAAACATTACTGATAATTTTCATGTACTGTCCTGAATTTTCATGGATTAGAGGTGCGCCGCTCTGAAATGCCTCCCTAACGGAATTAACAATCGGCAGTGGTTCATAGTCGACCTTAACAAGGTCTGCGGCTTTTTTTGCCTGATATTCATGATCAGCCACTACAATGGCGATAGGTTCGCCATAATAGCGCACTTTTTCATATGCAAGCGGTGGGCGATCTGCTAGTATCGGGCCAATGTGGTATGGAAACATTTCACCAGTCACAATCGCTCGAACTCCAGATACTTTCCAGGCTTCTGTAACATCTATAGTGTTTATTTTGGCATGGGCATGAGTACTTGTAACTAATTTCGCATGGGCAAGTGCGGGCGATGAATAATCGGCCAGGTATTTGATGGTGCCTGAAGCCTTTTCCAAAGCATCTATTCGATGCTCAGGTTTTCCGACCGACATCCAAATGTTTTCCTGCATATTATATTGCCCTCCTTGGAGTAAGGAAATAAATTTCCATTTATAAGTTCGTAAATATTAAACAATGTTTGTATTTTTCTCCTATTTGTAAAATTTATACAGACATAAAACCGAGGGAGAAAAGAAATAAAATTCATTATGAAAGGGATTTCGAATTTTTTCCCTAACGACCAGTTATCCTTTATAATAAATGGGGATGAACTTGAAACTTTTTCATCAATTGGTAAATAGATACAGGGAGGGGCTAATATGGAACAGAAGGTATTGAAGCCGAAGTTACAAGAGGCATTGGAGAAATTTAAGTTGTTAGATGAAAAAATAACGCATTACTCAAGTATTATCGGTTTGGCTGACTGGGACCAGAAGGTGATGGCACCAAAAAAAGGGAGACACGTTTTTGCAAAGGCAGCCGGCACATTAAGGACTGAGGTTTTTAAATTATCGGTTTCTCCTGAAATGGGTGAACTGCTTACTACTTTAACACTTCCTGCAAATTCCGAAGTCTTAGATGAAGTAACAAAAGCGAAGGTAAGAGAATATAAGGCTTTCTATGGGAAATCTAAAAGCATTCCCGCAGCCATGTTCCAGGACTATTCCGTGCTGACAGGACAGGCAAATGATGCCTGGGAGGAGGCAAGAGCAAATAACGACTTCGGGCGTTTCCTGCCGTATCTGGAAAAGATTGTGGAGTACAAGCGGAAGTTCGCCGAAATATATGGCTATGAGGACCATCCATACGATGCTTTGCTGGATGAATTTGAACCTGGTTTAACCGTAAAAATACTGGATCCGCTGTTTGCAAAGCTAAGAGAATCCAGTGTACGGTTATTGAATCGAATTCAAAAGAAGGGTAAAGCAACAAACTCGGAAATTTTCAGCCAGCCTTTTGAAGTCGAAAAGCAGAAACAATTTAATCGCTATATCCTGCCAATCATTGGGTTTGATATGGAGGCTGGAAGATTGGATGAGACTGTCCACCCGTTTGCACAAACAGTGAATATCGGGGACGTCCGCTTGACGACACGTTATTTGGAGCAAAATGTGCGCTCTGCCTTATTTGGCACGATCCACGAAGCGGGTCATGGCATTTACGAACAGCATATTAATCCGGAATATGAGGAATCTGTACTTCAAAGCGGTGCCTCGTTTGGGATTCATGAATCTCAATCAAGATTTTTAGAAAATATGGTCGGCCGCAGTCTAGAATTTTGGAATTATTTCTATCCAAAGCTTAAGGAAACTTTTCCAGGGCAGCTTGCAAATGTGTCTGTTGATGAGTTTTATCGGGCTGTTAACACAGTTGAGCCATCGTTCATCCGTGTTGAGGCAGATGAGCTGACCTATAATTTGCATATTATGGTCCGCTATGAAATCGAAAAGGCCCTAATCGCTGGTGAAATCGAAGCAAAGGATTTGCCAGCAATTTGGAATCAAAAGATCCAGGATTACCTAGGAATTACTCCGACTTCTGATACGGTGGGGGTATTGCAGGATGTGCACTGGTCGTTTGGCGGCATTGGGTATTTCCCATCTTATTCGTTAGGGAACCTCTATGCGGCGCAAATTCTTAGGAAGATTCAACGGGATTTGCCGGAATTTCATCAGCTTATTGAAAATGGCAGGTTTAATGCGATTCAAGACTGGTTAAAAGAAAACATCCATCAATATGGGAAGCTTTATACACCGAATGAATTAATTGTCAAGGTAACAGGGGAAGAATTGAATGCTGATTATTTAGTGGAATACCTTGAGAAAAAATACTCCTCAGTATATGAACTGTAAAATATTTGTATTCTTAGATCTTACATTGACAACTTTTTAAAAGTTTAATATAGTATTAGTAATAAAATATTTCCTTTTTAAAGGGGAGTAGCTGCTACAATAAAGTCGTCATTCCGAGAATTAATTCTCCGGCTTTATTGGCAACCTGAACGTTGTTAGCAAGACCTTTACTTTACTGTGAAGGTCTTTTTATATGCTTTTTTAGGCCTTTACTGTATTCGGTAAAGGCCTTTTTATTTGGCAAAAGGGTATTTTATCAACCAAAACCTTTTAAAGGAGGAATTGTATATTGGATTTATCTCTATTGTTGGAGTACGGCTGGGTTTTAATTATTTTGGTGGCATTAGAAGGTTTACTAGCAGCAGATAATGCTTTGGTATTGGCGATAATGGTGAAACATCTCCCAGAGGAGGAACGGAAAAAGGCATTGTTTTACGGTTTAGCTGGTGCATTTATCTTCCGTTTTGCTTCTCTTTTCGCCATTTCCTTCCTAGTGGATGTATGGCAGGTTCAAGCCATTGGTGCCCTTTATTTATTATTTATGGCTGGAAATCACATCTTCCGTAAAGTAGTGAAAAGAAAAGCGGAAGAAAAAGTGAAAAAGGAAACTGGTAAAAAAAGCGGATTTTGGACCACCGTGTTTAAAGTGGAATTAGCCGACATTGCTTTTGCTGTTGATTCTATTCTTGCAGCTGTTGCCATGGCAGTTATTCTTCCTAATACACCGCTTCCGAATATTGGCGGACTAGACGGAGGAAAGTTCTTGGTCATCTTTGCCGGCGGAATAATTGGCTTAGTGATTATGCGGTTCGCTGCAAATATGTTTGTTAAACTTCTCGAAAGACGCCCGGGCCTTGAAATTGCCGCATTTGCGATTGTTGGCTGGGTCGGGGTAAAACTGGCTGTCTATACACTTTCACATCCTGAACTGGCAGTATTAAATGAAGATTTTGCCCACTCAACAGAGTGGAAGGTATTGTTTTACTTTGTCTTAGTTGGAATTGCAGCTGCCGGATGGTTCTTCTCTAAAGATAAAGTGTTAAAAACGTCAGAAAAAGAAGCTTCATAATGAAATCATAAAAAGCAGGGCTGTTTCAATACGGAACAGCCTCTTCTATGTTTTTGCAATTTATTTTGTTAAAATATGTTATGATATACTATTGACATAGTAACGTAACCTAATTGATATTAATAAGAGAGGAATGATTTTGAATAAGAGGGTATTAATTTATAATCCCTTTTATTATTCAAATTGGAGTGATACATATTATTAGAAACAGTATTCCAAATTTGTTTACGCTTTTTAATTTATTTTTTGGCTTTTTGTCAGTCATGTATTCGGCCCAGGGGGACTATAAGAATGCGGCCATACTAATCTTAATCGGGATGATGCTCGATAGCATGGACGGACGGATTGCCAGAATACTGCGTGTGGAAAGTGAGCTTGGGAAGGAGCTTGATTCACTCGCTGACATCGTTACCTTTGGTGTTGCACCTGCGATGATGGCTTATTACTCCTACTTTTCTACATATGGCATCATGGGCATGGCGATTTCAGGTTTGTTTCCATTATTCGGAGCTTATCGTTTAGCCCGTTTCAACATTAATGCAGTGAAATCTTCATTAAAGTATTTTACTGGTGTACCCATTACGGCTGGGGGAGGGGTGTTAACGCTGTTAACACTGTTTCACGGCAAAATGCCGTCAATCGTTCTCCCTATCGCTTTTTTTGTAATTTGTTTCTTAATGGTAAGCACTGTTAAAATACCAAGCCTTAAAGATGTTCCTCTGCCCAAATACGGAATTATTGTCACTGCTTTTTTAGGCTGCGCCATTTATTTATTTTTCAAAAAAGAACAATATCGTTTTCCGTACTTTCTTTATGTCGCCATCCCATTATACATCGCGTTTATTTGGTTCCAGCTGGTCAGAGAGAAAAGGAAACGAAATACTCGTTAATCAATTTAGAAAGAGGGTTTAAGAAGAATGAAGGTAAAAGTAAATCGTAGTGCCGCTAAAGAATTGAAAAAAATGCTTGGACAAAAGGAAGCGGAGGGCAAAGTGTTTCGCGTCTATGTTTCCAACATTCACGGCGATCATGCCCATTATGACTTAATGCTGGATACACCAACCGACAAGGACGTAGTGGTAAAATCCGATAAGGATATCGATTTTATACTAGAAAAGGATAATGAATGGTTGGATGGTGTTTGGATTCAATTTTTCCAAGTACCTAACGAAGAGTGGGTAATTACCAACCCATCAAGAGGCGGCCATCATCATCATTAATCATCAAGTAAGGGCCAAAGAAAAGTTTTGGCTCTTTTGTTTTGCCAAAAACCTTGAAATTATTCCTTATTTTCTCATATAATCCTATTACTGTGATTATTAAAGAAAAGGAGACTTTCATGATTTGGCGATTTTTTTCCTATTATAAACCACATAAAAAACTATTTATCTTAGATTTTGGTAGCGCTGTCATTGTAGCGGTGTTAGAGCTTGCCTTTCCACTTGCGGTTCAATGGTTTATTGACGATTTGCTGCCGGGCAGCAACTGGCAAGCCATTGTTTCTGTCAGTATAGGCTTATTAATGCTCTATTTAATAAGTACCTTATTGCAATTTGTCGTGAACTAATGGGGACACAAGCTCGGTATCAATATTGAAACGGATATGAGGCAGGAGCTGTTTGAGCATGTCCAAAAACAGTCATTCCGTTTCTTCGATAATATGAAAACCGGACATATCATGAGCCGGATTACAAACGATCTATTTGACCTTGGCGAACTTGTCCACCATGGCCCAGAAGATGTGTTTATTGCTGTGATGACATTTATTGGAGCCTTTTGGATCATGTTCACGATTAACGTAAAGCTCGCATTGGTAACAGTGCTGGTTCTTCCGTTTTTAATTCTTTTGGTTGTAGGTTGCAATCTAAAAATGAACAAAGCGTGGGAGCAGATGTACTCAAGTATCGCGGATGTCAACGCCCGCGTTGAGGATAGCGTCTCCGGTAGCCGTGTCGTTCAATCTTTTACTAAAGAAGAATTTGAGATTGATAGATTCCGAAAAAACAACCACAAGTATCGGGCTGCAAAACTGGGGGGATACCGGGTTATGTCGTTCAGTTTGTCCGGCATTTACATGATGACGAGACTGATTACGATTATCGTTTTAGTGTACGGCGCATGGCTTAGCTTTACCGGCAGTTTGTCCTACGGGGAACTGGTCGGCTTTGTCCTGTATGTCAATGTTCTTTTTAAACCAATTGATAAAATTAGTGCCATTATGGAATTGTATCCAAAGGGCATGGCGGGGTTTAAGAGATTTATAGAACTGATTGATTGTGCACCAGAAGTGCAAGATGCTGATGGAGCTGTTTCGGTATCTTCATTACGGGGAAATATTGCGTTTTGTAATGTAACATTTCGATATGATTCCCATAAATCAGTGTTGGAAAACATTAATTTAAATATTCGTGAAGGTGAGACGGTAGCCTTTGTAGGGCCATCTGGTGCTGGTAAAACTACTATCTGCTCACTGATTCCAAGGTTTTATGATGTGAGCAGCGGCCGGATTACGATTGATGGTATTGATATTCGCGAGATCAAGAAAAAATCGCTGCGCTCACAAATTGGCATTGTCCAACAGGATGTTTTTCTTTTTACTGGGACTATTCGTGAAAACATCGCATATGGAAAAGAAAACGCTACAGATGGGGAGATTGAGGAGGCCGCACGCCGCGCTCATTTGGAACAGTTTATTGCTTCTCTGCAGGATAGATACGAGACCCAAATTGGCGAGAGAGGTTTAAAGCTATCTGGCGGTCAAAAGCAGCGGCTTGCTATCGCCCGGATGTTCTTGAAAAATCCACCCATTCTTATTTTGGATGAAGCCACCTCTGCTCTGGATACTGAAACGGAAAAGGTAATCCAGGATTCATTAAATGAGCTAGCGCAAAATAGAACAACGCTGATAATCGCCCACCGATTGGCAACCATCCGCAATGCTGACCGCATTGTCGTCGTTACGGAAGATGGAATTGCCGAAGAGGGTACACATGATGATCTGCTCGAAAAAGACGGTATTTTTGCCAGCATTCATCGGGTTCAATATCAACAAACCTAATTATTGTTATCTCCCTGCGAAATTTTGCAGGGATTTTTTTAAGTTACTATTTATGTAAACAACAAAGCCGCCTTCTTTGAAAAGTCGTATACAAAAATGGTAATCTAATGTAATGAGCAGAATAGGAGGGAGTAAGAGGATTGAATAACCATATAGATATTAAATTAATTGCACTTGATATGGATGGGACCTTATTAAATAATCAGCATGAAATTTCAGAGGCAAACCGCAAGGCAATCAAAGAAGCACAGGATAAGGGCGTATTTGTTGTTTTAAGTACAGGACGTTCTTTTTTAAATAGTCATAATCATGCCGATTCTCTAAATCTTTCGTCCTTTTTGGTGACGGTAAATGGGAGTGAGATCTGGGATGAAAAACGCGAACTTGTGAGAAGATCGCTCGTAAAATCTGAACAAATCGAATGGATGATGAAGTTGGCCAATGAGCATAAAGCGACATTTTGGGCAATTAGTACGGAACGAAACTGGCACAATGAAATGCCAGAGGATTTGCATTCGGTTGAATGGATGAAATTTGGTTTTAATATACATAATGATGACGTGCGAGAAATTGTGATAAAAGAGCTAGAGGCTAAGGGTGAATTTGAACTGTCAAATTCCGCCCCATTCAATATAGAGGTAAACGCTTTAGGTGTTAACAAAGCACAGGGATTAAAGCTTGTGTGCGAGCGGCTCGGAATTGAGATGAAAAATGTAATGGCCGTCGGAGACTCCCGTAATGATCTGGCAATGATTAAAGAAGCTGGTATGGGCGTAGCCATGGGAAATGCCCAGGAGATTGTAAAGGAAAATGCTGACTGGGTGACTGCCACTAATGAAGAAGATGGCGTGGCGAAGGCTATTCGCAAATGGGTATTGGATAAATAAAATTTTTTTGCTTGGGTTAGTATATGATGAAAGCAAACAGGTAAAAATAAATGTGCAAGCATTATTTTGCAAAATTTAGTTATGGGATTATGCTAGGAGGCACCGAAAGAAATGGAACATGGTAAGGTAAAATGGTTTAACAGTGAAAAAGGTTTTGGATTTATTGAAAGAGATGGCGGAGAAGACGTTTTCGTTCATTACTCTGCAATTCAAACCGAGGGCTTCAAAACCTTAGACGAAGGACAAGAAGTTACTTTTGAAATCGAAAACGGCCAGCGTGGTCCGCAAGCCGTGAATGTCCAAAAGGCTTAATAACTGTTAAAAAATACAGACTCTTTTATAGGGTCTGTTTTTTATTTCGCAAAAATAAACGGGCTGTTCGCGTTTTGGTGCGCTAACGGCCTTTATTAGTTGGCTTTTTTAAAAAGGTAACTAACGGTTGGGAGTGGGCATGGAGGTTTGCTTAAAAATAGTTAGAATTGGGCCGAAAATTCGTGCGGAAGTTTCCTTTTTAAAAGCAAAATTACAATTTTTTAGAAAAAAGCGCCGTGTTTATTGAGAAAATCATGTAAATACCGATAATCCGGTTATATAAGAAATCGATTTTTCAAGAAAGAAAAAAAATATCAGCGAATTTTTATGATATATCAGCGGATTTTTGATTTTATCAGCGAATTTTAATGATATATCAGCGAATTTTTAAATATATCAGCGGATTTTCAAATTTATCAGCGAATCATACAAGCACCTAATATTTCCAGAAATTTGTTGGGTGAATAAAAGGGATTTCTGTAGGAAAATAGACCCTCGCTTTGTTATCACCCACATATTTGAGATTGGCTGAATGAAGTAATCTACGTGCAAGATCTGGCGAAGATATTTGCGCGAACACCCTAAACTGTTGATTGGTAATACTAGGCCCAAATAATAAAAAACAATCCTGTATAGTGTAAAGATGGGCATTTGGAACAAAGGTATTACAAAATGAACAATACCAATTTTGGTTTTTGCGTTGCATTGGTAAATGTAAACAAATTGGACAATGCACCCCCGGCAACAAATCACCCTGATGTATGTCAAATCTCTTGAGAATTGGCTTTGTTGGAACAGTTTTAAGCTTCAACAAAAGTTTATCAAATTTCCGAAGATCATTTGGGTCAAATATCTCTTGTTTATGGAAATTCTCAAATAACTGCATTTTATGAAGAATACTAGGGGATTTGCAGATGCGCTGCATGACCTTCAATCCATTTCTCCCGGCAAAGGAAAGAATGGCATTAGGATTACTGAAAACTACTAAATATTCGATGGGTAACGGTGGTAAATTGTATTCAGTAAGCACTCTATTAAGGACACTTTGATGCCTTTCTACCTGAAAAATTGGATAGGGGTATGTATATTCTTCACCATTAACTGTTTGAATTAATTGTTCTGAATCTGTGTCAATTAAAATCTTTCCCTTATAATTTTTCACATCTATGATAATTCCGCTTTTGGTAGTTGTAAGGAAGGTATCAATTTGGCAGTTGTACTCTCCGTCGGGAAGGTTCAAATCGTGGAAAATATGGTATTCTTTTTCGGGGAGAGAGTGTAGGTAGAAATCAATCGATTGTTCACCCCGGTATCCGGCCCATCGTCCGGCTAATTCATCTGAAATCAGCTGCCATTTTGGATGGTTTTTCCGTAGACGCCTTACCAAGGCCTCTAAAATAAGAATCATCAGTGGGATAAAGCGTGGTTTTATTATCAAATTCATCACTCCTTTTTAATTTCCCATTAATCTTTCTCAAAAAGAAGAAAATTTCCTGCTGAATTTTGCGGGAATTTGTCAAAAATTTGTTACATTTTTATTTAAGGGGGAGATTATCATGAACGAACCAATTGCAATTGTCACTGGTACCTCAAGTGGATTCGGCCTATTAACTACTCTGGAGCTTGCTCGCTCGGGTTTTCATGTTATAGCGACGATGAGAAACCCTGAAAAAAGCGGTGGACTCCTTTCAGAAGCCAAGAAAGAAAACATCGAAGATAAAATAACTATCCACCAACTAGATGTCACCTCACAAGACTCCATCCATCAACTTACCATTTTTACAGAAAAGCTCGGCCGTATCGACGTGCTGGTCAACAACGCCGGCTACGCTGCTGCCGGTTTTGTCGAGGAGCTCCCGATGGAGGAATACCGCAAACAATTTGAAACAAACGTTTTTGGCGTGATGGCAGTTACAAAAGCCGTATTGCCATATATGCGGCAGCAGCGTCATGGGAAAATCATTAATCTTAGCAGCATCAGCGGCGTTGTCGCCTTTCCTGCAATGTCACCATATGTGGCTTCAAAGCACGCCCTTGAAGGATGGAGTGAATGCCTTCGTTTGGAAATGAAGCCATTTGGCGTCGATGTTGTCCTGGTAGAGCCTGGTTCGTACAGGACCAGTATTTGGTCATCAGGAAAACAAATCACTCGATCCCAACCTGATTCACCGTACTTTAAAATAATGGAAGGTATGGAAGATTACATTCAATCCGGAGAGGAAAAGTTTGGCGACCCACGGGAGGTAGCCCAAAAAATCGCAACAATAGCCAAAATGCAAAAACCAAAACTACGTGTTCCTATTGGTAAAGGTGTTAAAACTGCCATCCTTATTAAAAATCTTATTCCCTGGAACAGATGGGAGAGGATTCTATTAAACAAACTGTCAAAGAGATAAATGTTCGGAAGTTCTTGTGGAATATTTTTGGAATTAATTCCAACATTTAGGAATAAAGTACAGCTATCACTTTGGTTGTTTTTTGACTTTTCTAAAATAATAAATTTTTGAAAAAGTCCAATTTTTTTGGCAGGAATTTAAGGATATTGTGAGAATATTAGAAATAAGATAGAAAAAAGGGGGGTTTTAACATGGATATCCAAGTGGTAGAAAAAGATGAATTGAGAGTAGTTGGAATTTCATGGAATGGAAGTTATTCGCAATCTAGTATTATACCCAAGCTGTTTACAGAGTTAGAACAACGCATAAAGGAGATTTCCTTTAAGACAGAGGAACAGGTTCTGATTGCCCCGTTTCATAGCCGGGAGACGGAGTTTACCTATTACGTTACTGCACCCGTTGAAAAAATTACAGAAATCCCGGAAGGAATGGTTGGCTTTACGATTCCAAGTAAAAATTATGTGGTAACAACCCATAAAGGAAAACTCGAAGAAGTAAAAAATACATATAACCTTTTGTTTAAGTGGATGAAAGAATATGGCTATGAGCAGGATCATCAAGCATTAAGTTTAGAGATTTATAAGGAAGAGCACAAAGAGCAAAATGTCAACGGTGATCTTCATTTTGAAATTTATTTGCCAGTTATGGTTTATAAATAAAGCCCTTTTTTAGCTGATAGAAAAGTATTAATTCAAATACGTCTCTGTCTTTGTCCTGCCGGACTCGCCAATCGGCAGGTTTTCATTTAATTTTGCAGTTCGGTTTCCTTTACAGATACACTTCTGTATAATATTATTAAAATAATTTAACAGTAATTCCTTCGGGGCAAGGTGAAAGTCCTTACCGGCGGTGATGAAGCGCATGCTTCTTAGTCCGTGACCCGGTTAACAATTTCGTTAAACGGTGGATCTGGTGAAATTCCGGAGCCGACAGTTAAAGTCTGGATGGGAGAAGGGAAATAGCAGGATTAAAAATTGGCGAATTTTAGCCTTTTTTAACCCTTATTTTTCTATTGTCTTTAACAGGCCCTGAAGGTGTTTACCACAGGGTCTTTTTGCTTTTTTAGAAGAATCTTAAATCCCTGGAAACCCTAATGAAGGGAGAAAGAATGATGTTTACCGGAATTATTGAAGAGATTGGTACTATTTCGGCTATACAGCGGACTGGTAATTCATTTGTGATGACGATTGAAGCGAAGAAAATTCTCGCCGATGTTCATCTTGGAGACAGTATTGCTGTCAATGGGGTTTGTTTAACTGTCACCTCCTTTACGGGAAACCGCTTTACTGTCGACGTCATGCCGGAAACGGTTAAAGCCTCTAGTTTAAATTCGTTAAAGCGCGGCTCAAAAGTAAATCTAGAAAGGGCAATGGCGGCAGGAGGAAGGTTTGGCGGCCATATTGTTTCGGGGCATATCGATGGCACCGGGGTTATTAAAAGCAAAAATGCGCTTGAAAATGCTGTGTATTATGAAATTGAGGCCGAGCCGGAAATATTGAAATACATCATTTATAAAGGATCCATAACAGTGGATGGGACAAGCTTAACGGTATTTGGAGTGTCCGAAAGCTCATTTACATTATCGTTAATTCCCCATACAATGTCGGAAACTGTGGTCGGGATAAAAGGACCGGGTGAGATTGTAAATTTGGAATGCGATATGATTGGCAAATATGTCGCTCATTTTATGAATAATTACTCGAACAATCAGAAGCCTAAAGGCCAATCAGGTATTACAGCCCAATTTTTAGAAGCGAATGGATTTTTATAAAATCGCATGAAATAACTGAAACAAAGGAGTGATACAGCATGTTTGACAGGATTGAAGAAGCAATCGAAGAATTGAAACACGGGAAGGTTATCATCGTTTGCGACGATGAGGATAGAGAAAATGAGGGAGATTTCATAGCGCTTGCAGAAAAAACAACTCCTGAGGTTATTAATTTGATGGTGACCCACGGGAGAGGTCTTGTCTGTGTTCCGATTGAGGAAGAATTAGCAAAAAAGCTGGATTTAATGCCGATGGTAGCGAACAATACCGACCCGCATGGGACTGCATTTACAGTCAGCATTGATCATAAAAATTCTACAACAGGTATTTCTGCCTTTGAACGGTCAGCAACAATCATGAATTTGATTGATCCTCAGTCAAAAGCTGCCGATTTTAAACGGCCTGGCCATGTTTTTCCGCTTATCGCTAAAAAAGGCGGCGTCCTTAGAAGAACAGGTCACACAGAAGCAGCTGTCGATCTTGCCAAATTATCTGGAGCCAAGCCTGCTGGCGTGATTTGTGAAATCATGAATGAAGACGGTACGATGGCACGGGTCCCGCAGCTTAGAAAAATCGCAGATAATCTGGGGCTGAAAATGATTACGATCAAAGATCTGATTGAATATCGAAATCAGAAGGATAAATTGGTAAAAAGGGAAGTGGAAATCAAGCTGCCGACTGAATATGGTGATTTTAAAGCAATCGGGTATTCCAATATGGTAGACGAAAAAGAGCATGTTGCACTCATTAAAGGTGAAATTGACCCGGAGAAGCCAGTTCTGGTCAGGGTTCATTCGGAATGCTTAACGGGTGATGTTTTTGGATCTTACCGCTGTGACTGCGGTCCGCAGCTCCACGCCGCTTTGATGCAGATTGAACAAGCCGGCAATGGTGTCCTGTTGTATATGCGCCAGGAAGGCAGAGGCATTGGCCTCCTTAACAAAATGAAGGCTTATGAGCTTCAGGAACAAGGCTATGATACGGTAGAGGCAAATGAAAAACTCGGCTTTAAGCCTGATTTAAGGGATTATGGAATTGGTGCACAAATTTTAAGAGATCTTGGCATCAAAAAAATGATGTTATTAACGAATAATCCGCGCAAAATTAAGGGACTAAAGGGATATGATCTGGAGGTAGTCGAGCGGGTACCGCTGCAAATGGAAATGAGACCCGAAAACGAAAGTTATTTAAGAACCAAACATGATAAATTAGGTCATCTGCTTCATTATTAAAAATACGGAGGAATAGAAAATGGGACATATTTTTGAAGGGAATTTAGTTGGTACAGGACTGAAAGTCGGAATCGTAGTTGGACGTTTTAATGAATTTATAACAAGCAAATTATTGTCTGGGGCACAGGATGCTTTAAAGCGCCATGGAGTGAATGAGGCTGATGTGGATGTCGCGTGGGTTCCAGGCGCATTTGAGATTCCATTAATCGCAAAAAAAATGGCTGACAGCAAAAAATATGACGCAGTTATCACTCTTGGTACAGTTATCCGCGGTTCCACACCACATTTTGATTTCGTGTGTAATGAAGTGGCAAAAGGAGTATCCCGCATCACGCTTGACACGGGCATTCCAGTTATCTTTGGGGTATTGACCACAGATTCAATCGAGCAGGCAATCGAGAGGGCTGGTACAAAAGCAGGCAACAAAGGCTGGGAAGCTGCTTCTGGCGCAATCGAAATGGCCAACCTAACAAGGAATTTTGAATAAAGAGAAAACTTAGGGGGCACCTTTTTAGGGTGCTCTCTGCCTGTTTAATTCAAAAAATTGAATATTAAAATGAAAAGAAAAATAAAAAACATGTACAAATGAACCAGTCTTTTACTATAATTATAACAGCATAAAAAAATAATCTTTAAAAAAACTGGTGCTAAAGTCTAAAACAAGACTCTTAGCTTAATAGGGAAGTTGGTTAAAAGCCAACGCGGTCCCGCCACTGTAAATGGGAGCAACCTATACGATGTCACTGTCGCAAAGATGGGAAGACATAGGAAGCAATGACCATGAGCCAGGAAACCTGCCTGTTTTTAAACACAAATGCCTACGTGGATGGGAGAGTGTTAAGCAGGAAACGTCACTCGTTTGTTACTTAGCATACATAACACCTCCTCCTAGCTGATAGGAGGATTTTTTTATGTCAAGTTTTGGGTAAAGATAGAAAGGGAGAGAGAAAAAATGAGAAAAGCAACAAAGTTGATGGTAATTGCGGGTGCACTTGCGCTGGCGGTACCTTACAATGCTTATGCAGCTGAGGATGTCAGCACCCAGATAGCCTCTTCTGCTGAACATGTTCAGGCAGGAGAGCTAAATTCAGATTGGCTGGCAATTACGCTTTCAAAAGCAGGGAAACTTACGACAGCGAACAAGCAGGACTATCTAATGAAGCTGAAAAGCAGGGTAAATGGAACTGATTTAAAAGGAACGGAACTTCATAAAACAATCTTGGCTGTTCGTGCATTAGGGGCAGATCCGGCTAATTTTGAAGGGCAAGACTTAATAAAAATGGCTTACAGTGATACTTCCTTGACCTCATTTACAGCCTATGTTTATGCCTTAATTGCATTAGATAGTGCAGATTACACTATCCCAACTGATGCGTTATGGACTAAGGATAAACTTATTGACAAGATTACATCTATGGATTCAACCGCCGGCGGCTGGAACTGGGCTGGATCAACAAGTGAACAAGCTGATCCGGATACAACAGGAATGGTGTTGACTGCTTTAGGCAAGCATAAGTCAGATGCTGTTGTCAAAGCTGACATCAATAGTGCCGTCACTTATTTAAAAGCGGTTGAAACAGCTAATGGCGGTTTTGATAATTGGGGAGAAAATTCATCTTCAACAGCCCAAGTGGTAATTGGACTTTCCTCTATTGGGGTTGACCCGACTTCGACAGAATTCACTAAGGATGGAAAAAATCCTGTTAACCATCTATTCACCTATGAAATAGGAAATGGCGGCTATAAATGGATGAAGTCTGAAACGGCAGAGAATAGTTTTGCAACAGAGCAGGTTTTTCAAGCTTTAGTGGCTTACGATAAATTTAAATCGGGAGACAAACTTTTTAGTTTTCCATATCAAGCAAATGAGGAGCCTGTACCATCACAGCCCTCTACACCCGCTCCAACACCAACAGTAGTAAACAACAATAATTATGTGACTGTCACACCGACAACAGACGTTTCAAAATTACCTGTCTCAGAGTCAACAAAAGAGGTAGTTAGGGAAATCCTTACGAATAATAATGCCGGCGCAGCAGGATCTACAGGAAAAACATCTTCACAGCCGCAAGTGATTGTCGTCCAGCAGCCAGCGGCAGTTCAAACAGCAGTGAGTGAACCCAAAGTCGAGGTTAAAGTTGAAAAAGAAAGTGGTACCATCAATCCTAATAACCTCAAGGTAGGAGGAACTACCGCATTTATTGGGGCACTGGCTTTAGTTCTTAGAAGAAAGTTCTTGGGGGTGTAACCATGAAAGGCTGGCAGAAAATCATCGGTGATATTGCATCATGGCTTTTGGTTATCGGCGGGATTGGCTATGCTTTATATGGCTATACTCCGGGCAAAACGATTACAACGACAACAACCACCCCTCAGGTTAAACAAGTTCAGCAGGATCAGCAAACCGCTGCTGAAACTGTAGAGAATGTAGAAGGGATTGTTTCTGATGAAGAAGCAACGTCGTCTGATACTGGTGGAAAAAATTCAACAGTAAAAGTAATAACTACTCAGCCTGTAAAACAAACCTCAACGGTAACGCAGCAGCCAGTCAGCAGCTCGGCACCAGCATCTGCACAGGCAGTTGAAAAAAAGCAGGACACAGTAACTGTTTCAATAAAGACGCCTGATGGCTATTTAATTGCGCCTAGAAAAGTGGAAATAAACGAACAAACGAAGGCAGCCGATGTTTTGAAACAAGCTTGTCAAGAAGCAGGCGTTAAGCTTGAAACCACCGGGTCCGGTGCCATGCTTTATACTAAAGGTATCGGCGGGTGGCGTGAGTTTGATAAAGGACCATACAGCGGCTGGAGTTACAGAATAAATGGTGTCAAAGGGGACCGTTCATCTGGTGTTAAGGATGTTAATCCCGGAGATACGCTTGAATGGAATTATGTACTGGATTACAGGGAGGATAAGTGATGGGTAACCCTCTTTCCATTGTTAAGCCCAAGGTCCGGCATCTTTTAACGTTAAGGAACATGACTTTAATGGCGTGCTTAGCAACTTTAAGCATTGTAGGCAGGATTTATATGGGGATGATTCCCAATGTCCAGCCATCAACGGTCATTATTATTTGCTCGGCATTAATTTATGGAGCTCGGTTCGGATTAATTATCGCTATCCTAACCGTGATAGGTTCTAACTTGGTGCTGGGATTTGGGCTATTTGTTTTCATGCAGTTGATCGCATGGGGTACAGTTGCCGTTGTATCGGGCATGATCGGAAGGTTTTATGAAAAAATCCCTCATCTGCTTCTATCCGTATACGCCGGATTTACCGGACTGTTTTTTGGATTAATAGTATCCTTAAACGTCTTCTTCATTGGCGGTCCGGCTGCTTTTTGGGTTTACTACTTAAGAGGGATTCCATTTGATTTATATCATGCGGCCGGCAACTTTTTGTTTTATTTAACCCTTGGTCCAGTGCTGCTAAAGCTTTTACAAAGGCATAAGGAAAAAACATTTCGACAGCATCCAATAGAGATAATAGAAAATAAATAGCACGCCAAACGGCGTGCTATTTTTGCATACTCTGCAGTTTTTGAATCAACGAATCGACCTTTTCGCCAACATTATAAAGTACTTCCTCTAAACCTTTTTTCCATTCAGGTGCTTGTTCTTTTATCGTGTGCCCAATCTTCTTAGCACTTTCATTTAATTCTTTGCCAATTTCCTCAGCCTGGTCTTGTATGTTTTCAGCAGGGTTTGTTTCCCCGGCTAGCTTAGCATTTATGGACACAACATCAAAATTTTCCTTTGGAAGAGAATTTGTTGATGTTCTCATGATTTCTCTAAAAATAGGCACTACATTTGAAGAACTTGAGCTTGGAAGGTAGTGCTGTCGGTCTGTTTGGTCAAAACCAATCCAAATGGCCCCTACCAGATTTGGCGTATAACCGACCATCCACTGATCCTTTGTGCCGTTTATATCAGCAAAAGGAAGCTGTGTTGAACCAGTTTTCCCGGCAATTTGTACTCCCGGGATGCGAGCTTTTTGACCTGTACCAGATTCAACCACATTTAGAAGAATGGAGGTCATTTCATTTGCCACCTTTTTGGAGGTCACCTTGGTTGTTTTAGCTTCCCGCTCAGCGATAATATTGTTTGTTGGACCGACAATTTTTGTAATCAAATGGCTGTCCTGACGCTTCCCGCCATTTGGAAAAACAGTGTAAGCGTTGGCCATCTGCAGAGGGGAAACGCCTTTGCTCATCCCGCCAAGTGCAACCGCCAGGTTTCTATCTTCTTTTTCTACAGGAATACCGAAACGTTTTAAGGTATCAAGCCCCTTGTTTAAACCAACTTGATCCAAAAGCCAAACGGCCGGAACATTTAAGGAGTCTTCCAAAGCCCTATACAAAGGAACCTTGCCCTGATATGTTTTCGTGAAATTTTCCGGCTTGTAATTGCCAAATGTAAGCGGCTCATCAACCAGCTCAGATGAATAAGTGTAACCTTCTTCAAGTGCTGGTGTATAGACAGCCAGCGGTTTAATTGAAGACCCTGGCTGCGCCTTTAATTGCGTCGCCCGGTTAAAGCCCCGAAATACTTGTTCACCGCGTCCCCCAACGAGGGCAAGTACACCGCCTGATGCTGGGTCCATCAAGACTGAGCCGCTTTGGACGATTTCTCCTCCCATTCCTCTAGGAAACAAGGATTTATTAGCATAAACCTTTTCAAGGCCAGCCTGTAAATTTTGATCCATTTCCGTATAAATCCGGTAGCCTCTTGTTAAAATTTCATCCTGCGTTAGGCCGTATCGGGAAATGGCTTCGTTTAAAACAGCATCAACATAATAAGGGTATTTACGCTCAACGAAGCTGCCGCCGCCGTCATGGAGGTTGATTTTTTCTTTTTTAGCCTGGCTGTACTGGGCTGTAGTTATCATTCCAAGTTCCTTCATTTTACCCAACACGACATCTCTACGGTCCATGGCTCCCTTATAATTTTTATAAGGATCAAGATAATTCGGCGCATGCAGGAGACCAGCAATCATTGCTGCCTCGCTAATAGACATGTCTTTAGCATCCTTGTTAAAATATTTCTTTGAGGCATTGCCAATTCCCCAGGCACCGCTGCCGAAATAAACTTGGTTCAGATACATTTGCAGAATTTCGTCTTTAGAATAAACTTTTTCAATTTTAACTGCTAAAAATAATTCCTCAGCCTTCCGTTTATAGGTGCGTTCTGGCGACAGCAGCGCGTTTTTGGTAAGTTGCTGCGTAAGGGTGCTTCCTCCTCCAGTAATCCTGCCGGCGAATAAGTTACCGAAGAAGGCGCGGGCTATCCCCTGAATATCGAAACCGCTATGCTCATAAAATCGCTCGTCCTCGATAGCTACCACCGCATTCGGAACATATTTTGGCAGTTCTTCAATTTTCACACCTTTTGTCCGGTTTGTTGCAACATTTGAAGCAACATTGCCGTTTTTATCATAAACAACTGTCGGCTGGCTTAGGCCTTCCTTTAATGATTGGACATTTGCTCGTGAGGCGAGCCAGCCAAAATATGAAATAGTTGAAAGCACGGCTACTAGACAAATCAACAATAGAATTTGAGTTAAATGTTTCTTTTTCCAGAAACGGACGACTAATTCCCAGATTGGGCGCAGTTTGTCCATAATGATCTCCTAACCTTCGTGTGATTTTTTGCTTCTTCCTATTATAAATATTCAAGTAAAAAAAGACCAATAAAGACGTTTAAATAGAAATCTTTTAATAACAAGACAATCGTGGACAACCAATTCCAATCAAAGCATATGTTAGTAGAAAGATTAATCATTTTTGTGGAAAGGGATGGTATCATGATTAACTGGAAAGTCCGGTTCAAGAACCGGAACTGGGTGATTGCCTTTATCTCGCAGCTATTTATTGTCGCGCAAATAATACTAGGTGGATTAAATTCCTTGGGCATAACTAGTTTCCAGCTTTCGGATGCACTTCAGGATTGGGTAATTACCTTGGCAAATGCTGTTTTTGTATTGCTATCATTGTTAGGAATTGTACAAGACCCGACGACCAAAGGGTATGGTGACAGTACCCGAGCCTTAAATTATAAAGATCCAAATTAACCATAAAAGAGGCCGTCAAGCGAGACAGCCTCTTTTTCTCTGTGTTATGAAATGGTTTGTACAAATAAACCTTCCCCTTCCAGCCATTCAGCAATAAAAATATTCTTGTAGTCCGTGATTTTACGTGAATTTAGCTGAGATGTAAGCCATGCTTCATCATAACCTAAATCGGTAATTTCATCCCATAAGACCTCACCATCCCGTATAATTGTTACGGGCACATAGACAGGCTTGGGAGGCATATTAAAGTCTTCTTGAGTGGTTTTTTGATACTTTGTCTTTTTTAATATACTTAGTGAGCCGTTTGCCTCAAGATAGCAAAAAGCGACTTCACGTATCGAAAAAGTTTCACTTTGCCGGAGCAGGCTTTGCAGCTGATTGATATTCATACGGTTTTTCTTCAATTCCTGCCGGTCCACCACACCGTTTTTTATCAGGGCCGAGGGTTTTCCTTCAACCATGCCGCGAAAGGTTAGGAACTTCTGGGCAAGATATTCGACAGTTATAAGAAGCGCCCCCCAAAGGACCATCGAATATAAAATATAGTAAAAACTGATTTTATCATCATAGATGGCGTTACCGATTAATTCGCCTAAAACAATGGAGGAAATGAAAGTAAAGGGAGTCGCCCTTTTAATAATTTTTCTGCCGATGATTTTTATCCATATAATGAGAAGGACAAAGCCGACAATCAGGTCAGTTGTTATATAAGCCAGTTTCATAATCCAACGCTCCAATCAAAGCTTGTATAATATTCTTTTATTGCCAAGAAAACGTTTGATGAAACATTTCATTATCTGCAATAAATTCTTTACATTTTTCTAATAAAATAGTTTACTAGAAAATATCTAAAAATTTGTGAGGAAATATCAAATGCTAAAAGTAAAAAATTATATCAGTCAGTTCCATCCGATTGTTTGGGTATTATTATTAGGAACTGTTTTAACAAGAGGCTCCGCATTCATGACCCTGCCATTTTTGTCTATTTATTTATCAAGGCATATGGAGGTTTCGCCCATTATCATCGGACTGACGGTAGGGATGAGCCCGTTAATGGGGACAGTAGGGGGATTTATCGGTGGACATCTATCAGACCGATTCGGGAGAAAACCGATCATGCTTACTGCTTTATTTATGCTGGCAATTGTTTATTACGGTTTTACCATTGCTAATTCTCAAATCTTGTTCATTCTTCTAAACGCTCTTAATGGGCTTTGTACATCCTTTTTCGAACCAACCTCACAAGCTCTTATGGCTGATTTAACTGAAAAGGCGAAACGTATGAAGGTTTATTCGTTACGTTACACTGCCATCAATATCGGGGCATCTGTTGGTCCGCTTCTAGGAGCCTATTTTGCCAATACATCTGCAAAGGTGTCCTTTGCCATTACAGGCAGTACCTATCTTTTGTATGCAGTGATCTTATTTTGGTTCATGAATAAACTTGTGGTCTCAAATGAAGCTGCTCCAAAGAAAGTGGTTTCTGCGTCAGATGCGTTTAAAATCATTAAGACAGATAAAGCATTAAGATATTTATTAGTTGGAATTATTTTGATTAACATGGGTTATGCACAAATGGACTCTAACCTGCCACAGTTTTTGGAAAAATCAGTGGAGGATGGAGTGGTGATTTTCTCGGGGCTTCTTACCATCAATGCTGTCATGGTTGTATTCTTGCAAATGCCTATCAGTCATATCGCGGAAAAGTTGAGTTTGATGCAGGGAATGGTGTTCGGTGCTGTCTTTATGGCTGCCGGATTAATCGGGTTCAGCTTTATTCAGGGCTGGGTGACTGCAATTATCGCCATGGTGCTATTAACGGTTGGGGAGATCTTGATTTTCCCATCCAATAGTATGATGATGGACAAGCTAGCACCTGAACATTTACGCGGGACATACTTTGGTGCGGGGCAGTTCCGAAAGATTGGAAATTTTCTTGGTCCAATCATTGGCGGATATTTATTAAGCAACCTTCATGGTCAGTTCATGTTTTGGATTATTTCAGTTATAACCCTAGCCAGTATTATTTTCTTTACAGCAGGAAACAAAACGTATATCAGGTCAAAAACAGTCAAGTCAGAGACATTTTAACCGTATACATATTATCAAATATCCACGATTTGGGATTTTTGATTAAGGCTCTTTTCTCAGAGATTGTTGCTTTTAACTATATTGAAAACACCGAGTGGATTGGAGCGAATGGCGCTTGACTCCTGCGGGAAATAGAGGAAAGGTCGAGACCCCGCAGACGGAACGTCGAGGAGGCTCGACTTCCTCCCCGCGGGTTTGCTGAGCGCCTGTAGCGGAAAGGAACGGACAGTGTTATTCCCAAAAACAACAAACTTTACGAAAAGAGCCTTGATTAAATAATAGGATAGATAGTTCTTTTTTTGAATAGGATTAATTAATCCTTTTGAAAAGAGGGTCTATAAATGCTCTGGTTGACGATAGTAATTTTGTCGATTTTCGTGATTGAGGAAACGATTTATTATTTTTGGAACCGATATGTGTTCGGACCAAATCTGAAGCGAAGAGAAAAATGGAGGAATCGGTTTTCGATTTTAGTAACGCTGCTAAGAAGGAAGCATAAAACAACGGATATTACAGAAACAAATAATGAAAACAGCTCGCATTAAGGCGAGCTGTTTGTTTTTTCATTTCTTTTCTTTATAAAATTTACAACGGATTTAATGAAGAAATAGAGGATAAATAAAATGATGATAATATTTTCCGCAGGTTCCATAACCCTAAACGGATTCAGTTCTTTCGTAACAATTCCAGAAAATTTAGTGCCCATTATCATATCTATTGAAATAATTAACATTACAAGGGTTAGAGTGATAAGAACGGATGCGAGTAATATTTTCAAATAGGTCACCTTCTAATAATATTATCGTTATTCTTTTATTAATATCAGTTAGTTATGCTTAACCAATTAATACAATGAAAATTTTGGATAACCCAATTACTTTTGGGCAATCTACCTGATATATCCATTTTGTTCTGATAAGGAGGCGGAAATTGTGTCGATTTTCTCTACCATGTTGAAAAATAAACAAAAAAGACGAAAGAATGATAATGTTAGACAGCACAACGATCCGCAAAAGCCTGAAGAACAACCTATTCATAGGAATTACGAAGAAAATGTTTCACGAATTAAAGAAGAATTAGGAAACAGTACGGACTTGCTGTTCCGTGAGTATCAGATTGGTTGTCATAAAGGAACTATAGTATATATAGATGGACTTGCAAATGGACAGCTTATCAATGATTTTTTTAATGAGACTCTTTTAAATTCAGGATTCAATGGTAATCAAGATCCGTTTCAGTTTTTAATGGAGAAAGCAACAGGTTTAGGGAATTTTCAGATTGCTACTGAATGGAATCAAGTGTTTGATTCTTTTCTTTCGGGAAATACACTCTTTTTTTTAGACTGCTACAACAAAGCAATCAATGTCGAAACAAAAGGCTGGGATAAACGTTCCATTTCCGAACCAAGTACTCAATTATCCATCGGTGGTCCAAAGGATTCCTTTACCGAAACAATTCGAACTAATACTGCATTAATACGGCGGCGGATAAAAAGCCCAAATTTATGGATGGAGTCGATGAAGCTGGGTACCGTTGCCCAAACCGACATTGCCATTATGTATATCAAGGGAATCGCTAATGAAAAAATTATTGGGGAAGTGAAGGAACGGCTAAATCAAATTAACATTGATGCTGTGATGGCGGAAGGTTATATTGAGCAATTGTTTGAAGACCAAACGTGGACACCTTTTCCGACAACGCATCATTCCGAGAGGCCGGATGTGATAGCTTCTCATTTATTGGAGGGGAGAATTGCCATTTTAGTGGATGGAACACCCTTTGTGATTACAGTACCAGCCATTTTTGCACAATTTTTTCAGGCACCGGACGATTATTATGCCCGTTTTGATATATCAACTAGTCTTCGCATTCTACGAATTTTGGCTTTTTTAATTGCTTTGATGGGTCCGGCATTATATATTGCAGCAACAACCTTTCATCAGGAAATGATTCCTACCACTCTAGCCATTGCGATTGCAGCTCAAAGAGAGAATGTCCCGTTTCCGGCATTCGTAGAGGCATTAATCATGGAAGTGACGTTTGAAATCTTACGGGAAGCAGGGTTGAGGCTGCCGAGGGCGGTGGGTCAGGCGGTTTCCATTGTAGGAGCTTTAGTTATTGGTCAAGCAGCCGTTCAAGCGGGAATTGTCTCTCCAATCATGGTTATTGTTGTGTCAATTACAGCTATTGCCAATTTTTCAACACCAACCTTCATGATGGCAATTGCTGCTCGATTGATTCGCTTTGCGATGATGGCATTGGCCACCTTCCTAGGTTTATATGGAATTGTACTAGGGTTAATGTTTATGTCCATCCATTTATGTTCACTTCGTTCTTTTGGGATTCCATATATGATGCCGATTGCACCTTTTAATGCTCAAAATCAGCAAGATATATTTATCCGATATCCTATTTGGGCTATGAAATACCGCCCTAAATTTATAAGTAAGGGAAATTTGGTGCGAGCGGGGGATCATCAGAAACCAGGGCCGCCGAAGCAAGATGATAATCAAGATTCGAAAGGTGAATCATAATGAGAAAAACCATTGTGATTTTTTTCCTTATCGGTTTGTACCTGCCAATTCTAAGCGCATGCTGGAATCAAAAGGAGCTGACAGATTTAGCCTTTGTCATGGCAATTGGCATTGATAAAGGTGAAGAGCGGAGGTTTAAGGTGTCATTTCAAATTGTGAATCCTGGAAATGTAGCTTCCGGACAAGGGGGTGGCGGAGGCGGAGGACAGGGTATGCCAATTGCGGTCTATACAAGTTTAGGGGATACACTTACTGAAGCAGCCAGAAAAGCTACCCTCAAAATTTCCAGACGTCTATATTATGCCCATACCAATTTAATTGCCGTAAGTGAGGAAGTGGCGAAGGATGGGCTCCTTGATATTATGGATGCCCTGGATCGTGACCCGGAATTTAGAACGACCACTGAGCTAGTCGTAGCAAGAAAAACAAGTGCTGAAAAGTTGGTCTCAGCACTGGCTAATCTTGATAAACTGCCTGTCAATAAGATTACAAAAGAAATAGAATCGACCGAAATGTCGTTAGGTGAAAATATGAGCGTAAATATTGATGAATTCATAAACGGCCTTATCAGTCATGGGAGAGAACCGTTTGTAAATGGGTATAAAATTTCCGGCAACCAAAAGATGTCCGGCAAATCTGATGATCTTCAGCAGACAAAATCAGAGGCTGTTCTTGCTTCATCAGGATTGGCTATCTTTAGAAATGGCAAGCTAGCAGGATGGATTGACCGAGAAAAGGCCCGCGGCGTGGTATGGATTATGAATAAGGTTAAAAGCACTTCTATTAATGTTGATTGGAATGGAAAAAAAAATGCCGTCACGATGGCCCCGATACGATCTAAAACAAAGGTCAGCGTAAATATAAAACAAGGAAAGCCTATTGTAAATATAGGGATTGAATTTGAAGGATGGATAAGTGAAGCAAATACAACGGTGGATTTAACAGACCCGAAGGTAATCGAAAAAATTGATAAGTCCGTGGCAAAAGAAATAGAAAAGCAAATTCATTTAACGATAATCGAAGCTCAAAAGAAGAAAAGCGATATTTTTGGATTCGGGGAAAGAATACACAGGAAAAATCCTAAGCTTTGGAAAAAACTAAAGGGGAACTGGCAAGATCGATTTGCTGACCTTGAAGTAGACGTAAAGGTGGATTCTTATATTCGCCGTGAAGGAATCCGGACGAAGCCATTTTGGTTTGATATCAATCAATGAACCCTTAGTGAGGGGATAATGAATGGAAAACGCAAAAATTAAAGCATCTCAGATGTTTGTCCTCGTAGTCCTATTTGAAATGGGAAGCTCATTACTTGTTGGGCTTGGAGCAAGTGCAAGGCAAGATGCTTGGATTAGCATTTTATTAGGACTGGCGGGAGGAGTTTTAACCTTTTTTGTTTATTACCAGCTTTTTAAATATTACCCGGAACTTCCATTGACAAGCTATCTGCAAAAAATAATGGGAAAATGGATTGGCAGAACACTTGCGTGGTTCTATATTATCTACTTTATTTATGTTGCCACAAGAGTATTACGGGACTTCGGAGAGCTGTTGACAACGACTATTTACACAGCTACTCCTATAGTTGTCATTAACTCTTTAATGATTTTGACCATTATTTATGGGATTCATAAAGGATTTGAGGTGATTGCAAGAATTGGAGAGTTGTACTTTGCCTTAATTTATTTTATGGCAATTACCGGAATGATCCTTGTTACAGGTTCGGGACTTATCCACTTTGAAAATCTCAAACCAATGATGGAGAATGGCTTTCAACCTGTACTTCGAACATTTCTAAAAGAAACCCTCGTCTTTCCGTTTGGGGAAATGATTGTTTTTACCATGCTGCTTCCTTATTTAAACAATCCAAAAAAGGTCAAAATCGCCTGTATTGGAGGAATGAGTTTAGCCGGTATCAATATCGCTATTACCGCAGTAGTTAACGTTGCGGTATTAGGCCCAGATCTTTTTGTACGGTCCAATTTCCCGTTATTAACCACAATTGGGAAAATTCAATTAGCAAATTTTATTGAACGGCTGGATGTATTTTTTATGCTTTATTTGGTAATTGGGGGCTTTTTTAAAATTACCATCTTTTATTATGCGGCAGTGATTGGGGCGACCGATTTATTCAAATTAAAGAGCCATCAAAAGCTGAATTTTCCCATCGGTTTTATAATATTATTGGCATCGGTAATGATTGCTACGAATTTTGCGGAACATATCAAGGAGGGGTTATACGTAGTTACCATCTATTTATCTTGGCCCTTTCAAATTATCTTTCCATTATTATTACTAGTTATCGCGTTTATTAGAAATAGAAAGAAGAAACCGAAACAGCAATCGACCCAGCAGCCTAATCAACAATCCAGTCAGTAATAGTATTAGTTGCTTTAGCATATATAGCAAAAAAACAGCCTTGATTTAACTCAGTGAAGGCTGTTTTTTGTTATCATGATGGGATTGAAAATTGCTTGCCTGCATTATTGGGAGTCCAATGTGAACGGATGTTCCTTGATTTTCCTTGCTCTCAAAATGAATGGTGCCATGATGTGATTGAACAATTTTAAAGCTAACAGTCAATCCTAAACCGGTTCCTTTTTCTTTGGATGAATAAAAAGGTTCGCCAATTTTAGCAAGTCTTTCCTCAGAAATACCACAGCCGTTGTCTTCGACAACAATCGAGATCATTCCAGGCTCCATATTTTTAAAAGAAATGCTAACCATGCTGCCATTCCCTGAAGCTTCAATCGCGTTTTTTATGATATTTATGAACAATTGTTTCAATTGGTTCGGCTCACATTCAACCGTCATTTCTTCATTTGGAAAATGGGCTTCAATTTGGACATTATGGTAACTGGCTTCAGAGCTTAGTAATGAAATGACATCATTTAAAAGTTTTTTTACATCCGCATTTGTAAATTGTACGGCCTGAGGTTTCGCCAGCAATAGCAGTTCTCCGACAATGTGATTAATTCGGTCCAGCTCATCGAGCATGATTTGATAATAAAACTGGTGTTTTTCATCCTCGACTTTTAGGAGCTGTACGAAGCCTTTAAGGGAAGTGAGAGGATTGCGAATTTCATGGGCTACGCTTGCTGACAGTTCACCGACTACCGACAGCTTTTCAGTTCTTCGCAGACGCTCTTCCCGTTCTTCGAGTTGTTTTAACATTTCCCTTCTTTCCGTTATATCCCGGCCGATAACAACGAGCCCTTGCCTAGAACCGTCGGAATGAAAGAGAGGGACCTTGATCGTGTCGAAAACTTTTACAGACCCATCTGGAAGGGGAAGAGCCTCTTCTACACGGGTAATTTTTTTATTTTGCCAAGTTTCTTCATCCGAAATCTCGCAATTTCTAAGAGCTTCGGCATAAAAATCCGTATGCTCGGCCAATTCGGAATCTTTTTTGCCCCGATAATCAACATGTTCAAGCTGGAATAGCTGTAAGCCGAAATCATTGGCTTCAATCCATCTGCCATCGCCATCTTTAAAGTTGACGAAGTCCACCATTGAATTAATCAGGGTAGAAAGGCGCTGCTGGTCTTCCTTTGAGGCGTTTAATTCATTCGATTTATTCATAAAGAAATAAATGAATGCACCGGTGACCATTATATAAAAAATTTCCTTAATCCGTGCAATTATTTCTGTATAAGATTCTGGTACAAAATGCGAAACCAGATAGTTTGAACCATAAATCCATATTAAACTAGTAAAAAAGTAGATGATAATCAGCTTTTTATTCTGCATGAAAATCTCCAATTCACCTAACTGGGTATTATATTTTTCTTTAATCTATATTACTAGATAATGGATGATTTATAAACATCATATTCATGGAAAATCAGGCAAGGTTCAAATGTTTAGTAAACTCTTTTGCCGAGGATAAGCAAGTCCCTTTCAATCCCATCTAATTCGGCTACTTTTGGAAGATGAGCCCATTTTTCAAAACCAAAGCTGTTAAAGAGTTTAATGCTTGGATCATTATGGGCAAATATAAAGCCAAGCAAGGTCTTGATGCCAATTTTCGGACAGGCTTCGATCGCTTTTTGGATCAGATATTTACCAAGCTTCTTACCGCGGTAATCGGGATGAATGTATATACTGATTTCAGCAGTGCCATTATAGGCAGGTCTCCCGTAAAAGGATTGAAAGCTTACCCATGCGCAAATATTCCCATCTTGTTCTACTATCCATAATGGCCGAAATTCAGGTGAATGATCGTGAAACCATTCCGTCCGGCTTTCAACACTGATAGGCTCTAAATCTGCAGTCACCATTCTGCTTTGAATGGTTGTATTATATATGTGAACAATATCTTCTAAATCCTTAATTTCTGCATTTCTAATTATGAATTCTTCAAACATGACCTAACACTCCAATAAATTGAATAATTAGCTAGATTTTATGGTAACCCTTCTACCAATCAAAATCAATATCCGTTCGAATATAAAAAGAAAAACCTTTTCCCAGGAATGCTGTCCCGGAAAAAGGTTTCCTGATTCGTTTCACTGTCAAATCCCTACCAGCGGTGGGCTTTGGCATTACTCCTTAAGATGATGTTGTTTTGAGACATTTGCGTTTCGCCATTCACCTGAGATTTCTGACGCTTATGCCTTGTCGAATTTTTTACAAACATATCCGAGTGTGCATCTAAACGCTCTCTGTAGCTCATCAAATCACCTCAAATTAGGATTTTGAAACGATGATATTCGCGATGAATATCATCTTTATCATTTGTTAAGAAAATGAAAAATAGTCTATCTGAAAAAAATTTAAATATAAATTTAAATTTAAACTTGTTTTTTCTGAAATTTCGAAATAAAATAATCTTAAACATACCAACCGGTAGGTATGTAATAAACTAAACCGGCATAATATTAATTGCAGTAAAATACTAGAATCCTAGAATGGAGTGAAGGTCATGCATTTACGTTTAACAGACGAACAAAAAATGGTTCAGCAGACGATTCGAAAGTTTGTTGAAAAAGAACTAATGCCACTAGAAAATGAAGTTCTTAGAAGAGAGCGGGAAGGTAAGCCAAGCCTGCCGGAGGGCAAATTACAAGAATTACGGTTAAAGGCTAAGGAAGCCGGTTTCTGGGGAATTAACACACCAGAAGAATACGGCGGTGCCGATCTTGGACAAATGATGATGGCACTTGTTTACATGGAGGTTTCCAAAACATTCGTACCATTCTCATTTGGTGGTTCTGCTGATAACATCCTCTACTATGGTAATGAAGAACAAAAGAAAAAATACCTAATTCCAACTATTAACGGTGAAAAGAAATCCTGTTTTGCTATGACTGAACCAGGTGCTGGATCTGATACGACAAACATTAAAATGACCGCTGTTAAAGATGGCAATGAATGGGTCCTAAATGGCGAAAAAACATTCATTACTGGCGGAAATGAAGCAGATTTCGTTATGGCCATTGCGATTACTGATAAAGAATTGCATCAAAAAACAAGAGGCCGTGAAGGTGTAACATGCTTCATCGTAGACCGTGATATGGGCTGGAAATCAGAATTTATACATACCATGGGAGAATGGGGCCCAGCCGGATTGGTATTTGATAATGTCCGCGTTCCGGAAGAAAACATTCTTGGCGAACTGCATAAAGGTTATAATCTTGGACTTGAGTGGATTGGCTTTGCAAGATGGGTTGTTGGTGCTAGAGCGGTTGGTACAGCAGAACGTTTATTGCAAATGGCGATTGATTATGCAAAAGAACGCGAGACTTTCGGTAAACCAATTGCAGAAAGACAAGCGATTCAATGGATGATTGCCGATAGTGCTGTTGATATTGAAGCAGCAAGATGGCTTGTGTTAAACGCAGCATGGACACTTGATCAAGGCGAAGATAATCGTCATTATGCATCCATGGCAAAACTTTATGGTGCTAATATGGGTAACCGTGTGGTTGACAAAGTTATGCAGATTCATGGCGGTATGGGTTATACAAGAGAATTGCCAATTGAGCGCTGGTACCGTGAAGCCAGACTTTGGAGAATTTACGACGGAACTGATGAAATTCAGCGCCTGATTATTTCTCGTAACCTGATTAAGGGCCATGTGAAACTAGGTATTTAATAAGCTTATTGTAAGCGTTGTCTGAAAAATAAACTAAACATACGGATGCAAGGAGGAACAAAAATGGCTGGAAGATTTGAAGGAAGAGTTGCGTTTGTCACTGGCGGAAGCCGTGGAATCGGCAAAGGTATTGTCGAGTATTTTGCAGAAGAAGGAGCCAAAGTTGCTCTAATCGACTTAAATGAAGAGGCATTAAGTGAAACAGCTAGCGAACTGAAAGAAAAAGGCTATGAAGTCTATGCGAAGGTTGCCAATGTTGTGGATCCTGAGCAGGTAGAGGCTGCAGTTAAAGAGGTCCATGATGCTTTTGGCCGCATTGATATTCTTGTTAACAATGCTGGGGTAATCCGCGATAATTTATTGTTCAAAATGACTGATGCTGACTGGCAGACAGTCATGGATGTTCACTTAAAAGGGTCCTTTAATGCTGCACGAGCTGCTCAAAAATACATGGTTGAGCAAAAATATGGCCGGATCATCAATATCTCTTCAACTTCTGCACTAGGCAACCGGGGTCAGGCAAACTATGCAGCAGCAAAAGCAGGCCTTCAGGGCTTTACGAAAACCCTTGCAATTGAACTTGGACGTTATGGAATCACAGCAAACTCGGTTGCTCCTGGATTTATCGAAACGGATATGACAAAAGCAACGGCTGAAAGAATTGGAATTTCCTTTGAACAAATGATCCAAGCAAGTGTATCGAATATTCCTGTCGGCAGAAGCGGTAAACCTGCTGATATAGCAAATGCAGTTGCGTTCTTTGCAGATGAGAATTCAGGGTTTGTGAACGGGCAGGTTATCTATGTTGCTGGCGGACCAAAATGTTAATTTAGGAGTGAGCTAAATTGTTCAAAGATCAAATTGGCAAGCGATCTAATAAAGTGAAAAATGCGGTTGAAAGAGGAGCCGTTAAGAAATTTGCCGAAGCAATTGGCGATTTGAATCCAATCTATTTCGATGAGGATGCCGGCAGGCTCTCACGTTACCAAAAGAACATTGCCCCTCCAACTTTTCCAAGGGTATTTGAATATGGGGTGATTGAAGGCTTACACCTGCCTAATATAGGCTTGATTCATGGGGAGCAGTCCTTCCATTATGCGCGCCCATTATTTGTAGGTGAGGAAATTTATTGTTATTCTCAAGTGAAAAATTACTTTGAGAAAAAAGGGAACTTTGGAGAAATGGGCTTCCTGGTTATGGAAAACTGTGGTGAGGATTCAGAAGGAAATGTCATTTTCACTTCTAGCTCCACTGTAGTCATATCTGAAGCTGTAAGGAAGGTGTTGGCGAAATGAGTTCACTTACTCAATTGCAAACCGGTGATTCCTTAAAGGAAATCCAGTTATCACCTGTTTCCAGGATAGACCTGATTAAATATGCAGGTGCTTCCGGAGATTTTAATCCGATCCATACAATTGACGAAGAAGCAAAAAAAGCAAGTCTGCCGGGGATCATTGCTCATGGCATGTGGACGATGGGAAATCTGGCCAAGCTGTTTACGGAATATTATGAAGAAGGCTTTGTCAAGGATTACTCAATCCGTTTTAAAGGTATGGTTTTCTTAAATGACGTGATTACGTTAAAGGCATCTTTAAAGAACAAGGAAGATAATCAGCTTCGCTTCGATGTCCAGGCTGTGAACCAGCAAGGTAAGGATGTAATAAAAGGCGAAGTTGTATACCAGCTATACTAACATGAAAGACAGAATTGCAGATTGAAGCAATAGACCCGGCACGAAAGATGGACTCCCCTCTGAATGCTGGGTTTATTGTTATCGGTTGCTGATTGGAGCTTAAATCACATCAAATTTAAATTTAAAAAGGGATGATTATATGACGGTCAAATTAAAATTAAGTTATAAGCCGCCGGTATTTTCCTCTGTCGAAGAGGAACGCCAGCATTTAAAACAAAAATTGGCTGCTGCCTTCCGTTTATTTTCAAAATTTGGATTTGATGAAGGTGTCGCCGGTCATATTACTGCACGCGACCCTGAATTGAAGGATCACTTCTGGGTAAACCCGTTCGGCATGCATTTCAGCCAAATCAGCGCTTCTGACTTAATTCTCTGCAATCATCAAGGTGAAGTTGTCGAAGGAAATTATCCGGTAAACCGGGCCGCATTCGCTATTCACTCGCAAGTCCATGCTGCAAGGCCCGATATTATTGCAGCTGCCCATGCACATTCAGTTTATGGGAAGTCATGGTCTTCGCTAGGACGCCTTCTAGATCCAATTACACAGGATGCATGTGCATTTTACCAGGATCATTCCTTGTTCGATGATTTTACTGGAGTTGTTCATGAAATTGAAGAAGGCAGACGGATTGGCCAAGCCCTTGGTGATAAGAAAGCCTGTATCCTAAGAAACCATGGTCTTTTAACGGTCGGAAGGTCTGTTGATGAGGCTGCCTGGTGGTTTATTACGATGGAACGCTCCTGTCAGGCACAGCTTCTTGCTGAAGCAGTTGGTAAACCGGTGATTATTGATAACGAAAGTGCCAGCAATACTTATAATACGGTCGGTACTTCCAGTGCGGGATGGTTTCAGTTCCAGCCATTATGGAATCGGATTGTCAAGGAACAACCGGATTTATTAGATTAATCATGTTCTCTGAAGGGGGAAGTGAATCCCTTTCAGAGCGATACATATGGAATATTCAGGGGGATACAGCATGAAAATTGGCGTGGCCGGTACAGGTGCGGTCGGTGGTTATTTTGGCGGCCTTTTAAAAAGGGCGGGTAATGAGGTCATTTTTTTAGCTCGGGGAAAAAATCTTGAAAGAATGCTGGAAAATGGACTGACAATTGAAAGCGATTCCGAATCCTTCACAGTGGAGGCAAAGTTCACCGATTGTTATGAGGACTTTATCGATGTAGATCTGCTGTTGTTTTGTGTTAAGTCAACCAGCACCATGGAAATGGCTGAGAAGTTTACCCACGTATTAAAGGAATCATCCGTGATTATGACTCTCCAAAATGGGGTAGATAATGAAGATGTTCTTGCTTCCGTATTTGGCAGAGGCCGGGTCTTATCTGCGGCTGCATATATACAAGCGGGTGTGACGGAGTCAGGCACTGTAAAACAAATCGGTGTCCCGCCAAAGCTAGTATTTGGAGCTTTACAGGAAGATTTACAGGAAAGACTCAATGTCATTCAAGAGCTTTTTAACAGTGCTAATATTGAAGCCTTTCCAACTAGTGACATTTTAAAAATCAAGTGGAAAAAATTACTTTGGAATGTCACCTTCAACCCGCTGACTGCCTTAATAGAAGCAAAGGTTGGGGCTATTTATGAGGACAAGGGATTAAAAGAAACGGCTATAAAAATCTGTCAGGAAGCTATTGCTGTTGCAAGAGCAGCAGGTGTTGAAATCGAGGAAGACCAATATGAAACGATCATGATGCAAGGGCAGTTTGCCCAAGGCCACCAAACCTCGATGCTCCAGGATAAACTTAAAGGAAAACCGCTGGAACTGGAATCAATTGCTGGTTATATCGTGAAAAAAGGAAAAGAATTAGGGGTGGAAACCCCAATCCTAAATACTATTTATCATCTTTTAAACTTTCAAACGAGAAACGTTTGAGTAATCATGTGCTAAAAGAGGTGTCTGAATTGCAATTACAACACAAACGTCCTTGGCTTGGCCACTATCCTGAAACTGCGGCATCTTCTATAGAATTTCCAGAAATGAGCCTTTACACATTTTTGGATCACACAGCTGAAAAATACCCTGAGAAGACGGCAATTATTTATGAAAATGAAAAGTTGACCTACTATCACTTGAAAGATAAGGTTGACAGGCTGGCAGCTGCTTGGAAAGAGCATGGAGCAGAAAAAGGGGAACGGCTGGGGTTGATGGTCGGAAATCACCCTATTTATGTTGTTTCCTATTATGCAGCCCTGAAGCTTGGGATGATTGTCGTGCAAATCAATCCGCACTATACACCTAGGGAACTGCTAGAAATATTCAATGATTCTGAAACCGCTTATTTGGTAGCTGAGCCGGATGGTCTTGAAAAAATTGTGAATATTTCTGAAATTTATTCATTTAAGAGGATATATTCTACAGGTGATTCAAATTATGCCAATGACACTATTTCGGAATTAATTGAAAATGCCGTTCCTTTACAGGAAACATGTTCAATTTCAGCCAAGAAAGACATTGCAGTTATTCAATATACAGGAGGAACAACCGGTAAAAAGAAAGGTGCCATGCTGACGCATTTTAACTTGATCGCGAATGTGCTTCAGAGCAAGGTTCTTTATGGAAGTAAAATGGTTTACGGACAGGAAATAATTTTGACCGCAATCCCGCTTTACCATGTTTACGGTATGACAAGCGGCATGAATCTGCCAATTTACCTCGGGGCGGCCATTCTCTTAGTAAATCGGTTTGAGCTTGAGAAGGTTCTGGGACTTATTCAAACCTACAGGCCAACTTTCTTCCCGGGAGTTCCAAAAATGTATAATGCTTTTGCTAATTACCCAGGAATAGATCAATATGATTTAACCTGCTTTAAAGTCTGTACAAGCGGATCGGCTCCATTGCCGATTGAAATTATGAAAAAATTGAAGGACCTAACGGGGGTGCCGATTGGGGAAGGTTATGGACTATCGGAAACTTCTCCTACTACTCATCGGAATCCGCCTGATGGCGTAAGCAAAATAGGCAGCATTGGGATTCCTCTGCCAGCTACAGACTGTCGGATTGTTGATGAAAATGGTGTGGATGTACCGGAAAAGACAGTCGGTGAGATCTTAATAAAGGGGCCGCAGGTCATGCTTGGATACTGGAATAAACCAGAAGAAACGGCCCAAGCACTTAAAGATGGCTGGCTCTATACCGGTGACTTGGCAACGATGGATGAAGAGGGCTACTTTTATATAGTTGGAAGAAAAAAAGAAATGGTGATTGTCGGGGGCTTTAATGTTTACCCTCAGGAGGTTGAAGGGGTTTTATATGAACATCCTGCTGTATTAGAAGCAGCTGTAGTCGGGATTCCGGATAAGGAAGCCGGCGAAATCGTCAAGGCCTATATTGTTCCAAAAGCCGGTAAGGAAATCAATATTCAAGAATTAAAGGAACATTGCTACCAAAACCTTACCCGCTACAAAGTACCGAAAGAATTTGAAATAAGAGAATCCCTGCCTCGAAACACAGTAGGAAAGCTCTTAAAAAGAATCCTTGTAGAAGAAGCAAAAAAGGCTTAAAGCATAACGGAGGGGATTTGGTCATGAACTTTGAACTGGATGAGGATATTCTCTTTTTAAAAAAGAATGTAAGAGAATTTATTCAAACCGAAGTCGAAGCGGTTGCGATGCAAATTGAAGAGGAGAACCAAATTCCGGAGAGAATTATCAATATGTCAAAAGGGATGGGGCTTTTCGGTTTAAGTATTCCTGAGGAATACGGCGGCCTTGGAATCGGCATGGTCGGCAAATGTGCCTTATACGAGGAAATCGGCCAGACGCATAATGGCTATACCACGTTAATTGGCGCCCATACTGGCATCGGTTCGGTCGGGATTGTTGAAATGGGAAATGAGCAGCAAAAGCGTAAGTATTTGCCAGAAATGGCAAGCGGTGAAAAAATTGGCGCATTTGCCTTAACCGAACCTGAAGCGGGGTCCAATGCTGCTAACTTGAAAACAACCGCTGTTCGTAAGGGCGATAAATTTATCTTAAACGGCTTGAAGCATTATATTACTAATGCTACTGAAGCGAGCGTTTTCACTGTGATGGCTGTGACCGACCCGTCTAAAGGGGTCAAGGGTATCACCTCGTTCATTGTAGAAAAGGATTTCCCCGGTTTCAGGGTGGGGGCTGTTGAGAAAAAAATGGGCTTAAGAGGGTCTCATTCAGCAGAATTGATTTTTGAAGATTGCGAGGTTCCAGTGGAAAATGTGCTTGGTGAAGAAGGTCGCGGCTATATGAATGCCCTGAAAATTCTTGCCAACGGACGTGCTGGTTTGGCATCCCGCAATTTGGGCTCCTGCCAAAAGCTTCTCGATATGTCAACGCGATATGCCCTTGAGAGAATTCAATTTGGCAAACCAATCATTAGGAACCAGGCAGTCAGTCACATGCTTTCCGAGATGGCAGTAGATATCGAAGCATTGCGTTCGTTTACGTATCGCGTTGCCTGGATGGTCGACCAAGGAATGAAGGTCATTAAAGAAGCAGCGATGCTGAAGTTATATGGTTCCGAGGTCTACAATCGTGTCGCTGATAAGGCCGTTCAAATCCATGGAGGAATTGGGTATATTGCAGACTATCCGGTTGAACGCTTTTATCGTGATGCGAGGATCACAAGAATCTATGAAGGAACTTCAGAGATTCAGAAAAACATTATTGCTGCTCAGTTAGAGAAGGAATACAGCTAAACTATTAATCTAGGGACAGGGGGATTTAGTATGCAAAATGATATTGTCATTTTAAGTGCAGTAAGAACTCCAGTTGGGAGATATGGTGGTACATTAAAAAGTCTTAATTCCGGACAGTTGGCAGCGGTTGCAATTAAGGAGGCTGTTGATCGCGCCGGTATTAAGCCTGAGCAAGTCGATGAAGTGATTTTAGGAGAGGTTAGACAAACGACAGAATCCTCCAATGTAGCCAGAGTAGCTGCGCTTCGTGCAGGGGTTCCGGAAACAGCGCCAGCATTTACGATTAATCGTTTGTGTGCCTCAGGAATGCAGGCAGTTGCTTCAGGGGCTCAGCAAATCGCATTTGGTCATGCAGATATTGTAGTCGCTGGGGGAACAGAAAGCCTCAGTAATGCTCCTATTTACCTAAGAAACACCCGTTTTGGCGGTGATAATCCAAAGCTGGTTGACTCCAATACTGAGGCCGGCCAGCAGCCTAAGGAGACATACGGCAGCGGGCTTGGAATGGGAATAACGGCGGAAAATGTCGCTGAGAGATTTTCGATTTCCCGCGAGGACCAGGATGCATTTGCGGTGGAAAGCCAGCGCAGAGCGGCTGCAGCCATCAGTGAGAAACGCTTTGCGGACGAGATTGTCCCTGTAGAAGTCAAAGGGAAAAAAGGATCCGTTTGGTTTACGGAGGATGAACACCCAAGACCTGAAACAACCATCGAGGCATTAAGCCGCCTAAAGCCGGCGTTTAAACAAAATGGCACGGTTACGGCTGGTAATGCCTGTGGGCGGAATGACGGGGCGGCTGCGCTAGTATTATCATCAGGCAGTCATGCCGAGAAATTAGGCTTAAAACCGTTGGCGCGAATTGTCGATTGGACTGCTGTTGGAGTATCACCTGAAGTTATGGGTATCGGCCCGGTTCCTGCAGTGAAAAAACTCCTTGAACGCACAGGCTTAACGCTTGATGAGATTAGTTTAATCGAACTGAATGAAGCGTTCGCTTCGCAATCACTTGCTGTTATTCGTGAGTTAAACTTAGATCCATCCAAAGTGAATGTGAATGGTGGTGCGATTGCTTTGGGCCATCCGCTTGGTGCCACTGGTGCGAAGATTATGACAACGCTGATTTATGAATTGAAACGCCGTGGTGAAAAATACGGAATTGCCACTCTTTGCGTTGGCGGCGGCCAAGGAATGGCAATCCTGGTTGAAGCAGTTTACCAATAGGAAAGGGCAGGAAATGTGAAATTACCAGTTACGAGATCGACATTTTTTGAATACTTGGGTTTTAACAGTACTAAAACTGACACGTTTCACCTTGATTTGCCGCTTCAGACTATTTTGCTGCAGGATGATGGAACAGTCCATCCTGGCGTTTTTTCCACGATGCTGGATATTTCTATGGGGGCGACAGCCTCCCTGGAAACAAATTCGTTCGCTACGACGATTAACCTTAACGTGTCCTTTTTTGATCTTAGGCCGAAAGAAAACTATCATGCAAAAACAAAAATATTGAATATCGAAGAAAAAGTTATAACAGCTGAGGGAATCGTATTTGGACAGGATGGTGCTGTAGCTGCAAAGGCTATAGGCATGTTCAAGGCGAGTCCGATTAAACAATGAAGTAATTGAAAGGTGGTGATAGGGTGCCCCGACTGGATTGGGAGATATATGAAATGATGGAAAGGAATCCATTTTTTAAGCATATCGGATTTGAACTCGTAAATTCCTCAGAGGAAGAGATTTTGCTGAAGCTTTCAATAAAAAACGACCTGCTAAATACGAATAAAAGCCTGCATGGAGGAGTTCACGCCTCGATGCTTGATACGGTGCAATCAATCGCTCTCCGTTCCCTATATCAATGCCCGGTTACAGCTTTGAATCTGGATGTTCACTATTTTGCTCCAGCAAATACCGGCCATCTTTTTGCAAGGGCTAAACTTCTCCAAAAGGGCTATAAATTGGCTGTGATGGAAGCGGAAATTATTGATGATAATCCAACATTAATTGCCAAAGGAACCGGTACCTATAAGATAGTCAGAAATGCATAGAGAAGAAATTTCCCAATATTATTTTTAAAAAAGTTTCGACTAAAAATACTAGATTAATATAGGGATTTCTTACGGAATGCGTCCTTGTTTATTTAAGAATGATTGCTGAATTATATAGTAATTCGAAAAGCTGCTCGTAAAAAAATTATAAAAATATAATTCTACTATAACAATGAGAAATTTGTCGAAAATATCGAATTGAATATTCGAAAAATTTTTAATAATATTAGGTTATTCGACATACCAACTAGTTAGTATGTAGAAAAAAGAGGAGTGGTAAGGATGAATTTTAGTTATTCCGATAAGGTAGTAAAATTGCAAAAAAAGCTTACTGAATTTATGGAAGAGTATATTTATCCAAATGAACAGCTCTATCATGATCAAATTGATAAAAACGATCCATTTTCAAAGATTCCGCCAATCATGGAAGAATTAAAAGAAAAGGCTAAGCAGGCTGGTTTATGGAACTTGTTTTTACCAGAGAGTGAATACGGTGCCGGTTTAACGAACCTTGAATATGCACCGCTTTGCGAAATCATGGGACGAGTCCATTTTGCGCCAGAAGTGTTTAACTGTGCTGCACCTGATACCGGAAATATGGAAGTATTGGTCCGTTACGGATCTGAAGAAGATAAAGAAAAATGGCTAAAGCCGTTGTTAAATGGCGAAATTCGCTCCTGTTTCTCAATGACAGAGCCGGATGTTGCATCATCAGATGCCACCAATATTCAGGCAAGCATTATCCGTGATGGCGATGAATATGTCATCAATGGAACAAAATGGTGGTCATCGGGCGCAGGAGACCCTCGCTGTAAGATTGCGATTGTTATGGGTAAAAATGATCCAACAGCACCAAAACATGAGCAGCAATCGATGATTCTAGTACCGCTCGATTCTCCGGGAGTTACAATCAAGCGTGTAACGACAGTATTTGGCTATGATCATGCGCCGCATGGCCATGCTGAAATTGAATACAACAATGTTCGTGTACCGGCTTCAAATATGCTTTGGGGCGAAGGGAAAGGTTTCGCAATTGCACAGGGACGTCTTGGACCAGGAAGAATCCATCACTGCATGAGAACCATCGGTGCGGCTGAACGGGCACTTGAACTGTTATGCAAACGCGTACAAGAACGGACTGCATTCGGTAAGAAAATTGCCGAGCAAGGCGTTGTTCAGGAATGGATTGCTGAAGCAAGAATCGAAATCGAGCAGGCCCGTTTACTTACATTGAAAGCGGCCTACATGATGGATACTGTTGGAAATAAAGAGGCAAAAGGCGAAATCGCTATGATTAAAGTGGTAGGCCCTAACATGGCATTAAAGATAATTGATCGTGCCATTCAAGCATTTGGCGCCGCTGGTGTGAGCCAGGACACTCCTCTAGCCGCAAGTTGGGCAAATATCCGTACACTAAGATTGGCTGATGGTCCGGATGAAGTGCATAAGCGCGCTATTGCCCGCTACGAATTGAAAAAATACCGTTAATCGTACTAGGAGGAACAAATAGATGCATGTTAAAGAACTTTTTGATCTAACAGGTAAAGTCGCAATTGTAACCGGCGGAGGCCGAGGCCTTGGCCAGCAAATTGCCGAAGGTTTTGCAGAGGCAGGCGCCAATGTCGTGGTTTGTTCTCGCAAACTAGAAGCCTGTGAGGAAGTAAGTGAAGGATTAAAGAAGATTGGCGTCGAGAGTCTAGCATTAAAATGTGATGTCTCGAACCCTGAAGATGTTAGAAACGTTGTGGAACGGACGATAGAAAAGTTCGGACGCATCGACATTCTTGTCAACAACAGTGGTGCATCTTGGGGAGCACCCGTAGAAGAAATGCCGCTTGAGGCTTGGAACAAGGTAATGAATACGAATGTAACCGGTACATTCTTAATGTCTCAAGCAGTCGGAAGAGTAATGATTGAACAAAAGGGCGGTAAAATCATTAATATAGCTTCTGTAGCAGGCCTGCAGGGGTCAAATCCAAAATACATGAATGCGATTGGTTACAATGCCAGCAAGGGGGCAGTCATTACTTTCACAAAAGATTTAGCTGTGAAATGGGGACACCATGGTATTTATGTTAATGCAATTGCACCGGGATTCTTCCCAACAAAAATGTCAAAAGGTCTTCTTGATGCTGGCGGTGAAGCCATCTTAGAGGGCACTCCATTACGTAAGTTTGGAACTGATACAGATATGAAAGGTGTAGCACTGTTCCTTGCCTCACGAGCTTCAGACTTTGTAACCGGGGAAATCGTCGTTGTAGACGGCGGCTCGCATGTGATGTAAGGAATCATTGGAATCATAAATATAAAAAAGCAGGAGGGGATTCGCTTAATGAAAAGAGATGCTGTCATTGTTTCGGCAGTTAGAACTGCCATTGGCAGGCAGGGAAGTGCACTAGCGAGTGTTCCAGCACATGTTTATGGTGCAGAAGTAATTAAAGAAGCGGTAAAAAGAGCAAAAATCACGCCTGATATGATAGACGATGTAATTTTTGGAAATGTTTTATCAGGCGGTGGAAATATTGCTAGGTTAACGGCATTACAAACGGGGCTGTCAATCGACATTCCGGGTCTGACAATCGACAGACAGTGCGGTTCTGGGATTAATGCTATTAATTTAGCAGCTCAGGCTATCAAATCCGGAGATGGGGACATCTACATTGCAGGCGGAACTGAAAGCATGAGCCGTGCCCCTTATTTAATGGACCGGGCGGAAAAACCGTTTAGTGCAAATCCTCCAAGTTTCCGTAAGTCACAGCTCTCTCCTAAAGAAATCGGTGATCCGCCGATGGGGATTACGGCAGAGAATCTCGTGAAAAAATATAATATTTCGCGGGAAGAGCAGGACGCATTCGCGTACCAAAGCCAACAGCGCATGAAAGTTGCTATGGAAGAAGGCCGCTTTGACGAACAAATCGTTCCCATCACTATTCCTGTTAAAAAAGGTGATCCGATTGTGTTCAAAAAAGATGAGCACCCAAGACCGGAAACCACCCTTGAAGGATTGGCAAAACTGCCGCCAGCATTCCTTCAGGATGGAACAGTCACTGCAGGCAGCAGCTCTGGTCTAAATGACGCAGCTTCGGCTCTAGTCATCATGTCCAGGGAAAAAGCGGAGGAATTAAATTTAACTCCTCTTGCTGTGATTCGCCACTCTGCAGTTGCAGGTGTTGACCCAAATATCATGGGAATCGGCCCTGTTCCGGCTGTTAGAAAGGTTCTTGAAAAATCAGGATTATCCCTAGAAGACATAGACTTAATCGAAATCAATGAAGCTTTTGCAGCGCAAGTAATTGCTTGCAACCGTGAGCTTGAAATGAATATGGAAAAAGTCAATGTTAACGGAGGGGCCATTGCCCATGGCCACCCGCTGGGAGCAACAGGTGCCATCCTCGTCACCAAAGCATGCTACGAACTCAAACGCACCGGTGGAAGATATGCCCTTATTACCGCCTGCATTGGCGGCGGCCAAGGAATCGCAACAATCATCGAGAGCGAATAAAAACAAGGTACTGACTGTAGTGGTACTATCCTAGGTGTCTGACACCAAACTTGACCAAACACCTTATTTTAAGAGATAAGTCAATTTTGGTGTCAGACGCTGTAGCCACATTCAATTACAGCAGGACTTTAGTTTAAATGCTGAAAGGATAAACCGATGAAGCGAAAGATAATGGAGACGGGGATTTTACTATTCGATAAAAATGGTTTTAAGTCAACTTCGGTACAAGATATTGTCCAGGAACTGGGTGTAACAAAGGGTACGTTTTATTACTATTTCAACAGTAAAGAGGAATTATTAAAGGAAATTCATTTGTTGTATATTGAGTCAATCATCAAACAGCAAGAAGAAATCTTGAATAATCCTTTGTATGATTTTGCCAAAAAACTGCATGAGATGATTCTAATGCAGATTAGCACCATTAAAATCGAATTGAGAAGTGCCCGGATATTTACCAGAGAAATGCGCCATTTAAGCAGAGATAATTTTCTGGAAATTAAGGAAAAACGAAGCGCATTTCGTCATAATGTCCAAAAATTAATTGAAGAAGGTATCACAAAGGGAATCCTCCAAAATGGCCGCGCCGATATAATAACAATGGCTATTCTTGGCATGACCAACTGGAGCTATTATTGGTTCAACCCGGAGGGAGAGGTCCCTGAAGAAAAGGTTGCGGATATATTTCTTGACCTTATTTTAAACGGAATAAGCAATGACAGCGTTTACACGCCGAACATCTAGCATTCTTGCAAAAAGGAGAGATCGAGATTGTTAACTCTTCATTATCAGCATTGGCCTAAAATCCCAAAATCATTGAAAGTCCCTGCCACTTCACTCTATGACAATCTTAGTGTAAGTGCAACCCGTTATCCTGATCAGGATGCTATCTTCTACTATGGGAATAAATTGACCTACCAGCAATTAGATGAAGAAGTAAATGCCCTGGCCGGATATTTAGAGCGTAAGTTAGGAGTAAAAAAAGGGGACAAAGTCCTGCTCTTTATGCAAAATTCCCCGCAATTTGTGATTGGTTTCTACGCCATTCTAAGGGCCAACGCTGTTGTAGTCCCAATTAATCCAATGCTAGTTGCGGATGAACTGGAATTTTACATTCGCGACTGTGAAATTAAAACAGTAATCGCTGGACAAGAACTCTTAGATCGAGTTCAGCCTCTGTTAGGAAAAACCTCCTTGGAGCATCTGCTCCTGGCAGCCTATTCAGATTATATAGGTGAAGGTTTTGAAAAAATGCTTCCAAAAGAGGTGGAGGCACCAAGATTTGTGGTTAACAATCCTAATCATTACAACTGGGTTGATGCGATTCAGGCAAATCTTACTCCATCGGAACATACAGCAAAAGGTGATGATTTGGCAGTTATGCCATACACATCAGGGACAACAGGTCTTCCAAAAGGCTGTATGCATACTAACCGGTCAGTCAATGCAAATACTGTAGGCTGTTACCACTGGTCCGCTACAACACCAAATGCCATCCATTTGATGACCTTGCCGCTTTTCCATGTGACGGGTATGGTGCACAGCATGCACATGCCAATTTTCAGCGGAAGCATGATGGTCATTATGACGAGGTGGAATCGGGATGCGGCAGTGGAATTAATAAAGAGCTTAGGCTGCACCCATTGGGTCACAATCGCCACTATGATTGTCGATTTTCTTGCAAATCCAAATCTGAAGGTGGAGGACATTGCTTCCTTAACCTACTTAGCTGGCGGAGGAGCAGCTCTTCCAGAAGCGGTTGGTGAAAAATTATTTAACCTGACTGGTTTGCGATTTATTGAAGGCTATGGACTTTCAGAAACAATTGCTCAGACACATTTCAATCCGCCGAATCGTCCAAAAATGCAGTGTCTTGGGATCCCTTCCTTTGATGTCGACGCCAGAATTATCGAGCCGTCAACTGGAAAGGAACTTGGAGTAGGTGAAGTCGGTGAAATTATTGTCAATGGACCGCAGGTAATGGTTGGCTACTATAACCGTGATGACGAAAATCGGGAAGCATATCTTGAGATTGATGGGAAAAGATTTTTCCGTACTGGGGATATTGGCCGTTTTGATGAAGATGGATATTTCTTTATGGTCGATCGTGTTAAACGCATGATTAATGCCTCAGGATTCAAAGTATGGCCAACTGAAGTCGAGTCATACCTTTACAAGCATCCTGCAATTCAGCAAGCCTGTGTTGTCGGTGTTCCAGACCCTAGAAGAGGGGAAAACGTTAAAGCCTTTGTTATCTTAAATGAAGGGTATGAAGGCAAAGTCAGCGAGGAAGAAATTATCGAGTGGTCCAAGCATCACATGGCCGCCTATAAATATCCACGCATGATTGAGTTCAGAGAGGTATTTCCAATGACCTCCAGCGGCAAAATTCTCTGGCGCACCCTTCAGGAAGAGGAAAATGCAAAGGTTGTTCAGAATCAGGTGCATTAAACGTGTATGATCAAGAGAGCCCATATTAGAGATGGCCCCTCTTGAAAAAAATTATACTAACAAAAACAAAGGAGGAGAGCAATGGATATTCTTATTCAGCAGTTGTTTAACGGTTTAACCATAGGGAGTGTTTACGCACTAGTAGCATTAGGCTTAACCCTAGTTTATGGAATTTTGCACATTCCAAACTTTGCTCATGGTGCACTATACATGATGGGCGGATACATAACGCTGACCATGATGACCAAATTTGGACTTCACTACTGGATTGCCATTTTTATTTCGATCATCGTTGTTGGTCTTCTTGGGGTATTAATGGAAAGGCTGGTTTTTCACCCTCTTCGGGAATCGCCGCCAATCCAAGATAAAATTGCAGCCATTGGTATCCTCTTATTCTTAGAAGCTTTCGCTCAATATTATTGGGGAGCTGAATACCAGAGCATGCCTACTCCATATGGCAACGTGGTTGAGGTTTTTGGATTAACGTTGACAATGCAAAGAATTCTAATCGTAGTAGCTGCAGTCATCGTTATGATTCTATTAAATTTCTTCTTAAGAAAAACCTATACCGGTTCCACCATCATTGCGATGTCACAGAATCGTGAGGGTGCAAACCTTGTGGGAATCAATACAACCCGGGTTGCGATGTTGACCTTTATGATTTCAGGTGGACTTGCAGCTATTGCTGCATCTATTTCGGCACCTATTAATCTAGTATTCCCAGGTATGGGGCAGCTAGTTATATTAAAAGCCTTTGTCATTATTATTCTTGGCGGAATGGGCAGTATTCCAGGGGCGATCGTCGGCGGCTATATCATCGGCTTCAGCGAGAGTTTGGGAGCGACCTACATTTCAAATGACTATAAGGACATTATTGCCTTTTTTATCCTCGTTATTATTCTTACGGTTAAACCAACCGGATTGTTTTCAAAGGGGGGACATTAATGTCAACGGTATTTAACAAAAGAAATATTATCATTCTGTTAGTATTGGTTTCTATCGTGTTTCCATTAATCACAACAAATACCTATTTAATTCACGTAATGACTTTAGCGTTTATTTGGATGATTGGGGTTTATGGACTAAACCTTCTTGCAGGCTATACGGGTTATCTTTCATTGGCACATGCGGGATTCTTTGCGATTGGGGCATACGGTTTGGGGATTTTAACAGTAAAAGCCCATATGAGTTTCTGGCTCGCCTTTGTCTTATCGCTGGTAATTACTTGTTTAATAGGGTTGATCGTAGGTTTAATTGCACTAAGAACGAGTGAACACTTTTTCGCCATTTACACAATGTGCTTAGGTTATATTATTTATCTCGTGATAGACAAGTGGGAAAGTTTAACAGAAGGTGTTCGTGGTCTGATTGGGATTCCAGCACCTCAAGGCTTCGGTCCAATTACATTTGAGACGGAAAAATCACATTATTATCTAGTTTTATTTTTCCTTCTCCTAGTCATTTTGGTTATGTACCGAATTATTAATTCACTTACAGGAAGATCATACATTGCGATTCGAAATAGTGAAGACTTAGCACTAACCATTGGAATTGCAACTGGGAGAAATAAATTAACAGTGTTTGTATTATCAACATTTTTTGCAGGGCTATCCGGAGTTTTGTATGCGTCTTTTGTACGCTTCATCGGCCCGGATATCGGAAACATTGCGATTATCTTTGATTTGCTGACTTACCTGGTTGTTGGCGGTATCGGAACACTTACTGGTCCACTGATTGGAACTATGATTGTTATTTGGCTTTCACAGCTGCTTCAAGATTTTCAACAGTACCGCATGCTTATTTTCGGACCACTTTTAACGATCCTTGTTATTTTTTATCCGCGCGGAATCGTTGGCGGAGTCACAGACGTGTACCGAAAGCGCATGGCCAAGAAAGAAAAGCAGCAGGCTGTCAGGAAGGATTCGTATATCCAAAGTGAACTGCGGCCTGAAAATCAGGTGAAGGAGGGGTAAGCATGAGTTATTTAGAGACTAAAAACCTGACAAAGAAATTCGGCGGTAACGTTGCAGTCAATAATGTCGACTTTACAATTGAAAAAGGGAAAATCAATGCTATCATTGGTCCAAACGGGGCAGGTAAGTCCACTTTTTTCAACCTAATTAGCGGCTTTCATAGTCCTACATCAGGCCAGGTCATTTTCAAAGGGCAGGATATTACGAAACTTCCTTCTAATAAAATTGCAGAGCTTGGGGTGGCCCGTACTTTCCAGACAACCAATCTGTTTGAGCAGGCCACTGTTTTGGACAATGTTATTGTCGGGCATCGTTTAAGAACTAAATCCAATCTGATTGATGCTATTTTAAGAACACCAAGATTGAAAAGAGAAGAACAGCAATGCCGTGAAAAAGCGATGGAAGTGCTGGAATTTGTCGATTTAAAGCATTTAGCGAATAAACCGGCAGGCGGACTAACCCAGGAAGAAAAGAAAAGAACAGCTTTCGCATTAGCCCTGGCTACTGATCCAGAAATCGTCTTCCTTGACGAGCCGGCAGGCGGAGTTAATCCCAGTGAAACAGATGGTCTGGCTGAATTAATGCAGAAGATGGTGGGGAAAGGAATTACGGTCTGCCTGATTGAGCATAAGATGCAAATGATCATGAGAATAGCCCATAAAATTATGGTTCTAAGTTATGGCGAAAAAATTGCTGAAGGTACGCCGGAGGAAATTCGTAATAACGAAACGGTCATTAAGGCTTATTTGGGAGGGAGTGCCAGTGCTTAAACTTGATAATGTCTCTGTCAAATACGGAAGCTTTACAGCCGTTCATGACATCAATATTGAGGTAAATGCAGGAGAGATTGTCGTTTTACTAGGCTCAAATGGTGCCGGGAAAAGTACAACATTCCGGGCGATAAGCGGCCTTAACAAACCATCAGTAGGCGGGATTACTTTTGAAGGAAAGAATTTAAATAAGTCTTCAGCTGACAAAATCGTGGAATGGGGAATTGGCCAGTGTCCGGAAGGCAGAAAGCTATTTCATGCCATGTCTGTGGAGGAGAACTTAAAAATGGGTGCGTATGTCCATCGCCGAAAGAAAGACCAAATCAAGCACTCGCTGGAGCATGTGTATGAATTGTTCCCGATTTTAAAGGATAAGCGCCACGATCCAGCCGGTTCTTTAAGTGGAGGACAGCAGCAAATGGTTGCCATTGGCAGAACACTCATGTCAAAGCCGAAGCTAATGTTATTGGACGAGCCTTCAATTGGGCTGGCTCCATTAATAGTTGAACAAATGTTTGAAGTTATCCAAAAAATTAACAAAGAGGGAACAACCATCCTTTTAGCCGAACAAAATGCAAATGCAGCATTAAAGATTGCGGATAAAGGATACGTATTTGAAAACGGAACAATTGTCCTTAAAGGTACTTCAGCAGAGTTGTTTGCTAATGATGAGGTAAGAAAAGCCTACATCGGAGCATAAAGAGCAGCACTCAGGTGGCATGGACTGTAATAGGTTCAACCGCCTGGTCCTGAAGCATAACAGCTTTCGATTATCTTAAAGGGGGTGGTTCCCAGGCTATCACTAAGGATCTTTAACCAAACTTTCGAAAATTATTAAGGGGGAAAACCAATGAAAAGAATGAAATCGGTATTTATGATTATTTTTACTTTGGTAATGGTATTTAGTCTTGCCGCTTGTAACAGCACAAGCGAGAAGACTACTGGAAATAAGTCTTCTTCAGGCGGCGGAGACAGCAAATCTGGAGATGCTGGAACAGTAAACATCGGTTACTCAGGACCGTTAAGCGGACCTGCTGCGTTCTATGGTGAGCGTACATTGAACGGTGTTAAAATGGCTGTTGAGGAACTTAACGGCGCCGGCGGTATCGAAGTTGGCGGCAAAAAGTACAAGTTTAATATTGTTTCTCTTGACGATAAATACCTTCCAAACGAAACAGGTGCAAACGCAAAGAGATTGCTTCAGGAAAACAAGACGCCAATCATCTTTACTCCGCACAGCGGCGGCGTATTTGCAATGCAGGTTTTCAACCAGCAGGATAAATTCCTCATTGGTGCTTACACAAGTGAACCGAAAGTATCTGAAGTGGGCAACAAGCTGACAGTTCGTATTCCTCCACGTTACGATGGATATTTAAAGCCATTTACTGATTATGAAATGGAGAAATTCGGTAAGAAGATTGCGTTCCTTCCAACATCTTCTCAGTACGGTAAGGATTGGTCTGAAAAGTTGAAGCCTTATTGGGAAAAACAAGGCGGTAAAGTGGTATTTGAATCTGCAATTGACTTTGCTAAAGAAACAGACTTTTTTACAGTTGTAACGAATGCGTTGAAACAAAAGCCAGATGTTCTATTTGTCGGTGGTCCATCTGAACCAACTGCAAAAGTTATCAAGCAGGCCCGTGAACTTGGCTTTAAAGGTGGTTTCATCGTGATGGACCAGGCCAAATTGGATGAAATGAAGAAAGTAACAGGTTCATACGATATGCTTAACGGTGCAATCGGCGTAATGCCGTTAGCAGAGTCCAAAATCAGCCCAGTTATTCCTGATTTTGTTAAAAAATATCAAGACAAGTATAAAGAAGTCCCTGGTTCTGAAGCAGGATTAAACTATATTGCGATGTATATCTTTGCGGAAGCAATGAAGGCTGCCGGGTCTGTAGATGATGCTGAAAAAATTCAAGCAGCAATGCAAAAAGGTGTAGAAAATGTTCCTGATAAAGCAAAAGTTTATGTTTTCAACAAATTTGAAGGCGGCGGCTTCGATGGTGATTTAGAAGTGGCAGCGGTTGAAGATGGTAAGATTGTACCTATTAAAGTTAAATAATAATATTTAAAAAACAGGTACAAAATAATTCCCCCTTGAAGGAAGGTTTCAAGGGGGAGTTTTCATTTAGCTAATAGAAAAGAATAAATTTTCCAAATTTATTCTTTCCTAACACATAAATTCAACTACGCCTCATGAACCGTCCTAACGGACTTGCCAATCGGCGAGTTTTCATTTATATTTTTAGTGTTTTTATATTTGCTGCCTTTAAGCGGTTAATAGCATCTATATAGGCATTGGCGCTGGCAACAATGATATCCACGTTAATCGCTCTTCCTGAAACCATTTTTTCATTGTTCCGGACTTTAACAAAAACCTCTCCAATTGAGTCTTTTCCCTTAGATATAGAATTGATCTTATAGTCAATTAACTCAAGCTCAAGACCTAGTGCTGAATCGATTCCTTTGTAGATAGCATCAATCGGCCCATTACCATCCCCAATTCCTTCTATATCGTTATTTTCTGAGCCGATAATGTTGACAAAAGCACGATATTGGTTATGATTTAGGATCTGTAAGCTAAAGTCATGAAATCTAAAGGAAGAAGGAGTTGTATTTTTTGGCTGGGTTTCCAATAGGGCAATAATATCTTCATCAAAAATATCCTTTTTCCGATCGGCCAATTCCTTGTATTTTTTGAAAATCTCTTTTAGTTGAGCTTCGTTTACTGAATAGCCGAGTTCTTCATATCTCTTTTTAAGCGCATTCCTTCCTGATAGCTTGCCTAGAACTAATTTTGTTTCATTAAAACCAATACTTTCCGGCGTCATGATTTCGTAGGTTGCTTTATCTTTAATCACGCCATCCTGATGTATACCGGAAGAATGGGAGAAAGCATTTCCGCCAATTACTGCTTTATTCGGAGGAATGGCAATCCCGGTCAGCCTGCTGATAAGCTTGCTCGTTTTGGCGATTTCTTTAAGTTTGATACCTGTCTGGATGTTGAAGTAATCCTTCCGTGTTTCCAAAAGTGCTGCCACTTCTTCAAGGGCGACGTTTCCAGCCCTCTCACCGATTCCATTAATACAGCCTTCTACCTGGACAGCCCCTGCCTGGATGGCTGCAATGCTATTACTAAGTGCCATCCCTAGGTCATCATGGCAATGACAGCTCAGCCGTACCTTTTCAATACCCTTTGCGTTTTCAAGGACGAATTGAAAAAGTTTCGTATATTCCTCTGGAGTTGTATAACCGACTGTATCAGGAAAATTTAAGACAGTTGCTCCCGCCTCGATGACCTTTTCTGCTACCTCAGAAAGGAATTCAAGCTCGGTACGAGTTGCGTCTTCACAGGAAAATTCGATATGTTTAAAATATTTTGCGGCATAGGATACGCTTTCAACCGCTTTTTCCAAAACCTGTTCTTTCGTCATACCTAATTTGCGCTCGCGGTGGATAGGGGAGGTAGCGATAAAGATGTGTATGCCAGTATTGTCAATATCCCCCAAGGTGTTAATGACAGCATCAATATCATCCTTATTGGTGCGTGCAAGGCTGACCACCATTGGCTTAGAAACTGCTTTTGCAACCGCTCTGATTGCCTCGGCATCACCGGGCGAGGCATTGGCAAATCCTGCTTCAATAATATCAATCCCTAGATTTTCCAACCTTTGGGCAATTTCCACTTTTTCATCCAAATTAAAGCTGACTCCAGGTGTTTGTTCTCCATCTCTTAATGTGGTATCAAAAAAATAAATCCTCTTTTCCATGTATAATCCCTCCTTCTAAAAATAAAAAATACCTTCACTTAACCTGAGGGGCGCAATCCGCGCGGTACCACCCTCATTCGCTGTACCCTTGCGGAAAACAGCCTCGGTAAGTAAAGGTATTACTTAAACAAATGCATAACGGTTTGCAGCCCGTTCTTCTTACTGTTAATTCAGAAGAAAGTCTCCAAGGCGAGACAGATTATTTCTCCTGCCTGTTTGCACCAACCACAGGCTCTCTATAAGGAAAGAATAACCAAACTCCTTTTCATAGACAATTAATAATATTCAGATTTCAATTTAAACATATGGTACTACACAAAAAAACGTAAATCAATATTTTTTCGAAAATAAATTAAATTATTTGAATTATTCGCCTTTTTGTTGAAGATAAAAGTTTTTATATATAAAATAAAGTATATAAAGTAGACAAGGTATAAAAGATTTAGTCAGTTAGGATGGAAGCAACGTGGTTGTTTACCATCCTAATAAAATAATAGAGGTGAAAAATATTGGTTGTAGAATCTTCAATGGAAGAACTTCGAAAAATTTATGAGAGCAGTTCATTCAACAATTTAATTGGGATTAAAATAATAGAATTTGAGGAAGGAAAAGTGGTTTATGCTCTTGAAACAGGGCCATCACATTTAAATGTCAATCAGGGCATTCATGGAGGAGTGTATTTTACTCTTCTTGACTCAGTGATGGGGGCTACAACACGCTCAGTGGTGCAACATCCAATTGTTACGATAAACATGAGTATTAATTACTTTGCACCCGTTCAAAATGGGGAAACTATATATGCAAAAGCAAAGATTATCCAGCTGGGCAGGAGTATTGTAACAGCAGAAGCAACAATCGAAGACGATAGCGGCAATGTTTTTGCGAAGTCTACCGGAACTTTTAAAGTAATGCGCAAATATAAGTAAACAAATTACTTATTGTATTTCATGACAAGATTGGTATGTGCATTTTTGAGGACATAAAAGTACCTGCTGCCAATTTATTGGCCGGAACGAAAACGCCCTCCTTTTTTACAAAGGGAGGGCGTCAGAAATTTAATACTACTTAACAACCATTTTTAGAAGATTTGCAGCATAGGATTCTGCAATTTCTTCGCCTGTTTGCGGGCCATCATGGTTGTACCATTGTTGAATATAGTTTATGGCACTAAGAATAATCATCCGAACCATTTTTAAATCATCAATATTAAATACTTGCTTTTCAATACCCTCTTTTAAAATTTTGTCAAAATAATGAGAATAGGTTCTTCTCGCATCAAGTACTTCGTTCAACTGATCATCAGTAAATTTTTGATATGGCTTATCCATAATCATAAACATTGATTTTTCTTTTATGGAAAGCAGGATGTGGGCTTTGATGGCACTTTCAAGCTTCTCAGTTGGGTTTAAATCACTGTTTACGACTTCCTCGATTTTTTCAAGACATAGTTCCATGATCATCTGATGGCAGTGATATAAAATATCATCCTTGTTCTTAAAATAGTAATACATGGAGCCCTTAGTCATTAATAGCTGGGCGGCTATTTCCTCCATAGTGGTTCCATGGTATCCTTTTTCAGCAAGGACGGCTGCAGCAGAACGCAGGATTTCTTTTTTTTTCTTCGCTATTTTTTGTTCCCTAAATGAAGACATTTGACTCACACCCACCCCTTTTAATTATGTTTTATGAAATTATTTATTTAAATTGTAGTTTATTTTTTTACTGTTAGTTTAAATAGTATATTAATTATTCTAAAAAATCAACCTATTAAATTATTATACTAAAACTTCGAAATGAATGATATATAGAAAAGAAGCATCATTCGCGAAAAAAATGAACTAAAATTTAAAAAATAAATGAATTGTAAATTAATTTAAAAATTGCTATTATTTGTATAAATGAAAACGCTGTCAAATGCTTGAATTAATAAACGAATAGGGAGGTTTTTGTATTGGCAGAATTAGTGCATATTGAAAAGTTAGCAGGGCTTGCCATCGTCACCATTGATAATCCACCGATGAATGTTTTAAGCAAACAGGTAATAAGAGAGTTGGGTGAAGTTTTCACCGCGATTGCGGAGGATTCCGAAGTGATTGCTGCTATTTTAACAGGTACGGGAAGCAGGGCATTTATGGCAGGTGCAGATATCAAGGAATTCCCCCAATCACTTGGGTTGGAAAAAGAGCAATTAAAGAAAAACAATTTAGAATCGCATGAGGTATTGAACTTTATTGAGCGAATCCCTAAACCAACGATTGCTCTGCTAAATGGACTGGCTTTTGGCGGGGGCTGTGAATTGGCATTAACCTGTGATATTCAGATTGCAGAGGAGCATGTAAAAATCGGGCTGCCTGAGGTCAAATTAGGGCTTTTCCCGGGAGGCGGCGGAACACAGCGTTTACCTAGATTAATAGGACCTTCCAAAGCAAAAGAATTAATGTTTTTGGGTGAACCTTTGTCAGCGGAGGAAGCACTTAAAGTTGGATTGATCAATCAAGTTGTTGAAAGCGGCAAAGGGATGGAGACAGCCATCTCGATGGCAAAAAAGATGGCCAGTTATTCCTTGCAGGCCTTAAGCAGAATAAAGAAAGCTGTAAATGACGGAATCGATACTTCCCTTGATGAAGGGTTGGAGTTGGAGGCAGAACTCTTTGCTGAAGTATTCGGCACCGAGGATGTTCGGGAAGGAGTCCAGGCATTTATTGAAAAACGGCCGCCATCCTTCAAGCATCAATAAATAATATAAAAGATTTTTATCAACGGGTTTTACCTGGGAGTTTGATAGTCACCTATTTCTAGAGCGGGACGGTTGCTTAGAGTTTGATCCCGGATCACTTGAATAGCATCGTGAAAAAATTGCTGTTGAATTGGGCAGGGCGATAAATGTCATTGCCAAAATTTTGTTGTCATAATCAAATTAGAATATGGTGTTTTGCAAAAGGTAAGTTTACCAGATTCTTCGGTTGCTTGCCTTTTTTTAGGGATGCAGGAATTCCAGAAAACGTCCAAGCAATGGTGGAAGTTGTAAAAGAAGGATTTGGTAGTTTTATGCGCTAATTAATAATGGTGCAGGTAATTTTATCTTTACTCTTGAAGACCTTACATTATATGGCTTAAAAGAAGTTTAGTAGTATTCAATAATAATTCAATTTTTGACTTTCAAGTAGACAAAGGTAAAAAAAGGATATATAATATTGATGAATTGTTTTAATTTTTTGACAACTTAGTAATGTTAATTGATAGATAAATTAATGTCATCTATATCTATTCTCGCTTCATATACTTGCAGCGGGAAACCCTTTCAAGAAAATGAAACCTACTGTTCATTCTACATTCTCTCCTTACTCTAAATTTACCTACATATTTTAAATACTAGTTTTCTGTACCACACCACATGTATAACAAATCAAGTATCAAAATTATTATCGGCTTCAGAGATAGACTCCGATAAAAATTAGAACAACAAATGAAAAGGCTTTCAAAACAGTTGTTATTAATTTTTACTAAAGAGGAGTGAAGGACATTGACCACAACAAGTATGCAAATGTTGCGGCAGGGTAAAACCTGGATGAAAGATTTGCAGGCTTAATATCTTCGTTAAGAATTTAACGGATTGGGCATTGGATAATACTCTTAAGAAATGAATGTAGAAATTTTGCGGTAATTGGTGAAAGGTGGGGTGTTGTTGGCAGAAAAAATAAAACTCTCATTAATACGCTATTAGTCCGTTTGTAATTGAAATTCGAACCAAAATGAGACGGTTTATCGATCAAAAAGTCATTCCGGTAGAAAACGTCATTGAAAAAGGCGAGCAAGAAGGCAGGAGGATCCTTAAAGAATTACAAGCCCAAGCAAAGGAAGAGGGGATATGGGCTTTAGGCCTTCCCAAAGAGATTGGCGGCGGCGGAATGAAATTTATGGACTACGTCTATATAAATAAATGAGGTAATTGGCCGTTCCGAAGCTGCCCTGTTCGCTTTGGGAACCCATACTGCTCAGGACGGGACGATGTTATATCTGTTCGGAACAGAGGGGCAGAAGAAAAGATGGTTATACTCAATGGTGAATGGGGAAATCAATCCATCTGTAGGATTGACGGAGCCTAATGCAGCTGGGTCCGATCCGAATTAATACAATCTGCAGCATACTTGGACGGGGATGAATGGGTTATTAACGCACATAAATGGTTCACAACGGGAGCCAACCGTGCTACATTTACCACTATTTTTTGTGTGACTGAACCTAATGAGCCAAATCGTCATAAAAGAGCATCGATGATTATTGTTCCGACGAATACATCAGGTTTTGAGATCGTTAGAATCGTGCCGACAATGGGGCATACCTCAGGCGGCCACTGTGAAATTCGCTTAACGAATGTCAGGGTTCCAAAAGAAAATTTATTAGGTGCGAGGAGAGATGGATTTGCCATTGCTCAAAAAAGACTAGGTCCCGGCCGAACCTACCATTGCATGAGGTGGCTGGGCCAAGCCCAACGAGCCTTTGATTTGATGTGTCAGCGGGCTTTAAACCGATACACCCATGGCTCTCTTTTATCAGATAAACAAATGATTCAAAAATTTATTGCCGATTCGGCAACAGAGATTCAAGCGGCACGCCTGATGACCCTTGAAGCGGCAAGAAAAATTGTCAGGGGGGAAGAGGCCCGAATTGATATCGCGATGATAAAGGTTTATGGAGCAAAGGTCCTTCATGACGTGATTGACCGCGCGATTCAGGTCCACGGCGCTTGAGGTGTTACCGCTGATACTCCATTAGAGAAAATATACCGGGAAGCCAGATACGCACGTATCTATGAAGGACCTGATGAGGTTCATACTGCTACCATCGCCCGTCGCATTTTACGAAAGTACCAACAAGAGGAAAGCTGGGACACGGCTATATATAAGAGGGTTCGCCGAGGAATGGTTATTTAAACAGAAAAAATATTGAGGTGATTAGAATGCAAACAATTCAGTATGAAACGTTAAAAACAGCAGTCAAAGACAAAATCATGACAATTACTCTTAGCAGGGAGAATTTAAATGCTTTTAATCATCAAATGCTTAACGAACTTATTCAAGTGTTTGATGAAGCGGATGCCAATGATGATGTAAGAGCCATCATAATCACCGGAGATGGGAAGGCATTTTGTGCAGGTGCGGACTTAGGAAGCGGCATTAGCACATTTGAAAATAAGGAGGCTTCCATCGAGGAATACCGAGATGGCGGAGGATTGTTAAGTTTACGAATCTATGAATTGAAAAAACCAATTATCGCTGCCATCAATGGCCCTGCAGTCGGGGTGGGGGCGACCATGACTCTTCCTATGGATATTCGGATTGCCTCCTCGAACGCAAGAATGGGTTTTGTTTTTAGCAGACGCGGCATTACTCCAGAAGCATGCAGCGGCTGGTTTTTACCTAGAGTAGTAGGCATCAGTAAAGCAGCTGAGCTCGTTTATACAGGGAAGATTATTCCGGCAGGGGAAGCATTAAAAATTGGTTTAGTTAGTCAGGTGGTTTCCCCTGAAGAACTAATACCGGCTGCTAAAGCGATTGCCAAAGAAATTGCCGAAAATACATCTGCCATTTCTGTCGCCTTGTCACGGCAGCTAATGTGGAAAATGCTTGGTGCAAGCCATCCCTTCGAATCACATAAAGTTGAATCCAAAATGATTCATTGGACAGGTCAGCAAGCCGATGTAAAAGAAGGGATTACCGCATTTTTTGAAAAAAGAAAACCAAACTTTCCAATGAAGGTGAGTACTGATCTGCCGAGCTTTTATCCGTGGTGGAAAACGAATAATGAAGGAGAATCATAATGGACTATCAGGCTATTATAGTAGAAAGAATTGGCCGAATTGCTGTGATTACATTTAACCGGCCGGAAGCCATGAATGCTGTTAACAGCCGTCTATGGCTGGAAACAGGAACTGCTTTAAAGGAGTTTAATGAAGACCCAGACCTTTGGGTGGCCATTCTGACCGGGGCCGGCGAACGCGCCTTTTCAGCAGGGGCTGATTTAAAGGAAATAGGGGGTGGGGGATTTTCAACAACAGACGAAATGAAAGAATGGGGATTTGCCGGGATTGTAAGACATCATGTCTCAAAGCCGGTTATTGCTGCGGTGAACGGATTTGCCCTGGGCGGCGGTACAGAGATTGCCTTAGCCTGCGATTTAATTGTCGCCTCTGAAAATGCATCATTCGGGCTGCCAGAAGTAAAAAGGGGTCTTATCGCCGGGGGAGGAGGGCTATTGCGCCTGCCAAGACAAATTCCTCTAAAGGTGGCAATGCGAGTCATTCTTACCGGAAATCCTATTTCAGCGGTAGAAGCAAAACAATGGGGGCTGGTGAACGAAGTCGTACCGGATGATCAAGTCCTCAATACCGCGATTCAGCTTGCGGAAGAGATCATTTGCAATGCTCCTTTGGCAGTTAAAGCAAGTAAAGAGATTGTTTACCGTGGATTGGATACTTCCATGATGTTTCCACCTGAAGGATGGTCCATCAATAATGAATATACAAGTCAAGTTTTTGCAAGTAATGATGCGAAAGAAGGTCCGCGGGCCTTTGCCGAAAAACGAAGGCCAAATTGGTCGGGACAATAAATTTACTTTAATAAATGGGGGGCATTGTAATGGCAAAAACATATCTATCAGAGGAGCATGAAATTTTTAGAAGGTCGTTCAGAAAATTTTTGGAGAAGGAAGCATATCCTTTTTTTGAAGAATGGGAAGAATCCAAGCAGGTACCTAAGTCATTTTGGAAAAAAGCAGGAGAACAAGGTTTCCTCTGTCCATGGGTAGATGAAAAGTATGGAGGGTCGGGCGCTGACTTTGGCTATTCCGTTGTCATTACCGAAGAACTTGATAAGGTTGGCGCGGGAGCAGGAGGAATCGGACTTCATAATGATATCGTTATCCCTTATATTGCCGAATTTGCTTCTGAAGAACAAAAGCAAAGATGGCTGCCTAAAGCGGTTAGCGGGGATATGATTTCGGCAATTGCAATGACCGAACCGGGGACTGGCTCTGATTTGGCTGGTGTAAAAACAACGGCTATAAAAAATGGGGATAATTATATTATCAATGGTGAAAAAACCTTTATTACCAATGGGTATTCAGCTAACTTCGTTATCGTTGTATGTGTAACAGACCCAAATGCAGTACCGAAGCATAAAGGAATTAGCTTAATTGTGGTGGAAGAGGGAACACCTGGATTTCGAAAAGGCAAAAAGCTCCGTAAATTGGGGCAGCATTCCAATGATACCTCTGAACTCATTTTTGAGGATGCGGTCGTGCCTAGGGAAAATTTAATTGGTGAGGAAGGAAAAGGTTTTTATTATCTGATGCAGAAGCTGCAGCAGGAACGTTTGATGCTGGCAATTGGCAGTATTACTGCCAGCAAACATATGCTGGAGATGACTATTGAGTATGTCAAGCAGCGGACTGCATTTGGAAAACCAATCAGCAAATTCCAAAATACCCAGTTTAAGATTGCCGAAATGGCCACAAAAATCAAAATTGGCGAAACTTTTGTCGACCAGTTGATCACCGATCATATGGAGAAAAAGAATGTGGTCAATGAAGTCTCGATGGCGAAATGGTGGCTGACAGACCTTGCCAAGAGTGTTGCCAACGATTGCATGCAGCTGCACGGCGGCTATGGCTATATGGAAGAATACGAGATTGCTAGAAGATACCGGGATGTGGCAGTAGGTTCGATATACGCTGGTACCAACGAGATTATGAAAACAATTATTGCTAAAAACTTGGGTCTATAGGGCTGATATTGGTGGGGTGATTGTGAAAAAAAGTCATCACCCCTTTTTCTTCTTTTTTATTTATGTATTTGAATATGGGAGGAATATGAAGTGAATCTTTTTGAGGCACTTGAGCGAAATGCCAGATATCAGCCAGACAAAACTGCAATCATTTTTAATGAAAGTATTTATACGTATAAGGAATATAATGAACAGGTGAATCGGATTGCCAATGCTCTCATTAGCTATGGGGTGAAAAGAGGCGATAAGGTTGCCTTGATGATGAAAAACTCCGATTTATTCTGTTTTATTTATTATGGAATTTTAAAAGCAGGAGCGGTTGCAGTTCCTGTTAATTTTCGCTTAACTGCCAAAGAAGTCAGTTATATTTTAGACGATTCGGATTCGATGATTGTTTTTGCTGATGAGGATTTGGCAGAGGTTGTCCTTAAAGCTTCTGAAGGGAACAACAAGATTCAGCTTCAGGTTATAGCGGGTTCGAACAAAAGAGAGAACCAAATCCTTTTATCCACGTTCCAAAGCTCGGTTGCAGATAATCCTGAACGGGAAGTTTTGGAATCAGATGATGCAGAGATCATGTATACTTCTGGAACAACCGGACTGCCAAAAGGAGTGGTCCTGGATCATCACCGCGTTATCCACGTAGCACTAGGAATCATCATTACATTTAAAATGGGGCCGGAGGATCAACTACTTCATCTTGCCCCGTTATTCCATTGCGCACAATTGAATTTATTCCTTGTCCCAGGTTCAATCCTTGGCTGTACACAAATTGTCCGCCAGGAATTTAATCCTGTACAGACCTTAAAGGATATTGATCAATACAAAATCAGCCTATTCTTTGGAGTTCCTACTATGTATAACTTTTTGCTGCAGGTTCCGAATAGGGAGCAATTTGATTTATCCAGTGTGAAACGGTGCGGATATGGGGCAGCCCCAATGCCAACAGCCCTATTGAAACAGGCAATGGAAATGTTTCAGACGGATCAATTTTATAATATGTGCGGTCAAACGGAGGGTGGACCTGGAGGAGTATATCTATTGCCAGAAGAACACAAAACAAAGTTTGGCGCTTCTGGAAGGGCTTCTTACGGTACTGATGCAAAAGTGGTAGATGAAAACGGTGAGGATATAAAGCCTGGTGAAGTTGGTGAGTTTATTATTAAATGTGAAAACGTTATGAAGGGTTATTATAAAAAACCTGAAGAAACAGCAAAGGTTCTTAGGAATGGCTGGCTATATACAGGTGACCTTGCAAAAATAGACGAAGATGGCTACATTATCCTAGTCGACAGGAAAAAAGATATGATTATTTCCGGCGGCGAAAATGTCTACTCTACTGAGGTTGAACATGTCCTTTACAAACATCCTGATATTTTAGAAGCAGCAGTTATTGGTGTTCCGCATGAAGTATGGGGGGAAACGGTAGCAGCGGTTATCGTTCCGAAAGAAGGAAAACAAATTAATCAAGATGAATTACAGCAATACTGCCGGGAAGAACTCGCAGGTTATAAAATTCCAAGAGTCATCTATCAAATTAACCAACTTCCACGAAACACCTCAGGGAAAGTCTTGAAATATCAATTAAGAGAAAAATATAAAACTACTACGACGGTGAATTAGAAACAATAGTGAAGTTTAATAAGACTGAAACCCGAAAGGCAAAAGCATTGACTAAATGGTTTTTTGTGTATGAATTAGAATATTTTCCCCAAGACACTACACCAAACTGACAAAACGCAAAATGTCTTGTTGTGGTTTCGCACACATTATTGAATTTTTGTTTAAAAATAAATTAATTGTTTAATAGTGTGAAAATTGGTATTATTAAAAATAGATAATTTACTTTTTGCTGTATCTTTTTGGGAGGGAGTGGGTGCTGTTGACCATGCCTTTGGAGGGTATTCGTGTCCTTGATTTGACGCGTCTTTTGCCGGGACCGTATTGCTCGTTGATGCTGGCTGACTTTGGGGCAGATGTGATTAAAATTGAAGACCCAAAGTTAGGTGATTATACGCGATGGGGAGATCCCAAAATTGGTGAAGCAAGCGCGATGTTTCATTCTTTGAACCGGAATAAGCGGAGCGTGAGCCTTGATTTAAAACAAGAAGAAAATAAACAAATATTTATTGAATTGGTGAAAACAGCAGATGTTCTGGTGGAATCCTTTAGACCGGGTGTAATGAACCGTCTCGGACTTGGGTATGAAGAACTGAAAAAACATAATCCCAAGTTGATTTATTGTGCGATTACAAGCTACGGCCAAACCGGGCCATACAAGGATATTCCGGGTCATGATATTAACTTTTTAAGCTATTCAGGATTATTGGAACTGCAAGGAGAAAAAGGTAGAAAACCGATAAGCTCCTCCGTTCAAATAGGGGATATTGGCGGCGGTTCCTTAATGGCGGTTATCGGCATTCTCGTTTCGATCATTGATGCGAAAAAATCAGGGAAAGGACAATTTATTGATATTTCCATGTTGGATGGAGCGGTTTCCTGGATGCAAACGTTTTTGCCAGCATTTTTAGCCACTGGGGAACTTCCAAAACGCGGAGATCTTGTCTTAAACGGCCGCCTCGCCTGTTACGAGACATATGAAACGAAAGATAACCGCTATATATCTGTTGGAGCTTTAGAATTTAAGTTTTGGAAAAACTTCTGTCAAGTAATTGGTAAGGAAGATCTAATTAGTCAGTTAAATGCCTCAGCCGATCTGCAAACCTCGATGAAACATGAAATTCAAGCCGTAATCGGAACAAAAACATTAAATGAGTGGCTTAATCTCTTCGATGGTGTCGATGCCTGTGTTGCCCCGGTCTTAACGATGGAAGAAATGGTTCATGACCCGCAAATCAAGCACCGGGGAATGATAGAAGAGGTTATCCACCCTCAACATGGCACTATGAGACAAGTAGCAAATCCTATTAAGCTATCAAGAACACAGGCTAAAACAGTTCGCCAAGCGCCGGGTCACGGAGAACATAACGAAGAGATTTTACAAGAATTAGGAGTACTATTTAAACCATCCAAAGAATAATAATTAAAGTACTTTGTGCAGAGATTCGTAAAATAAAAGCGCTTACGAAATATTATCGATTAAGGATTTGTTTGCCCAAAAACAGATGAGGTAAAGAACTCTATCGATTTTATTCATATAAGAAATATAGTTCATTCTATGTTTAGTATGCTATTAATATTTAGGAGGAATAAAGAATGAGAGAAGTTGTTATTGTTGAAGCTGTACGTACCCCTGTAGGAAAAAGAAAGGGCGTATTTAGCTCAGTCCGTCCTGATGAATTGGCTGCAAAAGTTCTGAGGGAATTGGTGAACCGCGCAGGTATCTCGGCTGGGATTGTTGAAGACGTTATTTTAGGCTGCGTAATGCAAGTGGAAGAGCAGGGGCTAAATATTGCCCGCAGCGCAGCATTAATGGCTGATTTTCCGATTCACGTTCCAGGAACAACGATTGACCGCCAGTGCGGCTCCAGCCAACAGGCGATCCACTTTGCTGCACAAGCTATTTTGAGCGGGGACATGGATGTTGTCATTGCCGGCGGAGTGGAAAGCATGACGAGAATTCCTATGGGAGCATCCCGCCGGGAATCGGACTGGAGTGAAGAATTAACATCTAAATATGAAATGATTCATCAAGGTTTATCTGCTGAGCGGATTGCTGAAAAATGGGGCTATAGTCGCGAGCGCCTCGATGAGTTCTCGCTAGCAAGCCATCGCAAGGCTATTAAGGCGCAGGAGGAAGGCAGGTTTGATCGGGAAATTATGCCGATTGAAGTAAAGCTTGAGGATGGGTCAACTGTAGTGGTGACTCAGGATGAAGGCCCAAGAAAGGATACATCATTAGAAAAGCTGGCTACGCTTAGGCCTGCTTTTACACAGGACGGAAGAATTCATGCGGGTAATTCCAGCCAAATGAGTGATGGGGCCGCAGCAATTCTATTAATGTCGAGGGAAAAAGCAGAGGAATTAGGTCTAAAACCGAGGTTCCGCATCGTTGCACGTTCTGTTGTAGGCTCTGATCCGACTTTAATGTTGACAGGTCCATCCATTGCTTCGAAAAAAGTGCTAGAAAAAGCTGGCCTTTCAATTGAAGATATGGATACCTATGAAGTAAATGAGGCATTTGCCCCTGTACCAATGCTCTGGATGGATGAGCTGAAAGCGGATCCAGCTAAATTAAATCCAAATGGTGGAGCCATTGCTTTGGGACACCCGCTGGGCGGATCTGGTGCCCGCCTAATGATTACCATGCTGCATGAACTGGAAAGAAGCGGCGGCCGCTATGGCTTACAGGCAATTTGTGAAGGCGGCGGAATGGCGAATGCCACGATTATTGAAAGAATTAGCTAGTCGAAATCAATAAAATTCCCTGGAGGATGCTCATACCACACAGAATGAGCTATCCTCAGGGTAATAAACATATTTTTAAAAATTTCGATTTTAATAGAAGAGGAGCATGCTAAATGAAAATTAACGGCAGTGTGGCAGTTGTAACAGGAGGCGCGTCCGGTCTAGGAGAAGCCACCGTCGAAACGATTGTTGAAAACGGTGGATATGCAGCCATCTTTGATTTGCAGGAAGAAAGAGGAGCCGCTATAGTAGAAAGATTAGGTTCAGACCGTGTTCTTTTCGTTAAAACAAATGTAACTAGTGAGGACGATGTGGTCAATGCTATTAACCAGACCATTGAAAAGTTTGGAGCCATTCATGTTGCTGTAAACTGTGCAGGGATTGGTGCGGCCGAAAAAACCGTCGGCAAAGAAAAGCCGCATGATCTTGGCGTTTTTACTAGAGTCATACAAGTCAATTTAATTGGAACATTTAACGTACTTCGTTTAGCTGCAGAAAAAATGACACAGAATGCTCCAAACGAAGAAGGAGAAAGGGGCGTAATCATTAATACTGCTTCAGTAGCTGCCTTTGATGGTCAAATGGGCCAAGCAGCTTATAGCGCCTCAAAAGGCGGTATTGTCGGCATGACCCTGCCAATTGCCAGAGATCTTTCAAGACATGGCATCAGGGTCTTGACGATTGCTCCAGGGCTTATGGATACGCCATTACTTGCAGCAGCTCCAGAAAAGGTCCGCCTGGCATTGGGGGCAATGGTTCCGTATCCGCAGCGTTTAGGGCACTCATCCGAATATGCTCATTTAGCAAAATGCATCATAGAAAATTCATATTTAAACGGGGAAACTATCCGCCTCGACGGCGCGATTCGGATGCAGCCGAAGTAATAGCCAAAAGAACCTCCCATGTAAAGACTGGAGGTTCTTTTTTACAATGATTTGAAGAGAGAGGGAAACAAATGCAGACGTTTACAACAATTATTGTCACACCAGAGGATATCGACCAGCTTGGCCATGTCAATTACCTGAAATATATTCTCTTTTTAGAAAAAGGGATCGGAGAATGGTACAAACAGGCTGGAGTAAGTTTTAAAGAGTTAAGAAAGCAAGACCTTGGTACGGTCGTCCTCAAATTTGATGTCTCTTACCATAAGGAAGCTAGATTAGGAGATACTCTGAGTGTTACGACAACTTTAACGAATGTGGGCAACAAAAGTTTTACCGTAAAACAAGAGATTTATAATCAAGACGATATTCTTATTACCGAATCAACAAAGACATTTGTAATGTTTAATACGGCAACGAGAAAAGGTGTCCCAGTCGTCCACGAGATTGCGCGGCATTTCAAATGTGCAAAATAATCCAATAGGCTAAGTGAAAGGTGAATGTGATGAAAAAAGGAACAATTCCGGAGTGCATCCTGTCTCTGAGTGGAGCAGTTAATTTTCGCGATATGGGCGGACTGGTCACATCGGATGGCAGAAAAGTAAAAAAGGGGATCCTTTTTCGAGCAGCAGAATTAACAGGATTAACCGAAGAAGATGTAAGACTATTAGAAACCCTGCAATTAAAACGAGTGTTTGATTATCGCAGACAAAAAGAGGCGGAACGGAAGCCAGATCCGCCTTTAGGGCATGCGATCCTTGAGCGGGTTTCTGCGATTAGCGAAGAAAACATAGCCACAAATATGTTTGTGAAAGACGATGGTTTTAATGCAGACTATTATCGTCAATTCTCGGTAGAAAGATTTTTAAAGATTTATGCTGAGATGCCAATACAGAATCCTTCTTACAAAAGATTAATGACGCTGCTAAAAAGCCCAGAAGAAAACTTGCCGCTAGTCCACCATTGTACGGGCGGCCGTGACCGAACGGGTGTAGGTGCAATGTTAATATTGATGACATTAGGTGTATCCTATGAAACTGTTTTAGAAGATTATTTACTTTCAAACATAACATTAGCAGAACGACATCAAAATATTTTTGAAAAAGCATCTCAAGTTTTTTCTACGGAAGAATATGAACAATTAATAAATGCCTTTCCACTAAGAGAAGACTATCTTAATGCTGCCTATAACGCCATTTTAAGCTGTTATGGGAATTTTGAAACGTACCTTGCAGAGGAATTTGGAATATCGAAAGGGGTTAGGAAGAACATACAAAACTATTGTTTAGTGGATTAAACGTTTTTAGAAAAAAATAATTTGGAGAAGGGGATCTTTTACAGGGATCCCTTTTTATTATTTAAGAAAAAATATTTGCGTATATTTGAAATTGACCAAAGAGTCAAATTTTCGTATAATTTTAAATAGTAGTATGTTTCTCATAATTGTTAAATGCAGAGCGAAAAGGTGGGTACGAAATGAAAACGCTGGAAATACCTGTAGTAAAGCTTCCGAAAGAAACGGAGGAGCTAAGAAGAGAAATTAGGCAGTTTTTAAAAGAAGAAATTGAAAACGGTTCAATCGAAACAAAATGCGATTGCTGGCTTAGCGGATTCTCAGAGGATTTTTCACGGAAAATGGGAGCACGCGGCTGGATTGGGATGACATGGCCGAAAAAATATGGCGGCGGGGAACGATCATCAGTCGAGAGATATATAGTTACTGAAGAAATGCTGGCAGCAGGTGCACCAGTTTCAGGACATTGGATTGCCGACCGTCAGACGGGTCCGCTTTTACTAAAGTATGGGACAGAAGAACAGAAACAATACTTCCTGCCAAGAATAGCAAAGGGAGAATGTTATTTTGCGATTGGCCTTAGCGAGCCAAATGCAGGATCTGACTTGGCTGCGCTTCAGGCACGGGCCGTTAAGGTTGATAAAGGGTGGATCTTAAATGGCAGCAAGATTTGGACAAGTGGCGCCCATCATGCCCATTACTCTATCGTCTTATGTCGGACAACTCCTATGGATCCCAACAACCGCCATGCCGGGATGAGCCAATTAATAGTCGATCTAAATGCGCCGGGAGTAACCATTCGCCCAATTCATTTGATGACAGGTGAACATCATTTTAATGAAGTCTTTTTTGAAGATGTGTTTGTTCCTGATGGAATGGTAGTTGGGACACTTGGAAATGGCTGGGCCCAGGGCATGGCGGAATTGGCCTATGAGAGAAGTGGTCCGGAGCGCATTTTGAGCACCTTTCCTCTTCTAAATGAGCTAACGAATGTGTTAATAGAAAAAGGTGACGCAAAGGGATTAAATGAAGTTAGCAGACTCATCTCAAGACTGTGGACACTTCGAAATATGTCTCTTGGCATTGCCCGCTTGTTGGAAGAAGGTGTGCCTTCTAATATTATTGCTTCTCTAGTAAAAGACATGGGAACCCAATTTGAGCAAGAGATACCAGAGATTACAAGATTACTAGTTTCTGTCATTCCGTCAACCGATTCTGAAAACAGATTAGAAAGGTTCCTGGCGCAATCAATTCTACAATCACCAGGTTTTACACTTCGTGGAGGGACAACGGAAATTCTTAGAGGAATTGTGGCAAAGGGGGTTATTAACCAATGAGTGAAATGAAAGACATGATCTTGGAGTCAGCAGAAAAGATTTTTGAAAAATATTCAACCAAAGAAGTGGTTAATGACGCGGAGAAAGGTCAATGGGCTGCTGAATTATGGGAGAACCTGGAGGCCTACGGCATGCTTGGAGTAGGAGTGCCGGAGGAATTAGGGGGAAGCGGCGGAGACCTGGAAGATGCCTTGAGTATTTTGCAAATGGCGGGCAAATATTCTGCACCCATTCCACTTGCCGAAACGTATATAGCCAATTGGTTATTAAGCGATTTGGGAGAATCTGTCGTTGATGGGATTATCACGATCCCAGGACAAAATAGTTCGGAACCTTTCCAGCTGCAAAAAAGCGGTCAAGGCTGGGTGGTAAACGGAAATGCTAAATATGTTCCATGGGCAAGAAATGCAGACAAACTGCTTACAGCGGGAGAATCGGCCGACGGAACCGTCCTTATAGTTCTACCGCTTGAAAAAGCAGAGATTAAACCCGGTAAAAACATGGCTGGAGAAGCACGGGATGAAGTGATATTTGATCAAGTCTATATTGACGAATGTCAAACCGTTTCTGTTGATTACAGCGCATTAACAAAGAAACTGTATTATGCAGGGGCATTAACAAGAGGCGTGCTTATGGCCGGGGCTATCGAAAAAGTACTTGATGTAACCATTAACCATACAAATGAGCGATCTCAATTTGGACGGCCTATTCACCGTTTCCAAGCAATTCAGCATCATTTGGCAGCGCTTGCCGGCGAAACTGCTGGTGCTGGAATTGCCGCAAAATATGCTGTTGATGCTTTCGGAACGAATCCTTTTTCAAAAGAGTTAGCCTATGCAAAGATCCGAATCAATGAAGCGGCAGGAAAAGTCAATACGATCGCACATCAAGTATTGGCGGCGATTGGATTTACATATGAACATACCCTGCATCACAGCACCAGAAGACTTTGGTCTTGGCGCGAGGAATTTGGGACAGAATCCGATTGGGAACAAGTCATTACGAACGAACTATTAAAGTTAGATAATAACGAATTGTGGTCCGTGATTACTGGTGTTGTGAATAATGCAAAAAAGGTGGGAATCCAATGACGGATCTAATTTTTAATGTGGAAAATGGGGTCGCCAGAATTATTTTAAACCGGCCGGATAGTTTAAATGCCTTTAGTGCGGAAATGATTGACCTTTGGATTAAAGCATTAGAGACTGTCCGGGATTCCGATGACATCCGGGTACTGGTAATATCAGGAAATGGACGCGGCTTTTGTTCAGGCGGGGATATCAAATCAATGGGGAGAGGAGAAGGCTTCCTTCAAAGCGATGGGAGTGAAGATTTTTCCTCGACCGCTTTAGCCAGAAAAAATTCTTTATGGAAAAGAGTACAAAGAATTCCTCTTCTGGTGAAAGAAATTGATAAACCTGTGATTGCAGTTCTGCATGGTGTTGCCTTTGGGGCAGGCTTTGATATGACCTTGGCCTGTGATATTCGCATTGCTGCTGAAAACACCAAAATTTCGGAAAGTTATTTAAATGTTGGAATTGTGCCAGGGGATGGTGCTGCTTGGTTTTTACCAAGGTTTGTCGGGACCGACCAAGCGTTGGATTTGCTCTGGACGAGAAAAGTTCTAACTGCCAAAGAGGCAAAAGACATGGGGCTCGTAACGTATGTCGTGGAAGATGACAAACTACAGGATTTTGTGGAAGACTATGTTCAAAAATTGGCGAGTGGACCGCAAACCGTTATGCGTTTTACAAAAAGGGCCGTGTACCAGGGATTAAACATCGATTTACGTACATCTCTGGATATGATTTCTTCAGCAATGGGGATCGTTACAGAACTCGAGGATTACCAAGAAGGGGTCCATGCTGTTCTGGAAAAGAGAAAGCCAAATTTTAAATAACTCTATAAAAACACAGTGGCAATACATTGTCACTGTGTTTTATTCTAGTGCGAAGAAAAAACAAGAAAATTGTCAAACGGTAATTATTGTATTTTTAGAATATTTTGTTTATAGTAATTGTTAGTGAAATATCAACTAGTTAGTATGAAAGGGGGAGTCTTTTTCTTATATTAATAAAGAGATTATTAAAATGATAGCGGTTTCAAAAACCTATGAATGCTAAATAGTTTAATAGATGCGAGAGTTAAAGGAGACGATTTTGTGAAATTAAAAGATCTTCTTGAAACGAATATTAACCAATATGGTGAATATCCGTTTTTATTCTTCAAAGAAAAGACCCTTACGAATGTGCAAACGAAGGAATACGCCGACCAATTGGCAAACGGCTTGAAAAAGCTAGGTGTAGAAAAAGGGGACCGCGTTATGGTCTGTATGCCAAATTGTCCGGAAGTTCTCATTGCCTATCAAGGAATAACCCGAGCGGGGGCCATCATCGTTCCAGTCATGTTTACGCTTCATCCGAAAGAACTTCATTTTATTGCCCTAAATTCCGGGGCTAAAGCAGTAATAACATCCTCCTATGTTCTTCCTAATGTAGAAAAATCCTTAGAAGGGCTGCCTGTTAAACCCGAAGTGATTGTTGCAGATCAGCCGACAAATGAAAAAGCAAAAAATATTTATGATGTAATGGCACGAGATGAAAATCATTTTTATGATGATGTCCAGCCCGAGGACACCGCTGTCATCCTTTATACCTCGGGAACAACCGGAAATCCAAAAGGGGTTTTATTAACACATAGAAATTTATATTCAAATGCCGAAAACTCAGCAAAACATAATGAGACTGAGCGTGGAACCACCCTGGGTGTCCTGCCGTTTGCCCATGTATATGGGTTGACGGTTTCAAATGTGTTGTACTTAACGGGAAGTTCTATTGTCGTTTTTCCTAAATTTGATGTAAATGAAGTACTTAGTGCCATTGAAAAGTATAAAGTAAAAACGTTTTCTGGTGTTCCGGCAATGATTTATGCGCTGGTGTCCTACCCAGAGGCAGACCAATACGATACTTCCAGTCTAGAATCGATAGGATCAGGGTCGGCTCCGCTGCCAGTAGCGCTGCTCTACGCATTTGAGAAGAAGTTTGGCGCAAAGGTTTTTGAGGGATACGGGTTATCAGAGGCAGCACCGGTTGTAACAGCTCATTGCAAAGGTATCGAAATAAAGCCGGGCTCTGTCGGCATTCCGATTCCTGGAGTTGAAGTGAAAATAGTCGACGAAAATGGTTTGCTGGTTCCTTGCGGCGAAGTAGGGGAGCTGATTGTCCGCGGAGATAATGTGACCCCTGGTTACTATCAAAATGAGGAAGAAACTCGGAAAGTGTTAAAAGATGGGTGGCTTTATACGGGAGATATGGCCCGGCTGGATGATGAAGGCTACCTATATATAGTTGATAGAAAGAAAGATTTAATCATCAGAGGAGGCTTTAATCTTTATCCTCGCGATGTTGAAGAAATTTTAAATGGTCATGAACAAGTTGCTGAAGTGGCTGTTGTCGGCATACCGGATGAACGGATGGGGGAAGAGATGGTTGCCTGTGTCGTCAAAAAGGCTGATTCAGAGCTAACGGAGGAAGAATTGATTCGTTTTTGCCAAGAACATTTAGCAAAAAATAAAACACCACGGCGGATTGTGTTCCTAGATTCACTGCCAAGAAATGGGGTTGGGAAGATCTTGAAAACGCATCTTCGCAAAACGGCTGCAGAAATGGTGGTTCGTTAACAAACAATTTTCACATAAAGGAATCGATGAGAGGAGAATGTTTTATGGGAAAAAGAACAATTTTGACAACAAGCAGCCGAGGTTTAATGGAGGATTCCTTTCCTTACCGTCTATATCAAAAGGCGAAGAGGGTAGGAACTTGGAATCCAGCAGACATTGATTTCAGCCAAGATCAAAAAGATTGGCAAGCAATGAATGAAATGCAGAGGGAAGACATCCTGCGGCTCATTTCCATGTTCCAGGCAGGAGAAGAGGCTGTAACATTGGATTTGCTGCCGCTTATCATGGCTATTGCCAAAGAAGGGCGTCTTGAAGAGGAAATGTTTTTAACCACATTTTTATACGAAGAAGCCAAGCACACAGAATTTTTTCGAAGGGTGTTAAATGCGATTGGAGAGACAGGAGACCTGTCACATTTTCATTCGGAAACCTACCAGCATATTTTCCATGAGATCCTGCCAACTGCAATGGAACGTCTAGTAACAGATCAATCGCCGGAAGCTATTGCTGAGGCATCGGTTGTTTACAACATGTTTGTTGAGGGGGTATTAGCAGAAACGGGTTATTTCTCTTTCTATCAATCTCTGGAAACAGCCGGAATCATGCCAGGACTTATGGAAGGCATCGGAAATTTGAAACGGGATGAATCCCGGCATATCGGCTATGGGACCTTCCTGCTGCAGCGGTTAATTTGCGAACATCCATATCTCTATGAATTTATAGCCACAAAGATGGGAGAATTGGCCCCGCTGGCAATCAAACTTAATCAAGAAGGGATTGACGGAAAAGAAGTCAGTTCTTTTGGCGCTAGTCCTGACGAAGTCATGAATTTCACTATGAAGCAGCTTGCTGTCCGGATGGAAGTTTTAGCGAGGGCGCAGGGAAAGAAAATCGAAGAGATTTATAAAGTAACTGAAAGTGAGATTGGTGTTCTTTAATTTGGAGTGAGGCTGTTCTCGGGGCAGCCTCTTTCTAAAACGGTACGAAAAAGTACTTCGCTGGATTAAAAAAACAATTATTTATATAAGGGAGGATTCGTAGTCATGGCAGTAAATGTTGAAGTACAAACATTTCCCCACTTCATTAATGGTAAGTGGGAGCCCGCTAGTAGTCAGGCAACGTTTGATGTGTGCAATCCAGCAACTGGTGAATTGGTCGCAAAGGTCGCAAAGGGGACAGTTGAGGATGTTAACCGGGCAGTGGCGGCAGCACGTGAGGCATTTGACCAAGGTGACTGGAAAAACATGAAGCCGAAGGAACGCGCGAATGCCCTTAATGCCATTTCTTATCAAATTGCCGCTCATGCTGAGGAATTAGCTTATTTGGAGGCCATCAGTTCTGGAGGAACAGTCCGGCGCATCGGTGGTAGCGATATCTTGCAAATGGTTGATTTGTTTCAAACGATGGCGAAATTTTTAGTTGATTATCCGTTTTCGGAAACGCTGCCTGTTCCGCCATTCCCAGGTCCTGCTCAAAATTTTGTTTGGAGAGAACCAATTGGTGTATGTGCCGCGATAACGCCATGGAATTATCCGATGGTAATCGGGTGCTGGAAGATCGCTCCGGCATTGGCAATGGGGAACACAATAGTGATCAAGCCTGCCAGCTATACACCGCTTTCGACACTAAAGCTCGCTGAAATCATATCAACTGTTGTCCCGCCGGGTGTTATTAACGTTGTCACTGGACCTGGTATCGAGGTTGGGGAGGCACTTGTCACGCATCCGAAAGTAGATAAGGTCGCTTTTACAGGTTCAACAGAAGTGGGCCGAAGAATTATGGGACTTGCTGCTGGTACGATTAAGAATACAACCTTGGAGCTTGGCGGAAAATCTCCGAACATTATTTTAGAAGATGCTGATCTTAATATCGCGCTGCCGGGAAGTTTATTTGGTGTATTCCTCCATTCCGGACAATTCTGTGAATCAGGGACACGGCTTTTTGTACCAGACAAGCTTTATGATGAGGTTGTGGCCGGTCTTGTTGCTTTAACGAGTAAACTTAAGCTTGGCAATCCTCTCGATCTAACCACAGATATGGGTCCGGTTATTTCGAAAAAGCAAAAGGAAACCATCCTTTCCTATATTGAAGCTGGTATACAGGAAGGCGCAACACTTGCTTGTGGCGGCAAGGAGGTAAAGATACCTGGCTGTGAAGAGGGGAACTTCATAGAACCTACTATTTTTACCAATGTCACAAATGAAATGAAAATTGCCCAAGAGGAAATTTTCGGACCTGTACTCGCAGTTATCCGCTATTCCGATTTGGACGAGGCTATTAAAATGGCCAATGATACAATTTACGGTTTGGCCGCCGGTGTGTGGACACGTGATGTGAATAAGGCTTATGAGGTAGCTCGCAAGCTTCAGGCGGGTGTTGTCTGGATTAATGATTGGCATATGCTTCGTAATGATGCACCGTTTGGCGGTTACAAACAGAGCGGCATTGGCCGGGAGATGGGCAAGCATTCCCTCGATGCCTATACCCAGGTGAAGCATGTTCATACCTCCATGGTTTCTGAACTTGAGAGACGCCCTTGGTACGGCTTGCTGTTTGGCCAAAATTAATGAAGAGGTGACAATGAAAATGAAAACAACATTATCTCAGTTTAATTTGCGCACATCGATCAATAGCGGCTCCAATTCCAGGGCACTAATCCCAAGCATGTTTGCAGGTCTTGGTGCCAAGCGGGTTCTTCTATTAAGTGATAGGGGCCTGGAGAAAGCTGGTGTTGTTGAAAAAGTAGCTTCAATTTTTGAATTGACCGGCCACGGCAGCGGTCCGGAATTAGTGGGAATTTATCTTGACATTGCCCAAGATGCTGAAAGCAGCTGCGTCAATGAAGCAGTTCGTTATGCGAGGGAAGTGGGGGCTGATAGCTTGCTCGCTGTTGGCGGCGGCAGTGTGCTGGATACCGTTAAAGGGGTAAAGTATGCACTGCATAAAAACTTAACGGATATTAAAGAAGCGATTCCAGGCGGTTTTGTTTACGAATCCTTCCCGCAAGCAAGCTATATCCCGATTCCACATATCGCGATTCCAACGACTGCCGGAACCGGCTCCGAGGTTTCGCCTATCGCTGTTATTTATAATGAGGAAATTAAAATGAAGACAAACATTATCAATCCGTTTATTGCGGCTGATATTGCGGTTCTAGATCCAGATCTGACGGTCGGCTTACCACCTAAGATTACCGCGTTTACCGGGTTTGATGCGCTGACCCACGCGATTGAAGCGTTAGCCTCACCAACAGCAACTGGTTTAACGGATGCTTATGCTCTGCATGCGATTCGCTTAATTGAAAAAAATCTGCCTGCCGCCGTAGCAAATGGTGAAAACCTTGATGCTCGAAGTGACCTCTTGCAAGCAAGCTTAATGGGAATAACAGCATTTAGCTTTGCATTAAATGCCATACCGGTCCACAATATGGCACATGCCTACGGGGCCCTGTTCCGAATTCCTCATGGATTGGCAAACGCTGTCTTCCTGCCTGTCGTAATGGAGCTTGTTCCTCAGTTGTACCTGCCTCGTGCGGCTGAATTAGCGCAAGCCTTTAATGTGGATTCGAAGGGTAATTCGGCAGAAGAAGCATTGGCAAAAGTAATCGAAAAAATTCGTTTGCTGCAGCATAAAGTTGGCTTGCCGGCTGATTTTAGTGAATATAATATTAGTGGAGAGGAACTAAAAATGGCAATCCCGGCAGTCATGAAGGATCCTGCCGCTTTAAACTTCCCAATGCCGCCGGAACTAATAGCGACAATTGGGCAGAGGGTTGTGCCTTTGACGGTTAAATAATGTTAGTTGAAATCATCCCATTATGGATTTTTTCTCGTCCATAATGGGATTTATTTTTCTAATGGATTGTAAAAACTGGAAGCTTTTGATTTAATTAAAATAAACTATACAGTCCATTTTTGTGTTTTCTTCATCGCTATTTTAGGGGGCCGACTCATGAGTATTCTTCTTAAAAAATTATCTGAATGTCAAATAACGGATATTATCACGGCCTGGAATCGCGGTTTTGAAGGCTATTTTGTAAAATTGGAAATGTCTGCGGAGCTGTTTTTTGCCAGGTTGGTTAATGAGGGGCTTTCAATGAATCTATCGATTGTTGCTTTCGATGGCGTTAAGCCTGTAGCAATTGTCTTAAATGGAGTGCGCCTGATTGATGGAAAAAAAACCGCTTGGAATGGAGGTACCGGAGTAGCCACGGAATATCGTGGAAAAGGAGTTTCCAAGCTTTTAATGGAGGAGACTTTAAAGATTTACGCGGAGGAGGGGGTAGAAGTTGCCACTCTCGAAGCGATAAAGGAAAACGAACGGGCCATTCGTTTATATAAACGATATGGATATGAGATTGTTGACTCCCTTGTTCATTTAAATGGGTCTGAGGAATTCGAGTCAGTTTTAGCCGCATCCATCTGGGTAAAGTCTATCCGTCCTGAACAATTGGCAACACTTTCTTTTTATAAAGAAAATGTACCTTGGCAATGCCAATGGCAAAGTGTTAGAAACGGCGAAGCACAAATTTTTTATGGAACAGGAAACGACCCATTGGGGTATTGCTTGTTTAAAAGAATTTGGAATGACCATGGAAAGGTAGAAAAAGTCGTTATTTATCAACTGGAGCTGTTTTCTGAAGTAAACAGTGATTTTTTGAAAATTATTTTTGCCAGCATTTGCGGGGGAGCTGAAAAAACCGTAGACTTTATGACGGTCAATGCCTCCATTTCAAGTCCAATCATCGCATACCTAATGAGTCATGGCTTTAATAAGATGACAGAACAAGTGCAGATGGTGAAATTTTTATAAAAAATTTTTGAATACTCTTCCGTATTATTATATAATTTCCGATAGGGAAACCTTATTTGGCTTGTCCTTACATAATTTAATACGGTTAGGAGTAGGAACATGGAAAAAGTACTTATTTTTGGACATAAGAATCCAGACACAGATACAATTTGCTCTGCAATTGCTTACGCAGACCTGAAAAAACAGTTAGGAATGGACGTGGAACCTGTCCGCCTTGGCCAAATTAATGGCGAAACACAATATGCGTTGGATACCTTTAAGGCAGAGGCACCACGTCTTGTAGAAACCGTTGCTTCTGAAGTTAACTCTGTTATTTTGGTTGACCACAATGAACGCCAGCAAAGTGCGAACGACATCACTGATGTTAAAGTGCTTGAGGTAATTGACCATCACCGCATTGCAAATTTTGAAACAAGCGATCCGTTATATTACCGCTGTGAGCCAGTCGGTTGTACGGCTACAATTTTAAATAAAATGTACAAAGAAAACGGCAAGGAAATTAAGAAAGAAATCGCAGGACTTATGCTTTCAGCAATCATATCTGATTCCTTATTATTCAAATCTCCAACCTGCACGGCTGAAGATGTGGCGGCAGCTCGTGAATTAGCAGAAATTGCCGGTGTAGATGAGCAAGTGTACGGTTTAGAAATGCTGAAGGCTGGTGCGGATTTAAGCGACAAGTCTGTAGCTGATTTATTAACACTGGATGCAAAAGAATTTGATATGGGCGGCAGCAAAGTAGAAATTGCCCAAGTCAATGCTGTAGATACTGCGGAAGTTCTTGCCCGCAAAGAAGAATTAGAAGCAGCTATTTCTAAGAAAATCGATGAAAAGAATTTGGACTTATTCTTATTGGTTGTAACTGATATTCTTAATAACGATTCTGTAGGCTTAGCGCTAGGAAATAAAGCTGCTGCAGTGGAAAAGGCATATAATGTGACCCTTGATGATAATACTGCGACGTTAAGAGGAGTCGTTTCCCGTAAGAAACAAATCGTGCCGGTATTAACGGAAGCTTTCACAAAGGGTGTTTAAGATAAGGAAGAACGTTCATGCTCTGTGTGGCATGAACGTTTTTTCTTGTAATCATTCATGGTTTGTCTGTCAACTTCGGACGCTCTTCATTATTTTGATTCATCAGTAAGAAGGTCAGCGGCTTATCAGAACCTGTCATCAGTTTATAGACATAGGCCGAGGAGAGTTTGTAACCATCTTCGATTTTGGAGGCCAAATAATTGGTCCGTTCAAATAGGATGGACCGAATAAAGTTTAGCTGCCGTGAAATTTTCTCTGTTAATGCTTCTTGATGATCCAATCGTCTAAGGACGTCTTCTTGAAATTCCTCTTGCTTGTTCATTTTGGCAGAGATTTGATTTTGAAATTCCTCTTGGCTGTTTAATTTCTCTGTTACTTCTTTTTGAAAGCCGGCTTGTCGATTTAATTTGTCTGCTATTTCTTCTTGAAATTTTTCCTGCATTTTCATCATTTCTTGATGCGATTGGCTGCTTTTGTACAAGTTATTCAATTGGCTGCCAATATCATTCCATTGGCTAGTTTGCGATTCTTCCTGTTTAAGAGTTCGTAATTGCAGTTCCCTTAATGTTTTTCTTAAGGCGGCATTCGCTTTTTCTTGTTCCTTGATTAATTCAGTTAGGAAATCCTGTCTTGAATATGACTGATTAGGGGCATTGATCGTTTGTTTATTTTCAAAAACATTAGGATGTTCACGTTTATTAATGTATAAACCCATACCTCACTCCACTCCTTTTTGTCATATTTTATGCTTCCAAAACATTAGAGGGGACACGTTTGGGCTAGGTCCTCTTTTTCGCTTTTCTGGCCACGGCAAATTATAATAGTAGAAGGGGAAGAGGTGATTTTTTCGTGGCAAAAAAAAGAGCTGCGTTATCATTTAGTGGAAAAGATTCCACACTGGCATTGCATGAACTCATTCATGGGGAAGAATATGAGGTTAAATTGTTGTTTACGACAGTGACAGAAGGCTTCAATAGGACAAGCATACATGGAGTAAGGGAGGAACTGTTGCAGGTACAGGCGGAATCCATTGGCATTCCATTAAGAAAAATCTTTATTCCGGAGCAATGCTCCAATGAAGTCTACGGGGAAATAATGAATCGGGAATTAGCTGAATTGAAGGCGAGTGGGATTGACCATATTATTTTTGGCGATATATTTCTTGAGGATATCCGCAAGTACCGTGAAGAACAGTTAAAACCCTTAGGCTTCACAGCGGTTTTTCCGCTTTGGGCGCAGAATACAACAGATTTAATTCGCCGCTTTATATCGCTAGGGTATAAAACAATTATAACCTGTGTAGACTTGTCCAAACTGCCTGAGGACTTTTCTGGAAAAGAAATTAATGACGGGTTTTTTCAAGCCCTGCCTGAAGGAGTGGATCCTTGCGGTGAAAACGGCGAGTATCATTCATTTGTATATGATGGTCCGATTTTTAATAAACCAATCCGGTTTCAAGTTGGCGAGAAAAAGTTTTCAAATGATGTAAATACTGGTGAAACAAGGTTTTGCTTTACCGATTTAATTCCATTAAGGGAGTTTTGAGTATGAATCGCTGCGGCTGGGTTAATCAAGACCCATTATATATTGATTATCATGACCATGAGTGGGGAGTTCCGATTCATGACGACCGGTTGTTGTTTGAATATTTGAATTTGGAAGGGGCGCAAGCAGGCCTTAGTTGGTATACGATTTTAAAAAAGCGGGAGAATTACAGGAGGGCGTTTGACAATTTTGAAGCAGAGAAGATTGTCATGTATGACGACCAAAAGATTGAAGAACTTTTACAAAATGATGGTATTGTAAGAAATAAGCTAAAAATTAATGCTGTAATTGGTAACGCTAAAGCGTATTTAAAGGTGGTGGAGGAATTTGGCTCCTTCGACAGCTATATTTGGTCATTTGTTGACGGGAAGCCGATTGTCAATCACTTCAAAGAATCAAGCGAGGTACCTGCCTCTACGGAAATAAGCGACAAATTGAGCAAGGATTTAAAAAAGCGCGGCTTTAAATTTGTCGGCTCCACCATCTGCTACGCCTTTATGCAAGCGGTAGGAATGGTCAATGACCATATCGAAAGCTGTGGAATGAAACGTGGGGACGGCTCTCTTGCCTCAAAAATTTGAGGCATTAGTACCGTCCCCCATTGTTTTATCCGTTTTGCTTTTGGAACTGTTCCATAAATTCGCTGAATGCTTTGCAGGATTCGTATGGTACGGCGTTGTAGGTGGATGCGCGGCAGCCGCCGATGGAGCGGTGGCCGTTTACACCGATAAAGCCTTCTTGCTTGGCTTGTGCTAAAAATGCTTTTTCCAGCTCTTCAGATTTTAAGTTAAAGGTAATATTCATTAGGGAACGGCTGTCGTTTTCAGCGTGCCCAATATAGAAACCATTGCTATTATCAATAGCATCGTAGATAAGCTTCGCCTTTTCCTCATTCCGTCTAACAACTTCCTCAAGACCGCCAATTTCCTGTACCCAGCCAAGAACCTCACCGAGCATATAGATGCCGAAGGTTGGCGGAGTGTTATATAAGGAATTGTTTTTTGCATGAGTGCTGTACTTTAACATGGTAGGGATATTAGAATTAGCCTTCTCAAGAAACTCCTTGCGAACAATTACCACCGTAACACCGGAAGGTCCAAGGTTTTTCTGGGCACCAGCATAAATCATGGAAAACTTGCTGACATCAACAGGCTTGGATAAAATGTCGCTGGACATGTCCGCAATTAACGGAACATTGCCAGTAGCAGGGAATTCCTTCCACTGCGTTCCGTAAATTGTATTATTGGAGGTCAGATGTAAATAGGCCTCGTCACCTTGATATTGTATTTCTGCAGGATTCGGAATGCGGCGGTATTTGCCTTCTTTTGATGATGCTGCCTGAGCAACTTCACCAAATAACTTTGCTTCGGCAAATGCTTTTTCTGACCAAGACCCGGTCATCACATAACTTGCTTTTTTTCCTTCTCCCAAAAAATTCATCGGAATCATCGAAAATTGAAGGCTTGCTCCACCTTGCAAAAAGAGTACTTCATAATTTTCAGGAATACTCATTAAATCCTTTAGGCGTGCGATCGCGTGATTATGTACTTCTTCATAAGCAGCACTGCGGTGGCTTAATTCCATGATTGACATTCCGGTACCCCGGAAATCAATCAGCTCCTGCTGGGCTTTTTCTAATACAGAAAGAGGTAGAGCTGATGGGCCGGCATTGAAATTATAGGCCCGTTTGATGTGTAGTTTCATTTTGTTCACTCCCATGTTTTTTTAATATATATGAATATATCATATTTTCGTATTATTATGACAGGAAAAATTTATTCCTATACAGAGTTAAAGGTATGTTCAAATTTTAAACAAAAAATGGTCTGCCGCTAATGCAAGCAGCAGACCGACAATTTACTTCTATTTTTAAATATAAATCACTTAACTTTCAGCAAGAAAATCCTTTTTTGGCAGTGTAATGATCTTTCCGCCAATTTGGACGTGAACGGTATCGTTGAAAATGGCTTTTACTATTCCTTTTAAGGAAATAGTTGAATTTACGGAGATTTTTTTGGAGTCAGATTGATTGGCCATATGGATCAACACCTTTCAAAATTAATAAACCAAATAAAAAATAAGATTATCCTATATTATTCGGAAAAATATGATGATATCCTTCCTGACTAAACCTGTTTTTTAAAAATTTTTTAACAAAGTTGTTCATGTTAGACAAATTCCTTTAATCCAGGGGTGTTAGGGGAGGAAATGAATAACATGAACTATAGTTCAAGTATTACATCCTGCTATGAACTTGTCAATAAAAAGATGAACTGTAGTTCACTTTTTGTTTTTGTGCTATAATAAGCCCGAGGTGGTCCAATGACTGAACGTGAAGATTTACTTGTAGGTGAATTTCCGATTCTTCCAAAACAAGAACGGGCCCAACAAAAAAGAAATGCTCTCTTGGAAAGCGGGAGAATATTGTTTATTGAAAAAGGATATGAGCAAACAACCGCAAAGGAAATAGCCGCCCATGCAGGGGTTGCAACTGGAACCTTTTATCGCTATTTTTCAGATAAACGGCAGCTTTTAATGTCCCTTTTGGAGGATAAAATAGATGAATTGCTCCCTCCTGAACCAAATTGGACTGCCGGCGATCCTGAACTTCTATTGGCATCATTATTAGAAGCACATATGAAGCGGCTTAACGGAATGGGACTTCACCGAGTTTTGCCAGAGTTACTGCATAAGGATTCAGAACTTGCCGAGGTGTTAGGAGAAGCCAGAGAAAAAATTCATTTAAGAATTCTTACCGGATTGAAGCGTGCTTATGATTTAGGATTAACCTGGAGGGATTTGGATTTAAATACGGTTGCCTGGTCTATCATGGTTTTGGCAGAGAGTGGAAATACCAAGATAGGTGAACAATGTAAAAAAGAGGACTTTATGGGATTGGCAAAGGTCATTTGCCGCATTGTTTTCCCTCCCGAAGTTTTGAAGAATTTACGCATAGAAAATGAAGAATAAACTAAAGAGCGGTGACTAGCGATGAAAGTAAGAGATTTTATGATAATGAACGTCATTACAGCGAAACCAACTGATACAATTAAGGATGTTATGAAAATTTTTGTGGAAAAGAAAATTGGGGGCATGCCTGTTGTGGATACCGAAGGTAAATTATGCGGCATTGTAACAGACGGGGATATCTTAAGAGCCATTAAACCCATTGATCGGCAAATTTATAATTATTTAACCTTTATGACTTATATTGCCGAGGAGGATTTAGAAAGTCGCTTGAGTGAAATGGCGGGCAGGGAAATCATTAAAATTGCCAAAACAAATGGGATTGTCACTGTTCTTCCAGATGATGACATGAAAAAAGTTGTCTCTCTTTTATCCAAGCACCATTTTAAAAAATTGCCTGTGTTAAATGGAAATAATCGTGTCATCGGTGTCCTCAGCAGGGGAGATGTGATTCGAAGCATCCAACAAACAATTATTGATGAGATGGATTGAAGAATGAAAAGGTGCCAGGTACTTCATGAAAAGATAGCCTGACACCTTTTTTGGTGTTAAGTATGAAATTTGCGTCCAATATCTGCGAGCATCATTTGTGATGTAATATAATCCTGTTCCCGTCTTTTTTCAACTAATATCCGTATGTCATGATTTCGGCAATAAACCTTATAACAAACACCATGGGCATTAAGAAGTGCTTTCTCCATTTCACTCGTGTACTTCAAACGTAAATGTTGGATGTTAAAACCCTCCTTTAGTTATTAGGTTTTAATCTTACCATTGAACAGTTTTTTTCGACAAAGCCCGTAAAATGGGAAATCTTGTTATATTTTGGACTGAGATGGTCTCTAGTTTCCTGAACCTGCAGATCCATACAATCCCTCCAATATCCTCTTGATTAAACCTTGTTTTCCATTGACTTTTCAAAAAATACGCTACTTGTATTAGGTTGATAGTAAGGATGTAATATTTCTTTCAGTATTTTTCTGACTTACACTTCCATACCAAAATTTCGTCCAAAATTAGCCTAATTATAAAAATCTGGAAAATTACCGTTGACATTATAGGATAGGGGGGTATAGTATAAACATAAAGGAAATAGTAAAGTTAAAATCAACTCCAAACAGTAAGGGGGAAAATTAAAATGAGTAATGCCGCCAAAGAAGTCCAATTACCGATAACAGGAATGACCTGTGCAGCCTGTGCAACACGAATAGAAAAGGGCTTAAATAAATTAGAAGGTGTTCAGGAAGCTAACGTGAACCTGGCACTTGAAAAAGCAGCAATCAAGTATGACCCATCCCAAACTAACACGGAAACCTTTGTTAAAAAAATAAATGATCTCGGCTATGGGGTTGTCACGGAAAAAACCGAATTTGACATCATCGGAATGACCTGTTCTGCTTGCGCTACGAGAATCGAAAAGGGGATTAACAAACTCGAGGGAGTCACAAAAGCCACTGTCAACCTGGCACTTGAAACAGCATCCGTCGAATACAATTCGGCCCAAGTCAATATTCAGGAAATCATCCAAAAGGTAGAAAAAATCGGCTATGAAGCCAAAGTGAAACAGGATAAAAATTCTGAAAGCGTCGACCACCGTCAAAAGGAAATCGAAAAACAAAAAGGTAAATTTATTTTCTCACTTATTCTGTCATTCCCGTTATTATGGGCGATGGTCAGCCACTTTGAGTTTACATCCTTCATTTACCTGCCTGACTTGCTGATGAACCCATGGGTTCAATTGGCCTTGGCGACACCAGTTCAATTTGTTGTTGGATGGCAGTTTTATGTAGGAGCCTATAAGGCGCTAAGAAACGGAAGTGCCAACATGGACGTTCTTGTCGCACTTGGTACATCTGCTGCCTACTTTTACAGCTTATATTTAACCATTATGACCATTGTGTCAGGCGAACAAATGGTGGAACTCTATTTTGAAACCAGTGCGGTCCTGATAACCTTAATCATCTTAGGAAAATTGTTCGAAACCCGCGCCAAAGGACGCTCATCTGAAGCCATCAAAAAGTTAATGGGGCTCCAAGCAAAAACGGCAACTGTATTGAGGGATGGAAAAGAACTTGAAATCGAATTAGCAGAAGTAGTAGTCGGGGACATTATCTATGTAAAGCCTGGCGAAAAGATTCCTGTCGACGGAGAAATCATCGAAGGCCGCTCTGCCCTTGATGAATCGATGTTAACAGGCGAAAGCGTCCCTATTGATAAAACCATTGGTGACCCAGTCATCGGCGCTACCATTAACAAAAACGGCTTTTTAAAAATAAAAGCCACAAAAGTTGGCAGAAACACTGCACTCGCGCAAATCATTAAAGTAGTTGAAGAAGCACAGGGTTCAAAAGCGCCGATTCAACGGCTCGCGGACCAAATTTCAGGAATTTTTGTACCAATCGTGGTTGGAATTGCTGTCTTAACCTTCTTGGTTTGGTTCATCTGGGTAAGCACAGGCAACTTCGCTGAAGCGTTGGAAAAAATGATTGCTGTCCTGGTAATTGCCTGCCCTTGTGCATTGGGGCTTGCAACACCAACTTCGATTATGGCCGGTTCCGGCCGGGCCGCAGAGGCTGGCGTCCTATTCAAAGGCGGCGAGCATTTGGAAACAACCCACCGGATCACAACAGTGGTGCTTGATAAAACAGGAACAGTTACAAATGGAAAACCTGTGTTAACTGATGTGATCATTGAAGATAATTACTCCGAGAATTCCTTCTTGCAGTTAGTCGGTTCGGCTGAAAAACAATCTGAGCATCCGCTTGCTGAGGCCATAGTAAATGGCATTAAAGAAAAAGGGATCAACTTATTAGAAGCTGTCGGCGATTTCGAAGCCATACCGGGGTGTGGAATAAAAACGAACATCAATGGACAGGAAATATTGATTGGTACTAGAAAATTAATGGATAAATACGGGGTGTCATTTGAGGCTGCTGCAGAAAAGATGGAAGCCCTTGAAGAAACCGGTAAAACGTCAATGCTGGTTGCGATTGATGAAAAGTTTGCCGGTATCGTTGCAGTAGCCGACACTGTGAAAGAAACTTCGAAAGCAGCGATTCAAAAACTAAAGAATATGGGCCTAGAAGTCATAATGATGACCGGTGACAATATCCGCACGGCTACTGCGATAGCCAATGAAGTAGGAGTAGATAGGGTTATTGCTGAGGTTTTACCAGAGGGAAAAGCAACGGAAGTGAAATTGCTTCAGAAGCAGGGGCGCAAAGTCGCTATGGTCGGTGATGGTATAAACGATGCACCGGCACTTGCGGTCGCAGATATTGGCATGGCAATCGGAACTGGCACCGATGTCGCCATGGAAGCGGCGGATATTACGCTGATGAGAGGCGATTTAAACAGTATCGCTGGTGCCATTTTTATGAGTAAAAAGACAATCCAAAACATTAAACAAAATCTTTTCTGGGCATTTGGATACAATACATTGGGGATTCCAATTGCTGCAATCGGCTTTCTAGCCCCATGGCTTGCCGGAGCGGCCATGGCATTTAGTTCCGTGTCAGTCGTATTAAACGCACTGCGATTACAAAGAGTGAAGCTTTAACAACAGATAGATGGGGAGCGGACTGCTTGGCTCCTATCCATACAACCAAAACAATTTAACTTAAATAACTTGTCGTACTCATCGATTTACGGTACGGGGGTATGATATAATGAGCAAAAAGGGAGGCGGGTTGTCAATGAATGAAGAGGAATTATTGGAGGAATCCTGCTGCCATAATGAGGAAAATCACCGCAAAAGTCATCATTCTGATAAGGTAAAAAGCAATCTTGTGATAAGACTGAACAGAATTGAAGGGCAGATTCGCGGCATTAAAGGGTTAATTGAAAAAGACACGTACTGTGATGAAGTGATCAACCAAATCGCCGCTACGCAGTCGGCTTTAAACAGCGTAGCGAAAATTCTGCTTGAAGGCCATATGAAGAGCTGTGTTGTGGAACGGATTCAGGAAGGTGATTTTGACGTGATAGATGAGGTTCTTGTAACCGTACAAAAATTAATGAAAAAATAATGGAGGAATAAAAAATGGAAAATATAACATTAAATGTAAGCGGTATGTCTTGCGGCCATTGTGTCAAAGCGGTGGAAGGAAGCGTTGGTAAATTGAACGGCGTAAAAAATGTTTCCGTTAAGCTGGAAAAAGGTCAAGTCGATGTTGAGTTTGATCCAAGCTTAGTATCCCTCAGCACGATTAAAGAAACAATTGATGATCAAGGATACGATGTAGAATAATGATTGACTGGGCTGTCCAAAAAAGGTCGTTGAATAACGACTCTTTTGGGACATTTTTTTATTTTCATTATTTTTGGCCTGTTTTCTGAGAATTTCATTCACAGGTCGGGGTTACCCCCTTTATTCTTGGCCTACTTTTACTTGCTTTTTGGCAATGGAATCCCATTTTATAAGATTATGGGCAACACAAATAAGGCACCATACCGTGGTATTTTTGGAAAGGCCTCTCAGTGAAAAGCAGTTGATACCACGATTGTGCTTAATATGGCCAAAGACTCGTTCAACATCCATTTTCCTTTGTCTATACTTATTTTCCACTTCTTCAGTAGATAAAAGTTCCCTGACTCCCTTCCTCTGTTTTTGGTTTTCCATTGAGACCTTTATACTTTTGGTTTCTTTCCCATTAGCACAAGTTTCTTGAAAGGGACAGTTTGGGCACTCCGTAGAATGATAGGTTCTTTTACATAGAATAATTTATGTACATAAGAAAATCATTCCTTTCTGGTGTTTGTGGTGTGGTAACTTCCTTATACCAAATGGAATGATTTTCATATTTTTTTGTACATAATCGTTAATTAATTTTTACGCTCTGTTGATTGGAGCTGAAGGGGCGAAGAATCCTGCGGGAGTACGGGGCTGGGGAGATCCCGCAGGCGCTTTAGCGCTGAGGAGGCTTCCCGGCACGCCCGCGAACCGCTCGCCCCTGGAGCGGAAATCAACAGAAAAGTTTAATAGAGCTATACATAAAAAGGGGCTGCCCCTAATATAAGTTACACTTTTGGGACAGCCTCTTTGTCTTTTAAAAGGGCAAATTTTCTAATAAAAATACCTGTGGTAGAATGGAAGTTAAAGCTTTGAAAAGAGGTGCAATGTTGGGCAGGCAAGGTGTGATATCCCTAGGGGATGCGTTTATTGATTATATAGCAAAGGATTCAACTAATACAATATTTCACCAGTTTCCAGGCGGGGCAACGGTAAATACCGCCGTTTGGACGAGCAGATTAGGAGTTCTTTCTTATTACTTAACGAAACTAGGAACGGACGAGGAAAGTGCCTTTGTGGAGATGGAACTGGTAAAAGAGAAAGTGAACGTCGATTATTGTGTCCGTTCGCCTGAAAAAAGAATCTGCAGTGTTAAGGTACATATAAATCAATCAGGTGAGAGACAGTTTCATTCCTATAAAAATCCAACTCCTGATTTACTTTTGACCTCGAAGGAGCTTCCGGAGGAATTGTTTCAGAGGGGGAAACTTTTTTATTTCGGTTCCGGGACACTCTTTCATGAAATGGCTAGGGAAACGACTAGAAAGTCACTGGAATTTGCCCGAAAATGGAGGATGCTGACGGCATTTGATACAAATATCCGCCTGCAGCGCTGGGAAAGCGAAAAGAAATGCCGGGAGACTGCCATATCATTTGCCAAACATGCCGATATCGTTAAAATGGCTGAAGATGAGTTAATCTTTTTAACAGAAGCAAATAACATAGAGGAAGGTCTGCAGCTTATTTCTGAGTGGGGGATCCCTTTTCTGTTTATCACAATGGGCGAGAAAGGCTCCTGTGCCGTACATAAGGGGCAAAGCATTTTCGTTCCTGGTGTGCAGGTTAAAGTTGTAGATACCACCGGGGCAGGTGATGCCTTTATGGCGGCCATTATATCCCGCTTTCATGATCATGGTGTACCTCAAGATGATTTGCAATTAGAAGAATTTATCCGTTTTGCCAATGAAATCGGTGCGCGGGCAACGACGAAATCAGGGGCATTGTAAACAAAAACAGCGAAGCACACAACTTCGCTGTTTTGTCTTTTTAATGGGAAATTGAATTGGATTGTGTAACCTGATTTGATTCCGGCACCCTCATTAAAATAATCCCACCTATGATAAACAATACAATTAAGCTAAAAACACCGCTGTTGGTGTTTCCTGTCATTTGTGCGGTAAAACCGACTAAAATCGGTCCAAGGATTGCGGCAAATTTATAAAAGATGCTGTAAAATCCAAAGAATTCGTTGGCACTTTCTTTCGGAACCAATTTAGCAAAATAAGAGCGGCTAAGCGCTTGGATACCGCCCTGAGAAGAGGCGACAAGCATGGCCAGAATCCAAAAGTCCAAAGCAGTTTTTAAGAAATAGGCATACGTACAGATGATGATATAAACGAAAATGCCAACGAGCAGCATCGTTTTACCCTTAAACCGATCGGCAAGCTTGCCGTACAAAATGGCAAACGGTGCGGCCACGACTTGGGTGGCAAACAGGATAATTAACAGGTTCGTAGAATCAATCCCCAAATCAGACCCGTACGCGGTTGACATCGTAATAATCGTGTTAACCCCGTCAATATAAAAGAAATAAGCTAGTAGAAAGAGAAACAACGGACGGTACAGCTTGATTTTTTTAAACGTTTGAAATAATTGCTTAAAGCCATTAGAAACAGGGTTTGGGACGCGTTCCTTGTAATAGACCTGATTTACATTTTTTAGCATAGGAATCGTGAATAGCCCCCACCATAATGCGGTGATGGCAAAAGCGACTTGGCTGGCAACGGTGACAGACAATGGGAGAATGTTTTGTTGGGCCAAAATGATAAGGGCAATTCCCATAATGAACGGGATGGTACTGCCAATATAGCCCATCGCAAAACCGCGTGAAGAAATTTTGTCCATCCGCTCTTCATTTGTGACATCAACAAGAAAGGCATCATAGAAAATATTCGTTCCGCCGAAGCCAATAACCGTAACCATATAGCAGATTAATAGAATCATCCACTGACTGCTAGGAACCACGGCGAGCAAAAAAGTAAAAATAACTCCTAATGCAAAGAAAAAGGTGAAAAATCGTTTCTTAAAGCCTCGGAAATCTGCGATGCTGCCAAGGACTGGGGCACAAATAGAGATTAATAGTGTCGCAAAAGAGTTGGCATAGCCCCAATAGGCGGTGGATGTTGCACCGGCAAGCCCCGCCTCTTTGGCGGCTGCTTTGAAATATAACGGAAAAACAGCAGTGGTAATCAGGATTGAATAGGCTGAGTTGGCCCAATCGTAAAATACCCAGCTTTTTTCTTGCTTTGTCATCCGGCTCATATTTTTTCCCCTTTACTAATTTTTTATCGTTTTAATATCTCCTCTATCACTCTTCCATCGGTATCTCCTAAGCTGACACCAAGCAATCTTGCAAAGGTAGGACCTTCATCAACAAGCCGGATGGATGGAAGTGTGATAGAATGAATCCCTTTTCCTGCTGCCATAAGGATCGTGCCGTAGGCTTCTTTTACAGGCGAATAGCCGTGCGTAGCAAGGGTATATTTCTTATCGGCCTTTACATCGGCGGGGGTAATCGATTTGATAAAATCTCCCTCAAAGTCTTCCAAAAAGTAATAGCCGCGTTGTGCTTCGATCATAAAGGCACATTCGCCATCTGCACCTCGTTCGGCAGCCTGAACGCCAGTAAGCACTAGTTCTATACCCGAGGCAGGATCCTTTAGTAATTCAGAAAATATATATTTTACCTTTTCATAAGTAATGGTGTCATGCGGATCCTTTACATAAATATATGCTGAACCGTCACAGCTTTTGCAGTATGCCTTCCAATTTATTAGTTTTCCGCGTGTGTTGGTGGTAATCAGACCATGTTTTTTAAATAATATGTTTATGTGTATGGCCTTATTTTCATCCAAAGCGCTGTGGTCCCCAAGGACAGCCACAGTGGAGTTATCTTTGATGCCGCTCTCCTCAAGTGCTTCCATGATTCTGCCAAGCCTGCTGTGATGACGGTGGATGGCGGCAATGGCCTCATCTGATGAAAAACCATGGAAGTGACGCATGGAATCCAGGTCAGTAAAGTGGACTAGCATTAGGTTTGGTTTCTTTGTTTTAATCGTATCCACCGCTGCTTCTAAAACAAAATCATCCAATTCGGGCTGTCTTAAGCCTTTGCGGAGATGTCCATACCGTTTATTGAGGTCCCATTGGAAGCGGGGAGTACCGCTGGTGAGCGATACAAGAATTTGATTTTGCCATGGGCGATTGGCGAAAATCTCGGGCATGTTATAATCTATAGCTGCTTTTCCGGTAACCGGCCATAGTAAGGCCGCTGTGGTCATGCCTGCTTTTTTTACTTCATCGTAAAGGGTGGTTCCGCGAATGGAGCTGCGAAACCAATTCCAGTCAGGAGATAAGCGTCCTGGCTGCAAAAGGGTATTATTAATGACACCGTGTCTGTTCGGATATTTTCCTGTTACTATAGTGGCATGGCAAGGGTAGGTGACTGACGGGTAAATACTCTCGACATTTTCCACCAAGGCTCCGTTTTGCAGAATCGACTGAAAGTGAGGCAAATCCTTAATAATAGAAAAATCTAATGCGGAAAGACAGTCGAATGAAATAATGATGAGATGGTCGGTAAGTCTATTCATAAAGCCCTCCGAATTGGTAACTGCTGCTAATCCAATTGTACAATAAGATACAGGGGTGTTACAGAAATTTTACAATATTTATAAAAAATAAGGATATTTTCCTGTAGGAAGAATTATGCAATTAAACTTTTTCAATATAATGTATATATATGTCTAGGGAGGGGGGATGACCGTTTTGACAAGCATTCAAAGTATATTAATTGAAAAATTAATCAAACTGTCGGTAAGTAGAATGGCGAAAAAAGGAGTCCGCAAAACAGGGATGGTGGAGAGACGGCATATGTTTAATGAATTTGGTGTCAGGCTTGGTAAGCTGCCTAAGGGCTGTATTAGGGAATCCTGCAAAATTGGCGGCCTCTATTCTGAATGGCTTTCCTTCACTGATACCAAGGAAGACAAGGTAATCCTTTATTTGCACGGCGGCGCATATGAATATGGGTCGGCAGATACCCACCGTGTACTGGCAGCTAGAATTAGCAAGGCTTCCGGTGCCAAGGTGCTCTTGCCGGAGTATCGGCTTGCCCCTGAACACCCATTCCCGGCGGCGGTTGAGGATGTTGTATTGGTGTACCACTGGCTGCTTGAACGCGGCTATGAATCTGCTAATATTATTTTTGCTGGGGATTCAGCGGGTGCAAGCTTAAGTATCGCAGCCGCCTTGACGCTGAGGGAGCAAAACGATCCTCTGCCGGCAGCGGTTATTTGTTTATCACCTTGGGCAGATTTAACTAGCAGCGGGGAGAGTTATGAGAAAAACAGGAAGCTTGATCCGTTTTTAAACCCGGAAGCCGTGAGAAAAGCAGCTGCCATGTATGCAGGTGATAAACCGCTCAATCACCCAATGATTTCGCCAGTTTTCGCTGATTTGACCGATTTCCCGCCATTGTTTATCCAATCGGGAAGTCATGAAATTTTACAAAGTGATGCCAAAAAGCTTGCAGCCCAGGCGCGGGTTGCAGGTGTTGATGTCACCTTTCAGATTTGGGAAGGAATGTGGCATGTTTGGCAAATCTTCGGCGGCATTCTGCCCGAGGCACATAAAGCCATTCGCGAAATCGGGTATTTTGCGGAGCGAATCTTTAAAAACTCCACAATAAAGTGAATTCCTGCAAATCGGAAATTGTAATAATATTGCCAATATTTTTACGGCCAGTCTTTTCTACAGTATATATAATGAGAATAAATAGGAACACGATTTTTGAAGGAGGAGCAAATCATGAAAACGTTAATTGTTTATTGCTCATCCCATGGTACGACAGAAAAAGCAGTAAGTGTATTATCCGCGAATATTGAAGGAGAGGTCCTCGCTGTAGATTTGAAACGTGATAAAATTCTTTTTGATTTAGAGGAGTATGACGGGGTTATTATCGGAGGATCAATTCATGCAGGCGAAATTCAAAGGAAAATTAAACAATTTATCAATCAGCATCATGAAGAGCTTTTAGAAAAAGAAGTGGGTCTATTTATTTGCTGCATCCGAAAAGGTGATATCGCTGTAGGGCAATTTAACCATGCCTTTCCACAGGATTTACGGAAAAACTCTTTAGCAATGGGCTTGTTTGGAGGCGAATTCTTAGTTTCGAAAATGAATTTTTTTGAAAGACAAATGATAAAAAAAGTGGATAACGTAATAAAAGACGAATCCCATTTAGACTTCAAATCCATCATGGAATTTGCCCTTAGATATAATAATATAAGAATCCCGGTCTAGTCAGCCAGGCTTTTATTCCAAAACGCTTCTGCAGCAAAAGAGGCGTTTTTTATTTTAGAAAAATATTTATTTGTTTAAAAAAAACACTATTTGAACATAATGGAAGGGTCAAATTACAACATGAGAGAGGATTTTTATGAAAATTTGGTTTAACCGCTGGTTTACAACTGTTTCCCACTATATTGAGATGATTCGGGACAATCCCGATAACCGGAAATTTACAATCTATGGAACGAGTCCTAATAAGGATGCCCTATATTTGCAGTACTGTGATAAGGCTTTTACCGAACCGGATCTCTCCGGTGATGAATATATCGCCTTCTGTCTGGAGTTTTGTGAAACACATGGTATCGACATTTTTATACCCCGCAAAGAAAATGTGTTAATTTCAAAAAGACTAGCTGATTTTGAAAAAATCGGCGTCAAAGTATTGGTCTGTCCGGATGCGGAACTAATGGAGAGGATGGATAATAAGGCCCTTGCTTATCAAATCATTTTGGATAAGTCAGAAAAAGCAGGCCCTATATTTACTATTCCTGAACATTATGTGGTTAATACATTAACTGAATTTAAGTCCGCTTATGAAAGGCTGATAGAAAAGGGACATAAGGTTTGTTTTAAACCGGTCATTGGCGAGGGTGCCAACGGCTTTCGCGTGATAAAGGATGAGATTGATTCCGTCAATCAGCTTTTTCATCATGGCACTAGTTTCCGAATGCCTTATCGGTACGCTTGCGAAATTCTTGGCCAGCAGGAGAAGTTTCCTGATTTAATGGTTCTTGAATATTTAGAGGGCCAGGAATATAGTATTGATTGCCTGGGAACACCAGACCGATTACTTGCTGCGATCCCAAGGATGAAAGGAGATGGACGGATCCGTGAGCTAGTTGACCATCGAGAACTGATTCAACTCGCCCATCGATTTCATCTTGAGTTTAAGCTTCCATATATATTTAATATTCAATTAAAATATAACAAGGGTATCCCAAAGCTATTGGAAATTAATCCGCGTATGAGCGGCGGCATGCATATCAGCTGCCTCTCTGGTATCAATATGCCCTATCTTGCCATCAAAATCCTCCTTGGGGAGAAAATTGAAGAAGTCAGCCCGCGTTTCGGCATCCGCGCCAGCCATCTCGAAAGAGAAATGATTCTTAAAGATGATTGGTGTCAGGCACCCTAAATCATATAAAGATTTCATTTCTATAGTAGATAGTGTAAAATAATATAAATATGGAAAATTCAAAAAAATGGTGCGGCTGGGAAAGGTGAAAAAATGACTTATTCGGAATTAGAGCTAATTGCAGAGACAAAAACATTTCATGTTAGTAATGTGAAGATTTTTGATTATTTCGACCTGGGGCGGAAGGAATGGTACCGTTTTTGTACCCAGCAGCTGGGTGTAGAGGCAGTAGCGGTGCATATTGGCGTTGATTATAAAAAAGAAGTGTTTAATAATGATGAAATAATTGTTCGCACATGGCTTGAACGAGTCGGGAATACAAGTTTTACCCTTATGCAAAGGATGGAAAATAAACAGGGCATACTGCTGGCGTCTGCGGAAGTGATTTTGACAACAATTAATCGGCAAACAAGAATTAAAACAACCGTGCCCAATGAGATTCGTCAAATGCTCCATCAAAATGCTGAGCTTGCCGAACTAATCAACTGCTAAAAAAAAGGACGAACACCATTGCAATGGTGCTTGTCCTTTTTTCATTTAACTACTATATTGGATACTGTTAAACAAACATTTTATGCTATAGAATGATAGATAGGTTAAAAAAATGGAGGATTCATTAATGGAAGGAAAATGGCTGATAGCAGATCGAGACTTAAACGAACGAGAAGGGTTGAAGTGGATGTTAAAAACCTCCTCTATTCCTGTTGCCCGCATCATGTCGGCTGCCGATTATCAGGAATTTATCGTCCTTTTTGAGAAAGAATCCCCAGAAGTCGTCTTAATCGAACTAGATATGATTAGCAAAGAAGATTGGCCTGCTTTTCGTGATTTGATCCAAATTTATGAACCTATTCTGCTATTAACTAGTGCTGAGGCCACTTTTGAGAAAGCGCGCCTGGCTATAGATTTGCAGGCACTGGATTTAATGATCAAACCTTTTTCGACGGTAAAAATAAAGTCTGCATATCAAAAGGCTTCCAGAAAGCTTTCGACCAAATGGAGACCAAATGGTCCAATGCAGTCAACTCTCTATAAAGATATTACCTATGAGTCCTTATTTATTTTCCAAACAGGTTTTAGCGAAAACTACCATATTGCCGCATTTAAAGCTGAAGAAATTGAAATGAATCGTACCTTGCATTCCTTTTTATTAGAATATTCCTTTAAGGAATTGCATGGCATTTTTCCGTTAAGTGACATGGTGATTCTTTTGTTTAAGGAATCCTGTACCACCATTATGGAGCAATGCCAGAAAGCAATGAGAAGATGGGAAGAGGAATTTTCCGACTCACTTGCGATTGTCGTTCATAAAGGGAATTCCCCAATGCCTCTTAACGAAAAATATCGCCAAACCAGAAAAATGCTGGATTTCACTTATTATAAAGGATACCGGCAGGTGGCGGAGTTTGAATACGCTCCGAAATGGGTTTATCAGGACCCATTCTTAACGCCTCCCGAGCAACGGAATTGGATTGACATGCTCACCAACTTTGAATTGGAAAAAATAAAGAAATGCCTTTATGATGAATTTCTACAATTAGAAACTCCTTATCCGGATCCAGGGCTGGTCAGAATCAGGTTGACAAGTATTTTGGCGCAAATAAGAAGATTTATGAAGACCTATACTCTTGAGGAAGACGAGAACTTTGAGAGGGAATATCGCTACATTTTTAATTCTATTTTATATGATACGGTTCTTTACCGGACGGTTCAAAATCTGATTTTATTTATGCAAAAAATATTCCAGGGTGTGGAGGCTAACATCCGCAGCTTAAAAAACGATCCAATTGAAAGAGGCATCGCATATATGGAAGCTAATTTTTCTAATAGCCAGCTGCGGCTTGAAGAAGTAGCTCAATATGTGGAGCGAAATCCGTCTTACTTCAGTCATCTTTTAACCTCGACGATCGGTTCGAGCTTTACGGATGTGTTGACCGGAATCAGGATGAAGGAAGCGAAAAGACTGCTGCGGGAGACGAACAAGCCCATCAATGAAATTGCCGCTATGACAGGCTTCCAAAATTCCAATTATTTTAGCAGGCTGTTTAAGGACTTGGTAGGTTCATCGCCAAGAGAATATCGGAAAGAAATGAAACTATGACTCAGTGCAGACTGAGTCATTTTTTATTGGGTTTGTAAAAATAATTAATGTTTTCTAAAAAAAATATATTTTATAGAGAGTTTGTCCTAAAAAAAAGCATTTTATTATAAAAATAGTATCTGTTTTCTAATGTTTTATTCCTGTTTTTCAGAAGATTAGCTTTTTATAATAAAAATAGATTTAAATCAATAAGGGGTGTAAAAATGGAAACGAAAATATCACAACCAAGGGTAGTAAAAAATTATAAAGGCACTGAATTACATGCAAAGGGATGGATTCAAGAGGCAGCGCTTCGCATGCTTTACAATAACCTTGACCAGGAGGTTGCCGAACGACCAGAAGATTTAGTAGTCTATGGCGGAATCGGAAAGGCAGCACGTAACTGGGAATCTTTTGATGCAATTGTGAAAACGCTTTTAGAGTTAGAAGATGATGAAACATTATTGATCCAGTCCGGAAAGCCGGTTGTAGTTTGGAAATCTCATAAGGATGCGCCGCGTGTATTACTGGCAAATTCAAACCTTGTTCCTGCATGGGCTAATTGGGAGCACTTCCATGAGCTTGATAAAAAGGGCCTAATGATGTATGGCCAAATGACAGCCGGCAGCTGGATTTATATTGGCAGCCAAGGAATCGTTCAGGGAACCTATGAAACTTTTGCTGAGCTTGCTCGCCAAGAGTTTGGCGGTTCATTAAAACACTCGATTACACTAACTGCTGGTCTTGGCGGGATGGGCGGCGCTCAGCCGCTTGCTGTAACAATGAACGATGGTGTTTGTATCGCTGTGGAGGTCGATGAGTGGAGAATCGACCGTCGGATCGAAACAAGATACTTGGATGTAAAAACAAAGGATCTTGAAGAAGCATTACGTTTAGCGTTTGAGGCGAAGAAGGAAGGAAAGGCGCTTTCTATTGGCCTTCTTGGAAACGCGGCAGAAATTTTACCATTAATGATTGAAAAAGGTTTCAATCCAGATGTGTTAACAGACCAAACCTCTGCTCATGACCCATTGAACGGATATGTGCCAATTGGTTATTCTTTGGAAGCAGCCGCGAAGTTAAGGGTAGAAAATCCTGTGGAGTATGTCAAGCTTTCTAAACAAAGTATGGCGGTGCATGTGAAGGCAATGCTTGAGATGCAACAGAAAGGTGCGGTTACATTCGATTATGGTAACAACATCCGCCAGGTAGCAAAGGACGAAGGTGTGGAGAATGCTTTTGATTTCCCAGGATTTGTTCCAGCTTACATTCGTCCATTATTCTGTGAAGGAAAAGGACCTTTCCGCTGGGCGGCATTATCTGGTGATCCGGAAGATATCCGTAAAATTGACGAAGCATTACTTCGCGAGTTTAAAGATGATGAGCATCTTTGCAAATGGGTAAGAATGGCGCAGGAAAGAATTGCATTCCAAGGACTTCCGGCACGTATTTGCTGGCTGGGATATGGAGACCGTGCCCGTTTTGGAAAAGTAATTAATGACATGGTGGCTAGCGGAGAGGTTTCAGCACCAATCGTTATTGGACGTGACCACTTAGACGCTGGTTCTGTTGCATCACCTAACCGTGAAACGGAAGCCATGAAAGACGGTTCGGATGCAGTTTCCGACTGGCCGATTCTAAATGCAATGATCAATGCTGTTGGCGGAGCGAGCTGGATTTCATTGCACCATGGCGGCGGCGTTGGTATGGGATATTCCCAGCACTCTGGTATGGTTATCGTAGCAGATGGAACGAAGGAAGCAGAAGTTCGATTGCAGCGCGTATTAACAACTGACCCTGGGATGGGTGTAGTTCGCCATGCTGACGCTGGGTACGATCTTGCAATTAAAACTGCTAAGGAAAAAGGCATCAAAATGCCAATGCTCAAGCAAGACTAATATTCCCAGGATTAGGGTACGCAATCATGTTTGGCGGATATCTCGGTTAATTCGGTGAATAACATGCAATTATTGGCGGATTCCTGTGTTGAAATGGAAATGCAGCCCGAGATAATCCTGCAAGTCTACGTTTTGAAAGGAATGACTCAAATTGACCAAAGCAATTTTTATTAGAAATGCTTCTCAACTAGTTACTTTACATGGTGGCTCTGATGCACCACGGGTAAAAGCGGAAATGTCTGATCTCGGCATTATCGAAAACGGCAGTGTATGGATTGAGGACGGAGTTATTCAGGCTGTCGGCACTGATGAAGAGCTTGCCGCTAAATATACAAATCGTCTTAGTGAGGCTGAAGTGGTAGATGCAAGCGGGAAACTTGTGACTCCTGGGTTAGTCGATCCTCATACACATCTTGTTCATGCAGGAAGCCGAGAAAACGAGTTCAATATGCGTTTGCAGGGTAAAACTTATATGGAAATCATGAATGCCGGCGGCGGGATTCATGCAACTACAAGAGCCACCAAATCTGCCTCCCATGAAAAGCTTTTTAAAGAAAGCTATCATCGTCTGAATCAATTTTTGCGCCATGGCGTAACGACTGTAGAGGCAAAAAGCGGCTATGGGATGGAATGGGAAACCGAATTAAAGCAGCTGGAAGTGGCGAAAGAGCTGCAGGAAAAACACGTCGTGGATGTCGTTTCTACTTTTATGGGGGCCCATGCCGTGCCAAAGGAATATAAGGAGAATCCGAATGAATTTGTACGGGTGCTAGTTGAGGAAATGATTCCGATGGTGGCAGAGCTTGGACTTGCCGAATTTAACGATGTGTTTTGTGAACACGGAGTCTTCACCCCAGAGCAATCGCGGGTGATTTTGGAAGCGGGGAAGCGATATGGGTTAATTCCGAAAATCCATGCTGATGAAATCGAACCTTATGAGGGAGCGGAGCTAGCAGCGGAAGTCGGGGCAATATCCGCTGATCACCTACTTAAAGCGTCAGAAAAAGGAATGCAGGCAATGGCAGATAAAGGAGTAGTCGGGGTGCTGCTGCCTGGTACGGCTTACTTTCTAATGGCGGAATCGGCAAATGGCCGGAAGATGATTGATTTAGGAGTTCCAGTCGCTCTTTCTACCGATTGTAACCCAGGTTCATCACCAACCGTTTCACTTCCATTTATTATGAACCTTGGTTGTTTGAAAATGGGAATGACCCCTGCTGAGGTCATAGTCGCTGCAACCATAAATGCCGCCCATGCCATCAACCGCGGACGTGAGATTGGCTCATTGGAAGTAGCCAAAAAAGGTGACGTGACTATTTTCAACATTGAAAACTATATGAAGCTTCAATATTCCTATGGCGTCAACCATACGGATACCGTCGTGAAAAATGGCGTGGTGGTTGTCAGGGGAGGGCAGCTCGTTGAAGAGTTTTCTTTATCCTAAACTGAATCCGCCGAGCTTTACATGGGTACGGCCGGAGGGAAGCAATACACAGGCTTCCAAAATTCATGAATGGATTGAGCCTATTTCTGCTGCAACCAACCCGGAAAAAGCTAAGGGCGCTGACTTCGTCTTTGTCGGTGTCCCGCTTTCCCGTTCGTCCATTAGTGCATCAGGAGCCTCGGAATTTCCGGATGCTTTTCGAAGAGCTTGGAAAGGCTTCGCTACGTATAACCTGGATGAAGATGTGGATCTGGTGGAAATGTCAGCACTTGATGCTGGTGACGTTCCAATGTATGTCACCGATATCCACCGCTGCCACGATAACATCATTACAGCCTCTGCTGCGCTTCATCAGCATTTCACAAGCTCCAAAATATGCGCCATTGGCGGCGATCATTCTATAACGGCGATGATGGTCAAGGGGCTTCATCAGGCGAGGCCAAAGGAGAAGATAGGAATTGTTCAATTTGACACTCATTTTGATTTACGCGATATAAGTGATAATGGTCCTACTAATGGGACACCGATGAGAAACCTGATAGAAAGTGGAGTTGTACAGGGTTCCAATATGTACAACATCGGTCTTCACGGGTTTTTTAACACGAAAGATTTAAAGCAATATGCAGATGAAAAAGGAGTCAATTATATTACTTTAGGGCGGGCACGGAAAAAAGGTATTGAGGCGACGGTTTGTGAAAGCCTGGATGCACTCGCCGAAAGAGTAGACACCATTTATTTAACTGTTGACATGGATGTCCTCGACATCGCCTATGCCCCAGGGGTACCTGCTTCAACGCCGGGGGGCATGACCACAGCCGAACTGCTCGAAGGGGTAATGGCCGCCGCTAAGCATCCAAAAGTAGGTGCCATGGACATTGTCTGTCTTGACCCGCTCAAAGACAGTGCTGTCCAGCAGACCGTAAAACTCGGTACGCACGTATTTTTAACCTTTCTCACAGGAGTAATGTTGCGATAGGTGTCAGTCACCCCAAAAAGACAAACTCCATTATGTCGTTCATTAAAAAACCTCGTCTGATTGACGAGGTTTTTCATGGATTATTCAGTTCAAGAGCCTGAACAAGTATTAGATAAATCCAGCAAGTTTTTTTGCATAAAGCATATTGGTTTTGAGTATTTCGTAATATAGGTCTGGGTAGCCGGCGACAAGGGCGATTTCGTGGGAGGGGTTGCGGTATTGGACATCGAGTATCCATATTTCCTCATTTTCATCAACCTTTACCGTTACACTGGCATTGGCAAAATGGACTCCATTGCTTTCAATTGCTTTGACGGCTGCAATCGATTTATCCGAAATTTCCTTGATCATCATGGCCGTATTCACCTCGTCAAGATCCCAAACTTCTTTTAAAGTCTCCTTTCCCAATTCCACAAAAGGATAGATGGTGCTTAGTACTGTCCCGGGTTTTCCTTGTCTTGCAAACATGTTCATGACCTGCCACTTACCCTCCGGATTTTTGATGACAATCACACTAAAATCGATAGTCCGGTCATGTGTGGTTAGCAGCTCAATTGATTGCTGGATCATCCACTCCCCTTCCTGAAAATAGGAACGAAATAATTGATAGGCTTGTTTTTGGTAGGTATATTTAACTCTCTCAGATGTCCTTTTAAGGGGATTCGTAATCACTATATAATCATTATCTATGGAGATTTTATATATGGTGGAATCTTTCGAGGTACTAATCGACTTGACAATCACTTTAGGGTGTTTTTCTAAAAAAAGATAAAGTTCTTCAGGAGATTCGTAGAGAATCGACTCTGGCAGGTAATCTCTCACTACATAAGATGATTCCAAAATTTGATGGATTGTCCATTTTGTTAAGTTGAAATCATTAAAAACCGTGTCCCCGATAACATCTTGAAAATGTTTGATCCATTTTGAACTTGCCTTTCTTGTTAGGACAAATAGTGAGGAAGGATAGGGGAAAACACCTTTTTCCCACTTTTTGTAATTCGGGTTGTAGACATAACCCTTAATCGTTTCGTTCTCTTTATTTACACCTTCAATGGAAAAAACCAGAATGGCCCCCTTAATATCACTATAATATAATAAATAATCCAAAAGATCATCGAGTTTATTTTTTAAAGAATCATGGTGGTACCCTGCCAATAAACCGATAAAGGGTCCAAAGTGGATTTCGTTTCCTTTTAATAGAATTTCATAATGACAGTCAAGAGGAATATTTAATTGCTCAAGAATATCTGAAGAAAGACTTACCTCGTTTTCCTCTAGGTCAAGTGATGTATGAACAGAAGCTTGAACAGTTTGGCTGCCGAAGCTTACTAATCTTTCAGCTGGTTTAGTCAGCCCGATGAATTTTGCTACTTTTGGATGCAGACTTAAGTGGCCTACTTGTCCACTATCACGCCGTATTCGAAAAAAACTTTCCAATTATTTCCCCTCCTAGCATAAATGTGGTTAAGTTATTGTATGTTCGTTTTATTAATATTGTTTTTATTAAAGGGAAAATTGGGAGCTAAGTGGCCAATTTGGTTGTTAGCCTTTAAATTTTTTTGGGTTTGGAAAAACAGTATTATAGATAGTTTATTTTATTAAAATAATAAATAAATTTTGCATTTAAACCCAATTCGGATGGATAATGGAATTTGTAAATAAACGGGGAAATTAATTATATTTTCTATTATTCCTCGGGAAAGCGCAGGATAAGACATTTTTCAGGCTTTTTTTGTCGGTTGATGGCGCTCCGAAGCCGAAAAAGCTCGACAATGAAAAAACAAAGGAGAATTCAATTATGAATAAAAAGGTTATTGTGTACACCACGGACGACTGCATTGAATGCACTATGGTAAAAAAGGTACTTACAGAAGAAGGAATCCTATTTGAGACAAGGAACATTGCTAAGAATTCCGAGTATCAAAAAGAAGTGGAGAAATACGGTTTTCTCGGTGTTCCTGTAACGGTTGTCGATAACAGAGCCGTTAAGGGTTTTACAAATGAACTTAAAGAATTGATGGAGCTTGCGAAAGGGAGCTAATAATTTCATGTCTCGCTCTCTAGCATCAAAAACATTTTTCTTTACAAAACAGTGTTTAAGGTTTATTCTGATGTTAATTTCATAACCAGTGTAACTACTAGGGGTGCCCTGTAAGCGGGCTGAGAGAAAACGGCTAGTTTTTAACCCTTCGGACCTGATCTGGATAATACCAGCGTAGGCAAGTAGACCATGTTTAATTTTTACGGTTTCTTACTTAACTTAACCAGGTCCTTTATGAGGGTCTGGTTTTTTGTTTTATAAAAGGAGGAGAAGGATTTGCTTAAAAACAACTTGTTTGAAACATTGCAAAAAGTAAGAGAAGTAAAACCGCTTGTACATAATATTACGAATGTAGTAGTAACCAATTTTACTGCGAATGGACTTTTGGCTCTTGGGGCATCACCGGTAATGGCCAATGCTGCTGAGGAAGCAGCAGATATGGCACGGATCGCTAATTCGCTAGTTTTAAATATTGGTACGTTAAATCCGAAAACGGTAGATTCGATGATTTTGGCAGGGAAGGCAGCCAATGAACAAGGCGTTCCGGTTATTTTTGACCCGGTGGGTGCAGGGGCAACCCCGTATCGGACGGAAACAGCGCAAAGAATCATGAGGGAATTAAAGATATCCATTATTCGCGGGAATGCCGCTGAAATTGCCAATGTCGTTGGCGAGAAATGGGAAATCAAAGGTGTTGATGCGGGGACCACAAATGGTAATATTACCGCTCTAGCCATGTCTGCTGCAGAAAAATTAAACTGCATCGTCGTCATCACAGGGAAGGAAGATGTCATTACGAATGGCAGGTCTACTTACGTTGTGGATAATGGGCATCCATTGTTAACAAAAGTGACAGGGACTGGCTGCTTGTTAACTTCAGTCATTGGTGCGTTTACCGGGGTGGAAAAAAATTTAATGCAGGCATCTGTTGCTGCAGTCTCGATATACGGAATAGCCGCAGAAAAGGCAGCGGAACTAACGGTGCAATCAGGCCCAGGAAGCTTCCAAATCGAATTTTTGAACCAGCTTTCGAAGGTTGCTTCAGATGACATCAATCTCTATGCTTCCATAAAAAAATTAGCTGGAGGAGAGTAATAATGAAAAAGGCGTTAACAATTGCAGGTTCCGATTCTGGCGGCGGAGCAGGAATTCAGGCCGATCTAAAAACGTTTCAGGAGTTAGAGGTTTTTGGAATGTCTACAATAACGGCTGTTACTGCACAAAATACATTAGGCGTCCATGGAGTTTATCCGATGTCAGCCGAAGCGGTTATCGAACAGATGAAAGCCATTGGTGAAGACATGGGAACTGATGCGGTGAAAACGGGCATGTTATTTAATGCGGAAATTATCGAAGCTGTATCTGTTAACCTTACAAAATATCATTGGGATAATGTTGTTGTCGATCCTGTAATGATCGCAAAAGGCGGCGCTTCCTTGCTGCAAACGGAAGCAATCTCCGCCATGAAAAAGTTTTTATTACCGCTTGCCAAAGTGGTTACCCCGAACATACCTGAGGCAGAGGTTCTATCCGGGATGTCTATACGTTCAGCGGAAGATAAGCGGGAAGCAGCAAAAAAATTACATGCCTTAGGCGTACAAAACATTGTTCTGAAAGGCGGCCATGATGAAAACCCTTCAGAATCAACAGATCTCCTATTCGATGGAAAAGAATTCTTTACCTTTACAAGTAAGCGAATTCCGACTAAGAACACACACGGCACTGGCTGCACTTTTTCAGCAGCTATTACCGCTGAACTGGCTAAGGGAGCAGATGTATATCAAGCGGTCATCAAGGCGAAGGATTTTATTCAGGCTGCAATTGAAGATGGAATTGTGATTGGGCAGGGACATGGGCCGACAAATCATGGTGCATACCGGAAAAGAATCATGGAGATGGTTCAATCATGATAAACTTACGCGAAGCCTTGAAAGTATATTTTATTATGGGAACAGCTAACTGCAGGAAGGATCCGGTTGAGGTATTGAAAGAAGCCATCGCTGGAGGAATTACGCTTTATCAATTTCGGGAAAAAGGCGAAGAGGCATTAATCGGAAAAGATAAATATGCTCTTGCGAAAAAACTGCAAAGCCTATGCAAAGAACACAGAATTCCGTTTATCGTTAATGATGATATTGAACTGGCAATCGCACTTGACGCAGATGGGGTTCATATCGGTCAGGAGGATGAACCGGCAGAAACAGTCAGGCGTCAAATTGGCGATAATAAAATTCTTGGTATATCCGTTCATACGCCGGAGGAAGCAGATGCAGCCCTTAGCGCCGGTGCCGATTATTTCGGAATTGGACCGGTTTTTCCAACGAAAACGAAGGCCGATGCAAAGCCATCAAGAGGGACTGCACTTATCGAGGAACTGCGAAGCCAAGGAATTGCTGTACCGATTGTCGGAATTGGTGGAATTACAAGTGAAAATGCGGCAACGGTCGTGGAAGCCGGAGCAGATGGTGTTTCAGTTATTACCGCCATCAGCCTTGCCGATTCACCGCTCATAGCTGCAAAGGATTTACGAAAAAGTGTAGGGGGAGTAAGGAAATCATGAAAAAAACGTATAAACTTACGTTAACTGCTATGATGATTGCGATGGGGACTCTTTCAAGTAACCTGGTCGTGGTACCGATTGGCTTTACAAAGGTTTTTCCAATTCAGCATTTTTTGAACGTTCTTTCCGGGGTTCTGTTGGGGCCATATTATGCCGTGGCCCAGGCTTTTGGTGTTTCCCTGCTTCGGAATATGATGGGGACGGGTTCGCTATTCGCATTTCCCGGAAGCATAGTCGGGGCGTTTCTGGCCGGACTATTATTTTGGAAAACTAGAAAAGTCTACTTTGCTGTTATAGGAGAAGTGGTTGGGACGGGAATTCTTGGGGCATTGCTTTCCTATCCAATTGCAACCCTAATCCTCGGGCAGAAAGCGACGCTATTCGGGTTTATCCCATTATTTATTTTCAGTTCATTTGCCGGAGCGCTGCTTGGATTTGTGATTTTAACAATTTTCTTAAGGAAGAAAGTGCCTCTAAGCGAGAAAAATATCACCATTACTAAATAAGATCTCACTAGGGGAAGCCTAAGCAGGCTTGAGATGGAGTACAGCTCCGAACCCTTTGAACCTGAACTGGTTGAAGATACCAGCGGAGGGAAGTGGAACGATCATAACCCACTCTTTCCATTGCTATATAGAGTGGGTTTATTTTTTTATAAAACTAGAATGGATTTTAGGAGGCTTTAGGAATGGTTAATATGGAAGATTTCATAGAAACAATTGGACAAGAAGTGGAGGCTAGGGAAGCCGAACTGCTTAAACTTTTGAGCGACTTAATTGCGTTTCCAACTGAAAGTCCTCCGGCTCGCAATACAACGGGAATCCAGGAATTTATTAAAAGCTATTTAAGAGATTTAGGATTTCAAACTGATATGTGGGAAGTATATCCGGGGGATTCGAATGTGGTGGGAATTTTAACAGGTGAATCCTCTGAGCAATATAATAGTTTAATTGTCAATGGACATGTGGATGTTGCTGAGGTTGGCGACGAGAAGGAATGGGGGTCTGACCCGTTTTCAGCCAGAATCAAGGATCCTTATATTTATGGACGGGGCGTTGCCGATATGAAAGGCGGTATTGCCGCCTCCCTCATTGCTATAAAACTTTTAAAAGAGCTTGAGGTTCCGCTTAATGGAGATTTGCAGTTTCAGTCTGTTATCGGAGAAGAAGTTGGCGAGGCAGGAACTCTTGCTTGTTTGGAAAGGGGCTATTCTGCTGACTATGCAGTAGTCGTAGACACAAGCGACTTACATATCCAAGGGCAGGGCGGCGTCATAACCGGCTGGATAACGATTCAAAGCAAAGAAACTTATCATGATGGGATGAGAAGAAGGCTGATTCATGCCGGCGGGGACGTCAATGGTGCCAGTACGATTGAAAAAATGATGAAAATAATAGAAGGCCTTCAAGAGCTTGAACGCCACTGGGCTGTGACAAAAAGCTACGAAGGTTTTCCACCAGGGATGAATACGATTAACCCTGCTGTGATCGAGGGTGGAAGGCATGCGGCGTTTGTTGCTGACCGCTGTGCTTTGTGGGTGACCGTTCATTTCTACCCAGATGAGGATTACGAAGAGGTTATTAAGGAAATTGAGCAGCATATTGGTGCCGTTGCAGCGGCCGACCCATGGCTTCGAGACAATCCTCCGGAATTTGTTTGGGGTGGTAAATCAATGATAATCGATCGTGGTGAAATATTCCCTTCCTTGGAGCTTGATTTGGACCATTCGGGAACTAGATTGCTGGCAAGATCCGTTGAAAAAACGCTTATAAAAAAGCCTGTACTTGATATGTCATCGACCGTAACAGATGCAGGCTGGCTTGGCCGAGCAGGAATTCCGACAGTTATTTTTGGGCCGGGAAAACTAGAGGATGCCCATGCTGTAAATGAGAAGGTCGAGATTCGGCAATTGTTAGATTTCACAAAAGTGTTAGCTCAATTTATCGCTTTATGGTGCAATACACGAAGGGAGTCGTAAAGCCAATGAAATTTTCTGATCGGCTTTTTGAAAAAGTTAAGGGCATTTGGGAGAAAACGCATGAGCATCCATTCGTAGTCGGATTGGGCAAAGGAGATCTTCCTGTCGAATCATTTATTCGCTATATGAAGCAGGACTATATGTTTCTTATCGATTATTCCAAGTTGTTCGCCTTCGGAGCTGTGAAGGCGAAAGATGTTGGGACCATGGCGGCTTTTGCAAAGCTTTTGGATGAAACATTAAATGGTGAAATGGACCTGCACCGTGAGTATGCGAAACGGTTTGGAATTAGCGAACAAGAACTCGAAGACACGAAACCAACTCCTATTAATTTAGCGTACACTCGCTACATGCTGAATGTGGCTCAAAATGGTTCCTTAGAGGAATTAATATCAAGCCTGCTCCCATGTATGTGGAGTTATTGGGAGATTGGCAAAATGCTAGCAAAAAACTATCAAAATTCTAGCAATCATCTATTATTCGGCGACTGGGTCACGATGTACTCTTCTGCTGAGTTTGGGTCGCTGGCTCTCTGGCTACTCGATTTGCTAGACCAAATAACGGAAGGAAAACCAGAGCGAGAATTGGCGGTTTTAGAAGAGCATTTTCTCACAACATCCAGGTTTGAGTATATGTTCTGGGATATGGTCTACGAGGGAGGCGAATGGCCTGTCTAATTCATCTATGTTACACATCGAAGATTTAACATATACGTATGATCGGGAAGAGCAGCCGATTTTTCAACAGCTCTCTCTCGATTTAAAGGCGGGGGAGTTTGTTTCGCTTATTGGTCCAAGCGGCTCAGGGAAAAGTACACTTTTTAAATTAATTACCGGACTGCTTAAACCAGGCCAGGGAAAAATACAAATGGCTGGGGACCTATCCTCAGGAAGATTAGGAAACGTTGGCTATATGCCGCAAAAAGATTTACTGCTGCCTTGGCGGACTGTAATGGAAAACGTGCTGTTGCCCTTAGAAATCGCGAAAGAGGACAAGCGGGAAAAGTCACACGAAATCCGTGCTTGGTTATCCCGTTTTGGCCTAGAGGAATATGAGAATGCTTATCCAGATGAATTATCAGGGGGAATGAAACAGCGTGTAGCCTTTTTACGGACCATTATGACAGGCAGGGAACTTTTATTGTTGGATGAACCGTTTGGGGCGCTGGATTCGTTAACGAAACGAACAATGCATAGCTGGTTATTGGGGCTATGGGGTGAGCTTCAAAAGACCGTGCTGTTCATTACACATGATCTCGAGGAGGCAATTTTATTAAGCGATAGAATTCTTCTCCTTCAAAATGGAGGAGTCCAGGAATATAAGCTCAACTTGCCAAGACCACGAAATTCAGAATCTATTTATCAATCAGAGTTTATTTTGATGCGTAAGGAATTGGAGCGGCTGATACATCATGAAAAGTAAATGGAAAAGATGGGCCGGAGAATACGGTTTGTTTTTGCTCACGGCCGTGTGTTTAATCAGTATTTGGCAGTGGGTAGTTGAAGCCGGAATGGTGCCTTCATTTATACTGCCTGCACCTACCGCAATCGGCGAGTCACTTGTGAACAATCGTGAGATTCTTTTGGGCGAGCATTTACCGGCGACATTCTTAGAGGTTTTGATTGGCTTTGGACTTTCGCTCATAGGAGGGCTGCTTATAGGCGTTGGTATGCATTTTTCTAGAATATTAGAAAAAGTGCTTTATCCTTTTCTAATCATCTCGCAAACGATCCCGATGATAGCCATTTCGCCAATTTTTATCATGTGGTTCGGCTACACTATTTGGAGCAAGGTGGCGGTGACGATATTGGTCGCCTTTTTCCCAATCGTTGTTAGTACTTATGACGGGTTAAAGACAGGCGGAAGCGAATATCGTGAATTACTGTTAACAATGGGGGCCGGACGCTGGACAATTTTTCAAAAGGTGCAGGTTCCGATGGCTTTGCCATCCATCATGTCCGGGTTAAAAATGGCGGTGGTTTATTGTGTCGTCGGGGCCACCATTGGTGAATGGCTAGGGGCAAGTGAAGGTCTGGGATATTTTAGCAGACGGATGTCTTCGAATCTCCAGGCAGAATCGGTCTTTGCAGCCATTTTTCTGCTTTCTTTAATGGGAATTGTGTTGTTTTTGTTTATAAGCTTACTAGAAAAAAGGTTAATAAAAAATAAGATCCGTTAATTAGTGAAAGGAAGTCATTATTGTGAAAAAAAGTTTATTAATTATGGTCAGTTTCCTGCTTCTGTTGGTTAGCGCATGCGGGAAGGCCGGGGCCGATAAGTCCGCAGGTAAAGAGCAGGGCCTCCAGAAAGTCAGCTTGATGCTTGACTGGTATCCGAATGCCGTTCACTCGTTTCTTTTTGCTGCACAAGAAAAGGGCTATTTCAAAAAACAAGGACTGGATGTCGACATTCAAATGCCTGCAGACACGAACGATCCTTTAAAACTTGTGGCTGCTGGAAAATTTGACATGGCGATCAGTTACCAGCCTCAAGTATTAGTAGCGCGTGGAGAGGATATTCCTGTCCGGTCATTTGCTGCTATCGTTAGACACCCGCTTAACCAATTAATGGTTGCAGCCGATAGCCCGATTCAATCACCGAAGGATTTGGCTGGACGGACCATCGGCTATCCCTCGATTCCATTGGATGAAGCAATCATTCAAACGATGGTAAAGGCAGATGGCGGAGATGCTGGAAAGATAAAAATGGTCGATGTCGGCTGGGACTTGATTCCGGCGATGGCTACGAAGAAAACCGATGCTTTGATTGGCGGTTATATCAATCATGAAAAATTATTGCTTGATAAAGAGGGACACCCAATGCGTACATTAAATCCAGCAGATTATGGTGTACCAGACTATTATGAATTGGTGCTGGTGGGAGGCGACAAGGGGTTAAAAGAAAAACCTGAAGTGTTTAAGAAGTTTATGGCCGCAATAAGAGATGGACAAAAATATGTTGCGGACCATCCGGAAGAGGGGTTGTCCATTCTATTAAAGCATGAAGACAAATCATCACCACTGGAAAAGGACATCGAGGCGAAGAGTCTCGAAATTCTGCTGCCGTTGATGGATGCAGGAGATAAACCATTCGGCTACCAAGATCCTGTGGTCTGGGAACATGCCGCTGCATGGTTAAAGGATACCAAAATTATTAATAAAGAGATCAAACCAGAAGATGCCTACATTAACTTTCAATAGAAAATAATCTTGAAAATTAAAGGATGTCAAGTTCAGGCATCGTAAGTGAACAAATGTCCACGAGCGGATGCCTGAACTATTACTGATATGTTAGAAAATATGAATAATTTGGGCGAGAAATCATGTTCATCAGGTAGGCTGAGTGGTTGGGGCTGGGTTTTCGTTTTTTGTTTAGGAAGTCTATGATGACTTTGGCGTTTCGGATTCCGATTCCATGGCCATAGTATTGATCGTCGCCGAAATAGATGACATTTTCCGCTCTCCAATGAGGCTCCTTTGGACTGAAATCAGGATTATTGAAATGAAGAGCATCTCCTGGTAAATAATCATTACCGAATTTTTGATAGATTGGCAAATCCTCATCAAATTGCCAGTCCATCAAATAAAGGCGATCAAACAGCAAATCAAACCGCGTTCTGCCAATTGAATAAAGAGTAGCAATATATAAAACAATGGCTATAGCAGTGGAACACTCAAAAGCATATAGCTTTCCGTTTTTTAAGATGTCTAGAATGGCAGTTGAAGGACTTGCCCCCGGCTTTAATAGGAACCCTCCGTTGACGAGACGGTCCCAATATTTTTTATTGCAGATTGCATAGGTAAAGGTTGTAAATATTACGCCGCTTTTGTTCAGTTCACGGGCAGCTCTCATCGTATTAGACCGAAAAGTCAGTTCGAATTTAAGCTGTTCCAAGGTGTAATACGAATATACCTCTTCATAAGCGGTCATTTGTTTTATTATTTTCCGCTGTTCTTGGCTGGTGATTTGTTTATAAAGCTCCTCAGCCTTAACAACCTGATGATTTATACGAATCATATTCTATCCCCCTAAATCAGATATCAGCCTACCTTTACATTATGAATAATCCCTAGTTGTGACACTTAAAATGAATTCTTTACTGCTTATTTTAAAAAACAAAAAGTTGGGATTAACCCCCCAACTTTAAACAAACCCATCATCACTATCGCCGTTTTTAGGCCAGTCAAGAAGAACATGTTATAATAAAAACACAAATCAAAATGGAAGGACGTGCAATATTTGGCAGCACAGCAATTTCAATTGACGAAAAAGAAGCCAACCCAATACATACCGCCAATAGGAGAATATGAAAGCTTTCAAAGTGAAGAGGATTTTAAAGGGAAGTTGAAGGAATGGGGGTTGTCAACAGCCAAAAAAGAATTTTGGTATAAGGACAGAGGGTTTCAATGCCTTGTTAGCATAAAAGGGTATGAAATGTACGGAAATCAAAACTACACCCTTATAATTGAATTTTCAGATGGAAACCTTAGCTGTATTCACCCCGCTTACTTAAAGGAAATGCAGCAGGCAAGTTTCGGGAAGGAAAGCATGCTTACGCTTGAGAATCGGGATGTGAAGGTAGAGGAAGCTGATGAATCAGTTAGTCAAGAGGAATCAGCAAAAATCAACCTGGAAAGTAAAGCAGAAACAAAGGAAATCAACTCCCAAGCTGAGACGGCCAAGCCGGCAAAAGTGAAAGAGGCTAAACCTAAAAAGGTGAAGGCCCCCAAAATAGAGCTGCCTGCGGATAAAGTGCATTTTACAGCCACTGTAAAGCAGTTTGCCCTGACTTACAATGCTTTTAATGAGGAAAACGATGAAGTCGTGGTCCTTGAAAATGTCCAAATTGTCCAGGAAAATCCTCTCGCCCTTGGACTAGCCTGGTGCAGCCACAGCAAAACACTGAAAAAATTCGAGCTTGCCCCTGGTGATATTCTCGAGTTCGATGGGAAAGTGGCCGCTAAAAAACTTGCAAAAGGGAAGGACGTTGCGGAGGAGTTCACTGTCGAAGTGCCAGTGTTATATAAAATTAATAATCCTTCAAAAATAACGAAACGATAAAAACAGGGACCTTTATTGGTCCCACAGATTGTCGAGAAAGGGTAAATTTCTCGACAATTTTTTATTTTGTCCAAACCTAAAATTTAGTTTATCCCTGCAAACTGGCCTGTTGATTTCCGCTCCGGGCACTCGCTTTCCGCGGGGAGCTCCTGGAGCCTCCTCGGCGCTTTGGCGCCTGTGGGGTCTCCAGTGACCTCTATATCCCGCAGGAGTCGAGTGCCCTCCGCTCCAATCAACAGGGAAGAAAATCCACTTAAGTATTGCAACACACATTTTCTATCCTTGATAAGTGTGGTGCAATCTTTTTCGTATTTTGGCAGGCTGCAGTAATGAAGAGCCTGTTCTTTTACATTATTTATTCCCGCAACCGGCAATAGCGAAGCCCATGCAGCTCTTTTGAATCTGCGAAGCTTCGCTCAATTTTTTTAAAAGCATTCTTCCCGATTTAAATAAGCGATAACCTTATTATTTCACGTTCAGGAGGCTCTCCGGCACGCCCGCGGAAAGCGAAGTGCCTGGAGCGCCAATCAACAGACTAATTGAAAAGCCTTATATTAATGATGTTATAACAAATTAACGCAGTGAATCGTTAATGAAAATGAATAAAATAAAAGGCTGCCGAAGGTTTTCGACAGCCTAAGGGGCCTTTATTGGTCCCTAATTTTTTTCGGTTCAATTCGGAAAATACATTTCCATACGGTCACAGCCCTTGCGTAATATGAAATAGTTTTGAAAATCAGTATTTAGTGATACACTTTCATAATCCTTAATGGAAATAGAAAAGGTTTTTCCATCTTTTTTTGTAAATAAAAGCATTCCATTTAAATGTTTTATGGTATCAAAATGAAACCCGTCTCTTTTCCATAAAAAATCTTCGTCCTCATAGTAGTTAAAAACGACCTGCCTATCGTGGTAATTCTCAAAAATAGAAAAGTTAGATATTCTTTTTTCCAATTTTAACACCTTCCCCTATACCTTATTTTAGGAAACTATATGAATGAACGGGGTGACGGGAATCACAAATCAGAATTATTTCGAGACCCAAAATTTTTTATATGTAATCGCCTCCATCGGAAATTAGCGAATTCATCTAGGGAAATATGGAGTATAATAAGGAAATAATCAATACAACAGGGGTATGAAACATTGGAAAAACAAAATAGCAATTATAGATGGTTAGTTTTTTCAGCAGTGTTGTTTACGTATTTTATCATTGTAAGTCAAAGAACAGCACCTGGATTAATTTCGGATCAATTAATGAAGGATTTCCATTTACCAGCGGCCACGATCGGTTTGTTGGCAAGTATACAGTTTTTAGCGTATGCAGGACTGCAAATTCCAATTGGGATTTTATCTGACCGTTTGGGTCCAAATTATTTTCTTATTGGCGGAACCCTCCTGACGGGGCTTGGGACAATTATTTATAGTTTTGCCTTGAATGAAGCCATCCTTTTTTCGGCAAGATTGCTTGTGGGAATAGGGGATGCCGCCATTTGGGTCAATTTGGTGCTGATTTTAAGCGGGTGGTTTCGAGCCAATGAATTTGTAAAATTGCTTGGCTTTGCAGGAATGGCCGGAAGCCTCGGTTTTTTATTGGCGACAGTTCCCTTCTCCGCTTTTATTGCTTCTTTTGGATGGAGACCGCCTTTTCTGACAACGGGTATTATTCTCTGCCTTATAGGAATTCTTTTATATTATGTTTTGGTCATGAAGCCAAATCAAATGGGCTTGAACAAAGCTAAGCCGCAACAGTCCTATCTTAAAAAACAGCCGCGGCAGGAAAAAACCTTGGTGATGCTGCGTCGTATTTTTTCAAATCGTCAGGCATGGGCTGCTTTTTTCTGCCATTTTGGAGCGGTCGGGACGTATGTTGGATTTATTGGTTCATGGGCAGTGCCATACGGAATGCACGTATATGACATGACAAGATCGGCTGCTAGTCAGCTGGTTATGATTGGCTTGATCGGCGCCATCATCGGCGCGCCTGTAACAAGCTGGGTTTCAGCACGGATTGATTCACTCAAAAGGCCATATGTCCTGGTTCATGTTGTTATTTTGCTAAGCTGGACTGTCATCCTCCTTTGCGGTGGAAATCCGCCTGTTTTCCTTCTGTATATTCTTTTCTTTCTAATAGGATTTGGAAATGGCGGCAGTACTCTAACTTTTGCAGTCGTTCGACAGTCTTTCCCTATAAAGGAAGTCGGCGTGGTCACAGGATTTGCTAACACAGGAGGCTTTATCAGCGCGGTACTTTTACCCAGCATTTTTGGTAAGGTATTAGACCATTTTCATTCATTCGGTGCAAGTGTGGGGTACCACTATGGCTTTATTATTCCAGCTGCATTTGCGCTGATTGGCTTACTTGGCGGAATGATGATCAAGGAAAATCAGCGTGAAGTGAACAGGCCAAGTGAAGAAGCTATTGTTTAATCTTAGATTAATTAGGCGATAAGCCTATCCCTCATTCAATTTGGACACATATACTAATTTGTAACCATTTTGAGGAGGAGAGATAAAGAATGGATAGACAAGTAACAATTGGTTTACCAGGCGGAGGATATGCACCACCTGGGCATCCGGGAATGGGATATCCAGGAGCGCACCCAGGCATGGGTTATCCGAGTTATCCGGGAATGGGCTATCATCACGGCCATGGCGGTTTTTATCCGGGACATGGATATCATCACGGCCACGGCGGCTATTATCCAGGACATGGGTATCATCACGGCCACGGCGGTTATTATCCGGGACACGGGTATCACCACGGCCATAGCGGCTATTATCCGGGACATGGGTATCATCACGGCCACGGTACCTACCAACCAGGCCAAGGCTGAAAGGGTTAATTAACAGAACAGGTTGTTCATGAAGATTTAAGCAGGTGCTATGGCTCCTGCTTTTAATTTTTGCGTGCTTATTGATTAGTATCCAGCGTATATGTTGACCAACATATACAAAAATAATAGAGGAAAATGAAACAAATATTTAGTATAATTGTTTTTTGAATGTATTGTTAAGGAGAATTATTACCCATGAATCAGGCTATTACCTTGAAGGATAAAATAAAACAAATCTTCGTTCTGTTAATTCCAATTTTAATTACCCAGCTGGGGATGTTTTCCATGGTGTTTTTCAATACAATCATGTCGGGAAAATATCATTCAACCGACCTTGCAGGTGTCGCGATTGGTTCTTCGATTTGGAATCCGATTTTTACAGGCTTGAGCGGCATTCTCCTGGCAGTATCGCCGATTGCTGCACAGTATTTTGGTGAAAAAAAAAGCCATGAAGTTGCAGCCGTTGTTAAGCATGGTGTGTATCTTTCCATCATGTTAACATTGGTTATCATTGTTTTTGGTTTCTTTTTATTAGCACCGGCTTTAGTGACAATGAACCTTCCAAAAGGCGTACAGGATACAGCTTTTAATTATCTTGTCGGGCTAAGTTATGGGATTTTGCCGCTTTTCATTTTTAATGTATTACGCTCGTTTATTTATGCTTTGGGAAAAACCCGTGTTGTTATGGTAATCATGATATCTTCCCTGCCGGTAAATTTTCTGTTAAACTATTTGTTTATTTTTGGGAAATGGGGTTTTCCTGAGTTAGGTGGTGCTGGTGCCGGTTATGCTACATCGATTACTTATTGGGTGATTTTAGCTTTTACGGTTTTGATTGTCTTAAAACAAGAACCGTTCTCTGCGTACCCTGTGTTTAGCAATATGAAGCAGTTTTCGTGGACGAAGTGCAGAGAGATTTTACAAATTGGTGTGCCGATGGGGTTATCGACGTTTTTTGAAACAAGCATGTTTGCAGTCGTTACTATATTAATTAGTAAATTTAATGTAACAACAGTTGCTGCTTATCAATCGGCCTTGAACATCGTGTCGTTCCTGTACATGATACCTATCAGCATTTCAATGGCTCAGACGGTCCTAGTCGGATATGAAGTGGGTGCCCGCCGCTATAGGGATGCTAAGGTCTATAGCTGGTTAGGAATTTTCTTAGCGGTGGTAACCGCACTTGTGACAGGATTATTTGTGGTTGCTTTTCGCTACAAGGTTGCAGGGTTTTACTCGAACGAGGCTGCCGTTATTAGTCTGACAGCAAACTTCTTGATTTTTGCCTTATTTTTTCAAATTTCTGATGCCATCCAGGCAACTGCCCAGGCAGCGTTAAGGGGATATAAAGATGTGAATCTGGCATTCATCATGACCTTAGTTGCCTACTGGCTCATCTGTTTGCCCGCCGGATACCTATTGGCACATTATACCGGATTAGGGGCAAGAGGTTACTGGATCGGCCTCACTATCGGTCTCCTCGCCGCAGGAATCGCCTTATCCATCCGGCTCATCTACATCCAAAAACACAAGTTTACTAACGTTGAAATGTTGGACGTGGGGTAATTCTGCCTGAAACACTATTTCACTAAATCAATAATACTTAAATCCTATTAAATAAATGAAATGACGCCATTCAATCAGAATGGCGTCATTTTGTTAAAAAAACTTTTTTATACCAAATAATTTTAGTAATGGATTTTGGTTTTTATCTGTGATTTGCAGTTCATTCATAACTAATTTTTCTTGATTATCAGTGATCCACTTTTTTAATTCTTGCTTATCCCTGCATTGTGTATAATATGTTTCCCCACCCTTACCAAGAGCATTGACAACATATCTACAAGTGTTCCCCATAATGCCCACCTTTACGTGTGTAATATATTTATATATTGCATTATAACAGGCTTTTAAAAATAGTCCATCGTTATTTTGTATCAAATTTATACAAATTTTTCATATTCTCCTAGATGCTGATTCATAGATTTGGCTTTTCTCAATAGGCAAATTACCATTTAAATAATATTTTCGGAGGAAAATTTATCTTCCTTTTTATTTACGGAATATCTTGATAATTTTTACTTCTGAAAAAAACTAAACATTATTTTTATATAGTTCTCTTTGTTAATATTGTAGAAAAGTGATGAATTTATTGATAATTTATGGTAACTAAAACTATAATTAAAATAAACCGACTGGTCATAATATTTTTTTTCAGCAAAAGGAGGAACAGCCATGCCGCCAATTGTATCCGATTCCTATAAAGAAAAAAAGCGTAAGGAGATATTGGATAGCGCTCTTGTCTGCTTTGCTCAGAAAGGATTCCTTGTTGCTACCGTTGACGACATTGTGCAGCATTCCGGAATTAGCAAAGGTGCCATCTATAATTATTTCAAAAGCAAAGATGAAATTTTCCTGGAATTGATGAAGGTGAGTACAGAAGCTACCTATGAAAGACTAATTGGGGAATTGGGGAAATGCGCCAATTCCATAGATAAAATCATACATCTATTTCATATGTATTTATCACCAAAGGATCGAGAAGATATCGGCAATATTGTTGTCCACGATGAATTTAAACTTCATGCCTCTCGTCACCCAGAATTATTGGAAAAATTAAACCAGCGAAGACACGAGTATTTTATACAGCTTTTTTCACAGATCATTAAAGATGGCCAACATTCAGGAGAGATAAAGAAGGACCTGAAGCCAGACATTTATGCCAATGTATTTTGGTCAATGATTGATGGGGCAATGATACAAACTATCTATCTAGACTTCCCATGTAATGATGTGATTAATGAGATGAAGGAAATGTTTTTAAGAAAAATAAAGGCTTAGTCTGACAAGAACCGCATGTGGAATAAACTTTTTCCAGATGCGGCTTTTTCAAAAATTCCAGCGCAAAATCATTGTATTCAGCATAAGTATATAATAAAATTTAAATAGACTTAACAGTCTATTTGGGGAAAGCATTTTTTTTAGAGATTAAATAAACCGACTGGTCATTTTAAAAAGTGAAAGGAAGGTGGGAAAATTATGACTCTAAATATATTGTTTTTTACTATCACCATCACAAAACGAACAAAAAGTCTAAAAGAGGCAGTACAGGATGTTTATATAGAAAAACTACATGAAGAGAATAAAAATCAACGTATTTCGATGAGGTATTTTAAATAATCATGAAAGTTAGGGCGGAGGCCCTAGCTTTTTTTTTTGCTTAGTTTGAACCGGATGAATGGTCCCAAGAGGCCCGCTTATAACGAGAACCGTTCCCACGCCTCATTTTTGACAATCGTGTGCACAAAATGAACAAAATGACTATTAAGGTTTTAATGCTGTTTAAGTTTATAAACTTTTAATATTCTAAATTTTTCGTAGAATAAAGGAAACGTTTACAAGGGGGATTAATAAGATGTTCAGTATTAAAATTTGCATCAGTGGTGACTGCAGGAGCTTTGGCATTAAGCCTTGCTGCATATAGCAGCGGTGCCAGTAAAGAATCTTCAAGCCCAGCAGCCAAAAAAGAAGAAGGGGCAGACTATCCAACGAAAGCCATCACATTTGTTGCACCATCTGGGGCAGGCGGTGGCTGGGATTTAACAGAACGCCTTTCACAAAAATCTTAAGCGAAACCAAATTGGTGGAACAGCCGTTAACAGTTATACAAGAGGCAATTAGTATCGGTGTTTTTGATTACATCATTAAACCAGTTGTCTTTGAGCGTTTCAAACAATCATTGCTGCGGTATCAAGAGTTTCATAGAAAGCTTGTCAAATTGGGAAAAGATTATCCGCACGTTAGCAACAGATCGACCAGCTGTTTCGCAAGAGTGTTATGGCTTCCACAGGAGCGGGGGACAAGCCTTACCTTCCAAAGGGCATCGACCCGCTAACTTTAGATAAGGTAATGGAAGTACTTGGACGAGCAGAGGGCGGTCTCACCGCGGTACGCGTCGCCAAAGAAATCGGCGTCAGCCGCACCACTGCCCGCCGTTGCCTCGAACATATCGTTGCCGACGACAAAATAGAAGCCGATTTAGCCTATGGTACAGTTGGCCGCCCCGAACGCGTTTATTTAGTGTCAGGCACCACAAAAAGGCAAATGTCTACCTGAGCGGGACACACTTTAAAAAATGGCTCTGTTATTGTTCATTGTTGATTTTCGTGTCGTGTAGGCATGAGAATTCATAGGCGGAGAATTTCCGATTAACACCTCTAAATTAGACAAAATTAAAAGATTTGAATCATTTAAACGGAAAAACTTCCTTTATTGTTAAGGAAATAAGGGTATTTCCCAATTTAGACGGAATTTTTCCGTTTATTTCAAACATAATTAAATCAACATTAAGCTATAACAGAGCTTAAAAAATAAAAAAAGTGTAAGACCTTTTTTAGATTTTGCACTTTTTGTTATTTTGGAAAGTCTATGAGGATTTTGCAGTTTTTCTGATTTTGAATATCCATCTTAGGATCGGCGGGACCGCAAAGTATATAAAAAACAGCCGGAAGAGCTGAAATCCACTCACCATTGATAAGTCCGCCCCAATTGCATGAGCAAGGATGCCCATTTGATCCATTCCTCCAGGGGCGACACTCAAGAAACTGGTAGAAGGAGTGAAATATCGAAAGTATACCAAAAGCAAACTTAATCCTAATGAGCAGAGAATCATCAATCCCCCGCTGATAATGGCAAGGGTAATGACTTTTGTTTTATTTGTCAATTTTTCAGGTTTCAACAATAGTCCTATATAGCCGCCAATCATAAATTGCGACAAGTCTAATTCAGACGGCGTGAGGGCTGGTCCGTGAAGACCGCCAATCGTCAAGACAGCTGTTCCCAATATCGGTCCAAGCAAAAACGGCGTAGGAGCCTTTATTTTTTTCGCTAGCAGGGCACTAAGAACACTAATGACAGCAAATAAAATTAGCATCAGAGGAAAATTTCCAGCAATTGTTTGATCTGCGCTTTGCAAAAGTGATGAACTTGTATGGCCCTTTCCGGTATTCTGAAAAAGCGGTCCGAACACAAGAAACGGAACAAAAAAGATAATCATCATTAATCTGGCAACCTGAAGAAACGTCACCGTTGTAATATCAATTCCCTTCATCTCTTCGGCAAAAGTAATCATTTGCGATAGACCACCGGGGATACTTCCGGTTAGAACAGTTGGATAATCAACGTCAGTGAGCTTTGCTACAACAAAGGCAATGCCGGCACAAAAGCATATTAGTAAAGTAGTCATTAACAACATGGAAGGCAAATTTGCCGCAATTTGATAAAGTGCTGTTCTGGTAAAGGACAGCCCAATTGAATAACCAACAATAATTAATCCAATATCCCGTATCCATCTAGGCCAATATAAATTAATTCGATTAAACCTCGAGCCAATGAATACAGCAGTCATTGGTCCTAAAAGCCAAGGAATGGGGGTATGAAGGATTTGAAATATCAGCGCGCCGGTTAAGGCAATGATGAGTGTTATAATAAATCGATTTGTGTTATTGTCATCAATGTTCAGAAAATTTGTCAACGATAACCCTTCATTCTGGAAATATAATAAGGTGTGATGTTTGAATCTCCACTAATATCATCATTTTACCATGATTTACTGATCCTTGATATTTTAAAGCAATACTTTTTGGAATAAGGGCTTCATGAAGGAGTAAACATATATACAGACTTTGAAGAATAAAGCTAGTTGAAATATGAAATAAAGGAGGTGTTAACGATGCCTGTTATGGAAATGGAAGAAATCAACTTGTACTATACCCAAAATGGCGAGGGAATACCTATTGTGTTTATCCATCCTCCCTTACTTACAAGTGCAAATTTCAAATACCAGATGGATAATTTATCGAAAAATTACAAAGTTATTTGTTTTGATATTCGCGGACATGGTCAGAGTTCTTATTCCAAACAGCCTCTTACCTATCGATTAATTGCGGATGACATCCAAAAACTCTTGGATCACCTGAGTATCGAAAAAGCTTATCTGTGCGGATATTCCACCGGAGGGTCAATTGTTTTGGAATTTTTATTGACAAATCCTGACCGTGCATTAGGCGGCATTATTGTCAGTGGAATGTCTGAGGTATTTGATTGGTATAACGAAAAAAGAATTGTACTAGCAAGGATGCTTGCCAATACAGGAGCCAAACGTTTGCTAGCATTAGGCATTTCCTTGGGCAATTCCGATACAAAAGAAACCTTTAAGAAAATGTATCATGAATCCCTGTTTGGTGATACAAGAAACATCGCTCAATATTTCAACTATAGCTTACAATATAACTGTACTAATCAATTACAGACCATTCGCAACCCGGTTTTGTTAATTTATGGTAAAAAGGACAAAGCCTTTCATAAATATGCAAAAATATTAAATGAAAAGCTCCCTCATAATGAATTAAAGTTTATTGAAGAAAAGCACCAGATACCAACTAAGTCTGCATCTGAGTTTAACCAATTAATAAGAGGGTTTATCCAATTACAAAATTTAAAAAGGGAGGAACCTTAAAGGTTTCTCCTGCAAATATCGTTTTTATCGGAGTTTAAAATAAGAGCAATAACGATTATATGAATAAATAAAGCGGGATAAAAATGGATCCCAAAGTTTTTTCGTAATATGAACAATGAAACTAGCAGCAGTTCCGAATAATGCACTTCTAATAACTTCAATTGGGTAATGATGCCCCATCCAAATCCGCGAGATCCCAATAAATATTCCCAAATACCACATGATTTTGCCAAATATTCGGTGATATAAAAGCACTGAATTAGCTGCTGCAAACGCAAGTATTGTATGTTTACTTAGAAAGGATGAATCCTTTTTTGAAGGAACCGGCGGTAATACATGTACTTCATGGTTCAAAAACGGTCTTGGTTTATAATTGATAAAATTAATTATAGAAGTGACAATGTAGGTTACCCCAACAGAGAATCCCGTTAATAATGTGAGTTTTTTATAGTATTTATTCCTAAACCACAAACTAACTAATAATAAAACATATATATATCGAGCTTTTTTCGAAATAATGATCATAATCATATCCAAAAAATGATAACGTCCAACCAGTTTATTAATTACTTTGAAAATTTCACGATCCATTAAGAAGCCCCTTTCTTTACCTAGATGCTATTATTTCCACAAAACTAGAAGTCCATGTATTGAAAGATACCCATAAAATATTAAACAAACTTAAAAAGGAATCTTAGGTTTTGTGACGAAGTAAAGTTAGGTTTAGAATTGCTGAAAAAAGTGTAAAGAAAGGGACTACTGAAAAAAAATGAACAAACATTTCGTTTTCGTTTATGGAACATTAAGAAGAAATGAGAATTATCATCATTTACTGAAGGGTGCAGAGCTTGTAGTGGAGCAGGCATGGACAAATGGGAGCCTTTTTGATACGGGATTAGGTTATCCTGCCGTGAAGGAATCGCAATCTGAGACAGTTTATGGAGAATTGTACCTTGTTTCAGATGAAGAATTGCGGAGTCTCGACCAATTGGAGGGTTATGAAGAACAAGGCCGCAATAATTTATATGACCGGAACAAGCAGATCATTTATCATGATAGGGGAGAAACGGAAGCCTTTATTTATACCGATGCCAACCACAACAAAAGCATGCTCCAAACGCCAATACCATTGGGAGACTGGAAGGTATATCAGTTTGAGAAACAAAAAGGGAATGTGTTGTATTTCGCTTATGGCAGCTGTTTGGACCATGCCAGGTTTAAGCGCGCTAAGGTCGACCATTTTTTTCAAAATTTAGCAGGGGTTGCAGAGCTTGAGGGTTACACCCTTCGATTTACAAAAAAGCTGCCTGACGGCGGGCGGGCAGACATTGTGGAAGAGGGAGGCGTCGTGGAAGGGAAGGTCTACGAGATTCCATATGAATGTCTCGAATATTTATACCGGCGTGAAGGAGTTTATACTCGCCTCTACCGGCCTGCGTTAATTGACGTCAAGATGGATGGCCGGACAATCCAAGATGTATTAACCTTCATAGTCGTTTCAAAAGACCCTGAAACAGTACCGCCTGACCATTATCTGGAGGAAATTATCCGTGGCGGGAGTGGTTTTTTAAGTGAAACTTATCTTTCGAGGTTGCAGGAACACGTTAAAACACTCTAGTAATTAATAGGAAATTGGTTTTTATAAAAACTAAGCGCCAATCTTGAATACCATCATTTATATCCGTGAATTTTTTAAGGATATCTGTGAATCCTTATTTTCACCTATGAACCGAAAAAAAATTGCCTGGCACTTGGGTAGAAGGCGCCAGGCGATTTTTTCCACACATTCATATCTCAATAATTATTGGCAATATCATCGGTTTTCTTTTCGTTTCTTTGAAGAGATACTGTCCTACAGCCTTCTTGATGTTTTGTTTGATGACGTTCCATTGCCGGATGTTTTCTTCCTGTAAGTCATTGACCGTCTTCTTGACAAGGCTGTTAATTTCTCTCATTAAATTTTCAGATTCCTTTACATACACAAATCCGCGTGTAATTGTGTCGGGTCCTTGGATAATTCTTTGGTCCCGTTTGCTCAACGTTAAGACGATTACAAGCATGCCGTCTTCAGACAATTGCCGCCGATCACGCAGCACAATCTCTCCCACATCACCGACACTCACCCCGTCAACATATGTATCACCAGCAGGTACGGATCTTGTCTGCCTCGCAACTCCGTTTTGAATATCCACTACATCCCCATTCCGGATAATAAAGGTATTTCCTTTTTCAACTCCAACCGATTCCGCAAGCATGCGGTGATGGTGAAGCATCCGGTATTCGCCGTGAATCGGAATAAAATAGGTGGGCTTCATCAACGTAAGCATCAGCTTCAGGTCTTCCTGGTAACCATGGCCCGATACATGCATCCCGGTTGAGCTTCCGGATCCGTAAATAACATGCGCGCCGCGCTGAAACAAGTTATCGATAATTCGGGAAACATCCTTTTCGTTCCCGGGAATGGGTGACGCTGCTAGAATAACAGTATCATCGGGATAAATCGAAGCATCCCGATAGCTTCCGTTCGCCAGCCGCCCGAGAGCGGCATTAGGCTCGCCCTGGCTTCCAGTACATAGGATGGCGACTCGTTCAGGGGCGAGTTTTTCGATTTCGCTTGCTTCTATCAGCATCCCTTCCGGTACATGCAAATACCCACGTTCGATGGCAACATCTACGACATTCACCATACTTCGGCCCAGTAAAGCCAGTTTTCGATTTGTCTCCATACATGCTTCGACGACTTGCTGGACTCGATTAACATTGGAAGCAAAAGTCGAAACGAAAATTTTTCCCCTGGCCCGAAGAAAAGCTTCCAACATATGGCTGCCCACCATTTGCTCAGAAGGAGTGATCCCTTTTCTTTCTGCGTTCGTACTTTCCGAAATTAACGCCAAAACGCCTTTTTGACCAATATCAGCCATTTTATGTATATCGGAATATTGGTTATTGGCCGGTGTTAGATCAAATTTAAAGTCCCCCGTATGAACGACATTCCCCTCCGGCGTATGAAAAACAATCCCGAGACAATCAGGAATGCTATGGCTGACTTTGAAGAAGGAAACTTTAATATCGCCAAATTCTAACTCTGAATCAGCATCAATCGGTACAAGCTTTGTATCCCGTTTGAGCCTGTGCTCATCTAATTTTAATTCAATTAAACCGAGTGTAAAACGTGTTGCATAAACAGGTACATTTAATTTTTTTAAAAAATATGGGACTCCGCCAATGTGGTCTTCATGCCCATGGGTCACAACTAAAGCACGGATTTTCTCACGGTTTTCTTCCAAATAGGTCACATCTGGGATAATTAAATCAATTCCAAGCAAGCTTTCATCAGGAAACATTCCGCCGGCATCAATCACCACGATGTCATTAGCATATTGAATCACATACATGTTTTTACCAATTTCGTTTATGCCGCCTAAAGCAAAAATGGATAAGGTGTTGTTACTCACTTTGTCTTCCTCCCGAAACAATCTATTTTTCATAATATACCCAGAGAAACCTTCATTAATTTACCGGTAACACCATATTTTTTGAAAAATCCATACCGCAGAAATTGATGCGGAGGTACCACCAATTTCTGCGGTGGGTTATCTAAAAGTCTGCGGTTAGAAGAAGAGGTAACCGCCGTAAAATGAAATTATGAATAAGGGAGGGGATTCATTTATGAGTACACAACAAAAAAAGAAAAGTAAAAAGAAGATAGTAATTTGGTCAATAGTTGGGCTATTAGCAATAGTCATTATTTCAGCAGTAATCTTTACGCCAAAGGGATTAGGGACTTTCGAAAAGGAAACAGCTCAAATTGACGACATTACCACCTATTACACCTTTTCAGGTACGGTCGAAGCTAAAAACAGAAAGACAATTACTAGTGATGCTCCAATGCAGATTAAGGAGGTAAAGGTGAGTACAGGCGACCAGGTGAAAAACGGCGATGTCTTGTTAGAAACGAAGGATGGTAAAAAAATAAAAGCAGCAATCAACGGAGAAATCACAGAAATCTATGTAGAAAAAAATGCAGAGGTTATGGCAGGGGCACAATTAGTCGACATCGTCGATTATGCCATTTTACAAACAACTGTTAAAGTTGACGAATATGACCTAAAATACCTTTCCGTTGGTCAAGAAGTGAATATTACTGTAAATGCGCTGGAAAAGGAAATAAAAGGAACAGTCTCTGGCATTTCCAAGGAAGCAGCCAATGAAAATGGTGTTTCCTATTTTAAGGCGACGATTGATCTCAACCCAGACGAAGCGATTAAAGTCGGCATGAGCACAGAAGCGAAAATATTGAAACAAAATGTATCGGGAATCATTACGCTCTCCATGAAAGCCATCAATTTTGACAGCAAAAATAAACCGTATGTTTTAATTCCTTCAGAAAAAGGTGCCCAAGTCAAGAAATATGTTCAAACCGGCATTAACGACGGTACAATTATCGAGATTAAAGAAGGTATTGACGCGGGTGATGTAGTGATGATCGTCAATAAAGAAAATTCATCACCGGCGATGTTGCATGGAGGTAATCCATAATGAGCGGACCAATTCTAAACATGACTCAAATCACAAAAACGTACGTGATGGGTGAGGAAGAGCAGGTTGTCTTAAATAATATTAATCTAACAGTAAATAAAGGGGATTTTGTAGCTATCTTAGGACCATCTGGTTCAGGGAAATCAACATTGATGAATATTATAGGATGCCTCGATTCCCCGACAAGTGGTGATTATTATTTGTCGAATCAAAAGGTTGATGAACTGGATGAATCATCTCTTGCAGCTATCCGCAACAAGGAGGTCGGCTTTATTTTTCAGCAATTCCAGCTGCTGCCACGACTTAATGCAATACAAAATGTGGAGCTTCCTCTCGTTTATGCCAGATTACAGGAAAAGGAACGAAAACAAAGAGCAAGGGAAATGCTCGAAAGGGTAGGACTTGGTGAAAAACTGCAAAATCGCCCGAATCAGCTTTCCGGAGGGCAGCAGCAGAGGGTAGCCATTGCACGTGCAATGGTGACGAACCCAACCATTTTGCTGGCTGATGAACCGACTGGGGCACTCGATCAAAAAACGGGTCAGCAAATCATGGAGCTATTTCATGAGCTTCATGAAGAAGGAAAAACGATTGTCATGATTACACATGATATCGAAATTGCGAAAAATGCCAGCAGAATTGTCCGCATATTAGATGGCAAACTGAGAGAGGAGTTTGCTTATGTTTAAAGAGAATATCAAAATGTCCTGGATGAATCTGATCCATAACAAAATGCGCTCGTTTTTAACCATGCTAGGGATTGTGATTGGTGTTGCTTCCATCATTGCCTTGATTACGATTGTGAAAGGTGCGATGGACGGGATGACAAGCGAGTTTTCTTCCTTCGGGGCCGATAAAATAACTGTTCAAGCCATCGGAACACCACTTAAACAAGGCTTACTCGACAGCGACATTCAAAAACTATCAGAAATCGAGAATGTTGCCGGAGTATCACCGACTCTTACCGGAAACACAACAGTGGTCTATAACGGAAATGAAAAAAAGGATGTGTTCGTTCAGGGGAAAAATGATGTGTATTTTACTAAGACTAAGGACCTGATTGAAACTGGCAGGGGCATCAATATTTTGGATATTGATAGTGAAAATAATGTATGCCTTATTGGGGCCGATATTGCAGAGGAACTGTTTTGGGGGGAGGACCCGATTGGCAAAAAAATGCTGATAGCCGGCGTAACCTACACAGTGATTGGAACACTTCAAAGATCAAGCAGTTTTTCGGATTCGTCTAATAATGATGCGGTCATTATTCCTTATACCACTTCGATGAGCCTGCTAGGAACCGGATATATTAACAATGTTGACGTGTTTATGAGTGATGCAAATGATTCTGAAAAAATAACCAGTGATATCGAAGCTGTTTTAAACCAGTCATTTAACTACAATAAAGACGGATTTACCATCATTAATATGCAGGATATGCTGTCATCCATAAATAGGGTAACAACCATGATGTCACTCATGCTGGGCGGGATTGCCTCCATTTCTCTAATCGTTGGCGGGATTGGGATTATGAATATGATGCTTGTTTCTGTCACAGAGAGAACGACTGAAATCGGGTTAAGAAAAGCCCTTGGAGCAGAGCCTAAGCGGATTCAACAGCAGTTTCTCCTGGAGGCGGTATTTTTATCACTCTTTGGCGGAACGATTGGCTTATTGCTAGGTGTGTTAATAGCTTACGCTGTATGTTTTTTGATCGGGGCAAGTTTTGCACTTTCAGCATTTACTGTTGTGCTAGCGTTTGGCTTCTCCGCTGCTATTGGGATTATATTTGGTATTGCTCCAGCACGCAAGGCCTCAAGGCTTAATCCAATTGACGCGTTAAGAAGTGTATAAGAAATAAAATAATTAATGACAGAGGCCGATGCAGATCCGGCCTTTTTGATTGAAAGAAAAAGATTGCAGGGAGCCATCATATCTTTGCGGGGGAGACTACATAAATTGCGGTAAGAAGAGATCCAAACTGAAATATGATAAAAGCATACCAAATAATTCAACGAGAGGAGAAAACAAGATGAAATCCAATGTAAGGAATATCGTTGCGGGTGTCTTATTGTCATTGCTGACTGTTAGACTTTTTTATAGTTTTACCATCCCAGTTTCGTATCAATTATTTACATTATTTCTGGCTTTTACAGCCTGTGTGTACGCGGGAGCTGCATTATCGGATGCGCGGTTAACGTGGCTCTCTATTGAATCTGTAATGGCATTGCTGTTTTTTAATTGTGCTGTCTGGGGCTTATTGTACTCTCCCATCTGGGTTGGCGCAGGGTTTATCCTACACGGGATCTGGGATATACTCTATCATCCAAAAATAATTAAAACAAAAGTGGTAAGATGGTTTCCGCCATTGTGCGCTGCATTTGATTTTATTGTGGCTATTTTCGTGTTTAGGTTTTATTAGATTGATGGGAAAGGAAGATTGAAATGAACTCTCTATTATTAGAGTGGGGATTATTCTCCTTTATGATTGGCATTGTTTTATCATTACCGCTTGCGGCAGTTTATTATCAGAAAGAAACAATTATGACAAAGGTTTTTACGAATGCCAGAAACCTTAAATCGGCCCACCTTGACTTTTTCATGCAATCGTTTGCATTAGGGTTGGCTTACCTGTTGGAATTATCCTTCCAAACAGAAATTCCCCTGTATGTAGTTTTACCGCAAATTTATGGCACCATCATGAACCCTACAATCTTGTTATTGGAAGCAACACCTTATATCCGAACAAGAGGAATGCAAACTTTTTATAAAGTGCTAAGGGGAACGAGTCCGCTGGCACTGATGTTCGCGTGGTTTGCAATAGCATTTCTATTTCTCCCCATGCTCCTAAAAATTATCCTTTTGGTAGTGGTGATGATTGGACTAATCGGTTATTTTACCCTTCTTTTCGATAAAAATAAACAGAGTTAAGATAAAAAAAGTGGATGGTCAATTTTCAGATGAATTGGTTGGTCAATAATCAATGCATTTTCGTTATTATGAAGGTAGAAAAAGCTTTTAATTAGAGGTGCAGTATGATTATAATGATTGGTTTAGTAATATTAATCCTTATTTTTTCTGTAGTTTCAACTCTATTAATCTCCAGAAAACCAGATGAAAACTATAGTGGTTCAACAAAAAGAAATACCACCAACTTAACATTAATATATGTTGTTATTATTGGCATCGCTTTAATTTCACTCGGAATCTATATAGGGATTGATTAGACCATCTTGAAGGATGGTCTTATTATTTGTCCCATTTAGTTTGAAACACTCTTAAGTGCATTAGCAAACCTTTGAATTCCTTCATTGATCATTTCCTCATTTTCCCTTGCAAAGGTAAAACGGGCGAATCCCTTTTCAGTCCCCATCGTTGAACCTGGGACAAATATTACGCCTCTTTTAATTGATTCCTCCAACAATTGGATTTCATCACATTCATTATTAATTCGGCACCACAAGTGAATGCCGCCTTGTGGGATATTAAATTCGACTTGACCTTTTAAATACGTTTCCAGGCTGTAAACAATTTGGTCCCTGCGGCTTTCCAACCTCTTAACTAAGCTTTTCATATGAGACTCAAAATCATTTGATTCTAAGAAATCATTCGCAATCCATTGCGAGTAACTGGCATGTCCAAAATCGACTTGTTGTTTGGCATCTGCTAACCTTTCAATGACCTGCTTTGGTCCAATAATCCATCCTATCCTCAACCCAGAGGCAATAATTTTTGTCAAAGAACTAATATATAAAACATTCCCAAGATGGTCCAATGATTTAAGAGTTGAGATTTTTTCCATTGAAAAAGGAGTCATACTATAGGGGTCATCCTCCACCACTGGAATCCCAAATTCAGATGATATTTCAAGAATTTTTTTCCTCCGTTCTAGGGACAAAAGCGATCCAGTAGGATTTTGAAAAATTGGATCCAAGAAAATCATCCTAATTCGGTGTTTTTTATATAAATCGGTTATATCGTCCGGGTTTATCCCATCCTTTCCAACCTTTAAGTAATAGGTATTGATTCCTGCAGATTTAAATACAGGCAGATTGTAATGATAGGAAGGATTCTCAAGGGCAACTGAGTCTCCCGGTTTTAACAGGCATTGCACAACAAGATGTAAAGCTTGCTGTGCTCCCGAAGTAACCAATATAGATGAAGGATTCGTTTCGATCCCTCGGTACAGCTTAACATGCTTAGCAAGTGTCTTTCTTAGTATTAAATTACCCTGTGGATGGTCATACCCCAAAGTACCGATAAAGGATCTGTTCATAGTAATTTCCCTGAGAGATGTTAAGGGAAATAAATCTTGAGATAATTCGCCGCTGGCTAAATTAATTAACTTTTGCTCAGCCATCTCTTTGTGAATTCTTTGCGTTACAGGTAAATTGGGAAGGAACGAGCCTGCCTCAATATACCTGTTCCAGCTTGGAATACGGTTCTTAGCCATGCCCCAAATATCTTTGCTTACGGTTGTTCCGCTGCCTTTTTTTCGCTCGATTAGTCCATTTGATTCCAACTCGTCATAAGCCGCAATGATGGTGCTTCTGTTTACTCCGAGCTCTTTTGCCAGGCCCCTTTCAGATGGCAAAGGCTTATCTTGTGGAAAAGTTCCATCCGCAATCCCGTTCTCTATATATAGGGCAAGTTGTTTATAAATGGGTATTTTAGTTTCTCTGTTAGGTTTCCAATCCATTAGCTACATCCTTTAACTCAATTTAGATCCGACTAAAATAATTGTATACTTTTTCGATGGATATTTCATTTGTGGTGACGATGTGAACTTTGGTGCTTCCATAATTGGAAGTCATTTTTTTGAAAAAAATCACGGAATGTTGCGGGCCGCCCCACAAAAGTCTGCGGTTTTGTACGAAAACACTGCGCTTGTATTCAAAATCTCTGCGGTTAGAAAGGAGGGAAAAAACCGTAGAATGAAATCAAAGATAGAGAGGAAAGGAGTTTTTTAAAATGAAAGAATTCAAGTTGTTTTTACCGTATGTTAAACAGGTTCGCAGTCTCTATTTAACTGGTTTCATGGGAAGCCTGTTTCGGTTCTTAATTCCGCTGTTCGTTCCATTGATTTTAAAATACATTTTTGACCAATTGCTGCAAAACGAGGAACTAACGCGGGGGCAAATGCTTGAGCAACTACTATATATAGCTGTAGGTATGATTTTTGTTTTTCTCTTTATTAGGACGCCAATGGAATATGTAAGGCAGTTTTGTATTCATAAGGCCAACAACAATATTATTAAACAACTAAGAAAGGATGCCTTTCAAAAAGTCCACTCATTGGATGCAAAGTATTTTGTAGATAACAAAAGCGGGGAGATTGGCACGCGGTTTTTCGATGATATTGAAAAGGTTCGAGGGTTCTTAACCGCAGTATTCGGTAATATCTGGATTGAGATGATTGTTCTATTGTTTGTCATTGTGGTTATGGTGACTCTCAATATCAAACTTGCCATCCTTTCGATCCTGCTAGTTGGCTTCCAATTTGTTTTGGCCCATTTCCTTTCAAGAAAATTCAAAAGAACCACTAGGAGTATGATGAAATACCGATCTGTGATGAGTGGGTTTATTTTTGAAAAAATCCAGGGTGCTTTTCTAGCAAAGTTGTTTGCCGCGGAGAAACGAGACAAAGCTGAACTTGACCAGCATTTAGCCAAGTTTGATAAATTAACTGATAAACATGCTCGGATTAATGCGGTAATGCTGGCTTTGGTAAACGTTCTAAGTGATATGACCCCGTTTATTGTAGCAATCGTTGCAAGCCTCTTTGTCATCGATGGAAGCCTGACAGTCGGAAGTTTAATCGCATTTTTCGCTTATGTAGATAAAATGCGAAGCCCTGTTGCCGCACTGGTAAATGCATATCCTGCCATCACGGAAGGCAGTGTAGCACTGCAAAGAATCTTTGCGTTCTTCAAAACTTCATCAGCCATCAAAGAAATTTCAAACCCGCTAGAGTTAAAACAATTTAATCATGCTATTAAATTTAAAAATGTAAGTTTCTCTTACGATGGCAAGAATAAAATTATTCAAAATATGTCTATGACTCTTGAAAAAGGAAGGACTTACGCTTTTGTTGGGGAGAGCGGGGGCGGGAAAAGTACGATCCTGCAGCTTTTGTTAAGAATGTATGATACCACGACAGGGGAAGTTCTAATAGATGATGAAAATATAAGAAATTACTCTTTATCAAGTCTTCGCGAGCAAATGGGGATTGTTACGCAGGATAACTTTTTATACAGCACTTCCATTAAAGATAATATTAAAATGGGGAAATTGGATGCAACCGACGACGAGGTTATCACCGCTGCAAAAAAAGCTTTTGCTCACGATTTTATTTCAAAAATGCCTAATGGCTATGAAACAGAAATTGGCGAAAGAGGCATTAAGCTTTCCGGCGGACAAAAACAGCGGATTGCCCTTGCACGGGTATTTTTAAAAAATCCATCTCTGATTATCCTCGATGAGGCTACTAGCGCACTTGATAATGAAAGTGAAAAGCTGGTTCAGGAGTCCATTAATCAATTTGAAAACGATAAGACTATCATTATGATTGCACACCGCCTCTCAACAATATTAACTGCAGATACCATTTTTGTTATTAAAAAAGGAAGAATTGTAGAAAGCGGCAGCCATCAAAGTTTGTTGAAGCAAGACGGTTATTATAAGGAATTGTTTACGAAACAAAATGCAGCCAATGATCCAGAAACGATGGTTGCTGCTTCGTAATTTAGCTGCCACAAAAATGGGGCAGCTTTTCTTTTTTTTGATGAGTTTTTTCATTTTTTGAAAAATTAAGAAGGAAATTACTATACTAAACTCGTATTTGGTAAGTGTAGCTAAAACAATTCGAACACGACATTTGGGGGAATAGCAATGACGATTGAAAAAATGGAAGGAAAGTTGTTGTGGGAGCCTTCTCAACAATTCCAAAATGAATCTAATATGAAAAAGTTCATGACATGGCTTGAAGAAACACGGGGACTGCACTTTGATACATACGAACAACTATGGAAGTGGTCAGTTACCTCGATTGAAGGCTTTTGGTCAGCCGTCTGGCACTATTTTGACATTCAGGCGAAAACGCCATACGAAGAGGTTTTAAAGGTAAGAAAAATGCCAGGGGCTCAGTGGTTTCCTGGAGCAACTTTAAACTATGCAGAGCATGTTTTTCGGAATGAAATCCCTGAAAATGAAGCAATTATTTACGAAAGCGAAAACCGGCCACAAGGGAAAATAACTTGGGCTGAATTGAAAAAGAACACCGCGGCGATTGCCGAATACCTTAAATCACTAGGAGTTCAACCGGGAGATCGCGTTGTTGCGTATGCCTCCAATATTCATGAAACAATTACAGCTTTTCTTGCTTGTGCAAGCATCGGGGCAGTCTGGTCAAGCTGTGCTCCTGAATTTGGGATCATGAGCGTAATTGACCGCTTTAAGCAAATTGAGCCGAAGGTATTGTTTGCCGTTGATGGCTACCGGTATAGCGGAAAAAACTTTGACCGACTTGAATTGGTGAATAAAATCCAAGCAGAACTGCCAACCTTACAGCATACGATCATTATTCCAAACTTAAATGAGGAGCCAAACATTAGCCGGTTAACAAACGCAGTCTTATGGAATCATCCGCTGGCAATTTCCTCCGGAGAAGAATTAGCATTTGAACCGGTTCCATTCGACCATCCACTGTGGATTTTATATTCTTCCGGAACAACAGGAAAACCGAAGGCAATTGTTCAAAGCCAGGGTGGAATTTTATTAGAACATTTTAAAATGATGGCTCTTCAAAGCAATATCTCTAAAGATGATCGTTTCTTCTGGTATACCACAACTGGCTGGATGATGTGGAATGTAGTTGTAAGTGGTTTACTGGTTGGTTCCACGATTCTATTATATGATGGTAATCCAGCATATCCTAATTATGATGCGTTATGGAAATTTGCCGAATCCTCTAAAATGACCATGTTTGGAACCAGTGCAGGGTTTATCACGGCTTGTATGAAGGCTGGAGTGAAGCCAAGGGAACAGTTTGACCTTTCCCATTTAAAAAGTATTGGGTCAACGGGGTCACCTCTTCCTGTCAGCGGATTTGAATGGGTGTATGAACATGTGAAGGAAGACCTTTGGCTCGTTTCGACAAGTGGAGGAACGGACATTTGTACCTCAATCGTTAGCGGTGCTCCAACACTGCCAGTTCATGCTGGGGAACTGCAGTGCCGGGCACTTGGTATGGCTGTAAAGGCATTTAACGAACAGGGCGAAGAGCTGATAGATGAGATAGGAGAACTGGTCATTACGGAGCCGACGCCATCGATGCCGATTTATTTTTGGAATGATGAAAGCGGGGAGCGTTACCGCGAAAGCTATTTTGACATGTACCCAGGCACTTGGCGCCATGGTGATTTTATTAAGATCACTTCAAGGGGAAGCGCCATCATATATGGACGTTCGGATGCAACGATTAATCGCGGCGGAGTCCGGATGGGGACGAGTGAAATATATAGTGCGCTGGAAAAGGTGCCTGAAGTTTTTGATAGCTTAGTTGTCGATCTGCCGCTCAGCAGCGAGCAATCCTATATGCCGTTATTTGTAGTTTTAAAAGAAGGGGCTGAACTTTCGGTGGATGTGAAGTCCCGAATTAATCAGGCCATTCGTCAAGATTGTTCGCCAAGACATGTTCCGAATGAAATTTTTGTAGTTGAGGAACTGCCAAAAACGTTGAACGGCAAGAAACTTGAGGTACCAATCAAGAAAATCTTGATGGGGACATCTGTGGATAAGGCCGTGAATACAGGATCCCTAGCGAATCCTGATACTATACAATATTTCATAGAATTTCAGAAAAACCTAAACGGTTTGCAAGAATAAACTGTTAGGCCGCTCACAGGGTGGGCGGCTTTTTAATTGTTTTTCATCTTTGGGTATTTTTGCAAATTGAATTCTAGTTACTTAAATATCTTGTCTAATTTTAAACTATTTTGTTTATAATAAAATTTTTCACTATTCTCACCTGCTAAGCTTACACGAATATTATGTAGTAAGGTGGTGATGAATAATGTCTTTTGCACTTGCAGATTGGATGCTCTATACTTTGTGGGCTGCTTTCGGACTTATGCTTATTGATTTTCTGATTGCTTTTGTAAAATCATTTTGGAAAGGCTCATTCAGTCCAACATTAGTATTAGACTACCTAAAGGATATCCTCTATTTTATCTTCCCATTAAATATCATAATTTCAATGCTTTCAATAGACCCGTCCGGATGGATATTGGTAACCTTCTATTTTATTGGCGGTATTGCTATTTCTCTCAAGTATTTAATTGATATTTATAAGAAATTTAAATAATCTTACTCTGTAAAAACCCTCCGCTTTGGAGGGTTTTTTTATAAATATTTTTCTTGCTGCCAGATACCTTTCTTGTCAACTTGAAGGCCTAATTTTCATAATATATTTCAAAAATTTAGAAGGGATGTGTGACCATGAGGAACTATCAATGGGTTAAGTGGCGGAAAATCATCCTCTGGGCTGCGGTTTTCGTGTTTTTATTCATGCTGTTGGTAATGGGAGGACCTGCAGCATGGAATATCGCAATAACTGTTTTAGGTTTTGTCTTCCAATTGTTTTTTGCCATGATGTTTATGATTATTCAGTTTGTTGCTCTGTTTTGGTTTCTTGCCAGGGGGCGGACCTATTGGATATTGCCTGGTGAAACGGGTTCCACCTGGGATGATTATCGAGGAAACCCTGAAATTGTAGAAAATGCAAAGCGGATTGTCACCCTCCTTAAAGGCGTGAAGGAATTTAAGGAAATGGGGGGCGAAGCTATCAGGGGATTATTGCTTTGCGGGCCGCCCGGAACAGGAAAATCCTATTTGGCCCAAGTGATTGCGAATGAAGCACAGGTACCATTCGCCTATGCATCTGCCCCTAGTTTTCAAAATATGTTTTTCGGTGTAGGAAATCTTAAAGTCATGGGTTTATATAAAAAAGCAAGAAAACTTGCAAAATTATATGGTGCCTGCATCATTTTCATCGACGAAATAGATGCCATCGGCATGAGCCGGCAATCGGGCGGCGGTGGCGGGGGTATGATGGGAATGATGGGAATGGGCGGCGCCGGGCTTTTAAACGAGCTCCTTCTGCAAATGGATCCCCCTAATATTGACAATTCTTGGTTTGCCAAGCTTCTCCGCTCGCTTGGTTTAAGACGGAAAAAGGCAGAAAGGCCTGCTGTCTTGACGATTGGAGCAACTAACCTTCCCGATGTGCTTGACCAAGCGCTGCTTAGACCTGGCCGGTTCGACCGAAAACTATGGGTAGATTCCCCTGATTATGATGGCCGGGTGGATGTCTTCTTCTATTATCTTCAAAAAATAAAGCGGGATGAAACGTTGACCCCGGAACGCGCTGCGATCGATACGATTGGTTACAGCCCTGCACAAATCAAACATATCGTGAACGAGTCCATTGTCATTGCACACCAGCGAGGCGCTGCAGAATCGAGTTACGAGGATTTTCGAGCCGCAATGGAAACCTATGAATGGGGCCTCAAACAGCCGCTCCGTTCCATGAGTGAGGATGAAAAGCGGAATGTTGCTTATCATGAGGCAGGTCATGCGGTAGCGCAATACCTTTTGAAGCCGCATGAACGTGTTTGGAAGGTAACAATTATTCGCAGGGGAGGCGCACTAGGTCTTGCCGCCACGAAACCAACCCATGAAAGATACAACCGCAGCGATAGTGAGATTCTTGCGGAAATTCAAGTATGTCTCGCCGCAAGGGCAGTGGAGGAAGAGTTCCTTGGGAAGAAATTAAATGGTGTCACTTCCGACTTGCGTCAGGCAACAGAGTTGGCAGGTGCATATCTCGGCATCGTTGGAATGGGTGACGAATTGTTCAGTTGGCTTGCCCTGGGATCGCGAGCCGATGGCCTAAGGGCTCTTCGTTCAAAAATAAACCAGCTGTTAAAGGATGAAATGACCAAAGTAAAAAAGCTTGTGCTGGATAATGCGGCTTTCGTCCACGCAATTGCAGAAGAATTGCTTAAGCGGGGCGATTTAACGGGTGAAGAAATTGAAGAAATATATAATGGGCTAAATAACCCAGATAACACACGGCTGCCTATAGTGGGAGCATAAGTTTTTTTTGTTGAAACCAGACAATCTAATTGACTGACTGGTTTTTGATACAATTACTGTTCCAGCAAAGTTAAGGCTGCAGACGTACTGGTTGTTATTAGTGATATTATACGTGTTTAAAACTATTTGAAGGAGCATTCTTTTTTTGAAAAAGGAATGCTCCTTTTTCTATTAAAATGGGTTAAAGTATTTTTATTTTAATTGACAGTAATTTCACGAATGTTATATTATTTACTCATTATATGTTATAAAATCTAACATGAAGAAGGGCGGTACACCTAATGAAAAAAATTGAAGCTATTATCAGGCCAGAAAGACTTACTGAGACCATAAAAGGGTTAAAGAGTATAGCTATAACTGGGTTTACCGTTTCGCAGGTGGTTGGCAGAGGGAAACAGAAAGATACTCAAGGTGTATACCGCGGGAAAAATTACAAAGTGACACTACATCCAAAAGTAAAATTGGAGATTATTTTATCTGATTACATGGTCGAACGGACCATTCAGACCATTGTGGGCTCTGCGCAAACTGGAGAAGATGGGGACGGAAAAATTTATGTTTATCCGATTTTAGAAGCGTATAACATCCGGACTGGCGAAACGGATGATGATATTGATGATTTGCAGAAAAAGGAGGGTTGAGTATCATGGAACTGATGTACTTAAATTCGGTTTGGGTTGTGCTTGCGGCAGCGATGGTGCTGTTTATGGAGGGCGGCTTTAGTTTGCTCGAAGCAGGTTTGGTCCGAACAAAAAACGCTGTAAATGTGACAATGAAAATTTTTGTGGATTTAACGGTTGGTGCTTTAGCTTTCTGGCTCATTGGATTTGGTGTAATGTTTGGGAAGGATGCTCTCGGGTTTTTTGGAACAACACTTTTTGGGCATCCGGAAAATATTTCTCTTTCTATTGAATTGCCAAGCACGGCCTTTGTATTGTTTCAAATGGGCTTTGCTGTGGCCTGCATTTCGATCGTTTCAGGTGCAGTTGCTGAAAGAATGAATTTCAAAGCGTATATTTTAACAGCTGCTTTAATCTGTATCATTGTATATCCTCTTTCCGGACATTGGATTTGGAGCGGAAACGGCTGGCTCGCGAAGTTGGGGATGAAGGATTTTGCCGGCTCTGCCGCTATACATGCGGTAGGGGGCTTTGCTGCTTTAGCTATGGCGAAATGGCTGGGGCCAAGGAAAGGAAGATTTAATTCCGATGGAAGTACAAATGTATTTGCGCCAAGTAACATTCCGTTAGCTTCAGCTGGCACGTTCATTTTGTGGTTTGGCTGGTTTGCCTTTAATACTGGCAGTACCTTAGATGCGTCCAATAAAGCTTTTGCCTCCATTGCCATTAACACTATGCTGGCTGGAGCGAGCGGGGGTACCGCAGCGATGTTTATGACAATGAAGAAATTCGGCAAGGCGGACCCCAGTATGATGATTAACGGAGTATTATCTGGGTTAGTGGCTGTAACGGCCGGATGTGCCTTTGTATCTCAGTGGAGCGCAATTATCATTGGTTTTGCCAGTGGTTTGATTGTTATTTACGCAACATTAATAGTCGACAATTTAAAAGTGGATGACCCCGTTGGCGCTGTGGCGGTTCATGGGTTTAATGGGGTATTCGGGACCATTGCGGTGGGATTCTTTGATCAGTCACATGGGTTATTAACAACAGGGGGCTTTTCTCTTTTAAAAATACAACTTTTAGGTGCGATCGTAGTGGTTGTTTGGGGGCTTATCTGTGGTTCGTTTATGGCATATGTGTGTGAAAAAACGGTTGGTCTGCGGGCAACCGAACGCGAGGAAGAAGAAGGCTTGGATATGTCTTATCATGGTATCCCGGCCTATAATGAATTAGAACGGTTCGCGGATTTGCCGACAAGTTTATATAATTTTGAAGAAACAACAGGAATTACAGTAGCCCCGAGCGGCGGGAAGAAAGTTTCTAGTGACGCTGTATGAATGAACTGCCAGCCATATCGATTCTGGTATGCTGGCAGTTCTTGTTTTTACTATATCTAATATTTTCACCATTACAAATGTTTAAATTTTAACTGAGGCTTCCTTTGAAGACCAATTTTTTCGCCATGCTTGCTGCGCGTTTGCAAGGACAATCAGTACTGCCACACCCGTAACTGCATAAACGATAAAACCAGTTTGGTATGTTCCGGTTACTTGTTTTAGTGTACCAAGAATATTTGGGACAAAAAATCCGCCAACCCCTCCAGCCGCTCCAACTATGCCTGTAATCATTCCAATTTCCTTTGAAAAACGCTGTGGAACTAATTGGAATACTGCGCCATTCCCCATTCCAAGGCAAAGCATGCCAATAAATAAGAAAGTTATCGCCATGTAAAGAGATGGGAGCTGGCTTACGGCGAACATATTGAGTGAGGCTGCAATCAATAAAAAGGTAAGCAGACGGACACCGCCGATTTTATCGGCAATATATCCGCCAATTGGTCGAAAAAAGCTTCCAGCCGCTACACACAGTGTCACAAAATCCCCAGCCTGTACCTTGGTTAAATGATATTGATCGACGAAAAAGATACCTAAAAAGCTGGAAAGCCCCACAAATCCTCCAAAAGTAAAACTATATAACAAGCAAAAATACAAAGTGTCTTTATGTTTAAAGATACGAAAATATTCGATTACTGGTTTGGCCGCTGGCTGAGAGGGAGGATCTTTGGCCATTATTAAATAAAGAAAAAAGACTATAAAAAGCGGGATACAGGCCAGTCCCATGACATTGTGCCAGCCATAAGCTTCAGCTAAACGAGGGCTGAACAAAGTGGCAAAGAGTGTACCGCTATTTCCTGCGCCAGCAATGCCCATCGCCAATCCTTGCAAATGAGGAGGATACCAGCGGCTTGCCATCGGTATGGCTGCAGCGAAGCTTGCCCCTGCTACACCAAGTAAGATGCCGATAAAATATAGTTCAGATATTGTATTCCCCAATTGCCAGCCCCATAACAGGGGAATCATCGATACAATCATCCCGAAAATGGCTGTTTTGCGCGGGCCGATCCGATCTGTTAAAACCCCAAAGATAAGACGGAAAAAAGATCCGCTCAGAATCGGGATGGCGACGATGAATCCCTTCTCAGATGGTGATAGATTAAAGTCATTCGTAATATAGACACCTAGAGCCCCTAACATTACCCATACCATGAAGCTGACATCAAAGTATAAAAACGATGACAGCAGTGAGGGGGCATGCCCGCTTTTTCTTAATTCTATTAATCTCATTTTATCTCACACCTTCCTTGCGCATTGTCCGACTAACGGAATCTACCATCCGATATTTTGTTTTTTTGAGAAAATCACTTTAGCCATCAATACAGTAAACGTAAAAAAACCAATTACTTTTTTCATCTCCATTCCTCCATTCCTCCTTATGTACTTTCCGTAATTCCCTTGCTGTTTTCAAGAATAATAGGTAAATGTTGTTTTGTCTCAAAATCTGTAAGGTCATTTGACATGGAAATTTTCATGTTAGAAAATGTAACATATTCAATTTATTTTTTCGTTTTTTATGGAATAATGAGGGATATTCGATTATTTCATCATTAGTGGAGGTGTTTTATGGTTATGGAAAGACCAGCCCTAGTTGGCAAAAGAATGGCTAAAGCTAGTTCTAAAGCAGCTGCCATGCCTCTAAACAAAATCATTTGCAGATGTAATACAGTAACGAAAGAGGCTATTTTGGAGGCTGTTCAAAAGAATGGGTTAACAACCGTTGAACAAATAAAAACTTGCACAAAAGCAACTAGTTCTTGCGGAGGATGTAAACCGCTAGTGGAGGGTCTGCTTTCTTTCATTCAGGGTGATCCATTTGTTGAAGAAAATCTTTTAAAACCCTTTTGTTCTTGCACATCACTAACAGAAGAAGAAGTGGTTAAGGAGATGCAATTGAGGAGATTAACTTCTGTCCAAAAGGTAAGAGCGGATCTCAAATGGAAAAATGCAGCTGGCTGTGCAACCTGTACCCCAGCGATTCAATATTATTTAAGCATGATAGATCCGCAATATGAGAATAAACATACCAACATGCAAGGTAACATCAAAACTTTTATCAGTGAAAAAATATGTAACTGCGACTGGCATCCCGCTCCTCAAATAGCGGATGGCCTTCAAATGAAATTCGAATGGCTATTAACACCCTATCCTATAAAAATCGACATTACCCCATGTATGCATAATGTGGAGGTTCCAGTAACCAAGGATATTGGTCTGATTGGAATTGACAGGGGATGGGAAATTTATGTAGGCGGCAGCGGTGGGGGCGTCCCTCGAAGCGGAAAATTATTATGTATTGCAGGAACCAAGGAGGAAGCAATTGATATGGTTTCTGGTTTTATCCAATATTATAGAGAAACAGCCAATTACCGTGAGCGGACATGGCAATGGTTAGAACGAGCGGGCTTAATGCATGTAAGAGAAGTATTGTTTGAAGATGAGCTTCTCTCCCAACTGCTTAAAAGGCTGAGTGAGGATGAATCGAGAGGGAAGAAAAGGGTGGGCGTCCATGACTGAGTTATTATTAAAGTATTTTCGAACGAAGCAGCAGGAAGTGGAAAAGGAAAAAAGGTACGATACACAATGTCCATTTTGCAGCATGCAATGTAAGATGCAGCTGATTGAACAATCGATTGTTTCAAGGAAAAAATATATGACCGTCGGGAAAGATAATCCAACCTCCGAGGGCCGCTTATGCATGAAGGGTTCAAATGCCCATCAACATGCTTTCCATCGCGACAGGTTGAAATACCCGTTATTAAAAGTTAACGGGGAATTTGTCCGCATATCCTGGGAGGAAGCATTGAACCACATCAAAGAAAAGTTTACCCGAATTCAGGCGGAGGATGGTCTGAATGCCTTGTCCGTTTACGGGAGCGCGTCCATCACTAGTGAAGAAGCATACTTGCTGGGGAAATTTGCACGGGTAGCGTTAAAAACCAAATACATTGACTATAATGGCCGTTTTTGCATGTCTGCTGCAGCTTCCGCCGCCAACCAAACGTTTGGAATGGACAGAGGCTTCACTAACAGTTTGTCCGAAATTCCGTCAACAAAGTGCATTATTTTGGCAGGGACAAACATTGCCGAATGTCAGCCGACTATAATGCCGTATTTTGATAAGGCCAAACAAAATGGTGCATTTATCATAGCTATTGACCCGCGGGAAACAGCGACAACGAAATTGGCTGATTTACATTTACAGCTAAAACCGGGAACAGATGCCGTACTGGCCAACGGATTATTAAAGGTCATCATACAAGATGGCTATTTGGATCATGGGTTTTTAAAGGAGCGGGTAAATGGTTTTGAAGCTGTTAAAGACTATGTCCTCAGCTTGGACTTGGCCCGAATTGCAGAACAGACGGGTGTATCCGTCGAGCAAATTCGGACAGCGGCGAGAAAATTTGGAAAAGAAGAATCAGGAATGATTTTTACCGCCAGAGGGGTGGAGCAGCAAACGGACGGCTCTTTTGCTGTTCGTAATTTCCTGAATATTCTGCTTGTTACAGGGAAAATCGGAAAACCGAATTGCGGTTATGGAGCGATTACTGGTCAGGGAAATGGCCAAGGAGCAAGAGAACACGGTCAAAAGGCAGACCAGCTGCCCGGTTACCGCTCGATTGAGAATAAGGAGCACCGCGAATATATGGCCCACGTCTGGGGTATCCCTGTGGATGAATTGCCCCGAAAGGGAGTTTCAGCCTATGAAATGATGGAAAAAATTCATGAAGGTGAAATAACGGGAATGCTGCTCATGTGTTCCAACCCGATTGTTTCTAATCCGAATGCCGTTTTCGTAAAAGAAGCTCTAAAAAAATTAAAATTCTTCGTGGCAGTAGATTTATTTGTATCCGAGACTGCAAGATTAGCAGATTTAATTTTACCAAGTTCTTCTTATCTTGAAGATACAGGGACAATGACGAATGTAGAAGGCCGGGTAATGTTAAGGGAAGCGAGCTTTCCGTGTCCTGGAGAGGTGAAACATGATTGGGAGATTATTTGTGAAATCGCTAGAGTTCTAGGCAAAGGGAATTATTTTTCCTATGCATCACCGGAAGATATTTTTAATGAGTTACGAATCGCGAGCCGCGGCGGAATCGCTGATTATTTCGGGATAACATATGACCGTTTGAAACAGGAAGGCGGTGTGTTTTGGCCGTGTCCGGATGAATCAAGCAATGGGACAAATAGATTGTTTGAAACTGCTTTTGCCCATCCTGATGGCAAAGCGGGTATGGTGGTAGTGCCGAATGAATTGGCAACTTCTAAAGAAAAGGCAAACGAAGAGTATCCCTTATATCTAACAACAGGACGAGTCGTTTCGCATTATCTAACAGGTGTGCAAACAAGAAAAAGCCCGGCATTAGCGGCCAGAAACATTGAATCTTTTCTGGAAATACATCCTTCAACTGCGATGGCCTACGGAATTGGCGATGAAAGGTTGGTGAAAATTGAATCTAGAAGGGGGAGTATCGTTGTAAGAAGCAAATGGTCGGAAACAATACGTCCGGATACGGTGTTTGTTCCTTTCCATTGGGCGGATTCACAAAATGTGAACATACTCGTATCAAAGGAACTGGATCCGATTTGCAAAATGCCAGGTTATAAAGTGAGTGCCGTTCGAGTTAGTCCGCTTGTTTGAATGAAAGATTTAATTCAAAAACTGCGTTAGAAAACCTCACATGAATGGTAACAAGTTGAAAAGGGTGTGATATATTTTAAAAAACTACACAAGGAGGGAATGCCAGGTGGAAAAGAAAAAGCTCGTTTTAGTCGGGAATGGCATGGCTGGTATTAAGACCATTGAAGAAATCCTACGTGTTTCAAATGAATTGTTTGAGATTACTATTTTCGGAAGTGAGCCGCATCCGAATTATAATAGAATTTTGCTCTCAAAGGTTCTGCAGGGCGATACAAGTGTTAAAGATATAACGTTAAATGACTGGGCCTGGTATAGTAATCATAATATTCAATTATATACAGGAGAATCAGTAATCAAAATTGATCATTGCAGGAAAACAGTCATTACAGATAAAGGCAGGATAGAGCCTTATGATGAATTAATTTTGGCAACGGGTTCACTACCTTTCATCCTTCCAATACCCGGAAAAGATATAGAAGGGGTAACCGCCTTTCGTGATATCAAGGACACAGAAGTCATGCTGGAGGCATCCAAACAATTTAAAAAGGCAGCAGTAATTGGAGGCGGCCTGCTCGGGCTAGAAGCGGCAAGGGGACTATTAAACTTAGGAATGGATGTTACGGTCATCCATCTTGCCCCTTATCTGATGGAACGCCAATTAGACCCAACAGCCGGGAAACTGCTCCAAACAGAATTAGAAAAACAAGGCGTGAACTTTTTATTAGAAAAACAAACACAGGAAATCTTAGGAGAAGAACGGGTAAATGGATTGAGATTCAGTGATGGGACGGAGCTTGAAGCGGACTTAGTGGTGATGGCAGTTGGGATTAAACCGAATGTTGAGCTGGCAAAAGAAAGCGGGCTGCTTGTCAATCGCGGCATTGTTGTCAATGATTATATGGAAACGAATATCCCTCATATTTATGCGGTTGGCGAGTGCGCAGAACATAACGGAATTGCTTATGGTTTAGTGGCACCTTTGTATGAACAAGGAAGAGTATTAGCCAAACAAATCTCTGGGGTTAGAACGGAACCGTATAAAGGCTCTATTTTATTTACTCAGTTAAAGGTTTCGGGTGTTGAAGTTTTTTCAGCCGGAGACTTTTATGAGGAGGAAGACAAAAAAGCCATCAAAGTCTTTGATGAACAAGATAACATTTATAAGAAAATTGTCTTACGAGGAGATCAAATTGTCGGTGCTGTCCTATTTGGTAACAGCAGCGAAGGAAACCGTTTAGTTTCCATGATTCAAAAGGAAACGGACATTTCCGATTTAACAAAAGTGTCCATTTTAAACCAAACAGGTGAAGGTCATGGAGACAGTTTGACAGCTGCGATGAGCAATGAAGAAATTATTTGCGGCTGTAATGGAGTGTCGAAAGGTACTATCATCGAAGCGATTCAGGAAAAAGGATGCTCGACAGTCAATGCTATTAAGGAATGTACGAGTGCATCGCGTTCCTGCGGAGGCTGCAAACCACTTGTAGCAGAGATTTTACAGATTACCTTAGGATGCGAGGCTGATGTCTCTTTACAAAAAGAACCGATGTGCAGCTGTACATCACTATCAAGAGATGAAGTGATTGAAGAAATTAAAACAAAAGGGTTGACCCACATAAAAGAAATTATGTTTGTTCTAGGGTGGAGCACAGAAGAAGGATGCTCAAAATGTCGTCCTGCTCTGAATTACTATTTAGGAATGGTTAATCCAACCGGTTATGAAGATGAAAAGCAATCGCGTTTTGTGAATGAGCGTATGCATGCGAATATTCAAAAAGACGGAACATATTCAGTCGTTCCAAGGATGTATGGAGGAGTGACGAATTCACATGACCTAAGACGGATTGCAGACGTGGTTGATAAATATGATATCCCATTAGTCAAATTAACTGGTGGGCAGCGAATTGACCTGCTCGGGGTCAAAAAAGAAGACTTGCCAAGAGTATGGAAGGATTTGGACATGCCGTCAGGGTTTGCCTACGGAAAATCGCTTCGGACTGTTAAAACCTGCGTCGGAGATCAATTTTGCCGATTTGGCACCCAGGATTCAATTAGCTTGGGAATAATGCTGGAAAAGAAATTTGAAGGTCTGCAAACTCCTCATAAAGTAAAAATGGCCGTATCCGCATGCCCTAGAAGCTGTGCTGAGTCCGGATTCAAAGATATTGGTTTTATCGGAATCGACGGCGGCTGGGAAATTTATGTTGGGGGCAATGGAGGGACCCACGTCCGCGGCGGGGACCTATTGTACAAAGTAAAAACTGATGTGGAAGTGATGGAGATAACCGGTGCCTACCTACAATATTATCGGGAAACAGCAAATTATTTAGAAAGAACATCGGCTTGGATAGAGCGTTTTGGTTTGGAACACGTTCGTTCAGTCCTTGATGATAAAGATAAACGTTTAGAATTAAATGCCAGAATGGAAGAGGCTTTGGCGGTCATAAGGGATCCTTGGAAGGAAATTACTGAGGATGAACAGGTAAGGAAAGAGCTTTTTGAAAGTGTAGTCATGTCGTAAGGAAAATGAATAGCTGAAAGAGGGAGTGTATCAATTTTATGAAAAAAAGTATCTCAAAATTTCCGCTCGGCACTGTTCATGATTTCCAAGAGCGTTTAGGTAAAACGGTTCGGATCGGGAATAAAGAAGTGGCGGTTTTCAAATTATCAAACGGGCATATACGAGCGGTTGAAAATCGCTGCCCCCACAAAGGCGGCGTGTTAAGCGAAGGAATCGTAAGCGGTGAATTTGTCTATTGTCCCATGCATGATTGGAAAATATGTTTGCAAGATGGAAAAGTCCAAAAGCCTGATATCGGATGTGTGAAAAACTATCAGACGATAATAGAAGAAAATAGAGTATTTATCCTAATGGATGAAGGATAAGATAAATCACTTTTTATAATAGAGCCTAATAGTTCATTCTAATTAATATTTAAAAGCCAGTTCATTTTGACTGGCTTTTTTTGGCTGTTTATTTGTTTTGAGATTTATTTCTAAGTGATTCAAACTGTCTGAAAGATCGATCGGAGCATTTGCGATAAAGTCAGCCTCTTTAAATATATGAAATGTCATGCAAGGTTGCAAATCTATTGTTAAAAGAATTAATTTGTATTTGACAAATTTCGAATCAGCTTTTCCACGGTGTTTATAAGTTGGGAGATATTTTCAGGTTCATTAGCCTTCCTCTCTGACGATGGCACAGGATTATCAAATTCTTGACTTGACTGATTTCCCTCAACTGTAGAGAATTCTTCTTGGTTTCTTTTGTTTCTGTTTCTCCTTTTTTTATTATTATCGCTAGATTTTACTACACTTTGGCGAGACTGCTTTTCATTGTTTTGGTACTTATCTGACTGGCCCAAATTCTGATTTTTAGATTCTTCTGCCTTTTCACTTTTCGCACCATAACTAATATTTTTAATGTGAAACATGGCAACACGAACGATTTCCTCTTTACTGATGAGTGAAACACAATCCTTATTTACATCGCTAAGGACACCTTCTAACTTTTCAGGACCGCCGCGGTTAATTCTAATCCATTGGAATTTCAGGGAGTCAAGGAGAGCTTGGAAATCCGAAGCTTTTTTAAATTCCAAATCCTTCGGTACTTCCAGATTAAAATTCAAGCTTTCCTTTACGTTGTCAGTAATGCTTTTAATATGATAAGTGTTGTAGTAAACGACTCCATCATCTTCAGTCAAAAGAGCGATATAATCGTTATAAACATCCAATAGTAAACCAATTCTTGATTCAGAACCGCCGCGATTAATTTTGACAACCTTACCCACCATATAATTCATCATGTCTTTACCCATAATTTGTGTTTCCCCCTAAATTTGAATTAATTTGTTAACACTGCATCTATATGTGTCATGGAATGATGTTGTCCTAATAAAATAGCCTGTTTTTTAATACAAGTCCTTTCTTTTCGAAAAAAAAGGGCCATAGTGGTGAATTCTATAAAAGATAGGAGCACCGACGCCGCCGCGGAATAGTGCTGGGTTAAATGGGTATACCCTTGTGTTCCCAGATGGTGGTGCAAGGGAATGAGTTGTAAAACAGCTTAAGGAGATGGGTGCCCCAGTTAGAGAAGAGGATGGAATTGTTGAGGAGACTAACGACCCTGCTAGAAATCAATTTCGGTTGGTCATTTAATAGAATGTCTATTTGGGAATCGACAGTATCATAATAGATATCCGTTTAACAAATTCCCTTTTAGTAGAGTCCTGTCAGGGAAACCGGGGCTATTTTTTGGAAAAAATTTTATTTAAGCACTTGTTAAAACTAATTGTATTAGTTATTATGGTATTATGGTTAGTTAATGAGGGAATAGGGGAGATCGGCTGATGGATTTACTTGCTGGGCTAAAGTCTATCAATGTTATACTAAGATTTTTATTGGAGCTTTGCTCATTATTTGCAATGGGATATTGGGGGTATAAAACAGGAAATGGCCCTTTGCTTCAATGGATATTTGCTATTGGTGCCCCTTTAATGATGGCGGTTATGTGGGGAGCAATGGGTTCACCTAAAGCGCCGATTCAATTGTCTGGACCTCTTCATTCTATTTTGGAAATAGTGGTATTTGGGTTGCCTGTAATATTACTCTTTTCTCTGGGGAAAACAGAGATTGCTTGGGTTCTTGGATGCACAGTGGTCATTAATAAGATACTTATGATCATGTGGAAGCAATAATATGGAGTAGGCGCATGAATTTTTCATGCGCCTGCACTATTTCCATTAATTCGTCTTATGTTCCAGGAAAAATTCTGTCATTTCTTTTCGTATTTTAGAAATATGTTTTTCCATCAATTGTTTAGCGTGAAGGGAATCCCCTGTTGCGATGGCTATATAAATTTGTTTATGTTCATCAAACGTGTCCTCAACACGTTCGGGATTAGTCAGGCGCAGTTTCCGGGTGGCCCTGATGGTGTCCTCCAAGCGTTCGCTAAGAGACTGAATTAAATGTAAAAAGATAGAGTTATGGGATGCTCGGACTATATTCGTATGGAATTTGACGTCTGCTTCGAGGCCAAGCTCCACATCATCGTTGGAATTCCGCATTAATTCCAGTGCTCCGCTGATTCGTTCGAGGTCATCGGTTGTTGCTCTTTGTGACGCCAGAAAAGCACATTCTACCTCCAAAACGCGGCGAAGATCCAGCATCTCATATATTAATTTTTTTTCATTATTTACGATTGAATGGGAAAAATCATTCATCATACCTGGTGTAGGGACTGTTCTTACAAAGGTCCCACTGCCTTGTCTAATTTCAATTAATCCTTCAACCTCCAGCTTCCGCAATGCCTCTCTTACCGATGTTCGGCTAACATTGAGAAGACTCGCCAGTTCTCTCTCTGTAGGCAATTTTTCTCCCGGAGGAAGTTTCCCATTTAAAAAGGAATCTTTTATTTTATCAGTGATAACCTCATATGCTTTTTTCCTTGGCTGCTGCATGTCAGTTTCATTCCCCTCAATATGACCAACCTATCATGATATTATCATACAAAAATTTTTCCGGAAGATACAATTTCATAATTCAAAATGGTTGATTTTTTCAGACTATTCCCTATAATAAAATAAAGGTTGGACCAATTTTAATTATTCGCAAAATTGGTCCAACCAATTGGTTGGAAATTTAAAGGAATCAGGTGAAAGTAATGTTAACAATTGAAGGATTGGCAGCTGAACTTAAAAATGTGTTACCGGCAGAACAAGTATCCATCAATGAGACGATTAGAGAGCAACATGGCAAAGATGAATCGTATCATACCCCAAGCTTGCCGGATGTAGTTGTTTTTCCTGCTTCTACAGAAGAAGTATCCAAGATAATGAAATTGGCCAGTGAATACAAAGTACCTGTTGTGCCATTTGGAAGAGGAACCAGCTTAGAAGGTCACGTCATACCATATGAACACGGAATTACGATAGATTTCTCTCTTATGAACAAGGTTTTAGAAGTAAGGGAAAATGATTTTCTGGTGAGAGTACAGCCGGGAGTTACGCGCACACAGTTAAATAAAGAACTCAAAAAATATGGGCTGTTTTTCTCCGTTGACCCGGGAGCAGATGCAACCTTGGGAGGTATGGCAGCAACGAATGCAAGCGGTACGACAGCAGTCAAATATGGTGTAATGCGCGACCAAGTCCGTGATTTAGAGGTTGTTCTTGCGGACGGCACGGTGATACATACGGGAAACTTAGCGGAAAAATCTTCATCCGGCCTGCATTTAAACGGATTGTTTGTCGGGTCTGAAGGAACGCTAGGCTGCTTTACTGAGTTAACCTTGCGCGTCTACGGTATTCCAGAATATGTGATGGCAGCGCGAGCATCATTTCCGTCCGTCCAAAATGCGGTCTCAGCGGTGGTTGGTATTTTACAGGCAGGAATTCCTGTTGCACGAGTGGAGCTTGTCGACGAGCCCTCTATGAAGCAAGTAAACTTGTTTAACGATACGAATTATAAGGAACAGCCAACATTGTTTATGGAATTTCACGGAAACGAGGCAGGCTTAAAACAGGACGTGGAATTTATGAAGGAAATCGTCACCGACTATCATTGCGAAGGTATAGAATATGAAACCGAACAGGCGGCATTAAACCAGCTATGGGAAGCGCGTCATAATTTGGCCTATGCTTTTATTCACGGCTTTCCTGGTAAAAAAATGATGACAACAGATGTATGTGTACCAATTTCAAATTTGGGAGCAGCCATTGATAACGCTCGAGAGGCCTTAAATAAATTAGATTTGCCAGGAGGCATTGTGGGGCATGTCGGCGATGGCAATTTTCATGCTCTCATTATGATTGATATGAATAACCCTGAAGAAATTAGAAAATCAGAAGAATTCAATGAAGTCATTGTGATGGATGCTCTTGAACGAGGTGGTACTTGTACTGGAGAACACGGAGTCGGAGTAGGGAAGCAGAAATATCAGGAGCGGGAGCACGGTCCAGCACTAAAGGTGATGGAAAGAATCAAACTAGCACTCGACCCAGAAAACCTCTTGAATCCTAATAAACTTATCAAAGTGAAGAGGGAGTTAGGCTGATGAAAATCTTGGAATCTATTAGTTCGATTGCTGGAAAATATTTTGCTGTGTGGGTGATTTTAATTGCGGTTATTGCATTTATTGTACCTGCTCCGTTTTTAGTTTTTAAAGGATATATCACTATCTTATTGGGCGTTGTTATGTTTGGAATGGGTTTGACATTAAAAGCAGTTGATTTTAAACTGGTAATCACCAATCCTATTCCGGTCATTATTGGGGTTTGTGCGCAATTTGTTATCATGCCAATTACCGCTTTTTTAATTGCCTATTTCATGAATTTACCAGCTGAATTGGCTGCAGGGCTTGTTCTTCTAGGGTCCGTCCCAGGCGGAACGGCATCAAACGTCATGGTTTACCTAGCAAAAGGAAATGTTCCACTTTCGATTACGATGACATCCATTTCCACACTTTTGGCACCGATCGCAACGCCGGCAATTTTCTTGTTGTTTGGCGGTAAATGGATGCCGGTTGATCCGATGGCGATGTTTATGTCCATCGTTCAGGTTATTATTTTTCCAATCATCTTAGGGATTGTGATTCGGAAGTTCCTTCCTGGAATGGTGGAGAAAAGTATTTCTGTACTGCCGTTGATTTCAGTTGTTGCGATTATCTTGATTGTATCTGCAGTTGTTTCAGGAAGTGCCGACAGTATCGCATCCGCTGGATTTTTAATCTTCACAGCGGTAATACTGCACAATGCATTTGGTTTGCTTCTTGGCTATTTTACTGCTTTTGTCTTGAAGCTTGATGAAGGGACCCGAAGGGCAATTTCAATTGAAGTCGGTATGCAAAACTCTGGATTGGGAGTGGCACTTGCAACTGCCCATTTTGGACCCTTAGCTGCTATCCCAAGTGTTTGCGGCGCCGTTTGGCACAATATTACAGGTCCAATTCTAGCTACATATTGGTCGAAGAGACCAGCCAATCGGGGGCAAATGAGCACCGGTCAGGAACAGGAAAAGAAGGCTATTTAAGTTTGGAGGCACCTTTTTGGTTAAGGTGCCTTTTCTTTGTTTTTTAGCGCTTGGAATGTATTTGCTAAAAGTGTAAAGTAAAGTGGTTAGTTTATAGGAAGTAAAAACCCTAATACGGAAAGTTTTTCTACATATTCGGAAAGTATTTGGTAAAAATGGCAAGATTAAAAACTGTCTGTCCTTTTGCTGCATTTAGTCATAGTAATAAACTAGAGGAGGGAAATCCAAATGTCTCAACAACTCGAAAAGGCAACCTTCGCTGGCGGCTGCTTTTGGTGCATGGTATCGCCGTTTGATGAACAGCCTGGGATTAAAGAGGTCATCTCCGGCTACACGGGCGGGAACAAGGAAAATCCCACTTATGAAGATGTTTGCTCAGATTCGAGCGGACACTATGAAGCTGTTCAAATTACGTTTGATCCGTTAATTTTCCCCTATGAGAAATTGCTCCATATTTTTTGGCGGCAAATTGACCCTACTGATGCCGGTGGGCAATTCAGCGATAGAGGAGAGAGGTACAAGACGGCAATTTTTTATCATAATGATAAACAAAGAGAACTGGCTGAAAGCTCAAAGGCTGAACTAGAAGCAAGCCTCCGCTTTTTAAAGCCGATTGTCACTGAAATTCTGCCTGCAGGTCCGTTTTATTCGGCTGAAGAAAAGCACCAGAACTATTATAAGAAAATACCTTTTCACTATAACCATTATTTTGAAGCTTCAGGACGGGCTAATTTCATTCGTGAAAATTGGAAAAGGCGTAAAAGTGACAAAGAACTTCGTCAAGTGTTAACGCCGCTCCAGTACGAGGTAACCAGGAATAACGCTACAGAACCACCATTTCAGAACGAATATTGGGATAATATAGAGGATGGAATCTATGTTGATATCATTTCGGGAGAACCGCTCTTTAGCTCCATAGATAAATATGATGCAGGCTGCGGTTGGCCAAGCTTTACCAGGCCATTGCGTCGGATTGAACTTGAGGAGAAGTTTGATACTTCCCATGGACTTCGGCGGATTGAGGTCCGCACGAAAACCTCCGATTCCCATTTAGGGCATGTGTTTGATGACGGGCCAGGACCGGACCGGGCGCGGTATTGTATAAACTCTGCAGCCCTCCGTTTTGTTCCAAAGGAAAAGCTGGAGGAGGAGGGTTACGGTGAATTTCAAAAATTATTTCAAAAATAAATTCAAAAATACCACAGTTATTCCGACTGTGGTATTTTTATTGGATCAAAGTCTGCAACAAAGTACAGGTTTATTCTTTGAACGAACACTGCTATTCTAAGAATGATAGATTTTGCAGATATTCCCTAAATAGGAATAATCCTAAGACCTTAAGAAATTCTTAAGATTTATCCTGACTTGAATTTAAGATTTGTTGTTTACGATATAGACATGTTGAAGCAAGAAAGAAGGAGAGATATGAACAATTATTTTGTGCTGGTCGTGGATGATGAAAAGGAAATTCGCGATGCAATCGAAATTTACCTCAAAAACGAAGGGATCACCGTCCTAAAGGCAAAGGACGGAATTGAGGCGCTCGAAATATTAAATGAACACACCGTGCACCTGATTATCCTCGATGTCATGATGCCTCGGCTGGATGGGATTTCCGCAACCTTTAAAATCCGCGAAAAGCAAAATATTCCCATTATTATTTTAAGCGCGAAAAGCGAAGATACAGATAAGATTTTGGGCCTTCAGGTCGGGGCGGATGATTACGTAACTAAGCCCTTTAACCCGATGGAGCTTGTCGCCCGCGTGAAATCCCAGCTGCGCAGATATGTCACATTAGGTACATATGGCGGAATTAATAGAGTAATCGATTTAAATGGTCTTACCCTTGACCAAGCGGCGAAGGAAGTGTCGGTACATGGGGAGCCGGTCAAGCTGACTCCGATAGAGTATAAGATTGTCGAACTGTTAATGACCAATGCCGGACGGGTCTTTTCTATTGATGAAATTTACGAGCGGGTGTGGAAGGAACCAGGCTACAACGCGGAAAATACAGTGGCTGTTCACATCCGGAAAATCCGTGAAAAAATTGAAATTGATCCGAAGAATCCAAGGTTTTTAAAGGTGGTGTGGGGCATTGGCTACAAAATGGAAAAGTAGTATCTTGATTTACCTCTGGGCTTTTCTATTAACCTTCTCGTTGAGCGGCATTCTGGCTCTATTTTCCACGGGAACTAAATACATGAACCGCGATTTTTTCCATACACCGGAATTTCACAGTGAGGTTGATCAATTCGCAGGATATTTAAGCATGTTTGAGCTAAACGAGACTACTCCTGAAGAGGCGAAAGCCGCCATCACTGTTTCGAAAGACGAAATAGATGAACATCGGTACAGATATGGCGGTTTAGATCAACAAATCTCTAACATCAGGGCTCAATATGAATCTCGCATTCAAGACGCTCAAGCAGTGAAAAATGAAGAGGTTGCCAATGCCTTAATAAAAGAAAGAGATACAAAAATCGAGGACATAAGCAACAATTTTGCCAGCGATGACTGGGTAAGGCCCAAGGTGGTCAAAGAAAAAGAAACGAAAATTGACGAGTATTTTAAGAATAGGGAACAATTCAAGCATGATTTTCTAAGATACCAAAAACAATTTACCTACTATTTTAAAGATCCGGAAACAGGAAAAGTTTATAGCAATCAAAAAAATGAAAATCCGCTCAAACCAAAAGACATGCTGTATCTAACCGATTTTAGCATTTCGAGTGATTACTTCGTTAACTATGGTCCCGGTGGATATGAGGACTTGGCCGATGTGTTAAATGCCACCTCTCAAACGACGCTGGAAGGACAAATCGGAATTGCCAAAACGCTATCCGCATCGTCCCCTCTGATGGAGCAGTTCCAAGATTATAAACGAAATCAGATCATTGTTCTGAGCTATTGCTTGGCAGGCATCCTCGGCTTGCTGTTAAGCTTTTATTTTTCAAAAAAAATGAGGGCTGTAGATGCGCGATTGGAAAGCTGGCGGCATTTCTATAACAAGCTTCCGATTGATATTAGAATTGGTCTTTTTCTGCTAACCGCCGTATTGTCCGTAATATTTATCTTTCTAGTCAATGACAATTTTTATAATATCTATAACAATCTATATATATTAGCAAGCGAAATCGTATTCGCCTTGCTTGGGACCTCCGTTTTTGTGGCTGTCGCACATGTGCAGCGTAAATTTTTAAAGGAAGATTTGAAAAGTTGGACCGACGTGAAGGTCGAATGGCAGAAGAGTTTATCGGTTAAAACATGGCGCAGTGGTAAGACGGCACTCAAAAGCGTCCGCACGACCTTAGTTGAAGCATTTCTTGATCAAAGCACAGGAATGCAGATGTTTATTCTGATTGCCGCCGTGTTTTTCATCGGAGCAGCAGCTTTGATGGTGGTGATCCATCCTATTTTTGTCGTCTTTTATATTTTGCTGTTAGCCGTTGCAGGGTTTCCACTTGGAATGTTTTTGTTTAAAAAAGTGGGTTACTTTAATCGGATTGTCCAAAAAACCAATGAGCTGTCGGCTGGAAAACTTGGGGAGGACCTTGATGTAACGGGGAAATCCGTTTTGGCCATATTGGCGGGTAATATTAATGTACTAAAACGGGGTGTAAAGCACTCTCAGTCAGAACAGGCGAAAAGCGAGCGGTTAAAAACAGAACTTATCAGCAATGTCAGCCATGATCTCAGGACACCGTTAACCTCGATAATCACCTATACAGAATTATTGAAGGGAACCGATGTAAACGATGAGGAAAAATCAGCATATCTCGAAATAATTGACAGAAAGTCTAAGCGCTTAAAGGTGCTGATTGATGATCTTTTTGAGGTATCGAAAATGGCAAGTGGCAATATTGAGCTAGTAAAGGATAAAGTGGACCTTAATCAGCTGCTGCTGCAGGCCCTTGCCGAATATGATGAATCGATCCGTGAATCCAGCCTGCATTTCCGAGTCACCCAAGCAGGTCATCCGGTTTATTCTCTTGTAGACGGTCAAAAGCTATGGCGTGTCTTTGACAACCTGATTGGCAATGTTTTGAAATATTCATTAGAGAATACTCGTGTTTATATTTCGATTAAAACAGCAGATGAAGAAGCTATTCTGACTTTTAAAAATGTTTCCAAATATGAGTTAAGCGACAACGTCGATGAACTGTTTGAGCGTTTTAAACGCGGGGATACCTCCCGCCATACCGAAGGGTCAGGTCTCGGTCTTGCCATTGTCAAATCAATTATCGACCTGCATGATGGGAAATTTGATATTGAAGCGGACGGCGATCTATTTAAGGTCATTATCACTTTGCGGATTGCGGATTAAGCACAGGAAAAAATGGAGTTAGAAAGGATATGGAGATGGAGCTAGATTTCACAGAGCTTTATTCGCTCTATTATAAACGGTTGTTTGTGATTAGCTATTCCATTACTAGGGACCGGTTTCACGCCGAAGATGTCGTTCAAGAAACGTTTATTAAAGCGTTGAATAAGGCGGGAACGATTGAGGAGCAAGGAAAAATGGGAGCCTGGCTATCGGTGATTGCAGCCAGAACTGCCATTGATTTTATCAGACGTGAGAAAAGAAAAAAAGCTGTCCCTTTTGAACACGATTTGCTGGAAGTGTTGGGCAAAGAAACAAAACAAAATGTTGAGCAGGAAGTAGAGACTTGTTTGCTTTTTGAAGAGATCAATGAAGCAATCGGGACGCTGCCATATGAGCAGCAGGAGTTACTGATGCTTAAGTTTACAAAAGGTTTAAAAGAAGAGGAAATCGCAAATGTTCTCCAATTGAATCCCAATACGGTAAAAACAAAGATCTACCGGGCCAGAAAAAAACTTAAGCTTTTGGTTTTTGAAACGAAAATTGCATAAACTTTAATGCCGCTGTCAATGATGGCGGTGTTTTTTTTTGCTAAAAGGTTAATAGATCTCAATGAAAAAACAACCGCATTTTTCTGTAGCAAAAAGGAAAATATGGAATCAAATAGAATAATAATATTAATATTTAGACACATATTTTATATAAAATTAGTAATCTGAAAAATCTTGCTATTTTAATTTTGTGATGATAAAATAAAGTCACGAGCAATTTGAAACGGGGTTTTGTAATAAGCAACAAAATACCAGACAAGGGGGGATTTGTTTGGAGGTAAAAAAAGGACAGATTTGTGGCCAAAGAATATCACAAAGGCTGGAGGAATTAGCTGAAATCTCTGAAACAAAAAATGGGGTAACAAGACTATCATTTACAAAAGAGTTTCAAAGAGGCCAAGATTTGGTGAAAAAATGGATGAGTAATGCCGGCATGAAAGTTCGTGTCGACAATCTCAATAATATAATTGGCCGCTACGAAGGAGCAAAACCAAATGCACCAGCGTTAATGATTGGCTCCCATCTTGATACCGTTATTAACGGTGGAAAATATGACGGGATGTTAGGTGTTATTGCCGGAATCGAAATTGTTCAGGTACTTTATGAAAATGACACACGACTGGACCATCCAATCGAGGTCATCGGCTTTAGCGATGAAGAGGGGGTCAGATTTCACTCTACCTTCCTTGGTAGCAAGGCCATCGCCGGAACCTTTTCTCCACAAACATTAGAGCTTACAGATGAAACAGGTAAAACCTTGGCAAGTGCTCTTGAGGAATTGGGCTTAGAACCATATCAATACAAATCAGCCGCAAGACCCGCAAATGACGTTCTTGGTTACATAGAACTTCATATTGAGCAAGGTCCTGTATTAGAAAAAGAAGGTCTTCCATGTGGAGTGGTAACCGGAATAGCTGGTGCCTCCAGGTTTTCTTTTAAAGTTACCGGTTTTGCTGGCCATGCTGGAACCGTGCCGGTAGCCCTTCGCAGGGATGCTCTTTCTGGGGCAGCAGAAATCATTTTAGAAATAGAAAATTTAGCTAAAGAAAACGCGCCGATTGTTGCAACAGTCGGAAAGCTGCAGGTAAATCCGGGGGCAAGCAATGTCATCCCGGGGGAAGTGACCGGAACGCTTGATATTCGTGATACCGATTCAGTCCGAAAATCAAGGGTGATTGACGAAATTCTTCATGCCGCGAACACCATCTGCCAAAAACGCAATCTCTCCTTCCAGGTTGAAAAAATAATGGAAACTGCCCCAACACTTTGTGATACAAAAATTATCGCTGCTATCGAATCTTCTATTCTCTCAAATGGGATGAGGGCCATTTCCTTAATTAGCGGAGCCGGTCATGACGCCATGGCGATGGCAGACCTTACAAAGGTAGGAATGATATTCGTCCGCTGCAAAGAAGGAATCAGTCATAACCCTGCTGAATTCGCATCTGTAAAAGACATCGAAATGGGTGCAAAAGTCTTGCTGGATACAGTGATCCAATTAACAGTTAAAAACTCAAATATGGAAAGGGAGAAAGTAAATTGAAAACAAACACATTAAGCGCAGAAAAGCAGCAATTAATCAATTATATTGAAGAAAACCAGGCTGAACTAATTAAGTTTTTGCAAGAGCTTGTTTCAATCCCTTCCGATAATCCACCAGGAGATTGCCAAGCTATTGCTGAACATATCTATAAGCGCCTCGATGGCTTTGGATTGGAAAACGTCTCACTTAATGAAGTAGAAGAAGAAAAAGTGAAGGCAGTTGGAATGATAAGAGCATCGAATGTGGTCGCATACTCCACGTTCGGAAGCGGCGAAGGTCCTGAAATTACCCTTAATTCTCATGGTGATGTAGTGCCGCCAGGACTTGGCTGGACTCAAGATCCGTATGGTGGAAACGTGGTCGATGGAAAAATGTATGGGCGAGGCGTTGCTGTGTCAAAATCGGACATTGCTTCCTATACATTTGCTGTTCTAGCTTTAAGGAAGCTGCAGGCTGACCTAAAGGGCAAAATTTCTCTTGCGTTCACCTTTGATGAAGAAACCGGGGGGGACATCGGGCCAAAATGGCTGCTTGATAAAGGGCTAATCAACCCGGATATGGCGATTTGTCCAGGATTCACTTATTCGTTGGTGAATGCCCATAACGGCTGTCTTCATTTGGAAGTGAAATTGAAGGGGAAATCTGCCCATGCGGCTGAACCGCAATATGGCCATGACGCACTTGAAGCTATGACCGGCGTATTGAGCGCATTATACGAATACAGAAAAGGTTTTTCAAAAATTAAGTCAAATGTCCCTGGGATCGATTCTCCTAATCTCGTAGTGGGGTTAATTTCTGGAGGCATTAATACCAACGTTGTACCTGATGAGGCGACAATCCGTATTGACAGACGGCTTATTCCTGAGGAAAATCCTGAGGTTGCTGAGCTTGAAATTCGTAACGTCATCGCTGAAGCACTGGAAAGCTATGCAGGGGTGGAGGCAGACATCAATCAAATTCTGCTGGCGCGCGCTTTCGGGCCGGTCCCTGTTGATTCGCCATTAGTACAATCCATTTCTACTAACTGGACAACAATTATGGGTGGAGAACTTCCGGTGAACGGAGTGCCTTTATATACGGATGCCCGTCATTTTTATGAAGCAGGCATTCCTGTCGTTCTCTTTGGGGCCGGTCCGCGTACACTCCTCGAGGCTAATGGACATCGTGCTGACGAGCATATTAAAGTGGATGATCTGTTAAAATCGACCAAAATTGTCACATTAGCTTTATATGATTTACTAACTCAAAAATAATAGGGATATTGAAAGGGTATTCTTCATTTGAGAATATCCTTTCGTCGTTTAAAAATATAGTGATATAATGAGAACAGAATAGATTCTATGGAAACTACAGCATTTGATTTTCCTTATAAATATTAATAGCAAAGATAGAGGGATCGGAACATGGTACAATCGATTGATAGAGCCTTAACCATTGTTAACTATGTCAGTTCACAGAAGGGTGGTTTAGGTGTAACGGAGCTGGCCGAAAAATTAGGATTAAATAAAAGTTCTATATTTCGGATTTTATCCACCCTTGCATCCCACGGCTACATTGAACAGGACCCAGATACGAAGAAGTATAAATTAGGTTATAAATATTTGGAATTGAGCGCCAAACTGTTAGATTCCATTGATATCCGAAAAGAAGCAAAGCCATTTTTGCAAGAATTGGTAGATCTTTCAAATGAAGTGATTCATTTAATCATTTATTCACAAAAAGAAGCTGTCTATATTGAAAAATTAGAGGGCAGTGAAACATTGCGAATGCACTCGCAGGTTGGCAGACGTGTTCCGATGCATTGCACTAGTGCAGGGAAAGTATTATTGGCCTATTTGCCGACTGAAGAGGTCATGGATATGATCGAGCAAAAAGGGCTGCCAAGACACACAGACAATACGATAACGGACCAAGACGAATTATTGGAAAATCTGCAAAAAATCCGCAAAAAGGGCTATGGAGTGGAGCGGGAAGAAAATGAACCCGGTGTTACTTGTATGGCTGCCCCAATCTTTAATCATCTTGGAAATGTGATTGGTGCCGTAAGTATTTCCGGTCCTTCTATGAGAATGACAGAAGCTAGGCTGGATGAACTTAAGGACAAGTTAATTGAAGTTGGTTCATCGATTTCAAGACGCCTTGGGTATAAAGGCGAATAAATGCAATAAAGACATGACTCCTGGCGGGCATGTCTTTTTACATAAGAGTGAAAAGAGTTGGTTTGCGAGGAACATGGCTTTTTTTGTCGAAAAAATAATTAGAAAATTCATAAAAAGATTATTGAAATCATTTGAAAGCGGTGTTATGATTTCTTTAAATAAAACATTTTAGAAACGCAGTTTCACAATAAGCAACAACTAGTTAGGAAGTCAAAAAATAATTAACTGCTCTTTTTTTTAATCATAGATGGAAACGTCGTTTCACAATAAGCAACAAAGAAGTGGAATGACCAAAAAAAGATAGGATAGTTATTTTTTTGATGATTAAAAGAAACCGCGTTTCATAATAGGCAACAAAGGAGGAAGAATTAATGCAACTTGCATCTGACCGTAAAGAATACTTACAGAAATTAACGAAAACGATCCGTCGTCACATTGTAAAAATGACCCATCATGCGGGTAGCGGACATCCAGGTGGTTCTTTATCAGCAACCGAATTATTAACAGATTTATTTTTTGAACATATGAATGTCGATCCAAATGAGCCTGATTGGGAGGAGAGAGATGTCTTCTTTTTATCCAAGGGGCACTGTACACCAGTTTATTATTCGGTATTGGCCGAAAAAGGGTTCTTCCCAGTTGAAGAACTGATGACCTTCCGTGATGTCGATGGCCGCCTTCATGGCCACCCATGCGGAGAGCATATCCCAGGGGTGGATGCATCATCCGGTTCACTCGGGCAAGGGCTTTCATTAGCGAACGGAGTAGCCATGGCTGCCAAGCTTGATGGTAAGCCAAGAAGATCCTACGTGATGATTGGTGATGGCGAGTCACAGGAAGGGCAGGTTTGGGAAGCAGCAATGACAACTGCCCACTTTAATTTGGATAATGTTTGCGCGATTATCGACTGGAACAAAATCCAGCTCGATGATTACGTAGAAAACATAAAAGGCATGAAGAATTTCAAAGCCAAGTGGGAAGCATTCGGATGGCATGTGATAGAAATTGACGGCCACAACCTTGAAGAGGTCCATACCGCGTTTGAACAGGCAAAGTTGGTGAAAGGGAAGCCGACAGCCATCCTGGCGCACACGGTAAAGGGCAAAGGAATCTCGTTTATGGAGAATACCCACAAGTGGCACGGGTTAGCACCGAATGACGAGGAACTAGAATTGGCACTAAAGGAGTTGGTTTAAATGGCAGAACAAAAAGCACCGCGCGAAAGCTTTAGTGAAGCACTAATAAGACTTGGGCATCAACATAAAGATTTGGTAGTACTTGATGCAGACTGTGCTAAATCCAATATGACAAATTTATTCAAGGATCAATTTCCAAACCGATTCTTTAACGTCGGGATTTCTGAATGCGACTTAGTAGGGACGGCAGCGGGATTGGCAATAGGCGGAAAAATCCCTTTCGCCAATGCCTATGCTAACTTTTTAACAGGCCGTGCTTATGATCAAATGCGGATTTCAGTATGCTACTCGAACAACAATGTGAAAATTGTCGGCCATAATGCAGGAACATCGGCTGCACAGGAAGGTGCGACACACCTGCCGCTTGAAGATATTTCACTTATGCGGTCCTTACCAAGAATGACTGTGATTGTTCCAGCTGATTCCCTGGAAATGGAAAAGGCGGTCGAAGCAGCATATTACCATGAAGGTCCGGTTTACCTGCGGGTTGGAAAGCTGCCTGTTCCAATTGTCACGAAAAAGGAAGACCGTTTCCAAATCGGAAAAGCAATAAAATACCGTGACGGTAACGATGTCACTTTAATCAGTACAGGTATCATGCTTGATGAAACTTTTAAGGCAGCAGAAGAGCTTGGCAAAAAAGGGATTCAAGCAGATGTCCTGCACATCCACACCATCAAACCAATTGATGTTGAAGCGATTGCGACCTCTGCGGCTAAGACAAAACGGGTCGTAACAATAGAAGAGCATTCGATTATCGGAGGATTAGGAAGCGCTGTGGCGGAGGTCCTTTCTGAACATTGCCCAGTGCCTTTAAAACGGATTGGCACACAGGACCGCTTTGGAGTATCCGGAAAAATGCATGAGCTTTTGGATTTCTTTGAACTAAGAGCAGCACGCATTACTGCAACTGCAGAAAAACTGGTCGATTCAGCGTTAATCAAATAGACCTAGGAGGTGGCGTCGGCCTTGACAACACAAACCGATATCATTTTTCAAGAAATTATCAGCAATTCTTCCACCATACAGGGGGAAACCCCGTTAAGGAAAACCATCTTTTCAAAGCTGAAAGAATTAAATCATAAGCTAATTGTTCTAGATGATGACCCAACAGGAGTCCAGACAGTCCATGATGTTTCCGTTATTACAGATTGGGATAAACACTGGATTCGTAAAGGCCTCGAGGAGGATACACAAGTTCTCTATATTTTAACAAATACAAGAAGCTATGAGCCGGAAAAAGCCACAAGAATCAATACAGAAATTATTGAAAACTTAGCAGCTGTTTCAAAAGAATTGAATGTATCGTTTACGATCATCAGCCGGAGCGACTCAACTCTACGCGGCCATTATCCATTAGAAATTTCGGTTTTGGAAAAAGCACTGACCGAAAAGCTGGACTGGTGCATTGATGGCCACCTCATTATACCTGCCTTTTTCGAAGGGAATCGCTATACAGTCGATAATACTCATTATCTTTTGGTCAATCAAAATCTGGTTCCGGTGAACAATACAGAATTCGCCAAGGATGCAGTATTTGGCTACTCAACCGCTTATCTGCCAGATTATGTCGAAGAGAAATCGGAAGGATATTTTACTTCGGACCAGGTATTATCCATTTCCATCGAAGACATTCGCTCCGGCGGTGTTAACCAAGTCTTATCCATTTTAAATAAAGCTTCCGGAAATGTGCCCATCGTTGTGAACGCCATCAATTATCAGGATTTGGATGTCGTTTCCCTGGCACTGTTAAAGGCCATTGAAGGAGGGAAGCACTTCCTGTTTAGGACCGCCGCTTCTTTAGTAAAGTCATTAGGCGGGTTTTCCCATAAACCATATCTTGAAGCAAAGGAAATGGCTCGAGGAACTGACGGTAAGAATTTTGGCGGATTATTGGTAGTTGGCTCCCATACAAAATTGACCACAGAGCAGCTTTCCGACTTAGTTTCGGAGGTTCATATAAGACCAATTGAATTGAATGTAGAAATGATTTTAGAAAAGGACCAAAGACAAGGCGAAATCGATAGAGCCGCTAAATTACTAGAAGCCTCCATTAAAAATGGAGACAATACAGTTCTCTTTACTAGCAGAACTGTCGTCAAAGCGGTAAGCAAGGAGGAGAATTTACAGTATAGTCAAACCATCTCCCAAGCACTAGTAGATTTAGTCCATTCCTTAACGGTAAAACCAAAATTCATTATGGCAAAAGGAGGAATCACCTCCAGTGATATTGCCACTAGCGGTTTAGGAATCAAGAAGGCTAAAATACTCGGCCAGGCGGCTGCAGGGGTTCCTGTTTTACTCACAGGAGAAGAAGCGAGAATTAAAAATACAACTTATATTGTGTTTCCAGGGAATGTAGGTCAGAAAAACACGATAACGGAAATATTTAAAAAAATCGATAGTGAACTGGGGGATTAACATGGCAAAGCAAAAAATGACCGCTGCAGAAGCAATTGCAGCTTATCTAGTTCGAAAAGGCGTAGATCAATTATATGGTGTACCAGGGGCCGCGATTCTTCCATTGTATGATGCGATTCGTGAGAAGACAAACATAAAATCTTATGTGGTCCGTCACGAGCAAACCGCAGCGTTTATGGCAGACGGCTATTCGCGGGCAACTGGCAAGGTTGGTGTATGTGCGGCCACTTCTGGTCCTGGGGGAACAAACTTCCTTACTGGGCTATACAGCGCATGGATGGATTCCATCCCAATGATTGCATTTACAGGACAGCAAAAGTCTACTCTGATTGGAACAATGCAGTTCCAGGAAGCGCCAATTTGTGAAATGGCGAAGCCGGTCTGTAAGGCGGTTTATCAATTAACAGACGGTAAAGACGCAGCAAAAATGATTCATGAAGCATGGACCACTGCAACAACCGGAAGAAAGGGTCCGGTCTTAATTGATCTTCCTATCAATACGCAAAAGGTTGAACTTGAAGTGGATTGGGATGAGTTTGTGGATGAGCCAGAGGTAATGCCTTCTGCGTCTCAGGAGGAACTCTATGAAGTTCTAAACCTATTAAAGGATGCCAAAAAACCTGTTCTTATTTCCGGAGGCGGAGTAAACCTTGCAAATGCCACCAAAGAGCTCAAGGAACTGGCAGAAACATTGCAAATCCCAGTAGTGACAACTGGCATGGGTATGGATACATTCCCGAACGATCATCCGCTGTTTGCTGGAAGAATGGGAACAATGCTTGATACACCATATGGAAATATGACGATCTTAAATTCGGATCTCATCATTAACCTTGGCGGTCGTTTTGCAGACCGCAGTACTGGTGCAGTGGATGTTTTTAAACGCGATGCGAAAATCATCCACATTAACCTGGATCCTAAAGAGATTGGCAAAACAGTACAGACGGAGCTTGGAATCGTTTCCGATGTGAAATCCTTCATGGCAGGTTTAATAGAGGTTTATAAATCCTTGGATGCAGGCATCGCTGCAGCCGTTGAACCAGAAATTAAGAGGCTTGATTTAACCGAGGAAAGAAAGAAGTATGCCCGTAAACAGGATTATGATACACTTCCGATTCGTCCGGAACGTGCCCTGAAAGAGCTTCGCGAATTCTTAGACCGTGATGCTTTTGCCTCGCATGACTGCGGAATCAGCCAAATTTGGTCCTGTCAGTTGTTTGAAACTTATGTTCCACGCAGCTATTTATTAACAGGCGGTGCAGGTACAATGGGCTGGGGATTAGGGGCTGCGATGGCAGCGAAGCTTGCGTTCCCAGAGCGTCAAAGCGTCAATATTCTTGGCGACGGAAGTCTCGGAATGTCACTGCAGGACCTTGCCACAGCAGCAAAGCATAATATTCCGGTCATCGTATTCGTTATGAATAATTCACTACTTGGTTTGATTCGCCAGCAACAAAATTGGTTCTATGATGAGCGGGATATCTCCACAGACCTAATTTACAAGAATGAACTTTGCGACAATGAAGAACGCGGTATTGACTTTGTTAAAACGGCTGCCGGAATGGGCGTCCGCGGGGAACTGGTAACACACTATGACGATATTAAGCCAGCCTTGCAGCGTGCAGTTGAAAGTGGCAAACCATATTTGATTGAAGTGGTGGTCGACCCAACAGCAGTTTGCGGTTTCTCCAATAACGGAACATTAACTGGATTTGAATATTCTAATAAATAATCATTCTATTAAAGAAGGAAAAAAGAGCAAAGTTCTCTTTTTTCCTTTATGAAAGGAGGAAGTTCCGGAGTTATTCCGGTATTGCATATGAAAACAGATCTTCAACATTACATGCAGGTTGGTATTGTTCACTTTATGGCATACCCAGAATCTATGAAGGGTGATGGGAATATTTCCGAAACGGTGAAGAAAATTGTCACAGATGACTTTTTCTCGGGAATTGAAGTAACGAGGGTCAATAATCCTGCAGAAAGACAAAAGGTTGCCTCTTTGCTGCAATCAGGACGGATGGCAGTTGGTTTTGGTGCTCAGCCAATACTGCTTAGCAATAAAGGCGATTTGAACTCGTTTGATCCGGAAAAACGGAAGGCGGCTATTGATCTTGTAAAAGCCGGGATCGACCAAGCCTATGAGTTGAATGCAGCGAAATTAGGTTTCTTAAGCGGTCCAAAACCGGATCAGGATGTGGATAGAGCACTCCAATTGCTTACTGATTCGATAATTGAGTTGTCCCAGTATGCTAGACAGAAGGGTAATCTAGTACTCTCATTAGAAACCTTTGATGATGAAACCGATAAAAAATGCCTAATTGGGCCAAATCATTTGGCAGTTGAAATTGCGAAGGAAGTAAGAAAAGTAGACCCAAGCTTTGGCTTAATGATTGATTTGAGCCATCTTCCGATGCAGCGGGAAACCTCAAAGGATGCTTTAACCATTGCCCGTGATTATATTAACCACGCTCACATCGGCAATTGCTATATTAAGGATAAAAATGATCCTGCCTATGGTGACCAGCATCCTCGATTCGGCTATCCGGGTAGCGAGAATGACGTCGAGGAATTAACGGAATATTTAAAAATGCTATTAGAAATAGGTTATATCAGAGAAGGGTCCAAAAATGTTGTAGCATTTGAGGTAAAACCGGTTGGAAATGAGGACTCCGATGCGATTATCGCACAATCTAAGCGAACCTTAATCCAAGCTTGGGCAAGGCTCTAAATCTATCAATTTTATTTGGAATGATTCCTCTCCCGTATTCATACATTTTCGGGAGAGGAAGAAATAGAAAAGTTCTTTAATAAGAACTTTTCTAAATTTTATATTAAAATATGGGAGGAATTACTGGGTTAACAAAGAATTTATATTAATGGCGGCGTTTTCACTATGCGGACCTTGGTTTAGAGAGGAAGGGTATTAGTCTAATATGCTATTATATGATCTAATTATCCGTAATGGTATGGTTGTTGGTCCTGAGGACAGTTTTTCAGGAGAAATTGGGATCAAGAATGGAAAAATAATTAAAATAACAAGAGAAATTCCTATAGAAGGGAAAGCTAAAGAGGAAATAGATGCCATCGGCCTTCACATTTTTCCTGGGTTAATCGACACCCATGTCCATTTTAATGAACCCGGAAGAACGGACTGGGAGGGCATCTTGACCGGAAGTAAAAGTCTTGTGGCAGGGGGAGTGACAACATATTTTGATATGCCGTTGAACAGCAGCCCGCCAACGATTGATGCTTATGGTTTCCGATTAAAGCAGGAGCAAGCGATAAAGAAATCTGTGACAGATTTTCGGCTTTGGGGAGGCCTTGTCCCGGAAAATGTCCAATTGCTTGAGGAACTAATTCAATCCGGTGTAATTGGATTTAAAGCCTTTATGTCACCAAGCGGAATTGACGAATTTCATCATTCAGATGATGGCACGCTAATGGCAGGAATGGGTGAAATTGCAAGACTTGGGTCAATCTTAGCTGTACATGCAGAAAGCACAGTTATGACGGAGGTACTAGCTGCCGCTAATATTAAAGAAGGAAAGCTTTCAGCCCTGGATTACTGCAAATCCCGTCCGATTATATCGGAAATGGAGGCTGTCAGAAGGCTGTTATCCTATGCTGAATTGACCGGCTGCAAGGTTCACATTGTTCATGCAAGCAGCAGTAAAGTTGTTGAGTTAATAACAGAAGCGAAGAATAAGGGAATTGATGTAACCGTTGAAACTTGCCCGCATTATTTATCACTTACTAGTGATGATTTCGTGAGGCTGGGACCAATCGCAAAATGCGCACCGCCATTAAGAAGCTCAGAAGAAGTAGAGGCATTATGGAAAGCGCTTGCGAATGGTGAGATTGATGTAATTAGCTCTGACCATTCTCCTGCCCCGCCAGAAATGAAGAGATTGAAAGACGGCAATATGTTTGCAGCATGGGGGGGGATAAGTGGTGCCCAAACCAGTTTATCCGTTCTTTTGGAAGAAGGGTACTGGAAAAGAAACATATCATTGCAAAAGATTGCTGCCGCCATGTCCACCAACCCTGCGAAACGATTTGGCCTCTATCCGCAAAAGGGGGCAATTGCCGAGGGAAGTGATGCCGATATGGCATTGATTAGTTTAAATGAATCCTTTACGTTGAAAGCAGAGGACCTCTATTACCGCCACGCTCATTCTCCCTATATTGGAAAAACGTTTAGGGGGAAAAATAGAATCACCATTGTAAAAGGATCTATTGTTTATCGAAATGGAGAAATATTGCCACAAGAAAACACTGAAACCATCCCACAAAAGAACTAACTTCTATATAGACACATTCATCCCAGTACGAAGAAAAATATCTGAAAATTAACTATATTCAGAATAGGTGTTGTTTTTTCAAAACCCCTCAAGCTCTTCATGAATGAACAGAAGCGGTTCCACAACCAAAAAACTTTGGAATTTGGGAGGAATATAGATGGAAAGATTAGGAACAGGGAAAACGCTGGCATTAGGGTTCCAGCATATTGCCGTTATGTATGGCGGCGCAGTGGCAGTACCAATTATTGTGGCTGGTGCATTAGGTCTGACGCAGGCACAACTTGTATATCTAATTTCATTTGACTTATTGGCATGTGGTCTTGCAACATTGCTCCAGGTTATGGGCGGAAAGCATATTGGAATCAAATTACCGGCTCTTATGGCCGTTTCCTTCATTAATGTTGAACCAGCCATTGCGATCGGAAAAATTCATGGGATAACGGGGGTTTTTGGTGCCGTTATTATAGCCGGATTGCTTGTGGCCCTTTGTGCCCCATTCATAGGGAAACTGGTAAGGTTTTTCCCCCCCATTGTATCTGGTTCGGTTATTTTAATCATTGGTATTTCGTTAATGCCAGTGGCAATGAACAATGCTGCAGGCGGGGCAGGCTCTAAAACGTTTGGTGACCCGAAACACTTGCTGATAGCACTCTTTACGTTATTATGCTTTTTATTATTCAACACCATGTTTAAGGGATTCATTAAAGTTATCTCCATTCTTTTAGCGATGGTGGCCGGTACGATTGTAGCAAGCTTTTTCGGAATGGTGAATTTTAACGTCTTTTTAGAAGCAAAATGGTTTAATGTGCCTCAGCCATTTTATTTCGGTGCACCAACATTCGATATTTCTTCAATCATTACGATGACCATTATCACCTTTATTATTGCAATTGAAAGTATTGGTGTATTTTTCGCGCTTGGTGATATTACAGGAAGAGACATTAAATCAGATGATATTAAACGGGGATTGCGTGCTGAAGGTCTTGGAGGATTTATCAGCGGATTTCTCAATTCCTTTAACCATTCGACCTTTTCGCAAAACGTTGGTCTTGTTCTTTTGACAAAGGTAACCAATTTAAGGGTATTGACTGCCGCTGGCGGTATCCTGATTGTGCTTGGTCTTGTGCCAAAGGTTGGTGCTTTAACAACGATGATTCCTCCAGCTGTGCTTGGAGGAGCAATGGTTCCAATGTTTGGGATGTTGATTTCCGCAGCGCTGAAAATTATCGCGAAGGAAGACTTGGCTTCTCCAGCCAATCAACTCATTGTTGCTGTAGGTGTGGGAATTGGTTTGGCGATTAAAGGTGTTCCAGGTGCATTCGTAGACCTTCCCGATACTGCCCGCTTATTATTAGGAAATGGTGTAGTTATGGGTTCGCTTGTTCTAGTTGTCTTAAACATGATTTTAAATGGCACATCATCTAAGGTGAAGCATGCAGGTCATGGCATTGAAAATGCAGAAATGGCTGCTGCGAAGGAATCCCATTAATACTATTTATTAAATGGAGGCGTTGAGCAATGGCATTTATGGTATCTGATATTTTAAAGACGAAGCTGATTCCCGGCTGTCGTGTATTGGCAGGAGCACGTGGGTTAAACCGCAATATTCGCTCTGTCAGTATCATGGATGAGCCAGATACCTCTTGGTTAAAACAGGGGGATTTGCTCCTGACAACGGGTTATGTCTTTAAAGATCATCAAGCTACTCAAATAAAATTGCTCAATGACCTAGCTGAACGTAACTGCTCGGGATTGGCCATTAAAGTTAAACGTTATTTGACCGAAATTCCCGCTTGTATGCTTGAGGAGGCAGACCGTTTAGGTCTGCCTTTAATCGAGCTCCCGTATGAAAATGTCTTGTCTGATACGCTTTTATCTATTACAAGAGAGATACTTCAAGGTGAACAACGACAATCATGTGATAAGGATGAAGCTTTAAAAATACTGCTAATGGGAGAAAGAATGGATGAAGAGAAGGTCCGTTCGATTGCTGATGAGCTTAAGATAAGACATGATAACCACTTTGTCATTTTAATTTTTAGCGGAGAGGAACAGAAGACGATATACTCTGTTTTTTGCCAACTTGTCAATGCAACGGAGACGAAAGTAAATGCCAGATTAATCAGCATTCCTCTTCCGCAGGCATTTGCGGTGATATTAATGGCTCCGAAAACAAATGAGTTAGCGAATCTTGCTAGAAAAGCGGCCAGTTATTTGGCTAATCAAATACATAAAAAATTCCCTAAACAAAAGGTCCAGATTGGGGTTGGTTTACCTTGCGCAGGACTCGGATCAGTTGGGCAAAGCTATAAGGAGGCAGTTGAGGCAATCTCGTTAGGGAATAAGCTTTCAAAGGAAGTAAAGGATCCCGTTTTTGAATATAGGAACTATGCACCGGAGGGGTTACTGCAGCAATTACCGGAACTAACATTGAAAAATTATTTTCATAGTATGCTGGAATCTCTTTCAGAGTATGATCAAGAAAACGGCTCCAATTTGCTATTCACATTAGAAGCATATTTGGAATGCGGCGGGAAACTGTTAGACACGGCCAATCGCCTCTTTGTTCACAGAAACACCGTAAAATTTAGGATTGTGCGTATTGAGGAATTATTAGGATTGGATTTATCAGATAATCAGGTTCAATTTCGTCTGCTGCTGGCGATGCGAATAGCCAGAATGTTGGGAATGCTGACGGATTATTCGGAATCGCAGTTAAGGTCAACTCAATATTAATTTTATGTAAAGGGCCCAGATCGGGCCCTTTTTAGTGTTTATGTAGATGAAACATTTTTATAGCTAATTGTAATCTGAAATTTGTTTTACCATTGTTCAGGTCTGTCCCGAGGAGTTCTTTTATTTTGCCGATTCGCTGGTGGATGGTGTTTCGATGAACGCCGATTGTTTGTGCTGCCTCGGTTGTCTTTGCACCGCAATTAAGATAGACTTCGAGAGTATCTAATAATTCCGAATGATTTACTTGATCGTAAGAAATTAATGGTGATAAAAAGGCAGTATAGTATTCTTTTAGAATCTCTTTAGGAATATGCTTCAGAACGGAACAGGTTGAAAGATCAGGACTTTCATTAATGGTTTTGTTTTGTAGGCAGGTTTCTGTATTCTTTTGTGGAGTAAGTAATTCACGCAGTACGGTTTGGATTAGGTCGGCTATCGATAATTTGTTAGGGATTCGGAAAATGGGAAATGCAAGCTGGTTAGCAGCCAAGATCATTTCTTGAGGCAGGGAGTTTGGAAAGTGAGCTGTTTTTATCCCTAAACCGGAACAATTTCTCTCTGCCAAATCATACACTAAACTAGTTAATGCTTGTTCATTATTTAAAAAAATATATCCTGTTGTTAAAACTAAGTCCCCAGACTTTAACCATCTCATCACATCAGGTGCATCAAAACTATTTACTGACATAATGTACCGGCTTAGACCTTTTGTACCAGCTATCATTTCGCATTGGTGAAGTGGTGGAATTGTTAATGCTTCTGCTAAAGTCAGCTTCAATGGTGTCGTTCCCTCCTTTTTTTAGTTGTTTAATAGTAGTTTACCTTATGATGTGCTTAGTACACAATTCGTTTATTTTACTTGCTGTTGGGTAGTGGTATTTAACCCGGTGTGCACAAAGCACACTCCATTTGCGTGATATTTGTCACTTATGGCTAATGACCTTCCCCCAAAATTGAAGGTAAAATAAAGTTAATCCAAGAGGTGAAAGAGTAATTTTCACGGGCTATTTTGGAAGGCGTTATAGAGAGGAAAGGAAGGAATCAAAATGACTATGAAGCTCGAAACGCTTAATAGTTTAGATCAGCAGGCGTTCACAGAAGTTCTTGGCTGGGTATTTGAACATTCACCATGGGTGGCAGAACGCGCCTGGGTGAAGCGTCCATTCGAGTCCGTCGCTGATCTTCACCAAGCAATGGTGGAAGTGGTAAAGGAATCAACAATGGAAGAAAAGCTCGCTTTGTTAAGGTCACATCCAGATCTGGCGGCACGGGTTCAAATGGCAGACGCCTCTGTCAAAGAACAGGCAAGTGCCGGTCTAAATCAGCTCAGCAAAGAAGAACACGAAGAATTTTTATCTCTCAACAATGCATACACATCAAAATTTCAATTCCCCTTCATCATGGCAGTAAAAGGACAAACAAAAGGCACGATTCGAGGCAATATGAAGGAACGGGTGAATAACAATCCGGCAGAGGAACTACAGGAAGCACTTACTCAGATTTATAAAATCGCCTTCTTCCGCCTAGAGGATTTTATCATCAAGTAAAAGACCTGGCGAATTAAAGTTTGTATCATTTTTGGTTCCTATATCTTGAAACGCAGGAGCAGCACTTCGGCGATTCAGGGTTAAAATAATAAAATTTTAGGGAGGAATTTAAATGAGTTCACAAGAGAGAGTTTGCTATTATGGTAAAGGTGATGTTTTTGTTTTCCGGACGTACCAAACCCCGCTAGAAGGAATCAAGACTATTCCAGAGTCTAATTTTACCGGCCGTAACAATGTTATTTTTGGAATGAATGCCAAAATTGCCCTTGAAGGAGACTTCCTTCATTCCTTTACAAAGGCTGATAACAGCTGCGTAGTCGCAACGGATTCTATGAAAAATTTTATTCTCCGTCAAGCAGCACAGTATCATGGTCCAACCTTTGAAGGATTTTTAACATTCGTTTGTAACCGATTCCTGAATACCTATCCACACATTACATCCGTAGAAATCACCGCAGATGAAGTTCCTTTCGAAACAGTGCAAGTGGCTGGACAAAATGGTCTTGAGGCAAGTCCAGTTGTATATCGTCATTCAAGAAATGAATTAATTACAACAACTGTCAAAGTCGAGCGGACAGATAATGGCAACCAGCTCGTGAAGCATGAGAGCGGCATTAAAAACCTCCACTTGATTAAGGTAACAGGCAGCTCCTTCTATGGTTTCATCCGTGATGAGTATACAACGCTGCCAGAAGCCAAGGATCGCCCGCTTTATATCTATCTTGATATTTTCTACCGTTATAATAATAAAGAGGACGCCGTTTCTGATAATCCGGAGGTCTATGTGCCGGCGGAGCAAGTTCGCGATATTGCAGCATCTGTATTCCATGAAGCGGAAACATTATCAATTCAAGATTTAATTTATCGAGTAGGACTGCGCACATTGCAGCGTTTCCCGCAGCTTGCTGAAGTTCAATTTTTATCAAATAATCGTACGTGGGAAACAATTGTGGAGATTCCGGATTCCGAGGGTGCAGTGTTCACTGAACCAAGACCTCCATACGGCTTCCAGGGATTTGTGGTTAACCGCCAAGATCTTGTAAATGAAGGTTTAGAATCTCCAACTGAAAGTGTAGAAGCATGAGCGGAAAATTAACCACACATGTCCTTGATATAGCCAAGGGCATTCCAGCAAAAAATTTAAAAATAGAACTATGGCGGTTAGAACCTGAGCGGTCACTTTTAAAAACAGTTGTAACAAACAGCGATGGCAGGGTAGATGCCCCCTTGCTTGCTGAAGGACAGGTAGAATTAGGGGAATATGAATTAGTCTTTTATGTAGCGGATTACTTTCGGGAGCAAAGTGTAGGAGTTGGCGAAACGCCTTTTTTAGACAAAGTACCAATTAGGTTTGGTATTGCTGACACCGATTCCCATTATCATGTTCCACTGTTAGTGGCACCGGGAGGCTATAGCACATATCGTGGCAGCTGATTTGTAGATAGATATGTATGGTTAGAGGGGGAGAAAAAGAAATGATTCAAGAACAGACACGTACCGCAACATTGGCGGGTAATCCCGTTACATTGTTGGGGCCGGAAATTAAAGTGGGCGATCAAGCACCTGACTTTACGGTTTTGGCAAATGACCGCTCGCCAATTACTCTTGCTGATTCAAATGGAAAGGTCCGGCTGATCAGTGTGGTTCCTTCACTTGATACAGGAGTTTGCGACCAGCAGACGAGGCGTTTTAATCAAGCAGCGTCTGAATTGGGCGACTATGTTGTAGTACTGACCATCAGCGCCGACCTTCCGTTTGCCCAAAGCAGATGGTGCGGGGATGCTGGTATCAGCGGCGTCCAGACATTGTCTGACCACCTCCAAATGTCATTTGGCACAGCTTATGGGACGTATATGAAGGAGCACCGTTTAAACAGCCGAGCTGTTTTCGTGGTAAATGCTGAAAACATTGTTACGTATGTCGAGTATCTATCCGAAGTGACAAACCATCCGAATTATGAAGCTGCTTTGGAAGCGGCAAAGGCAGCGGCGAAATAAAAATATGGGACCCCAGAAAAAGCAATGGATTATTCCGTTGCTTTTTTTGTGGGCCTCCATTTGCTGGTTTTTACCACGAACATAGTCTAATCCCACAGTTTGTCTCATACTATGTGAGCGCATACACGTGCTGATCAATCTCATTAAACGATTTTAATTTGAAAAGAGGGATTCTGTTGGGCAAACGATTATTGAAGGGCCATGGGTTGAACCAACACACGATATAGAGAAACCAAGGAAAAAAGAAATGTGGGCATACGGAGTCGGAAGCTTTGGGATTTTTTCGGTAAATACCCTGATTAGTTCATTTTCAACCTTTTATTACACAGATGTGGTCGGTATTGCTGGTGCGATTGTCGGAACCTTGATACTGATTGCAAGATTGTTTGATGGAATTACCGATATCGGAATGGGTTCTTTAGTTGATATGACGAAATCTAAACATGGAAAAGCCAGGCCATGGCTGCTTTGGATGTCTGTTCCATTTGGTATCTCAATTGTATTGTTATTTTCGGTCCCAGACCTCGATCATTCAGGCAAAATCATTTATGCCTACATCACATACATTTTATTTATTCTCCTATATACCGCTGTTTCAATTCCGTATAAAACATTGCTCGGAGTCATGACGCAACACCAGCATAGCCGTTCATTATCAAACATTTACGCCACCATTTTCACCATGTCCGGAACCTTAATTGTCATGACCTTTACCCAACCGCTGACGGCCGCCATCGGATGGGTGGGGCTTGCTTGTTTCTATGGCTTGTTGTCAATCATTGCTCTTTACATTACCTTCCGATTCGTCAAAGAAAGAGTGGGATTTATAACATCACAACAAGATAAAATTCCCTTTTCTGCTGGCTTTAAGTCCATCTTACAAAATAAATACTGGATTATAATTACTCTATTTTGCGTCACCTTTTACACTACCATTTGTCTGGTGCAAGGTGCGGGGCTATACTACGCGCAATGGGTCATAGGTGATATCAATAAATTTCCTATCATTGGCCTTACGTTAACCGCACCAATGATTTTGGGGTTATTTTTCATTGGGCCTTTGGTGGCGAGGTTTGGGAAACGGAACGTGGCCATCATCGGTTCACTGGCAGCAATTGTGGGTCAAATAATAAAATGGTCAGATCCTAGCAATTTACCCGTTTTTTTGGTTGGTACAGCTTTAGCGGGACTGGGTGTCATGCCAACTCTCGGGCTGCTCTTGGCGATGGTCAACGACACCGTGGAATACGGCGAGTACAAAACAGGAATGCGGACAGAGGGATTAGTCAATAGTGCCGCTAGCTTTGGAATGAAGTTCGGAACAGGGCTGGGTCTTGCGGTAGTTGGATGGCTGCTTGGGATTGGCGGATATGCAGGAGGGGCTGCCGAACAGCCAGCTTTGGCGATTCAAATGATTAAAGCGGTTAATATACAAATACCCCTTGTATTAGCTGTTCTCCAGATTATCCTATTGCTGTTTTTTAAAATTGACAAAGAATATCCGGCCATATTGGCAGAACTGCAAAGGCGGAAATATTAATAATTCGTAAAAGCCGGACTATAACTTATTCCGGCTTTATTTTATTTTTATAAATGGCAAAAAAGACACTTCTGTCCCCCCTAATTTTTAACATTTTCATTAAAAATATTTGTGACTATCACACTAGTTTATTAAAAATAGAAAACAATTGGATGAAAATTAGTTTTTTCGACAATTTCCTTGAATTGGACTTTTTATAATAGCAGTGGAAGGTGAGGAAAAATGTTATTAGCTTAGAGATTGGGGGAGCTTTTAATGGAACATCTTCTTAACGAAACTGTTCAGGAAAAAAGACAATTTCTCATTGAAGAGCTAATTAACTTGGGTATCTTTAAAATTAATGAAAAACATCTATATGAATGGTCCTTAAGTGAATTAGAAAAGGAATACGAGGATAGTGAAAGAGAATACATGGGAAAACCCAGTACAAAAAGGCCGATGTAGAATGATATTCATAAAAAAATGCAAAATAAAAGGGTTGGGTATTACAAACAAATGGAGGTATTTTTCATGGCCAAGAAAAAGCAGTCCCCCTCGCCGCAGGTTGACCAAAAGAAATTGCTTGATGATAAAGTAAAGCAAGCGAGAGCCAATAATTTTGAAGATGACCATGTCCGTAGAGTGACGCAAAACGGAGCAGATGGACAATAAAAAGCGAAGGGGCCAATACGGCTCCTTCGCTTTTATACTGAATCTTCGCGATACTGATGCTTAAATTGATAAATCATTAGCTCTGATATAGCGGAATATCCGTTCGAATTTGGATGCACACCATCCGGTGATAAATTGTCCATTCTGCCGCCGTTTATTACCTTAGTGGTTTCGATAACTAGGGTTGGTGAATACTGATTGGCAGTCTCATATAACTTAAGATTCCATTTCGGCAGCAATTGATCTGCAAGAGGATACAGTTTGTCGGTTGGTGATAACGGATTATATAGTTCCAAAAATACAAGGGTGGCATCGGGATTCACCGATTTAATTCGCGATGCGATATCAGTTAAGTTTTTTGTAAAAGAGGTTTGCAGCTCACTAAACGCTTGAAATAAATTTTGCAGGTCCTGACCCTTAGCAGCCCTTAGTACATCATTTCCACCAACATTGATGGTAATGATGTCGGCCTTCTTCATTTCTTCATCAAACCGGCCATCAAGAACCATTTCCCTTAACTCGCTGCTTGTAATCCCGTTAATGCCTTCATTTTGAAATTGTATGTTTTTCTGAATCTGGTTTCCCAACTTGATCGAAAATTGATTGACAAGATCTTCATTTTGCCCTGCACCGACACCACGAATGACAGAGTCGCCAATTGCCAGATGATAAATTTCATCTTTTTTCATGTTTCGAAAATAATCAAGATAGGAGATTTTATGGACATCTGCATTAACTTCCACAGACTGTTTTTTTATTTTGTGAATTTGATATTTGGGGTAATAAATCCAGGCTGATACACAAAGACCAATAAGCAAGACAAAAATAACTAGGAATTTAATCAGTTTCAACGTTACCACTCCTTAATTCTCCTATTATAACAGGCAAATCCGAAAAAGAAATTAGTGGATGGCTTCCAATGAACTTTGGATAAAATAACCCTAAATAAGCTATGTTTGGTGTGGTAATGTTGAAATTCTACTTCATTTATGAAGCAACCATTTTATTAATTACAAGTATCGTTATATTAAGATTTGTCGGTAAAAAATCGGTTTCGAGAATGACTAATTTGGAGTCAGTTGTCATTTTGGCAGTTGGGACCACCATGGGCCATGCCATTAAGGAAAATAAATTTTGGCAGGTAATCCTCATTTTGATTTTCTTCGGTGTATTATTATTTGTTCTTCAAAAGCTCCAATTGAAGTCGAGTATCATTGAGCGTTATGTCATTGGTGAAGCTACCTTGGTCATTAATAATGGAAAAATCATAATAGAAAATCTGCAGAAATTGCGGATTACCCAAGGGCAATTAGAAATGCGGATGAGACAAAAAGGAATTTCTTATCTTTCAGATGTAAAAATTGGAACGATTGAAACAGATGGCGAATTCGGATTTGAACTTATGCCGCATGCAAAACCTCTGACACAGGAAGCATTAATGAAAATAATGGGGAAAGGCCAGACAGAATCCCCTACGAAAAGTGATAACATTTTCGAGAAGGTCTTGGAAAATAATAAGTGATTATAAAAGGCTTACATTTGTTAAATATGTGATTTAATAAACAAAAAAAGGTACGTCACTTCATGTAGTGATATACCTTTATTTAGTATTATTCTTTTCCTCTATCATCGTTTCACCAATCGTCAAAACCTTTAATAGTTCATTTGGCAGCTGTTGTTTTTCCCATTCACGATAAAGCCGTTCAAGGGCTTCCGGTCCGGTGTCATCTGCCAGTCGGTAGGCCCCGTAGTGCATAGGAACAAATTTTTTTGCTTTCAACTCCAAGAATGCCTTCACGCTATCCTCCGGTGAAATATGCGAATCCTTCATGAACCACTCCGGCTCGTAAGCACCAATTGGCATAAATACTGTATTTATGGGGTTAAAACGATCAGCGATTTGCTTAAATCCCGCAAAATAGCCCGTATCTCCGACAAAATACAACGTTTCTTTTTGAGTTTGAAAAATAAATCCTCCCCAATGTGATGTATTCATATCCGTCAGCGTCCTTCTTGTCCAGTGCTGGGCGGGGACAAAATGAATCTGGATGCCTCTGATTTCAGCGCTTTCCCACCAGCCCATTTCGCAGACCTTTTGATATCCCTTCCTGTTAAAAATCGGTTTTAAACCAATTGGAACAAAAAATTGAGGATTCCCCTTTAATTTTTTAATGGTTGGAAAATCTAAATGATCGTAATGGCCATGAGAAATAACTACTATATCAATCTCAGGAAGATCTTCGAGTGGAATCCCAGGCTCAGTTAATCTTTTTTGAAAGCCCATCCGCTTTGCCCAGACTGGATCAGTTAAAATATTAATCCCATTCATTTGAATCAAAAAGGTGGAGTGGCCAATCCAGGTATAAGAAGTCATGCTTCGGTTTTCTTTAATTTTTTCAATCATTTTATCCTGGCATTGTGGAATATTAATCGTTAAATCTTTTACCTTGCTTCGTCTTTCTTTGCTCCACTTCATCATATCTTTAAAAGACTTGTTGTTTTTCACATCTTCGAGATTCGAGTATCTTTTTCTCATAAACTCACCCATGGGAATTTTTTTGTTTTGATTATAACAGCATTCAATTAAATGGTAAAATTAAGTAACTTACAATTGCGAGGAGGATTCACATGACCATTATCTATAAGTCAAGGGTCGAGGTGCCTGAAAAAGAAAAATGGAATTTCGAGGACCTATACAAAAATCTTGAAGACTGGGAAAATGATTATCTTTGGATTGAAAATAAGACTGACGAATTGAAAAAATTTGATGGTGCGATTGACAGTGGAGAGTCGCTTTATGATTATCTATCCGAAAAAGAGGAAGTTTCCAGTAAATTAAATCTTGTCTATGTGTACGGCATGCTCCAAGCCGATGTGGACACTCGCGATGCCTTGGCGCAATCGTTAGTTGACCGTGCTAAGCAGCTTTCTGTAAAGATAAGCGCAGCGTCGTCATTTTTCATGCCGTTTTTATTAAGTTTAGAGGAAAGTACATTAAAAGAATATATCGAGCAAGAACCACGGTTAAAATACTTTGAACAGGACCTTTTTGAAGCTTTTCGATATAAAGCACATGTGTTGAGCAAGGAGAAAGAGGAGATTTTATCAAACTTGGGCGAGGCACTTTCTGCGCCAAGCCACACCTACAGTATGCTCAACAACGCCGATATCAAATTCGGTGAAGTGACGAATGATGAAGGAATGAAAGTTGAATTAACGCGCGGCATGTACTCCAAATTAATTGAAGATGAGGATCGAGATAAGCGGCGGGAAGCGTACAAGGCTTATTATCAGCCGTATTTGCAATTGAAAAATTCGATTGCCTCGACTTTGTCTGCAAACGTTAAAACAAATGCGACGTTGGCCCGCTTGCGGAACTACCCATCCGCTTTGGAAAAAGGTTTGTTCGGTGATATGGTTCCAAAAGAGGTCTATGAAAATCTGATAACGGCAACAAAAGCCAATATTGAACCGTTGCATCAATATGGCTCTATTCGAAAAAAACTGCTTAGTTTGGAGGACCTGCGCCAGTACGATCTGAACGTCCCTCTGGTTCCTGGTGTGAAATTAGAAATTACCTATGAAGAAGCGTATGAAACGATTTTAAAAGCTTTGGCACCACTGGGCGAGGATTACGTTAATACGCTGAAAACTTTTAAAGATGCCCGCTACATCGATGTCCGGGAAACGCCAGGTAAGCGTTCGGGTGCATACAACCTGGGGGTTTACGGGGTTCATCCATTTGTGCTCTTAAACCAACATGATGATTTGGATAGTATGTTCACCATGATTCACGAATTCGGTCACGCGATGCATTCCTGGTATTCAAGCAAGCACCAGCCCAGAATCTCCGCCGGCTACAGCATTTTTGTAGCGGAAGTGACTTCAACGGTGAACGAAGTATTATTGATTCATTATTTGTTAGAAAAAGAAACCAATCAAGAGATTCGGAAATACTTGCTCAATCACTTTATTGACCAATTTAGAGGAACTTTCTTTACACAGGTTATGTTCGCAGAATTTGAAAAAATCACCCATGAATACGCTGAAAGCGGAAAACCTTTAAACGCCAATGTATTTAGTGAAATCTACGAATCATTGTTTAGGCAATATAATGGGGACGAAGTGGTGTTTGATGAGGAAGTGAAATACGGCTGGTCGCGGATTCCACATTTCTACCGCCCGTTCTATGTGTACAAATACGCAACTGGCTTTGCATCTGCGATTCATATTGCTGAACAGCTTTTAAGCGGGGACGAGTTGGCTGTTAAGGCGTATTTGGAATTTTTGAAGAGCGGCAGCTCCGATTATCCACTTGAGTTGTTAAAGAAAACAGGGGTAGATTTATCTAAACCGGAGCCGATTGATAATGCTCTGAAACGGTTTAAGCAGTTGATTACTGAATTTGCTGCTTTATAAATATATGGACCAAAGCTAGTGAGTAATTCCTGTTTTGACAAAGATTGGGGCCTTAAGCAAATACCATTTAACCCCCTGTTACGTATGCGGCGTTAATAATGAAAGGGAGAAAGACAATGGAAGAATTTGTGTATTTAATCCAGCCAAAGCGTGAACAATTTGTGGAAACAATGACGGAGGAGGAATCCGCCGTCATGGCGCGCCATTTTGACTATCTGAAAGGATTACTGCGCGAGGAAAAATTAATCCTGGCAGGGCCATGTTTGGATGGTGCATACGGCATTTGTGTACTTAGAGCGGAATCATGGGAAGCAGCAGAACAAATCATGTTTAATGATCCGGCAGCGGTCGAGGGAATTATGAGCTGTGAATTGCACCGGTACAGAGTATCGCTTATGCAGGGGATGAAATTATGAGAAAAACCGTTTTGTATATTGCTGCCGGTTTAGATGGCTTTATCGCAAGAGAAGACGGCACCATCGATTGGCTGGAAGCAGTAGAAGATGAAGGAGATAATGGTTACAGCGCATTTTATGAATCAATCGATACTGTCATTATGGGAAACAAAACATATCAGCACACCAAAATCCTTGCTGATGAATTTCCTTATAAGGGCAAAAAGTGCATTGTTTTTTCAAGGCAAAAGGAAAGCCATGATGAAAATGTACAATTTATAAATGAGGAAATACCGACTTTCCTGCAAAAAATAAAAGTGCAAGAAGGCTCAAAAATATGGATTGTCGGCGGTGCAGAACTACTGGATGCATTTATGAAGGCTGACTTGGTAGATGAATTTATTATCGCTATAATCCCCATCATATTGGGCAGTGGAATTCCTTTGTTTAAAAAAAATAATCCAGAAGTTCGTTTAAAGCTAACCCAGATACAACAATTCGGGCAAATAGCACAACTGCACTATAAAAAAATTTTTTGAAATAGCCTTCATCGTGAAGTTTTTTAATTTTTAAGGAGAATACCACAAAAATGATGGTGCCGTTTGGGGAACAGTTTACTATGTGAACGCATTTGAAGAAATTCGTCTGATTGGCCATCTTGGTATGAAAGGAGCTGTTCACAGCGCTTATTCGTACCGCCTTGTTGAAAAGGATGGCGGAACATTGCTTCAGCTTTCCCATACCGCCTCCGGCATCATCCAGGATGATTGGGAACCTAGCCATACCGAAGGATGGAATTATCTATTAGGAACTTTGTTGAAAAATTATGTTGAGGGTAAAAAGTCCTAAATTTGATGCGGAGGAATAACTTTGGTAGATGTTTTGACAGTCAAAATAAATTGCCCCATAGAAAAAGTCGCGGACTATGCGGCCAATCCGGATAAGGCTCCCGAATGGTACGTAAATATCGATTCAGCAGAATGGCGATCGCCCAAACCGTTGCGATTCGGATCCAAAATTGCATTTAAGGCTAAATTCTTGGGCAGGGACCTATCATATGTCTATGAAATCGCGGAACTCACTCCAGGAAAAAAGCTTGTGATGAGAACCGCAAATGGTCCCTTTCCAATGGAAACAACTTATACTTGGGAGAAAATAGATGAGAATTTGACTAGAATGACATTGCGCAACAAAGGTAACCAACTGGATTCTCTAAACTATTTACCCTATTTATTTCAACAATGATGAAAAAAGCAAACATTAAGGATCTTCTAAAAATAAAAGAAATATTAGAAAAATAATAAAGTGATTTCCTCAAAATGAGGAATCCTTTTTCTAATTTAGGCAACTTACGCTGTATCCCTCACGTTAAGCTTGCACTAATAAAATTTTTATTTACAAATCCAACTCCCGAGAGTAAGATATGATGCATAAATTTATCCAATTTTCACAGATTTATATTTTATCAAACAAAGGGGAGTATTTGTGGGGTTAATCAAGAAAAAAGGGAAGTTTATCCAGCTGCATCCTGCGCAAATTTTGGTTATCGGATTTGCTGTACTTATTTTACTAGGTACACTTTTATTAATGCTGCCCATTTCGACTTATGAAGAGGGAAGGGGCCTCCATTTTGTCGACGCTTTATTCGAGGCAACGTCAGCCGTCTGCGTAACAGGTCTCGCGGTTGTGGATACAGGAACAACCTTTACCATTTTCGGCCAGTTGGTATTGCTTTTCTTAGTTCAGATTGGCGGATGGGGATTTATGACGATTGGCATATTCATGTTTATCATCCTTGGAAAGAAAATTGGCTTGAAAGAAAGATTGCTACTGCAAGATTCGCTAAACCTATTTACTCTTTCAGGTGTGGTAAAACTTGTCTCCAGAATCATCTTGATAACTTTAATAGTAGAGATAACAGGGGCGCTTATTTTAGCCATCCGCTGGTCTTTTGAAATGTCATGGACCAAAGCTTTGTATTACGGATTTTTTCATTCAATATCCGCTTTTAACAATGCCGGTTTTGGCCTCGAACCAGACAACCTCAGTAAATGGATCGGGGATCCGACTGTCAACTTAGCTATCACTTCATTATTTATCATCGGTGGGATTGGTTTCACCGTTATATTGGATGTCTGGCAGAAAAAATCTTTACATAAACTGTCCCTTCATTCCAAAGTGGCGCTGCTTATGACATTAATCCTTAATGTTCTAGGAACATTAATTATATTAATTTCTGAATTTCATAATCCCGCAACAATTGGGAACCTAAGCTGGAACGATAAATTCTGGGCTTCCTATTTTCAAGGTGTTGTACCAAGAACAGCCGGTTTTAATACTATTGATATTGGCCAAATGACGTTGTCCTCGCAAGTTTTTACGATGGCATTGATGTTTATCGGCGCTTCTTCTGGATCTACTGGCGGAGGAATTAAGGTTACGACCTTTGCCATTATCATATTTGCCTTTTGGACAGTGTTGACGAATCGAAGCGATGTGAATATTTTTAAAAGAAGAATTTCCTGGAGTTTGGTCAATAAATCCTTATCCATTGGGGTGTCAGCCATCATTTTTATCTTTGCGATTTTCTTTTTGCTGACTTACACAGAGGATATGCCGATGAATACGCTGCTTTTTGAAACCATTTCGGCATTCGGAACAGTCGGATTGTCAACAGGTATCACAGGGGATTTATCACCTTATGGAAAACTTTTAATAACGTTAATGATGTTTATCGGCCGCCTCGGGCCATTAACTATGGCATTCGCGCTTATGTCGAAGCGCCATGAGGCAAGAATTAGATTTGCTGAAGAAAAGATATTAATCGGATAATTGAAAAAGAATTCATACTAACGATTAAAGGTGGTAATTTCACGCCACCTTTAAAGTGAAAAAGTTGTCACCAGCTGTATTAAGATAAGTTATATGGTAAGGATTTTATATAAATGTTAGTGATTGCCAAAAAGAAAGAAAAAAATAGGGCATTGTGGTTGAACTTCTCACTTTTACCAGCTTTTAAAAAGCTTACTAACTATTATTATAGTAATAAATATTTAAATCTATCGATATTAGTGATACACTATACCTAGGAAACAATTGATCCAGAAAAGGTGTGTAACTAGTCGCGCCTTAGCTTGCTGTTTGCTTTAGGCATGGGCGCCAGCATCCTTTCTGCAAATCATAGCATATAAGGGATGGGAAAAATGAGTAGCAGACAAACTGAAACAGACGTTATCTTAATTGGTGCAGGAATCATGAGTGCCACTTTAGGGACACTCTTGAAGGAATTAGTACCGGATTGGAAAATTACAGTTTTCGAAAAGCTTGAAAAAGCAGGCGAGGAAAGCTCAAACGAATGGAATAATGCAGGTACTGGACATTCTGCACTGTGCGAGTTGAACTACACTGTAGAAAAACCAGACGGAACAGTAGATATTAACAAAGCTATCAAAATTAATGAACAGTTTCAGGTTTCAAGACAGTTTTGGTCTTATCTTGTCAACAGTGATCTGATCCGCAATCCACATGATTTTATTATGCCGCTGCCACATATGAGTATGGTACAGGGGAAAAATAATGTAGAGTTCTTGAAAAAACGTTTTGAAGCACTCTCAAACAATCCATTGTTCAAAGGGATGGAATTTTCTGACGAGCCGAAAAAATTGCAAGAATGGATTCCACTTATTATGGAAGGCCGGACTTCGAAAGAACCAATAGCGGCTACAAAAATTGACTCTGGCACAGATGTTAACTTTGGTGCACTAACACGGATGTTGACTGACCACTTAAAGAACCAAAACGTTGATATCAAATACAAACATCAAGTTGAAGATATTAAACGTACAGAGGATGGCCGCTGGGAATTAAAAGTGTGGAATATGGAAACCGGTGAAATTGAACGCCATACTGCAAAATTTATCTTTATTGGCGGCGGCGGAGGCTCATTGCCCCTACTGCAAAAAACCGGTATTCCTGAAAGTAAACATGTTGGAGGATTCCCAGTAAGCGGACTATTCCTAGTATGTAACAATCCTGAGGTTGTAAAAAAGCATCATGCTAAAGTATATGGCAAGGCTGCGGTTGGTGCTCCTCCAATGTCTGTGCCGCATCTTGACACAAGATTTATTGATAACAAAAAATCACTATTGTTTGGACCTTTTGCAGGTTTTTCACCGAAATTTTTGAAAACTGGTTCAAATATGGACTTAATAGGTTCTGTAAAGCCAAATAATGTCATCACGATGTTGGCGGCAGGTGCCAAAAACATTCCATTAACCAAATACTTGATCCAACAATTAATGTTATCGAAGGAACAGCGGATCGAAGAACTGCGCGAATTTATTCCAAATGCAAAAAGCGAAGATTGGGATATTGTGGTAGCTGGACAACGTGTACAAGTAATTAAAGATACGGAAGCTGGCGGTAAAGGAACACTTCAATTTGGTACGGAAGTTGTAACCGCAACAGATGGCTCAGTTGCAGCATTGCTTGGTGCTTCACCAGGTGCATCAACAGCTGTTTCCGTAATGCTTCAAATCATAAAAAAATGTTTCCCGCAGCACCTAAAAGAGTGGGAACCAAAAATAAAAGCAATGATTCCATCTTACGGCGTTTCATTAGTGGACAACCCAGAGCTTTTCGAGGAAATTCATGCTTCAACAGCATTTTCACTTGGCTTAAGTAAAGGCCGCACACCTATTAACAATAAGAAGGATTTATCGAAAGAGCAACGTAGTGTAGAAAAAGAACCTATATCAGTTTAAGTACATGGGGGATGGTTCTTCTGCTTTCAGATTGCAGAAGAACCATTCCCTTTTTTTATTGTCCCCTAAAACAAGCCCCAGACTGCCTTCATCGTCTTAAAACATCCATGTATGTTTGTATTAAAAATCATGAATCCCAAGTCATAAGATCCATGTGACTTTAGTAATCACTATTTGAATGACTTTTGATAACTATTCAGTTATTTAACAGAATAGTATAATTCAATTAAAAGAAAGCTTTTTTCTCAGAGATTGTTGCTTTTAACTATATTGAAAAACACCGAGTGGATTGGAGCGAAAGGTGCTTGACTCCTGCGGGAAATAGAGGAAAGGTCGAGACCCCGCAGACGGAACGTCGAGGAGGCTCGACTTCCTCCCCGCGGGTTTGCTGAGCGCCTGTAGCGGAAAGGAACGGACAGTGTTATTCCCAAAAACAACAAACTTTACGAAAAGAGCCTAAAAGAAAAAACTAATTAATGGATGTGATGTCATGTCATGGAAAAACGTAAAACTACCTCGGTCATGATGATTTTTCGAATCATCCTGTTCATCATGGCTTCAATCGATATTTTGGGGCAGTCGCCTTCTTCGATACCTATAAAGGCGGCTTTCATTATAGGGTTGGTTATTTTGCATTTAAATGATATTTACAGAAATTATTACCAACTTTATGAAAAAAATCGTATAATTTACTATATATCGATGTCGGTAAGTATTATAGCGATCGGGTTATATGTGATTCAATTTGATAACATACCGCTAAATATTTATTTTATTTTTCCAATCGTAGAGATTTTTATTTATCTGCCGACAATACAAATTGGTCTTGTTTTACTTCATATTTTCATGTTTGTAATTGGCATGTTTACTCTTAACGCAGGAATTCAACAAGCATTAATCCCATACTTTGCTTTGATGGCTCTAATCTACCTTGTTCGGAGCAACAGCAGGGAAAGGGAGAAGGGGAATATGCTCAATGCTGAATTAATGGAGGCAAATGCCAAACTGAAGGAAATCACGATTATAAAAGAGCGTACTAGAATTGCCCAAGAGCTCCACGATTCTATTGGCCATGCACTGATCGCCTTAAAAATGCACCTAGAATTTGCCGATAATATGATGGATTCAGATCCTGAAAAAGCACAGGATGTCATGAAGAAAGCCTTGGTCATTTCACAAACATCGATAACAAATCTTCGTAAAGCAGTTGACGTTTTAAAGGATAATCAGGCATGGAAAGATAAGGTTAAGCTGCGTGACTCAATAGAGGATTTAATAGATAGCTTGCAAACCGCCGGCAGATTGCAATTTGAATTATTTTTTGATGACACCGTTGAGTTCTCAAGCCGCGACATTCAAAATGGAATTTTTGAAACAGTGAGGGAAGCCATTACAAACGGGATTAAGCATGGGAATGCCCATACGTTTCATATAGATATTTTTGTAAACGAAAAAAAGGTGCTGGTGAAAGTAGAGGACGACGGACAAGGGTGTACTGGTATTAAAAAATCCCACGGCCTGCGGGGAATGGAGGAACGAATCCATTCATTGAACGGGAGTATTCAGTTTGTGTCGGCTAAGGGACACGGTTTTGCGGTGGAAGCGGAAATTCCATTTGTGACAAATGCGGAGTGATGAAGATTGATTGACGTGATAATTGTAGATGACCAGGGAATTGTCCGGGATGGTCTAAAAATGTTGCTTAGCTTAAATGAAGAGATTCGGATCGTCGGGGAAGCAGTGAATGGGGAAGAACTTCTTAGAATATTGGAAAGAATGACTCCTAATGTGATCCTCATGGACATCAGAATGCCTGTTATGAATGGCATTGAGGCTACAAAAGCAGTTAAGGAAAAATATCCAAATGTGAAAGTAATCATCTTAACCACCTTTAATGAAGATGAGTATATTTTTAACGGACTGAAGAATGGGGCAGACGGTTTTATTTTAAAGGACTCTGACCTAAAAGAGATTATTAAAGCAATAAAAGCCGCACACGAAGGAACGCTGCTACTTCATTCAGATGTAACAAGTAAACTAATCAGCGCCCTCCGGAATGTTCCCGAATCTCAGCAGGCACATACCGCAGAAAAGAAAGACTTGTCCAAAATACTTACACCAAGAGAAATAGAAGTTGTTGAACAAATTATGCAAGGAAAAAGCAATAAGACCATCAGCACGACATTATTTTTAACAGAAGGAACAGTAAAAAATTATGTTTCCCGTATTCTGGATAAGCTAGAACTCAAAAGCCGTTCTGAGTTGATTATTTATTTAAAGGAAAAGTGATTTATTGGGACTGTTCTTATGTTCCATGATCCTATATCAGAAATACCGAAGAAGTATTCTACATGGACAAGGAAAGACTAATTGAGGGGAGTTTAGAAGTGAAGAAAATAACAGTTGAAAACTTGGTTGAGAAGTTTTCATTGAAGGTACTTGCTGGTGAAAGTCAGCTTCAAAATGTGATAACACAATCACGGGTGCATCGTCCAGGCTTGGAATTTGTTGGCCATTTTGACTTTTTTCCAACAGAGCGAGTTCAAATTTTAGGAAAAAAAGAAGTTACTTATTTACATAGTTTAAGTAAAGAGGAACGTAAAATCAGAATTGGGAATATTGTCCATTATCATCCGCCATGTTTTATTGTAACTTGTGGTGAAGAAGGACTTACCTATTTGAATCAACATTGTGTTGAACAGGGCATCCCTTTGTTGTTGACAAATAAACCTGAGATTACTTCAGAGTTTATTCCTAAATTGGATGCATATCTAGTGAAAGAATTGGCACCGGAAATTGCTGTGCATGGAGTTTGTATGAATGTATCCGGTATTGGTGTCTTAATTCGGGGAAATTCAGGGGTCGGAAAAAGCGAGACAGCGCACACCTTAATCCGCCGGGGACACCGGCTGGTAGCGGATGATATTGTTGTTCTGAAAAAGCTTAGTCATCAAACTATTCTTGGTACACATGACGAGAAAACCAAAGAGTTTTTGGCTCTTCGCAGTATTGGGCTTCTGAATGTGGTTCGGTTATATGGACGCAAGGCTTTTCAGGACGAAACACGAATAGCGCTGGATATTAATTTGACCAGATGGGAAAAAGATGCCTTGTATAATGATTTGGATCAAGAAGTTCACTCAACAGATTATATGGGTGTTAAGATTCCTTCCATTGAGATCCAGCTTCAGCCAGGACGTGATGTAGCAGGGTTAATCGAGGCAGCTGCAAATAACTGGTATTTGAAACAGCAAGGTTATAGCGCCGCAGAAGAGTTCATGAGCAGGATTGAGGCTGATATTACGAATTCAGGATTAGATTAAAATGTTGTTTAACTAGTTTCGGTGAATGCAAAGGGACGGTTCATGTGCATCATAGGATTCACATGAACCGTCCCTATTTTTCTAGTTTTCGATATACAAGAGCAAGTACCATCGATGGGATGGAACAAATAATCATGCCGATAAAGGCAAATCGCGGCTCGATTTCATATAAATAGCCGCCAAATATAGTGAATACCGCTGTACTCCAGCTTAGTGCAAGTGCTGAATACATGCCTTGTGCATTTGCTATCTGCTGGTGCGGTATATTTTTGATCAAGTATTTCATAAAGGCGTAATGACCCATGGCGAACGAAAGTGAATGCAAAACTTGCGAGATAGAGAAGACCAGAACATTTGGAAAAATAAACACTAATATCCAGCGTACAGTTGAACCTAAAGCTGAAAGTGCTAGTAAAGACCCTGCTGAAAATCGCTGAAAATACCGATCGGCAATTAAGAAGAAAATGATTTCTGCAATCACAGCAATGTTTAGAATTACTCCGATTAAATATTTAGGTGAATGGATTTCTTGTAAAAATATATACCCATAGGTGTAATAAGTTGCATGGGCTGCCTGCAGTAAGATCACAATTACGAGCACCAAACCAAAGTGTTTGATGTGAAATAAGTTCAGCATTCTGGCTTTTTTTGTTTGGTTCGGTTGTGGTTTTTCAGACAAAACTAATGGTGCTGGCATTAGGCCAAGTCCTGCGAACACCATAGTACCGATTAAGAGCGCCCATAAAATAACTACATCCCCAAGTGCCCCTGTAAAAACGGTTAAGACCATTCCGGATGCAACAAAACCGATGGACCCCCAAGAGCGGCTCTTCCCATAATGCTTTAATTGCTTATACTGTACCAGAACGCCTGCCGCGCTATCCAATGCGGGCATCAATGTAGGATAAAAAAAGTTAATAAGCAGAGTAACGATTAGTACACCCGAAAAAGAATTCGCAGGAATATAACATAGAATCGAAATTAATGTCCCAATTGCCATCCCATTTAATAAGGTCTTACTGCTAAACTTCCTAGAAAAATAGGGATACACAACTAACGTAGAAAGGCCCCTTAGAATCATCCCTAAACTCATGATCAAACTTGCTTCTGAAATGGAAATTCCTTTAACATGAACCATCCACCCTGTCCAATATGGGAGGAAGATGCCCCATGTAAAATAATAAGTAAAAAACTGACTGCTCATCCAGCTTTGTGTGTTCAATTTGTTTCACCTCATGATTTGCATGATATCATGTGGAACCGTACAATAATATGAGATATCTCATATTCTGAGGTGGATTATGGAAATTTATAAAAATGAAAAAAGGAAACGATATTTGGAAGAACACTCGATTGCCCATTTATTTTCTTTTCCGATTGACGAGTTAGTAGAGGTGCGTGAATATAAACGAGATGAGTGGATTATTCAAGAGGGAATGCGGCCGGATTTTTTATTTTATGTCATTGAAGGCAAAGCGAAGATATATTTAACGCATCTAAACGGGAAAGTTTCGTTAATTAACTTTATCAATAAGAACGAATATATAGGAGAAATGGAATTATTAAACGATGTGTACTATACAAAAGGGATTCAAGCGACTACAAAGACGGTTTGCTTTGCCCTTCCTTTTCATCGCTTCCGCGCACAACTGCTTGAAGATGTAGTATTCTTGCGTGAATTGACAAAGTTATTAAGTGCCAAAGCAACACAAATGGCCGCAAAATATTCGCAAAGCCTGGCATTCCCGCTTGAAAACCGGCTTGCCGAATTTATTTTACAGACTGCTGATGAAGGCGTATACAGAGAAAGACATGTATCAGTCTGTGACTTTTTAGGCGTCTCCTACCGCCACCTGCTGCACGTTCTCGGACAATTTTGCGAAAAAGGCTACTTGAAAAAAGAAGGGCGCTACTACCGCATTCACCAGCAAACCGCTTTAGAAGAATTGGCTGGCATGTTGAGAGCAGAATGAAACATGGGGGACGGTTCTTTCGCATCAAATGATGCAAGAACCGTCCCCATAAAACATTAATGTGCTACCGCTTTGGTATGATTATTTTTTTTCTGTTCTAATTGTCTCAACGACTCTTTGCTAGTATCTACCCGTTTAACAAATAGCGCTAAGATCAGGGCGACAATATTAATGCCAAGTGCTACATAGAATGAATACTGAATGCCTGCTAATAAAGCTTTCTGTGCTAATAGCGCTTTTGAAGCAGCTGTAATAGTTGTTGGATCTACTCCTGCTACCAGGCTTTGAGCTTCTGTTTTAGTAACGGAATTCATAATGGTAACAAGAACCGCTGTACCAATTGAACCTGACACCTGCTGTGCGGTGTTATTTACGGCTGTACCATGCGGATTCAAGCGCGTTGGCAATTGGTTAAGTCCGTTTGTCATAATTGGCATCATGACCATTGACATCCCAAACATACGGAGAGTGTAAACAAGTATTATATAGGTGTGGCTTGAGTCGATTTGCAGGTTTGCCAGCATATAAGTTGAAATGGCCATAACGATAAGTCCTGTTACACCAAGAATGCGAGGACCAAATTTATCGAATAATTTCCCTGTAATCGGCGACATAATCCCCATCACAATCGCACCAGGCAGCATCATTAAACCTGAATCAAGCGGGGAAATGCCACGAACATTTTGTACATATGCCGGTGTTAAAATCATGCCGGAGAACATCGCCACTGCATTGACAATTGCGATAACGGAGCCTAGTGCAAACATTGGATATTTGTAAACACGTAAATCCAATAATGGCTCAGCCATTTTTAATTGCCGGACGATAAAGGCAGTTAATGCAATAGCGCCGATGATTAAAGTAGTTAAGACGATTGTATCTGTCCAGCCATCTGAGCTCGCAGAACTGAAACCATATAACAAACCGCCAAAGCCGATAGAAGATAATACGACAGAGAAATAATCCAGTTTCGCATTTTTATTTTGCTCCATTACATTCTCAAGCTTCCAAATGGCTAATATTAAACTAATCACAGCTAACGGCAAAATCATTTCAAACAGTAAACGCCAGTCATAATTTTCTACAATATAACCAGATAATGTCGGGCCGATTGCAGGAGCTGTAATCATAACTAATCCGAAAACACCCATTGCTGCCCCGCGTTTTTCTCTTGGAAAACTTATCAGCATAACATTCATTAATAAAGGCCCCATTACGGAAGAACCTGCTGCTTGAACCAATCGTCCGGTGAGTAATACACCAAAATTTGGAGCATACGCTGCTAAAGCAGTACCTAGAGTGAAAATGGCGAGTGATGTTATAAATAAATGACGATTAGAAAAGCGTGTTAATAAAAATGCTGATGCCGGAATTAATACGCCGCTGACCAGCATGTAACCTGTTGCAAGCCACTGGATCGTAGAATAATCTTTAATATTTAAATCTGTCATCATTGATGGCAGTGCCACATTTAAAAGCGAATTATTTAAAAAGGATACAAATGCACCGACGAATAAAATCGCTAGCATTAAATAAGGTGTTTTCTTTTGTTGTACTGCTGAATCCATATATATTTTTCTCCTTTATATCCCTTTAAGGAAAAATTAGTGTTCTTCATTAATTAACCCACGTTTTAACAGGTCAAGCTGGCTAATAAAATTTTGAAAAGCTTCTTTACTCGATAAATCCTTTACAAACATTTGCACGAGGTTATGGAAAGTAACTGCGTTAATAATTTTTATAGCTTGATGTAACTCTTGTTCATTCTTAATGTTTAAATTACTTGTGTTAATTAAGTTAACCATATCTAAATACCGTTTTTTCTGATCCTCTTCATAAATGTTATTGGCTAGAGTATTTTGCATTTTATAGTTCATATTTAAAAATGCATTTTTGAAAAGATTTTGGTGCTCCGGATTTCTAAGATATTTAGCCATTAGTTGAAATGAGTCAATAAATGTATTAAATAAATCCCCATTATTCGCGTTCAAAATTGAAATAAATCGTTCATGATTGATTTGCGATAACTGGCTAAGCAAATAATAAAATAAATCCTCTTTATCCTCGAAATATTGATAAAAACTGCCTCTAGGTATTCCAGCATCTTTGATAATGTTGGCAATGGAAGCTTCGTGTAATGGAACCCTTGAGAATTCTTTCCTGGCAGATTGAATTAAAGTGTCTTGTTTTTCTTTAGATAAATGAAAAAACGTTTGTTTTGGCATATCTATTCTCCTTACTTACATATGACACGATGTCACAATTGCTCGCAGGAAAAATTATATATGACACGATGTCATGAGTCAACCTTAAAAGTGATAACATGTCATATTTATTTTTGAGGCTTTAAAAGTGGAGTTAAGTCAAAGTTCTGAAAAAGGTGTTAGAATGGAAATGTCCAATAAATGTTTTCACCTTCAGTATTGTGAAAATACAGAGTTAGTTTGGGGACATTGTAAGATGGAGCAGCAACGTGTACCTGCAGCCTGTACTTGTAGTTCAACTAACCTGGCAGTCCTTTCTAGTTATGGAAACTATTGGCGCGGTCATTGGATTTCTTGGGGGTGTCGTGGTAAGTTTCGATAGAATATTGAGGAAAAATGAGAATGGGGCATGCAAATCACTAAAGAAAGCGGGTCCTATCAAACAAAGACCCGCATTTTTCTATTTGACATTGGGAATTTCGCCAATTTCTTTTTATTACCTGTTTCTTTCCATCACCGCAAAGTAGTTATTTTCGCTGTCAGCAAAATTAAACACCTTACCATTAGGCATATTAACAATTTCTCCAACTGTAACGTTTTTGTTTGATAAGTCGCTATGTAATTGTTCAAGATTTTTTGTAAAAAACATTAAAGAGGGTGTGCCAAGATTTAACTCAGGTGCCATTTTAGAAACGAACTCTTTATTGTGCAGAATGATGCTTGTCTCAGACTGATTGCTCGGCGCGACTTCAATCCAACGCATGCCTTGACCGTTATCTTCCTCTGAAATAACCGTAAATCCTGCCTTTTCTGTCCAAAATTTAACCGCTTCATCCTGATTGTTAACATACACCATAACTTGACCTAAAATATTTATCATAAATTCACTCCTCATTTGATTTAAGTTTACTTAATAATAACACAAAGGAAGAAGGAAAAACTTCTTTTGATTCTTAATAAGCTCGTTCCAACTGATGCATCCGCTCCTTTATTCTCCGTTTCCGATACATCATTATCCCGGTTTCCGCAACATCCCCAATAAGGGATTTATTAACAAATGCCCCAAAAATAATCCCAGCAATCGGGATCATTTGAAACAGCTTTTTCCAGCCAAAGTTGTCACGATAGGTCATGACAACCTCACGCCATCCCTGCAATTGCGAAAAAATTTGGGCGTTTTGCTTCTCCGACTCAAATGCGGCGAGATCATCTAGAATGGCCTTTTTCCCAACAATATCAGAGGAAGCAAACTGCAAGCATTTCACAATGAAGATTCGCTCCGATCTCTCCCTAGGGTCGTATCCATAACACATAGCAACTTCCTGTAGTACCTTTAGGGACATACCGATTAATAGGGGAATATCGATTGCAAGCGTAAATATTCCGCCAATCCCGGTTGTGGCACCTTGAACTGTAGCCATATTGGTTCGCGAATTTCGAATTTGCTCGGCTGCAGCATCCATTTTGCTAATTGGCATAGCTTGTACTTGATTAAAACTTACCACATCACAGTCAAACTTTTTTAAAATACCATCCTCATTAATCAAGTATTGTCCGCCCGTTTGTATGTATCCTCCCAATTCATCAATGGCAGTTCCCAACTTTTCCTGAATTGATTTCGGGGTAAGTTTATCAAGCAAAACAAACGGCAGGCGGCCGATTTTCTCCCAGAACCATAAGCCCTTTTGATCCTTCTCCCATTTTTCAATCTTTTGCAATTCACTTTTTAAAAAATCAGCAGCTTCAATTGCTGTCAAAAAGATCAACTCCCAATTTAATTTACTAATGTTTGTACGTTTCAACCATAAGAGTAGTTTCAACTAATTTGTCCAAAAACATTTGTTTAAAAACCATCACGTTGACTGTATAGTTCAAAATGTGATATAGTATACATAAAATAGGAAGGGGTGAGTAAGTTGGGAAGTTGTATCGAATTGGTGAACTAGCAGCAGTTATGAACCTCTCCAAACGAACAATCGATTACTACACCCAAATAGGCTTACTGAACCCTGTGCGGGCAAATTCAAATTATCGATTGTACGGAGAAGAGAGCGTTCAAGTCTTAAAATTAGTGGAGCATTACAAAAATTTGAATATGCCGCTTGAAGAAATCAAGTCAATGATTGAACTGATGAAAGCGGACTGCGGCATTGACAAAGAAAAAGTTGAAAAACACGTGGAACAGATTGCCAACATCATGCAGCATTTGAAAGAGGAAATTAAAATCATCGAACCATTTCTGCAAAAATTAAACGAACATGAAAAAGAGATGGTTGTCAGTAAGCTGTCACCGCAGGGTGTAACGTTGGCCCAAACATTGTTATTACTATTAAATTAATTTTTTTAATAAACAGGAGGTGTATTCCTTGCTTACATTTTGTAAGTAAGGATTCTATTGACCATTATTAATTTATTTGTAATTGCTATTTTAATAGCTTTTACTGCTTTTTTCGTAGCTTACGAATTTGCTATTGTAAAAGTCCGCAGTACGCGGATTGATCAGCTTGTGGCCGAGGGAAATAAAAGTGCCATTGCTGCAAGAAATATTATTTCAAATCTTGATGAATACTTATCAGCCTGTCAATTGGGTATTACCGTAACAGCTTTAGGTTTAGGTTGGCTGGGAGAACCAACAGTGGAACATATATTACATCCTCTGTTCACTAGCTTAAGCCTTCCGGAATCAGTGACGACATTTGCTTCGTTTGTCATTGCCTTTACATTGGTCACGTTTATTCACGTGGTTGTTGGTGAACTAGCACCGAAAACTTTGGCCATTCAAAAAGCTGAGAAAGTTACCTTAATATTAGCAAGGCCGATGATTCTTTTTTATAAACTTGCATATCCGTTTGTAAAAGCGTTAAACGGATCAGCGCGTTTTATTACAGGACTCTTTGGATTGAAGCTTGCTTCAGAACACGAGCAGGCACACTCCGAAGAAGAACTGCAAATCATTATTTCCGAAAGCTTTAAAAGCGGGGAAATTAATCAATCAGAATATCATTATGTAAACAATATTTTTGAATTTAATAATCGAATTGCTAAAGAAATCATGGTACCTAGGACCGAAATTGCAGCATTTGACAAATCGCAAACTGTAGCTGAATGTCTCGAGATTTTGAAGAAAGAGAATTATACGAGGTACCCAGTGATTGATGGGGAGAAAGATAACATCGTCGGTATGGTGAATATGAAGGAAGTCTTAACGGACTTTATCTCCGGTAATCATTTGGACGCAACGATTGACCAATATGTTCGTCCTGTCATTCAGGTGTTTGAATCGATTGATATTGATAAGCTTTTGGTAAAAATGCAAAAAGAACGGATTCATATGGCTATATTAATGGATGAATATGGCGGTACGGCAGGATTGGTTACTGTTGAGGACATTTTGGAAGAAATCGTCGGTGAAATCCGCGACGAATTTGACGCTGACGAAATGCCTGAAATCAATCAGATCAACGAAAACAAAACCATCGTGGATGGTAAAGTGCTGATTGAAGAAGTTAACGATTTATTCGGGCTCGACCTCGATGATTCTGAAATGGATACCATCGGAGGCTGGATTCTATCCGAAAAAATTGATGTTAGCGAAGGTGACAAAATACAATACGGAGACTTTGCATTTAAAGTCCTCGAAGTCGACGGCTACCATATTAAAACTTTGGAAATTGAAAAATTAGAACCGCAGGCCACACCTGCATGATTTATAGGGATTCCCTTGGTGTTTTAATGCACCAAGGGAATCCTTTTTTTTGGGGTTTAATTAGCGGTTTATATTTAGAATTTTTTTGTTTACGATAAATAGAACAAAAATAATTTGGGTAAGTTGATAAGACTATTGTTTAAAAAACGCATATGGTATTTAACCTTTCAATCATTATCGTTCCATGGCTAACCGTTATTAAATGCCTATTGCAGGTAAGCTATCCCTGTATAAACGGCCGGTTCTTCAAATGCCCAGAGTGCTCCTTCATGTACATATAAAACAATTCGTAGCGGACCCATCTAATTGGGAATTTGAAGGCCAGCTCATTCTTCTTATTGAAGATGAGCACGTTTTTCTTGTCATACTCAACCTTTTTGATTTCATGAATGCCAATGCTTTGTTGCTTGGCACCATCCTGCTTTACCAGCTGCTGGCCGATTATCAATACTTTTCTTTTTTTATTCTTATAGAATTGAAAATAACACAGCGCACAGCCAACAACGGTGAAGAGAATCGAAATAAAGAGGGAGATTTCCTCAAATCCGGTTAATATTTCGCGTATCCAATGTATTATTGCAAGGGCGATAAAGAACCATGCACCTCTGCTAAGCTTTGGAGAGCTTTGGAAGTATACACTACTATCATAATTCTGCTTTTCTTTGGCCCGTTCCTTGAAAAAGTCTTGCTTGTGCTTTTCGATCGGGGCTGAATCAAATTCCACATAATCTGTATAGGAATCGTTCCAAAGAACGGCGGTATCATCTCCATCTTCAAGGGCATACGCACCGACCCAGCCGGCATACATACAGTCATGCTCATCAAAGCTCATTAAATAGTATCGAACCGGCTGGCCAAAGTAATTTTCCATCTCCAATTTATGTTGAACCTGGATGTTTTCCGGATAATGGACAAGCCCACCTTCTTCCTCCGGCAAATTGATAATGGTGGTAAAAAGCCGGGTCATGGCCAAATGAGGCTGCTTGCTCTCTTGAATAGGGTAGAGGTGCTCCAAACTCTGATTCTTCAATTTCCAGTAGAGCATTTCTGCCGTCTCAATATGCTGCGCACACTCTATTAGGGTACTTTCGTTGTAGGGAAGTCTTTTTGCAATGCATATGAGTAAAGCTTCCGTCTTTAAAAAAGGATCACGAAATTTCAACGCCTGAAGTAGTTCTTTTTCTACCTCTGGGGTAAAATAGTATTCCATTAAATTCATAAACAACCTCATCCGATTACGAACAATGAAATAACTGTCCTTCCAAGCTGTGTACACATATTTCGTGGTATAATCCGGATCAAATTTTAAATATTCCCACTTTTCGGCCTGGTAGTCTTCCAACAGAGCAGGAAGAATTACATCTTGTTGATAACCCTTTTCATAACCAGAGGCATTCAACGACAGCAGCATGTCATAGGTTGAAAATTTATACCGTTGAGATTGAAGCATGTCCAGCGAGGCATCAAGTATACCCTTCAGCAACGCGGGATAAGGTGCCAATTGCCGGTAAGGGATAATAAAATCATTCGCCTTGATTAGTTGGACAATTTTTTCCTCAAGAAAATAAAAAATCTCTTCGTCTTCCGTTAAAATCAGGAAGTCAATTGCCCGCTCTTTCGCTTGGATGTCAAAACTATCAAAATGCCTGATAAGTCCCTCGGTTATTTCTGGTCTTGAAAAATCGCAAACGAAGTCGATGAGGAAATAGGAAGGGTTATCCCAATGGTGGTCGACTCGCTCGGGAAATTTGGACGCCGCCGTTTTAATCATATCCTTTAACAGATCAATCTGTACCTCTAGCCCTTCCACCTGTTTATATTCAAATAGCTGCCCAAGGGCTTCATACCGTTTCTGCGGATTTTGGCTTTTCACTTGTCTCAGAATATTGCGCAGCTTGAATTCGTACAAAATCCTCACCAGCCTTGTAATCTAGTAAAATTTTACTCTTTCATTCATTTTATTTCATTTCTATATATACAGCAATTGTAAAAATGGAAAGCGTTATTTTATATATGAAACTATTCATGAGTTAAAGAAAACCATCAAGATGAAAATTATTGAGCTGTTCATGAATCCGGGAATTTTTTCGAATGTTTTAAAGTGTGCCTGCATTTGGTATAATGTGGATATAACCTTTAAGGGGCAGTACGATGAGCATCCTGGCATCCTTTTTCAATATAATGCTAATAAGTTTGCTTGAACTAGTATATCTTTTCGGAATTATCATTTTGGCAGGCTTGATTTTGGGTGTACTGGAACGGTCTTCTAATTCCTTTTTGTTTCGGACGTTTGGAGCAAAAGGGGTGCTCGCTACGGCATGGATTGGTGTTCCAATTCATGAAATTGGGCATCTGCTGCAGTGCTTTTTATGGGGACATAGGGTGACTCAGGTGAAGCTTCTTCAGCTTAATAGCTCAGATGGAACGCTTGGTTTCGTGCGCCATCAATATAACCCGAATAGTATGTTTCAGCAGGCGGGGAATTTTTTTATTGGGTTGGGGCCTATTTTTAGCGGCATTGGGTCTATGTTATTAGGAATGTATTTGTTAGTTCCGGAATCTTTTGTAACATTTGATACTTATGTTGCACAGCATATAACCTTTGAAAAAGTGGATTTCCCGATACTATTGACCGTTTGGGAGATTGTGGTCGTTTTTAGCAAGAATTTATTTACCTTTGAAAATTTCCTGAACCCGTTATTTTGGGTTTATTTTGTGTTGGCCATTTGTATTTCTTCGCATATGGCTTTAAGCTGGGCAGATATTAAAGGCTCCGCCAGAGGACTTGGGATGATTTTTTTCTTGCTTGTCCTATGGAATGTAACGGCCAGAAGCTTTGGTTTTGATACGTATATGTACCGGGCCGTTTCCAAACTGGCGGAATATAATGCCTATGTCCTAGCTTTTTCCAGCATTGCCTTAACTTTTTCTCTTTTAATATGGGTAATTAGCTGCCTTCTTTATCAGGCAAAAAAACGGTTGGCCAATCGATGAAAATAGTTGTGCCATCAATTGTTGTTCTTAACTGCTATGCTTTAATCCCTTAATGGTAGATAATATTAATTTTCTGGTAGCCAACATCCCTAACCGAATCGAAATTCCAATTGAAATAATCGAAAGAATCGCAATCATGTAGACAACACCGTGCCATCCGAATTGGCTGTACATTGTTCCACTCGCTGTTCCTCCAATGCTCGAACCCGCATAGTAGAAAAATAAGTATAATGATGCTGCTTGTGCTTTATCGTGTGTGGCGGTTTTGCCAACCCAGCCGCTGGCAATCGAATGGCCGGCGAAAAATCCATAAGTGAAGATGGCAATCCCCAAGATTTTGATCCATAAATGGCTGTTTAGGGTGATGCATGCACCAACCAATACGATGACCAAAGACAGCTGTAAAATTTTCTTTTTCCCATGCTGGTCTGCAAGCATACCCATCCAAGTGGAGCTAAAAGTTCCTACTAAATACACGATGAAAATAAATCCAACTAGTGTTTGGCTTAATGAATAAGGAGGTTTAATGAGCTCAAAGCCAATATAGTTGTATAATGAGACAAAACTGCCCATTAATAAAAATCCAATGATAAATAGATAGACAAGACCCGGTTCCTTAAATTGGCTGAACAATGAAAATGACAGTTTTTTAATGGCTAATTTTTGCGGCGTGAAATGTGTGGATTTGGGCAAAATCAGCCAGAAAACAAAGCTTGCCAATAAACTAATAATGCCAACGCCAATTAAGGCGATATGCCAGTTGAAATAATCGGTTAAAATGCCGCTGATAATCCTACCTGCCATTCCGCCAATGGAATTCCCGCTTATATATAACCCCATTGCCATCCCTAAGCTCTTGCCTTCGATTTCCTCGCCTAAATAGGCCATCGCAACAGCCGGCAGGCCAGCAAGCGCAATGCCTTGCAGGATCCTGCTAATAATCAGTAAATGAAAATTTGGTGTAAAAGCCGTTAATATGGATAATATGGACGAGGTAAATAATGCAATTGTCATAATAGATTTACGTCCAAATACCTCAGATAAAGACCCCGCTATTAAAAGACTGATAGATAAAGCAATCGTAGTGGAAGACAAGCTTAAACTGGAAACTGCCGGAGAAATATGAAATTCCTGAGCAAAATCCGGCAGCAGGGGCTGTGTTCCCCAAAGGATTGCGAAGGTACTAAAACCGCCCGCAAATAATGCTAAGTTTACCATTGTAAATGTGCGTGTCCCACGTTGGATGTAACTCATTTTTTGAAGACTCCTTTATTTTGTTTTAACTAGATGCTGAACAAATTCTATAAAGCGCTCGACTACTGGGGATGAGTATCCATCCTTCAACCAAGCAAGTCCAATGTCTCTTTTGCAGATAGGATTTTTTACACGAATGAGCTTGATTTTGCTTCTATCAAGGACTTGGGTATCAGGTACTAATGATACACCTAATTTTGCTCCAACTAAACCGGAAACTGTGCCAAGATCCTCTCCTTCGAACACAACCTTGGGGGAAAAACCAGCTTTTTGGCATAATTGATTAATAATGGTCTGCAGTTCATTTACATCTTTAAAAGAGATAAAAGGCTGGTCTTTGATCATGTTTAAATCAATTTCATTTTTGAAGGCAAGAGGATGATCGATTGAAACAATAAGAAATAATTCCTCCGTTAGAAGTGGTTCGCAAATAACTTCTTTATCATCATGAAACAGCGTGATTAGGGCCAAATCCACCTTTCTGGACTTTAATTGTTCCACAATCTGTCGATTTGAAGCTTGGTTTAATTGAAACTTCACATTAGGGTGCTCTATTTGATAATGACTTAGGATATTAGGAATCACACTCATCCCAAGCGAAGGGAGGAAGGATAGTGAGATGGTCCCGTTATCCGGGTGAATTTCATCCCAAATTTCCTGCTTACCAATCTCGATTTGTTGGATGGCTTGCTCCACATGACTTAGAAAGATTTTTCCATATCGATTCAAAAAAATATTCCGGCCTTTGCGGTCAAATAGCTGCACACCTAATTCGTCCTCGAGCTTTGCGATTGAGCGGCTAAGTGCAGGCTGCGAAATAGATAACTGCTCAGCTGCACGTGTAATATGCTGGGCTTTGGCTACTGTTTGAAAATAATTAATTTGATCCCATTCCATCATAATCCCTCTTATGGTTTTGATAGTACTATCATACTCCTCTTTTTACATAACTTCTAATTGTTGATATGCATGAAATTGATGCATGGGAGGTATGGTTTATTTGCGGCAGTATTATTAAAAATCAAAACTAAAAGGCATGGCTAATTACAACCAAGCCTTTGTATTTTAATCTGAAATTCCAAATTGTTTTTTTGCAATTATTTTGAACTGATGTGGATTAATATCCTTTTTGGCCATTTTTCCTTCCGCCCACTCTGTTAAAGAAGTGTCAGTAAGGATTAAGTTACCGCTGTCGGTGAATCTGGTGATTAATGGCTTTTTATTAAATGAGGATTCTGGGTGCTCGATAATGATTCTTTGTATCTCATTTAAATCTGATTCGTTGATGGATTTCCTTGCGTCAAAAGCATAGCCAATTTTCCACTCTTGGTCTTTATGCTTTAGTTTCATATGCAAAATGTAATTTCCATGCTCTGTGTCAGAATGTTCGACGCGGAATTCCCCATTTTTCGAAGTTACAATTTCCCCGCTGAATGGGACAGGCTTCAATGGAAGGTTCCCGCCAAAACCTGTGTCGATGAGGTAACGGTACTCGTTGTGAGTGATGACAATCGCTACGTGAGTTCTTCCGGTAGAACTCCATTCCTTGGTATTATGATTGTATACTACACCCTGAACCAGTGAGACATTAAAACCATTTTCAATAAAAAAATAGTAGAGAATGGTGTTAAGGTCATAACAAAGTCCGCCTTTATTTTTTAAAAGGATTCTGTTTATTAAATTTTCTTTTGTAATTTCAGCAGTTTGATTAGCGATGATGCATAAATTTTCAAAGGGAATGGATTTTGCTGTTTTTTCAAGAATGGCGTCTATTTTTTCAAAGGTAACAATTTCGTCTAGCGGGTATCCAATTCTTTTGCGGAAGAAAATATTTAATTCACCCATTCATAAAGACTCCTTATGTATCATTTTCATCAATCAATTAAATTTGCGAAAAATGTATTATGTAAAAATTACCCAAAATATATTATAGTTATAATAAAACTAAATTGAAAGAGGGTACATACATATTGGATTACGTTAAGCTTGGTAATACAGGATTAGATGTTTCACGGTTATGTCTTGGCTGCATGAGTTTCGGTGTTCCCGAACGAGGCACTCACCAGTGGGTACTTAACGAAGAACTAAGCCGCCCGATTATTAAAAAGGCACTTGATGATGGCATCAACTTTTTTGACACGGCAAACGCATATTCAGACGGTACGAGCGAGGAAATTATCGGCCGCGCCCTGAAAGAATTCGCAAACAGGGATGAGGTTGTCATTGCAACCAAAGTGTACATGCGTATGCATAAAGGGCCGAATGGAGCTGGACTCTCTAGAAAAGCAATTTTGGCGGAGATCGATAATAGCCTGAAGCGTCTTGGCACCGATTATGTCGACCTGTATCAGATTCACCGCTGGGACTACAATACACCAATCGAAGAGACGATGGAAGCCCTGAATGATGTGGTGAAGGCTGGAAAGGCCAGATATATTGGAGCTTCATCTATGTATGCATGGCAGTTTATGAAAGCTCAAAATATCGCTGAGCGGAATGGATGGACTCGGTTTGTTTCTATGCAAAACCACTTAAACCTTATGTATCGTGAAGAGGAACGCGAAATGCTGCCGCTCTGTCGGGAAGAGAAAATAGGTGTTATACCTTGGAGTCCGCTGGCAAGAGGGAAGCTGACACGCGATTGGGTAGAAACAACTTCCCGTTCCCAGACAGATGAATTCGGCAAAACACTTTACACATTTGCAATAGAGGCGGATCGTAAAATCGTTGGACGTGTAGCGGAATTGGCCGCAAAAAGGGAGGTTCCCCGGGCACAAATTGCACTAGCGTGGGTGCTGCAAAAAGCGCCTGTCACAGCACCAATTATTGGGATCACGAAAATGGCTCATCTTGAAGATGCAGTTGCAGCACTTTCTATTAAACTTTCCCCGGAAGAAGTGGACTATTTGGAAGAACCTTATGTTCCTCATCCGGTTCGCGGCCTCTAATAGTAACTCAAAATATATAACTACTACTGTGGAACTAATGGACTACGATTTATTGTATCGTAGTCTTTTTTTGCATCCTTATTAGACATCTGAATTCTTATGTCCATGGTCATAACGCTCGACATTTTGTTCAACCGTGGCCCATCCAAATTCCTCATTAATTTCCTGTACTAGCTCGTTTAAGAATTCATCAGATATGATAGGATTTTTTTCGTTTCGCATGAAAATCCTCCTTTTGACTATTTTATGGAATAAATGTAGTCTAGATACTTAGCATAACCATTTATCTATAAAAAAATCATTTACAACAACAGGACAGGGGAGTATGATATTCACAGTTTCAAATTTCTAAATCGCTGAAACCGATAGGTGCGGGGGAACCATTGTTCTGGATTAATTGATAATCCTAGGGGTGAATCCTTTCAGGCGGGGCTACTCAAATGCCCTAACCCGACAGCTAACCTCGCAAGCGTTATATTGAGAAGAAAGGTGGAGCTTGTGATGCAAAAGAAATGATGTGTCTACAGGTCTATTCGTAATGACCTGGAGGCACTTTTTATTTTGTGTAAAATAGGGAAACTTACTTATATCTCATAAAATTTGGTGGTGACATGAATGTTATCTTCCGTAAAAAGGTTCTTGATAGGAAGACCTTTGAAATCACATGAACTAGGAGAACAAAAAATTAGTAAAACAAAAGCATTGGCGATTCTTTCATCGGATGCGTTGTCGTCAGTGGCTTATGGTCCTGAACAAATTTTGATTGTCCTGGTGACAGTTGGAGCGACAGCATTTTGGTATTCCATTCCGATCGCCGCCGGGGTATTGATTCTGTTAACTGCACTTATTTTGTCATATCAGCAAATCATTTTTGCTTATCCGCAAGGCGGTGGAGCCTATGTGGTGTCAAAGAGTAATTTAGGAGTTAATCCTGGGCTGGTGGCCGGTGGCTCTCTGCTAGTGGATTATATTTTAACTGTTGCAGTAAGTGTTTCCGCAGGAACGGATGCCATCACTTCAGCGTTTCCTGATTTACATGGTGATAATGTGGGGATTGCGATACTATTTGTTCTATTCATTACCCTTTTAAATTTGAGGGGAGTGACGGAATCCGCGTCCATTTTAGCCTATCCAGTATACCTTTTTGTCTTGGCATTGTTTATTTTAACAGGTGTGGGTTTATTTAAGATTATGACTGGGCATATTTCGCCTGCCTTGCATACTCCGATTGGAGCGCCAGCAGCCGGGATTAGTTTGTTTATTTTACTAAGGGCATTTGCTTCTGGAAGCTCTGCCTTAACAGGTGTTGAAGCGATTTCGAACGCCATTCCAAACTTCAAAGATCCAGCACCGAAAAATGCCGCGAAAACTTTAATGGCAATGGGGCTTCTGCTTGCAATTCTATTTTCGGGAATTGTCTTTTTGGCTTATTATTACGGTATTGCCCCTAGGGCTGAGGTAACAGTTGTTTCACAAATAGCAGAGCACACTTTTGGGCGGAGTTTCATGTACTACTTTATTCAAGGAACAACTGCCTTAATCTTAATTTTGGCTGCAAACACGGGGTATTCTGCGTTTCCACTACTAGCGGTCAATTTGGCAAAAGATAAATTTATCCCAAGAATGTTTCTAATTAGAGGAGATCGGTTAGGGTACTCAAATGGAATCATCATTCTTGGCGCGGCGTCTATCATCTTAATTTTAGCTTTTCATGCGGAAACTGAGCATCTCATTCCACTTTACGCCGTCGGAGTGTTTGTACCGTTTACCTTGTCACAAACAGGAATGATGGTCAAATGGCTTCGAGAAAAACCGAATGGCTGGTTATTAAAGTTTGTTATTAATACCACCGGCGCCCTGATCAGTTTTACTGTAACACTCATCTTTTTCGTTACAAAATTTTCTCGGGTTTGGCCGATTTTAATCTTTCTGCCATTGATTATCCTCCTGTTCCACAGGATTAAAAAACATTATGATGCAGTCGGGGAACAGCTTAGGATTTCGACATGCGAGCCTGCAGTTCCGATTGAAGGGAATGTCATTGTCGTGCCGGTGGCGGGTATTACTCATGTTGTAGAAAATTCGATCAATTATGCAAAATCGCTGAAGCCCGATCAAATTATTGCTGTTTATGTCGCGTTTGAAAGAGAGGACGAGCATAAATTCGAAGAGAAATGGAAGAAATGGCAGCCGGATATCCGAATAGTGACGCTGCATTCTCATTATAGGAGTATCATTAATCCACTAACGAAGTTTGTGGATACTGTTGAACATAAAGCAAGCGATGCCAATTTCCGTGTTACTGTGGTCATTCCGCAATTTTTGCCAAAGCACAGTTGGGAAAACATTCTTCATAATCAATCCAGCCTGCTGATCCGATCCTTTTTGCTGTACCGTAGGAACGTAATTGTCACAACAGTCCCATATCATTTGAAAAAATAAATTAGACTAAAGGAAGGTGTAATCTGGCACCTCCCTTTTTTTGTGATTCATTTGTTTTAGGTGCGAATGGTTGAGGTAGAGAAGTTCTTTATCATTTTTTGCAAATTTCTGTGGCCATCTCTTAACTTAATTGCTTCTTCTATAATCTTTTGGAAACCTTCCAAATCTCTGTCAGTCGCGTTTAAAAGGGACTTCGGTAAGCCTTCGACGATTTGTTGTAGGGTTAAATCCATGAATAAAACCACCTTTCAACTAATTTCGTTAGACAATGATTTTCGTCTTTTTTAATAAATTTTAGAAAAGACTGTTTTTTTCCTGCAGGCAACTTGAAAAACTTATCACCAAATATCGGCAGAATCATTCAGGATTGGCGGCGAAAATAGAACATCTTTCAAATAACGACAATAGATGCGCTTATTGGCAGCGGAAATCGATACAAACGTACTGCTGTTTCAGTATAAAAAACGGCACCGTTCAATTTTGGAGTGACAAAAAGGGAACTATTATTGAGATCATTCTTCCGCTACAATAGGTTGATTAAAGTATCCCAAGTTAAAAATGCTTGGGATATTTTTATTTCAATAAACGGATATTTCGGGAGTGAAAATAACTTTAGTTTATGATATTATGACATTATTAAATTTATATTTTTGGAAAAAAAGTACTATTTTAGGAGATGGAAAACGTGCTAATGTGGAAACGAAATTTATGGGTGCTTTGGGTTGGCGTGTTCTTTACATCAGCTAGTTTTTCCATGGTGATTCCTTTTTTACCAATATTTCTACTGCAATTAGGGGTACATGATCACGCTGAAATGTGGTCAGGCGTGCTCTTTAGTGCTGCTTTCTTTGCGGGTGCTTTCGCTTCACCGTTTTGGGGGCGTGTTGCCGATAAATATGGAAGAAAACCAATGATTATTAGGGCCGGAGTTGCCCTTTTTGTTATTTATACGTTAATGGCATTTGTTACCAATCCGTACCAAATCTTAGTATTAAGGATTTTACAGGGGTTACTCAGCGGGTTTATTCCAGGTGCGATTGCTTTGATTGGAACCAATACTCCGAATGAAAAAGTCGGGTATGCCTTGTCCATGATCTCTTCAGCATCGGCATCAGGGGGCATACTTGGTCCGCTATTAGGAGGGGGTATTGCACATCTTGTCGGTAACCGGCTGGCCTTTGCCAGTGGAGGAGTTTTGGTATTCCTTTCGACGCTGCTGATTATATTTTGGGTGAAGGAAGAAAATTTCAAGCCTAACAAAGAGCGCGGGGGCTCTGTAAGAAACGATTTTAAGACAGCAATGACCAACCGGCCGTTATTGCTTGTGCTCATTTTAACAGTTGTAACAAGTTGTTCTATCATGACGATTGAACCAGTGCTGCCTTTATATGTTGTAAAATTAGGCGGGTCTTCTGATAACACTTCTTTAATTGCCGGTATCATGTTTTCATTGCCAGGCATCGCCAGTGCTTTATTTGCCCCGTATTGGGGAAAATGGGCCGATAAAGTAGGTTTTCAGCGGGTTTTATTCATAGGTTTGATGGGCGGTGGCATCGGTATGTTAGCCCAGGTGCTTGTCTCGCAAATATGGGGATTTTCCATCATCCGCTTCCTGTTTGGCGTCTTCTTCTGCGCGGTTTATCCAGCGTTAAACGGTTTGGTCGTAAAATCCACGCCGGACGAATTCCGCGGTCGTGCCTTTGGATTAAACCAAACCGCCAATCAAATTGGAGGCATGACAGGTCCGATGATTGGCGGCTTCTTGGGTGGAATCTTACCGGTTCAAAGTGTGTTCTTGGCAACCGGTGTCCTTCTTTTAATTGCTATGAGCATGGCATATTGGAATGCAGGTGTGTTAAATAGTTCTTTGAAGCGGAAGATTGTTGTCAGAAAATCAGGTTAAAACCTAACTCCTGATTTTAAAAGCAAAACAGAGAGCAACAACCAATCTCTTTTTGTATTATCAAGTTATTATGCGAAAAGAGATTATCTCCTGCTTTTAGGAAAAATCCCCCCTCAATTACAATCTTATTGGTATAATTTCATAATGCAGCGAATGTTCCTATAATACGGTCGGAAAAAAAGAGTGAATGAAAACTTCACTCTTGGCCGTCTCTTATCCATTCTCTTATCCATTTGTATTATTCGATTCTGTCTCTATGCCGTTGGTAATAGGGTGAGGTTGGCCGTACCCTTCCAAATTTCCGGCATGTTCCTCATGATATTGTGTTCCTGAATTCTGACTGCTCGTCAGCGATTTTCCTTTTTGCTGCTTGCTACCTGGCGATTGTCCCATAATGATTTTCACCTCCCTGACATCATATAGAGTGGGAATTAAAATTGAAATTATTCATAGGTCTCTGATATTCCGTTGTAGATAAATGATGTAAAATAGTCTTTAATAGAATCATGATACATATTAAAAGGGGAAATTTTAATGCGGACAGAAGGATACATAGACGTAACTGGAGGGAAAGTTTGGTACGAGAAATATGATCATGGAACGGGGAACACACCGGCAATTGTTTTGCATGGCGGGCCAGGTTCATCGTGCTTTTCCTTACAGGGGGTGAAGGAGCTAGCGGCAGACCGCCCCGTCATTTTATACGATCAACTAGGATGCGGCAGGTCAGAACGGCCACAAGATGTTTCTCTTTGGCAGTTAGATCGATTCGTGGAGGAATTAGGACAAATTCGCGCCGCATTGAACCTTGATGAAATCCATATTCTTGGTCATTCCTGGGGAACCACATTAGCGGCAGCCTATTGTATAACGAAGCCGAGCGGGGTAAAAAGTGTCATTTTTTCAAGCCCATGCCTGAGTGCGCCATTATGGGAACAGGATCAAAAACGAAATTTGAAAAAGCTTCCGGATGAAGTGCAAAAGACCATTAAACGCTGTGAAGAAGATGGAACCACGGAATCAGAAGAGTTTCAGGCAGCTATTGAGGTATTCAGCAAAGAATTTGTCTGCCGGATTCCAAAACCTGAGCATCTAAAAGCGCACCCGGAATACCGAAACTCCGAAATTTACAATATTATGTGGGGCCCATCCGAATTTACGGTACTTGGGAATTTAAAAGAATTTGACTGCACCTTACAATTGAAGGATATCACATGCCCTGTTTTATATACGTGTGGCAGGTACGATGAGGCTACACCGGAAACAACAGAGCATTATAGCCGTTTAACACCCGGCTCGAAATTTCATGAATTTGAAAACAGCGCCCATATGCCATATATTGAGGAACCGGATAAATTTTTACGAGTTGTTGGGGAATTCATGCAATGGGTTGATGGTTTATAAGAACCGCCGGAGTTTTTTTAGGTGGTTTTTTTCTTCTTAATGCCCTTGTTGGAAAAGGAATTATTAATTTATAGTCATGGTGAAAATAGATGTTTTTTATTGGACCTTTCTGCCTTGAGATGAAAAAGTTGGGGAATGATAAAGGATTATTTGAGATTTCGTCGAATTATATCAATTATCATACATACTCAAAGAGGAATCGACATGAATAAATCAGGACAAATCATTTTGCTGCTGCTATCACTCATTTTTACTGCCTACCAAAAGATTATGTATCATGAATCCTTCTTTACATTTGACTTTCTCCTTTTTACTTTGATTGCTTGGTTTGTAGGCTGGCAATACGATAAGGCCCGATTTTTTGAAAAAAAAGCACGTGAAAGTGAAGAAAGCTATAAGAGATTACTTGACTCCCTCCCTGAATCTATCTTTATTTATCAGGATACGAAAATTGTTTATGGAAATCGGGCTGCCCTCAGTATGATTGGCTCTAAAAGCTTGGAAGAAGTTCTGGGGAAGTCTATATTTGAATTTATCGATCCCGAGTATAAAGAACGGCTCGAAGAACGAATCAAGCAAATTAAGAAAGAAAAATGCCCTCTAGCTGCTATTGAATATAAAATTAAACGGACCGACGGAACGAAATTTTTTCTTGAAGTTACTCCCTTATCGATTGTTTTTGGAAAAAAAGAAGCGATCCTCGTTGTTGGAAAGGATGTCACAGCCAAAAGAGAGGAAACTGAAAGACTTCTGCAAAAATCCGAAAAATTGGCTTTGCTCGGCCAAATGGCGGCAGGAATTGCTCATGAAATTCGCAACCCGCTTACGTCTATTAAGGGATTTATCCAATTATTCAAAGCAAACAGTGAACAAGGTGAATATTATGATATCGTATTATCAGAGCTGGAACGTATTAATGCCATTGTAGGTGAATTCTTGGTTCTGGCCAAACCATCCGCGGCTGTTTTCAAGGAACAAAATATTGAACATTTATTACATGATGTTATTACCTTAATAAATACTCAGTCTATCATCAACAACGTTCAGATCAATACTGAAATTGCTGAAGTGCTGCCGATGGTATCTGGTGAAGAAAATCAGTTAAAGCAAGTTTTTTTAAATCTCTTGAAGAATTCAATTGAATCCATGCCTCTAGGCGGCAATATCTTTGTAACGGTAGGGGTAAAGGAAGAAGGCAAAATATCCATCCGGATTACCGATGAAGGGGTCGGTATTCCTAAAGAACGGATTCGAACACTTGGAGAGCCATTCTATACAACAAAGGAAAAAGGAACTGGTCTCGGACTAATGACCTGCTTTAAAATAGTCGAAGGCCATCGCGGCCAAATCAAATTTTCAAGCGCAGTACACCAAGGAACAACCGTAGAAGTCATCCTCCCAACAATTACCCAGCCATTATTAAAGAAATGAAACATGGAGTCGGTTCTTGTGCGTCATTTGCATGAGAACTGATTTTTTTGTTGAGGATAGTGGAGGTTCTTTTGCAGCATATGTCCTGGAGCCGATTAATCTAATTTATTAAAAAATAAAAAGTTAGTAAACCTTTTGTTATAATAATTTAGTCTGAATTTATATATATGTAAAAAATAGGAAAAGTTATATTTGGCTTTTTTAACGGAGGTTTATATGGGGAAAAATAAATATGTATTTTGGGGGCTTGTTATCACAACTCTTATCTCGGCGCTTGACGCCAATATTATGCAGACAGCTAGTCCTACCATTGTCAAACAGCTAGGCGGAATGGAGCTGTTTGCGTGGATTTTTGTAGTCTACATGCTGGCAAGTACAGTAACCGTACCTCTATACGGAAAACTATCGGATATGTATGGGCGAAAAAAACTGTTGATGATTGCCGTTGGAATTTTTACAATAGGTTCAATTTTATGCGGAATGGCGAACTCAATGGTTTCCTTAGTTATATATAGAGGTATTCAAGGTCTTGGGGCAGGCGGCATGATTCCACTCTCGATGATTATTGTCGGAGATTTGTTCACGATTGAAAAGCGCGGCAAGATCCAAGCGGTTTTTAGCAGTATTTGGGCTATTTCTTCAATTGTCGGGCCAGTGATGGGCTCCTTTTTCGTTGAGGCTTTGACTTGGAGATGGATTTTCTTTATAAATATTCCAATTGGAATTGCAACTGTGTTATGTTTGCTTCCTTATAAAGAACAAACAGAATTTAAGAAGACTCATATTGACTATAAAGGTTTCTTTTTATTCGGGGCTTCGGTCAGCCTTCTATTATTATCTACCAATGTAGGCAACGCCATCTGGTATGTTATTGGGGGTATAATTGGTATCATTATTTTTGTTTTGGTAGAAAGAAAGGAAATCCATCCATTTTTACCTGTTTCTCTTTTTAAAAATAAAGGCATCCTGATGACGAATGTATTTATGTTAGTGTACTGTTTATCGTTTTTTGGCACATCTAATTATATACCGCTGTTTCTACAGGAAGGCGCCCATATGAGTATTTATAAGAGCGGCTTGATTTTATTAAGTATTGCAGTCGGCTGGATGTTTGGCAGTACACCTGCTGGAAAGTGGATTATCCGATTCGGATATAAAATATTATTTATAATCGGTAGTTTTATTACGGCGATATCCGGACTGGCACTTTTTTTGTTTATTAAAGATTTGTCGTATACTAGTTTGTTTTTAATCTTGACAGTACAGGGCATATCATTTGGGTTATTGTTTGCAGTCGGAACAATAGCCTCTCAAGAGTTCGCCGAAGCCAATATTAAAGGGGTTTCCACCTCGTTGCAGATGTTTTTGCGGAATATCGGTACATCGATTGGCGTTACCGTGATGGGGTTGATAATTAACCATACTGCAAATATTGTAAATGGCATGCAGAATGTCTTTCTCTATGCCTTAATTTTAAGTTTGGTTACGGTTGTGCTAAGCTTCTTCATTCCTGCAAATACTGCAGAACTGATTGAGGGATAAGAACAAATAACTAGATAATCAAATTTCATATAAAAACATTATGTAAACTACGTGGCGAAAGTCCTCATGAATTGTTCCATGAGGACTTTTTTTATAAAAGTTAGCCATGCTCCTAATTAAGTTTTTCCTACTTATTCTCGTCAGAACTCCTGACGTCCGGATTTACCGGAGTAAACTCCTCGTCAATTTTTCCAGCATCCATTCCATACGCCGGTACGGAATCAATATGTGCACAGCACTTCGTTTTATTTTAGTAAACAAAGAGGGGTTTGTGGTTCGGAAGTACGAAGGTGCAGCGGATGTACCATATGAGCAGATTATTAAGGATATTAAATCATTACAATAATATTTATTGTAATTATATTATGTAAACTAAGAGTTTTATCTCAAGGGCACAGCTTTAGCAAGTGCCCTTAATTACGTTATTTTAATATATCCTTAAATTCTTTCCCTTTCTGGACATAGTGGACACTCGACATTTGCAGCATTTGCAAGTCCTTCTCGGTCAGCTCGCGGACCACTTTTCCCGGTGAACCTAACACGAGGGAGCGGGGCGGTATCTTAATTCCGCCTGCGAGCAGGGTATTTGCTCCAATAATACATTCCTCGCCAACTTCGACATTGTCCAATATGGTAGAGCCCATTCCGACGATTGTCTTCTTGCCTATTTTACAGCCGTGGAGGATGGCATTATGGCCAATCGTGCAATCATCCTCGATGATACATGATTCAAACATATGTATTGTGGAATTATCCTGGATACTGCAGCGTTCTCCGATAATTATAGGGCCGTCATCAGCCCGGAGAACAGCGTTAAACCAAACGGTGGAGTCTTTGCCGATGGTAACATCGCCAACGATATAAGCGCCAGGAGCGACGAATACAGATTCATGAACAGAAGGGGTTTTGCCATGGTAGGGAATAATCATTTTTACCTCTCCTCTAAGTTTCAGAATTTTTTTATTTTTTATTATAACATAATTTGTGGAAATACGGGGGTAACGTCCTTTCAAATCAAGCTTGACTTTTAATAATAGACATCTGAGTATTAAAATGAAAATGTAAGCGCTTTAATAATTGTCTAAATAATATAAATAGTCTAAAAATATTGACAGACCTTTTTATCGGTGTTAACCTTATTAAAAATTGATTTATAAAATCGATGAAGAGAAGAGTAGGATTTGCTGTTTGTCTTAAGAGAGTCAGCGGTTGGTGGAAGCTGATGTCAGGCCTTATCTGAAAATCATCTCTGAGATGTGCTGCTGAAATATTTCCAGTAAGCCGCACCGGGAAGTCCGCCGTTACAATGGAACACGTATATTATAATGTACGGAGATCGAGAGCCGCAGCAAAGTGTTTATGGATGTTGTGGAAGTAGGGTGGTAACGCGAGCTAACTCGTCCCTATACCAATGGGGACGGGTTTTTTATTGTTTATAAAAGCTAAGATTTTTTCAAACTTGAGGAGGGAAATTGACCATGAGTCAACAGGTCGAAACATTTAATGTGGAGGATATCATCATTGCCAGTCACACCATCAAGGATGTGATTTCGCCAACTCCGCTTCAATACAATCATTTATTATCTGAACGCTATGGCTGCCAAATTTATTTAAAACGGGAAGATTTGCAGAGTGTCCGTTCTTTTAAAATCCGGGGAGCCTACAATCGTATTAAGCGGTTGAGTCCAGAGGATTTAGAGAATGGCATTATCTGTGCAAGCGCAGGAAACCACGCACAGGGGGTTGCCTATTCCTGCCACTTATTAAACATTAGCGGGAAAATCTTTATGCCGAATACTACTCCAAAACAAAAGGTAAACCAAGTGAAGTTTTGGGGCAAGGACAGTGTCAAAATCGTTTTGGTAGGCGATACTTTTGATGATGCTTACGAAAAAGCAATAGAATGCTGCCGCGAAGAAAACCGGACGTTTATCCATCCGTTTGATGATTTTGACGTCATCGCTGGGCAAGGTACAGTTGGTGTCGAGCTTCTAAATGACTGTCATGAAAAAATCGACTATCTATTTGGGGCAATTGGCGGCGGCGGTCTAATGGCTGGTGTGGGAACCTACCTGAAACATTTTTCTCCAGAAACTAAATTAATCGGTGTTGAGCCTGAAGGCGCTCCTGGGATGAAGGAATCGGTTTTAAAGGGGGAAGTTACCTCGCTTGATAAAATCGATCCATTCGTTGATGGTGCGGCGGTCAAAACTGTCGGCACTAAGACTTTTAATATCTGTAAAGAGCTTATCGATGATTTCGTAGAGGTACCTGAAGGAAAGGTTTGTACGACGCTTTTATCTTTATACAATGAAAATGCCATCGTTGTTGAGCCTACAGGTGCTTTATCAATTGCTGCATTGGATACATATGCGGAACAGATTAAAGGTAAAACTGTTGTATGTATCGTCAGCGGCGGAAACAATGATATTGGCCGGATGCAGGAAATCAAGGAACGCTCAAAGCTTTATGAAGGACTGCAGCATTATTTTATCGTTAATTTTCCACAGCGCCCAGGCGCACTGCGGGAGTTCTTATTAGAGGTCCTTGGACCAAACGACGATATCAGCCATTTTGAATATACGAAAAAGAACAACCGTGAAACGGGACCGGCATTAGTTGGAATAGAGCTGAAAGATAGAGAAGACTATTTTCCTTTAATTGAACGAATCAAGACGAAAGGCTTTAACTGCAGGGAAGTGAATAAGGACAGTACGCTATTTCAAATGTTGGTGTAAAATCACCGAAAAAATGTTGAAAGGCGCCAAAATTAATATAAGCAATGTTGAAAGTGGTTCATTTAAATAGTGGACCGCTTTTTTTATATGTAAAAATATTTATTATTGCAGAGTTAGACAGGGAGGAATAATTACCGAAAAATGACAAAAATTATCGGTAAGGTGGTGGTGAAGTGACCTTATTTAAAAATCGAAAGAGTAAAAATAGAAAAAATACATTTATGAAGTTTCATAACGAAATGGAGGAGGAACAAGGTGACCGACCCATCAGTAGCACACTTAAAGAAAATGAGGAATATATTAAGCAAATTTTAGGAAATAATGATGATTTCACTATAAAGCCATTTAAAATTTTTGGGCAATTTCAAGCGGTGCTATTTTATTTTTCCAATATCGTTAATCAAGATGCCATAAATAAGGATATTTTAAAACCACTTATGTATGTACCCGATCATTTGTTAGGGCGGAAAATACAGGCTGATAATTTGATTGAAATCATTATGAATGAAACTCTATATCATAGCCTTGCCGAAACTGGGAGGAATACTGAACAATTAATTGAAGCTCTTTTACGCGGAGAAACCGTTGTTTTAATTGACGGTATTCCTATAGCAATTCATATAGGAACAAAGAGGATTGAAAAACGCTCCATTGACCAACCGGAGACGGAGCAGGTTATTTTAGGACCACGGGAAGGGTTTATAGAAAATATCTCAACAAATATAATGCTGCTTCGATATCGTCTGCCAACCCCTGATTTCCAAGTGAAATCGATGAAAATTGGCCGATTGACAAAATCAACTGTAGCCATTTGCTATATTAAAGGAATTTCAAATGAGCAGGTCGTTAACGAAGTGGAAAAAAGACTGTCTGAAATTGATATAGATGCCATTTTGGATGTGGGTTATTTGGAACAATTTATTGAAGATAACCCTTTCTCACCATTTCCACAAACGCAGTCTACAGAAAGGCCTGACAGGACAGTAGCCAATTTAATTGAAGGGAGGGTCGCCATTCTTGTCGATGGCTCCCCTTTTGCTTTGTTGGTCCCTGTTGTTTTTAATCAATTCTACCAAACAACTGAGGACTATTCGTCTAGATTCTTAATGGGCAGTTTTGTCAGGCTCGCCAGGATTATAGCTCTGGTATTTTCACTTGTTTTTCCGTCCCTATATGTGTCACTAATTTCATTTAACCCCGAACTTCTGCCGACTGAGTTTGCTGTAGCGGTAGCTGGTGGACGTGCGGGTGTCCCTTATCCTGCTGTAATTGAAGTATTGATCATTGAAATTTCGATGGAAATTTTACGGGAAGCGACCGTTCGTTTGCCAAAACAAGTGGGTGGAGCTTTATCGATTGTTGGCGTATTGGTTATTGGTCAGGCAGCAGTTGAGGCGGGGCTATCAAGTCCTATTACAGTAGTCGTGATTGCATTAACTACGATTGGCTCATTTGCGACACCTGCCTATACAGCTGCTTTCGCTTTGAGGATGCTTAGATTTCCAATTATGATCATGGCTTCCATCTTGGGATTATATGGCGTCGTCATTGGAATCATCTTTATATTTAATCATATGTTGTCCTTAAAATCTTTTGGTGTCCCGTATATGTCACCTGTCTCACCGGAGAACTATCAAGGCATGAAGGATGTAGTAATCCGCAGCCCATTGTGGTGGATGCCTAAAAGACCGGAGTTTCTAAATCCAGCAAATCGAAATAGACTTGGGAAAAATGAAAATACAATTTTAAAACATAACAATGTAGGAAATGAACAGCGGGAGGATTCGAATAATGGGGGATCCAAAGGAGATTACAACTCTTCAGGCAACAACGACCTTAATTAGTACCATTATCGGAGTGGGAGTTCTTCCATTGCCATTGTTTGCTGTTCGGGCAGGCGAAACTGGGGCGCCTTTAGTCACATTGTTAGGGGTTGGTTTGGCAGCCCTCGGTTTATTTATCCTTACCTCTCTCGGAATACGTCATCCAGACAAAACGATTATTAACTACAGTGAGGATATAGTTGGCAAGTGGCTTGGGAAGATCTGCAGCTTTTTCGTTGTTTTCTTCTTTTTAGTATTAACAGGTTTAGCCGCGAGAGAATTTGGAGCAGTTGTTGTGACGGCTGTATTGAGGGAAACGCCTCTCGAAGTTACCGTCATCGTTATGTTATCCCTTGCATGTATAAGCTGCCGTAACAATATCAATGTTTTTTCCTACATTCATAATTTTTATTTTCCGATGATATTGGCGCCGGTTTTAATTGTCGTAGCTTTTTCGCTAAAAAATGCAAACATCCTTTATTTACGCCCAGTAATTGGGGGAGATTTTAAGGATAATTTGGCAGGTATACTAACTATTTCAGCATTATTTCAAGGTTCTTTTATTATTACCATGATTATTCCAGCAATGGAAAATCCAAAAAAAGCCATGAAGGCGAGCTTTTGGGGGATTTTCGTTTCAGGAGGGTTATACCTATTAATTGTCATTGCGACTGTCTCTGTTTTTGGCCCGGAGGAAATCAAACACTTGTTTTGGCCAACTTTGGAATTGGCAAGAACAACGAGTTTGCCAGGAAACGTATTACAGCGTCTGGATGTTGTTTTTTTAGCGGTATGGGTAACTGCTGTTTTTACAACTCTGTTTTCGAGCTATTTTTTCACCATTCATTCTATAAAAGAACTTTTTAGTCTGAAGGACCATAAAGCCCTGTCCTATTTTATTTTGCCAATTGTGTTTTTCTTGGCCATGCTGCCTCAAAACATCTTACATATGTATGAGATAATCCAATATATTGGCAGAGCTGGACTGGCGATTACCATCATATACCCGCTTTTGTTATTGGGTATTGACCTTTTTAAGGGATGGAGGCAGAAAAAAAATGTGTAACTGCTTTTTAAAAATACTGCTTGCAGCTATTTTAGTCATTCCTTTCCTCACGGGCTGTTGGGATAGCCAGGAGATTGAAAAACGTGCCAATGTTTTGGCAATTGGAATAGATGAAGCAGATGAAAGCGAAAAAAATAAAGAAGATGCGGTAGCCCATCTAAAAGATAAATTCCCCATTCCAAGGGATGAAATCATCAAATTAACGGCTCAAGTTGCAGTTCCCGGCCGAATCCCATTAGGTCCTGAACAAACGAAAAGTTCAGGAAGTTCTGTTCTGGTTGTTAAAGTGGTTGGACATACATTCGAAGATGCAATGCTCAATCTCCAGCAGGAGATTGCCAATGAATTGTTTTTAGGGCACTTGCGGATTATTGTATTGAATGAAAAAGTGGCAAAGAAAGGAACGCTGCGGTTTAATGATTTTCTTAGGCGTAATCCAGAAATTCGAAGAACCGCTTCCCTTGTTGTTTCTAAAGAGCCTGCTGCAACCTATATGAAGATGTCACCGGAGCTTGAACGGGTCCCATCCCTTTATTTGGCAGATATGGTTGATAATTTAACGGCGTTGGGGAGATTTCCGCCCAGCTTTATTGGATTGTTTTGGACGGTTCAATCAAGCAAAGGACAAGATCCTTACTTGCCCTACTTGGCTATTAAAAGTAAAGAAAATATCCAACTTAATGGTTTAGCCTATTTCAAAGGGGATAAGATGGCAGGTAAGACAACACCAATAGAAATTGGCATTTATATGGCCGTCCTCGGTATCGGAAAAGGAGGATATGCAGCCTACGTAAAAGTCCCGGACACTAATGAAATGGTAATCGTCAGGGCCATAAACCGGAAAACGAAAATAAATGTTAGTCTTAAGGATGGAAAACCACATATCATTATCAAAATTCGATATGAAAGTGAAATTGATGAAAAGCAAGGTCCGAAGATTATGTTAACAAACTCTCAAATGATAAAGAAAATAGAAGATGAGGCTTCTAAAGGAGTCGGTAATTCTGTTCGAAAATTGATTGCCAAAACACAAAAAGCTGAATCAGATGTATTTGGATTTGGGGAGCATTTTCGGGCAAAACTTCCAAATTATTGGAATAAAAAGATAAAAACCAAAGATAAATGGGAAGAGGAATATAAATACCTTACCTATGATGTCCAGGTAAATACCCATATCCATCGTGTCGGAATGAAAGCAAAATAATTTTGGAGGGTGTAATGCATGTATATTGGGTTCTTGGGCTATGTCATCGTCATCCTTGTAATAACAGGCTCTCTAATTCTCTTAACCGACCGAAAAGCATATAAAAATGCGAATATGAAAAAGGAAAAAATCGCATCCCTTTTTTTAGGATGGATAAACATCTGTCTTAGTATCATTTTATTGGTGGTCCAATGGATATCTCGTTATTATTTTTGGTAGGGACTGTTGGTAGCACCTGCTAAAGTGACAGATAATGATCATGTTTTAATGAACTTTCTTTCTTTTTGAAAATCAAACTCTTAACAAATGAGTCAAATTAGGTATAATATTATCTGTGTATATTTAGAAAATGGACTCCCAAAAGCTATTTTTGAAAAGGATGAATCATAAAGACTTTTTCATAAATAGTTTTGGATAGATTCAAACCAGAAAGTGAGTGTTCATATGGGTCGTAAATGGAACAATATCAAGGATAAAAAAGCAGCAAAGGACGCTAATACGAGTCGTATTTATGCTAAATTCGGCCGTGAAATCTACGTGGCGGCACGACGCGGCGAACCAGATCCAGAGGCCAACCAGGGCTTGAAATTCGTTTTAGAACGTGCCAAAACATACAATGTCCCAAGGCATATCATTGACCGCGCAATCGACAAGGCAAAAGGCGGTTCTGACGAGAGCTTTGACGAGCTTCGTTATGAAGGATTTGGTCCGAGTGGCTCCATGATTATTGTTGATGCCTTAACTAATAATGTTAATCGGACTGCTTCAGAGGTCCGTGCTGCATTTGGCAAAAATGGCGGAAATATGGGGGTCAGCGGTTCTGTTGCATATATGTTTGATGCTACTGCTGTAATTGGCGTCGAAGGAAAATCCGAAGAAGAAGTTCTTGAAATTCTTATGGAAGCAGATGTAGACGTCCGTGATGTGGTTGAAGAAGAAGATCAGATTATTGTGTATGCTGAACCAGACCAATTCCATGCTATGCAGGAAGCGTTCAAAGCAGCGGGTATTACGGAGTTTACTACTGCGGAGCTCACCATGCTCGCACAAAATGAAGTTCAGCTTCCGGAAGACGCGGCAGCTAAGTTCGAGAAGTTAATCGATACACTTGAAGATCTTGAGGATGTTCAACAGGTTTATCATAACGTAGATTTAGGTGAATAATAAATGAATCTCGCCGATTGGCTACTCCGATAGGACGAAGACAGTGGCGTAGTTAAATTTATGCGTTAAGAAAGTTAATACTTTCTTATTAGCAAAAATAGAGGCTGGTACAAAAGAATCGTCATTAACGATCTTTTGGACCAGCCTTATTATTTTTTCACAGCCGATAAAATAAAAATTGTTGCAATGATGGCAATGGAGCCAATCCATTCTGCAAGACCAAACGAAACCTGAAGCCAGGTCACAGATAAAAAAGCGGCCGACAACGGTTCAGCACAAGCGAGTAAGCTCGCCTCTGATGCATTAATATACTTCATGCTCTCCATATAACAGAAAAAGGCAATAATTGTGCCAAAGATGACGACAAACACCATTGCTAAAAAGGAAGTTCCTGACCAATTACCTTGAAACTTCCAAGGTGGATAGACAAAACTGAAGCCAATCCCACCAATCATCATGCCCCAGCCAACCGTTATAAGTGAGCCCCATTTTGCAAGCAGGCGGCCTGGATATAGTGTATAATAAGCGAGCGCAAATGCTGATAGTATACCCCAGACAAAGCCTGGAATCGATATGGCTAAGGCATGAATATTCCCTTTTGTGACAAGTAGAAATGTGCCGCCTAAAGCGAACAAAATGGCGATTATTTCATACTTCGCAGGGAATTTTTTTGCCTTCAGACAAAGGAAGGAAGCAATCATGACCGGTGCCAGGTATTGAAGCACTGTTGCAGAAGCAGCATTACTATGCTAAATGGCTGCAAAATAGGTATATTGACAAGCAAGCATGCCAAAGATTCCAAAGAGGATAAGCTGGAAAACATCATGTTTATGTTTCCAGACATTCCAAATATTTTGTTTCGCCACAGTTTGTGCAAAAAATAATAACCCGGCCCCAGAGAAAAGCAGCCGCACCACTACGGTCCACCCCGTGTTAAAGCCTTTATTGTGGAATAAATATTGCGCAACTGTGCCGGAAGCTCCCCAGCAGACAGCTGCAATAATCACCAATATAATTCCCTTTGCCCGTGGATATGGCAAAACTGCACCATGCGAATTCATTTGCATCCCCCCAAAGGTGTTTCTAAGCTCTCAATCTCTTAATATTACAAAAGATTCTAACGGTTTAAAAGAGGGAATTTGTCATTACCTAACTTCGTATAAACTAATTAAACCTTAGGGAACCCCATTAGCTGCCCCTGATTTCCATTACACTTTTTCCAGACAAAAAAGCATGCCCAGTAATAAATTTTCCTAGTGATTGAAATCCGTATTTGGCGTAAACACTTTCCACTCGCTCATTGATTGGAAAAACCCACAAGTTCTCCAAGCCTTTTTTCTTTACTTCTTTTTGAACAAAATAAATCAGATCGCCAATTAAGCCTTTTCCGCGATATTCTTCAAGTGTGGCAACGTGTTCGAGACGGACTTGATTCCCATGCTCGAACAAACAGGCAGTGGAGCAGGCAGTGCCATCCAACTTTAGCAGATAGCGGCTGAATGCTGGGTGTTTAAACTCTTCGGCAAAGGCCTTTTCCCGAACCCCCCGGCCGCCAAATTCTTTAATTTGGCATTCGATTTCTAGTGCTTTTGTATAATTGGCCTCTGTAACTGTCTCTATTTGTATTCTGTTATTTTGCTGTCGAGATGTTAGTTCTTTATTCCAAATTTGGACAGGGGAGACCAGCTCTTCGTAACGAAAGCCGCTGGCATATAATTCTTCAATTAATGGGCCTTGGTTTTCAATATCAAAGATATAGAATCTTGGTGTTAAGTTTTTTTTTTGATAGAAATCCAGTACCTCTTCAATGACTGACTTTGGGTCAGAAGGAGCTGCATGGATATGTGCATGATTGGCATCATAATAGACTGGCTGATTTTCATTACAAAACAAATACCCCCAGGATGTATCAATTCTATTCGTAAAGGTATCCAAGTAAGCAATGTCTAATTCTAAAACTTTACTAAATAATGAATTCACTTATTTAACCTCCTATTTATGTACTTATTTCTATTAAATCATAGGTAGCGACGGAGAAACTACAAAAATAGGAAAATGTCCCTAATCTAAGTGTGGTTGCAACTGTATATCAATTTTATATTTTTTATGTAGATAAATGATAGCAGCATCTATCATTAAGGCTGCCAGTATCCAAGGTGTTGAAAAGCTTCGAAGATAAGCGTTTGATTTGTTTTGTGGAATGAAAATTGTTATTATACTTCATAAAACTGATGGGAAAGGATGGAATAAGATGTCTTTAGAAAGTGTGAAAGCTCATTTCAAGCAATGGGGACGCGAACAGTATGTGATGGAGTTTGATTCGTCGAGTGCAACAGTGGATCTTGCTGCTGAAACCATCGGCGTTATTCCGGCACGTATTGCTAAAACATTGTCCTTCAGAGGGGAAGATGAAAAAGCTATTCTGGTTGTGGCGGCTGGAGATGCAAAAATCGATAATAAAAAGTTTAGACAAACATTTGGCATGAAAGCCCGTATGTTATCTGCCGAAGATGTATTGGAACAAACGGGGCATTCTGTAGGCGGTGTATGTCCGTTTGGTTTGAAAAATGATCTAGATGTATATTTAGATGTTTCCATGAAACGTTTTGAAACCCTCTTTCCAGCTTGCGGGAGCGCAAATTCTGCAATCGAGTTGACCTGTGATGAAATTTTTGAATATTCCGCCGCAAAGGATTGGGTTGATGTTTGCAAAGAATGGGAAGTGGCAGAGCTTCCGGATAAGGTAGCAGCACGCAGCTAATAAAAAGGGAAATCTTTCTTTTTCAATCATCAGGGTATATAATAAATTTGTTATTCTCTCCTGCAGGCCATGATCCTTGCAGGAGTTTTTTATATCGCTGCGAAGGGGGCCTTTTGTTTGGTTTATTTTTTAGTGGGCATTGCCGGTGCGCTAGGTGCAATCTTTAGGTATTGGATTGGGCTTTCGCTGTTAATAGATCATTCTTTTCCTTTTCCCACCCTAACAATTAACTTAATCGGGAGTTTTCTACTTGCGTGGTTAACAACCAATTTGTTTAAACGGGTTTCTTTGCCTCCTATGATTACAACTGCGGTTGGAACAGGATTCGTGGGCTCATTTACCACATTTTCCACGGTGAGTGTCGAAACAATCCAATTGTTTCAAGATGGAAATATTGTTTTAGGCATTTTATATGTTGCAATTAGTATTATCGGTGGTCTAATAATGAGTCGATTAGGATTTAAGTACAGTGGGACGGTGCAAATATCATGACCATTGAACATCTATTACTGGTCGGATTTGGGGGATTTTTTGGCGCAATTGCCCGGTTTTCCCTTAGCAAGCAATTAAATCAAAATGCGGCGATTCCGCTTGGTACTTTAACTGTTAATTTGTCTGGAGCATTTCTTCTAGGAATAATAGTTGGGGTAAAGGCTGACCCAACGCTCGCCCTATTATTTGGAACCGGGTTCATGGGAGCCTTTACCACTTTTTCTACGTTAAAATTGGAAATGCTTCAATTCCTTTTGAAAAAACAAAAATTGAAATTTTACCTTTATACCTTTTTAACCTACATAATCGGAATTTTTCTCGCTTACTTGGGATATTTATTGGGCAGCCAGTTTCAATAAATATTGATAAAACTATATACTGGAAAAATTATGAGTTCAGATTGTACTTAACCTTCCTATCTATTTAGACAGCATCTCTTTGTTTTTCGTCCCGGGTGGTTGTTCTAGCCAGCTGTTTTTGATCATAATGTTGGCACCACAATTACCGAATTTGGCAATTTCCAGTGACAAACGGTTTTAAAAATAAAGGCAATCATGTTTGTTTTTTGGGGTTACAGATTCACAATGAAAAATTCATATATATGAACCTAATATAATTCCAAACTGGTATAATCAAAAATATCAGATTAATTGATTTTGGCAGGGGCCGTTTTGGGGGGATTGGAATGATTGAGATAATGCCTGTATTGGATCATAAAAGCCCCACGCCTTTATATATGCAGCTTGTGAACTTTATCAAAGATGAAATTTTTAATGGTAATATAAAACCTCTGGAAAAATTGCCATCAAAACGAAATTTGGCAAAATATTTAGGACTAAGTCTGAATACAGTTCAGTCTGCTTATGATCAGCTTTGTGCGGAAGGGTTTCTGGAAAGCCGGCCGCGTTCAGGATTGTTTGTAGTTGAATTACTGGAGGATTTAATCGTCAATCCAGATAAATCAGAGCCTGTTGGGATGGCTGAGGTGTTGAAGGATCCTGCTGTAAAAATAGATTTTAATTCGGGAATGGTCGACCTGGAATCTTTTCCATTCAGTATATGGAGAAGGCTTTCAGTTCATGCCTTGTATGAGGATCAGGCGGATTTGTTTTATACCGGCAATCCCCAAGGGGAAAGGCTGCTTCGCGAGGAAATTGCCAAGTATTTATTTCAGTCTAGAGGTGTTCGATGCACAGCAGAGCAAATTGTTATTGGGGCGGGGACACAGGTATTGATGGGACTGCTTTGTTTAGTGATTGGAAGGGATGAAACTTATGCCTTGGAGAATCCAGGATTTCACCGGACAAGGGCAGTTTTGCAAGATTGGGGTGTCAGAACTGTTCCGGTTCCTTTGGATGAGGAAGGGATTGCTTTGGATCGTTTGCGCGGGAGCGGCGCCCGTGTCGTGTATGTCACTCCATCCCATCAGTTCCCGCTGGGAATGGTTATGCCAATTGCTCGACGAATGGAATTGTTGAAATGGGCAGAGGAAAGGGACGGATACATTATTGAGGATGATTATGACGGGGAATACCGATATAAAGGTAAACCGATTCCAGCCTTGCAAGGACTGGATTCATCCGGAAGAGTTGTTTATTTAGGCACCTTTTCCAAATCTTTGATACCATCTTTACGAATTAGTTATATCGTCCTGCCTGAAGGGCTGCTGGCAAGGTACAGGGAGCATTTCACCATTTATAAACAAACTGTCTCCCGACTACATCAAGATACGCTTTATCGTTTTATGCACGAAGGCCATTGGCAGACCCATTTAAATAAAATGAGGACACTTTACCGGAGAAAGCAAGCTGCTCTGATTTCAGCGATTCATGATTTTATGGGTGATTGGGTGAGGGTGATCGGTGAAAAATCGGGTTTGCATATTGTTTTGGACGTTAGGAATGGAATGAGAGAGGAAGAGTTGGTTCACCGGGCGATGACTGCTGGAGTAAAGGTGTATCCATTATCTGTCTATCATGCAGAGTTGGTTGACGGGGTGGATTCGATGGTTTTACTTGGGTACGGCGGGCTTTCTGAGAGTCAGATTCAAGAAGGGATACGGATTCTTTCAGAGGTATGGGGACTTCTAGAGGACAAAGCACGTAGGGGGTAGGAGTAAAATATCTCCTTCATGGAGCCGATGAGACCAAAACGAAGGGAATCCAAGTAGAAATGTCCTTCATGAAGGTGATTAGACAAAACCGTAAAAACGCCTGAAAAAAAACCAGGCGTTTTTCAAAAAGTCAAAAATTACCCTATTCTCTTAACCACAATCTCCCCGATTTCGTCAATTGCCTGCTGCCCTTCGGTAATATAATATTGAAGTTTGGAAAACGTGTCACATTTCATCCCAGATTTTCAAGCTAACATGTATTTATCGAGGTGTAACTGGTTTTACAGAGATAGCAGGGGAAAAAGAAGTAACGATACAGCCCTCTAGTTGACTTGGTTTTACTAATCCTAGCTCGAGCGCCGCTTTTATTTTTGAATCATCGGGCTTCTTAATAACTTGGATAAGTTCGTTCAATTGCATTTCCTCCAGCCTTTTCACCGTTTCCACCTCATGGAATTTCTCCATTTTGCGAATTTGCCTTTGCAATTTATAACCGCTCACCGTAATTTCGCCCTTCATGTCCTTTCCTACTAAATTATTAAAATAGCTTTGAAATACTTCCTTTAATTCATCCATTTCCAGCTCGATTTCTTTTTTCATTTTGTTTAGTTCGTAATATTTGACTAACATCTCACCTGTAATCAAGGAATCGTTGCTTTTAAGCATTTCCCCGTCCTCCTTTACGAACGTATATTCTATTCTATGAGGTTTTCCACTTGAATAGTACTTAGGTGCAATTATTTATTTTTAGACAAATTTTTGTATTTTTATTTAAAAATTGTATGATAGAATAATATTATGTTTGAATATTCCAAATTTTAAAAAGAGGTGAAAAAATGAATGTACCTTTAATACTTCCGGAATTCTTAGATCGTGCCGTTTCTCTTTACGGAGACAAGCAGGCTGTTTATTGCGGGGAACGCCAATTTACATATGCCGAACTGAATGGCAGAGTAAACCAGCTTTCTCACGGGCTCAGGGAACTAGGCGTAGAAAAAGGGGACCGAGTTGCCTATTTAGCACCAAACACCGTAGAAATGCTCGAAGGCTTTTATGGCACTTTCCAGCTTGGTGCCATCATGGTGCCGTTAAATATCCGTTTAAAGCCTGAGGATTACTTGTTTATTTTAAACCATAGTGAATCCAAAGTGCTGCTAGTTGACCAAGACTTGTACCATTTAATTACTCCAATCAAAGATATGCTGGAAACAGTCGAATACATTATTGTTCAATATAAAGATGATCGAACCGAAGAAGTAGATTATGAGAAATGGCTGGAAAGCTTTCCAGCATCAACATTTGAACGAGCTGAGCTTGATGAGAACGATGTCTGCAGCCTTCTCTATACGAGCGGTACAACTGGAAACCCTAAGGGTGTTATGCTGACACACCGCAATAATTATCTTCATGCCTTAAGCACGATGCACCACCTGCGCGTCAGTGACCGAGATGTCTATCTTCATGTTCTTCCAATGTTCCATGTGAATGGCTGGGGCTCGCCATTTTATTATACGGCGAACGGTGCTGCACATGTTTGCTTGAAAAAGGCTTCTCCTGAAACAATTTTTCAAGCAATTCAGGATCATAAGGTGACAGTGTTGCATATGGCACCGACCGTGTTAAATTCACTGCTGCAATACTATGAAAAAAATAAACCGGTTATAGAGCATGATGTTCGGGTAGTAATAGCTGGCTCTGCACCGCCGCCGGCATTCGTGACCCGTGTGGAACAGGAGCTTGGCTGGGAGTTTATTCAGGTGTACGGAATGACTGAATCCACGCCATTGAGCTTGGTTTCAACTATCAGGTCCCAATTGGCACAATTATCGCCAGAGGAAAAAGCACGCATCAAAGCAAAAGCGGGTTATCCAATGATTGGTTCTGATGTAAGAGTAGTAAACGAGCATGGGGAAGAGGTTGCCCATAACGGTCAGGAAATTGGCGAGGTCGTCACAAGAAGCCATGGTGTTATGCTAGGCTATTGGAAAAACCCGGAGGCAACCATGGAAACAATCCGTAACGGCTGGCTCCACACGGGCGACATGGGAACGGTCGATGAATACGGTAATATCGAGATTGTTGACCGGAAAAAGGATATTATTATCAGCGGCGGAGAAAACATTTCATCTATCGAAGTGGAAGGGGCGCTTTACGACCATCCAGCTGTATTAGAGGCTGCCGTCATTGCAGTTCCTCATGAAAAATGGGGAGAAACTCCACATGCATACGTTGTATTGCGTGAGGGTGCAGAAGTCAGCGAAGCGGACATCATTTCGTTTTCCCGTGAAAAATTGGCTCATTTTAAAGCGGTTACAGGCGTCACCTTTGTAAAGGAACTTCCGAAGACTGCCTCAGGAAAAATCCAAAAGGTCCACCTTCGTAATGAATACTGGAGCTCAAAAGATAAAACGGGACGGTACGTTAACTAAAAAGCTTTTATTATTAATCAGCAGGTTGGTTATTTGTTTCCAGTCCCGTTATCTGGTATTGGTTTATTAATATTGGTTATCACTTTCATTGGAAAATGGGCTGCATATCTCTGTTTACCTAATCAAGTTGTGAATTATAGGAACTCTAAATGTAAACCAGCCAAAAGTTTTATGAAAAACTCCCGAAATCAGGGAGTTTTTTCTTTCGCTAAATGGAAAATTTCCCTTGTAAGAAACAGTGGGAATTACTACAATAAATATAGGAAAAAATTGGTTTTTAGGCTGGGGGAGTCTGATTGAGTGAAAATCGAAGATATGATATTGATTGGCTGAGAAATTTGGGAATCCTGCTGTTATTTCCCTTTCATTCCGCCAGAGTGTTTGATTATTGGGATCCGTTTTATGTGAAAAGTGGGGAGTTAAGCTGGGGGTTTAGTTGGTTCATTGCTGTAACCAGTTATTGGTTTATGCCGCTGCTCTTTTGGCTGGCAGGTTCAGCGAGTTGGTTCGCCCTCATGAGGAGGTCGAACCAGGAATACATAAAAGATCGCGTGAATCGATTGTTGATTCCCTTAATTTTTGGCGTTTTGTTTATCATTCCGCCGCAGGGCTATTTTGCGAAATTACACCACACAGGACAAGCAGGGAACTATTTCGCTTTGTTGAAAACATTTTTTACTGATTTCAGTGATTTATCCGGCTATTTTGGCACCTTTACACCGGCCCATCTTTGGTTTATTCTCTATTTATTTGTCCTTTCGCTAGTGGCGCTGCCGATTTTCATCTTTGTTAAAAACCCCATGAGAAAAAGCAAAATAGAAAAATTCAATCAAGTATGCAGCAGACCAACTGTATTTTTACTGCTATTCGTTGGTTTGTTTGCGACACAGGCACTTCCTGCACCAGGCGGTCAAAATCCATTCTTTTTCTTGGTCATTTTTATTATGGGCTTCGTTACTTGTTCTCATCAAAGCTATCAAAATATGTTCAATCGAATTCGCGTGAAGGGGTTGGCAGCACTGGTCGTTTTAGTTCCGGCATGGGTTGTCTTGCTGCAAATGAATCGGGATGGGCTGATTTTCCCAGGTGTGGATATACTTATATCTATTTTAAGAACCTTCAATGTTTGGTTAACGCTTGCGGTGATTTTGGGTTTCGGTCACAAATTTTTGAATTTTCCTCATAAGGCAATCCCTTACATGAATGAATCGGCATTTCCTATCTATATTCTTCACCAGAGTGTTTTAGTTGTCATAGGTTACTATATTTTAAAAATCAATCTTGGTATGATTCTGTCGTTTTTCGTCATTATGTTCCTAACTTTTCTTATTTCTTGGCTAATATATGAGTTTATCATTAAGCGGATAGCCATTATGAGATGGATTTTTGGTGTGAAGGTGAAACCGAAACAATCAAAAGAATTTAATAACATGGGAGCGGTTCCTTGAAAATTAAAAAAGGTGGGGAACGATTTGAAAAGACATTTTTTTGATTCGCTTGAGGATGAAGCACTGGGCGGCGCATGTTTCGAGCCGTATATCCCTTTAATTCGCGGCAGGGAAATGAAAGTAAAGGAAGAGCTTTATCAAAAATTGACTACTGGGCAAAAGGCTTTATTCATGTTTTATGCTTATTTCAATCATGCTAAACATTCAGTAGAAGAATTTTATTGGTGGGGGGCATATTATTATGCTCAGCCCGATGCGTGGAGGGCAATTAAAAAAGGATTGGAGTATTTTGGGGCAGGTGAAATGCTGTGTCTCTTTGTAAAATTGGAACAGCTTTTTAAAGCAGGGAATTTTTCTAGGAGTTTAGAGGATTTCAATGTTTCCTATAATGATATTAAAAAGGACCCCGAACTGACGAAATCTATCGCGCCGCTTAATAGTGCTTTTACTGAAATTAGTCCAAAGACGTTAAAGGCTATTGGAGAAAAAATCAGGAGCAATCCAGGCGAATACATTCAGATAGTGGACTAATACAAAGATATATTGGTATTAAATAGTCCGTATGAGACTACCCTGAATATGTTTATACATGAAAGAGAGTGGATGAGAAATGAATAATTTAACGAAGTTTCAAATTAAAAAGCCAGCCAAAGATGTATTTGAGGCCTTTGTCGATCCTTCGAAAATCGGGAATTTTTGGTTCTCTTCGAGTTCAGAAAGATGGGAATCAGGAAAGACCATCAAATTGGAATATGATTTGTACAATGCTGAATTAGAAATAAAAGTGGTTGAAGTAGAGGAGAATAATAAAATTGTCTTTCTTTGGGGGCCGTCCGAGGACGAACATACAGTGACCATCAGCTTAAAAGAAATGGATTCGTCCAGCACAATTATTGAAATAATGGAAGAAGGCTTTCAGGAGAATGATGCTGCATTTATATATAATATCCTGGACAATAAAGAAGGTTGGGTATTTATGCTGACCTGTTTAAAAGCCTACCTGGAATTTGGCGTGACTCAATTACGGGGCGGACTACAGAATAATCATAATTCCTAAGGATTGCCAAGGAGAAAATTCATTGACCAAACAAGAAGCGTTTAAACTGATTGTCTTGATTGAACGGGTATATCCTCTCTTTGCCGCAAAAAATGAAACGGTTCAGCAATGGTTTTGCGTTTGTGCAGAGTTAGATTACGAGTACGTACTCGCCAGGATTCATGAGCATATTAGAATAAGTCCATATCCACCTGCCATTATTGATATTCTTTCTAAAGAATGGAAAAGTAACAATTGGATGAATGAATATATTCTAAATTTATCATAAGAAGTAAAAAAAGTCCGGAACTATAAACCGGAGTTTTTTAACATTTTTATGTCATTTGAGGGTGTGCCAATTTAGAGTTCGGTTTTTTCCTTAAAATTCGCCTTTTTATAATAGTAGAAATGATGATCACTACCCAAATATGGTGTGTGAACCTTTAAGAAATCCTTTAACAAAAAATATATCCTTATTTTTTGACAAAAGAAACTTTCATTTTTGGGGAATAAAAAAGACTATTAAAAATGAATCGAATTGAAGTACAATAAAGTGTACCATAAATAGGAATAACGGGAAATAAAAGGGGGAGAGGTGCATCAATGAACCTTATCAGAGCTACAATAAATGACCTGGATGCGGTAACGGAGCTTTTTGATTTATACAGACAATTTTACGAGCAATCGCCTGATACTGAAGGCGCACGGGAGTTTGTAAAGACGAGAATATTAAATGAGGAATCGGTTATTTTTGTAGCTTATAAGGGAGGGGAGGCGGTTGGCTTTACGCAGCTGTATCCGACCTTTTCATCCGTTAGCATGCAGCGGTCCTGGATTTTAAATGATTTGTATGTGAAAAAGGAAAACCGTGGTAAGGGTATCGGTGAAAAATTAATCGATAAGGCAATTGAAATGGCACGGGATACCGGAGCAAAAGGTGTACTGCTTGAGACAGCCTCTGACAATATTTCTGCCCAAGGTCTTTACGAAAAAATTGGCTTCAAAAGAGAAACACATTACTTTTATTATTTTTCCATTTAGGGGGTGGTGTTTTCCCCCCCCCTTTTTAATAATTTTTTTCAACACTTGTAGTTAATTGGCTGATGGTCTCTTTATCACAAATGACAAACAGCTGGGCATCATCAGGGATCAGTTGGTCCAGCTTTTGATTAATGTGCATGTCTCCTCGGTCGGCTACTAACGTTGCCCCTTGATTAAGCAGTTCAAAAAAAGCATCACGGTACGTTTTCCACTCCTTTTTTTTCGGAATTTCATACATGGAATCACCATATTGTGTACTCATTAATTCTGAATACATATGGGTAACGCCATGTGAGAATAAAGAGCGGACGGCAGCATGCGAAATCATTTCCTGGGTTGGAATAAACTCGTCGACCTGAACATGTTTGAACAATTGGATATGGTTTTCATTGATAACTTCCGCCGTGACATGAATATCTTCATTAAATTTTTCCTCAAGCGTTGTGATTGCGGTCGCCACCAATAAGGTTTTGCCGTCTACAAGGAGAGGGTCTTTTGTTAATAAGTTATCCTGCGCAAACTGGTCTGCAAAAATAATTACACCCTTAGCTTTTGGAAGGTTGGCGTTCAAAAGTGTTTCCTCTTCGGTCGCATCACCGCGGATATAAAACAGGTGTTCCTCGGAAATGGGAGCTTTCTCTAAACTATCAATAATGACAATATCCGTTTTTTTGTCTGTCTTTTGAATTTCCTTTACGGCTAATTTTGTTTTCGGGCTCCAGCCAATCAGGATAATATGATGTTTCCCTGTATATTTCATTTTACCTCCAGCCTTAAGCTTATCAATTACATATACCGTATTAATGACTTTACCAACAAATACACTTATTAGGCCAATGCCGGTTATATAAAGGAAGATGGTATAAATTTTTCCGGCATTCGTAACTGGGGCATAGTCACCGAAACCTACAGTCGCCAGCGTGGTTAATACCCAATAGATTGAGGTAATGTATGATTTAAAGGTTTTTGGTTCTATCCAAAAAATTCCCAGTGCCGCCAATAATATGTATAATAGTACAAAAGGGACCAATATTTTATCCCTGAGCATGACCAAATGATAAAGAATCTTTTTAATCTTCATCCCCACAAGCAACCATCCCAGCCCAAAAAACTTCATTTATAATCTTTATATTTCCCAAACTTCGCCAAATAAGTATAAGAATTAAAAACGGTCAGGCACCATTTTAAAGCAGGTTAAAAAAATATAATACCCCAATTCCTCTACAGGAAAAGGGGGGCATTTTTATTTGGAAAGTATTTCATCCAAATGTTTAATAATCGCTTCACGATTGCCGGAAATCTTTTCTTCTCTTAACTGGTCTTTCCTCAATTTGTTTTGAGATTTAGTTAAAACCTCTTGTTCAATTGTTTGTGGGACGACAACTACTCCATCAGCATCTCCAACAACGATGTCACCAGGGTTTATAGTGACTCCGCCGCAGGAAACCGGCACATTGATTTCGCCGACACCTGCTTTGCCGCTTGCAGCGACCGCCGTTCCTCGGGAGAAAACAGGGAAGTTTAATTCTTTAATACCCAAAATATCACGGATGACACCATCAACCACTAAGCCGCCGATTCCGAGGGTCTGCATCATGCCGACAACAAAATCGCCGGCAATAGCACGGTATTGGTCTCCCTTGGCATCGACAACCAAGATATCACCTGGCTGAGCGTTGCGAATCGCTTTTAAAACGGCCAAATTATCACCAACTGGTATTTTAACAGTAAAAGCCCGCCCTGTAAGCTTGTACTCTTCCTTAAGAGGTTTAATGGAAGGGTGGAGGTTATTTAAGCCATCCATTCCATCGGAAATGCAGGTTGTCGGCAGATTCTTAAATTCGTTTAATAAGTTATCCATACAGCGATTCTCCTTTATGTAAGTTTCCTTAATTATACTACTACTTTAATAAATTTGAATATTAAGAAATCATAAGTTGAGAAGAACATAATAATGGCCGCCTGCAGAAAAGCCAGACGGCCAAATGGATACTATATAAAACTGCTCTTTCCTGTCCAACTGTCACTGATATCTTGATCATATACCGTACAAATCGGAATATAAAGCGGAACAAAGTCGCCGTTTTGTTCTCCATAGCCTTGATTGCGTTTATAGGAAACAAATTGGTCGATAAATAGATTGGGACCCATGTTCATGACGGAGGCGTGGTCGAAAACATTAATTTTTATATCACCAAAATTAATGTTCATTGGTGCAAAGATCAATAGGTTCACCTCATTGTCGATTAAGTTTTTCTCTCAATAAAGTTTTATATAACACTGTTTTTCACTGTTCCACTATCATTAATGTCCGGATCAATGACATAGTTAATCGGAATGTTGACAGGGGAGATATCACCGTTTTGTTCGCCAACCCCCTGGTTCCTCTTGTAGGAAAGAAACTGGTCAATAAATTGGTTCGGTCCAAAGTTAATGATAGAGGTATTATCCACTGTGTTAACCTTAAAACCAATGAAATTAATAGCCATAGGTGCAATATTCAAACCAATCACTCCCGTTTAAGTTATTAGGCGTGCGGTCCCGGCTTGGGTTCGCTTTTAATCGAAGGATTATCAATGATTTCATCATCAAATATGATTCCGATAGGAAAAACGGATGTAGAATCATCGGCAATCTGCTGGCCGAATCCCTGATTTTTCTTCCCGGCTGTATTAATGCCTAAGTAAAAATTTTGGCCTAAGGAAACGGCACTTTTATGATCAGGGCTTCCGACTTTTAAATAACTAATGTTAACGTTTGTAGGAATAAAAACCAACGCCCTCACCTCAAAAATAATTTCAATATTTAACACCTGTTAGAGTTCCCGCGTAATTTAAGATGATATTTTAAATTGTATTCAAGGTTTGACTGAATCAGACCATCTTCATCCACCGGGGTCAAGGCAAAAAAAGAAAGTGGCTTCCGGCCACTTAAAAGAAGGAAAAACTTAATGGGTTAGTACATCATATGAAAGTATGTGGACTTGCATATAGGCAACTTGTCCATAGTCGGAAAAAATGTGCGTTAGCATATTTTTTGAATGAGATCAATCGAGTTGTTTTTTGGCGAATTTACAAGCGTAGAGACCTCGTATGCTTCCATCTGTTCATTATCAAATGACACCAGGAATTGATTAAGGAAATTCGTATCGGTAATAAAGGGGTCAAGCCATACATGTTCGTCCTCCGGTTTTAAAATGACCGGCATTCGGTCGTGAATATCCTTCATCAAATCGTTAGGGGCTGTCGTTATGACAGAGCAGGAAAAGACAGATTGCCCTTCGGGGGATTTCCATTTTTCCCAAAGTCCGGCCATTGCAAAAAGGTTTTCATCCGTCAGTTTAATCCGCATTGGTGTTTTCGTTTTATCATTATTACGTTTCCACTCGTAGAAACTATCGGCAATTATAAGGCATCGCTTTTTCTGGAAGGGCTTTTGGAAGCTTGGCTTTTCCGTTAAAGTTTCTGCCCGAGCATTGATCATTTTATGACCAATCGACATGTCCTTGGCCCAGGGAGGGATCAGCCCCCATTTTAAAAAGCCCATCCTGTTGGACGTTCCATCGTTGATGACGGCCAAAACCTGTTGAGAGGGGGCAATGTTAAAGCTGGGCAAATAATTTTCCTCGTCAAGGAATGCTTGTATATCAAACCGGTTAAGAATCTGATCAATCGTTGCTGTTAACGTAAATCGCCCGCACATACTTTTCACCTCAGGTTTTTAAGTTAGGTTTATTGTAGCAATAAATTAAAAAGGAAACCTCTTTTACAAGAGATTTCCGTTCATATTCAATGTGTCCTTCGAGCAAAGTCAACAAATCGAAACTTATCGGGGCGGTGCCGGGATTCCGTGTATTGAAAAAGACTGGCATCATCCAGATATACAAGGTTTTTAATAACAACGATGTTATGAAAACTGTCAAGATCAAGAAGGGCACGGTCCTCATCAGTCGGTTCTTCGACCACTATTTCTTTTTTCGCGAAACTAATCGTAAGATTCAAATCTTTTTCCAAATACTCATAGATAGAATCTGCGCAGATTTCTTCCGTTAATTCAGGTACAAACTTTTTATTCAGAAAGTCCTTATCTAAAATGATCTTTTCTCCGCCAATTTCTCGTGTCCGCACTACCTTCCAAACCTGATCTTTCCCGGACAACTGGAGCTGCTGACGAATATAGCCATCTGGTTTCATTAATTCCAACTCATTCACGATGGTTCTAGGTTTACGGCCCATTTTTTGCCCAAGCTCTTTAAAGCTCACCAGACCGGAAACAGGGAAATCAAACTTAGAGACATCGATTACGATTGATCCTTTGCCGCGAACCTTTTGAATATAACCATTTTGCGACAGCAAATTTAACGCTTTTCGGATGGTTTCCCTTGAAGTCTGGAATTGTTCCGTTAATTCATTTTCGGAAGGCAGTAGTGTTTGTGGAGGAATGTCCCCGCTTTTAATTTGCTCAACAATTGTATTATAGATGGTTAAATATTTGTTTGTCATAAAGAAATCACCAGTCACTTCTTCATAAGGTAAACGATGGACTCATAAGGCCGCAATTTAATTTGTCTCCTAAGTGCAGCTGAATCCTCATAATTAGAGATTAACATTTCACAATGTTCATCATCAAGATGTAAGTGAGATGGGAGAGTGACCGTCTTTTCTTTTCCGTAAAAATTATTTAAAACAAGCATTTTTTCAGCGCTATTAGAACGAACATAAGCAAAAACCTCTTTGTCGTCATCTAAAATTAATTCAAAATCTCCGTCTATTATGATATCGTGACGTTTTCTAAGCTGAATAAGTTTTTGATAATAATAGAAGATAGAATTGGGATCTTGCATGGCATTTTCGGCATTGATAACAGAGGAGTTTTCCGCTGTCTTAATCCATGGAGTACCTGCCGTAAACCCAGCATTGCGGCTGGCATCCCATTGCACCGGTGTCCTTGAGTTATCCCGTGACTTTTGCTTCAAGATAGCAAGTATTTCTTGTTCACACATTCCCTCGTTTTTCTTGATTTCAAAAATATTCAAGGATTCTACATCACGGTAGTCCTCTATGGAATTAAAGTTAGGATTGGTCATTCCGAATTCTTCCCCCTGGTAAATATAAGGGGTGCCTTGCATCATGTGGATTGCAGTAGCCAGCATTTTCGCTGATTCTTTATGGTATTTGCCATCATTACCAAATCGCGATACTACCCGAGGCTGATCGTGATTGCACCAGAATAGAGCATTCCAGCCGCCTCCTTTATTCATTTCTATCTGCCATCCAGAGAGAATCTTTTTCAGCGCTTGGAAGTCAAAATCCGCTTTTGTCCACTTTTCTCCATTCGGATAATCAACCTTCAGGTGATGGAAGCTAAATACCATATTTAATTCTTCCCGTTCGGGTTTTGTGTAATTGATACAATGATCAATAGAGGTAGAGGACATTTCTCCGACCGTTATTAAATCATAATTTGAAAAGACCTTTTCGTTCATCTCATGCAGAAACTCATGGATTCTTGGTCCATCTGTGTAAAATTTGCGTCCGTCCGTTTCATCCTGCGGGAATTGCTGGTTTTTTGAGATTAGATTGATGACATCAAGACGGAAGCCATCGACGCCTTTTTTAAGCCAGAAATGCATCATTTCATATAAGGCTTCGCGGACCTTTTCGTTTTCCCAATTGAGGTCCGCTTGGGTCACATCGAAAAGGTGAAGGTAATATTGGCCAGTCGAGTTGTCATACTCCCAAGCTGAACCGCCAAATTTGGACTGCCAGTTGTTAGGCGCTGCTCCGTTTACACCATCCTTCCAAATGTAGAAGTCACGGTATGGGTTATCTTTTGAGGATTTTGACTGCTTAAACCATTCATGTTCTGTTGAGGTATGATTAATGACAATATCCATCATGATTTTTAAACCGCGTTTATGGGCTTCATTCAGCAGTCGTTCAAAATCTTCCATTGTGCCATATTCGGGATATATGTTGTAATAATCACTAATGTCATACCCATTATCCCGCTGTGGCGATTGATATATAGGGGTGAGCCATAGAACATCGACACCTAAATTTTTCAAATAGTCGAGTTTATCAATGATGCCTTGAAGATCACCGGTTCCATTACCGTTTGTATCCTTAAAACTTTTTGGATAAATTTGATAAACGACTGCATTTTTCCACCAAGCTGTTGACATTTTTTGCACCTGCCTAATGTATTTAATGTGAAAAGGAGGGAGCTGTTCTCCCTCCTTGATTGGAGTTATTTTTTCAAAGAAATTTTATTCATTCCTGTTTTTGCAAAGATATTTGTTAATAGGAATGGAACTACAACAGCAATAATCATGCATACTGCAAACATCGCCATATGTTTTGCCTGTATCGATAAGATGCCAGGAAGTCCGCCAACACCAATTGAGTTAGCCATAACACCGCTTGCTACTGATACAACGCCAGCTGCCATGGAGCCAATCATTGCTGCCAAGAATGGGAAACCATATTTTAGGTTAATACCAAACATTGCAGGCTCAGTCACCCCTAGGTAACATGAAATGGTTGCCGGGATTGAAACTTGCTTTTCCTCTTCGTTTTTGCGGTTGATGAAAATCATAGCAAGAACGGCTGAACCTTGAGCGATATTGGATAAAGCAATCATTGGCCATAGGTTTGTACCGCCAAGCTCACTCATCAGCTGAAGGTCAATTGCGTTTGTCATATGGTGTAAGCCTGTAATAACTAGTGGAGCATAAGCAAATCCAAAGATTGCTGCAAATAACCAGCCGAATGAAGATGTTAAGCTTGAATAAACCACATGAGAAATACCTGAACCTATTTGCCATCCGATAGGACCTAAAATTGTGTGAGCAATTAATACAGTTGGAACCAGTGCAAAGAATGGCACAACAATCATCGAGATTGAATTTGGCACCACTTTACGTAATTTTGTTTCAAGGAAGCCTAATGTTAAGCCAGCTAGAATAGCAGGGATTACTTGAGCTTGATAACCAATCATCTTAATGTGGGCAAAACCAAAATCCCAAGTAGGAATTTCTTTTGCTCCAGCAACGGCATAAGCATTTAGCAATTGCGGTGATACTAAGGTAATTCCGAGAACGATACCAAGAATTTGCGATGCGCCCATTTTCTTGGCTACGGACCAAGTGATGCCGACAGGGAGGAAGTGGAAAATCGCCTCACCAATCAGCCAAAGGAATGAGTGGACACCGGCCCAAAATTGAGAGACTTCTACAATGGTTTTTGTTCCTTCATCTAATAGTTTAATGTCGCCAATAATATTTCGGAATCCAAGGATTAAACCGCCAACTACAAGGGCCGGGATTAATGGTGTGAAGATTTCAGCTAAATGCCCCATCATACGCTGCAGCCAGTTCTGATTTTTCTTTGCTGCTATTTGTGCTTCTTCTTTTGAAGCACCTTCAACACCAGCAATTTTTTCAAATTCATTATAAAAACTAGAAACTTCATTTCCAATAATGACTTGAAATTGACCAGCTTGGGTAAATGTACCTTTTACAAGTCCAATTGATTCAATACTTTTTACATCGGCTTTAGATGGATCATTTAAAACAAACCTCATTCTGGTTACACAGTGAGTAACGGCCGCAATGTTTTCTTTACCGCCAATATGTTTGAGTAATTCTTTTGAAGGATCTGTGTATTTACTCATCTGATTTCCCCCTAACGAAATGGGTGATACCCATTTGTTTCCTATATTTTTATCAAATCCTTATTTTTATACAGGTTTTGTATGCGGTTTACTAGTTTGTTTGGATAACCTGTATATACAAGTTTTGATTACGTTTTCATTATGACTTGTATATACAGGTTTGTCAACAAAGAAATTATTTTTGAAAAAGGTCGTTAAATAGTAGGGATTTTTGGGGCAAAAAACAGTTTGTTTTCCTGAATTTTTAAAATACTTTTAGTCTTTAGCACTTTAAACTATTGAATGAATTTTTAGAAAATGTTACACTATAGATGTTTAAATTCTTCTGAGTTTAGACCTCCTAATTTGAGGCTTAGTTGTGACCGCTAAGTTCTCGCTTTGACCCTTGACTTTGTTTAGGGTCTTTTTTATTTGGATTTATGGGTATGATGATACAAAGCACTTTATGGAGGTTGTCCTTTATTGGAATTTATAACAATTGACTACTGGGATGAGGCTTTATGGAGCAGAGTTTATCCTATCTATGAGGAGGCTTTTGCCGGAAAAGGGGCAAAGCCGGAAAAGATCATCGGTAACATGTTCCGGAAAAAGCTTTGTTTTTTGCATGTGGGGTTTTTGAACAATCAGGCTGTGGTCATGGCGATTAGCGGAAAACTTAGTAGAATATCTGCGTTATTAATTGATTATCTTGCTGTACAAGAAGCATTTCAAAACCAGGGAATTGGTCATAACATGATTACTTATGTTAAAGAATGGGCAACACATGAAGGCCAATGTGAGAGTCTTGTTATAGAGGTTGAATCCGACCATACCCCAGAAAACCTTGCAAGAATTCAGTTTTGGGAAAAATGCGGCTTTACCATAACTGATTACATCCATCATTATATATGGGTACCAGAACCGTATCGGGCAATGTTCTTAAAACTGGTGCCGGACACAGCGTTGCCTGAAAGCGGAGAGGAAATTTTTACGTACATTGGTGCCTTCCATAAAAAGTCGTTTACCGGTTCTTGAAAAATTATTTTTTTAGGATTCAAGCTGGATTGTGCGGTAAATAATACTGATGGTTTTTTAAGGAGTGTTTTGATTGAGAAGTCCTATTACACAGTATTTCATATCTGATGGTGGGAATGTTTATATGGAATTGCAGGATACATTCTGGGGAGCCAAATTTGCTAAATTCAAGATTTATATGGGGTTGTTTGCGATTTAAATCATCCTAAGTCTTAATTTGAATAACAGAAACACCAAGATGGTGCTTTTTGTATCTAGACATCTCCTTTAATCTAAGAATCTTTTTTTCCATTCCGGCCTTGGCAGCATGCAGCTTTCTAATTTTCCAAACCATTTATAGCGGTTGTTGGCAATTGTTTTATATAAAAAGTCGCGAATAGGGCGGGGGATAATGAGCAGGACATTGAGCAGCTTCAAAGGGCCGGAAAGTTCCCTGCAAATTTTTAGAGCTGCTGTTGATTCAAGATGGATTTTTTCATCTTCAATATAAACAAAACTCTTAACATCATTGGATAATCCGAATTTTTTGAGTAAGTTTTGCCCTGCTTCACCTTGAAGGGAAGCAAATTTGAATCGGCCTGAGGGATCTCTTTTTAATATAAATTGGACGCTATTGTTGCAAAGATTGCATAGCCCATCAAATAAAATAATGCGTTCCATTTATTCACCTGCTCTACAATTTACAGTATATTCATCTGTAAGTTTACCATAATTTTCGAATCGATTTCTTTTTATACTGCACAAAATATCATTATTTTCTTGTGGGAATAAGAAGCTAATCGTTATAGTTAAATTACCGTTCCTATGAACGATACTAAAGCTAGGAGGTATATTATGTGGGAAAATTCTTTAACTAAAATGCTAGAAATCGAGTATCCGATTATTCAGGCACCAATGGCTGGTGGGGTTACATCTTCTGAGTTAGTGGCTGCGGTTTCAAATAGTGGCGGACTTGGAATGGTCGGCGCGGGTTATTTAAGTCCTAGTCAATTGAGGCAGCAAATTCATGAAGTTCGACAATTAACCTCAAAAAATTTTGGTGTTAATTTATTTGTTCCAAGTCCATATTCTGCAGAAGCGAATAAGGTAAGAGAAGCCAAATCTATTTTATTTCCACTGCACGAAAAATTAGGGATAACAGACGGGCCAAAGCTCCCTAACTTTGAAAATGACCTCAAGTCGTTCCAGGAACAGGTTACTATCATCATTGAAGAGAAAATTCCTGTTTGTTCGTTTACCTTTGGGCTGCCTTCAGCAGAAATCACGACCATGCTAAAAAAACATTCCGTCATTGTGATTGGGACTGCCACTACTGTTAAAGAAGCCATATTAAACGAAGAGGCCGGGATGGATGCTGTTGTTGTTCAGGGAATGGAAGCAGGTGGGCACCGTGGGACTTTCTTAGATGATGATCAACAAAGTTTAATTGGGTTAATGTCACTAATTCCACAAGCCGTTGATAGGGTAGGGATTCCTGTAATTGCAGCGGGGGGAATCATGGACGGACGAGGATTGATGGGAGCTAAATGTTTGGGCGCTTTAGCGGTACAAATGGGGACTGCTTTCTTGGTTTGTGAAGAGAGCGGTGCCAATCGACTACATAAACATGCAGTCCTTAGCGCTCATGAGGACGAAATCGTTTTGACTAAAGCTTTTTCCGGTAAATTGGCAAGGGGGGTAAAAAATCAGTTTATCGAAATCCATGAAGAAATTGAGGATAAACTCCCTGACTATCCAGTGCAAAACGAGTTGACAAAAGCAATAAGGAAAGCCTCTGCTGCACAAGGTAATCACGATTATATGTCATTATGGTCCGGCCAAAGCCCAAGATTAGCACGATCCTTATCCGTAAGTGAATTAATAGATAAAATTATTTCAGAAGCTCAAAACTTAAAAAAATGCCTGTAAAACAAGCAGAATGAACACACTAAAACCAAAAAAAGCGCTGAATCAGATTCTTTATACAGAAACTGCTCAGCCCTTTTTTGGAGCCAATTGTCCACCTCCCGTGAACAAACAAGTAAAATGTCCATGAGCGGTGCCTGACACCTGAAAAAAGCTTGTTTACTTTACCAACATGACAAGTTTTCCTTAGTCTATGGAATGTGCATGGTCTTGATGTGCTGCAGGTTTAGATAGACTGGGTCTTCTTTTGCGGTGATGAGTTCAATGAAGTTGTTTTTGATTCCTTGTATTTTGCCGATTACATTGTCGTTTTCGCCGATATTGAAAACAATTAATTGGCCCGTTAATTTTTCGATTTGGACTTCAAACGATCTTGCAAAGGTTATATTGCTCGGGTTAACAGGAAGACTAGAGTTGCTCAGGCCGTATGGCCGTTGATTATTAGTGTAAGGTATTAACCATTTTAAATGGTTAAGGGAGATAAACATTGTTTTGTATATAGGAGAGTAAAAAACAAAGTAGTTATTCATGATGCTTATTATATAACCATGTAATGCTTGTTTACTTGTAACGTAAATTTCTGTAAATATACCTTTTGCTGTTGTCAATGTTTTTCGTAAGGAAATTTCCTCATTATGGTTATAGAGTGGAGTAGGTTCATCATTAATGGTAATTTCATCAATTTCATACTGTTTTAAAAATTGCCAGTTTTGAATATGAACGGTGGGGATATATAGGTAATCATAACCATTGAAAAGTACACATATATCACTGCCCATATCAACCAGCTTGCCGCTTAAAATTTTCTTGCCGGAAATTTCTATTTTTATATATTTTCCGATGTTGTCTTTAAGGAACATTTGCTCACATCCTTTCTGTGAATCCCACTATACAAAATGAGAAGGGCCAACACGTCTGTCGTATTAATGACAGTCATCTATTAATTGCCCAACTCATATTTGTATATTAATAGGATGCTATAAGTCTCAACAGAATGAGTTAGAAAAATAGAATTTATCATCGTGTTAAATTCAAATCAGTTTAAAATCGTGGATTTTGAATGATAGGCCATCCGCGAAAAATTGGATCTCTTTCTTGTTCCCGTGAATTTACGGGTTCACCTAGAAAACGGAACGGATTTGCTGGTTGCTCTTTCGGTTTATCATCATATTTTTTATTGTTCAATTCCTTCGAAGTTTGCTTTATAGAGGAAAATTGCACCAATTCTTTTTCTTTCTTTTGTACAATGGCCTTTTGTTTTTCTGAAGACCTAGACTCATTTGATGCATGAAAAACCATTTTCTTTTCATCTTTTTTACGGGTATTTTTACTTTCCAGCGAGACCTTTTCTTTTTTCGTATCCTGAATTTGGTTAACTCGAGTTACAACCGTTTTTTCCTCTTTCTTTTCCTGCTTTTGACTTGCTGGAGCTGTTTCGACTTTTTTCTTTTCCATGTCAGTGTTTATTTCCTCAGTAGCTGCCTCGATTTTTTTCTTTTTCATTTCAGTGTTTATTTCAGACGTTGCTTCATGAAGTTCACCTGAAAAGTTTTTAACAGGTTGGGACCAAACTTTTGCAGGTTTTTCATCTTCCCCTTTAAAGATTTTTATATTTGTTCCTGGTTCATCTTCAACTTTTACTTCTTCTTTTATATTGATAGTATCAGTGATCTTCTTGTTTTCTTCCTCAACCCTCATTTTTGGAGTATCTGCAGCATATTTTTGTTTAGCATTTTTAATGGATTGTGACCATACAATTTCATCTTTTGCTGATTTATTTACAACTACTGTTTTGGCGGCTTCCGGCGTTTCTTCAACAGTTTTCTCTTTTTGTCCTTCCCCTTTTCTATTTTTAGCTATATTTTCCGCTGTATTGGAGTCTGAATTGTCTTCTTCATTATTTTCATCTTTGAGATATCCTTTAAAAACATTAGCAATATTGTTTAATCTAATCACAATTCGTTCTTCGCCGCTAATTAATGTTGCGAAGTCATCGTCCAGATGGGATAAAATCCCATTAAACTTTACATTATTCGAACAAATGATGGTTACCCAAGATTCTCTTAAGGAACTAAGCACTTCAGTTAAGCTTGGTGTTTTTAGGAAATCTGTAGTGATTTCATCACTTTGAAATTGTTTGGTATTCTTGGTAATGGCTTGAATCTTATCAAGACTATAATAATAGACATAGTTATTTTCGTCTTCTAATGTAACGTAATCTGATTCAACACCAATTAATTTTCCATTACGAATGTCTTCACCTACATATAGATTCACATAATATCCTAACATCGAATCTAATACAGTTGAAAAATTATTAGAACCCATTAAGTTTCCTCCTTTTTGATAATGATGTCGCTTCTCCTTAAGAGAAGCGACCTCAAAGAATTATTGTGTTATTTTGTATTTTGTTTAGAAGAAGACTGCGATTTGACCACCCGCTGACGTGAAGAGTCTTTATCAGATTGAGCCGAAGATTGTGCTTGTGATTGTGTTTGGTCATCGGACTTTTCTTCTTCTGCCTTTTCAATCTTTAATCCGTAGCTAATATTGCGAATATGGAACATGGATAAACGAACTACTTCTTCCTTATTGATTAGGGAAACGAAATCGTGGCTCACATCGCTTAATACACCTTCCAGTTTTTCTGGACCCCCGCGATTAATTTTTACCCATTGGAATTTAAGAGAATCCAAGAGTCCTTGAAAACTATCTGCCTTTTTGAACTCGAAATCCTCTGGAACTTCGATGTTGAATTCCAGCTGCTCTTTGGCATTCTCCGTTACACTTTTGATATGATGTGTGTTGTAATAAACCACTCCATCATTTTCAGTGAGAAGCACGAGATGGTCATCGTAAACATCCATTAATTTTCCAATTCTTGATTCAGGGCCACCTCGATCAATTTTAATGATTTTACCGATCATCGACTTCATCATATCTCTATTCATAAAAAGTTTTTCCTCCTTTTAATAAAATAAACTTTTACACTGCATCTATATGTATCATGGGATGATGTTGTACTAATAAAGTAGCCTTTTTTTGGCAATGACTCGAAAAATAGGCAAAAAAAGTATATGATTGGACATCATATACTTTTTATCTAGACAAGTATCGTTATTTGTTTCTTTAAATAGTCATTTCTTTTACGAATAAACTCAAAGAAAACATTTTTTTCTTTATCAAATGTAACCTCATTCATAGTTATATAAGGATCTAGACAAATATAAGGCTTAAGTCCTTCAAAAAGTTCATTTATGATAGGCTCTTGGACATCCATTGTAAAGTCATTTTCTAATACATTTAAAAGGATGTCCTTATATTTGCCCAAAAAATTTGGATTGTGGAGAAGCCTTCCAGAAAGGGTGTTGTATCCAGTGACTGGTACGTAATCATAATCAAGCATCCGGCCATGCAGGTTTCTGCCCCATGTCCCGTCGTAGTCCCAAGGGCTGATTTCATATAATTGGGTTTCTCCATTTTTATAAAGGGCATAATTATGGATAAATCCATCATAGTTTTGTGTACAAACTACTCCGCAAAGCCATTTTAAATATTTATCTACATCTAAAACTCTCTGAATTTCCTCCTCAAAATCTTCATTTTTCAATGTATTTATCATAGCAATGAAGTTTTGCAATTCCAGCCCGTCTTCTTTTAAGCCATATTTTAATGTATATCCCTGATCTAAACGGGTTTTAAGTTCATTTTTCTTAGTTATTAAGGAGAAATTTGCTTTATTGTTGGTGGCATAGAAAATAGCACCTTTAGGCAATTTCCTTTTTTTAAGTAGATATTGGTCGAATGATTCAATTTCTAAATAGATTCCTTTACATTTTCCGTTTATGAACAAAAGGATATGCTGTGAATGAGGAGAAATTACGCCTATACGATCAAAAAAATCAAGGGATAGTTTGTTTCGGCACAAAGATATATCAGAGAATTCAGCATTAAGGTGTATTTCATGAGCGCCGTTAACCGTTTCCGGTTTATCAAATACAATACGGTAGGACTTTTTTTTCTTCTCTCTTATCACATTTCCTCGATACGAAAGGCTTATTCTATATTGATTTTCCCCGATTTTTAATACAGCTGGTACCAAATCATCATTCCAAATGTCGTTATCCAATCTTCTTAACCATTTTGCATTAATAAAAATTTCATATTTTAACACATGAATACCCCTATACAATATTTTTTTCTAGATATATGCATTTCGCTCCCAAGGGGTGTATGAAACTAAAAAGCATTAATAATAAAAATATATATTTGTCTATATCAAATAGGTCCTATTTTTCATACATTGGAAAAGAAAATAAATGTTAATGAAAGTGGTGATTTATATAATGTTGAAGCTTGACGTTCAACAATTACTTTTAGAAGCAGAAGAAAATGGGGTTGTAGCATTTATGCATAATAATCCTGTTGGAAAAGGCAAGCGGGGAAGGAGAAAGAATGAGAGCGCTGACAGCGCAGGAAGACATGGCAGTAAAAGCGGCAGTAGTGGCCATTCAGGCAGTGGGTCAGGCAGCGGGTCAGGCAGTGGTTCGGGAAGCGGTTCCGGAAGTGGGTCAGGCAGCAAAGGAAAAGGACCACGAAGACATAAAGGTAAAGGAAGTGGCAGCGGCTCCGGCAGTGGTTCGGGAAGCGGCTCCGGAAGTGGCAGTGGTTCAGGCAGCGGTTCCGGAAGCGGGTCAGGCAGCAAAGGAAAAAGACGAAGACATAAAGGTAGAGGAAGTGGCAGCGGCTCCGGAAGTGGCAGTGGCTCAGGAAGCGGTTCCGGAAGTGGCAGCGGGTCAGGCAGCAGTGGCAAAAGGAGCGGCGGAAGAAGACGTTATTCAGGCAGTGTCAGCTGGTCAGGCAGCGGAAGTGGGTCAGGCAGCGGGTCAGGCAGCAGTGGCAAAAGAAGAGGCGGAAGAAAACACCAATCAGGCAGTGGCAGCGGTTCCGGAAGCGGAAGTGGGTCAGGCAGCGGGTCAGGCAGCGGTGGCAAAAGAAGAGGCGGAAGAAAACACCAATCAGGCAGTGGCAGCGGTTCCGGAAGCGGAAGTGGGTCAGGCAGCGGGTCAGGCAGCGGTGGCAAAAGAAGAGGCGGAAGAAAACACCAATCAGGCGGTGGCAGCGGTTCCGGAAGCGGAAGTGGGTCAGGCAGCGGTGGCAAAAGAAAAGGCGGAAGAAAACACCAATCAGGCGGTGGCAGCGGTTCCGGAAGCGGAAGTGGGTCAGGCAGCGGTGGCAAAAGAAAAGGCGGAAAAAGACGCCGAAGGAGAGGCCGCTCAGGAAATGGGTCAGGCAGCAGCGGTGATTAAGGTATAGGCAGATAACAGAAAGCATTTAAAGCAAACAGTAACTTAAAAATATCTTGATTTAAACCGGTACTTTTCTAACAGTGCCGGTTTTTGTTTTATAAAAAAATGGTACAAACACCTAGTTAATAAGGCTTATGATAACAGTCCAGTTAATCAAAACAGGGGCTATAACCCTTAAATAATTTTATAGATTTTTGCTGATTTATCAGAAGTCGTTATATCCGTTTAGTCCCGGCCTGTACATAAGGACGTACTATATACAAGGGACAAGAGGTAGGATTTAAAAAATCGGTGCATGAATTGAAAGGAGTACAAATTTTTATGTATCAAACATCGACGGTAGTCATCACCATTATTACTTTTCTGTTGACAATGGCAATGATCTTTATCCGTCCAAAAAATATGAACGAAGCAATACCCGTAACAGTTGGAGCATTCGTTGTTTTCTTAAGCGGCAGTGTTTCAATTGGCGATTTAATAGATATTAGTTCAAAAGTAACAGGGGCAGCCATCACAATCATTGCCACAATAGTAATGGCGATCGTGCTTGAGAGCTTTGGCTTTTTTAGCTGGACTGCAGCTCTTATGTTAAAAGTTTCAAAAGGGTCTGGTATACGGCTATATTGGTACACCTTGTTACTTTGCTTTTTAATGACACTATTTTTTAACAATGATGGAAGCATCCTGATTACCACACCAATATTAATCTTAATTCTAAAAAATTTGGGTTTAAAGGTTCGCCAAATGATTCCTTATCTATTGAGCGGCGCCCTGATTGCAACAGCATCAAGTGCGCCTATCGGGGTCAGCAATATCGTTAATCTAATTGCATTGAAGCTTATCGGAATGGACCTTTATTTGCAGACAGAAATGATGTTCATACCAGGAGTCATAGGGCTTGTATTCTTATCATTTTTGCTTTTCCTTGTATTTCGGAAAGATATTCCTCAACAAATCCGCTTCCATTCATACTGTATTCCACTTCAAAAAAATCGTCTCTATCATCCTTTGCAGAAAAATAATGATAGTTTATTTGATCAACAGAAAAAGCTGATGATTAATATGCTAATCTTTGTATTCTTAGTGAGAATTAGTTTATTCGTTGCCTCTTATCTTGGGATATCAGTTTCGTTGGTGGCAGTACTAGGGTCCATTATCCTTCTGATCTGGAGATGGATTCATTTAAAAATCAGTCCCAAAGATGTACTCGGTAAGATACCATGGCATATTTTAATTTTTGCTTTCGGAATGTATGTCATCATTTATGGGCTTCATAATATCGGTTTAACAAATTTATTACTTGTGCATTTAAAATCGATAGTTAATGACAGTTTATTTCATGCAAACTTAACGATGGGTGTGATCACCTCACTGCTCTCTAATATTTTTAACAACCATCCAGCCTTAATGATATCAACCTTGGCGTTGACGGAAATGGGACTAGATCCATTAACCATGAAAACTGTCTATCTCGCTAACATTATTGGCAGTGACATCGGCTCGCTCATATTACCGATTGGAACCTTGGCGACCCTCATATGGATGCACATCCTCAAAAACAATAAAATTCATATTTCCTGGATAGAGTATATTAAAGTAACCATTCTAGTGATTCCACCAACATTAATTTTTACCTTAATCTGTTTATACCTCTGGCTCTTGCTGGTTTTTGTCTAATTAAAAGGATTTAATATGGTACATGCCTAGTGCGTGTACTTTTTTTGGCATATTTTATATTGGGCAATACCGCTTCTTTTCGTTGTCAATTTTTGTATTTATAAAACATCGGTAATAAGCCGTACATACATCACAACTACTGTTGTTGCATAAAATTTTATGATGGAGAAACGTTTTGGCATGAACCCAACAAACCTTAATTTAATTTTTAATGGGGAGAGAATTAGAGTGGGTACCATAAATCCTCAAGATTTCATTCAAACAATGATGAGCATAGATTATCAAGTGAAGCAGGAATGTGAACATGCCATTATAAACTTCCCTTTATCCCATAATATACCTAATCGGGATAATTTAGTTGCCTATCTGTCTTTAAGGGAAAAAATCAATTACCAGTTGTCAGAACAATTGGAAGTCAAAGGTTTTGCATCGCTGGATCTATCTCAGAAGCATGTTTTATATACACTTGAGAAAATTTTAGAAAATTTAGATGTATCAGTCATTCCATCTACAAGCCTCCATATTTCTTCTCCGCTAGAATCAAAACAAATTGCCATGGAACGGTCTCTTGAACTCCTTGGTAAAAGAAGTCATAACCTCCAGTCCACCGTCATGGTTACTCTTGATGCAAAATCCATCCAGGAACCAGCATTAATGGAGCAATTGCTTTTAAATGGGATGAATATTGCCAGAATAAATTGTGCTCATCATAATCAAGAAGTGTGGGAACAAATTATTGAATCTTTACGGAGGACGGAGAAAAAGCTTTTAAAAGACGAAAATTACCCGAATCAGAACTGTAAAATTTTTATGGATTTGGCTGGTCCGAAGGTGCGGATTGGCAAGCTGCAGCCATTTGATATTTTTGTTAAAAATGGAGATTATTTGCGCTTATATCTTGATTTACATTATACAGGCCACCCCGCATCAGCAGATGGTCCTGCAGGGGTCCCAGTAACTCTTGCAAAGGCATTTCGGAATGTACGAATCAAGGACCGCATTTTCATCGACGATGGAAAAATCCTGGGTATTGTTAAACGTATCGCAAAAGATTATGTAGAAGTAGAAATCCAATCACCTTCCAATATTCCACAGCAGGTTAAACAAGGGAAAGGATTAAATTTACCTGATTCCCTCCTAAGCTTAAATGTTCCAGCTCTAACGGAAAAGGATATCCAGGATCTGGCCTTTATTACAAAACATGCTGATATTGTTGGAATATCCTTTGTTCATTCACCGCTGGATTTGAAAAAACTAAAAGAGGAATTGGAAAAACAATCAGCTCCAGATTTGGCTGTTGTAGCAAAAATAGAAACAAAGGAGGCTGTTCATCAATTATCAAGAATTATTCTCGAGGGGTTACATTTTAAGAAATTTGGAATTATGATTGCAAGGGGAGATCTGGCTGTAGAAGTGGGGCCAGAAAATCTATCTTTTGTTCAAGAGGAAATTATATCAATATGTTCAGCCGCGTATATACCAGTTATTTGGGCAACCGGTGTTTTGGAAAAACTGACGAAAAAAGGAATGACGGCGCGCTCGGAAATTACTGATGCGGCTCAGGCGAAGAGGGCTGATTGCGTCATGCTTAATAAAGGTCCTTTTATTAATGAAGCATTAATCATGCTGAATAAACTGCTAAAGGAAGAGTCAGATTTTCCTAGGAAAGATATAACTTTTAGAAAACATATTGCCCAATTTGGGATACTATAAAAAGGGCCGCTGCCATTACCAGACAGTGGCCCAATTACCTTATGAATTTAAAGACAGCTGTAAACCTTTTTGATAATACTGTTCCATTATTTCCTTCGGCACCATACTTCCTCCGGTCGCCCAAACAATATGCGTACCTTTGCCTAATTTTTTAGATAAATGATGCCTGTTCAAATAATCCTCACCTTCGCCAGCAAGCCTCACTGGACCAAGCATACCGGCTAATGCAGAGGGTTCTAAATAAATTTTTTCTGAGTCTGCCAAATCCTTCAGCAGTTTATACAACTTCTCATCACTTACCGTATAAATCCCTCTTAAAAATGGCTCGATGATTTTCCCAACAAAGCCGGAAGGTCTGCCGACAGCGAGCCCATCCGCGTCGGTAAGATTATCTAGGCCAATATCCTGCACGGAAATTTGGTCGTGAAGGCCTGTCATCATTCCCAGCAGCATACATGGGGAATGAGTGGGTTCGGCAAAGAAACAGTGAACATTATCTTTAAACAGTAGCTTTAGACCGTAAGCTACACCGCCAGGTCCTCCGCCAACTCCGCATGGCAGGTATACAAATAACGGGTGATTTTCATCCACCGCTAACTTTAATTCTCGTAATTGATTTTTTAACCGCAATGCAGCAGTGGCATAACCCAGAAATAAATCTTGGGAATTTTCGTCATCAATAAAATGACAGGACGGGTCAGCCTCTGCCTGACGTCGGCCCTCCTCAACCGCTTTGCTGTAGTCCGATTCGTATTCAACCACTTTTACTCCTTTTGAACGCAGCAGATCCTTTTTCCACTGTTTGGCGTCCGCAGACATATGTACAGTAACATTAAAGCCAAGCTTTGCGCTCATAATTCCGATACTTAAACCGAGATTTCCAGTCGAACCGACTGAAATTGAATAACCCGAGAAGAAACTGCGAAATTCATCGCTGTCTATAATGGAGTATTCATCATCTATTGTAAAAAGCCCTTGGTTTAAGGCTAATTTTTCAGCATGTTTCAAAACCTCGTATATTCCGCCTCGTGCTTTAATAGACCCCGAAATAGGAAGGTGGCTGTCACATTTTAACCAAAGCTCACCAGGAATAGTCAGTCCAAATCTTTTTTCCATTTTTTGTTTCATGCTTGGAATTTTTACGAGCGGAGATTCAATTATGCCGCCAGTTTCTTGTGTTTCAGGAAACACTTTGGCGATATAGGGGGCAAGACGCTCTAAACGTTTCTCCGCTTCCTTAATATCCGCCAATGTTAAAGTTAACTTTTCGACTCCTTCCTGATTTTGGTCAAGTTTACCATTCAGCCAAAATACTTCCTGATAATTAATAAGCTGATTTAACAGCGAAAGCTCATGATTTTTTAACTCAGTAAGGAATTTCGCTTTGTCCAAATTTATCACCCTGCCATCTATTATCTTAATTATTTTCATATTAACAAAAAAGATATTAAAATATTAGCCTTTAAAGAATGAAAAAGACGATCTATTTTTTGCAAATAGATCGTCTTTTATGGTGGGTTACCATATTAACGGTATTTATTAATAAAAGTAACCGCCCATAAAGCTTGCACCAACAATAATCAACAAAATAAACAGAACTACGATTAAAGCAAATCCTGCTCCGCCGCCGCCGCTCATGCATTTCACCTCCAACATCCTTTACTACAGGGTATGTCTGGAGGTTTTGGGGCGTATAGACAAACATGTATTTTTAATGCGGATTTTTACATGATTAGTTGTGCTCGTGATCACGGCTTTCATGGGATTCCTCAAATTCAGGAGCGGCGCCCATAAATCCAAATGGACCTGTTGGCCTTATTTCTGCCCGAAACAGTGCAACGATTTCGAGAATCCTAATGATAATTCTACGTCGAGCTGCCATTCTATTTTGCAGGACAATAATATCTGAACCGACTAAAAGCAGCCTTCCTTCAAAATTTCCTTGAGTTGTAACAACATTCACTTCTTCATTTACTAATTCATGGGCAAAGTGATGAAATGTTTTATCGCTCATTCGTCTATTCATCTCCTCTCAGGTATAGTAAATGCAAACCGTAGGAAAATGGGATTGTCTTTTGAAAAATTTTTATCGGGGGTGTTTATATATGGAGGCGGGCCAAGAAAGCGTTTTGTAAGTATGGGAGTTTGTCTAACCAAATAGTTTCATACCTGAATATGAATAACTATAAGGCAGGTGAGAAACATGTATTTGGTTGGTTTTTATTCCCCTAAAGCAAAATCTGGTGTCACGGAACTGTCATTATCGATATATAACTGGCTTAAGACAAACACAAAATTATCCGTTGCTTTTATATCATATGGGACTCTAGAAAAAGAAGATTGTTCAAACGAATTAATCCATGAATTTGCCAAGCTGACATTAACGGAACAAAAACGAAGAGTCAAAGCGATGAAGAAAAAACATGATATTATTATTTATGATGCTTCTAGCAAGCTTTCTGAAGGGGTTTTAAAGCTGTTGCCAATTGTAGACCGGTTATTCGTCGTGGGGGAGGAACATAAGGATTTTGCTGTCAAACTGCATCAAATCATCGAGTTTGATAAAATTTTTGATAAAAGCGTGAAGAATTTCATCACCCATTTAAGCGGCAATAAAACATTTATCCTTCAGGAAAAAAAGGAAGACCGTGTCATCGGTTTTAATCATTCCGAAAAAGGAACAAATGAAATCGGGCAAATGATTTATACAGACTATGTAACCCATTATCTCAATGAAAAATTTATCGAAAAAAATGAAAAGATTCTGAAGAAAATAAGAAAATTACCGAAAGAAGACTTGTTTAATGGGTTATATGACATGGGCATTGACTTCGAAATAGCCCTGCTGTTTCAGAGATATGTGATTTTGCGCGAGTTATTAGGTCAGGACTATTATGAAGCCCTCGAAGATTTGTTTCCTCTTTTAATTAATTCCTTGTTTGAAGAGATATTAGAAAAATTCCAAAAAGAACTCTACATTGTCTCTAAATAAAACGAAAAATTCATATGTAATAAAAACTATAATGAGCGGAGCTGTGAAGCTCCGCCTTTTAGGATACGGTGTCGCTTTCAATAAATGTCTCAAAAGCTGGGTGATATTCTTTTTGATAGTGCTGTTCGGGACAGGATTTTACGACAACTGAGCTTAATAAATTGGATTTGTTTGTTTCCAATACTTTATTGCATTTCGGGCAATGTTCAACGAAAAGGTTTTTAATAAAACGCATCACTCTTTAGCCTCCCTATCCCGCTAATTCCTATGTTTATACTATGAATTATACAGTATCTCCCTTAAATATCAATAGTTAGCCGTTTATTTTTATCATATGGGGGTCATAAAGATTAGGTGAATATGGAAGAGCTAAATCGCGGAGAAATGCTAATAGTCTTAAGTTGGTTGACAATATACCTTTGCGGGTATAATATAAATCATGGCAATGCTTGTTTTATTTGGAGGTAAGTGATTTGGACTATAATGATCAAATTAAAAATAGAGTCAAACGTATTGAAGGGCAGTTACGCGGGATATTAAAAATGATGGAAGAAAATAAGGACTGTAAAGATGTTATTACCCAGCTATCTGCTTCTAGAACTGCGATTGATCGCACAATTGGTGTTATTGTAAGCTCCAATTTGGTGGAGTGCGTACAAAAAGCAGAAGAGCATGGGGATAAAAACATGGAAGAACTAGTAAAAGAGGCCGTAAATCTACTCGTGAAAAGCCGTTAATAAGAGTGGAGGTGCCCTCTTTTTTTTTTGCAAAAAACCCATATGAGTATTGATGTTTAACCAGACATTTCTTGTGCAACTGGGCATCAACCTGTAATATTTATTGTGGGAAGGGACTAAATTGTTCCTTACTTTTAGGGGGGAGTCATGGCTATTAGTTTTATCATCACAGTTTTTGTTATTGGATTTTTAGGTGCATTTCTATCGGGTATGTTGGGAATAGGCGGGGCCATCATAAATTTCCCGATGCTTTTGTATATCCCCCCGGCGCTGGGTGTCGGCCATTTTACAGCACACGAGGTTTCAGGAATAACGGCCATCCAAGTTTTCTTTGCCACAATCGGGGGTGTCTTAGCCTATCGGAAGGGTGGTTATTTAAATAAAACGCTTATTGCCTATATGGGGATCAGTATTTTGCTTGGAAGTTTTATTGGAGGATTCGTTTCTTCACAATTACCCGAGAGCAGCATATATATTGTATACGGTATTCTTGCTTTAATTGCTGTCATTATGATTTTTATCCCGAAAAAAGGGATTGATAATATCCCGCTAGATCAAGTGCAATTTAATAAATGGCTGGGGGCAGCATTGGCCTTTATCGTCGGAATTGGAGCGGGCATTGTGGGGGCTGGTGGTGCTTTCCTCTTGGTACCTATCATGCTTGTCGTATTAAAGATACCGACCCGGATGACCATTGCCTCATCATTGGCGATTACCCTTATTTCCTCTATTGGTTCGATTACCGGAAAAATCACTACCGGCCACATCGACATTTTACCTGCGCTGATACTGGTTGTGGCCAGTTTGCTGGCGGCGCCGCTTGGTGCTAATGCAGGGAAGAGAATGAATACAAAAGTTCTGCAAATGATTATGGGGATATTAATTTTCTTGGTAGCTGTGAAAGTTTGGGTGGATATTATTCTTTAAAAATAAGGTCAGGAGTGAGAACTCTTGGCTTTTTATCCTTTAAAGTTGAAATTTTTCTGTTTCTGGTATAGTAATTACGTATTCTATTTCATTTATTAAAAAAAAGGAAGATTTATATGCTGGAATTATTACCGCTAATGCTTGAGCGTGTTGGAGTTCTTATCATTGCAGCGTTTATCCTGTCTAGGATTAATTCCTTTCGACAGGTGATTAATAATGAACACGGATTTTCTGCGAAGGCTGCGATGATTGCCATTTTTGGGGCGTTTGGGGTCATCAGTAATTATACAGGCATTGAGATTGGACATGGAGTCATTACCTCGGAAGAATGGCTGACAGGTATGGACAGTACGAGTGCGATTGCCAATACAAGAATCATGGGAGTTGCAATCGGGGGCCTGCTAGGCGGCCCAATCGTCGGCATTGGAGCGGGTTTAATTGCCGGTCTTCATAGGTTAACCCTTGGAGGATTCACGGCAACAGCATGTGCAGTATCAACAATTCTGGCGGGAATTGTAACTGGAATCCTAGGCAGGCGCTTTAGGATTAAAGAAGAAAACTCTCCATGGAAGGCTGTTGTAATGGGGATTTTGATGGAATGCGTCCAAATGGGAATTATTCTTTTAATCGCTAGACCTTATGAAGAAGCTATATATCTTGTCAAAACTATTGCCCTACCAATGATTACGATGAATGGCTTTGGGACCCTTATATTTATTTGGATTATTCAGGGCATTTTTCAAGAACAAGAACGGACGCGTGCCCTGCAAACCCATAAAGCATTATATATCGCCAACCAAACACTGCCATTCTTCCGGCAGGGCCTAAATGTGGACTCCTGTACTAAGGCAGCGGAAATTATTCTTAAATGGACGAATGCGGATGCTATCTCGATAACCAACCAGCACCAAGTATTAGCCCATGAAGGTGCTTCTTCCGATCATCATTTTCCATTAAGAAGTATGGCTACAGAGTTAACGAAAAAAGTATTAGAAAGCGGCCAGATTACGATTGCAAGAACAGCAGAGGAAATACAATGCTTTCATCCTAAATGCCTTTTAAAAGCTGCCATTGTCCTGCCTTTAAAGGTCGATGACAAAATTGTAGGTACAATGAAGCTGTACTTTATCGATGCGGACAAGCTTGACCGTGTTGAACAGGAACTTGCGGAAGGGTTGGGCAAGTTATTTTCCGTCCAATTGGAAATGGCAGAGCTGGAAATGCAAAGCCGCCTGCTGAAGGATGCAGAGATTAAAGCACTGCAGGCTCAAGTACATCCCCATTTTTTATTTAACGCAATTAACACGATTTCCAGTCTTATTCGCATTGATGCTGATAAGGCTAGGAATTTATTGCTCCAGCTAAGTGTTTTTTTCCGGAGTAACCTTCAAGGGGCAAGACAAATGCTTATTCCTCTAGAGAAGGAACTTGAGCATGTACAGGCCTATTTGACAATTGAGCAGGCTAGATTTCCTGATCGTTACCAGGTAAATCTTGAGATAGATCCGGCACTGGAAAAAGTCCTTATTCCTCCATTTACTCTGCAGCCTCTTATTGAGAATGCCATTCGTTACGCATTTCCAAAAATAAAAAAGGGGATTGTACGGGTTAAGGCCAATCAGGAAGGGGGGAAAATGGTGCTGCTTACGGAAGACAATGGGAATGGTATTCCAATTGAACAATTAGGGTTGATAGGCAACCAAACAGTGGACTCTTCAAGCGGTACAGGGACTGCTTTATGGAATATTAAAAAGCGGATAGAAGAGCTTTATGGAGCAGAAGGGTCGTTTCAAATTGAAAGTGAACCCGGCAAAGGAACAAAAGTATGGATTACATTGCCAATTAAAAGGCAGCACGCGGGGTGAGCAAAGTGTTAAAAGCTTTTATTGTCGATGATGAACCATTGGCAAGGGATGAGTTAGCCTATTTGTTAAAGCGAAGCAAACAAGTGGAAATCATGGGTGAGGCAGATAGTATCGAATCTGCCATGGAGCAGCTTGCGAATCTTGATATTGATGTTATTTTTTTGGATATTCAGCTTGCGGGTGAAAGCGGAATGGATCTTGCCGCCAAGATGAATTCGTTGGACTATCCTCCTTTGATTATATTTGCTACAGCTTTTGATGAATATGCATTAAAAGCGTTTGAACTAGATGCTGTTGATTATTTATTAAAACCATTTGACGAGAAAAGAATTAAGCAAACGACTGAAAAGCTATATAAAATTATAGGAATTGAAGGACCAAAGTTGACGATGACTGCCGGAATAAGCTCGAAGATGAATGATCGGACCGAAAAGCTGGCTATTTCGATGGATGAAAAGATAATCCTAATAAACACGAACGAAATTCTTTATGTAGGGACGAATGAAGGGAAAACTGTGATTGCTGCCGAGAAGCAAAAGTATACGATAAATGAACCACTCATCAATCTGGAAAGACGGCTGCAGCATTCCTCCTTTCTTCGGGTTCATCGTGCATACCTGGTAAATGTAAATGCTATCATAGAAATTGAGCCATGGTTTAATTCTACTTATAATTTAACAATGATAGACGGCGAAAAGGTACCTGTCAGTAGAACCTACACAAAAGATTTAAAACAGCTGCTTGGCTTTTAAGCAGCTGTTTTTTGTATTTCATACACTCATTTTTACATTTTAACGGTCTGATTCTGCGTTTTATTTTGAAAATCAAATGATTGCGTTTTCATTTATTAAAATAGTGGTACAAGCAAAATGAACCAAGGGGGTATATAGAAATGAATGCGGTTTCAATTGTGATCGGCTCTATTTGTATTTTAATGATTGCCTATCGCTTATACGGAACATTCATGGCAGCAAAAGTTTTGAAGTTAGATGATTCAAAACCGACCCCTGCTCATGAATTAAATGATGGCAAGGACTATGTTCCAACCAATAAATGGGTGACTTTCGGCCACCATTTTGCCGCAATTGCAGCAGCAGGTCCGCTTGTTGGTCCAATCCTTGCAGCCCAATTCGGGTATTTGCCAGGACTGCTTTGGCTGCTGATTGGGGCCGTAATTGGAGGAGCAGTTCACGATGCAGTTGTCCTTTTCGCTTCCATGCGTAAAAAAGGAAAATCTTTATCAGAGGTAGCAAAAGAAGAACTTGGCCCAGTGGCCGGTTTTTGTACGGGTCTTGCAATGCTGTTTATCATCACCATCACCATGGCAGGTCTTTCAATGGTTGTTCTGCATGCTCTTGAAAACAATCCATGGGGCACGTTCTCTGTGGGAATTACCATTCCAATTGCAATGGGCGTAGGGATATTCTATAAGAAAACAGGCAATTTGAAATTAACATCAACCGTTGGTTTCATTCTTGTCATGGTAGGTGTTTTCATCGGACCATGGGTACAGCATACGGTTTTAGGTGAATGGTTAACATTAGACACGAAAACATTAGCAATTATTTTACCAATTTACGCTTTTTTTGCAGCGGCGCTGCCAGTATGGCTGTTGCTTGCTCCACGGGATTACCTGAGCAGCTTTATGAAGATTGGTGTTTTTATCGCTTTGATTATTGGTGTTTTTATTATCAATCCTTCGATTGAAATGCCAGCATTTACAAAATTTATCGATGGCGGAGGTCCGGTTCTTTCAGGTCCTGTATGGCCGTTTATTTCTATCACGATTGCCTGCGGTGCGATTTCCGGTTTCCATGCCTTTGTTGGTTCAGGAACAACCCCAAAAATGTTAGATCGCTGGTCAGACATTAAGGTAGTGGGCTTTGGCGCAATGTTAGTTGAATGTGTAGTAGGGATTATGGCATTGATTGCGGCGACAGCTCTTCAGCCTGCTGATTATTTTGCGATTAACTCTTCACCTGAGGTATTTAAAACATTAGGAATGCACGTTGACCAATTACCAAAGTTGGCAGAGGAGATTGGCATCAATCTTGAGGGCAGAACTGGCGGTGCAGTAACATTAGCCGTTGGTATGACTTATGTATTCACAAGTATTCCGTGGTTTGCGAAACTATCATCCTATTTCTTCCAGTTTGTGATTATGTTTGAAGCAGTATTTATCTTAACTGCCATTGACTCTGGAACTCGTGTTGCACGCTACTTAATTCAGGATTTCTTTGGGGAGTTATATAAGCCGTTGAAAAAGACAGACTGGCTTCCAGGTTCGATTTTTGCAAGTGCATTGGCATGCTTTATGTGGGGATATTTACTTTTCTCAGGGGACATCGGTTCTGTTTGGGCCCTATTCGGTGTTTCTAACCAGTTGATGGCGTCTATCGGCCTTATTGTTGGTGCAACAGTAATACTTAAGATTGCTGATAAACGCTGGTATATGTTTACTTGCCTAGTGCCGCTGGCTTACTTGTTTGTAACCGTTAACTATGCAGGCTACTGGATGGTCAAAAATGTTTATCTTAACCCAGCTGCCGCAGGTTACAGTGTATTAAACGGGATATTATCCATCATTATGCTTGTCCTTGGTATTGTCATCATGGTTACAGCTATAAAAAAATGGATTGAAATGTGGAATTCACCAAGCCTAAGACTGAATTCAAAAGCAGCATAAAAATATAAAAAATAAGAGGCTGTCCCAAAAGTGTAACTTTTAGGAGCAGCCCCTTTTTTATGTATAGCTCTAATAAATTTGTCTGTTGATTTCCGCTCCAGGGGCGAGCAGTTTGCGGGCGTGCCGGGAAGCCTCCTCGGCGCTAAAGCGCCTGCGGGGTCTCCCCAGCCCCGTACTCCCGCAGGAGTCTTCGCCCCTTCCTCTCCAATCAACAGAGTGTAAAAATTAATAAACGACATTGTACAAAAAATAAGAAAATCATTCCATTTGGTAAAATGAAGTTACCAAACCACAAACACCAGAAAGGAATGATTTTCTTATGTACATGAATTATACGCAACAGGACAATTAGTTCTACCTATTGAAATTGAGGTCCGTATCCCCGAACAGCATCTGTGCCGAATTGTAGATTAGGCTGTTGAAAAAATGAATCCAAACATTCTATCCTCCCTTCATTCTGGTGGAGGACGACCACCTTATCACCCTAAAATGATGTTAAAAATTATCATCTATGCTTATGTAAATCGAATTTACTCATCCCGTCAAATTCTATTAAAAGGACCTATCTTTCTACGGAGTGCCCAAACTGTCCTTTTCAAGACACTTGTGCTAAAGGGAAAGAAACCAAAAGTATAAAGGTCTCAATGGAAAACCAAAAACAGAGGAAGGAAGTCAGGGAACTTTTATATACTGAAGAAGAGGAAAATAAGTATAGACAAAGGAAAATAGATTTTGAACCAGTCTTTGGCCATATTAAGCACAGTCGTGGTTTCAACCGCTTTTCATTAAGAGGCCTTTCCAAAAATATCACGGAATGGGGTCTTATTTGTGTTGCCCATAATCTTATAAAATGGGATTCCATTGCCAAAAGGTATGTAAAAGTAGGCCGAGAATAAAGGGGGGATAACCCCGATCTGTGAATGAAAATCCCAGAAAACGGGCCAAAAATAGAATGAAAATAAAAAACTGACCCAATAGAGTCGTTATTCAACGACCTTTTGGGTCAGCCTCTTCATGCATAAATTCAACTTCGCCTTTGTCTTCATCCTAATGGGCTCGCCAATCGGCGAGATTTCATTTATAATCATAATATTTTAATGTCTCTGTCTTGGAGGTGGGTACTTCTTCGGTTATATTTCCATCCTCGTCTTTATAAACCTCATATTCCTGATAAGTTTCAAGAATATAACCACCCTTTTTTTCACGTTTCACCAGTTTTTCTACCATCTCCGGCATGTCCTCCGGCGGTTCTACGCTGGCTTGAACCGCATGGACCGGCTGATCAGCAGAATAGGACAATTTTTTGTTTATAAAAGAATATGGTGAATCCAGATAGGCACCTAAACCAATAGTAATTAGCAAACCGCAGGCAGTTAAGTAGGTTTTTATTTTCATGGGTCTCGAGCTCCTTTAATAATGAATTCTCGTAACCCATTTTATGCTCGTCCGATGAACATATGCCTTTGGCTTTTAAATGTTTTCCGGTTTCACACGCGGCCGGAATAATAGAAACAGGATAAATGCCAGGATGGTGATTATTGCGCCTGAAATATAAGGTAGACCAATCGCCAGCGAAAACAGCCAGCCTCCAAGCGGTGGCCCAATAATGCGTCCCAACGAGTCGAAAGATGACAACAGCCCGGTTGAACTTCCATGTCCTGCGGTTGATGTTTTCGTCAGAAGTGAAGATACACTAGGCCGGATCACGCCATTTCCTAACCCAAAAATGGTTAAATAGATTGCTGCTGTCGTAAAGTTATGTACGAGTAATATAAGTCCAAATCCAATGGCCGAAACAATCATGCCACCTTGAATGACGGCACTCTCTCCATATTTCTTTGTTAACCTGCCTACAAGTCCTCCTTGTACTAGCGCACCGCCAAAACCCATAATCATAAAGATATAGCCCAACTGTGTTGAATCAAGACCCGCTTTTTCAGCAGCATAGTAGGCAAATGTGGCTTCCAAACCTGAAAGGGATAAGGAAATGAATAACTGCACGAAAAATAAGACGGAAACATCACGGTTAAAGGCTTTCCAGATTGATCTTTTTTCTTCAGAAGTCTGTCCTGTTTCGTGTTTTGACTCCTTTAATAAAAGAAATACAAGCACTAAGGTGAGGGCTGCTGATCCGCTAGCAATGAAAAAAGGCATGCTCAAGCTAATTTTAGAAAAAATACCGCCGACTGCTGGTCCAAAAACAAAGCCAAGGCCAACCGCAGCACCGATAATGCCCATTCCTTTTCCGCGGTTTTCTTCTGTTGTAATGTCGGCAACGTATGCCATTGCTGTTGGCATATTAGCGGATGATAGCATTCCTCCTAATATTCTTGCGGCAAACAGCATCCAAAGCTCGGTTGAAATCGCTTGGATAAAAAATGAAAAAGCAAGACCGGTAATCCCTATCATCATGACCGGTTTTCGGCCAATACGATCAGACAGGCGTCCCCACATTGGTGCAAAGATCAGTTGCATCAAGGAATAGACCGCCATTAACAGCCCAAGTTCTGTAGGATTCGCCCCCATTTCCTCTGCATAAAACGGCAGGACCGGGATGATGATGCCAAACCCGACCATCACTAAAAACATGACAACAAATAGAATTGGTAAAGCAGTCTTTGTCTGCAAAGGATGTCAACTCCTTCAAATAAATCCAAATTCCACTAAATGAAACCTAATACCCATTATCACCCAGCATGCTATTATAATGCAACCATCATTTCTTGGTGGTCCATATAAAAATGTAAGGTTCACTTTAATTATCGTAAGGATTCATTTTAGAAAAAATGACTATTAATATCCTGCAAAATAAGATGGGGTTTGATATCCATAAACTGTTCATCCAGGTTCTCAAATTTGCTTTCTTACTAAGTTCAAACCTACATTTCAATTGGTGTTCAGAAATAATATCGCTTATTTTTGGATCATCCTCTACAAACATAACCTTTAACAAGATATTCCACCCCTTCCATATAAATCTATTAAACAAATAAAGGATTGGTTTGGAAAAATTATCTTATTGATAGGAGAAAAGTCGTGTTTTTTCAATTCTTAATATTTAATAAATTTGGTATGATTATTGTGCACAAATGTTTCTATTTTAAAAAATGGGGATGAGGGACCATGCAAAAAAAGTGGGAAAAACTGATTGATCCTAATAATAAATACGGTGGAGCATTTATATTAGGTGGCAAGAACATTGAAATTCCTGAAACAGCAGTGGCTTCAGTCACTAGGGGAGAGCATTTCAACATACCGCGTCTAATTATCAATGGATTTTTAAACCAGTTGATCATGAAGGCGATGAGCAAAAACGACAATTTGCTGTATGCGGAATTGAGAGGGCAATTAGAAGGTGGTATCGGCCAGACATTGACTGTCTGGAAAGCAGGCAAAGAAATGAATTCCTTCCGAACTGGTGGTATGCATAACTTTGCAAGGAAGTTTTTTAGCTGGGTATTTTACAGTGGAAAGGTTCAATCCTACTTTTTAACATGGAAAGCGAATGGACAAATCCCCACTTATGAAGAAGCGGCAGAAATCGTAACAACCTATGGGCGACATTTTGATGGCGGCAAGCTAGTGAGAAAGGCACAGCAGCCGAAGAATTCAGACCTTAAACCAAGCTGAGTAATGCTAGCTGTTGATTAGCAGAATGATGGATTATTTTTAGCAGATGTTTAGCTAGGTGCGTAAGCGATAGAATATGGTTGTTATTAACCAAAAAAGCCGCCGATCCAATGATCGAGCGGCCTTTTTTGTAAATAATATTCCCTCTATTTCACTGTTTTTCGCGTACTTTCCGATGCAAAGTCTGCGATGACAACTAGAATCATATAGCAAAGTAGTAACAGTGTAATCTGCGTGTAATGAAAATAGCTCATTGCTAGTTTAAAATCCATTCCTAGACCGCCTGCACCAACGAATCCAACGACAATCGTGGTTCTCATAATTACTTCCCAGCGATACAACACATAGGTCAAAAACCTTGGCATAACAATGGGAAGAATCCCGTAAAACAATGTCTCAATCCTAGAGGCACCAGATGCTGCCAAGTTGCGAATTGGCCGTGGATCCATATCCTCAATTACCTCTGCCCAAAGCTTTCCTAGAATTCCGAAATTGTGCAAAGCAAGGGCAAGTGCGCCAGGCAAAATACCCGGTTTTAAAATGAAAATAATCATCATCGCCCAAACCAATTCCGGAACGGAACGGGAAAAAATATAAACGAGACGCACAAGGCCGTATAGCGGCCAATTGTACCATTTTTTCGAAATGGTTAGGTTACCGCTCGCAATATTACGCGCCGCTGGAATCACCGTTAAACAGGCTGCGATGGTCGAAAATCCAATCGCCATTATGCTCATTTCCAGCGTCTCATAGGTCAGTTTTAACGCAGAAGCCCAGCTTCCAGCATCGAAAAACGCAGGATTATCTTCATTTAAACCAACTAATCCACCGAAGAACTTTCCAGCGTATTCCGCATTTTGATCGGAGAAAAGATCAAATATATCGGCATGGTCGATAATATAAATATATATCCACGAGCCAGCAATCAGCAATGCTGCCAAAAGGGAGGCACGCCATCCTGAACTGAAACCGCGGCTTCGCTTTCGATCTGTTAAGCCTTTGCGGATAAAATTACTCCAAATATCTACAAGGACAACTAAGGCAATCAAATAAAACACATAGGTCCAGACTTGGTCATATTTCAAATCGGCAAGTGAAAGCTGAATTTGATAGCCAAGACCGCCGAGACCGACAAAGCTCATAATTGCCGAAGAACGAATCGAGCATTCAAAGCGGTACATTGTATAGCTGATCATATCAGCCCAAACTAACGGCAAATACCCGTAAAAGAGGACCTCAAGTTTGGAGGCTCCTGCTGCCCATAAAGCCTTTATCGGCTCTTTGGGTACATCATTTAGCATATCGGCGAAAATTCGGCCGAGAATCCCGCCGTAAGGAATTGCTAAGGCAAATATGGCAGCAAACGGAGAGAAACCGATGGCAGCCACGAACAGCCACGCCCACACCAGCTCATGAATCGAACGGGTAAATCCTAATATTCCTCTGAAAAATACTTTATTAGCCAGTCTAGATGCCCGTGAAGTTGTTAACGTACCCGATGCGAGGACGCCGACAATAAAAGCATAAATAATGGCTAGAGACATTCCTGCTACGGCATAAGCTAAAGTAATCCAGGCGGCTTCAAGACCTACCGATAAAACCTCGGGGCTCAAATCCGGATGAAAGAGAGCTTTAAAAATATGCCCCAATGTTGGAATCCCGCCAGCATGGTACACCTCATCCGCATCCCATTTGACCGCAAACAAACTCCATACGAAAACTGCCAGCAAAATCAATGAAAGAATAAAACGTTTATGGAGCCGAAAGGAGGTTTTCCATTTATGCATGACTAGAATGCTCCTTTAGACTGTACAATTCAGCTAACATTTCATCTGTTACCTTTTCTGTCGGCAAATCAAAAAAGATCGCACCATTTTTTAAGGAAATAATTCGATTAAAATATTTCCGTGCATATTCAACTGAATGTAGGCTTGCAACTAGTGTTTGGTTATTCTCCGAAACAATTTTAGTCAGCATCGACAGAACGTCATCAGCTCGTGCCGGGTCAAGGGAGGCAATTGGTTCATCTGCCAAAATAATCTCCGGTTTTTGAACCAATAGCCTTGCCAACGCAACACGCTGCTGCTCACCACCGGAAAGGGTGGTGGTGATTTCATAAGCTTTATCTGCGAGACCGACACGTTCAAGCGCCATAAGTGCCGTATCTTTTTCCTGTGGGACAAGCAGAGAAACCAATGATTTCAAGGTTCCCCATTCCGCTAATTTTCCCGCCAATACGTTATGGATCACTGCTAGTGGACCGATTAGATCAAATTGTTGACGCATAACTCCAACCTTTTTCGCGAAGGCTTTTCCTTTTTTATAAGAAGAGATGTTCTGCTCGTCAATGAGCATTTCACCACTTTCTAAAGGTACCAGGCGGGCAATTGAATTTAACAGCGTCGATTTTCCGGCACCGCTCGGGCCAACCAATGCCACCATTTCCCCTTGTTTAATGGTAAAAGAAAGGGAAGATAAGGCTATCTTCCGCTCAAAATGTTTTGTTAAATTTTTTACATCAATCATGATTTTTGAAGTCATAGATGAAAACACCTACTATTTAATAATCTTTAGTTCTTTGGCTACTTTTTCGATTTTGCTATAGTTATCGTTATTCGTTTCGACAAATTTGTCAGTTTGGAACAAATCGGTTATTTCTTTTGGCTCGCCATTGAAGGAAAGGAGGGCATCCTTAATTTTTTGTTCTGTGCCTTTGCCAAACTTCTTGTCGATCTCTTTATTAATAGTCCAGTTATAGTCATAGTAAGGAGGGGTTGTATAGAATACCTTTACCTTATTTGTGTCCACTTTCCCTTCTTTAACAGCTGCTTCCCAAACGGAAATATTTAATGCACCAGCCTGGAAGGAACCGGATTCGATTAGCTTATAGGTTGTGTCATGTGAGCCGGAAAAATTAGGATTACCATTAAAGTCTTTGTTTGGGTCAATGCCAGCTTCGGATAGAAAATAACGTGGCATTAAGTGGCCGGATGTTGAACTTTCACTGCCAAACGTAAAGGATTTTCCTTTTAAATCCTTCAAGGAACTAATCCCGGAATTCGGCTGGGTTATAAACACTGATTGGAATTCAGCATCCCGCGGCCGCTGAACGATGGATTTAGCCTCAGGTACAAGGTTTCTAGCCTGTACACTTGTTAGTCCGCCAAACCAAGCCATACTGATTTCACCACGCTGGAATCCTGTTACTAAAGCGGCATAATCAACAGAAGGAACGAACTCAACCTTTACACCAGTTTTCTCGGTTAAGAATTTAGCCACTGAGTCCATCCCTTTTTGCAAGTCAGCAGCATTTTGGTCCGGAATGGCCCCGATTTTAAACACTTGATCTTTATTTTGTTCTTTCTTGCCTTCGCTAGATTTTTCATTATTGCTTTGACCACAGGCGGCTAATGAAAATACCATCATCACCAGGATCATCACAGAAAACCACTTTTTCATAAAAGAAACCCACCTCAATTGTCAATTACTAAAAATGAATAGAATAAAATATTGAACCTTACTAATTATAAGGAAATGTTAGTACATAATAAATTCAATTTATCGATTTATTCAATAGGTTAGTATCGGTTATTTAAATAGACAAAGCCCCTGTCGGTTTGACAGAGGCACTAAATTTGATTCTATACAGTTTGCTTGACCATTCTTCTACATTCTACTAGATTTTTGTAAATTTTTCACTGACCATAAATATTGTAAACAGTTATGAATAGGTTTTGGCCATGGGGGCAACTTAACGAAAAAAAGGATAAAATTATGATCGGATTAATTATCGCCATCCTCATTTTTAATTTTATTGCTTTTAAAGGCAACAGGGTTTTTACTGCCAATCAAATCGTTCACATTTGGTGTTTTACAATTGCCTTTCAAACGACCTTCGATATTTTTGTAGAATTGAAATACCAAGCCTATTGGTTTTTCAATAAAGAAGTGGATTGGGCTGGCGTAATTCCTCATTTGTTTGTGGTACCACCTGTTAATATGATTTTTTTAAATTGGTTTCCTTATAAAGGACCTCTTGTTAAAAAAGCATCCTATATCATTTTATTTGTGATTGCAATCTTAGGTTACGAGATGATTACTTTATTTCCGGAACCTTGGGGCTACTTCCATTACGGCTGGTGGAAGCTTTGGCATGCTGCCATTTTAGACCCCATTTTGCTTTTAATAATATTGGGGTATTATAAATGGATATGCCGGTTGGAGAAAAGGTCGACCTCCCAACAATAGGATCGCATAAGAGGGGCAGGGAAAAGCTCTCTCTTTTTTTATTTTACTAATGAAATTGTATAAACAGGCATGGTTGCTTGTACATAGTCTAATAAAAACGGCATCTGCAAAAGGAGGGAGGCAATAGGCGTGTTCCAGGATGGCATCAGTATCGGAACGATTTCTGGTGGAATCGTAAACTTTGGCGGGGCAGTGTATATTTCACCTATTTCCATTACTAATACAGCTTCGGGCTCAGGATCAGGAAATACTGATAGTGGTGGTTCAGGTAATTCGGCACTAACTGCGGCAAGTAATATGCTTCAATCGATTGCGGGTAATCAAGGATTATCGAGATCAGGAAAGAGGGGACAATCGAGAGTAGGAAGTGAAGGGAACAAAGGTAATAATTCGGTGAGAAATGAAAGACGGGGCTAAATTTTGCCCCGTCTTTCATTTTTATGAAACTTTTAAGTTATTTGCTGTTTGCACTTGCGGCTTCTTGACGGGTTTGATGACGTTGAAGACAATGTTTAGAAAGATTGCTGTTAAGCTGCCAGCGACAATCCCGCTATTCGTAAGAATCTTAACACTCTCAGGCAGATGTGCAAATAAATCCGGAACCGTAGTTACACCTAAACCAACTCCAACAGAACAAGCAATGATCAATAGATTCTCTTGCGAAGAGAAGTCTACTTTACTAAGCATCTTGATTCCAGAAGCAATAACCATCCCAAACATAGCAACCATTGCTCCGCCAAGAACAGCAGTCGGGATTACTGTTGTTAATGCCGCGATTTTCGGTACAAACCCTAGAAAAATTAATATTCCGCCCATTGTATAAATAACACTCTTATTTTTTACCCCGGAAAACTGGACTAGGCCGACATTTTGCGAGTAGGTGGTGTACGGGAAGGAATTAAAGAAAGCCCCAATCACACTCGCTAATCCTTCTGCACGATATCCTTTCACTAAATCCTTTTCTGTCAATTTTCGGCCTGTGATATCACCTAAGGCAAAATAAACACCAGTTGATTCTACAAGACTTACAATCGCTACAATTGTCATAGTAATGATCGGTGCCAGTTCAAAAGAAGGAGTTGCAAAATGTAAAGGCGTTACCATATGAAACCAGGATGCATCACCAACTGCAGAAAAATTAACTTTTCCCATGAACGCTGCAGCAACTGTACCTGCTATCAAGCCTAATAATATAGAAATAGCACGTATGAAACCTTTAAAGAAACGATAAAGAATAATGATAAATAATAACGTACCAAATGCCAGCACAATGTTGGAAATCGAACCAAAATCAGGGCTGCCCTGACCACCGGCAACATTATTCATTGCAACAGGAATTAGTGTCGTTCCAATGATTGTCACAACAGAACCTGTTACGACTGGAGGGAAGAAGTGAATCAGTTTACCAAAGTATTTCGCAATCAACATGACAATTAATCCCGAAACTAGAATCGAACCATAAATAGAGGACATGCCATACTGATTTCCGATGGCAATAATTGGGCCTACTGCCGTAAATGTACAGCCGAGGACAATCGGAAGACCGATCCCAAAATAGCGATTCTGCCATACCTGTAATAATGTAGCGATACCGCTTGTTAATATATCAAGTGAAACTAGATAGGCAAGCTGTTCATTCGAAAGATTAAGAGCACCGCCGATAATAAGCGGAACTATAACTGCTCCAGCATACATAGCGAGTACATGTTGAATTCCAAGGGAGGCTGTTTTAAGTGATGAATTTTTCATTATACTAGCTCCTCTACTTTATCAGATTTAAAAGTAACTTCACCGTTTGCGAGGGAAGCAACGCGGGCTAAAGATTCAACCCTTACTCCTTGGTCGCTTAGCATTTTAGCACCGTCTTGGAAAGACTTTTCGATGACTATTCCTACACCAGCCACTTCGGCTCCGCTTTGGTTGACTATGTTAATTAAGCCTAGGGCAGCCTGGCCGTTGGCAAGGAAGTCATCAATGATTAAGACTTTGTCCTGTGGATTTAAAAACTTTTGCGCAATCGAAATCTCGTTAGTTTCCTGCTTCGTGAAGGAATGAACAGAAGCAGTGATCAATCCTTCGGTTAAGGTGAGTGATTTTCTTTTTCTGGCGAAAACAACTGGAACGTTCAGCTGCAGGCCGGTCATGACTGCAGGGGCAATACCCGAAGATTCAATGGTGACAATTTTGGTAATACCATCATTTTTAAATCGCTCGGCAAACTCTTTTCCGACTTCGAGCATTAATTCTGGGTCAATTTGATGGTTTAAAAATGAATCAACTTTTAGGATTTGATCGGATAAAACTTGCCCGTCATTTTTGATTTTTTCCTGTAATAGTCTCATGATGTACCCCCATTTATTAAAAATAAAAACCCAAAGGCCGTCCCCACATCAAATTGAGTGAGGTAATGGCCTTTGGGCTTGGTGTCCGAAAGGAATAGAATGGAAGTACGCTTAGTAAGAAAAGCATCCGTTCTCATTACCCACTCATAGTCGAATTGTTTACGGCAATTCGGTAGAAACTTGCAGGCCATATTCCCGCGATTATATGAGTGAAGCCTTATTGAATTCATTTCAAATTATATCACGGTAAAATGAGAAATCAATCACTTTTTTCGCAAAAAGCGAATATTGTGCTAATATTTTTTTCGTTTTGTTCGTATTTTAATGAACCTGCTTCGTAAGTAGAATAGAAGGATTGAACAATTAACCTATTTCAGTTACTATTAAAATGTACGTATATATCAGAAAATTATGAAAAGGTAAATAATATCTCTAAAAGATACTGAACGGTTAGGATGTTTGGACCCAGTCATAATTTTCATATAAAGAATAATTGGAGGAATGAAAGATGGTTGAAAAAATCCGCCCATATTGGCCAGCTGATGTACCTGCCAACTTTACCTATTTACAAGGTGAAAAACCGCTTTATTCTTATTTAGAGCAACATGGGAACGAGCGCCCAAATGACACAGCCTATATTTTTTATGGACAAGTAGTCACTTGGGGACAACTTTTGGATTACGTGAATCGTTTGGCTTGCTATTTACATAAAAAAGGGGTTAAGAAAGGCAGCAGCGTCGCCATTTATTTGCAAAACTGTCCGCAATATATAATCGCTCATTTCTCCATACAAAAACTGGGTGGAACGGTTGTGCCGCTGAACCCAATGTTTAAAGAAAACGAACTGGCCTATTATTTCGAAGAAGCACCAATCGAAGGGATTGTAACTGGTGCAGAAATTTACCCTCTTGTCAAAAAAGCAATGGAAAAGTCCCGCAACCTGAGCTTTATTGTGACAGCTAACTATCAAGATTTTCTCCCAGACCAGCCAGAATGGAAGTTTCCAGAAGAATTGCTTGTACCAAAACAGCACCTCACAGAAACAGATGATTTCACCACGATCCTTCAAACTGAAAATCCTTACGAACAAACTGAGCAAGTTGATTTGTGGAATGATATTGGGTTAATGGTCTTTACCTCCGGAACTACCGGACGCCCAAAGGGAGCTATGCTCACATTTGGTAATGCCCTTTTTAAATCTGCATCCGCTGTCCATTCAAGTGGTATGAAGGACGACGAAATCTTATTGGCAAGTGCTCCATTATGCCATATTGCCGGAATGTTGATGGGGCTAAATTCAACCGTTTATTCAGGCAGGCCTTGTGTTTTATTTACTCGTTTTGATCCGCTTGCAACGGTTGATGCCATAGAAAAGTACCGTGTTTCCTATTGGTATAGCATCGCCCCAATGAATTGGGCAATTTTACAAATTCCAGGCATTGCTAAGAGAGACTTGTCCAGTTTAACAACCAATCTGGCCACTAGCTTTGGAGTTCAGGTCACGCAAGAGCTTTCGGAAAAATGGAAAGCGGTTACGAAGGGCTGTCCGTTATACGAGGCCTCCTATGGCTTAAGTGAAACCCATACATGTGACACGTTCATGCCAAAGGATAAGGTGAAGTTTGGTTCCTGTGGAATCCCTACTTTCGATACTGAAATTCGTATCCTTCATATCGAAACAGGTGAGGAAGTGCCTTCTGGCGAGCAGGGTGAAATTGTCGTTAAAAATCCCGGGGTCTTTAAGGGGTATTTAAACCGGCCGGAAGCAACAGCCGAAACACTTAGGGACGGTTGGGTTCATACCGGTGATATCGGACGCCTTGACGAGGATGGATATTTGTATTTCATGGGACGAGTAAAAGAAATGATAAAAAGCTCAGGCTATAGTATTTTTCCGGAAGACGTCGAAGCACTTCTTAATTTGCATCCGGCTATTCGCCAATCAGCGGTAATCGGCGTTCCTGATCCTGTAAAAGGGGAGGTTGTCAAAGCATTTGTCGTGCTGCAGGATTCGAATAAGGAAGGCTTGACTCCTGAGGCGATAATCTCCTGGGCAAAAGAAAACATGGCTGCGTATAAATATCCACGTTATGTAGAATTCATTGATCAACTGCCAGCAACATCATCCGGAAAGGTATTGAGAAAATTATTAAAAGAAGAGTAGGAGAATATACAATGGAGTTATTACAAAAATTATCAAAGGATTTACAGGAAAGAAAAGAAGCGGCACTTTTAGGTGGTGGGTATGATAAAATCGCTGCCCAGCACGAACGTGGATTATTAACTGCACGCGAAAGAATTGAAAAGTTTGCTGACGCCGGCAGCTTTATGGAGCTTGGCATGTTAAATACATCCGATGTTAAGGGAACCGAACATAAAAGCTATGGGGATGGACTGATCATAGGTGTCGGTAAAGTGAATGGCAGATCAGCTGTCATTCAGGCCGGGGACAAGACAGTTTTTGCCGGGACGGAAGGTGCCGTTCACATGCGAAAATCCAAAAGCATCCATGAGTTTGCGGTTAAAAACGGCCTTCCGTTGATTGCGCTGCACGAAGGCGGCGGTTTGCGGATGCCAGATGGAATGGGTTCAGACGGTTTCAGCGATAAACTTTTCCCGCGTGAGATGCTGACAGTTCACCGCCAAGTGCCGACGATGACAGCCATCTTGGGAGACAGCTTTGGCGGTCCTACTTGGACTGCTGTGTCTTCCGATTTCGTCACCCAGCTGCAAGGAACCTGTATGGCGATTGCAGGGCCAAGGATGCTAGAACTCGCAAACGGGCAAAGGATGATACCGGAAGATTTAGGCGGAGTCGATATTCATAATCGCTTTACTGGGCAAATTGATGATGATGGGGCGACGGAAGAAGAATGCTTTGACCAAATGAAAACCTTTTTTTCCTACATGCCGCAAAACAGCGGTGAACGCCCGCAAATGCGAAAGACGAATGATGATCCATACCGCTTGGTGGATGAGGTATTCAATATACTGCCGCAGCAAAACAACCGCGTCTATGATATGAAAAAAATTATTGAAACGATTGTGGATGACGGCATCTTTTACGAATATCAACGGAAATTCGGCAAAGGCTTGATTACATCGTTCGCTCATTTGAACGGGCATGTAGTGGGAATTATCGCCAACCAGCCAAACCAATTTGCCGGAGCACCTGGCCCGCATGAGTGTCAAAAGGCGACTGAGTTTATTTGCCTTTGTGATTCCTATCATATCCCGCTGATCTTTCTGCACGATACCCCGGGTTTCCGCATTAGCAGTGAGGCGGAGAAGGCGAAAATGCCGACAAAAATTATGGTCTGGAATCAGGCGTTGGCTTTGTCGACTGTACCGAAAATCTCGGTTGTCATCCGTAAAAGTATCGGTGCTGCATACGGGAATATGTGCGGTCCGGGAATGGGCGGTGATTTAGTCGTCGCTTGGCCTAGCGCGGAAATTAACTTTACCGGACCAGAAGTCGGGGTGAATGTCGTGTTTGGCCGCGAATTGGCCCGTTCTGAAAATCCAAGCGAAGAACGGAAAAAACTTTTGGAACTTTGGTCATTCGATAGTTCACCATACAAAGCGGCAGCTAAGCATTTGATTGACGATGTTATTCAGCCAAATGAAACGCGGAAATTCCTTTGCCAGTCACTTGAATACTTATTAACCTCAAAGCGTGAAAAAAGCGAGAGGCTGCTAGCGACTTGGCCGACAGGTATATAAACTTATGGAACCTTTCCAACGTGGAAGGGTTCTTTTTTTTACGGGCCAATTGGGCAATATAATAAAAAATAATTTTTAAAAAAATGTCCACCTGGGGTGAACATTCTTGTGGGAATGTGATAAAGTATAGTAAATGAATCCTTTTATAACAGGGTTTATATGGAATTTGAATGTCCACCTCAGGAGGACAATTGTATTTTTTGAAAATACATAAACATCGTTTCGCATGATAAAGGAGGATATGATATGTCCAGTAAAAAGCTTGAGCATTTTTTAAACGAAAATCTTGAAGATTTAAAGGGAAAAGGCCTTTATAATGTCATTGATCCGCTAGAAAGTCCAAATGGACCGGTGATTACGATTAACGGCAAGGAACTTGTCAATCTTTCTTCCAATAATTATTTAGGATTAGCAACCGATGAACGGTTGAAAAAAGCTGCTGCACAAGCGCTTGAAAAATACGGAGTAGGAGCAGGAGCTGTTCGGACTATTAATGGAACTCTCAAGCTTCATCTGGAGCTGGAGGAAAAATTAGCTGAGTTTAAACATACACAAGCAGCCATAGCATATCAATCAGGTTTTAATTGTAACATGGCTGCTATTTCCGCTGTCATGGATCAAAATGATGCAATATTATCTGATGAACTTAACCACGCCTCTATTATTGACGGCTGCAGATTGTCAAGAGCAAAGATAATCCGTTTCAACCATTCTGATATGGATGATTTGCGCGCCAAAGCCAAAGAAGCAGTGGAATCCGGTCAGTATAACAAAGTAATGGTCATTACTGATGGTGTTTTTTCGATGGACGGGGATATCGCGCTGTTGCCGGAAATCGTGAAAATTGCTGAGGAATTTGACTTGATTACCTATGTAGACGATGCCCATGGTTCAGGTGTTCTCGGTGATGGTGCAGGGACGGTCAAACATTTTGGACTCTCCGATAAAATCGATTTTCAAATCGGTACTTTATCAAAAGCAATCGGAGTTGTCGGTGGTTATGTTGCTGGAAAGCAAAACTTAATTGACTGGCTGAAGGTTCGCAGCCGTCCGTTCTTATTTTCCACTTCCTTAACACCTGCTGATGTGGCCGCAAGCAAACGTGCAATTGAGATTTTAATGGAAAGTACTGAGCTTAATAAAAAGCTTTGGGAAAACGGAAACTATTTGAAAAAAGGTTTAAAGAACTTAGGCTTTAATATTGGAAACAGTGAAACACCAATTACTCCATGTATTATCGGCGATGAAAAATTAACCCAGGATTTTAGCACACGGTTAAATGAAGAAGGGGTTTATGCCAAGGCGATCGTATTCCCGACTGTTCCTCGCGGGACAGGGCGGGTCCGAAATATGCCGACAGCAGCCCATACGAAAGAAATGCTTGATAAGGCCATCGCCATTTATGCAAAAGTTGGTAAGGACTTAGGAATTATTTAAAGATTTTACGGATAGAGGATGATATAGATGAAACGCATATTAATAACAGGTGCTTTAGGTCAAATTGGTTCAGAGTTAACCTTAAAGCTGAGAGATATTTACGGGGCTGACAATGTCATCGCCACCGATATTAAGAAAAACAACAGCGAAGCGGCATTAAGCGGTCCATTTGAGGTTGTTGATGTGACAGATGGGAAAACTATGTTGGAGACTGCCCGGAAATATAAAGTTGATACGGTCATGCATTTAGCAGCGCTGTTATCCGCTACTGCCGAAGCGAAACCAGTCTTTGCCTGGAATTTAAATATGGGCGGACTATTAAATGCGCTAGAGACTGCACGCGAAATGAATGCACAATTTTTTACGCCAAGCTCAATCGGTGCTTTTGGTCCAACCACACCGAAAGACAATACGCCACAGGATACGATTATGCGACCTACCACCATGTATGGTGTGAATAAAGTAGCTGGCGAGCTCTTGGCTGATTATTACTTTGAAAAATTTGGTGTTGACACACGCGGTTTGCGTTTCCCTGGATTAATTTCTTATGTGGCACTCCCTGGAGGCGGGACTACCGATTACGCGGTGGAAATTTATTATGAAGCAGTAAAAAATGGACGGTATACATCGTATATCGATAAAGGAACCTATATGGATATGATGTATATGCCAGATGCATTGAATGCCATCGTGGATTTAATGGAAGCGGATGGTTCTAAGTTAATACACCGCAATTCCTTTAACGTGTCCGCGATGAGCTTCGACCCTGAGGAAATTGCGGCAAGTATAAGAAAATATATCCCTGGTTTTAAAATATACTATAATGTAGACCCAGCCCGTCAAAAAATTGCCGACAGCTGGCCAAATTCTATCGACTCCAGCGCTGCTAAGCAAGAATGGGGCTTCAAATACGACTATGATTTAGACAAAATGACCAAAGATATGCTTGATAAATTAAGCAAAAAATTTCAATTGAAAATCTCAAGCTAATCAAAAAACAGCGAAGCCCAAATTGCTTCGCTGTTACCTTTTTACATAAATTAATTTTTCTTTTTTCTCCATTACTCGTCCAATGATAGAGGCATCTGCCAATCCACGTGAATGTAAGCTATCCATATAATGCTTTGCATCCCTTTCGCTAATTGAGACTAGCAATCCCCCAGAGGTAATGGCATCACATAAAACAAGCTGCTCTTCAGGAAGAATGTCCTCGTACACAACGTCATCAGCTATCCATTTATGATTAGACTTAGTGCCGCCAGGGACGACACCGTTTTTCGCTAATTCGATGGCTCCCTCAAGAATAGGCACTTGGTCAAATGAAATTTCAAAGCTCACATCACTGCCTCGTGCCATTTCGCTTCCGTGTCCTAACAAGCCAAAGCCGGTCACATCGGTCACAGCACTTGGAGTATATGGGAAGAGCTCTTCAGCAGCGGTTTTATTCAGCATTGCCATTGTTTCCGTCACGGCTTGTTCTTGCTCCTGAGTTACAGCATTTCTTTTAATCCCGGTTGTCAAAATTCCAACGCCAATTGGTTTTGTCAATATAAGGATATCTCCTGGCTTTGCGCCGACATTTTTCCAAACTTTTTCCGGATGAACAATTCCTGTCACGGATAACCCAAATTTAGGTTCCTGATCATCGATGGAATGGCCGCCTACCGTGAGGGCCCCAGCTTCTTTAACTTTATCTGCAGCACCGCGTAAAATATCTGCAAGCATATCCGCTCCGAGTTTTTTAATCGGGTAGCCGACGATATTCAATACAGTCTTCGGCTCGCCACCCATCGCGTACACATCGCTTAATGAATTTGCGGCTGCAATTTGGCCGAACATATATGGGTCGTCCACAATTGGAGTAAAGTAGTCTACTGTTTGAATCAGGGCAATCGTATCTGTTAATTGATACACACCTGCATCATCGCTTGTTTCATTCCCGACAAGCAATTCGGGAACAGGGTCTTGTTTTGGTAAAAGACGCAAAACTTGCGTCAGGTCCTCTGGACCAATTTTACAGCCTCAACCAGCTTTAGATGATAAAGAGGTAAGGCGAATCTTTTCCTGCTCACTCATTATGTACACCTCCCATTAAATAGTATACCGATTATATTAATGAGTGCAAAACATTTGCGGAATAATAATTGAAAAGGTAAAATGTTTCTACCATAACCATATACATAATTGAAAGCAGGAGGTCATCAATGAAAAACTTTCACGTAATTGTAGAATTTTGCATGCAGTGAAACTATGCACCAAAAGCCGCGAGTTTCGCGGAGGAACTAATCACGCATTTCCGGCGTGATATTTCAAAAGTGGAATTGATTCCAGCCTCGGGGGGCATCTTCGAAGTTACCGTGAACGGGGAAAAAATCTACTCAAAGGATGAAATAGGATTATTCCCAGATACAGAGGACATCATTAAAATCATGGAGTCAAAATAATAAAAACCCTCACAAACGTGAGGGTTTTTATTTCCGGTAATTTTATTATGTAAACTGTAATATAAAAAAATAAATCAAGGCAACGTAATATACCGATTTTTTCCTGAACCATTATTTAATTTTGATATAAAGATCTCTAAAACATTATTTTGAAAGGAAGCGGTTATGCAATGATTGATAATAAAGAAAGGAAAGTCAATTGTGCGGGTCTTTTTTTTGTGTCGTGATGGGAAAGCGTAAGAATGTTTTTGTGCTGTAATGATAAGCTGTGTATTATCAGTTTTTACTTTAATCTCCGAACTGACATATTCATCTAATGAAGCCTCCACAATCCAATCCGTTTCGGTTTCGTAGATATCAATTCTAAATTGAGATAAATCGCAATGGGTTGTAAATGGGTCCAAAAAATAATTTGTTAACCATTTTTCCATCTTCTCAAAATCTACAACAGAATTTCGAGGCAGGTTTTTCTTTTTCAAAATAGTATTCCTCCTTACACGTTTCATTTTATTCAAGGAGCCGAAAAATGTTAAAAATGTTATAATAGGACAAAAGAAGGATTTTAAGGAGATTTTATTGCAATGAAAGAAACCTTGCGACGCATTCCACCTGTACATGAGCTTCAACATCACCCACTGTTTAAAAAGCTGATTGAACAAAATCAGCTTGATGCAGCAGCCCTGACTAGTCATTTAAAAGATATTCTGGATGAGACAAGACAAGCAATTATCCGCCAAAAGTGGCAAAGTCCATTGCCTGGAACGGAACAGTTTATAGATGAAATTTTTCAACAGCTGCATGATAAAATTAACAAACAGCTTTCTTATACATTAGAAAAAGTTATTAATGCAACAGGCACGATTTTACATACCAATCTTGGCAGGGCCAGGTTAAGCAATGCAGCAATTCAACATGTAGTGGAAGTAGCGCAAAACTATTCCAATTTAGAATATAAGCTTGCTGAGGGGGAACGGGGGTCCCGCCACAGTCATGTTGAAGCCTTGATTAAAGAGATTACTGGGGCCGAAGCGGCGATGGTCGTGAATAATAATGCCGCTGCGGTTTACATCGTCTTAAGAGCTCTGGCCAAACATAAAGAGGTCATTGTTTCAAGAGGACAGCTAGTAGAAATTGGCGGATCCTTCCGAATTTCTTCTATTATGGAAGAGAGCGGTGCGAAATTAATCGAAGTTGGGACAACTAATAAAACTCACCTTTATGATTATGAAAATGCAGTTACACCCAACACGGCTATTATCATGAAAGTCCACACCAGCAATTTTAAGGTAATAGGTTTTACTAAGTCGGTTGAGTCAGAGGAATTAATTCAGCTTACAAAAACCCAGGACGATGTCCTTTTCTATGAGGATTTAGGAAGCGGTGCGTTGTTTGACCTAAGAAACCATGGAATTGGGGATGAGCCGGTAGTCAAAGAAGTAATTGGAATGGGTGCGGATGTTGTTACATTTAGTGGTGACAAGCTGTTAGGAGGCCCGCAGGCAGGAATTATTGCTGGGAAAAAGGCCATTATTGAAAGATTGAAAAAACACCAGCTTGCGCGGGTGGTGCGGGTAGATAAAATGACACTTGCGGCACTTGAGGGTACATTACTAGATTATGCCCGTGGTGAAAAGACAATGAAAAATATTCCGGTCATCCGTGATTTATTAATTTCTGTCAATGAATTAGACGAAAGGGCAGCAAACTTTGTTACAAATTTGTTACAAAGGACAACTGCTTTTCAGGCAAATATTTTTCAAGCCATAAGTCAGGTCGGAGGAGGCACTATGCCAGATGTGGAATTGCCTGCAAGAGTTATAGCCCTAAGGCATGAATCCTTAACGGCCGAGCAGCTTGCTAAAAAGTTGAGAACGGAATCGAAGCCTGCTATAATTGGCAGAATTCAAAAGGATGAATTTTTAATTGATCTACGGACTGTTACTGAGGAGGAAGAGAAGCAGCTGCTAGATACATTAAAACATATTTGAGAAAAACGAAAGCATCGTTTCAGTGGATTCTGAATCGATGCTTTTTTCGATTTAGCTAATCGTTATATTACATATCATGGCTTGAATTATGTTTTTGACGTGTATGGTTGCGATTTTTCACTTTTTTCGACCCGCTTAAAGGCTCCGGCTGGCCGGATTGTTTTGGGGCATTTCTGCGCATATCTGTCCCGTCATTTTTATTAGTCATTATTATCCCTCCTCATCAGTTAGGATGCGGTCAATCCTTCTTTTTATGTGCTGAATATTTTTTTTCGTTCTGTACAGTTTAATGGGTAAACAATTTAAGGAGGAATCCTAAAGATGCAAAGAAATCCTTATAACAAGAATAAACAGGAAGCTTTTCAAGCTGCTCAGCAGGGGTTCGAGAATGCACAGGGACTATTCGAAACGATTGTCAGCGACAGTGCTAACTATGGACATCAATTAAAGCATTTAAAAAACGAAGTAAATGAGGCTTATCAGCAAATTGAGAACGCGCTCGAAGTGGCTTCTGAAACACAAAAGGCCCAGCTTGAGAGATTCCAGCAGGACCTCAAACAAATTGTTACTGAAGTTAATGACTTCAATTAAAATAAAAAGCGGGAATCCCGTCCCGCTTTTTTGAGTCATATTACTATGCATATCATTACTGATTCTTTTTACGTTTTTTATTGTTCCGTCTTTCCATTTCTGTAAGGGGTTCATTGGCCATCTCTTCATTATAGCCTGCACCCATACCTTGTGCATCTGATGCATTCATACCTGGAATGACATGCTTCGCCTTTCTTTTTGCCATTAACCTTCACCTCCTGATAAAATTACTATTTCCATTTGGACGAAATTAATGACAAATAAAAGTTTTTTTGCCATAATGTAAGAGGGAATCCTTCGGATGGCAAAAGATAATTTTACATAGGTAATGATAGTTTTTTTGAAATATTCCGAATAAATTACATAAAAAACTATAAGAAAAACTTATCAATCACAATAACTTTCTTGTTATTTACTTATGTAATCGGTTGTATTAAGATTATTTTTGTGAGAAAAGTAAAAGCCGGATGGGGATTTTTCAACTTTTCGATTTTTGTATTTTTATGACGTATAAGGGGGTTACTACCATGGCGAAAAATGATGTGTTTAACGCACGTTCTTCCTTTGACGTAAACGGCAAGACTTATCACTATTACCGTCTAAACGCATTGGAAGAAGCAGGCATTGGCAACGTGTCCAAATTGCCTTATTCCGTAAAAGTATTACTTGAATCCGTGCTCCGCCAATATGATGGACGTGTTATTACAAAAGAGCATGTTGAAAATCTTGCAAAATGGGGAACAAATGAGCTTAAAGAGGTGGATGTACCTTTCAAGCCTTCCCGTGTAATCCTTCAGGACTTCACTGGTGTTCCTGCAGTCGTTGACCTTGCTTCCTTAAGAAAAGCAATGGCAGACCTTGGCGGCGATCCAGACAAAATCAATCCTGAAAAAACTGTTGACCTTGTTATCGACCACTCTGTACAGGTTGATGCATATGGTAACGAAAATGCATTAAAAGTTAACATGGATTTAGAATTTGAACGTAATGCTGAGCGTTATCAATTCTTAAGCTGGGCGCAAAAAGCATTCAATAACTACCGCGCAGTTCCTCCTGCAACTGGTATCGTTCACCAAGTTAACCTTGAGTACTTGGCTGATGTTGTTCATGTTGCTGAAGTTGACGGCGAACTTGAAGCTTATCCAGATACACTAGTAGGTACTGACTCTCATACAACAATGATCAATGGTCTCGGCGTTCTTGGTTGGGGCGTTGGCGGTATCGAAGCAGAAGCAGGCATGCTTGGCCAGCCTTCTTACTTCCCAGTACCAGAGGTTGTTGGGGTTAAATTAACCGGCGAACTTCCAAACGGTGCAACTGCAACTGACCTTGCTTTAAAAGTTACTCAAGTTCTTCGTAAGCATGGTGTAGTAGGGAAATTCGTAGAATACTTCGGTTCTGGTGTTTCAACACTGCCGCTTGCTGACCGTGCAACAATCGCAAACATGGCTCCAGAATACGGCGCAACTTGCGGATTCTTCCCAATTGATGACGAATCCCTTGGATATATGCGCTTAACAGGCCGCGATGAAGAAGCGATCAAAGTGGTCGAAGAATACTGCAAAGCAAATGGCTTATTCTTCAATGCTGCTGAAGAGCCAGTATACACAGATGTAATCGAAATCAACCTTGCTGAAATCGAAGCAAACCTTTCCGGTCCTAAGCGTCCGCAGGATTTGATTCCACTTTCAAAAATGAAGGACGAATTCGTGAAGGCAGTTTCTGCTCCTCAAGGAAACCAAGGCTTCGGTTTAGGTTCTGATGAGCTTGAAAAGTCTGCAACTATTAAGTTCAACAATGGTGACGAAGCTGAAATTAAAACAGGTGCGGTAGCAATTGCTTCCATCACTAGCTGTACAAATACTTCCAACCCATATGTTCTAGTGGGTGCAGGTTTAGTTGCTAAGAAAGCTGTTGAACTTGGCATGGAAGTTCCGAAGTTTGTTAAAACCTCTTTGGCACCAGGGTCTAAAGTTGTTACAGGTTACCTGCGTGATTCCGGCTTGCTTCCATACCTTGAGCAAATTGGCTTCAACCTTGTTGGTTACGGCTGTACAACATGTATCGGTAACTCCGGTCCATTAAAAGAGGAAATTGAAAAAACAATCGCGGAAAACGACCTATTAGTTACTTCTGTCCTTTCAGGTAACCGTAACTTTGAAGGACGTATCCATCCGCTTGTTAAAGCTAACTACCTAGCATCACCACCGTTAGTAGTTACTTATGCATTAGCTGGTACTGTCAACATTGACTTTGAAAAAGACCCTATCGGCAAAGACAAAAACGGTAATGACGTCTTCTTCAAGGATATCTGGCCAACTACTGCTGAAGTAAATGAAGTAGTAAAACAAACTGTTACACCTGAACTGTTCCGTAGAGAATACGAGAACGTGTTTGGTGATAACGAGCGCTGGAATGAAATCAAAACTAGCAACGAGCCTTTATATACTTGGGATGAAGATTCAACTTATATTGCAAATCCTCCATTCTTTGAAGGTTTATCTAAAGATCCAGGAGAAGTTGAGCCATTAACTGGTCTTCGCATCGTTGGTAAGTTCGGCGACTCTGTTACAACTGACCATATTTCACCTGCAGGAGCAATCGGCAAAAACACTCCAGCTGGTAAATATTTATTAGAAAAAGGCGTTCAGCCTCGTGACTTCAACTCTTACGGCTCCCGTCGCGGTAACCACGAAGTCATGATGAGAGGTACATTTGCAAACATCCGTATCCGTAACCAAATCGCACCTGGTACAGAAGGCGGCTTCACTACTTACTGGCCAACAGGCGAAGTTATGTCTATCTATGATGCTTGCATGAAGTACAAAGAAGAAGGAACTGGTTTAATGGTTCTTGCCGGTAAAGACTACGGTATGGGATCTTCCCGTGACTGGGCAGCTAAAGGTACAAACCTATTAGGCATCAAAACTGTTCTTGCTGAAAGCTTTGAGCGTATCCACCGTTCAAACCTTGTATTGATGGGTGTTCTTCCTCTTCAATTCAAAGAGGGCGACAACGCTGAATCGCTTGGTTTAACTGGTAAGGAAACATTTGAAGTTCAAGTGGACGAGAATGTAAAACCACGTGACCTAGTAAAAGTTACTGCTACTGATGAAAACGGCGGCAAGAAAGAATTTGAAGTTGTCGTACGCTTTGACTCAGAAGTTGAAATCGACTACTACCGTCACGGCGGTATCCTGCAAATGGTACTTCGTGAAAGATTACAAGGTTAATCCTTGATGATGAACACCATGCGTGATTGCGCATGGTGTTTTTTGTGTTTTCCTCAAAATGGAATATCTGTCCAAGCATCTCACATATTAGCGTCATATAATAACACATAATACTTTTTTTGAATACCATAAAAGAGGAGTGAGTAATATGGGATGTGGCTGCGGCAAGTCATCTAGACAAGTAAGACCCAATAATGTAAATTATTATTCGCCTAATCAAAGAAAAGTTTCTAGAAGGCAACCAGACAATTTAAATAATCAAGAAGATCAAAATCGAGCACAACGAGTGAATAATAACAAAAATCAGAAGTAATCCATTTTTGTTTTTTGTTGACAATCCTGCTTATACTTGCTTAAAATTGGAGTAATCAATCGTAAAGGAATGAACAAGGGACCGATGAAGTTTTAATCTTATTTTTCAGAGCATGATTCGAATAAACGAAAAATGTTGAACCTGAAGAATAGGATAAGTCTGTCCTTTTTAATGTCCTGATTATAAGCTCCTAATAACCTTCACATAGGTTTATTTTTTGTTGCTTTTAATAAGACATTTCTCTCTCTTCAGGTTCATGGAGGGAGTTTTTTTATGAATAAAAATAAGGTTATTTTAAGTGTAAAAGGATTAGAAAAGAGTTTTCATATACGAAGAATTTTAGATAATATCCAGTTTGAAATAAAATTTGGCGATAGAATAGGTCTTGTTGGTTACAACGGCAGCGGCAAAACAACATTGGCCAATCTCATCTTGGGGAAAGAGGTTCCGGATCAGGGCCACGTAGAAAAATTACCTGATGTGAAAATCGGCTGCCTTTCCCAATCAATTGATTATGAAGTAAATGATTTTCAGGAATCTTTAAAAATATGTGAGGTTGAGGTTTTTCAGTACGCCAGCAAGTTAGGGTTGGAAAAGGTTCAAAATTGGCAGGACGAAAGGCTGGAGAATTTAAGTGGCGGAGAAAAGCTAAAACTTGCTCTTTCAAGTATATGGGCTTCAAAACCGGACCTATTAATTTTGGATGAACCGACAAACCACTTAGACTTTAAAGGCGTTAATTGGTTAATTTCTGAAATAAAAAAATTCCCGGGTTCTGTTTTGATTATTTCACATGACCGACATTTTCTTGATCAAACGGTTAACCGGGTTTTTGAGTTGGAGGCTGGAAAGCTTCAGTTTTACCAAGGTAATTATAGTGAATACCATAAGGAGAAGGAGCGCAAAATAGCAAACCAAAAGCATCAGTACGAAATGCAACAGCGCCAGATTGAGCGGGTAGAAGAGCAAATGGATCAATTAAAATCCTGGTCGGATAAAGCGCATAGAAACTCCACAAAAGAGGAAGGTTTTAAGGAATATCACCGGGTCAAAGCAAAGAAGCGGGAAGCACAAATAAAGTCAAAAATGAAACGACTGCAGAGTGAACTAGACAAAAACAAGGTAGAAAAACCTCTAGAAGAAGCAAAGGTTCAATTTGAGTTTGACAGCCACGGAAAAAGAGGGAAGCGTATCATTGAGGCAAAAAAACTGTCCATGGCTTTTGAAGGCAGATACCTTTTCCGAAATTCTCAATTTTACATTAATTATGGGGAGCGGATTGGACTCCTAGGCGAAAACGGGTGTGGGAAAACCACACTAATCAAAATTTTTATGGGATTGGTTTCACGGACTGACGGAGAATTTTGGAAGAGCGATTCGTTAAGAATTGCCTACTTAAGCCAGGATGTCGCTGATCTACCTGTTGAAAAAACTGTAATCGAAGTATTGGAATTATCCGACCGAAATCACATTTTTAAAGCAAGAACCATGCTTGCCAACCTGGGGCTTAAGGAACAATTCATTACAAAACCCATTGGAACGTTAAGTCTTGGTGAACGCACCAGGGTTAAGCTTGTTGACATGTTATTGAAGGACTATGATGTCCTAATTCTAGATGAACCGACTAATCATTTAGATTTGCCCAGCAGAGAACAGCTTGAAAAAACATTGTCTGAGTTTACTGGGACAATTATCACAGTTTCTCATGATTATTATTTTTTTAATAAACTTTGTAATCAGCTTTTGGTGTTTGAGGATCAGCAAATAAAACGATTTGAAATGGGACCGGAGGAGTTTCTTCAAAAAGAAAATGAAAAAGTTGAAGGAAACCAAAAAGAAATCTTAATGGTAATTGAAAACAAAACTGCCGCAGTACTTGGGGAGTTAGCACTTATTGACCGCCAAGATCCAAAATATCCTATATTAGATAAAGAATTTAATGAATTGATAAAACAGAAAAGGAATTTAATTGGGTAAGGGCTTCAGGGCTCTTCCCTTAACTGTCACAAAATCGAAATATGTAAGCTTTGTTTCAACTGAGTTTATAGTGTAAAATCAGGGTAATTGGATTATGTATAAAGGAGAGATTCGGGATGATGAAGAAAGTCATTGCTGCCGTGTTATTGATATCATTATTAACCGTAGCAATTGTCCAAGCAGTAAATAAAAAGGCAGAGAAACCCGAAACCGCTAGCCCGACAGCAGCTGCTCAAAACGGCCCGGCAATCGGCGCCAAAGCACCTGATTTTGAACTAAAGACATTGACTGGAGAAACTGTCAAGCTAACTGATTTAAAAGGTAAAAAAGTCATGCTGAATTTTTGGGCGACATGGTGTCCGCCATGTAAAGCAGAGATGCCTGATATGGAACAGCTTCATAAAGAAGCGGGTGACGATATAACCATCCTAGCGGTAAATATCGATCCGCAATTGGACGTTCAAGGATTTGTGAATGAATATAAAATAACGTTCCCAATCCTGCTTGACGCTGAGGATGCAGTAAATGAAAAATATCAAGTCCTATCAATTCCATCGACATATTTTATTGATAGCAATGGAGTCATTCAAAATAAATTCGTTGGTTCCATGAAGCTTGAGGAAATGAAAGAATATATAAGCAAGTTGAAATAAATGCTGGATTAAACATCCAGCGTTTTTTTTTGGTTAATAAGAATGTATTAACATTCTTAACGCATAAGTGCAACTACGCCTCTGTTTTTCGCCCTTAGGAGGATACCCAATCGGTTAGTTTTCTTTATAAAAAAAATAAAGAATTAAATTTTCAAAAAGTTGTAATAATTTAAACCGTTATTGGTGATAATAACTGTTAGAATAGGACATAAGGAAGGTGATACAAATGAGAAAGCCAAGAAAACGTTCTTTTGCAGAACTAGTATCTGAAAATAAATCACAACTTTTAAAAGACAGTGCTGCAATGGAAAAAATTGAACAGCGCATTGAAGAAAAGCGCCTCGGTAAAGCTGAGTAATTAAAAAAGTTTACCATTCATTCATCTGCCCCCTTTGGACAAAATGTTAGTAAGGGGGGATTAGAATGGGTAAAGGTTATCAAACAAAACGCTTCCGTCCTACACATGTGGGGACGCAGCCAAGACGTTCAAATGCTAATAAGGGTAATCAAATGGGCGATACATCCGGCCAACACGCCCAGGTTATGCAAACAAAAGGCGAATAAATATAGAAATCCAAGACCCGTGTGCACACTTGCGCAGGGTCTTTTATTTTGATCAAACAATTTTTTCTGTGATATTTTTTAGCCTTCGATACAAACTATATTTGTAACATGAACAATCTTTTTAGGAGGAATTAACATGCCTTATAACAACAAACCAAACCCGGATGATCGCAGCGATAATGTTGAAAAACTGCAAAACATGATTGAAAATACGATTCAAAATATGGAAGCGGCTGAAGAGTCCATGTCTTTTACTGACAGTGAAACACAGCGCCGGCAAATTCAGGAAAAAAATCAGCGCAGACAGGAAAGCATCGAATCTTTCCGTTCAGAAATTAAGGATGAAGCTAATAACACACAGGGATAAAAAAGCGAAGGACCAGTTCATTACGGACGGTCCTTTTTATTGCTAATGAGATAGTATAAAATTCAAATTCAATTTCGCCTCATGAACTGTCCTCACGGACTCGCCAATCAGCGAGTTTTCAATTAGTTCCCAAATTTTAAGTTATCAAGCCTGATATGTTAAGATAGAAGGGAATTTCTTATGAAGAGTTGATCCTATTGAAACATGAAATGAACCAAATAAAGAATTGGAAGATGGAACTTCAGCAAAACGGAACTATCAAGGATGAGGGGTCAATTATTGCTGCCTTGGAAAAAGAAAGAAATCCTATAATCTTATCGGACCTTTTGACCACAGCAGCATTATCAAGACTTGGACGAAATAAGCAGGACAGCATAGCCGTCCCAATGCTTAAAAAAGCTATCCAGTTGGACCCTAAGAATAAAAAAGCAGCGGAATATCTTTTTCAAGCTGACTGGAAAAAAATGAGGGATATAATCGCTCCACTCATCTTTCCGCCAATAAGGGAAACCGATAACCGAACCGCAAAAAAGAAAATAGCTGAGGAATACATAGAGATATGTAAAAGCTTTTTAACCGAAGCAGAGGACGCACTGAATGACCTTGAATCAAAGTCTGGAACCCCTTCACAGATGGATCAGACTGAACCGTATCATCAGCTTTATATATTATTATCCTCGGCCATTGGAGAGACCGCCCAATTATTAAAGGCTGCCGAAGAATATGATCAATCGATTACTGGTGTTTTCCATACCTCCGTCTACTATGAGGATTTAAAAAATCATTTAGCCAACGTCGAAAATATTAAAGTAAAATGGCAGGAGTTATTTGTTGAAAATAATCCTGTAGGTTTGTCAGAAAAAAAGGCGCTAGATCAGCTGAATGATATGGTTGGTATGGTGACGGTTAAAAAAAGAGTTAATGATTTCTATCAAGTGTTAAAGTACCAAAAACAGCGGAAAGAGCTTGGCTTTAAAATAACGGATGAATTCAGCCTAAATATGATTTTAACTGGGAATCCAGGTACTGGAAAAACAACGGTAGCCCGGCTGTTTGCTAAAATCTATCATGAACTGGGCGTCCTCCCGCAGGAAAAAGTGGTTGAGACCAACCGTTCGCAGCTTGTCGGATCCTTTGTCGGCCAAACCGAAGAAAACGTCCGAGCTGTGGTGGAACGGGCAAAAGGCGGCGTGTTATTTATTGACGAGGCCTATAGTCTGAAGCGGGAAGGCCAGACTGGAAATGACTATGGACAAGCAGCCATCGACACTTTGGTTGCCTTGATGACAAGTGAGGAGTTTGGCGGGAAATTTGCGGTAATTTTAGCAGGATATACTGAAGAAATGCGCAGCTTTTTGGAGGCCAATATGGGACTTCGCAGCCGTTTCCCACAATCTAATATGATTCATTTATCAAATTATTCGAATGAAGAGTTAATCCAAATCGCAGAAATGGCGGCTGCTGATAATGACTATTTGTTAACAGACGAAGCAAAAGTGGAAATCAATCATCGTCTTGACCGCGAGCGGGTGGACGAGTCATTCGGAAATGCAAGAGCAGCTCGTAATCTCGTGTTGGATGCCATTTTTAAAAAAGGATCAGAAAACAAGAGTGAAGATGGAATTTTGAAATTTATCCTTTTAACAAAAGAAGATTTTCTTTTAGATCAGCCTGAGGGTAAAGCGTCAGCGCAGGATCAGCTTAATGCCTTGATAGGTCTTGGGCCATTAAAAGAAGAAATTCGCTCATTAGTTTCATTTGTAAAAATGCAGCAATTCCGCCGTAACAATGGCCTTCCGACCGTACCGATTCAACTACATTCCGTTTTTACCGGCAATCCGGGAACCGGAAAAACTACTGTAGCTAAAATCTATGCGGAGCTATTAAAGGAATGCGGCATTTTAAAAAGAGGTCACTTAATTGTAACGAGCAGAGCGGATTTTGTTGCAGGATATGTAGGGCAAACGGCCGGTAAGACAAAGAAGAAAATTAGGGAGGCTCTTGGCGGGGTCCTGTTCATTGATGAAGCCTATACCCTGCTTGGGTTTACAGCAGGAGACTTTGGAAAAGAAGTAATCGATACGCTTGTTGATGAAATGACGAAGCATAATGATAATTTGGTTGTTATTTTAGCAGGTTATCCTGTTGAAATGAATGAATTATTAGAAAGCAACCCGGGGCTCCGTTCACGGTTTAAAAAGTTTTTCTTTTTCCCTGATTATTCACCTGAGGAACTGCTGGAGATTATCGTTTCCTATGCCGGAAATTATCAATACAAAGTTACAGAAAAAGCTAAGGGTATGCTGATACAGACTATTGAGAAGGAAGCTTATAAAGGAAACGGACGGATGGCAGAAAACCTGGTGGATGAAATGATTCAGGCACAGGCCAAAAGATTAATCAATTTAGAACACAGCGAAGATTTATTGGAAAAAGCACAGTTCCTTGAAGAGGAGGATGTAGAGGCGGCGCTTAAAAAGATAAAGTAAAAGATACGATGAAGGGGACGAGAAAGAAATGGAGAACTATTTTATTTCTAAAAGGGAAATACATCTGTACTATGCGGACACAGATATGATGGGCGTTATTTACCACGCCAATTATTTGAAGTTCTTTGAATTGGGAAGGACAGCGTTAATTGAAGACCTTGGCTACAACTATTTATCCATGGAGGAAGCCGGCTACTACGCGCCGGTTTATGATATTCAAATCACCTACAAAAAACCATTACGTTACGGCGATCAAGCATTCGTAAAAACATGGGTCGCCCATAACGATGGAATTAAGACAATTTACGGCTATATAATCATAAATGGAAATGAGGAAGTATGCGCTGAGGGTACATCCACCCACATTATTGTAAAAAAAGAAAATTTCCGGCCGACATCATTTAAAAAAGCATTTCCAGAATGGTACTTGAAATACGAGGAAATAAAGAAGCGGGACTAATCACAGACCCAGGAGGTAATAAGATTGGCGTTTGGCATTAAAAAACGGGACATTGATGAATGGAAAAGAAAAATCGATTCTGGAGAAATCGCCTTTCTTACTCATTATTGGCTTGATGACCGCTTCCCCGGCTATAATACTGTCACAAAGGTCGGCTGCGAGGATTTGGATAAGCTCGCTGACTGGGGAACGAAATATGGGTTAAAGAAGGAATGGATCCATCACCGCAAGGATGGCTATTCTCATTTTGATTTAATTGGCCCTCGGCAAAAAGATATTTTAAGACAAGAAGGACAGCTAGATCATATTTGGGAACATGAAAAAGGCTCACTTGAATTGTAAGTGGGCCTTTATTTTCGCGAATAAGTATAAATTCAACTACACCTCATTATCCTATGGAACTCGCCAATCGGCGAGTTTTCATTTATACAGGAAGCACCATCAACCCGCTGACTAATAGTAAGGCAATTAGCGATGCATGAAGAAAAATAGCAGGGTAAATACTTTTTGTTTTTACCGTAATAATAGCAAAAAGTAATCCGATTAAAATAAACAGGATGGTTACTGTAAAGGTTTGGCTAAATAATGAAGTGCTGAAGCCAAAAGCGATGCTTGTCATGATGACCCCTATTTTATTGCCTGAACTGAGCCTAAAATGGGGAAGGAGAAGCCCTCTCCACAATACTTCTTGCAATATAGCATAGGTTATCGAGAATACTAGGATACTTAAAAAGGAATGCCCATTGAAGGGAACTTTTTTCATATAAAAAAGGATGGGAAAGCTAAATAAAATAACGATAGAAAGTATCAAATAAAAAACTTGGGTGGAAGAAGAAACAGAAGGCCTCCCAAAGTAGATGGACATTTTTCGCTTAAATTTAATTGAAACATAGTGAATCATGAAGATTGGGATCAGCATTAAAAGTTGATTAAACATTACAAAAGAAAAGGCAGACAATCGAAAATGTTCAAGAAATTGGCTAGCGTAACCGACTATCAGATTTCCAAGAAAAAACGTTATCAGGACCCACGTGAGTAATCTGCTTTGTTCCTTCAAAAAGGCAATGAACAGCAGCAATACGATCATGAAAGCAAAAAATTGAGTAAACATGCTTCTGGTGTAAAGAAAAGTCATGATCATAAATATAAAGCCTAAAATGCTGCCAATGGCATTTTTTTGCAGCACCATAAAACCCCCCATACGCCTTTTACTTATATAAAAAGGCCCCGACTTATCGGAGCCATTGTACCATATGCTGCTGGATTTCTTGATATTTTTGCTCAGCGTTCGAAAGACCAAACGTCCCAGCTGACTCAAGAGGCACCACACGATAATCACGATTCGGATTCCTCGTTACAAATGTAGGATAAAATTTAGGATTTGAAAGGACAAGTGAACTTCCTTGGTCCATCGTCTGTTTGGTAACTTCAACTTCGGCCATTCCGCCAATATCTTTATAATCACCGTATTGGGCGGAAATGAAGTTGCCTAACGAATAAACTACAAATGATTTTCTGCCGTCTGGATTATTAATCCATTCCATCGGCTGAAGAACATGCGGATGAGAGCCGAAGATGATATCAGCCCCTGCTCCTGCCAGAAAGCGGGCCAGATCCTTTTGGTCGGTGGTCGGGATTCGCTGGTATTCATTACCCCAATGAATACTTACAACTACCACATCTGCTTTGTCTTTGGCACGATGAATTTCTTCTTGCATATGATCGCGGTTAATCAAGTTGACTAGATAATCTTTTCCTTTTGGTACAGGAATTCCGTTGGTTCCGTATGTATAAGAAAGAAAGGCGAGTTTAATCCCGTTTTTCTCAATAATTCTCAATGTTTCCTTATCCTTTTCATCAACAAAGCTGCCGACATAGGGGAGACCAATTGCATTTAGATAAGCCGCTTCGGACTGAATCCCACGTTCACCCTTGTCCAATGAATGATTGTTTGCATTGGATACAATATCAACTCCATTCATGGCTAAGGCATCGGCAACCGAGTGTGGACTATTAAAGGTCGGATAACTGGAAAGACCAAGTTCTGTGCCGCCAAGAACGCTTTCTTGATTAGCGGTAAGCACATCGGGTTTTTCTAAAAACGCTTTCACATTTTCAAAAATTGGATCGAAATTATAGCTCGCCCCGTTAAAGGCATCCTGATATACAGGGCTGTGAATTAGAATATCCCCGATTGCACCAACCGTTATTTTTTGAGTCAACGAATGCTGAAGGTTTTCCATGGGCCGGGACTTGTGAATTGTTGTAGCGTAAACTTTTGCGGTATGATTAGATTGGCTTTGTTGTTTAATCAGAAGGACAGTGGCAAGGAGAGAACAGCCAATAATAATCAACAAGGACGGAATAATGGATTTTTTCGTCATATTCTTCTCCTATTATTAATTTGGTGTAATTGTTCTGTGTATCTTTTTTATTCTTTGATAATACTATAAATTATTATCTGGCAAATTAAAACATATTTTGACAACATTTTTTTACAGGATGTGATTAAATTGTTTAAAGTAACGGAAGCGGCCTACCGAGTGTTAATTAAAAACGTTAAAAACGAGAAGAAAACGGTAGATGAGGAACTTTATCTGCGTTTAAGTATGGGGATCGGCTGAGGGGGGCCAAAGTTAAATCTGTCTCTGGAGGAGCGGAAAATTCAAGGAGACCTCACGTTTGAATTTGAGGATCTGATTGTTATCATACATGAAAAGGATTATGTGTATTTTGATCATACAAAGCTCGATTATGTTGAAGATGTAATGGGCAATAAAAAATTTCAATTATTAAGGGTATAAATGAAAACTAGGTCGATTGGCGAGTCCATTTGGACGGTTCATAGGGTGTAGTTGAATTTTTTTAATATCAAAAAAAGCGGAGCCCCAAAATACTGGCTCCGCTGTCTTATTTAATCTTCCATTTTCTCAAAAAACTCGATTAATTCTTCAAAATTTCTCGTGACCTTTACGGGAGAACCTTCACTCATTTCACCAGATAAAAATTCAATTATAAACTCATTTACGTCATTGCTATTGGAAACAACAGTTGTGTAAATATAGTCCTGGGCAGATTTTTTCATCTTGTTTCCCTCCAGTCAGTAAGCTATCTTCCTATTTTTATTTTACTTTATAAATTACTTACTGAATGGAAGGAATATGAAATTTATATGAAAATTATAGGCTCTTTTCGTAAAGTTTGTTGTTTTTGGGAATAACACTGTCCGTTCCTTTCCGCTACAGGCACTTGCTTTCTGCGGGGAGGAAGTCGAGCCTCCTCGACGTTCCGTCTGCGGGGTCTCGACCTTTCCTCTATTTCCCGCAGGAGTCAAGCGCCTTTCGCTCCAATCCACTCGGTGTTTTCAATATAGTTAAAAGCAACAATATATGAGTAAAGAGCCAATTAATAAAAGGAACCAATGAGGTTCCTTTACAGCCATTTTATTTTCGGTTCTGTTTTATTCACGATTCTGCGAATATTAGCACGGTGCCGGTAGATAACGAACGATGTTAACAGAGTAATTACGATAAGCAATGGAATGTCCCATTCCTGTATAAACCCCATTGTAATGACATAAAGAATACCGATAATTCCGGCGATCATTGATGATAGAGAAACATATTTGCTAATATAAAGACTTATAAAGAAAGCAACTACTATAGCCGCGAACAAGATGGGGGCACAGTACAAAATGACGCCGCCAGATGTAGCAACCGCTTTACCGCCTCGGAACCCAGCAAAGATTGGGTATGTATGTCCAATAACAGCCAGTACACCTGGAATCAGTGGGTTCATATCAACATGAATCAGATAGGGCAGTGCTGCTGCTAAAGTCCCTTTTAAAATATCAGCAAGGGTAACGGCTAATCCGGCTTTCACTCCAAGTGTTCGAAATGTATTGGTTCCCCCTAAATTGCCGCTGCCATGCTGGCGAATATCGGTTTTATAAAAAACTTTCCCGACAATTAGGCCAGAGGGGATGGAGCCAAGCAGATAGGCAAGGACTAAAACTACGATAATTTGAATCATTAACTATTTCTCCTCCAAAAAAAGAATCCAGTTCTTCTATTTTACCATGTTATTTTGAAAAAACACTATCTCTTACATAGTTTATAAGTCAAAACTCCTATAAAAATGTCTTCCCATTTGATATTTCATACCGTACGATAGTACCTGGGGAGGAACAATATTTATGGCTCGAATAGAATATCAAAAAGGTAAGCCAGCTTCATCAAGGTGGCTGATGGGAGGATTGGCGGGAAGTATAATCCTCATCATTTCCTCGATTTTTTTATTTTTCTATCCTTTTGTATCAGAAGAGAAAAAAGTCTATTTTAACGGAAGCAGCCCTATTTTATTTAAGGGAGCACAGCAAGGCAATGCTTTAATCGAAGAGAACAATATCTATGTTCCATTCCATTTTTTTAAAGAGAGTATTGACCACACCATCACCTATGATCAAAAATCGAAATCCGTCATTATCACCACTAAAGATAAAGTCGTGCAAATGCCGACAGATTCGTTAACGTATTTTGTTAATGAAAAGCCTGTTTCTTTACAGCTTTCGCCTATTAAATCGATGGACGGCGATATTTATCTGAATCTTGACTCCATTATTGCTTTTTACCCGATTCAGTATCTCAGGCTTCCACAAACCGGAGCCATTTGGATACAGCAGGACGGGGAAACATATCAAACAGGAAGAATTATAGATAAAGATATCACAGGGGAAAAACTCAGGCTACGGACAGAAGCGTCGTGGCAATCCCCTTATACCGCCGAAATGAACAAAAAGGAAGCTGTTTCAATCGAGGGAGAAAAGGAAGGTTTTTATCTTGTCAGGAAGGCAAACGGTATCAGCGGCTATATCAAGAAAAAGTATGTGAAAAAAGAAGAATCCGGGATAATTTCGATTGTCCGTGAAAGTAAATCATTTCAACTGTCGAAAATAGACGGGCCGATCCATTTAACATGGGAAGCCGTTTATACAAAGAATCCAACTGCCGCTGCGATTTCTGAAATGGCGGGAATTAATGTGGTTTCTCCAACTTGGTTCTCATTAGCGGGCGAAGATGGTTCCATCAAAAACCTAGCATCATTGGAATATAGCAAGTGGGTTCAGGCAAAGGGAATCCAAGTGTGGGGTGTATTTTCTAATTCCTTTGACCCGGTATTGACGAACAAAGCTTTCAAAGATTTTGAAACCCGACAGAAGATCATTCGACAATTGGTTTATTTCAGCCAAATGTATCAGCTGCAAGGAATCAATTTTGATATCGAAAATGTAAATCCTGAGGACGGACCATTGGTTACACAATTAATACGGGAAGCAGCCCCATATTTGCATGAAGCGGGATTAACGGTATCGATGGATATTACGTTTGCCGCAGGCGAGAATAACAATTGGTCCTCTTTCTATGAAAGGCCAAAGCTTGCCGACATTGCGGATTATTTAATGATCATGGCATATGATGAACATACCGCAGCTACCGGTCCTGGCAGTGTAGCGAGTTTTCCATGGGTCGAGCGCAATTTGCAAAACCTGCTGACTGAGGTACCGAAGGAGAAACTTATATTAGGGGTTCCATTGTATGCACGGCTATGGAAAGAACAAACGAATGCTGATGGAACTATAAAGGTCACCGCTCAGGCTCTTTCTATGGAGAAGGTGAAGGCGTGGCTCGCCGAACGGGAATTGCAGCCTGCCTATGATGAGGAAAGCGGGCAAAATTATGCCGAGTATTATGTTGAAACAGAGAAGGCCAATTATAAAATTTGGATTGAAGATGAAATGTCCTTAAAGAAGCGGGCTGAGTTGGCAGTGAAATATCACTTAGCTGGAGTCGGAAGCTGGTCAAGAACTTTCGCTGACCAAACTGCATGGACTGCTCTTAACATCCTTTCTGAAAAAAATATCACCAAAAACGAATAACCGGCATGTGCCGGTTTTTTGTTTTTTTATCCAATAAATTAGGAAGATTTAAAGGCAATTTCTTTACAGAAATATGGAGAATTTTCAAACCATTTGTTAATTCGTGGTAAGGTATGTATCTGTTTTTCTACAATTTAGCTAAAATAAATATAGAAACTGAAAGAATAACCGGCCAATAGTAATCAACTTGGTCGGTTTTACCATATCTTCCATGTTCACTAAGGGGTGAAAAAACATGAGAAATGAAAAGGAAAATACAAACTATCAAGAGTTGGCGGAACAATATGAAGCAATCAACAGAATGTTAGAAAACCGGTTACAAGAGGAAATCGCCAAGAATAAAGAAAAAGATCTTATTTTAATCCAGCAGGCAAAAATGGCAGCGATGGGCGAAATGATTGCAGGCATCGGCAGTCAATGGCGCCAGCCTGTCAACAGTTTATTAATGTTAATTCAAGATATTAGAGCAGCCTTGGAATACGGTGAAATAAACGGTCAATATGTCGATCGATTTACAAGAGAAAGCATGATTCAGCTTGAAAATATGTCGAGAACATTTAATGATTTTCGGAAATTCTATAAGCCTAATCTTGAGAAAAATCTGTTCTCAGTCAGTGAAGCCATTGAGGATGCGTTGTCAATCTTTTCCATCTGTCTCAAAAACCACGGGATCCAAGTGGACTTTATGTACAGGGGACAGCAAATGGCATTTGGGTACCCAAATGATTTCAGTCAGATTGTCCTAAGTCTCTTAATGAATGCTAGGGACTCTTTTGTGGAGAAGGACATTAAAAATCGAAAAATTATCATAAAAATTTGCGAAACAGATAGGTATATTTCGGCAGAATTTAAAGATAACGCAGGAGGAATTGAACCTTTCTTGCTAGCTAAGGTATTTGACCCATATTTTACATCGAGAAGGAACGGAACTGGACTTGGGCTTTATATGTCAAAAACCATGCTGGAAAATATGAATGGCAATATTTCTATTGAAAATAATGGTGAGGGGGTCAGTGTATCCATTTCGGTACCTAAGGTTACTTCCGCTGTCAGACTTGAATTGAACCCGATTTAAGTTGGCTTCTAATTTGTTGGAAGCTTTTCATTTTAGCTAATAAGTATAAGTGAATCTACGCCTCATGAACCGCCCTTAGGCGAGTTTTCTTTATAATTTTAGTAAATAAAGATACAATAAGGAAAATAATGTTTGTAGGAGTGAAGATAATGGCACTAGAATATCCAAGCCTTGAAGAAATGGGTGCAATTTTAAAAAAAGCGAAAAGGATTGCTGTGGTCGGTTTAAGCGATAAACCTGACAGGACTTCTTATCAAGTGTCCGAGGTTATGCAAAAGGCGGGCTACGAGATTATTCCCGTAAACCCGACGGTCGATGAGGTGCTCGGTGTAAAGGCTGTAAAGTCATTAAAGGATATTGAAGGCCATGTTGATATTGTCAATGTTTTCCGCCGCTCCGAGCAACTATTCGATGTGGCGAAGGAATTTGTCGAAATCGATGCTGACGTATTTTGGGCGCAGCAAGGCCTCGAGAATGAAGAAGCCTATGAATTTTTAAAGGAAAAGGGCTACACTGTCATTATGGACCGGTGCATTAAGGTTATCCATGCTTTAACTAGATCAAGATAACATGAAAAAAAGCTGCTAACATTACTGGCAGCTTTTTATTTTTTTCTGCCCAATATATAGGGAATTTAACCGTACACAAAACGATTGTTTAAAATTACTTATTTGCTAAATCGAAATAAATCGCTAAAATAAAGCATAGACGCCAAATGAACTTATGGTAAAATTAAGTAACAAAACATTTGTTCTAGTATGGATTACGGAAAGAAAAATACATTTTTTATAGATAGCAGGAATGTGTTTTAGAATTGTTTTCTTTTTGTAGGGATGAAAGGGGTATTTTTAGTGGCAAGAAATCAACAAGCTTTTGAATACAACGATGATGCCATACAGGTACTTGAAGGGCTCGAAGCAGTCAGGAAGCGTCCTGGAATGTACATTGGCAGTACGGATTCGCGAGGTCTGCATCATCTCGTTTATGAGATTGTCGATAACGCTGTCGATGAAGCGCTTGCAGGCTTTGGGGAACACATCATTGTCAAAATACACAAGGATAATTCGATAAGTGTCGTCGATAAAGGCCGCGGGATGCCAACGGGTATGCATAAAATGGGGAAACCAACACCAGAGGTAATCTTAACGGTACTGCATGCCGGGGGAAAATTCGGCCAAGGCGGATATAAAACAAGCGGCGGTTTACATGGGGTTGGTGCTTCGGTCGTTAACGCATTGTCAGAATGGTTAACTGTCACCATCAAAAGAGACGGCTTTGTCTATGAACAGCGTTTTGAAAATGGCGGCAAACCTGTTACAACACTCGAAAAAATCGGCAAAACTAATCAAAGTGGAACGACAATTCATTTTAAGCCGGATCCAAGCATCTTTTCGGCAACCACGTATAATTTTGAAACTTTAGGTGAACGATTACGCGAATCAGCCTTTTTACTAAAAGGGCTTAAAATAGAAATCATCGATGAACGAAACAATCTTCATGAAGTTTTCCATTACGAAAATGGAATAGAGGCGTTTGTAGCCTACTTAAACGAGGAGAAGGACTCCCTTCATCCGGTTACCAGCTTCGAAGGCATACAAAATGGAATTGAAGTCGATTTTGCCTTCCAGTTTAATGATGGCTATTCTGAAAATGTCCTGTCATTCGTCAACAATGTCCGCACAAAGGATGGCGGTACTCACGAAGTTGGCGCAAAAACGGCCATGACTAGGGTGTTTAACGATTATGCACGCAAGGTTGGTTTGCTAAAGGAAAAAGATAAAAACCTTGATGGTGCTGATATTCGTGAAGGGCTATCAGCAATTGTTAGCGTTCGGATCCCTGAAGAGCTATTACAATTTGAAGGGCAGACAAAAGGAAAATTAGGTACAAGTGAGGCACGATCTGCTGTTGACTCTGTTGTTTCAGAGCATCTTTCTTACTTTTTAGAGGAAAATCCAGATATCAGTTCCTTGCTTGTTAAAAAGTCGATTAAAGCCTATCAAGCAAGGGAAGCAGCAAGGAAAGCGCGCGAAGATGCGCGAAGCGGGAAAAAGCGCAAGCGCTCCGAAACGGTATTGTCAGGGAAATTGACACCTGCCCAATCTCGCAACCCACAAAAAAATGAGCTTTACCTGGTGGAGGGTGACTCTGCCGGCGGCTCTGCGAAACAAGGGCGTGACCGCCGTTTTCAGGCCGTATTGCCATTAAGAGGAAAGGTCATCAATACGGAAAAGGCCAAGCTTTCCGACATTTTTAAGAACGAAGAAATCAATACGATTATTCACGCCATCGGGGGCGGTGTTGGGGCTGATTTTAATATTGATGATATCAACTACGACAAAATCATTATCATGACGGATGCTGATACGGACGGAGCGCATATCCAGGTGCTCCTGCTGACGTTCTTTTATCGCTATATGAAGCCGCTTGTAGAAGCGGGCAGAGTATTTATTGCCCTTCCGCCGTTATTTAAAGTCAGCCGCGGGACAGGTAAGAAAGAAATCATCGAATATGCTTGGAATGAAGATGAATTGCAATCAGCTATCAAAAAGGTTGGCAGAGGCTATATCATTCAACGTTATAAAGGTCTTGGCGAAATGAATGCCGATCAGCTTTGGGAAACAACGATGGACCCAGAAACACGGACACTGATTCGCGTAAAAATCGACGATGCCGCACGAGCAGAACGCCGGATCACCACACTGATGGGCGATAAAGTTGAACCCCGCCGGAAATGGATTGAAAGCAATGTGGCTTTCGGATTGGAAGAAGATGATACGATTTTAGAAAATGAGAACATCACTGTAATAGAGGAGGAGGTTGAAGGATGAGTGCAAGCGAAAAATTCCGCGACTTACCTCTAGAGGATGTCCTCGGCGACCGTTTTGGACGCTATAGTAAATACATTATTCAAGACCGCGCTCTGCCAGATGCTAGAGACGGATTAAAGCCGGTACAGCGAAGAATTTTATATGCGATGCATGTCGAGGGCAATACCCATGACAAAGGCTTTCGTAAAGCCGCCAAAACAGTAGGTAATGTTATTGGTAACTACCACCCGCATGGCGATTCGTCCGTTTATGAAGCAATGGTTCGCATGAGCCAGGACTGGAAGGTTCGCAATGTCCTAGTGGAAATGCATGGAAATAACGGTAGTGTTGACGGGGATCCGCCGGCAGCAATGCGTTATACCGAAGCACGTCTGTCGGCAATAGCTGCTGAGCTTTTGCGTGATATTGAAAAAGATACGGTTGATTTTATCCCGAACTTTGACGATACGTCTAAGGAACCAACCGTTTTGCCAGCAGCGTTCCCGAACCTCCTTGTTAATGGATCTACAGGAATTTCAGCAGGTTATGCGACAGATATTCCCCCCCATCACCTGGGTGAGGTCATTGACGGTGTCATCATGCAAATGGATAACCCAGACATCACCGTTGATGAATTAATGACAGTGATCAAAGGACCTGATTTCCCAACCGGCGGAATTATCCAAGGAGTCGATGGGATTAAAAAAGCTTATGAATCAGGTAAAGGAAAAACCATCGTTCGCGGGAAGGCGGAAATTGAAGATGTCCGCGGCGGCCGGCAGCAAATCGTTGTCACGGAAATTCCGTACGAGATCAATAAAGCCAATCTCGTGAAAAAAATCGATGAATTCCGCCTCGACCGTAAAGTCGAAGGAATCTCAGAAGTTCGTGATGAAACAGACCGAACCGGCCTTAGAATCGTCATTGAACTTAAAAAAGATGCCGATGCAGCGGGAGTTTTGAACTTTTTATATAAAAACAGCGACCTGCAAATTTCCTACAGCTTTAACATGGTTGCTATCCATAATAGACGTCCAAAACAAATGGGGCTTCGCGAACTGCTCGATGCCTATATTCAACATCAAAAAGAAGTTGTGACCAGAAGAACGACATTTGATTTAAACAAAGCAAGGGAACGTCAACATATTGTTGAAGGCTTGATGAAGGCCTTATCTATACTTGATGAAGTAATCGCCACTATCCGTGCTTCTAAAGATAAGCGTGATGCTAAGGATAACTTAATCGCGAAATACTCGTTCACAGAGATTCAGGCAGAAGCGATTGTCTCTTTACAGCTTTATCGCTTAACAAATACTGATATTACTGCTTTAAGAAATGAAGCGGAAGAATTGGCCAAAAAAATAGAAGAACTGACTAGCATATTAGAAAGCGAGAAAAAGCTTCTTTCCGTTATTAAAAAAGAGTTAAAAGAATTGAAAAAACGCTTTGCTGATGAACGCCGTTCGAAAATTGAAGCAGAAATTCAAGAGCTGAAAATCAACCTGGAAGTTATGGTGGCTAGTGAGGATGTCATTGTAACGGTTACGGAACATGGTTATGTTAAACGGACAAGCCAGCGCTCTTATGCCGCTTCCAATGGTCAGGATTTTGCCATGAAGGAATCAGACCGTATCTTAGCACAGCTTGATATGAATACACAGGATGTTCTACTCTTGTTCACGAATAAAGGGAATTACTTATATTGCCCAGTTCATGAACTTCCTGATATCCGCTGGAAGGACATGGGCCAGCACATCGCGAACATTATTCCAATTGACCGGGATGAAGATATTGTCCAAGCTATACCGGTAAAGGATTTTGATACAAACGCGTTCCTTATCTTTGTTACCAGAAACGGTATGGTTAAGAAAACCGAATTGAAGCAATATCATGCCCAGCGCTATTCCAAACCGCTGGTGGGCGTGAATCTGAAAGATGATGATCAGGTAATTAATGTCCATTTAACAGATGGTACAAAGGAATTATTCCTTATTTCGCATTTAGGTTATGCATTATGGTTTGACGAGGAAGAAATAAGCATTGTTGGACAGCGGGCCGCCGGGGTGAAAGGAATAAATCTCAAAGATGGTGATTACGTGGTTGGCGGTCAGGTTCTTGAGCCAAACAGTACCGAATCAATCGTCGTTGCTACTCAGCGCGGTGCATTGAAACGAATGAAGCTGCGAGAATTTGATAAAGCAACCCGTGCAAAGCGGGGTGTTGTGATTCTTCGTGAATTAAAAGCCAACCCTCACCGAATAATGGGCTATGTTGCCGCTAAGGATCAGGATGAAATATATATACAGACAGAGAAAGGCTATATTGAGTCAATAATAACCTCTGAGATAAAATTCAGTGACCGCTACTCCAATGGTTCTTTCATTCTAGATGAAGGAGAAAATGGAAAGGTGACAAGAGTTTGGAAGGTCGAAGGTAAAGTAATTCCGGGTGAATAATATTTTCATAAGGGCTCTCTTAAAAAAGGGGGTCCTTTTTTTCATCTTTTTTCCATTCTTGGGCATACTGATAATAATCAGTATGGGGAGGGATTAAAGTGAAAAAAGAAACGCTTTTAGCTGTTTTTGCTTTTTTTATGGTTTCGCTTTCTGCCATTACAGTTGTTTATGCCATTGAAGAAAGTGCAAAGGTGATTACGATATCGAAAGAGGAAGAAGATATTACAGGTGATGGAAAAAACGAGGTCATCCAATTAAAGGGGGAACCCTACCAGGATGATGAAAATAGTTACCTAAAAGAAATTTTCATTGACATAAATAGTTCTGATGGGAAAACTATAACAATTCCATTGGAAAGTGGAGAAAAGGCAGCACTGCTGCTGGCAGATATTAATCATGATGGTGTTAAGGATGTATTTGCCACTGTAAATACTGGCGGCAGTGGAGGAATCGTTGATACATTTTTATTTACCGTTAAAGATTTTCAAAAAAAAGATTTAACAGTATCTGAGCCTCTTGATATGGAAACCCATTTTTTAGATGGCTATAAAGCAGAAATCAAAATTAACGCTACAGGTAAATCATATCTTTTCGACCTTAGAGATCGAAAGGATTATTATAAAAAAATGGGGCTTTATCGAAAAGGGAAACTAAATGAACCAACCGAATTAATGGTGAATCCTTTTAACAGTCTTGAACCGATCCAATTAGATGCGGGAAAATTGGGGTTAAAAGGTATTCAGAGAGTTACCGGAATTGCGAATGCAGATACCATTGCATTTGTGGAGTCTATTTGGTCTTACTCAGATGGAAATTGGCAATTAGTTAAGGTGGAAGTAAAAAAAGAAGAGGTTTAGGATAAAAACACAGGAATCCCTGTGTTTTTTGATTGACCGTGAAATTGTATACGAATTATACTTAGGTTGGTAAATAAATTAGTAACCTATCTATTTTGCGGGAGGTGGAAAAAATGACAGATGATAATGCAAATACCACGCAAAAACTTCTGAGGGCGTTTTCACAGTTTAGAAGATCTGGATGGCATGATCGGCAAATAGCCGGTTATAATCCCAGTGAAATCAAGGTTCTTTTGGCAATAAGGCATGAAACAAACGAGGAAAAATCAGATATGAAGGTTTCAGAGATTAGCAGTATTCTTAGGGTTACGTCTCCAACAGTTACTCAGATTGTCAATAAACTTGAAAAGGATAACCTTGTTAAACGCAACACCGATCCAGTTGACCGACGAGCTGTTAATATTCACCTAACAGAAAAAGGCATCGAGGTAACCAACGAAGCAAGAAAAGCTTTTACCGAAACCTTTGCAGGTTTAATTGATTATTTAGGGGAAGACGATAGTGAGAAGCTTGCTGAGCTTCTCACTAAAGTTTTTACCTATTTCGAGCATACCTATCGTCAATAAGAAATGGAGATGACCCAAAATGCTTAAATTAGCAAAATTCCTAAAACCATTTCAGTTTCCTATTATGTTTGTTTTAGTATTAGTGCTTCTGCAATCCTTGTCTGAACTGTATCTGCCGACATTAATGGCGGATATCGTTGATAAGGGTGTAGTAACCGGCGATACGCATTATATTTGGAAAATTGGCGGGTTTATGCTCCTCGTCGCAGCGGGCGGCATGATTTGTTCTGTCAGTGCCAGCTTTTTTTCCGCCAAAGCCGCTTCAGGTTTCGGAAAATTATTGCGAAGCAAAATCTTTTCCCATGTCGGGGATTTTTCTTTACAGGAATTTGACCAAGTTGGAACAGCATCACTCATCACGAGGACAACCAATGATATTACGCAAATACAACAAGTGTTAATCATGATGCTCCGAATGATGGTCATGGCTCCGATGATGTGCATCGGCGGCATCATCATGGCTTTATCCAAAGACTCAAAACTTTCTTTGGTACTTGCTGTGGCTATTCCGATATTAATCCTCATAATCTTAATTGTACAAAGAAATGCCATTCCATTATTTAAAGCGATGCAGGTAAAACTTGATAACCTTAACCGCGTCTTACGGGAAAATTTAACTGGAATTCGTGTGATTCGTTCCTTTAACCGAATTGAGCATGAAAAGAAGCGATTCGACGAAGCCAGCTGGGATCTTACCCAAACCGCGATAAAAGTCAATAAACTGATGGCCGTCATGATGCCGACGATGATGATTATCCTAAATCTGACAACAGTAGCGATTATCTGGTTTGGCGGCATCCGCATCAGTAATGGACACATGGAAGTGGGCGACATGATGGCCTTTATCCAATACGCAATGCAAATCATGTTCTCCTTCCTGATGTTATCGATGATGTTTGTAATGATCCCAAGAGCTTCTGTATCAGCAGTAAGAATTATTGAGGTGCTAGATACAACGGCTGATATTAAAAATCCTTCAACTCCCCGTATCCCAGTAAGCAGCAATGGGGAGGTTGAATTTCAGAATGTCAGCTTTTCCTATCCAGGAGCTGAAATGCCTGCTATTTCGAATATTTCTTTTAAAATGAGACCAGGTGAAATCACCGCGATTATCGGCGGAACCGGCTCAGGTAAATCAACGCTTATTAATTTGATTCCTCGCTTTTATGACGCTGGCAGCGGCAAAGTGTTGGTTGACGGAATCGATGTACAAGAAATGAATCAGGATTTACTTCGTAAAAAAATTGGTTTTGTCCCGCAGCAAGCCGTTCTTTTTACTGGGACTATTTCGGAAAATATTCGATACGGCAAAGAAGATTCAACAGATGAAGAAGTGCGTCATGCTGCTGAAATTGCCCAAGCCGCAGAGTTTATTGATGAAATGCCTGAAGGCTACAATACGCTGATTGCCCAAGGTGGAACAAATGTTTCGGGCGGACAGAAACAGCGTTTATCCATTGCTCGGGCGCTTGTCCGAAGACCGGAAATCTATATTTTCGATGACAGCTTTTCCGCTTTAGATTTTAAAACAGATGCCAAGCTTCGGGCTGCATTAAAAGATGAAACACAGAACTCTACTGTGTTAATTGTTGCCCAGCGCGTTACCACCATCATTGATGCGGACCAGATTATCGTCCTTGATAATGGCGAAATTGCTGGAATTGGCAAACATAAAGAGCTGATGGAAAACAGCAAAGTTTATCGTGAAATTGTCATGTCTCAGCTTTCTGAGGAGGAAATCGCATGAGTAAAGATTCACAGAATCATAGACCTCAACAAGGACCTGGTCCTCGGGGCCCTGGCGGCGGATTTGGTCCTATGGGAATGGGTGCCCCTGTTCAAAAAGCAAAAGATTTTAAAGGAACATTGAAGCGGTTAATTACCTATTTAACTCCATTTAAAATACAGCTTATAGCGGTTCTCATCACGGCCATCATCAGTACTATATTTGCCATTGTCAGTCCAAAAATTATGGGGAAAGCGACAACCAAGTTGTTTGAAGGCTTGATGATGAAATTTCGTGGTGTGCCTGGAGCAAAAATTGATTTTGAATACATCGGGCATATCATTGTATTATTAATAGGGCTTTATATTATAAGTGCTGTTTTTGCATACATTCAGCAATATATAATGGCAGGAGTTGCACAAAAAACAGTTTACCAGCTTCGTAAGGAAGTAGAAGAAAAGCTGAACCGTCTGCCATTAAAATATTTTGACGCACGCACCCATGGTGAAATCCTAAGCCGGGCGGTAAATGATGTCGATAACATCAGTACCACCTTGCAGCAAAGCTTAACCCAGCTGATTACCTCAGTTGTTACCCTAATTGGTGTAATTGTTATGATGCTTTCGATTAGTCCGCTAATGACATTGATCGTGGTGGTGACACTGCCGCTTAGTTTTATTGCGACAGCAAATATTGCCAAACGTTCACAAACCTATTTCAAGGGACAGCAAAAGGCGCTTGGCCAGCTGAACGGACATGTTGAAGAAATGTATACCGGCCATAAGGTTATTAAGGTATTTGGCCGGGAGCAAAAGTCGATTGAACAATTTGAAGAAATCAATGAAAGACTCTATCAGGCTGGCTGGAAGGCACAATTTATGTCAGGAATGATTATGCCGTTCATGTCATTTATAAACAATATCGGTTATGTACTTGTATCTGTGGCAGGCGGGATATTGGTTACCAAAAAAGCGATTGAAATTGGCGATATTCAGGCATTTATCCAATATGCCAGACAATTTTCCCAACCGATTACCCAGACCGCAATGATTGCCAACGTGATTCAGTCAACGGTGGCGAGCGCAGAGCGGGTGTTTGAAATTCTCGATGAAACAGAGGAGATTCCGGAAGCTGCCACTGCAAAAAAGCTTGCGGATCCAAAGGGAGAGGTCCAATTCGAGAATGTTTGTTTCGGTTATAAAGAAAATGAATTATTAATCGAGGATATGACCATTGAAGTAAGCCCAGGGCAAAAGGTTGCTATCGTTGGTCCGACCGGAGCGGGTAAAACAACACTAATTAATCTATTAATGCGTTTTTACGAAATCAATTCCGGTAATATTTTGATCGATGGGCTTGATACACGGGATATGAAGAGAGAGCATTTGCGCGGCTTATTTGGAATGGTGCTGCAGGATACATGGCTATTTAACAGCACAATTCGTGACAACATCGCGTATGGCAGGGATGGAGCAACAGAAGAGGAAATTGTTGCCGCTGCACAAGCTGCTAATGCAGACCACTTTATCCGTACATTGCCTGATGGCTATGATACCATCTTAAATGAGGAAGCTTCGAATATTTCTCAGGGACAAAAGCAGCTCTTAACGATTGCAAGGGCAATTCTTGCAGATCCAGCAATGTTAATCCTTGACGAGGCCACTAGCAGCGTCGATACCCGGACCGAAGTCCAGATTCAAAAGGCGATGGATCATTTGATGAAGGGACGCACAAGCTTTATCATTGCCCACCGACTATCAACTATCCGCGATGCAGATATCATTCTAGTCATGAACAATGGCCGAGTCATTGAAAAGGGAAACCATCAAGAATTGTTGGAAAAAGACGGGTTCTATGCAGATTTATATAATAGTCAGTTTTCTGGTGGACGAATGAAAGATGCAGGATAAATGTTAAAAAAGCGCTAAGGACTGCTTTCCTAGTGAAGCAGCTGCCTTAGCGCTTTTTTTGTGCATTTAAATTGAAATAGCCGGCTATTTTGGAACCTATTGAAGCAGCCGAGCAGTTTAGTAACCGAACGATAAATATTCATAAATGGTTTATGGCGTAATTGACATATACTATTAACCTTAAGGAGATGAAAAAATGGAAGAAGAATTTTATTTCTCAAAAAAACAATTTATTAAAGGTTTAAAGATGCCGAAAAGTATAGATGGCTTGATGATGAGAAGAGGTGATGTTTCACTAGCTAAGATTAATGGTGAATGGAAAAAATACACAGAATCAGTACCAAGAGGAAGAAAACCATTATCAAATCATGATGATCTAGTTTTGATTGGATGCGGTAACGATGTTGAAATTGAACGTGAAAAGCTTTCACAGGAACAAATTGAAACTTTGATTTTAGAAATGGAAAATAATCATTAATTCAAAATACTAAATACAGAACAATGGGCATCTAGCCCATTGTTTTTTTACTAATAGTCCAGGGGAAAAGTATTGACATCGACTTAAAATAGATGATATAATTAAAAATTTTGTTATTTGAGGGTGGTGTGCTATACTTAAGATGTACTAAATTTGGAGGTGGTTACTTGTTTCAAGTTGGTGATTGCATCGTTTACCCAATGCAGGGAGCAGGAGTTATTGAAGCAATAGAAGTAAAGGAAATTCAAGGTGAAAAGCAGCAGTATTATATAATAAATATGCGAATCAATAAAATGCAAGTCATGATTCCTATTTCAAAAGTAGAAAAATCAAGAATTCGTTTAGCTACTGATATGATTACACTTGAAAACGTACTGGATATTTTTTATTATGGTGCGACCGATACAACCCTTTCGATGAAAGAAAGATACAAAATTAATATGGAAAAACTTAAATCAGGTAATATCCAAGAAGGCGCAGAAGTTGTACGGGACTTAATGAGAATAAACAAAAATAAATCGCTTAATTCTAGCGAGAAGCAGATGCTGGAGAGTGCACGAAAGATTTTTATTAGTGAACTTGGTTTAATTAGAGGTATAACTGAAAATCAAGCAATAGATTTATTAACCAACAAGGTAGGATAAATGCATTATTTCAAAGGTTTACCTTCACACCTATTCTTTATGAAACCCCTTTTGTTAGAAAGGGATTTTTTCTTATGTTTATTAAAGTATACAGTTGAAATTTATATAAGGGGAGGGAGAATAATTGTACGAGGCAAAAGGGTTTCAAAGTACAGACTTTGCAGAACTTATTCTGCTTGTTAATGATTTTCTTGGCACATTAGAGGCAGGAAAGCTTATTGATGTTAAATACAATTCTGTTCCTCTTGCTGTAAGCGCACATACAGAATATGGGGTTTACCCAGATACAAAATACACCGCAATGATTATATTAAAGAAATAGTTAGTTTAAAAAGGTCTTACGATATGATAAATTTTTTGTCCTTTTGCAATTTTTTACAAAAAATACGATAATAAAAAAGAGGCTGTCCCAAAAGTGTAACTTTAAGGGGCAGCCCTTTTTTATTTCATTGCTATATTAAATTTCCACATAAGTTGATAGCTGATTCCCGTAATAATTCATTATTAAAAAGTGAGAGTAGGCAGAGAATAGACCAGAGGGAATCATCAAGAACTGTTGGCACAAGACGGTTTTGTGCAGCGCTTTTATTCTACTATTTAATTATTAAAACAGGACAATGCGCATGCTGGGAAACTTTCTGGCTTACGCTTCCGAGCATTAACCCTTTAATATTCCCCAACCCTCTGCTTCCTATGACAATCAGCTGATAGTTTAATTCATCTGCTTTTTTAACAATTTGAATCGCCGGTTCCCCCATTACATAATGGGTTTCAATCTCAATTCCATCTTCTTCTGCGAGAGTAACCGCTTGTTGTAAAAGATCACGGCCTTTAGTCTCTTGGTCAGTATAAATATTATCAATAGTTTTTATTGGAATCCCATCGACGATTTGCAAATTTTTCTCCACATGGATAACACCAATTTTAGTATATCTTTCATTAGCAAATTTTAAAGCGGTTTGTAATGCTTTTTCACTCATTTTGGAACCGTCTATGGCTACAAGAATCCGATTGAACATAGGATCATCCCCAATAAATATATTTATTTTTTTTATGTTTTTAAGTATACATTATTTTATTGAAGAATTTGCTTCTACTGCAGAAATACCTGCTTTTTGTGAGGCAGTTTTTTTCCGAACAATAAATAGTGTAATTTTTATATTATCATGCATTAAATATATTGCGGGATATCAAAGATATAAAACAAGAAATAAGGGAAATGGAAGAGGGAATTCGCGGAACCCTGACTATAGGTGTAGCCTCAAGCTATGTTAATTTTCTCCCGAAAAATATTCGAGATTTTTGAGAGAATTATCCTGATGGTATTAATAAAAATTTTGAAAGGGGATTCATCAAACCTTCAAAATTTATTGCTAAAAGGTGAAATTGATCTTTCCATTATGCTGCTTCCTATGAATTTTCAGGAGTATTATGTGAGACGTTTGCCTAATAGTCCTTTTGTTGTGGTGATTCCAACAAACTGGAAAACTAAATTCTCTAACCATAATGTGAGATTGGAAGAATTTATTCAGTATCCATTTGTAATGTTTGGTCTTATGAAAGGGTATACAATGTATGAGACTATATTAAACCAATTCCATATGCATCAATTTTCTCCTAATATTGTCATCGAGTGCATGGATATATCAACTTTGCTGAGTTTTGTCACTTTAGAAATAGGAATTTATATCATTCCGAAGTCGGAAATTTACGGTTCTTTTCATCAGGATCTTACGACACTGGAAATTGAGGATTTCTCCCTATTTGTAGAACCTGCAATTGTTTATCAGAAAGAACACCGCCTTACTATAGCGGCAGAGTGTTTCCTAAGCTACTTTACAACAACCAGCTGACTTGTTGTACTGGAGATAACATTCTAAATTTTAGAGATAGATGTTGTAATCATTCCTTAGAGAAAAAACAAGGCTCTTTTCTAAGAGATTGTTGCTTTTAACTATATTGAAAACAGCGAGTGGATTGGAGCGAAAGGCGCTTGACTCCTGCGGGAAATAGAGGAAAGGTCGAGACCCCGCAGACGGAACGTCGAGGAGGCTCGACTTCCTCCCCGCCGGTTTGCTGAGCGCCTGTAGCGGAAAGGAACGGACAGTGTTATTCCCAAAAACAAAAACTTTACGAAAAGAGCCAAAAACAAAGAGGGAGGAGGGGAGGCATTTTTCAAATCGCTGATGGAAGTGCATTAGCAAGATCTCAACAATTATACAATTGTTGGATTTTCGGACGAAACTAACTAAGTATTTTTAGGGAAGAGGCAAACCAAATAAGCAAAATATAAGTTCAAACATAAAGTCAATTTTATTGTAATTTATTATTTATTAGGGGGCTAAAGTGATTTAGATGATTATTAATTTATGCTGCGAATCAAGGAAAGAAATATGAGTATATGAAGGTATATTCAGCAAATCTATTATCAATAAATTAATTGCTGAAAAAATAATAACTAAAAATTTTGTTTTGTCTCACTATCTTAAGTATACTCTGGAATTGAGATACCACAAATAAAATTTACTATAAATATATTATGTAAACTGGTAAAATGAATTTAAAAAAGGGGGAGGCTGCTATTTAATACAGCCTTCATATCATTTTAATCTATTTGTTCCTTCGGCATATCCATCTTATCAACAGCAACTTTTAAGTCATCATTCTTAATATGCGTATAAATCATCGTAGTTTGAATCGATGAATGACCTAATTGCCGGCGTAATTTTGGCACATCATTGATTTCCGCATGATATCTGGTTGCAAATGAGTGCCGTAATTTATGGACTGATAATGATGGTTTACCGAACGCAGTTGCATATTTTTCAATTAATTTTTCCACCGCTCGCGCTGTCAGCCTTCTTGTTTTTCCTTTTGGACCTATCGGAGCAGCCACAAATAATGCTTTCATATTTTTATCAACCTGGTATTTAGGAATCCTGATTGCCAAGTATTCCTTTAAATCATCCATGGCTGTTTGGCTAAAATAAACAAATTGTTCTTTATTTCCTTTGCGAATCACTCGTGCACAATACTTACTGAAATCAATATCTTCAAGATCTAACCCAATTAGCTCAGAAAGCCGTAATCCAGAACCTAAAATCAGTGATACAATTGCAGTATCACGTTCTTTATTTAATTGATGAAAATTGAAGATTTTTTTGTTTTCTTTATTGATTTCGCTATATTCATGGGCGACAAAGAGACGAAATCGCTCATATTCATCCCCAAGAAGAATTTTGCCTTCCATTTTATTTGCCTTCGTTTCCAAACTTTCCTTAACTTCGTTAAACTCTATTTTCGCCATGACATTCCGACTAATATATGGTTCCAAATCCGGTGTTTCCGCGATGTTTTGCAGGTAATTAAACAGGGATTTCAACGCAGATAATTTACGGTTAACGGTTAATTCTTTGTTATTTAATTCGTAATGAAGAAAATTTAAAAATCCTTCAACTTCAATGACTGTCATTTTTTCAAGGCGTTCCAACGGGATATCTTTGATGCTCCCGGTCCATAATTGCTCGCTAATCATCCAATTGAAGAAGATTTTATAGTCGTGACAATAGTTGAACAACGATGCAGTAGATAATTTTCGTAATTTATGATTTATGTATTCTTCAACATACCAAGGGAGTTCATTAAGCATTGCCTGGAGTTTTTTGAAATTTTCCTGTTTTGCTGGATTTACCATAATAACACCTCTACAATATTTTACCTCCTAAGGATTATTTCGTCAAATTTATATTTTACGTAATTAAATAAAAATAGCCCACCATCGCATATCCGGCTCTTCCCTCTTAAATGTCCAGCTACATGCAAGTCTTAAAATAACGATGAGAAACTCCGAAAAAAACAAGGAAATTCCAAAATGGATACATCGTATATAGCGGTCTTTTGACTTCTATACACTTCTTCCTTCCCTTCGCATTGTCGAGCCACTCTTGCCCATAGTGGTAAATGACAGCAGAATAGTAAAAGAATTGGGGATTTTGATGCAAAGGATTCTTATTTCATGCGTAGTTTCTATTTAACTGCCCATACTTATATCAAAGGGTATTTCAGCAAATATGCTTTCGAATGACTGGTTAGATTAAGTTTGTGCAAAATTTCATTTCTTGTACCAAAAAAATATTATTAGAAGGTGATTTTATGAAAACTTTTTTGATTGCCCTGGCCATCTTAGTGATAGGAATTGGCGGATTTTTTGTACTCAGTAATGTGCAAGAACAGAAAGAAGAGGCACATGAAACGCCTGCAAAAAATGAAGGCCAAGAAGGAAAAGGAACGGTATCCAAAGTGGACGGTGAAGCCATCTATAAGAACACCTGTGCCGGCTGTCACGGAGATCAATACCAAGGCGGAGTTGGGCCTTCTTTAAAAGGGGTCGGTTCCCGTTTATCAGGTAAGGAAATCGAGGACATCATCCAACATGGCCGAGGCGGTATGCCATCTGGCTTGATATCCAAAGAGGACGCGCCAGCAATGGCAGCATGGCTGAAAACTTTAAAATAATTCTCCCCTGTTTAAATTAAAAGAGGGAACTTGAATAAAATTAAGTCCCCTTTTATCTATAAAAGCCCAATAACCATAAAAACCAATAACTATAAAAACCCCTGCTCTCCTATTTTATTTAGGAAATCAGGGGTTTAATGTTAATAAAAATTACTACCGAACAATATTACTTAGATTGTAAAGCACTCACTACAGGGTGTGGAACACATAAGGCTCTCACAAATACGAAACTAATTTAATTTGGTTATATTTTGCCCTCCTTTAAACTGATCAATTTTCTTTAATAAACCAAGAAAACCTCTAATTGTAAATAAAGTAAAATTAACACTCGCAAAAGTATGGAATGGGGACCAATTATTCCATTTAAACAATCTGGTGTTCTTTTCCATAAACCATTGGGCAAAACTCATAGGAATACTAAAAATTAAACTTTTAAGTAAAATCTTCGGAAATTTATCATTGTATGAAATCTTAACCCAAATAACACTCAAAATCGGGAAAAACAATATATCATAAACAATATTAGTTTTAAAAATTTTTGGAAAAGGCCGAACTGGATATTCCACTCTTTTCGTTCCAACAACATAAGCATCAACAAGAGTTGCAAGTACTCCTTTCGCGAAAAGAATTAGGAGATTTTCTCTCATTTTTGGTCCTTTAAATAGAAATGGCAAAGAAATAAAACATAAGGCTGTGAGTATATTTAAGAGTTTTCTTTCCATAAAAAAACACCCTTCCAAAGTGTGAATAAATGACATTATTACAATTACCTAATCAAAGAAATATTATCCTAAAAAGAGCTCAATCTTTTAAAAAGCTAATCCCCCTATCGATTAACTTTTCTAACTATAGCTCCCCTTTCTTCACCTATTCAGCAAATGTAACTGTTGATCTTTTAAAAATGTTTAATCCCCCTTTCAAGCAGTCATTTCAAGATAGCCAACAAGTCTAAATGGTGTTAAAATAAATAAAATTCATCAAGAAGGAGCAACATGTATGCATCAAAAAATATCATTCTCTACATACGCAGTCATCGGTACAATGCTGTTTGGTATGTTCTTTGGGGCAGGAAATTTGATCTTCCCTATTCAGATGGGACAGGTAGCCGGTACTAACTTTTGGCCATCTTTAATTGGTTTTCTTGTAACAGCAATTGGTTTGCCGTTTATGGGGATTTTAGCATTCGGGCTATCCGGAAGTAATGGACTTCGTGAATTAGCTGGACGGGTCCATCCGAAATTTGGAGTCGTCTTCTCAATGGCCCTATACTTAACCATTGGCCCTTTTTTCGCGATTCCACGAACAGCAACAGTACCTTTCGTGGTCGGTTTCGAACCATATATTAATCCAGAGCAGGCAAGTTTATATCTTGGTCTTTTTAGCTTCGTATTTTTTGCTATTGTCTATTATTTCTCATTAAATCCTGCAAAAATTATTGACTATATCGGAAAGTATCTAACACCTGCATTTTTAGTATTTTTATTCTTATTAATAATTATCGCGATTGTTAAACCTATGGGCCACTTTGGAACGCCAACGGGTGATTACAGTCAATTGGCATTTATAACTGGTTTTAAAGAGGGGTATAACACGATGGATGCCCTTGCTTCATTAGCATTTGGTATTGTTGTCATCAATGCTATTAAAGGACAAGGGATTACCGATAGGAAGACAATTGCAAAAGCAACATGGAAATCAGGCATTTTCGCCATGGCTCTAATGATGCTGATATACGGCCTCATTACTTATATGGGGGCATCGAGCGTATCTTCGATCGGTACATTCGATAATGGCGGGTTAATTTTTGCAAAGGTTGCTAATCATTACTTTGGGGAATTCGGTGCAATCCTCCTTGCAGTTATTATTGTTCTAGCCTGTTTAAAAACCAGCATTGGACTCATTACCTCTTGTAGTGAATTTTTCAATAGTGTTTTTCCTAAAGTAAGTTATAAAATGTTCGTACTGATTCTATGTCTTGTATCATTTATCATCGCCAATTTTGGCTTAAACAATATTATTCAATATGCCGTTCCAGTATTAATGCTCTTATATCCCTTGGCGATTGTTCTAATTTTGTTGACGCTTAGTTCATCATTTTTTAAACATAAGCAAAGTGTATATGCTGCGTCTATGTTCCTTACTTTTTGTGTAAGTTTCTTCGATGGATACAGCACGTTAGTTGGGAGCTTGCCTGGGGCAGCTATTTCTATATTCGAAGCCATTAAAGCTTCGTATATTGACTATTTGCCGCTTTATAGTATTGGTCTAGGATGGATATTACCGGCAGTAGTTGGTGCGGTTATCGGCTATTTCTGGCCAATAGGGTCCAAAAAAGCTGCAGTTCAATAATACGATAAGACCCCCCAGAAAATGGGCGGTCTTATTTATTTTAAAAAAGCTTCACTTTTAGAAACTCTTATCATTTCACTAGGAAAATATTTTTTCAAAAATTTTTCGACCCTTACATGTAAATCTTTTTGATACCATTTCGATAATCCGTGCTCTTCAAACACTGCCGGCATTCCTAACCTTGCCGAGCGCTTTCCCATCGAACCATCACCAATACTAAGCGTATCAAGCCAAATATGATCTACGATGCCATCCAAAACTTTTGGAAAATTCGGGGTAAATGGCAAAACGGGAGAAATTGAGGCTTGGGTGGATATTCCGGCATCGTGTATTTCTTTTAACGCTTTTAACCGCAATTTAATTCCAGGTGCATGTGGTGCGAAAATTTGTTTTACGTCCTCCCTATCTGTTTCAATCGTCATGGAAACGAGGGTATTACATTTGTCTTTTAATATTAGCAATAAATCGATATCTCTTGTGATGAGTGGGCTCCGTGTTTGGATTTGAAGAAAATCAGGAGGGTTTTCCAGCATTTCTTCCAGTATGCCCCGTGTAATCCCTGCTTTGCGTTCCATTGGCTGGTACGGATCTGTTGCAGAAGACATAAAAATATTCACCGGTTTGTTTTTTTTGCGAAGTTTTATCATTTCATTCCGGTAATTCTCCGCTGCATTTGTTTTAATGTCTAACCATTCTCCCCATGGAATTCCTTTAAATCGTTGGATAGGCATTTCCCTAACGTAACAGTACCTGCACGAAAAGGCACAGCCGCTATATGGATTCAATGAATGTGTAAACCCAACATCCAAATACCCATTTGCCGCTGTAAGGATTTTCTTAGCAAATGTTTCATTCGTATTCATCTCCATACGCGTTTATTTCTCCTCCCTTCTCTCCAGTGTATCAACTTATCTCCCGCTCCTAAACATTCTTTTCCAAATTCATGTCGATAAAAACAAAAAAGACCAAGAAAGGTCTTTTTTACTAACAGCAGGCACCCGTATTGCCAATTAAAGAAATGCCTTTTCCATCTCCGCTTCGGTCAAGGGTTAGGCCTTCTATATTAGGTTCAATGATAGGGTCAATTGCGACTGTGATTCCATTTATTGTGACGATTATATCGTCTGCATCCGGCTCATCCAGAGCCAGTCCAATTCTTGGCTCCCCTCAGCCATAGCCTTCAAAAAAGATTCGAATGTTGTTGACATTTTCTCCTTTGAACACTTGTTTTAACAGATCACGAGCTTGGTCAGTGATGTTCATGTTCAATGCCTCCTGTTTAATAATCACCTTTTATTTTAACCTATCGTGGGGTTAGAAAGTAATAAAATGCTTAAAAGATTAGCCGCCTATTTATTTCATACCATTAATCAAATCTTTCATCATTTCTTTATCCATTGGGCCAACAATTCTTTCATGAATGATACCATTTGCATCGATGAAATAACTAGTTGGAATCGTAATGGCTTTAAACACGTCACCTATTTCTCCGTTTTCATCAAGTAAGACAGGAAAGGTTAAACCGTATTCCTTCACAAACTGTTCAACGCTTTCAGGTTTCTTCTCAGTTGTGGTTAAGTTTACAGCTACAATTTCAACATCTTTCCCTTTTTGTTTCTGATAGAAATCTTTCATATGAGGCATTTCTGCTTTACATGGCGGACACCAAGTTGCCCATAGGTTTAAAATTACCTTCTTCCCTTTACAGTCAGACAATTGTACTTCTTGTCCCTCTATATTTTTAAATTGGAAATCTGGAGCTTTGTTTCCTTCTTTTATTCCAATTTCAACAGAACTTTTGAGCTTTGACTCCTTCATATGTTTTTCTAACCCAAAATTTGGTGACGAAGAGGCCGATCAATATCCAGACCCCAAGCAGCAGCCATTTAAGCGAAATAGAAAGTGAACCAATTTGTATTACTTGCATGGGCCCTCCTTTTTAGGCTTTTACCTATTATACTACAAGGGGTATATTAAAAGGGCCAAATTGACCCTTTTATCATAAAATTTCCATCCAAGTCTTCACTGCAGTTGCCAAGATTAATATCCCCATGATTATCTGCAAAACATTCGTATTCACCCTTTTTCCGGCATTTGCACCTATCGGAGAGGCAAGGAGGCTGGCTGCAACCATGATGATTGCTGGTACAATTGGCACTTGACCCGTTGATATTTTTCCGGTGACTGCACCGATTGAAGAAATAAGTGTAATCGCTAAAGATGAGGCAATCGTCATTCTCGTCGGTATTTTTAAGACGGTAAGCATAATCGGCACCAATAAAAATGCCCCTCCTGCACCGACAATACCTGCCCCAATTCCTACAATGAAAGCAAACATGGCAGCAAGCCATTTGTTAAATTTCACTTGACTGAGCGGAATATCATCTACGCCCTTCTTAGGTACAAACATCATAATCACTGCAATTAACGCTAAAATACCATATACGATGTTGATTCCGCTTTCCGGCATGTGAGTGGAACTGAATCCCCCGATAAAACTTCCTAATAAAATACTAATTCCCATATAAGCTATAAGAGTTTTATTCAAAAATCCACCCCTGCGGTATACCATAACACCGCCTATTGTGGCAAAGAAAACCTGAATGGCTGTTATTCCGGAAACCTCATGTGCTGAAAAATGGCCAACTTCAAGAAGTGCAGGAATATACAATAACATCGGGAAATTGATTATGGCTCCTCCTATTCCCAACATCCCTGATATAAAAGAGCCGACGAAGCCAATTAAGAAAAGCGTTATGAGTAAACTGATATCCATGATGTCCTCCTTTTTAGGAAAGTGACCTCTAATCGGAACCCATTATTGTTAATGCCAGGCACTCATACCGCCTCTAACATTAGTTACTTTATAACCCAGATTTTTTAATTGGCTACTTGCTTTCTGGCTTCTCATGCCACTTTGACAGATCAGAACCACTTCTTTTTCTTTAGACAGTTCTTTCTCAGCTTTCTGTGCAAGTTGGTGGAGGGGAATATTTTTGAATCCTTTAATATGGTTTCCTTTAAACTCTCCTGGTGTTCGGACATCAACAAACTGTTTGTTTTTATCATTTAAGATTGAATTTAACTCCGCAGTTGAAATATTCGTAACACCTTTTATTGGCAGGAACCGTCTAATGATAAAAATTATAAATAAAGCAATGATGATGTAATTAAAATATTGCATGGAAACCTCCTAACGATTTATACCTACATGGGTATTTTAGTTTATAAAAAAAATGAAGCCTTAGCCATTGTTAAGTCTCCTCATTATCGAACCGCACAACGGTTAGGACCGATTTCCATTTCCCGCTGCTGGTCGATATCCGGATTTATTCTTCCCATATTGGTTTCACGGATTTCTTGATACGCATTTGGCTGTGGCGGCAGGTTTTCCGTTACCATCTTTCTGAATTCATTTTCATCCTCAATATTAAGACCATGGTTTTTGGCGAACAATTCCCCTAATTTCTCTGATACACTGCCATTTGTGTTTAGCTCATCAATAATCATAAAATGGGCTGGAAGAACAACCAAATCTTCTGATAGCTCTTTATATCGTTTATACAGAGTTTCTCTTAAATCGCCAACCCAATCTTCTGCCTTTCCGGCAAGGTCCGGTCTGCCGATTGAATCTATGAATAAGATGTCACCCGAGAGTAGGAATTTGCCGCCCACAACAAAGGAAGTGGAACCAATTGTATGCCCTGGAGAATATAGGGCGTTAATATCAATCGTAGTATTTCCAATTGTAACATGATTACCATCTTCAAGTGCTTGATATTCGAACGTAACTTCAGTTGCATCTTTTGGGGGCAGCCAGTACGCAGCACCTGTTTTTTCGGCAATTTTGCGGCCGCCGGAAATATGGTCAGCATGGAGGTGTGTATCAAATACATGAGTAATATTTGCCCCAATTTCTTTGGAGAAATCAAGGTAAATATCCGTCATCCTTGTTGCATCAATCAGCGCTGCCTCGCCGCCTGAAACTACCATGTAAGACAAACAGCCTTTACCGATTCGAACAAATTGATATAGTTCGCCACCATCAGTTAAGTCTCCAACTTTAACAGGCTCAAGATGCTCACTCCAAGTTTTCATGCCACCTTGTAGGTAAGATACATCCAAACCAGCATCAGATAGCATTTCCGCCACCATAACGGAAGACCCTTCTTTCGCACAAACGACTAATACTTCTTGATCAGTCGGGATTTTGTCTAGAATTTCTTCTACACCATCAAGTAATTCGAAATATGGAATATTTAAGTACTGGAAGTTGTCACCTTCAATTTTCCAATCTTGAAAGTCAGACTCATTACGGACATCGAAAATAAACAGTTTTTCTTTGTAAAAGACTTTTTTCGTTACTTCCTTTGCTGTCATCACAGTTACTGCCATCTTTTATTACCCCCTAAGGTATATTTTATCCTAAAAAAATTAATTATTTAATCCGGTGGTATTTCCTGTCCATTTACTCATACCGGGTATAACGTTAATTACCTTCTTAAAGCCTTGTTCCGCTAATTTTTGTGCAGCAAAATCACTGCGGTTGCCAGTCCGACAAATCACGTAAATTTCATCTTCTTTATTTAACCCAGATAAACGCTCATCTAATTCTTCTAAAGGAATTGATAATGCCTTTGGAATATGATTAAACACGTATTCTGCCGATTCTCTTACATCAAGTAAAATAATGTTGTCATTGGCAGATTTAAGTTTCTTTTCAAGTTCCTCGTTATTTATGACATTTGGATGTTTTTTCTCAAGTGTTTCATCGTTTGAAGACTTTCTCAGATAATGTTTTAATACTTCACCTTCTTCAATAGTCCCCAAATATTGGTGGCCAGTGCTTTCAGCCCAAGCTTTCATATCCGCTTTTGAGCCTTTATCGGTTGCTAAAACTTCGATAACTTGCCCTGCTTCAAGGTTGTTCATTGCTTTTTTCGTTTTCACGATGGGCATTGGACATGCCAAGCCCTTAGCATCTAATACGAAATTTGCCTTCATGATTGTCCTCCCGTTTTACCTGCAAGGGTATTTTTTGAAAAAATTATTCTACTTTACCTTCCCAAGCCAGCATTCCGCCTGTCATGTTAATGACGTTAAAACCGCAGCTTTCGAGAAATTGACTGGCATGGCCGCTTCTTCCTCCAGAACGGCATACCATGATATACTCATTTGTTTTGTCTAACTCATGCATACGAAACTCAACCAGCCCTAATGGCATATTGATAACACCTGGTATTTTCCGGCTTTCACTTCATCTACTTCACGAACATCAATAATGTTTAATTTTTTTTCCTTCGCTTAATAAGTTCTCTACTTCTTTTGAAGTTATTTCTCTCATCGTGCATCCTCCTATATAAACAGATTTACATTACCATCTTCGGCATCTGCCAAATACGCCGCAACTCCTGCATAATCAATGTGATCCATAAGTTCTTCTTCTCTAAGACCCAATAAATCCATTGTCATCGTACAGGCAACCAGTTTTACATCCTGTTCTTGTGCCATTTCAATTAATTGCGGCAGTTCCAAGGCGTTATGTTTCTTAATAACATCCTTGATCATTTTCTGACCGAATCCAGCGAAGTTCATTTTAGAAAGGCCCATTTTGTCAGCGCCTCGAGGCATTAGTTTCCCGAACATTTTCTCCATAAAGCCTTTTTTTACGGGAAGGTTTTCATCCTTGCGAAGAGCGTTCAGTCCCCAAAATGTGTGGAAAATGGTGACTTCATGATCATACGCAGCAGCACCATTTGCGATAATATAGGCTGCCATTGCTTTATCGTAATCACCGCTGAACAAGACAATCGTTGTTTTTTTCTTTTCTGCCATTGTAATCCTCCTGTTTTATACCTGCAAGGGTATATTATTGGATAAAAAATTTATCTTTTTTTTATCCAGAACTTTAAGACGCCATTTTCTTCTTCAAAATTTACTACTTCGTGTCCACCAGACTTGGCCCATGCGGTTAAGTCATTTTTTGCACCTTTATCAGTTGTATGGATTCCCAACACTTGGCCTGATTCCAGCTCTTTCATTGCCTTTTTTGTTTTCACAATCGGCATTGGACATGCCAGTCCTTTTGCATCTAAAAGCTTTGTAATATTCATTAAGAATTCCTCCCTATTGTCTATTAAATTACCCACAAGGGTATAATTTTTTGAAAAATAAAAGAGGGCATTAACCCTTTTAAAATTCATATTTGCTTTCGAACAATATTGATTCTATACCCTAATGGGTATACTGTCAACGTATTAATTTAAAAAAACGAACATTCTCTTTCAGGGAGAAAGTGCGCTTTTTTAAATCGGTATTAATATTTACGATACATTTACTATACATCTTTTAGAATTTTTTGTATAATATGAATATTATTGTTTTAAACAAACGTTCAAAAAATATATAAAATTTGATTGAGACTAGTGAGGTGTACATTTTGTTAGATATAAAAAAGGATTGCAGCTTGGTCATACCGATTTCAATTCCGGAGAAGCTTGGAGGGTTAAAAACAGTCAATTTTTTTCTTGTTAAACAAGAAAAATCGTTATCATTAATCGATGCTGGGTATAATACCGACTCCCATTGGGAGGCACTAAACCGGGCACTGAATCAAAATGGCTTGGTGTTACAGGATTTAACCGAAATAATTTTAACACACCATCATATTGATCATGTTGGTTTAGTAGACAAAATTGTCGATGCCCATCCCATTCCTGTATATGCCTCTCCCCTTTCCATTCCCCGCTTAAAACGAGACAAAGATTTTATGGAAATGCGGGTTGAATTTTTTGCAAATCTTTATAATGAAATGGGATGCGGGGAAACTGGTGAGAAACAAATTGCTTATTTAAAGAAATCCTTACTGCGTAATAAGGGTAAAGCAATGCGTGCAGAAATTACAGCAATAACAGACAATCAATTCCTTGGTTTCACTATTTTGGAAGTGCCTGGACATTCCCCTGATCAGTTGGCATTTTTGGATGAACAAAGAAAGCAGTTATTTGCCGGCGATTTATTGATTGAACACATTTCAAGTAATGCTATTGTTGAGCCTGATGAAAACGGGAATAGATTGCCAACCATTAAGCAGCAGATTGATTCCTTAAAAAAATGTGCTGCTATCCATATTGATTCTGTTTACCCTGGCCATGGAGCGGTCATTCAAAATCCGAAAGTATTAATTCATAAGAGATTAGAGAGGATTGAAGAAAAATCTGGGCTCATCTTGAAATATATCCAATCAGGTCATTCTACAGCCAATGAAATTGCACAGGCGTTATATAAAAATACCTATAATGAACAATTTTCTTTAGTTATGTCGGAAATTATCGGCCATCTGGATTATTTGGAAGCGAAAAAGAAAATAACAATGAAGAAACAACATGGTATTTGTCACTACAGCGTGAAGCAATAGCTTTTCTGAGGTAAAAAGTACACTCAGCTAAAATACTAGTTTAGCGTCCAAAAGGGTGATATTATTAATATATCGTCTTTTTAGGAGTGAAAACATGAGTGTACATAAGGATTTAATCAAGCATGCAGAAAATCAAAATAAATCGTATCAGGAGTTTTTGGCTCTGGATCAGCAGCGTGAAATGTATATTGAAGAAGCAGTGGAATTATGCAAACAAGGTAAACCCTTTTCTACGGATAAAATCAATGAAGTGACAAATAGAATGAATAAGATAAATTTACGGATAATATCGATTAGAAAAAATGTTACACCAGATATGGTACAGGAATATGTAAATAAATTACGTTAGCCACAAAAAGACACTTTTCCAACAGGTGAAAAGTGTCTTTTTGTATCTTAATCCTCGTCATCTCTCCCTAGACGTGATTCCTTTACCAATTCGATTGCCTTCCTCCCGGTCAGCCACCTGAAGTTTATTTAGGATGTTTGTGACATAATTGGATACTGTTTTACCGCTTATTTTTAACTTCGCGGCTATCCCCGAATTACCCAAGCCATCAGCCATTAGGTAAAGCCCCTCACTTTCACGTTCGTCAGATCAGGAAAGGCCTCCTTTGGTGATGCCGGGCGTGCCATCGAAAAATAGTCTTGAAAAAAGACACCTTCCGATGAAAGTGTCTTTTTCTTTCTAATGAAAAATTGCCGCGATGATTTGGTCATATGACATCCCGCTGTCAACGGTATATGTACCAGGTCGTAATTGGTTTTGCAGTCCTCTCGCCTCGATATCTTTTGAGAATTGGAAAGCATCAGGAACAAGATTCGCTGATACTAGCATTCTCCCGACATCAATGCTTGTCATCCCGTCTGCAACATTAATAACTGCTTGTGATACATTTTGCTGCTGTGTATCCGCTGGAGGGGCAGCCTCTTGTTGAGCCGTACCGTTTTTTGCGGCATCCAGATTTTTGTTATACTCTTCTTTTGTTTGCACAATATATCCAGCGTCGGTCAGCTGCTTTTTCATTGCATCCTTTGATACAGAAGCCTGATTTGATGCTGGCTGTCCTGCCGCCTTTGAAATATTGCTGTCGCTTGAAAAATAAGCAATCGTGCAGATACCTGTCGCCAATAAAAGACCCGCTGAAAAACTGCTGATTAGGTTAACCCTCATTTGCAGCCAGTCTCCCTTCAGTTTGTGATGATTGGTAGACAGCGATAATCTGCTTGACTTCATTTTCCGAAACCTGTTTTTCTTGAGCAATGCTATCAATAGAGTATTGGCGTCTGTACAAGTCAAGTACTTCACGCTTTAATATTTTTTCCTCTGTGGATAGCTGAACTCCCGTCTCTTTTGTGACGATTTCCAAATCAAGTTCCATGTTGCGAAGTGATTCTTGCATCCCATTTATTTCTTTCATCACAGATATATGAACAAGGTCAATTTCTTTATGGTTTTTCTTAGCAGTTTGACGTTCTTTCAGGATTGAGAATATCAGCAGCAAAATGGATACAACAAACAAAATGGTTAATGTCCATTCCATTAAGACAGTCTCCTTTCACATTCTATTAGTATCACAAGTTATTATTATACATCCCAAACCTATTTTTTTCGACTCTTATTTTTCAAACACAACAAAAGTCGCATGGATTTGACAAAAAGCGCCATGAAAATGATATTTACATAATAAAAAGGAAAATAGTTCATTATAAACATGAATTGAATGAAATCATGAAAGGAGTTTTTTTAGGTGCAAACCAATCAAGTACCGTTTCCTGAACCGCCTCGGGCGATCACAACCAAAGATCTTATGTACTTAAAAGATGCTATGTCCTGGGAGCTTCTGGCATTTAAGAAATTACATTTTCTAGCCGAGCATGCAACTAATCCACAGGTAAAACAAGCCCTTGATAATGCGGGTCAAATGCATCAGCAACACTATCAAAAATTATTGTCTCATCTAGAAGTAAATAATAATGCTGTATTATCAAGCCTGCAAAACGCCCAGCAACAGCAAATGCATTAGAATGGAGGTATTTAAAAGTGCAAAACCAGCAAATGCAACAGAATCAACAAATGCAGCAAGGCCAAGGCCAGCAAATGCAGCAATCTCAGAAACCTAACCAGATAGCCAATCCACCAACAGGTCAATTGCCAAAAGTAAAAGGGCCAGAAATGAACGATCGTGATTTTTTAAATGATGCACTTAGCACCTGCAAATATATCACAGACAGTTTAAATATCGCTGTACGTGAAGCAAGCCATCAGCAGCTGCATGCCGATCTATTGCAAATGTTAAATGAAACTCATCAGAGCAGCCGGGAGTTTTTCCAACTCATGTTCCAAAATGGATGGTATAAACTTGAGGCAGAGGAACAGCAGAAGATCAATCAAGCCCATCAACAATTTAGCAATTACTCTAGCCAGTTTCCGTACCCAATTCAATAAAATAGTCACCGATAACAATAAACGGGCAGCGTAATCACTGCCCGTTTTGTTACTCCTCTTAATATGAATAGAATGCAGGCTCTCAGCAATTAACTTTAAAGATCAAACTCCCATTCCTCACGCAAATGTAAATAAAGTAATAGGAGTAAGTTTTCAAGTTCTATATCACTGTGTCCAGTTGTTTCCACACCGATTTTTGGAAGCATAATCTCAGCGATTTGTCCGGTTAGTTGTTTCCGCTCTATAACCGGCAGCTGGACAAAGCGATCGGCATATGTTCGAATCAACTTCCAGTCCTTCATTCCTAACGATCTTAGCGCCCATTCATCTAAGATTAAATCGTCTTTGGAAAGACCTCTGTTTTGAATTTCTTTTTCAATTCCAGAAGGCTTTTTCTTAGCTTTAGTACCCCGTTCGTGTACCACAATCGTCCCCGCAACTAGGTCACCTAGCCGCTTATGCTTGGAATGAAAAAACACCATCAGCATTCCAAGAAAATACCCCGCTGGCAGAGAATCTACAATTCGGATTAGATTGCGGATAAAGCTTGAAAGCAAGGTAATGCTGTGTCCATTTTCTTGAATAACCCTGATGCCCATCCATTTCTTGCCCAGGGTTCTGCCCCCATAGAAAAATTCAAAGGCAAAAAAGTAGCCCCAATTAATAATAAATATGACAATAATCGCAATCGCAAAAGGGACAGTATTCTCTTCTAAAAAAAATGGGAATGACGACAATCCCCTCATGATAAATATAACCAAAATAATGCACAAAATATTAAACACCATTAAGATTAATTGATCTATGATAAATGCTGCCGCTCTGCTGCCTAATCCTGCAAGGCTAAACTGAAGTGAGACGTATTCAGGTGTTTTAATATCCATTTGTTCATGATTCAACAGGGTACTCCCCTTTCTAGATGATAAAGTTTTCTATTTTTCTACAAAATTACTATAATAAGGAATAGAAGAAAAGTATACGGTAAAAGATGGTGAAAAAATGAATGTTAAACAATTTATAAAGCAGCATCGCGAAGATTGGAAACAGCTTGAACAGTTAATCGGACTATTAAGCAAGGGCAGGAAGACGATAAGCGGAGAAAACATTACACTCTTCTCACGCCTATATCAGAAAGCGGCGCAAAATCTTTCTTACAGCCAAACGTATTATCCTAATGACGAAGTAACGCAATATTTGAATGGACTTGTTTCAAAATCGCATAATCTTTTATACAAAGACCAAGTATCAAGCATCAAACAAATTCGTCATTTTTTCTCCGCCAAGTTTATCGGCTTATTACTAGAACAATGGAAATTCTTTGTGGCGGCGATGATCTTGTTTGTAATAGGCGCGATTGGAAGCTTCCTTTCCATTTTGAATGACCCACTCCATATTTATTCCATTCTCTCTCCGGAAATTGCCCGAGGCGTTGACCCAGAACAGCTCGGAAGCAGGGATGGTGCAGTCGATTCCTCACTCATGTCGGCTAGTATCATGACGAATAATATAAAAGTTGCCATACTAGCTTTCGCTGGTGGTATAACCTTTGGAATATTAACTATTTATTTGCTTATCTACAACGGCATTATCATTGGAGCACTTGCAGCGCTTTTCTGGCATCACGGCAAAGCCTATGATTTTTGGGCCTATATTGTTCCCCATGGAATGATTGAGCTTACAGCCATATTTATTGCCGGCGGGGCTGGGCTGTTAATGGGCTATAAGCTCTTTGTACCAGGCCCGTTTTCAAGAGGGTACCAATTGAAGGAACACGGAAAACGCTCTGTTCAGCTGCTGCTTGGAACGATACCTTTATTCGTCATCGCCGGAATCATTGAAGGTTTTATTACACCGGCAGCTATCTCGCTTGAAACTAAATATATAGTGGCTATTTTGACTATTTTGGGTTTAGTTCTTTATATTGTATTTGGAAAACTGAAACTCAGTCATGCTATAAAAGATTCTTATTCATTATCTCCATATAATGGGAGACAGCAGTAACTGCTAACTTTTCCTCGCGGGCCTCTATCATTGGCAGGCCCTGCTTTTCCCATTTGCTTTTCTCCCGCTTTTTGAAGAGCATTTGCTGCTGGGCAATGCTTTTTAACATGGCCGCTTGAACATCAATTGGCTCCGCTTTTGTTCTGTTCAACAGAGTTCGGTCCTCAACCCCGATCATGAAAAATAAATGCCGCTTTCGAAGCTGTTTAAGGTAGACAAGGGCGTTTTCTTCATGTAGAAATGTCTGTATATCACTAAATAATAAAAGCAGGCTTCGTTTCTTTTGCACCATTTCCAAATATTGAAGAACCGCTGCATAATTGGATTCTACTGCATCAACTTTTAGATGATATATGGACTGGAGAATGGTTTGCAGATGGGCCATCCCTTTTGCCGGCGGAACAAAAGCTTTAATTTCATTTGAAAAAGCTAGAACGGACACATAATCCCCTTTTTGAAGAGCAGCAGCGGCAACAGTTATGGCAGCTTCTAGGGCTTTTTCTAAGCGGTTGCCTTTTTTCAGTTCTGCCCCCATCATACGTCCGCAATCAAGCAAAATCGTAATGTACTTACCATGTTCCGGTTCATATTCGTTTGTCATCACTTCCTGAAGCTTAGCGGTTTGCCGCCAGTTAATTTTCCGCGGATCATCACCAACGACAAAGCTTCTGATTTTCGAAAATTCCCCAACACCGCTTTGCTGCTTTCGAATTTCCAAGCCTTCATGCAATAAATAATGCTGAGCGTTTTCTAAATACTGCTTTGTTTCCGTCAGATCGGGAATTACTTTCACTGAATCATTTAAATCTACTGTTACTTGCTTTTCCCACAAGCCGATTACACTTCGATAACGGAAGTACAGCCTTTTGATATCGTATTTTCCCCTCACAGCAGGTACCGTTTCATAGGTAATGACGTTGGCTGAGTCCGCCGGTACCCTTCCGGATATAGGAAACGGCTTTGAAAAGGTTTGCGGCAGACCATCAAGGAATCGGTAGATAAGTAAATATGGAGAATTATTGCGAACCTCAATAGTAATCGGATAGGTAAGTCCCCGTTCCATTTCCTCCGTTATGGTCCGCTTGAAGAAAAGCTGTGTTTTTTTCGCTGAGAATAATAAATCAGCCAAACTAATGAATAAGACAACAATATTAACCATAATGACAAACCACCATGATAGATCCCTTACTATCCCCAGTGTTAAAAAAATAGTCAGCACAAGGTAAGTCAGAATCAGCCGCTTTGTCGGGAGTATGCCTCTATCTTGGAACAGGAACCGAGCCCACAAGCTCTTCGATGATTTGGTCAACGGTTGCTCCCTCCAATTCCACATGAGGAGATAACTGAATCCGATGACGCAAAGCTGGCTTCGCAACCATCTTAATATCATCCGGAGTCACATAATTTCGTTCTGACAAGTAGGCCCATGCCTGTGCAGCTTTCCCAATCGAAATCGCAGCCCTGGTACTGGCACCGAAGCGAATCATATCCGTATCCCGCGTTTTCCTGACGATTTTCATTATGTAATCAAGGACATTATCACTTATTGTCACACCTTCAATCTCTCTTTTGATCGCCACAAAGGTGGCTAAATCCAATATTTGAGAAACTAGAGTCTTGTCCATGTTGTTCTCAATCACTTGTTTTAATACATTTTTCTCTTCTTCAAAGGTAGGAAAATTAACTTGAAGTTTAAATAAGAAACGGTCCTGCTGGGCTTCTGGCAGCGGATAGGTTCCCTCAAATTCGAGTGGGTTTTGTGTCGCAACCACAAAAAAAACGTCTGGAAGAATGTAGGTTTCCCCTTGAATGGTTACCTGTTTTTCCTCCATTGCCTCAAGCAGGGCGGCTTGTGTTTTTGCAGGTGTCCGGTTAATTTCATCGGCCAATAAAATATTGGTGAAAATAGGACCTTTCAATGTTTGAAAGGAGCTTTCTTTCATGTTGTAAATCATGCTGCCGGTGATATCACTTGGCAGCAAATCCGGTGTAAACTGTATTCGGTTAAAATCCCCGCCAAGCAGTCCTGCAATAGTACGGACCATTTGAGTTTTCCCAGTGCCAGGCACCCCTTCGAGCAGGACATGGCCGCCTGTTAGAATCGCGGATAATAACAATCGTAAATTGAGATTTTGTCCTAAAATTCGCCTTTCATACTGTTCCAATAGGGATGTAAGTTCTGTCCTCACCCTTGTTCCACCTCTTTCTGCAACTGGTCTAACTTTCTGGACCATAGCAAATATTCCTGTTTAGTGATTTTATTTTTATCGAGAATCATCGCCAATTCATGCAGAAATGAGCGAATCTCTTTAGTTTGAATTCCCGTCCACTTGGGTTCTAATTCTTCCGCCATATCCTGCCAGTCCTTGTGATACGGAACCCGCCACCGTTCTTGAAGTAGCTGCTTCACATAATCAGCTTGAATCAACAATGAATCCTGAAAGCGTCTTCCCCGAAGATACCATGCTGTTACCGCGCGAATTCCTTCATCACTAAAACGAACCATCTCTTCCCGTGGTACCACAATGGGGCCAAACCGTTTACCCTTTTTCCAAAGACAAATGAAAGTGATCAATATTCCCTGAAGCATCAACAGTACAAACCACTTTGGAAAAGCAGATACAAATGTTGAAGTTGTTTGCTCCCCATGAACATATTCATCAAACAGAACTGTCTTGGAGTTGGTTTCATTAACCAGCGAAATCAGAAGTGGTATATGGTCGTTTTTTAAAATTTTGCCATTCGTCATCCATTCTGGTGTAATTGAGACGATTAATTGGCCATTACCAACAGAACGTTTCAATGCAACAGGTCCGAATTTATCATGCAATAAAATATCCTCACCGTTTCGGGGCTTTAGCCGAACGTCGGATAGGACCTCTGCCTTTTGCGCTTTGGCTTCCTGTCCGTAGATTTTCAAGGCTTCTGAAGGTAGTGGAACTTCTTCTACTGCTTTTGTCTTTAAATCAAACAGACCATCGGGATCCCGAGCGAGCAAAAGAACTGAATTGCCCCCCTTCATAAAATCGAGGTAGGCGGCGATTTCGTCTTTTTCAGTAAAATCCCCAGGCTCCACTATGATTAATAGCTGCTTCTCTTTATTCTTTGGCAATAAAGAAGGCGAATGGTTCCAGCTTTTTGCACTCATTTCCTTTTTTAAATATGTATAAAAGCCCTTTGTCCCAGTTGGGGAAGGAGATTCAGTTACGTAATTTGGATATACTCTTGGCTTTGGAGTATAGGTGAAATAGCTAAAAAGCACAAAAACAGCCACTAATATAAATAACCATAACCAACCCCTTCTAGCCTTGTGCAACGTTTCCCCCTCCCTCCTTGTGTACTTCCGGCAACAAACTCAAAGCAATAGATTGAAACTGCCGGTATTCCTCTTTGGATGCCTTTCTTTCGCCATATGTCACTTCGTCAAAAAAATGTGCAAGATAGAAAAATTGACCGGCCCGATTTTTGTTCTCTTTTCTAAGCTCCTCATAGTACTCCCAATTGGTTTTCCATTTTCTTGCTTCAAGCCATCCTTTATCGTGAAAGAAAAGAAGCAAGGCCAAAAACAAGTGTCGTGCTGCACCTGAATAATCGGCTGCAGTCTCCAGCTTTTCTGCTTCTTTTAAATGCTTTTGATAAGTCCAATTTAGTTCCTTTAAAGATTGAAGCGGTTTTTTGCTTCGGAGATTCCGCTCTCTTTTATAATGACGAATCAGAAAAAATACTGCTAAAACCAATAAAACGATGACCACAATAATGACTACGATTAAAATAGAGCTTGCGGCGTTATCGGCGGAGTTAATTGATGGAAACAAACCTGCTAACTTGTCGGCAATCCACTGCTTAGCCTTTTCCCACCATTCAGCGAAAAGTCCTTTAGAAGCTTTGTCATAAACCCGATATTCCTTTTCGTTCAAAATTTTCTCTAGTTGATTACGTGCTTTTTCAGTAGTAAGCATCTCAATCACCTAATTAAAAAAAGAGGTACGATCATAGTCTTCAATCATTTCCTTTAAATCATCGGCATCGTGGCGCACTTTTAAATCTAGGTACATCACGGCATATCCAACAGAGAAAATCATTGTTGTAACTAAGGTCACAAGATTTGAAATTATGGTAAACAATACGCTATTTCCTAAAGCTAGCCCAATTGTCCCTTCCACTGAGAAGCTGATAATACTAATGATTAAATAAAAAATTATATAAAGTCCCATAAGCGGCCATGTACGTTTCTTGGTCAATCTCCAGCTTCTGCCGAATCCTGGTGACTGTCTGTCAAGAACTACCGACCCGAAATAAAAACTCCAGCGCGTTAATAAGTAAGCTATTATTGGTGCAAAGATTAGAAATAATCCGATAGCTAATAATATGCCTAAAACAGGATTGGCCAAGGAGCCAATTACTCCTGAAAAGACGATGAGTAAAATAGGAACGAGCATGATACCAAAGACAAGCAATCCGAATAAAATACTGCTGCCCAGCATTGGCCAGAACCGTGATAGGGCTTGCTTGATAACCGACTTGACAGTAAACCCCTCATTTTTGCGGATATGATTCACGGCAAAAAGAATAGCTGCCTCAGTGATTGGACCAAGAATAACTGTGATTAGTCCAATCACCGCCATTCCAATGTCAGCCCCAAAGCTTCCAGCGTCAAAGGTTCCTTGGTTTTCAAAGCTGGTCATGAATTGTTCAAACCAATCACCGCTGCCTTTCGCTTCCCTAAAGAAGCTTGTTCCTGATATTAATAATATGATGGCTTGTAACAAGTAAACAGGACCTAAAAGCAAGAGAAATATCATAAAGAAATCCTTAAATCTGTTTTTACTTAAACTGAATGTATGATCGAGTATTTCTCCGAATCCTTTCGGCTTTGAAAACTTAGAATCCAATCTAAAATCCCCCCTAATTTAATTGTTACAAGAATTATTTTAACATTACTATTGTCTAATAAGTGTAAAAATGTGCAAAAATTTACAAGTAGCGAGTGCAAAAAAGCTCCCCGAGCCAAAACCCGGAGAGCGTCTTTTATTTAGAAGAACCTTCTTGATCCTTGCTATATTTATATTTACTTCTGTCGATTGGTTTAAAGCCATCAGGTGTATAGAAACGCAATAAGTCTCCATTTACGACCTTATCCGATTCTGCCAGCTTTTCGTCCACGATCTCGTGGTACTTCTTAGCCTCATCCAATTTATCTTGTGAAAGTTCTAACCCTGTTGTAGAGTCGTAATATTTATCTCTAACAGCTGTAATTGTTGGACTTACAAAATCGCCATTTCGGAATGGAACAAGCTGGTCGTGCTGTTCTGACAATAAATCAGTACCAAACTGGACATACTGTTTTGAATCAATTCCTAACAAATGAAGCAGTGTAGGAAGGATATCGACTTGGCCGCCATATTCATGATGAATTCCCCCTTGGATGCCAGGGACACGAATAAATAATGGAACACGCTGCAGGCCAGCACTTTCAAATGGGGTGATGTCTTTCCCTAATACTTGTGCCATTGCTTTGTTATGATTTTCGGATATTCCGTAATGGTCACCGTACATAATAATAATAGAACGGTCAAGTAATCCTGTTTGCTTTAAATAGTCGAAGAAGTCTTTTAAAGCTTCATCTTCATATCTCGCTGTTTGGAAATAATCATCAACTGATGCATCGCCAGTTTCTGCCGGTGCAATCGTTGCTAAGCTTTGGTCCATTTTATAAGGATAGTGGTTAGCAACTGGAATAAATTTCGTATAGAACGGTTCTGGTAATGTTTCCAACATTGGTTTTGATTGTTCATAGAATGGTTTATCCATCATTCCATATTCTGCTTGATCTTCAGTATTTACGTGATAATATTTTCCGTCAAAAAATTTATCGTAGCCAAAAGATTTATAAATTTCATTGCGGTTCCAAAAGCTTCCTGAGTTCGCATGGAATACTGCAGATGTATAACCCTGCTGGCCTAAAATTGCGGGTGCTGATTGGAATGTGTTCATGCCTTTTGTCGTAAAGGCGGCACCTTGCGGCAGGCCGAACAATGAGTTCTCCAGCATAAACTCAGCATCAGCGGTTTTACCTTGTCCTGTTTGATGGAAGAAGTTATCAAAATAAAGGGTATTCTGGTCTCGTGTTAATGAGTTTAAAAACGGTGTAACCTCTTCCCCGTGAAGCTTATAATTAATTAGGAAGTTTTGTGTTGATTCAAGGTGCAGATAAATGACGTTCATACCTTTAGCAGCACCAAAATATGTTGGGTTTGGCGCAGCGTAATTGGAATTGGTATAGTTTTTTGCCTCAGTAACATCGTCAGTGCTTGCCATTACCCGTTGAGCCGAAGCTGTCGTACTTTTCACCGTATCATAAATAGTATAATTGTACATACCAAGATATTTAACAATGTAATTTCTGTCAAAGCCTCTTGTTAGCAGCTGTGGTCTGTCTGCCTCTGCTAATGACAGGTTCGCACAAGAAATAGCAAGTGCCAACGAAAACAAGGCAGCAACCTTTGGACGGCTCATATCTTTCTTCTCGACTTTTACAATCTTAAAAACAAGTAAGGCAATTAATAGAATTGTATCTATAAAGAATAAGAAATCATATGGTTTCAATAAAGATGACACACTTCCACTGACATCGCCAAAGTTCTGTGTTTGCGTCAATGTTGGCAACGTGATGAAATCATTAAAGAAACGATAGTACACTACATTGGCAAACAATAAGAACGATAATAGAAAATCAATGACAATCAGTGAAATGTATTTTTTTCTGCCTTTAAATAATGTTGAAATTCCTAAAAATATTAACGCCGACCCTAATGGATTTAAAAATAATAAAAACTTCTGAATAGAGTTTTGGATCCCTAAGTCAAATTGAGTTAACTGGGTAATATATGTTTTAATCCAAAGAAGAATGACGGCCAAAAAGAAAAAGCCAATATATTTTTGAGAAATACCTTGACCTTTTAGTTTCATTATTAAACACCTTCCTTTTAGCTAATCATTATTGCATACTCTTATTTATTTTCCTATATGTGATTAATACTATTTAGCCTAGTAATTATCTTAAATGGTAAATATGAACAAACTATGAACAAAACAAGAAAAAACGTAATATACCTGCTCACAAGATAGTAACTATACTCCTTTTTTTGAAAATGTCAACCATGATAATTAATAAATCTTGTCCATTATAATAAGGTGTGAATGGTATAATACATGTTATCATGAAATTTAATTACATAAGTTACCATCTATAGATCTGAGGTGAAAAAAAGTTTGTCTCTAACAAAAAGGCGTCAGGAATTCCTTGATCATATCTACCGTCAATATAAGAAAACAAACAACCCTGTCCATTATTCTAAGGTTGCTGAAGCTATCGGAGTAAGCAAATGGACAGCCTATGATGTTTTAAAAGAATTGGAAAACCAGGGGCTTGTAAAAAGAACGTATTCCACGAATAAGAATGAAGCTGGCCGTTCACTCGTTGTCTTCTCCCCCACCGAAATTGCAGAAAGCTTTTTTCAAAAAGACCGTAGAGAGCTATCGAATGCAGAAGAGTGGGAATCCATCCTTCAAGAGGTCATCAAATTAGTGGAAAATCCGCAAAATCTGCCATTACGGGCAGCAATTCATCAAATCATTACGCTCATGAAACATGTAGAAGTTAAGCTGGAGTTTTGTGCCTACTTTCTTAGTATTTTGCTACTGTACTTGAATACACTGGGAAAAAACGTAAAGGACTTAACGGTAAACTTAATCAATGCATCCAAGGAAGCTAAGGTGCAGTTAATGGTTTTTACAGGCGCTGTTGTTGGTATGATAATTCAATCTGTTGGTGAGGAATTAAGTCCGGATATGGTGAGACTCGTTCAGCAATTCATTGACAATGTTAGCGAGCTTAATGCTGGCGAATTAAGTTTATTAATTAATTTCATTGAAAAAAGTTAAATCAGCCGATTTTGGCTGATTTTTAGTTTCATAGATAGTTTTTTGGTTTAATATCAATCTCAGTCCATATACTGCAAAGGTAGTATATTTCAGAATTTTTTTAATATTCTCTTGACGTTCCCTTCGTTTTTGCGATATATAGTTTGTATATATTTTTTGGTTTTTTGGGTATTTTGGGTCTTATATTTTTTATTGAAAGCGGGGGATTTTTGATGTACGAATTATACTGCAGAACGTATCAGGGTGGAATGAAAGCGGCCTCTTATATACTTCCTTGGCGAAAACCCGAATTATTTGAAGGAGAAAATAGCCTAAGTAAACTTCCAAGCTTTATTAAAGGTATGCGAATTGAAAGCGTTTTAATCGTGACCGACCAAGGGATTGTATCCGTTGGCCTGATGGAGCCTTTTTTAGAAGCTTTAAAAAATGAGGGTGTCCAATTTTTCATCTATGATAATACAGTCCCAAACCCGACAATAGAAAATATTGAAGAAGCCTTTCAAATGTACAAGGAAAACAACTGCCAGGGAATTGTTGCATTTGGCGGCGGCTCGCCAATGGATTGCGCAAAAGGTGTCGGGGCCCGTGTGGCAAGGCCTAAAAAAAGCATCCCACAAATGAAGGGCGTCCTAAAGGTGTTGAAAAGAATCCCCCCGCTGTTCGCCATCCCGACGACAGCAGGAACGGGAAGTGAGGCGACACTTGCAGCCGTTGTCTCTAACAGCGAAACACATGAAAAGTACGCGATAATGGACACAGCTCTTATCCCCCACTATGCTGTATTAGATCCGCTTCTTACTGTTAAGCTTCCTCCCCATATCACTGCCGCAACCGGAATTGACGCACTAACGCATGCGGTAGAGGCGTATATTGGAAAAAGCAATACGAAAGAAACAACACAGTGCAGTATTGAGGCGGTTCAGTTAATTTTTGAAAATCTTTATGAATGTTATACAAACGGTGTGAACATTCAGGCTAGAACGAACATGCAAAAGGCTGCTTATTTGGCCGGAATCGCTTTTACCCGGGCATATGTCGGCTACGTCCATGCTATCGCCCATACCTTAGGCGGATTTTATCAGGTTCCCCATGGTTTGGCGAATGCTATTATTCTCCCATACGTACTGGAGTATTATGGGGAATCCGCCCATAAGCCGTTGTCAGAATTGGCAGATTTGGTTAAAATAACAAAACCTTCCGATACGGTTGAACAAAAAGCGCGGAAATTTATTGATGCCATTAAAGAGCTTAATGAAAAAATGGCGATCCCGACCAAGGTTAACGGAATCATCGAAAAGGATATTCCGCTCATGGTGGAACGGTCTTTCAAAGAAGCAAATCCTCTTTATCCTGTTCCAAAGATTCTTTATAAAAATGATTTATTAAAGCTTTATCATCTGATAAAGGAGTAGATGTGAATATGAGTATTTCCTCCCCCCTATTAAATGAAGCCGGTACTAAAGAAAATTACAGTTACTTAGTAAATAAACAAAAGGCCTTTTTCCGTAAGGAACAAACAAAGAATGTTTCTTTCCGATTGGCTGCCTTGAAAAAATTAAAAGATGCCATTAAAGAAAATGAAAAAGAGATTATGTCAGCGCTAAAGGCGGATTTAAATAAATCCGAGCTTGATGCATATGCTGCAGAAATTGGATTTGTCCTTGCTGAGTTGAGCTTTACAATTAAAAACCTAAGCACTTGGGTTAAAGTAAAAAGTGTCAAAACGCCAATGACACATTTTGGTTCTGCGAGCTACATTTATTCCGAACCATATGGTGTGACGTTGATTATCGCCCCGTGGAATTATCCATTTCAATTGGCCATTGCACCAGTAATCGGTGCGATTGCAGCGGGGAATTGTGCTGTATTAAAACCTTCTGAATTAACACCCAAAACGTCTGAGGTATTGGCAAGACTGATCAATGGACTTTTTCCTGAAGAATATATTTCAGTGGTTGAAGGCGGTGTGGAAACAAGCACAGCGCTCCTAGAAGAAAAATTTGATTATATCTTTTTTACTGGAAGTGTACCCGTTGGGAAAATCATCATGGAGGCTGCGGCGAAACATTTAACACCAGTTACGTTGGAGCTGGGCGGTAAGAGCCCCTGTATTGTTCATGATGATGCCAATATTAAGGTAGCTGCCAAACGGATTGCCTGGGGCAAATTCACGAATGCCGGCCAGACTTGTATTGCCCCCGATTATCTTTATGTTCATAAAAATGTCAAAGACAAATTTCTAAGCGAGTTTAAAAATACAATAAAAGATTTATATGGAGATAATCCGTTACGTAACCCCGATTTCACCCATATTGTTAGTGAGCGTCATTTCAAGCGGCTGGAAGGCTTCCTGGATAATGGTCAATTATATTATGGGGGTAAAACAAATTCGGAAACGCTAGCGATTGAGCCGACTGTTATAACGAATATAAGCTGGGATGCTCCAATTATGCAGGATGAAATTTTTGGCCCGATTCTTCCTGTTATGGAATACAGCCATTTATCAGAAGTGCTTGATGGCATCCATAATCATCCAAAACCGCTAGCCCTATATATTTTTACGGAAAATAACCAGGTCCAGCAGACGGTTCTTAACAGCGTATCGTTTGGCGGCGGCTGTGTGAATGACACTGTCTATCACTTTGTCTCTCCTCACCTGCCCTTCGGTGGTGTCGGACCGAGCGGGATTGGCTCTTATCACGGAAAAGGCAGCTTTGATACCTTCTCCCATAAGAAAAGCGTCCTAAAGCAAACCACCCTTTTTGATATCCCGTTTCGCTATCCGAACTTTAAGAATGGGCTTAAGATGTTGAGGATGTTTTTGAAATAAACTGCCAGACTTGAGCACTTGTTAAATTGTTTCTATGGACAAAATATGGCGAAAATGAAGAGGAAATGTCCGGAAGAAGGCTCCCTACGGACAAAACCGCTGGGAAAGGAAGAGGAAATGTCCATAGGAAGGCTCCCTATAGACAAATGCGATGAAGAAAGAATGTCCCTGGTTCTCTTAAAGAATTCAGGGACATTTTTTTAATCTAATTGATATTGCCGGTTTCCATAGAGTGGTTGCCTACCTCACGGGACATTATAAACAAGAAGATTTCCTCACCTGGCATTAAATCCGATAAGAATGCAGAATCTATTTTCTGGGCTTCAACCCCCTCCTGTCTTGGAGCCACTTGGTCAACACTTAAAGTAATGCTTACTTGATTCGGACTTACCTTTGGAGAGCTTGTTATCGAAAACCACCTTGGTTTAAGTGAAGGCAATAGCTCTAAGAAACGTTCGAACGGTAATTCACAGGCTTCATATTTTTCTAGCAAGTCGAGCATAGTAACTTTATTTTTCAAAACAAGTTCTTCAAATACCCCATCTGCTAATAATGCTTCTAATTCCCGCTTATGCGGAGGGCAAACTGTGTAGGCGGCCAATTCACTAATTTGTGCTCGAGTTGCAGTTTCCTGCACTTCCACGCTTTGACTTAGAAGATCAAAGATTCTCACTGGTCTATCTAATGGAAGATGGGAAGTTGTTCGTGCGCTGCAGGTGATAATCACATGATCCTTCCCGTTTAATCCAAACCGTTTTAAAATTCGCCCAACGACTTCCTTGCGATTCCATGCAAAAACTCCGAGCTGATCCCCATCCTGATAGGTTACCCCTACAGGCAACGTAAACTCAATTTGTCTAATGCTACTTACACTTTCCGCATCAATAAGTAATTGGTTTTCAATAACTGAAGATTGTACGGGTTCGTACTTACTAACCAGTGGTGAAGCCATTACAGCATTCACAAACTGTAAAGAGATTGTATTGGATTGTTTGTCAGCCTTTTTATCCATTTGAATTCCGAAAGTCCTGAAGGCATCCTGCCACATCCGTTTTTTCCATTCTTCCAATTGCTTCTCAAAGTCACCGCCTGCATCACCTTCCCCCCGCTCTGAAAATCTGATAGCTCCTTTAAGGGCAAGCTGTTCATCGATATAACGAGGCACATCTTGGTAGGTGTTCGCCCAGTTGTGATCGCCACACCCAAATACTGCAAACTGGACACCTTTTAAACTACCTGTTTCCAGGTGTTCCAGCCACTGGACAAATTGGCGGGCATTTCGCGGCGGTTTCCCATTATAGGAGGAGGTGACAATAATACAGGCACCTTCAGTTGGTAACTTGCCAGTTCTTTCGTTTAGGGGAGCAGCCTCGCTTCTTACCCCATGCAAACGGACAATACCAGCAAGTTCATGTGCAACCCGCTCCGCTGTTCCCATATTGGAACCATATAAAACAAGCAACGGTCTATTATTCACGCCAACAAGTGAATACAATGGAGCTTCTTGTTCATTTTTAGGGGATGCCACTTTTTGGGCAGATAAAGCAAATGTATCGATTCTTTTATTTTCGCGCAATTTTACGCGAATTTTAAAATTATCCGGTTTCAGCGTTAAGGTTTGCTTAATTTTTAATTGATAATTCATATGATCGATCAAGTCAAAACGCTGCAGAATCATACCTAACACAAGTGTTGCTTCATGAAGAGCGAATTGCATACCGATGCACGCTCTCTGCCCATTTCCGAATGGCTTATAAGCATGTGCGGGAATATTCGTCATATCTGCAAACCGCTCCGGACGAAATACTTCAGCATCCTCCCCCCATGCATCCTTATCGCGATGAAGTTTTGGTAAAATGACGGACACATGGTCGAATTTTTTGAGCCGGTATTTCCCGCCAATGACCGTATCCTCTTTTGCGTACAAAGTAAATTGTGGCGCAGTAGGATAAAGACGTAAAGCTTCATTTAAAATCATCCGAATGTACTTAAGGTCGAGGACCTGTTGATACGAAGGAATAGAATCGCCTAGTACCTGGTCAACTTCCAAATATGCCTTCTTCAGTACTTCTGGATGTTTTAGAATCAGGTATAGGGCAAAAGAAAGCAAACCGCTTGTGGTTTCATGTCCAGCAATCAAGAAGGTAATGATTTGAAACCGGATATTTTCATCGTCAAGCCGCTCTCCTGTTTGCGGATCCTTGACATTCAGCATCCTGGCCAGCAAATCAGTTTCCCCTTGGTCGCCGCCTTCTTTGCGTTCAGCGATGATTTTATCCACCAGAGAAAACATTGACTTAATGTCGCGTTCAAATTGCCGCTTGGTTCTTACCATCAGCTGGGTTTGAATAGGAAGCCTTGTGCTTTGGTGCATTGCTTCGTCAAGTGCCCGGATCATACTAATGATAAATGGATTATGGGTTTCCCGATAGAAACTGTTAAAGCGGTAATTAAATCCGCATAAACCGATCGTGTCAAGGGTTAGACGCGTCATATCATCGGGTACATCAATGCTCTCATTTGGATTTAAACGAGCCCACTTTTGTACAAGCTGCTGGGCGATGTCAACCATCATCGCATGATACCCCTTCATTGCTTGCTGGCTGAAGGCTGGCATTAGTATGTTATGGGCTTTCTGCCAATTCGGCTCTTTTGTTTTACTTGTAAATAAGCCGTCTCCTCCTAAAGCACGCAGAAAATGCAACCCTCCTGAGAGACTTTTGTCAAACCGCGATTCATCACAGACATCGGCAACTAATTCATAACCTGATACAAAATGCATGTTAAAACCAAAAGCTTCAAAGTGAAAAATCGGTCCATATTCATCGGCGATTTTCCAAAATGACAGCGTCGGTGAATCTTTATCGATTAATGGTATATTTCCTAAAGGGCCATACGTTTTTGGCTGCGGAATCCGCATATAATTTTCCATAAGAAGCTCCTCTCTGTTAATTACTCACCTTTTACCTATTAAACCGTATAAAACAACATCGGCGATTTCGTAATCGATATGATCGAGTGGTAATTTTTCTGAGATGATTTCTTCCTGGAGTTTTTCAAAGTTGAGAATGGACCAAATAGCGCTAGTGATTCCTAATTCAAATAGAAGGATTTGGACTGGGGTGAGATTTCCGTTGGATATCTTTTGCAACAGCTGTTCCATGCTTTTGTCCTGAATATAAATTTGCTCCATAAACATCCTTGCAAGCTCTGGATGGTTGGGCGATTCCCTGAAAAGGATATTGAAGCTGTCCAGATTGCTCCGGATTACTTCTATCCTTGCTTTGATGACGTCTCTGACCAGATCAGGATTATGATCAGAATTCATCTTGGGGGGTACAAAAACAGACGGAGTTATGCAAGCAAGGAAAATATCTTTTTTGCTCTTAAAATGCTTATATAGAGCAGCTTCCGAAACTTCAACACGTCTGGAAATTTCGGCGGTCGTTGCACCGTTGTAACCTCTTTCGGCAAAGAGCTTGCGTGCCTCCTGGATTATTTTCTTTTTGGTACCCGATTGCGATCCCAAATTCTTCACCCTTTCTTTCGGTTAGTGAATACTTACTTACCATTATATATTTTCGGAACATTCCGTCATGGGATAATATCCCTATTTTTTAAATAATCCAAATGGCTTGAATTTTCTACCTCTTTCACCAAAAATAAAATTTTACTTATCATAATTTATTTTTTTTTATCATAACCTGTTTCCTGCTGTTATTTCGTGTAGAAATATTTCAATATACGAAATAAAAGGCTTGTCTTATACTCAGAATGGTTGAATATTAGTCGTAATATTCCCAAAATTCTAATGTCTAGGGGTGGTTTCATGAAAAAAAGAAAAAAAGGATTCGCAGCCGTTTTATCTACAACTCTCTCTCTATCTGTACTTAGCTCCGTCGCATTTGCAGACCAGCCTTCACCATCTGATTCATCCACTTCATTGAATATTAAACCGCCAGAGTTTTTTGTTCCTAATGGGCAGAATAAGAAAAACTTTTATGTTGATAAGGAGCAACTAAATTCGATTAAACCAGTGGCGGGATTTGAGGATGCGAAAATTTTCAAAGGCATACATAATGGTGCCGGGTATTGGATTGAAGTGCCGAAAAACTGGAACGGGAAGCTTGTGTTATATGCGCATGGGTATCGGGGAACGGGGCCAGCTTTGACGGTAAGTGCACCTTCTATTCGTGCAGAACTACTTCAAGAAGGATATGCTTGGGCGGCATCAAGCTATAGTACGAATGGTTATGATGTTGAATCCGGTGTAAAGGACACCCACGCGTTGAATGGTTTGTTTAGGAATTTAGTCGGTAATCCTACAAGTACTTACATCATGGGTCACTCGATGGGTGGGCATGTAACAGGGGTTTATGCTGAGCAGTACGGCGATGTCGATGGCGCCTTGCCAATGTGCGGGGTTTTGGGAGACTCGGAGTTGTTTGATTTCTTTACTGATTATGGGCTTGTGGCACAATCATTGGCAGGAAAATCAAAAGCTGAACAACAGTTTGTGGCAGATGATAATTACTTTAATGTCACGGTTCCACAACTAAGAACAATATTAGGGGAAGGATTAGTAAAGGACCCATCAGGATCATATGTATTTAAAAATTTAACCGAAAAAGGTTTTAAATTAGAAAAAGTAACCGAGAACCTATCCGGCGGAGATCGCCCATTGTTTGAAGTTGCTTATGAGCATATGTTTGACGATTTTCTACTTCAACGTATGCCAACAAACCTTGCTTATGGAGAAGCCACAGGTAATGTTATCAACAATACGGACTCTGTTTATCAACTTGACAGTGATCCTAATTTAACACCTGAAGAAAAGGCTCTGAATGAAAGTGTAATTAGGATTTCAAATGATCCAAGTGGACGTCATAATAATGGTTTAGCTGCGATTCCTAAGGTTACAGGCGACTTAAAGGTTCCTACTGTTTCCTTGCATACACTTGGTGACCTTTATGTGCCTTTCTCTATGGAGCAGATATACGCGAAGAGGGCTGCAGAAAAAGGCAAGGAGGAATTGCTGGTATCCCGCGCGATTCGTGGTATTGGACACTGTGAATTTACAAACGAAGAACAAATTAATGCATTTGATGCTTTGGTTAATTGGACGGAAAAGGGTCAAAAACCAGATGGTGATGATATCCTGAATCCTACCGCGGTAGCAGATCCATACTTTGGCAGCAAGTTTACTACCGTTAGACGTTCTTATGATTTAACACCATGGGACACTGCAAAATAATTATTTAGAAAGCAGAGAGCATCTGTTCTTTGCTTTCTTTCATTTCCTCCTAAATTACTTTGCACGAACTCCCTATTCATAAACCAGCCAACCAGTCCCATTGATTTAATTTGAAACAATCTATAATTTTTTTCTTCAATGGATCAAACTTTTAACTCTTCAACTTTGTAGGCTGGTTTACGTTTCACTCCAATTGGCACCAGTCTATTTATTTCTTTGGAAATGGCTTACATTTACAAATTGCAACATAATTCGTGTTGTGTAATAAGAATTTTCTGGACTTATGACCTACAAGATATTACCATCCACTCCTTCCTCCTAATCTGTTAAACTTTTAATGTCATATTTTTATAGGAGGAGGTTAGCGATGAATAAACGAAAAATCCTCCTTGCATTGGTAATCTTATTTACCTTTATTGGAGGAATTGCAGCTGGATTGTTCTTTTCCGCAAATCATCATGATTCAAAAGTAGTAAAAATAGATCAATCACCCAAATCTTCTTTAAAACCACAAGAAAAAGCAGTTCCTGAAGTGGAAAAAGCGCACTCAAAAGTTCTCATTGGATATGTACAAGATTTTCGTGACCCAAATACGGTCGAATATGACAAGTTGTCCCATGTAATTTTCTCATTTGTTCATCCGACCAAGGATGGCGGGATTTTGCTTAACGGCGATACAGCACTTGGAAACTTGCGGGGAATGGTCACAAATGCGAAAAAACATAATACGAAGGCGATTTTAGCCATTGGTGGATGGTATCACATTAGAGGCGGGGAATCGTATGAATATTTCAAAACGGCCATTTCTAATCCGGACTCGCGGACAAAACTAGTAAATGAGCTTACTGGATTTGCGGATAGAGAAAATTTGGATGGGATCGACATCGATTTTGAACACCCTCGTTCTGCAGAAGATGCTCAATATCTGTCCGAGTTTGCGAAAGAATTAAGCGAACAGCTTCACCCTAAAAACAAAGAGCTTTCAATTGCAGTTTATTCTATGATTCATACAGTAACGTTATCTGAAATTGGCTTTATTAAATATGAGCCTGAAATGTTTCAATACGTGGACCACGTTAACATCATGGCCTATGACGGACAATGGGATGACGGCTACCATGCTGCTAACTTATCCCCATATCCATTTACTGAAAAAATCGTAAGCTATTGGACAGGGCTTTTTGATAAATATAATATTTCCAAAGAGAAATTGGTTTTAGGAGTTCCTCTTTATGCACAGCCTGAGGATCCAAAAATCAAGCAGGTTTCGTTCGGAGCAATTTTAAATCAAAATCCTGCCAATGCTGGAGCTGATACAGTCCAAATGAACGGAACAACCTACTATTATAATGGTGAAGAGACAATGAAGAAGAAAACGAGATTGGCCCTTGAACATGGCATGGGTGGAATGATGATGTGGGAGACCGGTCTTGATGCCCAAGGACCGGAAAGCATCACTAACACAATCTCAGAAGTCTTAAAGGAATCCGAAAAGGACCCGATAAAATATTACACTGTAAAATAAAAGGAAAAACGGCCTGACCCTGCTGCATTGCTGCTTTTGAGCACCGGGGGCGGGCCACTTTTATTTTATAATCAAAAGTATTTCTATCCTATCGTTACATTGGGGCAAAGCCCCTATTTATGAGCTCGAATGCTTGAATAAATTATCGGTTCGGTAGCAGAGGGGCTTTATATGAGCTCGAATGCTTGAAAAAATCATCATTTCGGTAGCATAGAGCCATTTAAATGCAACCTAATCTATGAGCACTCCCGGGTTTAGAATATATCCAGGGTCCAGTGTGCGTTTCACGGATTTTAATGCAGAGGCAAACAGGTCCGGCCGCTGTTTGTCATACCAAGGCCGGTGATCACGGCCGACTGCGTGATGATGGGTAATTGTGCCGCCGAGACTGATGATGGCCTCAGACACAGCTGCTTTGATTTCGTCCCACTGCTCCAGTTCACCGCCAGGCTTCCCGAGAGCCTTAACGGTGTAATATGGTGCCGGTCCGTCAGGGTACACATGTGTGATTCGGCATGTAACCCATCCGTTATGGCCGGAAATCTCTCTAACTGCCTTTTGCGCGGCCTCCATTACGCCGGTATGAAATGCCTCAAAACGGTCCCATGTTATCGCTGTTTCGAAAGTTTCCACGATAATCCCTAAGCCGACAAGGACATCCCTTAGATACGGCGCCTGGATAAAGGCATTTCGCCAAGTACCTACGTCTCCTTCCTTGCCAACGGAAGAATCCCTTCTAGTTTTTATAACATCCTGTCCATGTACTCCCCCAAATTCCTTACAGCATTCCAAGGCCCTAATCATCCAAACGTCCAGAAGATGATCATGCGACTCAAAGCCTAGCATAAGTACAGCAGATTGTCCGTCCCCCGCCCCAGAGTCATGCGCCTCTCCTGCATCAAGCAAACGGCAATTGGAAGGATATAAGCCAGATTGGCTTAGGACCCGGACGGCTTTCACTCCAGATTGGAAATCCGGGAAACGTACTGATGCCGCGGTTCGATAAACAGGACGGTCCTGCAGTCTGACCCACACCTCTGTGATGATTCCAAGGGTACCTTCGGAGCCAATAAACATCCTGTCAGGGCTTGGTCCTGCACCAGAACCGGGAAGCCTTCTTGTTTCAATCACGCCTTTTGGAGTGATGACACGGAGCGATTGTACCAGATCATCGATATGTGTGTGCAGGGTGGCAAAATGGCCCCCTGCACGGGTAGCAATCCAACCTCCCAACGTGGAAAATTCAAACGACTGTGGGAAGAAGCGAAGAGTTAATTCCTGCTCCTTTAATTGCTTCTCTATAGCCGGTCCGCGAATTCCCGCCTGCATACGTGCAGCCCGCGAAATTTTGTCAACCTCAAGGACTTGATTAAAATTCCTTAAATCAATCGATACTGAACCCGAATATCGGTCATTGATTTCAGGTTCTACCCCTCCTACAACACTTGTTCCACCGCCATAAATAATGGCGGCAGCCTGTATTTCGTTACACCAGTCTAGAATATTAATAAGTTCATTTTCCGTTCGGGGAAATGCTGCAATATCTGGGGCATTCGTAAAATCACGGCGAAAAGCCCTCACGACATCCCGGTAGGATTTTCCATAAGTGTGCGATAAGCGCTCGTGGGTATCATTCGTACAAAGATGCTGAAGAGATTGTGGGATGCTTATGCGAGGCTGCATTAGAGATATTTCGTTGATAGCTGGCGGCGGCGTCTTCTTCCATTCACTTACTCCAAACCGCTTTGCCATTGCTGCTTCCACTTGATTCTGAACCTGAGGGGACAGGCCATCTTCATAGCCCCATCCCCAAAATTTCATTTTACGAGGTGTCACTCTTAAATTCCCCCTCATGATTAAATACTTTCGTATAAATGAAGCTCCAGTTCCTGTCTGATATCATTAGGAATTGGTTCGGATTTCTGCGTTTGGAGGTTAAAATTTACATATACTGCAGTACCAATCGTGCATAACCTGCCCTCTTGATGAATTTCCTCGTATAGCTCCAAACTGGAATTACCGATTTTCTTCACCCACGTTTTTACCTCTACGTCTTTTCCAAAATAAATTTGTGCGACGTACTCGACATTTATTTTTAAAATAATCATCTTCCAATCATGAAATGTATGATCCGGGTTAAATAATTTAAAAAGCTTATTTCGGCCTGCCTCCAGCCAAATTGGGATCGTCGTATTATTGATATGGCCGACACCGTCCGTTTCAGAAACCCTTGGTTCGATCACGGTCAAATACATGAAAAAACCACCTTTACTTTAAGCCGTTAAAAGCCATATGATAAATTTGATAGATTTCATCTTTGCCAAGAGGTTTTGGGCTTCGGGCCAGAAGCCTTTTTTGTTTGATTGCATCTTCAGTTAAGCTTGTAAGACTGGATTCTGGTATGCCATATTCTTTTAGTGTCGTTGGAAGCCCGACGCTTTCAACCAGTTTATAAAATAACGTTAAAATTTCCTCTTCAGACCGTTCTTCAATGTGATCGGTTAATATGTTGCATACTCGATTCAGTTTGTTACGGCAGCTTGGAGAAATCATTTTCATGACATACGGAAGTAACACAGCGTTGGACTCACCGTGTGGTAACTTAAATTGGCTTCCGAGCGGATAGGCAAGTGCATGAACACCGGCGACACCTGCGTTGAAAAAGGCCAGTCCAGCAAGATAACTGCCATAGCTCATCGCAGTTCTTGCTTCCCGGTCATCCCCATTCTCAACTGCATTCCTTAATGATCCGCCGATTATTTCGACAGCTTTAATGGCAAGTGCATCTGTTGCCTCGTTTGCATTAACAGAAAGAAAGGCTTCAACAGCATGTGTTAAGGCATCAATTCCGGTAGCCGCAGTTATTCTTTTTGGAACAGATAGGGTTAATTGGGGATCGACTATGGCAATATCAGCTAGTAAAAAATCGTGAGTGACAACATCCTTTGTCCCTACTAGCGAAACAACGGCAATATCGGTTACCTCACTGCCAGTTCCAGAAGTTGTAGGGATTAATATTTTCATGACGCCCCTAGTTTTTAGCTTCCGCGTACCAGAGAGATTAAGGTAATCTGCAGTATTCCCCTCATTTTGCGATATGACGGCAGCGATTTTTGCCAAGTCCAATGCACTGCCGCCGCCTAAACCGATAACACAATCGAACCCGCCTTCGCGAGCATACGCCGCCAATCTTTCAGCACAAGCGAGTGATGGTTCTGGCTCAACATCAGTATAAAGGCTGACATCATATTGTTCATTTAAAGGAGATAAGTATTGATGGACCAATCCAATTTTAACAAGGGTTTGGTCGGTAACTACTAGAATACGGCTAGGTTTCATTTCCTCCAGTTCTTCATAAAGCTTTGCAATGGATCCCCAGCCGGTATATGATCTTTTGGGGAATCTTAAGGTTGAAATCATTATGTTGTCCCTCCTTTTAAAATTTTCAGTACCTATTAAACTATTTCAACAAGGAATGCAATATCCCTGCTGATTTTCACATAATAAATAGCCCGGCAGACACCAGGCCATTTTTATTGAAATCAAAACTTATTTAAATTTTGTTATGACATTAAACCCATATGTTTTAAAATTTGTCATATCATTGAGGACGTCATTCACTTGGTCTAGAGCAATCTCCCTTGATACGAGGGAACGTGGATTTAATTTGCCTTGGGCAATCAATGACAATAATCCATCGTACTCCGACCGTGGATTCCCAAGGCTTCCAACGATTTCTAATTCCATCGCCGTAATTGCATCTATCGGCAGACCGGCAATTCCTTGTTCATTATGGGTTGTTAAGCCAATTTGGACATGGCGGCCACCCTTTCGCAGGCAAAGGACAGAATTAAGGATTGTTTCCTGAATTCCCAGCGCTTCAATAGATGCATGGGCACCGCCCCTGGTGATTTCCTTTACAGCTGCCACCACATTCTCATCTCGGGCATTAACCGTAGCAACCGCGCCTTCTTTACGGGCCATTTCCAGCTTGGCATCATCCACATCTACCGCAATGACTTGGGCGCCAATCGCATTTCCAACCTGAACGGATGACAACCCTACACCGCCTGCCCCGTGGACCACCAGGAAATTTCCTGGCTTCAAGTTGGCACGCACCACACCATGGAAGCCCGTCATGTAGCGGCAGCCAATCGCAGCAGCTGTAACTGTATCAACTTCATCCGGGAGTGGGACCAAATTGAAATCACCATTCGGAACCTTTACATATTCCGCATAGGCACCATCATGGGCGAATCCAAAAATTTGCAGGTTATCACAGCGGTTAGAATGCCCGCCTAAGCAGCTTGGGCAGTGTGAACAGCCTTCATGAAAGGGTGCCGTCACGCGGTCGCCCGGCCTGAAGTTTTTTACTTCTTTTCCGACGGCTTCGACAACTCCCCCAAATTCATGGCCTGGTATAATCGGCAGCACTGGACTCAGGCCGAGCCATGCCCAGTCTCCCATCCACGCATGCCAGTCACTGCGGCACACACCGCTTGCTTCTACCTTGACAATCACATCATGTGGACCGGGTGATGGATCAACGACATTTCCAATTCTTAATGGCTGTTTTTGCTCAATAATTTGTGCAGCTCTCAAATAAATTCCCTCCCAAACTTTTTACCATTCATTTCCTGAGTATTTACCTTAGAGGATATTCCTTGTCCTATTGAAAAAAGAACAAACTATTGGAGATTTATTACTTTTTTAACGGTGTTTTAAGAATTTTTCCAGTTGTTGTTTTCGGAAGTTCTTTCATAAAATAAATTTTTCTAGGAATCTTGTAATGAGCCAGCTGCTGTTTACAGAAACTAGTGATCTCGTCTGGTGTGATTTCCGATTTCGTCACAACGTAAGCGGCTACTTCTTCTCCAAAAATAGGGTCTGATTCGCCAACTACTGCGCACTCTACTATATTTGGGTGAGTATACAGTATCTCTTCTATTTCACGCGGATAGACATTATAGCCGCCGCGGATGATCATGTCCTTTTTTCGGTCGACAATATAAAGGTATCCCCGCTCATCCCTCCTGCCAAGGTCTCCGGTATAGACCCAGCCGTCTTTTATTGTCTCGTTCGTTGCTTCTTCCTTTTTATAATAGCCTTTCATGCCATTAGGCCCTTTAAAAATAATTTCCCCTACTTCGCCAACAGGGACTTCCCTGCCATTAGGGTCGACTATTTGCAGTTCGATACCAGGAACGGGTACTCCGACGGACCCAGCGACCTTTTCAATATCGCTAGGGAAACAGCTAATCATGACCGTGCTTTCGGTCTGGCCATATCCTTCGCCGATTTGAACACCCATTTCCTCCTCCACTTTTTCTAGAATTTCAACAGGGAGGCTGGCACCGCCTGAACCTGCAAGTCTTAGGCTGGAAAAATCTAATTCTTTTATTTTTGGTGAATGGATAAACATCGTGTACATGGTAGGAACACCGAGGAAAATAGAAATTTGGTTGTCTGCAAGCTTCTGTAGGATAAGATCTGGAATAAAGCGTTCTTCTAAGTAGATCGTAGCTCCTCTTAACACGCAGATAAGCAGGCCCTGCAGCTTTGCATACGCATGAAATAATGGGAGAACGACAAGAACCCGGTCTTCCTTCGTCAGCTCCAAAAGCCCAGCACTCGTTTCTGACATCCAGCCCAGATTTCCGTGTGTAATCAATGCCCCTTTCGGCTTGCCGGTAGTCCCTGAAGTATAGATAATTTGGGCATTATCATATTGATTTTTTGGTTCTATGAAGAAATCTGTTGTTTCACCGTAGACCTCTTCCCACGAGACATAGGTTTCTGTTTTGGTTAATGTGATGATAGTTTTTACCGACGAGAGAGACTTGTGAGCCTTTTGCACTTCCCCAAAGCCAACTTCATCAACAATTAGGGCAACTGCATCGGAATCATTTAGAATATAGGTTATTTCATTTTCTTTGAAGGTAGGATTAAGAGGGATCACAGTGGCGCCAATTGCCAGCAAGGAAAAATAGGCAATTACATACTCCGGCTTATTGGCCATCATCAAACCAACATGAGAACCGTTTGTAATTCCATATTTTCGCAGTCCTGCTGCTTTTTCCTTTACCCAATCAGATAACTCCCGATAGGTAATTTTCTCATTCCGAAATACAATAGCAGCATGATTGGGCATTTCCTTTGCTGTTTGAAACAAAACTTCACTAATATTCAACAATGAACCCCTCCCTATTCTATTGTTCAGAAAAATAGGCATATAGAAAAAAGTGTATGCGTTTACATATTAATCTATGAAAAAGAAAAGTGTCAAGAAATATGGTAATTTTTTCATATCGCTTGACACCTCCTTATAGTTTATATCTAATTAAAAATCAGGACATTACGTTCTTGTAGGAAATTTAGCGCAAACTCAAGGTCTTGTTTGTGTAGGTTAAAGGTTGATTGCATCATGTTGAACCATTCGTCCTTATCTGCGAAGTCCTGGACTTGGATATGCTGGTCCGATTTGATGATTAGTCTCGAATTCATGACTGCATAGCTTACTCGTTCCTTAAAGATGGTGGCCACGATCCTGCGCATAAATGGGTTTTCCTCCTCATCCCGATGAGAATGGATGATATCTTCTATGAAACTCTCAAGCTGTACGGGATACCATTCTATCGTTTTCTTGACAAAGCTTTGCTCGCCAGTTCTCCTATCAAGCAGATATTCATACTTGTTTTCTTTTTTTATAATAATTTCTTCACCGCAGCGAACCAAATAAGGCTCCTTCTCAATAAATAGCGGTTCAAACAACGGGGCCATGTACCCGACATCTGTATAATAGGATTTACCCTCGATCGTCACCATCAATGCTAAATGGTTATTCCCGCCTCTAGCACGGACATATTTTGTCTCAAATCCCAGAGATAGTAGCAGCTCTCCGAAATGAATATTTAAAATATAACAGTTTCCTCCCAAGCCTCGTTTAAGAAAATTATCCAAGAACTCTTCCTTAGATGGAATAAACTCATTTCTTTTCTTAGTGGAGAAATAATAATATTTACTGCATACTTCAAATGGAATGCGATGCAAATGAGCCTCTACTAAGCGCTGCAAAAATTGATAGCTTGGTCCAGCTGCCTCAACGTTTAATATTGATAAATACTTTTTTGTCCATTGATCCATTTTTCGCCTCTCCTTATACCGGTTTTAAGACCATCAGAGCAATAATCACCAATACAATCACACAGGAGGTAATATGGTAGTTTCGCACTTTTGATAAAAGGTCTAAACTTATTGGATTTGTTTCGGATTCGCCTTGTTCGGTTAATTTGGTGAGAGTCAAGGCAAGTTTTTTAGCTGCAGGAGTAAGAAATCCAATGATGACCACTTCTGCTAATATAAATAAGATGAGCGCGGCCACAATCCATATCGTAAAAAACGTGCCGTAATCTCCAAGCCATACCAATATTATCCCGGTTAGCAATGTTAACCCACCAAATATTTTTGGAAGGATCTCTAACCTTGTCACCAGGTCCGCCATCCATTTTACTTCCTCCAGTGATTTTTCCTTCCTTAAAATCAAAGGAAAGGCATAAGCTGGGCCAAGCCCGACAACTGCCGATACAACATGTAATAAAACAATCCATTCCATAAAAAAACACCACCTATTCATAAGTCTTGAACTTATTATAAGTGGTTAGCCAAATGAAAAATATCGGTTAAAATACGTAATTTTAAGCGGAGGTGTCTGTTAGACCATTTTCATGAACATACTTTGTCAAGGCAGCACGGGAGCTTATCTCTAATTTTTGATAAATCCTCTCCAAATGGGTGGTGACCGTCCTCTTACTAATGAACAAAGTTTGAGCGATTTGGTCATTCGAAAGTCCTTTTGCGACCTGTATCGCAACCTGGGTTTCCCTTGGACTTAAAGGAATCTTCACTACAGAAGTATATTTTGAAACCATTAGAAGAACATGTTCAAGCTCCTGTACAATAACATTCAAGCGCTCGTTTATGTCAGTAACTCCACTAGTTTTTTTAATTAATTTTTCCAATCCTTTCGAAAAGATCTCTAAGACCTCTTCATCAAAAATACGAAATTTTTCCGGTTCATTACTTTGACTGCCGATGACAGCTTTTTTGACTGTCCCGTCATCACCTATAAGCGGAATAGCAACATAATGTTGATGGATGTTACGATAGTCTTGGCTAGTAAAATTTTCTTGACCAGCCTGAAGACGAAGAAAGGTGGTAGCCGCATATTGAAACTGTGATCGGATATTTAAAATCCGTAGTGGCTTTTTTTGTTGAAGAGACAACTGCACGACCCGTTTCAGAACTGTAGCTGCAAATTCCTCATCCAATCCGCGCATTGTAACAAGAAGTAGTTCATCAGAATTTTCATCCACTATCCATACTCCCAAGGAATCCCAGCCTAATTTTTTCTCTAATTGTTCAAGTAAGGGATTAAATAAATCGGTATTTGAAATCAAATGACTATTTTCTTCGTCGCAACTATGGACTGACAGTACCCGGAATACCTCAGCACTTTTTAAAGTGATGGGATTGCCAGATTCCAGCATCATTGAGAGAACCTCAAACTGCTTCTTCATTTCCAAAAAAATTTCCCCATCGGAATTCGAACCCTCGTATTCCACTTCGAGCTCCCAGGTCGTAAATGTATTAGTGTCCATGGTCCGAATAAAGGCATATGGATTGTCGTACAAATTTTGAATGCTTTTGTTTAACATATGGTTAGCGATAGCCACATGATGAGAATCAACAAACCACACTCTAGCAATATTTGTGATATTGGGAGCTCCCTCTTGATTGCTCGTGATAATGGTTGCAGGTACTACCCCCATTAAGGCAGGATACATTTCCTCAGGAATCATGGGTGTCCACTCCTTTTAAATACCTTCTCCCTGCATATGGGCCGGGTGTTTGAACAAAAACTTCTTCTGGATAATACGTAATGGAGTCACAAAGTGATGCAGACAAGGGAAATTTGGCATACATTTTTGGAAAGAGCTTAAGGCTGCCATTCCGATAGCTTGATAATAGTTCATTATCCTCTTCTACCCCCAATTTTGATTCTATAAATCTCCCTTTTATTTGATAGGATTCATTCGTAAAACCATCCGTAAATAAGCACGAAATTTTTCCAGAACCTGAATGAATAAAAGATAGAACCTTCTTTGCTTGTGATTTAAGTATGAAAATTTTAAGTTGGTCCTTCCCTTCATTTGTTTGCACACCAAACCCCCGAACGGAATAGGAACGCCCTTCAGAATTGGCGACAGCGAAATGTATATAAAGTGGTTCTGTTTTTCGCAAAAAATGGACAACCGAATCGTCTAAAATCATAAATTCCTCCAAATCAAACATCCTAAGAACACCAATTTGGCTCCAACAATATTTTCTTTATTCTAATGAAAAATTCCTGCCCGATAATAAATAGAAAAAGAACCAAATTGGGGTTTTTTAGAAAAAATACCAATTTGGTTCTTCTTTATTTTGTAAACTTCACTTTTAGTTGAACAATTTCAGACTGAGTACCAATTCTTAAGGGCGTTCCCCAGAAACCATATCCGGACGTGACTATCGAATGTAGCTGTCCTTTTTTTAGATAGCCCCAATCATTTTCATAAATCTTATTTGTTATCAAATTAGCCGGAAACAATTGTCCACGGTGAGTATGTCCGGACACCATCAGGTCTACTCCGTTATTTTCGGCAACATCCAAATCATACGGCTGGTGGTCAAGGAGAATAACTGGTTTTGATAAATCCACCTTTTTCATTAAATAGGAAAGCTTCATCCTAAGCACATCCTGATAACCGCGGTCTTTCCTGCCAACCAAGGTAATTCCGTTATCTAATACAATTACTTCATCTGCCATTAACCTCATACCACTGTTATTAAAAATTTTAATCAGGTCAATCCCAGGGTCCTCCCGGTCATGATTCCCCATAGACGTATAAACCGGTGCCTTTATCTTTTTTAAAATATCCGGAATACCTTTATCGAGAAAAGGATCCACATCATCATCAATAATATCCCCTGGAAACAGCACAAGGTCAGGTTTCAAAGCATTGATGTGCTTAACGAGATTTTTTGCATGGTTTGCCCCCGACATCTCACTAAAATGCATGTCGGATGCCATGACAATGTTAAGATTTTTTACCCCTTCCATATGCTTTGGAATGTCGATTTCATAGGTTCTTACGACAGGAGTAAAGGCATTGTATAAGCCTAATGCAAATAATCCGGTAATTATCAATACTGTGGTAAAACCGGACCATCTTACAACCTTTTCTTTTTGAAAACGGGTAAACCGTGTTAAAAATACAAAAAGATTTACAAATGGAAGCAGGAGAACTGAATAATAAAAAATACCCAGCCAAATTCCGCCAAGCCAAGTAAATACAGCACTATCATCTAAAAAACGAGCATACACAAAGGTATAGGCAACAAAAATAAGGACCAGCCAGTAGAAAAACAATAAACGTTTTTTTCCAACAATAAATGTTTTCAGCCACTTCCAGCCATTCCATCCGATATAGAACAAAAGTAAATTATAGATGACTAATACTCCTGTAAAAAAAACCACACACGATTCCCCTTTAATACGAACATACTAATTCTATTAGACCTTATTTAGGATAAATTGACAACTATTAGGGTGACGGACACAATTTTGGCATAAATGTTGGTATGTGTAGAAAATATCATCAGGTATTTTGAAGGAGATTGTCGAAATATATAGAAAGATAGTAATTGAGATTTTATAAAGGGAGGAAAAATTAATGAAGAAATTTTTTACAATTATTTGTGCTGCATTGATTTCACTTTCCTTGTTTTCGGCATCAGGAAATACTGCAAATGCAGCAAAACCTGATAAGGATTGCGGATGCGGCGTACCATTAATTCAAGGAGCAGATAGAAATAAATTAGTAGCAGACCTTATTAGCAGCCAATTATTTAAGGATACAAAGTTCCAGTTGAAAAATGATGGATACAATTGGAATGGCGCAAATACGATTGAGGTCACTGACTTTATTTATGAAGGACATATAGTTGCCATGGTGCCATTTTTTGATAAAAGTGGATCGGTAATGATTGCTTTCTTTATTGATGGAAAAGATGTATGGATTACTTCAGTTGATGGAGAACATGGAGATCGTTAAAAAACTTCTCCCCATTTTTAATTGGGGAGGAGTTTTGACTTTTTATAGATTTTTTGAATTCGTGGGGTTATTATTGTATTTCTCCATCAATAATCGTCATTTCAACCGCAGTTTGCAGCAGTTCATCCGGGTCTTCAAGCTCGAATAGATTTTTCGAGTAAACTGTCATATCCGCTAGCTTTCCTCTAGAAATTGTTCCTTTTAGAGTTTCTTCGTTGGTAGCATAGACACCACCAACCGTAAACAATCTTAATGCTTCTTGAATAGATAGCTTTTCTCCGGCATTCCAGCCTTCATGTGAATCCCTTGGTGCTCTGCGGGTAACGGCAGCGTGAATGCCTAACAGAGGATCCACTGGTTCAACAGGAGCATCTGAACCCCCGGCACATATTACACCAGCAGAAAGCAGCTTTTTCCAAGCATACAAATACTGCTCCCGCTTCTCCCCTAATCTTTCCTTAATCCATGGATAATCTCCGACCACAAATCTTGGTTGAATATCAGCAATTCGGCTTGGCACCGCCAATCTCTTAATCAAATCTGGCCTTACCAAAGAAACATGGATAATCCGGTCACGATACTTGACCGCTTGGAATTGCTCCAGGACATCCAAAACATTTTCCAATGCCTGATCACCAATTGTATGTATGGCAGCTGGCATGCCATGTTCTCTTACGTTTTTCACGATTTCATATAGTTTTTCTTGGCTAAGCATTGCATCCCCATACGCATCAGGTTCATCATGATATGGCTCAGATAATAACGCTGTTCTTCTGCCAAACGCGCCGTCTGCGAAGATTTTGATAGCGCCGATTTGCAATTTCTCATTCCCATAACCGGCATACATTCCTTTATCTATCAATGCTTGGAGGTAAGGATAATCGATCAATAGATTGCAGCGTAATGCATTACTTTCCTGATTAATTAATTCATCATACATTCTATAGGTTTGCTCTAATCCGCCAAAATAGGCTGGATCATTCGTGTGGACACTTGTTAAACCTTTTTTCACTGCATAATTCATTGCCTTCTCTAAACCGCTTTTTAACTCTTCATAGCTTTTCTCCGGAATATGTTTGGTAAACAGTTTAGATGCTGATTCCAAAATCATTCCTGTCGGTTTTTTCGTACTAGGATCTAATACAACCGTTCCCCCGACAGGAACCTCAATGGCAGGTTGATAACCGGACACTTCAAGAGCTTTACTGTTTACTAGAAAGGCATGGTGGCAAATCCGTTTTAAATAAATCGGACAATGCGGTGCAGCATAATCCAGCTCTTCAAGAGTCGGTATTCCGCCATCGGTAAACAAATTCTCATCCCAGCCCATTCCCAAAAGCCATTTACCTGGCGGAACGCTGTTTGCTTTTTCCCTTAGTTTATCGAGCATTTCATGTTTTGATTTTACACCTGTTAAATTCAAATCTAAGAAATGAAATGCTACGCCTGATAGATGCAGATGACTGTCAATCAGTCCAGGGGTAACCATCCTCCCTTGCAAATCAACGACACGAGACCCACCTCGTCCCCATTGAAGGATAATTTCATCATGAGGACCCAAATCAACAATTCTTCCATTCTCAACAACAACCGCCTCTGCCGTGGGCTGCCGTTCATCTAGCGTATAGATTTTTCCGTTTGTGAAGATAGTCTTCGCCATAAAACTCTCCTCCAAAAAACTGATATGTATACTTCCTATATAATACCAAAGCCGACAGTGAAATGACCTATTTTTTTCATAGTCATTATACTGTCGGCTAGATAATGCATTTGTTTTATTACCAATTATCCAAATTGCCAAACACTATGTGTCAGGTTTCCATATCGAAAGCTTCTATGCAGCAAGGCTGCTTTTTTCTCATTGTCGGCTGCACCCATTGCGTAAAACAGCGGGATAAAGTGTTCTCTTCCATATGGAGGAACGGCAAATTCCGCATTTGGAGCTAAAGTATCATATTGGAATAAAGAGTCTAGATCCCAATGGTTCAAATGGTAGGCAAGCCAGTCTTCAAATTCAAGAGCCCATTGGTCCACTCCGCTGTCGGCCCAATTGACAGCTCTTAAGTTATGAGATGTTCCCCCGCTGGCGATGATTAAGATATCTTTTTCTCTTAGGCTGGTTAAGGTTTTACCGATTTTATACTGTTCCTCAGGTGACAGTTGGGGATTTACCGACATCGCTATCACCGGAATATCAGCGTCCGGATACAGCATTCGAAGGACAACCCATGAGCCGTGATCGAGGCCGCGCTGCATTTCAGTTTCAAATGGAACCTCATTTGCAGCAAACAAATCCATTATTTCTTGCGAAAGTCCATGATTTCCCTGTGCAGGATATTGAATTGTATATAATTCAGGAGGAAATCCCCCAAAATCATAAATGGTACTATATTGTTCAACATCGCTTACTTTTTGCAAACGGGATTCCCAATGGGCTGAAAAAATCACAATCGCCTTAGGGCGAGGAAGATTTTTTCCTAATTGATTTAAAAACTGTGTGTATTCATTGTTTTCAATTGCCAGTAATGGAGCGCCATGTGCAATAAATAATGATGGAAGCATAACTATTCCTCCTTTAATTAAGCCGCTTTTCTAATAGTAGTGTCTTTCTTTTCTTTATTAAATAATAGCTGGTCGAGAGCGAACATCTTGCTGTCATTGATGGCAATTAATAATGACATGGCCATAAACGCTAGTTCTAATTCATAGCCAGCACCTTGCCCATTACCTAGAAAGCCGCCTGCTAATTTTACTTTAAAAATGGCACCAGCCATTAACAATACAAATAAAGCGGAAACGATTCTGCTTCCAAATCCGGCAATTAAGGCAATTCCTCCGACTACTTCCAGCAGCCCTACAGCGTATGCCATGAAACCTGGCAGACCAATACTTGCAAACCAACCGGCAATATTTTCGATTCCGCCTTGAAATTTAACAAATCCGTGGACAAAGAATGTCAATCCTAGAACTACACGTAAAATGAATGTACTAACCTCGTATTTTTTCAACAATTTCTCATCTCTCCTATATATTTTTATTTTTCTAGTGTGTTTACTAACCATCTTGTGAAATCTTGTTGATTTTTCAATGTGACAGTATGTCCTGCCGGATACGTTTGGAAATGGACTTTTGCACCTAAACTCCTAAAGTATTCCTCGTTTTCAAGACCCCATTGGTATGGCAGGATCTGGTCAAATTCACCGTGAGAAATAAAAAGCGAAAGTTCATCTACCGGATTCTTTTCATATTCTTCTTTCACAAATCCAGGAATATACCCACTTAAAGCGGCGATGCCTTTAATACGGGTACCCAGCTTTATTCCGAGGGACATCGAAAGAATTGCTCCCTGACTAAAACCGGCTAAATATAACTTATTTGGGTCTACTGGGTATTCTGTCAAAACATCATCAATAAAATGGGAGATCTTCCCTATTGTCTCATCAAAAACTTCGCGGTGCGGTTTTCCAAAGCCTTCAATTGTAAAAAACGCGAATCCAGGTGGCTGTACTAATGGACCACGGATACTGAAAATGAAGAATTTCTCTTCCAAACCAGTGACCAACGGCAGCAAATCTTGTTCATTACTGCCCATACCATGCATCAAAAATAATGCTGGATATGATTTATCGGGATCAACTTGCTCTGGCTTAAGAAGTGCGTAAGTCAATGATGACTTCAAATCTATCACCCTTTCTAATAAATTTAATTATTGGTATCTATAGGTTATCTATAGAAGTAAATACTAATCCCGAAAGAATTAAGTGTTACGGTATTTAAATAATAAACAAAGATTCATATAAGAATACACATAGACAAAAAAAGAAATTTGTTTCTAAATATGAACTTTTGTTATTTATAAGATAACAACAGACTATGTGGATTGTCAATTGTTTTTTTGCTAATATATAAATAAGTTCTATATAAGAAAACATAAGAGGTGAAAAACTTGGATATTGGATCGAAAATACGCGCCATTCGAAACAGGAAAAAAATAACAATTGCCCAAATGTGTGAAGGCACCGGTCTTTCAAAAGGATTTATTAGCAATGTTGAAAATAATAACACCTCTCCATCGATCAATACTTTGCAAACAATTGCTAATTATTTAGAAGTCCCATTACCGTATCTATTATTAGAAAAAAAACAGCACATGCGAGTTGTCAAAAAAAATGAGCGGACCTTTTCTTCTTTTAATGAATTAAAAATTGAGCATATCGCATCAATTGGCGGATTAAGATTGATGAGTGTGGAGTTTCCACCCGGAGCATCAATGGGGGAAGCAAATGCCCATGAGGGTGAAGAATCTCATTTGGTCTTGGAAGGCAAGGTTCTTGCTGAACAAGGCGAAGATTCCTACATGCTGGAGGAAGGTGATTCCTTTAGCTGGAATGCGAGTGTCCCGCATTTTGTTAAAAATATTGGAGAGCAAAAAGCAGTCATCCTGATTGCAACTTCTACTGATTCTGAACATAATAGTATTTATTAAAAACAAACCTCAGGATCATAAAATCTTGAGGTTTGTTTTTTCTGTAATATAAATGAATTAGGCTATGATATTCCTTAATGTCCCAATTTTTTCAATTGTGACTTCCATTTTATCACCAGGTTTCAACCATACCTGCTCATTCTCCGGCAATCCCAAAATAACTCCTTCAGGTGTTCCAGTGAAAATTAAATCACCAGGTTTCAAGGTCATATGCTTTGATATGTAGCTTACTATTTTTGCACAATTAAAGATCATATGTTTTGTATTGGATGATTGGCGGACTTCACCGTTTACCTTACATTCAATGTTTAAATTGAACGGATCAACTTCTTCTGATGGGACAACATACGGCCCTATCGGAGCAAATCCGTCTAGTGATTTTCCAATCAGCCACTGGCCTGTCAAAAATTGCAGGTCACGGACCGATAGATCATTTCCTGCTGTATAGCCGAAAACATAGGATAGAGCTTCCTCTTCTGAAACATCCTTTGCCTCTTTCCCTACCACCATTACAAGCTCTGCTTCGAAATCAAATTTTTCCCCAACTTTAGGCAGTGGAATATTTTCACTGTGTGCTGCTAAAGCATTGTTAAATTTACTAAATAAAACAGGGTTTTCAGGTACATTTGCCAGCTTAGCTTCTTCAACATGGCTTTGATAATTAAGGCCCACACATATAATTTTTTCCGGGTTCAGTAATGGCGGCAGAAATTCGATTTCTGCCTCACTTAAGTAGTTTCCTGACTCCGTGTTATGGATGATTTCTTTAACAAGTGACAGTCCGTTTTCATTTTTTACTAAATCTTCGAGATTTAAATCGAGCCCTGCTTGATTTAGGTCAAGGATGCCATTGTCTATCTTTATACCAAGCTTGACTTCATTGTCTTTTTTAAAGGTTAGTAATTTCATACGTAACTCCTCTCTCCAAAAAAAATATATATCTAACTTTAAGTATTACCGAATTGTCGGGATTGTCAAGAAAATGTCGTGATGAGTCTAATAAGCTCCTCTGGATTTTCGTACATGCTCATATGCCCTGCCTTTTTTATTACTGCATGCTTAATGTTTGTTTGTGTAACCGAAAATGTTTTTTCAACTGGGACAATTTGATCCTGTTCTCCCGCAATTAATATGGCAGGTACCTCGGTATTTTGTAATACATGATTGCGGTCAGGACGATTTTTCATTGCTAAGAGTGTATCCATAGCCCCTTGTGGTGAAGTGGTGTAGCCAATTTGTTTAGCATTTTCAACATAGTTCTCATTTAGATGTTCCGGTGAGAAAAGTTTCGGAACCAACCCATCAATAAAAGTATGAATGCCTTCGTCCTTTATTTTTGAAACACCTGCCTCTCTTCCCTTTTTCGCATCATCTGTATCCGGAAAGGCAGTAGAATGTACAAGGGAAAAACCATTTAAATAAGAATTAAATTTTTCGGCAAAGGCAAGCGTTATGTAACCCCCTAAGGAATGGCCGAACATCGTCACCTTCTCAATGTTTAACGCATTTAATAATTCTTTTATTTTTTCTGCGAGGTCGTCTATTGAAAATCCGGGATTTAGTGGTGAAGAATTCCCATGACCTGGAAAATCAGGGGCGATGACACGAAATTGTTTCGTTAGTTCAGGAATTACTTTTTCCCAATACAGGGAACTTCCGCAGAAACCGTGCAGAAGTACAACAGGATTCCCAGCGCCTTCGTCTATGTATGCTAGTGTAGATTCATTTAATCGATGTTTTTTTAAATTCATCAGTTTTCACCTTTCCTTTTTGTATATTTATCCCATTAAATATTCTGGATTTATAGTTCATTTCCTACCCCTGTAAAATAAAAAAGAGAGAGATTATTTATCCCTCTCCATCTAACTAATATGTTCTTCAGTGCCTTCGCTTGGACTTAATAAAGCTCGTTTATTTTGAATTTTTGTCAGGTTTGATCTCTTAAGAAGATAGTTCATATGGTCAACGGGCATCGCCCCATAACCCTTTCCTTCCCCCAGTGTAAATTGAACGGTTACGCCATTATTTGAAATGACCGTTAATAAATCTGCGGAGTTAAACAAACCTTGTGCACCTTGAGAAATTTGAAACTTGGCACCTTCTTCAATAGGCATTTCGTCTCTCCTTTGAATCTTATTCTCCCTAACATTATGCCAAGTATTTTTTTATTCATACATAATTTTTCCAAAAACAAATTCCTCCTAAGAGTATGTTTTTTTTATAACTACTGAACCATCTTCAAAAGTTGTCTACGGGAGTTATAATCCATTCCTAACGACTGAACAAAATATTAAAACCCTGTTAAGGTCGCTATGAACTACAGATAACTCCCTAACAAGGCTTTAGATCAAAAATTACTCATCTTCCTCTTCAGCTTCCATCATTTCTTCAAAAGCAGCGACAACCTTATCAAACTCCTCGTCGCTTTCAATGGCTGAAAAATCGCCCTCATCATCTACTTTTAAGAAGAAGATATCAATATCCTCATCTCCGGCTTCGAGAATATCCTCTACAAATCCCACAGCCACATAATCAGTTCCCTCAAGTGTCATGACTCCGAGAACTTCGACTTCCTGTTCCTCTTGGTTCTCATCATCACTGATTGTAAAAATTTCGCCTACTTCTACTTTACTCATCTTAAGTCTCCTCCCAATAAAAAAATCCATCCTTATTCATTATCTCAGATAAGGATGGATTTTAAACAGTTTTATATTAGACCCAATAATCTAACAGTTTGGGTAATAACTAATGGAACAATGATAGCAATGACAGTTGGAATAAGGAACGATAGGAAAGTCCATTTTTTACTTTTCGTTTCCTTATAGACATTTAACAGCGTTGTACCACATGGATAATGAAGTAAAGAGAATAACATCATATTTAAAGCCGTCAGCCAGGTCCAGCCATGGTCCACTAAAATCTTTTTTAAAGCAACTAGACTATCAACCTCTGTTAAGGAACCGGTAGATAAATAACCCATCAGTAAAATTGGAAAAACAATTTCATTGGCCGGCAGTCCGAGGATAAAGGCCATCATGATATAGCCATCCAGCCCAAGCAGCTTTCCAAATGGATCTAAAAACTGTACGGCATACATTAATATACTGGTGTCACCAATATAAATATTGGCAAAAACCCAGGTTAAGATTGCTGCTGGAGCAGCGACCTTTACTGCTCTCACCAATACCGACCAGGATTTTGTCACCGAGGAACGAATAACGGTATCAAAAATTTTCGGCTTGCGGTATGGCGGCAATTCCAATGTGTAATGTGTTGGAACCCCCTTTAAAGCTGTTTTGGATAAAACCCAAGAGACAAAAAAGGTAACAATGATCCCAAACATAACAATTCCTATCAGGACCCCAGTTGTTACAAGGGATTTCACTCCTCCTGTATAACTGGCTGCCATAAACAACGAGGATAGAACAATCAGCGTTCCCCAGCGCCCGTTACAAGGAACAAAATTATTAGTCAGGATAGCTAACATCCGCTCCCGGGGAGACTCTATGATTCTCGTAGAAATAACGGCTGCCGCGTTGCAGCCGAAGCCCATCGCCATTGTAAGTGACTGTTTCCCATGGGCCCCAACCCTTTTAAACAACCGATCCATATTAAAGGCAACGCGCGGCAGGTAGCCGTAATTCTCCAATAATGCAAACGTTGGAAAAAAGATGGCCATCGGCGGCAGCATGACGCTGATTACCCAAGTTGTGCCGCGGTATAACCCAAGAACCAGAATCCCATTCACCCATGCAGGAGCATGAATAAATGTAAAAAAGCTAGTTATATATTTTTCAAGCGAGCCAAAGAACTCTGCAAGCATCGAAGAAGGTATGTTGGCCCCTGCAATCGTGATATAAAACACCAAGCCAAGCATGACAATCATAATCGGAAACCCAAGAATCGGCGAGGTGAAAATGGCATCCAATTTTTCCGTCCTGATGTCTCGATCGGATTTGGTATAAGAAACCCCTTCACGGCATAATTGTTGGCTTCGATCATAAAGCTGCTGCACGATATCGTCCCGCATCTTTGCCGTCGACAGCTGCTGAGCTTCATTATAAAGCTCTTGAATGCGCATTTACCTCACTCCTTCCGGCACGAACCGTTTATTTAATTCATTCAAGAGGGCTTCATCCCCATCAAGGAGACGTAATGATACCCAGCGCGACGAAATGCGGCCGCCAACCATCTCTCGGACTTTTGGTTCTATTCTTTGAATTTGTTCCTCAATTTCATCAGAGTATTTCATTTGTACCGGATGGCATTCAATTGCACCTGTAATAATTCGGTCAATTGTATCCAAAAGCAGAGGAAAACCGATTTTATTACGGGCAGAAATTTTTATCACTGGTACTCCCAAACGGTTCATTAGCAATTTTTCATTAATCTTGATGCCTTGTTTTTCTGCTTCATCTATCAAATTTATACAAATAACAACATTCTCGGTCATTTCCAAAACCTGCAGAGCAAGATTCAAATTTCTCTCAAGAGAAGTCGCATCCAAGACTACCAGAGTAACATCCGGCTTTTCAAAGACGATGTAATTTCTGGCCACTTCTTCATCCTTGGAATTGGAAAAAAGCGAATACGTTCCCGGCAAGTCAACCAACTGAAACACTTTATCCTTAAATGGGACACTTCCTTGGGCCATTGAGACGGTTTTCCCAGCCCAGTTTCCTGTATGCTGTCTAAGGCCAGTCAAGGCATTGAACAATGTGCTTTTACCAGTATTCGGATTACCTGCTAAAGCAATTCGATATTCATTTCCCACTGGAAACCAGCTCCCCTTCAATTTTCGCACTTTCTTCTTTGCGAAGGGCAATGGTTGTTTGACTGACTCGAAAGGCAATCGGGTCGCCAAGCGGACTTTTCCGAACAACCTCAACCAATGCACCCGCAACAAACCCTAAATCTAATAATCTTCTTCGCATGACACCATCTAGATTTATAGAAGTAATTCTTATAATATTTCCTTTTTCACCATTAACCAACTTAACAAGTTTTGGCTCATCCATCACTATTGCACCACCTTCAAAGTTTTTACCTCGTGCAACTTTTTGTTAATTATATGATAAAGATTCTAATTTTGTCATCAAATTTGCAAAAATTCCACAATAAAAAAAGCACCTTTTCCATAACTGGCAAAAAGTGCTTTAAATAATCGTATACGTAAGCCATTCCTCCGGCATGAGCGCTTGATATTTCCGCTGAAGGAAACGGTCATCAACAAGGACGATGGTACCCTGGTCCGTTTCTGAACGTATCAGTCTCCCGCCTGCCTGAAGGACCTTGTTCATCCCCGGGATAACATAGGCATAATCATAGCCATTTTTATTTTTTTTGAAAAAATGATCTTTTATGAGATTCCGTTCAAAACATAACTGTGGCAGCCCAACACCTACAACGACCACCCCATTTAACCGGTCACCCTTTAAATCAATGCCTTCGGAAAAAATGCCGCCAAGAACGGCAAAGCCTACTAATGTATCTAATGATTCTGGTTGAAAACAAGCCAAAAATTCCTCCTTTTCCGTTTCTGTCATGCCCATTGTTTGCACAAGGGTTTTGGTTTCGCCGCCTGCCCGCTGAAATTGTTCATAAACGTTTATCATATATTGATAGGAAGGAAAAAAGATAAGATAATTTCCCGGCTGGCTTTGTACTAATGAATGGATTAACGAGCTAATCCCTTCAGAGGTTTGCTCCCTGTCTTTGTATCGGGTTGATAATGGTTTGACATAAACCTCGGTCTGTACTTTGGAAAATGGGGATGGCACAGAAATCTTATAGTCCTCCACTTCCCCGCCAAGAATTTCCTGATAATAGGTCATTGGTTCGAGAGTTGCTGAAAAGAATATCTTGGAACGAAATCCTTTTCCCATTTGTTTAAGCAGTATTGAAGGATCGATGCAAAACAGCTTGATGATTACATCGTTTTTACTCTTCTCACCATAGATGACATAGTGATCATCCAGCTGGGTGAGGATTCTCAGGAAGGATTGCACCTGAAAGTATGCATCTAATAAAGGAGGGGTGCTCCCTGTCGCCAAAACCTTTTCCGCTTCCGCTGCGAATGATTCCAACAGTTCTGAGAAGGGTTCATCCAGCTTTTCTAGCACGAATTCATTCTTATTTTCTTTTTTTAAGGCAATAAACCAGGCGTTAATTTTATTGGCTGCATCGTAAATAGGTTTATTCAGACCTTTGAAATCTCTTTTTAATTGCAGAAACATGTCTTTATTGATCGAGGCCGAATACATTTCCCGGCTGCGGTCAACCATATTATGAGCCTCATCCACCAAGATGGCGGTGGATTTCTTTTGCTCTTCAGGCAACCTTTTTAAGGAAACCAGAGGGTCAAAAATATAATTATAGTCACAAATAATAGCATCAGCAGCATAGGTTAGGTCAATCGAAAATTCAAATGGGCAAACCTTATGCTTGCGGGCATAAGCTTCTATTACACCTCGAGTCATTTCGTTTTCATTCGTCAAAATATCAAGAATGGCATCATTAATCCGGTCATAATAACCATTGGCAAACTCACAAAATTCCTTTTGGCAATTGGTTTCTTCTTTAAAACAAACTTTGTCCTTTGCCGTAATCGTGATACTTTTCACGGATAGACCACCTTTGCGCATTTGTGCAAAGGCTTCTTCAGCTGTTGTTCTGGTTATCGTTTTAGCTGTTAAATAAAAGATCCTATCAAGGTGACCTTCACCTATGGCCTTTACGGACGGAAACAAGGTTGAAATGGTTTTGCCGATTCCGGTGGGGGCTTTGGCGAACAGATTTTTCCTTTCAGCAATGGTTTTGTAAACAGCACCAGCTAATTTCCGCTGGCCTTCCCGGTAAGATGGGAATGGGAACCGCAGCTCTTTGCTGGTTTCATTCCTTTTTGAACGGTGTTTTGTTTGCCAGCTTGCATATGGTGCATAGCTTTTTATAACGTCGAAGACAAATGTCTCTAGTTCCTCTGACATGTATCTTCTTTTAAAATGTTTCTTTTCTTCGGTATCTACCTGGGCATATGTAAGCTGTACATCAATTTCCGTTAGCTGGTGATCCATTAAGTACATATAGGCATACATTTTTGCCTGTGCCCAGTGGACTGGATAGCCCTCGCCTTCTAGTTCTTCAATAGGGCGGGAAAATGATTTAATCTCATCGATGGTTACCTCTTCACCATTGAAAAGCAGCCCATCACAGCGTCCATCAATAACATATTTTAGTTCTTCGAAAGGAATCTCGGCACGAAGATAGACTTCCTTCTGGTCGCCTTCCTTATATGTCTTTTGTATTTTTTGATGAGCTTTTGTCCCCTCTAATAGCGTTGATGTCGAACGAAACCGCAAATCAATGCTGCCGCTGCGAAAGACATATTCGACGAGGGCTCTAACTGATATATGGATTTCTTCCACGGAATCACCGGCCTTTTAACAACAGAATGTATGTTTGTACTACTAATTATAACAAAAGTAGGTTTATGTAAACATTGTTGTTTTGTAACAAAGGATTAATAATTTGAAATATCGAAGAGTTGAGGAATATAAAAACTTGAGTGTAATAATGGTCTATTATGAAAGGAGGTAAGCATACTGCTTTTGGAAAAAAATTTTATAAGTTTAGTTGCTTTAAAAAGTTATATACGAAACCAGTTTTGATGCCCGAAACCAAGAATCCAATCAAGTTAGGGTCGCCAATAACTTGTATTGGAGCCCGAAACCAGGAATCTAATCAAGTAAGGGTCGCCAATAGCTTGTATTGGCGACCGAAACCAGGAATCTAATCAGGTTAGGGTCGCCAATAGCTTGTATTGGCGACCGAAACCAGGAATCCAAACAAGTTAGGGTCGCCAACAACTTGTATTGACGACCGAAACCAGCGATTCTATCAAGCTTGAGTCGTCAATAGCCTGTATTGGAGCCCGAAACCAGGAATCCAAACAAGTAAGGGTCGCCAACAACCTGTATTGACGACCGAAACCAGCGATTCTATCAAGCTTGAGTCGTCAATAGCCTGTATTGGAGCCCGAAACCAGGAATCTAATCAAGTAAGGGTCGCCAATAGCTTGTATTGGAGCCCGAAACTAGGAATCTAATCAGGTTAGGGTCGCCAATAGCTTGTATTGGCGACCGAAACCAGGAATCCAAACAAGTAAGGGTCGCCAACAACTTGTATTGGAGCCCGAAACCAGCGATTCTATAAAGCTTGAGTCGCCAATAGCCTGTATTGGAGCCCGAAACCAGGAATCTAATCAGGTTAGGGTCGCCAATAGCTTGTATTGGCGACCGAAACCAGGAATCCAAACAAGTAAGGGTCGCCAACAACTTGTATTGGAGCCCGAAACCAGCGATTCTATAAAGCTTGAGTCGCCAATAGCCTGTATTGATGCCCGAAACCAGGAATCTAATCAGGTTAGGGTCGCCAATAGCCTGTATTGGAGCCCGAAACCAAGAATCCAAACAAGTTAGGGTCGCCAACAACCTGTATTGACGACCGAAACCAGCGATTCTATCAAGCTTGAGTCGTCAATAGCCTGTATTGATGCCCGAAACCGGGAATCCAAACAAGTTAGGGTCGTCAATAGCCTGTATTGGAGCCCGAAACCAAGAATCCAAACAAATTAGGGTCGCCAATAGCCTGTCATTGGAGCCCGAACCAGGGTTTTCCCCCATGGTCTGAGAATTTGTCTAGTTCTGTTTCCAAATGTAAAAAATGCGTTTTAGGCTCGGATCTGTCCAGTTCCGCGTACAATTGCTTTTGAAGTCGTGATGGCTTTAAGACCCATTGGTCCGCGTGCATGCAACTTTTGCGTGCTGATGCCGATTTCCGCACCATAGCCAAATTGCTCACCATCGGTAAAACGAGTTGACGCGTTATGATACAGCACAGCAGCATCAACGGCTCGGAAAAATAAACTAACGTTATCATTATTTTCGCTAATGATCGCTTCTGAATGCTTTGTTCCATATCGATCAATATGGTCAATGGCTTCCCGTACATCACCGACTAGCTTTACAGCAGCAATTGGAGCTAAAAATTCAGTATACCAATCGTTTTCCTTTGCAGGATTCACAAAGGCATTCGCTCCCGCCAAGACCTCATCCCCCCGCAGCTCTACTCCTTGGCCATGAAGAGCGGATAGTAATTCAGAAACATAAGGCCATTTCTCATGAATAAGAATCGTTTCTGCTGCATTGCAAACGGATGGGCGGTGCAATTTTGCGTTTATGGCAATCTGGATGGCCATTTCCCGCTCAGCCGATTCATCAATAAATACATGGCAGTTGCCGACGCCTGTTTCCAACACCGGTACAGTTGCATTTTGAATGACTGATTGAATAAGGCCGGCCCCGCCGCGCGGGATTAGCACATCCAAATACTGATTCAGCCTAAACATTTGCGAGGCGGTTTCCCTGCTCGTATCCTCGAGTAACTGCACGGCATCCGATGGAATCGCAGTTTCGGCCAAGGCAGTACGCATAACTTGAACAAGTGCCTTATTTGAATTCAGTGCGGATGAACTTCCCCTCAACAAGACAGCATTCCCTGCCTTCAAACAAAGACTTGCCGCATCGACCGTCACATTTGGCCGTGCTTCATAAACCATACCAATAACACCAAGTGGAACACGGACTGTTTCAATTTGCAGACCATTTGGCCGGTCCCATGATTCAATCACTTCCCCGACCGGGTCGTCAAGCCCGATCAACTGGAGGACACCATCAACGATTTGATCGATTCTTTCAGGAGTCAGGAGCAGGCGATCTAAAAGGGAATCAGATAGACCATTATCCTTTCCAGCTAAAATATCCTTTTGATTTTCCAGAAGAATCCATTCCTTTTCCTCAGTAATGCGAGCAGCCATTTGGCATAATGCATCATTTTTCTCGCTAGTTGAAAGCATCCCTAATCTCTTTGAGGCAGCCTTTAGGAGCTTTGCCTTTTCGATTAATTCACTCATTCCATTTACTCCTCCCGTAAAATAACCCAATTATCACGATGAATCACTTCTGCACGCTTATTGATCGAATAAATCTTCGATTGTTCGCTTGGCAGCCCTTTTACTTTTAGTAAATCCTGTGAGGAAAAATAAATTTGCCCTTTTCCGATGGTTTTCCCTTTTTTGTTCCGGACCTCGACCACATCCATGGCATTAAATTCACCAATGACATTTGTAACTCCAACTGGAAGCAGGCTTTTCCCCTTTTGCACGATAGCTTGTTCTGCTCCATCATCCACTTCAATGATTCCCCCAACCTGTGAATGATAGGCAATCCATTGTTTTCTCATTTGCATCTGTGTTTGGAATGGTCCGCCGAGATACGTTCCATCCCCTTTGCCTGCTAGAATGTCTAATAACTTTTCCCGCCCCGATCCAGTTCCGACAAACACACTTACACCAAGAGACAATGCTTTTTTTGCAGCCAGCAGCTTGGATTTCATTCCGCCAGTTCCCAGTGCAGAACCGCTCCCGCCTGCAGCTTCCAGCATTTTCTCCGATACCTCAGGGATGAAATGATATTTCTTGGCATCCTTTGAAACTTTCGGATTCCCGTCATATATCCCATTTACATCCGTTAAAATAATCAATGCATTGGCATGAAGAAACCCGCTTACCAGCGCAGATAGCATATCATTATCACCAAATGTCAGTTCCTCAATAGATACCGAATCATTTTCATTAATGATTGGCAGCATGCCCCTGTGAAGCAGCTCGGTCATCGTCGAATAAAGGTTTTGAAACCGGACCTGGCTGTAAAAATCCTCCCTGGTTAGTAACATTTGTGCAGGCACAATTTGAAACTGTTGAAAAAGCTGGATATACTTCTGCATTAGCAGCCCCTGCCCAACGGCCGCTGCAGCTTGCTTGCCAGCAACTGTTTTTGGACGAGCAGGATAACCAAGCGAACCAAAACCCGCAGCTATTGCACCGGATGAAATTAGGATGACATCATGCCCTTGTTTTTTTAACAGGGCGAGTGCTCCCACATGGTCGCGCATTTTCTCTTCAGATATCGTCCCTGCCGAAGTCGTCAGCGAACTGCTCCCAATTTTCACTACCACTAATTGTTTCTTCATTGTCATACCCTTCTTTTTGAAAAATAAAAAACGATTCTTCTGCCCTTATACAAAGGACGGAAAAATCGTTTCCGCGGTACCACCTTAATTGATGCCATGCACCCACTTGAAACCTTAACGCGGATTAGACGGCTTATGTTTGCATAAGCAGCAATCATTAGGGCAGGTTCAACCTCTTCCCGTGAGAAACCTTCCAGCCTTTAGGGTTTCACTCTCTTGCACGTTCCAAAAATTTACTAGTCCCTTGCTTTTAATTTAATTTCTTTGATTATCATAGGAAAAATAGGAAAAGTCAATAGAATTTTTTGAAAACTTGAAGTAATATTAAAGCGCGATGAGAATTAAGAAAATTTACAATTTTTAATCAATAATGATGCTTCTATACTCGAAATAATGTTAAAATAAAAACTAAAAATACGTTGTGAAAAATGTAAAGGAGCGTACTAAATGGAACAAAAGAACCAAAATAATCTGCTTACATATGCCCTGATTGGAATGTTAACAACCGCTGTCGTACTGGCTTTCGCAAGACTTTCATATGGGGTGATACTGCCATTTATGCGGGATGGATTAAGCCTGTCTTATAAAGAGGCAGGCTTTCTAGGAACAACTACCTCGTTTGGATATTTAAGCACACTGATTTTTGCTGGTATTCTTGCGTCTAAGTGGGGCAGTAAAAGGACCGTTTTACTCGGTGTTTCATTGGTTACAGCAGGACTTGCAGGACTTTCTTTAGGCAACTCATATTTGTTAGCTTTTTTGTTTATGCTTTTATTGGGGATTGGTACTTCCTTTACTTTTACGCCGTTTATCACCTTGCTCGTTTCTTGGTTTCCTCAGAAAAAAGGATTTGTCATTGGTTTATCAACTAGTGGAGCGGGAATTGGTATCCTTTTTGCCGGTATGATTGTACCGTATCTTAGCAGTATTAACAGCGAAAATGGCTGGAGATGGGCATGGGGGATTTATGCGGCTATAGGCCTTTTGGTTGTCCTATTAACGATGTTTTTCATTCAAAACCCGCCTGCTGAGCCTGTATCTGAAAAGCATCAGGAAAAGACACCGGCAAAGGAAATCTATAAAAACCCAAAGGTAATTAATATTGGCTTGATTTACGGTGTCGTAGGGCTCACTTATATTGTCCAGGTGATTTTTATAATGAGTTATATGATAGATGCGGGAATAAGTGTAAAATTTGCAGGACAGCTAATGGCTTTAAACGGGGTATTATCCATCTTTAGCGGGCCGTTTTGGGGGTTTGTTTCTGACAGGTTCGGCCGGAGAAAATCGTTAATCATAACTATGGGACTAACCATGGTCTCAATGCTGCTTCCAGTATTATTTCCTACGCAGCTTGGCTTCACAATGCACATCATATTAATGAGCAGCACCTCCACCGGGATGTTTACTTTAACGCAGGCAGCAAGTATGGATCATGTTAAACCTGCTGAGATGCCGATTGCATTTAGCTATGTCACCTTCTATTTCGCTGTCGGCCAATTGGTTGGGCCAGCCATCGCAGGCTGGTTGATTGAAGATTTTGGCGGCTTTAGAACAGCGTTCATTTTCTCAACCATTTGCCTCGCTTTTGGGATCATATTAACGTTGAAGGTTAGAAATCCTGTACAGAATGAACAGGTGTTAAAAACTTTAAATACAGATTTAAAAGAACATGTCAGTCCATAATAAAAAAGCATCGATTGATGCTTTTTTATTTTTTACCTTATACAGTCTGTTTTTCTAGTTCCATCATTAACTCTTGACGTAATTTATATTTTTCAATTTTGTTGGTCGGTGTCCTCGGAATGTCCAGGGCAAAGCGGATATGCTTTGGCCACATATATTTTGGCATTTTATCCTTCACCCAGATCCTTAATTCCTCTTCATCGATTTCTGCGCCGGTTTTCTTCACCACATAAATGGCGACGTCATCTTCATCACCGACTTCTGCCGGCACAGGAAAAGCGGCACATAATTCAATGTCAGGATGGCTGTTGATGATATCCTCTAATTGATAGGAAGAAATTTTTTCACCGCGGCAGCGAATCACACCGCCAAGGCGGTCGACGAAATAGTAAAAGCCGTCTTCGCCTAAATAGGCGGCATCTCCACTGTGGAACCAAAGATTTTGAAAAGCCTTTTTGGTGGATTCAGGCTTGTTGTAATATTCCGACAATACGAGATGCGGCAAGCGTGGGCGGAAGGCAATTTGTCCTACTTGCCCAACAGGAACTTCTTCATCTTTTTCATTCAAAACAATGACATCAAAATATTGGTTAGGTTTCCCCATGAAACCTTTATGCAATTCCTTATTGCCGTCAATGACCGGAACTTTCTCCTTTTCGCAATTGACGATAATCTCCTTTCTTGAAAGCCCTTTATAAAGATGTTTAGGTGTACCTTCCCCTTCTTCAGTTTCAAGGATAATACTTGACAGCGGCGCTCCGGCTTCCGTCTGGCCAAATCCGGCTGTGACGATATCAAAACCAAATCGTTTAGCCACCTCATTGTGATATTTTGGCAGCGGCTGCATATGAACTTTATTTAGGGTATTGAACCTGTCATTTTCTGATGGTTTTGCATTCATCAGCCAAGGGATCATAACATCAAGCAAAATCGCCACGCTTGCCCCTGATTTTTCAATCCGTTTCCAGAATTGATTTGGACTGAATTTATCCCAAATGGCGACAGTACACCCTGCGTAACAGGCCCTGGCAATATTGGCAAATGCACCGCCGACATGGTACAACGGAAGATCGTTATAAACCACATCCTCTTGCGTCAAACATGAGCGTAATCTTAATGTATAGCCGTTCACCCAGCGATGGGACTGAACGACTCCTTTAGCCGGTCCTGTTGTTCCGGATGTATAAATGATATTGGCGATGTCATAATAGTTTAACTCGATATTGAGATTATGTGATTCGGCCTGCAGCATGCGGTCGAAGGAAATTTCATTAAAAACTAGATTTAACGGGATATCCGCCATTTCCGCTATATAATCATGGTCGCCTTCTTGGGGATTGAAAACAACGGTTGACAACTGTTCTACTTCAGAAGCAATTTCGTTTAAAATTGGTACCATGGAACGTTCGGTAAAAAGTACCTTTGGCTGGGTATCGTTTAACTGATAACTGAGCAGTCTTCCGCGGTAGTTAAAATTTATAGGGCTGAAAACAGCCCCGCATTTCCAAATTCCAAACATTACCATGGTAGTAACAAGAGGGTTTCTTAAAAAGACCGAGATTCGATCCCCCTTTTGGACTCCCCTTGCTTTTAAAGAATGGCCAATGCTATTGGCAATCTGATTAAATTTTTGGTACGAAATTTTTTTTTCTGATTCCCCGTAATAAATAAAGGTATTCTCCCCTGCTGTTTCCGCCCAATATTCAAGACATTTGGACACCACTTCCTCACGGGAAGATAATTCATTTAATAATTCTGTCTGACTCATCTCCTCAAACCTCCTCCATTATGACATCTTTCTATTTACTCAATTATGGTCTCATTCCGTGACTGGAAGGACCCAATTGCTGCGGAAGCAGCTCGTAGGCATCCCGGACCCATTCGCAGAGTAATGGACGGGTATCCCTAGGGTCGATGATTTCCTCCACCCCGAAGGCTTCAGCTGTTCGAAGCGGAGATCGTACTGATTCCATTCGTTCTAATAATTCCTTTAGTAAAGCTTCAGGATTATCGCTTGCTTCAAGCTCACGGCGATAAGCTACATGGACACCGCCTTCAACAGGGAGTGATCCCCAATCACCGGAAGGCCAGGCATATCTTAAGTTTAATCCGTGACCATTAGACATTCCTGCCCCGCCAACACCAAATACTCTCCTAAGGATAATTTCCATCATCGGAACGGTAGCCTGATAGATGGCTGAAATAGCGCGGACCCCTTTGCGAATCGTTCCTTTCTTCTCAGATGGAAGTCCGATTATCATGCCTGGCTGGTCGACTAAGTTCACAATTGGTAAATGGAAGGTTTGACAAAGGTCGACAAATCGTTCAATTTTTTCTGAGCTTTCGGCGGTCAATCCGCCTCCATTGACAAACTGATCGTTAGCCATCACCCCAACCGGATATCCATCAAGACGTGCGAAACAAGTGAGAGTACCGCCGCCATAGTACCGTCCCATTTCAAAAATGGAATCCTTATCAAAAATCATTGGCAGAATTTCACGGATTTTATAAGGAACCCGGCGATTTTTCGGAATCACGGAAATTAACCGCTCCTCCCGGCGTTCCGGGTCATCATTTGATGGCAGAACTGGCGGAAGCTGCCAAACGCTAGATGGCAAATAGGACAAGAACGTACGGATTTGTTCGAAGGCATCTTCTTCGGATTTCGCTATATTGTCAATTGCACCGCTGGTACGATGGACTTGTACACCGCCAAGTTCTTCTTTCGTTAAATCCTGTCCCATCCCGAATTTTACAACTGGCGGGCCTGCAACGAATAACTGGGAAGTTTCCTCTACCATTACCGAAAAATGTGATGCGGCAACCCTTGCTGCTCCGAGCCCGGCTACTGAGCCTAAGCAGGCAGCAACAACTGGCACGCGCTCCATGTTGCCTACGACCAAATCCCAGGCAGGATTAACAGGAACATAGGTATGTCCCTCCATATCCAGGAACTTCACGCTGCCCCCGCCTCCGGTTCCGTCGACCAGCCGAATAATCGGCAGCTGCAGATCATGTGCCAGACGTTCCGCATAAATCTGTTTGCCGCGAATAGCTCCATCCGCTGCCCCCCCTCTTACGGTAAAGTCATCCGCACCCACAACAACCTTTCTTCCGTTGATCCTTCCAGTGCCCAAGATAAAATTTGCTGGTGTAAAGTCTATTAAATTGCCATTCTCATCATATTTACTTTTTCCGGCAATCGCTCCGGTTTCATGGAACAAACCGGAATCTAGCAAACCATCAATTCTTTCTCTTACAGTTAATTTCCCTTGCGATTTATGTTTTGCGACACGCTCTTCTCCGCCCATCTGGCGGGCAAGTTCTTCACGGCGCCGCAGTTCTTTTATTTCTGGTTCCCATGTCATTTTGTTCTTCTCCTCCTTATGAGTAGATTCGATTAGTTTTTCCACCATTGATAACCTCCTTGGGCCGAAACCATTTTAATTTATCTAAAATTTCTATTGTAGAAATAATTCTTTCTTAATTAACCTTTACCTTTGCTTTTTCTTCGTCCGCCAGCACTCTTCTCAGCAATTTTCCCGTCCCTGTTTTTGGCAGGGTTTCACGGAATTCAATTTGACGGGGGTACTTATAAGCCGCCATTTTTTCTTTGCTCCATAATATGAGCTCTTCAGGAGTTATACTGTTTTCATATTCTGGACGAAGGACAACGAATGCTTTAACGGTCTCACCGCGAATTGGGTCCGGTACACCGATTACAGCGGACTCAGCAACAGCAGAATGTTTGTTCAATAAAATTTCGACATCCTCCGGAAACACACTATAACCGGAACATTTAATCATTTCTTTGATTCGCCCTAAAAAGTAAAGATAACCATCTTCATCAAACTTGCCGATATCCCCGGTATAAACCCAGCCATCCCGCAGTGTTTTGGCCGTAGCTTCGGGTTTATTCAAATAGCCTTTAAATACTCCTGGGCTGTTGACCACAATTTCGCCCTGTTCACCAATGGGAAGTTCTTGACGTGGTTCATCCAGAGAAAGGATTTTAATCTTCGTTCCCGGAATTGGTTTTCCAGTCGTCCCGAATTTAATAGCATCTGGTGACATCAACGAATCTCCTGTATGTGTTTCGCTTAAGCCATAAGCGGATTCAAATAATCCGATGCCTGTCAGTTCCTTCCACTGATCTGAGATTTCTTCTGACAATTGGATCCCAAAGCTAGTACAGGAATTGACTCTTAATGAACTGAAATCGACTAGGCCTGCATGAGGATGATTTATAATGGCCACATTCATTGGTACAACAGTTTGCGCGACTGTTACTCGGTGCCGTTCGATGACATCCATCGCGGCTTCGGGTGTAAAACGATTAAGCAGAACGATTGTTCCACCTGTATAAAAACTAACATTCATAAACAACATGCCAGCAATATGACAGATTGGCATTATCGATAAGGCAATATCATCTGCATGAAATTTTCTTGCTTCTGCAACACCTTGAGATTTGTAAAGGGCGTTCCGGTAAGTGAGCATCGCACCTTTAGGCAGACCAGTGGAACCGGATGTATAGACGATAAGGCATACATCTTCATCAATATCTAATTCCACATTCGGGCAATCTGCACTCCATGTACGAAGGATGTTATTTAAATCAGTGGTTTCTGGATATGATTTCTTTTCCTGCAATTCCTCAGGGAACTCAGGAATTGGTTTCTCCGGAAGGAAGTCTATGTAGCTAGTTGTAATCACCGATTGGAGCATGGTATTTGGCTTTGCCCTTTCGACGATTGGATACAATTGATCCAAAGTTACAATTGCTTTTGCCTCAAGGTCATTTACTTCATATTCCAGCTCCCATTCCTTGAACATCGGGTTACATGGCCCTACAATTGCACCAATCTTTTGGATTCCAAAATGGCAAATGATATATTGTGGACAGTTTGGCAAAAACAGAGCTACTTTATCACCTTTGCGAATCCCCTGTGAATGTAAATAATGGGCAAAGCGATCCGATAAGTTATCTAGTTCCTCGTATGTCAGGGTTCTTCCATAAAAGATGACGGCTGGTTTATTTGGGTTCACTTTGGCATGGTTTCTTAGGTACTCGTGTAATGGCTTTCCACTATTCAAGGAACACATCCCTTTCGTATACAGAATAACTTTCAATAATTATTACCTCTAAAACTATGAATCACCCATGATAAAAACAAGCAACCCATCTGCCCTCGGATACTTGTTCAAGCGGCGGTTCTTCACGCCTGCAGCGCTCATCCGCAAGCGGGCACCGAGTAGAAAATCTGCATCCTAACGGAGGATTTGCCGGGCTCGGAAGATCTCCACTTAATAGAATGCGTTCCCGGTTCCGAACTGTTGGATCAGGTTCCGGCACCGCAGAAATCAATGCCTCTGTATATGGATGAAGCGGCTGCTCAAAGAGCTGATCTGTTTCTGAAATTTCCATGACCTTTCCTAAATACATCACCACAATCCGATCACTGATATGTTTGACTGCCTGCAGTCCGTGGGCAATGAATATATAGGAGAGTCCCATATCTTCCTGTATTTCTTTTAATAGATTTAAGATTTGTGCTTGAATCGACACATCTAATGCTGAAACGGGTTCATCACAAACGATCAAACTTGGATTAAGGGCCAACGCTCTGGCAATGCCGATTCGCTGGCGCTGGCCGCCTGAGAACTCTTCTGGATAGCGGCTTCCATGAGCCGAGGTCAGTCCTACCTTTTCAAGTAGTTCATCCACACGTTTTTTCCTTTCACTGCTTGTTCCAATTTTATGAAGCACTAATGGTTCAGCAATAATGTTGGCCACATTCATTCTTGGATTCAGCGACGAATACGGATCCTGGAAGACCATTTGAATTTTTTGCCCCAAATCACGCTTATTACGTCCTTTGGATAAAAGCGAATTTCCTTCAAATACGACTTCACCTGAAGTTGGCTCCAAGAGCCCGACAACCATCCTGCCCAGTGTCGATTTTCCGCACCCTGATTCTCCTACTAGACCAACTGTCTCACCACGGTGGACATCAAGACTTATTCCATCCACGGCCTTTAACCATTTTCCTTTTTTGCTAAATAAACCGCTTCCAATTGGATAGTGTTTTTTGACGTCTTTAATCGATATCAATGGTTCAGGCATGTACAGTCACCTCTTCCGTTTCCAAATCTACCAGATGCCAGCATGCTGCTCTTCGGTCTTTCCCTGTTTCCACCAGGTTGGGAGCCTCGCTGAGACATTTTTCGGTTGCATAACTGCACCGCCCGGAAAAATTACAGCCCTTTGGCAGCTCGAGCGGATTCGGCACAGCACCGGGAATCGTGTGAAGAAGCTTTTCCGATGCTCCCCTGAGTTTTGGGACGCTTGCCAGCAGCCCCTTTGTATATGGATGCTGGGGATTTTTGAACAGTGAATAGACATCCCCCTCTTCGACTATTTCCCCGCAATACATGACGAGTACACGATCGGCCATTTCAGCCACAACACCTAAATCATGCGTAATAATCAAGATGGAAATGCCCGTATCCTTCTGCAAATCTCTCATTACATTTAGGATTTGCGCCTGAATGGTGACATCGAGAGCTGTTGTTGGTTCATCAGCAATCAGTAATGATGGATTACAGGCTAATGCCATCGCAATCATAATCCGCTGCCGCATCCCCCCGGACAATTGATGGGGATAATCGTTCAGTCGGTTTTGCGGATCAGGAATACCGACCTTTGCCAGTAAGTTCACGACAATTTCCTTTGCCTTCTGATTGCTGACGCCCTGATGAAGCACGATCGGCTCGGCGATTTGTTTTCCAATCGTATGCAGCGGATTTAACGAAGACATCGGATCCTGGAAAATCATCGAAATCTCATTCCCTCTAATCTTTTTCATCTGCCTTTTTTTCATTTTCAACAAATTCTCGCCTTTAAAGGAAATCACACTATCCTTCTCGTACTTAATCGATGGTGAATTCAACCCCATAATGGACAATGCCGTCACGCTTTTGCCGCTTCCTGATTCCCCGACCAAAGCAACAATTTCGCCGGCTCCGATTGAAAAGGAAATATTATTTACTGGTTTGATAACTCCCCTGGAAGTGGGGATATAAGAACAAAGATTTTTCACCTCTAAAACAGGTTCATTCGGACCTCTCAATTCAATCCCCCCCTAAGATTTCTTCATTTTTGGATCAATTGCCACTCGTAATCCATCTCCAAAAAAGTTACCGGCCAATACAGAAATCAATATGGCAAGGCCTGGGAAAAGCATCATGTATGGATTGACGAAAATCATACTGTAGGCCTGATGCAGCATTCCGCCCCAACTGACTTGCGGCGATTGCGCCCCCATGCCAAGAAAGCTTAATGAGGCCTCTACTAAAATGGCAAGACTGAAGCTAAACGATGCTTGAACGATGATAGGTGATAATATATTTGGCAGGATATGTTTCATCATAATCCATAAAGGACCTGCTCCTGATATTTTTGCCGCTTCCACATAAGGCTCTCTTCTGACTTGAAGGGTTTGCCCCCTTGCCAGGCGGGCAAATTGCGGCGTAAAAATAATTCCGATAGCAATCATTGCATTCCATAAACTGACACCTAATGCGCCGGTAATTCCAAGGGCCAGGAGTATGGCAGGAAACGATAAAATCGCATCTACAATTCGCATGAAAATATCATCGACAATTCCGCCAAGATATCCGGAAATAATGCCAAGCGGTACCCCCACCACAAGAGGAATTAAAATTGCCACAACGCCAGCTTGAATGGCCGCCTGCGCTCCCATCAGTACACGCGAGAATACATCACGGCCCAATTCATCTGTACCAAACCAATAAGTTCCATCAGGCGGCAGCATGACTTTGGTCAAATCCTGCTTATTTGGATCGAAAGGAACAATCCAAGATGCAAAGAGTGATAAGAATACTAAAAGCAGCAAAAATATCATACTTACAAATGCCAGCTTTTCGTTAAATAATCGTTGAAACATTAAACGGAATTGCATCAAGCTGCCTCCTTCTTATTTAATTTCAATCCTCGGATCCAAAACGCTATATAACACGTCGGTCACAAAATTGATAATCAATACCAAAATAACCATGACTAACACTACGCCCTGCAGCATTGGAAAGTCCCTTTGTAAAATGGAGTTCACCGCCAGCTGGCCCATTCCTGGGATGGCGAATACCGTTTCGATCACGACGGTCGCCCCTAACATGTTTCCAAACAGCAGACCTGTTGTCGTGATAACTGGAAGCAGGGAATTCCGCAGTGCATGCTTCCAAATTACCGGCCAAAGCATTAGTCCCTTTGAATAAGCTGTACGAATATAGTCCGATTCCAGCACTTCAAGGAGGGATGATCGCAATTGCCTTGTGATTTGGGCTGCACCAAAAGCCCCTAAACAAATAGACGGAAGGATAATGCTTTGGAAAAAACCTGTTAGATTAGCAGAAATACTTGTAAATCCTGTCGACGGCAGCCAGCCAAGGTTTACACTAAATACAACAATAAGGAGCATAGCCAGCCAAAAGTTAGGGATGGCAGTGCCAATCGTCCCCATGAACCTTGAAATATAATCCATCCAGCTATTGGGCTTAATGACTGAGCCAATCGCAAAAATCATTCCAAAAACAAATGAAAAGATGATGGATGCGACGACAAGCTGGAAGGTGACTCCTAGTCTTGAAAAGACAGCATCACTCACAATCTCCCCAGTAAACAGAGAACGTCCCAAATCACCTTGAACCGCATTGGTAAGCCAATTCCAATACTGAATCAGTACGGGCTGATCCAGCCCAAGCTGACTTCTTAACAATGCTAATTTCTCTTCCGTCGCATTGTCTCCTAGAAGCGCGAGAGCGGGATCTCCCGGAATGATCAAGATGAGGGAAAAGACGATCAAAGTCGTTACAATTAGCATCGGGATAACATACATTAAACGCCGCAGTAAAAACTTAAAGAACATGGATCTCTTCCCCTCTCTACAATTCTATTGATCTAACCATAAGGTTGAGAATTTTGGTTTTCCAAGCAATGTCCCTTCAAAGCCTTTCACTTTCGTTGTCATGGCAGCTGTTGAAGGCTGGAACAAAATTGGCACTTGCATGGCTTCGTCTAATATAGAAATCTTGTTAATTTCTGCATATAATTTGGCCCGTTCCTTTTGATCGTAAGAAGCAGCGGCTTTTGAAATTAGTTCTTCCTTTTCCGGTGTTGATTCACCGCCAGCATTATAGAAACCCTTTTGGCTTAGGAATAAATTGACGGTTTGCTGCGGGTCTGGCCGTCCAGTCCAAGACGTTAAGTTAGCAGCAATTTGCTTTTCGTTGAAATACAGCGCTACTCCTTTTGTTAATTCCATTGGCTGGATATTAATGGTAAATCCTGCTTCCTTTACCTGACCTTTTATTGCTTCAGCTAACCTTGTATAGAATGTGCTCGTAGGCACAAACATATCAAAGGTGACGCTGTCAACACCGGCTTGTTTTAATAATTCTTTTGATTTTTTCGGATCATATGAAATTTTTACATCAGGAGATGCTGCCCAATAGTCCTTTGGAAAGGTTTGATAAGCTGCTTCTCCTTCGCCGAATGTTAACGCTTTAACCAATGATTCCCGGTCAATGGCATATTCCAAAGCCTGTCTGACTTCCTTTTTGTCAAATGGAGCCAATTTCGTATTGATGTACATATTATAGAAAGCAACCTTCATTTTCGTATCTAACACGATATTCTTGTCACTCTTTAATACCTGGCTGTTATCAGGCGAAACATTCCAATAGAATTGAATCTGGCCTGATTTAAGAGCATTTAAACGAGTATTTTCATCCGGCATAATCTTAGCTGTGATTTTATCCAAATATGGAAGCCCTTTTTGCCAATAATCTTTATTTCCTTCAAAGTCAATTTCCCCATTGCGGACCCATTTGACCATTTTATACGGGCCCGTACCTACCGGATTTTGAGCATAATCTGCACCGAATTTTTGAACAGCGGCAGGTGATACCATCATCCCCGAACGATCGGATAAGGCAAGTATGATAGAAGAATCTGGCTGTTTGAGATGCAACTTAACGGTATTCTCGTCCACAACCTCTACAGATTCAACATTGGAAAGGTCGGAAACCTTTGAATCTGGGGAATTGATCCGTTCAATGTTAAATTTCACTGCTTCTGCATTAAATTTGGTGCCGTCGTGGAATAAGACATTTTCTTGGAGGTGCAGGATAATCGTTTTATCGTCCGGTGTATCCCAGGATTTTGCAAGTCCTGGCTCAGCTTCTAAATTTGCGTTGTAGTTTACCAGTGTGTCATAAACAGGATATAGAAGTGCGTGATCATTACCAGAATTACCTAAAATCGGGTCATAGTTACTTATATCAGAATCATAAGCAACAACAATACTTCCACCCTTTTTCGGCTCGGATTTCGTTGTCCCCTCCGACGTTTTGCCGGAAGTTTGATTAGTCGTTGAATTATTTTTCGAGCATCCAGCGACAAGTAGAAGAATTGCTAAAAATAGGGCACCAAATAGTTTACTAGATTTTTTCATATGGAACCTCCTTTATAAGTGGGGGATGACGGGAATGCGTGAACGAATATTCGTGTAAAGGTTGAATTTGTCCTATTCAAACTTAATTAAGACATCCCCTTCGTTTACAAAATCTCCTTCATTTACGTTAACCTCAAGAACTGTACCCTGCGCTTCTGCTGCTATGGGTATTTCCATTTTCATAGACTCCAAAATAACGACATCCTCACCAGGTGAAATCGTATCCCCTTCTTTTACTAGGACTTTAAAAATGTTGCCTGCCATATACGATGTGATGGAACTCATCTTTTTGCCACCTCCTTTTGATAACCGCTCAAAGAAAGCGATTTCACAAATTGTCGATTTATGTCTGAATATTCAGTATTTACTTAAAGTATATAAAATTGGTAGAATTGACACAATGTAGGTTCATTTACATTTTAGGTAATTTAAATAGAGTTTTTTACATTGAGGTGTTGAAAAGTGCTTGACCATTCTTTTCTAAGGACATTTTTAAAAAGAAAATTATCCTTATCTTCCTATCAAATTTGGATATATTCTCCCATGGAACACAAATGGGAGCTTATTGACAGCTATGATTCTGATATTGAAAACGTTGATTCCTCCGTACTGGAACCATCACCATTAAAACTGATTCATCAAACCATCATCACGCTAGATTACCCACAGGGCTACAAGGTGTATCTTTTATCCTCCAACGAAAATATCACCAAAGAAAAAGAAAATATTGATATTTTTTATCATCTTTTATACCCCGTATATACACAGTACGCATTAAAATCGAAAAATTTAGAAATGGAAAAGTTGATAGAAGGGGTACAAAACATCACCTCCTCCCTTGACTTAGATGTGCTGCTGACAAAAATTCTTGATAATGTAGCCAGCATCATCCCAGGAGCCGACACAGCGGCCTTCTGGCTTTACAATCCAGTCATCGACCGGCTCGTTTGCAAGGCTTATCGGGGCTGGAAAAAGGAAATTGAACAAGTAAAATATAGAGTTGGAGAATCAGTGACAGGGAAAACATTTTTAGATGGCAAGCCGCGTATCTATAATTCCTTTCGGGAGGCAAATGATGCCATGAAAGGGACTTCCAAGAAGAATGATGAACTCTTGAAAAAAGCTTTTCACGGAAGGAATGTAAACTCAACAATATCAGTTCCGGTTCGATTTCATAATGAAATTATTGGAGTTTTAGGAATACATCGGGTTAACCTTGAACATGAAATTACTGACTGGGATCTTAAACTATTACAGGGGCTGACTGCTCAAATTGCTATTGCCATCGAGAATGCCCGCCTTTTTACTGAAATAAACAGGAAAAATCAGGTCCTCATCAAACAAAATGAAGTGCATGCCACACTGACACAGCTTTCTATCCAAAATAAAGGGATTGATGCAATTGTCAAAGAGTTGACCCGTATGCTGGGAATGTCTTTAATTTTTGTTGATCTTTTAAAGAACGAATATTTTCCTGGCAGAGCTTTTTTATTCTTCAGTAGCGAGGAATTAACACAGATTATCGGCACAAAAAACTATCCGATATATGTGGATCTTTATGACCATGATCAGAAATCTTTTTTTATCTATCCAATTTTTACTGACAGCACATGTACTGGCTGCCTAATTGTTTCTGCCCAGCGCTCAATAACCCAGCTCGAACACATGATTATTGAACGCGGCGGATCCGTATTGGCACTAGAATTGGCAAAACGGCAGTCCCTTACAGAATTCTACTTTAAAAAAACAAGCGATTTTTATCAAAATCTATTAAGAAAAGAGGCACCGCGTCTTCTCTATAAACAAGGGCTTGATATTGGAATAGATTTAAATAATTATCTTTGCACAACGATCATCGAACTAACTAATTTTATTGACCATCATGTTTTGCAAACAAGTATTCATCGATTAGTTTCTCGGATCAAATCCAAGCTCTCCGGGATAGATAAGATCGTTTTCGGAAATAGCAACAAAGTAATGCTGCTTCTAACGTTTAAAAATAATACTGCTTTTCCGAGAGTTCTGAATACTATTAAAGAAATATTAAAAGAGTGGGAACAAAATGAAGGTGTGGCACTAAGGGCAGGAGTGGGCGGTGTGTATAAGGGAGTAGAATCTGTCTATAAAACCCATAATGAAGCAGCCAGAGCCATTGCCTATTTAAGCTCCAGACATCGTTCCGGATTAATGGAATTTTCGGATATCGGCATTAACCGCCTCTTTTTAAATCAATCCAAAGAGGAAATTGAACGGTTTTTAGAAGAAATCTTTGGACCGCTAAATTCTAATAAACTGAGAAACAATGATTTGGAAAAAACATTAATCACGTATATTCAAACGAATCAATCAGCGGTGAAAACGGCGGAGCTCCTTCATGTTCATATCAATACTTTGTATCAACGGCTGAGAAAAATTGAGGATCTGTTAAATGTTTCTCTTGAGGAACCGGAAAATAGATTAAAAATTCAGCTTGCCTGTCATTTAAAGGAATCATTTTTCTAAATGTACACTAAATTGTTTTTCATTATGAATCAATATCATTGTGTTATACTGAATGGTAGGTGATTGGAAAGAAGAAAAAGGAAGGCGAAAGGTATGTCCATCAGTAGTCGTTTTTCTGTAGGAATTCATATATTATCCTTGTTGGAAGTTAATAAAAATGATGTCAATACTTCAGAATATATTGCTAAAAGCGTTAACACAAATCCTGTTGTGATACGAAAAATCATGGGGATGCTTAAGAACGCCGGTTTGGTCCATGTCAGGCCTGGTATTGCCGGCGCAGAATTGGCAAAGGGATTATCGGATATTACATTATTGGATGTATATAAGGCAGTTAATGTTGTATCAGATAATGAGTTGTTCAGTATCCATGAGGAGCCAAATCCAGCTTGTATGGTCGGAAGAAATATTCAAGAAACAATCGGGCCCCTTTTCTCGACAGCGCAATTGGCCATGGAAAAAGTTCTGGCTAATGTGACGATTGAGGATGTTGTAAAAGGGATTTTGGAGAAGGAAAAGCAAGCTCAATAAAAAGAGCACTTTGTGAACATTCACGAGTGCTCTTTTTTCACTTATTTTATCTTATCAAGTGCCTCTCCCAGCGTTTTTACTAAAAAGTTCAAATCCTTAAGTTCAATACTTAATGGAGGTGCCAGGGTAAGAACATTGTTATATCCGGCTGCTGTTGCCCCGTTTTTACCAATGATAATGCCTTTTTCCTTGCAGCCGGCGATTACTTGGTTAACAAGGCCGACGTCAAGGGGCTCTTTTGTGCCCTTATCCTTTACCAACTCGATCCCAATTAATAGGCCCTTACCACGGATGTTGCCGACGTACGGGTGGTCTTTAAGAAGGCCATTTAAATCATTTAACAATTGTTCTCCTAAATCCCGGGACCTGTCAAAAAGCTTTTCTTTTTCCATAATTTCGAGGTTTTTCAAAGCTAAAGCGCAGGCTGCCGGATTTCCTCCAAATGTGTTGACATGACGGAAATAGTCGTATTCCTCAGTTCCTTTAAACGCTTCATATATATCTTTGCGTACAGCAGTTGCCGATAACGGCAGATACGCACTTGTTATACCCTTTGCCATCGTAATTATGTCAGGTTTGACCCCATAGTTCATAAAACCAAACGGCTTGCCGGTACGGCCAAATCCACAAATGACCTCATCGACAATGAGAAGTGCTCCATGTTTTTTGCATACTTCATGGGCTGCCTTCATGTATCCATCCGGTGGTACGAGAATGCCGCCTCCCGTAATAATCGGTTCCATGATCATCGCAGCAATCGTTTCACTTAACTCCCAGGTCATCGTTTTATCAATCTCTTGCACTGAGGATAATTTCATCGGATCGGACACATTCGTATCATCACGGTAAGAATCCGGCGGAGATACATGGATAAAGCCTGATGCGAGCGGTTCATATTTATATTTCCTTTGAGCCTGGCCCGTGGCAGCGAGTGCCCCGAAAGAATTTCCATGGTAACCACGGTACCTGGCGACAATCTTATAGCGATTGTGATTGCCCTTTTGCTGGTGGTATTGGCGTACGATTTTAAAAGCAGTTTCATTTGCTTCTGAACCGCTGTTTGAGAAGAATATTACATAGTCGTCACCAAGCATTTCGTTTAACTTCTCAGCCAGCTTTATTGCCGGAACATGGCTTTGCGTAAGGGGAAAATAGGCCATTTCCTTTAATTGCTCATAAGCGGCATCAGCCAGCTCCGTTCGTCCGTAGCCAATATTTACACACCAAAGGCCGGACATCGCATCTAAATAACGCTTGCCGTCTATATCTGTTATCCAAGAACCTTCCGCCTTCTCAACAACAATCGTCGCATCCGGACTGTATGGACGCATCGCATGCCATACATATTTATCATCATTCTTAACCAACGATTCCTGGGAACGGTCCGTTTGAACCATTACGCTTCCCTCCAATTCTAACAGTTAATTTATACTTATGCTTCAAATCGTGATGTGATCATTTTCTTCCGGGTGTAGAAATTGAGCCCGTCTTTTCCGTTAACGTGGAGGTCGCCATAGAAGGAATCCTTCCAGCCTGAAAACGGGAAAAAGGCCATCGTGGCAGGGACACCAACATTGATTCCGAGCATTCCAGCCTCCGCCTCTTCGCGGAACTTCCGGATTGCTTTAGCATTATTTGTATAAATGACGGCTCCATTTCCATAACGGGACCTGCGAATAAATTCCAATCCCTCATCTAAATCCTTTGCACGAAGCAAGCTCAATACCGGTGCAAAAATTTCATCCTTTGCAATAGTCATCTCGGGAGTAACATGGTCAAAAATGGTTGGTCCCAGGAAGTTGCCCTTTGGAAGGTTACTCATTTCCTTTCGGCCGTCCCTTATTAATTCCGCTCCCTCCTCTAACCCACTTTCAATATAGCCAAGGACCTTATCACGGTGTTCCTTGCGAATAACCGGGGTTAATAAAACTTCTTCATCCATGCCGTTACCAATATTTAACTTGTCAGCCTCCCTCTTTAAGGCTGCAACAAACGCGTCATTATCTCCTACGACAACTACTGCACTGCAGGCCATACAACGCTGGCCGGCGCTGCCAAAGGTGGCACTCATAACATGCTGAACGGACCTTTCGATATCTGCATCTGGCATGATGATATGATGGTTTTTCGCACCGGAAAGGGCTTGGACCCGTTTTCCTTCACGGGCAGCCCGCTCATATACATACTTCGCTACCGGCTGAGATCCGACAAACGAAATGGCCGCAACGTCCTTATGTTCAATTAATCCATTTACCACATCATGCGCTCCATGAACGACATTTAAAACACCCTTCGGTGCACCCGCCTCCGTAAATAGCTCAACTAATTTATTGGCTAAAATAGGAGTTCGTTCAGATGGCTTTAACACAAATGTGTTTCCGCATGCGATCGCGAGTGGGAACATCCACATTGGCACCATCATCGGAAAGTTAAATGGCGTGATTCCTCCAACGACGCCTAATGGATAGCGGAACATTTCCGAATCAATGTCTTCGGCGATTCCTGACAACGTCTCGCCCATCATTAATGTTGGCGCCCCGCATGCGAACTCTACACACTCAATTCCGCGCTGCACCTCGCCATACGCTTCCTTGTAAGCCTTGCCATTTTCTTGGACAATTAAGCGGGCCAATTCCTCATGGTTCTCTGTTAATAGATAATGATATTTGTAGAAAACGCGCGTCCTTTTTGGTACAGGAACATTCTTCCATGTCTTAAATGCCTCTTTTGCTGCTGCAACTGCTAGATTTACATCTTCCTTTGTTGAAACCGGCACCTTGATTAATAGTTCATTTGTCGCAGGATTCGGTACATCCAGCGTTATAGCGCTGTTTGAATTGACCCATTCACCATTTATAAAATTTTTTAAAACGGCTGTATCATTTTTTGTCACGCTCATCATTAATCCTCCATATTTTAAAGTTTATAAGTTAATTATCTCTTATCCTTACAAAGTATTCATTAGACACATTGTAAAACGACTAAGTGCATTTCTTCGACAGTGTGAACATCAATTTAGGCTTTGCGAATAATTTTCCAAATCTGAAATTTTGTTGAACTGCTGACTTATGATGAAGAATGAATAGCTTTGGGAATTTCAACAAACGGGACCTCGTCTTGAAAAATGATAATCGGGAACTGGTGTTCATTGTTCTTTCATCCCGCAGTTCTCCCCTAAAAATGTCAGCTATATTCGGAAAGGACTGGCTATTGGCCAATCCATTTCCGAAACCATTATTTGCCCATTGTGTTCTGTTTGATTAAAAGGCTGGAAAAATATTTTCGGGCATTTGCATTGCTAATCAACAAAGCTTCGGTCACGTTTCCATTTGGATGAACAAATTCAACAGTAGCCCCATCCAAATGCTCATATACAGAATGTATTCGATATCCCTTTTGGATGAAAAAGTCTATTCTGTCCCTTTCAGCAAGAAATTGTTGATGCTCAGACATGTCCCCGCCTCCATTAATATAAATCGAGATTTTCCGGAAGTTCTTTAACAGCCGGTTCATAGATGTGTTCCTCTTCAATAATCCAGTCACGCCCAACTGAAATTCCTAAATATTTTTCATCACTCGGCTCTTCAATTTCCGCCTGACGGAATAGTCTAAACCACCAATATTTAGCCAGAACATAATAAACCGCTGCACCTACAAGAAAGCCGACGAGAAAGCCATATTCCGGAACAAAATAAGAAGCTGCTGCCCCAATAATCCAAGCAATAAAACCGGCAATGTTTACTCCGCCAAGGTATTTAAATTGCCCTTGATCTTCATATAGTTCCGGAACATTGACCCTTCTTTTTCGAATCAGATAGTAATCGGCAAACAAAATACCAACGATGGCCGAAAGGATTCCCCCAACAAATAAAAGAATCGGGATTATAACACCAAACAGCTCCCACGGCTGGACGACCGTTCCGACGATGCCAGCTGTAATGACACCTGCCCAAAACGGAAACTTAGGACCGCCCACGTTGGAAAAAATGGTCGCAGCTGGGACAACATTGGCCGCTGTATTGGTTGACCATTGAGCCAACACAATCATTAATAGTAAAATGGCAAGAATGAAGCCGCCGGCAGCCTTCTGCAGAGCCACCACAGGATCATAATTTAATACCGCAATATATGAAACTGCACCAATAATAATCATAAAAGTCTGTGTTAATGGCATCGCCACAAGGTTACCAATCAACGATCCTTTATTTCGCTTAAACCAGTTCTTTTCATTTGCAGGTGCCTTGATAAACCGAGATATCGTTGGAATATCAGCGCTTAATGTGGCCCAAAAGCCCATGTTAGAGAAAATCACGACCAAAAACGCCGTAAAGGCAGCACCGCCAGTAACAGGTGATTCTACCCAGCTCCAAACGTCCCTTCCGGCTGCAGAAGCCTGGTCTGATAACGACACGTACATCCAGAGCGAGATTAAAAGAATAATCGGAGCAGCCAAATCCGCAAACCTCTCAATCGATTTAATCCCCAATGCGGTGTTGACCAACTGAACAACCGCAAAAATTAGGAAGCAAATAAACCAGTTATCAAAGCCAAATAAAATATTTAAAATACCGTTCATTGCCGTTGCCCCAAAATAGGTGTTAATCCCAAACCACATGGACGCCGTTACTCCCCGGGTAATCGAAGGAATATGCGTTCCGATAGTGCCGAACGGTGCCCTCATATAGACCGGAAACGATAACCCATGTTCAATCCCAATGTCCGCGATTAAAGATATAAAGAAACCAATGGCTAGACTTCCAATAATTGTTGCAAGGATAACCCAAGGCAGCGACAAGGTCATGACCCCCGCTCCGCCAATGGCGAAGGTGGCAAGAACGACGACCATCCCCACCCACATAAAGGAGTAACCTAAATTGGTGATTTTCCTATCCTTTTGCTGAATGGGCAATAAATCGGGTGATTTTAAATGGCTTTTTTTCATATGAACACTCCAATTCGGTTAAATTTTAAAAAATTTTATGAAAACAACCGACATGAAAAATTCATTAATGGGGCAATTACTCGAGCTTGCCCGAGCAAATGCAGGAGTGGTTCAAAAATAAGTCGGATTTGCTAGATTGATAGTGTTTCATTCAGACAGATTTAATGGTGCAGATGAACTATATTTAGCCCTTTTCAAGTATTGACCAGAGCCTGGCTTGCCTACAAACTGCTTGTTTCGGACCACGTATTCGCCGCGGACTAGAACGGAAACTGGCTCACCGGTGACTTTCGTTCCTTCAAAGGCATTGTAATCAACCGCCATATGATGGGTTTCAGCTGAAATCACCCGCTCAATATTCGGGTCAAAAATGACAAGGTCGGCATCCGCACCGACAGCAATTGTTCCCTTTTTGGGGAAGAGGCCAAAAAGTTTGGCAATCCGCGTCGAGGTAATGTCAACAAACTGATTCAGACTAATTCTTCCCTTCTTCACTCCCTCCGAAAATAAAATGGTAAGACGATCTTCAATCATTGGTCCGCCATTAGGAATCTTTGTAAAATCGTCCCGTCCGAGGTCCTTTTGGCCTTTGAAATCAAATGAGCATTGATCGGAGCCCAATGTTTGGAGCTGTCCGCTTTTTAAGGCATTCCAAAGGACATCCTGATTCCATTTTTCACGGAGCGGCGGTGACCAGACATATTTTGCTCCCTCAAAATTTGGTTTTTCTAAATAACTTTGATCTAGGACGAGATATTGCGGGCAGGTTTCCCCCCAGACCTCATACCCTTTCGCTCTTGCCTCCGCTATTTTTTCAACGGCATCAGCACAGGAAACATGTACAACATATAATTGCGAATTCGCCAGTCCGGTAAATCGGGCAGCGCGGCCGGTCGCTTCACCCTCCAATTCCGGCGGTCTTGTTAAGGCATGATAAATTGGATCCGTTTTCCCTTCCGAGAGGGCCTTTTTCGTTAAGTAATCGATGACATCCCCGTTCTCGGCATGAACCATGACCAGAGCACCTAGGTCCTTTGCCGTTACAAGTGTCTTAAATAAGGTCTCATCATCTGCTTGGAAGACGTTTTTATACGCCATAAACACTTTAAAGGAGGTGATTCCTTCCTCATTAATGACCTGTGGCAATTCGTTAAGTACTTGATCATTGATTTCGCTAATCATGAGGTGGAAGCTATAATCAATGACCGCTTTATCCTTGGATTTTTCATGCCAGGTTTGAATCGCTTTTTTCAAAGGCTCGCCCTTATTGGTTAGGCAAAAATCGATGATCGAGGTTGTGCCTCCGAAGGCAGCGGCGATCGTTCCTGATTCAAAATCATCCCTTGTTACTGTACCGCCAAATGGCATGTCTAGATGGGTGTGTGGGTCAATTCCTCCGGGGAAGACTAGGCAGCCTTTTGCGTCAATCACTTCTGCTCCAACAGCTGAAAGATTGGCGCCAATTTGCGTGATTTTGCCGTCTTCAATTAAAATTTCTCCTTGGAACGTATCTGCTGCTGTAACAATCGTTCCATTTTTAACGATTTTTTTCATTGGTTTAGCCCTCCTAATCTATCATTTAGTTGTATCCACTTTGCAAGTTATGGCAGCGTTAATAGCAGCCTGACGTTCATTCCAAGTCATTGGCGGCATTTCATTCGGGACTTCAATCATATCAATCGCCCCATCTACCGGACAGACAATCGCACATAAGTTGCAGCCGACACAATCCTCTTCCCGTACCTTTAGAAAGCTTTTTCCTGATGCATCAGAAAGCATTTCAATACATTGGTGCGATGTATCCTCACAGGCTATATAACATTTGTTACAGTTAATGCAAACATCCGTATTGATTTTAGCCACGGTATTGTAGTTCAGATCAAGATTTCCCCAATCCGAGTATTTCGGCACTGATTTGCCGATAATATCGGAAATAGCAGCGATTCCCTTGCTATCTAAGTAATGATTCAGCCCCTCAATCATATCCTCCACAATCCGGAAGCCGTGATGCATGGCGGCGGTACAGATTTGGACTCCGGTTGCCCCCATCAGCATAAATTCAACCGCATCTCGCCAGTTGGAGATGCCGCCGATTCCGGAAATCGGGACATTGATTTGTGGATGTCTGGCGCACTCTGCCACCATATTTAAGGCAATTGGCTTTACGGCCGGACCACAATAACCGCCATGGGCACCCTTCCCGGCGACATGAGGGATCGTATTCCAAGTATCTAGGTCCACGCCCATAAGGCTGTTTATCGTATTAATCATACTAATGGCATCGGCACCGCCGTTACAAGCCGCTTCCGCAGTTGCTGTAATATCGGTAATATTCGGTGTTAGCTTGACGATAACAGGTGTTTTTGCCACTTCTTTTACCCATAAGGTTTGTTTTTCTACAAGGGCCGGCACCTGGCCAGAGGCTGAACCCATGCCCCGCTCTGCCATGCCGTGCGGACATCCGAAATTCAGTTCAAGTCCATCGACCCCGACATCCTCCACACGTTTGACAATTTCGTGCCATTTTTCCTGCTTTGGTTCAACCATTAGCGAGGCAATGATGGCATGATTCGGGAATTTCTTTTTCGTTTCATAGATTTCCTTTAAATTGACATCGAGCGGCCGGTCAGTAATCAATTCAATATTGTTAAAGCCTGCGACCCGCTGGCCGTTAAAGCTGATGGCAGCAAAGCGGGAGCTTGTATTCAGAATGGGATCCCCAAGCGTTTTCCAGACGGCTCCTCCCCACCCCGCCTCAAAGGCCCTTTGAACCTGATAGCCTGAATTTGTCGGTGGTGCAGACGCCAGCCAAAATGGATTTGGCGATTTGATCCCAGCGAGGTTAATCCGTAAATCAGCCATCAAATTTCCCCCTTTAAAGTTTTCACGAGATTAATAAACTCGAGTCAAGTAGTTCCCACCGTAGTAAATTGTTTGTGAATGGCATAAGCAACTTCTTTCCCTTGCTGGGCGGCCGTTACAACCATCGCTTCCCCTTGTCCTTTGCCAAAAATCACATCGCCGCAGGCAAATATGTTTGGATTTGATGTCTGCAATGTATCCGGGTCAACCTTGACCACCCCTCCGTCGTGCTCTAGGCCAAACTTCTCAATTAAAGAGAGATGTCTTGTTTGTCCGATAGCTTTCACCACAGCATCAACCGGAATTACATGTTCTGACCCGACAACTGCTAAAGGACGTCGCCGTCCATCCGTATCAGGTTCGCCGAGCTTCATCTTTATACACTCAATTCCTGTCACCTTGCCGTTCTCACTGCCAATAATCCTTTGCGGTGCAGTCAGCCAGCGGAACTCGACACCATCTTGCTTGGCAAACTCATATTCAAAATCGTAGGCTGTCATTTCATCTACGGTTCTTCGATAGAGGATCTTCACGTTTTCAGCCCCTAGCCGAACGGAACAAGTCGCACCATCAATGGCTGTATTCCCTGCGCCAATTACAACAACCCGCTTACCGACAAAATCATTCGATAGTTTCCCATCTTTGGTTTTTTTGACAAATTCAATGGCATCATAAACCCCGTCCAGCTCCTCGCCTTCAATGCCGAGACTTGGCACATGTGCCATTCCAGCCGCAAGGACAATCCGGTCGAACTCTTCTGTTAATTTTTCCATTGAAATGTCTTTTCCTGCCACAGTATTGGTTCGAATGGTGACATCTAATTTTTCCACCTGCTCAACTTCCCAAAAGGAAATCCGCTGCGGTAACCGGAATGAAACAATACCATACGTATTGAGGCCGCCAGCCTTTTCAGCTGCTTCAAAAATAGTCACCTCATAACCTAGCCGGGCAAGCTCACGGGCCGCTGATAATCCGGCCGGACCACCGCCAATAATGGCAATCTTCTTTCCGTTTGATTCCCCTTTTACAAATAGAGTTGTATTATTGTGGATCGCCCAATCTGTTGCATAGCGTTGTAGATTGCCAATCATGATCGGTTCTGTGGAGTGATTCAGGACACATGCACCCTCACAGAGTTCCTCTGTCGGGCATACTCTTGCGCAGCTTGCTCCTACTGGGTTTGCAGACATAATTGTTTTTGCAGAACCAAGCAAGTTTCCTGAGGCAATTTTTTTAATAAAGGCAGGAATATTGATGCCTGTGGGACAGGCCTTGATACATGGGGCATCATAACAGTAGAGGCAGCGATTAGCTTCTTCAATCGCTTCTTGATTCGTAAGTCCCGGCTCAACCTCTTGAAAGTTTTTTTCAAGATTCGTTAAGGAAATTCGTTGTGTTTTTTCGTTTGCCAAATAAAAGCCCTCCCTTTTTTGTTCATTAAATAACATTAATGAAAGCGCTTTAATATTTAGATTTTTTAACCCCCTCATTTCAATATTTATTTTATAAAAATTCTTGATACACCATAATTCTACAGTTTATAAACCGGCGTTACATCTTACACCCAGATAAATAGTTCTACCTATTCTTTTTAATCACTATGTAAAAAAGATTCTATCAGATACACAAATAGGATCACTGTACTCTTTTCTGAACACTCTTTCAATTTAACACAGTTCATCTGAAAAGATTGTAAAAAAATGGCGTAATGTCAATAATCATTACACACTTTTTTATCGACACTTTTCTTAATAAACAAAAATGTGCTCCCAAAGGAGCACATACATACTGTTAGGCGTTGAAATACTTGCCAAGTTCGATAATCATTGCGCCCATTCTTTCATTTTCAGGCACCACGAGGCGATTTACACCTTCATCTCTCAATGCTTCAGCGGTCACTTTTCCCACTGCTGCAGCAACTACCTTATTATTTAGAGAATGTACAATATGATCATAAATATTTTGCTTACGTGCATAATCAAAAAGCGAGTGAACCTGTGTTGCTGTAGTAAAACAAACAGCATTACAGTCGATAGTCATTAATTCTTGAGACAATTTTTCAACAATCGCCTGCTCAGGCGCGATGTGCTGATATGGGAGGATTTTTTGGACCGATCCGCCTCGGCTTTCAAAAAACGCCGTTAACGTCGGTGCCCATTCACCGTGTAACTGTATCATAATTTTTTTATCGGAGAAATCGTAGGACTCAAGTGCTTGAACTAAGCCCTTTGTAGTACCATCCTCTGCTGCGGCAACCGGCTGTACCGATAATTTTTTCAGCACCGAAATCGTTTTATATCCCCTTACCGCCACCTTAGCCTCACGCAGTCTTTTTAAGAAAAGCTCCTCCAAACTAACCGTTGCCGCTATGCTAACGAGTGTTTCGGTTCCAATTCCGGTCGTAAGGATTACCCAATCAGCCCCATTTTCAACAAATTTCACTAATTCAGGCTCCACTTCCTTTTCAGCCAAAAAAACTGTCCCTTGAAGGGGCCGAACGATTGGAATTCCGCCTTGTTTCTCAATGATCGTACTAATCTCTTCGTTTTTTCTTGATCCGCAAATAATAATCTTTTTCCCCTTCAACCCTTTTTCGTTCATATTTAACTCCTTCTTATTCATGTATAAGCTTAAATAATTTTTCCAAGCCATCTAATAGTCTTGGTGATGGACGGCAGTAAAGTTCTTCCTCGAGGATGAGAATCCGATCATCTGTCAAATAGTTTAATCGTTCAAAACCGGGCCGATTCTTGACTACATTCTTCTGAACCTTCTCCCTTCGGACTCCTACCCAGGCTAGGCATATAAAATCCGGCTTACGGTTTATCACATCTTCCCAACCGGTCTGGACGCTCGCCAAGTCTACATCCCCGAAGACGTTCTTCGCACCCGCTGCCTCCGATAATTCAGTCAGCCAATTAATTTTTCCCGGCGTGAAAATCGGCTTTGGCCACCATTCCCAATATAAGGCCGGCCGATTAGGTACCTCCGCTGCTAAGGATTTAATGGCTTCGAGTCTTTCGCGAAATTCCTTCGCAGCCGTCGTCCCCTGTTCCGGCACTCCAAGTATTTCAGCTGCTATAATTAAGTCCCGCTCAATATCGTATAATGATTGCGGGTTTAAAACTATATGAGGAATCCCTCGCTCCTTTAGAGCCTCTACATTTTTCTCCATTCCGGGCACACTTAGTGAAGCTAGAACCATATCTGGCTGCAGCTCTTCAACTATGTCCATATTTATTGATAAATCGGGCCCCAATTTAGGCAATTCTGAAACAGATCCAGGCCAATCTGAAAAATCGTCAACACCCACTAAAAGGTGTGTCAAGCCGAGGTACTCCATCAGTTCTGTATTACTCGGACACAATGAAATTACTCGCAAAGCTTCCCTATCCCCCTTCGAAATACTACTTTTATTTATTCATTATATATAAAAACCAGGCATCCGTAAGGAATACCTGGTAAAAAATTTGGCGCGGATTAATTTCCTGCTAATTTAGTTGTTACTTTGGTACCTGCTGGCTTTGTTTCACCAGAATCTTCTGCCTGCTTTGCCCGCTTAATAAAGAGGGCAAGGACGAGTGCAACTGCCGCGATAGCTGTTGCAAAGACGAAGGAATAATTGATTCCATCTAACATGGCTTTCATCATAATTTCTTGTTTCATTTGCGCGATAACTTCTGGTGTTGGAGGCTGGGCAGCGTTTTTCATGGCTGCCTGGGCAGCTGCCCCAAGTTCCTCTGCCTTTGTTGTTGTCCGGTTGGTCATAACTGTTACTAACAAGGCAGTACCAATGGCGCCAGCCACCTGGTTTAAGGTATTGTTCATCGCTGTACCATGTGGATAGAAGCGGGCTGGCAATTGGTTCAAACCATTTGTTGATACAGGCATCATGACCATCGACATTCCAAACATCCGGATGGAATATAGAATGATCAAGTGTGTATAAGAAGTATGCAGCTCAAGCTGACTGAACATATAAGTTGTTACGGTCAATATAGTTAAACCGATAAGCGCCAAGATCCGTCCGCCAAACTTATCGAATAATTTTCCGGTAATCGGAGACATGATCGACATTAATATCGCTCCAGGCAGCAGCATTAAACCTGCATCCATAGGCGAAATGCCGCGAATGGTCTGAACGTATATTGGAAGTAAAATCATCCCGGAAAACAATGCCATATTGACAACCATGGCGATTGCAGAAGATAAAGCAAACATTGGGTATTTATAAACTCGGAAATTAAGTAAAGGATTTTCTTGCCTTAGCTGTCGCAAAATAAACACAATCAAGCAGATAACACCAATAATAATTGAGCCATAGACAATAGGATCATCCCAGCCGCCCTGGCCCCATGTACTGCCGCCAGTGTCTCCTGAAGTATTTCGCTTTCCGGCAGAACTAAATCCATAAAGGATTCCGCCAAAACCCAGACTAGATAACGCAAGTGAAATTAAATCAATACGCATATTCACTTTTTCTTTTTTATCCTTCAGTAGGAAAAAGCCGATTAATACTACAACGACGGCTATTGGTGTAATGAAGTGGAAGAGCATTCTCCAATCATAATGTTCAATAATCCAGCCTGAAAGGGTTGGCCCAATTGCTGGTGCAGACATTAAGATGAGGCCGAACACGCCCATAGCTGTTCCCCTTTTTTCAACAGGAAAGCTTACTAACATAACATTCATCAAGAGCGGCATTAAAATAGCAGAACCTGAAGCCTGAAGCATCCGCCCTCCTAATAATATAGGAAATACGTGAGCAGTTCCGGCGAGAATAGTTCCAGCCAAAAATAATAGCATCGCCGATAAGAACAATCGTCGAACTGAATATTTTTGAATTAAATAAGCTGTGGAAGGAATTAAAATTCCGTTTACGAGCATGAAGCCGGTTGTTAACCATTGCACTGTTGATGCTTCCACATCCAAGTCCTTCATGATCGATGGCAAAGCAATATTTAATAATGTATTATTTAAGAACGCAATAAAAGCACCGACCATTAACACCGCTATAATGCCATATGGCGGCCGGCCGGACTTATTTATGGTTTGATCCATTCTATTTCCCCCTATAAACTAGTTGTTCATTTTTTTATACACCTGTTTCATACTTACATAATAATATACGCGCTGTTCAATTTTTGCAATAAAAAAATCTGCATGTTTAATTGGTTTGTAAACTAGTAATAATTCAGGTACTATGATTTTATACACTCGGTACAAAAAAAAATCAAGGTGATAAATGATGAATGAGCGAAAAAAGCATGTTGTCAAAATGGCACATCAGCTATTTATTGATAAAGGATTTCAGTCAACATCGATTCAGGATATTTTAGATTACAGCGGCATTTCCAAAGGAACCTTTTATAATTACTTTTCCTCAAAAAGTGAATTATTAATTGCAATTTTCAAATCTGTTTATTCGGAATTAGCGACATTACGAAATGAGCTGTTAATTGGCCAAGATCGTTCTGATATTGAAATCTTTATTAAGCAGATTGAACTACAATTAAAGACCAATCGAAAAAATAAGTTAATTCCCCTTTTTGAAGAGGTTTTGGTTTCTAATGATGCCGACCTAAAGCAATTTATTGAACAGGGAAAAGTAAAGAACATACACTGGATTTACCTTCGTTTAATTGATCTTTTTGGTGAAAAAAAGAAAGACTATTTATTAGATTGTTCCATTATGTTTATGGGTATGCTTAGAGAGAACCTAAAGTTTTCGCTGTTGGCCCATGATTTAAATGCCAATCTCAGCCATGTCGTACGCTATACGGTTAACCGGCTTGTAAAAATGGTGAATGAAGTGGCTGAGCAGGATGAGCAATTAATCAGTCCGAAAGCATTGGAATACTGGTTCCCTGATTGTAAAAAAAATCAGCATGATTTTCAAAAAAGGATTCATCATGCTATTTTTACTATTAAATGCAAATTGGGCCAAAATGAGCAATCTGCCTCTATTAGCCTTTTGGATTTTATTGAAGAAGAGCTGCTCGATACAAAAAAACCTCGTAAATTTCTAATTGAAAGCGCCCTTCTTTCTTTACATGCACAACTAGGAACCATTCTGAAGGTAGACCTGAAGAAATTGGAAAGTATTGTTGAAGATTTCTTTAACAGTCTCGATAATTCTGAAGATTAATAGAAAAAAGCAGTCCTTTTACCTGGTTTTGGTAAAGGGACTGCTTTTTTAATTTATTACCCCTTTTGTACAAATGTGCTAGGCATGACAACTGCAACAACTTCGCCTTTACTACAAAGAGTTTCAGCTGCAAATACTTCGGTAGTCACCTTAAATTTCTTTGGGTGTATCTCCTCCACTATGCCCACCGCTTTTAATGGTATTCCTTGGGGAGTTGGTTTCATAAAATTGACATTTAAGGACGCTGTGACAAAACGAGGCGGTTCCGCTCCTTCCCCCGGTTCATGACCATTTTTCCGGTGCAGGGCCAAAGCCGCTGAACCCGTACCATGACAATCAATTAAGGAAGCAACAAGCCCTCCATAAACAAAACCTGGCAGCGCTAGATGTTCAGGTTTTGGAGTAAAGATGGTGACTGTTTTTTCGCCTTCCCAGCCGGTCCGAAAGTGATGACCTTCTTCATTTAAGCGACCGCAGCCATAACACCAGGCAAAATCATCTGGATATTCATCCTGTATTGCGTTTAACACCAACTCCTCCATCTTGCTTACCCCCTAAACACTTTTTAATAAATCTCTATTTAATTCGGTAACCGTGCGTTTACCAGATAAAGCAAGTGTTAAGTCAAAATCGGCGATTAGGTTTCTCAAAACTTGTTTAACACCGTCTTGACCCGCCAAAGCCAAACCGTACATATAAGGACGTCCGACCAAAACTGCCTTCGCTCCTAAAGCGAGAGCTTTAATAATATCTGAGCCTCTACGAATTCCGCTGTCCATAAGTACCGGAATTTCACCATTCACAGCGTCGACGATTTCCGGTAAGGCATCGATTGCGGCAATCGCACCGTCAACCTGTCGGCCGCCGTGATTGCTGACAATGATTCCATCTACACCATGTTCTACTGCAAGCCTTGCGTCTTCGGGGTGTAATATTCCTTTCAGTAGAATTGGTAAGGAAGTTTGAGCTTTAATGAATTCAAGGTCCTCCCATGTTAGAGTCGGATTTCCGAAAACCCTTGCCCACAGCATGATAGCCGCTTGCAAATCCTCTTGTGGTGATTTGTCTAGTCTTGAACAGAATACGGGGTCTTCCAAATAATTGCCGATACCCTGAGCTTCAAGGAATGGCAGATAGGCATTCTCAATATCCTTTTCGCGCCAGGCCATCATCGGAGTGTCCAAGGTGATGACGATCGCATCATAGCCAGATGCCTCCGCCCTTTTCACCATACTCGCTGCAATTTCCCTATCTTTACTCCAATATAATTGATACCAGCGGGGAGCTTGTCCCATCTCACCAGCAATTTTTTCCAAACTGTATGTAGAGGCTGTACTAGCAATGAACGGAACATCCATGGCCGCAGCTGCCCGTGCTGTTGCCAGTTCACCTTCGGGGTGGACAATAGACTGAACACCAACCGGGGCCAATAAAACGGGATAGGCGTATTTTCTTCCAAAAAGTTCAATGCTTAAATCTCTGGAGGATGTATCGCAAAGCATTCTTGGCACAATCTGCCACTTTTCAAACGCCTTGTTATTTTGCTTCGCAGTGATTTCGGCGCCTGCAGAAGCAGCTACATAATAATATGGCTTATTTTCCAGCTTCTCCTTCGCCTTTGCCTCTAGCTCTTCGTAGGATACCGGGATGATATTTTTCTCGTACTGCTGATAAACCTTAAATTGGACGTGATTACCGAAACTCATTTTTTTCTTCCTCTCCAATGAATTTTTTCTAAAAATACTTTTTTAAAATAATGTTTATCGAAAACGTTTACAATGTCATAATATCATTGGAAAAATAGCTTGGTCAACGAGTTGACGAAATATTATAAAAACATTTTTTTATTTATAGTGAAAATAGGAAAAAGAAGGAAGTTGTGTATCTTCCTTCTTTTACATTACAAAATGTCAATCTTGTTTAGTAAATATAAAGGATTAAAGGGGCGAATACAGACATAATGATGGCAGCGGTTATCATAGCAATGCTTCCCATCGCACCCTCAAGTTCACCCCACTCAAACGCCCGTTTAGCCCCGATAGCCTGCGCTGATGTTCCCAATGCCAGGCCTTTGGCAACTCCACTTTTTATACGTACGTGCTTTAACATTGAAGGCCCAACAATAAGCGATAAAATACCGGAAATCAGAACGAACATCAAGGTTAGTGAAGGGCTTGCGCCCACCGATTGTGAAATAGAAAGTGCAATGGGGGCGGTAACAGATTTTGGAATGAGGGTAATCATTATTTCCTTATTGATATGGAGCAACTTGGTCAAAAACACAACCGTCGCCACACCCGTTATGGTACCGGAAAGGACCGCCCATAGAATGACCAAAAAATATTTTTTTATTAGCTTGATATGTTTGTATAAAGGAACAGCTAATGAAACAGTGGCTGTTCCCAAAAGCAGGGAGAACACCCCAGAACCAGAAGTATAATCCTCCATATTTATGTGGAACAACGAAATCATCGAAATGATGAAAACTGTAACGGTATATAAAGGGTTTAACCACGGCTTATGATATCTCTGAAAAACCTTCAGTCCGACTAGGTAGCTGATTACCGTGACGGCTGTACATAAAAGGATGCTTTCAATCATTTTTTCCATTTTGCCTCCCCCTCTTTGTTTTGATTTCGAAAAACTCTGCCATTCCCGCCGTAACAAGCAATACTGCGATGCTGCTGGATGCGAGTATGGCAGTCAGTTTTAATCCTTCGACCCGAAAGATACCAGTATAGTGCCAAACTCCGACTGCAAAAGGAATAAAAAGAAGTGTAATATGTTTGATATGGAGCTGTGCTATCGCTTCGACCCACTTGAGTTTACAGACCTTTAATGCCAAACCTAGAAACAAAAGGGCCATTCCAACGATGCTTCCTGGAACAGGAAGATTAAGCCATATCACTAGACCATTTCCAATAAGATAAATCAAAAGGATTGTGATAAATTGAACAAAATATCGAACCACCGGTTCCCACCCCCTGCCAGCTCATTTTTATTGTTTAACGAGCAGGAATCGTTTTAATGTTGCAAGTATGACATATAGCGAAGGAACATTCTGCAAATTTGTTAGGTTTTCTAACACTGAAATTTAAATCAAAGCTGATGTTTGTGAGATATCCTAACTTTTTCTAAAAAATAAAGTTGACTAAATTTTCAGGGAAATTATATGATAAAATTTAGGGAAGCTAAATATTTTAGGGGGAATGCATGTATGGATAAAACAAGCGAAAAACGGCTAATCAGGTCCGAAGTTCCCGAAGATTTCACTTGGAATCTCAGTGATTTATTCCCATCTTTGGCGGCATGGGAAGCAGAGTTAGACATAATAGATAAAGAGATTACCCTCTTCGATCAGTTTAAAGGTACTTTACATACAAGTTCTAAAGCTTTGCTTGATTGCCTGTCGGCACAGGAGCAGCATTCGATGCGGATTATCAAAGCTTGGACATATGTGAACTTAAAGCAATCGGCTGACGGGTCAGATCCGGAAAACCAAGCCAATTCCGCAAAATTTGCTTTATTACGGACAAAGAGTATTGCTGCCCTATCGTTTATCAATTCGGAAATCCTTGATTTTGAAGAAGGAACCCTTGAAAAGTTTTTTCAAGAAGAGCATAGGCTAGAACCATTCCGAAAAAATTTAGAAGAGCTTTTTGATACAAAAAAACATCGGCTTTCCCCTGAAACCGAAGAAGCGCTTGCCGCACTTGGGGATGTTCACGGTGCCCCTTATCAAATCTATCAAATGACGAAATTGGCAGATATGGACTTTGCGGCCATTCATGATTCAAACGGAAACGAGCTTCCGGTTTCCTTTGCCCTTTTTGAAAGCCGATTTGAGTTTTCGGAAGATACTGATGTCCGCCGAAAAGCCTATAAGTCTTTTGTTTCTACGCTTAAACAATACACGAATACAATGGCTGCTACTTATGCAACAGAAGTGAAAAAGCAAGTTACACTTGCCCGACTGCGCAATTATGAATCTGTCACCCACATGCTGTTGGAACCGCAGCAGGTTTCGCTTGAAATGTATAACAATCAAATAGATATTATTTATAAAGAATTGGCGCCGCATATGAGGCGATTTGCGCTTTTGAAGAAGAAGGTTTTGGGCCTTGATGAGATGCTGTTCTGTGATTTAAAAGCACCGCTTGACCCGGATTTCAATCCAAGTACCACCTTTGAAGAAGCCAGCCAAGTAATATTGGAATCTTTGAAAGTCATGGGACCTGAATATTGTGAAGTGATTGAAAGAGGTTTTAATGAAAGATGGGTCGACAGGGCCGACAATATTGGCAAATCAACCGGGGCCTTCTGTTCAAGTCCTTACGGGGCACATCCGTATATCCTGATTACTTGGCAGGATAACATGCGCGGTTGTTTTACCCTTGCCCATGAATTCGGCCATGCTGGACACTTCTTTTTGGCGAATAAAAATCAAAGAATCATGAATGTCCGTCCTTCGATGTATTTCGTAGAAGCGCCTTCAACGATGAATGAAATGCTATTAGGACAGTACTTATTGGACACACATAAAGCAGATAAGCAAATGCGCCGCTGGGTCATCCTTCAGCTTTTAGGAACTTATTATCATAACTTTGTCACCCATCTTTTGGAGGCTGAATATCAACGCAGGGTGTATGCTATGGCAGAGGAAGGCAAAGCGCTGACAGCCAAAACATTAACCGAAGTTACTGGTTCCGTGCTTTCTGAATTCTGGGGTGATGCTGTAAGCATTGATGAAGGTGCGCGCCTTACTTGGATGCGCCAGCCGCACTACTATATGGGCTTGTATCCATATACTTACTCCGCTGGTCTAACAGTTTCCACTGCCATGGCCCAGATCATTCAGGAAGAAGGCCAGCCTGCTGTTGATAGATGGCTCGAGGTCCTTCGCGCTGGCGGAACCATGAAACCGTTAGAGCTGATTAAACACGCTGGCATTGACATGTCTGGCCCGGAACCTATCAAGAAAGCAGTAGCTTATGTTGGGTCACTAATCGAGGAACTTGAGCAGTCTTACGAATAAAAGTTTGGTGTCAGGCACCGCATAAAGACAAAAAAGACAAAATGTCCACAGGCTGACATTTTGTCTTTTTTGTAAATAATTGAATTTCATAACCACTGGAGCTCCCATTTCTTCAGTAGTTTGGGTGTTATGAACCTTTTATAACGACCGAAGTTCTAATTTTTACGGTCGATTGGGAGTTATGAGCTCTTCATAACGACCGGGGCTCTGATTCCTTCTGGCATTCGGGAGTTATGAGCCCTTCATAACGACCGGAGTTCTAATTTTTTCGGGCATTCGGGTGTTATGGAGTCCTTCATAACGACCGAAGTTCTAATTCTTACGGTCGATTGGGAGTTATGAGCTCTCCATAACGACCGGAGCTTTGATTCCTTCGTTCGTTTGGGAGTTATGAGCCCTTCATAACGACCGAATTTCTAATTTTTACGGTCGATTGGGAGTTATGAGCCCTTCATAACGACCGGGGCTCTGATTCCTTCGTTCGTTTGGGAGTTATGAGCTCTTCATAACGACCGGGGCTCTGATTCCTTCGTTCGTTTGGGAGTTATGAGCCCTTCATAACGACCGGGGCTCTGATTCCTTCTGGCATTCGGGAGTTATGAGCCCTTCATAACGACCGGAGTTCTAATTTTTTCGGGCATTCGGGTGTTATGGAGTCCTTCATAACGACCGAAGTTCTAATTTTTACGGTCGATTGGGAGTTAGGAGCTCTCCATAACGACCGGAGCTTTGATTCCTTCGTTCGCTTAGGAGTTATGAGCCCTTCATAACGACCGGAGCTCTGATTCCTTCGTGTGTTCGGGAGTTATGAGCCCTTCATAACGACCGGGGCTCTGATTCCTTCGTGCGATGTGGTGTTACGAGTTCAATAGAGTGTCAGGCACCATGCCCAATACCAGTGGTGTTATGTTTTGTTTTGAAGTGGTGAAACAAATGATGAATGAGCCCGATAAATACGGTCACCCATGCCCCCATGGCGATATAGACCATAATGTGCGGGATAACGGTTAAAAATGGCACCCTCAGGGCTTTTGATAATTGAAATGTACTCAGCGTGTACATAGCAAGCGGAAAGGCCATTCCCCAAAATTGCGGGTCATAGTTTAGCGGCTCACGGTGATATAAATGCTTCCATACCATCAAAATGAATAAAAGCGGTATCCACCACGTACCGGTAATCCAAAAGAATAACGTAAATCCCTTAATAAATGGCGTTATTTCAATAAGAAATGACCAATTTTGTGAATTTAGAATCAATGTAGCACCCGCTAAAGTCGTAATGGCAACTGCGCCCATATTAATCCAATAAGGCGGTGTCATAGCAGAGAATTTCAACTCTATAAAAGTAAATCGATAAAATATAAGAGTAATAATGTTGATATACAGCATGCATCCTAAAAAGTACATACACAAGGTAAAAAATAAAACCATTTCCTTCCCTGCCAATAGATGCGGGGAAAGCAAGGTACCGAGAATAGAAATAGCCTGTGTGGCCACAACCGCAATTAACCATCCACCGTTAATCCCGTCTGCCAAAGAAGGTTTATCATTTCTAATGGTTACAGCTGCGAAAAACGTATACATGACCAAAATCCATAAAAAAATGGCAAGGTACCATAAAAAGACCGCAATCGAATAATTCTTTTCAACAATAATAAGCTGGCTTCCGAGCACACTTGTACCAGCGACTAAGGTGAAAAAACCGGGTCCTTTTGTATGACTTGAGATGTCTGCTCTTAGACTGGGAAAATATTTAATTAACCGGACCAATGTTAAAAACCATAGAACAACATACGCCGCCACATTAACATATAACAAAGTTATCGAGATTAGTTTCATTCCAAGCAAAAAGGCCGCAATCGATAATGCGCCGGTTGCCATCACCACAGCGAAATACCCTGGAAAAAGCGTTTTCGCTGTTTGCCTTATAAAATTTATCATCTTCCCCACTCCTAGGATGCAAAATATCACTACTATAACAATAACATTTTTTCGGACTCTGTGATACAGTTCATAGACCAATAGCCCCCCCCTTCTATATACTGTCAATAGATTGAAAATTCAGGAATATCGAAAGGGGTTTTTATTGTTATGAATTTATTGCTTTCTGATGAACAGACTCAACTCCAAAAAATGGTGAAGGATTTGGCCGTTGAAAAAATATCACCTATATCTAAACAAATTTATCAAAATGGCGCTTTTCCAGCTGAAATTTTCTCCCTTCTTTCCAAACAAGGATTGATGGGATTAATGCTCCCGCCGGTTTTTGAAGGAGCTGGTGCAGATACATACAGTTTCCTCATTACAATGGAATCCATCGGCAGGGCTTGCCCATCGACAGCCTTCCTATTCAACACACATCTGGCTGCCTCATTAGCCATTCTTGCATTTGGTTCGGCCCCGCAAAAGGAAAAATACCTAAAGCCTCTGGCACGGGGTGAAGGGATTTGCGCTCTTGCAGGGACCGAATCAGGCGGAGGTTCGAATCCTTTTACCATCCAAACAACAGCAGTTAAAAATGGGGATTCTTATATTTTAAATGGAACAAAAACCTTTATCAGTGGTGCAGGCTTTGCAGATGTTTATTTGGTGATGGCGAAAACAATTAATGAATCAGGCAAAGCTGGATTAAGTATGTTTTTAGTTGAAAAAGGTACACCTGGATTTACCTTTGGAAAACTGGAGGATAAACTTGGAATGCTTGCCCTCCCAACAGGAGAATTACTCTTTGAAGATTGCCGCCTCTCTGTTGATGCACTACTCGGATCAATTGGATCCGGTCTTCAAGTAATGGGTGTGGCAGGCGGATTGGCCGCTTTAGGCGCGGGTGCCATCGCTTTAGGATTAGCTCAGGCCGCCGTTGATGAGACAAAGACCTATCTCAAGGAGCGTCAAATCCTCGGGCAAAAACTAGGAGAAATGGGTGCTGTTCAAATGCGATTTGCTGATATGCTGATTGAACTTCAAGCTGCCCGAAGCCTTTTATACCAAGCTGCCCATGACAGGGACACAAGTAAACACGGACCGATTCCCACCGTCTTTCAGGCTAAAATCAATACCACGGAAAAGGCATTGCAAATCATTGATACGGCTATTCAATTACACGGGATGTATGGTTATTCCAAAGAATATCCGTTCGAACAATATTATCGGGATGCCCGTGCCTTGACGATACATTTTGGCAATAATGACGTGATGAGATCGAATATAAGTAAAATGGTTCTTGGAATTTAAGAACCGGCTTAAGGCTAAACGTTTATAATAAAATGAAAAAGGGCTCTGATTTTTTAAAATCATTGCCCTTTTTGGTTTTCCTATTATTTAATCTTCTGAATCCTATTTTGGATGTTGTACGTGAACATTTTTGGCTGAGCCTGAATGTAATTCACCAAAACATCTAAATCTACCGGACCAATCTCTTTATTTGTGGCTTTAGTAAATTCTGTGAAACCGTCTCCTCCCCCAGAGAGGAAGATATTGGCCGCTACTGTATAGGAAGCATTCGGGTCTAATTCCGTTCCATCAGCAAGCTTGATACTTTGTACTCTTTGGCCAGCAGGTTTCGTTGAATCCCAAGTATAGGTTAACCCAGAAATCTGAAGCATGGTCATTTTCGAGTCTATCCACTGCTGGTTAAGCAAATTGCGAATTTGCTGCCCCGTCATTGCCATTTTCACCATATCATTATTAAACGGCTGAACCGTATACACTTCGCCCCATGTGATATCCCCCGGATCAAGATCTGCGCGGATCCCGCCTGGATTCATAAATGCCAATTGCGTTCCTAGGGCCTGCCTTTGTGCATCTGCAATGAAATCGCCTAGAACCGATTCACCATTTTCGTTTTGCTTGGCTGTTAATGGTTCTGTGGTAGAACCAACAATACGGTTTACAATAGGTTCAATTCTCTTTTCATAACTCTCAATCATTTGCTTTATTTCAGGGTCTGGGTCTTTACCCTCCTGGAAGGTTGTCACAATTTCACCTCTTTTTGTGACAATATCCTTCGTTTTTGGATCAATCTCGATATCGACATCAGAAAAGGCCGTTCCATAAGAGTAGGCTTGAACTATTAACTTATTATCGATTGTGGCATTCATATAGGCATGGTTATGACCGCCAAAAATTACATCCACTTCATCATCAACACGGTTTGCAATATCCACCAGCTGGCCAGTTGGGTTTTCCCCATTAGGACCTGAAGTACCAGGATTATGGGCTAAAACGACAATCGCTTTGACACCTTGCTTTTTCAATTCGGCAACGTTTTTATTTATCGCTTCGACCTCATCCGTAAATTGCAAACCTGCTACACTGCTTGGTACCACTATAGTGGGAGTTTCCGTCGTGACAACACCGATAAAGCCGATTGGCATTCCATTTATTTTCATGACTTGGTAAGGCGGCAAGATCGTTTTGCCTGTTTCTTTATTAATAACATTGGCTGCCACCCAAGGGAATTTGGAGCCTGCGAAATTGCCTGTTTTCGGATGTGATCCGCCATGGATCAGACGAAGCAGTTCATTTACCCCTTCATCAAATTCATGATTTCCCACGGTACCAATATCAAACCCCATTCGGTTTAAGAACTCAATTGTCGGTTCATCCTGCAAAAGCGCCGAAACGGGCGGGCTCGCGCCTGCCATATCACCTGCCTGGACAAGGAGCGTGTTTTTATTTTCGGCAGCACGCTGCTTTAAATAAGCCGCTAAAAAGTCAGCCCGTCCAACTGGTTTCCCGTTTACCTTACGGGTTACGTTTAACTGGCCGTGTAAATCATTTATTCCCAAAAGCTGAATCGGAATATAGCGCTGACTCGGGCCTGGCGGCTTCTGTTTTTTCTGTTTTGTTTCTGGCCGATTGGAAATATGTCCGTGGTATTCTTCCGATAACCCTTGGCCGCCATTTTCCCCTTGATTCTGTCTGGCTGTTTCAATACTGTGAGTTTCTGAAATTACTTCATGATGGTGTTGGCCATCTGTCCCTTGCGCAGAGACTTGCAAATCACCCGCCCAGCCCATCAAGGAAAAAATAATCGCAAAAACAAATAACTTATTAATCCATTTCATGCCATTTCCTCCCTGTATTTTATTACAAACCAAAGCTATTTTTCGCTTTGTAAAGAAGGAATATGTATTCAAAAAGTAACCAATAAAAAAGTGGTGTCAGGCACTTTATCCAATATGGATACTTGTGCCTGACACCACTAAAACATCTAATGACCCTGTGCATAAAGGGATTGATAAGCTGCGGATGTTCTTATTTCAATGGTTAATTTTCCTTTTCCGTAAATGGTTTTGATTAATAACGGCACTCCTGTGGTGTTTTGGAATTGGAAGTCTTTGCCGCCGTAAGAGACAGTGGCATCACGGCCAGAAGGGACATAGCCAACCGAAAGTGAATGGTGATTCCATTCAATATATTCCACCCCAACTTTGTCAATTGCATTAAACAATGTTGAAGACGTTTGGCAGATACCACCGCCAATCCCATCTACTAGCTTCTTATTGACGATTTCTTTTGCGGGCTGATATCCATGAGCAGCATCACTTGGCCCGACAGTTGTATTAAAGGAAAAAACGTCTCCAGTACCAACAATAACATTATCAATTGCTTGGCCTGATAGTTCGATATTCTTAGAGCGCCCAGCCACTCTACTGTCAAAGTAAGTCGAGTATGATGCCAATACTACTTCTCCCAAACCAGCTATATCTTCAGGCTTATAGCCGCTTTCTGTCACATAAATCGGCAGCATCACATCCCCGCCTGTCACGGATGCCGCCATTATTTTTTCCACCAATTCCGATTCTTCAAGAATAATCCTCGGTTTTCCTTTAATTAATTGGCCATTAGCATCGATTTTATCAAGAACCATCTTTTGATCATATCCCGGTGCTGCTTCAGTTCCTCTCGCCAATTCCTTCGCCCATTTTTCAAGTTCTTTTTGATAGTCTTCTTTATTTGTTTCAAAGCCCATTTCTTTCGGTGAAAACGTTCTAATAATTGCCTTAGTATTTGGATCAATAACATTGACTGTTATAGGCTTTGGTTCTTCCTTCTTAGGTTTTTCTTCTGCTGTTTTAGCAGGCTGTTTGGCCGGTTCTGCCACTTTTGGCCCGGTGGTCTCTTTGACCGTTTTTTCAGCACAGCCGGCCAATCCTAGTAAACTACCAATTAAACAAATTGGCACGACCCACTTCCACTTTCCCATTACGCAACTTCTCCTCTTATCCTTTATCTAGTTGTCCGAGTCAACACTATACTTGAGACCACTCAACTATCCTATTCCGGATTACATGTCAATATGACTAGGTATTTTCCCGTCTGCATCAAATGACCATAATAAACGACAATATATGTAATGAGAAAACAGGGATTATTATCCAGTCCTTTTAAATTATATAACAAAGGTAATGTCGAAGTTTGTCTGTTTGTCTGACTAAATAAAAAAAGGAGATTCAGAAACCTGAATCCCCTTACTGCTCACATGCATAATTATCTTTGTCACGATCCATTTTCGCCTGATAGGCAGGATGTCCCTCAGGAACACCGTTAGGATACACCTTCCTTAATTCAGTGCAATTCTTGAAAAACTCCGATTTATTCCCCGCTGATGTGCTTGCATCCGTTCCGCTCGAAGAAGAACCTGAAGACGTGCTGCTCCCTGTTGAATAGGAATTGCTGCTTTTTGAATTAGAACTTCCATCTAGATCACCCTTCGTCGTTCCATCTGCACCATATGACCAAAGACCTTTATTCACTTCACGTGCTTCGCGGGCAAATTTCACAAAAAACTCGCTGTATTTAACATCCGGTGGATAAGTGGAAGGTTCCGCATAGCCATTTAAGACCAAATCTGCGTTGTACATTTTGCTGCGAATTTCCGCTTCATCCATATCATTTGTAGGTACACCCATCCAGATAATCCGTAAATAGCGCCCATAGCGATCGGTTGACGATACATCCTTTTGCAGCCAAACCTGTTTTCCGGCTAGCTTTGATTTCGTATAATCACTGGCTTCCTTCCCGTAAACTTCATGTCTAGTCGTCGATTCCGGCGTGTTAACCCCAACAAAGCGGATTTTTCTTCCGTCTGAAGTAACAATCGTATCTCCGTCCACTACCCTGCCAACTGTGACTAGCTCTAAACCAAGACTTTTGGCAAGTTCCTCTTGACTTTGCTTGGGCTCAGAAACTGGCTCGTTTGTATTCCCCTCTTCTGCAGTTTGCGTCGATCCTTTTTCTTCAGCGTCTATCTTTTTATTCGTTGTTTCCTTTGAAACTGTATCTACTTTTGTATTGTTTGTTTCTTTTGATGCAGAATCGTTAGAACATGCTCCCAACAGTAATGAAGTAATGAGGGAAATGACAATAACCCAACTATGGTTCCATTTAAGTCTATCCAAAGCTATTCTCTCCTTAAAAAAAATATACCGAACTATTCAACTAGTTTACTATAGCATTTTTCGTGATAAATTTCTTTGGATTTACTTATATTTACCATGTAAATATGTGTATTATCTAAAGGCTCTTTTCTTCGTAAAGTTTGTTGTTTTTGGGAATAACACTGTCCGTTCCTTTCCGCTACAGGCGCTCAGCAAACCCGCGGGGAGGAAGTCGAGCCTCCTCGACGTTCCGTCTGCGGGGTCTCGACCTTTCCTCTATTTCCCGCAGGAGTCAAGCGCCTTTCGCTCCAATCCACTCGGTGTTTTCAATATAGTTAAAAGCAACATCTCTGAGAAAAGAGCCTATCTAAAAAACTCCCATTCGTAAAAATGGGAGTTTGAAGTCTTATTTTCGTTTATTGTTATTGCCTCTTGTCACACGTCCTAAAATGAAGGCTCCAGCTGCAACACCAAGAATTGTGTTTGTTTTCTTATTGAATACTTGCTTCGCCACAAGATTTAAATTCTGCGGTCTTTCGGCCAGACGACGCATGAAATAGCCGTACCAGTCGTTGCCAAATGGGACATACGTACAAAAATTATAGCCTTCTTTTGCGAGCTTTAACTGCAGGTCTTTTCTAAAACCATACAGCATTTGAAACTCAAATTTATCGTTAGGAATATCGTTCCGTTTAACAAATTCCTTCACATGATTAATGATTCGATGGTCATGAGTGGCAATCGATGTAAATTTGCCGTTTAATAGGTGCCATTCAATCAGCTTGATGTAATTGGCATCAATATCCTTTTTATCCTGATAGGCAATCTCTGCAGGCTCTTTATATGCACCTTTTACAAGGCGAATCCGATAGTTTTTATATTTTTCAAGATAATCCATTGCCTGATGGAAATAACCCTGGATAACAGTACCGACATTATCATACTCTAAAGAAATATCATCCAATAGATCAAAAGTTGGCTGAAGATGCTTGAAATCTTCCATGTCGATATTGACAAACATGTTATATTGATTTGCCTTGTCAACAATCTCCCTGACATTGCTTAAGCAAAGACTATAATCAATATCTAACCCAAGCTGCGTCGGTTTTAAAGAGATATGCGCATCTGCATTATTACTATGTATTGCATCAATAACTTTAAGAATCTGGTCCCTAGCAGCTGCTGCCTCTTCTTCTTTAAATACAAACTCACCCAAATTATCGACAGTACAGGAGATTCCGTTGGCGTTGAGGTCTTTAATACTCTTTATTGCTTCCTCAATATTTGTTCCCGCAACAACACTTTGTGCTCCCATCTTCAGTCCGTACTTTTTGGCAGTACTATTAAGGAATTGATTTTGCGATAGACTCATAAAAATATCTTTTAACATCATGACTGCTCCCTTTTACTGATGTATTCAAATTACAAAAAATATTATAGCATACGCTTCCAATAAAACTTATTTTGAGAAAATTCAAAATGAATCTAGTTTATATCCAATTATCGTCACCGCTGTCCCAATCTCTTTGATCATAAATATCCTGCTGGTCATTGTTGTCTGAATTGTCATAATCATAATCCCGGTTAGGTTCATCACCTATCTCTTCCTGGAGCTGTTCGATTTCATCCTCTTGGATAATATTTTGGTCCATCAGCTGCTGCATGATTTCATGGTCCTGCAGATGCTGCATTGCTTGAAACTGATCAAAACTAATTCTGCCTTGTTCAAAAAGATAGGTCAATAAAGCCCCTGCTGCTATACCCCCTGCAAAGGTTCCAAAACGTCCAAAACCATTGTGGCCAGGTGGGTAATAATCTGGCCTGCCGTAGTAATTTCTGCGGGGCGGTTCCATGATTTGTGGACGATTGCGATTGGTTAATGGGCGAATAATCAAAAAATATACTAATAAGATAATGATTATGATGCTCGTAAAAGTCATTTTCATCCCTGCCCTAGAAATAGCTTAAGCCCGTCTGCCTATAGTATTTCACTTAAGTTATATTTTATTTTCCCTTTCTTCTTATCGCCAGGAGGCGGTGTTGTTCAGGCACCAAATGAACCATTTTCATTTATGTTCAAGTAATAATTTAGTGTTTTGGTTAGACCGCTATGAAGATCATATTTTGGCTCCCAGCCCAAAAGTGACTTAGCTTTGGAGTTGTTAAGGCGGCTGTGAAGAATATCTCCACTGCGGGCTTGCGTGAAGATTGGCTTGATATTTTTAGAGGAAAGTTTGAAGATAGATTGATAGAGTTCATTGATGCTAGTTTTTGTATTGCTTCCAATATTAATGGTTTCATTCGTACCGCTATTAAGCGAAAGCACATTAGCCTCGGCAACATCTTTCACGAAGACGAAATCTCTTGTCTGCTCCCCGTCGCCATAAATTAAAGGCGAACTTCCTTGAAGAACCTTTTGCACAAAAATCGAAATGACTCCGCCTTCACCTTTTGTGCTCTGTCGGGGTCCGTATACATTTGCATATCTCAATATCGTATATGGAAGTTGATGCAAACTGTTAAAGGCTTTGATATACATTTCCGAGGAATACTTGGAAATCCCATAATAGGATAAAGGCTGAACAGGGAATGTCTCCTCTATACTTACATCATCCTGATTCCCATAGACAGCACAGCTTGAGGAAAAGATAAATTTGTTCACATTAAAGCGCTGGCTATTGGCCAAAAGCTGAATTGTTCCGAGAATATTTTGTCTGGCATCCCCCGCCGGTTCTTTAATTGAATAGGCTACATCTACCTGTGCCGCTAGGTGAATAACCGCATCCGGACGTTCCTTTGCAAAAACAGTCTCGATCTGCGGCGTGGTTATATCTGCCTTATAAAAGGGAACATCCTTTTCAACAAACTCAAGACTTCCTGTGCATAAATTATCGACTACAACCGGATCATGGCCGGACTTTACTAAATCTTGCACAACATGTGAACCGATAAACCCCGCTCCACCTGTTACCAGCACCTTCATCTATACTCACTGCCATCCAGATCAGCAAGACTGCCCTGCTTCGTTCTCATCAAAAAATAATCCCCCTTACCTTCATAAAAACCTAATATAAATCGAGCTCCTTCCCCCAAACCACGATTTTCTCAAGGTATCTTTTTAAAAGGAGGCTCTTTTCTCCGTTTAACACCCTTCGTAAATGATTAAGCAGTTTTTTTTCCAAAACCCTTTGCAAATAAGTCATTTTTAAAAGATTAACGGGATCTTCTCGAAAGGAGATTCCATACTTTTCCATTTCTTTGTTGTAAATGTCTACACAGCGGCTGCGAATGTCCTCATCGTTCTTATGCCAATCAGCGCGGAAATCAATAAGCAGTTCAACAAGTACAACAAGATCATACCAGCAAGGTGCGTATTTAGCGGATTCCCAATCAATCAATTGAACAGGCCAATTGTGTTCATCACTCGTATCTTGACAGCAAATATTGTGAATATGAAGATCACCGTGGATGAGGCACTGACCCGCTTCGATGACTTCAGGAAAAAATAATGGTCCCTTTCCCAAAATGACTTTAATGATATCATAAGCTGGTTCTACCACTTTCCTTAAATCTGGATCCTTCATGGCTAAATCCAGGTATTCCTTTGTTTTTTTAATATGCTTGATTCTCTCCGCAGTCAACTCCTTAGACTCATAATGGGGAAGCCATGAATCAAAAAACGTCGCATGCTTATCCGAAAGACGGTTGTTAAAAGTAAGGGCATGAAACTTAGCTACCGTTGGTATTATCCGTTCCAGATGATAAGGTCTCAGCTTAATCTGACCACGAACGGGCTTCAAGCATTCAGTAAACAGCCAGAATTCACCATTTTTTACATCAGACTCCAGCCAAATCATTTTCGGCATCATTTCCTGAAAAACAGGATAAGCCTTACGATACATATTCATTTCTACCAGGTGGTTTTCTTTTAGCGGTTGCTTAAAAATCTTCAGGATGACTGGAACGGTTTCTGATTCAGAATTTAAGGTTAGTTTCCAAACGCTGGTTTTAACCCGTGAATTTTTCAAACATTCTATTTCGACTAAGGTGACGGGTTTTTGAAGAACACCCGCAAACTTTTCTTCCCAGGCATAGTGCAGCCATTGGCTGAGAATTTCTTCCTTACTGGTCAAATGAAATATCCCCCCTTATATATATTTTTTTAGTTCCTGCCCCATAAATTGCGAAGATGTGATACAAAGCTGCGAATAAATGGGAGAGGATCGTCCCACCTGAACAGCGCTTCGACCTTTTTCCCAGAAAGACCCTTCAGCCACTCAAAAAATGTCATCTCGCCAAGTCTTTTCTTTTGCCGGTAAGACAAGAAATCACGAACTAAGTAGACCCATTTGATTCCATCCTTCTGCACTACGACCGGCTTTGGATTTTGATTTGTAAGTGATAAATAATATAAATATGCTAAATCAACGCCACAAGCAATCGATAAGCCTTGAGTCAAGCCGATTCTTGGGTTAATTTCGATAAATTTAAACTTTCCGTCACTAGGATCCTTCTTAAACTCAGCAATAGCCAATCCTTTCATTTCGATAGACCTTAGAAAGGGTATTGCCAGATCGATAACTTCTTCCTCCCTTTTGCTGACGGCAAGTGCTGAAGAGCCAAAGTTGGGTGGAAATTGATGAAGCTTTTGATTCATCCACAGACCTTTCAAATCCATTTTCTTATCAAAAAAGGTTTTTACGGAGAAAATGGCATTTTCTTCACCAGGTATAACTTCCTGAATCATTAGCTCTCCATATTGGCGATAAAAAAGAAATTCCTTTTGAAGCTGAGCAGCATCTTCAATCAAGATGGCTTTTTTATAGAGCTTGTGGTCAATATTGGAGCGAAAATGAGAGGAGTGGACAGGCTTTAAAATGCAGGGGAAGATTATCTGCTCAATAATTTGTTCAATCTGCTGTTCATCATTTACGAAAAGGGTCTTCGGACAGAGGACCCCCGCTTTAACGGCTAATTCATAGGTGAGTCGTTTATCGAGGACTGCTTCGATAAGAGAATGATCTGGCAATAAAAAACGGTAGTATTGCGATAAAACGTACCTATTTCTTGAAATAAACCGGACATAATCATCCGACCCAGCTAACATGACCGCTTTCTGCGGGAAATTTTGCCCAACCTGGCAGAGGAAATAAAGCAGCTCCTCTTCCTCCGTCACCGGGTTTGGACAGGCGCCGCAAATGGCATGCCGCGTTTTGCCAATTTTGTATTTTCCTATAGTATCAAATGAATAAACCGCAATCCCTTTTTGGGCCAAGCTCCTAACAATACCGATTCCAGTGGCACTCATATCAAGGACAACAGCAGGGATATCATGATTCATATGCTTCACATGCTTCCCTCCTTTCATAATAAAGATTGATAAATTTCGGCTATTTTTTGAGCCATACAATTCACTGTTAAATGTTTATTTGCATAGTTGCATGCCTGCTTGGCTAATTTCTCCCTTAAAGCTTTTTTCTTAACCAGACTGAGAAGCTTTATCGCCAGCAGTTTGGAATTAGCGGGTTCCACAATCAATCCGGTGTATTTATCCCTGATAATCTCCGGTATGCCGCCGCAATCAGTTGTTATTATGGCCTGTTCAGCGAACATCGCCTCAATGACTGAAATCGGTAATGTATCACTCGTCGTTGGCAGGACAAAGATATCTGATTCGCTTAAAAGGTTTGGAATATCGGTCCTCTTCCCCAAAAATTTAACATTCAGCAGTTGAAGGTCCTGAACCTGCTTCTCAAGTTCTTCCCGCATATCCCCATCACCAACAATTCGGACTTCAACATTACTAAGTCTTTTTTTAAGGAGGGCAAGTGCCTCGAATAAATATTTATGGCCTTTACGGGGACGAAGGCGGGAAACACAGGTTATCACGATGATGTCCTGCGGCTTCTGAGCTTTTACTCTTTCAAATTGGATACCCGTATAAACAGTCGTCATCTTTTTATCTTCTGCTCCCAGATTTTGCAAAAGAGGCTTGAAAATTTCGCACAAGATGACGATATGGCTGGCGTTTATTACGGCTTGTCTATCAATTTCAGAAAAGTAGAATTCCTCTAACGATCCTTTATCAATTAGATTGAACTTTAAGCGGCGCTGGGTCATAAAGCCATGCGGAGTAAATAATAGTGGTTTGTTATATTTCTGATTTAATTTTGCCATCACAAATGCAGTAAACCTGTCTTGCGAATGAATAATATCGTATTCTCCTAAATCCACACTTTTTGCCAAAGCTTCATAAATAGATAAATTACAATAATTTCTTAAAATTCTTTTATTATAACTCCCATAACGATTGGTAAAAAATTGTTTTGCATTTTTGGTAATCTCCAAACGAAGCTTTTTCACTTCATCCTTTGGGAATTGATTCGGGCTCAGAACATCGACCTGGTGCCCCAAATCCTCCAGCCCGCTCTTTAAGGCAGTAATATAATTCTGCAACCCCCCCACAAACGGATAATCCCAAAAAGTTGTAATTAAAATACGCAATTTATCCTTTTGAGAACTTATGGAAGAAGGTGCTTGACACCTTTTTCCGTTATCCTCTAATTGTTCCGTTAATCCATAATAATTGTCTATTTGGGTGATGAGTTGCGGGAATAAGATTTGTGTGAAGGGGTGTTCGTTTTTTTGTTCTTCAGTCACTTCCAAACCCTCCTGATGATTTCAAATGCTTCGGCGTATTCGACACCCACCGTCATCCCGCGCACTCTAGCCAAATAGGTGACTCCCTCATAAGAACGAGGATGTGGATATGGTCGCATTTCAACATCATAATGCTTTAGGGCATTGAGTTTATCATTAATGGTTTCGGATATATTGACAAAATAATTAGGTTTAAATTGCTTGTCATTTGTGTGCTGACTCCATTCGCTTGATGAGACTGTTTCAAAGCAGAGAATTTCTATCGGCCGCTTGTCTGGCAGCGGCCGGGCTGCCGTTAGGACCGCTTGAAACAGTACCTGATGATCTCGGTTTAAATCGCCATAATGATGAGTAAAAATCATGCATGGCTCATAACGGGCGATTAATTTTTCAACTTCCTTATTAAGTTCGTGCAAGGGTATCATTTCTAATAACAGGTTCGGCATTTCTAAAAAAATGGTTTCCTCCACTCCCAGTTGTTCGTTTGCTTTTTGCAAATAGGGCTTGATATGATGCTCCTCCTCCTTCCGCCCTTTGGCAGCAACAACGGTTACAACCTTAAAGCCGTGATTAATTAATTTTTTTATCGTTCCGCCGATTCCGAGGATTTCGTCATCCGGGTGTGCAGCAACCACGAGAATTGTCTGATTCACTATTCCACCTCACCTTATAAAAAAATACTTTCTTATAATTATATGTAAAAAATATTACAGGGAAATGGATACTCGTTCAGGAACAAAGAAAACGGGCATATTTTTTGGATGCTATTTGGTAAAAACTAGACTATGAAAAAACTCTTGGGAGATGAATGAATTGAAAGTAACTGATGTACTCGTGCATTGTTTGGAGAATGAAGGTGTGGAATATATTTTTGGAATTGTCGGTAAGGAAACACTTGATTTTGCCGAATCCCTGTCAAAATCGGAGCGAATCCAGTTTGTGAATGTGAGGCATGAACAAGGGGCCGCTTTTATGGCAGATGTTTATGGGAGGTTAGCTAATAAACCCGGTGTTTGTACGTCCACTCTTGGACCAGGTTCCGCCAATCTAATAACCGGCATCGCCAGTGCCCTGCTCGACCATTCACCGGTCGTGGCAATTATCGGTCAGGCCGGATTGAACAGACAGCATCCAGAATCACATCAATTTGTCGACATCATCAAACTATTTGAACCGGTCACAAAATCGAGTACGCAAATACTGGAGTCTCAATCCCTTCCTACTGCCATCCGAAAAGCTTTCAGAATGGCAAAATTAGAAAAACCCGGTTCAGCAGTGGTCACCTTGCCGGAAAATCTGGCTGCCCAAATGATTCCAAACATGCCTCTGTCTCTGGCACCGATTCCAGAAATTATTCCTGATATGGATTCCATAAATTATGCAGTCCAGATTATTGAAAACCACCTAAAACCGTTTGTTATTGTCGGAAACGGGGTCATCCGTCAGGATGCAGGAGACGAACTGCTCACCTTTATCGAAGCCCTCGATGTCCCTGTCACACATAGTTTTATGGCCAAAGGGGTGCTGCCAAAAGATCACCCGCAGCAATATTTTACATTTGGCTTTAATGAGCAGGACGAAGTTTTAGTTGGACTAGAAGAAGCTGACCTCCTTATTGTTATAGGGTTTGATTTTGTTGAAAAATTGCCAAAGGACTGGAATCCGAAAAAACTGCCGGTTATCCATATTGATACAGTTCCGGCCGAAATAAATGAGTATTACCCTGTACAAGCTGAATTGGTCGGAAATATCAAGAAAACACTTAAATTGCTAGATCAGCAAAATCTTGGAGCCAAAAAATGGTCTCCGTCAGGCGGCCTTCAGGAAAAAATAAAAAAAGCTTATAAAATAGAACAAACCGATTCAAATTTAACAATCGAAAACATTCTTCATATAGTTGAAAAATGCACCAACGAAAACGCAATTGTGATTTCCGATGTAGGTGCACATAAAGTTGCAATCGCCAGAACCTATCAGCCTAAAAAGCCGAATCGAACGATTATCTCAAACGGGCTGGCTTCAATGGGGATTGCCATCCCGGGATCCATTGGCGCGAAGCTTGCCTGTCCTTCCGACCAGGTTATTTGCATTGCCGGAGACGGCGGAGCTTTAATGAATATTTCCGAAATCGAAACTGCCAAGCGTTTAGGCCTTTCTTTTATAATCATTGTTTTAAACGACTCAATGCTCAAACTTGAAGTCCAAACTATGAACAAAATGTTTGGAGAAAACTACGGCCTTACCTTCGGGAATCCTGATTTTGTTCAATTGGCCGATAGCTTCGGAATCAAAGGTTTCCGGATCGAAACGTTGTCGTATTTTGAAAAAGTTTTTAAAGAGGCGCTTGTCTCTGAGGAAATCGTGTTAATTGACGTTTCAATCTGAAAGAAACCCGTGACGGGATATAAAAAGGCGGATCCACCTTAGAACTTACTGGTGGAACCGCCTTGTTTAGGTACCTGTTTTCGCAGCATTTCCTCGTTTGTTCATGATCTGTAAGGCGAATAAAAGTGCGAACCCCACGAGCCCGATAATATCACTTATTTTTTCTGGATAAATCAAGCATAAACCGGAAATTAAGGCGACAATCCGTTCTATCCAGTGCATTTTTCTCACCCAAAAACCAATTACCCCTGCACTGATCACAATCATCCCGATAAACGCAGTTAAGACCACCCAAATCAAATACGTCCAGGTTGTGTTAATCATCAGCAATTCAGGAGAAAGCACAAACATATACGGGATGATAAATGCACTGATTGCCAGTTTGGTTGACTCCACCCCTGTTCGGAACGGTTCACCTCCCGATATAGCCGCTGCTGACATCGCTGCTAATGCTACTGGCGGTGTAATATCGGCGACAATCCCGAAATAAAACACGAACAAATGAGCTGATAAATCTGGAACCCCTAATAAAATGATGGCCGGTGCGGCGATCGTGGAGGTAATGACATAGTTGGCGGTCGTCGGAGATCCCATGCCCAATATCAGAGAAGCGATCATTGTCAAGAATAAAGTCGGCAGCAAATATCCGCCGGATAAATCGAGCAAGCCATTCGCCATTTTCAGGCCAAGTCCCGTCTTCGTCACCACCCCAACAATGATACCAGCTGCTGCCGTAGCAGCGGCCACTCCGAGGGCTGACCTAGCGCCATCTGCCAACGCGTCGATGATCCCTTTAAAACCAATTCTGGTTTCTTTTTTAATTGCACTTACCACCACAGTGATGACGATTGACCATAGAGCGGCACGGATTACACTCATCCCGGACATCAACAGCAGAACGATGGCAACAATAGGAAGCAATAAATAAAGCTTGCTGAACACTTCTTTTCTGCTTGGCATCTCTTCCTTTGTTAACCCTCGGAGACCAATTCGCTTTGCTTCGAAATGAGTCATAATCCAAATTCCGGCAAAATATAGGACAGCGGGTATCGCCGCAGCTTTAGCAATGTCCCAGTAAGAAATCCCGTTACCGATAAACTCGACCATGAGGAAGGCCGCTGCCCCCATCACTGGCGGCATCAATTGCCCCCCAGTTGATGATGATGCCTCAACTGCCCCTGCAAATTCCTTTTTATAACCCAGATTTTTCATCATCGGGATTGTAAATGCCCCAGAGGTAACAACATTGGCGACAGAACTGCCGCTGATTGTTCCTTGCAGGGCGCTTGAGAAAACAGCCACCTTGGCCGGCCCGCCGACACTTCGGCCGGCAATTGCAATCGACAAATCGTTAAAGTATTCCCCAACTCCTGTTTTAATTAAAAAAGAACCAAATAATAAGAACAAAAAGATGTAGGTGGCAGACACCGCAATCGGTGTTCCTAAAATGCCTTCCGTCGTAAAAAACATCGTTTGCACAAGACGGTCCATTTCCAGACCGCGGTGTGCTAAAAAGCCAGGCATGTAGGGGCCGAAAAGTGCGTACAACATAAAAACGATTGCAATAATCGCGATAGGCAAACCAACCGCTCTGCGGGTCGCTTCCAACACCAATAAAATAGCTGCCAAACCTACATAAAAGTCAAGATCGGTAAGCATACCTGCCCGTAACACTAAGTCATCGATCATGACCGGCCAATAGGCGCCAACTACCACTGAAATGGCAGCTAAAATATAATCGTGCCAGGCAACCCTATGCTCCTTCCCGCGATTTTTCTTGCTGGCTGGAAAAAGTAAAAAAATAAGCGCTAATGCAAAACCTAAATGAATGGACCTCTGCAGTTGGGCAGTTAACACTCCGAAAATTCCCGTATAGAGATGAAATATAGAAAAGGCCAACAAAATGGCAAACACAATCCAGCCAATCTTGCCCTTCAGCTTTCTTGCTCCTGCTTCCGGGTCGTATTTTTCTAAAAGCTCCTGCTGTTTTTCTTCAGACAGTGCTTCCTCATGAATACTCAAGGATGTTCACTCCTTTCCAAATTTGAAATATATTCAGTTTCCGTATTTCTACTTTAACGACTGTTCCCGGTTTAATGGTATGCGCTAAAGGATATTCCTTATGATTAAAAATGACGCGGTGATTAGCCCGAACCTGTCCGATTCGCAAATAAAAGGATGGGAAAATTCGTTTCATGTTCTTGATGTAATACTTTCCGTTAAGTTGTTCAAATCGTTCTCCCTTTTCGGCATTGGCCGGCATCCCGATTGATGTATCCTCATATTCCAACTCATATTGCAGGATTAGCTGCTTAGCGGTGATTTTGTAGCTTTCCACTACGTCAGACAGGTGGATCGAATGGGTGTACTTAATTTGAAAAGTAGATTCCTTATTTAATAGAATAAAAGCGGTTTTAGAAGTTGAATGAACTGGTGTGAATACGAGTGCTTGCCGGAGCGGAATGGATGCTATTACAAGTGAAGCGATTGACAAGCAGATTGCTAGCACAATGATTGTTTGTGCTATTTTAGGGATTTTCATTTTTCCTCCTTACTGATGAAGAAAACGAGACCGGCTGGCGTTTGCCAGAGCCGGTCATTATATGTGAACTAGATAGTTTTTATTGGGCTTTGACGCCTTTCTCATCAAAGTATTTTTTTGCTCCCGGATGGACATCGATCCCTACCCCATTTAAGGCATTCTCCACTTTTATCAGTTTCCCTTTGGCATGGGTCACTTTATCGAGATTTTCAAAAATGGCTTTCGTAATATCGTATACAACTTGTTCTGACAAATCACTTCTTGCTACAAGCATAGCCTGAACAGCTACAGTAGTAACCGTAGTTCTGAGCCCATATGTTCCGGATGGAACTTCATCTTTGATATAGTATGGATACTTTTTAATCAGCGCGTCAATTTTATCCTGGGCAATCGGAACAATCACCACGTCTTCTGTCGCAGATAGACTTTCTACCGCTCCTGTTGGCGTACCTGCTGTTACAAATGCTGCATCAATCGTCCCGTCCTGAATTCCTTGGGTAGATTCATCAAAGGAAAGGTCTTGCTTTTGAATATCATTGAAGGAAAGGCCATGCACTTCGAGAATTTGCTCAGCATTTGCTGCTGTTCCGGAACCTGGTGCCCCCACAGAAACCTTTTTCCCCTTCAAATCTGCGATGGTTTTGATGCCTGATTTCTTTGTGGTGACAATTTGAATAGTTTCCGGATAGAGGGTGGCAATGGCCTTTATATTTCCGACCTTTTCTTTAAACATCAACTTACCATCAACAGCATAAGCCGCAATATCGGTCTGGGTGAAAGCAATTTCTCCGTCACCATTTTTTAATGTGTTCATATTTTCTGCGGAAGCTCCTGAAGTCTCAGCGTTTGCTTCGATTCCTGTGGCATCCTTAATAATCTTGGCAAATGAACCACCTAGAGGATAATAGGTCCCGCCTGTTCCACCAGTCAAAATACTGATGAATTTTGGCCTTTCTTCTGTTTTTTTACCGCCGCTTGTCCCGCTAGTGGTTTCTTCCTCCTCCTTCGTGCTGGAACCGCATGCTGCCAGAATCATAGACATGACCATAACAAAAATAATAGAGAGAAGAAACTTTTTCTTTTTCAATTGTAAGAGCCCCCTTTAAAAATTTTCTGTCTGTCGTAACTATTCTTATTAAGTAGAGCGAGGAAACTTGTCATTTATGGCTAAATTAGTTCTTTAGTCCTAAATTCGGATTATAGCTATTCGATTTCGGATAAATTAATAATAGGAAAAAAACGAGGATGGTAATATGGCTGGAACGATTAATCAAAAAAATAAGAAAGTAGTTTATTCTAACCGAAATGTTTGGTCGGGCTTCCTGTTTGGTCTTGGATTAGTGGCATTTATTGATGAGACTGTTTTTCACCAGCTTCTCCACTGGCATCACTTCTATGACAAATCCACTAATGGTATTGGTCTGATTTCTGACGGACTTTTCCATGCGTTTAGTTGGATTGCGACTGTAGGGGCGTTGTTTATGGCGGCAGATTTGCGGCGCCGGAACGCATGGGAGACGACGAGATGGTTAGCAGGCATGTGCCTCGGTGCAGGTTTATTTAATCTATATGATGGCATCGTACAGCACAAACTGATGAAGCTTCACCAGATTCGCTATAACGTTGAAATCATGCCCTATGACATCGTGTGGAACGTTCTGGCTATGATGATTATAATCGCAGGCCTCATTCTTCTTCTCCGGGCACGGAGAAAATCTTTGCCTTCAGGAGAGCTGCCAGAAAATGCACTCCAATGATCATGGTACTCATTATATGGATGAAACATTTTTACAGCTTGTCCTTATATTGCCGACCGTTCTGATATTGTTTTTGTATCTATTAGCAGTTTATCTTTTAAAATTCCGAAAAAAGTCATGGCCGCTGAACCGGACATGTTTCTTTGTTTTAGCCATATGTTGTACTGCTGTTGCAGTTATAGGCCCTGTAGCTTCGAGGGCCCATCAAGATTTTACCGCACATATGCTCGGCCACCTGCTTTTGGGCATGCTGGCTCCTTTGTTAATGGTATTGGCAGCTCCCATGAAACTAATCTTGCGAACATTAAACGTGATCACAGCGCGGAGGCTAGTTTCCTTTTTAAAAAAGAGGTATTTTCTGTTTCTTGGTGATCCGGTTGTTGCTTCCCTAATAAACGTCGGAGGACTTTGGGTTCTTTATACAAGTGACCTTTATATGGCTATGCATAAACATACTCTTCTTTACGCGGCAGTACATTTGCACGTCTTTCTTGGAGGATATCTATTTACCTCCGCGCTTGTTTATATTGATCCGGTACCTCGTCGAAGAACCTTTATATACCGTGGAATTGTAATGGCAGCGGCGTTTGCCGGGCACGGAATCCTATCCAAGTACATTTATGCCCATCCGCCTGCAGGAGTTCCTGCTGAGCAGGCTGAGTTAGGGGGCATGTTAATGTACTATGGAGGCGATGCAATTGACCTAATTATTGTTGTTATTTTTTGCTATAAGTGGTATAAGGAAAACTCGCCGATTGGCGAGCCCTTAAGGGCGAAGACAGAGGCGTAGCTGCACTTATGGGGTTAAGAAAGCCGCCCACAAATTTGTGGGCGGCTTCAGAAAACAAAACACTTTGAAAAAATAGAACATGTCTCAAACAAGAATTAAATAATCTGGTTCTTTAATTTACCTATCTCTGTGATTTCTAGTTCTACTGTATCACCCGGTTCTAACCACCGATGTTCCTCTTGCCCAAGTTCCAAAAGACAGCCTGTTCCAACTGTACCGGATCCAAGGATATCTCCCGGGTAGAGCGTGACTCCTGCTGATGCCCTTTCGATCATTTGCCCAAATGAGTAATATAGATCCTTGGCATTTCCCTTCGATAGCAATTCTCCATTTACCGTGGCCGTCATCGCTAAGTCAAAGCCGCGGCCGGAGCGATATTTTTCAAGTTCATCCTTTGTAACGATGACAGGTCCGATGGTTGTAGCAAAGTCCTTACCCTTCGCCGGCCCTAGCCCGATTTTCATCTCTTTCTGCTGCAGATCACGGGCGGACCAGTCGTTTAATATGGTATAGCCGAAAATATAGTCTTCGGCGTTCTCAGCCTTGATGTTTTTCCCTTCCTTACCGATGATGCAGCCCAGCTCCAGTTCATAATCCAAAGCCAAACAACCGGGCGGGCGTTCGATTTTTTCATTGTGGCCCGACAATACTAAGTGGTTTGTAAAATAAAAGGCAGGTATTTCGTACCATTCCTCGGGTACCTTGCGGCCAGTCAGTTTCCTGGCATTCAATACATGAAGTTCAAAAGCCATAAAATCCCTTACACTTGGCGGATTCGGCAGCGGTGCTGTTAGTTTAACTTCGTTTAACTTAAAGGATGGCTCCGCTTTTTCTTTCAAACTCTTCAGAACTGGCAAATATCCGGAATAGTTCTTAATTAATTCTAATAGATTGTCTGGCAGTTCACCGTTGCTGACAAGATTTATATCATAGACGTTCTCATCCTTCAGCCAGCCAGCTTTTTGGCGGCCGTTTGCATCAATAAATGTTATAAATTTCATTCCTTATAATCTCCTTTAATCAAAAATGGCAACTGGTCTAGCCCAACCAGCGCTTGCCCCTGTTATTTTCACCGGAAAAACCGCTACTTTAAAGCCATGTCTGGCAGGCAGCATCTCAAGGTTTGCCAGTTTTTCAATTTGGCAATATTCTGCTTCCTTGCCAACATAATGGGCCGCCCACAGGACACCATCACGGGGATTTTGCTTATAATCGGCCGCCTGATGATAGAGTGGAATATCCCACCCCCAGCCGTCCGTTCCCATGACTTTAACTCCTTTTTTGATAAGCCAGCGTGTTGCATCCGCGGAAACCCCTGCATGAACTGCAGCATAGTTTTCTTCGAAATATTTTTTATCGGCATCTGTTCTTATCAACACAATGTCATAAGGTTTCAGCTGATAATTCATTTCTTGCAGTTGTGTCTCCAAATCTTCTATTTGGATTTCATAGCCAGGCTGCCGGTCGCTAAAATCAAAGAGAACACCTGAGCCATAGAACCATTCGAGAGGAAGCTGGTCAATTGTCCTAGAGGGTTCCCCGGCAGTTTTGGCAGCGTAATGCCAAGGCGCATCAACATGTGTTCCGGTATGTGTAGTCAGAGTGACCGTTTCCACCGCCCAGGCAGCACGGTTCGGAAAATCACTTGCCTTTAAGCCTAGTATTTTAGCTGCCTGCTCCGCCCCCTGTTCGTGTGATTCATAGATGATTTCAGGAGGGAACGGTTCCTTAGCTCTAATATCCAATGGAACACTTAAATCAATAATACGCAAATGGCTGCGGTTCATTTATTTATCCCTTTTCCGTAAAGGTATAGGTTGGACATTTTTCGTTTACGACTGAAATCATAACAAATATAGGTTAAAAATGTTGTCGAAATTTACCATTGAGTGATATTAACTCATAAAAAAGTGCTAAGGAAATTAATCCTTAACACTATAAATAGCCGAGATTTTGTATAAGCCCGTACTTTTGAAACGATAGGCGTTTCGGTAGCATAGGGCCTTTATAAACGCCCGTACTTTTGAGCCGCAAGTCAGTTCGGTAGCATAGGGCCTTTATAAACGCCCGTACTTTTGAGCCGCAAGTCAGTTCGGTAGCATAGAGCATTTATTTACCCCTGTATTTTTGAAATGATAGGCGTTTCGGTAGCATAGGGCCTTTATAAACGCCCGTACTTTTGAGCCGAAAGTCAGTTCGGTAGCATAGAGCATTTATTTACCCCTGTATTTTTGAAATGATAGGCGTTTCGGTAGCATAGGGCCTTTATAAACACCCGTACTTTTGAAACGATAGCCAGTTTGGTAGCATAGGGCGCTTATATCCACCCGAATTCTTGAAAAGATTCCCCGTTCATCAGCATAGATCACTAATATACATATTAGCTGAGATAAACAGACTGTTAAAAGCCTTCAACAATTAGTACGTTGAATTGCTAACTGTAACGAATGAAATAAAAGGCTATCGAAAGTATTTCGACAGCCCCGGGACCTAAAATATTAATCCTTAACACTTATTTTACCTAAATTTATTTAGAATGTGCCGGCTTCAGTAGAACACTTACCAACCGGTCCATTCCCTCCTGAATCCGTTCAGGTGAAGAATGGCTGAAGTTTAAGCGGAAGGTGTTGTATTTAGGTCGACCAACATAGAATGGCGCGCCGGGCACGAAGGCAACACCCTTTTCAACTGCCTGGTGAAGCAATGCAGTGGTATTGATCTCTGCATTGGCCTCGACCCACATAAACATGCCGCCTTTCGGTTCGGCACATTTGAACAAGTCAGTGCCGAGTTTCGCAATGTAATCCCGCATAATCGTCATTCGATGATAATACTCGCGGCGGATTGTCTGGATATGAGAATCCAAATCAAAATCACGCAGCAAATAATAAAGTGCCTGCTGATCTAGACTGCTCGAATGCAAATCGTTCATTTGCTTGGCTTTCGCCATCATTTGAATGATTTCAATCGGGCCGGTTACCCAGCCTGTACGCAGTGCTGGAACAACGGATTTCGAAAAGGTACTCGTATAAACGACATGGGTAGATTGCTCATCAAGTGATGCCAGCGGCTGGTAATGCTCGTCTTCATGGAATTGAATATCCCCGTATGGATCGTCTTCTAATATAAAAATATTATATTGATAGCAAAGGTCTAATAAATGCTGACGTCTTTCCGCGCTCCAAACTTTTCCGTCTGGATTTGAGAAAGTTGGAATGACATAAACAAATTTAGGCTGGTATTGTTCCAGTTTATTCTTTAAATCCTCAGGGTCCATTCCCTCCTGATCACTTTGGACAGCAATTACCTCTGCTCCGTATGAGTGGAACACCTGCAAGGCTGATAGATAGGTAGGATCCTCGGTAAGCACGACATCTCCTTCGTTCAGCATGATTCTTGAGAACAAATCAATTACCTGCTGGGATCCTGTTGTAACCAATATATTTTCAGGGGCAGATTTAATCCCCTTACGCTCCATTTTTACTTGAATCATTTCACGAAGCGGAATAAAGCCCTCAGTTAAACCATATTGTAAAGCGTTGTTTCCAGAGGAAAAAACTTTATCGTAGGCAGTTCTTACCGCTTCCACTGGGAATATGTCCTCGGCAGGCAGTCCTCCTGCAAATGAAATGACATGAGCCTGCTGCGTTACCTTTAGGATGTCCCTCACGGCAGATGATTCAAAGCTTTGAGTTCGAGATGCAAATGGATAATTCAATGTTAGTCGCTTCCTTTTTTGAAAAATAAATAGTTCAATATAATGCTATTTTACTAAAGCATCTAATTGAAGATTGATATTATTTTAAATAGTATAATATAAAATCCTTAGATGCAAGAATTTATTTCTAAATGTTTTGAAAAATTAAAACCATTCGCTTTCCTAAATAATTTTAAAGTAGTATTATAATTTAATAGAATAAACAGAGTGTTTTGAGACCAACTAGAAAGGGTAATCTACATGAAAAAAGGTGTTGCACTATTAATCTTAGCCACCATTCTTTGGGGCGGTAACTACATATGCGGACGTTTCCTGGCACCGGCTCTGCCGGCAACGCTGCTAAATACGATACGTTGGGGAATATCGACCATACTCCTTTGGGGGATTCTTACTTTTAATAAGAAGGATTTCCCAATCATAAAAAAATGGAAGGAATTTTTGATTCTTGGATTTTTTGGAGTGTTTGCCTTTTCTACATTAAATTACTTAGGATTAAGGTCCTTAAGCGCTTCGCACGCCGGTATGATTTCTGCGGGAATTCCGATTGCCATTTTGCTGTTTACTCCGTTTGTTTTAAAAGATAAGATTCATGCTAAATCGTGGATTGGCGCTGTCCTTTCTGTGATTGGCGTGATGATTTTAATTCAGGGAAAACAAGGTGGGGCGTCCCACGGTTCCCTAATCGGAGAAGTTGAGATTCTGTTATCTTGCTTGGCTTGGGGAATGTATACGGTTCTCGGCAAAAAATATGGGAAAAGTATAGATCCACTGACCATGACGGCCGGAGCATCCTTTTACGGCACCCTCCTAAGCGCATTAAGCTGTGTCGGCACAGTTGATACGGGAATGATTCACATGACTGGCTCCACATGGCTTACAGTTGTCTACGTTAGTACATTAGCTTCTGTTGTTGCCTTCTTCTCCTGGAGCGCGGGAGTTGAAATGGTCGGACCGGCACTTGCGGCACCCTTTATCAATTTGCTGCCTGTTTGGACCGTTGTATTTGGTGTATTGTTATTAGAAGAGCGCGTATCCTTGGCAACCCTGCTAGGCGGCATCATAACCATCACAGGCGCTGTTCTTGCAACCTATCAAACTCCAAATAAGAAAAGGGGCTTGAGCCGCACTGCTTAATGCACAGCGGCCTCATGCCCCTTCTTATTAATTAGTCGTGGAAATTAGTTCCGTCTGTTACAGCTTTAATGATTTCAGCACGGATGACGAAGTCTCCGAAATGCTCTCCATCATTACGTTCCTTCGCATAACGGCCAAGCAGGACGCTCAATTCATTTAGAATTTCCGCTTCACCAATGTTTTCACGGTACATTTTGTTCATACGGCTGCCGTCAAAAGCGCCCCCGATATACAAATTGTACTTACCGACCGCTTTCCCGATTAGCGCGATTTCTGACAGCGCCGGGCGGGCACAGCCATTCGGACAGCCGGTCATGCGGATCGTAATTTCCTCGTCACGAAGACCGTTTTCATCTACAATCTCTTCTATCTTGTCAATTAGCTTTGGCAAGTAGCGTTCACTTTCAGCAAACGCCAAGCCGCATGTTGGCAGCGCAACACATGCCATTGAATTTCGGCGCAGTGCCGTATGGTGCTTTCCATCAGTTAACCCGTACTGCTCCATTAACTCGCTAATCTTCTTCTTTTTCTGGCTTGAAACATTGGCAATCACAAGGTTCTGATTTGGTGTTAAACGGAAATCACCAGTATGGATTTTGGCAAGTTCCTTTAAGCCTGTTTTCAGCTTGTAATCTTCATAATCTTTCACACGTCCATTTTCAACATACAAGGTAAAATGCCACTTGCCGCCAACGCCCTTCACCCATCCATAGCGATCGCCATTATGATCAAAGTGATATGGTTTCGCTTCATCCAAGCTCCAGCCTAGGCGGTTTTCTAATTCAGTCTTAACTGTCTCCAGACCAAGACGATCTACTGTGTACTTGAAACGTGCATTTTTACGGACAGAGCGATTTCCGTAATCGCGCTGAATCGAAATAGTCTTTTCAGCTAGCTCCACGATTTTGTCAGGAGTAACGAATCCGATGACTTTCGCAACCTGTGGATATGTTGCTTTGTCGCCATGTGTACTTCCCATCCCGCCGCCGATAGCTACGTTGAAGCCAGCAAGCTTTCCGTCTTCTACAATCGCAATTAAACCAAGGTCTTGGGAAAAGACATCGATATCATTCGATGGAGGTACAGCAATCCCGATCTTGAACTTACGCGGGAGGTAAGTTGGACCGTATAATGGCTCCACTTCTTCTACCTCTGGAGTTCCAGCCACCTTCTCCTCATCCAGCCAAATTTCGTGATAGGCTCTTGAACGCGGCAATAAATAATCGCTTAAATACTTTGCCCATTCATAAACTTCCGAATGGATTTCTGATTGATATGGATTCGGGTTGCACATTACGTTTCTGTTGACATCACCGCATGCTGCAAGCGTCGTCAACAGAGTGTTATGAATTTCCTGAATCGTATTTTTCATGTTCCATTTTAAAATGCCATGAAATTGGAACGACTGACGAGTTGTCAGTTTGATGGTGCCGTTGGCGTTCTTATCGGCAAGCCTATCCAATACCAGCCATTGGTCCGGTGTTACCACACCGCCTGGTGCACGGACACGGAGCATAAATTGATAAGCTGGTTCTAGTTTCTGTTTTTGTCGCTCATTCCGAAGGTCACGGTCATCTTGTAAATAACTGCCATGATGCTTCATCAAACGGTTGTCATCATCAGGAATACCTGCGCTCAACCGGTCCTGCATTACTTCCTTCAGCGTGCCGCGTAAATAGTCGCTTTCTACTTTTATTCGCTCGACATCACTTGGCTTACCATCCGGTGCTTTTAAAATTGAGTTCACCATGTTGAAAAGACTCCTTTCAAAACCAAATCAATATACGTCACGCTGATAGCGTTTTTGCTGCTGCATTTCGGCTAAATACTCTTCTGCTTTTTCACGGCTCATCTGGCCTTCTTTTTCAATAATCTCAAGTAATGTACTGTGGACATCATGTGCCATGTGCTTCTCGTCGCCGCAGATGTAGAAGTAAGCCCCTTCTTCAATCCATTCGAATAATTCCTTGCTGTGCTCTAACATGCGGTGCTGGACATATACCTTTTCAGCCTGGTCGCGAGAAAACGCTACATCCATTTTTGTGAGCACGCCGTCCTTCAGCCATTTTTGCCATTCAAGCTGGTAAAGGAAGTCGGTTACGAAGTGCTGATCGCCAAAGAACATCCAAGCTTTACCTTCTGCACCTGCCTCTTCACGTTCCTGCATGAACGAACGGAATGGCGCAGCACCGGTTCCCGGCCCAACCATAATAATCGGTGCGTCCGGGTTAGCAGGGAGTTTAAAGTTTTCATTATGTTGGATGAAAATCGGCAAGGTATCCCCTGCTTCAAGACGCTCCGCTGTTAAAATTGAGCAGACACCTTTCCGTTCCCGGCCATGTGCTTCGTAGCGGACGGCGCCAATAGTCAAATGAACTTCATCCGGATTAGCTGACAAACTGCTAGCAATGGAATAAAGTCGTGCAGGGATTTTACGTAATACGGATACAAACTCTTGTGCAGATTCTCCCCAAGCACCGAAATCATGGATTAAATCTAGTAAATCTCTGGACTCAATATAAGCCTTTAATTGACCTTCATTGCCTGCCGCTACAAGCTCATTCAACTCAACATTGGTTGAAACCTGAGCGATTTTTTCAAGCAGTGGTTTAGTCAACACGGTAATTTCATAATAAGAAGTAAGCGCGTCTTTAAGTGGACGGACATCCCCTTGTTTCACAGTAACAGCCTCATCCGGACTCCAAGTTAATTCCTGAAGTAACAACTCAACTAGCGCAGGATCGTTCTCTGGAAAAACCCCTAGGCTGTCACCCGGCTCAAAGCTGAGACCTGATCCTTCAAGCGATAATTCAAGGTGACGAGTTTCTTTATTCGAACCACGGCCGTTTAAATTAATATTTTCAAGTACCTCCGCACGGAACGGATTAGTTCTTGAATACACAGACTCAGCAGATTGAGTTGTTCGTGCAGGTACTGGCGCTGGTGCTCCACTTCCACCCTGAACATCATTCAAGCTGCCAAGAACACCTTGCAGCCATTCACCTGCCGGCTCGTCAAAATCCACATCACAGTCAAAGCGTGGATAAAGTCTAGTTCCTCCAAGCTCTTCCAAACGTTTATCAAAATCTTTTCCGGTTTGACAGAAAAACTCATATGAGCTGTCTCCAAGTGCCAAAACGGAAAATTGCAGACCGTCAAGCTTTGGCGCCCGTTTTCCAAATAAGAACTCATGGAAGGATTTTGCGTTATCAGGCGGCTCACCCTCACCATGTGTACTGGCAATAATGAGAAGGTTTTGAACCTTCTTTAGATTGTTTGGTTTAAAATCACTCATCGCCGAAACGGTTGCGTTATAACCGATCCCCTCAAGTGCCTGACTTGCTTTTTTCGCCAGACCCTTGGAATTTCCGGTTTGCGATCCATAAAGAATCGTTACCTCTTTGGATACGCTTTGGGATTGCACAGGCTGACCTGCAGGTGCTCCCAATACGATTGAATTTGCAGAGGCAGCAAAGTACCCGCTTAACCAGACTTTTTGCGATTCCGTTAAGCTTGGCAGTAGACGTTTTAGGAGCTCTGCCTGCTCCTCTGTAAATGGACTGTTCAATACCTGAAGTTGCAAAAAATATCACTCCCCTAAGGAAAATAAGCCATTTTTGAAATTGCTCTAAGACATCATTTTCATTGAAAAATTGATTACTATTATAATAGTTTTACTATTCCTATAAGTCAAGTAGGAATTAAATAAAAACCATCATGCATTTATTTCATTTTCACTTTACCGAATATCTGAACATTAGTAAAATAAATATTAATTATTAAAACTATTAGTATTTCTAATAATAAGGCGGGTTGGTTATGCATTACGAAGAGTTAAAAACCTTTGTCACCCTGGCAGAGGTTAAAAATTTTACGAAAACTGCAGAGTTGCTGCTAATGTCACAGCCCAGTGTGAGTTTACATATCAAAAATCTAGAGAAAGAATTTCAAACAAAATTATTTCTGCGCTCTCCAAAATTCCTGCAAATCACTCCGACGGGTGAGATCCTTTACGAACGAGCTAAGCAAATGATTACCATTTACGAACAAACTAGGCTGGACATTCTTGAACATCAAGATTCCATAAAAGGAGAATTAATCATCGGGGCCAGTTTTACGATTGGGGAGTACATCCTCCCAGCTTTGCTAATCGAGCTTCAAAAGGAATATCCAGAATTGGATCTTCATGTGGTTATCGGCAATACCGAGGAAATCGCACAATCGGTAAAATTGTATAAAGTGGATATTGGATTAATTGAGGGTCACACCAATGAAAAGGAATTATCGGTCCATCCGTTTATGGAAGACGAGCTTTTCGTGGTTTCATCAAATACTCATGAGCTTACGCAAAAAAAGGAAGTCACGATAGCTGATCTGCAGAATCAAACGTGGGTAACACGGGAAAATGGATCCGGAACCCGCGAGTATTTAAACCATGTCATCCGTTCCAATGGCTTGAAGGTTAAATCCTTTTTAACCATCAGCAGCAGCCAAGGAATAAAAGAAACGCTCATCAACGGGATGGGGCTGTCACTTTTGTCCCGCAGTGTCATTGACAGGGATGTCAAGCAAGGACTACTATCTATCATTAATGTAAAAAATCAAACTTTTAACCGAACCCTTTCCTATGTATACTCACCGATTATGGAAGAAAAGCGGAATGTGAAAACCTTTATTCATTCCTTAACTCAAAAATGGCCGAAGTAAAATGACTGTGCGCCCTTTTCTCTATTTTTCAGCAGGATTTTTTCATTAGCACGATGAATAAATTAGTAATTAAATAGAAATTTGCCGAAAAAGGTTGAAAGGATGTTTTTTGTGAAAAATGTAAATGAACTAAAAATAATTCGTGTTCCCATTCCTACCCCTACTTTGCTGCCCCATATGACAACAAATTGCTATTTGATTGGGAACGCACAGGAAAGCATCTTGGTTGACGCTGGATATGACCAGCCGGAAACGCGAAGTGAATTAGAAAAAGCCCTTGTTGAAAATGAAATCGCTGTCCCAGAAACGATTATTCTTACACACGCTCATCCTGATCATGCTCCAGGTGTTTGTCAGCTGATCGACTGGAATCCGGTTGTGTACTGTCATCACCTTGAAAAAGAGGAAACCCAATCAGCTATTTCACCTTGGAGCAATATTTCTTATTTAAATGACAGGGACATCCTGCGTATCGCTGGTGAGGAAATACATATTCTACATGCCCCAGGCCATACGGCAGGCCAGTTGAACCTGTATATTCCTTCCCAACAAATTCTCCTTGCCGGAGATAATATTGTTGCGGAAGGAACATCCTGGATTGGCCCTCCGGATGGTGACATGAGCGATTATTTTACGACCCTTCATCGTCTTGAGCAATTAAAAATCAGTAAAATCGGTCCTGGCCATGGGGAATGGGTCACAACGCCTTATCAGCACATAAAGTTCGTATTGAACCGAAGACTGTTTCGAGAAAACCAAATTAAGGATTTATTGAAAGAACATACGAGCTTAACTTCTGTGGAGTTAACAAATATCATTTATCAAGATTCCATCCATCCCAGTGTGTTTGAAGTGGCAAAAAGAACAACCGAGGCACATTTAATCAAATTAATAAAAGAGGAATCCGTCACGCAGCAAGAAGAAGTTTATTCTTTAAAAAACAATCTTATAGTCTGATACATTAAACTCCGGCATCGTAAGAGGACCGCCCTTTACATATTCAGCAATCGATTTCAAGGTATGAATTGTCGGCGGAGCTAAAGATATCTTTTCTTCTCCATATTGGGTTAGAGCGTCTTGAGGAGTAATCCATAAGGAATCATCAATTTCAATTTCGTCAGGTCTTGGAGTTTGGCCCTCAGGCAGCCTAGCAAGAAAGAATCTTGTATCAAAGCGAATCTTGCTCAATTTTGGTGTAATAATTCGTCCAAAATATGTTAAGTTTTCTAGATTTAGATAAAGCGCTTCCTTTTTTAACATATGTAAAAAAGAAATGTCACCTTTTATTAGAAGACGGCGGTATTCTATAGCGGTTTCCTCTTCCAAAATGGCTGTTGAACCGTCGTCTTTTTGACATAGGAGAATCCCGGCTTCTTCAAATAATTCACGTGCCGCAGCGATATAATATGACTGGCTGAAGGACACATCCCGTTTTTCATTGCTAATATATTCGTCGTCGTGAGCCTCATCGCCTCCATCTAACGCTCCCCCGGGAAAAACATAAAACCCCCCCATAAATTTCATCGTTTTCGGCCTTTGTGTCAAGAAAACTCTGTTCTGATGATCCAATAAAACGACCGTGGACGCCGGTCTTGGTGTAACCTCCATATTTGTACCACCTTTCTTTTTTTCTTGATTACATCTATATTCAACTTGTCTAGCTAATTTCCCTTCCTTTTTCAAATTGAAAAAGCACGCTATTTTTTAGCGTGCTCAGAAAATGATTATATGGCAGGTGCTTCCATTCCCATTTGGCTCCATTCTTCCCTGGCAGGACCATAAACACCTGGCACTTGGAGCCCAGCCTGGCGCATTAGTACTGTCATTTGGCCGCGGTGATGGATGATGTGCTTGATAAGAAGGTCAAGGGTGACCGCTTTTGGCATGTTCATCCCAAAAACATTTTTCATTTCTTTCAGGGAGTCGTCGGTCCACTGTTGCTGGACTGCTTCAATTGTATCAGCACTTACCTTGCGAAACTCGTCAGCGATGGTTTTTGCTGATGTGGGTACTGTTCCTGCATTCTCAACTTGGGCGACATTGATACCGAATTCATGCAGCATTCCTGGTGTACTTGTGACAACATGCCAGGCAATTCTCCCGAGTGATCGGTCATCAGCTGTAACCATTTGATTTAGTGAATTGTCAGTCAAAGCCTCCATAATCTTTTGTGTAGACCCCGACTCTTGATTCCATTCCTGTACGAATTCTTGGATTGATGTATACATGATTATACCTCCATTTTGTTGGCTATGATTAACTACCTATTTCATTATTACCAAAATGTGGCGGTTCATGTATATATTTCTTTTTCAAAAAAAGTTTAACGAAGCCTGTCTATTAGAATATAATTTTAAAAGTGATTTCATTTTTTTCTAAAAGGGGAAATATCAATTGCGGATTCTTGGAGCGATTACAGCTTTCTTTGTAACAGATTTTTTCTTTCATTTAATTGATGCCTTGGCGATGGGGTTGAAGGCAGAAACACAAGCACAGCGGATTGGTGCCGTCTTTTTAGGGCTGCTGGTGCTATTGATCTTGATGGCTATCTTTTACCGGTTCTTTTCACAGTCCTTCTTCAATGGGTTTACCGTTGCGGCCGGATTGTTCTTGAGCTTCGATATTGTTGTTTTTCATTGGATTTTTCAGTTGCACCGGATTACCAATGGACCGGAAGCCAATTGGCTGGAGCCGTTGTTTGTAGTATTTGGGTCTGTTTTTGTTTGGGTTGGAATCAAAAAGGAACGCTCTGCTGAAGTCAACAAGCATAATGGTGTGCCATTTTCATGAAAAAACGCCTGGATTACAAATTAACGGGTCCCCTTTTAAGGTGCATAAAGTAAACAAACAGGACAATTCACTGACTTATTCGCAAGATTTTTCACTGCTAATTCCTAATAATATGGGATTGACGACTGAAATTACCATTAACTATCTACCTTGGGTGCCAATGGAGGTTGTTGATGCACGGAATGGGTGAAGCAGAGCATTTTGGGAAGCCAATAGAGGTTGTTGGCGACCGAAATGGGTGAAGCAGAGTAATTTGAGTAGCCAATAAAGGTTGTTGGCGACCGAAATGGGTGAAGCAGAGTAATTTGAGTAGCCAATAGAGGTTGTTGGCGACCGAAATAGGTGAAGCAGAGTAATTTGAGTAGCCAATAAAGGTTGTTGGCGACCGAAATAGGTGAAGCAGAGTAATTTGAGTAGCCAATAAAGGTTGTTGGCGACCGAAATAGGTGAAGCAGAGTAATTTGAGTAGCCAATAGAGGTTGTTGGCGACCGAAATAGGTGAAGCAGAGTAATTTGAGTAGCCAATAGAGGTTGTTGGCGACCGAAATGGGTGAAGCAGAGTAATTTGAGTAGCCAATAAAGGTTGTTGGCGACCGAAATGGGTGAAGCAGAGTAATTTGAGTAGCCAATAGAGGTTGTTGGCGACCGAAATGGGTGAAGCAGAGTAATTTGAGTAGCCAATAAAGGTTGTTGGCGACCGAAATGAGTGAAGCAGAGTAATTTGAGTAGCCAATAGAGGTTGTTGGCGACCGAAATAGGTGAAGCAGAGTAATTTGAGTAGCCAATAGAGGTTGTTAGCGACCGAAATGGGTGAAGCAGAGCATTTTGGGTAACCATTTTTTTAGGCTGCCCAAAGTGTTTGACCCAAAAGTATCTTGAGTAGCCAATGATTGACATAGGCTACTCTGATATGAATTAAAAAAATTCCCACAATATAATCGTCCTCTTAAATCACATTAAAAATCAATCCCAACTCGTAGACACTCGAATAATTATTTCAACGTTTAGGAATACTTCGTGATTTCGGATGCGAAGACCATGTGTTTTGCATTGTTAATTGATTGTCTGCACTTCTAAAGTGACCAGATAATTACACATCCGAGAGGTTTTTTCTTATATCTTAGGATATAAAATCTCATCTATGATCCCATAATCTTTGGCTTCTTCTGCGCTCATGAAGAAGTCGCGGTCTGTGTCCCTTGCCACTTTTTCAAGAGGCTGCCCTGTTCGTTCTGAAATGATTTGATTTATGTGTTCTCGAAGTTTTAAAATACGGCGGGCGGATATTTCAATTTCCGTTGCCTGCCCTCTTGCCCCTCCCAACGGCTGATGGATCATGATTTCGCTATTTGGTAGGGCGACACGCTTTCCTTTCGTACCCGCCAAGAGCAGCAAGGCCCCGAATGACGCAGCCATTCCGGTACAGATGGTTCTGATATCCGGCTGAATGTATTGCATGGTATCAAAAATGGCAAAACCTGCAGAGGTCGAACCCCCTGGACTGTTAATATACAGTGAGATTTCCTTTTCCGGATTATCCGCAGCTAAAAACAAAAGCTGCGCTACCACGCTGTTAGCCACATGGTCATTGATTTCATCGCCAATGATAATAATTCTGTCTTTCAACAGGCGGGAATATATATCGTAGGACCTCTCGCCGCGATTTGTATGTTCAATCACGTATGGAATGGTATTCATTTAAAATCGTCTCCTTATAAGCAGTTTTGGCTAGGCAGCCATGCAGAGAGTGCTTGAAGGAGAGAAGCTTTGAATAGAATCAGCTTTTGGAATTTTGCTGAAAGACGAAGTTATTTCTTCAATAAGAATTGATGGATCTTCGCTCTTTAATGCCTCATAAAAGAGTTCTGATAATTGCTCCCGTTCATCGATATCCCAGTATGTTTCTGAGGTTAGGGACTGGTCTTCATCCTTTAGTTTTTCCAGCCGATTTTTTGCTCGGTGCAAGTTGGCCTTTACCGCCATTTCAGAGGTGTTTAGTATTTCGGCGATTTCCTTTATTTGATATAGAAAAGCTTCTTTTAATAAAAAGATTATTGATTGCTTTGGGGTGAAATGATTGATAAGTATCTCAACAGTATTAAATAGCTCATTCCGAGCCTCGTTCAGACATTTACAGGTAAATTCAGTTTCCTCTTGAATGCTTTCCTTTTTTCTTTTGCGAATTACATCCACCCAGTGGTTATATGCGATTTTATTTAACAGAGCGGGTGTTACCCTTTGCTGTTGATTTTCATATTTCAATGCTTTTAGATAAGTTTCTTGTGCAACATCATCCCCATCCCACGCGTTTTGAGTAAGAAAGTGACAATACTGCTTGAGTTTTGGATACTGCTCCTGCCAATATGAATATGCATGGTCATTGTCTTTCGGTTTAAACTTGTGTAGCATGTTTTTCACTCCTTTTTGCACTCTCTACACTATAAACGTATATTGGGAGACGAAAAGATACGGGGTTGGAAAATTTATTTGTAAATTTAATTTATCATATTCATTCAAGGGGATGTTAACACTTATTAACAATGTAATGTGAGGTTTGGTAATAAATTTGTTTGGCAGTCCATTTTAAGGGATTCTCATTGATTTTGTTTTCTAAAGGACTTTTTCCTGAGAACATTTCGGCGTGATTCTACACCAGTTTTGTCCGAAGCAGCCAATCCTGAGGACATTTCGGCCTGTTTCTTCACTAGTTTTGTCCGAAGCAGCCAATCCTGAGAACATTTCGGCGTGATTCTACACCAGTTTTGTCCGAAGCAGCCAATCCTGCGGACATTTCGGCGTGATTCTCCTCCAGTTTTGTCCATAGAGGCTAATCCTGCGGACATTTCCGTCTGATTCTTCACCAGTTTTGTCCGTAGTCGCCAATCCTACGGTCAGTCCGGTACGGTTTCCTCCGGTATTATTAGGAGGACTTAAAATAACAAAAAAAACGCCATTTCTGGCGCTTCTTATGACAATTGGTTGTTATTTTCATTAATCATTTCTTTAACATCTTGGGAAATTTTATCGAAGGTTTGATTTACTCTATTCATAATTGCTTCATTATCTGTTTCATTCGTCTGGTTCTCGGCAATTTGGTAATTTTCTTTTTCCATAAATTTCACCTCCACTTTTAGGGTGCTACATTATGGAAAAATTTATTACAATCAAATTCTAAGTTAACATAATATTATTATATGATTGGAAAGTCAGCCTATGCAGACAGCCTTTTTCTTATTTTGAAAAAAAATAGAAGAAAAAACATGAAGATAACAGCTCCTAGAAAGCTGAATCCTGCTATGACGGAAATTTTTGATGAGATCAAACCAAAGCCAATACCGACGATGAATGTAATCCCTCTCTCGATCAATGATTGAAATGATTCAATTGTTGCTCTAATTTCCGAAGAACCATTGTGATGAAGATATCCTGTCACAACCGGTTCCATCACTCCGCTGGCCAGAAATACAAAAACTATCATTGTAACACCCACCCAGCCCGGAAACATGGCGCTAAACATAAGTCCAGTGGCGGTGATAGCAAGAACTGTAAGAATGATGGTCTCCGTCTTAAGATAATATTTTAAATAACCCGCCATTAGATTCCCAGGAATCCTTGCAAGTGAAATCAATCCAGAAAACAATCCAAAAAATAAAACAGAAAAGCCGATATCATCTAAATACAGCTGCCAAAACTCATCCAGGTATTTCACACAGGCAGCAATGGCCATAGCATTTGTAATAATCAAAAGTAATCTAGGATTGTTTTTAAAAAAAGCTATCGAGCTAACAAAATATTCACGCCATCCAACCGTTTTGGTCTGTTTTTCCACGAGCAGCTTTTTGGACGGGGGTTCACTTAAAACAACAGTCATTGCAAAAGCAATTAACATGCTTGCCTTGCCGCAGATAGAATATAGTTGACCTCAAATCCATAATATTTTGCCATTACGCTCCCTGAAAGTGCTGCAAGGATCGCCCCGAAAAAATCAAGCGAATTCAGTCTTCCAACTATTTTTTCAAAGGATTTATGTTCGTTAGTCACCTTAAGCGTGTCATATAAAAGAGCATTCAATGAACCGCTCCGGCAGGCGCTTGAAATTCCGGCAAGAAACACAACAAGGGCAAACGTCCAGAAGCTGAAGGCAAACAGAAGGATGATAAATTCCAGCATCGATAAAAAGGAACCAACCACTAGTAGTGCTTTCCTGCCAAATTTATCAGCTACAATCCCTGTTGGAATTTCCAAAATGACAATGGTCACGGCATAAATGATTTCACAGAAAACCACCATTAATACCGTCATACCACGTTCTTGCCAAAACAACCTTTCTATTACATACGCAGGTATTAGACTCCGAAAAAATACAATGAAATACAGTTTATGAACATTTTTAGAATAACCCAGTTAACCTCTCCTCCACTATTTGTAATTTGTTTTTACAAATAGAAAAGGTGGTGGACGGATTTTAAGTTGTTTGGATTAACAAGGTGGCCTTACTATGTTCATTCCCCTCATCTCCTTGGATTCCTGTTATTAAATATATTATAGTTCAACAATATGGAAAATTTCTACATTTAATTATGCCAACTCCAGCGCAACCTCCATCATGTTCGTAAAAGCAGTCTGCCTTTCTTCGGGGGTTGTTTGTTCACGTCGAAGAATATGGTCACTGACTGTTAGGATCGTCAGGGCATTCACCCCTGCATAGGCTGCGTTCAGATAAAGTCCGGCCGTCTCCATCTCTACTGAGAGAATCCCCATCTTCTGCCACTTTTCCAGTGCGGTTGGGTCAGCATTGTAGAAGATATCACTGGTCAGGATATTTCCAACATGCACTGGGAGCCCTTTTTGATCGGCCGCTTTCTTTGCTTTGTCCAATAATTCAAAAGATGCAATATTGGCAAATTCTCCGGGTAAATTGAATTGGTGGACATATCGAGAGTCAGTTGATGCTCCCATCGCCAGTACAAGATCATATAAATTCATATGATCCTGAATGGCTCCGCAGGTTCCAATCCGGATTAAATTTTTCACTCCAAAAATATGTATCAATTCCCAGGAATAAAGGCTCATGCTTGGCATTCCCATTCCTGTCCCCATGACGGAAATTTTCTTCCCTTTATAGGTTCCAGTATATCCAAACATATTCCGAACGGAATTGAATTGCTGAGCATTTTCCAAATACGTCTCCGCAATAAATTTTGCGCGTAATGGGTCACCAGGTAAAAGGATGGTTTCCGCAATTTCCACCCCGTTCGGTTTGATATGCGGTGTTTCTTTACTTTCGTTCATGACATTTTCTCCTTTTGCTAAGCTAATTATTATTAAGTTCTCGCTTTTAGCCTTTTTTGATTCAGCATTCATCAATTAACATAAAGTTAATAACCTTCAATTATTGATGTGATAATGCCAACCGTTACTATGGCAAGACAAGAATAAAGAAAGTGATGAACATCGAGAACGGTGAATCCTGCCAATACAATCAGCCCATCCAGGAAAATAATAGTTAGTGCAAGATTGGTAGAAAAGCTTCTTGATATAAGTTTAGCCAGTAAATCCGTACCCCCTGTGCTAGCTTTATGACGAAGCATGAGTCCTACACCAATTCCGATGATGACTCCTCCTACCAGCGCACCCGTCAAACTCGAAACGGAAAATTCGTCTCTAAGCGGCGCAAGCAAATCAATAAATAAAGATGAAACAAGCAATCCTTGAATGCTGCTTAAAAAGTAGGCTTTTTCTTTTATCAAAGCCAGTATACAAATTGGGAGACTTAATAAAATCATCGAAATTCCAGTTTGAAATTTAAAAAAGTAATAAATAATGAGGGCAATTCCTAAAATACCGCCATCGATTAAATGATTAGGAATGAAGAACCCATTTACCCCAATACCTAGCAGCATACTTCCTATTAATGTAGCAAAAAATTTCTCAAATATAGTAATCACCTTGTCCGACCTTTTTATTTTTATGATATGAAGGTACCAAAAAATTAAGAATAAGCTAATTTGCAACAATTTCTGTTAAAATAGGAACTAAACCCATAGAGACACTTATAGATTACAGCAGGATTGGCGAGAATGTGAAAGTGATGGAGGTGGGAAAATTTGACACGAATATTAGCTATTATTTCATTATTATTTTTATTTAATTATTCAGCCCCGCTTATTGAACAAAAATTAGATCATACTGACAAGGTTCAAGCAGTTGATAAGATCCAATCAGAGGTCAATATTCCGGAAATCATGTCAACGATTGGTCAAATGTTTGCCCAAGTTGAACAGTTACTGAAAAAGTTAAACCTAAATTTAGAGGAAGTTCCGAAGACACCAATAAAAGAAGAACCTATTGAAAAAATTAAGCTGCAAACACCAGAGAAACAATTATTTTCTATATCAAATATTGAACTAGGCCAGACAAAGGAACAAATAGAAATGAATGCAGGAGCAGCCAAACGGTCTTCCCTTAATGAGTATGGGAGCGATTGGTACGCCTACCACAATAATTACCATAATTTTTTTATGGTGATGTACGATGAAAACAATAAAGCTTCTGGAGTATATACGGATCAAGATTTAATCTCTTCTTCAAGTGGGATTAAGCACGGAAGCACAAAGGACGAGGTTCATACAATCCTGGGCAATCCTCTAAAGCAAATTCAAAAGGGACGGTATGTTTATCAGTTTGAAGCTGACAGGGATTATGATGTGTATTTAAAGGATAATGCCTATGTGACCATTTTTTATGATAAACATGAGGGAAATACTGTAACTGCAATGCAGATCATTAGAAAAGATATGGAGCAGCGAAAAGCAGATTTTTACACACAAGCAAGCCCTGCATTAAAAGAGGGGTTTGAATACCAGCTATTTGATTTAACCAACGCAATACGGGTCACCCATCAGCTGCCTGTTCTGACATGGGATGAGCATGTCAGGGAGACAGCACGAAAGCACAGCACGGATATGGCTGTAAATGACTATTTTGACCATACAAATTTGAAAGGACAATCTCCGTTTGATCGGATGAAAGAGGATCATACTATTTTTCACTTGGCCGGAGAAAATCTTGCTTACGGTCAATTCAGCAGTATTTTCGCCCATGAAGGGCTGATGAATTCACTCGGCCATCGGGAAAATATTCTGCGTGAAGGATATCGCTATCTTGGTGTAGGCGTCGCATTTAATAATGAGTCGCAACCTTACTATACAGAAAACTTTTATGCAAAATAACCCATTTCCCCCCATTAATTATATTCCGGGCAGGTATGGCACTACTATAAAGGAATCCAAGAGGGTTCTCAGGCTGTCGAGTAAACTTCGATGGCCTTTTATTTTACTTGGTTTGGATAAACTTCTGTATAACTGTGGTTCGGACACTTTCTCTTCTATCACAAGCGATTTTGTCCGAAAGCGGCACTTGTTCGGACACTTTCTCCTCTCTTTCAAGTGATTTTGTCCGCAGGCGGCACTGGTTCGGACACTTTCTCCTCTTTCAAGCGATTTTGTCCGCAGGCGGCACTGGTTCGGACACTTTCTCCTCTCTTTCAAGCGATTTTGTCCGCAGGCTCCCCTGGTTCGGACACTTCCTCTTCCTTTTCGAGTGATTTTCGTGGATTTCCCACGTAAAGGAGAGTGTCCGGAGCGGAAATCAACTTGCAATAATGCTTTAGACAAAATGTAAAATTGCCGAGAAAAATACTTTCTCGGCAATCTAAGGAACCTTTGAAGGTTCGTATTTTATTAATATGATAATGTTTAAGATACCAATTCTATTTTAAAACAAGTTCCTCTTCAGTAACGGAATTCCTATTTACCCATTTAAAATCATCTGCAATTTCATAGGAAGCCGGTGTCATTTCCTTCATTTGTTCGAAAGTAAGTTCATCTACCATTTCTACCAGATAAAGCTTCCCTTCTCGGAATTTAAAGACAGCATACTCCGTTACGATTGTGTCGACGCGATTTTTTACAGTTAAAGGATATGTACACTCCGGAAGAATTTTCGGCTCTCCTTTAGGCGATAGGTGTGTCATCGCAGCAATGACTCGTTTTGCACCAACAACGAGGTCCATTGCACCACCTACACCAAGAACGTCTTTACCCGGTACGGCCCAACTGGCAAGATCACCGGTTTCGGAGACCTGCAGTGCTCCGATAACAGTCGCATCAAGATGACCGCCGCGCATAATACAGAATGAAAGAGAACTATCAAAGTATGAAGCATGCGGCAATGCGGTAATTGGCTGAACGCCTGAGGCATTAACTAAATCCATGTTCTCAGGATCAATAACAAAATCAGGTCCAGGTTCTGGTCCAGCGCCTAAAATACCGTTTTCGGAATGTAGAGTAACAAGTCCCTTTGGTAAATAATCAGCCACCAAGGTTGGAATTCCAATCCCGAGATTTACACACCCCATTGATAATTCTTGTGCACAGCGCCATGCGATATAGCGTTTTACAGAGTCACTCATTATTTTACTTCCTCCCTTTTAACAACAATATCAACAAAAATAAATGGTGTTACAATTTTATCTGGATCTAATTCACCAATTTCAACAATTTCATCTACTTCAACAATTGTTAATTTAGCTGCAGTTGCCATGGCTGGGTTAAAGTTTTGGGCTGTCTTTTTATAAACGAGATTGCCCGCTTTATCAGCCTTATGAGCACGAATGATGGCCACATCAGCAGTGAGCGATTGCTCTAGGACATGCTCTCTGCCGTTATAAATACGAGTTTCCTTCCCGCGTGCAAGGTCTGTTCCCGCTGCAGTTGGGGTGAAAAATGCCGGAATCCCCGCTCCGCCTAAACGAATTGCTTCAGTAAATGTTCCCTGCGGCAGTAATTCAATCTCAACGCTTCCTTCACGATAGGCTTTTACTAGTTCTTTATTCGTTGAAAAGAAGCTCCCTACCACTTTTTTGATGCGGTTTTGGATAAACAAATCATTTAGTATGGATACACTTCCAAGACTGTTTGTAATTAAAGTTAGATTAGTGAGGTCTTCCCGTTTAACTAATGCTCTGGAAAGTTGACGAGGCATACCGGGAAATCCAAATCCCCCTACCATAATGCTGGATCCTTCTGGAATTTGCCCGATTGCCTCCTCGGCATTTAAAAACTGGACTTTCGTTTGAATCTGTTCAATCGTATCGTTCATCATCCATGCTCCCTCTGAATTACTAATATTTTGCTTTTATACTAACCAGTTGGTATGTTATCATTTATACCAACCGGTTGGTATGTTATCATTTAAATAATATGACAAGAATCAATTTTCTGTCAATTGGCTTTTTAATAATTTTTTTATCTTTTAAGAATAATATTTTTTTATCGTAAATCTACTCCATTGAAATATTGGAAGATTAAGATTTTAAAAATAAGTATTGAACAAAACGTTGATAATACAACATTTTCGAGTTTTTTCGACATATTTCCAAAAATTTAGACTAATCTGCAAATTGTGTTGACAAAGCTATTTTAGCATGTACAATAAAAATTGTATTATTATTCATTTTTTTATATTTCTAAAAGGTTTTTATTATTTTAATTTACAAATTTTCATTACTATTAATTGTTGGAAGGATGATTGAAATGAAGTTAGAAGAAGTTGCAAAACAAATCTCCACTCCGCTGGACGCTCCTGCTTTCCCACGCGGGCCATATCGATTTAATAATCGTGAATACTTAAACATTGTCTACCGTACAGATATTGAGGCATTGAGAAAGGTAGTACCAGAACCGCTTGAAATCGAAGAGCCGCTTGTGAAGTTTGAAGTGATCAAGATGCCAGATGTTACCGGTCTAGGCTCTTATACGGAATGTGGTCAAGTCATTCAGGTTAATTACAATGGTGAAAAAGGTGACTATGTACACTGCATGTATGTGGATAATCATCCTGCCATTGCTGCAGGCCGTGAAGTCGGAGCGTATCCAAAGAAGCTGGGTAAACCAAGTTTATACATAGATTCTGACACGCTTGTAGGTACATTGGATTATGGTGCCTTACGAGTAGCAACCGCTACGATGGGATATAAGCACCAACAAATCGATTTGGAAGCTGCTCGTGAAGAAATTTGTAAGCCATACTATATGCTTAAGCTAATTCGAGGGCAGAATGGAAAACCGCGTATTTGCGAGCTTGTCCGTGGTGAGATCAAGGACATTACGATCAAGGGTGCTTGGACATCCCCTGCCCGCTTGCAATTATTTGCCCATGCTCTTGCACCGCTGGCTGACTTTCCTGTGCTGGAAGTTGTCTCAGCATCCCATATTCTTACTGACCTATCTCTCCCGCGCACAGAGGTAGTTCATGATTATTTAGCCGAGGCGAACGTGGTTTCAAATAAGGAATTAGTCAGCCAAAAATAAACAATAATCAAAGGAAAAGCCGGCCTGACCCTTACTTTACGATTGTAAAGGACTAGGGGGCAGGCCTTTTACATTGAGATGCGGCTGGCACCACGAATTAGCTTTATCAAATTGGATACATTATATACGAGCAATTTTTATTGCTCAAAACTATCGTCGGGAGTGATGTATCATGGCTAGAAACAAACTATTGGTTCCTGGGTCAGGCAATGTTCTGGATCAAATGAAGGAAGAAATCGCCAACGAGTTTGGAGTGCAGCTTGGTGCTGATACGACCGCACGAGCCAATGGTTCAGTCGGCGGCGAAATGACAAAACGTCTCGTTGCTTACGCTGAGCAAGCATTACGAAATCAACAAGGCCAATAACCTTTGATTTCATGCAAAAAGGCTGCCCATACACACATTGGGCAGCCTTTTTCATTTATTCACATTGAGGGACCATAACGCCCAGATTAATTTTTAACGGATAATTTCGCTTTTAACTCCAGCCGGCGGCGGTGAAGGATCGGTTCGGTATAACCGTTTGGCTGGTTGTATCCTTCAAAAACGAGGTCACAGGCGGCCTGGAAGGCAACTGATTCCTCATAATTGTCGGCCATCGGGGAATAGTTAGCATCACCAGCGTTTTGGGCATCTACCACTTTTGCCATTCGCTTAAGTGTTTCTAATACTTGCTCTTTCTTACAGATTCCATGATGAAGCCAGTTGGCGATATGCTGACTAGAAATCCTCAGCGTCGCACGGTCTTCCATTAAACCTATATCGTTAATATCCGGAACCTTAGAACAGCCAACCCCTTGGTCAATCCAGCGGACAACATATCCGAGGATGCCTTGAGCGTTGTTGTCGAGCTCCTGCTGGATTTCCTCAGCTGTCCAATTACGGCTATGCGAGACAGGAATTTCTAAAATATCGTTTCGTAAATCCTTAATTTCACTTTTTAATTGTTCCTGAACACTCGTAACGTCCACTTGGTGATAATGCAGCACATGCAGGGTGGCAGCTGTTGGCGACGGAACCCATGCAGTATTTGCGCCGGCTTTCGGATGGCCGATTTTTTGCTTCAGCATTTCTGCCATTAAATCTGGCATTGCCCACATTCCTTTACCGATTTGCGCGCGGCCTTGCAGTCCTGCAGCTAAGCCATTAAAGACATTTGACTTTTCATAGCTTTGCAGCCATAGCGATGATTTCATCTCATTTTTCCTGATCATTGGACCGATTTCCATCGAAGTATGGATTTCATCACCTGTTCGGTCCAGGAAGCCTGTATTAATGAAGACGATTCTTTCTTTTACTGCATAAATACTATTCTTTAAATTTAAAGAGGTACGGCGCTCTTCGTCCATTACACCAATTTTTAAGGTATTCTTTTTAAGTTCGAGAATTTCTTCTACGCGTTCAAAAAGTTCATTAGCGAACGCTGTCTCTGCGGATCCATGCATCTTCGGCTTTACAATATAAATGGAACCTTTGCTGGAATTTTGATAGGTACCGTTCCCTAGCAATGTATGCTTTGCAAGTAAACTTGTCACTACTGCATCCATGATGCCTTCATGAACTTCATTGCCGTTCTTATCCAGGATCGCGTTGTTTGTCATTAAGTGGCCCACGTTCCTTACAAACATTAGGGAACGACCCTTAAGTGTGATGATTTTTCCATCTGGTGAAGTATATTCTCTGTCAGGGTTTAATTTGCGAGTGAGTATCTTATCTCCCTTTTGGAAACTTGCTGTTAAATCCCCTTTCATCAATCCAAGCCAATTTCTGTAAACGCCAACCTTGTCTTCTGCATCAACCGCTGCTACCGAATCCTCACAATCCATTATGGTGGTTAATGCTGATTCTAACAGGATATCCTTGACTCCTGCTTTATCAGTTTTACCGACCGGATGGCTGCGGTCCACTTGAATTTCAAAATAAAGGCCATTATTTCTCAATAGGATTGCGTATGGCGCAACTGAGTTTCCTTGATAGCCCGCAAATTTAGCTTCATCTTGAAGACCAACAGTAGTTCCATTGCTTAAAGATACAGCTAATTTCCCTGATTCAACTGCATATTGAACGGCATCTCTGTGGCTTCCGCCATTTAAAGGAACGCACTTGTCAAGGAATTCTCGTGCGAATGTAATAACCTTTTCACCACGAACAGGATTATAACTTCCTTCACGTGTTGCCCCGCCGTCTTCGCTAATTGCATCTGTTCCATACAGCGCATCATAAAGGCTTCCCCAACGGGCATTTGCCGCATTAAGGGCGTATCTGGCATTATCCACCGGCACCACTAGCTGAGGGCCCGCTTTTAGTGCAACTTCTTCATCCACGTTTTCAGTTGTAACCTGAAAATCTTCCACTTCAGGCTCTATGTAGCCAATTTCTTTTAAAAATTGTTTGTAACTTTGGGCATCAAAGTCTTTATTTTCCTTGTGCCATTTATTAATTTTGTCTTGGATTACATTCCGCTTGGCAAGTAATTCGCGATTTTTTGGTGCCAGGTCTTCGATAATTTGTTCGAAATTGGACCAAAATGCATCAACTTCAAGATTGGTACCCGGAAGCGCCTCTTCATTGATAAATCGATAAAGGATTTCTGCAACCTGTAAATTCCCCGCCTTAACATAGTTGGACATGCTATAATTCCTCCTTAAAACTAGTAGTTATTTAAAATCCTAAACTATAAATGTTTGGATTAACAACCTAAATACGAAAATATATTTACAGAAACCTTTATTAATACAGAGATTATTTATTTAATCTGTTATATTACACAATTAAAGATTAGCATTTTCAGATACTATATTCAATATTTATTTATAAATTTTCCAACAATTCAATTTCATTCACATTATTATTCTACTATGGAACTGCTATTTCCTTCAGATTTAAATTTATTCTTCAAAGTGCCCAACTTGTCTATTTCAATTGATATTTCATCACTATCCTTTAGCCAAACCTGCTGTTTTTCAGGTTTACCGAGTATGACTCCTGCTGGTGTACCGGTCAAAATGACGTCCCCAGGTTGAAGGGTAAAGTGGTCTGATAAATAACTGATGAGTTCTTCGCATGGGAAAATCATGTTGGAAGTATTAGAATCCTGACAAATTTCCCCATTAAGCTTCGTAACAATCCTTAAATTATTGGGATTTGTTACTTCTTCCTTACTAACAAGATATGGGCCAAGCGGGCAAAATCCGTCGCAGGATTTGCCTAAAAGCCATTGTCCGGTTACTTTTTGAAGATCACGGGCTGTTAAATCATTGGTAATACAATATCCATAGATAACGGAAAGGGCTTCTTCCTTCTTCACATTTTTGGCCTTTTTACCAATAATAATCGCTATTTCACCTTCATAATCCACTTGCTTTGTATTTTTTGGCAACAAGATGTCTTCCCCGTGGGCCCGGATGGCTGTATTAAATTTGCTGAAGATAATTGGGACAGGCGGTAATGAGAGCCCGCACTCTGCTGCATGATCCTTGTAATTAAGTCCAACACCAATGATTTTTTGCGGTTCAGTAACACAAGGGCCAACTGTCAATGACTCCTCGTCTAAGTGCAGGGAATCCTCCTTGTTGGACCAATCTAATAACTCACGGATCTTTTCTGTTCCAAAAGCAATTAGTTCAGCTGTTGTTTTCGGCGCTGATTGAATATGGGGGTGTTTACTAGCGGCTGCCTCTACGTCCAAGATTCCTCTTTCTGTCTTAATACCCAGGTACAGCTTTTCTCCTTTATAAAAAGTTAACGAGATCATTGCCTTCCCTCCGTTTTTGTAATAATAGAATTTATTTTCCAAAAAATTTTCAAGTGTTCTTTATTATTGTATAATTTATATTGGTACTGTCATTGAAAGTGGTATACATCGGGGTTGGGGCGCCAAACTTCTGTCCCGTAAAATGTATGGAGTCGTCAGTGAAGACGAAAAAACACCATGCGGCACCCAATTGCTTCTTTATAAATAAAAAGCATTCCAACCCCGCCAGGTTGAAATGCTCATGAAAAAGTATTAGTTGTTTACTGTTACCCTTGAAAACAGTTTTCCCCAACCCTTTACTTTGGCAGGATCGACATTGACCATTTTTAAACACTCCCAGATTAGCACGTTTATTGTGTCGTACAAGGGGATTTCATACTTTTCCTCATAGTATTCTACTTTTCCTACCGCAGGGAAGTTTGTACACACCACACTTAGTGCATCTGCAGGCGTCACGCACACTTCCTTAATCTGCTCCTCAATTCTTTCCTGTGAAACTTGACTGAAAGAACGGTTGACAGTTTGGGCAAGTCCAGAAACATTAACCGTCTCTACATTACAATGCTTTTTATATTGTTCAACAATCAATTTATTGATTTCTGGGATATATGGCGTAACCATGTGGATCGTTTTTATATTATGTTCTTTGAATGCTCTAACCTGTGACAGCATAGACGTTGTTGCTGGGATGCCTGTTCTTTTTGTAATTTCTTCACAAAGTTTATAATCCATATCAAAGCCAAGCCATCCGCCAGATGTTCCGTTCCAGGCAATCACATCTACTTCCGCATGGGCCAACAGTTCTGCTGCTTGCAGCATTGGTTCAAAGTTAAATTGACTGAGAGCATCCTGTTCCAGTGAGATTTTTGTTACCTCAAAACGGCCATAATGGCAGGTCACTTCAGGTACATTGTATAACATTCTTGAGCAGATTGGCTCTAAAACCGTATTGGATGACGGAGTGAGCATTCCGATTTTCTTTGGTTCTGACATAATACTTTTTCCTCCTTCATTAATTGATTGTGCCAATTTTCTTATTGTAGTTAATTAAGCTTGATACGGTTGCCAAGAGAATCCCAGCAAAGACAAACACCATTAGAGCTAAGAAATAGGAACCTGTAGTCGATACAATTATCCCAATATAAATAGGAGTGATGACGCCAGCAATATTCCCAGCAAAGTTCATGCATCCACCGACAGTTCCGACATGCTCGCGCTGCGAAATGGCTGCAGGAACACTCCAATATAAACCACCCCAGCGCAGGAAGAACAACGCAAAGGAAAGCGTCGTAATCGCCATGGTTACGGAAGTTGACTTCGATAATAGGAAAATCGAAATTGCAGTCATAATACCAGCTATAGAAAGCATGGTTCGCATAACAGTATTGTCATTTCCACCTTTTTCGCGCCACTTATCTGTAATCAATCCACCGATAATCTCACCAATAAACCCGGCACCAAAAATAATTAAAATCGATCCGCCAATCGCTTTAATATCCAGGTTTTGTGTTTGCGCCAGATAGGATGGTCCCCAAGTCATCAGCCCATAGAAAACGGTATTAAACGAAAACCAGCCAAGGCACATGCACCAGAAATTCCTTGCGGCCAAGTAGTCCTTTGGACCAATTTTTATGCCAGTGGCATTGCGCTTATGCTCTTCGTATTCTTCTTCAAGTGCATTTCTGATATATTCGCGCTCTGCTTCATTTACTTTTGGGTTGGCATTAGGTCCACCTTTAATAACTCTCCAGACAAGGTAGGCAACCACGATGGTTAAAATACCGGCGCCAATCAATGCACCTCGCCAGCCGCCAAACCATGCCATAAAGGCAACAATAATCGGTCCGCCTACAGCTGTTCCCAGCGGTGCACCACTATCAATAATGGTTGCGCCGCGGCCCCGTTCGCTTTTGCTCAGCCAAATAGCCTGCAATTTTGATGATCCTGGCATAACAGGTGCTTCTGTTATTCCCAATAACACACGGAGCGTCATCAGCATTTTCGGTCCATTGATGAAACCTGTTAATGTTTGGACAATACCCCAGCCTAGCGCTGCCCCGAACACGACTTTATCAGGACGGATTTTGTCAGACAGCCAGCCGGATGGAATTTGCATGAGGGCATAACCCCAGAAGAAAGAACTTAAGATGACTCCGACGATAGCAGGGTCCAGCGCAAGGTCCTTTTGAATAGCCGGCATGGCAATCGATAGAACTGCTCGGTCCACATAGTTGATCGTGACAAGTGCTAAAAGCATAATAAATACGCGCCAACGGACATTCGTTGGTTTGGCTGCGAGTGCCGCATTTGGATTTTTGGAAACTTTAAGACCAGTTCCACCTTGCATAAAAATCCCCCTTTAATAGATTTCATTCATTTTTCCACAAAAAACGAAACCAATGTACGATGTGTTTTGCGACTATCGAATTACTTGTCAGCCCTCACCTCCTTTCATATTCGATAACACATCTTAGGGGGGGTTATTAATAAGTTTTATATTGCAGATACAATTGACTGAACTTTTGAGATTTTATTTCTAAACAAAAACTTTCCTCGGCCTTGTTCCCCAATGACATATCCGTCGCGGACAATTTCCTCGCCGCGTGACAGCACCCGAGTAATGGTTCCCTTGACCTCTGTACCTTCATAAAGGTTGTAATCAACATTTTGATATTGTTTTTTATGGGTAATGACCCTTGAAACTTTCGGATTAAATAGAACAAGATCAGCATCGAAACCAATTCCTATACTTCCTTTTTTCGGATAGAGACCAAATGTTTTGGCAGGCCCAGTGGAGATAACCTCAACAAATTTTTGGAGTGATATTCTTCCCTCATTAACCCCGAAGTGATAAACGATGGAGAAAATATCCTCTAGGCCAGGTACACCGTTAGGAATCTTTGCAAAATTGTCCCTTCCCAAAGTCTTCTGTCCTTCAAAAAGGAATGGACAATGGTCTGACCCTACCGTTGAAATTTGACCGGCGGCAATACCCTTCCAAAGATGCTCCTGATTCCATTTTTCACGAAGCGGAGGGGAACAGACATATTTTCCACTTTCAAAATCCTGAAGTTTTAAATAGCTTTCATCAAGGACTAAATAATGAGGGCATGTTTCTGCGGTTACTTGCACCCCGCGTTTTCTTGCTTCTGCTACTTTTTGAAGTGCATCAGCACAGCTAACATGAACGATGTAAATTGGAGCATTGGCTGCTTCTGCGATGGCAAGTGCTCTTCCGGTTGCCTCTGATTCAGTAATCGGCGGCCTTGTCCAGGCATGATAGATTGGTTCGGTATTTCCATTTGCGAGAGACTCCGTAATCAATTCATCAATAATATCGCCGTTTTCGGCATGGACATTTGTGATAATTCCTGCTTCCCCCGCTTTTTTCAAAATTTTATACATTTCACGGTCATTCACCATCAGCTCGCCCTTGTAGGCCATAAATAGTTTAATAGACGTAACACCTTTTTTATCTGCGAGGATTGGTAGTTCCTCCAAAACATGATCGTTGTATTCGCTAATTATGGAGTGAAAACCGTAATCGATTAGCGACGACTTCCCCTTTTTTTTCCATTCTTGTAAATTCTCCAAGAGTGTCTGGCCTTTTTTAGGATTGGTGAAATTAATAATGCTGGTAATCCCGCCTGCCGCCGCCGCTCTGGTTCCGCTTACAAAATCGTCTGCTGTTCCAGTGCTTTGGAATGGCCAAGCAAGATGAGTATGTACATCTATACCTCCGGGAAAAACATATTGCCCGCTTGCATCAATAACATTGGCATCCGGGTCTGCTGCATAATGGCTTGAAATTCCGGAAATCACCCCGTTCTCAATAAGGATATCTGCCTTATAAATGTCTGTTGCGGTAACGATCGTTCCATTTTGAATAATGGTTTTCAACTTGTCTTCAATCCTTTCGTGTGGATTTTTTATAAATCTGTCGCCTGTCGACAGATTCAATCGCATGTGCATAGAGCAATAAGCCCTTATCTGTAGTCTGTCGACAGTTTAATTTATGAGACATTTATCCTTGTGATGACCTTCTTATTTTTTATTCATTAGTGTATTTAGAGAAAATTTCCTTCAGATGCTCCAAATCGGTTTCGAGATGTTTGTTCATCATAAATGCCGCCTTGTCTTCATCTCTCCTTTTCATTTGCGATAAAATATCCTGATGTTCGTTGTATACAATCCATTCCCTATTCTCACCTTGGAAGTTTAGGGTTCTGAAATAGTGACTTAATGAATGAAGATCTCTCAGCTGTTTCTTTAATCTTCTATTTTGGCTGTATTTAATGATTAATTCGTGAAAACGTCCATTTTCGGCAATCAAAGCCTGTCTGTTCCGCTCCCCTTCTACGTCCAAATATTGCTTCGAATCAATGACTGTTTTTTCGATATTCTGCAGTTCCTGGGCTGTGGCAAGTCTTGTTGTCAATCTAGCAGCCAAGGACTCCAAGACCATCCGGCACTCGTAAATATCCACGATATCCTTCAAAGTTGGTTTATAGACAGTGATTCTTGACTTTTCATCAATGGCTAATAACCCCTCTTTTTCCAAGGCTCGTACCGCTTCTCTGACAGGGCTTCTGCTGATATTTAAATCTCTGGCGATTCTCGCTTCATATATGCTATCACCAGGTTTTAAGTCCCCTTGAACAATCATTTCTCTAAGCGTGTTATAGACTTGATCATAATATCGGACAGGTTTTTCAATGGAAAATGAATCCATTATCCGTCACCACCTTCTGTAGTCTGTCGACACTTAAATGTTCATAAAACTATCTACCTTTACTCAACATAGTTTATTCGTAAATTAAGCAGTTATAATCCACAAAAACATAGTATCATTTTTATTTGGTAAATCCAATAGATATTTTAAAATTTTCACAAAATTCCATTAGTTTTGTAAACAGATTTTTTTGAACAAAAATTGAAATAATTGTCGATAAAAAAACATTTTAAATGCGAAACCAAGACATGCCCTCTTCCGACTATTACATTGTAGTTTAAATATTAAGGTAGAAAAATAAAATACATAGGAGGTCATCATGCTAAGCCAATCATTAATTGAAGACGTACTGACAGCAGCTTTATCCACTGGCGGCGATTTTGCTGAGATTTTCGCAGAGGATCGGTTTACCAATAATATTACCCTTAGAAGCAGCAAAATTGAAGCCGCTCTCTCCGGACGTGATTTTGGGGTTGGGATCCGTGTATTTAAAGGATTGCAAAGTGTCTATGCCTATACCACCGATTTCAGCAAGGCGGGTCTGGTAAAGGCTGCGAAAAATGCGGCACAAGCTATTAAAGGAAACACTGTCATCTCCCCTGCCCCATTTGTCCAAGAGTCGTATGGTACACTCCACCCGATCCAATTGCTGCCGCAAGAGGTAGTTAAATCTAGAAAAATTGCGGTCATGAAAAATGCTTCAGATATGGCTAAAAGCTATCACTCTAGTATTTCTCAGGTAACCGTGCGTGTAATGGATGAGGAGCAAAATGTGCTTATTGCCAATTCTGAAGGAAAATATATCGAAGACAAACGAGTCCGCTCAAGACTCGCGATACAAGCTGTTGCTGTCAGCGGCAATAAAATGGAAACTGGCTTTTACGGACCTGGTGCCCATAGTGGGTTTGAATTTATCGACAATTTAAATCTTGATCTTTATGCCAACGAAGCTGCCCGGATTGCCGTAACCATGCTCGATGCCAGCCCGTGCCCGAGCGGCAAATTCCCTGTCATTATTGATAATGAGTTCGGAGGTGTAATTTTTCATGAGGCCTGCGGACATGGCTTAGAGGCTACCGCCGTTGCGAAAAATAATTCTGTTTTCGCTAATCGCATCGGGGAAAGAGTGGCTCCGGAAATCGTTACGTACATTGATGATGGCACAATTCCGAATGAATGGGGATCCATTAACATCGACGATGAGGGTGAAAAGGCAAGAAAAAATGTGTTAATCGAAAATGGGATTTTAACAGGCTATTTAATTGATAAATTTAATTCTCGCCGGATGGGAATGGAATCTACCGGTTCCGGCAGAAGGCAGTCCTTCCGGTTTGCCCCTACCTCAAGGATGACCAATACGTATATCGCTCCAGGCAATTCAAGACCGGAAGAAATCATCGCGGCGACTGAAAATGGAATATATGCCAAGTACATGGGCGGCGGCCAGGTCAACCCAGCAACAGGCGATTACAACTTTGCCGTCATGGAAGCGTACCAGGTAAAAAACGGAAAAATCGGAAAGCCATTAAAAGGTGCCACTTTAATTGGGAATGGCCCGAAAACCCTGCAGCTTGTCGATATGGTCGGGAACAATCTTGGCCATGGTGCGGGAATGTGCGGTTCCTTGAGCGGCAGTATCCCGGTGAACGTCGGCCAGCCAATGATTCGGGTAAGTGAAATCACTGTTGGCGGGACAAAGGGGGAATAAAAGATGAAGATTCAGGATTTTCAGGTGAAACTTTTTAATGAATCCGCCTCAACTGGTTTTACAGATGTTGAGGTTTACTATGAAATGAAAGAAGTTTTTGGCTGCCAAATTTTTAAAGGCGAAATCGACCAATACGAAATCGCGGAAGATGGCGGGGTATCTTTCCGTGGTACCATTGACGGGAAAATGGGCTACGCCTATACGGAAAAATTAGATGATGCCTCAATCCCCTTCCTATTAAAAAATGCTAAAGAAAATGCTGAGTCTATGACTGACGAAGATGTTGAAGAAATATTTGCTGGCAGCAGCTTTTATGAGAACCGGAACTTTTATTCCGGAGCCTTAAATGAAGTAACCATTCCGGAAAAGATTCAATTTATCAAACATGTGGAAAGTGAACTGCTGGCAGTGGACCCGCGAATTGTGGCGACAGATTATTGTTTGATTCGTACTACATCGGTAACCAAAAGCCTCTCTAATAATAAAGGATTGTCCTTACGTGATCAGGTGAATTATTTGTATGTGATGGTGGAAGCAATTGTGAAGGATGGCGAGGAAACAAAGACATCCTTTGAATTTAAAGTAACAAAGGATTTCTATAGTTTGGATGCCAAGGAAATTGCTAAAAGAGCAGCTGAGGAAGCCTTATCACAGTTGGGTTCAAGAAATATTACGAGCATGGATTACCCTGTCCTGTTACGTAATGATGCGGCCGCCAGCCTGCTGGCTGCTTTTTCCGATAATTTTTCTGCGGAAAACACTCAAGCAGGGTTATCTTCGCTTAAAGATAAACTGGGTAAGAAAATTGCGAGTTCGATAGTGACTATCGTCGATGACCCGTTCCTTGAAGATGGGCTTGGCAGCAGGAATTTTGACAGTGAAGGAGTAGCAACGGAGAAACTTACCTTGGTGGAATCGGGTGTCTTGCAATCCTTCCTCCATAATCTAAAAACAGCGAAAAAGGACCAAACCGTCACAACCGGCCATGCCCAGAAAGATTCCTATAAAGGTGCCGTCAAGGTTGGGCCTTCCAATCTTTATATTGTTCCTTCAGCATCATCTTTGGAAGAGTTGGTCTCTGCGATGGACGAAGGCGTGTTAATTACCGGTTTATCCGGCTTACATTCTGGAGCAAACCAAATCTCAGGTGACTTTTCGGTTGCCGCTAATGGGTTTTATGTTAAGGATGGAAAAGTCCAATTTCCGGTAAATCTTATGACGATCGCGGGAAATTTTTACCAGCTTTTGGCGGATGTGGAGAAAATAGGATCCGACCTTACCTTCCCACTCTCACCAGTTGGTTCGCCGTCCCTGCTAATTAAGTCCTTATCAGTTACAGTAGAATAAAGTGATGTTTTTTATAGGGGGCTGTCTCTCACCTTGGGAGGCAGTCCCCCGTTTCTTTTCACCTTAAATATTTCATTGACAGGATTCGCTTTTAATCATAATGTTATCTTTGTTGAAAAAATCCTAACCTCATTGGTGATCATTATGAAAGAATTTGTTGTTGTTCGAAAAAAGAATAGACTAAGTTTACCCGTTACTTTTTTAAAGAAAGACATCGTATTCACAGTTTCACTTATATTAGCATTATCAAGCTGCTTTCTGCATCCTCCAAAACTTGAATATATTAATCTCAAGGTTATTATATGTTTATTTAACCTTATGCTAGTCATTAAGGCTTTTGAGGAACTGAAACTATTAGACAAATTCGCAATTTCGATATTAAATAAATGCAATACTAGCAAAAAAGTATCTGTGATTCTTGTTTTTTTATGCTTCTTTTGCTCGATGTTCGTTACCAATGATGTTGCCTTAATAACATTCGTACCGTTGACACTGATTATTAGCAAAAAGACGAAGATGAACATGATGGAAACCATTGTCCTGCAGACCATCGCGGCTAATCTAGGCAGCAGTCTAACACCAATGGGAAATCCGCAAAACCTTTTCATTTTTACTTATTTCGGAATAAAACCAATGCAGTTTTTCGAGGCAATTTTTCTATTAGCTGTCTTTGGGAGCGTTATGCTTGGAATTCTTTTAATAAGGCTAAAAGGGAAAGAATTAAATGTTGTGTTCCCGTCTTCCACATTAGAGGGCAGAAAAAAAGCTGTGATTTGGGGAGTAGTGTTTGCTGTCATCATAGCATCTATCTTTGGTTTGGTTAGTGACAAACTTGCATTGCTCTTGACGGTAGCTGCAGTTTGTTTACTAGATATTCATTTATTGAGAAAAATAGATTATACCCTGCTTATTACGTTTATTTGCTTTTTTGTTTTCATAGGAAATATATCCAATACAAGTATTGTAAACAGTTTTGCTAATCAAATTCTCGACAGTTCACCTTCTGTTTTCTTTACTTCTATTATTTTAAGCCAAGTGATCAGCAACGTCCCTGCCTCCCTCCTTCTTGCAAAATTTACGATGGATTGGCAGCCTTTATTAATGGGGGTCAACATTGGAGGACTTGGCACCATTATTGCATCGCTGGCAAGCGTCATTTCATATAAACTATTCATTAGGGAGTTTCCGGAGGAAAACAAGAAATACTTAATAAAATTCAGCATTTATAACTTTGCGTTTCTTTCCGGAATAACCATTATTCAGTATTTTTTTGGTGTCTAAATCAACCGTCGGGGGTTTCGTCCCCGGCGGTAAACTGTTTAAATGAGCTTATTCTTTTACAAAAGCAACGAATCGTTCTACGACATCGCTGACAAATTTCAGTGTTGCTTCATCTTTTAGAAGACCAGTTTCTTCATCAAATTTAGATGCAGCCAAATTGATAATAATTTCGTTTCCAGCAGGTGGCAGCAGTTTCACCTGCAGTGCTGTCAAGATTTGACGAATATGCAATTGGGCACGCAGCGTTCCAGCTATGCCAGTAGCTGCGCCGGCAGTCATAACCGGTTTTCCAATCAATACTTTATCAACGCGAGACAGCCAATCAAGCGCATTTTTTAACACGCCAGGAATAGACCAGTTATATTCAGGAGTAACGATAATAACACCATCTGCTTCTTTAACTTTCCTTTTAAACTCAATTACTGCTTCAGAAGGATTATTTTCAGCATCTTGGTCATAATGCGGAAGTTGTCCGATTTCAAGAATCTCTAGTTCAAAATTTTGAGTAAACCTTTCCTTAATCGTTTCCGCCAAACCCCTATTATAAGAACCTTTTCGCAAACTTCCCACAATTGCTACGAATTTCATTTTCCAGTCACACACCTCTTTATCTAATTTAAAAACGTTTACTTAAAAGATTATAGGTATAATAAATTTAACTTTCAACAAAGGTGCATCAAAGCAAAATGACGATTTCTTGCGCCAATAGGACTATTTGCTTATTTCAATATTGGTAAAATACTCAATTCATGCAAGAAGTTGAAAATTGTTTTTTTAGGTTACGCTGAAAAAACAGGACATGTTTACTAATTCCTTATTGTGACTGTATACTCTTATTTGAAATGTACTTATGATATAAATTTAGGTGGTGACAGTAAATACAGTGATTTTAGTTATCGACAACTATGATTCATTTACATTTAACTTAGTCCAATACATACGAAATATTGGCGAAGACGTAGTCGTGATTCGCAATGACCAGCTAACGTTGGAAAAAATAGAATTGATGAAGCCGGATTCTATTTTGATTTCTCCAGGGCCAGGTAATCCTGATACCGCGGGTCTTTGTTTAGATGTTGTAAAAAGATTTCATCAGGACATTCCTATATTAGGTGTCTGCCTCGGGCATCAAATCATTGCCCAAGCATTTGGTGGAAACATTATTAAAGCGGCTAAACCCATGCATGGAAAAATTTCCTTCATCAGGCATGATAAACGTGGTGTCTTCACAGGACTGCCTTCACCATTTCAAGTCACACGATATCATTCATTAATTGTCGAAGAATCCTCCTTCCCCTCCAGCTTAGAGATTAGTGCCAGAAGTGAGGACGGGGAAATTATGGCCCTTCGCCATAAGGAATATAAAGTGGAAGCCGTTCAATTCCATCCGGAATCCATTATGACGGAAAACGGAATGGAAATGCTGCAAAATTTTTTTATAAAGGAAAAGATAAATGAAACATAAAGCTCCTCTTTTAACCTTCGAATTTGCGGATTCATCCGGAAACATTAAGCCATATACATTTCAAAAGCCATTGGAAGTGATTTCGGCTCATTCCATCGACGAAGTGGTATCCAACTTTCAACGCCTGCAAGAATGGGTTGACAAGGGCTATTATGCAGCAGGGTTTCTTTCTTACGAAAGTGCACCCGCCTTCGATTCTGCTTTTAAGGTAACCAATGCAAGCACATTTCCATTGCTTTGGTTTGGAATATTTCAAGAGCCGTTAAATCAGCAGTATAGCAGTAACAGTACTTATACACATACTGACTGGGTCCCTTCCGTTAATATGGACCAGTATTATCAAGCAATAGATTTCATAAAACAAGCGATTGAATGCGGAGATACATACCAGACCAACTATACGATTCGGTTAAGCTCAAACTTTCAAGGAGATGATCTTGCTTTTTTTGAAAAGCTAAAAAAGGCCCAGTCTTCAAATTATTGTGCTTACATAAATACCGGTGAACATAGTATTTTATCAGCCTCTCCTGAATTGTTTTTTCACTGGCAGGGCAGTAGTATCACTACCCGACCGATGAAAGGAACGATAAAAAGAGGAAAAACATTTGAGGAGGATAAAGCGAACGCGAACTGGCTATTTCATTCGGAAAAAAACCGGGCCGAGAACCTCATGATTGTTGACCTGTTGCGAAATGATTTAGGAATGATCGCGGAAGCGGGTACTGTATCAGTACCCAAGCTTTTTGAAATTGAAAGTTATCCAACTGTCCATCAAATGACTTCCACGATAACGGCAAAGGTTGTTGATACTATCAATGTTTATGATATTTTTAAGGCCCTTTTTCCATGCGGATCCATAACAGGTGCACCTAAGATAAGCACAATGAAAATCATTTCTGACTTAGAAACAGAACCACGTGATGTTTATTGCGGAGCGATCGGTTATATCACCCCGCACAAGGAGGCAATTTTTAATGTTCCGATCAGAACTGTTTTGATTGAACATCTTTCGGGTAAGGCGACCTACGGAGTTGGCGGTGGAATCACTTGGGATTCTACTTCTGATGGCGAGTATGAAGAAATTCTGGCTAAATCAAGTTTGCTTGAAGCGGACAGTCCGGAGTTTCAATTGCTGGAAAGCCTGTTATTAGAGGATGGAGTTTACTTTTTGTTAGATGAGCATCTTACCCGCTTGAAAAATTCAGCGGAATACTTCGGTTTCCAGATTGATAGGGATGTCGTCCAAAAGTCTTTGGATGATTTTGCAAACAGGCATAATAGTGGTCAATGGAAGGTTCGAGTTCTATTGGATAAGTGCGGGCAGATAATAATTGAAGGGGTTTCTATAAATCAAATGGGGCCGTTTGTGAATGCGGTCCTTGCTGATAAACCAGTGAACCGGGATCATATTTTCCTGTACCATAAAACAACCAGTCGCGATATCTATACTCAATTCCAAACTAGGAAGCCTGTTGAAGCTTTTGATGTACTTCTCTGGAACGAGGACGGTGAGCTAACAGAATTTACAAACGGGAATGTTGTACTAGAAATAGACGGAGTGTTATATACTCCCCCGGTTAATAGCGGCTTATTGGCAGGCACATTTCGAAATGAACTACTTAAAAATGGTGAAATCCAAGAAAAGAAGTTAACCACTGCTGACCTTGAAAAATGCACAAAGGTCTGGTTTATCAACAGTGTAAGAAAATGGCTGGAAGTACAATTTTTATAAAAAATTAAAGCAGCGAAGGTCTGACTTCCGCTGGCCTTTCTACGTGCCCCATCTCTCCAAAAAATCCGAGGATCGGGCAGATAGAGCCTTTCTACGTGCCCCATCGCTCCGAAAAATCCGAGGATCGGGCAGATAGAACCTTTTTACGTGCCCCATCTCTCCGAAAAATCCGAGGATCGGGCAGATAGAGTCTTTCTACGTGCCCCAATGCTTCTAAAAATCAAAGGTTTAGGCACATAGAACCTTTCTACGTGCCCCATCTCTCCAAAAAATCAAAGGATCGGGCAAATAGAACCTTTCTACGTGCCCCAATGCTCCCAAAAATCAAAGGTTTAGGCATATAGAACCTTTCTACGTGCCCCAATGCTCCCAAAAATCAAAAGTTCAGGGAGATAGAACCTTTCTACGTGCCCCATCTCTCCAAAAAATCAGAGGTTCGAGCACATAGATCAAAATATCAGCATTCCACTTTAAGTTGGTTGGACTCTATTATACTCCTTCATAATCCGCAATAGCTCTTGATGGTCAATTGCTTCGACCTTTTTTCCATAAGGTTTAACGGTTGTCATTGTTTCGGCTGCAATTAAGGCATTTACGACAGATTCATCAACTGCCTGGCATACGGCCTCATAGGTGGGGTCCAATACTTCGTCATTTACAAACTCCATTTTTAGCTTTTCCGGTGATGATTGAGGAATCTCCATTTCATTTGCTGTGGAAAATGCTAAGAATATATCACCTGAGCTATTTCCCCCAGGACTGCCGCTTCTCCCAATCCCAATCGCTGCTCGTTTGGCAATCCGCTTTAGCTGATGGGGAAGCATCGGAATATCAGTCCCAATAATGACAATAATGGAGCCTTGCTCTTTATCAAATAGTTTGTCCTTCATCATATGTTTTCCAACCGGGACACCTAGAATTGTAAGCCACTCAAGTAAACCAAAATTGGCTTGGACAAGAACCCCTATATGATATGTCTGGCCGTTGATGGTAACAATTCGAGAGGAAGTACCTGTACCTCCTTTAAACCCGTAGCAAATCATCCCTGTTCCCCCGCCAACATTTCCTTCGGCAACGGGTCCCGATTTTGCTTTTTCAATTGCCGAAAGTACATGCTCTTCAGAAATATGCTGTCCGTTAATGTCATTTAGGACACCATCATAGGTTTCGGCAATGACGGGCATAGCCCATAAATGTTCATTGCTAAACTGATCACCATAATGGTTGATTATCCATTTTGTCGCAGCATGATGAGCCATACCTACTGAATGAGTATTGGTGATGCAAATTGGGCTTAAGAAATATCCGGCATCATTCACCCAATGAACTCCCGTCATTTCACCATTTCCATTTAAACTGTAAAAACCCGCCCAAATTGGCTGCATCGTATCTTTTTTTCCGCGGGGCAGGATGGCCGTCACTCCAGTACGAATAGGGCCTTTGCCGATTTGAACCGGCCCTTCCCCTTCAATAATGGTTGTAAAACCAACTTCTACTCCCGGTACATCGGTCAAAGCATTATTTTCTCCTGTCACACCTGGGAATGGCAGGCCGAGATCACGAGCACGCTTTTTTCTCATATTTACAACTCTCCTTACTGCGAACAAAAGAGGGCTCAATCCACTCATTAAGATTTACAGAGTGCAGCGGCCCCCTCAGCTTGTTCTTACTTTATTTTATATTCGTATTTATCCAGGATCCACTGTGGAATCTCCATCCTGGCAGTCATGAGCGGGTCAACAATTTGGCAAATTCTAAGGTCACCCACTAAGGATAGAAGCATGCCTGCTTCATCAACATCAATTCCAAGCTGCTGAACTAAGAACTGATGCATATTGACAGTAGCCTGTTTCGCGGCATCATCTAAAGTTTCTGCCGAAGCGATGGCAATTAACTTCTCTTCGCTTACGAGCATTGGCAATGGATAAGATTCCTCTTTTAAAACATCCACCTTGACGGTTACTTCCCCTGGTATTTCCAAACCGCAAATGACAATCTCCCCGTCCGCCATCACGGCGTGAAGATCGCCCATCGATAGAAGGGCGCCCGGGACATTTACCGGTAAATAAAGAGTCGAGCCTTTGATGATCTGTTTACAATCCATATTTCCTCCATGTTCACCCGGTGTACCGGTTGGGATTTCCTCCCCTACAGGCGCTGTACCAATCACACCAATCATCGGTTTGATAGGAATATGAATTTTATCGTTAAAAATAGCCTTTCCGTCTTGGATTGAAATAATTTTTGTCGTTTCCCCCGACACGTAATCCCGTAAAACACCAAGCTTAGGCGTCGTCGTCATGACACCTTTTTGCTCGATTTTAATATCCATTATTTCCACTTTTAAGATGTCCCCTGGTTCTGCCCCTTCTACATACAAAGGACCTGTGGCAGGGTTGATCTGTTCCCAGCCGACTGAGCTGAAAAGCTGGTCCTCCCTTTGTATTTGATTGCTAAAGCAGTCGTACGTCTCAAACACAACTTTACTGCCCGGCTGCACCTTTTTAACAGGCGGATTCTTAGCTGACATCGTCAGTACCGCTTGTTCCTTGCGAATTATTTCCATCATTACAACTCCCCTATTAAAATTAACCTGCTGTCAGCGTATAAGATACCTTGCCATCAGTATCGACATCGACCAAAGCACCCCTGAGCAAGCCTTGATCATAGTCCGTACCGGCGTTAATGCAAATGGTTCTCCCTAATGTCGTCACACCGCGGCTTTCATGAACATTCCCGTGCAAGGATAAGAGCGGCTGGTATTTTTCTATCGCCTCGCGCACCGCTTTACTACCTGTTGGACCGGTTGCCAGGGAATCCCCATCAAGCACTGGCTTTAATTCATCATCATATAAAGTTCCTTGATCTAAGTCAGTATCATAAGGAGGGATATGAATATTAAAAATGCAGCGATTCATGTCCTTCACCTGCGCGGCCAATTGTTCGATTTTCGCTGCCAATTCTTCCTCGCTAAATTCACGCGGGTACTTAAACACACTAGGCTTTCCGCCGCCCACAGAGAGAATTTCAAACCCGTTTACTTCAATAATTTTTCCATCACCGTTTGCGATAAAACTTCCCGCGTTGATCTGTTCATCTAAATAAAAATCATCGACACTTCCAGGAATCATGATGCAGGGAATTCCCGCAGCTGAAAATCGCTCATCTGCCAAGCGAATCCACTCCTGCAGGACTTCAATCTGCTTTTCTTTGATGATCTGCTCGGCATCATTTTCGTTTAAACGATTCAATTCTTCCTCTGAAACTAAGAAGGGATAGAATCCGGCATCCCTAAGATTTCGCTCCAAGTCTGGCAATTCCTTCTCATTTTTCACTTTGACGGTTGAGCCGTAATACCGGCAAGTATAAACGCCGGATTTTTCTATAATCGGAACAACCATTTTTCCGGTAAAATCCCCTCCGAAAATGACTAAGTCAGCTTTATAAAACTTCCCGGCATTCGTGAATTTTCGAAAGGCTGTTTCAGCGCCATGCAGATCTGCCGCATAAAAAACTTTCACATACCTCACCCCGCTACATTTTTTAAATGTTTATTTAATCCGAAGGTATCTCCTGGAACTGAATATCGATATCGATTCCCTTCTTCGCATGGGACCGCTTCATCACGAAATAGACGATAATTGGGATAAACATTAAGCAGAGCGATACTACAATCATGGTGAATGGCAAGTCGCCTCTTAAAAACGGAATCAGAAGATAGTAACAAATTGATACACTGATTGCCAGGGTTAACCAGCCTAGAATGGTGATTAAATGCATTCCTAAAAATTTTGTTTTTACAATTGGCGGTGAGGAGTTGAACAAAATCTTCTTGCGGGTTGAAAAGACAATTCCGGAAATCCCTAGGAAAATCCAAGCTAAGAACCAAGTGAAAATGGTGTACGCGATATTAGCCGTCCAAGAAGGCATGAAAATATCGAGCATTAAGAAAAACCAGGCACCGATGATGACCGTTCTTAAGGCGTAGGTTGGGGAATTCGTTTTCTTGTTGAGTTCCATAAATTTGCTGGGAATCAAGCGGTCAAATGACCACGCGACAATATTTCGTGAAGGTCCGAATCCAAGGCCCGCCGCTGAGCCAAAGGTCGCCACTGCGAAACAGATAGCAATCAAAAAGACAAACACAGGGCTCTTCGTCATAATTCCAATCATGATGGTGATAAATGGATCATATCCCTTAAACGGATAGGCCTCATGGCCGGCATTGTAAAGATAATACAAGCTATTCGACCAAATATCCCCGAAGTTAATATAAGACATCGCATAGAAAATTGCCCAAACTACCATTAAAATTGCTAGCGAGCCAAATAAGGCTAGAAGCTGTGATTTCTGCACGTTACGGACTTCACCAGCGAGGTTAGCGCCAAAGGTAGAACCAAGTGTATTGAGAATGATGTAGGTAGAACCGGCCATCACAGTAGCCCCAAATAGGAATTTCGTTGTATAGCCGTCTGCAGCCGCTAATTTGATCACATCGCCATAGGCCAATCCTGTCATTTCTGTAAAATTGGCCGCAAATGTTCCCTGCCCGGTAATAAGGTTGGCAATGATAAAGACGACGGCTCCTACCAACGTTGCTCCGAGAGTTAAATATGCCAGCCTCACCATCCATTTGGTTCCTTTATAATAGATAAAGTAAATGAACGCCAAAAGAAGAGTTCCAATAATCGCATGCATGATATTACCGTTGAAAAACTCGGCCAGTCCCAGCCATGTTTCGTCATTTCCGTTGATGAGTGCAATCGAATAGAAGAATTCAACGATCGACCATTTGATAATCCAATTCAACAGAATTCCAGTCCAAGAAATCGATGTAAACGTTATCATAAAACTTGCCATCAGCCCAAGCGACGGATGCAGAATCCTGCTTATATAAATATATTCTCCGCCCGAGCGCGGCATCGAGACTGAAAGCAGCCAATAAAGGCCGGCGATAATAAACATCTGCGCTACCGTCAAAATCGCCCATACCATATGAGCACCAGGATATAAAAATGGTGCCCACATTATATACACGAGTGCGAACATCAATCCCGGGTTGGCAGCGGAATAAATCATCGTGTCAATTGGACTGATCTGCCTGGCAATTCCACCTGTTGACTTCTGTTCAAACAATGCTAGACCTGCTTTAGACATCGTTTCACCCTTCTTTCCTTAAAAATATCGGCTGTTTTTATATATTGCTGCGGATTTCTTTGAGAGCTGGCTTTAAAAAGGATAATTTTATACTTCTTTCGGAGGGTTTTTAGATTGAATTTGCGAATCTATCACTTTTATTTGCGAACTCCCAATAGCGGCAAATATAGAAAAGAGCCAAAATATTAGAAAAACACAGTGGCGAACCTATCCACATCAAAGACGACTTGTTTCCTGAGAAAAGAGGATCTTCCTGGCAGTCACCCCCTTGAGATTAAATTCCTCTTGAAAAAATTAATCTAACAATTTTATCAGCGATTTTACGGCTTGAGCGGAAACGTCCATGCCTGCTTTTTCATCAGCTGTGAGCGGCAATTCTATAATACTTTCAATACCCTTTCCGCCAAGAATCGCAGGGACTCCTAAGTAAATGTCCTTATACCCATATTCCCCTTCCAAATAAGCAATGGAAGGGAGGATTCTTTTTTTATCCTTCACGATTGCCTCGGCCATTTGTACAATGGCCGCAGCAGGTGCGTAATAAGCGCTGCCCTGGCCAAGGAGACTTACAATTTCGCCGCCGCCATTGCGTGTCCGTTCTACAATCTCGGCAATTTTTTCAGCAGAAAGAATACGTTCTAAGGGGATTCCACCTGCGTACGAAAAACGGACCAAGGGAACCATCGTATCACCATGCCCGCCCAGGACAAAGCTGGATATATCCTCCACTGAAACATTTAATTCCTGTGCAACAAAGGTATTGAACCGGGCTGTATCGAGCACTCCCGACTGCCCAATCACCCTGTTTTTAGGAAACCCGGTAGTTTTGTTGCAAACATAGGTCATGGCATCAACTGGATTGCTCAGGACTAAAACATAGCTGTTAGGAGCATAAGCGGCAATTTGCTCAGACACTTCCCTGATAATTTTGGCATTGATCATAACCAAGTCATCCCTGCTCATGCCGGGCTTACGGGCGACCCCTGCTGTAATAATGATTAGATCAGCATTTTTTATATCCCCATAATCAGAGGATCCTATTATCATAGAATCATATTTCTGGACCTGACCTGCTTGGAGAAGGTCCAATGCTTTCCCTTTTGTTGGATTTTCCTGACCAGGGATATCTAATAAGACAATGTCCCCCAATTCTTTTTGCGCAAGCATGAGAGCGATTGTCGTACCAGTATTTCCTGCTCCTATGACTGCAAACTTTTTCCGTGTGAAGGACATACATGACCTCCTTACTCAACGGTCTTATCTACTCCGTTTTTGATTCTAAGTTCGAATCTATTTTAGCTTCTTGTTTTCTAGTAATGGGCTGTTCCATTAATAGCTGCGGCAGGCTTCCATCAGGATGGGGGATCACATTAAAGGCAATTAACGCTCCTTTTTTTCTGGCAGTTTCTACCCCTGCATCAACTGCTGCCTTTACCGCGCTGACATCCCCTTCGACCACTATTGTCACGAGGGCCGGGTCGACCATATTTTGTTTGACAAGTTGGACAAATGAGGTTTTTACCATCACATCCAATGCTTCAATGGAAGTAGCGAGCCCTCTAGTTTCAATCATTCCTAAAGCTTTTGCCAACTCGCCTCACCTCTTCCCCATCTCTTTTTACCAATTTCCCTGTCTGCCCGCTTACAATACATCCGGCATTCGCTTCATCTGTGTCGATATGCATTTCCAAAATATATTTTGGTGAAACTCGAATCTGCACCCTTTCATATCTGATAGGCCGAATTTGATGATCAACTTCCACGGCGACATATTCCCCATCTTCCACACCAAATTGGGCTGCCTGCTCTAATGGCATATGGATATGTGCCTGGGCGATGATCAATCCTTTTTCTAAAAATAGACTGCCATTCGGGCCGATAATAGTTACCGGCGAAGATCCCTCCAAGTCCCCTGATTCTCGTATGGGAGGCTTTAATCCAAGTTTTATCGCGTCAGTTTGACTTACCTCTACCTGTGTTTCCCTCCGTAATGGCCCAAGAACCCGAACTCTTTCAATACTCCCCTTCGGGCCAGCAATCATCACGGTTTCGGAAGCGGCAAACTGCCCGGGTTGTGATAATGCAGCCTTTTTCGTTAACTGAAAACCTTTGCCAAATAGGAATTCCAAATCCTTTTCCTGTAAGTGACAGTGCCGTGCCGATACACCAATAGGAATACTGGCTACCTCATGAGGTTTCTGCTGCAGCCGCCTTATCACTTCCTCAACAATCCGTTGTGTAAGTTCTTCCTTCATCCTATTTACCTCATTTTTTCATCTCTGGAATTATCCCTCAATCTTCGGTAATACCAGCTGCAGTTCAGTATGCGGCCTTGGAATGACATGAACTGAGAGAAGTTCGCCCACACGCTGCGCTGCTTCACTGCCTGCTTCTGTTGCAGCTTTAACTGCTCCAACATCACCAGTTACTAATACAGTCACAATTCCGCCCCCAACATGGACCTTTCCCACAAGATTTACATTGGCAGCCTTAACCATCGCATCCGCTGCTTCCAATGAAGCTACTAATCCCCTAGTTTCAATCATGCCAAGTGCGCCATTTATTGCCATGCCATCTTCCTCCTAAATGAACTAAGATTTTTGATTTTGTTCTAATACACTCTTGACTAACTGAGTAATCATTTCTTCGTCTATTTCCATTCGGTTTTTGCTCGTCATTTTCAATACTTGCTCGACGATTTTCTCACTGCTGTCGACTTTTTCAATCGATTGGACGGGCTTGGGAATGGAGACATCCTTTATTCCGTAAGCAATTCGTTTAATATTGATCAAATGCCGTGCCGTGATGTTGTCCCCGGTAATGTTTCCGCCGTATGACCCGCACCCTAATGTAAGCGAGGCGGTCAATCCTGTCGTTGCCCCCGCAGCCCCGATTGAAGCCAGCGTATTTACTAAAATTCTAGAAACGGGCATTTCGAGGCCAAACATTCTGGCAGTACTCTCGTCATTCGTATGAAGGGCGAGGCTATGCCCCCTGCCGCCAATATTCAATAATTCCTGGCAGATTCTTTTCGCCTCCTCCACATCAGCTGCTGTATATAAAGCGAAAATTGGAGAAAGTTTCTCAATCGAAAAAGGGATTTCCTTTCCAATCAGACTTTCTTCGGCAATCAATAACCGTGTCTCATTCGGAACCTCCACACCAGCCATGCGGGCAATTTTTATGGCAGGTTTTCCAACAATGGCTGGATTCAATTTTCCACGTGTCGGAGAAATCACATTTTCGACCAATGCCTTTTCCGAACCAGATAAAAAGTAGGCACCATTGTTTTTTAATTCTCTTATCGTCATTTCTTTCACGTTTTTGTGGACAACAATCGCCTGTTCGGTCGCACAAATCGTGCCATTATCAAACGTCTTGCTATCAACAATCATCTTGACTGCTTTGCTGATATTGGCTGAACGATCAATATAAACAGGAACATTCCCAGGCCCGACACCGTAGGCGGGTTTACCCGAACTGTACGCGGCCCTGACCAGACCGCCGCCTCCTGTAGCCAGAATCAGTTGAATATCCTGATGGTGCATCAGTTCCGTCGTTGCTGCCATTGTCGGTCTGCTGATCCAGCCGATTAACCCTTCAGGTGCGCCTGCCTCAATGGCGGCATCCCGGCAAACTCTAAGCGCCTCCACCGTACATTTTACCGCCGAAGGATGCGGGCTGACGACAATCGCATTTTGCGATTTTAATGAAATAAGTGTTTTAAAAAATGCTGTCGAGGTAGGGTTCGTCGTAGGGATGATACCGGCGATGACCCCGAATGGGCAGGCGATTTCCGTGATTTTTTCTTTTTTGTCTGTTCTGATGATACCTACCGTTTTTTCATCTTTTATAGATTCATAGACTCCCATTGAACCTAATTCGTTTTTAATTTTTTTATGTTCAACCACCCCCATTCCCGTTTCCTCAACGGCCATTCGCGCTAATCTTTCAGAGGCTTGATAGGCTGCTTGCGCTGTATGCTTGACGATGTGGTCGACGTGTTCCTGGGTAAATTCCTGAAACCTTGCTTGCGCCTCCTTTGCCCTGCTTACAGCTTCCTTCATTTCCTGAATAGAATTCAAATCTGTATCCATCTCAAAATCATACTCCCTCCCTTCATCTAACTTGTTAATCATGATGCGGGAAAAATTTCACCTGACCTAGTCCCTGTTTCAAACTTTGAGTCTTAGACCCTAAACGTTGCCAACTTAATAGTTCTTCCTCCGTTAAGGGGGAATGATCAGACAGCTGGTCCGCTTCTGCCTGTGGTCTTCTGTTAAAACCAATTGAAGCGGAAATATTATTCCAAATGTTGATTTCCTCCTCTGACAGGGGAGTGAGGTGGGTTCTTTCCTTAGAAAAACCTATAGCCGAAGAAATTTCTTTCCATTTTTTTAAATCATAATCTGACAACGGTGGATAATCCGGTCTTTCGATTTCTTCCTGAGGACTTGTGTTCCAACCGTTGGATTGGGACGGACCAGCGTATTCTTCCAGTTTCGAAAGAACTAATCTGGTAATCTTTTCTACCAATTCAGCATCCATTGTTTCACCACCTAAAACTACCTGAGGTTTCTTATATTTTTCCATCTCGTAAATATTTTTCTGCTAATTCATCGGTATCTTCTGTAAAGCCACTACCCAATTCTCGTGTTGTCTCATTATCGCGGCTGCCAACCCAGGCAATTAGCTGAAGCCGCCGCATCAAAATAAAGGTTGGAATTTCCTTTTCTTCCTCCTCCGAGAGCGGACGGACACTTCGATAGCCTTTTAACCATGATTCTATGAGTGCCGGTACATATGGCTTATGCTCAATAAAGCTTAATGAAGTGGCAAGGTCGTACAAATACCAGCCAAATCCGCAATCATCAAAATCGATTACCTTAATTTGGCCGCTCTCCACTAAAAGATTTGCAAGCCGTAAATCGGAATGGATGAGGCCGTAACGGGTCGGGGCTTTACCAAATCGCTCCAAGTTTGTTTTTATCTTTTCGGACACTTTAGTGAACAATTCTGCCCGCTCTGGCGTCATCGCCAGTCCATCCTGCCATCTGCCCCATTTTGGAGATTGGCCAAGAATGGAATCGTAATCCCAAGTAAGCCTTCGGATTTTGTGGAGTTGTTCCCAATTGGCAATACTGTGTTCATGCAGCTGGGCTGTAATCGCACCAAGCATTTCAAATTGGCCGATTAGCTCATCCTCGTTGTCTTCATTTGGTGCCTCTCCATCTAAAAACTTGAAAAGTGTACAGTGGTAGTCTATATTTTCATGGTTGACGACTTGAATATATTCACCATTCACCCCGGACACCGGCAAAGAAACCTGGATAGACGAATGTTGATCAATCGACCTTAACCACTCTAGTTCACTTTCCACTTCTATTTTTGTGTGATACCCTGGGCGGCCCACCCGCAAAATATATTTTTCCTTGGCTGCAGTGTCTCTAATAAGATAAGTAGCATTTTCGGAATAGTTTAATAGTTGAATAGTAGGCTGCGATAAAAAAGTGTAGGAAGGAATGGCGGCATTAGCAATTTGATTAAATTTTTCCAATGATTCCTGTAATGGATCAATTGAGGAGCTGCTCATGATCATTACTCCTTTCAATTAGTTAACTATAGCTATAGACCATTTTCGCTGCCTGTTTGATGCTGGCCTCGCATTTTGACAGTAACTCATCACAATATTCTTTATCGCAAAGCAAACCAGGTTTAAATTGAAGGACCCTGTTATCGAGCATGGAATAAATGGCCCAAACGCCATTTTTGTACAGCTCCTGCATCACAAAGATGGCACCTTGCGGATGGTTGAATTCAAGCCCCATCACCACACCCAGTTGACGGATGCCGACAAAAAAGTCTGGATGCTGTTTCTTAATGGTTTCTAATCCAGTCCGCAAGTATCGGGCCACAAAATCAACGTTTTGCTGAACCTCTTTACGATGCGAAATTTCAAGAACCTTCAGGGCCACAATACAGCCTAATTCTGATCCCCCGAAGGTCGAAATATGTGCAAAACCATCTTCATTCATCCAATTCCCGGCTTGTTTGCTGACGACGGTTGCAGCAATTGGATAAATTCCCCCGCTAAAGCCTTTAGAGGTCACGAGAATATCCGGTTCGACCCCATAATGTTCAATCCCCCAAAGCTTACCAGTCCGCATTAAACCAGTTTGTACTTCATCTGCGATGTATAAAGTCCCGAATCTTTCACACAACTTTTTTACAGCTGATAGATAGCCGCGTTCCGGCAGCGGGAACCCATAGGTTGCAGGGATGGTTTCGATAATGACACAGGCGACATCTTCATTTCCGAGTGCCCGTTCCATAGCATCCAAATCATTGAAGGGAACATGAATAAATTCCGACGGGTCACCCTCACTTAGAAACATTCGGGAATACCGTTCATTTCCCAATGAGACGGCGAGGCCTGTGTGACCGTGGTAGCCATTTATAATAGAAACAATTTTCTTACGTTTCGTTGCATAGCGGGCACATTTCAAGGCTACATCAATCGCCTCGCTTCCGCCTGCCGATAAAATGGAATAGTGAAGGCTGTCAGGTGTACATTGTGAGAGTTTTTCAGAAAGGCGTGCACGAGTCATGGCCGGAAAGTGGTGATTACCGATATCGAATTCATCCAATGCTTCTTTCAAAGTGGCAATAATTTCTGGATTGCGGTGACCAAGATTATAAGTCCCGCCATTTAAATGGACATCCATTAATTTTTTGCCTTCCATATCATAAAAGTAATACCCTTCCCGTTTCCCCATCACCAAGTCAATGCCGTCTTTTTGCCATTGGCTGGTTTTCCCTGGGTTCCACCATTGGATGGAGCGGTCAAGGACGGTTTTTTTACTTCCAAATTCAATCATATGATTTCTCCTCATCTCTCTTTAAAACATTTTTGAAAGGACTGTTATGATGTCATTAACTTTGGGAATTCGGGTACTCTCTTAAGCATCATTTGCCACGATTAATTCAACACCCCGTGCTGAGATTATTTTTTTCCATTCTTCGGGGCAGCTTTGATCCGTGATAATCTTAGATGCATCTGTAATGGAACACATATAAGCAAACGTCGTATTTCCAAACTTAGAATGGTCAGCAAGAACAATGACTTCTTCAGCACGGTCCATCATTTTCCGAGAGATGCTTGATCCGCTGATATCATAATCGGTAATTCCGTTGGCAATGGAAATCCCGCCTGCACAAACAAAGGCTTTATCGGCGCGAAGCATTTCCAGCATCCGTTCGGAGAGCGGGCCGCTCATATATTTCTGGTTTCTTTCAATTTCGCCGCCAATAAAAATGACTCGGCCTTTAAAACTGTCCATGGCTCCAAGCATGACGGGAACAGAGTGAGTAATCAGGGTGATGTCTTGTTTATCCGAAAGGAACGGGATCATGTCGAGCGGGGTCGTCCCGTTGCCGATCATAATGATGTCGCCATCTTCCACTAAGTCTGCTGCCGCCTTACAAATGGCCCGTTTCTCTTTTTGGTTAATCGTTGTTTTTTCATCAAAGGGCAGTTCCCAGCTATGAATCTTATTTTTGATGGCACCGCCATATACTTTTTTCAAATATCCTTCCTTTTCAAGTCGGTCCAGGTCACGGCGGATTGTTTCATCGGAAACCTGGAGAAGAGCGGCCAGGACGCGCACCTGGACCTTGTCTTCTTTTTCTAAAGATTCCATTATGGTTGTTTTTCGTTCTTCATAGGATAAAGACATATCAAGTACCACCTACTAAGCACAGAATTGGAACCTTTCCTCTTTTTTAAAGGTGTTAGTTTTGCAAAAAATAACTGGAAGTTAATTTTCCGGTAATATTTGTCCCCCATCGACAATGATGGTCTGCCCAGTGATAAAGCCTGCTTCCTTGGTGGCCAAAAATAGGGCCGCATAGCCTATGTCTTCGACAGTGCCAAGCTTTTTCATTGGGATGGCGGTGGCCATTTCTTCAAGGTAGTCATCCCCCATTCCTTCGAGACCCTCTGTCAGGATATTCCCTGGCAGCACTGCATTGACGGTGATTTGCTCACCCGCAAGCTCCAGCGCGGCAGTCCGCATAAATCCTAATTGTGCGGCTTTGCTCGCTGCATAGTGAGACCAGCCTGGATATCCGGTAACTGGACCGGTTATGGAGGAAGTGATGACAATCCTTCCGTATTCCGCCTGTTTCAGATAAGGGATACACGCTTGTACCGCATGGAATGTCCCTTTTGCATTGGTATTCATCACAGTATCCCAGTCTTCATTTGTCATTGACTCAAGGGATGCGGAAGGGAAAATCCCGGCATTTGCGCACAAAACATCAATACCGCCAAATGTTTCATGGACCTCTTTCGCTACAGCCTTCATCGAATCACGATTTTGGACGTCACCTTGGAATGCCACAACCTTTACACTCTCACCGCTAAGTTCAGCTGCACACGCTTGGACAGCCTCCAAGTCTCGGGCCACAACCGCTACATTCGCACCATGCCTGGCAAATACTCGGGCAATTCCTTTCCCAATCCCTTTGCTGCCACCCGTAACGATTACCGTCTTACCCTGCAATGAATTATACATTTTAACAGCTCCTTTACCATTTAAATCTGAATGGGCTTTTATTAAAACAACAAAATACAAATATCCAAATTGCATGAAGTTGTGGAATGTCATGTGAATTGTTGTGGATTTTGGAAGATAGTAATGTGTATGATAGGCTGGGACGGATTATTCAGTTTATTTATTCTGCTAATTTGTTTAGGGAAACAGCGCAAAAAAAACAGCATGCAGCCACTAAGGCTGATGCTGTAATAATCCAAGTCTATTATTTTTTTTATTTTTCAATCTGCCATTCATGCACATTATAGAACATGCCGAATTGCTTTGGTTGTCCTACTTTGACTTTCTTATTTACAGCTCCCTGTAGGTAGTCAGAATATAGTGAGAATGTTGGTAGATCCTCGTGAAGGATTTCTTGGATTTTGTCATAAATCACTCTGCGCTTTTTTGGGTCTGGTTCTGATTTACCTTGCGTTAACAAATTATCAAGCTCAGGATTGCTATAGTCAGCAAAATTATAGGTTGCACCAGTGGCATAGAATGTACTTACATCCGGATCAATTTGGTACGGGATTCCTAGGAACATAATATCAAAGTCATGCTTAGCACCTTTTTGCATATGCGTTGGGAAATCGAACTTTTGAACCTGAACGTTCAGCCCTACTGCTTTTAAATTTTCTGCAATAATAACGGCGGATTGCTCACGAACCTGGTTCCCGATTGGAACATTGACACGAATTGGCTTGCTTTTATCCCAGCCGGATTCTGCAATAAGTTTCTTAGCTTTATTTGGATCATACTGGTAATTCTTAATGTCTTTATCAAAATATGGATGAATACTTGTGTACGGTCCATCAATGATTTCTGCTTTTCCTTTTAAAAGCTTCTCAACAAGTTGCGGACGGTTAATCGCATAAGCGATCGCTTGGCGCATCTTCTGATCAAAGGTTTTTGTATTCAGGTAGATTTCCTGCCAATCATAGCCCTTTGGATCATTTGTTGTGACATTCGCCATATTTTTCACTTTTTCAATATCTTGAATCGCAATTGCGCCGGTAGAAGGATAGTTGATATGAATTTCACCGGTCTGCAGCTGCGCTGTTATATTTGCCTGCGGAACCACCTTAAAGAAAAGCTTTGCTGTTTTTGGTGCACCGCGATAATAATCTGGGTTGGCCTTAAGTTCTACACTTGATTCCCCGCTGAAATTAACGAGTGTATAGGCGCCATTGGAAACCGTTGGTTTTAACATAAATGGATCTTGATGAAGTGTTGCCGGATCTTTATCCTTCAAAATATGGCTTGGTACAGCTCGGAAATTGATTAAGCTCCCTTTTATATAGTTCGGGTCAGTCGGTTTCTTCGTGTGAATGACAAAAGTTTTGTCATCAACCACTTCAATCCCCTTAACTGTCTTTTCTCCTTTAGGAAGCTGGCCATTTTCATCTAAGCCATCAATCACATTAAGAGTTTTCAAGCCGGAGCTTTGAACGACAGGATTTGCCAGCAGGTCAAACGTAAATTTAACATCCTCAGATGTAACAGGTTTTCCATCTGTCCAATTTGCCTTTGAATTGATTTTAATCGTAAACGCTTGGTTATCCTTTGTATCAAAGCTTTCTGCTAATTTATTTTGAAATTTCATGTTTTCATCTGGTTCAAAGAAAGGATCAAATAGAATATTTGCCAATGTGATGGCACCCAAGTCACGGGTATTAATCGGATTGATCGCACCAATAGCGTTTGAAACACCTACGACAATGGTATCACCAAATTGTCCTGAGCCGCCGCTCTTCCCATTTTCCTTCGTTGTACTTGATGCATTATTAGAACCTGAACATGCACTTAAAAATAATAATAAAGCAACCGATAAAACCGTTAAAAATTTTCCTTTTAGCTTCTTCATTCACGTCCCTCTTCTCGTTTGATATTGGATTGCGATATATCATTGGGGGCAAGGCCTCCAATTGTTTAACGCATTAATGTGATGAGGGGATGACCCCCACTGCGTTAATGCGCTAAATACTTTAAAGTTACTTCAATGTTTTCGGATCCAGAGCGTCCCGCAGGCCATCACCGATAAAATTGATGGCTAATACGACCAGGACAATCATAACCCCAGGAGGAACCCATAGCCACGGCTGGTCGGTTAATACCGTTAAAGATTGGGCATCTGTAAGCATATTCCCCCAGCTTGCTGTCGGCGGCTGTACCCCCATCCCGAGAAAGCTTAAAGATGCTTCTACGATAATGGCTGCTGCTATGCCAAATGTAGCCTGGACAAGTATCGGTGCAATCGCATTCGGTAAAATATGCTGGAATAAAATCCTTGGTGTACTTAACCCAAGCACAACGCCCGATTTGACATAATCAACATGTTTCAGCGAAAGTACCGTTCCGCGAACCAATCTGGCAACAGCTGGCCAGCCGAGGAGTCCCAAAATCCAGATGATATTAAATAGGCTTGGCCCCAAAATACTAACTACCACAAGAATTAACATCAATCCTGGGAATGACATGAAGACGTCTGTCAATCGCATTAATACAATATCGACCCATCCGCCAAAATAGCCGGAAACCGCACCTAGGATTGTTCCAATAAGGGTGTAAATAAGTACTGCCCCTAGTCCGACTGCCATCGAGACCCTTGAAGCATAGATAAGACGGGTGAAAAGATCTCGGCCGACTTGGTCGGTTCCTAACCAGTGCTCAGCAGATGGCGGTGCAGAGAACTCGTCATAAACCTGATACGGATCCTTTGGAGCAATAACCGGTGCAAATATCGCGATCAGGATGATTAATAACATCAAAATACTGCCTGCTACCGCCAAACGATGCTTCATAAAACGTTTGACAATAAGTTGTAAGGGGGTTTCCTCTCCCCCAGTCTCTAGATGGGAAATGGGAGGTTCTACTTCTTTTTTGAGATTTGTTTCAAGCAATGACATCCCTTGTTCCTCCTTTCCTATTTATACTTAATGCGAGGGTCAACGAACGAATAAACAATATCTGTTAATAGATTTGCAAACAGTACCATAAAAGCTGTTAGTAGATTAAGAGCCATCAGTGTTGGATAATCCCTGGACATGATCGACTGAATGGTCAACTGTCCCATTCCCGGCCATTGAAATATTTGTTCGGTGATGACCGCCCCGCCAAGCAAGAAAGGAATCTCCATACCGATGATCGTAATAATCGGAATCAAAGCATTTTTTAAAGCGTGTTTATTGGTAACAACAAATTCCTTTAATCCCTTTGCTCTCGCAGTCCGTAAATAATCCTGGCCAAGGACCTCCAAGAGACTTGCCCGGACATAGCGGACATATTGTCCTGAAATTCCGACTGCAAGCACAACCACCGGGAGAATTAAATGCTGCACCTTATCAAAGAAATTATCTTCACTGCCGAGGGTCGACATGCCCCCTGCAGGTAGAATCTGCAATTGGACGGCAAAGATATAAATAAGGCCCAAGCCTAAGAAAAAATGAGGGATCGAAATTCCAAAGAACGAGGTCCCTGTCGCCAAATAGTCAAGTTTGCTATATTGCTTGACTGCACTTAAAATCCCAAGCGGCAGGGCGATGATTAACCCGACTAGAAGGGCAAGTCCCATTAGTTCAAATGTTGGGCCAAGCCTTTCGAAAATCATCTTTGATACTGGTTCATAGGTTGAAAAGGAGTAGCCTAAATTGCCTTGTGCAAGATTACCAAGCCAATGGAAAAATTGAATGTAAAGCGGATCATTCAAGCCCAGCTGTTCCTTCCTCATCTCCAAGAGTTCAGGTGAAGAATTGGGGTCGACATACATATCAACCGGGTTTCCCGGCGCCATATTAATAATGATAAAATTGACAACCATAACCCCAAATAACACGGGGATGGCAATTAAAAGTCTGCGGATAATATAGGGAACCAAATTTTCACCCTCTTTCAAAAACTAAAATTTATGCATCGTTAACAGCAAAACAAGCAATACTATGTTCCTTTCCTTTGAGAACAGGTCTTTGCTCCCGACAAATCGCCGTTGCAATCGGGCATCGGGTATGAAAGCTGCAGCCGCTCGGTGGGTTAGCTGGGCTTGGCACATCGCCAGCTATAATGATTCTTTCTTTCGATCTTAATTCAGGGTTCGGTATCGGATAAGAGCTTAACAACGCTTTTGTATAAGGATGCTGCGGATTTTTGAAAATTTCTTCCGTTTTTGCAACCTCGACAATTCTTCCTAAATACATCACTGCAATCCGGTCGCTGATATACTTAACAGCTCCTAATCCATGAGCAATAAACAAATAAGTAAGGTTAAATTCCTTTTGAAGATCCTTCAATAAATTTAGGATTTGTGCCTGAATGGATACATCCAATGCAGATACCGGCTCATCGCAAATGATTAGTTTTGGATTTAGGGACAAGGCTCTGGCAATTCCGATCCGCTGCCGCTGGCCGCCGGAGAATTCGTGCGGGTAGCGATTTTTATAGCTTTTCGGCAGACCGACCAGTTCCAAAAGCTCGTCTACTCGTTTAGGAATTTTTCCCTTTTCAACTACTTGATGAATTCTCATCGGTTCTTCAAGGAGATCCTTGATTCTTTTCCTTGGATTCAGAGAGGAATATGGGTCTTGAAAAATAATTTGCAAGTCCCGGCGCAGACCTTTCATCGTATCTCTGTTAGCAGTGGTGATTTCTTTCTCCTGAAAATACACCTTACCCTCTGAGGCATTTTCCAGCCTGACAAGCGTTTTCCCGATGGTTGATTTCCCGCAGCCCGACTCTCCTACCAATCCGAGTGTTTCACCCTCGTTAATATAAAAGTCGACCCCATCTACTGCCTTAACGTGACCAACCGTTTTCGAAAAAACACCCTTTTTAATAGGGTAATAGGTTTTTAATTTTTCTACTTTTAGTAAAGGAGTTGTTTCTTTTTCAATCATGGTGGTCATGTGAATATCTCCTCCTTTGGTTGATCGGAGTTTGTCCTTAAACCGTCTTCCTCCGTTAACCAGCATCTTACTATATGTCCTGCTTGAACACTTTTAAGTCTAGGCTGTTCCTGCTCGCAACGTTCCGTTGCATATGGGCAGCGGGTATGGAACCGGCAGCCTGCTGGCATCTGTTTGATGCTTGGTACTGAACCAGGGATTGAAGCTAGGCGTTGTTCACTTTCATACTCCAAATGCGGAATGGAGGCCATTAACCCTTGGGTATAAGGATGCTTTGGCTCTTTAAATAGCGTGAATACATCTGCTTCCTCGACAACCTGTCCGGCATACATGACAATTACCCGGTCGGCTGTTTCCGCAATTACCCCTAGGTCATGGGTAATCAGCATAATGGCCGTATTAGATTCCTTTTGCAGGGTTTTCATCAATTCGAGAATTTGCGCCTGAATCGTTACATCCAGGGCGGTTGTTGGTTCATCCGCAATCAAAAGCTTTGGCTTGCAGGCAAGCGCCATCGCAATCATCACCCTTTGCCGCATTCCGCCTGACAATGCATGCGGGTATTCCTTCATAATCTCATTCGCCCTTGGTATTCCAACCTTTTTTAACATTTCAATGGCGTATTCCTTAGCAGCCTTTGGATTCATTTTTAAGTGAAGCTTGATTCCCTCAACCATTTGGTTGCCAATCGTAAAAACGGGGTTTAATGAGGTCATCGGTTCCTGAAAGATCATCGATATCTCATTTCCCCTGATATCTCTTATACGCTGATTGGATACTTTTGTAAGGTCTTCTTCTTCGAAAAGAATCTGGCCCTTTTTCACCTTTCCGTTTTTTCCTAGCAAACCCATAATAGATAAGGAGGTTACGCTTTTTCCGCAGCCGGACTCGCCAACAATGCCGATGGTTTCTCCAGGGTTAACTGAAAAACTCACCTCTTCTACTGAAACCACTTCATCTTTGTCTGATTCAAATGCAATTTGTACTTGGTTTACTTGCAGTAAAGGTTTCATCCCTTCACCCCTCTTTCTAGAAAGTATTAATTTTGTAAATTTTCCGAACATTCTACTCGGTTAACATCATTTTAATAAAAATGGCAGTGTGAAAAAAAGGGACCTGAATTGACATTTCGTATCATTACTTGACAAACAAAAATAGAGTTAAGCTTGTTGATAATCTTAAAGTATAGTATATTTTGAATATTAAAATAATGTTTTAGGGGGTGCTATATGTACCAATTAGTTATTGCTGATGATGAATATGAAATCCGGCACGGCCTGGTAAACTATTTTCCGTGGACTGAACTTGGATTCGAAGTAATTGGGGAAGCAGCAAATGGGAAAGAAGCCCTGGAGCTCGTATCAGAGGGAAATGCAGACGTTTTGCTTTGCGATATCCAAATGCCGATCATGACCGGCATTGAGATCATAAAGGAAATGCACGAGCAAAACTCCCCTGTGCTGACTGTATTTTTAAGCGGTTACCAAGAGTTTCACTATGCCCAGTCCGCTATTAAGTACGGGGTCAAAAATTATATTCTAAAACCAACAAACTTCTCTGAAATAACAGAAGCATTTACACAAATCAAGAAAGAACTTGACCAAAGAATTCCAGCCTCCACCCAAACGGTATCTGCAAAACTAAAAGACGATGATGATCCAATTATTAATAAAATTAAAGATTATGTGAAAACCAATTTTAAAAATGCCACCCTGGATGAGGCTGCTAAAGTCGTTTATATGAACCCCCATTATGTAAGTAAATATTTTAAACAAAAAACAGATGTCAATTTCTCTGATTTTCTTTTTCAAGTCAAAATGGAAGAAGCAGCAAAATTAATTAAAGAAATGAAGTACAAAGCCTATGAGGTAAGTGAAATGGTCGGATACAGCAATGCCAAGAATTTCACACGTGCGTTCCGAAAATATTTTGGGGTCAGCCCAAAGGAATATCGGCTAAATTAAGGTCTGATTCCAATGGACTCTTTAAAACGTTCCTTTTTTATTAAAAATTTAAGCAAACTGCTGATTCCCATGCTGATTCCTATACTCATTCTTGGTTCACTTGCGATAACACTAATCCATTTATATCTGAAAGAAAAAATTAATCAGGAAAACCTGAATCTTCTCAATCAAATCCAAATGAATGTGGAAATGATTTTCGATGAGGTAAATTCTATTAACTTAACTATTGCGGCCAGTGCCAGGGAATTTCTAGACTTGCAAAATATGCTCGAGAAAAAATGGCTCGACCCAGAGGATTTTGTTAAACTGGCGTCGTTAAAAAACACCATCGACTCTCCTGCTATTGCCCATCCATACATAGATTCGATTTATATTTATATTGAAAATGATAAAAAACGATTTTTAACCTCAACAACTGGCGGTATGGTGGACCTTGGGAATTTCGATGATACCTCTTGGTATAAGGGGCTTGACAAGGTAAACAGCGGCGAAACGGTTTGGACAAACAGAAGAACAGTCATTCGAAAGCTTGCGGATTTCCCCGACCAAAAGATTGAGGTCATTTCCTTGTATCGGAGCTTTACTCTTGCAAATGGCAACCTGGGGTACATTATTCTGAATGTAAATACTGATTATGTAAAGGACAATCTAAACAGCTTATATAAAATGAGCGGTCAAAATATTTTGGTCTTGGATAAAAATAGACAGGTTCTGTTTGAAAATCATCCAGTCCATTTAACCTCATTCGAAACGAAGGAAATGATTTCCTCTTCTAATGAAATTAACGAATTGAACATTGGCAATACCCCTTCTACTGTTTTTAAGCTGGACTCAAAAAAATATGGCTGGGTGTTTTTTTCTACCATCCCGCGGAGTTCTCTTTATAAGCTGCCGTACCAATTGAGTTTGCTTACTTTAGTTTTGCTGCTTTCTTCAGTTATTGTGGGAGGAATTATCGCTTATTTTCTGACGAAAAAGAATTTTGCCGAAATTGATTCGATTGTCAATATCTTAAATAATGCCGAAAAGGGTGAACCCCTTCCCCATTTACCAAACGACGTAACAGATGTTCACAGCCTAATCATCCATAAGATTTTGACCAATTTTATGGAACAATCCTATATGAAGGTGCTTCTTTCGGAGAGAAAGTATAAAATGCAGGCGCTGGAATTATCAATGCACCAATCTCAACTAAATCCACATTTTTTGTATAATACACTGGAAACGATAAATTGGAAGGTGATAAGTCTCACACAACGTCCAAACGAAATCAATGGGATGATTGATAATCTAGGGAAAATCCTTCGCTATTCCTTAAGCGCGAAGGATAGTTTAGTTTTTTTCAAAGATGAAATAAAGCATACGAAAAGCTATGTGGATATTCAGAAAATCAGACACAAGGACCAGTTTGTGTTGTGTTGGGAATTTGATGAGGGTGTTGAAAACTATTATGTAGTGAAACTGTTCCTCCAGCCTCTGATAGAGAATGCCCTTCAACATGGCCTGCCGGGCTTGGGGAGAAAGCTTTCGATAAAGGTGAAAATAAGAATCTTCCCGACACATCTTTACGCGGTAGTCATCGATAATGGCAAGGGAATCAAAAAGTCAAGGCTAGAGGAAATCCGCTTGAAGCTGAGGTCAAATTATACAGCATCCGATCACATCGGCCTTTATAATACTCACAAGCGCCTGCTGCTTACATACGGGGACAACTACGGTCTGGTCATCCGCAGCAAAGTTAATTGGGGAACAACCATTTCCATAAAAATCCCTATCAAATAAAAAATGGGCCTGGCACCAGTGCGTTAAACATTAACGTGCCGGTGTTCAGGTCCCTTTCACATCTTAATTTTCATTTAGGTACTTCAATGCACTTTTGACAAAATACTGGACGCCCAGAATCAATGCTTCCTCTTTTACATCAAATTTTGGATGATGGTGTGGGTAATTTTCAGCAGGGTTGTGACTTCCCGCACCCAAGAAGGCGAAGCATCCTGGTGCTGCCTCTGCAAATGCCGAGAAATCTTCACTTCCCATCAAAGCTGTGCCTCTTACAAAATTGTTCTCACCAAAAGTCTCAATAACAACTTTTTCAACCATAGAGGTAATTTGTTCTTCATTGATAGTTGGACTGTAGCCAAAGTCATAGTTTAATTCATATGCTGCACCATGTGCTTCGGTGTGTCCCTTTAATAACTTTTCCATCCAAATTGGAATTTGCTTGCGAACCTCAGGATCAAACGTACGAACAGTTCCGCCTAATGTCACTTTATCAGGAATGATATTGTTGGCCGTTCCCCCATGGAACTGAGCAACCGTAATAACTGCCCGATGGCTGGCATCGACTTTTCTAGAAATAAACTGATTGATTCCATCGACAAGCTGAACACCAATGGCAATTGGGTCAACAGTTTCTTCCGGAGCCGAACCGTGCCCGCCTTTACCTTTAATTACAATATCAAAATCATCGCAGGCTGCTGTCACATGTCCATAACAGAGCGAGAATTTGCCCATCGGGCCTTGTGAACCGAGGTGAAGTCCAATCACACCGTCAATGCCATCAGCTGCCCCCGCCTTCACCATTTCCTGTGCACCGCCAGGGCTCAGCTCCTCCGCATGCTGGAAGAAAAAGCGGAGTTCTCCTTTTATTTCGTCCTTTAACTGCGACAGAACTTTAGCAGCACCAAGGAGTATAGCCGTATGTCCATCATGGCCGCAGGCATGCATCACACCTTTATTTTTTGAGGCAAATGGCAATCCAGTCTCTTCAAGGATTGGCAGTGCATCCATATCTGCCCGGAGCCCTAAGACTTTGCCAGGCTGGCCGCCGAATAAGCGTCCCATGACACTGGTCGGTGTTACCCTGGAAACTTCAATATTGCCAAAGGATTGCAGTTTTTCATAAACGTAATTAGAGGTTTCAAATTCTTGAAAAGAAAGCTCTGGATTTTCGTGAAAATGTCTGCGCCATTCAATTACTTCTTGTTCAACTGCTTCTATCAATTTCTGGATATCGACTACTTTTTCAATCATAATATCCCTCCTCTAACCGTTAACGAAAACTAGCAATGGATTAATTATCATTTAAAAAATTCAATGCTGAACGAACGAAATAATTTACACCCTTAACCAAAGATTCTTCCTTCACATCAAATTTCGGATGATGATGCGGATAATTTTCGGCTGGGTTGTCGCTTCCAGCACCTAGGAATACAAAACATCCCGGAGCTTCAGCTGAAAATGCGGAGAAATCTTCCCCTCCCATGATCCCATTTGCAATGACTCGATTGCTTTCTCCGAATGTTTCCACAAGGGTTTGCTCCACCAATTTGGTGATATTTTCTTCATTAATAACCGGTGCGTAACCCAGCATATAATTTAGTTCATAGGAAGCGTCATGGGCTTCAGTGATCCCTTTAGCGATTTTTTCAATCCAGACAGGAATCTGTTTACGTAATTCCGGATCAAAAGTGCGGACAGTTCCGCCAAGACTTACACGGTCAGGAATAATATTATTGGCTGTTCCGCCATTGAATTTGGTAACTGAAATGACAGCACGCTTGGCCGCATCCACCTTTCGTGAAATGATTTGGTTGATTCCATTAATAATTTGAACACCGATAGCGATTGGATCAATCGTTGCATCTGGTGCAGAGCCATGTCCGCCCTTGCCTTGAATATCAATATCAAATGCATCAGTTGCTGCAGTGACTGGTCCATAACAAACAGTAAAGATCCCTGAAGGAATTTGCGAAGCAAGGTGAACGCCGATGACTCCATCAATCCCTTCTGTAACGCCGGCCTTCACCATTTCCGATGCGCCGCCAGGGAACAATTCCTCCGCATGCTGGAAGAAAAAGCGGATTTCCCCTTCAATTTCATCCTTTAATTGGGACAGAACCTTTGCCGCTCCTAAAAGCATGGCAGTATGTCCATCATGACCGCAGGCATGCATCACACCCTCATTTTTGGAGGCAAATGGCAGCTCTGTTTCTTCTTGAATTGGAAGCGCGTCCATGTCGGCACGTAAAGCAACAACTTTACCAGGCTTAGCACCAACAATCCGTCCTAATACGCTTGTCGGTGTTGGACGGGATAACTCAATATTGCCAAAGGACTCCAGTTTCTCAAATACATACTTGGATGTTTCTACTTCTTGAAATGAAAGTTCAGGATTTTCATGGAGATGCCTGCGCCACTCCACAACCTCTTTTTCGACTGCTTCTACTAATTTCTGAAGATCAAGCGTTTTCTCGACCATAACTAAAGCCTCCCTAAAATTCTTTTATTCAAGATAATTTTAGAGAAAAAGTGCATTGAAATACAACAAAAATATAGAATATTCTAATAACGGTCAATATAAGAGTATTTTCTGAATCAAAGAAACCTTTTTCTTCCACTTATTTCTCTTTTCAATAAGAAAACATCCAGGCTTATTTCATGCTTGGATGCTGATATCAAGATATGGAGACTTAAGTACGAAATTTCTTTCTTGACTTATAGACCGCTCTTTTAATTTCCTTCTCCAGGTTCTGGAATAAATTTTCAATCACTTTGATTGCTGCGCCATTAAGTAACCGATCTGGAGTCACTTCCATAGTTCCTGTTATCACTACATCTGCTTTAATAGTTAATTTGCAAGCGCCTTGCCAATCTCTAAGAAATAAATTAGACAGCACCTGAATATTTCCAAGTTTGCTTTTTGCGTTTATTTTCAGACGGTAAAATGATGGACTTTTCTCTTCCAAGCGTAGTATGTCGATCGTAAATACATCGTTGATTGGACCAATCTTGATATCAATTTCACCTCGGTAGACACCACTTGAAGTTTCAATAAAAGACTTGCAGTTAGGAATCGAGTTTTTTAGGACTGTTTCATCTTTCAACCATTTCCATACTAAATTTCTTGGCAAACCAACGGCATGACTGTACTCAATCTTCAACCTTATCCCCCCATTGGGCATCAGTATTAGAACTCTATGTCAATCATTGTATTCATTGGTTACCGGTCATGTTAATGATGGATTGTGGCGAATGGCCATTCATGAAAATTTCTAAATACGTAAAAATTCCAAGCCAATATAGGCTTGGAAATTTTTTTGTTATTCATTCGGTAGTTTTCTCCTGGACCAAACAACAACAGGGATGAGCAGCAAAGATAAAATGCCCCCTACTAGTGAAAGAATCGTGTAACTTGTCTGCGCAACCATCATTCCGGAAAGAACCCCGCCTGAAACACCGGCAAGAGCAACCAAAACATCTAAGGTCCCCTGTGTCTTAGCACGCGTCGATACATCCGTTGCATCGACGATTAGCGCAGTACCGCATATCAACCCAAAGTTCCAGCCAAGCCCTAGCAGCGCAAGTGCAATCATAAGGACGAGCATTGAATCGGAAGGTGCAAAGGCAGCAAGGACACCTGCCGTAAGCAATGTGGCACCTGCAACAATGGACATTGCCGTGCGGCCAATTTTATCAGCAAGTATTCCGGTCCCCAAAGATGGAAGATACATGGCGCCGATATAAATACTAATAATTAATCCCACTTCACTCAAACCGTGTCCGTGATCTCTCATATGAACAGGTGTCATGGTCATAATGGCGACCATAACAAGCTGAGTCAGAACCATGAGGGCTGCGCCGACTACCAGTTCCCGCTTATTCTTAAGCTGTGTATCATGAGTCTGTTTTGGCAGGTTTTCCGTACTATTTGATTCAGACAGAATTATTGCAACCTTGAGAGGATCGGGATGCAGGAACACTAATAGTACTAAACCGGCCAGTAGAAAAGCGGCAGCACCTAAAATAAACGGACCGGCTAAAGGCGGAACCCCAACTGAGATTGCGAACCGGCCCATTACATCAATCAGATTCGGCCCGGCCATAGCCCCGAAAGTCGTCGCTAACATGGTGATACTAATCGCGGTTGCCCGCTGTGCAGGACCAGCGAGATCGGTACCAGCATAACGGGTTTGCAGATTGGCTGCGGTTCCGGCACCATAGATTAATAGTGATGCAAACAGGAGAAAAATAGAATTCAAGACAGCAGCAGTCACCACTCCGATGGCACCGATACCCCCGGCCAAAAATCCTGCAACTAGGCCAAAGCGGCGGCCGAAACGCTGTGATAATCTTCCTATTAGGAGCGCCGCACCAGCGGAACCAAGTGTTAACAATGCAACAGGAATCCCAGCATACCGGTCAGTTCCCAGCATATTTTTTGCAAGAAGTGCACCGACAGTTACACCGGCGGCAAGCCCAGCTCCGCCGAACATCTGTGAAATAACCACAATACCCAATGTACGTTTATATAAACGTTTTTGCATTTCTGGGGAATCTATGTAACTATGTAAATCACCTACTTGGATTTCCAAAGTTTTGGCGTTATCGTTTGCCTTTGGTTCAATCACCTTCCCCACCTCCTATTTTTTGGGTATTGTTAAACCTTTTCACAAAAGATTGTTTGTCTTCCTTCTTGTTCATTTTCTTCAAAAAAGTGTATCTTCCAATTCCCGAATTCGGTTAACAATTCTTTTGGCGCCAATTTAAATTGAGTGGAAACAGTTCGGTTTATCGTCTTTGGTGATTGATAGTAGGTCTCCATAAAGAAAAAGCCATTCTTTTTTACTACGCTTTTGACAAAAGGAAATAAGGTTCGGTCAAGATAATAGGTAATGACAACAAGGTCAGCTGAACAGTTCTCAATTTGAAGCTGATTCAAATCTGTTAGATCGCAGACGCGCGGAGTGATATTAAAATGATTTTTGGCAGTTTGCTCCCGGAGGAAGCCAATGGCTACCTCTGATAAATCCAGTGCCTCTACTTGGTAGTTTAATTGCGCGAGATATAAACTGTTTCCTCCAAGTCCACAAGCGAGGTCAAGTGCAGTCCCGCCATGAAGAAACGGTGATAGGGCTTTTAATCTGGGATTCGGAACAGGCTCCTTTAACCCATTTAAACGCTCATTATATTTGGCGTTCCATTTTGATTTCTCGTCCATATTCTTTCCACCACAACAATCTGTAATAAGTTACTAAATTCTACCATACAAATGTACCACTAAAAAGAGGACTTTATGAAAAAAGTGGCCTATACTTTTGGATTAATTTTCAGATAAGTCTGACTAGATTTTTACAATATCTACTTTACAATGTAAAATAATTATTAAATAGGTATCTTAATAGGTTTGCAACAAGTAGTTTATCCCCACAAATGAAAGGAGTAATTAGGATGAGTGAACAATTTAAAGCGTTCGTAGTGGATAAGACGGAGGAATCTTTCACGGCAGGAATTAAAGATTTAACGTTAGCCGCGCTGCCTGAAGCAGATGTATTAATCAAAGTGGCGTATTCCAGCATCAATTACAAAGACGGGTTAGCTAGTATCCCTGCTGGGAAGATCGTGCGTTCTTACCCGTTTATTCCAGGGATTGATTTGGCCGGGGTTGTAGTTTCATCTCAAGATCCCCGTTTCCAAGCAGGTGATAAAGTCATTGCCACTAGCTATGAAATCGGGGTTTCTCATTATGGCGGGTTTAGTGAATATGCCCGTATTCCTGGCGATTGGATTGTTCCGCTGCCTGAGAATCTTTCACTGAAAGAAGCAATGGTTTTGGGTACGGCCGGTTTTACCGCCGCTCTTTCTGTCCAAAGGCTGGAAGAAAACGGCGTTACCCCTGAAAAGGGAAAGGTTTTGGTAACTGGAGCAACCGGCGGTGTTGGAAGTATTGCCGTTTCGATGCTGGCAAAACGTGGCTACGAGGTTGTTGCGAGCACTGGTAAAGCTAGTGAACATGACTTTTTACATAAGCTGGGGGCGGCTGAAGTTATCTCCCGAGAAGAGGTTTATAACGGAAAAATTAAGGTATTGGATAAACAGCTTTGGGCTGGTGCGATTGACCCTGTCGGCGGCGAATCCCTTGCAGCAGTTCTAAGTAAGATTCATTATGGCGGATCTGTTGCAGTGAGCGGGTTAACTGGGGGAGGTAACGTGCCGGCCACTGTCTTCCCATTTATTCTACGCGGGGTGAACCTGCTTGGAATCGATTCGGTTTATTGCCCAATGGAGGTCCGGGCGCAGCTTTGGAGGCGAATGGCTGACGATTTAAAACCGTCGGAGCTGCTGGACTCAATTGCTGTTGAAATTTCACTGGAAGATTTACCGCAAACATTGCCGATTATTTTAAAGGGGCAGGCTAAAGGAAGATTTGTGGTAAGGATTTAAGTTCTATTATTAACAAAAGGACACTTTGCTCGTTCATTTAGTGCAAAGTGTCCTTTTTGTCTTTCATAAGGACATTACTCTATTATTCTTTAACAGAATTATTCTTATAAGCTTTTCATCGGAAGATTCGGTCAATATCTTGAATCTCTTGATTTGTAAGTCGCACATCCAGAGATTTTAGATTATGAAGCACTTGGTCAGCATTCTTGGCTCCTGGAATAATCACATCAATTCCTTCACGAGTCAAATACCAAGCAAGAACGATGTGGGCAACTTCCGCACCTTTTGCAATAGCAATTTTCCTGACCTGCTCGATTCTTGCCAAGTTTTGCTCATACACTTCTTTCTGGAATTGCGGCCTTTTTTGATTCTTTTCACTAATCACTGAATTTATATTATATTTTCCCGTTAAAAATCCGGAGGCAAGCGGGTAGAAAGGAACAAAGGAAATATGATTTTCAATTGTGTAAGGGAATAACTCTGTTTCTGCTTCTCTGCTTAATAAGTTATAACCCCCTTGATACACGTCTACATAGCCATCTTTATTCGCTTCCTTTAACTGCTCGAGGGAAAAATTAGAGACCCCAATCGCCCTGATTTTCCCTTCATCCTTTAGCTGCTTCAAGGCCCCGACCGCTTCGTCCTTAGGTGTATCTTGATCAGGAAAATGGATGTAGAACAAATCTATGTAATCCGTTTGAAGACGCTGCAGACTCTCCTCCACAGATTGCTTTAAAAAGGCCGGAGAATTATCTAGCACCACTTCATTCCCAACAAATTTATGAGCCGCTTTCGTGGCAATGACAATCTGTGAGCGATTTCCACTTTCTTTGACTACTTCCCCGACGATTTCTTCAGACCGTTTTGGACCATAGATAAACGCAGTATCCAAAAAGTTAATTCCCTGTTCCAATCCTGCTCGTACTAAACCCCTTCCTGCTTCCTCATCCAGGTTGGGAAATAGATTATGTCCGCCCACAGCATTGGTACCTAAACCAATCGGATTCACATATAAATCTGTTTTTCCAATTCTAGTTTGCTTATCCATGTACTATTCATCTCCTTAATTTTACTATTTTGCGAGGTTCCTAATTTCCTTCAAACCAACGTCGAGCGTTATCAACCATCATATTGGTAACCTGCTCTTCGGTTACACCGTTTTTCTTCAATTCTGGAATCACTTCTTCCAACACAAAACTCATGCTCCAACTTGGGAATGCCTTCGCTGATGTTCCGTCAGGATACCAATCATACGAACAACAATAATCCTGTGACAGGAACATGCGGTCAGAGTACCCTAACTTCGCCAGGGCTATCACGGTATCATTGCGCGATTCGTTTGAACACACTCTTGTTATGCCATAACGGTCCATACCTATGAATGGCCCCCGCTCCAATACCTGCAGGATGTACTCCAGATTGTCAGTATCTCCCGTATGTCCGATCAATATCCGTTTAGGATCGACCCCCTCTTCTTGAAGAATATCAAGTTGGTTTAAGCCTGTTCCGCTTGCCGGGTGGGAATGAGTCATAATCGGTACTCCGGTCATTTTGTGGGCCCGTGCCACAGCGCGGATCACTTTTTCGACATCCTTGGTAACCCCTTGTGCGTCTGTCGCACATTTTAAAAAGCCGGCCTTGATCGATGTATTTTGAATACCAACTTCAATATCTCTAACAAATAAGTCTGCCATATAATCAATGCTTCGATTTTGAAAGTGAGGCGGTATGTAATGATACGAATAAATTCCTGTTGCTGCGATAATTTTTACTCCTGTTTCACGGGCCACTCTCTCAATAAAGCGGATATCCCGGCCGAGTTCCATCACCGTTGGATCGCAAATGGTTTTAACACCAAGTTCCTTCACTTTATTTACCTGCTCTACTGCTTTGGCAAATTCCTTTTCCTCGTCATATAAGTGGGGAAATTGCACAAACACAGCTTCCGAACGCACACGCATATGCTCATGAATCAGTGTAACTCCAAGCTCTGCGGAATCAATTTGTCCTGTTACAGTATTTATTAATGTCATAGCATAGTCTCCTTCTTTATTTTTCCAGTAATTTATCCAGACTTTCTTGTACTTTTGGTCTTGATGAAGTGAATTCTTCTAATTCCGTTTTGAAGGTACCATGAATCCGATTGATCATCCCTGCTACTCCAACAGTAGTACAAAGGACAAGTATTTGCCTTGGGGTAAAGTGTTCTCTGAGTCTGGCATATAATTCATCCTCAATCCGAACCTCCGTGGCTAGCTTCTCCGTATATTCAAGGACTAGCTTTTCTTTTTCGGTATATACGGTACTTTCCTTCCAGTGACGGAGGTGTTCTACTTTTTCTTTAGACAGTCCAATGCCCCGACCGAGCATGATATGGGTCGGTACTCAGTAATGGCATTTGTATAAAGTAGAGGTATAAAGATAAGCAAGTTCGGTCAGTTGAATATCCACCTCACCGGACCGGTAAACACCAAAAATAAGATCCGAGATTCCTTCCAATACCTTAGGCTGATTGGCTAACACCTTGAAAACATTCATCACATGGCCGCCGGACGCATCCTGAATGAAATCTAATGAATCTTGGACTTCGGGACTTGCCTGGTCATACTCTATCAATCCAATACGTTCCATCATCTACCAACTTTCTATTCCTACTTTATTGATAGTTTATAATTTTCCGATAATAATTGCAAAGCCAGGGTATTTCCTGGCTTTGATAATAACGTTCTTAACCCTTTCACTAGTCGACTATTTTATTTTAGCAATCAACTTTTTCAGCAGAGCTGATAACTCCAAGCATCAAGTATCTTTCTATTTCCTCCATGGAATAACCTAACTCCGCCAGAACTTCAACGGAGTGTTCGCCTATTTCTGGTGGAGGTGAAAACCTCTCTGCGTTGGTATCATTGATTTTAATCGGAACACCCGTAACAAATACAGCATCACCCTGTTCACCCATATTCATTTTCCGGACCATATTTCTGTCCTTAATTTGCGGATCGTTAATGATGTCCATTAATGTGTTAACCGGACCGCACGCAATTCCAGCTTTTTGCAGAAGCTGAAAAATTTCCTCTTTTGTATACTGGATGGTCCATTCTGAAACCATCTTTTCCAATACATCCCGATTCTCCATTCGTCCCTCCTTGCTACTAAAGGGAGAATTACTATTTAGCCATTCATTTTTACCTATGATTCGGCAAAGCTTTTCCCACATATGCTGAGCGGCAGGTGCAATAAAGATATAACCATCCCTCGTTGGATACGTATTACAAAATGCCAGAGGATCCCGATTGCCAATCCGCTTGGGCTCTATACCCTTTAACATGACTTGGGAAAAATGGTATCCAAGTAAGGAAAGCATTCCATCGAGCATGCTTACATCAACATATTTTCCTTTACCGGTACGTTCCTTGTGCACCAAAGCCAGCATCGCACCCATCGCTGCTTGCAATCCTGAGAGATGGTCGGCTATATAGAAGCCGACATTGGTAGGAGGTCCGTCCGGATGTCCAGTAAGCCCTGCTAATCCACTCATAGCTTGAATGGTTCCATCGTATGCCCCATATTCACTATAAGGCCCTGTTAGGCCAAAACCTGTAATATGGACCATGCTTATTTTGGGGTTAATTTCCGAAATAGTTTGATAGTCTATTCCTAAACGCTCAGGTACACCGGCACCATAGTTAGTCACTAAAAGGTCCGCTGTTTTTACAAGCCTATGAATGATTTCTCTGCCTTTTTCAGACTTCAAATCGATAGAAAGTCCGCGTTTATTACGGTTTTGAGCTGCAAAATAAAGGCTTGTTTCCTCATGGAAAGGGCCAGCCATCCTGCCAACTTCTCCTTCTATCCGCTCTATTTTTATGACATCAGCACCATGGTCGCTAAGGATTTGACTGCAGTATGGCCCTGAAATGTAATGCGTAAAATCTAAAACCCGAATTCCCGATAGAATTGACACAGCGGTCACCTCTTTTTAATATTTTTAAAAAATATAGAATAGGTAAATTCCAACACTCATTATTTTTATAATTTGCTTTTTGAAAAAATTTTTTATAAAAATGGTATATTGAACATAGTAACCTTAAAAAGAGAGGAAATATCATATGAAATGTTTTTCGATTGACCTAGATGGAACGTTATTAAACTCCAAACATGAAATATCAGATGAAAGTTTCAAGGTACTAAAGGAGTTACGGGAACAAGGGCATCAGATTATCTTTAACACAGGCCGAGCTTTTGATGATGTGATTAAATATGATCATGTGCAAAAAATAGCAGCTCCCATTTTTACTATTAATGGAACTATTCTTTACTCTGAAAAAAGAGATGTCCTATACGAAGCATCTTTATCGGTTTCCATCTATAAAGAACTCATGCAAATTTTAAAAGAAATTGGCATGTGGATTATGGTATATACCAATAAAGGTGGTTTTCCATGTCGATATCCAGCGCTTCAAGATAAAGATCCTGAAGAAATTGCTGATATTTTCCATCATTATGATTACGATCAAATCCTTGAACAGGATGATATTAAAATTTACAAAATTATGGTTGTCGCACCCGGGAATCAACTCGAAAAGATTGACCAAGTCAAACAAGCAATCGAGGGGAAATTTGCAGTCTCCATGGCTTCTTCTTACGTTCACGTAGTTGAAATTACCTCTATTGAGGCAAATAAAGGAGAAGCCCTGCGACGATACCAACAATTAATGAATGTCCAGTTTGATGAAATTTTTGCGTTTGGTGACGGTGGAAATGATATCTCCCAATTTAAAGCTGCAACTACTTCCGTCGCAATGGCCAATGCCCCCTTATATGTACAGCAGGAGGCGGATCTCATCTCTAAGACAAATGATGAAGACGGATTTGCCTATGCAGTCCGGCACTTGTTAAATATCTAGCTTTTCTTCACAATAAGGCACCACGGCTCATTTCCTTTTAGAGTCAGCATAAGTACTAAACAAATTCGGGGCGTGTCTTTCACGCCCCTCCTTAACTTCTTGATCAAAACTTTAAATTAGGACGAGTTATTTTTAGTTAAATATTATTTAATACGCTCAAAAAAGGAAGAGGCGGAAAAGATTTAGAATCAGCTATTAAATCAATAACCACAGATCCTTCTGTGGCAAAGGCTTCCTTCAAAGTTTCTTCGATTTTTTCTGGTGAACTCACTCGAATACCTTTTACTCCACATGCTTCTGCCACTTTGGCATGGTCAACAGCAGTCAGGTCACAAGCGGATGTATTTCTTCCCCAGCGGGCCTGCTCAGCCCATTTTTGATAGGCCAGAACTTCATTGTTTATGACAGCTACCACCACATCTATTCCGTGCCGTTTACATGTTTCCAGTTCACTCCATACATGCGCAAAGCCTCCATCTCCTGATAGACAAAAGACCTTTCGATTTGGTTGTGCCACCTTGGCACCCATTGCCATCGGAAGCCCCCAGCCAAGACCTGCAATTCCCCGTGGAAAAATAAATTTTCGATTTCCTTTTGCCTTGACATAATTGGCCAGCCAAACAGACGAGAAGCTTGCATCTGCCACAATAATATGATCATCTGTTAATTGTTTTTCAAGTTCGGCTAGAAATCTTTCAACTCGAATCGGCGATTGGTCTGAGTTTTGGATTTTTTCTGCTTCCTTAGTATGAGCTTTTCTCGCATTGGCAATGGCGTCTACCAGACTAGAACGCTGTTTATCTCTTTTTTCGAGATTCTTGCGTAAAAGGGCGTTTTTTAATGCTTCCAATGTTAATTTTGCATCTCCAGCTAATCTTAAAGATTCATAGTTGCGGCCAATTTCCATTGGATCAATATCAATATGAATAAATTTTGCATCTTTAGAAAAAAGTTTCCAAGAATCGGTTCCATTTTGGTTAGTACGATTTCCCACCAATAAAATGACGTCGGCCTCTTCAACCACTTGTCTCAAGAATTTTGTTGCGCCGCCTTTGCCCATGTAGTAGCCAATCGGCCCGATGGTTAACGGATGTTCTTCATCCACTGAGCCTTTTCCCATCGTCGTTGTGGCGACAGGGATAGAACATTCATCTTGAATTTGGCGAAGTTCATGGATAGCCCCCGATGAAATGACACCTCCGCCTGCATAAATAAATGGACGTTCTGCATTTGCCAGCAGTTCAGCCGCCTCTTCGATTCGGGCCGGGTCTGCAATCGTCCGGTCCAAAGGGTAAGTAGACAGGCAAGCCTTTCTTTCGATTTGTACATCGTTTTTCTTCGTGTCGAAGGAAATATCTTTTGGGATAAGCAAAACGGCGGGTCCTGGCCTACCGCTCGCAGCAGCGGTAAACGCCATGTCCACGTAATCTTCGATTCTAGCTTCTAATGGAACTTTTTTAACCCATTTGGCCACACCGGAAAAAAGCTTTACATGATCAAGTTCCTGGAAGGAGTTTTTTTCCTCTTCAGTCATTGGCACTTCATCAACTATCGCCACCACTGGATGGGAAGCTTTTAAACATTCTGCCAGGCCGGGAACCAATAAGGTGGCAGCAGGTCCATTCTGTGCCGCCACCACAGCAACGGTTCCAGAACACATGGCGTAGGCTTGTGCCATATAGGAACCGGCATTTTCCTGCCTGAATCCGATTTGTTTAATACCAAGATCGGAACAGGCCAGCATGATAGTTTGTGGATTACTTTGCCCAAAAATATACTTAACACCATGGCGTTTTAATGCTAAAGCAAACTTTTGTGCATTTGTTAATTTCTGAGTTAAAACATCAGTTTCCTTATTTGTTTCTGTAATATTGGCCATTTGCTATTCCCTCCTCAATCTACCTTTAAAACAATCTTTCCAGTATTTCGATTCTCCGCCATATACTGATGAGCTGAAGCGACATCTTTCCAATCAAAAACTTGATCGATGATGGGAGCCAGTTTTCCTGTACTAAATTTTCCACTTGAAAATTCTTCAAACTGACGGGTTAAATCAATTTTAAATGCTTTGGTCCTGGACCTAAGCGTTGACCCGATAAATTGGATCCTCTTCTGAAGGAATGGGCCTAAATGCGCTGAAGTCAATGCCTGTCCGCCTAATGTCCCAATTAAAATCCATCTCCCATCGATTCCAATTGACTTTACATTTGCTTCCCAATAGGAAGCACCTATGAAGTCCATAATGAGCTGGACTCCTTTTCCATTCGTGATTTCATGGACTTTTTCCGAAAAGTCCTCTTCCTTATAATTAACGGTATAGTTTGCGCCGAGAGATAAACAGCGGTCTAATTTTTCTGCGGAGCCAGCAGTCACGATACTTACCGCACCTATTTCCCTTGCAATCTGGATAGCTGCTGTTCCAACACCGCTGGCGCCAGCATGAATCAGCACATGATCTCCCGCTTTTAAATCCCCTAATACAACCATGTTTAAATAGGCGGTCAGAAAGGCTTCCGGAATCGCTGCCGCTTCCTCAAACGTCATCTTGGCTGGTATTCTCATCCCCATATCTGCCGGAATGACCACCTTTTCTGCATAGCCGCCGCCCGGTAATAGGGCATAAACCCGGTCACCTTCCTTCCAGCCTGTTACACCTTGGCCCACTTTCTCAACCACACCAGCCATCTCCAAACCAATAATGGCAGATTCACCAGGAGGCGCCGGATATAATCCTTTTCGCTGGAGCAAATCTGCTCGGTTAATGGCTGTTGCTTTTACTTTTACCAGTAAGTCACCCTCATTTGGGATTGGATCATTAACGTCTCCGATATACAAATCATGATTTTTGTCGTTTACTAGAACAGCTTTCATCTCATCATTACCTCTCTTTCATTTAAGTTTCTCTGGGGGTAAATAAAACTTTCGGGCCGCCATTGTTTAGGCATTCCTCAAAACCTTCTTTAAAATCCTTAAGTTCCAAGTGTTTTTTTACAATTAAGAGGGCTTTGGATTGCAATTTTTCCATAAATTTAATGGCTGTCTGCCAATCTTCCTTAATGGCGGCGATACTGCCAGTCACCTTTAATTCTTTATATGCGATGTCCATAAAAGAGACATTTGTTCGTTTCGATGATGTACCAATCTGGACAAATTGCCCTTTTGGACGCAGGAGGGAAAGTCCTAAATTAACACCGTTTTCATTCCCGGAGCATTCGAATACGATATCAATGATCATATTTTTCTCTTTAAGCAGACATGACAAATCCCTTGATATGACTGTGATATCCACGCCCATTTGCGATGCGATTTCGAGGCGGTCTGTGTCCGCCGTTGTTCCACATACTATAACTGTTGCCCCGAATTGTTTCGCTGTTAAGGCGGTAAGCAGTCCAATCGTGCCCGGTCCAATGATTAATACACTATCAGTTGGCTTTATGTCAGCCTTATAAACACCTCTTACTGCTACCGTCAGCGGTTCAATTAACGCACCTGCATCATCTGAGATCGTATCCGGCACGATATAAATCTGCTGTTCATGAAGTTTGACAAACTGGGCAAATACTCCATTGTAATCAAAACCAATCCGCTTTCGATTGAGGCATAGGTTAAATTCTCCACTGTTACAGTAGGTACATTCTTGACAGCTGCTGTATGTAGGCTGGGCCACAATCCGGTCTCCTATCCCTGCTTTACTGACCTTTTCTCCTATTGCGACCACTTCTCCGATAAATTCGTGGCCGAGAATGACTGGTGGTGCTTTAGGATCATGGTGATAATTTCCCGTATATAGCTTCAAATCCGTTCCACAAATTCCTGCCCTCTTTACTTTGGCTAATATTTGATACTCCCCTATTTCCGGAACGTCGATCTCATCTAAGGCAACCTGCCCATTTTTTAACACAATGCATTCCAATTCGAATTTTCCCCCTCAAAAGCGTGGTTACTTTTATTGAAAAAGCCCTCAGCAGAGGGCTTTTTCACCTAGTATTCTGCGTATCTATCAAATTTACAAACTTACCTAGGAATAATCGGCAGTAAGATATGGGATGGATATTCATCATTATGAAATACTTTTTGGGAAGCGGTTATGAACTCCTTGCTATCAATTCCAGATTCACCCGTGTTCGTATTCCGGTCAAAACGCGGGAAATTACTGCTGGAAATCTCCACTCTCATCTGGTGCCCTTTTTTAAATAAATTGCTGGTTGAAAGTAAGTCGATTTCATAGCGGTACACTTCATTTGGCGTGATGAGAGAAGGCGGCTGATTTTTTTCTCTGTATTTGGCACGGATAATCCCGTCCGCTATATTAAACGCTTTCCCATCTGGATGGACATCGACCAGTTTAGCGGTAAAGTCCGTATCCACTGCGGAGCTTGATGCAAATACTACCACTTTTACCGGACCGGTTACCTCAATGTCCTCCTCTAAAACCTCACTCGTATAGACTAAAATATCTTCCCGCGCTTCTAAATGCTGCTGGTTAATTGGACCGCGCAAATAATTCGCCGGCATTAATAGGTTACCTCCAAGCGTTGGCACTGGATTGGCTGGGTCATAAACATAACTATCGTTTGTTTCCTCCAGCGGTGGTGCTGCGGATAGAATACCATCACCATCTTTCGTATTGGCTATGCCATTACTATGGAAATAGTAAGGTGTATAAACAGTTCGTTTGAGCGGCCATTCCTGCTCACCGCGCCATTTATTTTCGCCCATGACAAATAGTTTGACGGGCGGTTCTTCCGTAATACCGTTTTCGATTCCTTTTAACCAATAGTCAAACCATTTTAATTGCAGGCTTGTTAAATCCGTTTTCAATTCAAGCAGCAGGCTGGATGTGCTCATTCCAAAATTGAGATCCCCTACTATTGGGGCAAATCCTGCGTGAGCCCATGGGCCAATCATAAGCTTCGTATTCTTCTTTTCTTTTAATTTTTCATAATGCTCGAGGTCCTGACCTAATAAAAGATCGTACCAGCCAGCAATTCCAAAAATAGGCACTTCAATATTATCTGACTTTTCCCTAACACTGATTTCCTGATGGTATTCGTCTCTTAAATCATGATTCAAAATATCATGAACGAATGCAGCATAGCCTTCCCCAAGTTTGAGCCATTCACTGTCTCGGATGGGCAATTGGGAATAGGCAGCTTCTTCTATATGATCAATGGAATCGAGAAGTGTCATAAATTCTTTTAAAAAGTCCGCTTTTCCTTGTTTGGCCTTAATGACTGCATTCGGGCCAATCGTTGACATACTCCAAGAGACTAGTAAACCAAGTTCCAGCGCGCCGCCGCGATACATATATACATCGGTTCCCCAGGTGATTGGGAAAATCGCTTTTAAGCTAGGGGGCTTCATGCTGGCAGCCTGGAATTGAGTCATCCCCATATACGACAGGCCATACATGCCGACATTTCCATCTGAGTATGGCAAGGAGGCCGCCCACTCTACCGAATCATATCCGTCGTTATATTCATTTTTATAAATATAAAAAGGAGCGCCCTCTGATTCAAAGCGGCCGCGCACATCTTGAATGATGACAACATACCCTTTGTGGGCAGCAGCAATTGGGTCAAGTACCATCGTGGTCAGGGGAATAAATTCCTTATTATAAGGTGTTCGTTGTAACAGAACGGGATATTTTCCTTCTCCATCTGGTCGAAAAACCTCAGCATACAAGGTGGTACCATCTCTCATAACAGCCGGGACATTCTTTTCGTGAATGATTTTACTCAACAAAATCCCTCCTTTTTGAATCAGACGCATTGATCTATGTTTATTTGCGGATAAGGGGCATCCACTTGCGGATAACCCATTTTTATTTGCGAAAGCCCACTTCACTTGCGGATAACCTAATTTTACTTGCGCATAGGCACTTTTTACTTGCGCATAAGCCTACTTTACTTGCGATACCGGCTCCAAATAAGTTTGGAATGCCTTTTCAAAGGTATGGCACGCCTCTAAAACGAGCTTATCAGCAAATCTGTTTCCTGCCACCTGCAATCCGACAGGCAATCCGCTGCTAGTCAACCCAACTGGCAAGGAGGCCGCAGGGTGTCCGGTCATGTTATAGATTTGCGTCAGCATCCAATCCGTGGAAGGGTTTACACTTTTTCCGTTAATCAAGGACGGACCTGGTAAGTGGTGTTCAAACGCTGCTGTCGCAAGAACAGGTGAAAGCAATAAATCATACTTGTTTAATACATCTTGTATCTTTTTCCATACAATCGTTCGTTTAAGTTCGATAGCTTTATAGTCAATAGCACTTAACTTTCTTCCAATTGCAATCATTTTGGCCATTCCATCGGAGAAGTTTTCCGGATCTTTATCGAAAAATTCGCCGTAGCTGGCAGCAAATTTCACGCACCACATTCCGGAGAAGGCACGGGCTAGTTCCTTTAAGCTTACACCTAGATCAAGATCAATCTCTTCCACTTCACAGCCAAGATCTGCATAATGCCCAACCGCTTTGTCTATTACTTCGGCAACATCGTGCGAAATTTCATACAGACCGAAGTTACGGGTATAGGCAATCTTTAAGCCCTTCAAATCCCTGTTAAGGTCCGTGAAATCGTCACCTGAATCCGGAATAGAATTTGGATTATTCACATCATATCCGGCCATAACCGAAAGCAGTAACGCTGCATCTTCCGCAGTCCTTGCCATTGGTCCATTATGTAAATACGGATGTTCGGAACCAAATAAATTGAGACGATCCTCATGAGGAACCAGACCAAAGGTTGGCTTTAACCCGAAAATGCCCGTGAGTGCTGCCGGAATGCGAATCGATCCGCCTCCATCGCTTCCTTCGGCGAACGGTGCGAGTTTAGCAGCTACAGCTGCAGCAGAACCTCCGCTTGATCCCCCTGGAGTTAACCTTTCATCCCAAGGATTTTTCGTCACACCAAACAATGGGTTATCTGTAACCCCTTTATGGCCGAATTCCGGTGTGTTTGTTTTTCCGAGCACGATCCCGCCCTCCGCCTTAATTCTTTGTAAAAAAATAGGGTCATAATCGGGAACATAATCTTTAAAAAGCGGCGATCCATATGTAGTTAAAATCCCTTTTGTCGGGGTTAAATCCTTAATGGCAATCGGAATTCCATGAAGTTTACCAAGATTTTCACCCTTCATCACGGATTCTTCGGCATTCTTTGCTTCTTCAAGTGCCTGCTCATTGATGGTCACATATGCATTCCATTTGGAGTTTTGAGTTTCAATACGGTTCAAAAATCCTTTGACAACATCGACTGGTGACAGTTCCTTTTGTTTAATCAACTTTCCTAACTCGGTCGCGGTTAAATCTGTAATGGACACGCCATTCACTCCTTTTTGGATAAGTCTTCCTTTCTATTATACTTGAATTTATCGTCAATTTTAATTATTTTCTGAATATTTGTTTAAAAAAAGCGCAAGGAACACGAAACCTGTTCCTTGCGCCTTAATTTTTATTTAACAATTTTGTTCAATAACTTTTCGATTTTTCCAATTAATTGTCCCTTCACAGCGGGATCCAATTCCACCTCAGCCATCGTTTCTTTCAAATTATTGATCCACTTTTCTGCCCGATCAGGAGCGATGTGGAAGGGATGCCGATCCTTAACCTGATTCTCATGCTCGTCAGATGTTTCTTCAGACACGAGACGATTGATAAAAACTCTTTGACGGTTCTTTAACTGCTCAACATTCACGTTTCTCTCTTTAAACATGGAGATGTAGTACTCGTCCTTCATCAGCTTATCATAAAAACGGTCCACCAACTCGTTGACTTTTTCCTGGTCCAAAATTTGAGACATGACAATACCTCTTTTCAATATACTAGCAGTAATTTCTACCACCATTATAGTGTAAACCAAACCGCAAAACTGTGACATAAATCACAAATAATGGGATAGTTCTATCTGCTTTGTTGAATCGTTTTGGCAGTTACTTCTTTCCCTCCCCCCTAACTCTCCCCGAATCAGGACAAGAAAATTAATGATTTGCCGAAAATCATTCTTATTTTTTTCCTAATCATAAAAAAATCACCTAGCTTGCCCTAGTTCATCTGTGTAGGTCACGCTTTTAAAATAATACATATATGTAATTTACACCTAAGTGTGTTAAAAAATAAAACTTGATGATATAATGAATTACAACTAAACATTATGGATGTTTTTACCATAAAAATATAGGAAATAAAGGTTTTATTAAAACCCTTAGGAGGAATGAACTTTGAGTAAGGTAGAAAAAAGTTGCTCCGAAATTCCTTATTTGCGTCTTGGTGCCGGTGATCCATTAGTTCTTATTCACGGACTTGGTGAAGTGAAGGAAGGTTGGTCAGATCAATTCGAATTAGCCGATCAGTTTGACTTAATTATTCCAGATTTACGTGGACATGGTGAGTATCAGTCTCCTGGTGAAATATCCATTTATAATTTTGCTTCCGATGTCATCGCATTATTAAAAAGCCTTGGAATTGAAAGCGCACACATTTGCGGTTTATCAATGGGCGGAATGGTGGCACAGGAAATTTATCGTCAAGCTCCTGGTATGTGCCGCTCCTTGCTGCTAGTAAGTACATTCCATTATGCCCCAAAACAGTTTGGAAAATTATTTATAAAATTCCGTCGTGCCCTAACAGAGAATAAATCAGTGGACGGTATGAAAGAAACTGCCGCAAAGATTTGTTTATATTCTTGGTCAAAAGAAAACTTGGAAAAGTTTTACCAATATTATCAACCAAATAAAAAATACTATATCCAATCAGCGGAAGCATGTTTGAAAGTAAATTATTTAAGATTACTTTCAAACATAACCGTACCTACCCTTATAATCGGCGGACAATATGATTCAGTCATTCCAGTTTGGGTGCAGTACTTAATGCATAAGCAAATTGGTCATTCCGAGTTTGTTATATTCAGAAATACGGGTCATGTTGCCAAGCTTGAGGCAAAGGATGCTTTTAACAAAGTCCTTCGTAACTTCTTAAATAAACATAAAACGGCAAGCTAACCTCCCACCCATTATAACTGATTCCATATTAAAAGCCCTTCTCAACCAAGAGGGGCTTTCTTCATCATTCATTAAATATTATTTTCCAAAGCCTAAATACTTGGTCATTTCGCTAGTTAAATAGTTGGTTCATTTCCAGAGTTTTTCCTGACCAAATGGACAATAAATGTTCCACAAAAGGTAGTGATTAAAATGCTGAAGAATATGATTTCATCAATATGAATTCCAAATGAAGAGATAATCATTTTTACTCCAATTATTGCGATCAATATAAAGGAGGTTGTTTCAAATTCCGGTACCTTATTAATCAATTTCAGGAATAACTGGGCGACACCACGCATCATTAAAATCCCTAATATTCCGCCAATAAACAAGACCCATTCTTCATTTGAAACACCAAACGCAGCAACGATACTATCAAAGCTAAACGCAATGTCCATTAACTCCACCGTTAACACGGTTCTCCAGAAGCTCATCCTTTTTGGCTGAATTTCTTCCTCTTCTTCTTTTTTCAAAAATAAATTCTGCAAGACAATAAACAGCAAATAGTGGCCGCAGACAATCTTGATCCAGGCAATATGAATTAAGGAAACTCCTATGCCAATCACCAGTAATCGAAAAAAATAGGCGCCGAATATTCCATAGAATAATGCCTTCTTTCTCTGTTCCATTGGCAGATGTTTCACCATTACCGCCAACACCAAAGCGTTGTCTGCTGATAATAATCCTTCAAGAATGATCAATGAACCAATTATGCCCCAGCTTGCATGATCAAAAGCTACGGATTCAAATGCCTTTAATGAAAAAAATGTACTATAATTGTGGATTATTTCTTGAAGGAATTCCATCAGTATGTTTACTCCTTTTCCTTAAGCTAGAATTCTCTGTTTTTTATCTACAGGTCGAAGGTTTGTCCACTTTAAAATCAGCCGTCCTTTCCTTCTCTCTAAATTTATGAACTGCTTTGCGATATATGAATTAAAAAAATATAAAGTCCACAAAGTTCCTTTCCTGTACCTTTCTTTCCCATTAAAAGCAGGATATCTGATAGTTTTTCAGAATACATTATAAAAGACTGAAAGGGGTGGTTGTTGGATATGCTTCGGGCTGAAAAAATGGAAGTGAAGGATGGTCTAGCGGCAATTGAACATTTTTTTCAAAAAGGCTGGACGGATGGTCTCCCAATTGTTCCGCCGACGGAAGAGCGAATCTATGAAATGTTGAAAAGTGTCAATATGGAACCGGACACTATTGTTGGTGCCATTCCTGAAAGGGGAAGAGTTTTTACAGCTGAAATTGTGGCGATAAATGCAGTCATGGCAGGGTGTTTACCTGGTTATTTTCCAGTTGTGATGGCAGCTGTTCAAGCCGTTTGTGAACCTGAATTTGGCTTGCATGGACCAACTGCCAGTACACATGGTGCCGCCATCATGATAGCCGTGAATGGGCCAATTGTTGAGCAGATTGGCTTAAATTCTGGTGCTAATGCCTTCGGACCTGGGAATCGGGCAAATGCCACAATTGGACGAGCCATTCGCTTACTGATGCTCAACGCTGGCGGTTCTCCTGAATTCGACCGTTCGACCCTGGGGACTCCGGCCAAATACAGCTTTTGTTTTGCTGAAAAAAAGACTGTTTGGACACCTTTTCATGTTCAAAGAGGATTTAACGAAAATGATAGTACAGTTACTGTGTTTGCCTGTGAAGGTCCAAATCAAATTCAAAATCATGGTTCCCTTAACAGCGTTGGAATTCTTCGAACGATGTCGGACCGGATGAGTGCTTTAGGCACCATGAATATGGCGAGTGAAACGGAAATGGCCGTTGTCCTTTGCCCTGAACATTACCATCACCTGCAAAAAGAGGGCTGGTCTAAGGAAAGTGTTCAGCAATTTCTCTACGAGAATGCCAAAAGGTCAATACGTGATATGAAAAATGGCGGAATCATCGATGCGCCCATTGATGAGGGAGATGAATATAATTTTAAACACGCAATTCCTTCCCCAGAACAAATCCTTTTACTGGTAGCCGGCGGAGAAGCGGGAAGATTTTCAGCTTGCATGCCTGGCTGGTTTAGCTATAAACAGTCTAAAGCCGTCACTAAGTCGATTAAAGCCGCAACAGGATTCACCTGACACGAGTGCTCTTAACCAATCGGTGATTGGTTTTTACTATTACTTTTTAAAAGAAAGGATGGCAATGATTTGAGTTTAATTGTGTTTAATCCTACCTCTGGTCATAGTTTAAAAGAATTGCGAATGGCAAAAAGAGATAAACCTTTAGAAGGCAGTGTCATTGGGTTAGTCGATAATGGAAAGAAGAACTCAGACACCGTCATTCGTTTTCTGGCGGAACGTCTTCAGCTAAAATATCATCTGAAGGATGTCATCCACCATAAAAAAGTTTCTTTTTCACACGGTCTCAATGAAGCAGAAGCTAGCATGCTTGCCGAGAAATGTGACTTTATCATTTCCGGGGTTGGAGATTGAGGGTCGTGCAGCTCGGGCAGTTTGCTCGATGGAATTATAATGGAAAAACACGGCACTCCAACAGCCGTCATCAGCACCAAACCCTTTATTTCCTCAAGTAAAGCCATGGCTATCGCACACGGAATACCTGATTACCCTTTTGTTACCATCCCGCATCCAATTGCGGCGACGGAAGAAGTGGTTCTCCATCAGTGGGTAGATCAGATTGTAGGTGATGTTGAAGAGATCCTATTAAGAAGTTTATAAAGACAATAACCTGCTAAGATGGGTTCGTCCTTCTCGGCAGGTTATTTAAATGAGGTACCAGATAAGAAACCGGACACAAATTATTCCATTTCTATTGTTAAATCATTTTATAAGTCCACTTCCACTCTTGTTTTCTAATAACTTCGGACATATGACCCTTTGATAAGATTACTTCCATTTTTTCTTCTCAAACCCCTTTGGTTTGAAAACTATTATAAGACCATTTCAATAATCAAAAAATAAAGCACTGGGGCCAGCCCCCAGTGCTTAAGACTATTTATTAGAACTTAGAATGATAGTTCGCGATTTCCCAAGAGTGTACTGCAGTACGGTAGCTGTCCCATTCTGCTTTTTTCAGGGAAACATACTCAGTGTAAACGTGCTCTCCTAATGTTTGAGAAGCAATTTCTCCTGCTTCTAATTCTTTTATAGCGTCAGCTAGGCTTCCAGGAAGATTGTCGATGCCGCGGAATGCTCTTTCTTCTTCATTCATGTGGAAAATATCCTCTTGAATTTGAGCCGGCGCTTCTAATTCTTTTTCGATTCCATCCAGCCCTGCCGAAGCAATAACCGCGAACGTTAAGTATGGGTTAGAGGATGGATCTGGACAGCGTAATTCCACACGAGTCGCAAGACCTCTTTTTGCCGGGATACGAATAAGGGCTGAACGATTTGATGTAGACCATGCAATATAGCACGGTGCCTCATAGCCAGGAACCAAACGCTTATAAGAGTTTACTAGCGGGTTCGTGATCGCAGTAAAGCTCTTCACGTTTTCAAGGACACCTGCAATAAATTGGTATGCTTTTTTCGATAACTGTAATTCATCAGAAGGATCGAAGAATGCATTTTCGCTTCCTTCAAAGAATGACATATTGACGTGCATTCCGGAACCATTGATACCGAAAACCGGTTTTGGCATAAAAGTAGCATGCAGGCCAAATTTCTTTGCAACGGTCTTAACAACCCACTTATAAGTAGTAGCTAAGTCCGCAGCTGTAAGGACATCTGCATATTTAAAGTTAATTTCATGCTGTCCTTCTGCAACCTCATGGTGAGAGGCTTCAATCGTAAAGCCCATTGCCTTCAATGCACGGTAGATTTCTAAGCGGACACGTTCCCCTAAATCATAAGGGGATGGCTCGAAATAACCTGCATTATCGCCAAGCTCCTGTGTCGGGTAGCCATTTTCATCTGTTTTAAATAGGAAGAATTCCAATTCTGGTCCGACCGAAATGGTATATCCTTGATCAGCTGCACGCTCCACTGTTTTCTTAAGAACATTTCTTGTGTCCCCTTCGAATAATGTTCCATCAGGGTTCTTAACAGAGCATAGAAAACGAGCTTCGGAATATCCTGTTTCTACTGTCCAAGGAAGGACTGCAAACGTATTTAAATCTGGCTGTAAATAAAGGTCAGATTTGTTAATCGGGGAAAAACCTTTAATTGACGATCCATCAAACATCATTTTTCCTTCTACTACATCATCCAGCTGCTCCGTTGTAACAGTGACGTGTTTTAAGATTCCTTCGATATCTACGAATTGTAAGTGAAGGAGTTCTACACTTTTTTCTTTAATTGTGTTTTTAATTTGTTCTAGAATTGTAGAATTTAATGCTGCATTTGAAATAAGTGTTTCAGTCATGTTACATTACCTCCCAGATTCATGTTATGTTTTTTTACATTATATTTTAAAGTCTATCATTAGACAAGTACTTTCTGTATATTTTTTTGAATATTTATGCTAGTTTTTCGGAAAGCGTTTTCAAAACATGATAATGGATTATGGGTTATTACCAAATTCTTAGAGGTTTTTAATTCATAAATATACAAAACCATGTATGGAATATTTAAAAACCGACATCCTTTCCCAGAATGTCGGTTTTAACAGCATATTCTATTCCTTTAAAGATTCTATTTTTTCAAAATATCATGAAGTACTTCCTTAAACATTTCATTCAAAAAACTCTTTTTTTGGGCTTTTAACCATTCGACCTGGTTAATGGGCAGTTTTAATTTTAAACTGACTTCTTCAAGCGGCATTTCCACTTTTCTTATTTCTTCCAATGTGATGCCCTCTTCAATATTAGGAAACCATGAATCGTTTTCGTTGATCTTATCGAAATCCTCATATTCATTTAGGTCGTCAAGTTCAGAAAATAAATTTAGCTGCGGCAGCCCTCCTGGCAGAATTTTCGCATGCATAATAGAATGAATAATGCGGCCATCCTCTAATTCTATTTCCGTAATCAGGTTTTCAAACTTTCTGTATTTTTTCACCGTCACTTCACTCACTATTAAATCCAATTGCAAGCTGAATCCAGAATTTGATTCAAAAATATAGATGGCACTATTAAAAATATGGATACTCTCTCCATCGATTTTTACCGATTTAACGATAGCCATAAGCTGTTCCCCCATGCAGTGGTTTCAAACATTTTCAAACTATTAACCTAATTTTATATCAAAATCTAATGTTTGTTCAATCGACAGGTGGAAAGAGTTCGTAAATTCATTTTTTATGTTCCCCCTGCAAATATGTGAGTTATTATAAGTTGGGAAAATTTCTTAATAACCGTTGGGTTTCATAAATACAATTATGGTTTCTCTTTTTTATATAGGAATTTAATGCATTCCGAACAGATAAAATGATATGATTATGGTTATGAATAAAAAAAGAAGATCTTTTCTTTTCATCACGGAGGAACAGAATGAAAAAAGTGAATAGAACCCTTCTCGTCATTGGGATTATTTTTGTAGCGTTTAATTTGCGGCCTGCCCTTACATCTGTGGGCCCCCTCATCGGATTTATCCGGACGGATTTAGGCATTTCAAACGGGACAGCAGGATTTATTACCACTCTCCCACTATTATCATTTGCGATTATTTCCGTGCTTGCACCAAGAATCAGCCGCACCTATGGAAATGAGCGGACTATATTTATAGGTCTTTTTATCTTATTTGTCGGAATTATCATACGGTCACTTGGATACCTCCCAACTGTTTTTGTCGGCACCCTTTTAATCGGGATTGGCATTGCTGTTGGAAATGTCCTCCTGCCTAGTTTAGTAAAGCTGAAATTCCCGGATAAAGTCGGAATCATGACAAGCACCTATACGACAGCACTTAGCACCTTTGCCGCGCTAGGGTCTGGAATTATTGTGCCGCTAGCCCAAGGGATGGCTTTAGGCTGGAAGACAGCGCTGGCTTTTTGGGCAGTATTAGCCGTGATAGCAATGATTATTTGGTTCCCACAGCTTCGCGAAACCAGCGTCCGAAAACCAATTGAGAACACTCCTTCCGGAAATAAAGGCCTATGGTCATCCTCATTGGCTTGGCAGGTTACCTTTTTTATTGGACTGCAATCATTTTTGTTTTATTGTACAATCGCTTGGCTGCCTGCCATTTTAGAAAGTCACGGCATGAGTTTGACGTTGGCTGGCTGGATACTTTCCATCATGCAATTGGTGGGACTGCCTGCCACGTTTATGACACCAGTCATTGCCGAACGTTTTCCACATCAAAAAGGAATGGTTCTCTTTTTGGGAATTCTTCACTTAGTTGGGCTTTTCGGTCTTATCTTTAATGGTAATACGATATTATTAATAGCGTCCGTTATTTTTATAGGAGTTGCCCAGAGTGCAAGCTTTAGTTTAGCCCTTACCTTTATCGGTTTAAGAACCACTGATGCCAAGCAAGCTGCGAATTTATCTGGCATGTCCCAATCAATTGGGTATCTGCTGGCCGCAATTGGTCCTAGTTTGATTGGTTACCTTTTCGACCAGACGCAGTCATGGACGATCCCATTATTTGTTTTAGCAATTATAAATATCATGTTAACCGTTGCAGGTATTGGTGCAGGAAGAAATCATTATGTCATTCGAGAACCATTGAAAAAAATTGGTTAAAACTAAAAAATGCCGGTGCTCCTTTGTAAGTGTGAGTAACCGGCATTTTTTCTTTATGATAGAAAAACTATCTTCTTCTAAAACCTTCTTCAACTAGAAATATTTCTGCCTCTGCCCGTGTAGCAAAGGTTTCTTCGAGGTTGAGTCCAAAATAAATATTCCAGATTTCGTCTTCGTTGACTAACAGCAGAACTTGATTATCCGCATTGACCCATCGTTCTTCTTCGTTATCACCAACAATCGCTTCCTCTTCAATCGGCTTTTCTACAGCAGACAAGCTATTTATGGATTCCCTAATCAGTTTTTTTAACTCTTCCTCCGAGTAGTCCCGAATATTTACCATCCCTTTTGGATCGGTTTGGTATTGAGATAATCGGCCGGCATATACAAACCCATTTCCATTTGGATGGAGATGGTACACCACATTTTTCTTTTCATAAACACTTTCGTTATATTGGAAATTTACTCTTCCTAGTGAAACATTTACCTTCTCAAGTTCAGGAAATGATTCGATTACAGCCAGTTTTTCATCAAAAGTCAGCATAAAGGCCTCCAAAATTTTTAAAGTCATATAAACTCCATTATAAATATTTTGGTTTAAAATCACCAACATATTTTTTAAAAAGGCTCTTTTCGTAAAGTTTGTTGTTTTTGGTAATAACACTGTCCGTTCCTTTCCGCTACAGGCGCTCAGCAAACCCGCGGGGAGGAAGTCGAGCCTCCTCGACGTTCCGTCTGCGGGGTCTCGACCTTTCCTCTATTTCCCGCAGGAGTCAAGCGCCTTTCGCTCCAATCCACTCGGTGTTTTCAATATAGATAAAAGCAACGATCTCTGAGAAAAGAGCCTTTATAAAAATAAAAACCCTCTATCCATCACAGATAGAGGGTCTCTTCCTTATGCAGATTTACGGACGAAAGATTTCTTTCCTTGTAAACGGTTCTTGCGGTGTTCTGCAGCTGCTGTGAATAATACGTCAGTTGAAGAGTTCAATGCTGTTTCACAAGAATCCTGTAAAACGCCAATGATAAAACCTACACCAACTATTTGCATTGCAATATCATTCGGGATTCCAAATAGGCTGGCAGCCAACGGAATTAATAATAAGGAACCACCTGCAACACCTGAAGCGCCGCAAGCACAAACAGCAGACAAGACACTTAGGATAATTGCAGTAGGGATATCCACTTGAATTCCAAGCGTATGAACAGCTGCAAGGGTTAATACTGAGATAGTAACCGCAGCACCGGCCATGTTTATTGTTGCTCCAAGCGGAATAGAAACGGAATACGTATCTTTATCCAACCCTAGTTTTTCACAAAGCTTCATATTGACTGGAATATTGGCAGCAGAGCTGCGTGTAAAGAAGGCCGTAATGGCGCTTTCCTTAAGACACATGAACACAAGTGGGAACGGGTTTTGACGTGTAGCAGCGAAAACGATAAGCGGATTGATGACAAACGCCACAAAAATCATACAACCAAGTAAAACGACTAGCAATTTTCCATAGCTAAGCAAAGAATCGATACCGTTTGTCGTAATCGAGTCAATAACTAGACCCATTATTCCAAGCGGAGCCAGCTTGATTACCCAAGTGACCATTTTGGAAACCGCATCGGAAAAATTAGAAATCATTGTTTTGGTTGTATCTGGAGCATTTTTCAATGCAATGCCAAGAACGACTGCCCAAGCCAGGATTCCAATATAGTTGGCATTGAAGATGGCCTTGACAGGATTATCGACTACGTTCAGTAGTAAGGATTTGAGAACCTCGACAACACCACCAGGAGCTGTCATATCCTCTGCTCCCTTTGCAAGTGTCAAACCTACTGGGAAAATAAAACTTGCAATAACAGCGATTAATCCTGCTAGAAATGTTCCTAGGAGATATAGAACGAGAATGGATTTCATATTTGTTTGTTGACCGCTCTTATGCTGGGCAATCGCAGACATAACGAGGAACAGGACCAAAACAGGTGCAATGCCTTTTAAAGCGCCGACAAATAATGAACCTAAAATGACTAACGGCTTTGCTGCTGCTGGAACCGTTAAAGCAAGTATGATACCAATAATCAAACCAACAATGATTTGTTTTACTAGACTTACTTGATTCCACTTTTTCAATAGATTTTTCAAAACTACTCCCCCCACTTATTATTACTTCCGTAAAAATTCTCTCTTTCATTCCCTATTGCCTAACATTATTATAGAGAATATTTTGATATCTCACAATAGCTATTTCATTATTTGAATAGAATAAAAATTTAGAAATTTTTATTATATTTTATCAACTTTAATCTTTCCGGCTCTCTTCCTTGTATAAAACAACTGGCACCAAATCATACTAATGTTGAGAAAATGTGGGATATTTTCAATTAATACTCATTTGAAAACCAGGGGAAAAGAACCTATGAAATCGCGTAGAAGAATACTAAATTTATTTTCAAAATCAATAAATTCGAAGGAAAAAATGAGTCAGTTTGAAAAAAAGCCAGTTTTAATGATGGACTCCCTTTCCGTTCAATTAGCCGAAAATATTCAAATATTGGAGCCTATCTACGCAGATTGTGCAGATATAAAATTCCGTCATTTTTTAATTGGCAATAATACAAAGGCTCTTCTCATCTATGTTGACGGAATGTCAGACATCGAAGAAATCGATAGAAATGTCTTAAAGCCATTAATGCAACAAAATATGGACCTGCTGCCGAATATACAGGCAATACTAGAAAAGAATTTAACAGTTTCAAACATTAAGGTAATACAAACTTTTGACGATGTGATCAATGAAGTTTCTTCAGGGAACCCTGTTATTTTACTAGACCATCAATCACAAGGAATTGTCGCCGGACTGCCAAAGTGGGAAAAACGTTCGCTTCAAGAACCGGCAGCGGAATCCGTAGTTCGCGGACCAAGAGATGGTTTTATTGAAACAATAGCTACAAACATCGTTCTGCTGCGAAGAAAAATTAGAAGTCCCAAATTAAAAATGAAACAAATTCAAATCGGACGGTACAGCCAAACACAAGTAGTTATTATGTTTATTGAAGGGCTAGCAGGCCAATCCCTGCTCGAAGAGGTTCAAAACCGTTTAAACCGGATTGATATTGACGGTATTCTGGAGAGCGGATATATCGAGGAGTTCATTAAAGATCATCCTTACTCTCCTTTCCCGTTAATCTTAAATACAGAACGGCCGGATATTGCAGCCGCGAGCTTACTCGAAGGTAACGTGGTCATCTTAACCGATGGGACTCCCTTTGCCCTGATTGCCCCAACGACCTTTTACTCCCTGCTGCAGTCACCAGAGGATTATTATGAAGGGTTTATCATTGGAACACTGATTCGCTGGCTTCGTTATGTCTTTTTACTGGTGGCTTTATTGCTGCCATCTGTGTACGTCGCCATCCTGACTTACCATCAGGAAATGATTCCCACCTCCCTATTAATAAGCGTCGCTAAGTCCCGAGAACAAATCCCTTTCCCGGCATTAGTCGAAGCATTGATTATGGAGTTTGCCTTCGAGGCACTTCGAGAGGCCGGCATCCGACTGCCTAAAAACATCGGGTCTGCAATTAGTATCGTCGGCGCTTTGGTCATTGGTCAAGCGGCAGTATCGGCGGGATTGGTTTCGGCACCTATGGTTATAGCAGTGGCAATTACCGGGATTGCTTCCTTCTTAATCCCGCGCTACAGCGCATCGATTGCCCTTCGGATTCTAAGGTTCCCCATCATGTTTCTGGCAGGTACATTGGGATTAGTTGGCATCATGCTCGCACTGCTTACCATCATTGTTCATATGTGTACACTTCGGTCCTTTGGGGTTCCCTATCTACAACCCTTGGCACCCGTTAGAAAATCAGAGTTGAAGGATTCCATCATCAGGGCGCCATGGTGGTCTTTAAAGAAGAGGCCCCATTGGACGGATGATTATAATATGGTACGTCAGCCGAATGGACAAAAGCCTTCTCCTTTAAAAGGAAAGGAATAGGAGTTGACTCAACATGCTGGAAAAAGGTAAAATTTCGCCGGTTCAAATGGCTTTGCTAATGATCCCTGCCATAATCGCTACGGTGCTTCTGTTGGTGCCGTCAATAACCGCCAAACATGCCCATCATGACTTATGGTTGTCACCAATTTGGGCGTCCGCTACCGGTTTTTTTGTTGTGTTTTTATCCTATCAATTGAATAAGCTTTTTCCAGAACTAACCATTATTGAATATAGCGAACGTGTTCTTGGAAAAATACTTGGAAAATCAATTGGATTTATCTTTCTATTTTTCTATTTACACATTACAGGGATTATCGTCCGGGAATATGGTGAGTTTGTCTCCAGTGCAGCCCTATTCCATACCCCCATGTCCGTAATAATCGGAACCATGGTTCTTGTATGTTCCTTTGCCGTTTTAGGGGGAATCGAAGTGATAGGCAGGTCCTCGGAAATCATCGTTCCTGTTGTGATTCTCCTCTACATCCTACTAGTCATCCTGCTAATCAAAGATTTGGAAGTGGATAATCTGTTTCCCATTATGGAAAAAGGGATCATGCCATCGTTAATGGGGTCCATTGTCCCGCAAAGCTGGTACAGTGAGTTCATCCTTTTGTCTTTTTTTCTGCCTTACGTAAAAAATCAGAAAAAAGGGTTGAAGTGGGGATTGTTAGCGGTTTTTAGCGTCATGTTTCTAATGGTTATTACCAATATGATGACTCTCTTATTATTTGGAAATTTAACTGGTTCCCTCACCTACCCTGTAATGGTGGCAGCCCGCTACATTAGTATCGCTGATTTCTTGGAACATTTGGAATCGATTGTCATGGCGATTTGGATTGCCGGGACCTTTATCAAAATTACGGTTTTTTATTATGCACTTTCTCTCGGCACCGCTCAGTGGCTTAAACTCTCAGATTACCGCCCAATTGTGCTGCCGATTGGTTTCTTAATTCTCTTACAAGGACTATGGGCAGCACGGGATCTACAGGAGCTTTCCTTTTTTCTTGCAACATCAGGGGCAATTTATATTCTATCCATCCAGGTCGTGATACCGGTAATTCTGCTGATGACTGCATACGTTCGAAAACAGCTAGGTCAACAGAAAGGAAATAAACATAATGAAACTCCGGTCAATCAGTGAAAAAGGACTGCTTTATTTTATCCTAATTGGTTCAGTCATATTGCTCTCTGGATGCTGGGACAGGAATGAAGTAAATGATTTGGCTTTGATTACGGCTGCCGGTTTTGACAAATTTGCAAATGATAAGATCGAACTGACTGTTCTTGTTTTTATTCCAAAAGGCGGCAGCAGCAGTCAGACGATGGAGAGCAATAATACCGATGCGGGTCAAACCCTCGTAAGATCAGCGGAAGGGAAAACAATTGCAGATGCGATGGCCAGGCTTCAGGAGAAACTGCCCCGGAAAATCTTTTGGGGCCATACAGATGTTTTTATCATTGATGAGGAGCTTGCCAGAAAAGGTATTGGCCAACACGTTGATTTTATCATGCGGCATCCAACGCTTCGTGAACGTGCGCATATTTTTGTCAGCAATCAAAAGGCGAAAAAGGTGTTAAGTCTTATGCCTCCGCTTGAACGTGATTTGTCCGAGGTTTTGCGGGAGCTAAGTCAGCATAAGTTGGGATTAAACATTACCACAAAAAAATTGGCACAAATGCTGATAGGTGATTCCGGTGATTGCGCTTTGCCGTGGATAACCATCCTTCCCCCTGAAAATAAGGAAAAACCCAAACAGACGATTGCTTATAGTACGGGAACCGCCATCTTCAAAAAGGATAAAATGATTGGAATTATTAATGATTCCGTAACAAGGGGGGTGCTTTGGCTAAGAAATGAAATTTTGTTAGGAGTCATTACGATCAAACCACCAAATACAGACGGTTATATTTCCGTAAATGTCCTCCAAGCACAATCTACCATAGTACCAAGAATACACAATGGCGAATGGACAATCACCCTTAAATCCGAATCCGCCGGTGATATCATCCAAAACACAACAAATTTAGATGTATCGAATCCGGTTGTTGTAAAATCGCTTGAACCTCTGTTAGCGAAAGAGATTGAAAAAAGAATTATTATGGCAAGGGATCACGTGCAAGAGGAGATGAAAGCCGATATTTTTGGATTCGCCGGAGCCTTTCATCGTAAATACCCAGATATATGGAATAAAGAAAAAAATCGATGGGATGAGATCTTTCCCAATGTAAAATTAAAATTTGCTACAAAATGCCATATTCGCAGGCAGGGTTTGACTTCTTAAAACCCTTGCAGGAAAAAAAGAGGTGAAATCATGAAATGGGCTCTGGTGGGTGCTAGTATTTTCATTGCCAACATCATGTTTCTTTATCAATGGCCCAAATTAAAAAAGCACCAAAAGAAAGAAAAGGCTGCGTTTATAGTGCTAACTAGTCTCGGATTGGTTCTGTCTGTCTTACTTATTTTCTTTCCAGATATGCCTGGCCCCACTCAAATGATTGACTGGATTTACAAACCATTTGGAAAGCTGATCAAAAAATAAAAACCTTCTGTAACAGATGAATTGGGTTATCCGACAGTTGGCGCATCTTATCGGACAAATAGAAAGTGCCATGCGACAGTTAACGATGGATATCCGACAGTTGAAGCTTGTTATCCGACAATTGGTGGTTCCTATCCAACAGTAAGTCTTTTTTAATCCCCCAAAAATGAAAAATCCATCCTAGCCGCTAGGCCGTGGGTGGATTTTTCGGTAGATGGTTATTCAAATAACGGACTGACGGCTTTTTTATTATGAACCCGATCGATGGCTTCAACTAGTAATGGAGCAACGGATAAAATTGTCATTTTACCGCTTCTCTTTTCTTTTGGAATGGAAACTGTATTGGTAACCACCAATTCTTTAATTGAAGATGATTCGATTCTGCTTACGGCTGGTCCAGAAAGCAGCGGGTGTGTGCAGCAGGCATAAACAGCCTTTGCCCCTTTTTCCATCATTGCATTTGCGCCAGTTGTTATCGTCCCTGCTGTATCGATGAGATCATCCACGATAATCGCATTCTTTCCTTGAATGTTTCCAATGATGTTCATGATATCAGATACATCATGCTCAGGGCGGCGCCGGTCAATCAAGGCGATGGGTGCATTTAACAGACTCGCCATTTTTCTCGCTCTAACCACCCCGCCGTTATGCGGTGCAACCACAACGATATCTTCTAACCCTTTTTCTTCAAAATACTTTGAAAGAATCGGAATCCCGATTAAATGTTCTACAGGAATATCAAAAAAACCTTGAACCTGCGGGGAATGGAAATCCATCGTGATAATCCTGCTGGCACCAGCTGAAACTAAAAGATTCGCGATAAGTTTTGCTGTGATAGGTTCCCTCGACCTTGCTTTTCTATCTTGTCGGGCATAGCTGTAATATGGCACAACGATGTTAATCACTTTTGCAGAAGCTCGTTTCAAGGCATCAATCATGATAAGAAGCTCCATAATATGTACATTCGTGGGATGTGAAGTGGATTGGACTATAAAAACTTCACTTCCGCGAACACTTTCTTCTATGCTAATTTGAATTTCGCCATCGCTAAATCGCTTCACGGAGCTCCTGCCCAATGTACAGCCTAAAAGTTCAGCCATTTCTTCTGCCAACTTGCGGTTTGAATTTAAGGTAAACATTTTGAAGTCTTTATTTAGTTGATAAGGCACCTTGTTTCCTCCAAAAAATACTTTTTTTATTATTATAACATTCAATTGGGACAAGGAATAAATTTTGCACAAAAAATGACTCTTTTCTAAAATATTATTGTTATTAAGGATTTGAAAAAAGCCTATAAAATAAAAAAGCACCCTTGAAGGATGCACCCATTGTTATTTTTCAATTACCTCCACAGAGGATATCCGCGTTGGATTGATGACAATTTTCTCGTCTCTGTCTAAATATACCAGCGTGTTATGCAAGGTTCTGTCACCATTTGCTGAATCAGTATAAAAAGTTCGAGTGAAGTCTTGTAATGAATAATCCTTTTCGCTAATGACATATTCTTTCCCTGAATCCATGACGACTTTAATCTTCATTTTTCCCCACTCCTAACTTATGTTGTTACTATTCATAATTCGATGTTGGAGGGTGAAAATCCTTTTAAAAAGCTATTCAATTTTTAAATTAATTGAAAACAACTCTTAATGAGTCTTCTATTTGCTGAATGATAAGACGAGGTTTTTTATCGTATAGAGTCTTCCAGAAAAAATAAATAAATCATCATGGTTAATTTTTACGTACTCCTCAATAATGTCGAGGCCTTCCTGAAACTGCTTCACTAAATAATGAGTGTATTTTTCATCCCAGGAAAATCGATTAATTCTTATAAGTTCGTCTGCAATAATTTGATACTGAAACTCCTCCATGATTAGTTTAATTTGATACACCTTATCCACATTTACATAAACACTATTTTTATTTGCATGGGTCTTATGGACAAATTTTATAAAATTATTTATATTTTCAGCGAGCAAGATCGCCTTTTGCATCTCGAATTGCATGTTTCCATCTCCTCGGTAACTAATTGCATTCTTACGGAGAGTGTATGTTTGGGATTATTATTATATTACAAAACGAAAAGTGCCAGGCACCCTTTAAATAAATGATGCCTGGCATGAGGTTCACCGTATTTCGAGAAGGAATACCTAAATTAAAAAACGAATAGATATAGTGGATTATGAATAGGGGTGACCGAAATGCTAAAACAGGAACAATTAAATGATATTAAAGTTCTCCAGGAGATTTGTGAAAAAGATGGTGGATTCCAACTTAAACTGAATTTTGATATGCTTGAAAATCGCAGCGAAAACCGACTGGAGGACTTCTTTCATTACGAGGATGGCAGGCTCGTTGGTTTTCTAGGAAGCTATGGGTTTGGAAATAAAGTGGAGCTTTGCGGGATGGTGCATCCGGAGTACCGGAGAAAAGGAATCTTCTCCAAGTTGCTTAAGTCAGGGCTTGATGAGGCGAAAAGACACGGTGCGGTCACCATTTTGCTGAATGCCCCGACTGGATCACTGTCAGCAAAGGAATTTATAAAAACAATTCCATGTACCTTTTCGGTAGCGGAATATCAGATGAAATGGCAGTACACAGAATTAGTCGATGATCCTTCTGTTACGGTAAGACCCTCTTCTAGCAAAGAGGATTGGGAGGCTGAAATTCAGTTAGAAATATCTGGCTTTGGGTTCAGTGAAAAGGAAGCACGTGAATTTCAACGGACCATCTCGGAAACTAGCCGTGAGGATAGGCTGATTATTGAGGCCGAAGGCAGGATAGCTGGAAAAATGCGGGTTTCCGAGTTAAATGGCGAAGCTTGGATTTACGGTTTCGCGATTTTCCCTGAACTGCGAGGAAAAGGGATAGGGCGTCGTGCTTTATCAAGAGTCGTCCAAATGGAACATCAAAAAGGCTTGCCGATTTTTCTTGAAGTTGAAGCTAAGAACGCCCATGCACTGGGGCTCTATGAATCTTGCGGGTTTAGGAGTTATCATTCACAGGATTATTATCGATATCAGAATTAGAGTCAAAAACGGCCAGGATCTATTTAGGATCCTGGCCGTTTTTTCGTTATTCAATAAATCTGGCCACGTCGCTGCCACAACTCTTACATTTTCCTTCCAATGCAATTCCAGGCGATGATTCCTTTACGGAATAATTTACAATCTGAACAACATCGCAACAATCACTGCACCAAACATTTCGTTCCAGATCTTTGCGAATTTTCACCGGAATGGAAAGCCACTTTTTATTAGCGGAAAAAGAGAGTGCTTCTTCACTTGGTGCTTCTCCGGTGCTCTTTTGCTTCTTTTCCATATATCTACCTCACCTACTTTTAGAATAATATATCATTATTACCCCAGGACTGCATATTTAACAATCATAAGAACTTCTCACTTTTTTAGGAAACCTTTTGTTAATGATGATCGTATTAAATATAAAGAACCTAATATTGGTGGTGTTTTTTTATGAAATATTCATCAAAGAAGGATTGGTGGCTAACGGTAATTGTTTTTGGGGGCATGATATTTGCGATTGGAAGCAGCGGATGGGCGGCTTTTGAAGACACTCCGAATGTTGGTGAAATAATAGTTGCCCTCCTGTTTCCGATTCTATTATCCATTTTAATATTGTGGCTGTGGTTGACGACTTACTATGTTATTGATGATAAAAACTTAATCGTGAGGTACGGACCCTTTAAGAAAATTATCCCTTTTTATTCAATAAAATCCGTCAAGAAAACGATGAATCCCTTATCTAGCCCTGCGTTGTCATTAAAAAGACTTGAGATTACGTACGGTCAATATGATACTGTTCTCATTTCACCTAAGGACAGGGACGAGTTTATGGATGTTCTCGCAAAACTTTGTCCACATGCAAAGATAATAAAGTCATAGTAAGTGCCAGATGGCCGTTAAAAAGGCTATTTGGCACTTTTCTTGACTGATATTACTATTTCTAGGAACACTCCACGTAAAATAAGATTTTTATTTTCCTTTGGTGGTTCCAGACACCGCTTCGGGCAGAAAAACCACCCCAGCTTACTATCTGTTTTTCTTCACCACAACCCCGCATTGTTCCTCCAACGGCAGAATCACCGCCGACATATCCAAATCGCCTAAACCTTGCTCGGTTGACAAACGATAGGCCTCCTCTGCCAATTGACCTGTAAATTCCCTCAATCCTGCTTCTTGTAAAAGCTGATTGGCCAAGCGGACATCCTTGTGAACATATTTCACTGCGCCGCCAGGCTCAAATTGACGGTCGAATACATACTCCTCCATATGTCTCCGCAAAATGCGGCTGTCCCCATAGCTGGCAGAGAGGATTTTGTATAGCTGCTCTGGAGCAAGGCCGAATTTAGACCCGGTTACCATCACTTCGGAAACTGCCAATGAATGAACCGCAACTAGATATTGGTTCATCAGTTTGGCAATGCTGCCAGAGCCCGATGGTCCGAGATATTCAATCGTCCCCCCGACAACTTCTAATATCTTAAAAACCTTCTCAAACGCAGCCTTTTCTCCCCCGATCATTATCGTTAAAGAACCGCTTTCCGCTCCCTCTGGTCCTCCGCTTACAGGGCAGTCGAGATAACTTATACCTTTTTCAATCGCACTTGCGTGAATCGTTTTACTCGTATCTGCACCGACCGAAGTAAAATCAATACAAGTAGTCCCGGGCCGGGCATTTTCAAGGATTCCGGCGTTTCCTTGATAAACTTCTATAACATCGCCTGGCATCGATAAACATGTGCAAATAACATCACAGTTTTGTGCCAGCAAAGAAATGGATTCTTCATGAGTGGCGCCAAGCTCCACCAGTGCTTTTACTTTCTCCTTAGTGCGGTTATAGACGCTTACTTGGTACCCATGACCCAAAAGCTTTTTTACCATCCTTGAACCCATAACACCTATTCCAATAAACCCTACTCTCATGTTTATTTCCCTCCTCCCTTAATCCATTCGAAACTATTCTGGCTTTTCCCTAAAGGGGTATATTCCAGCCCGATATACCCTTCATATGTATCCATTAAATATCGAAGAATACGCTGGTATTCCATATCTCCTGTACCGGGCTGATTCCGCCCCGGAACATCGGCAATTTGAATATGGCCAACTAGATCAGCATATTGTTGAAAAAATGCAAGCGAGTTCCCGTGGATCCTTTGAATATGGTAAAAATCAAATTGAAGCTTTATATTCGGCAGCCCTAATGTATCCAGAATTTCCTTAGCTTGACGAATGTCACTTAAAAAATATCCAGGCATATCAAATTGGTTGATCGGTTCTATCATAACCGTCAGGCCATGCTTCGCCATTTCGATTCCGGCATAATGAAGGTTCTCCAAATAGACCTCCTTAGCTGCTTCCCTAACATTTTCGGATACGATACCAGCCATACAGTGAATTCTTGGAACGTTTAAGGCCGTTGCGTACTTGATTCCTTCCATGACCGAATATCTAAATTCGTTCCTCCGATTGGGGTCAACTGCAATGCCCCGGTCACCCTTTGTCCAATTTCCCGGCGGCAAATTTAAAAGCACCATCGATAATTCATTCCGGACAAGTTCGCGCTGTATTTCATCTATGGAATAGTCATATGGAAATTGACACTCCACATAAGTAAATCCACACTCCCGGGCTTTCTTAAATCTTTCCAAAAAAGGAACCTCAGTGAATATAGTTGTAAGATTAACGGCATATTTGTTCATCTCTAACTCCATCAATAAAAATTTTTTAAAAAGCATTACATAAAAGATTCGACTATAATTTTCATTTTTCCTTGCATCTTTTAAAAAATCGACAAACAAAATGCCTGGCACCGTCCATTAACCGGATGATGCCAGGCACTTGTTACTTATTTAGATGCGAATTCCGGCTTTCTTTTTTCTAAAAATGCCGATGTTCCTTCGTTTTTATCTTCTGTAGAAAACAGGACTGCTTGGGCAAGTTTTTCAATAAGCAAGCCCGTTCTTTGGTCTGTTTCAAATCCGGTTAAAACGGCAAGCTTTGCCAACTTAACAGCAAGCGGCCCTTTTGCGAGGATTTTATCAGCTACTTCTTCGGTTTTTGCTGCCAGCTCTTCCGGTGCAACTACTTCAGATACCAATCCAATCCTGTAGGCCTCTTCCCCGTCAATCATTTTTCCAATCAGAATCATTTCAAGCGCTTTCCCTTTTCCAACCACGCGAGCTAACCGCTGGGTTCCGCCCGCAGAAGGGATGATGGCAAGATTCAATTCCGGCAGGCCAAACTTGGCATTCACAGAAGCAACCCTGATATCACATGCAAGCGCTAGTTCGCAGCCCCCGCCTAAAGCAAAACCGTTTACCATCGCAATGGTGGGTTTATCATACATTTCAATGAAGTCATATACCTCTTGCATACCACCAGGTTTAAAAACATCCAGGGCTGTCTTCTTTTTTAACTGGCTGATATCTGCTCCGGCAGCGAAGGATTTTTCACCTTTTCCAGTAAAAACAACAACTCCGACTGAATCGTCTTCCTTAAGTTCATTCAGGGCTGCAACAATCTCCTGTAATGTTTCCCCATTCAAGGCATTCCGAAGCTCTGGACGGTTGATAACGATATAGGCGAGGCGCCCCTTTCGATTTACTTCAAGATTTTGATAGTTTTGCATCAGTATTTCCTCCTCTTAATTATAGTTATAAAATCCTTTACCGCTTTTCTTCCCGAGCCGTCCAGCTTTTACATATTTTACAAGAATTGGACATGGCCGGTATTTCTCTCCAAGTGTTTTATGGAGATATTCCATATTGCGGAGCCTAGTATCAAGGCCGACAAGGTCCGCCAGTGCAAGCGGACCCATCGGATGGTTAAGACCTAATTTAATCGCTTTATCGATATCCTCGACCGAGCCTACACCTTCCATAACCATATTCATTGCTTCATTCCCAATTAGGCAGTTCATCCGGCTGGTTGCAAAGCCAGGGAATTCATTTATTTTGACACATTCCTTTCCAAGCGCTTTACCAAATTCAAAGCTTCTTTCAATCGTCTCATCGGATGTTTCCAGTCCACAAACGACTTCAATCAGCTTCATTCTCGGTACCGGGTTGAAGAAATGAAGTGCAAGACAGCGGTCCGGTCTCGAGGTTTGTGCCGCAATTTCCGTTGGGCTCATCGTCGAAGTATTGGTAGCCAGAATGGTAGACGGCTTTACAAGCTTATCCAGCTGCTTAAAGATTTCTATTTTTAAATCCATGATTTCCAAAACAGCTTCGATGACTATATCTGCATCCTTCGCGGCTTCTTCAAGCTGGGTGGTATAACGAATTCTGTTTATGGAAGCATCTGCCGCTTCCCTATCAAGTTCGCCTTTTTCAACGGCACGGTTAAATTGCTTTTCGATGTAGGATCGGCAGGTATCCAGGGACGTTTCACTGATATCTTGGACATAGGTTGTAAAACCTGCTGCTGCACTTGTATAGGCAATTCCGCGTCCCATCGTACCGGAACCGATTACACTAACTATTTCCATCCTATTTTCCCCTTTCATGAAGAAAGAGCCCTCCTTGAAGAAGGGGGCTGCTTTTCTATTAATCTCTTAAACCTAAGCTTTTACAAGCAAATTTTTAATTTCTTCAGTTAGCATTGGCACCACTTCAAATAAATCTCCGACAATTCCGTAATCGGCCACTTTAAAAATATTGGCCTCTGGATCTTTATTGATGGCAACTACCACTTTAGAGTTGGACATTCCCGCAAGGTGCTGAATGGCCCCTGAGATTCCGCAGGCGATGTAGAGATCAGGTGTTACAACCTTACCAGTCTGGCCGATTTGAAGAGAATAATCACAGTATTCCGCATCACATGCACCGCGCGAAGCTCCAACTGCGCCGCCTAGTACATCTGCAAGTTCTTGAAGCGGCTTGAAGCCTTCTTCACTTTTCACGCCGCGTCCGCCGGAAATGATCACTTTTGCTTCTGTTAGGTCAACGCCTTGGATTGCCTTTTTCGCCACTTCGCGAATGATGGTACGCAAATCCTTGATCTCTACAGAAACAGAGGACACTTCACCAGTGCGTGATGCATCTTTTTCAAGCGGAGCAATATTATTTGGACGGACGGAGGCAAAAATGAGGCCATCCGTGACAATTTTCTTTTCAAATGCTTTACCGGAATAGATTGGCCGAGTAAAAACAACATTTCCTCCTGCTGCTTCAATCGCCACGGCATCGGAAATCAACCCGGAACCAAGCTTGCTAGCAACCTTTGGTGAAAGGTCCTTACCAAGTGCTGTGTGGCCAAAGATAATTGCATCCGGCTGTTCCTGCTCCACAACAGCAAGGATTGCCTGGGAAAAGCCATCTGGCGTGTAGCTGGCAAGCTTAGGGTTTTCTACCACGACAGTCCTGTCAGCACCATACTGAATCAACTCTTGTCCCAGATTTCCAACGGATTCACCAAGCAGGACAGCAACTACTTCGCCGCCTTCTGCAACGGTTTTTGCTGCGGCAATCCCTTCAAATGATACATTTCTTAATTCCCCATCACGGATTTCTCCAAGTACAATTACTTTTCTAGTCATAGTTATGTCCCTCCTTAGATTACTTTCGCTTCAGAATGCAGCAGAGTTACTAGTTCTTTTACTTGATCTTGAAGATCTCCTTCAAGGACACGGCCAGCTTCTTTTTTCGGCGGCAGGTAGATTTCGATTGTTTTTGTTTTGGCTTCGACATCATCTTCCTCTAAATCGAGGTCGTCAAGCTCCAATTCTTCTAACGGCTTTTTCTTTGCTTTCATGATTCCTGGCAAAGATGGATAGCGTGGTTCATTTAAGCCTTGTTGTGCTGTTACCAAAAGTGGCACCGATGTTTCAATCGTTTCAGAGCTTCCTTCTACGTCCCTGACGATGTTGACGTTTTGACCGTCTACTTCAATTTTGGTAATGGTTGTTACATAAGGGATATCAAGCAGGTCAGCGACACGTGGTCCGACTTGACCGCTGCCGCCATCAATCGCAACATTTCCAGCGAAAATCAAATCAGCATCTTTATCCTTGAGGAATTCGGCCAAAATTTTCGCCGTCGTAAATTCGTCACCAGTTTCAAGGTCGTCCTCAGTATTAATTAACACAGCTTTGTCTGCTCCCATTGCCAGCGCTGTGCGCAGCTGCTTTTCTGCATCTTCCCCGCCAACTGACACGACGGTTACTTCTCCACCTTGATTATCGCGAATTTGGATTGCTTCTTCCACACCGTACTCATCATATGGATTGATAATAAATTCAGCACCGTCCTCTTGGATGGCTCCCTTTGAAACAACAATTTTTTCCTCAGTATCAAATGTTCTTTTTAACAAAACATAAATATTCATTTTATAACCCTCCTATTAAACTTTTGCTGGTGCGGCATCATAAGTATAAAACCCTTTGCCTGTCTTTCTGCCTAACTCACCTTTTTCCACTTTTTCTTGGACAATCTTTGAAGGTTTGTCCCGTTCATCGCCGCTCTCCTGGTAACGCTGCATGCGTACAAGGTAATTGACATCGAGGCCTGTTAAATCCATTAAAGCAAATGGACCTATCGGGTGGTTGAGCGCTTTTTTGACAACTAAGTCGATGTCTTCATGGCTGGCAATTCCGTTTTCCAGAAGGAACAATGCCTCGTCCATCAACTTTCCTAAAATTCTGTTGGCAACAAATCCGGAAATTTCTTTGTTGAGCAGCACTGGAAGCTTATTAATTGACTTCACAAACTCCATTGCCGTTTCGGCAGTCTCGGCGGATGTATGCGGCCCGCGGACCACTTCGACAAGTTCCATTACAAGGGCAGGATTGAAGAAATGGACATTGCACACTTGATCTGGACGTTCGGTTGCATCCGCAATTTTCGAACTTACAATAGTTGAGCTGTTGGTAGCCAGAATCGCGTGGGCCGGAGTGATTTTGTCAAGCTTTGAAAATAGCTCCCTTTTAATCTCCAATTTCTCAACAATGGCTTCGATGACAATGTCGGCATCACTTAAGTCTTCTAGGGAAGCAGTGAAGTTGAGTCGATTGAAAGCAGCTTCAACTGTTTCTGCTGTCAGTCTTCCTTTTGCTACCCTTTTTTGCATTTGTTCATCCAGGATTTGTTTTCCTCTTTCAAGGCTTTCGGCACTTACATCCTGGAGCGTGACGGAATAGCCGCCAAGCGCGCACACCATGGCTATTTGGGCTCCCATGGTACCGGCGCCAATGACACCGACTTTTTGAATGTTTGTTGTCATTCTTTTTCTCCTTTCTCAAGCTCCTCTTTGACTAGAAGCCTTTTTAAAAGTTTCCCTACTGTATTTCTTGGCAAGGCCTCGCGTACTTCGAACACTTTTGGAACCTTGTATGGCGTTAATTTTGAATAGCAATACCCTTTTAGCTCTTCCAGATCTAGTTGTTTTCCCGGCTTTGGCACCACATAAGCTTTGATCGTTTCCCCGTGGTCCTTGTGGGGGATTCCAACGATGGCTGCTTCTTGGATATCGGGGTGTTCATACAGAACCCCTTCCACTTCCTGCGGGTAGATGTTAAACCCGCCGACGATGATCATTTCTTTTTTTCGTCCGACTATGTAAAAATAGCCATCCTCATCCATCATCGCCAGGTCACCCGTATGAAGCCAGTCGTCCTGCAGTGCTATACTGGTCTCTTCCTGATTGTTCCAGTAACCCTTCATGATTTGTGGTCCTTTTATTAACAATTCCCCCACACTACATGGCCCAAGTTCATTGTTTTCATCATCCACAATCAGGCAATCCGTTTCAGGAAAAGGAATCCCGATGCTGCCAATCTTCCTAATGCCAAAAGTCGGATTGCGGTGGGTCGATGGAGATGCTTCTGATAAACCGAACCCTTCGGCAATAGCAGCCCCCGTCAGTTCTTCAAATCGTTTCAAGATTTCTACGGGGAGTGGTGCCGACCCAGAAGAACAGGTTTTTAGGCAGTTTAAGCCATATTCTTCAATTCCCGGGTAGTTAACAAAAGAGATGTACATTTTGGGAACTCCGGGAAAAAAGGTAGGCTGATAAGCTTTTATTTTTTCAAGGACATCGTTGATATTGAATTTTCGGAATAACAGGATTTCTGCCCCGATATAAATTCCGAGATTCATGGCGCTGGTCATCGCGTAGACATGGTACAACGGAGTTACCGCCAGGATGGTTTCCTCACCTGGAACCATTTTATCGCCGTACATCATGAGGCTTTGGATCACGTTAGCCACCAGGTTATGGTGGGTCAGCATCGCCCCCTTCATCTTTCCCGTTGTGCCTCCGGTATACTGAATGACCGCCACATCTTTACGCGGGTCGATATCTACCTGTCTCTCAATCGGTGCTGAAAAAGGAATTAACTCATCCAAGGTTTTAAACGCATCCGAGTATAGGTCCTCAAACTGCGACCCGATAATGAGACGGAAATGGTAAAGTTCATTCACTTCAAAAATTGTTTTTCGTGATACTGGATCACCAACGATATAGGAAACCTGCGCGTCATTAACAATTTGCAGCAGCTCTCGCGGCGTGTACATCGGATTGATTTGGACGACGGTGAGTCCGAGCGCATGTGCAGCGTAATAGCTGATGATGTAGTCAGGATGATTGCCGAGCATCAAGCCGATCCGTTCACCCTTTTGGAAGCCCATCTCCTGCCAGGCGCTCGCTAGTCGGTCGACCTGGTCTTTCAATTCAAGATAGGTAGTCCGTTCATCTTCAAAAATTATCGCAGTTTTATGAGCGTAGTTTTGAACTGATTGTTCCAACATTTCGTAAAGCGATATTTCTGGAATTTCGATATTGGCATTTTGTTCATGATATTTTGACCATGGCCGGTTGTTCAGTTGTTGCAATTGGGCTGCACCTCCTTTTGTTGGCTGGTATTACTGGCAGATGAGCTTCTCTTATTTGGGGATAACCCACTCTTATTTGCAGATGGCCGCCCCTTACTTGCGGATAACTCGCTCTTCCTTGTGGATGGCCACTTTACTTGCACATCTCACTTAATGTCCTAAAGTGTACTTCCCCCATCAACAGCCAAAACCTGGCCCGTAACAAAATCACTTGCCGGGCTGGCGAAGTAAAGTGCGGCTCCCATTAGGGCGTGGTCATCGCCAATTCTGCCAAGCGGATTGTGCTTTTTAATTTCCTCTCCGCGTTCTGCCAGCACATGTTTCGTCATTTTGGATGGGAAGAATCCCGGTGCAATGGCATTTACATAAATTTGATGCCGTGCCCATTTTCTAGCAAGGTCTCTTGTAAAATGATGAACGGCCGCTTTGCTCGTGCTGTAGCCAATGGCATTCAATACTTCAGGCGGTTCTGCCTTGATGCCGGCCACTGAACCAATGTTAATAATCTTGCCGGTATTTCGTTCAATCATCTGTTTGCCAACTGCTTTTGTCACAAGAAACATCCCAGTAAGGTTGACGTTCATGACTTTTTCCCAGGCTTCCAAAGGCATTTCTTCTACCGGTGCTCCCCAGGTGGCGCCGCTGTTGTTGACAAGAATGTCAATTTGACCAAAGTCTGAAATAATCTGGCTGACCAGTTCGTTTACTTCATTTTCATTTTGGATATTGCAGGAATAACCTTTTGCCTTGATACCAAACGTTTCAGATAAATACTGTGCCGTTTCCTCACACTGGTCTAAATGCCGCGAACAAACGGCGATGTGGCAGCCGGAGGAAGCATAAGCCTCAGCGATTTGCCGGCCAAGCCCTCTGCCTCCGCCTGTAATAAAAGCAACCTTATTTTCGATATTAAACAGTTCTTTTTGCATGTCCGTCCCCCATCTTAATTCTCTTCTAAGATTCTTCTTGCAATAATTAGGCGCTGGATTTCGTTTGTACCTTCATAAATCTTTGTGATTCTGGCATCACGGTAGAAGCGCTCGACTGGATAGTCTGATACATAACCCATACCGCCATGGATTTGAACGGCTTTATCAGCCACTCGATTAAACACTTCGGAAGCAAATAATTTTGCCATCGATGCTTCCTTGATCACTCGCTTGCCTTCATCAATCATCATCGCCGCTTTTAAGGTAAGAGCTCTTGCTGCCTCTGTTTCGGTGGCCATATCAGCAAGCATCCACTGAATCGCTTGGTTTTCCGCAATTGGTTTTTTAAATTGGACTCTTTGCTTTGCATAGGAAGCGGAGAGCTCAATTAACTTATCGCAGGAACCGACTGACCGTGCGGCAAGCCCTACGCGGCCTTCGCCAAGGATTTTTAACGCGGACATATAGCCCATGCCAACTTCACCAATCACATTTTCTTCAGGAACAACGCAGTCCTCAAAAATTAATTGGGCTGTATAGGAACCGCGCAAGCCCATTTTTTTATCCTTCTTGCCAACGGTGAAGCCCGGGAAATTTTTTTCTACAAGGAAAGCAGTAATGCCGCCCTTGGCGCCTTTTTCAGGATCTGTCAATGCAAATACGGTAAATACATCGGCGACCGGTGCATTGGTAATGAAATGCTTCGTCCCATTCAGGATCCAGTTGCTGCCTACTTTTTCTGCACGTGTCGCTAGATTGGTGGCATCTGAGCCGGCACCTGGTTCGGAAAGAGCGAAGGCTCCAATCTTTCTACCTGCTGCCATGTCTGGCAGGTATTTTTGTTTCAGGTATTCAGATGCAAGCTTTACAAGTCCTGTGCTGCCGATTCCTGTATGGGCACTGATTAAGCTGACGAATCCATTGTGCGTACGGCCAAGCTGCTCAAGCACTACAGCTTTACCAACCGCATTGAGACCGATCCCGCCGTATTCCTCAGGAATGCTGATACCGAATAATCCTAAGTCTTTGGCCTGTTCAATCAGGTGCTGCGGAATGCGATCTTCGTCCTCGATGATCTGAGCGTAAGGTTCAACTTCCTTTTCAACGAAGTTTCGCACCATTTGTTTCATTTGTTCAATTTCTTGTGGTAGTGTCACTAACATATGTATTTCCTCCTCATTTTTGTTTCTGCTTAAGAAAGATGCAAGAACCGTGCCAAGTTTGGAAACGCTTAAAAAATAAGTATTTTGAACTTTTTTATAATTTGAATGATTCATTTTTGAATTAAAGGAAGGGCCAAAGTATGGTTAAATCCTGTGATTCATTTTTGAATTAAAAAATCATGAATGAATCAAAAATAAAAACCACCATGGCTGGTGGTTTGGTCAATTAAAATTTTAAGTTGTACTTCTTTAATTTTCGCACGATGGTTGGCTGGCTGCTGTCTAGCGCCTCTGCTAATTCATATGTGGTCCGATATTTTTTCAGTGCCAGTTTTAGAAGATTCTCCTCCGCAATTTCCGTCGCTTGCTTCAAGGTCATCATTTCATTGATTGGAATGGCCTGCGTTTCCGTTTTTCGATAATCGGCAGGCAAATGATCAACGGTTAAGGTCGATTCTTCTGTAACAAGGCACATTCTCTCAATCAAATTGGACAATTCGCGGACATTCCCCGGCCAGCCATAATTATAAAAGAACTCTTTGAGACCCGAAGAGAGGTCTTTTTTCAAGGAATATTTACTATTCATTATCTCTAGGAAATAGTCGACGAGCGGCAGAATATCGGCCTTTCTATCGCTGAGCGGTGGAATGGAAATGGGAATCACATTCAAACGATAAAATAAGTCCTCGCGAAACTTCCCGTCCGCCACCATTTCCTTTAAATTTCGGTTGGTTGCAGCAATGATGCGCACATCCACCTTCTTAGGGACCGTTCCGCCAATCCGCTGCACTTCCCGCTCCTGGATGACCCGTAAGAGTTTAACCTGCAAGTGAAGCGGAAGCTCCCCCACTTCATCAAGAAAAAGGACACCATCATTGGCAAGCTCAAACATACCTGCCTTTCCTTTGCCGCTAGCTCCTGTGAAGGCGCCTGCCTCATAGCCGAACAATTCCGATTCGAGCAAATCCGGAGGAATGGCACCGCAATTAATTTTAATCATTTGGCCTCTCCGGCTTCGTTCACTATTGTCAAAAATATAGCGGGCGAGTACATCTTTCCCCGTTCCTGTTTCACCAAGAATCAGCACGGTCGCATCGACATTGGCGATACGCTCAGCTGTCTCATAAATCTTCTGAATCTGCTCACTCCGGATGACCACGCCATTTTTAGTGAACGATCTCCCCTTCAGACGCTCAATTTCTTCTTTATAACTATGATTCAACTGATTTGCTTTTGTCAGCGCAGCCTGCAGGTCGTTTAGCTCCGATAAATCGCGGATATTGGTGACAATACTTTCGATTTCCCCATTTTCATCAACAACAGGATTGCCGGTTAGCAGCACTTCCCTGCCTTTGAAATTTTGCTGGACTAAAGACACGCTTCGCTTTTTTTCTAGGACCTGATGGGTGACGGAATTTTTTAAAATACCTCTTTTCATTAAGTCATCGACTTTTTTGCCAATATAATATTCCTTTGGTATTCCGGTCAGCCTTTCAATCGCAGAATTTGTTTTAACGGTGATACCTTCTTTATTGGTAATATAAATTCCGTCATACATATTCTCAATAACCGCATTAAGCTCACGGTTTACTTTATTGGCTTCCTTAAGTTCTTTGATCAAGGAGGTCAGTTCAGTTGAAAAGGTACCGATATAGGCAATTTTCTCAGAATCAGGGAATGGGGTTTTTAAAAAAATCCAATCCTTACCCTCCAATGAGGCATGAACTAGCTGCCCTCCCCTTAGCTCTACCCAGGTATCAAAGAACTCATGGAGACTTTTTCCTGAAAACGGAATGTACTTTTTAAAAATTTCATTGCTAAAAAGAATGCGATTGCCGGACGCAGTGATAAAAAACGGAAACGGAAGTTGGTCGATGATGACTGCCTCCATGAAATCACCTCAAAAAATGTTATAATTATAAGTTCTTTAATAGTTTGAGAATCCCTCTTGGTGTATTTTTCCTATTTATACACCTTCATAATACCAAGTACCATTATGCAATCTTTTTGTGCACTGATTTTTAAAATAAAGATATTCCAGGTGTGCTAATGTTTCACCAACGGCAAATCTGGTTTCATGGATGTTTAAATTTTGAAACAAATGCCCGTTTACTTCGTAAATGGTCCTCGGTTGTTTCAACGCCTCAAGAACTTTTTCCAGCCGCTCCTGATGATGGAACAATAATTCTTCGATTCTCTGATTGGCTCCACGGAACGGTTTGCCATGGGATGGAATGACATACTCTGCATCCAACAATTTTATTTTTTCAAGCGAACGAAAGAATGCGTCTAATGGATTAGGGATGCCGTGAAACCAATAGGATATATTTGGTGAAATTCTTGGCAAAATATGGTCTGTTGAAAAAAGAATACTATTTTCCTTGTTAAAAAGGCTTATTAATCCATCTGAGTGTCCCGGAGTAAATATTACTTCATATTCATAGTTTCCGAAAGGGATTTTCATTCCCTCAATGAGATGATGGTTTACTATTGGATAAGGTTTTACTTTAGCATTAAAACTATTCTCATCTGATGTTAGGACCACGGATAAATCATCGGGAAAGCCAAAGGTATCATAATGCTGCTTCATTTCAGCGATCGATTCCGGTTCCCAGCATGTTAGTCCTGTCTTTGCATCCACCTCAGTCATCCAAACATCCGCATTTGTTAATTGCTGCAGTGTCCCTGCATAGCCAAAATGGTCGGGATGATAATGGGTAATGATGATATCTTTGACATCATGTTTTTCAATAATGGGCCGCCAGATATCCCTGGAAACCTCTGAATTTAAACCAGCATCGATGATGGTCCATCCACTTGCTCCCTCCGCTAAAAAACAATTCACGTGATTTAAACGAAAAGGAAGCGGGACGGTTACTTGTGTGACTCCTATTTCTGTAAGCAAAATTTATGACTCCTTCCTAGTGCTTTCTAATTCTCTTAAAACAGTTTTTAGAATTTTTCCTGCCGCATTCCTTGGCAGTTCTTCCGCAATTTCAACATACCGTGGTTTTTTATAGCTGGCTATTTTATCAGAACAAAAGTTAATGACCTCTTGTTCTGATAAACTTTTTCCATTACGAAGGACAATAATCGCTTTTACCGTTTCCCCCCATTTAGGGTCCGGGACACCAATGACTGCTGCATCAAGAATATCAGGGTGGGTATATAGAACCTCTTCAATTTCTTTTGGATAAATATTCTCACCACCGCTAATGATCATATCCTTTTTGCGGTCTACAACGGAAATATATCCCTCTTCATCTGTCACTGCCAAATCGCCGCTATGCAGCCATCCTCCTCGAAACGCTTCTGCTGTTGCCTCGGGATTCTTATAATAGCCCTTCATAACAGTCGGGCCTCTGAAAATGATTTCGCCAACCTGTCCCGGTTTAACATCGTTCATCTGTTCATCAACAACCCGAATTTCAACATTGGTAAACGACAATCCCACTGATCCAGATTTATTTAAGGAATCCGTTGGTTTTAAGGTCGTGGTTCCAGGTGAGGTTTCTGTCTGGCCGTAGGTATCAAATACCCCTGCGTTCGGAAAATGCTTCATGAGCCGTTTTTTCAATTCTAATGGTGTGGAAGAGGCGGCTGTACATAGTACTCGCAAACTTGAAACATCAAATTCTGCAAATCTCGGATGCTCCAATAACATATTCCACATGGATGGTACCATGAAGCTGTATGTAATCTTCTCAGCATCAAAGGTTTCCAATACCTTTCCTGGATCAAATTTATCATGAAAAATAGACCTTCCACCCATGAGAATCACCATGGAGAAGGCGGAAATCCCGCCAATATGGAACATCGGAGTCGTAATTAACTGGACCTCATCCTTTGTAAGGCCAAATTCAAGAGAGTAGTTCATGGCATTCATATAAACATTCTTATGTGATAGGACAGCACCCTTCGGTTTGCCTGTGGTGCCCGATGTATAACAAATTAGGAAATCATCATCATCTTCAAGCTCTACCAAACTTGGAGAATATACATTGGCAAAAATTTGATTGTATGGATAATGGGCATCATTATGTAAGCTGTTATCATCAACTACAACAATTTCTTCAAGGTTCGCTAGATTTTTTATAGCTTCTATCGTCGGAACTAGTTTGTTGTCCACAACAATCATTTTTGCTTCAGAGTTTGTGAGAATATACTCTATTTCAGCAGGCTGTAAACGGAAGTTAATCGGAACAGCGGCAGCCCCTATTTTGGCTAAAGCATATAAACATTCTGCATACTCAATACGATTGAACAGTAACAGAGCAATCTTATCACCCTTTTGAATACCTTTGAATTGGAGCCATCCAGCCAGGACGTTAACCCGATTATTTAGTTCTTCGTAGGTTATCCGCGCCTCATTGCTCACTAATGCAATCTTATTTGGAAACCTTCTTGTTGACCGCTCAAGCATTTGGTCCACTAACAACTGTCTTGATCGTAAGAAATCAATCATGATATTTGCTCCTTATCCGTTATGGAATAAAATGTGTTAACGACTCTATTAAAAAATTCAATTAAATGTCGAAAACTCCTTCAATATATCGAAAATTTCAAAAAAGAAAAATTGTTGTAAGTAAATAGAAAATATACTTAAATATAATCCAAAACATTATGAAGGAAGCCCAATCTAAACCTTTTAGATTTGGGCTTCTTTGTTTTATTCCTCAGCGGTCAAGCTCCGTTAATAGTTGCCTGTGCAATGCCTTTTTACTCCAGGCCACATATCTAAAAACTTAATAACGGTTACCCCTAATTCTTCAGATACTTTTTAAACCTTTGAAAAATGAAGTAACATACTTGAGTTCTTCAATATCGACAACAACTATAAAATCAAAAAAGTCATTTGTGACCTTACAGGTTCCTTCACTTAGGCATACATTAGTAAAGTAGTGCAGCCAAGAAAATTCGAGGGGGGATTCACATTAATAAGCAAGCAAACAACGGGAATTGCCAATACCATGTAACACCGACATATGGATCCTTCACAGGAGAAGGACGGTTTTATAGCCCAGTGTTTACACCATACTCTATTTATGGTCATTCAACGTACAGTTATCCTACGAATAGTTATTATTTTCAACGGATATACAACCCTGATCCGATAACTATTGCGCCGCCAAACAACTTTGCCAATGTTGAAGAAAATGTACGGATTACGGCAAAAGGAGCTCCTTCTCGTCAGTTACTGACCCCGACTAATCATCTTTTAATATTAACTGACCATCAACCACAAATGGCTTTTGCAACCAAATCCCACAATGTTGCCGAACTGCGCAACAACACCGAGGGACTAGCAAAAGCAGCCAAGTTATTCCGTGTCCCAACAATTTTGACTACTATAGCTGCTGCAACTTTTAGCGGAAAAATCTTTGAGGAGATTCAAGCTGTCTTTCCTGACCAAAAACCCATCGATCGAACGACGATGAACGCCTGGGAAAATCGGGAAGTAATAAAGCAAGTTAATGCCTATGGTAAGGGAAAAATCGTCATGGCTGGTCTTTGGACCGAGGTATGTTTGGCTGAACCGGTTCTATCTGCACTCGAAGAAGGATATAAAGTGTATTTTGTTTCTGATGCTTCAGGAGGAGTAAGTGAAGAGACCCATGCAATGGCGGTTACACGTATGGTTCAGGCGGGCGCCATACCGCTCACATGGCTGCAATATTTATTAGAGCTGCAAAATGATTGGGCACGTCAGGAAACCTACAATGGAACACTTGCGATTGTAAAGGAACATGGGGGTGCTTATGGTCTAGGAGTTCTATATGCTGAACAGATGTTTAGACCACAGGATGGTATGAGATAAACCTACATCATGGAAGAGAAGTAGAAAATGGGCTCTGATAATGGGATTTTTTAAAGAAAATATCATTTGCGATGGGTTGGGCACCCAAAAGGTCCCCAACCTCTGCTTTAAATCGTTTCTGTCAAACAAGGCTGTCCCATAGCAGGTGAGCTGCCCCTCTTGAAACAACCTCTGCAACTCTATAGAATCGTATCCGCAATATCTTCGATTATGAATTCGGCTTTTTGCAGGTTTAGCCGCGCAAGCCGAATTTCTTTGTACCATCTTTCAATTGGCAGGTCACCAGCGTATCCCGAGCCGCCATGAATTTGCAGGACATCATCAATGACTTTTGCAGCGTTTTCCGTTGCATGCAATTTGGCCATTTTCGCTGCGAGCTGCCAATTATGAGCCTTTGTTTCTACTTTTTGTGCTGCATCGCTCACCATTAATCTAGAAGCTTGTAAATTTAATACAGCATTTGCCAGCATTGAACGGATGGTTGGGAATTCGGCAAGCGGTCTGCCTCTGGTTATCCGAAGGATAGCATACTGTTTTCCGTATTCGAGTGCTTTTACAGCTATGCCAATGCTTTTGGCACCAAGCAATACTTGAGATTCTGCAAGCCATTGCCGAACGAAGGACAATCCTTCCCCTGCTGCACCGATTCGTTGGCTGTCATGGACACGGAAATTTTTGAATGTAACACAGTGTGTTGTTTGAACATCAATTAATACGGTTTCTCTCAATTCTAGTAAATCTGCCTCGAGTAAAAATAACGTTGGTTGTGGTGCTCCGTTTTCTATTTGGCAATTGACGAGAACGACGCCAAAGGAGGATTGAGCTATGTTTTGAATGTATGCCTTATGGCCGTTTATTACCCACTCATTTCCATCTTTAACGGCTGACGAGGTTAATTTTTCAAGATTGTTATCTTCCTGCTCCTCCCAAACAGCGACAAAACACCCCTTTCCCTGGCTGATGGCTGGCTTAATATAGGTGTTAATCTGTTCTTTAGTGCATTTTTCTAAAAAACTGGGAAACTCGCCGCCAAAGGCATCGGCGGCCGGATGATATAGTCCGAGCCGATGCTTCGACGCTTCCTCCAATAAAAGGGCCCTGACTGGCAGAGATAAACCGGCACCGCCCCACTCTGCTTTGGCATGCAATGCATCCAATCCAACCCTTTTGGCCACCATCTGCAGGCGGGTTATGACCTCTTCCGGCAGGTCTTTAACGTATTTTTCCGGTGAAAGCTCTGCAGGCAGCACATGCTCTTTGATGAACGACTGAACGGTTTTTCTTAAAATTTCTATTTCATTCTCGACAAGTAGGTCGGGCATAAGTCTCACTTCTTTTCGAAAGATTGATATTTTTCAATTCGTAAATAAGAGTCGGGGTTTCGCAAATAAAGGGCTTAATTTCGCAAATAAACGGCTTAATTTCGCAAATAAGCTCTCAAAATCCGCTAGGAGAACCTCTATATTCTCTAATAGAACTGTATAATCCGCTAATAGGATGTCATCTTACTCTAAAAAATGCATTCTCATCATAAAAGTTCTTTCCTCTGTGCTTTTGCTGCCATATTTAGCAGGTTTCTGATGCCGGTATCCAATTTGCCAAAGCGCTCATCTGGGGCTTCGCCGATACTCCAGCGATAATATAGTTGCTGAAGGATGACAGCAATTTTATAAAAAGCGAACGTTAGATAATAATCAATATTAGAGATGTCCCGGCCGCTTTTCTTTGCATACCGCTCCAGCATTTCTTTTCTGGTCATAAAGCCAGGGTTGGTGGTAACGGAAGTCAAGCCGCTGTTCTCTTCATTAGGCTGTGTCCAGTAGGCGATCGCGGATGCTAAATCCGTTAACGGATCACCGATCGTACTCAATTCCCAATCAAAGACGCCGACGACTTCTCCAGGGTTATTAGAGGCAAACATCATATTATTTAATTTAAAATCATTGTGAACAATCGTTGGTGCGGGCGAAGGAGGAATGTTGTCAATAAGCCATTTTTCTAGAGTTTCAACAGAAGCGATATTATCCGTTTTCGAATTTTGGAATCGTTTGATCCAGCCATGCACTTGACGGCTTAAATACCCGTCTGGATAACCGAAATTCTGAAGACCAGCTGCTTCATAATCCACAGCATGCAACTTGACGAGGGTATCAACTACGGCATTGGAAACGAGCATACCTGTATCTTCACGGGATTTAAATTCTTCGGGCAGGGAATCATCGAGAACCACACCTTCTTTTTTCTCCATCACATAGAAGTGCCGCTCCATGATCTCAGAATCCTCGCAGTACAAGTAAGGCTTTGGCGCCATTGGGAAGACGCGATTTAATTTTTCGAGGACGTCAAATTCCCTTTTCATATCATGTGCTTTTGGCGGTATTGCACCAAACGGCGGTCTTCTTAAAACAGCCTGCCACTCCCCAATGTTGATAAAGTAAGTTAAGTTCGAGTATCCAGCTGAAAACGCCTTGTATTGAATGGGTTCGTCACTTATTACAGGAATTTCCTGCTTGAGATATTGCTCAACCTTTTCCCAGTTCACTTCGGTTACCTTATTTTTGGACTGCTGCTGGCTCATTCAATCTCTCCTTTGTTTGATACTCTTTTAATACCTGTCTGGCTACTACCATCCGGTGGACTTCATCGGCACCATCATAGATGCGGGCGGCCCTTGCTTCTCTGTAAAGACTTTCGAGCGGAGTGTTTGGGGTTAAACCGTACATTCCAAGGGTTTGAATCGCCCGGTCAATCACATTGTTTAAAACCTGTGCCCCGTAAAACTTGATGAGGGATACTTCTTTTCTGGCTTCATCACCCTGGTCCATTTTCCATGCGGCATGCAGTGTCAGAAGTCTTGAGGCCTGTATTTCTGCTTCAGAATCAGCGATGTAGTTTTGGATAATTTGCGAGTCTGCGAGTGTTTTCTGGCCGTCTTTTTTCGTTAAGGCATAGGCCAGCATTTCATTCAAGGAGCGGCGGGCAACCCCGATCCAGCGCATGGCGTGAGTAATTCGTCCTGGACCCAGGCGCAGCTGGGCAAGCTTAAAGCCTTCGCCCCGTTTTCCGAGCAAGTTCTTATCTGGAACACGACAGTTATCAAAGTGAACCTCACAGTGTCCGCCGACATAATGGTCACCCAAAACCGGGACTTCACGAATAATTTTAAAGCCCGGGTTATCGGTATCGATGAGGAACAAGCTGGTTCGGTGGTATGGGTCTGCATCGGGGTCGGTCACCACCATGGCGATAGCAAATGCGGCCCCCTCTGCTCCTGTGGTGTACCACTTATTGGCGTTAATGACCCATTCATCCCCCTCTTTGACAGCCCTCCCTTTCAGTGTTCTCGGGTCAGAACCTGATACTTCCGGCTCGGTCATGGCAAAACAGGAGCGGATATCATAGTTTGCTAACGGCTTTAAATATTTTTCCTTTTGTTCCTCGGTTGCTGCGTGGACTAAAATCTCGGCATTGCCGGCATCAGGTGCCATCGACCCAAACACGTAAGGGCCAAGCGCGCTTTGACCGATTACTTCTGACAGCAGTCCTAAAGAAACGAAGCCCATACCCATTCCGCCGTATTCCTTCGGCAAATGGGCCGCCCATAAGCCATTATCCTTTACAACCTGCTGCAGGGGCTTTAAAATTTCATCCGGCAGCCCGCGATGTGGAACCATGTATTTTTCATTAGGAAATACATGCTTTTCCATTATTTCTTCCGCTTTATTGAGCATTCTTCGTTGTTCGTCACTTTCAGTGAAATGAAACACCTTTGATCGCTCCTTTTTTTCGAAGAATCATTGTTAGCGTTTTCTTGGATTTGATTAAATAATAGCAATTTTCTTTCAATTATACAATTGAGCAATTTTTGAATTTTTATTTAAAATGGACTTGCTGCATGTTTTGGCTGCTAAAAAAAATAACCCGCATTTTGAAATGACGGGTGGTTGTTTAGTTTCCTTTTATGCTGTTTTTGAATTGATCATAGTCCGTTTTTATGTAATGGAAGGCTTTGGCGCTGCCGCCATGGTCAGGGTGTGTTTCTATTAATAATTTTTTAAATCCGACTAACACTTCTTTTGGATTAGCAGTTTTAGAGAGCCCCAGTCTTCGTCGATAATCTTGCGGATTAGATGGCAGTGCGGATTGGGATTGGACCTTTTCATCCCCTCCTTTACCTTGTTTCGAGAGCTCTTCATTTAGTCTTAACAATTCCTTGCGAAGCTCAATATTTTCTTTTAATACCTGCTTTGTATCCCTTTGCAATTCAGAATTTTCTTTCTTAAGGTTGGCGATTTCTATTTGCAGCTTATCCCGTTGCTGACTCATCGCTTTTACTGTCGTTTGATGAAGCTCTTGAATCCCCTTGATTTGTTCATCCTGTGCTTTAAGTTTTACTTTTAGCTCACGAATGGTCATATCGGAAGATCTTTCTTCAAAAAGCGGTAATTTTGGCTGAGTAGAAATGTACTCCTTGATTTGGGCAGCATTCCCTAGTCTATGAATCTTCCCCTCATTATACCATCGTCTGACCAATTGAATACCGATGTTTGCTGCAACACCTGCATCCTTCAAAAGGTCAAAGGCTTGATCCGTATCTTCTAGTATGTATTCTGTTTTAGAGGGCCCATACTTCCCTTCGAATCTTATTTTTCGCTCCCGCATCCACCGTCTTACCGTCTGAATGCTAAGCTCTTCCGGAACTCCAGCACTTTTTAACAACTCAAAAGCTTGATCAGTATTCACACAGCTCCTCCTCCAAAAACACCTGAGGTGACAGAAAATGACACAAATGGCCATATATATTAATAGTTTCCTATTTAATATTAAAGGAGGAAAAAAAGAATGTGAATGGCTAAATAAGACTATTAAATGAGTCATGTGTACGGTTCTTATGCCTCATTATGAGTAATGCAAGAAGCACTATATTAAGGAGTTTATTCGATTATGAGAGTTTTTGATGAGTATTTCCATTCGTTCTAATTCACTCTTTTATCGAAGGTGTTTTCGGCATTGTTTCCGGGGACATACAATCCGCTTTTCAATAATCCTAAATTATACTATTCTTAGAATTGTCGGAACGGTATTCCGTTTCGACCCACTAGTCTTTCCTAAAGGAGTTCATAACATGATCAACGTTTTATTCGTCTGTCTGGGAAACATTTGCCGATCACCGATGGCTGAGGCTGTGTTTCGCGACTTAGTCAAAAAAGGAAATCTGTCCGGCCGAATCACTGTGGATTCCGCCGGAACCAGTTCATGGCATATAGGTTCACCGCCGCATAAAGGAACTATGGCCACCTTAACAAAATATAAGATTTCCTCGGATGGCCTAATCGGCCGTCAATTAACAAAAGACGACTTTGAAAAATTCGACTACATCATCGGCATGGACGAAAGCAACACAAGGAACATTTACGAAATTACCGGTAAACCAAATCATCCAAAAATCATCCGTCTACTCGATTTAACTGAACACAAAAAAGATGTTCCGGATCCATATTACACTGGAGACTTTGAAGAAACCTACGGGCTTGTTTTAGAAGGATGCAAGGCATTACTTGAGAAAATCCATATTGAACAATGAAACATGAGGACGGTTCTTGCGCCACACCTCAGGAAAATCGAGGCATGAGAACCGTCCCCATGCATCATTTTAAGATTTCATTTACCATCGTTCTCATTGAGTAAACTACGGTTTTTTTGTACTTTACAGCCAATATTAGGACTCTGAGTTGTTGGGTTCGGGTAAGATGCTTGAAACGGGGTTCTTGTTTTAGAAAGGATCGGACAATCAACCAGCTTTTTGGCGTGAAAGGAAAATCATCCAGGGGCTGCTTTTTAAGCAAACGATGAAACCACGATTTAATATCAGAGGAAGTGCTTTTGTCTACAATACACGGCGCGTAAATACTTTTTGTATGTTTCTTGAGGCTTTCGAAGCGCTCCTGGCCGCTGACAATAATATAGCCGCCGTCTTTTCTGCTTTTTCTGACAACCAAAACAAACATACAATCCCACATAAATCTTTGCAGCCTCTTCATGTGTTCCGTCATCTTCGCCGAAAAATCAGGCTTGATTTTATCAAGTGGAATATATTGTACCGTAAATTTCATCATCATCCCCTCCTGTTTAATGATGAGTCCATTCCCACTCATTATATGCTTTAACCTGGCTAAGAAGAAGCATGGAGATGGTTCTTGTGCCTCATTCATAAAATAAATGATGCATGAAGAACCGTCCCCATGCATCATTTCACATTTTCTTTTAAAACGCTGATAAACTTGTTTGGTTCGTCGACACGAATGGCTACTTGAGAGTAGTTCTTTTTGATACCCATAAATAAAGCAGCCTCGACTGGGTGTTTCAATTTTAGAATGACGTCTGGCGGAACCTCTTCAAAATCACGGGCAATGAATTCGATTGTATCTTTAGGATGTTTTCCAAGCTTAGGCGCCTCGATAACTTCCTCTACATCTGACCACTTTATTTCCATTCGTTTCATCAAACCCAGGGAAATGTACATACATTCTTCAGTGACGAGCATGGGATTATGGCGAACGGCTTGGATATCACCTAAAAAGAAAATGACTGTGTAAACATTAAGTACGAGTAAAATAATTGATAAAATCATAGACTTTTCGTGTAACAGCCAATGAAGCCCAGCCATTTCAAAGACGGTGGCGTGAATCAGCATTACTTGCATCGCAATCAAACTCGATTTTTGATGTATCGTAAACACATTCTGCCCATGCTGCGGTTTCTTTTTCCAGGATGCGAACGCATAGTAAAACATGAGCATTTCTGAACAAATGATACGAATAATTGGATATGGTTTAACCTCTTGGTCCACAGCTTTTGAAAAAGAAAAGATAGCCGGCAGGGAACTTTTTTTAACAGCACGTACAATGTTTGGCATATATTTGAACAACGAAACAAGAACCAAAACCTCTAACAACAATAATCCGCCTTCAACAGCAAACCCAACCCATGTAACAGCCTCAAATGGAGCTAAATACTCCATCGGAATGAGGAAGCGCACCAAAATAAGTCCGCCTGCAATCCCTATTATCAGGTTTTTCCAATTCAGTTTTCGCTTCCATGCCAAAAATAAAATTGGTGAAATCAATGCTAAGTCTACCATGGAAGCAGCAACGATGATATTCGGCTGTTCAGGCAATATTTGAATTCCCAATGTAGTATGGTACAAGGAATAATTCGCACCAAACACTAATAACAGCAGAATCAGCAAGCCATTGCGATGTAGGGCTCTTTTTAAAACCATAACAGTTCCCCTTTCCTTCTTTTTAATTATACCATATTTTACCTATGAACTATTAGAATATATAAGAGGCTGTCCCAAAAGTGTAACTTTTAGGATCAGCCCCTTATTTATGTAATGCTTATTAAATTTGTCTGTTGATTTCCGCTCCAGGTGCTTCGCTTGCTGCGGGAATACCGGGAAGGTTCGGCGCAGAGGTCTTCCCAGCCCCGTACTCCCTCAGGAGTCTTCGCACCTTCCGCTCCATTCAACAGAGTGTGAAAATTAATTAACGACTTTGTACAAAAAGATAAGGTTCTTAAGAAGTCCTCTATTCAATACCTGGAAACCAGCCCGGAGAATGGATAATAGCCTGCCACAATGGGTCAGGAACCATTAGTTCCTCCTGCTTTCCTTTGTCAATTTTAGTAATAATTTCATCTTCCTTGCCTTCAGCAACCTTTTGAACCCAATCTGGATCAATAATTAATTCCCGGCCCATCGCAATAAGCGGCAGCCCAGTCTCCTTTGCCCGAAGGACATCGTCTGCAGAATATAGTGATCCCACCCCTATAACAGGTACCTTACTGCCAATGCGTTCCTGTATAATTTCGATTCGAGAACGGGTATCGTCCACGCCTCTTCTTGGTTTTGACCAGAAGTCAATTAATGAAACATGGAGATAATCAAGGTTCTTATCCGCCAGCGCATCGATTAGCACCAAAGTATCTGCCATCGTAATCCCAGGCGTTTCCGGTTCTTCCGGGGAAAATCGGTAGCCCACAATGAAAGGTTCATTTGTATTTTCGTCAACAACCCTTTTCACTTCATCGACAATTGCCAGTGGAAAGGTCAATCTTTTTTCTATGCTGCCTCCCCATCGGTCATCCCGGCGATTGGAATGCGGTGAAAAGAATTGCTGAATAAGGTAGCCATTTGCCCCATGGATTTCAACACCATCATATCCTGCTTCAATGGCCCTTCTAGTTGTTTCTCCAAATGCTTTAATAATTGCTTTAATTTCCTCTTCCGGCAGTTCTCTAGGAACAGGCTTTCCTGTCCCTTCAGACGGAATGGCACTAGCACTGACAACATCACCGTTTGGCACTAATTGAGGAGGAACCTGCCTCCCGCCATGGAAAATTTGCAGTATAGCTTTTGCACCCTGCTCTTTAATGCCGATGGCCAGTTGGCGTAAACTGGGGATTAATTCATCAGAATCAGCGCCAAATTCTCCATTAAATCCCTTGCCATTTGCAGTAACATATGTACAAGCAGTAATCACCATTCCTACACCGCCAGACCGCCTTGCATAATATTTTACTTCTGCATCCGAAACCGTCCCATCCTGATTCGAAGAAAAATTAGTCATCGGCGCCATCACAATCCGATTTTTCAATTCAACACCACATGGAAAAGAAAAAGACTCAAACAAAGCTTTATATTTAGAATTCAATGTATGATCCCCCAAAATGAAATTATGTTCATCCATACTTTTCCCTAACAAAGGAAGGTGATGCATGGGGCCGGTTCGAGACCATTGAAAACACTTCCAATTGAGGAGGATTTAACAGTATGCCTCCTTGGACAAGCCATATTGTTCTTTTATTGCTCTTATGAAGACCATTTTGCGCCTTAGCTTGAGTCGTTTTGGTCTTCATTGCCCTTATGAAGACCATTTTGCCGCTTGGCATGGGTCGTTTTGGTCTTCATTGCCCTTATGAAGACCATTTTGCGCCTTGGCATGGGTCGTTTTGGTCTTCATTGCACTTATATTGGTCTATAAGATGGGGATTAAAGAATTTTCCCTTCGACTCAACTACTCTTAATGGTCTTAAAAATACAGAGCTAGTCCGGTAACTTCCAATAAACTCGGACGGTTGTGTATCATTATTGTGAAAACCCAGAAAACTAAGTCGTTTCCACTTCTATTTATGATAAATGATTTAAGACACGATTTAGTAATAAATACAAAAAAGAAGACTTCCAACTAATTTAGTTGAAAGCCTTGATGCAGCTACATTATGTATACCGTTGTGGGAGTAAAACCAGCACTCCTAGCAACCCATAAGCGCTAATCCCTTGATCCCTTGTATGCTCTCCGTAATTCCTCAAGGTCAAATTTCTTCATTTTAAGAAATGCTTTCGTTACGCGTTCAAGTTGCTCAGGTGTACTCTTGCTCATCATCTCGTCCATCTCACTAGGCACAATTTGCCAGGATATACCATACTGGTCCTTCAGCCAGCCGCATTGCTCCGCTTCAGGAACCTTAGATAGCTTTTCCCAGTAGTAATCAATCTCTTCTTGAGTATCACAGTATACCATAAATGAGAAAGCCTCATTAAAACCGAATTTATGCTCATGGCCGCTATCCATTGCAGCAAACCATTGATTTTCAAGCATGAATTCACTGAACATGACTGTTCCTTCTTTGTCAGGTTCCATTCCCTTAGGGTAGCGGGCGATAAGACCCTGCTTCGCGTTCTTAAATACTGATAAATAAAAATTAACCGCCTCTTCCGCGTTACCACATTGATCACCGACAAACAAAAACGATGGAATTAATGGAGGACGCTCTTCACCTTCCGGATTGGTAAGCATTAACTGCCATGTCAAACCAAACTTATCCTGAATCCAGCCATACCTTTCACTGAACGGATACTTATCAAGCGGCATTAACGCAGTGCCACCATCGGATAATTTGTTCCAAACCTCATCAATTTTATCTCTCGCGTCCTTTTCTTGAGATGGGTCAAAATTAACAATAAAAGATATCGACGGATTGAGTTTGAAAAAAGGCCCTGCGCTGATTGCCATGAACTTCTGCCCCCATAGCTCAAAAGTGACGATATCGGAGTCGCCCGAGGGTGTGTCGTGGAGCGTTGTTATATCAGTAATTTTTGAATCTGGAAATATCGAAACGTAAAACTCTGCTGCTTCCTTAGCCTCTTTGTCATACCATAAATGCGGAACGATTTTTTGATTTGTTTTTGACAAAGTGATTCCTCCTTTTTTACCTGATAATATATATGCTACAAAAATATGGAAAAAATTCAAGTACTTAAAATGCGTAGAGACAGTTAAAGTGCATTATTTTTCATCTGATTCTCATCAAATAATTAATTGTTTCCTTAGATTTTTATTTTTGAAACTATGTTTTCTTTAAGGATTAATAGTCATTTACACCGCCCGTAGGCAATGTATTTCCACCAAGTATCCCAAAAAGGCCAGCCTATAATTTGGCTGACCTAAACCGAAACGAATTGGATTCTATTTTATGGAACCATCCAACCTAATATACTGCTATTTTGCAGGAATGTCATGATACAGACGATAACCACCAAAACAATACTGTGTTTAACGGTAAAGCGGAACAAGTCTGCCTCTTTTCCTGCCAGGCCAACAGCTGCACACGCTACAGCAATCGATTGTGGCGAAATCATTTTTCCGGTAACCCCGCCCGAAGAGTTTGCAGCGACTGCTAACACTGGATCCATACCAAGGTTCAACGCTGTTACCTTCTGCATCGCACCGAACAAAAGGTTCGATGAAGTATCTGACCCAGTGATAAATACACCTAACCATCCAAGGACTGGAGAGAAAAAGGCAAATAGTGTACCTGTTTTAGCCAATGTCATTCCAAGTGTTGTACTCATCCCTGAAGCGTTTGTAACGTAGGCAAACCCAACAACTGAAGCGATTGTAATGATCGGGTACTTCAATTCATTTAGCGTTTCACCAAAGGTTGCAACCCATTCTTTCCAAGAAATTTTAACGATAAACTTGGTGACAATGGCCGCAATAAGGACTGATGTACCGGCTGCACCCAAGATTTCCAACTTATAAATAGCAGCAACTGGAGTACCGGCAGAATTAATGACTTTGTTATTTAATAATGGAACTTCAGGCATTAACGTTAAGGCGTGCCCAAGAATGTTTACTGCTTTCAAAATTACATTTGTTCCTTCATAATGGCCTGCCAGAGCCAATTTGACTGTTGGGATTCCCCAAACCGTTATAAACGCAGTTAATACAAGAAATGGCGACCATGCTTTAAAAATTTGGCCTCCTGAAAATTTTGATTGCTGGTTATTTGATATTTTAGCTGTCACGGATGCAGCTAATTCTTGTTCAGCTGAGAAGCGGAAGATGGTTTTAGGTTTCCAGAATTTCAAGAAGATTGCTAAAGCAAATAAAGAAACGAGTGCGGATAAAATATCTGGGAGTTCAGGACCAAGGAAGTTAGAGCTCAAATATTGAGTTAAAGCGAAAGAAAACCCTGTGATGAAAATGGCCGGTAAGATTTCCAGCGCTTTCTTAAAGCCTGCCATAATGACAACTAAATAGAACGGAACGAACAATGATAAGAACGGCAGCTGACGTCCTACCATTTTAGAAATTTCCAATGCCGAAATCCCTGTTGGTCCCTCAACAGCAATAATTGGTGTACCAATTGCACCAAATGCAACAGGGGCTGTATTGGCAATTAAACATAAGCCAGCAGCGTAAAGTGGATTAAAGCCCAGACCCACAAGCAGTGCTGCCGAAATGGCAACCGGAGCGCCAAAACCTGCGGCTCCCTCAAGGAAAGCTCCAAATGAGAACGCTACCAAAAGTGCTTGAAGACGTCTGTCCTCGGTGAGTGAAACGACCGAATTACGGATAATATCGAATTGGCCAGTTTTGACAGTTAACTTGTATAGGAATACTGAAGAAATAATGATCCAGCCAATTGGCAATATTCCATAAACTGCCCCCTGCGTGGCAGACATGACGGCCATACCGGCAGGCATTTTAAATGCAACAACTGCAAGTATTAAAGCAATTAGCAGTGTTGTTAATCCGGCTAGATAGCCCTTCATGCGTTTTATGGCTAAAGCCCAGAAAAAATATAAAATTGGTACAAGTGCAACCAAAGCGGATAAGGCGAGACTATCTCCCACCGCGGTAAAATTTTGTGTAAATGTCATAGTAATCCCCCATCATAAAAAAATTAAAATTTTCATGTATCGGTCTTTTCCCTATTCAGACCTAAAAATGAATAGTTCTGATGGATAAATCAATAGATTTCTATGATGACTGATTAATATGTAAGTGAATGTGAAACGGCAGCAATATCACACTTTAATTTTTTTAAATTTAAAACTTTCACCCCTCTCCGTTTCTTATTAAGAAACAACCTTTTAATTTGTTGCTATGGACGAAACATGTTATATAACAATAGTTCAATTGTTATATAACATGTTTCGTCCACTCTTTTATTATACGTATTTTTAACTGAATTACAATAATTTTTAGAAAATTATAATTAAAGCCATCAAAAATAATTTGACTAGTATATCATTTATACTAGTCAAATATTTTTTTAACTAACTCTATTCTCAAAACCCAGTCGAGATGATATTTGTTTAGCTATTTGCAGCATTCGTGCTTCCAGTCGTTTTAATCGATCATCCGTCATTCGAATCGTTGGACCAGACAGGCTGGCTGCCGCAATAACTTTGCCCGAATAATCAAATAACGGTACTGCAATGCATGTAATTCCATATTCATTTTCTTCTAAATCAAGTGCATAGCCCTTCCGTCTTACGTCCGCTAATTCCCGGAAAAAATCGTCTTTATTGGTAATGGTTTTATCTGTGTACATCGGCATGCCTTTTCGTTCAAGAATTTCCTGCACAACATCAGTAGGCTGAAAAGCAAGGATTGCTTTACCGACCGAAGTACTATGCATGGGAGCCCTTTTTCCTACTTTGGAATGCATTCGTAACGTTTCAGTTCCTTCTAATTTTTCGATATAAACTACTTCTCCTTGATCATAAACAACAAGATGGATGACTTCATTGGTTTCGCTTTCCAATTGTTTTAAGAATGGCTTTGCCTCAGCCCTTAGATCAATGGATTCAAGCAGCTTTGAACTGATATCCAAAAATTTATAACCCAGTTTATAGCGGCCGGTAACTTCATCTTGCTCGATATAACCATACTGGACAAATGTTGATAGGATGCGGTAAACAGAGCTTTTATTGATATCTATTTGTTTAGCAATCTCTGTAACACCTAGTCCGTCCTTTTTTAAACTCACCAAATGAATAATGTCCAATGCCCTGCCTACAGATTTGACCATATTCTCTCTCTCCATCTTCGCTCACCTCAAAATACTGTCCCTTTTAGGTTACATTAAAGCATAAATCTTTTACCGGCCAATGCAAGGGATTTAATTAGATTTAACGGACTCTTTTGCCAATACAAATGTATTACGCAAAGTCCCAATTTCTTTAATTTCACATTCAATAGTATCTCCGGAACCAACCAGCTCAGCTCCAAGCGGACTGCCTGTCAAGATCACATCTCCCGGCTTAAGAGTCATCACTTTTGTCAAATAAGATACCATTTTTCGGATCGGAATAATCATTAACTCGGTAGCACTGTTTTGCTTCTCCACACCATTAAGTCTTGCTTCAACCTTTACATTGAATGGATCCAGTTCTGTTTCGATCACTGGTCCCAGCGGTGTGAAGGTATCAAAGGACTTGCCGATTGTCCAATGCCCGTCCTTGTGGAAAAATTGAGGCGCTGTCACATCGTTTCCAACCGTATATCCAAATACATAGTCCAACACTTCTGATTCAGGAACGTTCTTAGCTTCTTTTCCAATGACGATGGCTAACTCAGATTCGAACTTTACCTGTTCAATTCCCTCAGGAATGATGATTTCTTCTTCTGGTCCAATAACGGATGAGGTTGGTTTAAAGAAGAAAACTGGAATTTCCGGAAGTTCTGAAGGCAGGTCTTCAAGCTTAGAAACATAGTTTGCACCAATTCCGATGATGTGGTTTGGTTCAAATGGCGCCAGAAATTTCACGTCAGCTGCAGAGAAACTGTTCCCTGTATACTCCCATTCTCCAAACATATCACCTTTAATTTCCTGGATGGTGCTATCTTTTATCACACCTGTATAAACAGATGAACCTTGTGTAAATCTAGTAAATTTCATTACATTACTTCCTCTCAAACTGTTTTTTCTTGCTCGATTTTCTTACGTGCGACTCCTGTTTTAATGGCAGCTTCAGCAACTGCATCGGTTACTGCTTCTGTAACTCTTTTATCAAATGGATGTGGAATCACATATTCGCGGGAAAGTTCTTCCGACGTGATCAAGTTGGCAATGGCATAAACAGCAGCCAGCTTCATTTCTTCATTTATTTCAGAAGCATGGACCTTCAGCGCCCCTTTAAAAATACCAGGGAATGCGAGAACATTGTTAACCTGGTTTGGTAAATCGGAGCGTCCTGTCCCTACCACTGCTGCTCCAGCTTCCATTGCCTCATCAGGCATGATTTCAGGAATCGGGTTAGCCATGGCAAAAATAATCGCATTCTCGTTCATGGACATGACCATCTCTTGTGACACTGCTCCGGCGGCAGATACACCGATGAACACGTCTACTCCTTTAATTACTTCTGTTAAATCACCTTGAATATGGCTCTTGTTTGTCACCTTGGCAATGGAGTCTTTCATTGAATTCATTCCTGTTTGGCGTCCCTCATAGATTGCGCCCTTTGTGTCACACAAAATGATGTCACAGACTCCCATACTTAAAAGCAGTTTTGTAATGGCAATTCCCGCGGCACCTGCGCCATTGACTACTACTCTCGTATCTTCGAGACGTTTGCCAACTACCTTTAATGCGTTAATTAATCCAGCTGCCGTGACGATTGCGGTTCCATGCTGATCATCATGGAAAACAGGGATGTTCATTTCTCTTTTTAGTCTTTCTTCGATAATGAAGCAATTTGGTGCTGCAATGTCTTCCAAATTAATACCGCCAAATGTTGGTTCCAGTAATTTTACCGTTTGGATAATTTGCTCCACATCATTTGTATTCAAACAGATTGGAAATGCGTCCACATCAGCGAAAGCCTTAAACAATGCAGCTTTTCCTTCCATAACGGGCATTGCAGCAGCTGGACCAATGTTGCCGAGGCCCAATACGGCTGATCCATCGGATACGACCGCGACAAGATTTCCTTTAATCGTATAGTCGTAGATTTTTTCAGGGCTCTGATAAATTTCTTTACAAGGCTCTGCCACCCCCGGTGAATAAGCCAAGCTTAAATCATATGCATTTTCCACCGGAACCTTAACATTGATATTTATTTTTCCCTTTGACTGCATGTGAAGTTCCAGCGAAGTCTCCCTTAGGTTTTGCATAGCCTCATAACCTCCATTTATTTTTTCAAAAAGTATAAGTAATGTTGAAAATGGCGGTCTTAGGCTTGGTGAGTCTCTCATTTCAACGGATACTTTAAACTGCTGATTTTTTTCCAAGGCATTCTCATTACCAGAATGCCCCGGAATTTCATCGATTCTGATTCGGATTATTGTTTTACCGCGAACTTAGCCTTTGCTTCAATTCGTCTACGATGCAGGATTGGCTCGGTATAGCCATTTGGCTGGTCATAGCCTTCAAAAATCAAGTCGCAGGCAGCCTGGAAGGCAATGGAGTCGTCATAGTTCGGGGCCATGTTGTGATACAACGGATCTCCTGCATTTTGCTTATCAACAACCTTGGCCATGCGCTGCAATGTTTCAAGAATTTGCTCTTTTGTACAAATACCATGGTGAAGCCAGTTTGCTAAATGCTGGCTGGAAATCCGTAATGTAGCGCGGTCTTCCATTAACCCTACGTTATTGATATCTAATACTTTCGAACAGCCGACCCCTTGTTCTACCCAGCGGACAACATAACCTAAAAGGGTTTGGCAGTTGTTGTCGAGCTCTTCCTGGATTTCTTCAGGAGTCCAGGATGGGTTCTTTGCAACAGGGACTTGTAAGATATCATCTTGGAAGTCTCCAGTTTGATGTAGCATTTCATTCTGTACCTCTTTTACATCTACTTCATGGTAGTGCAGGGCATGCAATGTTGCAGCAGTCGGAGATGGCACCCAAGCTGTAGTGGCTCCAGTTTTTACATGACCGATTTTTTGCTTTAGCATTTCAGCCATTAAATCGGGCATAGCCCACATGCCTTTGCCGACCTGGGCACGGCCCATGAATCCGCTTGAAAGTCCGGCAATCACATTAGATTGTTCATAGCCCTGCAGCCATTTGGATGATTTTATATCATTTTTGCGAATCATTGGACCTGCTTCCATGGAAGAATGAATTTCATCGCCTGTTCTGTCAAGGAACCCTGTATTAATAAACACAATCCGTTCTTTTACTTCTTTAATGCATGCCTTCAAGTTCAAAGTGGTTCGGCGTTCTTCATCCATGACACCGATTTTTAAAGTATTCCGCTCAAGTCCAAGCAAATCTTCAACACGGTCAAACAGCTGATTGGCAAAAGCAACCTCTTCTGAACCATGCATTTTTGGCTTTACAATGTAGATGGAACCCTTCTCCGTGTTTTGGAATGGACCATTACCTAAGAGTGTATGTTTGGCAATAAGGCTAGTCAGAACCGCATCTAAAATACCTTCCTGAATTTCCTCGCCATTTGGATCTAGAATCGCGCTATTGGCCATCAAATGTCCGACATTGCGGACAAATAGTAGAGATCTGCCTTTTAAGGTGATTTTCTCGCCTGCAGGAGACAGGTAGCTGCGATCCGGATTAAGTGTCCGTGTCATCGTTTTATTGCCTTTTTCAAACGTAGCTGAAAGTGTCCCTTTCATAAGGCCTAACCAGTTACGATAGACAAGTACTTTGTCTTCAGCATCAACGGCCGCTACAGAATCTTCGCAGTCCATGATCGTTGTTATCGCCGACTCAATGATCACATCTTTCACACCAGCCTCATCCGTAGCGCCAATTGAATGATTTCGGTCGATTTGGATTTCAAAATGGAGTCCATTATTTATTAAAAGAATGGCGGAAGGATTCTCCTGTGAACCCTGATAGCCGACAAACTTAGCTTCATCTTGTAATCCTGAGGTTGTACCATTACTTAAGGCGACCTGTAGTTTACCATCAGCTACGGTGTAGGAAACCGCGTCCTTATGTGAGGCACCTTTTAATGGAGCAGATTTGTCTAGAAAATTCCTCGCAAACTCAATGACCTTTGCGCCGCGTACAGGATTGTAACCGCCCTCCCGGCTAGCACCATCTTCTTCGCTGATTGCATCTGTTCCATAAAGTGCATCATAAAGACTTCCCCAGCGGGCGTTGGCCGCATTAATGGCATAGCGAGCATTATTGACTGGTACAACCAACTGTGGTCCCGCTTGAACAGCGATTTCGTCATCCACATTTTCAGTTGTAATCTCAAAATCTTCTACTTCTGGTTCAAGATAGCCAATCTCTGTTAAAAATGACTTATACGCTTCGAAGTCAAAGTTTCCATTGTTCTCGCGATACCATGTGTTCAGTTTGCTTTGAATATCATCACGAACCGCCAGAAGCTCCTTGTTTTTTGGCGTTAAGTCGGTGATTAACGTTTCAAATCCAGACCAAAATTGATCGGCAGTCAACCCGCTTTCTGGAAGAGCTTCCGCGTTAATAAATTCATAGAGTTCCTGGGCTACTTGAAGATTTCCCTTTTTTACATAGTTAGGCATGATGTGAGTTCCTCCTTAGATTTGGTAAAAATAGTAGTTTCGATAAATGGGTTAATGACGAACTGAGCAGGTGCGCCAAAATTAGGATGGAATGGCAGTTTCCTTTTCTTTAAGATCCCTCTTAATTTCCACGCATCGTCCCGGCGTCGGGAATAGCTTTCCGGCATTTAATAGATTATCAGGATTAAAGACCTCGCGAATATCCGTTTGTGCGATAATTTCTTCATCAGTGAAGACGAAGCGCATTTCTTCTCTTTTCTCAATACCTACGCCATGCTCACCGGTGATGGTGCCGCCCACATCTGCGCAAGCCTGCAGACAGGCACTTCCTGCTTCCAAAGCCTTTTCATTTTGTCCAGGTATTCTCGCGTCAAAAAGAACTAACGGGTGCAGGTTCCCATCTCCCGCATGAAAAATATTCGCAATCCGGAGGCCGGATTCTTCACTAATTTTGTTAATTTTATTTAGAACTTCCGGCAATTTGCTGCGTGGAATAACGCCATCCTGTACTAAATAATCTGGAGAAATCGCCCCCATTGCACCGAATCCAGTTTTCCGATTCGCCCACCATCTGCCGCGTTCCGCCTCGTCCTTTGCAGCTCTTACCTCACGTACATTCCTTTTTTTGCAGACTTCTAGGATTTGGTTGATTTGCTCATCCAAACCCGCTTCAATGCCATCGACCTCAATTAGCAACACGGCTTCAATATCCTTTGGATGCCCGACTGGAAATGCGGCTGCCTCTACCCCTTCAATCGCTGTTTTATCCATCATTTCCAGGGCAGCAGGAACGATCCCTGCCGACACAATATCAGAAACAGCCTGAGAGCCGTCTTCCACTTTATCAAAATAAGCCAGCACCGTTTTCTTAGATTCTGGATTTTTCAAAATGCGGACGGTTATTTTCGTCACAATTCCCAATGTACCTTCAGAACCTGTTAATAGGCCGAGTAAATCATAGCCCGGTTCATCAGGAATACCGTTTGCGCCAATTTCAATAATTTCGCCATTTGGCAGAACAACCTCAAGCCCAAGGATATGGTTGGTGGTTACCCCGTATTTTAAACAATGCGCACCTCCAGCATTTTCGGCAACATTGCCGCCAATGGTACAACAATATTGGCTGGATGGATCTGGTGCATAATAATAGCCCTTATCAGAAATGGAGTTCGTCAGCTTCAAATTGACAAAACCTGGTTGGACAACGGCACGTCGATTCTCGAAGTCAACACTTAACAACTTTTTCATTCGAACCAAGCTAATAATGACCTCACCATTTAAAGGGATGGCCCCACCGCTTAAGCCTGTTCCTGCTCCCCGTGCGAGGAATGGCAGCTGATGATTGGAACAATATTTAACTAGGGCTGCTACTTCCTCGGTGTTTTTCGGAAATACAACGGCTTTGGGCAAATGCCTGTGTAATGTGAAGCCATCACAGTCATAGGCTATGAGATCTTCTTTTTTGTAAATAATCGACCGGGCGGCTCCTACGATATTTGCAAGATTTAAAATATGCCGATCGGTTGATTTGATTCCCTTGACCGCCATTAGAGTTCCCCCTTGCCGTCTTCTTTTTGGTAAGCCCAATCGAGCAGCTGAACTGTGTGGACAATTTTTTGGTTCCTGCCATGCTTTTGTACACCCATCGCCATCTGCAGCATACAGCCTGGGTTCCCCATCGAAATCATTTCGACATCTTCAGGGACATTTTGCATTTTGTTTTCTAGGACAAGAGAGGCCATTTCCGGATTCGTAATATTGTAGATTCCAGCACTGCCGCAGCAACGGTCTGAATTTGGCATATGAACCATTTCCACTCCAGGAATATTGAGCAGCAGATCACGCGGTTCCTGACGGATCCCCTGTCCATGCGCCAAATGGCAGGCATCGTGATAAGTAATCCGGGTTTTTAGTTCCGCTTTTGGGATTTCGTAGCCAGTATCATAAAGGTGTTTCGAAATGTCCTCCACTTTCGCAGAAAACTCTTCCGCCTTTTTATGCCATTCAGGATCATCCCGGAACAACTCCGGATATTCCTTTAAGGCACAGCCACAGCCAGCTGCATTGACAATCACCTTATCAGAATTCTTAAATGCCTCAATATTTTGTTTTGCAAGCTTTCTTCCCATGTCACGGTCCCCCGCATGGACATGCAATGCTCCGCAGCAGGTTTGGTTCTTTGGAATCGTAACATCATTCCCGTTACGGGTTAATACGTTAATCGTTGCTTCATTAATATCACTAAACATCACGTCCATCACACAGCCTGTTAAGAATGCCACCTCGCGCTTTGTTTCCCCTTTGGACTTAATGACTTTGACATCTTTGTATTTTTTTCGAACAGGCTCTTTCACCTCGGGCATGATCGCTTCCATATCGACAAGATGCTGCGGCATGATATTAATCAGTTTTGACTTTCTAACGACCTTTTGCATACCGCTCTTTTGATAAAATCGCAACAGGCTTCCGAGTTTATTGAGACGATTTTGATGCGGGAATAACCCTTGCAGGAACACCTTGCTTACCGCACCTTTTACTCCTGTTAACGGCATTGCTTGGCGAATCTGGCCGCGGGCTTCTTCAATCAGCCCGCCGACTTCCACATCTGCTGGACAGGCAGTCGTACAAGCACGGCAGTCAAGACAAGCGAAAACCGGATCCATAAACTGTTCATTGAGAGTGAGCCGCCCTTCCGCAACCGATTTTATCAAATGGACGCGGCCGCGGGGTGAATGCTGCTCCTGACCAGTAATTTCATATGTCGGGCATGATTCCAAACACATCCCACAATGTACACAATCTGCCCATTTGCTTTCATCTGGGTGATCCTTCGCCAGATAATTACTTAAACTAGTAGTACATGCTGGGTCTTTCTTTAAATCCGCTTCTATAAGACTCATCATTAAATCCCTCCCACAAATCGTTTAGGATTGAGAACTCTATTCGGGTCAACCTTGGATTTGATCCCTTCTAATAGGAAGAAATGTGATGGCTTGTTACCCCAGGTGTCTACTTCCTGTCTTAAGGCAAAAGGCAAATGCTTTATGACAGTGTACCCGCCGAGTTTTGTGGACAATTCTCTTGTTTGCTGAATGGCTGAAATGATATCGTCCTTTGAACCGCTAAGGTTAATTTGACATAAGCCGTGTCCTAACCCGCCATGGGCTTCGACCTCTAAGTTGTGAGAATCACTAAGGAGATGACTTTCATTTATTACGTGCGTTACATCCATGTTAACGACACCAATTTTCAAAGAAGTTTGTGTTGAATCTGTGGAGGAGTTTGGTGAAAGAGAGTAAAATTGGTTCCAAAAAGACTGTGCTTCTTGTTGAGAAAGAACTTTCAATTCTGAATGGGCCGGCTGAATGTTCTGGATAAAGCTTTCTTGATAGCGAACGGATGATTCAACATCCTCCAGACCAACAACGATTGTATAACAGCTTTGACCTATCAGTTTTTTCGACAATGATGGACTAAGCAACTCCAGCGTTACAGGTTCCATCGTAGAATCCAGAAGCTTGGTGCTAAACGCCCTGATTTCTTCCATATTTCCTTGTGGAAATAATACTAAATTCAAACTTTCATATTTAGGGAGCGGTCGAAGCTTTACGGTTACTTCAGTTATCACGCCCAGTGTACCCATCGAACCGATAAACAATTTATTCATGTCATAACCGGCGACATTTTTGACCACACGTCCGCCTGACCGAATCACTTTCCCGTCCGGGTAAACGATTCTTAGCCCAATCACAACGTCTCTTGATGAGCCATAACCGAGCCGCTTGGGACCGCTATCATTAGCTGCGACAATTCCGCCAATCGTTGCTGACTCTGGACAAGTAGGATCGAGTGAAATTTTTTGCTTAAACTGCGCCAAATACTCCTGCAATTCCTTAAAATTTGTCCCGGCCTTAGCAGTTAACGTCATATCACCGACAACATGTTCTACAATTCCCTTATAGTTTGATAGTGAAAGTAAAATATCGGCTGATTCGGTTAAACCACCAAATCCCTTTTTGGTTCCATTGCCTTCTACGAATACCGTTTTACCATTCTCATTGGCAAATTTGAGAATGCTTGAAATTTCTTCTTCTGTTTGCGGATACACCTTTACTAGGCCGCTATTTCCAAGCGGATGGTTTTTATCCCCTTCGATGACTCGCTCTGGTGATAGAATGGCTTGTAACTCTGATAAAAGTTCTGTGGCAATCACTGCCAACACCTCCTAGTTGCGTAATGAGCAACTTAGTTTCTGCTATTTCTTAAAAAAAATGAAATCATTATGTCGGCCTGCTTAGCTTATTGTATGGCAATACTGTTCAAAAGCTCTTTTTCGACGTAATCCAAGTGTTCCATCATCATCTGTTTCGCATTCTCCGGTATTCCAAGCTTAATGGATTCATAGATTTTATAATGTTGTTTTTCTATCATCTGAGCAGTGGCTGGGTTTTTCTTAATATAGTGGTGGAAATCAATCATGGCATTCTTCATTGTTGTCGAGATAAATTCCAAAAGTTGAATAATAATTTCATTTCCTGCCGCTTTGGCGATGGCTGTATGTAACAGATAATCGGAATCCCACCCATTCATAGTTGGGTTGGCGAAGATTTCTGCCATTACATGCAGATCTGCTTCTGTCCGATTTATAGCGGCTAGCTCCGCAATCCCTGGTTCTAAAATCTTTCTAACTTGATAAAGTTCACTGATATCTCTTGGTTGGGTAAGCAGCAAATGATTGTTGAAGAGTCTCGTTGAGTCAAATTCCAAAATATAGGTTCCTTCTCCCTGCTTTACATCGACAATACCTTTTCCTTTTAAAGTCGTAATAGCATCACGGACTGCGGAACGGCCAACACCAAACATTTCACATAGTTCCCTGACCGAAGGAAGCTTTGTTCCCACCTGAAACGTTCCGGATCTAATCATTTCCTCGATTTGCTCAGCAACTGAATCGGATACTTTTTTCGTCGAGATCTTTTGTATTTCCAAACATCTCCCCCCTTCCTTTCAGATATCACATATCTGATAAGTAATGACGATTACCTATATTAAACCACCTTTAACAAAAAAATTCAATGAATTTTCGGAATAAAATATTTATTGTGATGTATGGGGACAGTTCGTGACTACTGATAAACTCTTCCTAAGAAGGTGAATGAAATAACAGAAGCTTATCAATCATTATTTGCACCTCATCTTATTTATGAACTTATCCTAAATATACTGTTTATTATCTAACCTGTTACGAAAAAACCTTTTTCTCCAAAAATGATGATAATTTATTTATTCATAATCGCCTGCATGTCATTTCAATCAAAAAATTTGCGACTATATCTTAGGTATAAGATAGAACAAAGGCACAACTAGCTAAGTACCACTAGTTGTGCCTTTTTGCGCGCAAAACTTCCGATTGCCTCCGTTATGAACCGTCCCAGTGGTGTCACTCGTTGCTACTTTCAGTATTAGTATTCAACTGTAACTGAAGTAGCGGCCGGGGCACTGGTACCTGCATCATTTGCTGCTGTAACAGAAATGGCATAAGTTTGACCTGGTTTAGGCTTACTTAACGTTGCATGTGTTACTGAGATGGGGTTCAATCTATACGTACGGCCATTCACAGTAAACCAAACGGTAAATTTGACATTTTGAGTACTTGCATTATTGTTGTCCCAGCTAATAACAATATTATTAGAGCTTTTATCAAAGTAAGCTTGCAAATTGGTTGGGCTGTTTGGCACTTTAGTTTTTCCTTCTACTGTTATTGAAACCGATGCTGGATCACTTTTTATCTCTTCAGAAATGGCAACGATCGTAAATGTGTATGATTTTCCTTTCTCCGGGCTTTGAAGTACTGCTTGGTTTTCAATTGTGGATGTTAGTTTTGTTGTATTTCCATCCACTGTATAAGTAACATCAAAGGTTGTTTTTGAACTGGTTTCAGACGCATAATTCCATGATAATTGTATGCTATCTGAAGCTTCATCATATTTCGTCTGAGCATTGGTTGGTTTATCAATCTTAGGTGCCGGCGGCTTTTCTCCACCTTTTACATAGTATTCCTTGCCTAATTTTCCAACACTGCTTGGTGGTATAAATCCTTCCGTGCTGGCAGCTGCTCGTGACATAATCTCTTTAAACGCTAATTTAGAGAAGTGCTCGCTTTTGCTTCCTAAATAGTCATCTGAAGAAGTAGTTTCTTTGTATCCTGTCCAAACAGCACCAGTGTACTGCGGTGTATATCCTACAAACCAAGCATCTCTTGTCGCATTATTAGGTAAACCGTATTTCTTTATTGCTGATTGATCGAAGCTGGTTGTTCCTGTTTTTCCAGCTATATCAAGACCGCTAACATTTGCCATGGTTCCAGTACCTGAATCCACCACTGTACGTAACATATCTGTGATGAGGAAGGCAGTGGAGTCTTCCATTACCTTCTTTTTACTTGAAGCTAAGTTTTTTTCCGTTCCATCGGGATAAATTATTTTGGAAACAGTAAATGGTTTTGCATAGTAACCTCCATTCCCGAAAGCTGCATACGCTCCAGCCATATTTAAAGGAGATGCAGCATCAATGGCGCCTATTGCATTCGATTCATTTGCTTTTTGAGATTCTGTAATAGGAAAACCAAGGCTTTTGGCAAAATCAGTGGCATAGTCTGCTCCTACTTCCTGATATGTTTTTAATGCTGGGATATTACGTGACCAGGCCAGATGATCTCTAATCGTTTTATCTCCTGCATAGGTATGACTTGCATTTTGAATAGGGGCTCCATTTGAGTATTGATACTTCTCATCTTTTATTATGTGTCCAGTTGACCATTTGAATTTTTCAATCGCTGGGCCGTAGTCAAGAATTGGTTTAATCGTAGAACCAGGATGACGGTTAATCCTTGTTGCATAGTTAAATTTTCCGGTTTGATAATTTCTTCCTCCGCCAATGGCTTTAATGGCTCCCGTCTGGGTCTCGGCAATGATAACAGCTGTTTGCAGCTTATCATTATCTGGAAAATCGATATAATCATTTGTTGAAAGAACATCTTCCGTAACTTGCTGGATTTTTGGGTCAATGGTTGTGTAAATTTCTAATCCATCTTCAAAAATATTCCCGCCTGTTTTTTCTTGTACTTCTGCAATGGCTGTATCAACAAAGGCTTGATACTTATTTGGTGCCTCTTCTTGAATATTTAATGTATCTTCAATTGGTGTACTTTGCGCTTTCTCCATTTTTGATTTGGAAATATATCCATGTCTATTCATATAATAAAGAACCATATTTCTGCGTTTTTCTGCTGAATCGAGATTACTTTCAACAGTAGGTGTATAGTTATTGGGACTTTGTGGAATCCCAGCAAGGAGTGCAGCTTGTTCCAGTGTTAATTTATTTAACTCATCGGGACCAAGCCCGAAGAACCTTTCGGCCGCTTTTGCGACGCCATATACATCATTGCCATATAAATTCTTGTTAAAATACATTTCTAGGATTTGATCCTTAGAGAACTTTTTTTCTAATTGAATGGCTAAATACCATTCCTGCACTTTTCTTGTAGGGGTTTTTTCAATTGATAAAAAAGAATTTTTCACAACTTGCTGTGTAATCGTACTGCCGCCTTGAGAAGAACCAGTCGTAATATTCGTCCAAACAGCAACAAGAGTACGTTTAACATCAATTCCATGATGCTGATAAAAACGGGCATCCTCTGTAGCCAAAACAGCATTTTTTAAGATATCAGGTATTTGCTTAGTATTAATTTCATTCCGTTTCTCTTTACCGATTTCGGCAATGACGGTTTTTCCATCACTAGCAAAGAATCTGGAAGATAAAGGATCTTTTAATAGCGTTTCGTCAAACTTAGGAGCGTCTTTAATGATCCAGTAAAAAGCACCCACTCCAAACAAGAACAGTACAATTCCTAGTGTAAGACAAATGTATAAGAATTTTTTCCAAAATCCTTTTCTTGGCCTCTTGTTCTCATCCTGTTTTGAAGAACTTTGTTGTTGTTCTTGTATGTTTTTTCTCCGCTCAGTCCGCGACCAATCATTTTCTGTCATGTTTCTTTCTCCTACCTTTCAAGACCATGGACAAGAATGTGGCCCCGATTTGGACGAGGCGAACCGTTCCTGTGGTGTTTTTTAAATAAAAGTTGGTATCATCCAAGAACTATCAATGGGTGAGAAAACCTTATAAAAATTAGCAGTAATCCTTTTGATTCATTTAACAGTTTTTACTAAGCATTTGAAGGTCTAGAAAATGCAGTGTTAGTTTCCTTCAGAAAAGCGGGAAGGTATATGTATTATTATTTCCACCCCGACACTATTTATGGGGGTGCCAGCTGGCTAGATTAATTAAAATCATTATGGGAGAGACAATTTCAAGTGTGGAAAATGAAACCGGAGAAAGTAATAATGATTGTAATGAATAGTGTCCATAATTTTACTTCGCAATTAAAGAGTGTATTCTGTGAAAAATGAGAGAGTTTTCAGTGCATGGGTAAAGTCGGAAGAGTTGAAAAAATGTTGTGGCTCTGAGGGATTCGCGACGACTATTGATGGTAAGAGCAACTTCAAAACGTGTTCAATTTGTGTCTTTTTAAATTTTCTCGGGCGGCCTACTCTAAAATCTTCACGCTGCTTAGCTAACTCTTTCCCTTATTGGGTTCGTTCCACAATCATATTTTTTCTTTTCATTTCTACTGTAAATCTTGTCGCAGCCTTCGGCTTTCAATTAATGAATTAAGTTATGGTTATAGAACGGATAGTCATTTCAGTTAAATTTTTAATAAGGTTATCAAGCTAAAAAGCCTTTATATAATTTCTTATAGTTTTTTCTTCTAGGGCTGCTATTACCCTAGTCAATTTCTTCGTCTCTATTTAAGAAATAGTGGTCTTAAAGGTACTTAATTACCGAAAATTGTTGTCCACACAATTAGCATATCGCTTTAGTCCACTAAAACGAAAAAAGGCCAATGCTCGAATTGCTTCAAAGCATTGACCTATTAGTGGTCCAACCAACAAAAAGCGCAAAACATACGCTAAGCAAATTTCGACATAAATAAAAGCCGAGTTTTCCTACGCTAAGAAAATTCGGCTTATTATTTATTGAATAAGAGGGCGCAGCGAATGTAAACTTGCCACTTTCTTCATATCAAAGATGTATTCCCCAAGAAAATTGATATGTTCCCATCCCAATGGCGAAATATGTTTTAGTAATTCTTCCCGTAAATCCCCTTTTTCCTTCAACAAATTTGTTGCTTCGGTAAGATATACGGTATTCCATACGCTAATGGCGTTAATTATAATATTTAAAGAACTTGTACGTTGAAGCTGGTCTTGGAGTCCTCGTTCCCGCATTCTTCTCAATATTTTAATTTTTCCTCTTATACACTTTATTTCGTTCCAAAACTGTACACCCCTTATTTTCGAATGTTTTTAGAATTAGTAAATTATTATGGACAGTACAACCAATATAATAGGTAGCTTTAAAAGTCACTTTTTAATATCTCTAACGCCTATTGATGAAGAGTTTTGCTCTTTCCCTTTCCTCTTTCTTTTGGAATTAACCTAAAGTAAAAGATACTCTTTGACCTTATATCTCCATTTTTATGTGCAATGAATAGGAGTTACGTTAAATATGGTGAGGCGTATCGATTATTCGAAGTAGTGATGTTGTGGCTTTCTTCGCAAATTGTTCGGCTGGCTCTTGACTTGTTCGTTCCCATTCAACAAATGAACTGTATAATGCCCAACCAAACATAGCTGCTTCTATGCGATTTTCAGTTTGTAAGATGCGGGTTACAATCAACGTTAATTGCTCTTTTACTTTTTCCTCTATCATTTGAGTAAATGTATTATAGCCTCGCCTACAATGCGTATGCATATTTTCGTGTATTTGCACAATTGATTGAAACATTTGCACGACTGTTTCCTCATTGAGTTCCTGATTACAGTTAAATTGTCCCTTCATGATATCCTTAATTCTTTCTGTTAACACCACATCAAGTAATTCATACTTATCAACGAAGTGAGTATAAAATGTGGCTCGATTAATTGTCGCTATTGCTGTTATATCTTTGACAGAAATTTGATCGAAATTCTTGGTAGCTATTAGCTGATTGAAAGCGTCGATAATCATTTGCCGTGTCCGAACGGCACGGGGGTCTGTCGTTTGCGTATTCATATTTTTTTACCTCTCCTTTGGCAACAATTTTTAAGAAATGTTGTGTAAGCGACAGATATATAGAACTGTTTATGGTAGTACGGCTCTCAGCATTTTATAATACCTATATACAACACGTGTTGTCAATAATAACAGTTTAGTAATGGAGTGTTTTTAATGTAATCTATTCAAACCATCAAGCTATTCCGTTACACAAGGTTATCGATGTAATTAGCGATATGTATTGACGCCTAAAGATTTATAGGAGGAGAGTTTAATGAGTGAACGTAAAAACAGTTTAGTCGAACGTACTTTTTTAGAAAATCACTTGATTTCTGGTCCTTATGAACGACTTTTTTTGCAACCTGGACAAGAATTCGCCTATGTGAAAAACTACCTTAAGCACATGGACGGTATTTTGGAGTATGAGTTTCGATTGGAAGAATACTTCAATTTGAAAGTAATCGGCTTGCAATCGGTGTTGGGCAATGTGTCCGCGGTGGTGATTGATGACAAGTCGTTGCGCCAATTACCCGATTTCATTCAACACACCAACAGTATGTTTGTGGTGGATTCCATTGAAGCAGTGTATGAAAAAGCGAAACAGTTAGGTATACCGATCTTGCAACCACGTACTGAAAACATCATGGGCGCACAAGGTCGATTGCTATTGGCACCGGGCTATATAATTGAACTGGCTGAAGCCACCAATGAATCTTTATTTTACCCTGATGCTCGTCGCTTAGGTTATAAGTTTTAGTCAAAGTATTGTATTCTAGCATACATCCTGTAGAAACAATCGTTCGTAGTGGTGCTTGGTCTGGTGGGATTCCATTGAATAGAGTAGTTATTCCTGGTACTGAAGCGCTAGGAATTGCTGAAAAAATCCGCAGTCAAGTAACTAACGTGCAAGTCGGGGATACAGTCATTGCAAAGGTGCCAAGTTCTGGGTATGCCGAATATGTTGTTGCAGATAACAATCGTATTTTTAATAAGCCAGAGGATATGGATATAGAAATAGCGGCTGGTTTTTCTGGTGTTGGGATTACCGCATATTGGGCATTAATTGGGTATGGCCATATTAAAAAAGGCGAGACTGTAGTGATTCTGGGAGCTTCAGGAGGAGTAGGAAGTATAGCTGCACAAATAGCAAAGGATTGTGGATTGACAGTTATTGGAGTTGCAAGTAAGAAAAATGAAGAGTATGTACTTTCCTTGGGAGCAGATAGATTTGTAGACTACAATGATCAAAAAGAGATGGAAAAAATAAATGGATCAGCAGATGTAGTCATAGATGCTTCACTTCTTGGTAAAGGTGTTGAAAATGGGGTCAATTTATTAAAAGAAGACGGACGCTATGTTACGTTAACCACTGATCCCCAAACAACTGTGTCCAATAAAAACGTTGAAATCATTGGGATGCGTGGAAGGTCTGCCTCAATGACTGAAAAAGAAGCAATTAATTACTTGTTTGATTTGAATAAACAAGTGGGATTAAAGTAAAAAACTGCAATGACTTTTCCATTAACGGCAGAAGGAGCTAAAAAAGCTCACGAAGCAATTATTGAAAAGAAAATACCAGGTAAAGTATTGTTAAAATCTGAACTAGGTAGATGGATAAAAACTATAAAATTTTGCATAAAAATAACGAGGAGGGTGTTTATTATGTTGTCTATTCGTACCATACAAGCTATTCCATTGCAACAAGGTGATGGTCGCCACTTACGCTATGTGATGCAGCCTAACAATTTAATGGATAATGATCCCTTTATCATTTTAGCTGATGACAAATTTGCGCATAATACATTTGCCGATCATCCGCATAAAGGGATACAGACTGTGACATACGTGCTTGAGGGAAATTTACAACATTATGATAGTAAAACAGGCGGCGGTGGAAGATTATACGAGGGGGATTTTCAAATTATGACTGCAGGAAGCGGCATTATTCATAATGAGAATCCAGACCCAGGTGAAGACGTTCGGGTTCTTCAACTGTGGGTAAATTTATCAAGTGATGACAAAAAGGTACCTGGTCAATATGAAGATTTACCACATGGACAAGTACCAGCTCTTCCTATTGAAGGTGGCAATATTGAAGTATATGCAGGTGAAGTGAATGGTGTGGCATCACCATTAAAACTGTTTACGCCATTCCTTTACAGCGTAGTTTCACTTGAAGAGGGTGCAAGCTATGAGTTTCCTATTCTAGCTGGCTACAATAGTTATTTATATATGCTAGAAGGAAAGGCTAAAATAAGTGAACAACACATTAATACGTTTGATGTCGTACATTTTGAACAGAATGAAACAGCAGACATTATACCTATTTCTGGAACTGAAAGAACAAAATTTGTCATTTTCGCTGGGGAGCAAATTAAACAGCCTGTTGTTGCAAGAGGTCCATTTGTTATGAATACAGTTGAAGAAATCAATGAAGCATTTGCTAGTTATAGAAATGGAACATTTATACAAGAAACATCATACTAAAAAAGGTGGGAAAAATGATGAAAGTACAATTTTATGCTGATTTCACATGTCCATTTAGCTATATGGGTAAACGTCTATTAGATCAAGCTATCGAACAAAGGGGCGAAGAAATTGAATTTGAATTAAAATCCTTTCAGTTAACACCTGAGGCATCTACTGAGGTTGCTATTCCAACGGTAGAGATGTTAGCGAAAAAGTTCAATAAATCAAAGGCAGAGATGTTGGAGAGAACAGCACAAATAAAAAACCAAGCGAGTCAATTTGGACTTGACTACAATTATGAGATTATGAAGGCAGCTAATACGTTGAAGGCACACCGTTTAACAAAATGGGCTGCATCGTTTGGTAAAGCAAGAGATTTAACGGAAGCATTCTTCTATGGCTTATTTACAGAAGGGGCTAATCTAAATAACGAAGAGGAATTATTACAATTTGTTGACTCTGTTGGCTTAAATAAGAAAGAAGCTAAAAAAATTCTTGATTCTGATGCTTTTACTAAGGAAGTCAATGCAGATAGACGGGATGCAAATACAAAAGGTATCCACAGTGTTCCAACATTTATCATTGATGGTCAATATATCATTCAAGGTTTACAGCCAGTAAATGTGTTTTTACAAACTTTCAAAAAGGCTGCGATAAAATAACTAAAGAGCATGGTAGTGCTAAACTTTAAGGTAACAATTTTCTAAAATGGCGTTTATTCCTTAAAAAGGCCTCTACGGCTACTTTAGCACCTGTATGATTTTTCTTGTTGTAGTCGGACGTGGCATTAGATTCGTTTTGCCATACTAGATTGCTAGCCTGATCATCAAATCGTTCACATTAGTAGAGAATAGACTTTGTATGAAATATTATTATCAATCTCGAATTAAGTATAATTTAATTCGAGATTAATAAAACAAATAACTAAAAAGGATGAATTTAGAATGAGTATTTTATGGTTAATAGGTCGTGCTCTTTTTGGGGCATATTTTATAATGGTGGGTTTTAATCACTTCTCTAATTTTCAGGCGTTGAAACAAGCATCTCAATATAAAAAGATTCCTATGCCAGGTACCTCCGTTATCGTTTCGGGTCTTATGTTAATAATTGGCGGAGTAACTATTTTAACCGGCTTTTATGTTGGACTGGGAGTATTATTACTTTTTATATTCTTGCTGATATCAGCATTTACGGTTCACAACTTCTGGACATTAGAAGACCCAATGAAAAAAATGGGGGAACAAACCCAATTTATGAAAAACATCGCATTGGCATCCGTGGTGTTAATGCTACTCCAGATACAAGATTGGTCTTGGGATGCTATTAACTTTTAACAAAGGTTAAGTCCTAAATAAAATAAAGCAAAGGTAACCCCTGCTTTATTTTATTAATAGATGTTAGGCAATATATTTTTAAAAACGAGTTTTCCCGTAAATCTTTTATTTAAAGAACAGTTATCATATCCTTCGGTCAGGATTGTGTGTGAATACTCTGGGGTGATCAGGGAAAGGCTCATAGTTGCGTTGTAGTTTCATCGTTAAAATGTTGTGATAAGCGCAAAGAGCTTACTCCTTTAAATTTCAAAGTGACAATAAAAGCCGATACTTCCTTAGCGTAGGAAAAATCGGCTTTCTTTTGACGAAATTTGCTTAGCGTATTTTTTTCGCTTTTTGTTGGTAGTACTCCTATTAGGCTTTCTTGCCTTAAATGATACCGGTGGTCGGGGTCGAACCGACACTCCTCACGGAACACGATTTTGAGTCGTGCGCGTCTGATAAATCCGTGGAATAGGCACGGGTATAAGGTTTATGACTTTATTTTCAATGCTTTATTTGTAATTGTCCATACGATTATTAAATACCAACTTTTTAATGATAAGTTGGATTGCAACATACGTCAATTCCTTTTTGTTTCCTTTTCTATTAACGTGGCAAATTATTTAATTTTTTTTTCAAAGCAAGGGCTTTTGCTCTACGTTCTTTTAATTCCAGAATGTGAGTTTCGTTTACATTAATTTTTTCAGATTGTAAACGTTCAATCGCTTCGTCAATGATTGCAATTTCGTTGTCGAAGGTTTTAAGTTTTCGATATGTCATTGCATACGAATTATATAAAGCTGGAGCATTATAACCGTTGTATCGTGCTTTATCAAATAGCTCAATAGCTCGTTCAAGGTTGCCTGCTTTTCGTTCCTTGTCACCTTTTTCCCAATATGGCATACCTGCGTCAAAGCCTTTGTCCCAGTTTTGTAGGTTCTTTATTTCTTTTAGCGGAATACGATTGTGAATTGGATTAACAGATATCCCTTCTGTTGGAACAACTTCAATTTCGCCAAACTTTTCTTTTAAAAACTTCCAAACATCAATTAAATGATATGTAGGTATATTTCTCCCTAGCTTCTCGAATGCTTGCTCTTGGACAATCTCATAATTAACAACGTAATCGTCACCAATATATATCCAAGCAGTAACTGATTTTGCATATTTACTTTTAAGTATTTTGTTGCCGTTATTTGATAATTTTGCTATTGTTTCACCTTGATATTTCTCTAAGTTCCTGCCATAAATGATATTGATTTCATCTCGCATACTTCGAGTGATAAAGACTACCGCTTTTAAATTTTCGTACTTAACTTCATCAAATGATCGACGCTTTATTCCAAAGTAATGTTCGTCTATCTCGCTTGCGTAAAGACAAGGAGCAGTTTCAAATTGAAGTTCAGGTGTGTTAGGACTTCGGTCGTATCCGTTGCCTCTTTTCGTAAATAATGGAATTATACGGTTCGTTAGCCTATCGTTTGTTTCATTTAGTATTCTTGTCATTTCTTTACTCTCTAAATCTAGTGCTTGTTCTTCAATTAACCTCGTTCCAACAAAGCGAGAGTCCGTATCATACATTTTACGTATCTTTTCAGCTTCATATGCTCGTTCATGGAACGTTTTATAACGATCCCCACGTCCTTTTCCAACATAAAATATTTCACCAGTATTTTTAATAAACCATTCATACACATAAAAATCTGTTGCTGTACTACCTGTAGCAACGCCCACGGGAGATGAAGAAATAGAAAAGCCATTTTTTTCGTCAGATGAAATATTAATAGTTAGACCCATGCCTATTCCATCATCGTTAGCATTTTTAGGCTGTTTACTCGTGTTTTCATGTTTCTGTAATTCTCCGTTGTTTTCGAGGTCTTCCTGTTTACTATTCTGTTTTTCTTGCTTTTTATTTCCAAAGAATTTGCTAAACAACCCCATTTTATTAACCCCTTTTCACGTAATAGCTAAGGAATCTTCACTTGCATTTCACCAAAATAATTCTATGTATTATTCCATTATATTTCTTCATTATTTTGGAGAGAATTTTTCAATTTCTGTTGCATATAACCTATACCCCTACAGTCGCTTAATGGGTATTGAAAGATTTTATTACTACCAAAAGCCTGTTCAACAACTTTTTTATACTCCTTACCTCCCAAAACAACTATTTCATCATAATCACCTAAATGTTTGTTAGCAATTTGATGCTTAAGCACGGTTAAACTAACGATTTCTGCATTTTTAGAATTAAATGTAACATCGTAGTTTGAAGGGACCATATCATGTGGAGATAAAAAGCCATGTTTAGCCGAAAGTATAACCCAGTGTTCAAAGTAACGTGAAGCATATGCCTGACATTTTTTATGATAAGTACCTACATAAACATTTTTTGCTTCAGTTGGTCCAACATCTGGTCTAATATCCCATATCTTTTTTGAACCACATGGTATAATACAAAGGCGTTTCATTATTTTCGGATAACTCCTTCTTCGTTTAAAAGTTTTTCAGTAAATATGTCACTCGCTAAACCTATTAATAAGTATTCTAGAAATGTCAGTGAAGTCTTACCGTATTCCTTCCAAACACCAATATCTTCTTTACTCAATGCCTTAATCCAAAAATATGTATTATTTTTTAATATGGGGGTTTTACTTGGATAATCTTCGAATAACATTTCAGCCCACTTATAATATTTCTTTGATTTCTTAATTTCTGGATGTCCCTCACAAACTACTGCACTTAAATCACCTATGTGATAAGCGTAATTATATCCCCATCTACAAAAAAACGCCTGATTTAGTATAATATTCTTTATATTTATGGATAGGTTACATTTAATTTTCCCATATTTCTCTGATTTGCCAATAAATAATGGTATAACTGAATTTGCATTTTTCCAAAACATCATATAAATTACTCCATCATATTTTTCTGACTTTTCCTCAAAGTCGATGATTACCTTTTGTACCTCGTTTATTAATTAAGATTCCATTTGGGTGCTTCTCATGAGCATATTACGATTGTTATTTCCATATTTGAAGGTTTTAACTATCCCATTATCAACTTCAAATAGAGGAACACCCTTTTCGATAACTTTGTGTTGTAAACAAAAAACATCCCAAAGTTGAGTTTTGTTATCCATATACTAACTCTCCTACATAAGCACTCTTATATGTATATTAATGTTGATTACACCGCACTATTATAAATAAAACACACCTACAATTCTCCTTCTATGACCTTTTCCAAAACAATCCTTTTCTTAAAACCGCCTCGTTTTTCTAACTTATCAGCTTTTACCTTTAATACCTTGTCCATATCTAAGTTAAAGGCCTGCACTATACCGTCAATTACTTCTAATATATCCGCTAACCTCTTCTTCGTTAGGGGTAGACTTAAACTCTTCCAGTTCTTCTATTAATTTATACAACAATAACGGCTTAACCTCTTGTTCGGTAGCAACGTGTGTAATCGGAACTTTGTTATCCTGTTTAACTATTTACGGAATTTTATCTCGTACTAATTTGTTATAAATCTGTTCACTTACTTAAAACGCCCCTATCCCTTAAACGAAATACAAAACTATTAGGCATAACATAAAGTTGAGGGATAATGCTATCCAATAACTCAATTTCTCTTGGAGTCATTTTTTAACGAACGAGTTGGATTACCTCCCATAATTCCAGCTCGTCCATTTCTTCAAGGCCCAATCCAGTAATGGCTCCCCATTCATCCGTTTTATCAAGTACATCCTGATTTTGCTGATAGAATTTCTCCATAAATTTTAATAATGGCTGCACACCTGCTATAAGCTTTTCTTTTTCTTCGCTTGTTAATCGATCGCTGAATTTATTCATATATTTAAGCCTCCATACTTTTCTGTTATTATCTAGCATGGACAATTTTCATACAAAACAAAAAGACATACTGCTAATTTTTGCTATAATGCAAAAGAACCCACAGCGGCTACTGTGAGTTCTCAAATTCTCTTCTTGATTGATATATTTTGTTTTTTAAATAAATCCTAACCAAATAAAAATTTTAAAAAAACAACGCTTTTACTTTATTTTAAAGGACTAAAATTATTTTTTCAAAATTTCTAAAAATGCCATCGCCATTTGGTCGATGTTTGGTTTATTCACTTCTGTTACCTTAATGTTATCTGTATTTCTTGCTAATATTTCTTTTATATTTATGGTTTCCTTTTTAGGTGTTTTCAATGTTTTTGCCTCTTTCAGTGTCCATTTGAATTAATTATTGTAAGCAAAACGGATCTTCAACATTCTTGTATCATTATGATTTTCGTCCCCTCTTCATTCTTGGGTTTTCAGTAAAATTCGAGAGGATACTATGCTTGTTAAACCCTTCTTTCAAATCTTTTGAATACAAATTTACATAGTTTAAGGTAACATCAAGTGTTGAATGTCCTAATAATCGTTGTAGCTTGAATGCATTCCCGCCACTCGTTACATAGTATTTTGCAAAAGTATGCCTAAATGCATGAATAGAAGTTCATTCTACGCCTCTTTTATTGTTATATCGTGCAATTGTATGCTGTACAGAATTCCTGGTCATCTTTTCTCCTAATTCATTAATGAACAAGAAATCATCCTATTCAAATTGATACATCCTGAAATATTCGTTTAAGATTTTTACTAAATTTTCGCTGATCGGATTAAACTGTGCTTTTCTGTTTTTGGTTGTCGTTAAAACAACCATTCCATTTTCCAAATCATCAGCAACTTTTAAGTTGAGTATAGTATTAAGCCTGTTTCAAGTCTCAGGCAGGTAATTAACTACCACCCAATTTCTATGTTTGACAAATCCACATTCCTTTATATTCGGTTTTTTAATTAGCTTCTTAATTTCAATTTCTGAATAAGGCTCTTTTTGCTCCTTATCGGCTTTAATTAGATTAATCTCAAATTTGTTTAAATGCTGCTCACGCATTGAATAATACAAAAACGCTCTAGCAGCTCTCAGATAGGTGTTAATTGTTGTTGCCTTTAAGCCTTTTTCCTTCAAGAACAAAATGAATTCATCAATGTGATCCTTTTCAAGTGATTTAACAAGCTGAATTCCCTAATCGTCTAGGAATCTCATAATGTGAATTAGATTTTGATCATAGAATCTAATGGTCATTTCAGATAAGTTTGTTATTCTGTTATCCATCTGAAAATCATTAAAAAGTTCCTCCACGGTTTTCTCCATTTTTGCTTTTTTCTTTCCTTTAATTACAGCCAATAATATCTCTCCCTTTAAGAAAAATGGTCTTAAAGGTATTAAATAATCGAAAATTATTGTATACACGATTCGGAGATTACTTTAGCAAAATAAAGCACAAAAAAAGTCAATGCTCCGATCGCTCAAAGCATTGACTAATAAAGGATTAACCTTTTTTTTAATACCGGTGGTCGGGGTCGAACCGACACTCCAGAAGGAACACGATTTTGAGTCGTGCGCGTCTGCCAATTCCGCCACACCGGCATAAGTTGGAGGCGGCAACCGGATTCGAACCGGTGGATAAAGGTTTTGCAGACCTTGGCCTTACCACTTGGCTATGCCGCCATATTGTTTGGAGCGGAAGACGGGATTCGAACCCGCGACCCCCACCTTGGCAAGGTGGTGTTCTACCACTGAACTACTTCCGCATATTGGCTGGGCTAGCAGGATTCGAACCTACGAATGACGGAGTCAAAGTCCGTTGCCTTACCGCTTGGCTATAGCCCAATAATGGAGCGGGTGATGGGAATCGAACCCACAACAACAGCTTGGAAGGCTGTGGTTTTACCACTAAACTACACCCGCATTATTAAATATATATATGGGGCGGCTGATGGGAATCGAACCCACGAATGTCGGAACCACAATCCGATGCGTTAACCACTTCGCCACAACCGCCATATTGGCTTTTATAAAAATATAAATAGTGGCGGTCTGGACGGGACTCGAACCCGCGACCTCCTGCGTGACAGGCAGGCATTCTAACCAGCTGAACTACCAGACCGAATTGCGGGGGCAGGATTTGAACCTGCGACCTTCGGGTTATGAGCCCGACGAGCTACCGGACTGCTCCACCCCGCGATAATAAAAAGTACAAAAGTTGACGTCATGCTAAAAGCTAACGTATGACTGTATCAATCTCAGAAAGCTTATTCAAGCAGCAGCTCGATTGATACAACTCGCAGGTTATTCATCGAAGCAACGCTCGTTGCTCCACCCCGCGATAATAAGAAATACTTTGCAAAGATATGCATAAAGTTGATATCTGACTGTATTAATTCTTCAAAAGTATATTCAAGAAAGAGATCAATTGATACAATTTAAAAAAATAACAGTCTAATGGCGGAGGAAGAGGGATTCGAACCCCCGCGCGGTTTAACCCGCCTGTCGGTTTTCAAGACCGATCCCTTCAGCCGGACTTGGGTATTCCTCCGAATAAATGGTAGCGGCGGAGGGGATCGAACCCCCGACCTTACGGGTATGAACCGTACGCTCTAGCCAGCTGAGCTACACCGCCAAATTACATATTTAAATTAAATGGTGGAGCCTAGCGGGATCGAACCGCTGACCTCCTGCGTGCAAAGCAGGCGCTCTCCCAGCTGAGCTAAGGCCCCATTGATTTTAGTAAGAATGGTCGGGAAAACAGGATTCGAACCTGCGACCCCTTGGTCCCAAACCAAGTGCTCTACCAAGCTGAGCTATTTCCCGAAAATTGAATTATATTGATGGCGCGCCCGACAGGAGTCGAACCCATAACCTTCTGATCCGTAGTCAGACGCTCTATCCAATTGAGCTACGGGCGCATTATTAGTTTTATTGAAAAATTGGAGCGGAAGACGGGATTCGAACCCGCGACCCCCACCTTGGCAAGGTGGTGTTCTACCTCTGAACTACTTCCGCAAATAAATGGTGCGGGTGAAGGGAGTCGAACCCCCACGCCCGAAGGCGCCAGATCCTAAGTCTGGTGCGTCTGCCAATTCCGCCACACCCGCAAAAGAAGTAATTAGCTGTAATGGTGGAGGATGACGGGATCGAACCGCCGACCCTCTGCTTGTAAGGCAGATGCTCTCCCAGCTGAGCTAATCCTCCGTAAATGGTGACCCCTACGGGATTCGAACCCGTGTTACCGCCGTGAAAGGGCGGTGTCTTAACCGCTTGACCAAGGGGCCATTTAAAAAAATATATTGATGGCGGAGAGCAAGGGATTTGAACCCTTGATACGCGGTTAACGTATACACGATTTCCAATCGTGCTCCTTCGGCCACTCGGACAGCTCTCCATTATATTATATAAAAGAAGCGACAGTGAATATTTTCGCATATCTCTACTTTTCTATCAACGGCTAATTTCTTCCAAATTCATTATAGGGGAAGAAAAAAGACAGAAAGTTGAATTTCTGTCTTAGCCCGGCAGCGTCCTACTCTCACAGGGACTTGCGTCCCAACTACCATCGGCGCTGAGAAGCTTAACTTCCGTGTTCGGGATGGGAACGGGTGTGACCTTCTCGCCATTGCTGCCGGACTATTTTTAGAGGTTTTCATTCCCTCAAAACTAGATAATGCAGAAGAAGTAAATAAGAACGAGTCCACCAAATTACATTGTTCATTGTCTAGCTCCAACGTCCAGCAACTAGTGTCCTTCGGTCTTTTCCCTACGATAAGTCAACATTGATTCGCTTTCGCTCATCGTGTTTCCTTTAGCTAATCAGAATTTATTACTAAATTCTGAACGCATAAGTTCAACTTCGCCTCTGTCTGCGCCTAACGGCTTGCCAATCGGCGAGTTTACACTTATCTCAGTCAAAGCCCTCCAGGCCATACGTTGCTAACCGGCCGCTTCCGCTTTTCGTTTTGGTTAAGTCCTCGATCGATTAGTATCAGTCAGCTCCACACGTCACCGCGCTTCCACCTCTGACCTATCAACCTGATCATCTTTCAGGGATCTTACTAGCTTGACGCTATGGGAAATCTCATCTCGAGGGGGGCTTCATGCTTAGATGCTTTCAGCACTTATCCCGTCCGCACATAGCTACCCAGCGATGCCTTTGGCAAGACAACTGGTACACCAGCGGTGCGTCCATCCCGGTCCTCTCGTACTAAGGACAGCTCCTCTCAAATTTCCTGCGCCCACGACGGATAGGGACCGAACTGTCTCACGACGTTCTGAACCCAGCTCGCGTACCGCTTTAATGGGCGAACAGCCCAACCCTTGGGACCGACTACAGCCCCAGGATGCGATGAGCCGACATCGAGGTGCCAAACCTCCCCGTCGATGTGGACTCTTGGGGGAGATAAGCCTGTTATCCCCAGGGTAGCTTTTATCCGTTGAGCGATGGCCCTTCCATGCGGAACCACCGGATCACTAAGCCCGACTTTCGTCCCTGCTCGACTTGTAGGTCTCGCAGTCAAGCTCCCTTGTGCCTTTACACTCTGCGAATGATTTCCAACCATTCTGAGGGAACCTTTGGGCGCCTCCGTTACATTTTAGGAGGCGACCGCCCCAGTCAAACTGCCCACCTGACACTGTCTCCCACCCCGATAAGGGGTGCGGGTTAGAATTTCAATACAGCCAGGGTAGTATCCCACCGACGCCTCCACCGAAGCTGGCGCTCCGGTTTCTCAGGCTCCTACCTATCCTGTACAAGCTGTACCAAAATTCAATATCAGGCTACAGTAAAGCTCCATGGGGTCTTTCCGTCCTGTCGCGGGTAACCTGCATCTTCACAGGTACTATAATTTCACCGAGTCTCTCGTTGAGACAGTGCCCAGATCGTTACGCCTTTCGTGCGGGTCGGAACTTACCCGACAAGGAATTTCGCTACCTTAGGACCGTTATAGTTACGGCCGCCGTTTACTGGGGCTTCGATTCAGAGCTTCGCGTGAGCTAACCCCTCCTCTTAACCTTCCAGCACCGGGCAGGCGTCAGCCCCTATACTTCGCCTTGCGGCTTTGCAGAGACCTGTGTTTTTGCTAAACAGTCGCCTGGGCCTATTCACTGCGGCTCTTCGGGGCTATTCACCCCAAAAAGCACCCCTTCTCCCGAAGTTACGGGGTCATTTTGCCGAGTTCCTTAACGAGAGTTCTCTCGCTCACCTTAGGATTCTCTCCTCGCCTACCTGTGTCGGTTTGCGGTACGGGCACCATTCATCTCGCTAGAGGCTTTTCTTGGCAGTGTGGAATCAGGAACTTCGGTACTATATTTCCCTCGGCATCACAGCTCAGCCTGATGAGAAGCGGATTTTCCTACTTCTCAGCCTAACTGCTTACACGCACATATCCAGCAGTGCGCTTACCCTATCCTCCTGCGTCCCCCCATCACTCAAACGATAAAGAGGTGGTACAGGAATATCAACCTGTTGTCCATCGCCTACGCCTTTCGGCCTCGGCTTAGGTCCCGACTAACCCTGAGCGGACGAGCCTTCCTCAGGAAACCTTAGGCATACGGTGGATGAGATTCTCACTCATCTTTCGCTACTCATACCGGCATTCTCACTTCTAAACGCTCCACCAGTCCTTACGGTCCAGCTTCAACGCCCTTAGAACGCTCTCCTACCGCGGACACCACATGGTGTCCACCCACAGCTTCGGTGATACGTTTAGCCCCGGTACATTTTCGGCGCAGAGTCACTCGACCAGTGAGCTATTACGCACTCTTTAAATGGTGGCTGCTTCTAAGCCAACATCCTGGTTGTCTAAGCAACTCCACATCCTTTTCCACTTAACGTATACTTTGGGACCTTAGCTGGTGGTCTGGGCTGTTTCCCTTTTGACTACGGATCTTATCACTCGCAGTCTGACTCCCACGGATAAGTCATTGGCATTCGGAGTTTGTCTGAATTCGGTAACCCGATGAGGGCCCCTAGTCCAAACAGTGCTCTACCTCCAAGACTCTAACTACGTGAGGCTAGCCCTAAAGCTATTTCGGAGAGAACCAGCTATCTCCAAGTTCGATTGGAATTTCTCCGCTACCCACACCTCATCCCCGCACTTTTCAACGTGCGTGGGTTCGGGCCTCCATCCAGTGTTACCTGGACTTCACCCTGGACATGGGTAGATCACCTGGTTTCGGGTCTACGACTACATACTATTTCGCCCTATTCAGACTCGCTTTCGCTGCGGCTCCGTCTCTTCAACTTAACCTCGCATGCAATCGTAACTCGCCGGTTCATTCTACAAAAGGCACGCCATCACCCATGAACGGGCTCTGACTACTTGTAGGCACACGGTTTCAGGTTCTCTTTCACTCCCCTTCCGGGGTGCTTTTCACCTTTCCCTCACGGTACTGGTTCACTATCGGTCACTAGGGAGTATTTAGCCTTGGGAGATGGTCCTCCCTGCTTCCGACCGGATTTCACGTGTCCGGCCGTACTCAGGATCCACTCAGGAGGGAACGAAGTTTCGACTACAGGGCTTTTACCTTCTATGGCCGGCCTTTCCAGACCGCTTCATCTACCCCGTTCCTTTGTAACTCCATGTTGAGTGTCCTACAACCCCGAAAGGCAAGCCTTTCGGTTTGGGCTGTTCCCGTTTCGCTCGCCGCTACTCAGGGAATCGCGTTTGCTTTCTCTTCCTCCGGGTACTTAGATGTTTCAGTTCCCCGGGTCTGCCATCAATACCCTATGTATTCAGGTAAAGATACTGTTCCATTACGAACAGTGGGTTTCCCCATTCGGAAATCTCCGGATCGGCGCTTACTTACAGCTCCCCGAAGCATATCGGTGTTAGTCCCGTCCTTCATCGGCTCCTAGTGCCAAGGCATTCACCGTGCGCCCTTTCTAACTTAACCTATAAGGTTTTTACTCTTAAAAATAAGAGAGAAAAACTAAAATGGCGATTACTCGGTTCTTACTTGGTTACTTCTTCTTTTACGATTATCTAGTTTTCAAAGAACGAAAGTTCTGAGAGATAATTCTCTCAAAACTAAACAAACAAGAAACAATCAAACAAACATGTATTGTCTGGCTCATAGGTCCAGCTTATATCCTTAGAAAGGAGGTGATCCAGCCGCACCTTCCGATACGGCTACCTTGTTACGACTTCACCCCAATCATCTGTCCCACCTTAGGCGGCTGGCTCCTTACGGTTACCCCACCGACTTCGGGTGTTACAAACTCTCGTGGTGTGACGGGCGGTGTGTACAAGGCCCGGGAACGTATTCACCGCGGCATGCTGATCCGCGATTACTAGCGATTCCGGCTTCATGCAGGCGAGTTGCAGCCTGCAATCCGAACTGAGAATGGTTTTATGGGATTGGCTTCACCTCGCGGCTTCGCTACCCTTTGTACCATCCATTGTAGCACGTGTGTAGCCCAGGTCATAAGGGGCATGATGATTTGACGTCATCCCCACCTTCCTCCGGTTTGTCACCGGCAGTCACCTTAGAGTGCCCAACTGAATGCTGGCAACTAAGATCAAGGGTTGCGCTCGTTGCGGGACTTAACCCAACATCTCACGACACGAGCTGACGACAACCATGCACCACCTGTCACTCTGTCCCCCGAAGGGGAAATTCCTATCTCTAGGAGTGTCAGAGGATGTCAAGACCTGGTAAGGTTCTTCGCGTTGCTTCGAATTAAACCACATGCTCCACCGCTTGTGCGGGCCCCCGTCAATTCCTTTGAGTTTCAGCCTTGCGGCCGTACTCCCCAGGCGGAGTGCTTAATGCGTTAGCTGCAGCACTAAAGGGCGGAAACCCTCTAACACTTAGCACTCATCGTTTACGGCGTGGACTACCAGGGTATCTAATCCTGTTTGCTCCCCACGCTTTCGCGCCTCAGCGTCAGTTACAGACCAGAAAGCCGCCTTCGCCACTGGTGTTCCTCCACATCTCTACGCATTTCACCGCTACACGTGGAATTCCGCTTTCCTCTTCTGCACTCAAGTCCCCCAGTTTCCAATGACCCTCCACGGTTGAGCCGTGGGCTTTTACATCAGACTTAAAGGACCGCCTGCGCGCGCTTTACGCCCAATAATTCCGGACAACGCTTGCCACCTACGTATTACCGCGGCTGCTGGCACGTAGTTAGCCGTGGCTTTCTGGTCAGGTACCGTCAAGGTACCGGCAGTTACTCCGATACTTGTTCTTCCCTGACAACAGAGCTTTACGACCCGAAGGCCTTCATCGCTCACGCGGCGTTGCTCCATCAGACTTTCGTCCATTGTGGAAGATTCCCTACTGCTGCCTCCCGTAGGAGTCTGGGCCGTGTCTCAGTCCCAGTGTGGCCGATCACCCTCTCAGGTCGGCTACGCATCGTCGCCTTGGTGAGCCGTTACCTCACCAACTAGCTAATGCGCCGCGGGCCCATCTGTAAGTGTCAGCCGAAACCGACTTTCAACCTTCCCTCATGCGAGGGAAGAAATTATCCGGTATTAGCTCCGGTTTCCCGAAGTTATCCCAGTCTTACAGGCAGGTTGCCCACGTGTTACTCACCCGTCCGCCGCTAACCACCAGGAGCAAGCTCCCAGTGATTCGCTCGACTTGCATGTATTAGGCACGCCGCCAGCGTTCGTCCTGAGCCAGGATCAAACTCTCCAAAAAAATGAGACTTCCGTCGCGGATGTTTTTCCCGTGATGGTTAGTCGAATTTTCCGGGTATTTACGGGCAGTTTATCCGAAGGATATTACTGCGCGTTAATACGGGGAAAAGTTGAGTTGATTAGCTCAAAATGTTACGTTGGCTCATGTTTTCTATTTATATAGAAGAAACATGATTATTATTGTTTGTTGACGTTTTTGTTTGTTTAGTTTTCAAAGAACTATCTATGCCGCTTGTACAAGAGACAAGAATTATATTATAACTCATATCTCTTAATCTAGCAACCATCAATTTCTTCCAAAACAAGAAGTTAATGATCTGTTTCAAAAGCGACATTAATTATTTTATCACATACCTTTTTACATTGCAAGAATTTTTTTTGATTTCATGAATCCAACAAAAAATGTATCATGTCTTTTGTCACTCGTGTAAGTGACGGATTTATAATATATCGCGATTTTCATGTATCATCAACCTGAAATTTTTTCCAAATAATGAACAATGTATGTGCTAAGAATTTATAAATGAAATGGGCTTATCTTATATAAGAAACTGTTGAAAAAAGCATTAGATAAAGAACTTTATGATGACCATCCAAATAAACTAACCATCAGGAGGGATGGTTGATGATATCAACATGGACGTTTTCACAAGAAATGTTAACTCTTTATTGCATGGCGGTTCTTGGGTTTATCCTGAGAAAAACAAACATTTTAAACAAAGAGGCCAACCATGTCCTAACCCAACTGATTCTATATGTTACATTGCCCGCACTCATTTTATTTTCATTGGATATTTCCTTTTCCTATTCCTTAAGTAAAGACTTCATTTGGCTTATCGCCATGTCGATGTATATCCTTACCCTTTCTATTATGTTAGCATTTTTAATGAATAAACACTCTCTGCTTCCAGAAAATCAAAAAAGTGTTTATGAAGGAATTATCATTTTTGGTAACCAAGGTTTTATCGGTTATGCAGTCACGTTTATTTTGTTTGGGCAAAATGGGATTGTTTATCTAACCGTATTTAATCTATATTATTTAATTCTCATTTGGACGTATGGGATTTTCCTGTTTACGAAGAACAAAGAAACGATGATCTGGCAAAATTTATTTTTAAATCCAGGCATTCTTTCCACCTTGACGGGGCTTGTGTTTTTATTTACTCCACTGAACTGGCCGGAGTCGATCTCAAATGGACTCGAAAGTGTTGGTAAAATGACCGTTCCACTTTCAATGATCCTAATAGGTTGTTTTATTGCAAATATGCAAACCAAGAATTTTTTCTTACTATTAAAAAATTCCTACTTATGGAAATCAGCCATAACTAAGCTTCTAATTATCCCATTTCTTCTATTACCCTTTGCTGCATTTTCTTTCTCTTTCCCAATCCTGGCTATTGCAGTAATTGTTTCAGGTATGCCATCTGCTCCAACAATCCCACTTTACGCACAAAAATATGGCGGCGATACTTTATTTGCATCATTTGGAGTAATTTTAACGACTTTGTTATGTATCATCACCATTCCACTTCTTTATTTTATTTGCCAAGTTTTTTATTATTCGATTTTTAGCCATTAAACGGAATTTATTCTTGAGTTATCCGAAATAAAATGGCTTTAGATTTTGCTACGAGTTCCTGTTTATCATTATAAATCAAACACTCGGCGTGGATTAAGTTCCTTCCCTGCTTATCTATCTGGGCTTTTGCAATCAAAGATTCGCCAGTTGCCGCTTTTAAAAATGACACATTTAAATCGACTGTTAACGCCTGCTGGATCCCATTATCTTTAGCTGGTATCAAGTTTGACATAGCTACATCAGCCAGCGATGAGATAACTCCCCCATGGACAACGCCTGCACTATTTAGGAATAAAGCTTGAATCGGCAATTGTATTTCTAAATGATCTTCATCTATTTTTTTGTACTTAAAACCTAGTAGTTCATCAAATGGCTGCTTTATAAACATCATGGCACCTCTTTAAATAGAATTAACATTTCGAATATTACATTAGTTTTTTTCATTCTGCAACAAATCTGATTAATTTAAAATGAATTGTCCACATAAAAAAGGGAAAGTTTCATCTTATTTGCTACCCTATTAGCCTAGTGCTATTATTTTTTCATACAAACAAAGAAGGGGTGGTGTGCATGGTTAATGAAATTATCTTAAATGATACTTCCATTCGTGTAGACAAATATAAAGAAGCGCTTGAGGACGGTATACATAAAATTTTTATTGAATTTAAAGTTACGAGCGAGGAATACCACAAAACTACAGTGTTGCTATATGAAGGGTCCTTTGATGTAAAAGTTCCTGAAACTGGTTTAGCGTTTAGAGGGACCATTCAACAATATTCCACTTCTGTTACGAACCTATATGAAAAAGGACAAGTAGGCATTTTTACATTGACTTTACTCGAAGTGAAGAATTAAGAAAGAAGGCATGGTGCAGTGAAATTAAGCATATTAGATTTATCTCCCATCTCCTCCAATCAAACAGCAAAAGAGGCATTGGATGAATCGTTGAAGCTAGCCCAAGCTGGAGATGAGCTAGGGTACACACGATATTGGATCTCCGAACATCATGATTTGCCAGGTCTCGCCTGCTCTGCCCCTGAAGTGATGATCAGTTATATTGGTGCCAATACCAAACGGATTCGCCTCGGTTCTGGGGCGGTTTTATTGCCGCATTATAAACCATATAAGGTGGCCGAGGTTTTCAATATGCTGGCTACCTTATATCCGAATCGTATTGATATAGGCATTGGGCGTGCACCGGGCGGTTCAGCGGAAGCAACGAATGCTTTATCCGATAACTTTTTACAACAGGTTTGGAAAATGCCTGACTTAGTAAAAGAACTGCTTCACTTTTTAAAAAATGATTTTCCTGAAGAACACGAGTTTTCAAAAGTAAAGGCCTCTCCCCTGCCGGAAGTGCCGCCGCTGCCGTGGATTCTTGGTACAAGTAAAAAAAGTGCCCTGCTTGCTGCTGAACACGGCTTGGCATATGCATTCGGCCAGTTCATGAGTGATAAAGACGGAGCAGAAATCATCCAACAATATCTTGATACCTTTCAACCTAACCAACACGGCCAAGCCCCTCAGGTATTGTTAACTGTTTACGTGGTTTGTGCGGAAACAACCGAAAAAGCAGAAGACATCGCGTTATGTAATTTAATTTGGTCATTGCAGAAGGAAAAAGGCGAAGGCAAATTTGTGCCCTCCATCGAGGAAGCAAAGCAAATTGAACTTAATGAAAAAGAACTAGAAAAAGTAGCAGCAATGAAACAGAAGATGATCATAGGCAATCCGCTAGAAGTAAAAAAGAAACTTGAGCAGTTACAAGCTTTATATAATGCAGATGAAATTATGATATTAACGATTACACATTCTCCGAAGGATCGCATCGAATCCTATCGACTCGTCGCGGAAAAAGTGCTTTTATAACTATCTAATATAGATATTAGAACATTGATACAAGAAAAGAGACCATCATTTCGATGGTCTCTTTAACTGAGTTTTTATTGTCTGGCCATTTTTCGTAATAATTGATTAAGAGAATTCAATTCCACTTCAATTTCAAATAGTCGTTTTTCCAACGGGGCTATGTTTCCATTTACATACTCTAATTTTTCTAGATTATGTTGCAGCTGTAGGTATTCATCTTTCAACTCTAAAATTTTATACTCAATCTGTTTTTTGTCCATTATCGGTTCACTCTCCATATGTCTTAAATCATCTTTTCATGATTACAAATTTGTTTTGTTTTCGCCACTAATCTGCCCAGCTGCTTTACTCCCCAAAAAAAGAACCGCCCGCAGGCGGCTGTACATTTAATTAACTACCTAGTAGTAGTTGCTAAAGTTGCTTCAGGTGTTGTTACCTTGTCATAGAAGTCAACGAATTTGTCACGCTCATCACTATTTCGATAAGCCATTGCCACCCGTGGATGCTCATTTAGGACACCAGAGATCATATAAGGAATGATATAGCCCCATTCCCATTTTTCTCTCATGTCTAACATGTGCTTTTCGATTACACCAAGTAACGGTTTAAGTTCATAGCTTGGTTTTTTTATGTAGCTGACTAGAAGCTCTGTATTGCAGTTTCCAGCCGCCCGTCCCATGCCGTAAACAGAGGAATCCAAGAAGGTAACCCCATTTTGATGTGCGGTCAATGTATTGGCAAATGCTAACTGCAAATTGTTATGAGTATGAATTCCAAGCTGCTTGTTAGGAAGCATTGCTTGAAACTTTTTCACTTGATGCGCAATATCTGCCGGGTCTAAGCTTCCAAAGGAGTCAACAATATACACAACATCTACTGGACTTTCTTTGACCATTTCCATTGCTTCAATAAGCTTCTGTTCAGGAACGCTGGATAATGCCATAATATTGAGCGTTGTCTCATAGCCTAAATCATGGAACATTTGGACAAGCTCCAAGCCCTTGTCCACTTCACGGATATAGCAGGCTACCCTGATCATATCCAACACACTTTGCTCACGAGGCAGGATATCGTTTGGGTCTACACGGCCAATATCTACTAAAGCAGATAGCTTCGTGAACTTTTTCTCAGGAATGATTTCCTTCAGGAAGTTATCATCAAGAAATCTCCATGGATTTGGCTCAGTTGCGTTTAGAAGTTTAGCAGAATTTTTGTAGCCAAGCTCCATATATTCAACGCCTGCCTCACTTAATCCATTATACAAGTCCTGGACAAATTCGACACTGAAGTCCCAATTGTTAACTAATCCCCCATCTCGGATTGTACAATCTAAAATTTTGCTGCGATGTTCCATAATTTTAAATACCCCCTGTGGTTATGCCCATTTGACATAATTTGAATATATATACCATGAATCCTTTAAAGGTGTCAAACTGACATGTCTAGAAATACTTGGGTTTTTCTATCTCTTGGCTCCAAGACTTTGACGCCGCATTTGTCTATTTCTTTGCAATTCACTTTGTTTCCATATGTATTTTTGCATATATAACCTAAGCACGTCACTCATTGACTTTCCATTTCTTTCGACAGCATCACTAAAACTTTGTAAGATCTGTTCTGGTATTTCAAAATTTACAGCTACATTTTTGTTTCTTTGTTTTTTGCACATTGATATACCTCCTGTCAGACCGATAAATGTATTTTTACTGGCTAATCACAAAGGGGCGAATATTTAGAATATTTGTATAGAACCTATCATATCAGGTGAAAACGCGTACATTTTTATATATTTTTCGACAAATTGCGACATAATTATGAGATCAAGATGTTTGTGGAGGGTCTTATGCTAATGAAGCATGAGATCCGTCCCCGTGCATCACCTCTTGACATAATTGTTCAACAGGTGTAACTTAATTTTTAGTTAAATATTTTTGAATATTCTTATCAAGAGAGGTGGAGGGACTGGCCCTTTGAAGCCTCGGCAGCAGACACGTTAGTACTGTGCCAATTCCAGAAGCGATTTGCTTGAAGATAAGAAGAGATCTAGTAATGTCTATTACCCCCCTCTTCTTAATTTTTGAGAAGAGGGTTTTTTATTACACCGAGAAAGAAGGAATAATTAATGACAACAACACTAGTTAAAACTCCATTCAAAGCCGACCATGTTGGAAGCTTTCTTCGTACAGAACCGATTAAAGAAGCTAGAAAGGCTTTTGCCAATGGGGAAATTGAAGCAGCAGCCCTGAAGGCGGTTGAGGATAAAGAAATTGAGAAATTGGTTCAAAACCAAATTGAGGCTGGCCTAAAATCCATCACAGATGGTGAATTTAGACGTTCATGGTGGCACTTGGATTTCTTGGCTGGTTTGGAAGGTGTAGAGTTCTTTGAAAATGAATATATCAGCAGCTTTAAGGGTGCCCAAACAAGAAATAGCGCTATTAAAGTTGTTGGTAAAGTAGACTTTAATGATCATTATATGCTGGAGCATTTCAAGTTTTTAAAACAGGCAGTTGAAAAATATGGTGATGGCAGTCAAGTTGCAAAGTTCTCCATTCCAAGCCCGAATATGTTATTTACTCGAATTCAGGGTGATGAATATTACAATGGTAACAATGAGCAGTTTTTTAAGGATACTGTTGCTGCTTATCAAAAAGCCATCCAGGCTTTCTATGATGCAGGCTGTCGTTACTTGCAATTAGACGACACATCCTGGATTGATTTTGTTTCAGAAGAGCGGATCAAGGCAGTGATAGAAAAAGTTGGCTTAGATGTACATGAAATCATTAAAACAAGAGTAAGTGCAATTAATGAAACCATTGCCAATAAGCCGGAAGATTTGACTATAACCATGCATATTTGCCGCGGAAACTTCAGATCCACCTACATCACAAGCGGCGGGTACGATCAAATTTCCGATGCCATTTTCGCTGAGTTAAATGTGGATGGGCTATTCTTAGAGTATGATGATCAGCGCTCTGGTGACTTCGAACCTTTAAAAGGCTTCAAGTGTCCTAACCTAACCGTTGTACTAGGATTATTTACATCTAAATTCCCAGAACTCGAGGATCCAGAATCCATAAAAGCGCGAATTAAAGAAGCCAGTCAATTCATTCCTCTGGAAAACTTGGCAGTTAGCCCTCAATGCGGTTTTGCCAGCACGGAAGAAGGAAATATATTAACTGAAGAAGAGCAATGGAATAAGATTAAACATGTAGTGACTATTGCTAAGGATGTTTGGGGTACCATTTAAATCCACTCGGAAAGGCCGCCTTCCATTTATATTATGAAAGACGGCCTTTTTTATTAAATAGTTTCCTAATTTAGTTGTTTGTTCCTACTTTTAAGAATTTCCAAATATACATTAATCTGTTAACATAGAATGATAAAATCCAAGAAAACTAGATTGCATATATATAACTGGAGGAATAACTTATATATGGGGGAATTCATACACAAGCCAGAGGATAATCAACAAGTGCTTTCTCGTTCTAAACGAGTATGGATGGCAATCGTACTCGGTTCACTTGCAGCATTTGGACCTTTATCCATTGATATGTATTTACCGGCCCTGCCAAATATCGCGAAAGATTTCGATACAAACGCATCTTCTGTTCAACTCAGTCTGTCGCTTTTCGTGCTCGGTTTAGCTTCGGGACAACTGCTCACTGGTCCTATCAGTGATGTAACTGGCCGCCGAAAACCACTTTTAGTTGGCTTAATGATTTATTTTATCGTGTCACTTTTATGCGTATTTAGTCCTTCCGTTTGGGGATTGATTATCTTAAGGCTTATACAGGGCTTTGCTGGATCAGCAGGAATTGTGATTTCAAGGGCGATTGTCAGAGATTTATATTCAGGAACTGAATTAACCAAGTTTTTTGCACTCCTTGCATTGGTGAACGGGCTGGCCCCTATCCTCGCTCCGATCGTGGGTGCGCAGCTGCTTAAGGCCGTTCCTTGGCAAGGCGTCTTCATTGTTTTAAGTATCATTGGAATCGCAATGTTTTTTGTCATTCTGTTTGGCTTGCCGGAAACGCTGCCTAAAGAAAAGCGTTCGGCAGGAGGAATGAAGAATACATTTAGCCCTTTTTTAAAATTAATCAAAAATCGAAGCTTTATGGGCTATGCTTTGGCGCAGGGCTTAGTCTTTGCTGGCATGTTCGCATACATTTCGGGTTCACCCTTTGTTGTTCAAGATATTTATGGTGCCTCCCCGCAAATGTTTAGCTTGATCTTTGCAATCAACGCCATTGGGATCATGATCATGAGTCAAACGACAGGCAGGTTGGCAGGAAGAGTCCCTGAAGCTAAACTGTTCAAAGTTGGATTGGGAATGTCCGCAACAGGCGGGATTATTTTACTGCTTCTTTTACTTTTTCAGGCGAAGCTAATTTTCGTTTTGATTCCATTATTTTTCGTTGTATCCAGTGTAGGAATGGTAAATACAGCAGGATTTTCCCTTGCCATGCAAACACAAGGGAAAAATGCAGGAAGTGCTTCTGCCTTACTGGGTGTTACTTCATTTACCTTTGGCGGTTTTGTCGCTCCCCTGGTTGGAATAGGCGGCGGACAGACGGCCATTCCGATGGGTGTGGTGATTGTTTGTGCCGGTTGTGGCGCAGTGCTATTGTATTTGATTTTAGTAAAGGGAAACCTTATAAAGTTGAAAAATAAGGTTCGCAATTGACAATTGTAAAATCGAAAATTCACTCTTTCCGACGTCAATTCTATTCAAAGCAGCAATAATATTTTTGAAAACAGCTCTTTTTCTCATCATATCTTTTAAAAAACGACCTTCCATTCGTTGGAAGGTCGTTTTTTCTATTTCCCTTCAAACCAGCGGCGTGCGTTATCGACCATCATCAGGTTAATTTGTTCTTCCGTTACTCCACTCGCTTTCAATTCTGGAATAATCTCTTCAAGCACAAATGTCATCGTCCATTTCGGGACCATTTGCTCGGTCGCTCCCTCAGGATACCAATCAATCGAGCAGCAATGATCCTGTGATAAAAACATGCGGTCCGCATAGCCTTGCTTCGCCAATTCGATAACGGTTGTGTTTCTATTTTCAGTTGCACATTCAGCGGTTAACCCATAACGGTCCATGCCAATAAATACGCCATGGTCGAGCACCTTCAATATGTACTCCATGTTATCTGTATCTCCCGTATGCCCGATCAGAATCCGCTTCGGCTCAACTCCCTCTTCAAGAAGAATGTCAATTTGCTTTAAGCCGGTTCCGGTTCCTGGATGAGAATGCGTCATAATCGGTACATCCGTCCGTTTTTGAGCTCGAGCAACTGCGCGAATAACCTTCTCAACATCAGGGGTGACCCCTTGTGCATCCGTGGCACATTTTAAGAATCCAGCTTTAATGGATGTGTTCTGAATACCGACTTCAATATCGCGGACAAACAAATCTGCCATATAGTCGATATCACGATTTTGGAAATGAGGTGGGATATAGTGATAGGAGTAAATTCCTGTTGCGGCGATGATTTGAACCCCCGTTTCACGGGAGACTCTCTCAATAAAGCGGATGTCACGCCCAAGTTCCATGACGGTTGGATCACAAATGGTTTTCACACCGAGTGCTTTTGCTTTGTTAACTTGTACCACTGCTCTAGCGAAGTCCTTCTCCTCATCATACAAATGGGGAAACTGCACGAAAACAGATTCAGAGAGAACACGCATGTGCTCGTGGATTAGCGTTAAACCTAGTTCAGAAGAATCGACTTGTCCTGTAACAGAATTAATAAGTGTCATTCCATACTCCCCTTTCACCCTCGGTCCATTGAAATTTTAAAAAAAATAATCCATAACCTAAGTCTGTAGCAACATAATGTTAACGCTTTCAATTCGGTGCATAAAAAAAGGCATATCTGGTACTTATCTCTTTCTCCACTTTTAAAAGATTATGAATCATCTGATAGTTATAGTACCAAGCCTTTTCCTGTAAAGTCAATTATTTTTTTGTAAAAAATTCCAAAACCGTTAATAATCTAGAATTCTTGCAGTTTATTATTTTTCTGCGAAAAAAATTAACCCAATTACTAGAATATTCTGTTATTTATGTATTATTATTATAGTTGTAACCGATTTCAACAGAAGTTTTTAAAAAATTTATTTGGTGGTGATTTGTTTAATGTTTACACGTCATTTTGAATTCTGGCCGGAACGGCTGCCGAAAACTTTACCAATACCTGAATCAACCATTTACGACAACCTGGATATGACGACAAAGCGTTATCCGAATAAGACGGCAATTATTTATTACGGTACGGAAATCACCTATAAACAACTTCACGCAGAAGTAAACAAACTAGCAGGATATCTGCAGAAAGAGCTTGGTGTAGCAAAAGGTGACCGCGTGATGCTGTACATGCAAAATTCACCACAATATATTATCGCATTTTACGCGATATTACGGGCGGACGCTGTCGTGGTGCCAATTAATCCAATGAATGTGAAGGATGAAGTAGCATTTTATTTATCAGATTGTGATGCCAAAGTGGCGATTGCAGGGCAAGAATTAATTCCGGAAATTGAGCCGTGTTTTGGAATCACTCCCCTGAAGCAGATTATTGTTGCAGCCTATTCGGACTATGCCCAAACTGATTTGGACTATACTGTCCCTCCTGCCGTGGCTGCTCCAAAAGAAAGATTTGAATCCTTAGCAATTATTGATTGGGATGAAGCTATAACAGTAGGCCTAGAAGCGAATCCTAGCCAGGCCGCATGTGATGATTTATGCTGCCTCCCTTATACTTCGGGAACGACCGGCAAACCAAAGGGCTGCATGCACACACATAAAACCTTGCAATCTACTCTTCTTGGCGGAATTGTATGGTCGCAGTCAACACCTGCTGATGTTGGTTTGTCAACACTTCCCCTTTTCCATGTGACCGGACTGCAGCATAACATGAATGGGCCGATCTATCTTGGTTCCACGATGGTGATGATGACGCGCTGGGACCGGGATGTTGCCTTAAAATTGATCGATCGCTATCGGTGCACAAGATGGACGAACATTTCAACGATGGTCGTTGATTTATTGGCGCACCCAAATCTCAAAGACTATTCAATCGATTCCCTGAAGATGATTAGCGGCGGCGGTGCTCCCCTTCCTGAAGCAGTCGGACAAAAGCTTTTAGAGCTGACAGGGCTTCGCTATGTAGAAGGCTACGGGCTAACCGAGACCATTTCACAAACACATCAAAATCCAGTTGACCGGCCAAAGATGCAGTGCTTGGGAGTACCGCAGTTTGATGTGGACGCCCGCGTCGTTGATCCCAACACATTGAAAGAATTAGGCCCTAACCAACAAGGTGAAATCATTGTCAATGGACCGCAAGTGTTAAAAGGCTACTGGAACAGGCCTGAGGAAACCAAGAATTCCTTTGTCACGATTGAAGGGAAGGAATTTTTCCGGACTGGCGACATCGGCCGCTATGATGAAGAAGGCTATTTCTTCCTAGTCGACCGGGTCAAACGCATGATCAATGCCTCCGGTTTCAAGGTATGGCCTGCGGAAGTGGAAAATACTTTGTATAAACACTCATCCGTGCAGAACGCCTGCGTTATCGGTGTTCCCGACCCTAGACGCGGTGAGACCGTTAAGGCGTTCATCGTGCTGAACTCTCAAGGAAAAGGAACTTTGGAAGAGGAAATTATCGCCTGGTCCAAAGAACACATGGCCGCCTATAAAGTTCCGAGGATTGTTCAATTTTTAGATGAACTGCCGATGTCAGGAAGCGGAAAAATCCTGTGGAGAAAGCTGCAGGAGATGGAAGAGGCGAAAGTGAAATAAGATTAGGATTCCGTTTTGATTTGTTTTCTTTCTAAATGACATAAGGAGTGACGTATGAATTGGCATACGTCATTTTCTTGTTACATCAAGTTTATAAAATTCTGTCGAACCGTTATCTTTCCTTTATATTAAATACTTCTTCTTCAGTAAGAAATTAAATGTTATGGATTTGTCTAATGAGCTACATAAATCTATTGTATCGGGTAATGAGAGATATTCATTTAACTAGTTTCTTATAATCCAGCAAAATTATGAGAACTTTCTCTCCCCCATAGCATTGGAACATGACCAATTTTATTAGCATACTAATCTATAAATGTGCCCCATCGATTGCATCCCAAAACATAAATTCTCATTATTATCTTCTTTATCGTTATTATTCTTTATTCATTTTATCATTTTTTCAATAAAAGGAATGTCCACGAATGAAGCAGACTCTAATAGTTAAATTCAACTACATAGGCATTATTCCTTTTTCAACTCTGCTCTCCTTTCAGGAAGTTTATCAGCAAATTTTATCAAATATTGTTGGTATAAGGCTCTTTTCGTAAAGTTTGTTGTTTTTGGGAATAACACTGTCCGTTCCTTTCCGCTACAGGCGCTCAGCAAACCCGCGGGGAGGAAATCGAGCCTCCTCGACGTTCCGTCTGCGGGGTCTCGACCTTTCCTCTATTTCCCGCAGGAGTCAAGCGCCTTTTGCTCCAATCCACTCGGTGTTTTCAATATAGTTAAAAGCAACAATCTCTGAGAAAAGAGCCTTGTATAAAATGCTAAAAGCAGTGAGATTTCGAAAGAGAACTCCACTGCTTTCATCTTTGTTTTTACTGCTTTTTCCTTTGCGGCTACTTCAAAATTGAACGGTTTACAAAATCAGACGAATTTTTTGCAGTAATTTTGTCATTTTAACTTTTATTTAATAAGTCTTCTCTAAACTGAGGAGCCTTTTTTCCGAAACAAACCAAGGATTCAAATAGTTCATCTGATACACTAAAGTTCGCTAGAATCCCTTTATCCTCCGACCGATCAAATTTTAAACGAATCCACTGCTCCACTGCCAAAACCCGGCGCGCATCCTGCTTCTGATTTAGATCGTATTGGGCTTCTTCAAGCAGATAAACCCCAGAGAAAACATCATACATAATGTCCGCTAATTTTTTCGCTAATGCATTTTGTGTGTAATCATCCTGGTTTAAAACATGGTCTATTAACCCTTCAAGACGGTCTACTTCTTTATTAAAAAATGATGTTAAATCTAGTACAGCTGGATGAGAAATAGTATTTAATACATTCCTTAGATTGTTAACGAATACACTACTGCCAACCTTCGATAGCGTTTTCAACACTTCGAGGGATTGGATATTTGCTGTTCCCTCCCATACAGGATTGACAATGGCATCGCGAATTAACCGTGGTGTTACGTATTCCTCAATATACCCATTGCCGCCGTGCAGTTCTAAGGCGTCTTTGGCAGCAGAAACCCCCAATTCGCTGCCACGATATTTTAATAAAGAAAGCAATATGCGTAACAAAGTATAATTATTTTCATTTCTACGATCATACGTGTGCACTTCGTCGAAAAGTTTTATGGTTTGTGCTGCTGCAGCCCAACCCGCTTCTATTTCTGTGATCATATTAACCAATGTTTCTCTGACCATTGGGTATTTGTTAATTGTTTGACCAAATGCTTCCCGATGAGAAGTATAAATGGCAGCTTCTAGAAAACCTCTTCTTGCAATAGCAATGCCGCTTAATCCAGTCCCAAGCCGGGAAACATTCAAAGCCTCGGCCATATATTTGAAGCCTTTTTCTTCCTCGCCAATCAGGTATCCAATTGCATTATTTAAAATCAACTCACCACTGGCAACCGCCCGAACACCTAGTTTGTCTTTCAGACGACGAATCGTTACATTATTTCTATTTCCATTAGGTAAGGTACGTGGAACTAGGAACAGACCCAAACCTTTCGTAGATGGCTTATCATTGACGCGCGCTAACACAATGGCTACTTCAGCATCACAGTTACTGGCAAACCACTTTTCACCAGATATCAAATAATGATCACCATTTTTAATCGCTTTAGTTTGGGCTGCACCTACATCGGAACCACCTTGAATTTCTGTTAAAAACGTAGCACCTTCAGCAAAATTGTCAGAATCCCATGATGCGAGACGGGATAAATACTCGGCTTTCTGCTGTTCTGAACCAAACTTTTCGAGAACAAAAGCAGTAGATTGGGATAAACCAACTGGACAAGTAAACCCAGGTTCAGTTTCACACATTAAATATATCAAAATGGAATTAACGAAAAATGGAATCTTTTCAGGTGCATTTTGATCGTAACGATAGGCGACAACACCCGTTCCATACCCATCCTTGACGGTTTGCTTGTACCCTTCGTTATACCATACTTCATTACTTTCTTCGCCTTTCTTATTATACCTGATTAATTTTGGGGCACCTTCGCGATCAGTATGAACAGCCCTAATGTCCATAGGACCTGCCGCAAGGGCACCTGTTTTTTTAAATTGTTCCTGGACGTATTGAAGGACATCCTCTGATAAGTAGCGTTCTCCATACCTTGTTAAAATGGGATCATCACTAAACCAATTCGCATCTTTCCCGCTTTCCCACAAGGAATAATCGATTTTTGTTTCTACCTTGACCATAGATTTTTTCATCCCCTGCATCTCCCTTACTAGATGTTTTAAAATTTTCCCACTTGCACTGTGTGGCAGCTCGTTCACAATCGAATAAATACGTGGAATTTTATAATCTGCTAGATATCCAGACAGGTACTTCTTCAATTCCTTTTCATCTATCATTTGGTCCTCATTGAGAACAATCACCGCCTTGACGGTTTCCCCCCATACAGGATCTGGAACACCTACAACACATGCTTGATAAACGGCTGGATGCTTGGCAAGAACTTCCTCTATTTCGCGAGGATAAACATTTACTCCCCCAGGAATAATTACATCCTTTTTCCTATCAACAATAAATAAGTAGCCATCATCATCTTTGTAAGCAATATCCCCTGTATAAAGCCACCCGTCCTTTACTGTTTGATCTGTTGCAGAAGGGTTATTGTAATAGCCAAGCATCACCGAAGGACCTTTTAATAGGACCTCACCATATTCCCCAACTTTTGATTCAGTCCCATCCTCTCGAACAATCTTCATTTCCATATTTAAGGCAGGGTTTTTCCCTATACTCCCCCTTTTGTGCGCATGTTCATGAGGTCTAAGTAAACATCCGTTGGGTCCCGCCTCGGTCAATCCATATACCTGATAAAAGTTTTTATTATGAAATTTTTCTGTGACAAATTCATAGGTAGCAAGCGGCATGGCACTCCCGCCATACGCAAACGTTTTCATGCTGGACAAATCAAATTCGTGGACATTCTTTTCTTTAGAAGCTAGCAAATAAGCAACTGGTGCAGCAAACGTAAAGGTTGTTTTTTCATCATGAATCCATTTCAAGAAGGACTGAGGTGTAAAATCATCAATAACAAAGGAAGCTCCGGCGTATAGAGGGCCAATGAAGTAACAATTTAATGGAGCGGAATGGGATAATGGCATAATAGTTAAGATTTTATCTTCGTTAGTAAACTCAAATTCTACTGTCATTCCATAGGCAAGTGATATTATTTTTTCATGTGTAAAAACCACTCCCTTAGGAACACCGGTAGTACCAGAAGTAAACAATATTTCGCAAATGTCACCCGATTCAATATCCAAATCTAAATTTTCATGTTCCATGAATCTTGATTTTTCCATCATTCCTTGAATATCAAATACAAATGAAGATGACCAATCTTGTTTGGTTTCATCCACCTTGCCTTGAAAATCTTTATTAAAAATAATTCCGTCTGCCTGAATACTATTCAAAATAGCACTGATTTCACTTGGCGTTAATTTATTATTGATTGGCATTGGGATGGCGCCTAGTTTTAACACAGAGAAAAATGAGTATAAGAAATATTCGTCGTTCCTTGAGATAAGGGCAATGCGATGCCCTTTTTTAACACCTTGCTCACGTAAATAACGCGCACATTGATTGGTACTTTGATTCATTTCGGAATATGTAATGCGATCTGTTTTTGTGATAAATGCCTCTTTGTTCGGATAAACACTTGCATTTCTCTCTAATAATCCGTGAATGGTACTCATTTTTTCCTCCTGCTTAAGTTTCTTCATATCTTTTTCGGTATAACATAATTTCTGCTTTCAGACTCTGCAATTCGAGAATTTTCTCATCAAGTTCTTTGAGCTTTTTATCTGTATATTCTAAAATTTTATTTTTTTCCTCTTGCCCTGTTGGATTACTTTCGTAAAGGTCAACCATTTCCTTGATTTCATCAAGCTTAAATCCTTGTCTTTTTCCTCGAAGGATTAACTTTAATCTTAATCGTTCCTTTTCGGTAAAATAGCGATGCTGGTTATTGTCAGTTCTTTCTTCTGATTTCAATAGCCCAACTTCTTCATAGTACCGAATAGTTCTAGAGCTAATGTCAAACATGGAGGCTATTTCATTAATCGAGTATCTTTCTTTTCTTTTCAAAAATCACCATCCCCTTTTTTGTCATTTCGCAAAATGTTATTATTTTTTTTAGTTTTTGTTTACGTTAACTGGAACTTTCAAAATAAGAGTAACATGTAGGGTATAAATTGTCAAAATATTATTTATTTTCTGAGTTATTATATTAAAATAGACAGAAATTGAAAAAACCTTCTCGGAATATTAATGTGAGAAGGTTTTTTTAATATACGGATGTTACTTTATTATAAGAATCTAGTTTTGTATTATGATTCACTACTAATAAGGTGTTCTATTTCTTTTAACTTGGCAGACAGCTCCATGAACCACTCTTCATCACCCGTTGACAATGCCAAGTCTATTAGGAATCGTGTTTGCTCTTTATTTGTGGCTGTAGAGACAGGCAGTTTCTTCACCTGTTTGCTTAAAATCGATATTGTTTTTCCAATGGTCTCCGTATTGTCACTTCTAATGACCGTTACTTTAACCACTCCTTCGATAATATCCATTGATTCTATAAAACCAAAGATTAGTTCACCGTCCCTTGAAGTTCCCTTAATCCAATCACCTGTTTTTAAACTAGAACGATCGTTCGGCCACATAACTGGTCACCTCCGAATTATTTTATTGTTATTGTATGAAGTTGATGCCATATAGGATACGCAATCTGTAATGTTTTTTATTACACTTTTGATAAAAATAAACCTTAAGAAAATCAACAATCACAGCCTTTGCATTGATTGATTAGATCGACAACTTCCTTTATTGTATAGTCCTTCAAATATTCTCCAAGATGTTCTTCGGCACCCAAGAATATTTTAAACAGTACTGTATGCATATTCGCGCCCACTATACACTTTTCATTAGAATCTGGACACTTTGGCTGCAATGCACCTTCAGAGGTTATCTTATAGATGTCCCAGAGCGTAACTTCATTTAAATCCAGGGCAAAAATAAAACCCCCGCCAATTCCTTCTTTTGATTTTATAAATCCATTTTTTTTCAACAAACTTAGGACTTTACGAATCCGAACCGGGTGGACACCGGCACTTTCCGAAATGGCTTCACTTGTTGACATTCGGTCAGGCTGTAGTGCGAGATATGTTAAACTGTGTATGGCAAGTGTAAAATCGCTGTTCATAACCTGGCCTCCTTTAAAACTGCTAATCATTCTATTCATTGTTATATTTTTAATAAATTATTGTACTGTAATAGTAAACGTTACAGATTAGCTTGTCAAATTTAAACATTCCACTGTTTTTTCACTTGTTCTTCTGCTATTTGTTTAATTCTGTCCCATTTCACTTCTTTTTGCACAATAACATTGGTGTGATAATTTCTATCTTTATAATGAACTGTTACGAAAACTTCAATCATTTTATTCTTCCTCCATTTTATTCATTTGCCGCTTTTTGCAATTCCATGCTCAAAAATGAACGAATCCTGCGCGGTAGAAAGCTACGAATTTCTTCATCATTGTATCCAACCTGTAATCGTTTTTCATCCAATATAATAGGCCGGCGCAGCATTTTCGGGTTTTCGATTAATAATTTATAAAATTCATTGAGCGGAAGCATATCAAGATCTATATTTAATTCCTGGAATGTCTTTGAATTAGTTGAAATAATTTCGCTGGTCCCCTCTTCAGTCAATCGCAGGATGGTTTTAATCTCATCGACAGTAAGCGGATTAGCCAATATGTTTCTCTCTTTATAGTCAATATGATGTTCCTCAAACCAGGCTTTTGCTTTGCGACAAGAAGTACAGCTAGGCGTCGTAAACAATGTCACCATATACTCTAAACACTCCTTTAAAATGTAATAAAAAATCTTACAGTTAAGATATAAGAAAAAAACTTTTCTGTTACGATGGGCAATTTCCTTTTTCATCTATACTGTAATTTTATTATTTACAGTTGATTTCGTCAACCACTAAATCTATATTTTTATACATAAAACAATACCGTTAAAAACCACAAGTCACAATTTTAGGGTCTCCTACACTTTTTATTCGCATTCGAACGACTGCTATTTATTACTTTTTTATGAACCTGTCATGCTTCATTTCATGGAGAAAAAAGACTTATATCCCAATAAAATCTATGGTAGACATGCTAATTTAAAATAAATTTGCCGTATCTAAAGATGCTAATCAGGGAAGACCCATTGTCGAGTGATAATTGTGGTCTTTCAGATAGTATTAACGTACCGATTTGTTTTTATGTTGATATTTTTAGAAGTGAGAAAATGATTTCTTTAAAAGGAAAACGGCTCTCATTACTAAGGAGCAGGTAGAGGCATTGGATGTACAACTGCCATCGTTTTAGCTAAAGAAGGCGTAGGTGTAGGTGTAGTAAACCTAATGGATGTCTAAATGTAACAAACGCAGTGTTGCCCGGCATGGTTGAAAGAAAATCATCTGATATAATCAATATTTCATCGTCTGCCGGCCAAAAAGCTGCTACTGTAACCAGTGCCTACAGCGCATCTAAATTTGCTGTTTTAGGATTAACAGAATCTCTTATGCTTGAGGTAAAGAAACATAATATTCGTGTCACTGCATTAACACCAAGTACGGTCGTAACTGACTTGGCGGGAGAGAACAAACCTCGTGCAGGGCATGGAAGAAAATGTCATGCATCCTGAAGATCCCGCTGAATTAATCATCGCCAGCCTTAAACTGAAATCCACGAGTTTTTGTAAATACAGCAGGCCCATCATAAAAAGAAGCAGATCATGAGTCTGCTTCTTTTTATGATGGTATTGGCTAATTTTGAGTGTTAGTTGAACATGGACCTTACTCTCTCCAAATCAGCGATTAACTGATTAATTTCATTCTGCGATAATGGCAGGGGCAATTGATCATATAAGGTAATGATCTGGCCCTCATTTTCATGCTGATGTCTTTTTAAATAATCGTATATTTCGTTTATTTGGTTTTCTTTTAGGACAGACTCCGTTTCGAAATATTTCACTTTCTGTAAGGAAAACTCATTCAAAGACGTATCAAATTCACCTGCAATAATCGTTCCTTGCAAGAACATAGTCTCACTCCTCGAAGTCAGGATGATTTATGTTTCCCCAAAATAAGCAACAAATGTTTAAATCCTATAAAATGACTTGGTGTTCCCCAATACTCTTTCCGAAACTTCTGTTTCTGAGAGATTTTTTATTTTTGCTATTATGGAAATTGATTCCCTCATCATGGCCGGGTGCGTCATTTTCTCTAAAAAAGGACCTTCGAATGGCCATGGACCGTCTGTTTCAACCATCATTTGCTCCAACGGGTAAGTATTGGCTACCCTTTGGATTTTTTCCTTATAGACAATCTCCGGTGTAACGGAAATAAAATAACCATTTTCAATCATTCTCTCTATCGTTTGATCGTCCCCTTTGAACCAATGAAAATGTGCCTTTTCGACTGAATGTTTTTCTAAAAGATCGCAAACAATCGGAGCATCATCATAAACGGCATGCAAAGCAATCGGTTTTTCCCATTTCCTAGCTAGCTTCATGAACTCTTCAAGTAGTTCAATATATTGGCCATACTGCTTATTAGAAACCTTTTGTTCTTTTCTTAAATAGTACGGCAGCCCCACCTCGCCAACCGCAATCATTTCAGATTGATGCTTTGTCATCCAGTCAATCAGGCTGCTTAAGTCAGCTTCACTTGGCAGTCCTTGCTCCGGATGAAATCCAAATGCAGGCTTTACTTTTTGATATTTTCTTGATATTTGCAAGTTTCTCATGCATGATTCAAGATCAAAAGACACGGCCACCACTGCTTCAAGCCAGTCCGAACCATCAAGAATAAGCTCAATTTCTTTATCTTTATATTTATCTAAATGGATGTGGGCATCAATCAATTTCATCTGTTATCACACTTCCAGGAAAGGATTAGACTCATCATAAACCTTCATCAATTAGGGACAATGTTTTTCCAATTGAATCATGAATGACAAATGCTCCCTCTCCACGATCATAAGGAGTTCCGCCTTTATTGATAATAATCAGCGGTACGCCCTTCCTTCTGTATTGCGGAAAAGTCGAAAAAGGAGTCACTTGAAGACTTGTGCCCAATACCAAAATACAATCCGCCTGATCAATTTGCTGAAGAACCGTATTAAACCCCTCCACTGAAAACCATTTACCTGTATCTCCAAACAAAACAACATCAGGCTTGATATAGCGGTCTTTTTCGCGCTTTGTTTCGCAAGTGCTGCATACAAAAAAATCCTCCATTCTTTCAAAACGATCAACCATTTCCGAGGAAGGATAGATTTTTCCACAATGCAAACAAGAGGCGGTTTTCATCGTACCGTGAAACTCGATAACGCTTTTGCTGCCGGCCTTCTGATGGAGGCCGTCGATGTTCTGGGTAATAATGTGCTGTACTTTGCCCTGTTCCTCCCATTTTGCCAGTATTTCGTGGCCTTTATTTGGGATGGCATCCGGATGGTATAGATTATCAAAAGCAAACTGATAAAAATCTTTTGGATTCTTATAAAAATAATCAAGTGACAGGATATATTCAGGGGCCATCTGGTATACGCCTGTTTTAGAGCGAAAATCCTTGATTCCCGATTCCGTGCTGATGCCGGCGCCGCTCAGGACGACAATGTATCGCGCTCCCCTAAGGAAGTTGGTACAGGTTTCTATGTTGCATTCCATTACAGTTAAACCTCACTTTCAATAGTTGAAGAAAAGAAAGTTCCTCTAATTATTTTCATTATAATACAAAATTTTCATATCTTCCTTTTGATTTATCTGAAAATAAAAACAATTATCCGTCAAATTTCCCATAAAAAGAACTAACTAATAAGAAAAGCGAGACTATATTTCTATTTTTAATACTGCTCTCAGATGGTAATTTGGTCACTTTCATAAATCTTATCTGAATAGTAAAATAAAAATTAGAAAAAATTGTTAACGTTAACATTTTTTGAGATAAAAAGTTTAAAAACTATAAATTATTAGTTTTGCAAAGAATTGTTAACGTTAAAATAAGAAAAAAGGATGGTGCACCGAGACAAAAATATTAGGATACCAAAGAATGAAAACGTTTTTATTTTTTCGAGTGGTAATACCCAGCAAATAAGAATTTGTAACACCTAACATTGTAAGCAGTTTCATTTAAACTACTAAAAATTAGGAGGGTATATTCTATGAAATTTGGTAAAAAAACCTATCTAACTGGCGCACTAGGCCTTGCTTTAGGCTGTTCCGTGATAGCCCCATTTGGTGCCTTCGCAGCGACAACACCAGCAAAATCAAATGCTCACGTTTCTGTTGACAAGCAAGCACCAACAGCCCCTATTAATGTTTACGCGTATGCAACAACCTATAAATCTGTAAGTCTAATCTGGGATAGGTCTACTGACAATACTGGAATAGCAGCTTATGATGTCTATGTAAATGGTAAATTGGCTGGAAGTTCAACACCAAATGAATATGGAATTGCTATGTCAAACTTTACCGTAAAAGACTTAAAGCCGAATAAGATGTATAGTTTCAAAGTTGTTGCAAGAGATGCTGCAGGTAATCATTCAAATGAAAGTGCACACGTTAACATTAAAACTGATGTGTTGGGTAAAGTATTCAATGTTAAAGATTTTGGAGCAAAAGGTGACGGTGTAACAAAAGATACTGCAGCCATTCAAGCAGCTATTGATGCAGCTTCTGCCAGCCCTAACAGTGTGGTTATTCTTCCTGCTGGAAAATATTTATCTGCCCCATTAGATTTAAAAAGCAATATGACATTCGAGGTCCGAAAAGATGCAACCATTCTAGGAAGTCAAGACATAGAAGACTATCCAGTTCTTGACAACAATCGTTGGGAAGGAACAACTTTTAGATCTTATCAAAGTTTAATTGAAGCTCAAGATGTTAAAAATCTAAAAATTATTGGTGAAGGAACAATCGATGGAAATGCTGGTCCTATCGTAGGAAAGCCAGAGAACGGAACAGATAAATATGGATTCCCTTATAAAAAAGTAAACCTTGCTGGGACATATGACTATAACAATGGAAGATACGATGCTAACACAGATGCTAGTACAACTGTTTACTTTGATATGGGATTATGGTGGGATAATCCAAAAGCAACCAATCCAGCAACTCAAATTGCCCGGCCAAGATTGGTTCAAACTGTAAATTCAGAAAACGTTCTGCTTCAAGATCTAAACATTAAAAATTCACCATCTTGGACCATTCACCCATTATACACAAACAATATGGTGATCGATAGTGTATACGTTGAAAACCCAGCTGAACCTGTTGATGCTCCAAACACAGATGGTGTTGATCCAGACTCTGTTAATGGATTAAAGATTTATGGTTCGTACTTTAATGTTGGCGATGACTGTATCGCGATTAAATCTGGTAAGGATGAAGATGGCCGCCGAGTTGGCATACCAAGCCAAAACATCGAAATCAGAAACAACATTATGCATCATGGACACGGAGGAGTAACAATTGGTAGTGAAATGTCCGGCGGCGTTAAAAATGTTGTCGCTAGAGATGATATTTTCGATGGTACCAACATCGGTATTCGTATGAAAACTCTTCGTGGACGCGGTGGTACTATTGAAAATCTTACATTTGACAATATTATGATGAAAGATATTGGAGGCGATGTGTTCAACATTAACTCGAACTATACATCAAATGGTACTCCACTTCCTTACGATGGAGTAATTGATGAAAAAACACCTTACATTAAAAATATTACGATTGAAAATATTACTGCTGAAGGTGCCCAAGAGGCTTCCTTCTTCCAAGGACTATATGAAAGCCCTGTTGACGGTCTAACATTAAAGAACGTAACCGTACATGCTGACAAGCCGTTGTATTTCCAATACGTAAAGAATATTACGATGGAAAATGTCAACATCAACGACGGCAATATGTTCCAGGAAGGCAGTATATTCCAAAACCTCACAGTTGATGGAAAACCAATTGCAGATACCGAATGGCCGAATAAATAATGAAGCACGGGTGAAGCATGGGGACGGTTCTTCTGCCTCATACAAGCCTGAAAAGCATGCAAACAAAAAGACAACCTGAAAATGGTTGTCTTTTTGTTTGCCCGGCAGCGTCCTACTCTCACAGGGACTTGCGTCCCGACTACCATCGGCGCTGAGAAGCTTAACTTCCGTGTTCGGGATGGGAACGGGTGTTACCTTCTCGCCAATGCTGCCGGACTATTTTTAAAGGTTTTCATTCCCTCAAAACTAGATAATGCAGAAGAAGTAAATAAGAACGAGTTCACCTTACATATTAAATTGGTTAAGTCCTCGATCGATTAGTATCAGTCAGCTCCACACGTCACCGCGCTTCCACCTCTGACCTATCAACCTGATCATCTTTCAGGGATCTTACTAGCTTGACGCTATGGGAAATCTCATCTCGAGGGGGGCTTCATGCTTAGATGCTTTCAGCACTTATCCCGTCCGCACATAGCTACCCAGCGATGCCTTTGGCAAGACAACTGGTACACCAGCGGTGCGTCCATCCCGGTCCTCTCGTACTAAGGACAGCTCCTCTCAAATTTCCTGCGCCCACGACGGATAGGGACCGAACTGTCTCACGACGTTCTGAACCCAGCTCGCGTACCGCTTTAATGGGCGAACAGCCCAACCCTTGGGACCGACTACAGCCCCAGGATGCGATGAGCCGACATCGAGGTGCCAAACCTCCCCGTCGATGTGGACTCTTGGGGGAGATAAGCCTGTTATCCCCAGGGTAGCTTTTATCCGTTGAGCGATGGCCCTTCCATGCGGAACCACCGGATCACTAAGCCCGACTTTCGTCCCTGCTCGACTTGTAGGTCTCGCAGTCAAGCTCCCTTGTGCCTTTACACTCTGCGAATGATTTCCAACCATTCTGAGGGAACCTTTGGGCGCCTCCGTTACATTTTAGGAGGCGACCGCCCCAGTCAAACTGCCCACCTGACACTGTCTCCCACCCCGATAAGGGGTGCGGGTTAGAATTTCAATACAGCCAGGGTAGTATCCCACCGACGCCTCCACCGAAGCTGGCGCTCCGGTTTCTCAGGCTCCTACCTATCCTGTACAAGCTGTACCAAAATTCAATATCAGGCTACAGTAAAGCTCCATGGGGTCTTTCCGTCCTGTCGCGGGTAACCTGCATCTTCACAGGTACTATAATTTCACCGAGTCTCTCGTTGAGACAGTGCCCAGATCGTTACGCCTTTCGTGCGGGTCGGAACTTACCCGACAAGGAATTTCGCTACCTTAGGACCGTTATAGTTACGGCCGCCGTTTACTGGGGCTTCGATTCAGAGCTTCGCTTTTAAGGCTAACCCCTCCTCTTAACCTTCCAGCACCGGGCAGGCGTCAGCCCCTATACTTCGCCTTGCGGCTTTGCAGAGACCTGTGTTTTTGCTAAACAGTCGCCTGGGCCTATTCACTGCGGCTCTTCGGGGCTATTCACCCCAAAAAGCACCCCTTCTCCCGAAGTTACGGGGTCATTTTGCCGAGTTCCTTAACGAGAGTTCTCTCGCTCACCTTAGGATTCTCTCCTCGCCTACCTGTGTCGGTTTGCGGTACGGGCACCCAATATCATCGCTAGAGGCTTTTCTTGGCAGTGTGGAATCAGGAACTTCGGTACTATATTTCCCTCGGCATCACAGCTCAACCTGATGGTGAACGGATTTTCCTATTCACCGGCCTAACTGCTTACACGCACATATCCAGCAGTGCGCTTACCCTATCCTCCTGCGTCCCCCCATCACTCAAACGATAAAGAGGTGGTACAGGAATATCAACCTGTTGTCCATCGCCTACGCCTTTCGGCCTCGGCTTAGGTCCCGACTAACCCTGAGCGGACGAGCCTTCCTCAGGAAACCTTAGGCATACGGTGGATGAGATTCTCACTCATCTTTCGCTACTCATACCGGCATTCTCACTTCTAAGCGCTCCACCAGTCCTTACGGTCCAGCTTCAACGCCCTTAGAACGCTCTCCTACCGCGGACACCACAAGGTGTCCACCCACAGCTTCGGTGATACGTTTAGCCCCGGTACATTTTCGGCGCAGAGTCACTCGACCAGTGAGCTATTACGCACTCTTTAAATGGTGGCTGCTTCTAAGCCAACATCCTGGTTGTCTAAGCAACACCACATCCTTTTCCACTTAACGTATACTTTGGGACCTTAGCTGGTGGTCTGGGCTGTTTCCCTTTTGACTACGGATCTTATCACTCGCAGTCTGACTCCCACGGATAAGTCATTGGCATTCGGAGTTTGTCTGAATTCGGTAACCCGATGAGGGCCCCTAGTCCAAACAGTGCTCTACCTCCAAGACTCTAACTACGTGAGGCTAGCCCTAAAGCTATTTCGGAGAGAACCAGCTATCTCCAAGTTCGATTGGAATTTCTCCGCTACCCACACCTCATCCCCGCACTTTTCAACGTGCGTGGGTTCGGGCCTCCATCCAGTGTTACCTGGACTTCACCCTGGACATGGGTAGATCACCTGGTTTCGGGTCTACGACTACATACTATTTCGCCCTATTCAGACTCGCTTTCGCTGCGGCTCCGTCTCTTCAACTTAACCTCGCATGCAATCGTAACTCGCCGGTTCATTCTACAAAAGGCACGCCATCACCCATGAACGGGCTCTGACTACTTGTAGGCACACGGTTTCAGGTTCTCTTTCACTCCCCTTCCGGGGTGCTTTTCACCTTTCCCTCACGGTACTGGTTCACTATCGGTCACTAGGGAGTATTTAGCCTTGGGAGATGGTCCTCCCTGCTTCCGACCGGATTTCACGTGTCCGGCCGTACTCAGGATCCACTCAGGAGGGAACGAAGTTTCGACTACAGGGCTTTTACCTTCTATGGCCAGCCTTTCCAGACCGCTTCATCTACCCCGTTCCTTTGTAACTCCATGTTGAGTGTCCTACAACCCCGAAAGGCAAGCCTTTCGGTTTGGGCTGTTCCCGTTTCGCTCGCCGCTACTCAGGGAATCGCGTTTGCTTTCTCTTCCTCCGGGTACTTAGATGTTTCAGTTCCCCGGGTCTGCCATCAATACCCTATGTATTCAGGTAAAGATACTGCTCCATTACGAACAGTGGGTTTCCCCATTCGGAAATCTCCGGATCGGCGCTTACTTACAGCTCCCCGAAGCATATCGGTGTTAGTCCCGTCCTTCATCGGCTCCTAGTGCCAAGGCATTCACCGTGCGCCCTTTCTAACTTAACCTAAAAGGTTTTTACTCTTAAATATAAGAGAGAAAAACTAAAATGGCGATTACTCGGTTCTTACTTGGTTACTTCTTCTATACGATTATCTAGTTTTCAAAGAACGAAAGTTCTGAGAGATAATTCCCTCAAAACTAAACAAACAAGAAACAATCAAACAAACATGTATTGTCTGGCTCATAGGTCCAGCTTATATCCTTAGAAAGGAGGTGATCCAGCCGCACCTTCCGATACGGCTACCTTGTTACGACTTCACCCCAATCATCTGTCCCACCTTAGGCGGCTGGCTCCTTACGGTTACCCCACCGACTTCGGGTGTTACAAACTCTCGTGGTGTGACGGGCGGTGTGTACAAGGCCCGGGAACGTATTCACCGCGGCATGCTGATCCGCGATTACTAGCGATTCCGGCTTCATGCAGGCGAGTTGCAGCCTGCAATCCGAACTGAGAATGGTTTTATGGGATTGGCTCCACCTCGCGGCTTCGCTGCCCTTTGTACCATCCATTGTAGCACGTGTGTAGCCCAGGTCATAAGGGGCATGATGATTTGACGTCATCCCCACCTTCCTCCGGTTTGTCACCGGCAGTCACCTTAGAGTGCCCAACTGAATGCTGGCAACTAAGATCAAGGGTTGCGCTCGTTGCGGGACTTAACCCAACATCTCACGACACGAGCTGACGACAACCATGCACCACCTGTCACTCTGTCCCCCGAAGGGGAAATTCCTATCTCTAGGAGTGTCAGAGGATGTCAAGACCTGGTAAGGTTCTTCGCGTTGCTTCGAATTAAACCACATGCTCCACCGCTTGTGCGGGCCCCCGTCAATTCCTTTGAGTTTCAGCCTTGCGGCCGTACTCCCCAGGCGGAGTGCTTAATGCGTTAGCTGCAGCACTAAAGGGCGGAAACCCTCTAACACTTAGCACTCATCGTTTACGGCGTGGACTACCAGGGTATCTAATCCTGTTTGCTCCCCACGCTTTCGCGCCTCAGCGTCAGTTACAGACCAGAAAGCCGCCTTCGCCACTGGTGTTCCTCCACATCTCTACGCATTTCACCGCTACACGTGGAATTCCGCTTTCCTCTTCTGCACTCAAGTCCCCCAGTTTCCAATGACCCTCCACGGTTGAGCCGTGGGCTTTCACATCAGACTTAAAGGACCGCCTGCGCGCGCTTTACGCCCAATAATTCCGGACAACGCTTGCCACCTACGTATTACCGCGGCTGCTGGCACGTAGTTAGCCGTGGCTTTCTGGTCAGGTACCGTCAAGGTACCGGCAGTTACTCCGATACTTGTTCTTCCCTGACAACAGAGCTTTACGACCCGAAGGCCTTCATCGCTCACGCGGCGTTGCTCCATCAGACTTTCGTCCATTGTGGAAGATTCCCTACTGCTGCCTCCCGTAGGAGTCTGGGCCGTGTCTCAGTCCCAGTGTGGCCGATCACCCTCTCAGGTCGGCTACGCATCGTCGCCTTGGTGAGCCGTTACCTCACCAACTAGCTAATGCGCCGCGGGCCCATCTGTAAGTGTCAGCCGAAACCGACTTTCAACCTTCCCTCATGCGAGGGAAGAAATTATCCGGTATTAGCTCCGGTTTCCCGAAGTTATCCCAGTCTTACAGGCAGGTTGCCCACGTGTTACTCACCCGTCCGCCGCTAACCACCAGGAGCAAGCTCCCAGTGATTCGCTCGACTTGCATGTATTAGGCACGCCGCCAGCGTTCGTCCTGAGCCAGGATCAAACTCTCCAAAAAAATGAGACTTCCGTCGCGGATGTTTTTCCCGCGATGGTTAGTCGAATTTTCCGGGTATTTACGGGCAGTTTATCCGAAGGATATTACTGCGCGTTAATACGGGGGAAAGTTGAGTTGATCAGCTCAAAAATGTTACGTTGGCTCATGTTTTCTATTTATATAGAAGAAACATGATTATTATTGTTTGTTGACGTTTTTGTTTGTTTAGTTTTCAAAGAACTATCCTCATTGTCAACTTCTAAGAAGTGACAAAGAATATGATATCCCATTTCTATTCATCTATCAATCATCAATTTTTTCCATTTCTGATTGAGACACAAAATTTCAAAAGCGACTTTTATATAATAACACATTCATTATTATTTCGGTATAATTTTTCTCCGGATTTATTAATGTTACTCGCAGATACTGCCGTTATTCATGTTTAGCGACAGGAATTAAATATATCTTCTTTTAAATAAAATATCTACTGGTATTTTAATCCCAAAGAACCTCTTGCAATATATAAGAAAGAAAGTACCATTGATTTCTCTGTTCTTGTCATCAAAACGATGTTGCTGACCTTGTTGATGCGGAAGTACAAGTTTCTATTATACTTATTATCTGGATGTTCCTCTTTTCCTACACCTATCAGATTTATAATTTACGATTTTACCAAATTATAAGCCATACAATTGGTGGATAATTCATCCCTTCCAACTGACAACACAAGTTTTTGGATATATATTCCTCCCTTTCGTATTATTGGATTGTTTATGACGGGAATATTGGTTTCATGTCATAATTGATTGTTTTCCGAAATTTTGTTCATCAAACTAAAAAGAAATGTAATGCTATCGTTCTGTAAATTAAATACCATCCAATGATAGAGTAATATAAAGCAAAAATTCAGGAGGTAGCACACATGAAAAAAACATATATAAAAACATTAATTGTAGCTTGTGTAGCTACAAGTTCTTTCATAGGAATAAGTAAAAGTGCAGAGGCTATTACCGATGATCGCGCTGTAACAGAAAATATACCTGTAAGCCTTGAGCAAAAATATGGTGGTATTACCGAGAATGATCAGCAAGACAATACTAGCAATTACAATCAAATAAATACAGAAGAGATCATGCAAAAGCCAGAGAAGACAAAAGAAATAGCCCTTCACTCCACAAAACCCGAGATGGAAATCTCTAAGCAATTGCCTGAGAAAGTACCGGCATCACCAGCTATTTCCATTTCAAATAATGAAAAAGACTTATTTGCCAGATTAGTAGAGGCTGAAGCAAAAGGTGAACCCTATCAAGGAAAAGTAGCCGTTGCGACCGTTGTATTAAATCGCGTGGAATCACCACGTTTTCCGAAAACGGTGACAGGCGTTATTAATCAAGTAGTTGGACATGCCTATGCCTTTTCACCTGTTCAAAATGGCGAGATTAGGAAGCCTGCTTCAGATGATTCCATACGTGCAGTAGAAGAGGCATTGACAAGAAAAGATCGGTTAAATGATTGCATTTATTTTTATAACCCTGCCATTGCCACAGATAATTGGATTCGTACACGTCCAGTCGTCATGACAATTGGACATCATGTATTCGCCAAATAATATAAAATTGTTAGTCGTGAATCCACCTAATCGGTAAACTCTTTTTGGTGGATTTTTCACATCATAATACCTTTTCTATCCCCGCCATTTATTAAGGGAAGTTAACAGTCTTTTTACAAATTGATTAACCTCCCTATTTTCGACAAATTTTAAAAATTTGCCTGCTATAATGACATTGAAGAGAATTGAAACCAAAGCCCGAATTAAAGGAGTAGGAATCATGGCAGAGATTTTAGTTGGATTAGGTACATATCTATCAGTTTTTCTTGCGCTAGGTTGGCTTATTTCAATCGCTTTTAACCTATTTATAAAATAACATCGGGCTATTACAGTATTATTTTCACCATTTACTTTTTTATTATGTTTAATAGAGGTGAAATGAATGACGGAAATGTATTCACCTAGTGATGTACAAAAAAAGCTTGGAATAGATGCCAGTACATTAAGGAAGTACGCCGCACTCCTCGAAGGTCATGGGTACCGTGTTCACCGGAACAATCGAGGGCATAGAGTCTATTTTGAAAAGGATGTTCATTCATTCCGCAAATTAATGGAATGCAGTAAGCAAGAGGGTATGACGATGGAACAGTCTGCTGAGGCGGTATTGAAATGGGCTTCTGAAGAAAATAGCACAGACTCTACTACGGAAATTGAACCCGTACAGAATACTAACGACCAAGTTGTCGAGAACAATTGTAACAATGAAGAAGTTGTCGTGCACAATTGTAACCATGAAGAATTAATGGAACGAATTGAACAAAAAGAAGTTTCTGAAGAAAAAATCTTGGAAACTAGTACCGAAACAGCCTCCCTTCATTATACTAGTAACCAAGTTGTGGAGCACAATTGCAATCATGAAGAATTATTGGAAAAAATTGAACATTTAGAGCAAATAAACTTGGATTTAATTAAGCTTTTGAAGGAAAAGGCTGTACGGGAAGCTTTTCAAGAAGAAAAAATTAATCAAATATTAAAGCATGTAGAACGGTTAGACCAACTAGAAGCTGAACGAATTAGAGGCATAAAAGAAGAAACGAAATTGCAAATTGCGGCTGCCAATCATAAGAAATGGTGGAATTGGTTCACATTCAAAAAAAGCTAAACCCAACTGATGGCGGGTTTAGCTTTTTAAATTATGTCCGTATGTAATAGCCCACACAATTTCACTAATTATGGCTGCTGCGTTCCCGCCCTGACCCTTTCTTAGTGTCCTTGTTGGACTATGACTCCGCAGGTAGGATTCGAACCTACGACCGATCGGTTAACAGCCGATAGCTCTACCACTGAGCTACTGCGGAATAATCTTTCTGGTGCGGGTGAAGGGAGTCGAACCCCCACGCCCGAAGGCGCCAGATCCTAAGTCTGGTGCGTCTGCCAATTCCGCCACACCCGCAATATTTTGAATGGTGCCGGCTAGAGGACTTGAACCCCCAACCTACTGATTACAAGTCAGTTGCTCTACCAATTGAGCTAAACCGGCATATTTTTTAATGGCAGAGAAGAAGGGATTTGAACCCTCGCGCCGGTTACCCGACCTACACCCTTAGCAGGGGCGCCTCTTCAGCCTCTTGAGTACTTCTCTGTAGTAATAACTTACAAAACAAATATATCATCTTTTAAAATTGGAATCTATCTGTAAATTTTGGTAAACAAAAACAACTTGCTACCCTGCTATGAAGACATTTCTCCAGTAAGATTCATTCTGGGTGTCCCCGTGGACCTTTCTTGAGGAGACTTTTCTAGTAAAATTCATTTGCTTATCCTCATGGGCCTTTCATGAGGACACTTCTCCAGTAAGATTCCCTCGAGTTGTCCTCATCGCCCTCTTCATGAGGACATATCTCGAGCTAAAATCACCTATGTTATCCTCATGGGCCTTTCATGAGGACACTTCTCCAGTAAGATTCCCTCGAGTTGTCCTCATCGCCCTCTTCATGAGGACATATCTCGAGCTAAAATCACCTATGTTGTCCTCATGGACCTTTCATGAGGATACTCCTCCAGTAAGATTCCCTCGAGTTGTCCTCATCGCCCTCTTCATGAGGACATATCTCGAGCAAAAATCACCTATGTTGTCCTCATGGGCCTTTCATGAGGACACTTCTCCAGCAAAATTTACTCAGGGTGTCCTCATAGCCCTTTCATGAGGACACTTTTCCAGTAGATTTCACTCGTGTTGTCCTCATGGACCTCTTCATAAGGACATTTCTCCAGCTAAAATCACCTATGTTGTCCTCGTGGACCTTTCATGAGGGCACTTTTCTAGTAAGATTCACTTGAGCTGTCTTCATGGAGCTCTTCATGAGGACATTTCTCCAGCTAAAATCACCCATATTGTCCTCATAGCCTTTTCATGAGGACGCTTCTTCAGTAAGATTCACGCGGTTTGTCCTCATGGCCGTCTTCATGAGGACATTTCTCAAAAACACGCGGTTTGTCCTCTTAGCCCTTTCATAAGGACAATTTTCCAAAAAGATTCACCCGGGCTTCCCTCATGACTCCCCTAAAACGAAATTCCGTAAAATTATTTTAAAATCGATAAAAAATGTTCTTTTACAAGCGGAATGACCTTTTCGGGAGACTGAACATGAATAAAATGCCCCGTTTCTGGAATGATATGTACTGCTGCGTGCGGGAATTGCTGGTCACGGGTTTGATAAGCAAAATCAGTTGAAATGTATGGATCATTTTCACCCCAAAGAATCGTAACTGGCGTTCTTATAGCAGAAAGATTCAGATATGGTTCTGTTAGTTGTTGATTGGCAGAGCGATATAATTCTAAAATTACGTTCCTTTTCTCAGCCGCTTCAAAAATCGCAAAGAAGTCTTCCAATATCTCCTCTTCTACAGACGGAATCTCCTTTTTCATTCCTGCCATCCATGATTCCTTATTCGCCATTGCTTCCATTACTTTTTCACCATAACCAGGCGTTCTCCATTTTTGGGCAAGTGGATGCCACGTATATCCAGGCAGCAAAACTGTATCAGTAATAATCAAGCTTTCCACTTTATCCGGATTGTCACACGCCCATCTTAAACCGATCATTCCACCCCAGTCATGGACAGCAAGATGGATTTTTTCTAATTCTAGTGCTTCCATGAAATCATTGATAAAAGTAACATAGTTTTCCCAAGTAGACGCGTATGAAAAACGGTCACTCTGTCCAAATCCCGGAAGGTCTGGTGCAATCGCCCGAAATCCTAATGCAGCAATTTCAGGGATGACGTGTTTCCAGAGCATGCTGGATTCTGGAACGCCGTGAATAAGCAAAACGGGCGGGGCAGTTTTGGCACCTTCATCCATATAGGAAATCTTTTGATCATTTATGATTAGTGTTTTTTTCGTAATCATTCTGTACCTCCCATTTTTTCTAATGCAGGGTGTTTTACATTCTCACAGTAATTCGACAAAAAAAGTTATAATCCTTTCTTTTCCATTAAAAAGAGAAGGATGCCTCGATTTTATGAGACATCCTTCTTTCCAATGATATAAACGGTCTCTTCCCAGTCGTGCTGTTCTTCAGCGATCTGTGATTACAAAATTCTATTTCCCACAACATTTTTTATATTTTTTCCCGCTTCCACAAGGGCAGGGATCGTTTCGGCCTACCTTCGTTTCGGTCCGAATAGGTGCGGGTTTAACTAATGCTCCTTGACTCTTAGTATTTCTATAGTCCATTTCTCTTTTAAGAGCGACTTCTCTCCATAAATCTAGGTCAGGATGGTGCTCCCCCAAAATAGAATAGTAACTATAAACCGTCTGCTCAATATCAACTAAGTTTGATGTATACTCGTTTTTCATATGGCGGCTAATTTCAGGCAGTGCCTCTCTAGAAAAGTGATGACATAGGGCTTCAATAAGGATGTCTTGATCACCAATTTCTTCAGCCGCATCATAAGCCTCACGTAAAACCTGAATGGCGAAGTCTGTTTTAATATTTTCAACAACAGAAGCTGCAAAGATAATCGAATCCTCTCTATATAAATATGGTGCAACTTCCTTCACTACATCATCCGATTGAAACTGAATTAACGCAGCTGCCACCTCTTCCAGCAAAACATCCTCATCACGTCCTAACAAGCCTGCCAGCATAGGTATATATTTTTCTAACTTTAGCAAGCCAATCATATAAATCGCCAAAATCCCATGAAAGGAAATCCATTGTTCTTCCAACTCCTCGCGAAGAATAATGCCGATTTCCTCTTCTGTCACCCAGCCATTTTTCACGATGCTGGACGCTAGTATTTTGCCCTTTATGTATAATTCGTTCTGATATGGGCCTGTGTGGTCAAGATCGTTTAATATTTTTCCGTATTCCATATAAACTTCTTCTTCTGTCCCATTTGCAGTTAGTTCATAAATAGACCACATATCCTTGGGAAGATATTTTTCCAGGGATTCCCTATATTTAAGAGCAAGTTCCGGTTCAAGCTTCAACAGAAGGTTTATTGCTAAATGGACCTTGGACTTGTCCATGCTGGGAATATTTTCAATCAAGACCTTGAGTGCCTCTTCATTAATCGTCTGATTATCTACATAGATGAGAATATAAGATTGCTTTTCCTTGTTTTTAAAAGCTTCTTTCAGTAATTCTACTGTCCACTCTTCAGGGACCAATGGATAATCGTGCAGTGCATGAAGGACTATGTCCTGAATCAAGATATCTTGACTAATTAAATGTGGTTTAATTTTTTCTAAAAATGTCATGTTATACTCCTTCTGAGTTTGTGATTTTATAATGACTTGAAAAATGTGTTCCTAATTGAAAATTACGCAAAACTTTTACCATTTAAATAATAATCTGACTCAGAAAAGACACTAAAAGCAATTTCTATATCTTCAATTCCCAGACTATGTATATGTTTAGTTGTAATGGCTGCAAATTCATCTTGAACTTTTTGTCCTCGATCGAACCATTTTACTTCAATAAACGGAAACCCTATCACTTCTTCTCCATTATATACAAAAATCGAATCCACAATTTCAAAAGTGAAATTATCAGTTTCACACTGGCAGAGCATAGCCAATTCCTTTACCAAAGGTGTACTAATTTTTTTTACTTGCTCTACACTTACTCCTTTAAAAATTAATTGCGGCACGTTTTAATCCCTCCGTATAAATATTCTAGCCTCCATTAAACGGGCTAATCTTTCCGATATTTTACCATAATTAATCCTGGATGAACCTAGCAGATTATTTCTAAACGCTCCTTCCGTCTTTCACTCTGCCATGCGCTCACGAATAAGATAAGTCAAAAAGGGCTGAGAGTAATGCCAATAATATTACCCGTAGAAATTAAACCGTTTATCATTAAGAGCGGTCCCAAAAAGGAAGTCATTTATCCACAAGTAGTTAACCATCGAAACCAACGGCTGGAACGATACATCAATCAGGCGATTGTTCAACAAACCCAAAAACTGATTGATAAGCAGATTGCGGATATGCCTTCCACTGTCAGTGAAATACTCGGAACCTTTGAAATAAAAAATAACCAGCGTAATGTATTGAGCTTAAGCCTCTCAAATTATACGTATCATGAACATGCAGCCCATGGAATGACCTATATCAAATCGTTAACTTTCGACCTTCAAAAAGAAACGCTGGTGCAACTCAAGGACCTGTTCAAACCTGGAAGTGAGTATATCAAAAGGCTCACTACCCTTATTCAAGGGCAAATCAAAAAACGTGATATTTTCCTTCTAAGCGATTTCACCAGCATAAAGCCTGATCAGGATTTTTACATTGCTGATAAAACGCTCGTCATCTATTTCCAGCTCTATGACCTAACTCCATATGCCTTCGGATTTCCAATGTTTCCAATATCGGTATACGAGTTGATGGATATTATTGATGAGAGCGGCCCTCTTGGTCGAATGGCAGAAAATAATTGATACCCATAATTAAATATAGCAAAGCTGCCGATTACAGTCGAAGCATCCGGAATCGGCCAGTGCCGAAACAACTCCTGATATGTTTTTAACAACAATAATCATAAGGATGCAGCGGGGGATCGGCAGGAAAAATCCACTTTGGCTGAAACTGTTTATCCCTCCAATGCCATGCCCCTAATGCTGCAGCGCAAGCATCAATGGAATGACTTTCATTTTCTATTAATACCGGCAAATCATTCAATTTCTGCTCCTTAAACCATTTTCTTATGAATGTCCTTGCAGGTAAATCTTGCTTATAGCTCAAAACATACTCAAGATTACTCCGAAAAATTCTTGAACCGATAACGGCACCCGGGTGCACTTCCACCATCGAAATAAGATTCTCGGTTTTCAAATTTCCGATTTCCCTGCTGAGCTTAATCCCTCTTAAAGTAAGATAAACCATCCGATTAAACGTAGGCGGCATAATGGACCCGGATTTCATCCCTAAGGACACAATGTATTGCCGTAGTGCCTTATCACCCGGCCGGTCCCCGCCGCCATCCTGATAGGATAAAGGTGCGTCGATTCCGATCACCACTTCATCATTCTGACTTTGAAGTGTAACTTCATTTAATATTTCCAGGTCACTAATATTACTCAAATGTTTGATAAATTTTAACGCACCTGCTTGTTTTTCAAATACAGCCAAGACAGTTTCTTTATAATTGCTCGGTCCAGCTAAATCAATCCCAATGATTTTCATTGCTCCATCACTTTCTATAAAAATAATTTGGAAAATCCTCTCACAAGTTATATGACATAAAGTTTAAATTCATTTAAAATCCTTAATAATAATTATTTAACGGGGTAAATCACCATACTTTTATAAAGCAGCGATTGTTTTTCAAGAAATAAAAAAGTTTAGAAAGGAGACTTTTTATGATACAACAAACTGTTGAGCTTAATAATAAGGATGTTCTAGGCCTAAAACCTATTACTCAATTAGTTCAGGAAGCTTCACGATTTCACTCCGAAATTTCTCTTACTCTGAAAGGCAGAAAAGTAAATTTGAAGTCATTGCTTGGTGTAACGACACTCATGTTAGGAAACCAACAAAAAGTAACTATTGAAACCTCTGGTCAAGATGAAAAGGAAGCGTTGGAACATTTATTGAAAAAGCTACAATCGTTTAGCTGACACATGGGAACGATTCTTCTTCCCCCGTGCTTCTGCTTCAACTCCCGCTTTTAAAATCAAAAAGACAACCTTAATGGTCGTCTTTTTGTTTAGTTAGTTCCAGTTAACCAATCTCATTGTCCAGTGGTTACGTTATGCTTTTCTCCAAACTTTATCGGCTTAGAGAACGATAGACTTTGAGGTAAAGTTATTGATGCTAAGCTGGCTAGAAGCGCAAGTATACCCGCAGCGCTGAACGAAAATAAATGCGTTCCAAACACTTCGTACCCCCATCCGCCTAGGAAAGAACCTATTGCTGCTCCAATTTGATGCCCTACAAAAAATGCTAACCCATTTAAAATTCCTAGTAACCTTACTCCATATAAATCACCCAAGATCGCT
>NZ_AP038276.1:2985000-3770000 GCF_055385255.1 Neobacillus sp. S1227
GTGTTACAAACTCTCGTGGTGTGACGGGCGGTGTGTACAAGGCCCGGGAACGTATTCACCGCGGCATGCTGATCCGCGATTACTAGCGATTCCGGCTTCATGCAGGCGAGTTGCAGCCTGCAATCCGAACTGAGAATGGTTTTATGGGATTGGCTCCACCTCGCGGCTTCGCTGCCCTTTGTACCATCCATTGTAGCACGTGTGTAGCCCAGGTCATAAGGGGCATGATGATTTGACGTCATCCCCACCTTCCTCCGGTTTGTCACCGGCAGTCACCTTAGAGTGCCCAACTGAATGCTGGCAACTAAGATCAAGGGTTGCGCTCGTTGCGGGACTTAACCCAACATCTCACGACACGAGCTGACGACAACCATGCACCACCTGTCACTCTGTCCCCCGAAGGGGAAATTCCTATCTCTAGGAGTGTCAGAGGATGTCAAGACCTGGTAAGGTTCTTCGCGTTGCTTCGAATTAAACCACATGCTCCACCGCTTGTGCGGGCCCCCGTCAATTCCTTTGAGTTTCAGCCTTGCGGCCGTACTCCCCAGGCGGAGTGCTTAATGCGTTAGCTGCAGCACTAAAGGGCGGAAACCCTCTAACACTTAGCACTCATCGTTTACGGCGTGGACTACCAGGGTATCTAATCCTGTTTGCTCCCCACGCTTTCGCGCCTCAGCGTCAGTTACAGACCAGAAAGCCGCCTTCGCCACTGGTGTTCCTCCACATCTCTACGCATTTCACCGCTACACGTGGAATTCCGCTTTCCTCTTCTGCACTCAAGTCCCCCAGTTTCCAATGACCCTCCACGGTTGAGCCGTGGGCTTTCACATCAGACTTAAAGGACCGCCTGCGCGCGCTTTACGCCCAATAATTCCGGACAACGCTTGCCACCTACGTATTACCGCGGCTGCTGGCACGTAGTTAGCCGTGGCTTTCTGGTCAGGTACCGTCAAGGTACCGGCAGTTACTCCGATACTTGTTCTTCCCTGACAACAGAGCTTTACGACCCGAAGGCCTTCATCGCTCACGCGGCGTTGCTCCATCAGACTTTCGTCCATTGTGGAAGATTCCCTACTGCTGCCTCCCGTAGGAGTCTGGGCCGTGTCTCAGTCCCAGTGTGGCCGATCACCCTCTCAGGTCGGCTACGCATCGTCGCCTTGGTGAGCCGTTACCTCACCAACTAGCTAATGCGCCGCGGGCCCATCTGTAAGTGTCAGCCGAAACCGACTTTCAACCTTCCCTCATGCGAGGGAAGAAATTATCCGGTATTAGCTCCGGTTTCCCGAAGTTATCCCAGTCTTACAGGCAGGTTGCCCACGTGTTACTCACCCGTCCGCCGCTAACCACCAGGAGCAAGCTCCCAGTGATTCGCTCGACTTGCATGTATTAGGCACGCCGCCAGCGTTCGTCCTGAGCCAGGATCAAACTCTCCAAAAAAATGAGACTTCCGTCGCGGACGTTTTTCACGCGATGGTTAGTCGAATTTTCCGGGTATTTACGGGCAGTTTATCCGAAGGATATTACCGCGCGTTAATACGGGGGAAAGTTGAGTTGATTAGCTCAAAAATGTTACGTTGGCTCATGTTTTCTATTTATATAGAAGAAACATGATTATTATTGTTTGTTGACGTTTTTTGTTTGTTTAGTTTTCAAAGAACTATCTTTGTCATTCAAAAGAAGTGACAAAATTTATCTTATCGCATTTCTTAAAATCTATCAATAATCAATTATTTCCAATTGAGATTGACTGAAATACTCTTTCAAAAAAGCGACTTTCATATCATACCATCAAAAATCGTTTTGATGCAATAGAAAGTTTTTTCAAAAACATCGGAATGTGAAATATAAAAGCGATCGTATAAGTCCGGTGTATTTGAGTCACCCGTTTGAGCGACAGGAAATTAATAATATCGCATGTTTCCACTGATATCAATCGGTAATTCTTTCCAATATATAATTTTTTAAAGACTAGTGCGCAGTATGGCTTCAATTCGTAGAAGAATTTGTATAAACTCCTTATAATCGTGATAGATTTTTTCCTGAGAATGAGCTGTATTGTTCCGTAATAATTCAATCTTTTTAAAGAATTCCCTGCATTGACTATTGGATTCAAAGCCGAGCAGCTCGACCAATGTTGAAGTTTTACGAATGATGGTACCTTTATCAGATAACTGTAAATTGTCCACCAAAGTAAGGGCTTCATTATTTGCTAATCGCTCCTCCAAGAGTTCTTTGGCTTTACTTAATCTGGAATCTGTTAACTTATCCGTCCAACTGTCATTCGGATAATATTCTTTAATCACAGAGATAAAATACATTTCCAAAAGTGAAATATAACTGAAAGTCAGCATCCTTATTGGATGTTTCTGCAAATCAGCGACAGTGACAATTCTGGAAACCTTATTTTTTTCGAGAATAAAGATAAATTCCCTTTCCTGAAAAATATCCAATAAATCAATTAAGGAAGTGGAATCCGAAATAAGGTCCTCCGCACGAAAATCCTTGGCAAACTCACTTATTTTACCCTCTTTATTTATATCCTCTCTTTTGACGTACCCAATTAATTTTTCTCCGGATTTCACTCCATAAATATCAAAATCATAATTAGACATTTCTTTTTTAATAACGGATGCATTATCATCGGCAGTACAGGTTTTGATTTCTTCTGAAACCAATTCAACGGTCAGATTATTTTCATAGATTTCTCTTAATTTCCGATAACCTGTTAGTGCATTGGATTTCAAACGTAATTCCCCCTTCCTATTAATAAAACTGTTATTCTGGACGGTCTTTCAGGCTGTTGTATTTTACAATCGGTCCGAGGTGGCTGAACTGCCCTGCTGCGTGCTCCAGCCGCGATTGGGCTTCTTCGTATGCCTCGGCAGGAAGAATGTCCAACTGACGATACCCCATATTACCATAGCAATAGACAAGTAGAAAATCATTCGTTTCCCAAAGTTCAAACCGATACATATACCAATGGTTAGGCACGGCCAAATACTGCCCCGATTGAAAGTTTTTCTCTCCTAGTCGGTGGAAGGCCAACTCCGCACTCACCGTGGTATAGGATTGGCCCGCCTCTATGATGAGAGGCTGCTTTTTCGTAAATAGGTGTTCCATCCCTTCCAAAGTGGAAAGTCCTGTTTCCTTTTTTGTCGCTACGATGAAAGGAGATTGTTTTTTTGTTCTAAAATCGTAATAGTCAATGATCTCACTGTCACTCCATTGAACATGGAGATTGGCTTCTTTTAGTAAATTAGCCCACTTCCCGACATCTGCCGGGCTTTCCAATCGCTCACAAGAAAGATAGGTTCCCTCCTGGGTTAAAAACAAGTCGACGATTTGTAAATACCAGTTGTCACCAAATATTGGTTTTTCCCTCAGGTGATCAGGCAGAGACCAATATTTTTGAATGAAAATGGGTCCCATAATCTCATGAAAGCTGCGTACAGAAATAATCACATCAAAAGAATGCTTAGAAAAATGATCGAGGAGCTCCATAAAACCGATTCGATAAAAGCTGACATTGGTAAGGCCAAGCTGCTCGGCTAACTGTTTGGCACACCGAATTCCATTTTCGGACTGGTCGACTCCGATGATTTCCGCATCGGGAAAACGAGTAGCATACCAGCATGCCAACAAACCATTGTCACATCCGATTTCCAATATTCTTGTCGGCTTTAATCGTTTTTGTTGGTTAATACAGGTCAGCAAGGACTTGTGAAAGTCCATTGTCCACGATTCTACTGCCAAACTGAAGGACAATATTTGGTTCTTCACGTCATATAGGTTTCCCTTTTTTCTGCGGGAAATAAGCGGTTCCAGCTCCTCTGCCAAGTCGGAATCCACACCAGTGACGTGCTTCCAAAAGGCAAGCTTACTTTTGCATTCCTTGATTCCGAGTGACTTAAAATAGTCGTCAATATTTGGTTTTTTATATTTCATCTCAATCGACATACAATAATCTCCAGTTTATCTAAATTATTACTTATTATTAAGACCAGGTTATAACAACCTATAGTTTTATGATAATGGTTTTTTGCAATTTTTTCAAAAAATTTAATAATTCGGTTAAGACTTTTCCCACTTCTGGAAACGTTAAAACATTATCATTCGCCATTATTTCTGTTATAATTTTGTATGTTTTTTATCTGAGGCTTCATTTCCAGGAGGATCTCCTATGAATCAATTGTTACAATTAAACACGATATTTATTAGTATAATAATAGAAGCAATTCCTTTTATAGTGATTGGCGCGTTTGTTGCAGCCCTGATCGAGGTCTTTGTTTCGGAGAATATGATTGTCCGGATTATGCCAAAAAATAAGATTCTTTCGGTGATAACTGCTAGTTTCGTAGGAGCGATTTTTCCAGGGTGTGAATGCGGGATTGTTCCGATTACGAAAAGATTAGTTGAAAAAGGTGTGGCGCTTCCCGCCGCGATTTCGTTTATGCTCACTGGACCGATTATCAATCCGATTGTTCTTTTTTCAACGTATATTGCATTTGGTAATAGCTGGACGATGGTTTGGTACCGGTCCGGGTTTGCCATTGTGGTTTCCATTTTAGTCGGGGTTGTTCTTTCTTTTATCGTTAAAACAAATCAATTGAGATTGAAAGCTGATGAACATATACATGTCCATGACCATTCTAGCCAAAATACGAAACAAAAATTGGTCAGCGTGGTCACCCATACCATTGATGAGTTTTTCCACGTCGGAAAGTACTTGGTGATGGGGTCATTAATCGCTTCAGCAATGCAAACCTATATTCCGACTTCTACATTGGCGACACTTGGACATTCAAAAGTAGCGGGTGTTCTTGTCATGATGGCACTAGCGTTCATTTTATCAATTTGTTCAGAAGCTGATGCGTTCGTTGCTTCGTCTTTCAGAAACACATTTTCACAAAGTTCAATTGTGACATTCTTGGTTTTCGGTGCAATGGTTGATATCAAGAACCTGCTGATGATGTTCGGAACGTTTAAACCTAAATTCGTCATTCTGCTTGTTTCGTTAATATCAGCATTTGTATTTATCGGTTCACTATTACTGTAAAGGAGGGAAGAAAATGTTACGCGTTGTGATTCTATTATTGTTTGCCAACTTGTTTTTTTATTTGCATTTGTCCGGTAACATTTCGAAATATATCAATATGAAGTATTCCTTCCTTTCTTACAGCATGATTTATGCGTTATTTTTCCTAACGATTGTAGAAGGAATCAGATGGTATCTTAAAGAGAAAAAGTCGGAAAAGGAATTGGATTGTGACGAGTGCCATCATGATCATTTGCATGACTCTAATCATAAAGAAACATCGTTTGGGAAAAATTTAAAAAGAACGGTTTCGTATACGATGATTCTTCTTCCCGCTTTGACAGGTGTATTTTTGCCCGTAGCGACCCTTGACTCGCAGTTAGTCAATGCAAAAGGATTTAGTTTTCCTTCATTAGAGGACGGGGCCGACCGTTATGGCATGCACCAAATATTAAATCCTGACATGAGTAAATTCATGGGCCAGGATGCGTTTACTGAATTGGTAAAAAAGGAATTCAAATCTTATAAAGGAAATGACCATATTACCCTAACTGATGAGGACTATTTAAAAGGACTGGAAGTCATCTACAACTATTCAGGTGAATTTGTCGGAAAAACCATTTCAATGAAGGGTTTTTCTTATAATGGACCTGGGTTGAACAGCAACCAAATCTTTTTATTCCGCTTTGGGATTATTCACTGTATTGCCGACTCTGGTGTGTTCGGGATGATGATTCAATTCCCTGAAAATGTCCACATTCCTAATGACCAGTGGTACGAGGTAACGGGTACGGTGGACACGATGTACTACCAGCCTTTTAAAATGAAAATCCCGATTTTAAAAGTGACGGATTATAAAATCATTCCGCAGCCGAATGATGCCTATGTTTATAGGAATAGTTTTTAATATAGAAAAAGAAGACTCCAAGCACTCTAAAAAGTCCTTGGAGTCTTCTTTTTTCTGTAGCTACTAAAGTCGCTGCTGTTGTGGATGAGCCCTACTCAGTGAAGCCTGAAGAGAATAACAGCTTTTTTGTATCGTATCGTTCTAAGGCAACCAAAAATAACCTTCTTTTCAATAATTCTGTTTCTAACATTTTATAATTTTGGTCTGCCATTTTTACTAGAGCTGTTATATACCTCTCTATAATGTTTTCATCACTAAGTTTCACGACATCCATTTCGAGTTCGTTTTCACAAGCAAGCGTAACCACAATGAAATCCCCCTAAAATATATACTATTTTAGGCAGCTCAGCCATCATAGTTTTACACCTTAGACCTGTAGCTTTGCGTCCCAATCTTTCGAGTGGTTTGCCTTTATCTAAATAAACTAATTATTTTTATTATATTACAATTTTTTCAAATATTACATAACAAAAATTCCTACTGATAAAATTTATCTGGAATTGAAATCTTAGAGGAATGCAAATTAGCCTAGGAAACACCCTGGACCTTTATAATTTTTCAAAAAATCTCTTTTAAATCAATACTGAATCCTTCTAAAAACTTCGATGCAATAATTCCAGTCTCGGTTTTCATGTCATGTTGTTCATACATTTTTTCATCATTAAGTGATAGCAGTGACTGCATATAACATTCTATTCACGATCCAGTACTCGATTACTCCATAATTCATATAAATATTAAGTTTGGTAATTAGGTCATGGGACTGATTGGAGGGGCTTAGAATTTCAACAATAAGGTTGGGAACACCAATATATCGTATGTCATTCAAACCACTTTTATCACAAATCACACTGAGATCTGGAATAACAATCTCTGTTCCTTCCATGTTCTCACTCTTTAATTCGATATCAAAAGGAGCGTGGAAGACTTCACAAGATTAACCTTTTAAAAATTGATCTAATTGGATGAGAAGTTTTCTTGATATTCCCTGATGTCCTGTAGATGATGAGGGCGTTAAATAGACCATCCCATCAATAAATTCTAATAATTCTTCGGACTTCTCCCGTATGATATAGTAGTCCTGAACAGACAGTGGGTGATTTTGATATAGATTCATCTCCCCCCTCCTTAGTCATTTGTTTCTTTTATTTTACCATAATTTTCTTTTTTAGAATAGATACATGGGGACGGTTCTTATACTTCATCCCTTTGCCTAATAACCTGCAAAATGATGCAGCAGAACAGTCCCATGCCACTCAGCTAGCTTTCTTATTGGCAGGGATGATGAATAAAACTTTTACTTTTTTAAAACGACAAGTTTTTTAAGTGTATAAACAATCAAAGTTCCAGTTGCGGAGGTAATTTTTTAAAGCCATTTGTTCGAAAGTACAGAAAGACGATACCGATGAACAGCCAAATACAACCTAATAGGATGGCGAGCCGGTCCATCCCAAACCAGACGTATAGAATGACGGCAAAGCCAAGAAGTGGAAGAAAGAAATAGCGGAAATGGTATTTCCCAGTTGGAATCCAATTAGGCGTGCTTCCCAAGCTAAATGGAGCTTCGCCTTTTTTCTTTACATAATAGAGCCAGATAACCGAAAGATTAATGGCTGCAAATCCAAAGAATGCCCCGTAATTAACCAGATTTGAAATCGTATTAATATTGGCAGTCGTTCCCAGGATGAATTCAATTGCGACAATAAAAATGATATTAAAATGCGGCGTGTTGAATCGTTTGTTTACAGCAGCAAAGAATCCTTTCGGCAAAAGATTGTCTCGTCCCATTCCATATAAAAGGCGCGCTCCTGCTGCAGTTGCCACTAAATTGAAAACGGCGAGAGAACTTAAAAATCCTGCTGTAAAGAAGAGGCCAAACCCTTCCCCGCCGGTCATGATCGACACTTGCAATAAGACGGTATTCATCCAGTTTGCATCATTTAGATGTGTTCTCCAATCAGGAATGACTAGCATGGCCATGTAGCTCGTCGCAACCATGGTAATCATTCCAATCCCAACACACCAATAGATGGCTTTCGGAATATCTTTTTTGGGATTGCGTGTTTCCTCTGCTAATGTCGTAATGGCATCAAAGCCTAAAAAGCTTAAAACAGCTAGTGAAGTAGCAGCTACTACTCCAGTCGTACTATCAAATTGAAAAGGGATTGTGCTCAACAAGGTCCCTGTTCCCGAACCGTCGGAAAAGACTGCCTTTCCCCAAATTAAAATACAAGTCCATACCACAAACTCCCCAAATAACAAAAACCAAATGCCCATTTTTGACATTAATTCAACACCAAATATATTAAGTACACCAACCCCGATTGAAAAAACCCCCAGTAGAATCCAAAAAGGAACGGTTGGAAAATATTCCTGTACTAAATAGGCGGCACTTATTGAGGTGATTGTCGGTATCATCACATAGTCCAGGGTCAGAACCCAGCCTGAGATGAATCCTAAATGAGGATTCCAGCCGCGGCCTACGTAACTGTATACAGAACCTGATAACGGATAATTTTTTACCATTGTGGAGTAACTAAAAGCCGTTAACATCATCGTAATCCCGGCTAGGAAAAACGGAAGTGCAGCTGTACCGCCGGAAGTCGATATCAGCAGACCAAAAATAACAGCCGGCGCCAATGGAAGCATATAATTAAGTCCAAAAGCTGTTAATTGCAAGACATTCATGGACCCTTTTAACTCTTGTTCATACCCGAATCTGGCAATATCAGAACTTCTTTTATTTGTTAATACTTGGTTTTCCTGCATAGACATCCGTTTATTCCTCCTTCATTTCAATTTTTCTTAATTAAGACAGTAATAAAAATTAATGGTTATGATTCATATGAGTCATTCTTTCTGTTTCTATCTCAGCGTGATCAAAGTCTAAAATCGCCGTTGTTCCAATAAAACCAGCAACAATCAAAAAAGCTAAGTAAAAAGAGGCAGGCTTGCTTTTTAACAGACTCTGTTTACCAACAGCATTGTTGGCCGACAATAACATCACACTAAAAATACTAACGAGATGAATAAGGTCCATGCCAATGACCATCAACGTGATTTCGTTTTCTGAAAGCATGATACCCAGCATCGCACCCATCATTGCTCCCATGATGCTCGAGGATTGGGCTTCCAGCAACCCATTCATACCAAAACCTTTTCCAATTAAAAAAGCATTTACGGCACTTATTAAAACAGACAAAATGGCAGCACCCGCCAGCATCTGCGGCATCCAAATGGCAATGATTAAACCAACCGTTAAACTGCTCGTCATTCCGACCATCATCGGGACACATTTGGATAACGAACTACTCACATTTTCCTTTTTCAAACCGTAGGTTACGTACAAATAAAGGTTAAATCCAAACACCATGATGAAGCTAAAGAGCAAGAGCAATCCATCATCACCTCCAACCTATCTTTTTTCAAAAAGGAGCAGGATTAATCCCACTCCTTTCGACCCATGACTTATGAATGACAATGCGAAACACTATTGGAATGACAGGCCGTTTTTGGTTTAGGCCGTGGCAAATCAAGGGCTGGATTGCGGTCAAAGAAACCAACAGGTTTTAATTGAAAATTAATATAAGCAGTAGGCATGACCGGCCAATCTTCCGGTCTCGTAATATGATGATGCCCCATTGTATACCAAACAACGATGTCTTCATTTTCAATATGGCGGTCTGCAGCTGTGTACTTTGGAAGCCCCTCCCCGCCTTTATGCTGATTTGGATAGTTTCCTGCAGCATACATTTCGGTTGGATCATACTTGGTGACGTGTAATTGATGTTTCAAAAATCCTGCGCGCTTCATCACACTAGCTTCCTCACTTGCAAATGGCAGACAGTTTTCACCAGGCATAATTTTATAACCGACAGGCTTTCCAACAAAGTTTAAGGAATTTGGATTGACGATTTTCCAAGTCCGTGCTGACTCATAGTTTAAATTCCGCTTCGCTTCCTCCTCTGTTTTAAAAGTGGTGGTTTCAACGTAGAAACCGTTATGATAGAAATTCTCCGGTCCTATTTTCTCGGCTACTGTATTCTGCTCCACAATGGAATTTTTCAACCCATCTAACATCGTGTCTAATCGGAAATTAAAGAAATGCTGATGATAGGCTGCATTTAATCCCGGAGCAATCTCTGTCCCGTATTTCGAAAATCCGGTTTCATCATAAGTCCCGGTATTTAACATGCCTGTTAACTTGACTTCCATTTCGATTGTTCCATCTTGATAAAAGCTCCAGTAGAATCCATAATCATAGTTTCCAACGGTACAGAAGAAGGAAAGAACCAATCGGCGTGAACGACGTACTTCCACCTGCTCCGTTCTCCAGTCTGTGTGCTTCCATGCCACGCCGTAATCTTCTTCATGCAGGCAAATGGCATTTGGAAGGGTCCGCACATTTCCTCTACTATCTGTCATGACTGCATCAAAGTATCGTATCTCCCCCAAACAGTCGCAGCCCAGCGCTAAGGAATTGGCTAATTGACCCAACCCATACTCACCGACATCAAACGCATTTTGACTATTATGGGCAAAGCTCGCATCTCCATATGGGACCACCATCTCTGATAGGGCAGCACGATACAGAATCGGACGAATGGTCCCCTTATCTTCGTACCCGACTGTATGAAGCACCAACCCTTCTCTTGGCGTAAATCCAAAACGAATATGCCATTTCTGCCATTTAATCAGGTGACCGTCGATTTCAAAGCTCGGTCCTTCCGGCTGAATAATTTCTAAGGGCTTTAAATCTGTCCGGAGAGTGATGCTTTTTGATAGATCAGGAGAATAATTGCCATCTGTAGGCGGCATCTCTCTGACACCGTGATCCTCTACCCTTACCACCTCCATTTTATTTAGATCAACAAACACGACGATTCCGGTTAATGGATAGGCATAACCATTATCATTTGGGAATTTTCGTACCCAGCAAATCGCACGTGCCAAGCGCTTGCCTTCATCCTGTTCAATCCCGAAATAACCGGCGGACCACGGATCTACCATAACTAAACTGGAATCTGTTATTCCTCTCTTTAATAAAGCGGCTTGAAATTCCGGATTATTTTTCACCACCTCCTCACATTCTTCAAATTCATCGAGCATAATGCCAGGCTGCACTCCGGGGATATATTCCCAGCTCACTACTTCTTGTTCTGTAATAGAAACAACCGCCTCATACGTTTTTTCAGATTCATTGTCTAAAATGATCATAAAGGCTTCACGTGTGATGGGGTCACCTGTTACATAATTTAACACGATATCCTTGGCGGGCTCCTTCAATACCACCGTCACAAATCTGCATTTTTCTGTTAAATTTTTCTTCCTTTTTAGGGTTTCAACCGCTATTGTCAGTTCTTCTGCCGTTAACGGCTCCAGTGGATGATTCACTGTATTGACGGTTTTTTCTGTTACTTGCATGTTAGAAATCCTCCCTTTTATCATTTGGCTTGTTCCCAATATACAAGTAAGCTTTCAACATTTCATTGTAAAAAACGGAACAGTCGTAATTTTTCTTACTTTTAACGTTAGATTTTATAACACAGATGTAGCGAACTCGTCTAATTTTCTACTATAATCACGTTGTTAACTTGCGATTTTGTGGATTCGTATTCTTTAAAAAAAGGAGTTTGTTGTAACATGGAATCTACCATTTCCATTTTTAATCCTACTCAACCCGAATTAAAGAATAATTGTGAGTTTTATTTGGAGTATAAACCGGAGAGAACACTGCAATTGCAAAACGAAGTATCATTATTTTACCAATTCAAATTAGGGGAAAAGTTAGAGGCAAGTATCCCGATCATACCGGATGGCTGTATAGATTTACTTTTTTGCTTAGACCCTGCAAAGCCTTTTGCAACAATTGCTGCAAGTCCTCTCCAAAGGTGTCCCTATCATTTTCTACCTGATCAACAATATTTCTGTGTCCGATTTTTTCCGGAACAATCTAGTTTGGAATTTAGATGTTCTATGAAAGAAATCATGCAGCACCCACAATTACCACTATTTGAAGTGGTGAAAATGGAGGATTCTCTGTTGGAAGAAATCGCTTCCCTCTCGACTTTTGAAGAAAGAATCAACATATTCTGTTCATTTATTAAAGCAAAACATCTGACTCCCAATTATGATCAACACCTCATCCATTTCTGCCTGAATAAAATATACTCCTCACTGGGATGGTTAAATATTGGAGAATTATCATTCACGACAGGTTACACTGACCGTTATCTGCGAAAAAAGTTCGAAGAATATATAGGTTTTTCTCCCAAACAATTCAGTCAAATTGTCAGATTACAACATTCCGTAGAGGACCTGCTTTTTAGCCATCCGGACCTTAACAATATCATTGATGATCACGGTTTTTATGACAAAGCTCATTTTTACAAAGGTTTTAAAAAATTTATGTCTCTTACACCGAGAGAATATAGATACATATTTGAAAAGCAGGTAAGATAGTTTTCTTATTTTTCAATGTTAATAAATTTTTCCAATTGTCTATCCTGCCATTTTGACAATATCAATAGTGAATGGATGGAACCAACCAATGTTAACAGCCTATCCCACTGTGCATCCCATTTTATCACCTTAAGATCTAAAAAGACTTTAATCCAAGATAGGGGTACCTTTTAATATGTATAATGACCGCCAAATGTCTTATCATTTTTGCGCAGCCAAATATTCCTGTTGTTGAGTTTAGGACTAAAACTATGAGTAGTTTTGCTTTTTTTAAATAAGAAAAAGCGGGCTGTGAACCTATTGGCAAATTAGCAACAGGCTCACAGCTCGCTTTTATCTTCAAGTTACTACTACTCCGAATTGAATTTTTGTATTTTAGGTTTCACTTTTGCTGTCAGTTTTGAAGAGGTTGTTTTGGATATCCCGCAAGAAGTAAGTAGTAATAAAAGAGAAATATAAAGAATAATGGGAATTACTTCTTTCATACTCGCCACCACCCCTTTTACTTAGATATTTTTTAACATGTGAATCATTCTAGGATATTATTATAAACAGGTTTTGAATTTTCTAACTATTAATTAGTTAGATTTCATGACATAAATTTTGAAAACCCCAAATAATCTCCTCCTATACTATCATGGTTAAGACATTACCAACCATGACCATTACATACAGAAGTTATTACTTGATCTGATTAGATGATTTGGTAAAAAATTAACCGTCCCTCCAATGTATAATATATGCCCCAAAAATGGTTTGGGTTTTCAAATTGTTTGGAAGAATTTCTCACAAATTGTATGACATTTAGTTATTTTTCTTTTAAAATCCCTATTAATATACTCTTTGGTAAAAAGCATTAATAATTAAGGAGTGATTGTTATGCATTTGATTAAGGCAAGGGTCGGAGACGATATTGTATCGATCAATGGAATTAAAGGGAAGGTGGAAAAAGTCGGTAAGAACTCGGTCATTGTGGAAATAATTGAAAATTTCTCCGGCCGAGATTTTAAAAACAATAGGACAGTCGTTTCACATAAAAAATATGTAGTCCTTCTAAGTTGATTATGAAATATCTTTAAAAAATAGAAAATCAGAGTAGCCACCGGCTGTGCCACCCTGATTTCATTTTATGAATTATACGTAAAATGGTTTTAAAAAATTTATATCCCTGACATCTAGGCAATTCAGTTTTGAGTTAGCCTCCTAAATTAGCTCTCTATTTATATAGTCTTGACAGCATTAAAAGCTTGCTTCAATGCATTAGCCGCCTGGTTGATTGCGTTATTCCCCTCAGCCAACACTCCTGGCATCCAGAAGAATCCATGGATCATACCTTCATAACGAGTGGCTTCAACAGGTACTCCTGCTGCCTTTAGACGTTCCACATAGGCTTCACCTTCATCTCGCAGCGGATCAAAGCCTGCCGTAATCACCAGCGCTGGCGGAAGGCCGCTTAAGTCCTCCGCCAGTAAAGGCGAAGCATAAGGATTTTGACCGTCCTCTTCATCTCGAAGGTAATGATTCCAGAACCATACCATTGTATTCTTTGTTAAAAAGTAACCCTCAGCATTATCACGATAAGAGTCCGTGTCATAGGCGTGATTGGTAACAGGATAGATTAGCATTTGATAGGCAAGTGAAGGGCCTCCCTGTTCACGGGCCATTAAGGACACAACCGCTGCCAGGTTTCCACCTGCACTGTCACCGCCTACAGCAATTCGCTCTGGGTCTACTTGAATGGATGACGCATTTTCCGATACCCACTTAGCTGCAGCATACGAATCCTCAGCGGCAGTCGGGAATTTGTGCTCAGGTGCTAATCGGTAATCCACAGAAACGACAACACAGCCTGCTCTGTTTGCCAACATCCGGCAAGGAACATCAACGGTATCCAGGTTACCGATGACCCAGCCTCCGCCATGGTAATAAACCAGTGCTGGGAATGGACCTTCACCCGCCGGCGTGTAAATGCGAACAGGAATTTCCCCTCCAGGAACCGGAATGGTCCTGTTTTCAACTTTGGCTACCTCTTCAGGCGCACCTGCTAATAGACTAAAATCACCCATCCTGGCTAGTTCAGGAGTAAGCTGCTCCATAGGCGGGGCACCGGCGGACTCTAGTTGTTTTAAAATAAACCATGCTTGAGGATCAATGTTTGACACGAAAAACCCCTCTTTCATTTTGCTATCGTCTGTGCTACCGTGTGCTAGCACAGAGGTAAATCCTTCATAGCCTCTTGCTGCAATATCATCACAAATTAATCGATAAAGCCCTACTCCTCCGGCAAAAGCAAGGAATCCGCGTGGCTTACCGTCGATATTGGCACCCATGTACCAGGAGTCTGTTTTAGTTAGCAAAGACATGTCGGCAATGGCGTGGCATTGCTGGCTCCAGAAAACCTCCGCCTCTTCAGTGGCCTCAAATGCTTCCAAATGGTGCTCACGAAGATAATCAATGCAATCAGCGACCCAATCAACGTGCTGCTCAATCGAAACCATCATGTTGCTTAGAACAGATGGGCTTTGCGGACCAGTCAGCATAAACATGTTCGGGAAGCCGGAAGTGGCTAGTCCAAGATAGGTCTTCAACTCGGCGCCGTCTGCCCACTTATCCTTGAGCGAGACATCATTTTTTCCGCGAATATCAATTTTAAATAAAGGACCCGTCATCGCATCAAAGCCAGTCGCAAACACAAGGACATCTAATGGATACTCGTTTTCTGTCGTCTTAATTCCATCTGGTGTAATTTCGATAATTGGCGATTCCTTTATATCAACAAGTGAGACATTTTCACGGTTGTAGGTTTCAAAATAGTTGGTATCAATGATGGGTCTTTTTGTTGCATAGTAGTAAGTCGGCATTAACTTTTGTGCTGCTTCGGGGTCTTGAACAATTTGTTTAATCTTGGAGCGGATAAAAGATGCGGCGGTTTCATTCGACTCTGGGACCAAGGCTATGTCATTGTAGTTGTAGGAAAGTGTAAATAGGCCGCCCTCCTGCCAGGCTTTTTCATATAAACGTTCCCGCTCTTCTGGAGAATCCTCCAAGGCAGACCGCAGTCGAGGCCCATACGGTACACCGTGCTGCGAGTAACGCATGAGTTGTTTAGTCTCATCGTAATTTTCCCACGTCTTCCGAATTTCCTCTGCCTCAAGTGGATGATTTTGCGCAGGGCAGCTATATTGCGGTGTCCGTTGAAAGACAGTGAGTTGACCCGCTTCTTTGGCAATAACCGGGATTGCTTGAATGCCACTTGAACCTGTTCCGATTACGCCGACACGCTTCCCGCTAAAATCCACCTTTTTATGAGGCCATCTTCCTGTGTGGTACATCTCCCCTTTAAAGCTGTCCAAGCCCTTAATTTTCGGGATGTTAGAAGAAGAAAGACATCCTAATGCGGTGATAAAGTATTCAGCAACAACTGAAGTGCCATCATCCATGCGAATCTCCCAGTTGCGGTTTTCTTCATTATACCGGGCGCCTGTAATCCTTGTGTTGAACTGGATGTCGCGCCTTAGGTCTAGCTTATCGGCCACAAAATTTATGTAGCTTAAGATTTCCGGCTGCTCTGCATATCTGGATGACCATGTCCACTCGTTCAAAATCTCCTTTGAAAAAGTATAATTGTAGTAAATACTTTCGATGTCACAACGCGCACCAGGATAGCGGTTCCAATACCAGGTGCCTCCAACATCATCTGCTGCCTCATATACGCGAACCGAATATCCGGCCTCCCGCAGCCGATGAAGCATGTACAACCCAGAAAACCCAGCCCCAACTACCACAGCATCAAACACTCGACCACTTTGTTGATTTAATACCATCTACAAATGCCTCCTTTGATACATGGGGACGGTTCCTCATTTTGACCGGTCCTTAAAAAAACCCCATCTAAAGTGATGCAAAAGGACCGTCCCACAATCTATTTGTAAGCGCTATCAAATATATTCTTTCTGGATGTATAAAAGTCCTTTTGGTTTCTTCTATTTTTTGTAAATTATTTTTTGAGGGACATGACCATTTTTCCTTTGCTTGAGCCTATCTAGTCTTCTATGACTTCTAGTTTTCGTCTCCAACAGTCCTCATGAGGATACTTCCTGCGATTTTTTCGCCTTCGCTGTCTTCATGAATCCTTCATGAGGAACTTCCTGTGGTTTTTTCGTTTTCTCTGTCTTCATGGGTCCCTTCATGAGGACACTTCCCTCAATTTTTTCGTCTTCTCTGTCCTCATGAGCCTTTCATGAGGACACTTCCTGTGGTTTTTTCGTTTTCTCTGTCTTCATGGGTCCCTTCATGAGGACACTTCCCTCAATTTTTTCGACTTCTCTGTCCTCTTGAGCCTTTCATGAGGACACTTCCTTCACTTTTTTCGTCCTCTCTGTCTTCATGAGCCGTTCATGAGGACACTCTTAGCGTTTTTTTCTCCTTCCATGTCTTCATCAGTCCTCCATGAAGATACTTACAGCGTTCTTTTCGGTGTTTCTGTCTTCATGAAGACCTTTTCCTTCTTTGCATGAGCAGATATGACCTACATAAACCTAATAAAGATCATTTTCCTTATTACCTTGAACGTTTTGGTTCTCATTGATGTTGGTCTCAAACAGTATCATGTAAAACTTGACTTTTCCTTGAAAAAATCAAACAAAAGTGATGCAAGAGAACCGTCCCCATGCTCTACCACGAGTGCAAGTACTACAAGCTTAAATTAACTATTTTTAAATGTTTATCCTAATAACAGTAAAAGCTGATCCTCATGGAAACCAGCCATTATTTAATGAAAATGACGCAATTATTATTACAATATTCATGCTTATCAGAATATCAATGGTTTATAATGATAGAATAATACATTACTAACTTTTAACAGGAGGGATTATCTTGCTTTGCGCCTCGGTAAACGGAGTCAATCTCTACTATGATCGGTTGGGCAGCGGCGATCCGCTCGTACTCATTCATGGGTTGGGTGAACGAAAAGAAGGCTGGAAATTTCAGCATGAGCTGGCAGAACATTTCGATTTAATTATCCCCGATTTACGGGGCTTTGGAAAAACAAGGTGTTTAGACAACCAGGAAATAACCATCAACGCGTTTGCAAGAGACATTGTTGAGTTACTGGATCAATTAGGCATGAACGAAGCGCATATCCTTGGCTTTTCAATGGGCGGCATGGTTGCGCAGGAAATTTATAAGATTCGTCCAGAAAAAATAAAGTCTCTCATCCTTGCAAACACCCTTTTTTACGTGCCGAAGTGGTTAAAAAAACTATTGCTGCGGACAAACAAAAAATACACAAGTAACTTGACGATTGAAAAATTCCACACAGGAGCGACTTCGAGATGTTTGTATGATAAAAATGAAGAAACCGTTCAAAAAGTCATGCCGATCTGGTCCGAACATCTTGACGGATTTCTGCCAGGAGTAAGCGAATGTTTGGAAATTGATTATCGGAAAACATTGAAGAAAATGAATGTTCCCACTTTAGTCATTTCCTGTCAGAATGACAAAATTTGTCCCCCCTTCAATCAAAAAAGGATGCATAAATTATTACCAAACTCCAAGTTTTATATGCTCAAAAAAGCGGGCCATGTGGGAAAAATTGAAAAGACAGATGAATTTAATCGTGTGGTATTACACTTTTTAACATCTTGCTCTGCCTGAAAGGTGGGGCCTGCCCCTTTAGAAAAAAGATCAAACAAAATCTAATAGACCGAACATGTATTCACATGTCCGGTCTAATTTCATTTTTGAGGCAAAGCGCGCGGCAATTTCAAGCATGAGTGATGCACTAGAACCGTCCCCATGCATCCCCTTTTAAATACTTGTCCAATTTCCTACACTTTTTATTTCCTTATATTCAGGTTCCCACATGGCTTCGATAACTGCTTTCTCCACATTCTGAATGTCCGCCCTCGCCACTCCTTCGTTTATGGCCGCTTTGGCTACTTCAACTGCAACGTATACTGATACTGGATGCAATTTTTCAATAGGTGGCAGGAGCGATGCACCTGATGTGCTGGTGTCTGTCATTTGGGCAACTGCATTTGCTGCAGCTGTGAACATACCTTTTGAAATGATTTCAGCTTTTGCCACAATGGCACCAAGTCCAAGCCCTGGGAATACAAATGCGTTGTTTGCCTGCCCAATTTCGTAGGAAACACCATTGTATACTACAGGATCAAACGGGCTGCCAGTTGCAATTAACGCCTTACCCTCAGTCCATTTGATCAGACTTTCAGGGACTGCTTCAGCCAGTACAGTCGGATTGGACATTGGGATAATAATCGGCCGTTCAACATGCTTGGCCATTTCTTTCACAATTTCTTCAGTAAAGGCTCCGGCTTGTCCGGAAGTACCGATTAGAATGGTTGGTTTTACTTTCTGGACTACTTCGATTAATGAAATGATGCCATCCTCAGTCCGATCCCAGTCCTTCACTTCTTCCGCTTTCCGCAAATAAGGTTTCTGGAATTTCAAGACGTCCCCAGATTCATCAGTTAACAACCCCCGGTAATCAATTGCCCAAAAACGCTCATAGGCCTTATCCTTCGTTAAACCCTCAAGAATCATCGCATCTACTAGTTGGTCTGCGTTTCCGATGCCGGCCGACCCTGGACCGAAGATGACAATGCGCTGATCCTTCAAGGATGTCTCTGTGACGTTCAAGGCAGACATAATCGCAGCAAGGGTAACGGCACCTGTTCCCTGGATGTCATCGTTGAAGGTAAGGATTTTGTCACCATATTTGGCCATGATGTTGCGTGCGTTCACATTTCCAAGATCCTCCCAGTGGAGAAGCACGTCTGGAAAAAACTTTCTGGCCGTCTGGATGAATAAATCAATGAACTCCTCGTAACGTTCGCCACGGACACGGGCGAATTTGTTACCGATATAGATAGGATCAGAAATCAACTTCTGGTTGTTCGTACCAACATCTAGGACAATTGGCAGAACGCGGCTTGGATCAATACCGGCAGCTGCTGTATAGACGGCAAGTTTACCAATAGCTATATCAATGCCGCCTACCCCTTGATCCCCTATTCCGAGAATGCTTTCCGAATCCGTAACAACGATTAAATCAATCCCATTTTTGGGCAGATCGAGATTATGAAAGGCTGTTTCAATGCCGTCTGGGTCATCAATGGAAAGATACAAACCACCTGGTCGACGGTAGGTATGAGAGTATGTCTCAATCGCTTCACCTACAGTCGGAGTGTAGATAATCGGAAGCATTTCTGCTAGATGCTCTTTCAATAAACGGTAAAATAAAACAACATTGCGGTTATACAAATCATAAAGCACACCGTTTTTGAACAGGTTGGTGGTCTGCATCGAATATTGCTCATAGACCTTTTTCACCTGCTCCTCAAGCGTGAGCACCCGAGGCGGCAGCAAACCATCGAGTCCAAGATCCTCCCTCTCTTCTTTCGTAAAAGCCGTTCCTTTATTCAAAAAAGGATTAGAAAGAACGTCTTTTCCTTTCAGTGAAGTAATAATGACATTCTCTGGAACATTCATGGAATTATCCTTCTTTCTTATTTTACTATCTAAAAATAACCTTGGCTTATTCTCATCTTCTCATTTATAGTAGTTATTTTTGTTCTTTTTCACCAGGTTATTTAACTTATCTGCTTTTTTGGTATTAAATAAAGCAGGTTAGGCCTCAACTTAATTATAATTTGAAATTTTTCCCAATTTCATTGAGATTCCAAGTTTTGTATAATGGAAATAACACCAAGATTTACCTTAGGTCAAAAAAATTAGGCTTAAGGAGAGTGAGAAACAAGTGTTGGAGGACATTATTTTCTCTTTAGTTATTGGTGGGACAGTCGGAATGATTGGACATGTACGGAAGCATGGCAAACTTATTATGCCGCGCCGAACAAAAAAGTTTATTTATCTCGGGTTTATTGAAGAAATGCTGCTTGGAGCAATTGCCGCACTTCTGCTCGTTTTTTATACCGCACCTAATTCCTATGTAGAAAATATCATCTTCTCGCTGATTGCTGGGATTTCGGGCGATGCAGCACTTACCAGCTATAAATTAATCAGGCAGTACAATGACGAAAAATCAAAATCTAACAATCAATAACGGCAATAGAATAGCTATCAACGGCACAGCATCAGTCTATTCTGATGCTGTTTTTTGCAATTCCATCAAATTTCAGTCAAAACCAATATTTCTCATTCCTCATCTTAGTTTCAGCTAAAATGTTGTTATGAATTGCCCAAGGATGATAAAAACTAACATACATATGATAAATCTGTTAAAAGGAGTTTGGACATGCACTTAAAAGCACCCGAACCGTTTACGTTTGAAAGCGGCGGCCGCGCTGTTTTGCTTCTTCATGGTTTTACCGGTAACACAGCCGACGTCCGTATGTTAGGCCGCTATTTAGAAGAGAAAGGCTACTCCTCTCATGCGCCCCTCTATAAAGGACATGGCAGCGCCCCGCCTGAAGAGCTTATGAACTCCACACAGGAAGATTGGTGGAAAAGTGTTTTGGACGGTTACCAGCTGTTAAGGAATAAAGGCTACGAGAAAATCGCAGCGGCCGGAATCTCCCTTGGAGGAGTTTTTTCCTTAAAGCTTGCTGCTGAAGTTCCATTGGCAGGAGTTGTCCCCATGTGCGCACCAATGGGCTTTAGAAATAAAGACACACTGCTTAATATGGTACGTGCCTATACGAAAAAGTACAAGGAGTTACAAGGAAAGACAGTGCAAGAAATCAATAGCGAATTCAGTGCTTTTAAGGATAACAGAATGCCAGCAGTCGAAGGATTAACGAGGCTAGTGTCGGAAGTTTCCACACAGTTACATAAAATAAATGTTCCAACCTGCATCGTTCAAGGCAGGCAGGATGACGTTATTGATATGGAAAGCCCGCAAATCATTTACAACGGGATTAAATTCGCAAAAAAAGAAATCAAGTGGTATGAGAATTCGGGCCACATTATCACGCTAGATGAAGAACGGAATCGAGTTGAGGAAGATGTTTTTCAATTTTTGGAGCAATTGAATTGGGAAGATGATGAAAAGATTTTACCTGCTCTCCAAGAAACAGAAGCACCGCAGATATGGTGGTGATTTATAAAAAGTGCCGGGCACTACACTAAAATGGATGGTGCCCGGCACTTTTTTGCTGTAATAAAGGAAAATGGATTGGTTTTAAAGAAATTGTATGAAGGACTATTTTTGCAGGGAGGACTGTGAATGAAAATAGCGATTTTGTCAGATATTCATGAAGGATTGAATCGAAAACGGACACAGAGCGAAATCATGGCTGTTTTGATTAAATGGATAGAAATCAATCGGCCTGATGTGTTTATGATCAGCGGTGATATGACAGCTGGCCCGGATAAAAGCCTTGCCCTATTGAATAAACTTCAAAATGATTTTCCAACGACAAAGATCTTATTTGTGCACGGTAACCACGATGTCTATCATGAAGATTCGAAAGAAGCTTATGAAAAATTGCTTCAATTCCCCGGGAATCTTGGAAATGGCCCGGTTGAATTAAATAAGGACTGGGTCATTATTGGTGATGGCGGTTGGTATGATTATAGTTTTCAAATCGAAGGGTACACGGAAGAACAATTTAAGATCGGCACGTTCAACGACTTTACTTGGCCGGATAAGCAATATGCCCATTGGCCGGGTTCTGACAGAGAAGAAACCGATCACTCTGTCGAAAAGCTAGAGGAATGGTTAAACAAGCACCGCGGGAAAAATATCATAATGGTCACACATGTCGTCCCCTTTCGAAAATTTTTAGAAGTGAAGAATGACCCTTCATGGGACTTTTTCAATGCCATGATGGGCAGTGAGCGTTTTGGTGAATTGGCATTGAAATATGGAGTGAAAAAATATATTTTTGGACATATCCATACCAGATACCATGAGCACTATAATGGAATTGAAATCATCTGCAACCCGTTAGGCTATTATCCAGAAGAATGGTATCATCAAACCGCGGAAGAAGAGATTTTTTCTACGATTAAAGTTATTGAGATTTGAGGACCCTGTTGACTTAAAAAAGCCGTTTTTTCTCTATAGCTAGAAAAAACGGCCGATCTTATTTATCGATTTGGTCGCTACTCCACCGGCCTTTTAACTTTATAATCTGTCCTAAAGAAACTATAAATAGGCCCCGAGGCTTTTGAATGCACAACGGATGTTACGGATGCGACATTTCCAATATTTAAGGAAATTGTGACATGATCATCGTTTGGATAATTAGGATCATAAATATTAATGGACAGACCGTTCTCATTCAAATCATACCCATATGCAAGAACCTGATGATTTTTTGCAAACTCAAAAGGATTGAGGGATTTAACTCTTACCAAACCAAGCGGTGATAGCTTTCCATGATCAAGATCATTTTTTATTCTTGGCCATTCCTTTTTTATCATTCTCCAGGACCTTCCGTGCGGTCTAGTCCCTATTTTACTTGCCATTGTTTCCTCATCCGGGAGGACAGGATTCATCAAATACAAATATTTAATAAAACCTAAGGGCAAATTTAAACTATTAATCTGCCGGTTAACGATATAGTTAAATAACGGTCCAGCGGAAGGAGCTTCCGAATTTGACGGGATTGGCATTTTTGCTTCAAAGTAGTCCATGACAGCAAAAACCATTCCGCCACAAAGGCCGTATGATGCATTACCAATTTTTATCTGCCTGCTCAAAAAATCCAATTTCTTTAATGGAACACTTGGAAAGCTGTTTCCGAATTTAAAACCAGCTGAGCTTGGTCGAAACTCTGGAAAGTTTGGCATGATATCCCCCCTATTGCAATAAAAAAAACAAAAACATATTGCCGAATCGTCTACAAATAGGATTTTATGCATTTCTCCTAATCCCATAAATATTTATTAAGAAAGAGCATTTCTAGAAAGGAGTGAGGGAAAATGATTATTTATGAGCAGGAGGACAGCTTTATTATGATAAAGCAGGATGACCACGCCAGAATATCAGGCATATTTGCACAGTCTTGGAAAAATGATTATTTTTATGGAATGGAATTGAAGGATGAAGTGGTCCTAGCAATTTGTGAACACGATCGCGGCTGGATTGAAGCCGATGAATGGCCTTTATGGAATGACGAAAGTGACAAACCATACTCCTTTATAGATCACCCCATGAAGTTAAAGACTGCTATTTATAAAAAAGGTATAGATGAAGTAGAATGTATGAGCAAGTATGCCAGTCTTCTCTGCAGTTTGCATTTTGTTTCTTTTCTGCAAAACGAGATAGATCCCCTTGCGAAGGAATTTGTGACAGATGAAAGAAAAAGGCTCCAGTACCTGTTTAAAGAGTTGGGAATCAAGGGAAATAAGGACATGGAAAACCTGTTCATGTATCACTTAAAAATTCTAAAGTTTTGTGATAACCTCTCCCTCTATATCTGCCTGAACGAACCTGGGGTAGAAAAAGCTGATGAGCACCCCTTTTTCCGAAATGGATTTCCGGAAGCGTTTCCATTCGCAAATAACCAGCCCATTCACGCACACTGGACGGATCGTGAAAAAGTCGAACTTTCACTTTCTCCTCTCTCGAAGCAGTTACAGGTTTATTTACCGTTTAAAGAAGTTAACAAAGAAGAAATAATGCTAAACGGCTTATTGAAAGCATATGCAGATACACCAGAAACCATTAGAAAAGTCACATTCTGATGCATGGGTGATGCATGGGGACGGTTCTTTTGCTTCATTTACTAACGCAAATAAGGCATAAGAACCGTCCCCATGTGTCATCTTACACTTTTTATTATGAGATTTTCAGTTTGTGAATCCAGGGCTTTTATTTGCGATTTTGCTATTTATATTTGCGAACCTTTTTTGAAAAGATTTTAACTTACATTAACCATTTTGTTTTTTTGAGGACTTTCAAATGAAATAGTAAAAGTGGTGCCTTGCTTCAAGTTACTATCCACATGAATGGATCCCTTATGGTTTTGAATGATCCTATAGCTCACCATCAGCCCTAGCCCATTCCCATCTTGCTTTGTCGTAAAAAAAGGCTCACCTAGTTTTTTAATCTGTTCTGGTTCCATGCCTATACCTTCATCCTTTATGGTGATTACTATATTTTGAATTGTCCTTTCGAGCAAAATACGTATCTTTCCTCCGGAAGGCATAGCCTCGATAGAATTCTTAAGTAAATTTAAAAACACTTGTTTTAATTGATTACTTTCGCCTGAAATGATGACATCCTCTATGGGAAATTTGTATTCTATCTCCACATTTTTTAAATTTGCCTCCGGCTCAAGAAACTTAATCACACTGGTTAAGATACTATTAATATTACTTTCATTATATTGAACCTGATGTGGCTTAGCAAAAATCATCAATTCACTAACAATGTAATTAATACGATCAATTTCATCAATAATGATGTCCACATAGTATGGTTCCATTCCACTTTGATTCATAAGTTGTACAAATCCCCTAATAGATGTTAGCGGGTTTCGAATCTCGTGGGCTATGCCTGCAGCCAATTCTCCAATCATCGAAAGTTTCTCGGTATTTCTTAACGTTTCTTCTGATTTCTTTTTTTCAGTAATATCATATTGAATGGAGATATGTTTATAACGCTCTCCATTTGAATCAACAAAGGGAATAATCGTTGTATCTAACCAATATTTTGTTCCATCCTTCGCTTGATTAAGAATTTCACCCTTCCATACATTTCCGCTTTCAATTGTTTCCCATATTTCTTGAAAGAACGCTGGAGGGTGAAAGTTAGAAGAGAATAGATCGTGTGTTTTCCCTATTAATTCTTCTATATTAAATTGATACAAATTGCAAAATTTATCATTTGCATATAAGATTTTATCTTCGTGGTCAGATATTGCAAAAATGGTCGCTTCGTTTAAGGCTCTCTCTAAATCTGTATACTCTCTAAGTGTCATTTTTAAATCCTCTTTCGACTCATTTAAAGCAATTTTAATGTCTGACATTTCCTTAGAGTAAATATTTAATAGAGTTTTGGAAATAAGCTGGAATAAATATTCAATTATCCTTATTACTTCAAAGTAGCTTTTTATGGAAATTCTCTCATGAAGCAATTCTTGTTCAAGTAAATCGATAATTGAACATCGAGTTAAGTACAAATAGTGGATAGATTGATCCAAAGAAGCTTTAGATTGTATTAATTGAAGACCCAAGACTTGCACAAATTTAACTATATTCAATTTGTGTTCTTCAGTCTGGCTAATTAAATAATCCCCTATGTGAATAAATAAGTTTTCTGCCGAATACCATGGAAAATCCAATTCCTCAAACATAGGGTTGAAGAAGTTATCTTGTCCAATAGGTGAATCGACTCTATGATAAATATCCCCATTCAATTCTTTAATCTTCGAACCAATATACTCAAAATGTTTGTTCATCTTATCCCTCATAAAAAAAGTAGTATTTATCTCCTAATATTAGACACGGTTTTACTAAATTCCTCTTTTTTAAAAAATTTCGACAGATGATGCAAAGGGACGGCATTGCTTTTTTTTATTTGTGATTGGTTTTATTTCTTATAATGTTATGGCTTTTTGGAAAAATAACATTGAGGTGATGGAAATGGATCTAAATAGGGTCAAGGAAATATTGGCAGCAGAAAATGAAATAGCGGTTCAATACCACGGTATTCCAGTTTGGATTGAAAGCATTGAAGACACTTCGAGCATGGCGTTAGTTTCCCAAAGAGGGATCCATAATGAAAAACGGTTGGTTTCAATTGATGGTCTGGCGGAAAAATAAAAGGACTGTTAAGTGAGAGGCTGAATCGTAATGGCGATACAGCCTTTTTATTAGCGGACGGTTTTACTACTTTCGCAGGCCTACGAATTTTTCATGCTCTTCTTTTATCAAAAGAATGAATTGCTCCCTTTCCGAATCCATACTTGTAATCTTTTTAACATTTGTTTCGTTGCTTAAAAAACGCTTCACTTTTCGATTGTTATAAATAATGTATTGGTATCGATAATCTTTTTCCAGTTCAGAAAACCAATCCTCTTCTTTTAACCGGATAATGTGTTTTTCAAACTTCGCGGTGGGATTGGGGATTAAATGTTCAATAATATCGCCTGCAATATCTATGATGAAGTCAATAAAAAGAATAATGCTCACCCCAGGTTGTTAAAATGGACCTTGCTGAAATTTCAATGATTCTTTTTTGCTCGTCTTTTGAAAAAATACACAGTATCTCCGCTGAAAAACCCGACTACTTCCATCCTTCAATACTTTACCATACAACCCAAAAGACCGTACATGTAGTAATATGTCGGCCCAGTATCCGCCTCCTTCCTTTAAATGCTTAAAGAATGACACATGAGAACCGTCCCCATTCTCAAATTGAATGGATCCAATCGGAGATATCATTTATTACTTGACTGTCTACCTTTTGGGCAACTTTGTACTCTTTTTGGACTTTTAGGATATTCGCATAGATGGCTGGCATAAATAGGTGATTTAGGTTTGGGTATAGTTTAAATGTGACATTCGGTTTTTGATCCAATAGCTTTTTGTAACCGTCAAAATCATCTTCTACCGTTGATTGGACGTCTTTTTCTCCTTGCATAATTAAGATAGGTTTATCCAAATCCTTAAGATATTTGATAGCAGGATGTTCGCCCATTTCTTTTAGATAGTAGGCCCTGACGTGTTTACCTAAGACTGGTGTTGATTTTGCCTCTTCATCGGTTAAGGTATAAACGTTGCTTAACTTTGATGCTAAAGCGGCTACCTGCTTCTTTGCAATGAATTTTACTACCCTATTTAACGAGTTTAAAGCAATATCGTTTTGCGTCATCATGATTTCTTCTAATTTTCGTGGTGATCCAGCCATAATGATAATGCCGGCAAAATTTCCGCCTTCCGCGTCTATTCTTGGGGCTAACATGCCGCCCATACTATGTCCGATAATAATAATTTTATTGGGGTCAATCCGTGGATCGTTTCGTAACAAGTCAGCGGCAAGGATGGCATCTTCGATTGTTTCTTCTTTAACAGACAATCCAGTATCATTTCTCATCTCTTTACCGTATACGAATGTTCTCTTATCATAGCGAATGACAGCAATTCCTCTTTCCGATAATCCTTCAGCAAATTCTTTAAAAATAACATTATTTCCTACTTTACCGTCCATATTACTTGGCCCGGAACCGTGAACCAAGATAACCGCTGGAATGGTACCATTCCTCTCTTCAGGAATGCTCAACATTCCATTAAGCGGGTACTTGGTTCCTTCACCTATCACAATTTTTTCTTCAACCATCTAATTTCCCTCCACTATTTATCTCAATTTATTAACCTTGCGTTTGCTTTTACAGATAGTTAGATAGGCCTGTTATTATTACAGGATTATTTTACCATAAAAACAATAATTTGTTAGATTGTTAGAAAAAATATACAATGACTGGTACGGCGTTTGCGTCATTCGATATTGAAATTGATTGAGTTGTGATTGACTGCCAACTTTCATCATATGTACTTATATTTTAAAAATCTCTTTCCACAAAGGAATCCCTATCTAAAATATATTTATATACAAAATTTACCAAATAATTTATAATTTACCTAATAGATTTGGATTTTATTTTTTAAAACTAAAAGGAGAATAAAAAACACATGTCTATTTCATTGAGACCAATAACTAACGAAAATTGGGAGGATTGCATCCAATTGCAAGTTGCTCCCCATCAGCAGACCTATGTTGCACCAAATTTGTATTCACTGGAAGAGTCAAAATTTGAGCAATCCTTTGTTCCGATGGGAATTTATTTAGATGATAGAATGATAGGATTTCTGATGTACGGAAAGGACCCGGAGGATGGAACCTATTGGATAATTCGCTTTATGATTGACCAGCTTCCAAGGGAAGGGACATGGCCGAGCAGCCTTGTTGCAAACCATCACTTTTCTGGCAACGCTCGATGACTGCAGCGACTTCATCATCCTTGGCGTAAAAGAAGAAAATACACACGCCAATCGATTTTACCAAGCATTCGGATTTTGCGATACAGGGCGCAGAGAACATGGAGAAATATTGTTAGAATATGTGAGATAAGAAATGAGACATGAGAATGCTCAGCTAGCGTATAAAAGCCAGGTGAACCATCCCCTGGCTTTTACTTCTGCAATAAGCATTATAGTCCTAAAGCTGTCCATCCTCCATCAGCCTTTAAGGTTTCACCTGTAATATAAGATGAAGCGTCAGAGGCTAAGAAAATAGCCGAACCTATTAATTCATCAGGCGTTCCTAATCGATTTAGTGGAGTTCTTGCCTCCACCTTTTGGGCAAACTCATTTCGTTGATCCTTAATGGCCTTTACCAAAGGGGTTTCAATATATGCAGGTGCAATTCCATTTACCCTTATGCCATGAGGGGCCCATTCAACCGCCAATACTTTGGTCAGCATATTAACGCCGCCCTTACTAGCACAATAAGCTATTGACCCGGTAAGTGCCGTTTCCCCACCAATGGAGGAAACATTTATGATGGTTCCTTTCTTTTGCTTAATCATTTGACTGCCGACCGCCTGGGCGAATAAAAATACACCCGTTAAATTAACGCCGATCACCTTATTCCAATCATTTAGGTCGTATTCCTCTGCCGGCCTTTTCACGGTTATTCCAGCATTGTTTATTAAAACATCAATTCGATTGAACTTTTTTACCGCCTGATCCACTACATTTTGAATGTCTTCAGGATTTGAAACATCACACGGAATAACTAAGGCCTCAACACCTTTTTGTTCAATTTCTTTAGCAACTTCGTCCAACTCAACTTTTGTGCGGCTGCAGAGAACAACGTGGCTGCCAGCTTCAGCCAAACCTACAGCTATTGCTTTACCAATCCCTTTACTAGCCCCTGTAACAATACTTACTTTTCCGGTTAAATCAAATAACATTAAATTCCCTGCTTCCTATTTTTAATCTAGTAAAATCAGATTCAAAATAATGATTCTTTGAATCTTGTTTGTTCCTTCATAGATTTGGATAATTTTTAATATTAATATTATTCAATATTCGACATAATGTATAAAAATCCTTTTAAATTAATAAGAAAGCTCCCATCTTTTAAAAAGGATTACATGACCAGAATTATCAAGGGTTTGGATAAGCAAACATAGGATATCAAATACGTGGAGAATCAGGGGGAGGTTTTCGTGATCATTTCTACTAGAAAATGAGGAATACCCGTCCCCGTGTTTCATTCTAGATTTAATTCCGTTTAATGTTTTACCTAAATATAATTTGAAACCTCAATAAGATTAAAATCCGGATCCCTGAAATATACTGAATAAATCCTTCCCATTGCACCAGTTCGTTCGATAGGACCCTCAGAAATGGTAATTCCGTGCTTTTCTAAGGATTCTATTATTTTTTCTATCGGCGTTTCTGTAATAAAACATAAATCAGCTGAGCCTGGGGTGGGTCTTAATGCTTTTGGCTCGAATTCCTTCCCATATTGATGCAAATTTATTTTTTGATTTCCAAATTTAAGAGCTTTTCTGCCTTCACCAAAAGTTTGAACCTCCATACCCATAACTGTAGAGTAAAATTCACAAGTAACCTCAATATCTTTTACCGTTAAAACAAAATGATCTAGTCCTTTAATATTCATCTTGCTCACCTCTTTATAGAACATTTACTTCTTTTTGTCTTGATTCTGCAGGTAAACCTGGAAAGGTCTCTAAATCCATAGGAATTTTTTACCTACATGATTAAGTATAACAAATTTTATTTGGTAATTTACACCAATATGGAGTCTTTTCAACCGAAAAAAATTCCATGAAATTTAACAATTCCGTAAGAAATGATAAATGTAGATTTCTATATATTAGGAGAAAAGGGGGTGTCAGGTATGTCTGATGAACCACGAGAACTACCTCAAGGGGAAACTCAAGAGGAACCTTTAGAACGGAATCAAGAAAACCTCAAAACTATTAAAGATGAGATTAAAAATGAAATTAGAAATGAAATTAGAAATGAATTAAAAGAAAAATTCATCCATTCTCGCAAGAAAAAAAAGCGTCGATTAATTTATTCCGTCTGTGTTTTTGCACTCGGTGTTTTGATTGGCTTTGGCGGCGGAAGGGCAACTCATTCAGAGCATCATTTTGATCAAGTACACAAGGGACACTTTGAACATGGTAAATTTCAAAAATGGCATGATAGGCGATAATAGTATTCAAAATAAATACAGCCTGGGAAAAACTGCTTCCCTCCCTAGGCTGTATTTATTTGTATTTTTACGTGATTTGAGGTAGTTTTAATTTGTTAATTAGACCACAACGTGAACTACTGAAGTTTTCCTTGAAATTGGTCATAATTTTTCATTTCCTGTATCGTCTCTTCAATTTCATTGATAAAATGATTAAATTCTTGATAATTTCCTGAGTCACTAAAGTTCTTTTTATCAATTGAATTAAGGAGCCCCATGACTGCTTTAAACTTTAAATCATCAAAAAATGGGATATGGCTTTCCCCATTGATCTCACCTTTAACCTCTACCTCCCCTTCGTCATTCTCCAGCCTAAATGTGAATTTTCCCGTATTATTATCAACGTTCAATTAAGTTCGCTCCCTATTTAGATGCATGGGAAAGGATCTCGTGGCACATTAGCGCTCGAAAATGAGGCATGAGAATCGTCCCCGCGTTTCGCCCTATTATTTTTTAATTGATTTGCAAAAATATACACAGATAACAATCAATAATTAGGGCAAAATAATATAACTGAATACTAAAGAAAGAGGGTCTTAGGATGTTTTATACCTATAACCTATACAGTTCGGATCAATTGGGATTTTCAAACTCCTACCACATCCAATCCGAATTGCCTCCGCATAAATTTCGGGCCATTATGATGGAATTTCGGCGTGAAGGAAATAATGATCCGGAAGCATTTGTGAAATACATGCGCGACCATTTCCCAGATAGCTTTCGTTTATTTGAGTATGATGATGTAGTACAGTATGATGCCGACCAAGAAAATTCGGTTATCCTTGCCAACCTTTTAGACCAAAATAATCAAACGATTTAGGGCTGTTGATAAAATAGGTTCAACAGCCTTTTTACGGCTGCTTAAACCTATTGGATATCAAGCTGAGCTTTTTTTAAATGTCTCTTATTAGTAATTGGTTTATGGGATCAAATGATATAGGTGATCAGGGAAACCACATAGGAGTGAAATTAGAAATGAAAAGAAAACGTGTCAAGACGATTCATGTTCTGTTATTACTGATTGTAATCGCCGTTTTAATTTGGTCACTTATCAAGCCTGCAAGCTTCAAGTCATGGACTTTGGAAGCCACTCCAGCCATCATCATTTTAATAATCACCATATTAACGTACAAAAAGTTTCGTCTTACTACCCTCTCTTACGTCATTATTGCCATTATGGCGATCTTGATGTTTGTCGGCGGACATTACACCTATTCAGAGGTTCCTCTATTTAATTGGATAAAAGATACTTTTGATTTGAAAAGAAATCACTACGATCGATTTGGACATTTTTTGAAAGGCATGTCAGGTATCGTAATTAGAGAATTATTATTGAGGAAGACCCCGTTAAAAAAAGATAAATGGTTATTTTGGATTGTGACAAGTATTACTCTAGCCATTTCTGCAATGTATGAAATCATTGAATGGATAAGTTTTATTATAGGCAAGGGAGGAAAAACTGCGAAAAACTTTCTGGGGAACCAAGGTGATATATGGGATGCACAATGGGATATGGTATTAACCTTAGCTGGTACCATTATTTCCTTATTAGTACTTTCCAAACTGCATAATAGGTTGTTGCAAACAGAATTAGAAAAGTGATACCAGGGGACGGTTTTCTTGCTTCATTTTCGCCAGAAAATGAGATAGAAGAACCGTCCGTGACTACCGAAAAACATTCTCTAAGAGGACGGATGAAGACATTTATTTCCCTAGGACAAGCAGTATTGTACAACACTCTGTTCTCAAAAAGCCATAATGAGGACACTTCCTGTAGCTTTTGCGATGATTTTGTCCTCATGAGACCTCCATGAAGACACTTTCCGTCGTTTTTGCGATGAATCTGTCCTCATGAAGCCTCCATGCGGACACTTCCTGCGGTTTTTGCAACGATTTTGTCCTCATGAGTCCTCCATAGAGTCACTTTCCGCGTTTTTTTCAGGGGTTTCGAACCGTCCACGTGATTCATTAAAGATTTACAAAAAAATTTTTGTGATTAAATTCATCCATCATTTATTTCATGCTTCTATCTGCCTTGTACAAATCACGCTGACATTAATAGTTTTACTGAAGATAAACCTTAACCGTTGAATCAATAACCACATCCAGCAAAATCGGCTTTTTCTCCTGAAAGGCTTTTTCAAAAGCCGGTTGGAGTTCCTCGGACCTTTCAATTCTGACAGAATCAATGCCAAACCCTTTAGCGACACTGACAAAATCTACTGGGGGTTCGTTTAAATCCATCCCCGGAAAAACGTTGTGCTTCGCGGATTCGCCTTTAATATTAAGAATTCCGCCTTTTAGAATCATGTAGCTTTGGTTATTCATAATTACAAAGACTACTGGAAGTTGATACTTTGCAGCATTCCATAATGATTGAATATAGTAAAGCGAAGAACCATCCCCGATGATATTGACTACCCTCTGATCAGGACGCCCCAGCTGCGCGCCAAGGGAGGCCGGCATACCATATCCCAGACCGCCGCCCTTTAATGCAATCAGGCTTCCAGGCTGGTTCAATTCCAAATAACTGTGGGTATATCTGCCGGAAGTTACGGACTCGTCCACAACTAACACATTTTCCGGCAGTGCTTTATTTAATTCATACATAACTTCTGCAGGTGATAAAGGAAATTGGCCTCTAGTTTCTTCCAGTTCCTTTAAGCGCAGTTCATCACTATGTATTTTCTTCTGAATAGTCTTTTCTTTTATATTGTCGAATCGGGCTTTATCCTCATCATTTGATTGGATTTCGATTAATTCAATAATTTCCTTAATGGCGATCCTTGGGTTAGCCGAAATGGCAATATCTACGTGCATGTTCTTGCCAAGCTCCCATTCACCACTATCAATTGCGATTACCTTGGTTCCCTTTTGGACAATCGGTTTGTCAAAGTAAAGCAGCGGTGCTTGACTTGTGACTCCTGCGAATACCACAACATCTGCTTCTGAAAGGGCCTTCTCGATAAAGGGGCCGTTTGGCAAACATCTTCCCGCGTATTGACGGTGACCATAAGGGAAGTTTAATCTGGAGGCCTGATGCTCAACATATACAGGGGCGCCAATCATCTCCGCAAGCCGAACCATTTCGGTGACCCCTTGGCAGCTGGCTAAGTGATCTCCAACCATAAACACAGGATTGATTGCATGCTGAATCAAATCCGCCGCATTTTGCACTGCTTCTATGTCTCCCCTAATATTGGAGGAAACAATGGTAAGCGGAATTGTTTCTGCCTCAATCTCCTGCCAAAGCACATCCGAAGGAAGAGAAAGAAAAACAGGTCCCATCGGTTCTGTCATAGCCACTTTAAAGGCCCGGTGCAGAACAATTGGTAATTCCTGTGCATTTTTAACTTCCCAACTCCATTTTGTGTAATTTTGGGCCATGCTTACCATTTCTCCCCAAAGAGCAGGTTCCTGGATAGCAAGTCTCGTATCCTGCTGGCCGGCGGTGACAATAAGCGGTACCCCAGCACGATAGGCATTGTAGACGTTCCCCAAACCATGAGCCAGGCCGGGAGCAGCATGAAGATTAACGACCCCTGGTTTTCCGGTTGCCTGTGCGTAGCCTGCAGCCATCCCAACACACACATCTTCGTGTAATGAAAGAACATATTTAAGATCAGGATAGTTCACAAGCCCGTCAACCAATGGCAATTCAGTTGTCCCAGGGTTCCCAAACAAATACTCTACTTCATATTTTTGAAAAGTTTTCAAAATAAAATCTCTAGCTAGCATTCTCTTTCACCCTTTATACATTTTTGGAAGTATTTCGCTTTCCAAAATATATTATACTATAATTTTTTGAAATTTTTATATATTTAAAAAATAATAGGAATGAGTGGTCGTGAAGAAAGTGTCGTAATTAATTTTTCAAATGGATCAAACTGAATAAATTAAATAATTGGATATTTTTTGAAGTTTATTGGAAGGATAAGATTTAAACTCCGAATGAAAATACTTAAAAAGGAAGAAGAAATTAATATGAAAAAAGCTTTAAAAATCATAGGGATTATATTTGCTATTTTCTTTTTAACAGTAGTTGTTCTTTTAATTACTGATATTTCAAATGATGTTGATATATCTGATACCTCGGTACCAGTAAAAGAACGGGTAACCTATATCGTCCATGATGTTGTCGGTGATAAATCAGGTGATAAAGATTCAGTGGCAGATATTAAAAGCAATAATGGCATTTTAAAGGTGGAAATAAATTCAGAGGCCCATGAAGGGTCCAAACAATATTTATTAAACAAATCTGCAGAAATTTTTGCTAATATTTCTAAAATGAAAGATATAAAAGCAGCTACTATAAGCTGGTTAGCACCACTAACTGATCAATATGGAAATAGATCGATGGGTGAAGTCTTGGCTATCATTATTGACGAAGAAACATTTAATAAAGTAAATTGGGATAATTATAAGTCATTAGATTTGGAACAGATCGCACCAGGTTTTAAACAACATCCTTCATTAAAGGACTAATAGGATTTCAGCCCTGTCTAAAGCGAGACAGGGCTTTTATTGCGAGCGATGCGTGGGGACGGTTCTTTAAGAGGACAATCGGAAGTTTTGCGCGTAAAAAGGCCCGACTAGTGGATAGGTGCTAATCGGGCCTTGGTGTATTTATGGGTAAGATCTTTTCGCAAAATTTTTGATTGCCATAGAAGAATGAAGTCGCGGATTTGGTCTGTGGGGTTTCAATCTTCGGGCGATCCTTGATTTTTAATTTTTTTACCTGTTTTCATTTTCAAACAGATATTTTTTTGTTATTTCTATCTGTTTTTAGATACAATTTCCCCCTCCCCAATTAAGAGGCTTTTAAAAAATGTATTTATTTCTCTTCATTTATGGCACGGCTCCATGGACAGCTGACTTTAGATGAGACTTATTACAGGATGGGCATACTGTTACGTCTTTTCCCGTAATTTGCTTGATAATTTCTATGGTACTAAGTCCAGTAAATTTAGGTTTGTAAGTCGGGCTATTGGTTAACTTTCGGCACAGTTTGAGTTTGGTTTTCTTATTTCTATTAGCCAGTAGACCATAATGTCTGATTTTCACTAATCCCTTCGGGAGAATATGCATGAGAAATCGGCGAATAAATTCTACACCTTTCATGGTTACTGTCTTTATTTGATTATTGTTTCGATAGTCCTTCACCCTGATTGTAACTGTGTTTTTATCTATTGAAACAATTCGATTATTCGATATGGCGATTCTATGTGTATATCGCCCAAGGTACTGAACCACTGCCAATGGACCTGAAAAAGTCCGTTTAGTGTAGCTGTACCAGTTTAGTGAGTAACATTCATCTATTAAACACTGAAACTGTTTTGGGTCTTCGTACTTTTTTGCGTCGTTATAAAAGACAAGCAATTTCTGTTCATAATATTGCTTTAAATAAAATAGATACTTTCCACGGAACTTTTTGGACAGAACTTTTACAGGAATAAAGAACTTTTTACTCGAGTGACGCCACTTATTCTGCTTGGAAAGTCCTCCAGCCAAGACAACCGTATGGATGTGAGGGTGAAAATGCAAGTTTTGTCCCCAAGTATGCAAGACAGAGAAAAAGCCAATTTGCGCCCCCAGATACTTTTTGTCCATGGAAAGCTCCGCAAGCGTTTCTGCGACGCATTTGTACATTAAATCATAGAGTACCTTCTGATTATGATAAATTAACATGTGCAGCTGCGCCGGCATGGTAAATACCACATGAAAATAGGGGGCGTTGAGAATATCTTTTTTTCTATTATCCACCCAAACTTCTTTGTTAACCCCTTGGCACATGGAACAGTGACGATTCCGGCATGAATTGTATCGAACCTGGGTATGACCACATGTATCACATTCATAGGCATGTCCACCTAAGCTGCTTGTTCGACATCTAATGATGTCGTTGGCTGCTTTGGCCTGTTCAGGGGATGGCTTATATTTTTCTTTATACTGCGCATAGAACGCCATAAATATATCTTGGATGGTAGTCATTCCCTATGATTCCCCTTTGAATCTAACGGACTTTTAATGCCCATCAGACTTTTAGAGGTCATGTGCAGATACGTTAATGTTGTTTTAAGGCTCTTATGTCCAAGCATCTGTTGGATAAACACTGGATCTACACCGTCTTCTAAGGAATGGGTGGAAAAGCAGTGCCGTAAAGTGTGGGAAGATATATTTGGATCAAGAGAAAGACTGTTCCTAAGTTTTATTAATGTATTCTTTATCGTTTTGACAGTAATGTGCTCGCCGGGGTTTTGGCCGGGAAACAGCCAATCATTTGGCTTATAGTTTTTAGCACTGAAATAAGTTTTAAAATACTCTCGAAGCACTTCCAGTGCTGTTTGGGATAAGATTGTATACCGGTTGGTATTATGTTTAGCATTATCAACACGGATTCGCATGGTCTTACTACAAATATCACTAATTTTTAATTTAGCCACTTCGCTTACCCGAAGGCCACTGCCATAAACAAGGTAAAGGATAGCCTTATGCTTTAAGTTATGAGTTGAATTTAATAGGGAAAGTATAACTTCCCGTGAGGGAACAACAGGGAACTTCTGAGTTCTTTTCATCCTTGGAACTTTCATTGAGTTCCATTCCTTTTCTAATACATAAGTATAGAAAAACTTAATGGCTGAAATGTAATTATTGATAGTCCCTGCCGTAAGTTCTTTATCTCGTTTGAGATAAAGGATGTATTGTTGGATATCCTCAAGGGTCATTTCTTCTATGGGTTTTTTTAGTTCTTGCATATAGTTTAAAAAAGCCCGCATTCTTCGCCAATAAGATTCCTGGGTGGAATCTGGGGTTCCCTTAAGTTCAAAGAAAAGCTCAATTTTTTGATCATATTGTTTCATGGTGTTGCCTCCTGATGATTGTTTAAAGTAAATAAATCAATAATCAAAAGGGCAGGAGGAGCTCTCTCGGAAATATGGGAAATATTAATATGTATTTTTCGCGGTATTCGTGTTAAAATCTCCATATGAAAAAGTATGTTCTTTCATGGTTTGTTTGGTTTGGCGATTAAACAATACCACAGGAGACATACTTTTTCATTTTTTTTATGCTTTTTTTAGGATGGAAAATTTACCAAAAAGCCATCGCGGAGCGATTTCGTTCTTCTCGTGTCTCAAAAAGTCTTCCTAAAGTGATGCTAGAACCGTCCCCGTGTATCTTTACTGTTTCGACAAAAGTAAAATTTCTTCTGCAATGATATCAGGGCGATAGTGATGTACATAATGGTTTGCGTCTTTTACAACAATATTTTTCCCTGCTGAAGACCAGGAAGCAAAATCAGCTTGACTATCACGCCAATCTTTTTTGATTTTTCCAAAGGAGTCCGCGGTTATGACCGTCATTGGTACTTCTAGATGATGATCATCTTTCAATACTTTTTCCGCGTTATTTTTGATCTGTTTGATTTCTTCAATTTGGTTTTTATTGCTTGTTTTAAGAAGAAAGGAAGTTTGATCGATCTCTTTAAGGTCATTAGGTACTAAACTAAAATGGTTGCGTACTTGATAAAACATATCCTCATTTACTTGATAAAGGACTCTAAATACTCCTGATGTACGAAGAAACTGAGATACGTAGGAAACGAAGATGGGAGATTTTTGTTTCGAATAATATTCAGGATTACCCGCATCTATTAAAATGATTCCTTTCACTTCTTCCGGATATTTTTGTGCATAACGAATGGTTTCTAAAGATACTAATGAATGCCCCACCATAATGTATGGAGGTTTTTGACCGGACTTTTTAAGTAATTGGTGAGTTTCCTCTACAATATTGTCAACATCCCGCTTACGATCAGTCATTTCACTAAATCCATTCCCGAAGCGGTCAATAACAGCATACTTCGTGTCTTTATCAAGTTTTTTGTAAAGAGGGTAAAAATCTACATACGGATTGGGAGTGCCCGCGCCAGCATTGAATACAACGGTGGTAGTACCTTTGCCGCCAGTATAAATATGCATCTTATTGCCGTACACTTGATATAACTTTCCGGCCGCTGCATATTTATCCGCTTCATTTGAAGCACTTACCCCTTGGTAAATAAAACCGATTAATAACAAGATTAAAACAAATGAAATAGAATACAATAGAAATTTTCTTATTTTGTTCCAAATTCCTTTTTTCTTCGTCTTCAACTTCCTCTCTCCCCTTTTATCATGAATTCTTATCTGTTTTCATTTTAGTTTCATAGGCATGCATATAAACCGCAATATTTTTGTTGGGATACCGCACAGATTGAGGACGCCCCCGCAGGATTCATTGTTTTTTACATCGAATAGCAATAAGTGCTTGTTTACCACATAGAAATAGTAATGATGGATTATTTATCTTGGTAAACGCTCTTAATCTGGGAGGAAATACAATGGAATTGGTAAGCAAAACGGAAGCATTAATGGAAACGATTGATGATGTAATCGAAGTGATGACAAAGCAGCTTGGCGAGTTCCAGATTAGTGGCGATCATCGGGTTGTATTCCATCGTGTTTATCTTTTGATGACAAAGGAAATGAAAAAACGTCTTTCATCCGGATTTTTTCTGGATGCTGCTTGGCTGGAGCGAGTCCTAGTCGGCTTTGCCCAATATTATTTTCATGCCTTGGACGCCTATGAACACCGCCAGCCTTGCCCGCCAGCGTGGGAACTGGCCTTTCGTCAAGCCTCTGAAAAACAAGGTTTTGTCTTGCAGGACGCCTTACTTGGCATAAACGCACATATTAATAGTGACTTGCCCATGGTCATGCATAGGATACTGACTGAAGAACAGGCTTGGCCCGATGCTCGAAAAATGCTGCACCGCCGCCAAGACCATGAGAGGATTAACTACGTGCTTGCCGACCTTATTGATCTTGTACAAGACGAACTATCCTATTATTATGCCCGTTTTATACGGGTCATTGACTATGTGCTTGGCCGAAAAGATGAATCACTGTCCTCGTTAATCTTGTCTCATAGCAGGAGCAACGTTTGGTATAATGCAGAACTAATGCTCAATGCTTCTGATGAAGAGAAGTTGAACCTAGAGCGGCGCCGGATTGAAAAGGATGCCCTTAAGATAGGCCAAAAGGTGATTAGTTTGCCAGCCATGAAATGTGCCAAGTACCTTGCTCCATTTACTAGGAAAACTCGATGGTTTTAACCAGGACTGGTTACTCGGGAAAATTAACACTAAGTGAATGATTATATTCTATTAAATAGATAGAGCCAATAAGTTGGGACAATTTTAAAAATTATCCCATGAACATAGACCAAAGATAATTTTTTTCCGTACGGTGGAACTAAAAAAATAAAAAAACCTCTTGACTAATCAAGAGGCTAAAAAATATCTTCGAAGGCCTGCTCAAGAATCTGAAGGTAATCCTCTGCACCAATGGTTCGAATGTTACTAGGAGTGGAATTATTTTGTACCGCTAGTTCTACAATTCGTGGAAAATCTTCTCTTCGTACTCCTGGCAAGTCTTTTAATTTAGGAATCTCCAATTTTGTAGTAAATTCCCGAATTCCGGTTATCAATTTCTCTACGGCACTTTCATCATAATCGGATTCATTGGCAAACTTCATATATCGTGCTAGGTCCGCATGGATACCTTTCTCTTCTTCTGCATTAAATTTTAATACATAAGGTAAAAATACCGCATTGGCCACTCCGTGTGGTGTATCATACAGACCTCCAAGTGCTTCTGCTAAGCAATGAACAGCTGCAACATCCGTAGAACCAAAGCATAATCCTGCTAAAAGACTGCCTTCGAGCATATCATAGCGGGCCTGTTGATTTTCTCCATTTTTAAAAGCAATCGGTAAGGAAGAAACAATTTTGTTCATCGCTCTTGCACCGAAAGCTTGGGAGATTGGATTGGTTCCTTTACATGTATAGCCCTCAATCGCATGAACCAACGCATCCACACCTGTAGCTGCGGTAACTGCCTGCGGAACTGTAAATGTTAATGTTGGATCAAGAACTGCCATTATGGGCCTTAATGAAGCATCCTTTAGTGTCAGCTTTCGATGAGTGGCAGACTCGGTAATAACGGAGGAACGAGTGACTTCGGAACCAGTCCCTGCCGTGGTAGGTACACAAATGATCGGGGCAATATTCTCATATTTCCTCTTTCCTTCTACATACTCAACCGGTGTACCGCCATTCGGACCAAGAAGTGCGATTGCCTTCCCCGTATCCATTGCGCTTCCTCCTCCAATAGCCACCACCGTTTCAATACCCCGCTCTTTAAAAAGTTTCGCTCCAGCTAAACACTCAGTATCCCTTGGATTTTGTGAGACCGAATCAAATAAAACGACTCGATATCCTGACTCTTCCAATGCCATTTGAATTGGTGAGACTAATCCAGCCTTGACGACACCAGGATCGCTGACAAGTAAAACAGACCGCCCGACCTGAAGATCGCTCAACAACTTCGGCAATTGCTCAGCTTTACTGAATCCCATCTCAATTCTAGTATTGCAGAAATAACTATAACTCACCAAATCTATCACTCCTATTGTCATTATCCTCTGTTATGTAAGAATCCCACTTATAGTTCATTATAACATTATTTATTTAATATTCAGACTAAACGGCGTCTCTTCACGACAGTTCTTGGGGACTAAATCTAATATCCTTTGAGCCACGAGAACCGTCCCAGTGGATTCGTTCAAAAAATAAAACCGGACATCGCTATATGGTCAATGCACCGGCGCCAACTTTTGCTTTACACATATGATTTGATTTATGTTCTCACTACGTTTGGTAAATCTACTTTTCTCACTTTTCCTGTAGCTGTTAGCGGAAGTTGATCAATAATTCTTATCATTGGGACTTTGTAAACAGCCATATTTTCTTTACACCACTCGTGAATCTTCTCCTCATTAAGAGTACCCTTATATTCATCTTTTAATTGCACAAACGCAATCGGAATTTGCCCCTTTTCTGAATCTTCCTGTCCAACCACGCCACATCCGTCAATACCTGGCATCTTGCTTAAAATGATTTCGATTTCAGGAGGGAACACGCTCATGCCGTTGACCTTTAACATTTCTTTTCGTCTACCCAAATAATGTAAAAAGCCTTCTTCATCCAAGACACCGATGTCACCCGTGTGGAACCAGCCGTTCGTAAACGATTTTTTGGTAGCTTCTGGTTTATTCCAATACCCTTTTAGCAGCGATGGCGAATGAATGACTATTTCACCCTCTTGTCCTAAGGGAAGGAGTTTCCCTGAATCAAAGTCGACGATTTTAATTTTTGTTCCAGGCATTGGCAGTCCGCAAAAGACAGGCTGAGTCTTAAGGTCCATGTCATCTGTTTGTAAACCTGTGGTGAACGTATCCATTGTATGAGTTTCTGTCATGCCAAAAGCCGATTCCTTCATGGTAACCTCAGTAAGGTTTTTCCAGCGTTCACGGTATTCAGTGGACAGCTTCTTAACAAAAGAACTGACGGAAGTCGCTTTGATCGAACTTAGGTCATACTTTTCAATTTCAGGGTCATCCATTACTTCTAAAACATTGTCCAAAACACCGCCAAATGTATTAACCTTATAAAGTTGAATGGCTTCCAACACAGCTTTTACGTCCCAGCGATAAAGCAAGACTTGCGTCTCACCCTTAAATACAGGGGCAATGAGAGTACTATTTTCACCCGCGATCCAAAATATCGGTAAATAGCTTAAGCTAACCATATTTTCTAAGGATGGAAGACTATTTGAATAAGTGGAAATACAGGCTGCTGTATATAACATATTTCGCTGTGTATGTTGACAGCCTTTAGGCATTCCCGTTGTACCGCCTGTATAGTTTAGAGCTGCTAAATCATCGAGATTTTCATTCAATTTCAAGGAAGAAGAATACTTTATGTTTTGTATTATCGAAAGGAAAGAAATCGTGTCAGAACAAAAAACCGGATCAAGCGGCATGGAACGATGCAATGGTATAGTTGGTATTTGTGGTAAAAAGTCTCTCAGGCTTGTCGTTATCACTTCTCTTAAACTCGTATTATCTTTTACTTTTTGTACTAATGAGTAAAAATGATCAAGCGTAATGAGAACTTCAGCACCGGCATCATTTAATTCATAGAGCAGTTCTTGTTCTTTAAACATTGGGTTAACCGGGACATGTACGCATTGAGCTTTTAGTATTCCATAAAATGCAATGATAAATTGTGGACAGTTAGGCAGGAAAACGGCAACCCGGTCCCCCTTCTTTCCCCCCTTTGAAATGAGGTAAGCAGCGAAACGGCTACTCCACTCATCCAATTGTTTAAACGTAATGTCCAAGCCATAATAAATGAAACAAACTTTATCCGGCGTTATTTCTGCTCGTTTTCTTAAGTAGTCCGTTAATGGTATTTCGCCAAATGGATAATTTGGCTCTTTAGGTAATTCGCTGGGCCAGTTTTTATCCCAAAGTCTTTGTAAATTTTTTAGGTACTGACTTTCGTCCATATTCCATTTCCCCCTTAAATTTAAAAACCTGTCGGCCAGTTTGCGAGAAGCCTTTGGCTTTTTGTCCCTTTATTTAAAATCACGGATTCCAGTGCTTGGCATAAAAACTTCCGAGTTTCTCTCGGGTCAATCACATCATCGATAAGATGTTTTGCTGCAGCCTTATAAGGAGAGCTATCAAATTCCCAATTTCCTAAAAGTTCTTTTCTTGCTTCTGACGGGTCTACCGCACCTTCTAACTGCCGACCGTACACAACGTTAATTCCAACCTCTGGACCCGTAAAGTTAATTTCTGCGGTTGGCCAAGCCACCACAAAATCTGCTCCCATGTCCGGTCCGCACATATTGCTATATGCTGCTCCTATACTTTTCCGTACAATAACAGAAATTTTCGGAACGGTGGAATGAGCTAATGCTTGATTCCATACCATAATTTTCGTTGGAATCTTTGCTTTTTCCGCTTGGCTGCCTACCCGAAACCCTGGGATATCGTGTAAAAAGATAATCGGAATATGGAATGAGTCGCATAAACAGATAAAATCTGTTGCTTTATCGCATTCATTCGGACCCGCAGCACCCGCAAACTTCATCGGTTGATTGGCTATTATCCCTACAACTGTTCCGTTTAGCCTGGCCAATCCTGTAATGAGTGCTTCCCCGAAATAGGGTTTAAGTTCAAAAAAAGAACCCTCATCCACAATGACATCAATCAGTTTTTTCATATTGTAGGCTCGATTTCTTTGCGTAGGAACAATGTCCATCACGCTATCTACTAATCGATAAGGATCATCACTTGTTTCTTTAAACGGGGGCTCCTCGTTGGCATGGGAAGGCATATAGGATAGATACTTTCTGATCAAATCGATACACTTTTCTTCGTCATCCGCACTTACATCCGTTTGACCTGTTATTTCTGCGTGGAGTTTCCAGCCGCCGAGCTCCTCCGGGGTAAGTGTTTCTCCTGTAGCGACCTCGAGCATACGAGGACCCGATACGGCCATACAGGTTCCTTTTAATTGGACTGTAAAATCCGATGTGACCGCTTTCCAAGTTGGGCTGCCATAACTATCTCCTAAAATGGCCGTCATAACAGGGACGGTACGATCGTGCTTAAGGAACTGCATCGGCATCATATGTTCACTTATGCCATCAGATCCCATCCCATCAGGCATTCTGAGCCCCCCGCCTTCGGCTAGGTAGATGATCGGAAGACCTCGTTTCACTGCCAGTTCGTACAACTTTCTTGATTTACGACTTTGGACGGTGGCTCCTGTACCTGCAAAGACAGTTTTGTCGGTTGCGTGAATGACAACTTGCCGGCCTTCTATTTTTGCAAGGCCAGAAACCATTCCATCTGCAGGACTCTTTTCTCTAAACTCGTCATAATCAGAATGATTTAACATTCCAATCTCCATAAAAGAATTGGAATCAACGCACATTTCAATTCGTTCCCTCGCCGTGTTAAAGCCCAAGGAATGGTGCTTTTCTACCTTCTCTTTGCCGCCTAATTGCTGTGCTTTCACTTTTCTCTCTTCAAGATCTTCGATAAATTCTCTCATTCTATTTCACCTCAATAAAAAGCCTGGTTATGTCAACTTATCGTAGTACATTTTCTTTGTTTATACCTACGAAATTCTAGCCTAATACTAGAATATTTTGAATAATTAGTCTAATATTTATAATGAATACTTTTATACCTAAAAGGTATAACGAAAAAAGGATGATTAAGGTGGAAATTCGTCTGCTTCACTACTTTATTGCTGTTGCCGAAGAACTTAATTTTAGCCGTGCGGCTGAGAGACTTAACATTTCGCAGCCTCCGCTAAGCCGGCAAATCATCAAGCTCGAAGAGGAATTAGGTGTAAAATTACTAGATCGAACAAAACAAAAGGTGGAGTTGACGGAAGGGGGCAGAGAATTACTGAATCATTCTTATGAAATTTTGGATAGAATTGATCAGGCATTTGCAGCTACACGGAGAGTAGCAAATGGGGAAACGGGACATTTATCGATTGGATATTCAGGTAGTATGCATAATTTACTATTACAAACACTATTTTCCTTCCGAAAAAAGTTTCCAAATGTTAATATTGCACTGACTGAATTAAGTGCAACGGGTGTTAAAGAAGCTTTAGAAAAAAAAGAAATTGAAATTGGCATACTTCCCCCCTATAACAGTGACCTTTTCAATTTCTTTACAATCATTGAAACACCGTTTATTGTGGCGGTACCCCAGTCACATCCTTTAGCATCTGCACCGCCACCGCTTGATGTTAAAGCACTCGCTGAAGAAAATTTCATTCTCCCTCCTCGAAGAATTGGCACACCTTATTATGATACAATTATTTCCTTGTGCGCCCAGGCTGGCTTTAGTCCCAATATAGTTCAAGAAGTAAATGGATTAACGACAATTTTCACCCTTGTTGCTGCAGGTACGGGGATCACCATTGTGTCTAAATTGGCAATGGAACACCCTAACCAAGGGATCGTTTTTAAAGATCTACTCCCTGTTAAAACAATTGCAACATCACTAGCATGGCGAAAAGACGAAAAGTCATCCATTGTGAATAATTTTCTTACAACGGCACGGGAGTTTTTAATTAATCGCACCTAAAACAGCTTTTAGACACGGGGACGGTTCTCGTGTCTCATTTCCGCTAGAAAATGAGGCATAAGAACCGTCCCCGTGCTTCAATTTAAGAATTCTTTGCCCTAATTTTATAAACCAACTTTAATCCCTTGCTGCAATTCAAATTTATATTTAACTTCTTGAATATCATTTTCAATCTGTTGTATTAGCTGAATGATTGAAGAAAACTTTTTCTCTTCCCTTATAAAAAATTTAACCTCAACGTTAATTATCTCTTCATAAATAGAGTGATTAAAATCTAATATATGAATTTCATAAGATTTTTGCATATGATTATTTATTGTTGGTTTTACTCCAGCATTCATAACACCAAGATAGGTCTGCCCCTGCCATTTTACCTTCACACCATAGACACCATTTTTTAATCGGTCTTCATCAGTGTACAAATCGAGGTTAGCTGTAGGGTATCCAAGTTGTCTTCCAAGCTTTTGCCCATGTACTACTTGACCAAGAAGAGTACAAATTGACCTATTGTGCATTGATCTAAATAGGTCTGTAATTTTTATGGTAGGAATACCATACTCTTTTGAAATCTCTCCTACCTCCTCGAGAGTAGCCATATCCCCCTGTTTATTGAGGATTTCACATAAATAAGTAAATTCTGAAGAGCTCGAATATATTTTAGCTAAGTCGGCCGAAGCCTCGACAACACCTAAATGATCGAGGACTCCGTTATCAGAGTAAACAAGCGGAAATATATGCCCCGGCCTTTTAAAATCCTCGGGGTTTATTTCTTCATTGGTAACAGCCTTTATTGTATCTGCACGGTCAAATGCCGATATTCCTGTAGTATTAGTGTGATGATCAATGGAAATGGTGAAATTTTTATTCAGGTTATTTTCTCCATTCATCAGAGGCAAATGGAGCTGTTCTGCTTTTCTATTATTGATACCAACATAAACCAACCCCTTACCAATTTTTGTAATCAAGTTGATTTGATGTCCTGTGACGGTTTCCGCTAAGCCCATTAAAAAGCTTGAATAGGTCTCAACATCGTCAATTAGGATGACCAATTCGCCATTTTTTAATTGCTCTGTAATTTCCATAAATGAGCTCATTTAGATCCCCTCCACTTTCATTTAAATGTTAAAAAAATGTAGGTAATAATTTTTTAAAAAGAAGAGCAAAAATATACCCATTTCAATATTAGATTTGACTTTACTAATTTTTCTTTATTGCAACCGACACTAGTTTTGTTTCAAGATAGTCTTCTAAGCCATACCGTCCACCTTCTCTTCCTAACCCACTTTCTTTCACTCCACCAAAAGGAGCTTGTACAGAAAATGGCGCTGGATCATTAATTCCTACCATTCCGTATTCAAGCCTTTCTGAAACTCGGTGGGCTCTAGAAAGATCATTCGTATAAAAATAAGAAGCTAGACCATACTCAATATTATTTGCTTTTTCTAAAACCTCATCTTCTGTATTAAAACGAATTAATGGAGCAACTGGACCAAATGTTTCTTCATACGTAATTTTCATTTCTTCGTGAACATCTGCTAGTACCGTTGGTAAATAATAATAGCCATCTTTATATTCATTTTCAGTTAACGCTTTACCACCACAAAGAATTGTTGCTCCTTTTTCTACTGCATCCATAACGTGATCGTGTGCTTTACTAACAGCGTCTTGATTAACCATTGGACCCACTTGAGTATTTTCATTTAATCCTTCACCAACCACCATGGCTGCGACTTTATCTGCAAAACGCTGTGCAAATGTGTCATATATAGAATCATGTACGTAAATACGATTTGCACAAACACATTGTTGACCAGTTGATGCAAACTTGCTTATAATGGTACCTTCGATCGCAAGTTCAATGTCTGCATCTTCAAATACAATAAACGGAGCGTGACCACCGAGCTCCATGGATATACGTTTCACTGTTTCCGACGATTGACGAATGAGTTTCTTTCCTACCTCTGTAGAACCTGTAAATGAAATTTTTCGAACGTCCTTACTAACCATCAGTTCTCCGACAATGTCAGAAGAATCCCCTATGACAAGGTTCACAACACCTTCAGGCAGGCCAGCTTCGTAAAACACTTTAAAAAGCTCAAGAGCTGATAAAGGTGCCTTACTGGATGGGCGTAAAACCACTGTACAGCCAACAGCTAGGGCTGGTGCTAATTTTCTTGCTCCCATGGATAGAGGGAAATTCCAAGGTGTAATAGCACCAACTACTCCAATCGGCTGCTTTAGAACGGAAATTCTTTTATTTGATGCAGAGGCGGGAACAATATCCCCATAGACACGGCGAGCTTCTTCTGCATACCATCTAAAAAAGGCGATTGTGCTCCCAACTTCAATGCGAGCATTATAAATCGATTTACCCATCTCTTTCGTAATAGTCTGGGCAAGATGCTCTTTTCTTTCTTCCAATAGCTCCACTACTTTATGCAAATAAGTCCCCCGCTGTTCACCAGTTAGTTGAGACCATAATGGGAATGCATTTTTTGCTGCTTCTATTGCCCTTTTAGTTTCATCTTTTCCCACTAAAAAAACTTTATCAACGCATAGTCCATTTGCTGGATTTTTCACTTCTAATACCTGGTTCGTTTCTAACCACTGTCCATTTATATACATTTATTCAGTGATCCCCCTTTACAATTTATGATAAAATTCTATTAAAAATTAAATAATACCCACACTTCTATAGGTCATTTCTGATTTTGATTCTCATATTCTTCAATTCTTTCACGGATAAAAACAGGGATTGGTGCTGATGATTTGGTCCGAGCATTATAACAGACACAAACAGTTTCACCTAAAAGAATAAGATCCTCATCAGCCTCTCTCGTAATCTTATAAGAAATGGTAAAACTCGAACGACCGATTGATTTAGTGAGGACCCAGATAGTTAGCCAATCACCCAAATGAGCAGAGCTCTTATACTCTAATGTAGATTTCACTACTACATAATCAAACTCTTCATTTGCGGCAAGCTCCCGGAGATTCAACTTTAGCCCTTCGTAAAAATACTCCGATGAGGCAACATCTAAATAGGTCAAGTAATGAGCATTAAACACAATGTTTTGTCCATCTATTTCTGACCAGCGTACTTTTAGACGATGGCAAAAGTGATATTTCTCTACCATTTTATTAGATCACCTCTTTTCGAAAAAACATCACAATACTCGGTTCTTTTCATTATCTTTATCAACTAAGCGTTTGATTCCTCCATAGTAATGGATGGTTTTCATTCTTATTTCTATTAAACTTTCAAATACAATTCGTTATTTTCTATTGATTTAACTTTTAGTATGATCTTTTGTAGTTCTAACACACTTAAGTCTAATTTTTGACTTAGTTCTAAAACCTGCGGATCTTTTAATCCCTTAAGATTGATGCATTGGGTTAATACTACTCGCTGCTGTTTGATTCTCTTATTCAATTGCAATGCACGAAAGAACAACATTTTATTTTCTTCTCCTTTGTTTATTGTTCTTGTAGAATGAATCACTAGGAGTTCCACCTTTTTCTATTTTTTAATACATACCAATTTCATTTCCGTCATTTCTTCTATCGCGTATTTTAACCCTTCTCTTCCAATTCCGCTTTCTTTGACCCCGCCATATGGCATGTGATCGACTCGAAAATTCGGAATATCATTGATCATGACCCCGCCCACTTCTAAAGACTCAGCTGCCTGAAAGGCCGTTGCGATGCTCGGTGTGTAAATGCCTGCCTGAAGTCCATATCTCGAGTCATTGACATACTCAATTGCTTCTTGTACGCTGGAGACTTTATTGATTAACACAATCGGTGCAAATACTTCCTGACATGAAACTTTAGCTTTTGGATCCACATGAAGCAGTACCGTAGGCTTAAGAATATTGCCATCCGCCGAACCGCCAATAGCAATCTCTGCACCCATTTGTTGGGCCTCCTTAATCCATTGAAGGGCGCGCCCGACATCCTTGGGACTGATTAATGCAGAAACATCCGTTTCAGGGTTAAGTGGATCTCCTAATCTCAATGTTTGGGTTTGTGCCACAAATTTCTCAACAAATGAATCATAAAGCTCTTCATGAACGTACACTCTTTGTAAGGAAATGCAGACCTGGCCGGCAAATGCGAATGCACCCTTCACTGCATTAGCAATCATCGAATCGATCTCCACGCCCTTATCGACAATAAGAGCTGCATTTGAACCGAGTTCAAGCGTGACTTTTTTAAGTCCAGCCTTATTTCGAATTCCGATCCCTACCTCTGGACTTCCGGTGAATGTAATCACTTTGACCCGTGGGTCTTGAATCAACTGTTCTCCAACCGTACTGCCGCTTCCGGTTATCACATTCAAAGCTCCATTCGGAAGTCCAGCTTTTTGAAGAAGTTCTGCTAAATATAAAGAAGTCAAAGGTGTTTGTGTTGCAGGTTTTAGCACAATCGTATTACCTGCTGCAATGGCAGGGCCAACTTTATGAGCAACGAGATTCATCGGAAAATAATTAAAAGGAGTAATCGCCGCAACCACTCCTACGGATTCTCGAATCGTATAGGCGACCCGATTCTCCCCGCCGGGAGCAGCATCCATGGGAATGGTTTCCCCATGAAGGCGTCTTGCTTCTTCAGCTGCAAATTTATAGGTCATGATCGTCCGTGCGACTTCCCCCATTGCCGTTGTCCATGGCTTCGCCGCCTCTAGTGCAATAAGACGTGCACATTCATCTTGATTTTCTTCGAGTAGCTTCACTAAATTCTCTAATATGGCTGCCCGTTGATGGGCGGGCATTCTGGCCATAATTGTTTTTGCTTGTTCAGCTGACTGAATTGCAAGGTCCACTTCCGATTCAGTTGCAAATGGAATTTGAGCAATTTGTTCCTCATTATATGGACTATACAAAGGATGATATATGCTTCCTTCTAACCATTCCCCATTTATAAATAGATGTTTTTTCATTTCAAATCCTCACTTTTACTTTATCTATCGATGAGAACTTATTCGAATCTAACCCCGCCATGGCTTTCACTGGAGGTATATTAATAGGATCAGATAATAAATCAATCATAACCATTTCATCCGATTGAAACGCTTCATCAAGAGCAGCAGGAATTTCAGCGATGGATTCAACCTTAATTCCCTTAATCCCGCATGCCTCTGCTATCTTGGTATGGTCTACAGACGAAAAATCACATGCATTTGTATATCGACCATACCCTGCGGTTTCGCCATATTTCTGATAACCTAGAATGCCATTATTGATCACGACTAAGACAACTTGAATGCCATGTCTTTTACAAGTTTCTAGTTCGCTCCAAACATGGCCAAACCCACCATCGCCCACAAGACAAAAAACTTTATGATCTGGTTTGGCAATTTTTGCACCCATCGCCATCGGTAATCCCCAGCCTAATCCAGCAAGTCCTCTTGGAAAAATAAATTTTCTCTTTTGTATAGCTTTAAGATAGTTCGCATTCCAAACTGATGAAATACTAGCGTCAGCAACAATAATATGGTTATCCTCTAATCTCTTTTCGACTTCAGATAAAAACTTCTCTACTTTCACTTTTCCCGATTCAGCTTCAATGAGGTCTTCCATATCTTGTATATGCCTGTCTCTAGCAATCTGAATGGTCGTTTCAACACTGTCTCTACTCTCTATTCTTTTTTCTAGCCCTTTTTTCAATAACCTTTCTTTCAAAGCAGCTAAGGTTAATTTTGCGTCTCCTACTAATCTTAATGATTCATAGTTTCTGCCAATTTCACTTGGATCAATATCAATGTGTATATATTTTGCCTCTTCAGGTAAAAGGGACCATGTGTCTGTTCCATTTTGGTTCGTACGGTTACCAACGAGCAAAATGACATCTGCATTTTGAACAAAGCTAGTTAAATGGTGGCTTACTCCTCTTTTTCCCATGTAATACCCGATAGGCCCAATGCTTAACGGATGCTCTTCATCAACAGACCCTTTTCCCATTGTTGTTGTTGCAACAGGAATGGAGCATTCTTCTTGTAATTCTCTTAATTCCTGGATAGCTCCAGAGGAAATCACACCGCCGCCGGCATAAATAATAGGTTGCTTGGCATTTTGTAATAAATCTGCCGCTTCATCGATTTTTGTTAAATCCGCGATACTTCTATCTAAAGGAAAGACTCCTGCATTTTGCGTTCTTCTTGGATCAATTAAATATTCTTTTAGGTCACCAATAATATCCTTAGGGCACAGCAAAACTGTTGGACCTGGTCTTCCACTTGCTGCGATAGAAAAAGCTCGATCGACATAATCTTCAATTCTTTCTTGAATCGGTATTTTCTTTACCCATTTGGCAACACCTCTAAAAAGTTCAAGGTGGTCCAATTCCTGAAAAGCATTTTTTTCTTCATGTTTTCTTGAAACTTCTTCAACAAGAGCTACGACAGGGTAAGAAGCCTTCATACATTCTGCTAACCCTGGTACTAAGAGCGTTGCGGCTGGTCCGTTTTGTGCCGTGACAACTGGAATGGTATTCGTACACATTGCGTAAGCTTGTGCCATATAGGTTCCTGCATTTTCTTGTCTATATCCAATTTGTTCAATGCCTAGATCCATACATGCAAGGGTTACGGATGGCGGGTTACTTTGCCCAAAAATATATTTGACTCCATTACGTTTTAAAGCTAAAGCAATTCTCTTCGCATTTGTAGCATACTGTTTTTCCATTAATCATTATCTCCCTTTTCCTTATTTTCCACGTCTACTGTTACTTGTTTGTGATTAAACGCTTTTTTAAGCTATTCTTGTTTTCAGGGATGCTCAATCCCAAATTCCCTCGTAATGTAGACGCTTCATATTCTGATCGATACAATCCACGTTCTTGCAATATAGGAATAACTTTATCAACAAAATCATGTAACCCAGTTGGTAAAAGAGGACTTAATAACATAAATCCATCCGCTGCTCCTCCTTCAAACCATTTCTGTAATTGATTTGCTACATGTTCAGGAGTTCCGATTAAATCATGCCTAGGTGTATTTGATTCTAGAGCAGCTTGGCGAAGCGACAAATTCTTTTCTTTGACTCTCTTCTTTAATCTATTTGTGATTGTTTCCCAACCATTTTTTGTGTACTCCCAGATGTCAGGAAATTCATCATCAAGTGGATATTTTGTCAAATCAATATCACTAAAATAGCGACTCATAAAGTTCAATGCAGCGTTTACATCTACTAAATTAGCAATTTTTTGATAGTTTGCTTCTGCCTCTTCTGGTGTATCTCCAATAATTGGACCAATTTGCGGCAAGATAAGAACTTTATCAGGTAATCTTCCATAATCCACAGCAAGTTGTTTAATATCTGCATATACTTTCTGTGCTTCCTCAAATGTGGATGCCACAGTAAAAACAGCATCAGCATGACGAGCAGCAAATTCACGCCCAGCTTTTGAACCACCTGCTTGAAAAATAACTGGATGCCCCTGTTTGGAACGATGAATATTTAAAGGGCCTTGAACAGAGAAAAATTCTCCTTCAAAATTTACACGATGCATTTTTTCTTTATCAAAGAAAACCCCTGAATCTTTATCCCGTATGAAGGCATCATCTTCCCAAGAATCCCAAAGTCCCTTGACCACTTCCACAAATTCCTCGGCTATTTTATAGCGAAGGTCGTGTTCAGGAAGCTCTTTCTCCCCATAGTTTCTTTGAGTCCCTTCTAAAGCAGAAGTCACAACATTCCAAGCTGTACGACCATTATTTAGTAAATCGATCGACGCAAATTGTCTCGCAACATTATAAGGTTCACTATAGGTTGTAGATAAAGTTGCAGCCAATCCGATATTTTTCGTTTCCATCGCAAGCGCTGCCAATATGGTCAGCGGTTCAAATCGCACTAAAAAGTTAGGGTGTGATTTTTCACTAATATAAAGCCCATCCCCAAAAAACACATAGTCCATTTTCCCTTCTTCAGCTTTTTTTGCTAGATCTCTTAAATAAGAGAAATTAACAGATGCATCTGGTGTTGCCTGCGGATGTTTCCATGAATCGACGTTCCAACCAGTTCCACTTAAAAACGCACCAATATGAATTTTTTTACCCTCCATTTGTTGGTCCTCCATTTCATTCCGTTAAAAAATTTGAGACTTTATTTGGAATTTATCTCTACACACTTATTATTCATGCAAATTACATGCCAACTATTTAAAATAAAAAGTATATAGCAATAAAATATTGCGTTAGTACACAAAAAAAGGAAAAACCTATTACCTTAATAGGAATGACATAATTATCTATTTGGTTGATCCCTCATGAATTAACGCAAGCAAGCTGGATAACTATTGCATTAATGCATCATTTATTTTTTCATTCAATGTTTTTGCATTTTTGCATCACGACAAACTTAAACAAATGTGATTGGTCATTTTGAATTGGAAGTATCAACATCATTTTGAACAAAAAAAAGATTGCCCTACACTATGAAAGTGTGGAGTAATCTTCTCTTCACTCGAACCTAGAGCTGGAAATTTTTTCAGCTAACTCTTTATGATTTCAGACATCAAAGCAACAAGACCTTTTTTTCCATGTCCTTTATTCACTGCTGATTCCATTATTTGTAACATTCCTTCACTGAACGTTGGATTAATACCGCTTTCCTTCATGGATGATACGACAGTTGATAAACCGTAATACTCAGTTTCAAGGAATGCCTCTTGAGAATCCACATATTCTTCAGGAATACCGTTTGAGAAAGCATTTACTAACTGTCGTGTCATAAACTTTGGAAGCCCCGGCCTAATTTTCTCCGTAACCTTCATGAGTTTTTCCACTGATAAATCATGTTTGTTAGCAAGCGCTACCGACTCCAGCATAGAATAGAATACAGCCAAGTGGTAGTCCACCACAACACCAAGATCTACAATTGCAGCGGCGGCAGGGTTTCTGTCTATAAATATAGGTTCCTTGGAAAGTGCTGACAAAACAGGTTGAATCTCATTAAATAACTCCTCATCTCCGGAATAAATAAAAACCCCGGAACTAGTGCCAACCTCTGGTGGGTAACATTCGATTTTTGCATCTAAATATTTAGCACCTTTCTCCTGCACATAACGACAAATTGATTCGATTTCACTTGGTTTAGCAGTAGTTGTGTTAACGATCTTTTTTCCTATCAATGCGTTTGCTTCACAGTCCTTTATTACTTTTTCTGCAACAGTATGATTAGGCAAACATAGGACTATAAAGTCGCTGTCTAGCGCTAAATTTAGATTGGGGGCGACCTCAACATCCTGTCCTGAAAACTTCTTAATAGTTTTTGGGTTAGTACTAACGAGTTTTATCCTGTTCCCTTCTTTTAAAAATGCATGTATTAATGCACTTCCCATCAGTCCAGCACCTACAACAGTAATATTGACCATAATGTTCCCCTTTTTATTTTTACGACTTTAGATATGCAATTATTTTATTTTTCTATGAAAATTAATAAAAAAGAAAAGTATGCTCATTTCTTGGTATTGTAAAATCTTAAAAACAAACAATCCAGAGAAAGAGATACTTTTTCTTAATTGGGAGGCAATAATATTTATTATAATGATTTAAAAATAGAATCCTCTATAGAATCACATGTTTCTATCCTGCTTTATTTAAGAAGAAACTTTTGCCAACGCTCGTTAACTTTATCAAAATTCTCCACCCACCACTTTGCGTCAATCTTGATAAAGCTCTTAGTCTCCTCAGGAGTAGGCAGATTTTTCTTTGCCTCTTCAGACACGAAATTATAGTAATCTGGATTAGTCATTGGATAGAAGAGAATATCACTAACTTTCGCTAGTCTTTTAGGGTCAAGAGAATAATTGATAAATTTCATTGCCAAATCCTTGTTAGCACTACCTTTTGCAACAGCCCAAGTTTCCCCAGTCAAAACACCTTGATTATATACTACATCGACAGGTGCCCCTTCTTTTTTAGCTACAAAAACGGCTGAAGTCCAGACTGAACTTGCTGCAACTTCACCAGTCTGTAACAATTGACGGTGTTGCGCACCTGTATCCCACCAAACAGTAACATCCTTTTTGATCTTTTCTAAGCTTTTAAACGCTCTGTCAACATCTAAGGGATATAGTTCACTTGGTTTTACACCATCCGCAATTAGTGCTGCTTCAAGTGTATATGTTGGATAATTCCAAAGCGCACGAGGTCCTGGGAAGTTTTTGGTATCCCAAAACTCTGCCCAAGATTGGGGATGTTTGTCCTTAAAAGCATTTGTATTGTACCCTATTGCAACTGGGACAATCATGAATTTCACGCCGTAATCATATGCATTTCCCGGAAGGAGCTTCTCCGTATTAATAATGTTGTAATCCATCTTTTCCAACAAACCTTTATTACCACCACGGATTGAAAAATCTTCATCGACAGCAACGACATCCCATTCGGGTACTCCGCCCGCTTCTATCATAGCTGTAAATTTGCCGTAGTCCATATTTACACTTGTAATCTTGACATTGAACTCTTTTTCAAAAGAATCATAAAATGCTTTTCTATAAGCCGTGCGGCCTGAACCACCCCAATCTGCAATGACAAGTTCTCGAACTTTTTCTTTTTGGTTTTGACTTGCTTCATTTGAACCGCAAGCGGCAAGCCCTACTATTAACATTAAGGCCATCAATAAAACCACAATTTTTTTTCTCATTTCCTACACCCCTTTTAATCATATATTCTATAATGCTATTAACTTTCGCCACGTTCACCCCATTCTGGAATGATCATCATCACCTCCTTGAATGCCTTATTGGTTTCATCGATATGCGTATTAGTGTGATGTGGACAAAATACAATACAACAATTGCAATTGGAGTAGAATTGATAAAAGTATGTGTATCGAGTCACTCTACAATAACCTACAATTCAATGCGGACGATTAAACTTCTATTTTGCTTTTACGAGACAATCCTGTTATCCATCTATTCAATAAATAGAAGATAATCGTGATTAAAATAAAGATGGTGGAAACGACTGCAACGGTCGGGTCGATACTTGTCCTCATAGTTTCCCACATTAAAATCGGCAATGTCCTGGTTTTTGCACCTGTAATAAAAATCGATACAATAACTTCATCCAGCGATACAATGAAAGCAAATAGTGCCCCAGATAATAAACCTGGTCGAATTAAAGGTAGTGTTACTTTAAAAAAAGCTCCCACGGGCGTGGAACCCATCCCCATCGCGGCAAGTTCCAGATTTTTATCTATTCCTTTAAGAATAGCCGTCACTGTAACAAATACAAGCGGAAACGCAATTACCGTATGTGCCAATATAAGACCAAAAACGTTGTTTGTTAGATTAAGTGGAGCAAATGAGTGATATAAAGTAATAGCGACGATAATGACTGGAATAACCATCGGAAATACCATCAAACCCATGAACGCCTTTTTACCCCAAAAATTTAATTTCGTAACCGCTAACGAAGCCATCGTTCCCAGAACCGTAGATATCAACATGGTAATTAAGGCAACACCCAAACTTAGTTTAAACGCTTCGACCCATTCAGTATTTTCAATAAATGCGTTGTACCACCTTAAGGAATAACCCGGAGGCGGAAACTGAAAAAGGGCACTAGATGTTAATGAGATCGGTATGATAATTAATACGGGAGCAACAAGACCAACCACAACGAGCACGGCAAATATTCTCAACCACATCTATTCCCCCTCCTTTAAAATCGGATTTTTACGAATGAATAAATAGGAAAGCATCAACAACAATAAAGTAATGATAAAGAGAAAAAGCGCAAGCGTGGCGGCAAGATTCCAGTTCAAGGTTCTCGTTATATTTTGCGAAATGAGTGTAGCAATCATCATATCCTTGGATCCTCCAAGTAATGCTGGAGTAATATAATATCCTAATGACATGACGTATACGAGCAAGCTTCCAGAAAGCACACCTGGTAGAGACAGTGGTAAATAAATTTGTAAAAAAGCTTTAAATGGTTTCGCTCCGAGCCCTTGCGCCGCTTGAACCAATCGCGTGTCAATACCTTGCATGACCGAAATAAGACTTAATACCATATACGGCAAGAGAATATGTGACATCCCAATAATGACACCTGTCAAATTAAATAGCAGCGGTAATGGTTCTGAAATGATGCCAATGTTAATCAAAAATTTATTTATCACTCCCTGATCCTGCAGCAGAATAGTCCATGAAAATGTTCGAGCGATTATGCTAATCCAAAGTGAAATCGCAACGACACTTATGATTGCTATTTTCCAAGATTTTGATTTCATGTGAACAATATAATAGGCGAATGGATAGGAAATTAATAGAGTAATAATGGTCACATATGTGGCAAGCTTTATTGTTGTCCAGATTACCTGTAAATAGACAGTAGTTGAAAACATATCAAGAATGTATTTTAATGTAAAACCGTTTTCGTCAAAAACACTAAGTTTTAAAAATCCAATCAAAGGAAACATAAGGAAATAAAGAATATAAAATAGAGGTGCTGCCAAAAGAATCCATTTTAGCACATTAATGCGTGACAATTTATATGCTAAGGGCACGTTCCTTGGGACGTGTGTATTCATTTCTGTTTTAAGTTCCATTAAATGACCTCCTACTTTACTTTGGCAGTCAGGCTAAAAAATTTCTAAAAATATTCTCCATCTGTAAATACTTAATTCTTTTAGCCAATTATCAGTTTTACTACCTAGTCTTTTTGAATCAACAGAGCTTCTTTGCTATTACAACCCAAACGGATTTCTCTACCCATTTCAATCGGACTTGATTCTGTATAAGGCACCTTCACGAGAATCTCTTGCCCGTTAGGAGTTTGAGTTTTAATTTTTAATGCTTCACCAAGATAAATAACTTCAGTCACTTTTACCTGAATAATATTCTCAAAATTAGAATTGTCCTGAACAATTTTTAAGTTCTCTGGACGAATCGCAACAAATATCTCTGTATTTTCTTTTACCGATGCTACGTTTTCTGCTGTAGCGTTAATAATCTGCTCGCCGAAAATTTTCACTTTAGCGAAATCTGTATTCGCTTCCATAATCGCGCCCTCAAGTAAATTAATTTCTCCAATGAACTCCGCTACAAAACGATTTTGGGGTTTATTATAAATTTTTTTAGGAGTGTCAACCTGTTTTATGCAACCGTGGTCCATGATACAAATGCGGTCAGACATGGTCAATGCTTCTTCTTGATCATGTGTGACACTAATTGTCGTTATCCCAACTTTTTGTTGAATAGATTTAATTTCCAATTGCATCTGTTGCCGTAAGTTTTTATCCAATGCACCAAGAGGCTCGTCTAACAATAATAACGGGGGTTTAAACACAATTGCCCTCGCTAGTGCTACGCGCTGCTGCTGGCCTCCGCTTAATTGATCCGGATATCGGGATTCAAAATTCTCCAAACGGACCAATCTAATTATTTCTTTCACCCTGTCATGCAAATCTTTTTTCTTAGTTTTACGAAGTTTTAAAGGATAGGCTATATTATCGTAAACCGTCATGTGCGGGAAAAGCGCATAGTTTTGAAACATCATTCCAAACCCTCGTTCATACGCTTTCTTTTTTGAGATATCCTGAGAATCCAATAATATTTCACCATTGGTTATATCTTCAAATCCGGCTATCAACTTTAAAAGTGTAGTTTTTCCAGATCCACTCGGCCCTAGGATTGTTAAAAATTCACCTTTTTTTACTGTCAGGTTTACATGTTCAAGTGCCAAAAAATTTTTATAAGACTTTGAAACATTATTGATTAATAAGCTATCACCTAATACCATTCATTAACCTCCTGTAAAATTATTTAAAATATATCTGCACTCACATACTTATATAAGCAATTTCCATGCCACTTTTCCAAAAATTCAAAAAAATCGTAACTTCTCTTACCGAAAATGAATAACTTTACATTTGAGGCTAATAATATCTAGCAATTAGTAAACTTTCGAGCAAGAAAAATTCATAAGTATTACTCCTTGCATAAAAAAAATTAGGTGAGATATTACATCATTTTTGATAATTACCATCATTTTTGATGCAATTTTACATGTATATTAATAAAACCTTCCCCTGTATAAAGGGAAGGTTTTTAGCAACATCTAAATATGTCAAATGATGAGCGTTAAACACTATGCTTTGTCCATCAATTTCTTACCAACAGACCTTAAGTCGATGGGTAAAGAGGAAATTCTCTACCATTTTATTGGCCCCCCTATAACCTCTAAACCTGAATACTTCGATAAATATTTATACTCAAAGATATATTAATGATGCAATACTTCATCAAAATTTAAACATCATATAAGCGTTATTACATCAGGAGTGGAACTCCATAATATTTCAGTGCTAAATACAACTATGAAGTTTAGCTATTTTATAGATGATGTCTAGCAAAACAAACTAGACGACAGACAAAAAAAGAGCGAAAAAATCGCTCCTTTTATTTCGCCGTATAACCGCCATCAACCATTAGTGATGCACCAGTGATAAACCTAGATTCATCTGAAGCTAGAAATAAGTCAGTGTAGGAAATATCAATAGGTTCGCCAAGATATCCGATAGGATGGGATTTTTTTGCTCTTTCTAAATAATCATTCAATTCAAGATTTAAAGACTCCGCCTCTATTTCAACCATCGCTGTTTTAACGGCTCCCGGGTGGACAGAATTAACCCGGATTTTATATCCTTTTTCTCCGCAGCTAAGTGCAGCTGATTTTGTTAATACAGTCACTGCCCCCTTAGATGCACTATAGGCAAAAGTTCCACCAAACCCATACACACCATGGATAGAGGAGCGATTGATAATTGAACATAATTCCCCATTATTTTTCATCGCTTGTATCGCATACTTTGTACCCAAAAAGACTCCCGTCGCATTTATAGCCATCATTTTATTCCAATCGTCTAATGTTGTTTCTTCAATATCATTAATCTGAACAATCCCCGCATTATTCACTAAGATATTAACCTTTTGATAGTGAGAAAGGGTAGTGTCGATAACGTTTTTCCAGTCCCTTTCACTGGTTACATCCTGCTTGATAAAAATGGCCTCAAAACCATCATGTTTTATTTTTTCCGCCATTTCTATACCTTCACGGTCTTGAATATCCGTGATAACAACCTTTGCCCCCTCTTTTGCAAATAGCTCTGAAGTTGCTCTTCCCATTCCGGATGCTCCGCCGGTTACAATAGCAACTTTACCATCCAATCGGCCCATATGAATACCCCATTCCTTTCTTGTCTAATTTATGATTGAGAAGTCTGTCCACCATCTACTGGATAAGAACAACCGGTGACATAAGAGGCTTTATCAGAGGCTAAGAATAGAACAACCTGTGCAATTTCCTCTGGATTGGCAAATCGCTTCATCGGTACCTTTTCACCAGATCTTTTGATAACTGCTTCGGGATCATTCGGATTTAAAATCTTTCCAACCTCATGCATCAGATTTGTATTTACTGTAGCTGGACAAACCGCATTAACCCGAATACCGTCTGTTGCATGTTCTGCAGCTGCGGCACTGGTTAAACCAACAACAGCATGCTTACTTGCAATGTAAGGCGATATTCCACTTGAGCCCCTTAATCCATCAACAGATGCAGTATTGACAATGGCACCTGATTGTTGAGCTTTCATCACCCGTAAAACATGCTTCAATCCGTAGAAAACGCCCTTTACATTGACATTTAAAACAAAGTCTAAATTTTCAGATTTTTGTTGTGTTAAAAGCCCCAAATCTCCTACTACTCCTGCATTGTTGAAGAAAACATCTATTCTATTAAACTTCTCTACAGTCTTATTCACGTAAGAAATTACATCCTCTTCTTTTGTTACATCTGAAACAACTGTTAAAACACGGTCTTTATTTAACTGTAGCTCATCCACTACCCGATCTAAGGCATTTTGATTTACATCCACTAGAACTAGATTAGCTCCCTCTTGTGCAAAAAGTTTGGCAGAAGCCTTCCCGATTCCCCCGGCACCACCTGTAATAACGACTACCTTGTTTTCGAAATCCATTAAAAATCCTCCTACTTGATTAGTAATTTGAGTATAGTATTCGTCCCTATCATGCTAGACATTTTAAAATAAGAAGGCAAGGACAGGTAAGGAATAATCTTTTTATTCTTTTGGAACAGAAAAACAATAATCTATAACCGTTTGAACTCTATAATTTCTGTAGAATTCGGGGAGGACAACTAAAATATCACCTTCAGTGTATCGTTTCCATTCACCTTCTTGTTTTACTTCAAAATCTCCGGATAATATCTTTTTTTCGTTCTTTCTCCTTGTCTTCACCTTTCTACTAAAAGAAAATAGTATTCGTGTATTTAAGACGGTTTAAGATGTTGAATAATACTGTTTACGATTATGTTTCAATCGAGGAACCACCTCTTCCACAAGCAATTTCATGGATTTCTTCCACACTTCCGGCTGCTCAGTGTAATCATATCCAGTAACTAAAAGGGTACCGAAGCCACCTATTTCCTCATAAAGTGTGTCTAGTTTTTTTGCTACGGTTTCAACTGAACCAATTAGTCCATTTGTCTGAATCAAATATTCTGCACTGACTTTTTTATCTGGGACATAAAGTGGTATAAACATTTCTTTGTAAACTCTTCCCATACAAGAATTGATCGATTGTTCATAAGCCTCTTCATCTGTATCTGCGACAAAGACATCTTTTGAGACTCTCCATTCTTGACGATCTGGCGTTTTTCCGCTCAGTTGCGCACCCTCTTCAATAGCATCCCAGTGACTTGCAACGATACTATTGTCCACGCCACCAAAGCTCATCGGGATAAAACCATACTGTCCTGCTTTTTTCAGTGTTCCTGACCCCTTACTCATACCTGAAACTCCAATTGGCGGGTGGGGCGTTTGATATGGTTTAATATGAGGTCCTAATCGTCCTTCAGCTGAGTAACCTGGCTGGTTAACGTTCCAAAATTTCCCCTTATACTCAAAAGGACCTTTCTCTGTCCAAACTTTCAAGATAATTTCTAAGGCCTCAGCGAACATTCTATGATGTTCTCCAGCTGCCATATCTATATCAAAATAAGTTTGATCCGTTAGAACGGAACCTGCCCCAACTCCCACCATAAGTCTTCCTTGAGATAAATGATCCAAGTAGGCAAGCCGGTGAGCCAGTTCTACAGGATGATGTAAAGGTAATATGTGGGCACCTGGAGCTAATTTAATTCTTTTCGTCTCACGCAGTGCTTGTGCAATAAGTAAATCAGGCGAAGGAATTGGTTCCCATTTGAATGTAAAGTGCTCCCCAATCCAAACTTCTTCATAACCCAATGAATCTGCTTCTTTAATAACTTCCAGATTCCATTGCGTAGCATCATACATGGTCCTTTCAGGGGGATGAACCGGCTGTAGAAATAGACCTAATTTCATAAAAATCCTCCTTCGTTAAACATTTATTTTAGAAAAAGTGACAGAAACACATTCACTTAATTATATTAGCAATTTTCATGCCATTTTTAGGAGTGTCTAAAAATTTAGCCTTTTCAATTTATATATAGATGTTTAAAGTTTTCAGATAATCTCAAAATCTATTCTCGGTATCCAAGTAAACGATGTGTTAATGCATCATTTTAAATGCATATCATTGTCATCGATGTGTTTCTACATCGAATTTTTTTATAAGGTACTGCCTCAATCTACATTTTAGACAACACCGGTTACAAAGTCACTTGCTTTTGTACCTAAATAGAGTGCTGCACCCTTAACTTGATTGGTCCTTTTGGAACGGCACTATCAACATCTTTTTGAACTAAAAAAAGATTGCCTAACACTTTTTAAAGTGAAAGACAATCTTTCTTTTTCTGCCAAGGTGCGGCAAGGAGAGCCAGTTTAGCCTTGTTTACTTTGGCCAGTTTGCTGGAATAGATCCGATATTTCTATTAAAAAAGAGTAACGGATCTTTATCCTGAACAGCTAAATCAATCACTTGCCCTAATAAAATATAATGATCTCCAGCTTCAATTTGTTGAACCTTTTTACATTCCATGGTACCCAATGAACCATCAATGATTGGCAAACCATTTTCTGAAACTCTCCAATTCACCTTTGAGAAACGGTCTTCATCCTTCCCTGCAAATGCCCAGCACGCGTCACCTTGATCTGATGCCAATGTGTGAATCGCAAATTTTTCAGCATTTAAAAATTGGGCTAAAGAAGATACCCTTTTATCAATAGACCAGAGGACTAAAAGAGGGTCCAAGGATACAGAAGCAAAAGAATTAACTGTAAGTCCTGCTGCTTTTCCTTCTCCATCCAAAGTAGTGACAATCGTAACACCTGTTGGATATTGGCTCATAATTTGTTTGAAAATGTTTGCATTCGTCGATACTTGATTCACTTTACATCATCCTTTTCATTTTATATTTATAGTTTTCTACCATTTTGTTACCTTGAGATTTCAATAAAAGCTTGAGCGACAATTTCCCCTCATTTTCTAAGCGCCTACATTTTTAGTTGTTCGCTAAATGATGGGCCTGGAATCACGCCACCAGTTCTTGGTTCAGTATCTTCTACATCCAGTTCAAAATTTTCTTCAACATGAACTTTTCCTGTATTGACAAGGTAGTTCGAAAGCAGATAAAGAAGGGCAATTGCCACCACATTAATCAATATTTGAATAACCGATACCCCTTGAATTGAGAGATAGAATATCACAAGTGCCAAAATAATAGCGATCATACTAGCTATTCTGTAAGACATGCTCGTTACTTTAGCCCCTGCCCTGTCGAACAATTCAGGGTGTTTCTTGGGCAACCTCAGGATGGCTACATATAATACCACTGTCGCAATGGCAGTGATAAAGGCAAATTGGTAAAGGAGGGCAGTAATTGGAATTTCTAATGCAACAATAATGAGAATAGCCCCTTGCAATAAGGTATAGATCACAATTGGTGTCCCTTTTTTCGACTTCTTTGCAAGTACTTTAGGGAACCATCCTTCTTTCGCCGTTTGCAACATACCTGCCGTAGTAACTGGGACCAAACCAAGATAGGAAGTCAGAATAGCCATGATTGGTCCACCGATCACGAAGAACAGTGCCAGATATTTAGGCATAATCTCCTCAGCAACTACAGTCAATGGTTGATTGGCTACCTGTTCAATTGGAAGGACATTCGCGCCCACAATGGTCACAACCACCCAAGAGATGATCATGGCTCCACCGCCAACCAACATTGCCTTCGGAATATTTTTCGTCGGTCTTTTCGCTACCGGACCGTAATAAAGAATATAATAATATCCGAAAGTATAGAAGATAAGGAGGGGAATCCCCGCCGTAATTCCATCCATTCCTTTATAAAAGTAATTTGGTTCATTAAAATTGAACGGATTGATATTGTTATTTACTAAATAATAAATACCAATGATTGAAAATAGGGTGAGCGCTATCAAAAGAATAATTGTAAATAAGCTTTGAAACCTGGCAAAGCCCTCAATGCCTATCATAAGAATGACATACACAATCAGGACAATCCCAATAGCGACAGCGGTCTTATTTAAGTTAGGGAAAAGCGCGACGATATATGAACTGATCGCCAATGGATATGTAGCGTAAAATATGATATCAGTTATATAGATATATTGGGTCAATCCGCCTATCTTTGGACCCAGGTTTTCCATTATGATCGAATACTGGCTTCCCTTCACAGTAGCTAATTTACTCAGCATATAAAATGGTAATGCAAGGCCAATCCCTATCAAAAGGCAGATCAAGACAGTGAAAATGGTCGAACGCCCACCTAAAGCGATCGCGAACCCAATATAGGATACAATGGCTCCCCCAAGAGACATACCAATTGTATTAAATACTAATGACCCAAGCCCAAGTTTACTAGTTTGAGTGTCTGCAGAATTTTGCATCTATATCCTCCCTACTTTTATTAAGGCGTGTTAAACTGGCTGTTGATTTTTCTTGATATCACCTCATTAACTATGTTTCCCAATTTTCAGATATTTGTAACAATACCTATATCTGGTTCACCCTAGGTCGCTAGCCTCCCAACATCTGTACGAATCTGCTTGATTAGTTGAACAATAAACGTTTCTAAATCATCCTTCCTTTGTACGAAGCGTATTTGAAGGAAAACTACAGAGGAATTTTTCCTTCTCCATCTATTCCCTTTATACTTGAATCTGCTTCGTCATTTAATAGAAATTCTACTTACATTCTTTATATGCAATATTCATGCCAGAAGATAAATCTAGTAAAACCGTACCTATTTATATCAGACTTGCAAGTATGATGCGATCCTACATCAAAAGTTAAACATCACAGATGTAGGATTGCATCACTTAGGTCTTTTAGCTTTCTAACAGCTCCCAAAGCACATTGAAACCCAAAAAAACCGAATATCGCTAAATATCCGGCTCTTTTCTTCACACCCTTTAAGGTCATTTTTATAAAACATTACAATTGAAATTAGAATATCGATTCATCTTTCCTTACTTCATTTCATAAGAGATTTCCTTCTGAATTTGGTACTTTTGCATTTTTCTAACAAGAGTGGATTGATCAACCTTTAGTGCTTTTGCCGCTTTTCTTACACTGGGAAATTGGTTAATGGTTTCGATGATAATCTCACGTTCAAAATGTTCAATCTGATCTTTCAAAGCGAGATCTCTAGATACATGAAAAGTCTTATCCATTTTAGGGGTGGGGTTCGTTTCTAAACTTGGATTATCTACTAATTCACTATTCAATTCATTCTCAATATCACTGATTGAAATTTCTGGTTTATTGACCATTAAACAAATTCTTTCAATTAGATTCTTTAACTGTCTAACATTTCCTGGCCAATATAAACCTTTTAATTTTTCAAGTGTTCCGGAAGTTAACGACCTATTCACTCCATATTTCTGGTTTATTTCTTTTAAAAAATGATATACGAGTGGAATAATATCTTCTTTTCTTTCCCTCAAAGGAGGAATCACGATCGGAATAATATTTAAACGATAATAGAGATCTTGTCTAAATTTCCCATCCTGTACCAGTTGGTCAAGTTCTCGGTTGGTTGCAGCAATGATTCGAACATCAGTGGGGATCGGCTTATGACCACCAATTCTGGTAATTTCCGATTCTTGCAGAACCCGAAGAAGTTTGACTTGCAGTGCTAACGGCATTTCCCCGATTTCATCAAGAAAGATGGACCCACCTGTTGCAACTTCAAACAAACCTTGCTTTCCCTTGGAATGAGCACCTGTAAACGCTCCACCTTCATATCCAAATAATTCAGATTCTAATAGATTTTCAGGGATTGCACCACAATTGATCGTGATGAGACGCTTATCTTTGCGTTTACTTTTTAGGTGAATCAAATTCGCGATTCCTTCCTTCCCCACTCCAGATTCCCCTTGGATTAATACGGACGAATCCACCCCTGCAACCCGAATGGCTCGCTCCACGACACTTACCATGTTGGGGTCATTTGCAATTAAATTATTTGGGGTATTTAACTTGAGTTCTAGGTCCTTTAACTGTTCGTTCATTAACTTGTTTTGCCTTTCAAGTTCCATCATTTCATTTTCAATTTTTTTCAAGTTAGTCATATCTCTCGTCGTAGATACCACATATCTTATTTTTCCATTTTTTCCTCTTATCGGTTTTGCTGAAACTAACATTTGTCTCCCATTATCGTATTTTTGAACAATAGTAACAGGCCTATTCTCGTTTAAAACTTTTATCGCTGCAGATTCACTTATGCCACCTACATCTACGAATCTCTGAGCCCGTTTACCGAGAATACTTCGACCATTTATCTTCATTTCTGCTTCATTTTCATAGATATAAATCCCTTTATTGTTGCATATTGTAACTCCATCCGATAAAGAATCAAGTATTTCTTTTAAAGAGGCCATCAATATATCTTCGTTACGATTTACTTTGCCGGGAACTCTTACCGCACTTTTGAATTGTAAAAAGAAAATATAAACTTCTTGTGATGCAATCACTTCAATCTCACATTTTAAATTTAATATGCTAAAATATGGAGAAGAATAATATTTGTATACATTTATGATTTCATTTAATTGGTTTACTGAAACCTTTTTAGAAGCCATACGATTAATCTTACTTATATGAAAGTTCCGATCTGTGATGAAAATTCCTTGTAATTCTAATTGCTCGATAGAATCGTTTATGATTGAATTGGAACCCATATTCTCACCTCAAAAAAGTTTTAATCATTATTTTCATAATAATAGGAATTTTTAATTATTATATCATAATCATTGCTTACCCAATCAATATAATTTTCTTCTGGTAAGGAATATATTCTATTATTCTATGTAAAATAGGGATGGAACCATTCCATCCCTGCATCCACTTCCCAGTTCTTTCATTAAACGAACTGGCTAAAATGATTACTTTTATTAATTACTTTAAATGCCTTTTCTACAGCCTCTAATGTCTCATCAATGTCTTTGTGCGTATGTCCTGCTGATAAAAACCATAATCCTGTTGGTTTAATCAGAACACCTTCATTTAAAAGAATTTCAGCAAATTTAGCAAAGAGTTTCGCGTCACTATTTATATAATCATTGAAATTTGTCACCTTTGGCAATCTGGTAAATATCGTATTGAAGAGAGAACCTCTCCTATTTATAACGACCGGGATACTATATTGCGTTGCTAACATTTCAAAATTTACTAAGAATCTATCTGCTAGATCGGTCATTTTATGGAAGGCTTCCCCATTATTTAATGCCAAATAATCGATGGTAGCAATACCTGCTGCAGTTGATATCGGATTTCCGTTATGCGTCCCTTTATGGGAAATATTTCTATTAGAAATTAAATCCATAATTTCCTTTTTACCTGCTACAGCGCTTAGTGGCATACCTCCAGCCACAGCTTTACCTAAAGTCGTTAAGTCAGGTGTGATTCCCAGGCTCTCTTGGGCACCTCCTAATCCGATTCTAAATCCAGTGATGACTTCATCAAAAATCAATACGATTCCAAGCTCGCTGGTTAGTTCTCTCATTTTTTCCATGTAACCCGGTAAAGGCGAGATGCAGCCACAATTCCCCATGATTGGTTCCGTAATAATTGCTGCAATATCCTCAAAGTTTAATCTTACAAAATCCTCCAATGTGCTTATATCATTCCAAGGGAGCGTAACAATATCGGATAAAGTACTCCTTGATTGTCCATTCGTTTCAGGACTAGTGACCGTATCCACCCATCCATGATAGTGTCCAGAAAATTTAATGATTTTTTGGCGTTTCGTATAAGCTCTTGCCAACCTTATCGCCACCTGCACTGCCTCTGTTCCCGAATTATTAAAGGTCACCTGTTCTGCACAAGGAAGATGCTTGACAATTCTTTTAGCAAGCTCAATCTCTCCTTGATGTTGAGCCCCATAAACTTGCCCCTTTATAACTTGTTCTTGTATAGCTTCTACAATGACAGGATGTGAATGCCCTAAAATCTGTGGACCCAATGCCATAACATAATCGATTAAATGATTCCCGTCCACATCCGTCATTCTTCCACCTTTAGACTCTTCAATAAAAACAGGAACAGGTTTAATACTAAGTCTCAGGTCACTCGAAACCCCAGAAGCCAAGGATTTCTTTGACTTTTTAAACATATTCTTTGAATTTTCAAAGCTAAGCAACTATTTCCCTCCCTTAATCTAAAGTAAGTATTTTCGTAGAATTACTCGGTATCTAGAAATAATATGATCATAATTATTAACTGTTAATGTATCTTCATTACGAATAAAATCATTATTTTGCTCATTCTATATTTTTCGCATCCTAAAACACTTAGTTATTTCGCCGTAAAACCACCATCAACAAATAGTGATGAACCTGTTATAAACCTTGATTCATCGGAAGCGAGAAATAAGTCAGTGTAGGCAATATCAATTGGTTCACCAACAAATCCTATCGGAGAGGACTTTTTAGCAACTTCTAGAAAATCATTCAATCCCAGATTATAAGCCTTCGCTTCTATTTCACTCATACCTGTATGAACGGCTCCGGGATGGACAGAATTCACACGAATTTTATATCCTTTTTCCCCGCAAGTAAGTGCAGCTGATTTTGTTAATACAGTCACTGCTCCCTTTGATGCAGAATAAGCAAAAGTTCCACCATACCCATACGTACCATGAATAGAGGAGCGATTTATAATTGAACATAGTTCCCCATTATCCTTCATTGCTTGAATCGCATACTTTGTGCCCAAAAAGACTCCCGCCGCATTAATTGACATTACTTTATTCCAATCGTCAAGCGTTGTTTCTTCAATATCTCTCAACTGAACAATGCCCGCATTATTCACTAAGATATTAACCTTTTGATAGTGAGAAATAGCAATGTCGATAACGTTCTTCCAATCCCCTTCACTGCTTACATCTTGCTTAATAAAAATTGCCTCATAACCATCGTTCTTAATTTTTGCTGCGACCTCAGTACCTTCCCATTCTTGAATATCCGTAATGACAACCTTAGCCCCCTCTTTTGCAAAAAGCTCTGAAGTAGCTTTTCCCATACCAGAGGCTCCCCCGGTTACGATAGCAACTTTTCCATTTAATCTACCTATATTCATATCCCTTTCCCTTCTTTTAAATTTTATTTAATTTACAAATGAGATGTCTGTCCACCATCTACTGGATAAGAACAACCTGTAACATATGATGCTTTATCAGAAGCTAAGAAAAGAACTACTTGTGCGATTTCCTCTGGATTAGCATATCGCTTCATCGGTACTTGTTCACCGGCCATTTTAATTACTGCGTCGGGATCATCCGGATTCAAAACTTTTCCCACTTCATGCATCAGATTCGTGTTTACTGGAGCCGGGCAAACCGCATTAACCCGAATACCGTCTGTTGCATGTTCTGCAGCTGCAGCACTTGTTAAACCAACAACCGCATGCTTACTGGCGATGTAAGGTGAAATTCCACTTGAGCCCCTCAGTCCATCAACAGATGCAGTGTTTACAATTGCACCTGATTGCTGAGATTTCATCACCCGTAAGACATGCTTTAATCCATAGAAAACGCCCTTTACATTGACATTTAAAACAAAGTCTAAATTTTCTGATGTTTGCTCAATTAAAGCCCCCATTTTTCCTACCACACCTGCATTGTTAAAGAAAACATCTATTCTATTAAACTTCTCTACTGCCTTATTAACATAGGTAATTACATCTTCTTCTTTTGTTACGTCTGAAACAACCGTTAAAACACGATCTTGATTTAACTGAAGCTCTTCAACTACCTTATCTAAGGCACTTTGATTAACATCCACTAGAACTAAATTAGCTCCCTCATGTGCAAAAAGATTAGCTGAAGCCTTCCCAATCCCGCCAGCTGCACCTGTAATAAGAACTACCTTGTTTTCAAAATCCATTTAAAAATCCTCCTATCAGATTTGTAATTTCAGTTAAGTAATGGTCCCTATCTTGCTTGATAGTTAAAATGAAAAGACAGGCACAGGTAAAGAATAATTTTATTCTTTTGGAAGCGAAAAACAATAATCGGTAACCTTATGAACTCTATAATTTGCTGTAGAATTCGGTGGGACTACCAAAATATCACCTGACTTGTATCGTTTCCATTCAGATTCACCCTCTAGTCGGACTTCAAAATCGCCGGATATGATCTCTTTTCGTTCTTTCTCTTTTACCTTAAAAGTAAATTCTCCAGGCTGCATAATCCCTAAAGTGATCCTCGTCCCATCGTTTAATAAAAGGCTCCGACTTGTTACTTTTCCATCTAAATAAATGTTTGCTGCTTTTACCACAGTTACATTTTCGAATTGCATGAACTGTATCCACCTCTTTGTTAATAGAAAATTGTATTCATGTATTTAAGACGATTTAGGATGTTGGAAAATACTGTTTACGATTATGTTTCAAACGAGGAACGACTTCTTCCGCAAGCAGTTTCATCGATTTTTTCCACACTTCCGGCTGCTCCGTGTAATCATATCCAGTAACTAGAAGGGTACCGAAGCCACCTATTTCCTCATAAAGTGCGTCTAATTTTTTGGCTACGGTTTCAACTGAACCAATTAGTCCATTTGTCTGAATCAAATATTCTGCACTGACTTTTTTATCCGGGACATAAAGTGGTATAAACATTTCTTTGTAAACTCTTCCCATACAAGAATTGATCGATTGTTCAAAAGCCTCTTCATCTGTTTCTGCGACAAAGACATCTTTTGAGACTCTCCATTCTTGTCGATCTGGCGTTTTTCCGCTCAGTTGCGCACCCTCTTCAATAGCATCCCAGTGACTTGCAACAATACTATTGTCAACACCACCAAAGCTCATCGGGATAAAACCATACTGTCCTGCTTTTTTCAGTGTTCCTGACCCCTTACTCATACCTGAAACTCCAATTGGCGGGTGGGGCGTTTGATATGGTTTAATATGAGGTCCTAATCGTCCTTCGGCTGAGTAACCTGGCTGATTAACGTTCCAAAATTGCCCTTTATATTCAAAAGGACCTTTCTCTGTCCAAACTTTTAAGATAATTTCTATGGCCTCAGCAAACATTCTATGATGTTCCCCAGCTGCCATATCTATATCAAAATAGGTTTGATCCGTTAGAACGGAACCTGCCCCAACTCCCACCATAAGTCTTCCTTGAGATAAATGATCCAAGTAGGCAAGCCGGTGAGCCAGTTCTACAGGATGATGTAAAGGTAATATGTGGGCACCTGGAGCCAATTTAATTCTTTTCGTCTCACGTAGTGCTTGCGCAATAAGCAAATCAGGAGAAGGAATTGGTTCCCATTTGAATGTAAAATGCTCCCCAATCCAAACTTCTTCATAACCTAATGAATCTGCTTCTTTAATAACGTCTAGATTCCATTGAGTTGCATCATAAATACTCCTTTCAGGTGGATGGACTGGCTGTAAAAATAGACCTAATTTCATAAAAATTCCTCCCGTAATACATTCTTAATGGATGATAAAATACAACCTCACTTATAAACCAAGCAATTTTTGTGCCAACCTTTAGAATTTTGAAAATAAAGGTACTAAAAATAGTACCTTTTAAACAATAATCCCTATAAACCCAACGATTTCTCTGGAGAAATAAAATACTTTAAGGGACTACTCTCCTTATAAATGCCGGTTCAAGCAATTGTTTAGAAACTCATTGCTAGATTCATGATTGCATCATTGATGTAAAAACACATCATGTTATATGCAATTAATCATCGATGATGTATTTTTGGAGAGTATACGCAAACTTATTCCCTATTTGTGCAAGGTTCTTTATTTACTTGATAAATCGATTACAGCGGTTGCACTGATTTCAATCAGTGCATTCGGTGGCAGTAATTCAGCCTTCACGCAGGCGCTGACAGCATATGGTTTCTTTAAAATATCAAGTTTCACTTGATTATAGGCTGGCCAATCTCTTAAATCGGTCAAAAAAACATTTAAATTCACTAAATCTTCTAGCGTACCTCCGACTTCCTCTAATAAGGTTTGAATATTTTTAAATATCTGCTCAGTTTGAATGGTAATATTTTCACCATATTCTCCGTTCTCATCACATCCAATTTCAGCAATCCATACCATTCTTTTGCTTTCAGAAATATCCACTGACATAAGACTGGAGTATGCCATTTCCTTCCCTTTAGATCTTGCAGTAACAACTTGTTTATTCATTAGTCTCATTCCTTTCAGCAAATTAAAATATTAATTGATTTTTTCGATATGTTTCTGAAAGGCTGCCGTTAATTCCTGTTGATAGATCAATTGCCCCTTGTAACACTTTTGTACCAAAACATGAAATAGGCCCAAAAAATTTCTGACCTTCCTTTTAGATGTTTCCGTGATTCAAATATCAATCCCCCCCTATTTTTATATCCACTGGAGAGGGACATAAGGGCAGCTACATCGCCTGCCGTTCAAAACTAATCGGGACAAGTATCCGTCCCCTTGTCCCATAAAATTCTTTTAAATATCAATACCGATTTTAAAACCCTCCCATACTGCCTCGTTTAAAGATCTTGGAGAGAGAGCATCCCCTATTCTGATTACATCATAATCTTTCTTCAAGTCTCTATATAAATCTGTTGCTTCCCTTGATTCTGTACCAACAGCCAACACTAATGCTTGAGGCTTGCGGGTTTCATAGCGTTCACTAAACAGGTTCTGTATGACAAGTTCCTCTTCCTTCAGTTCTTTTAATTTAAAATAAGGAGTTTGTTTTAAAGCTGTTCCATAATGATCGAACCGTTTCAAGAATTTGTACCTTATTGAACTTTGTAATGCTTCACCTACAACGTTTGTTGCAGAAATAATTTCAACTTGTTTCTGGTTGCTGGCTAAAAGATCCGCCGCTTCAACACCAGACCAATCTCCTTTCCAATCTATCACTATAATATTCTCTTCCTTTACACTTACCCCTTGTAATATCTCCCATGAAGTGTATACTGGATATTTAGTATTATCGGAACCTCGAGGAATAATAGGCTTACTACCTGTCGCAATAATAATTGTATCTATCTTCTTATCCTCAATAAAATGAGAATCAAATTTCTGTCCTAAAAACAATTCTATCTTAGAATGCTCTATTTGCCTTTTTAGATAATCATTCCATTGATCCAATTGTTCTCTGTTGAGAGCCCCTTTTATAACGTTTAATTGGCCACCAAGCTCCTGTTCCTTTTCGATAAGAGTAACATGATGCCCCCGTGAATTTGCAGTAATGGCAGCCATCATACCTGCTGGTCCTCCACCGACTACCAATACATGTTTTACCTGTGTTGCCTGTTCTATGGATGACATTAGATATTCTCTTCCCGTTTTAGGATTCACGGTACATCTTATCGGCAGATTTTCCACAAATCTACCAATACAACCTTGGTTACAGCCGATACAAGGAATAATGCTGCTCAAATCATCCTCAAAAGCTTTTTTTGGCATGTAAGGATCCGCTATAAGTGCACGGGTCATTCCGACGATATCACAAATCCCTTGTCCTAATAATTTTTCTGCAATATCGGGATGATGAACACGAGTAGTAACTATTAATGGTGCTGGAGCTATTAAATCCTTAACCTTTTTAACATTTTTAAAGAGGTCATCTGCTGTAACTGGCGATATTGGCGCAATATATGAACTACCTGTGTGCGTAGAAGAAGAACCAATAACCAAACTCCAATAGTCTAACAACCCCATTTCGTTAAGATATTTTATAATTTCAAACGACTCTTCAAATGTTGTCCCAACATCATCTTTTGACTCTAGGGAGATTCTCATCCCAACTACAAAATCTGTTCCCACTATAGACCTTACTCTTTTTATCGTTTCACTGGCGAACCTTAGTCTATTTTCAAATGTGCCTCCCCATTGATCTTTTCTTGTATTTGTTCGGGGGTTCCAAAACTGCGCAAAAAGATAATTATGTGAACCTGTTAATTCAATTCCATCAAATCCACCATCTTTTAAATTTTTTGCAGAAACAACAAACCCTTCAATAATTTCCTCAATTTCTTCCTCCTCTAATTCCCTAGGAACCACGTAGAATCTATCAGAAGGTGTATCTGAAGCTGAAACCACTTCGGATAGTCTATCACTTAGAAAGGCTGAACTACCATTATGCATAATTTGTGCTATTATACTTGTACCATATTCCTTTATTTCTTTTGTGAGTTCCTGATAGAAGTCAACAATTTCCGGATTAGTTGAATCGATCTTTGTAGGTATGTTAAAACTTGTCCGGTGGGCGCCATGGGCTTCCACGACAATTAAACCACATCCACCTTTAGCCCGTTCAAGATGATAGGCAGCAAACTCTTTTGTTGGAAAATGGTTTTGAGGTAAAGTAGTTTGGTGGCCACTTGTCATAATTCGATTCTTTAACTCGACATTTCCTACCTTAATAGGCGAAGATAATATTGTATATTTATTTGACATAAGATCACACTCCGTTAAATAACTTTTTCCAATGAATTGCTTAATCAAGCATTTAATCTCCAGCTTGAGAGGAACGTAACCTCTGTCGTTCCGAAAGAGTATATCAACTAGACGATTAGTGGTTATACGTTCCGATTCTCAAATTCTTCTATTCTTTCATGGTTGAAATTTGGCACAGGTGCTGTGGTTTTAGTACGGACAATATAACAAGCATAAATAATCTCACCTAAAAGAATGAGCTCCTCATCCCCTCTCTCGTAATCTGAAAAGAATTGGTGAAACTCGATTGTCCGATTGACTTAGTACGGACCCAATATGCGATGATGTTTCCTCCATTAGCTATTCACCTCCTTATTGGTTTCCTAAATAGAAATCCCTTCCTAGATAGTTAACCACCGTGACATAGAAGGAAGTACAGATACCGATTGATTTCCATTTTCTGCTTCTATCCCTTTTGAGTTGAGGAAGATGAGTATATATATTCAGATAAGTAAAGTTATTAGTTATACCATCTGCAAAATTCATGCCAACATTCCATCACAGCACACCTTTATAAACATCCTCTGAGTAAGAGGAATAATGCAATCTTACCTCGCTTTTGTGACATCGCTTTTTGCAAAAATGCATCATCCGTGGAAAATACTAAATAGAGTGAAAAAAAAAGCGAAGGCTTAAAATCTGGGTTTTCTAAAAGTTGCTAAAAAGACCTCTCCAATAGGATTTGTTGGTGACCAATAAACTTTTTATTTTTTTCAAATCAAAAACAGTTCTTACTTTTTAATCAGCAATATTCATGCCAATTTTTGAAATATATAGGAAATAATTCCTCTGCGTCATAAATAGGATGTTTAATGGCTGTTTATACTCTCAAGAAATAATCCCTGATTCACTATAACGATGTATGTTCGCAACACTATTGATAAATATCATTTATTTCGACGTTTTTTCATCATTCTTGTAAATGTCAGAGCAAAAAATAAAAGAGACCGTCAGTCGACAAGTCCCTTATAAATATAAAGTTTTCCTTTTGTATGATTTCTCTATTGTAGTAGATGGGGTTAATTGATTTCATAAGAAACTTCTCTGTGGATTCGGTACTTTTGCATTTTTCTAACTAATGTTGATTGATCAAGCTTTAGTGCTTTTGCTGCTTTTCTTATGCTTGGAAATTGGTTAACTGTTTCTATAATTATTTTCCGCTCAAATTGTTCAACCTGTTCTTTTAAAGGTAATAATTCCATAGATGAACTAAATGACTTAGTTAAATTAGAAGGGGTGTTTATTTCTAAACTTTCTATTGTTGTTAATTCAGTAGTCAATTCACTATTCAATTCATGTTCAATATCCCTTAATGAAATTTCTGGTTTATTGATCATTAAGCAGATTCTTTCAATTAAGTTCTTTAACTGCCTTACATTTCCTGGCCACTGAAGATTTCTAAACCTATCTAATGTTTCAGGAGTAAACGACCTATTTAGTCCATATTTATGTTTTATATCATTTAAAAAATGATATATAATTGGCAAAATATCTTCTTTCCTTTCTCTCAATGGTGGAATAAGAATAGGTATGATATTTAAACGATAAAAGAGATCCTCTCTAAATTTCCCCTCTTTTACCAGTTTGCCCAAATCACGGTTTGTTGCAGTAATTATACGAACCTCGATTTGTATTGGCTTATGCCCTCCAATTCTAGTTATTTCAGATTCTTGTAGAACCCTGAGAAGTTTCACCTGAAGCTGTAATGGCATTTCACCTATTTCATCGAGAAAGATAGTTCCGCCAGATGCGACTTCAAATAAACCTTGCTTTCCTTTAGAATTAGCACCGGTAAAGGCTCCTCTCTCGTATCCAAATAACTCAGACTCTAATAATTGCTCGGGAATCGCACCACAGTTAATCGTTATGAGACGTTTATCTTGACGTTTGCTTTTTTGATGAATCAGATTAGCAATCCCTTCCTTCCCCACTCCAGATTCACCCTGAATTAATACAGATGAATCTACCTCTGCAACCCGAATAGCTCGTTCTACAACGCTTAACATTTTGGGGTCATTTGCAATGAGATTAGTTTGAATATACGTCTTGACTTCAAGTTCTTTTAGCTGTTCATTCATTTTCTTGTTTTGCTTTTCAAGTTCAATTATTTCGTTTTCTAATGCTTTTAGTTTTGTCATATCTCTAGTCGTAGAAACAACGTATTGAATATCTCCATATTTATCTCTAATTGGTCTTGCCGAGACTAATACCTGTTTACCATTTTTGTAAGTTTGTACGATATTTACGGACTTGTTCTCTTTTAAAACCTTTAAACATGCGGATTCATTCAGAAAACCTGAATCTACTAATTCTTGAGCACTCCTACCAAGACTGCCGTTACTCTCAATGCCGTGTATCTTTATTTCTGCGTCATTATGATATATGTAAATTCCATGACGATTGCAAATCGTAACTCCATCTGATAATGAGTTAAGAATTTCTTTTAACGAGTCCAGTAATATATCCTGTTCATTTACAATTTTATCAGTGATTATAGAATCATTTCTAAAGATTAAAAAGAAAATAAACGATTCTTGAGTAGCAATAACTTCCACTTCACATTGAGATTGTTTAAGACAAAAATATGAAGACATACTTTTGTAGATATTTATGATTTCTTTCAATTGGTCTACAGTAAACATTTTTGCAGCCATTTTATTGACTTGATTTATATTAAAATTACGATCTGTGATGAAAATCCCTTGTAATTCTAACTGCCCGATATTTTCATTTAGCATCAATGTATAACTCATATTCTCACCTCACAACAGCTTGTATTATTAGAATTTTCTAATATTATATCATACTATAAAATTTGAAAATATCTATAACTCTAATGAATAGAGGGATGGTTCACATTCCATCCCTCTATCGTATCAAAGCTGTCAAGAAGATTGCTGCTTTCGTGTTTTAACCATTATTTATAAATTCCTTCTTCAATCAGTTCATAATTTAGCGAAATTATTGTGTTTATTTCAATAATATTAACCAGTTCTTCAATAATTTCGTTTAATGTCATCCGGCTCGTATCCTTTCCAAGAATGATAGAAGTTTTATACTGTAACATTTTTTCCTGGTCACTCACAAAGACACCTCCCAACAAAATCTATTTATTCATTTAGTTCCTTCAAGAGTTAACCTGAATGGCATCGCTATTATTTTCCTGATTAGATAAATCAACTGATAGGTCTGACTCCGAAATGCTTGCTCCAATGTTAGAATACGCTTCAGGGTTGTTTTTTCTCATCCAAAGGCCGACAATGATTCCTGCTGCCCCAAGAAATAAAAATGTGATTATGATTAGGATCTTCAAAGTGGTTTGACCAGGGCCAAGAAGAATGTCAAAGTTTTTGAAAGTATAAATAGTCGCGCCAATTAGTCCAATTGTAGCAAGCCCCGGGGCAATTTTCGTATGCCATAGACGAGTATCTTTTTTTGTACGGACAAAATAGGAAATGATAGCTATCGAAGTAATACTGAACATAAGAAGGGCTCCCATGGAGCCTACCCCACCAAACCAGCCCCAAACTTGCAGGTATGGATCCATACCTAGAACAGCCGCAATCAATAAAGCTGCTAATATTAGAACAGAACTAAAGATACTACCAACATATGGAGTGCCATAACGTGGATGAATCTTGGAAAATACTGCAGGAAGGGTTTTAGACCGTCCAAGAGCAAATAAATATCGAGAATGTAAATTATGACAAGCTAGGCATGAACAAAAAACACTGCAGATCAGAAGGAATTCCAAAGCAACACCGGACCATCCACCAAGGAGTCGGTTGGATAAATCAGTAATTAAAGAAGTTGGATCTCCGCCTTCGGCAAATGATGCGTTCAATTTGTTTACAATACCCTGTTCACCCCAACCTTGAACCAGGGAAAAAGAAATGAGGCATAAAAACCCACCTATTAGAGCTACAGACCAATAGGTTGCACGGGGTACTGAGCGGAACGGGTCCTTAACCTCCTCACTGTAAACAGCGGTTGATTCAAAACCAGTAAAGGATCCAAAAGTAAACATAATGGCTAAACCTATTGCTCCGCTAAAAATCATTTTGGGATTAAGTGGAGCCATTGTATATCCCTCTGGTGATGGATTAAACAGAGCTACGACAGCCAAGATAGCAAAAATAATGAGCTCAAATGTAAGCAAAGTAGACAATACTTTAACGCCAATTTCAAGTTCCAGATACCCTAGGATGGCTATAATGCCCCAAGCGATCAGTGAACACCCCCACCACGTGAGATGGATGTTAAGATGTTGACTTAGGAAAAGGTCCAAGGCATATCCAAACATACCTAAACAAGCAAAGTAAAAAAGATCTATATTAAGCAAGGTTAAATAAGAAGCACTGATACCTACTGGACGACCAAGTCCTTGTGCGTTGAAGGCGTACGCAGCCCCTGTGTTACGTACATATCTTGTCATGTTTGAATAACCAACTGCATAAAGTAACCAGACAATTGTGATGAAAAGGTAAAGCCCTGGAACACCTACGCCGTTACCAAACATCATAGCAATAGGTATCATTCCAAAGATTGTAGTCACCGGGGTGTTCGTTGCAAGTACCAGCAAAACTAGCTGGACAACACCTACAGAACCACTAACTAAGGTTGTGTGCTCTTTTTTCAATAAAATCATCCCCTTCTGAAATTTATTAATATTTAATTGAATATTCAGTCTTTTTGAGAAACTCTTTGCATACAGGTATCTAAACTCAAGTATTTCTTTAATACTTGAGTTTAGTATACTCTACTTCAAGAAATTAAGTTTGATAGTTTCTTACATTTTCTACGAGAACGATTGCTGAACCTTAATTTAATTGTCTTATACCACTACTTTTACTTAACTCAATGAATGCCTTCTCAACAGCAGCTAAAGTTTGATCAATGTCTTGATCATTATGACCAGCCGATAAAAACCATAATCCTGCCGATTTAACTATAACACCTTCATTTAGAAGGTCCTCTGCAAATTTTGCAAATAGCCGTCCGTCACTTTTCAGGAATTCATTAAAATTAGTAACCTTTGGCAACTTATTAAACATTGTATTGAATAGTGAACCTGCTCTATTGATTACAACTGGGAAATGAAATTGCTGGGCTAACAATTCAAAATTAGAAGTTAACTTATCCGCTAAGGTGTTCATTTTTTTGTAGGCGGCACCATTATCTTCTGCCAAATAATCAATGGCAGCAATTGCCGCAGCCGTACATAATGGATTTCCATTATGAGTACCCTTATGTGAAACCTTTCCCTCGGCAATCAATTCCATAATTTCTTTTTTTCCTGCAACAGCACTAAGAGGGAGACCTCCCGCCAAAGCTTTGCCCAGAACCACTAAATCAGGGGTGACACCTAGATATTCTTGGGCACCTCCTAAGCCTAATCTAAATCCTGTTATAACTTCATCAAATATCAAAACAATTCCCATTTGAGAGGTTAGTTCTCTCATTTTTTCCAAATAACCTGGCAAAGGTGAGATACAGCCGCAGTTGCCCATTATTGGCTCAGTAATTATTGCAGCAATGTCCTCGCAATTCATTCTTAAAAAGTCCTCTAAAGTATTTATATCATTCCAAGGGAGCGTAACAATATCATTTGCAGCACTTTTTGATTGCCCATTAGAAATGGGACTAGTAATCGTATCCATCCAGCCATGATAATGTCCTTCAAATTTTATTATCTTTTGACGTTTAGTAAAACCTCTAGCCAGCCTTAATGCAACTTGTACTGCCTCTGTTCCAGAATTATTAAAAGTTACCTGCTCGGCACAAGGAATATGCTTGATAATTCTTTTAGAAAGTTCAATCTCTCCTCTATGTTGAGCACCGTAAACTTGCCCTTTTTCTACCTGTTGTTGTATAGCTTCAATAATGACGGGATGTGAATGTCCTAAAATTTGCGGACCAAGAGCCATAATATAATCGATTAATTCATTCCCATCTGCATCTGTCATTCTGCCACCTGCAGCCTTTTCAATATACAAAGGTACAGGTTTCACACTAAGCCTAAGGTCACTAGAAACACCAGATGCTAAATACTTTTTTGCCTCATCGAACAAAACTTTAGAATTATTAAAAGTTACCATCCTTTTCCTCCTTGTAAAATATTTTTTTCTTCATTAATTTTAATAGCAAGATTTATGCCAATAAGAATATAAAAGTAATAGAAGGATTTTTTAAGAGAATTTGATGTGATTTTACATCCGTTTAAGTGTTTATGCATTGTTGATGCATGTTTCCATCATGCAATTAATTTGTTAATCGACCACAAGATTTTCTACATTATGCCACTTATGAAGGTCCCACTATTTTCTATTAGCATCGATTTCAAAACTAAGCTTAATTCTATAAAAAAAGAGCGAAATTAAGATAAATCGCTCTTTGCCACGTGAACATAGTAACTTTGATTATCTATACGGTTTCAAAGCTCTTTCAATTCGAATCAATAAGAGCCATTGAATGTTCACTTGTTTCCCAAAATTGCTGAAGCCTTGATATTAAACCGCCATTTCCGAATTTAACCTTCTTACACTCTTCCGTCGCTTGAATAAAATGAAAAAACTCAATAATTGTTTTTCTCCGGCATGTTATGCTTTTTATCCCCATATGATAAAACCACTGATCTATAGTATTATAAACACCTTTATTAACCTGATATTCACTATCGCAAAATCTCGAAAAAACTAAATCAGGCACATCATAGAGTTCTTCAGATCGTTTAATCTCCATATTTATTTCACTCTTTTGTCATTTATTTATATCCCTTAACTTTTTTAAATTGCAGAATGATATGTTTTTTCGATTTCTCCAAAATTAGGAAATTGTGAAATACTGTTTACGATTATGTTTCAAACGAGGAAGGACTTCTTCCGCAAGCAGTTTCATCGATTTTTTCCACACTTCCGGCTGCTCCGTGTAATCATATCCTGTAACTAGAAGGGTACCGAAGCCACCTATTTCCTCATAAAGTGCGTCTAGTTTTTTGGCTACGGTTTCAACTGAACCGATTAGTCCATTTGTCTGGATCAAATATTCAGCACTCACTTTTTTATCCGGGACATAAAGTGGTATAAACATTTCTTTGTAAACTCTTCCCATACAAGAATTGATCGATTGTTCAAAAGCCTCTTCATCTGTTTCTGCAACAAATACATCTTTTGAGACTCTCCATTCTTGACGGTCTGGCGTTTTTCCGCTCAGTTGCGCACCCTCTTCAATAGCATCCCAGTGACTTGCAACGATACTATTGTCAACACCACCAAAGCTCATCGGGATAAAACCATACTGTCCTGCCTTTTTCAGAGTTCCTGATCCTTTACTCATACCTGAAACTCCAATTGGAGGGTGGGGCGTTTGATATGGTTTAATATGAGGTCCTAATCGTCCTTCAGCTGAGTACCCTGGCTGGTTAACGTTCCAAAATTGCCCCTTATATTCAAAAGGACCTTCCTCTGTCCAAACTTTCAAGATAATTTCTAAGGCCTCAGCAAACATTCTATGATGTTCCCCTGCTGCCATATCTATATCAAAATAAGTTTGATCCGTTAGAACGGAACCTGCCCCAACTCCCACCATCAGTCTTCCTTGAGCTAAATGATCCAAGTAGGCAAGCCGGTGAGCAAGTTCTACAGGATGATGTAAAGGTAATATGTGGGCACCTGGAGCCAATTTAATTCTTTTCGTCTCACGTAGTGCTTGCGCAATGAGCAAATCAGGAGAAGGAATTGGTTCCCATTTGAATGTAAAATGCTCCCCAATCCAAACTTCCTCATAACCTAATGAATCTGCTTCTTTAATAACTTCCAGATTCCATTGCGTAGCATCATACATAGTCCTTTCAGGGGGATGAACTGACTGTAAAAATAAACCTAATTTCATAAAAATCCTCCTCCGATAATATTAAATATTTTAAAGTGTGACGGAAACTACACTCACTATAACTACTTGCAAAAATCATGCCATTTTTTTAACACTTATGAATCTATTAGTTTTAAGGAATAAAAATATGACCTAGATGTACTCTTAGTTATTTATTATATTTAAAGTATTAAGAAATCCAAATGTCGATTTTCTTGTATTTTTTCAAAAATGATGTATAAAAACATCATTTTTGATGTATTTCATCATCAATGATGTTTTTATCACCCTTGCATTTTCTAGTTAATGTCGTAAACACGTTTTGTATTATTGAAAATTCTCTAATTTAAAAAGGAGTAAAAGCATTAATTCAGAAAATTATTATGATTTCCAATTGACAAATAATTTTCTTCCCATTATCTTTATGAATAACAAATAAAAAATAAATATATGGACTAAAATAAATTTTCATATCAAATTTACTATTATTAAATTTCTTCTTCTAGAAACATCCCAGGTTGTTTAAATTGTTATTAAGTAAGTACGATTTAAATTGGAAACTATTCATTACAAAATCACTGTAAGCCCTTACATAATGCATTTTTAGTCCTCGTAGAAAAATTAAACAAAGATATTCTTTTGAAGCAAACAAGTTTAGTATAACCTACAAAAAAAGCAGGTGAAAATATGCAATTTGGAGTGGCAGTAAATCAAAAACAAACGTTACAGGTTAATTTGTCGCCTGAACTGCACCAATCAATCAATATCCTACAATACTCTTCTATTGAACTGGTGGAATTTTTACATCAACAAGAGCTTGACAATCCACTATTAATTGTAAAAGAAAATTCCCAGAACGATTTTACTGCACAAAGTTACAAATCAATAGGTAAATTCAACCGCGATAAAGACTACAACCCAATTAATCATTGCTATTCTAAAATAGAAAAGCTCGAGGAACATCTTTTGGAACAAATCATCACTATACCTAACATCACTTCTTTACAAAAAGACATTTTAAAGTTCCTTATTAGAAACTTAAATGATAATGGATTTCTAGAAATGGATTCAGCCATTATTGCACATATTCTTTCTGTTCCTATAGACGATGTAGAAAAAACTGTTAATATCTTACAAACTTTCGAACCAATCGGTGTTGGTGCTAGAAATCTTAAAGAATGTCTTCTATTACAAATGCATTTTCAATTACATAGTAACCAATTAACTTATCACATTATTGAAAACCACCTAGAAGATTTAGCAGCAAAACGGTATCAAAGAATAGCAAAAATGTATAATGTTACAGTACATGAAGTTCAGGAATCAGCAGACTATATTAAATCCTTAAATCCTCGTCCATGTAACAATTTTTATCATGAAGTGACACACTATATCATTCCTGATGTAATAATAGAAAATATAAATAATAAGCATATGATTATTGTTAACGATCGTTTTCTTCCAACTATATCAATAAATGAATGCTATAAAAATTCACTGGACCATAATGATTCAGAAGAAGCGAGCAAATATCTAAAAGAAAAATATAATGAAGTCATGATTTTAATGAATGGTTTAGCAAAAAGAAAACTTACCCTCTACAAGGTTACAAAAGCCATTATAGAAAAACAAAAAGAATTTCTTCAGCATGGAATGAGTGGGTTAAAACCAATGACATTAACTGATATTGCAGAGGAATTGAATTTCCATGAATCCACAATCAGCCGTGCCACCAGCAACAAATATATTCAAACAAAGCATGGACTCTTTAATCTGAAAAACTTGTTTACGAAAGGAATTAACCGTGTTGGTGAGCTGGAAACGAAATCATCCGCTTCCATTAAGGAGCAAATTAAAAAAATGATTGATGAGGAAGACAAAGGAAAACCATTGTCCGATCAAGAAATTGTCAAACAACTAGAACAAAATGGAGTACTAATCTCCAGGCGCACTGTCGCAAAATACCGGGAAGAAATAGGAATTCTTAGCTCTTCAAAAAGAAAAAGATTTTAATTTAGGTGTTGCATGGGGACGGTTCTCTTGCCTCATTTTCTGGCGAAAATGAGGCAGAAGTACCGTCCCTGTGCTTCACTTTTCAAAATGCAAAGACTCAGCCCTATTTAATAAAAAGTCTGACGGTTCTTTACCATATAAATATAATCGGTGCATCGGTCTTGTCATCGAGACGTACAACAATTTGATGTCCAGATCCGCTTGTGTGTAAGGCTCTTCTATGCAGACTAGCAAAACGGCATCAAACTCCAAGCCTTTTGATAAATAAGAAGGCAAAATGACGATATGACCCTTCTTCATTTCTTGTTTTTCTTCTAATAATTGTATTGGAAGCTGGGTATTTTCCAATAATTGTTGAATTCTTTGGCATTCCTTATCGGTACGGCCAATAATCGCGATGGAGTTCAGTTCTTCACTTTTGAGTAAGGATATATCCTGTTCCAGCAGCAGCTTTACCTGTTCCAAATTCTCAGGATCTATTTTTTTATAGCTCGGCTTTTGGCCATGCCGAATGACGGGTTCCACTTTTGGCAAGTCCTGATCAATCAGCATCAGGATATCGTTTGCCAAATTCATGATTTCCACGGTTGTCCGGTAGCTTTTTTGTAAGGTTTGATAATTGGCATTTGGGAAGATCTCCTTCAATACCGGTGTCCAGCTATTCAAGCCGCGATAGGAGTGAATGCCTTGTGCCAAGTCACCCACTATGGTGAACAATTCTGTTTCAAACCCTTCTTTTAATGCGGCAAATTGAAAATAGCTGTAATCCTGTGCTTCATCTATGAAAATACTGCGCATTTTATATTTTTCATCGATGCCTTCAAGCTTTGCCTTCATATAAAATAACGGGGCTAAATCCTCAAGCTCATATGCCCCCCGTTCAAAGATTCGCTGACAATATTTACTGAGAACCTTACATTCTTGTTCAGTCAGAGTATTGGAATGCTTATGAAGCAAATCTGGAGAAGTCATTAGTTCCTGATATAAGGTGAAAATATCTTTCATATCAAATGCATCCATATATTTTTTTACAGCGACTTTTGCCTCCTGTTCGATCCTTTTTTTCCGTTGTTCCTTCCTTTCCATTAAGGTGACCACTTTTTGCTTTCTTTTTTCGGCATCCTGCCTCCAGTTATAAAGGACATTTTCGAGTGCTTCTTCGTATTTCTTGTTCAGTTTTGATAACATAATGGATTTTTTCCTTTTTAGATCATCTTCTAAAAGGTTTTTTATTTTTCCAAGCCTTTTGTAAATGGGTAAATACGTATATTCTTTTAAAAATAGTCTTTTAAGCTTTTTCCCTTTCATGAGCGTGGAAATTTCGATAACAAAATCCTCTTCTGGGGCAAGATTGTTTTCCAATTCCTTGATATATCTATTGATTAATTCTTTAAATTCAAGTGAGCCTTTATAACTGGAAACCCACTGCATCGATTTATTGGATCCGTTATTTTCAAGGAGTTTCATCAACTTGGAGTTAGGTGAAAAAAGTTTTATTTTCTGCCCCAAGCAGCTTCTCATAAAATCGATAAAGGTGGTTTGATTGATTTTGTTGACACCAAGTTCCGGTAAGACGGCAGATATATAATCTATAAACAATCGATTTGGCGCGAGTATCATTAATTTTTCTGGAGGAAATTGAAAGCCAAAGGTATAGAGAAAGTAGGATATTCTATGGAGTGCAATTGTTGTTTTCCCGCTTCCGGCCGCGCCCTGAACGATGATGGGGTGCTTCAGTGATGCCCGAATCACTTCATTTTGCTCATTTTGAATAGTCGCCACAATTTCTGTTAAACGATTGTCCGCTTTACCTGACAAAGATTTCTGCAATAGTTCATCGTGTGTGGTTAAATCGATGTCTCTGATTTCCTTTAATAATCCCTCTGCAATGTCATATTGCCTCTTTAAAGATAAATAACCTGTTTGGGTCTCCCCGTAGGCTTCATAGGAAACCTCACCGAGCCTTCCATCATAATAGACATTGGCAATCGGGGACCTCCAATCCACGATAATGGGCTGCTGTGTCACCCGGTCAAACAGTGACACCTTACCGATGTACAAAATTTCTTCTTTTTTCGTACTATCGCTAGTATAATCAATCCTTGAAAAATATGGTTTGCCAATCACGCTCTCCAGCCTTTTCAATTCACTTTCCGCTAATTCTAGAAAGCTGGCATTCGCGAGGAGATCGGTGTAGCTCGTACTGCTGTCCTTAGAATTCAGTTCAGCAAAGGATTGCCTCATATTTTCAACGAAAAATTCTCTATTCCCCTTCGAAATTTCCAAAACGGTCCGGATATATTCCTTCGTAAATTCCAAGCGCTCCAGTTCTGCTTGATAATCTTTATGGCCGCTCACAGAAACTTGATCTTTAGTACTCATCCAAAAGTCACCTCACTAAGTGACACACGGGGACGGTTCTCGTGGCCCACTTTCTCTAGAAAAAGAGGCAAAAAGAACCGTCCCCATATGTCAATTATTAAATTTGAAAATCTCATCCACAGCTTGGTGATATCCACCCGATTTTTGAAAAGATTCTCCGATGCTTTCAGCAGCTTTTTGGAAAGATGGTTTTTTTAATACTTGATCCACAGTTTCATATAATTGATTTGCAGTCAGGTTTTGCATCTGTAGTGTAATACCGGCTCCGAGTTTGGCAACTTGCCCGGCAATGATCGGCTGATCCGCGCTTTGTGGGATAACAATAAGCGGAACCCCGTAATAGAGGCCCTCATGAACACTGTTCATACCGCCATGGGTGATGAAAACCCTTGTGGATTTCAATACCTCTGTTTGTGGAAGATAATTTTTCACAATGAAGTTCTTAGGAACCTCCCCCAAATCGGAGAGTTGCGTTTTTTCCCCAACAGACATGATCACAGTATGTTCAGTGTTTCCAAAGGCCTTAAAACAAAGTTTATAGAAATCTATTGCTTCGTTAAAGACAGTACCCAGTGAAATATAAATTAGGCTTTTTCCCTGGATTACAGGTAGTTCGAAATTTTCTTGCATTGGTCGTAAAAAGATCGATGGACCCACAAATTTGTAAGAATGGTCAAATGTTTCTCCAAAAGGTTGAAACTCCCTTGTTGTATAAACGATTGTAAGTGGTGCCGGGTTACAAAAAACTTCATAAGGAGAATGGATCTCCACATCATATTTTTCAAGTATTTTTTTTGTGAGGTTCTGATACTCATCCTGAATTTCAGCTGGAATATTTTGCGACAGATGTTCCAGCATTTGATCAAATGATGCTTTTGTCTGTGCAAAAGAAGTACAAGAATTAACGGCCGGAAGTTTCAGAATTTGGGCTATTATTCGTCCGCAGCCAAACATGGAATCGTGAATGATATAATCAAACTGTTTCCCTTTGATTTGCTCTAGAACACTAGGAATCATGATATCTGCCGTCCGCAAGAGACCGTTGATTCTTTCGAGTAAATATTTTCTTCCACCAGAAATAAAAGCTTTTATAAATTTCTCTCCATCAAACGTTCTTACGGTAGCACCCGTCTTCTCCACGCGTTCTCGAAAAGCCCCTATCGTAAAGTATACGACCTCTTCTCCCCGCGAAACAAGCTCCCGCACAACTCCAAGAGTCGGATTAACATGTCCTTCAGAACCGCCATTAATAAACAAAACACGTGCCACGCTCAACACTCCTTAGCTAATGAGGCATGGGGACCGTTCTCGCGCCTCACTTTATCTACTAAAGTGATGCAACAGAACCGTCCCCACGTTTCATTCTCTCCATTAAAATAGAGTTCAATCATAAGGTTAATATTTTAACCATATTGTACCAAATTACACCGCCGTGCTCTGACTTTGAAACACCCATGTTGACATAGCCAAATTTTTCATAAAAGCGAATTAAGTCTTCTTTACAAGTAAGTGTGATGGTCTCACGTTTTTTGGCAGTCGCTGCTTCTTCAATATGAGCAAGAAGCGCTGCCGCTACACCGCGGGTTTGAAAATGCGGAGTAACCGCTATTCCAAGAACACTTTGATGTCCGCCTGTCAGTGGATTAGCCTTGATTTCTCGAAATAAGTCGTCTGTGATAAAAGGTGTTTCGATTACGGGCCCATTAACAAACCCAACAATCGCCCCTTTCCTTTCAGCCACAAAGAAAGTATCTGGTATTAAACGAATCCGTTTTTCAAATGCTTCTTTCGTCGCAGCCTCTTCTATTGGAAAACACAGGCTTTCAATGATAGTAATCTCAGAAAGATCTTCCATTTTAACATTACGGATATTCAACATTTTCAATTTGCCTCCATATTCCCATAACTTCTTGATGCTAATTCCCATTTGCCTACAAAAATATATAAGTCTTCCACTTTATAAATGATTATTTATCTCCATCTACTACTATAATAGGTTTTTGTTCAGAACAAAAGTAAAGTTTTGCATTTTTCAGGCACGGGACTGTTCTCGTTCCTCAATTTTATTAGAAAATGAGGCAAATGAACCGTCACATTGCATTCTAAATTGTACAAGCAATTTTTTACAATCGGAATATACTGAAACTGAGTTTGAGTGTTTGGGGGTGAGACTATGAATCCGTGGTTCAACACTGATGGCATTAGTGAACGGGAAGATCGTTTGAAAAGTTCTATGCGTTTGGTTTGGGAACAGCACGTATATTGGACAAGATTGACAATCAATAGCATCGCATTTAATTTACCTGATTTAGACACCAATACCGCACGGCTTCTCCGGAATGCTACAGATATGGGAAATTTATTAAAGCCTTTCTATGGAAATAAAATAGCCGCACAGTTCGCCAACTTAATAAGAGCGCACCTTGTTATTGCAGCAGAACTGGTTACAGCTGCGAAAGCAGGCAATCAAAGAGCTGTGACAGATGCAGAGCGAAGATGGTACGCCAATGGCGCAGAAATTGCAGAATTCCTAAGTAGAATAAATCCTTTTATATCAAGAAAAGAATTCCAAAAAATGTTTTTCGAACATCTGGCCCTTACTGAAAGGGAAGCTGTACTAATACTTCAACAAAATTTTAGAGAAAGTATTGCAGTATTTGATAAGATTAAGTTGGAAGCTTTAGAAATGGCGGACACCATCACCTTTGCCATTGTGAAACAATTCCCTAGGAAGTTTTGATAAGACTGCAGGGTACAGGGGCGGTTCAGCCGGCTCTTTTTCCAAAAAGAAAAAGCCATGGGAACCGTCTCTGTGGCTTTTGCTGAAACTTTTATATATATTTGAAATAAAGGATCTTGGCGCTGGAGAGGTACCATGGAAATACAGAATATTAATACGATACTCATCGCACTAATTACTTTTTTGAATTTAATATTTGCCATTGTGGTAATTTTTGTTGAGAGACGGGATGTCAGTTCTACCTGGGCCTGGCTTTTGGTCTTATTTTTTCTGCCCATTCTAGGGTTTTTGGTCTATATCTTTTTGGGCCGCCAATTAAAGCAAAAGAATTTCTATAAACTTTCAGAAGAAGAGAGACGTTTTTTAAATGAAGCTGTAAATTTGCAGATGGGCCACTTAACCCGTTCTGATTTTCTACATAACCCTTTGCTTCAAAGATACGGGGATCTTATTAAAATGAACATGAAATCATCGAACGCCTTGCTTACGAACGATAATGATGTAACGATTTTTCATCACGGAAAAGACAAGTTCGACGCGTTGTTTCAAGATATTCGAAATGCAAAAATCGAGATTAATCTGCAATATTACATCATTCAGCGTGATTCCTTGGCGGTAAGGCTGCGGGATGAACTGACAAAGAAAGCAAAGGAAGGGATACGGGTTCGTGTTCTTTACGATGAAGTGGGTTCACGGCGGATGAATCGTTCCTTTTTCAAGGAACTGATCGAGTGCGGCGGCGAAGTGGAAGTGTTTTTTCCTTCCTTTTTAAAATTAATCAACTTTCGGATTAATACAAGGAATCATCGGAAAATTTGTATTATTGATGGCGAAATTGCATATATTGGCGGATTCAATATTGGTAATGAATATTTGGGGCTGGATAAAAAGTTCGGAAATTGGCGCGATACCCATCTTCGAATCACAGGTGAGGCTGTCAATCATATTCAAGGGAGATTCGTGCTGGATTGGAAGCAGGCAACCAACCAAGAAACAATCAACCATGAAGCCTATACTATGAATCAGGAGCGGCATTGCGGAAGCAGTGCCATCCAAATTATCGCCAGCGGTCCGAACTCTACGACCGAACATTTGAAAAATATGTATTTGAAGATGATCATGTCAGCGCAAAAAAGTGTCTATATCCAAACACCCTATTTTATTCCTGATAGCAGCTTTATGGATGCCTGCAAAATCGCCTTACTATCCGGGGTAGATGTTCGGATCATGATCCCCAGCAAGCCTGACCATCCCTTTGTGTACTGGGCAAACTTGGCTTATGCCGGTGAACTTTTGTCATATGGTGCGAAGATTTTGTTATATGAAAATGGGTTTTTACATGCCAAAACGATATTGGTGGACCAGGAGGTAGCCTCTGTCGGGACCACTAACATTGATATGCGAAGCTTCAGGCTAAACTTTGAAGTCAATGCCCTGATCTATGATGAAAAGATTGCTCAAGATTTGTCTGATTTATTCGTAGAAGATTGCAATCATAGCTCCGAACTAACCCTTTCACAATACCAGGAACGATCCGGCTTCGTGCGATTCAAAGAATCCATATCCCGCCTTCTGTCACCGATTTTGTGAATCACGATGATTAGGAGTGAACCAGAAAAATGGTTCTGGATACATTTTTAGGAAATGAGCCAGGGGAACATTCCTCTGGCTCCGATTAATTATGGCTAATAATATAAAAATGTACGAAAGAAGTTCTTATATCTTAAGTTTTTTATCGCCTAATTGCTTATTGCGGTAGGAACTAACCTTATCTTTTACAATGGATGGATCTTGGTTTTTAGATAAAACTTTAACAAATAAATCTTCCACTTTATGGCATATTGTTTTATAAATTCTCATAAAAAGTCCCCCTTAGCTGATCATTTTTTTTGCAACAAAAAATCTTCTCCCTAACCATGCAAGCGCAACTATACTAAGTCCTCCAGCTGCTGTTTTTTGGTTTGTACTTTGTCTTTCCTCATACTCTTTTAAACCCTTTTGATAATAATGCTTATATATTTTCTCGCCTTTACTGTAACTCGTTGGAATAATTAAATCTTCTCCATTTTTCCCTAAAGCAAGAGCTGCCTCCTTTATTTTTTGTACCTCTTTATTAGAGTTAAACCCTTCTTTATACCATTGGACAAATTTATTATTTGTGAGGTTTGGTGATTTATAAGATACCATGGTAAAAGCAGCTTCATATCCTTGTTCTATATACTTATCTTTCAATTCTTGTTGGGCCTTTTTATATCCGTCTTCATAAGCTTTTATGTATATTTCCTCGACATTTTGAGGTGAAGAGCGAACATCTTTTTTACCATCGTTGTAACCTTGCTTACTATATTCTTGCTTTTTTTGTTCGACCCGTTCAATAACGGCATTATTAAACCCATCTTCAAAGGCACTTTTTAAACCGATATGTAAAGAGTATATAGCGGGTATCTCTAAATTGCCTTGCTGTTGGCCTAAGGCATACCCGGCATTTCTTGCATTTTCTTTTTCTACTGTAACTTTTTGCTTACCTTCTTCGAAGCCCTTATTATAGCCTGTAGCATATCCATTTTTAAAAGCTTGGGAACCACTGGATGCGGCACTATTATTAGCCAGTTCTTGATATCCATCATTCACCCCCTGTGAATATCCCTGCTGTTCACCATTAGCCATGTCTTTTTGATCCTGTTGATATTGTATTTGTTGAGTACTATTGTTTATTTTGGTTAAATCATAGCCACCAGGTGCTTCACAAGGAATTCCATCATCTACTTTGCCGTTACCCCATCCATCCAAGTTTTCTGGGTCATAAGTTGCAGAATATCCCTTTGAATTCCAGTAGGCCACAACTTCATCATAGGAGGCAAAATCTGAACAATCTTTATCATTTATGTTTACTGAACCACTTCCTGAAGAACTGCCAGTGGAACTTGAACCTCCTCCATTATGGTAGTGGTAACCGGTACACAATCCCTTTGCCTTTGATTTGTCGCTGCAATTATGTCCCCCATTCGAATCTGTTCTCCCGGAATGAGCAGATACAAAACTGCCAAACAATAAAATGAATGATAGAGTTATAAGTATAACTTTTTTACTCAAAACCTCGACCCCTTTCTATCTTTTTTACCATTATAATGGTAACAAACTGCTAAATATTTGAAAACCTAATTTTATAGATTAATAAAAAAATTGCCAGACACCACCAATCAATAGGAGGTATCTGGCAATTAACATTCAGGCTATATTAAAGGTTTAATTCATTTAATAAAATTTATATCGATGTTTTAGGTGGTTCCGTACGGACCTTTTTCCTAGCAACCCTTTTTTGATATACTTTATAAAAAGGAGCATTCCTGTTAGAAGGATTTTCGGGGACTTGAACAAAAAAGAGCCCTCTTGGTATGATACGGGGTGTCAAAATCTGCAGAAATTGACCCCTAATTTGTTAACCAAGGAGGACTCCATATGGATTTTAAACAAAACCATAAAATAAATCAAGTCACTGAAAAAACACTCGTTGTCGGAATCGATATTGCGAAGAGAAAACATTTCGCCTGCTTTGTAGATGATCGAGGGCGAGTGCTCCAAAAATCATTTTCTATATTACAGTCTAATGATGGTTTCCAGCATTTTTATCATCGTATTCTAACTGCGATGAAAGAACACGAAAAAACAGAAGTCATCGTTGGGATTGAACCTACTGGCCATTACTGGCTTAATTTAGCTTATTTCCTTGAGGAACGAGGCATTCCCCTCGCAATGGTTAATCCTTTGCACGTCAAGCGCTCAAAAGAGTTGGACGACAATTTACCAACCAAACATGACCGCAAAGATGCGCTGGTGATCGCTCGTCTCATAAAAGATGGACGCTTTAGTTATCCACGTATTTTGAAAGCCATTGAGGCGGAGCTTCGTGTTGGGTCAACATTTAGAGGTAAGTTGACAGAGGAATTAGGTGCTGTCAAAAACATGATGATTCGCTGGTTAGATCGCTATTTCCCTGAATTCACTCAGGTGTTTCCGTCATTCGGCAAAATGGCTCTGGCTGTACTTGAATGTACTCCAATTCCAAGTGATCTTTTTCAAAAGCAACCCGATGAAGTCTTATCACTTTACCGACAGGTTGAGGGGCTAAAATCTCCACAACGACCAAAAGCACTACAACTTATTGAAGTCAGTTCTAACTCCATCGGAGTAACAGAAGGACGTGAGATGGCCCGTATTGAAATTGCCACGCTCGTTCGCCGTTACAACCAGTTGGAACAAGAAATTGAAAGCATTACACAGCAATTAGTCACGCTTGTACAAACGTCTGTAGAATACGAATGGCTCTCAACGGTTCAAGGACTGGGCGATACCACTATCGTTGATTTGTTGGCTGAAATCGGTAGCTTTTCACACTATGAAGATCCACGCCAAATCATTAAACTTGCGGGATTAACTTTACGTGAAAACTCTTCCGGCCAGCACAAAGGGCAAAAACATATCTCCAAACGGGGAAGAAGAAAGCTACGTGCCCTCCTTTTCCGAGTAATGATGCCAATGGTTCGCCATAATGAAGCCTTTCGAAAGCTGCATGAATATTACAATAACCGTAAGGTTAACCCGTTACGGAAGAAGCAATCTATTGTGGTTCTATGCGGAAAACTATTAAAAGTCTTACATGGAATAAGTACAAAGCACAAAGCGTTTGACGCACAGCGAATGATGAAGGATATTCCTAGTCTCGCAGAGGCTATGTAAAGTCTACATCCCCTTATAGACCTAGACAACAGGATGACACGGAGAAGCTGGCAATATTTTTCCCATCCGACCTCGAGTCCCTAAAGGAGCTTCGCTAGCCTCTGCCTTATGACTAGACCGAACGAAGGAATGTAGGCACTTAGATGCCCAGAGACATGGGAGGGTACGTCATCATAAGCTACGCAGAGATCCATTGTGCATTGCATAATTCCAGAGCACCACTTACCATCATTATCCAGTAGTGACCGCGTAGCGTACCCATACATTGGAATAGTTTCACATAATATGAAAAATTTATTAGGATTCGTGTCGAAAAATATTTTATCGACACTCCACCAACGGGTCAAACCGTTGATAAATCAACATTTATAGAGGGAGGGATGTAACGATGGGCTTTGGTTTTAGGAAAAGTTTCAAGATTGCTCCAGGAGTTCGTTTGAATGTTAGTACTAAAAGTATTGGGGTAAGCGCCGGTGTAAAGGGATTACGATATAGTGTTAATTCAAGAGGCGGGAGCAGAGTTACTGCAAGTATTCCTAATACAGGAATATACTACACTTCCACCGGTGGAAAAAGCAGAAGAACACCCGCATACAGTAGACAAAGGGAAATCCAAGTAAGACAAAAGGAAGCTGCTAGACTAAATGAACTAGAACAAGCTGCTCTTGCGGTTGATGCCTATCAAAATACATTGGACCGAATACATTCCATTCATAAGGAAGCAGATGATCCGATTAATTGGATCAAAGTGAGGAGTACAAACCCGCCTTTTCGAAAAAATGAAGGAGAAATTGGTTCCCATGAAAATGCTGCAATTGAAAAATTCCATCATTACAAACCAAATTTAGTGGCAAAATTGTTTGGACAACAGGAGAAAGAGCTAGAAAAGCTGCAAAAAGAAGTAATGGAAGCAAGAAAAAAAGATGACGAGGAATACTGCTCGTGGGAAAGAGACGTTAGAATAGCAACAAAAGTCATTGAGGGTGATATTGATACATACTTTGAAGTCATTCAAGAATTTGAACCATTCGATGACCTTACTGAATTTGGCAGCGGTTTTGAATTTTTCGCCGAAAACCCAAAAGTAATGGAAATAGAGTTTGACGTCCAAAGTGATACAGTAGTTCCAAAAGAACAGCTATCTTTAACCAAAACCGGTAAATTATCTGTAAAACCTATGCCAAAGAGCAAATATTTTGATATCCAGCAGGATTACGTCTGCAGCTGTGTTTTAAGAATCGCCCGGGATATGTTTGCCCTTCTACCATTAGATACAGTCTATATCCATGCAACTGATACGATATTGGATTCCATAACAGGATATCAAAGACAGATGACAATCCTTTCTGTAAAAATCGATAAAAGAACATTAAACAAACTTAACTTTGAACACATTGACTGCTCTGATTCCATGCAGAACTTCAAACATAATATGAAATTCAAAAAAACGGCTGGCTTTAGCGAAGTGGAAAAATTAACCATTTAACAAGATCCACGGGACGGTTCTCGTGCATCACTTTCACTAGAAAAAGAGGCCAAAGAACCGTCCTATTACATTCTTAAATTAATTGACCTTTTCCATCCCATTCCGCTTCTGGTTTCTTAACATGAGAATTTGATCCAAATATTTCGTGTACTCCGATTCCCCCGAATAGGACAAGCAAAGATACTCCTTGGCTCTTGTCATCCCAATATAGAGGAGCGAAACCTCCCTCTCCTTATCCTCTTCGAGTGGAAATGGCATCGAATCTACATTGACAATAAAGACGGCACGAAAATCCAGTCCCTTGCTGCTGTCGATGGTACTAATTTTAACTCTGCCATCATCTTTTTTATAGGAACGTTTGGAAATATCATTTTCCGTAATCCAGTAAAACGGCAAACCCGCTTCAGATAAAAAACGCTTAATAATATCAATAATCGGATACTGATGTGTTCGTTTCACCCGGTATAGAATTAACATTTCATCAAGAGTTACTTTTCGCTCTTCATACAGCTTTTTAATTTGTCGGGCCACAAGTCTCATCTCATCAAAAAAATTCCCAGCCTTTAGGATACCGGGCTCTGGTCCTTTTCTCTTTGTGCTTTGCGGGGCAATGATTTCCCCCTCTAATTCGCGATTGACGACTTTATTTTTAAACATGGAATGTTCACGGTAGAAATCCCAGGCAAACTTGACAATCTGTTGGGTGTTTCGATAATTGATCGACAACACCTTTGAACGTCCTTGGAAACTCAAACCTGTGTCTTGAAGGTAAGAGCGTTTACGTTTGTAAATGGTCTGTGCCCTGTCTTCTACTAATAAGAGTGATTGAGTATCAGCGTTGATGAGCAAGCTCACGAGCCTTAGCCAATCCGCTTCAAAATCCTGTCCTTCGTCTATCAAAACAGCATCATATGTTGGAAGAATCGCTTCCTTACGCTCGATTTTTTCCATAATTTCAGGCAGCAGCTGCTCCCTTATTTTTAAATCATTCCTTAACCAAGAATGAAAGTTACGAACTATGATGTTTTGATTTTGCACAGTTTTTACATTTGGGTCAAAATCGAAAAGATCTTCCGGTTCATTCAGCATATGGGTAATCATTTGCTGGATGGCATTGGCCAGTGAAATATTATAGCAGAGGATCAGGATTCTCCAATCCGGATTCTGTTTGGACAACATTTTCGCCCGGCTTGCCAAAATAATTGTTTTCCCGCTGCCGGCAACTCCACGTATCAGACGATTCTTATCACCAATTTGCTTGGCCAAATTTTCCTGGTGAAGATCCATTGTCTTAATATGATGCAGAGATAATAATAGCTGATCCTGGTATGGAACAGGCGCCTTAAATTCAGCACTGATTCGGACCTCGGGAAATAAATGATAACGAATGGCATTAATATCATCTAATGAAAGTGGCTCCCTAAGGCGAAATGGGACAACAAACATATTCAGGATCTTTTCCATTAAAATCTCTTCTGAAAATCCTTCCTTCTCCGGGTCAATTTCATCCCTTGTCAAACAAAGGTGAGGTTCAATAACCGTGTAAAGCCCCTCTTGTACAAAATCCTTTGAAAACATCCTCGTAAAAACAACACCATGGCCGTATGGGAATTTTAATTGAAATTTGTATCTTCCATCCAATTGAATAAGGTTTTTATCTTTTTTCAAGACATCCACAACATGGAACATATTATCCCTAGCCTGCTTCATTGGACTTTTAATAACCGCCTGATCGCCGGAAGTCGTCACAATATGCCATTCATCGTGATTAAGTTGAAAGAGTGTATTTTTTGTATAATCTTTCACTTCCAGCACAACGATGCCTAGGTCAGGACCTATAATCACAAAATCAGGCCTTTTCCCTTGTATCTCAGGCTCGAAGTACACTATATAATCATCTGGAAGATAAGTTTTTAAAGTTCGAAAAAATAACCGTTCTCCCGTCGTGGCAGATGATCGAATAGTTTCAGGAATCGTAATCGCCATAACACCCGCTCCAAAATTTGCAATTTTCTCCATTATACTACAAATAGTGCGTTTGGCCCAAACAAAAGATGCGTGTGTTCCGGTTCTCGCGCTTCGTTTTTACTAGAATGTGAGACTAAAGAAACATCCCCATATTTCAACAAAAGTATTGTCATTTCGATAGTACTTATTTCATAATAGAATGGAAGATATATCCTATCAAAATGTGATACATATGAGAACTCTTATGAAAGTGGAGTGGAAATATTGATTAAAGGAATCATAGATAAATTATTTAATTCGAATCAAAATAAGCCCCAACAAAAGGAACAGCCCATAAGCCACGCTGATGTGGAGGCATTAATAAATGCAAAACTGAGAGAGCACGCTGCGGCAATTGAAAATGTTGTTTCGGAAAAAGTCAGTGAAAAACAAAATGCGGGTGAAGATGATTATAAATTAACTTCTAAACAGGTGGAGTATGCCCTTTCTTTAATCGATAAAGTTAAGGACGAATTCGAATTGGCAATAGCCCCGACTGAGTTAACCGTTAAAGATTTGAATAGGTTAATTGCTTATCAAAAATATAAAAACAAAGGGACGCTAATTAATTTAGTGAAAAAGGGTGTAATAAGGAAAAAATAAAGATACACTGGGACTGTTCTCATGCATCACCATAAGGCCGGCGTGAAAATTTGTATCTATATTAATAGTTTCATTTTTTATCAGTTATAATAAAAAAGTATAAAGCTTAAAAAAATACCGAACATGCAACAACATGTCCGGTCCAGCAATAGCCGGTTCCCTCTCAGGGAGCCGGCTTGGTAGAAGGTAATCCACCTGAGCGCTAACTCAAGGGTGGATTATTTTTTTTATCAGAGTTTATTCCCATAAATTCTGATCGCATTAAGAAAAACTACACCACTGTCTTCGCTTTTGGCTCGCCAATCGGTGAATTTTTCTATATTATTTAAATGACATTATGCTTACGCTCATAATCGCTTCCCCACGGTATAAAAATTAATAAGGATCTGCTTCTTGTCCCATCTGTTTTGCTTTGTGGGCTGCTTCATCTGCTGCCGCTGAGCTGGTATTGTTGGAATCCTCACTCATTTTCATTGCCTGGGCTAAACCTTCTTTGACTTGTCTTCCATAATTCTCGTCAGCATTCGTGAAATATTCAAGCATTTTATTTTGAATTTCAGGTCGGCAAACTTTAAGTGCGTCCACCAAATTACTGATGAGTTCATCTCTTTCCCAATCCTCTAGGCTGCGATAAGTCTCTCCAGCTTGTCCAAAATCATTGGTGCGGTCAATTTTTTCACGAACCAATTTATCGTAGTAGTGCGGCTCATGGACTTTACCAATTTGCTCGGCTTCCTTTAATCCTCCAATCACGGAAGGCTCATAATTGACATGAGGATTTTGCCCAGGGGCGAGATCCACATGATAGGACATTTGGCCTCCGCGCTGATTAGTTGCCACACGCTTTTTCGGTGCATTAATCGGAAGTTGCAAATAGTTCGTGCCTACTCGATAGCGCTGTGTATCGGAATAAGAAAATGTTCTGCCTTGAAGCATCTTATCATCCGAGAAATCCAATCCATCGACCAATACGCCTGTCCCAAACGCGGCCTGCTCCACTTCATTAAAGTAGTTTTCTGGATTCTTGTTTAAAACCATTTTTCCGACTTTTAAAAATGGAAATTTGTCTGTCGGCCATAGTTTTGTATCATCCAATGGATCAAAATCCAACTCAGGATGATCATCATCACTCATAATTTGAACGCAAAGTTCCCACTCCGGATAATCACCGCGCTCAATAGCCTCATACAAATCCTGGGTAGCATGGCTTACATTTTTAGCTTGGATCTCCTCTGCTTCCTTTTGGGTAAGATTCTTAATTCCTTGTTTCAACGGTTCCCAATGGTACTTAATTAACACCGCCTCACCGTCTTTGTTAACCCATTTGTATGTATTGACACCCGATCCCTGCATCTGACGGTAATTGGCCGGAATTCCCCAAGGGGAAAATAGAAAAGTAACCATGTGGGTGGCTTCGGGGGTACGGGAAAGAAAGTCGAACATTCGTTCAGGATTACTTAAATTAGAGACTGGGTCGGGCTTAAAAGCATGAATCATGTCTGGAAATTTCATCGCATCCCGAATAAAGAATATTTTTAGATTATTTCCGACAAGATCCCAATTCCCATCCTCTGTATTAAATTTAACTGCAAAGCCTCGAGGATCACGTGCGGTTTCCGGAGATTCCGCTGCACCTGCCACGGTTGAAAAACGAACAAAAACTGGTGTGCGTTTTCCAGCTTCCTGGAACAACTTGGCTCTTGTATATTTAGCAATGGGCTTATCACCTACTTTTCCATAAGCCTCAAAATATCCATGCGCACCAGCTCCGCGTGCATGAACAACTCTTTCAGGCACTCTTTCGCGATCAAAATGAGAAATTTTTTCGATAAAATCATAATTCTCAAGTGTGGATGGTCCCCGATTCCCTACTGTTCTAATATTTTGGTTATCTGTTATAGGATGACCTTGACGATTCGTTAAGGAATCTGAACTTTCACCAGTCCCCTTCAGTTTTTCCGTTTGATTTTCATTCATCTTCGTTCCTCCACATCTACAATTATTCCTATTTATTTATTTCCAATTTAATTGAATGGATGTATTTGTTCCTTAAAAAATGTCATAAGGACGGTTCTAAGTGTACTGGAAAATAATTACTAAGAAGACCGATTAAAAAGATTGAATCAAAGCTGGATTTAGTGGTGCAGTCGATACAGAGTCTACCTGAGAAGATGAAGGTATGAAGGTAATTTTCCATTCATCATAATGGATTTGAAAAGATTAAAATCCCCCCTACTGGAGAGAGAATATGAAATTAAGTGACTGCTATTTTAAGAACAGAGTATAGCCTATTGTGATTGCTCAGATGATCTTGGCAATCCCCATGATCATTATCTTAATTTTCACTTTAACGTCTAATACTGTCAATTTTTTCTATAATGGAGTTCTACAGATAATTCTTGCCGTTCTATATTTTTATTGGGGACAGAACAATACATATTAAAAAAGAAAAGAATAGCAATTCCTTTCTTTGTCTTAACATTATTAATAATTTATGTTGCAATACAAACCTTTACCGTATCAAGTATAAAGAGATAGTTTGAATATTGACAACTGTGGAACCTATAGTTGAATTAGAAAAAAAGCTGCCTGAAAGACAGCCGCAAACTTAAATAAAAACATAGATTTATCAAAAACTCATAAAAATGCAGTTACAATGAAGATTATTCCTTATTAGTTTACCTTATCAATTTATTCAGTATTCCAAGGCGTAGTATTTAACGTTAATAATGTTAAATACTACGCCTTAGTTATAATTATTCACAATCTTTATGTAATATTTATTGGTTTATAAGCTCATGCTATTAATCAATGAAACTTCCAACATCCAATGCAAGAGTTTTGAGGCCGGTCCCCATACATCACTTTATGATAAATGGGATGAGCGGTTTGATGTATTCCTCTGGTTGTACTTCCCTATTTCTTCTCCATTCTACTGCTGTTCCGTAGAGTCCCCAGCTTAGCATGACGGCTGTTTGTTTTACGGTTTGATTTTCATCATTGGGGTACTTTTTTAATAGCATTTTATAAAAAATGATTTCTAGTTGATCCCTGATAATGCGGGCAATAGTGTCTTCATAGCCTCTATGGCAGCGATTGGATAAAGAATTTTGAAAATTTGTTATGGCTGCGAAGATACTAACAATCGTTTCTTCATTTAGTTCGTTTTGCTCAATCTGTTCGGATTTCAAATTGATCAATAAGACTTCCGAAAGGACCTTTTCTAATAAGTCATATTTATCCTCGAAATGATAATAAAACGTCGCACGATTGACCATTGCCTCTGTTGTAATATCTTTAATAGTAATATCCTTGAATTCCTTTTTACCTGAGAGTTCAATAAACGAAGCCATGATTAATTTACGTGTCCGAAGAATTCGGGGGTCCGTTTTTTCCTGATTCATGTAAAAGTACCTCCTACTTTTTCGACAATTGTTCAAATGTGTTGTATATACGATAAATTCAATGATCTATTGGTATTGGTGTTTTTCATTATGTACTACAATGCAATTGTATAACAAATATGAAATCAATTCTAAGTTAGCTGCTTTTTTAACAAAAACAAAGGAGGAATCTCGAAATGAATGAAAACAATAACCTGATTTGTGATTTAGAAACAGGTGTATGCGGTGTAGTTGAAGATGAAAATATGGAAATCATTGATTTCAATCAACCAAAGAAAACCGTTAATGTATATTATGTGACGGACCCGATTTGCTCGCATTGCTGGGCACTCGAACCAGTTCTGCGGCGTTTTGCAGAGCAGTATGGACAACATTTTAATTTTCATACATTTATGGGCGGGCTGCTGGAAAAATGGCATGATGGGCCAATTGATCCTGCAAATGGAATCTATAAACCTGCAGACGTAGCTGGTCACTGGAGAGAAGTCGGTGAATATTCCCGCATGCCAATTGATGGTTCGCTCATGATTGACAATCCCGTTCAATCATCCTATCCCCCATCTCGTGTCTTTAAAGTGATTCAAAAAATTCATAACGACGCATTGGCATTTGAATATTTACGGCGTGCACGAGAAGCTCTTTTCGCCTTTAATCAAAACATTTCAGATGAATCCATTTTGATTAAGATTGTCAACAAGCTTGGACTTGATGGAAAAGCGATTGTAAATGAAGCCGAACAACATACCGGACAGCAATTATTAAATGAAGATTTTACCTTGGCACGAAATCTTGGTGTAAGAGGATTCCCCACCATAATCATCGTTAATGAAGAAAATAAAGGGGTAAAAATTGTCGGTGCCCGCCCATTGGAAAACTATTCTGCTGGATTAAAGCAAGTTCTAAATCTGGAATATCTGCAGCCAAAACAACAACCATCCCTTTCTAACCTGCTTGAAAAAGAAAAACTTTTGTTTTCAAAAGAAATTGAAGTGATGTATGATGTTGAAAAATCAGAGATTGACAGCTTTGTTGGCAAAGAACTTTCACCAAATAGCTATCAAGTGAAGGAAATACTAGGAGAACTATATTTTACCACTACCGCTACCACAATATAAGATTTGGGTCCTTGTACGATAATTTACTTAAGCAAAAAAAGAGTGGCTCATATTGGGCCACTCTTCTTCTTGTTGAAAAAATATCTTCATTCTAACAAATTAAAATAAATGTCTTAAAGCTTTTACTTTTTCATTGATTGAATATATTTCTGTGTTAGTAACCCAGCATTAAAAACTGAAAAAATCATAACCATGTAAAATAAAAATTTAGGAATATGGAATTCTCCCTGAACAGTAAACTCAGTATAATTAAAGGAATTATAGATAAAACAAAATGCAACTAAAATTGACAAGATAAATTGACCTTTTAAAGATTTTATCATCGTCCCCCTCCAAACCTGATCAATTCTTGAATTCTACACGGTTTACTCACTGCAAGTATAGGATATTTTCTCCGTATAAACACCTTAGCTTTGGATTAAATTCCTTTGCAATTTTTCTTGACCATTTTTTATATCCATTACAACTAAACGCAGCTTATCCTGACCCTCTTTTAGTGCACGGATTTCTACTTCTAAACCTCTATGTCCTGATACTAAACCTGCTTGACCTGCTTCTAAGTTGTCCAGACGGCCATTCATTTTTTGTAGTTCGTTGAGGATTAATTTAACGCTCTCTTCCATTAAAAACTCCCCCTAGTATCCTTAATTGTTGTAAATACCGAACGTATTTTCTTGTTTCATTATAGCCTCTGCTAAGGCCCTTGTCACTTATTAATAAAAACGTTCCTTCGTCTGCGTTTCCTCAAATAATTAACATGTCATGTTATAGCAAATATTACCGAAATATAGAAAAAAATAAGACTTTTAAGTTTATATTTATATAGAGAAATTGTTAGAATAAAGGAAGCATGATTAAACACATAAATGGAAGGAAGTGCCCGCCTTGGAACAAAAATATGCAGGTCATACTTTGTTACAATCTGTACCGTTTGGAAATGAAATGTTAGAGAGCCGATTAGCGATGGCCCCAATGACAAGAATGTTTTCTCCAGAAGGTGTACCTGGGGAAAATGTTGCGCAATATTACCGCAAACGTGCGGAGAATGGAATCGGTCTTATCATTACTGAAGGAACAGCGATCAACCACCCCGCTGCAGTCATGAGCGCCGATATTCCCCGTTTTTATGGTGAGGAAGCCTTAAATGGCTGGGCAAATGTTGTGAATGAAGTCCACCAAGCAGGCGGCAAAATCATTCCACAATTATGGCATGTAGGTGCAGCAAGAAGAGCAGGCAGCGAACCAAATGTTGACGCCCCTCCTGTCAGTCCGTCTGGATACACTTTAAAAGGCCAGAGAAATGAGAAAATAAAGGCGTTAACGAAAGAAGAAGTCACTGACATGATTAATGCATACGCTGAAGCCGCAGCAAATGCGAAGCGCATCGGATTTGACGGCATTGAATTGCATGGAGCGCATGGCTACTTAATTGATCAATTTTTTTGGGAACTAACGAACAAGCGTACAGATGAGTATGGCGGGGATATAGGCGAGCGATCAAAGTTTGCGGCAGATGTTGTTCGTGCTTGCCGGAAAGCAGTCGGGCCTGATTTTCCAATTGTCCTGCGTTTTTCACAATGGAAAGGAACCGATTATCACGCTAAATTGGCTAATAACTCTACTGAGCTTGAACAATTGCTTACCCCTTTGGTTGAAGCTGGCGTCGATATTTTCCACTGCTCTACAAGACGAATCTGGGAACCTGAATTTAGAGATGAAGATCCGTCATTAGGCCTAGCCGGGTGGACGAAACGAATTACTAAAAAGCCAACGATTGCGGTCGGTTCTGTCGGAATTAACCGCGCTTATTTGAGCAATCAGGATAATGATAATGTAACAATTATAGACAATCTTAAAATTATCGATGAAAAAATCAAAGCTGGCGAATTTGACTATGTAGCGATTGGCCGTGCCGTGTTAGCGGATCCAGAATGGGCAGTTAAACTCAAAAATGGCAGCCTGGATCAAGTCGTGCATTATACCAAGGAATCAGAGAAGCAACTGATTTAATTACAGACAAGACCCGTCCGTTTTTTCAGTCTGCAGCTGACAACTTTCAAACTATGGTTAAGCCCTTCTTTAATAGAAGGGCTATCATTGTGGCCTTGTTCACCTAAAACCCCCTAGTTTTAAGTGCATTATTTTACAGTATTCTTCTTTATCACTCCTGTCTTATTATTATTCAAACAAGTGTTATCGCTTATAATTTATAGTTTCATCAATATTTATCTTTACTTTTATAACCTTAACTAAATCTTTCTTAAAATTGTTGATTGTATTTTTATCCCACGTTTTGTTTTGATATCGATATGGTTTCTCACTTATATTTAAAAGGTCTGCATTTATTTCATCACCTTTATTCAAAGTTTTTACAATTTGATTTTTTATTACTTGTGATAATTCTTTTTCGATTTTTTTTACCCCAATATTTTCTTCATTATGAACGATTACTGCATGGGTTTTTACGCTTAATTGATAGGACAGATTTCTCCCGCTAACCACTTTAATGGACCCTTTAGGATTCTTGATTATTACACTGACACTTTCCTTAAATAATGAGAGTGGGATGTCTGTAGCATCTTTAGAAAACCACTTTAATCCAACAAGGTCTTGTTTATTTGCCCAACCTTTGTATTTTTGCTGAGCAATAACATATCCGCCTGTAAGAGTAACAATATTCATCGGTCTTTTATTTTTTAGAAATTTCCCTTTCTTTATTTCAATAGAGGGGATGATATAGCTGCCAACCGCTTGATAGTATCTGGAGATGAACCGATTATATTTTTCAATCGGCATGAAAAAATTATTTCGATTTAAGGGTCCTGGGCGATGCAGGATTGTAAATAATGATGGAAGATTGAAGAATCCCTCTCCTGATAAAATTTCTTTCATATCTTCGCTTGTCCCATAAAGCCAACAGTTGTATCTGAGAAAAGGATTATGCCCCATAAATTCAATGACTGACGGCAATTTTTTCTCTAACACATTTTTACTTAAGATAATGGTATTCACATGACCATAGTAAAGCGGCATAGCTGCATTTTTCTCTAATTGACTTAGTGCAGCCTGGATGCTTTTTCCCTTTGCTTGTCCGATTAGAATGGTGGCGGATTGCTCCAGACCTGCACTGCTCTCTTGTTTAGACGTATTGGTGAAATTGACGGCTTGGGTATACAAAATATACTCTCCTTTAGAATAATCGAGTCCCAAAGCCGTAATATACGTTTCATATTGAACTTCTTTCACAGCGGAACAACCAGCAAGGGCTAACAGCAAGCAACTTCCAAAAAGAAATAATTTTGTTCTCATACATTACTCCTTTTGACTATCAGGGTCAATTGGACGATACGCTTGATTTCTCTTCTTTCGTAATCGGGATGGCAGCATAAAAATGTTTTTGATAATATCCATTTTATGGGGTTGGGATAAAAAGGAAACATAGGGTTGGCCGAGACTTTCCAAAGAAACCACTAATGTTGTGATGAGAAAGAAAGAAATAAAGAAGCCAAACAATCCTAGAAATGCTGAAAATAATAAGACAATAAACCGGAGAATCGCGATATTGCCTGCCAAATTTTGATTAATCAGTGTATATCCTGAGAGAACCGTAATAGCAATAATCACTAACATCGTAGGTGACGTTAATCCTGCCCGAATCGCTGCGTCTCCGATAATTAAACCGCCCAAAACAGCCACAGTTTGACCAACCGCTTTTGGAAGCCTTAAGCCCCCCTCTTTAAATAATTCAAAAGAAAATAACATAATAAAGGCTTCTGCGGCCGCGGGTAAAGGGAGCCCAAGACGCGAAACGGTAATCGTAGCTAAAAGGGAATAAGGAATTTGATCAAGCTGAAAAGTAACTAACGCAATGTAAAACCCTGGTAAATAAACGGTGGCAAACATGGCAGCTAGTCTTAGGATTCGAACTAAACTAGTATAGAAAAAGCTTTCATGGACGTCTTCAGGCGAGTATAGAATTTGATTAAAATTTGTCGGGCCAATTAAGCAAGTTGGATTTCCTTCGACTAGAACGACGAATCTTCCTTGATTCAAAGATTGGGCCGCAAAGTCTGGTCTCCCAATATAGTCGATAAGGGGAAAAATAGAAAATAGATTGTCATATAGATGCTCCTCAATTTCGTAACTGCTCACGACGATATCAATTTTGATGGATTCTAATCGTTTTTTTACGTTTTCGAGAATGGCGGGGTTCATAATGTCTTCGATATAAAGCAAGATTAATTTCGTTCTGCTTCTTTCCCCAACCGTATATTCTATGCTTTTTAAGGAGGAGGTCTTTAACCTCTGGCGAATTAACGCCAAATTATCCGATATGTTTTCAACAAATCCATCTCTTGGCCCCCTTACAGAAGGCTCTAAGTTTGATTCTTCCGGGCTCCTCTTTGGAATGCCAGATGCAGGGATAAAAAAAAGATCGTTTAATTCATAACTAAAAAGGATTAATTCGCCTGAAAACAGCTTCTGTTCTACTTCACTTTTTACGTTTTTTCTATCTTTAAGACGGCTTACTTCGATCAGATTTCTTAACTGATCAATATTTAAGGAATCTTCCTTTTCCACTACTGAATGAATGCTTGGAAAAACGACTTCGTTTATATATTTCATATCCACTAAATTGGAACAATACAAAAATTCCAAAGAAACAGCAATTGCTTTTTCTTTATAAGTTCTTTTCATAATGACAATATCGGAAGAGCTTTCGAACCAGCTTTTCAATTGGTTAATGTAAAGGACTTTCCTTGTTGTTTGACGCTCGCTCATGGCTTCTCACCTTTATTTTCATAAATAGTAATAGGAACATCATGATAAAAATTTGAAAGAAAAGGTTAATGGGAAAGTAATACCTTTTCATAAAGTAAATAAATGAGGTGGAATCCCAAGGAATACATGCTGCCACGATTAATAGGATGTAAAGGATTGTAAGTACCCACCATTTTTCATTTTTATATGTAAAAACTTTTCCGGCTATAAATAGTGATAAACTGATTCGGATATAGGCACCAGAGAGCCACTGGAAAATAGAAAAAAAATCAAGGCGAGTTACATGTTGGCCAAATGTAAGCAATTTCCATTCCTCGTAAGCTGGATTCCTCATTTTCCCCGCTTCTACTGAACCAAATTCGGCAATTGCCGCTGCTAAAGGGCCAAAGGACAATCCAACAAGAAACAATCCCATTAATATAAGCCACTTCAGCTTTAGTTTACCTTTAAGATTTTGGGTTAAAAAGAGAATAAGGAAAATCTCAAAAAAACCCTCACAGGCATAGGCTATACCTTGAAAAAAGCCTTTATAGCCTTCCTCAAATAAAGGAAATAATTGCTCATAATTTTTATTCGGCGTATTGCCTATTCCCACTAAAAGTCCAAAAAGTATCACAAAAGGGAGTAACAGAAAGGCCATTGTTGCAATCGTCCGCAGCCCTTTAACTGATGCATAATAGCAAACGAGCGAAAACAGGAATATCACGACATAATTAGGAAAATCAAGTGTGTAGTTGTCTTTTGCCCAATAAACTGTAAATTTTAGAGTCATAAAGGCAGTTAATAAAAAGTAACTACAAAACAGGATGGAAAGAATTACAAAAACCCATTTGTTAAAAGAACTCTTAAGATAGGAGATCAAATCATGATTGTTTAGTTTTTTATAAATATAAAAAACTAAAAGTATCCAAATTGTGACTGGGATGGCACTAAAGATAACACTTAACCAAGAGTCTCTCTTAGCAATAGATAATAATGCAGAAAGATTGAGAACATGCACTACGAAACCTGTTGACATAATCAGTATTATATAAATATGAACAGCATGAATAACCTTTTGGTTCATCAAATCCACCTATGGTAATTTTTCATTAGTGTAACCATTGATATAAAAGTTATGTACTTACTTCTATTTGGGCATTATAACAAATGCTTTAAAGCCCCATTTAACAAAGCAATTTCGGTCAATCCCGTGAAAAATGAGATTGGAAAGTAAATAAGGTATTTTGAAAAGTATTTGGCCAGAAAGTGATAGTAAAATCATGATTGTGGAAAGTAATAGTAACCATTTGAAAAGTAAACGCACCAAATCGGAAAGTTTATCCAATTAAATGGTAATCACTCCAAAGAGGTAATTGAAAAGTTCCTTTTTTGGGGTGGTTTAGTCGCTCGTAATGGGGGTTCGCGAGTAAAATCTCTATTTGGGCGAGAAAAGGCCAAAAGTTGGCATTAAATCCTAATTTTCCGCGAGTAAAACCACAAACAAAGCGAGTAAATTTAAAAAGGTATTATTATGTTACCTAAGCCAGGCTCGCCGCCTGGCTTTTTGAGATGATTTCCCGCTAAAAAATAAGTTCGGAAAGTAAATCAGGTATTATGGTAAGTATTTGGCCAGAAAGTGTAAGTAAAATCATGATTGTGGAAAGTAATAGTACCCATTTCGAAAGTAAACGCACCAAATTGGAAAGTATATCCAAATAAATGGTAATCACTCCAAAGAGGTAATTGAAAAGTCAATTGTGACAGGGAAGAAAATTAAAAAACAATCCGAAAAAGCTAAAGTAGTCACAATAAATAATATCGGCACCTTTGGTAAATACTTTAAGAAGTTTTAATTAAATGCGATCTTCAAAAGGAGCGGAAATAATGGAAAATATAGCTGAAAATATCCATATAGGAGAATTAATAGCTGTTTCCAAGGTTTTTCTATTAAATCCTTATCAAATGGTAACATTACTAGAAAATGGTGAAATGGAAGTATTCGAAAATAAGGAAGCTTTTTTTGAAAAATATGGGGAAAAGGAAACATATGACGAATTGTCAGATTGGTGTGAGTTAAATAATGGAAAAATCTTCACTAAAATAAAATAGGATGGAAAAGGAATTGAACTTCGCAATAGCCATCAATAACCATTGATGTACACAATTGTTCTCACTTAGATAAACTGATATGCAGCTCAACAAATAACAGATTGAATCATCCCCTCCTCCAACTTCTTCTATTTGGTTCCAACAATAGATAAGCTAAGAAAAATTAATATATCGTTATCATGAATGAAATTGATAATTATTATCAATAATATTATTATAAAAGGGATAACCTCAGCCAAGGCTATCCCAAAACATCAGATTTGTGGAACGAATGTCTTACAATCGGTTTCTTCACTATTAGTTGCCTGCTTGCCTTTATGACTGACTACATAAATAGCATCTGCATTACATTGGTTTCCATCGCCCCAATAAGTACAATTGTTTACCTCACATAGTACATCTTTAGCCAAAGTATCACACCTCCTTTACATTTATTATTAACTATTAGGAGATATTGATACTTTTTTTCTATTATTCATCTTCCCTCTTTCTTCACTTCTATAAACAAATAGGGATTCCTGTTTTATTTAAAATCGCCCACATTTGTATTATAAGATTATTACGTATTTTTCATTTATCTTTCATTTACTTTGATACCTCAAAAAAAGCTGTTATATTTCGAAAATTATATTAAAGGTAGTTTTTCTATGCATTCTCTTATTTACAATAAATGGAGGGATAACGATGAAAAAAAGCGAGGCTGATCTCCCTAAAGACTGGATTGAGTTAGTAAAGGAAGCTATGAAATCTAATATTACGAAAGAAGATTTTAAGATTTTTTTAGAAAAAGAAAAAGAAAAAAGAAAGCAACTTAAACCTTAGTAGAGTTTGTCGTTCACTTAACCTGGCGTTATTACATTAAAGGACCTTTTGGAACCAGCGCCGTTTTTCTCTATCTCATTATGTAACTATTGTACATTTATCGGATTTAATATTAAAGTGCTGTCGAAATTTTTGGAATTTTTTCCATACTTTACATACGTCTTTTGTATTAATATTTTCTTATGAGACTTTAAAGCTTTAATCAGCTAAAAAACCCACAGTATCCGATTTAACTAATTCTAAAATTTTTTAGGAGGTTTTATGGAAATCACGCTATCTACTGAAGAAGTAATAGATCATGAATGGGTAGACCTCATCTTAGAAGCTATAAATTTAGGGATTACGGTAGACGAAATTAGACATTTTCTAAAGATTTCTCCATTGACCTGTAAATAAGGTCTTTTTTTTGCCTTCATCGCACAATATTGGTATAATGAGGGATTTATCAGCATATTGCCTTTTATAGGCTGATTGTAATATTCCCCAAGAGGCCATACGTTAGTGTTATTCATTATTCTTCAGTTCAATCAACGCACGTGCACGTTCCCTTAGAGTTACTAGCTCTGTTTGAACACTATGTATTTTCCTAATCTTTTGTTCAATTATCTCAAGTTCACCATCAAGGATTTTAATGATTTCGGTCAATTTTACTTTTTGCTCATGTGGATCAGATACCTTTTTATATTCTTCTTTGTGGCTTTCTAACATTTCCGTGAGTAATAGGAATTCCTGTAGTTCTTGTAACGTAAACCCTAGTACTTCTTTGGCAACTGTAATTCGCTTTAAGAATTTAATATGCTGCTGTTTGTAAAGCCTTGTTCCTCCCCCGCTGCGTTCTGGGGAAGGTAAAATACCCAACTCTTCATAATACCTAATGGTTCGTTTACTTAAACCTGTTTGATTTGCTACTTCATCTATTTTCAGAAACTCATCCATAAAAACTGACCTCCTGATATATTAAACAATATTATAAATAAATATTACGTTTACGTCCAATTAATTTAACTGAATTTTCCATATTCACAGTTAATTAAAAGTGATTCCCCGTGAATATTTATTTTTAAAAGTCATATATATTTTAATGACATTGACGTCAACGTCAGATCTTCATGGAGGTGTTGATTGTGTGGCAACTTTGGCTTACAGGTTTAATTGGTATCTGGCTCATCATATCTCCTTGGGTGTACGGTTTCTCCAGTGATGCAGGGGCAATGTGGAATAGTGTCATTTTTGGTATCATCGTCTTCATTCTTGCTATTTGGGTAGGTACGAGTCAGAAAAACAGTAAATCCTAGTGAAAGTTTAATCCGACCACAACAACAGGGGGAATAACCGGAATTCCCCTTCTGTTGTGTAAAAATGTCTACAAAGGATACATGGAAATGGTGTAGTGATAGTAATTAGTGAATTTCAATTGATCAGAGGAGCGGGCGTTATGGATTTCACAATCCGCAAGATATGTACAAAGATCATTACAGGTGCGCCAAGTGATGTGGAGGAACAGGTTAATGAGTTCTTGAGTAAACTCGACCTATTGAATTACGTGGATGTTAAAGTGGCAAATTCGGACAATGGAACAATTTCCGTAGTTATAGTGTACAAGGAAGTGCGAAAACTTAATCATACTTAGTTCTAACTGTATCGCGGAAGGTTAGTTCGTATGTAAGTCTATATTCGCTTTTTCGAAACCTAAGAATATAAATATTGACCAAATAATGTCTACAAATTGGACTGCCAAAAACAGTTTCCATAAAGGAATTGATATATCAGCTTTTTTTAAGGCTAAACTAACTGAATAGTGTCCGATAAACATGGAAATCCCCCAAATATCTTAGTTTATATAATTCTAACCACCTAATGTATATTCTTCATATAAGAAAAAAGTCCTTTGGTCAAATATCCAAAATGCTGCTGATGTTATGACACATAATTATTGGATCGATTAGAGTGCTAGAAATAGAAGGGATCTAAAAGAGCAATGTTAATATAAATGGGAAATGTGCAGACCATCAGGTTTTAGCCATCATAAATCCTCAAGAATAAAAATTAATCCACTCCAATGGAATGGAGTGGATTTCTCTTTTTCTTATTAAAAAATATTTATTATAAAACACAAATCATCTAATTGAACTTTCCTTTTCGCGCTGTAAGCGCATGATCTAATGAAAATCCTCTTCAGTTAAGTCCGTATTCACACCAATGGCGGATCTGCTGCCTTGGGCCGCGGCAATAATCACTTGTGAAGGAGCAATTACGGATGAATCACCTGCCGCATAAACACCTTCAATATTTGTCCTGCCGAACTCGTCTGTTATAATTCCACCAAGCTGGTTTATTTCACATCCTAAAGATTTTCCAAAAAGTGAAGCCTGAATCCATTCGGGTGTCACAAATCCACCTTCCCTTTGAACTGCTTCACCATCCTCAAAAATGACAGCTTCTAAAAATCCATTTACCCCAACGAGTGTTTTGATCGTTTGTTCAATTACCTTTATTCCTTTTCTTTGAAGCAAATCTTTTTGCTCGGAAGTTAAAACCTGGTGTCCATTGGTACAAACGATTAAGTCTTTGCTCCAATTATAAACAATTTTAGCCATATGATAAGCAGATGGGAATTCTGATATCACGATCAGCGGACGGTCTTTCAACTCCCATCCATCACAATACGGACAATTAAAAAGACTTTTTCCGTAATAATCCATTAGGTTTTCCACGGACGGATGGATTTCCTTGAGACCAGTTGCTAATATAACTTTCTTCGCTTTAATACATTTCCCGTCTTCTGTCACGAGTTCAAAAAACCTTCCCTTTTTTTCAACGTTCGTAATTTTTTTATTTCTGACCGTTACAGAAGGATATTTGGCTATGTCTTGGTGAGCAATTTCTCTAAATTCCATTGGATTAATTCCATCTCTAGTTATAAAGCCATGCGACTCGTGAGTCACCGCGTTTCTTGGTGAATTATGATCGAATAAGGCCACGTTCCTTCTTGCCCTGCCTAATACAAGTGCAGCATTTAAACCTGCTGGTCCCCCGCCTACAATTACACAATCAAACATAATATACACTCCTTTCATTATGTGGAAGTTTGATTATTGTCTGCCTTTATCCTACTCTTACATTGTACTCAGCTTGAAGATGATAAAAACTGCACTCTTTTTGTGGAATACCGCAGAATTTCGAGGAACCTCCGCAGGAATATTTTTTATACTGTATCAGCTTTTGCAGATGGAATGGGTTCCTCCATTCGCTGAACTAAGCTGAAACAGACCAGCTAGAAAAATCATAATGAATTCATTACTTCTCACCTAAATAATAAGGCTAGAATCTTTGATACAACAAGAATTCTAGCCTAATAACTTTACCCCTCCTACATATTTCCTCACCAATATTACCTTTACATTGCAGTGATATATGTCCAATTGGTAAAAAATAGCTTCTTTATGATTAATCCCTATTTAAATGATAGATTAGTTGCACAACACCAGAGGAGAAAGTTCTGGTATTCACCAGTTTTAAATTTAATCTCTGTTTTATATCAACAAACAATGGTTTTCCTTCTCCCAAAATAACAGGATGAACTGATAATCTAAATTCATCAACTAGACCTAAGTTCATAAAGGTTGTAATAAGGCTTGCACCGCCATATAACCAGATGTCTTTGCCAGGCTTATTCTTTAATTTATTAACTTCCTCCAGAATATGATCGTTGATGAAAATGGCATTATTACCAGTCCCTTTTTGCGTTCTTGAAAACACGTATTTTTCTTTGCTATGTACTAATTCCCATATTTCTTTATCGGAATCAGAATCTTCAACACCTGGAGTATATTGGCCCCATAAATCGTAGCTTTTTCTTCCATACAGAATCGTATCAATTTGATGCAGGAAATCAATAAATCCCATATCAGAATCCATGATGCACCAGTCAATTTCTCCATTTTTCCCTTCTATGAAACCATCTAACGTAACGGCTAAATCTAAAAGTATTATTCTCGATCTTACGGTATTGGACATCAATCTTACTCCCTTTAAAATGGCATTTGCATTCTCACTATAAATTTATCATCATTGTCTGTTTTGATATTAACAGATATTGGAATTAAGTGAAAAGTACTTTAGCTAAACCGGCCTTTGTCCTCCAACGGCCTGAGCCTGATCATTTAATTCTATTGTAATGAAGGTAATGAAAACTTAAAACAACGATGACAAGCATTGCAGAATAGAAATAGTAAAACAAGAAATCAACTTTTAATTGAAGGAGGTTTTTATTGTGAGTATTTTAGCGAAAATCAACTGTAAATTAAAAGGACACGATTATGAAGAAACAAATCAGAGGCCCGATGGATGGGGATATATTGCGACATGGTTCGTATGTAATCGATGTGGTCATGAAAAAGTAGAAACACAGCGAGAAGATGAAGTTTAATGCTGGTGTTCAAGTAACGATAACTAATCATGCCATTTTCCGATATGTTTTTTTAAAATAGTTTTGAATAGTTGAGGAGGATTTTGGGATGCCCGATCCTCTTTAAATCCCCCGTTTGTTAAGTACATGAATTCCACTATTTGAGAGCCACATTAATTTCTCACTGCGTATTCTCATTCGTTAAATAAGAAACTTAGTTTGCAGATACTCTTAGCCCTAGTTTATTCCACTAACCAATGGTTTCATCCAATTCTAAGGTTGACAAACTTGTCATTTTCCTCAATGATGAAATGCCTATACTTTCTGTACTCCTTACGGTTAGGGACAGGCATAAATTCCAATAAACCAGCGTATTAATATTTACCATCCTCAAAGTACAGTAACTATCCAAATTCATCTTTCGTAAGCCGGATATTTAAACCTAAATTCCGCTTTCAAGCCCATGAGTAGTAACTAATGTTAACACTTAGACATGGAGGAGAGCGGCAACTCGTCTGGACCCTTCTCATTTTTATTTTCGAACACCCAGGTATCTTACGGATCAAAGAAAATGAAAGAAGGTTGGGGTTATGAAGAGTAAAATTCATCGATGTAATTGTAGGAATACTTGGACAGTACAAAACAGGAAGCGTTCTATTATAGCAAATACAATGCTTCTTAATGGAAAATGGTATGTAGAATTGAAACCTGAAAGGAAATCAAATCCCAAAGGATTTGTAGTGACAGATAGAAGTGAAGATATCATTATTAATCCACCTGAACAGTTAATGGAAAGTTTTGAAAAAGTAAAAAGGCTAGTATATGACAAAGAAAATGTATTTTTTAATGTGCATACAGGAGAATATCTATATTTCGCAGACGATGGCGCTTGTTACATTCTTCAGTTCAAAAAGTAAATTGTTTCCATATCCTCTTACAGCATAAATACCTATTCCACTATCCTCTCGTTGGGACACAAAAAAACAGGATCACTGCTGCCATCCCTCCTTTAAATAAAATACCATTATTCTTTATTATTTTTTTCAACAGATTCTGACTTGTACAATGTCCTTTTTGGAGGTACCAGCAGAATATACATAAAGTAATTCACTTCTCAAGATTATTCTCTAGGTGATATTGATAAATCCAGTGGTCGAACCATCCCCCGCTGCTTCTCACCATTCTACCAATCTTAGAAACACGAGAACCGCCCCTATGCAACAAAGGCACGGGAACCTCCCGTGCCTCAATATTACTTATTCTTTTACGACTAGTTTAAGTGGTGCAGGGATGTTTTTCGGAACTTTTTTGCCTTGGAGGACATCTACACCTGCGTCAATGGCTAGTTTTCCGATTAGTTCTGGCTGCTGCGCAACGGTTGCTTCCATTTTTCCTGCTTTAATTGCGTTTAGGGCATCGTCATTACCATCAAAACCAATAACCATAATATCTTTTCCAGAACTATTGATTGCCTCAATAGCTCCAAGTGCCATTTCATCATTATGAGCAAAAACGGCCTTAATATCAGGGTTTGCCTGAAGCAGGTTTTCCATAACGGTTAACCCCTTGGTACGGTCGAAATCAGCAGATTGTTTTGCTGTTACCTTTAGTTTCTGATCCGCAATATTATGGAACCCTTTTCCTCTTTCACGAGTTGCAGAGGCACCTGGAACACCTTCAAGTTCAGCTACCTGAACATTTTCGCCTAGCTTCTTGACAATATATTCTGCGGCCATTTCCCCGCCCTTTATATTATCGGAAGCTACTAATGTTGCTACCTTCCCTTTTTCAGCGGAACGGTCAAGCGTAACCACCGGGATTCCGATGTTGTTAGCTGATTGAACGGCTGTGGAAATGGCTGCAGAGTCGGTTGGGTTAATCAGCAAGAGGTCAACGCCCTGCTGAATTAAATCCTCCACATCATTAATTTGCTTTGCGGAGTCATTTTGCGCATCGACTACTTTTATTTGCACTCCTAATGCTTTTGCTTCTTTTTCAACGCCATCTCTTAGTGAAACGAAGAATGGGTTATTTAAGGTAGAAACAGATAAACCAATCTTGATATCTTTTAAATCTGATTTTTTTGCCGGCTTTGCCCATTCAGGAGGCTGCATGGAACAGGCGCCCAATAATAATAGTGACAGTGATATGAGTAATACAGCTAATTTTTTCATGAAAAATCCGCTCCTTATGCTGATTTCTTCCGGTCAAGTAAGACAGCGATGGCAATAACAATCCCTTTTACTACCATTTGATAGAAGGATGATACACCTAGAAGATTCAAGCCGTTATTTAGCGTACCAATAATTAAGGCACCAATCAGCGTTCCAAAAATTCTTCCCTTACCGCCAGATAAGCTTGTCCCGCCTAATACTACCGCTGCAATGGCATCAAGTTCATATGATGTACCAGCTGTTGGCTGTGCTGAATTCAACCTTGATGTTAAAATGGCCCCTGCTAAGGCAGACAGTAAACCAGACAGAGCGTAGATCATCACCTTCACATTTGATACTTTAATACCCGAAATAATAGCCGCCTTTTCATTGCCGCCAATCGCATATGTTTTTCGTCCAAATGGGGTTTTATGGAGAATCACATACAGTAATGCAAACATGATAATCATCGTAACAGCTGGAACAGGTATTCCCAAGAAATAACCTCGGCCGAATAATTGGAATAAAATATTGTCACCAAGCCCAGTGATTGGGTTCCCTTTTGTATAGACCAGTGTTAGTCCTCTAAAAACTGTCATCGTTGCCAATGTTGCTATAAATGGAGCCATTTTTCCTTTTGTAATCAGAAGACCATTTACCATTCCCATGATGCCGCCGAGTAAACAGCCGATGATAATCGCTAAGATGGGGTCAAGGCCAGAGACAATCATACCTGCTGTTAAAGCACTGCCTAACGCAAGAATCGACCCAACGGATAAATCAATTCCCCCTGTTAAAATAACAAATGTCATCCCAAAAGCAATCAGAGCATTAATCGCGACTTGTCGCAGTAAGTTCAATATATTTAAAGGTTCTAGGAAACTTGGGTTTAGTACTGAAACAATGACAAATAAGATAATAAGTCCGACCAGCGGCCCTAGCTTTTGTGTCACTGTATTCATAAATTTCCCCTTGTCGGCTTTTGCAGTTTCATTGATTGCATTCATCTCATTGACCTCCCGTTGCCAATGTCATAATTTTTTCCTGAGTTGCTTCATCCTTTTTCAATTCACCAGTAATTTTCCCTTCATGAACAACGAGGATCCGGTCGCTCATTCCCAACACTTCCGGTAACTCTGATGAAACCATAATGATTGCTACCCCGCGGTCCGTCAGTTCATTCATTAACTGGTAGATTTCTCTCTTCGCCCCAACGTCAACGCCTCTTGTCGGTTCATCTAGGATGAGCACTTTCGGACTAATGCCAATCCACTTGGCAATGACCACTTTTTGTTGATTTCCCCCTGACAAATTGCCAACAGGAAGATTAGCAGATTCCGTTTTGACTGTCAGGCGTTTGATCAGCATATTAACAAAATCATTTTCGCTAGTTTGATTAATAATACCCTTTGGTGCAAAACTGTATAATGAGGGCAATACGATATTGTCCCTTATGGAAAAATCCAAAATCAAGCCTTCATCTTTTCGGTCTTCTGTAATAAAACCAATACCAGTTTTTACGGCCTGATCAGGTGATTTTATAACCATTTTTTCGCCGTTCAGCCAAATCTCGCCGCTGTCAAACCGATCGAGTCCAAAGATGGCCCGCATGATTTCCGTTCTGCCCGCTCCCATAAGACCCGAAACACCAACAATCTCTCCGGAACGGACTGAAAAATTAATATTCCGGAATAGGCCGCGCTTTGTTAATCCTTTTACTTCGAGTACCGTTTGGCCCGGCTTGAAGTCCCGTTTAGGGTATCTGTCCGTTAATTCCCGGCCTACCATTTTCTTGACAACCTCATCAAAATTCGTATCGGGGATAGCCTTCGTGTCCACCGTCTTGCCATCCCGCATGACCGTAATCCGGTCACAGATAGCAAAGATTTCTTCCATCCGGTGTGATATATAAACAATGGATACCCCTTCCTTTTTCAAGGAAGAAATAATCTCAAAAAGCTTGCTGATCTCTCTTTCGGTCAACGCTGCGGTTGGCTCGTCCATGATAATAACCTTGGCATCCGTCATCAACGCCTTAGCAATCTCAATCATCTGCTGTTCCCCAACAGAGCAGCTGCCAGCCTCTTGATCTAAAGGAATCGTAACCATCAAACGGTCAAACTGTTTCTTAGCAAGCGCCTTCATTTCTTTCGTTCTAAGCAGGCCAAGCGGACTCTTCAGTTCTTTCCCGATGAATAAATTTTCCAATACGGTCATATCCGGCCAAATGTTTAATTCTTGGTGGATAAAGGTGATCCCGTTTTGCTCGGCCTCTTTCGGGTTTTTAAAATAGGTCTCTTTTCCATCAATCATGATAATGCCTTCATCACGAGAATGAAGCCCTGTCAGGACATTCATCATCGTTGATTTTCCTGCCCCATTTTCCCCCATTAAGGCATGGACTTCTCCATCCAGCAGTTCAAAATTAACACCTGTTAACACTTTATTGGTTCCAAAGGCTTTATGGATGTTCTGCATCGAAACTCGCATATTTTTCACCTCATTCTATTAAAAAAACACGCCTGATTGTAAAATACAGTTTGCATATGGTGTAATTTCACCAGTGCGAATGACGGCCTTGGCCTTTTTGGTTAGCTGCTTAAATTCCTCATGTGTAACCCGTTCCACATCAATTTCAACAAATTTATTCGTTACATATTGTTCTATTTGCGGATTTCCCGCTTCCATTTCAGATGCGATAATATACTTTTCAATGACCATATCGTCTGCAACTGCGTCCAACACCTCAACAAAGGAAGGTGTACCTGCTTTTAGCGCTAAATCAATTCTGGTAACTCCTTCCGGAATCGGTAATCCTGCATCCGCAATCACAATATAATCTGTATGACCGAGGTCAGTTAACACTTTAGTAATATGGCTGTTCAATATTCCATGGCGTTTCATTTTACATACTCTCCTCTACTTCTTCCCGTGTTGGCATCCCGCCCTGTGCACCAAACTTTGTAACCGATAGTGAAGCAGCACGATTGGCGAATCGAATACTTTCTTCAAAATTTTTTCCCTCAGCAAGTGCAACAGCAAAGGCAGCGTTAAAGGTATCACCTGCACCTGTTGTATCAACAGCCTCAACAGGATATGAAGGAACCACTACCTCCGTATTGCCATTATGGAAACGGACTCCATTTTTACCTTCTGTGATAAATACTTTATTTGGATATTCTAATAAAGCCTCATGAAGGTCTTTATGATCGAAAAGGACCGTTGCTTCATGCTCATTTGGTGTGAGATAGGCTGCCTTTTCGATGACTTCCTTGCGGATTGGCCGGGCCGGCGCTGGATTTACTAATAACGGCACTCCAAATTGATGGCATTTTTCACTGACATATTCCACTGTTTCTTCAGGAATTTCCTGCTGTATAAGGACAATATCAGATTCACGGATGACACCCAGGGCCCTGTCGACAAATTCAGGTGTTACATAATCATTGGCGCCCTTTACCACAATGATGCTATTATCACCTTCTGCGAGGGTAATATGAGCAGTGCCGCTCTCCACACCTGTAACCGGTTCCACATAAGCCGTCAACACATGATTATTCTTAAAATTTTCAAGGATGGCTTTTCCAAATGCATCGTCCCCAATACACCCGACCATATATACCTCTGCACCCAACCTGGCAGCGGCAACAGCCTGGTTGGCTCCCTTGCCGCCGGGAACTGTTTTAAACGATTCTCCTAAAATCGTCTCACCTTTACTTGGTCTTTTGGCGGCGGTCACTACTAAATCCATCGATGAACTTCCGATTACGGTTATTTTAGCCATTGTCCTCAACCTTTCTAGTTGTTTCCCTGTCAATAAAGGTAACAGGCAATTGAATATTTTTTTGCTCTATGATCTCATTATTAACAATTGCAATTAATAGTTTTGCGGCTTCTTTTCCCATATCATACGCCGGCTGCCGAATGGTCGACAACGGCGGGAACAACAAACTGCTAAGCGGGATATCGTCGTAGCCAATGATTTGCAGTTCACCTGGAATGGAAATGCCTCTTCTTAATGCCTCATGTAAGATGGCTGCAGCGCCAAGGTCATTGCCGGCGATCACTCCATCTGTTCCAGGAAATTTATCAAAAATTTCCTGTGCAGTTTTTTCAGCTTCATCAAAAGTAAACGATGCAGTGGTCATTACATTAAAATTAACATTGGATTTGCAAAGCTCATCGATTGCCCCTTTAAAACGATCCTGGGCTGTTTTCAATTCCATCGGTCCTTTAAGCAGCGTAATCCGCTTGCTTCCCCTTCTAATGATTTCTTTTGCCGCCATTTTTCCACCAGCTACCCCATCTGCATACACAGAAGGATGCTGATTAGAGGTCCGGTCAAGAAATACGACTGGGAAGGGTAAATGCTCATAGTGACCTGTTTCAGATTGATTCGTTGCTGAGATGAGACCGATTACATTATTCTGTTTAAATGTTTGGATATAATCAATTTCTTTTACAGGTTTCTCATCTGCATTTCCAATAATCAGCTGAAAACCACGCTCCTGCACCTGATCTTCAACTCCCCGAGCTAACTCAGGAAAAAAAGGATTTCGAATATCAGGAAGCAATAAACCAATTAACCTTGATTTTTTCTTATATAAAGACCTTGCTACTTCATTCGGTTTATAATTTAATTCCTCAATCGCTTGATTGATTAGTTTTCTAGTATCTTCGTGAACATAGCCTTTATCATTTAAAGCTCTGGAAACTGTCGCTACAGATACTCCAGCTTTTTTGGCAACATCCCGTATTGTAGCCATTTAGTTTCACCTCTAATGTGTAACCGATTACACATAAAGATTAACACATCATATTTTATTATGCAACAAGAATACTGTCGAAAATCCTCGATTTTTTGTTTCGCAAATGTCTATTACGGATTCGATCCTTGGCATTGGAACTGCCCTTCTGGTGAATTTGTTTATGCCAAGTCTAGATTCCAATATAATGCAGTATCAAGTAGAAGATAAGAAAAACTTCCACGAAGTTTTAGAGGAAATGGTATCCTATTTACGGACAAAGGAAAGCAGTTGGATGGGGAATGAAATTACCGAGACGGCCCTCTTGCTGGGGAAGCTAAAAGTATTGATATAAGAGATGGAACAGTATCTATTGATAAAGAAAGCTTTTAAAAGTGGAATCGAAGGAATTTAAGGCGGCAAGACCTATATAAGAAGTATTTTTAAAAAGGGCCATAAGAAAAGCAATGCTGAAAAAATGTATTGCTTTTCTTCAATTCTTGCACCCTTTAGTTGAACAAGAACTCACAGTGAAAAGGTATTTAATTGATATTCGAATAAGAAGAAACACCAATTCTACGGTTTTTTTTACTAATTTTTCAAAGAATAAATAAATTCTAACGGTGCCTTATCTTAAAATGTCCTCAATACGAGCGAGAGTTTCAGCATTTAATTTTACGCCTGATGCTTTTACATTTTCCTCCATCTGTTCAGGACGACTTGCCCCTACAAGAGCACTGGAGACATTTTGTTGTCGTAAAATCCACGATAGTGCCAGGGAGACAAGTGACATATCATTGTCTTTGGCAACCTCTTTTAGTAGTTCCACTTTATCAAGATTCTCCTCAGTGAGTAATCCAAAAAGATTACTGTATTTTTCTTGTGATGCACGGCTTCCAGCAGGTGCCTGAGAACCCTTCTGATATTTACCAGTTAAAACACCCTGTGCAAGAGGAGACCAAACAACTTGGCCAATGCCATGTTTTTCACATACTGGGATGATGTCCTTTTCAATATACCGTTGAAGCATGCTGTATTGCGGCTGATTCACAACAATGCGGTCGAGTAGCTTTTTGTCTGCAAGATGAACCGCTTCTGTAATTTGTTCAGCCGTCCATTCACTGACCCCGATATATAATACCTTTCCTTGGCGTACAAGATCATCCAAGGCCCGCAATGTTTCATCAAGCGGCGTTTCCTGGTCAAAACGATGGCAATAATAAATATCCACATAATCGGTGTTCAGACGTTTTAGACTCGCATGACATTGTTCCATTACATGTTTTCGGGATAACCCACGATCGTTTGGCCCATCGCCCATTGGCCAGAATACCTTTGTGGCTAAAACATAGGAATCACGTACGTACTTCTTTAAAGCTTTTCCGACTACAATTTCTGCTTCCCCGCGCATATAAACATTGGCAGTATCAAAAAAGTTGATCCCAAGGTCATAGGCCTTATCGATAGAAGCTGCAGCATTTTGTTCCTCTACATACCCACCATATGTAAGCCAGCTGCCCAAACTTATTTCACTCACTTTTAGTCCTGTTTTTCCTAAACGACGGTATTCCATGTTTATGCCTCCCAAATAATTTCGTGACACAAAATAAAAATACTATATGTATCGTCTTTATGTCCAATATTTTGTCACCTGTTCCAAAATATAGAAAAGGCCCAACCGAATGGTCTTTTTGCATAACACCATATCCATTTCTGTTGTTCAAGCAACTCGCCCTTTGAAGATGGAATGCTAACGCTGCTATACAACATGATAACCGATTGTGCAATAAAAAAATGACTGACCTCCATCTATAGATGTTGATATTTCAACGGTTGTCGAATAATCTGATTTTTTAACCATTAAGATTTTATGAACCAACGCATCATCATATTCATGAAACCCCTAAGTGAGATAAAAAATGCCACCACATTTCATTGGCAGCTTCAGTTCTACAATGAACCTGCTTCGTTCAGTTTAATAACGGCAATAAAAAAGGACTGACGAAACAGCCCTTTTTGTTGCCCAGTTCAATGTATATTTTTCACTAAGTTCCATTAGTAATTTTATAATTTTTATGATTGACTATGGTTGTAATTGGTTCGTTTTTTTCTTGATTGAATCCGTACTTAACAATAACAGAATTTTCTCTAACAACTGTCACAATTCCCTCATAGCTTTTCCCTTCACGTTTAAATAGAATATTGTCCCCGATTTTAGCTGTTGCCATTTTATCACCCCGAACTTATTATTTTCAGAAAAGATAATAAAATGCAGGAAGAATTATACTGCTTTTCGTGGAATGGTAACAGACATAAATAACTTATACTCATTTGCCCCATCAACACGGGCCGCATTCTCAATATCCCTATCAATAGATTCAAACCCCGTCTTAGCTGATTGATACATAAGAGGGCAAGCAGCAACGGAAGAGGCAATCACTCCATCTGTCCCACGAAATTTATCAAATTACCAACAGTTAATATATCCGATTAACCTTAAACTCCCATTGCCTTTGTTAGCTTATGTACATATCCTCCCTTTCTTTATGCTATAATTCGGAGGGGAAAATAAAGACAGAGGTGACCATTCTTGGCAATTCATGTTGTACTATATCAACCAGAAATTCCGTCTAATACGGCAAATATTGCACGGACTTGTGCCGCAACGGATACAACCTTGCATTTAATCCGGCCACTTGGTTTTTCAACAGATGAAAAAATGATAAAACAAGCTGGTTTAGATTTCTGGCAGTCTGTAAACATAATCTACTATGACTCATTGGATGACTTTTTTTCAAAAAATCAAGGTGAGTTTTACTATATTGAAACGTTTGGAGAAGAAGCACACTCATCCTTTGATTTCAGCGACGTTTCAAAGGAACATTTTTTTATGTTTGGAAAAGAAACAACGGGATTACCAAAAGATTTACTAAGAACAAATAAAGATCACTTTCTGAGAATACCAATGAGTGATCATGTTCGTTCACTGAACCTATCGAATACTGCTGCCATATTGGTATATGAAGCTTTGCGCCAACAGGGTTTTCCCCATTTAAAATAAGAAAATTTTCCGTTTTGGAAGATTTTTTTAAAACTATTAGATTAGAAGAGGTTAAGATATGGGAAGATATAAAATCGGTTATCGTACCTTAAAGACAGCCATAGGCACGGCAGCAGCGATCATCATTGCTCAATTTTTCGGATTAAATTTTTTTGCTTCTGCAGGCATCATAACGATTTTATGTATACAAAACTCTAAGAAAAAATCCCTCAAAACTGCGTATGCCCGTTTTGTTGCTTGTATACTTGGCATTGGCTTTTCGTTTATATTTTTTGAAGGGATTGCCTACCATCCTTTGGTCATTGGATTATTACTATTACTCTTCATACCAGTTACTGTTTTTTTCAAGGTCGCTGAAGGTGTGGTAACGAGTTCCGTCATTATTCTCCATATCTACTCAGGGCACCAACTAACTTTGGGAATCGTTCTAAATGAGGTCTATCTTATTGTCATTGGCATTGGCATTGCCCTGCTGGTGAATTTGTATATGCCAAGTCTAGATTCCAAGCTAATGCAGTATCAAGTAGAAATTGAGAAAAACTTCCGCAAAATGTTTGAGGAAATGGTTTCCTATTTACGGACAAATGAAAGCCGTTGGATGGGGAATGAAATTACAGAGACGGCCAGCTTGCTGGAGGAAGCCAAAAGTTTGGCGTTTAGGAATGTAGAGAATCATTTTTTACGTTCAGAAAATTACTATTATCATTATTTTCAAATACGTGAAAAACAATTTGAAATTATTGAACGGATCCTGCCCATCGTGACATCCATTGAGCCGTTAGTCAAACAAAGGTATATGATTGCGGATTTTCTCGAAGTATTAAGCAGTTCCATTCACCCAGGGAACACGGCACAGCAGTTGTTAATCCGATTATATGATTTACAAAACCAATTTAAGGATGAACCTCTCCCGGAATCCATGGAGGAATTTGAGGCTAGGGCTCAATTATTTCAATTGATAAAAGAGATGGAACAGTATCTACTGATAAAGAAAGCTTTAAAAGTGGAATCAGAGGTAATTTCCAACCACTTATTGACCGCTAAATAAAAACGTAAAACGAACTGGAAATGATGAAAGGTCGTTTTAGAAAGGACCCTCCCCTCTTATTGACTGGGTGAGGGTCTTATTAATTTATTGTGCTGGTATCCCATCTGCATTTCTAGTAATCAACTGAAAAAACCTCCCCCTTCTCCAATAACATCACGTTAGAATTTCGATAACTGTTCCTCCCGCAAATACAATAGTTAAATCTTTTGTATACTTCATGAGAATATATGGAAATTTAATATATACATGAAGCCAGAGGAGGAAATGGTGGTGATTCGATTAAGAAGGCTCTCTGCCAATAAAAAAAGAAAAGCAAACAGAACACCACAACAGACTTTTTCAAAGGACTTTCCATTATCGAAGAGGCTTGAAGAAAATGTGCAATTTTTCACCTCTCTTTACGGGGAAAGTTCAGACGTGATTTTCCGTTCCTTTGTTGTAGGGAGAATAGACGCCGCAATCATCTATATTGAGGGATTAAGTGATACTCAAAAGCTGGACGAACAAGTGTTGGAACCCTTAATCAGCCAAATGAGATTTGATGATTCCGACTTCCTTCTTTCGATAAAAAATCAATTACCCATTTCAAATATAATATCGATTTGTACGTACTCGGCCTGTATAGATGCAATTACCGAAGGAAACCCAATATTAATGTTTGATGGGTATAAACAGGCATTCTCACTGGGATTAGTGAAATTTGAAAAGCGCTCAATTGAGGAGCCTCAGGCTGAAACCTCCATTCGAGGTCCAAGAGAAGGGTTCACAGAATCTTTGGGTGTCAATATTTCCTTATTGCGGCGGATTATTAAAGACCCGGCATTGAAAATGAAGACCCTCCATGTGGGCAAATATACGAAAACCAAGGTTGTGATTTCTTATATAGAGGGTTTGGCAATTCAAACATTGATTGAGGAAATCGAAAACCGTATTAAACGGATAGATATTGATGGAGTATTGGAAAGTGGATACATTGAACAATTCATTGAGGATAACCCCTATTCCCCTTTTCCGCAAGTTTTGTATACAGAGCGTCCTGATGTGGCTGGCGCAAATCTGCTGGAAGGCAGGGTTGTTTTAATGATTGACGGAACACCCTTTACTTTGATTGCACCTGTCAGTTTTTTTAGCTTATTTCAATCGCATGAGGACTATTATGAACGTTTTTGGATAGGGAACGTGATTAGGTCTCTCAGATTTCTTTTTTTAGCCATATCGTTATTCCTACCTTCCATGTATGTTGCCATTACAACTTTTCATCAGGAAATGGTACCAACAGATCTTATGTTAAGTATTGCTTCCTCCCGAGAAAGCGTTCCCTTCCCTGCAATCGTTGAGGCAATTATGCTCGAAATTACATTTGAAGCGTTAAGGGAAGCTGGAATACGTCTTCCTAAACAAGTGGGTTCAGCTGTCAGTATCGTAGGAGCACTTGTGATTGGACAGGCAGCTGTTCAGGCGGGAATTGTTTCAGCCCCTATGATTATTGTGGTGAGTCTCACAGGGATTGCTTCCTTTATGGTCCCTCGCTATTCAATTGGCCTTGCCATCCGCTTGTTAAGATTCCCTATCATTATTCTGGCAGGCTCGTTAGGATTAATCGGTGTGATGCTTGCATTAATCTTTCTAATTATCCATTTGTCATCGCTAAGATCTTTTGGGCTTCCTTATTTAAGCCCAATCGCCACTCTCCAAGAAAATCTGTTACAGGATACGCTCGTTCGCGCTCCATTATGGAAGATGAACAAACGCCCTCACTTGACGGGGAAATACAATGATACAAGACAAGGACAAAACTTAAAGCCTGGTCCCGAAGACGGTATTGATTAAAGCGAGAATGGTGGTGACTTAAATCGTGCTAGAAAAAGGAAAAATTTCAGCCCTTCAAATGGAATTTCTTATGGTTCCAACCATTATTGCTACAGGTATCCTTACAATCCCGTCCATAGCCGGAAGGTTTGCACGTCATGACATGTGGATGACGCCCATCGCAGGCTCTGTAGTCAGTTTTTTAACTGTATACATCGCTTGGAAACTTCATCAACTGTTTCCGAGGTTAACACCCATCCAATACAGTGAAAAAATACTTGGGAAAGCAGTTGGAAAGATAGTTGGTTTTTTTCTCATTTCCTTTTATACCTATAATTCAGGACTAGTCCTTAGGGAATATTCTGATTTCATCACCGGTAACGTGATGCTCGAAACACCTGGGATTGTGTTTTCCTCCACCATCTTGTTTGCAAGTGCATTGGCGGTGCGGGGCGGGATAGAAGTGATATCACGTGCCGCCGTTATATGTACGACACTATACCTGAGTACATCTGTCTCTCTCTTATTAATCATTAAGGATATAGATATTTCCTATATGCTTCCTGTTCTGGAGAATGGGGTTCTCCCTGTCATCAAGGGAGGAATTGTACATAATGCATGGTACAGTGAATTTTTTCTTTTAGCATTTCTTTACCCATTTATCAGTAATCAAAAAAAGGGTCTTAAGTCAGGGATGAAAGCGTCTCTTATTGTAATGGTTTTTCTTTTTTATGTTAATTTTTTTGTCCTTACCTTATTAGGGGTTTCATCCGTCAATCAATTATATCCTGTATACTCGATCATCCGCGCGATTACGGTATTGGGATTTTTCGAGAACTTTGAAGCAATCATCACCGCCTCATGGGTACTTGGGAATTTTGTGAAGATTACTGTTTTTCTTTATGTTGTCAATTTAGGCCTTGCCCAACTTTTAAGGCTTTCGGATTACCGGTTGATTGTGTTTCCCATAAGTCTCTTGATCATTTTAGTAAGTTATTGGGACATTCCGAATATTGTGGTCTTGGTAGACTTCATGACCAAAATTCAGCCGTTTTACTTTGTTATCGTTCAGACTGTCTTACCCCTAGTCTTACTAATCATTGCCTTAGTACGCAGGAAAAGGAGCGAGAGCGGTTGAAGAAAAGCCTCATTTTCATCATGTGCCTTTGTATTCCCACTCTTTCTGGCTGTTGGGATCGTGTGGAAATGCAGGATCTCGCAATTGTTACGTCGACAGCAATCGACCTATTGGAGGATGGAAAAACAAGAGTGTCGGTCCAACTCTTTATTCCGCGTGCCATTACAAGCGGAGAAACCGGAGAAGATCCAAGCTCAGGTTCTACTTTTGTTCGTGAAGGAACGGGAGATAATCTTGCCAACGCTATTTCAAAGTTACAAGTCAATGTACCGAGAAGATTGTTTTGGGGTCAATGCAAAGTATACATTTTCGGAAACAAACTGGCTAAGAGCGGCATACGCAATCATATCGATTTCTTGACACGTCATCCGGGTCCAAGAGGGAATTCCCTTCTCTTTGTAAGTGAAGGGGAAGCAAGTAAAAGCTTGATGTTAGTTCCACCTTTAGAAAGGTTTTCCGGGGAGGCACTAAGAAAATTAACACTGGAAGAGTATGGTATGGTTACTACTTTAAGGGATGTCGATATGGGCTTAATGGGAGAAAGTGAAAGTGTCTCTATGCCCTATATTAAAAGATTGGTATCAAAAGAATATGCAAGAAAATCACATGAAACCATACCTGTTATTGTTGGAGCCGCTATTTTTCATAAAGATAAAATGATTGGAACGCTTAACATGATGGAAACACGTGGATTATTGTGGTTAAAAGATGAAGTAAAAAGAAGTACAATCTCCATTAAGCCAAAAGGCGAACAAGGAAAAATTACCATGACACCGACCATAGGAAAAATGGGGTATAAACCTCAGATCAATGGAAAACATTGGATTATGAATCTTCACGTTTCTATTGAAGGTGATATTGTCCAAAATGAAACGCATTTAAATCTTATGAATGAGGATGTCATCAATACAATCCAGAGAGAATACGAAATTGCATTAAAGGAAAGAGTGACCCTAACAATTGATAAGCTTCAACATGAATATAAGACCGATGTTTTCGAATTCGGAAGGAGATTTCATCAAAAATATCCGAAAGAATGGAAAAAAGCAAGGGACAACTGGGATGAAATCTTCCCGGAAATAAAAGTCAACATTGCGGTGAATGCAGAAGTAAGGAGACCTGGTTTCATTGGACCTCCAGCAGCACTTCCAAGAGACGAGGTGAAGGAATAATGCAATGGAATTGGAGTACAATACTGGCAGTACAAGGACTAATTTGGCTGATTGTGTTATTTGAGTGGAAGCGTCTCAAAAAGGCCTCAAGAGCTGAGAAAATCCCCTTTGCTGCCATCCTGTTCATTTCTGCATTTCTGTCCTTTTTTAACCTGGAAAAGGTACCAGGTCCTATCACCCTTCTTCAATATATTTTTGGTCCTTTAGGGAAAATAATGGAATGAGGGGCTTCAGAACTAAAAGAAACACAAGGTATGATGAAAGAACGTGGGGAGATTGAGATTGCATTAAATACGTTCCCCTTGACAATGGTAATCATTGCTCTCCTTCCTCTGGTCGTGGCAGTTTTATGATGGATGATAAACGTCCTAAACCACAAAGAAAAGACCGTAAGTATCCTGGTAATAATCCAACCTAATGGGACTGTTTTATTTTATGAAGCAGTTTATCTTGTAGTCACATTTTGAATGAAGCCAACTATTGTTTTAATAGTTGGCTTTAATTCTTGACGAGACGATAATTTTATTCAACTAAACACATTAGTACAAGTACAACCAACAAATATTCCCCATAATAAAATCCCTAGACATTGTCATAGGGATTTGCAGGTTTTATATTCAATTGTATCAGGTAAATACTATTTAATCACTCTGTCGATTGGGCTTGAGCTGACTTTTGTACTTGTGTTACGGCGGTTAAAGCAGATGAAATCTCGTTTGATGCCTGTTTAATCGCTTCCTGGGCGAGTGTAGGATCGGAATTTGCCTTTTCAATTGCTTTTGTTAATAATTCCTGGGTGAGTGTTACATTTGCTTTTGCTTGATTTAGTTGATTTACATCAATTTGAGTCATAAGAATCTCTCCTTTTATTTTGAATACTTCTATATCATCACCTCACATTTTATTTTTATTAATGGAAAAAACTACATCAAAATGCCTTACATTAACAAATCTAGTATGTAAAATAATTAATTACATTTCAAAAAATTTATGTCTTTCTACCTTACAAACCCTAAGAGAAAAATTTTTATACCATTCTGTTTTCCCCTTTTCTTGTGCCATTCTATGGGCTGAATTTTCCTTCCAATCTTTTATGGATTCCAAAGAGTCCCAATATGAAACTGTAATTCCTAACTCCCCATCACGAGCACTTTCTATCCCTAAGAAACCCTTCTGCTGAGAAGCTAACTCTACCATTTTGTCAGCCATTTTTCCGTAACCTCTGTCACCCTTAGTTCGCTGTGATGCAAAAATTACTGCGTAATAAGGTGGTTCAGGAGTTTTTGCAATTCCACTCATATTTTGTTCCCCCAAGTTCACTGATTTCTTAACTTTTTCAATATACATTTTATTACACTTTGTTACTTAAAGAAGAAAATGGCATTACCCCATTAGTGAAGGAATGCCCCTAAGTGTATTTTTCCAACTTTTTATTATAATAAAGGTATTCTGGTGAAGCTATGGCTAAATGCGATCAAGAAACGGAGAATTTCATGGCTTTAAATTTGATGAACGACATTCTGACTGGCAAGCGAACCATAGAAGATGCACGTCGTGCTCCGGTTGAAATCAAAAAAGCATTTCGATTAACAGCCATTCATCACCTTATACCATAGGATTCCTATTCCCAAAACAATCTCATCCTTCATATCCCGATATCAAGCTTTATAAGGCAAACTAAAAACGTAGGTTGGTTCTATTATTTAAATTGAAATGTATTCCTAAAATTACTTTGCTGTAACTAATATGCTTAGTCCTCATATACGACGACCTTTAAATGGAACTGGACTCGTTCCCATCGGATATACTTTATTGTTTTTCCTTTGCTTTCCAAATCAATTCTGGAATTAATGGAAGATTATGAAGCGAAACACCAGCTGCTAAGGACAGCGCATTCCCGAGTGCCCCAGGCATTCCCATCAAACCTAATTCTCCTATTCCACGAGCTCCATAAGGTGCATCAATCTGTGGATTTTCAACAAAATCAACCAGGTAGTTAGGATTCTCTCCATATCGAAGTGGACGATACGTCCGAAGCTGCGGATTTAAAACCCTCCCTAAATCATCAAAATAAAATGTTTCTCTTCCAGCGAATGCCAGCCCCATACTCATTGCCCCCATAACCTGGCCTAATGCTGTTTTTATATTCATCACCCTGCCAGCATCCACCACCGCCGCAGCATTAACCAATCGATAAGTATAATTCATACGATCGAATTCTACCTCCACTCCATAAGCCGCGACAGACCACTCCGGACCAGGCTTCCCAGCTCCAGTTTCGGGATCCAATTTCGTTATATGGCGTAAAATATATTTCCCTCTGCCAATGATTTGACCACCAATAGCGTTGCCATTTGGATACTTATACCCATAACCAATATCTTTAAAATGGAGACCAATGGATGGATCATCCCTCAAAAACACCCGGCTATTTGCCACTTCTAAATCTTCTTCCGGTGCTCTTAGCACACATGAGGCCACTTCCTTTAATTGGTTAATCACATCTTCTGCAGCATTTAAGGTGGCCCTGCCTGCCATAAATGTTCCCCTGCTGGCAACGGTCTTCCAATGTTCTGGCATGGTCTGGGTATCAATTTCCATTCTGACATGAATTTTATCGACATCCATTTTGAGTCTCTCGGCGAGAATTTGAGCAAGCACAGTCTTAGTTCCAGTTCCAATTTCGATAAGGCCTGACATTAAATTGATACTGCCATCTCGATTTAAGGTTAAAGTAACACCTGAGGGAGCGTTTGCATCAATCGTAGACGTTTTCCAACTGCAGCTTACGCCTTTTACTCTAACAAAACGTTCACTTATCTCTTTAATCGGTCCTTCGTCCCATTTCATTAAATGTTTTACTTTCCCAATACAATTTGGTAAATCCCCTAAATTGCTTTTATTTAAAGGAACCCTTGTCGGTGTTGTATTTCCTGGCCTAATGGCGTTTAAAAACCTAAGTTCCAGCGGATCCATCTGCAATTTTTGTGAGAGTAAATCCATTGTTCTTTCAATCACAAACGTAAGCTCGGAATGAGAAAAACCTCTGTATGGGGAGGCATACGGATGATTGGTATACATACAGTATGAATCACACCATACATTTTCCACATTGTAGGGTCCTGTGCAATCAACCGCCCCAGATCTCGTTACATCAATTGCTTTATCCGAATAGGCTCCCCCATCCCACAAAAAAAGGATTTCCATTACTTTTATTTTCCCGTTACGGTCAGCCCCAATTTTAACTGTTGCATCTAAACCAATGTGACATGGAGATGTAATGATATCCTCTTCACGAGTATTAAAAACCTTTACGGGTCGGCCACCAACAGCCTTCGATGCTAAGTACGCAAGTATTTCAAGCTGAACGGGTGCTTTTCCACCGTAGCCTCCTCCAACAAACGGCGTATGAACAACAATTTTCCCTATATCTTCACCAAGGTATTCGGATATCAACGTTTTGACCATATAAGGTGCCTGAGATGAGGTCATTATATTAATTGTTCCATCTCGTGAAATCTCACAAGTTGAACATCTTGTTTCCATTGCAGAATGATCTGATGGGGCAAAGGAATAGCTTGCTTCTACTGTTACAGCACTCTCAGACCATCCTTGATCCATATTGCCCTTGCGAATTTTTATATGGTTTGCAATATTTGTTCCAGGGACCGGGCTTGAATCTTCCTCCTTTTTGTATTCACCTAACCTTTCATGAACGAGGGGAGCATTCCTTTCGAATGCCTGTGTAGGTGAATTTACCACAGGTAATAATTCATATTGGACCTTCACAAGGTCAGCGGCTTTCTTAGCTTGTGAAGGAGTATCAGCAACAACTAAGGCAACAACTTCACCGTGGTAACGGACCTTATCAACAGCAATTGGCGGGCGGTCGCGAATGGCCTCACCTGTAAGTGGAAAATGTTCTCCTGCGATAATCGCCCTAACTCCAGGCATTTTTCGTGCTTCTGTCGTGTCAATCGCTGTGATTCTAGCGTGTCCATATGGGCTGATGACTTTTGTACAAGAAAGCATTCCGACTGATTGGAAATCATCTGTGTATTTCGCGTCTCCAGTCACTTTATCCCAAGCGTCTTTACGAATGACACCTTTTCCAATTAACTCCAAGTCAATCCCCCTTACAGACCGTTATTATGAAACCTTTCCAATTAAATTAATATTCGTGTAAATATAGATAAATACAGCTAAATTGGAGTAAACCATTTAATTAATGATACCTGCTACGAAAAAATTACGCTTATTCAAGTAAACTCCCTATATAAAGAAAGGGGTTGCCGCCGCAACCCCCTTCTTAACCCCTTCCATACTTTAGTCAACAAGAATTAGCTATTAGTACGTTTTTTCAATTATTAATGATTAAACTTCGAAATTTACGGAATGATACAAAGTTTGTTTATTAGGACTATGAGGAAGGGTCAACCTCATTTTAAGCCGAATCTTTCAAAAAGGATCCACAATATATGGAGCATGTGAGCCGTCCCCATGGTGCTACTTTAGTTTAATGCCAATAAATTTCAGCTCCGTCATTTCTTCAATGGCATATTTAATTCCTTCTCTGCCTACTCCACTTTGTTTTACACCTCCGTAAGGGAGATTATCTTGCCGGTAGGTAGAAATATCGTTAATCCAAACACCTCCAATTTCTAGTTGGTCTGCTACCCGGATTGCCCGGTCTATATCCTGGGTGAAGACACCCGCTTGCAAACCGTAAATGGAGTCGTTAGCATATCCGATAACTTCCTCTTCTGTATCAAACGGAATGACTGATACAATCGGTGCAAAAACCTCTTCTGCAATGATTTTCATATTGCGATCGACATCTGTCATGATGGTTGGAGATAGAATGGTTCCGTTTCGTTCGCCTCCCACTTCTATTTTTGCACCATTTCGAACCGCGTCATCAATCCATAGCTTAGCCCGCTCGGCCTCTTTCTCGGTAATCATAGGTCCGATATCTGTGGCTTCCTCCATTGGATCCCCAATTTTCAAAGCCCTTGTTTCGTTGATAAACTGTTCCAAAAATGGATGATAAACATTTTTTTGTACAAAGATTCGTTGAGCATGAATACAAACTTGCCCTGAAAAAGAAAATGCTCCAACCACTAATCTTTTTACAGCTGTTTCTAGGTCTCCATCTTCGAAAATGATATTAGGGGAATTGGAGCCTAATTCAAGGGTTACTTTTTTAAAGCCGGCGGTTTCACGTATTTTCTTACCGACTGCTAAGCTTCCCGTAAACGAAACTTTATGGACTTTTTCATGTGTGACAAGCGGTGCCCCTACCGCTCCTGTTCCCATTAACAAATTTAATGCCCCATCCGGCAGGCCTGCTTCCTGAAATAACTTGACTAATTTATAACCCGACGCAGGTGTTTTCTCAGCAGGTTTGAACACAATCGTATTACCTGCCGCAATCGCTGGTGCAATTTTATGCAAAGACAGATTCAATGGAAAGTTAAAAGGAGTGATGGCTCCTACCACACCTAATGGGATTCGTTTCACAAGCCCCATTCGGTTTTCCCCGCCAATGGCTGCATCCATGGCCAGGACTTCTCCAGTAATATTTTTGGCTAGTTCCGAAGCAAAGCGCAGGACTTGAATGGAACGATTGATCTCATCTCGGCTATATTTGATTGGTTTTCCAGCCTCTCGGACAATCGTGTCGATAAAATCCTCTGGCTTTTCCTCTAATAAGTCGGCTGCTTTTCGTAAAATATCACTCCGTTGATGTGCAGGCATCTTCTTCATCGTAGAATGAAAAGTTTCAAAAGCATTTTCTACTGCTTCATTCAGATCAGTTTCTGTCGCTAACGCTAATTCCGCTACAATTTCTTGGTTGTAGGGATTTTTTACTTCAAGTGTTTCCCGATTAGATTCTTTTCGCTCTTGACCATTGATAATCGAACCGAGCCGCATGCTGATCCTCCCTTTCTTAGCATTGAAGATGACTTAATTTCTCCGTTAATTTCATGTTTTCACTATAATCAACTTGGCAATCAATAAAGACTGGTTTGTTCATGGCAATGGCTTTTTCAAGTGCAGGCTTAAGTTCCTCTGCCTTGTTAATTTGCATTGCTTCAAATCCGTAGGACGAGGCCAGCTGCACAAAGTCAGGATTTCCAAATTTAATATGGGAAGGACGGTTAAACTTTTTCATCTGATGCCATTCGATTAAGCCATACCCTTCATCTCTCCATAATAAAACAATAATGGGGAGATTCAGCCGTTTAGCTGTTTCTAACTCAGCACCGGTCATTTGAAAAGATCCATCCCCACTAACAGCGACAACGGTTCGATTCGGCTGGGCAAGTTTCGCTCCTATCGCTCCGGGGACAGCAATCCCCATTGATGCCAAGCCATTTGAAATTAGACAGGTATTCGGTTGATAGGTATGGAACATTCTCCCCATCCATACTTTATGTGCACCCACATCTGAAATCACAATATCCTCTTCTTTTAAAACAGCTCTTAAATCGGAAATAATTTTCTGAGGTTTGAGCGGGAAGCTGGTATCATCACGAAATTGCTGCAGCTCAGCCAGTGCTTTATTCCGAACGTTCAATACCCATGAATTATTCCTTTCTCCTGGGGATAGGACATTATGTAACTTTTCTAAATTCCGTTTGATATCTCCTACTACATTTAGTTTTACAGGATAATTTTGATCAGTCTCTGCTTCTTCTGTATCAATGTGTAAAATGGAGGTGGTACCATTAGGATTCCATTTAGATGGAGCATATTCTGAAATATCAAAACCAATCGCGATAATTAAATCGGAGTGATTAAATCCACATGTAATGTAATCATTCCCGCCAATGCCTGCTGTAAATAAACTTAAGTCATGGGTCCAGGGAAGAGCTCCTTTTCCCATGAAAGTATGGACGACAGGGATATTGGCCTTTTCAACTAGGGCCCTAAATGGTTCAGCAGCATGCCCTCTCGTTATTCCGTTACCAGCTAAAATGATTGGGTGTTCGGCCTTTTCAATAAGTTGAGCTGCCTCTTTAATGACCTGATCGCCTGCTTCTGTTATAGTATGGACAGTTCCCTTTAAAGGAGTTCCCTGAACCTCCATTCCAGCAACATCATTTGGGAGATCAATGTGGGCAGCACCTGGTTTTTCCTGTGTCGATACTTGAAATGCTTTACGGACTGCCTCAGGTATGATTTCACCCTTTTTTATTTGTGCATTCCATTTTGTTACTGGTTCATAGATGTGAATTAAATCATAATACTGATGACTAATTTTATGCTGCCGGTTTAAACTAGCCTGGCCTGTAATTGCTACAATAGGATTCAAATCCATGTTGGCATTTGCCACACCTGTTAAAAGATTTGTAGCACCTGGCCCTAAGGTGGCCAAGCATACACCCGGTTTTCCCGTTAACCTTCCGTAGGTCCCTGCCATAAAAGCAGCACTCGTTTCATGCCGTGTTACGATAAAGTTAATCGTTGAATCAAGGAGAGCATCCATAAGATCGATATTTTCCTCACCTGGTATCCCAAAGATATACTCTACGCCCTCTTCCTCTAAACACTTAACTAATAATTCAGCTGCCTTCACTATTAAACACCCTTTACAATGGATTGATACATTTCTTCTTAAGTAAACAAATTGTTCACCATAGTTTTCCACAAATAGATTTCCTTATCCTACCCCTTAACTGAACTTACCTACAGTTAGTGAAACAAGAAAAGCTGACAAAATGGCTGGTTAGATTTTAATTACTTTTCAGTACTCTGTATCATAAGTAATTAGTGATACTGACTACTGTTATAAAGTATTACTGAATAAAGCTTTTTTTCAATAAAACTTTTCGCTAATAAAGCCCGTTTTTACGGCTTCAAAGGTGTTTTTAAAATGTTACAGCTTAGACTTCAGCCAGGCGCTTGATACTTCTCAAGAAGATGTAATTTAAAAATAATTCCCGGCCAATCAGACTAATCAATATTTTAATATTTTTAGAATGAAAAAAAGCCGAAAATATGCAAGAAACGAATAAAGATTTGCATATTTTTCGGCTTTAATAATTGGGTTATTTTTAATTAAAGAACCTGTTTATTTGATTAAGTACAATGTTTTATTAAGGAAGATTGATTTGCCACGAAACTCCGAAACGGTCATTTACCCAACCAAACTTTTTACTGAAACCATAGTTGCTTAAAGGCATAAGTGCTTGTCCACCTTCGAGGAGTTTCTCATAAAGATTTTCAAGCTCTTCTTCAGAATCGCAAGTAAGAAAGATTGAGAAAGAAGGTGTAAAAGAGAATTGATGTTTGACAAAACTGTCAATACACATAAATTCTTGACCTTTCAAGGTAAAAGTAGCCTGGAAGACGGTGCCTTCTGGACCAGCTTCATTCGCCCCATATCTAACAATGCTTGTAATTTGAGAATCCTCAATGATAGATGTATAAAAATTCATCGCTTCTTCTGCGTTGCCTTCTTGAAACATTAAAAACGGTGTTACCTTTTCCACTCTTCTCCGCCTCCTGATTATATAGACTAAATTATATTATAGTTGATTTTATTATTAAACGAAACCGCGTTACTTTAATAGAAGAAAGATAATACCTCTATTTAAGTAAAGCTCCTTGTAGATTCACAAACAATAAGGCAGCTTCAACTTGAGACTATGTGTGCTGGTTTGAACAAATAACCTTTTAGACTTTAAAACCTTCATTGATGAATGCAAATAGAACCTTCAATTCTTTTATCAGCTTCATAAATTCCCCCATGCTCTAGATAATAACAATTTCATCTATCCCAATAATTATCTATTTACAGGAATTATTGACCGGATTGACCAAATTAAACGGCAGTCTTATTCAGCTAAAGAAGCAGTTTCTTAAAAGAATGTCTGCCAATACGGCAAACATTTTCTTCCTTGTCTTAGGACGGCGGATAAAAGCATACTAATGATATATCATATTCATCAGCAAGGGGGAAATCATGAGCAAAACAGAGGAATTAGAAAAGGAATTGCAGGTCTTGACCAGCCGGCGTGATCGGATGCAACAAAATCTTTATGAAGTAGAAAAGCGCATTACCGAAATTGTTAATGAATTGAAAAAAAAATAAACGAATGGGCGCGCCACTTTGGGTGTTTTTGACTTATTTATTTGTAAAGGTAAATTTTTTAACTGGGTTGCTGCGGCAGCCTATTTTTTCTTTAATGAACGGGGATTTTAATAAACAACACTATCCGATAGGTCCCTAAATAAAACAAGTGAAGAAAAACGGATCGCTTTTCTTCACTTGACATTTGTATACTTATGTATAAATTTTTATAGATTTTCAAGACCAGGTTCTTTCTATTTAGTTGAATTCATTGAATTTTGTTCTTCAAGAATATGATTAGTATAAGCTTGGCAATAGTTCATAACAGCATCAGCGACTATCCTGGAGGAATATTCCAAGTAACTCTCCATATAATTCCTATTATTCGGTTCCAGGAAGATCCCGATAAAATTAATCAATAAATCGTTTACTAGCTTGGTTTTGAAGAAAAAACTTTCAGCATGGGCTACTTGCTCTTCAAGGGTCGAGCCTTGATATACTAACTCCTTTACCCTAGGCATGTTTTCGGCGATGAAATTAGAATCTTTCACTTGTTGAGGAACATTCGCCAGGGTTGATTGGAAGCTTTCATGTGAAAGAAACTTCTCTTCTTCAATACACTCCATTAAAAAAGATATGGCAGTATTAGTATAGGCATATTGAAGGGTATCATTAAGCAATAGTGATTCCAAGTACTCTTCCGGAGTACCCACACTGTCTCTTGCTTGTAAGAAAATCTTCCTAATCCCTTGTTGCAGCTCCATTTTATCCCAATTAGGCTCCCTAATAATAGCACTAAAAACTTCCGCTGTATTTTTCGATAGCACCTCTATTGACAATCCAGTCATCTCCTCGAAGTAGTCATTTTTGTTATATGTATAAGCCTAAGGTTAGGCTCATCTCTTACAAATATGTATTACCATTTCTGACAATCTTACAAAAATTATGATAACAACTTAATTATAACGCAGAGATCAAAAGACATAAACTTGAATTTAAGTAAAAAAGTGTTTAGAAGAGTTTTTCTAAAAGGCTCTTTTCGTAAAGTTTGTTGTTTTTGGGAATAACACTGTCCGTTCCTTTCCGCTACAGGCGCTCAGCAAACCCGCGGGGAGGAAGTCGAGCCTCCTCGACGTTCCGTCTGCGGGGTCTCGACCTTTCCTCTATTTCCCGCAGGAGTCAAGCTCCTTTCGCTCCAATCCACTCGGTGTTTTCAATATAGCTAAAAGCAACAATATATGAGAAAAGAGCCTTCTAAAATAAAAATCCCATCGCTGTAGTTTTACACTTTAGTGTTATTATTGATTTGAGTATCACTTTTAGCTGCCGAATATATTATTTAGGGGATGATGGTCCGTTATTTCGGAGAAGAAAACGAAAGAAGAATTTGGTGCGGGCAATGTACAAAAAGCGAATATTAATAGGATGCAGTGCGGCTATTTACAACCCTAAATAGTGAAAAGGCTGGCCCTAAAAACCAAAGGAGCCAGCTTTTTTATGGTTTACTATATACTTTTAAAAGGATCTACTAATCTTTATTGTTGATTTTCGTGTAGGTATGTCCATTCATAGGCGGAGAATTTCCGGCTAATGTATAGGATGAAGCTAAAAAAGCAGATATAAGCGGAGGTATTCCGGTTAACTGCTCCAAATTAGGCAAAATCCATTGATTTGGATCATATAGACGGAAAAATTCCCTTTATTTACAAAGAATTAATGGTATTGCCTAATTTAAACGAAATTTCTCCGTTTATTTTCAAACACATTGAAATCAACATTCAGTTATAACAGTGCCTTTTACAGTGGAATATTCCCATGCTTCTTCGCCGGTCTTGTTTCTTTCTTTGTCCGGAGCATTTCCAGTGACTCTTTCAGCTTCTTGCGTGTTTCACGCGGATCAATGACATCATCAACCATACCACGGGAGGCTGCTACATATGGATTCGAAAACTTCTCACGGTATTCTGCAATCTTTTCCGCCCTGGTTGCAACAGGGTCTTCGCTTTGTTCAATTTCTTTTGCAAAGATAATATTGGCAGCACCCTCCGGCCCCATCACAGCAACTTCCGCATTCGGCCATGCATAAACCATATCTGCTCCAATCGCTTTCGAGTTCAAAGCAACATAAGCGCCGCCAAAGGCCTTCCTTAGAATCACGGTAATCTTTGGCACGGTCGCTTCCGAATAAGCATAAAGAATTTTTGCCCCATGACGTATAATCCCGCCATGCTCCTGATTGATCCCAGGGAAAAATCCCGTTACATCTTCAAACGTAATTAACGGTATATTAAAAGAATCGCAAAAGCGGATAAACCTGGACAATTTATCAGAAGAGTTAATATCTAAGCCGCCTGCCATCACTTTTGGCTGATTGGCAATAATTCCTACACTATGCCCATCAATTCGTCCGAAACCAACGACAATATTTTTCGCATAGTTTGCTTGGACTTGAAAAAAGTCACCATCATCTACTACCTGCTCAATTACCTTGATCACATTATAAACTTTGGTTCCTTCAATTGGAACAAGATCGATCAAATCATCGTTCCAGCCATCGTCATTTGCCGCCTCGAGGACTGGCGGTTTCTCCATGCTATTTTGCGGCAAATAGCTCATCAATTTCCTAACCTGATCTAATACCTCCGGCTCAGACTCTGCTGTGAAATGAGCAACCCCGCTTATACTGGAATGCACCTTCGCACCGCCAAGATTCTCTGCTGAAATTTTTTCACCGGTTACTGCTTCAATGACCTTAGGACCGGTAATGAACATTTTACTCGTCTTCTCTACCATAAAGATAAAATCTGTAATCGCCGGAGAATAGACAGCGCCGCCGGCACACGGGCCTAGAATAACAGATATTTGCGGAATTACCCCTGAATAAATGGAATTACGATAAAAAATATCTCCGTAACCGTCAAGGGAGACAACCCCTTCTTGAATCCGGGCACCGCCAGAGTCGTTCAAACCAATGACCGGTGCACCGTTTTTGGCTGCCAAGTCCATAATGCGAGCGATTTTAAGAGCATGCATTTCGCCGAGTGCACCGCCGAACACGGTGAAATCCTGGGAAAATACATAAACAAGACGGCCGCCAATTTTCCCATATCCAGTGACTACCCCTTCTCCTGGGGCTTCGATTTTATCCATTCCGAAGTTCATGGCACGATGTTGGATAAATGGATTTAATTCAACAAATGTATCCTCATCCAAGAGCAGGTCAATCCGTTCTCTGGCAGTAAGCTTGCCTCTGTTATGCTGGGCATCAATCCGGTCGTCCCCGCCGCCAAGTTCTACCTTACGCTTTCGGTCCATTAGTTCATCTATTTTTTCATAAAGGGTGCTCATTGCCGTTACTCACCTGACTTTCTGTTAATTTCCTCATGATAAATACAGTAATCCAATATGCCCCATTCAATTTGGAGGTTTTATCGGATTAATCCTTCGTTTTTCCTATTTTTTCAAACTGGCTTCCTCAAACGTTTTCAATAATTGTTTTGCAGCCATGGTTGCGGACATTTCTCCAGTTACCAAAGCGCTCTCAATGACGGGAATGAGTCTGTTTACTTCCGGGTGATTAAAAAAGCTTGACCTAAGGTAATCCTCCACCATGGTATAAGTCCAATTTATCGTCTGTTTTTGGCGCCGTTGGTTGAACACACCTGATTGTGAAGTTTTACTTTGGAAATCCTGAATCACTCCCCAGCTTTCTTCCATCCCTTCGCCTGTTAGAGCAGAACATGTATAGGCCTTTGGAAACCATCCCTCTGTGACCGGCTGTAAATAATGCAAAATCCGGTTAAATTCAGCTTTTGCTGCCAGTGCCCGCTGTTTGTTTGCACCGTCCGCCTTATTGACAAGAATGGCATCGGCCAGTTCGATGACCCCTTTTTTGATTCCTTGCAGTTCGTCACCGCCGCCCGTCAGCATGACTAATAAGAAGAAATCGACCATCGAACGGACAGTTACTTCACTTTGCCCAACCCCAACCGTTTCAACCAAAATGACATCAAAGCCTGCGGCTTCACAAATAAGCATGGTCTCTCTGCTTTTGCGATTGACTCCGCCAAGCGTTCCTCCTGAAGCAGAAGGGCGGATAAAAGCATTAGGGTTACGGGAGAGCATTTCCATTCTTGTTTTATCACCCAGAATGCTCCCTCCAGTAACGGTACTGCTTGGATCTACGGCCAAAACGGCAACGTGTTTCCCTCTATCACAAAGCATGGTTCCCAGCGCTTCGATTAATGTACTTTTTCCAGCACCGGGAACACCGGTAATGCCGACCCGTATCGAATTTCCGGTATACGGAAGCAGCTCCTTTAACACTTCTTGGGCCATTTCCATGTGTGCTGCATGATTGCTTTCAACTAAAGTAATCGTTTGTGCCAGAATCGTCCGGTTTCTCGAAAGAACACCTTGAACATAGTCATCTACTTTTAACCGGCGCCTCCGCGGCCGAAGTGAAGGTGTTGAACCGTTCCTTTTGCCGGCCGCTTCAGAGTGTACACTTGTAACACCTTCGAGTACATGTGAAGCAAATGCAGCACCCCCGCCTTCAGGCACCCATTCCGGTTTTTTCTCTTTTTGATCCATGATTAGTACTCATCCTCAAGCCGGAGGTTAATCTCTTCGATTACCTTTTGGGCGGCAACCGGTATAACTGTACCAGGGCCAAAAATCGCGGCTGCTCCGTTTTGCAAAAGGTATTCATAATCCTGTGCCGGAATCACCCCGCCACAAACCACGACGATATCTTCACGGCCCAGTTTTGCTAATTCTTCTATTAATTGTGGTAATAAGGTTTTATGGCCCGCAGCCAGAGAACTCATTCCGACAATATGGACATCATTTTCCACGGCCTGCCTGGCTGTTTCCTCCGGTGTTTGGAACAGCGGACCAATATCGACATCAAAGCCCAAATCAGCAAATGCAGTAGCAATGACCTTTGCCCCGCGGTCGTGTCCGTCCTGACCCATTTTGGCAATCATAATCCTTGGACGTCGGCCTTCTTGTTTTTCGAATTCATCAGCCATTTTCCTTACCTGTGCTACCTGTTCATCTTCACCAAACTCAGCACTATATACACCGGAAATGGAGCGAATCACCGCCTTATGACGCCCCACTGCTTTTTCATAGGCATCTGAAATTTCCCCAAGGCTTGCCCTAGCTCTAGCTGCTTCAATCGCTAAAGCCAACAGATTCCCTTCACCCGTTTCTGCAGCCTTTGTTATCGCATCAAGTGTAGATTTCACTTTTGTTTCATCACGGTTCTCCCGCAATTCTCGTAACCTCTGAATCTGGGCTTCACGAACGGCGGTATTGTCTACTTCCAGTATTTCGAGCGGGTCTTCCTTCTCTAAACGATATTGGTTGACACCGATGATTGTTTCCTTTCTTGAATCAATGTGAGCCTGGCGCCGGGCTGCTGCTTCTTCAATCCGCATTTTTGGCAGGCCTGTTTCGATTGCTTTCGCCATGCCGCCAAGTGATTCAACTTCTTCGATATGGGCCCAGGCACGGTTTACCAGATCCCGGGTAAGTGATTCTACATAATAAGATCCGCCCCAAGGGTCTACGACTTTGCAGATCCCTGTTTCATCCTGCAAAAACAATTGGGTATTACGGGCAATCCGGGCTGAAAAGTCAGTCGGAAGCGCGATTGCCTCGTCCAGTGCATTCGTATGAAGCGATTGGGTATGACCTAATGTTGCCGCCATCGCTTCAATGCAGGTTCTTGTCACATTATTAAACGGATCCTGCTCCGTTAAACTCCAGCCTGAGGTTTGACTATGTGTCCTTAACGCCATCGATTTTTCATTTTTCGGGTTAAACTGTTTGATGAGCTTTGCCCAAATCATCCGGGCCGCGCGCATTTTCGCTACTTCCATAAAGTAATTCATCCCGATGGCCCAGAAGAAGGACAAACGCGGGGCAAATGAATCGATGTCGATACCGGCTTTTAATCCGGTCCTTACATATTCCAATCCATCTGCAAGTGTGTAGCCTAATTCAATATCTGCCGTTGCACCCGCTTCCTGCATATGATAACCGGAAATACTGATACTGTTGAACTTTGGCATATGCTGTGAAGTGTAAGCAAAAATATCCGCAATAATCCTCATAGAAGCTTCAGGAGGATAAATATACGTATTCCGAACCATGTATTCTTTTAAAATATCATTTTGAATAGTGCCCGTCAGCTGTGATTGATGAACACCCTGTTCCTCTGCAGCCACGATGTAAAAAGCCAAAATTGGAAGAACCGCACCGTTCATGGTCATCGAAACCGACATTTTATCAAGCGGAATGCCGTCAAATAGGATCTTCATGTCCAAAATTGAATCAACGGCGACCCCCGCTTTTCCGACATCTCCGACAACTCTTGGGTGATCAGAATCATAGCCGCGGTGTGTAGCCAGGTCAAAGGCAATGGAAAGCCCCTTCTGACCTGCCGCCAAATTCCGGCGGTAAAACGCATTGCTTTCCTCGGCAGTTGAAAATCCGGCATATTGACGAACCGTCCAGGGCTTTGTTACATACATAGTCGGATAGGGACCACGTAAAAATGGGGCGACTCCAGCAACATAGCCCAAATGTTCCATCCCGGTCATGTCATTCTGATCGTACGAAGGCTTTACATCAATCTGCTCCATTGTCTGCCATTTAAAGTCGTCTAAAGCAGGTCTTTCCATTGGCTCCGTAATAGCGGATCCAGACTTTTCCATATAATCAATCGTAGTAAAATCGGGATTCGTCGTCATCGTCCAATTCCTTTCTGCTGTTGAAGGTCAAACAGCATATTATAACAATTCGAGCCCAAATGGACAAATTGATCCACTCCGGCCTGTTTGAATGATTCCGCTGTTTCTGAATCCGGAAGACCTGCCAGGATGAGGGTGATTTCCGGATTTTCCTGTTTTATTTCCCGCGCCAATTGTGGGACTAACTCGGAATATATTGCGTCACTCGAGCAAATGACAACGGTTGAAGCTCCCGTTTCTAGTGCAGCCTTTACAGCTTGTTCGACCGTTTCAAAACCATTATTTGAAACCACCTCAAACCCGCCAACCTCAAAAAATCCTTTCGCAAAATCGGCACGAGCTTTATGCTGCGAAACGGGGCCCAAATTGGCAAGGAATACCTTTGGATACGAACCGTTTTTTTCTTTAAAAATTTCTGCCTTATTGCGTAAAGCTTCGAAACATTCAGCTCCACGATGCAGATGCAACGGTTGTATTTCCGGAGGAATTTCGTCTGATTTTCGTACAGCCTCAACCCATTCCCCTAAGGTTACACCCGCTTGAATCGCATTCAAGGTAGTATCCACGATTCCATCTTGAGTTGTTCCCAATCTCTGAAGCAGTGTTTCCTTTTCGGTTCCATCACTAGCTTTTCGATAGGAACCAATCGCTGAACAACGGGATTTATATAATGAATCCCTGTCCACGTTACTCTCTGAAAGCTTTTGTTCCATTAGATTCGGATACATATTGGTTCCTACAAATTTATCTTTGCGCCGTCCGATATTGGTGAATTTTTTGTCAGCGATTTCGTTGATTTGCTCTTGAACATATCCTTTCTCAACAGCGTTGAACATCCCGCCCTGCTCTTCGACGAGTTGGAATTGTTTCCAAGCTTGTTTCGCAAGAGAATCGGTAAGGGATTCAATGTACCACGAGCCTCCAGCAGGATCAGCTACTTTTGCAAGATGTGCTTCTTTTTCCAAGATGATTTGTGTATTTCTTGCGATTCGGCGTGAAAATTCATCAGCTGGACGAATGGCTTCATCAAATGGTGAGACATGAAGACTATCGACTCCAGCAATAACAGCCGCAAAAGCCTCCGCTGTCCCGCGCAGCATATTAACATAAGGATCGTACACAGTTTTGTTCCAAGAAGAGGTCCTCGCATGTATGGTCATTTTCTGCGATTCTTCATTTCCTCCAAAAGCATCGATGATAGTGGACCAAAGTAAACGGGCTGCTCGAAGTTTAGCGATTTCCATAAAGAAATTAGACCCGATCGAAAAAGAAAAAAGAATTCTTGGCGCAATCTCGTCGATTGACAGCCCTCTTTGCTGCATTTCCCGAATATATTCCACACCAGAAGCTAACGCAAAGGCGAGCTCTTGTACAGAATTGGCTCCTGAATGATGGAAAGATTCGCCTTGAACCTGGATTGTCTTCATTTCCGGCGTTTCTTTTTTTGCCCAGTTGGTAAGCTCTGCCATTAAGTCATATGCCTGTCTTAATGAAAAGGGGATCGTCCCTTCTTTTACCAGTGTTCCTAATGGATCATTGCCTGCACATCCGTGCAGCCGTCTACTATCTATTCCCGTCTTTCGAGCATGTGCGACAAGCATACAATAGACCGGAAATCCTGCACTTCCCGCTTGAATAAACAGTGGAGTTTGTTCAAGATTGATCCCCTCTAAGGCTTGATTTATATCTTGAAGGGAACTGATGGATACCCCGCCTCTGCCTACAGTTTCAGGTAAGGCTTGATCCGGATCCTTGCCTAAGGCAGATGCTTGATCAAGGACAAGATTTACCATCGTCTGGCCGCGGTTCAAATCATTTTTGACTGCCTCATTAAACTCTGATGGGGTGCTATAAACAAGCTCTTGAGCAACTTCCCAGGGTTTTTCCTGATAACCTAGAGCCCGTGTCCCACGTACATACGGAGCAGATCCCGGTTTAGAAGATAGATAGGAAAGATCCGTAATATCCTTTTGAAAATACATGGGCTGCAGCTCAATGCCCTCATATGTTTGCGAGATTAGTTTCTTTTCAAATGAGGCACCTTTTAAGGTCTTTTCTGCCGCTTGCCGCCACTCCTGATAGGAAGCAGCGGGAAACTCGCTGAAAAGCTGGTTTTCTTCATTTAATTCTTGCTTTTGAATAACTTTAGACATCCATGATCCCCCTCTATTTTCAACGTCTCCGAACTATTCCGTTTTTACCAGGAAGAGGGGCTGGCCATGCTCCACTAATTGGCCATTCTTAACAAGGACTTCAACGATCTCCCCAGTAACCTCTGCTTCAATTTCATTAAATAATTTCATTGCTTCGAGAATACAAACAATGGTCGATTTCTCGACTTTATCGCCAATTTTTACAAACGGAGGTGCATCTTCAGCTGGAGCTTGATAGAATGTTCCTACCATTGGCGAAATAACTTTATAGATACTTGGATCATTCTCATCGATTGATTTTGTGCTTTTTTCCTGGACAGGTTCCGGTGCGGCAGCAGCTGATGGAACAACAGGTTTTGGGATTTCCTTTTTCACCTGTACAGGGGCTTCCTTAACGGCCAGAGAAACAACCTGAGCAGTTGGCGGTTCAATCCTGACATAACTGTCTAGTGCGGTTTCCTGTTTCTTTAAAGAAATCTTTGAACCAGCATCCTCCAAATCTATTTCCATTTCCTGAAGGGAGGACTCTTCAAAAAGCTTGATCATTTCTCTAATTTCATGCATTTTCCACATTTCATTCTCTCCTCGCTCGTTCTTGTTTTAGTCTTCAATGTTAATAGAATACAATTCTAAAAATTTCGTATTGAATTCACCCTTCACAAATGCTTCATGATCTAGTAATTCAAGGTGAAATGGAATGGTCGTTTTAATTCCGGTTATCACAAATTCGGATAATGCACGCTTCATCCGGTCAATGGCCTCATTCCGATCCTTTCCCCAGGTAATGATTTTTGCCACCATCGAATCATAAAAGGGAGAAATTTGATAGCCGGGATAAACGGCACTATCTACTCTTACCCCATACCCTCCTGGCGGAAGGTACATTTCCACCTTGCCTGGTGAAGGCATAAAATTCTTTGCCGGGTTTTCTGCATTAATCCGGCATTCGAGCGCCCATCCGTTTATCTTTATATCGCTTTGCTTGAAAGATAGCGGATAACCGGCGGCTACCGATATCTGTTCCTTAATCAGATCAAATCCAGTGATCATTTCCGTTACAGGATGCTCGACTTGAATGCGGGTATTCATCTCCATAAAATAGAATTGTCCATGTTTATCCAATAGGAATTCGACAGTCCCTGCACCGTGATAGTTAACAGACTTTGCTGCAGCTACTGCTGCATTCCCCATCATTTCCCGTAGTTCCTGGTTAAGAGCCGGTGATGGTGCTTCTTCTACTAGTTTTTGATGGCGCCGCTGGATCGAGCAATCCCTTTCGCCAAGATACACCACATTCCCCTTTTTATCCGCCATAATTTGGATTTCAACATGACGCGGTTCCTCTAAATACTTCTCTATATAAACCCCTGGATTCCCGAAAGCTGTTTCTGCTTCTTTTTGCGCCTGCCGGATGGCCTTTCTTAACTCGGTTTCGTCATTAGCCACCCGCATTCCCTTTCCTCCGCCTCCAGCTGTGGCCTTCACGATAACAGGATAGCCAATCGTATCTGCAACCTTGACTGCGTCTTCGATGTCTTCGACTAACCCTTCTGTACCGGGAACTGTAGGCACACCTGCACGCTTCATTGTGTCCCTGGCAACCGCCTTTGCCCCCATCTTATTGATGGCATCAGCATCAGGACCAATAAAGGTAATATTGCAATCACGACAAAGCTCTGCAAATTCGGCATTTTCCGCTAAGAAGCCATACCCAGGGTGAATCGCATCTGCATTTGCAAGGATGGCAGCGCTGATTAAATTTGTCTTATTTAAATAGCTGTCTTTTGACGCTGTTGGCCCAATACAATAAGCTTCATCTGCCATTTTTACATGAAGTGCTTCTTTGTCTGCCTCCGAATAGACGGCAACGGTTTGAATTCCCATTTCCTTGCAGGCGCGAATCACTCGAACCGCAATTTCCCCTCGATTGGCAATAAGTACTTTCTTAAACATGAATATATCCTCCCTTTTATTCTGGCTTAACAATAAATAACGGCTCTCCATAATCCACTACTTGGCCTTCTTCTACAAGAACCTCAACGATCGTGCCATTTACGTCTGAGGTTATCTCTTGGAATAGGTTGAGAGCTTCCACCTTACAGCTGCCGATAACAGTGTTTGATGTTATCTTATCTCCTGCCTTTACGGGAGCAGTTCCTGAACAAGCAAACACTCCAATATAAGAAGAATTAATTGTATGCAAGGAAGTATTCTTTTCCTCCTCTTTTAAGGCCGGTTCTGCGGGCAAGAATGGAGGATTTGCTGCTTCTACCGCTGCTGCCGCTTCGTTTAGTGCGGTTTGTACCTCCTGAGGATATTCAACTACTTTAGGAAGAGGCTTCTTCATCGAAACCCTCACTCCCCCATTCATTAAGGTAAGTTCCTGAATGGAGGATCGATCGATTAATTTAATCATTTCTCTTAACTCAAGCATTTTTAACATCGATTTACACTCCTTTAGCGTTTGGTTTTATAAGCTTTCACTACAGTTGATTTAAATCTTTCATTCTCTCAATCTTGTAAATTCATTCTCAGTCTCAAACCGACTAGTTGGTCTTAAGGCTTTATAAGTGACCACCTCTTATTACATGATTTTATACTGTACCCTGCATTCAGACTGACTAGTTGGTCTGTACCGTTTAATAAACTGGAAAAATAAAAAGGAAACAAATTGGCCTGTCTTCGCCTCTTCAGGACCGACTAGTTGGTCTCTAAATTTTTAAGTGACCCCTTTTTTACGTATTTTTATACTTGAACCAAGCATTCAGACTGACTAGTTGGTCTGTAGGGTGTTAAAAAATAACCGCCTGCCAATGGTAAAGGCGAATAAGGAAATATAAGACCTGTAATGCTTCCTCAGAACCGACTAATTAGTTTCTATTTTGAAATGTTCTGAATAAAATGTCAATACCATTTCTAAAAAAAAGACTGACTAGTTGGTCTGTCCAAAACTTATTGTAAGGCAAAATAATAGACAAACCAACTTTACTCACTTAAAAAAGTTATTTCCTATACGAAGTTCTTCTGGATAGGAGTTTAAGAAAAACTTAGAAAACTTAGGATTCTCACTTGCCTCTTTCGTTAAGATCGATTGTAGAATAATATCCGAATAAATAGCCGCAATCTCCTCTATTGTGTATCGTCCGTCTTTTTGATACCACTTATAAATCCAGTTGATCATTCCGAATATCGCCATAGAAATGATTGGTACGGGCAGTTCTTTACGAAACTCTCCACACTCAATACCATCCTGAATGACTTTAAACATTAGATTTTTATACTGGTCTCTTTTTACCTCAATTTTATCAAAGTACTCCGGAGGAAGATACGAACTTTCTTGATAGAAGATCGTCACTTCAGATTTGTACAGATCAATCATCGTAACAAAGGATTTAATGATATTATGAAGTCGCTCGGTTGGTGTATCCCACTGTTCGCAAGCGGCTTGTCCCTTTTCCAATACGTAGGAAATAAATTGATCGTGGATAATATAAAGGAGCTCATCCTTGGATTTAAAATTATGATAAAATCCTCCTTTTGAGGCACCGCACTCTTTTACTATCATATCAACCGTAACTCTGTGGAAGCCGTGTGCTTCAAACAATTGAAGCGATGTTTCGATAATTCGTTCTCTTAAAGACTTTTTCGCCATTTAGCATCACCCTATTACATATTACCATTTATCCTTGCAATTCAGGAATAATTCAATTCAAAATTTCAAGTAATAAGAAAAATATGACAAGAAGGTAGTCCTTTACATTAATAAAACACTACTCTTGCTGCAGTTAAACGGGATTTCTAGTAGAAGCAAGAAATAACATAAGATTGATCTGCGGACCATCTTCATCAGATTTTCACAAACATTAATGATTCCATTAAGTAGGAATGATATGCAAAAGGCAGCGGATCCTCCGCTGCCTTTTCACAAATGCACCCCTAGCTTAATGGGAAAAAGAAAAACTATTTCAACTCTTGTTACATCGTGTTTAAAAAATAAGAGTATTTTTAGCTTATTGTAAATACGTACCTAGTTGAACAATGAGTATGCTATTCTTTCATCAAGACTATTTATTTACCAATAATTTTTATCTCTTTAATAGGATAATAAACAATTTTGGTTGTTCCTAATACCTTATCCATTGGAATAGCCCCTATACTGCGGCTGTCCTTGCTATTTCTTCTATTATCACCCATCACAAACAAATGCCCTTTAGGAACAGTTACACTGCCAACTGCCGTGTCCTCCAGTTTAAAAGACTCTGTAAGTGGACCAGTTTTGATTTCTCGTTTGTATTCATCCAGATAAGGCTCTTTATAAGCCTTTCCATTAACAAATAAAGTATCATCTTTATACTCAATATGGTCTCCTGGCAAACCGATTACACGTTTGATATAATCTGTATTTTCTGAAGCCTGAAAAACAACTATATCAAATCTTTTGGGTTCTCCTATTTTTGATACAACCATTCGGTCTTGGTCTTGTAACGTAGGCATCATAGAGGCACCCTCTACTACAATAGGTGTAAGGAGGAAGGTTCGGATACCAAAAATAAGTAATAGTGCAACAAGAAGTGCCTTAATCCATTCCCAAATTTCATTTTTTGCTTTTGCCATTTACTATCATCCTCTCAACTTGGTAATTTACTTCAGCCTCTTAAAACCTCATATGATGGTCTTATAACTTGATTTCTCCTGTAATTAGAATGCTAAGGAAAGCTACTTTAAGGTATATATTACCACAATGATGGTATAAATTCCCTTTTTGTGCCTCGTTATTTTAAGTGAAAACCTTCGAAATTCCAACTATATATACCTACACTAAAAGTGGAAAACTGTTTTCATTCAGGGGTAAAAACTATGTCATGGATGGTACATTTCATTGGCTGTCATCACTGATTTCCTCTCGATTGAGCTTCTTTACAAAAATTGACCCCTGGACAACCATTCCTATAAAATGCTCAGTCCTATTGAAGCGGCTGCAATCATTATTATGGGGATGGAAAACAATAGATAATTTCAATATCAACGATTATTGGCAGAGGGTAAACTGTTATTTATATCATTGTCGGATCTAAAGGTCTTTTTGCACGAAACGTGCAAGTTTGTTAAAAAAGGAATTTCAATAAATTGGTAGAATTACTAAAGTTGATATAAATCTTAATATCTAAATATTAATAAGAGGACAACGTCTATGGAAACTAACGAAGTAAAATGTTTGAACTACAATAAGCGCGGGGGGTTAAAAAGTATGAAACAATTGGGGACGCTATACTTTTTCTGTGGAAAAATGGGTGCTGGAAAATCAACTAAATCAAAACAATTGGCGATAGATAAACATGCGGTACTGTTGTCTGAGGATGAATGGCTTTCATCTCTTTATCCCAATCAAATTGCCTCATTTGAGGACTATCTAAAATTTTCAGCGCAGCTCAAGCCGTTGGTGAAAAAGCATGTTCAAAACATATTAAGTGTCGGTACAGATGTAGTGATGGATTTTCCAGCTAACACTCAAAAACTGCGAAAGTGGTTTTTGGATATGGCGTTAGAGGTCAATGCAAACCATCAACTTATTTTCCTTAATCTAAATAACGAGCAATGCTTACGTCAAATTGCACAAAGGCGTAACGAACAACCCGAAAGAGCAGCTTTTGACACGGAAGCGGTGTTTATTCATGTTACTAGCTTTTTTGAAGTACCAGAGGCATCTGAGGGTTTAAATATTTTAGAGTTTAGCGGAAAAGAATAACAAGGAGTTCAATGATTTGTGTGTATAGAGTACCTTTTTGTTCTAGGAGGCTCTATATAATATAAAAAGAAATGCATTTTTGTGGCCGTGCTCAGTCTCTTTAATGTCTCTGATAATTTCACGAAAAACTATCCACCAGATTTGCTCAAGGGTGGATTATTTTTTTCTTTCTGGCTCCGTAATAACTGAATGTTGATGTCACTGTGTTTGAGCAAGAACGGTAAAATTCCAATTTAAATGGTATTACTTATATTTAAAAATTAAGGAAGTTTTTCCGTTTTTATTATCCCACTCTTTAAGTTTATTCTTATTTTGAGAAGTTAACTAGATTATCTCTACTTATTTCTGCTCCTTAAATTCCTTTATACATTAGCCGAAATTCTCCGCCTATGAATTCTCATACCTAAAAAATTAGGCTCCCCCATCGCGTAAACTTTTTCCACTTAAACTCTAGATTACAGCTGGTAATAAAAGTAAATATTATTTTTCAAACCAAATGAAGGGCAGCTTCGTCTAAGATATATGAGGGGGTGACAACTAGATGAATGAACTAAACCAAATGACCGCGGCAGATGAAATGATGCTGGATGAGAGAGAGCACATCATTGATCAATTAATGCATGAATATAGCGATGATATCTTGCATCTAGTGTTTACATATGTTAAAAACCGAACCACAGCAGAAGACTTAACGCAGGAGATATTTATAAAGTGTTATGAAAAATTAAATCAGTTTAATCAACATGCAGCAATAAAAACTTGGCTATATCGTATTGCCAGTAATCATTGCAAGGACTATTTAAGAAGCTGGCATTATCGCAAAATAACGTTTAGCAATAAGTTATTGGATTATATCCCTTCGAATTCAAAACAGGTGGATGAGGAGGTTATTACGAATAGTGAAGAAGACAGCTTAACAAACGCTGTCATGAACTTGCCTCTAAAGTACAGAGAGGTCGTATTTCTGCATTATTATGAAGAACTGTCTTTAAGTGAAATAAGCAAGATTACAACAGTAAATATAAATACACTAAAAACGAGATTAAAACGTGCGAAAGAATTATTAAAAGACAAGATGATAGAGGAGGTTTAGGAGATGAACGATCCATTTATGAACCTGAAGAGTTCGATGAAAAAAACAATTTTTAAGGATCTTTCTTTTTCAAATGAAAGAAAAAATGCCGTGCATGAAGCCATTCGTACGAACCAACAATCACAATTTCATCATTGGAATATAGAAACCATTATCGCTATATTAGAATCTGTTCAGTATGAATCAAAGGATGGCTACACTATTTCCATCCAACTTTATCAAAAAAATGAACGTACATTCCAAAAAAATGAAGGGCAGCTTTATACACTTCTACATCTATTAGAAAACAAAGAAATGCTTACTTCAAATTGGATAAATAACAAGAAATTTTACTCCTTACATTCCAAAGGAAAAAAATGCATTGCTACTTATAAACGAGATACTTCAAAACAGGTGTTAACCCTTAAATACTTAATAAAGGAGGCGTCCTTATGAGTTCTCCCAAATTTGAGGAATTCTTAAGTAAAGTCACTTCTAAAGTGAAATCTACGGAAGCCCACAACATGATAAAAAAAGAGCTTACTCATCATCTGCATGAGCTAAGTCAAACTTACAAAAAAAGAGGACTTTCTGAAGAGGAATCAGATGAAAAGTCCATTCAAGAAATGGGAAATCCATTTACCATTGGAGAAAAATTAAATACCCTTCATAAGCCGAAAATGGATTGGGTTCTGATTGTTTTATTTGTTATTTTTGCTAGTATTAGTTTTCTTCCGTTAGTTAGTGGAATTCCTGATATTTCCTTATCAAGCACCTATTTTATTGGGCGGCAGGCAATCTGGTACTCCCTGGCTGTTCCTGTAATTATTGGGTTTCTTTTCTTTGATTACCGAAAATTAAAGAACAGGTGGATGGTCTTTTATGCTGTCGGCTTGTTGATCCATTTATATCTCTATTTATTTGGAATTACGGTCAACGGAGCAAAAAGGTGGGTGTCACTTTCAGGCCTGACGGTCGATGGCACTATACTGAGCTTATTTTTCTTTTTTCTTGCTTGGGCAGGTATTTTCAACAAAATAAATGAGTTTCATAGTTGGATAAAACAAGGTTTTCTGTTTGTTTTATTTTGGATTCCCGTCTTGCTCTACATGATGGTTCCAAACTTTATGGCTGCTATCATTTACTTCTTCTGTTTACTAGGAATGTTTACATTTGCCCGAATCCATAAGAAGTTAGCGATCCAACTTGCCGCAACAAATCTCGTGGCTGGTGCCATCTTCATGATGTTGATCATCATGACCTCACGCCAAAGTAATTGGTTTACTAGATTATCTGCTTTGATAAACCCAGGTGCCGATCCAAATGAAGCAGGACATATCTATATGAAGGTTAGGAATGTCCTTTCAGAAGCAGGATGGTTCGGTAACGGACTTCATAATGATTTGAACTTTCAATTGTTACCAGAATCACATACAGATTTTGCTTTCCCCTTCCTCGTCTATTCTCTTGGTTGGGCATTCGGAATCGTTCTTTGTTTGATCCTGCTGATATTTATTTCAAGAATCTCAAAAAATGCGTTTAAAACTAAGGACCTTTATGGAAGGTTGATCGTCATGGGCGGCGCTGTATTATTTGCCGTTCCCATTACTTGGAACATCTTGATGGGCTTTGGAATCGTGCCAATCATGGAAATTTCCCTGCCGTTTATTAGTTATGGAGGAAGTGCGATCGTCTTTTACGCTGCGGTTTTAGGGCTCATCTTAAATGTTTATCGAAGGAAGGATATTGTAGAACCCACGATAGCAGATTTTAAAGCAACCCCTCAGTAATAGTTAATAAAGGAAAGCTGTAATATTAAATTAATAGGCTCTTTTCTCAGAGATTGTTGCTTTTAACGATATTGAAAACACTGAGTGGATTGGAGCGAAAGGTGCTTGACTCCTGCGGGAAATAGAGGAAAGGTCGAGACCCCGCAGAGACGGAACGTCGAGGAGGCTCGACTTCCTCCCCGTGGAAAGCAAGCGCCTGTAGCGGAAAGGAACGGACAGTGTTATTCCAAAAAACAACAAACTTTACGAAAAGAGCCAATTAATAAAAATAAAAATTTAAAGGCAATGATCTAATTGTTGATAAAAAAGGCGATAGCTGATGATAAGCTGTCGCCTTTCCTTATCCCTCCAATTAGAAATCAAACTATTAATCAATGTACTTTCCTATAAAAAATTGACTATCTTACAATCCTACCCCTTTAAAAAATCAGCTTCGCGTTTTTCAAGAAAGGCAGCGATCCCTTCTTTTCCCTCGTTGCTGCTTGCTCTTGAAGCGAGGAGCAAGGCTTCTTTGCTCATTTGTGATTCCAATGTTTCTTGGAGCGAATGATAGAATAATTTTTTCGTTTCGCCGTATGCATTCATCGGTCCTTTTGCCAAGCTTTCTGCAACGCCTAGGACAACCTCCCATAATTGGTCATCAGCAACGACTTGATTGACAATCCCCCAGTCACAAGCCTCTTCTGCGGTTAACTGTCGATTTGTATACATTAACTCAAGTGCACGTCGCATCCCGACAAGGCGAGGTAAAAAGTAGCTGCCTGATCCATCAGGCGTTAATCCAATTCGGTTATAAGCCATTACAAATTTTGCTTTCTCCGATGCATAGACTAGATCACATGCACATGCCAGACTCATTCCGGCACCTGCTGCTACTCCATTAACCGCCCCAATGATCGGTTTATTCATTCTTGCAAAAAAGGAAATCGCTTGATGTAAGTATGCGGTTACAGATTTCAGATGGGAACTTATTTCGTCCCCTTCCTTTGCGAAACTTTTTAAATCACCGCCAACTGAAAACTTATTCCCCGCTCCAGTGATCACCACTACTCTAATATCATCACGTTCTGAACAAACAATCGCTGCATCCATCAGTTCCTTGGCCATCTGCAAATTTAGTGCATTTCCTGCTTCCGGACGGTTAAGCGTGACAATACCAACTTGGTTTTCAACGGATAAACTAATAACTTTATTTTCCAAATGGATTCCCCCTTAAGCTTAATAGTTTAATTGTTTTTCTATGCAAAAAGGAGAATTACACCCTCTCAATAATCATGGCAATTCCTTGGCCGCCGCCGATGCAAAGTGTAGCTAAGCCATATTTTAAATTCCTTTTCTTCAGTTCAAGGGCTAAAGAATAGGTAATTCTCGCACCACTTGCACCAAGAGGGTGTCCCAAAGCGATCGCTCCCCCATTCACATTTACTTTTTCACTGTTAATTCCCAATTCTTTTATAACGGCTAATGATTGTGCAGCAAAAGCCTCATTCAATTCAAATAAATCAATGTCACTTAAGGTTAAGCCTGCTTTTTCTAATGCCTTTTTGCTCGCTGGTACAGGTCCAATCCCCATGATTTTTGGATCAACGCCTGCTACTGCCCAGGAAACAATCTTCGCTAACGGTTTTAAATTGTGTTCAATTACATAGTCTTCTGAAGCTAATACGACCGCTGCAGCACCATCGTTAATTCCACTGGCATTACCCGGCGTTACTGTACCGTCTTTCTTAAAAGCCGGTTTTAATTTTGCTAAACCTTCTATGCTGACACTATCTCGAATATGTTCATCCACTTTAATAATGGTTTCTTTTCCTTTTTTATCATGGATGATAATGGGAACTATTTCTTCTGCGAAGCGCCCTTCATCTCTTGCTTTTCCAGCCTTTTGCTGCGAGGTAACCGCAAACTGATCCTGTTCTTCACGCGAAATGTTATACTTCTCTGACAGATTTTCTGCCGTCATCCCCATTCCGCAGCCAACATATTGATCAATTAACGTTTCCCAAAGCATGTCCACCACTACCGGTGCCTTGCCAGGGGAGCCGAACCGGGTTCCCTTTAAGATTTGCGGAGCTAAACTCATACTCTCGGTACCGCCAGCTACAATGACCTTTGCTTCCCCCAATGCAATGGAGGCTGCCCCTGTGACCATAGCTTGTAATCCTGAACCGCATAGCCGATTCAAGGTAAGGGCAGAGGATGACTCCGTTAAGCCACTTTTTAAGCCAATATGTCTTGCCAAATAGGCGGAATGTGCTCCGGTCTGGACAACATTTCCAAAAACGATTTCATCAACATCGGAAGCAGGTATGCCGCTTCTTTCAATTGCTCCCTTAACCGTCGCCACGCCTAATTCCAAATCACTAATATCCTTTAATGAACCTCCGTACGTTCCAAAAGCTGTTCTTGCTCCGTCAATAATGTAAGTTGTCATAGTATCTCCCCCTGTGAATTCCTTTTTTGTTTTATTTCTTCTTTCTATATGTAGAATCCTGCCATTTCATTAAGAAAAAATGGGGAAAAAGTCAATTAATATTGACCTATGTTCACAGTGTTATAAAAAAATCAATCTTATACTGCAGGTCATCGAGTAGAAAAGTAAATACTTGAAAAAACTTTTTTATACATAACAGCGATATTTATTGATAACTATTTCATTCTCTTCGATAATCCATTCCATACAAAATCCACTTGTTCTGAAACACTTACAGCATCCTGTGCGACCCACCCTGCTAGATCCCTAAGTCTTCTCTCATCCTGTTGCATGGGAACAATCCCCTTTCCAACCTCTAACATGATTAGGACTATTTTGTTCTTTCTAATTTCCTCCTCCTTAAGGAGGGTCATAAATATGGTTTTAAATCCCCTTCGAATCTCGTCATTGTTTTCACCATTCTGAAGCTCTGACGCAATCCATTTTTCCCAGCCTTCCATTACTAACGTTGAACCTTTCTCCCATTTTGTTTCCCAATCTACTACTCTATCGCCTTCATAGGCAGATACCCAGCTGCATGTTCCATTATTTGCTTTGACTACTTTTCTTTTTCCTGAGAAGGCACCGCCAATAACGAGCTGCATACCCATTCCCCCTTCTGCTGCTCAAATGTTAATCGAATACCCTGTCCATGTGAAATGGCAAGATCCCAAAAAGACCTGGAGGATACATATTTTGAAATAAGATAGCGAATCACACCGCCATGTGTCATCACAAGAATTTTCTTAGAAGGAGTAGTTTCCATCCATTGCTGAAATAACTCATGAAAAAAGGAATCAATTCTAGATTTAAATGCATCAGCCGACTCACCATTCGGTATGGAATAGGCTTCCCAATTCTCTATCCAGTTCCGATAGGCGATCTGGTTCTTTAGCTCGTCATAGGTATTCCCTTCCCAGTCGCCAAAATTAATTTCTCTTAATCTATAATCAATGGAAGCCTGTGAGGGAACTCTTAAATAGGCTAATGTTTCCTGACAGCGCCGTAAATCACTAGTAAATACATGGTCAAAGTTTAATTTTGATAACACTTTTTGTAGAGTATTCAACTGAGATAGTTCGCTGCTTATTACTCCGATGTCGGAATGGCCTAAATACCTTTTCTCCTTATTCCACTTTGTTATCCCATGACGAACGAGATATACATCCATGTGATCACAAGTCCCCATAATTCGCCTCCTTCAATCGCTGTCCCTAATAAATCTCCATTCGTCCCTTTAAAGGTATGTTTAATCCAAGCTCCAATTAAGCCAAAAAATACAAGGTAGGCTGGAAGTAAAAATAGAAAGTCAGGAAAGAGGAATAATAGAACACAGACAGGGATTGCTGCATACAAACTATCAAGCCGCTTTACGTTTTTCTTCCACTCCCATGCCAAGCCCTGTTGTTTAGCTGTAGGCAGATAAATCATTAACACAACGGCTCCTAAACGAGAAAACGCCATGATAAAAAGAAAAGAATACAAGAGGAAACCAGATTCAATCAACGAATATATCAAAAGTGCTTTCCATGCTAGTAAAAAAAGGAGTGAAATGATACCAAAGCTTCCTACATGTGAGTCTTTCATAATCTCCCATTTTCTCTCTAAGGGAGCATTCGAACCTACTGCATCTGCTACATCCATCCACCCATCTAAGTGTAATCCTCCAGTAAGATATACCCATAAAGAAATGATGAGCAATGTCATAATAGGGATAGGAAGATAAGACTGAAATATGTACAAAATAATCGTGATAATTGCCCCTAATACTGCACCGACAAGCGGATAACTCCTTAATGCCCATCTGCTTGTCTGTTTGGTCCATGGACATTCAAAGGAAAGAGGAATTCGTGTTAGAAATTGTACCGCAAGTATAAATCCAAAGAACATTTGCTTCATCAAATTTCTCCCTTCCAATACATTGGAATCCCCGCCTGGACCTGAGCAGCAATGTCTGATTGCTGCACGATCATTTGATGGAGACGCTGTAAGGTATAGATATATCTTTGTACAGCTTCGTCAGTGGAAGGAATTCCTTCATTTACATCATTTGAAACCAAGAGAAGGTGAAATTGCTTTTCACGTGCAAGACATAGCCAGCGATTCACACTGGCCTCAATCCTTTCCATACTATGGTCAAGCTCGAACATGACATTACTTAACCAAATAGTCAAACAATCTATTAAAATAACATCACCTTTTTTACATTGTGACAGAATCGGTTCAAGATGAAAGGACTCTTCCACCGTGTGCCACTCCATCCCTCGATCTTGCTGATGAATTCGAATCCGTTCTTCCATTTCATCATCACTTTTTTTTGCTGTCGCGATGTAATAAAGGGAACCTCTTGGATGTTCCTCCTTCATTTTATGAAAGAACGAAAGAGCCGTTTGCTCTGCTAAATGACTTTTCCCCGACCTAGCACCACCTGAAATAAAGAATATCATGACTCATTTCTCCACTTTTGAAGTGCTGCTAGTAATTGCTCATTTTCTATGTTTGACCTTATAGCAATTCGTAAGAACTCACCATTTAGTCCTTTAAAATTGTGAGTGTGCCGCGTCAGGATTCCGTGCTCTAATAAAAAGGAATAAAGCTCGTCAGTTCGCTTCGGCTGTTGCTTATCTCGCAAAAGATAAAAGTTTACCTGTGACGGGGAAAGGTAAAATCCTAATGAAGTTATTCTCTTAAACACATTTCGAGATTCCTCATGCAGCCATGCTCTTGTATTGTCAACAAAATGACGATCGGCAAGTAATCTCGGAATTAACGCATCTACTAAAGAGTTAATACTCCAAGGAATTTGTTCGTTTTTCAATACCTTTATGATCGTAGGATGGGCCATTATATATCCGATTCTCAGCCCAGGGATAGTATACATTTTTGTTAAAGAACGTAATAATATTAAATTTGGATATGACGCTAACCATGAAGTAAGTGTAGGTATGGAAGCCGGCAGAAAATCGACAAAGGCTTCATCCACGACTACATATGTACCGGTTTTTTTCCCCGCTTCTAACAATAGCTGTAAATCTTCTTCAGCTAGTACCGTCCCAGTTGGATTATTAGGGCGGCAAAGGAAGATAACATCTTTTTCGATAAACTTTTGTTGAATCAATTGTACTGGTATTGTAAATCCACTTTCATGACCTACTAAAATATCTTCCACATCAATATGGTAATGATGACAGGCTCGTTCATATTCCAGGAAGGTAGGGTGAGCAATGAGCGCTTTTCCTTTTTCGAAATATTTAGCTGCTAAAAAAATCGCCTCTGCTCCACCATTTGTTAATAGGACCATGTCTTGGTCTAACCCTTCATGCTCCGCTACCGAAGCGGTACTTTTCGAATAAGTGGGCTCCGGATAACGGGTGATCGTCTTATAATGTTCCTGTAGTGCATCCTGCAGCCAGGCAGGAGGTCCAAAAGGGTTTAAGTTTGCGCTAAAATCGAGTAATGCTTTATCATCTTCAATTTGGAAGAGTTTTTTTATTGTTTCAGGTTGTCCTCCATGATTGGGCCATTTCATCTTTTCACCTCATTTAAACTATCTAACTAACAGGAGCAAGCTCACGCCGATCAGAAGAAATACAATCCATCCTCCATGCATAAATTGAATGGTTTTTTTGATATCAGGGGGCACCAAATTCCTTAGAGGATCTCCCATTTGTGCTCGAACTGATTTTCTTCCCCGGTAGTAATTGATTCCACCCAGCTGAATTCCGATTAACCCCGCTGCCATTGCCTCAGACCAGCCGCTATTTGGACTGGGGTGCTTCCTTGCGTCCCTCCACGTTATCTTCCATCCATTTCTCTTTTTAGATCCTTTTATAAAAAAAGCTGCAAGCCACATCGAAAGTGCTGTTAGTCTCGCAGGAATCCAGTTTACTAGATCGTCTAATTTGGCTGATGCCCATCCAAATTGCATGAATCGCTCATCTTTATGTCCAACCATAGAATCTAACGTATTGATGGCACGATATACCATTGCAAGCGGGGCTCCGCCAATGATGGCCCAAAATAATGGCGCTGTTATGCCATCGACAGTATTCTCAGCAACCGTCTCAACAGTTCCTCTAACAATTTCATTCTCCGGTAACATGTCCGTATCACGACCTACGATCATACTAAGCTTTACTCTTGCTTCTGCTAAATTCCCATTTACTAAGGGAACTAGGACTTCTTTAGCGGCAGACGAAAGACCTTTTATCGCAATCGTAGTGGAAATAAGATAGATCTGTACCAAAACACCAACGAATGGGTGTAATTGATAGGCAACAAAGACTAGAAATAGGGTAAGGAAAAAAACGAGTAGAACGACTGATGCGGTAAGGCAAATCCCCTTCCAGATTCTGCCTTCACCTCTATTCCAGCTCTTTTCTAAAAATGCGATTAATTTTCCCATTAGTACAACAGGATGCGGCAGCCACCTAGGATCACCCATCAACAAATCTAATACAATCGCGGCAATTAAAATCGCGCAGAATATAATGGCTGGCTCATGAACCATTGCCATCATTTCGATTCCTTTTGAAAGTCCGTTATTAGCTTATGAATTCGGTCTAACTGGATATTTTCTCTCACAACCTTGGCTAATACATCGAATCCTTCTTCTCTTTTTTGGGAAAAAGAGGCTCGGTTCTTGATCGGTTCTAATCCTTTCTTACACCTTATCTCATTTAGAAAAACCTCACGGAAATGATCATTATGGAAAATACCATGAAAGTACGTCCCGATCATTTGTTTGTCATTTGTGATCATTCCTTCCCTTCTGTCAGCTAACTGAACAAAATGGTCACATTCTTCATCAAAGTACGATTCACCCATATGAATCTCATAACCTGCAACGGGAATGCGTTCACCGCCAAAACTGGCAATCCCTTCAGAATGAACCGTTGTCTTATCTGTGGTCATGGTGGTTTGCATCGGAATGAGCCCTAGCCCTTCTATACTTTGATGTGATGATTCCACTTCGTATGGATCTTCGATGCGATTCCCCAACATTTGATACCCGCCACAAATGCCAACGATCAGCGTATCCTTTTGTGCTAAATCCAATATCCGATTGGCTAGTCCTGTGCTGTGTAAAACCATCATATCCTCAATGGTATTTTTACTCCCAGGTAAAATCAGTACATCCGGTTCTCCTAAGTCTTCTGCAGCTTTTACAAAGCGAACATGACAATCCTGTTCCGCAAAAAAAGGATCAATATCAGTAAAATTAGATATCATCGGATGACGGATGACCGCGATATCAATTTCCTTTGTTGCATCGAGTTTAGAAGTATAGTTGTTTAACACAACGGAATCCTCTGCTTCGATTAGCAGGTCATCAATATACGGAACAACACCTAAAATAGGAACGCCAGTATACTCTTCAAACCAGTCTAATCCCGGCTGCAGTAAGGATACGTCACCCCTGAATTTATTGATGATGACACCAATTACTCTATTACGATCTTCCGGTTCCAACAGCTGCAAGGTTCCTACTAAACTGGCAAATACTCCACCCTTTTCAATATCTCCCACTAAAATTACGGGAGCATTAGCAATTTGGGCAACCCGCATATTGACAAGCTCCCGATCATTTAAATTAATCTCAGCAGGACTGCCTGCTCCCTCAATCACGATCCGGTCATAACAAACAGACAATTTCTCATATGAATCTCGAATTAATGCTAAGCCTTGTTGAAAAAAGTCCTGGCGATATTCTCCTGCTTTCATATTTTTAAATGGCTTTCCATGAACAACAATTTGCGATTCGCAGCTGCTGCTTGGCTTAATTAATATCGGATTCATATCAGTTGTGGCAAGAATCCCTGCTGCTTCTGCTTGCACACCCTGTGCCCGGCCGATTTCTTTCCCATCAAATGTAATATAAGAATTTAAAGCCATGTTCTGTGATTTAAAAGGGGCTGTTTTAAAACCGTCCTGAATAAATATCCGGCATAAACCGGTAACAAGCGCACTTTTGCCGGCATCTGAATGAGTCCCTTGAATCATTAAAGGAACAGCTTTCCCCATAAGCATTCACTCCTTCATTTTGGGTATTGCCCCTTAAAATTCAATTCCTTTTACAGCTGGTATACCCTCATCGTAGTAATGCTTTTCCACATCAATAACAGAAACTAGATCAGCCATCTCTTTAATTTCCTGCTTGGCATCTCTTCCTGTTATAACGAGATGAAGATGGGACGGTTTATTTTGGATTAGATCAATTACTTCATTTAGCGGCAATACATCTTCAATAGGAAATGTATCAATTGCTAACGCATTGTTTAATTCATCTAAAATCACTAAATCATATTCACCGCTCATTACTGTTTCCTTTGCCTTTGACCAACCTGTCCTTAACGCTTCCCTGTGCTCTTCAGGGGTTTTTGTCCATGTAAATCCTCTTCCCAGCTGTTCCATCTCAACCCCAAGCTTACGTAAGGCAATTTGTTCCCCGTACGAACGCTCTGGTGATTTAATAAATTGATAAATCTTTACCTTTAACCCTCTGCCAGCTGCTCGTACGGTTAATCCAATAGCTGCGGTCGTTTTTCCTTTACCGTGACCTGTGTACACAAGTGTTAAGCCTTGTTTCTTTTTGTTTATTTGATCCATGTTGGGCCTCCTGGTTTTGTTAAGACTTCATTAGTCATTCGTTGAAATTCCTGCCGAGTGAAAGGTTGCCATCTCTTTTAGCATTAATGTTGCCGATTGGATAATCGGATGGGCAACGGCTGCTCCTGTACCTTCTCCGAGTCTTAGCCCTAAATCAATAATCGGCTTTTTCCCTAATAGGGAAAGGGCTATTTTGTGACCAGGTTCAATGGATTGATGCGTAACAATCATATAGTCAGCAACACCATGAGCGATTGATTTTGCAACTAAAGCTGCAACGGTACATATAAATCCATCGACAAGAATCGGTACTCTCTTGCTCGCCGCAGCAAGCATTGCACCAGCAATCCCGGCTATCTCCAGCCCCCCTACTTTAGCAAGGAGATCGATCGGATCATTTGGATTAGGGTTCCTTCTTTCAAGTGCCTGTTTAATAATTTCGGTTTTGCGTACTAATGTTTCATCCGATATTCCAGTCCCTTTCCCTACTAGTAAAGAAATATCTTTACCGCTTAGAACAGCTAAGATTGCACTGCTTGAAGTTGTATTTCCAATCCCCATCTCGCCGAGTATGAGACACTGTGCCCCTTTTTGGATGATTTGTAAACCTTGATGATAACCTGCTTCAATTGCTAGTTCAGCTTCTTCACGGCTCATCGCATCCTCACGATAGAAATTGGCCGTACCATAACGAATCTTTTTATTTATTAAACTCTCATGTTCAATATCGCTTGCTACGCCGATGTCGATTACCTCAAGTAAGGCACCTATTTGCCTGCTAAAGACATTGATCGCCGCACCACCGTTTAAAAAGTTCCGAACCATTTGCTCTGTCACGGCTTGCGGATAGGCTGAAACACCCTCGTTGGTAATTCCATGGTCCGCAGCAAAAACGAGGACTCCAGGCGGTGTTACACTCGGAAATGCTTCATTTTTCATTTCTGCTAGTTCAATCGCCAATTCCTCCAGCCTCCCAAGGCTTCCGATTGGCTTTGTCAACGTATTAATATAGTCACTAACCTGTCTTCCCATTTCCTTGTTAACTTTTGGAATCGATTCGAAATGTTGCTTCATCCTATTCTCTCCTTACTCGCTTTAATCTCTAAACATTTATCAATCCAATTCTCAACCAGCATTGGATTGGAACCAAAATGAAAATGGGTGTAGCCAGCTGCTAAATTATGCTGCAGATATCCTTCCTTGCTTACACCCCTCATCCCTTTCGTTTCATAGGCATGTGGTAAATCCTCTTCGTTAGGCAAAAAGGAAGAATAATGAAATTCATGCCCTCTTGCTTTTTGATGTTTAAGAATAAAATTGTCATTCAGACCACTAATTTCTCTGTACCCCAAAGCCTGCAAAGATGTTTTCATTTGTACCCTGCCTGGGATTACCCCAATCATTTGATACGTCTTCTTTTCCGTCGTTTCAATGGACTCGGTTAAATACATGAACCCGCCACATTCAGCCAGAGTTGGTAATCCAGCTTCAATTGAATTCTTGATAGAATCCTTTGTCTTTTCATTACATTCCAGCACATGAGCGAATTCCTCCGGGAATCCTCCTCCTAAATAAAGACCATCAACATCTTTTGGCAGTTCTTCATTAGCCAAAGGAGAAAAATAAACAATCTCTACACCATTCGCTTCTAACATTTCTAGATTCTCAGGATAATAGAAATTAAAGGCTTCATCCTTTGCAACTGCCATTTTCATGATCTTTTCTTTCTTCTTTTCAAACATGGAGGATGTTTCACTTACAGGTAGCGGCTCAGCTACGGCTAATTCAAGCAGCTTGTCAATATCAATCGTCTCTAAAACCAAGTCTCCTAATTGATCGAAAAATGGAGCTAGTTCTCCTCGTTCAATGGAAGGAATAAGTCCAAGATGTCTTTCTGGGATTTCAATGCCTAGCTCTCGTTTTAAATAGCCGATTACAGGAACATGACATTCCTGTTCAATCGCTGTTTTGACAAGCTGAAAATGCCCCTCGCTCCCAACTTTGTTTGCGATTACTGCAGCAATATTGGGCCCTTCCGCAAACATTTGAAAACCTTTGACAATCGCGGCTGCACTTCGGGCCATACTTTCACAATTAACTACAAGCAACACAGGACTTTTAGTTATGATACTGATTTCTGCGGTACTTCCTTCATTCGTTTCCGGACTTTTCCCATCAAAAAATCCCATTACTCCTTCTATAATTGAAATATCAGCTTCTCGACTTCCATGTGTGAAAATATCCAAAACTCGATCATGTGTAAGCATCCAGCTGTCTAAATTACGAGAAACCCGGTTGGTGACAGCTGTATGATAAGAAGGATCAATATAATCAGGGCCGCATTTAAAGCCTTGAACCGTTAAACCGCGTTTTATTAATGCTGACATTAAACCAATGGTCAGTGTTGTTTTTCCAACACCGCTACCCGTACCAGCAACTACAATTCTATTGATGGACATAACCATTCCTCGGCTTTCTGCTGATCATATGCGGGAAATAGATTCGGATGAAGCGTTGCACCTAATTTTTGTATACCAAGCAAGAGACTTGGTGACGGCCTGCAATATAGTGACTCCTCCATCACGAATACCCGATTTTCTTTGATCGCCTTCATCTCTGGCCAATCTGGCCGCTTTTTTAGCAATTCTGGTTTAACCTGTTTTTCCATCACACCAACCCAGGCCAGCAAGATATAATCAGGATTACGCGTTCGCACATCCTCCCAATCCGTCTTGACACTGGCCCGCTTATCACCTGCGAATACATTGCGCCCGCCACCCAAATGGCTAATTTCTGTTAACCAATTCGAACCACCCGGAGTATATACCGGCTTTGGCCACCATTCCCAATACAACAGAGGCCGTTCCTCTATCTTTCGTCCAACTTCCTTTAAATTTTCCAAAAGTGTACAGTATTTATGGCAGGCCTTCTGTGCAATCATTTCTTGTCCCGTCGCTTTCCCCACCTCAAGGATATTATCCCCGATATCAGCCAAGCTCTTTGGATTAAGTGTGATAAAAGGCAATCCCCTTTCCATTAAGCCGGCAATGTTCTTTTCCATGCCAGGAACCGTCAATGATGCAAGAACTAAATCCGGCTGAAGCGCCTCAACAGCATCAATGTCGATATCCAAATCAGAACCGAGCCTTGGCAACCCATTAATCCCTGCAGGCCAGTCCGAATAGTTATCAACACCAACGATCGTTGATGTCAATCCCATAAATCCAAGAAGTTCGGTATTACTTGGGCATAACGATACAATTCTCATCAGAATTTAACCTCTTCTCTTTGTTTAAATAGGCTGTTTTTGTAAATATTGTGGTTATGAATTAAGTTTTAACTCTCAACAGTTGGATTCTGGTGTAAAATTACCCCCTATTAGCGGATTGCGGCGTCCTATTAGCGTATATTTAGGTTCTATTAGCTAATTTTGCTATTTTATTAGCGAAATTCGATGTTCTATTAGCGAATCAAAAAGGCTACCATTTTTTAAAAAGGCTCTTTTCGTAAAGTTTGTTGTTTTTGGGAATAACACTGTTCGTTCCTTTCCGCTACAGGCGCTCAGCAAACCCGCGGGGAGGAAGTCGAGCCTCCTCGACGTTCCGTCTGCGGGGTCTCGACCTTTCCTCTATTTCCCGCAGGAGTCAAGCGCCTTTCGCTCCAATCCACTCGGTGTTTTCAATATAGTTAAAAGCAACAATATATGAGAAAAGAGACTTTAAAAAAGAGACTTTAAATAAAACAGCATCTCCAAATCTAATAGAAAAAAGATCCTATTTGCAGCTATCCGTTATTGCTGGATTACCTCTCTTATCTTCATAGGAATTGTCCGCTCCGCTATAGTTTCTCCTTGAAGGATGATTTGTGGTAAACCATAAACGGGGTGTTTCATCACGATTGGTGTGGTACCGTAAACTTGTTGAATCAAATCTGCTCGAATGATATGTTCTGGTGTTCCAATCTCAACTACTCTGCCATTATGTAACAGCAGCAAACGATCACAATATAGTGCAGCTAGATTTAAATCATGCAGAACCGCGATTACGGTCATATCCTCTTCTTGCTGCCATTCTCGAATCCGATCCATCAAAAGGACTTGGTGACCAATATCGAGATAGGTGGTCGGCTCATCAAGCATCAGCAGCTTTGGCTGCTGGGCCATCGTCTTTCCAAGCGCTACTCGCTGCCGCTCCCCCCCGCTTAGGCTTTCAAGCAGGCGATCACGTAACTCAGTTAACCCCATTTTTTCGATAATGGAATCGATTAGTGGTTCAATCTCGTTTTTTTCTTCTCCTAGCCAATTTTGAAAAGGAAACCGCCCCAGTTCGATAACCTCTCTGACTGTAAATCCAATTGGAGGCAGTGATTCCTGCTGCAATACAGCTAACCATTTGGCTAGTTCCTTGCGGGTATATTGTTCAATCCGTTTCCCATTTAGTTCAATTTTTCCGGCCGTCGCACAATCCACTCCCGACAATAGCTTCAGCAATGTAGACTTGCCGCTTCCGTTTGGTCCAATGATTCCCAAGCATTCTCCACGTTTGACAGAAAAGCTAATATCCTCCAGGACAGACTGGCTGTCAAACCGTTTACTTAAGCTTTCCACTTCAATAAACATCATTCAACTTCCCCCTGACATTTGCTTGTTTCTGCGAAGCAAATACGCAAAGAATGGAGCGCCAAGAAATGCGGTCACAACCCCGAGCGGAATTTCCGTTGGGTTAAGTAATGTACGGGCAATTGTATCTGCCCAAAGGACATATATGGCACCGAATATCACAGACAATGGCAGTAATATTCGGTAATCCGGCCCAACTATTAGCCGCACTAAGTGTGGGACGACAAGTCCGACAAAACCAATCGTTCCTACGATTGACACGGCAGCAGAGGTGATTAGGGTGGAAACGACCAACACAACGAGCCGTGTACGTTTGATGTTGACACCCAAATGTGCTGCCTGCCGCTCTCCTAATGCAAATAAATTTAGTGTACGTCCATACGACAGCAGCACCACTATTCCAAATGCTAAATAAGGCATGAGCACAAAGGTAAAGGCCCAACCTCTTAAGGCCAAACTCCCCATCAGCCAAAAGACGATTTCATTCACCACCTGATCGGACATTGACACCATAAAGGAAACAAGTGACCCAAGAAAAGCAGAAACGACAACCCCAGATAAAATGATTGTTTCTAGTTTAAACTTTCCCTGTACATTTGCTAAACGGAGGACCACCAGCAAACTAATCAGCCCGGTCACAAATGCAACAAGCGGTATCGTCCATTTACCAAATAAAACAGTATGAAACCCGAATAAAATAATGAAAGCAGCCCCTGCCGCAGCCCCAGATGCTACCCCTAATGTATACGGATCCGCTAACGGGTTGCGTAACACTCCTTGAAAGCCAGCACCGGCAAGTGATAAGCACGCTCCAACAAGAATGGCAAGAACAACACGCGGCAAACGAACTTTTAAAATGATTTGCTCAGCTGATTCTGGCCAGCTGGAATCTATGAGACTTTGTAAAATAGGCAGCTGGTGTAAGAGAATCCCCCAAACTTGCGAAAGGGCTAGATTCGCAGAACCAAGTGATAAACTAATGACCATGGAGAAAAGAAGGAGAACGAAACCCGCTCCCCCCCATATTGCTAATCTTTTTTTCATTTCTTAACCGATTCCGGATAAATGGCTGCGGCGATTTGCTTCAGTGCATCTGTTATTCTTGGTCCGGGTCTGGACATAAGATTACCTTCAATCCCTGTCAGACGACCTTCTTGAATGGCTGTAATCTTATCCCAGCCACTTCGAGATTTAATTAATTCCTCGAGCGGTTTGCCAGACTTATCATCAACAACATTTGCGGAATACAAAATGACATCCGGGTTATCCTGAATGATCTTCTCTTCATTAATGGCATTCCAGCCTTTCAGATCAGAGGCAATGTTAACGCCGCCAGCCATTGTAATCAGTTCATCCATAAATTCACCCTTGCCAACCGTCCAGCCTGGAGAAAATTCAATATATACTTTTTTCTTATCTTCGTCCTTAATGGTTGCAGCTGCTTCTGTTACTGTGCGAATATCTTCCTTCATTTGAGCCACGAGTTCTTCTGCTTTTTCCTGAGTATCTGTAATGATGCCAATTTGGATAATATTATTTAAAATATCCTCTATCTTTTTCGGCTCAGTTTTATATAACGTAAGGTCTAAACCGCGAAATTTCTCGGCAATATCATTCTTCATTGAAATGCCGCCGATTACTAAATCCGGATTAGCAGCAATAATCGCTTCCTCATTTGGCTTTGTCACCCCGCCTACTTTTGGCTTTGTCGCTGCTTCTTTAGGGTAATCATCAAAATCTGATACTCCATAAATTTTATCGCCCAGGCCTAGAGCGAAAAGAATTTCCGTTTCTGATGGAGACGTGGATACAATTCGTTCCGGCGCCTTATCAAAAGTTACTTCAGCACCCGTTGCATCCTTCACCGTAAGCGGGTAAACGGTTGCTTTATTCTTTACCTCCGCACTTGCAGCAGTTTCCGATTTTAGGTTTTTATCTGCATCAGCAGATTCATTTGCTGCCCCGCATGCGCTGATTGTTACCATCATCAATACAGTCAAAATTAATGCCAAACACTTTTTCATTACTCCACTCTTCCCTTCGTTTATAGATTGAGATGAGCTTGATATCTTGAAGTCTTTCCCAAAACAACGAAAAAGCCCTGTTTCAATTTGGAAACAGGGCGCGCGAAAATCAGAAAAAATAAACATATTTAATACTGATTATGCCGATCCTTTTCCGCGAAGGATTTCGTTGGCAAGCTTAATAGGCAGGTTTCCTGGCTTACGGGTAACGTGATTTCCTCTCCTTCCCATTCCTTAGCTGGAACAGTGGAACTGCGAGGTTATCCCCGAATAACAGTGGCGGGACCGCGCCGGATTCACACCGGCTTCCCTTTTAACCTCATCCAATGACAAGGCACCTACTAGCTATGTAAGATTCAATTGGTCAAGCAAATTACTCAACTAGTATTATAGCAAATACTTCATGATAAGCAAATATTTGGCTTGGGGATAAAGAAACGGACCAGTATCAATGGTAAACATTCAAGTGATGCCTAAAACTAGACTTGAGGAATTTCAAACGCATGACGCAAACCTAGATATTTGTATTCAAATGTATAGAATTAAATAGACTTTCAGGAACAATAGCTTTCTATTTAGTCGAATACATCAAATTTATCGCTTCTAGAATATGATTGGAATAAGTTTGGCAATAGTGCATAACGGTATCACCGACTACTTTAGAGGAATATTCCATGTAACTCTCCATATAATTCCTATTATTCGGTTCCAGGAAGATCCCGATAAATCCAATCAATAAATCGTTCACTAGCTTGGTATGGAAATAAATGTTTTCTGCAAGGCCTACTTGTTCTTCAATGGTTACACCTTTGTATACCAGTTCCTTAAACCTTGGCATGTTTTCAGCTATGAAATTAGCATCTTTCACTTGTTTAGGAACATTTTCCATGATGGATTGGAAGCTTTCATGCGAGAAAAACTCCTCTTCTTCAATGCACTCCGTTAAAAAAGATAAAGCAGTATTGGTATATGCATATTGAAATGTAACATTCCCTAAGAGTGACTCTAAATATGCTTCAGGAGAACCCACACTTTCTCTTGCTTGTAAAAAAATCTTCCTAATCCCTTGTTCCAACTCCATTTTATCCCAATTGGGCTCTCTCATAATTGCACTAAAAACTTCCGCTGTGTTTTTCGATAGCAATTCTATTGACAATACAGCCATCTCCTCGAAGTGGTATATTTTCGTTAAAATGTATAAGCCTTTGGTAAGGTTCACCTTTTAAAAATATAGATAAAGAACTATTTTAGTAATCTTATAAAAATTCCGACAACACACTTTCATTATAACGCAGACATCAAACGACATAAACTTAGATTTTTTATAATAATCAAAATTTAAAGTTAAAAACTTTTTTCCTTTGTTTAACTAAACTAAGTATGAGTTAAAAATAACATTCCTGTTCCTTCGATGCGTAGATGGACCTCAAGATTGAAGTACTCTCAGATTACCCCTAATCCTACTCTCACATCTTATTACAGAATATACATTCGCACTCTTCATTAACAAAAAAGACCCAATCCTTTGACGGATTGAGTCCAAAAAATATTCTTATCGCGATAGAGACATCTTTACGACATCCCTTAATGTAACTCCCAAGCGAAATAAAAAGGCTGCCTAGTGTTTCTAGACAGCCTTAGAATGTTCCTTTAGTACATCCTATTTTTCCATATTATGAAGCTGGTTCAACATTGGTGGCTTGATAGCCTGATCCAGTCCATTGCAAATACACACGATATTTTGGCGAGCCTTGCGTTTTTGCTGATATCGTCCCGACTGAGCCGCCTGGGTTGCTCTTGTCGCTCCCTAAAAACCATACAGTCATATTACTTTGATCGATTCCAGTCGCAGAAGAGATTGCCTGCAGCATCTGCTGCCAATCTTGAGAACTTGAATCATAGTTTGTAACATGCGGCTGACCTGTTTGTGCCGGTGTTTCCGGTGCAGGTGATGTTGGTGCATTTTCCTGTGAGCTATCCGAAGAAGCTGTGGATGCATTGTCTGCTGCATCATCACTATTGGTTTTATCACTTTGAGTTTGATCACTTTGAGTTTCATCCTTGGACGATGAATCGTCATTTGTTTGATCATTTGATGAACTCTTTTTCTCAGCTGGCTCATCCTTCTTTATATTTTGATCAGATTGTTTTTCGGCTGAGGTTTCAACACTTTTATGAGATGCTGCCTTGTCATCTCCTCCCGAAAAAATCGAATATGATACAAATCCAATAAGTATCAGTACGATTACAATGGAACCGTTTAAAATGATATTAATTTTTTTCTTTTTTGCTCTGTGCGTTGCCCGTGAATTGTCTAGAAAATTATTCAAAATAACCACTCTCCAAAACTGAGACTCTAAACATTCTACCATGTGTGGAGAATAACTTGAAGTATTTTACCGCCAAATACCACATTTTGGTACCTTTTCTCTATTTTCAGACACCTTTTATGAAGCATTATCACTATTTCGGAATGCTATTAATAAGCCCCATTTACCAGTCTCATTTCATTTCAATTTTTTGTTTCCATACTTTAACCAATTGCAGTAACTCCAAGCGCCTCTCCATATAAAAAGCTTTGAAAATACAAATTATAGTGATATAAGATATAATAATAAAAACTATTTGAGGTGATTTAACATTGGATTATTATTCTAAGACTGACCAACAAGTAGAAAATGAGAATGAAGAATATATAGAAAAAGATTACCCGACGAGGCAAGCTATCAAAAGGGAACGAGAAAAAAAGGAATCTAATAAAATGTTAATGGGGAAGAACAAGGAAGCCGGTGATAATGGCTTCACGGGACTACCCTCGATATTTAATTTCTTTTCGTCAAATAAAAAAAAGAAAGTAGAGTTGTTTTGGATAAAACTAGTCTTTAAGATTCTTGTTACAGGGGCTGTTTTTTTCGACTTCAAATTCATTCTGAACTTTATGAAAGAGCCTATTAGTACTTTTCCGCATACATTATTTGTAGTTGGAGTGTGTGCAGGAATTAATTTTATTGCTGTATGGATTCTGTTTTACAAACATGCATGGATAAGGTTTTATCTCTCCCTATTTGCAATAGTAGGGTCATTTGGGTATTACTTCTATGTAAATTATACGCCCCTTTCCTTTTTGGGTGTTAACACGATAGCATCGGTGCTTGTGATTATATCGCTATTAATGGTCCTAAATCCTAAAATAAATTATTATCTAAAAAGCATCTTGTTACTAGTGATCCCTGTCTCTGGAATCTATTTTAGTGGTACCAAATTTGTCCTTGTATGGACTCTTATGTTAAGTGCCGGTTTGATATTATTATTTAGAGTATCTAAAGCTTCTAAAAAAGAAGAAGAACGAATAAAAAGAAACAAAAAGCAATCAGCTTAATTAAGATGTTTTGAATAAAAATAGGCCGAAAATATACAGGTAGTGAAAAAACACACCTGTATATTTTCGGCCTATAAAAAATGTAAAGTATGTAAAATAAATAGAATCATTTATTCATACCTTTAACAGAAGTTTATCCAATTCACGTACTTGATCATATGCTTTTAATAGGTGTTCTGGTACGAATGTTCTTCCATGTTCCCAAGCATTCTCTTTTACTTCTGCAAAAAACTGACTCTCTTCTTATTGCATAATGAGTTATTGAACAAAGAGGAATTGGCAAGAACACATGATTAATTGCCATTTACATCATTTTTTAGGTTCTTACGAGTTTTTGGTGAAAAAGTGATATTTAGAAGGTTTCTTGTACAGAAAAGTTTTTTGAAAATAATCTTTTATAGGTGATAGAGAACTCGCTTTTCAAGTAAATCTAGTTTGGCACGTCCATACATCATTCGTTTTATGAGTTTTAATCGATGGACATGCCCTTCTATCAATCCATTACTAAACGGGGAAAGAAAGGTTTGTTTGATTGCTTGAAGATCACTCCGTATTTGTAAAGCGAATCTATACAAATGGTTGGTTCGAGTGGACAATTGTTGTTTTAACCAATCTAAAAAGGCATTGTAATCATAATCTTCCCATGCTTTTTTAAATGTTTGAACCGTTTCATAAAAAGGTTTAAGCGAGGGATAGTCTGTAAAGCATTGTTTAAGTAAGTAACACTCTTGTTCTGTAAGGGTTGAATGAAGTTTCCATATGTAGGCACTTACTTGTTGGCGTGAAATTCTTTGTGTTTGAGATTGGGAATGTTGGTATTTTCTTTCTTTGCGAATACTTTCAACTGCCACACGCACTCCAGAAAGCGTGCCAGTATACCCATAATCACGAATAATTGAATCAATTTGCTTAATCGTATGTCCTTTTCGTTCAAGTTCCTCAATTTGCTCATGAAACTCTGCTGTCTGGCGTTTTCTTTTCCCTCTAGGTTTAATAAGTGGCGAGTTCGTTGTTTTTAGATATTTTGTAATCGTCCTGGGATCTAAATCAAACTCTTTTGCTAATACTGATTTCTTCTTCCCCTTCTGGTATTCTTGTTGGACAGTTTGAATCAAATCGAATTTCTTTTCGTTACGTTCCAGTTGAATACGTTCTTGTTTGGTTTCAGCCTGTACAAGGTTGGTCTGGTCTTCCCTTTTGTTCAATGTAATCAACGCTGGAAGAATGGAAACTAGACAAGTATCAACTTGTCTTTTCGCTGCACGAATAAAATGCCAACGATCATATACTTGAGAAATGGTAGAAGATGCTTGAGAGATAGCTTGACGAAAAGCTCGAAACCCATCCCGACTGACAACCTCTATAAATCTTTGTCCATTCAGCCAGGCGGTAACCGTTTCAGGCTTTCTATTAGGAAGTAATGCAACAGGTTGATGGGTTATCAAGTCGCATATAATGGTGCCATAACTATGTCCTTTGAGAAAGGCAAAGTCATCAATTCCGACAAAAGGGAGAAATATCTGGTTTGATCTCCGTTTTTCGAATAATCGAGAGTAATACATCATGACTTACTGGAAGATGGATTGCTTTCGCTACTTTTTCTCCATTTAAACAACTGGATGCAAAAGCGATTTTACGCAAAACTTCCTCAGCTCGAAATGTTCTACGACCTTTCGCAGGCACCCAATCGTAACGCTCTGTAAAAATGTTCTTATCACAAGAATAGTTATCACAAAACCATTTTTTTGAGATTAGTAGGAGAGAGACTGATTTTTCACCGATAGGTAGATCTTTAATGAGACGAGAATAACGGCTATGAGGACGAAAAGATCTTACACCGCAATGAGGACATGGACTAGACTGATGTGTGCTTTGAATAGTAATTTGAAATGAAGATTCTTCTTCACAAATGTGAAGAACTTCAAGGAAAGGATCAGGAGATGACCAACAAATAGAGTTCATGTTTAGCACTCCTTTTGATTTTTATTATACTACAAAAGGAGAAAAAAAGGTCCTTCACCAGTTTAGCGTAAGAACCATTTTTTACTTGCCATAAACTGTTGGTTTTGGGTTCTAAAAAGACCGGCCCTATCATAGTTAGAAACGGTCTTTCTTTGTATTATTAAATGCTAACTACTGCTCTCGTCACTACTTTCATGGTGATGGTGGTGATGATGGTCGCTACTTTCGTTAGAACTTTCGTCACTGCTTTCATCAGAATCTACAATATCCTCAAATTCATCATCATCAATCACAATAGGATTCTGATTACTTTGAATGAATCTTACAGCATTTAAACCAATCACTTCTGCCCCTAAAACCGTATTACCATCAGGTAAGATTGGAGCGATAGAAAGGTCAGCCACTTTAAGATTTTTTGTTCCAAAAACATTTAGGAATCCATCTACAACTCCATCAGCAATCGTTCTTCCCATTTTACATTGACCCCCGTAATGGTCGAAGGCTAAATAGGAAGCATGGACAAAATTAGCTAACATGGCCCTCTTCTCTGCATCTGGCAATTGGAATATCCTTTCATTTGGATACACGACCTCATACAAACCTCGCGGGTCAAGCTGACGAGCCTTTAGAATCATATCATAAGTTTCAATATATTTTTGCACCATGAAATCTACATCGTTTTGTTCGTGAAGCGGATTTAAATCAATGGTCGGATAAGCCTCAGGATCACTATGAGCAATCATCACGGTGCCTCTGCTTCTTGGGTTTACATCGGCAATCCCAATACTCATAACATTGGTTTCTGCATTTGGGTCTGGGTTAAACTGCCACCCGTTGATGAGTACATCTTGAACAGGTACAAAAATAGGAAGAGGAAAACCTAATAATTGAAGACGACGTCCCCCGATCGGGTTATCCTCTTTTTTGAATCCGGTAAGGGCAATTGGTTGATTTGGATCAGCGGCCAATACCTGAAGAATTCGGTTATTTCTTACTCTTACTCCCATACCTACTGCAAATTGACATTGGAAGTTGTGTCCCACATTCGGGCTGTCAACCAAAGTCGTTATGCCAGCTTTAGCTAAATCTTCGGGTTTTCCAATCCCGGATCGTTGGAGGACAACGGAAGAAAATTGACCAGCGGAGACAATAACCCCCTTTCGAGCATACCTTACTTCGGAGACCCCATTTCGAACAAACTCAACACCAACAGCGATTTTGTTACCATGTTTGTTTTTAAACAGTATTTTGTTTACAGTTGTTTTGGCTAGAATGACTAATCTTCTACCATTAACTCCAAATTCATCTGGTTGGAACTCATTCCCTTGAGTGACAACTTGGCTGTTTAAATATCCTGTTGCTACGGACGAACGAACAAGGTTGCCATTTTCCATCTTTTGCGTAAATTGTCCTTTTGGGGACAAGACATCTCTTATTCCTGTATTGTAGTCTTCCTCAATTGGGATACCAAACACTTGGTGTGCAGCTTCTGTTAAGGTTTGGATTAATCCTTGATTAGGAATATTTTGCTGTCTTATAAAAATTGGACCTTTAAATCCACGATTTTGAGGTTCTTGTGACGCTCCAGTGTAGGTTTCATTTTCCCTAAATAAAGGGAGGAGACTATTATAATTCCAAAGGGGATTTCCACTCAGATTTGCCCAAGTATCATAAAGATCACTACTTCCCCGTACTGCGTACATGGCATTGTGTTCAGAACTTCCACCAATGGCTCGTCCACTTTCTGTGATAATTTGACGGCCAATTGATTGCTCTAGTATAGTTGCGACATTAAACGAATGTCGATTATCGGTCGCATTAGCGAGAGCCACTGCAATATTGGGACTGCTTAGTTCTTGAGTCATATTGGTTCCAGCTTCAAGAACTAGGACACTAGTATGATGGTTGTCCGTTAATTTTTTTGCAATAATTCCTCCTGCTGTTCCAGCACCGATAATAATATAATCAAAAATATTTTTTTTATCAGGTCTTTGACCCAAATAAATCATCTCCTTTCATGCTAATAAAATATGAAGGCCTGTCCGAAATGAAATGATTGCATAGCACATTTTATAAAAAATGTACATTATAATATGTTTTTAATTTATTGCACTATCCTGCCAGTGCATTAAGCACTACATCTAAATATGTATAAATATTCAGGGGTTATACAGGTTTCCCATTGAGTAATAATTCTTTCAGATTTATAAAGATACTGCCAGAACATACATCATTTAAATGCCAGAGACATTATTATGTAAAAAGCATCTTGTTACTGGTATTCCCTGTCCTGGAATCTATTTTTGTGGTACCAAATTGTCCTTATATGGGCTCTTATGTTTAGTGCCGGATTGATATTATTATTTAGAGTGCCGAAATCTTCTAAAAAAGAAGAACGAATAAAAAGAAACAATAAACAATCAGCTTAATTGAGGAACAAATAAATGCTCCCTATTGTAGTATATGTTTTAAATGAAAATAGGCCGAAAATATACAGGTAGTGAACAAAAACCTGTATTTTCGGCCTATAAAAAAATTAAAACTATGTAAGACAAATAGTTAGTCAAAAACATCTTTCATAAGTATTTTTACTATCAATTATTCAAACCTTTAAAAGAAGTTTATCCAATTCACGTACTTGATCATATGCTTTTAATAGATGTTCCGGTACGAATGTTCTTCCATGTTCCCAAGCATTCTCTTCTACTTCTACTAAAAGCTGTTTCTTTTCTTCTTCTTTGCCATAATAGAGAGTCTTTAAAACTCGTGGATTTTTCCTGAATTCTAAATAATAACCTAGCTGATGATAAAGAATAATTTTCGTAAAGTTTTCATCTGATTCTTTAACTTTAAAGTTAATTTTAGCGTTATATCCGTTAATTTGCAGGTAGTTAAACTTTATTGTATTTGTCGATACGTTATAACTCATTGGTGCAGTGAGTGTATTGCTGAATTCAACATTTATTTTTAGTTTAAGGTCTTTTAATGTCTTTATAATGATCTTCTCAATATTCCAAATATGAAGCATATAATTTTTCCCTTTCTAAAAAACATTTTCAACTCTAATTACTCTTCGTAATTAACTCTACTATTGGAAAAAACTACATAAACAAAGCAAATAGTAAATGGTCATGTTGAAGTTGTTTTAACAATATAATACGCATGCATTTGTAACAAGAGTCATTTATCATAATTTTTGATATGGACTATACTCCCTTTTTCTAAGAAGGCACATAAAAAAACAGCACATACTATAAGACCCTAACGATTTTTCATAATAGGCTCGCATAATATTCATTGTAGATTTTCGTATAGGTACGAGAATTCATAGGCGGAGAATTTCCGGCTAATGTATAATGAGGAAGCTTACCAAGCAAATATAAGCGAAGAAATTCCGATTATGCGCTCTAAATAAGACAAAATCCAAAGATTTGAATCAAATAAACGGAAAAACTTCCTTTATTTTTAAGGAAATAAGAGTATTTCCTAATTTAAACGGAATATTTCCGTTTCAGTTATAACTGAACCTAATAAACAAAAATTGCCAGTATAACCAATTGCATAAGTTATACTGGCAATCTTTTTTACAACATTAATTTAATACGTTTTCCCGGACATTCTCTTCTAATGTCTTCTTCAAGAATAAAGCAACTTCGAGCATACCATATTTTCCAGCTTTTGCTTCGGCATCAGAATTATAGTTTGTGTTTGTATTAATATCGTAAGTATAAATTTCACCATCCGCATTTCTGATGAACTCGATTCCAGCCACCTGAATATTATTGCCAGCTAGAACCTTCTTATATTTTTCTAGGATTTCGTCCTCAAAACCTTCAATGATTTGGAACTTAGGCTTCTCTTCCACTTCTTCTCCGACCGGGCAGAATAAATCGCCAATTTGGCAGGCATCCGCTGGGCAAAGTTCAAAACCTTCCGACGTATCCACCTTAACGGCATAGACAAAGTTTCCTCCTACAAACTCACAACGAGTGATGTAGCTTTCAGGTGATTGAATATACTCTTGAATAAGGGTGATGCCATCGACCGGTTCTTCGAAAGTCGGTCCTTCCACATAAGCTTTTAACGCTTCTACACTATGGAATAATTGAACACCTAAGCCTTTACCGGCACGGTTATGCTTCGTAATAAAAGACTTACCTGCAAACGCCTCTGCAGCCTTAAGAATGCTTTGTTTTCCAACCGCTGCAATCGTTTTTGGCGTCTTCACACCATACTTATTTAACTCTAAATATTGTAAAACCTTGCTAACCTCTAGCTTAAGAGCGCTCGTTCCATTTAACACCGTCCGTCCATGTTCTTCAAGCCAAGCCAATACTTGTCCGGTAAATTCCGCTGCAAAACGATGATCACGAGTATGAGAAGAAGCACTCATTCGGCTATAGAAGATTCCTTCTGGCGGTTCTGTCGATAAATCTAACGTTCCTTCGTCCAAATGCCATTCTTCATAAGGAACACCAAGTTCCTCTAACCTTTTTGTTAAATGGATGGTCCACTCACTATTTTCATGTATCACATATACCTTGCTCATCTTTAAGACCCCTCTCTAGTTGGTTATTAAACTGCGTTTTTGTTCAACTAATGGCATAACCTGCTTGGCAAAGCGTTCCATTTCCTCTAATTGAGGTGAAAATTGTAACAACAATAAGTCTAAGCCAGCTTCTTCATATTGTAAAATCCGATCGGCAATTTGCTCAGGTGTTCCTACTAAGTTCGGCCTTAGGCCTCGATTGGATACAGAGTAATCCTGTAATTGGATTTGCTGCTCTAAGTGTGATTTTGTAGTGAAGTCTTTAAAGCCCGCATAACCGCTAGAATCCTTTACAGTCGTGATTTTTTCAAGCTCAGCTAAAGCCTCCTCTTCTGTATCACGGCAAATAACATATGCAGCCATGCCAAATGAACTAAATGGCGCTTTGCCCGTTTGTTCGCGGCGTGCCTTCATATCGGCTATTTTTCGATCAATCTCTTCCACTGTGCCACCGTGCATCACATAAGCATCACATTTTTCGGCAATGGTCTGCTTGCCTTTTTCACTTTCACCGCCTGCATAAAGAATCGGGTTTGGTCGTTGAACAGGTTTCGGAGCAAGCTTCGTGTCTTTTAAGTCGTAAAATTGGCCGGAAAAATCGAAGGTCTCTTCTGTCCATAAACCTTTTAGGACATCAATAAACTCTTCGGTACGAGCATAACGCTCATCATGTTCCGTAAAAATACCGCCATACTGACGTGCTTCTTCTGCCCACCAAGCAGAAACAACGTTAAGCGTAAAACGCCCATTACTGATTTGATCAATATTCGCTGCCATTTTTGCCGCTACGGCAGGATTATGAAAACCAGGACGAATCGCCGTCATAATTTCAATTTTTTCCGTCACTGCAGCAAGTGCCGCTGCGGTGGACCAGGCTTCAAGAGAATCATGCTCTGGTCCTTTAATATCATTTAAATATAATTCAGCTATTAAGGTAGTCGAATATCCCCATTTTTCCGCTGATTGTATGACTTTCTTTGCATAATCAAAGGTTGGCGGCATATGTTCATTCTCCACATTACGCAACCAGCCTCCAAAAATCGGTAACCAAAAACCATATTTCATTTGAATTCTCTCCTCTACTGTTCTAATTCTCTAGTTTTCCTATTGTTTAAGTATGATTTATGTATATATAAAAAACTCTCCTCCTAAGAAGAGAGTTTCAAAACCCTCTTCTCATCTTTCAAGCAATGCGCTTGATGGAATTGGCACAGTATTCAAAAGAACCTGCTGCCGAGGCTTCAAAGGGCCAGTCCCTCCACCTCTCTTGATAAGAAGAAAATGTACACTTAAAATTTTTAATTTACTATATAGCGATAATAGTTTAAATTCATAAAATTGTCAATAAAATATTTCTAGACCCGAAATAAACAACTTATAAACACGGAAGTGGAACCTTTCAACCAATAACAGCTGCGATAAAACAAAAAAACCAACCTCTTTATTGGCTGGTTAGATAAGCAAACCTTTTTTTCTCCTAATTCCCTTAACTGTTTCAATAAAGACCATGAGTGAATAACCAAAAAGGAAAATTAAAAATAATACAATACCATAAAAATATAAAGTAGCCTTATAGCCAATTGGGGCAATTATTTGAAGCGATGTAAACAGAAAAATAATCAAATATAGTTCAAATAAAATAAGAAAACTTAAAAACAGAAGATACGGTATAACTATTTTTTTATGGAAAATCTGTCTTAAAGTAAAACCTTCCCACAATAAATCAGCTATTCGTCTCAAGTATACCCCTTCTTACATCCTTTTATATATTATATTCTGAATTTTTTGTAAATATCCTTTAAAATAATTGCATTTCCGGCAACAAATTTTAAGTGATTTTTCCTTCTTCTCATTGCATCCTGTTAACAGAGAGGAATGTGCTGCTTAAGGATTTGCCCGGTACGGGGAAAACAACGAAAGTAAAAGCATTTGCGAAGGCCCTTGACTGTCATTTTTCAAGGATTCAGTGGATCGATGTACAATCAAATATTTCAGGGAGCTTTGGTACCCAGCTCCCTAACTTTTCTACTTTTCTATTATACATATCCGTTTATAGTTAAAAACCCCTAATCTTCCATAAAAATTCGTGCATAGTATTCCGTTTCTTCATCTAGTTTATTGTCTCTTTTCAATTCCTCAATAGTATCTTTTCGGTCATCTGCAACTACTTGAAAACTACCCGAAATATTTGGTGTTTTCCCTTTGTTTTTATCCATACTTTCACTCCTGCCTTTCATCTTATTTATATATGCTTCAAGCATTTTATAAAAAAGCCTTGGAACTAATATCGGTCCGGTAATGCGCTCCTTCAAAAGAGATCTTTTCTACGGACTGGTATGCCAAATTCCTCGCTTCTTTCAAGGTATCCCCTATTGCAGTAATCCCAAGAACACGTCCACCGCTGGTCAGGATTTTGCCCTCCTGTTCAGAGGTGCCAGCATGAAAAACGATCGCCGGATCAGCAACCTGATCCAATCCATGAATGACACAGCCTTTCTCGTATGGGCCCGGGTAGCCGGCAGAAGACATAATTACGCAAACAGCCGACTTGTCTTTCCATTTCACGTCTACTTTTTCTAATTCACCGGAGATGCTTGCGATTACGATATCAAGTAAATCTGTTTCTAAAAGAGGAAGAACGACCTGTGTTTCCGGATCACCAAAGCGTGCATTATATTCAATCACCTTAGGCCCTTCCTTGGTCAGCATCAATCCCGTATAAAGAATCCCCTCAAAGGGGCAGCCTTCTGCTTCCATTCCTCTTACTGTTGGGAGGACGATTTCTCGGACAATCCTTTCAACCAGGGATGAATCAATTTGAGGTAATGGCGCGTATGTTCCCATTCCACCTGTGTTAGGCCCCTCATCGCCATCAAACACAGGCTTATGATCTTGTGCCGGAACCATTGGCTTCACAGTCGTCCCATTGACAAAAGCGAGCAAGGTCATTTCTTCTCCTTCCAGATACTCCTCGACAACCACTCTTGCTCCAGCCGAACCAAACGTGACTTCTTTCATCATACTTTTTAGCGCTTCCTCAGCTTCATCCAGTTTATTTGCTACAACGACACCTTTTCCCGCTGCTAAACCATCTGCTTTTATGACGATTGGCGCCCCCTCACTGCGAACGTAGGTTAGGGCCTCCTCATAATCTGTAAAAGCAGCATATTTGGCAGTAGGAATTTGATATTTTATCATTAGTTCTTTTGCGAACGCCTTACTGCCCTCAATCATCGCTGCTTCCTTTGTAGGGCCATAAATCGCTAATCCCTGTTTTTTAAAATAATTGACAATCCCCTTTGCAAGAGGCTCCTCTGGTCCTACAAACGTAACATCTATTTGTTCATTTTTTGCAAAATCTGCTAATTTTTCGATTTCTGAAACAGAAACCGGTATACATTTCGTTAATGCTGCGATTCCCGGATTGCCAGGAGCACAAAAAATTTGTTCAATCTTGGGACTTTGAGACAATTTCCACACAATGGCATGCTCACGGCCGCCTCCCCCAACAACTAACACCTTCATTCTGCCGATCCCTCCTAGTGTTTATAATGTCTTATGCCCGTAAACACCATGGCGATTCCATGCTTATATGCCGCTTCAATGGATTCTTCATCCCGGATGGAACCACCTGGTTGAATGATGGCAGTATTACCTGCCTTTGCGGCTTCCTCGACCGTGTCCGGCATCGGAAAAAAGCATCGGAGTCTAAGAAGGAACCTGCCGCTTTTCCTCCGGCTAGCTCTATCGCTTTTTTTGCCGATTCCCACCCGGTTCATTTGGCCAGCTCCAACCCCAATTGTTTGAAAAATGATTTCAACTTCAAGCTTCTCTAATTCCTTTGCAAGTTCGACGATTTGCCCAGATCGGAAACACTAATCAAAGCCTTTGTCATTTACTTCCTCGCTATTCGCTAGACGATGGATCACTTCCGGTAATAATTGGTGCTCCATGGCTTGAATCCTTTTTACTAATGTTTCTCTGGTCTCATCCGGGGCAACGGTGACAGCTTGTTGGGCGATAATAGGACCTGTATCCATCCCTTCATCTACATAATGTACCGTCACACCGGTCACCTTGACCCCATAATCAAGCGCTTGGCCAATGGCATCCTTCCCTGCGAATGCAGGCAATAAGGACGGGTGGACATTGATGATTTTTCTATCAAAGGCCATGAGTAAAACCTGTCCTAACAGTCTCATATACCCAGCCAATACGATAAACTCAACCTGCCTTTGTGATAACTCTTCAAGTATCTTTTCTTCATAGGCTCGTTTGTCTAAAAAATCTTTCGCTTTAAACGTAAACACTGGGATCCCTGCCTCCCTTGCTTTCTGAACCGCAAGGGCTTCGGGGCGGTCGCTGACGAGTAAAACCACTTCAACGTTGGTGATTTTTTTCGATTGGATCGATTCCAGAATCGCTGAAAAATTAGAACCCGTACCAGAAGCAAAAACGGCAATCTTCATATCTACTCCTTCTTAAATACGACGTCTTCGGTACCTTTTTGCACAGTACCAATCACAAACGCATCTTCACCCAACGATTGCAGATGCTCCATAATGCCCTCGGAATCTGCGGAATCTACGACCAGAATCATTCCAATTCCCATATTAAATGTCCGGAACATATCATAATCGGAAATTTTGCCCGCCTCTTGGATAAAGGTGAAAATTTTCGGAACCGTCCATGATCCATCCCTAATTTCTGCTTGTAATCCCTTAGGAAGAATCCGTGGAATATTATCGTAAAAGCCCCCGCCTGTTACATGTACCAGACCAAAGACATTGTATTTCCGGATCGTTGAAAGGACGGATTTCACATAAATTTTTGTTGGTTCCAGTAATACTGGTCCCAGTTCAGATTCTAGTTCATCCACATAGTCATGTAAGGATAGCTTGGCATCCTCCAATAGCACCTTACGGACAAGGGAAAATCCATTGCTATGTACACCACTAGAAGCCAGCCCAATAAGGACCTGGCCTTCCTTTACTTTCGTTCCATCAATCAAATGTTTTTGATCCACAATGCCTACCGTGAATCCGGCAATGTCATATTCCCCATCTTGGTACATACCCGGCATTTCAGCCGTCTCTCCGCCGATCAGGGCACATCCAGCCTGTTCACATCCATCAGCAATTCCTTTCACGATAGCTTCAATTTTTTCGGGGATGATCTTGCCGCAGGCCAGATAATCTAGAAAAAAAAGGGGCTCGGCCCCTTGGACGATGACATCATTTACACACATGGCCACAGCATCGATTCCAATCGTATCGTGCTTGTCCATGGCAAAGGCAATTTTCAATTTGGTCCCTACCCCATCCGTACCGGAAACAAACACCGGCTCTTCCATTCCTGTTAAGTTCGGCTTAAAAAGAGCACCGAACCCTCCTAATCCGGTTAACACCTCTGGACGGAAGGTTTTTTTCACATGCTTTTTCATTCTTTCAACTGCTTCATTGCCTGCATCTATATTGACACCCGCTTGACGGTACGCCTCACTCATCCGGTTCACTCCTTTACGGTAAACTTGCAGAGATGTCCTGCATGGTTAACTTTTTTAATCCCGAACGCATAATGTTTGGAATAGCATTCTGCCAGGCAGCTCCAAGGTCAGCAATCGGCTCAGAGATGATCATTCTTCCATTATGTGTGATCGACAGTTCCTTGCCTCTCACTTTCCCAATTTCTTTGATCGGCACACCTTGCTGTTTCGCCATTTCCTTTATCTTCTCGGCGTGTTCTCCTGGTACGGAAAGAATGATTCGAGATTGCGATTCACTAAAAAGGCTAAAGTCTGGGCGAAGTTCGTCAGTTAATTGAATTTCCGCGCCGAGCTTTCCGCCAATACAGCTTTCCGCTAGAGCAACAGCCAATCCGCCTTCAGCTGTATCATGGGCTGATTGCACCAAGCCTTCTTGAATTGCCTTAAGGGTAAAAGCCTGAACATTCTTTTCCAAATCAAGGTTAATTAGCGGCGGCCGACCTTCCATTTTCCCTGTCATGATCTTTTGGTATTCGGAGCCGCCAATTTCTGCTTTGGTTTCTCCCAATAAAAAGATGAGGTCCCCCTCTTTTTTAAATTCCTGGGTAGTGATATGGTCGATATCTTTGATTAACCCGACCATTCCAATTGTAGGTGTTGGATAAATGGCTTCTCCCTTTGTCTCGTTATAAAGGCTGACGTTACCGCCAATGACCGGTGTATTCAACTGACGGCACGCTTCACTGATTCCATCTGCCGCCTTTTCAAACTGCCAGAAGATTTCCGGTTTTTCAGGGCTCCCAAAGTTTAAGTTATCCGTAATAGCTAATGGCTCCGCACCGGAACAGACGACATTACGAGCCGCTTCCGCCACAGCAATGGCACCTCCAACGTATGGATCAAGGTAAACATACCTTCCGTTGCAATCTGTTGTCATCGCCAATGCTTTTCGTGTTCCACGAAGGGCAACAACAGCGGCATCCGATCCAGGGATGACGGCTGTATTGGTTCGTACCATATAGTCGTACTGCTGGTAGACCCACTCCTTACTTGCAATCGTAGGTGATGCCAACAGCTGCTTTAAAACGGAATGATAATCGCTGGGCTCTTCAATGGCTACAGCCGAATCAACTGAGGAATATTGTTCATAGTAAGGAGCAACTTTAGATGGCTTACAATATACCGGCGCATCCTCCGCTAGCTTATCTGCCGGGATTTCGGCCACCACCTCCCCTTTATGAAGCAGCCGGAGCAGGTTATCATCTGTGACCCTGCCAATTACAGCAGAGTGTAATCTCCATTTATCAAAAATCTTTTTTACATCCTCTTCTTTTCCTTTTTTTGCCACAACCAGCATTCTTTCTTGGGATTCTGAAAGCATCATTTCATAGGCCGTCATTCCTTTTTCACGCTGGGGAACAAGGTCAAGGTCGAGTTCAATGCCATTTCCCGCTTTACTGGCCATTTCCGAGCTGGAGCTTGTTAATCCGGCCGCCCCCATATCCTGAATACCGACAACGTGACCAGAAGTGATCAATTCAAGAGTCGCTTCCAGCAGCAATTTTTCCATAAATGGATCGCCAACTTGAACCGCAGGGCGTTTCGCTTCGGAATTTTCACTTAACTCTTCTGAAGCAAATGTCGCTCCATGAATCCCATCTCTTCCCGTCGCTGCACCAACATAAATGACGGGATTGCCAATTCCTTTAGCTACCCCTTTTTGAATTTGATCATGGTCGATTAAGCCAACACACATGGCATTTACCAGCGGATTTCCTTCATAGGATGAATCAAAGTAGATCTCTCCTGCAACCGTAGGGATTCCCATACAGTTGCCGTATCCGGCAATACCCGCCACCACATTTTCAAAAATATATTTGGTTTTTGGGTTATCCAGTTCCCCAAACCTTAGTGAGTTCAATAAAGCAATCGGTCTTGCACCCATCGAAAAAACATCACGAATAATACCGCCAACCCCTGTAGCTGCACCTTGATAGGGCTCAATGGCCGATGGATGATTGTGGCTTTCAATTTTAAACACGACTGCTTGATGATCGCCAATATCGACAATGCCCGCTCCTTCTCCAGGGCCCTGCAGCACGTGAGGACCGGAAGTGGGGAACCGTTTGAGCACTACCTTTGAATTTTTATAGCTGCAATGCTCGGACCACATGACACTAAAAATGCCCGTTTCCGTATAATTGGGTTTCCGTCCGAGAATCTCGATCACTTTATCGAACTCTTCGTCCGTCAATCCCATTTCTCGATAAATCTTTTGCTCAACAATTTGCTCAGGAGTCGGTTCATTATACTGTGCCATGCTGTCGCCTCCAGTAATTTAATATAGAAGAAAACATCCGCCTTCCGTCATCTGACCCAAGCCATTTATGTACGGCACGTTCCGGATGGGGCATTAAGCCTAAAACATTTCCCCTCTCGTTGATTACACCGGCTATCTCAGAAACGGAACCATTAGGATTTGTCCCCTTATACCTGAATACGATTTGATTTTTCTGCTCTAATTGAGTCAGCGTTTCTTCGTCACAATAATAATTTCCGTCCCCATGGGCAATGGGAATACGGATCGTTTCGCCTTCCAGGTATTCTAAGGTGAATGGAGTTTTGTTGTTTTCTACTTTTAAATCAATCGTGTCGCAGTGAAACTTTAAGCGTTGGTTTCTCCGTAAGGCTCCTGGCAATAATCCTGCTTCCGTTAAGATTTGAAATCCATTGCAGACACCAAGCACCAATTTACCTTCTTCCGCTGCTATTTTTACTTGCTCCATAACAGGAGATAGGCTCGCTACCGCCCCTGGACGCAAATAATCTCCATAAGAAAAACCTCCAGGGACAAGAATCGCATCATACTTTGCCAGGTCCGTCTCAAGATGCCATACATAGTCGACAGGTTGTTCAATCGTATCTAAAACAGCTTTATACATATCTATATCGCAATTTGAACCAGGAAAAACCAGTACAGCAAAGTTCAACTTGTTCCCCTCCTAACCTTCCAGCCTGTTAAGATCAAACCTATAGTCTTCGATGACAGTGTTGGCTAACAGTTTTTCACACATATCCCTCACCCGTTCTTCCGCCGCCTTTTTGTCCTCACTGTTCATTTCAATCTCCATGTATTTCCCGATTCGAACATCCCCAACCTCGTCATAGCCAAGAGAATGGAGCGACTCATGAACGGCATTCCCTTGTGGATCTAACACACTTTCCCTCAATGTTACAAAGACCGTCGCTTTAAACATTTACACTACCCCCAATTCTCCGCAGGATTTCTTGATAGGCTTCCTCAACATTCCCTAAATCCCGTCTAAACCTGTCCTTATCTAGCTTTTTCATGGTGTGGGCATCCCAGAATCGACACGTATCCGGAGAGATTTCATCCGCCAAGATTAATTTGCCTTCAGGAGTTTTCCCAAATTCCAATTTGAAATCAACGAGGATAATATCTTTGTTTAACAGATACTCTTTTAAAATCTCATTGATTATCAGGGATTGTTTTCGAAGTTCAGTTAATTCCGCTTCTGTTGCAATTCCAAGAATGGCAATATGATCATTGTTAATGATCGGATCCCCTAACTCATCATTTTTAAAGTAATACTCCACAATCGGCTGTGGGAGTTCCTTTCCTTCCTCCCATCCCAACCTTTTGGCAAGTGATCCAGCTGCAATGTTTCGAACCACCACCTCAATCGGGATAATGTCCACTTGCAGGACGATTTGTTCGGTTGCTGAGATTCTTTTAATAAAATGGTTGTCCACTCCTTTTTCCTTCAATAAACGAAGAAAAATGGTACTAATCTCGTTATTTAGCTTTCCTTTTCCCGCAATTTGTGCTTTTTTCTCTCCATTAAAAGCAGTGGCATCATCTTTATACTCAATCCAATACTTTCCAGGCTCTGATGTTTTGAATACCTTTTTGGCTTTTCCTTCATAAAGCTGTTCTAATTTTTCCATGATTATCCCTCCTGTTCTAAAAGCCCGTTTCGATCACTTCCATACCTATCCATTACACTTCATTTTTTAGGACCAAATTTGAAGTTTGTTTATTTGCTCGACCACTTCCTCCAACGTTGAACCTAGAAAATTGATATGCCCCATCTTCCTATTTTCTACGCTTTCCTTCTTTCCATATAAATGTAGTTTAGCCGTCCTAGGAAGTTGATCAATTTTATCTAACACTTTATTTAGATGCTGACCTAAAATATTTACCATGATAATCGGACTTAAAAGGGTAGTATCTCCTAAGGGCAGTCCACATATAGCCCGAATATGCTGTTCAAATTGTGATGTAATACAAGCATCCATTGAAAAATGGCCTGAATTATGTGGTCTTGGGGCCAGCTCATTTACGATAATATCCCCCTCATTCGTAAGGAACATTTCGATGGCAATTAATCCAACGACTTGGAGGGAATCGGCAATTTTCAATGCGATGGCTTCTGCGTTATTTCGCTGTTCATCCGTGATTCTTGCAGGCACGATGGACTGATGCAAAATGTTATTGACATGAATATTTTCAGCAACCGGAAAGGTTTTAGCCTGACCTGATAAATTGCGGGCCACAATCACCGATAATTCTTTGCTGAAGTGTATCCATTGTTCCATTATCATTTCCACACCTGAATTTTCTAATATCTCAACAGCCGTTGACAGTTGATCTTTATTTCGAATCACCCATTGGCCTTTGCCATCATAACCGCCTGTTGCTGTTTTCATGACACAAGGCAGTCCAAAATTATCAATTGCCGAGCGAATATCACTTTCAGACTCAACAACCATGAAAGGTGCTACAGGCACTTCGTAAGACGCTAATGTGGTCTTTTCCCGAATTCGATTTTGGGTTATTTTAAGGAGCTTGCTTCCCTGTGGTACGAAAGATGTGTTTTCCAAGATGGAGGCGACATCCGAATCAACATTCTCAAATTCATAAGTAATAACGTCTGAGGAATCTGCTAACTCTTTTGCAGCTTTTACCTCGGAAAACGGAGCGATGATTTGCCGGTCAGCCACCTGTCCACATGGAGAATCCGGTGTCGGATCCAAGGTAATGAAGCGATATCCCATATTTCTCCCGGCAAGTGACATCATTCTTCCCAACTGTCCTCCCCCTAAAATACCGATCGTAGAGCCGGGTTTCATTATTTTCATTAGCGTTCGCCTCCCTCAGCAGCCAATAAATGCTTCTAATTTTTTCAAACTTTTCATTTTTTTATGTTCTCCTTTTCCGCTCTATTAAACACCAAAAAAGTTTTTTCTATTGGTACCATTGAATAATCAAAGACTGCAATAAATTATTTAGGATAGAAAATCATCACTCGACAAAAATATTAGAATGAATATGTACGGGGAGGATTACGCATATGGTTGAGGAAATGCGGGAGAAATGCGGAGTATTTGGAGTGTTTAATCACCCAAAAGCTGCTGAGTTAACTTATTACGGGCTTCATGCCCTTCAGCATCGTGGACAGGAGAGTGCCGGGATTGTAGCAAGCGATGGAAAAACATTTAGGCATCATCGGGGAATGGGTCTAGTAACCCAAGTATTTTCCAGAAAAATCCTTGATGGGCTTAGCGGAAATATGGCCATTGGTCATGTACGATATTCCACTTCCGGAGAAAGTTTGCTCCAAAATGCGCAGCCCCTTGTATTTAAGTATAGTGAGGGGGATTTGGCTGTTGCTCATAATGGCAACCTAGTAAATGCAAGAATAGAGCGGCATGTCCTGCAGCAGCAAGGTGCCATCTTTCAGACAACAACGGATACGGAAATTATTGCTCACTTTATAGCGCGGTCCAGTAAAAAGTATTTCTCAGAAGCTGGACCAGATGTTCTTAAACGGCTGGACGGTTCATTTGCCTTGCTCATTATGACGGAAAAACAAATGCTTATTGCCCTGGATCGTCATGGATTACGTCCCCTCAGTCTCGGAAAAATCGGGGAGTCTATCATAGCGGCTTCTGAAACATGTGCTTTAAATGCAGTAGATGCCAAGTTCTGGAGAGACGTTGAACCGGGTGAATGGCTTCTTGTAGACGAGAATGGAATAAAAACGGGGAGATTTGCGGAAAAAGGTGAGGTTTCCCTATGTTCTTTTGAATTTGTTTATTTTGCCCGCCCTGATAGCGTGATTCATGGAAGAAATGTATTAGGCATCAGGAAAGAGTTAGGGCAAATTCTAGCGAAAGAACACCCTGCGCAAGCGGATGTAGTGGTAGCTGTTCCTGAATCGAGTGTTCCTGCCGCTATTGGCTATGCCCAGCAAGCAGGCATTCCCTATGAAATGGGAATCATCAAAAACCCATATGCAGGACGCTCCTTTATTGAACCCACTCAAGAATTGCGTGATTTAGCAGTCCGTCTTAAATTAAGCCCCGTTCATGAACTGCTCGAGGGCAAAAGAGTCGTACTTGTCGATGATTCGATCGTTCGAGGAACCACAAGCAAGCGGATTGTCCAGTTGATTCGTCAGGCAGGGGCAAAGGAAGTCCATGTAAGAATCACTTCACCAATGGTTAAAAACCCTTGTTTTTATGGAGTTGATATGCCAACAAAAGAAGAGCTTTTTGCAAACAAGCATGAACATGAACAAGCCATGGGACAAGTGATTGGAGCAGATTCATTGGCCTTTTTAAGCACCGAAGGGTTATTAGAGGCCGTTGATGTAGATCTTGCAGATACTAGCAGTCGCTGTATAGCCTGTTTTAGCGGGGCTTATCCAACCAATTTGTATTTAAAATGAACAAAGATTCGTCCCAATTCACTATGAAGATAGCAGTTAGCATGCTCCCCCAAATTCATGCAGGTGACGATGAATTTAGGGGAGCATGCTGCTTTTTTCAGACCCACAACCTCATCTTTTTTTAATGCAAATTTTCTCATTTCTTTTATCTCAAACTAGAATGGTACGTACCTTTTCCAACGATACATAAATCATGGACTTCACTCTTTCAATCACACCCCACAACCAAGAAAACCCTATTTTAAAACTACAATAACGACCTTTTAGGTAATAGAATCCTCAACAATACCATCTTGGATTTTTTGTGAAATATGTGAATATATAGGGATATTACGGTTTCAAAATGGGACAAGAAGGAATAGAGTATAGTGATTTAAATAGATAGGAGGTGTTTCATTTGTCTAAAAAATATCGTGTGATAACTTTTGATGGTGGCGGGGTTCGAGGAGCTTTAAGCAGCCAACTTCTAACAAGACTGACCAATGACAAAAGATTTCCCGAATTGACTAAAAAAACAGATCTGCTTGTCGGAACTTCTGTTGGATCGTTCATTGCCCTAGGGTTGGCAAGCGGAAAATCACCGCAAGAAATTAATGCTTCATTTAATGTAGATACGGTCGGGGAAATTTTTAGCAATCCACAACCTGGTGGTCCTTTAACCACTACAAAATATAGTAATGAAGGATTAATCAAAGTATTAAGTTCTTTCTTTCCCCCGAATCTCCGTTTAAAAGATCTGCATAAACGAGTTGTCGTTCCAGCGTTTGCTTTATTCAACAGTAAATTAGGGCATTGGACCCCTGTGTTCTTTAACAATTTTCCTGGATCTCCTTATTTGGAATATAAGGTAATCGATGTCGCGTTGGCCAGCAGCGCTTTTCCGGCTTATTTTCCTGCGTTCCAACATTTTATTGATGGAGCTGTGGTCGCCAATGATCCAAGCACTGTAGGAATTTCCTTTGCCGTACAAAAAGGAAAACAAAAACTCGACAAAATTGCGCTTTTATCGATCGGCACCGGATTCATCCCATACAGTATTCAAAAGGACACCAGTGAATGGGGACTTTTCAGTAGCAATAATCAAGAGATTGGTACCGCACCAAGCTGGGGATTTATCCCTCCGAATCTTCAAGAACCGCATGAACCGTCAGCTCCTCTTTTAACGATCACCGTTGAAGGGACGGAAGAAGCGGATGTATTGATGAGCTCTCAATTGCTCGGGAAAGGGTTTTTCCGCCTCGATCCTCAGATTCCTCCCATTCAGCTTGATGATGTTCAAGCAATCCCTGTACTCAGAACTATCGCAAACAATACGAATTTATCGAAGGTTAGCAGATTTATCCGTAAATATTGGGACTTTCGCTAAATGCGACATGAGGCAAACTCATGTCGAGTTTGCCTCCTTGTCGACCCAATAGGTTGTGCAATAAGGTATTTTAAGCAGACAAGCTTACAAAAAGAAGCTACATAAGTATTTTATTTCAATCATGTAGCTTCTTTTTTCTTTGATTTCGCATTTTGAGTAAAATACTGCAATCATCTCTTTTTTTTGAAAGATTCTGTTATTTACGAGCATCATACTTTCATTCTACTAATAAATTAGCTAAATGACATTTTTTAGGAAACCAATCGCCTGCACTCTCAAGTAACAGCCACTCCCCTATTCATCTAAAAATTTGAATTAGGGTCAGACTCCCACCCCTGTCCTCCTGCTTAAGCCATTTCTACGGAAGATATTTTGTTATCAATTATCAAAATAGTAAGATAAAATAGTAAAGTAAACCGCTTTCAGGAGGATTCAAATGACAAAACATCTGTCTCGAGAGATATTGGAAGATATATTGCAAGAAATGTCGAAGGTCATTATTGGTAGAAAACAAGAATTGAAGCTGCTTTTAACAGCCCTGTTAACAGAGGGTCATGTGCTGCTGGAGGATTTGCCAGGTACGGGGAAAACCACGATGGTCAAAGCATTTGCGAAGGGCCTTGACTGTCAGTTTTCACGGATACAGTGTACACCGGATCTGCTTCCATCAGATGTCCTGGGTGGGTCGATTTTTAATCAGAAGACAAGTGAATTTTATTTCAGGAAAGGCCCCGTTTTTACAAATGTCCTTCTAGTTGATGAAATAAACCGAACCCTCCCCCGCACTCAGTCTAGTTTGTTGGAATGTATGGAAGAGAGACAGGTATCGATTGACGGACAAACCTATCAGCTGGAGAGTCCTTTTATCGTTCTTGCGACACAAAATCCGGTTGAGATGGAAGGAACCTTCCCACTGCCAGAAGCACAGCTTGACCGATTCTTAATGAAGCTGACCTTAGGTTATCCTTCTCAGGAGGAAGAAGAATTCATGCTTGAGCAGGTTGGTGATGAAACCCCTTTTGGGGACATCAAGAGCCTCTTACATCCCCTGCAAATTCAACATCTGCAGCAGCTAGCTCAAGAGGTTTTCGTCCATGCGGGCATTCGAAAATATATTACGGAGCTAGCTCAGGCGTCTAGAAATCATTCGCTTGTTTCCATTGGAGTGAGTCCGCGAGCAACGAAAGCCCTTTATAAAACGGTAAAGACATGGGCACTGATGCATGGTCGGGCGTTTGTTGTGCCAGATGATGTGAAGGAAATGGTCATGCCTGTTTGGAGTCATCGTCTTTTATTAACAACAGAAGCACAGCTGAACGGGACGAATGCAGAGGATGTCCTGGCCGATATCCTTGCTGCACAGGAAATCCCCAATGAAGAGGTAGTCCGTTTATGAGTGCGGACCAACAAACCACTCCACAGAAAACGGAAGAATCGGATAAGCCGGGAAAAGTCATCGACACAAGTTATTTTTTCCAAAAGCATGCTATATGGGTGCTGCTTGCCTTCTTTCTAGTAGGTGTCTGGTTTCGATTCGTACCGCTCATTTTGGTGAGTTCTTTTTTAATTTTCTTAGGCTTCTTCATTATCGCCTGGAAAAATCAATCCTTGAAAAAAGTTCAGCCAACGCTGGAACTATCTAAATCCAGGTTATTTGCGGGCGAGGAGTTTCAATTCCATGCTGCTGTCTTTAATGATAAATGGCTTCCATTAATTTGGCTGGAATGGGAGTTCCCAAGGATTAAAGCCATTACCATCGGTGAAGAAGAGCGAGATACTTATTTCATTCGATTTTTGTGGTTACTTTCGCATCAACGGGTGAAATGGACAATGGACGGGAAAGCGCACAAGCGCGGTGTGTATGATTTGGGAAGTGTAAAGCTTCGCTCGGGTGACGGTTTCCGCTTTGCAGAGTCTGAGGAGGAGCATTCACTAAATAAACCGTTATATGTGTATCCCAAATTAGTCCCTGTCATGGTCCCCTCCTTTCGCCCTTCGATGCAATGGGCCGCAAGAGGAAAGAATGGCGGGTTTTTGGAGGATCCTTTGCTCATTAGCGGCATCCGCGACTATCAGCCAGGCGATGAGCTTAGAAGATTCAATTGGCGGGCAAGTGCACGGACCGGGAGACTTCAGACAAATGTCTATCAGCCTGTTGTGTCGGAGCAGTTGATGGTCTATGCCGATGTCTCAGGCTTTGTTATAAATCCAACATTGTATGAAGACCAGGTGGAACAAATGAAATACATGACAAACCAGATTGAGAGGTTTGAAGAGTTTCTCTCCGTGATTGCCTCGGCTGCGGTAAGATACCATGAACAAGGTATACGGGTTGGCTATGCCACTAATTCCCTTTCCTACAAGGGTGAAAAAATGTGCGCGGTCACACCGAACCCTGATTTGAGGCAAATGCTAGATGTATTGGCGAAAAGTACCCAAAGAGTTCCCCAAAACGAAACGGTTCTGACTGAATTACTTTACAAGCGGCTTCTATCGGGGCCATTATTCATTTTTTGTAAAAGTGTGACGAAAGACCATATTCTTTGGTACCAGAAATATAAGCAGAAGCTCCCAGATGTTCGTTTTTTTTATCAACAGGAATCGGGCTTTGCTGAGAAAATAGATGCTAAGAAACTTGATATTTTTCTTAAGACACGCGGCTCTAAAGCAGAGGGGTCATAAAGATGGAACGGATGAAAGGAATTACTACTTCTTTTATTGTTGTATTTAGTGAAGTGTTATGGATTTACTATACGATTGTCCTGTTTACCAGCCTGGAGTGGAATAAGTTTGTTTCTTTTAGTGCAGCATGGTGGTGGATTGCAGGGTTTGCCGGCTATTTTCTCAATGCTTTCCTTTCTAGAAGGCCGCTTTTCGTTGGTGTTATGGCAAACCTTCTCTTGATGGGAATTGTGCTTTACCAAAATTGGAAGGCCATCACTGTTCCGGATGGTGCCTGGTTCTTTGGGCTAGCCACTAGTATAGCAGCAGGGTTTATCTGGGTTCGCAGTGCTGGTCTTAATGACAAAAAGCCAAAACGGCGGGTCATGCTTCGCTGCTTTGAAGTGAATATTATTTTGTATCTAGTGTTCGCTTTCATCTATATGAAAAAAGATTGGGAAGTGGAAACGCTTCATGTTTCATTTATTTTAGCGATAATTATTAGTTTAATTGGGATGATCCTATCACTAAAAAGTCATGCTCAGGATGATGAAGGATATGCAGCAGACATTCGTAAAGTTGGGAATGCAGGGCCGCTCACCAGTTTACTAAGCGCGGCGCTCGTCTCCATCCCTCTTTTCTCCTTGGTTCTGTTACTGCCAGGAGTGAATAAGACTGTGATGTCTGTTGGTGCAGGTGTTTGGAAGGGCTCAAGGTGGGCCGTGTCCATAGCTGGACAGTTTATTTTATGGATCATCGGATTATTTCCAGGCGTTCCTAATGGAAAAATGGAAATCTTAGAACCTCGAAAGGATGTTGTGGCTCAGGATGCCGTGGAACAAACGGTATCTTCCTTTTCAACCATTTGGCTGATCGTTGGAATTGCCGTCATTCTGTCGGCTGTTTTGATGTTCGTATTGGTGAAGGTTTTGAAAAAGAAACGAACCATAATGGGTATGAAACCAAAGCGGGTTGTGATCTCAAAAGAATCCTGGTGGGGAAATTTCAGAAGAAAACTATGGGCCCTCCTGAACAACGTTAGAGTAAACTGGCGCAAAAGATTTCCTCATTTTTATTATGATTCGGTCTATTGGTACTACTATCAATTGCAGAGGTGGGGGAAAAAGAACGGCTTTCCCATTCATAAAACGGAAACTTCCCAAGAATATATTAATAGAATCATAAAGGAAATTCCAGCGGATAAAACGGTGCTGGAATATGAAGGCAAGCAATATGGAGTGAAAAATTTGCTGGAGACGCTAAATCAAGACTATCAGGCTGCCTATTATGGCGGAATACCAAGTGAAGCCCAGGAAGAGTATCGAATTTTGTTGAAGGGACTATGGTAGTCATGAATAAAGCCGACTACCCGTTTTGGGGACAGTCGGCTTTATTCTTATGTCAACGAAACTTCAAAACTCAAGTACCCTTTCTTACAACCTTTCAATCATAATCGCCATGCCTTGGCCGCCTCCAACACATAGTGTTGCGATTCCGTATCTTTCTTGACGGTCAATCATTTCATGAATGAGTGTAGTCACAATACGAGCACCAGTCGAACCAACCGGATGTCCAAGCGCAATTGCCCCCCCATTCACATTGACCTTGTTTACATCTAGCTTTAGTTCACGAATACAAGCCAGAGCCTGAGAAGCAAAAGCTTCATTTAATTCAAAAAGACCGATATCCTCTACTTTTTTCCCTGTACGTTCTAATAGTTTTGTAACAGCCGGAACCGGACCAATCCCCATTATTTCAGGTGAAACGCCTGCAGCTGTCCAATCCACGATCTTAGCAAGCGGTTTTACCCCTAGGCGTTCTGCCTCGCTTTCTTTCATTAATACTAATGCAGAAGCCCCGTCATTTCTACCGCAAGCATTGCCTGCCGTAACGGTTCCGTTTGCCTTAAAAGCTGGCTTTAAGGTTGATAGTTTTTCCAATGTTGTGTCAGGACGCGGGTGCTCATCCGTATCTATGATTCGTGTGCCTTTTCTTTCCTTCACTTCGACTGGCACAATTTCTGCCTTAAACTTTTCATCCGCTATAGCTTTTGCAGCCCTTTTTTGACTTTCCACGGCGAAAGCATCTTGATCCTCTCTTGAAATTTGATACTTCTCAGCTACATTTTCTGCGGTAATCCCCATCCCCAAGTTTCTTCCATATATTTCTTGAGGCTGCTGCCCGGCTTCTGCATTGGAATCTACTAATATCGTACGATCCCCGCCAAAACGTGCATTTCTTAAATAAATGGGGCCATTGCTCAAACTTTCCGTACCGCCGGCAACGACGATTTTAGCCTGGTTTGAACTGATTTGCTGGGCAGCAGAAGCAATTGCCTGCATCCCAGAGGCACATAATCTATTAACGGTAAAGGCAGGGGCAGTTTCAGGTATACCTGAACGGAGGGCTGCAACCCTTGCTACATTCGAGGATTCGGTGGTTTGTCTAACTTCACCCAAAATAACCTCATCTACTTGTTCAGGCGTTATATTTGCTCGCTTAATGGCTTCTGTAATGGCAATACTCGCCAAGTGTCCTGAACTGATGTCTTTAAATGCACCACCATAACGTCCAATTGGTGTTCGAACAGCACTCACAATCACAATATTTTCACTCATGTTTCCCACTCCTCTATAATTTTGAAATATTTTTCGTTGTTTAAATTGAAAACAGTTTTAGCAAAAGCGCCACCATGAAGATGAAACACTTTCTCTCTCCACAATGGCGCAAATCATTTTATCCTTGTCATCCAATACTTTTCTTGGAATGATGAAGCGTCAAACCTCAATTGTTCCAGCGTATATTACGTTACCCACACATTAAGAGGATTTTGCTTCTAAATAATCCAATTGTTCTTCTTGATCCTTGCCTTTTAACATAGAAGGTTTAACAAAAATGGTGAATAGTAAACCAAAAATGAAAACGGCGCCAGCCATAAATAGGATAGATAAATTATAGCCTGCTATTTTATCTCCCCCAGCTAAGCTGATAATATACCCCGTTAAAAGCGGGGCAACGATACCAGCGAGATTACCTGACGAAGTCAAAATACTTGTCATTAATCCGCCCCGTTCACGCATTTCATTAATCATAATGGTCGGCCCAATTGGTAAAATGGTATAGGCGAGACCTTTTGCTATACACATCGCAGCAATAACCCAGATAGGATTTTGGAACACAATGATAGACGAAAACAATAATGCACCGACGATCATGGAGCCGCCAACAACGAATACCCTTGATGAACGCCAATTTTGATTTTTCTTAAATAAATAATCTGATAGCATGGAAATACCTGTATAAATAACCACGGAAACGATTCCAATGACCATTACACCATAGCCCATTTGCGCTGGAGACATTTTTATGGATTCTACTAAATAAATAGGCAGCCAAACCGAAAACCAAACCACAAGAATATAAGTTGAAAAATAAGCAAGTGTCGTAAATAAGGCAGTTGGCGATGCCAAAAGTACAAGGAAATCTTTTAGTTTGAATTTCTCAATCTTTGCTTTCTTTTTCTTTTGTACTTCCTTATAGACCTCAACGGGATTTTCTTTGGTGAAGAATTGGAATAACACAAACCAGACAAAACTTACTCCACCCAGAATAGCAAATGCAATCTTCCATCCAAAAATAGTAATTAGAGAAACGAGGATTGGCGCAGCAATCATGGCCCCAACAGTACCGCCGCCGACAATCACGGAATTAGCAAAACCTTTTAATTTCGGCGGGAACCACTTATCTGCATGGTTATAGGCAATCGGACTGTATGGACCTTCGAATGCCCCTAACAATATACGATAAACGATTAAAATTGGTAATGCAGCAATGGCCAAGACACCAAATTGTAAAGCTGTCCACGACAGCATGACCACAGCAAGTATTTTTTTAGTTCCATATTTATCAGCTAGTGCGGCTCCAAAAATTCCTGTTACGGGATAAAGCCAATAATAACTACTACCTACAAGTCCCCACTCTACAGGGCTAAGATTAAATTCTTTCATAATAGGTGCAGCTGCAAGTCCAATGATGGATTTATCAGCAAAATTAACGACCGCCCCTAAGAATAAAAGCAGAAGAATAAACCAACGCATTAAAATCTCCTCTTTTCTTGTTTGTTTTCACAATGAAGGCTGTGTCAAAACAAAGGGATCAGAACGCGAAATATACAAATCTAGTACAAAAAAGCGAAATTCTTTAGATATGTATCGGCTGCACATCGGTCAGATCCCTTTCGTTGACATCACTTTTTTACATTTACATCCCTGTAAATTTGGCGTGTCTTTTTACAAGAAAGACATGCGTTCCTTTATTCGTATTATCTGACCTAAACAAATTTACCTGTTCCAGTCTCCAAATGATCAGGGCTTATAGATATTCGTGTTTCAACTGTGCAGCGATAATATTTTTTTGGATTTCGGACGTTCCTTCATAAATTTTCGTGATTCTAGCATCCCGATAAAAACGTTCGATTGGGAATTCCGCAATATAACCAAGTCCACCATGAATTTGTACCGCTTTATCTGCAATACGATTATAAACTTCGGAACCTAGGAGCTTTACCATTGCAGCTTCCTTAATGACCTTCATCCCTTGATCTACCATCCATGCCACACGATAAGTCATGCTGCGTAATGCTTCAATATCAAGAGCCATATCAGCCAAGTAATGTTGAATAACTTGTTGTTCAAGGATCGGTTTGCCAAATTGAATTCTATTATGAGCATGTTGTATAGACATTTCCAGAAGCTTTTCGCAAGAACCCAGGTTGCGTGCAGCAAGCCCTGCCCGTCCATTGGCAAGAATTTTTAAAGCGTTAACATATCCTTGACCTTCTTGACCAAGGACGTTTTCTACAGGGACTTCACAATCTTCAAAGAAAATTTCTGCTGAATGGGATCCGCGGAGACCCATTTTCTTTTCATTTTTTCCAATGATAAAGCCTGGAAAGTTCTTTTCAACAATAAAGGAAGTAATCCCTTTTGCCCCTTTAGAAGGATCTGTCACAGCCATGACGGTAAAGACATCGGCGATCGGAGCATTGGTAATATAATGTTTGCTCCCATTCAGTATGTATTTATCGCCTTTTCTTACTGCAGTTGTTTTCAGATTGGTGGCATTTGAGCCAGCACTTGGTTCTGTTAATGCAAATGCACCAATCATTTCTCCCCTTGCCATCGGCGGCAAATACTTCCGCTTTTGTTCTTCATTCCCCATTTCTACAATCCCAACGGACCCAATTCCGGTATGAGCACCAATGACAGTGGTATAGCCATTATGCGTTCTTCCTAATTCCTCATAAATCGCACATTTCCCCACCATGCCAATCCCTATTCCGCCATATTCCTCAGGGATACTCAAACCAAACAATCCTATTTCCTTGGACATGTCCATGATTTTTTCAGGAATTTCATTATTCTCTTCGATGTCCATTGCCAATGGCTCCACTTCGCTATCAATAAAATCGCGAATACTCTGCTTTAAAAATTGAATGTCTTCTGATAATCGAAAATCCATCTTTTTCACTTTCCTTCCATTTTTCTCATAAATCTTTCAAATTTCGCATAAAGTAATTCCACATATAATCCACTTGTTCCGCATACGGAACAACCATTCCAAAAAAAATGCTATTCCCCTTAAGGTTGAGCTACTAAGAGTTGCATCTAATGTTTGCACATAGGGAATGGTATACCTCTTTTGGAACAATAATACTATTCAGTTAATAGTTTCGTCAATAATATTCTTAATTTTTATAATAAAATAAAAAAATAAAAATATTAGACAATTAAGCGATTACAATTTATAATTTGACACATTATATCTTTTTTTTTCTGAAAATAAGCCTTTAAAAGCATTATACGGCCTATTTTCCTATTAACCTGTATAATTAGGTTACCGGAGATTATTAAAAAGGAGTTTAGGTTATGGATAAACCCAATGAAAGAGAAAAGTCAGAAGTCCCTGCCCTTGAGGCCGCGATTAGGATTTTAGAATATTTAAGCAGATATAAAAGTAAAGAACGCTCCTTGTCGCAAATCTCAAAAAAGCTATCAATCAATAAAAGTACTTGTCATAGAATTCTAAAATTATTAAATCAATATCGATTCGTTTCGTATGATGCGGACTCAAAAGAGTATAGTCTTGGATCCTATCTTATCATTTTAGGTTCTCGTGCATCGGAATTTATTGATTACCTCAAACTAGCTAAGCCCTACCTAAAATGGGTGTGTGAGGAAACACGGTTGACAAGTGTATTACTTGAACCCATCACCGATAATCGCTTAATGTACGTAGCAAAGGAAGAGCTTGATGTTCCTGATCACCATGTTCACGTTTCTGTTAAATTAGGGCAGCATTTCCCCATCACGAGTGCCTCCTTTGGTAAGTGTTACCTAGCCTATATTGAGGAACATAGAATGGAAGAGATTATAAATAAAGTTAATTTTAAACAGTTCACTCAAAAGACGATCACTGACCTAGAAACGTTTAAGGAGAGTTTAAAGGAAGTTCGAAGAATGGGATATGCAGTAAGTTATGAAGAACATACAACAGGAGTATTTGGTATTTCAGCACCCATTTTTGATTATAGCGGCCAAATTAGCATGGTTATTGCATGTATCGGTTTTGCTATAGACGTAGACGAAGATTATGTTTCTAATTGTGGTGAAAAACTTAAAAAGGCAGCAAGGAGTATTACTGAAGCACTTGGAGGAAAAGAACCTATCTTACATGTTTAACGGGTTCTCTTTTTGGGGGATGCAAAAAAGATTTGAGGATTTAGAATACAAGCCCAGCCGATATAAATGGTCAAAAGAGCATTTCTTTGTATTGAGAAATGCTTTTTATTTTTGGCTCTTTTCTCAGAGATTGTTTCTTTTAACTATATTGAAAACACCGAGTGGATTGGAGCGAAAGGCGCTTGACTCCTGCGGGAAATAGAGGAAAGGTCGAGACCCCGCAGACGGAACGTCGAGGAGGCTCGACTTCCTCCCCGCGGGTTTGCTGAGCGCCTGTAGCGGAAAGGAACGGACAGTGTTATTCCCAAAAACAACAAACTTTACGAAAAGAGCCTTATTTTTTGAATATGAAAATGGCTTGCAAACTGACATCAGATTTGCAAGCCGTTTTTCGGATTTATGGAGCTTTATAGACACCAAAATCTATATCTTTTTCTTCAACTAAAGACCCTATTAACTTTAAGTACAATACTTCATAATCTTTTTTTCGCCTTTATAAACTTAATTCCTTAAATGAGTTATCAATGCAAAATTACACCATCTTAAAGACGAATAGAGCCATAATGATGTCGACCCTCAAAAAGAAACGCAATGATACTCTCATAATATGGTATAAATTTTTTTAGTTCGATTAGCTTTAAGATTTCCTCTTTAGTAGCCCATTTGGCTGCTTGTACTTCTTCAGTCTGTAACTTCAACCCATTCAAATCAAAATCATATTCAATTAAATAATAATCATCAAAGCCACGTTCAAAGTTAATAGTAAATTGTGGACGTATCTTTTCAAAGTTATAATGAATCCCCAATTCCTCGAATAACTCTCTGGAAGCAGCCTGCTGACTTGTATCGCCTGCAACCGCACTACCACCACAAGTGATATCCCATAGGTTTGACCATCCTTGCTTAAAGGGCTGACGCTGTTGAATGAGCATCTCTCCTTTCGAACTAAATATACATACGTGTACTACTAAATGAAACTCGTCTGATGTCATTTCATCTCCACGAGTTATTTGTTTCTCGATTTTATTACGATGCATATCATATAAATCCCACTTTTCCATTGCTAAACTCCTTAGTTTATTTTGCTAACAAGATTCTTAATATACTATAAACCAAATTTATAATAATGAATTTTACAAAAAATATGTAACGATTTGGAATATAATGGTTAATCGTTCCCAAAGCGTCGTTTGGGAACATTTTCTTACTTAAAGTTAAAAGTCCGCATAAAACCGACGGTACTCCTTGTTAAACTTAACTCCCGAGTACAATAAGAAAAAGGCTGCGCAGCAACCTGATCTTAAAGTAAAGCACCGGTCTTATTATAAGGTCAGCCAGATATTTCTGGTTGGGTTGACCATTTTTTATATGGTTTTATGATAACGGCAGCCGGGGTAGAACGGAAGTGCCCGTAGGGCTTAGATCCTGTCAAGTAAACAGTTCTCCCCCTTCTTTCTGGAATCCGACTCATTACAAAAAGACGCCTTCTTTTTAAAGAAAAGCACCCAATTGTGGAAGAAAATTGCGGGGGTGATGTCCCAGATAAATTTATATGGGGTTAAGGCGAATCTACAAAGAAACTATGATTAGCGCCGCATAATTTCAGGGAAGAGAATGGAAAGCACAATGAATACAATCTCTCCCACTACTTATGTAATGGCCCAGAATATTGCCTTGCGTGATGGCGGCGGACCGTCACGCAATACTTTGACACCTAGTGGGACTAACGCTATACAGAGTCCAAGTATCAGGAATGTAGACTCGAATCTTGTGCCTTTAAGGGTACCCAAGGGTAGGAAGAAAATGGAGGCCAAAGCTATCGAGCGAATGAGTCCTAAAGTACTTGAACGGTAGGCACCAATTGCTAATAATATCCAACCGACCATCATCATTCCATTAAAATAACGGATAATATGGAACATTTGGTAAGAGTCGCTAACTGCTTTTTTGGCGAGATCAAGGCTTTGCACATTTACAAGTTGGAAGGCCAAATGATCAATGCCGCCATGAAAAACACGGCCCATTAGCCCTAAAATCGTAAACATGCCAGCCCAAATTGCTAAAGCAGGATGTTTCATGCCGATGAATCTTACTAAGGTAATGACCCCAGGCCAGAGGAAGAGACAGCCTAGCACAAAGCAACTGTAGGCGGCAGTGATGAGTACAGGATGATCGGCGTAAGCAGCGAGCTGCGCGTCATAGAAAAATGAAATTGTATCCTGAGAAGAGCTGCCGCTAGTAAAAGAAGAGGTCCAATGATTAAGGAGAGGCCCCCAATCCAGCGCCCAGGGAACCAAAAATTAGTATTTTCTCTTTCAGAGGATGAGTTTTCTTGTATTTTATGATTCATAAACACTTCCACCACCAAAACTTTGTTTTATCACATGCTTGTCTATCTATATGATAAATTCAACACCCGTCGGTTTATTAAAGAATGGCGGCTTAAACTTCTTAAAAACCAATTTGATTTCAGAAAGATCATCGGGTAATGCTGGTGACACGATGAATGTATAAGATTCGTGTCCTCCCGAGCCTCCCCCTCCTTCGTTTCGGCAATTATAATCAGCCTCCTTACTTTCAATAGAAAGATCAAAAAGGATAGGTTCTCGTATCCTTCTAGGCACTTCATCATCAGAATCTTCTCTATCAATATTAAAATGAACGACACTGGCATTTTCGTACTGTCGTACAAATGTTACCGAATAGAATACATCATCTTTTTCAAAGGACTTTAATATTGGGATATTTTTAAGAAATCCTTTTGGCTCTACAACAGGTTTATACATATCTTCGTTTAAAAAATTTGTAAATACACTATTTAAGAATTCTTCATATAAATTATATTTTTCTGACCAGGCAGTTATCAGTTTTTTAGTTGGAAAGCCAGGGTCATTATTTGTAATATCCTTCCGTTGATTTATTAAATTACAAATTTGTTCATCTATTGCCTCAATTCGTTGATCATAGTGTTTTGTCGGTGGTTCGAATGGCAAGCGTTTCATAGTTCCGCCTCCAAAGATAAAGTAGATAATTTATTTTAACATAAACTGGTAATAATATCCTTGTTGGACTAACCTGCTCCGTTCTAAAAGAAGGCTCGCAGCAGCGATACCCGTTCTTCACTATCGCCCCCGATAGTATAAGTGAATTATTTCACATTTTTGGGTTTCATTCACCAAAAAAAAGAATCGACTTATATTGGTTAAACAATCGCTTTTCCTTAAACTTATATATTTATAGCCTCTGTTTGTATTATTTATTTAGATATCCATTCATATTGAATATCAGGTAAATTTTCTTCATTTTCGTGTCCTCTACCAATGATTATAAATCCATTCTTTTCATAAAATCGTTGTGCATTTTCATTTACTTCAAATGTATATAATGTTAATCTCCCACTTGATTGTTCTTTTACCTTGTCTAGTAATGTTTGACCAATACCGATTCCTTGATAATCAATATGAATATAAAGTTGGCTTATCTCCCTTTCATTATAGGCAATCATACCAACTACTTTGTCATCAATTAACGCTAAATCTATTTTATATTTTTTGGGTAATATATCATTTAAAAAATTTCGATGATTTTCAAAGCTATGTATTTCTTTCTGACCAATAGCTCGTTCCTTACTATCTCGCCACATTTCTACTGTCTGATCAGCATACATAGGATTATACTTAGTTATTATGACTTTTTTTGATTCACCACAATAACTCCTTAAGATTTCCATAATTTCATCCTCCAATCCCAAATGATTATTGAAATATTCTACAATTGTGGATAAATTCCTTCTTGAAGTAACCTGCCCCGTTACTTCAATAACAAAAATGCGTCTCTATCTATTGTAGAAACGCCCCCGTTCGTAATAAGCTAATATATTACTCTAACAGTTTAATCTCTTACAGTTTTAGCAAAACTTGTACGCTTACTAATCTAATCTGCCATAATGTAGATAAAGCTTTATATGGGAAATGAATAAAAAATCTCCAATGATTGGGTTTATAAAATAAATCATCCATTAAATATGGTTCCCCACCAAAAGCATCTATCCCACCGTAAATAACCGCTTAATCCATAAAAATAAAAGGGTTTGACTCTAAGTTCCCACTCCAAAGAAGATTATAATTTTTTTACGCTTTATGATTCTCTTGCACCAATATTGTTACCAATTTTAGCGGGAGTTTATGCTTTTTGGCAATGTTGGAACTAGTTTCATTTGGATTTGTTAGCAACTCATTTTGAATAATGGAAAGTATTTTTTCTTTAGTCACTGCTTTCATCCCCCTTATGTTCTTTTTCATCGTGTTCATCTTTTTTTATGACCCCTGGTAAGAAGAGCAACGCTGAATGGAGTAGCTCCAGCTGGAAGTGTTTTGATAACGACATTTTTTCTTGTATCAATGACTGAGATAGTGCCATCACTGGCATTTGTAACAACTGCAATCTTTCCGTCTGGTGTAATGGCGATTTCGAAAGATTGATCGCCAACAGGAATCGTTTTAACCTCATTATTCTTTTTTGTATCTATTACGGATACAGTGTCATCCTCTTCATTTGTTACATATAAAGTTTTGCCGTTCGGAGTAAAAGCAAGACCGTCTGGACTATTGCCGACACGGATAGTATCAATTACCACATTCTTTTTTGTATCAATAACCGATACGGATCCGCTTACAGCGTTGGTTACATAAAGTCGATTTCCATCAGGACTTACTTTCGCATCAAGAGGGATATTTCCAACAGGAATAACCGCAACAACGGTATTTGTTTTTGTGTCAACGACGGAAACCGTATCATTTCCCGTGTTAACAATATACACTCGCTTGCCGTCTTGTGAAATTGCAACGCCTTGTGGAGCATTAAAGGTTGCAGATTCGATAAAATCAATGACTGTATTTGTTTTGAGGTCAATGACGTACACTACATTTTGTCCAAAATCCGTCACATAGGCAAGCTTTCCATCTTCTGTAATTGAAATATCACTAGGAATGTTCCCTACTGGAGCGAAGGCTGTTGGGATTGTATCGACGACAGTATTTGTTTTTGTATCAATCACAAATACTGCATCACTCCCAAATGCTGTAACGTACACAAACTTTTGATTCTGTGTTATCGCTATATCGAACGGAAATAATCCTACAGTAATGGTATCGATAATTTGACCTTTCACAACATCCACCACTGTAACTGAAGCTGTCGCATTGTTTGCAATATAAGCCAGGATTTTAGAACCTTTTAATTCCGAATGCATTAACATAGCCTCCTTCTAATGTAATCCATATATTATATTTGGATACTAATTTGAAGGGACTAGTATAATAGTGGAAATTATAGATTTTTTCGCAGGCATCTTATATATAGGTTTTTAAGCTCTAGTTGTTGTTTCTAATTATAATTGTTGAGCTATTCTCACCCGTTAGCTGAACAAGAATATTACTGTAGTTTCTTTTCTAATACAGCAAGTTTATTAAACTTTTTATCATAAAAGCAATATCAAGTCGGGCAGGGATCAACAAACAAATTCATCCACACCAATTACGCCACAGCTATGCCACACACCTATTGAACAACGGAGCTCCTATTGATGTTATTCAAAGTTTAATAGGTCACGAAAAAAGCGAGACCACTAGAATTTATGCTCAGTTAATTGGAAGTCTTAGAAGAGAATTTTATAGAAAATACTTTTAGGGAAGAATGGCAAAAGGGCAACGGATATTCTGCTGCCTTTTACTATTGCCCCCAGTTACTTCAATAAGGATTATCTATCCAAAACATAAGACCGTTCCTTTTTAACCAAGAAACGGTCAATCTGACTTTCAAAAATTAGTCGCTACTCTCGTCACGTCTTTCTTTTTGAGGTGGATGGGGTGGATGATGGTGATGATGTTCGCTGCTCTCATCACTACTTTCGTCATTGCTTTCATCATCATCGACAAATCTGCAAACTCTTCCAACAGTTACTGCAGCAGGCACATTTCCCCCTTTTATTTTAATTGTATCGATTATTTTATTAGTTGATGTATCGATGACTGAAACGGTATTATCCAAGTTATTCGGCACATAACCTTTTAATCCATCGGATGTAAATGCCGCATCACTTGGTGAGTCTCCTACCTTTTTAATAATCGTATCGACTACTTTATTGAAAGTAGGTGAATTGGGGTCAGCGTCTATTACTGAAATTGTATCACCGTCTGAATTGGTTATAAATGCTCTTATTCCAAATGGTGTGTTTCCTATCCCAACTCCGGCAGGTCCTGCACCGACTGGTATGCTAGTAACAAAATTGGTTCCTGTATCAATTGCCGAAACGGTATTATCACCTGAATTCGTCACATAAACCGTTGCTCCGTCTGGAGTTATGGCAACATCAATAGGACCAGCCCCTACTTGAATAATAGCTATGACTGTGTCGAACGTAGGAGAGTTCGGGTTCGCATCAATAACCGTGACGGTATTATCACCAGAATTCGCCACATAAGCCCTTGTTCCAAATGGAGTGTTGCCAATCGCTATTCCAAAAGGAAAATTCCCTACAGGAATAGTATCAGTTACCATATTGCTATGCGTATCGATAACTGAAACGTTATTCCCGAACACATTCGGCACATAAGCCCTTTTTCCGTCTGGAGTAATTGCCACACTAATAGGTTGTTCTCCCACAGTAATTGTAATTGTATCAATAACTTTGTTGGACGCTGTCTCGATGACTGAGACGGTATTACTGGTTCTATTTGCCACATATAGTCTTGTTCCATTTGGAGTAATTGCTAAACCCTCAGGGTTATTCCCTACTGTAATGGTATCGGTCACGATATCTTTTTCCGTATCGATAACTGTGACAGTATTACCAGGATTGTCACGAGTACCTAAATTTGACACATAAGCGAATTCTCGACATCGAGGGACAGATTGGTCTTTTTTCAATTCATTCAATGGGATATTATGTTTTTTTTTCCTTTGAAAATGACTTTCTAAGTTTTTAATATCTCTCAACAAACTATTACCTCCCTATTCGTTTGAATAATTTCAATATATGGAAAATATAAAAATCTGTTTGGACAAAACATTATATTTAAAAAGAGGTAATTACTTTATGGATTGTATGTTAAGAATTCAGACTTCTTTATCATCCCACCTTATTGCACTAACCTGCCCCGATACTTCAGTAAGAAAAAGCGATCCTTCCTAATTGAAGCATCGCCATCGAAAATGTATAATGATAACCTTAAATTATTAGATAGTGAATATTTCACTACTAATTCAATTATTCCATTAACTCCTTTGATATATTTGATGCCACTGCTGCCAGGTACCGTGTGGATGCTGTTGGTGCCATAAGTGCCTAGGGACGAATGGGAGATGCGGATGGTGCTGCGGAAGGTGATGGTGCTGCCACTGTTGCCAAGTACCGTGAGGATGCTGTTGGTGCCATTGCCCCCAGGATTGACCTGAATGCATAAAATTCACCTGCCTTTAAATGAGTACTTATTAATTTATACACAACAGGGTTTTGAAGATTATACATATAAAAAATTTAGACTCAGCTTGGGTGAAAACAAGCAATCCTTCGTTAATAAGATAGCACCCCATTTATGAGAAATGTATTTCAATTTATCTTGTTCCATTAACCTGCTCCAATAGCGGAACAAGAAAAGTGACTACTCTTTATTGAACAATAGCCCCTATACTTAAGTGCAATATTTCACAGTCTAGTTCAATAAAGCAGACTAAAAGGTCTGTAAAACCACTTGATAACTGACAATAAAAAACAGGCTACAAAATCCCAGATAGCCTGTTGCAAGCAAATGAATAATGCGATGAACTAATCTGTAAGTTCATCAATTTTAGTTAATTCTGAATGAAGCACGCGGTGAGCAGCTATAAGATCGAAGGTCCCAGTTTTACCCCATACACTAAGTAACACATCGTCAGTTTCATCTTTTAATTCAATTTGTACTTCAAATTGAGTCGTGTCGTTAACAGAATCAAAAATTCGGAAATCAGAGGATTCTGGCGGAACTTTGAATTTGGCTTCGCCAATTAAAACTTTTTTTCCATTTAATGAAAAAACTTTTATATGAACTTTTGTTTCGTCATCTTTATCGTTATTCAAAACTTTAATCACAACCTCTGTTGAATGGGTTGACACATTGTTTGCATTTTCAAGTGGCCCCGTAGAAAATACTTTTGATTTTTTTGACATGCTTGTCCCCTCTTACTTCTTAAATTAGCAATAGAAAGCTATCTATTATTGAAATTATTATATTTTGTTTTTATTAAATAGGAACGGCATATACCCTCGTTTCCATATCAAACTTGATTTATTTGTGAAATTTTCTATTAAAATTCAAATTCCTTTCTAAATTAACCTGCCAGTTAGCTCAACAAGAAAAGGGACTGCCGCAGCAGTTCCCCCTTTTTTCGTTCCAAGCATATTCCAATTTTCATATCGAGGCTTTGAATTCCTTTATTTTTTGCATTAAACCTTAATAAATTTTCCAGTAGTAACTAAATATTATGTCGTTTGTTAACTTCAATGCTAATGAACTCCGGCAAATATTTGGGAGTACATCCTTTTGCTACTATTTCATCTTTGTATAAACCTGTTTTCTCACCAAGTTTAATACAAAGTGCACGATACTTTTCATCATAAACACCTATCCAGCCTGCGGTAAAATTCATAGCCCATTGAACTTCCGGTTCTTCCCGCGTAATATTAGCTTCTATTGCAGATAGCAAGTATTCGGTGTTATCAGGCGGTGTTTGTCCAGTCCATCTCAATCGTCCTTGATAATACCAGAAAGCTCGCCTTTGAAGAGCAGAAGGACTATTTTCCCATGACTCCATCAATGCAATTGTCTTTTTGTCTTTGGTGAGCTGATTAGCCATTAACCAATCCATTAAGTTATTACGATCATCAAAAGTGTGAGTCTGCATATCCTTATCAAGCTTATGTAGCACATCTTGTGAAAGAAGTTTTTTGTCCATAATTAAGATTGCTAATAGTCTAGGCAAATACTCTTCGGTTGACCAAAGTTCCATAGCAAGTTCGTGATCTTTTTTAATGTCCTTCGCTATTTTCCGTAAGTCGCCTAGCTTAGTTTTACTATTGATCTGAGCTAGAATGTTTTCTGCTTTTGAAAAGCGTTTTATTTCTGTACCTTTATTTTCATTCATTTTTTATTCAACTCCATTATTAAAGCACTGTTTCATACTTTGTCCTTGACGGAATATATCAAACTTAATTTCGTTATAAGTCTTATTGCAGTGGTGTGCCTCCAAAGTTAATATTGTAGTATATATCGTATTAAAGCTTCTCCACCTATAATAGAAGAGCAGGCATCTTTAATATAATAATAACATTTACTTCCTTTTAATTGGATACGAAAAGGGCTTTCCTTTTTTAAAGAAACGCGCCCGTTCAAGAATCATCAAAGAGTTATTCTTTTATTCTATACCAATATCTGTATACTTCCTTAAACCCTAATTTAGAGTAAAGTTTTAATGCTGGGGCATTATTTAACATAACTTGAAGGTATGCATATTTTGCTCCATTATCCTTTCCCCATTGTAAAATATTTTGAATAAGTTTACTCCCATAACCTCTATTTCTATACTTTTTGGTAGTCACTATATCAAATAACCCTATGTATTCATTTTCTAATACACACATTCCACAAGCAAGGATGTCACTTTTATCATCAGATAACAAAAAATAACAAGTATTAGCGATTATGTTTCTTAGCATTTGTTTTAATGTTTTTTGGTCCTTTTCATCTACGTTATTTAGAGTACAAAAGTTTATAAACCAATCGTCTTGTAAATCGTTATAAATAATAGCATTATACTTTATTTCAATCTCTAGGTCTTTCAAGGATAAAACTTGAACACTAGTCAAACCGTCAAGAAAATATCCATTTTCTTCAAGCGTGCTATCTAAATGTTCGGGTGATACCTGCTGTGTCATTTTATAAACAACCTTTAAATTTCTGTTTCGATACATTTGTTCAGCAATTTCTATTTTGGTATTCAAATCTTCATTTGAAAAATATACAGGATTGATTGAATTGGCTCTTTTTGTGTATCCATCGGCAAATCGCAATATCCATCCATCATAAACATTCGTTTGTATTGCAGGTAAGGCATTCATTGATAATTCCTCTATTTTTTGTACCAATTTATCTATTTTCATTCATATGTCTCCCCATATTAAAATAACGAATAAAAATTTGCACATATTCATAATTATGCATTTTAGTGTAATATTCCTTCTTGTTCACTCTTAAACAATCCTGCCCGTTAGTGCAAAAAAGGGATCGCCGCAGCGATTCTTTCTTTAACTCTTGCACCCCGTTACTTTAAGTGTAATCCTTCACAAACTACCTCAAAACACTTCGTTAATTTAATCTACATTACCATATTGAGACCTATAGAAAACTTTTTTTTGTTCAAACATTGAATGATCTATTTATAAGAGGAACCCCACTCATTTGATAAGTGGGGTTCCTCGACAAGCTGAAAGAATAGATGAAGATCATCTATTCTTATGCTACGTTAATTTTATTATTTTCTACTGATACAGTGATCGCAGTTACGTTTTCGCTTTTAATAATTAAAGAAGTGATTTTATCTTCAATTTGCTCTTGAATAACGCGTCGAAGTGGACGAGCACCAAACACATTGCTATATCCTAATTCGGCAATCTTTTCTTTTGCTTCCTTATCGATTTCAATGGAAATCCCTTGTTCCTCTAATGTTTCTTTAAGCTCCGCCATCATAATCTCGATAATTTCCACAAGGTTCTCTTTTTGTAGGTGGTTAAACTCAATAATCGAATCAATACGGTTTAAGAATTCAAGCTTAAAGTGATTTCCGATTTTATCGACAATATTTGACTCTGCTCCTTGCTGTTCATCGCATCCAAAACCAATTGGCCCTAAAGTTTTGTTTCCAACACCTGCGTTTGAAGTCATGATAATAATCGTTTCCGTAAAGCTTACGACTCTTCCTTGGCTATCCGTTAACCTGCCATCTTCCATGATTTGAAGAAACACATTCATCACATCTGGGTGTGCTTTTTCGATTTCATCCAATAGAATGATGGAATAAGGGTTTCGGCGAACTTGTTCCGTTAACTGACCTGCGTCTTCATGTCCGACATAGCCAGGAGGTGAACCAATCAACTTAGAGACAGAATGTTTTTCCATATATTCACTCATATCTAGGCGAATCATCGCATCTTTACAGCCGAATAATTCGGCGGCAAGAGTTTTCGTCAACTCGGTTTTACCTGTACCTGTTGGACCTAAGAATAAAAATGAAGCGGTGGGACGTGTTTTCGGTTTTAATCCAACACTTGCCCTTAAGATTGCATTGGATACTTTTTCAATAGCTTTATCCTGACCAATAATTTTACTTGCTAGTCTCTCTTTCAAATCTATCCTTTTTTTCTGCTCTGCTTTTTGGAGCTTTTGTACAGGGATTCCCGTACCTTTTTCAATAATTTCTTGGATCATTTCGACGGTAACATCTTTTGTTACATCATCTGAATATTCTGATAATATTTGTTTGATTTCTCTCTCTTCATCACGAAGAATCACCGCTTTTTCATAGTGCTCCAATTTCAATGCTTGTTGTTTTTCTTCAGCAATTTCTTGTAAGCGACCTTTTAAATAGTTTACATCTAGGTCTCCGTGTGCAAGGTTAAGTTTTGCGCCGGCCTCATCCATTAAATCGATGGCCTTATCTGGCAAGAAGCGATCTTGAATATAGCGTTTTGATAGTGTCACACATGCTTTTAGGACATCATCCGAATACGTTACATCGTGATACTTTTCATATGCTGGCCGAATTCCTTTTAAAATTTCAAACGCTTCATTCACAGACGGTTCTTTCACGATCACCGATTGGAAGCGACGCTCAAGTGCAGGATCTTTTTCAATCATGCGATACTCTTTCATCGTTGTTGCGCCAACAATTTGAATATCACCGCGCGCTAACGCTGGTTTTAATATATTCCCTGCATCCATTGAACCGTCAGACGTACCTCCAGCACCAACCATCATGTGCAGTTCATCAATGAACAAAATGACGTTTTCTCGTTGTTGTAATTCAGCAACAAGTTTTTTCATTTTTTCTTCAAATTGTCCTCTGTAGGCTGTACCTGCTACAAGTGAACTGATGTCTAGCAAATATACTTCTTTCGTTTTTAGTTTCGGTGGTACTTTTCCTTTGACGATTTGAAGGGCAAGGCCTTCAACGATCGCTGTTTTCCCGACACCAGCCTCACCGATTAAGACCGGATTATTTTTTGTGCGACGGTTTAATATTTGAAGGATGCGTTCAATTTCTTGATCCCTGCCGATCACATCATCAATTCGCCCTTCTTTTGCTTCATTCGTCAAGTTCCGTCCATGTTGATCAAGAAAGCTAATTTTTTTTCGTTTCTTTGGCTTGGTTACATGGACATTTTTGTTTTGCTCAGGCTGGCTGCCATCTGTGTCCAACAGATTGAACATTTGGTTGTCAAGTTTAATGGAGCCGTTTTCCAATTTTTGTTTTGCGATATCATAGCATTCCGCACACAAACTAATTTGGCTTTGACCCTGATTAAATGAGAAGTTTAACTGATAACTCGCTACCGATGTTTGACAGTTTTGACAAAACATTTTTCCAGCCTCCTTTTGCATGAACTATTTTTGACTATGAAGATAGAAAAAGGAGCCACTTCTACTAGTAAGCCCGGTGAATATTTTATTAAGTTTCCTTCTATTTTATTGTAATTTTTTGAACATTTCTACAGGTAATGGTTGGGTATATACCCAGCCTAGCAAACGTTTACTCCACCATACTGTTGGAAACATAAGAATGATGTAATGTAATTGTCAGTCTATTTTTGCCCAAGTCTTTCTTTTACTGAGCCTTTATTCAACAAAAAAGAGCATCAATTTCAACTTCTTGTGTGTAATAAGCAACTACGGTTGTATGTTCGTTTGATAAAATGACTGGACACATTTTGATTATCATATTTTTAATCAAATTTGAACCACACTCTCTTAATTAGATGGACGCTACAATATATTGGACAGTAGAATAACTATAACTATAGTAAGAGAAGGTGATTTAATAATCATCTGAGAAACGATGAGACCATGGAAGAAACAATCCTTGAAAATATCGTCGTTGCCTTTTCATCTGGAAAAGACTCCGTTTTCTTAGTCAACCAATTGTTAAAGGATCCAAGGTATAAAATTATATCGTTAGTGACAACCTGTACGAACAATGGAAACGTCACTAGTCACCACATTGATGAACTGCTAGTAGAAAAACAAGCGGAAGCCATCGGACTGCCTCTATACAAAATAATAATGAACGATTTTACCGCTGAGAATTTCGAAGATGGTTTAATCAGAATAAGGTTGCCGCAGCAAACTGATCTTAAAGTAAAGCTCCTTAAAGTTTAGGTGCTATTCCTTATATGGTTGTTTTTAAATCGGAATACATTAGAGAAACCTTCATATTTTTTTAAAGAGTATAGTCCGAAAATTACGGAGGTTGAAACACTTATAGTCCAAGAAGCTGCTTTTTTTTAGCTTCGAATTCTTCTTCGGTAATGACTCCAGCATCTAAAAGTTCTTTAAATTTCAAAATCTCTTCAGCAGTAGAAGTATTGGCAGATGGCTGTGGAATACTTTTTTGAGCATTAGAAACCCTTAAATTGTCCAAAACTTCGTGAATCGCATTGTTTATAGACGTAGCGGAAGCTGAATCTAGAGCAATATTAAACTTCTCTTGGGGAGTATCGATAGTGAGAACACCAAATACCATTCCTTTTTCAAAAGAGATATCGTTTATTTTTTCATGATTAACAGCTTTAAATTTTTCGCCAGTTAATGACTTTTGACCAAACAAAATTCGTTTATTGGTAATTGCATAAGCATAGTAACTATCATGTTTAGTAACGAATTGATAATTGTGTAATCCGATGAAGGTCATTAATACCTTTTCGCCGCGGATTAGATTATCTTGTAAAACTTTGAAGTGTTTAACCCCCCACTTTTCGTTAAAACCAGAACCGAATTTATTCTCTATACAATAGTTGTACATATTTTCAGCACGTGACATGGGGTCATCACCAAGTTTGTCTTCCTTCTCTTGAATAATCGCTTTGATTTCTTCAATCGTAATTTTATTCACATTAATTGCCGTAGGTCCACCAACTTCATTTAAACAACTGGGACACAACCAACCGTCTGATTTTTTAATTTTGTATCGATTAAGTCCAACTTCTTTATTACACACACCGCAAATAGCTTTCCGATCAAAGAAACCCACTATAACATCTCCTCTAAATTAATAAATGCTTATGCTTTCATCAATAGGAACATATATTTAAAAATGTTAAACATAATAAAGTGTATTTAGAAAAATATGTTTTCCCCCAATTGACAATCCCTCGCTTTTTTCTCTGATTCTTTAAATAATTGCATTGTAAGAGCTAAGACCAGAAAGAAAACATAAGTTATAGCATCCATTCACTAATTAAATACGAGGATATATTTGCTTGTTCGACACTATTCTGCTACTATTTGTTTTTTTATACTAATAATATTTAATCTTTTCTTAAACCTAACCTGCCCCGTTAGCACAACAATAAAAAAGGATCGCCTCAGCGATCTCCATCTTTAACTCTTGCACCCGTTACTTCAATAAGGATTATCTATCCAAAACAATAAGACCTTTCCTTTTTAACTAAGAAAACTGTCTATCTGACTTTCAAAAATTAATTGCTACTCTCGTCACGGCTTTCTTAATGAGGTGGATGATGGTGATGTTGTTCACTACTCTCATCACTGCTTTCATCATCAACTAATCTGCAAACTCGTCCAACAGCCACTGTATTAGGCACATTCCCCACTTTTATGGTTTTGATGATTTTATTAGATGAGGTATCGATGACTGAAACGGTGTTATCAAAGTTATTCGGGACATAACCTTTTCTTCCATCTGCTGTAAACGCTGCATCACTTGGTGAGTCTCCAACTCTTTGCTTAATTGTATCGACTACTTGATTAAAAGTAGGAGAATTCGGATCAGCGTCTATAACGGATATTGTATCTCCGTCTGAATTGGTTACAAATGCCCTCATTCCAAATGGTGTATTTCCAATACCTACTCCAGCAGGTCCAGTACCTACAGGGATATTCGTAACCAAGTTGGTTCCTGTATCTATTGCTGAAACGGTATTATCACCTGCATTGGTTACATAAACTGTTGTTCCGTCTGGAGTTATGGCTACATCAATAGGAGCTGCCCCTACTTTAATGTTAGCAATTATCGTATTATAAGTAGGAGAATTGGGGTTCGCATCGAAGACTGAGACAATACTCTCTGGAGTAATTGAAACATAAGCCCTAGTTCCAAATGGAGTATTGCCAATAGCTATTCCAAAGGGGAAAAATTCCACTGGAATGACACTAATAACCATATTGCTACTCGTATCGATAACGGAAACTGTAGAATTTTGTGTTATTTCTGCTCCATTTCCAACATAAGCCCTTTTACCATCTGGAGTAATATCAACTGCTATCGGAGTTTCTCCAACTGTAATTGTATCAATCACTTTGTTAGTAGCAGTATTAATAACAGAGACGGTAAAATCCAAATTATTTACAATATAAACTCTCTTTCCATTTGGGGTTATTGCCACACCTGTAGGCATATTTCCTACTTTAATTGTATCAATCACTTTATCTTTTGCCGTATCAATGACGGAAACAGTATTACCGGGAACTTCAGGGGTACCAGAATTCACTACATATGCAAACTCTCGGCATCTAGGAACAAATTTATGTTTATGTGTTCTCAATTCATTCGTTTGGATATTTTGATTTTTACCCCTATGAAAATGGCATTCCATTTTTTCATTACTTCTTAACATTAATAACCTCCAAACTCATTTCAATAATTTTAATATATGAAAAATATCAGAAATCGTTTGGACAAAACATTATTTTTAAAAAGAGGTAATTACTTTATGGATTGTATGTTAAGAATTCAGACTTCTTTATCATCCCACCTTAGTGCACTAACCTGCCCGTTAGTGCACTAAGCAAATAGGCCCTACTTATTTGATTAAAAATTAAGAAAGTTCATTAAATTAGAAGGAAATGATAACAAAATGGATAATTATAAATAATAATCGTTTTTAAGCTAAAGGATATATTCAAGAAATTGTTACAGCTAAGGATACCCTATTAAGAAATTGAAAAAGATAATCTATAATTGAGGTGATTTTAAATGGATGAACAATTATTATTAAAGGTTATTGAAGAAGTATTCGAAGAAAAGCAACAGGAACAAACCAAAGAAATTTATTTTGCTCAGGATGAATTTCTAACTAAAACCATCTCGTATATAAAAGAAGGAATATAAGGTTATGGAAAAACTCATAACATTTCACATCTAAAATTGACATACTCTTTACGATTTCTTAATGCCTAGTAAATTCTTTTAGTTTTAATTTGAAGTTGTAGTCAGCTACCTCTATTCATCCGGCATTTTGCCGGATATTTTTTTTATTTTTTCGCTTATTTAATAATGTCATCTTTTAATTTTCGTTTCTTTGTGATTATCTATCGACAAATCCATGGTGAAATGAAGAAGGACAACAACAGCCACCATTTCCATGTTAAAAACTCATACTCCAACCACCCCGTTGCATCCATCGCAAATAACTTGTCTTCCAACAATCGGACTTTCTCAATATTTTCATGACGAGTGCTTATTTTAACCACCTCTATAGAAAATATTACTATTACTTAATCACTTAATTATATTAGCCTTTAGGGGATACTGTATTCCTTAAGTGGGACTTTGCTATTTTTCCAAGATTCTAGCGACCCGTTACAACTTTTTCCTTATGCAACTAAATTTTAAAGATACTTATAAACGGGTTACCATTTGTACATTTTAAAAGAGAAAGGAGGGTCTTTATATTGGTATGGATTTTTGGACTCTACTTATTAAATACTGTTTTTATGATGATTATGGCGGTTCGCGAGGTAAGGCGACCAGCAGTGGCTTTAAATTGGATATTCATTAGTTTTATCTTCCCTGTAATTGGTTTTGTGCTCTATCTTATTACATCAAATCCGATACGTATGAATCGAAGTAAAAGGCCAGCTTTTATTTCTTCTGAATCAGAAATACTTCCAGATTCCTTTGGTAACTCAGCTCAGCAAATAGCGAAAGCATTGAAACATTTAACCGGGAGTGCATTAAAGTCTGGTCAAGTACAAGTGCTTATAAATGGGATGAATACTTATGAAAAACTTATTGAATCTATACAGAACGCCAAAAAAACGATTGACCTTGAATATTACATATATAGAGACGACGAAATCGGCAGGTGCATTACGGACTTACTGATTGAACAGTCATTGAAAGGTGTACATATTCGGTTTATAAGAGACGGTTGGGGAAGCAGGAAAATATCCAAAAATCAGGTTTTTCGGATGATGGATGCTGGAATAGAATGTCGGACTATTTTTCCTTTACGTCCCCCTTGGATATTTTCAACATTGAATAACCGGGATCATTGTAAGATTGCCCTAATCGACGGCAAAGAAGCTTTTACCGGTGGGATTAATATTGGGGAAGAATATACTGGATTAAAGCCAAATGTAGGCTACTGGCGTGACACTCATGTAAAAATAGTTGGTGAAGCTTCAGCTGATTTGAAAATGGTTTTCGAGAACCATTGGAAGATTGCCTCACCTGAATACATAAAGGGGAAATCTGGAATGAAAACAATAACAGCAAAGGAGGGTTCCTTAATCATTCCTAAAACCAGCAGGTCAAAACCATTTACCATGATGACAGAATGGAGCACAGAGTTGGGAACTGTTGAACGAACAAAGACGAATAAAGTTCCGACTAATGAGAAAATGCACCAAGCCTATGTTCAGACAGTAGAAGGTAATCCAAGTATTCCTACACCTTTTATTAGGCAAGCGTACTTTATAGGGTTAACACAAGCCACAAAGACTGTTGATATCACCACACCCTACTTTGTACCAGATCAGGATATTATAATGGGGCTTAAGACGGCTGTGCAACGTGGAGTACGGATAAGATTGCTGGTTCCTCGTCAAGTAAATCAAAAAATGGTAGAGCGTGCAAGCTTTACTTATTATGGAGAGTTATTGGAAGCAGGCGTACAAATCTACTTATATAACAAAGGAATGCTTCATGCGAAGACGATGGTTATCGATGGGGAAGTAGCAGAAGTGGGAGCAGCAAACTACGATATGAGAAGTTTTCGTTTGAATTACGAAGTGAGTGAATTTTTTTACAGTAAAGATGTGGCGATAGATCTTACAGAACAGTTTGAGCAAGACCTTTGTGATTCTGTCCCGTTGCAAATGGATGATTTATTGCAACGCTCGCCTTCACAGCGGTTATTGCAGCAAGGGGCCCGCCTTCTTTTTCCGCTGTTATAGCAATTAACTTTTATTTTGAAAATAACATTCCATAAGCCCTCAGACGATTCTAATCTGAGGGCTTTTTTGAAAATTAAATTAGAACCCCGGGAAGAAATAAAAAGGGAAAAATATTTCAACGGGTTCACTTTAGAGGTGCAATCATTTAAAACCACACAGCAAAACACACTTGAATTCACAATATGATTCACAGTGCGATTTTTATTGATTTATCACCATTTTAGAGAATTTTAATTGCTTATCATTTTCTAATTCACAAGGTATTGGAGGGTGTGTGAATTTTTAAACTCCCCCAACGCATTGAAACATAAGAAGTCTTATCCTTAATTGAGTAACTAGTGGTAATAAAATAAGCGGAAATTTTTCCGCTAAATGGAGAATAGGGCTCATTTCGGCGTAAATAAGGGAAGGTTTTTCGCTTAAACAAAGCAAAATCCCCAATTCTGAAGTTTTTTGAGTCAATAGGGGAAATTTCTTCGCCTATTTAAGTTATTCTTGATCTTAATTGCTAATTAAGGGAAATTTCTTCCCTTACTTATCAAACACTGTCTAATGAACTTGTACACTTACGGTTGCTTTAGTCCAATAAAGAAAATAAGGCTTAGAGATATTTTTATCTCAAAGCCTTATGGACTGTACAATATACTGTGATTTGTGTTGTGAAAGGTTATATGATTTCCTATGTGGTTAGGGTTGTGATTTACCTTATTGCACCTCACAAGTAAACCTGTTAAAAATCTTACATAGAAGTTCTTTTTTATTCACAAAGATAAAAATCCCTTTTTTAAAACGAGCCATCCTTGCACTCTGGTAAATACGGTGGTATTGGTACATTTAGGGTTGATGCTGGTATCTCAAGTATCTTCCCAATTTGAATATCATAGGGTGAAATTAATGCATTGGCTTTTTGTAAATTATCAGCAGAAATGCCATATTGATTAGCAAGCGATTGTAAAGTATCTTCTTCAGTAACAATATGCTGGGTCCGCAACTTTTCGATTTTACATGCTGATTGCTTAAATGTTGGCTGTTTGGATAGTGGGTCTGTAAAATCAGCTGTTAACTCATTTGCAGCTTCCCGTCTCTCCCAACTGCCAAAATGAAATGGAACAAATACTAGTCCTTTTTGTACCACATTTCCAATTCTTGCAGGAACCTCAATCCATCCACGTGGGGACGAGATACGTATAAGTTCTCCAGGAAGAAGAGAAAGTAACTCTGCATCTGCCTCATTGATTTCCACATATCCTTGGGGAGCAGCTACATGCAAAAGAGGTGATCGAGCCGTCTTTGTCCTGGTATGCCAATGCCAAACAAGTCGTCCTGTTGTCAGCCACATTGGATACTCTTTTGTTGGCTGCTCAGCAGGCGGCAAATAGGTGATTGGATAAAGGATGGCCCGGCCATTTGGATTTTTCCTTTCATATTCTTTTTTTGTTAAAGGCCGTCCTGTAAATTGATGTTTCGTAAAACTCTGGGTATATTCTGTTTCTGTAGGAAATTTAAAATCAGTATATAGTCTAGTTATACCTTCAGGATGCTCTTCATTTACAGGCCAGCGAAGGCCATTATACTTTTCTAACTTATCGTAAGTTATCCCGGTCATATCACAAGGACGGCCACGAGAGACATTTTTCCACTCTTCAAAGCATTCTTCTGTTGTTGTGTAAGCAATTAACGGATTTCCATCACGATCCTTTAAGCCCATCCGTTTTGCAAAATCTAACAAAATTTCAAAATCAGTTCTTACTCCTTCCGGAGGGTTTACGGCTTTTCTTAATAAATTTATCGTTCGATCTGTATTCTCCATTACTCCCTCTTTTTCCCCCCATAAAGCAGTTGGCAGAACAACATCCGCAACGGTCGCTGTCTCAGTTAAAAAAGGGTCCTGAACTACAACGAATGTTTTTTCAAATGCTGCTTTGGCCCGCCGTCTATTCGGAAGAGAAACCATGGGATTGGTGCCGATATTCCAAAAGAAGCCGATTTGGCCCATTTCCATCATATCAATTTGTTCCTCAATACCCTTTTCCGGTCCCACCGGAAGTTTTGCTTCATCTACATTCCATAGCCTTGCCATCTCTTGTATATGTGACGGATTGGACGAATTCCGCTGTGCCGGAAAAGTTCCCACTCCGCCTGCTGTCCGGTTGGAGGATGAGCTTGGCTGTCCTGCCATATGGAATGGTCCGCAGCCTGGCTTGCCAATTAACCCTCTAATCAAATGCAAATTATTGATGGCGACACAAGCTGTTGTCGCATCAGCGCTTTGATAGATTCCTTGCAGAGTGGTGGTGATTAGTGATGGAGTTTTCCCAAGCTGTGCTGCCACAAGCAGGATTAAGTCGATAGGTACCCCCGTTACTTCAGACGTTTTCTCCGGGGTCCAATTTTTTACGGATTCCTCCATTTCTTGAAACCCAATTGTATGATTATCAATAAAGTTTTGATCAACCCAGCCATTTTTTAAAATCAAATGAAGGATTCCGTTTAAAAGAGCCACATTTGTTCCAGGATAAAGCTGAAGATGGATATCCGCGGCCTTTGCTGTCAGTGTTCTTCTAGGATCAACAGTGATAATGAACGGTTTTCCTGTTTTTTTCTTACGGTTCATTATCCGTTCAAACAGCACTGTACCCGTTTCAGCTACATTGTGTCCAAACAACATTAGCGTTTCAGTTTCGTCTACATCATCAAAGGAAGCAGGGCTGCCATCTGCACCAAATGATTGTAGTAAGCAAAATTCGGTGGTAGCTGTACAAAGCCGGGTATTTGCATCTAGTAAATGAGTTTGCAAGCCAGCCCTGCCGATTTTTGCGATTGTATAGTAATCCTCCAAGAAACCTTGTCCGGTTGAATAGATGGCTATGCTATTTGACCCTCTCTGTTTTAGAGAATCAGTCGCTTTTTTTACCATTAAATTCATCGCCTCATCCCATGTTGCAGGGACCAACTTTCCGGAAGAATCACGGATCATGGGAGTTAACAAACGGTCGGGACTGTTATTGGCATACCACTGATTTTCCCCTTTGGGGCCAAGTCTGCCTCTGTTAATGGGATGTGCACTGTTCCCCTTGATTCCAACTATCTTCTCATCTTTCACAGCTATATAGCAGCCGCAGCCGATTGAGCATATATTACAAGTACTGTACACCCACTTATCAATATCTCCCTGGCTGTACACATTTATATCGGTTCTTTCAGTTTCCCAGGACATTGATCTTCCTCCTTGGATAGTAGTTGTGAGAAAAAAAGATGTTGCTGTTAGCGAAGGGCAGATATGTAAAAAGAAGGAATGATATACTTCGTTTGCTTAGCCCCGTAAATCCTTTCCAATTCGGCAGCTGCGTGTTCAAGGTTGGTCTTAATTTCCTGGAACAAAGGCTCCAAATTTCTCACTGATTCCAGGTATGGAAGACGCATCCATTCAACCGCTCTTTTCCATGCTCGAAATGTAGGGTTGGCTATTTCATTATCATGATAAATAATGGTCAGAAATTCTGTCATGTTCTTTAGTTCGGCCCCATCATTTGAAAGCTCTTGCATTAGCTTTTTAATCATTTCCAGTTGCTCTCTCAAAATAGTTAGAAGTAAAATCGCAATCGGGTGATCAGAATTTTCTATTTCTTTTATTGCTTTTTCAGTTTGGTTTTGAAGGTCTGAATATAATTCTTTCAGCTTTAACAATAAATTTCCCATCTTTCTTAAAAAATTTAAACGCTGCGCGCAGTGCTCACATTCTTTACTAAACTTCCCAATGATTTTTAGGAATATACTTTAGATGGAACCACTTTCCTCTACTCCAATTAAAGTAAGAAGTTGGGTGAGTTTTTTAAAACAGTCAAATTAGCATTATTCTTACAGAACAGTTTGGACGAGACTTAATGATTCTTTCTTAGATTATTATTGGAGAAGATTTATTGTAATGCTCTCTTTCCCACAGGTTAAATGGAGCAAGGTACCTTTTTTCGTCGGTGTAGCCGTAAAAATTTGCTGTATCCCTTTAAATGCATACGAAAAGCCCTTAGATCATTTAAATCTAAGGGCTTTTTTGAACAACTATATTATTAATATTGGATGTGTTTAAGAAAATATCTCTAGATAAGATGACTGTTGCAACTCAAGTAAACCAAACTTTAGAGGGTTAAAAAGTGTACAAGCAAGCTTTCTTTACAGATTGAAAATAAGCAACTATACCAAAATGCTGCACAACAATCTAAAGCTATAATTGACAGTATTGAGCCCGGTATTAAACAAATGGAACAAGAAGAGCTCCAATATAAGCAGTAATGGTAATGTTAAGGGGTTGGGGTTGGATTTGAGCCAATCCATTTTATATTTATTTTTATGTGTCTATCAACATTGATCTAATTAGAGAAGTATTAGTTCATTCAAAATTATTCATTTTTTCTTCTTGATTTAGGGCTCACCGGTTCATTTCCCGAAATTTGATTTGTGTTCTTTTCCTGCTTGATTCATTGCTTTATGAATGATTTCTACCACATAGGGATCTCGATTTTCCAAATCATATAGTGTTACAGATCCATTCATTAAACTGTCGCAAATCTCATTTATATCTTCTTGAACTGATACAGGAACTAGGTTCCAGGTCATCATTTTTTGGAGTTCATTAGCAACTTTTGTTTCTTGATTCAATAAAAACACAGCCTTTCCGAAGTTATTCAATTTAGTGTTGGTTTTTAAATATTTTTTATTCAAGTATCTAGCAGATTCTGGACATCTTTTCCCATCAACTTTTGGATAGTAAAAGGCGTCTAAAACACTTGCCTTAAATATGTTCCGATACTTTACATGGCAAATGATAGGCTTGTAATATTCTAATACTTAATACACCTTGTCAGTGTTTACCTTTTGCAAATGGGTTTTATTTCGACTATCCCAGTTCCAAATTGCCTTGATATTTTTAAATCGATTAGGCACATTTATTGTGATGTATTTATTGGTAACCTAACTTCAACCGTTGTACCATGGTTTTCCTTACTTTTTACTATTATGCTCCCATTATGCTGCCGAACAATTTTATAACATAACATTAAGCCCAGACCCGTACCTTTTTCTTTATTGCTGTAGTACGGCTCACCTAACCGTTTAATACGTTCTTTATTTATACCAATTCCATTATCAATTATTTTGATTAGGAGATTTCCATCTTCTACAGAACCCTCAATCTTCACAAATCCTCCATTAGGAATTGCTTCAATGCTATTTTTTATTATATTAATGAAAACTTGTTTAACTTGTTTCATATCGCACAAAACTTGTGGAAGATTTGGTTGAAATTCTTGTAAAATCACTACGTTTCTCAAATTGGCTTCGGGCTTAAGTAATATTGTAACGTCTTTAAAAATAGTTTGAATATTAACCTTTTTCAACTGTATCTCCTGTGGTTTTGCAAGAGTTAAAAATTCTTTTAGAATTCCCTCAATTTGTTCAAATTCTCTAAAAATGATTTCAAAATATTCTTTGTTGCTGCTCTCTTGTTCAAGAAGCTTGATAAATCCTTTTATTGACGTTAGAGGGTTTCTAACCTCATGTGCTACTCCTGCTGCAAGTTGACCAACAACAGATAGTTTTTCAGCCTTTGAGAGCTTTTCTTCTTTTATCCTTTTTTCGGTTATATCTCTTCCAACCACAATAAAGTATTCTGGTTCTCCATTTTCCCCCAGTACCGGAGTACCAACACCTTCAAATAATACGGAATTTCCACTGCCTGTCAAAAATCGAGCCTCCACACTAGCTGGTGTTTTAGTGTCTAATACTTTTTGAAACTCCATTATTACGTTTTGTTTGTCTTCGGGATGTATTAAATCAAATGAACTTTCACCTACAAATGACCTTAACGGGTAACCGATAATATTTGCTAAGGACGGTGATGAATATAATATTTTTCCATTGATGTCCAATAACATTATTAAGTCAGTCATATTATCCGTAATAAGGCGATATTTAAACTCACTCTCTTTTAAAGCTTTCTCTGCTTTTTTTCGTGCTGTTATATCAATACAGGACCCAATAACTTCAACTACTTTTCCTCCCTTTTTTAAAGGGCGTAAAGTGGCTAAATAACAAATTCCATTAAACTCGTCTTCATAAGTAACAAATTCTTCTCCTTCCCATGACCTATTGTAGAAGGAAGCTTTTTCGATTGCATTTTCATGAGGCAGAAACTCCTCTAAACTTTTACCAATAACTTGAGAAGGAATCATTCCAAACCGGTAGAGTAATTCCCCATCGCAAAGTGTATGAATAAATCGATCATTAATTTTTTTAAACTTGAAAATCATACCTTGTTGTAATCGAACAGTATCTTGTAACTCTGTTTTAGCTTTTTCATAAAATTCTTTCAACCGCAATTTTTCTTTTAGATCCCCAGGGATCCCTTGGTCTTCGACAATTTGTTCAATGCTAGAACGTTTTTGTTCTAATTCATTGGCTAGTAACGGCTTACTTAAGAAAAAACCTTGCCCTTCTTCGCATAAATAATTTTGCAGAAAAACAAGTTGCTCCTTTGTTTCAATTCCTTCTGCAACTACTTTCAAGTTTAAATTATGAGCCATCGTAATGATTGTTTTAACAATTGTTTCATCATCAGGATTGTTATGAAGTTTTCTAACAAATGATCGGTCAATCTTTAAGGTGTCTACAGGGAAATATTTTAAATAGCTAAGAGAACTGAATCCAGTTCCAAAATCATCAATACTTATAAGAATACCTATCCTTTTTAGGCGCTGTAACATTAAAATTGTACTGTCTATATCAGCTGCCATATTTTCAGTGATTTCAACTTCTAAAAAATGTGGTTCAAGTCCTGTTTTTTTAAGAACAGTTTCAATTGTATTAATTAAATTTGGTTGATTAAATTGAATTGCTGACAAATTGACAGAAACTACTGTATTAAATCCTTGTTTTTGCCATAATTTGTTTTGTTTACAAGCTACATTCAAAGCCCATTCACCTATAGGTATAATTAATCCTGTTTCTTCAGCTATTGGAATAAATATCTCAGGTGAAACCAATCCCCACTCGGGATGTTCCCAACGAATTAACGCTTCTACACCCACTATTTTCCCTGTATTTAAATTTATTCTAGGTTGATAGTGGAGGAATAACTGATCGCGGTCTATAGCTTTATAAAGCTCCACTTCCAACTTTAATGGGTCAATGCTTCCTTCACCCTCATTAAAGGAGTAAAACTTAAAATTACTACCACTTGCTCTTTTAGCTCTATTCATAGCGAATGCAGCATGTTTCATTAGGAATTCTACATTTTGTGCATCCTTTGGAGACTGACTTATGCCCATACATATTGAAGTATTTAGTTCAAAACCATTAATTAAAAATGGACTAGAAACCGATTCCATTACTTGATCAATAATAGACAATATCTCCTTTTCATCACGGTATTCCATAGCGACAAGAAACTCGTTTCCAGAATAACGAGCAATAAACCCTACTGGTTCTACAATCCTTTTTAGACGTTCTGCAGTTTGTTTAATTAATTGGTCACCTGTTTCATGACCAAATGTATCATTTACTTTTTCTATTTTGTTCATAGATATAAATATAACTGCAATAGACACTTCAGGAGGTTGTAGCTTATCATTTAAGTAATTTTTAAAAAAATATCGGTTGGGTAAATCTGTTAAAACATCATAATTAGCCAGATAATTCATTTTTTGATACTCTTGCTTTTGTTCTGTAATATCTCTAAAAAATACGGACAAACCATCAGCTGACGGGAAAGCCCTTATCTCATACCATCTATTGTTAAAATACTCTTTAAATTCTACCGGAATTTGTTTTAATAAAGCCCTTTTGTATCGCTTGACAAATTTCTGTATATCACTATGTGGTAATACTTCATTTATATATTGTCCAATCGCCTTTCCACGGTTAATTTGTAAGAGACTTTCTGTTACATTATTTATGTATTCAAATTTTAAATCTTTATCTAACGAATAAAACGCATCAGAAATTCTTTCCAAAATAATCTCAGTATTGCTTGTCTTACTCAATATCTTATCTCCTTACCATTAAAGTATTGATTATTTATCCCCAACATAACATAGTTACAATTAAATTTCCCGCTTCGTTAGCTCAATAAGAAAAAGAGCCCGAAACAGCGATCCCATCTTAAACTCTTGACCGTAGTTCATTTAGTACATCACTTCATATTCATTATTAAATAAATATAAATTACTTGAAATTGTTAGTCACCAATATAGAAAATGGCTTGAAAAAGACCAATGAAAAATTCTGCTCTTGTATAGGACATTCCTCTTCAATTACTAAATATGACTTGAACCATTCAGTAGTTTTCATTTTCCATCTTGCTACTTCTCTTCCTTGATAATAAAATTTTGCAGGAACCTTTTATCCTTAATTTAAAGTTTACCTGAATTTTTGGTTTACTAGCTGACTATTACATCTTCTTCGATTTTTCTACTAGAATCACTGTATAAAAATACCATATTTTCATAAATGTTTATATATTTTTTCACTAACCCATTAGCTTAAGTACATTTTTTCACAATCTTTTTTTATCCTTATGCAATACTTTGATAAATAGAATATTTTAATTGTGTTTCAAATCTTTAGGGGATTGAATTTTCAGAAAACTTAGTGTAAATTAGAAAATAAAAAAGGGTGAGGCTTCTTGAAAATAGCAGAAGTAAAAGATCAGATTCGATCTAACAAAGGAATTATAGGTATTGTGGAAAAGGTTTATGAAAGCTCGGTAATGATAAAAATACTTAAAAATCCAACGGATATTTCTTTTGAAAATAACGTAACCATTATCAACCATAAAAATTATGAAGTGATCCAAAAAGCAGCATTTATACAATAACGTAAGAGCCTGGAAATATTTCTAGGCCCTTCTTTAGATTTGCCGCAACAGTCCTTTTTGAACTCTTGCTACCCGTTTAAGTATACCAGTTCACAAAGTTACATCGATTTTAATATATATACATTGAAACTTTTCTTACTCACATTTCATTTTATATAAAACCGCTATAAGATAATTTTGTCATCGTAATCATCCCTTTCTTAATGAATAATATTTGTCTGTTGAGACATAAGGCATATTCTTCTTATTGATTATCCTGCTAACAAGGAAGGCTCGCCTCAGCGATACCCGTTCTTTCACTATCTCCCCCATTAGTTGCAGAAGGACGATCACCATTCATATGGAAATCGTCCTTTTTTATTTCCGTCTGAACAGTATCGTTGTACTCTTGCCCCCATTACTTTAATTACACTTTTTCTCGATCTAAAATACAAAAAAAGGGCATTTAAAATACATGCTTGTCCAATCACTTGTTAATAGAAATACATAAAATTAAAAGACTTCTAAAACGAAAGGAGGGAATATTATGGCTAATCCACAAGGTAGAGCGCTTTTAAATGAAGCGAAGCGAAGAACAGACGTAGCTAAAGTTCAACTTGATCAAGCAAAGGCGTTCATTGATAGAGCAATGGCATTAGATCCAACTTTAGGTGAGTTAGATAGAGCTCAATTGGATATGGCTAAAACTGATATCGATGATTCTAAGCCATTTATTGAGTCAGCAAAAACTAAAATTGATGGCGTGCTTGCATCAGAAGATTAAGTAAAAAAAGAAAAAGAGGCGCAATTTTACCTCTTTTTCTTGTAAGCTTTCAGCCAATACAATACCTTTAATGGTGGCTCAGTATGTCCAAAAAAAAAAGATTTAGTGTGTCATTTGGAACCTACTACTCTCATTTTACATCTGCACATTTCTTATTCCGCCAACCGGCCCGTTACTTCAGTAAGAAATGGCGATCCTTCGTAATTGAAGCATCGCCACCGAAACTGTATAATGATAACCTTTAAATAATTAGGTGGTAAATATTTCACCACTAATTCAATAATTCCATTAACTCCTTTGATATATTTGATGCCACTGCTGCCAGGTACCGTGTGGATGCTGTTGGTGCCATAAGTGCCAAGGGACGAATGGGTGATGCGGATGGTGCTGCGGATGGTGATGCTGCTGCCACTGTTGCCAAGTACCATGAGGATGTTGCTGGTGCCACTGCTGCCAAGAGCCATGCGGAAACTGTTGCTGTGGATGGTACTGTTGCTGCCACTGTTGCCAAGTACCGTGAGGATGCTGCTGATGCCATTGCCCCCAAGATTGACCTGAATGCATAAAATTCACCTGCCTTTAAATGAGTCCTTTTTAACTTATGCACTACAGGGTTTTGAGGATTGTACATATGTAAAATTTAGACTCAGCTTGGGTGAGAACAAGCAATCCTTCGTTATTAAGATAGCACCCTATTAGTTTAAGAGAAATGAATTTCAATTTATCTTATTCCATTAACCTGCTTCGTTAGCACAACAAGAAAAAGCTGCCCTTATGACAGCTCTACTCTTTAACTCTAGTTTTGAAAAAATCTTCATCCCCGCGATATTATTCATTTCTCTAGGATGAAGGATTAACGAATTATAAGTTATTAATTTTCTCCACATCTTCTGCAGTTAATTCGAAATCGAAAAGATCTAGATTAGATGCTTGATTTTCACGGTTATGTGATTTTGGAATAACGACCACACCTCGTTGGATTTGGTATCTCAGTAAGACTTGTGCACCAGTTTTTTGATAGGCTTTACCGATTTCATTCAACACTTCTTTTTGGTGGTCTTCGGCTTTCATCGGTCCCCAGGCAACAGGTGTAATGCCCTCGTCTTGTAATACGGCTAGGAGATCTTGGTTAGGTTCTTTTAAGTTAATTTGTATTTGATTAACAGCTGGTTTTACTTTCGCGAATTCTTTCAATTCATCTAGATGATGTTTTCCAAAGTTTGATACGCCGATTGCTTTTAGTTTGCCCGCTTCGTAATATTCTTCAAAGACTTCCCACGTGTTTTTAAGTTGTACTTTGTCTTCGATCGGGAAATGAATCAGAAGCAGGTCGAGATAGTCTGTTTGGAAGTTTTTTAGACTGTTATCAATCGCTGCTCGAGTAGCTTCCTTTGAAGAAATATATTCTTCATTGGCTGGAACCTTTGTCGTAATGAATAACTCTTCTCGAGGCACATTGCTTTCTGCTAACACTCTACCCACAAGTTCTTCGTTTCGATACTTAATGGCTCCGTCTATTGATCGGTATCCTAATTCAAGTGCTGAAACAAGTTCAGGAATTTCACTTTTTAACGCACCGTAATAATCGTTATTTTCTTTTCCATACGTATTTGTACCAGTCCCGACAATTGGCATTTTTACCCCATTATTAAGTGTTATGTATTCCATATTTTTACCCACTCCCTCTGTTTACTTTCTTTACCAAGTACATCATACCAAATTATAGAATTTTCAAAAAGTAATATGGACCAGGGGGACTGTCCCCCCCTGGTCTATAGTTTACATTCGAAAATCTCACCAACAGCTTTATGATAACCACCTGATTTTCGGAAAGATTCCCTAATAGTGGCGGCATTTTTTCCAAATAATCACATTCCTTAATTTAGGAAAGAAACTACCAATTCCTCTTAATTTAGTACCCTGCAAAGTTACTTAAAGAAGAAAATTAAAGAGGATGCTTTCCTTAGATATACATACACGAACAAACAACGTATAAAAGACGTATAAAATATAAGAAACACCAAACCAATTCACCCATACGTTCCCAGTAAATAGAATATCAAAGTGGAATAAGAAAAAGCCGACCTTCGTATGAAGAATCGGACTAGTCATTAGCTCTTTATTAATTATTCACGGTTATTTCATGTAGCTATGTATCCCATTAACTTAATGGTTGTTGAGAACCAGGCGGTATGTAAAAAGGTGGTACTTTAATCCATCCACGTTTACGCATTAAATGTTTTAATCTCGCTGCGAAGGAAAATTTTTCAGTTTGAAACTGAATAAATAATAAACCAACATCTGTGCGAATCGATTCAGAGGCAGCACCAGCTGCACGCATAATTAAACTTACGATTTTTAATGATAATTCGTTTGCTATCACATCATCCGTTAATTTAACTCCAAGAGGGATACTATTAGAGTCTGATTTTGGCATATCTTCAGGGGCAGGAGGCAGCGGAATTCCTTCCTTAATCATGAAATCATGGAGTCGTTCTCTTTGACTGGTTCCTAATTTCATATCTTCTTCAAGAATTGCTTTTAGTTCGGCATCTGTCGTGGTATTAATACCTGCTTGAACAGATGCTTTAGCCAATTCAAGTCCTGCTAAGTAAATCCAGCATGACATCACCTCTCCAACATGAAGTGGTTGGTCTTCGTCTTGAACTGTCAGTGATTTCATGGCATCGATGACAGTTTCCAATATATTTACCATTCGAACCCTCCTGAGCTGGTAGTATACAAACATATTGTTTGTAAAGAAAAATTTTTTATTCAAAAGGGTACCACCAACATTTCAGATATTTTGTTCATTTAGTAAATTTTAGCCTAAAAATAGTTACCTCCAAAAATAATGCAGCATTATCTTCAACTCTTGCACCCTTTAGTGTAAGTACCTCTTTTCACTATTAATTTATACAATCTCAAACATAAAAACTTCAAGTTTAGCTTTTCAAATACGTTTCATGAAGTCCTTTTCGGTGGCACATGAACTGAATATATTTGAAAGAATCCAGCAGCAACAATATTATTATGTCTTCTAGATTGCTTAACCTCTTTTTAACATCAGTAATGAAAAATGCCGATAATTATGCAACTCTGTATAAAAGTTGCATAATATCGGCAATAAGGGTTTTGTTCATTATAGAACATTAGATGTTCTTTATATAAACATATCCTTTCTAATTAAAAAGGATTGGAAAAGTAAATGTAACGAAAGCTGCCCAAAGTCCGTAGACCGGCAAATACTTGGTAACGGCATCTTGGATAGTTGAAAGTCCGGATTTGTTTTGCAGAAAACGCATATAGGATAGCATAATCCAAATGAGATTTGCCCAGATAAGTATGTTGACACCTAAAACGGCAAGTCTATTAGGCGTAATCCCATAAGAAGAAAGTCTGAACACGATGGCTGACAAAGCCACACTGTCAATGATTAGCGCAAGAACAATTAAGGCAAAATTGATATAATCTGATATGGTCTTTCTCTCGTCAGAGTCGCTTTCGGTAATGGAAAAGATGGTAACGGCCAATACACCAAGGAGTATTCCGTTAAAGGCGATTAGGAAATTGCGATCCAAGAATGGATTTTTTCCGACCCAAATAACCGTTATAAGATAGACCAACAAGGTGACCAAGACTAGCGGACTAAAAATTTTAGCTAGATAGGGTGTAATATTCTTAGCAAGTTTAAGATTCATGGATACTAAGTATGCAGCCACAATAGCCAGAGCGGCAGCACCAAATAAAACGACATTACTAAAATAAAAGTCTTCGATCTCCATGCCAATAAAGCTAAATAACCTCATGGTGAGTGCTGCTAGCACCATTCCGCTAACCGCCATGCAAGCGTAGAGAATCCCAAATTCCAAATTGAATTTAATATAGGCTAATCTTGCGCTGCCTTTTGAATATTGATTTCCTGTAAATGCAAGCCCTGCCAATACCCATAAGAGTATGGGAAGATGTATATAAGCAAGAATAATACTGTCTTTATAATTTAATGGCAGCATATTAAGATAAAACCCAGAAATGAGGAACAACGCTGCAATGGAAAAAATAACACTTTTTTTCGGAGGATTATTGTAAACAAAATAGGCAGCAATAAATGGAATGATACCAAAAGCTAGGTTAATTGGAGCAATTGCTTCCTGTTCGACAAAATGGAAAATGATCCTAGTGCTTATCCCGGACAGAATGGCTAAAATGCCCATGAAAAAGAAGCCTTTTTGAAGCAAGGAAGATTTTACTTTATTTGCCTTCTCTTTGAAATACAATCGTTCATACCAAACGCCAAGAACCGGAGAATCAGGATTTTGTTCCCATGCGTGTGAGAATAAATTTTTAAAAGCTTTTGGGTCTTTTCTATACATTCTCTCCAGCTCATGAGGGTCAGCAACATTTTCAATAATCAAATTGTTAATGTCCATTGTATACCTCCTCTAAAATTGAAATATTGGTTTTCTGCACTAAAGATGCACAGAGCAAAAACTGGCACTCCTAAAAAAGAACAGTTTTTTAAAACAATATAGTTACTTTTTCCATAATAAGCACCTCACATAATTATTATATTGATTTTAATATACTTTTTATCGTTTTACAATAAATATTTATTAATTCCAATAACATTTTTATTGTATTCAAGGCCTTTGTTTCGAGCAATAATAAAAAGCATTCCTAAATTAAAGAAATGCTTGATAACTTAAAACCATTAAATTTAAAACTTGTACAGCTGCCCTGCCCCTCTCGTATTATAAGGTGAGCCAGAATGCAATATATTTCTGATTGACCATTTTTTATTCTTTCAAAATTCAATAAGGGTTTTTATTGACCAAGCCAACTATGTATTAAAACCACGTGTTTCCACACTCCACATATCCAGAGTGTATGTGGAAACAAAAGTGGTGCTGGTGATTTTACAAAAACTAACGAAACCAGTGTTGTCTGACTCCGTTTAGCATATCTTTCTATTTCATTAAAGCTTAAATTGGGTGCACACCAGTTTAACGTCTTACTTTGCTTTTACCTTGAATTAGAACACTTCTACTGTTTCCCTATATTATCAAGATTCTTTGACCCAAAGTTATCAAGCAATGCCCAGCCTTCATCTGTTGACGCTGGTTGAAGCGAAGACCCAGTCAAGTGAAATCATATTTTCATCACAAGAATCTCGCTTAAGTTTTTTGATATGTCTAGCGGCGGAGTAATATCAGTGCGAAAACAGTTTCCAATGCCCTTCGGAGACAACTTCGACCTCTCCGTCGATCACTTTGATGGCGGTTTGATCATCAATTGCATACGCCGCCCCCTGCATCCCGGCGGCCCATCTCTCTGCATTAACCATCGTGTTATACGGCAGCATCTCGTGATCCAAATGCGGGAATATTGCAAAATCGACAAGTCCCAGCGTTTCATCACCACCGTTGGGTGGAGTCCAGCCAACGAAGAAGTCCCCGATGTTAGGTGCCATCACCATGCTCCCAGCACTCATTCCCACATAGACTGCGTGCAGCGACGGCAAGAGGTCTGCCAGCCCGGATTGCCGCATCCAATGGCACAGGTAGAGGGCGTCGCCGCCCGAAACCAGCAGGACGTCCGTCTCCCGGACCAGCGGCACCCAGCGGTCCTTGTCGATGCTTGGCAGCGCTGTGAGCTCCAACACGCCGACGGACTTCCAGCCCAGGTCGACCATGGGATTCTCTTCTTTCCCGCTGATGAACTCCCAGGCTTTGACGCCGGGGCCGACCCAGGGGTGTCCGTACATCGCTGTGGGGATGCACAGAGCGTTGGATTCGGCGATTGGCTTGTCCAGCATATCAACCAGCGCGTCATGTATGCTTTTGTTATTGATGCCTGCAGATGTAAGTAGTAATTTCATAATCTCAACTCCTTGTCGTTAAAAGCTACTATTTTTTAGTATATTCTGAAAGGCAAGAACTTTTAAGTATAACATAGACTCGATAGCACACTGCCTAAACCTTTTTGGTCAATAGCTAAATGCAAAATGAACATAATGTCGTACAAACTGCATTTTAACCTATTTTTTCATATTCCCTATTCTCTACTGAAACCCCTTTTTCAGTGTGAGGAAATCTTAAAAACGATTTTCACCTCCCCAACATTTAATAATGTTTGATGAATGATGAAAGATAATTGATAATCGACTTTCACCTCTACCCGAATCATAATATTTTTATTTATCCTCTAAAAATTTTAGATGATTTTATTTAATATTCTTCACTTTCAATCAAGAATCCTTTTTATATTAACCTGTCCGTTAGCTGAATAACAAAGGACCGCAGTAGCAATCCTAGTTCTTCACCTCTTGCACCCAATTTGTCAAATAAAGACTCCAATTTAATTTTTTTTGTACAATCTAGAAGCCAGATGTCGTTCTCCACTGGCTTCTTTTAAGTTTGTTAAACTATCCTGACCAACGGTCTTTCCTTGATTTTTAAATTCTAACTACTACTCTCGTCACTACTTAAATCATGATGGTTATGATGGTGACTATGATGATGATGGTCGCTACTTTCTTCCCGGTCACCCTCGTAATCTAGTGTGGCGGGGTCTGTATTGCCAAATGTCAGATAGAACGGCAACCCTAATGATCCTCCCAATAATGCTGGTGGTACAAACACATCGAAAGTCTTATGATGATGATGGACGTTGTATCGACGCACCGAACCGGTGTCAGGACCGTTGCTTGTAATAGGGACAAACAGTTTTCCTTCGGGACCGAACAGAAGTGCCTGCGCAAAGGCGCGGGGCTGTCCGACGGCATCAAGGTCAATCTTGTCGATAAGTTTGCGTGTATGGCGGTTGATAATCAGAATCTTGTCGGTGTCATTGGCGTTCAAACGGAAACTGGTGATATAAAGGTTGCCGTCAGGACCAAACACCAAGCCCTCAGGTCGGTGGAGATCTGTTACGTCGTTATTGCTAATGAAGACATCAAGTAATTTTTTGTTTTTCGTATCAAAGCGCAGCACCCAGCCTTTTTCCGGAGCTATAATTCCCGGTTCTATAAAGTCAATCGCGGAGACATACAGCAAGCCGTCAGGGCCGAATACTAATGCGCGGGGGTGGAAAGGGCTGAAGCCTGTGTGGTCCAGGTTGCCTAGAAAGTCGCCAGTGAAGCCATTATACATCTTCACTTCACCAGGTATGCCGAAATCACCCACGTCGGTCACAAACAGTATATTTTGTTTCGACAGGACGATGCCGCGTGGAGCAAACGGTCCATTTTGGTCTGGTGGTACAAGGATTCTTAGAAACTGTCCAGTTTGTCCATTGTACTTCAAAACCTCGCCATTTTGTTGTGCTGGAGGAGGAGGAGGATCCACATTTTGGTTAGTAACAAGGGGATTCCCTCCATGGTCGAAGATAAGTCCTGTGGGACCGTTTAAGCCCTGGTCGCCTGAAGCAACAAAACTGCCAAGGAACCTCCCCGTTTCTGCATCAAAAGCCTTCACGGTATTGTCTGAGAAGTCACCGATGTATAGAAAGTCGTTCCGTAGTTTTATTCAAAAACTCCCTTATATCAAATTTTATAGATTAAAAAGGAACTTTAATCTAATTTTAAAATATTCGTTTGAGAGTTTTTTGTATGGTACAAACTTGCTGATAAGAACACACAATATCTACTTAACTTAGAACACGCCGAATGGTAAGTTACCTCTTTCCTTACTACTCTAATCGCGAATGGGATGAGTGGGTGTGGGATTGCCTTCATCTACGATTAAGTCGGCATACAAATGAACATAGTCGTCTTTGGTTCTAGTAGTGTCTGATACTTATTCCTCTTTAATTAAAATGCATCGTTCAATAACAAAAAACCATCATATTGGGAGCTGGATCTTCAACTCTTGACCGCGTTACTTTAGGTGCAATACTTTTCCAAAAATACTGTAACAATACTTATCTCACAGTTGAAGGTTTTTATCTTTCTCTATAACTTCCTCAACAATTGTTGTTTTCGTTTAACGGGTTATGGTTTCCCTTTTATGTAAGTCACCATCTATTTTCCACAGGTTACCCTCTTCCCCATTCCACTTACTGGAATGATACAGACTTGAAAGGAATTTCATCATACAATTTGATTAGAAAGTTAATGAAAGGAGGATAAACAGAACATTTATTGACAGACATCGAGAGCTGAATCGAATATACTTTAGTGTGAAAAGAGGTGTCTGAAATTTGAAACTTTTCCTTAATATTGACAAAGCACTTAAAGAAATAAGAGTTACCATTGAAGGGCCTGAGTTGGATCAAAATATACAGGAACTCATTGACTTCATCTATGGAAGGGAGCAACAATTCCTGGTTGGAAAAAAGGGAGAAATGCAACATATTCTCAAACCGGATGACGTCCACTATTTTCATACTGAAAACGATCATATTATTGCCGTAACGGAAACAGATTCTTTTATTTTAAAAGAGAAATTATATGAGCTCGAGGCCATCCTCCCTTCTAAAAAATTTATCCGCCTGTCTAAATCGGTTATCGCCAATCTGAATCAATTGAGCCGCTTTGAAGCATCATTCAATGGGACACTCTGCGTTTACTTCAAATCAGGAAAGAAAGAATATGTGTCTCGTACCTATGTCCCTGTGATTAAAGAAGTTCTAAAATTGAATAGGAGGAAAGTAGAATGAAATCTTTTATAATCCGTAGTTTCATCGGTATTTTTTTCGGTGGTTTTATTGCGGTTTTAATCACCAATTTAAATATCCTTTTCGGTGGCATGGAAATGATAGATGGACCATTATTTTTAAAAAACTCCATAGGTTCTATTCTCTGCGGCTGGTTTTTTACAGTCAGTCCTTTGTACTTTGAAATTAGAAATTTGAAACTTTCCCATCAGACCATTCTTCATTTTTTAACCGTTATGATCCTTTACCTCCTCTTGGCGCTTACGATCGGATGGATCCCATTTAATATGATAAATATTTTGTTAACACTCTTAATTTCCATTGTCGTCTATACGATCTTTTGGGTTGCATTCTATCTTTACTTCAAAAATCAAGCACGGAAGTTAAATGATGAACTAAAAAAACTATGAAATTTTATTTTTATGAGGTACTAGGATTGCTTATACGCTTTATGGGACGATGTGCAAAAAAAGTGACTTATTCAGCAGATGAATAAGTCACTTTGGTAATAGATTATCTTTTACGGAATCCAAGTACAACAGCAATTAATGATAGGACAACAGCAACAATCGAGAAAATCATAGGAAGAGAACTAGATTTTTCAGGGTCTGTTGTATTAGCTACGTCCGTTGTTGCCTCATTCTTTTTAGTGTCTTCAATTCCAGCTTTATCATGATGATCATCCGTTGCAGTTCCAGTTACAATATTCGTAATGGAATGTGGCGAATCTGAACCTTCATTCCCTGTCCATTCCACGATACTGCCATCTTTATAATATTGGAATGCATCCCATGCTATTTCTGAGGCTTTATCGGGATTTTTCGCAACAAAGGAAAACTGTTGGAATTGACCAGATTGTATACCTTCTCCTGTTGCCTCGAATGTAATAGACTTTACTTTCCCGGATGCATCTTTATCAGCGGAATATGTCCACCCTGGTACTGGTTGGTATGACATAATTTCAACCCCAACAGGTGTCTTTAAAGTAACTTTCGTAGTTGGAACTTCCTTTTCAACTGGAACCTTAACCGTATACGTTTCCCATGCACCCGTAGTGGATGTTTTCGGAACCACGGTCACATGGGCGCTCGCAACGCTCGAAAATAAAAATAATCCTAAAATGGTTGGCAAAAACACTGATGTTATCTTTTTCATTATTTTTTTCATGATCATTTCTCCTCAAATATATTCTATTGACTCCCTACCATAACGTTGAAGTCTGTATCAATAGATTCCAGTTGTTTAGTCAGTACGTGAACATGAACTTTCCAACGCCCTGCCATATTGAAATTCATTCCCTTGGCTTTATATTCGCCTTCCTTGACTTTCATTAATGTTTTAGTGTCATCCCCCATATCCATCTCAAGTGAGGTGAATGTAAGGGTTACCTGTTCAACATCTTTAATCGGTTGACCATTACGATCTTTCAAAAATAATTCAAAGGTATTTTCTCCTATAACATTAGGAGTAGCTTCAAATGTAATTTTGTTTCCATTATTCACTGTTTTTGTTTCCTTTATTGGTCCAGGTGAAGCCATCGCGGTTGGTAAATTAGTTAACATAACAGAAAGAATTAACACAATCATCCCCGTACCTAATTCTCCCCATAAAGAGGCCGATATTCCTTTTCTGGATTTGAGCCTTCCTTTATAAAAGTTCATTACTGCAAACATAATCATGATAATAAGGAGAATAACCTTTCCTGATAATACCCTTCCATAATCGGTATAAACGAGAGAACGAAGGTTAGGAATATATGAAAAACTTCCGAAAACACCTGTAAAGGTTAAAACCACAATCATCATGATTCCCCATTTGGAAAAACGTCTGATCATTTCCATAAAAAGATTCTTTGTATCCATTTTCCTGCTTAATGGGATTAAAACAGCCAAAACCAATAAACTTCCAACCCATATCGATGCAGCTAGTAAATGAAAAAAGTCGATTCCAACCGATAGTATTGGATTTGTTGAAGAACCTGCATGACTTGTTTGAGCCTTTGTGAATAACAAACCTATTCCAAGAATAAAAGAAACCCAAAGAACAATTGCTTTATTTTTAACACTAATAAGATAAGTACAAATTGCCAGGAAAAACAAACCATCGACTTGAATCATCCACGTCTTTCCAAACGTTGTATTGGTTATCATATCCCTTAGTGTTTGAATGTTTAACACGTTACTCCAAGATGTGGTCAATTGAATAGATGCCATTAATGGTAAACTTAAAAAAATACTCAAACATAAAAAGAAGAAAGAAAATTTTACTGTCCTTTTAAATGCATTTTTAACAAAATCATTTTGTTTAAGTTCTCCTGGCATCACCAATAGGAAAAAGAATAGAATACCAACATAACAAGCGTTACTAAAATATTGCACCCAGCGAATAAGAATAAGATCCCATTTCGGTGTGTATCCTTTTGACTCCTGACCCACTGTGGAGCTATCTTGGGCTTTACTGTCTGAACCTATTTGAAATGAAATAGTCCCTTGAATTGGATGTCCATCACTGGATACAATCTTCCATTGGATATTATAGGTACCATTTGGAAGGTTTTGCTTTAATCCACATTCCAAAATGGTTGAATTTTTAGCGTTAATACGTCCATCCTTCTGATCGACCCTTTTGCCTTCTTTGTCAAAAACTTGAATCGAGTTATTTATAGGTTGAATCGTCTCATCAAATTGAATGGAAACGTTTTGAGGAGATTGTTTAAGGACCTCGTTTTCAGAAGGGGCGGATTTTACTATGTAAGCATGAGCCGAGATAAAAGAAGGAAACGAAAATAGAATAAAACATATGGATAAAATCGCTATGCTTACGCTCTTTCTACTATTCAAACCGTCACTACCTTCCTATTTTTGACACCCACAACCTCTTTCTCCATTCATTCTCTTCACAATTTCATCAACTGCCTGGCTAAATTGGAAAATCACTCCTCCAAAGCCTTTTTGAAATTGTTCGGCATATTTAAAAGAATCAAACGTTAGTACCTGGGGTTGGCAGCAATTCAAATTAAAATCAGTGTCCATTAAAAAATAGGCCAACTTAGCACTAATCGTTGTATTCTGAAGAAAATCACGGCATATGATTTGAGAAACATTAGTTTCAATATCCCGATACCTTAATAAACCACAATGTGGACAGCATAATTGTTCCACTTTTTGATCAAGAGTAATGATTTGGACAGGATGTCTATTATTTAATTCCTTTAAGCAATACGTACAGGTATTCGAAGAAACATTTACAATGGACGCAAGAGAAATGCCACGCGATGTTTTATTAATCTTATTTTCCTTCATTAGTGGCTTAATATCTCGATAAATAGTCATTTCGGATACATTAAAACGCTCGCTTAATTCTGTTATAGAGAGCGTTCCTTCTTCTTTTAACCAATTCAATATTTTTCTTTGCCTTTCAATAGGTAACATTTTGCACCTCCTACAGATGAATAAAAATTCCTTCACCAATAGTTTAAAACATCATCTCACAATATATAAGATGGAAATGTGAATATTATGTGAAAAACAACAATAAAATCACATTTTTTCTCAAAAGAATAACAGCACTTATCATTAGTTCAAGCCATAATGTCATATATAGTAAAAAATACATTAGGGTTCGAATTATTAATTAAAGGAGCCATTTTAATCAGCATTTCGTTTTCGAATTGATACAACTCAACTTGAGCGGAATGGAGGTACTAAATATTGATTTTGGCTAGTTTTATTTTAATTTTTGTTTTATCAAGTCTCGTTATATATTACACTTTCACTAAAAGTATATTTCTTTCTTCCATGACTGGTATGATTGCAGCTATGACAAACTCCATGATGACGAGTGTTGCGATCGGCATTTTTTTAGGGATTTCCATTCAGGATAAGGATTTAGCCATACCTACCATTATTTCTGTATCAATAGGAATGGTTGTGGGATATGTTACTGGAAGGCCAATCTCATTAATGGCATCATTAGACGGACTTTCAGCGGGGGTAATGGGTGGTATGATGGGGGCCATGTTAGGAGTTATGCTTTCACCACTTTCCGCCGAATTAATAGTTTACTTTATAGACATGATAAATTTTTTTATAAGTGTTCTACTGCTTCGTATAATGGATGAAGAAATTAAAACAAACCAAATAGAACCATCAAAAAACAAAACATTAATTGTAAGTTTCATTGTTATCGGTGTTCTTTTTTTATTAATGATATTATTGTTCAATCTTAATTTACAATTGTGGTTACGCTAAGAATTTTTGGGTGGTAAATGGGGATCAGCATGAAGACTATCTTTGCTTGAAATATCAAATTACCAATATCTGTAACTATTGTTGGCATCGTATTATCATGATTAAACTCGTTTATAACTAATTAACTAATCAAATAAAAGGGCTAACCTTAAAGTCAAAGGCAACTGACTTTTTAGAAATGCTTCGCATCCTTATTGACCTTCGCTGCATCATGTATGTAAGCTTACGGGGGCAAGAATTTATGAGCAGAGCTGTCATTTTGACAGCTTTTCCTGTTTGTCTAACGGACAATTTAGTTTTAGAATAAACACTGAAATTTTAGGGGGAGTATTTATATGGATATAGAAATTCATAGTGATTTCACCAATGCAAATCTTGATGAAATAAAGCAAATTTATGCTTCAGTTGGGTGGACAAAGCATACAAAAGAGATAATTAGAAAAGTATTCGAAGCAAGTAATGTTGTAGCCTTAGTTAAGGTCAATGGAAGAATTATTGGGATTGGCAGAGGGATGACAGATGGCGTTTTTAATGCCGCAATTTATGATGTAGTGGTTCATCGAAATTTTCAAGGGCAAGGAATAGCTAAAAAGATTATGGAGTTTTTACTTGATAAGCTAAGTAATGTTTCTTGTGTACATTTGATATCAACAACTGGCAATGAAGGATTTTATCGAAAACTTGGATTAAAAAAGCTGAAAACTGGAATGGCAAGGTATTTAAATCCAAGCCTAAGTGATGAGTATTTAGAGTAATGTTTCTTGTTCAAAGGGTGCTTTCACATAATAAAAGATAAGATTAAAGAGCCAAAATTATGCAAGTTTTTATGCACTACTTGTGTATTTTGTACCCTAGTTATATTAACGGGTTTACTTGTGAGGTGCAAAACAGCAAATGGCAGTGTAATTCACAAGATATTTCACAGTCAAAAAGCTTAGAGATGCAAATATCTCTAAGCCTATTTTAGCTTTTTCTTTACTAACTAAGCATCGTAAGTTGTACCTAGTTTATCTGACGGGAAAGTGAGTTTGATCAATAAGCGGAGAAATTTCCCTTATTTAAGAATTAGCATTGAAAATAGCATAAATAGACGTAAAAATTTCGCCTATTGACTCGAAAAACGTGAAAATGGAGGATTTTGCTTTGCTTAAGCGAAAAACCTCCGCTTATTTACCCCGAAATGATCGCTTTTTTCAGAATAACCGGAAAATCTCCGTTTATTTTAGATATCACTAATTACTCAATCAACTAAATAACAAATAATTCACACATCCTCCAATAATTATTTCATACCTTGTGATTTTCTATGTGAATGAAGTCATAAAATTTACCAAAACGTTGATAAATCAATAAAAAACGCACTATGAATTATACCGTGAATTCTAGTGCGTTTTCATATGTGTTTTACAATGTTTGCACCTCTAAAGTAAACCCGTTTTAATTATATCTGCGCTTTTTTTAATCGATTGATAACATCCTTCCCGTATTCATTTTATTACGCTTTCTTCTTTCGAGAGGACATGGAAGTTTTCTTACGATTGCTATATCCCCCTTTCCCCCCAAATTCCATTTTCCCTTTAGCGGGTCTCCTTGATTTCTCTTGGCCTTTTGTATTAGGCTTACTGGCATATCGCGGCGTCTCGGAAGTTAACTGAACGGGAATATCCTTCTGTTCCTTTGACAACAATTTCAAGGCAACTGAAACTAACGCGATAGAATCGTACTGATCAAGCAATTCCCCTGCTGCGCGTTTAAACTGTGTGTACTGCTCCTCTTCAACCATTTGAATCATCTTTTCTACTGCGGCTTGCTGTATAGACTCCCTTGCCTCTGCTACCGTCGGTATTGATTTACGCTGGATATTTCCTTTAGAGGCTTTTTCAATACTGCGGATTTGTCCGGTTTCCCTCGGTGTTGCAAATGTAATCGCTAACCCCGTCTTACCAGCTCTCCCCGTTCTGCCAATTCGGTGAACATAACTTTCCGGGTCTTGAGGAATGTCAAAATTGTAGACGTGGGTAACCCCTGAAACATCAATACCCCTTGCAGCCACATCGGTCGCAACTAAAATATCAATATTTCCCTCACGAAATTTATTCATCACAACATCTCGCTGTCGTTGATTTAAATCTCCGTGCAATCCATCAGCAAGATATCCTCTTTTATTCAATGCGTCACTTAATTCATCCACGCGTCTTTTTGTTCTTCCAAAAATAACCGCTAATTCTGGGTTATCCACGTCTAACAGACGGCAAAGCACATCAAATTTATCCCGTTCCTTAACCTCATAATAAATTTGCTTTACAGTTGGAGCGGTAACTTCCTTGGCTTTCATCCTTATGAGCTCTGGATCCCTCATAAACTTTTCCGCAAGATTTTGAATCGGTTTGGGCATGGTTGCGGAGAACAGCAAGGTTTGTTTTTCTTCAGGGGTCTCTTTAAGGATTCGTTCGATATCCTCAAGAAAGCCCATATCTAACATTTCATCCGCTTCATCCAAAACCACCACAGAGATGCGGTCTAACTTTAGCGTTTTCCGTTGAATATGGTCCAAAAGTCTCCCAGGTGTTCCCGTAATAATGTGAGGCCCCTTTTTTAATGCCTTAATTTGGCGATCTATCGACTGGCCTCCATAAATAGGAAGAGAAGTTATACCCATATATTTCGCAAGCCGATTGATTTCTTCAGAAACCTGAATAGCCAATTCCCTTGTCGGTGCGATTGCAATTGCCTGAACATATTTTTTACTTGTATCCACCTTCTCCAAGATCGGTATGGCGAAGGCAGCTGTCTTCCCGGTACCCGTTTGTGCTTGACCAATAATATCCTTCCCCGTTAAAGCTACGGGAATTGCTTTCTCTTGAATAGGAGATGCTTCTTCGAATCCCATATCTGTAATCGCTCTTTGAATAGGCTCACGAATACCCATTTCATGAAATGTTGTCATATCAAAACTCCTTCTATGTGTTTACTATTTTTTAGGTTGAACTAAACTCCTTGATTGAATGCACGTCTATGTTGATTTTTACAATCGCACGGTAAATTGAGGTACCCTGATTTTGTAGGTTTCGTTTTTCAAATGACATTTAAAGATTTTATTAAAAGTAAATGAAAAGAGCCAATTTTTCATTCATCCTATTTCAAATTAGGTAATTTTGACATAGTATGCTACACTGAGTTTACCATTTGATTTACCGTTTACATGTACCCTGCTCACATTCGTGAGTGGGGTTTTTTTACATTTTAAAAAAGAGGCAGTCCCAAAAAAGTGTCACTTTTAAGGCCAGCCCCTTTTTTATGTATGGCTCCATTAAATTTTTTCTGTTGATTCCCGCTCCAAGCGGCTCCAATCAACTGAAAAATACCCCAAAAATAAATTGAAAATAAAAAACCAACCCAAAAAGTCGTAATTCAACGACCTTTTGGGTCAGCCTCCTTATTCGTCCTTCTTATCATTAGGCTTTGTGAACGTTTGATGCTTGTGGTCCACGTTGGCCTTGCTCTACGTCAAATGTAACTTCTTGACCTTCTTCTAATGATTTATAGCCTTCACTTTGGATAGCTGAAAAATGAACAAATACGTCTTCTCCGCCTTCACGTTCAATGAATCCGAAACCCTTTTCGCTGTTAAACCATTTTACTCTACCTTTTTCCAATTTTGCTGCCTCCTATTGTGTAAAATGCACACAATTGTTGAATGATTATAACACCACCAAGAATTTTATTTATTCCTGGAATAATTATATTTTACCTAGATAGATGAAAGCTTATTCAGTTTATTTAATATGAAGCCATCCAAGAAGGGAAGTTTAAGGAACAAATGCTAATTTTCTTAAAACATAGCACATCTTAAATTGGGATAACCATTAAACCTATATTTGCTGTCGTAATGACTTACTTGCCCGAAAAACAGGAACTTTGCCTGCTTGAATGATTGATTCTTCCCCCGTTTTAGGGTCGATACGAGTACGAGTTTCACGTTGACAAACTTCAAATTTACCAAACCCTGAAAGTGCAAAAGAATCGCCGCTTACTAGTGATTGTGTGATGAAATCGAATACAGCCTCTACAGCAGATTCTGCTTCTTTCCTAGATAGCTCTGACTTCTCTGATACTTCATTTATTAATTTTGTTTTGTTCAAAAGAGATCCCTCCAATTTGTCAAAAAACTGCTTTTTTGGCAATAAAATTGTTTTGAAAAATCAACCATAGATTGACCCGATGTTATTCCATTAAAAATGAACCTTTATACCTAAAACAATGAAAGCCCTACCTCTCTTTCATCCTTACGGCTCCTAGACCGTGCCAGTGTGAATCAGGATTGTAAACTCAAAAAATTACTTTAATTAACTCATTCTGAAAATATCGATTTGTGCGGAGAAAATAAGAAATAATCGAATATAAGGAAATAAAGAGGAGCATTAAAAATATGAGTTGAAGGAACTGGATAACGCTGGAAAAAAACTTAAGAAACTAATCATTCAATATTGTACCCTTTATAGGATAACACACTCTGTCTTATTTATCAAAAATTTTATGATATCATTAGTCTTCGTTTTGTGTCAATATTTTCTCCCCATATACTTTAAGTTATTTTAATAAACGAACGGCTAGAAGTCTAATTCAAGACCCAGTGCGGTTTTTATTTCATTTTTATATCCTAAATAAGCAAGTTATTATAAATGGTGAAATAATTAATTGAGTGTACTCGAGTTGGTGCGATTATTAATGTGAATTAAAAGGAAGTTTTATTGTGGCAGTTTTTTTAATATTATTCATATTTTAGTAACCAAAATTACCTATTAGCTACTTAAAATACTCTTGTTCTCCAATTACGGTAGCCAATAGTCTCTATTGGCTACCCAAAGTACTTTTGTTCCTGTATTGCGGTCGCTTATAACCTCCATTGGGTACCCAAAATAACCTGGTTCTTCAATTACAGTAGCCAATCGCCTCTATTGGCTACCCAAAATGCTCTTGTACCTCGATTACAGTCGACAATAGCCTTCATTGGCTACCCTAATTACTCTTGTACCTCAATTAAAGTCGCCAATCGCCTTCATTGGCTACCCTAATTGCTCTTGTACCTCAATTAAAGTCGACAATAGCCTTCATTGGCTACCCTAATTGCTCTTGTACCTCAATTACAGTCGTCAATAGCCTTTCATTGGCTACACAAAGTTCTTTTGTTCATCCATTACAGTCGCTTATAACCTCCATTGGCTACCCTAATTGCTCTTGTACCTCGATTACAGTCGACAATAGCCTTCATTGGCTACCCTAATTACTCTTGTACCTCAATTAAAGTCGCCAATCGCCTTCAATGGCTACCTAAGGTACTTTGGTTCCTTAATAACGGTCGCTTATAACCTCCATTGGCTACTCAAAATAACCTTGTTCACTAATTACGGTAGCCAATAGCCTCGATTGGCTACCCTAATTGCACTATTAAACATATTTCAGTCGTCAAACACATTCGTGATTTGCCCTGGGAATTTAGGGGTGGAAAAATTTGCAAACGGGGCAGTAGTGAATTGACCTGTTTTATCCCTTTTTGCACCCTAAAAGTGAATCCGTTACCTTCTTATTGTGGCTTTGGGTCAAATGTGAATTCGACAGCACGAAAACCTACTCTAATAAACCGCATCCTTGTACAGGCGAACAACACTTTCCACAATCTTCATTCGAATCATCTCATCTTCTTCCCCAGGCATCACCCGAATAGCACCCATACCAAACTGATCATGGTAATCCTGATGGAAATATCTCATCCCTTCGGACACTTCATCTTTTGTAGGTGTCAGGATATAGACCTCCTGAACAGCCCTCTCACCTGTGTCCCTTTTAAGAATACCATCGCGGTATTTATGCATTTCCCCCAGTGCCGTACCAAGATTGTCCGGAACCCGATATTTGGGATCGAACACGATCATACCGTTTTCTCCTTCCAGAACAATATCAGGAATCATTTTTTGCGTATATGTATGGAAAGTTTGTGAGTTGGACTGATAGGCCCGTTGGTAGTACAGGCTCACGCCGCCCACCAATTGAATTTTACTTTCCTTATTCTCGGCCAGATTCAGAAAAATGCCATCCTTCGTCAGCCGGTACAGTCCACCCGTATCACGCACAAGATTAGCTTCCCTCAGAATCCTGACCACCTTCATAATGCACCACATTTCATACAATTGAAACGTGTCTTTTAATGAAATCGGGTAATCATAGCCGATGCCCTCGCGGTTATGCTTATAAAGCTGGTCAAACCATTGATACCACAAGCGGTAAACGGGATGCTTACGAAATTTTTGCGTAATCGTATAAGGACCTTTGTTTGCTATGACTTCATTCATAAAAGAACTGTTCAGCCAGCGTTGGACAATCCCTTTATACTTCAACGCTTTGTGCGCAACCTCTTCATGTTCAACCATTTCATACATACGGAGAAGACGATACAAATCCTGCAACTGCTGCTTTAGCACCTGGTTTTCGTATAGGTTTCGAGTTTCTAAAGTCTTCATGTTCTGAACCGTACCAGGAATCTCATCGCCGTGCCCCTGCAGATCCAACCACCTTAAAGTAACTTGTTCCGAATGCTGGACCTTTTCTCGTTTCATCATCATCGTATATTTGTCCAAACGGCGAAGCGGCTGCTTTTCAATTTTTGAAAAAATGTGCTTCAAACTATGAAAGGATCGATCCAAATAACTCCATTGTGTCCAAGTGATATCACGGTTTCGCCCTGATACATTCACACTGGTCGTCAACCCGCTAAGCTGGAAGCAGCTATTCGCCTCACAGAGTATTTCTTCCAGCATCAGGTTGAACTGATCTTCCGTCAGTTTCCGGTCGTCCGGATAAACAAAAGTATCAAATTCTTGACCATTTATAAAAACCTGAACGGAGCCAGATTGAAAAGGCGTTATAAGAGTGGCAAAGCCTTTCCCCTCTTTTTGAAAAAATGGGATTGGAATCCCCTGAAACCTCACATCTATTTGAGCTCCGTGAAAACGCAGCTTATATTCAGTTGCTTCTCTAAGGTACGCATCGAAAAACGGAATCCAGCCTTGCTGCTTATCAAAAAGCTCAAGAAGATTAGCGCCAGAATTGGGTTGCGCCATAATACTCCAGCTCCTTATTCATCCGTTTCACGTGCCGAAGCGAGATAGAAGAAGTACCTAGATTCATGGCCAGCCACTCCTCCAGGTTGGCCAGCATATCAGAAATCCGCTCATCCCCCCGGACCTTTGTTAATACTTTTTCAGATATCACCCGATCCAATGCCTCCATCCCATCCAGTTGATACTCCTCAGGAAGCTGATGATTGGCATATAGTTTTTGCAGCATTTCCCCCATCGAACGATAGCCAAAATGCAGCTCATAAACGGATAAAGTGCAATGCAACTCCCGTAAAATCGTAAACTCTTTCGTAAGCGCACTTTTTAGATCCTGATCGACTCTCTCCCAATACGAATCAAAATCAACATCAGAAAGCGTCATGACAAAGGCCCGGTCCAAGACTTTATCAGAGATGGAATGGGTGGTTTCGTCAACATTAATGGTTCCCAGCACATAGACATTCGGCGGAACCACCAGTTTCTTCGGAATATCTATAATCTGATCATCCTGATGCAGCGGAATTTCTTTTCTGGATTCAACTGCACTTAGGTAATCACTCAGGTAATATTCCACACGGGCCAAGTTCATTTCGTCCAGTAAAATAAAATGCGGCTTATCCCGCGCTTTTAACGCATGCAGCAGAACCTGGAGGAACTCCGTTTTGACATAGCGTTTTTCAAAAGAACTATAATAACCGAACAGAGCAGTCGCGTCCGTCCAATCGGGCCGGACAGGGATAATCGTAAAATACGGATTCTCACTCTCATACTCCAGACCATAAACAGCATTGGCATATAAGCGGCAAAGCTGGGTTTTCCCTGTCCCGGAAATCCCGCTTAACAGAACAAAATGCTTATCATCCAAAGCAGTCAAATTCAAATGTAAGTCACGAATAATGTCATGGGAAAATGTAAATTGACTGTTGGAAATCGAGTTGATGATTTCACTGAACGTAAAGTTCGGTTCCACCCCCTGTTCTTCCTCGTGGTGGACCTCTTCTTCAATTTCGGCAGTTGGAGCATCAGACCGCAATTCCAGCTTCCCTTTAACATGAGCAAAGATGAGGCCAGCATCAATAAACGTTTTCTTAACCTTTTCTCCCCCTTCCACAAATGATTGTGTTTCATTGTTGAAGCTCCCCACAAAATAGGAACTTCCTTTAACCTGAATATGATGCTCATTCAACAATCGCATCGCATTGGCCATCACCTTTGTGTTGTCAGCGATTTGTGACGCGAATAACTTGGTAATCCACCACTCTATCGTGCCGTCCCCAATGATGGCTCTGGCGCTAGTGAAAATATGATTATGACCTTCCAACTGCACGATAATCGTCTGGAATGGCGAATCTTTATCACTATAGTCAAGATAGCTGATATACCCCTTTGTCAGCATTTGTTCGCCATCATAGATATTAAAAGGCTGGCGTTTTCCATGTTTTTGATCTTCCAATGGCCCGATATCGACAGAATAGGTACGGCCCAGCAATTGCGTCTCCTTTATGTTTCGGGTCGCAGCCAAGAGCATCAGGGCATCATATGCTTTGTTTGAAACATCAATTTCTTCATGATAAAAACTTCGGAATGGACCAAGCTTTTCCCAAGCGGTCACAAGCTCGGCAATCAGGGATTCCTCTTCCAAGTTCCCTTCCAATGGAAGACTCGTCCCAATCTGAAACCACGGACGTTTCCTTGGTTTAATACAGCTTTTGACAAACGGAACAAACTCCTCTTTAGGGATCACCGACTTTTCCTTCCACCCCGTAAAAATAGAATAATCGGACGGAATCGCCTCCAGGACACCTTGAATTTTTTCGTTCCGAACCCATGCCCAAAACGGGATGAAATTGAGTTCAGAATGGATCAACAACATTCTGCTGATCCCATCAAGTTCAAGGGTAAGGAAATTGTACTCCTTGTCATCCACTTTCCGATTCAGTTTAATATAGTGTTTTCGGCCAATATCCGATTCCTTTTTCTTCTCGGCATAAGTTGGGTTCCGAGCATCATGATAGGTCGTGGTAAGCGTCGTATCATAGCTTCTGATTATGTACTCATTCCCAATTGAAATCCCGATTTTTTCTACAAATTGTTGAAAAATTGGTTTTACAACCGGTGAAATTTCGTCAAGCACCTTCCGGCAGCGAATTTCTGTGTTGTCCTCGTTAAATAGCGATTGAAAATATGTAAGATTTAGCATTTGGTCACCTGCTTCGAATGATTACCTTTATGGGAGCATTGAATAAAGCACCTTTTAGTAAATGTAAGATTTATTTATATTCTAGCAGAATCAGGAAATTTACATCTACCAAATTTGGTAAAACCGAAATTTTGGTTACAGGAGAAAAAAATTTAGGGCAAGTACCTCGTTATTAATGTGATTCCATTTCCAAGAAATAATATAAATAGGCCAAGATTAAAGGGGTAACCCCGACACGTTAGTAGAAAACCTAACCAAAAATAAATTAAAAAACTGCCCCTTAAGAGCAGTCATTCAACAACTTTTTGCGGTTAGTCTCCTGTTTTTAAAAGTGCTTCAGTTCATCTATAGCATCTATCCGGAATGAATGTCGCGTTTTGGTTCTTCTCTCAAACGACCTTACTTATATTAAGTTCCAACTCCTAAAGTAATCTTATTCCTACTTCACTTATGGTACTTATTATATAGAAAGACCTCCGTCTACCGGTATAACTGCTCCATTGATATAGCTGGAATCCTCGCTAGCCAAGAATAAATAAGTATTGGCAACATCTCTCGGTGTGCCTAGCCGTTGAAGTGATACCTTCTCTCTCATTCCATTTAGAACTTTTTCGGGCATCTTTTCTGTCATAGGGGTCATGATAAAGCCTGGAGCAACAGCATTTACATTAATTCCTTTTTGACCAAGCTCTTTTGCCCAAGTTTGAGTCATCGCAATAACAGCTGCTTTCGTGGCAGCATAATTAGTCTGACCAAAATTACCCATTCTTCCTACTATACTACTAGTATTGATAATCCTGCCGTATCCCTCTTTCATCATATGAGGTACAACAGCTTGCGTACAATGAAAAACACCAGTTTGATTAATGGATATAACCTGATCCCATTGCTCCTGTGTCATTTTTACAAGAGTAGAGTCCATTGTAATACCAGCATTATTTATTAAGATATCAATTCTCCCAAATTGTTCAATAACCTCATTGACCATCCTATCCACTTGATCACGTGCTGAAACATCTACACCCAATCCAATACCGTCAATCTCTTTTGCTATTTCTTCCGCTAAACTTAGATTATAGTCAGCCACTACAACATGTGCACCTTCTCTAGCAAATAACAAACCAGTTTCTTTTCCAAGGCCGCCAGCGCCACCAGTTATTATGGCAACTTTTCCTTCAAGTTTCATAATTTCCCCCTCTCATTCTCCCAAGACAATCCGCATATCCTACTGATTAATATTATAATTTTAAACTCAGTTCCCTATGACTATAATTATTCGTTTCAAATCCAATGATATAGTTTGCGATAAAATCCTCTATTTCTTTCTCGGAAAACCCCAACTGTCCTAAAATTTCCTCTGAATGTTCACCTAAAGCTGGAGGAACGGTAAACTCTTGTACGGGTTTTCCTGAAATCTTAATCGCAGCGCCGGGAACCGGAACTTCAACATCTCCCATCGTTAAAGTTCGAATCATTTCTCTTTGGTGGATTTGAGGATCATTGATGACATCCTCTAAATTATTGACTGGACTGCTGGCAATACCCGCTTGTTGTAAAAGTTGAAAAGCTTCCTCTTTTGTATGTTTCATCGTCCAATTCGCAATCGTATTATCCACTATTTCTCTGTTTTTAAATCTTTCTTCTTCCCTCAAGAATGGCGAATCACTTTGACCCCATTCATTTTTGCCAATTAATTTAGCTAATTCTATCCACTTTTTCTCTGGTGCATTAATATAGGCTCCTAAAAATACAAACCCATCATTGGTAGGGAATGCTTTCGAATATTGAAAACGATCACTCATCCCCCACCTTTGTTGATTGATTCCATGCAACTTGGCTTCCGCCACGCTAAACCCTAATAAAGAAACCATACCATCAAGCATACTAATATCCACGAAGCGGCCTTTTCCAGTTTTTTCTTTATGAAACAAGGCTAACATTGTCCCTAAAGTTGCTTGCAAACCTGCAATGTGATCGGCAATAAAAGTTCCAACATAGGTTGGCGGTCCATCTGGATGTCCAGTTAATTCTGCTAAACCGCTCATTGACTGAATGACACCATCATAAGCCGCGTAATCCCGATAAGGGCCGGTTGCTCCGAATCCAGTAATATGTACCATGCTAATTTTCGGATTTATAGCGGAAATAGTTTCATAGCTAAAACCTAATTTTTCGGGTACATTGGAACCATAATTGGTAACTAAAACGTCTGACGTTTCTACTAAGCGGTGAAGAATCTCTTTACCCTTCACACTTTTCAAATCTAATGAAAGCCCTCTTTTATTCCGATTCTCTGAGGCAAAATACAAACTGACATCATCATGCATCGGGGAAGAAGTTCTTCCAACCTCCCCTTCCAGCCGTTCAATCTTAATGACATCAGCACCATAATCAGCAAGCATTTGGCAGCAAAAAGGTCCTGCAATATAATGGGTTAAATCCAAAACTCTTACTCCAGATAGAACAGTCATAAATTTCACCTCATTCATTAATATATTTCTTTAAATATAGCTATATATCATGCCTTGTCTGTTGAGTTGGAATGGTTGCAATCGCCTTTACTTTAGAACTCACGAGTGCGTTGCCAGTGAGTTCATTTTTACGGAAGTTCCCTGGTGAAGTACCGACAATTTTCTTAAACGTCTTGATGAAATGAAAAATATTATTGTATCCTACCTCTCTACCAATCTCTGCTACATCGTAATCGGTGTTAAGCAGTAACTCCGCAGCTTTATCAATTCGCACTTTATTGAGATATAGATTGATGGTCATACCAGAATTTTCTTTAAATGTTTTACAAATATAATTTTTGCTGTGCCCAACAAACTTTGCTAAATGGTCCAAAGAAATTTCATTTCTATAATTTTCTTGAATATTATCTTTAATTTGATCTACCACTTTAGACTTTTTGGGATTTGCCGATACCTCAATTTTCTGAAATCTAATCATGTAGTATAGCACAGCAATAAATGTATGCGTTGCTATTTCTAAATACCAAGGAAGGGTATCAATTCCTTCTTTAAAGACCAGCGCCAGCATTTCTTCAATATTATCTGTTCCCTGGCACACAATCGGTATCTGATTTAGACTTTCTTCAAGCTCGTTATCAAACACAACATACTTTACTTCCAACATTCGCAACGGATTTCCATCTACATCGCTTGTGTTGGAAATGCCATGGATATCATTTGGTCTTGTAAAAAGATACATCCCCCGGCCCATTTTCACGGATTCATTCCCTACAATAAAATCTCCTTCTCCACTAATAACATAGTAAATTTGATAGTAATCATGTTTATGAGGAGTAAGACTGCTGCCTGCTGGATATTCACTTTTAGCAAGCCAAAGTATATTTAACATATTAAGAGTCATTTACGTAATCACCTTTGTGGTAAATTTTTATATTTTTGTTCATTATATTAATTCAGGTTTATATTGTAAATGCTCTGAACATTTAAACATTTCCCAGATATGCTTTTGCAATATCTGAGTTATTCCTTATTTCTTCTCCCCTGCCCTCAAGAACAATCCGGCCGGTTTCTAGGACGTAGGCCCGATCGGAAATTTTTAAGGCACTATTTGCCATCTGCTCTACTAATAGCACTGTGACACCTGAAGAACTAATTTCCTTTAAAAGGTCAAAGACTTCTCCTACAATGATTGGAGCAAGTCCAAGTGAAGGCTCATCAAGAATTAACAATGAGGGGTCCGTCATTAAGGCTCGTGCAATAGCCAGCATTTGCTGCTCGCCTCCAGAAAGAGTTCCTCCCATCTGATTTTTTCTCTCCTCGAGCCGTGGAAAACGTTCAAAAATAGATTGCAGTCGTGTCTGGACTTTCTTAGCATTCTTTTCAATGTACGCGCCTAAAAGAATATTTTCCAGAACAGAATGTTGAGGGAATATCTGCCTCCCCTCCGGCACTAACCGAATCCCTCTCCGAACCAGTTGATCAGGCCGATTTTTGGATATTTCCTTATCCTGAAAACGAATGCTCCCTTGTTTTGCTTGATGCAGACCAACAATGGTGTTGAGGATCGTACTTTTTCCTGCACCGTTTGCACCCAAAATGGTAATTATCTCTCCTTTTTTCACATGAAAAGAGATATTGTGTACTACTTCAGTTTTTCCATAACCAATCGTTAAGTTTTCTACTTGTAACATAGATTATGCCCCCTCGCCCAGATATGCTGTTTTTACAACAGGATTAGTAGTTACGCTGGCAGGGTCGCCCTCAGCAATTTTTTTACCGTAATCGATTACTGTAATGTAATCGGAAATTTCCATTACAAGATCCATATGATGCTCAATCATCAAAATCGAAATACCGGCATTACGGATTTTATGAATGATCTTCGCAAATTCCATTGTTTCCGTTTCGGAAAGACCGGCGCATGGTTCATCCAATACTAAAAGGTCAGGCTTCATATAAAGGGCTCGAGCAAGTTCCAATAACTTTTGCTGACCTGCAGAAAGACTTTCCGGATCGTAATTTGCTTTGTCGTTAAGATTAATAATCTTTAAATATTCCATCGCCTCATGAAATGATTTCCGTTCTTCCTTCTTCATTTTACGAGTCCGGAAAATAGAATCGATAATCGAATAGCTATAAAACAAACGTCCCCCCATTGCAACATTTTCAACTACTGATAGATTGTTAAAGAGCCTAACATGCTGATACGTCCGTGAGAGACCTTTTTTCGTTAGATTAAAAAATTTGTCACCGGTGATTTCCTTCCCATTGAAAATGATGGTGCCTTCTGAAGGTTTGTCGATCCCGGTAATCATATTTACTGTCGTACTCTTACCAGCACCGTTGGGACCTATTAGGGAGTGAACAGTTCCTCTTTTAATGGTCATATCTAAACCGTCTACAGCCGTTACTCCCCCAAACCTCTTTGTAAGCCCCTTAACAACCAGAATGTCTTCCATTTCCGAATTATTCCTACTAACATTACGTTCAAGGTCAAACTCGTTGCCCTCAATTTTATCTACTATATATTTGTTATGATCGATTTCCTTAAAATACTTCTTAATTGTTCCTGCAATCCCAGCGGGCATTACCTGCGGCAAGATGACCAGGAGCGCACCGAATACAATCTGCTTTAAGTCAGGTGCAGCATTAAATAGCATAGGTATAAATGTGACAAAAACAGCCCCGATGATTGGACCACTAAGAGTACCCTCACCTCCAACAACCGCCATCAACAGGATGAATACTGTAAATTCAAAATTGAAGGTATCGGGGCTCAAATAACCGCTAAAGCTGGCATAAACGCTGCCCGCCAGACCAGCCAGTATAGAACTTAGAAAATAACCAGCTATCCGATACTTGCTATAATTAATCCCTACCCCCGCAGCGGCAATTTCATTATTTTTGATTGCTATTAAGTCCCTGCCCCAACGGCTTTTCATCAGATTCCTCTGTAAAACGACACAGAACAACATAATAATGAAAATAACATAATATTTCTGAAAGTTATTCAAATTAATGTTAAAGAAGTCCCAGGAAGGTATGTACATTCCCCCGGACCCGCCAGTAAACCATTGCCATTCATTCAGTATTTGCTGCACTATTTCTAATAGTCCTATACTAATAAGAGCCAAGTAATGGTGCTTGACTTTAGAAGCTGGAAGGGAAACAACCAAGCCCACTAAACCTGATGCTACTGCACCGGCAAGCAACCCTACAAGGAACGGCATATTATACCGGGTAATTGCTACTGCGGAAACATATGCACCTACACCATAGTGAGCGGCAAAAGCGAATGAGGTAATTCCGCTAAAACCCGCTGAAATGTTATACCCTACTGCAAGAATAATATAGATAAAGATTAAGGATATAAGCCGCATATAATAGTCACCAGCAAATAGAGGGAGAACAAAACTGATTAATAATGCGGCTGCACAAACCATTTTAAACATACGACTATATTTTTTCTGCATTGAGTTCGCCTTTATTAAAGAGTTTGGCACTTAATATCCCCCCCGGTAAAACGATAATAACGATGATCATAATTAAAAAACTGATAGAATCTACGAATCCGCCTGGAACAATCATATTTGCAATTTCCTCTATCAGCCCTAACAAAAGCCCTCCAATGAATGCACCCCTGGTGTTTCCCAGCCCGCCAATCAATGCGGCTGCAAAGGCTTTAATACCTACGGAGTAAGTCATTGTATAACTTGCGAAGGTTATCGGGGCAATAAGAGCACCACTAATTGCTGCTACAGCACCTGAAATGGCAAAACACATCAACACAATGCGATTACTCCTAATCCCCATAATCCGAGCGGTATCTGGACGAAAGGAAACGGCTCTGACAGCACGGCCGAAGTTAGTTTTTTGCATCACAATCTGATAAAGAGCACCTATTAATACTGCAACAAGAATCATCATAATCTCATGTACCATAATCTTCGTGCCAAAAATCGGAATAACTTTTCCATCAAAAAGGAAAGGATACGCCTTTGGCTCTGTACCGAACAACATTCGGGCCGCATTGTCTAAAATGATTCCTGCACCAAAGAGAGTGACAATCCATCCTGAATTTTGGGTCAGATCTCCTAATCTTTCTACAGATACTTTATAAATCACTATACTAAGGACTACGTTAATAATGACAGCTAGAATAATAGCCGAAATATAATTCATATGAAAAATACTTAGTAACCAGTAACTCGTCATGGCCCCTATCATAATGACAGAACCGTGAGCAAAATTGATAATCTGTGTCGTAGAATAAATGATGCCAATTGCAAGCGCCATTAATGCGTAAATGCTTCCATTGGCAAGGGCAGTGATTATTTCTTGCATCAATAGTCTCCTTTCAAATTTGAAATTTATAAAAAATTTCCTCAATTTACTTGATAAGTGCCGGCACCATGGGGTGCGCGGCACTTATGATAAGAACTAATCCGCTTTTTTAAAGATTTCACCGTAAGCCATGTCACCGATTTTGACCTTTAACAATTCTGCAACAGGAAATCCCTCGTGAGATTCTTTTGTAAATGCATATTTATTTACATATACGGAATCAAAATCTTTTATATCCGTTTCCAAAACCTTTTTCACTTTATCACTATCAGTTGAACCGGCTTTTTCGATGGCCCATTTCAGCAAATACACCGCATCATACGCTTGAGCAATCATACCTGCACTAGTATCTCGTTTGTTTTTTTCGCCATATTCAGAAACGACCTTTTGGTACATCTTCCAATATTTTGGAGCTAACTCTTCTTTGCCAGTGTCTAATGCCCAGCTACCAGCAGTAACAGTTTTCACTTTATTAGCACCAGGACCGGCCAGTTCAGTGAAATTCGGCATGTTTAAACCTGTATAGCCAATAATATCTAAATCATTAATGTAGTCAATCCGTTCAAGGGCCCTGACAATTTTTGCACCATCAGCACCCAAGGTCCAGAATAATGCCACGTCTGCTTTAGCGTCCTTGATCTTCTGAGCAACAGGTGTCATGTCTGCATCATCTGCTTTATAGGTAACTTTGACTGCAGGGGTTACACCGTGACTTTTCATGGCTTCTTCCATAACGGACATACCATCCGTGCCAAGTGCTGAAGTATCAGCAACCAGTGCAATTTTTTTAGCTTTTTCTTCAACGGCAATTTTCACAATAGCCTTTGCCTGTATAGCATTTGACGGCAGAAGTCTAAATGCATACGGATTATTTGGATTAATCAGTTGGGTGCTAGTTGCTATCGGAAGGATGGAAATAATTTTGTTTTGCTGAAGAAATGCCATTGAAGCAGCGGCAGGTGTAGAGTTGGTAGGACCAACCATAAAATCCACCTTTTCTTTGTCCACCAACTCCTCCACAAAAGTTTTCGACTTAGTTGGGTCGGCTCCATCATCACGTTTAACTACTTTCACTTTGGCACCCAAGATACCACCATTTGCATTAATCTCCTTTACTGCCAAATCTACCCCCTGAGATTGCGCCACCCCAAGTGTAGCACTAGAACCAGTCATGGCTCCTATATTTCCGATTACAATCTCTTTCGGTTTACCACTGGCCTCTTTAGCTGTATCATCATTTGTACTGCTACAACCAGTAAAAAGTAATGACAAACTCAGAATGATCGAACTCATAGAAACAGCGCTTTTTCTTCTCATCTTTCTCCCCCATTATTAGTATTCTTATCCGGCTGAATAACCTATTAAATTCCTTAATTGTCCTCAATCAATTTATTCCTTACATAAAACCGAAATCTTAAGTGTTAAACTACACTTAGGAAAATAGAATAAAGTGCTTCACACTATCACTTTTTTGTTTTCGGGAATTTCGAAAAGAAATGATAGGTTTATAAAATTGAAATTTAAGAGTGCCCACAATAATGAAAAATTAATGTTTTTCAATTAACCACTCTTAAGTGTATCCTTTATCCAATATCATTCAGAAATTTACTTGGTATTAAAAGATTCTTTAGGTAAATTAAGAGAAAGCTTTTTAAAGTTATAAAGCATTTTTGATAACAGCATGTGATAAATTCCCATCGATCAAATTTTTGTCTAATACTTCGTTGATACCAAGTCCAAAATATGTAACCCCTTACATTAAACTCAACACCTCCTATTTGTATTCGAATAATATATAACAACTTTTATAAATTGATTTACTTATATTATCCGAACTATAATTTGAATTGTTTACCAAGTTTGTAAATATCCTTATGATATTTAACCATAAATTAGCATATTAATTACGTACAGTCAATGAGTTATCTAAAAATTTATAAAATTCACAATTGGGTAATTAATATAAATTTACTTATATCACTCAATTTATTGGATATATAATATGTCAACTTTTTAGCAATTGGCTTAGGATTATTAAAATTGAAAGTTACTAGTAACTACGAAAAAGTATCATTTCACCTGTGTAAATATACTCTAAAGTTTTATAGCCCACGTTAGCTCGACGTTTCTTATTTCTAATTTCAAATTGGAAGATCCCACGACTCCTCGGCTCAAATTCTATCGAAATGAAGCTTAGATATTTTACAAAAATAATGTTTATTTTATTAGAATTTTTTCTAAGAAAATATTCAGCAATAACAACAAGGGCCTCTATTAAGGCCCTCAGAATACCACTATATAAAACTGAGTTTTATGAATTTATGAACCTTAGATTACTCACCCATTTAACCTTTACCGGAGTTACTCCCCCTTACGTTCAAATTGATAACATAGTATTGGTTTTATGCCATACTAAAAACAGAACTACTTTTCAAGATTTAGCTTGGAGCATATATCTACCTAAATAAAACAAAACCCTCCAATTAGAGTGCATCGGAAGGTTTTTTTGCATGGATTTACATATCAAGCACTATTTACGAAACTTTCCTCAAAGCCATCAATCCAAGCTTCAAAGAGTAATTCTTTTGGTGACATTCATTAAATGTCCTATCTTTTTCCTTATAAAATTAGTTTCTTCGGAGCCCAAATACCCTCCAGGAATACTATGCAATAATACTATTCTACCATTTTTTCGAAATAATTTGGCAGATAAAATCATCCAATTGTAAATAAACTGTTAATTTACTATTATTTTAGGTTACTTAAAATTACACTCATTGAGTCGTATCATAACTCCTGATTATGTACTCATTCCCAAGTGAAATCCCGATTTTCTCAACAAATTGTTGAAAGATTGGTTTCACAACCGGTGAAATTTCGTCCAGCACCTTCCGGCAGCGAAATTCTGTGTTGTCTTCGTTAAATAGTGATTGAAAGTATGTAAGGTTTAGCATTATTGTTTCACCCGCTTAAAATAAATTAGGAAATTTACATCTACCAAATTTGGTGTAACTGAAGGAGAAGTTCTATCAAGTGGACACAAATTAGGGTCGGACCTGTTGCACGTTAAAACTTTTGCATGCTGATAGGCTGACCCGCCGGCCTTTTATTAAATTGCAACGTGTGAACTAGAAAATATATTTACTATTACAATCACAAACGAATTACCTAATTTAGCTTAATTCGGTAATGTATTCTAAGAATTCCGAAAAATATGATATGATATAAAGGGAGAAATTTTAACAATGGGGTGAATATCGGTGAACAAGCAAGAATTTATGGCACATATGGAGCAGGCTTATGATACAAGCGCCATCAAACCGGAAAGTATATTTATGTTCAATATGTTGCAGTTTGAGTTTGATTATGATGATGAGGCGAAAACATGTACCATTACGTGTCCGGTTACTGACATTATGTATAACCCGGCTGGCATCGTGCACGGCGGCATCTTTACCTTTCTCGCTGACACAGCGATGGGTCATTTAAACTTTCGGCTGAAGGACGTACCTTATGTATCGCTAGAATTGAAGACCTCTTTTTTTAAAGCAACGAAATCGGGAAAATTGATTGCAACGTCTCGTTATAAGAAGGATGGCTATAAAATTTCATTCATGGAAGCGGACGTCCGCAATGAAGAAGGCGAGTTATTGTGCACAACCTCAGGCACATTTTATCGATACGACAAGTAACCGAGGGTGACCAGGGGGATGGTTCTCTACTTTATTTTATTATTTCTTCTTCTACATAACTAGTTCAATCTACCATTTATTATTATCTTAGGCACCATCCAATAATTGGGTGGTGCCTATCACGACTAATTCCTTTTTGTAAAAAATAGAATGATTTTGCTTAACTTGATGGCCATAGTGTCATCAGGCATCTAATTGCATAGCTTTTTTTTCGATAGTAATAATACATGTTTAATGGTTACAGCTTTATGCCATGCCACTTTTTCAAATGCTCAGCATGGGTGGATAAGTAAGAATGCGGATCAAATAGTTTGTCATAATACTCCAAATCTAAATGGTGCGACTGTAAGTACATTAATGAATAGACAGAAGGTACGGCTGCCGGAAATTTCCCGAATGTATCATACATGTATTGAGCCTGTAGGGCAATAATTTCTTTAAATTCTTCATCATGAACTTGTGCACTGCTCCGCACAATCGACGGATTCTTCCATATCCCCTTTGTTTCAGGATGAAATGGACCGTCCTTCCCAAATTTGCGTTCCACTAATGCTTCAACTGCATCTCTCATGGTCGGATAATGTGGAGGTGTATACGAAGTAAATACTCCTTCAAGTCCTGTTGGGTTAGGTATTGCCCAACGTTCATCTGTATCATAGCGGAAACCAAGACCGGGAACATCTGGATCACCACTGGCTCCTAAAACGGTTAAGCGATCAATTCCATCAAACATCCAGCCACCGAGCCCAATTGCTTGCTGCAATAACATTCCTGAGTATGTTGCTGTGGCCAATTCTGCAGATAGTTCAGCAAGCGAATATTGATCAAGGAAGCTAAGGGGAACCGGATTATCGACATCCACAATATTTCTGTATTTCTCTAAACCTGGGATTTTCCGTTTATTAATATCGTCATAGATAACTAGTCCATTTTGAACGTAGAAGCATAAATTTAAAAGTGTATGCTGGGCTAAATCCCCAACTGGAAACACTAAGAAGGTACCTGGCTTATTGGCCACCCAGGAATTATGCCCCTCCATATAGGGCTCATAATTTGGAATATGCAGGCGATCGTCAGATAATTTCTCAATTCTTTTTTGATGTGATAGAAGTAGTTCTTTTGTAGAAAGTTTCCCATTTTCTGAGCGTCCCACTTCTGGTGCAAAATCACGGGTACGGAAAATGTAGGTACCAGTGTCATCCGTAAAAAATACTTCAGAAGTATGAAATCCCGCTGCAGATGGATGGGTTCTGCCCGACGCTGATCCAGAATAATTGGATAGATACGGTTTATAACGTTCATGTCTAGTAACTGAATGATGCCAACCCGTTACACCACTGACCCCCAATAATATTAGTAGTTTTTCTAAATTATTTAGCGGTACTGGTTCGTGTCTTGATTTATATGCAAGCGGTCCGTCAGGTATTTCTGCTCCAAGAAAAAATCGGCGGGAACGCCGTCCAAAAAGTGCTTCAAGAAGTGGGAATTCCGATAATTCTCTTAGCAAATCTTCATTTATGTCCGCCTCAGAAAGATCAAAACCACTTTGCTTCATTTTTGTCATCGTTATATATTCCTCCCTCATAATAAATTATTTTCTAATCTATTTATAAAAAAATCTTTGCTCTCAATAGGTCATGATTTCTTCTTGTACCATCGTGTTGAAAAATGAGATTTGTGTATATCACTTTTTTCTTCTTTACCTTTGTTGCACGGTTTCGACCTCTTTCCATCTGAAATAAATATAATAAAATGTGATTTTTATTTTCCTATTACTCTGTCTATTTAAATTATAATGGAGTTATACGTTGATTGAGAATTAACAATAATTAATATGGGGTATTAGTGCCACTTATACCCCATATATTATTTTGACGCTTTCTACACAGCCTCTTGTATGGAGCTTAAAGACATAGCAAAAAAAACTAGCTAAAAAGTTAGCTATTTTTCAAATAGATTTTTTTCATAAAAAATCCTCTACATTATTTCAAAAAAAAACTCCTTTATTATTTTAAAAGGAGTCTAAAATCCTTAATGAATTTGCTTTTCAAATAACACATACCTGTCATTATTTTTTGAAATTCTGCTCCATAACACCAGATTCACAATTAATATTCCTGCTGAAATCAGAATGATTAACTGAACTCCCAGTAAAAACAGGCCGCTAACCTGGCCAATCATCATGGCAATTACAGGCAGGACGATAATGCCACCAAGGTTCTGGGCTTCCTGATACGTCTTCACCCTTGCTGATATTAAGATATTCAACAGCACCGTTAGCAAGATAACCATTGGGGAAAGACAGGTAATTAACACCACCCAGTTACCTGATGGGAAGATCAGCTTGCCAAACAAAGGATACCCCAAAGAATTGATAATGATGCCGCAAAATACGAAACTGATGACAGAAACAATTAATGGCGGTATTAAAGACGCTACTATCTTGCTCAGAAATAACGTTTTAATCGAAATAGGTGAAAACAATAAACTTTCCAGCGTTCGGTTTTCCTTCTCGCCAACAAAGCTGTTCGCGGCCACTGTCGAGGCTGTAATAATCGGAACCAGTAAAAATAGAGTTGGAAGCATAAAATTAATGAATATATAAATAATTTGCTGTTCAAGTGAATAAGAAGAAATCTCATCACCCATTGTACTGGCGAGAAGAGAATCAATGAGTTTCTGTCCGTCATTTCCGGCAATCTTTTCTGCATCAAATAGCAGTGCACCTCCCAATACAATGGAAGGGAAAATAACAGAAAACACAATCGGGATGATGATCATGGTTACCAGCAATGTCTTACTTCTGAATATATCTTTAAGATCTTTTTTAATCAAAGCTTTACTCATATATGAATCCATTCATTATACCCCCCTTACCCTGAAATAAATCGATTGTAAATCATTGTTCATGATGGTAACCGAATAAACAGGATCTGTCTTCAATAATCCATTGAGCAACTGCGGGATATCATGTTTAGAAGGCAGATCGAAAGCTACCATTGATTCTCCCAGAACCCTGCATGGAAACCCTGAATAATGCTGTTCTTGTGGCGTAAATGTGGTATTCACTTTCACGGTGACATTTTGAACATATTTATTCTCTAACTCTATTAAAGTTCCTTGTTCAGCTATCGTCCCATTTTCGATGAAAGCAAATGAATCGCAAATATTCTCCAATTGATGCAGGACATGCGAACAAATGATAATCGTCGTCCCTGTTTCCTGATTATATTTTTTAAGATAGGATAAAACCATTTGAATTCCATCAGGGTCCAATCCATTTGTTGGTTCATCCAGAAACAGAATGTCCGGTTTATGCAACAGCGCCTTAGCCAAGGCTAACCGCTTTTTCATTCCTGTACTATACTTACCAACTGGTTTATCCCGATGTTCTTTTAAATCAAACAGGTCAAGAAGCTCTGCCACTCTTTTCTTATCTGTTACCCCATATAATTCAGCGAATAATTCCAGGTTCTCTTTTCCGCTCATCTGGTGATACAGTCCGGCACTCTCCGTCACAATTCCAGATATTTTTCTAATGGCATCTCCCTCTGAGGCAGGATCCATTCCGTTTAAGGAGATTGATCCTTTATCCGGTTTGATAACGCCATTCAAAATACGGATAAAGGTCGTTTTCCCTGCCCCATTTGGGCCCAATAACCCAACTATTTCCCCTTTCTTCACCTTAAAGTTTACATTTTCTAATACTGTTTGTTGACCAAATGATTTATTCATACCTTCTACATTAATAAAACTAGTCATTTGTCACGATCCTTCTTATATTATTAAAATCCAAACTTGTACAAAATGGTTGTTGCAATGTTATTTCCATAAAAGTTTATCTTTTAATTACCCCATTAGTTTTATGGGTAAAATTTACCATTATATGTATTCGATATAAAAATCCTAAATACCTTTATTTGCGATGAGTTAAATAAATACCATTTGAGAATCTTCCCCAATCTCAATTTATATACTTTTTGTCGAAACTTCTTAAAATCAGCTCCAAATTAGAAATAAGACAGTAGATTTTGCCATTTTGAGGGGGTAATTCCGCTCCAAATTAGAAATGAGTGGATTCGCTGAAATTAGGAATTCCCGCTATGGTAGAGATACCCGGGAATACAGAGGCATAAGCGCGCTTTCCTGAAAGGACCTAGCGTTGGAAAGCTTTGAACAGTTAGTCGAACAATATCAGCCAATGATTCACAAGATCATCCACTCTCTTCATCTATACACAGACCTGGAGGAATTTTACCAACTTGGCCTCATTTCCTTATGGGAGGCCAGCCAACGATTCAATCCGGAAAAAGGGAATTTTACAAACTATGCTTATTCATATATTAGAGGCAAGCTGCTTATGGAACTCAATAAGATGGCAAAAGTCCAGGAAAGAAGTTTTTGTCCGGAGGAGGAATTCTGGGAGGTGGCATCTGACTGCCGGCAAGACCCCTCTTTCGAAAAAGAAAACTTGTTATCCTGTTTGGAAATACTAACTCCGAATCAAGGGAAATGGCTTCAGTACACTCTCATTAATGGCCTATCCGTCAGGGAAATTGCCGAACGGGAAAGTGTAACGGTATCGGCTGTAAAGCAATGGCGGGAAGGAGCGCGTAGGAGATTGATGGATAACACGGTTACTTTTAGAGAAAATTTTAATGAATAGTATAAAAATTGTTCATATGTAGTTTCTGTTAAAAAAGACTGATCATTTTCCAATTTAAAATCAGTCTTTTTTCATTCATTATAATATTAAATCACGAGGTACTCCTAGATGCATGAAGCCGGTTCTATGATCTAAAAGCTGCTTCAATCTATAAATCAACGAACCTTCCAATTGATAAAGGGATACAAATTGAAGCAAAAGAACCGTCCCTCTGCCTCATTCATCTGCTTACAAAAATAGTATATTGTTTACTTACAAAATGTTTTAATTGCTCTAATTTTTCTTTAGTGTCGATTATTTCAAATGGAATAAAAACCTCATGTTTTTTTAATTTAAAGCTTCTCATATTCTGGATTGCCTATGTCAACATGTAGAATCAAACAGTTATAGCGCTTTTCACCATATAAGGTCGCAAACTTAGAATATCTTCTTCCAAAACGTAGGGGTGTATATCCTAACGATAAACTTTTTGTCGGAAGCGTGTAATTCATTTCACCTAATCTACTTAAAAATTTATGTAGTTCACCAAATACCTGCAATTCGTTCATTTTCTTCTCTCCTACTTCACGCTCTGGTTCTATTACCTGTTTAATTAATGTAGATATTCTAAAAAAATTGAGTATACCTAAAGGGCTACTCAATTTACACATTTTATACAAGAAACATGTGTACAGATTGTTGTTACTTTTCTAATACCTAAGCAAGCATAATATCATCTTTAATAATCTTCACAAGTTTAATTAAATCTTGTGCCTCAACCCCCTCAACATAAAGGCTGTCGGGATCAAAATCAATTTCACCGGGCCAAGTAACTGTATTGAAATCAGGATGAACATGGACTTTCTTAAAAAAGTCAGGCTCTTTAAGCTTTTCCGCTGTGCCATCCATATGAGGGTTCATATTAACAAACTTTTTCTTTCCATTACTAAAGTCAATTAGTAACCAGCCATCTAATCCATCAATAGCTGTAACGTTTTTTACTAAAACCATGCAGAAATCCCTCCTAATATAGGGGCGGAACCTTGTTTGGCTGACGTTTAGGTTTAGCCTGACAGTCATTCCAAGCGTCCATAATTTGCCCTTGATACTTATCTAACCATTCCAAAATATCTTTTTCTTTACTTCTAGGTAAAGGTTCGTCCCCTTTTAAATATTCACCAGTTTTTATCTCAATTCTGGTTATATAATCATTATATGCAACATGAAAATGAGGGGGAAGATGGTCGTTATAAAATACTGCTATCTTCATACCACCAAACATGCTTATAGTAGGCAACCCAAATACACCACCTTTACATTATATACCAAATTCTATAAAACGTATTCGTAAATAACCTTGCTCGTTCGGTCTCTCGGCAACAATACCCTATAAATATTTTGCACTCTATTCGCCAATATCTTCTACTCTACGAATATGTTATTAGTTTCATATTTTTAATCCCCCATTAGTTAAAATCTATGAAAATAAATCCATTTTATAGCAGCAACGAAGAGTGCAGTACATTTTCCCTAGAAAAATAGGTTGGTCCTTCTTGGTCACTTTTCCTGCCCAATTAAAAATGAATAAGTTTCAAAGAGTAAATCTTTGGTGAGATTCGTTAAATGTTCCTCTCTTCTTCCTTATAAAATCAGTTTCTTTGGAGTCCAAATATCAGTAAACCCATTTTCTGCCGAAAAATGATATAGCTCTTTAAGTTTATTACTAGAATAAACCTTCATATCCTCTCTTGTTCTAAGTTCGGGTATAGCAATTAAGGTTTCATTTCTATCCATTACCGTTTCTAAAAATAATTTGCTAGCCAATTTATCACTTTTAGATAAATTACAAGCACTACAAGCAATAACTAAATTCCAAAGCTGATCTGCCAGGACAAAGCTCCATGGAATAAAGTGATCCACATGTGCATTTTCCTTTCTAATGGCTTTTCCGCAATAAAAACACTTCCCATTATAGAAAGAGGAAAGAACCTGGTAAAACTGATCGAGAGATGACCTTTTAGAAACATTTTCAACCTTCAAAAGGAGATTGGTAGTGTCACCTTTTTCATTGAATTTTTCCAAAAATAAGGCAAGGTGGTAATTCGTTAAATAATTTAAGACCCGCTGGAACCTTTGCATAAACGAGTAAAATGTGCTATTCATTCTAAGTATTTCTTTTTGATTATCAAAATCATAAATGGTGCTGTGGGTATCTCCATATATTGCACCCATAACATTCATCTTGCATTTTTTCTTAACTTTATTGATAATTTCCACCTGCATTTCAGCAGAAAGTCTATCAAAAACAAGTGTTGCTGGGATTTGATATCTGGTCTGGACACCTAGCAGGATGTTCTGAACTTCTGCTTTTTTATCCGTCATATTGATCTGATTTAGATTATGGTGAATAACAAGATTCCAATAGATTTTGGCAAAACTCGAAAACAATGTTGAGTAATTCAATTCCAGTTTGCTATTTACATTATATAAGTTTTCTAACAACGATTTGATTAACACAAATTTATATGTGGTGGAATTCTTGGATTTCGATGAAAATATGTAATTAAAATGGCCCCAAATTTCTTTATCCGTTAAATAAGCGGCTTTCATTTCGCCCACTTGTAATTTATGACTCATATATTGTCACCTGCATCGATCTTTTACTTTAACTTTATTCATCTTCAACATCAATTAAAAAAATCCTATCTTTAAAGCCACCACGCTGCTCTAGCTTTCCTTTCCGAATTTCTTCAATTTGTTCAATGGAAATTCTATGAAAATCAGCAAGGGAATAAAAAATCTCCAACAAATCAGCTAACTCTTCCAATGTCTCAGTGTTTGTTGTGCTAGATACATACTCATCGAGTTCCTCGTAGCATTTCTCTTGAAGTGCCTTTATATATTCATCATCATTTAATACTTGAAAAGAACATTTCTTGCCCGTGCTTTTGATAACTTCTGGTATTTTGTCGCGGACCAGTTTATTATACAGTGGCATTTTTTCACCCCATTAAAATCCCTTTATTTCTCCAATTTCATTTACTTAATATAGGATTATTTTACCATAATAAAAAGTTTAATAAATTTAAATTTAAAAAATCAGTAGTCTTAGTAATGCATGAGAACCTTGCCCAAGGAAAAAATTAAATATTTCTAACCCTGTCCTTTTCACCTCAAAAGCACTAAATAAAAGGTGAAAGGAGGTGAACAACAATGGCACAAGCATTGTTAGAAGGTTCAAAGCTTCGGTTAGCGTTTCAGGTTGATCTTGATGAGCAAGGAAACCCAATCGTAAAAACCAAAACGTTTAGCAACATCAAAAAGGAATCAACTGCCGATCAGTTATTCCAGGTTGCACAAGCTATTTCTGCTCTATGCAACTACCCGCTAAACAAAACAGAGCGCAGCGACAGCACTGAATTAACTGCGTAACAACGGGAAGTAATTAGTCATGCAATGGGATGGTTCTTCTAATCTAAATCAACTAAGCTTCAAATCTAATATGCGGGTATTGAGTTGAAATTCGAGGAAATTGAACCGCCCCCATGCTCAAAGAAAGGAGGTGAAAGGAATGGCAAAAACATTGGAATTAATGTTTGGAACGGAATTCGGTAAAACCGCACGTATTGCGGTGGAAAACCCAAAGGAACCGATTGATGAGGCCGCTGTAAAACAGTCAATGGAACAGATTATTGCAGCCGATGTATTTACATCTGCCAGCGGACGATATGTTTCATCAAAAGGCGCGAGAGTCATCGACCGCAATGTGGTTGAGTATGAAATTGTCTAAGCTTAAAGCATTAATAATGTTTAAGAGAGAGGCCGGGATCATAACGAACGGCCTCTTTTTAAAATAATAATCAGAAAGGAGAAGAATGGTAGTGGATCAAATCATTTCATTCATCAACGAGGTAGGATTTCCCATTGTAGTGACACTTTATCTGCTTTATCGTATCGAGTCGAAGCTAGATTTAGTGGTCCAGTCGATACAGAGTTTACCTGAACGGATGAAGGTGTGAAGGTTTTATGCGACATGATGAATATAGCCAATTACCATGTTTTAGGGATTGTTGGCTTATTCATTAAACATATTAAACCTATATCACAGGGTCAGACCCCCATCGCGTTAAAGCTTTAGCGAATTGGGGGTCTGACCCTGTGGCCTTAAACAAGTTTTTTTCCGCAGTTGGGACAGAAATTAGATCCTTCGTTTTTTGTCCCACAATTGGGGCAGAAGTTCGGACGCTTTTGCCCTTCTGTCGACGCTGGTGCATCTGACGAAGGCGGTGCCGGTTGATTCTGGGGTTGCTGGTTCATTTGGTTCAGCATTTTACCCGCAATATTCATCCCCATCATCATCCCGGCCATATCTGATGCTGCCCCGCCGCCACTCATTTTTCCCGAAGCCATGCCATCTGTGAGCTCAATTTGCTGATAGCGGCCAACATCGCTGACCATGCCATGCGAAGCATTTTTATTAATTCGGTCTTGAATCTCTTTTGGATAGCTGAAGCTCATCACATTGAATCCGGTCACCGAGATGCCGCTTTTTAACATTTGCATATCCAAATCATCCTGAATACCTCTGGAAATATCGAAGGAATTGGCCTGTAGATTGAACATATCCTTTCCTTCTTTTGTAATCCATTTCATCAAAAGCTGGTCCAGGGCAGAGGTGATGCGAATTTTGACATCCTCCACCAAGTATTGCTCGCGTACGCCGGCAATTTGATCAATTAACGCAATATAATCCGCCACTTTAAAATTAAACGTTCCGTTTGCCCGGATTGGCATCCCGCCCGGAAGCCCCGGCGCCGGAATATTGATTGCGTTTTGTGTACCCCATTTCACGACAAATTCCTTCGTATTTACAAATAGCACTTCCACCCGCATGCCGCTGTTGAAGCCGAATTTGAACCCCTTTAAAGTCGATAAGAAGGGAATGATTTGCGATTCAATATCATACTCACCTTCGTCTTGGAAAACCCCTTCGATTTTTCCATTGTTGAAAAAGATAGCATCCTGGCCGGGACGAATAATCAAACGGCTCCCCTTTTTAATTTCACGATTGCTCCATTTATAGAAAATCATATCATCGCGAAATTCCTGCCATTCTACTACATTTGCAAATTGATTCTTAAAAAAAGACATCGATATCTACTCCCCTCCACTTTATTAGAACTTGCCTCTGCTGCCGCTGTGCGAGTGACCGCCCCCAGTGATTCCACCACCGCCGCTGCTGGTATTATTGGACGGTTTTCTTTGCCGTGTCACGGTTTGATGGGTAAAGGTATCATGCTTTCCAATTACTCTGGATTTATCATGATCCATATACGTCTGGGCATTGACCGTGACTCTTCCCCCGGAGCGATAAGCCATGATGGTCACCACGATACCTGCCACAACAAGGGAGGAAATGAGTTGAAACCACCATTGAAAAAAGATGTTTTCCACATTAGTGTTTTCATAGCTGTTTTGCCCATCATAATCGCCTCTGGGCCCATAGTCCGTGTATCCATCGGAGACACTGGTTGGCTCTTGGCCCATGTATTCATACGAAGTATTTAAAAACTGTGAAAACGCTTGAAAATAATGCCCAGCCGATAAATCTGGAGTAATTTGATTGCGAATCTGATCAAGCCTTTCATCATTCAAATACTGCTCGGCTTTTTTAAACCCAGCCAAGTAGATATCCCTCTCTCCCATATTAATTGCTAAGATCGCGGTATTTCCATGAGGTTGGTCATAGCCGGGAGCATTTTCATCATAGAAATCCTCGACATACTGGACGATGTCCTTCCCATCCGAGCCATTCAACGTAATGATGATAAAAGCGGTTTCACTCTGTCCTCCCAATTCCGCCGCCAATGTTTGCAATTCTGCAACTTCAGCTTCCGTCAGCAACTGAGCATGATCATAAATATAATTCGTCCGATCAAATTCTTGCGCTTTCGCAGTCTGAGGGAACCCGAATGGCAGCACCAGCGGAAGAATCAATAACAAGAAAAGAAGTCCTTGTTTTCGAAAATAATTCACACTCACCAAAAGCCACCTCCCATAAAATAGGCGACACATTTTAGCGCAAAGAAGGTGCCCACGGCAATACCGCTAAACCACGAAGCGACTTTACCCTTGCTAATCGGCGGTTTGCCGACTACTTTGCCCGTTTGTCCATTCATCGCAAAGTGATAATTGGAATGGTTATAATCATAACTTACCAGCCATACCGGCAATAGAACATAATCGCTTTTTCGGTTTTTTATATCAATCTGCTGATCCGTTATCCTGATAGAATGATAGCCTGATAATGTAGATTGAATATAAGATTCTATATACCCATCGATTTTGTCTTTCGCCCGTGGGAGCAGCTCTTCGTCTGAATAATTGTATTTCTCGGCCAGATAGCCAGCCAAATACGGGGTTTTAAAGTCCTTTAATTGGTCATACGGGTAAGGCTCCAATTTATCCATTAATTCATCATTCATCTTTTCCGATGCATCAACAGGAATTTTGACATAATCAAGATTAATATCTCGAAAAACATCATAATATTTCGTTTCCGTATAAATATAATCACCCTGAGTGTAGGTTCTGACCCTTGTGCCTGTTGCCTTTACCTGGACCTTGCTATTTAAGTCATACAGCCAAAAAGGGACGTACAGTCCTGTCATACTTTTGATTCTGTCACCAGTCATGAAGCCTTTTGGGGTAAGCAACCCTTTTCTGCACCATTTTTGAAACGCCGTTGTTGCCTGTTCCTTGCTAATGGAAAAAGGTATGACCTTTGCCGGTGCCAGATCTCCAGATAATCGGTCGGCAATCACCACACCCGCACCGCAGAAGCCGCAATGGGTCGCTGCCGTTTCCGCGTCAGTGATGAGCACGGCCCCGCAATTCTCGCAATGGTACTCCTTTGCTTCATCCTCTGAAAATCGCAGTGACTTCAATTCATCCGGATAATTTTCAATATTTTCATGCCGGCCGCAAGCTTCACAGGATAAATCTCCTGACTCTGCATCAAAGCTCATATCACTCCCGCAGCCGGGGCATTTATAATGAAGGATCATATCCCCTCACCCCTTTATTAAAACATAAAATGGCCACAAACCATTTTGCAATCAGGATCTTCTAGCGTGCTCCCATTCTTCAATTTCTTTCATTAGTTTATCATGCATTTGCTTCATTTGCAGGGAGTTTTGAGATGACAACAGGTGTGCATGTTGAAGTTCTGATAACTTGGCTGTCAGCAGCGCTTTTTTCTCGAGGAACTTCCTTGCGTCGCCCTCATTGCCTGCCTCCTGTGCCTTTGCTGCATAGCGCTCCATTTTATCCATCTCTTCCTGGCACTCATCCAGCTGCCGTTTTGCCCGCTGCTCTTCCGCCATCACCGACGCCGTTTCTGCTTTTACTTTTCCTAAATCCATTTGCAAATTTTGCACATACTGATCAATTAACTTCTCTGGGTCTTCATCCATATCCAACAACGCATTGATGTTGCTTTTCATAATATCTTTAAATCTTGCCAAAATACTCATCCCTGCCCATCCCTTCGAAAAAGTACCAATACAATATACTGTTTTATTTTCAAAAAGTTTCACATTTTACTTGCGCAATCCCGGCAAAATTATAGTAGGTATAGCCTATGAGACACGTAATAACCAAAGGGAAAAATTATGCAACATCCAAATTTTATTACTTTACTCAACGTTGACTTAAACTAAACCGTAGCTGGTAAGTTGAATCCCTGTTACTACTCATTGTTATTCTGCTCTATCCTACCAGTGTTTCAAAGGTATAGTTACTTTCTATTCCATTTCCCCCTCCATCTTCCATTTTCCTCCCGAATTAAAAAACTATCAAATCGGTACGAAAATCGTGAAATTGGCCTTCTCATTTCCAATTTGGAGCCGAAAATCGCATTTTCCTACCCAAATTCGCTCCAAATTGGAAATGAGTGAATTCGACTCTTTCTGCCAAACCCGATATCGTAAAGGTGCCAGAATCATAGAAAAGATGAATGGCCATATACAAACGATCATAAGGGTGGCGCATACATATGAGTTTAAAATCAGCCAGTATTGAACACTTTAACGAGTTTTCTCAATTTACTAGTCTCACTGAGTTTAACCACCACATCGAACAGTGGCTGCTTGATCACAAGGCCGACTTCTCCAAAGGAGAACTAGTAGGCTTAAAGCGTCTCGTCCGATTTGCCGCAAAGATCCCTGGTGTCTGCAATGCCAAAATCGGAACCCTTCTGAAGGCCATTCACGCGGAATTCCACGACAATGGCATTTCCCGTTCAACCTTTAAACGGATGGTCTTAAAAGCGAAGGAATTCGGAATCATCACCGTATATGAAACAGAGAGAAAAAACGGCTCACAAACTAGCAACCTGTATGTTTTTAATCGTTTTCCTACAAATGAACCACCTAAACCAGAAAAAATGAACCAGCCAATAGAAACTAGTAATCTTTTAAAAACTGAAAAAGATCAAAAGAATAATAAACGTAAAGAAGAACCGTTGGAATTAGATCATAGCTATGTTAGCAATCGTGTTCCAAGAGAATTTGTCCAGCTGGTAAAGTACTTTTATTCTGACGCAAAGACCATTGAGGAATTCTGGCACATGACGCAAATTGCTGCCTATAAATATAACAGTGAAAACGAAACAGATCAGATTCTTGAGATTGCTATTGAAGCATTTAAACAGCTGATTCGCAAATTAAAATTCACTAAAGCTGTCAGAAATCCAATCGCCTACTTTTATGGTGTTTTGCAGAATAAATTTATGCGCCGATTTTATGATGAGCTTGACGTAGAACATGGTGTTATACCGGGGCCTATGGCTAATGATTCCTGGATTCATAGTATGTTATTGGCTTATTATGAAGACAAACTTTAATAGATTATTTTTATAATAACTTTGGTACAAAATTTAGCAATACTACGTTTCTGTCGGCTATAGCCCGTGGCGCATTTTACATTCTAATTATGTAATGGTCTTAAAAAGGAGAATTCTCCTGAGAAAAGAAAAGGCCATTTACATAGGTGAAGTGATTAAAAGGATTTGTTTTGAAAAAGGGATAACACAGGAGGAGCTTGCTCATGACAGCAACCTGGATAGTGATTTAGAGACAAATAAAAAAGGTCCATCACTATTTATTGTCTTTAAACTTAGGAAAGGTTGACAGATGGAACCCGAAGAACTTGTAAAGGAAATTAAAGAAGCCGCAGAATTTTATCGCATTTCTGAAAAAGAAGAAACTAATTTTAACGTTAAAAAGTGAAAGCATGAACCTGAATAGCAAGTAAAATGATGCAATTATTTTAATATTCTCACAAACAAACAAACAAGACATAAATCGACTGTTTTTGACACAAAAAGTTACGAATTAGGCATTAAAATAATCCCAATTGTGTAATTTTTTGTGTTATTTTTTATTTGTAAATATTTTTTGAAAATAACAATAAATTTTCATCCAATGATTCAGCTATCTGTAAAAAAATTTATTAAATAATTACTTTAAGTGAACATACTGAGTTCCGCTCTTTATTCACCACGTTCAAACAACTATACCTATATTCTTTTGGAATAGTCGTATAGTTATAGTGATTCCTCTAGGTTCTTTTTATCATGTTATGCAAATGTGTTTTTGCTGGGAGGTGAGGTAAATGTGAGCAGCAAAAAAATAAACCAAGAGTAAATGTCCAGGACAGACGGTACTCTTGGTCTAATAAGTTAGCCGCAAACTAACTTATTGATAGTATACCTTTTTTCAAAGATTAATCAATCAAAAAACCTTTAAGGAGCGAAAATCCTTTGGATATTGAAAAATACTATATTATCAAACCTGATTTTATTCACATGTCAGGTTATAATGACCGAAATGGTAAGTGCTGCACTCTTGTTGAAGAATTACACAGAAAACTGGTTGTAGACCGTTCTCCATTAGAAATAATAGCAGATACCATCAGATGTATTGGTTTTGACTTAAACAGCGCGATTGCCAACGCCAAAGCGCTCCTAGGGAATATCCCGATGTGCCCTATCCAGGTGGATCCAATACATAACATTTGCATCTTTGCCACCAAATCAGCCAAAAACGAGGATGCCATGTGGTTTAATCCAAATCATATTGTTAGAACCAACGGCTATTATTTTAATACTCATCTGATACTTCGAAATGACAAAATACTCACAATCCCTGGTAAGGTATCATCCTTTAACAATAAATTGCAAAATGCGGAGCAATTAAGAAAAATTTCAAAGGCCATTGGAAACGATCCCATCGGTTTTCTGTTAGACCCTACGCGGTTCCAGTTGCAACATAGCTAACTATGATAACACCTACTTCCTATCATTTTGGTTTGCAGAAATAATAATAAATTGTTTCATTTTATTAAACTTCAGTTATAATATAAACAAGTACAGAATAAATTAAAAAAGACCGAACATGCGGTAACATGTCCGGTCCAGCAATAGACGGATCCCTCAGCAGGGGATCGGCATATTGGTAGGATAATCCACCCGAGCCGTCAACTCAAGGGTGGGTTATTTTTTTCGGTTAAATGACAGAATGCTTACGATTAAGCCAGCAAATCCAATCGCAAACATTAAAGACTCAAAAACTGTCACACAGCATCACCCCCCTTTCTGTTTAGGGGTGTGCCGACCACCCTTGAGAAACCCTATTCTATTGCACTTATAGTATATCACTCACAAGTCCTCAAGAGAACATACGTTTCAATGAATTCCTTGAAAATTTATAAGTAATTAAAAAATGCAAATTAAAAAAGGATACTGGAAATCCAGCATCCCTAAATTCAATCTCTACACCTTCTGCAGAACCTACTCCTCAAATGGAGAATCAAATACCTGTGTTTTATTCCTTGCTTCTTAGTATTTAAATCCTCATTTAACTTCATCAATACTGCTTCTACTTCTTCTTTATTAACGTTTGAAACAGCCTTTGCATATTCCAGATAACTCTTGAGCAGCTTAGGTCCATCATTTTTAGAATTAGTGACATCCAGCTCACTTGGTTCAATGCTGGTAACAATATGGATTTGCGTTTTTGCCCGTGAAATGGCAACATTTAAGCGGTTCTCTCCACCTTTCTGGCCTAATGTGCCAAACCGACGACTGATTCAAAGTGTATTGTTATTGCCTTTCCAAAATGACCGAAAGTTGACGGTGTTGCCTGTCCAGAATTAGACGGTTATAATGTCCATGTATACATAATTCGAAACATTTCGACATTTATAATTCTGGAGAAAGGAAAAAGACGCCTCCCATAATGTATATCTGCGCCAACAGATATACAGGAGACGTCCCCTAAAAAACCCATATGATTATTGTATCAGATTATAAATTAATTGAAAACAATGGAGTTTTTGGTTAGAGGTGCGGGGAGGATTCCTTCGCCCTGTTGCAGGAAAAGCATGAGCGTAATTGGTACTAGAGGAAGAAAATCAAGAGAAAGTTCTGGAGAGACAAAAGTATATAATATTCGGCGATTAGGGTGTGATCAATGCGGCCGGATTCATCATGAATTACCAGATTTCTTAGTTCCATATAAGAGATATAAGGCAGAGTGTATAGAGTCGGTTCTTACGAACCCTTCTACACATGATGTTCCAGCTGATGAATCTACTTTATTTCGTTGGTTTGATTGGTTTAATTATTTCGTAGATTACTGGGCTAATTGCCTCTTATCCATTGTGCTTCGAACTAAACAGGATAAGATCCCTTTGGATTTGACGTCCGCAAATTCAGAGACTGCACTTCATAGAATAGGACGACTGGTAGGGAATGCCCCCAGATGGCTGGAGAGAATTGTCCGTCCAATTGTGAATTTTAATTTATGGGTACAGACCCGTTCTGCATTCTTGTCCGAAGATAGCTGATTTACACTCATGATAATCACATATGTAGAGGAGTGTTATCATGAGAGATCAAAAAAAGGCAGAAGAAATCGCAGTACAAAGGTTCCAGCTCATTTCCCCTCTGTTGGCCGAAGGGGTAGATGCTGGAAAAGCAAAGGAATTGAAAAACCATATATGTAAGACCAGCGGTCTTTCTGAAAGAACCATTCGGCGTTACCTTGAGCAATATCGTAACGAAAGTTTTGAAGGGCTAAAACCAAAAGGAATCTCGGGTAAAATGAAAAAAGAGGCCATTCCCTCGTATTTGTTGGACCAGGCGATTCTCCTTCGAAAAGAAGCTCCTACTAGAAGTGTTGCACAAATTATTCAAATACTTGAGTGGGAGGGCTTGGCTACACCAGGTCAGCTAAAACGTTCAACTCTTCAAGAAAAGTTAACTGAAAGAGGATACAGTTCACGTCAAATGAGGCTCTACTCCCAAACAGGAGTAGCAGCTAGACGATTTCAAAAGCGTTTTCGTAACCAGCTTTGGCAATCGGATATAAAATTTGGACCTTATTTGCCTATTGGACCAAATGGCACGAAGAAGCAGGTCTACTTAGTCGCTATAATAGACGATGCGACTCGATTTATTCTACATGGAGCCTTCTATCCTACCCTTGATTCCAGGATTATAGAGGATGCGTTTCGAAACGCCATACAAAAATACGGCGTCCCTGATGCCGTTTATTTCGATAACGGTAAACAATATCGAACCAAGTGGATGTCTCGCACATGTTCCAAATTAGGGACAAGATTAATCTATGCAAAACCGTATGCGGCTGAGTCAAAAGGTAAAGTAGAACGCTTCAATAGAGTCGTAGATTCCTTCTTAGGTGAAGCTGCCCTAGAAAGGCCCAATTCTTTAGATCGATTGAATGAGCTTTTTCAAGTATGGCTTTCAGAGTGTTATCAAAATAAGTCACACTCCGCTCTTGGCGAGAACATTAGCCCTGAAACTGCTTTTCGAAGTGATAAAAAAGCACTTCGGTTTATTGATCCTGATAAACTAGCGAATGCTTTCTTGCATTGTGAGACGAGGAAAGTAGATAAGTCTGGATGCATTAGTTTTATGGATCAGAAATATGAAGTTGGCCTTTCTTTTATTGGTCGTCAAGTAGATGTTGTCTATGATCCTGCGGATTTGGAGGAGTTAACAATTGAATACGAGGGTTATTCCCCTTGGAGAGCAAAAAAGCTTGTGATTGGGGAAAGAGCCGGAAGGCGTCCAACATTGCCTTCACACCTTCAATCACTTGAAGCAGACTCTTCCAGACTACTTAAAGCAGCCGAACAGAAGCATCAAGAAAGAAAGATTGAACAAGCTCCAGCCCTATCTTTCCGTGCTGTTTGGAAGGAGGACGGCGAGGATGTTTGAAGCATTTTATGGAATGCATAATACCCCTTTTACAAGAGATGTACCTACTGCTCAACTTTATGATTCCATTACGATGCAAGAGGTTTTAGGTCGCTTAAAGTATACCGCGGAAAGGCAGCTATTTGCCGTTTTAACTGGTGATTGTGGTACAGGGAAAACAACCACGATTCGGAAATTTGTAGATGGCCTGGATCATGGGAAATTTCAAATACTATATTTATCCGACTCAAAGCTAACGCCTCGACATTTTTATAAAGGATTATTAGAGCAGCTAGGATCGGAATCGAAGTTTTATAGAGGCGATGCCAAACGGCAGCTTCATCGAGAAATCGAATTGATGAGAGGCATTCATGGGATTCAGCCTGTTGTCGTGGTTGATGAGTCACACCTTTTAGATCGCGAAATGCTTGAGGAAGTTAGATTTTTACTCAACTTTAAGATGGATGCACAAAGCCCAATGGCCCTTATCCTTGTGGGCCAAAGTGAATTATGGGATCGTCTGCGTCTTCAATCATACGCTGCCATACGTCAAAGAATTGATATTCAGTTCAAATTAAGTCACTATGATCGTGCACAAGTAGATGCGTATGTCTCACGACATCTAGAATATGCAGGAATTGACCAACAAATCTTTTCAGATGGTGCTTTGGAGGAAATTCATCGATTTTCTGGCGGAACCCCAAGGCTTATTAATAAAGTATGTACACACAGCCTTCTTTATGGAGCTCAAAATGGCCGTCGGATTATTGATGATCATATGATTAAGCATGTCATTCAGGGTGAACTGTCATGACGAACCGCTGGAAAGAAATGAAGTATAATGAGGATTTCGATTGTTGGGTGGTCTTCTGGGGTGATAATACAGGCTACAAGGTGCGCTGTGGCGATTGGTTTGATCTTCACCTCGGAGATGGAAGGAAGCTTTCTTGTCGTTTGGAACTCGGAAGAGATTGGTATATTATCGCCGGTAGGAATGATACAAAATTTTATTTGAAACAAAACGAAACCTATCAGGTTGATATTTAATTGAAGGGGAAGCTAAGGTCTTCCCCTTTCTTTCGGTCAAAATTTCCGTCAGATTTAGGACAAATGATACCGTCAATTTCTTGCCAAAATAGAACGTCAGTAACAGTGTATGCCTTATTCCGGTTCCGATTCAACCAGTTTTCCCCAGGCTGCTTTTTCCTCTTCACTGTTTATATTTCTTATCGAAATGTTTGATGCAATTGGAATAGAAACCTCAAGAGAGTTTACCACAAGGTCACTGGACCATATCATTCAGAATATTTGCTGGTTCATAAAGAATGAGTGAGAAAAATATATTAAAAGATGGTTATTCCCCTTCACTCACTACTAATCATTTCTGCTATCTTTATAGTTTGTAGTTCTTTTTGAACATTGCTTATTGAGGTAATACTACTCTTGGATCGTTTATCTAATTCATTAGGTAGCTTTTGAATCTTCTTTTTGGTAGCATCTAATTCCTTTTTTAAACTTTCTTTTATATTTGCCCCACTTTCAGAACTGTCTTCATTTTCATTCCAAAACTGAATTGCATTAAGCGTATCTTTCCCCATTTCCTGCATTGAAATATAAAGGGATCTAGCTTTATTTACTGTAATTAATACATGTGAAGATAGTTCAAAAACTTTTTGAGCTTCTATAGTAGTATTCCTTAAATCTTCAATCTGATATATCAAGTTAGAGTTTAACTCTTGTTCAATTTGAAATAACTGTTCCGTGCTTTTTTCTTTTTGATATTTTTCAAATAATAAATTTAACTTTTGATAGGAGTCACTCATCTCTTGTTTAATAACTGTTAATTTCTCCAATTCAGTTAATACGCTATCAATTTCATCAAGTTGAGTCTGCGCTAAATCTAACTTAGTGCTTATGTTATTTACAATAGAAAGATCAACAAAAGCGTTGACTCCTTTAACGACATTATTTACTGAGTCAACTTTGCCTATTACATCCCTTATAGGAGCTATATTTTCTTTTAGCCACTTAACATTTTCAACTAATAAATTTATATCCTGATTATATTTTTCTAGATCGCTAATTATTTTAGGTATTTCTGTTTCTATTACTTTTAACGAATTATTTCTAGCTTCCTTTACTTGGTTCTTCATGGTATTTAACTCTGTTGGGTCACCAACACTATTGTTTACAACTGCTTGACTAGCTGTATATCCGGTTAAACCTGAAATTAACATTGATGAAGTAATTGTAATAGGAAACAAATATTTTTGAAATACCTGTTTCTGGTTAGATAAAGCCCTCTCCTTCACCACTTCCATATGCGGTTCCTTCTTCCCAAATTATTTACATATTCAAAAACTAGCAGTTTACAAAATTCCTTACTTTTGTCCAGCATTCTTGCTCCACGACAAAAGTAGGGTGGTTACAAGTACCACCCTTAGATTTCCCAGTAACGTTTAATCTCATGGGCGCGAGCGTACAATTCATTACATCTAACCCATTAAAAAATTTATGTAGTTCACTAAATACTTGTAATTCGTTCATTTACTTTTCTCGATAGTATTAGCTTAAAAATCTGAAGTGCAGGCACCACTTTCTCCAAGAATGAAATCCTAAAACCTACATCTCTAGGATATTCGCAAATTCTTTTTAAGGAGGTAGACAAGGATGTCTATTTCCTCCTTACTTTTTACTAATATATCCGGATCAACATCTGCATTTCCAATTGTAAATCCATTTTGTTGAAGGGTATCTTGACTTTGTAGATGATTGAATAGGACAACATGAATATAACTATTATTTCTTCGTGGTGCGGCAGATAGTAACCTTTTTCTTGGTTTAACAGAGTAATAGTAATAGAGTACACCATATCCCCTTTTAGGATTTGGGTCTTCACTGATCATTTTTACTAGGTCAGTCTGCATCAGCTTCTCTTCCAGATATTCCATTAAACGTTCTGAGTCTACAGTAGCCTGATAAATTTTCTTGGTTTCGGATGTTATCCATCTGACATTATTTAAGAGCATTTTACCTTCTCCTTTTTCAAAAACTTTTGAAGTTCTTCTTCTACCCCTATAATCCTGCCACTAATATTGAGACCATTGTTATCTCTAGGTATTCGAAACATGAAGTTTACTAACCGTTAGAAATTCCTCCAGTAATTGAATACCACCCGCTTTATCCAGCGGTTCGTTGTTTTTCTCACAGATGGTCAAATGAGTACAGTTTGGACAACCGTTTGCACATGGACATGCCTTCAGAATTCCTAATCCTTTTTTAAAAATATGAAGCATCCGTTCTTCGATCGCTTCCATGATACCGGCACCGCCACCTCCCGTTTCATAACAAACGATTGTAGGCTTGTTGTCAAATTCCTTTGAGTTTGTTGACGACATCAAGGAGAAATCACTGTGAGAGCATTTGACAATCGTCGGAATCGCTGAGGCAATTGCATGTTCAACGACATGCAGCGCACCTTCCGAGACTCCTCCCGGAAACTGCACCCATAAACCTTCCGTTGTATACCGAACCGGGTACATATTACTCTCTTGAATGAGTTCCGAAGTTCCCCCGCCAAATAACTGTACCTTTTTATAACCAAACAAATGTCTGGTAATTTCCACTTGGCCTTGGCCAAGCTTGACCAAATCATGAATGGTGTTTTCCTTTACGACCTCCAGCACATGAAAGGAATCAAAGATTTGCGATCTAGTGGTATAGTCAGCTTTTATGGGAAGTGCCCAAATTTCATTTTTGCTGTGTAAAATTCTGGTCACCTTATAAGTCTTCTGATTATAGAGGAATACCGCACCCAAATGATAATCCCGCAGTAACGACCGCTCATCGACCCCTTCATAAAGGGTTTCATTCGTTAGTCCTTGATTGTGAATCACATTGTACAATTTGCCGCTGCTTAATAGGAAATTATACTTGATTTCCGGGTCCACTAATTTCCATGTACCTTTTGACACTTCCTTCATCTTTTCGAGAAAACCATCCGCTTTCCGGGCAGCGGAAACTTTAAAAAAGTTATGCGGTGAGGAGATGGTCCCGTTCAGTTCATGTGTGGCATATTGCAAATGTTCTGAGACAATATTGGGGTTGGAGACATCAATGGTGACATGTTCCGCTTCCCGTTCCATGAATTCCTTCGGATTGGCAGCATAATATTGCTCCAACGGATCCTCTTGGAAAATTTGAATGACGAGGCCAGGTCCTTTTCGACCGACACGCCCGGCCTGTTGCAGGAAGCTTGCCTTGCTTCCCGCATAGCCGATCATGAAGCACAGATTCAAATCGCCAATATCAATGCCCATTTCCAGTGCGGAGGTCGAGACAATCCCCACCAATTCGCCCTTTTTCAATTTATCCATGATTTCCTGCTTTTTGTATGCGTTCAACTGCGCATGAAAAGGTGAGAAAAGTTCGGATGGTATGTCCACCCCATTCGTTACCTCCGCCAACCTCGAACGAATCGCATTATTTAAATCAAAGCTGGCTGTCGTAGTAGCCCTACGATTTCCGTAAAAGAAAATCGTTTTAGGCAGCATTTTGTATGTTCCGGCAATGGATTTAAGAATTTCAAGGGCCTCTGTAATCGGCGCTCTTCTTGTTCGGTTATCGGATTTTTGCTCAAGCAATCCGGGATTCCATAATAATATTTCCCGTTCATAGGAGGGGCTTCCGTCCTGTTGAATTAAGGAAAATCCATTCCTCCCCTTCAGCCCAGTTATTTCCTCCGCTAATTCTTTTGGATTTCCAATCGATGCGGAACAGGCAATAAACTGTAAATCGGTATTCCCCAATGCCTTGCATACGTTCCGCAGCCGGCGCATCAGCATCGCCACTTTGGAGCCCAATACCCCGTTATAGGCATGTAGTTCATCAATAATGACATATTTTAAATTTTTGAAAAACCTTCGGCAATATTGTTTATTCTTATGGTAATGGGCAGGTCCTCTAAGTAGGAAATGCAAAAAATGAACATTGGTTAACCAGTATCGGGCGCTTTGATAAGTTAATTCCTTTACCGAATCAGACCCTCGCTCTAAGACTCCGGCACCAATCTTTTTATCGCCAAGTTTGATCGTTTTATAACCGAAAGATGATTCTGTTAAACTACTCTCATCATCAAATGTATCCAATGACTGAAGCTGATCCCGTGTTAACGCCTTTAATGGTGATAAATATAAGACGGTTGAATCATCATTTTCAATAAATGACTCAAGAATAGGAATTGTATAGACCATGGATTTACCGGAAGCGGTTCCCGTAGTAATGACCACATTTTCCCCATTTCGTACCTTGTTAATCGCGTCCGCCTGATGAGAGTATAATTGGGCGATTCCTTTTTGTGCTAATTTTTCCGTCAGAATCTCAGGCAAAGGTTTCTCCAAATCTCCAAAAGTCGCTTCCCTTGCCGGAACTGAATATTGTTCGACAGTGGAGCCTAATTTCGCTCCCACCTTTTTTACCCCATCGATGACATCCTGAATAGGGTAATCCTTAAAAGACCAAGTCTCCATGCGGATATCTTTGAACATAACTTTTTCATCTGGAGTCAGAAACTCTTCATTAATGATGGTTTGACAGCCTTGACAATAGATTCCATCCTCAAGCAGCAGCCCATCCCATTCATCCCACTGATGCAGATGAATACCGTTGCTAGGCTGTTTAATTTCTCTTTTATAAGGTGTATCTTTATACTTTCTGCTAATTTGAAAAAAGTTAACTTGTCTAGCAGTTGAATCGTGACAGTTTAAACAAACTAACGGCATGATATCTAAACCTCCGCTCCATTACTTGTAACACTTTCCGCAATTATTTTGAGTACTTGTCTTCCCCCGACTTTGGATAAATGATCATTATCCTTCCCAGGATATTGGATGCAGGAAGGACAACCTCCCACACAGGAGCAGGTTTCCAATAAATTCAAGGCACTGACAGAAAGCCTATCGAGGTGCTCTCCAATGGCTTTCGTTACCCCCATACCGCCTGATTGATTACCGAAGAATCCAATGACCGGGTTATTGCCAAACCCAGACATCGACAAGCCGGAGAAACTGGAAATGTCGTTGCCATCGCAAATAATTGTATCCGGGATGACCGACAATAGGACGTGCTCGGCTGCCCGAATCGACCCGTCCAGCTTTTCCTGGGTGCAGTCAGAGCCAAGCGTAAGTTTCAATTCATTAATGATGTCTTCCCCTAAAACGATCCAAAAGCCTTCTGATTCAAAATTAGCGACCAGCGGATTGTCGAGGGCTACTTTTTCTTGAATTTTTTTGCCAAAATAGTTTTTCGCAAACCCGAAAACAGAGCGTTTGATGTTTAAGACACCAGTGGATTGGACCATTTCGTCCATATCAATGGTCTGCTGCTCGTCCGCAATACTGATAGAATCCTTAAACATGGATTGTGTATAGTACTCTAACTCGCCTCTAATCGGAGCTACAATAATTTCATGTTTTTTCCGATTAATACTGTCGACACGATAACCCTTTTCGTTGGCATTCCAATAAACAGCGCCTTCATGAAAATCACGAAGAGCGGTCCATTCATCCACGTTATCAAGAAGCACTTCATGCTGTTTGTTAGTGACAACCTTGTAATTGATAGTGGAGCCAGATCGCAGGTTGCATCTTTCTCCTATTTCTCCTGCTGGGATTTCACCCAATAGCAGGTCGGCCAGCCGCTGGTCATTCACAAAAAACAGGATATCTTCAATAGTAAGGTCACGTCCCAATTCCTCCTGAAGATACTGTAAATGCAATTTTAATAAGCTTTCATTTTTCGGGTCGATTCTGACAACCTCCGGCGGCTTCTCCAAAAAGATTTTCGGATTTTGCATATAGTACTGCTGAAGCGGCTCATCCTCAAAAAGCATCACTGCTACGCCTTCTCCGTTTCTACCAACTCGGCCAATTTGCTGGGAAAAAGCCGCTTTGCTTCCGGGATAACCGCTAAGAATTGCGAAGCTTAAATGGCCAATATCAATTCCAACCTCAAGCGCGTTGGTTGCAATCACCAGATGGACATCACTGCGTTTAATCGCATGAATCACCTGTTTCCGTTCATCTACGGCCAGCATGCCATTATAAAAAGCCGCTAGCTGAACACCACTGACACTTTCCCGATTCAAGCGCAATTTTTTCCGTAAAACATCCTTCATCGACCTGGCGGTAACCTTTCCCTGTAAGCGGGAACCCTGAAACATAATGGTGCGGATGACGCGTTTATCGTGAACAAGGATATTTTCGGCAATGGATAACGCATCAGATACAGGAGCTTTCCGCTCGCCAGTATCCAAGGTGACGCCAGGATTCCAAAACACAATATGCCGATTTCTTTTGGCAGAGCCATCATTGTCAACTAGCGCAAAATTCTGTTTGCCCGTCAGCTCTACTGCCAGCACTTCCGGTTTGTCAATCGTCGCTGAACAAATAATGAACTGAATGTTGGGATTGCCCAGTTCCTCGCAAACTTTCTGCAACCTGCGAAGGACAAGAGACACATGGCTGCCAAACGCTCCTCTGTATAAATGCATCTCATCAATTACGATATATTTTAGATTTTTTAATAGATTGACAATCTGTGAAGCTGATTGATAATTACCTTGCACCTGCTTAAGCAAAGAATGATGGATCATATCCGGGTTAGTAAAAAGAATCCGCCCATTTTTGATCAGCCGTTTTCTGGAGCCTGGCGGTGTATCGCCATCAAGCCGGCCATAGGTAAGATAGCTTGAGCCTAATTTAATCGTCCGCTCAAACCACTCATCTTGCTCCAATTCCTCATCAGGGACGATTTCTTCCGTCCAACGATACAGTTGTTCAACCTGGTCGTCAGCAAGTGCTTTAGTTGGGAAGATGTATAAAGCCCGGGCATCAGGGTCTTCGAGCAAGCCTTGCAGCACTGGCAAATTAAAGGAAAGCGTTTTTCCCGATGCGGTTTGCGTGACCAATACGACATCCTTCTTTTCCCTTACCGCATTATAGGTATCCGCCTGATGTGTGAATAATGAGGTGATATTCATCCTTTTCAACGCAGCATTTAGGCTTTCAGGCAGTTGTTCCGTAATGGTTCCATACACAGGCTCAGACTCTGGAATCGAATGTACATAAACTTCAGCCCGTTCTTTTTTGCTCAATTCAGTTAAACGGTTGATAATTTCCGATGAGTTAAATTCGCTAGAACTAACCCCTGGAATTCGTTTGTCTACTAAAACAGCACTTTCTTGAGGGTCCAACCCAATTTCACTATGACACTTGGGACAATAAACCCCCTCTGGGCAGTGCTCGAGCCAGCCCGTCGAATCATCTAGGTTCTGCCACTGATTGGGTGATAGTGCTGCGCCCACTCTATATTCTACTAATCTATATTCGCCTTTCGATAACACGCGACGACTAAATTGAAACCCCTTTAACAACGAACCACAACTACACTGTAAAAAAGCCATAAATATTCCCCAATCCCTTCATTGCGTAAATACTTCTGGATAAATTTTTAAAAATTTATCTTCATCAAATGAATTTTTAATTATTTTGTAAAACGAAATATATAACATATTCGTTATAATAGGATAATAATCCTGTTTCTTTAAATAAAATTTAGTTAAATTTACTTAGATGCACTTAACCTTCGGTATCCCTCTTCAACTCTCTTTATGTCAATTCTAACAGTTTTATGGAATTTAGAATGACCAAAATTGGCGAAACTGGATTTATTCTCCTAAACAAATTAAAAATAAGTAAAAATTGGACATGCGATACCACCCAAACTTAGGTGCATCTGTATGGCAAAAACAAAAAAGAGCCAACTATTCTTAGAATAATTGACACTTTCATTAGTGATATTTGTGAAGTAATTCTGTGAAGCAAGATCTTTTGGGTTCAGGCACGGGAGTACGAAAATAGTACAGATAACCTTGAAGAATCCTTTTTTGATCCCCCATACTGTCATTAATGGCTATACATAATGGCATGACTGGCTGGATTTTTTGAAGGCATTAGGGTACTTTTCTGTTAATTCATTTGGCTAATTTAGAAAACCAAAAAAAGCTAAAAAAGTACGGTTCCTTGTTTGTTTAAAGCGAGTTGGATACATTTCTTTCCTTTCAATACCGGTGGTCGGGGTCGAAAATAGTTTAGAAATACCTTTTTAATAAGAATTGGCTGTAGTGATGTGTAAAAATTGTGTAAAATGAATTGGAAGTGTAAATATTGAATACAGGTACTCATATTAGTCACCAACTCATAATAATCATACAATTTGCATCAGATCTCATATTTCTAAACAGTAGAATATATGCTATCCAATCCCTATCTTTGAGATTATCGATCATTACAGCTGTTACATCTTTTAATTTCTATTCTATTATTTATTAACAGGTTTTTAAGCCATTAAACAATCTAATAAGTAGTCTATCCTGTCAGGCATAATTTCTTTACACTCTTTAGCCTTTTCAAAATCCATGTATTCTGGGTGTGCTGATGGATTTCGATAATCATTTACAATCTGACTTATCTTTGCCATATAAGTAGCACTCAAAAGATTTCCTGAATCATATTCTCTCGATAAATAGGCATCAAAATCTTGAAGGAGGGGGCTATTCCCCAATACATCTGCTCGTTTGAGCAATGATAGAATCGTATTCATTTGCCCTAAAGTATATTCAGGCTTTTGTGTTCTTTGTGCCTTTTTAACTGCCTTTGCGAATATTCTTGTATTTTTATTAGCACTATCAGCTACTAGAAATCTATGAATATTAGTGCCTTGTCTACAAATTAAATCCAAAGTGTATTTTTTAAAAACTTTAAGTAAAAACTCATTCTCTATTGCCCTACATAACTCTAGAATTACTGGAGAATAATCTGCATCAGTTAGCTTCTGCAATTTAGAGAAAAGGTACTCAGCTATAGGAATAAATTTACGAGTTAAATCATCGAGCATATCCCAATTACAATAGTTGCTCTGGCTTAGCAAATAATAATCTTCCAAATCTTCCGCATCTATGTGTTGTTCGATACGCTCTAATTTCAAATTCATCAAGATTATCTTTTCTTCAAATCCACGGGTCTCGGTTTTGAGTTCATCAAAACTTATTAGTAAATCTGATAATTGTTTTCCTATATTATCTATTTTCTCTTCAATTCTTTTTCTGTAACTTTGAAGCCCTTCCACTTCTCGACTGATTCCATCAAGAGTGACTCCGTGTCCATCTAGCTTCTTTTCAATGGCTTCTAGAACTTCTAGTTTTCCATCAATTTCTCCTATAACATCTAAAATAAATAATAAGTCTTCATTCATTTGTTACTTCCCTCACTTTCAATCAACTCAAGAAGATGATTTTTGGAAGGTATAGTTTGAACTGTAACCTTCTTATTCGTCTGGGTTAAATACAGGTCAAACTTGTTTAAATTCGTAAGAATGAAAAGTGGGACATCTTTACATTGTTGTAGTTCCGTAATCCTATTTAACCATTCGGGAGAGGTCATTCTATTGGATACCCTTACTTCTACAATAGCAACCACTTCTTTATCATTCTTTAAAACTATGTCCGGTATATATTTCTTACCCGCTCTAAGATTAATAGCTAGATTACCATCATTAGAAATGATATCATTTTCATCCCATCCAACTGAAAGAAACATTTCTTTAGTTATCATTTCAGCCTTACTTCCAATTACATTAGTATCTATATATTCAGCTAAATCACTTAAACCCTTTCTATCCAATTTATCAATGTTCATCATTTCAAACATTGTTACATTATCAAATATAGGTATTCTTAATTCTTTGATGTTTTTTAAATTAATAGACCTTATTGTGGTTCCTGTCTCTATCATTTCTAATTGTTTCTTAAAAATAACTTTTCCAGCTCTACTGCAAAGGTAGTTGTACAAATAATCTTCTGGTATTTCTAGAGCTCTTATAACAATAAAACCATTAGACGCAATTGCTGGACAATCACTTTCTTCAACTTTTGCTATACGTTTCTCACCAAAATATTTAGAAACAAGAATATCACCTGGAAATAAAATTTGCCTAGCATATCTTTCTACAAATTCACTTTTCACAAATTCACTTGGAACTATCTTTCCGTCTATTAGATTTCGTGCTCTTAAATATGAAAAGTCTCCCTCACTTCCACCTAATTCTTGTATAGGAACACTTTTCCCAGTAAATAATTCAGCTATTTCATCTAGTGTCTTTGTTTCATACTTATCTAATATACTATCAATTTTTTTACTCTCTCCATTGTAGAATTCTGGCATAAGATTAGACGAATCAACAAATGTAGTATAATAAATTTTATGTTGGTGATTTATGTGATCTTCTGATATGACCAATTTTATTACTTCCTCAATACTATTGGCGGAAGTTAACCATGTCTTTCCATTTTTATTATCTAAAATAATTAAAGCCATTGGTATAAAAGCAAAATCAAATACTGTGTTTTTTAAAGTAACTACGCCTTCAATATGAAAATTATTTATTATATATTCTCTGTTACTTTTATGTTTCATACCGAAAAGAACGGCTGCAGGAACTAAAACAAAAGCTACACCTTCTGACGTTAGTGCATTTGCTAACTGTTTTAGTTTTTTTTCATTTTCTTGAGTATTATTCCAACACTCCATCATAACAGCATCATATTTATTACTCGGTGAAATTTCATTAAAATCAGATAAAATATTGGACGAATGTATTGTCTCGGCTATTTTCTTTAGTAATATATTAGTATTGTTCACACAAAACCTCCTAACTTCACTAATGATATATGGGTGATTAAAATGCATTTTCAAATCAAAATGAAATATTCCAAAAATTATTGAATTTAAATAAGTAGTGTTACAACAAAAAGTTCATATCCACTTTTCTCGTAATATAAGCCTGCATAATCATAAATCAAAAGATTGTTGTTCATGTAATTCCCTGGTCCTTAAAACCAATTCTTTTCTGGGAGTTTTAACATTATGTAATAAAGACTCAATCATTGCAACTGATTTTAATACCGTATCTACACTGATATCCGGAATAAATTCATTTTCGTTAAGATATCCGCTCAAATATTCTGCAGAAGGATTTTTAATTCCAAGTCGTTCACACACCATCCAGCATACACTTTCTGCCTCAAACTCACGTTCATTTAATTCGAGATTCATCCTAGCCTTCCACCACTTTGGCTCTGGAGTACCAAGGTGACCACAATATAAATGTCCGAGTTCATGAATAATTGTAGCAAACCTTGTCTCTATTGGATGGTTTCTATTTACTACAATATCAAATAAAATCTTTACTATTATTTCTTTTTGATTCCTTACTAATCGCACATTCTTTTTACTTGAATTAGTTTGAATGAACCCTGCACTCGATGTGCCTCTTTCTACTTCCGAATATGAAATTCCATCACATATAAGATTTTCTACGAGATTATGGTATACTTTTTCCGGGAGCTTCCCTTCTACTCCAAAGGGATTTATTAATTCTTTAGGAATTGGTTCATCACCCTCTGTATCACTCAATTCAAATACAAATGCTACAGGTCCAAAAGGGCGTAGTATTACTAGTGGCCTAGCCCCAGGTTTAATTGTGCGTTTATATCTCTTTTTCCATTCTGTTGCAGATGCTACATAACTGCTACCAGGCTTTTGAATATGTATTAACATAGCGTTGTAAGGTGCAATACGCGGGAACTTCTTAATAAATTTGATTAACTCATTAAATTCGGAGCTCTTTCGATAAGTACCTACATCCTGAAATAATTTATCGAGTTCAGGGACATTGTTTCTCTCCACAAAAATCACCATCCTAAAGTGATTTATCTTTCCTGACTTCTATAACTAAATTCAGCTCTTCCTGAATGAAGAGTTTCCATAACATTCCTTATTAAAAATAAAAATCATATTTCTCCAACTTTTCTTTCACTTCCACATCATCCGGCTTTAGCCTATAAGCATATTTAAAATATCCCCTAGCTTTTTCGTACTCTCTTTTTTGCTCATAAGCCAGACCTAATTTTTTAACAACGACCCAAATTCCCGGCGTCTCTTGATTTATATCCTCTAATATTTGAATTGCTTTTTCTTCCTGATTGCAAAGGCCATAGCATATTGCTAATCGGTAGCGATAATCTATAGACTTAGGTTGTTGTTGTACTAATTGTTGATATATTTTTAGAGCTTCCTCGAACTTCTTGATTGAGAATAGAATTCTTGCTTTTAATTCTTTCAACGAGATTAGGAAGTTATCTCTTCTAGTTTCTTCAACGTCATTTACATTAATACTATCTATTGTGTTTAACGCCTCAAAACGACGATTCGTTTTAAAATAAACGAATGATAACTGGAGAAGTAAGTCGGGATATACATGATCATTTGCAATCTCTGTTTGAAGAATCTTTTCTGCAAGCTTAAATTTTCCTAACTTGCAATTAGTTATTGCTAATTCAAGAGCATCCCTTTTTTCAACAAGGGTAGCTTTTGGCACATACTTTTCTTTTGTTTCTTGCTTGAGGTGTTTTTCAACGGCCCTTACAAAATCATTCCTTAGCTCAGTAACCGTATGATAGCGTTCCTGCGGATCACGTGCTAAAGCTTTAAGGATTACCTGCTCCATTTCTTCATGGATGGATTTATTTAATTCTCTTGGACGTGGAAATTGCTTATTATGAATAACATCCAGAAAAGTATCATGCGGTGTTTGCCCTGTTAAGAATTGATAGAGAATGGCTCCTAGTGAATAGATATCTGAATTTAAATATCTCTCTTTTGAATTTGCTACCTCTGGAGCTATATACGCATATGTACCTGCACCATCAATTGTCTTTACAAAAATATCTTCAATTAATCGACTTGTCCCAAAGTCTGTAATCTTCACTTGCTCATCTTTAATTAATATATTATCCGGTTTAATATCTCCATGAACTATCTTCAAATCGTGCATAAATTCTAAGCCATCTAAAATCTTCTCGAATATTTTATACACTGTTTGGAAAGTACGAAGAGTGGATATACCAGTGCTTGTTAACTCTTGGGATAAGGGATGGCCTTCGAAATATTCCATTTCAATAATAAAATATCCGTCAACACGGCCCATATCATATATTTGAATAAGGTTAGGATGAGAGAGCCCCTTTAGCTTCAACCCCTCTGCTAATGCCTTATCTCCCTTTTCTTGACTTTTTGGTATTTTTAGAGCTACTGTTTGACTATCATCACGCCGAACCGCTCTCCACACTTGACCAAAAGTCCCTTCACTTACATACTCTTGTAAAACATACTTGTCCCCTAGTTCCATATCCCTTTTTAAATCTAATATATATCGTTTACGTACCATATTACTTCACCTGAATCCATTGATTGATCGTTAATTTTTCTTTGTCACCTTTAGCGACCGCTTGAAAAACCAAGTAGTCACTTTCAAATGAATTAATCCCATTAATATAAATGCCATTTGGTAATCGGAAACCTTCATCAAATATAGAGATATATTTTTCAATATCTTTTGGCACTATTCCACTGTGAGACCAATATACAAATAAAATAATGGGAAGATTACCGCCAAGCTGGTGATATGCAATCAATAAGTTTTCAATCTTTTCCCTTAATTTATCATTTTTAGCTTTAGAATTTTCAAACCTTTCAAATTCAGAAACTAATACTGGCTTCAGGTCTTCTCTTTCATACCAAATTGAATCGGGTCGAACTTCACGAGTTATGCTATGACCATAACTATCATTGATAGGATACACTGGATACTCAGACACTGCTGTATATCCATCTAACTGTCTCCCTATCTCAGTAATATAGTTTAATCCGGTGGAATGAACGGTTTCAGAATAGTCTCGCACTCCTGAAACAGATAGCATTGGAAACCAAGTATCACGAATCTTGCCATTTTTAAACTCTTGGATAATCCATTCTTTTATTTCTTCCTTATCCATTAAAAACTCCCCATTCTTTAACAACTTCTGGTGATTGACCACCATGAACGAGGGCTTTTGTACCGACTTTTACTAATAATGGTGCTGGAATAGAACGACCAGTAAGTAATGCTTCTCCTGTAGATAGTGCAGGTAATTCGTCAATATCAGCCTTTGTAAGCATATCTGAAGTTTTTGTAATAAAACGTTGATCATCTGGGTTTTTCAAACGCATAGTAATAATTGTGTTACACTGTGAAGTTACATCAGCATCTAACTTTGATGGACGTTGGGAAACAATCGCAAAACCAACACCAAATTTTCTTCCCTCTGCTGCAATTTTCTTTATGATTTTCTTTGAAATAGTTGGAGTGCCTGCTGGAGCATAGTTATGTCCTTCTTCATAAACTAAGAAACATGGACGAATTGGTCGTTGTTTATCCGCAGCAGCACGCATAATTTCACTAGACACTAAAGCTGTTACAATTTGTTTCGCATCATCCGATATCCCTTGTAAATCGACTATAATTAATCGGCCATTTTTTTCATTCATTTCACCAATTAAATTATATATATCGGTTGGTTCACCAATTGCTCTAGTGTAAAAGCTTTTAGCTTCGTTAATCACTCGTTTTAACTTCATAGATGCAACAGCAGCACTCCTACCGTTTAAAGCACGTGATTCAGCATCAGAAAGATCATCCCAACTTTTAAGTTCTTCTAAATCACCAGAGAGTAGCTCACGTAAATCTTTAATATCTCTTGGTGGATGTGGATACTTAAATTTCCAGTAGCGAAGTGCAACATCCAGTACTCGTTGTTGAGGTTCCGTTAGGCCCGGTAAAATTTCTTCAAAGTCATCCATTTCAAAACGGTCAAACTGTAAGGCAAGATGATTGTTTTTATCAGCATATTTGTAATCAAATTCCTCCATCTGTGGGGTATATACCCTAATACCACCACCAGCTTCTTGCAGCTTCTTTAGTCTTTCTTGAATAAATAGGATATTATCCTTTTCTTTCGGATCCTCAATATGTTCTAAATCACTGTTGAAATGGACAGTTCCTTTTTCAAAAGCCTTCCCGTATTCTCCATGCGTGTCAAAGACCACAACTGTTCCGTTCATTTGAGCAACTAATCTTTCAATAATACGTCCAACTGTATACGACTTACCTGAGCCAGTCATTGCTAATACAGCTAAGTGTTCCGTTACTAATTTATTTACATCCATATAAACTGGTACTATATTTTCTCCACGTTCATAACCAATTAGGTTTCCAATTGCTATGCTTTTGTTCTCATCAAATTGATAGAATTTAGCAAGAAATTCATAATCGACTCCCAAAACCTTACTACCGGGATCAAGAGGTCTCCTCGGAATACGAATTTGACCAGTCCTTGCCTCTTTGTATCCTACAAGATCAATGGCTCCAAAAAGTGTTTCCCCTGTCATCTGTGTGCCGGGAAGTAATTCAATGGAATTTAATCCGTCTCCCATTTCACTGTTATAAAGAATGTTACTCCTAGATATAGATGTAATGCGTCCAAGAACATATGTCACTTCTTCATCTTCTCGTTCTTGGTGAGCTATCTTAACAAATTCTCCCCGTCTTGCAACAAAACTATCGTGGAGAATCATTTTTAAATCATTTGGATTTCCTGTGTTTCCAATCAGCTTTCCAATATATTTATCTTGACTCATACATTATCCTCCTCAAATATATCAACTTCTTCTGACCATATATTTTCTACCTCTTCATTTTTGATCATTTCATGTGCTTGTGATTTATAGTAATGTACAATGGTCCCAGATTTAACAGGCTTCAATGCATAATTGGCATACCAAAGAGGAAGGGGCAAAGCTTTTGCTTGATCAACAGTAAATAATGATATTAGGTTGGATGATAATTTATCGATTTCTTCAGAACTCCAATCTTTTTTATTCCCCAATACCTCTGCTAAAAGTGGGATTGTTCTCATACCGGCACGAAAATGAAAATTGATCAATCCTAGAGACTGAAATTCTTTTGGTTCAAGTTCATTATTGGTGACTAGTAAATCGTATTGATAGGCTGCTGTTCGCGTTCTCCGAGTAAGAACTCCATGTAATAATTTCTTTACCCCAACCCGCTTAATTTGCAAAAAGTTACTTTCTATATTATTTAATGACTGATAATCTATGGGATCGATAACGTATTTCTCCTTCTCATCGGAATTTAAACCATAAAATATAGACCCAAAACGTTTAGTACTTAAAGCCACGAGTTGTACTCCATCTTTATTAAAAGGATAAAATTCTTCTTTATATCTGGACCAAAATTCATTAATCCTTTCTTTACATTGCTGATAATCTGTATAAAGTTGGCCATGTGTATCCCTTGGTGCATCAGCGCGTTCTAACATAAGCTGAGTATCAACAATAACTAATTGAGGTCTTTCAATTTCATGTAGCAGATCTTCTAGTAAATCATACATTTGGATCATATGAACAAATTTTAATTTATGATTAACATCCACATCATCGGTTTCATCAATATCCACCAAGCTATCTTGAAATGTTTGATATACTACTCCATCTTGAATCGAAAGATCTTGGCGTAACGCTCCTGCACTATATAAGATTCCACCAAAAGCAGGAATTGTTTTACTTGCGGTAGCAATACCTGTGACATTCAGAGTTAATGGGACCTTCTTAGTTACCGTTCGAATTACACCACTATTACGAAGTTTTGGAGCTATTTGATCAATAAAACGCATTTTAGAACCCAGTTTGGCGACTGTACTTGGTAAACCCAATTGTACCTTTGCAACTAAACTATTTGCGATGGATATATCTCTTTTCTTATCTCCATGCTCCATCGTCACGCCTCCATCTCTTTATCTCTCGAACAAACGCTTTATATCCTTTAAAAATGATAAATTTTTCTCCCTCATCTGTTATTGCACCAGAATCCTCTAGAAGTTTCTGATCAATCAACTGTTGAAGCAATTCCAAAGCTTTATTATGTGATAAGTTTTCCTTAAAGAAGTTGCTCAACTGCCCTGATATTTTTGTTGGCTCTAATACTTTTGCTGAAGCGAGTATCAATATGTATTCATGAACAGGGCTAGGTATAAATGGCTCTTGAACCGTGGTGGATTCATCACTTTTATTTTCTATTATTAATTCTAAAAACAACTTTTTACATATATCTTGCTTGGACAATAAACGATAATCGAGTAATGGAACTGTTGTTAAAGTGACACATCCACTTCCCGAATGTTCAATATGATCAATAGCGACTATCTCACCGCTAGCAAGTTCCCATTTTGATTTAGTATTCGTTTTAATTGATTCAATAACAGGAAGACTATTAAATGATTGGGCTTCAATTCCTTGTACTGACAGATCAACATTTAATTGAAGCATAGAGACAACGTCCATTTGATGAAAAGGAGGGGAAACAATAAGTTGGTTCCCCCATTTTCTCCACCATTTATTTAATGATTGCAACTCCACTTCCGACAATTTCAATATGATAATAGCTGGAATGACACAAATACCAGAAGTTAATTCATCAATATTTCGTTCGTCAGCACTTATCCAGTTCTTTAACATTTTATATTCCGTTCTTTTTGTAAACTTCTTAACGATTTGGATGTTCATTAGGACAACACCACTTTTGTTTTTATAAGGCCGAAGTTTTCTAGTTCCTCTTTTTCTCTAGGATAACTTTTCCAATCAATATCCGCCTTACTCTTAACAACCTCTTTAAAAAATTCGAATCGAACAAACTGAGCATTCTTATCCTTAAAAAATTGTCTACCGTCTTCATCTAATTGTTCCATTTTCTTTTTTACAGTTTCTATTGTTTTTTCATAGCTGATCTCTTGGATTGCTGTACCAATTTCCGGCTGATAAGGTAATTTATGCTGAAGGCGATAAATAAAGTTCACTGAATCAATCAATTCTTGATCATAGTATTCGTCACGAATTTTCCTCATTGAACTTTCAATTTGGTTAAGCATTGAGATTAAAGATGTAATGTTATTTTTGTGTTCTTGTAATAACCTCTCACTGTATTCAATTAGTTGAATAGGATTACCTTTTTGCGCCAGATGGTAATCATCGATTTGCTCATCAAACCCAGCTTCAAGAAACATCTGAATTTCATGATAATTTGCCTCAAGTTGGTCTGACTGAACTTTTTGTTTTACATCAATAGGTGCTAACTCAAAGTAAGATAACCATTTCTGAACAATTGGCTGATTCTCAACAAAATAATCTACTACTTGTTTAAATTTTTCAAACATTTCATCGTAACGACCAGAAATACCACTATGCTCTTTCCATTCAACTTGATTTTGTCCCTCTTTTTTCAAACCTATTTCACTAATCATCGTGTTTAATCTATCTATTGCCTCTTTGTAATTAGCCAACCATAAATGATGTGCTAGGCTATCTGATTGAGCAACCATCGTTTCACGTTTTGAAGATTTTATATAATCCTTTGCATATTCGATTTCTGTTTGATATCGTTCTAATGCATTCGTAAATTGGATAATTGGTAAAACATAATCCTTATAGGTACTCTTAGATTTTATTGATTCAAGTTTTTCCTTTAATTTGGACAATATATTTCTTTGTAAGGTCGAAATATAATCATGAAACAATTGAACGAGTCGAAGCTTTTTCCAAATAGGCATTTCATTGTCTTGGATATTTAAAGTGCTTATTATTCGCTCATTAAACGGTATTGAATTCCATTGTTCTTCATCATAAATAAAATTACATTCTGTATGGAAAGTTTGTAGTAGCTTTAATTGTTCCTTCCAAGTATCAAGTGGATTAACTGTATCAACCTGTAATGAAGAAAGATTTATCTCTTTTAATACTTCATTAATTAAATCTAAACGACCACGATATTTATCGTCTTTTAGTATGCCGAGTCTATTTTTATCAATAGTTTGTTTAAAATCGTCAACTAACTTGTCGTACTCTTCATCACGCCACTTCTGTACTTTATCACGTTGAAATTCTAATGTAGCTTTTATTACATTTTGAGCATGAGTGCCACCTTGAACCTCAATGACTTTTAAATCTTGTAAAAAGTAAATCCATTGCTCAACAATTTTAACTGGTTTGATTGTATCGACAGAACTAAAAAAGAATGTATTTTGAATATCTTTAAAAACACGTCGAGTGTTCCCTATATAGGTTAACAATGCAGCAAATGTTACAGGCACTTGAACCTCATAATCATCTTCATTGGTCTTTACAAATAACTTAGCACCCTCATATCCATCCTTTTCTAGCTTTGCTCGAACTTCTGTTGCTTTTAAGACTTGGAAAAATCTATTATATTTTTCACTCTCAGGGAATTTAACCCCTTGTTTAATACCTAGTTCTGTAGAGGTTGCACTATGAATTAACATCCTAGTGTACCCTTCTGCTAATAGTGGTAGGTTATCTTCTTCAGCCTTTGTAAAGATTAATGGTCTTAATACATAGCCTTGCTGATCAATATGTTCAAACCAAGCTCTTGAAACTTTAGCAATTTCATCACGTAATGCTCTAATCTTTGCCTTAAAAGGAGTCGCTAATTGATGCGCAACTGGTCGAATATCCATGACTTCACGGTTAACAGATAAAACTTCTAATACATTCTTCTGTAAATTCGTTACTTGGAAAAAGATTACACATCTACCTGCAAGTGGGTAATCACGTTTGAACTTGTTAATATCAATTTCTGTATCAGCGGTAGACGATAATATAAATATTGGATGCACGCCAATATCAAGAAGATTACTTTCTGCAAGGTCATTTAACTTTTCTAATTTACTTGCCCAAACGACATCTACAACCTTTTTCGGATGAACTCCTAAGTAAATATCCCTTTCAACATGACTCCTAAATCCACAAATTTGTCCTTTAATTTTAAGTGTTTCAGTAGATGGATATTCTTGTTCTAATGAACGAATAAAACCTAAAACCGTTCTTTCGATATCTTTTCCATAATCCTTTGTACGTTCTTTTAGCAACTGCTGTAATTCTTGATCCTTTTCATCTAATAACAAGTAATTTGCAATACCCGTTTGTGCAGCATACCGACGATTCAAACGCTCAAGAAAAGCAAAGTTTGGACCAATAAACGTTTCTTTTAAAACTTGGTCTTTTTTTTGTTCAAAATAACTAAATAAAATCTCAGCTGCATCGACGACCTCATCTTTTGGATAAAGTGTTCTTACTTGTGAAAGAAAAGTTTCCCTTTCTTTTCCGATGATAAAATAATTATTAGGTGCATTAATGGAAAATGTCTCCAAACTACGAATTAAAACATCTAGGCTAAACTTCTCACCTGTTGACTCATTTACAAAGAAATGGTCAACATCTGGGCGATATTTATTATTTACAAGATAAAATCCAAGATCACTTTTTGTAAGTGGAATAGCAATAAATTCTTTAAATAAAGGAATTCCTTGAAGATTTTTTGCTGATAATAATACTTGTTGCTCTTGTTCGGTATACTCCTGTTTAGGGACCGGTAATTGACGTAATAATGCCTTTTTTAGCAACGGTTGATGTACAGGACTCGAATCAATATAATCAAGTTGTGAAATATCAATTAAACTATCTTTAAAACGCGGTACAGATTGAGAAAGATCAAGTAATATTTGCCCTGCCTCAGCATCAGGTTGATTATCTAAATATTGATCACAATGAGCCATAATGACATTAAGCCAACCAAAGTTCCCTGCAGCAATAGTATAAGACGCTTCAACGAGCCCTTCAGGATATTGATGAATCTTCCCCGCTTTTTGTAAAGATTCAATATAATCGGAGATATCCGCGTACGAATTCTGTGTCATCTCTAGCTTATCCCCACGACGATCTAATGCTTCAAGTGACTTAATTTGATCACCAATTGCTGGAGAGCATAGTAGTAAGAATGAAACATTAGGATGCCGAGAACGACTATCTTCATGCTTAATGGCAGACGTTATAACTTTTATTGCTTCACCATCTAGTTTCTTTTTTCGTTCTTCATTGTTTTCATGTATTTCATCTCTAAACAATTCATATTCTGATTCCACTTCATCAACGATAATATGTAGGTGATCAATTGAAAATTGATTTAAATACTTCATTCCTTCTTGTACAAGCTTATCTAGGAGTGGAATATCTTCTCCTAATAATTGTTCTAGAGAATGTTGTCCTTTTTCAATAATCTCACCTAATTTTTGAGGTGAAAAACCAAGTGGAATTAGACTACTTTGCAAATGTTTAATGATACTCCCTTGAATTGTTGTTTCTGCATTTTGATTGGAAAGTTTTGATAGAGCAATATATGCTCCATAGCCCACCCAATTATCTCCATACAGATAATCTTCATTCATTTGTTCATAGCGAATATAAATTGGTAATATACGATCTTCAAAATCTTCTTTTAAAAGCCTGACTTCTTCTAAATCTCCATCACTATTTCGAATCGTCCAACCTTTATCAATACCAAGCACTTCGCTTATGAGTTCATAAGCAATCCTTGATTTACCAATACCCCATTTCGCAATCAGTGTAAAAATACGAGACATCGGTGCATCTTTGATATCACTTAAAAAATTCTGATATGCTTGAAAAAACTCATGCTGCCCAACCATTGGCTGTAACACAGGAAAGGTAGAAACCCCATCTTTTAACCAAACTGATTTTTTCATGAATTGAACACTCCTTATCGGTGAATATCAAGCTTTATTAACTGATACTCGCGTTTTCCCAAATAACCTCTACCATGACGTGGTTGGCCTGATTCATGTGCAATTACAGTAAAAATCCCCTTATTTATACCATTTGTAATATAATAATCAACAAACCGAGAAAGCCCTTTATCCCAAGAAGGGAAATGTTTTTTTAAAATTTGTTCTAAAGCTGGTTCAAGTGGGAAAAAGCCACGATCATCAGAGAGAGAATGAATGGTTTCTTTTAATGTATGTACTTCATCTACTGAATTTGTTGGAGTAATAGTAAATAGCGAATCTAAGTCATCTATGTCATTAAAGACTTTTTCTTTATTTAAAATTACTTTTCCTCCTTCATCTCTAATGAACCAATCTAGATAATCAAACAACTGCATAGGAGCGCGCATAAATGCTGTTAGATTTGTTATAGCAGGTTCTTTTCCTCCAGAGCCAATAAAAGACCAGCCTTCTTCCAACCCAACTTCTTTCTCCAGAAGAAGTTTCATCCACTCACTACCTAATGCTTCTATTTTAAATTGGTCTAATAAACGATTCATATCATTTTTTTGCGGATTACTTGCAAAAGGATGATATGATGTACCGTACATATTTAGCTGCCATCTCCCAATATAATCCAACGATGCACCATTAGTATTAAAATATCCACCATTTAAAAGCATATGAAAAACTACTCTAACTCTTGGTGAGAACCGTAATAATTGCCTTGCTAACAACACTTCCCACCCATCATCATTTTTATAGGAAATTATAATTTTTTTTGCATCCTCAGTTAGTTGTAAATGGCCATCAATTCGTTCGAGGAAGAATACACCTTTAATTTCAAATTGAGCAGTTCGTTTAAAGTATTCATAGCCTAATAATCCAAACAATTCTTTTGAACGATCCAGCTTTTTGTCTTTTTCAATTACATCTTTATTTAAGTAAAATGAAGCAATTTCTTTCATTGATTTTGCTTCTGTTTGCTGTGGTATGCGTGATAATTGCTCACACCATAACTCAAAGTTGCCCGGTTCAATCCAAAAGCGTTCAATTGAAAGGCGAATATGTTTCATCGTTTTTCCCTCAATTCATCGACCCACTGCTCCAACCTTGCACGTAGCTGTTTACTCTCAGCAATAAGAGGAATAAATAAACGAGTATGATATATTACATCTTCTATTGTTGTTGGTAAACGATATTCATCGTCTACAACAGTAAGTAATTTGCGTTCAACAAGGTTTTGAAAAATAGTGGGTAAATTGCGCAATTCATTAGGAAACAATTGATACTGATTTATTTTACAGAATTCAATAGCAAATTCATCAAAGCTTCCATATCGAAATTGCTGATGATTACTTGCTGTTAATAACACATCAACACCATCCCCTACCACTTGAAAGCGAATAGCCTGTACTCCTTGTGCTTCAAAATTCTCTCGTACAATACAACAGAGGAAAACAAATAACTTCCAAGGGTATGTAAAGATATGCTGAAATTGTGGGTGATCAATGTTACGTTCAGGGATGGAAGGCACTAGCGTATATAATGGTCTCTCTTTCAAAGGAGCGAGGGAAAGACCAGTTGAAATCTTTCTCCCTTTTTGCCACTGATCATCTACCTTCTTACCAAGCTCTATGTCTTCTGTCACATTCTCTGGCTTATATGCTTGAACATGCTTTAAATAAAGCATTACACGTTGATAATGCGGCGGACCATCAAATATAAGCCCATTCAGCTCTTGAAAAAGTTGCTCTTTTTGATGTAATCGATCCTCTAATCTTGCAATTGAAAAACCACTATCATCTTTTATTTCCTCCAATACACAAATAGCATAGGTAGAAAAAATCGGTAAGCCGCTAACAAAATTTTCGATTCCTTCGACATCTTCCGTTTCACTCATCTTTAAACCTGTAAAAAGAGCAACTTCTACTAAATATTTCTGATAATCTTCTTTAAAACAAAATAGAGATAATATTAGATCATTTTCAGACTTGAACATTTGTCCAAAAGTAATCCAATTGTTAGTAATGATGTACTGGTGTTGTATTTGTTCAATAATACGCTTTTGTTTCAGGAAAGTAATGAAGTCATCATTTTCAGTTTCTCCATAGTCATAAAGGTGTTTAAGAATCTTATAAGTCTTCTTTACATCCAAAGATGGTCCCTCCCTTCAGAAAAGACACTATTCTATATTCTCAAAAAAAGAATCATCATAATTACCTTCTATAAGTGACTCCACATTCTTTTTAGCATCATCGATTAGCATATTTGCCTTAATTTCATTTACAATAGAACGTGATATTTTTTCATGTATTTCTTCTTGTATATCCATATCTAATATTGGAATAAGGAACTTCGTCAACTGTTCGTTGAATATATATTGTTGCCTAATACCGTAAGAATGTTTTTCTACTTCTAATTGACCAATTATTGAATTTAATACTACCGTCAAATATCCACCTATTACTTTATTATTTGTTCTTAATGTCGAAACGTGCGCTCCACATAATAGTGGAAGCATTTCTTTAACAACCAAGCAAGCTTCTCCTAATGGTGGTCCAGCAGTTGTGAATACAACATCATTTTCAAAAAGTTGGTCATTCTCCAACTTATTGTAATAGTCTAAAGTAACTTTGATTTTAGAATTATCTATTTCAATTTTATAAGGATCTATGTCAGAGACTATCAAAGAAGGGATGCCCGTTTCTGATCGATCAGAACTATCTGGAGAGGTGTTTCTTATTATTCGTTTTAAAACATTGCTTAATGGTACAGTCTCTATCCCTTGTTTCTCTAAATGCTTTTGAAATTCCAAATACTGTTTATTATAGTATTGAGCATTTAAATAAGGTTCTAATAAGGTTCCTTCAACATACCAAGATAAAGTACTTTTAAACTTAAACTCATTTAAATTCAGTTGTTCATTAAATAAATCTATAGCTGCTTCTCTAATAAATTTAGCTTCTTCACGTAACTGTTCTGCTTTACGGATTTTATCACCTATATACTTTTGATATTTAAAATCAGGTAGAGGAATATATAGCGTTTTTAGTTCTTCCGTAGAAACAGTTGGTTGTGATACAGCTTTGAACCTACGTTCTATTTGTAATAAACCATACGAAGTGTTCATAAATGTAGCTATATAATATGAATCATATTCTTCTCTAAGCTCAGCTGCTATAATATTGGGACTAATTGTTACATTTTCGTATGTTTCAGGAATGATTGAACATGAAGGCATTCCCACCCTCGCAAACAATAAATCTCCATGTTTAAATAACGGAAAATTATTACCTAGAGCTTTTTCCGGAAACCTAACCAATTCTTCATTAGATAACAGCACATTTTTTAAGTTTAATGGCCTTACCATAATAATTCCGGTTTCATCATAATTTTCAGCTAATACTGACGAACCAAAAGGCCCACATTTAATTTTTTTTGCAATATCTATAAATTTCTTTACGACAAAAGGTGTAGATTTTATTTTTTTTTCAATTTCATGAAATTTATCTGAATAATAATGCGCATCCAATCTATCTTCTAATATAAAATCAGTATCAATAAAATTTGCATCTAATTGGTTTTTGAGAGTCATTAACAAACTCCTTTCTAACTGTTCACTAAAACGGACAATTATTTACCTTTTTTATAAGCATCGACAATCTTCAATAAATCATTATGGTCATTCCCCAATTGGACTTCTATTTTGTTCTTAACATCAAATCCAATTTCATTAGCCACAGCCATGAACACAGGACCTTGCTTTTCGTTTTCATGTTCTTTCTTCTTAATATATAAAAATGATGTTTTTGCGCCTGTGCCTGACAATTGAAATGTAACCGTAGGAAGTGATACAACCGCTTTAACTATTGCTCTTCCACCTTCAAATTCACCTGTTACTTCATTTTTCTTACCCATTAAATATTCTCGTACGTGTTTATAACTTGAGTTACTTAAAGTTCCATCTGGAAGAACAATAATTAATTGCCCACCGGGCTTTAGTAATTGTAAATTACGATCAATGAACAACACTGCTTGATCTGTTGAATTAACTTCCTTCCAAACACCTTTAGCATTTGGCTTTGCTCCTAAACAGAGACCGTCTTTCTTCGGTTTTCCTGTTTCATCAATTCCAGTACTATACCTTTTGATAATTTCTTTTCCTTCATCTGTTTTATTAGAAACTGAACCTGATCCAAATGGAGGATTCGTGACAATTAAATCAAAGCTTTTAGGCTTCAATGATTCAGTCATAAGTGAATCTGTCACCCAGAATATCGGTGCTTTTGGCAATCCATGCATCACCATATTTAAACGAGCTTTTAGAACCATGTTTCTTGTTTTATCTGCCCCAACAAAACTATGTTCTTTCATAAGTTCAAAATGCTTCTCCATTTTATCTTTCATTGTTCCAGTAAACTGCGAAAGCATATACTTCTTTACACCTTCATAGCCCTTAATTAAAAATCCACCTGAGCCACAAGTGATGTCCCCCATTCTGAATGTTGGTATCCCTTTTTCATCGGCTGTAATAAGTTTTGAAGCTTCTTTTGGATTAGATGTTAAATCATGCATAACCATTTCAATCATTGCTTCAGTTACTTGTCTTGGTGTTAAGTATGTAGCTTGACCAATTTTATTGTCATATTTACCACGCATTAATACATCGAATAAACGGCCTAAAATATCCGCACTGACATTTTTTAATGTCGCTTTCACTCGGTTTCCATTTTCATCTTCAAAGTCATCTAGTTCCTGAAACGTTTCAAAGGCTGCAATAAAGTTAGCTGGATTTTCCAATCGAATATATTCATCTTCACTAAAAATTAAACATTTTTCACCAAGATCATTTACCGCAACATAATCCTCATGATTTTTTATTTCTTTAAATGCATCTCGGATTTGTCTAACAGCTTCTTTTCCATTCTCTTTTATGTATTGATGCCTTAAAATATCAAAAATTCGCAGACCTGCATTTTTCCCTTCTCTTAATACATAGTCCGGATGATACAAGCGGAAAGTCTCCATAAAAAGCAATTTACTTAATTCATCGATGGCTTCGTTAGTACTGCTAATATTATCAGCCCCACCCGGTCCATATAAGCGCTCATGCAAATCATCAAATCGCTTTTGAAGAGTAGAGTACATCTTTCTTGACCATTCTTCTTGTTTAGAAATTTGTCGTTTTTCTTTTTTAGTTACATCAATAACAGCTGGTATTTCTGCCAGTGGATCTGACTCGATACAGTCGGCGTAATAATTCACTTCACCATTTGATGCCCAAATAAAATCTGGAGCTTCTTCATTATACTGAGCCTCTATTAAAGCAGCATCTTGTACTTCAAAAGATAAATCTGCTCCTTTGTCAAATACCTTTACATAAACAATTTTTTCATCACCGGTAGCTAAGAAAATCGTTGTGCCATCTTCTTCATGTGTTTCTGGTTCAGAAAATGTACTATACCCCTTCATCATGAGTTGTTCTTTTAACTCTTCAATTAATGCTTGCATCATTAGTTCCTCCCTATTTTCGTTTCACTCGGATAATATTTTCTCTCGGTGATTCATAACGCCCTGTACTAACAGCCACTTCAATTACCTCATTATGAGGCACAATCATATCACTTGGTAACTGTTCAATAATATTTGGGTCAATCTTAGTCATCGGTCGCTTTTCTAATGCTTTTTCAATTGCCCCTAATATGGTTTGACGACGGTCATCAACCTTAACGGCCCATTGACCTGAGTCTGTTTCATATATAGTAGGATTAAGCAAGCTATATAATTTCACTTGGTCTTCATTCCAATTCAAACCATGTTCTTTTGCAATGTTCACTAATTGTTCTGTTGTTTTTGGTGTGGTTAGGTATTCATGAAATATCAAGATGGTCACCCCCTTGATAACAGTCTAAGATACTGTTAATTTCTTTTATTTTATTATTTGGTAACCTTGGAACAAGAACTTGTTTTAAGTCATGTATCGATAGAAAAGGTTGTATTCCACCTCTACTTTTGATTCGCAACTGTAAACGTACAAATGGATGATTCATGCACCAAAGTATATATCGTTCTGGTAAATAATAAGTCCTTAAAACTACAAACACATTGGACGCTATTGAATTTGCGAAATAGTTTGGAACGATTGCAAGTGGTTGCTCCTTTTCACCAACCTTTGTACCGATAACCCCTAACAATATATCCCCTGCTTTTAATTCATAGCGCGCACGGCTCCTAACTGTTTTATAAGGAACTTTATCAGTTGTATGAATTAGCCATTTTTCACGGTCCAAATTTTTTATACCAATATACGAGATAGTTTGATCTTTGAATTCAGAAGGACTAATTGTTTTATCAACAATTTCAACAACTTCACTTAGTTGTACCCATTCCTCATTTCTTAATCGCTCTTTGAAATCCATATACAACCTTGTATTACATTGTTGGTAGTATAGGACATCGAGCCTATCTGGAGTTAACTCTTTCGATACCCATATTAAATTAGGTGAAAAATTTCCTAAATATCGTTTCTCATCAACATTATAAAAGTTTTCTAGCTGTTGCTTATAATTCACTTGCTCCATATTTAGATACATAGAAGTATTAGCAGATTCCTCATCTAACGGAATTAACAATTTACCAATTTCCTTAATAGAAATTTTCGGTATTACCGACGGAGTAACTGCTAGCTTTAATGAAAGTTGACCAAGTTCAGTATTCAAAAAATTGAAGATCATATCTTTCGCTTTCGAACTTTTCGGTCTTAATCTCAATAAATCTGGACTAATAACAACACCATCAGCATTCTCATCAACTATTGCCACCTTCGGGATCGCAGCTACCTTAGATATGAGTATATCGCCTTTTCTGATAATGGCCTTCGATTCAATACCTGAGTAATTTACTAAATAAGATACATTAGTCAAGTCGATTTGTTGGTTATTTATGTTGGAAATCTTAATGTATGGAATCCCCTCACTAAAAAAGTCTTTAGCATTACGAGTGCCATCAGATATCCCTTCACATAGTTCCGAAAGTTCAACTGACTTAATACTTCCTATTTCCTTATAGATTTTTTCTTTTACTGTGTAGTAATGCGGGTCCAATCTATCGGTGTTAAGATTAACAGGCTTTATGTATTGGAAAATAGGACTCACCACACTTTACTTTTTTGAACTTTTCTGTTTCCACATCAAACTTATAACATTTTTACATATGTTGTCAATAATAAATGTTTTTATTGTTCATTGCATTCTCTTTTTATATTATTAATAATAATCTTATTAGCGTTTATAACTAAAAAAATATCCACCCAAACCAAGTGTTGGTTTTCCAGGTGGATACATTTAGCTAAGTTTGCATATTGTGCAAGAAGCAATCACTTCTAAGTATACAAATATTATTACTTTTATCATTTTAATAAATTACCTTTTGAGAATTAAAAAAATTCTCCTAGTGGGATATAAACTGTATTGACTGAGTATCTAGATTATATATATGAAGATCCACATAATCCATTATGTACTTTTTTCTTACTACCGGTTCAATTTAATTGTAGTTTACAACAATCAATTATTAATACCTGCTATAATCGGCATATGTTAGTCCACACGTTGGACAGTGTACATCCCATTCATGCTCGGTTGGCCGATGGTAGTTACGATGTAAATACTTATAAAGATACTGATATGCATGATTTCTATTCCAGCACTTACTTTGAACCCAAAACGAGTTACAAGATTTACATGTATAGTATTTCTTATAAGTTAAGTCTTGCATGTCAATATTGTGCCTTTCTCCACAGTCGGGACAGATAGTCTCTTTCCTTAAATGAAAGTGAAGTACCATTTTCGCAAATAACACAAGACCCTCATCCTGACCTGGTTTTAATACATAGAAACCTTCACGATGTGGCTTAGATACTTCATAGTGACTCCCCATTTCTTGATCTGGGTGGATTAGAAATGCAGCTTTACCCCTTCGATCCATTAATCGATACCTTGTGGCAGAACGTTCTAAATCCTGCCTCAATTGCTTATCCATTCTACTATATGGCTTATATTTTGCATCAAGGAAGAATAAACGGCCTTCATTCTCTTCAACTAACAAAGTTATATCCGGACGCTTATTGTCGAAGGTTATTTCACTTCCGATGACTATATTTATTGGACCAATTAATTTAAGCCTGAACCAAAATCCCCGTAAAGTTTGATTCTTTTCATAGTGATTTAATAATAACTGCATTACATTCCCATTTTCAGGAGTCAAACGCCATGTTTCAACAAAATGATGGATCACCTTTAATAATACCCACTTCTCATAAAGGTCAGGAGAGTTAAGTAGATCCTTCTGAAAATTCTTTAAAGCGACATTTTTTTGTCTTAATTGGGTCTGTATTTTTTCAACTAGTTCAAATGCTTGACTGTATTCGGTATGGAACATGAATAAATGGGTATCTCCCCACTCTTCAGGTTCACAGTGAGAAAGCAGTTCGTATTCAAGTAATTCCTCTAACGTAGCAACAATCTGACTCCAAGTTTTAGAACGTTCCTCAAACTGTATACGGTTATAAGTGAGACTCTTTTCCTTACTTGCAAATTTCTCGTAAAACATTTGGTCACTTACTTTCTTCTTTCCCAGGTGAAGCTCCTCTATTTGAGATTCAATACCACGTAAGTACCTTATTTCCGTATCGAGATTTCTTTCAGAGATAGAAATAAATTCAAGGATGGCACCCTTTAATTTCCTATGTTCCGGCACGTTAAGGGACCTAACATTAGTTATTCCATGAACAGTATCAATATATGGATGGAGTTCCTGTTCTAACAGTGTCCTCATGTCCATTTTTCGCAGTTTGTCAACATGTGTCTTTATTCTTTTTTCTATAAGCATTTCTGCAGGTGCTTTCTCCAATTCCATTAATGTGTCCTTTAACAATTTAACCAGATATTTAACCTCTATTTGATCAATATACCCTCGTCTGCTAACATTACCATCATGTGATGTATAGTTTTTAAACATTAAGTCTTCCGTAATCATAAGCAAATCTTGCTTCATCATTAGATACTCTTCCTCTGTTAGGAGAGACGAACGGACTGTTACATTGCACTTGTAAATATTATTATTTTCAAGAGACTGCCCTTCTATGGTAAAGGTACCACATTGATTTACACCTAGGGAAGGAATACTAACTTCGTACTGATTTTCTGCTTGATTCCATTCATAAACGGGGCGATAGATCCATAAGGCTTGGTTAATTTCCGTCATCTCTCTTTTGAAACCAAACGTCCCATAAGCTGTGACTTTTTGAAACGGTACATCTACTTTTATTCCAATACTTAAAATATCACTTTGCAAGCGATTGTATTCTGTCCCACTATATGCTCCGTCAATCTTCTCCATTTCTTTTATTTCTTCCACAGAGATAGGGCGAACTATTATCTCCTCCCCAACATAGAAAGATGGAACATCCCATTTAACTTTTATCCACACTGGTTTCATGCTCTACCTCCAGAATTGAACGACACGTTTTCCAGTATTCATTTTTTCTGCTTTTCTTTTAGCTGATCCTCCCTCAGGAATCTTACGCATGAAGTTTTCAAACGACGTTTGTAAAGATGTTTCATTCTTTGAAAACAATATTCTCGGTAGAACTTTTGAATTTACAATTTCCTCTGCAACCCCCTCAACAGTATCTAAAGCTGAGAGATATCGTCTTATATGCATAATTCCACGGCTGTTTAGTACTGCATTCGGGATATCATTTAATGCTGACGTCCAATCAAGAACAAAATCAATAACAGTTGATTGTTCCTTTGTTAGTTGGGGTTCTTCTAGAGCTGGTCGAATAAACTCATTTATATTTATTCCAATTTTTTTGTTCAAAGGATTTCCCTCTAATTCCTTCCGAACATGGCTTAACTTAGTTGGATGATCTAGTTCAATAATGAAACTTCTATCTATCACTTTTGGACTTAGAGGCTTTACGGTTTCGTCCATATTCAATGTTCCAACAAAGCGGACATTTTTCGGGATAGGGAAATAAGCAGGATAATCCAAGATAAGCTCATATCTTTCTCGTGCTTCTTTACGTTTAAGAGATTCTAATTTTTTTATATCAAAACTAGTAATCTCTGAAAATGGTTTACCTACCATATCTTCTAAATCTAGAATAGCTTCACGATAAAACTTATACGCATATAAATCTAAAAATCGCTTCTCAAACAACTTTTCCCTTGCGCTTAACAGGCTTGAAAAATAATATTCAACATGTGCTAAATTCATTTCATCCAAACAAATGATATGCAAAGAGTTTTTATCATTTTTCGCATCCACTAGTGCCTGAAGGAAAGGAGTAGGCATATAAGTATTCTTTAATGGATTAAAAAAGCCCAATAAGTCTTGAACATCAGACCAGTTTGATTGCACAGCAATGTGATGAACTTTACAAGGGTGCAAAACTTCCCCAATCTGATGAACTAGACTAGATTTTCCGGTACCAGATGGTCCTGTTAATAGGACAAGCTGATCCGTTCTTAGAGCTGTAATAAATCGTCTGATGATATCATAATCGTATACTAGATTTTCTCCGTTCATATGGTAAAGACCCCGTTGCACTAACTGAAAAAAATCCTCGTCTTCTTGTAGTTCTAAGAAATCTTCCTTTGAATCAACTTCCTTTTGCTCTTCTAAGCCCAACATTTTTCGGATTTCTAGATATTGGAGTTCAAGGACTTCCCTTTTTTGTTCTTCCGATCTAATATCTTCTACAAGTCTATTAAGATTATTATTTTTATTATCTATCTCTTTATTCAGCTGCTCAATCTGTATTAAAATGTCCCTTTTTAGTTCCTGTTGCTCTTTAATATCCTTTTCTGCCGTCTCCATCAGACGTTCATACATCAACCCTATAAGTTCCTCCTCACCGCCAAATTTTTCGTTCAAGAAATGAACAAACTCTTCCCCGTATTTGTCTGCCAGCTCAGTAGGATGCTCTAGTTTAAAGAGAGTCGAAGCGATAGGACGAATCAATTGCTCTATATTTCTTTCATTTTTTTGAAGTTCGTAGCGGCCAACTAATACATCTCCAAGTTTGTAATTACCTTCTTCAAAAAAGCCGACAGTCCATGGGTCTCCCGTCCATGGATTAATCATTTCATCAAAATATTCACCAGGATATAACAGTTGACATATGTATAGGTATCGATTCCTGGGCTGATTTATTATTTTATCGACTCTCATCATAATTTCTGCTCCCAGTTTTCCTTCCTTTTTCTCCTTGTTTAACATCTCAATTATTAATTCGTTCGTAAGTTCAACTACTTTTTTGTTTTTTAACACAATCTTGTCCCTCACATCCATATGTATCTACTTGTTAAAAGCCTTATGTTACTATTATAGAAAAGTATTAGAATGATAGATAGGTCAAAAATCATATTTCGCTGACAAAATTCAGAAAATTCATCCCACCCCATTTAAATAGTAATAGGAAAACTATTATAAAATCTTGTATATAAATTGTGTTAAATAATTCCAAAACATACCTTTTCCATTTCCAGCAAACAAAAAAGCACCCACAAACATTGAAATATCAACATTTGTGGGTGCTTTTCTTAATTTAACTCGATGTAACACTTTTTGATACCGGTTGTAAAAGTTGAACCAGAGATTCCTTTTAGGAAAATAATATTGTTAGAATCCAGCACCAGCTCTCGTATTAATTGAAATTAGAGCGGACCTTTTAAATATCAATTATTTCTACCTTTTGTTTACACTTATAAATTCCCTTCTTTTCAATTATCATGAACCCCTTTTTCATCTCTCCATTATAATTTATCGACTTTTTTGTATTCTTTTTTATCAAGTCCCTCAAATTCTCAGCCATTCGTAACTTACCCCTAAACGCAACTTCCCGCATCACCAGTTCAAACATATGCCCATTGCTCAATATTTTCTTCGTAAACTTCTGACCAACCGGCAAAGTATCCCTCACATGATTGAGCGCAAACCAAACGCAATTATCCTGTCTATATGACTTCGTTGGAAAAAACCAAATGTCCAATGAAGCATCTATCTTAATTGGATACTTTTTGCGTTCTTTCCCCAGCAAATACGTTGAACTTTTAAGCGCTCCATTGAAACTAGAGCCATAACTAATGAGTGATTGATCAATTAGCTTAATCGGTGCCATGGCAACCAAAAATGCCTCTTCTTCCTCCAGGACAAACGTATATAAATGTCCATTTTCATGTAGGACTCCGTACAGTAGGATTGTTCTATTATTAATCAAATAATCGTATTTTATTTCCATGTTAACTCTTCCCTTCTCATGATAGTTTGATAACCTTTTAAACTTAAAACTATTTATTTTTCATGAAAAAGGGTATACTAACAACATGTTGGTATACCCAACTGTGGAAACCCGTGGGCGCCGTCTGCCAGGACATGTTCGCCTATGGGTTTTTATTATCTACCTTCACATTCTACTCACCTCCTTGATTTTGCAGCCAGGCAACCATCTTTTCAAATGTGGCTTTGTCATTGGCCAAATAGTAGTAACCGCCTCTGGTGCTGCCTTTAAACTCTTTCCAAATAGGGTTCATCCGATTGAAATCTACCTTTTGTAATACCCTCATTCGGTTTACCGTTTCACGCTTTCGTTCTTCAAAACTTACTTTTTCCAATCCTTTATTGGCATAGTAAGCAAGGCTGATGAGCAGCGGTTGACTGGCAATCATTGATTCATTGCAATTTCCTATTTTCTCCACCCTTTCCAAATAAAAAAAGCTGAGAATTGGCACGTCTGTTTGACTGTATGCCGATTTTCAGCTTTTTAAATTTGGTGTAAAGAATCCACTATGGCTGATTTACGTCCATTGGCGGGGTATCCACTTGTGGTTGATCGCATGGATTTTCTTTTATTGGTGGCTGATCACATGGTGGATTTTCTGCCGGTGGTTGATCACAAGGCGGTTGTTCTTCTCCCGGTGGTTGATCACAAGGCGGTTGTTCTTCTCCTGGTGGTTGATCACATGGCGATTGTTCTTCTCCTGGTGGTTGATCGCATGGCGATTGTTCTTCTCCTGGTGGTTGATCGCATGGCGATTGTTCTTCTCCTGGTGGTTGATCACATGGTGTTTCTCCATTTGGCGGCTGATCCGTTGGCGGCTGATCCACTGGTGCCTGTTCCGCTGGCGGCTGATCCACTGGTGCCTGTTCCGCTGGCGGCTGATCCATTGGTGCCTGTTCCGCTGGCGGCTGCTCTACTGGTGGCTGCTCCGCTGGTGGTTGCACAGCTGCTGGCTTTTTAGCAACTTTCCGCTTCTTTGTAACAGTTGTTGTCTTCTTAGTTGTTGTCTTCTTCACTTGAGTGGATTCTGTTGGTGGAATAATTCCTAGCGACTCAGCCTTTACAAGGAAAGAAGAAGCGACTAGTACCACTTGTTGACGTTCTACAGATCCTTGGGGATTAAACTTATTAGACTCCGCACTCATTATTTTTGTTTCAACAGCGTAACCTACGGCTTCTTTTGCCCAGGAAGAAATATCCCCAGCATCTGAAAATGGAAGTTTTTTGTCGTAGCCTGTTGTGTCGACATCTAATGCCTTCACAAACATAGTAGCCATCGCTTCACGCGTTAAATCACCGTCAACACCAAAATTACTTCCTTCAGCTCCCGCAATCAGGCCTGCTTTAGCAGCTGCTTCTACGTATTGATAGGAATAATGGCTAGAAGGTACATCCGAGAAGGTCGGACTCTTTGGTGCATCAACTACATCTAAATTTAATGATTTTGCTAGGATAATAGCAAAATCTTGACGATTGATTTTAGCTGTCGGGTTGAACTTTCCATCATCGCCTGAAATTATTCCTTTCGATACTAATTCAAGAATTGCATCCTTAGCATAAGAATTGTCAATATCAGTAAACGACGTTTCAGCATTTACGGATGGTACTGTAATAAATAATAACATCATAATGCTCAGATAAACCATTGCCTTTAGTACAAATTTCCTCATATTTCCCCTCCATTTTCAGGTTTCAATCGCTATTTTAGCAGTGAATTTACCATTTGTATACAATATTGTCGGAAATTATTCACAAAGATTCGATATATTCAAACTATAGCTTTTAAAAAGTTACCGGTTTTCTAACAAAAAAATAAGCAACGCGATTGCGTTGCTCTAATCTACCATTTTCCCTGAATAATTTAAGTATTATTTTTTTAAAACCTTGAAACCGAATGAGAGAATCATAGGAAAAGTTATACTTAAGAATCGAGAGTATTAATTGCTGAGTCTTTTGTCGAGGAAAACATACTTAAGTGGATTTTGGTCAGTACTATTTTATTGTTTGTAAAATTGTTTTTTTGAAAAACACCTCCCAATAGGAATTGTAACTGTTGAGGAGAAGAACTTTAGAGAAAATGCATGACATGAATAAAAATCAGAAGTGAATAAAAGTGCAAACAGTGTAGAATTATGGAGGTAATTGCAGATAATTAAAAAACCTTCAAATAGTATAGCAATCTAGAAGCATCGTTGAAATATTTTTTCAAAGATTTCAATAAATTGTAATATTATGAGTTACTTGATAGAGTCTGATCCGATTAGGACAATTACTGCCAATGAATTTACTTCCGTGTTAGTGGCTACGTTTTATTAACTTCTCCGTATCTTCGATTGCCCAGGGTATTTAGCTGATAGGCGGAGAGATTTCGCCTATTGGCTCTAATCGGTTCTGGAAGTTCTTCATTATCATACAAGATGCCTGCCAAAGAGTAGGCTAAATCTTCTTTCGCATTGTTTATCGCTATACGTTTCGTTTCTCCTCGTGACAAGGGATAGTCCCAACCAGCCTCAGGAAACAGAGTGGGAAAATATACTCCATACATTCCTTCATTCTCACATGTTTTATAAATGCCGGGTAAACAAATTTATTTGTATTTATCATCGTCACAACTCCTTGTTCAAAACTACTCCCAGATAGCTTTATGTCTGTTAATTGAGTTCTTTATCATTATATCCTTGCCAATTCCTTCCCAAGCCACTATTCACACCCCTCAAAGCCCCATTTTGTTACAAACCCGCTCATACTCCATATGTTGATTTGACTGCGTCTTGCCAAATTCTCATCGTTTTTGTATAGCTTCAGATATTTATAGGTTGGATTCATGATATATCCCACGCGTGCCAGTCCTTCTTGTAACAGCGTTTCCTGTATCGATTTTCCGTCAACATAGACATAGGCCAGCAACCGCCCGTAGCCATCTCTCGTATTTCCCTGCTCCATTTCTATTGTGAGTGAGCCGTTCTTGACCAGCTCGTTATTCCGTACGAATGCTTCCTTGGCATATGGCTGGACACACATACCCGGCTTTTTCGATTCTGGTGTGTCGACTAGTAAATACCGGACTGTTTCCATTTTTCCCATTACTCTTACTTTGATGGTATCGCCATCGATTGTTTCCACGAAGGTGACGGGGACTTGGCCTTCTGGCAACAATCCCACTTCTGTTTGGCTGTCCCCTTTCTTATGCTGTTGGTTGATGCCCGGATTATTCTGTTCCACGTCTGGAAGATTTACCATGAACAGGGCAGCTGCTGTCAGGAGGGCTGTGCTGGCTAGTTGTTTTCGCATAACCTGGTCCTCCTAATCCCTCGAATTCTATTACATATGATCATTTTCATCTCGGTCATGACATTCCTTGCTCTTGATGACAAAATGATTTATATAGGGTGCAAATTTTCGGATCATCAATGGATTGCATAACATATGTGATAAGCGAATGATCCTCCACTTGTTTTAACTCAGAAATCATAGCCTCATTCCCGCCATCCAACAGAATTAATTTTCCCCAGTTTTTAATGGCGATCTCTCTCGTTTCAGGATTGTATCGAATCACCTCGTACTCCAAGCTGAATCGGTCTAGTAATGCTAGTACACTTTCAATCGAAACACCCAGTTCAAGAGCGATTAGACTTGGTGAAATTGGATAGATTCCGATACTAGTAGTTTGACTATTCGTTAGCAGGTAAAAATAAAAAGTCCTCTCTTCTACACTCATCTTTTTAAACATTGGATGATCCCAAATTTCAACATTGATCCCTCTACGATTTCCCATCTTTCACACTTCCCATTTCATTATTTTTAAAAAGCTATCGGCCACCTTGGCGTGCTTTTACTAATGCTCAGAGGTTTACGAACGCCCCATATTGCTTGTTAAACCCAAGCTCAATGGACCCGGTCGGACCATTGCGGTGTTTTGCCAGGATGATTTCCATCCTGTTTTTCTTCGGTGAATCGCTATTCTAATAATCGTCGCGGTACAAAAACTCGATCAGGTCGGCATCCTGTTCAATTTGCCCGCTTTAGCGGAGGTCCGAAAGAATCGGGTGTTTGTCATGTCTGGTTTCGACTCCCCGGCTTAGCTGTGATAGGGCAATGATTGTGACGTTTAGTTCCCTTGCCATGGTTTTGAGCTCCCAACTGATTTCGCTTATTTCTGCCTGGCGGTTTTGATAGTTTTTTCGATCGCCCGCAAGGAGCTGCAAATAGTCAATCACCAGGAGAATCCGTCTTTGCTTTCCATAGGTCCTGCGTGCTTGACGGGCCTTCGACCTGATATAAGCCACATCCATTCCAGCCCGGCCAAAGATATGCAGCTGCAGGTTTGACAGTTTCCCGATTCCATTGGCGAATTGTTCCCAATCTTCGTCTTGGAATGACTGTTGGGGATTCCGCATTTTGAGTCTGTCGATTCGCCCTGGACTTTATGTAAAGCTCGGACACTTTCGGCGGAAACGGCGATTGCCGCACATGTTTTAACAAATTCTCCTCCACGTCCAGAAACGTAAGATCTTTTAGCGCATCGTGCCAAAGATTCACTTTCTAATGATCAAAACTAAACTGTTCATAAAAAATACCGCAATCATTTTCAATAGGGCGAACGTTACGCGCTTATTCATCTAGATCAAAATCCGCCTCGGTTAGCTCTTTTTTCCATGACTTTTGGTTGCGATAGGCCTCAAATTTCGAACCAAATAATGTTTCCGGCCGGAGATATTTGCACATGACCGGGTCCTCCATCCATTCCGCCGCTTTTAAATCGATCACTGCTTTAAAATCCTCCAGGGTAAACCCTTCTCTTGCCCTTGCTGAAATCAGGTCCTTTGTTTTCGGACTACTTGGCCTGTAGGCTGCATTTGTTTTTTCATTCAGGTAGTGGATGACTTCGGCAACTGGTATTTTCTCTACTGCCGGAGGTGGTGTTACTTGCTGTTGCATGTATTCGGCTTCGTTATCATCCAACAACTCATATAAATCAACTTGCATGTGGTCTAGATCTGTTTCTGTTTCGGTGGTCTCATGATCGGCCGGTTGAGGTTCCTCAGAAGGGATCATTGGCTCGCATTCTGTCAGTTCCTCCAGCCTTTGATAATCGATGGTATACCACTTGGTCTTATCCATTTTCGACCGATTCCAGTTCCCGGTCTTCAGCAATCCTAGTTTTTCCAGCGAGTGAATCGTACGTTTAATTGTGCTTTCAGACCAGAACGGAAGCTGTTCCTGCCAATCTTTATACGTGTTGAATATCCACTTCCGGCCTTCAATGACATGTCTGCTGTCATGAACCCAATAATGGATTTGCTGCAGGATGACGGCTTCGTTCAAGCCAATTTTGACTGCCAGTGATGGAATGATCATCACCGGTTTTTCGTTGATTAATAATTTACTCATCCTATTACCCTCCTCTTTTTCAATCGCCAATGGACTAGTTCGTCCAGCTTGAAGGGCTAACCGATGCATTGGCTCATCCGCTTCACCTTCTATTTATCGATTTAGACTTAAAAAAGACAGGGTAGTTTTAAAATTTTTTTGTGAGTTTAATTTTTATTTGTGGATAGGATGTTTTTACTTGCGGATAAGCGGGTTTTATTTGCGAATTCGTATTTGCGGGACCAATATATATTTTTCTCTGTTGTATTCTCTGAAGTAATCTATGTGTTAATCTCTGGTATTGCTTGGTTCGGGATTGTTCCATCCATCGTACAGTTTGGATAGGTATATGGGTCATCCTGAGATGCACATGGCTCACTCTGCATGTTACAACCGTTCCATTTGGGGTGTGATCAGGTCAAGATGACAATTATAAAGTTATTTATAGTGCCACTCTACACCAACTCCTAAAAAGCAAAAAAGTGCCAGGCACACTCAATTACCGGTGTGCGTGGCACTTAGTTCATTAGAATTACTTATACAGAAGACTCTTCAGCATTTAATTATGGGCAGAAGCACACTCGTCATTGCCCTCCGAAACACCAACACCTAAACACGCATTAATACTCCATTAGGTTTTGGCGGCTCTTGATTACTTATCACATTCATTTTACAAAAGTGTTCAAAAAATTGTTGTGCTAGCTCTCGTTCCTTTGGATCACTTTTTAAAGCAACAATATCAAACAAAATTTGAGCCATCCAGACATTATCAAAATAACGGTATTTACCTGAATTCCATGTCATTTTGTCAAGGGATTTTTCATTCGAAAAATATTTCCAGAAAAGCATTTGATCCGATTCCTCTTTTGTAAGCTGGAGTCTGTATTCTGAATGAGCAGGAATCATTCCATCTTCACAAAGCTTACCGATAAAATTTCCATTCATCATATAGAAACCTAAGATCCGTCTGTCTTTTTCTGGCATGTCGGAATCTCTCGCTGTTAATAAACATACGCTATTTTGGTGCAGGCGAATGGGTTTGTTTGGCTTACCTTTGTTATTCCCAGTTTTTATGACCCCTGAAAAAACCTTCCACTCTGTAAAAGCAGTAATCTGTTCTTCTGAGTCACACCAAAAAGCCATTTGTGATTCGGAATGAAGTTTATGATTTTTCATCAATTTTTCATGTTCCAAGCGAAGTTCCAGATTTTTACGATACCGTTTTATTACCTCATCCTTCTTCCGTTCTTCCTGCTCTCGTTCCATTTCCTTTTCATGTAACATTTTTTCAAGAGAATGAGCTGCACTTTGTTCATGCAGTTTTAGGTGCTTTCCAAATGCATCAGGGAAAACAAACTTTTTATTTTCTGTTGCGAAATGTATTTCTATAACAGAATCATTCTGATTAACGATACTACCCGTGCCAAAACGCATGTGTGTCACTTTCTTATTGATTAGATTCATCATTTGGACCTCCTTGTAGAATAAAATCTCTGTTACTAAAAATCGCAATGGATTTTATTCCCAACTTCCATTCAAAGCTCACACCCTAAATTTCCTCAGAAAAAATGAATAAAAAAACGTATCCCTCAATCTATGTGCAAAAAATACTGAGGTGGTTGGAATACGACTGGAAAAACAATTGTATTATCATCATACCATTCGTTAGAAATTATTACAAATTTTCCATTGACAGGAGATTTTTGTTTGGTGTAAAATAAAAATTTTACATGTTTGATTTAGTACTAATTTCTTTGGGAATTGCAATTAAGAGAGTCTTTATTGAAGGTGTATTCTCAAAATAAAAATTATGATTGTGCAGGCGGACAGACTCTAAAGGATTTGTTTTCGGCTGCTTTAATATTAAATGACACATGACGTATGAATTGGCATACGTCTTTTCAAGTTTGATCTATATAAACTGGTGGATAAAAAGCTGCTGATTCCTGCCTTTAGAATTAAGAGAGTCCACACTTATTGGTAGGGGGATCAAGTTTAGCACCCGAGCCGATAATAGCCGGCTCTCCTCTTATTTTACTTTTGTTGGTCAACATACACCCATAACGAATTTCGTCTCGGCATCATACGTGAAGCACTTTCAAACATCAGATTAAAGAACAAAGTTAGACAATCTTTCTTCATTTCGCCTAACGAAATGTCAATAAAACACTAACGTTAATTATAGAAATATTCAGACTTTAACTGCTATCCTATTAGTAGACAACTTGTGTTTCTAGAGTGTATTACCTTAAAAGCTTAGCACTTTTAAAGAAAGGAGTGATGCACCACCCTGTTGTAAACTCTATTAATCGGGAGGGATAGTTTAAGCATGAAGTTCATTAAAAAACCGTTTATTGTTTTAGCCACTTTAACATTATCGTTGTCATTGTATTCTTCAGCACTGGCCGATCAACCAGCACAACAGGAGAAGTCAGTTGCCTCCAATGTTACAAATCCTGTTGTCACCGGACCGATCCCATCAAGTCCATACGGAGATCCTTCCCACAATTATCCGCAGTTGGCGACAAGCACCGATTTAGGGAAATATGGGTACATAGAGGAGGAATTCTTTTTCGAAGGGAAAGCCACACGCTATAGTACCGCCCAATCCTTTGAAACTGCTACAGCGATTTCTACCGATCATCCTTACAAATCACGCATGCTGGTTCGGCGCCCTGCCTCTCCGGACAAGTTTAATGGCAAAGTGATTGTAGAATGGTTAAACGTTACCAGCGGTTACAATTTGGATGCGATGTATATGTCTTCCTATGAACATTACCTAAGGGAAGGCTATGCCTATGTCGGGGTATCCGCCCAACGTGTCGGGGTTCACCAGGCGGGAAGTGGCCTGAGATCATGGAGTCCAGTTCGCTATGGAACACTTGATGTCACGGATGGCGGCAAGATTACCGATGACGGGTTGGCATTCGATATCTATTCGCAAGCAGCCCAAGCCATCCTCCATCCAGTTGGCGTTAACCCGTTAGGCAATCTCAAGCCAGAGCTGATGATTGCCGCAGGTGCCTCGCAATCAGAGCGGTTCCTTGTGCGTTACTATAATAAAATTCACCCTCAGACCAACCTCTTTGACGGCTACCTGATGTACCTTGGGATTGGCGATAAGCTGCGAACTGACCTTGATACAAAGGTCATAAAGGTCAATACAGAAAATGATTTGATTGCACTTGGCGAAGTGGCCGCACGACAGGATGATTCCAATGTACTTCGCACTTATGAAGTGGCAGGTGCCTCTCACGTTGGCGGCGGCTCGGATTACCGATCCAATATCCTGATTCGTGATAACCTCCCTGTAGCTGACATATCTGTTTGCCAAAAAGCTGCATTGAGCCGCGTCCCTACTGGCTACGTTGTCAATGCCGCGTATGAGCACTTGGTACGCTGGATTGAAGATGGAATTGCTCCACCAAAAGGTAAGCGAATCCAAGTGGAGTCCACGTCTCCTGTTGTCATTTCACGTGACAGCAACGGAAATGCAATTGGTGGGATCCGTTTGCCTCAGCATGAGGTACCAACTGCTACAAATACCGGTGCAAACAGTGGAGGTGGCTTCTGCTATCTGTTTGGGTCCCATGAACCGTTTAGTCCGGAAAAATTAAGGAGTCTTTACCCTAACGACGGCTCATATGTGTCGGCTGTGACCCAGGCTGCTAATGATGTGAATAAACAAGGCTTCCTATTGAAAGAAGATGCCAAGACCATCCGCGAGGAAGCCGCTCAATCAAAGATTGGTAAATAAGCTTAGTTTTCCGGTTTTCTAAACAAGGCTCTGTTATCTTTACACGTTGATATTTGTATAAAAAATGGAAGGAAACCTTATATATTTGGGTTTCCTTCCTATTTTAAACTGTTAAGGAATTACTCTTTTCCTATTTTTCTGCGTTCAAAAGCTAAACAGACCATATATATTACCAAGAGAATCATAGAAATGTTAATTGAGATTTCATAACCCTTTTTAAACAAATCAGAGTTCCAATTTCCAAAATGATCTTCTCCAAAAACATTGATGTGATCCGAACATGTCCTAGGAAACGCAGCCATTAAACCCTGTTTTTGTTACATACCCAGGCTGGCTCCAAATGTTTTGTTTGTTTCGTTTTGCTCGGCGTTCATCGTCCCTATATAGATTAAGATTTTTATAGGAAGGATTCATGATATATCCCACGCGTGCGAGCCCCTCTTGTAACAGCGTTTCCTGAACCGACTTCCCATCGACATAGACATAGGCCAGCAACCGCCCGTAGCGATTCTGATACTAGTAGTTTGACTATTCGTTAGCAGGTAAAGATAAAAAATCCTCTCTACTGCCAGTGATGGAATGATCATCACCGGGTTTTCGTTGATTAATAATTTACTCACCCTATTCCCCTCCTCTTTTTCAATCGCGAATAGACTAATTCGTCCAGCTTGAAGGGCTGACCGATGCATCGGCTCATCCGCTTCACCTTCTATTTATCGATTAGGACTTAAAAAGGACAGGGTAGTAAAAAAATTTTTTTTGTGGGTTTAATTTTTATTTGTAGATAGGATGTATTTACTTGCGGATAAGCGGGTTTTATTTGCGGTTTCGTATTTTGTGGGACAAATATATATTTTTCTCTGTTGTATTCTCTGAAGTAATCTATGTGTTATTCTCTGGTATTGCTTGGTTCGGGATGGTTCCACCCATGATGCAGACTTGGTTCATGTAGGGGTCATGTTAAGACAAACACGGCTCATTATAGATCCTATCAATGGCCTAAAATGAGGTCAGTCCCCCAGCACAAGCAAATATTTCTGTCATGCTTTCTTAAGAAGGTTCCGTAAACAAAATCAAATGTTCAATCGGCATCACTACATTCTTATTGATTAACGTTATAGTAAACTGTCAAACGGAAAGGATCAGTTTGAATCCCATAGAACCCTATCTCAAAATTCGGTTCCCCGCAGATGACTTTTGTAAATTGAATAGAGGTATAGTAAGATGAATGGAAATTGGAGGAGTTATGATGTTGGTCAAGGTTCAAATTGACGAAAGTACGCCCAACAAAAAGAAACTGAAGAAAAACACCCACGAGATATCAAAAATTACATATAAGAGTCTGGGCCTTGTTGAAAGCGCCTTAGAGGAGTTTCTTCAGGAGAATGTTGAGGTGTTAACCCAAGAAGAAGATTACGAACTCAAGATTATTGGTAGACAGGTCCGCAACGATGCGAATAAGCGGACGGATTTGGTCGGAATCGATAGTAATGGGAACGTGGTCGTGATTGAAATCAAGCGGGATGAAGAAGATATGAGAACTAGAAGGGATAACTTCGAATCCCAGGCCATTCGCTATGCCGCCTCTTTTGCCAAAATCACCAGCATCCAAGAAATTGTGGAAAAAGTGTATGCCGATTATTTAGTCCACCATGAAAACGTCAAAAAAGAAGAGGCCATTGAAATTGGAATTGTGAACATCGAAGGATTTTTAAATGATCACGAAGTCTTTGAGAACTTTAATGCCGACCAACGAATCATATTAGTCGCCTCGAGTTTTGATTCAAGTGTCTTATCCGCCTCCGCCTGGTTATTAACAAAAGGACTTGATATTTCTTGCTTTGAAATTGCTCCCCATTTGATTGAAGGGGAAAATAGCGATGAGTACCTTCTTGAAATCAAGAAGCTGCTTCCGCTTGGATCCGATGACGATTATTTCTCAGAAATATTGACGAACGAAAACAAGAGGCCTACAGCGCGAAGACAATCCAGCCGGACCCGAAAAAGTTTTCCGAAACTCATCCACATGCTGGATGTTGGGCTTGTATCGGAAGGAGATGAGATTTTCTTCAAGAACAAGGAAAGCGAGTCCCTCGGAAAGATCCAAAGCGGCAATAATGTCGAGTTCAATGGAAAAATCATTTCTTTAAATGCCTGGGCGAAACAATTTGTACCAAGCGGTAAGGTCAATGGATATGATAATGCGGTTGTAAAAGACAGGAACAAGACATTATCGGAGATACGTGCAGAAGGGTACGACTTATTTGATGGCATGGGCTTCGATCCAATTGAATAGGAACAGCGGAATTTCTTTAAGAATATTAAAGCAATAAAACCCAACCTATATGTGGGTTTTATTGCTTTGTATATCTTAGTGTCTCATAGTAAATGATCAATAAATTCTATGTTTTACTCTAATTACTTCTAAGCTTATTTTACGTTTACAAATTGATACATATATTTCATTGCATCTGGCAATGATTCTTTCCAAACCTTCCATTCATGATCCCCATCTATTACTCTGAATTCAACTAACTTCTTCTGAGTGGCATCTAAATCTCGTAGCTTTTGGAAAAGAACAGCAGAATGATACGCGATATTGAATACATCGTGGTCGCCTGTTTCAATAAATAGCGGCACCCGAATGTCTTGATTCTTATACCCATCTATACGGGAAGTGTAGTTTAGTTCAGTCCATTTTGCAGGGTCATATACGTTTTTGGGATTTTCCTTACTAACTGGTTTTGATGGGTCAAAATTCGGATTCGTTTTTTGATAAGTAGGGTTTGTGTTTCCTGATGAATTGGAAGGCGGTTGATCTACATAGGAAGCAGGACTTAAAGCAGCTCCCGCAGCAAACATGTCTGGGTGACTCATTATGTAATTCACCGTTCCATATCCTCCTGCAGATAAACCAGCAACTAATCTGCCTTGTTTTGTATCAATGGTTTTCCAGGTACTATCGATATGTGGAATTAGGTCCTGAAAGAAAGCAGTTTCGGCATTTTCGTTATACCCATTCACCCACCAGCTTTTGGCTCCTGGCATGACAATAATCGAAGCTGGAATTTCGCCTTTTTCAATCAATCTGTCTGCTGTTGCTTTCACATCCCCATTTTGGACCCAGTCATTTTCGTTCCCGCCCGAGCCATGCAACAAATAAAGGACTGGATAGTCTTTGTCTGAAGTTTTATAACCGGTCGGCAGATAGATGTTGTAATTATAATCTCTACCCAATACTTCCGAATAGAAACTTTCATGGATAATTTGGCTGTTACTGGATTTCGGAGACTCCACATCTGCCAAAGATAGAGTTGGAAGCACCAAGGAAAGCAACAAAATGACTACTAATAAAAATGATTTTCTTTTAAACATGTTATCCCCCCTATTAGTTTAGTAAATTATATAACAGATATTTCCAGACTGAAATACTATTCTGAACATTCAGCCCATTAGAACTACCATTATAAATTTGTATAGTACTATCTGTGTAGTTGCAGCTGTGTCATGTAAAGTTGATTCGAAAAAATCACTTCTTTTTAACCTGAACTAATGTATGATTCCGACAGATGTTCTAAAGACCTTTTCCCCCTCAGAAGCATGGGAAACCTCACGTTACTAAAATCCATTTCCCCGCGCTGACTCTTTATTTATTTGATCACTGTATCCCTGTATACTCTGAAACCTAATCTTCTGCATTCGTACAGTTATATAAAATTTAATGGAACATCTTCTGAAAAGGAATGTAGCGAAAGAATATGTTTCCAGACTATCAAGTAATTTGTTCGTTTAGGAAAGAGGAAAATAATAAAGCAGACCCTCTTTTCTTTTGTTTTCTTTTAATCCGGTTGGTCAGTTCTTTTGTTCCAATACAATCAAATGTATTATTATTCTTCTGTAACTCACCTTCTTGAACAGTGCGTGTTTTTTCAGTGGAATTTAGTTCCACTGAAATTTTATATATCTACCACTCTTTTCCTGTAATTGTTAAATAAGTAGCGAAAAATAAAACAAAACACATTTTAGGAAAGGTCAAAAATATGCCGATTAACCAATTTTACGGGTCCGAAAAAGACGGATTTGTTTATTTTTTGCATGATACAGACAACGATTTAATCGGAATTAGCAATAATATCCACCTTGAAACAAGATTCAAAAATAGGGTCAGTCCCACATCACACTAAAGTTTTAACGCACCGTAAAATGGGGTCATTCCCCCTGCACACTAAAGCTTTAACGCACCTGGGGACTGACCCTTGAAATCCAAAATAAGAAAAAGGTATCATCAAGTACTGATGATACCTAGTTTATAAAATTGTTTAAACTTCTAATATTAAAGTTGTATTTCTTTAACTTATTAAGGCTTTACTTTTAATATTCTGTTGTTCCTTACCCTATTTTGGAGCGAAGGCCCTTTTCGTCTTTTATTCCTTGTGTTGTTTTTTTTGGGTATTTAAAGTGGCATTATTATTTTTATTTGGTATGGAGGAACTTTCCACGTTAAACTGTACTAAAAAACGAGGATGAATTTCCTCATATATATCTTTTGGATTGGCACTCATCCAGTAATGATCATTAAAGGATACTGCTTTTGTTTTTTTGGCAATTTCCCACATATCATAACTGTATAGTCCAAGTGAATGCAAAAGGTTGTAGGCACCTTCCCGATCAGGTGGAAAAACTCTGTCACTTAGCCAAAGTTTTATATCCTCGTCATTTGGAGTATAATCCTTCAATGGTGACAAACCCTTTTTACTTCGATCAATCGGAAATAATCCAAGTGGATAACCTAAATTATTTGGTATTGTATTAGCAATCATCTTAATGGGTGAATAAATAATTCGATTACCAGACATAGAGAAAGTGCCAATAATCTTATCTTTATACCTCAAATAATAATTTTCTGGCATGCTCCCACCTCAACTTTACAATAAATTTCATGATCTCAGTTCTGCTAGAGCCTAATATTGGGGCATAGAAATCAATTATTTTCAATAATTCCTCTGTCGGTGTTTCAAATCGAATATTTTGTATAGATTCTTTAGAAACATATTTTCTTAAAGATCCACTAAGACTGCCAAAGGGTTTACCCTCATCACTAAAATCAAGTAAACCAGTCCCATGTTCTTCAATTTCATTATCGCTAAAATCAGAAAATAAAGACAAGCCATGATCAAATAAAGGAGCCATCCTCAAGTCACTTGACTCAGATACTAAAAAACCAAAATTTTTCTTATGACGGTCCGTGTTATTTATGATGTAATCGAATAAAATCATTTGATCCAGTTGAGTCTTAATTTCTTCCCCAATACTACATAGTTCATCATAAAGTTGAAGGTGTGGAATCCTTTTTGTTAACTGGTCACAGCTTACAAATGAAAATTCGTCGTTTGGCATAAACGATTGAGATACACAAACTAAGACTTTATTGTTTTCTGCTAAACACCGTTCAAAAGAAAGGGATTTAGTAGTGTCGTTCACTCTTTCAAAATCAGATTCGTATTCCGATTGTGATGTTTTTCCTTCAGTAGATTCCATATCTGAAAACAGATGACGATAAATTGTCCATAGATTATAATGAACTATATTGAATCCAAGCAGTAATCCAATTTTTGCGGCAATACATTCAATAACAGGTTCCTTTACCCTAAACAATTTTCCGGAGCCTGACTTTATATAATATGTTTTTCCTTGGTAAACGATGTTGAATTTCTTAAGCACTCCTTGAGAAGAATTAGTGCTAGTAATTAAATCTTTAACATGTTCCCTTGGAATATTCATGTTGTCAATTCCAAATTCATTTAGGTTCCAATTACTTAACTTTGAGTTTTGGTTTCGAGAAATTCTAATTACCAACACCTCATTTCTAAATTACATGTTACACCCATCATAGTCATTAGAAATTTCCATTAGTATTTAACACGTAGAGATTTACTATATTTTAAACAAAGAAAACCAAATTTGAAAGTTTTAATAAACAGAACATATTAGTTTACCACATATTTGCTTTTCAAACACATTTCTTTATAATTCGTACATTGTATATACTTATTTCAACAAAATTTAACTGAAAACCTCTAATATAAGGATAAAATTTTAAAAAACTAAATTTTTGCTTATCCACTTTTAACCTACTTCACCTTTGCAGTTACCTTCATACCATCCATTAGTTTATTAACCCCCGATACTCTTTACTTTTTCGCTAGATCACTCATGCTTCTTTTAAATGAACATTTCTTCCAGTCATGTAGTTCCTATGCAAGGATTCATCGTATTAACAAAAAAAGAGACTAAAGAGTCCCTTGAAGTTAATTTGAAGTTTACTTGCTTTCTTGCAAAATTTATTCCTTCATATACTTCTTTAAATATTCGATCATTGGCTGTTCAAATATTTCAACATCCTCTTCGACTTCAATCTCCGTGGTGGAACCGAATCCACCAGGACCAATAAAATGTTTCCCGTGAATATAATAAATGGCTGATTGTATGGTAAGAGTGCCGTTCTCATAATTCAATAAATATCCAAGCGAACAAGTTTCATTTAGATACAGATTTTCTACAGGCACTACATCCTCCGGAATTTCACTATCTTCCTCTTCTTTTTCTATTTCATAATCGTCAATATCAATTAGATAATAAGTTTCACCATCTATACATTCAATTTCTCTTTCCAAACCTGGTTGCGAAAAATTCACATACAAATAATGTTGTTCATTTACGAGATTTTCCAAGTAATATTCAAATTCATAAACGTCAATATCATCAGACCAACAGTCATCCAAATTTTCAATTATTTGTACAGTGGGAGTCATGATACTTACACCGATTTTCTCTGATTCCTCAAGAAACGCCTGTAAATTAAATTTTTGTAAGTCTAATTCCAGTTTCATTAAAATCCATCCTTTGACTAATAATTTGTTAGGATATCTCTTTATTAACAAAGCTGTATAAGTTTTTTTCATTTTAAAGTATAACATTGCCAAAAAAATTAGGCCTACCAAAAATGGTAAACCTATTTTTGCTATGTCCGCTTTAGTTAAACTAGTACTCGATTTTTGTTAGCCTCTATTATAATAGCGTACCAAAGCTATTGTTTTAACAACACTGTTTCAGTGACAATCCCTTCATCCTCTGCTTCCAAAATCAAATCTTCTATGAGGCTCTCAATGGTTTGGTTAAAAACGTCCAAGTCCGTTGCCGGTGTAAGAGGGATCAAACTGATACTTCTCCCCTCTTTCGCTTCCACATCTGTTTCGCCCCATTTTTCCGGGTAGAGGACGAGAACCTGATGAACAGGACGGAATTTTTCCCATCGTCTTTTTTTATTAAAGATATATGGTGAGCGAACATTATCGGCATAGCTGGTTAATTGCCGCATCACTTCGCTTCCCAATATGGCATTTTTATTCCGGTATTTTGATTCCAATAAAATCGTTCCGACAAAAATATCTTGGATGTAAACATCAATCCGGATGTCGGGGTTATTATTTTCTGCCGTTGTGTAAATGGGACGATCCAGTTGATTCGTATCGGCTTGGTTGGATGGGATGATCGCATCGTATATGACAGATAGCCGCAAATCATCTTTTTTCAGCTCGACGGTCGTGCCTTTAGGAATAGTAGGAATCACAAAATAGTCGGCTCCCGCTACATCTCTATGATCAAAAAGCCAGCCAGAAGAGTATGTAAAACCGTAACGGCTTGACTCTAATGTTTGCAGCACTTTTAGGTAACTCCAAATTTCATATAGATGATCCGTTCTTTTCCAATGATACCTCCAGTCTGGATGCAAAGTGATGTCCGTTTCTTCCGAAAACAAAATCCTGTCCATCTGCCAGATAAACCGATAGCGCACATCCACATACATCGTGGTTGGGATCATTTGCACCCTTCCGCCGGAAAGTTCCTGATACCATCTGCTTGTCTTTAAAATGGTGAAGGCGCCTTTCATTTGTGCGGCTCGGTCCCGAAAGCCTCTTAATTCTTCCACATATTGAAGTCTCTTTTCATATGGAATATAGGAGGAAAATGCTTTTGTGCTCCCCCTCGTTAACCGTTCCAGATTACGGTCTACTGCTTCTATAAAATTCTTTAGCAGCCGCAGCCATTTTTCAATAATGGATTTAAGGATCCGGTTTTCTGGCAGATTATAGTTCACCCGTTTCTTTGGTGATTTCACGTAATTGGTTGATTCGGGATGCCTTAATCTGTATCTAATCGATACATCATCTACCTGTGCCGGGCGGTCAACAGGCTGAAGAGTATATTCCTTTATTAGCGAGAATCTTACCCTTTGGGATAAATCCGCCAGAATGGCTGATATTTCCGCAAAATGATGGTCCAATAGCTTGAATTGCTGAAGCAATGTGGGATCGAGTAGATCATCATCCATATGATAAAAGGCCTTCTGCTTGCGGACGACGTCATGTGCAAGCCCTTTTAAGAAGCCTTCCACTTCTAAACGCATGACATTGAGCTGCTCATCTGTTAAACGGTTGGTAATCACTTTGATCAGCGAAAGATAGGTTTTATTCGAAAAGACTACCTTGACACAATAAATTCCTGGGATATAGGGATAATAGCCGGGACTCTTATATAAAGTAACCCTTTGGCCAGCCTGGATATAAGGTTCCCCCGTTATTTCATCTCTGGGCATATCTCCCCCAGTTAAGACCTCTAATCCGTCCATAAACAATTTCGCATCATTATGTTCAGACTGAAACATTATTTCTAATTCCACAAATTCCCGAATTTCCAAGTAGCCATGTTCCTTGTCATCCCAATCTTCAAGGTTTTCGACAAAGCAGGATAAGACTTTTTCTTCTTGTGAACCATTTCCATAAACATGAATAAATGAAACCGCAAAATCATCTGTCCTACATGGTGTAACCATTAAACCTCAGCTCTTTCGCTTTTTGTTTGATTACCTCTCTGCTCGTTTGGAAGTCGGAAACCATAGGGAATTCGTTAAAGATCTCCACTAACTTGCCAGTGACAACTTCTCCAGAATCCCTTTCATATTTTCCAATTAAGTCATTCAATTGATCCTCTGATCCCCTTACCTTGGTTAATACCCGCTGGACAAACTGAAAATCAAAGGCTCTTTCACGATTCACATATTCCTGTGACGGAAGATTCTCTAAGAACACGTCGATTTGTTTAACGATACGCGGGCCCACTCCCACCTGTCTATTCGCCGACTGCATCACATTGTGAACGTCCCAAAGAAGCGCTAGCTCTTGTTCTGAAAGTGTTACGGTCCGATTTTCACGGATAAATGATTTATACGTTTCAAAATCTAGTTCCTCACTGCGTGCTGTTAGTCCCTTTTTCTTTTCAGGCATCTCTTTCATATTTTCAAATGGCATTACTGTTAAAGTGATGACATTGGCTCTATCGAGTACCTTATCTGAAAAATGATAAGTCGATTCATCCATATTCACGGTCCCTACGAAAAACACATTTTCCCTTACGACGATTGTCGGCGGATATTGGGCGGAATTATAGAGCCGGCTTTCTAAGTCATCGTTATAGAGCCTTAACACTCTTTTTCCAGGGTCCATCTCGAGAATCGATAAAAATTGTGAGAAGTAATGTTCCACTCGTGCCAAATTCATCTCATCGAAGCAAATAACAAATATTTTATTTGGTTCATCCTCCGCTTTTCGTAATGCTTTGATGAGGCCTGAATCTCCTGGTCGGTACACCATGTGCATGGTATCTGCGTAACCGATCAGGTCGGAATCGGATGTCCATGAGGGACTGACTGGAATTACGGTAAATTGTTCTCCCTTCAGTCCAAGTGAATGACTGTAAACATCCACCAGCTTGGTTTTCCCCGTTCCGCTCATGCCGGAAAGGATCACTAATGTTGAAGATTTCATCGACGTATGAAAGTTAATAAGATCCTCTCTCTGATACACCAAGCCCGCATCCTGTGTATTGGAATAAAGCAATTTTAAAAAATCAAGTTCTTTTTGGTCTGTCGTTGGGACAGCAGCTGAAGCGTTAACTCCATCAGGCATTTCCGATTCCAAATCTGATTTCGGTGTTTGGGCTACTTCAGGTTCCTCCTTGTCTATTAGTACGTTGGGTGTTGTATTTACAGCTGGTGCTACAGGTGATTTTATTTCCAATTCGCTTTCTGTAACGGTTGGAATAGGCGTTGCGCTTTCAATGGCATTGGTAATTTCCTGATACGTCTCAATCGGTATAAAAACGAGATTCCCAATCGCATCACTGAAATAACACTCCTCCAACCATTTATCGTGAAACGTAATCATTTTAAGTTCGTCACTCACATCGAAACTAAAACCACCATGCGCGTACTGGTGCCTTATAAATTCTCCAAAAATAGTTAATCGTTCATCTTCCTCTTCATCAAACTCACGCCAAACAACAAAGGACGGTGTATCATCACTCTCATGGGAGATGTTATCGATCCTTCCAACAAATTTTTTATTAGAGAGGCGGAGTACAAACTCATCCATATTTTTCATACCATGGACTTCTTTACTAAATATTGGTGCTGGAATTAACCGTAATCCTTCGTGAAAGCTTGGCAGCTTTGGCATGACACGGACATCCAACGCATTATATACCTCTTCATGGTTATATCTGATCCGCCTTTCCACTTTAAAAACGAACAAGCGATCCCTTAACCATTCACGCAATCTATTTTTTCTGGTTTCTTCGGTTTCCAGAAAATCGTCTTCAAATCCCCATCTTTCCAGATCGGAATAAAAACAAGTTACCGTTTTCACGTTCGGAAAGCTTTCTGCCGGCTGCGAAATAATCCGGACTGTGAATTGCAGACTATTGTTTTTATTGATAAATATGGTATCTCTATAGGGCAGGTCAAACTGATCGGGCTCATCTAAAACTCCAACTAAATCACTATCCCAGATTTTTGTGCTCATGTTTATCTCCCCTTTTTGATATAACTCTTCATCGCTGGAAAATCCATAAATTCAACAATTTTTTGGTTATGTATTTTTTTAATTTTCTTTTTCATCTGCGGCGGGACTAGGTAACACATAATCCACACTTCATCAAAATCTTGAAAGACGTTTTTCTCCAATGCCTCATTTATGTCTTTGGGACCGAATACATGAAAAATAGGATCCTCCGATTCTTCCGTTAATTTATTTTTGGGGTCGCCCACTAAGGCAATGTGGGAAGGATTTGTTGCCCCTTGATTACTTTCTGAATCACTATCCTTCCTTATATTAGAGCAAAGCATCAGCGCATTTAAATGGGATATTTCCGCTTTTAATGTTTGGATTTTCTCTTTTAAACGTCCTGATTCTGCCTCGGCTAATGCAAGTTTTTCATTTGCACCAGATACATTCGATTTTTCCCTACCCAAATCTTGTTGAAGCTGTGCTCTTTCCTTGGCCCATTGCTGTTTCTCTTCCTTATACTTGTTTTTTAATTCCGTATACTGTTTCTCCCATTTATCGACGGTTTTTTGAAGCTTCTCATTTTTCTCCTCAAATTTTCGCTTTTTCTTTTCCCATTCCAATTCCACTTCAGGTTCTAAGGTTAGCTGGACCTGCTCATCAGAGGCATTTTTGTTGGATAAATTAAGTTCGGAAATGGAGGTTGCTCCATGCTCTTCGAGTAAAAGATCCTCTAATTTTCTTGCCTTCAGATGGTGTAGCTTGTCTTCACTGGAATAAAGGACACCCAAAATAATATGGAGGTCTACTGATGACTCTTCGTAGAGCTGTTTAAGGCTAACTACCGATTCCTCGCGAAGGTTCATATCTTTGCCATCAGGTTTTTCTTGATGATGGAATGTATCATAAAAATGTTTGATCATACTTAGGTTTTTCGGTTTTAAGGCTTCTAAAATGGCCATCGACCTGACCGTTTGAATGTTATCTTTTGTTATTTGCCGAAAACCTTTTACTTGAATCTTCCAAATATCAATTAAATCAACTAATTCTCCATCCGGGATAGAACCCAAGACCTTTTTCCAATCCTCCCTGCTCACTGTTTCCCCTCCCATTTCACTTTTTTATAAATTAGGCTGTTATCACTGAATGCTCATTTCACTGTGCTTGAAAAATAAACGGAGAAAATTCGCTTAAATTGGGAAATACCGATATTTCCTTAAAAATAAGGGAAGTTTTTCCGCTTATATGCTCAAAATCTTTGGATTTTGTCTTATTTAGAGCAATTAACGGAATATATACGCTTATATCAGCATCATAAGCTTCCTCTACATACATTAGCCGGAAATTCTTCGCTTGTTAATTGCCATACCTTACTGAATCAACAAGTAATAATAACAGGGCCATAAATCCAAAAAAATTTTACAAACAGGCAATCTTATTTGATTTCGATGATGTCCATTATGCTTCCATTTTTTTAATACTGTTATTTTTGACTATATCTTGATTTACTATGACGAGATAATTTCTATATGGTATTTCTGGGTAAAGGGTAAACTTTCCACCTTTTAGAACCAACTTTCATATTATAATTATTTTAGAAAACTAATGAAGGGAGTTAGAAGAGATGTCAAGCATCAACAAAATCATTTCAAATCTTGAAAATGAACTGCAGCAGCTTTTAGCCCCTTATAAGAAACAAATGAATGATTTAGAGAATGAAAATAAGAAGCTAAAAAATGAAATAAAGATTCTGATGGACGAAAAAAATAACTTACAAGAGGAGCTTGACAGTTTAAATAGAAGGTATTCAACTGTGTCGGCTGATAATCAAATTTTGGAATCAACCAATTCATTTAGCAGTCCGGTTACTTTTGAAATTATTGACCATCTATTTATTTCCTCTTCGATGGAAGATTCCTTATTTTTGCTTTTGATTTTTAACCATTGTGTCGAAGAAAAGGATCTGGAAAAGATTCATTATATTCTTGAACTCCTGACCCATAATCCTAAACCTTTACTCCATAATGACCAGGGAATAAAAAATATCGCAGCCCGAATTTATAATGATCTTATCGTGTCCGGCGATAAGGACAATGAACTTCTTGATAAGGTTCTTTTAAGTTTTTTCCAGCTGCTAAATAACCTTTTCAACACACAGCATGAAGTTTATTTAACCGGCTTTTTAAAGGAAAATTATTCAGATATATTGGATAGTGCGCTTTATTCAAATGAACCGAAAATTATCATTCCGTTCTTAAAGCTTCTGATGAAATTTGAAATGGAAACTGAACTTGAGGATGTACTTTCTCACATCATTAAAGTCGAATGGGGATTTTTAGATTATAACCTTACGAAAGCGGAGGTTGCCTTTTTCTTATGGTACGCCTACCTCTTTGACTTGGATCAGCAGCTTTTGGATAAATCCGAAGATTGTATTCGTTGGATGGATGAAAAGGAAAGTGTTTTTCAGTTATATTCCTTTTTATATGACGCCATTAATCATCAAAAAGCGGATGAGGAACACTTGCGCGATCTATGCCACGGCTTAAGACAGAGTGGTCTCTTTAATGAAAAAGAATCTCAGAAAATAATCGATAAAGTGCGAAACAGCGTGGATAGATTCAAGGTGATGAAACCGTCTTTCATGCTGCCGACGTATTTAAAGCCGCTAACCATGGTCGGTAATGAAAAACTTAGAGAATTAGTGCGTGATTTAATGTTACAAGAAAAAAGAGTCTTGGTTCCTTTTTATAAGGATGAGGGCGTTAACCTTTTAAGCGGCGGTTATGCAGAAATGTCTATTTACCTAGCTGAATATAAAGTGAACAAAAAGAAACAAGAGAAGGCTTTTGTAGATTCTAAATTGATAGAAGAAATTCACAAAAGAAGCTATCCCGAAAAGTTAAGAGTGGTGAAGTATAATCCTAAGGACATCATTCCGATTCAGGCGAAAAACATGGTAGAAGAGAAAAATAATGATTCCTTCCAATGGCCAAGTACGGAAATAAACGAAAATGCTCAACATGATCATCATGAACAGCCACTGCTAAACGAATACAGCGAATTAAAAAAGCAAGGTTATCAAATTACCGGTCTTACTCGCACGAAACGGTGGGCCATCCTCCAAAAGGCGGTCCCTGTCTTAGGATTAAAAAAAGTGGCTTACACCATCGCCTATAATGTCCGTTTAAGAAAAGGACAAAAAAACGGCCCAACTAAATTCAGTTATGCCATCGGTGAATGGGAATATGATTTGTATAAATTAAAGAAGACCTATTATAAGAAGGATTTTACTTGGCCGAGTTATTAAACATACTTAAAAAACCGAATTGCAGCATCCCATGAGGTGCTGCTGATTCGGTTTTATTTTGAAAAAATATTATTAATGTAAATGGAAAACCAGCACTTTTGCTGGATGGAATAATGTATACATCATCGTACGGGTTTGCACAGGCAGGAACCAGCGCAATTTTCTCAGCAGTGTAGCAAGGTTAGTCTTTCACCAACTCATAAACAATTAGACGGAAATAATTTATACACAGTGGCTGATATGGCAGCTATAATACTCGAGGACCTGCTGAGGGTGTTTACAGATTATCATATACAAAATGACACTAAATTTTTTTAATACGGATATTCTGCGAGTAAAAACAAGTGTCTGAATAAGAAATGGGAAAAAAATCTATTCACATTTGAAAAAACAAATCAGTCCCCTAGTGCTTTAAAGCGTTCATTTATCGAGGTGCTGACCATTATAAATTATAGACCAGATGTTGCTATCACTATTTTTCAAATCGCTTTTGCGTGCTGGTAGATTTTTTGAAGCCATTTCTCGCTGGACTCATAGGTAGAATGTTTAACAGATGTCAGCCGGGTTCTTTTGATATTTTTTATGCCACAGAACTTCAAAATAGCGTCTCGGACCACGATCCATTCGGCATTTCTTCTAAACAAGCTAATAAAGAACGATGGAGAGTCGATGGTGTAAATAACCCATGCTGATTTATTGTTCAATAAACCCTTCGGCAATTTCCCGTCGTATTGATACGCAAATCCAGAAACAAACACGCGATCGAAAAATCCTTTTAAAATAGCTGGTACACCATACCACCAAATGGGGTAGATGAAAATTAACTGCTCAGCCTGCTCAATTTTTTCTCGATATTTTGCAGTATACGAATCATGGATTAAATCTCTTCTTTTGTGCTGCTCATCGATCACTAAAACAGGATCAAATTTCTCCGCGTATAAATCAATTAATTCAAAATTCCGTCCTGCATCCTTTAACCCTTTCATGACGTGCTCTAAAATCGCATGATTAAGGCTATCCTTGTTAGAGTGAGCATAAATAATTAAGGTTGTCATATGAATCCCCCCATTAACGAATGAAGAATATTCCAATGGTAGAAAGAATTAATATCCCAATTGAAATCATTTCTACTTTTTTATGATCATTTTTTTGTTCCACGGTTCCGGCAGCAAGAGAATTTTCAGCAGCTCTCCTTCTTAACTTTCCATCTATCGATAGTTTAATAATGAAAAGAAATATCAGAATAACTGAGATAGAAAAACTAAATACTTGAAATTGTTGTGTCGCGATAAGGGAAACCACCTGTGTCAGCAAAATCAGAATGGCCGCGATGAACGAAAATCGATTATATGCATTCCAAATATTAATGTGTAAGGATTCAAGTTCGTGTACAGCTTTCGATTGACCCATAGCTTTGATAAATTGTGGTCTAAGGCCGCCGCCTAATACAATTCCACCACCTGCGATAATGGCCAAGCATAACATTTGGATACCGAGTATGAAGTTATTCATTCTTTGCCGCTCCTTTTTTATATGAGATTTCTTTTCTTAAAAACTTCAGCTGATGGATGGCCTTTGAAAACATCCACCAACGCATCGTGGAGAGTGATTAATTTTACTGGATCAAAATTTGCCGCCATCATTCCGTACATTTTTTCCTCGATTGACTTCATTTCTTTTACTTTTTCTTTTCCAAGTGAGGTTAGATGAAGCGTGACATATCTCCGGTCTTGGATATTTTCTTTACGGGTAACGAGTCCTCTTTCCACCAATGTGTTAACAAGTCTGGATGGACTGCCTGTTTCACAAATGAGAAGGGAACCCAGTTCTTTGAGTGACAGAGGTTCATGTCGTTCCAAAATATGAATCACTTCTGCTTGTGAAGGTGTAATCCCGATGGATTTGGTTAAGTCTTGAAGCATTCGCTCTCCCTCGCGTTGGGCAGCAAGAATTAAAAATCGGAGAGCTTCCATTTTCTTTTGATCGAAATCCATTTTTTCAACTCCTAATTCTAAATAGATGACATGTCATTTATATATTTAAAATATACATGACATGTCACCTATTGTAAAGAAAAATATGGAAAAACTTCCAATCTTTTTGAATGTGGTAATACATAAATGACCGATCAGCTGGAATTTTGTAAAAGCTGCGGTTTTTTTAATCATTTGGAGAAGTCTTGGTTCCTTTTTATAAGGATGAGGGCGTTAACCTTTTAAGCGGCTGTTATGCAGAAATGCCTATCTACCTGGCTGAATATAGGGTGAACAAAAAGAAAAAAGAGAAGGCTTTTGTAGACTCTAAACTGATAGAGGAAATTCACAAAAGAAGCTATCCCGACAAGTTAAGAGCCGTGAAGTATAATCATAAGGTCATCCTTCCGATTCAGTCGAAAACACAGTTAATTAGAAAAAGAATGAGTCTTTCCAGTGACCAAGTACGGAAATAAACGAAAAAGCTCAACATGATCATTATGAGCAACCACTGCTTAGCGAATACAGTGAATTAAAAAAGCATGGTTATCAAATTACCGGTATTACAAGAATCCTTTTATATAGTATAAATCCTCGCTATGGAAATGGGGATTTTTATGTATTATCTTTATCCTTATTTTATCTGTACACCAAATTGTATAATGAAAAAAAGCGAAAACAGATTGGTTAAATCTCGCCTTCGCTTTTAATTGAAAACACAATTTAACATGTTCTATTAGAAAATTGCACATCCGCAACTCATTAGAAATTTATCAATAACTTGGCAGGTGCATATTAGGACTAGATATCTAAACCTTTTACTAATCCCCTTCTCGAATTAGTAAGCTCGTTAGACTAAGCTGCTCTTGCTTTTCAGGTTCTTCGCAAACGGCTGACTTTTTTATCTGTTTCTTTTCTGTTTCTTTTCTGTTTTTTCTTCCATTTCTTCAAAGTATTTTGCTATTTGATTTACAATTATTTTTTCAATGATGTTCCTTTCATAGCCAAAGGAAACTGCCCGATTAATGAGCTCATTTGTCTGTTCTTCCAAATTAAACGCAGCCTCAGGTTTTGCTGAACTGCTTTGTTTGAAAATGTCCTCAAAGGATGTAAACGGCTTCGCATTTCCCTCTAAAAGTAGTCTTAGTACACCTTCGCTTTTACCAATAACATAAAGCGGGGACCAATGGTGCTTTAAATTTTCAACTACCCCCTCCCAAGTACCACTGGATTTAGTGCCAGAAATTTTCGATGAGGCAACCAGAACTGCATCTGATGGTGCATGAATGTATTTATTTCTCTGCATAGCGTATGGACCCGAAAATGGAGCATCAAGCCTTTGGGTTGACATTAACAGGAGTTGTCCATTCATGATGTATTGACGAATATCACTCTTTTTAACCCATTTTGTCAGACCTTCTGTAGGGAACACAATGGCCTTTCCACCATTTTGTAATGCAGCCTCCACTGCTGTGCTGTCAATGCCTCTTGCACCCCCGGAAATAATGACAATCCCGTGGTTAACCGCTTCCTTCGCTATGTCGGCTGTTTGTAATAGCTCTTCTGAAGTGGCATTTCTTGCTCCAACAATCCCTAAAGCATGATGGGAAAGGATTGCTGGATCACCGGCATAATAAAAGTATGCAGGCAAGAATTTTTGAGAAAGCTTCTTGAGTCGAAACGGCATATCGGCGCGAAACATAACGCCATACCCTTGACGGGAAATTTCTTCAAGTTCAAGCATTGAAATAACCAGTTTTTGTCGTGCTTCTACTTTCTCTAATATTTTTGGTTTTTGAATAGCCGTCGCTTGTGTTAACACGTTCAACAGCTCACTTGAAGTCATTGTAAGCAATGATTCTGGCTGTAATTGATGCTCGCCTAATGACTTCACTACCGCATTCCACTCTAGAATCGTTAGCGTGGTTGTTTTCGTATGTGGAAGCTGCGCGCAAAATAAGTAGGTTGCAATTTCATTATTCGTAAAATGCATCATTGTGCACCTCCCCTTACATCGCCACTGGTATCAGCTAATGCAAACGGTGTTACCTTAATATTATTAAAAATCTCCCCAAGTAGTTCGGTTGCAACAGTAAATGTCCATTTGGAATCAACAAAGTCATCAACTAATAAGATGTGTTGATTGTCAAAATTGACCCTACTTTCAATATATAAATGGTCCCTGATACTCTGCTCCTGATGAATACTGTTGAGGAGTGACTTTTGTTCTGGCTCATTTTCTCTTTTGGTAAAAATATCTGCATAACTACATTGTAATCTGTTTGCCAGCCTTTGTGCAAAATCTGGGACAAGTTGTGGCCGGCGGTTTGATGGGATGGGTATAACAACTAAATCTGTTGATTCGGATACCCTTCTCACGAAAGAAGTGTCTTAATTTAGTGACGAAATTAAAAAAATCTTCGCTCACTTATTCCTTTAATTCCTATCCTTTCTATAAAATCAATAATTCAATTCCATTTTATGTTATTGCAAAGAAATAGGCTTACCATAAATGGTAAACCTAATAAAAACCGTAAACTATCCTGTTACTGACGTTCTATTTTGGCAAGAAATTGACGGTATCATTTGTCCTAAATCTGACGAAGATTTTGACCGAAAGAAAGGGGAAGACCTTAGCTTCCCCTTCAATTAAATATCAACCTGATAGGTTTCGTTTTGTTTCAAATAAAATTTTGTATCATTCCTACCGGCGATAATATACCAATCTCTTCCGAGTTCCATACGGCAAGAAAGCTTCCTTCCATCTCCGAGGTGAAGATCAAACCAATCGTCACAGCGTACCTTGTAGCCTGTATTATCACCCCAGAAGACCACCCAACAATTGAAATCCTCATTATACTTCATTTCTTTCCAGCGGCTCTTCATGACAGTTCACCCTGAATGACATGCTTAATCATATGATCATCAATAATCCGACGGCCATTTTGAGCTCCATAAAGAAGGCTGTGTGTACATACTTTATTAATAAGCCTTGGGGTTCCGCCAGAAAATCGATGTATTTCCTCCAAAGCACCATCTGAAAAGATTTGTTGGTCAATTCCTGCATATTCTAGATGTCGTGAGACATACGCATCTACTTGTGCACGATCATAGTGACTTAATTTGAACTGAATATCGATTCTTTGACGTATGGCAGCGTATGATTGAAGACGCAGACGATCCCATAATTCACTTTGGCCCACAAGGATAAGGGCCATTGGGCTTTGTGCATCCATCTTAAAGTTGAGTAAAAATCTAACTTCCTCAAGCATTTCACGATCTAATAGGTGTGACTCATCCACCACGACGACAGGCTGAATCCCATGAATACCTCTCATTAATTCAATTTCTCGATGAAGCTGTCGTTTGGCATCGCCTCTATAAAACTTCGATTCCGATCCTAGCTGTTCTAACAAGCCTTTATAAAAATGTCTAGGAGTTAGTTTTGAATCGGATAAATATAGTATTTGAAATTTCCCTTGATCAAGTCCATCTACAAATTTCCGGATGGTGGTCGTTTTCCCAGTACCGCAATCCCCAGTTAAAACGGCAAATAGCTGCCTTTCTGCGGTATACTTTAAGCGACCTAAAACCTCTTGCATCGTAATGGAATCATAAAGTTGAGTAGTAGGCACATCTCTTGTAAAAGGGGTATGCTTCATCCCATAAAAAGACTCAAACATCTTCGCCGTCCTCCTTCCAAACAGCACGGAAAGAAACGGCTGGAGCTTGTTCAATTTTTCTTTCTTGATGCTTCTGTTCGGCTGCTTTAAGTAATCTGGAAGAATCAACTTCAAGTGATTGAAGGTGTGAAGGCAAAGTTGGACGCCTTCCGGCTCTTTCTCCAATCACAAGCTTTTTTGCTCTCCAAGGGGAATAACCCTCGTATTCAATTGTTAGCTCCTCAAAATCCGCAGGATCATATACAACATCTACTTGACGACCTATAAAAGAAAGACCAACTTCATATTTCTGATCCATAAAACTAATGCATCCCGACTTATCTACTTTCCTCGTCTCACAATGCAAGAAAGCATTCGCTAGTTTATCAGGATCAATAAATCGAAGTGCTTTTTTATCGCTTCGAAAAGCAGTTTCAGGGCTAATGTTCTCCCCAAGACCGGAATGGGATTTATTCTGATAACACTCTGATAACCATACTTGAAAAAGCTCATTCAATCGATCTAAAGAATTGGGCTTTTCAAGGGCTGCTTCACTTAAGAAGGAATCAACGACTCTATTGAAGCGTTCAACTTTACCTTTTGACTCAGCCGCATAGGGTTTTGCATAGATTAATCTTGTCCCCAATTTGGAACATGTACGTGACATCCACTTGGTTCGATATTGTTTACCGTTATCAAAATAAACGGCATCGGGGACACCGTATTTTTGTATGGCGTTTCGAAAAGCATCTTCAATAATCCTAGAATCAAGAGTAGGATAGAAGGCTCCATGTAAAATAAATCGAGTCGCGTCGTCTATTATAGCGACTAAGTAGACCTGCTTCTTCGTGCCATTTGGTCCAATGGGTAAATAAGGGCCAAACTTAATATCGGATTGCCACAGCTGATTCCGGTGACGCTTTTGAAATCGTCTAGCTGCTACTCCAGTTTGAGAGTAGAGCCTCATTTGTCGTGAACTGTAGCCTCTTTCAGTTAACTTTTCTTGAAGAGTTGAACGCTTTAGCTGCCCTGGTGTAGCCAAGCCTTCCCACTCAAGTATTTGAATAATTTGTGCAACACTTCTAGTAGGGGCCTCATTTCGAAGGAGAATCGCTTGTTCCAATAAATGCGAGGGAATAATCTCTTTTTTCATTTTTCCCGAGATTCCTTTTGGTTTTAGCCCTTCAAAACTTTCATTACGGTACTGCTCAAGATAACGTCTAATGGTCCTTTCAGAAAGACCGCTGGTCTTACATATATGGTTTTTCAATTCCTTTGCTTTTCCAGCATCTAGCCCTTCCGCCAAAAGAGGGGCAATGAGCTGGAACCTTTGTGCTGCGATTTCTTCTGCCTTTTTACGATCTCTCATGATAACACTCCTCTAATATGTGTTTATCATGAGTGTAAATCAGCTATCCTCGGACAAGAATGCAGAACGGGTATGTTCCCACAAATTAATATTCACAATCGGACGGACAATTCTCTCCAGCCATCTGGGGGCATTCCCTACCAGTCGTCCTATTCTATGAAGTGCAGTCTCTGAATTTGCGGACGTCAAATTCAAAGGGACCTTATCCTGACTAGTTCGAAGCACAATTGATAAGAGACAATTAGCCCAGTAATCTACGAAATAATTAAACCAATCATACCAACGAAATAAAGTAGATTCATCAGCTGGAACATCATGTGTAGAAGGGTTCGTGAGAACCGACTCTATACACTCTGCCTTATATCTTTTATATGGAACTAAGAAATCTGGTAATTCATGATGAATCCGGCCGCATTGATCACACCCTAATCGCCGAATATTATATACTATTGTCTCTCCAGAACATTCTCTTGATTTTCTTTCTCTAGTACCAATTACGCTCATGCTTTTCCCACAACAGGGCGAAGGAATCCTCCCCGCACCTCTAACCAAAAACTCCATTGTTTTCAATTATTTTATAATCTGATACAATAATCATATGGGTTTTTTAGGGGACGTCTCCTGTATATCTGTTGGCGCAGATATACATTATGGGAGGCGTCTTTTCCTTTCTCCAGAATTATTAATGTCGAAATGTTTCGAATTATGTATACATGGACATTATAACCGTCTAATTCTGGACAGGCAACACCGTCAACTTTCGGTCATATTGGGATGGCAATAACACTATCCCTATAAAGCTCTACTTCTATAAATCCTTGACTATTTTTCTAATGTTTCAGAGGTAGGGGTTGTTTATCCCCATAACAAATCAAAATATCTTCTATCTCTTTTTAGTATTAAAAAACCGAATCAGCAGCCTCCCATAGAGGAGCTGCTGATTCGGTTTACCCCGCAAAAAATGTGACTGCCCTCCATGCGGTAATGCTTTAGTGTTTTAAAGTGACGGTTCTGCTTTTATTTTATAAAAATTGATTGTTTGACAAGATTGGAACTCTTTTGCTGTAATTCAAATCTACGTTGGACCCCTTTTATATCTTTTTCTATCTCCTGAATAAGCTGATTTAGTGAATTAAACTTTTTCTCTTCCCTTATAAAAAACTTAACCTCGACGGTGATTTCCTCACCATAAATATCTTGATTAAAATCAAAAATATGAATCTCATGAGTCTTTTTCATTTTGTTATTAATAGTTGGTTTCACCCCTGCATTCATGACACCTTGGTAGGATAAACCGCGCCAATTCACTTTTACTCCATAGACACCATTTCTTAAATTGCCATTTGAAGTGGACAAATCTAGGTTTGCTGTAGGGAATCCAAGCTTTCTGCCAAGTTTTTGCCCATGTACCACAAGACCATTCAGGGTACATATTGAATCATAATCCATTGATTTAAATATTTCCGTGATATTAATAGCAGGAATGCCAAACTTACGTGAAATGTCTTTTACCTCTTTAAAAGAAGCAATGTCTCCTTCATTATTAAGGATTTCACATAAATAAGTAGTTTTTGAAGGACTTGAAGATATTTTTGCTAAGTCAGCAGAGGCTTCGACAACTCCCATATAATCCAACATTCCATAATCTGAGTAAACAAGCGGAAATATATGTCCCGGTCTTTTAAAATCTTCAGGACCTGACGCTTCATTCATAACAGCTTTTATCGTACTGGCACGTTCAAATGCCGAAATTCCTGTTGTTGTAGAAAGGTGATCAATAGAAATCATGAAATTTTTACTTGGATTCATTTTCCCATTCATGGGGAGTAAGTTGAGCTTTTTCGCTTTTTGTTCATTTATACAAACATATACTAGCCCCTTACCAATCTTTGTCATAAAGTTAACAAGATTCCCAGTTACTGTTTCGGCTAAGCCCATTAGATAACTTGATTGAGTTTCAACATTATCAACCAAGATTACTAGATCTCCTTTTTCTAATTGCTCTTTAATTTCACCAAGATCAGCCATTTTGCCCCCTCCAGTTGATTGTTTACTATTTTTGAAGTTTTTAAGCTGTAATTTCCCATTTTTGATACATTAGTGTCAAGAGAATCTTGTTATAGCTGTTCATTAAATCCAGTACCTGTAAAGAATAACAGCCTGAGAAATAACAGGCTGCCAGATTGCATTTAGCGTCTTATTTTAAAACGAAATTAGGTTTGTATAATTGTTTATTCATATATGATACTTGTTTTGAAAATGATTCAATTTTTTCCAATAACTCTGGATCACTTATTTCATTGTTGGAATTAAACTGTTTATTGTGAGCAAAGACAAAGCCAGGAACAATATAAGCATTTAAATATCCTGCAATCGGTTTTAGCTGATTTTCAATAACAAGATAATGCTGATCATTGCCCCCTGTTGCAATAAACCCCATTACTTTTTGTTTAAATTCGGCCGGCGGAACTAAATCGATGAGATTTTTTAATGCGCCGGTGAATGAGCCTTGAAATATAGGGGTGCCAATAACATAACAATCTGCAGATGCTATAAGGTCAATTACTTTTCTGGTATCTCCTGTATATTCTGAAGGGGGGCGCCCATCACAAAATTGAACATTATATTGCTTAAGGTCTAACACTTCGACCTCCGCATCGGGATTATATTTTTTAATTTCTTCCATCACTTTATTGATGACAATTAATGTTTTTGACCCTGTGATGGTTCCAGATATCCCCAATATTTTCACTCGTCACCACTCCCTCAAAACAGATTTACTTCAGCGGCAAATACGTGTCTCCATATAATCGGGAAATCGATTATTTATTGGGCCAATTGGCTGGGATTGCCCCAATATTTCTGTTGTAATAAAGTAAAGGAGACTTGTCATTCTTGTTTATTTCGATTACCTCACCCAATAAGATAAAGTGATCGCCTGCATCTATTACTTGAGCTGTTTTGCACTCCAATATTCCCAGTGAATCTGTGATCACTGGCAGACCATTGTCAGATAATTTCCAATTTACTTTTGAAAAACGATCTTGTTCTTTTCCGGCAAAAGCCCAACAGGCAGCAGCTTGGTCAGTTGATAGAGTATGCACGGCAAATTTACCCGAGCTTAAAAATGTTTGTAATGTAGAAACCTTTTTATCAATACACCAAAGCACCATTAGTGGGTCAAGAGAGACAGAGGAAAAAGAATTAACCGTAAGTCCAACTGGTGTTCCCTGATGATCAGCCGAAGTAATAATGGTTACCCCAGTCGGGTACTCCCCCATGATTTGTTTAAAAACATTCACTTTATCAACTAGATTTTTCATCCCTTTTCACCTATCCTTTTGAATAAAAATTTATTTTGCGCCGGCATTTTCATATAATTTTTGTTTCAAAAGATATCGTCGAATTTTGCCGCTAGGGGTTTTAGGAAGACTGTCCACAAATTCAACTTCCCGTGGATACTGATGTTTGGATAGTTTATTTTTCACAAAACTGCTTAACTCATTGGATAAATCGATTGAGGATTCATAGCTGGGATTCAATACAACATACGCCTTTACGATTTCCCCTTTGGCGGGGTCAGGCTTACCGACTACAGCTGCTTCAGCTACTGCTGGGTGTTCCAGTAAACTGCTTTCTACTTCAAATGGCCCAATACGGTATCCGGCACTGGAAATAATATCATCTGCACGCCCTTGAAACCAAAAATATCCGTCCTCATCTTCACATGCCAAATCACCGGTTAAAAGCCATTTTCCTTTAATTTTTTCCTCTGTTTTCGTCGGATTCTGCCAATACCCTAAGAAGAAGTATGGAAAGGCTGTTGTATCAACGGCAATTTGTCCAACCTTGCCTTTTTTAACAGGGCTGCCGTCCTCATCCACTAATGCAATATTATAACCTGGAGAGGGCAGGCCCATGGAACCTGGTTTTACAGCCATATCTGTTACATTAAAGTTGTCTACGATCATTCCTGTTTCCGTACATCCATAATGATCATAGATTTCCCGGCCAAAGTTCTCCTTGAAGAACCGTACTACTTCCGCATTTAATGGCTCCCCTGCACTACTGAATTTTCTCACCTTCAAAGAGTATTGCCTTGCATTTTCAGAACCTGCTGCCATCATCATTCTGTAAGCCGTAGGTGCATATGCAAAATTTGTAATTTTGTATTTTTCTAGTAATTGGTAGGTTTTGTCTACCTTAAACGGCCCTTTATAAACTAGAAGTTTGATGCCAAAGCTTAACGGAACAAAGGTACAATTAATAAGCCCATATGCCCATCCTAAATCCGCACCGCCATATAATAGGTCATCATCTTCGACTCCTATCCCATATCTTACATATGGGAATGAACTTATTAAAATTTTGTGCGCCCAAACAGCCCCCTTTGGCATACCGGTCGAACCGGATGTATATTGAATAACACTAGGATCCATAAGATTTGTAGACTCTATTTTAAAATCATCAGGAAATCTTTGTAGATACTCCCAAAAGGTCAACCCATCACTTGAAATTCCGTCAATTAAAAGGAGATTACAAGAAAGATTTTCTTCTTCAATCTTTTTCGCTTGCTCTTTATTAGTGACTAAAACCTTGCAGCCGGCGTCTTGTAATCGGTACTTTATGGCTTCCGGGCCAAAAGCTGTAAACATCGGCACATATACCGCACCTATCTTCCATGCCGCTAAAACAGTTAGAATTAACTCCATATCTTTACCTAGAAGCCCAGCAACGCGATCCCCCTTTTTAACTCCAAGGGATTGAAAGGCATTGGCCATGCGATTTGATTGTTCTTTCAATCTTCTATAGGTCCATACATCAGAGTTACCTTCTTCATCCTCCCAAAAAATAGCGATACGATTTGGATCATCCGCCCAACGATCGCAGCATTCGTGAGCCATATTGAATCTTGTTTGCACGTCCCAGTCATAAGTTTTTAAAACATTTTCCCAAGAAAAATCGTCCCTTAATTCATGGTATTTCATTCTCACTTTCACCCCTATTAAATGATTTTCCTTTTCACCAGGCTTCTTGTATTAATGCAGTAATTTGTTCATTCAAATCCGCTGTAGATAAAACAAATGAGTTTTCTTCCCCTTGAATATCCAAGAGAATATTATTTACCAATGTTGGAATGCTCTCTTTTGGAACATGAAAATCTCTTAACCGATGTGGAATCTCCAACTCTTCGGTTAGGTTTCTAATTAGAGTGGGAGCCAAACTTGCATTCTCTTCTAAACTTCCATTCACTATTGCTTTCCCTAAAACCTTGGATATTTGAGCCTGTTCTAGGTATGTCCTTGGCATAAGAAACTTCATTACATGCGGCAGCATAATAGCTGAAGTCATCCCATGAGGAATATCATAAAGTGCGCCAAGCTGATGGCCAATGCTGTGGGATAAGCCTAGCTTAATATTTACTACTGAAAATAAGGAGAGCCATGCTCCTATCTGACATTCAAGTCTGGAATGTAAATTTGTAGGATTTTTTTTAGAAATAGGCAGGTTGTCATAAAGCTTTTTTAATGCCTGTAAAGCCAGATTGCTGTTAACAGGATTTGGAATTGGAGTATAAAGCGTTTCCACAGCATGGTCCACTGCCCGGATGCCAGTTGAAATCCAAAGCCAATCAGGAGTTTCTATCGTAAAAACGGGATCTAGGAAGACTAATTTGGGAGTCATTTTAAAATGAGAAAATTTATATTTGACATGGTCTTTCCCATTCGTCACACCGGCAATGCTTGTAAACTCAGAAGCAGATAATGTGGTTGGAATCGCGAAATGAGGGATAAAATCGAAAAACTTTGGTACCTTCTCTTTTAGATTTTCCGACAGGGGATACAGATCCTCTTCGGTTTGGATGCCGCCTGATAAAATCAAAGAGAGAATCTTTGCTGCATCAATTGGGCTACCGCCGCCACAGCTAATAATTAGATCGGGATTGAATGAGCGAATTTCACTCACATTTTTCATTAGAAGGTTTCCTGGAACATGTTGTTTAGAACAAGTTATGTAGGTTTCAAATCGACAGGAATGAAGGGACTCTATCATATTTTTAAATACATCAGCATTTAACATGCTATTGGTGGTGAAAACTAAAATTTTCTTGCCGTTATAACGATTAATTTCGTTAATTAGTTGCTCCGCTACAACATTTATACCGTAATGGATGCGGTCAACGGGAAGATACTGATAAATCATTCTGTAACCCCTTTCAAAATTAATGAAGCAAAGGACATGCCCACTCTAATAATGAAGCTTCCAACTTACAATAAATTCAAACTATTGTTTGTTTTAATTATAATATAGGGTTAATGATTTGTATACAAATTTCCAAATATTCCATTTATTCAGCGAACCGATTTTCATCGTAATAAAACGCCTGCAGGGGACAGACGTTTTCAAGGGTTGACTTTATGATAAGCAACAAAGTTATTTCAAATTTAAATACCAGCGGCTGCCTTTATTAATAACAATCCCCTTACTCTTTAGCTTTCTAAGGCTCTTATAAATGGTATTTGGCAAAATATTGTGGTCAATATTTTTTTTATACATTTTTAAAATAGTACCCGCTGATAAACCAGGGGAATTTCGCAAAAATTCTTTAATCATATTGTCCACACGTGCACCTCCCGAAAAACAATATTTAAATTTCGGATGAACAGATGAGAACCTTATCCCAAACTCCTTGAAGGACAAACGCATTAAATTGTCTAGAAATTTCATTAAACGTATACTCATTATTCGGGGAATACCAACGCTGCATGTAATTAAATACTCCAAAAATGGCAAAAGTCAAAAGTTTCGAATCTAAATCGCTGCGGAATTCCTTTTTCTCAATTCCTTCTGTAATAATTTTCCGGAAGAGGTGGTCATATTCATCCCCTAATGTTGCAATTTCCCCGCCAAATTCAGATTTAAACCATTCGATGGACACCCAAACGAATAATTCACTTTGGTATTGTTCAAAACTGTAAATATGGTTTTGCAGTGCCTTTTCCAACTTTACAGTCGGTGAATCTGAGGAATTCACTATTTTCTTTAGATTGGCCGTCATCTCGCTTAACGGTCTTTCAACAACGGCATATAACAAATCTTCTTTCCTATCAATATAGTAATAAAGGCTTCCTTTTAGCATATCCACCTCATTCGCTATATCCTCCAAAGTGGCCTCTTTATATCCTTTTTCACGAAAAACTTTTGCAGCAGCATTAATGATCTTGGTGAATTTTTCCGTAGACTTTTTTCTTACTTTTTTAGCATCTGATTTTCCCATGATTTTTCTCCCTTCTTATCCAATTATTTTTTGCACTCGCAACTCTTTATTTTATACAGAGACTGTTATTTTCATTTTTATACCAGACGGTTGTTTGGTGAATATTTTACCATTACTCTGATTGCAACTCAAACGTATTTATATTTAATAAAGAGTAGATGAAATTATTCTTTGGATAAAAAGTGGAGTACGATCCTAAAAGTTACCACTAGTTGATACTTCATAGGAGTGAAGCATTAGATTCCTTACCCTATCAATAAACTTTGCGAATCGTTCATCTCTTGTTTGCCCCACTTTCCAGCGATAATAAATTTGCTGTAAAACAACCGCAAGTCTAAAATAGGTAAATGCCATATAAAAATTCATAGATGGGACGTCCCTACCGCTTTTGAGGGAATACCTTTGAATAAAGTCTCTTCTTTTGATAAAACCTGGCATCGTGGTAACTGTTGGCAGACTTTCTTTTAAACCATCAGGGTCATCCTCTTCCATCCAATACCCCAATGCACCAGCTAAGTCAAAAAAGGGATCAGCGATGGTTGCAATTTCCCAATCTAATATAGCTTCAATTCGCTTATAATCTTTCGATAGCAGCATATTGTTCAACTTATAATCATTATGAATCATACTGGCATACTGGGAAGTAGGAATGTGTTTTAGAAACCATTTAGCCAATGACTCAAAATAGGGAATTTCATCTGTTTTAAACTTATTATAGCGGCCAATCCATCCATTGACTTGCCTTTCCAAAAAACCACTTGGGCGGCCGAATCTGGATAAATTTGCTTTTTCATAGTCGACAGAATGTAACTGGGCTAGGGCATCAACCACGGCATAAGAAATTTCCACACATAATTCGTTGGAAGCAGCAAAACCCTCCGGAAATTTAGTATCTAATACAACCCCCTGCTTTCGCTCCATGACATAAAATGGGACACCCAATATTTCTTTATCATCACAAAAAACATATGGTTTAGGCACAAGAGGGAACGCAGGATAGAGATTCGTTAAAAGCTCCGATTCTCTTTTCATATCATGTGCTTTGGGAGGTAAAGGGCCTGAAGGCGGACGGCGCATAACTGCTTCCCATTCACCGCTTCGTAACAAGTATGTTAGATTTGAGACACCCGTAGGATATTGTTCCACCTCCAATGGCTTATTTGGAAAAGCTTCCAAATGGTCATTTAAATATTTTCTTAGTGTTTCTTGATCAAATTCCTCTCCATTTCGAATCGGGATTGTTTCACTGTGTTGAATTTGATTCATTTCTCCACCAACTTTTAATATATTTTATAAATCTAACGTTTGTTTGAATTTAATTATAACAGCCTTTATATAAAAATCAATAATATATTTTTAATTTTCTGAAAAAGAGGAAAGCCAAAAGATATCTTTGGGTGAAAAGTATATAAAAAATATATTTTTTGAATATTCATAATAGTATTGCATTATTGTTTAATAGACTTTATAATATGTCTGAAAACGATTTCATTATATGGTTAGGAGGAGAAAATATGGTATTACAACCCCAAGTAAAGAATCTACTAGATCAAATTAATGCGGCAGTTGCTGCTGGCGCTCCGGCAATCGAGCAAATGTCGGTCCAGGAAAATCGTGATGGTCTTTTAGCTTTTTACAAAGACGTAACAGGGGCTCCGCAAGAAGTGGCAAAGGTGGAAGACATTAAAGTGCCTGTTGGGGATTCAGAGATTACGCTGCGCCTTTATACTCCGGAAGGGAACGGACCTTTCCCTGTTATGGTGTACTACCATGGCGGCGGCTGGGTACTAGGTGACCTTGAAGTAATCGATCCTATCCTTCGTGCTGTAACAAATTCTACCGAATGTTTGGTTGTTTCTGTTGATTACCGTCTTGCTCCTGAATTTAAATTCCCTGTAGGGCCGGAGGATTGCTACGCTGCAACGAAATGGGTTGCTGAGAATATTTCAAGATATAACGGAGACCCAGATCGACTTGTAGTTGCCGGTGACAGTGCCGGCGGAAATCTTGCTGCCGTTATTCCTTTAATGGCTAAGGATCGCGGGGGTCCTTCTATTGCTTACCAAATTTTACTCTATCCTGTAACCAATTTCTCATTTAACACCAAATCTTATTTTGAAAATGGAAAAGGCAATTATTTAGAAACTTCAGCTATGCATTGGTTTGCTGATCAATATCTCAATAGTGAGGAAGAAAAAGCAAATCCTTATGCATCGCCTTTGCTTGCAAAGGATGTATCCGGTTTACCTCCTGCACTGGTTATTACTGCAGAATACGATGTACTAAGGGATGAAGGCGAGGCCTATGCGGCAAAATTGAAAGCTGCAGGGGTTCCAGTCGAGCACAAAAGGTATGATGGACAAATTCATGGTTTCTTCTGGATGCCGGTGCTTATGGATGATGCCAAGAAGGCGCTAGAGCAAATTACTACCGCTCTAAAGAGACAATTTTCTACTAGTCCACATGCCGTAAAATAATAAAAACTAATAAAAGGCTGTTAAGAGAAACTGCTTACTCTTACAGCCTTATTTATTTTGACGTTTTTAGCGAAAAATTCCGTTCCATCTGGCCCTTTCCGCCTGCTTCAAGAGGTTGTTAATCCCGATATTTAATCTTCCAAAACGTACATCCTTTGCTTCGCCCATTTTCCAGCGATAATAGATTTGCTGGAGGATAACAGCAATTTTATAAAAGGCAAATGTTAAGTAATAATCAATAATTGAAACATCCCGGCCGCTTTTTTGGGCATACATTTCAAGCAAATCTCCTCTTGATACAAAACCGGGCTTCGTGGTAACAGAAGTCAGTCCTGTTTCCTCGTCCCCCTCCTCTGTCCAATAGGCTAACGCTGCCGCTAGGTCGGTTAATGGATCGCCGATTGTACTGAGTTCCCAATCAAACACTCCAATCACTTCTCCAGGATTGGCAGGAGAAAACATCATGTTATTCAGTTTAAAATCGTTATGGACAATGGTTGGAGCTGGTGATGGAGGGATATTTTCAATCAACCATTTTTCGAGATTCTCAGCATTTCGGATACTATCTGTTTTCGAATTATGGAATCGTATGACCCAGCTGTGAACTTGGCGGCTAAGATATCCGTTTGGATGCCCAAAGCTGCCTAAACCTGCCATTTCATAATCCACCTCATGTAATTTGGCTAATGTATCAACAACAGCATTCGAAACCAGAATTCCGGTGTCTTGACGTTTTTCAAATTCAACTGGCAATTCATCATCCAGGACGAACCCTTCCTTTTTTTCCATCACATAAAAGTGGCGGTCCATAATTTTTGGATCTTCACAATAAAGATAAGGCTTTGGCGCTAACGGGAAGACACGGTTTAGTTTTTCCAAGATTTCATATTCCCGTTTCATATTGTGTGCTTTCGGCGGGATTGGCCCAAATGGGGGCCTTCGTAATACTGCTTCCCAATTCCCGATACCGATAAAATAGGTCAAATTGGAATAACCAGCTGAATATGGTTTTATCTTAAGAGGCTCATTACTAAGTGCCGGGATTTCTTGACGAAGGTAGTCTTCGACAGCAGACCAATTTATATCGTGAACTGATTGTTTACCCAATTGCATTTGGCTCATGAAATCTCTCCTTTAAGTCTTTTAGGAACGGTCAAGTAATAACCATATACTTTAAGCCACAATCCTTTAAAGAATGTGGCTTAAAATCTTAAATTATATGAAAGTTCGTTTCCCTTTAAATAGATGAAAACGTACAACTGCGTTACCTGGAGCAATTATTTCATCTGCTTCATTTTTAATGAATACTTCAAGATTAACCTCTCCCTTATCATATTCACAGGTAATAATTCTACCGCCGGAACGAAGTGTTTCACCGATAAAGGATGCTTTTCGGTTAGAGTACTCAATAGAAGTTATTTTCCCATCCTCACCGAGCCATTCCATTACACATTGATGGAGCCAATCGCCAAGTAACGGACCAGCTATCACCAAATCCGGGTATTTTTCTACTTCGGTTGTATAGGGAATGTCAAAATGGATCCGGTGAGCATTCCACAATGCCGCGTTATAAAGAAATAATTGGACATTATCGGGTTTAAATAAACGCTCTGGCAATAAATCTCCAGGGCTTAACATATTTATTCTTGACATTTCTTCCACCTTCTTTCATACCTAGACAGTAAGTTGCCGGAGGGAGATTTAAAAATACATTAACGTAAAATCCTGGTTGTTTTTTCTGTTAGTACTTTCTCCCCTAATTCATTTTCTACATTCATTGTAATTTCATAGAAAATAAGGGGCCCCTTAGAACCTTCTTTTTCGTAAATATTTGTTAATGTTCGAGTTGCTGTTAACCATTGTCCGGGATAAATCGGTTGAAAATATTCAATTTTCAACCCCCCGGCCATTTCTTTTTTTAATGGAAATTTCGGGACTAATGGGTCAATCGAAACACCATCCGGCCTTAAATGTTCCAATTCTGTCACATCCCAGAATAAAGCCACATGAAACATTGGCGGTGCTTCATCACCTTTAAGGTATTTCTTTATCCTTTGGCCGGTTGCGATGGAATACTTCCTAATGTCCTTTCTGGTAACCAATTCTTTTTTAGGCGGAGCTGAACGCCCAATATGGGACAATAGTTCTTCATTCATTTGCCTGTTCATACTTGATTACTCCGAATCTTTCCATATTTTTCTCTCAGCTCACGTTTAAGAATTTTACTAGTCGGTGACTTTGGAAGACTATCAAAAAATTCAACTGAACGGGGTTTCTGGTAAGATGCCAGATGTTTTTTAGCTGTATCAATAATATCCTGCTCTGTGGCTGTTCGGCCAGGTTTCAAGACTACCGCAGCTTTTACTATTTCCCCCCACTCTTCATCAGGAACACCAAAAACCGCTACCTCAAGAACTGCATCATGCTGGTATATCGCGTTTTCAACCTGGGTACTGTAATATTTTCACCGCCAGATATAATCATGTCTTTGGCACGATCGACAATGAAAATATAGCCATCTTCATCCCAAGTCGCGATATCCCCTGTATACAACCATCCATTGCATATAGTTTTGGCAGTCAGCTTTGGCCGCCGCCAGTATCCAATCATATTCGCATCTGACTTCACGATTATTTCACCGGGCGTTTTCCCGTCACGCGGGACTACATTCCCTTCAGCATCAACAATTAGGATCGTCGTTGCAAAAGCCTCACGACCACATGAAGATAATCTTTCAGGGTGAATACCTTTGATTGCATTTAAATGATCCTCTTGGGAAAGAAATGTCATGCCCATTCCTTCTGTTTGCCCATAACCTTGAATTAATGTGCATGGAAAGGCTTCGAGAGCCGCCTTTACTACTTTCATTCCCATCGGTCCGCCGCCATATTGTATATTGCGCAGGCTGCTTAGGTCATACTGTTCGAAATTTTCAACAGACATCATCCAATTTAGCATCGTGGTAATACCTAAAAATGCAGAGACCCGCTCCTGTTGAATTACTTCAAGAGCCAGCTTTGCTTCAAAGTTTATTAACACCAATGGGCAACCATGTGCCATGTAATTGATGGCCAATACTATTGGTATATGGAACATTTGGCCTGTCAGCATATAAACATCCGATGGTACAATCCGTTCAGCCACAGTTTGATTCAGCATGCCTGTGTAAAACCCTTTGTGAGTATGCAGAGCTCCTTTGGACTCTCCAGTTGTTCCTCCAGTATAAAGAATCAGCATTGGATCGTCATCGCCAACTTCATTTGATAGTTTTGGCTCTTCATCCGAGGCTTCTGCTATCAGACTATCATATGAACCATCACTATTTTCTCCATATTCGAGCCAGTGACTAATATCCAGCTGTTTCTTTAGCTCCTTAGCTTCTTCGGAGAACTCACTTGCATTTACAAACACAGCAGGTTTTCCATCAGCTAATATTCTGGTTAATTCCGGAATGCTCAAACGCCAATTCAGAGGCTGTATGATTAAGCCAACGCGTGCACAGGCAAAATAGTTTTCTATATACTCTATACTGTTTTTTGACAATATGGCGACACGATCACCCTTTGAGAGACCTAATGTATTTATATATCCATTTGATAATTTGCGGACTCGTTGATCCAAAGTGCCAAAGTTTATCCGGCGATCGTTGGGAATGTCGATAAGGGCTGGTCTCTTTGGGTCAAGCTTTGCGTATTTTGCCGGGATCATTCCGATATTTACCAATTCCACACTGCCTCCTTAGAAAAACAATTTATTTATTAAACTTATATAAATGAACAACCAAACTAGATCTGCCTTCGACAATTCTTGAGAATAAGATTAAATTAGAAAGGAAGCTCCAAATCTAGATGTCGCTTTTTCAATTTCCAACTGCCATCTTCCTTTACCACTTCATCTCGGTAGATACCTGTCGTCAACAGATTTATGTTCCCATTGTCTACGGCAATTAGGGTTAAACTAGAAAGGACTGTGGCAGTTTTTTCACCTTCTGTTTCAAAGAAAATATTTGAGATTTCATGCAGGCGCTTATCAGTCTGATGATTCATTGAACTTGTCATCAACTTCATTACGGCCTGATGTCCTTCAAATGGACCGACCAAATCTCCATCAGCAATACGTATAGACATTACAGCATCTTCTGCAAAGCATTTTCCGAGCATGTCAATATTTCGGGAATCATAACCATAAGCAGCCTTGTTTAAAAGTTCGTGTATTGCAAATTTTTCTTCCGCTTTCATTTTTAATCACTCCTTTTTTTTATAGAAAGGTGCAAAGCAATTTTTTATGGAAGGCCCTTAAATTTTTGATGATTATTCTTTTAAAATATCTGGCCGAATAAAACACTTAACGGAGTACTTTATACCCTACAAGTTCCCGGTCCCAAGTGTCCGTGGTAATCCCTTCAAGCCTCAGCTTGTATTTCTCAACCCTCTGTGATGTGTTTTTCGGTAACGCCTTTACAAAACGTATATAGCGGGGAACAGCAAAGTGTGCCATACGGCGCTGACAAAAGTCTAATAACTCTTCGGGTTTCAGTTCTGCTCCTTCTTTGAGGATTACAACCGCAAGTACTTCTTCTTCCGAAAGTTCAGAAGGAACGCCAATAATTGCTGATTCAAAAACCATGGGATGATCGTTTAAGATGCGTTCAACTTCATAAGATGATATGTTCTCCCCTCTGCGGCGGACAACATCTTTCTTCCGGTCGATAAAGTAGAAATAACCGTCTTCGTCCATACGTCCGGTATCGCCAGTATGAAACCAAAGGTTTCTCCAAGATTCGACTGTTGCCTCAGGCATTTTATAATACCCCGAAAACATGATAAAAGGTTTTTTGGGTCGAACAACGATCTCACCAGCCACACCTGTTGGGCAGGGGTTGTCATTTTCATCATGGATCTCAACTTCGTAGATTGGTACAGGATAGCCGCAGGCTCCTTTTCTAAACGATTCAGCGGGATTATACAATGCTGTTCCAAGTTCAGTAGAACCATATACTTCGGAGATTTTGACCTGGAATCGATTCTCGAATTCTTCGTAAATTTCCAGGGGAGTAGGTGCCCCAAACACCTTTTTAACCGGATTGTCAGCGTCGTTCGGATGTTCCGGCTGCTTCATAAGCATAGTCAGGAGGGAGCCCATAAAATTAAAAGCGGTTATTTGTTCCTCCCGGCAAATATCCCAGAAGTTTGAGGCTGAAAAACGATTGTGCATCACAACATCGCAGCCAGTAATTAAAGCTACGAGGATAGTAGTATAGCGGGCATTGACATGAAACAAAGGAAAAGCAGTAAACAACCGATCTTCAGGGCCATACTTCATTAGCTCACATGCAGTCTTTGCCACACTAAAATTTGCTGCATGACATAGGATCGCTCCTTTTGAAGGTCCTGTTGTTCCAGAAGTAAAAAGAATTAGAGCGGGATCTTGAGGTGTTATTGGAATGTCAACTGGGCTATCACATGCCTTATTTAAAAGTTCTACAAAAGAATGGCAGCAAAAATTTTCACCATTTAACGGCTCATAATCATCACCAACAACTATGATGTGTCTAAGATGCAACACTTCTCCCAATATTTCTTCTAAACGACTGATCCATTGTGAAGAGATTATAATGGATTTACATTCTGCTTTATTCAGAATGTAAGTTAAGAGATCACCGCGAAATGCAGTATTAATCGGGACTTCGATCACACCCAGCCGGGCCAGGCCAAGCCATGCAGCCAAAAATTCAGGGCTGTTCGGGAGCATTAATGCACATGTGTCACCCTTTGAAAGACCCAGCATTGCCATAAAATGAGCAACTTTATTACCAGTCCTATGAAATTGATCATAAGTCAGATCTGTATGTTCGAAACGGACAAATCGCTTGTCAGGCATAGCTTTCGCTCGATGCTCTACTATACTTCCAAATGTTTCTATTCCTTTATACAAGATTTCGCCTCCTTTTATTTGTAATAATGAATAAATATATTTAATCCATGTTCTACTAAACTTTAATAACTGCTTCCTTAAGCTGTTGTTCAGGTTCCTGCCCAATCATCTTGAAATCACTATAATTATCTTGAATAAACAGGATTGCAAATGCCGCTAAAAGGGAAGGAACAGCAAAACTTATAAAATTCATGTATGTCGGTAAGCTTAATTCTAGCAATAAACCGCCAAAAGACGGGCCAACCACTGCTCCGAATCGGCCGATTCCGAGTGACCAGCCAACACCGGTGGAGCGCATAAAAGTTGGATAAAATTTTGAAGTGTAAGCGTTATTGACGCATCCAGTTCCATTAGAGCATGCGCCGGCAATGGCAACCAATAGGTACAGAATGATGGCTGTAGGTTTGAACCCAAGTATAGAAAGGCAAATAGCACCAATGATAAACATGGTAAAGATCACTTGTTTTGAACCCTTACGGTCGGCCGCCCATCCTCCGCCGATCTGACCTGCTATGGCTCCAATATTTAAGGCAAATAAGAACAATAAACTGGATTTTAAAGGATAACCTGCTTGAACCATTAACTGAGGAAGCCAAGTACCCAATCCATAGACTAAAAGTAAGACCATAAAAGATGTTACCCAGAACATAATGGTAGAAATTCCCCGACGCTCTTCAAAAAGTTTCGTTACGGGCATACCCGCTTTTGGTAAATGAACTTCAAAAACATCATTTTTATTTGATTTATAAGATGGATTTAACCTTGTGAGTAAAGCGCTTACTTTTTTGTTGTCCTGCTTTGCCACAAGGAATGCCAGCGACTCTGGTAAAAACTTTATCATGAATGGCAGTGCCAATAACGGAAGCCCGCCGATAAAAAACATCGACTCCCATCCGAATTTTGGGATAATTACAATCCCCAGCAGCGCAACAGCAATTCCTCCAAAAGAAAACCCTGTTGACATCAATCCGACTAACATACTTCTACTCGATTTTGGTGCATACTCCGATGTCAGTGCGATGACAAGCGGCGGCATACCGCCTAAGCCTAAACCTGCAATGAAACGATAAATGGCGAAATCTGTCTGTCCTTGAGCTAAACCAGTTAATATAGTAAATAATCCAAAAAGTGTGAAACAAAAGATTATCACTTTTTTGCGTCCCCATATATCAGCTAAAATTCCGCAAACAAGGCACCCTATTAAGCTGCCAAATAAGGTTAAACTCCCAATAAACCCGGCTGTACTTGCAGTGATTCCCCATTCTTTGCTTAGGCTGGGGATGATGGAGCCAAATACAACCATGTCATATCCATCACATAACAAAATAAATCCGCACCAAGCTATGACAGCAAAATGTAATGAATTAAATTTGCTGTCATCCACTACTTGCACCACATTAATTTTTTGCATATTACTCCTCCTAAAATTTTGGATTGTATATTCAACAAAATTAATGATTTATAGACGTACTAATTTCCTGCTTAAATTTATTAACGATGCACTTTATAACCAACTAGTTCACGGTCCCATGTGTCAGGTGTTATTCCTTTTGCCCGCAGTTTGTATTTTTCAATCCTTTGTGAAGGAGTTCTGGGAAATTCCTTTATATACCGTATATACCTGGGAACAGCGAAATAAGCTAATCTGGTTTGGCAGAAGTCGAGCAGATCTTCCTGCTTCAACTCCTCACCGTCACGAATAACCACGACTGCAAGAACCTCTTCTTCCGAAAGTTCTGAGGGGACTCCGACCAAAGCGGATTCCTTCACTTTAGGATGGGTATTGATTTATTGATTACTCGCTCGACTTCGGAAGAAGAAATATTCTCTCCTCTTCTCCGGATGACATCTTTTTTTCTATCAACAAAGTAAAAGTAGCCATCCTCATCCATCAATCCCCGGTCTCCGGTATGAAACCATAAATTCTTCCACAATTCCACAGTTGCTTCAGGCATTCCGTAATAACCAGAGAATAAAACTCCCGGTTCTTTAGGACGCACCACTATTTCACCTGCTGTGCCGGGAGTGCAGCATTCGTCATTTTCATCGTGAATCTCTACCTCATAAATGGTTACAGACTTCCCGCAAGAACCTTTTCTAAATGTTTCAGCACGATTAACCATCGCTAAACCAACTTCTGTTGATCCATAAGCTTCGGTAATTTTAACATTGAATCGTTTTTCAAATTCTTCATATATTTCCAATGGTGCTGGTGCGCCCTGAATCTGCCGGACGGGGTTGTCGGCATCATCTGCTCGTTCAGGCTGTTTCATTAGGATCGTAAGAAGCGAACCCATATAGGTAAAAGAGGTAATTTGCTCAGTACGACAAATATCCCAAAATTTTGATGCTGAAAATCGTTCATGCATAACTACGTCACTGCCTGCCAACAGTGCAGGGAGAATGGTGGCATAGCGGGCATTAACATGATATAAGGGAAACACGGTAAACAAGCGGTCTTCGGGACTGTAGTTCATCAAATCACAACAAGTCGACGCAAGACTAAAGTTAGCATGATGGCTTAATATTGCCCCTTTAGATGGTCCCGTTGTTCCTGAGGTAAATAGGATGAGCGAAGGGTCACTGGGATGAATTTCAACATCAACTGTAGTATCGCTGGCGTTCGAAATTAGATTTTCATAAAAATGGCAATAGAATTGGTTATTCAATCGTTCATCATTTTCGCCGACGATAATAACATGACGTAAATGAGTCAATTCGTGTGATATGTCCCTCAATCTCTCAATCCATTGGGAGGAAATGACAATGGCCCGGCACTCTGCTTGATTGAGGATATATGCCAAAAGATCTCCTCGATATGCTACATTGATTGGTACTTCAATTACACCAAGTCGTGCAAGACCAAGCCATACAGCCAGAAATTCCCGACTGTTTGGGAGCATGACAGCACATTTATCCCCTTTAGACAACCCTAACGAACTAATGAAGTTGGCCACTTTGTTTCCATCAAGATGGAACTGAACATACGTAAGATCTTCAGTTTGGAAGCGAACGAACCGCGAGTTCGGCTTTTCTTCTGCACGATATTCGACAATTTTTCCAAACGTTTGAATTCCTTTGTACATAAACCTCTTAACTCCTTTTATAGGGTTTTGATTAAGAAAATACTTATGTCATTATCATAAAATGGATTTACCAAAAACAAACGTATGTTTGAATTATTTGCATTAATTATTATTTCTTTAACTGGGACGGAATTTTGGAATGGATATTTCCTTAGACCAATCCTCAAAGATCACTTCAACATCCATGCCTACGAATACGTTATTAGGATCACATTGAACCACATTGCTCATCATTGTCGGTCCTTCTTCAAGCTCAATTAATGCAATGACATATGGGGTTTCAGCAAGGTATGCTTTAGAAATAGCACGGTGCATGATGGTGTAACTTTTAACCTTTCCTCGTCCAGAAGCGGATACCCACTCCACTTTATTGCTACAGCACTTCGTACACATGATTCTCGGATAGAACTGGTGATGCCTGCATTCAAAGCAATGCTGAATAAGCAGTTGATGATTACGGCACCCTTCCCAATAATTGGCTGTTTCTGCAGTCGGGACGGGGAAATTTTTTCCTGAATGATCATTCATGTTTAAACCTCCCGCCCAAGGATTATAGTAGTGTGGCTCGACATAATGCCGCCCTGGCCATGTACAAGAGCGACCTCTGCTCCTGGGACCTGACGCTCGCCTGCCTGATGGCGAAGCTGCAAAACCGCTTCCGTTAAGGCAAACATGGACCCAGGATTCCCGGGATGGCAATGGGAAAGCATTCCCCCGTGGGTGTTAACTGGTATCTTTCCCCCTAACTCGATTGCTCCGCTTTCAACGAAAGCTCCACCTTCTCCTTTTTCACAAAAACCGAGGTCTTCTAATTCAATCAGTACAGTCGGGGTAAAACAATCATACAGCTGGGCCAAATCGATGTCCCTAGGACCCATACCAGCCATATGGTAGGCGCGTTGTCCCGATTCAGTTGCTGCAGAAGTAGTAAGGCTCCGGGCCTGGCTAATATGTTCATGGCTATGCCCTTCACCAACACCGAGCAAGTAGACTGGATGATTTGGAAAATCTTTTGCGCGTTCAACAGAAGTCAGAATAACCGCTGATCCGCCATCGGAAATTAAGGAGCAATCCAATAAATGCAGAGGATCGGCAATCATCCGGGAATTGATTACATCTTCGATGGTAATCAATTCCCGCATTTGAGCAGCAGGATTTAGATTTGCATGCTTTCGGCATGCAACAGCAATGGCTGCAAATTGTTCTGCTGTTGTCCCGTATTTCTCCATATGGGCACGTGCGATTAAGGCATACAGAGATGGCACAGATGGCCCATATGGTATTTCAAACTGCGGATGTCCGGTAGAAGCTTGCATGGCCATAGCCTGCTCTTTATTTATTCCGCTTCTTAGGCTGTCTGCCATTGTGATTAAAACTGTGTCACAAACTCCTGTGGCAATAGCTGATGCAGCATGGTGAAGAATGGAAAATGTGGTCCCCCCTCCTGTACCAACACTTAGACAGTATCGAGGAAATATTTGCAAATACTCTGCAATCGCTTCCGCATGATACATAATTGGTTCGGCCATGGAATTGCAGGTAATCAAGCCGTCAATCTGATCTTTCGTAATTCCTGCATCTGCCAAGGCACGAAGAGCTGCATCCACACAAAGCTGGGTTGCTCCCATCTGAGGAACAATTCCTACTTGAGTGTCAGCTGCACCAACTATGGCCACCTTCCCCCGTAATGATGAAGTCATTATTATCCCTCATTTCTCTTTTTAGGCCTAATAAGACCAATTACACCAGTTTTTTTTTGTTTATTTATTTTTCAACTTATTAAAGGGTAAATGAATCAATTCATTTACCCTTTATGTTTTCTATTAATCTAGTTTTGGATTAATTCGTGATTCAGGTTTATCTGACCATGGTTCCAAAGCTGGAGTCATGTAATGAATTTTTATTTTTCTTTCAGTCAAACGCCACTTTCCAGTTTTATTGCTATATTTATCCCAATTGGTTGCAGCAATTACAAGGGGTATTCCTTTTGCATTCGTGGCCGTGCAATCCACATCCGACACGCATGTAGCCGTCCCATTTTTGATATCAATGTTGATAACTTCATTCATCCCGTAGTGATGCGTTTCTGGAAGGCCTACCCAAATAGCCCTTATTTTCTCCAAAATCTCCTGTTTGTTCCTGGAAATGCCCCATGGTTCACCAATATCCCAAACAGCATCTTCTTCCCAAATATCCATGAACAGTTCTTCATCAAGTTTATCGACACCGTGGTTATAGTTAGCAATCACTTCTTTAATTTGTTCCCGGGCCTCTAATTCCAAAACTCTTTCTTCCAATGTTTTGACTGAGGTCTGCTGCACTTGCAATCCCCTCCAAATGCATTTTTTTTGAAATGGCTAAACGGTTACCTTTTGTGCTGGTGATTTAAAGTATGGCAATACTTCATCGGCGTAACGCTTCATGGCTCTCATCACTTTGCGGTGTTCCATGCCTCCCATTCGGAACCAGCAGGATAGGCTGTCAACCCCAGCGTCTTCAACCGCTTCAAGGCGCTTAACCGCTTCTTCCGGTCCTGCTAAGAGGGCAACCCCAGACTGATTAAGGACACCAACATTTAATGGGCCGTCAAACTCTTTCGCCACTTCGGCAAAACGCTCATAGGTTGCCGGTGCCTGGGAACCTTTTGCTCCAGGAATCAATTCCAGAACTTTGTTGAAATAGATTTTCATTTCCTTTTCCACATTTTTTATCGCCTGGTCAGTATCGTCCGCAATATTCATTTGCAGGTTCAAATGGATCGATGGATCAATGCCCTTTTGCAGTAAACGATCCCTTGTTCTTCTTGTATAAGCTAAGACATCATCCATTACCATCAAGGTTGGCGTAACCATGAATTCTTGGGCGCCTTTTTCTACCATTAGATCAAAGGATTCAGGGCTGATGCAGGCATGATAGAATGGAATTCTCTTCTGATAAGGCTTTGGTGTTAATTTTAAATCTTCAATTTGATAGAATTCTCCATTATAGCTAAACCTTTCATTACTCCACAAACCCTGAATGATATTAACGTACTCCCAGTATCTTTCTCTTGTTTTTTCCAAGCTGATTCCTAGACCTCTTGCCTCACTAGGCTGATAACCGCGTCCTGCTCCAAACTTTAAACGACCCTTACTTAATTGATCAACCATTGCATAGTCTTCAGCTATTCGGACTGGATTGTCGAAATTCAATATACTTATAGCAATCCCGATATCCATCTTTTTAGTAATTTGAGAGATTGCTGCAGCTGCCACCTGTGGAGAAGGCATGCTTCCGTAAGCACTAAAATGGTGTTCTGCCAACCAAACGCTTTCAAATCCAAGTTCTTCCCCATATTGAATTTGTTCCAACATTTCTCCATAAGCACGTTCATAGTTATCATCATGGCATTCTAGAACATAAAAAAGGCCAGCTTTCATCTTTTCAACACTCCCTTTATCCAAATTATTTAATGAACTATATGGACCTCAATGATGTATGCGGTTTCAAGTTGACAGAAAACCATTAAATTTATCCACTTTAACAGCTGCAGACACCACCCCCTAAATGGAAAATCTTATTAAAATGTCATTGGACAATGAAGTAAAAATATTTATGTAAAATTAATTATAACAAAAATCAAACAACCATTTGTTCTATTTTATATTATAATTACTTTACAAAATTAATTCTAACTTGCCAAAAATTTTTTTGTTTAACCTTGCTAATTTTCAATTTCTACTGCATATCCCAGTTGTTCCAATATTTCTTTATTATGTTCCCCTAATTTCGGTGCATTAGAAATGATAGAACCGGGGGTATCTGATAGTTTAATAGGAATCCCAATGTGCTTTCCGTCTAAACCTGGGACTTCTTGAATCATCTGACGGTCAATTATTTGCGGGTCCATGGTCATTTCTTCAAAAGTTAAAACTGGTGCAACACAAGCATCACGATTATGAAAGATGGCGACCCACTCGTTTAGTGTCTTTGTTTTTATGATAGCTCCAATTTCCATTTTCAGTTCATCCTGCTTGTATAATGGTGCATCAAGATATTCTATTAGATCCTCCCGTCCAATCCCATGGCAAAACACCACCCAAAATTTCTGCTCTAAGGCGGCAACTGATAAATGACGATGGTCCCGGGTCTCATAAACTTCATAGCATGCTTTTTTTCCTGACAAAGTTAACTCCCCGCGGCTGGGTAATAATTGATTGGCTAAATAGTTTGGTAAAATTGTTTGCAGCCACGATATAACTCCATCTGTCATGGAAATGTCAACAAACTGGCCTTTCCCGTTTTGATCTCGTGCGTGAAGCGCCATTAATATGCCGATGACTGCCATTAAAGAACCTCCGCCGATATCGGCAATCTGTACGGCAGGCGGGAATGGTTTTCTGTTACGTTCCCCTTGTAATTCCAGCAAGCCTGTGTAACTTAAATAATTCAGGTCGTGACCCGGCTGGCTTGCATAAGGACCTGTTTGGCCAAAGCCAGTAATTGCACAATAAATAAGTTTGGGATTATATTTTTTTAAAGTTTCATAGCCTAATCCTAACCTATCCATCACTCCAGGCCGAAACGATTCTACCAATACGTCAGCCGTTTTAACCAACTTTAAAAAAATCTCTTTATCTTTTTCGGACTTTAAGTTTAACGTCAGACTTTTTTTATTTCGATTGAGAGATGAGAAGATGGCACTATCTGTACCGGCCTTAGGCTCTTCCCATCTTGCATAGTCACCGATATCAGGTTCTTCAATTTTAATAACTTCCGCCCCAAAATCCGCCAAAAACATTGTACAATACGGTCCGGGAAGCAATCGGGACAAGTCGAGAACCCGAATGGATTTAAGTGGTGGGTGCAAAATAAAACCTCCTTTCTAAATTTGTTTTAAGTCCTCATAGAGCTAGGTTTATTACTCTGCTAATGTGCCGCCATCAATATAAAAAGTTTGCCCGGTAATATAGTTGGCTGCATCCGAAACAAGATATAAAGCAATTTGTGAGATATCTGTTGGGTCTCCTAATCTTCTTAGTGGAATGGCCTTAATTGCTTTTTCAAGCCAGACTTTATCTTCCATTTCCGTTTTATTAATTTCAGTGCTGATCAGTCCGGGAGCAATTGAATTGACTAGAATGTTATAGCGTGCCCACTCAGCAGCTAACGAACGAGTGAGATGAATGACGGCCGCTTTAGTAGCAGTATAGGGGGCAATCCGTTTGTACGGCTTAACACCGCCGACAGATGAAATATTAATGATTTTTCCGGAATTTTGCTGCATCATAATCTTTGCCGCTTCCTGACAGGAGAAAAATAACCCCTTTAAGTTTACATTATTAATGGAGTCCCACTCTTCTTCCGTTACCTCAATCGCTGGTTTGGTTACATTTGTACCGGCGTTATTGACCAAAACATCCAGTCTTCCGAATTCTTCCTCGGTTTTACGGAAAAGTCTGCGTATATCCCCCAAATTCGAAACATCACATGAAACGGTTATAACTTTTCTATCAAACTTACGTACTTCTTCTGCAATTCTTTCGCAACTTTCTTTATTGCGGCTTGCCAACACCAAGTCAGCCCCGCCTGCAGCAAACTCACGCGCCATTTCGGCACCCAGGCCCCGGCTCGCTCCTGTAATAACAATCACTTTCCCGGTAATGTCCAAGGTTTTCCCCATTTATTTTCCCCCCTTCTTCTCTATTTATAAGATATCTTTGTGGAAAATAAATAGATTCATTATCTTGTATTAGTTTCTACTAAGGTTTTGCTTTTCCTATTTTGATATTCTTTTAAATACCTCTTTGCTACTACCATACGATGTACTTCGTCTGGACCATCGTAAATATGTGCAGCTCTTGCTTCACGATAAAATGCTTCTAGCGGTGTATCCTTTGAATAGCCCAATGAACCATGAACCTGAATGGCCCTGCTGATGACATCATTCAAAATTTTCGCTCCGTAAAACTTAATTAAGGCTATTTCTTTTCTGGCATCCTCACCTTGATCCATTTTCCATGCTGCATGAAGCGTCATTAATCTGGAGGCTGAAATTTCAGCAGCTGAATCTGCCACAAAGTTTTGAATTGTTTGGAATTCAGCCAATGCTTTTCCCCTCGTTTTTCTTTTAAGAGCATAATCAAGCATTAGATCAAAACTGCGATTCATTACCCCTAACCATCGCATCGCATGGGTGATTCGTCCTGGTCCCAATCTCATTTGGGCAAGTTTAAATCCTTCTCCTTCTTTTCCTAAGATATTTTCAGCCGGGATACGGCAGTTATTAAATTCGATCTCCCAGTGACCACCTTCACTAAATTCACCCATCACTCCAATATCACGAATCAAATCAAACCCAGGTGTGCCCTTATCTACAAGAAACATCGTTGCCCGTTCATGTGGAGCTGCGTCCGGATTGGTAACAGCCATTACAATGGCGAAAGAGGACATTCCCGCATTACTAATGAACCATTTTTTACCGTTAATTACCCATTCATCCCCGTCTCTAACAGCTCGCGTTTGTAATCCAGTCGGATCTGCTCCTGATACATCTGGTTCAGTCATGGCAAAGCAGGAACGGATATCATCATTGACCAAAGGTCTTAAATAATTTTCAATTTGTTTTGGCGTTCCAGCTTTCCACAGAATTTCCATATTTCCGGTATCCGGGGCTGCTGTTCCAAAAACTCTTGGTCCAATTGGACTGCTGCCTAATATTTCATTTAATAATCCCAAGAAGACATTACCTAAACCCAATCCACCAATCTCAATGGGTAAATGTGCAGCCCATAAATTCTGATCTTTCACTTTTTGCTGTAATGGTTTTAGTACTTCTTCTGGAAGTCCCACACCTGCGATAATATGCTTCTCAGCAGGATATACATCCTCTTCCATTATTCTCCTTGCTCTTGATAACAATTCTTCTTGTTCAACTGATGGACTGAAATTATACATGAATCTTTCGCTCCTTTTTAATAAAATTTGAAGCTATCTTATTCTTCCAAATTAGGGGTTTTAGACCTAATAAGAAAGAACTCTTAAAAGGAATCCATAGTTTTCTGTTAATAAATCTAACGTTTGTTTGAATTTTATTATAACAAGGCTTTTGATATGATTCAATATCTTTTTTAAAAATTTTCTGAATATTATTTCATTTAAAAAAGAAACTGGGCAAAATGCCCAGTCCCTGTTTCTGCGAATCAAACGAGAACATATCCTCTATCTCTTTTTATTCAAGGATTCAAACCGTACCACATTTTGATGTAGATGTTCATTTCCCCCATGATTTCTAGTAAACTTTGACATGACTCGGTTAAAAAAGGCTGTCATCTTTGTCCGTTTTTTCTGGCGAAACTGGAACCCAACTTCATTCATCCATTTTAAATCAGGCGATTGGCCCTGTTTCATTTTTTCTTCTATTATTCCTTGGATGATGTTTCGTTTGAGTGCTTCATAGATTTTTCTGTCTGATTCTGAAAGTGCCATCACAGATCCCCCTTTGTTGGCTACCGTAAAGTAATCTAAACCAATTGCCAACCCTTGTCTTTAATAGGAAAATCTTTTAGTGCAGTATCCATTATCAGCTCACTTGTCTTTAAAAGACGATCAATACCTTCCTTGATCTTATCAACAAGAAGTTCATTCCATTGACCTGGGGTCAGCTCTACTAAACACACTTTATGATCAGCATATTCGTGACTTCTTGAAGCACCGAAACGGTTCGGATAAACTGCCCACACTTCCTGTACAGGGCTGATCCGGCTGATAAGCGGGTTCCCGTCAGCTCCAAACAGAAAGTTCGAATGAATATTATCACTATAGCTCACCAGCTGCCGCATGACCTCATTCTGCCTTCGGTTGTAAATGAGGTTTTCGTCCCATATCGCTTTTCTTCGCCGATACTTGAAATCGACGATGATGCTGCCAATAAAGATATCCTCTTTATAGGCATCCAGCCTGGCATCCGGAGTGGTATGCGTTCCCCTAGTATATAAAGGTTGTTTCGCTGTCGAGAGCCTGCTTTGTGTCGGCAGGTGTCCTTCATAGACTAACACGATTTTCAGGCTGCCATGCCTCAATACTACCTCCATATTGGGAGGCAACGATGGAGTGATTCCATTATTTGTGCTGAAGTCCTCATTGTAAATCCATCCGCTAACAGGAACAAAATCCAGTACATCTCCCGTTAGAGCCTTAATGAACTGAATATATCCCCAAATCTCATAGAGCTTGTCGGAACGCTTCCACTGATAAACATAGGATGGATAAGTCCGCACTTCGCTTTTCTCCTGCTGGAGTTCTCGATATAGCTGGTAAAGTGCACGGTATCTAGGATCGCTGTTCATCACATGCGGGATGCTTGATTCTCGATAGACTCCAACACTTTCATACCATGGCGCCGTCTTGATCCATTGGATGGCTCCCCGCATCTTTCCAGCAATTCCGCTTAATTTTTCAAGCTCCAGCAGCGTAATATCTTTTTGCGGAAAAGATTCGACGGGACTCACAGCATGAAGGTCCGTCAGGCTGCCTGCCGTCCCTTCAACGCTCTCGATAAAGCCGGTCAACGTTTTGGAGATGGAGTCGATGATTTTTTTGACCAGACGGTTTTCCGGCAGATCATAGGTAACTTCACTGACGGGCGCCTTGAAGGTCTGTTCATGATTCGGGCGGAAGGCGGCATAACGAATGGTTTTATCGTCTATGAGTCTAGTTCTCTCTTTAGAAACAAAGGAATAGCCTTTATTGATTCGAAAATTGACCTTTCGATACAAATCCGTCAACGCCGCCATCACCGAGGAAAATCGCTGGTTAATCACGAAAAATTGCTCCAGCACCCCTAGTGGGATTTTATCCATCCTGGTATCAAGGTCTGTCTTTTTCAGCAGCAGTTCCCTTGCCAATCCGTTTAGTTCCTGCTCCACTTCCTGCTTCATCAGCTCCCACTGCGATTCCTCGAGCTGTTTTGGAACAACCTTCACCCAGCAGTAATACCGTGTCCCATCATTTATCACCATCATCCGATAAAATCCCGGAATCAGCGGATAATAGTCATCATTGTGATCGAATAAGGTAACAGGATGTTCAGAAGGAGGAAGGTATACTTCCCCCACTTGCGAATCGATGTTCAAATTCGGCTCAGGAAGGGTTTCCAATCCATCCATGAAGAACTGGGCATCCGTCCTATGAGACCGAAAGGTAATGGATACGGCTAAATATTCCTTTATTTCGATGAAAGATTCATCCCTTTTTTCAAAAAAATCATCTTCATTCGTAAAAAATGGTCCTGCTGTGATGTGGTTGTCCTGATTCCCTTGTCTTTGGTTAAAGATAACCTCAAATCCATTAGAGGGTATAGCCATTGTGTTTCAACTCTTTCGCCTTTTGAACCAGGACATTCCGGGTGTCGTAGAACTCGGACACCTCATCGTACTTGTCCAATATGTCACCCAGGACACTTCCTTCGATATTCTCTGTGACTGGATCGTACATCCCGATGAACCTTTTCAAGAGATCCTCCGGCCCCCTTACCTTGGTAAGGATTCGTTGCACCACTTGTTTATCGAATGCCTCTTCCCTCGTCAAGCAGCTGCTATCAGGCAAGTTTTTCAGGTACAAGTCGATTTGCCGGACAATTCTTGGGCCGACTCCCAGGTTTTTATTGATTTTCTGCAGCTCGGTATGGATGTCCCATAAAAGTGCCAATTCACTTTCCTTCATATGGATATCCTTGGTTTTGTCACGGTAGCTGTCGAACAAATCCAAGGTAACGGTTCCGTTGCCTCCAGGAGGCTTTGCTGTTTCCTTCATCTCTTTCGTCAACATCATCAGACTGTCAAACGAAAGAACATTTAGAGTAATCACGTTCGCACGATCCAAGACCTTGTCGGAAAAATGGTAGGTGGATTCATCCAGGTTGACCGTCCCGACGAAGATGACGTTATCTCCGATCGGGATGACGGGCGGATACATCGATGAATTCTTCAGCTGGCTTGTCAAATCGTCATTATATAGCCTTAAGGCCCTGCCTGGCCCCGCCTCCATCTCCAGCACCGAAAGGAATTGGGAAAAATAATGCTCCACCCGTGCCAGGTTCATCTCATCAAAACAGATGATATGAAGCTTGTTGCTGTTGTCCTTGGCACTTAACAGGGCGTTAATGACACCGGAGTCTCCCGGCCGGTACTCTTTATTGAGTGTATCTGCATATCCAATAACATCCGCATCATCCGTCCAGGCAGGCCGGACAGGTACCAATGTCATCTGATAATCGTCCTTAAACCCGAGGGCCCTTGCATAGGCTTGGACCAGCTTTGATTTACCCGTTCCGCTCATCCCTGCCAAAATCACCAGGTTGGAAGATTTCATCGCTGTATGAAAGTTATAGAGATCCTTTTTGTCATAAAGCAGTCCCTGTTCCACCGTGGTTCGGGTGAATTCCTGCATCAATTCCGCTTCAGACATGCGGCTCCGGTCAACCGTAACTCCAGGATTGGGCCTTTGTACTTGTGCTTGTGCAGCCGCCAGTTGCCGCTCCGTTTCCTCCATGTAGGGCGATTTTCGATAAGGAATCTCCAAAGGCTCCGCCGCTTCAATGGTCCCATCTATATAAGTAAAGATTTCGTGCGGTACGAACATCGTATGATCAACCTCGTAGCAATCATCGAGCCACTCTTCATCAAAAGGAGCCGATTTCAAAAGTTTATTCCTGGTAAAGGAAAATCCTTCCTCGCCGTAATGATGACCCGAAAACTCACCATAAACGGTGTAAACTGAATCGCTCGTTTTCCACAAGATATATTCCGGTGTGTCCTTTTGTTCATGGGAAATACTAGCAATTTTCCCTACCCATTCACCCGCTTGCATCCGCAGTTCAAATTCTTCCTGCGTCATACCATGTTCCTCTTCCGAAAAGATCGGCATCGGCGTTAAACTTACTCCCTCATGATACCTTTCCGATTTTGGAATGAGGATTAGGTCTGTTCCGTCAAAAACTTCCTGTCCATCGTAGAGAATTTTCCGCTGCGGTTTGAATACCAGCAGGTTATCCTCGAGAAAGCGATAGACCGCCCTCCTGCCTTCCGTTTCCTCCAGATGATTGCCTTCAAAGCCCCATTTTTCCAAATCTGTCCCGAAAAAAGTGATCAATTTGATGAGAGGGAAACTGTTTGGCGTTTTACTGATGATTCTTACATAAAACTGCAATACATCTTGTACATTTTTGAAAATGGCTTTTTTACGTAGTGCGTATTGTACAGATTCCTCACTGGCAAGGACGCCGATCAAGTTGGTGTTCCATGTTTTGTTCACGTTAAATCATCCCCTTCAGCATATGGTCTTCCAAGTCGGCAAATGTCGCAAATTCCTTCGTTTGTTTATTCTTCACGACGGATTTTACACGTTTTTGAATGCTTCTTGGGATTTTGTAAGTCAGGAGCCAGACTTGGTCGGCATGATCCAATGCTGTTTGCCCTGTTGCTTCGCGAAACTCTGAACCATTTAAAATGGTTAATTCAAATTTGTCATACTTTTGTAGTCGGCTTGAATAAGGGTCACCGATCATCGCAACCTTTATCTTGTCTTTTTCTGGTTTTTCCTGATCATTTTGATTCTTTAAATCTGTTTCTAATCTAAGGACGCGTGCATGAAGCCTATTAATCTCTTCATCCTTTACCTTCATTGTTTCTGTTTGCTTAGCTGCCTTTTTATTTAATTCTTCCTTTTCTGCTAAAGCGGTCTTCCGCTCATTACGCACTGATCCCATCTCCGCTTTAAGGGATTGAATTTCCTGCTGGAATACCTTTTTCTCGTTTTTCCATTCTTTCCTTTCATTTTTGAGGCTTGCTTGGCTGTTTGCCGCTTTTGTCTTTAGCTCCTCGTTTTTTTGTTCCAGTTTCTTCAGCTTCTTTTCCAGTCGCTCGATTTCCTTGAGTGCCGTTTTCAGCCCCTTCTCGAGCTCGTCCAAGGTTTCCAGTACATCTGCCTCCTCTACATTCGAAAGTTTTTCGTCCACTTGTTTTTCCAGCAGATCCAGTTTTTCTTCTTCTTTGAGTTTTATATAGATTTCCTGAGCCTTTCCTTGATCTTCCTCATCCTCACTGGACAGGAGCATCCCAAGTAAGATGGATGGATATAGTCCTTCCTCTTCTAGCACCTGTAAAAGTTCCTCGATACTTTTCCCTTTTAATGAATTGATTTCGGGGCGGTCTTCAACAAGACAATCAAAAAAATGATATAGTTTTTTACTATTCTTTTGATTAAGCGCTTCCTTTATGATTCTGTTTCTCACCATTTTGAAATTTGCCTGCTGGGGATTTAACTGGCGAAAACCTTTTATTTTGATCATTAGATTGTCCGCAATATTGGCAATTCCTTCATCCGGGAATGTATCCAATATCCATTTCCAAATTTCCTTCTCCATTTTGTAACCCTCCCAAAGGTTTAAGAGTTCTAATATTTCTGAAAATAGAATGTAAAAAGACTACTCCAATAAAAGAGAGGAAGTAGTCCAATAGATACATGTATTTTCATATTAGGATAGTAATACATGTGGTTTTGGCAAAGAAAAAGAATGAATGACTGTAAGTAACTCTTTGTTTTGCTTCCTTTTTTATACAATGGCAATACAAGTATATCACGGTTCTATAGGAAAAAGTTACTATACTCGGAAAATTATTTTTCCTTTTTTTCTATGAGTTCGTTGACTTTTGCAAGTACACTTCCAGCCTTATCTTGAATAATGAGGCTAAAGTCTTGATTCTTTCCGTTTATTTCCATGTTAATATAAACCGTTCTGCCTTCTGTCATTTGCGGCAGCTGGCTGGCCGGGTATACCTCCAGGCTTGTTCCGATCACAATCACTAGATCTGACTGATGAATATGCGAGAGTGCAGCGCTCCAGCTTTCCTCCGGAAGCATTTCACCAAAAAGGACCACATTTGGCCGGAGCTTGCCGCCGCATTGACTGCATTTCTCTTTATTCAGGAAATGCTCCCTGCTTGCGATTTTAGAACAGTCCGCACAGCGGAACTTGTTGATGGAGCCGTGAAGTTCGTATACTTGATGGCTGCCAGCAGCGCTATGAAAGCCGTCGACGTTCTGTGTACAAATGGCTTGAATAAGGCCATTCTGCTCCCATTCCGCCAATATATGATGCCCTCTATGGGGTGCACAATTTTCAAGCATATTGATTCTCATGCAATAAAATTCATGAAACAAATCATAATGGTTCTCGAGGGCCTCAGTGGTCGCAACCGTTCTCGGATCGATATTGTTCCACCAGCCATCCTTTGAGCGAAAGTCCGGGATGTTTGATTCTGTGGACATTCCTGCTCCTGTAAGGATTGTAGTGTGTTTAGACTTCTGAAGCCAATCTGCTAACGTTACAATGTGTTCTGAATAATCTTGAGAACTCTTCATGTTTCTCTCCATCCCTTCAATCCAAATTTTTATCTAATCAGGCTGAACTGCTTTTCGGCTTGTTCTTTCATCCAATCCACTAATGCTTCAACATTTTCCTCCTTTAGAAGGTTGCCAGCTGTTTCCTTCATCTCTTTGCTGCGTTTAAACGAAGATTTTTTAAGTTCCCGAATCTCGGCAGCGTATTTTTGAAGCACCTCGGCCATTTGCGCGGTGTCCTGATAAATCAAACTCATGTCCCAGCGTCCTGTTTCCACGGCCCTGATACATGAACCTGACCCGTTATCGAAATGAACTTCCCATGTATAGTGAAGATTCAGTCCTTTTAAATATTTCTCCTGGATTACCTTAAACCACGCTCCCTGATAGACACCGGAAAGCTGGACGTTTGGCGGGTAACGGTGATGACCGCTGCAGCCTGCAAGCGCCGTAACCCCAGCTACATTCAGTGATTTGACCAACATGGCCATGTTCGCATCGAGGTCCAACGCATTCACTTTGATGCCAAATCGCCGTTGGGCAAAGGCTCTCCATTTGAAATGATAGCCTTCCATATGGACCGGGAATTCACTGCCTGGTACGTTGATGATCTTCTTCATCGCTGCAATCGGAAACCGGCTCACTAATAGCTGGAATTGGTTTCCTTGCCAAAACGTCGGTATTCCTAGGTCGGTGAGTAATCTTTGTGTTTTCTTGATATCTGCGCTGGTGTTTTCGTCTGTCAGAATAATGAAATCATCTTTCGTTTCAATGAACAAGCCTCTCATTGATAGTGCCTCTGCCATCCGTTCTGTCGCGGTCATCATTTCTAATTTTAGTAAGTTCATTTTTATCATCCTCCCTTATCTTTTGCACCCTAAATATATAAAAATCCGGTTACGATTGTCGTAACCGGTATTTTTATACCTTGCGGAGGACTTTTGCCGGGATATCGGTATTCCAGACATATTCGCCATTCTTGGTTGTTATTAATACACTCTCTTTAATATCGTTTCTGCCCATTGACTGTGCTAATTTTTTTCGAATGGCCGTAATGTACCGTTTGACGACGGCTGAATTTAACACTTGATCATTCCATACCGCCTTTTCAATCCTGCTTTTATCACAAAAGATCCCTTTGTTGTCTATCAAATAACCGAGCAGTTACGCCTGCTTCGGCTCCAGCCGTACCGTATCGCCGCTTCCATACACCAGCTTTTCTGAGTCTGCGAGATTGAGAACCACATATTTTCCGTTCATGGCATCTTCAAGTATTTGGTCCATATCATGATGGGTGATTCTCTTGCGTTTTTCGTCATTTTCCTTTAAAAGGATGGGTTCCATTTGTTTCTTTTTCAACTTATCCATATATAGTTCGATGAACCAAAGTTGTTCTTTTTTCACATCCAGGGTAACTGCTTCCCTAATCAGGTCCGTCCCTTTTCGCGGGTATCCAATTCTTGTATAAGCTAAAGCCAGGTTACATAGGAGCTTGATTCGTTTGCTGCCATTTATTCCTTTTTCCAACGCTTCTTTACCATAAAATAAGACGGCCTCCCACTTTCGGTCCTGTTCCTCCAAGATAAAAGATAAGTGGTAAAAGGCAGCGGGTTTGTCGGGGCTATGGATGGTTGCCCTTCGTAATATGTCATAGGCCCTCAGGTGGTTGCCCCTGCGCATTTTTTCATCACGGCCCAATTGAAGATATAGATTGGCGAGCATAATCGAATACCTAGGCTCTTTTCGATCGAGTTCCAAAAACCGTGTGTATAACCGGATTCCTTCCTCCAGCCATACATTCCTTCCGTCACCTTCGTCCAGGCCTTCCCTGTCCAGCCAATTATCCTCGAAATCTAACAATTCCTCAATTTGTGATTGCATGGCAAGCCCTCCTTATCAATTAGGATTCTGAAGCTTCTGTCTTTCCTTCCATTCCTTATATTTTTCTCGAAGGCACGATGCACATGGCCTGAATCCTGCTGCAATAGCGGTCTCCTCGTCCGCAAAAAACACACGATTCTGTACATAGCCCCCTTTGGCAATGGCTCGTAATGCCGCCGGGCAATCCATACGTCCGTAGACTTTTGTTTTCTTGTGGCCGCCGTATGTACCTGGAATTTTACTCTGATAAGGTTGCTTATCCGGACCTAGAAGTGTATATGTTTTGTCTTCCAGCCCGCTTTTTTGGATTTCTTCTTTGTAATCTAGCATTTGCGATCCTCCCTCTCAATTTAATTACAAATCTATTTAAAAATTAGATTTAGGCTTTGTTAGCTAATTTGGTTAACATAATATTATTATGGTTTATTCATTGTTTTTGCTCTGTTAGCTGAATGTTGGTTTCACTTTGTTTGAAAAATAAACGGAGAAATTCCGTTTAAATTGGGAAATACCACTATTTCCTTAAAAATAAAGGAAGTTTTTCCGTTTATATGCCCCAAACCATTGGATTTTTTCTTATTTTGAGCAGTTAATCGGAATTTCTCCGCTTATATCTGTTTTTTTTAGCTTGATCTTATACATTAGCCGGAAATTCTCCGCTTATGAATGATCATACTTATACGAAAATCAACAATGATTAATAACAGTGCCTAGTTTTTAATACTTATGGTACTTTCCCCTTTTTCCGGGCCCTTCTTATTAGATTATACAGTTTTTTCCTTACCGAAGGGTAAATAAAAAAATAGGTCTACCAAAAATGGTAAACCCTTAAGCTTCTTTTATTCCATAACCGAATTGATAAGTTTATCCATGAAACCTTGCCTTGATTACTGTCATTTCAATTAAAAAAAAACCGCCATAATTAGGTGATTGCCAAGTTATTTATTTGTCACTACTGTAATATTCTTATTGTTATAAAATAATAATAGGAGGTTTGCGGCCCCCATCTTATCACCTCCAGATTTAGCTGCCAGTAATCAGTGGGCAATCGGGGTCACTTGCCCACTCATTCATCGAACCGTCATACACAGCTACGTTTTTTTGCCCAAGCATATTTAGTAAAAGCGCATTCCAAGTAGCAGCAATCCCGCCACCACAATAGGTTATCACTTTTTTGTTAGGGTCCAGTGCTCCCACTTTTTCAAAGGCCTCCCTCAATCTGGACACTTCGTTTAATTGCCTTGTTTTCGGGTCGCCATGACTTCCAAAAAAGACATTGACACTGCTAGGAATATGGCCTTTTCGTGGATACGTGTTTGTTTCACCTCTGAAATCTTCCGGAGATAAACTATTGATGAGAATAATATTTTCATTATCCATGGCCCTTCTTACATCTTCTTTCGTTGCCAATAGTTCCGGACGGCGTTTACCGGAAAATTTCGCCTGAGGATAATGGCCAGGCTCAGTTGTGATGGGGCGCCCTTCCTCTTTCCATTTTTGATAACCGCCTTCCAGTACGGAAATTTCATCAAAGCCTTCATAACGCAGCTGCCAGGCTAATCGGGAAGCCCATTGGGCAGCGACCACAGGATTGCCTACCAATGCCCCTTGATCGTAAATGACTACATACGATCCGTCTCCGACACCCAGTTCCTCCATTTTTTTGACAAAGTGCTCCCGTGGCGGAACGGTCATGGGCATGGGGGCTTCCGGGTCTGATAATTCATTCATTAAATCGGCAAAAACCGCCCCGGGGATATGCCCCTGATTATACGCATCTCTACCCGACCACATGCCCACCTCTTCCCCTTCCTTATCAGGAATTTTTAAAAATGTAGTGGCGTCTATGATCCTTAAATTTGGATCTTCTAACCTCTCCGCTAACCAACCTGTATTTACTATCAATGGATGTTTACTCATGTTTTCCCTCCGTTTCACCAAATCAAAAACCGTCTTGATTAACCTTTCCATAGAAAAGAAAAGTTATGAATGCCCTGTCACTGCTGGCTTTTTGTCGAAAGCTCCAACATTTTCTGTGGTTCCTCTACAAGTAAAAAATACGATTCCTACCAGGTTAATTTCAAATAAATAACGGGTTCGGTTAAAAGGTGCAAAATTAGAAATAACACTATAATTGGGAGTCCAACTCGCATTAGAATTGTACTCCTCTTATTTATTGTTATATTGGAGTTTAATGCTTTAACAGGCAAATTAAAAACAAGGTTAGCGAATCATTTAACGAGAATATGGTATCCAGCATACAGGCTTCAAAAGACTTGCGAAAATAGGTGATAAAAGCTGTACTAATGTGAAGTCATTATAAAATGGTAGAAAATGTAATAATAATTCATATGAAGGAGGATTTGTATTAGCGTTATAGAATAGTTTATAGAAGCACGAGGAGGGATAAATTGAATGAACACTAATGATATAAGTTGTAAAAACTGCGGAGAAAATTCATTTGTGAAAGCAACAGATTATATAAACCTTCGTCCATTGGATAAAAAAATGGTCATAGGCTCTGAAAGAGTGTATACCGTTTGTTTAGAGTGTGGCGAAGTTGTTTCGATAAAAGTAAAGAATCCTGAAAAATTAAGAAGCGAAAGCTAATCAAATATCTTTATAACGTTTGATAAAAAGGCATAGGATTACATACCCATTCCTATACCTTATTTGTTTTTCAGCTTGTAATTCTAAAATATCTAATTGCTAATCATAATCACATACTTTTTCTATCGCTAATTCAATGTAAAAAATCATACGAACGGAGAGGAAATAGTGAAGCGTATTACCATTTATTTAATTACAATGTTGTCGTTGATGATATTATTTAGTGGATGCAGCCTTAATGCAGATTCAAAAATAGATTTGTTTCAATATAAGAATTCATATGTGGGTGACAACAGTGCAGTTATAAATATCGTAAAACAATTAGCACACAACAAAGAGTTGAATCAAATTTCACTTGAGACCAAGAAAGAACCATATGGTATTACTTTGGAATATAAAGATATAGATGAAGCAAATAAAGAAATAAAGGAAACTGTTATATCAAACTCCACATTTCTTTTTGCTTTAATTAAAAATGTGGATTGGATTACATTCAAATTTCCAGACCAAGAATTCACAATAACAAAAGAGAAATTACAAGATTGGTATAACAATAAATTGAATGGGTTTGAAAATGAACAAGACGTAAAGAAACTGGTACAGGAACACCTAAAGTCTGAGGAATTAGTAAATCAATTTTTTCATCAGTAAAAGGTAAGAGGCTGTCCCAAAGGTGTAACTTTTAGAGGCAGCTCTTATTTTTAGGTTATTTTCGAGAATAATTTGGCTTATTTATCAGAATCAAAATGGTTTTTACCTCAAAGAACAGCTAAACCTTGTGACCCAAAGTAAGAAAGGTTAGTCCAGGCTGCAACCTGTAATCTTGCTAGACTTCCATTGTTTTGTATGCTAAATACTGATATTGTACCCTGATTTCCGTTAAGGGTGTAAAAATGCCGTCCATCTTTACTTACTCTAGCATCTATTGGCAGACCTTGTGCAGTACCTGGCGGTGTACTGGTAATATGTCCTGCGACTGACAGTGCACCATTATGATCAATTCGGTAAGTGGAAATGGTGCCGCTTAAGGTATTGGTCGTGTAAGCAAAACGTTCATCCCTTGTTGTTACAACCCAACATGCAGTCCTATATCCGTTTGGCACAGAACCGCTAATCACATGAAGAACGCCGTCGTTGCTCAATGAATAGGATGACAGCGCGTTTGTCATTGCTTCTGTAACTAAGAGGATTCCTGAGGATAGAAAATGGGCGCCCAATGGTCCTTGGCCATTAGATTCATTAACGGTCGGTCCTGTAACCGTTCCATTTTTATTTACATCGAATATGCTGAGGTGGTTTGATGTAAGCTCGGTGATAAGGATTTTGCTACCGTCCGGAGTGAAGAGAACCTGTGCAGGCTGAGCATTGAAAGTACTGAGAGAATGGGTCGAATTGGGAATGGGAAAAAGGCGTCCATTCCTATCTATGAGAAAACCAGTGATATTGGATGCAAAATTATTAGCGGCATTACCTACATTGGAAACATAGATAAGATTGCCAAACACATCTACACTATTTGGCTGAGCACCTCCTGATGGTTTGACATCCGCCAGAACGGGAACTCCACTTTCGGTTATGATGAAGCTGCTGATGCTATTGCTGCCTGTGTTAACTGCGAGTAGAAAACGTCCATCACGTGACAAAGTCAGTGAGCCTTGTGATGATAGGGGATCGACGCCATCGTTTGCAGTAGCGCCGGAAACCTCTTTTGTACCAGTACCTCTGCCATCAGTTGGGTAGGAACCCGCAACTGTTAGCAATCCATTCATGTCCCTGTGAAAAGTAATGATTTGATTCATTACTTCATTATTGGTCATCATGTACACCATACTCACACGCGCACGAAGTGTATTGTTTATTACCCGCATTATATGCCCCTCCTCCTTTCATAATTTTATATGGTGCTTTAGCCATTTAAATTCCCCCAAATGGATGTCTAATTGTTTACAAAGTAGTAAGTGGGTTATGTGGATTCGTTATTATACATCCGAACGAAAAAAATGCACCCATTTTTATTTCCCAAAAATAATTGGGCTTATTTATTAGAATCAAAAAGGTTTTTTCCTCGTCAAAATAAATGAGGTGAAAATAAAATGAAAAAATTCAAACGGTTCCTGCTGGCTGTACTTTGTACCCTTTTGGTCGGGGCGGTCTTTTATTTTGGTCAAGCGAATACATTCGCTAAGGAAAATTATATTGTGATAAAGAAAGGAGACACATTATATAGCATTTCGAAAAAATACCATATTTCCGTGGAAGATTTAAAGAAATACAACCAACTAACCAGCAACAAGATTATTGCCGGCCAAAAGTTAATGATTCCAGATTTTGAACAAACCAAACCATTATATGTTGTCGTCGCTGGATCATTTAGCAAGAAAACAAATGCAGATAAACGAGTTGCTTTTTTGAAAAAGAAAGGAATTGACGCGATTGTCGTTAAAAAAGTCATGAATGGTAAAAACATTTATCGTGTTCAAGCGGGTGCATTTTCAAAGAAATCCAATGCGGAGAAAATGAAGAAGAAAGTAAAGGATGTCGGGATAAAAGATGCTTTTCTTTTAGCTGAGAAGCCTCTTCATATAAATGGAATCACACTAGGATCTTCTTACAATCAGTTCCTTCAAAAATTCGGGCAGCCAACCAAAACAGAGGATGATAAGAATACAAAGTCGCTTTATTATCAAAACGAAGGTGCCGGGGTTCGTATAAACCTTAATACAGCCAATGATTCCATTGAACAGCTGCAGGTATATCCGGAATTTCTAACAACCACTTCCATCCCCACTGACAAAAACAAAATCCTCGATGCTTATGGAAATCCAAATGAAATAAAGACCGTTACCTGCTATGAGAGTGCTACGTGTGAACAAATGATTTATACACTCAATAAAAGCCAATTGATTGTTCAGATTGATCGTGATGGTAAGACCGTTCAATATTTGGATTTACGAAAAGTTAAATAATCAAATTCAATCGAACGGTACAGTTCACTCTCCTTTTGGCATAACCATTGAAAATACTTAAAGTTTAATAAAGCACCTTCCATTTTATTGTGGAGGGTGCCAATTCTTTGTTCCTGCATCTTTGCTCCCACATATAATAAGCCTTTTTCAGAATTCTACCCAAAGGAATTGTATAATTGAACCAAACTTTAAGAATAACGTCTTCCTTTTCTTGATTTTTCCATAAACTTAAAAAGCTCGTTTCATAGAATAGGTTTCTTTTTTACATTATTTATTTCCAATCATCTTTTTCAATAGAGCTACAACAAATACAATCATTGGCAGCAGCAATAAGAAGTTCAAGCAATTGGCCCCTATTTCGGTTAAAGATTGTTTAAAATATAGAATATTAGGAAAATGAACCATTGAATAAACTAGTAAAAGAAACCCTACAGGAAAGATTAAGGGTTTAAAATCATTCATCTTCAAAATTTGGGCCATCCCAAATATGACAACAAAAAAGTTGATTGAAAGTTTAAAAAAGGTGGAAAAAATCCAGCTAATCGCCACCACAACTTCAATCCTTTCCAAGAATCCTCTTATGCTGATCTTTTTACCTAGTATATACGTGGGATATTGATTTCTGCCTGTAAAATCAGCACCCAAAACTCCCAGGCACATGATCACAATAATCGTAACTCCTAGACCGCCAAGTATTGTCCCTATGAAAAGCCCCTTTCTCGCTTTCACAACATTATTGACAGATGGCAAAATCATTAAAAATATAACTAATTGACTAAACGGAAAACTTATGTACGGAAAGGCGGCTCCAAAAATAGGTCCCATACCTTTAGCAAAATTAGGATCCAAGTTTTCTAATTTCATGTTGGGGATTAGAAATAGCACAAGGAGTATTAAAAAGAACACCGTCCATGGGAAAAAGATTTCACATGTCCTGGCCATCACTTCAAGCCCTTTTCGGATGACATAAATAGCAGCGACTAAAATTAGAATTAGAATCGCATGGATTGGGGTTTCAACCAGGACTTGCGTGGTAAAAAAATCACCAATTTCTTTAAGATTTCCTGTTGCGGTAATGAATACAGCGTACAAAAATAATAGTGATAACAGATTCCCGAGCCATTTTCCCAAAACCGCTTGATAGATTTCCACTATCGTCTTGTCAGGGAAAATCGCAGAAATTTTCACATATACTAAAAGAAACAGTAACCCGGCCATTAATCCTATTAGGGATGAAATCCAAGCGTTACTTTTAGCGTAGGTTGCCATAGAGGACGGAATGATTAAGACACTGCTCCCCAATGTATACATGAGAACCAATACGGTAAATTGATTCACACTTATCTTTACTATCTCCACCGTTCTTCCCTCCTTGAAGTTAAGAAGCATCTATTTGAAATTTCGTTTTTATCTTTGCCACAATCAATACAAAGAAAGGCAGTATGATAAAAAAGGTCAGTAAATAGGCAGGCCAAGTGCCTACTATAGCCTGATTTAAAACGATAACATTAGGATTATTAACCATTGAATAAACCATTAACAGAAATCCAAATGGGAAGGTTAGGACCCGAAAATCAGTCAATTTTAAAATCTGAGTGATTCCGAAAAGAAGAGCAAAAGTATTGAATAAAAGTTTGAAAAAAGTGGACAGGATCCAGCTGAATGCCACTACCACTTCAATCCTTTCCAAAAATCCCCCTATGCTAACCTTTTTCCCCAGTATATAGGTGGGAAAGGCGCTTCTGGACGTAAAATCAGTTCCCAAAACCCCTTGACACATGACGACAATGATCGTAATTCCCAATCCGCCCAGAAGCACCCCCAGGAAGAATCCCTTTCGTGCATGCGCAACATCATTGACAAAAGGAAAAATGAATAAAATGACAACTAATTGACTATATGGCAGCATGACGTGCGGATAGGTAACTCCTATAATCGGGCCCATCCCTTTGGAGAAATTGGGAATCAGGTTTTCCATTTTTAGTTCAGGGATTAACAAAAGGATCAGAATGAATAAAAAGAATACCGTCCATGGGAAAAAAATTTCACAAGTTCTTGCCATCACCTCCATCCCTTTCCGAATAACATAGATCATGGCTAGTAAAGTGAGGATAAGAATGGCATGGATGGGAGTCTCCACCAATATTTGAGTAGTAAAAAAATTCCCGATTTCGAATAGGTTTCCTGCTGCCAATATAAAAACCGGGATCAAAAATAATAGCGATAACAAATTGCCGAACCATTTGCCAAAAACCTGCTGATTCATTTCAACAAAAGTCTTGTCAGGATAAACAGCGGAAATTTTCACGTAAAGTAAAACGCACAGTAATCCAACCGCTAATCCTAGCAGGGAAGAGATCCAAGCATTACTTTTAGCGTAGGTTGCCAGCATGGATGGGATGACCAGGACCGAACTCCCTAAGGTTATCATGAAAACCATTACCATAAATTGCTTAACACTTATTTTGGCATTCTTCATTGTTCATCCCTCCTTTCGAATGATTCCCGGATAGTAAATTTCAACTTTATTTGAATTGTTTCATATAGGAGAGATAAGGTTCTGTGATTGGCCGATAAATGTCCGCTAATATTTCAATGGGATTGAGCAAGTTTATACGTAATACCCACGCAATCGTGACTAATACTGCAATGGAAAGGGAAGTAAAAAACACGATGGTCTCTTTTTTTTTCCATTTATTTTTCATGTTTGATTTTTCTATTAAAATTACTAACGCTGTTGCCACTAAAACCGCCACTATTCCCATTTGCTTCTCACCTATTCTATTTATTGAAATGATTCCGAAATCGTTCCCGTTCTTCGAATTTTTACATCAACCTTTACCTCAACATCAAGTTGGGAAAATTCTTCCGCCCAGTTCTTTTTTAACTTTTCCCACCTTTTAGGCTCAGCTCTCTCGATTGCTTCCCCGAAACCAAAAATATCTGATTGCAGCTCTTTAGCTCTTTCTATACTACTAATCATGTTCCTCTCTTTTTCTTTATTGAATTTTTTTTCTAAATCTAGAATCGTTTCTTGCTTTGAGAGCTCGATTGCGCATTCCACATCTGCAATGTTCGCCTCTTGTGTCACCTTTATCTTCATTTTCGGTTTCCCATTAACAAACGTTCCTTTCAATTTGGTTTTACTTCGGATCGTTTCTATGGTAATCGTTCCGCCGTCTTCACACTCGATTAATCCTACCGTACTCTTGATGTTATCGGTAATATAATTAAAGCCTTTACTTTCCTTTTCATTCAGCCATCCCACTAGCTTATCTTGATTAAAAACACCAAGAAAGTCGGTTTTTATTCTTGCAGGTGAATCCACATATTGAACGTTTGCAGATTTGTTACCAATTTCCTTATTGCCCAGTACTTGAAGACCGGTTACAACAGGCTGTTTCCCTTCACTGACCATTGACGCAATCAATTCATCCAACAAGACGATTTTCGTCGGCGCCCAATTTTTCTCTGACGCTTCAATCGAAGAAAAAATTTTATTTGCCGATATTTTCTCTAAAGGAGTTAATACTTTTAGTTGATCTTCCGCTTTCGTTTCTTTAGCAATAGCCATGACAAAGTCTGTTCTCATTTCATGGTCTCTTGATAAAAAGTCCAAAATTTTTTTTATGCCTGCTTTCGCTGCTTCTTCCCCAATAATCACTACTCTTAAATGAGCAAGATAGGGCCTTCGGGGAGTAATCGTTGTCAGCTTTCTGACCGCTTCTGAAATGCTCCTTCCTTCGGCAGCAAAAACGGACATGGCTAAACCGGACCCTCCTTTTTTCTCGATTATTTCCCCCGGGTTAATGATTTGGATGGATACTAAATACCCTTCCTCTGTTTTATCAATACCAAGAGCAGAAGCAATGGCAATATCCGTTAATTCATGCGCGCTCCAACAACTGGTTAAGGTTGTTAAAATAAATAAACAGATAAGTATTGGCACGATTTTCTTCATGTCATCCCCCTTTATGTGTCACTTCCGTTTCTGGGTTTATTTGGAAGTGTAGGACCCGTACTATCCTCTCTTACGATATCCTTTTGGCTGATAAAGCGCGGTCTGGTAGACATCCGCCAATGCGGAACACGAAAAAAAACATCTTTTTGATCGGCCCCAATAAATGGGGCCATCGGTGATAAATAAGGAACTCCAAAAGACCGTATGCTAGATAAATGAGCCACCATGATGATTAACCCAATAATGATCCCGAACAAGCCAAATGAGGCTGCCAATAACATAAAGATAAACCGCAAGATTCTGATTGCAATGGCCATATTATAGGATGGACAGACAAAGCTTGCGATGGCGGTCAAGGATACAATAATGACCATTGCGGCCGAAACAATCCCTGCCTCAACTGCCGCCTGCCCCAATACAAGTGCGCCAACAATCGAGATGGCAGAGCCTACGGCCCGCGGCATTCGTACACCAGCTTCCCTTAGAATTTCGAAGGTAATTTCCATCATAATTGCTTCCACGATCGCCGGAAAGGGGATGCCTTCACGCTGTGAAGCCAAACTAATCAGTAACCGTGTCGGCAGCATTTCCTGATGGAAAGTCGTAACGGCGACATAGGCAGACGGTGTTAATAAAGCCAGGAAAAAACAAAAAAACCTTAAACCTCTCATTAATGTGCTTATATCCGACCGTTGATAATAATCCTCGCTTGATTGAAAAAACTGTACAAATACGGCCGGTGCAATCAATACAAACGGAGTTCCGTCCACCATGATGGCGATCCGGCCTTCCAATAAATCCGCACAGGCTGCGTCGGGACGCTCAGTGTTATAAATTGTAGGAAAAATGGTATAGGTTTCATCTTGGATCATCTCTTCAATATATCCACTTTCCAATATGGCATCAATTTCAATCCGTTTGATTCGATTTCTTACCTCATTTACGATCTTTTCGTTTGCGATATCTTTTATATAAAGGATGGCAATATCGGTTTGCGTTTTTATTCCTACCTGCAAGGTTTCAATCCAAAGGTCCGTATTCTTAATTCTTCTTCTAATAAGAGAAGTATTGGTCCTTAATGTTTCTGAAAAGCTATCCTTTGGACCCCTTACAACAGTCTGAGAAGAGGGTTCCTGTACCCCTCTTCCTTCCATTCCTCTTGAACTCACAGCAATGCCTTTTGAATAACCACCGATTAAAACAATGGTATCCCCTGAGAGCAAATGAGTATAAAGTGATTTCATATCTGAAATTTCCTTAATCTCACTGCTGACCAGATTATAGTCCCTTATTACTGCAAACAAATCAGTACTCTTGATGATTTCCCAGTTAAGTTCAGTCATTCTGATGTCAGTAATTAATGGCCCAATGACAAAATCTTGTACAAATGTTTTATCTGCAAGTCCGTCCGTATAGGCAATGCCTATTTCAATCAAACCATCTTTCCCAGTTTTATATTTTCTCGTCACAATATCTGAACTGTTTCCCATTGTCGTTTTTATGTCATTTAATACAATGGAAACTTCAGCGGGTATAGCTTGTGCTTCAACCTTTATCTTTTCCTCAGCCCAATTAGTCTTTTTCCTTTTATTATTCCGGATTAGGTCGGTTAACTTCTTCATGTCAGAACTCCTGGTAAAATTATTCTTTACTTATTCTTCCACAAATCAATCAATTTCATAAATCTGAGCTAACAGTCTTAAGGCTTTTAAACTTATAAAAAAGGAGTACCTCTCCAAATCGTCGAATAAGTACTCCTATTCAATATTCATGATTAGTCTCCTTTTTCTTTTTTTATTCTTCACTTTCATTACTGGATTTATTTACATTTAATTGATTCATCCATCTAACGATCACTTGTTTGTTTTTTTCAAATAATGTTCTCGAATTTCCGAAAGTGTTTTCCCTGTTTCTTTATGTACTGCAAACACATAGTTTGAATGCAGGAACTGACTCAGCCGACATAAAATCTTCGTTACTGCAGCATACTATATTTATAAAATATTTTAATGAATTGAGGTTTTCGAAAATGGATGAAACAAGAACTACGAATCAAGTAGAAGAAGTAAATAAACACCTTAAAGAAATTCCCGAGGAAGTCGCAGCAAGAAGTATTGAAAATCAGCCGCAAACCGGTAAAAACGAGAAAGCCATCGAACCGTTTTAAGCAGGAACTGATTGGCTATGATATCAATAGAAAGAGAGTATGGGAAATTTCCTATACTCTTTTTTACATTGCTGTATCACTAATGTATGAATAATAAATCACTAATCACTTCTATTATAAAAAAAGTGGCACAGACCCTAGTATCGATCTGTGCTGCTAAAAATATCCTCTTTCTATTGTTGCGGTGCAGAAGGAGTTGAAATACTTTGTAATGCTTCTTCTGCCTCGTTGGCATATTTATTTTGTACCGCTAAATCACCTAAAGCAACCATTCCTACTATTTGGCCATTTTCGACTACCGGCAGTCTGCGAATTTGCTGCTCTGCCATTAAATCTGCTGCCTGATGAACATCCATATCAGGTGTACCTTGTACAATTTGTTGTGCCGTCATAACTTCAGATACTGGTGTTTGTGGATCTTCACCCTGAGCCGTCGTACGAAGGGTAATATCGCGATCTGTTACTATCCCAACAATTTGTTCGTTGTCATTTACTACTGGGATCGCTCCGATATTATATTCGCTCATTAACGCTGCAGCTTCCTGTACGGTTTGTGTTTCGTTAACTGAAACAACATTTGATGTCATGATATCTCTTAATTGTGCCATAAAACTTCCTCCAATCATATTTACCTTAATAGGATAGGAAATATTGGCGATATTATTAATGGAAATTTTTCCAAATATTTTTAAATAAAATGCCTACCGATTTAAGGGCATTTCTAGTTATTTTTGATTTGCAATTTCTGATCTATTAGGTGCAAGCGGAGGCTGTTCTAACCATTTATTTTTCACCATAATATTAAACCAATTGTTTGTAACCATAAGATTTTGTAAAATAGTAGCCTCATAAGTGGTAACTAAGTCTGTTCGCATTGCTGCTGCAAGACCAGCCCCATGATAGGTTTGTGCAGTTTGAAACAAAAATCCCATGTGATACATTAATAATTTATCAGAAAATGGAGAATCAGTTGAAATTGACACTTCAGTTTCCAATGATTTTGGAACTGGTAAGTTATCCGCTTGGAGTATTTTTGCTAATGCCTTTATTTGTCCATCAGCAGTTTTCTCAGATTCAGTTAAAAATTTTCTTACTTCTTTGGATTCCGCCACCTGGCTGAATGCAATAGAAAGAGTTTTAGCAATAACACTTTTTTTCAGGTTAAAAGAAATAAAAATGATTTCTGTAGCAGTTAGGGTTCTTCCCTTCCCAAAAAATCCGTCTTTGAAGTCATTGCTTGAAATATATTTAGGGTGTTCATCTGCGTAAAATAATGGGTCTCTCTGAAAAAGTCCTTTATCAAGCAATAACTCAATCGTTTGGTGATACATCTTTTTCGCATCGTTATCACATGAGTCGTAAAAATCCCTTAAGTCTTTTCGAACAGAAATGCTTAATGCAGTTATATGCCCTAGTAATCCATGTAAAGTCATTACATGTAAATAGTTTAGACAGAATGCATCTGAAAACAATCTCTGTTTGCCTAAATACAAGTCCGATTCATTAAATCCAATTGGAACAGGAAACCCTTCATTCTCAATAAAAGTGATAATTTGTCTCTTTTGTTTTTCGAATGTTTTGAGAGCCTCATTAAAAACCGCTTTTATTCCTTCATCTTCAATAATTGAGTACATATATTTATTTACTACATCTATCGCTGTTCCATTTACATACTCGCCCCACAAAGAACCAATTTCAGAAGATGTCAATTTTAATCTTTCAGTATCCATACTGTCACCTCCCTAGTATTATTTCCTGATTTCAGAAGATATTCTAGTTTTTAATGTGAGAATACGGTTATTATTGACCCAGCTGCAAGCAACCACCCGCTGTCCATCTGGGATTCCAATGCTAATGCTTAGAAAACTTTAGATGGTGAGTACAAAGTGTACGTTGGCAACACTTATTAACTGCTCTAATTAAGACGAAATTTATAGAATTGGTTTATATAATCAGAAAATCTTCCTTTATTTTTAAGGAAATATGGATATTTCCCAATATAAACGGAATTTTACCGTTAATTTTTCAAACACAGTGAAATCAACATTCAGATATAATAGGGCCTTAATCCGATAGCTGCGAATGATCCATGAAAAAAGGCATTAAAAAATGAGGCCAGTCCCACTGTGCGTTAAAGCGTTTGATCAAAGAACAGAGCAGAGTAAAAACGCTACTCCTGAAAAAATTTCATCAATTATAGTGCGCCAACTACCGGATGCGGTACATACGGTTCTTCTAAGTACGCAATTTCTTCCGGTGTTAATGTTACAGATAGAGCACCGACCGCGTCGTCAAGATGGGATAGTTTCGTTGCCCCGATAATAGGTGCTGTTACCGTTTCTTTCTGTAACAACCAAGCAATGGCAACTTGCGAACGAAGGACGCCGTGTTTTTCAGCCAGTTCTGCAACCCGCTCTGCAATTAATCGGTCAGTGCTTGCCGTTGGATTGTACTTTGATTTCTGCGTTTGGTCGGTTTCGGAACGAAGTGTGGTTTCGGACCAATCACGCGTCAATCTGCCTGAAGCAAGTGGGCTATATGGAGTCACCCCAATTTTTTCTTCCTTACAAAGTGGCAGCATCTCCCGTTCCTCTTCACGGTATATGAGGTTGAGGTGGTTCTGCATCGATACAAAACGAGTCCATCCATGTTTCTCTGACACATTCAAAGCCTTTAGAAACTGCCATGCATACATGGCAGAAGCACCAATGTATCTCGCTTTACCTGCTTTCACCACATCATGTAATGCTTCCATTGTCTCTTCGATGGGCGTGTTATAATCCCAACGATGGGTTATATAAAGGTCTATATAATCTGTTCCTATGCGTTTAAGACTTTTATCTATTTCACTCATAATATTCTTTCGGGAGAGGCCTTTCCTGTTCGGACTTATGCTGTTTAAATCTTTACCCGGCGGAAAATAAACCTTTGTGGCAAGGACAATCTCATCCCGGTTGGCAAAATCCTTAAGGGCACGTCCAACAAACTCCTCACTTGTTCCATCTGAATAGACATTCGCTGTATCAAAGAAATTAATACCTAAATCAAGGGCTCTTTTGATGATAGAACGGCTGCTCTCTTCATCAATTACCCAAGGGTGAACCCAACGTCCCTTCTCACCAAAACCCATGCATCCGAGACAAATCCGCGATACATCCAAGCCAGTATTTCCAAGTTTCACATATTCCATTATTTTTTCCTCGCTTTCCAATATCTTGATTTTTAGCTATTTGATACTATATCCAGAAACAAGATGCTAAAAGTTTACAATTGTGACATCCTATGTAGGAATAGTGGAATGGTGGTTCAAGAATGCAATGCCCTACCCACCTCATATTATGGTCGAACAAGTTTGGATATTACTAGAGAGGAATCTTTAAGGATTAATCCATAAATTTATTAAATAAAATACAGGTGGCCAGTATGCATATTTTATTTTTTGCTCCTTATTTTAATCAACCAAGAGGAAATTCTACAACAATAAAGCGGCTTGTTCACTTTTTGCAGCAGGGAAATATTCATACTTCCGTTATCCCATACTTGGAAGAGGATGATTGGCATCGTTCAGAAGCAGATATTTATCATATATTACATGCCACCCGATTTATTCAATGGCAAAAAGAAAACGATTTTATTTTAAATCGCCCCTATCTGGTAACGATGGGAGGAACAGATATTAATGTTGATTTGCAGGCTAACATGAATGATGAAATATTTTCATTTTTAAATGATGCGGCGTTTATTACTGTTTTTACAGATGATGCAAAGGAAAAGGTAAGACGGTTATTCCCTGGATGGACCGATAAGACCATCGTCATTCCCCAAGGGATCTGGCTGCCATGGAATATATTACCCATAAAAGGAGAGATGTTTCCGCGTATCCTTCTTCCTGCCGGATTGCGTCCAGTAAAAGATGTTTTGCATGTTGTTCCAGCACATTCTTGAATACCCAAATATGGAATTCACGATTCTTGGGGCTAAGATAGATGAGAATGTCTATAAAAAGGTACATAGTGAAGCAGAATATCACCATTGGATGAAGTATGCTGGTGTTGTCCCTTATGAGGTAATGAAATTCTGGTACGAACAAGCCCAAATTGTCATAAATACTTCCCTATCTGAGGGTCAGTCGCTTGCCATTATGGAAGCAATGGCATTAGGGCGGCCTGTCATCGCGCGTAAAAATGAAGCTAATATCCAATTGATTCGTCACGAACAAACAGGTTGGCTTTATGAAACAATGGATGAATTTAAAAAGGCCATTAAATCCATTGTATCTGATGTTACCTTACGAGAAAAAGTGATTCAACAAGCAAAAAAATGGATCTGCGAAAACAGTTCACCTGAACAAGAAACCGTTGCTTACATTAATTTATATAAAGAGTTATTAAATTAAGGGCTGCTTATTGGCAGTACCTTATTTTTGTATAAAAATAAGGTGCTTGGCAAATTTAATAACAGGTGATTACTAAGGAAAAATTGGAAATATATAAGGGATTATTCAATAATTCGAGTATCAGTGGTTTTTTGCGTATAAGGGGTTGATCGCATGTCTGTTAAACAATATTGGAAAGAAATAAACAATAAGAATGAGCAGGTTTCATCTTTAATGCATTCTTTTTGGCGTGGGCATTCTGACTGGGGAAACTGGCAGTTCTGGGTCATCCTGCTCTTCTTGCTTGTTCCACTGATTGTACTTCTTATTAAACTTAACCGAAATAGAAGCCTTGAAATTCTGTTCTTTGGCTACACAGTACATATGTTATGGACATATACAGACCTCATGCTTATCAGACAAGGTTATGTAGACCATCATTATTTCCTAACGCCCTTCTTGCCACAAGCTTTAGGAATTACAGCCTCTCTTATCCCTGTTTCCTTTATGTTTGTCTATCAATATTGCCTGAATAAAGATAAACCCTTCATTATTTGGACTACTGTACTAAGTGCCATAATTGCTTTTGTATTTGCACCTATTGAGAAGTGGATGGGTCTCGTTTCCATCTATAAGGGATTTACAATCGTTCATTTATTTTTTATAGATATTATTATTTCAATGATTGCTTACGGCATGACGAAGTTTTTTGTAAGGTTTTATTCGGCAAGACAGTCGAATTTGGACCACTAGAACTTTTTTCTTAAAAATGGTGTCAGCCCCCCAGTTCGTTAAAACTTAGCCACTTTGGGACTGACCCTTGAATTCTGCCTTTAAGATACTTAATGAACATCTTCAATTTAGTTTACATAATAAAATTATAGTTATTATTTAATTACCCAAAGAATAAATCTAATATATTGGACGTTTTAGAAGATTGCTTATTATAGAATTCCGAGTAACCACATTTTTTACAAAACACCACGATAAAGGTATTGTGTTGAATATCTAAGATTTTCGATAAACCAGTTCCCGTCATTGCAACTTCCTTTGTTCCTGCATCTTTGCTTCCACATTTTATACAGCCTTTTTCGGACATATATTTGTTCTCCTTCCACAAATATCCAAATTTGTTTTACTATAATACGAAGACAGCTCGAAAAGGTTTCAGTGGGTTTACAGAGCATTGTCCTGTTGCCACTCGCTTCCCTATTTAGGACAATAAAGAATCCGTTAAAATAAGCTACATAATCTTTACTTTTCCCTTGCAACTTAGTAATGTTTAATGCCCTTTTGTTAAGTAAAGAATGATATGCGAGGTGATACAGATGAAGATGCTTTTAATTATCGGAAGTGTTGTGATCCCCATCTTAATGGTTATACTTCATAAAAAATGGTCTAAATTGAAGGTCTTATTTGATTTAGCGGCAATCTTATCAGCACTTATTTTTGGAAATATTTCTTCGTTCGCTATTTATGACATAATCAAAGATCATAAAGTCTTTATGACCAACATACACGGAGTATTTTTAAATCCCTTTTTCCTTATGACAGGTGCGTATTTAGGAGTGTATTTTCTCTACCTCCTTGAATTAAGAGTAATAAATGATAATAACTAAGCAAGGAGACTGGAATTCTTTATTTCTATCCTATTTATTTCAGTTAACATAATAATATTATTCGATAAACAATGAGTATAATAGCAAAATTGATTTATTAACTTAAGAGCTTTTTCCCAAGAATCTGCCCCAACTTCCTTATTTTTTAACGTTTTTCCTCAAGTTTAATTTATATTCAATACCTTTTATGATGCTTTTTCATGATTGTTAGAAAGAAGAAATGTTGTCTCACACTTTTTAGTAAGCCATTCTCCTTTTTTAAAAGCAGTGTGTTTCTCAATTGAAATCACGCTGCTTTTAGCACGTTTATAGGAAGATTATTTTGAAAATATTTTTAGCGCTACTTCAACTAATGGTTAGTCTCAATATGCAATAAATATTTGTACCTTTTTAGGTTGGGAACCGACTAATAAATATGGAATAAGTGACACAAAAGTGGGAACTTCAAATGAAGTTCCCTATTTTTTAATTTTGATGAAATTGCTATTGGCATATGAAATCCCACACGAAAACGCAAAACCATAATTTTTATTATTGTAAATGCTAATGGACATGTGATTTAAGGTTTGATTTTAACCCTAATTTCCTTAATAAACCTATTAAATGAATAAAAGGGGGAACAAATTCCATTGCTAATTACTCTGCAAAATGGGTTGCTTTTAAATATGGTTTAATAGTTGCCAGTACTCCAAAAGAGAACGGCACACACATTTAGTGAGACAGCCCTTCTATTCTAATATGGAGTTATTTGGAAGTGCTTGTTTTGTCCATAAATTTTAATAGATCAGTTAGTAAAATACTAAAGGTGGACAAATGTTCCTGAATTCTCCCTGGATATGCATTCTCGATAAACTCAAGGGTATCGTTAGGTGTATGCCATACTTCACCATGCTCAACGGTTTGAGTATAGCCATCTAAATCACCAATTTCCCAGTTGGTGGCCTCCAAATATCCGTAAGGGATACCTTTCGCTTTAAATGGTGCATGGTCGCTCCAGTCCCCAGTTGTGCCAGCTGGATAATCAGGGTTCAGTCCTGGATTTGTTTCCACGTTTAGTTTTTTCTTGTGTACGATAGCTAAAGCTTGGTTACGAATGAAGCCAGATTCTCCTTCATCTCCATAAACAAACATTTTATCACCAACAGCAAGGCTGTCCATATTGATCATCCCGACTGTATTAGCGATTTCATCGGATGTCATATGATTGGCATAATAGCTAGAGCCTTTTAATCCTGGTTCTTCTGCTCCAAATGCGATAAATACAATCGAGTAAGGGGTTTTGATATTCTTTAAAACTTCTGCCGTTTCTAATAGGACACCCACGCCTGAAGCATTATCATCAACGCCTCGCCCTACGGAAACTGAATCATAGTGGGCCCCTACGATAATTTGCTTCGTAGATTTACCAGGCTTATAGGCAATTACATTGGAAGATGAAAACTGATTTCCTCTGCTTGTATAAGTAAAATCTTGCACATTCGTCTCAAAGCCAATTCGCTCAAACTGACCTTTAATATATTGTTCTGCTAATCTTTCATTCGGACTACCAGCTGTCCTTGGACCAATTTCATATGCAAGGTATCTCATGTGTTCAAAAGCCATCGCACCATTTTTGTGTGCGAGCGATGGAGGATATGTAACGGTTTGGGCAGAAGCACCCCCAGCAATGGTCATTAATCCAAAAAGTAATGTAACAAAAGACAACATAAATTTACTCTTCACTAAATCACTCCTAATATATGGTTATTTATATAGGATAATAGATTCTTATTAAAGAAACAACAGATATGTATAATTTTTCCTTATAAAAAAACGACAATTCATGAAGTGGCAGTAATGATAGACCTAGATAGTAAATCCAGTTTTGTTTCATACAATTAATGGATATATATTGTTTCAGTAAATGTAAAAGTCATCGTTCAAGGTAAAACTGTTTGCATGCGAATAATGCTAGGGGTCTTGGAGTAATTCTTATTAAACGTGGCTAGTTATCTATGAAGTGGAGTAGGAACCCCCAGAATTAAGATTAGGGATTAAATGGCTTTCTTTTATACCCGTTACAAACAGATATGGCGCAGGAATTCTTCCTGCACCATTCTTCTATCACGATCTATTGATTTAAATTTCTACCAAACTATTTGCGGAAGGATATTTCCCCACCGGTAGACCAACATAAGAATGAGTATCAAGGCCGCTGACTCAAAGGTAGATTATTTTTGTTTTCCCTTAAATAGTGGCATCCGACTCAAATGTGTCAATCTGCTAATGGTTTCTGCCAGCAACGCCGTTCGTTCAGGTAATGATGAAATGTCTAAATACTCATCATCCCTATGGCCGTTCCCGCCTATTGGTCCCAGCCCATCGACAGTTGCGATGCCCATTGAGCTGGTGAAAGAGCCATCTGAACATCCTCCTCTAAATGACTCTTTAATTTCAATCCCCATGTCATTCCCAATGTCCTGCACTAAACCAATCAATTCAATCGATTTCTTGGTCTTCACCATTGGGGGCCGATTTAACTGGCCTGCTAGTTTGATTTTTGTCCCTTTGATGTTAGGCTCAGAGCAAATCTCTTTCATTTTCTGCTCCACTTCATTTATTTGCTCCAGTTTTGTGATCCTTACATCCACTTCAGCTTCCGCAATAGGGGCGATTGTATTGGCGGAAGTTCCTCCTTTTAACAATCCAACATTAACAGTGATGCCTTTCTGATAATCAGTGATTTTATGCAATTTTATCGTTTTATAAGCGATTTCTTCAATCGCACTGCGGCCCTTTTCATGCTCAGACCCTGAATGAGCAGGTACTCCTTCTACTTTAATTTTGTACCTTGCTCCGCCCTTTCGCTGCGTTACAATTGAACCATCTTTCCCCGCAGCCTCCATAATAAGGGCATACTCTTTATCCTTTCCAACCTGTTCGATAAGAGTCCTCGAGTGTCTTGAACCGATTTCTTCGTCACTATTGAGAACAATTTCAACATTCTTATAGGCATCATCTTGCTTCTCAACCAATGTTTTCATGGCAAATAGGACAGAAACCAAGCTTGCTTTCATATCGACGACACCAGGCCCAAAAGCATAATTTCCCTCTATCTTAAAAGGCCGCTTTTCTGCCGTCCCTCTTGGAAAAACAGTATCCATATGGGCGATAATCATCACCTTTGGATTCATGGCATCAGGGTGCCTGATCACCAGATTATTTCCTCGTTCCTCTTGGGGATGGACATGTACCTCAAAACCGATTGATTCATATTCTTTTGATAAAACAGCACCTATCTCATCAATCCCCTGCTTAAAATAACTGCCGCTATCCATATTCACCAGCTTCTCTAAAAGGTTCAGCATGTCCTCCATCTTCCTACTTTCTACCTCTATCAACTTCACCACTCCTAACATTTTATTTCCTATAAAAAGCTAGAATCATTTAAAATTCATGGATGACAAGTGCAGCAAACTTGATTCCTTCGATAAAGTCATTGATATAAATATTCTCATTGGGAGCATGATTTTGAGAGCCAGCATGACCTACTCCGAATCCAACTGCTGGAATATCAAACTTTTGACAAAGGGTATACATCGGGCCGGTTCCTGCCTGTGACCTCATGACTTGCGGCTTTTTTTCGAAAAATTTCTCAGCACTGCTGACCACTTTCTGAACAAGAGGGTCATTCAAATTTGTCAAGGCAGCCCGCTGCCCTTTCAAGCGGACGATTTCAATATCATCAAATCCATGTTTATCCAAGTGTTTCCTTAACAGTTGCAAAATTTCATCAGGATCTTGTTCAGATACTAACCGGAAATCAATTTTTGCTTTTGCCACAGAGGGTAATACCGTTTTTGCACCTTGTTCGGTATACCCTGATTCCATTCCACAAATGGTACAAGTAGGTTGAAAGATTAGTTTTTCTTTCAGATTGAAGCCTGTTAAGTTATTTAAATAGGATTTAAGTCCAAGCTGCTCTAATTCTTCCCTTTCTTTATAATCAATGGACTCTGTTAATTCCTTTTCCTCTGTGGTCATCTTTTGAATCCGATCATAAAAACCGTCTATTAAGATTTCTTCCTGTTCATTCTTCAACGTACTTAATGCCCATACCAATCTCCAAGCAGGGTTTGTGACAATCGCTGCCTTTGCTGAATGCAGATCCACATTTGCCCCTTTTGCATGCAATTCCACATAGAGCATTCCTTTACAACCAAGCGTGATCTGCAGCCTGCCATCTGTACTTTTAAATCCATTTTCCCAAATGCATCCGTCCGTTGTTAATTTATCAGAATGATTTTCGGTAAATTCGGAAAGATGAGGACTGCCAATCTCTTCTTCCCCTTCAATAATAAATTTAATATTGATTGGCAACTCCTTATATACCTGCTGATAAGCATGAATGGCACATATTCTTGAAAGTAACGTCCCTTTGTTATCAGCGGTTCCTCGTGCGAATAATTTTCCGTCCCGAATCTCTGGAGAAAAGGGCGGGCTTTCCCATAATTCAATTGGATCCTCTGGCTGTACATCGTAGTGATTATAAAAGGTAAGGGTTTTTCCTTTACTGGAATCTAGTTCGCCATAAACGATGGGATTGCCCGACATAGATATCTTTTCTACTGAAAAAGATAATCTCTGTAAGTACTGTTCTACTAGAGTAACCGTTTCTTCAATCCCTCGGTTTTGAGCCGCAACACTTGGCTGTCTGCAAATTTCCATTAACCACTCTAGATACATTTCTTTATGGTCTTCAATATATTGATAGATTTCTTCTATCAAAAGAACGCCCCCCTTATTTTGCCATGGTGGATTTTGTTAAATGCTTGATAAAGAATTCGATGGTATTTTGGTGCATCACAATGTGATTGGCTCGTTTTTCTGTCTGATGACCTTCATTATCAAAAACCGTTAGTTCAACTTGTTGACCGCGTGCTTTCATTTCCTTCACAAGTTGCTCTGATTCACTGACTGGTACACGAGTATCATTCAGTCCGTGGAATACCAGCAACGGAACCTTTATTTTATGGGCGTGATGTAAAGGAGCAATTTCATCAAAGAAATCACTGTCTTGATCTAGGAAACCATATTCGCACTCTCTTAGCCTGCGTCTCCATGCTCCTGTATTGGTTAACAAGGTTCTCAGATTCGAGATTCCCACAATATCAACGCCGGCTGCCCATACATCAGGATAGTGAGTAATCGCAGCCAATACCATGAATCCACCATAGCTTCGTCCCATAATGCCAATGTTGTCCGGGTCGACTTGATGGGTATCTATTAAATCTCTGACCAACCATACAAGGTCTTTGACAGAGTCCATTCTTTTACGGGCATCGTCCAGTTGTATATAAGTCCTGCCGTATCCGCTGCTGCCACGGACATTGGGTGCTGCCACCGCAAAGCCTTGACTGGCCAAATACTGAATCACAGGGTTAAATTCTGCTTTCGTCTGTCCCTCCGGTCCACCGTGAACATAAATAACAGCAGGCTTATTTTTTTCATTCCCTTGATTATAGAAAAAGTAAGGAACCTCCAATTGATCGAAAGAGGTAAACGAACATAATTGGGGTTCAACAGAGTGACGGGAAACCGTTTCAGAATCACTGATATACGTTAATCGTGTAACTCTTCGAGAGGATATCGAATATTTCCAGATGTCTCCTGGTAAAGAAGGTGTCTTCAATGAAAAAATAAATTCCTCATTATTCAGCCAGGAGATGGATTCAATCACACCTACAGGAAACCCTGTAATTTCTTCTTTTTTATTCGAATGAGGTTCATACAACCATAGGCGCAAGTAGCCTGCTTCGTTTACGGTTAAGGCAAGTCTTTGTTCATCAGGAGACTTCTTCACTTCTTCAACATCCCATTCAGGCCAATGGACAAGCTTCTTTAATTTATCGGGGGCAGCAAAAGAAAAGCCGCTTAGATAATAGGTTTCTGTTCCAAGATTGGTTAACAAATAACCTCCATCGCCGTTTTTATTCATGACTACATTTTTGTAACCAGCTGCATGGTTGTCATTTCCGATTCGGGTTTTTTTCTGTGTCTTCATATTGAATCGGTAGATTGCATTGTCTAGGTTGGATTCCGTAATGCTGATTAATATATTTTCATTATCGATCCAGCTGAGGACATCGCAATTTCCGTCGTTTTGAAAGACCGTCTTTGATTCCTTCGTTTCAATATCTACGATAAATACATCGAAATAGCCTGGTTGACGGCGGTTGCTCGTATAGGAAACATACTTATTATCTGGTGACCACCCGCCAACATAGTGAAAATGCTCTGGCGATTGAACCAATGGCTCTACCGATGAACTCCCTTCACGGTATAGGTATAACTGCTGTTTTTCATTCCCCTTCCAGTCCATTCCAATGACCGTCATTTTTCCGTTAGGTGCATGATAAATCCCAAGCGTACGCTCTTCCATGCTTACATATGGCACTGGTTTTTGCTCTTGATCAAGAGTCCAAACTTGCGGAAGGCCTGTCAAATTAGAAACAAATGTAAATCTGCCCTTGCCAGGAATGATTTGTGATTTATAGGCTGAAGGTACATGTAAAAAGTCATCCAAGATGTTTTGATTATTCATTATGTTTCCTCCTAATAATTAAGGAATGATGGATATTCCCGTTTAGAGAAATACTCCACCCACTAATCTGGGATAAATGAGAGGAGTATTTCTTTTATGGAGCTTCTATTGTTTCTTTTTTACGTTCCAAGGAATAGCCCCTTGGAAAGCAGTAAAACCTTCAAGTTTGTTGGTGGTAGACATGATGGTTGAATAATGCCCAAATAAAGTAAACGGCAAATAGTCATCCCACATGTAGGTTTGTAATTCTTCCCAGAGTTCTTTTGCTTCTTCTTGTGAAGCTGAAGTTCTAATCTTAGCAAGCAAGTCCGTAATCTTTTGGTCATTGGTCCAGCCAACGTAATCTGGATTCACCACCAGTAACTGTGATGGAGTGGTGACATATCCTGTTCCCACAACCATGATGTCCCAGTTTTCTGGATTCTCCCTTCTTTCGATAAGAGTCGGCCAGTCAAATATTTCTAGCTTCACTTTCATCCCAATTTGTTCCAACTCTTCTTTCATCACAACAGCCGAGTTATACATATAATCGTAATCTCGTGTAGAATACAGGGTGATTTCCTCTCCATTATAACCAGCTTCTTTCAGCTTGGTTTTGGCCGCATCAGGATCGGCAAGATTATAAGACTCTTTTCCTGCATCAGTGTCCCAGTCTACTTGTTCCGTATTCATATAACCAGGACTTAATTTGAATAAATCCTTATTCCCATAGCTTGCAAGCATGATAGCGTTCAAATCTAATGCCGTATTGACAGCATCCCTGATTTTATGGTCCGTGAACAATCCATGCTTTTTGTTGTAGGATACATTTAATGTACCGCCATCAAAAGATACATAGGTTTTTAGATTTTTATCACTTTTCAACTGTTCATAATTGTCATAAGGCATGTAGGTCGCAATATCATACTGGCCCGTTTGGACTCCGGCCATTCTAGTTGACGGGTCCGTTACAATATAATAATAGACTTCATCAACATAGGCCGTTTTTCTTCCGGCAATACCGCTGGGTTCCTCATCGACAGCTGCGTAATCATCAAAGCGTTTTAAACGAATATATTGATCCTGTTTCCATTCAACATATTCGAAAGGACCGGTCCCGATATATTCGGTTACGCCATCTTTTCCAGCAGATTCAATGATTTCCTTTGGCATAATGGCGGGAAATTGACCACGTCCTGCCATAATATCTAACACATCTGAAGCAACCGATTGTAATTTAAGTTCGACGGTATAATCATCCTTCGACTCAAAATTTGCACCGCTTAACAGTAATTTTGCCCGGGATGACTGTTGCAGCCAACGATTCATCGATGCGGTAACATCCTCAGCCTTCATTTCCTTCCCATTATGAAATTTAACACCTTTCCTTAAGTGAAACGTGTAGGTTAAACCATCGTCACTCTTTTCGATTGACTCGGCTAACATCGGAACTGGCTGCTGCTTGGCATTTTGGGTAACCAATGTCTCAAAAATATTTCTGGTTACCTCGAGGGCATTGGTTTGTGTCGTTAAATGAGTGTCTAGCGTTGGAGGCTGGGCATTCAGGGCAATTTTTAAAACTCCTCCTGTTTGGTTAGCAGTTTCAGCTTTTTCCGTCGTTTTACTTGTACGATCACTGCTGCAGCCAGCCAGCAAAACCAATAAAACTACCATGAGAATTGAAAATTTTTTCACCATCTTCATCCTTTCAAATTTAGGTATATAGAACCTTTTACCTATTCCTATCATAAAATCGGTACTGTAATATTCTTAATAAGGTGTAAATTCTGTAAATTTTTACAATAATATGACTAAAGGAGGTAACAATGGATTATCATCTTCTCACTTTTGTTACTGTTGCCGAGAAAAAAAACTTTACGCGTGCAGCCGAAGCCCTACATATTTCTCAATCTGCTGTTACTTTATCCATTAAAGTACTAGAGAAACAATATGAGTTAAAGTTGCTTGACCGAAGTAATAAATATGTGCGATTAACAAAGGCTGGGGAAATCTTGTATCAGCATGCAAAGCAAATTCTATCCCTATATGACCGGATGAATCGGTTAATCGATGAAATGGCTCATTCAGCAAGCGGGATTCTTACGATTGGTTCGGGCTATACATTTGGGGAATATATACTTCCAAGAATCATTTCAGAATTTACAGATGAATTTCCACTCATTAAGCCAAATATCGCCATTCGGAACTCCCATCGAATTATTTCACAGTTGCTTCGTGGCGAATTGGATTTAGGCATTGTTGAAGGTATAGTAGAGAATCCTAAATTACATATTCAACCATTTGCCCAAGATGAAATGGTCCTGATTGTCTCTCCTAAGCACCCACTTGCATCAAAACAAGATGTGGAACTGCAGGACTTAAATGATGAAACATGGATTATTCGGGAGAAAGGTTCTGCGACCCGTCAATCTATTAATCAACTTTTCTCAGAAAATAACTTCTCACCTAACGAAATTCGCTCCTTTGGAAGCTCTCAGATTATTAAAGAATCGGTTGAAGCCGGTTTAGGGATTTCTATTTTATCCATTCATACCATTCGTAAAGAAATGGAACTCAAATCCTTACATACCTTAAGAATTAAAAACAACCCGATTATTCGTAATTTTTGCTATGTCATCCCTAAGATGGACCTTCAACCTAGATCCGTTAGTTTATTTTTATCCTTCCTAGAAAACCACTCAACTTTAGACATTTTCGTTTAATTTTCATTATCCTTATGGTTTACTTATGATTGAATACTCTTCATAATAGTGTCCCCTTTTTGTAAAATCGGGACCTCAACGGAAATGGTGTCGGGATACTTAATTCCCATTCCAGTATTCAGGGCAACGACGATATCTTGCTCTTTTATCCAGCCTTGTTCTCTTAGTCTGCGAGCTGCGACAAAAGTTGCAGCTCCCTCTGGACAAACGAATGCTCCTTCAAGGCTGGCCAGTTTCCTTTGTTCCTCCAAAAGCGCCTCATCCTCAATCGCAACTGCACAACCATTTGTTTGATAAATGGCCTCAAGGACTAAAAAGTCCCCCAATGCTTTCGGAACATTAATTCCGAAAGCAACCGTTTCAGAATCATTCCAAAACTCTGATTCTGACCTTCCTTCCTCCCATGCTTTAACAATTGGGGCACAGCCTTCTGCTTGAACAGCGACCAAGCGAGGAAGCTCTCCTTCCACCCAGCCCAACTTTTTCAGTTCAGTAAGTGCTTTATAAATACCAATAATCCCTACGCCGCCTCCTGTTGGATATAAAATGACGTCAGGCAGCTTCCAATCCATTTGTTCGGCAATCTCGAGTCCCATGGTCTTTTTTCCTTCAATCCGGTAGGGTTCCTTTAAGGTCGATGCATCGAATAAACCTTGTTCTGCAACCGAGTGCGCCACAATTTTTCCGGCATCACTGATTAGTCCATCAACAAGATATAGGTTTGAACCTGAGATAGCTGTCTCATTTCTAGTAATTTTGGGTGCATCAATTGGCATGACGATGGTAGATTGAATTCCTCCTCTTGCCGCATAAAGTGACCAAGCAGCTCCTGCATTTCCATTGGTAGGCATGGCAAGTTCTGTTACACCTAACTCTTTTGCTTTGGATACTCCCACTGCCGCTCCTCGAGCTTTAAATGTTCCTGTCGGAATGATTCCCTCGTCTTTCATCCACAAATTTACTATTTTCATATCTTCACCCATAATAGGCATCTTAATAAGCGGAGTCATCCCTTCACCTAAGGTAACGACATCTTTCTCATCAGCAACTGGAAGCAGTTCATGATACCTCCATAAGCTGGATACTCTACCGACTAAATCTTCTTTTGAAAGCGCCTTGCCTAGGTGTTCTAAGTCGTATTCAACTAATAACGGTGATCCACAGGTGCATAGCTGATTTTTCTGTTCGTGTGAATACCTGTTGCTGCATTTTGGACAATATAGATGAGAGATGTAACTGTATTTCATAGGGTTCACTCCATTCTTTATCGTTCTTTTTTAAACATCATACTTGATAGTTTTTGATAAATGAAATTAATAATATTAATGGAAATCATTTAGAAATTTAATGACAACGTTTCTAACAGGCTATCAAACTATAAAGAAGGACGTAGATACGGACATTTAACTCGTACTTTGGGTGTTTTACAGGTAGAACCCCGGCCTTCGGACATTTTACTTCTTTCTTAGCTCGTTTTGTCCGTAGAGCCCCGGCCTTCGGACATTCCCGCTTCTTTCTTTGCTCGTTTTGTCCGTAGTACCCTATCCTACGGACATTTCTACTTCTTTCTTTGCTCGTTTTGTCCGTAGAACCCCGGCCTTCGGACATTTCTGCTTCTTTCTTAGCTGGTTTTGTCCGTAGAACCCCAGTCTACGGACATTTCTACTTCTTTCTTTGCTCGTTTTGTCCGTAGATCCCAGGCTTGCGGACATTTCTGCTTCTTTCTTAGCTCGTTTTGTCCGTAGAACCCTATCCTACGGACATTTCCACTTCTTTCTTAGCTCGTTTTGTACGTAGAACCCAGGCCTTCGGACATTCCCGCTTCTTTCTTTGCTCGTTTTGTCCGTAGATCCCATGCCTTCGGACATTTCCATTTCTTTCTTTGCTCGTTTTGTCCGTAGAGCCCCGGCCTTCGGACATTTCCGCTTCTTTCTTTGCTCGTTTTGTCCGTAGAACCACGGCCTGCGGACATTTCTACTTCTTTCTTAGCTCGTTTTGTCCGTAGTACCCTATCCTACGGACATTTCTACTTCTTTCTTAGCTCGTTTTGTCCGTAGTACCCCGGCCTTCGGACATTTCTGCTTCTTTCTTAGCTGGTTTTGTCCATAGAACCCCAGTCTACGGACATTTCTACTTCTTTCTTTGCTCGTTTTGTCCGTAGTACCCTATCCTACGGACATTTCTACTTCTTTCTTAGCTCGTTTTGTCCGTAGAGCCCCGGCCTTCGGACATTCCCGCTTCTTTCTTAGCTCGTTTTGTCCGTAGTACCCTATCCTACGGACATTTCTACTTCTTTCTTAGCTCGTTTTGTCCGTAGATCCCAGGCCTTCGGACATTTCTGCTTCTTTCTTAGCTCGTTTTGTCCGTAGAACCCTATCCTACGGACATTTCCACTTCTTTCTTAGCTCGTTTTGTCCGTAGAACCCAGGCCTTCGGACATTCCCGCTTCTTTCTTTGCTCGTTTTGTCCGTAGATCCCAGGCCTTCGGACATTTCCATTTCTTTCTTTGCTCGTTTTGTCCGTAGATCCCTATCCTACGGACATTTCCACTTCTTTCTTTGCTCAAACTCACCGATTGGCACAGCCCATAAAGCACGGTTCATTAGGCGTAGTTGACATTAAACTTTCCTATTAGCTAAAAAGGACCGCTTAATTCAACATTAAGCAGTCCCTAATCTTTACACTAATAGACTTTCCTTTAATATAGCAGGCATTACTCCAGAAGGTATAGGACATTGGTAGGGGTGTTCCGCCAGTTGTGCTTTTAATTCCTGTTTAGCTTGCTCGATAATTTCCTGATTTTCCAATGCTTTAATGGCTGTTAACGCCAATACTTTAGAAACCTGCAGCAACCCTTTGTGGGAAATGGAAGACTTTCCTTGGGTAACCATTTGCCAGCTGTGAAGCACTGTCCCCAAAGCAGAAGTCGTATACATACATTGGGCCGTTGGGGTTATCCAGCTTACATCGCCTACATCAGTAGATCCGGAGAGGAATCCCTTTCCGTCAAATCGAATAGGCACAGCAGAGAGGAAAGGTCCTTCTGGATTAATCGGGAATCTTTTGGAACTAACCGCTTGGAAATACTCACCATTTTGCTTTTCCGCATCATTTAATGTATTCCAAATCTGCTTAGCAAATTGATATTCTTCTGTCGTATAGGAAGGCATACCCACCTCTAGAAGAGATTGTGCCAACACTTTTCCTAACGTATAATTCGGGTTATAGTTGGAACAAGCTTTATCAAAATGAATCTCGACTTCTGTCTCCGTCATTAAAGCGGCCCCTTTAGCAATCTTACATAGACGGTCATAGATTTTCTTGGTTTTGTTCATATTCTGATCACGCACAAGGTATAGTACCTCTGCCTCTGACTGGACCACATTTGGTGAAATACCGCCAGAGTTGGTGATGGCATAGTGGATCCGTGCTTCTTGGCTGACATGTTCCCGCATATAATTTGCCCCAATATTCATGAGTTCCACGGCATCTAAAGCACTTCTTCCTAAGTGGGGAGTGGCTGCAGCATGAGCGCTTCTACCCTTAAATTTAAAATAAACTTGGATGTTGGCTAATGAACTGCATCCCTGAACACCGGTACGGCTATTTGGGTGCCATGTCAAGGCGAAATCCACATCATCAAATACCCCTTCACGGGCCATAAAGGTTTTACCTGATCCGCCTTCCTCACCAGGACAGCCATAGAAGCGAACCGTTCCCTTTAATTGATTCACCTCGATATATTTTTTCAATGCGGAAGCTGCGGCTAAAGCGCCGGTCCCTAATAAATTATGGCCACAACCATGCCCATTGCCGCCAGGCTGAATGGCTTCCTGATAATCCACATCACATGTTTGGCTCAATCCAGATAAAGCATCATACTCGCCTAGGAAACCTATTACTGGTTTCCCTTCACCAAATTCACCGATAAAAGCTGTTTCGATTCCTGCAACACCGCTTGTTACCTTAAATCCCTCTTTCTCTAACTGCCCACATAGATACTTACTTGAGATGTATTCCTGAAATCTTGTTTCAGGATTTTCCCAGATAAAGTCACTGATTTCTTTCCATTTCTCCTGTGTTTGGTCGATATATTCGGTTACCCAATCAACTTGCTTCAAAACCACTTCTCCCTCCATTTACCGCTATTTTTTAGACAAATTTCACTTCTGGTTTCTCTATCTCAGCGGTTGCTTGCCCATAAATCCGGCCAATTCCATCTTCAATGATGATGTTGGTACCAAATGGTTTCGATAAATCTTGAAGCCTTTTTAGGATGGATTCATTCTTTGTAATTTCCGGGAAACCATTTTGATGGCGCTTCTTTCCGTGAGAAAGTTCAAGCGGATATAAGGTTATTTCGACTAACTCTCCGTCTTTCATGGTCCAGAAGGGAAGGACGGACTCCATCATTTCCGGTATACTCAATAATCCTTTTCTGCCGTTAAAGGATTTCTTGTCCATTGCCTTCATCACGCCATATTCGTTAGGAATATGATGGTTATCATAAAAATCCTGCGGCAGGGCATCCAGGGTTTCATTTTGGAAAATAAAGTTTCCTAGACTATGAAAAATCGGTCTTCCCCGGTATATTTCAATGCCCCTCAATGTATGCGGCCCATGGCCAATGACACTGTGGGCACCGGCATCAATAAAACGTTTCGCAGCTTTTCCTACAAAATCAGCTCCGATTCGTTTATTCGTCCCCTTCATTTCATGGGCATGGAAGTTAACCATTACATAATCCGCTTGTCTTAGTGCATCATCGATAACCCCTTCAATACGCTGCATGTCTTTTTCATTAGGCTCGGTTACAAGGCCCTGTTCCTCCCCGACTTCAAATAACATCTGGTAGCCGTATTGATCCCTTCCAAAAGGTAAAACTCCTTCCGGAAATGGCAGCATAAATGCTTCATTGATGGACATTTGGGTGAAGGCATTTACCTCTGTTTTATCGGCAATGTTTTTTAACACCGCGAGTTCTTCAGAGCTAATCCTATGTCTGCGAACATGGCGAAGACCATTAATTCCAGGTCTTCCTTTGATGTTATGCCTTTGTTCTGTGGCCATGTGGGTCAAATGAGAAACGACCGAAACGGAAATAAATCCAATACGGCCAGCTATTGTATCCAGGAAAATCGGCTTTCCTGCTTCATATAAGTTTTCTCCGGTACCTGTATGGAGTATGCCTGCTTCATCCAGATGACTGTTCGTTGCTTCGAGTCCGTCATATCCATAGTCAAAAGCATGATTGTTTGCAGTGCCAACAAGATTAAAGCCAAAGGCTTTAAGATCGTCTAACCGATCGGGTGTCGTTCGGATGTGCGTACCACCTGGAATCGCTCCAGGGGTCCCTTCATTTTGCAAAATACTAATTTCAAGATTTGTGATTCTTCCATCCGCTTGCTTGATAATTTTTTCAATCGCTTGAAAGCTTTCCTCCTGATAACTTGGAATCCGTCTTGTAGGTAAATAATCACCGGTGGCTGCAAATGAAATCGTACTCTTCATCGTTTGGCACCCCTTATCCTTAGTTAGGAAAAACCTTATACTAATGCCTTTTTAACATTGAGTTTAGTAGAGTTTAATACCACTAGAGCTAATGCCTTTACGCCAATCTTCATACCAAGTTCATCAATATCAAATTTTTCATTATGATGACCGGCTGCAAGAGTTGTTCCCACGACACCGTAGGTTGCCAATCCCCCATTGCTTTTGACCTTTTCCATCATGTAGGTTGCATCTTCAGAGCCAGAACTTTCATTTGAAAGTAAATGAACTTGACTGATTTCATCTATATTTTGAATGGATTCTTGAACAAATTCTGCCAATTCCTCACTACAATCTACTGATTTGGCTTCGCCTACGATGTCAATGTTTACCTCCACCTGATGAGCCATTGCCGTACCTTTTAGAATATTGAAGGCATTGGCTAAGATATATTCATTCACTTCAGGGGTATCACCTCTGGTTTCAATCTTAAGTTTTGCAGAGGACGGAATAATATTTCTTCCTGTTCCTGCGTTTAAGACACCGACGTTGATTCGTGAATTACCGTCGCCATGGCGGGAAATTCCGTGTAAATTTAGGACTGCCGATGCGGCAGCCAGTAAGGCATTTCTGCCTTCTTCGGGACATTTGCCAGCATGGGAAGCGACTCCAGTGAAAGTGACATCCATTTTAGTGGTGGATAAGTAGCCGTTATTGGCGCACACATACTCTCCCAGCGGCACACCGGTGCCAATATGATTAGCAAGGAAAACGTCCACATCATCTAGAACACCAGCCGCCACCATTGATTTTGCCCCGCGGACGCCCTCTTCTGCCGGCTGAAAAATCAGCTTAATTTTCCCTGAAAGTTGATCCTGAATTTGTGAAAATAATTTCGCCAATCCTAATCCGATTGAGGTATGGGCATCATGGCCGCATGCATGCATCATTCCTTCATTCACCGAACGAAATCCCATTGCAGCGGGTACATGCTCAGGTACGCCTGATTCCACTAAATCTAGAGCATCCATATCAAATCGCAGGCCAATCGTTGGTCCAGGGCGCTTGGTATCCAGAATACCTACCACACCGGTATGACCGCCTTTTACATATTCCAGCCATTTTTCATTCGCTCCTTGCTTCAGCGCCCGTTGTTCATGCTGCCGTAAAATCTCCTCAGGCGGAACACCCATTCTTGCATTGGTGTCAATGACTTGTTTCCCAATCTTCACTTCATATCCCCATGCTTCCAGCTTTTCAGCAACTAATGAAGAAGTGCGAAACTCAAGCCAGCCCGATTCGGCATGTTTATGAAAATCCCTTCTCCATTCCACCATCTCAGAATAAATTTCTTCTACTAAACCATTCATCTGTGCGTTCATTTCATCACCCATTTCCAATAAATTTTTAGTTGCAATTAATCTAGTAAATGGCATGCTACAAAATGTCCTTGTGCCTTCTCTACTCTTTTCGGAACTGCTTGTTTACAGATGTCCGTTGCTAAAGGACAACGTGTATGAAAGTTGCACCCTGAAGGAGGGTTAATTGGAGACGGAATTTCCCCTTTTAAGATAATCTTTTCTTGTTTGATTTTTGGATTTGGATGCGGAATGGAAGATAACAAAGCTTTGGTATACGGATGAAGCGGATTGGCAAAAAGTTCATCCGTTTCGGCTTCTTCGACCATTTTTCCTAAATACATGACACCAATTCGATCGGAAATATGTCTTACAACACTTAAGTCATGTGCGACAAATAAGTAGGTCAGCCCAAATTCTTCCTGTAAATCCTCGAGAAGATTAATGATCTGTGATTGAATGGACACATCAAGTGCCGAAACGGGTTCATCACAAATGACAAGCTTTGGGTTCACTACTAATGCACGCGCCAGACCAATCCTTTGCCGCTGACCGCCAGAAAATTCATGGGGAAAGCGATAATAAGTATCTGCATGTAAGCCGACTTTTTCCAGTATGTCGAATACCCTTTCCATCCGTTCTTGACTCGTGCCAATATTGTGAATCACCATCGGTTCTGCAATACTGTCTCCAATCCTTTTACGGGGATTCAACGAGGAATACGGGTCCTGAAACACCATTTGTAAATTTTGCCGTTGTTTTCTAAACTCTGAGTTTGATAGTTTAAAAATGTCTGTTCCTTCAAAAAACACCTCGCCATCCGTAGGGTCAGTCAACCGTAAAATGGTACGACCAAGAGTACTCTTTCCGCAGCCAGACTCGCCCACCAATCCATACGTCTCGCCTTCATATAAATGAAAGGTTACATCATCCACTGCTTTCACATATTTTTTGGTGACCCCAATCGAATTTTTCACCGGGAAGTATTTTTTGATTCCTTTTATATCAAGAAGCTTCTCTCTTGCAATCTCTATTCTTGGCTGGGCTTTAAATGCGGCGGCTCCATAAGAACCGTTCCCATTTTCTCTTTCCAGTTTCAATGCTTCATGTTGCATTCGATACAGCCCCCTTTATTGTTTGATAATGCCAGCATTTAATTCTTTTGTTGTGATCCAGCGTTTCTAATTCTGGCTTTTCATTCATGCATTTTGCATCTGCAAACGGACACCTTGGGGCGAATCTGCATCCTTTTGGAATTTCATTCAGGGATGGAACCATTCCTTTAATAATGGAGAGTTTATTATTTCGATCGCCAGTAAGCTGAGGTATCGAGCTGATTAACCCTTGTGTATAGGGATGAAGCGGATTTTCGAATAAGGATTCCACATCTCCTTCCTCTACGACTTCCCCTAAATACATAACCGCTACTCGTGTGCAATGCTGGGCCACCACACCCAAATCGTGGGTAATCAGCATGATACCCATATCTAATTTCTTTCTTAGACTGTCAATGAGTTCCAAAATTTGTGACTGGATCGTCACGTCCAATGCCGTAGTCGGTTCGTCTGCAATCAACAGTTTGGGCTGACAGGCAAGGGCAATGGCAATCATGACCCGCTGCCGCATCCCGCCTGAAATTTGATGAGGATATTCATGAACCCTCTGTTCAGGTGCCGGAATGCCAATTAATTTCAACATTTCAATCGCCCGGTTGAAGGCTTCTTTCTTCGATAATTTCTGATGGAGCATAATCGGCTCCATGATTTGGTCTCCAATCGTAAAAACAGGGTTGAGAGAACTTAAGGGGTCTTGAAAGATCATAGAAATATCATTTCCCCTAATCTTCCTCATTTCAGAATCCGATATTTTTAAAAGGTTTTTTCCTTCAAAATTAATCTCACCATCATAAGTCGTTACCCCTTTTTCTTCAAACAATCGTAAAATCGACTGTGCTGTCACACTCTTTCCGCATCCAGATTCCCCAACAATGGCTAACACTTCACCACGGTCGACATGAAAGGAAATCCCATCCACTGCGGTAACCTTCCCTCTTTCGGTTCGGAAATGAGTCTTAAGGTTGTTTACTTCTAATAAGTGGTCTCCCATTATTCGCATCCTCCTTTCAAAACTACCTTTCAAACCCTATTTCTTGGCATGGTTTGTATGTGGGTCTAACAAGTCTCTCAATCCATCACCAAACAGGTTCAAGCCTAATACACTTAAAATAATGGCCACCCCGGGGAAAAAGGTCATCCACCAAGCATTAAAAATAACCAATTTGCCATCAAAAAGGATGTTGCCCCAACTTGGGTCCGGTGCTGGTACACCCACACCTAAAAAACTCAAACCGGCTTCAATAATAATCGCATCGGCGAAGATAAAGGTAGAGTAGACAATTAAAGGGGATAGAGTATTAGGTGCTATATGCCCCCAAATAATTCTTAAGGAGGAAGCCCCTTGTGCCTTCATCGCTTCAATATAGGTTTGTTCTCTTACTACTAATGCTGCTGAACGTACCACCCGAGCAACATAAGGGGTAAATACTGCGGCCAACGCAATAATGACATTATCAATTTTCGTTCCCAATGCTGCCATTAATGCGATTGCTAATAAAATAGCAGGAAAAGCCATTAATCCATCACAAATCCTCATTAAAACATGATCTAATACCTTATAGTAAGCGGAATATAAACCGATAATCATACCTAATACCGATGTAATGATGGCAACAGAAAGTCCAACACCCATAGATGCCCTTGCCCCATATACGACTCGTGCAAATAGGTCCCGACCTAAGTTATCTGTTCCAAAAATATGATCTGCACTTGGAGCTTTTAATCTACTAGTTACTACCATTTCATAGGGACTATAGGACGAAAGTAAAGGTCCCAATAAGGTAACCAGTAAGGTAAGAAAGATAATGACACTTCCGGTAACCGTCAATTTATTGGAAAAAAACCGGCGGACAAACAAACGTCTCCGTTCTCGGTTAATATCTCGTCTAAAATCGCTCAATTCCCGTCTCTTTTCAACAGCTACTTCCATTCGATTTCCTCCAGTCAGAGCAAATTTTTTACGATTCTTTCTTTAGTCGTACCCGTGGGTCGATAACTCCATAGAGTAAGTCAACTAATAAATTGATCAAAACATAGGTTAAAGTAACCATTAAAACCGTACCCTGGATGACCATATAGTCTCTTCGTTCAACGGAATTGATGATTAATTGGCCAATGCCAGGAATATTAAACACCGTCTCGGTAACGGCAGCTCCTGCAACAAGCGTTCCAAAGGTTTGCCCAATAACTGTTAAAATTGGGATAAAGGCATTTCTTAAAGTGTGCTTATAGATAACTTTTCTCTCATGCAGTCCTTTTGATCGAGCCGTCTTAATAAAGTTCAAATTCAACGTTTCCACCATGGAAGACCGAGTCATCCGTGCAATAAGTGCGGCTTGGCCGGTACCTAAGGCAATTGCTGGCATAATAAGATATTTAATATGCTCCCAAAATCCGGCGCTCAATGGCTGATACCCGGCTACCGGAAGCCACCTTAAGTTAATAGCCAAAATAATAATTAAAAATAATCCGAAGAGGAAATGGGGGATCGATATGCCCAGCAAGGAAAGTCCCATAAAAGTTTGGTCAGTCGCTGTTCCCCGCTTTCTAGCAGCCATAATTCCTAAAGGCAAGGCAATAAGAATAGCCGTAATTTGAGACAAAATGGCTAAAGATATCGTAGGACCGAGATGTTCTAGTATCGCCTCCGTTACCGGTTTATCCATAAAAAATGAATCGCCCAAGTCTCCTTGGAAAACACCTTCAACCCAATGGAAATATTGCAGGTAAACGGGATCATTTAGTCCTAGATCCTCACTTAATTGCTTGACATCTTCGTGACTAGCTTCAGGACCAAGTATCACGGATGCAGGGTCTCCAGGTGTTAAATGGATAATCATGAAAACGACAATCGAAACAATGAGAAGAACTGGAATAAGAGAAAGAATTCTTTTTAAGATATACGATTTCAAATTAAACAAGCCTCCTTTTGCCGAGTATGTAACGGAAGATACCAATCGGGGGTTATAATAGTAATGGGGAAACCTCACTGCACAATTTCCAGATTGCGATGTTTGAACATCCTTCCGGACATTGTCTTACACGTGAGGTCACCCCTTACCACTCAACCTCTTGTTATTCTAAGAAGTTATTATTTTGTTAGACTTGTATTCCATAGAATCATACCTTCGAAATAAGTGTTTCCTTTAATTTCGTTATTTCGATAAGCATGGAAGGTATAATAATCACCGATTTTAATGTAAGGTACATACTCTTTCCAAGCATATTCCTGCATTTCTTCCCATTTGGCGTAAGCATCCTTATCAGAGGCAGCGGTACGAATTTGTTCTGTGAATTGTTGAAGTTTCTCATCCGCCGGCCAGCCTGCGTAATTAGGGTCTAGTGGTAGCGTTTGAGTAGGCAAAGATACTGGGGAAAATCCAGTAATAAATGCATCCCAAGCAGCTGGATCATTCCGTTTAGAAGTCAATGTTGCCCAGTCCACGACGTCCAATTTCACCTTAATTCCAATCGCTTCTAACTCTTCTTTCAAGACAACAGCAGAATTATAACTATACTCATAATCCCTGGTTGTTAGAATACGGACCTCTTCTCCGTTATAGTTGGATTCACTAAGTAACTGTTTAGCCTTTTCTTTATCATTTTGGTTATAATACTTTTTCCCGGCATCTGTGTACCATTTTTTCTGGTCTTTATACATTAATCCATTATCTAATCTGTAAAATTTCTTATTCCCATATGCTCCAATCAATACATCTTCATTATTAATCCCTGTGTTTACAGCCTGACGAAGTTTCTCGTCCGTAAATGGCCCTTGTTTTTTGTTAAATACGAAGGAAAGACCCCCATATAAATTTAAGATTGGTTTCGTATCAGAGGAACTGCTAATTTGTTCGTAGTTATCAGAAGGGATTTGATAAGCAATTTGATATTGACCTGTTGTAATTCCACCGAGTCTAGTAGAGCTATCTGTAACAACTTCAAAAATAATATTATCTACCAAAGCTTCCTTTTTCCCTGCTAATCCATCAGATGGTGCATCTACAGGTTTGTAGTCATCATATTTTGCCACTTTAATATATTGGTCTGGTTTCCATTCAACAAATTTAAATGGTCCAGTCCCGACAATTTCGGTTATCCCGTCCTTTGGAGCATTGTCAATAATTTCTTTCGGCATGATGCCAGCAAACTGGTTGGTAGAAGCAATGACGTCTAATACACCAATGGTCGGCTTTTCAATTTTTAATTGAACCGTATATTTATCTACTTCTTCAAATTGACCTTTTCCAATCGCATTAGCAGCCCGCGTTGATTTGGTTAACCAGCGGTTCATCGATGCAACTACATCTTCTGCTGTCATCTCTTTACCGTTATGGAATTTGACCCCTTGTCTTAATTTGAAGGTATAAGTTAAACCATCCTCACTTACGTCATAAGATTCTGCTAACATCGGCTGCACTTCGTAATCTGGGTTTAACACCAATAAGGTTTCAAAAATGTGTCTGGCGATTTCTTTGGTCGCAGTGGTTGTAGAGATTTGGGGATCTAATGTTGGCGGCTGGGCATCAATCGCAACGTGAAGATCTCCCCCTTTTTTCGTTACAGCCTCACCGCTGGCGGATTTTGTTTCTTTGTCTGAATTACTACTGCATCCAAATAAGGCCATTGAGAGCAATAACAGACATATGATTAACCAACTGAGCTTTTTAAACCTTTTTGTCATAAATAAACCCCCTTTTTTATATAAAAATTTGGATATCGGTATGTTGAATGAAGAACTATCCTTCTACGTTAACATCCGTTTTCCAATTCTTACTAACAGTTGTACGGCTAGCGGCAGAACAGCCTCATCAATATCAAATTTGTGATGATGGTGCGGCGCCGGTAATGGGGAACCAATATTCATATAAGTTCCCTTTCCTCCTCTATCTTGAACCCTTTTAATAAGGAAAGAAGCATCTTCACTGCCTAGGCTAATGTCACAATCTTCTTTAAAAGATGAAAACCCTTCTATTTGCTTTGCCTCTTCGAGTACCACGGAAACCATCTCTGGATCAGGTTGGATTGTGGTCGCTTCACCAATGATGTCTATCTTAGATGTTAATCCGTGCATCAGGGCACTATATTCTACAATTGACTTCACCCGATCTTCTAGTTCGTCTTTTATTTCTGCTCTATCAGAACGGACATCTATGACCATAGAAGCTTCGCTCGGAATAATATTTGCCGCTGTTCCCCCTTCTAATATTCCTACATTCACCCGAGTGGTCCCACCGCTGAAACGAGGGATGGCATGGATATTTAATAGAGCTGTAGCTGCTCCTAGTAAGGCATTGCGCCCTTTTTCAGGAGTACCGCCAGCATGGGATGGAACTCCGTAAAAATAGGCCTTCATTTTGGAAGAAGCTAAAAATTTTGAATTTCCTCCATGAACTTCACCTAGTGGCAAATCTAATCCAAGGTGGGAACAGAACAGAAAGTCTACGTCATCGACAATCCCTTTTTGGGACATCGCATATCCGCCTCGCCCTCCTTCTTCAGCAGGTTGAAAAATTAGTTTCAAGGTACCAGCAAACTCTCGGTCTGCTAATCTTTCAGCCAGTAACAGCCCCATAGCGGTATGGCCGTCATGCGCACATGCATGCATATTTCCAGAGAATTCAGAGGAGAATTCTTCCGCGTACGGATCATGATCTTCATCGCTGCTCTCATGGATAGGCAACGCATCCATATCAAATCGGAAAGCTACTGTAGGCCCTTCCTTCTTTCCTTTCAATGTTCCTACGACTGCGGTATTGCCGCCTTTCATTTTTTCAATTATGTCCGGATTGGCACCGTATTTTACTGCTCTTACATACGCCTCGTCCAATTCTCGTTTAGTTGGAACCCCACGACGAGCTTCAGAATCGATGGCATCTTCGCCATATAGAACGTTAAATCCTAAAAGCTTAAGAACCTCCACCACTTTGGAAGCGGTTCTGAATTCAGTAAAACCCAATTCAGGATAACGATGAAAATCTCTTCTTAAATCTATGACATTCATGAAAAACCCCTCCTTATCCCTTGAAAAATAAGTAAAATAATGTTAATAATTAGAGTCATGTAAGGTATTTTGACAATAGATTTTTGATTTATTAGAATATTAACAAAGTTAAGATAATAAATAAAATTAGTTTTATAAATATTGATAATGAGTTTTTTTAATCATTGTTAAATTAATAGAATTTTAAAATAGAAGTGGCGCAGGAATTCTTCCTGCGCCACTTCTATTTTCGATATACGGATTTAAATTTCTACTAAACTATTTGCGGAAAGATATTTCCCCACAGGTCGACCAACGATTCCTTTTTCAAGATCAAATACAAGCTGACCTCTCACAAATGTTTTCGTGACACGGCAATCAATCGTTCTGCCAATATAAGGGCTGTTCGGATGACGGTAGTATAAATCTTCCTTCCTTACCTGGTAGGATTGATTCGGGTCAATTAGGATGATATCTGCATCTTTATCCAACTCAATACTGCCCTTTTGCTTCAAGTTAAATCTCTTTGCAGGATTTGCAGCAATCAGTTGAGCAAAACGATATACAGGTAAACCGCGCTTCTTGACCGCTTCATCAAACATCAAATCCACATTATTTTGACAGCCCGTGATGCCTCCAAAGATTTCAAAAATATTGTTGGTGTCACTTTGCTTCATTTCTGGGGGACACGGAGAGTGATCGGATGTAAGGAAATCGATTTTCCCTTCCAAAAGGGCTTCCCATAATTGATCCTGCTCCTCTTTTTCACGTAATGGCGGCGCGCATTTCGCTGCAGGGCCAATTTTTTCAAAGGTTTCTAAATCCATCGTGAAATAGTGGGGACAGGATTCCAACGTCACATCCTGGCCTTCCTCGCGGGCTTTCATAATCTCCTCTACCGCTTGCCTGCTGCTGATATGAACAAAGTGGAGACTGCATCCCGTTTCTTTCCCTAAAAATAACGCCTGTCTGACCGCATCAACTTCTGCAATAATAGGCCTTGACTCCACATAATCCCTTGCCGTTACCTTGCCCTGCTTGATTTTATCTAAGGCATATTGATCTGTGAATTCGGCATTTTCAGCATGTATGGATAAAAAATGCCCCAATTCAGCCAATTTCTTCATTCCTTGATAAAGGGTGTAAACATCCACGTTCTTAAAGTCCCCTTCTACATCACTACCCGTTGTCGCCATGAAGCATTTATAGGCGGCAACTCCCCCGTTGGAGAGATCTTCCAGGTCCTCGATGTTCCCTGGGACTAATCCTCCGTACAGTGCGTAATCCACATAGGCTTTATTTTCCGCACACTTCAATTTTCCACTTAGTGCTTCTTTATTTGTAGTCGCGGGAAGGCCATTTAACGGCATATCCACAATAGAAGTGGTTCCTCCGGCGGCCAGCGCTTTTGTTCCTGTTTCAAACCCCTCCCAATCTCTTCCTGGTTCAGAAAGATGAACATGGGCATCTACCATCCCTGGCATCACATATTGACCGAAAGCATCGACATATTCCTTGGAAGAATCGTTAATATGTTGGGATATTTCAATAATTTTGCCATCCTTAATACCGATATCCACCTTTTCAAAAGAGTCCTTTAACACGACATTTCCATTTTGGATCACCAAATCAAACTTCATTTCCCCTCATCCCTTCTATAAATATAGAAATATATATGATGATTAACATGTCTATTTTTCAAAAATGGTTCCTTTTTTAAATACAGATTGTTTAAATCCATATTTATTCAGCAAGTAGTAGGAGATGCCGCCAACCACTAATCCAATCGGCCAGCTAAGATCGACAACAGTAAATGCACTGGCAGCGCCAATGACCATAGCGATAATGGCAGCCATATTTAACCCGCTGAATTGACCATTCGGATTGTACAATTCATTAATATCTACTTTTTTCTTCCGCAAAAGTATATAGTCAACGACCAATATTGCCGTAATCGGTGCTAAAAAAGCGGAATAAGTTAGGATAAAGATTCGGAGTCCATCTGATGAACCTGGCTGAATCAATTTCCAAGGGAATGATACCATTGCAAGCAAGCCTGCAATCACGACTGAAACTTTATATTTTACTTTTGTAAACAATTGAATGATGTAGGCAGCCGGAACAATGTTAGCAATCAGGTTAACAGCAACAGCTCCAAGAACAACGAATACGGACACGATGAAAGTAATATAATCATTGTTAACAATTTTTGCGAACGCTTGAACAGGGTTCGCAAGGCCAGTTGCAGCAGCAAGCATGACACCAAGACTCATGACTGTAAAATACGTTATCGTTACCGGGGTAAAGTACATGAAAAACCGTTTAGGAGCTGATACTCCAACTTTTAATTCACGTGAGTAATCAGACGCACTTAGGAATAGCGTAGCGTAATTTCCAAGGAAGGCCATTGTGAATGACCAGAACGGGAGTCCCCATGTCCCTTTTGCTTCTACCCAGGTTGACTGAATGACTGCACTATGGTCTTTTAAAATTACTACAGCCGCATAGACAAATGATGACATAAGGACGATTGCAATTACAGAGTTCAACCACTTTATTGTGTGGAAACCTTTTAAAGATAAAACAATTTGGATGACTACAAGAATGACAAAACTAATCGGAATACTATTAATTTTTCCTCCAGTTGCAATTCTGATGATTTCACTTAATCCAGTTGCACCAATCCACGACTGAAACCCATACCATACGATTGCCGGAACGCCTCTCAGTATGGACGAAAGAATGGCACCCTTCATCCCAAAAGCCATTCTTAAATGAATAACATATGGTACACCATTGCGATAGCCGAAACCGTCATTCATTAGAAAAGCAGCACCGATAATAGTAGTTGCGATAAGTAATGAAACCATCGTTTGCATGAAATTCATGGTTGCTGTCCCAGCAACAACTAACCCAGTTCCTATAGCCATGTTACCTAAGCTTACACCATCTCCTGTGAACGCTAATCCGAAACTCAGTGGACTCATGATCCTTTTTTCAGGGTTATTTGGCCGTAAACTTTCTTCCACCCCAGAAAAGTCATAATCTTGAGTTGGTTGATTTACTTGAATTGGCTGAATTACTGGACTTGTCATAATAACTCCCCCTTTATTATAAAAAGCATTACTAATTACCAAATTTATTTTGAGAGTTTCATTACCACATGAAGTTCCCGCAATATACGGGCTAAAGCTAGTCCATCCAAAGCTTCCTGTAAGGGTTACGAATCAGGTTTAATTGCCTCTCTTTCGCGATTTTTAAAAATCGTTGTCTCGCTTCCTTTCGGAGCATTCTGCACTTCTCAAAGTTTTTTCTAGATCATATTGTTTTGTTTTATCCACCGTGATTTTTTAAAAGCGAATAAAGTTTTTTCCTCCTTTGTCAAGTTTCTTTCCAAACTATATCACAGGAAAAATAGAAATTTACTTTTTGTGTAAGGTCTTCTAACATGTTATTTTTAATTCTTTTGATTTTTCCGATAAATATTGCTAGATCAAGGTATCGGTCGAAAACCCTTCTTGGTTTCGATTTATTGATTTACAGTTGCCCTAGAAAACAATTCTCCCCACCCTTTTACTTTGGCAGGTTCAATATCTGCCATTTTTAAACATTCCCAAATAAGCACATTAATTGTGTCATACATTGGCAGTTTGTATTTTTCTTCATAATAGTTCACCTTAGCCACTGGAGGAAAATTCGTACAAACGATACTTAAAGCATCTGCGGGGGAAAAGGTTACTTCCTTAATTTGCTCTTCAATTCTTTCCTGAGGCACCAAACTAAACGAGCGATTGTGCGTGATATTGAGTCCAGAACGATTCACCGTTTCTATTCCACACTCATTCTTATATTGTTCCGCAATTAATCTATTAATTTCAGGAATATACGGAGTAACAAGGTGTACGGATTTAATGTCATGCTCTTTGAATGCTCTTATTTGCGATAACATGGAAGTGGTTGCCGGGATTCCTGTTCTTTTCGTAATCTCTTCGCAAAGCTTTCTGTCTACATCAAAACCGATCCATCCGCCTGATGTTCCGTTCCATGCAATCACATCGACTTCGGCATGTGCCAGTAATTCTGCTGCCCGAAGCATGGGTTCCATATTGAATTGACTTAATGAATCCTGCTCCAGTGATATTTTCGTCACTTCGAAACGGCTATAATGACAGGTTACCTCCGGAACATCATGCAGCATCCTCGAGCAAATCGGCTCCAATGCTGTATTAGAGGATGGTGTCAGCATTCCAATTTTTTTAGGTTCTTTCACTTTGAATTCCCTCCTATAATTTTTGATTTGTTTTTCCTGCCTGCTTCAAATCATTTTTTATAAAATAAAGCGCTCTCAAAATTGCCAATTTTCCTTTCTAAATATCTAGCCCCGATTGGAGTGATGTTTCCAGCCCAATCAGTGTAATACCCTTCCTCTTCCAGTTCAGTTAGTACAAACGGAATCCATTGGCCCCAAGTGTTTTTATTTTCACCAAAGATAGCAGGATCGGCGTGATCCTCTTCACCATCTGGCCAGCCGTATGTATACCAGAAAGTAAGATTTTGTGGATCATACATCTCAGTACTCACTGTCCCGCTTTGAAGACCGTGATTGGAAATCGACTTTTCGTGCGGTGCTCCTGGGTCAGGAGTTCGATCACTAATAAGTTTTTTCATCGTTTCTACATCAATTTGCGATGCGTTTTCTTTTAGGAGACTCATTGCTCGATGATAACGGAATTCAGAGGTATCAAAATGAATGGTATTTCCTCTTTTGCTATCATCGAGTGCTATCATCGAATCCACTTCCCACCTATTGGCTCTTGCTGCTATTCCCAAGTCTTTGCTCGTGAAGGTCTCAGCCACTGTAACTGTCTTATAGCCAACTTCTACAACGGCCATATTCCCATTTCTATCCGCAAAAAGGTAATTGCCCTGGGTGCCGAATCCTTTTGGATTTTCTTTTACAAATGTGATGGCCTCATCAACTGTCGAAACCATTGCTCCCATCTTTAAAAACCATTCAACAGCATCTAATTTCTCAGGATCTTCCCCTTCTTTCGGAACAACCCATGCTCTTGTCCACGAAAAACCAGTTTCATTCATCCCCCTATCCGATCCGATATCAATCAGTTCCCCGGAAGAGTCTTTAATCAGACAAGGGGTATGCACAAATTTATATCCCCCGTCTTTTGGAATGGTGACAACTACAGGTTTTCTAGGTCCTTCGAGGTAAGGGTTATCACTGGTAGAGGCCAAAAATACACGCCTGCCAATCGTCGCTGTACCAGTGGCTCCCATTATGGTACAAGCGGCTAATACCGAATGGTCGGAGCCAAAAATAAGCAGAATGGCCCCTGCTATTACTAGATTTAATAGGATGGTTTTCACTCTTCTCACCCTTTTCTACAAAAATAAATTGAATATTCGATTAATTGGATTATAATTGTATTTAAATAATTACGGAAATACTGATTTTTTATATGTCCTATAAGTCGATGCTTATAGTTATAAGAAAGAGGGAATCCAATGGATATTGAGCAAATGTATCGTATTTTTTTAACTCTCTCGAAGGATAAGAATTTTTCCAGAGTAGCAGAGAAATTACATATTTCCCAGCCTGCCGTCAGCCAACATATCAAAAACCTGGAAAAGTTGTACAATGTTCCATTATTTATTCGCTCAAAGAATATTTCATTGACTCCTGCAGGTGAAACATTAGTTACCTATGTGGAGAAAATTCTCTCATTATATGACGAATCATTCCTAGCAACCCAAGAACAACAGACTAGTAATAACCCAATAAAAGTGGGGACAAGTTTGACGATTGGTACATATTTTCTTCCAACAATTATCTCCCAGTGTAAAAGGCATATGGAAGATAATGTTATTCAAGTGAAGGTTGGGAAAACGAAAGAAGTTATTGGAAAACTATTAAATGATGAAATTGATGTGGCACTTGTGGTGGAGGAAATAAAAATGAATTCGCTGATAGAAGAACCATTCGCGGAAGACGAAATTGTGTTAATCCTCTCACCGGATCATCCTTGGGCGCAGGAACATGAATTAGGGATTAAAGAGCTGCTTGAGGCAAACTTCATTATTATGGAGATCGGTTCTCATAAGCTTGCTGAGAATACTTTGAAACAACTTGGAATAGAACTAACCCCCTCGAATTCGATGGAAATCGGAGATACTGAAGCAATGAAACGTACTGTAGAAAATGGGTTAGGAGTAGGAATTTTATTCCACTCGGCTGTTAAAAGTGAAGTAGAAAAAGGATCCTTAAAAATCATGAGAATTTCTGGATATAGAATGATGCAGAAATTTTACTGGGTGACAAAACCTACCCTATACGCGAATAACAATGTCGAAAAGTTTAAGGAAATCATTTTTTCCAAGAAGACACATGTTGCTACTGTGGAAAAAAATTAATTGGTATTTTTAGATATAAATAATCATTAGAAACAACAAATAGCACTCTTTTTACATTGTCCTTAAAATTTTTCATCCTAAATCTAGAAAGCCGGATACAATAGATGTACCCGGCTTTCTTTCATCTTTAACAATTACTTACTGAATTTATTTTGAAGACTCTCTTTATTGCAAGTTAAAGAATACCTGCCCATCCATTAGCTCTTCATATCGAAGCTGCGCCTTTTCTCCAGTTTTGACTAGTCCTGCAATATACCCTTCTTTCTCATTTCCCACGTACATTTCAAACGAAAATTCCGGATCGGTTGTAGCATACGCATCACCAGAATAGATGTCTCCACTCTCGCTGACCATCCTAAAATTCATGATTCCATCAATGTTAAAGGATAAATCTTGTGTTTTTGATTCAGTGAATTTTACTTTTGCTTTAACTAATACCCATTCATATCCTTCTGGAGCAGGCTCATTGAATTCGTTCATTGCTTTTAATGTTTGAAAAGCAGCATCACCACGTGTGACTTCCTCCATCGTTAAATCAAATTTGATGGGAAAAGACTCTCCCGCATCATTATACAATTCATCATCTACGGTTGCCGTTTTTTGAAATGGTACTGGGTTGGTGCGAGAACCTAGTTTTGATACCGTTTGCTCTTGCTTCTTTTCCTCATTCTTCTTTGGCTGTTCTTGTTTTGCGGCGGATGTATCCTTCACTGCCACATCTTTCGTGTCTTGCCCGCAGGCAGTTAGTGCAAGAATGATTATTAATGATACTAAAAATAATCCCATCTTTTTCATGATTGTTTCCCCTTTTCTATTTTTTATCTAGTGCTTCTGGATAAACGATTTGATCAAATACCTTTTGAGTCGCCTGGTCTTTCATGTTAATGGTAACTTTATAGTCTTCCGGCTTGGCCCCATTAAATAATTCATACATCATCCCTGACATCCCAATCCCAAGCGCAGCGAATCCATCAAAGCTGTTTTCGTATGCTGCTTTGTCCACAATAAGAGTAAATTCAGAGAAATCATCCTTGTAGGTTATGTCTTTAATAGATTGGAAATCCTTGCCATTCTTTGCATCATTGATCGTTTGGATGACAGTCGTTTTCATTTCCTGCATCATTTCTTTATGCTTCGATTTAGACATTTTATAGGTGACAGAACCGTCTTCATTTTTCGTTGCGGTAATCCCATCTTTTTGGGCATTTGCCACTACTTCGTCAACGTTTTGATCTTCAAACATGCTGGCAGGCAAGGTGATTGTGACACTCAATAGCCCTTTATCAACATTCACGGCCTCACTTTTTGGTTTTTCTGTTTCCTTAGGTTGTTTGTTTGTTTTTTCAGCTGAACATGAAACTAAGAATAGCAACATAGCAGCTAGAAAATAGCTGGTCAGTTTTTTCATGCTTTTTCTCTCCCCTTTTAATTATTATTTTAAAAAATAAATTAGATTAATAGATAAAATAGGTCCATCTCTTTGTGGCGAATCTTGAAATAAAATGTTTTTCAAACCTATCCATTTCATCCCTTCCTACTAAACTTCCAACCAGTTTCCATTTTAACGCAAAATAAAAAAAACAGGCTTACCATAAATGGTAAACCTAATTTAAATCTGAAATTCCCCTTATCTAAATGATTATTAATTTTTTGTTCCCCTATCCTGAATTGCTTCGCCAAAGGCCCTAATACCTTAATGAAGATATTTTTAACCTTTCTAAACGCCTCAACACTTTAAATCATCATCAATAAAGTTGTTGCATATAACCTATCTATGCGACCCAACTTTTGTAACCATCAGCAGTTCGAGCTCATATTGCCGTTCTATGCGACCATACTTTTGTAACCTTCACCAGTTCGGGCTCATATAGCTGTTCTATGCGACCATACTTTTGAAGCCATCGACAGTTCGGGCTCATATAGCCGTTCTATGCGACCATACTTTTGAAGCCATCACCGGTTCGGGCTCATATAGCCGTTCTATGCGACCATACTTTTGTTACCATCAACGGTTCGGGCTCATATAGCCGTTCTATACGACCATATTATTAAACCCATCACCTGTTCGGGCTCATATAACCGTTCTATGCGACCATACTTTTGAAGTCATCACTGGTTCGGGCTCATATAGCCGTTCTATGCGACCATAGTTTTGAAGCCATCGACAGTTCGGGCTCATATAACCGTTCTATGCGACCATACTTTTGAAGCCATCACTGGTTCGGGCCCATATAGCCGTTCTATGCGACCAAACACTTGATAACATCAACGGTTCAGGCGTATATAAACCTACTATGTGACCAATGGTTTTAAAATTTAATAAGCCAAATTGCATCGTTCTTTTTCCATTAGTCCCACTTCCCATTAAATCCTTGCAACACCGAAAAATTTTTTATTCAGCAGGTACGGACACGCAACACCGCATAAATATAATATGACAGAGACCAAATTAAAAATTGATTATGGGGTGATTTATATAAAGGTGGAACAAAGCGGTGAAGCAGTGAAGGAAACCTCCAAAATGCGGTGGAAAAGAATCATAAGGAATTTTGGCATTTCCTTTATGGGAGCAATTTTTACTGGCTTTATTTTTGGTCTGTTATTGAGATTGGTAATGGGAATCATTGCGTTTTTCTTCCCGCATATGGCGAGTGGATTTCATTTTTCCGGGACAATGCTGCTTGTTATTTTAGGGATTGCCCTAGCATTGGCCAACAGTATTCTTTTTACAATTATTTTTCAAACCTCAAGAATGAGCTTGGTCAAAAAGGGATTTTACTTTGGGTTGCTTAACTTCATTATTTTTGGGATCCCTTTGTTTTTGTCAAATCCAAACAACGAATTATTCGGACCGCAAGCCCCGTTAGGCATCTCTTTGTTCTCGGCATTGTTTTTTATTGGGGCTTTTCTTCTTGTATGGTCCATCGAACGTATAACCAAATGGGTAGAGCAATCAAATGGCAGGCTGAAACTTGCTTATGTAAGCTTTGCCATTCTTGTACTACCCGCAGTCGTCATGCTGGTCAATATGATTCTTGAGATTTTTTATGAAATGATCCCCGCGATCATCGAAAACTTTTCAAGGTAATTTCGAAAAAGGAAATATATTTTCTATTTATTTTGAATTACCAGAGATATAAATTGTGATTACTCATAAAATCTGGATACGATGGTTGTATCCGGATTTTTATGTCCTTTATAGCCTTACTTCAAACTGATTTAATACAAGTCCTTATTTATTATCAGCTGATTCATCCTCCTCAATTGTCAGTCTCAATTGAGGATGCAGTTTTACAAAGAATTCATGACTATCCCATTCTTTTAATTCAAAGATTTTCAGGAGATTTTGTTCTAGTTCTTTAATCGTATTTTTCATTCCCTTTTCTAATGTAGGAACATCAACGATATCTTCCTTTGCTAATTCTTCGATTTGCTTTTTCTTTTTAAGCTTTGCTGCGGCTTTTTTATTATTTTAGGAGAAACGGCAACAGCTGAAAAATTTTCAGATCTAGTTGATAAGGCGAAATCAACTCAACATTTACTGCAGCAGCTTACTTCCTCACCGAGCAGTTTATTCTGGATTAATGATGTTCACCGTCATGTTGTTATAGAACTTCGAGAGAATGCAAAAAAATTAGAATCACAGCGAGAACAGCTTGAAATATTACAACAGCAAGATGATGGACTAAAAAAATTGGTGGAATATGTATATACTAGTTAAATAGATTCCGCGCGGCTCCTTTTATAAAGGAGCGCGCATTCCCTCGTCCATACGAAGCAAACTGCAATAGCTGTTTGCTCATCGGTATCGCTATTCATTACGTCCGTGTATACAATAATAAATTATAAACCGTATGGACAATTGTGGTGGACCATAGTGAATTGGATCTTTTAAAGAGATAACCCAAACCAAATCCTATAATAAAAACCGTTAATATATTTAAGGTCAGCTTTGGCAAAGTTGTCCCTTGTATAAACCAGGCAGGAAAATGGATCGAGACGAATAGCAAGGAGCAGTATAGATTTGCCTTTAAGAACTTAATTGACTTAGCCATTTTTTGTAAAATAAAGCCTCTAAACAACACTTCCTCCGGAAATGCAAAAATGAAGGTTGTAACCCAGCGTATACCTAAATTTAGATTCATTTGCCCTTTAAAAACAAAGATCGGAACAATCTCGAGCAGGACCAATAACAGACTTACAATAATCCCCCACGCTATCCCCTTCCTTATATTCTGTTTAAGTTTTAAGAAAGAAAAAGGGCTCCGAATCTGATCGACATGTTTAAGATATAGATAAACTGGCACTATCCATACGACGATTTTTATCACAATGGAAGCAAGGGTGGCGTCATGTAGAGGGTAAAATATCCATTCCTTCATCATCCATACAATATAGATACAAACAAAAAATAAACTCAATCTCTTTCTCTCCATACGAAACGCCCCCTCCCTTTACTAAAATTCTATAAAAATTCGACTCTCTTATTGCTTAGATTGTAACCGCAAATTTTCCTTATAGCTTTTACGACCTGCTCCGGGTCGGCGACATGTACGTTATGGCCGCTGTTTTCCGCAATCCATAACTCACCATTTTCTGAAAGACGAGACATTTCAACGGCTACATCATGCAATGCTGTCTTGACCCATGCAGCTTCCTCCTTTGAAAAACCGTTGAGATTTTCAACAATTCCACACTTGATCACCACTAGTGGTACGCTTCCAAGGGTAGCCCCTCTGACCTGATTGTATCCAATGTCCAGGTTGGAAAACTCACTTGCTACCGTCTTTGCGGTTTTGTTTAAATAGAGGATAGATCGGTAAAGTGGCTGGATGTTTTTGGGAAAGTGATCCAGAATCCTATTTAATTCCTTGAAAACACGCAATTTACCCATTATCCGGAGAATGCCAACGTAACAAAGATACTGAAGCATGTTAAACGCTTTGCGCCCCAACATTTGCCCTTTCACGTATTTTGCGGGAAAACGTGTGGTTACTTCATCTTCCTGGGTAGCATCCACGAAGACGACTCCTGATGCCAGATTGGGATATTTTTTTGCAAACAAGCGGATGTTTATCCCGCCATAGGAATGTCCAACCAAATAAATCGGTCCATTAAGATTGAGTTTTTCAATTAAGGTGCGTAAATCCTCTACTGCTGATTCATTTGTGCGTGGGAAAAATCCCGGATCACTCCAGCCATATCCAGCACGGTCGTAGCTAATAACTCTCGCAAACTCGGAAACTTTATCACTCACAAGTGTCCAAATCAAGGAACAGGAGCCGATGCCGCAGCCATGGTCAAAAATAACCACCGGCCCGTTTTCTATTCCTTTGCTTATATAATGAAGTTTACGTCCATCCATCTCAACAAACATTCCGGGTGCAGGATAGCGATTTGCGTCAAATTTAGTTGCCTGCCATTGGCCCCATATGCCAAGGAATACAAAGCCTCCCACCGCTAAGAAAATATATAGAATTATCATCGCTTTTTCCTTCTTTCAGCTTGATAGTAAACTGTTAAAGTAAGATTTTTTCAAAGCAAAGATAAGGTGCTTTTCGAAATGGAAATGAAATTTCCCCTCTTTCTTCATAACCCAGACGTCGATACATAGAAACCGCAGAAGGATTTTCAGAAAACACGTCCAGACGGATGCTTGTGAAGCCTTGCAATCGCGCACGCTCTTCTGCATATTGAAGTAGCATTTTCCCTACCCCCTGCCCCTGGTATTCTGGATGGACGGCGAGCCGGTGGATGCAACCAGCTTTTTCTACATCTCCCTCCCATGCAACGGCTTTATATTTCCCGCTTTTTTTCCCATCAACGGTGATGACGGCAATGACCTTTTTGTTCTGCTTGATACCAAATAGATGCCGTTGTTTTAAGTCCCTTCCAATAACAAAACGATTGGGGTAAAATCGGTCCCACTGACGGATGCCATTCTTTTGCAGCTCGCTTGTAATCTCTTTAAATAAGGACTTGATACTTTTTTTATCCTGTTCTGTTAAACTCGTAATTTTCATCATGGTTCCCTCTTTTTTTGTATATCTGAGGCACAAGAACCTGCCCCATACATCACTTATTGATAATGGCTGCCAGTTTCTGTCGGGAGATGCGGCGATAATACACGGTCCAGAGGATGGCTCCCCCGATAAAGCCATATAACACAATATTGGAAATCGCCAAATAGGTGGCCGTTGAAAGAACAAAAACCAGCGTGATTCTGACACCTGCCTCCATAACCAGGCAGAGCCCCCAGACAATGGTCATCAGTCTCATGACGAACCTGAAATAACCATATTTCCAGTTATCCTTAAATCCTTGGGTACCGATAAAACGTAAGGCAAGATGGAACATTAATGGCTTTTTGAAAAATAACGATACGAGAAAAGTAAATCCGACAACGGCCGTAATAAACGATTCCTTTATCAGCAATATTTTTTCGCTGCCACCGAGCATCACCAACAGGAGCGTCAATAAAAAGATGAACAGCATCAGCACCCCAAAAACATCCAACTTCTTCCGTTTTATAAGAAAGTATAGATTATCAGCTAGCGGCGCAAGAGTTGCGATCGAAAGTGCAGCAACACTGCTCATGTGTTTTGATAGATATAGATAAACCAGCCATGGCACAAGCCCGTTAATGAAAAGTGTTAGAATGATATCTTTTCGTTTTATCATTTATAAATCCCGTCCTTAATTTTGATTTAGTTTATGAAAATGCCAACCTTTTCCCTAACCCTCTTTCTCCTAAAATAACCCTCGATCAGCATAAGGTTAGTCATCCAGCATAGCCATGAAGCAATTTTCATCGCCGTTTCAATCGGTAAATCAAAAAGGACGGTCAAAGGAATCAGGTACAAGCGGAAGGTGACAAAAGCCAATGTCACCGCATAGCTGCGAATCATCCAGCGCCGATGGGCGGCAAATTCCTTTTGCCAGACCTTGCGTATGGCGATACCAGTGGTCGCCAGCCACAAAAGATCCAGCATAAAAAATCCTGCTCCAGCGATTAGTCCTCCAGTGGCAAACCCGCATAGGTAGACGCCGGCCACCCCAGCCAAGGCAATCGACAGTACATACGCATAACCTAATTTCCGATGTAACGAGGCTCTTTTTCCAACAGGTTTTCGCAGGAATTGGAATGGACCGAGAATGAACGCTGCACTTCCGGCAATTATGTGGGTATACAGCACACCTACCCAAGGTTTAAAAGGAAAATCAGCTGACGCGAGCTTCCCTTGCACCACTCCTGCCTGCTTTGCTCCTACTACGAAATACTGGATGACCACATAGGCCATAAAGAGAAATATGACTGTAAACAGGCTGATCCAGCCGCTTTTTGAACATATTTTTTTCATTGATTTTACCTCCTTTGAACTTGTGAATACATGCTTTTCATAAGTAACGGGTTTCTCATTTTGTAGGAACTCGAAAGCAAGTGGCAGCGGCTCATCCTCAAGTGGCGTTGCCTCATCCTCAAGTTGTGCTACCTTATCCGCAAGTGGGGGCCTCCTTCTCAAGTTTCGAGATCAATCCGCAAGTTTGCCAGCCTCTTCCGCAGGTTGGAACTCTTTATCATGTATTCTGTAGTCTCACTATAAACCTGACACCTTACCGATTTCTTACGAGTTTCTTACAGATTTCCATGACTTTCTTACCATGGTATAATTAGTAAACTAACAATCTCTAATTCATACAGGAAAGAAGGACGGCCCGGTGGACTTTACAAACCGTTTACGGATACCACAAAGCGAAAATTCATTGTTGCGATACACCTTGTTTGAGCGGCTCGAACAGGCATTTACTCGACAGCTCGTCAGCGTGGTTGCTGGTGGCGGATATGGAAAAACAACACTTATTTCCGATTTCCTCCGCCATCGGGATATTCCTTCCCTCTGGTTCCCGTTTCATACTTTGAGCGGCGGCTTTTCATCCTTTATTGAGCTTCTAACCAAAGGGTTGTCACATAAAGAGCCTCAGATAACGCTTCCTGCAGGAGAAATAGACCTTCTTGAGATTTTGGCTCATTGGAGAGAGCCGCTTGCGATTGTTTTGGATGATTATCACTTGGTGGAATCGGCTGAGTTCAGCAGCTTCCTTCTTCAGCTTGTCCAGCATTGCTCATCTTCCGTCACCATTGTGGTCATTAGCAGGGAGCGTCCCCCTTTTCCTTATGCCAAATTAAAAATCCAGCATAAGCTTGCTGAATGGACGGAGAAAGATCTTGAATTTTCCGCTCAAGAAACAAACGAATATTTTCAACTAAACGGAATTTCGTTGGCCGACCATGAATTGGGCCTGCTTCAACTAAAAACTTCAGTGTGGCCGGCAAGTCTGCCTATGATTTTGGAAGCGTGGAGAGGGGGTAATCCAGATAATCGCCGATGGGAATGGAAACTCTTCCCTTTTGCTGACTTATTTGAGGAACTGGAGCCTGAACTGCTCACTTCTTCTGGAACGGGAACGGAATTTTTTTCTTATCTGCCTCTTACCAGTGTTCTGCATGAATGGGATGACAGAATGACCTCATCGTTTTTGCCAGATTGTCCTCCAGAGTGGCTTAGTGAAAGAGTGAAACAGCGGATCTTTATCAGCAAACATCAAGATGGCAAATCAAGCTATCTTCCCCTCTTTCGAATGTATTTATATGAAAAACTTATTGAAACGAAGGGAAAACAAGAGGTTCGTGTCCTCCATTTAAAGGCAGCAAAAATATATGAGACCCAATATCAATATTATTTTACATTCGCCCATTATTTGGCTGCCGATAGCTATGGGGATGCTGCGCGCATTATGCAGAAGATGATGAATCTCTATACGCCGGAACGGTTTATTTTATTACTCGATGGCTCCTTGGAGTCTATCTGCCCGTCCATCTCGATGGCCCTTTTCTCCCATTTTCTTTTCCGGAGTGTGCCTGTTGCCATCCTTGGCAGTTATATCGAACCGTTGAAACAAACCATGAATAGCTTAAGAAAGAAAGGGGTATCAACTGCGCTTGTGTACCTGGAACACCGACTCGGCATCATCCTGTTTTATTGCGGTGATATTGAAGGGGCAAGGGCATTGTTTCTGTCTTCCAATGAAGGGAGTCAACTTATGAGGCATTCGGACCTCGTTTCCGTCAATCTGGCGCTTGCCGCCCAATGCTGCCGATTTACCGGCCAGCTTGAGGAAGGTGTTGCTTATGCCAGAAAAGCATTAATGAACATAGAACTAGGGGCAGCACCAGACAGCCGGATGCATGCGACCTGGGTGTTAACGGAACTTTTATTGGAACAGAATGAATTAGCCAAGGCCAAGCCATTTGTGGAAGAACTACAGAGACTTTCCAATGATTATGATGATGAAGGTGCCCGTGTTTATCCCTTAATTGCCATCGGAAAGTATTATCGGTTAACAGGAGACATCGACAAAGCCCTTATGTTTACAAACCAGGGCATGGCGGAGGCAGAAAAGCTGCAATTAGACACTGATCTTGGTTGGGGATACCTTGAACTTGGTTTTATTTATTGGAAGAAAGCAAATCTTGGGAAGGCTGAAGAATGCTTGCAAAAGTCTTTGAACTACTTTGCAACGTACAGCTATTTCAGTTCTTTAGTAAATCAAACACTCCAACTCGTTAAGAAAACGGCGGCAGACGATTCCTCTTCTTCGGAAGTCAAGGTGCATGAGCAGACCCATAAACTTTCTATCCAGCTTTTTGGTGAATTTAAACTGCTGAACGGGAATACTCCGATTACAGTTAATCGGAAATCAAGTTTGCGGCTGCTTCTGTATTTAGCCGTGCATTACCAGCAAAAGATACCAAAAGAAATTTTATTAGAAGAATTATTCCCGGAAGGAAATTATACTTCACAGAACAATCGCTTTTATGTTTCCCTATCCACGCTTAGAAAGGCTCTAGAGCCAGACTTAGCTCAAGCCCGGTTGTCCAAATATATTATTCAGAGCGGTGAGTTATTTTTCCTAGATAAAAATCAATGTGATATTGATTTGGAAATGTTTCAACGGCTCTTTACACCGGTTGATGGTCAATCTTCAGAAGAAAGAATCGAAGTCTTAAAAAAAGCGGCGGCTTTATATAACGATGATTTGTTGGTTGAATATCCTTATGAACCGTTTCTGGGTTCCATAAGAGAATCTACAAAGAAAAAAATCATTCAAGCCCTGCAAGAGCTTGGGCAATACTTCTGGATGCTGCAAGATTTTAAACAAGGCACGCTTTATTACGATCAAGTTTTACAACTTGACCAATATTCGGAATCAATTTATTGGGAGTACATTCATCTGTTAGTTAATAATGACATGATGAGCTATGCAAAACAAATAGGTTCAAAAATGGAAAAATATATTGAGGGCGAGTTAGGCATTCCTGTCAAAGAAAAACTCCGGATGATATTTGATACTTGAAACCGATCGAAAATATCCCCCACCAATGGATGGGGGATATTTTCGATCGGGTCTATTTCTCCATTTGAATGTCTTCCCATGGTCTAAAGGAAAACGGAATTCCTGCCTTTTTAGCCGTCAATTCATCATAGGAAACCAAATCCTTTTTTGACAACTCTTTTAAAGAGCGTTTACCTATTGCTCTTAATGCCATTTTCATTTCTTCTGTACAAGCAGTTAGGAATTTCTCCGCTGTTTTTTCCCCATCTTCGGTTTTAAATTGATCCTTGAACTTGCCGTCATACCAAATCGCTTGTGTAGGTGGTTCAAATGGCAGGGCATTCAATACTTGATCGTGTGCAAGAGCAAATAGCATGGCGGTGCCTACATATACAGCGTCGGCTCCGAGTGCAAGCACTTTTAAGAAATGTCCGGGGACTAACATGCCTCCTGATACGATTAAACTAACTTTCCCTTTCATCTTTCTTTTTTCAAGATGGTTCACAGCCCTGACTACAGCATGTAATGTCGGGATTCCAAAATCATCAAACAATATTGGCGGGGCCCCATGCATGCCTGCCTGTCCGCCGTCAATGGTAATAAAATCAACCCCCATAAAGAGTAAATGATCAAGATCTTCTTCCATTTTTCCACCCGCGCCAATCTTGACACCTATGGGGACTCCACCTGATAGTACTCGCAGTTCATCCACAAGCAGTTTTAAATCTAGCAATGTTTGATTTTCGAAAAAGTTTTCATAAATGACTGCTTCTTCATTTTCCTTCAATCCCATTACTTCCCGAGCACGGCCTGTTAATTTTTGCGGCGGAATTTTTTCACCCATTCCCGCTAAAGCGCCCTGGCCTAATTTAATTTCAATCATATCAGCCCGTTTCAATAAATGTTCTTCCTTTGACCAATCGGTTTTACCAATTTGTAAAATATACTTTCCGGCAGTGTTTAATTCCTCGGGTAGAATTCCGCCTTGACCAGAGTTAATCGCAGTTCCTGTGTTATTTGCAGCTTTAGCCAAAGAAAGTTTAGCTTGTTCACTAAGAGAAACACCAAAGCCCATTCCACTGATCATCAATGGAATTTTAATACTCATTGGTTTTTTTGCCTTTGGTCCAATCGTAACTGTAACATCTACCTCATCTACACCGTCAATTGGAAATGGTGATGTTTGTGCCGGGATAAAAGTGATGGATTCCAAATGCGGCCATTTTTTTGCAGAGCCGCCGAGAGGGCGAAAAAGGACAGTTCCTGCTTCTGCCCGTAAGCTATTTTCAATCATATTTTGAATGCCCATATGCCGAAGGCCTGGTATCAGTTCCATAATATTTTCTTGATAACTGTCGGATAAAATAATCTTGCCAGCCATTTTCACTATTTTTTTCATAATCCAGCGCCAACCAATGAGCATGAATAGCAACATGATAAATAGCAGGGACATAAGTGCAAAAGTTAAATTAAATAAAATGTTCGCCATAGTCAGTTCTCCAATTGTTTTTCTTCCCATGGGTCAAAGGAAAACGGAATTCCCACCATTTGGGCAGTCAATTCATCATAGGATACCAGATCCTGTTTCGATAACTCTTTCAAAGAACGCTTACCCATTGCTCTTAATGCCATCTTGATTTCTTCTGTACACGCTGTTAGGAATTTCTCCGCGGATTTTACCCCTGTTTCAATCTTAAATTGATCCTTGTATTTCCCTTGATTCCAAACAACTTGTGTCGGCGGTTCAAACGGAAGGGCATTCAATGTTTGCGGATGTGAGACGGTAAATAACATAGCGGAGCCTAAATACACAGCATCGGCTCCAAGGGCGAGAACTTTTAAAAAATGCCCGGGTACTAGAAGTCCGCCAGAGGCAATTAAACTGATTTTTCCCTTCATGTTTCTCTTTTCCAGATGGTTAGCAGCCCTGACAATCGAATGCAGAGTTGGTATTCCAACGTCGTCAGTTAAAATAGGCGGGGCACCGAGTGTTGCTGCTTGTCCGCCATCAACCGCAATATAATCAACACCCATATAGATTAAATGATCAATATCGTCTTCAATTTTCCCGCCAGCCCCTATTTTCGAGCCAATGGGAACACCGCGTGTCATACTCCGAAGCTCATCAACAAGTTCTTTCAGATCATCCAGTGTTTGATCTACAACAAAATTATCATAAATCACGGCATCCTCGTTTTCCTTCAATCCCATCAGTTCACGTGCACGGCCCGTTAAATTCTTGGGGGAAATTCTCCCACCTGTCCCGAATAATGCGCCTTGTCCCAACTTAATTTCAATCATATCGGCCCGCTTAATTAAGTCTTCCTCCTTGGACCAATCAGTTTTGGAAAACTGTAAAATATATTTTCCGCCGACATTGATTTCCTCTGGCAAAACGGCCCCCTCACCAGAATTAATGGCGGTTCCAACATTATTCGCTGCTTGCGCCAATGAAAGTCGCACTTCCTCACTGAGTGCAATCCCATAGGCCATGCCGCTGATCATTAACGGTATTTTTATTTTCATCGGTCTTTTTGCTTGAGGCCCAATGGTTACTTCCACATCAACATCTTCTTCAGCGTCAATCGGAAAAGGTGATGTTTGGGCGGGAATGAAGGTAATCGAATCTAAATGCGGCCATTTTTTCGAAGAGCCAAGCGGACGGTGGAGAACATCGCCTGTTTCTGCCCGCAAACTATTTTCGAGCATATTTTGAATTCCCATATGCCGGAGTCCGGGCATCAATTCCATCACATTTTCTTGGTAATTGTCTGTTAAAATAATCTTCCCAATTTGCTTCACCATCCGTTTCATGAACCAACGCCAGCCAAAAAGCATGAATATAAAAAGGGTAAAAAAGAATGCAGCCATTCCAAAAGTCAAGTAATATAAAATAATCGCCATTGTTATTGCTCCATAATCTAATTAGTTTCAAAAATACGCTCATTAATACTATTATTTTCCATAAAGGGTAAATTTTATAAATACCAAGATGATGCTTGGGTTTGAAAATTGCGAATGGAGAGTTTTGAGCATACAAATCTTTCTATTACGTGTTCAAGGGATTGCATATATCGTATCTGGTTTGTTTGGTGGAATTGGCTGGATTTGCGTTGATTGGATGTAGGGACCCTGCTTACGGACAGTTCCTGCTTTTCTTTTACAAGTTTTGTCCATAAGAATCCTCCTTACGGACAATTTCTCTGCTTTTTCCAACGGTTTTGTCCGTAGGAACTCTTCTTACGGACAATTTCTCTGCTTTTTCCAACGGTTTTGTCCGTAGGATTCCTCCTTACGGACAGTTCCTTTGCTTTTTCCAACGGTTTTGTCCGTAGGGGACCTTCTTGCGGACAGTTCCTTTGCTTTTTCCAACGGTTTTGTCCGTAGGGGACCTTCTTGCGGACAGTTCCTTTGCTTTTTCCAACGGTTTTGTCCGTAGGGGACCTTCTTGTGGACAGTTCCTTTGCTTTTTCCAACGGTTTTGTCCGTAGGGGACCTTCTTACGGACAGTTCCTTTGCTTTTTCCAACGATTTTGTCCGTAGGGGACCTTCTTGCGGACAGTTCCTTTGCTTTTTCCAACGATTTTGTCCGTAGGGGACCTTCTTGTGGACAGTTCCTTTGCTTTTTCCAACGGTTTTGTCCGTAGGGGACCTTCTTACGGACAGTTCCTTTGCTTTTTCCAACGATTTTGTCCGTAGGGGACCTTCTTGCGGACAGTTCCTCTACTTTTTTCAACCGTTTTGTCCGTAGGAACTCTTCCTACGGACAGTTCCTCTACTTTTTTTACCAGTTTTGTCCGTAGGTATCCTTCTTAAGGACATTTCCTTTGCTTTTTTCATTCTTTTTGTCCGTAGGAACACATCCTACGGACAGTTCCTTTGCTTTTTTCATCCTTTTTGTCCGTAGGAAACACATCTTGTGGACAGTTCCTCTGCCTTTTCCAACGGTTTTGTCCGTAGGAACCCTGCTTTCGGACAGTTCCTCCGCTTTTTACACCTGTTTTGTCCGAAGACCAATTCGTTCAGATCAATGAAAATTAAATTACTTCTATTTAACATGCAACAAGGATTAACTCATCGCTGAGTTAATCCTTGTTTTCAAAGTGTAGGAAGCAGCCTAGGAAATCAATCCTATTTCCCTTTCAAACTATTATCAAATGATATTTTGCCTCCTACTTAGATGGCTTAATATTATGGTTGTGGCGGAAAAGATTTTCTGGATCGTATTTTTCCTTAATCTCTACTAATCTTGCATAGTTTTCTTGGAATGCATTTGTTGTTGCCTCTTCATTTGCACCAATTCCATTGAGGTAGGATGCCTTTTTATGGGAGAATGGCAGCAATCCCCCGTAAACAGAGTCAACCCATTGTTTACATAGAACGTCGTCTCCTGCCATAGCCATGCAATCAACCAACAGGACAAATTTCGCATCCCTGATAGCATAAGGTGTAGCCGTTGCAGGTACTCGGTTCATCTTTCCTCCAAGTGCCCATAGCTGTACCAAAATACTTGGAGCAGGTGCATTGTCGATTTTAGAAAGAAGTTGGTCGATAATTTCATCCGTTAACTCGTCAAAGTAAAGTGAAGTGCCATAGACACGAACGTGATCAGGTACCATCGGATCCAGTTTCTTCTGGTACTCAGCAAATGGCATGACACCTGTATGATCCATGATCGGAGCTGCTAATTCGCGCAGCGGCTGCAGAATGGCTCCCCCTTCTGATACATCTCCAGTATATATACCTGTAAACATAATGACCTTTTTAAAATGTAAGAATTCTGGTAAGAATGGAGCAGGTGGCAATACGGTTGCTGTTAGATTAATAGAAACGGCCTCATCTGGGGCTTCTGCCAAGAATGCTTGCAGTTTTTGTATGATGCCTTTTGCATCCTTAAAATCGTACATGACGTCTAGGCCATATACTTCTGGTCCTACTTTATGTAAGGCAAATTCAAACTTCGTAACGACTCCAAAATTGCCGCCGCCTCCGCGGATGGCCCAAAACAGGTCAGGATGGTTGTCTTTATTCACATCAATGGCTGCACCATTTGCTGTTACCACTCTTGCACCCACGATATTATCACATGTTAACCCATACTTTCCTCTTAAATAACCAAATCCGCCATTCAGTGCGAGTCCAGCTACTCCTGTTTCAGAAACCGTGCCAGTCGGTACCGCTAAACCGTATTTTTGCGTCTCAAGGTCGATATCTCCAAGTGTAGCGCCGCCTTCTACAAGTGCAACTTGTCTAGATTCATCCACAGTTACTTTCCGCATCTGTGATAAGTCAATCATCAGGCCTCCCTCACAAACCGCAAAGCCGCCAACATGATGTCCGCCACCACGCATGGAGATGGATAGATGATTTTCTTTCGCGAACTGTACTCCTGCAATCACATCTTCCTCTGATTCACAAACGACTATGGCTGCCGGCTTTTTATCAACCGCCGTATTCCAAACTTTTCTTGTTTCCTCATAGCGCTCATCCCCAGGCAGCAGTAATCGGCTGCCAATCCGCTTTTCAAGTACATTAAACACACTAACACACCCCTTATAATAGATATAACGACCCAGTACTAATATACCATTTTTGTTTACAATAGTGTGAGTTTTTTGAATTTTAAACAAACGTTGAAAAATCAAATTAGTCATTGCCGTAACACCGGCTATCTGAACGAATTTTTTTCAAACCTTAAGATTGGGCTGGTCCGATTTTACTTTGGGTTGCTTAGGATGTAACATAAAAAGCCGGATACGATGGTTGTATCCGGCTTTTTATGTCCTTTATTGCTTCCTTCAACTGATTTTAAAACGTCCTTAAATTAAGATTTTTTCAAAGCAAAGATAAGATGATTTTCGAAAGAATATTTCACAAGACCCGAACTGTCCAAATCTGCTTGGCGACATTTAATTAGTAAATTCAACATGTCTTGCTCGAGAAGTACACCCAAATAAGGAAAAAGCAATCCTTTTAACTCACAAACAATTTAATTTTTAGTGTAAATAATTATTTAGAAGACTATTGATTGAGTTATTTAATTCATTTATGTTTGGATTTTCTACTTTCGTATCGGTAATGCTATATTTCCTTTTTAATTGAATAATTCTTTTTATACTTTCATTTAATCTTTGTTCGGAAATTTCCCCATTTTCTACAGCAGTTTTTAAAGTGGAGGTAATCTTTCCAACATTATTATAATCATGTCCTACTAAAATAATATCGCTTCCTGCTTTTACTGATTCGACCGCTGCTGCGCCAATATCAAAATGCTCTGTTATAGCTCCCATTGTCATATCATCTGTTATGATTACTCCCGTGAAACTAAGTTGTGTTCTAAGAAGATCCGTCATGACAGCTTTTGACATGGATGCTGGATTAGTTTTATCTAATTGAGGCAATAAGATATGGGCGACCATCACCACATCTGCTCCCTGATCAATCGCACGTTCAAACGGAATTAACTCTAGTTTCTTAAGTTCTTCAAGGCTTTTATTGACAATTGGGAGTTCCAGATGGGAATCAACTGACGTATCTCCGTGACCAGGAAAATGCTTCACCGTTGGGATGACGTTCTGCGACTGAATCCCTTTCATTGTTTGAATTCCAAGTTTGCTTACTATTTCTGGATTGTTTCCAAATGATCGATCCCCGATAACAGGGTTATTTGGATTGCTGTTAATATCAAGAACAGGTGCAAAGTCGAGATTTAAACCAAATTCTGTTAATTCACGACCTAAAAGTGTTCCGACTTTATAAGAAAACTCAGGGTTATTCACCTTTCCAATCTGTTCATTTGGAGGAAAGTTAACAAGACCACCTGGCAATCTGGTTACACGTCCTCCCTCTTGGTCAGCACTTAAAAAAAGCGGTAGATTCGAACTATTTCCTGCCTTCAGTTGATTCACAAGTTGAACGGTTTGTTCAGGGGTTTTAAAATTATTTGCGTAAAAAATAATTCCACCTACATGGAATTGGCTTATTAAACTTTTTGCGTTTGCATCCATGGAGGTCCCCGAAATCCCAGCAAGAATCATCTGGCCAATTTTATCTTCTAAGCTCATTTTAGAAATAATTTCTGAAATCATCTGCTTTTCTTGTTGATTTGGTGTCTGTTCAAGTTGTGTAAAGAGTGAGATATGGTCAACTTTAGGATTTGGCTCCTGCTCTGTTTTTTTGGGTAAAACCCATAATAAATCAGTAGAAGTCGTTGCATGATAGACAAGGATCATTTGGTCATGAGTTGAATCTTTATAGTATCGAATATCATCGGGTTCTCCACCCTTTTTCTTAATTTCATTTAAAGAAATCTTTTGTAGATCCGAATCATAAGAGCGTAAATCATTCACCGTATTATTAACATAGCCGATTGTAGCTTGATGACTCTCGTATTCCTCATACCTTCCTTTAGCCGTTTCCGAAATATGGTCTGATGTTCCCCACTCTTTATTTACTTCATTCCAGCCTGTTTTACCCGAGACGAAGGGAATGTTTGGAACCTTCCCTTCCTTAGACAAGGAAAACGTTTCCTCTACCAATTTCTCAAGTCTTGAAATCTTCGAATCCCCTGTTTTTTTACCGGAAGGATTTGTTATAATGGGGCTTTCCTTAGCTGGCCTCTGTTCGCTATTCATTTGTTTGATTGCATAGTAAACCCCAATGACTAAAGCAAATATTAAAAGGAGAGTCGTAATAATAAGTAGTTTACTGCGAGATTTCCTTTGTCTTTTCATATTCCAATTCCCCTTTCTAACTTTTCGTTTCTGGCTTTATAGAAAAAGTTATTGATAACTACTTTCAAAATCCTTGTTGATTTTAAGAATACTCCTTCCCATTCTCGTTGGGGTTTCCTTAAATTTGCAATCAATATTTTTTGTGTACTTAATATATTGCTATTTATTTTGCTTCTACATATGTTATTTTCAAGATACTTAAGAATAAAAACAACAAATTTCCACAACGGTTTGCCAACTATATAGAAAAAAGCGAAGGCAGCTTGGCTGGTCCCCTTCGCTTTTACTTGTTACAAGGAAAACACCAATCAGATATCCATTTCCAAATAAGATTAAGACAATAGTTATCTAAACCATTTTCTCATAAGAAACACCTGGCTTTAAATGAGGCATAAGTACTGTCCGAGACTACTGCTGCTGCAAAACCTATAATTTTTCCTGCACCATTAATATCCGTATGGTCAGCATCGTTTTTAAACCTTTTTAAAAGACCCTTCAAAGACGTAGCATTTTATTTGCTTCATCAATGGTTAGGAAATATGGATACAACAGGATTGCCGCTGGAGTTCCAATTTAAAACTCCTTCAACACCAGTCGCAATATAAATCAAATATTTTTGATGAAAATGTTGACACAAGAAAATATTGGATATAATATAAATACATCAAGATTATTTGATGAAAGAAAAGAAGGTGAGAATATGAAAGAAGGATCGAACTTAAACATCAAAATACAAGACGTATCAATGGACCGGATGTTCGATCAATATGAGCAAAAGTTTAAAGCACTTGCAGACAAAAAAAGACTTCAGATCATGAATCTTTTAACCAAAAACGGCAGCATGTGCGTGTGCGACTTATCTCCCTTGATAGACATGGCTCAATCAAAATTGTCCTACCATTTAAAGATCTTATTGGATGCCAACTTAATCAAGAAAGAAACAAAAGGAACCTGGAGTTTTTACGAACTGAACCAGGAAGAATTAAACAATTTATTGTCTCATGAGCTTTGCTGTATTTTTAAGGCAAACAGCTGCTAATTTTTTTAGGATTAATATCAATTTTTTTTGATTAATAAATCAATATTATTTGATTAAAGAGGTGTTCAGGATGTTTTTTAACGAATATGAAGTGCATAAAATGATAAATCTGCGCAAGGAGGAAACCGAAAGAATAGCCCTCAGTGCTTGGAAATACCAGGACTTCCAGAAGGAATCATTCCTACAAAAAGTAGTCAGAAAATGGATCAACCGCAAGAAACTAATTACGGTACAACAAAATTGCAGATGCTCTTGCGAGTGCTAACAATGGATTCTCATTATTTATTTTAAATAAAACAATTTGGAGGTAAACAAAATGAAGTATGCGCATGTTGGTCTTAATGTTACAAATCTAGAGAAATCAATCGAGTTTTACAGCAAATTATTTGGCGCTGAACCAGTGAAGGTAAAGCCTGATTATGCGAAGTTCTTGGTTGAAACACCAGGATTGAATTTCACCCTTAATCTTCAGGATGAAGTAAGTGGGAATCAAGTGGGACATTTCGGTTTTCAAGTAGAAAGTACAGAAGAAGTTATTGCACACAAGAACAGGCTTGCAAGAAACGGCATCCTTTCCCAATACGACGAAATAAACACCACGTGTTGTTACGCCCTGCAAGATAAATTTTGGATTCACGACCCCGATGGAAACGAATGGGAGTTTTTCTACACAAAGTCTAATGTTGAAGAAAACAGCACAAATCCATCAACCTGTTGTGAAAATGGGCCGAAGGATGAAAAAGCTGAGTGTTGTTCAAATAAAGATACATCTAATTGCTGTTCTTAATGATAATTCCATTATTACCCAAGGGTCTCACCCACGGTTGAGACCCTTTTATTTTGGAGGAATAATTATGACTGTTAATCATGCTGTTGCGCTAAAAAAGGAGTATTTTTTATCTTATCTAAACCTAATGATATCGTTAGTTCAAGAATTCTTACCAGTTTCAGCGAATCGCTTAATCCTGTTGCCTATTTCATCGCGGACACGTTGGAAAAATGCCCTCTTTTCTTCGTCTGTCCCTTGTGATTTTGCAGGGTCATCAAATCCCCAGTGTACCCGTTCGACGCTAGGTGGTGTTACTGGGCATTTATCGGCTGCATCGCCGCATAATGTTACCACTAAATCCGCATTGTTTAAATATTCAGTGTCAATCAAATCGGATGTTTGACTTGAGATATCAATTCCGGCTTCTTTCATCACTTTTACTGCATTTGGGTTTAATCCATGCGTTTCAATCCCTGCACTTCGTACTTCCCACTCATCTCCTAAATATTTCTTTCCCCACCCTTCAGCCATTTGGCTTCGACACGAGTTCCCTGTGCATAAGAAATAAATTTTCTTTTTGTTATTCATATTGTATGCCTCCTTGATTAAGCTGATTGCTCGTTAAAATATTTCCGTCTACACCATAATGCAACTCTAACCAATGCAATCATGACCGGCACTTCCACAAGCGGTCCTATGACGGCAGCAAATGCCGAGCCGGAGTGAATCCCGAATACTCCTACCGCAACTGCAATAGCAAGTTCAAAGTTGTTGCTTCCAGCCGTAAAGGAAAGCGTCGTTGTCACAGCATAGTTTGCACCAATTTTCTTTCCTAAGAAGAAAGAGACAAAGAACATCAAAATAAAATAGATTAATAACGGGATCGCAACACGAACCACATCAAATGGAAGGCTTACAATCATATCTCCTTTTAGGGAGAACATCACAATGATGGTAAACAATAGGGCAATCAACGTAAGCGGGCTAATTTTAGGGATGAACACTTTCTCATACCACTGTCTGCCTTTTGCTTTGACCATCGTAAAGCGAGTGATCATTCCAGCTATAAAAGGTACACCCAGATAGATGAACACGGACTTTGCCACTTCTGCCATTGTAATATTAACGATTGCCCCATGAATTCCGAACCATCCTGGGATGACCGTCACAAATAAATAAGCGTACACAGAGAAGAATATGACTTGGAAAATAGCATTAAATGCTACTAATCCTGCAGCATATTCTGTATCACCCTTGGCTAAATCATTCCATACAATAACCATCGCAATACATCGTGCTAAGCCAATCATAATAAGACCTACCATATACTCAGGCTTATCCGGAAGAAAAATGATGGCAAGCAGAAACATTAATATCGGTCCAATAACCCAGTTCTGAAATAATGATAAAACCAAGACTTTGACATCCTTAAAGACCCTGCCTATCTCTTCATACCGGACCTTTGCAAGAGGCGGATACATCATTAAAATTAAGCCGATAGCAATTGGGATTGATGTCGTTCCAACCTGAAGCCTATTTAATCCGTTCACTAATCCAGGAAAAACAAAGCTTAACCCAACCCCCAGTGCCATCGCCAAAAAGATCCAGATCGTCAGGTATCGGTCTAGAAATGACAGTCTCTTCTTTTCTGTATATGTACTCACTTTTCTACTCCCCCTTAGCAGCCACAGCGAAGCGTCGCATTACTTTCTTCTATCTGTTTGATTTTTTCTGTCAGGTCCGGAGCATACTTCAAAATACCTTCGATAAGTCCGAACATGTCGCTTTGTTGGTTTAAAGAATAATATATCCACTGACCCTTCCGCGCCTCGTTTACGATTCCGGCATCCTTTAACTTCCGAAGGTGTTGGCTGATGGATGGTTGGCTCATGTCAAAAACTTCTTGAAATTCGCATACACAGCACTCCCGCTGTTTCAGAATGGCAACCATTGTTAAACGCGTTTTATCTCCTAATAACTTCAAACATATGGCAGTACGATCCAATTCCATTCGGAGATCCCCCTTAAATAAACATATAACTATTTGCTTATATGATGGTATAACAACATCATCTTAGTTTCAACCAAATAGAATGTAAAGTATTTGTAAATAAAAAGGATAACTCGCAGGTTATCCTAATAGTTTTTCCATCGCCATTACATCAACAAATTTGCCGTCTAACTTCCCTTGGTTATAAAATACCCCTACTTCGCGGTATCCCATTTTTCGGTATAATCCTTGCCCTAATTGATTAAAGGGAAAGGTAAAGAGGACAATTTTATGGAAGCCATTGGCAGTTGCCAATGATTCAATTTCAGCGAGCAGTTGTTTCCCCAAACCTTTCCCTCTATAGTCCCTTGAAATATAAATGGAAAGATCCGCGACTCCGTTATACGCACAGCGGTTACTGTATGGATTTAACGATGCCCAACCTGCTACATTCCCATCTTGTTCCGACACCACGACCCTATATCGACCCTGATGCCTTTCAAACCATTCCTTCATATAGGCGTAATCCTTTGTTTCCTCCTCTAGTGTAGCGATTTTGTCTACAATCCCCTGATTGTATATTTCAAGTATTGATTTGATATCTGATTCCTCTGCCTGCCGAATAATATTGCCGGATTTCATGGCACCCGCCCCCATATAAAACTTTTCACTATCTATGTAAAAACGAATATTCTAATACATTCTCTGAATAATCCCAAATTCCTTGTTTAAATAACCTTCCGTTAGCACAAAAAGAAATCCTCATTTTTGACAACTTTCTATACAAGCGACCCCAAATATAAATAAAAAAAATCGCTCAATGTATGAGCGACAGAGCTTGACACGTTGTCTAAAACTTTTCTTTTTAAAAAACTCCTCTTTATCTTCCATCTTCATTCCCAAAAACGAACATTCATTCAATGGAAAGTTTTTTGTATTTTTCAAAAAGGCTTTGAAATCCATACAAGAGAAAAGCCTTGTAAAAGAAATATAAAAAGAACTGGAATTCGTTAAATTTAACAAGTCTATATAATTTTATTTTTGTAAATAACCTTGTTAACGGAAATACAAAAATTACATCCCCAATAGCATTTAACATAAGAAACTTTTTAAAATTTCCATAAGACCATTTTAATATCCATAATGATGTCACTAACATCGGTCCGATGAGAAAAGGAAATTCATCTCGTATAAATGATTGGGGCTTATTATAAAAAGCCCACCACCTGCGTTGTTTTCCAATCTTAGCATCTAAGCAACACAATAGTACCGCAAGGATTGAGGCAGGTAAAAATCTTTTGAAATTATGAACCCTCAAGAGAGGCAATGTATTCCAAGAGATTATTATCATTGCAATATTCAATAACCGATGATTTTTTGAAGACATAATTACTCCACCCTTTTTACGGGAATTCTCCATTTTATTATGTCTCATAGGGTATTAATTTATCAGTAATAATAGAGATGATTTATTTGCCCCCCTTTTGTGTCACTTAAGAGCTCCGTTGGTACTAAAAAAAGACGCCATACTGGCAGCTGCTGATTTCCAACAAATGCACCCTTTAAGTACATGACTTCGAAAAATTTGACAACTTGGATCGATATTTTGGACAATCTACGAGTGAGACAAAATAAAGAGAAATGAACCTAAGATTAGTAGGAATCACAATGTCAACTCAAATCAAAACTATTCATAGTTTCGATGCTACACGTGAACTTGTGTTTAAGGCATTAACTGAATCAGAACACCTAAAGAACTGGTGGGGACCAAAAGGATGGACATTTGAGGTTTCTAAATCAGATTTCAGACCAGGCGGTGTCTTCCACTACAGCCAGACTCCTGCGGATGGCGACAGAATGTGGGTTAAATTTATATACCGTGAAATGATTGCACCAGAGAAAATTGTTTACACCAGTTTCTTTTCTGATGAAGAAGGTAACACTGTACGTGCTCCCTTTGACGCAAATTGGCCAATGGAGACTCTGAATACCATTACGCTAACCGAGGACGATGGAAAAACAATTCTTACCATGATTGTGACTCCTGTTTCTCCGACTGAGGAAGAGATGAAAACCTTCGAGGATTCAAATGAGATGGCTCAGGAAGGATACAATGGAACCTTTCATCAATTAGATGAATATTTAACAAAGATATAAGCCGTTCAAAATAGCCACAAAAAAAACACCAACCGGTGTTTTTTTAAATTTATACCTATCCATTCTTTTGCTTACAATAATTATTTTTAAAACTTCTGATTCGTAAAATAAGTTTAATCTATCCCGATTTTTTAATAAGAAAAAATAATAAAATGAATCACCCAGCGATCCTGATCTTTAACTTTTTCACTCGTTTAGCCTAATTAAATGGTTTTCAATGAACTTGGCAAACCAACTTTTGAATTTAAGACCAATCAATGGCACCCCAAGAGGATTGCAGCTTTCGCAGCAGAACAATTTGGCCGAGATGATACGTATCGTGCATCATGATATGGCTGAGTAAACGCTCAATTGAGTCCCTGTTCGCTGCATAGGGAGCTTTTAACTTTTCATCGTCAAGGTCTTCAATGACCGTTTTCAATTTATTCATGACTTCATTAAAACGCTGCACTGTCTGGGCCCACCCAATTTCGTCTCCTGGATCCCCCGGATTTCCAAAGGTTTCATCATTGTCTTCTGCCTTATGCGGATTCTCTGTGCCCTTTATTCGATGAATTACGTCTTCATTGCAAAATATCAAGTGATTGACAATCTGCCAAATCGAATTGCTGTTTCCCGAACTTGTCCATGCTGCCTCAGCTGCGGTGACTCCATGAAGCGCCTGATCCATGGTTGCAAACCAATCATTCTCATGGCAATGCATGTCGAGCTGTTCTAAAAACATTTTGGTAACAACTTGCATACAACCAACTCCTCACTGAAATAAACCATTCATACTCATAAAATAACCACTATTTTCGACTGTCGGCCATTTTACGAAAAATATTCTCAATGAAATACTCCAATCATTTGGTTTGAGAATACAACAAAACTATGTTCACTATGACTTATTCAGCTTATCCAGCTTTTATTCCTTCATACATGAGAAATAAAGTACCCTAAAGGGAAGACTTTTTTTAGTGTCTACTCTATAGGGTACTTTTTATTATTCTGATAATCTTTTTGTATGGACCTATTTTATTTAGAGCTGAAATCCGCCATTGTCTTCGGTTAGCTGGTTAATCATTAGACAATTCTTCCGCCTTGTTTAATTGCTGCTGACGGTCATTTATACTACGTTTTGTAAAACTAGGAAGCGGGTTCTCCTCTTTCCGCATTCGTCTCTTCTTTAACCAGTCCCGAATACGTTTACGCAACCTTGACCTCTTTTTCAACATGTATCTCCCCTATCACCTTCACATTTTCCTCGGGCAATCCACCGGGTTCGTATATCATTTTGGGTTTCACTTGTAGTATATGTCTCCATTTTAACAGGTTAAGAGGAAATTTGTTAAATTTATTTGTATCTTCTTGTATGGTCCGCAAACTGCATTTAAAAAAAGCGAAAGCAGCTTAATTGGAATTATTCTACAAAAAATGTTCCTTTCATGTTCCATTGAATTCCTACTAAAAAGTAGTGGTTGTGACGAAAATCGAAGAAAAATAGAGAATGGGAAAGAATAAGTAAATTGTGTCCGTTTTCATAGTATTTCACAAATTTGTCACATTCGCTTATACTTTGTTTTGTTAACAACGGCCCCGGCTTTCATGAGAGTTGAAAGTCAAAAAACAATAAAATAAAGGGAGATGTGCTGCGTTTGAATGTAAACACAATTAAATATTCATGGTTTGGAAATATCAAGGGAGATATTCTTTCAGGAATCGTGGTTGCAATGGCTTTAATTCCGGAAGCAATTGCCTTTTCCATCATTGCTGGTGTCGACCCGATGGTTGGATTATATGCTTCGTTCTGTATTGCCGTTACGATTGCTTTTGTTGGTGGAAGACCTGGGATGATTTCAGCTGCTACGGGGGCAACAGCTTTATTGATGACGACATTAGTGAAAGACCACGGGTTGCAGTATTTACTGGCTGCCACTATATTAACGGGTGTTATCCAAATCATAATGGGAGCTTTAAAGTTAGGGCGGTTAATGAAATTTGTACCCCGCTCGGTTATGACAGGTTTCGTCAATGCCCTAGCGATATTAATTTTTATGGCTCAATTAGTTCAGTTTGAAGGTGCATCATGGCAAATGTATGCGATGGTTGCTGGGGCTTTAGCGATCATTTATATCCTGCCTCGATTTACGAAAGCTGTTCCATCGCCATTAGTAGCCATTATTGTTATTACTGCTATCGCTATTTTTACAGGCAGTGATGTTCGTACTGTTGGTGATATGGGTGAATTAGCATCTAAATTACCTGTATTTTTAATTCCGGACATTCCATTTAACTTTGAGACATTGCAAATTATTTTTCCGTACTCCTTATCGATTGCTGCTGTAGGATTAGTGGAAACCCTTCTTACGGCTTCTATTGTGGATGACATGACGGATACAGATAGTGATAAAAATAAAGAAGCGCGTGGTCAAGGGATTGCCAACATTGTATCTGGATTGTTCGGCGGAATGGCCGGATGTGCCATGATTGGACAAACAGTTATTAATGTTAAATCTGGCGGTAGAGGCCGGTTATCTACATTTGTTGCTGGTGCGTTTTTATTAACACTTATTGTTTCGCTGCAAGGCTTCCTCGTACAGATTCCAATGGCTGCATTAGTCGGTGTCATGTTTATGGTATCAATCGGTACATTTGATTGGTCGAGTATAAAAGCAATCAGAAAGATTCCCGTTACGGACACGCTTGTTATGATCGTGACTGTTTTGACAGTAGTAAAAACACATAACTTATCATTGGGCGTGTTAGTTGGAATTATTTTAAGTGCTATTTTCTTTGCCTCAAAAATTTCAAAAGTAAAAGTAACCTGCCTTTCTGCAAAAGGTTCTCATAAGAAGGTTTATCATGTTTCTGGTCAACTTTTCTTTGCTTCCGTAACAGACTTTGTCAGCAGTTTTGATTATAAAGAAGCTGTTAATGAAATTGATATTGATTTATCCAATGCACACCTCTGGGATGACTCAGCGGTTGGAGCGATCGATAAAGTGGTCATTAAGTACCATCAAAATGGTGTCAAAGTGAATTTAAAAGGATTAAATATGGAAAGTAATAAACTTCTTGATAAAATTGCCGTGCATAACAAACCTGGCGGACTTGAGAAAGTTGCTAATCATTAAACATGTTAAAAAACACACTCATTGTGTGTTTTTTTAATGCAGCAATTGTCGTAATTCCTGGGCAATCCTGCGGTTTGTATCGATCACTTCTTCGACGATGCGTTTGCTTTCTGGGTCGAGGTCTCCCTTTACGAGTTCTTCCGAATACTCAACACCATATTGTTCCATTCCCTTTAAAGCATCCTGGATAATACCATCTGTTTCATCAGGGACCATCATCTTATGCATATAGCTTTTCAGCTTGCCTGAGACTCCTTCACTATCTGCGGGAACCCCATGTAAATTTTGAATCCGTTCCGCGAGCACTTGGGCCGATTGCTTCGCTTCTTGCTGCAGGGATTGAAACTTCTGCTTTATGGCTGTTTCCTCCAGCTTTTGTATATGATGTTCAAAAGCGTGAATTCCCATATACGTTCCTCTTAATAAAGTGTTCAACTCCTCAATGACTACCTCTTCTTTATCCACTTGCTTCACACCCTTTTAGTTTATTATTAAGCGTGTGCAAAGTTTTATCCTATCTTTTGTTGTTTCGAATTTAGTATAAAAACATTATTATTTCAGTATATTTCCATGCTTGTCCATTACACTCATATTCGTTTTACCATAAGATGTACTATCCCTAAGGAGGTGGTTTGTTTTGTCTGACGGAAACAGTATGGGCTCATCATTCGCTTTAATCGTAGTGCTTTTCATCCTCTTAATTATCGTTGGTACACAGTTTATGATTTACTAAGGTTAGGATCAAAATTGTAACGACTCAATTAAAGATAGAAGCGTCGTATGGCGTTTCTATTTTTCTATTTTATAATGATCAAAACATTGATTGATAAACTAATAGGAGGAGATAGATTTAGGAACCTATCTCCCCTTTGATTTACATTATTTTTTCGTTAATTCCTTCAATGCCTGCTCTACAAATTTGTTCTCGATTACTTTGGAAGTATCCAGCTTTTTATTAATACCGCCTACAGAATATAAAAAGTCAGCTTGTTCCTGGTGTGCTTTGCTAAATTCAGCTGTTGCCGGAGACAAAATAGGATCACTATTTTCCAAAACCGTTTGAATGATCTTCACGTCCACCTTCTGGGATTCCGCTATCTCCTTTGCTGTCTCGTCAAGATTTTCGACGTAGTGCCTGCGGACCTCTTCGTATGTCTTTAAAAATAAGACGGTTAAATCAGGGTGTTCTTCAGTAAATTTTGTTCTGGCAATCAGAAAGCTAGGTGCATTGATATCCAAGTCCTCGCCCGAAGCCAATACCTTTGCTCCCGTTTGAAACACTGCAGTCGTCACATATGGATCCCATACAGACCAAGCATCAATCGAACCATTATCCAATGCCGGCCGTGCTTCATCCGGCTGGAGCTGAATAACCTCAATATCCTTATCTGTTAAGCCGGCACGATCCAATGCCATGTATAAAAAGTTATAGGCACTGCTGCCTTTTGCGACAGCAATTTTCTTATTTTTTAAATCCTTTAATTCTTTAATGGTGCTTCCTTTCGGTACTAAAATAGAGTTTCCCTTTCTCCCATCAGCTGTAACACCAATGGCCTTAAAATCGATATTCCCTGACTGCCCCGCAATGACTGGTGTTCCTCCCACAGACCCAAAATCCAGCCGGCCTGAAGCCAATGCCTCAAAATGCGGCGGTCCGCTTGCAAACTCATTCCAGGTTACTTTTACCCCTACTTTTTCAAAGGCCTTTTCAAAGTATTTATGTTCTCTTGCATATGGCAGGATCCCTGTTTTACCCTGAACTCCTATGTTCACGACAATATCCTTTTTCGCCGCCTTTGACGAAGCTTCTGTAGTGGATGCTTCCGAGCAGCCGCTTAAAAAAAGTAAGACTATGACAAATAGAAAACTATAATATTGTGCTAATTTCTTTGACATTAGATTACCTCCATAAACCCATATGATTAGTCGGATTAAAGCCAAAGGTTTTCCTTACCCCTTGAAATTATCCTGCCATTTTAATAGTCTCTTCTCGAATACTTTTACAAGTGAATCGGAAACTTTACCAAATACAGCAAAAATGATAATCCCTACAAACACAATCGATGTTTGCGAGAATTGCCGTGCATCCATAATGAGATAGCCAATTCCCTCACTTGAGCCCATTAATTCAGCCGCAACCAGGGCCAGCCACGCTACGCCGATCGACAAGCGCAAACCTAATAGGATGTTAGGCAGTGCCGATGGCAAAATCAACCGTGTGATCAGCTGCCAGCGATTAAACTCCAGTACTTTTGCCACATCAAACAATTTTGAGTCCACACTTCTGATGCCTAAAAACGTGTTCACATATAGTGGGAAGAATGCCCCTTTGGCAATCAGCAATATTTTCGAAACCTCGCCAAACCCAAACCACAGAATAAACAATGGAATGACCGCCAATGTTGGAACGGTTCTGAGCATTTGGATCGTCGGATCTACCGTTTGTTCAATATTCTTTTTAAAACCAACCGCCACTCCAACCAGCAGTCCGAGGGTCCCGCCTATTAAGAACCCCCCTAAAGCCCTCCATAAGCTAATTTTAAAATGCTCTATTAAATTTCCAGTTAACAATAAATCAATAAAGGTTGTCAGGATCGCGCTGGGTCTTGGCAATAGCGTCGGGGATATGAGCCCCAAAGCCCCTGTTAGTTCCCAAATGACTAAAACGACGATTGGAAAAATAAATCCTTTTAACGTATTGGTAACCTTGCTTAGGTCTCTTTTACTTTTTAAAACTTTCTTCGTTGTGGAGTTTACCTTTTCCAAAGATAAAGCTGATTGGTTACTCATGTATGAACCTCCTTTAAATTCCGGCGCTATCGATTAACTCTAACTCTTCCACTTTTTCGAATTCCCTTAACACGAGATGCCGGAACTCTTGAAAGGACTTGGTTGACTTTTTTCGTGGAAATGGCAAATCGACATTGATTATTTTTTGAATCGCACCAGGCCGTGCACTCATAATGATGACTTTGTTCCCCAAATAGATCGCTTCATCAATATCATGTGTCACAAAGACCATCGAGGTTTTCTCTTCCCGCCAAATATCCAATAACGCATCCTGCATATGGGAACGAGTAAATGCATCTAAGGCGCCAAAGGGTTCATCGAGAAGAAGGATTTTTGGATTTCTCAGCAAGGCTCTCGCGATCGATACTCGCTGTGCCATTCCCCCTGATAGTTCTTTGGGATACGCTTTTTCAAATCCCTCCAGCCTGACAAGCTTAATTAGCTTGTCAACATTCTGTTTCACTTCGCTATCCGTCAATGGGAGGCTTGCCGCAATATTTCTTTCCACCGTCAGCCAAGGGAACAGCCTAGGTTCTTGAAAAATTACACCTTGCTTAATGCTTGCACCCGTCACCCTTTCTCCATCTAGTTTGATTTCACCCGAGTATTCTGTATCGAGACCCGCCATTGCTTTTAGGAGAGTACTTTTTCCGCAGCCGCTTGGCCCGATAATCGTAATAAATTCGCCTTTTTTGACATGCAAATCAATATTATTTAAAACATGAGTCGCTTCTTTTCCTTTTATAAAGGTTTTATTTAATTGGTTAATTTCTAATAGTGTCATTGAATACTCCTTTCAGTTATTTTTTCAAAAAGCTCTTTTTTTAAAAAGATTGTTGATATTAAGGATTTGCAAATAAACTCGTAAAATCGCAAACAAAAGAGCTGGATTCACGAATAATGCCTAAGAATCCCCAAAAAATACAACTACGAAAACTGCCTTACAAAATGGTTTGCTGGTCTTAAGAGGCCAAGGTGATCGCGTAACGTCTGTCCTGTATATTCTTCTCTAAACAGTCCCCTGTTTTGCAGTTCTGGGATGACCAAATCAACGAAATCCTCCAATCCGCCCGGCAGGTATGGCGGCATAATATTGAATCCGTCGGCAGCCCCGTTTTCAAACCATTCCTGCAGCTGGTCCGCGATTTGTAGAGGTGTTCCTTTAATCTCTCGATGCCCCCTGGCACCCGCCACACGCTGGTATAATTGACGGATCGTTAAATTCTCTCGATCTCCTAAATCCTTGATGAGCTGGAATCTTGTTTTTGCTCCGTTTATATTGTTGATATCCGGCAATTCTGGCAGCGGCTCATCAACTGGATAACCCGATAAATCAAAGCTAATAAGTGATGATAACAGCCCAACTCCTACTTTTTCCGGTATTAATTCAATTAATTGCTGTTTCCTTTCGTTTGCTTCTTTCTCTGTCCTTCCAATCACCGGAAACACACCTGGCATGATTTTCAAAGAGTCTACCGATCTGCCATATTTCTTTAACCGGCCTTTAACATCCTGATAAAAAGCTTGTGCTTCACCAATGGTCTGCCAGGCAGTAAAAATAACTTCTGCCGTCTTCGCCGCAAGTTCCTTCCCAGCTTCCGAAGAACCCGCTTGAATAATTACCGGATGGCCCTGGACAGGTCTTGATATATTTAATGGTCCTTTTATGGAGAACCAATTCCCTTTATGGTTTAAGTGATGCACAAGATTTGGGTCGGCAAATCTCGCTGTTTCTTTATTGATTTGCAGGGCATTGTCCTCCCAGCTATCCCATAGCTTCTTGACCACCTCTACAAATTCTTCAGCTCGTTCGTATCTCAAACCATGCTGCAGATGATGTTCCTTACTAAAATTTAGAGCCTCTTCCTCACTTGAGGATGTCACCACATTCCAGGCTGAACGCCCGCCGCTAAGATGATCAATCGTTGCAAACTTCCGTGCGAGATGAAACGGTTCATTGTAGGTTGTCGATGCGGTTGCCGCCAAACCAATATGCTTGGTCACTGCTGCTAAAGCGGGAAGCAGTGTTAACGGATCAGGTCTTACGTTGACACTCTGCTCAATGCCAACTCCATTTCGGTCATTTACCGTATATCCATCTGCAAAAAAGATCATGTCAAATTTGCCACGCTCGGCGGTTTCTGCCAGTCTCCTATATAAATCAAAGGATAGAATCTCTTCAGTCGGACTTTCAGGATGCCTCCAAGAAGCTACGTGATGGCCTGGAATCATAAAAAATGCTCCTAAATTCATTTGTTTCTTTTGATTATTCATTACAATCGTCTCCTTTATGTTTTTTATATAAAAAGACCTGCCTTAGGATTTGTAAAAGGCAGGCCTTCGTTTGTACGATCGGCGGTTTTGCTGTTTGGGAACCCCTCGTGAGGGACATTTTCTCTAATTATTTAATCGGTTTTGCCCGTAGAACCTATGCTTACGGACAGTTCCTCTATTTTTTCCACCAGTTTTGTCCGTAGAACCCCTCCTTACGGACACTTCCTCTAATTTTCCCACCGGTTTTGTCCGTAGAACCCCTCCTTACGGACACTTCCCCTATTTTTCCACCAGTTTTGTCCAAAGCGACCCAACGTTCGGACACTTCCCCAGCTTTTATCACTAGTTTTGTCCGAATACCCCCTTCTCATGATGTTTAATGAAGTCATTTAGTTTTTTCATTAGCCCTCCATGACCGAATTTTAAAAATTTAGTTGATTCTGCTTTTGTTTCCTCGTAGGCAAAATCCAGAAATGCTAATATAAATATCCTTCTAGGTGCAATCTGCACAATACCATACTCGAAAAACCAATCGTCAATCATGTTATATATTCCTCGATTAACACGGTATTGCTGGTTGCATTTTTGAAAGAAGAGAAGATCTGGGAGATTTAAATAATAGTTTGCTATTAAATTGTTTTTCTTGGCTAATGAAGGTAATTCGATGTCGGTTATGGTGTTTCTTTGCATTTGAATACCCCCTTTTCAATCATATCCACCTTAAACCAAGCTTTTATTTATTGTCGTGTTATCACCCTTGATAGGGATGGTCTTCGTTGTTGAGTGTTGTTTAGTCCAAGCAATTAATAAAAATAAATAAAGGATTAAGAAGACTAAAATGAATTAATTTAGGTGTGATTTCATTGGTATACCTCCAAGAAATTCCTTTTTGGTATCCAAAAATCTGTATTAATTAATGGCCACTGCCTTCTCTAGTAATTCTAGTACTTCTGATGCAAGACGTTCTTCAAGCTGTGGATCGACAAATTTGATTTCATCACCTGAATAACTAATCTGTGCGTCCACTATATAAACTCCTTGTGGAATTTCCCGTGCGCCCAATGTCGAAAATAAAGGTTTAAATGCATATTCCAGTGTTAATAGGTGTGCAAGTGTACCCCCTGAGGCAATCGGCAGCACTGTTTTGCCAGCAAAGCCCTTCTCGGGAATTAAATCAAAAAAGCTTTTTAAAATCCCTGGGTAACTTGCTTTATAGACAGGACTTACGACAATCAATGCATCCGATTCTTCTACCAGCTTTTGGGCTTTTTTGATTTCTGAATGATTAAACTGTGCGTGAAGCAATGCTTCTGCGGGCAGGTCCCTTATTGACAGATGTTCCGCCTTCGATCCCTTTTCAGCTAGGATGCCGCCGATAAATGAGGCAATCGCTGCGGTACGTGAAACGCTCGTTGGACTTCCTGAAATAATTAAAATGTTTGTCATCAATATCTGCTCCTTTTTTGAAAAAATTGATATATAAAAGGCCCCTAACTCTTAATTAGTTAAGGACCTTCAGGTGCCTGATCGGTCATATTTCTTATTCCACTTGATTAAGCTTAGATTCGTATGTGGGTGACAGGATTGTAGGAATTCCCTATATTCATTCTCCAATTCCGTTAGTGATAATTCAAAAAGATGTTTATCAGCTTTCTTATATACGTTAAATGCAATCAATTTTTCTATTAATCTTTGCCGCCTTTGTTCCACCGCTTTCCTTAGAATGTTCCCCATTTAAACACCCCTTATATTTAGTTATTGAAGACAAAAAGGCCCTGCAATGTTTAATCATGTGATTTCAACATTGCAAGGCCTTCAGTAGACTGATCGAACCTTCATTATTCCGATTGGATAACTTTGAATTATAATTTATCAGCATTTTCCATCATTGTCAACAACAAAATTGATAAATGAGGATGGTTTTCGTGTCCCAAAATGTTCAAACCATCCAAACGGGCCATTTAGTCTAAACTAAAACTTTTTTTTCAATGATCTTCTCTATATGTTTTTGTGAATTCTTAATGATTTCATCCTTGTCATAATCCATGGATGCCACATGGTAAGAATGATAAAGTGTCACCACTTCTTTTTGAGTTGACCCAACATGGTTGAATATATAATCTGTGCATTCGTGAGGAACAACATGATCTTCAAGCGATTTAAAGCAAAGGATAGGCTGCGTGATCGTTGGGATGATATCATGCGTTTTCTTCATCAAAGTTTGGAGTTCATGAATAGACTGAAGTGGAACTTTGTTATAGGTTATTTCATGAACACCTTCTAATCTAATATCCGGCGAACCTTCAGGAAGAAACCTTGGCTTTGATTTTCCAACCAAATATTCATAGTCTGGTACACTTAAAGCAGCGTTAATGGTAACGATTCCCTTTATATCTGCATATTTATTTGCCAGCCAGAGTGCTAATGCCCCTCCCATCGATTGACCAATGACAAAGATCGTGGAGCAGCGTTCCTTTAAAAGCTTGTAACCTGCTTCCAAAGCTGAAAACCAGTCATGATGCGTAGTATTCTCTAGGTCCCGATAATGTGTTCCATGACCTGTTAACCTTGGGGCATAAACCGTATAACCTAGTTTGGAAAATTCTTTTCCCAAGTATTGCACACTTTGAGGAGTGCCCATAAATCCATGGGAAATTAATATGCCCGTATCGTTCCCTTCCATAAAAAATGACTCCGCTCCAGCCAAAATAGGATATTGTTCTTTCATCCCAAGTCCCCTCCTTAACGACCATTTCCATATTTCTAATTAACAGGATTATAATTCATATTATTCCTACCTGTCAACTATGAATTATGGAACATAGGGGTTCTCGTGTCCCAAAATGTCCTAACCATCCATGAAGGGTTTTAAAATTTTCTTTTATACTACTATACTTTATTTCACCTCTAGCACCTATCAAAATAAATCGGGAACGTAGACCTATAAATTCTAATCGAAATGAAAATAGTCCTTTTGCTTATTAACAGAAGGACTTTAAATATGGATATTATTGATTCTTTCGCCTTATTAATTCATCTCTATCCGATGCCATTGGAGGCTGTTCCAACCATCCATTTTTTATCATAATATTAGCTCCATCTTCAGCAAACAACTGAACTTCTAAGGATAGCCTGTTATACATTGCACTAATATCGCCTCTTGGACTTTGACTGATTGCTGTACCGTAATACCCGACGCTCAAAGTTACCAATCCAGATGTGTAGAACATCATAAGTTTATCAGAAAATGTATACGCTGTACTATTCGTTATTTCTGAATCCCATCCCATTGGCGCAGGGAGTTTACTTTCCTCTAACTTGCTTCTAAATAATTTAACATGTTTATTCCCAATTTCTAATCCTTTTAAAAAGAATTGTTTAACATCTTTATTTTGTGCAACCTGACTAAATCCAGTAAGTGTCGCAACTCCCAAAGCGTTTCTTTGGAGATTGGCAAATAAGGCGTCTACTTCGGCAGCTGTTAATGGTCTTTTCTCGCCAAACACATCTAACATAAACCATTGTTTTTTTACAAATTCAACCTTCTCTAAATTGGGCATACTGGGAGATCTGATAAACAATCCTTTTGACAATAATAAATCGGTTGATTTTTTATATAATTGCATGGTTTCCGTAAGGCATTCCATGTAATAGGCTTTCATGTCACTCCTTATAGATGCCGACAAACTCCCAGCATAGGATATAAGTCCAACCTTAGACATTTGGTTCAAAAAATTAAGGACAAAACTGTCTGAATAAAGCCTAGGAGCAGTTAAGTCAACATCCTCATTAATACTAAAACCATATGGAACAACATTTTTTTCCTCTGTTAAAATAGATGTAATCTTTTGGATATGTGACTGAGACAACTCTATAGCATATTTAATTAGGGGCTTAATTTCTTCATCCTCAGCTTTTTCTAAAAAAAACGAAAGTACACATATACTGGAGCTATCATTTAAGTATTGAATCCAAAGTTGAGCAATCTCACCTGCTGTTAGCCTAATCTGGTTTCCTTTTCCCTCCATACGCAACCTCCAAAAAAGTTCTACTAAAAAATACCTTCCCCATAAATTACGAATAGTATGTATTAATTACCTTTAAATCCAACGGTGCAAAATTATAAGCGCAATTGCGAAGGTTCAGGAATTTTATAAAAGTCATTTTTCCCATAGAAATGCAACCCAAAATTAAGAAATATCTATAACACATGCGTAGCTCTTTTCACTCTAGCGCCCTATTTGTTTAATAAGAGTTTAGATATTCAATTGCTTTCAAGAAATACTATTAAATGAAAAAAGACCACCGTCATCGATGATCTTTATACTCGCTTTACTCCAATATATCGAGCATGCCAATATGGGTTGCTTGTGTAGGTGATAATGACCCCTTTAGATGAGGATGCCATGATCATTTTCCCGTATCCAATATAGATAGCAACATGGGTCGGGGCACTTGCTTTGGATGGTCCATAGAATAGTAAATCACCTATTTGCAAATTAGATGGTCTATATCCGTTTCCATAGTACATTTGGGCTGCAGTGCGATTAAGTGTTCTTCCCGCTTTTCCGTAAGAATACTTCACAAGACCTGAACAGTCAAATCCGCTCGGCGACATTCCGCCCCATCGGTAAGGAACTCCGATATTAGATTTCGCAATCGAAACCGCTGCTGTATGATAATTATATGTTGCTGCTTCCACGTTATCACCCTTGGCGGCGAACAAAGAACCACAAGAAGCTAAGATGGTAAAGGCTACGATGAATTTCTTTAGCATGTTTGTTTCCTCCTAGTGTGATTTGATAGTTTCACTATACTAGAAAGGTATAACAGACTCATCACAACAATATGATAATCTCATTACAAAGTTATTCTGATATAATCACAAAGTACTAAATATTTATTTCTCACATGTTCTGAACTGCTTTCTTATTGCTAACATTGATATTTACCTAAGGCGTGTGCCTGTCCTTTGGAAAAAGGGATTATTCGAATTTATGTTTTTTACAGGAAGTCATACAGGAGTACTTGGAGTAGGAGAAAATAATTTGGCAAACCGTTCCTCCATTGTTAGGGGTAAAGGCGATAATTAATATCCGCCGCAATATGAAAAAGGCAAACACAAAGCCGTGCTCGCCTTATTAAAACAATCTGGAATTATCTTTGATACTTCGAATTACTCATTTCTAATACAACAGGCCATTATTAATGAATTACTATACACCTAATGATTATCATTAATTATTTGAGCCCGGTCCTCCATTTGTGGAGGTTCCTCATACCATCCGTGTTTAATCATAATTTTAATTCCTTCATCGCCGTAGAAATATATATCCTTAGCAATTAATGCAGTTTTTAAAGATATGTCATTTCTTAAAGTAAAAAATGTCCCAAAACTACTCCCTACCATACAGAAGCCATTGAGAAGGTAGACACAATGCATCATGAGTTTTTCAGAAAATGGGGGAATTATTGAAGTCGTTACCGTACTTCCTGAGGTACCGGAAAACTGAACATTGCTATCTAAGAGAATTTCTTGAAATGTTTTTATTTGCTTCTTACAAAGTTCTATTCCTTTTACAAAGTATTCTTTAACCTCTTTGGTCTTTGAACATTGAGCAAATCCTGTAATAAGCTGCAATCCAATATTATTTGACTCGATTGAGTGATGAAGAAAACCCAGTTCTAGGTCATTCAAAGCCCTCTTAGGATCAAATGGGTTCCATCCACTCATGTAACTTTTCCTTTTAATAAACTCCGTAGACTTTGGCATGGTCGCTTTTGGAGGAAGAGTCAGAATGCCTTTTTCCAGCAAATATTGAGTGGCTAGCATATAAATTCTTTGAGTGGTCGAAGTAAGACCCTCATAAAGCTTCATCATTTGGTTGTCGTAAGCCATATTCATATTTATGGTGTACATCCCCATGCTAATTTCTTTTAAAATACGGACAAACATAATATCAAATCCATTGTCATACAACTTTGGTGCTTCTAAGTTTACATCTTCTCTTGTAAATCCAACAGGTATCGTCATTCCATGGTCTTGAAAAATCTTTTCCATCTCTACAACATAAGAATTCAATGACTCCCACAGACCTCCTGTAATATTTTTGGCCCGTGGGTCATCTGCCTTTTCGAAAAAATATTCTAATATCCTAAGAATCAGTGTTTTTTCTTGATAAGTTAACCAAAGTGTCCCCGCTTCTGATGCACTTAAAGGGTTTGTTGGAGCCAATAGAAACGACCTCCATGCTTTTTTTCCTATTTTTCACAACCAATTTACTTATTATGTAAGAAGAGGAAATCAGTACAATATGAAACGCAGCCATTTGAGTACTGTGAAATTAAAAGGCTCTTTTCGTAAAGTTTGTTGTTTTTGGGAATAACACTGTCCGTTCCTTTCCGCTACAGGCGCTCAGCAAACCCGCGGGGAGGAAGTCGAGCCTCCTCGACATTCCGTCTGCGGGGTCTCGACCTTTCCTCTATTTCCCGCAGGAGTCAAGCGCCTTTCGCTCCAATCCACTCGGTGATTTCAATATAGTTAAAAGCAACAATCTCTGAGAAAAGAGCCAATTAAAAACAGTTAGTTAAACTTCCAGACCTTTGATTCAATTTTATAATGAAGTAAATAAATTGAATCAAAAGTATTAGTTTCTAAAAATATATACTATGAATTAGGACTAATAGATTAACCATCTAAACACCCACTAAATCCCCATTTCGTTACAAATCCCGGACTACTCCATATGTTATCCGTATGGCTAGCCGTTCATCGCTCTTAAATAAAGTTAGATATTTATAGGGTGGGTTCATTACGTAAGCCACCCTCGCGAACCCTTCCTTCAGCAGGCTTTCTTGAACCGATTTTCCATCGACATATACATAGGCAAGTAGACGGCCGTAGGCATCTCTTGTGTTCCCCTCTTCCAATTACAAAGTCAAGATTCCTGACTTCACCAATTCGTCATTCCTTAAAAAAGCTTCTTTCGCATAGGGCTGGGTGCACATACCCGGCTTTTTTGATTCTGGGGTATCAATCAATAAATAGCGGACCGCTTCAACTTTTCCGTTTACTTCTGCACGGATTGTATCTCCATCGATGGTTTCTACTAGAACCGCCGGACCCACCATCTTTGAATAAAACGCAGGCGTAATGACAGGAGTCGTTTCCTCATTCTGTTGAACGCTGAGGGATCCCGGCTGCAATGCCAGAAGGGCTGCTCCCCCTGCGATGAGGGCCATTCCGGCAATGTTCTTTTTCATTAATCTTCCCCTCCTACCTGATAAACCGTTCATAAAACAATCATCGTCTCATTGGTTTTCACCCTTTATTTAGAGAAATGATTTAGAAAAGGATAGGGACGAAAGTAAAATTTTTTTGACATGGCGAATTTGTGAATCAGAATGAAACTCCTTTTGTAGCTGATTAAAACCCGTCCATACTAAAAAGCGGTCATAAAAAGTGTTCCTAATCCGGTACACTCTTTTCTTTTAAATTTTAGAGAGCATATTATAATGCTTCGGGAATATGGGATGGTTACTCGTTTTTTGCTAACTTATTTCTTTCAACGGCAAGGGGAGGCTGCTCCATCCAACCGTTCTCCACCATGATTTCTGCGGCATCTTCAACAAATGATCCAAGGCTAATTAATGTTTTTGAGTACATAAGCCCTATATCATGTCTGCCGTTTACCGCCACAGAATTTCCAAATGCCCTAATTTTCATGGCGAACATATCCATCTTATGAAACAGCATTAATTTATCTGAAAATGGCGCAAATGTTGATTTAGTTACCAAATGGTCAAGATAAGATGGCGCAGGCAAATCCTCTTTATGGAGTTTTTCCCTGTAGGCTTCAATGTGTTTATGAGTCATTTTCTTCCCTCGAATAAACAGCTCACGAATCCTTTCCGATTTTACCACTTGGCTAAAAGCCATAATGAGTGCTTTACTTGTTACATTATTTTCAATATTGTCGTAAAGGTGAGTAACTTCTAATGCGTGTAATGGCCGTACATCTCCCATAAAACCATTTAAAAAAATTTTTTGAACAAATTCTACTTTATCTGGGACTGGAATAATAGGTTTGATTATTAGGCCTTTACCCATTAATATTTCTTTTATCTGTTTCATCAAAGCCATGGTGGAATCCATACAATAAATAAAAAACTCTTCTACATCTTTTCTATAAACAAGAGGGACGGCAATGCTATAAATGCTCATCCCCGCTTTGGCAGCGTATTTAAGATAATGAACATAGTATTCATCTTCAAATAAACGAGGAGCACCAACGTTCAAATCATTCTCTACTGAAAAACCCTTCGGAGTCGGGAAATTTTCCTTCTTAAATATCGCTTCTGTTGTTTTCATGAATTCCGTGCTTAATTTTAATGCGTTCTCTAATAATGTCTTAATATCTTGGTCCTCTACATGTTGAAGGTAATAGCGTAAAATGCATACTGACATGCTGTTACCCATATAGGTCGCCCATAGTTTGCCCATTTCTGCTGAAGTAAGATTTTCAGTTAGATCCGTTTTTTCTGAACTAATATTAATTGGCGTTAGCGGTTCCATTAAGAAAAATCTCCCTTTTCGAGTTTTGGTTAGTATTCTCCTCCATTCAAATCATATTCAGGTGTAACTTAATCCTAATTAATCAAAAGGATAATGAGATATAACTTTTCTGTTCAAAATATTTCAACTGGATTGATCTTAAAAATCATATAAAAATTAATGTGGTATTGTCTTTTCCCATACTTGGAACCCCTCATATACACTTTTTCATTTTTAAAATATCAATTTATTGCATCCAGCCACAATTGTTATCATTATGTATATATGGTGAATATAGTAGTTCACTTATCATTTTTATTTTTATGTGGATAGGTATGTTTACTGTTAACCAGTCTTCTTAAATCCCCCCTAAAAATGGAGTCTTTCATTTCATGAAGGCTAAATGGGAGGAAAGGAGACAAATAGGGAACACCTATAGATCTAAGAGATGCCATGTACAATATTAATAAAAGGAAACCAATGAGTATCCCAGTCACTCCTAAAAAATTTCCAATTAACAAAAAAACAAGACGCAGTAAATTTAAAGCACCCCATAAGCCGCCGCTTGCAATATGCATACTTGTCAAAAAGTTTACACCGACCACTATCATGGTTAAAGGGTGAATGACTTTCGCGAAAACAGCGGTCTCTCCGATCGTGATTGTTCCAATCAACGTAACAAGCAAGGTGGTATTTTTGGGAATTCTTAAAGTTGCTTCAAGAAGCGAATGGAAAATAAAAAAGATAAATAACACTTCCCATACAAACGGCAGCATGGTGTCTGAATCCGATAATAATTTTTTGTCAAATGAAGAAGGTAACCAACTTGTATGAAAACGAGTAATAGCTATATAAAAAGCAGGTAATAGGAGTGCCAAAACCCAACTGACAATCGAAAAATTCGAATGCCAAAACGGCCAGCTTTTGAATTGTATTCATCCGGCTGCTGAAAATAATGGATAAAGAGACAAGGCGCAATCAATACATATGGTAAGCCATTTATAATAATTACGACTCGCCCCTCAAATAATGCCGATACAGTTACATCAGGCCGCTCGGTCGTGAAAACTAAGGGAAATAACGTTTTTTTCTCCTCTAATGCGTCCTCAATGACACGAGCTTCCAATAAATACGTTACATCGATTCCTTTCATTATTTTTTTTACTTTTTCAAGTACCTGTTTATCGACATATCCTTCCATAAACAGTAAGGCCACATCAGTTTTTGAATCATTTCCAATTTGATACAATTCAATTTTTAGTTTCTGTGTCTGAATCATATTCTGCAAAAGATTTAAATTAACCTTCAGCTGTTCATTAAATCCAACCATGCTGCCTTTAATCGTTTGTTGGGTATTAGGTCCTGATACGGATCTTTTTTGCCAATTTGCGACATCTGCCAGAATTCCCTGATTATACCCATCAATTAAAACCAAACATTTTCCTTTTGTTAGGGCGGTTGCAATATCATCAATTGAAGACTCAACCGTAACATCAATGATTGATAGATGATCTTTTATAACAGACTCAATACTTTCCACCATTGGTATTTTCAGTAAAGGGGTTAAAATATTCTCTTGGATATTTTGGGTATTGGTGATCCCATCTATATAAAAAATGGCAGCTTCTCTTTTTGTTTTATCTCCGACGTTTAATTTTCTAATTTTCAAATTGGATAAACCATTAAATCGTTCTGAAAGAGCTTTTAGATTGCTATGTAGGCTTACGGATATATCTACTCTGGTCATAACACGATTCCTTTTTAATTTTAGTATGACCTGCTGTTTATAAAATTTACTTTATATACTGATTACTTCTTAACTTCTTTAACAGTCCTAACCATATCAAACTAAATTAATAATAACCAAGTGTCTCTACTTATTGTAGAAACGCCTGGTTTATTGAGCTTCATTTTGTATTTAATTTTTTATATCAGCAATTTTTAATAGTGGGGGTAATGATGGTGGTGATATGGATATGGGTGCGGATGGCCATATCCAATGCCTGGTCCGCCTAAGCCAAGTCCAGGATAATAACCTAACCCTGAGCCTGGTCCTCCCAAACCAAGTCCTGGTGCGAAACCAACGCCCGAACCCGGACCACCAAAGCCCATACCTGGATAAAAACCAGGTCCAAAGCCTGGTCCCCCAAACCCAAGTCCCGGTCCAAATCCTAACCCTGAGCCTGGTCCACCTAAACCAAGTCCTGGTGAAAAACCTACCCCTGATCCTGGTCCGCCTAAACCTATTCTTTCATCAATTGGAACATGGACAATATAATTTATATGATTATGCGGAATCACTTTCATCCTCCTCATTTCGTGGTTCATTAGAGCATATGCTTTTGGGTGATAAATTCCTGGGTATTCGCCCTGAATCTTCAAATTATATATGACATATGCGGATGGGTGCTTTTTTAGCTAACCTTCTCGTTACTTGAATATACTGTTTCTGTAATATTATGTTTATTAAAAAAGGCAGGCTGCTCAAATAGCAGCCTGCCTTCTCTCTTACTTCTCGTTTTTCTTTAATACGTCAACAACCGTTTCCATACTAACATTACCAGGAGCATCTGTGGCCGTCACCGTTAAGATATTCTTGTGTTTTTGCTTTGGCAGGGATACCTTAAACAGACCGTTAGCATCTGCTATAGCTGTACCTAGCTCCACCTGGCCCATCATTACCTTAACACTTGCACCGGCTTCTGTTGTACCTGTCACAACCGTATCATTATGAATGACAGGATCAACCTGTGGAGCATCTGGAGCAGTTACATCTTTAACTGTCACGACTGTCGCTTCACTTACATTGCCAGCCGAATCTGTTGCCGTAATGGCTAACTTGGTACCAGCTGCTTGTTTCGCAATCTCGATGACAAAGCTTCCTTCCTCTAAAGCCGTACTTGAACCGATAATGGTTCCATCAACAGACACCTCTACCGTTGAACCTGATTCTGCCTTGCCTGTTACTTTAGTCGATTGGTCCGTCACTTCGTTCACAGAAGGAGCCTCTGGAGCTGCGCTGTCCGCAACTTCTTGGACGATTCTGCCGTCAACAGCTGGTGCAACCGGATTGAACTTTTCTAAATAGGAAGTAAACACTTCAAAGTCTACAATATATAACTCTGTAATACGACCTTCGTCCTTCGCTGTTTTAAACATATCGTATCCATCGCCGCCGTCAGCAGTAAAGGCATTCGTCGCTACACGGTACGTTTTATCCGGTTGGAGTTCTTCATAACCATCAGAGGTTAAAGCCTCCACATACCAGACGCGTTCTCCAACAGGTTTCGCTGGATCGTACTTGAATTTTAAACCTGAGACCTGCAAGAATCCGCCTGCACCAGGTGCGCTCACACTATGCTCTAAGGCAGCAAGTATTTCTTTACCTGTTAGGTCTAAAGTGACTAGGCTGTTGCCGAATGGAAGTACAGTTAACACTTCTCCTAATGTAATATCTCCTTGATCGATGGAGGCACGGATTCCGCCGCCATTTTGCATGGCGATATACGTTGGGATGAACTCATTGGCTTTCGCTGCCATTCCGTCGGCAATTAGGTTTCCTAGGTTCGTTTCCTTGCTGCGAACATCATCGCGTTCACCATTTAATGCAACAGATGTACTTCCTACCACTTGTTTTTGCAGTTCTGTTAATGGAGCTTTATACTCCTCCACCTTCGCTTTTGCTGCAGCATCCTCTGTATACTTACTTAAATCCTTTAGTTCACCAGAGTAATCAGAAATCACACCATTTTCGTCAAATGTTACATCCACAACACCAAGGTATTTTAAATACTCATTAGCTTGGACAATTAGCGTCGGTTCCGCTTTATCTACAACCACTGGCGCATCTAGTTTTGTATGGGAGTGCCCGCCAACAATGACGTCAATTCCGTCTACCTTTTCAGCTAAATCCAGATCTGGTTGATAGCCTAAGTGAGATAAGGCAATAATTTTGTTTACGCCTTGTGCTTCAAGCATTTCGACCGTCGCATTGGCTTTTTCTATTGCATTTTCAAAAACAATGTCATCGCTAGGATTCGCTAGGAATGTTGTATCTTCTGTTGTTAATCCAAAGATCCCTACATCTTCTCCATCCACTTTTTTAATAATGGCTGGGAAGATTTCCCCTTGTTCATTCGTGCCTCCGATTGAGTCATGGAATAGTTGCCCTAGTTCTGAATCTTTCGTCACGTTTATGTTGGAGGACACAATTGGAAACTCTGCCTGCTTGATAAAGTTTGCAAGAGTGGCCGATTCCTTATCAAACTCGTGATTTCCAAGCGTCATTGCATCATAGCCTAGTTGATTCATAAAATACAAATCTGCCATGCCAAGATACTGTCTGAAATACAATGTTCCTGAAAACACATCCCCTGCATGCAGCAGCAGGCTGTTTTCCTTCTGGGACCGCATTTCGTTCACAGCCGTAATCAGTCGTGGGAATTGCTCTACATATGCATGTGAATCGTTGGTATGGAGAAGGGACATGCTGAATGGTCCTTTTTCTACTGGAAAATCTAACTGAGCAACAAGTGCATCATGATCACTAGCGCGTCCATGTTCTTCCATATACGGAGAGTTAAAGTTCACGATATCTAGCTTTGCATTTTTTGCTAAGTTATTGGATACCAACATATGATCCAATACTTGTGCATTTCCTTGATAGTTGTACGTGTACCTTTCAGAAGCAGGCAATGTTTCAACTAAGTTCGTTAAGTCATCACCTTCTAATGCTGCAAGTGGTACTGAAAACTCAAAATCGTTTAAGTCGCCTAATACCACTACATTTGCGTCCTCGTTCATTTCTTTTATGTCAGAGACAAAGTTATTCACGATTGTGGCGATTTGCACACGCTGTGCTTCACTTTCAAGGTGCGGTGGTTGATTTTTTCCAAATAAAGGTTCATCCCCTCCTTTTGAGTTGAAGTGATTGTTAATGACAATGACTTCTTCACCTTGGAAAGTGAACTCCGCTGCAAGCGGCTTCCGGCTGCTGTTAAATGCAGCATTTGTTGGGTCAATGCGGCCAGGGTTTAAGGTAAGAGAACCATTTTCGTAAGCGACAGCCGTTGTGGCATTACCCTTTGGTGCGTCGTTCAGGGTTACACGAGCAGGATTGTAAAGATAACCGACACGAATATTTCCTCCAGGCACTCCGCCGTCTTTCCCGTCCACTGGAGCGATGTCTGTCCAAGCATAGGCTGGTCCGCCAAAGCCCTTGATGGCATCACTTAATGCCTTATAATTTGCATCCGCTTTGACAACACCATTGTTTGTTTCCCCGCTTTCGTCAAGCACCTCAACTAGCCCAATGATATCTGGAGACCCTAAGTTATCGACCATTGATTTTGCCAGCTTATCACGTTTGGCCGTGTCTGTTGCTACGAAGTTCTCGATGTTGTAGCCTGCAATGGTTAGTTTGTCCTCTTCTTTTTGAATCGTCGTTACTTCATTCGTTCTTGGACGTTCGACTAGCTTAGGTAAATCAGCTGCTTTTGTGAGAATCTTAAAGTTGCTGAACGTATAGCTGACCACTCCTGTGACCGTTCCATCAAAAGTGTCCCCCGCTTTCGTTACAAACTCGCGATCATCAAGCTGAAGAAGCATTTTTTCAGGATTTTGATTTTCTTTTGTTAAAAGAGGAGTTCCTTCTTTTGTATAGGCTTTTCCATCCACATGGCCCGCAATGACAGGTACTTCACCATATTTCTGCGGTCCTGTTACAGTTGGGTTTTCGATTGAAACAAGCATACCTTCTAAGCTTTCATAAAAGTCAATGCCATCCTCCGCCGGGTCAAATGCCCCAAATTGGTCGTTGTCAATGACAGTAGTTGGCGGTGACACATCCTTACCGATTACGATTGGAGTCGGAAGCTCATTTCCACTTGAAACCTTTGTAACCTTTCCCGATTGGGCATTAATTTCAGTCATCGCTAAATCGGTTTGCAGCTTCTCTGCATAACCATCTAGTACCCACTCTTTTACAAGTCCCGAAACGGTTACGCTATCCCCCACTGTTACACCGTGAGATGGCTTGTAGACAAGAACGCCTTCTGATGTATTGGAGTTGTTATCTGGGTTTGGATCCTGCATGTAGAAATTGCTGCCGTCTACTACGTAGGTTACGATCCCTGGTACTTCTGCCACATTTTTATCTTTATAAGGTGAAGTGTGAGATTGACCTTGAATGTCACGAATTTTTATACCGGTTTCGCCCGTTGCTGGAGGTTCAACTGGAGGTGGCGTTGTGCCGTCAAATGACATGGCCGTTGGAGATTTTAGGCCAGGTACTGAAAAATAAGCTTCAAGTGAACCCATAACAAAAACCTTTTTACCGATAATTGAGGGATTCGTTAATAATCCAAAGGTTAAGCGGTAACTACTAGGGATTTGGACGGGCAGTATTTTGGTTGCGTCCCTTTCCGTTGGGCTATCTGCGATGGCAAAGTTTGTATCATCTTTAAATGGAGCCTCAAAATCATATGTAGCTTTTCCACTACCTCCACTCGCTGTATAAGCTACAATATACCCTGCCACAGTGGCTGTCCCCTTATTATTGGCAATTGCCTCTGCAACCGTAATAGGTTCAGCCGCTTGTGCCCGAAATGGGAGAACCATGCTAATCAACATGACTAACATTGTCGTTACGGCAAATATCTGTTTTCTTAGCCTCTTCAAGTGTGTTCCTCCTTCTATTCTGTTTTATTGTTACCCTCTATTAAAGAAATACTTCCAAATCTATAATATTTGTCCTCCTTTCCTTGGATGGAAGTACTAGGGCATACCAACACCTATATCTATTCATCTAGGTATTTCCATTTGTTTAACGAAAATTTTAACCTTCACAACACTAGACATTAACAATTTTTACATAATATAGAAATTTTAACTTCGAATCTATTATAATATTTATTGATTCCTCATTAATGAGAACTAATGCCCATACCTATCTTCTTATATAGATGTATCAGCTAGCATACTAATAATTTCCCTCAAACAAAAAAAACGACAGCATAAGCCGTCGTTCAACCAAATACAGTGGAATTGTAAATTAAGCTATTATACAACTAGCTGGCCCTACAAAAAAAAAAGCCCCATTATGGAGGCTGCTGGCTCTTAACTTCTGTCCCTAATAGCTTTGTCATGCTACTATTATTTTTTCGGCATTCTTGACAACTTAATAAAAACTCCCAGTCCCGCAAGGAAAAAGCCTAAACAAAATAAACTAGCTGGACTCCCCCAAACAATCTCACTCATATAGCAACCCCCTCTATTTGGAAACATAGTTATATTTTACCATACAGACAAATTCATTTGTCATATTTATTAAAAACAAGGAAAAATTTACTAAAGTAAAAAAAGGATTGAATTCTGCAATATACAGGTCCAAATCCTTTTACCTTGGTATTTTTTTAACTTTATTTTCGTTTCTATTATTATTGTGAACTATACTTGGAAATTAAGCAGCAAGAATCGTTCGTAACTACTGAAAAGTGCTTACAAGTAATGCCGATGAAGGGCATTTTGGCCTTCATCCAGCTTATGAAGGCTATTATTCACCTTGCCCCGAGCCGTTTGGTCTTCATTTGCCTTATGAAGACCATTTTCCTCCTCGGCCTGTGCCGTTTTGGGCTTCATTGCAATTATGATGACCATTTTCCTCCTCGGCCCGAGCTATTTTGGTCTTCATTGCAATTATGAAGACCATTTTCCTCCTTGCCCTGATCCATTTTGGTCTTCATTGCACTTATGAAGACCATTTTCCTCCTTGCCCTGATCCATTTTGGTCTTCATTAGCCAGATGAAGACCATTTTCCTCCTCAGCCTGAGTCGTTTTGGTCTTCATTGACCTTATGAAGACCATTTTCCTCCTCTCCCTGATCGATTTTGGTCTTCATTAGACTTATGAAGACCATTTTCCTCCTCGCCCTGAGCCGTTTTGGTCTTCATTGACCTTATGAAGACCATTTTCCTCCTCGCCCTGAGCCGTTTTGGTCTTCATTTACCTTATGAAGACCATTTTCCTCCTCGGCCTGAGCCGTATTGTGGTCTTCATTGCACTTATGAAGAGCATTTTCCTCCTAGCCCTGAGCCGTTTTGGGCTTCATTGCACTTATGAAGACCATTTTCCTCCTCGGTCCGAGCTATTTTGGTCTTCATTGCACTTATGAAGACCATTTTCCTCCTCGGCCTGTGCCGTTTTGGTCTTCATTGACCATATGAAAACCATTTTCCTCCTTGCCCTGAGCCATTTTGGTCTTCATTAGCCAGATGAAGACCATTTTCCTCCTCGGCCGAAAACATTTTGGTCTTCATTGACCTTATGAAGACCATTTTCCTCCTTGCCCTGAGCCATTTTGGTCTTCATTAGCCAGATGAAGACCATTTTCCTCCTCGGCCGAAAACATTTTGGTCTTCATTGACCTTATGAAGACCATTTTCCTACTTGGCCGAAACCATTTTGGTCTTCATTGACCTTATGAAGACCATTTTCCTACTTGGCCGAAACCATTTTGGTCTTCATTGACCTTATGAAGACCATTTTCCTACTTGGCCGAAACCATTTTGGTCTTCATTGACCATATGAAGACCATTTTCCTCCTCGGCCTGAGCCGTTTTGGTCTTCATTGACTCTATGAAAACGAAATAATATATTGAGTTTCCCTTACAGAAATTACTTCAATGTCTGTACAATAAAAATGCAAGGAATCTTCTTCGTAGTCGATCACTTCAAATTTCTTATTCTCCCAGCCCCTATCCCTTATATCAAAAATCTCAATTGACATTTGATGATAGACACCTGCACTCTCGAATTTGATTCTATTAGGGTTGTGGAAGCGAAAGCAGGCAATATATTGTTTGTCATGATCCTTAATAATAAAATCTATGTCGAGTAAACAATTGTCTGTAAAAGACCTATTTTGATAGTTCAAAACGAAGCCGGCAATAAACTCTATCTTTTGTAATGAAAAATCTTTTATTTTTTCGTTTATAAGACTAATATTTTTTATCAATTTGAATCACTCCACCTTTAAACTTCTTACTTTTTACTTGCTTTAGTGGATTTTTTCCCTTTACCTGCTTTAACGTGGCTACAATAAGGAAGCTGACAATTACCAATAAGACCCATGAGCTCACTTTACCTAAATGGACGAGACTCCATTCATTGGTTTGGTTTGGATAATTCCATGCTCCAAAAAACGTTGCGATATTTTCTGCTATCCAGATAAAAAATCCAATGAGCACAAAAGAAAGTGCGATTGGCATACGATAACGAGTACTGCCCACCTCGAATGTGACCCATGATTTCCAAAAGACGATCATGACTAGTCCAGATAACCACCAGCGAACATCCATCCAATAATGGTGAGTGAAAAAATTCGAATAAATTGCGGCTGCAAGTGGCACAACCGTGATATACGGCGGCCACTTTACCAGTTCAACCTTCAACCTTCTCCACGCCTGGCACAGGTAACTTGCAACACTTGCGTACATGAATCCACTATACAAAGGCACTCCAAAAATCTTAAAATACCCTTCCTCCGGATAGGACCAGGAGCCCATATGTACCTTGAAAAGTTCCAGAGCCAGCCCGATAAGGTGGAACACTGTGATAACCTTTAGTTCATCCCGTGTTTCAAGCCCCGAACGCACCATCCACCACTGCATCAGCAGGCAGATGATAAGCAGCCAGTCATACCGTGACAAGAAGGGAAGCGGCATGATTTTTGTAAATGCTAAAGAGGCAAAAATAACAACAGGAAACAAACAGGATAGGGCCTGCTCCCAGCCAAAACGAACAAGTTGTCTTATTGCTCTCATGATTTGGCCCTTTATGTTTGAGTGGCTAAATTCAAGAGCAGAGCCCCTTTTATGAAGTTGATCCATAGAAATCATTCTTTTCCTTTCAGTGTTAAATTGTCCCACGATATTAACCTAGTGTGTCTTCATCAGCTCGGTATTCTAAAATATCTCCAGGCTGACAATCTAAAGACTTACAAATTGCCTCTAAGGTTGAAAAACGGATCGCTTTTGCCTTTCCATTTTTCAATATCGAAAGGTTCGCCATTGTGATTCCAACCCTCTCCGAAAGTTCAGTCACGCTCATTTTCCTTTTAGCCAGCATCACATCAATATTGATTATAATCGCCATAATTCTCACCTCAGACCGTTAAATCATTTTCTGATTTTATATCAATCGCCTCTTTTAAAAGCTTTTGGAGAACAGCAGCAAAGACGGCAATCACAATGGAAGCAAAGGGTACGACTAATCCGACAATGATGACACCAGGAGCGTCGTCTTTTTCTGCAAAAAGATAAAAGAGCGGCAAGACCAGCACATGCAAGGCACTGATGATAACGGCACTGTATTTAATTTTCTTTAATGCATATACAGAAATTTCAGAGAAGGCTTCATTTTTGTCGATGTAGCGCAGTAGTTTGAAAGCCTGAAACAACGCAAAGTAAAAAGGTATCGCCGATGCATAAAAAATAATCGCAACGAGATATTTAATTAAGAAAAACTGCGGAAGCAGTTTGGCTGCAAAATCCCCTAACTCAGGCACCAAAAAGATGCATAAAGCGAGAACTGGGATTCCCATCAGAATAACAGTTAACTTTAAAAAGAGTGTCGATCCTCTTTTCATGAAAAGCACCTCACTTATTTATTGTCAATTCGAATTTAACATACCATTTATCGTTTTTCAATAAATTTTTATTTAATATTATAATATTTTTATTGTATAAGTAATAATTTCAGATAAAAAAAGCATTCCTCAAGACAAAAGAATGCTCTCAAAAACTTATTTTGCGCGAAGTACCCCATCAGGATCGACCAAACCGGCAAAGGACCATGTCTTCCCTTGATCCTGAGAGGTAAACTTTGCCAATACCTTTCCTCCCAAATAATCACCTTGTGGACCTTGATTCACTAGCAAAGTTCCTTCCGTTCCGTGGAAGGCAGGAATCTCTGCTATTGTGAAGTAGCCCTTATATTCCTCCGGTATCGGAACCTCTACACGTTCCCAGTTTGCCCCGCCATCGATTGTCCGATATAAATTTGGAATTGGTGGTTGTGCTTCATATCGTAATTCACCAAAGGAGATAAACCCTAATTGATCGTCCATAAACCCTCCGTCTGTCACTAAGGAATAGACGTCCTTTACCGATCCAGACTTGTACCATGACTGTCCGCCATCGTTTGTTTTAAATACATAATGTGCCTCCCAGCTCATCGTTTTATCACCTGTCACGATGAGAAAACCATCCTTGTCCGATGTGAACCCCAGCATTCGCAGCCTTAATTGTGGCAGCTGGTCCGATACCAATACTTCATCCCAGGATTTTCCTTTATCCCTGCTAACTAGGACCGTCAATCCTTTGTTAAGTACAAACGCCGTTATCTCCGGTGTAATTACATAGCTTCCATCCAGTAAATGTTGTTCCGTACCGCCCAATCCACTGCCTATTAAATATTCCACCGGAACAGGAACTACTTTCCATTTCTTACCGTTATTATAAGTGACCCTGAGTTTATCATCCTTAATCTCATAACCTATTTTTTTCGATGGCTCTTCAATTCCGGCATTCTTTCGATATTCTTTCAACGTTTCAACAGGCGGAAGCCCGATTTGCGTATCGTTTGTTTTTTCAATATTGGTTAGTGTGTATGTTAAATTTTCTTCCTTTTTGATGCTTAGTTTCCAGACGATATTTGGAACGACTCGGTTCTCCCCCATCTTTCCCCAACCATAATCGATTTTTTGTGTTCCCTCTGGTAACTGAACTTGAAAAACGACCGCAGCCACAAAGAAATTCTCATCCCCTGATAACTTAGTAAATCTAGTAAAGCTCTTACCAGCAATCGCACCATCGCTCTCTAAATCATTCATGAAATCAAACCAGATTCGGTAAGCAATCATTTCTGGTTTTTGATCACTTTCTTGTACTTGAAGGGTGTATGGAAGTTTACTGTTTATATCTACCTTTTTCACTTCGACTGGTTTCATATTAGGATTTTCATGATCCCCATTAAACATTTGAAAGATAATGAAGATACCAATTAATATGGAACTAAAAATAATTAACCTTCTATTCGTTTTTATCAATTAACTTCATCCCTCATTCAAAATATAAACTTACTCTTCATGAAAATTTGGTTTATATATATAACGTTGTGGAGTCATTAAATCCTCCTTGCCTGGGACGTATAAGGAGATCGTTGGGCCTGAGTTTCCTGAATCGGCTGTTGAAGGGATCGTATTACCTTTTTCATCTAAATAGTGAATCCCGTCCCGAACAATCCCCCAGTTTCTTATTCCTTTATACAGGATAGCATAATGTTCTTCATTCCAACGTTTTACTTCCTCTTTAATTGGTATCCATTTCAGCATATTGATGACAATCGATACATCGTTGTTCGGATCATAAACTGTTGTTCCTTCCCCATTCCATTCTTGTTTATGGATCTTAACCTTTTTGTCCTTTCTTTTATCAAAATAAATTAAATATCCTGATTGTAATTTCTGATTTTGGTCAAAATCGTAGAGATACATATAGATTTCTGTGATTGTCCCATCCTGCGAAGATTCTATTTTTAGATCATTGGTCATTAAATACGGCTCCAGTTCCATCATCGCATTTACAGAATCTAATATTCCATCTAACTTTGTTTCATAAAAATTATTATTCTCTAGCTTTATTCGTGTGTCTGTTTTTAACGCCTGGATTTTCCAGGCTAATGCTCCGTTAAAATTAACAGCATTTGATCCAACATAATATCCTCCAACAATCGTAACCAGTGTAAAGAGAATAACCGTCCATTTCCAAAAGTTTGGATGAACAGGGTTAAAAATTTTTGAAACTTCGTTCATCTCTCTTTTCACTAACTTACGATAAACAACAAAAATATGGACAAGCATTAACAACAACAGAAAGCTGATTCCTAAAAAGATCGGTATATTCGTTTTCAATTGTCCTATTTTGGTAATGGTGTACAAAACTCTCCACACTATCACATAAAGCAGAAGTATAATTAAGCTGCTTTTACTTCCAAAAATTAAATCTCGTAAAAGCAGTCTTCTAGATAATTTTTTTGTCAATTTATTTTCTAATACCATTCAAATAACCCTCTTTTGGTCAAATAGCCTTCTTTTTCAAATCCTCCACTAAACGATCATATTAAAATAATACCTATTCCAATATATAGAAGGCAAAATAAAAATACTGTATCCCTTAAAGGATGACAGTATTTTATGAATTTATTAAATCCACTTAGCAAACCAAGCTACATAGTATGCTGCAGGGATGAATAGCAGTTGAGCAACAATTGTCCCCAAGAATTTAGAGCTTATCATCGTCAGAGAATAGCTTTTTAAGTAAATGTAATCGGTTTGCTTTTTCATTACTCTATCAGCTAACACCGACGCTTTGGGGTCAATAAACAATGTCAAAAGTATTGTTGCGATACCATTTATAATTCCAGATGACATCAATGCTGCCTGAGCATAATCTTTAGGAACTAACATTGAAGCATAAATGGAAGATAGAACGCCAATCGTAAAAACAGCTGAAATAATGACATTAATCACAAAGAGCCGTTTTGGAATGGTTTTTAAGGTAATTCCCTTCAAATAGGCAAATCTCGGCATCCTTAAACACATCAAAACTTTTCTTATGCCATTTCGATTGAATTGATGAACAAACAGCGCAATGATTGAACCACGTTGATTTGAAAGTTGAACAATGGCTCTTGAAAAGATATTGATAAACGTCGGAAATAAAAGGATCCCCAACAAAACCCCTATGGAGGTCACAGCTATTAAGATTCTATATTGTTCCTCTATATAGTGCAATTTGTTTACATCAGGTGCCTCTGCAATAAGTTTTGCTGTAAGAGGTTGTTGTATCATTGTAGAAAACCTTGAAACAATTACCAATGTGCTAAACAAAGATAAAGCAGTGGCGATTAATCTTACTCTAGCCCCTGAAATTCTTGTTGAATAAGCTAATGTTTCAATCATTGTAATGATCAATAAAAACAGAGAGATAATAATAACTTTTTCTGAAATAAGTCCCATAAATAACCCCTAAAAAAATTTGATAGCCGTATTATAAACTAAATTATTTTCTTTTGGAATTATTAGAAGTGAGAGTAACAGGATAAAATGGTTTGTATTTTAATTTTAAGCATTGTTCAAATATGATAATTTCTCTTTTATTGCGAAGTTTCACACCCCTTGGGAGTCTTTTAGAAAAGTTGTTAAATATTCAACATTGGTTATTTTTTTATTGCATTCTCTGCTATCGGCACAAATAAGATTCCCAATGGCCTTGTAATAATCTGGGTTCTTAGATTTTTTAGCTTTTGTTACAGTAGAAAAATAGGCAACCTCACCAAAGCAATTGCAGAAGGAACAAAGATTTTTTTTACTAGTTGGTGCAAATTCGCATTCAATGCCGACCATTTTCCCCTCTAGCTCATATACGATAAATTTCTTATTGGACCTTAGATCGTTCCAACTTAAATAGGTCAGTTGACTGTGGTCTATATTTGCTAAATCAGGCATTTTTAATTTTTTATGTTTTGGAAACATTTTTTTCAAATGCTGTTCGGTGATTTGTGGAAAGGGCAGCAAATAGTCCGAAAGATGCTGGATATATTGCTCATACTCTTTATCTGTTTTCAGTCTCGAAAGATCCAACATTTCTTGTTGTTCCAAAGAGGAATTTGGAAATAGATCGGAGATTTTAGTATTGGCTAAGTCAATCACAGCAGTCAAAACGTTTTGAGGTACGTTCTTTTTGGTACTGTCCCTAATTATAGCAATCTGTTTTTTTATATAATTTAATTGTTCATTTTTAATAAACTTTTCAGTCATCTTTTCTATCTCCATTCATTTTGCTGAAGTATTATTGCACTTATTTTAAATAATATTTGAAACTCCATAAATGGATAAAATGACTTAGAAATGTTTTTTACATAGGCTCCTTTCGTAAAGTTTGTTGTTTTTGGGAATAACACTGTCCGTTCCTTTCCGCTACAGGCGCTTGCTTTCCGCGGGGAGGAAGTCGAGCCTCCTCGACGTTCCGTCTGCGGGGTCTCGACCTTTCCTCTATTTCCCGCAGGAGTCAAGCGCCTTTCGCTCCAATCCACTCGGTGTTTTCAATATAGTTAAAAAGCAACAATCTCTGAGAAAAGAGCCTTTACATAAAAGCAGCACTGATGAAGGATTTTCACCAGTGCTGCTCTCCTACTTTTTATGTGAATAAACAATTTTCTTAATCGTTTCAGGTGAAAGATAATAATCGTCAGCCAGTTGCTGGATGCTGCTGCCACTAATAAAAGAATTTCTAATGGCGCTGTTTCGGCGGTCAAGCAGCCGTCTTCCTCCACTTGAAGTTCCCCATTTCCGATACTCCGTTTTCTGTTTAGGAATATAAAGGGTTTCCCCTTGAATATACTTTTGGATTTCCACAACTAGCTTTTCCGGCAGAATTTTGTTTGCATTCATATACTTCAATTTTGCTCGCTCCTTATTTTGAATTTGAATAAAATAAGGTGCAAAGCCAAAATATTAGAAAAGCTTGATCAGCGATAAAATTAACTGTCTCGCCCCATGCAAAGTATCGCCTTTCCAATAATAGGCTTTGCATGAGTAGAAGAAGTACCAGACAATCTAACGTGATTCTCCATCTGTACGCACCCCCTTTAAAATTAAATTATAGCGCAATTTAATGATTTCATCTCACCTTTATTAATTCCCATTTTAACATATCATTCACTGTTCCAATTTTATTCATCTTCAACTTTTCTAATACTCTAATGGATGGAATATTATCATGCAGGCACTCAGCAACTACTTTATCTACATGATCATTTGTAAACGCCCAATTAATAATTTCATTGACAGCTTCCGTTGCATAGCCTTTGTTTTGTGCTGAAGGGATCATTCCATAGCCTACTTCAACCGTATTTTCTGAATTAGGTTTACCTTTAAATCCAATATCCCCAATAATCGTATTGTTTTCTTTATTGAAAACTAGCCAAACACCCCAACCAAATTGAGTAGAATCCTCTTTAAGTTTCTCCAAAAACAGCTTTATATGAGGGCCAATTTTGTAATCCTCTGGTGAAATTGTTGATAATAGTTCATCTGTGCAAGGAACAATTTTTAGTCTTTCTGTCTGTAATTCCATCTTCAGTCTCCTCGTAAATTATTATACGCATGGGATTTTTTAAAAATATTTCTATAAAACTCTATAATTTCCGTGATTAATTTAATAACCATTTTTTTGAATTTAATGAAAATAATCATAAATATTTTTCGCAAGCAATAAGCAGGTAACGGCAATAAACAGCGCACGAACATAACCGCTTCCTTTTTTGATGGCAAATTTTGAGCCGCAAATGGCACCAGCGAGCTGAGCAGCACCCATTATTAATCCATAAGTGTAATTTACTTGTCCTAGAAACATGAACATCAACAATGCGGCAATATTACTGCCAAAGTTTAGAAATTTCGCGTTCCCCGCAGCTTTTAAAAAATCAAATCCAACCAATAAAAAGGAAAAAATTAAAAATGAGCCTGTCCCAGGACCAAGAAATCCATCATAGAAACCAATTGCAAAAATGGCAATCGAAAAAATAATCAAGTGCTGGATGGACAATTTCTTTGGAGTTGAAACGCTTCCCCACTCTTTCTTAAAAATAGTATAAATAGCAACAGCAGCAAGCATAACCAGCATCAATGGCTTGAGCACTTCAGGGTTAATTAAATGAACAGTCCACGCACCAAGCATCGAACCGATAAAAGTGAGCGGAAATAATTTATAAACCGACTTTATGTCAAGTTTACCTGACCGATAAAACATAAATGTACTCGTTAAAGAACTTATAGTTGAAGCTAGTTTATTGGTCGCTACTGCCCCTGCCGGATTCAGCCCAGTAAATAATAATGCAGGTAATGCGATCAGGCCGCCACCCCCTACAACCGAATCAATAAACGATGCCAAAAATCCGAAAACAATCAAAATTAGCAATACCGATGGGTCTAAAGTAACATGCATTTCATTCAGCCTTTCGTGTTGTCTACTAAAATAGTATCTATTCAATTGCGGTATGTAAATAGGTATTACTATAGCATTCTCTTTTCAGATCATAAAGGCCCTCACGAAAATATAATTGGGATCCGTCCTAGACCACTAATATTAAAGCTGCAGGATGATTAGATTTCATAACCAAATCATTTACAAATCCAAGCTTCTAAAATTAATAGTCGTCAAATCGAAAAATATTATTAACCATTTATTCAAAACGCATTTCTTCTCCTCAATCATTAAGAAAATACCTCCGTAAACGACTGGCATTGAAATATGCTGCAGATATTGCCATAAATAAATCATTTTCTTCATGCGAAGAATAATAAAAAATGTGTATAAAGAGGGTTTTTATTGAAAAAGTTTACGCTTCTATCTCTTATTTGTATAATATTTCTTACCGCATTGGGGAAGCCGCCAAAAATCGTACCATTTTTACGACCAGTCGTAAGCGGACTCTCAGAACATACAAATATCCCTGTTTTATTGCCAACCTATTGGAAGGGGCAAACCACAAAAAAGTATACGTCTATTAAGGTGACAGCTTATGAAAATGGGTACACAATTTATTTCGTATCCACGGATAAACCTTATCGAGCAAATGATCCCGCAATATATCATCCACCCGAATCAAATCGAATCGGCGAACTGTCTGGAAATGTTGGGTCTATGATACCTAGCGACCGACTGAGTGGTTTAGAATTTTACAAAAAGAAAGACGATGCTAAATTATGGATACAGCCTTGGATTAGGTCGGTCATTTACGCAAAGCGTGGACCGTGGACAATTTATTTTGATGGCGATAACGGAGATGAGCCATATCAGCAGGCAGATGCGTTGTTTGAAGCAATGAAGAAAGTCAATTGGCTAAAAAGCAGAGATATCCATAAAGGGTCTATTTCCGTTATTGGCACGAGACTTGATGCTTATACCAACATATCTTGGGATACAGGTGATGGATATGTGTACCACTTTTTTTATAAAGGTCCCATTCAGGAATCGGTAAAAATAGTTGATAGCCTAAAATATGTTGAATAAGTACCCTTAAGCCTGGCAGCTCTATTAACAGAGTTGCTTTTTTGCATATTACAAAAGAATGGCCTTACTTCCCTCCTCTTTTTAATCTTATTATTAGGCTCTGTTATAACTGAATGTTGATTTCACTGTGCTTGATAAATAAACGGAGAAATTCCGTTTAAAATGAAAAATACCGATATTTCTTTAAAAATAAGGGGAGTTTTTCCGCTTATATGATCCAAATCTTTGGATTTTGTCTTATTTTGAGCAGTTAATCGGAATATCTCCGTTTATATTTGCTTCTTAAGCTTCCTCTTTATACATTAGCCGGAAATTCTCCGCCTATGAATTCTCATACCAAACCGAAAATCAGCAATGAATAATAACAGAGCTTATTTTATTTCATTTTGCTGACAGGGCCGTTAAAGAGCAATACCAGCTCGACAATGATCAGTACAGACAGCCCATAGGCTAAAAATGGTTCAACAAACTGTCCCGAATGTTAATACCGATTGTTCAACTAAAACTCCAGTTACTTCAATAAATTATAATGAAAAAGAAGCGGTAATCCTTTTTGGATCAACGCTCCCGTTCGTTTAAGTGCGAACCTTCACAATCTCTTATGAACAATGTTAAAACTCCCCATCAAACGGGGTAAATGAAATGTGTAATCTGTTTTCCACTGCACGAAGCCTTCGATTTACTCGTAGTAAACGGCGGTAAAGTTGGTCAAATTCACTTTCGAGCAGATTAACTCTGTGTTCAAGCCGCTGCCATTGCGGCTGTTGAAATAATTGCGTTATTTGTGAGAGTTGTCTGTCAGGTCCATATTGAATCTGCTGTACATATGGATAATACGCTAACTGAGTTTGTGGAACATAATAATTTCCATACGGATACATTTGGGCGTCTCTCCTTTTGGATAAATTCACTATAAATTATGTGGACATTTTGAGGTTGAAACGGCGAATACCCATTGATTCCCTTTATAAAAAGCACCTGACGCTTTTAGTTAGTTTACTTGGATAAGTTTAAAGAAAAATAATCCTCATCAGAAGTAAATGAGGATTATCTCATAGTGACAGTCCCATCTTTTAAGCATAAAAACAAACTGCACCCACAATGATTAATAAAATAAACAACACTACTATGAGGATAAAATCACCGCACCCATGTACAGGGTAACAACTTGAATAAACAGGTGCTGCATAGGAGTATGACATTGGAGGTTGAGGAAGAACATTTGAGCCAGGGAAAGGTAAGGCATTAGCAATTGGTAAGGAATTATCCATTTTTTCACTTCCTTTTGAATGTATGGAGAGCTAATATAACATTACTCCATATATTACACTCAGAGAGGAATTTGGAGCCCGTCTATCTTAAATTTGGGCATGTCGTAGTAACAATTATATTTAATGACGAAAAAATGATTGATTTGATTCTCTTTGGCTATAAACCAAAGAGCCCCTGCTTATGACATCTTGGGGAATTTCTGCAATCCCATAATGTTTAACCAAATTTAGATGAAAGTAATGGATCATTCCATTACCCTAATGGATGCCTTGCCTTTTCCTAAACCGGAACCCCCACAGATATACTTTTTTATTTGTAAAATACCAATTTATTGCATATAATAAAGATATACAGCATAGCATAAAAAAGGGATACTAGCTCCAACTAGCATCCCTAATATACAGCCACACTGCATGAAGTGCAGTGACCGCCAAGCTATATTATGAGCAAAGAAGTAACCATTACCCTTTTACACTGGCAGGTGCGGGGGGAAGGTTACTTCTTTTTGAAGAGAGCGATTAACACTGAGATGAATGTTAGAATAAACATTCCAAAACCCAACATCAAAGTCATTGCTTCAACAAAAGTAACCATCAGCGGCCTCACCCCCCTTCATAGGAAGACGGTTCATATCACCACCTTCCACAAAAGAAAGTTCACGGCCACTGCTCACCCCGCTATGCAACTGTACACCTTTATTATATCATTCGGCCCTGCCCAGTCACAATTTTTATCATGATGTATAAGTTTTTGAACTTTGTCTTTCATGATGAATGACTCTCTTCTCTATATCCGCATCCTAAAACAAAATAATTTCCACATAAAATTTATTTCAATTTGATTAATTAGCTAATTTAGCCTTCACTTCTTTTGAGGAATTATTGGCTTGCTTCTTCCAAAGTAATGTAATAACTATTCCAAAAGATAAGATCATCGCCGCAAAATAGTATGGGTAGTTGATATCTATATCAAATAAGATCCCCCCTAGAATGGGTCCACTTATGTTCGCTAAACTTGTAAACATAGAGTTCATTCCGCCAACAAAACCTTGTTCGTTCCCAGCAATATTAGAAAGGTATGAAGTAACTGCCGGACGGAATAAATCGAACCCTACAAACACAATAAATGTAACAAGTAATATAGAGAAATAGGAATGAACAACTGTCATTAAAAAAACAAGTATGGCCGATAAAATGAGGCTATATTGAATCAGTTTAATTTCACCCCAGATTCGTGTCAGCCTATCAAATAATATAACTTGTGACACTGCACCAAGGACAGCACCACCCGTGATCACTATTGCGATATCGGATGGTTTAAACTGAAATTTGTGGTCCACAAATAGACTAAAGAACGATTCAAAAGCCGCTAATCCAAATGAGGTAATAAAAATTAACATAAACGCATGGAAATATTTTGGGACAATCATACGTTTGAAGCCATTCTTACCTTCTGAGACCTGTTTATTTTTTTCATCTTTACGATTCGGCTCAGATAATAAAATGATAGAAAGTATCGCAGCAATTGTACCAAATGCTCCTGCAAAGAAGAATGGTATACGTGTTCCAAATTCCGCTAAAAATCCGCCAATACCCGGCCCTATAATAAATCCTGTACTAATGGCAGCAGACATATAACCTAATGCCTTCGGACGAGTATCCAAAGTTGTAATATCAGCAATAAAAGCTGTAACAGCTGGCATAATGAACGCAGCACTTATTCCACCTAAAAGACGAGAAAAGATTAGCATTTGAATTTCTTTGCCGGTCCCAAATAAAAATTCTGAAATGCCGAAAATAAATAAACCAATAACAATCATCATTTTCCTGCCCCAAATGTCTGCCGCTTTCCCTGCGAATGGTGAAACAATCAATTGAGCAATGGCAAACGCAGCTGTTAAATAACCAACTGTTGTTCCAGTAATGTCTAATTCATTCATCAACGTAGGTAAGACTGGAATGACAAGACCAATACCCAAAAAGGCTATGAATAAATTCATTAATAATAATCCTAAAGTGACCTTATTATTCTTCATGTTACATTCTCCTTAACAAAACTAATACAGCAAACCACTTCATTTGTTTACAATTTTTATCCTAGTGTATATAGTTACTATATAGTCAAGGGTGGTGCTATAAAAAATGGATAAAAAAAATGGCAAGTATTTAAGTACAGGGGAATTTGCGAAGCTTTGTAAGATAAACAAACAGACGCTCTTTTATTATGATCAAATCGGACTTTTGTCTCCCCTATGGAAAAATGAAAAAGGTTATCGTTATTATTCAATCCATCAAATAGAGCTATTCTTTGTTATAGATTTATTAAAGGATCTTGGTATGTCGCTAAATGATATTCAACAATATATGAATAATAAATCGCCTGAAAGCTTTTTAACGTTAATGTATCAACAAAAACAAGAGATTGTAAAAATGCGGCAAGAGATTGAAATGAAGGAAAAAATGATCGATGCAAAAATAGCAATAATGGAAGAAGCGTCGCACCTAGATTTTCAAGAAATTACACTTACACAATTACCAGAAGCAACACTTTATCTAAGTAGAAACATTGAAAATATATCTGATGAAGAATTTGTAGAGGTTATTTCAGATTTTATTAATGAATTAAACAAATCCCAACTTGATTCAGGATATCCAATTGGCGGGATAACAAAACGGGAGCATGTAATGAAGGGAGAATTCTCTAATTATAGCTTTTTATATATTGAGCAGCCAAATCCGAAGGTTGGATATCCCTATTTTCAGGCAGTGAAAGGTGATTTTCTGATTGGGTACCATATTGGGGATGAGAAAACCATACATAAAACCTATAAGCGGCTTTTTTCAGAAATGGAGCGTTTAAATTTAGCGCTAGGAGATTATGTTTTTGAGGAGTATATATATGATACAGTTGTAATGAATCATAAGGAAGATTACGTTACCAAAATAATGATGCAAGTGGAACAAAACGCAGGAGGATAAGATGAAAATTTATGTTGATGCAGATGCATGTCCGGTAAAAGATATTATTATCTCGGAAGGTACAAAAGCAGATATTCCTGTGATTCTTGTTACTAGCTTTTCACATTTTTCTAATGAGGAAAAACCAGCAGGAGTGGAAACCATTTATGTTGATTCTGGAGCAGATGCTGCAGATTATCGGATTATGAAGTTAGCAGAAAAAGGAGATATCATTGTTACGCAGGATTATGGTCTTGCTTCGCTAGCTTTAGCAAAAGAATGTACGGTACTTCACCATAAAGGGTATATCTATACAAATGAAAACATTGACCAATTACTTCAAACTCGTTATTTGAGTGCAATGGCTCGAAAAAGCGGAAAACGAACAAAGGGACCAAAACCATTTACATCAGAAGATAGAGAGAAATTTAGAGTGCTTTTTAAAAAAGCGATATCACGTTAATAAGGAACCGGCCATTGTTAATTGAAAATTGGCGAAAGGACAACAGTTTGATTAAGACGGTTGTCCTTTTGAACATTTTTCTAAAACTGAGTACATTATTTCAACTGATTATATCCCAAAAATGCTATCAAGAACGGAGATTGGAGTTTCGTATTTATAGCCGAATTCTCTTCCAGTATAATAAAACACAGGACTTTTTAGGTCATTGGTTAATGAATTTTCTTTTTGCAATTCCTTTTCCAGCTCCACAGGCGATTCATGCAATTGCCCCTGAATACCTCGCTTGCCTTCGCCAATAAATTTCACAGAAACAGAGGCAATTTGCTCTTTTCCTCTCATGATAAAAATATCCCGGCCACCGTCTGCATAAGCTTTTAGATGAAGATCATCGAAAGACACTCTAACCTTATCGTCCTTTTTTCGAATCACAAACCCTCTTTCACGAAAATAATCCTCAAAGCTATCTAAAAATTCCTGAACCTTGCTATGCAGCCCGGGTTCAACAATGGTTTGGAATAGCCCCTGATTTTGTTCCCTTACACGGTTTAATTCTACTTTTAAGTCTTCGATTTCATTCCTATTCATGTTCATTCTCCTCGTTCTTTCATTCCAATCTATTGTATCGTGAAACCATTCTTAACGCCATTTTCTATAGCAAACCGCTATAATTAGGAATATACAGAACCTTTTTATGGAGGATTCACATGGACAAGGAGAATCAGGATTTTCATAGTAAACAGACTGATTGGGAAGCTTTTTTATCAGAGGAAGAGGCAAAAGAATGGGAAAAGGATAAAGCAAAGCGGAAAAAGCGAAGAAAAATGGCTGCTAAAATAGTCAGTTCACTGATTGTTTTTGCCATGTTAATCAGTGGATTAGGGGTGTGGTTTGATGTCTTTAATCTGCCGGCCATTCGTTTTGTTAAGGTGTCCAATCAGCTTTCGAAGAAACCGGAAGTGAAAGAATACAAAAAAGCAGTCGTCACCCTGGAATGGGATGGTATCAAAGGAACAGGTTTTAATATCGCTCAAGATGGGTTAATTGTAACAAATGAACATGTTGTTGATAAATCGAATCGAGTGAATGTGCATTTTAGCAACGGGGATTCTTTTGCAGGCAAAGTCATTGCCAAACGGCCGGAATGGGATCTTGCCATAGTTGATATTAAAAAGGCGAAAAAACTGCCCGTTCTGCAGTTTGCCGCAAAAAAAGACTGGGAGACATGGGCGGGCCAGAAAATACTTTTTATCGGTAATCCGTTAGCTTTTACGCAGATTGCCAATGAAGGAACCTTCATTAGCCCGGTCCTCGTTAACGGATTGGATATTCCGATTATGATGATAGAAGCGCCGATTTATAAGGGAAATAGCGGCCGCCCGGTGATTAATCAGGATGGGCAAGTCATCGGAGTCATCTTTGCGACATTGCAAAACCCGGAAATGGACACCAAAGAAATCATTGGTGCAGCCGTTCCTGCCTATTACATTCAACAAATTCTGGAAGAAACAAATAATGCCAAGAAAACCGCAGGCGGTTCTGAAGGGTGAAAATGGTTCACCAGAACCGTCCCCGTCCAACAATGGATTAACTTAGACGTTTTACAACTCCTCTCTTGATGGGTTTTGTCCGAAGGTTACTCTAGTTCGGACACTTTCCCCTCTTTTTTTGGCTATTTTGTCCGAAGTTACACTTGTTATCACACCACCTAGGTTCCAACGAAGAGCAAAATAACTATAAACCACTCGTTCGTATTAAAATTATTATCATAATGAACTACATTCATGCTTTTTGAAAGTGCAACCCCAAGGAATTACAAAGAGATTATACTCAATTTTTGCTTAATTATTTTGCTAGCACCAAAATAAAAGCCCCCAAAAATATAGCAAAGGCTGTTATACCTAAACCAATGGTAATACTCTCTTCTTTTTTTAGAAAAATTTTGCTTAAAATAACCGTGATGATTGGTTCTACGGCAGCTATTGCACTTGTATATGATACGTGCGTATAAAGTAGTGAAGAGAAGAAACTTAGTTGTGCGATACCTGTGGAAATTCCTGCACCTACAAAATAGAAGTTAATGGATTTAAAATTTCTTATCAGGGTTTCCGAAATGCTTTTTTTATATAATTCCATCAATACAAAAACAAATAAAGCAAAAATAGAACCGATTAAAGAGCCTAATATTGGATCTGCGTAATTAATAACTCCTTGCTTTCTCGCAGCTTGCCCAATCCCAAAACAGACAGCAGCGCAAACCGCCACAAAAACGCCGGTTTTTTTCTCTTTTTGATTAGTATCATCTGCATGATTAAAGTCATATCTGGCTTGTAAGAACAAAGCTAGGAAAATAATACTTATTCCCATACCTGCACCAAAGCTGATATCCTCACCCATTAGAGTAACAGCAATTAAAATTGTGAAAACTGGTGCAGAGTTCTTAATACCAGACGCCCGGGATGAACCAATTCTTCGGATGCCTGCAGATAGAAGAACTCTCCCTAAGAATGCTGTAGAAAAACCAGCTATCAAATAGAAAACAATCCCTTTTCCGTTAAAGGGTATTTTCTCTGAATGACGAATAATGGTTACTATCACAAAAACAACAAAAACTGTTACAACCGAAGAAATGAGCGATACAAAATCTCCATTATCCTTCTTTGAATCTTTCATCCCTTGTTGTATCAATATATAATTTGATGAATAAGCAATAGCGCATAAAACAGCAAACAAGATACCCAAAAGAAGTTCACCACACTTGTTTAAATACATTTTATAAGAATGAACAAATAAGACTGTACTTTATCGAAAGTAACAGTCTTATTATGTTATTTTTATTATTTTACAAGAAAAATTAAACTTTTAATTTATAACATTATTCATTTCTTATATTATATTAAGAAAATAAACCGACTGCTGTTTGATAGGTTCCCCAAAGAGCTAACCCCGTTAAAAAGACCAATAAGATATTATCCAAAGGTTTTCTGGCATTAACACCCATCAGATCTTTTTTATTAACCAAATACAATAGTCCAATTGATACTAATGGCAGTAGAATTAGCTGTGCAGCATTAACAACTACTGTTAGCCAAATAAAGCCAGGCATACCAGGGATAGACCAAATAAGAGGAGCAAACAAAACAACGAAATAGTAAAGCTTGTAGATTGGATCTTTCCTAAAATCTGAATACTTTTTTTGCCTCTCAGGATAAGCACAATAAATACCTTCCATTCCCATTTTAGGGAAACCTGCGGGATACCCGATTACACCACTGAAGCAAGCACCGAATACACCCAAATAAATAATTACTTCACCAATTGGACCCAAAACAGCCCCTAAACTGGATGCCAATTCATTGAAATTAGTTATTTCAATCCCCCTAGGGTGCAACACCTCTGCCCCAATGACCCAAACAGCCAAATCCAAAACAATGATTACGATTATACCAAACAATAAATCGTAATTTTGAACCTTTCGGTGTTCTGGTCTTATATATCCTTTTTCACGCATAAATGTAGGATATAACAGATTTGCCAATGAACCGCCAACAGCTCCAATTAGTGAAGCAACAATCAAAAGTGCATTAAAAGATCCAACCTGTTCTGGAACATCAAATGCAAAAGTCCCTTTCGCCATCTCTCCCCAACTTGGACCTAAATATATGGCACCCCCTATTAAACTTACAGCCATTATTCCAAGTAATATCTTTTCTGCTAATTCTAAATAAGAGTAAACGGACCTGCCGGTAATAAAAAACCCTGCAACCACACAAACAACAGCCCATAGCAGCGTACTGCCAGTTCCGGTCAGGTTAAAAATGGCTTCTCCAGCGCCCTTTGCTAGAAATGCAACGTAAAAATGACCTAACAATACTCCTCCAATGCCTAAAATTACTGGTATCTTCGGAGAAATTTTCCCGTATCCTTCCATTATACTTAACCCTTGAATATTTAATAGCTGAAACTTGGCAATAATGTTAACAAGAGCGTATCTCATAATAAGTGCCAGGGCCAACCCCCACATCAAGGCGTAACCGTAATGTGCCCCAGCCAAGGAGGAATCGACTAAATCCCCTGCCCCAAGCCATGTTAGAACTACTACGATACCCGGTCCAAATGATTTAATATATTCCCAAAAGGTTTTTGGAATCGGCGCTCCCTGCTGTTCTGTGTTTAAGATCAACGTTGGTTGTCCTGGTTGGTTTATATTTAAGTTTGGCTCGGAATTAGATGCCATTTAATACACCACTCCTCATTTTTTATTATTAATACACCTTTAAAAATGAAAATACATAGAATAAAAGCAATTTTCTTCAAAATTGATACTCAATCAGCGAAAGCGTATTCATAATAAAAGTTTATAGAAGCTGCAACAAAAAGTTACAGCCAAGGGATCATCAACAATCCCCTTATTCGAGTAAAATAGAGCCTTTTCTTCCGGACTGAACCACTTTCCTGTATATGCTCAACCATCCTCGTGGAATTTCTTTTTCCTCCGGTAACCATTCTATTAATCTTTGTCTCAATTCCTCTTCAGCGATCAAAACATCCAATTTCTTTCCAATTAAATCAATTCGAATCGGATCTCCATTTTGGACTACTGCAAGTGGACCTCCTTCTTCTGCTTCAGGCATGATTTGACTTACCAAAATTCCCCTATTCAAACCTGAATTCTGCCCGTCCGTGATGACTGCAACTTCTTCATTCATCCCCGCTCCGGTTAAAGAAGCTATAAAATGGGATGCTGTTAATAAAGTCCCCGGTCCGCCTTTTGGTCCTGCTCCACGTATCACAACCACATCTCCGGGATGAATGTTTCCTGCTTCTAATGCTTCAATAGCTTTTGTGCCCGAATTAAATACCTTTGCTATACCTTGAAATACCTGTTTATCCTTTGGTGCTGAAGAAGCTTTAGAAATGGACCCATCAGGTGCAAGATTTCCCCTTAAAATAACAAGGCCAGCGGACTCTCTAAATGGATTCTCAAAACTTCTAATTATTTTTTCATCTACACCTTTAAGTTGATTTAAGTTTTCCAACACTGTTTTCCCTGAAACAGTCAGGCAATCGAGATTGATCTTACCCATCAACTGCTTCATGACACCGAGTGTTCCTCCTGCTTCCTCAAGTTCCTCTATTCGATCCGGGCCGTTCGGACGAACATTTACTAAAAGAGCAGCTTCTTTCGCAACCTTTTCATATAGACTCACGACATCTGTGTCCAACTCCGCTTCAGCAGCAATGGCTGACAAGTGTCTTAAAGAGTTGACTGAGCCTCCAATCGCTAACGCCACTTGGACAGCATTTTCAAATGCACCTTCAGTTAAAATTTGCCTAGGCCGCAAATCTTCCCTTACCATCTCAACAATCCTCTTGGCAGAGCGTTTCAAATACTTAAAGAGTTTTTCACTATTGGCGGCAATTGGAGCAATTCCAGGCAAAGTCATACCTAATGCTTCTGCTAACATATGCATGGTGTTGGCAGTACCAAGACCTGCACATACTCCTGGTGTGGTAATCCCCACGTTTGTCATGTCAGTAAGCTCCTTCAATGACAATTCTCCCGTGGATATTTTTCCAACAGATTCAAACACATCATCTATATCAACTAATGCTCTGCCACACATCCCCCCCTGGTTGTACCCACATGGAATAATAACAGATGGGATATTCATCCTTGCTGCCGCCATCATATGGGCCGGAGCCGTTTTGTCACAGGAAGATAAACAAATCATTCCATCTAACATAGCCCCTTCAACCATGACCTCGATATCATTAACAATCAAATCTCTGCTGGGCAGGATGTATCTTCCTTCCCTCCCCGCATTTGTTATAAAATCACTTGGAGCAGCTGTTCTTATCTCAAATGGAACTCCCCCAGCATTTCTAATTTCATCTTGAACTTTTTTGGATATATCATCTAAATGAATGTAGCATGCTGATAAGGACGATGATGTATTAACAACAGCAATCTTCGGACGTTCAAATTCCTCATCAGTCAGGCCCAAAAATTTCCATTGTGTTCTTCTGACAGCCCAGCTGGTTGTACCTGGTTTAAAATTACTTCTTAACAATGTAATAGCCTCCTCAAGATATAATTATTTGGTCTTTACTGACTTCTCTTGACCATACTCATGAATAAAAATGAATTCACCCCCCTTTTGTTTTTTGGAAAAAATTTCATTACTTTTTAGGGAGTTATAAAACTACCCTAAAAATGCATTTCCTTTAAGCAGCTGTCCTTGTAAATCTTGTATGGGGACATTACGAACTTTGTTTTGACAGCCAAGTGCCAAATAAGCGGCTGCCCCCGCCGCCTGACCAACAGCCATACATACTGCTGAAACCCTTGTTGATGCCTGAGCCTCATGTGTAGTTGAGATATTTCGCCCAGCAGTTAATACATTGTCTATATTATGCGGAATCAAACAGCGATAGGGGATGGTATAAAATTCTCCGGGCTCAATCCAAACCCACTTTGTTTTATCCTTCTCCCCATGAATCTCGAGTGGCCAGGCACTGCAAGCAATCACATCATTAAATTTGCGGCAAGATATAACATCCTCCTGATTGAGAACATAATCTCCTTGAATAAGCCTTGCTTCCCGAATTCCAATTTGAGAACCAATATCGACCACTTTTGCCTTCTCAAATCCCGGTACATACTTACGAAGTACCTCTGCATAGAGGAACACTTGCCTTCTTCCTTCTATTTCGGCATATGTTAACTCTTCTGCACTTAATGGGTTTATGGGTGACCCATCCTCCTGTGCAATTTTCGTGACATTCAAATGGACGACACCATAAAGGGGTGTAATGTGAATGCCACTTGAAACCCTTGGCAATGGATATCCTTCATCCTTTGCTCTCTGAAAATAATTTTGATATTCTTGTCTAGTTATGTGGACAATTTTCTCTATTTCAACATTAGCCATTCGGAACATAGAAGAAGGAGACTGAGTAATGCCATTGCTTCCCACCTTATAAGGAGCACCGCCCATTGCTGCAATATCTCCGTCACCCGAAGCATCTATGACAATCTTGGCATTGATAACAGATCGTCCGTCTTTATTTTCGATAACAACTCCTGTAATCATCTGGTCTTCCTTTACGACTGAAACTGCTTGTGTGTGATAGAATACACGGACTCCTGACTCAGTTATTAATTCATCTGCAACTTTTTTTAAACAAGTAACATCATAGGAAACAGAAGCAGTATTTAACCATCTATGTGGAGGCAGTACCCCATCATAGATTCTTAAACGTTCAATCAATTCCTCTTGAAAGCCCCTTACAACAGGCCTTACTTTTTCTTCCGTTACAGTGAAAATCCCGCAAAAACTCCCCAACGTCACTGAGGTAAGTGTTCCACCGAGAAACCCATACTTCTCAATAAGAGTAACATTGCATCCCAATCGCGAGGCTGTAACAGCTGCAGCAAGTCCCGCAGAGCCGCCACCGACTACAAGGACTTCCGTTTCAGCTATGACTGGGGTTTCACGACTGGGCTCCGTAATTGTTTTCATTTCTAGATCCCTCCAAAGTTTTTTTGTCCATTCGAATTGATTCTCATAATTTTTTCAACCAATCTTTCCACAAATCAATCTTAATCAACCGAGCATTGGTTATAGGCCACCCTCGGAATATGGGAGTTTTCAGTTCCATGGCCTTTGAAAAAAAACAAAAGAGACCCCCCTTTTAGTTGTTAAAACCTAAAAGATAGGGTCTCTTTTTTTCGATTAATGAGTGAATAAGTCTTTTTAGGAAATATTCAAATTAACCGTACAAAGTACCACTTTCTAGATTAATCTTCCATTTATAGTTTATTATAAGATTCAATATACAATTTATATCTGTTATGTACTGCCCTTATAGCAACCAGAATCGATTTTAATGCAGGTCCCTGATAGCGTTCAACGTTTTTAGTGATAACTTCTATATCTGTAAGTAAATTACGACCAATCAATTGTGCTGTTACAAAATCCATTGATAAAGGACTGACCAACGTAATATTAGCATCTAAAATTTCCGATGAACGAATATCTATTACTACTCCAATAGCAATATTCCCAAAAGTTTGCCTTACCGAAGTATTTTCAGGAGGGCTCCCATTACCAACAAAATACATAATATTAGGATCAGTATAATCAATGGACATAAGTAGTATCACCTAATTTATTATTCTCAATCTTTAATTGATATAATTTTAACCCTATTCTTACTTTTCTGTCAATTTGTTTTTAAATTTTTTTGATTGGGGAAGTTTTTCTTTATTAAACTGTTTTTCTTATTAATCTTAAACTTTCCCTGCTGTCACAGGGCTAATATGTAAATCTGGAAAATGATAGATAGTGTACGTTCGGCTACTTCATAAACAACCAATATTAAAAACTGTATTGACAACGGCCATTAGCTAAATGATTTTAGATATTGTATGTTAAAAAGCATGATTAATCTTATATATAAGGGAGTTTAGGCGAAAAAAGATTTAATTTATAATATCACGCCCGCAAAGTTTCCTTTCAATACTAGTTTCTCATTCTGATTTGTGCACAAGAAAGACGCCATAACGGCAGTTCTATTATTCTCTTGCTTTTCGAACTGCTCGATTGTTACTTCACATATTATGGTATCTCCCGTAAAAACTGGTCTTAAAAACTCAAAATTCATCGTACGAGCGAGTACATTGTTATCTCCGCCAACCTTTGTCGGTAATGTAGCCGTTAACAAGCCTTGAACAACCAGTCTCCCCTGTTCATCTGGATTAATATGATGATTCCCTTCATCCATAGATACTTTTGTAAACATTTCAACATCTTCTTGTTTGAATGTCCGTTCAAACTTAATGATGTCTCCTACTTTTGTCGCCAATCTGGTCTCCCCCCTTGAATTTAATGCTATTCATTAGTATAGATAACTTTGAAGATTCCAACAATTGTTATCTTTTTCACCCCGTATATACCCACAAGCGAAAGGATTAGATATTTGTCCACACCACGATTAACAACAAATCATATTTTATTGTAGATGAAAACGGTATGAAAGGAAGATAAAACCACTATGGAGTTTGAGAAAGAACACAAGCTTCCACTGGATGATGCCGACCCCTTTACAAATCTAATGTTCGGTAAGAAACGAAGAGCCCTTGAAGAAGATCATACGAATCAATCAGAAAAATCCCCAGACCGCCACGAACCTTCCCATGCACCCCAAAGGGATCCTTGGTTGTTTGGGGCAAATAGTACCCATACCCCCCCACAGGTTCACAACCAGTACAATCAAATCGAATATCTTCTTAACCAAGTAGATTTAATATTGCTCATGGAAACCGTTGATGAGGCAGTTAAAACCTATAAACTATATCAACCCATATTTAAGGACGTTTCAACTTACCTTAGAAAGTTCTTTAAGAAGTAAGCCATTGACCGCCGTCCGTATTAGTTTCGGATTCCTTCCACTCTTACGTCTTCAATTTGTTTCCTGCTTTGTTTTTCTTAATGGATTGTTTTATGGTGTCCACCAATAAATATACTAAAGGAATGAACTCCAAAAAGTATAAATAAATAGGCAGATAATGGTAGAAAAGGCTATTTACTTCAGCCATTCCTTTTGCCGTGTTGATCGATAATGCAACCATAACTGCCGCTAACGAAAACGTCAGTGGACGATGATCTTTTAATCCAAATAGATGGGCAAGAATTTGAACAGAGATCGTAAATAAAACGGTTACTTTCATAAAAACCATTGTTGCCCAAATCGAGATTAATAAATGATCCAAGTTTTGAATGAAATCTGCGATTCGAATATAGCGAATCATCTCTAAAAACGGATAGGTGAGATGACTGGATAAGTTCGGACCAAAAAGTAATAATAGCCAAATAATGTTTTGGGATATAAATAGAAAAGAGAAAAATATCGCCCAAATGATGGATTTTAGCGTTTTATGCTTTTGCGTTAAATAAGGGAATAGAAAAAGTAAAATAATTATTTCTCCGTAAAATGGAGCAAATTGGAAGATACCCAAAGAGATTCCTTGAACGCTATGATTCGTAACAAAAGCAATCCATCGTTCCCATCGCAATTCCTTACCAATTAAAATGGCGTTCCCAATATTACCTAGAATCACAAGAAAAAACAGCCCTTGGGCGATCCGGAATAAATTTTCAAAGCCTAATCGGGCTGTGACCGCTACAACCAATCCAAACATGCAGCCGACCGCCCAATTGGGTGTTCCTGGGAGATAGGTCTGGACGATGAAATCTTCATATTCTCTTAAAATTATGGCACTTATTTGCAGGAAGGAAATAAAAAATACCACCATGATTGGAATATGAATCCATTTAGGAAGGATCTCACTACCATAATTGACGAAATATTGGTTAGGTCTTCGTACCGCAAGTTTTATGACAAAATAAGCAAGAATAATTCCTGCTATGCCGCTTGAACCAATAACTAGCACAGAATCGTATTGAGATAGGTAAATTAGGTTACTGGCAGCAAATCCAACCAATGTAGAGAAAAAATAAAGAATAAAAAAAAGCATTAATTGATTCTGAGTAATCTGTTCGGTTTTCAAAGGAGTCCACCTAACCTAATATTTTCTGTTGAATCGGTTTAAAAAGGAACTGAATTATATCACTTGGATTGGGCATTTGCTCGAATAATACTGATGAAATGCAATACATAAAGGAACCCCCCATGACACAAAAGACAATCCAATAGGTTCTTTTTTTGCGATTTTTACTTTTTAAATACGTCCATTCGTATAAGAAGATAATCAGAAATCCGATGATAATTAAAATCATGATTTTTTTTCCTTTTCCCAAAATGGATTGTTTTCAGCGCCCATCCGTTTGATATGCAAATCAACCTGAACATTAATTTTTACTTTTTTTTGATAAGATTCAGGCCATTCGTTTTTAACCATTTTCCATATTTTCGGTTTATGCCAGGATAAGTATTCACCCAATTGGAACACATCTGCTTTAACCTCTTGGGAAGCCTTCAAAGTGGTTTTAATTCTTTTTCGGATTTGCTCTTCCGCTGTATGCTCAACTTGAGCTATTTGTTTTTCATTAGATAAATTCATATTGGAATGAGATTCAGAAATATTCCCATCCGCTTTTATATTCACATTAAAATTGAGCGGTTCGTTTTTAGCAGGGCGAATCTTTGCGTTTGCGTTCGTGACTAATAAACTGATTAGATGCTGATCGACCGGCGCATTGATCGAAACTTCGGCACCTTTTATCAGGTTGCGAAGCCAGAACGCCCCTCGGCCCACCTCAATGTCTAATTTCCCGACCATATGATAATTATGGAACAAAGCCATCTCGCCGGGACTGACAAAAAGCCCCTCCTTTCCGCCCTCACTATGCATTTTTATCGTTTTTTTTGTTAATAGGCCGACAATCATATCCCCGCTAGTTGTTTCAAGGAAGTCTTTAGGTGTTGTATCAACTGTCACCTTTCTTTGCGCAAATGAAATGGGAATCGCACTTGGAAATCGTTCAAATATCGGAACCAATTTTTCGATATCTTTTGCTTTACCCGGTGCAACAAATAAAGATTGATTGATATTCAAACTTGGTTCCCGAAGAACAAATTCTAATATATCCTTAATACCGTCCCTAGCCATATCTTCGCTGATGATAATCATCCTGGTATGTCCCCAGCTAATACTTCTAGGAAGGGTGGATTGTATTTTCTTATAGGCTTCCGTAAAGGTTTTTCCAGTTGCAGATTGAATCGAATATGGTTTTCCAGTCGTTCCTGCACCGCCGAGATCACCCGGCACAAGGCGATTAGGCAAGGTAAAAGATAGACTTATCTCCATGTTGCCATTGGCGGCCTTATCAACGTAGATGCCGGAGACAAAAGCGCGTTCATTAAGTTCATATTGTGACCAGCAGCCAGTTAATAGAAATGGGCCTAACAAGATAAACCATTTTAGTTTTTTCATTAATCTTCATCATCCTCGAGTATGGATTTCTCGATATTGGAACGAATACGATCATATGACCCGGAAAATGAGGGCCTGCGCTGCATCTTCCACCATGGGGCACGGATAAAAATATCCTTTAAATCGCTGGTTCTAAGCGGTGCTGTTGGTGAAAGATAGGGCATTCCAAACGAACGTAAGCTTACAACATGAATATAAATTAAAATAACACCAATCATTAAGCCGAATATTCCAAATGTGCCCGCTAAAAACATAAGTGGAAAGCGAAGCAGCCGGACGGAAAATCCTAAATCATAACCAGGTATGACGAAGGAGGCAATCCCGGTAATCGAAACAATGATCACCATAATGGCAGAAACAATTCCTGCCTGTACGGCTGCTTGGCCGATGATAATTGCACCAAGGATCCCAATCGCCTGCCCTACTGCTTTAGGAGTACGAATCCCCGCTTCCCGTAAACCTTCAAAAGCCAGTTCCATCAATAATGCTTCCACAATGCTTGGAAACGGAACATTTTCCCGTGATGCCGCAACACTTAATAATAAACTGGTAGGAATCATTTCCGGATGAAAGGTGGTAATGGCTATATAAAAAGATGGAAAGGTCAGTGAAACGATTAACCAGCCATAGCGAAGCTGGCGTATAAAACTTGTAAGAAAATAGCGTTGATAATAATCTTCAGCAGCTTGAAGAAACATGTAAAAATTCACAGGTGCTATAAGCGGAATGGGGTCACCATCCACAAATATAACAACTCTGCCTTCCAGCAAGGCGGCTGACGCTACATCCGGCCGTTCTGTTTTTTGTGATTGCGGAAACGGTGATAATGGCCGATCGTCAATACACTCCTCAATATAGCTGCTCGCTAAAATGCCATCGATCTTAATCCTGTTGATTCTTTGTTTCACTTCTGCTATTAAATCATCACGGCAAAGTCCCTCAATATAGCTAATAATGACCTTTGTTTTTGTATAATCTCCAATGACAAGTTGTTCCATTTTTAAGGCAGGGGATTTTATTCTTCTCCGAACCATGGTGACATTCGTATGGATATCCTCCAAAAATGCCTCTCTTGGCCCCCTAATGACATTTTCATTCGTGGTCTCACTACCGGTTCGCTTTTCGAAATTTGTTAAAGGAAAAGCGATCATCCGACTGTCACCTTCGAAAAAAACAATAATTTTTCCATCCAGAATGTTTTCTACTGCTTCCTCGATATCAGAAAGGATGCTGGTACACATTGTACTAATGGACTGTAAATCCAGTATTTTATGAATCAATTCACTTGGTGATGAAGCAAAATGGGGTGAAACAATATATTTTAACACTTGCTCATCAAAGACTTGCTGGTCCACCATAGCCTGCAAAAACACAATGCCGCAGCGCGTATGATTGGCAGTTAATTCGTGAAAGGTGATGTCAATACTTTGCTGGAATGTTTCTTTAAACCATTCCATTCGCGCATCAAAATCCGCCCCTAAAAAAACTTTTCTATTTTCCTTTTGAGTTTGCTGCATCCCTTTCAATTTTGAAAAAAACGACATCCGTCTCACTCCACGAACTTTTTGTTAGATTTCCCTCTTTTAGTAAAAGTATTTTTTCTAACATAAAAAAACAGAGAATTAGTTGATTCTTCATTTTTGCTTCAAATAATATGTTATTACATAATCCAAATAAAAATAATCCGCCCCAATCACTTTGTTGGAGCGGATTATTTCTTTATCTATCAGGATATCAATGATTTATTGTTTTGTTCTCGCTTGGAATGGTTTTTATATTGGCTCCGTCCAGCCTAATGAAATGGTCTGCTTTTTGAAAGGTATTACTGCTCATAAGATTTATACTCTCTTTCAAGCTCATTCAATGTCAATTCATAAAGATGCTTGTTATTTTTTTTATAAATTCCTTTTTTAATAAGCTTGCTAATTAAATGCTTCTTTTTTGACTGAACAGCGTTGCGTAGTAAATTTCCCATTTTTTATCACCTCTATTTATAGAAAAAGCTGGCCATCATAATCAGGTTTGACACACGGTATTTTATGTTCCATGTGAGATTATTAGCCAAACAATTTTTTATAAATTTCCTTTTTTGTCTTTGATAAAAGTTTTTCATCATTTTTCAACCCTTCCTATTATTTCCTCATTTATTTGTTTTTTAGCCTTGCGATTATTTTCTTTGGTCCTAGTATTTTTTCACTTTACTAATTAAAACTACTATCACTAATTCCTCCTTTCGATTTAAGAAATTATCTCTATTCCGCTCCCCTTGACTGTTGCCATTATAGACAAGTAAGCTATTAAAATATGTCGATTTATCTGGAATTATAAACTCTTAACTAAATTGTTAACTCTCTTTAAAAAAAGAAAAACTTGTAATCTCCATATATCCACCCACAGTTTGCTCATTTGCCTTTAAGTGGGGAAATTCCCCATCAAGGATGCATAGACGAAACCATATTTGCAAAGCCTTCTAGTATGATATTAGATGGAGGAAAAGGTTTCATTATGTTTTCATTTCGCGGCGATGCCCATAAAATTTACTTAAAACTAAAAAAGGCATGGAATCATGAACAATCATTTCAATCAGTAAAAGAAATACACCAAATAGAACAAATTCAGAACTTTTACCTGCCGATTGATAGCCCCACATTAAAAAAAATATATTTAAGTATGATAAAAGAAAAAAACGGCTCCGGCATCATTCCTATCCTTGTATCTTCGGGTCCGTGGCTATTGCTTCTTTTTTCAGAGCAATTACATAAGGTTCTCTTCAAAGAAGGAAGTTTACTTTGGGTTTACTTTGTTTTGACCTACGCATTCATACTTACCATAAGTGTGATTCTGCATTTTCATGAAAAATCCTGGGCATCTGTTCATATCGAAATCATCCAAGGCATTTTACAGGAACGAAAAGAGCAATCCCAGGTAAAAAGCTAAGAAAAAAACAGACCATCCATTTGATGATCTGTTTACTTTTTATAAGTTATTTCTATATAAATATACTACTGAAAAAATAAACCCTGTAATGAAAGAACTAATGGTTATATCAGATAAGCCGGTCAAGTAGAAAGATAATAAACTGCTAAAGAAGGTAAAAACGAGCCATTTTATAGAGGATGGAAGCTGCTTAACCATTTGCATTCACCTCTTTTGATCCATTTGTTTTCCAATAATAGTCTGCAAGTATATCTGCAAATACATCGATGGTGTTATGCAGCTCATTCAAATTATTATCCACACCGCCAATTTCCAGCAGCATGGCGTTATTGGATAGATCTTGATTATATACGCCGTTCCCTTCCTTATACGTTTTCAAGAATACTCCTCTGCTGATGCCAGGATACTTTTGTTCTAACTGACTATTCAGTGCTTTTGCCACTTCCAGATTTTCGAGATAATTCTTGTTTTCTTTTCCTACTACAAAATAAAGCCTTGCATAGCTTTTGCCATTAATGGTTTTAGTAGTGGTCTCTTTCCCTAGTGAATCACGATGAATGTCAATAAAATATTTAAATTGATTGTTATTGGCTGCGGCTGCTTCGACAATCTCTCGGGATTCTACATATGCTTTTGTTGATTCCCATCCCTTTTTCAACAATTCTTGTGTCATATTGGTTTTGTCTTGCTCTACGCCAATTCCTTTCCTCATTAAATCTTGAGCTAATCGATTTCCCAGCCCAATGACATTTACCCTTTCATCGGAGCTTATGGCATCGTCAGGTGTTGCAGCATCTTTTAATACTGGAAGGAATGACTCCCAGCTATGGGATTGATAGATAAATACTGTTTTATTGTCTGGATTTATAGCTTGTCCGTCATTGGTTCGTTGGTTTTCTTTTAATTTCTCTTCAGATGCTTGTCTCTCCTTTAATAAAGCCTTATTTGGAGGCGACGATTCTTTTGGAAGGTTTCTTAGGTTCGTCCCCACACCTGCTACGACGATTTCTGTTTCATGCATTCTTAATCCAGGAATTTCATTTCCTAAGTATGTTCTTATATCTGTTGGTTTGATGGTAGTTGCTATTTGAAATGCTACATCTGTTATTTTTGGGACCGTAAAGACGGGGGTTTCCACTTTTTGAAAAAAAGAATGATTCTCTGCCTTGAAAAACTGAACAAAGAGTTTTTCTCCATTTAATATTCCGATTGAATTACTCATTTTAAGGGATGTAATATTTACCTGTAACACAACAACCAATGAAATAGTGAAAAACATTAGTAGAACAATTAGGATAGAACGATAAATAGATTTTAGCGGGATTATTTTTAGCGGATTCAATGGAAATACCTCCTTTACTCATGTGTATGAATGTATAAGGAGTTTAAGAGGATAAAATAGCGATTTTTGTTATTACAAAATAGTTACTTTATTACAGCTGTGAAAAGTAAAAGCCAGCACCTTTAATAAAAGGTGAACTGGCTTTTTAGAGTATCACACAAATATCCATTACCATGTCATTCTATTTCTGTATATGCTTCCGATGTTTTGTCTTTGCACTCCCAGCATTCCGCACGATTTCTCTCCATAACTGATAATTCTTCACCACATGAAATGCAAATATCCATAGTTCATGTCCCCTTTCCAAAATTTTGTCCTTAAAAACCACCAACTTCATTTAGCAACTATTGTAGTTACATTATATTCTGAAAATTAGAACATGCATATTATAATTGTGTTACAGATTCTAGTCAGAGTTTTTTTCATCTCATATATTTCGGTTTACATAATGAAATTATTGATAATTTTGTCCAGCAAAGTAACAATTGGAATTTTCTATAAAAATTTTTACGTGTAAGTCTATTTGAAAAACCCTCTAAATATAATTTTGCGTATATCCTATTATTGGAAAGGGTGTGACAGCTCTGAAAAATTATATTTGCGCGACTTGTGGTGTTCAGTATGAAAGTTCAATCGAAGAGCCTGTACAATGTACGATTTGTAATGAGGAAAGGCAGTATGTAAATCATAATGGGCAGTCGTGGACCACGTTGGAGAAAATGGTTAATGAAGGCTATCAAAACAGGTTTACTTTTGAGGAAGAAGGTCTGTTCAGCATAACCACTATTCCAAGGTTCGGAATTGGCCAAACCGCTTATTTGATCCAAAGTGAAGGCTTTAATCTATTATGGGATTGCATTACATATATTGACGATAGAACCGTAAAAATGATAAAGGATTTGGGCGGACTCCAGGGAATTGCACTATCCCATCCGCATTATTATTCTGCACAAGTTGAATGGGCAGAGCAATTCGATGTGCCGATTTATATTCATGAGGATGATAAAAAATGGGTCATGCGGACGAGCGATAAAATCATTTTCTGGTCAGGTGAATCCCTTCAATTACATAAAGGGATATTTATCCATCGTTTAGGCGGGCATTTTAAAGGCGGGGCAGTTTTGGAATGGAAAGATGGAAATAATAAAAATGGAATACTACTTTCAGGTGATATCATCCAAGTTGTCGCCGACAAAAACTGGGTCAGCTTTATGTACAGTTACCCTAATCTGATCCCACTACCTGCACCAAAAGTGCGTGAGATGGCCAATATCGTAAAAGAAATGGAATTTGACCGATTGTATAATGCTTTTCATGGCATAGTCAAAAAAGAAGCCAAATTGGCGGTTCAGAAGTCAGCAGATAGGTATATTGAGGCGTTAAGTGGTACGTTGTTTGATACTTAATCTGTACTTCATTTGTTTGGATATATTGGCTTCCGAACCGGTCCACTATCCTCGGTTCCGGGGACAATTCTCTTTTTCTAAAAACAAACCTCAAACTAAAGTTTGAGGTTTTGTTTTTAAATTAAAATGCACCCATGCCGCCGTCAATTCGATATTGGGCACCTGTGATAAAAGCACTCTCATCAGATGCTAGGAATAATACTAAATTAGCAATGTCAGTTACTTCTCCGTACCGTTTAAGCGGAACGCTTTTGGCAAATTTCGCTTTTGCACCCTCTGGATTTTCCGGACTAATTCCAGTTTCTAATGAGCGCATCATTCTCGTATTAACTGGCGAAGGATGAATGGAGTTCACTCGAACATTTGCGCCGGCTGCCTCAAGCGCGGCCACTTTGGTCAACCCAGCCACCGCATGCTTGCTTGTGACATAAGGAGCAATCCCTGGAGAGCCTCCCAGCCCAGCAACAGACGACGTATTAATGATACTTCCATAACCTTGTTTGGTCATAACTGCAAGAACATGTTTCAATCCTAAGAACACACCATTCACGTTTACGCGCTGAACTTTTTCAAAATCCTCCAAAGACGTTTCCATGATCGACTGAACTTTCCCTTCAATTCCTGCATTATTAAAGAAAATATCGATTTTCTCGAAACGTTCAACCGTTTGTCCTACATAGTTTTGAACATCTGTTTCTATAGATACGTCTGCTTGGATCATATGTACATCACCAAATTGAATCAGTTCTTCTTTGGTTTGCTCAAGCGATTCTAGTAATAAATCAACTAAAACAACCTTAGCTCCTTCCTGTAAGAACCGTTTGGCAGTTTCTTTACCTATTCCGCCTGCCCCGCCTGTAATTATTGCTACTCGATCATTTAACTTACCCATCTCATTTCTCCTTCCTTTTATATAAATCAATGAGTTTTACACAATTTAGTAACATCACTTGTCCATTATATATCTTTTTCAGATAATTACTAATATTGCATTTACAAAAATAATTATTATATACGAGTCTATTAATTAATAGGATTGGTTCTGATCAAAAAAATTCACCAAAAGACAGCATAAAGATAAATTGTTTGCATATAATGATGGCGGGTGATGGATATGGATCGTTATCTCAAACAAGCATTTGATATCAGGTTTTTGAAAATCGAGATTATCGCCAATGCGGGAATTTTGCAAATTGGTACGGCTTCGTCATCAACGATTCCAAAAGTTTCTCCAGTCGGTTATACTACAATCGGAGGGACCTTAGCTCCTCTTCTGGCACCACCTGCCGTTCCATTGCAGACACCTGTACGTGATGATACAAAAAGTGTATAGTTTCGGGTTTTGTAAATCACCGTAAGATTTGCATCTAATTTAGCACCGATTTTGTACTCCTTATTTAAATAAAAAGACATGGCTCATTTCTTTAGAATTGAGCCATGTCTTTCTTATGTGAGCGTCTAAGACTAGTCCTGATCAAACCACAGTTTATCCTGGTTATCGACGTCGCCATTATAATTAATTAAAATCTCATCTCCTGCTTTTATATCTGTGTAAGCATAAAATTCAAAGGTGTGATTGTCAAAATTAATCTCGTAAAAGGCATTAGGTTTATAAGAATGGTTAAACAACATTCCATAACCAAGCAGGATAGCAGAATGATTGATCCCATACTCAAAGGCGTAATCAGCAAGCAGGGTTTTCTCTATATGTTGATGCTCCTCATTTGGATAAGCAATGACAGGTGCTTCGTGTAAAAGCGTCCCTTTTTTGATATCACAAGTAGCAAATACTCCTCTATCGAATTCTCCATCACTTAGCGGAGATTTTTTTATCTCAATCATGTTGTTCTCCTATTCATCTTTAAAATTTACTTACTAAACTGTACCATTAATTTGAACATTATGCTCATTTTTAGGTTATTTTCTTAAAGATTGCTGCTTTTCGAAAAGAAATACTGCTAAAAGCATGTGGGAATAACTGAATAAAAGATAAAAACTATCTATTCAAAGAAAAATAGACCACCAATCCTTCACCCGTTCATCAACATTATATGAAATAATTCACTTTCCTTTTTAGAAACTTGAAAAAATGATGTATTCTACCTTTTGTTTATATTTTGATTTCTAAGTGATTCTCTATCAAGCGATTGGGGAGGTTTTTCAAACCAGCCATGTTCAATTAAGAGTTTTGCACCTTCCTCGGCATAGGTCCCGACCCTCAGGATGTACCCTTCATAATTGACCGTTAAATCTTTTCGAAACGATGCAGCAATGGCAAGTCCAAAATCTCCAATACCAATGGCACTTTGAACACTTGTATGAAATAACATTAATTTGTCAGAAAATGGCGGGTCAGTGCTATTGGTAATGGTTGAATCCCATGTAGAGGGATATGAATTATCATCTTCTTTTAGTTTTATCATAAAATCTTCCACCATTTTCTTTCCTAATTCATACCCATCTTTAAAGTAGTCACTAATTTTTTTGGATTGAGCGACTTGGCTAAATCCTAAAAGTATCGTTTTCGCCACATTTGCCACTTCGATATTAATTCCTAAATGGGCAATTTCTATTCCAAGGAGCGGTCGCCGATGACCGATTAGACCACCAAGAAATTTTCTCTCTGTTATATACTCAACTTTATCAGGATAAGCCATATAAGGAGATCGGATAAAAATCCCTTTTTCCTGCATCAGTTCTGCATTATGGTCATATAACATTTCGGTCTGAGAGTAAAACAGTTTGAATAAGTCACGTATATCTTTACGTGCAGAGATTGACTTAGCCAAACTATAGGAATTCAATCCCGTTCTACCCATATGATGCAAGTAACGCAAATACGTTATATCCGAAAAAAGCTTCCTTGCTTGCAAGTTCACATCCTGGTCTCCAAATCCATTTGGAAGAGGAATACCTTCTTTTGTAAATAAATCCGATAATTGTGCCACATGGTCTTGGGAAAACATTAGGGCAAGTTTAATAATAGGTTTAACGTCCGGATCTTCGCAAGTTTGTAAAAAATGTTTTAGAATACAAATGGACATTGTGTCGCCAATATAGGTACTCCATAACATTGAAATTTCAGCAGATGTTATTTTGGGTACATGTTTTACCAAGAATATTCCACCCCATCACATAGATTTAGATTTTCGATTTATTACTTGAACTAACCATTTTATAAGTACAGCCTTTGCAACATATATTGGAAGCGAATAGATGTATTTCCAGTTTTCTAATTTATAAATGTTAAGCCAAACGGACAAAGGTTCAAATATAAAGGTAAAAATAGTTGCCATAATTAAATTAACAATGATAAATGATTTCCATGTTTTGCAGTATTGATAAACCGTCATATGAGCAACGATAAGTATTCCGTAATCAATTGAGACTAATCTTGGTATTAACTGTATCAATTTGTAGGGGTAAGACCACAGTTTAGCGTTAACACCTATATCGTCCAACAGTCCAACCAATAGCATTAATAAACTTCCAAAAAGTAAAATTTCCTTTAATCTCTCTTTTTCAACGTATTTCCACCATATAATCCATGGAAGAATAAAAATAATCAAAAGCAGCCACCATTGAAATGTAAACAAATCGTGATGGAGCCAATATTCATTTTTCATTTCAGTTAATTGATTTTCGACTTTTTGTATTTCATTATAACTAGGATAGCTTGCTTTCAACTTATTCACACTCTCGTATCAGATGATTTTATTATCCCCTTTTATCTATTTTTCCTATTCAATCGGACCTGCGCCATTTTCGATGAAATTCCCCTTTTAGAGAAATATCTGTTTGGTGGTGGAGAATTAGATTTCTGCTAATGATTGGGTTGTTAAAAGAAAGTTACCTATTAAAAAAGCAAGGCCCGATTTGGCCTTGCTTGTTATTTGACTATTACTTTCCCAGCCATTCCTTCCTGTAAATGGTACCGGCAAATCAAATCATATGTACCAGACATAATCGGTTTCACAGTAATGGATTTTTCTGTTCCTGGCAAAATTTCAACATCAATTTTGAGCTTTTCTACAGTAAAGGTGTGCTTTTTCTTTCCTTTGTTTTTCAATAGTAACGTTGTGGCAGTTCCATTCGGAATAGTGATGTCTTTCGGCTTAAAGTAATCATCGTTCAACTCGACCTCAATTACTTTGGCAGACTGAATAGGCTGTGTTAGGACGCCGGTTTCGGCATAAGCGCTGTATGAGCCTAGAGTTGTCAGAACCACTATAATGGCTAGTAAAACGGCCAATCCAGTCATCCGCTTTTTCACTGACATTCGTAATCCCTCCTTTCCTATGACTATTTTTTTCAAAATTATTAAATATTATCAAGTTAATTTGATTTCAACTTGCTTCATTGATCTTTTTTACTTTTATTTTCTCGGGTATCGTCTTCCAGTACTCTGGATCCTCTAAACCAAGCCGCCAAATCCCGATTCCCTGTAAGTTATATTTTTCTACAAGGTCTAGCTTATACCGCAGACTATCGCTATTCTCAAACCAAACCTGGTGGCTATGCTGTTCTTCGTCGATGTAACTAAAATGAGGAGTTTTCGAACGGGAGTCCCATTTAACTTTAGCTTTATATTTTGTTTTCTGACCCATTAACTCCTCATAGGAGCTATACCCGGCTTTGCCTGCTGTTGTTGTATCCCAGTCCCATCCATAACCAGCGATACCGAGTAAAATTTTTGCCGGTGGTACTTTCTGTTTCAAAGCATAACGAATGGTTGCTTCTGTCCAATCGACTGATGCTGTTGAGCCTGGTTTTGTTCTTGGGTTATGTTCATCATATGTCATAATCATTAATCCATCAGAATATTGTCCAAGCTTTCCGTAATCAAACCATGGTGACCAGGGATTAGCACGGGAATCACCTGTGTTTGCCGGGACCGAAACCGTCACTATTTTTCCATCACGATGCAGCGCGTCAGACAATTCTTTGATCATCTGACTAAAGGAATCCCGGTCGGCCAAATTCAAATTTTCCATGTCAATATTAATACCGTCATAGTTAAACTGACTTACTTCATTGCGCAGGTTCTGAATGAAAAGATCGCGGTTATTTTCATTATCGAGTACATTACTTGCAACTTCTTTGCCCTTTTCCACGGTTTCATAGAAGAGATTATGTATAACCATATATACCTTTAAGTTTTTTTCATGAACACTTTGAATTACCTTTGTCTTATGTTCTGCTGGAACGGAACTTATAAGACTTCCTGGACTTTTATCGTCAAGCTTATACCAAAAGGGTGCGATGCTGCTTAAACTTTTGTAATGTGAGTCTACTGTAGGCTGCGACCCAGGATACGTTCCTTCTTGTTCAGTGTAAAAACCTAACACTTCACGAGGAGTTTTAGGTTTATCCATTTTGTCCTGGTGCCTATTAGTTTGTGATCGACTACACGATGACATTAGTAATAAGGCCATACATAAAGAAATGATGGTGAATGACCGATAATGATATTTCGCCATAATACACCTTCTTCCAATTTGTCTATTTCTTAACTTGATAAGAATAGGTGTATCTTATTCACGGGTGAGGCAAGTAGATTGTTCGAGATCACTGAAAAAACACTTTAAGACGGTTTGGACACTTTCACCTGCGATCATGTCGAGTAGGCTGCACTGATTTGGACACTTCCATCACTCGAGATGGGGATTGGCGAGTAAATCTTGAAATTAGGCGAGTAAACTTCACAAGGTGGCGAGTAAAAACCCAAATCCGGCGAGTAAATTTTAAAAAGGATTATTATATTACCTGAGCCAGCCTCGCCGCCTGGCTTTTTTATTTGAAAAATAAGTTAGGAAAGTAAATCAGGCATTATGGTAAGCATTTGGCTAATAAGTGTAAGTAAAATCATGATTATGGAAAGTATTTCTCCCCATTTGGAAAGTAACCACACCAAATCGGAAAGTATATCCAAATAAATGGTAATCAATCCAAAAAGGTAATTGAAAAGGTACCTTTTTTGGTTGGTTCAGCAGCTCGAGATGGAGATTGGCGAGTAAATCTTGAAATAAGGCGAGTAAACTTCACAAGGTGGCGAGTAAATCCTATCTTTTTACGAGTAAAACTCCAGATCCGGCGAGTAAATTTTAAAAAGGATTATTATGTTACCTGAGCCAGGCTCGCAGCCTGGCTTTTTAAGATAAATTCCCTCTAAAAAATAAGTTTGGAAAGTAAATCAGGTATTTTGGTAAGTATTTGGCTAATAAGTGTAAGTAAAATCATGATTGTGGAAAGTATTTCTCCCCATTTTGAAAGTAACCACACCAAATCGGAAAGTATGTCCAGATAAATGGTAATCACTCCAAAAAGGTCATAAAAAAGTTACCTTTTTTGGGATGGTTCAGCCGCTTTCCTTGCGATTTTGTCCGTAGGCTGCTCTGATTCGGATACTTCCACCACATTTTCAGGCAACTTTGTCCGTAGGTTCCACAGCTTCGGACACTTCCACCATTTTCTTGCAACTTTGTCTGTAAGTTCCACAGCTTCAGACACTTCCACCGACTCTTTCAAGAGCTGCCTTAAAGATATCTAAGCCTGGCCAAAAAATGACTCTGTCTTTAAGAAGGCATAACAGAGAGTGTTTCTCAGCGATCCCGTACGGTTCTTTTGCCTCATTCTGATATAAAAAAAAGGACAACAGTCGAATCTCACTGTTGTCCCAGTTTACTTTAATCTATCGTTTCCCTTAACCATTGCAATACCTGATCGATTTCATCCTTCGTGGTATACCTTCCCAAACTAAACCGGATGGCCCCCATTCCAACCTTTTCAGGAACAGCCATCTCCTTTAATACCGGTGATAATTCGATGCTGCCGGCATGGCATGCTGAACCAGTTGAGGCCGCTAACTGTGGGATTGCCGCCAGCAGATCTTGGCCTATTTTTTCGACAAAGCTTACGTTCAATGTATTGGGCAGACGCTCTTCAAGATGTCCATTTAACTGAACGCGGTCCCCAAACTCTGCTTTTAATCCGCTCCAAAAATAGTTCGTCAGTTCCTTCAATACGCTATTTCCAACCTGGGTTTCAGCAATTTCACATGCTTTTCCCAAGCCAACTGCCAACAAGGTATTTTCCGTCCCTGCCCGCATTCCGAATTCATGACCCGCGCCATGGATGAGAGGTTCCAGAACGATTCCAACTTTAATATAAAGCGCTCCAATTCCTTTAGGAGCATATAACTTATGGCCGGCGATGGTCAACATATCAACTTTTAACTCATTCACATCAACAGGTACTTTCCCGACTGATTGTGAAGCATCCGTATGAAAGGCAATCCCATACCTTTCAGCAAGGTTCCCAATCTCGTGAATCGGCTGTAAAGTCCCGGTTTCATTGTTGGAGTGCATAATCGAAATCAGGATGGTGTCCTTCGTTATGGCTTTTTCAATTTCTTCAACTGACACTCTCCCGTATTGATCCACACCCACGTAGGTGACCTTCGCCCCGATTTGCTCGAGAAATTGGCATGGATTTTTCACAGCTGGATGTTCGATTGTTGATGTAATAATATGGTTACCTTTACTCTTATTCTTAAAATAATAGCCCTTTAATGCCAGGTTATTGGCTTCACTGCCCCCGCTGGTAAAAATGACTTCACTTGGAGAACAGCCAATTAAGCCGGCAACCTGTTCCCTTGCCTTCTGTAACAATTCTTTCACCGGTGCCCCGGCCCAATGCAGCGCTGACGGATTTCCATAATAGTCATGCAGCAGCGGCGTCATGGCATCGATTACTTCAGGAGCCAGAGGTGTACTGGCGTTGTAGTCTAAATAAATTTGTGTCATTCACCGATTCATTCCTTCCCCCGGAGGATTCCTATTTCCCCATTAAACTTTCATACTGTTGATCTAGTTGATTGTATGTATTCTATGTTTATTTTACGAGGACTCGACATTTATCACAAGTTCAGCAACTTTCTCCAATTCATTCAACTAACTATTTGAAACACGATAACCGCCCCATGCATCATCATACAAATAAAAAGTGATGGTATTTTTATTTCCATCACTTTTTTGATAATAAATTATTTAGTTTCACCCGCTCTTTTCGAGATTTAAATCGTCTTGCTGCTGACAAAGCCACTCATAAAAAGGGGTTTTGTGTATATTTGGATAAATTGTTTTTGCGGCTTCACTGGTATAAAAGTTCGCCATTTTCTCGATGTATTCATCATCATGAATTGGGTTTTGCTGCAAAAGTTGATTATTACGTATCAATCTTAACATAATGATAGAACCTCCCCATATTCTTTTGAATTAACCAGTTTTGCTTCTTCACAATTGAATCTAAGTCTATTTTTTTAATTGTAGCAAAATTTTGAAATTGATAGAATCAAAATATTCCGACTTTTACTCGTAAAAATCGACATTTGCCCAGCTACATTCATGAATCACGAATCGTAGTAAATAAGTCTAGCTTCCATCCATTCTCTTCTTTTCTTTTTTTATTACCTTCATGAGGGGCATGTCCTCCACATCTGGAAGACCTTCGAAATGAAGGTCTTCCTCTTTTATTCATATTCTTCTTTGATTAGGAACACGCTAGAATAGGTTTTATCGACTAATTAAATTGAGCACGTATTTCTTCTATTGTCCGATTTAAGAAGTCCTGCAGCTTTTGTAAAAATGATTGCCCCTCATCTGAATGTAAAAAATTGGAGACTTTTTCTGCTGTTTCACTTACCTGATTCTTTACTTGGTTCCAGTCAATGTCCATCCCCTTCAATTTATTGAAGAAGTCTACTAACTTATCTAACTCTTCATTTGTTAAAGAAATTCCGAGCTCCGTTGCAGCTTGTTGAATGATTTCACGTATATCAGCTTCAGTCTTTGGATCATTTTTGGCGATTTCATCCTTGACCTTACCCATAAGAGCAGCAGCTTTGTCGGCTCCAATGGAATCACCAAGCTCTGCGGTTTTCACCATTTCTTCATTAGCCGCTTTTTTGACCTCTTCAGGAATTTCTTTATTAGTTGTCGTTTCATATGCTTTCATAATTCCAGTCAAGGCCGCTGTTCCCGATACTGCGTAAGGAGCGGTAATCTTGATTGCTGCATCCTTTACCCCTGCTGTCATTAAGGCATTCTTATACATTTCGTCTGTTACCCATGTAATATTGTTTGATTGAATCTTTAACCCGGAATCTTTAGAGCCGATCGTGACACTTGCTGATGAAATAGCTTTGTTGCCAATTTGTGCATTGGGAACAAACTCCCCTAAATAGTCATGCTCTTCTTGATTGGAAACGGTAATCATTTGTACATTTTCCGGTGCCCCTAACTCTGCTAACATGTCATTTTTTTGCTGTTGTGACAGGTTTTCTCCTAACGTAACAATGACATCTCCTTCTGATGCATCTGCAAAGCAGATTGAAGGGATCGAGACAAGCATCGCTAAAGCAAGAAACATTGCCTTTAATTTGAGTTTCAAAATAAAACCTCCTTAAAGCGCCATTTTTCATGGATGAGTATCTTTCTATAAAAATACCACCTGAAAGATTTGGCTTTGCATTATCATAACACTAGAAGTTTGGATTTCGTTATAAGAATCAGTAACAATTATGCCAATTCTATTAAGGTATTTACATAGTGAAGAATAATGTTACAGCCAGAGTACGATTTCGTTACCGCTTCCATATTTCATCTCCAAAAGAATAATGACGGCAGTGGTTCCATGTAATCTATGACCCAAAAAAAGATTTCACAAAGCAAAAAGGACAACAGATTACCTAATGTTGTCCTTTTTAACCTATTTTTTAATTAGACCTCTTTAGCCGTTTTTATCTTAGAGATGGTATATCCAAAACCAATTACAAGAATTGTAGTAGCAGTTGGCACCAATAAATAAAAATCGTTTGGGAGAATTGGCTGGAATTTTGGTTCTCCTACCAACATTTCACCTGCTGTCCACGCTAATATTCCAGCACCAGCATAGGTGATTATCGGGTACTTTTCCATGGCTTTTAATATGAACTGGCTTCCAAAAACAACGATTGGGATACTAACCATCACACCGATGATAATCCCAGCTAAATTTCCTTCAACAGCACCGGCAATAGCTAGTACATTATCAAGGGACATCACTGCATCAGCCGTCATAATGGTTTTCACAGCGGAAATTAAACTTGATCCTCCTTCTCTTTGATGGTTGTCACCCTCATCAACTAAAAGTTTAATGGCTATATATACGAGAAGAAGGCCGCCAGCAAAGGTTAAGAATGGTAACTCTAGCAGGTACACAATTACGACTGCAAAAATTAATCGTAAAATAATGGCTCCAACCGTTCCCCAAAAGATCGCTTTCTTTTGTTGTTTCTTAGGAACATTGCGAGCTGCCATTGCGATTACCACTGCGTTATCTCCACTCAATACAATATTGATTAAAATAACCTCCAAAAGCATGGTGAACGACAAACCAAATATCTCCAATTTAACCACCTCCGGCTTAAGTTTAACTAAGCCATTATATTAATTTGAGATAGAAAAAAGACCTGATTTCAGATCATTGCTAGAGAAATAGACTATATAATTGAAAAAAGTGCATAAGTCATGAAGCTTGATTCGCTTAATAGTTATTAAACAATAAAGATATGTACTTATTTTTAAGGGAAAATTCAGATATGATTGATTTGTTTTTTCTATGTCTTTACCTATTTCTTCCCCTCACCTTTTTCATAAGATAAATAAATTGAGAAAGGGGAATTAATAATGGTTTCTAACCAATCAAATACCTTTGATTATATTGTTGTAGGAACTGGGCCAGCAGGTGCAGTGATCGCCAAAACACTTACAGATGATAAAAAAACTTCAGTTCTTGTCCTGGAAGCAGGAGAAAATAATGATGCCGATCAACCTATTAGGGATTCAAGATTTGCCCCTGAACTTGAAGAACATTTTTTCCCTGAGTATTTTTGGCAAGGAGAAGGTGTCCCTCAAGAAGGGGTTGATGACAGGTCCTTTGAATGGACAACAGGACGGCTATCCGGCGGAGGATCCTCTATTAATGGTGAACAGTATGTCAGACCTACGCCGGCAGTCTTAAGAGAATGGGAAAGGCTTCTAGGTTCGTCATGGTCGCCAGAACAAGCAATAAAAAACTTTAAACAATTAGAACATTTTCATGGGAAAACACATACTCCTGAGATTCATGGTTATAGTGGTCGAATCAGCATCAGGCAAACTCCCGGCAGTCCCCCTGCCATAACAAAAAAATTGGTTTCCGCCATGGAACAAGCTACAGGATTAAAAAGAATACTAGATTATAACGACCCCAGAACACCCATTGGTCCGTTTACACGGTGGCAATTATACCAAAAAACGAATGGACAGCGGGAAAGCTCCTCCACTGCCTTTTTATCCTCAGACATCATGACTCGTGATGGTGTTGGAGTGAATGGAAGAAAACTAAGGGTACTTTATAAGTCAACTTCCCTTCGTATTCTATTTAACAGAAAATCAGCGATAGGTGTAGAATTTCTTAAAGAAGGCAAAAAGGAAAAAGCGTTTGCCCGAAAAAAAGTTATCGTTTCAGCTGGCATCAACAGTGCCCAACTGTTAATGTTATCGGGGGTCGGACCTTCGAATGACTTGCGCAGGCTGGGGATTCCAGTTGTTTTTAATAATCCAAATGTAGGAGCATTTTTGACCAACCATACCTTAAACACTGCTACATTTTCTGTTAATCAAAGGGATCTTCCTGAACTGCAAAACGATCCGTTCTCCTTATATACCGGGGGAGCTTTTTTACCTAATCCACTGAACAAGGGCAATCGGCGACGTGGTGTTCAGCTCGTTGGAATTGTTGCGGAGGGCAAATTAAATATCGCTATATTATTTTTACAGCCAAGAAGCCGGGGATCCATTAAATTACAAAATAATGATCCGCTGAAAATTGTCCTTGGGGATGAAGGTTTCCTTACCGACAATTATGATTTGGAAGCAATTAAAGCCATTTATCGGACTTATATTAGGGACATTGCCGAAAGACTTTCAAAAATTGACCCTTCTTATCAGCTTATTAACCCAACGGTTGAAACAATTGAGGATGACGGGGAACTTGAAGAATTTATTAAGGAAAATTTTGATCATAACCACCATCAACAAAGCTCTCTAAGAATGGCACCTATCAATAGAGGAGGCGTTGTCGATCGGTTTGGAAACGTCCATGGAGTTAATAATTTAATTGTTGCGGATGCACAAATCATCCCATTTACAGTCGATGGTAACACCTCGGCAGCTGCATTTCTAATTGGGTATACCATTGCAAAGCATTTAAGGCAAGATGAAAGCTTTTAAAGATATTTCAGAGATTTTTTTATGCATAGATAAAAAGTTACAAAAAAAGGCTGCTTGTCCAAGGTCATAAGTCTAACCCTGTCCAATTTGACTGAATACACTGTTGTTAACGTCGGACAGGGAGATGATTTAAAGTGAGTAGAAGACAATTTGATAACCAAGGGAATCAAAGTTTCTTTAGAGGCAGGGATGAGAGCTCAAGTTTACATGAATCAAGTTCACACACCACTAGGCATCAATCAACTAGAAGAAATACAAATGCTGCACACGGGCGTGTGATGGGGATCAATGCATCGACGTGCCAACAACTTGCAGATATAATCGGAGGCATGGTTATTACAGCAACTCCAGTTTGTGTAGTCCAGCGCCTTCGAAATATTAATGCAACCATTTTAGGCCGCCGCACACGCTCCCCTCTTGCCCTTCCTTTCGCTCTTTCCTTTGAAAACAATAGGAATGGAAGAACTCTTAACCTGGGTGAAACTGTTATCCTTCAAAGAGAGATTAATCCATTCCTTACTGCATTAAGAAGAAGAGGGTTAATAGTTACAGCCGTTCATAATCATTGGCTCTTCGAGACTCCAAGATTAATGTATATGCACTGGGAGAACGTCGGGGATCCATTTACGTTTGCTGAAAACAGTATTGCAGCTGCTAGGGAAGCAGGTCTTTTTTAAAAATTAGGCCATTTGTGATGTTTAAGTAAATCACAGATGGCTTTTATTTTTTTATGTAGTGAAGTTAAAACAAAAAAGACCTTCAATAAGAAGGCAAAAATTGATTGGGTTTAAATTAACCTGCCGAAAAAAACTTGATGTAATGTTTGTTTAGAAAAGGCCTGCTTCTCTTGCTGCTGCAATACTATTTCTAGCAAACTCTTCAGGGGTCATGCCAACATTCTCCCAATGCATATACATTAACCTTGGTTGATCAAACAACCAATGGTTATGAACGGCTGTCACGATAATACCTCTATTTCGTAATGCTGAAATAAATGGATTAATTTCTCTTTGGAGAACAACCGATTCACCAAGATTAAGACCATTATTTTCAAAGGTTAACATAAATGGAAGCGCTAGTGGAGAACGAGTGCGCCGGCCTAAAATTGTTGCTCTAATGTCTCGAAGACGCATAACAGTACACACTGGAGCTGCTGAGATCACCATGCCTCCGATAATATCAGCAAGTTGTTGGCATCTTGATGCACTTATGCCCCTAACATTCCCACCAGAAGTTGTAGTATCTCTTCTGTTTGAATGATTCCTCGTTGATTTTGAACTCGATTCAAATTCATGATCAAAACGACTAGTCACTCTTTTGTTTGAACGATGTCGAGTTGATTTTGAACTGGATTCTAAATCGAAATCCATCTGATTGCTGACTCTTCTGCTAGAAAGATGCCCAGTTGATTTCGAACTGGATTCTTCTGCCGCCAGTTGATTCCTATCCAATGAGTTTGTATCTGTATCAGGATTAAAAAATCTGAACCAATTTTCAAAAATGTCTCTTCTTTCCAATAAAAACCATCTCCTTGTCCTTAACCTAATAAACATTTTATTCTGCTATATTGGACAAGAATAGATTTATAACTAGGAGCGAAAGCCTTTTTTACAATTTTAATATTTTTACAAAATTAAGTACGTTATCATATGACTCAATTCCCCCATCAAGTTTTTTCGACTATCTTTCAGAGGTCCTGAAAACAATGTGGTAAAATAAGTATAGAACCTGTTTAGACGGAGGATGTTATGGTTGGGTTTTTATTGTTTGTTTTTGTTATTGCTTTAGTGATGGGATTTTTTCAGATCCCAATTTGGATCATGTATGGCGTAATTGCAGCTATAATAATGATCATTTTTATCCGAAACCCGCTTGTGTTTGGAAAAGATCCTGAAAAGATCATGTTGTACTTAAAAAAATCAAAAGCCCCCCATTTGAAGTTCCTGTACCATTTTCTTCAAGGGGACCTTTCGGCGGCGGAGAATGCGATGGGGAAGATCCGCATGAAAAAAGCGAAACAAGGCTCAGAATTGATGCTCTTAATGGAGCGGAAAGAATATGGAAAAGCGAAAGAACTCCTTGCGAAAATGAGTGGACATAAGACAAAGTGGTACGCTTTGTCGGATATCGCTATTCAGGAAGATGACGCCGAACTGTTCAAACAATATAAGGGGAAAATAAATGACAGGTTCCTTTTAAAGATGTTAGAAGTCGATCAAGCCGTATTTGAAGGAAAAAAGACAGAGGCGGCTGCACTGCTTGAGAACTTGATTCCTAAGTTAAGAGGCTACAAATTACTGACAGCCGTTCAAGCCCGAAAGCAAATTCAAGAAGGAAAAATCTGAAAGTCCGAAAACATTCGTTTTTGGTCTGTTTTTTTCATTACTTATAAAAAAACCCGACAAAAGCACTAAGGCACAGCTGGCTGAAATCTGCTAGCTGTGCCTTTTTACGCACGAAAGAAAACTTCCAATTGCCCCTATAAGAAACGATCCCCCCATAGCTTTGGCTTTACTCTCCCAAAAATATTAGGTTAATAGTTTTTTATCAGCATTTTATCAATTTCACGTACTTGATCATACGAATTTAATAGTTTCTCAGGTACCAAGGTTCTGCCATATTCCCAGGCATTTCTTTCTATTAGAGATAGAAGTTGTGCTTTTTCCTCTTCTCCACCATAATGAATAGTCCTTCGGTCATGTTTGTTTTTCCTAAAATCTAAATAATAGCCAAGTTGACGATAAAGAATAAGTCTAACACAGTCTTCATCTGTCTGTTTAATTTTAAAGTTTATATTCGCTATGTATCCATTTATTTGCAGGTAGTTAAACTTAAGAGTATTTGTCGATACGTTATAACTCATCGGTGCAGGTAATTTATTGTTCATCTCATAATTAATATCTAAATTTAGCTCTTCTAAAGTACTACTTATGATTTCCTCAATATCCCATATATATAGCATTTTATCAACCACTCCCCTTCCAAAGACTTTACATTCAAACCAATTTTCTGCCTGCTTATCTTTATTTTTATGAAATGAAAGCGGAATGTAAATCCTTCAATTTACCTTAATCCTTTATACCCACGTCAGGATCGAGCGACATTCTCCAATTACATGTTTTGTTTTACATGTCTCTAGCAAATCAAAAATCCCTTGATACCTTTTTTGTGAACCTAGCACCTTTATTTCCGATTTTACGAGTTTTATTTGCGAATTTACCCCTTTTATTTGCGATTTCAATTTATCTTTGCGAATTCTGATTAGCTACAATCTTTTAAAAAGAGCATAAAAAAATGCCATAGGGACGGATTTCTAAAAACTAGAACCGTCCCCATGCATCATACCTATAGCCCCTTGGTTGACAACAAGGCATACTCAATATAGCTTGCAGCAGCCTGGTTCATCCGTGCAAATCTCTCATCATGGGTCTGTCCTTTGAAATACCGGTAATAAATTTGCTGGGCGATGACAGCCAATTTAAAGTACGAGAAGGTAAGATAGTAAGATATATTTGAAACGTCAAGGCCGCTTTGCTTTGCATACCTTTCTAAGAATTCTCTGCGTGTAAAGAAGCCTTCTTTTGCTGTAATGGGTTGGTTTCCTGGCCCGCCTTTTAATTCGTCAGGATCGCCGGATTCCAGCCAGTAACATAAGGCAACCCCCACATCGGCAAGCGGATCGCCGATTGTGGCCATTTCCCAATCAAACAAACCGGTCATCTCACGAAAATCCACTGAAAACATCGCATTATTCAATTTATAATCATATTGAATGATGGCGGGTTTTGGTGAAACAGGGATATTTTTTTGCAGCCAGGATGTTAACTCTTCAACACCGGGAACCTCTTCCGTTTTGGCATTATCGTACCGTCTAATCCAGCCGCCGGTCTGACGCTCCATAAATCCATCAGGCTTTGAAATTTTTAGTAAATCCGTTTTCGTGTAATCGACCTGATGTAGTTCAACTAATTGATCGACCATGATTTCCGATATTTTTCTCCCTAAACCAGGATGATAGGGAACATGTGCAGGGAACTCATGATCTAGCACTATCCCTTTTCTTCTTTCCATGATAAAGAAAGGACTGCCGACAATGGAGTGATCATTAGAAAAAATATACGGCTTGGGCGCAGTTGAAAAGATTGGGTTTACATTCGATAAAATCGTATATTCCCTTTCCATATCATGAGCTTTTGGCGCAACAGGCCCGTGCGGCGGCCGGCGCAGCACCGCCTCCCATTCGCCAACTCTGATTAAATAGGTCAGATTAGATTTACCTGCACCAAATTGTTCAATCTCCAATTTGCCTGCAGGGGCCTCCTCTATATTTTCCTGAATAAACTTTTGGAGCTTCTCATAATCGAGTTCCTCCCCTTTTCTCACATCAATCGTGTCACGATAGGTTTCCTTCATTTCTTTAATCACTCCCTTTTAAAAAAAGTTCAGGCAATGGAGTACTGACCTCCCATTACCTGAACTCGGATATTATTTCTAACTCCGGACTGCTGTTAATTCTGGAGTTTGATATTTTTTAAGTTCCAATCTGGCAATCTGACGGCGGTGCACTTCATCAGGACCATCGGCGAGTCTTAATGTACGTGCCTGTGCCCAATGATAGGCAAGCGTGAAATCATCACTTACGCCGGCAGCGCCAAATGCTTGAATCGCGCGGTCAAGCACTTTTAGTGCCATATTTGGTGCAACTACTTTAATCATCGCGATTTCCGTTTTGGCTTCCTTATTTCCAACTGTGTCCATCATATAGGCAGCTTTCAATGTCAATAACCGGGCTTGCTCGATTTCAATTCTTGATTCTGCAATCCACTCTTGAACAACACCTTGCTCAGCGATTTTTTTACCAAAAGCAGTCCGGTTCAGCACGCGCTTAGTGAGGTCTTCGAGTGCACGTTCTGCTAGGCCGATTAATCTCATGCAATGATGAATCCGGCCCGGTCCAAGCCGCCCTTGGGCAATCGCGAAGCCTTTTCCTTCTTCCCATAGGATATTCTCGGCTGGCACCCGGACATTGTCATAGAAGATTTCTGCATGACCATGCGGGGCATCATCATACCCAAACACCGGCAGGATTCGTTCAATCTTCACACCCGGTGTGTTTAATGGTACGAGAATCATGGACTGCTGTTCATGCAGCTTTGCGTTTGGATCATTTTTCCCCATCACAATCGCAATCTTACAGCGCGGGTCTCCTGCTCCTGAAGACCACCATTTCCTGCCATTAATGACATATTCATCGCCATCTCTGATAATACTTGTTTCAATATTGGTTGCGTCACTGGAAGCCACAGCTGGTTCTGTCATCGAAAAACAGGAACGGATTTCACCAGCCAAGAGTGGTTCAAGCCACTGTTTCTTTTGCGCTTCTGTCCCATAACGAACTAGAACTTCCATGTTGCCTGTATCTGGTGCGCTGCAATTAAATACTTCCGGCCCAATTACGGATCTCCCCATAATCTCACACAGTGGTGCATATTCCAGGTTGGTTAATCCTGCTCCATACTCACTTTCTGGCAAGAACAAATTCCATAGCCCTTCCGCTTTTGCCTTTTGTTTTAGTTCTTGCATAATCGGAGGAACATCAGACCAGCGTGTTTCCTGTTGATTCAACTGTTCCTTATACAGCTTTTCATTTGGGTAAACATTCTCCTCCATAAACTTAATTACTCTCTTTTGCAAGCTAACAACCTTTTCAGAATATGAAAAATTCATCCTGTCCATCTCCTTTTCATGTTTTTAGATAAATTTTCAGATTGTACATTAGACCTGAATCGAGTGTTGACATGTTCACTGTTACCTAGTTTATTTATGGGCAAAAACGGGCTTTCTTTTTTCGATAAATGCTGAAACTCCCTCTTTCACATCTTCAGTTAAGAAGACCTCTCCAAACAGTTCAGCTTCTCTTTCAATTCCGGCATGGAATTCCATATTTGTTCCTTCATCTACCGCCTTTTTAATTCGAGATAGTGCCTGCAGGGAATACCCGCTGATTTTCTTGGCCATCGCTAGTGCCGCAACCATTCCTTGTCCTGTTGCGACCACTTTGTTCACGAGTCCAAGCTTCTGTGCCTCATGTGCCGAAATTGGGTCGCCGACAAACATGAGCTCTTTCGCTTTTGCCTCACCTACTATTCTAGGAAGACGCTGGGTGCCCCCTCCGCCTGGGAAGATTCCCAATTTGATTTCCGGCAGGCCGAGCTGTGCATGTTCTTCGGCAATCCGGATGTCACAAGTAATGGCAAGCTCACAGCCGCCGCCGAAGGTCAGCCCATTTAAGACAGCAATCGTCGGCTTCGGCAGGAAATCGATTTGGTTAAAGACGGCATGCTGTTCCAAGACTCGGTCCTTCATGCCTGCTTTGCCAATGGATTGTGGGAACTCTTTAATATCTGCTCCCGCCATAAACGCCCGGCTTCCCGCCCCTGTCAAGATAGCCACCACAATGTCGTTATCGCTGGCAATATCGTCAAAAACAGTCTTTAACTCACTTGTTACCTGCCCGCTTAAGACATTTAAAGGTGGATTATCAATGGTCACAATCGCAATATGATCATTTTTTTCCAGTTTGACTAATTGCGTATTCACTTTGCCTTCACCCCTGTTTTTTCATATTCATACCAGCCTTTTCCGGTTTTACGGCCGAGAGTCCCGGCCTTCACTTTTTCTTCCAGGCTTGCAGACGGCTTATCTTCTTCATTTCCTGTTTCTTTATATTTTTCTGCCAGTGCATAGTAGCCGACATCAATACCTGATAAATCCATCAGCTCGAAGGGACCCATCGGGTGGTTTAATGCTTTTTTGACAATCGTATCAATGTCTTTATAATCGCAGATTCCTTCTTCATACAGCTTGAGCGCCTCGTTGTTTAAAGCAAACAACAGACGGTTGGCTATAAAACCCCATGTTTCCTTGCGCAGCAAAACGCCTGTACGATTGATTTTTTCACAAACAGCCAAAGTGACAGCAGCCGTTTCTTCAGATGTGGTTTCGCTCATAACGACTTCTACACAATCCATTACTAAAGCTGGAAAGAAGAAATGCATATTACAGACTTTTCCCGGTCTACTGGTAACATCAGCAATTTTTGAACTAGCAATAGTGGAACTATTGGATGCTAAAATGGCATGAGGAGGTGCCAAACGATCAACAACAGCGAAAAGCTCCCGTTTGACGTCTAGCTTTTCTACGACGGCCTCAATGACAAAGTCGGTATTTCCTACTGCCTCTTCTAAACTAGTAGTAAAACTCAGTCGGGCGAAGGCCTTATCCAAGCCTTCCTGACTGATTTTCCCTTTTTGAACCCATTTTCCCATTTGAAAATCGAGGTTTTCCTTTGCCTTTTCCAAGGCATTCTCCTGGATATCGTAGATCGTTGTAGAAAAACCGCCCAGCGCGCATAACATGGCAATCTGGTGACCCATTGACCCCGCACCTAACACTGAAATATGTTTTACGTCCTGTATATTCAATGTTTTCACTCCTTCCGGTACTAACCGGTTAGTACTTTACCAATATTCAAAAAGGCAAACTTTCTTATCCTTCTCGCTCAATCAGTGCTGCAATGCCTTGGCCACCGCCAATACAAGCTGTAATCAATGCCCGCTGTTTATTTGTTCTTTGTAATTCGTAAACGGCTTTCGTCACCAAAATCGCTCCTGTTGCTCCGAGTGGATGCCCGTGTGCAATTGCCCCTCCGTTGACGTTCAGCTTTGCTTCGTCAATTTCCAGTTCGCGGTTGCAAGCAATTACCTGAGCGGCAAACGCTTCGTTTAATTCTACTAAATCAAAATCATCGATCTTCAATCCTGTCCGTTGTAATAGCTTTCTAGTTGCCGGTACCGGACCAATTCCCATAATATTAGGATCCACACCGCTTACCGCTGAGTCACGAACAACAGCCAGCGGCTTTAAGCCTAATTCTTCAGCCTTTTCACGGGACATAATCACTAATGCGCTAGCGGCATCATTGAGTCCTGAACTGCTTCCTGCTGTAACTGTTCCTCCTTCAATGAAGGCTGGCGGCAATTTAGCTAATCCCTCAAGCGTCGTAGATGGTCTCGGATGCTCATCCACTGCAACTGTGATTGGCTGCCCTTTTCTTACCGGAATCTCAATCGGCACAATTTGTTGTTTAAAAAATTCTTGTTCCATGGCGGCTGCCATTCTTTGCTGGCTTCTTAATGAATAGGCATCCTGTTCTTCCCTAGAAATATTATATTTTTTCACTAGATTTTCAGCCGTGATTCCCATTGGCGGATCACCAATTTCCTTTGGCGACAGCTGCGATTTACGAAAACTAGGCGGCGCTGCACTATATGCTTTTGTTGCGCGATCCATTAAATATGGAGCACGGCTCATACTCTCTGTTCCACCTGCCACATAAATATCTCCTGCTCCGGCATTAATCGCCTGCGCAGCTAAAACAACGGCATTGATACCAGACCCGCACTGACGGTCAATAGTTAAACCAGGAATTTCAAGAGAAAGTCCAGTTTGCAGGGCTGTTAATCTAGCAATGTTTCCGCCGCCGCTTAACACATTTCCAAAAATAACGTCATCAATCTGATTTGCATTCACACCTGCTCGATTTAACGCTTCCTTAATCACGACTGCACCAAATTCATGGGCATTCAGGCTAGCTAATGCACCACCTTGTCTTCCTATTGGGGTTCTTACTGCTGAAACGATCACTGCATCTCTGTTTGACATTCTTTTTTCCTCCCTATTCATCTATTAATTTTTATTCTTGTAAAAACTAGTCTACCAGTCTCCTTAGGGAACCTTTTTTCACACAAACTCTCTAAGAAAGAAAATCCCGATTTTTTTCGCGGGTCTATCACTTCATCTGGCACACCATTTTGAGAGCCCTTCCATTTTACAAATTTATAGTAAAACTTGTCTGGCTATGACAAGTTTTTGTATCAAATTTGAACCTTCATAAAACTGGGTAATTTTCGCATCCCGCAACATTCGTTCCACAGGGTAGTCATCTGTGTAGCCGCTGCCTTCTAGCATTTGAACCGCATCCGTGGTCACCTTTATCGCGACATTCGAACAGAAAAGCTTTGCCATTGATGCAGCACCTGCCACTTCACTTGACCCTATTTCAAGCAATTCTCCACCGTAGTAAAGTAATCTTCTTGCAGCTTCAATCTCTGTTGCCATTTCAGCGAGCATAAGCTGGGTATTATGAAATCGCAAACTCTCCCTCGAAGAACGCATAAATTTTTGGGCATACTTTATTGCCTCCTCATAAGCGCCTTGTGCAATCCCCAAAGCTAGCGCCGCAACACTTAATCTCGTCCGATTAAGCGTTTCTTTCAATATTTTAAATCCCCTGCCCTCCCCTCCAATTAGCTGTGAATGATGAATTTTAACATTTTCTAAAATAACCTCTCTTGCGGGAATCCCTTTTACCCCCATTTTCCCTGCTTCTCTGCCTATTATTAGTCCGGGAGTTCCTTTCTCGACAAGAAAATAGGTGATTCCTGCATTTTTAATTCTGGGATCCATTGTTGCTACAATCATGTAAACATCAGCAACCCCAGCGTTAAATACAAATAACTTTTTACCATTTAAAACATAATAATCTCCCATTTTCTCAGCTGTTGTATATACTGTTTCAAGATCGCTGGTGATTCCCTCTTCTGTAATCCCAATCGCACCTATTAAATCACCTGATGTAAGCGGGGGTAAATACTTTATTTTTTGCTCCTCCGTACCACCTAGAAGAATGGGATTCATCACCATTTCCTGATTCGTCAACAGCATGGATGTCGAACCACAGCAGCGAGCAATCTCTTCAATAATGATCAACTGATTCAAGTGCGATAGGCCGCCGCCGCCAAAACTGGTCGTTACACTTGTTCCGAATAATCTATTTTCTGCTAACTTCCTGACGTGGGTGTCCGGTATTCTTTGAAGTTGATCTACCTCTTTTGCTGCAGGACGAAAGCAATCCTCTGCAATTGATCGGATAAAATGCCGAACCACATGAATCTCTTCCTGAATCAATTCCATTGCTCCTTCCATGGTCATTATTCTTTTATTATGCAATTTCTGTGCCAACTAAATAAACAGGATACTTAGGGCTCAACTCCCCCGGTAATGCAAAAACACAACAAAAAAATAGTGCAAAATTGCAACGTGTTGCATTTTTGCACTATTTTAAGAATTAGAGTATTTTTGCACTTTCCTTGATAACGTGGAAGCATCGACGTCCAGTGCTTTTGCTGCCGCGCGTATGCTGGGATAATTCTTCAAGGCACTTTCGATGACTTGTTTTTCATAAAGTTCCATTTGCTCTTTTAATGGTCTTACACTGTCAGTTGCTGGATTAATTTCGTCACTTTCCCTTTTTGGTTCAACCTTAGTTTTTTCTTTATGTTGCTGTATAAACAATTCATTTCTGATGTCCTCAGCAGTAATGATCGGTTTTTCAATCATTATGCACAGCCGCTCGACTATATTTTGAAGTTCCCGCACGTTTCCCGGCCAATGATACCGTTGAAAGCTATCCAAAACTTCTTTTGAAAAAATCTTATTCACGCCGTATTTTTGTCTTATGTTATTGATAAAGTGATAGGTTAACGGAACGATATCATTTGGTCTTTCCCTTAGCGGAGGAATATGAATCGGAATGATGTTTAATCGATAATAGAGGTCCTCGCGAAACCCTCCTTTTTTGATTAAATTTACCAGATTTTGATTAGTTGCAGCAATCACCCTGGTGTCAATTTTTATCGGCTTTGTCCCGCCGACCCTGGTAATTTCAAATTCCTGCAGCACCCTTAGTAATTTGACCTGTAAATGTAAGGGGATCTCGCCAATTTCATCTAATAGAATCGTCCCCTTAGCTGCCTGTTCAAATAAACCAACCTTTCCCTTAGGGCTGGCTCCAGTAAAGGCTCCAGGTTCATAGCCGAACAATTCAGATTCTAATAAATCATTGGGAATTGCCCCGCAATTCACTTTGATAAGCGGCTGGCTGCTTCGATTGCTATTTTCATGGATTAATTTTACAATAACCTCTTTACCTGCTCCTGATTCCCCATATAAAATGACAGTTGAATCATGCTGAGAGACTCGTAGGGCGCGGTCTATGACTTTCTTCATTTTCATGTCATAGGCAACAATAGAATGAATGGCGTTTTTATTAGATTTTAGTTCCTCTAGCTGCCGAGTGATTTCCTCATGCTCCTGCTCTAATTGAAAAATTTCATCCTTGAGTTGATTTAATACCGTAACGTCCAAAATCTGACTGACAACTTTAATGATTTGCTCTTGTTTATTTTTTATGGGGATGGCGGTTACTAAAACTTCCTTGCCATTATAGAGTTTTGTTAGCTGAGTACTAGTTTTTCCTTCTTTAAGAGCCTGCAGTTCGGCGGTCTGGTCGATGATTTCCTCGATCATTAATTCCCGATGCCTGCGGCCAACCACATCACTTGCCGATAATCCCGTTTGTTCCTTAAATGCCGGATTCACTTCGGTAATCCTGCCGTCCTTATCCGTGATGACCACACCTGTTACGGAATGCTGAAACATTTGCTGATACGTCTCATAAATCTCTTCCAGTTTCTCTAATTCGTACGGTGCGTCAGATACCAACGTCGACTCACGCTCCCTGTTTGCGATTATCTTAGTCCCCCTTCCAAATTTACGGTTTTATGTAAATAATCCGAATACAGTTATTGTATTCTATATTTTCTGAAAAATAAACGATTTAATCTATTTAATCCCCGTTCGCGAAATGGATCTTACCTCATTCATTAGTAATCGATTCCACTTTACGAAAAAATTCTTGCGATTGATGCAAGAACTGTCCCTGTGCATCGTTTTTTATAAGGTGTTTGCATTATAATGTTTACATACATAAAACACAAAAATGAAGTAAAAAAGGAGCTTTCACAATGGACTTGCAATTACAAGGCAAAAACGTACTCATTACTGGTGGTTCAAAAGGAATCGGAAAAGCAATAGCCGAAGCATTTGTTGCTGAAGGAGCAAATGTGACAATTACAGCAAGAGGGCTAGGTTTTTTAGAAGAGGCAAAGGCAGAACTTGGCGGCAACGTTTCTATTTTTCAAGCAGACCTTACAAATCCAGAGGAACGGAAAAAATTGATTCACACGTTTATCGAGGAAAATGGAACGATTGATATCCTGATTAACAATGCCGGCGGCAGCAACGGTGGTAAGGCAATTGAAACCGATATGGAGCTTTTTTATCAGGCAATGGAACTGAACTATTTTTCCGCAGTACATATGAGTAAACTAGCTGCCCTTCAAATGAAAAATCAGCGGTCGGGATCAATCATTAATATTACCTCAGTTTATGGGAGAGAAAGCGGTGGAAAAATCACCTACAATAATGCTAAATCTGCACTCATCAGCTTTACAAAATCTTTGGCAGACGAAGTAATTCCCTATGGGATCCGGATCAACAGTATTGCTCCTGGTAGCATTTTGCACGAGACCGGCAATTGGATAAAACGTATGAACGAGGATCCGGAGGGAATCAAAGAGTTTGTAAATAAGGAAATTCCTGCTGGCCGTTTCGGTACCCCAGAAGAAATCGCCAATGTTGCAGTATTCCTTGCTTCAGAAAAGGCTTCCTGGATTGTTGGTGCCAGCATTAATGTTGATGGCGGACAATCGAAGATGAATTTCTGAGGTTTTATTGGATTAAAGAATACTAAATAAAAAATGGTTGCTACAAAGCAACCATTTTTTATTAAATTACAAGCAAGCCGCTAGTTCGTAAGAGGGTAGAAACAGCAGTTTCTTGCTCCCATTTACCCTCATTTATCAATTCTTGACGTAAATCACTGAAAAGCCCGCTGTGTCCTCGCACAAATTCCTTTTTTTCTATTGGATCTTTTCTCAGAGATTGTTGCTTTTAACTAAATTGAAAACACTGAGTGGATTGGAGCGAAAGGTGCTTGACTCCTGCGGTAAATAGAGGAAAGGTCGAGACCCCGCAGACGGAACGTCGAGGAGGCTCGACTTCCTCCCCGCGGAAAGCAAGCGCCTGTAGCGGAAAGGAATGGACAGTGTTATTCCCAAAAACAACAAACTTTACGAAAAGAGCCTTTCTATTAAACTGCCAGGATTAACTTCCTGGCAGTTTGTTAATGCATCAAATAATGATTGGAGATTAGCCGATCTTTATGTTCTTCATATAGTTTTTCAACCATTTCATCGTGCAGGGCTTTTTCCGGAGCGATTATTCGCTTTTTAATGCTAAGGGTAAAGAATAATAGATTCAATGTCATTGTCATTTTCCTCCTTAATGGATTTTTTCGATCACGCTATTTGTTGTTTTCTATATTCACATATTACTCATTTCTGCCCCTTCCCTAACCGCACTCTTTTTGAAGACCACCGCATTTTTTTTGTATGTTACCGCAGTGAAGCCGTTAAAGATTACGACGTTTTCCTCGCATAAAGAAATGGCGCAGTTCACTATACTGCGCCATTCTTTCTCCTATTTTTACGAGCTCATCACAAGAAAAAGGCGTCGAAACAGCCAATCTTGTTGAATTTATTTTCTACGCCCTTAATACTTCTCTTAGTTCCTCGGTCATTTGTTCCACTAATTCAGGTCTTCCATGAAATTGTGCAGGAGTGTTCTGGAATAGTTGAATACGCCAATTACCCTCTTTTTTTACCACAACAAGAGTGTGATGTGTGTTCACTTTTGGGTTGATGTCGTTTGCCTGAGGCGGTACCATACCAGCAATTGCTCGCAAAATTGCTATATCCATACTTAGAAAATGTATATCTTTAACTTTGCTAACGAACCGAGCCGTTTGATGGTGTTCAAAGATTGGATTTAGGTGCGAGAATATTTCTTCTCTGCCAATTGATTGGCTTCCATCAAAGCCAATACTTTCACCATCTTCAATAAATAAAACTGCCATTCCACTAGCATCTCGATTATTCCAGGCATCTAATAATTGATTATAGACTGCTTGTACTCCTTTTGAATCCTTATTGTCCATGATCGACGACTCCTTTAATACCTGCAGTTAATATCTACAATTCTAAAATAGATAAAACGTTTATTCAATAATGAAGAGGATTTGCCAAGTGTTTTTTGTAAATAATACATTTGTTAAATGATAATCGAGGAGGATTTATATGCAGCAACAGAATCAACAAGCTAAAGGGAATGCGGCTTCTATGATGCAACCAGAATTTGCCGGAACTGATGCCCAAAAAGTAAAACAAGAAATTCAAAAAGATGTAAGTGCAGGACAAGGTGCGATGACTTCCCGAGAGGCAGGAGCAATGCGCGATTAATATCACAGGGAGAATTTAAAAAGCAACGGTTCTGCCGTTGCTTAAATGATTCATGGGGACGGTTCTCTTGTTTCATTTTTGGTTCACAGAAGAGCAGACCTCTTTAGAACTAAAAAATGATGCATAAGAACCGTCCCTATGTCTCTTTTTAACCTTCATTCTTTGTCGTAAAATCGGGTACGAGCCAGTGGATAAGTAATCCGGCAATGGTAGCGTAGGCGATACCATTATGAGCATATCCAACTCCGACGATGAAGATGATCGCGACGATGACCAGATTCTTCATATTTCCCAGACTTACTTTTTCCTCGATGAGGTGACGGATCCCCATTGCGGCAATCATACCAAATAACAGGATACAAATGCCGCCCATCACCGCAACTGGAATAGATTGGATTAGAGCTCCAACTTTACCGAATAGGCCAAGGAGAATCGCAATAACGGCAGCGCCTTGAATGATCCTACTGGAAAACTGTCGTGTGATGGCCAGAACCCCTAGGTTTTCAGCATAAGTAGTTTGCGCTGGTCCGCCGACGAATCCGGAGATAAAGGTGGCAAGGCCGTTACCTAATAGAATACGGCCGAATCCAGGATCTTTTGTGACATCTTTTCCAGTAATCTCGTTTAATACAAACATATGACCTAAGTCTTCGATAATGGTAACAAGTGCAATCGGTGCCATACCAAGGATAACAACCCAGGTGAATTCAGGCATCACAAAATGAGGGAGCGCGAAAATAGGGGCATCTGCAATGTTTTGAAAATCGACATAGCCGCGCACAGCAGAATAAATATAACCGACGATAAGACCGATGATAATTGGTAAGAGGCGGATCACCTTCGTGCCGGCAAGGGTTGCGATAATGGCGGCAAGAAGGCTCACAATGGCAGCGTCCCAATGTGTCGCGGCCATATTGGTGACAGCTGTTGTCGCCAAGGAAAGACCGATAATGCTGACAACCGGACCGACGACGACTGGAGGAATGGCTTTTCGCACTTTATCAAAGCCAACTGTGGCAATAATCAGCGATACGATGGCATAAACAACGGATACGCTGATCAGGCCTGCCACGGCTTGACCCGGTGAGTGAAGCTTCCCCACATACAACGCAAGTGGAGCAATAAACGCAAAGGATGAACCTAAATACGTAGGAACTTTTCCACCTGTAATGAGATGAAAAATCAAGGTTCCAACACCACTGGCAATAAGGGCACTTCCTGGATCAAGACCGGTGAGCGCTGGCACTAAAACTGTTGCACCAAACATTGCAAACAAATGTTGTAATGACAATGGTATTGCTCTTAAAAAATTTTTCAATCCGTTTCCCCCCTTTAGTAGTCCCTTTGTCTATTCAATGTTAAATATTCGCATCGAAATTATTTTATGTCTATTTTGTTTACCTTTTTGTAATTTCTGTTGTTGCTGCAGTCATACACAAAAAAAAGGGCTCCCGCGGAACCCCATTACACGCTAAAATCAGTGTGATTTTTAATTAATATTCCACTGCTTTTTTATTGATTTTTTTCAACACTGGTACGCTAAATAAGAATGTTATTATTTCAATTCTTCCTCTGGAATCAACCCAAGCTTCTTGGCCTTTGCAATAGTGTCGACTCTTGTTCGGACGCCAAACTTTTGGTAAAGCGCCGTTAAGTTATACTCTAACGACCGCTGGCTCATCGCTAAATTGGAGGCGATTTCCCTTGTACTTTTCCCTTTAGATAGTTCTGTCAGGATTTGTTCTTCATTGCTGGTTAAAACCACTTTTTCATTTGGAGTGGACTGATCCGATATGATCCCTGGCCTTCTTAATTCTCTTACCAATGAAAGCGGCAGAACTACCTGCTGCCTTAACGCACTTCTTATTCCAGCAACTAACTCATCCCGCGATGAAGTTTTTGAAAGAAACCCAGACACACCTGCTTCAACCAGCAAATTAAAATGAGGTTTGATATCGAAGCCTGTATAAATCAATACAGTCAAATCGGGATTATATGCCAATGCTTGCTTTGCTAACTCAAGCCCATTTAGGTGGGGCATATACAAATCGAACAACAATACATCATAATGGTTTAGCTTGATTAAATTCATTGCATTCAATGAACTGTATTCAACCGTAATGTTGAAATCCGGTTCTTGTTCCAACAGCATTTTGGTCCCTTCGATAATGGATAAATGGTCATCTACTATTAAAATATTTACCATTATACTAAACTCCTTTCTAAGTTAATGGGAAGCTGTAAAGCAGCAAACAACCCACATCCCGGCTCCAAGCTGATCTCCATATTCCCTCCAAGACTTTGCGCTCTTTGTTCTACATTTGTTAACCTCAAATGACTAGAAGAACTCTCCCCAACTCCGTCATCACTGTAAACCATCTTTAATTGATGATCCTCATAGTAGAGATCAAATTTAATTTCATTCGCCCGAGAGTGTTCCTCTGCATGATTAAGGAGTTCCTGCACAATCCGGTAAATCCCGATCGTTTGCTCCTCGCTTAACGGAAGCATTGAGAGATCTTCCGCCGTAAAAATAATTTTATACATGGAGCTAACCTGGATATGCTCGAACAAATTTTCCAATGATCTTTTCAGTCCTAACTCTCTTAGCAGCGGAGGCCGCAAGTTATTGCAAGTCAACCGAATATCATGAATGATATCCAACAAACCCTGTTCAATCCCAACAAGCTTTGTTTTGACTTCCTTGTCTATTTCATAACGGTTTAAAAGGGATTCCAGCCTGCGGTATAAGTCAATTTGATCCTGCAAAACCGTATCATGCAAATCACTGGATAACGTCAAACGCTGCTGTTCCTGCAGATTAAACATCAAGCGCAGCACCCATTGCGGCGTTTCCTTACTACGGGTGGCTGTTTCGAGCTGCAGGATCAGATTCTCTATCATATTTAAATTTTCAATAACCATCATCGAATAATAGGCCAACGTTTCCAGCCAGATGGATTCCATCTTTTCCCGTATGGCACTTGCATTGATGGACAGGATGCAGGGGCTCTCTTGCCCCTCACCTATTTTAATCATCACCTTGTCCGAGACCGTCTCCATTTTCCCTAATGATAACTGTATGTTTTTTGGAGAAATTTTCATTATGGTAGGATTCGAGTTTGGTAAAATGGTTATGAGTTCCTTGATTAGTCTCTCTTCAAGGTCCGCATGTTTCATCACGAAAGAAAGATCATTCGAAAAATTCTTCAGGCTATTTTGCAAAACTTCATGGCGATTCTTGTGGTATTCGAGCTCTATCTCCATCAATTTCCGTTCGGTAATATCCCTTGTCGAAACAACCTGCAAATAATTCTTTGTATCTGGAAGTGGTGTGGTTTTACATTCGCAATATCGAATTTCTCCATTCTTCCTGATGACTCGATATTCCGAGGAATTACTTTTTTTAGAGGAGAGTAGATTTTCGTGCCTTTGCATTAAATTTTCTCGATCCTCTGGATGAACCATAAAAAAAGTGTCCCTATTTTCCAACTCTTCAGGACTATAACCTGATAATTCATATATATTTGGGGTAACAAATACAATGTGACGATTACGATCTACAATCATCAGTACGTCACTTGTGTTATTGATGATAGCTTGAAAAAATTGCTGGTTGTTATCCATAAAAGCACCACCTGTTTTCTCCTCTGTTCTTAGTTTAAATGAAACTTCAACCTTGCAAACCGCAAAATTTTTGCGTGTTTGGCACTCTTTTCGTACAACGAGCCGGATTTTTCATTTTTTTCCCCCGAGGCTTAAATGGAAGGGAGAGTCCAGCCTTCTCTCCCCCACATTTCTATATATTATTCCGTCACTTCAATCACAAAAGGAAATGCTCTCACTTTACCATTTTGTTGGAACTCAGCCCAGACTTTATAAATACCAGGCTTACTAAACGTAGTTTCAAAAATCGGTTCCGTATCATTGGTTGGGTGCACATGGAGAAATTTCTTGCCGTATTCATCGAGAATCACGACATGACCCATTGCTCCTAAATATGGAGTTAAATTAGTTCTGTCAAGATCGAATGTTAGTTTAACGTCTTCACCTGCTTTAAAGGAACTGACGGTCATTGTAACCTTTTCCCCATCGACGATCTTGGTGAAGTCAGTATCTGGCTCTAACGCATGACCATGTGCAGCTGTATTTATAGCAGGTGATCCCACCACAAATGGTACAGGTTCTACTGCGTAAGAATGCGATTTAGGCTTGATGTCGATAAATGCCTTATAATACCCTTCAGGAAGTAAATTTCCAATCGTAAACTCACCTTTACCTGTTCGATCTGGATGTAAATGGTAATACTTCTGAAGCTGCTCATCGACAATGATCAGATGAAATATCTTTTCATGATTGACTTCTAAATCATCGATTGGATTTCCTGCCTTATCTTTTAAATAAATTTTAATATTGTCTTTATCATTGTAAACGAACGCATTTACTTGGCTGCCATCACTATGTGAAGAGCCCTCATCATGGCCATGGCTCCCTTCCTCCCCATGAGCGCCCGTTTCGGCTGCCTCGGTACCATGATCTGAACTCCCCATATCCTTCATGGTATCCATGCTTTCCTTGCTATCCTTGCTCTTTTTGTTTTTCGTATTACCCATATCCTGCATTCCCGCCTCTGCAGCGGTTGTCTTTTCATCCGTGAACCATTTGTCATAAGCCTGAAAACCAACGATGACAATTGTGACATAAAGCATTCCCGCTATTGCCCATTTTCTCATTTCTTTCACTCCTTTTAATGTTAAATGGATAAATTCTTCCAATTGGTATGTTCTTAGCATACTGCTAAATGGCTAACTTCAAACCGCAAATCAAACGAAACACCCCGCAAAATTTTTGTTAGCTTCCACTATGTAGAATGCTTGTTACAACAAAGCATAAATCGAAAGTAAAATCACCGGCTAGGTTGGATTCTCCTTCCAATGCCACCGAACTTTTCATCCATTCCCTGGTTCGGTAGCATAGAGCCTTTCTATGCTACCGAACTCTTCATCCATTCCCTAGATCGTAGCTTATAGCCTTTCTTTGCTACCAAATACTCTATCGATTCGGTGGTTCGGGAGCATAGAGCCCTTCTATGCTACCGAACTCTTCATCCATTCCCTGGTTCGGTAAGATATAGCCTTTCTATGCTACCGAACTCTTCATCCATTCCCTGGTTCGGGAGCATAGAGCCTTTCTATGCTACCGAATTCTTCATCGATTCGATGGTTCGGGAGCATATAGCCTTTCTATGCTACCGAATTCTTTATCGATTCGATGGTTTCGGAAGCATATAGCCTTTCTATGCTACCGAACTCTTCATCCATTCCCTAGATCGTAGCTTATAGCCTTTCTTTGCTACCAAATACTCTATCGATTCGGTGGTTCGGGAGCATAGAGCCCTTCTATGCTACCGAACTCTTCATCCATTCCCTGGTTCGGTAAGATATAGCCTTTCTATGCTACCGAACTCTTCATCCATTCCCTGGTTCGGGAGCATAGAGCCTTTCTATGCTACCGAATTCTTCATCGATTCGATGGTTCGGGAGCATATAGCCTTTCTATGCTACCGAATTCTTTATCGATTCGATGGTTTCGGAAGCATATAGCCTTTCTATGCTACCGAACTCTTCATCCATTCCCTAGATCGTAGCTTATAGCCTTTCTTTGCTACCAAATACTCTATCGATTCGGTGGTTCGGGAGCATAGAGCCCTTCTATGCTACCGAACTCTTCATCCATTCCCTGTATCGGTAGTATATGGTCTTTCTCTACGTCCAAACTCTTCATAAATTCGTTGGTTCGGTAGAATGTAGACTCATAAACGAATGAACACTATGAAAATCACAGCCAACTCGCATATAAACAATACCAACAATGTTTACTATAAAAGAATTCAGCAAACCAAAAAGCTTGCGGGTCCTTTTTCCAGGACAATTCGCAAGCTCCTAATAGCAAGTGGTGAAATTTCATCGCAAAATCACATCCACTAACTTCTGTATTCCGGCATCCTCTAACAAATTTTCGTAGATAAAATAACCACCAAACAGTACCACTAGTAACAGCAAAGCCGGTATCAGCCATCTTTTTGGAGAAAAAGCGGCCTCCTCGGTATTTACCGATTCATTTTGCAGTCTAAGAGCATTTAATACCACGGATACAGAGCTAAATGCCATTGCCGCACCCGCCAGCCATGGAGCGAGCAAACCGAATGCAGCAACAGGAATGCCGACAGTATTGTAGGCAAATGCCCAGAACAAGTTTTGCTTAATGTTTTGCATCGTCTTTTTACTCATATGAATGGCATCTGCAATACTATTTAAATCCCCGCGCATCAGGGTAATATCCGCCGCCTCCATCGCAACATCCGTACCAGTTCCAATCGCCATGCCAATATCGGCAACCGCCAAAGCAGGCGCATCATTGATTCCGTCCCCTACCATAGCGACGATTTTTCCTTGTTCCTGAAGTTTCTTCAATTGTTCCACTTTCCCTTCAGGAAGTACCTCAGCCAATACGTCGTCAATGCCAACCTGATTGGCAATCGCATGAGCAGACTCTTTATTATCTCCTGTAATCATGATGACTTCTAATCCCAAGTCTTTTAGGCGTTTCACTGCTTTTTTCGACGTTGTCTTAATCGTATCTGCGACTGCAACAATTCCAACATATTCCCCATCAAAGGCAGCCAGCATCGCAGTCTTTCCCTGGCGTTCCAAGTTCTCCATTTTTGCTAAAGCTTTCTCAAAAGAAACGTTATACTCCGTTAAAAGTCTACGGGTCCCAATTAAGACTGCTCTTCCATCAATATTTGCTTTTACACCAAACCCCGGTATAGCCTCAAAATCAGCGTAACCCTTAATTAAAATTCCTTTTTCTTGAATCCCTTGAACAATCGCTTGTGCCAACGGATGCTCCGACTGTTTCTCGGCAGCCGCGACCACTGATAAAAATTCCTCTTCGCTCACATTCCCATCAATGATAATGTCAGTTAATACAGGCTCACCATTGGTAATGGTTCCTGTTTTATCCAAAACAACCGTGGTTAGTCGGCTAGCCCATTCCAGATGTTCGCCGCTTTTAAAAAGGATTCCAAACTCAGCCGCACGACCCGAACCGGCCATAATCGATGTTGGTGTGGCCAACCCCAATGAACAAGGGCAGGCGATCACAAGAACGGCAATTAATTTTTCAAGGGAACCAGAAAAGTCACCTGGTGTCACCCAGAAATACCAAATCAGAAAAGTTAGGACAGCAATACCGATTACAATCGGAACGAAGATTCCAGATATTTGATCAGCCAATCGCTGGATTGGAGCCTTAGAGCCCTGAGCACTTTCAACAATTTTTATTATCTGAGCAAGAGCCGTGTCTTTTCCCACTTTAGTGGCACGAACTTTGATGAAGCCGTTTTTGTTGATGGTAGCGCCAATCACCATGTCCCCGATCGTTTTATCTACCGGAACACTTTCACCGGTTAACATCGATTCATCCAAAGCGGTTCTACCTTCGATAATCTCTCCATCCACTGGAACCTTCTCACCAGGCTTGATGAATAAAATGTCCCCTACCACAACCTCCTCTAGCGGAACTACCACCTCTTGCCCGTTTCTTTCCACGACGGCAAGCTTTGACTGTAATTGCATCAGCTTTTTGATGGCTTCAGAGGCGCGTCCTTTTGCGCTTGATTCAAAAATCTTTCCTAAAATAATGAGAGTAATTAAAATGGCACTGGTCTCAAAATAGACCTCCAGCATCGCGGCGCCCTTTCCATAAGACTCCATCAACACATATAAACTATAGAAAAATGCCGCCGAGGTTCCCAGCGCCACCAATACATCCATATTGGCACTTCGGCTCCGCAATGCTTTATATGCTCCGCGATAAAACTGAAGGCCAATGAGTAACTGTACAGGTGCAGCTAACATCAGCTGCACCCATGGATTCATAAAGAATGCCTGTATGCCTAAAGCATCCGGCACTTTGGCCATGTTCGCGAACATGACCAGAGCCATTGGAAACGACAGCAGCATGGAGAACAGAAACTTGGCCTTTTGTTGCAGAAGCTCAAGCTTTCTTGGATCCTCCTTTTCTACTCCCGCCTCTTCTTTCCTCTCGGCACCATACCCTAACTTTTCAACCTCCTGAATGATCTCATGCACTTGAACCATCGAAGGATGAAATTCCACTGTGGCTGTTTCCATTGCCAGATTCACTACTGCCTTAGATACCCCATCTATCTTATTTAAACCTTTTTCTATCCTTGCCGAGCAGGCTGCACAGGTCATTCCCCTAATCAGGAATTCTGTTTTTTCCGTCACCACATCGTAGCCAATCTCTCTGATTTTGTTTTCCAAGGCTTCTACGCTTGCTTTTTCCAGATCGTATTTGATGGTAGATTGTTCTAAGGCGAGATTTACAGCTGCCTCGATAACCCCATCCATTTTTGTTAAACCTTTTTCGATTCTTCCCGCGCAGGCTGCACAAGTCATCCCGATTATCTGCAAATTTGCTTCTTTCATGCTCATAGTTTCGTCCCTTTCCTACATTTTTCACCCCGTTTAAAAGAGACCTAATAAAATAGTAGGACTAATCTTAACGGCAGACTTCGTATCCGCCACCTTCAATGCATTCCTTAATTTGTTCTGGACTTACTTGTTCTAAATCGAACACGACCGCCACATTTGCTTCCTTTAAATTAACTTTTACTTTATTGACACCCTCTAGTTTTCCGACGCTTCCCTCAATTGACTTTACGCAATGCTGGCAGGACATCCCTTTTACTGCTAATGTAATCCGATCCATTTTCCATCTCTCCTTTTGGAATAATCATTTGACATTATCATTGTATATAAGCTTCCGCTTGGTAAAACCGCAATGTTTCTAGGTAACCCCGCAGGATTTTGCGAACGGTCTGCAAAGGTTTTTTCGGAAAAATCAGTATAGCAATTTCTTAGGGTGACAGGCGAACTCGTACTTTCGTATAATGAAAAGGTATGGAATCCAACCAAAATTAAGATGGTGAACCAGGGATGAGGATAAATTTTTCAGAGAAGCAAATGGAGGAAATAAAACGAATCCTTCAAAAAGACCTTTTGATAAAGGGAATAGAACCAACAGAGGAATATTTATTTATCCACTGTTTTTCGAAAAAACAGAAGGAAACCGTCTATTTTCATCTGTTTACAGAAGATAATACATTGGTAATCCGCTGCTATGCACGCGTGTTCGACACCATTGGTTTGAGTGTGATAATCAGAAGCACTGCAAAAAACATATTTGAATATCTGGTAAAACAAACCGGATTACAAAACACAATTTATATAGAAAACGGGACGGAATTTAAAATTAAAATTTAAAGAATTGGACCCTAAAGTTATATAGATTAAGGATAATAGATTAAGCCTGTATCATTGATTAAGATACAGGCTGTTAAAAATTGTTCGAAAGCTAGTTAGAGAATCAATTTAAAAATATGTATTATAACGGGTCAAATTTTTTAGTTGTACAAATTCGGTAAGCAATTAAATAGATGATAATGTAAATGGGAAAGGAATAAAAAACACTCCATTTTATAGTCGTATAAAATCCAAGCCATTCAAATAAAGGTTCACCAATAAAAGAGGTCAGTGCGGAATAGATAACAGCTTTCATAAAAGGGTTTAAAGTTGGCTTAAATTGCAGCCAAAGCATAAGGGTTACAGGAATTAAGGTAAAATCCCAAGGCAAAAATGTTGGTATCGTAGGCAATACTCTTCCGGAATAATGCCAAGACCCAAAAACAAGTCCCAAAAAATCAAACCAAGAAGCTACACTTAAGCCAAAACTTCCAGCTAAAAGTAATCTTGCTTCACTTCCACGCTTTCGAAGTTTGATCCATATAAGCCAAGGAATGATGGATAAGGCTGCAGAAAACCAAAATTCCCAATGCCATAATGTATGTTGAATCCAATAATTTACATAATCCACTTCGACTTGATGAATTCTTTGAAAAAACTGTTCAGAATTTTTTAATTCTTCCTTGCTAATCAATGGTGTCATTTAATTTTCACCTAACAAAATAATATAATCCCAGTATTCCCCATCCTTGTTCAACTATCCTTCTTAAGAAAAAAAGCGGACAATCCTTTTCCTAAACTGGGATCATCCGCTTTTTCTATAAATTTGTGATGAAAAATACTATCTCATTAAATACTTAGTGGTATCTGCATCTTTACACTTAGGCCCCTGCCGGGCTGTGAAGAAAAATCTATAGTCCCGTTGAGGCTTTGAATCCTCTCCCTCATACCCGAGAGCCCCATACTTTTAAAGGACGGAGTCAACTTTTCAGCAGCAAAGCCGACGCCGTCATCCAAATAGTGAAGACGAATACTCTCATTCGTTCTGCTTAGATGAAAATGGAGATTACTAGCTTGGGAGTGTTTTGCGGCATTGTTAAGCAGCTCTTGAACAATGCGGTAAATCCCGATGGTTTCTTCTTCATTTATCACAAGGCTTTCTGTATTCTCGACTGTAAAAATAATTTTAAAGGTTGATGATACTTGAGTATAATCAAATAAATTTTCTAAAGCACTAATAAGGCCCGCTTCCCTTAAAAGGGGCGGCCGCAGCTCATTACAGGTCATTCTTATTTGATGTATGGTGTCCAGCAGGCCTTGCACAATCTCCTTTAGCTGCCGGTCAATTTCACTATCAAATTGGTATTCCTTTAAAATGGATTCCAGGTTTCGATATAGAGCCATTTGATCCTGCAGGACGGTATCATGTAAATCACTGGATAATTCCATTCTTTGTTTTTCCGATAAATTAAACAAAAGTCTTAATATCCACTGAGGTTTATCACTTTTTTGAAGGGCCGTCTCCAGTTGACTCATCAAACTTTCTATCACATTTAAGCTTTCAAAAACCATGACGGTATAATGAACCAATGTCTCCAGCCAAATTAAATCCATTGATTCTTTAATGGAAGAGGACTTTATTATGAGAATATAAGCCAATTCCTTCCGGTCACCTATTAAAATATAAATCTGCTCGTTTTCAACCTTGAGTTTTCCAACCGTTAAATTTGTCAAAACAGCCCCTAAACTTACTGGGTGAGCCCCTTCCTCCGCTATCGATTCCCGATTATAGATTACCATTTGCGGTTCAGAATCCGGGATAACTGTGTTAAGCTCTTGAATCAGCCTGCTTCTAAGCTCCGACACCTTCATAACTCCAGATAGGTCCTGAGAGTAGTTTTTTAAGCAATTTTGCAGTTCTTGATATCGGTTCTTTCTTCGCTCAAGCTCTGATTCCATACTTTTTCTTAATGTAACATCCCGAATGGACACAACGACAAGATTATCGGGATGGTTTTGAACCGGCATGACTCGCGATTCAAAATATCTTAATTCACCGTTTTTATGAAACACACGATATTCGTCCACCCTAGGTTCCCCTGTCGCAATCGCTTCTTTATGTGATGCCATCAGGCGGTCCCGATCCTCCGGGGAGAGAGGTTCAAAGGCATTTACCCCAATAAATTCTTCTGGACGATAGCCTAAAATTGTTTCGACAGAAGGTGTTGCAAACTGTACGATTTGATGTTGGTCAACAATCAAAAGGATATCTAGTGTATGCTTTGCAATTGTTTCAAATTCCCAGTTCATATAGGTCTTATTTTCCAAACTTTCACCGCCTATGGATAATTTTTCCTATAAATTCCATTTTACACGATGAACTAAGAATTGAATACATTAATGTTCGTTCCATTACGTACTTTTTTCAAAAAAAACATTTCCCTGGAATGGCTGGCATGTTTTATACGAATAAATTGGAAGGGAGGAGATGCATTTTCGGCACCTCCTCCAGATTTGTTGGTATAGGTTGCATTTCAATAGCTTCCTTTAATCTCCAGTCATACGGATATTCTTCTGTAGCTGCCGTTCTTTCTGCCGCTGTTTCCCCCATTAATTTTCCAAACAACAATATACCTACATTCCATTGCTTTTTCATAATATTCCTCCCCAATCTAATACTTATTAGATGTTACATTTCTATCATAGAAGAATTCAAGTAGACTTTAAAAACCGCAAAAAAAGTGTAAAGCAGCGCAATTATTTTTCAGTTTCCCGCAAAAAATTCCTTGGCAAAAAAAAAAACGCCAGATGGCGATTTCAGATTCATAAGTCCTTCCTTGTCATGTATTTATAAAGATACTCCGCATCTTCCCCAACCCCTAAAAGCAGGGCCGAGCCCCTGCGGTGCTGCCATGGCAAACCAAGAAAATAGAGTCCGTCAATTTCCGTTACTCCTCTTTCATGCTTTACCTTTTCGTTAGAATCCAGCAGATTAGGGATATCGATCCATGAATAGTTAGGAGTAAAGCCAGTAGCCCAAATGATATTTCTTACCGTGATGGAGGTTCGATCCTCAAATTGAATCTCATTTTTAAGAACAGACTTGGTTCTGTTCTTTACTATTACACGATGATTCTTTATCTTCTCCTTCAGCTCGTATCCGAAAATGGGGTCACCTTGGCTTTGGATTTTTTTACCGATGAAAGAGTGACGATCAGCCTTTAATATCCCCAATTTATCACACCACCAGAAAATACTTTTGCCAGCAGCTTTTAAAGGCATGAAGCGGATTTTTTGACTAACAGATAAGTATGTTTCGTAAGATTCCGATAACTCAACTGCGATTTGGGCACCCGAGTTACCGCCGCCTACGACTAATACAGGACCATCTTGCAGCTGAGACGGGTTTTTATATTCTGAAGAATGAAGCTGTGTTATTTCTTTTGAAAGTTCTTTCGCAAAGGATGGAATACTTGGTGTGTGGAATGGACCTGCAGCAATGACGATTCTCTTTGTTTCTATCATTGAATCATTGGTTGATAGGACAAAAATATCTTTTTCTTTTCGCACTTTTTGTACCTGGGTATTGAACTTTATTGGCAACTCAAATGCTTGAATGTATTGTTCGAGATAATCCGCAATTTCATCTTTTGTTGGAAACCCCGTCGGATCGCCAGGTAGAGGCAAACCAGGTAATGAACTATAAAATCTTGGTGTAAACAAAACGAGAGAATCATAACGATTTCGCCAAACATCCCCTGCCCTGCTTTGATTATCAAGTATTAAAAACGAATACTCTGTTTGCTTTAAGTAGTAACCCATTGATAAACCAGCCTGCCCGCCACCAACAACGACCATATCGTAAATCATATCCAAGACCCCCTTTTTTAACAATGATCTGAAATTATCATACGGCAGAAGGGGAAGTTACAACGCGCAATTTTGAACCCCTCCCCCGCAAAAAATTGTAGTGGCTTTCTATTCAAATTTCATTAAGTTGAAAATACCTGCAATAATTACGCTTTTGCAGGGGAGCAAGTCATTTTTAATATTCAGAGATTTAGTTTTGCCCCCCCTTTTTATTTGCGAACCTAAATAATTATTAGGAGCTCCTCAAATCTATTTGAAATTTCACTTAAAATATTTGCAAATCTAAACAAGCGGAGCAGCCCCCCACAAGTTATTTACGAAAACTCACACTATAATTGCGGACTTCATCTATTTATTTGCGAGCCCACCCGGCTTATTTGCGGAAATCATGCCGTATGTTTGCGGTTTTGGCTTCTTCAAACAGGCGTAAGATAATTTCAAAGCAGACGAAGCCGATTCTTAAGAAGCACCTTTAGAATCACAAGCTGAATTTTCGCTTTCCAAAAAAATTTGAAAGGGTGTTGTTAAAATGTCAAGTCAACCACAAATCCAGGCACCAACGATGAAATCGTTGTTTGCCAATCGCTTTGTTCAATCCATATTATTATCAGGACTGTTTTTACAGTTAGGCATCTGGGTCCGAAACTTTGCTATCTTAATGTTTGTAACCGAACAAACCAATAAGGATCCATTCGCAATTTCCATGATTTCTGTTGCTGAATTCGGGCCAATCTTTTTATTCTCCTTTATCGGCGGGACCTTCGCTGACCGGTGGAGACCAAAACGCACCATGGTTTTATGTGATCTGCTAAGTGCACTGTCCATATTCGCTGTCTTACTGGCGCTCGTATTTGGCGGCTGGAAAGCGATCTTCTTTGCTACTCTTGTGTCATCTGTTTTGTCACAATTTTCACAGCCATCTGGTATGAAATTGTTTAAGCTTCATGTTCCGCAAGTCTTAATGCAGCTGGGAATGTCCATGAACCAAACACTTCAATCTATCTTTACGGTATTGGGACCCATCATTGGAACTTTAATCTACTTCCAATTCGGCATCTATGTTTCGATCGCCATTATGGGCATTTGTTTTCTGTTATCAGCGCTTGTTCTTGCCTTCTTGCCTGCTGATCAAAAGGTAGAAACGGTGTCGACAACAAATGTGTCCGCAGAGATGAAAATGGGTTTGCGATATGTATTTTCAAATAAGCTTTTCCTTTTCATGGGGGGATTTTTCCTTGCTGCTGGTATGGGGCTGGGCCTTGTTAACCCGCTGGGCATTTTCTTGGTCACTGAAAACCTCGGATTATCGGCACAAAACCTGCAATGGTTTACCGCTTTAAATGGTGCAGGTATGATCCTTGGCGGGGTCGGGGCAATGGCACTGTCAAAAAAGATCACACCACAAAAGATGCTTCTGATTGGTTTTATTTCGAGTGCCGTATCTGTTGCGGTATTGGGGTCTGTTAACCTGGTTTGGGCAGCCTTACTCGCTCAATTCGTATTCGGAATTATGGGTCCTCCTATCCATATTGCATGTAATACATTAATTTTAACAAATGCTGAAGAATCTTTTGTAGGTCGAGTCAATGGAATCTTAAACCCTCTATTTATGGGTGGAATGGTGTTAAACATGAGCTTGGTGGGTCTATTAAAGGCAGAATATCCGCTTATTGTGATGTATCTAATGGCATCCTCCCTATTCCTTATCGGCGCATTAGCGTTACTCCCAATGCTAAAGCTTAAATCAGCCAAACAAGTAAAAGCAGTCCCTATGCAGCACCATTAAATGGGCCTTTTAGAGAGTTGCAGACAGAAAGCACCCGAATGAGTGATTCGGGTGCTTTTTCATTGGATAAAAGAATTGAACGCTTTATAAAATGCTGGGAGTGCTATACTTCACCACAGCGCTTCTTTCCTGTTCGTTACTTGTTCTATTCCTTTGCTATTTTCTCACAGTCATCAGCCATTGCTAATAACTCTTTTCTGTCTCTTGATTACTTATTTTCCATATAATCGATGAAATAAGCAAAAGAATTCCTACAACTAGCCCTAACATTTCTCCCAATAGCAACTCATGATCTTTCAAATAACGAATTACGAATACTCCGCCAAATATTAAAATGATCATATAAGATAACCTAATAAGATATTTATTTATATCCATCAGCATTTTCTCCCTATTTCTAACTAAGTTTTGAATCTACTTATTTATTAGTATTTGTTTTATTAAGGTATTTTGTGAAGTATCCAGCACATAAAAGCAGAACTACCGTCAGGGTCCATAAAATGATCCCCTCCCAAGGAAAATCAACTAACAAACCAACTGTTTGCACGAATACAATCAATAAAAAAAAGAGCGATGTAAGATTGGATTTCATGATAAAATGCCCCCCTTTCCATTTTGCACTATGGAGTGGATCTTTTCACGAAACCTTATTGTATCAAAAATTATACATCCTAATTTTAATATTAACATATAATTCCATATAATTGTTGATTTTTGTCAATGAACCTGTACTCACAAAAAATACGGTGGATCAGGAAGAAGCCTTCTAAGAAATTTTTTTGAAAGATGAACTGACAAAATTTTATTAGCCTGAACAAAATTAAAGTCAATAACATATCATAACCATAGGTAGGACACCAGAAAAAAGACCGTGACAAAAGCGGCACGGTCAAATACAGTGTTAACGGTGATTCAATAATCCATCTTTGTCGGCCAACAGGATGGATTATTTGTTTTGTTTATATTGACTAAACATGACACCACTCTGCCTTTCTTTAATGTTGTTATATCAATTTCACCAGTTTTCAAATCGTTGTTATGGTAATTGGACTGTTTTAATGTGTTCCACATTCCGATAGATCCGTTCCCCTTCGGCTGTAATTAAAGCAATTTTGTTATTTTGAATCTTGTGGAGTACGCCGATTTTTTCAGGATTGTCTCCGCCATCAAATATCACAAGTTGATTTTCAAATTTTTTCAACTGCTCATCAAATGACCTTGCTAAGGGAGTGGACTTGGGCATAAGCGGCAGATTTTCACTATTTAAGGAATATGGAGTTGTATTTGGCGGATAGGGAATGAGCCATTTCACATGATTCATCGAGATGCACATTGTTTTATATACAGGTGAGTGAAATACGAAATAGTCGTTCATAATGCTCGTTAGGTAGCCATGAATGGACTTATTCCCTGTGACATAAACATTCAAGAACAATCCTTTAGCGACCGTTAATGTCTTTCGAAAGGATATGGCATCCGTTTCAATTGGTTTTTCCTCAGGCGGGGTATTAGTAATATCTTCTTCTTCTAATTCTGTTTCTTTTATTCTTTGTACATGAAGGAATGGAATATAAATGAAACGATAGTTTCTACTGTCGTACAAGACGATGATGTCTAATCCGCTATCTAATAGAATTCCCTTTTGAAAAATTCCTCCCGATAGTTCAACTTCTATTTTCTTTCCTACTAAATCAACAAAATCAATCTGCATCTTAATTCTCCTTTTTTATTAAAATCTTAATGCGAAAGAGCGCCGCCAAAAAGCCAAGAGACCCAATAATATAAAATGACTAGGGTAAACAAAGTTGCAGGTGGTATGACGACGACCGTGATTTTGATATACTCCCACCAACTGATCATTACTTTTCCTTTCCTTACGATATGCATCCACATCAATGTAGCAAGGGTTCCCAACGGGAGCAGTAACGAACCCATATCGCTGCCAATCACGTTCGCCAAGTAGGCGATTTTCAATTCGAGCAAACTAAGATCCATATGGGTTAAGGTGAGTGTTCCAACCATGAGGGCTGGGTGATTATTGAAAATATTGGAAAGAACGGATAGAAGCACGCCCATCATCACACTCGCGTGGAGCAGGCTTCCGGAAACTATTGGTTCCATGAAACCAATTATCCAGTCTGTCAATCCGATGTTATTGAGACCATAAATGATGGTATACATACAAAAGGCGAAAACGATAATATACCATGGCGTTTTCTTCAGCATATCGGCTGGGGAAATTTTTAAATATGCCCATCTCCATGCTAATAGAATGAGCGAGCCGATTACTGCCATTAGATAAACGGGAATGCCCAAAAACGATGCAACAAACAGGCTGCAACGGACAGCAAACACGAACAGCAGAACATTTCGCATAAATCTTGAACGGGCTTTTTCTGAAGGATATTGAATGCTTTTGGCTGGTTTAAGCGGGTGATACGTTGAACTTGTCAGCCCTGAAACATTCGTCGGAACGGTTTTGGGTAATATTTTCTTAAAGCGAAGGAACAAAAACCAAGTCAGCAGCAGCAACCCAAGCGTTGCAGGTACAAACATCATTGCGGTATGCAGCCACAAATCCATATGAACGATTTTAAGCGCGATTAAATTGACAATGTTACTTACACCAATCGGGGCGCTCGAGGCTGTCGCAATTAACGCTCCAGATAGCAAATACGGAATTTTTTGCTTGTTTTTTAAACCCATATTGTTTAACAGCATGACCAGGATGGGGGTTGTAATCAGGATACTTCCATCGTTATTGAAGAAAAGTGTCATAAGAAAGCACAAAAGGTTGACATACCAGAATAATCGAATTCCAGACCCCTTTGCTCTCTCAGCGAGCTTCTCAGCCATCCAGTTAAAAAAACCAAAACTTTCTAAGACAATCGCCATGACGATCGTTGCCATGATCGTAATGGCGGCACCGCTAATGGTTTCTGAAATGATCCCTAGGTCTGATAATGAAACACTTCCACTGAGGACGACGATAACCGCACCAATTGCGGCAGGTATCGCTTCATTGATACCTTTTGGTCTCCACAGAATAAATGTGAGGGTAACCAAAAAAGTCACAATGGTAATCCAAACGGTTAAATGGACCATATTTTTTTCTCCCTTCATTTTGTGATTTCTCAGGAAGTATCCTGAAACCACATACCTTCCTCTTCCATCGTTCCGCTGATGTCCCCCCCTGCCATCTGTCCCTCTTGTGTTGTTGTACTTTATCCTATGAAAAACGATTAAGACAGGCTATAGACTTGTACCCTTTTTTCAATAAATCAACTGAAGTCTAAAAAATAATGATGATATAAATTTACAGATGCCCAGGCAGAAGGAAAGTCCAATAAAGAATGAAACGCTGCAGGCTAAGTCTCACGGAGAAAACAAAAAAAGCGAAGCAAATTATGCTTCGCAAAGTAAAATTTATTTAAATCCAACGGAAAGGAAACATACTTGTCCCTTTACTATTTTTATGCTTATTTAGCTAAACTGCTGGTTACTTGAATGAGTTTAAATAACAACAACGCCAACACAGTTATAGCAGTTATAGAAGCCGCCACATCCGCCACACGAAAAACCAATGCCAACACAGCTAAAAACACCACAACGGAAACCACCACAACGAAAGCCTCCACAACGAAAACCGCCGCAATGAAAGCCGCCGCCACAATGCATGCCGCCGCAATGCATGCCGCCGCATCGCATACCTCCGCCGCACCGCATACCACCATGCAAGCGCGGATCCATGCTCTGTGGATCCATCACAACTAACTCACCAGCTTGATAAGGGTCGATTACCAACCCTTGCAGATCATTTGAAAAATTATGCATTTTTTCCTCCCCTTTGTATTTCATCAGGTTAAACCTGAATAGAGAGATGTTGTGTAAGTTAGAACATTAAACACTCCGTTTACTCTCTTCAACAAATTATGATTCTTTATAGGTTGCTGTCACTATATAAAGAGCCTATTTTCGCACGTTGAAGTTCTGTAAAACGTTCACCAAAATGTCCAAAATTAATATTAACTAGATTAAAAGGTTTGTTATGTATGTAAGTCGCTTATACTTCATCTAAAAAAATGATTCTATGCTTTAACTCTTTATTGGAATCTAAAACACCTATTACAATTTGATTATCTTCAGATATTGTCACATATCTGAATTGTTCATCCCCATTAATAAGTACCACTGGTTCCGGCTTTGCCTCCATCTTGGCAAAGACATTCTCTGAATACTCAAGTTTTAAAATCTCTTCAATATCTTCTGTGGTTTGTCTTATATACCTAAATAGGAAATCTTGGATTGAAAATTGTTCAATCATCGTTAAATTTTTCTTAAACTTTAATTCATTTACTGAAACTGTTTTCACTTTAATCACTCCTCAAAATAGTAATTAAAGTTTAAACTTATCAATTCAAAACCTCAACGATATTATAGTGACAGAATATTTACATTTTGATTTCAGGCAATTGCAGTAAAGAATTTTTTGTTTATAACTCGGCATGCATTCCTACACATTGTCATTTACGTTAATAAAAACAAATGACCCTAGTCCTTTAAACTCCTTTGACTAGGGCCCTGCCTGTTTTCAGTTATAAAAAGTAAAATAGCTAAAACTAGCTCTTTAAACTTCCTTTCAACCAGGCACGCGAACGGTACGGCCCCACAGGGATTTGGATAAGGCTCGTTATTTGTTTCGCTTCAGCTCGATAAAGTTCATCACATTGTTTCGCATCAAACCCTAATAAAGGGTGGCCTCCCATCCCTAAGGCACATGAAACCAACAGCAGCCTTTGCAAGAATATTCCCGCTTCCATCTGTTGAATTCTGTATCCCCTATAGCCCAGTTCTTCTTTAAGATGATCCTTGTCTGCAACCAAATGCAGGCAGAGCGGAACTTGAAACAGATTAACATTGGGCATGGTTAAACCATTTTGCAATATCTCACGGAAATCCCCGTTGGTTATTTTACTAAGTGTATGAGCTCCTTTTTCATAGGCGTAAGCGCCATTTTGTATACCCTCCACGTTATAAAAAAAGCCGTACAGCGAAACACGAGTCCCCATTTTTCCATCTTTGACGTCAAGATCATTATGGTAAGGTTTGGAAAAGACCTCTTTCAACAAGGTGGCTAGTTGGGTTTGACTTACTTTCCCCATTATAAAATCAACATCAGGAGAATGCCGCTCTCTACAAACAGAAGCAAGATCGTAAGAATAGGGTTCTGTAAATGGAAGCATGATCAATTCCGTACCATAGGACCTTTGAACACGATCATCCTTTTTTATCCTCACAAATGACTGGGTTGTTTCAAACATCGATGCCCCGTTCATCTCTCTGAGCAGCGGGTAATCAAGTACTCTCTTTGAACGGTTATAGGTTTCCGTTTTCAACAACGGCACTTCCTGGGACAATTCAGCGGCAGAAACAATCTCCTCTCTATTAACGTTGTCATCACACTGGATTGATGGATTGATAGATAAAGATAGCACCGCATAGACACTTTCATCCTGTTCGGTTAGCCCAAGTAAATGATTAATAGAACGATCAAGAAATTGGTAGCATACGCGTGATGAGAAGCCCATTCGATCGGCCACTTCTAATGCTTGCCCAATGACCACACCGGCATCTAAACCTTGTAGACGGTAGGAAAAATTATTATATTTGTAAAAATTTTTCCAAAAAACAGTCGAGACAAAAACCGTGCAGAAACAGTCAGAAACATCACAATTTCCAAGGCTCCTGGACACGTAGGAATCGTAATTTCCTTCTCGGAGCAAGTGAAGGCTGTGATGGGCTGTATCGTAATGGTAAATTCCCGTTGGGACGTCCTTCATCTTTACATACACATATAATTCATTGGGATACAACGCACCGCCAGAAGGAACAAATCTACGTAATAACTGGAGATAGCTTACAGTAGTTCTATCCTCGGGATCCTTAAGGAATGCGGATTGTGTGTAATGCGTTAGACCGTATACATACCATAAGAAACACCCGAGTTCCTCTAATCCGGCCTCTGCATCAGCTTTTCGCTGTTCAAGTGTTAACGGCACTTCACCGTTCAATGAAATCTCGGGCAGGCCGCGGTATAGTTTATAGGGAAGCGGTGCATCGTCCCAATCGACCTGCCAATCTGGCGGAGCGATTTTATCCGGATCAAAGTGAAGGTGGTGCAGAAATGTTTCGAGTTTCAAGTGTAAACCTCCTTCCTTTCCATTATGGAAATGGATGCGGATCTGGATTTAGCTGTTCATACGACAACGGCTGTCTGGCGTATCCAAGTTTCACTGGCACTTGGAGGACCCTTTCCAGCCCTTTGACGCGGGTCAGGTGGTGTCCGAATGTCATCGGCAGCATACCAGGAATCAAAACCTTTACACAGTATAATCCATTTCGTTTGGTGATCGGTGTTGTTTGGTCCACCACAATAACTTCAAGGTCCAATTCTTGGAACCGCTGAAGAATTTCCTGCAGGTCATCCTTCAAATCGGTATTCGAAGGAGGCTGTTTAAATTCCTCAGCAAATGTTCGTAATGGACGATTGTCATCCAATAAAAAGTCCAGCCGGTTCTCCGCTTCCTTCAGACCGTAGAGCAGGCCATGGTCCGGCATCAACCGGACTGCATATGGATCCTTCAGCATTTGTTCATATTTATGCCGGTTTTCCTCCAGTTCTTTATCATGCCGAACCATCATTCCAGCGAGCTCAAAAAGGGAACTTTTTACAGCTCTGACAGGGTCAGGATTTGCCCCAGCAGCACAGATAAGGTTCACCCCCTTTGATTGTCTGTTTTTTGCAATCGCAAAAACGCTGGGGATTTCATGTTCCATCGTTGAATTGTAAAGATAAACGTCATATCCCGCGACATCACGTAAGCGGTCCACCATCAACTCTACTTCTTTATCGTCAGCTGAACGAGGATCAAGCCGCGGAAGGGCCAGCTTGGCATACCAGGTTAACAAGAAGGAATCCCGCTCGACGACCTCCATAATCCCATGGAAAATGGCTTCCTCCAAGCTCCCACCCAACGCACATCCATTAGAGGTTTCGTAAACATAGCCATCCCCATTGCCCAAACTGTAATAGGCAAGCAGCTCCGGTACCAGTATTGAACGTTCTTGTAAAAAAGAATAACCCCAGACCCAATTCATCGGGGCATTAGGATGAAACGGTTTAAACGGAAAATGAGGCTTTGCATATTGGTCCTGATCATGTAATCCTACTGATGCAGGATTTAGTGCAATATGCTTTACATTGTTATAACTATCTCGGACTTTCCTCCTTTTGCCTTGAGGCTCGATTCCGCAATATCGCTCCAGCCCCTCCAAAATGGCCGTCAGCTCACTCATTTCATAGGAATTAGTACGGCCCGCTACTCCTTCGTCCGCTCCAAACAGCGGCATGTTCACCAGGACATCGGCAAATGGGAGCCTGAAATCCTCCATTTTTCCATTCATGATTCCAGTCCGCTCATCCAGATAATCTGCGGCTAACACCGTTTTCAATTCATCCATCGAACGAGTGCGATAGCCTTCACCATTGAATTTAGGACTGGATTCCAACTTGATTTGTGCTAATTCCGGTATGTCTTCAGGGATTGGGCTGCAGACCGGGCACAATGGTTCCGGCAGGAAAAAGTGACTAGAGGTCGTTAACGATCTCAGATTGGTAATGAACATTCTTTCTTCCAAGAAGGAGGGTTCACCTTGAAGAACTTTTTCAACCTCGTTTCTGATCAAGATGGCCATTTGCGATAGCCCCGTTCGGGAAGCCCAGGCATCATGCAGCACACTTTCACTTGAAGTCAATTTCGCCTGTATTCCCCACATTTCAAGGCGGTCGGGTCCGGCGATCAAGCGCCGTTTGTCAGCACAGAGTGAGCATCCCGGTTTTTCTCTCCTTATTATTGGGCCAATGATCCCCTCACCAAAGGAAACGAAACCTCGAATCCAAGGAATACCGGTGGTTCTGCATCTCTGTTCCGCTTTTTGATGAACGGCTGGATGCCAAGCATCGTCAAGCACCAATACTAATTTTGTTCCTTCGGGAATCTCTTCCATAATGCTTTGACGTCTTACTAGATAATCGGCTGCCAATTGGTCACAGACATAATCCGCTAATAAACCATTTCCGTCGATGAGGATCTGTGCAGTCATTTGGGATCCCCCTCTCGGACCTGCACACCAAACACTCCTGCCAGCCCTTGTTGTAAAAAAGGCTCCAACGACAGGTCATAGACTAATAGCTGTTTGTTGTTTCTGTGCAGCACCTGAATAGCAGATTGCAATAGCTCCAATTGTGTCATGTCTTCACATGAAGAGATTTCGAATTTGGTACCTATTCTTTCCAGATAAATCATCGAATCATTCTCTTGCCTTTCAGCGGAACTAATCCCGTTTTGAGCATCGAAAAGTGCTTGCTCGAGTGTATTTCGCAATGCCAATGTTGCATTTAAGCCAGTGCCTGTGTACCAGCGGCCGTTTGACTTTACCCATACAACTGGGAAGCCTGCTAAATCTTCTTTTACACCAATGGCCGGTGAACCCTTCAAGGTATTCAGGGCATTAATATAAAATCTGCATGTTTTATCTTCTATGGCTCCAATCGGCATACGATAAACCGTGTTGTGCCCTTCAGCCTTTCTTTTTTCCAACTCTTCATCCAGATAGGCTTGCAGCCCCCGACAAACAGCCTCTGCAATTGTTTCCCCCGAACCGATGCCCATAAAACCGACTGGTGCTCCCTCTGACTGATTCCTGCCTCTAAATAGATTGGAATCTATCATTTTTGAAACATACATTTCAATACCCTTCAACCCAGCTTTTCTTCTTGCTTCCTCATGTGTCAGGCCTAAACATAACACTTCCTGAAGCAGCTCTGCAGGTCCCTCTGACAATGGGTCAACAGCCTGAACATAGCACTGAGAAAGAGGAAGCTGCAGCGAATCCCGTTCCTCCCAGGTATGGAAAATGCCTATTTCTTTTGACGTTAATCGACTGAAATACTCTAAAAGCAAACCCGGTTCCTCATCCCTGTCCGTTTCTTGCTTCAGTCTTTCATCAAGATTTTCAATCAGTTCAGGTGTATTACGTTTAGCTGCTAATAAGGGATGTGTGATGTAAGAAAGCCAGTCTCCTTCCATCGTTTCAAGATTAAGCAGGTAAATTTGATTACTTTGATTTGAACCTGCAACTCCTGTAGCCTTCTTGAAAAATTCAAAAACTGAGACATTGGCTAAAAGCGCTCCTGATGTGGAAAAATACTCTTCAGACTGCTTTCCTGATTGCAGGTAAGATTGATGAATTCTTCGCCACCCTGACTCAAAGCATTCCTCTGATTCAGGATGGGTCAACGGACCGCAGATCCCCTTTTTTTCCAAACAGATGGCTGGAAGGAATGCCTTTTTTTCTTCTTTGCAGACTTGATTTAGACTCCTTAATTCATTTAAATTTCCCTCCTGAGAAACATATAGAATCCAATCATAGTCCGAAACGGCTTCTTTCCAAAAATTTATCCCTGCCCCATGATGGTAAGGGACTTCTGCCAATTCTACCTCAGAATCTATTTTTCTCGCATTTTCCACCAACTCGTGGACACGGAACCGATTGGTTGGAACCCCATCTGTTATCATGACATTTAATTTGGGCAGTCCTGATTCCAGTAAAGCAGAAACCAAAGAAACCATGAAGGGTCCTGAACCTACAGCCAAAACCTTAGCTTGGCGGTATTCTTGAAATTTGTAAGCAGCTGAATCGACAAAATTCTCGATGAATTCAATTTGTGATACATATTTTTCAAGAACTTGACGATTTAATGCATGGGGAATATCTTTGCTGACATCTCGAACAAACCCATTCTTGTACAACGTTTCTCCAATCTCGAATACCCTGTCACGGTAAGGCGGCGTTAGTCCGTGTGTCAAAGTTTCCAAAGTGTGCTCTCCATTGAACATCGGAACCAATTTTTCAATCCACTGATAGATGGTTTTGCCTTCCATTTTGAATGAACTTGTGTTATTTCTAAAATAGACACCCCCCTTTTGGTCTGGGAGAAAAAAGGTATCCCTTTTGACCTTTAGACGTGAGGACGAGGTAAGTTCTGTCACTGGCGCTCCTCCTTATTCCTATCTTTACTACTTGCGCACTATCAGTTTATGTACGATTTTTTGTCCAATATGATAAACACAGTAAAAAGAGCCCCTGAGGCGCAAGACCGTGCAGGGGCACTTTGTTTCATATTTTTGGAGTAATTGCCAAAAGCCACACCAATTAAATAAAACCGACACCGATACCAACACAGCCAAAACAGCCAAATCCACCGAAGCCGAAGCCGCAGCCGAAGCCACAGCCAAAGCCGCAACCGAAGCCGCAGCCAAAACCGCCGCAACGAAAACCACAACGAAAACCGCAGCCAAAACCACAGCGAAAACCAAAGCCTCCGCATCGATGGAAGCCGCCACAGCGACCCCACAATCGTGAATCATCCATCTGTTGGTCGAATGGAACTAACTGACCAGCTTGATAAGGGTCGATTCCCAACCCTTGCAGCTCATTATGAAAATTTTGCATTTTTTCCTCCCCTTTGTATTTAATCAGCTGAAAACTGTATAGAGAGTGATTGTTTTTATTTGTGTATATCAAGACATCAGATTCGCTGTGTACTCTCTTCAACAAATTATGATTTCTTATAGGTTGCTGTCACTAAATCAAGAGCCTATTTTATGCTGATGGTCTAAAGAATGTTTCCAAAATACGTCTACAAATACTAGATTAATTGGTTTCGCAAGTAAAAATAACGGTTCGCCAATTCTTGTTAATGAACATTTGTTTGTTTTGTTTAATACACTAATCAAAAAATGGAGTGGATCCACATGGCGAAATGGATTGATGTATCAACATCAAAACACCAATTAAAACTCTTTGATCGTCATAAGCTTCTAAAAACTTACCCAATTGCAGTTGGGAAAATATTGACACCAACTCCTACTGGAACCTACACGATTATAAACAAAGATCCTCATCCCGGCGGACCATTCGGAGTCCTTTGGATGGGATTGTCAAGACCTCATTACGGTATACATGGAACAAATAATCCATCTTCTATCGGTAAGAATGTCTCACATGGTTGTATTAGAATGTTTAATCATGATGTTCTCGAATTGTCATCTTTAGTCCCTATTGGCACGCAGGTTTTTATTCATAAATAACTCATCTATCCATAAAATTTGGATGTTCTCACCTATAGAGCATCCTTTTTTTTAAAATGTCTCAATGTAAAGAGACTTTAATTTAATGTCATACTCTTGTTCTTTTTCTGAAAAAATTCAATGTTATGATGGTTCTATCTGTAATACAGAATGCTAGATTTTAAAAAAAGCGAGTGAAAAATGATGTTGAACATAAAAGAAGCTGCTGAGCAATTAACCCTGTCTGGCATAACCGCCAGTGACGATGACGTAATAGCGTGGATTAAGGAAGGCAAAATGAAGGCCGAAATAAACAGAAGGAGAACAACTACCTACAAAATCAATGTTAAGGATCTAATTGAATTTATCATCCATAAGCATACCGCTCAACTTACCGCTCAATTAAAAGAGTCCCTAGAAGTAAATCAAAACCTTACCGAACAGATAGTAATATTAAAAACCCGTATACATATTGAACAATCAAAGGTACGCACCTTAAAAAAATTACTTAACACACAGATTGAAGTCACCGAATCTAGGACTTCTCACTACGGTGAGTTTTTGGGATTAAATCAAGACTCAAGCATTCATCTAATGAAGAAAGAATTTAAGAAACTGCTAAAAGCCCTCCATCCCGACCGAGGCGGGGATGAACGGCTTTTTAAAGTGTTTAATGAACATTACGAGAACCTTAAGCAATCAAGTTCACGAGATTAAGTGAAAGTGAGTTATAATTCATATCCATTTACAAAATATTCGATCGTTTCCGATTCATCTTCGTTTAACTCACGATTTAACTTTCGTTCGTATTTCGCTTTTATTTGTTCTGCATCACCGTTATATGTTTCTGTGTAATCGGCCACTGTCTTTAACAATTGCATTTCGCTGGTAAACTCAGTCCGCGATATTGGTTTCCAGTGGGAAAGGATATAGGTCTCTGCATCAAACTGTTCCAGGATTGCCGACAGTTCCTTTGTTCGTTTAATTGTATAGTTCCGTTTGGGAGAAAATATATCAGGATAAATGCTATCACCTAAAAATAATATTTTCTCTTCTTTAATATAGATGACAACAGAATCAGAAGCATGGTCCCCTCCCACATGCTTTAATACACAAGTTACCCCGCCGAGATTGATTTCGAGTTCGTTGTCAAAAACGACCTGTGGCGATGCGATATGTATATTCCTATGATCTGCAAACTCCTTTTTAATGCAGCTGGCACAAAATTCAATTTCTGCGCCTGCCTTTACCCGTTCATCTAAAGCCTCATCCGACCATACTAACGGCATTAGTTTTTCTATTTCTACTTTTGTTGCTTTTGAAGAAATCGATACACTATCCTTTAATGCCGACAGTCCAAAAATATGGTCCCAATGCCAATGGGTTAACACAACCATATCAGGACTGCCCACATTTTGTTCCTCCAGCATTTTTAAAAATAATTGAGTATGTGCTTCCGAATTCCCGGCATCAATCATTAATCTTTTATCTTTTCCCACAACCATCCCTAATATCGGCCGGTCTGTCTCCGAAACAGGTGTCATATACCAAAATGAATGGCCTATTTTGTTTATGGTTTGCATTACGATTTCACCTCTTTCATCATCTTTAAATGTTAAACAATATGAATCCTAATCCAAGTCTACTGAAATTTAATTTAACTTGTAAACAGAACAGATGTTTTAGTGTAAAATAGGTATGTCTGTTTAGTTTGACTAGATTAATAGTTTTAGAGGTGGAAAGAATTTGAATGGTACAGCACATGCAGTAATTGGATCAGCAACGGGATATATGGTGGCTAATACCTATCAGACGTCTCCTTCTGCGACACTCTTATTTGTCGGATTAGGAGCCGTGTCAGGATTGATGCCTGATTTGGATATTGACGGGAAGCTTCGCGGAAAAATTACACTGTCGCATAAGATGGTTCGGCTATCTGCGATGATCATTGGATTGCTGATGATTTCCTATAGTATCTTAGAGAAAACGGCAGCAGAACGATGGATGGGGATCGGTATCGGGCTTTTGATCGTCCTGGCTGCATCCCTCATTAAGCAAAAACATATGTTAACCATTACGGGGATTGCTGTTCTGCTTGGAGGATTATCTTTAAGGGAGCTATGGATCATCCTCTTAGGAATTTTCTTTATCATTGCTTCCTTGACTTCTCATCGGAGCTATACTCATTCCATCTTAGGCGTTGTATTCTTCGGAGTCATTGCTTTCAATTTTGAGTCCTCGCTTGGGATTCACGGTGTTTTCTATACCTGTTTAGCAGGCTATATCAGTCACCTAATTGCGGATCTAAAAATCTTGCCATTTAATAAGCGGGGGATTAAACTGTTCTTGCCGCTGACGTCTAAAGAAATATGATTCAAGCTGGAAAAATAGTGATTAGCTGCCCTTTATAGGGGGCAGCTCTTTTTTGTCTCCAGAATGGCTCATTAATTCGTTAAAAGATTTCTTTTATATAAATAAAATTCTTAAGAAGTTCATTTTCATTAATGGATATCCTATTGGCTAAATCTTTTGTTCTAAAAACAAACTCTTTAACTCCTATAAATTCTGATTCGCTAATCAAATAAAAATGTGTTCCTTTTTTATATCCATTAAACTGCTTTTTAAGTTTATATACCTTCATTCCATAACCTCTAGTGGTGAATTTATGTAGTTGTTTCTAGTACATTCGGGTTCTGTGAAAATCACCTTCACCTTTCAAATAACTTACTATTATTTTTGTAATTAATCAAATAAATTCCTTTTATGCTTTACGCTGAAACTTCCTCTAATAGCATGCCTCATTCCCGACACCTTTTATTAATATAATAAGAAATTTAAAAAATTGTAACCTGATAGTTAAATAAATGTAAACTATTTATGGGATAATCACTACTTCAGGGATTCGTAAAATTTTCCAACTTAATAGTCTTTGAACCAAGGATATAAGTTTAGTCTAGGTGGTGCAAATGTTGACTCGGTTAAAAAAGAAACGAATAAGATGGGGCAGAGTTTTTGGCGCCCTGCTTGTAATTGGCATTATCACAGTTGGTCTCTTTACCATTTTTCAATACATAGAAGGAAAAATTAAAACAATCAACCCCCCGCTTAAAAAAGTGGAGGGAAAACATACAGTTCAAGATGCAAAGAGTAACATCGATGAGGTCAATGTGCTTTTATTAGGAAGTGACTCACGGGGAGAAAAACAATCCCGAACAGATACAATTATGATCGCCCATTATGACCCAAAAACACATCAATTTAAACTGATTTCTTTAATGCGAGATATGCTTGTATCTGTCCCCGATCATGGCCAGCAAAAACTAAATGCCGCCTACGCTTTTGGCGGTACTGAATTGCTAAGTAAAACAATCAAAGAAAATTTCGGACTCGATATTCATTATTATGCAATCATCGATTTTAAAGGCTTCGAAAAAGCAGTCGACATTCTCGTTCCAAAGGGAATCGAAGTGGACGTGCCGTATGAGATGTCATATGGGATTGGCATGACGTTAGAAGAAGGCAAGCAGCGGCTCCATGGGAAAGAGCTGCTAGGCTATGTTAGGTTTCGTCATGACCGTCTAAGTGATTTCGGACGGATTCAAAGGCAGCAGGAAGTGATTTCAAAATTAAAGGAAGAAGCATTAGGTCCAAAAAGTGTGTTAAAACTCCCCGAGCTAATCGGGCTTTTAGATAAATATTTGGAGACCAATATGAACAGTTCCACCCTTATTGGAATTGGAAAAGATATACTTACGAGAAAGAACAGCGAGATTGAAACTTTACGGATTCCTGAGGATGGCAGTTTTCAAAATAAACGGGATGAAGAGCTTGGGGATGTATTGGAAGTGGATTTCGTGAAAAATAAAGAAGCTCTTGACCGTTTTTTTGACGGGAACAGTGATAGTCAAAATGAAGATAAAAGCAACTCACCCGACTGATTACCAAGCTGTTTTTGCCGAATTTGACCTAAACCTAATTGAAAAATATAATTCCAATTAGATAGGCTTTTGAAAGGTGTATGTCATTTGATTAAATCAATTGTATTATTTAAACTTGCTGGACTTGCCGAAATTGGCGGCGGCTATCTAGTTTGGCTATGGTTAAGAGGAGGTAAACCATTATAATGGGGAATTTTCGGCGGACTTATCCTGGCACTGTATGGTGTCATAGCAACCTTTCAATCATTCCCATCCTTCGGCAGAGTATATGCTGCGTATGGAGGAGTATTTATCGTTCTGTCTATCTTATGGGGATGGGGAATTGATCGAAAAGCTCCTGACTTATATGACTGGATTGGCGCCGGCATATGCTTAATTGGAGCTGCCGTGATCTTGTTTGCACCTCGCCAATAAAACTATAAAAAATGAGAAACATCTGAGTGATGTTCCTCATTTTTTTTATCTAATTTTCGATTTCAAACAAAGTATTTGCGAATCCAAGCGGAATAGTTGCGAAATTCTCCTTTTTATTTACGATTCCCCCTGTAATAGATGCGGACCGGAAACATGAAGGCACTGCCCCTGCAAGTTATTTGCGAAAAATCCCTATTAATTGCGAATCTTCTCCTTTTATTTGCGAATCTCCCTGTAATATTTGCGAATCAATACAAGAAGCGGCCCCTCTCTTTTTGTTTACATCAGAACCGTCCCCATTCATCGTACATAGACATCTCAACAAGTGAATAAAATGTATTAATTCTTATTTAAACGAGGTAGAGAGATGCCAATAAATATGAATGGACCAACATTATTTACGCCCCAACAAATGATGCACATGATTAGGAATGGGCTTAATAAAACACAAACTCCTAAGCATATTACCATTGTCGGTGCGGGAATTGCAGGGCTTGTGGCAGCCTCCCTGCTGAAGGAGGCGGGGCACAAGGTTACGATTTTAGAAGCCAGCAGCACGGTTGGCGGACGTATATGCACGATTCGCGGCCCATTCAGCAATGGACTTTATTTAAACACAGGCCCTATGCGTATTCCCCATACCCATTTATTGACTCTAGAATATATTAAAAAATTTGGATTGCCCGTAAACCCTTTTATCAACCGGACTTCTACTGACATTCTTTATGTAAATGGTGTCAAGACCCTTCTCAGCATATTTGAACAAAATCCTGATATACTAAACTTTCCTGTCAAGCCGAATGAAAAAGGCAAGAGCGCAGAAGAACTATGGAAATTAGCAACAGATCCGATTGTGCAATTTATTAATAAGAACCCAAAGAGACATTGGCCTCTTATCGAAAAAGAATTTAAAAACCAGTCACTCGGTACGTTCTTGAAATCGTATCATTATCAATATGGAACGACTTTTTCAGATGGTGCCATTGATATGATTGATGTCCTTCTCGACTATGAAGCTTTTATGGGGATGTCGTTCCTTGAAGTTTTGCGCGAAACGGCGGACCTCTCAACTAATCATTTCTCTGAAATCACTGGTGGAATGGATCTGCTTCCGAAGGCATTTTTGCCACAGTTAAAAGAGGATATTTGGTTTAATCATCGGATAACAAAAATTTCCCAACATAACAATGGTGTCACCATCCATTCGACTAATCCTCGTACATTATCCAATTCGACTACTTTTAGTGACCTTGCCATCATCACCATCCCCTTTTCTGTATTACGATTTGTAACCATTGAACCTTATCATTCTTTTTCATATTACAAACACAGAGCGATTCGTGAAATCAACTATATGGCTGCCACAAAAATCGGAATTCAGTTTAAGAGCCGTTTTTGGGAAAGGTACGGCCAATACGGCGGTAAATCTATCACGGACCTGCCCATTCGGTTCACCTATTACCCGAGTCAGGGGATCGGCACCTCTGAACCGGCTGTGGTGGTCGCAAGCTATACATGGGCGGATGAAGCGATGACATGGAATGGTTTATCAAACGAAGAACGAATTCAATTCGCCTTAAAGAATTTAGCCGAAATTTTTGGAAACCAAGTCTATTCTGAATTTGTTTCTGGTACTTCTTATAGCTGGGTCGATAATCCGCTGGCTACAGGAGCGGTGGTGGCATTTGAGCCTGGCCAGGAAAATGAATTGTTTCCTTATATAACAATGCCAGAAGGAAGAGTTCACTTTGCAGGAGAACATACGACACTTACCCACGGTTGGATGCAGGGGGCAATTGAATCAGGCATTCGCGTTGCCAATGAAGTAAATCATCTGCCAATCTAGAAAAAAATGATGGGTTTCCCCTGGTTTTTTACGGGAACACCCATCTATTTTTTTCATTCATCACCAATCACCCTTCCAAAAAATCCCTTTCCAAATTAAGGTTTGAAAAAGTGACAATTATATGAAGCTGAGATATTATTAAAAAAGGAAAAAATTTGTACCACAAAATATCGCTTTGCAATTGATTGGAGGAGCACACCATTGGAAACAGCATCACAACCCATAATGAAAGGAAAAGAACCCCTTTTTCGACGAGGTGTTTTTACCTTCAGCGGCTCACATTTTTTAAATGATTTAGTGACCACAGGTATGGTTCCGGCACTGGTTGTGCTATACAAACAAGCCTTTGACCTAAACTATACCCAGTCCACACTAGTGGTTTTAATGTCTTATCTAACATCCTCCGTCTCTCAGCCTTTGTTTGGCATGTTCGCGGACCGAAAGCCTCGTGTCTGGCTGTATCCAGCAGGAGTGTTCTGTTCGATTATGGGGCTTGCTTTAACAGGATTTGCACCATCACTGCCTTGGCTGCTTTTATTTATTTCGATCTCTGGTCTCGGATCGGGCGCGTTCCATCCGGAAGCCTCCCGAGCTACCCATCTTGCTTCGGGATCTAAAAAAGCTCTCGCCCAAGCCATTTTTCAGGTTGGTGGAAATGCCGGGCAAGCCTTTGGGCCATTATTAGTTTCCCTATATGTTAGCCACTCAGGGATTCAGGGACTCCTATGGCTCATTCCAGTAGCGTTCTTATCTCTTCTATTAACTGGACAAATTCTGCCTTGGTTAAGTGAAAAATTAGAGACTACTAAACTTCAATCAAAGAAACAAATATATGGAGACAACAATTTACTGGGAGCTACCCTGCTTTCCCTTGTAATCATCCTGCGTTCCTGGTGCCAAATTGGTGTTGTCGTCTTTTTGCCTTTTTACCTGCACAACCTCACCATTCAACAATCAGAGATTCTTAGCTTTGTCTTTGTCGGAGCAGGAGCACTTGGTACTTTTGTCGGCGGAGTTCTGGCAGACAAACTTGGCATGAAACGTTTACTGGTCAGCTCGATGCTGATAGCGACACCGTTTGCGCTCATGTTCCCTTATGTACATGGGGTGTTGTCGGTACTTGTGCTGCTCTTGTTTGGTTTCAGTGTTCTTTCTTCCTTCTCTGTCAGTGTGGTTTACATGCAGCGCATGCTGCCGAAAAACATTGGTCTGGCGTCCGGACTTTCGATTGGATTTGGTGTAGGTGCCGGCGGGATTGGATCCGTGTTTATGGGCGGCATATCTGACATCTTTGGGATCGCGACCGTTTTCACCATTCTCTCGCTGCTCCCGCTTGCTGGCTCACTGATTGCCGTCTTTTTACCGAATGATCGTATGGAAAAGAAATTGGCTGCTTGATGAAAAGGAACACAAATAGTACATGAAATCTCTATTAATATGGTCTATGTTCTTAATCGTTAGTATAATCACTAATGTATACAGCAAAAAGAAATGGCAGTCCACATACTGAGCCATTTCTTTTTCATTTATTGAACAGCGAATGAGCTTTTCAACATTTATGTACTGCTTTGTATACCGTTTAATTTTCAGCTTCTTCCCCACTTATTCAAAAGTAGGGTCCTTATTTTTTTAGCATTAAAAAACAGACTCCCAAAGTGGAGTCCGTCAATGAGTTTAAATTAAGCTTTACGAACGTTAGCCGCTTGAGGTCCACGGTTACCTTGCTCAACGTCAAAAGTAACTGATTGACCTTCTTCAAGACTTTTGAAGCCTTCGCCTTGGATAGCTGAGAAGTGTACGAAGACATCTTCTCCACCTTCACGCTCGATGAATCCAAAGCCTTTTTCGCTGTTAAACCATTTTACCTTGCCATTTTCCATTTTTCAGTTGCCTCCTAGTGTGTTAACACACAATATATTCCTATCCTTGCTCTAAGTGGTCATCAAGACGAAATACACCGAACAAAAATATTTATTAAAGAATATCACTTAATAAAAACGTTTTCAAGTTAACACTGGAAAAGTTTAGTCACTAATTGGGTAGTTTGAAAAAAGAACACTCAAAATACAAAAAAGTGGGAAACAACTGGTTCCGCTTTTTTTAAGTTGGCTCTTTTCTCAGAGATTGTTGCTTTTAACTCTATTGAAAACACCGAGTGGATTGGAGCGAAAGGTGCTTGACTCCTGCGGGAAATAGAGGAAAGGTCGAGACCCCGCAGACGGAACGTCGAGGAGGCTCGACTTCCTCCCCGCGGGTTTGCTGAGCGCCTGTAGCGGAAAGGAACGGACAGTGTTATTCCCAAAAACAACAAACTTTACGAAAAGAGCCTTTAAGTTATTCAGCTGGTGTATTCATTTGTTGTTTTGAAAAGTTGACTGATTTAATCTCACTGACAAATGTAGAGCCTAATAGCAATACACCGCCAAGCATTTGAACAATGGTCATTTGTTCATGCAGGATAATGGCAGAAATTAATATGGCTACAAATGGATCTACGTAACTTAGCATAGCTATACTCTGTCCTTTTAATCCTTCCATACCAGAGAAAAATAACCAAAATCCAATCCCAGTATTAATAATCCCTAAAATTAAAATATAAGAAATGGAGGAGCTTGATACTTCAAAGATACCAAAGCCGGAAGTCAAGAAAGCATATGGCATTAGAAGCAAAGTGGTTGTTCCAAGCTGAATGATAGTCAGCTCTAACTTTCCCATATCTTTAATAAATTTATTTAGAAGCAATAACGCAGCATAAAATGCAGCTGCGATTAGTCCGAAGGTAAGGCCAAGAAGATCGTCTGAGCTGGATGCTCTCACGCCTTCTCCGACAATCATTATCATCCCTATGATCGCTATACCAATACACATCATTTTCTTGATGAATAATTGTTCCCGCAGTACAAAGGGAGATAGAATCATCACAAATACAGGTGCAAAGTAATAACCTAGCGTTGCATTGGCAATTGTTGTATGGTCATATGATTGATAAAGAAAAATCCAATTTCCCCCCAATGCAATACCTGAAAGAATCAAAAATAAAGCATTAGATTTGACTACATTCCATGAAATTTTTTTCTTCATCATGAAGAATATTAACAGCAAAAATAAGCATCCTATGAAACTACTTAATAAAGCTCTTTCGCTCGAAGATAGATCAATGTTTCGAACAACTAACCCAATTGTACCGAAAATAATCATTGATAATATAAACTGAATTTTAGATTTCATCATCTACTCCTGCGAATCCGCGAAACAGCTTATAACTCGCAGATTCTGTGACTTGCAGCTGTCTGGTGCATTTTGCAAAATTTCATTCACAATAAACATCTTTTCATACCCTTTCATAACTTGAATTATTAATAGTAATAACATATCATATCCCCATGTATTACAAAAACGAATGTTTATCATACAATATATGATAAAACCAGATGTGGGGGCAAAGAGAAATGAATATCCAAAAATATATGGCATTTGTAAAAGTAGTGGAATCGGGTAGTTTTACAAAAGCTGCCGAAATATTGGACTATTCACAGTCTGGGATTAGCCGAATGATTAACGATTTAGAAAAGGAATGGGGGATTTTCCTTTTTGAGCGAGGACGCGCGGGTATCAATTTAACCTCGGATGGCTTAAAATTACTGCCCCAATTAAAGCGAATTTGCAATGAGTATGAAATCTTAATGAAGCAAATTAAAGACTTACATAATGTGGAATCTGGGCTGATTCGCATTGGGACATTTTCCAGCGTAGCATCTCATTGGCTCCCTAACATGATTAAAATTTTTAAAAAGGATTACCCAAAGATTGATTTTGAATTTTTGCTTGGTGATTATACTGAAATTGAGAGCTGGATCCTAAATGGGCGTGTTGACTTTGGATTTTTGCGGCTGCCTACAAAAGCAGAACTTGAAACAATCTTTTTGGAACAAGATCGTTTACTGGCAGTGCTTCCAAAAAATCATTCTCTAGCTAATTGCGAAACGTTTCCCCTCAACGGCTTATTGAACAGTCCGTTTATGCTGTTGGAGAAAGGAGCTAAAGCAGAGATCTCTGAAATTTTTGAGAGGCACCATATTTCACCGCATGTTAATTTTACAACATGGGATGACTATGCCATTATGTCTATGGTGGAAAATGGGCTAGGAATCAGTATTTTGCCAGAATTGATATTACAGCGCATTCCGCACAAAATTATAGCGAAAGAGCTAGAAGTACCTGCTTTTAGAAATATTGGTGTTGCGATGAGAGAACAAAAATCACTTTCCCTTGCATCCAAGAAATTTTTAGAATATTTGCCATATAGGAACACAGAGTAAATGATTATGGTGGATTCATTATAAAACACATATAATAGCCTATTAGAAGTAAGTGACCCATTCATCGTCACAAAGGCAAAAGAAAGGGCCCCCTCCTCCCTCTATCTTCCACTCAAATTTAAATATTGTACAAAAATTTACTTTTCTTCTAAAAGATTTAAGTATATATTTAATATTTGATATATAATATTACTTTTTTGAAAAGAAGAGGTTAGATATGAATTCGACATTTTCAACAACAGAATCAACAAAAACAAAAGACATTGTCATCAGTGCACTTTTCATTGCCTTAACCTTCGTTGCCACGATGTTCATCAACTTAAGGCTCCCAATCATGGGGAACGGTGGTTTAATCCATTTGGGTAACGTTCCTCTTTTTATCGCTGCCTTGGTTTACGGCAAAAGAACTGGAGCCATTGCTGGGGCGTTTGGTATGGGTTTGTTTGATATAGTCTCAGGATGGGCATTATGGTCACCGTTTACCTTTGTCATCGTTGGTACAATGGGCTTTACAGTCGGTCTCATTGCCGAAAAGGTACCTGGGAAAAGAGTTCTCGTTTATACTCTGGCCGTTCTCGCTGCACTAGTCATAAAAGTTATAGGCTACTATTTCACCGAAGTGATCCTCTACGGGAATTGGATCCAGCCATTCGGTTCCATCCCCGGAAACATCATGCAGGTCGTAATAGCAGGCATCATTGTAGTCCCTCTTGTAGGACGCCTAAAGAGAAGAGAGTAACCTGGTGCATGGAGACGGTTCTTTTTCACTTCGGCGATTCGCTCATGAACACACCACGTAACGTAGAACTTGTAAGGTAATGCACAAGGATCCTCCCTATGATCAAAGCGTCGAAATTTAAAGAATTTCGTCGCTTTTTATCTTTTTATACCATGTTTTATCGAAAACGTTCTATCGAAGTCTGAAAATGTTATAATACTTTTGTTGTTGATTTAATTATTAAACGAACATTTAAACAAACATTTTCGGGGTGTGTTTTTGCGATGAGACAAGCAAAATTAGCAGAAGCTATACGTAGTAAAAGAGCCGAGATGATTCACTTAGGGATGTCAAAAGGACTTGATAGTGAAGAAACTATTTATTGCAGTCAAGAGCTGGATGACCTTTTGAATGAATATAACAGAATATTATCCCAACCGAAACGTTTTAACCCTATACTTGATTACATTGATTATTTACTATTTCTACATAAAAGCACCCATAGGATCGTCCGGTTAGGCTATGATACATGGGGACGGTTCTGAAGCATTATTACGCTTGAAGTGCCATTCGCGATACATTCTCTACAATGGTCCTTTGGCACTTCTATTTTTTCAATTTTCAGTAAGGGCATTGGCTGCCCTGAACACTATTTAGAAGCTTAGACAAAAAAAGGCAAACACAGAAATGTGCTTACCTTTTAGACAATGTGGAAAATCGTTAGTTTTTACATACTAAGTTATGTTAGGATGGGCATTCTTAATAAATCGCCCAACCTCATGTTCTTTACCATCCTTATAAAGAATCTAAACTTGAAGATGAATGTCATAACCAAGCTAACGAAACCAAGTATATTCAAACTAATTCCTCCCACATCGAAATTAGTATCAGCGAACCGACACTAGCTTTATTTTGCGCTTTCAGCCCATCCCTTTATTCAATTCCCATTATCGATAATCCGGGGACGGTCCTCCATTTATCGGGGTTCCTCAAACCAGCCGTTTTTAATCTTGGCTCTTTTCTCAGAGATTGTTGCTTTTAACTATATTGAAAACACCGAGTGGATTGGAGCGAAAGGCGCTTGACTCCTGCGGGAAATAGAGGAAAGGTCGAGACCCCGCAGACGGAACGTCGAGGAGGCTCGACTTCCTCCCCGCGGGTTTGCTGAGCGCCTGTAGCGGAAAAGAACGGACAGTGTTATTCCCAAAAACAACAAACTTTACGAAAAGAGCCTTAATCTTAATTTCAATCCCTTCCTGTGCGTCTACAGTTGAGCATGAAAACTTAAATATGTACTTTTTTTAAATTTTCCGAATCTTGATAAAAAAAAACAATGCTTTTTATTGTAGAAAAAGGGAAGGCTAGGAATTATTAATACCGAAACGGAGGAATTACTGTGGCTGTGGAGATAGAAAAAATGAGGTTTTGTGAGAAATGCAGGGAAGAAACTGTTCATCATATTTACGAAGATGCACTTGAATTGGAATATCGGTGCACCAAATGCAATGAAACCACTGAGATGGTGAAATCATTTTTTTAAGGTTTTATAACATGGACATGGGCAGCCAATTTTGTTTAATTGACTGCCCGCACTTTTAATGGTTATAAAAATGAAGTTGTTTTTTCATTGGTTTTGCTTGACTCCTATTAAACCTTCACTCATAAAACAAAATTGCTGGCTAAATTCACGAATGCTATCCAATAGTCCCACATCTTCTACTTCATTTTTATCATTAAACTGGCTGTTATGGGCAAAAATGGTGGTTGGGATGACATATCCGTTTAAATACCCAGCAAGCGGTTTTAACTGATTTTCGGCGACTAGAAAATGCTGTTGGTTTCCTCCAGTCGTCACAAATCCCATCACTTTATGTTTGAATGCAGACGGCGGAATCAAATCTATTAAATTCTTGAACGCACCGCTAAACGAACCTTGGAAAATCGGGGTTCCGAATATAAATCCGTCCGCCCCCATCATTTGGTCGATTACCTTTTTTGTATCACCAGTGTAATTTGAGATTGGACGGCCGTCACAAAACTCAAGTTGATAATCCCTAAGATCCAAAAATTCTATTTCCAACTCAGGATTATCGATTTTTATTGTATCTAAGATTTTGCCGATCACAATCGCTGTTTTACTCCCGACAATTGTTCCTGATACCCCTAAAATTTTCATTTCAGCTTCCCTCCTTAGAAAGTACAAATCGAATTAGAAAGAGATTTTATTGGTTCGGCCATCCTTCAGGAATCGGGCCAACGTTCCGGTTATAATACAAAAGAGGAGCCTTTTCGGCAAAGGAAAGATCGATTACTTCTCCTAAAAGAATAAAGTGGTCACCAGCATCGATTTTATTAACGGTTTTGCACTCGAAAATTCCAAGTGAATCTTGTATAATCGGTAGTCCATTTGAAGAAGTTTCCCATTGTACTTTTGAAAAACGGTCATTTTCCTTTCCAGCAAACGCCCAGCATGCCTCTGCCTGATCTGCAGTAAGGGTATGTACTGCATATTTTCCCCCTTGTAGGAATGCATCTAGAGCCGATGATCTTTTATCGATGCACCAAAGCACCAATAACGGGTCAATTGAAACAGAAGCAAACGAATTGACAGTCAATCCAACTGGGTTTTCATTTTCATCCATTGTAGTTACGATCGTCACTCCAGTTGGATATTGCCCCATAATTTTTTTGAAGATATTTGCTTTCTCCATTGTTTTTGTCATCTGTATTTTTCTCCTCTCAAATAACCAAATTTTTCGAATTATAGATAAACCTTTTCTAATGGTTCCTGTTTTACCGATGGCCTGACATTCCAGAATTCATTCAGACTCTTCACTAGGCCGCCGTTTCCGAATCTCGTCTTTACCGGTGTTCCAATCTTCATCTTGGGCTCTACAACAAAACAGGAAAATTCAACGATAACCTGCCTTCTTTTGATCACATCTTGTATCCCCTGTTCGAAAAACCATTCATCAATTCTGTTATAAATTCCGCGATTGATCCCGAAGTTCATTTCAATACTTTTTTGAAAGGTATAGTCTGGAACATTTACGTTAGGTGTTACCACAACCAGGACCTCCCTTCCTATTAAAATATTCATCCTGAAAACGGATCTGGCAGACACCTAATTCGATCAGAGCATTTGTATACTTCAATCAAGTTTAGCCGGAACTTCCACTTCAACTATTTCTATTTTTCCGGATTTCAACTGCACCGAATCAACAGGGTCGGAAGTTTGTGCTGTGCAGCAATAAAGGGTCCTTCCTTCTTTCCCGCCTAATGCGACGGCATAACAATTTTGGCTTGTTTGAACTTTATCTGTTATCTCTCCCCCTTCTATCACCCGATAGGCCATAGATTCGATTGGATTAGATACCCAAATCGCTCCTTCTGAGTCAATGCAAATGCCATCTGGATAAATATTTTCAAATTGAGCCCATACCCGCCGGTTAACGAGGGTTCCGTCTTCTTCAACATCAAATGCGGTCAAACGATTACCATACGTCTCTGCGATCACCATCGTTTTTCCATTATTGGTCAAAACAGTCCCATTTGGAAAGACCATGTTATCAGCGACAACCTTAACATTTCCATCCGGCTCGATACAAGCAATGACCGCAGTCGGCAGTTCCATATTTTTTAACGCTTCCCTGCCATACTTTTTCGCTAATGAGGAAAGATTTCCGCCGAAATTTCCAACATAGGCCCTTCCTGCTTTGTCAACAAGCATGTCATTGCAATGGAAAGTCGCAATAGGATTCAAATCTGCGTATTCTGTTAGCTCCCCATTATTTTCCAGTCGGTAAACTTTTCGATTCAGCATAGATACGACAAGCATCCTTCCATCAGGGAGCCATCCCAAGCCCGATGGTTGATCATCTAATTGGCAAACTGTTTCGACTTCTCCGGAGTCAATATCAGCCTTCAACACCTGTTTGCTAAAAAAGTCAGAAAACCAGAAGTAACCATTATAGAATCTAGGGCCCTCACTAAAGGTTAATCCGGTTACAAAGTCCTTCGTTTCGTTCACACTTTAAACCTCATTTCACTAGATTATCGTAAACAGACACAATTTTTTGAAATTTCATCACAAATTAATCCGGCTGATTCAGTTTCCTCCATAAAGTACTGCGGCTGATGCCTAGTAATTTAGCAGCTTCTATTTTGCTTCCATTTGCTGCCTTAATGGCTTCAAAAATCTGCTTCTTTTCTACCTGTTTGATTACATCTTGAAAGGTATCTTGTTCCCCTATTTCTTCCTGCAGAACGATACTATTTTCATCGATTGCTTCACGGAGGTTCCTTACCAATTCTTTTCTGGTAACCATAAAAGGATGTTCTAAGTAAGCAAACATTCTCTCCAATGTATTTTCCAATTCTCTTATATTCCCCTGCCACTTATGCTGAGACATAAGATAAGCGATCTCTTTACTATTTTCATTGATTAATTGAGCAAACTGCGGATAGTGTTTCGTTGTAAAAAACTTCACCAAAGGCTCAAGGTCTGATAGTCTGTTCCTTAATGGCGGAAGAAACAAATTTAAGACTGCAATTCGATAATATAAATCCGTTCGAAATTCATTATTTTTAACCTTGTCGATCAAATTTACGTTTGTCGCCGAAATAACCCTTACATTAACAGGAATGGGGGTCGTGCTGCCAACACGCATGACCACTTTCTCTTGGAGAACCCTAAGAAGTTTTGCCTGCAAGCTTAATGGAATTTCTCCAATTTCATCTAAGAACACAGTCCCATTATGTGCTTTTTCAAAGAGTCCTGGTTTTCCTCCTTTTTTTGCTCCCGTAAACGCCCCTTCTATATATCCAAAGAATTCAGATTCTAGCAGGTTATCAGGTACAGCTGCACAGTTGATGGCAATAAAGGGCTGGTCCTTCCGATAGCTTTTATTGTGGATGCTTTGAGCAAATAATTCCTTCCCTGTACCGCTTTCCCCAAGAATTAACACATTGGAATCAGTCCTAGAAAATTTAATTGCCTTTTTGATTGTCGTTACAATTCCTTGGCTTGCACCAACAATGTCTTCAAATTGGTATTCAGCCGTATTGGGTTTGCTATACATTTTCCTTCTAATCCTGTTACCGCTTTCTTGAACGGCATTAATATCAGAAAAAATACCAACCATCCCATCAAAGTGTTGGTCTACAACAATCGGAAATGTACTCAGCAAGAAATTCTTGTCTTTATAGGAGACAATTTGTTCCTTTATCCCTTTTTTCCATTCAATATTACCAATACCATTTGTGTTAACAAGAATTTCTTTGACATGTAATCCACGCAGGTCTTTTTCCTCGATTCCAAGGAGACTAGTGGCTTTGCGGTTGACATTGACGATATGTCCCGTTTCGCTGGATATAATTACTCCTTCATTAAAGTTCTCCATAATGTAATTTTCTCTTTGAGAATTTCTTTTTTCTTCGAAACGGGCATTTAGAATACCTAAAGCAATATCCACCGCCAAGTTAATACTTTCTTCTCCGTACCAGACAATTCCATGCATTCCATTCTCTTTCGCAAGTCCTGTAATCAACCCTGCACCAATGACAACAGACTGGCGATTTTCCTTAAGCTGTGCGATGATTGCCTCGGCTTCTTCCCATGTTTCGTACGTATATTGATGAATCTTGACTTGAAATAGCGATTCAAATTGGTCTATTTTTTTATCAATTATATAATCATTAAAATTGACTAGATTGACTTCATCGCTGTATTGACATCCTTTTTGAAGTGCATCTAGGAAATCGTTGACTTGAAGCCTGATCGGAACGAATTGCCCTCGATCATTTTGGTCTTTAAAAACTTTGTAAATTGCTGAACCGCAAATAACAACATCTTCATTCGTGATGATATTCTTGTTATCAAGAATACGCTGGCCTTCCATTGATTCTATGACGAGCCCTTTTATCGACTTATTTTTCTTTTCTATTGCCCTTTTGATTAGGTTATCCAATGGAGCTGAGCCTGATATAATAAGTCTTGCCATTTTCGATCCTCCCAAGTTTCCCTTTAACTTTGCTAAACTTCATTTGATTTTTGACTACAACATTTATTATACAACACGTAATCAAAATATTCTGAATACAAAAGAACTATTTAACAGAGGTTGGCAAGAACAATGCAATTTCAGGGAAAATATACAGTAATGCTATTAACACTAGAATTGGAATGACAAAGATGATAGCACCTTTAAATATACTGACTAAATCCAGTTCTTTTACGACTCCATTCAACACATAACAGTTCATTCCCACCGGAGGAGTGATTAGGGCCATTTCTACTACTAAAACAATAATGACACCAAACCAAATCAAATCAAACCCAAGTGCTTCAACTAATGGGAGTATAATTGGAATCGTAACAACTACCATTGAGAGGGAGTCCATAACACAGCCTAGCACCATGTACATGAGAATAATCAAGATAAAGATCACCGTTGCGGATAAATCTCTCGAGAAAAGAAAGTCTGAAATCATTTGCGGAACTCTAGTTATCATCAAAAAATAGTTTAAGATAAATGCCCCCATTACGATGGCAAAAATAAATCCTGTTGTTTTAATTGTTTCATAGACAGTAGCCGTGATTTTCTCCTTCGTCAATTTCTTGCGGGCAAAGCCAATTGCAAATGCACCAAGAGCACCGACTCCGGCAGATTCCGTCGCACTGAAAAATCCGACGTACATACCGCCAATAACAATGATAAACAAAACGACGATCCAAATAGTAGGTTTTAGAGAGCTAAATTTCTCTTTCCAGCTTATCTTTTCCTCATCTTTCGTCTTTACATGATGGTTTGGATTTATGAATATAGCGATTGAAATCGCAAGCATAAATAATAGAGTCAGGAGAATCCCTGGAAGGATTCCTGCAATTAGCAGTTTCCCAATTGATTGCTCGGTCATCATTCCATAGACGATAAACATTGTACTTGGTGGAATCAAAATTCCGAGTGTGCCTCCGGCTGCTATAGAACCTCCTGTTAAGCTTTTGCTATATCCGGCATTTAACATTTCTTTGGCAGCCATGACTCCCATCGTTCCTGTTGTGGCCAAGCTGGAACCAGAAGCGGCTGCAAACATAGCAGAAGCACCGACTGTGGCAATGCCCAAACCGCCTTTTAACTGGTTAAGCCAGTTCCGAAAGGCCGTGAACAATTCGGTCGTCAGGTCCGAATAATATAGTAACTGTCCCATCAGGACGAATAAGGGAATTGTACTTAATGTATAAGAAAAGCTTTGTTCCCAAACATTGGTATTAACAACGGAAAACAAGGTTTCCCATCCTTTTAAATACACAATCCCTAAACAGGCTGGAACCGCCATCGAGACAGCAATGGGAACCCGGAGAAACATCAGGACAAAAACCGCGATTATGACGATAATACTTACAGCAGTAATGGACAACATATATCACTCCTTTATCTAACCCTTGGTCGAAAATTTTCCTAATCGATGAATTTTTTACCTGCAAATTTCTTGATGATTTCCAAACACCATGCTGCAAATCCAATAATCAATAAATATTTAAAAGGATATAAAGGAATTTTTAAGAGCAAAGATGTAGTTGAGTATTCCATTTTCTGTATGAAAACCCAGATAACGAGCAAGCAGAAAACTAATGTAATCAATTTTCCAATAATCCCTAAAAAATTTTGCAGGGAGGAAGGCAATTTCTCCGTAAATATCCCTATCGAAATGTGGGAATTTTCCGATTCTGTAAAAGCCAGGGATGCAAAAATGATGACAGCCATTAGAAATTGAACAATTTCGATATCCCCAATTATTGGAACGCCGATTGTCCTTGATACAGAAAAGCAAAATACAAGGGCCACCATCAGCAAGAGGCCGACATAAGCAATCCATTTATTAATGTCTGTTATATATTTAATGATTTTATTAAACAAAGTACCAAATCCCCTTTCTATTCATTCTTTTTACATAAGGGAAAGATTTTATGATTCAATAAAAGGGCCTGCCGGTTCCAATCATTCCACTAAGAATTTTCCGGCAGCCCCTTTTAAGCTGCATCCTTCTATCTTGCGATTTTTCCAGAAACGACTTTAAATTTTTTGGTAAGCATCTACATTGCAGAAATATGGCATTACTTCTTTGGCGAACAAATTCATTGATTTAAGCACCCGATCATTAGGCTGGCCGCCGATGTTCATCCAACAAATAATGTTATTCAGACCTGTTTCCTTTTGGAATTTTTCAATATCTCTTCGAACTTTTTCAGGAGAGCCGACAATCGCGTTTTCAGATTTAAGGAATTCATTATAATCAAGCACTTTATCCCGCTGAACTACTCCAAACACCGGACGATTATCCCGTTCAGACATATACCACATTAAACCTTCTTCAAATTCTTCATACGCCTGTTCATCAGTTTCAGCAATATATACGAATAGGAGCTTGCCTGATCGGGCCATTGCTTCGTTTACGTATTCCTCCGTGTATCCAGCTGCAAGGGCCGTTTCCCGGTACAAATTGATTTTATGAAGAGTGTCATCATTTTTGATTCCGCCTAAAACAAACGAGTAGCCATCTTTTGCAGCATTGATAATGGACGCGTCATTTCCAGAAACCATTACGAAGAGGGGCGGTCCAGACTGTTGAATTGGCCTTGGGTTAATTGGAATATCATTGAAGTTAAAAAATTGACCTGAATAAGAAATCCTCGGATTAGTTAATGCTGCTTTTAAAATATCTAGAGATTCTTCGAACCTAGCATGTCTCTCATCGAAATCGACATTGTATGCATCAAATTCTAATTTGTCATACCCTTTTCCAACTCCTACATAAAGACGGCCGTTACTGATGACGTCAACTAAAGTCATTTCCTCTGCTAACTGCATTGGGTGGTGCAAAGGTAACCTAGCAACCGCAGATCCTAGTTTGATTCTTTTCGTCTGGGCCGCCGCAGCAGCTAAGTAAACGGTTGAAGAAGTGACAACCCCATAGTCTCTCGCATTATGTTCCGCAATCCAAGCGCTGTGGAACCCTATTTCATCCGCTACTTTAATTTGTTCCAAACCATTTCTTATTTCTTCGTCTTCCGTTTTAAAAGGTGATTTAGAATTCAGGAAAAATAGACCGAAACTCATTTCTTTTTCAACATTTGTCATAGTAACATCCCTTTCAAAATTTATTAGTTATTTAATATTAATAAAGAATTTAAACCCCCAATTTCGAACTATTCAATTTTTATTGGAATGGATAGCTCTGCTGAAAACCCTTACATCAGGAAGATTCCTAAACATATCAATTTGACATATTCAGACAAAATCCCTTTAAAACACGATAATTGTAGGGGTTTTCATTAATAAAGCGGGAAAATTCATTTTATTTTTAATAATGCAAATATTGTGCCAACTCTATTATTAATGACTTTAAGTCTTTAAAACCCCTACTGGGCCACCGCAATTTCTTTACTTACAAGGAAAAAGTCCCCTATTAAAACCAACCTTTTATCCATCCAAACAATTGTGATGTGCCGCATTATAAAAAAAGCGTTTCAAAATTGAAACATTTTGAAACATATTGAAACAAGTTAAAACATTTGAAACACAAAAGTTGGAAATTATATTCGGTCTACTCTTTTACAAAAAAGTTCTCATATTCTTCGCGAAGTTTTCTTTTTAGGAACTTTCCAACACCTGTTTTCGGTACTTCCTGGATAAATAAAATGTCGTCAGGCAGCCACCATTTTGCAAACTGGGGTGCTAAATAAGCTAGCAGCTCATCCCTTGTCACCTTTTCTTTAAAATGTTGGTGTAAAACGACAAAGGCTACTGGCCGTTCCTGCCATTTTGGATGGGGAATTGCAATGACTGCGGCTTCAAATACTGCTTCATGGGTCATAAGCGCATTCTCCAGCTGGACAGAAGAAATCCACTCGCCACCGCTTTTGATCAAATCTTTCGTTCTGTCTACTATTTTGATATACCCTGCCTCATCAACCGTTGCAATATCCCCGGAATAAAGCCACCCATCCTTGACAGCCTCTGCCGTCTGCTCCGGCTTTCTATAGTAATGATCGGTAATCCATGGCCCCCTAAAGAGGACCTCTCCCATCTCTTCTCCGTCCATTTTTACTTCGCCAGACTCGTTTATGACATTAATATCTATCAAAGGCACTGGTATTCCCTGTTTGGTAAGTTGGCTGATTTTTTCGTCTGTTGATAGGTTTTGATGATAGCTTTTTAGTTTGCTGACTGTAGCAACAGGGCCCGTTTCTGTCATCCCGTAAGCATGCATGACCGGGACATTATATTTTTCCATAAATGTGGAAATCAACCCTTTCGGTGCCGCCGATCCGCCGCAAAGGATATAACGCAGGCTGGATAAATCATAACTCTTTCTGTTCAATTCATTTAGAACCCCGATCCAGACAGTCGGTACACCTGCCGTTAATGTTACACGTTCAGACTCTATCAATTCCAAGAGTATTTGCGAAGTAAAGTTTGGACCCGGCAATATTTGGGTAGTGCCAAACCATACGGATGCAAAAGGAAATCCCCACGCGTTTACGTGAAACATTGGTACTACATGCATCGCTCGATCTTCCTCAGACAGGCCCATCGTATCGGTAAGACCGAGCATCATGCTATGCAATACGATACTTCGATGAGTAGATACTACACCCTTTGGATTTCCGGTCGTTGCCGAAGTATAACACAGTCCCGCAGCTTCATTTTCGTCTATATCATCTGGAAAAGAGTAACTACTATCACCAGTTGTAAGGATCGATTCATAATTATAAAGAGGTTTTTCGGAAGCTTGCGAAAGCTCACCGTCTTCTGACATGATGATAATCGCCTTTACTGTAGGAATTTTATCGATTATGCTCTCAATTAATGGAAAAAGCCCTTTATCGACAAGCAGGATCTTATCTTCGGCATTGTTGATGATATATGCCAGATCATCGGAAGATAACCTGATATTGATTGTGTGCAGCACCGCCCCCATGCTGGGAATCGCAAAATACGCCTCCAAGTGCCGGTGATCATTCCAGGCAAATGTCCCAACCCGATCACCTTTATTAACTCCAAGCATTTGCAACACACTCGCCAAAGAACGGGTTCTTTTCGCAAATTCCTCATAGGTTAAGCGGATAATGCCTTTTTCAGTTCTAGAAATGACTTCTTTCTTTGGAAAGTACTTTTCTGCCCTGTACAGTAGTTTGTCAATTGTCAGCCGCGTCTCCATCATAAACATCCCTCCCTGTTTTATTTTTGGGGAGAAAAATGCATGAAGCACAAATCCCCCTCTGTTTAATAGACTACTATTATTTAAATATACTTTTTGTTAGACTTCCTGGCTGTTAAACCAGTCAATTGTGCCTTTTAAACCTAGTTCATTGATTTTACGGTACATTAGCTTGATTCCTTCTGCAGTATGGATAATTGCATCTTGTTCTGGGCCATACATTAAACCAGTACGGAACCCTTGTAAATCCATAATCCGATTATGGGCCATCTTTTTCAGCTTCAATACATCCGCTGGAGTTTTAGCAATGCCTCTTGCTATTTTTAATGTTTCTTCCTCAAGACAATCCGCATCAAAGCACTCTGCTGCAAACCCGTATTGGACAGCTTTCTCTCCACTTATCCGGCTTCCTGCGGTCAGGTCTAACATTTTGGCGCGCTGCGGACCGACATGCCAGCCCCAATAGATGCCGACAAATCCTCCGCCGAGAGGCAAGGATGGGAAACCAAATTGGGCCTTCTTATCCGTAATGACAATATCGCAGCAAGCCAGCATCTGGGTTCCGCCCGCTAAAGCAAATCCTTGAACCTGTGCAATGACCGGCTTCGGATATTCCCAAAGTCTAATCCAGCGCCTTGTGCATTCTTCCAAGTAATCTCTGTCCTCCGTTACGCTTGGCTCCTTGTATTTGCCGACATCGTAGCCTACGCTGAAAGCCCTGCCATTTCCTTTAATGATTAATACACTAATATCCTGGTCTTTTTCAAGCTCGTCAAGGGCCTTGTCGAAGGCTTGGAACAGCTCCCTGCTTAGTGCATTTAATTTTTCCGGCCGATTTAAGATTACATAGGCAATTTTTCCTTTTTTCTCAATGAGGACTAATTGTTCTTCCATATAAATTCACCAATCTTTCGTTTTAATAGTTGACCATTCATTTCTTTGTGATTTCTTTTAAAACATACGTCGCCCTGCCAGTAGCCAGCAATTTCCCATTTTCGTCTTTGACATCTCCGACCCCTACTGCCAGCAATTTCCCACTGTTAATGACTCTGCCTTCTGCATATATTCTTCCTTGTACAGCCGGCCGAAAAAAGTTGATGTTCAGCTCAGCGGTTAAACTAATCATATGATCAGCCATGACGCTCCTTACTGCCGAACCAATCACCGAATCTATTAATGTAGTAATCACACCGCCGTGAACCATTCCTGCCCCCTGCAGCAATTGGTCCTGTACTGCCAAGGATAAAGTTGCGGTTCCATCACCAATATCCTCAATTTGAAGGCCGATTAAATCCCGAAACCGATTATTTTTCATCCATTCTTCTTCACGAAGAACCAATTCATTTTTCATAGCAAGCTCCCTAAAAATGATTTTGTTATCGGTGAACGTCCCAATCAGTTCAAAAAACGATTAGAATGTTAAATCTCCGCTTAGCAGACTTTTTGCAATGGTACGGCGGTGGATTTCTGAGGTTCCATCCGGAATCCTTACAATCCTTGCCAGGCGGTATCCCTGCTCTAATCCAAGCTCATTGGAAATCCCAACCCCGCCATGGATCTGCATAGCCCGATCATAAACTCTTCCCATCATTTCCGTGCAAAAAGCCTTTACCATTGAAATTTCCTTACGAGGTTGTTTTTTACTATTTTCAATCTTCCAGGCACAGTTAAGGGCCATATTTCTGGCTGCATAAATATCCATTGCAGATTCTGCAAGCATCGCTTGAATCATTTGATGTTCTTTAATTGGCTTTCCGAAGGTTTTGCGAATTTCTGCATACTCGACTGCCTTCTTTAAAGCCCATTGTGCTGAACCGATACATTTTCCACTCATACCAAGTCTTCCAGTGTTAATTCCATTTATGGCGATGGAGAAGCCATAATCCACTTCCCCAATGACGTTTTCATCCGGCACTCGGAGATTATCGATGCTAATAATACATGCCTCACCTCCCAGCTCGCCCATGACCGGAATGACTGAATCTACTGAGAACCCTTCTGATCCTGTTTCAACGAAGAAACAGGTAATGCCGCCTTTTCTTTGCGCTTTCAAGTCCGGATTTGTCACGGCGAACAGCATGCAATAATCAGCGTGGGCAGCATTTGTAATCCATTGTTTGCTGCCGTTGATGACCCATTCATTTCCTTCTTTTACTGCGGTTGTTTTAATGCTCCAAACATCTGACCCTGCATCCGGCTCGGTTAAACCAAAGCAAAGTGTTTTTTCCCCAGAACGGATTCCGTCTAAATATCTCTCTTTCAATTCCTCTTTTAAACCGGTTAAAATTGGTGATAATCCATTGGTAAAAGGTGACGGGATGACGATTGGATCAACCAGCTTATTGAATGGATACGATATATTAATAGCCTCTTGGACGAGCAATGCTGTCATGGGCCCAAGTTGTTCTCCGCCAAGCTCTTCTGCACCAAACATTGTATAGTAGCCAGCCTTTGCCGACTCCATCCGAACAATCTTCCGCAATTCCTCCACTTTAGGGTGATGGCGTCCATCCTCCGTATAGTAGTTTCGTTCATTGTATAACAGCTCATGATTTTCCTTTTCAAGCGGTAATACTACCTTTTCAATAAATTGTTTTAACCCTTTAATAATTTCTTGTGTTTCCTCTGGAATTGTAAAATCCATGTTCTTTCACTCCTAAATTTTTAATCTATTATTATTGAATATTTGAAAGTGCTTTCTTCTTTAACGTGATCAGGGCATCCGCAACAGTTACGCCCTCCCCTTCAGCATGTACCATGATTGGGTTTAGATCGATTTCCTCAATCTCATCATGGGTGGAGATGAACTGGCTAAAGTTTGCCACTACCCTGCTTAAGGCTTTCAGATCCCGAGGTGCTGACCCGCGAAAACCTTTTAATAAGGCATTGCTGCGAAGTTCCTCCAGCATTTCTTCCGCAGTTTCCTCAGAAATAGGGGCCTTTCGCATGACTGCATCTTTGTACACCTCTATATGAATTCCGCCTAAACCGACGAGAATCATCTGCCCGAAAACAGGGTCCTGATTCGCTCCAATGAACATCTCCACAGAATCCTTTGACAGCATTTCCTGGACTAAAATACCTTCGTAATCTGCATTTTCAACCTGGCTTATTTGCTGCCTAATAAAGGTAAATTTCTCCTCAAGTTCTTCTTCGTTCGTTATGTTTAATTGGACGAGTCCTTTGTCACTCTTATGCAAGATTTGCGGAGACATCCCTTTAAGGGCGACAGGATACCCTATTTCTCTAGCCAATATTTTTGCTTCAGCGAGTGTTGCAGCAAGTTGTTCTTTCGTGATTGGAATTCCGATTTGTTTTAGTATTTCTTTACTTTTATGTTCTGTCAGCACGGATGGAAGATTGTCAAATGATAGGCTGTTTATTCCGTCCATTCTAGCAATCTCGGATTCTTCCTTATAGAATTGGCTGTAATATTTAAGAGCCTTCATGGCATTTACTGCCCGGGAAGGATCCTCGATAACAGCTAACCGGTTTTCCATAAATGATTTTTTCGATTCCTCCGAGTTAAGCGAAACGGTGATTATCGGAGTTTCTTTATACTTTTTGGCAATGTTAGAAATGGAACGAATGTGGTTTTGCGAATGTTCCGGATACAGTCCGCCAAAAGCCAGGAAAACAATAGCGGAGTCGTACTCCCCGCTGGAAAAAACAATTTCCATAAAATCTTCTAATAAATTTTGTCTCGTATTTAATTGTGCGGTTGTATCAATTGGATTTTTTACCCCAGCGATTGGAAGAAGATCACTAAGCTGCTGTTGCACTTCAATGGAAGGCTCCGGTACGATTAACGATGCCTCTGTCAATTGGTCTGCCAGCAGAATGCCGACTCCGCCCGAGACTGTAAAAACAGCCGTTTTATCTCCTCTTGGGAGCGGAAGCATGGAGCAGGCGTAGGCTGCATCGATAAATTCTTCAATCGTTTCGGCACGGTAGACTCCATATTGTTTGGCAATGGCATTAAACACTTGATCCGATCCTGCCAGGGATCCTGTATGCGAAAGGGCTGCTCTTTGCCCTGCATATGTTTTACCAACTTTGAAAGCAATGACTGGCTTTTTCTTTTTAGCAGCAAGCTTGAATGCATTTATTAGCTTATTGCCATCTTTAATGCCTTCCATGTAGCAAGCGATTACATCCGTATCCGGGTCTTCAGCAAGGTATTCGATACAATCCGCCACATCGATATCACTTTCATTTCCAGTTGCAACAAAATGGCTAAAACCGATAAAATTTTGCCGTGCCAGCGTAAAAACGTGGGAACCAAATGCCCCGCTTTGGCTGACGAAACCAATATTTCCTTTAAGGGGCGTTTGCTTTTCCAAGATGGTCGAAAAGGTTGCAAATACCCCATGCTTAAGGTTAAACATTCCCAGTGTATTGGGTCCTAGTATCCTGATCCCGCTTTTCTTGGAAATCGCCGTCATTTCTTCTTGCAGTTTTCTTCCCTCTTCACCGATTTCGGAAAAGCCGGAACTAAATATTACTGCTGCCTTGACCCCTTTTTCAGCACATTGTTTTAATACGTTGACCACTAATTTGCTGGGCAGTGAAACGATTGCTAAATCGATTTCTTCTCCTATATCTAGAAGACTGGAATAACACTTCAAACCAGCTATTTCGTTGTAATTTGGATTTATTGGAAAAATTCGGCCTTCATAGCCATTTCTTTGTAAATAATTTAAAGGTCTCCCGCCCAATTTATTGCTGTCGGGGCTCGCCCCGATAATCGCGATACTCTTAGGTTGAAATAGAGCCTCTAAACTTTTCTGTGAAGCCATTCGATTACTCCTTTCAATTTGTAATAAATACCTTTGTATTTATATACTTGCAATAATCGTGCCAACCTAATTTTTTTCATAAAAACCATCCATTACTGGGTTTTCTCCTCAAAATGGGGAGATTCTTTTAAGATCCATTTTTTCACGTTTCATATTTGAAACATCGTGGTTTCAAGAATAATACGTTCCTGTCTGAACAAAAAAATACACTTGGAATTATTGCATCCCAAGTGTCTTTTCAATTATTTTTATTGAGCTGTATAACCGCCATCGATGATTAATTCAGAACCAGTGACAAATCGAGACTCATCCGAAGCTAAATAAAGGGCGCCATAGGCAATATCAATCGGTTTCCCTAAGCATTTCATAGGGATTTTTTCACTTAAAAAGTGTTTGCCGTTTTTGCCGCCCGACATCGCTGTTTCAATGACTCCTGGATGAATGGAATTCACCCGAATAAAGTCCTTAGCCAGTTCCAATGCAGCAGATTTGGTCATTAACCTAACGGCACCCTTTGAGGCATGGTAGGCAGTGCTCCCTGGAGTACCAACCAAGCCTGAACCAGAAGAAGTATTGATAATCGAGCCCTTTCCTGCCGTTTTCCTTATTAACTCGGCTCCATATTTCATTCCTAAAAAAGTGCCTGCCGAGTTAATGGATTGAATCTTTAAAAATTCATCCACTGTTGTTTCTGCTAATCCATTTCTGCTTAAAATCGCCGCATTGTTTACAAGAACGTCCAATTGGCCAAATTCTGCTTCTGTTTTTAAGATAATTTCCTGCCAATCCTCTTCAACAGAGACATCATGCCTGATGCCAATTGCTTCTCCGCCCTGCGTTCTGATGGCTTGGACAGTCTCTTGAAGTGCTTCTTCATTAATATCGGTTACAACTACCTTTGCACCGTTTTCAGCAAATAATATGGCTTCCTCTCTGCCAATGCCATTCGCAGCTCCAGTAATAATAGCGACTTTATTTTCTAATCTTTTTGTGGTCATGGGTACTATCCCCTTTTCATATTAACTCTTACCAATGACTGATTTATTTTCAAATTAATGGAGATATCATCATAGTAGTTTCACAAGTTGCTTGCCAATGTTGTCACCGTGGAATAGGCCAAGGAATGCGTTCACTGTGTTTTCGAACCCCTTAACTATGGTTTCACGATATTTTATTTTTCCTTCCCTTACCCACTGCGATAGCTGAAGGAGGCCCTCCATATTATGTTCAGCATAATCGGAGACAATGAAGCCTTTCATTAATGAACTTGTATTAAGAAGTTTTCCTGCTATCCTTGGTCCCAGTTCTGACTCTTCCAAATTGTACTGTGAAATTTGTCCACAAATAATAATTCGAGACTGGAAATTAATTAACGTTACAACAGCGTCGCTGATGGCTCCTCCAACATTATCGAAATAAATATCTACACCATCAGGACAAGCCTCTTTAAGTGCATGTGGAAGGCTATCCACCGTTTTGTAGTTTATCGCGGCATCAAAACCTAATTCTTCCGTTAAAAAGGTACATTTTTCATCTGTACCGGCAATCCCAACCACCCGACAGCCTTTCAACTTAGCAATTTGCCCTACAACCGTGCCGACTGCCCCGGCAGCTCCTGAAACGACAACGGTTTCCCCCGCGATTGGGGATCCAATATACATCAGTCCAAAATATGCGGTTAATCCCGGCATTCCAAGTACATGCAAGGCTGTTGTAACGGGTCCCCACTCCGGATCGAGTTTGCGGATATCATCGCCCCTAGACACATTATATTCCGCCCATTCCAAGCGGCCTTCCACAAAATCGCCAACATGATAAACTGAGTTCTTCGATGACACCACCTTGCCAACCATGCCGCCAATAAATGGCTGTCCCACTTCATATGGATCTGCATATAATTTGGCAGCTGACATCCTTCTGCGCATATAGGGGTCGACAGAAAGATAATGGGTCTTTATTAGTACCTGCCCATCCCTAATCTCCGGAACCGCTTCTTCAATCATCTCGAAATGGTTTTGATTCGGCATTCCCTTTGGCCTGCTTGCCAATAATATTTTTCGATTCCTCAAAACGAATCACTCCTGACCATTTTGCATCTAAAAGGGGAACAACCTGCAAGTTAGTATTATTGAGCGGTAAAGCCACCGTCAATCACTAACTCCGTACCTGTTACAAAACGGGACTCATCAGAACCTAAATAAAGCGCGCCGTACGCGATATCAATTGGTTTTCCCAAATGAGGCCATGGTGTTTTATCCTTTAAGAAATGTTCACCGTTTTTCGCTCCGGACATGTTGGTTTCAATTACGCCAGGATGAATCGAATTCACTCGGATCGAGTCTTTTGCCAGCTCAAGCGCTGCGGATTTGGTCATAAGTCTTACAGCACCTTTTGAAGCATGATAGGCTATACTACTGGGACTACCGACTATTCCATACATGGATGAAGTATTAATAATGGAACCGCCGCCAGTCTTTTTCATCAAATTCGATCCATATTTCATTCCCAAGAAAACACCAGTAGAGTTAATAGATTGGACCTTTTCAAATCTTTCCAAAGAGATTTCCGCTAAGCCAACCCTTCCTCCAATACCGGCATTATTCATCAGAATATCTAATCCGCCAAGCTGTTCCTCTACTATCGAAATAACTTCTTTCCACTCCTCTTCTTTGGAAACATCAAGTTTTAAGGAGATTGCCTCTCCTCCATTCTCATGGATGAGCTGCAATGTTTCGTGAAGCCCCGCCTCATCAATATCCGTTATCACAACCTTAGCCCCGTGTTGAGCGAATAAAATGGCTGTTCCTCTCCCAATTCCATTACCGGCTCCAGTAATCATAGCAATCTTATTTTCTAATCTTTTTAATGACATGCTTCAATCATCCTTTCTATCTATTAAAATCATTTATTAAGTATTAATATAAAAATTGGTCAGATTAATAAATAAAAGAGGAGACTAGGAAAAAACATTCCTAGTCTTGAGTGAAATTCTTTTTTACATAATAGCTTCTATTCTATTTTATTAAAATGGAATTTCTACTCCCTCATCCTTTAACAGCTGCTTAAAGTACTTCATCATTTCATCACCAGGATAGCCCTTTTTATTTGCTTCCGCTACCCAGTTGTCCCACAATTTTTCCGCAGGTGCTTTGAATTTATTTGATTCCTCCTTACTCGGTGTGATTACCTTTCCACCTTTATCTTTCACTCTATTTTCAAATTCTTTGATAGAATTTTGCATGGAGCTCATGTAAAGTTCTGACATTAATTCTTGATGTTTTGGACCTAATTTTTCCACAAATAACGTTTGAAGATCTTTTGGCATCTTATTGAATACGTTTGCATTTAGGAACAATCCATTTGAGGAAACCCCTAAATCAATCCTTGTCATATATGGAGCCACTTCATTTAAATTAAACCCAATGGCGCCGGTTGTATTGTAGATAATATCATCTGCCATACCTTTTTCCACCGATTCATATAACTGTGAGTTATCAATTGATACAGGGGCAGCTCCCCACATTTTGATCAGTTCATTTCTAGAATATAGGCTATTAACTATTTTCCGATTCTTTATATCTTTTACGGTTTCGATAGGATCGGAAGTATATAGCTGGGCTGTATCTGTAGATGAAGCACCGAGCCAGACAACATCTTTGAATGTATCTTTCATAAATTTATCGTAAAATTTATTCATTACACTTACCGAAACTTCAGGGTTAGGAATGGCAAAAGGTAAGTCTCCAATTGATAATGGGAACAAGATATCATTTTTGTCAGAACTCGCATATAAAAGTCCCACATCAAACACGTCACCACTGATATCATCATAACCTGTGTCAGGTTTTCCTAGTGCTGAGCTTGGGAAAACATGAACTTTTATCCTTCCATTTGTTTCCTTTTCAACATATTCTGCCCAAGGTTCGGCAACTTGTTTCGTATATGGGTGAGTAGGTGGAGCAAGATCATTGTAGTTTATTTCAATTACATCTTTACTTGCTTTTGTGGAGCTCTTGGATGATGTTGACGATTCCTTTGCCTGGCCGCATGCTGTTAAAAGAATTGCTGCCAGTAACAGAATGGAGATAATCAAATTTCGTTTTTTCATATACCTTCCCCCTATAAAATAGTTTTATTTATTACCCTTTTCAGCTAGCACCGATCTTAAAATCGGAATTCCCGCATAAAAAGTATCAACACCTTGAGCACTGGTTATCTTTAAAACTTCCATAATTTCCTCAAATGTCGCCCCTTGTCTTAAGGCACTCTGAATATGGACCCTAGTTCCAACAGCAAATAAGTGTGTAGTGGCAATATCAACGGCAATGTAAATAAATTCCTTTAATTTCGGGCTTAGAATGTCATTTTCCCAAGGGTTTGTCAGAAATTGATAATAACTTTCAAAAAAGGGCTCATCATTTAATATCAGAGTGTCTCGGAATGAATGCCAGTAGCCCATCTTTTGAATAAACTTTTCCTTTAACTCCTCCTGATGTACATTCAATTTTGTATCCGCAAAGGCGCCCGTTTCTTCAACTAGAATAGGAACCCCTACAGCACAGGTATGCATACCTAGCACACTCACAAGTTTAAAAACTTCTAAGATTTCTTGTTCAGTAGCCCCTTGATTAATCGCGTTTTCAATGTGAATTCTGAGTGTATCTTTGCTTAAATTAGTAGGTGCTGAGCTTAATGCCACATTAATTAACTCCCGGGACTTTGCGTCGAGAATGTTGTTTTTGTAAGGAGTAGCTACTAATTTTTTATAAATCTCAAAGAATTCCGGGTCTTTTTCTGCTAAATAACTTAACGTAGGGTTCCAATATCCCAAGTCCCTTTTGTAAGATGCTTCATGATCATTCACTAACTCGCTGGTTTTTGTAGTCTCTTGGTTAACCAAATTTTAATCCTCCTTGTTTTTCAAAATCAATGCCTTGTATCTTTACATATGCAACTATTGTGCCAAAAGTCGTTTTAGAAAAAAACATATAGTACATCCATTCTTATACCTATCTATTTCTATTGTTTTTTATAGTTTTAATAAACTGATGAAGGTATTTTACTCATGAAATCGAGTATTTTTTATTTTTAAGCGTAGTAAAAATGAAACATTCTGTTTCGTTATTGTAACATGGAACCAAAATTTTAATTGTCCGATATTTTGTGCTTGCCGAAACAAATATTTTTGAAATTTCTAATTTCCCCATATTAATAGCCTTTTTGTTTTCTGTAGTAATGCATCCGCTTTAGCAATAACAAAATTAATATATGAAATTACAAGAACTACCTAATAAATTACATTTGGCATGCTTTTTGCATTAACAAAAGTTAAGGAGGTGGATACAGCTAGCTTGTTTGAATTAACGTATTTACCAAGAAATATGAGGGATGACAAAATCTAGAAATTGGAGGTTATAAATGGAGCAAACATTGGTATTAAAAGAAAAGGTAATAGAATATATTAAAGGTACTAAAAAACTATTTATCAATGGGCAATGGGTTGAATCAGTAAGCGGAAAGACATTTGAAACCAAAAATCCGGCTACCGGCGAAATCATTACCACCGTATATGAAGCCCAAGAAGCAGATATTGATCGGGCAGTAAAAGCTGCACGGGAGGCATTTGACAATGGCCCATGGTCTAAGCTAACTGCTGCAGATCGGAGCCGGCTCATTTATAAATTAGCCGACCTAATGGAAGAGAATTTGGAAGAGCTCGCACAACTTGAAACATTGGACAATGGAAAACCTATTAATGAATCTAAATTCTTTGATGTCCCGACAGCTATTGAACACTTCCGATATTATGCTGGCTGGTCAACTAAGATCGTTGGGCAAACCATCCCGGTAAACGGTAATTTTTTCACCTATACTAGGCATGAACCTGTAGGTGTAGTCGGACAAATTATTCCTTGGAACTTTCCATTATTAATGGCTGCTTGGAAATTAGGAGCTGCACTTGCGACAGGTTGTACAATTGTATTAAAGCCAGCAGAGCAAACGCCGCTGTCGGCCTTGTATTTAGCTAAGTTAATACAGGAAGCCGGTTTCCCTGATGGAGTGGTCAATATTGTTCCAGGGTTTGGACCTACAGCAGGCGAACCGCTGGTAAGGCATGAAATGGTTAACAAAGTCGCCTTTACTGGTTCAACTGTAGTGGGAAAACAGATTATGCGGCTTGCATCTGACTCTATCAAAAGAGTGACATTGGAACTTGGTGGTAAGTCACCTAATATTATTCTTCCAGATGCCGATTTGACAAAAGCCATCCCTGGTTCACTGATGGGAATCATGTTTAATCAAGGACAAGTTTGCACTGCTGGTTCACGTCTGTTTGTCCAAAAGAAAGCGTATGATAATGTCGTAGCTGACCTTGTCTCCTATTCAAAAAGTATAAAACAAGGCCCGGGCCTAGATACGAATACGCAAATGGGACCACTTGTAACGGAAAAACAGCAAAATCGCGTGATGAGCTATATTGAAAAAGGACAACAAGAAGGGGCTGAAATGTTAACGGGAGGAAGAAATCCATTCGATAGTGGCTACTTTGTTGAGCCGACGATATTCTCAGCTGTTGAAGACAATATGACCATTGCAAGGGAAGAAATTTTTGGTCCCGTCCTTGTTGCCATGCCGTTTGACGATTTAGATGAAGTGATCAAACGTGCCAATAACACTGCTTATGGTCTTGCTGCAGCCGTTTGGACTGAGAATGTTCGCAATGCCCATTATGTGGCTAGTAAATTACAAGCTGGTACGGTCTGGGTGAATAGTTATAATGCTGTAGATGCAGCAGCGCCATTTGGTGGATTCAAGCAGTCCGGAACGGGACGTGAAATGGGATCTTATGCACTTGATGCCTATACTGAAGTGAAAAGTGTTTTTGTTAATATGGATTAAGGTTAGGCTGCTTGAATTAAACTTAATCAGAATAGGTTTACTTTGGCAACAGTACAATAGGGTTCCCTATGTCCAAAAGACCATCCATTTGGATGGTCTTTCTTATATGTATACAGTTAGGGAAGGAATCCTACTCAAAACACGCCATTTTCATTGGGAGAATTCTCCGGTATGGGCTGACCCACATCCCACAATTCAACGATGGAGTCGTTATGAAAGCGGAATATATGGACCACAGCCCCCCCAAGGTCATCAGGATTTTGTTTTATATGGGAGTATACTACAACCATCTCCTCATCTTCAATGACACGTTTTACTTCTAGGCTTTTGTTAGGATTCTGGACAGCATTCTCCTCCATTGCGAGCATTAGCGAGTCAGCATCTCCATGGAAAAAGGGATTATGATGGCGAAAATCCGGACTAATATACCTTCTGTATGCTTCGCGCACTTCTCCCGACGCAACCAATTGCAAAAACGACACAGCATATTCTTTTAAAGAGTTCTTCATTGTAAATCTTCCTTTCCTTAAATTGTAACTTTTAGGCTAACTCTTTGTAATTATTGTTAGTCACATGCGATTCAATAATTTGGATCTCGATACATCTATCTTAATTATAATCAACAATGTTTTTTCAGCTCAGATCATTATCTTTCATTTTTCTTATTTTAAAGTTGTTTTGCAGACGTGTATTAGAAGTTTCTAAGAACTTGCTCCAAATAGATTTTTATAAGTATTTTTGTCGTTGAGATTTTATTATTTCCAAATACTGTGTATCTCCTAACCCATAATCTTTAAATTTTTTCAGTAAAGCTAACATAAGTTCTTCCTCTGGAGCATCTTGGTGCTTTTGAATATACATCATAAGATCATTGTCTTTATTAAGGTAACTCAAATACATCTCTATCCCCTTCTTTAATGGTTCTAGGTAGATATTTTCAGGCATAGTTTTATCAATCAATACTTGTTTGTAAATGGCATAATATCCTTCAGCCTTGATGGTAAAATGGCTCACTGGCTTAAACTGTTCTCCGACTATATTAAGCTCAATCGCACCAGAATACTTAGACTGGTCTAACCAAGCAAGAATGGTAAGAATATTGATTTGACAAAACATATCGGCATCAAACCATAAGGCTATACTCGTATATTTTCCGTAAAAAAAAGGCTCCAATGGGGTTAGTGTATGTTCAGTGTATTGTTTCGGCGTTACTTTATGGACCTTCGCACGTATTTCAATGAATTCATTTGAAAACAGATTAAGACTAGTGTTTCCATAACACATCGCCTCATTAAAGGGGACCATCCATTCATGTTCAAGAAAATTTGTCTTTTTGTAAAAATTATACATAGCTAGTCCATTTAAAATATGTAATTTTCTGTTTTGGATCATCGTCATTGACAACCTCTCCCTCTTTTAATCTTATTCCATGGTTTTTATAATTTTAGCAATAAAGATAACACATTCTATGATATTATTGAATAATGCTATAACCATTCTATATTCTTTTGTTAAATTCCATCAAACTTATAAATGTATGGTTTTTGCTTTTTTTCTATTTTTCAAGGAGGTTATTTAATGGAGGTAGGATTTTTATCGGTTCTTACTCTGGGATTTGTGCTTGGTATCAAGCATGCGATAGAACCAGACCATGTGATAGCTGTATCTACCATTGCCAGTCAAAGTAAAAAATTATTACGTTCGTCTTTAGCCGGAGTGTTCTGGGGGATTGGTCATACTGCTACATTATTTATTATCGGGATTATTATTATTCTAATGAAAGGCGAAATACCTGAAAAATGGGCTATGTCATTAGAGTTTTTAGTAGGAATAATGCTTGTTTATCTTGGAGTTTCAACATTCCTATCCATTAAAAATATCCACCTGCATCAGCATAAACACGATGGAGAAGAACATAAACATGTTCACTCTCATACTCATATGGGCAAACACGGGCATAAACATAAACATAAAAATGTCTCATACTTAAAATCCATGGTGATTGGCTTAATTCACGGTCTTGCTGGAAGCGGAGCGATGGTTCTTCTAACCATGAGTACAGTTAATAGTGTTTGGGAAGCTGCCATTTATATCCTTATATTCGGTGCAGGAACAATTATTGGGATGCTTTTCTTTACCACCATTATCGGAATTCCATTCGTTTTCAGCTCAAAAAAATTTAGACTGAATAGATCACTTACTCAAATAACAGGCGTGATTAGTATCGTGTTTGGGATATTTTATATGTACAACTTGGGGGTAACTGAAGGGTTATTTAAACTTTGGATACAGTAGTTTCATTGAAGAGAGGTGGATTTTCCACCTCTCTTCTTTATCTCTCCTAAATTGTACGCTGAATAAAAAGCGGCCATAGTGTTCTTTACATCTATAATTAATGTTCATGAAAACTGTTATTGTTTACAATTGTATTATATTCTTGGTCACTAATAATCCCTAACACTTTACATAAGGAGGAATGTAATAGGATTTTTTTCTTAATTCGTTTAGATGGAAACACCATTATCACTCCCTTTATTCTTATATTATTGCATTCCTCTAAAAAGTTTCCTTAACACAAAAAGTTTTCCTTGATAAAAACTATTATCATCTATATGACCTCAACTTAGGTTTAGGTCGTATCTTTTTATTTGTATCGAATCAAAATAAACTTTGGAGGAAATAAAATATGGCAAAATTCGCTTACTTATGGGGTGCAGAACGTTAATTCACAGACCTAATCAGGTAGCAAGTCACATAAATTTAACAAAATAAATCAAAGGATATTTTCACAGTCAAAAAGGCTTAGAGATATTTTCATCTTTAAGCCTTTTTTGTATTATCTTTTATTACTTACTACTCCGTATGTTGTACAAGTCATTAGACGCTAAAACAGTTTGATAAATAAGCGGAGAAATTTCTCTTAATTAGGAAATATCACTGAAAATAGCTTAAATAACACCGAATGTTTTTTCTACTTCATTTTCACCTGCAGCAAAACAGATTCCCCACGTGTTACAGAACTTTCTTCTGTTTTAGTTAAGGTGTCCACTGAATCCATATTCGTAATTACAACAGGTGAAATGGTGCTTTCCGCTTTTTCCTTAACCAAATCCAAGTTAAATGTAACTAACTTGTCACCTGCTTTTACTTTGTCACCTTGTTTAACATGGCCTTCGAAGCCTTCTCCGCCCATCGCGACAGTTTCCATCCCGATATGGATAAGGATTTCCAAACCATCTTTATTTCGAATTCCAACAGCATGATTGGTTGGAAAAATTTGCGCAATCTCGCCATCCATCGGTGCCACAACCACTCCTTCAGCAGGCTCAACGGCAATTCCATCTCCGATCATTTTTTGGCTGAATACCTGATCCGGAACATCTTCAATTTTGATCACTTTTCCAGTAATCGGTGAAACGAGGGACATCGTTGTTGACTCTTTTTTTCCAAATAACTTCTTAAACATTCCGTACTCCTCCAATATGTATAATTATCTGTAGGAAAAGGCGAAAAAGCACTAAGCTTTTTTCGCCTTTTCCTCAACACTTATTAATTTACTCCCATGGAGACAAGTGAAGCAATAGAAACGTCTCCATGCTTTATTATTAGTGTAACTCAGGCCAGTAGGCTTTATTAGCTTCGATTAGGTCGTCGAGGATTTCTTTGGCTACTTTGGCGCTAGGTACTGTTTTTGACAGGGTAAGTGCCTGCCATAATTTTTGGTAGCTGCCTTCGATATAGGCTTGGACGACTAATTTTTCAACTGTTACCTGCTGGTACATTAATGCTCTTTGGAATTCAGGAATCTTTCCTTGGCTTAATGGCTCTGGACCGTCGCTGCCAATAATACAAGGAACCTCAACCATAGCATCGTCATCAAAGTTGGCAATAGCACCATTGTTTTCTACGATTAACAGCATTCTTTCGTGCGTGTTGAAGGCAATGGCACGAGCAAGGTCGACGATAAATACAGCATGAGCGCCCATTTCAAATTCACATCCTTCTGCTGTACCTCTTTCGATGATGTTTCTTGCTGTTGAAAAGACCGTCTTTTCTCTGCCGGCAATGACTTCATTGGCCCGTGTGAATTCCGGATTAGAATGTTCTACCACATAATCTGGGTAGAAGTAATATTTCAAATAGGTGTTAGGCAAGAATCTTGGATCTACCGCTAACAGATCCTTCGCCTTTTTATGTGTTTCCTGCCAGCTTGCGTCTGTATGCTGGGTATCGACTTCTTTTTGGGTCAAATAGCCGTTCTCAGCCACATAATCACGAATTTGCGGCAAGTATTCATGCCCTTCTTTGTCTTTAACGCTTGTCCACCAGCCGAAGTGGTTTAATCCGAAATAACGTACTTCCAAGTCCTTTGGCTCTTTGCCAATGATATGTGACATTCTGCGCAGCGTTCCGACAGGCATATCACAAATGTTCAATACCTTGGAATTTGGACGAAGCACGCGGCAGGCTTCTGCAACGATGGCTGCAGGGTTGGAATAGTTTAACATCCAAGCATCCGGTGAATATTTTTCCATAATGTCAATTAACTCGATCATGTCACCAATGCTTCTCATTCCATACGCGATTCCGCCAGGTCCGCAGGTTTCTTGGCCGACAACACCATGCTTCAATGGAATTTTTTCATCTTTTTCGCGCATTTCATATTTTCCTGTACGAATATGGGCAAAGCAGAAATCAATATCGGTGAACGCTTCTTCTGGATCGGTTGTGAATGAGTACTCGATATCTGGTGCATTTTCCTTCATGACAATCGCAAGTGCTTCTCCTAAGACTGCTTGTCTTTGTTCGTCGTTATCATATAATTTTAATTTTCGAAGCGGGAAACGGTCTAGATTATCCAATAGCATCATTACAATCCCCGGTGTATAGGTGCTGCCTCCGCCTGCAATTACTACTGAAAATTTCTTCATGTTCTCCATTCCCTTCTACTTTCTAATCTGTTTCTCTAGTAGTTACATGTTTATTTCTGTAAAGATTTCTATTCGTTTGTGTTTAATCCCAAGTAGGTGTCAACTGCTTGTCGAATGTTGTTTACTTGTAAGCCATAGACTACCTGAACATTTTTATCTTTAATAATGACACCACTAGCACCTGTTTGTTTTTTCAAGACATCTTCGTTCACTCTCTCTGGATGCTCAAGTGTTAAACGAAGTCGTGTATAACAATTAGTTACAGTATTGATATTGCTTGCTCCGCCTAACGCGTCAACGATCACAGGAGCAAGTCCCTGATTACCTTGAGGTGCGGAAGTACCTGCGTTACCAGCGCTTTTCTTTGCTTTATAATCGTTCTTCGAATATAGTTTTGTTTCTCCTCCATCATCTTCTCTTCCGATTGTTTTGAAGTTAAATTTCACAATCAAGAAGCGGAAGCCTACATAATAAATCACGAAGAAGATTAAACCGATTAAGATATACATTGGCCAGTGTGTTTTTTGGATGCCAAGTGGCAGGTTGAACAATAGGAAGTCAATCATACCGTTCGGGCCGATTGCACGTACATCAAATAGATGGAATGTTACCATCGCTAAACCGCTTAAGCATGCGTGAACTACAAATAACAATGGTGCAACGAACATGAATGAGAATTCAATTGGTTCTGTAACACCCGCGATAAAAGAAGTAACCGCAGCTGGAATTAAAATAGCTTTTACCTTTGCTTTGTTTTCAGGCTTGGCAGTGTGGTACATGGCTAAACAAGCACCTATTAAACCAAACATTTTGGAAATACCGCGAGCATCCCAAACAACACTTGGGGAAAGCTCTTTTACGCTTGGATCGGCAATTTCCGCATAGTAAATATTTCTTGCGCCTTCGAATACTTTGCCGCCAACTTCTGCACTGCCGCCCAATTCTGTGTATAAGAATGGTGTGTAAATTAGGTGGTGCAATCCAGTTGGGATCAACAAGCGTTCCAATGCTCCGTATAAGAAAATACCGAAGCTTCCGCTGTGGTTGATCAGTGTTCCAAGCTTGTTAATGCCAGTTTGGAAATACGGCCAAATGAAGGTAAGAGCGATGGATAATAGCACAACGACTGGGATCAGGACGATAAAGACAAATCGTGAGCCGCCGTAAATTTGAAACGCGCCTTTAAAGTCTGTATCAATGAATTTGTTGTGAACCATTGCGGTGATAATACCAAGGATTAGTCCAAGGAACACACCCATGTCAAGGATTTGCACACCTAATACAAGGGTTTGTCCAGTTCCTTGCAAAGTTTCTCCCTCATAAAGAACCCCGCTCAGCTGCATAAATTTATTCATGGCGTTGACAAACACCAAGTAGCCTAACAACGCGGTGAATCCAGCAACAGCTTTTTCTTTTTTCGCTAAACCGACTGTAATCCCGACACAGAAAATAAGTCCCAGGTTACCGAGAATCGAAACCAATGATCCAGTTAAGATCGTTCCAAATCCGGTCGTAATCGGATTATTTAAAAATGGGATGACTTCTAATAGTCTTTGATTAGTTAATAGGTTCCCCAGGGCAATCAAAATACCCGCAATCGGCAAAATAAGTACCGGAATGAACATCGCTTTTGAAAAGCGCTGCATGCCATCCATGACTTTCGCTTTCATTTTGCCTTCCCCTCCTGTATTTTGTTTTTTGTATTCGTTTTCGTCGACAGGTTTAGAATACAATGTAACCGTTTCATAGTCGATAGATTCAACATGATAAAAAACGTGTTTCACACATTGAAACACGTTTCACCCGCTGTTTTCTTTTTTAGTCAAAATAGTTTCAAGATACTGCTTGATGATAAATTCAAACATCAGCATTAGACTCGGAAAAAAGCTGTTTGGCAGCATATTTCGATCGTCCAGTTTACTGTGATCAATGATTTTAAAATTCAAATCGGAAAGCTCAGCGATCCGATTGTCTGTTTCTTTTGTAAAGGACACTGTAAAAATCTGATGCTCTTTGGCTGCCTGTAATTTATCGATGATTAGCTGTGTTTCACCAGATTTAGAAATGACGACCAAGGCCCCGATATCTTCCAAATTATTTTCGAAAACACCAACCGAATCAGTTCCGCTTGCAAAAATAGTTTTTCTGCCCAATACCAATAATTTTTTATATAAGTATTCTGCTGCAATAGCGGAAAAACCAGTGGCATAAATAAAAATATAGCTTTGCTTAAGGTTTAATACATTGTGTATAAAGGATTGGATATCTTCCAGCGAATTATGGTCCAAGAAATCCTTCTCACTAATTTCAAAAAAATTCTCCAACACGCCGCTTTGCGGTAAATCTGCTTTTTTGACAAGAGGGAGAAGCTGATAATACATATCGACAAATCCGGTATAGCCTAATTTTTTGGACAGGCGGATGACAGTCGCTGGAGAAGTGAAATTTTCTTTTGCTATTTTCCGTACACCCATTTGCAAAACAGTGTCGATGTTTTCAATGATATATTGTACAAGCTGAACATCTATCTCGGTTAAATTTTTCCCTTGAACAATTTTACTGATATCAATCATATTTTACCCACTCTCACTCGGCCAAGCCCTTGCTATCAATAGTTTTCATTATATCGGAATAGGAGTTTTACTACAAACTAACAGGACGAGCAAAACAAGAAATTTACAATTCTTAATTTATTCTTATCGGCAGGCTGTTTATCCTACTCTTTACTATTCATGTAACAGAAGTGCAATGCGCCATTTGTGTGCATGGCAAAAAGGACTAACCAGTTTGGTCAGTCCTTTTTGCCTGAGATTCAATTAAAGAAGAAAGGATACTCCCGGCTCCTTTTAAATCCCCTGCTTTTTTTGTCTTCATTTCCAAAACTTCGTTCAAGAAAGTCTACGATTGCCTTGTAGGCAATTTCTTTGTTTTTTAGCTTTGAAATCGTATGGCCTTCATCGTCGAACCGAATAAAGTCAACAGGGTGTTGTTTTTCCTTCAGTTTGTTGACGATTTGCTCGGATTCTTTAATATGAACACGAGGGTCACCTTCCCCATGGATCACCAATAACGGAGTGGTAATGCGACTTACATGATTCAAAGGATCGATTTTATCAAAAAAGTCACCATCTCTTTCAATCGTTCCGTATTCCGCTTCCCTAAGCTTCTTACGCCAAGGATGGGTGGTTTGAAGGAACGTTCTAAGGCTCGACATACCCACAATATCAATCGCGGCAGACCATAGCTGCGGATAGTGACTGATGGCTGCAAGGACCATAAATCCTCCATAGCTGCCTCCCATTATTCCTATCCTATTAGAATCGATGTTCTCATTCACCTTTAGCCATTCCACTAAAAAAACTATATCCTGCAAGGCATCCATTCTTTTTCGGACATCATCTAATTTCGTGAACGTTTTTCCATAACCTGTACTTCCACGGATATTTGGTGTGCACACCGCATACCCTTTACCGATTAAATACTGCACGACTGGGTTGTATACAGCACGAGACTGACTCTCAGGACCGCCGTGAATGACAATAACTAAAGGAATTTTTTCAGTTGTAGTCCTTGGTTTATAAAAATATGCTGGAATTTCAAGATGATCAAATGAGCGATAACTTATAAGATCTGGCTCAACTAATTTATCTTGCAGGATTGGGGAACGGGATACATAGGTAAGTCTCTCCGACTGTATGCTTGCTAAATCTAACTCCCAAATATCAGATGGATATGCCGGGCCATTGAAAACATAAGCCAGTTTTTTGTTATCAGGGGAAAATCTTAAATCTTTTATTATTCCAGTTGGTGTTTTCCACGAATAAAGGTAACTTCGATTTATGTCTAAAAGTACCCCCTTTGATACTCCTCCCTCATTCACGGAAAAGGCTAACAAATTTTTATCTTTATTCATTTCGAGTTCTTCAAAGTCCCAATTTCCTTGCTCTAGCCACACAAAATGCTTGGTTTTGATATGGATAAGTGCAAGCCCGAAAAATTCGCTATCTTTGTTCGTTAAAACATAGATATGATCTCCATCCTTGTTAAAATGGACTTCTCGAAAACTCGCTTCCCCTTTATGTTCTGTTATCCAATCAACGGACCCTGTTGTCAGATCAAGTATCCCTAAATCATTATCCAGGGGAGAATTCGTCTTTTGGACCAATAATGATTTTCCGTCAGGTGACCATTCCACCGCTGTAAAAAGACCATCACCGGTTAACAAAGGATGATATTCCAGTGTTTCTAAACTTTGAATATAAATATCAAAAAATGCTGGATTCCGGCGATTGCTTGACCAGACAATCCATTTTCCATCATGAGAGCTGCCCCCATAGCGATGAACATGATTGGGTGACTTGGTCAATTCAATCAGTGTCCCATCCTCCTTGAGTAAGTGCAGCTGCTGATTCTCATTACCGCCCACATCCATCCCAATAATCCGGTCAGAAGTACCCTTAACAAGTCCAACAAAGGTAATTCTTTCTTTTGTAAAAGAAATTTGAGCAGGCCATTCTTCCCCGCGATTGAGTTCCCAAACCTGTGGAGTGCCCGTATAATCTGCAATAAAGCAAAGCTTTTGACCATCTGGGGTATAAACAGGATTCTTGGCATAGCGAACGTGTAAATAAGGGTCTATACTCTCTTTAAACAAAAACATCCCTCCCAATCGTTTAAGGGATTATAAAATCTCTTTCCTGAGTTTAAATATGGTGCTGTAGTGGCCTATTTTCATGCCATCGAATCCATTATATTTAGGCCCCTTTTAAGTTATTCTTTTTGGACGGGTTTATTATTTCGTCTGCTTTTAATTAATAAACTAGATACTTATGAAAATATCAATAAGTATAATAAACTGTGATTACGACCAATAATTCTTTGGGACAGAGGATGGTGTTCCCCACTCCGAAATTTCCAATCCCCCCTTCCTAAAGCCCTACCATTAGACATCCCTTTTATCAAGTGCTATTTTTTTAAAGGGGGTGTTGATAAATGTCACGCATTCGATATGTTGAGCCGCTCGTGATGATAGCAACGATCATTCGCTGGTTTTTATTGGCTACTATCACCGGGGCTATTGTAGGGACAGGGACCAGTCTGTTTTTAAAAGGGCTTTATTTTTCTACAGATAAAACCTCTCTCCTTCCTTTGTGGCTGAGTATGATTCTTTTGCCGATTGGCGGGCTTTTGAATGGATTGATTTTGTATTTTGGCTATCGGTATGGATCCAAGGATAAAAAGGATTCTGTCATTGCTGCTGTTCATGAACAATCAGGTCTGATGCCATATAAGACAATCGCTATTAAACCGATCGCTGCGATTATTACACTTGCTTCAGGCGGTTCTGCCGGTAAGGAAGGTCCATGCTCCCATATAGGGGGGACGCTTGCTTCCTGGTTTGGCTATCTCCTCCATTTAAATCCCGAGCTCCAAAAACGACTTGTTGCCTGCGGGGTCAGCGCCGGCTTTGCCAGTGTATTCGGAACGCCAATTGCAGGAGCTATTTATGGAATTGAAGTGTTAACAATTGGACGAATCCGCCATGATTTTATTTTTCCTGCGGTGATTGCGGGTGTTACTTCCTTTGAGGTAAGCAAATTTTGGGGAATTACATATGATTATTATCCTGTCCAGCTTTCTCAGCAGTTTTCCAATGGATTATTTATTAAAATTCTTCTCATCGGAATGATTTGTGGTCTTATTTCATGGTTATTTATTGAATCCTTTGAGAGAGCGCGGAAATTATTCAGTTCCATTCAGCAAAGATTCCATATTTGGCCGCCAATGATGCCATTTGTAGGCGGGCTCATCTTATCATTGCTTATATTAATGATCCCAACAGATTACCTTGGGTTAAGCTTGCCCATTATGGACAAAGCTTTAAGCGGCGAGCAGGTTTCTTATCTTGGTTGGTTTTGGAAAATTCTACTTGTTTCGATTACGTTGGGCTCTGGTTTCTACGGAGGAATTGTGACACCGCAGTTTGTGATTGGTGCCATCGCAGGGAATGTACTAGCCCAACTTCTTGGGGTCAATCCCGCCTTGGGGGCAGCGGTTGGTATGGTGTCCGTTGTTGCCTCAGCATCCAATACCCCAATTGCTGCAGTTTTTATGGGCTACGAGTTATTTGGAAGTTCAACTGCAATTTATGTAGTGGCCGCCTGTATTACAGCCTATATCACAATTGGCCATAGAAGTGTGTATCCTGATCAACTCGTGGCATACCCTAAATCATTGTGGATGAGATTAGTGCCTGACATTGCCTTAGAAAATGAGAAAATTCATGTATCCTATACCCTTTTAAAAAGGATCAGGCGATTTCAGCACCAGCAAAAACGATTGAATATGCATTTTAAACGTCCGAAAAAGCTTTAAAAAATTCTAACCTCTTGATTTCTTTGTATTAGTGCTGCTCCGGTTCGGACAATTCTTCCTTTATTCAAGGGATTTTGTCCGGACTTTTATTTTTTAAAAAAGACTATTTAAGAAATTACTAATGAGCAGAAAAAATAACTGTCGTTACCGTCATCATACTGAATATGGTTGACACCAAAACAGTTTGTGCTGCGTATTCAGGATGGTTTCCATATTCCAGTGCAAACAACGAACTATTTCTTGAAGTTGGAAAAGAGCTCGCAATAAACAATGACTGTGCTGTAATACCATCCAGCTCCAAGGTTAAGATGATGATCAATGCCATACACGGTGAAAAAATGAGACGTCTGATTAGGCTTAGAACTAATGGCAGCGAGAAGGTTCTTATTTTTTTGCACTTTTAATGTAGATCATAACACTAAATCCAACGGTCCCCTCGATCTCATCCGTCAGGATTGCCTCGATCTCCTTCCCTTCTTCCGCCGTTATAAATGTAATAAGTTTCTGTGAATTTCCCTCCATCTAACAATTTCATTTTAAAAACAATATCCCAATAGTTGAAATACAAATAAATTATCGATAATCATACAAAAATGGAATGACACCAATGAAAAAAGCCAGATGCCCAGCCTGGCTCAGGTGATTTTTCAATGACCTTTTTTGAAAAATTTCCATTTGATTGGATATACTTACCGATTCAGGATGGTTACTTTCCAAATTCGAACTGATACTTTCCCCGTTGATCATTTTACTTCTACTTTTTCACAAAATACTTTCCAAAATCACCATTTTACTTCCCTACCCCATATTTCACGCGAAAAAAGCCAGGTGCCCAGCCTGGCTCAGGTGATTTTTCAATGACCTTTTTTGAAAAATTTCCATTTGATTGGATATACTTTCCGATTCGGGGTGGTTACTTTCCAAATTCGAACTGATACTTTCCCCGTTGATCATTTTACTTCTACTTTTTCGCAAAATACTTTCCAAAATCACCATTTTACTTTCCTACCCCATATTTCACGCGAAAAAAGCCAGGTGCTCAGCCTGGCTCAGGAAATTTTCCAATGACCTTTTTGAAAAATTTCCATTTGATTGGATATACTTTCCGATTCGGGGTGGTTACTTTCCAAATTCGAACTGTTACTTTCCACGTTGATCAATTTACTTCTACTTTTTCACGAAATACTTTCCAAAATCACCATTTTACTTTCCTATCCCATATTTCACACAAAAAAGCCAGGTTCCCAGCCTGGCTTTGGTAATTTTCCAATGATTTCTTTTGAAAAATTACCATTAAATTGGATATATTTTCCGATTCGGAGTGGTTATTTTCCAAATTCGAACTGATACTTTCCACGTTGATCAATTTACTTCTACTTTTTCACGAAATACTTTCCAAAATCACCATTTTACTTTCCAATCCCATACTTCACGCGGAATTTCACGTTAAAAAAGCATGAGCATTTGCCCACGCTTTCTTAAATAGTAGATTTAAAATCCAGTTCTATCACAAATTCTACAAACTCTTCAATCACTTTGGTCTCAAGAGATTTTTCATGAGAGAACATCCATGTTCTTCTTACAATAGGGTTCCCCATTTTATCTTTTAGAATGATCCGGTAAAGGTGTTGATGCTCCTGAATAAGAACACTAGGAAGGATTCAATAACCCAATCCGTTGATGGTTGGGATATATATAAACTCTCAGCCGTTTTCGTGATATTCTATTTTCGTAAAGTACCTTTAAGATGATCCAGTCCTGTTCATCCATTATCTCTATTACCTCTTATTTCCATAATCATTAAATCAATATTAATCTTACCATATTAAAAATAAGGAAAATAAGATATTTTATCAAACTGAACAAGAACCCATCTTAATGATGAGTCCTTGTTCGTCATATTTAAAAGTCAAAATTGTCAGGATCTGGACCAACACGGTGATTCTGGTTCAAGCCATCAATTCGTTTCATGTCTTCTTCTGTTAACTCAAAATCGAATACTGACGCGTTTTCAACAATGCGATGTTCTTTTGTGGATTTTGGAATCGTCACAACCCCGTTTTGTAAATCCCAGCGCAAAATCACTTGAGCAATCGATTTATTATACTTGTCCGCGATTTCTTGCAGCACTTGGTTATCTAGTAACTGGCCTTGCATGAGCGGGGACCATGCCTCCATTTGAATCCCGTGTTCCATGCAAAACGCTTGGAGCTCTTTTTGAGTCAAACGCGGGTGGTACTCCACTTGGTTCACCATAGGAATAATTTCCGCGTCTTTCATTAAATCCTCTAAATGATGAATCTGAAAATTACTTACGCCGATTGCTTTCACTCTGCCTTCTTTATAAAGAGTCTCTAATGCTTTCCAAGACTCTTTATATTTACCTTCTACAGGCCAGTGAATGAGAAATAAATCTAAGTAATCTAAACCGAGTTTTTTTAAGCTTGTTTCATAGGCTGCAATGGTAGAATCGTATCCTAAATCAGCATTCCAAACCTTCGAGGTTACAAATAAGTCTTCTCTGGAAATGCCAGCCTCCTGCATTCCTTCTCTTATACCTTGTCCGACTCCTTCTTCATTTCCGTAAATAGCTGCTGTATCGATGCTGCGATATCCATGCTTAATCGCTGTTTTTACTGCCTGAACCAATTCCGGACCTTCCTCTACTTTAAACACTCCGATGCCAAACCATGGCATTTGTACACCGTTATTTAATGTAGTTGTATCATTTAAATTTTTTGCTGTCATTATAATTTACCTCCTAATTGTATTGAAAAATTTGTTTTTGATTCGTGTCAGCTGTTTTTTCATCTTTTCGCTCTAGAGCTCTGCTCCAGCCTGTTAGTACCACTGCTCCTGCCACCATCAATGCCCCTATCCATGGGGTATGAATGAGCCCAATGGAATCCGTTATGACACCACCTAGGTAGGAACCAATGGCGATTCCGGCGTTAAAAGCTGCTATGTTGATGGCAGAAGCCACATCAACCGCACTTGGTACAAACCGTTCAGCCAACATCACTACATATACCTGCAGTCCCGGCACATTCATAAAAGCCAATAACCCCATAAGGATAATAGTTATAAGGGCCGCAGTCTTAAATGGAGCAGTGTACGTTAAGATAAATAAAACGATTGCTTGTGCGATAAACATATAAAGTAATGCCGCAAGCGGCTTTCGGTTTGCTGCCTTCCCGCCAATCACATTTCCGATGGCAATGGCTACACCGTATACAAGCAAAATCACAGCAACTGTTCCTTCTTTAAATCCCGTAATCTCTTGAAGCAATGGAGATAAATACGTAAAGACCACGAACGTCCCACCATACCCCAAGGCCGTAATCGCAAATAAAAGTAATAAACGGCCATTTGACAATAATTTAAGCTGATCGCGAAATGCTGTACGAACACCTTGCCGCAATTGAGATGGAACAAGGATGCTAGTAGCAATCAAAGCAATGATTCCAACTGCAACTATTATCATAAATGAGGTTCTCCAGCCAAATTCTTGGCCGATGAACGTCCCGAAAGGAACACCTGTAATCGTTGCGACCGTGAGCCCTGTAAACATAATGGCAATGGCGCTTGCCCGGCGGTTTTCAGGTACCAAATCAGCGGCAATTGTCGATCCTATCGACATGAACACACCATGTGAAAATGCGGAAAGAACACGGGCAACTAGTAAAACACCAATACTTCCAGCACTTGCAGCAATGCTGTTGCCAATAATAAAAACAATCATGATCCAAAGTAATAGGGACTTACGTGACATACTAGATGTAAACGACGTTAGGATCGGCGCCCCAAATGTTACCCCTAATGCATATAAAGAAACTGTTAATCCAGCTGTTGTAACCGAGATTTGTAAATCTTTCGCTATCAGCGGCAATAAACCTACACTGATAAATTCTGTTGTTCCAATCGCAAATGCGCTCACTGCCAATGCCAAGAGCGCCAATGTACTCTTTTTCTTATCAAAGGTCATAGTATGGTTCTCCTCCTGTACACAGTGTTGTTGTATTCTTCAATCTGCTAGCAGATAAAAATTGAATAAGTTGAAGTTTGACCGGCAAATGTTATTATGGAACATATCAGTCTAATAGAAAAGAACGTACTTTAAAGTGCCATAGGCACCTGCGAGTACGATAGGTACTTTTTAGTGCCTATAAAATTGGAGGTACACTATGAATAATAAGAAATATAATATTGCCGTTGAAGCCACCTTGGAGGTTATAGGAGGAAAATGGAAGTGTGTGATCCTTTGCCATCTTACACACGGCAAAAAGCGCACAAGTGAATTGAAACGGCTGATGCCAAACATTACACAAAAAATGTTGACTCAGCAATTGCGTGAATTAGAGGATGACGGAGTCATAAACCGCATTGTGCATAATCAAATACCACCAAAAGTGGAATATGAACTCAGTGAATATGGATTAAGTTTAAAAGGCATACTTGATTCCTTATGTGCTTGGGGTGAAAAGCATATTACAAAGGTTTATGGGGACAAATTCGCCGTTTTGGAGGAAAGTGTACTTAATGATCGTTTGAAATAATGGTATGCCATTTTTTGAAAGGAACGAAGGCTTATTAATCAAGCTTGCATTTTGAATAGTAAGCCTTCATTACAGCCGATAGCCAGAAATAGCAGGCTAAATTCTTAAGAATTATTTTTAGCCAATGTTTTAGATTGCAAATCTATATTAGAATCACTTATCCATTTTACTCTCGAATGAACCAAACCTTAGAGATTAAATTATTCTCTATTTCATAAATAGCCATTAAACTGACGGTTTCTCCAGTCATTCCGTTCGTAGCGAATTCCCAATCAATTACCTTATTGCCGACAATTGACCTATTTCTGATTTCAGCGGACATTTTCCTTGTAAATGTTTCCGAATACCTTTCAATTAATGCCTTCTTACCGCTTAAAGTTATCGAATTGTCGGGAAAAGTATATACCGTAATATCATCTGCCTATGTGCTGGCAAATCCTTCGATATCTCCTTTGTTATAAAATTCAATTTGCTTCTGAACAACCTGTTCTATTGACATTCTTTACACTCCTACAAATAGAATTGTTACACACGACCCCATCTATGCTGGTTGACTTAGGCTAAGACATTAAGGTCTCCAGTAAATAATCTCTCCTATCTTCCTGTTTACTACCAGCACAAATAAAGATGGGCCTGCACTCTGTTACATGTAACAGCGTGCAGGCCTATTTTTATTTTATAATCCAAGCGAAACATACTTCACTTCTAAGAATTCTTCAATTCCGTAATGGCCGCCTTCGCGTCCAAGTCCGCTTTGCTTAAAGCCTCCGAATGGCACTTGCGGAGTGGATGGCAGACCGTCATTCAGACCAATAATTCCATATTCTAATGCTTCTGAAATTCGGATGGCACGTGAAATATTTTCTGTAAACACATAGGCTGCCAAGCCATAGATGGAGTCGTTGGCACGCTCAATCGCTTCTTCTTCGGTTTTAAAGGTAGTAACGGGTGCGAGCGGGCCAAAGGTTTCTTCTGTCATACAGATCATGTCATCATTGACATTGGTAATAACAGTCGGTGCAAAGAACAGGTCCTTAACTACTTCTCCGCCTGTTTCAACTTTGGCGCCTTTTTCAAGAGCATCACTGATATGACGGTTCACTTTCTCGATAGCGGCCTCATTAATCAATGGTCCAATATCAACTCCTTCCTCGAGACCGTTCCCGACACGGAGCTCCTGAACTTTTTCCACAAGTTTGCTCGTAAAAGCCTCCTGAATGCTTTCATGGACATAAATTCGGTTTGAGCAAACGCAAGTCTGGCCCGCGTTTCTGAATTTTGAAGTAAGAACACCTTCGACCGCTTTATCAAGGTCCGCATCCTCCATAACGATTACAGGAGCATGTCCGCCGAGTTCAAGAGAAACTTTTTTGACTGTATCGGCAGCGCCGCGCATCAACTGTTTGCCAACCTCAGTTGAGCCAGTGAAGGTCAGCTTTCTAACACGGGTGTCTTCAAGCCAAGCCTGACCGATTTCTTGGGCTTTTCCCGTTACAATATTGAGAACTCCTTTAGGAAGCCCGGCTTTTTCCGCTAATTCAGCCAGCTTGAAAGCAGTAAGTGGGGTCTGTTCCGCCGGTTTGACAACCGCTGTACAGCCCGCCGCCAATGCAGGCGCCACTTTCCGTGTGATCATCGCTGCCGGGAAATTCCATGGTGTGATTGCAGCAATCACGCCAACTGGCTGTTTGTGCACGAATAATCGTTTGTTTCTATCACTTGCAGGGATAGTCTCACCGTACACTCTTTTGCCTTCCTCTGCATACCACGATAAAAATCCATTTGCATAAGCAATTTCGCCCACCGCTTCTTTGAAAGGCTTGCCCTGCTCCATCGTCATCGTTTTGGCAAGGTCTTCTTTCTTTTCGTCAATCAGCTTATGCCACTTCCAAATGATTTCTGCCCGTTCATACGCAGGAAATGCTGACCATTCCTTAAATGCCTCATAAGCAGCATCCGCTGCCTGTTTTGCTTCTGCATAACCGCCGTTTGGGACGGTGGCAATGACTTCTGAAGTAGCAGGGTTTGTCACTTCAAATGTGTCAAGCTCACTTCCAGTCCATTCGCCATTAATAAATAGTGAGTATTTTTCCATTGATAATGCCTCCTTATGACATGAAAAAAGGGGAAGCCCCCTTTTCTAAAAAATATTATGAAACTTGTTTTAATTCCTCTTTGGATTGCAGATCCTTTGTGAAAGTCTTGTCATTTTCACCCTTGAAGAATTGTTTACCGTAAATTAATAGGCACAATAGGATACCTGCTGCAAACGCCAAAGTAGCTCCTTTTATGACCAAAATAGCCGCCACTACACCAGCAATTCCTAAATCACGCTGACTTTTTGCCTGTAAAACACCAATGCGTACACTTACATAACCTTGAACTAATAGAGTCAGAGCCAACGCCACGCCTAGAATCGGCTGTAATAGACTAACGATAGGCAATAAAAATAACCCTGTATTTGTACCCCAACGGAAAGAACCAGCTCCTCCGAAGATCGAGTTCATTGCTTTTTTGCCTTCCTTGAAACGTTCCACTACTACAACCTGCATGGCAGCCCACATTGGTCCGCACATAGTGATATCAGGACCAATCATACTCATTACCATGTTTCTGCCGCCAAATATTAAGTGGGCACGATTTGCATTGTAGTCTACTTTTTCATCTTTTCGGACTTCATCTGAATCAGAAAGGATGGCTTTAGCTTTCAGCACATCACCAAATACCACTAAGTACGTAGCAAGCACGGCTGGTATCGCTTTAACAAAAAAGGCGAATGCAGGAAAACCCAGACCAAATACTGTATACTCTGCCCATAGCGTGGCAAAGTCAGGCTTACTAATTCCCCATTGAATATCCGGCCATTTCGCTTCTCCAACAAGTGGGGCTACTATCACTGCCAATAAAACAGCAGGTAAAATCCCTAAATTTCCAAGTAACACCATGGCCTTATTTTTTTGTTTTATCGCTTCAAAATGCTTAGAGAACATTAAATAGAAGACAAACCCGATACAAATCGTGATAGTATATGGGAATAATTCAAATTTTCCACCCACCTCAAAAATGGATACGATTGCTCCGATTCCCGCTCCCAATATTATTCCCGACTTAATTGCATTAGGCACAATCCGGACTACTTTGTTCGCCAGACCAGTGACACCCAAGAAAATGGATAATACCCCGAGGGTAAGCTGAAATGCTATTAGTGCATAGACCCGATCAGGCCCTTCAGGAAACTCTTTTACAAATAAGACAATTAAGGGGACTGCGGGTGTAATCCAGCCAGGAATCACCGGATCACCAAGTAAATGATGCATTAAATATAAAAGTCCATTCAACACAACAACTGCAAGCGCAACTTCAAATGGCATACCTAAATGGTCGGCCAAAAGAGTGATCGCTCCCAGGTCAACAGCACACATCAGCAAGCCTTGTACATAATCCGGCCACTCTAATTTATAATGGATAAACGGCAGTCTTAGTTTGAATGGACCGGCCGGAATATAAGGTGATTCCTGGCCATCCTTACGATTTTTCCACATGTGAATTCTCCTCCTGTTCTAATAGGCAGACTGATAGATTTTTTGAATATCGTCCGTTGATAGGACTCTTGGATTATTTTTTAATAGTCTTGTAATTTGTGAGGCATCCTCAGCCATTGAACGGAGGTCTTCTTCAGGAATATCAAAGCTGCGCAAGCCTGTTGGAATATTAACCATCGCACTTAAAGCTCTCATTGTTTCCACTGCAAGGTCAGCAGCCTCGTTATCTGAAAGCCCCGCTGTGTTCTGTCCAAGGGCTTCGGCAATATCACGGAAGCGCTCGGCACAGGCAATTTTATTCCATTCCATTACATATGGAAGCAACAACGCGTTGCTGACTCCATGGGCAATATGGTACCTTCCGCCAAGCGGGTAAGCAAGTGCATGGACAGCACCAACCCCGGCATTTCCGAATGCCATGCCAGCCATTAAGCTTGCGGTCGCCATATTTTCTCTTGCCTCAATATGGTTTGGATTGGCGTACGCTTTCGGAAGGTACTTTGCAATCATCTTGATAGCCCCAATAGCAAGCGCATCTGTAATTGGGGACGCGTTGACCGAGATATACGCTTCAATGGCATGGACAAGTGCATCGATGCCGCTTGCCGCTGTTACTGATTTCGGCATTGTCAGGGTCATTTCCGGTGAGACAATCGCTACATCCGGAAGCAGATAATCACTAACAATCCCTTTTTTCAACTGTGCTTCTGTATCCGACAGGATGGCAATATTGGTTACTTCTGAACCTGTGCCGGCTGTTGTCGGGATCGCAATAATGGGAGCTCCTTTTTTTGGAACATGGTCTGTTCCGAACAGCTGTTCAATCGGACCGTCAAAACGAGCGAAGCCGGAAACCGCCTTGGCAATATCAATAGCGCTTCCGCCGCCTAGAGCGATTAGGCCGTCATGGCCGCCGGATGTAAAGACCCCTTTACATTCTTCAACGAGAGCAATTTCCGGTTCAGGCTTAACTCCTGTATACACGCCATGCGGAAGCCCTTTCAAAAGTGTGATGATTTTATCAACCACACCGATTTTTTCTAAAATTTCATCAGTGACAATCAGCGGGTTCTTCATATTTAACCGTGTCGCTTCTTCTAGGAGTTTTTCAGTGGCACCGTTACCGGTAATCAGTTTATTAGCAATTTTAAAAGTTGAAATAAGATTCATCGTATATTCTTCCCCTTTCGTTGTTCGCTAATATTATTGCAAGAAACGTGCCAAAATTTAAAATTCAACAAAAAGACTGATAGGTAAACGGTTTCTATTTTTTAATTGTTCACAGATGCGTCACAAATGATTAAAAAAATAATCAAACAATACAGTTTGATTATTTTTTTAATCGGAAAAATTCCACTTTTTCATTTTTTGGACGATGGTTGCCTGGCTAACTTCTAATGCTTCGGCGGCTTTCCTCGTTGTCTTGTATGTTTTTAATGCTTTTTTAATTAAATCTCTTTCCAACTGCTCAACGGCAGCCTTTAACGGCAAGTCTTCGTTTGGACTGCTAAATGAGTGATTTTCCTTTTCTCGGAACTCCTCTGGTAAATCACGCAAGCCGATTTCATCGTGTAGGCTTGTCACTACAATTCTTTCCATTACATTCATCAGATGCCGAATGTTTCCCGGCCAATGATAGTCGCAGAGCCGATCCAGGGCCTCGATGGAAAGGCTCTTGGCCATTTTATATTTGGAGTTAAATACCTGCAAGTAATGGTCGATTAATGGAATTAGCTCCTTTTTTCGCTCCCGGAGCGGTGGTATGGTAATAGGAACAACACTTAACCGGTAATATAAATCCTCACGGAATTTTCCGTCCTCCACCATTTTCTTCAAGTTTTTATGAGTGGCAGCAATAATCCGGACATCGACTTCCTTCGTTTTCGTGGAGCCGACTGGAATAAATTTTTGCTCATCCATCACCTTTAACAGCTTTACCTGCAGCTCAAGGGGCAGGTCCCCGATTTCATCGAGGAAAAGTGTCCCTTGGTCAGCTATTTCCATAAGCCCCTTTTTCCCCTTCGTGCTTGCGCCGGTAAAAGCCCCTGCTTCATAGCCGAACAACTCTGCTTCAATCAAATTTGGCGGGAAGGCACCACAATTTAGTTCGATAAAGCTGCGGCCTGCGCGCTTGCTGTTTTTATGGATATACTTGGCAACTAGTGTTTTGCCAACACCGGTTTCCCCTAGCAGCAATACCTTCACATCTGTTTTAGCGACATGCATCGCAAGATTATATACCTTGGCCGTTTCCTCGGTGATCACAATGGATTCGAGGTTATGCCCGTTCTGGTTCATGTCCTCGGTCGACTTCCGCAGATCCCTAATTTCCTGGAGGTCTTCAATTTCAAGCTTTAGCTGAATCAGTTCTGTAATATCGCGGACATTGTTGATGACATAGACGACTTCATTGTTTTCACCGAAAATAGGCGTTCCTGAAACAATCACTTTCCTTTTGTTTTGAAGTGTCTGCATCATGGTAATGGGACGCTTTTCTTTAATAACCTGTGTCGATACAGATTTAGATATGTAGCCTGCATTCACAAGCTCGTCCATATGTAAACCGATTATCTGGATCGCTTTGATTCCTGTGATTCGTTCATATGCCTTATTTATTTTAATGGTGATTCCGTTTCCGTCTGTAATATAAATACCATCATAAGAGGAATCGATGACATCTGTAAAAACTTTGCTTGAAATCAGCTTGTCGTATTCCGATTCCTTGGCTTTACGGTGTTCAGGTTTAAAGCGGCTGTCGGGCGTTGTGCCCATCAGCTTTTCAATTGACTCGTGCACTTTCCCTTTTTGAATGGCCTCATTTAAATCGTTTAACGTAAAGACGCCAACTGTTTCTCCAGAATCATCGACTACTTCAATCATTTCCTCACTAGTTGAAGTGAAGAGAAACATCGCCTGCTGCACAGAATCAGTCGCTTTTAGTTTCATATTTTCACCAGCTTTATCTATTATCTTTTATATCTTATTTTACTATAATCCTTTCTTGTGTTAAGTCACAGGATTTACCAGCGTATCAATGGATTTATGTATCACTTTTTTCAAAAAAAAATGCCAGGATTTCCTACTGGCTTTAAAAAGGCGGCTCTTAAAAAATACCTCTAAATAACCTGAAAAGAGCAATAATCAGCGCTATTCGAAGAATCAATCTTACTCTACGGCCTCTTATTAGTGATTCTAATACAAGAGAGTCACTGCCTACAGATAATAGTGTACCTCTATATGTGCCTTCTGTTGTAATAACTTCCACTTCTTGACCTACTAGACGATGAGCTTGGTTAACAAAATTTTCACCACTCATACTTGTCCACCACCTTTCTTATTACTATTAAATGCAGATTAGTAATAAAGGTATGGACATAAATACTAAAAAAATGAAAATTATTTTAATAGAATTCAGGAAAAATGTTTTATCCGAACCAAACTTTTATGGAACTCAAGTTGAAATCGGTAAAGTGCAAAAGTGTGTGTGGCAGGGATGGATATTTTTTCTATCCTTGCTTGTTGGATAATAGAGGGGAATTTGGGGAACCTATCAGTAACTCTGTTTGAATGAATGGTGGTTATTTATCATATGGAATGGGATTATATTTGGAAGGTACGTAAAATGGGCAACTCTCGAACCAAATGGGCAATTAGGTTTTGAGTTGAAGCACGATGCTCAACCTGTAACGAAAAAGGAATTTGAAGATTTCAAACAAACAATGGTTAATTTGCTCCCTAGTAATTCGCAAATTACTCATATAATTGAAATTTTAAACCTACTAAATAAACAGCACCAGGTCGAAAGCCAAGAGGACATTTTCCAAGAAGTTAAGAATAATGATCATATTGTCCCCTTGCCAAAGCATTTACAATAACAGAATCTGTCCCTCGCTTCTGCTGCAATCGTTGCAGCTTTTTTTCATCGTTTTTTGCCAATAACAAATCCTGGCATAGCTGTTTCTCCGACAAGTTGTACTACTTATACATTTCATTGTCTAAAATAATCACATTCTCATTGAATGGGGTTTTTCCAACTTCTTTCGTATTTTCAACCAACCGATAAATATTATCACAGCATTGCTTGGCACCTCTCACTAGTAACGGTACGCCAATAAAGTCTATCTTCAAGCCTCTCGAAAAAAATCCCCCAAAAGACATAGAAAGCGGTACGGTTGGTGAGGTATTGGAAAAAACGATTTTTTCATCAAATTGAAATTTCTCATGAAGTAGTAAAATCATTTCCTTCATCGCTGGTACAACGAGTTTGTTCCTTTTACGGCCGATCGTATAAACTTTGTTCCCATCCTCATCCGTACCATGAAAAATGAGCTTTCCAAAATCTTTTTTTGTCAGTTTGTTAAAATACTTTACATTTAATATTTCTTCGGTAGTTAGTTTTCTTTCCGACTGAGGTAATTGATTTAAATGATAGGCGGCAGCCAAAGAAGTAGTATGTGTACCGCCATAGTCGTTATAAATATAGATCATGGGGGATTCTCCCTAACATATTTTATCTATATTTAATATGGCTATTTGTTCCATTTTTTAACCAATGTTTTATTTTAAAAATTTGGATCAACATTTAATAATATTTTCCCTTTATTTAGCCTATTTTCCATTAGGGTTTGGGCCTCTGCCGCCTCTTCCAGATTGTATTCATGTCCCACTTTAATATTCAGTTGGTTATTCACTAAAAGTGGAAACACTTCTTCAGCCGTTTCTTTTAATAAATGCGGCCTTAGCTTTCTCGTTGTCCCTAGACTAAAACCCAATACATTTCTACAGCTAGCATGTAAATCTACTGTTTTTATATTTCCTATATGACCGCTGGAATTACCGAAGTGGACCAACCTGCCATACGGCGCTAAACAATTAAAGCTATTTTCCGTGACGGCGCCAGAAATGGAATCGAGAACAATATCCACCCCCTGCCCATTAGTGATCTCATTTACAATGGGCGCGAAATCTTCCTCCTCATAGCAAATAACAAAGTCCGCTCCGCTTTCTTTAGCCGTGGTTATTTTATCCCTGCTGCCAACAGTCCCAATGATCTTTTCTGCTCCTAATATCTTGGCAACTTGGATGGCAGTTGTCCCTACTCCGCCAGCAGCCGAATGTACTAATACCGTTTCTCCCTTTTGAATGGCAGCGATATTTTTCAATAAACGATAGGACAAAAAAGACACAATCGGACAAGCTGCTGCTGTCTTGAAATCCAATTCATCTGGAATGGGAAAGACTAATTGGCCCGATGCCACAACATATTCCGCATACGAACCATCTTTCGGAAAGGCGATGACTCTTTGTCCTTCTGCAAGCCCCGATACCTTGCTCCCTATCTTTTCAATAAAGCCTGTGGCATCTAAACCTGGGATAAATGGGAGGGAAGCTCCCTTTTGGCCGTATCTTGATTTAATATCAGCGAAGTTCACACTAGTTTTCACAACTCTAATTAGAACTTCGTTTTCATCTATAACTGGCATTTCAACATCTACGTATTTTAGGTTCTCTGTACCGCCAAAGCCGGTGACGACTATCGCTTTCATTTCGTTTTCCCCTCTCTGTTCCCTTTTACATTTACTGTATTTCCTGCCATTTGCAATTGTCAAGAAACAAACGAACACCCACTGCCTACAATGGCAGCGGGTTCCTCGTAAACTATTTATGCGATTCTAGCTTATTAGCCCCTATTTGGATGCTCCCGTCATTTATAAGCTGTTCTATTTGTTCTTTGTTATAACCAAGTTTGCCTAATATCTCCTCTGTGTTCTCGCCCAGTTTAGGCGGAGCTTTATGAATGGCTACAGGCGATTCACTTAGCTCAAAAGGCAGTCTTGGCAGTTTGAAATTATTAATGGACGAATGAGAAACATCTGTAAACATCTTGATCGCTTCTGTCTGCTGATCCTGGACCACTTCCGATATTTTCTTAACCTTTGAGCTCGGGACTCCCGCATCTACTAATAACTGTACCCATTCGTCCGCCGTTTTAGCTTGGAGAATGTTTTCAATCGCCACTCTTAAATTTTCTCGATGTTCTACCCGATCAGGGTTATTTTTGTAGCGCGGATCCTCGACCCATTCTTCCTTTCCGAGCACCTTACATAAACGTTTGAATAAGGAATTATTGGAGATTCCGATGATAACAGGTGCGTCGCTTGCATGGAAGGCCCCGTATGGTGCAAAAGCTGTATGACCAGCACCGTTTTTCTTAGGTTCATTTCCTGTCGCAAGCCATGACAGCATGTGATAGCCGACCCAGAAGACGCCGGTTTCATAAAGGGAAGTAGTGACTAATTGTCCTTCTCCCGTCTTTTGTTTATGAAAAAGTGCCGAAATGACCCCAATGGCTCCCCACATCGCACTCCCTTGGTCGAGGACCGATACTGGAACACGGGCAATCTCTGCCCCTTCCGCACCGTTAATTCCAATAATGCCTGAATCTGCTTGGGCAATGGCATCGTAACCGGGGCGGTCGCAAAGTGGACCATCTTGGCCATACGCTGATAATGAGCAATAGACCAACGAAGGATTCAGTTCTTTTAGTTTTTCATAACCAAGGCCCATTTTTTCTGCTTTTTGATATCGGAAGTTTTCAACAAAAACGTCTGCCGTCTTGACAAGATCGTACACAATCTCTAGGCCGCTTTCCTTTTTTAAATCGATGACGACCGACTGTTTATTACGGTTAATATGAAGGAAATAAACACCTTCCCCTTCCCAAAAAGGTCCCATCCCTCTTGAATCGTCACCAATACCGGGTCTTTCAATCTTAATAATCTCTGCGCCTAAATCGGCTAAAATCATCGTTAAACTTGGCCCTGAAACATTCGTTGTTACATCCACCACTCGAATGCCGCTTAATGGTCCTGGCATCTTGGCTCCCCCTTTTCAAAGAGAGGACCCATCTGAAAAAGGTCCTCGAGATGTTATTTTAGAATGAACGCGGTAATCCAAGGACATGCTGTCCAACATAGCTTACAACCAGGTTATTGGTAATCGGCGCTACTATAAACAAACGTGCTTCCCTAAATTTCCGTTCGATATTATATTCTTTTGCAAAACCATAGCCGCCGAATGTATCCATTGCGGCATTCGCTGCGCGCCAGGTTGCTTCAGATGCCAGATATTTTGACATGTTCGCCTCGGCCCCGCAATCCATTCCAGCATCAAACATTTCAGCTGCCTTATCTCTCATCAATTTAGCGGCTTGGATATCCATATAGCCTTTAGAAATCGGGAATTGGACCCCTTGGTTTTTCCCAATTGGACGGCCAAAGACTACGCGCTCATTAGCATATTGGACTGCTTTATCAACAAAGTACATGCCATCCCCGATCGATTCAGAGGCGATGAGAATTCTCTCTGCATTCATTCCGCCTAGCACATAGCGGAAGCCTTTTCCTTCTTCCCCAATTCGATTCTCAACCGGAATTTCTGCCCCTTCAAAAAATACTTCTGTTGTCGCATGATTGATCATCGTATCAATCGGGCGGATGTCGATTTTATCCGCTTGTTCCTTCATGTCTAAAATAAACAGGCTTAACCCATCAGTCTTTTTCGCTACTTGGTCTTTTGGAGTCGTTCTAGCTAATAACAACATTAAATCGGAATGCGCCGCTCTTGATGTCCAGATTTTTTGACCATGAACCACGTATTTGTCTCCGACTCTTTCAGCAAAGGTTTGGATGCTGGTTGTATCGCTTCCAGCGGTAGGTTCGGTGATGCCGAATGCTTGCAGGCGAAGTTCGCCGCTCGCGATTTTAGGAAGATATCTTCGTTTCTGGTCCTCATTCCCATGGCGGAGAAGAGCGCCCATGGTATACATTTGAGCGTGGCAGGCACCGGAGTTGCCGCCTGAGCGATTGATTTCCTCTAAAATGATGCAAGCTTCCGTCATTCCTAGTCCAGCACCGCCGTATTCTTCGGGAATTAATACGGATAACCATCCCTCTTCGGTTAGCGCTTGGACAAAGGCGGTAGGATAGGCATCTTTTTCATCAGTTTCCCGCCAGTATTCTTCTGGAAAGCGCTCACATAAGGAACGAACGCTTTTCCGGATCATTTCGTGTTCTGTGTTTTCTACTAGTTTTGTATTTGACATTTTTAGGTACCTCCAAGTCATTTTCATTTTTCTTTGGGAAATGGTCTTGCGACAGTAAATTCAGTCTATACGACAGTTATTCCGCTTTATCCGACAGTAAAGCCGGCTTATGCGACAGTTACTCCAGTCTATATGACAGTTACGTTCTCCCGCGACAGTTAATCTCGCCTATCCGACAGTTATCCTGGTTTATGCGACAGTAAACTCGATTTATCCGACAGTAACCCCGGTCCATACGAGAGTAAGGCACCATCATCCGAGAGTAGCCGCCCCAAACCTGAGCCTAGAGCTACCCCTTATCGCCCTTTCCACTCCGGAGCACGCTTCTCATTAAAGGCATAAATGCCTTCCAACCGGTCCTCTGAGTTCGCACATCTATAGTAAGCTTCTAATTCTAAAACAAGGCCCGTGGTTAAATCGGTTTCAGTCCCTTTATTAACCGCTTTCTTTAAGGCTTTTAAGGATAGCGGTGCATTCATCGCAATAGTTTCAGCTAGTTTAATTGTTTCCTCCAAGAGCGCTTCCCTCTCAAAAACATGGTTAATTAGTCCCCATTGCTTACCTTCTTCAGCGGAAATTCGTTTTCCGGTATACAACATTTCCTTCGCTAACCCAATTGGAAGAATACGAGGAAGCAATTGAGAGCCGCCGATGCCAGGAATTAATCCTAGTTTTGCCTCCGGCAGCCCGAGTCCGACACCCTCAGCTGCGGTACGAATGTCACAGCTTAGCGACATTTCAAGGCCGCCACCCAGTGCATAGCCATTAATGGCAACAATCACCGGATACGGGAATTCGCGGATAAACTCGGTCACTTTTTCAAAATAATCATGCTGTTTCTTCCAGTCCTTCTGGGACATGCCGTTCCGCTCTTTCAGGTCGGCACCCACACAAAAGCTCTTTGTACCTGAACCAGTGAGCACTAAAACCCGGACTGTTTCATCGTATTTTAATTCCTCAAAAGCTTGGATTAATTCCAATGCCATTTTTGTGTTCAACGCGTTCATGGATTCTGGACGGTTCAAGGTTAAAACCGCGATACCTTGATGGCTATCCGCTCGCTCTAATTTGATAGTTTCATAGGTTTTGACTAGCATATATGCTCATCTCCTTAACATAAAGAACCTGAAGTTTTATTGGGTACAGGGTACATGCGTGAGCTTTTCCCTGCTTTTGCGACTTGCCCTGGCAAGTCATGTTCTAGTAATTCCCCCAGCCGATGGGAAGCTTCGATTAAACTATCAAGATCGATAGAAGTACTGATGCCCATCTCTTCTAACATATGGACCACATCCTCCGTGCAAACATTCCCAGTTGCACCAGGAGCGAATGGACAGCCGCCAATCCCGCCTAAGGATGCGTCGAAAACGGTGATCCCTGCTTCTAAACCGGCAAGGATATTGGCAAGCCCCATTCCCCTTGTATTGTGGAAGTGGCAGCCAAACTCAGCATTCTTCCATTCAGTCGCAACTTCCCTCGTCAATTGATAGACTTGTTTCGGATTTGCCATTCCTGTTGTGTCTGCTAATGTAATTCTTTTGATGTTATGTAAGAGAAGCTGTTCAATGAGATTCATGATGCGGTGCGGCGGGACTGTGCCTTCAAAGGGACAGCCAAATGAGGTGGCAACTGTAACGTTAAGATTTAAATCGTTATCTGATGCAAATTGCGCTAAATGCTTGAAGTTTTCCAATGACTGTTCGGTGGTCTGCCGAACATTTTGTTCGTTATGCGTATTACTTGCTGAAAAAACATAATTAACGGACTTTACACCTGTTTGTTTGGCTAACTCAAGCCCCTTTAAATTAGGTACGAGAGCTGTGAGGTTCATTTCAGGAAAAGACTTTAAATGCTCATAAAATGCAGCAGTATTTGCCATTTGCGGGACGAGTTTTGGATGCACGAATGAACCAAATTCAATTTGGGATATATTTGCCTTATGTAATAAAGAAAAAATCTCGACTTTTTCATCCACCGTTAATACTTTTGACTCTAACTGAAGCCCATCCCGTAAGCCAACTTCGTAAATCGTGACTTGATCAGCTAATTTCATCGGATTCGGTTCCTCCATCCGGAAAATGATGTTTTTGTATATAAATAGGATACTGTATCCAAAATACAATTTCAATAGTTTTTCGAATATTCATAAATTTAATTCAAAGATGCCGACCTTAACTGTCAGCACCTTTTACTTGGTTTTGCTCAAAAAATTGCTGTTTTCCGATTTTGTAAAAGTCATTTCCGTCACTATCAATGATGACCACGGCCGGAAAGTTACTAATCGTTAATTTATAAATTGCTTCTGGGCCCAGGTCTTCGTAAGCGACTACTTCTACAGATTGAATGGTTCTAGCAATCAGTGCTCCGGAACCGCCGATGGCAGCAAAATAAACGGCTTTATTTTGCTTCATCGATTCGATGACTTCTTCACTGCGGTAGCCTTTTCCAATCATTCCTTTTAAACCAAGTTCCAATAATGACGGAGTATATTTGTCCATCCGGCCGCTGGTAGTCGGGCCTGCTGAACCAATCACTGCCCCTGGCTTGGCGGGGGTTGGCCCGACATAATAGATGGTTTGCCCGGCCACATCAAAAGGCAGTTCTTCCCCCTTTTGCAGCGTTTCGAACATTCTTTTATGGGCAGCATCCCTAGCTGTATATATGGTTCCGCTTAATAATACTCGATCACCCGCTTTTAATTTCAATAATTCTTGTTCGGATATTGGATTGGTGATGTGAATAGCTGACACTGATGATCCCCCCTAAATTCTGACCTCTTTATGCCTGCTGGCATGACAATTCAAATTCACAGCGACGGGCAGCGCGGCAATATGACAAGGTTCAATTTCGATTTTCACATCAAGAGCCGTTGTATTCCCTCCCATTCCTTGCGGGCCAATACCCAGCTCATTGATTTTTCCCATCAATTCCTTCTCCAGCTCCGCGATTTCCGGCCGTTCACTGCGATGACCAATTGGCCTAAATAACGACTTCTTCGCTAAATAAGCACAGCGCTCGAAATTCCCGCCAATCCCGACTCCAACCACTAACGGTGGACATGCATTCGGCCCTGCCTGGGCGACAATGCTTAAAATATAGTCCTTGATTCCGTCCAAGCCATCAGCCGGCTTCAACATCTTTAAGGCACTCATATTTTCACTGCCACCGCCTTTGGCAGACATATGTATGACCAGGTCCTCACCCGGTACCAATTCAATATGAATAATCGACGGTGTATTATAGCCCTTACTCTTTTCCCTTGTGATCGGATGGTCAACAATTGAGTGTCTTAAATAGCCCTCTTCGTACCCTTTCTTAACCCCTTCATTAATGGCATCGTAGAGACTGCCGCCGCTAATGTGGCAATCTTGACCGACTTCGACAATAAAAACGGAAACTCCTGTATCCTGACACATCGGCACACGCTCGGACCTAGCGATATCAGCATTCTGCAGCAATTGCTCTAAAATGTCTTTCCCCGTTTCGGAGGTTTCTTTTTTCAAGGCAGCTTGAAAGGCTTGAATAACATCCTGGCCCAGCTCAAAATTGGCCTCTTGGCACAAGTTGGCCACCTGATTGACAATCTCTTCATAATAAATCGTTCGCACAGCCATCTTCCCCTTTATGTTTAAAAAGTTACGTCCTTTCACTCACGATTTCTTGCCTGAATTCAATAGTTTTTCCTTTAATAACAAGGTTTCCTTCCCATTGTTTCTGTTCTTCTTTTACATCCTGAAGGATATGGGCCCCTCTGCTTTCTTTCCTCCTCGCTCCAGCAAATGCGGCTGCCCATGCTGCCCGAACTTTATCTTGGAGTTGAAGTGCCGTGACTCCTATTTCCTCAGTTAATCCCGCCGCCAGCAGGTCTAATTCTTTTTCCGCCTGTTTTAAGGAACTAGTGGTTCTTTCGATTCCAACCAGGCTCCACATGATATCCTTTAGGCGATGTGATACCTCCAACTCATTTCCATTAGGTAAAGTGTTTTCTGCTAAAGCTGGGATCTCGAACGCTTTTGGAACAGGCACACCTTCTCGAGCCGCGATTGTGCCGGTCCGATGCCCAAACACAAGTGCTTCTGTCAGGGAACCTCCTCCAAGCCGGTTCGCCCCGTGGAGCCCGCCAGTTGTTTCACCGCAGGCATATAAACCTCGTAAACTAGTTCTGCCCCATTCGTCTACCTTGATCCCGCCCATGCAATAATGCTGAACAGGGTACATCTTCCATTCCCCTTGATATCCTTTTTTAATAAGCCGATATACATATGGACTGTCCTTCTCTAAATCCTCCTTAGAAACATTAGATAGTTCAAGGTACACATCGTTTTGCTTGAACATTTCGTAGCTTAGGATATCACGTGTTTCGAGTTCTTTTCTTGGAAAATCCTCCATAAACCGTACCGCACTCTTATTTAATAGGACAGCTCCTTTTCCAAAAATCCTTGTCATAACATCGACGTTCGCGGGATGCTGCAGCCGATACGGATAAAACTGAACAAACTCCATATCGACAAGTTCGGCTCCATGTCTCCACGCCATGCCAATCCCCTCTCCTGATACATCCTTGGGATTATCAGTAGACGCATAAAGCCCTCCGAAACCGCCAGTTGCAAGAATCGTTGAAGATGCGTAAAAAGCATGTAATTCCGCTGCCTTTTCAACAACCACACCAACAACCACTTGGTCCACCTTGATTAAATCAATCAAGGTGGACTGCTCGAATAATTCCACGCCGATTTCCAACGCGTATTGTCTTAATACCTTTGTTGTGTTTTTTCCGAGGCCATTTGCAGCATAAACCCTGCGCGGAAAAGAGTGTCCGGGCGTACTGATTTTCCGCTCTCGTTCCAAGGGGATGCCGAATTTACTCTCTAGCTCATTAACCCTGACTGTGCAGTCCTCTGCCAAGATTCTCGCTAACTTTGGATTTGATAGATTTCGGGAGCCGCGAATAATATCTTCGAAAAAGGTTTCAGGCGAATCCCCTGTTGAAAAAATGGCTGATTGGACGCCATCTGAAATAACGGATGAACCGCCGAATCCCGCTTTCCCTTTGGTGATTATGGCAACACGTGCCCCTTCTTCCCTGGCCGCTATCGCTGCGGCAAGGGCGGCCTGTCCCCCGCCAATCACGATGACATCAACATTCATGGGCATTTTTCAAATCACTCCCAATAATTTAGTTCGATATGAGATAAGGATATCCTCCATTACTGCTGTAAATGGCTGATTTCTTGTTTTCTCAGCCATTCCCTTGTGTTGATTGAATCTAATTTAAAAATCGCTTCCACTTCTTCTTCAGGATGTTCTAATTTTTCAGCAGTCATCATGATAAACTTCTGGATTAGTTCCTCTTTTGTGGCCATTTTTTCAGGGTCACCCTTTGGATAATCGGTTGCTTGTTCAAAGATCTCTCCGTTTCTAAGAGCGAGTTCGACTTTGGCGCCCCATTTTTCCGGATAGGCTCCTTCATAATAGGCATCGACGACTACATCTACTTTTTCCATAAGATTTAAAATCTCGGAATCTTGTAAGCTCTCATTAGTAAAATCCCGTAACGAAGCGGAGCCCCTTACAGCGGCAAGTGCAGCGCAAAACTGACTGCTGAATTTACAGGCGTAGATACTGTCAGGGTTTGGTTTGTCGGTAATATGCAGGACGGTTTGATAAGTCTTAATCGTGATTCTATCAATCTGTTGATACGCAATAGAATGTTCATTCATGATGTCGAGGATACAATCGATGGCTGGATGGGTATGGCGGCATGAAGCATGGATCTTAAAGCTGTTCTCGATGATCTTCCATTCATGCCCAAGATTCTTCGTGATTTTCGATGGGTCTGCCGATTCAGCCATCGCTTCAAAGAACCCTCTTTTTCCTTCTAAAATTTTTGTGGCAGCCGTGAAGTTCTTTTTCGCAAGGAGAGCAGCAAGTGTCCCGTTGTAGGCTGCTTTAGCGGTGTGCAATTGTTTGGTGTTTGCCCCATCTTCGATAAATTCCCACAGTCCTGCCGCTTGAGTGCCGGCATTTCCGAGCGCGTGCATCGTTTGCTCCACATTTAAGTTTAATAGCTTCGCCACAGCTGCAGCGGATCCAAATGTACCGCAAGTGGCGGTATTATGCCAGAAATAATAGTGCGATGGCGACACAGCCTCTCCAATTCGGTAACAGACTTCATAGCCGGCGGCCACTGCGGTAATCAATTCTTTGCCGCTTAGGTTATAGGCTTCTGCTGCGGCAACAGCCGCCGGAATGACCACTGTGCCGGCATGTATTATAGAAGATTTATGAATATCGTCGAGCTCCACAATATGGCTGGAAGCGGCATTAACTAGGACTGCATTTCCTAATGAGGATTTTCCTCCCGTGACAAGACTAGCTTGTTCATGCCCGCCCCATTCTTCGACAAGCTCCTTCACCGCTTGAATAGGCGGCATGTCTTTTCCAGCGACGGCAGAGCCATACCAATCCAGGATACAAATTTTCGTAAATTCCACGACATGTTCAGGTAAATCTTCAAAACTCGTTTGGCACACATATTCAGCTAATCTTTTCGATAATGTCATTTTACTTCCCTCACATTCCTATTTTGGATATTGGATACAATTTTTTGAAAAAGAGAGGGCTATTTTTTTCCCTCTTCTTTTAATCTTTTCACTAACATATTGCCTGTTCGCGAAATATGATTGGAAACGAGATTCGCTGCAGTTTCTTTATCTCGGTTTAACACGGCATTTAAGATACTTCTGTGCTCCACATTCGATGTTTCCTTTTGGCCTTTTAAAATATGAGGAGTTTGCTGCGGCAGACCATTCCATAAGGTACTGATGAAGGAATTGAGCCGCTCCCAGCTGCTCCGCTTCATTAGTAGTCGATGAAATTCAATATTGTAACGGATAAAGTCATCCACATCTTCGCTCGCTTCCATTTGCTCTACCAAGGTAGTTAATTGTTGATGGTCTTCATCAGTTAAATGCTCCACACTTTGGTAGACAGCCATTTTTTCCAATTCTGTACGGAGAGCATATATCTCTTCGATATCTTTCACTTCAATCGACTTTACGACTGCCCCCTTATGCGGCTCAAGCTTGATCAGCCCTTCTGCTTCTAGTTTTTGCAGCGCTTCACGGATTGGCATCCGGCTGACACCCATCGCATCGGCAAGCTCCGATTGTTTAAGGCGTTGGCCTGGTTTTAACTCTCCTTTTAAAATGGCTTCGCGAATAATATTACATACTTTTAAATGCAAGGTATCTCTGTTTTCTATCATAAGTCGATTTTTCTCAAGCATATTTAAATACCTCTTATTATCCTATTTTTGAATAGGATACAGAATCCGTTTTCAATTGTCCATAGATTTGCAAATTTATTATTAATTTTTCCTATAGTAGTCCAAGCCAGTTCCACCAAGTAACCGCAATAACAAGCACAATGACACTCATTAGACCCGTTAACCACAATCCTGGTATGAGGAACTCCTTTTGCTGAATCCGGCCAGAGCTATAGACAATGATATTTGGTGTGGCTTCAACCACTAGAATATAGCCATGTAAACAGGCTATTGAGGCTGTCAAACAAATTAGCACAGGGTCTGCCCCTGCTTTCGTTGATAATCCGATAAAAATCGGAACAAGGGTGACGACTGCTGTTGAAACATTTGCTACTGCTAAATGAAGGATATGGGTAATTACGAGAATCGTGATGACGGCGACAACCGGTGAGTGGAGAAAGTAGAGAATCCAATCCGAACTTAAGCTTTCCCCAATCAGCTTGGCCGCTCCTGATTTATTGAAAGCATATCCTAGAGACAATGTTGCTCCCATCAGCAGGACGGTATCAAAATTTATTTTCACTAAATTTCCCCAGCTGGTGAAGCCGATTCCCGGTAATGCCATTAACACCACCCCAATCAGTGCAGGAACACTGGGGTGCAGCCCATGCAGGGGCTCTGTAAACCATAAGGCAACGATTATGAGGAGGATAGCTAAACACTTTTTCTCCTCAATATTTAACGCCCCTAATTCTCCCAGCTTACTTTCCAGTTCTTGTTGTACATGTGGAAAGTGCTTCTCTTCTTCTGTTAACGGGAAGCTTTTCAATAAGGTAAACCATAGGATTGGGATCATGATGAGCCAAATTGGGAAGGTATAGGTGAACCACTGAATATAGGTGATTTTAATCCCTACAAACTCTTTTAATAATTCCACCGTTAAAATATTCCCAATCGCAGCCGTCATCACCGCTGTACCGCTGACCGTCCCTCCGAAGGCCACACCAAGAAGAATCATTTTTCTAAGATTCCCTTTGGCCTTTTCTCCGATGGTATCTAGTGACATCGTCGCAATCGGAAGCATCAGCTGTGCCCGGACTGCAGCCGCCGGGATAAAAAAGGACTGGATTTGCGGAATGATAAGAATGCTTCCTAAGAGCCCTTTAGCCGTACCTCCCCATTTTGATAAAAAAAGATAGGCAATTCTTTTGGTGAGAGGTGTATCATTAACCCCTTTAGCCAACATCATCCCGCCAATGATCAGAAATACAGCAGGCGAAGCAAATCCACTATAGACGATATCCGTTGTGACTACCCCGAAAACAAGCATTAAGATTAGTAGAATTACTGCCGTTAAGCCAATCGGAATCGGCTCAAACGTCCAGTAGAATACACTCAGTACCAAACATGACAGCATCATTCTGGCTGATCCTGTATAGTTGGCGGGAAGGATGAAATAGACACCCACCATCAACGCGATGCCAAGAAGCAATAGGATGATTTTTTTTACTTCGATGGAAGACCTTTGCTTCGGCTTCGCTACAACATTTACTTTCACCCTTGTATTTGGGAAAGCCATAATTCTCTCCTTTTTTCGATAGAAATACATAATCACCTCAGGAACCTGACCGCTGTTCCCTCGGTGACTTGTTTAGTATAGATGGGCAGTTTCTTTTGGCTGGCATAGCTGGAAAAACGAAGTCAAATCCTCGACCTCTTCGAAGCGGTCGATAAGGTCAATGAGCTCATTTTTTGCCGCTAAACAGATGATTTCTCCTGTGACATCCAAGAATTTCTCTTTGATTTGATCATCTGTCATCGGGGTGTCCGCACTACCAATCGCATGTTCAACAAAAAGGGAGATTTCCCGGCCATCTGTTAACTTTACAGTTAATTGGACCTGATCTTCTTTTATCTTCTCATTGATAACAAGCTTTATTTTGTCGCGAAGATTTTTTACAGAAGGGTCGTTCACATATTCATCTGTAAATTCATAGACGCCTGCCTTTAGGTTAAAGAATCCGGCAGCGACACAGTGATAGACACTAAATTTTCCTTCCAGTCCTGTCGTAATCGCCGTTTTACCCGTAAGTTCTTTCACAAGCGGATGTGCTGTGATTACAATAGATTCCACTTCTTCTGCTTGAAGTTTGTGTTCCTTTTGGATCGTAATAATCGCATCAATTGCCGGATGGGTAACGATTCCGCTAGCAAAAGGCTTGTAGCTATTTTTCTCTACTTCCCATTTTTCGCCCCATTGTTCCGTAATTAACTCTGCTTTATTCTCTTCAGATAAGACATTCAAGAATCCGCGCTCTGCTTCAAGGGGTTTTTTGGAGGAAGTAAAACCTTGAGCGCCCACAAGTGCTGCTAAAAGTCCATTCATTGCCGCTTTTCCCGGGTGATAAGGCTTTGTCATCGTGCCAAACATTTCCCGTAATCCAGTTGGATCGGTTGCTGCAATTCCCAGAGCATAAATTGTTTTTTCAATATCTAAACCCATCAGCTTACAAATTGCTGCAGCGGCCCCAATACCGCCCACACTGCCGGTAATATGCCAACCGCGCCAGTAATGAGACGGGTAGACACTTAAGGCAAGCCTCGCTTCGACCTCGCAGCCAATGATAAACGCTTCAAGAACATCCTTCCCCGTCTTCTTTTGCTGCTCGGCATAAGCGAGAATCGCTGGAAAGACTGGAGCTGAAGGATGTAATACCGTTTCTAGTAAGGTATCGTCAAAATCATAAATATGTGAAGACATCCCATTTAAAAGACTCGCAAACAATATATCTACCTTTTCATTTCTTCCCAACACAGTTGCCTGCGGCTGACTGGCTGTGAGTTTTGATACGTTAAGCACCATATCCATCGATTCATGGTTTGCCGCGCCGATAGCTACACCAAGCCAGTTTAATAGACTTCTTTTCGCTTCTCTGATCGCATTCTGGCTAAAATCCTCGTAAGAAGTATTGGTAATATGTAAGGCTAAATTTTCAGTTACCATTTGGGTTTCCTCCATCATTCGATTGTGTATTCAATTCACAAATATAGGTTCTAGTTTCGAAAATTTAAGTGTTGATTTCGCAAATAAATTTTCAATTCGTATCAATAATGAATATCAGAGTATTACCGATTCCAATAACGCTTTTGCTTTTTTATAAACTGGATAATCCACCAGTTTATTCCCAACCGCAATTGAGGCAATCCCTTGCTGCTCAGCAGCTTCAAAGGCATTGACAATTTCTAATGCCACTTCCATTTCCTTTTTGCTTGGCGAGAAAATTTCGTGTATTGGCTGCAATTGCTTAGGATGGATGGCCAGCTTCGCCTTGAACCCTAGCCTCCTTGCTCTTTGGGACTCGTTTATGAGCCCCGCTTCATTTGCAAGATCAGGATATACTGAATCGATTGGACCCCCTATGCCCGCTGCTTTTGATGCCGTTACCACCTGCGACTTGGCAAAAAGCAATTCTGTTCCCTCATCCGTTAACTCGCAATCGACATCCAATGAATAATCAATCGACCCAAATGCTAATCTTTTAATCAAATAATGAGCAGAGGCGATTTCATAGGCAAAGGTCACTCCTCTGGCGGTTTCAATTAACGGGATAACAGCAAAGGATTGGAAATCTCTTTTCTGTCTTTCGAGACAAATAACAGCTGTTTCGCATAATGTCTTCATGCTAATCGAGCTTTCAGCCTTTGGTACGATAACCCCACTGGCCCCCGCCTCGATAGCAGCTTCTAGATCCTCCCTCCAAAAATTCGTGGTCATATCGTTAATTCTGATCAACACATTTTTCTCCGGCTGATTGTTTAGCAGAAAAATTTTTGCACGTTCTCTTGCTTCTTGTTTTTCAGAGACGGCAACAGCATCCTCCAAATCAAAAATAATACAATCAGCAGCACTTGCCAGCGCTTTTTCAAACATTCTAGTGGAGGTTGATGGAACAAATAAATAGGATCTGCTCAATTTCATAGTACTCCTCCCTTTAGGATATTGGATACAGAAAAAGAACTGGCTTACCCTACTAAATGAGTAAGCAGATTCTCTTATTATCGTTATTAGGTTATTTTGCTAAAAGCAAGGATACTTGTGGGAAAATGACCACAATAGCAAGCGCAAGAACCATAAGGGCAAAGAATGGCAGTACCCCTCTAACAACTTCCCCGACCTTTTCCCTCGTGATTCCACTGACGACGAATAGATTAAGCCCAACAGGAGGAGAAATCATCGCTAACTCCATGTTTATCGTCATAATAATCGCAAAATGGATGACGTTAATATCAAATAATGCTAATACAGGTAAAAGAATTGGCAGTGTTATTAAAATGATGGCGACAGCTTCTAGGAACATACCCAGAATAAAGAACATAACATTGACACCAATCATAAAGATCCATTTATTGCTTGTACTTGTTTCAATCCAGGTAGCGAAGGCCTGCGGCACTTGTTCTGTTGTCAGGAACATACCAAAAATCATCGCCGATGCAATAACTAGAAAAATCATCGACGTAATGTTGATAGACTCCTTCGTCACTTCTCTAAATGTTTTAAAAGGCATTTCTTTGTAGATAAAGATAGAAACAAATAATCCGTAGAAGCAAGATACAAATGCAGCCTCTGTTGGTGTTACGGCACCGGAATAGATGCCGCCTAAAATCAAGACTGGCAGAAAAAATCCCCAAGAAGCTTTTGCTGTCTTTCTCCATCTTTCTTGCATCGACTGTTTTGGCAATTTACCAAAGTTATGGATTCTGGCATGAATAATCGCAGAGATTAAAAGAATTCCGCCTAACATTAATCCAGGGATGATTCCAGCAGAGAACAGTTTACCAATTGATTCTTCGGCAACCGTTCCATAAATGATTAATGGAATCGAAGGTGGGATCAGAATTCCCAGTGTACCTGATGCCGCTACAAGCCCCATTGCATATCTTTTACCATATCCTGCTTCCACCATTGCTGGAATCATAATACTTCCGACAGCAGCTGCTGTTGCAGGGCTGGAACCAGAAATAGCTGCAAAGATCATACAAGCAAGGATGGTGATAATCGCAAGCCCGCCGCGGATATGCCCTACCCATGATTTTAATGCCTCAATTAAATAGTGTGAGATCCCGCCTTTTGACATAATAATTCCAGCGAATACAAAGCCCGGAATGGCCATTAATGTGGCTGAGTTCAATGAATTAAACATCTTCTGAATAACAGTGTAAAGGGTAAAATCCGCCATTGATAAAGCAATAACACTTGATAATCCTAAACTAACGGCGATCGGTACGCGTAATAAGCATAGAACAGCAAAAAGTAAAAATAGCATTAAGACTGGATTCATACTCCTACCCCTTTCTCACCTGGTTTTCCTTCGGTATTTTGCATTGATTCATATAACTGTTCAATTTCCCCGATAAGTTCGCTTTGATCGCCTTTCCCTGCTCTGTAAGCCTTTACAAAAAAGTATAGTCCCAGTAAGCCCATTCCGATTGGGAGGACTAGATATGAAATCCAAATTGGAATACCTACATCAATTGTTTTCGTTCCTTGTTCTTTTGATAACGTTATTAATTCAATAGAAGAATAAGCAAGGTAGAAGGAAAATGCACCGCCGATTAAATTACTAATTGTGGCTACGATTCTTTTTAAACCTTTTGGCAAGACGTCAAATAATAATTCCACTTGAATGTGCCGGTTGTCTTTCAGCGCCAGCCCAAAACCGATAAAAATGGACCATGTAAGCAGAAATTCAAATATTTCCGTAATCCATGATTCTGGTGCATTGAGAACATACCTTGTAAAAACCCCATACAAACTTACAACTACTCCTCCAATAAACAGCACTCCTGCTAAACCTTCTTCGATGTGATCAAGCCATTTAAAGAGTTTCTTCATAAAAATCAACTCCTTATACTGTGGATTGTATCCAATCTACAACTGGACCTAATTTAAAATATACAAGATAGTTTCTAAAAAATAAACAGAAAATTTTATTTATTTTATATTTTTTGTGTATTCACAACGTTTATTGTTTTTGTTATAGTGGAATTATCAGCATTTGTTGAAACAACTCGAGCGTAGATTGTATCCAAAATCCATTATAATGAGGGGGTTAAAGATAGAATTTGAAATAAGAAAAATTGTGACCGCCGCTGTCGTCATTACAAGCGGACGTGCTCAACCGCAGATTGGCTCTTTACATAAAGAGCTTGAAGGAGTTTTTCCTTCATGATTCAGTAAATAGGTTTTATCGGGCTTGGTAACATGGGCTTTCCTATGGCAAAAAACCTATTAAATAGCGGATATACTGTATACAGCCCGATGTAAGCAATTCCGTGATCAATGAATTCCAGAGCTATGGCGGGAAACCAGGCAATCTTATTGATTGGATTCACAATGTACAAAATATCATACTCATGCATCCCTCATCTAAGATCAAAAATCGAGTCATTGACGAAATTATTGACCCATACGCCTCAGACCAACACACTCACCATGATCCTTTAATCACCATTGATATGAACAGCTACTACCTAGATGAAACTAGAAGAATTTTAAAAGGTTAATAGAAAAAAAGAATTAATTTATCTAAGTACCTTAATCACTTATCAGATGTAAGCGTTTGCTAAGTCCTATGGGGAGTAACCTGTTTCATGCGGGTCCAATTGGAAGCGGTCAGACATTAATCAATTTGTATTACGCTATTTATTAAAAAAGGGGGAAATCAAATGAAAAAGATTCAGAAACTATTAGTAGTAGCAGTAACACTTCTGCTGGTATTTAGCCTTGCAGCTTGCGGCTCTTCCTCAAAAGAAACAAGCAGCAGCTCATCCGGCGGTGAAAAGGGCAAATCTGGTGATGGCATTCAAGAATTGACAATCAAAATCTCCCACGTAGTGGCAGAAAACACACCTAAACAAGCCGGTGCCCTTGCGATGAAGGAATATATTGAAAAAGAATCCGGTGGTAAAATCAAGGTACAAGTTTATCCAAACAGCCAGCTATTTGGCGATAAGGATGAATATCAGAACCTAGTAGCCAATAACGTTCAGTTTATCATTCCGGACATGTCTAAGTTAGTCGGTAATGACCCTGGCTTTAACGTCCCTGCTATGCCATTCTTGTTTAAAGACGATGCAGCTGCAGAAGCTTTCTGGGATGGTGAAAAAGGCCAGGAAATCTTTAAACGCTTAGAAAAGGACGGCGTGCTTGGTGTTGCAATGTGGCCAAATGGTGCAAAACATATGACAAATAACAAGAAAGCCATTTCGAAACCGGAAGACTTAAAAGGCTTAAAGATTCGTACTCAAGGTGGACAGTTGCTCGAAGAAATTTACGGCAAGCTTGATGCTGGTTCCGTATCCATTCCATTCAACGAGCTTTACACTGCCCTCCAGCAAGGTACGGTTGATGGAGAAGAAAACACTTTTAGTAATATCGAATCAAAGAAATTCGACGAAGTGCAGAAGTATACGACTGTAATGGGACACACTCGTGTGGACTATGCTCTGTTAACTAATACGAAATTCTGGGACAGCATGAATGAAAAAACAAAAGCCATTGTTCAAAAAGGTGTAGAAGAAGGAACAAAAGTTGCACGCGAATCTGCTAAAAAGCTAAATGATGAATCCTTGAAAAAGCTAAAAGATCGTGGTCAAACCAAGATTAATGAGCTTTCACCAGCTGAAATTGAAGCATTTAAGAAAGAACTTCAGCCAATCTATGATGAATGGGCTAAGAAAATCGGTGAAGATATCATTAAGGATGCAGAAAGCAAGAATAAATAGTAGTTTATTAACCCCTAATCCATGTTGGTTTTAATAGATTAGGGGTTTTTTCATTTCATAATGCAGTCATAAGGACATATTCAGATTTCTTAAGCTTTATCTGTCCTCATGAACCCGCCATGAGGACAACTTCCATTCTCCCTAAGCTCATTCTGTCCTCATGAACCCGCCATGAGGACAACTTCCATTCTCCCTAAGCTCTTTCTGTCCTCATGAAGACGTCATAAGGACAAATACCACTCTCCCAAAGCTCATTCTGTCCTCATGAACCCGCCATGAGGACAACTTCCATTCTCCCTAAGCTTATTCTGTCCTCATGAACCCGCCATGAGGACAATTTCCAACTCCCAAAAGCTCTTTCTGTCCTCATGAACCCGCCATGAGGACAACTTCCATTCTCACAAAGCTCATTCTGTCCTCATGAAGCCGTCATAAGGACAAATACCACTCTCCCAAAGCTCATTCTGTCCTCATGAACCCGCCATGAGGACAACTTTCATTCTCCCTAAGCTCATTCTGTCCTCATGAAGCCGTCATGAGGACAAAATCCATTCTCCCTAAGCTCATTCTGTCCTCATGAACCCGCCATGAGGACAAAATCCATTCCTCCAAAGCTCTTTCTTTCCTCAATGAAGCCGTCATGGGAACAAAATCCAATTCCTAAAGCATCAAACGTCTTCATAAAACGTCCATAAGAACAAAAAAGAGGCTGCTCAAACATCCATTTGAGCAGCCTCTCTTATATTAACCACGATTATTTAAGACACCGAACAAACCTCTTTCAAGCGGCTGCAAATAGCTTCTCCAACCTCAATGGTGGAGGATGTTCCGCCAATATCCGGAGTTTTAATTCCCTCATTGGTAACATCTTCGATGGCATCCAAAAGCTTCTGGCCTAGTTCATGCTCGCCAAAGTGGTCGAGCATCATCTTCGCAGTCCACACCTGTCCGATTGGGTTGGCAATTCCTTTACCATAAATATCTGGGGCAGAACCGTGTACAGGCTCGAACATGGAAGGGTACTTCCCGTTTAAATTAATATTCGCTGCAGGAGCAATCCCGATACTTCCCATGATGGCGCCGCCAATATCTGTTAAAATATCCCCGAATAAGTTACTAGCGACAATCACGTCGAAAATTTGCGGTCTTGTTACGAAAAAGGCAGCCAACGCATCGATATGATAGGATGCGGTTTGAATATCCGCATAATCTGCTTTTACCTCATTAAACACCTCATCCCAAAACGGCATGGAATGGAAAATTCCGTTCGATTTTGTTGCGGATGTGACATGGCCTCTTCTCTGTTTCGCCAGTTCAAATGCATACCGCATTGCACGTTCTGTGCCTTTTTTAGTGAAAATCGCGTTCTGGATGGCTACCTCATCTTCCCCTCGATGAATCCTTCCGCCAACCTCACTATACTCACCCTCACTATTTTCCCTGACCACAATTAAATCAAAGTCATTTGGATTAACTAAAGGTGATTTCAATCCTTTAAAAAATTTAGCCGGCCGAATATTAATCGATTGCTCAAATTCTCTGCGAATCTTAATTAATAACCCCCATAAAGAAACATGATCTGCAACAACTTGAGGGTTTCCAATTGCCCCCAGGAAAATAGCATCAAAGTTTTTCAAGATATCTAATCCGTTATCTGGCATCATTTTTCCATGTTCTAGATAATAATCACAGCTCCAAGGAAACTCTTTGTACTCAAATTTCAAACCGCCATGTATTTCGGCTATTGTATCCAAAACTTTTGTCGCAACAGGCACTACTTCTTTCCCAATCCCATCCCCTGGAATAACAGCAATTTCTAGTTTCTTCATATTATATACCTACTTCCTTATTCACGTTTTTATTGTAATTTTCATACTTGGCTATTTCCTGTTCATACAAATCTTGACCGTGCGCATCATAGGCAACCAGTAACGGGAAATCTTCTACCTCAAGCCGCCGGATTGCTTCTGGACCTAAATCCTCATAGGCCACGATCTCAACATCTGTTACCCTTCTGCTTAAAATCGTGGAGAGCCCGCCGATTGCAGCAAAGGAAATGGCACCAAATTGCTTACACGCTTCTTTGACCATTTCTCTTCTTGGCCCCTTACCAATCGTTCCTTTTACTCCGTATTCATACATGGCAGGAGCATAGGGATCCATACGATAGGCTGTTGTCGGAGCCACTGGCCCAATGATTTGCCCCGGTTTTGGCGGACATGGACCCGCATAGAAAATGATTTCGCCCCTTAAATCGACCGGTAAAGGCTGACCTGCTTCAAGAAGGTCGACCATTCTTTTGTGGGCGGCATCGCGAGCCATGTAAATAGTCCCTGTCAGGAGAACCTGGTCGCCTATTTGCAGTTTTTGAATATCCTCATCTGATAGAGGTGTTTTTAACCGATATTCTGCCATCACGTTCCCCCCTATAACACAGCCGTCTTTTTACGAGCAGCATGACATTGAATGTTTACCGCTACCGGCAGCGCTGTAATATGACAAGCATAGGTTTCAATTGGGACCCATAGCGCCGTACTAGTCCCGCCTAACCCTTGCGGCCCAATACCAGTGTTGTTAATTTCCTCAAGGAGTTCTTTTTCGAGTTGCGCAATATGCGGTTCATGATGATGGACACCGATTTCCCTTAATACAGCATGTTTCGCCAATGAGGTTACTTTATCAAAGCTTCCGCCAATCCCCACTCCAACAACAACGGGCGGACAGGCTTTTCCGCCAGCTTCTTTAATTGTCTGTAAAACAAAATTTTTAACTCCTTGCATCCCTTCTCCAGGGAGTAAAAATTTCATCGCACTCATATTTTCACTGCCCCCGCCTTTAGGAAGGACCGTGATTTTAATCTGGTCACCGGGAACGATTTCGGTATGTACGACTGCTGGTGTGTTATCCCCGGTGTTCACGCGAATGAGCGGGTCCCCGACAACTGATTTTCTCAGATATCCCTCTCGATATCCAGTGCGGACCCCCTCTTGGATTGAATCTAAAAAGTTCCCGCCCGTAATATGGACATCTTGTCCAACCTCCACAAAAACAACGGCCATTCCTGTATCATGACAATACGGCATGTGATTGACCTTGGCCTCCTCGGCATTTTCCAATAACTGCTGCAGGATGGTTTTCCCGATTGGAGATGCTTCTGTCTTTTCTGCACGTCTAAAACCTGCTAATACATCTTCCGGCAGGTAATAGCAAGCCTCCCAACAAAGCTTAGCAACGGTTTCAATAATCTCATCTACATGAACGATTCGCAAAAATTATCTCTCCTCAAATTGTTCAATTACATGAACGATATTATTTAGATCCTCTTGCGTATGCTCTCTTAATCTATCAGCTGCTTCTTTCGGGTTTCTATCTTTGATCGCCAAGTAAATCTCCCTATGACCTTTTAAAATATCATGGGCACGGTCTTCTCCTTGAATGTTTAAAACACGGTAATAGTAGATTAAGCCATTTAAACCCTCTACAAGCATCTTTAATCTTGAATTCCCGCTGTACTGAATAATTTGTTCGTGAAAACGGGCATTACATGCTACTATAGTATCAGGCCTATCTTCCTTTATTGCTTGCTCTGTCTCTACTAACGTTTTTTCCAACTCGTGCAGCTGTTCCTCTGTTGCTCGTTCCGCAGTCAGTTCAACAGCAGTAGATTCAAGAGAAATCCGGCATTCGTAAATATCCCGTACATCCTGTAAATTTGGTTTGTAGACGGATATTTGTGACTTTTGATCCATAACTAGCAGTCCCTCGATCACCAGCGCCCGAATTGCTTCTCTTACTGGACTGCGGCTAGTATTATAAAACGTTGCAATTTGCGCCTCATATAAGCGATCACCAGGTTTGTAGGCACCACTAAAGATGCTTTCTTTTATCGATTGTTGAATTTGTTGATAATACGGTAAAGGCTTTTGCAATGGACTGCATTCCAACATATTTTCACCTCTTTTCCATTTACTTTTTTTCATTATTTGAATCCGTTTTTACCTTTTGTCGACAGTCGAGTGTTATACATTTATTATAATTAAAATTTTCAGATATTTCAAATCTCAATTTAATTTACTGGAAAATTTTAATCTTTTTCTACTCAAAAGACCCCCACTATGCTTCATATTTTACAAGTATTACGTATTCCTAAAAACTTTATTGAAAGGTTACATCATTTTTTTCAAACAGATTAGTATTAACCAACTTATGTATATCTCCATTTTGTAAAACGGTGTGATGAGTGTGCCGCTCTGGTATTTTGCAGTTTTCCGATATGAGAATGGCCTATGGTAAGAAATTGAAGAGGGTTGGCACTCCAACCCTCTTTTTCAGTTCGTTTTTTATAAAAGGATTACCAGCCGCGGCTTGAACCGCCGCCGCCTGATGAACCTCCCCCTCCACCTCGGCCGCCGCCCCCTTTTCCTCCGTCTCTTGACAGAATGGAAAGAACGAGATAGGTCAGCGTCCCTCCAAAAAATTGGAAATCAAGAAACACCAGGATAATGACCACAAGAAAAATCAACCAACTTGGAATGCCAACTCCTTCATCCCCATTTGGCTGGTCGCCAGCTTCACCATTTTCGGCGAGAACCTCTTTTGCCAGTGCCTTATATGTTTCGATAACGGCTATATTGGGCTGTTCACTTTTTAAGTTAGGAATCGCATATTCATCAAGAATTCTGCCTGCTTTTCCATCAGGAATCCTCCCTTCCAAACCATAGCCAACTTCAATCCTCAATTTTCGCTCGTTCATGGATAAGAGGAGGAGCACACCATTGTTGTCCTTGCTGTTTCCAATTCCGTATTGCCGAAATGCTTCATTGGCATATTCCTCGATGGAGCGGCCGCCTATTGTTGGGACCGTTAAAACGACAATCTGCGCAGTTGTTTGGTCTTCAACCTTTCTTCCTAATTTTTGTAATTCCTGTTTTTCCTTATCATTTAATATATGGGCAAAATCCTGGACGTAAATGTCGCCAACTGGTTCTGGGATTAGGACATCCTCCGAATATGCCTTTCCTCCAAAAAGGAAAATAGTCAAAAACACCAAAAGAAAGCTGATGGCCTTCTTTGCCTTCATTATCCGTTGCCTCCTCCAAAATCAACCTTCGGAGCTTCAGAGGCCTTGGGATCTGCTTCAAAATATTCTTTTTCATCAAAACCTGTTATTGCTGCAATCATTACTCCCGGGAAGCTTTTTACTTTTTTGTTATAAACCGCAACCTGGTCATTATAATCCTTGCGTGCAACGGCAATTCTATTTTCTGTTCCAGCTAATTCATCCATTAATTGTGTAAATTGACGATCTGCTTTTAGATCGGGATAGTTTTCAACCACAACCAGCAAACGGCTCAAAGCCCCAGTTAATTCAGCGTTAGCAGTCGCCTCTTCCTCTGGCGTTTTCGCACCGGCAAGCCTTGCACGTGCATCTGCAATAGAAGTAATGACTTCTTCTTCGTGGGCCGCATACCCTTTTACGGTATTTACTAAGTTAGGTACCAGGTCCAGTCTTCTTTGCAGTTGATTTTCAATTTGAGCGTAAGACTGGTCAACATTTTCCTCCAAATCAACGAAATTATTATAACTGGACATCAACATAAAGCCGAAAACAACAATAATCGCGGCAACTATACCTATTCCAACTAACCATTGTTTCAATTTAACCACGCCCTTTCCTTACACAGTATATAAACGCTTGAAAATAAGTGCCCCACTTTTGGGAATATTTTCTGAAAGTACAAATACAGGGCTTAATGATTTTATATTGATAAAACGCAAAAAAAGCTGAACTTAAAGCACTTAACATGCTTTTAAATCAGCTTCTTTGTGTTATCTTACGTGACCATTTCAGGTCATTATATTTTTTAAAACCATTTCCGTACTTACATGATAAAGCTGAATCAGCTTCTGTCACTCTTTTGATGTTAGTAAAAATATAAAAAAAGTAGGAAAATATAGCAGTATTTCTTCCGCTATATTCTCCCACCATCTTATCCATATATCAGGGAAAACTTGAATTGAAAGTATTGCCATGCACATAAGAATTTTTAGACTTCCGATTCTTTTTCAAACACTTTTGTACTTCTTACTGTGTCAATTGGACGGACCAGTTTTTCAATTTGCTCGCGTTTCGATTCAAAAAATGGCGGTAATGATAGTTTTTCACCAAGTGTTTCATATGGTTCATCCCCCATAAAGCCCGGTCCATCTGTTGCAATTTCAAACAGGATTTGCGGAGCAACATTTGTATATAATGAACCAAAATAATAACGTTCCACAAAACCGGAATTCGGCAAGCGGTAGGATTGCATTCGGCTCGTCCATTCATCTATTTCAGCACGGTCCTCAACTCGGAACGCTGCATGGTGTACAGTACCAAACCCTTGACGTGCCCGGGGAAGAATGGCATTATACTCAACAATCACCTGTGCGCCATTCCCGCCTTCTCCTGTTTCAAACAAATGGTAAGAGCCATCTTTATCAATTTCTTTAAAAAGGAATACCTCTTCCATAATGGCTTTAAAGTAATCGAAGTTGGAGACCCGGACGAAGACCGGCCCTAATCCAGTGATGGCATGTTCTAATGGGATTGGTCCATTTTGCCATGGTATGCCAGCAGCTACACCTTGATTGTTCTCATCGGAAATCAATTGGTACTGCTGATCATCGAAATCCACAAATGATAGTGTTTTCTTACCAAATTGTTCTTTAATTCCGGTATGTTCTATATTTAATCGGTTAAACCGTTTTACCCAATATTCTAATGCTGCATCATTCGGTACACGAAAGGATGTTTTTGAAATCTCGTCGGTCCCATGAACCCCTTTTGGAATTCCGGGGAAGTCAAAGAATGTCATGTCGGTACCTGGACCGCCTACATCATCTGCAAAAAATAAATGATATGTTTGAATATCGTCTTGGTTCACAGTTTTCTTTACTAAACGCACCCCTAAAACATATGTGAAAAATTCATAAATTTTTTCAGCGCTGCTTGTAATCGCTGTAACGTGATGTATACCCTTTAATTTGTTCATATTTACTTCCTCCCGTTGTAATATTCTCCTCTATCTAGTAAAACTGGCTTTTGGTTCTTATCTAATGTAATCACCATATCCGCCATGCCAACAAACAAACCATTTTCCACCACACCAGGAATGTTACTTAGGATACTTTCCAACTCTTGTGGCTTTGTGATGCCAGGAAAAGAACAGTCAATGATAAAGTTGCCATTATCCGTTTGATACGGCTTTCGGTTCTTTTGACGCAATTTAGTTTCCACTTGTAATTCCCTAATATAATTCTCAGTCTGCAGCGCCCCAAAAGGAACGACTTCCACAGGAAGCGGAAAGCTGCCCAATGTTTTTACCATTTTCGAAGAATCTGCCACTACAATAAATTTTTCCGCTGCCCTGGCTACGATTTTTTCCCGAACTAAAGCTCCGCCGCCACCCTTAATGAGGTTCAGGTTAGAATCGACTTCATCTGCCCCATCAATTGCAATATCAATTTTTTTAACCTCATCCATACTTGCTAATGGAATTTGTAATTTTTTTGCTAATTCTGCAGTTTGAACCGAGGTAGGGATTCCTTGAACGGAAAGCCCCGCTTCCACTAGTGCTCCAAGTTTCATAATCGTAAAATAAACGGTTGAACCAGTCCCTAGCCCTACTACCATCCTGTCCTCAATGAAATCGGCTGCTAGTTCTCCCACTATTTTCTTTTCATTCAAGGTCTCCGCCTCCTTTTCCCATGCTTTTTCGGATGCAGTTATTATTATTTAATTATTACCTTCCGATACCAATTTGCCGCAGCATTTACCTCATCTACCGTTAATTGATGTCCTCGATTCTCCCAGTGAAGCTCTACTGCTGCATTAGCGTTTTGTAATAACGATTGAAGTTCAGTAGATTCCATTGGTGAACAGATTGGATCATTCGTCCCCGCAGCTATAAACACCGACGTTCCAGTCAAATCAGGAAGCTCAATTCCTTTTCGCGGTACCATTGGATGATGAAGAATGGCTGCTTTTAGGGCATTTTGGTAATGAAATAATAAACTTGCTGCGATATTTGCTCCATTTGAGTAACCAATCCCAACGATATTGTTTCGGTCGAAACTATACTTTACAGCTGCTTCATTAAGAAACTCATTTAGCTCTTTTGTTCGAAAAATAAGATCCTCTTCGTCAAAGATTCCTTCCGCCAGCCTTCTAAAGAATCGCGGCATACCATTTTCTAATACATTCCCGCGAACACTTAAAACATTGGCCTCATCGTCTATCATGCCCGCAAGCGGCAGCAGGTCTAATTCATTGCCACCTGTCCCATGAAGCAATAAAAAGGTGGGTTTTGTTTGGTCTTTACCTTTATTGAATATATGTTTCATTCTTGTTTCCCTCCAGAACGTGGAACTATTTAGGTCTATCGATTTCAAAAATGTCACCAATTTTGGCATAACTATTTCCCGCCAATCGACTTACAGCAGATAAGCCCCTCGGGTCTATTCTTCGATTTTCATAAATGCTGCTTTCTATATGATATTGAACAACTTTACCGATAATCAAATCACACCCGGGAGAATCTTTTCCTCCCAATTCTATTGAATGCTCTAATAAACATTCCATCCTGACCTTCGCTTCCTTTACTCCCTGGACTGAAATTTTCACGCTTTCCACTGGTGTTAAATTCGTTAAGTCTATTTCACTTTGGTCAGGAGGAAGAGTTGCTGCTGTTTTGTTCACTTCTGCTACATTTTGTTCATCAACGATATGGACTACAAATTCCTTGGACTCCAGGATATTTCGCGCTGTGTCTTTTTGCCTCCCTGCTGAACGTTGAATGGATAAAGAAATCATTGGGGGGTTGGCTGACACAATATTGAAGTAGCTAAATGGTGCACCGTTCAACACCCCATCCTTCGATATCGATGTGACAAACGCAATAGGCCTTGGGATAATGCTTCCTATCAAGAATTTATAATTTTCTCTTTCCGTAATTGTTGCAGGATCTATCGATAGCAAAAAATCAGTCCCTTCTTGAAATATCAGTCTAATGCTCTAACCTCAATTGGCAGTAACGCCCGTTCTAATTTTGACCGATGTGGTTCATACTGCGATGGGAGCATCAATTTTTCACCCATTGTCGTTGGTGATTCATCATGCGCAAATCCTGGAGGATCCGTTGCAATTTCAAACAGAATTTCTCCATGCTCCCTAAAATAAATCGCATTAAAGTAATTTCTATCCTTTACAGAAGTTACGCCATATCCATGCTGCTTAACATACTGCAGCCAATCTAATTGATCCTCATCATCCTTTGCCCGCCAAGCAATGTGGTGTACAGTACCAACACCCATTTGCCCGCGTCCAATTGTCGTTAACTTTAGATCAATCACATTACCGATTTCAGCTGTTGAACGATAACGGGCTAAGTCTCCTTCTTTCCCAACAAATTCGAGCCCCATTACCTTTTCTAACAATTCCGCTGTTTTATCGGGCTGTGCCGACAAAAGGGTTGCTCCGCCAAATCCTTTAATCGCCACGTCTGGTGTTACTCCCCCAAAGCTCCATGGATTAGCTTCCCCTTCTTCTCTTTCGACAATTTCCAAATGAAGTCCATGTGGATCATCGAATTCTAAATATTGCTCTCCAAAGCGTTCTATTTTTGTGAAAGAGATTTTGAACTTTGCTAATCGCTGCTCCCAAAATCCCATCGCTCCTTTAGGAACAACATATGATGTTACTCCTACTTGGCCGTCTCCGATCACACCTTGCCGGGCACCAGGCCAAGGAAAGAAGGTAATAATGGTTCCTGGTTTTCCGCCTTCATTTCCGAAATAGAGATGATAAGTTCCCGGATCATCAAAATTGACGGTTTGCTTGACCAAGCGCAGCCCTAAAACGCCGGCATAAAAGTCTACATTCTCCTGTGGATGTCCGACAATGGCTGTGATATGGTGTATACCCATTGTTTTCTTACTCATTCTTAAACACTCCCATTTTCGTGAGTTAATTAAATGAATTCGATACTTTAGTTTATTCCTAGTCCATTAATTAAAATCTGTTTACTTTCACCTTAAATTTAAGATTCTTCAATTCAAGATTTTTTAGAATAAAAAGGCATCTAATGCATATTGGCCGGGACCAATTAAAGCTACACCAATTGCAACTGCCAGCAAGGTTAAATTATACTCATATCCATTTGCTGTTGCCCATAATCCGTTTGGAGCATGAACCTTAATAATCGCCATTACCATCGTTCCTGCAATCATAATTCCAGCAAGCGGGGTTAAAAATCCTAAAGCAAACAATAATCCCCCGATAAGCTCTGCCAAACCTGCAAGGAGTGCCATGGTTACTCCTGGTTTCATGCCAATGGATTCAAACCAACCCCCGGTACCTTTCAATCCATAACCTCCGAACCAACCAAACAATTTTTGTGCACCGTGTCCCACAAATAATAAACCAATTACCAAACGAATGATTAATAAACCGATATTTAACATTTTAAAAGCCTCCTAATTGTTTTTATCTCGAATTCGAGATATTGTTTTTAAAAAAATTTTTTTAATCTACACTTTTACTTTTTTTAAAAGCCTGACCAATGCCTCTTCCTCATCCAAATTTAATGAAACAAACATGGAATTCACGAATTCATGATATTTTGGCATGATCTCATCCATTAAGCCATTTCCTGCATCCGTTAAGGTCACGTGAATTACCCGGCGATCATCCGGACAGGCATTTCTGCAGAGCAGACCTCTTTTTTCAAGCTTATCTATTACATAGGTCATCGAACCACTCGAGATTAATATGCAATTTCCAATTTGTTGAATGGTTTGTTTCCCTTTTTGATAAAGTACCTCCAGAACAGAAAACTCCGTAATACCAAGATTGTTTTTTGCCATTTCATCTTTAATGCGATCATGAATAGCTTTTGATGTCCGCATTAAAACTAGAAAGGGCAAATTAGAGCATTTCCTGTTCATTTCCTTCACCTCCTTTCAAAATCTTGAATTAATTTATCTTGAATCTGAGATAATAATAAAACTTTATATCCCTTTTGTCAATCCTCTTTTTTAAAGAATTTGTACATAGTTTAAATTTAATGAATAAGGAAAGATTATCCCTTAGAGGTGAAACATTTTATGGACTTCCCCACAATTTATACAAATTTTTGGGATGCTGTTATTGCAGTTCCTGTCGTCATGATCCTAACACAGCTCTCAAAGGTTTTTTTTAAAATATCAAAAAAATATGTCCCATTAGTCGCATTGGCACTCGGCTTAATATTTGCCATATTTATCAGCCACCATCACAGCCTGAAGGCAGGTATCTTTATGGGATGGTTTTATGGATATGCTGCCATCGGGAATTATGCTGCATTAAAAAATACAATTTTAATTTATAGAAAAAATGCTTAGTGCCAGGGCGCGTTCCGTTTTTAGGAATGGTACCTGGCCTTTTCTGCAGGCTCTATCATTTTTTACCTAAAAACTCCTTTTAACTGCAACTATCTTTACTATTAAATGAATATTGCTAGATTCTTGTTCATATAATAGTTTTAAAAAAGGGAAAGAAGTGGTTCTTATGTCATTCTTTGCAGGAAAAATCTACTGTAATTTTTGTATGAAACCATTTAGAAGAAAGCCCGGAAATGGACCAGTTAAGTGGGTATGTCAGGGAAATACGCATCATCATACGTGTAATCCAAATATCGTGGAAGAGAATTGGTTAAAATCAGTGATAGGAATGAGATTGTATTGGGACGAGAAGGATTATTTAGATAGATTGCTAGAAGAGCAATTAAATCATATTGTTTTTGAAAGCAAACATAGATTGGTCATTAAGTTTTACAATCCTTTGATTGACGAAATAAGACTATTTGATGGCAACAACTACTATGGGTCGAACTTTAGGGTATATGATTTGGGTTGGCAATACGAGGATGTTTCATAATTTTGAAAACTGGCACCATTAAAACCTCTCCATCTGGTCCTATCTGGGGAGCCATCCATCCATTACAATTATCTTAATCTTAACAAATTGGAGGATGGAAAAATGAAAAAATCTTTACAAATCACATACAAAATCAATGTTTCAATCAGTACAGAAGAGCTTTCTGCAGTTTTTAAAGCATCCGGCATTAAACGGCCTGTTGACGATTTAGATCGACTGCAGCGGATGCTTGATCATGCTGATATTACAATTACGGCTTGGGTTGATGAAAAACTGGCCGGAGTAGCTAGAGCTATTACCGATTACAACTATTGCTGCTATTTATCGGATTTAGCTGTAGACAAAGCCTATCAAAAAATGGGGATTGGCAGGGAACTGGTCAGATTGTTACAAGAACAAATTGGAGATGAAGTGACGCTCATCTTGCTGGCTTCTCCGATTGCAATGGAATATTATCCGCGCATTGGATTTGAGAAAATAAATAACGGTTTTGTGATTGCACGACAGCGTTAAGCATAGTTGCTTTTATAACGACCGGATCTCGGGGGCTTCCACTCGCTTGGTCGTTATAACCCTTTTCATAATTGACTGGGGCTCGGGAGCTTCCGCTCGATCGGGCGTTATGAACCTTTCATAACGCCCTAATCCTCGATTAATGGCAAGCAATCGGTCTTTTACATAAATAATAATACCACTAACACTAATAGAATCGAAACTCCCTGCCCTACAGCCAACCCAATCAGCCACTTTTTTAATAACTCTTCCTTCTTAACAGCAGAATCAGCGTCCTCTTTCCATTTTTCATCCAATTGTTCCTGAAATTCTTTAAAACCCTGCTGCTGTTTTAGGTTCAATTGCTCCACATCAGCCAGCAGGCTGGCCTCAACATGATGAAGATTCTTAGAAAGGTCCGATAATCTTTCACTCATGGCTTCATACTTAATATTCGTGATGGAAGCTTGGTCGGTAATTCCCTGGGTAAATAGAACACCAACCTGCTCCTGTGATGACCGAATAGCCTCCAGGACCTTTTCTGTTTGCATTTCCATGAACTTATAATCATTGCGCTGCCGTTCTTTTAAATCCTCTAGCAGCTGTTCCGTCATCGTTAAATAATCCTGATATTGCTGATGCCACATGGCAATCTTTTTTTCCAATAAAGTTAACGTTTCATTGAAATGATGCATCCTACTGTCAAACAATTCCGACTGTGGATCGATGATTTCTTCCTTTAGCTTATCACGGATATCTAAAGGAAACTGACTCAACGACTGCCGCATATCTTGAACAGACTCATATACTTCACCATTCAATTCGGCAATCGTTTGTTCCCGATCTTTTAATAGTGTCTTTAATTCATCATAAAAAAGAAGGTTATTGATTTTTTTTAACGATTGAATCGCTTCATTATACTTTTCATCCACGGTTTTGTTAGAAGTGCTCATTTCCAATAATCCTTTCTGCTTGCTTTAACATCATTTGGCTGTATTGATGATACAACCAGCGTTCCACATCTGTCGTCTGCTCTCCAAACAATTCTGCCTGCCATTTAGTGACAGCTTCTACAAATTCTTCTTTTAAAATTTCATCTAGCCTTTGGAGCCGTTCTATTTCTTCGTTTTTTTTCCAGAGCACCCTCGTAAATTGTTCTTCTAGCGCTGCCAAGCTCAATTCTTTTTGCATTTTTTGCTCTTTTAGTTCGGCTGCTTTTTCTGAGGCGATTTGATGCTGTTCCTTCTTAGCCGCTGACTGCTGCAAAAGATTTCTTTTTCCAATTTGCTTAACATGATTCAATTGGTTTATATAATACTCGTAAACTAGCGTGTTGTTTTCATTTAATGTATCTGCCACAATCCGAAAATCCTCTTCAAAGTGTTTCAGGACTAAGTACTGGTCAAGACCCCTTCCATGCTTCAAGAAAAGGCTCGACGCCTTCGGATTGGATTGGAATTCATAGCTTGTGTCAGGAGCGAAATCGTGAAAAATTCGCGCTAATGTTCTTTCAATATCATCTAGCTGCTTTCGATAGAACTCCGCCATCTCCGATTCTGCCTCATTAAAGGCCTCTATCAGCTTGGTCGTTTTCCTTTCTTTGAACACAACTTGATCTTTTTTCGAATCAATTTCAAATTTCGTTTTTAAAAGACAGTTGAATTTTTCCAATTGAATAGCAGCCAACCCCGATAGCAGGCTTTCATAATCATTTATTTCCTCATGTAAATGCTGGACTGCCTTGGTCAGATTTTGATAAACCGGCTCTTCTTCTTCGATGCTATCCTTTATCAGCTTTATTTCCTTTTCCATCCTGTCCAGATCAAGATTGTTCTGTCTATGAATGCTCTTCATTTGCATTATTTGATTTTCCGGTGAGAGTACTGTCTTGTCATCAAAGCACGAAAACTCTTCATTAAAGCGATCCATTGCTTTATGTAACCATTGATCCTTTTCTTCCTCAAGTCTAGCAAGCAAATCGACGCTCATGCTACATAACCTCTTATTTTTTATAATTAAAACTCTCTATTGCCATATTTAAGATGATATATACCATCTTACTATAATTTCTAGATTTTTCTAACCTTCCTTTGCATTTTTTTATAAAAAAAATAAAAAGCCAGGCATACTCAGATGCCTGACATAATAAGGTTTTAACCTTTAAAATAAAATAAAAGAATTAAAAAAATGATTAAGCCTATTAAGAAAATGGGTCCAACACCGGAACTATATACGACATAAATTTTAACGTGAATTATCACATTGATTATTAGAACAATCAATAAGATAAATATTAAAAACATGACGATCAGCACATTGTTATTTTTGTTCAAAACATCAGCCCTTTTTCAGAAGCTTTTGATTGACGGATACGATTGCTTGTACTCCTACATAAATATTTTCAATTTGCTGATTTTATGCTATCTGTCCATCAAAATGCCTGTGTGAGTGAAGGCACCAAGGCAATGGAACCAATATTGTTCCACAATTGTTTTATTGGTTCACTTTAATTCGAATATGAATTCGGCATCAATGGAATTATCTACCATGGATTTTAAATCGTATTCCTGTTATATTAGATATTGTCGCTTCTATGCGAGGGACATATGGAATGGTGAGTAGTCGCGGTTCCTTTTTAGGAGCTGAGGAAAGTCCAGGCTCGCACAGTGCTGAGATGCCTGTAGTGTTCGTGCCATCTGCAAAGGTGGGCAGTCAATCCTTGTATTGGCTGACGGCGGTGAAATCATGCTAAGTCTCTAGGGATATGCTGAGAATAACCTGAAAGTGCCACAGTGACGATGCTTTTCTGGAAACGGAAAAGGTGGAACGGGTAAACCCCGCGAGCGAGCAACCCAAATTTTGGTCGGGGCACCATCCCGCGGGAAATGAACCTAACGGATGGATCAACCAATGGTTGATAGATAGATGACTACTACTTCCTGTACGAGGCTTGGCGCTGTTTGCAGTACGGAAGTACAAAACCTGGCTTACAGCCATTTCATGTGCAAATTAATAAAGTGATATAACAGGTAAAACTTAAGAGTTTTACCTGTTTTTATTTTTAGTCTACAAAACAGTCACTGACCCGCGGCTTCTTATTTCAAGTGGATCCTGTGCATCAACCGGTTGATTAACTTCGACAATTGGTGCCTTTGTATCTGCATCCGTTAAATCTTCGACAGGACTCATTTCTGCGGGTGTCCCCATATCATTCATCGCTACAGGAAATTTGTTTTCTTTTTTCAATCCAATCACCTCCACCCTTATTATTCCGATTAACCATCAAAAAAATGAACCTGGAAGAAATTTGATCGAGGAATATTTTAGAAAATGAAATCAAAAAATAAAGAGGAGTAAAAAATTACTCCCCTTCTGCTACAACGATTTTATACCCTTGTTGTTTCGGACCATTTTCGTATTCTTCAGCTGAAATTATGTAGAATGTCTCGCCATCGTTATTCGTGATCACGACTTCACTAGGGCTTTTATCTACCTTGGCATCCATAAGTTGATCGTATGGAGGACCTAGCAGTTCGGTTATGTTGTTGCTCATGTAAGACACCTCCTATCGGAGTGATTCTAACAGAATTTTATGAAAAATAAAAGATAAAAAAAGAAAGTCATCAACGATGTTGAATCCCTCTCCTTGAAAAAACCCTTCTTCTCTTTAAGCAGCCATTCTATTGTCTTCCATAAATATTTCTGTCAAATCAAGAATTTTTCTAACAAAACAACATTAATTGTTTTATAATACAAGATAACAATTTTTAAGAAGGTGATTAAAATGAGAGAAGTAACATTAATTCAAATTTTCAATCATCATATTGCAAAAAAATATTTAAGCCGGTCTGGAATTGTACATGCTATTGCATGTGCCTACCATGCCTTTAAGTTGGCAAAAGAACGCGGCGTTTCTGTTGACCTGGCAACGAAAGCAGCGTTGCTGCACGATATGGGTCATTACACTTGGTATCGCAATGGCAAATGGGATTATGATTTATATAAACAGAATGATATACATGCAATTAAGGGGGCAGAAAGAGCCCATAAATTGTTGATTCGGCTGGGAGAAAATCCGATTATAGCCAAAGAAATTGCACTGGCCGTTTTATTCCATACAGATTCTTATATGCCGGAAGGTTTCATCAACCGTACACCATTACAGGAAATTGTCAAATTAGCCGATGAGGTGGACGAGGAGCAAGGCGGCATGCACCATTATCGAAAAATGGATCATGATAAAGCCATAAGGATGATTGAGCGGTTAGACAAAATGGTTGAGGAAGAATTGAAAAATCTGAACTGTAAAAAATAAAGGGCACGGTCCGTATTATCGGAAACGTGCCTAAATCATTTTTATTGTCTTTAACCCAAGTATCGATGGTACAGCGCTTTCGCTTCCGAAACATCCTTGATGCCATGTACCAAAACTCTTCCGTCTTTAAAAATAACTAACCGATTAGCATTGACGGTAAAAGACAGAAGGTACGGATTTAGATGTACGATACCTGCTTGTTTTGCCAATATTTTTTCTAATGCTTCCAAGTCACGCACGCTTGGAACGGATGGGCGGATTTGGACAGAATCTCTTCCACAAAGGACCGCCGTTTTCATTTGATGTTCAAATGATAAATATGGATATGTGCGCCGCTCCCCGCAAGAAGGACAACCCTTGTTCTTCAACTTATCTACCTTAATTGCACTATATTGGTTTTTCCATAAATCAAAGGAAACAAGTTTGTTTCTTAATGAATCCATATCTCCAACCATAATTTTCAATGCTTCACTTATTTGGAAGGAGACAACCATGTTTACGGCTGGACTAATTATACCTGCTGTGTCACAGGTTAACCCTCCCAGAGGAACTGTTTCAAGTAAACAAGAAAGGCAAGGCGTTTTTCCAGGAATGATCGTGTAGGAAATGCCATAGCTTCCCACACAAGCACCGTAAATCCAGGGAACTCCGACTTTTTGCGAGACATCATTTATCATCATTCTTGTTTCAAAATTATCCGTTGCATCCATTATCAGATCTGCGTCTTTTGCCCAGACTTCAAGCTCTAGGGCTGATGCATGTGCAATGATGGCCTCAATATTCACAGAAGAGTTAATCGCTGTTAACCGATTTTTGGCCGCGATTGCTTTTGGAATTCTATTTTTCGCATCTTCCTCTGTAAATAACTGTTGCCGCTGTAAATTGGACCACTCGACATAATCCCGATCCACTATGGTTAATTTGCCGATGCCAGCCCGGACGAGTGCTTCAGCACTTGCAGATCCAAGTGCCCCAACTCCAATGATGAGTACATGTTTATTGAGAATTTGCTGCTGGCCGTCTTTTCCTATCGGTGAAAACAACTCTTGCCTAGAGTATCGATCATTCACCCGATACTCATTCCTTCCTTAGGGCTGCTGGCTGTCGCATATCGTTTTTTCTCAATTCGGCCTGCTTCATAACCAAGCATTCCCGCTTCAATCGCCAATTTCATCGCTTTTGCCATTTTAACCGGATCCTTTGCTGCTGAAACTGCAGTATTTAATAGCACCGCATCAGCTCCTAATTCCATTGCACAAGCAGCATCAGCAGGCGATCCTATGCCCGCATCGACAATGACAGGGACTACGGCTTGTTCAATAATAAACTGGAGGTTTACCGGATTGATAATCCCTTGACCAGAACCGATTGGCGACGCCCCTGGCATGACAGCATGGCAGCCTGCTTCTTGAAGTTTCCAGGCTAACACCACATCATCCGAGGTATAAGGGAGTACAATAAAGCCTTCCTTCACCAATTCTTCGGTGGCCTTTAACGTTTCAATCGGGTCAGGAAGTAACGTTTTATCACAGCCGATCACTTCAACTTTAATCATGTCACATAAGCCTGAAGCTTTTGCTAACTTAGCGATTCGGACAGCCTCTGCAGCTGTTTTCGCTCCTGCTGTGTTTGGCAGTAACGTATATTTATTGGTATCAAGCTGCTCTAAGAAATTCGGCTGGCTCGATTCGAAAATATTCATCCGTCTAACTGCAAATGTAAGGATTTCTGCTTCAGACACTTCGACCGCTTGCTTTTGGATGTCGAAGCTTGGATACTTCCCCGTTCCTAGCAACAAACGAGAGTGAAAGGATAATGGACCAATTTTTAACATATCAACCGCCTCCTACAAAATGAACTATTTCAATTCGGTCTTTATCTGCTAATCTAGTACTTTGGTGTTCTAACTTGGATAATATTTCACCATTCACTTCTACTACCACTACCTTATCGTGGATTTTATAATGCTTGAGAACATCTGAGACAAATATGTTATTGTCTGGTATTTGGGTCAACTTGCCATTTAAGGTAACCTTCATGTTCTTACCTCCTGCCCCGAATAATTTTTCAATACTTTGATATAAGCTTTTACGGCTAGAATGGGATCACTCGCTTCTAACACACCAGACATGACAGCAATCCCGTTTGCCCCCGCTTTGATTACCTGCCCTGTATTCTCTGGTGTTATTCCGCCAATGGCAATCACCGGAATATCCATTTGGGTAAGCCTAGTCAATTCCCGAAGCCCTTTTGAGGGCTTGTCCGGTTTTGATTGGGAGGGAAAAACATGCCCGTATAAAAGGTAGTCAGCACCCTTCTCCTTTGCCTGTTGTCCTTCCTCGTAGGAGTGAATGGAAGTCCCGACCCGTAGTTGAGGAAAATGTTCTTTTACACATGAAGTGTCCAAACTATGATAGGCTAATTGAACCCCAAGGGCCTTTGCCACGATTGCAACATCTACCCGATCGTTAATCACGATTTTTGCAGGTGGGACGTTTACATTTGTTAAAAGTTCGACTGCTTGAAAAAGTTCCTTTGCTGATTTTTGTTTTTCACGCAAGTGCAGTGCAGTTACAAATGGATGAATATTCTTAGCTATTTCAGCCAACTGGTCAATCGGCATATTGCCATTGGATATAAGATGCAGCTCTTTTTCTTTTAGACTAGTAAAAATACAAGCCCCCCTTTGATTCGATTTCTCTGGTCTATGGAAGCGCAAAACAGGCACAACAAAAAGCCACTTCCTTTTGTAAGAAAGTGGCCGAAATTTAGAAATGAAAATTTTGCTCTCCAAAAATCCCGTTGTCCACTTCCCTACGCTGGTATTAACCAGATCAGGTTCATAGAGTCCCGAAGTCACACTTCAATCTCAGCCTTTTAAAAAGGCACCTCTAGCAGATTTGATTCATATTCATTTGAACATATACCTTTTATGGGTTTATGTTAACACATTAATCAGAAAAGTCAAACATTTCAAACTGAATATTTGCCCGTCCTTTTAATCAAATTATTTTGAAATATTTTATATATATACCTATTTTGAGATATGAGAACCATCCCCATTCATCAAATTTTTATGCTATAATCAGCTTAATATAGTGGAAAGCAGGCTTTGTATGGATAAAAAAGTTGGCCAATTTCTAATTGAGAATGAACTAAAGTTTCTAAATTTTTGGGAAGAGGAAATTATTATACATCACCACAAGGATAATCCGGGACTAATTTTAAAGAATGGGTATTTAATGTACCATCTCATAATAAATTCTATTTTAAATGGATTCTCAGATGAAGATGTTAAATCCTTAGCTCACAAAGTAGCCTTGGAACGCGTCGAGGCTAATATCAATATTGGGGAATTTGTTTATAATGTCAATCTGGGCAGGAGTATTATTATTAAATACTTAAACCTTTCCGAACTCACCCAAGAATATCTGAAGTCTACTATTGACTTGGTCAATAAACAGTTTGATTTATTCAGTTATTATGCTGTTTCTAAGTACACCGAGATCAAAGATAAGAAACTACAAGAACAAAATTTATTTATTTCTCAAACACATAAGGACAGGTTGGCGATTCTTGGACAAATGTCTTCGAGCTTTGTTCATGAATTTCGCAATCCGCTAACTTCCGTTATGGGCTTTATAAAACTATTAAAACACGAGCATCCTAATCTACCTTATTTAGATGTCGTCAGCCAAGAATTAGAGCAGCTTAAGTTCAGAATTACTCAGTTCCTTCATACTTCCAAACTGAACATGCTGGCAGAAAGCCAGAATGAAGATATAACCATCCATTTATTAATAGAAGAAGTGCTTGATTTCCTCTATCCAAGCATCGTCGACGGTAATGTCCATATTAGTACAAATATCGATGCCGATATTTGTGTTACTGGCGATAGAAATGAGTTAAAACAAGTTTTTCTAAACCTGTTAATAAATGCCGTTGACGCAGTGTGTGAAGAAGAACATCTGCGAAAAATTGATATCCAAACAAATATAGATAATCAGCAAATCAAGATTCGTATTTCGAATAATGGCCCTACTATTGATCCTGAAACAGTACACTTAATTTTCGAGCCCTTCTTCACTACGAAGAAACTAGGTACCGGTATCGGCTTATTCGTATGTAAGAATATTGTTGAAAAACATCACGGTGAAATAGAATGTAAATCAGGTAATCATTATACTACCTTTCAACTTACATTACCTATTAAAAAGAATTAGAATTCATGCGCACCGCAAATGCGGTGTTTTTTGTTGTAAAAAAGAAAACGTTTAAAACAAGTCATTGGACTCATTTAGCCTTTCTATTCGACCGAACCTTCAATGATTCGCCTGTTCGGGCTTATAGAACCTTCCTATGATACGGAACTTTTAGGATTCATCGGTTCGGGCTCATATACCCTTTCTATCCTACCAAACTTTTTTAGGATTCTTCGGTTCGGGCTCATATACCCTTTCTATGCTACCGAACTTTTTTAGGATTCTTCGGTTCGGGCTCATATACCCTTTCTATGCTACCGAACTTTTTTAGGATTCTTCGGTTCGGGCTCATATACCCTTTCTATGCTACCGAACTTTTTATGGTTTCATCGGTTCGGGCACATATAGCCTTTCTATGCTACCGAACTTTTTATGGTTTCATCGGTTCGGGCTCATATAGCCTTTCTATGATACCGAACTTTTTTAGGATTCTTCGGTTCGGGCTCATATACCCTTTCTATGCTACCGAACTTTTTTAGGATTCTTCGGTTCGGGCTCATATACCCTTTCTATGCTACCGAACTTTTTATGGTTTCATCGGTTCGGGCTCATATAGCCTTTCTATCCTACCAAACTTTTTAAGGATTCATCGGTTTTGGGGCATATAGCTTTTCTATACTACCGAACTTTTCAATGATTCGCTAGTTCGGGGTCATATAACCTTTCTATGCTACCAAACTTTTGAATGATCTAACGGCTCGGGATTATTAAAACCTTTTTATGATACCGAACTTTTGAAAGATACAAAAATTTACGTCAAAATAATAGTTTTCAAACTGAAATAACTACCTTACCTTGTGCATGCCCCTGTTCAAAATACTTGAATGCTTTGAGGCACCATTGATTAAAACCTTCTGTCCTGCTTGAATCTTGCCCTTATCACGTATGCTTTGTAAGGCTGTAACTGCTGCCATTGGTACCGCCGCGGCTTCTTCAAATGACAGCTTTTCTGGCTTTAACGCTAATACTTTTTCTGGAACAGATACATATTCAGCAAAACCGCCCCAACCACAGGCGGATAGGTCTCCAAACACCTCTTGTCCTGGCTGAAACTGTGTAACAAATTTGCCTACTGCCTCAACCCGGCCTGCTATGTCGCCTCCTGGTATCGAGTATTTTGGTTTTAACAGACCAAAGGCAAAGCGTGCTAAAAACGGTTTACCTTTTAAAAGAACTAGATTGCCAAAATTCAAAGATGCTGCGTGAATCTTAACCAGTACCTGATCATCTTTAGGTGTAGGTTTATCTACCTCTCCTAAGCTAAGAACATCGGGAGTACCGTACTTCGTGTACACAACTGCTTTCATTCCCCCACCTCTATTCCGTTATATTCATGCATATGATTTGAGGATTACGAATTAGACCAATAGTCTTAACAAGTGACGAATCCTTTGTCTTATAGGGTACGCTTCTGTATACTCAGAACCATAGTAGGAATTTGTTGGAGGAACGTTGGTGCACAGCCTTTCTTAGATAATAAAAACCTAGGAGTGATGATGTGATAAATCGTGTTAATGAAAAACTGGAAGCTGCTCTTGAAGATTGGGAAATGATGAAGACCGCTTCAGAGGATGATAGCGAAGAATGTGCCGAACGGTTTGAACTGCATTTTTATGAGTTTATTGACGAATTAAAGGTTTGGTATCGGCAGCTGGACCAACCGCCAGCCACCATCGATGATGCAGAAAATCTTCCTGAAATCACTAAAATAATCGAGCGTTTACCCGCACCGCTTCAGCTCAACTTTTTAACAGAATTAGAATTAATTGTTGAAGGAGAAGATCAAGTCCGCTACGATTAACCCCCACCAAAATTCACATAAAAAAGGCTTTGCTCTATTTTCCAGCAAACCCGCCATTTGGGTGACACAAGGGGAATGTTCTCATGTTTCAGAAGCATGAGAACCTTCCCCACGTTTTATTTTAGCTGCACTCTCTTTCGTTCAGGATTGCCTTTTAATATCATACATGTACTAGTTGAATGCCCCACAAGACTTCCCTTTTCATCATATACATGACATTCCAGCAATCCTACTGTAGAGCCTTTCTTAATGAGTTTCCCCTCTGCTCGAAGCTTCGATTTAAAAATTGGTTTAAGGAAATTAAATTTAATTTCGACGGTCGTAAACAGTTCGTCTTCGGCTAACGTTGTGACAAAAGCATATCCCATCGCAGCGTCCGCAATGTCACACAGTATCCCTCCGTGCAGCGTCCCCATTGGGTTATGTAACCGATCAGAAGCTTCCATTTCAATCACAACTCTACCCTCTTCCACTTCTACCACTTGAAACCCAAGTACTTCCGCAACTGGTGCAATAGGTACTTCACCTGTCATCATTTTCTTCATACCTTCTAAGCGACTCACAATCTTCACCTTCCAAATTTATTATTATGATTAGAATCTATTAAACTTGAATATTTATTTCTGCTTTATGTGCTCTCTTTCCATACCAGATAAGGATGAAGAGAGAAGCCACGAGAACGATAATCAGCAAAACATAGATGTGCTGAAATGAGGAAATAAAGGGTATTTTCGCTTGCCAGCTGATTAATACGCCACAAATTGCGACTGCTAATGAGCCTCCAAAAAATTGGCTGAGTTGACTTAACCCCATACCAGAACCAATCTGGTCCTTAGCTAAAATGCGAGATACCTCATTCGACAAAGCCGATATTATCGTCGAAAGAGCCGGAGCGAATATGATATAACCAAACATTATGATGTATGGAGATACTTGTACCAGCAATGTCATCATAACGATACTTGCAGCCATAAGAAAATGCCCGATGATGAGGAAGCGGTAATTACCATACTGGTCAATCCATCTTCCAACCCTCCTAATCATAATGGCGGATAATAACGATCCAGGACACATCATCAACCCTACAGCTCCTGCAGGCATATGAAACCCATCCGCCAACAATAAAGGCAGCATAAAAAGCATCGACATATTCAGGATAAAAGCACAAAAACTAACAACTAGAAGTTTGCGGTAACCGTGATGTAGAAACAGGTTGGGGAGTACAAATGGATTTTTCGCCTTGCGTAAGTGCCATATGTTCACGGCGAGTGCACCAAAGCTTAGGAGCAGAAACCATAGGGACAATTGCATGACGCAAACCAACAACGATACCACTGCAATTGCAGTAAGGGCTGCACCGGAAATATCAAATCTGAATTCAGTGGGGTTTTCTTGTGGCAGCAGCTTCCACAATACCGGTACCAATGGAATAACCATGCAGGTAATAAGAAAAAGTCCATTCCAGCCAATAAACTGGGTGATTACTCCACCAATCACTGGTCCCAATGCAAAAGCAAGAGATGTTCCTGATGCGATAATGGTAATGGCCCGCCCACGGCGTTCGAAGGGCACGTATCTGCTCGCCAATACGATACCTAATCCTGGCACGGCACCGGCACCGCTTGCCTGTATCAAACGAGCAGCCATAAGAATACCAAATCTATGGGTGAAAAAACCTAGGATGGATGCCGCCCCAAGTAAGGTTAGACCAACGAACAGGAGCTTCCGGATCGGCACATAATCGGATAATCGACTGAAGATGACTGTTGATAAGGCAAACACAATGGAGTACCCCGACACAATCCAGGAGCCTTTACTGGCTGTTATGTGCAGTTCGTGTATGATGGTTGGCAGGGCAACGTTGAACATCGTCGTATTCATGAGGACCAAAAATGACCCAATTGCCCATATCGGGATAATAATTCTATCGTTCAAGTTGAAACCATCCTTTGCGCTTAAATTTCTATTATTCAAACCTTCATTACTTGTTCGCAATTCCAATGTCATAAAGTATTCTTTTAAATTGCTGAATCTCCTCATCCTTCAAATCAGACATCACTTCCTCGTTCATCTCATCCATCTTCTGACGTAGTGGCACTTCCATCGATTTTCCTTTCTCTGTCAGAAAAACTAGTTTGTTACGGCGATCATTGGAATCAACTCGCCTTTCGATAAACCCGTTTTGTTCCAAGCGGTCGATAATCCCAGTTATGGTTGCACTGTCCAGCAGAAGTCGTTCAGCTATTTCATAACCAAATTGTCCATCCTTTCTCCACAGCTGACGAAGCAGTGCATATTGAACAGGTGTCACACCGTAAGATGATAGTTTGGATTTACTAACTTGGTTCACCTTTTGCAATGCTTTTCCCAAAAGAAAATGAACACAGATATTGTATTTTTCCATAATCCACCACCAATATTGATTTAATTTTCTGACTAGTAAGAATATAACATATTCAAATTCGTTTGTATACAAGTGATTGGTATACAAACGAATTTAACGGAACACTCAACCATCTTTAATTACCTTTGGCTACTTAACTATTTTTCCACAATAAAAGGCTGCCGACTTAGTCGACAGCCTGAAAATTTTTTCGAACAGGTTATTCTTCTTTATTTTTCCCTTTGTCCTTGCCTTTGCCATTTTCTTTTTCTTTATCTTTTTCTTTTTTCCCTTCGTTCTTTTTATGTTTCTCTTTCCAATTATTCCAGCCATTTTCGATTTCAGTTTTTACTTTTTCAATTGGCTTTGGCGGTACTTCAGCGGAAGCGACACCTTTGATATACAATTCGTTATTGACTTCATACACGCTGTTAGGCTGCTGGAAATTCGAAGAATCGGTTCCAAATGATTGCATCATCGCTTTAAACATATATTGGGCAATTTTCGTCGTATTTCCTTCCTGATAGGTGCCAGTACCGTTTTGTGCATATCCCGTCCAGACCGCCATCGTGTACTGGGGTGTGTAACCAGCGAACCAACTGTCATTGGTTGCGTTGTTTGGATATCCATATTTCTCACGGGTTTGGGCGTCAAAATTGGTAGTTCCCGTTTTTCCCGCGACATCCAAACCGGAGATATTGGCGGTTGTTCCTGTTCCTGCATCGACGACAGTCCGTAACATATCGGTGACCATATAGGCAGTGTAATCCTGCATAACACGTTTTGGTTTCTCGGCAAAATCCACCGTTGTGCCGTCTGCCAAAACAACCTTTTGGACAAAATGCGGTTTATTGTAGACTCCCCCGTTTCCGAAGGCGCTATAAGCCCCAGCCATAGCTATAGGACTGACGGTATTGCTTCCGATTGCATAAGACTCATAGACCTGATCATTTTTAAAGGTAATGCCAAGCTGTTCGGCAAAGTTCTTCGCTTTATCAAGACCAACCTCTCGAAGTGTGAGAAGGGCTGGGATATTATAAGAGTTTTGCAGCGCGGAGCGGATGGTCAGCATTCCATGATATTGATGGTCCCAGTTAGAAATCTGCTGGCCGGTTGAGTAAGCTGTTGGCTTATCATTGATTAAATGGGCCGTAGACCACTTTAATTCTTCAATTGCGGGACCATAATCAAGTATCGGCTTAAAGGTGGAACCCGGCTGACGATTGATGTCAACCGCCAAGTTGTGGCCAAGAAAGTCGGCTTGGTACTCGTTTCGGCCGCTGCCAATTGCCCTGACTTCCCCCGTTTTTGTATCCATAAAGACAAACGCTCCCTGATACTTCGCATCCGGGTAAGCAATGATTTCATTGGTGTTCATGATTTTGTCTGCATAATTCTGTGCTTTCGGATCCAATGTCGTATAAATCGCTAACCCGTCGGTGCTAACGTCTACATCCTTCAGCTTTCCTTTAATCTCTTTTACTGCAGCATCCAAAAATGCTTCATATGGCATTCCTTGCTGCTCACTTTTTGGAATAAGCCCTTCTGTGACTGGAACTTTTGAGGCTTCCTCCATCTGTTTTTCGGTAATATAGCCATGCCGATGCATCAAGCTTAAGACTAGATTACGGCGGTTGGCAGCCGCTTCTTTATTCTCCGGCTTGGTTGGGTCGTAATTATTGGGACTTTGCGGCAGTCCGGCCAGCAACGCCGCCTGCGCGAGTGTCAACTTTTTCAAATCGTTTGGCTCTAGCCCGTAGTAGTTCTTTGCTGCGGCCGCCACTCCGTATGAGTGGTTGCCAAGGTAGATCTTGTTCAAATACATCATTAAGATTTCGTGCTTAGAATACTTTTTCTCCAACTGATACGCCAAATCCCATTCCTGCACCTTTCGCTTCAATGTTTTTTCACGTGTCAGAAATGAGTTCTTGATGACCTGCTGCGTAATCGTACTCCCGCCCTGTGATCCGAAATCCCCTGTTACATTGACAAAAATGGCTTTCGCCGTCCTTTTGATGTCAATGCCATGATGGTCATAAAAACGGGAATCCTCCGTGGCAATGAATGCATTCTCCAGCACTTCCGGAATTTGCTCATACGAGATTTTCGTCCGCTTTTCCTTCCCGTATTCATAAATGAAGTTTCCATCTTTATCATAAAATTTCGTCGATAGAGGGTCGATTAATTTGGAAGCATCCAATTCAGGTGTACCCTTCACCATCGATGCGAACGTGATCGCCCCTGCCCCGGTTGATACAAGTCCAATCACCAAACAGATCAGGACCACCTTTTTTAACAACGACCCTTTTAAGGGTAATCCTTTTCTTTTCTGGTGGCCCTGCCTAGTATTCTCCGCTTTTTTTCGTTCCTCACGAGATTGATAAGTTTCTTCTGTCATTTGTCTTCTCTCCGATGATGCATGGGGACGGTTCTTCTGCCTCAAAAGCAGAAGAACCGTCCCCATGTTTTTTTTTACATATAAACATATTCGTAAGGAATGCTCCGTTTATGGGGATATTCACTAAATTATCGCCGGAATCAGCAATGCCCCCAACATTAAGGTTATAAAAGCAGCAAAAATCATAGCCAGGGACGAGAATGTCGCTTCCTGCTCCCCATATTCCAGTGCTTTGTTTGTTCCTGCCCCATGGGCGCCCATTCCGAGTGCAAGGCCTTTGGCAATCGGCGTCTGGATGGATAGCCATTTGATCACGGAAGGGCCGACAACACCGCCAATCACGCCAGTCAAGATAACGAACACAGTTGTTAACGTTGGCAGTCCGCCAATCTCTTTTGAAACCTCAATGGCAAACGGAGTTGTAATGGACCTCGGAAGGATTGACGCCATAAAATCATATTTCAAATGGATTATTTTTGATAGTGCAAAAGTTGAAAATATCGCCACCAACGATCCGCTAATAGTGCTGATAATAATGGTGCCTAAATATTTTTTGACCGTTGGCAAATGTTTATAAATAGGTATCGCAAATGCAACCGTAGCCGGCCCCAGCATATGTGTCAGCCATTTTGTTGCATCCAAATATTGATCAGCGGAAACATGCATGACTGAAATGACGACGATTAACAGAATCGGTGCAAGCAGTAAATGATGAAATAAAGGAAACGGCCATTTCCCATAAATCTTTTTCGATAAACGATAGATGAGATAAGTTCCTAAAATACACAATACCATCATCAAAGCTGCTCACTTCCTTTCCTTTTTGTTACTTTTTCCGCGATTAAGGCTGTCATTCCCATGACAATGACGGTGCTGACCCCAATCAATACGACGATTTCGGCTCCTTGAAAACTGATGATTTCATCATAATTCACAATCCCTACTGCGGACGGTACGAAGAATAACAGCAGCTCTGCCAGCAGCCAATTGGCGCCCTTTTCAATCCATTCCAGCTTAATGATATGAAGGCACAGTGCCAAAAACAATAGGAACAAACCAAACATCGAAGCAGGTATAGGAAGTGGAACGATTTCTTTTAGTGCAGCTCCGAGAAATAAAAAAACATGTATGAATAATATCTGTAAAATAATAACTCCAATTTTCATCGTAAAAATCCTCTCCAAATGAAGAAAAAGGAGAAACCTTCATGCTCCTTTTACTTCTCGATTTAAACTATAGAGTAATGTTACGACGAATTCTTATATTCGTAAAATACATATTTAGAATGATTTTCATAACTCAAAGTTATAATGATTCATTCAAAATAAAGTCAATAAAGGTTCTCCCAGCATTGGAAATATAGCGGTCTTTTTTGGTAATGACGGCGAGCTTCCATAAGGTGACTGGCCTTAGGATAATGATTTTTAAATCCTTATTCATTAACCGATTGCAAATGGATTGTGGAAGAACGGTTATTCCCAAGTTGGCTGCCACCATTTCCGACATCAGATCCCATTGCGTGCTTTTAAATAAGATCTTCGGCTCAAATCCACCAGATATAAAGAATTGATTCCTTAAAATCTGATTTAATGAAAATTCTTCATGGTAAAAGATAAATTCCTCTTCTGCCAATTCCTTGATCTCTACTTGTTTACGAGCAGCAAGATGATGGTCTTTATGAACCACCAGCATCATTTCTTCTTCTACAATCGGGTAAACTTGAAAATCCTGTTCATCAATTGGCAGAACAGTAACACCAAGCTCAAATTCCCCTTCATCAACGCTCTTGACCACCCTCGCTCCACCGTACTCGGTAATATTTAATTTGATATTAGGAAATGCCTGATGAAACTTAGCCATTACCTTTGGAAAAAATAAACTTCCGATAAAGGGCGGCAGGCCCATGTTTATTTCTCCCCTCTTCAGATCGGTCATATCATTTAATGTCTTAGTCATTTCATCAAGCAGGACGGAAATTTTTTGGGCATATTCTAGCACCACATTCCCTGCGTCTGTGAGATTCGTTGTCTTATTGCTGCGGACAATCAAGGTCATACCAAGCTCTTCCTCTAATGCCATAATCGATTTACTCAAGGCAGGCTGTGAAATGTGCACACTCTCCGCTGCCTTGGTAATACTTTTGTGTTTAGCAGCCTCCATAAATAGATTTAATTGGCGTAATTCCATAAAACACCTCATCATAAGGATTCTCTAGAAGAATTTTAACATATCAGCGGAACATACCAATACTATCAAAAAACAAAATACCGCTTAGCAACGACTAGCGGTACCCCCTTATTTCACAAATTCAGGTGTCATGATTCGTTCCGAGTTTGTATAAATATTTAAAGCATTATTTCGGATAAAGCCTACAGTCGTAATCCCCAGTTCTTCTGCCAACCTTAGTGCCAGTTCTGTTGGCGCTGATTTTGACAAGACCATTCCGCATCTAATTTTTGCTACCTTTAATAATACCTCTGAGGAGATGCGCCCGCTAAAAGCAATCACTTTGTCCTCGATGGAAATGTGATGCTTCAAACAGTAGCCATAAATTTTATCCAAAGCATTATGTCTGCCAATGTCGGTTCTCGCGACAATAATTCCGTTTTCGTCACATAATGCTGCGTTATGAACACCGCCCGTACCTTGGAAAATTGTTGACGATTCCTGCAGCATCTCCATCAGACGGAAGCAATCGTCGACGGTGAGCACTTTATTTTTCACTTCAATCGGCTTAACGGTTCTGGCATCATTATAAAAATAAAAACTCTGCCGGCTTTTTCCGCAGCACGACGTGATGTAGCGCTTTGAGTGGAACATTTCATTCAATTTATTGATCCGATGTGTCGTCACCAAGACCTTCCCTGTTGTTTCAACAAACTGAAGTTCCTTAATATCCTCATAGCGGCTGATCATCCCCTCTGACGCCAAAAATCCGACGACAAGTTCCTCAATATCCTCCGGGCTGCATACGAGGGTAGCAAATTCTTGGTCATTTAACATAATCGTGATTGGATATTCCGTCACAACCACATCCTCAACAAGCTGCACGACACCATTTTCATATCGCAGCACCTGGTTTGTTACCTGCATTTGCTGGTCCATACTCCCTGTCTCCCTTATTTACCTTTTTGATCTATTGATTTATCAAAAACAAAAACAGTCATAGCGATATCTTCGTCAATATTAATATCGGAAAAGAGCCGCAGCACTCTAGCTCCCATTAAGGTTTCAAACTTATCCACAACCTCTTGTCTTTTATAGATTTCCTTTACCAGCTTGGTCCGAGCCTCATGAACGGTTTGCTTTCCTTGTTCAGAGTTAATCATAAACTTCTCTACATTCGTAAGGTTGCCTTTCATTTCACTTATTGCCCAGCTTTCCACGAATCGGGTACTAATTTCTTTTGGGCCATTTCCAACGTACTCTTTTCTGATTTCCCGAACCAGCATACTAAATTGGTGTTCTAAATTTTTTCCCATTATCGACTTCCCCTTCATTTGTCGTCTCAGAATAGTTTTCGATTGAAACAAGGAAACCCATTCATTTTAAAATCATCAAATGGGTTTCCCCCTCCTTTAATCCTTTAAGCCTTCCCCGACACCCTTCAAGAGATTCAAACCAAAACCAATTGCCCTATTGATATCCGAATCGTTCAATACCTTCAATAAATCAAGTATTCCTACTTTCGAATTGGCTTGGAGTCCTTTTTCGGCCTTTTCCAAACCATTTGCAACGCCATTCATCAGCTTTTTTGTCATTTCGGGATTAAGCGTCGTCAAGGCGCCGCCTGCTGCCATTGCGTTGTTGATGAGATTCGTAACGGGCTCTCGTGTCATTTGGCCAACCGCAATTTTTGCCACTTGCTCTTTTGCTTTGACAAGGCTGTTCATCGCATCCAAAATACCGCTGTTGTGAAGCTCTTGCAACAGTTGAAGCGTATCCAGCAAGGAATCTTTATTTTGGGCAACCTCGGAGAGAAGACTCTCCAAGGATTGCGTTTTTTGTTGCTCTTCTGTCAATTCTACTTTTTTAATGCTTTTAATTGGCTGAGCCACTATGCGTTCCTCCTGTCATACAGGCCAGGCTGTACATGTTCATTGACACTTGAAATCGGCACGTAATCGCCGCGTTCCCATTTCCGGTAGATTTCAAGACCCATCTGCGGAGTGCGTGTGGCGTTGCGCGGGTTGAATCTTGGCAGCGGATTTTCTCCCTCTGTTTGCAGCACTTCCATTCGCACCTTTGTTTGTTTATAAGCAGGTGTATGTGTTACAACATCAACCGCCCCGCCTGTCAACAAGTTTACGGCGCTCTCATGGCTTGAGGAGTGCATTGGGACATACACGGTTTTTCCTTCAACACGGTCTGTTACAAGAACCGGAAGACGAATCGCACCATATGGTGAAACGAGACGGACAATCGTGCCATCCTTCACCCCACGCTCTTTGGCAAGCTCTGGTGAAACTTCAACAAAAACTTTCGGGAACTTGTACTGAAGCCCTTCTGATTTATGCGTAAGGTTCCCTTCATGGAAGTGTTCAAGTAAACGTCCGTTATCAAGAGCTAAGTCAAACTCATCCGGGAATTCCACCGGTGGTACGTAATCAAACAAGCCGAATCGAGCTTTCTTATCAGGGAAGTTAAAGCCGTCCAGGTATAGAACAGGCGTGTCCGTTCCGTCTGGCGATCCCCATGTAAAGCTGTTCCAGCCTTCAAGCACATTGTAGTTACAATGTGTAAAAAACGGGGTCAAGCTTGCCATTTCTGAAAAAATCTCACTTGGATGGGTATAATTCCAGTTAAAGCCCATGTGGTTTGCCACCTGCTGTAGAATCCACCAGTCAGGCTTGCTGTCACCAGTTGTCTCCAATGCCTGGTATAATCGTTGGACACGGCGCTCTGTATTGGTGAATGTACCCTCTTTCTCAAGGGAAGGCACGCCTGGTAAAATCACATCTGCAAACTGAGCCGTTGTCGTTAAGAAAATTTCTTGAACGACAAGGAAATCGAGTTTAGCAAGCATTGCTTGAGTATGATTGGAATCGGCATCCACCCATGCCATGTCCTCCCCGACGATATACATTCCTTTCAATTCGCCCTTATCAATTGCTTCAAGCATCTCAATATTATCAAGACCAGGCTTTGCAGGTAGTGTTACGCCATAAGCTTTTTCAAACTTTGTACGAACTTCGTCGTTTGCTACTTGCTGATAGCCAGGGAAGATATTTGGCATCGTGCCCATGTCAGCAGCACCTTGTACGTTGTTATGTCCACGAAGCGGGAATGCCCCTGCATTGCGGCGCATCATATTTCCAGTAGAAAGCAGAAGATTGGCAATGGCAACAGATGTATGAGAACCGGCGATGTTTTGCGTTACACCCATACCCCAGCAAATTGCGGTTCCGTCTGCATCCCGAATCATTTCCGCCATTTGGATTAATGCCTTTTGTGAAATACCGGTCATTCTTTCTGCTTCTTCAAGAGTATAAGGCTCAATCATGTTTATAAATTCATCATAATGATTCACATGCTTTTGAATAAACTCTTCATCATGCCAGCCTTGGTCAATGATGTATTTTGTTACAGCAGACAGCCAAACATAATCCGTACCTTGTCTTGGACGTACAAACAAATCGGCACGGTCGGCCATTTCATGTTTGCGTACATCAACGGTGATCAGCTTTTGTCCATGAAGCTTATGTGCTCTTTTAATTCGTGTGGCAAGAACAGGATGTCCCTCTGCCGGCGCACAGCCGACCAAAATCACCAGTCCTGCGCCGGCGATGTCTTGAATTGTTGCAGAATCGCCGCCGATGCCGCCTGTTTGCTGCAAGCCCCAAGACGCCGGCGATTGGCAATAACGGGAGCAGTTATCCACGTTGTTGGTGCCAAATACCTGACGGCTTAATTTTTGAATCAGGTAGTTCTCTTCATTAGTGATTTTTGAAGAAGCAATAAATCCTAATGCATCGCTTCCGTACATATTTTTGATGCCGCCTAATTTTTCAGCCACAAGATCTAAGGCTTCATCCCAAGAGGCTTCAACAAACACATCGCCCTTACGTATTAATGGTGTGGTAATCCGCTCTTTTGAATTGACAAAATCCCAGCCGAATTTCCCTTTCACACACGTAGATACGCTGTTGACTGGGGCATTTTCAGATGGTTCAATTTTTAATATCTCGTGGTCTTTTGTCCAGACTTCAAATGAGCAGCCGACACCGCAGAACGTACAAACTGTTTTTGTTTTCTCAATGCGTGTGTCACGCATGGCTGCTTCGACTTCGGATACAGCAAAGATGGTTTGGTAATCCGGCTCCACCGCTTTGACAAGGTCAATCATCGGCGTCAGTAAGTCATCTTCGATTCCGGTCATGAATCCGGCATTTCCAAGCATCGATTTTTCCATTAAGGCATTACATGGACAAACCGTGACACACTGTCCACAGGAAACGCAGGAAGATTCATTGATACTTTTTCCCCCATCCCACAACACACGAGGCTGCTGGCGCTCCCAGTCAATCGTCAATGTTTCATTGACCTGCAGGTCCTGACAGGTTTCCACGCAGCGTCCGCACAAGATACATTGGTCCGGGTCATAACGGTAAAATGGATGGGACATATCCACTTCATATCCCTTTGAGCGGTGGGGACGAGTTTGATGTTCGACTCCCATCATTTCCGCTGTATTATGGACACGGCAATTGCCGTTGTTATTGTCGCAGACTGTACAGTACAATAAGTGATTTTCCAAAATCCGGTCCATCGCTTCTTCCTGCGCCTTTTTCGCCACCTCAGATGCTGTCAGGATATTCATCCCTTCCTCCATGACAGTCGAACAGGCCCGCATAATCGTGCCGTTCACCTCACACATACAGGTATCACAGCTTTGGACTGGACCAAGAATTTCTGAATAACAAACATGTGGATGCTGGATATCCTGTGAAATAAGGTAATCCAAGATTCGAGTTCCCGCCTCAATCTCACGCGCGGTTCCATTAATAAACACATTCACTTTTTCCGACAAAATACGTCCCTCCTAAACACAAAAAACCCCCATAAAACAGTTGCTATACCTAATTGGTATAAACCGTTTCATGGGGGGAGAATTTCTGAGCATATTTTTTATATACTAGCGATCATTCCCGCCATATTATCTGTGACAAGCAGGAAATCAAAGCAACAACTGTTACCTGATTTCAATGCCTTCTTCACTAATTTTAACATTAACACTATGAATATATCATAAATTTATATTTTTTGCGAACTAAAGCAAGTTAGATTGTTAAACGGCCTTTTTTATGTTGTTTAATGCATGTGAAGCATTAGTCCGTAATGTCTCTTTATATACCATCCAGTAGATCAAGGCGACGAAAATTCCTCCGCCAATGGCATTGCCAATAAATACCGGTACAAAGTTACTAAAATAATCGGTCCAGCTGAGGCTGCCGGCAAAAATGGCGGCTGGAATCACGAACATATTGGCCACGACGTGCTGGAAACCGATTGCAACGAATCCCATGATAGGGAACCAAATTGCAAACATCTTTCCACCAATGTCTTCAGCACCAAATGCCATCCACACCGCCAAACAGACCAGCCAGTTACAGCCGACTGCAGAAATTAATGCTTGAACAAAAGTTTCGCCTGTTTTTGCTTGGGCGATTGCCACTGTTTTTTCCAAAAATGGTCCTGTTTCTGTCAAGCCCACCACATGGCCAAAGAAGTAAGCTACAAAGATAGCACCGACAAAGTTACTAACAACAATCAGCAGCCAATTCCTCATTAGTTGCAGGATTGTTGCCCGCTTAGCCAATACTGCCATCGGCAAGGCCATCATATTTCCCGTGAGCAGTTCGCCGCCGGCAATAATAATCAGCATGAGGCCGACCGGAAAAACCGAAGCGCCGAGAAATGAGCCGAATGACCCCCATTCTTTTGGCAAGTTGCCAATTACACGTATGTCTAATAGAAAGCCCAATGCTATAAACGCTCCTCCTAAGAAACCTAACAGCAGGGCATGACGAATCGGCATTACTGCTTTTTTCGCGCCAGCTTCAACTACTTTTCGGGCAATTTGATCAGGATTATGAAATGCCATATATTTTCCTCCATTATGTATTTTTTCAATAAAAATAGCCCACCATAAAGCGGTTTCATGCAAACAAATTCACATAAACCGTTTATGATGGGCTAATATCTAAGCATTTAAAAATACTAGAAATCCTTCCCGCCAACTATAAAAATAGAATAACAGAATGAAAGTGCGACATCATGTTACATTTCATCAATGAACATTCTATTTCTAATAACATTTTATAAGATAACATATTTGTTATTTTTTGTGAACATTTTGTGACTTTTTTTATTTCAAACTACTACTCTTCAACATATGGAATTGTCAGCGGCCCTAGCGGTAAGACAGCCACAGTCATGTTTTCTCCATATGCCTGTTTAAGTTCTTCAAGTGTTTTCTCAATATTATGTGTTGGTTTAAGCATGGCACCCTTGACTTGTTCGTCTGTTAGCTTCGAATAGACGTAAACATCTGACCAAACTTGGATTACCGCCTGTTTTTGCACCTGCCATTGGTCAAACATTTTAAATTCAGGATTGTTGATCAGGTCAAGTAAGCCTTGCGGACTGTCTGCGAACTCAAAGATTTTTGCATAATTCCCATGACTTGGCAGTCCATCAGAGCATTCTGAAGCAACAATAATGGCCCCGCCTTTTTTAACAATCTTTTGTGCAGCGCTCATCCCTTTGACGGCCTGATAAAGATTCTGGTCCAACGGATATCCAGAATTGGAGGTAATGACTACATCAAACCGCTCATCACATCGGACCATAGCATGTTCCTTTACAAAAGCACATCCCTTGTCATGGGCTTCGTATAACTCTCCTGCAAATACGTTTGTGATTTCTTTTTCTTTATTCAGTGTAACATTTAACATAAAGTGTGGTTTACAAAGTCCATTGATTTCCCTTGTCATGTCCTGGACTGGGTTATTGACCATATTTCCCCATGTTGACAGCGGGTCGCCGATCATTCTGGCATTGTGGAAGGTCATAATCGTATCAATCCCGGCAATGCCTGGCATGATTCCTTTTGGCCCTCCGGAGAATCCAGCAAAAAAGTGAGGTTCAATAAATCCAGTTACAATCCGGAAATCGGCTTCGACATAGTCTTTATTGAGATACACATCACAGCCAAATTTGCTTCGTCCGATGTTTACCTGGGTGCTTTTATCATGACAGTTATTATTGATGATTCGGATATTATCGACAACCCATTCACCGAGCATTTGCACAAACTCTTCTCTGGTCTGATCGCGATGAGTCCCTGTTCCATTGATGACAACAAAATTCTCCAATGGAACGTGGCTTAATTCTTCAATTAATAACGGGACAAGAATATGGTTCGGGGTTGGTCTGGTAATATCGCTGATTGCAATGGCAACCGTATCTGTAGACTTGACCATCTCTTTTAAGGACGGGGTTCCAATTGGGTTCCTTAATGCTTGTTTAATCGCTTCCCGTTCATTTTCCATCGCAGGCAGATCTTTTGGTTCTACAACAAATGAATGATCAGGGACTTCAATTTCAAGTCCGTTTTGGCCGTACAACAGGTTTGTTTTCATGTCTATACACTCTCTTTCGCAAATGTTTTCAGGAAATGCTATCGTGCTGCCAGTTAGGTCGGCATTTCAAACTATTTATCTCCATTTAGGAGAAGACACCCTAACTGCCAAACCCCTGAGATCGCTCTCAGGGGTTTATCGTTGCTTTACATTGCCTTTTGTTAAACACCTTAAAGCATAATTAATGCTGATCAAGTATTAATCCATATTGAATAACGGATGATTTTCCAGATATCGTTAACTTGCTCTGTTCACTTGAAGTTTAAATTGCTCTTTTTTCTTAAGTCTATTTGCATACCATGCAGTAACAATTGGACATAAAATTGCTGTTACAATGACGCTCGCTGCTACCATGATTGTTGCAGACCCAGCAACCTCTGCATAAGCAGGGTTGGCAGCAGCAACGGCAGCAGGAACACCAGCAGCATTACCTGCAGTGGTAGCGGCGGCTAGTCCTGCAATTCCATTTCCGCCTGTCAATTTGTCTACAACGAATAAAGCTGAACCAGTAATAACTACAACACCAATACCTAATAAAATTCCTGTTAAACCGGCAGTTGCGACTTTGTTGAAATCCAGCCCGGCGCCAAGTCCAAATGCGAAGAAAGGGATTAAAACAGGAGCTGCTTTTCCGAAAAACTCACGGCAATCCGGATCCAAGTTTCCAATAATCATCCCTAAAACCATTGGTAAAATCGCGCCAACCATCGTTTGCCATGGGAAACCAGCAAGGCCGGCAAGACCTAGAGAAACCATTGTCAAGAAAGGACCGGACTCAAGTGACATGATAGAGTATGCACCGGCATCCTCAGCTTTACCGAATTGGCCCATCAACGCCATGTACATACCACCATTTGTATCATTCATGGAAGCAACAATCGCCAATACTGACAATCCTCCAAGGACCATTCCATTACCGATAAACTGTGCCGCTATGATACCGATTATGGCTGCCACACCAATTTTGGTTAATAGTAACGCGCCGCCCTTCTTGGCGATGTAAGGTGTAGCTTTAAAACTTAAGGTTGTACCCATGCAGAAGAAGAATACTGCTAGTATTGGCATTGCTCCTCCCCAAAGTGCCCCGGTGAATGACCCGAAAAAAGTAGGAGTGCCTGGGAATAGCGTGTTTAGTGTTGCACCAATGAGCAGGGGGAACAGCATCATCGAACCAGGAATTCTATCAAGTGTAGCTTTGATTTTCATAGATTTAAAGCTCCTCTCTAGGATAATATTAATTACTTGCAATGACAAACACTAAAGTGAATCTTCGAAAAGCAATTGAACTTAGAATTATCAACTGATTTTACTTTTTAACCATTCTTAACTTGGTTTTCAATCAGCTTCTTCTGATAAAAAAACGATCGAACGATTTGCTCTGCGGCAAATTCTGTTAATTCTCCTGCATTTTCCATTGCCTCATTTAAATCCATCGGGCGATTAATAATACTCTGAACGCTTACAACGCCATATTGATAAAGCGCATCAATACCCTTACCAACAGAACCTGCCAGAATGATTGTAGGTATATTTTTTAATTGTGCAACCTGTGCCACTCCCATTGGAGTTTTACCGGAAGCAGTTTGGAAGTCTACTCTTCCCTCGCCCGTAATGACAAGATCCGCACCCTCGACCAGATGATTCAGCCGGGTATACTCAATGACCACATCAATACCTCGTCTCATCTTGGATGGGAAAAAGGCTTGAAAAGCACCGCCAATCCCTCCCGCCGCACCTGATCCGGGAAGATTATGAATATGGATCCCTGTTGTTTTTTCAATGACATCTGCAAAATTAGATAAACATGCATCAAGAAAATCCACATCATTTGGTGATGCTCCTTTTTGAGGTCCGAAGACACTAGATGCACCATCGGGACCAATTAAAGGATTTTGGACATCTGATGCGATAAGAAACTTGCAATCTGCAACTCTCGTATCAAATAATGACATATCGATGATTGCAACTTTTCTTAGTTCTCCACCGCCAAAGCCAATCTCAGTGCCATCTGCATCTAGAAGTTTTAAGCCAAGAGCTTGCAGCATTCCAGCTCCTCCGTCATTAGTGGCTGAACCGCCTACTGCGAGAATGAAGGATTTGTATCCATCATCAAGTGCCCGTTTAATCAATTCCCCAGTTCCGTAGGTTGTTGCTTTTAACGGATTCAACTGAGATGGCGGCACAAGTGCAAGTCCCGATGCCTTTGCCATTTCGATTACACATGTTTCACCGTCACCCAAAACACCGTACTCTGCTGAAACCTTGTCCCCTAAAGGACCTGTAACATTCACCGGAACAGTATTTCCGTTCGTTGCGGATACAAGCGTTTCCAATGTGCCTTCTCCGCCGTCGCCAACGGGCAATAAGACTGTTTCTGCCGCAGGGAACGCTCGGAGAATTCCTTTTTCAATTGAGCTTGCTGCCTCTACTGAACTCATGCTGCCTTTAAAAGAGTCAGGGGCGATTACTATTTTCATGGCAACCTCCTCGGAAAACGTTTTCATTAAATTTATAGAATTATTATACTTTTTCTACTTTTGTAATTCATCGTGTATAATAAACAAAAATATCAAAAAAAATATATTGTTTTTTGTTAGGTATAACTAATTTATTGGAGGAATTATGTTAACAAAGGAAATCGCTTCCACCATTGTAAAGGAAACCTCGCTTCGCCTTGATCGCAATATAAACATAATGGATGAACATGGGATCATCATTGCTTCCGGGGATTCTTCGAGAATAGGAGATATTCATGAAGGAGCTGTAGCAGTCTTAAAGACCGGTAAAACAGTAACTATTTCAGAGGAGCAGGCAAGAGGATTAAAAGGTTCTCAGCCGGGAATAAATCTGCCTATCGTGTTTAAAGACAGCATCGTTGGAGTCATAGGCATTACCGGAAATCCTATCGAAACACAGGATTTCGGAGGATTAGTCAAAATGACAACGGAGCTCATGATCATGCAAAATTATATTTCCACGCAGCTTGAATGGCAGCAGCGAACCAAGGATATGATTTTAGAAGAATTGCTAAAATCGGTACCGTCTATTACTAATATTGAACGGGGACTAAGTTTGTTGGATAAACAGCTTCATCCCCCTTTTATTTCATGCATAATCCAAATGAACGAGCGTTCCATCTCTAACAATACGCTTATAAAACAATTGGAATTAACGATTAGTGGACAAAATGCAATTATTGGCTTCATTAACATAAATAGAATTTTTATCGCCTTTTCGGAATGCACCCTGACTGAAACATCAAAAGTGTTTGATAGGATTGCTCATGAACTGAGGCGCCTTAAGGTCTCCCACCGCCTATCATTCAGCACTCCTTTTTACGATATAAAGAATTTTCATGAATCTTATTTGGACTGTGACCTCGCGCTCGATATTACCGATATTAAGCTGGAAATCGTCCCCTTCTCCAAGGTCGAATCAAAAGCCCTTATCTATAAGACCAAGTGGGAAGATGCAGAAAAATTCTCTAAACGAATTATGAATAGTACATTGAAAAGCTACTTGGAGACATTGGAAGCGTTTTTCGATCACAATCTAAACATCCAAAACACAGCTGATGCCCTTTTTATCCATCGAAATACATTAATTTATCGGTTAAATAAAATTAAAGAAGAAACAGGGTACGATCCCAAAGATTTTAGGGATGCTCTGACTTTGCAGCTGGCGATCTGGACCACTAAAAAATTGAACTTGGATAGACCGGAATCCAGGCTATAGTTCATTAACTTAACAATGATGAAATAAAGGATGGAGACAAATTTGTCTTCATCCTAATATTCTTAACAGTCACCCTGTTTATTTGGATGTAACGGAGGCGGGATAAGCCAGCCTTTTTCTTTGTTTAACCGAAGAACTTTACCACCAAGCGCTGCCTTTTGGTTATGGATTTGAACATACATCATGGCGATATCTTCCCGAATGGATTTACCTATAACTTGGCTGCAAGTCACTAATGACGCTGCAATATCGGCAGAAAGACCAGCTGCAATAGCGGGATCTGGAATGCGCGCTCCCACCGGAATATCTTCTAAACAAGCTTCCGGAGGTTCGGGTGACGCTGGAGGCAACCCAATTCCATTTTCTTTTAAAAGTTCTTCCACTTGTTTCTTTTCCTGCTGACAAAGCTCAATTGCTTCTTTTAATAATTTCTTTAAATCATCGTCCCCTGTATGGTTTATCATCGTTTGATAACCTGCAATCTTGCCATTACCAACTAGAACTGATGCCCAAAGATCGAATACTTCGCCATAGTGCATCGGCTCCTCCTTTGGATTTCCACTTAAAATTCCCATCGCAATCCTCCTTAAATTATTGGAAAAATTATTCATATTCGTGCCACCTTTCCTAAAGCACATCCAATAGGTTTCCCAAAATCTGAAAAATTAACGATGATTTTTACTTTATTTAAAACGATGCACGGGGACGGTTCTTTGCCTCATTATTTTAGTGAAAGTGAGTCTTCTTTTAGTTTAAACAAAAGGAGCGAAGAAAGTCTTTCACCCCATTGTTACCTCAAACTTTTAAATCAGATTTTTATAGTATATAATCGTTGCATCTAATTTCCCATTTTCAGACATTGCAAAGTTTGGAATCCGACCAGCTTGAATGTAACCAAGAGAAGTATAAAGTCTATTAGACGGATCACCTTCCCTGGTATCAAGCACAACTAGAGTTCTCCCCATTTGAATGGCAGTTTCATGAGCCTTCTCCATTAGGTAACGCCCAATACCAATTCGGCGAAAATTCGGATGAGTCATGAGCTTGGCAATTTCAGCCCTATGTTTGCCGTTCTGCTTTGAACATAGATGTAATTGAACACTTCCGGCGATGATATTATTGATCTTAGCAACAAATAAGATCACCTTTGGATTTAAGACAGATTCCCAATATTTCTTTGCCGCGTTTTCCTTTAATGGCGGTAAAAATCCAATCGAAGCTCCATCCCGAACAACCTGGGTGAGAAGTGCTGATAGTTCGTTCAAATGTTCTTCAATAGAGACGCATCTCTCTATTTTTAAATTTTTACTACCACCTACACCATTTTCCATGAAAATCCCCCAAATCCCTATTTATAAAATATGGATCAAATGTATCAAATATATAGGTTGTTTATATATTCCTTTGTCAGAAAATCTGACATATTTTTTCTATTTCGACTAATTAAGAGTCTCTTCCTAAAAAAGAAAAGAGTTGCTTGCTTTCGCAGCTCTTTACGACTTTATCAATTGTTCAATTTTGGGATCCTGCACCTGGCGCTAGACCACACTATGTATGATAAAAAATAGCAAGATTCCACCAATAAAGAAAAGAGGCGTGCTTTTAAAGGTTCCCCGATTAATTAAGGGCAATAACATGGACCCGCTAAGATATAGGAAAATCCCAGCTGTTACAGATAAACACATAGCTGCAATTGTTTCTTGAAAATCCTTCACTTCTGAAAGCAAAACCGCACTTCCTGCTCCCACCCAGGTGAAAAGTCCCTGAATGACAAGATAAATGGCTGTTTTTTTACGACCATTTAAAAAGGCCAGCATGACCGAAGTATAGGACAGTCCCTCCGGTATTTTATGGATCACCAATGCAATGGTAACAAAAATACCTAATTCAAAAGAGGCAGAATAGCTGATACCAATGGATAATCCCTCAAATAAATTGTGGAGCAGCATACCCACTGTTAATCCCGTTACACTAGACTTCCCGCCATATTCTATTCCATTTTTCTGATTAAATGACCCTGGCAGAAAAATAAAATACATGATCAGGAAACCAATCATTACAAACAAACTGCTGTCATGAAAGTCTTCTTGAGCGTGTGGAATTAAATGCAAAAGAGCAATTGATAATAACAATCCAGCGCTTAGAGCAACCAGTGATAATAAGGTTCTTTCCGACCAATTTTTCCTTAATAAAACTAGAAATCCGCCAAGAATATAGGCAAGAGATGAGATTAAAACAACGAGCAACACAGTTGTGGTCAAGATAATCCTCCCCTTTTTTGTTTATTCCTCATTATGTATTCACCGCTCTGAAAAAAGATTACCAATTAAAAATGAGGTGCTTTCAAAGAACACCTCATTTTTTACTTATAATTAATAAAAGCTAGCCCCAACGATAATTAAAAGAATAAACAATACAACTATTAATACAAATGGGCTAAAGCCGCCATACCCGAAACCATAGCCATAACCACCGCAACCGCACCAGCCGCACATAATGAAGTCACCTCTCTAATTGGTTTAATTATTCTTATGCAGCCTTGACCATAAACGTAAATGCGAAAATACGAGCTTTTTAAAAATGGATGTTTGTCACCGCTCGGTTTACAATCGCTTATTTTTTCAAAAATGGCGGACTCGGTATGGTTTCCCTTTCCCGCACACGTTTAATAGAAAGGAAGACCATCAGGAAAATGGCGATGAACATATACGCGCTGCCGCCAATTAACCCCAAGGTTCGCGGGGTCAGGTATTCTAAAGCGGCCCCTGATAAAAGCATCGAAACACCTAATAATGGATTGCCAATGGATGCTAATAACCCAAACATTGTTCCCTGGTGTTCCTCAGGAATTTCCTTCATTAGAACAGTATCAAAACAGGCATTCCCAATCCCCGACATAAAAGCAGACGCGCAAAACACAAGAAACGCTGCGGCTATATAATGGGTTTGGCTCAATACTATAAGGAAAGCCCCCTCGAGCATGAGACAGGCCAACCCAATCCCGAGAATATTTTTTCGCAGACGGTTGGCGACAGAATAGCTTAACGTTAAACCAATCCCCAACGCCCCATAAAAGAGCCCTACACCTATATCACCCAAATGGTACTCCTTTATGGCATACACGGTAATCAGCACATTATCAATGCCGTTCATAGACGCAATAACCACTTCACAGAAAAGAAGAATTTGGACCGGGACGGACAATAAAATTACCTTTTTTATGGTTGGAATCAGCTTTTCCTTTTGATACTGCTTTTCATCCTGAAGGGAGTTGTCATCAGGAAATGTGATGGAAGAAATGATAATTGCTGCACCTAAAAAAGAGGCCGCATTAATCAAAAAGGTTAATCCGGCCCCAAATAGGTAAGAAACAATCCCCCCTGAAAAGGCGCCGACGATTAATACAATCCCAACCAATACTTGTTCCAGACTATTTATTTTTATCAGATGGGCTTTGTTGACAAGCAGCGGTATCGCTGCTTTTCTCGCTGGCGCATAAATAGCCTCGCCCACCGCTAACATGAAGGTACTTACATAAACAATCCAAAGGTCCTCTTTCCCATGAACTAATAGAAACGATAAAGCAAACACGATGCGGATGAGGTCTGTTGCCACTAAAATGGTTCTTCTTGAAAAACGGTCTGCCAGCCTGCCCCCAATTGGCGCGAAGATAACAAAGGGCAACAGCCGAATCGCTAGCGTCATGCCGACTGCAAAGCCTGACCCTGTTAATTCGATCGCAAGAGCTAAGACAGCAACAGAACTAAAGCGGTCGCCGATTCCATTCACGATTCCAGCCAGAAATAACTTCTGGTATTGTTTTTCCTTTTTTATAAAGGCAAGAGCCATCTCCCAGGAACTCCTTTCACTGTCACCTAATTTCATAACCATCTAATTAGATGTGTAAAAAAATTTATTTCAACCACCATACCTCAACTGGATTTAACTCATATTGATTATTTTCACGATACATAAACTGGCACATAATCAGTTCACGCCGTAACGTTGCATAATCCTCATGGTATTGTTTTAAATATTCATTGATTTCATTTTCCTGATAAACTTTCCCCAGTTCCAGTCCTTTGACCATATGCTCAAGCACGACAAGTTTTTTCTTTCGCTGCGCTGGGTAGGTTTTCAATTTACCTTCATTGGTAAAGAAATTTTTTATAATTGCTTCCCTTTCATCAGCAGTTACTGACATTTCCATTTCTGCTCCCCCTCCCGTACCAACTTTCAATATCGCCTTGGCACTCATCTCTAATATTTTTGTATTGAGAGAAAAATAGATGGTGTTTTTATCACGCCGCTCCTTGATCAACCCCACCTCTCTTAATTTGGCCATGTGATGGGTAATCGTTGGCGGTTTAAGTCCCAGCTTTCCGGCAATCGCCTGACCGTGCAAAGGGCCTTGCTGCAGCAGAGCGATAATCTTGATTCTGGTAAGGTCACCAAGGGCTTTATGAAATTCCACGATTTTGTTTAATTGCATGTTTGCATACACCTACTTTAATAATTATCTAATTAGATATTATTCGAATTTAGATTCATTTGCAATAAGCCAGTGGCTTTTTTAGCAAATAAAAAAACCCACCGCTTGGTGGATTTTTCAAACATAACAGTTAATGTCTGCATTTCGGACAAGGCTGTAAGTGTTCCTTTACCGCTCCGCATGAAACACATTGATCGGTGTCCTGTTGACTCTTTTTTATTTTCCATTGATCGTAGGTCAAATGTCCTGCGCTGTCATCGTTTAAATACTTAATATAGTCATTACCATAAATATACATCAAAGGTATCACCTCCATTGCTCAATACCAATGTATGCGCTTACATATATGAAAAACACTAAATTAGGAGAAATAAATAAAAACTCGCAGATTGGCGAGTCCGATCGAACGAAGACAGAGGCGCAGTTGAAATTTCTAACATCCTATTAACTAAAAAAAACTATCTTTCTATGTATTTTTACAAAAAAGATAGTTTTTCTGGATAGTCTTTTTATTATTTTTTAACAGGCGTACACACAGCAAATAAATTTTCAGACGGGTCAGTCACATTGATTTCAACGATCTTAAATCCGCCATTTCCAAGATCTTTGCCCTTGTTCTTGATTGGTGTTAATACTTGGCTTTTTTTCATCATCCATACTTCCTTCCTGCGTAGTTTCTCACACAGAAGCTAATATATGACGATTGTTAAAAAACGTGCATATTTTTTGAGATTTTTATTTTTAAATTTACCACTTCCGACCGGTCGTATTACTAGTTAATATGGTATTATTTTCTATATGAAAGCTGGATATAGGAGGCGGGTTTAATGGTTGAAAGCAGGAAAATATCTGAAATCAGGGAAACCCTAAATAAGCGTGTAATTCCCCTTCCTGATGGTTCGTCTGTACCGGTTTTGGGACAGGGAACTTGGAATATGGGAGAAAACATCCGTGCAAAAGAGCAGGAAATAAAAGCCCTCCAGCTTGGAATTGAACTCGGCATGACGTTAATTGATACGGCTGAGATGTACGGTAATGGCGGTGCAGAGCGAGTTGTCGGAGAAGCTATAAAAGGACTCAGGGAGAAGGTCTTTCTAGTCTCCAAGGTCTATCCTCATAACGCTGGAAAAAATAAAATAGCCGAAGCCTGTGAAAACAGTTTAAAACGGCTGCAAACAGATTATTTGGATTTATATCTGTTACATTGGCGGGGCCGAATTCCACTTGAGGAAACCATCGAAGGAATGGAGAAACTAATAAAAGAGGGAAAAATTCAGCGCTGGGGTGTGTCCAACTTTGACACGGATGATATGGAAGAGCTAGTTTCGGCCGCCAACGGGACAAATTGTATAATCAACCAAGTTTTATACCATTTAGGCTCACGTGGAATTGAATTTGATTTGCTCCCATGGCAAAGGAAGCATCAAATGCCCATAATGGCCTATAGCCCGATCGCCCAGGGAGGTTCCTTAAGAAGACAGCTGCTGTGTGATTCTACCATTCTCAATATTGCACACAGTCACAATGTGCAGCCATTGCAGATTGTGCTAGCCTGGTGTATCCGTTCCAATCAGGTGATTGCCATTCCAAAAGCCGTCCAACCTGTACACGTCATGCAAAATGCGGCGGCTGCCTGTATTGAATTAACAACAGAGGAATTAGCTAGACTTGAAGAGGTTTTCCCTGCACCCGTAAGCAAAGTCCCCCTGGATATTATTTAAAGATAAAAGTGCCAGGCAGCTTGCCTTTTTCGGACGGTACCTGGCATTTATTCTATTATTCATGATGTCTGAACCGAGCTTCTGCCAAAAAAGCAGACCGGGCTGCAGCGACCGAATGTGTGAACAATTCGGTCGCTAATATACAGGTTTAAGTTCACATAATATCATTATATAAATTATAGCCATTCATCCGGAACCGAACTATTATCAGCGATTGCAAAGGCTGCCTCGGTTATGGCCGCTGCCAGCGTATTCCCGGTTTCACAAACATCATTAAAGCACGCCTGGCAATTCCCGTCTGTTTTATATGTAAATCCCAACTCTTTCAATCTTCCAACGATTAGCATCGCGTGCTCTAGGTTCTGCTCGGGCTGAAACTCATCTACTGATATGAAAATTCCCTTTTCAAAATCATACCATCGATCCCATCTATTTAACTTCCAGCCTAGTATTCTGCGCGCAATTATTTCAGTTTTGTTCATAGCCTCTAGCTCCCTATCCTAAATTGATTTTCCTATTTTACCATTTTCATGTGCTGAAGCCTGTATCAATTTTCACACACGCTAGATTGATCTTGTTAATTTATTGACTATCCCTATGGACGTTTTGAGGGCACTTCTCTGGTTTTTCTGCTTTTTTTGTCCTCATGGGTCTTTCTATGAGGACATTTCCCTTGTTTTTCTGCCTTTTTTGTTGTCCTCATAAGCCCTTCATGAGCACACTTCCCTTGTTTTTCCTGCTTGATTTGTCCTCATAAGCCCTTCATGAGGACACTTCCCTGGGGTTTTCTGCTTGCTTTGTCCTCATAAGCCTTCATGAGGAACTTCCCTTGTTTTTCCTGCTTGTTTTGTCCTCATAAGCCTTTCATGAGGACACTTCTCTGAGTTATTCTGCTGGTTTTGTCCTCATGAACCTTTCATGAGGACACTTCCCTGGGTTTTTCTGCTTGCTTTGTCCTCATAAGCCCTTCATGAGGGCACTTCTCTGGGTTTTTCTGTTTGTTTTGTCCTCATGAACCTTTCATGAGGACACTTCTTTGGTTTTTCCCGCTTGCTTTGGCCTCATAGCATAGGACTTACATGAGAACACTTCTCTGTTTTTTTCTGCTTGTTCGATTTTGCATGTTTATCACTTCCCGAATTACATTCACATACCTTATTTATGAAAATTTTTTTTAAACAACAAAATGAATCAAAATGGAGAAAGGGCTGGAAGTATGGAGATGAAAGGTCAACACCTCATCGTGGATGCCTACGATTGTCGGGCGGAGCTCTTAAATAACGCTGATGAATTAAAAACCTTGATGCTTGATACACTCCATGAGCTGGAATTGGAAATTCTACTGGCTTACTTTCATGCCTTTTCACCTCAAGGAGTAACGGGAATCATCGCGATTTCGACCTCCCATTTTTCCATTCATACCTGGCCCGAATACGCGTATGCAGCCTTTGATTTATATACCTGCTCCCCTCAGGATGCTTGGCCTGTCTTAAGAAAATTCCTTAGAAAAATCGGTGCCGGGCGGGCCACTGTGATTGAAATTGAAAGAGGGATGGAAAGGCAGATTTCTCCTAAATATTTAAAAGAGCCACATCCAAGGCCCTTAGCCAACAGACGCCCGGGAAATGCATGGGACATGAAAATTCTTAAGGAAATTAAGAATGGAGGGCACCATATCCTCTACCATGGAACGAGTGAGCTCAATGACATTTTGCTTGTCGAGGCAAAGGACCTTCGATTGTACCTAAATGAAGAATTCCAGTTTTCTTCGCTGGATGAAAGACATTACCACGAAGCCTTGGTCCTGCCCGCGATGGAACTCGCAAAATCAAGGAAACGGGTACTGATATTGGGCGGCGGGGATGGCCTTGCCGTTCGGGAAGTCATTAAATATCATGATGTCGTTCATATCGACCTAGTTGAAATTGACCCGATGATTATCAAGCTTGCTACAAATGAACCAGCATTTGTTGATGTTAATGAGGGTTCTTTGAAAGATAACAGGCTGAAGATTCATATTTTGGATGCGAAGCTTTATTTAAAGGGCAAAATGAAAGAATATGATGTCATCATCATTGATTTTCCAGACCCAGTTGATACTGAAACCAGCTTATTATATACAAAAGAACTTTTTGAACAAGTCGGGCGGCACTTAAACACTGATGGCATCATCGCATGCCAGTCAACCTCCCCAGAGGATACGCCCCGCGTCTATTGGAGCATCGCAAAAACATTACAGGCTGCTGGCTTCAACACAGAAGCATTTTATTCAGTGGTTCCATCTTTTGGAATGTGGGGGTTTCACTTGGCGGGTCGCGGCAATTTCATGAAAAAATGGCCTCAAATTTCGGTTCCACATGAAGCTATTGCAACAAACACGGAGCCATTGTTTCACCTGCCCCCAAAGTTCCAGTCTCCCAATACAGGCTTGATTATTAACACCAAAAATAATCTTAAGTTGCATGAATTTTATCAGCAAGAAATCGGTAATATTTAACACTGGGAATAAAAAATGCGATTGACCTCATCTGCAATCGCATTTTTTATTTCATACTTTTATTTGTTGAAAGGAATAGGTAAATACCGAGTCTGTTTTTTACCGTTCCCTCTATATTAGGCACAAGACGGGTAAAATCACACCTTATTTTTACCGTCCCTCAATATTTCAAATTACTCGGGTAAAATATGGCCTTTCCTATACCATTCCAACAAGACACTACTCGTAAAATATGCCTCAATCAATCATTTCTTAAGGCTCTGTTGGCTGTGTCGGTTCATACGCAATTCGCCATTTTTTATTAGCAATTTCTTTTAGGCCCCTGCGAATCATTAAGAAAACGACAACCCATGAAGAAACCATAAGAAAAATATGTCCGAATGGGGACATGCCTTTAATCGGTGTATCCCACAATGCGTGCATCGCTACAACTAGAAGGAAAACAAATAAAAAGTACGGCTTAACCAAAAGTGAAAGTTCAAATTTTTGATCCCCTTGTGCTTTACAGAAAGCGCCACCTGTCAATGCAGCCCAGGCCACATGTCCGCCGGGAGCTAAAACGCTGCGCCAGAGTATAGTCGAATAAAGGTGTTCGAAACTCCCTCCTGTTAACAGGCTTCTTAGTGCATAGCCCGCTGTTTCAAACGCTGCAAAGCCTGCTCCCACTGCTGCCCCAACCAAAAGCCCATTTAGCATGTACCTGTATTTGTGGTTTCGAACGAACCAAATCACAGTCATCACTTTCGCCACTTCCTCCACAATACCAATGGTGATGGGGTTGATATTGTTTTTTACAAGATTAAAAAACAACAGTGCAACCAGCATCGAGAGAATGCCGCCAATCAAGACCACATAAACGACCCGGTAAAAAGCGATATTTTGCGGAGCATTCATTTCCCAAAAAAACATCAGCGTCGTAATAGGAACTGCAAAAGCACCAATAATGATGAGACCCGGTAAAAAGTTAAAATTATGGAACACGGTGACGCCTATATGCATGCCTAAGAATGCAAGCAGTCCAATCAAAAATACTCTTGCAAAAAGCCAAGGCTTTGGCCAAGTTTCCTTTACTTCTTCTATCTTCGGCGTTGTAATGGCTGTACCAACGATGAACAGCCTGTCCGCCTCCAGTGTACTATGCTTTCGGAACACCCTTGAAAAAATGTTTTGAAATTTTGGTTCTACCGAACGCAGCTGCTTCGGCATTGCATCCACGTAAGAGGCAAACTCGTAAAATAAACTGTCTGGATCCGGGTCCGTATTCCCACCCAGTTTAAAGTTTTTTCCGCAGTTGAGGCAGTATCTTACCCCCTCCGGATTCGAATAAACGCAGTCCGGGCAATTCAATTAGCATCCCCCTCTTGATAAAATGACTGAAATTGGATGTTTAACATGTTTTTACTATGCCCGTTAACTGCATACAAAATTATAATGAGAATTATTTATCTAAACTCTTTTCCAAACCCGCAACACATAACCTCCGCAGCCGCACTGGTCGATAAACTTCACATCAATTTCCGCACCGAACCTGGAAAACAGCTCCTTTGTTAAATATTCATCAGGGTTTCCAAAGCCGGCAGGCGTGACGACATTCACATAAAACCCCTTTGCTGTCTGCTTAACAGCATCAATGGCATCCGCAATAACCAATTCCTTATCATGTTCATAATCCTCATGCTCTAATGAGATTGACCAATTCTTTTCCATTTACATCACCTCTTGCTTTTATTTTAAAATGAACGTCTCCGGCAAGAGGTGATTTTCATCACGCATAAAATCAATTTAAAAAGGGCGGCTTTCTTGCAGCGCCCCTTTTTAAGTTATTTTTTTGTTTTTTCTAAAGCCTGTAATGCTACCTTTTCAAGTCCGGTTTGGGCAAATTCTACATCGGTTTTCGGCATTGCAGGATTATTTTGTTTTTGCTTGTTCTTCTTTTTAGACATTTTTTCATCATCCTTTACGTTTCATATAGTCATACTAAAAATAATGCCAATCTGGCACTTCCCTTATATTTTGCGTTGTTTCTTGAAGGCTATGCTATTTAGGTATACAGATGCACTTGTTCATAAGCGGTATTTTTGCTTCCTTATTTGCAAACTGATATAGTTTTAATACAATATGTAAACTTGGAGGTATACCCATGTTAATTGAAATGTGGACTGACTTCGCTTGACCATTTTGCTATATTGGCAAAAAGCGTCTGGAGGACGCTATTCAGAAAGTAAATTTTCCTGTCGAGGTCGTTTATCGCAGCTTTGAACTCGATCCAACGATGAAACGGGATGTAGACTACAATATTTACGAAGCTTTATCGAAAAAATATGGCATGAGTATAGAGCAGGCAAAAGCCAATAGTCGAAATCTAGAAAAAATGGCTGCCGAGGTTGGACTGGAGTTTAATCAAGATGCACAAATTCTGACCAACACATTTGATGCACACCGATTGGTTATGTTTGCCAACAAACAGGGCCTCATGCATAAAATGACCGACCGCCTCTTACGTGCTTATTTTACGGAAGGCAAGCATATTGGGGATCATGCCACACTTGTACAGCTGGCTGAAGAGGTTGGCTTAAACGGCGAGGCAGTAAAAGAAATGCTGTCAGGCACTGACATGAGTGGGGAAGTCCGCGAAGACGAAGGGCTCGCCGCCCAATACGGTATCCGCAGCATACCATTTTTCATATTCAACAAAAAATACTCGCTAACTGGTGCTCAGCCGACCGAAACATTTATCCAAGCTTTGAATCAGATTAAAGCAGAGGAATCAGACATTACGAATTTAGGTGACCAGGACGGCGGTCCAAGCTGCGACGAGAACGGCTGCGAAATTCCAAAAAAATAGATTAGGTAGCCATATGTGCCTCTGAAATATTAAAGGTCCGAAGCCAAATTGGTTTCGGACCTTAGTTTTTTCTAACATTCAGTTAATGCAAGCGATGATTTCATTCATTAAAATCCGAAGCATCATTGTAATCATAACGGAACCCATCTTTTTGAGCAGACCTGTTTTCTGTATTATTGTTGACAGCGTTACTTGCGGCGTCAACTGTTTTCATCGCTGCATTTTCGGTTGCTTCTAAAGCATTATGTACCGATTCAAAAGCGGCCCCTGCCGTGTTTTTGATGCCTTGTGCAATTCTATTGTCATTTTGTCGATTCGCCATTCCCATCACCTCCTAAATCAAATTTAGGATATGTTAGAAAGGTTTTATTATTCAGTTACCTTTTACTAGTAATCACACACTACATCAATTTTTTCCTCATCTTATCATCCAATAATTTAAACGCGGCCATTAATTTTTCGTGTGGAAGTATCTCGTACAAATCCCCAACATTTACTTCAAAATAACTGGTCGACTCCGTCACTTCTCTTACATGGCCAGATAACCCAATCCCAGATTCCAGACAGATTTCAGTTAAAATCTGCTCCATTTCTTCTTTCGAAGCATCGAAATGGACATGAAACATGTTCGAAACAGGCACTTCTGGTTTAGTGGTAACACCATAACACTGATTATATAATCCAGCAAGCTCTTTGGCTTCCTCATAATACTGCTTCATTTTGCCAATCCGCTTTTCATAATAATAATCGGCACTCAGATAATACGGATAAAGACTGATTAGATCGCCGCCATGGCGTCGTTTCCATACCTTGGATTTCTCAATAAAATCACTGTCACCTGCCAAAACCGCACCGGCAATTCCGCCTATTCCTTTGTAAAAAGAAATATAGACACTGTCGAACAAGCTGCAAATTTCCTCAGCAGTTTTTTCATAGTAAGGTAGAATTTCAAACAGCCGTGCCCCATCTAAATGAAGCATGATCCCTTTTTCCTTACAATAAGCGGAAATCGCCTCAAGTGATTGATAATCCGGCAGCTGCCCGCCAATTTCCCGCTGCGGCAATTCCAGTAACAAGCAGGCGACCTCTTCCTTCATACCTGCAACATCTTCGAATTCGATAACTCTAGTTTTATCGGCTAACAAAACTGATTCAATCTGATGCAGTTCCTTTAAGCCATCTTCTTCATGCACCTCTAAATGGCACAACGGATGGTAGGCAACCTTTGTCAATCCTTTTTCATCACACCAAATTCGCATCGCGATTTGCTGGGCCATCGTCCCACTTGGAAAAAAAACCGCCGCCTCCTTGCCCAATATAGAAGCCATTTTTTCCTGAAAGTCCTCAATCAATTTTCCCTTTCCATACATTTCACTTTCAAGCTGACCATCAAGGTTTTCAAAGGCTTCCTTCAAAACTTGGATTTTTCTAGGGCCGTGGCCGTTCACTTGAAATTGAGTTTCCTTATATGCATCCTGCAATTTATTCATATTTCCTGCTCCTTTTTAATACTAATAACCCTATTTCATTATACATTTATCTAAGAACCCAAACTCTTTTTTTCTTTGACAAAAATAAACTGCTCAGGTCCAAGGTTACTTGCAGAACGAGAAGACGTTTGAACAGGTGTCTTCTTTCGCTTCACATGCGATATTCCAGCGATATTTTCTTCCAATTCTTTTTTGATCATATTGACAATCTGGATGACCAAGAAAAACCCTAAAATAGTGAACGAAATGGTCCAGGGAAACTGGATAAAATCATATAAACTTTGTCCAATTAGGCCAGCCCACTCATTGGACATGGAAGCAGGTTTCGGCGGCGGATCATCATAGCCTACGATTCCGCCAATCGTTTGGCCTCCTAGAAAAAGACCGAATATCCCTAAATGCATGGTTACCTGTAATGTAGTTAATAGTTGTTGAACCGTGAATAGAATGCCGTAGGAGCGAAAATAAGGAAATAAATGCCTTTTTAAAATATAAAACCTCCCGGCTCCCATTAACAAGGAAGTAGTGATAAACGACTTAGTTTTTAACTCATCAATCACGTCAGTCGTAAAAACCAACACCGATGGAATTCCTAGCAATATGAGCATCATAATTTGATAGGTAACGATCGTAGAAATCGGCCGTTCAACATGGGCCATTACCGGCAGCATCAAGACAATCCCTAGAAAAGTAGCAGGGACAAATCGAAAAACAATAAAAAAATCATTTACAAATTTTTTTAACCACGGGGCCCAAAGTGAAATAAAGACGCCTAAAAGGCCTCCGATGAGCACTCTGAGGAAAGCTACCCCAATGGCTGTAATTAAGGTGAACTTTGCCGCATATAGCAAAACCCATAACAAATCCTGGCCATTCCGGTCTGTTCCAAATATATGCTCGGCTGAAGGCGGAAATGGGGCACGGCCGATCACCTTCCCCGCTTCATTTAAAATTAGGCCATTTTTACCAAAGTCGGCTGGTCCATACAACGGGTATAGTAAGCTTGCGATGAGCAGAAGAAGCAAAACAGCTGATCCGATGGTGGTATTTCGGTAACCTTTCATATGCTTGCGCTCTCCTTCCGGTTCACAGCTTTGATGGCAAATAAGCTGAACAATTCTATCACTAATATCGGCAAAATAAATAACAGCAGACAAATCACCAGTCCAAGGAAACTGCCGCCCCTCATGGCAATCAATTGAAGGATTCCTGTTAACCCCGGCAGCGTAAACATGAATTCAATTAAAAATATATTAGAGAGAATAACCCAAATACTTGTCCTTAATTGCAAGATAAATAACGGGAAAGTGTTACGAAGCATATGTACAATTAAAATTCTTAATGAACTAAGTCCTTTTGCTCTGCTATATTGAACATAATCCCTTACCTTTTCTTCCTCCAGCACCTTAATGAGAAACTGAGCAAACAGCATCGCTGGAAGAAAAGAAACCGTGACAACAGGGACCACATAAGGCCTTGCACCAAATACTCCGTAAAGCTGCAAAAACTTCAAACCCGTTTCTCTATACAGCGTAATAACAAAGAACTGAATGATAAAAATAACCATTAAGTCAGGAACGCCTTCAAAGAAGTTAATTCCGCGCTTTATATATCCACCGATTTTCTTCGGCATCATATGGACAAACAAGGCAGCCAGCAGTCCAAATATGATAACAACTGCCAGCGAATTAGTGAATATCAACATGGTATAAGCATAACTTTCCGGCAGATTTTGTTCTTGAAATAAGTCTATGTAACTTGTATTCCCAAACCGAATTAATTGCAGAATATTCTCTTTCACATATTTCCAAAAAGCTTCCGGGTGTAACGTTAAGGTATTACCAATGCCGATTAACGATGGCAGATTAAAGACAAAAAGAAACCCGGAAACCATCAAAGCCAGCCGAATCGGCCACACTATCAATCTTTTCATTCCATCACCTCTAGGTTGGGCTGAACATGCCCGCGTTTTCAGTAAAAATATGCTCCAAAGTAATTAGACGTAATTAGGAGCAATTTAGTTTACAAAATATTGGAAATTTATTAAAAAAATACAAAAAAGGCCAGGAATTTCGATTCCCAGCACGTTGTTCAGATTCTTTTTGGATATCTAGGCAGGCTGCCTTTTATTAATCAAGGCCTTCGAAATACCGACAATGCATGGCTCGCCCGTTTGTTTGACAACCGACTGCTTGACAGTAACGACACCGGTACCATTTCCTTTATCCTGGAGATCGATGACTTCAAGTTCGACATGGATGGTATCGTGAATAAAGACAGGCTGGATAAAGCGCAATTTATCAATCCCGTAGTTTGCCACCACGATTTTTGGATCCATCTTTGTTAACCCGACCGCAAATGACAGAACCAGCATTCCATGAGCAATTCTTTGCTTAAAAATTGTATTTTTTGCATATTCAATATCCGTATGAAGCGGATAATAGTCTCCGGTCAGGGCAGAAAACATGACAAGATCTGTTTCCGTAATTGTCCTCCCTCTTGACTCCCACTTTTCACCTATCTCAAAATGATCAAAGTATTTATCGTACACCTATATCACCCTTTCGAATTGTTTTGCCTTAGGACAGTCTTTAAAATTTTCCCGGTCGCATTGCGTGGCAGCGCCTCGACAATTTCTAGCTGCTTTGGCATTTTAAACCTGGCAATTTTTCCAGTCAGGAATTGTTCCAAGTCTTCGACTGTTAACGTTTGGCCGTGATCCTTTAAGGCTACGACCGCTTTAATCGATTCACCCCATTTTTCATCCGGGAAGCCGATAATCGCGGCCTCGCGTATATTTGGATGCCGGTACAGGACCTGTTCGATTTCAATCGGATAGACATTCTCCCCGCCAGTAATAATCATGTCCTTCTTGCGGTCGACAATATAAATAAACCCGTCCTCATCAAATTTGGCCAAGTCGCCTGTGTAGAACCAGCCGTTTCGAATCGCCTCTTTCGTTTCTTCCGGTTTGTTCCAATATCCCACCATCACATTTGGCCCGTTCACAATTAACTCTCCTACTTCACCAGGCCGCACATCACGGTCAAGCGGGTCGACTATGCGGACAGTGGTGTGCATTGGTTCTTTCCCAACTGAGCCATTTTTGCGGATAGTATTCTCTTTATCCAGAATGCTGACAAACGGAGCCGTTTCCGTCAGGCCAAAGCCCTCGTAAAACGGAATTCCCCGTTTTTGGAAAAATTCAATCACCGTAATTGGGCAAGGCGCCCCTCCGGATACGGCGAATTGGAGCGATGAAATATCATAGGCCTCAAAATTTGGTACACTCATTAACGCCTGCCACATTGCCGGGACTAGGAATAAGGTCGTTACCTGTTCATCGTTGATTTTCTGTAAAATTCTCACCGGGTCAAAACCATCAACCAAAATGTTTGCTCCGCCCTTATAGATTAGCGGCAATGTAAATACGCTCATCCCGCCAATATGGAACAGCGGCGCCGCGGCAAGCGTCGTATCAGTATAATCAACAGGGGTGTTGTGAATAAAGTTAATGGCATTCCATTGGGTATTACCATGGCTTAACATCGCACCCTTTGGCCTGCCGGTTGTACCGGATGTGTACATCATTAAATGGATATTATCGAGCCCGATCTCAAAGCCCGGCTCTTCAGGCGAAGCATTCTCTAGTAAATTTTCATAGAGCAGATCTTCTTCATGCGGCTGGTTCCCTACGTGAATGTATTCGAGCAAACAGGATTCCATTGTCCGCAGCTGGTCCGCCAGCGGCCTCATCCGGCTGTCATAGATAAAATGATAGGCTCTTGAATCATTGACAATATAATGGACTTCTTCAGCACTTAAACGGAAGTTGATGGGCACAAAGATGGCGCCAATTTTTGCGCAGGCAAACACGGCTTCGAGCATTTCATTTGTGTTAAGAAGCAGGGCATCGACCCGGTCACCCTTCCTAACCCCTAAGGAAAGAAGGGCATTAGCCAGCCGGTTGACCCGTTCATTGAATTCTAAGTACGTAAACCTCTTTTCATTATAGACAAGCGCCAGTCTATCCGGACGAACCTTACAATGTTTCACAAGCCAATTTCCGATTCCCTGAACCATATCCCAACACCCCTAATCTTTTGCTAACTTAAAATGGTTGAATGCTTTTTCGCCGGAAGCGGGAAATCCTTGTTTTCGAATGTTTCATAACGGCGGACCAGTTCCTGGCGCAATTCGCTTGGGACAACCAAATCGTCTACGACCAACTCGCCTGATAGCTTAATAATGTCGTAGCTTGCTCGGTATTCCTCGCGCAGTTTTTGCACCAAGGATGCCCTTTCTTCAGGATCGGACACGGCTTTGATCTTGTTATAATAAACGGCGTTGACTGCTGCTTCAGGACCCATGATGGCAATTTCCGCGGACGGCAGGGCAATCGTCGTATCCGGTTCATAGGCCGGACCTGCCATTGCATAAATCCCCGCGCCATAAGCCTTCCGGACAATTACACACATTTTTGGAACATTGGCCGTTGAGCTTGCGAAAATAAAGTTCCGGCCTTTGCGAAGAATCCCCTCCTGCTCCACCTTTGTGCCGACCATGAACCCAGGTGTATCACATAAATAAAGCAGCGGAATGTTGTAGGCATCACATGTCCAGACAAATTTAGCGCCTTTATCCGACGACTCGGGAAAAATTGCTCCGCCCTTGTGAAGCGGCTGATTAGCAACAATTCCAACCGTTTTCCCGTTCAAGCGGGCAAAGCCGGTCACCAGCTCCTTCGCATAATTGGCTTTAACTTCAAGGAAGCTGTCGCCGTCAACAATAGATTCGATTAGTTTCCGGACATCATAGGCGCGGTTTGGCTCAGCAGGAATGATATTGTCAATTTCAGCAGGGTTTCGCGTTGGTTCCTTAACCGGAAATTCCGGGAGCTTTCCGTCAAAATGATCAGGAAGGTAGCTTAATAGTTTTTTTACAAGGACGGCTGCTTCCTCTTCGGATTTTGCGATAAAGTCGGCAGACCCGCTTTTGGTCGTGTGCATCGTTGCGCCGCCCAGTTCTTCAATATCCACCTGCTGCCCTGTTGCCATTTGCACCATCCTTGGAGAGGCAATCGCCATGCCGGAAATTTTATCGACCATGATGACAAAGTCAGAAAAGACCGGCATATAGGCGGTCCCTGCAAAACATGGACCATAAAGCACGGCAATCTGCGGGACGCGCCCGGACAGCATGCTGTGGTTATACCAAATCTTCCCTCCGGAATATTTCTCCACATGGTAACCGCCGGCTTCGTCAATCCTCCCGCCGGACGAATCAATCATGTAGACAATCGGCCGTCTGCCGCGAATCGCTGCCTCTTGAATCCGCAAGATTTTCTCGCCATGAAATTTGCCGATTGAGCCAGCCTTAACGGTATAGTCGCTGGCCATGAAAAATACAAGCCGGTCATTGATTTTTCCGGTGCCTGTTACTACCCCGTCCGCAGGCAGTTTTTCCTTTGTGGCGTTGGCAAACAGTCCGGTTTCATAATAGGGCTGCTCATCGTCAAAATAGAGCCTAAGCCGATCTCGGACAAACAGTTTTCCTATCTTCTTTATTTTGTCGTGGTCAGGTCCGCCCTGATAAATGCGTTCACGTTCCGCGAGGATTTTTCGTTCACGTTCCAAGGTCAGCACTCCTTTGCTAGTTTTTTTGCTTTCAAGCTTGAGGTCAGGTTTCATTTGAAAGTTTTTTTGCTTTCAAGCTTGAGGTCAGGTTTCATTTGAAAGTTTTTAAGATTTGGAGGCCTTATCTGTCGGGGTCTCCACGGTTGTCAGGATTCCCAACTGCTTAGCAAGTATTTCATTCATGATTTGTGTCGTGCCGCCGCCAATCGTTTGAATCCTTGCATCACGCCACAAACGCTGAATCGGGTATTCCATCATATAGCCATTGCCGCCATGAATTTGCACCGCTTGGTCACAAACACGATTCACCATTTCGCTGGCAACCGCTTTTGCCATTGTCGCTTCCGTGACACAGTTTTTCCCTTGACTGTACAAGTAAAGAGCCCGGTAAGTAAGGTTTCTTGCTTTTTCGATATCGACAGCCATGTCGACCATCTTGTGGCGCAGCACCTGAAACTCTGACAATGGCTTGTTGAATTGGATTCTTTCCTTGCTGTATTGGACCGTTAGCTCGAGCGCCTTCTCAGCAGCGCCAATGCAGCCTAATGCTAGAATCAGCCGCTCATACTGAAAATTTTTCATAATATAAAGGAAGCCTTCATTCTCCTCGCCTATCAAGTTTTCCTTTGGCACGATGACATTATCGAAAAATAATTCCCCGGTATCCGAAGAGCGCCAGCCTAATTTTTTCAGCCTTTTTCCAACCGAATAACCATCAGAATTGGTCTCAACAATAAATAAACTTATATTTCGATGCTGCGGGCCTTCCTTTGTCCTCGCGGCAACAATCACATAATCGGCATTTACGCCATTCGTAATGAAGGTCTTCGAACCATTCAATACGTAGAAGTCACCGTCTTTTTTGGCTGTCGTTTTGATCGCGGCCACATCTGACCCGCCGCCCGGTTCGGTTACTGCCAGCGCTGAGATAGCCTCCCCTTTAATTCCCGGTACCAGATACTTTAGCTTTTGCTCGTGATTTCCGTAACGCCAAATATTGGTCATCGCGATGGTCGTATGAGAGCCGATGGCTGCTCCAACACCGCCAGCGCTGCATTTTGCAAGCTCTTCGGTAAACACAGCTTCCATGATCTCATCGAGACCGCTTCCGCCGTACTCCTCCGGAAACTTAATCCCGAGAAAGCCCAACTCCCCCATCCGTTCGTATAAGCTTTTGGGTGTCTCTCCCTCTTTTTCCCACTGTTCAACATTTGGGATTATTTCTTTTTCCACAAAGGAGCGAACCGTTTTTCGAAACATGTCATGTTCATCCGTAAAAATCCAGTGACCCATTATACCCCTCCATTTCCTTCTTTTAGCCTGGTTCTATCATTGGTATCCGCTGAATTTGACTTATCCGCCAAATTTGTAAATGTATCCGCCATTTTCGGAGACTTATCCCCGAAACTCTACGAATATCCGCGAAATATTAATCGTTATTGCCAAATGTTAACTTCTGACCGGTTTCCCTCTAAAAAATTAGGTTATATTTCTTCAATCAGCCGACCCAAACCCTCTAAAGTCACCTTGTTTATATCCCCAACTGCTTCGCAATAATCTCCTTCATAATTTCATCCGTACCGCCGCCAATTCTCGGCAGCCTGCTGTCTCTCCAGGCACGTTCAATCGGATATTCCGCCATATAGCCGTTTCCTCCAAAGATTTGCAGCGCGCGGTCCGCGACCCAATGCGACATTTGCGCGGCTGCCAATTTCGTCATCGAGATTTCTTTCGACGGAACCTCCCCCTTCGAGAACCGATAGGCGGTGGCGTAGGTCAATTCCTTACATGCCTCAATTTGCGTTTTCATTTCGGCAAGCAGATGGGCAATGACTTGGAAATTGCTGATCGGCTGGTTGAAGGCAATTCTTGTTTTGGCATAGTTCAGCGCCAACTCATAGGCATGTTCGGCACCGCCGATAGCGCCAGCTGCACCAACCATGCGCTCGCCCTGAAGCTGCCACATGATTTGATAAAAGCCCTTCCCCTCTTCCCCCAGCAGGTTTTCATGAGGAACGCGGACATTATCGAAAATCAGCTCTGCTGTATCAGAGGAACGCATCCCCACCTTATCCAGCTTTTTCCCGACAGAGAATCCTGGACGATTCGTCTCTACAAGGAACAACGTTATTCCCTTGGGACCCGGATCATCAGACGTTCTCGTGACCAAAGTAATAAAATCCGCGCGAGTCCCATTGGTTATAAAAGTTTTCGTCCCATTTATAACCCATTCGTCTCCTTCTCTTCTTGCCCGCGTTTTGATCCCCATAACATCCGAGCCGTTGTTCGGTTCAGTAATCCCAATTGCTGCTATTTTCTCACCTCTGAGGGCAGGTTTGAGGAAACGTTCATGCTGATCCTTAGTTCCAAACTTATAAATTGGCGGCGTAGCCATATCGGTTTGGACGGCTATTGCCATCGGAACACCGCCGCAGCCGCATTTATTCATTTCCTCCGCCAGGACAATTCCGGAAAAATAATCCCCGCCTTGACCGCCAACCTCTTCAGGATAATGCAAGCCAAGAAGCCCCAGTTCCCCCATTCTCGTGAAGACGGAGCGAGGAAATTCCCCCTGTTCCTCCCATTCATCCACATACGGCGCAATCTCATTTTCTACAAATTTACGAATCATTTTTCGAAGCTGGTCATGTTCTTCCGTAAAATATGGTTCATATGGCATAACTTGTTCACCTCATTTTCTTAGTTCTGCTAATAAGGAATCATCCACTTCTAATTCGAGCCGCATCATATTCGCACCAAAGCACTTGCCGAGATTATCCAGCCTTAATGAGGCAGAACCTCCGCCCTCTAATGCCTCCTTGCAAACAAAGTTAAGCGCAAGAATGTTGGGCAGTTCGTAGCGTGCCACTTCTCCCTTAACAAGTCCTGTAAAATGCTCCTTCACACGTGTGGCAGTTAATTTTTCTAAAAAAATTTGATAGATGGCCGGGTTCGGGGCGAATACACCGATATTCACCATATTGCCTTTATCCCCGGAACGAGTTTGTGCAATCTCTTTTAGCTTGACGATGGCCATTGTTTACACCTCCTGCACATCAACTTTCACAAGATTTTCAACCTCATTCCGTGGAATCAGCGTCGACCACATCCCGAGTAACGCCCGTGGTGAAGAGTTGCCCGTGAAACCGCTCATCGATGGAGGACCGTTCAACGCCAGCGGCGGGAAAAGCCTGCTAAACCGAGCCGCCTCCTGCTTTGTTTTGGCTTTGACCGCCATCCTTAGGTACACCTCATTTAATTCCTGCTCAGGTTCAAAAGCGAGAGGACCGCTTAAGGAGTTGTATCCTAAATAATCAGTACGAACCTCCTCATAGTTCCACCGGTACCTTTCCAGCTGCATCCGAATGATTTCATCTACCTTTTTTGCTTTTTGCAGGGCATCTGGCCAAGCGAAGCCAACCACTACTTGCGCGGCATAGCCATTTTCATAGCCAATGACGACTTTTAAGGTATCTGTCCGCGGTTTTCCTCTCACCCCGGTTACCGCCACCTGATTCGAACCGCTATTTTCCAAATGAACGCCGGTTAAATCCACGATAACATCCGGGGTAATGTATGCAGATGGATCATGAATTTCATAGAGCATCTGCTCCTTCACCGTATCAACCGTGACCAATCCGCCCTGATCTTCGACTTTACTGATAATAAAATCACCATTTTCCGATACCTCGGCAATCGGATAGCCCATCCGGTCAAAGCTTTCGATATCCTGCCAATTGCCGCTAAAATTCCCGCCGGTCGATTGCGCCGAGCACTCAAGCAAATGTCCCATAAAAATACCGCTGGCCAGCTTATCCCACTCGTCTTCTTTCCAGTCATATTCATAAATTAACGGCGCCAAAAACTGGGCTGTATCAGTCGTCCGGCCGGTGACTACGATATCTGCGCCGGCCTTCAGTGCCTCCACAATTGGCTTGGCACCGATATAGGCGTTGGCGAACTCCAGCCTGTCTTTAACCGCCTCGATATTTTCACCGGTCTCAAGATGATTTAGGGTATAACCCTTTTCTATAAACTCCGGGACTCGGTCCAATACATTGTCGCCGGTCACGACCGCGACTTTTAAACCGCTCATCCCCATTTCCCTTGCCACCCGTAGGATTTCCTGTTGGGCACCAAGCGGGTTGATGCCGCCTCCATTCGTTAACAGCCTAATGCCCTTTTCCTTTACAAATGGCAGCAGCGCCTTCATTTGCAGCGGTAAATCCTTGGTGAAGCCTGCCTGTTCATTTTTTCGTTTATCTTTGACGAGAATTGCCATCGTCAGCTCGGCCAGTGCATCGAAACAGAGATATTGAACATCCCCTTTTGCAGCAGTTGCGACGGCTGCTTCAATACTGTCACCATAAAAGCCTTGGGCAGCCCCAATTCGTACCGTTTTCATGACGTACTCCTCCTCTCATTAGTCGGTGATCAGCTTTATTTGATGTTAATTGCACTTTATCGGCGTATTTCGGGGTGCTATCGGCGAATTTCACCCTTCAATCAGCGAATCTTAGCGCACTATCGGCGGTTCTCACATTCTATCGGCGATTCCCTTCTTTCCATTGCCGATTCTCACCATTCAATGCGAATCCCCTTGGTTCTATTGGCGAATTTCACGATTCTATTGGCGATTCCCATCGTTCTATTGGCGGATTTCACGATTCAATTGGCGATTCCCACCATTCTATTGGCGAATCCCCTTTTTCTATCAACGATTCAAAAATTCCTCCTATTTCCCCGCCCAATTCGGCCGTCTTTTTTCCAGAAAAGCGGATGCCCCTTCCTTTAAATCCTCACTCATTAACGACACAAGCCTAAGCGTTGTCAAATAATCAAACGATTTCAGCAAATCCATTTGCTCGGTTGTAAAAAAAGCATCCAAACTGAGCTTGACCGCGAGCGGACTGAAACTCGCCACCTGCTTTGCCAGCTTCATCGTTTCCGCCTCAAGCTCAGCCGGTTCTACGACGCGGTGGACAAGGTTTAACTCCTTGGCCTGCTCCGCCGTAAAAATCTCCGCAGTCAGCATCAGTTCCATCATCTTCCTGTCGCCGACCGCCCGCCGGACCCAAGGCATAATCACAAACGGCACCAGCCCTAATCGCAGTTCGGTTAAACCCAGCTTTGCTTCGGTTGAAGCAATGGCAAGGTGGCACATCGCGACTAATCCAGTTCCACCGCCCAATGCCGGTCCATTGACGCTTGCAATCAACGGGGTCGTTACTTCAGTACCCAGCTTGAATAATTCCGTACTTTCTCGCCCTTCAAAATAAAGCTCAGGTGCTGTTTTCTCGAAATTCTTTTTAAACTCATTCAGGTTACCGCCAGCCGAAAATGCCGTACCGGCACCAGTCAGGATAATCGCGCGGATATCCGGATTCTGGTCCGCCTCCCTAATCGCCAAAGTAATCTCTCTTGTTGAGACCTGCGTCAGTGGATTTCTCATTTCCGGTAAATTCAATGTTATTTTGGCAACGTTTTCAATTTCTTCAAAAAGGATAGTTTCATAGGCCATGTCATTCACCTCTTATATAGGAGTGTCAATATAGATGTTGCAAAAAACGTGCCAACCTCTTTTTAGCCAAACATCACCTATTTCCCTAGCAAAAATATACACCTTGTGCACAAAAACGAACAGTTGTTAAAAGAAGCGTACACTGCAGCAATTGTTTTATTTAAATGTAAGCGCTATAATTATAGATGTGTGAAGAGTATTAATTTTCAGACTAATATGGAGGTGTCTCTGTCGATTGAAAGTAAGCAGCTTTACAACCGTCGATTTTGTGCGGTTATCCCTTGAAAGCACGATTCGCGAAGCCATTTCTGCGTTTTTATCCCATCGGGTGGACATCGGCTGTGTAACCACCGAAGACAGGAAATTGCTTGGAATTCTACATAAAAATGCGATTTATCGGGCGTTGCTTGAAAACACACCTCTAGATTCATCCATTCGGCTACTCATAAAACAAAATGTTGTCACGATTCAAAAAGACCAGACTTTGCTTGATGCAAGAGAAATTATGATAAAAGGCAATGTCAGTCAGGCAGTCGTCCTCGACCAGCAGCAAAATGTATTTGGTATAATGTCGAAGCTAGATTTGGTATACTCAAACATGACAGCCTTGGAGGATACCCTGAACCGCATGAAATCATTGGTTGAAAACCTGCAGGAAGCAGTGATTTCCGTAGACTCCAATCTAAGAATCACAACATTTAACCACACCGTTTTAGACCTGCTGCAATTGAACGGCAAAACGCTGCTGAATGCTCCCATTGACCTGTTTCTCCCCGATTTCCGGAAAGGGTTAATTGAGACCATGAAAACGGGCCAAATTCAACAGGCAAAACGTTTCAGTTTTAAAGACCTCACAGTAATCGCTTCCTTTATTCCTATCAGAGAACTTAACAGAATTACCGGCGCCATGGTGGTCTTGCGAGATGTCACCTCCTATGAAATCATTGCCGCTGAATTGGAAACGACCAATCAGCTTAAGAGGATTCTCGATAGCGCCCTTGAGCTTGCTTATGACGGGGTGGCTGTCACAGACAAGCACGGGATGATCACGATGGCCAATCAAGGGTTTCAGGATCTGTTTTCCCTTGACCAGCAGGAACAGCTTCTCGGGACCCCGATTTCAAAAATAGCACCCCAGCTTCCCTCTGAACTCAGCTTGAAAATGGATAAAAAAATTGAGGGAAAACTCATAGAAATCAACAATCGGAAATGCATTGTCGCGCAAATGCCCATCTACCAGGATGGCCAAAAACTGGGCGCCATTTTTAAAATCATTTTTCGGCAGCTGGAAGCTTGGCGAGACCTGCTTTTTCATATGGAAAAATTAGAAAGTGAGATTTCTTTTTACCGCGGAGAATTATCCCGTATTTCCAAAGACACGGACCCATTTGCCCACGTCATTTCACAAAATTCACAAATGGAAAAATTTAAACAGGATGCGGTGATTGCGGCGAAATCTTTATCCAATGTGTTAATTACCGGAGAAAGCGGGACCGGTAAAGAATTGATCGCTGAAGGAATTCACCGTGTGTCAGGCTGTAAAGGTGCCTTTATTAAAGTGAATTGCGGGGCCATCCCAGAGGAATTGCTGGAATCTGAATTCTTTGGCTATGCGGATGGCGCTTTTACCGGAGCCAAAAAAGGAGGAAAGCCTGGCAAGTTCGAACTAGCTAATTATGGAACCCTGTTTCTCGATGAAATTGGCGAAATGCCTGTTTCCCTGCAAGTAAAGCTGTTGCGGGTCCTGCAGGAACAAGAATTTGAAAGAATCGGCGCCACCAAAACCACTAAAGTAAATGTCCGGATTATTTCTGCCACTAACAAGGACTTAGCGGAACTTGTAAAACAGGGAAAATTCAGAGAGGATCTCTACTACAGGATTCATGTAATCCCTTTACATATCCCGCCATTAAGAGAACGACTCGATGACATCCCGTTATTGTGCCGCCATTTTATCAATAAAATCAACTTTAAAACGAAAAGGAACATCATCGGTGTCTCTCCGGAAGTGGCAAGTATTTTGAAGAATTACCGCTGGCCGGGGAATATCAGGCAATTGGAAAATGTCTTGGAGAGGGCTTTCCATTACAGTTGTTCGGAATGGATTGAAATCGAGCATCTTCCACAAGAATTGAAATTACTGACTCAAGAGCCAGAACTCTCACCAGTATCTAAACCAAGCGATTCCCAGTTTCCTATTGACCGAAAGCAATCCATCAGCCGGACGGAAAAAGAAGTAATCCTGCAAGCTTTAAGAAAATGCCGAGGAAACCGTACAAAAGCTGCGGAATTACTAGGTATAAGCAGGACTACACTTTATCAGAAGATGAAAAAGTATCAGATTATTGAGGAATTGGAATTTCGCTTTACCTAGGGGCTGTTTTCGTCTTCAACCAATTCCTTTTACAGTGTATCTTTACACTCTATCAGCGAATTTTGAGGTTGTATCAGTGAATTATAGGTGTTTAACAGCGAATCTTGGACTTCTATCGGCGAATTTTCAAGTTCTATCGGCGAATCACTTTATAGTCCCACAAAATATATCAACAACCATATGGGCATCATTACAATGGGAAATGAAAAAGGTAGCTTCTTGTAATATAGAAGGTACCTTTTTCATTGCTCGACAATTCCACATTTTAATGATAATTATGTATTTTTAATATTATCTGCTGCCTTTCTAATTGATTGTTCCACAACGTACTGAACGCCATAAATAATGATTGCTAAGGATACACAAATAAAATACCAAGCAGTATGTTTCATCTTTATGAATTTGACAATCCCAAGCTTTTTCCCAATGTAAGGTAATGGAAAAGCATTAATGACATCCAATACCATATTTGTAAGTAAGTACTTGGGGAAATTCCCGAATGTTAATTTAAAAATCCAAAGGGTTGCTACAAAATAAGGACCCAATATATATGTGAAATCAATAGGACCAGGAGATATCGGGTTTTTAGTGATCCACCATTTTTTCCTATAACAAATTAGATTGAATACGCTTAAAAATAAATTGACAAAACTTGCTACAGGTAAAAACCTAAAAAAACTTCGTTTCCCCATAAAGGGAACGGTCAGCCAAGGAATAATTAATGTGGCTAAAGAGAATGCGACCTTCGTTTTATGCTTAACCATTGAGCTCCCCCTCAAATTGTTATTTCACAGTTAAAACCCCATAAATATATAATTTATCCAAAATAACCCAAATATACATAAATTTATTATTTTTCAACTTGACATGTGGTTCGACTAGATTCGTTTTTCTTAATAGTCCACATTAGCGAGTCTACCCCTGTTGAAAAATGAGCGACAGGAAATTTGACCAAGGACTTTCAACATAAAAAAAGAGCTGCACATAGCAGCCCCATCTTGAACCCTGGCAACCTATAGTTGCAGTTTCATTTATTGCTCCTTCAATGCAGATTTTTGGATTTTCCCTGCTGGTGTCTGCGGCAGATGGCTGACAAACACAACCTGTCTCGGCACCTTATAATCTGCTAAATGCTGCTGACAAAATGACATTACTTCTTCTTCGGAGATTGCCGCTCCCCCTTTTGGGATAATGTAATAACGGCCCACTTCGCCAAGAAATGAATCAGGTACACCAATTCCGGCGGCATAGGAAATTTTCGGATGCGACATCAGGATATTTTCCACCTCGACAGGGTAGACATTATAGCCGCCTTGAATGTACATTTCCTTTTTTCTCCCTTTTAATATGACATACCCTTCATGATCTAAATAGCCCATATCTCCGGTATAAAGCCAGCCATCCTCTGAAAATGCTAACCCCGTTTCTTCTTCCAATTCAAAATATCCCTTCGCCCGGCAGTCGCCCTTTACCACTACTTCTCCGACTTCGCCGCTCGCAAGTTCCTTTTGTTCCGCATCGACAATCTTCAAGGTAAAATCGCCGATTGGAACGCCGATACTTTGCTGCACTTTTTCAAGGGAGTCAGTTAACCTAGTCATGATGCAGGCACCAGATGTTTCACTTAATCCATATAAATTGATGATTTTGGCGTTTGGAAAGTTCGTTTCGATCATTTCACACTGGGTCGGGTCGACATTGGATCCACCGGCTATGCAGACCTTAACGGAACTAAGGTCATATTGATTAATATGTTTATGGTTTAATAGCATGTGATACATAGTCGGCACACCGCCAAAGACGGTTGGCTTGACATGATGTATGACTTGCAGGACCTTTTCCGGAATAAACTCAGGTACTAGGACAATACTACCAAAGCTTACTAATAAGGCATGAACCGCACAAGTAATGCCTCCGACATGGTTCAACGGTAAACTCCCCACTGTGCAATCCCCCGCCCCAAGCGACAAATGATCTGCCTGGGCTTTAGCCGATGCCAGGATACTGCGGTTGGTGATCATCGTCCCCTTTGGCTTACCGGTGGTGCCGGATGTATAGATGACAACGGCAGTATCCTCCTCCAACACCGCTCGCTTTGCGGCCTCAAGCCTGCCCCGGTCAAGCGGCCGAGCCAACAACTCTTCAAAGGATATACTTCCTTCAAACCCATATCCTATGAAAATATATTTTTCTACTGTCGGAACCTTATCCTGAAATTTCTCGAAAAATTGGCCAAAATTAAAGCCTTGATGGCTAGAAACGGAAACGATCCCCTTTGCTTTTGAATTGTTCAGCATATACTCCAGCTCTGAATCTCGGTAACGGACATTCAGGGCCACCACGCCGACACCGATTTTGGCAGCCGCGAAATACGTATACAGCCATTCCAGTTGGTTTAACGCCAAAATAGCAATATTGTCGCCTCTTTCAAATCCCTCCCGGAGGAGGGCCGACGCCAATACATCGGTGACGTCATCCAGTTCCTTATAACTAATCCGTTGATCTTCATAAATTAAAAATGGCTGATCCGGGAACCTATTAACGGCATTCGCCAATACTTTATGAACAATCCAGTCCTGCAAAAACATCCCCCCTTTTAAACTACTGGATTATTAGAATATAAATTTTTAAACTGCTCCCGCAATACATTCTTCTGGATTTTTCCGGTCGTTGTCTGAGGAAGCTCAGTTACTATTAACACCTCTTTTGGGACTTGGAAGGTGCCTAGATGTTCTTTGCAATGTTTAATGATTTCCTCTTTCGTCGCTTCCTCCCCCGGCTTTAACACGACAAACGCCGTTACAGCCTCAATCCAGCGTTCATGCGGCAGACCTACGGCAACCGCATTTAATACTTTGGGATAAGACAATAGCGCTTGTTCTACCTGAATAGATGCTACATTTTCCCCGCCTGTCTTGATCATGTCCTTTTTCCTGTCCACAAAAACCAACAGCCCATCCTCATCAAAATAGCCTAAATCTCCGGTATGGTGCCAACCGAATTGCCGGGAGCGCTTTGTTTCTTCCGAATTATTGAGATAGCCGGCCATAACATTCGGACCGCGGTGAACAATTTCACCCACTTCATTTTTTCCTAGTTGGTTTCCATTGTCATCCATTATAGCAATGTCCGTAATCAAGGATGCTGTTCCCCAATATGGGCCTGATTTTCGCAGCTGGTCCTCAGGTTTAAACACACAGGTAGCCGGATACATTTCAGTCTGCCCCGACCCTAATGCAAACTCACAGCCCAGTTCATTGATTCCTTTTTCCAGCGTATTGCGGTCCATTGGTGCCATTGCGTAGAGGCAATAGCGCAGGCTGGATAGGTTATATTTTTTAAAAGAAGGATGGTAGAGAAATGCCCGGTACATCATCGGCAGGCCAAACATCCAGGTGATCTTTTCCTTCTCGACTGTTTTCATAAAGGAATCCGGTTCGAAGCCTTGGATTACCACAACTGTTGCACCTAAGTGGAAAAAGGATGAGACAAGCGTGTGCTGTGCACAATGGAACACCGGCATCATCATGGTCGCAATATCGTCTTTCGCCATGCCTGCTTCGATAATATTGGCCAGACTGGCAATAAACACCGCTTGATGGTTAATGAGGACTCCTTTCGGTGACCCAGTCGTTCCGCTTGTAAACATGATTTGGGCCAGATCACGGTCCTCAATCTCAACTTCCGGTTCTTCGATATGGTTCGAATTTAAGGCTTGCTCAAATTTTTCAGCTTCAGTGGCAACCTTTCCAATAATGAGCAATTCCGGGCACATGCTTGAAAATTCTTCTTTTTTGTCTTGTAAAAATACCTCGTCACAGATGAGGACTTTTGCGTGGACCTCCGCAAGAATATAAGACTTTTCGTTAAAGGATACTCCTGGATTAATCGGCACCCAAACCAAACCGGCCTTTGCGATTCCAAAAATGGCAACCAGAAACTGCCAACTGTTTCCGCATATAGTGGCAACTGAATCTCCTTTTTCTAACCCATGGTCCAACAGGTAGTGGGCAAAGCGGTTGCAATCTTCATTAAACTCTTGATAGGAAATCCTTTTATCCCCTGAAATGATGGCCGTTTTGGCTGGATTTTTAGCTGCCGTCCTGCGCACAATATCGCCGATGGCCACCCGATTTAAGATAGTGATTTCACTCATGAGCTTCCCTCCATCTCTTCAAGTACTCCTTAATCATTGAAATCGCTTCCATTTTTTACTTGCGTTCAAAAATCTTCATTCCGATTAGAACGGTTTTATTTTATTAAACTTACATTTTTAGAATCCTCCTTATCCATGGGCATCAATACCTACTTTTAAGAAATGCAAGAATTGTACCAGTTATGTCAAATAGGGGATATACTTGCTTGCGCCTTATTTAAAAAGTTTCTCCTTAAACAAATGTTATAAAAAAAACACAGTTGTATAGTTTTATAAACAGTTGGATCGTGATGCCAAAAAACATAAAAAAGCGATGCCGCCATGGACATCGCCTGTTTTTTCACCTAAACTCCTCTTTTATTTCCCCACAAAAAAGTATGCAATTGGGGAAGAACCTTTACGTTATTCATCTCAGAGTCCTGCATGACTTTATCTATCAGTCTTTCATATTTATTCATTAGATGCAGCAGCAGTTCTTGATTATCCATCGTTGACAGGTTATCATTCCCAACCTGAACAAAAAAGGGAACTTCCGGGTAACGGAAATGAACATCTCTGGCGTATTTATAATCAAGATCATCAAATACCACAATCTTTAAGCTGAATTGTTGAGCAGCATTATTTTGTTCAAGTTTCCCAATGATTTCATCTAATTTTTCAAAATCCGTCTCCATTATTGAGCTTGGGGGTTTGGGTGAAATGGTTAATTCATCAATCTCAAAAAACCAATCCTGCCACCTGCTCCCTTGGGTTTCCAGGCCAATTTTAATTTGATTATTTTTTAGAATTTTGATAAATTCATCAAGATTTTTCAATAACGCAGGATTCCCGCCTGAGATCGTGACGAAGGAGAAACGCTTGCCGCCGATTCTTTTCAGTTCTTCCCAGATTTCTTCCGCTTCCATCATTCGAATATCATTTTTACCGGTTCCATCCCAGGTAAAGGCGGAGTCGCACCAACTGCAGGAATAGTCACAGCCGGCAGTTCTTACAAACATCGTCTTCTGGCCGATAACCATCCCTTCGCCTTGGATGGTGGGTCCGAAAATTTCCATAACAGGTATTTTACTCAACTTCCATCCACTCCCGTCTTGCTTCCGCATAGCTTGTCGGTGTTTCAAACAACCGGACAAATTCTACTCTTGCCCCGCTATACTGTTCTTGTCTTTCCTCATTTATTAATGCTTCAGCCATTTTCTCGTAAATCCAAACCACCATGTTTTCAGCCGTGGTATTCATTGGTGGAAGGGTTTCGTTTAGATAGCGATGGTCGAGATACACCTCAATTTCATTTTTCCAAATGTCTTTAATGTCCCCGAAATCAATCATCAAGCCACGGTCATCAACAAAACCGCTGATTCCAAAAATGACTTTATACGTATGGCCATGGAGGTTTTTGCATTTGCCTTCATAGCAATGCAAATGGTGGGCAGCATCAAAGGTAAATTCCTTACTGACCAGCACTCTTTTGGTATGATATTTTAATTGACTTCGTTTGATATCTTCATCAATTTTTTGGAGTTTATCTACGATGCGAAAACCATACATGGATTTAAAACTCCTTTCGTGTACTCAAATATTGGTCAAGGCCTCTTTTTCTCAATACACAAGCAGGACATTCCCCGCAGCCATCGGCAATGATCCCGTTATAGCAGGTTAATGTCTTTTCCCTTACGAAATCCAACGCGTTCAGATCATCCGCCAACTGCCAGGTTTCGGCCTTATTTAGCCACATTAATGGCGTATGAATCACAAATTCCTTGTCCATCGATAGATTTAATGTGACATTTAACGATTTTATAAAAACATCTCGGCAATCAGGATAACCGCTAAAATCCGTTTCGCAGACACCAGTAACAATGTGCTTTGCTCCAACCTGGCTTGCCAATACTCCAGCAAAAGAGATGAATAAAAGGTTCCGTCCTGGTACAAAAGTGGAAGGCAATTCACCATTTTCTCCTTCCTTCACCTCGATGTCCTTACGCGTCAAGGCGTTTGGTGCCAGTTGGTTTAACAATGACATATCTAAAATATGATGCTCTATTCCTAGTTCATTCGCGATATTTTGGGCGCACTCGATTTCAAGCTTGTGCCTCTGATTGTAGTTAAAAGTAATTGCCACTACTTCTTCAAATCGCTCCAAAGCCCAAAACAAACAGGTTGTGCTATCCTGTCCGCCGCTAAAAACTACAACTGCCTTATCTTTCTTCATCATAATTCTCCTTTAAATAGAAAAACAGGACTACTAAGAAAGCAGTCCTGTTTTCCTTAGTTTTTTAAAGAGGGTAGCTAGAACCTCTACCGCTGGGTGCGGATTTTCTATTTTTTATTCAACTATATGATTATAAACCAATTTTTTATTTTTTCAATCTGCTTGACGACATTTCCACATTTTTTTAAACATTAATAATTAACTTCCTGGCATCAAAAAGACGCCAATCATGAAGGCGCCTATTCTTTAATTTAATATATTATTTGGTATCAGTTGCTCTAGGACTGCTTTCAAATCCGCCTTTCTTATGAGAACCATCACAAAATGGCTTCTTATTGGACAAACCGCAGCGGCAAAGATAAAATTTCCCTTTTTTCGAAAATTCATTTCCTTCTGAATCGGTTAACTGGAAATCACCCGTTACGACCAATGGGCCATTATCTGAGATGTTAATTTGATTATCCATACCTATCATTCTCCTAACTTTTAATTAATGAAAAAAACTCGGCACGTAAATCAGCGCGATTTTCAAATATCCCTCGGAAGCTGGTGGTTGTAGTGAACGAATCAGATTTCTTCGTTCCCCTGCTGCACATGCACATATGCTTCGCTTCGATGACCACCATCGTTCCTCTCGGTTCCAAAACTTCCTCCATTGCTGTTGCGATCTGATTTGTCAGTCTCTCTTGCACTTGGAATCTTTTAGCATACCCGTCAACCATCCTGCCGATCTTGGACAAACCTGTAATTTTTTCATTCGGAAGATAGCCTACATGGGCCACCCCAAAAAAGGGAGAGAAATGATGTTCACAAATGGAATAAAACTCAATGTCCTTCGTTAATATCAACCCTTTATGATCAATATCAAATGTCTTTTCCAAATGTAGTTTTGGGTCCTCATGATACCCTTCTGTATATTCCAGAAATGCCTTTAGGACTCTTAATGGGGTGTCTTGCAATCCATCTCGGTCGGGATCATCACCACATATCTTAATTAATTTTCCTATTGCATCCGTAATCTTATTGACCTCCACATAGCTTTCATTCGCCTCAAGTGACAATGGATTAAAAATCTTTGGAAATTTCCTGCATAAAATAAGGAATTGATCACGGGTCATTTTACACCATTCCTTTTGTTTTAATTGGACTCTTCATCCTCTATGATGATCCGGGGTAAATTTCCATCGACAGGCTCATTTATTTGTACATGAAAGGAACAACAGCCATCCCCATTTTGAAGACGCTGCTCTCTTGCTACCTTACATCCCAACAAATGAGTCAGAACAGAAACAGTAACACTGCAAAGAACTGGCCGCCGTAATGCAACATTATGAAATGGACAATTCCGCTCAATTAGGTAATAATCTGTGTCCTTACTTTCAACATCCATATAAAGGTCGTTTTTAATATAAAAATCCTTGAGGACTTGTAATCGATCGATTGTGCTTAGCCCAGACATTTTCGGTTCCCATTCACGAACTCTTTCTTCAATCATGGCGGACAGTACTTGTTTCAGTGCGTTTTCTCCCAAGTTATTGACCATGGTATCCAAAACTTCTATTGTTAAGTGATCGTAATTTTTTTCAAACAGATGCTCCCCAGCCGTGGTCAAACAATAGCGTATATGCGGGCGGCCAATTCCATTGCTTTTTTCAGCAAAGCGGCTAATCCAGCCATCCTTTTCTAATTGCAAAAGATGCTGCCTTACTCCCTCACCGGAAATATCCAGTAATAATGCAATCTCACTCATCGATGATGCTCCATTACTTTTTATGACATGGATAATTCTCCTCCTGGGTTCGGATAAGTGTTCTGCCTGAAAACTCAACATTTTCCCTCCCCTCTTTATTCCTTTTTTAAATTTATATTCACGCACCCTAATAATAGTTCAAGTTTTTTATTGAAAAAATTGATTAAGTTATTCTCCTAAAAGTTTACCTGTGGTACATGATTCAATAAAAAAACACCCCTCTTTCAATTGAGGAATGTTTTATGATTTATTATTTAAATGTTTCAAAACTGCACCATTTTTTTAAATAAATGGCTTATAGTTTTGTCTGGACTGACTGCAACTTCCGCTCCATCGAATGTTCCTTGTCACGGCGGTCGTCAATTCGGAGATTCGTACAGACTCTTTGCAGTCCCTTTTTGAACGGAACCTCATGTATTTCTTGAACAATTTCCAGGAGTAATTTTAAATCTCCCTCTATCAACGTGCTCATTGGAGTCAGCTGAAACTTCACTCTGTCCTCATATCGCTCCAGAACTTTATGTATTTCCGCAACATACTCGCTGACACTTGTTGTGCCTGTCCCTACAGGGATAACGGTAATATCAATAATGGCCATGACTTATCCTCCTAGTTTCAAAATATGTTAAAAGAATATCATATGGAAAGGTGCTGCACAAAAACTAAAAGTTCAAAACCATAGCACATTGTTGCCTATTTAGGGTATTGATTTGCCGATCTCATCTGCCCCGTCCTTTAAGGGAATCACATATTTCTCTAAATCACTTTCAACAAAATGCGATTCAGGCATTATTACACTTAATACAGCAACAACACTTATTTTTTGAAAATTATAAACTGGAACAGAAATACCTACTACCCCAGACAAATGTTCGCTATTAGTATAGCAATATCCTTCATCTAATATTTTCTCTAATGATTTTTTTAACTCCTCAATGGAAACTATACTGTTTTTGGTATATGGCTTTAATTCCAACTGTAAAATAAATTCTTCTCTTTCTGATTCATTTAAATCCTTCATTAAATAAGCTAGATGCGTTTTTCCTGCCGTCCCTGTAGGCAGAGGATGCACGTACCCTATATTTTCGCTCCATTTTACTTGCGAAGGACTATCTTCTTTTTCTATATAAGAATAGTATTTGTCACTATGGACAATACTTAGATAAACAGATTCATTAAATTTCATTGCTAAATCTTGAATAATAGGGCGTGCGGCCTTTCTTATGTCTTGCTCTACCATACTATATAATCTTAAAATGTTTGGTGCGTGCAGGGTGTACTCTTTTGAATGATCACGCTTAATAAACCCTGTTGCTTGTAAAGTGTCCACAAGCCTATAAGCAGCTGTTAAACTAATTTCCAAATAAGCTGCTATCTCTGCCACCGAGAGATATTTTTTCTTAGAAAATAACATTAATGCTTTTAGAGTTCTTTCCGCAACCAAAGATCCTTTATTTGTATTATCCATCAACCACACACCCCTTGGAAATGCGTTCAATTCATTCTTAACATGATTTTATTATAAAGGAGCTTCATCTGTCATTATAGTACTAAAATATAATTTTTCAGAAAATAACAATTAGATTCAGAGCCTTTCCCCCTTCTCTTTTAGTTTCACATGAAGTAAGAAAGGGAAGATCTAGATAGACCTTCCCTTCCAACCTATATTTCTCTCAAAAGTAATCACTGGTCCTTCAAGGAAATTTTATTTTTCAAGTGAAATAGAGTTCACCTTCCCATTTTCAACAAAAGCCGCGCTAATATCCCATTGCAAACTACCTACATCATTCATTTCTTTTAAAGGAATCACTGATTTTTCTTCAGGGACGTTCGGTATTCCTTTATTTACAGCTGCCATAATCGCTTTTCGATCATCTACTGTTTTTGCTGCTTTCATCGCTTCTACTAATACGTAGAGACCTTGATAACTTAGTGACGAATCGGCCGTAGCATAATTTGAATTAAACTTAGCCTTATAATTTTTTACGAATAATTCACTGGCTTTACTTTTTATCTGTTCAACAGGGAGTACACCAATTGCACCATTCAGATGATCGAAGCCACCCAAAACACCAGACATTTCTTCCATTTTGGCTTGGTCCATAATCATATAGGCACCCTTGTATCCTAACTGTTGTGCCTGCTTTACTACCAACGCCGTTGGTTCAGAAGGTCCCCCTACAAATAAGACATCTGGTTTTTTAGCTAATGCGTTTGTCATGACTGTATAGTAATCAGTTTCCTTTGCAAAATCAATTTGATCTTTATATACGAATTCTCCCCCCATTTCCTCCCATACAGGTTCGATCACATTAAGCCAGTCTTTACCATATTGGGAATTTGTTGGGAGTAATGCCATTTTCTTCCCATAGTTCTCCATTATGTACTTGCTGAACGTTTTAGGCCAAATGTTGTATTGTGGAGAGATTCCAATCATTAATTTATTTCCCTTTTCATACATCCTTGGTTCACTAGTTTGAGCCATTATAATAAAGTTTTCTTTTTCATTAAAAAGTTGTGTAGCAAAAACGCCTCCGCTGTGCGGAATCCAAATGGCAACAGGCTTATTTTCGGTCGCAATCCTTTGGGCGTTCACACCTGTTTCATTTGGCAGATATTTGTCATCCATTGAAACAATTTTAATCTTGTAGGTCTTCCCATTCACCTGAAATCCGGTTTCGTTTATCTCATCAGCTGCCATCTTAAGTCCATTAATTACGTTTAAACCATACTGTGATGCAGGGCCGCTTAAAGGACCACTATAACCAATAGATACCACTTCTTCCCCTTCAGCCGTATCCACTTTCTCCGTTTTTACGACTTTCTGACTACCCTTTTCACCCCCAGTTGATTGACTCATACAACCAGCTAAACTTCCAAGTACCAGCAGCAACACAGCAAGTAGACTTAATCTCTTAACCGACTTCACTTTAATCCCTCCTATTTTTTAACTTGAATTTTTGACGATTCTTGGTCTCTAAGTTCCCTTTTTAATAGTTTTCCAACACTTGATTTAGGAAGTTCATCCCTAAATTCAATGATTTCCGGGACTTTATAAGCAGCTAAGTTCGCACGGCAAAAGGTTAGAATGTCTTGTTTTGTCACGTCTAGGTTGTCCTTTAAGGCAATGAAGGCTTTTACTGTTTCGCCACGATAGTCATCTGGAACCCCAATTACCATCACTTCCTTAATTCCTGCCATTTGGTAGATGACTTCCTCAATCTCACGCGGATAGATATTGAAACCACTTGCTATGATCAAATCTTTTTTTCGATCGACGATGTAAATATATCCATCCTGATCCATATAGCCTATATCGCCTGTATGAAGCCAGCCATCCTTTAATGCATCATTCGTTTCTTCAAGTTTGTTCCAGTAGCCTTTCATGACCTGTGGACCATTGATCAAGAGTTCGCCTCTTGTTCCTATTGGCACTTCTTCAAACCCGTTATCCGTTTCGATAACAATTTTGGCTTTTGTTCGGGGCAATGGAACGCCAACACTGCCTACTTTGATTCTTGTATAAGGCTGATTGGTTACGCCGGAGGTTGCTTCCGATAACCCGTAGCCATCCGAAAGAATAGCCTCCTCGTTCATCAATTTTTTAAAATCTAGATATTTTTCCAAGGGCATAGGAGAACCGCCACAGAAAAAAGCTTTAATCTTATCAATTCCATAAGTTTCTACATTTGGGAAATTTAAAATGGCATTATACATCGTTGGAACACCAAAGAAGAAGAGTGGCGGGTCGGTCTTAATTAAATCGAGAACAGTTTCTGTGTCGAATCGGGGAAGGATAATTTGCTTATAGCCGAACCGGAATCCTGTTAATGTTACATTGGCTAGTCCAAAAATATGAAATAGCGGCAGGAAACTAATGACTACCTTATTTAAATCTTTAAGTTTTTCAAACCGCTTAAAAATAAATTCATTGATTTGTTCGATTTGGTTGATAAAGTTTTGATGTGTAAGCATTACACCTTTAGAAACACCTGTTGTTCCTCCGGTATATTGCAGGACTGCAACATCCTCGGCTGGTTCTATTTGGATAAACGGAGCCACATTTCGGAAGGTATGAAGGAAGTCATCAAAATACACATCTTCCTGGTCAAGTTGAACCTCAGATTTTTCTTTCGATGATACGACTATGATTTTTTTAAGAGAGATTTTAGATTGGACTCTTTTGACACGTTCATAGACCAAATCGGCACAAATCATAAATTCAGCATTGGTGTCATTTAATTGATATTCCAATTCTCTTTCAACATACATGGGGTTGGTTTGAACAACGATGCCTCCCAATCGGACGACAGCGAAGAATGAAAAAATATATTGAGGACAATTTGGCATCATGATGGAAAGTCGGTCTCCCTTTCGGAAACCAAGCTGATAGAGGCATCCTGCTAGTTTTTCGGCAATTTGTTGAACATCGCGATAACTCCACCTATTTTCATAATATTCAAGGGATATATCTGAATCGAAACGTTCAACTGCATTTTTTAAAAGGCCCGGCAACGTCATTTCATCAATTCTAAGATGCGGATCAGCCTCTTTTGGGTAATATTGTAACCAGCGTTTTTTTGTCATCTCACAAGTATTCCTCCTTTTTAAAATCACATAACAGCAAGCGTTTTCAAAAGTAAGGAAGTCATTTTATAATAAGGACTGAATCCTCACTTTTCCGAATATCGGAACTTAAACCTATATTCGATAATACAAATTAATTTTAAGATACTTATTAATGAGTGTCAACTAAATATTTGAAAATATATAATATTCTGACTATTATTAAGTCTTTTGTCTTACTGGATAATTTCTATTTTTTTGTATTATTCTTAAAATAAAACCGATTGGAGATATAAAAATGAATACATACTTTATAGCCGGTCACGCCAAGCTCCCAACCGGGATGGCAGCCCGAAGCATATATGAAACGCTGACAATGACGACTGAGATTGATAAGATTTATGGAGTGATTGTGGATGCCTCTTGTACGCTGGCCACAGAACATGGACGTGATTATATCACCAGACTATTGAAGGGGTATAGTTTACGCCACGGGATTGAGAAGCCGTTAGAAGAATTAAAGAATGGATATTTAGGAAAAGCCAATCACGCCCTGATTGCTGCATTGAAAGATTTATATAAGCAATACGAGACTATGAATCATTGATTTTATTGAGGTAACCTTTGTATAGCTCGTAGGAGACACTTTCAAAGGTTTTGCGAAGATTTTGTCAACATGACACCACCATGAGGGCGCTTATATACGGTTTTCACATTTATGTCCTTATGTGCCATCCTATGGGGACTCTTACTTTTGGTTTTTCACATATTTTGTTCTCATAAGCACTCTATCACTATTTTTGATTGTCTTGTCCTCATGACCTTATTTTCTATCCAACCAAACATAAATAGAAGGAGCGGATTGAAAAATCCAATCTGCCCCTTCTATTTAAACAAATCAAGCTTTTTATACTGTAACCTTTCACTCTCAAACGTTTCCGCACCAGGTCATTTTTTCAAATAATGCTATCAGCTTTAAGACGGCTTATCTCATCTAAAGTAAAACCAGCTTCCTGCAATACCTCGTCCGTATGCTCCCCAGCCATCGGCGGATGACGCTCGACCCTTGTCTCGGTTCTTGAAAGTTTTATAGGAGAGCCGACGAGCTTCACCAACCCTGCCTCAGGATGGTTTACTTGAACGACCATATTCCGGGCCGCAACTTGCGGGTCGTCAAATACTTGATCTATTGTGTTGATGGGACCGCATGGAATATTGTTGGCAGAAAAAAGCTCCATCCAGTCGCTGACCTGCTTTAATTGGAGTTGGCTATTTAAGATTCTCGTAAGCTCCTGACGATTTTCCACTCTTGCCTCATTGGTACGGAACCTCTCATCCACCGCCAGTTCGCTTAGCCCAATTACCTCGCAAAGCAATGCAAACTGCCGGTTATTTCCGACCGCAATGATCAATTCACCATCAGAGGCGGAAAATGTCGAATAAGGCACGACATTCGGATGGTCATTTCCAAGTCTCCGAGGCACCTTACCTGAAATCAAATAATTGCTGGCGACATTGGCAAGCGAGCTTACCGCCGTATCCATCAGCGACATATCAATTTTTTGACCACGGCCCGATTTTTCCCGCTCAAACAAAGCGGCTTCAATAGAAATTGCCGAATATAAACCTGTTAAAATATCGACCATGGCAACGCCAATTTTAAGCGGGCCGCTTTCTTCGTTGCCGGTAATGCTCATTAGGCCGCTCATACCTTGAATGATATAGTCGTATCCGGGCAAATGGCTATTTGGCCCAGTTTCTCCGAATCCGGTAATGGAGCAAAAAACGAGCCGGGGGTTTATCTTTTCCAGAGAATCGTAACCGAGACCCCATTTTTCCATCGAGCCTGTTTTAAAATTGTGAATGAGGACATCCGCTTCCTTAGCTAACTTACGAATAATTTCTCGGCCCTCCTCTGACTTCAGGTTGACCGTGATGCTGCGCTTGTTCCGATTGGCACATAAATAATACGCGCTCACCCCGTTTTGAAACGGCGGCCCCCAGAACCTCGTTTCATCACTGCCGCCTGGTGCCTCTACCTTAATGACATCTGCACCCAGGTCTGCCAAAATCATCGTACAATTTGGTCCAGCCAGAACCCTTGTTAAATCTAATACTTTTACACCTGCTAGTGCTCCACTCAAATACGCCACCACCTGTTAAAAAATCAAAAAAGCCAGCCCAAACACACTTTAAATGTGGTATGGACTGGCTTACGATCCATGTTAGCAGCCGGCTAAGGCTGGTACTGGAACTTATCAGTCAATGATTTAAACACATCTCCATTACCTTCCTCTGACAGGCAGGATAGGATGAAGTTGCATTTATTTTACAAGAATTTTCAGAATTATTCAAGCGGAAATTTGCTTAAATATAGTTTTTGTTAATGCTATTTAAGCGAATTTCATGTTTTTGACGTCTTCTCTTTTTACGATTCGCAAGTTCTTTTTCGTAAAAATAATGAATGATAAAGTAAGAAATCAAGCCTAGAACAATCCCGAAAATAGTCATTCCAATCAAGGTATGAATACTGCCGTGGAGAAATCCGACCAACACTGTGAAATCACCGTGCATTAGTTTTTGAAAAGAAAAGGGATTGTGGTGCCCGACTCTAATCCTGATAGGAAAAAATAATTTCCCAAGCTTTCCGGCAAACGGAAGCAGGATTACTGGAAGTAATGTTAATTTTCCGATGACGTTTCCAATGATAGAAGCCGGAAGCGAGCCTTTTGCTATTCGGACAGCTGGAATAAACAATATATATATTAATGAAGCCGTTGAAATAACCAACATTTCTAAACCGAAACCAATCGCGAATCCCAAGGCAACCTTTTTGGCTCCTCCGGGAGAACGAAGCAGTTTCATGAAGTTTAATTTAAATGCACGTCCAAGACGTTGAAACATATTATACCTTCGTTGTTTTGTATTCATGCTTTTGACCCCCGGTTGAACGAATTCCGTCTAAAATTAGTATTTCCTGTCAATATGAATTCCATTGATAGTTAAAACATAAAGAGGTCTTTTAAACGTTTACAATTATAGTATATTACAATTTCGAGTATAAAACTAGATAAAAATACTTATGTTGGCACGGTTCGCGTTTTTTCGAAATCATTCTGGAAGCTTGTTATTCCGGCATTTTCCAGTATCAAAAAAAGCCGTCTCAATACCGCCGGCCTTTTTCCAATTTCTTGTAATTATTTTTCTAGCATTAATTTTAAAATAAGCTCATCTGTCTGTCTGGTTCCTTCATTTCCAAGCTTGCAAAAACTTTCAATACTTTTTTCGACATCATCGTGGATAAAACCGTCGGTTGACTGAATCTCTTGATGGTTCAAGGCTAAAAGGGCCGATTGGACGGCAACATTTGAACAAGTAGAGACTTTCATCGCACAGCCCGCTTTCGCACCGTCACAAATCATTCCGGAAACATTGCCAATCGTATTTTGAATCGCCGCTTTCACTTGGTGAACACCGCCATCCAGCAAATATACAATGGCACCACTTGCTCCCATCCCCGCGGCGGTAACACCGCATAGGGCAGAAAGACGGCCAAATTTAGATTTGATATGAATAGTAATCAAATGGCTAAGGGCAACGGCCCGAATCATCTTTTCTTCGGAAACCTGAAGCTTTTCTGCAGCGGCGACAACCGGAAGGGTAACGGCAATGCCTTGATTGCCGCTTCCCGTATTCGCCATTACCGGCAGTGTGGAACCTGCCATTCTCGCATCCGAACCAGCAGCTGCCAGCGACATCGCAGCTGTGGCCAAATCATCGGATAAAATGCCTTTTTTCACATTTTCTTTTATCGTCTTACCGACATTCAGCCCATAATTTCCAGAAAGCCCTTCTAATCCAATCATGCGATTTAATTCAATGCTTCTTCTGACGAGCGAGAGATCCTGAAGATCTGCCCTTAATACCCAATCATATATTTCATCAATGGTTAGGGCTTCGAGGTCCTCTTCCTCTGTATGCAGTCCGATATTTTCACATCCGCCCATGTAAACAGCTTTTCCGTCCACTTCTATTAAGGTGATGTTGCTATGATTATCAGAAATAACGACTTTAGAGTTGTGTTGGTCTGTTTCAATCGTCACTTCAATATAGAGCCTTTTTGGTGAATCCGACTGGCCGGCTGTTACCTTGCCATCTTCTATTAATTCTAACCCTGCCTGCTCATCTTCTCTCGTGAGTCCGTCCAATACTTCCAAGTTTTTATCCGGGTCGCCGGCAGCGGCTCCAAGAGCGGCAGCGAATTCCAGCCCTTTCGCAGACATTCCTGGAATCCCAACTGATTTCGCATTTTTTATGATATTTCCGCTCGCTTCAACACGAATTGCACGAATTTGTCCTTCCACATGCCTCTTTGCAGTGGCAGCAGCCAAGGCAATCGCAACTGGCTCTGTGCATCCAAGAGCAACGACTAATTCTTTTTCTAAAACTGCTAAAATTTTATGCTTCTTCATGTTGTTCCCCCTAGTTAGATTAGATATTTGTATCATATCATAATTTCCGAGGTGTTTTTTGGAATGTATTTTCCAACCATTTCGTGCCTCCAATTTAAAACAAATTATTTACACCAAGACCGATGATATGTACTTTCTTTCCAGGCAAAAATAGATTATACTCAATTAACCACCATTTACATAAAGGAGATAGATTTGATGTCTGAGAACCACCAACCGGAAACTGAAAAAAAGAAGGTAAGCCTTCAGGAGCTTGCCAAACAGCAGCTGCAAAACAAAAAAAACCAAGCCGCAGCTAAAGCAAAAGAGAATGGCAGCCTGCAAACGAAAAAAATGAAAAGCCAGCAAACCAAGAAACCAAGCAATACCCGCAGAAAAATGGGCTCTTAATGAACGGACAGAATCGGAAAGATATTATTCCTGGGATTACCGTTGATATTGTTTTAAAAAAGGACCAAAAAACGGGCAGACTGACAAGAGGAATCGTCCAAGATATTCTGACCAAATCCCCTAACCATCCCCACGGCATTAAGGTTAGACTGACAGATGGGCAGATTGGACGAGTTCAGGAGATTCACAACTAATTTCTCGCAAAAAAGCACACAATTTAACCTGTGTGCTTTTTTATATCAATTACAAACTTCCCAGTGGTAACCATCATCATTGTTGGGGTAAACAATGTCGCTCGAGTTCAAGCAACTGCATCTTCATCTCTAGTCCACCTAGATAGCCGGTCAACGAACCATTTTTTTTCAACAACACATACTAGAAACCGGGGGAATGAAATTGATAGATAGTCAACACACAAATAATAGCTGGCATGAAGTTAATGGTAACATTATCATAAAGCTGCCGGATGACTTTAATCTAAAAGCGAATCTTGGCTATTTGGAGCGGAACAAGAATGAATGTATGTTTGAAGTCGAAAACGGCATCATCACAAGGGCGGTTGCCGTTGGAGAAACACGAGCTTTAGTACAAATTCATGTAAATGACCGGAATCAGATGATCGTTCAGTTTTTGAAAGACTCTAGACCTAGTAATCAAGCGGAATGTACTGCAGTTTTCTCGTACATTCGTGAATGGTTTGATCTGGATCGTGATTTGAAGCCATTTTATGAAATGGCCAAATTAGACCCTCTGCTTAAATACCCCGTTCAAAAATTCTACGGCCTACGCGTAATTGGCGTTCCCGATCTATTTGAAGCGCTCTGCTGGGGAGTCTTAGGGCAGCAGATTAATCTTGCATTCGCCTATACTTTAAAAAGACAATTTGTTGAAAAGTTTGGCGATTCAATTGAGTGGAATGGCAAGAATTATTGGTTGTTTCCATCCTCCGAACAAATCGCCCAACTAACACCTACAGATTTAGCCGATATTAAAATGACCTTGAAAAAGAGTGAATATATTATTGGCATTGCCAGATTAATCACACGCGGAGAACTATCTAAGGAAAAATTATTGCAAATGGAAAACCTTAAAGAGGTTGAAAAAAGCCTCATCAAGATTCGCGGGATTGGTCCATGGACAGCAAATTACATCATGATGCGCTGCTTACGATATACCTCGGCATTCCCGATTGATGATGTCGGCTTGCATAACGCCATAAAGCATCTTACTCGTTCCGAGAAAAAGCCTGCAAAGGAAGAACTATTAAAGCTATCTCAAAGATGGGCCAATTGGCAAGGCTATGCGACGTTTTATTTATGGCGTGTCCTCTATTAAAAGGAATTGGATACGACTATTAATTATTAGAAATCTAGTCAAAAAAGAGCCAGGTACCCTCCAATTTTATAGACGACAAAAGCACACGAGTTCCTTAAACTTGTGTGCTTTAAGACGATATAAACAGTAATTTCAAAAATTAGTCCAACTGAATCTTTTTCAATTTCTCTATTACTTCGGATCTTCACGTCCTAACATTCTAGCTTCGTAATCCCCTAATCCATTTGTCCATAGTATTTCCGACCTGTAATGATCTTACTTTTGTAGGCGACAGTACTGCTTGTTAACATTTATTTAGTTATTTTCTCTTCCCATAAGTAACTTCAAGTCCTGCCTGCACATCCATTTGAATCCCATACTGTGGAATCGGATAGCGCATTCCATTTTTGCTTAAAGCCTCTAATCCGTCTAAAGCTTTTAACAAATCTTCCGGCGCCAAGGCCATCAGCAATTCATCGTCCAACACACCGCCAAACCTTCGTTCAGCAAAACAAGGAATAGATAGGCTTGGTTTTCTTGTAGCAAGGGCACGCCCCCACGAATCAGCACAAGAAGATTCCCCAACGACACTCCATTCAAATTTTTCAAAGTTTCTCCACTGCAGGCCGTTAATAAAAAGAATCATTTGCCCTGGAGTCCCATAGATCAGACAAATATCGGGGTTAGGGATACGATTCGAAACAAGTGGCGAAACGGCCATCGCTTCATATTTTCCATGGGGGACGACCGTCATTTCCTGCTGGTGTTTAGCTGAATCCTGCTGATTTTCAAACCAAACACCCGCCATTTGCTCTCCGGAAAGCCACTCCTCATCGCGAGGATGTAATCCTAAAACCACCTGGCATTGAGCCCCGACTAGGTCTTCGGCAGTGATGCCTACTGTCCAACCCAGTCTTGATGCATGGGCAACAAATTGGTCGGTTGTGTGGATACTTTTTGGCCGACGGATCTTAGGAATGGCTTCCATATCCTCCTTCTTTTCAAACATTTTCATCCCGATTGGAATGGTTTTAATTTTGAGGTACTGATTTAACCTGTCGACTATTGTTTTCCAATCATACGTTTTCTCTGGATTCTCCATTTGATTACCTCATTTCTCTTGATTATTATTTTCCTAATACCGCGTCGTGAATTTTCTGAATACACATAATACCCTACTACTATTAAGCTAGGAAGCTGATATTATAAAAATATTACTTTGATGGATGGTGAACTATATGCGTATAGAACAGCTAATATACATAGTTGAAATTGCCAAGACGTGATCACTTTCTGCAGCAGCGGTTCTGAATTAGTTGAATATTTTGGTTCATTCCACCATATTAATTCTACCTTCGTAAAATATTTGATTTTAATAGAAGTGTATATAGTTACACGTAATGAAAAATACTGGAGTCTTCCCCACACACTGTTAGCCTGCTTGTTTTTTCTTTCTAAAAAAATTGTCGAGATTGCTCCTCTAGAATGAAAATCGGTCCATTGTGTTACATTAATTTAGAAAAAATAAAAATGAAAATGTTTTGACATTTGGATAAAAATGCTGTAAATTATCAAATGTACGAACGATAAAAACATAAACTTTATATAATATTCGTGTTTAGGAGTGTAATTTCATGGATACAGTATTTGATTACGAAGATATTCAACTAATTCCCGCAAAGTCAATCGTAAAGAGCCGTTCAGAGTGTGACACAAGTGTCGAATTTGGCGGTCATAAATTTAAATTACCGGTCGTCCCTGCAAACATGCAGACAATCATCGATGAAAAAATTGCTATTTTCTTAGCCGAAAACGGTTACTTCTATATCATGCACCGTTTCCAGCCGGAAACGCGTCTTGACTTTGTGAAAGATATGCAAGCACGCGGCCTAATCGCATCCATCAGCGTAGGTGTAAAAGAAGGAGAATATGAATTTGTCCAACAGCTTGCCGATGAAAACTTGACACCTGAATTTATTACCATCGATATCGCTCATGGTCATTCCAATGCCGTTATTGACATGATCAAGCATATTAAAAAACTGATTCCTGGCAGCTTTGTCATCGCCGGTAACGTTGGAACACCTGAAGCCGTAAGAGAGTTGGAGCATGCTGGTGCCGATGCAACTAAGGTCGGTATTGGACCAGGAAAAGTATGTATTACGAAAATTAAGACCGGATTCGGTACTGGAGGCTGGCAGCTGGCTGCCCTAAGATGGTGCGCAAAAGCCGCTAGCAAGCCGATTATAGCGGACGGCGGTATCCGCACACATGGTGACATCGCGAAATCTGTCCGTTTCGGAGCATCCATGGTGATGATTGGTTCATTATTCGCGGGTCACGAAGAATCTCCTGGTGAAACATTTGAAAAGGATGGAAAGTGCTATAAGGAATATTTCGGTTCTGCTTCTGAATTCCAAAAAGGCGAACGAAAAAATGTCGAAGGCAAAAAAATGTACGTTGAACATAAAGGAAAATTAATCGACACATTAATTGAGATGGAGCAGGATCTTCAGTCCTCTATCTCCTATGCAGGGGGAAACAAACTGAAGGATATCCGTACTGTTGATTATGTTGTCGTGAAGAATTCTATTTTTAATGGAGATAAGGTTTATTAATCCATTGGGCCTCAAAGTGAATCTCTTAGTAGCACCTATTTGATAGGATCAGAAGATGTCTCACATTTGAGGCATCTCATTTATTGAATGTGCTCTGCGGACAGTTTTCCTTCTTTCTCAGTATGTTTTGTCCGTTGGAACCTGCTCTGCGGACAGTTTTCCTACTTTCTCTGGCAGTTTTGTCCGTAGAAACCTGCTCTATGGACAGTTTTCCTTCTTTCTCTGCAGTTTTGTCCGTTGGAACCTGCTCTATGGACAGTTTTCCTTCTTTCTCTGGCAGTTTTGTCCGTTGGAACCTGCTCTGCGGACAGTTTCTCTTCTATCTCAGTTAATTTTGTCCGTAGCAACCCGCTCTGCGGACAGTTTCTCTTCTTTCTCAGTAAGTTCTGTCCGTAGGTACTTGTGTAGGTGTAACAAAAAAATGCCTGCCTTTCCGGCAAGCATTTTTTTGATTAAATTACTATTTTTCAGCACCAGGTCGTGCTCTTTTAATAAAGAATGCCAGCACCAGAGCTATTGCCGCTATTCCTGTCGCAACAACAAAAGCGTCATTGATACCGCTAATTGTAGCTTCCTTCATAGCATCACCATAGATAGAATAGGTTGCCAACATCTTCCCTTGTTGAACAGGAATCCCCGCCATGGCGGCAAGTCCCTGACCCAGACCAGATAATTTCGCGGCTAGGTATGGGTTAGCACTTGTAATAACATTCGCGAAATTTGCAGAATGAAATTCACTTCTCGTTGTCATCACAGTAACAAGGAAGGCTGTACCGAGACTTCCAGCAACAGTTCTTGCTGTGTTGGAAGCGGATGTTCCATGCCCCGCAAGCCGTAATGGCAGCTGATTCATTCCTTCTGTCTGAACTGTCATTGCTAAGAAAGACATCCCAAACATTCGCATAACATAAAGCATCATAATATAGCCAAATGATGTAGACATTGTGAGTTTCGTAAATTGCCATGTCGTAACGACCGTTATGGTTAAACCAAAAACGGCCAGCCATCGGGCACCCATTTTATCAAAGAGCTTTCCGGAAATCGGCATCATTACCGCCATGATAATGGCTCCTGGGAGCATCATCAATCCTGAATCTAGAGCAGTAAAGCCGCGAATATTTTGCAGATAAATTGGCAGTAAAATCATCGCAGCAAACATTGCCATATTAATGATCATTCCGATAATCGTGGTCAAAGCAAAGATATCGTATTTAAACACCCGCAATTCGAGCATCGGCTGGTCTGTGGTCAATTCCCGCCAGATAAAGGCGATTAAACCAATCACACCAACGGCTAGTGTAACCACAACCTTAGCACTTTCCCAGCCATTATTCCCCGCTTCACTAAAGCCGTAAAGTAAAAACCCTAAACCAAGCGTGGATAAAATAAATCCAGGAGTATCAAATTTTGGCTTCGTTACCTCGGTAACATCTACCATCCAAACATACGCCAGGATTATGGACAAAATACCAAATGGAATGACAATATCAAATAATACACGCCAATCATAATGACCAATCAGCCATCCTGACAAGGTTGGACCGATTGCCGGTGCAAACAGCATGGCGACACCCATCAAGCCCATCGCCGCTCCACGCTGGTTTGGCGGGTAAATGGTCAGAAATACCGTCATCAATAGCGGCATAATGATGCCGGCTCCCGCTGCCTGGACAATCCTTCCCAACATTAACAGTGAGAAGGTCGGTGAAATCGAGCAGATCACGGACCCTAAGGTAAAGGATAATACGGCAAATATAAATAATTTCCTTGTCCCTAGCCTTGCCGTTAAAAACGCGGTGATAGGAATAATGATACCGTTTGTTAACATATACCCTGTTGAAAGCCATTGAACTGTGCTAGCGGAGATGCCTAAATCATTCATGATATGCGGAATCGCCACATTCAATAACGTTTGATTCAAGATTGCCACAAACGCACCAAGCATCATGGCTGCGACTACTTTACCTCGTTTTCCTTCAAATTGCTCTGCCGTAGAGGAATTGACGGCTGGCTTTCTTTTTCTTACTTGTTGTTCTTTTTCTTCCGTCTTTTCAACCGCTTCAGTTAGGGACTTCTGTTCAGATTGTTCAGCTTCTTTTGGCAGCTCTTCTTCTTCCTTCACTAAAGCAGTGCTATATTCCTGTTCAGGCTGGTTTTCCTTTGCCGCCTGCAGTTCCTGTTTTTTAGATTCTCTTTGTTTTCTCAGCATTACATTAACAAATAATAATAGAAGGACCGATATTAGAATATAACCTGTAAGGTATATGGACATGTCATCACCTACTTATGAATTCGCACTGTCACATTCATACCAGGAACTAATCTTTCTCCATAATGATCAAGCGAAATTTTGACAGGAACGACCTGCGTTTCTTTTGTATAGTTTCCTGAAGCATTGTTTTTCGGTAAAAGTGAGAAAGTCCCGGCTGTTGCTAAGCCAATTTCTTCAACCTTGCCATTTAGCGTGATGTTTGGAAACGCATCAACATAAATATCAACATCCTGGCCCACTTTCACATCATTCAAATCGGTTTCTTTGACATTGGCTGTTACCCATAGATGGTCAAGGTCGTAGCTGACAGCAAGCGGTGTGCCGGCTGCTACCATTGTATTTTCGACAGCATTTGTTTGGACAATGGTGCCGTCAGCAGGAGCTTTGATGTCGACATCCACTGCACCTTTTTCAGTTACCATTTGCACTGTGCCCATCGTGTCATCCTTTGCAAATGTATCGCCTGTTTTTCCAGTCCATTTTGTTAATGTTCCAGTTGCTGGCGCTGCAACGCTTACCTGCTGTCCAGCAATTTGGGCGTTATCAGTGGATAAATAGTTTACTGATTGATTAAAGTAATAATAACCTGCAAAGCCTCCACCTACTAAAATAATCAGTAGTATGACATTTATTAAAATCATACGTTTAGCGTTCATAAATATTAAGTCCTCCTTTATTCACTTAAAATAGCCTGGATTTGCATGTGAATCCGCAATAAATGCTGTATATCCTCTTCTGGCAATTGCTTAATCTTGTTAAGCTTTTGGACAAGCTCTGATTCATTCAATATCGCTTGCTCCAATTTCTCTTCTCCTTTTTCCGTCAGATGAATTGTAATGGACCTGCGGTCATGGGGCGGATTGCGGCGTTCAACAAAACCGCTTTGCACAAGCCGGTCCACTACCCCGCTAACGGTACTGTTCGTTAATTTCAGGATTTCTGCCAGTTCCACTAACCCAAGGTTTGGACGCTGGGAAATTTTATACAAGGCCTTCAGCTGAACAACGGTTAATCCATTCTTATCAGCATCTTTTTTCGAAACTTTAAAGAGAAGCTTGCTTATATCTGAAAATGAATTCAGAATCTCACTGTTATAGGCAGTCTTCATGTCCCTCCTCCTTTTTAGCTATTAGTTACTATACGAATATTTCGTATGCGAAATATTTAGCGTAATTAATATTTACACACGATCCCCCTTTCTGTCAATTTGTTTAAGAAAAATTTAATAATTTACTAATCTCTAAATTGCTACACACTTTTATTCAAAACTAATCAAGTACGTACATTGAGAATTCTTGTCACAATTTTACTTCCTAGTTATAAATAATTACAACCCAAAAAGGACCTCCTTGGGCTTGGCCAAAAAAGGTCCTTCCTTAGATTGTCAACTTACTGCCTTATGCGCAAGTAAAGGCTTGTGCAATGGCATCTGATACAGCAGCTAGTGTTTCTGGACGAGCACCAAGTAAGCTTCCCAGTAAAAATGCTACAACCAATACAAGTCCAACAACAATATCACCAAGTGTTGGACAAGCAGGCAATGTTACTGCCATGGATAATCCCCCCCTTTCTCTCTTTTTTACATAAGGAAGATTTGACCCTCCTTATATTAGACAAGCTATGCGGAAAGGATTAGATTGGTAATAGTAAAAAAGCATATTTTATTATTCTCATATATCAATCTAACATCGCTAATTACCCGAAATCTGAATTGGTACGGCTTCTCGTGGAGTATAGTCCTCCAGAATTTTCCGACTTGCAACGAATAATATGTTCTGGTTCGATATTTTCTTTGGATTTTGCACAAACACTTTCACACAAGGATAGATTTTGGAAATCGTTAAATATAATGTATCCAAGAATTTATCATGTTTTATTTTTCCGATATAGTTCATGATTAAAATCCCTTTGTCGGACAGCTTTTCCTCAGTCAAAGCAAAGAACTCTTCCGTTGCTAGATGGGTTGGTACTTCATCATTGTTGAATGCATCTATAAAAATGATATCCTGAGAATGAGCCTCTTGAATATTTAGAAGAACTTGTCCATCGCCAATTTCTACATTTTGACCCGAATGTCCAAAATACTTCATGGATACCTCAACAACCACCGGATCCAATTCCGCCGTTACCATATCCTTATTTGAATAATAAGAACTTAGGGTGCCAATTCCATGTCCAATAATAAATCCTTTTTTAAAATCAGGGACAAAGAAATCAATAAGATCTACTGTGAGTCGAATGTATGAAACAACTAAGTCATTCGGTTGCTCCAAATTCATGATTCCTTGACTCACATTGGATGAAAACTGAAGCATCCGGAATTTCCCACGCATTCCTTCGTATTCACTTCGCTCCATAACGTAAATATTTTGATAACTGCTAGAAACCTTATAAACTAATGTTGACCCGTAAAATGGAAGAAATAAACCCAAATCATTTTTTTTATTTAAAAAATCCATCTATACTCCTCCATAAGCATGTTTACTATAGATTATTCATTTGTACTTATTGCGGAATGAATAGATTGCATAAAAACTAACAAAATAGAAAACTCCTTTTATAGGGTTATTCACACACTTCATTTTTGCAAAAAAACATATGATAAAGTAAATTTTTGATTTTAATAAATGATAAAGGGGTAATAATATGGATGAAAATGTAGTGGAAAATAATAATAACGGTGGTATTAATGTAAGTGAGCAGGTGCTAAAGAATTTAAAGGGAAGTTTAGGAAATCAACTTGATATGAATTCTCTGATGCAGATGGCAGCCACTCTTCTAAAAAACGAATCTCTTTTAAGTTCTGTTGCTGGACTTAGTAATCTTAAACTTCCATCATCTTTTGCACCTGTAAAACAAGGAAATACAGAAACAGCAGCCTCTAGCCAGGAGGATTTCGCTAATATGGTAATAGAATTACAAAAAGCAAATGAAATGCTATCCTCTCTAAATACTAATTTGGAGAATATGGCCAACGTGGTTTTAGAACTTAAACAACAAAACGAATCACTGGCTTCTATGGCTCAAAAGTTGGACAATATCTCTAATAATACTTCAGGATTATACAAACAAATAAAACGAAAAAATCAAAATAAAAAGTAACGCATTCATGCGGTGAAAGCAAAGGCCTCACCGCTTTTTTTCATTAAATTATTCTTTCTGTTAAAGCTCTGCCAAGAATTTCTCCGTAAAAAAGACACCCCAAAGTGGATGCCTTTTTTACTACCTTATTTCTGATACTTTGACAACTTGGAGGTTACACCCGAAGACTTTCGTTCAGGTGGTTTTGCTTTCAGATTTGAAGCCCAGGAAACGGAGGATTCGTATCTCTCTGCATGTTCTTTCTTGACAAGATATTGCAGGCGTTCTTTGTTTTTCTCCAGTGATTCCTCCAAGGATTGCAGGCGGCGCCTTGGGAAAGACAGCCCTGCCAAAATCGTCGTAATCGTCGGATCCCCTTCCGTTATATAGGTTCCCTCAAATAGTTCTAAAGGCTCCCCGATCCCCTCAAAAATAGCAGGTGCATTAATGAGTTTCGTGACTGTCTCCGGCCCTTCATATATAAGTCCTGCCCGAATGACCCCAACTGTATCAACAGGGCAAAAGATGGAGCTTGCCCAAGAGCGTTGAATGCATTCGGCCACTTCTTGCGTCGTTTTCGCATCAGTAACAGGTGCAGACGAAATCAACGTTACTCCTCTTGTATTGAGGATATTCATCAAATCGGTTTCATCAAAATTGCCGTAAAATGAACTCTTTTGGGTTACTTCCAGGACATGGCTGATGGCCTGCATAACCTGAAGGTTTGACTGAAGATAAATCTGCTGCTTGCTTGATTGTGGATTTACTCTACGCATTTGATCGTTATCCACTAAAAATACAGAAGAAATGCCTTCAATTTTGGAAAGTTGTTCAATGCATTCAGACGCATTGATCCGATTCCCCGCCAGCACATTCCGCTCAGGTACAACCGCAATCGCCCCAATATTCATCCCCGTCAGCTGGTCTAATAAAATATCAATTAACAGCGGACTCATCCCCGATCCGGAACCTCCGTCCGTCGAGAATGCAACCAATAACAACCGAATGTTTTTAAAGGACTTTTTAACAAATTCAACCATTTCCCTGTGGTGTTGATGAACGGCCTGTAAACCTACTGAGCGGTCCTGCCCCGCGCCATTGTATCCAGGTACAAAATACTTCTTTTCCACTTTCGTGTTAACGGCCCCATCTCGTTGATTTGTGTTGATTAGGGCGCTCTGAAAGCCCATCGTTGATGCTATTTCAGCGATATTTCCTCCTGCTTGACCTACCCCCAAGATGCCGATTGATTTCACCTTATCGCCTCCTTATCTATTATGAAAATATTCAGTTTTTGCAGATTTAGACTTATCCATTGAAAAATTGGCTTGTCTAATAAGTTATTTAATCCGTAAAAAGGATCTTCGATAGGTAAACGACAATGGCAACGGTAAAACGCTGATGATGGTCGTTAACAGAACCGCTTGGGAAGCATACTCCGGATAATTGTTGTATTCGAGTGCAAGCTGCGAACTATTTCTCGAGGTTGGAAAAGAGCTGGCAATGAATAACGCCTGTGCGGTAATCCCTTTAAGACCTAGAACCGTGATAACTAAAAACCCAACTATTGGTGAAATAATAAGCCTGCAGATGACAATCCAAACAATGGGCTAGCGGGCTCCTGGATATTTTTTCAGCATAACACAATTGTTATTTCTATGAAATCAAACTGTAATACTATTCACTTTTTTCGATTCATAGAAATAGACACTAAGAGATTACGTGCCATCAACTAGGAGGGGAATATTAGATGAAAAAATTAATAGCGGCATTAACAATGGTGATATCACTCATATTTTCTTCACCTGTTTTTGCTTATACCGTTAAGACCGGGGATACGATGACTAAAATTGCAAGAGAACATCATATGACTTTACAAGATTTAGCGAATCGGAACCCTCAGGTTCAAAACCTCGATTTGATTTATGTCGGACAAACTATACATACTAGTAATTCTGAGGCTGAATTGACGGCAGCGAGGACCGTTGCTGTTAGAGCGGCGGCGGCATCTGCCGCGTTAGCAATTGAACAGAATCAGGGATATTCAGAACAAGAACTTGATTTGTTGGCAAGATTGGTCAGGGCCGAGGCAGAGATTGAGCCTTACGAAGGAAAAGTGGCTGTTGCCTGCGTTGTTTTAAATCGTGTTGCGAGTTCGGCATTCCCAAACTCGATAAGAGAGGTTGTTTATCAAAAGGGGCAATTCCAGCCTGTCCGCAATGGGGCCATTAATAAACCCGCTGATGAGGATTCTATTAAAGCTGTGCATGAAGCATTGAACGAGAAAAGGGAACTAGTAGGAGATTCATTATTCTTCTATAATCCGGAAATTTCAACAAGCCGCTGGCTTGATACAAAGATGACAACTGCTGCGATTGGGGACCATGTGTTTAAAAGATAGTTTGATAGGAGAACCGGGCAGATTTCCCTTTGCCCGATCCTTTGTTTGATTAAATCAATTTATCCAATTACCTTTTTCAGGTCCTGAATAAACTCCAAAACCTTTTCCTCTTTTGTCGCCCAAGAGGTAACCAGCCGGATAGCAGAGTGGTCGGAATCAACCTTTTCCCAAATATGAAACCCATACTTCTTTTCCAGTTCTGTAATTGCCGCATTCGGGAGAATCGGAAAAATTTGGTTAGATGGGGACTCGGTCAAAAAAGAAACATTCAAATTCTTTATTTCAGCAACTAGCAATTCCGCCAGCTTATTCGCATGCCCTGCCAAGTCAAAAAATAGGTTGTCTCGAAACAGTTCATGGAACTGAATGCCAAGGAGTCTTCCTTTCGCAAGAAGCCCGCCTTTTTGCTTTATATGATAGCGGAAATCCTCCTTCAGCGAGTCACGGCAAATCACTAACGCCTCCCCAATCAGTGCTCCGTTCTTCGTACCACCGATGTAAAAAGCGTCCACCAATGCAGAAAGATCACTTAAATGAAGATCATTCTCCGAGGAACACAATGCCGACCCTAGTCTCGCACCGTCCATAAATAAAATCAGATTATTTTCATCACAAAAATCTTTTAATGCGGCCAGTTCACTCTTTTTATAAATCGTGCCAATTTCAGTGGAATTGGAGATATAAACAAGCTTCGGCTTCACCATATGCTCATCCGGGTGTCCGTTAAGTACTGCTTGAAGATGTGATGGATTTAGTTTGCCGTCCTTTGTTTCAATCGATATGATTTTATGGCCAGTGGCTTCGATAGCACCTGTCTCATGCCCTAGAATATGTCCGGAACTTGCGGCCATCGCTGCTTCATGCGGTCTTAAGAAAGCGGATATAGCAGTCAGATTGGTCTGGGTACCACCTGCCAATAAGTGAATATCTACATCCGTCCTCCCGATTTTTTCCTTTATCAATTCAACGGCTTTCCGGGTATAGCGGTCTTCTCCATACCCATCTTCCTGAACAAGATTCGATTCTACTAAAGCATTTAAAATTCTAGGGTGCGCCCCTTCACTGTAGTCGTTTTTAAAGCTGTACATTTGTGTTTGCCTCCAGTTTTTCAAAATGGCTATTATTTTTACATTGTACCATTCTTTTTTTTTTAAAATCCTCTATTTTGACACAAAAAAGCCATTACCGTGATCCAATCCACCGGTAATGGCTTTTATAAAAATTACACTGCCTTTGCAGTTGGAACATATCGTTCTTGTGTTTGCTCTGCCTTTCCCTTTTTCAAGCTAAGCATCGCAATAAATGATACGCAGTAAAGTACTGCAAGATATCCCATGGCAACCGTTACGTTCGCGTGCTGCAGGATAAACCCTACTAAAATTGGCGATAATCCGCCAAGCGCCCGGCCAAAGTTGAAAATCGTGTTGGTAGCGGTACTGCGTACTTCAACAGGATAGTAGTGGCTGATCAAAGCACCATAACCGGCAAACATCCCATTTGCGAAGAATCCGACGACGGCACCGCCGATTAAGACACCGGCACTTCCTGCTGCAAACGAGTATAAAAATACTGCTACTGCTGAGGCTAGCAAGAAGATTCCGTATGTGCGTTTCATTCCTAATCGGTCGATAAATTGTCCAAACGTTAGCATCCCGACAATCATTCCAACCGCGGTGCTGATGGTCCATAATGCGGAACCTGACACCGTCAATCCTTGTGATTTTTGAAGCATCGATGGCAGCCAGATCATTAAACCATTATAGCCGGCAATTTGAACGGTTGCCATGATGGCCAAAGCTACTGTCGTAAAGGCCGTTCTGCGAGTCGCAAACAATTGCTTTAAATTCCCTTGCTTTTTAACCAACTTCTTCTCTTTTTGAGCGGCCACCCATTCCGGCGACTCGTCCAAGTTTTTACGAACCATAAAGGCAAAGATTACTGGGATAATTCCGACGAAGAACAATCCTCTCCAACCCCAGGAAGGAAGAATTACTGCACTTAATAGTGCTGCCAGAATGACTCCATATTGTGCCCCAACACTTACATAGGAGGAAGCGCGCCCCTGCTTGTTCTTCGGCCATGCTTCTGCAACCAGTGCCATACCAATTCCATATTCTCCGCCTGCCCCTAGACCTGCGATAAAGCGAAAGATATAGACTTGCTCAATATTTGTTGCCAAACCAGTTAACGCTGTTCCGATTGCAAACAATATAATCGTATAAGTAAAAACTTTTACTCTGCCAAACTTATCTGCCAAAATTCCAAAAATTGTTCCCCCAACTAACATACCCAAGTTGGTAATCGAAGAAATGAGCCCTCCTGTTGCCATATCAATGTGGAAATGAGCAATAATCATGGACATGGCGAAGGAAATAAACATGATGTCCATTCCTTCTAACGTTAAACCTGCAACTGATGCTACGACTGTTTTTTTCTGATAATTCACTGCTGTCATTCTCCTTTCGAGCCTCTCTGGACCCTGATTAAAAGATACTTTCACAAAAATAAAAACCCTTCCGTCGACAAAGAGACAAAAGGGTTTCATATACAAAAAAGATATATGAGTGTTTCCGTACAACCCTTTTTGGCCTCTCTGGACCATATTAAAGGAAATTTATTTTTTCTTATAGTAACATAATTATAGTGGGCTGTCACGCATTATTTTAATCCTGAAGCCTCGGCTTCGCGGGGTCACAATTTGGCATTTCCAAATTAGCTGATTCCGCCAGTTTGGTAAGATAATAGCATTCCTCCCGCCACATATGGTCCGCCATTAATGGGGCAAATGTTCCTAACGCCTGTTTGCTTAACTCCAGTTCTTCGATTTCCTTTAAAAAACTTTGAAAAAGCTTGATTTCCAAGGCAGCATCCGTATTAAATTTTGCCAAAGCCGGAAAAGCGGCCAGGTTGGTCCTTAAGTAACCTGCCATTTCAACTGCCTTTAAATAAAATGCCTCAAAATCCTTCGTAAATCTATCACTTTTCTCTCTTAAACTTTTTTCCACACCGTCCAAATTAGAGGAAATGGCATCCGAATGGCCGGCCGCATCCAATAACCAAACAAGATGATGATGCACTTCATGGTAGACTGGAGGGACCTGCCCAGCTTTCAAGTGCTTTAAAATCCGTACATATTCTTCTAATTCATTGACCATATGGTTGAGGAAAGTTGGGGAAAGGTGGATTTTGATTTTACCAATCAGGTGTTTACTTAACATGTCTAATTTAAATTCCCGAAGTTTCATTACCTCTGGTTCTGCTTGGACTGCCATTTGCTTTGGATCAGTCGTTTTTACCTGACTCAAAAGATTATCGAATATCCGAATGAAATTTACAGCTCTTTCAATCTCCTCCTTTTGAACAGGTGCTAGTGCCTCATAAATAAACCGCGAATGGTCCCCAAGTATTTGCAGCCAGAAAGAATGCTCAAAGCTGGCAGTCTTAACAAAGGTGTTATTCATGTTGAGCTCCCCCTTAAACAATCTACAATTATAAAATTATTCAAACACCATTATTATTTTATGAAGGAACACTGCCGCTCTATAACCATCCTTAGGTTTATGGACAGACCCCATAATATTTGAAGAAGTTGATTTCCCCGTTCTAACATTCATTTTGAAACACTAGAGCCGTCCTCGTGCATTGTTTTCATGCTTCGCACATCGTTTTTTGTTCCAACTGGGCCGTGGCCTGGTACGGCTATTGTAAAATCAAGGTTTTCTACAATTTCTAGAATTTTCATCCATTGCTTAGGGTTTGATTCTTCAAAGTATGTTGGCGGGGTTTTGACAAATAGTAAGTCACCCATAAATAGGACCTTTTCTTCCGGTATTAGGAGCATGGCATCGCAGAAGGAATGTCCGCCGCCTAGAGTAAATAGTTTTGCGCTTCTTTTGGTTCCGATTAAAACTTTTTCGTCATTAAATATTTGCTGGGGTAGTGTCAACTCTAGCGAGAGCAAGGACGCTTCCACTTCCGTTAAAAAGCTGATTTTGTTCTCTAGTTCCCTATTATGATTTTGTCCCAATTGTTCTTTTAAAGTTTGAATATAATGGGTAAGTTCCTTGATGCCCCGTTTCTGCTGCTCGATTCGTGCAGGATGAATGTCCCGCATTTTCTCATATGTGATTTGACTGGAAATAATTGTACTGTATTTAAACACCTGATTGCCGCGTATATGGTCCCCATGGAAATGGCTGTTCACAACCCAGGTAACCGGACGGGCTGTTTCCATTTCCGCTGCCCTTTTCAAATCTTCTGCTGCCTGCGGCGTATTAAATGTATCAAACACAATCGTCTGATCCCCCAAATCTACGAAACCGGCGTTTCCAACCGCACCGCTGCCTTCCTTTGCAATCGCGGCATAAACCCCTTCCCCCACTTTTTTCAGTTCAAAATGCTTGCTGTAAAATTCTCCGTTCATCCTATTTCCTCTCCTTTTTGCCGATTGTATTATAATGGAATTATATGATGCCTCTAGTCAGCAGGACTACTTATTGAGCAAATAGTAAATCAGTTGGGGGAGAACCATGTCTTTTTCTTTAGATGTTTCCAATCTATCAGCCGAACAAATATCATTTGGGTACTCAGCCGCACACGAAACTCTAATCGCCCTTCACGTGTTCATCGATTGCAAGCACCACCCGCTCCATATCCCATGGGTCATAAATGCCAGGAAGAAAGTGAACCCTGCTTTAAAACAAGAAATCGATGCATTTAGCATTTTTTATAAACGGCCCATTGTTACTTTCTGGGGACTACAAGAGAATTCGACAATCAGCGATTTTGCGGAGGATCTAAATAAACTAAGTTGTGACTCTTCCGATGCATTTTTGGAAACGATTGTAGAAACTATCTTAGGCCCCCAAAAAATGAATCAACAACAAGAATTTGTCCAATTAGCTTGCAGCCGTTACCCGGAATCAAAGGAAATTATCTTAGCCTTGATGGAAAAACCGGAACAAGTACGGCTAAGATTTTTGACGCTGCTGGAGAATTTTTGGAATACCTGTATGAAGGACGACTGGAGTAGAATAGAAGAACTTTTTCTAAAGGATATTGCTTCCAGCGGCAGATTGCTTATGAAGGAAGGACCCCTCAAGCTATTGGGAAGCCTTTCGCCGGAACTTGATATTCATCCTACAAAAAAGAAAGCCGTGATCAGAAGAGTTTCAAAACGGGAATTTTATTTTGAGAAAGACGATGTCTTACTGTTAACTCCTTCCTACTTTGCCTGGCCGCATTTATTTGTCAATACCCATAAACCAGTGGGGATTAACTACTCTATCATGGAAAATCAGCAGGAGGCTGCCCGGCCCATTCCTCCTGAGGATTTATTAAAGCTGTTCAACGCATTAGGGGACTTAAGCCGGCTTCAGATTGTCAAATATTTATCCCAAAAACCACGGTCGACCAGTGAATTGGCCGGACTGATGGGAATGACTGAAGGTGCCGTTTCTAAACATATAAAACTTTTAAAAGATGCAGGCTTAATCGCTTCCAAGCGAAAAAGCTATTATGTTTTTTATCATTTGCTGGAAAAATCCTTTAGTGAAATTCAATCAGGTTTGGCACACTATATCAAAGGAACCGAATTTATGGATTAACTACCCGATGGTTTTTCAAAAATAAGGAAGGGAATTCATGGTGAAATAACGAATACACATTAATAAGCTTAGAAAATTCACTCAAGGGTGGTAACAATGGAGGCCATAACCTTTAAAGCATTCGCCATCACAAACGAAATTAATTTAAACAAAATTGCCATTCATTGCGGCATACCGAAGAAATTCACCTGGGAAGAACCTTTAATCTTAAAGAGAGATGTATTGCGTTCTATCCTCATGCAAGAGGTCTCCGACATGCAAATGGTATTGATTTTTTCCTTCGGCAGTGTTGTCTTTATCAATCATGCAAGTGATGAGGACTTCAACATTGTATTTCGCTTTATCCGGTCTTTCGAGCCAGACGTTGACCTCAATATTACAAACAAATACACGGACGACTACAGCCTGCACATCGGAGAAAACGAAAACCTCGATCTCGCTGACGAATTCGTGGTAGTCCCGGAATTTGAGGATTTCTATCCTGAGCTAATTTCCACGGTTCTCGCTAAATCAGTGGCCCTTGAAAAAACCGAAGAGCAACTCGGAAAGATTCATGATAAGCTTGAAAACATGATTGATCGGCTTGAAAAAGGTAACTTGAGAATCGGCAACAAGGAACTCGCCCGGACAACAGCGAAAATTGTGCGGCATGAGTATAACACCCTGGCCTATATCATGATTCTAGATAAGCCCGACATCACATGGGCAAGCAGCACGGCCAGTGATTTTTATGATAGGATGATCGAATTTTTCGAACTAAATGATCGTTATAAAATCTTAAAAAGCAAAACAGACATCTTATACAATATCATGGATGGTTTTTCGACCATCAGCCACTCCATCCGCGGCCTGTTCGTGGAGTGGATTATCGTCATTCTCATCCTGTTTGAAATTGTCCTGACCATTTTGCAAATTGTCGGGTGGATTCCTTAAATTCTATTTTTGACATCTTCTCTGATTGATTCAATCAGCTCTTCCGGTATTTCTGCCGGAAGAGACATACCAGCCTCATACACCCATCTGTTCATCACTTCTAGATCCGATTTTTTGAATGTAATACTATATTGTTTATCCTGATGAATAAAATCCACCGTTACATATTCTTCGCTTGCAAAGTCATCATCAATAATCATGTTGTTAATCTCATATGATTTCACGGTTTAATCTCCTTTGACATTCATGTATTAAATTTTAGCTTGTCCTACATTCAGTCAAAATCCAACACCATTTTTCGATTTTTTTCACAATGTTTATAACATATTTTTCAAATCAGGTTCATATATAAGTAAAGAAAGGTTTGTACAATGATAATAGGATTTCGGAAGGTGGGAATGAAATGGACAATAACACTCCTGTAATTTATAACGGCAAGAAGTATGTCATCCTTTTTCAGTACACTTCTGGGTACTGTGAAATTAAAGAAGTTGGAAGCTTGCATCATATTGAATTGGTTCATTTATCAGAATTAACGGATGTTTCCTAGTACACCAAAAGGCATGCCAACATAAGCATGCCTTCTTATTTTTGGCCTATTCTTTTCCTCCGCCAGACGCTTCCCATTTAGCAATTTCCCTACGAACGATTGGTGCCACTTCCTTACCCAATAGCTCAATCGCTTTCAACACATCCTCATGAGGCATGGTGCCTAGAGGAACATGCAGCATGAATCGGGTAATTCCCACATTTTTTCTTAATTGAATGATTTTGGCGGCCACCGTTTGCGGATCACCCACATACAAGGCACCTTCAAAGCTGCGGGCGGCATCGAAGCTTGACCGGTCGTAACGGCCCCAGCCTCTCTCCCGTCCCAGTTTATTCATAACATACTGTGTCGATGGGAAAAACTTGTCCACCGCAATATCGGTTGTTTCCGCAACAAACCCGTGCGAGTGTGACGCCACTGGAAGCTTTTCTGGATCATGACCTGCGCGAGCGGCAGCACGTTTATACAATTTTACCAGCGGTGCGAAATGAAATGGGCTTCCTCCGATGATTGCCAGTACTAATGGAAGTCCCAGCAGACCAGCGCGGACCACCGATTCGCTCGTACCGCCGCTCCCAATCCATACTGGCAGCGGGTCCTGAACCGGTCTTGGGTAAACGCCGCGATTGTCGATAGCAGGACGGTGCCCTCCTCGCCAGGTTACTTTTTCCGATTCACGGATCTTTAATAAAAGCTCTAGTTTTTCATCAAAAAGCTCATTATAATCACCTAAATCATATCCGAATAACGGAAACGATTCGATAAAGGAGCCGCGTCCGGCCATAATTTCAGCCCGTCCATTCGAGATACAATCCAGTGTTGAAAAATCCTGAAATACTCTGACTGGGTCATCAGATGAAAGAACCGTTACCGCGCTGGTCAAGCGGATTCTGTTTGTTTGGGATGCCGCTGCCGCAAGAATTATAGCTGGAGCAGACGCTGCATAATCCTCGCGATGATGCTCGCCAACACCAAAGACATCGAGTCCAACCTGATCTGCTAGAACGATTTCTTCAACCACTTCCCTAATTCGCTGGGCATGGCTTATAACCTCGCCGGTTTGCACATCCGGCGTAGTTTCTACAAACGTGCTAATACCTATTTCCACTAAAAAACCCCCTGAATGACTTAAGAAGCCAACATTTTCTAATTCCTTTTTATCATTTATTTTGCGTTTGTTCCAAGAAAATAGCCTGAAAGCCTTATTTTAATAAGTAATACCTTAAAAAATGGTTAATCTATAAAGAAAAGCGTTCGTGGGGAGAGCCTTCATGGATAAAACTTATAATAAGAGGCTATCGCTTTATGCTGTACGGGAGCAAATACATCGAGGTGTAACAAAAGTGCCGCATTTAACGCCTGAATCAGTCGGATTGGGTATCTTACTGGCGTTAATCGGCGGATTCTTGGATGCTTATACGTTTGTGAGCAGGGATGGTGTTTTTGCGACTTCCCAAACCGGAAATCTCGTGTTATTGGGTGTTGAGGTCTCGAAAGGAAATTGGGATCAAGGCTGGAGGCACATACCGCCTATTTTGGCGTTTGTAATTGGGGTGGTGGTTGCTCAAAGCTTAAAACAACCGTTTATTACGAGGAAGTTCCCTTATCCCGCGCGGTCGGTTCTTTTCTTAGAAAGTCTCGTCCTTTTGTTTGTCGGAGCCCTGCCAGCAGCCGTGCCGAATACGTTCGTGGTTATAACGATTGCTTTCGTTTCCTCCGTTCAAATTTCGTCGTTCCGGACTTTGGTTAAGTGGCCCTATAATTCTGCGATGGTGACTGGTAATTTGCGTACGGCGGCAGAAGCTGCCTATACCGCATTTGTGCTTCGCAACCGACAAGGCATCCAGCAATTTTTCGATTTCAGCGTTGTGATTGTTTCATTTTTAGTGGGAGCATTACTTGGAACCCTGTTCACCCAGCTTTTCGGCACGAAAGCGATTTGGTTTGTGTCGGGGATATTGATTTGTGCGTTGATGGTGTTAAATGCGAATCCGAGGACGCTGTTGAATAAGGGGTAATTTATTATGAAGGCTTTCATAAACATTTTAAGTACGTAATGAAGAATCTTTTCCAAACATTTTAACTGGTTTTGTCCTCATAACCCTTTCATGAGGGCACTTCTCCATTTATTTTAAGCGGTTTTGTCCTCATAGCTCCTTCATGAGGACACTTCTCTAAACCTTTTAACCGGTTTTGTCCTCATAGACCCTTCATGAAGACACTTCTCTAAACCTTTTAACCGGTTTTGTCCTCATAGACCCTTCATGAGGACACTTCTCTAAACCTTTTAACCGGTTTTGTCCTCATAGACCCTTCATGAGGACACTTCTCTAAACCTTTTAACCGGTTTTGTCCTCATAGACCCTTCATGAGGACCTTCTCCACACATGTTAACCGATTTTGTCATCATATACCCTTTCATGAGGACACTTCTCCACACATGTTAACCGATTTTGTCATCATATACCCTTTCATGAGGACACTTCTCCATTTATTTTAAGCGGTTTTGTCCTCATAGCTCCTTCATGAGGACACTTCCCTAAAACTTATAACTGGTTTTGTCCACATAGACCCTTCATGAGGACACTTCTCCACACATTTTTACCGATTTTGTCCTCATAACCCGTTCATGAGGACACTTCTCCATTTATTTTAAGTGGTTTTGTCTTCATGGCCCGTTCATGAGGACACATCTTCAAAACATTTTATCCGTTATGTCCTCATTACCCTTTCAATTGGCCTCTTCGTCCCATACCATCTATCCATTTGCCTAATAGAAGCATTCCACCACATAAACGGATTTTATGACCCCTCCCACTAAACTTCTCATTTACTGAATATCAGCCGCAGCCTCTACAATAAAAACCTCTTTTATTCTTAACCACTTAATCTAATTCAAGCCGAGAATTTATTAAATGCTATCAACATTGGCTATAATGGTATCATACTATTTTGGATTTCAATAAAATTATTTTGAGGGATTCCAATGCAAAACTTTGAACAGCAACTTCAGCAAGCATTAAACGAATGCCAAAGACTTAAACAAGAGAATCAGCAATTAAAGCAAATATTAAAATCTCATAATATTGATTATCGGCCGCAAGATTCACAAACTATTTCCATGAAGGAACAAGTCAAAAAGGAAAAGATCCTGGAAAGAATCCAGATTTCAAAAATCTTTTTAGAGGCAGGCACGATGTTTTTGCTGTTCGCTGGGAATCTAGTGATGGTAGAAAGGGGTATTCACCTGCTTGTGAACTTGAGTGGCATCCAAACCTTTGCCATAAACCTAAAGTGAAATGTGCCGTTTGTCAGCATCGAAAATTTCTCCCCCTTAGCGACCAGGTAATTTACGATCATCTATTTGGGAAACATACTATTGGAATCTATCCAATGCTACTAGATGATACCTGCTGGTTTTTAGCGGTTGATTTTGATAAAAATAACTGGCAACAGGATTCGCTCGCTTTTTACAGCATTTGCAAAGAGTTGAACGTCCCTGCCTGTATTGAAAGGTCCCGCTCAGGAAACGGATGTCACATTTGGATTTTTTTCGACCATGCACTGCCTGCTTCCGTAGCACGCAAACTGGGGAATCTTTTATTATCACGGACTATTGAAAAGAGGCATGAAATCGGAATGACTTCGTATGACCGTTTATTTCCGAACCAAGATGCCATGCCTAATGGTAACTTTGGAAACTTAATCGCCCTGCCCTTGCAAGGACGGACAAGAAATGAAGGAAACAGCGTGTTTGTTGATGAAAACTTTGTTCCATATGCAAATCAATGGAACTATTTAAAACAAGTCAAGAAAATGTCTTTAGCAGAAGTACAGGTCCTTATTAACGAATTCAACGGTGATTCTTTTAATTATATCCGCCAAACGAAAGAGATTAAAAATCTTCCTGAAAAATTGAAGGTTATTGAAAGAAATGGTTTATACATTGAAAAAAATCCCATCCTCTTTCATTCATAAACTGATGCAGCTAGCAACCTTTAATAACCCAGAGTTTTATAAAGCCCAAGCCAAGCGATTTTCAACACATGGAATCCCTAGAAAAATAGCCTGCTATGACGAAACTGACCAATTCTTCATTTTGCCAAGAGGTTGTAAAAATGAACTAATGTTACTGCTTAATGAAAACAAGATTAAACCATATTTTCACAATGAAACCAGCCGGGGATCAGAGATTTCGTTAAGTTTTAAAGGGACTTTAAGAACTGAACAAGAACAAGCTGTTACAAAATTAATGGAACAACCTAATGGAATATTATCAGCAACAACCGGATTTGGAAAAACTGTTGTTGCCTCTGCCCTAATAGCTGGAAGAAAGGTAAGTACATTGGTAATCGTTCACCGAAAGCAGTTAATCGAGCAATGGAAACAAAGCCTGTCGAGCTTTTTAAGTTTGGACGCCAATCAAATTGGACAAATAGGTGGTGGAAAAAACAAACGGACTGGAATCGTTGATATTGCCACTATTCAAAGTCTTAATTATAACGGGGAAGTTAAAGACTTAATTAACCAATATGGCCAAATTATTGTAGATGAATGTCATCATATAGCAGCCTATAGTTTTGAGAAAGTGTTAAAAGCAGCGAATGCTAAATTTATTAATGGTCTTACTGCTACACCCAAAAGAAAGGATGGGTTGGATCCGATTTTGACGATGCAACTAGGACCAGTTCTTCATAAGGTTACCGCGAAAAATCAAGCAAAAGTGAGGCCGTTCGATCATATCCTTCAGCCAAGGTATACAAATTTTAAAAGTTCAAAGAAAGAAGAAAAGAAAGATATTCAATTTCTTTATAGGGAACTCGTAAAGGATGAAATCCGAAACAAAATGATATTTGATGATGTTTTAAAAGAACTTGATAAAGGGTCAGTGCCACTCATTTTGACCGAGAGAGTGGAGCACGCAAATGATTTAAAATCGAGGTTTACGGGATTTGCCAAAAACGTTATCATTTTGACAGGTCAAATGAGCAGAAAAGATCAAAAGGAAAATTTAAAAAAACTAGAAGAGTTATCGGATGATGAGGAAAGATTGGTTATTGCAACAGGTAAGTTCATTGGAGAAGGTTTCGACCATGCCCGTTTAGATACCTTATTTTTAGTCATGCCTTTATCCTGGGAAGGTACATTGCAGCAATATGTCGGCAGACTTCATCGACTCCATGAAGATAAATCCCAAGTGAAGGTCATTGATTATGTTGATCATAAAGAGCCACTTTTGAAAGCTATGTTTGAAAAACGAATGAAGGGCTACAAATCAATGGGATACAGAACGTCAGAATCAAACTCCAAAGCACAATCTGAATCCGAACAAATGAGGTTGTTCTAAAAATTACCAATAGGGTGTCAACAATGACACCCTTATTTTGCGTTAGTAGCTATATTTACTTACAAAACCGGCATCTTCGAGCAGCTTTTAATGAACTCCACAAATAAATTGTTCATTACCGGATCGGTGCTCGCCATTGATTCCGGATGCCATTGAACTCCCAAAGTGAATGTGGTTGGATGAATATACTCTACTGCTTCAAAAATCCCGTCGGAGGCCGTCGCAACTACACGCAAATCGGCAGCGACCGTATCCAAGGCTTGATGATGAAGGCTATTAACTCTTACTCGTTCAGAACCTATCAAATCAAATAATTTACTATCTTTTGAGATATTCACCCAATGACTATCCCTGCTCCTATCAATCTTTTGCGTATGCTGAATCGGCTCTTTGACTTGACTCGGGATATCCTGCATTAATGTTCCGCCTAGGGCTACATTTAATATTTGAACGCCCCGGCAGATTGCAAGCAGCGGGATATTGTTCTCAAGCGCATATTTGACAATGGCGATTTCAGTCAAATCCCGTTCTGGCGTGGCCGGACCTAAACGTCGGTGTGGGTCTTGTCCGTAAAACTTCGGATCAACATCTTCTCCCCCGCTTAGGATGATTCCGTCACATAATTCAAGTGTCTCTAGAGACATTTCAGGGTTTATATAAGGAAGCACAATCGGGATTCCTCCATTAGCTGCTATGCTTTTATGATAATCATGGTGTACATAAACACCTTCCATATATTCGTTGTGGTTCACATAGGCACCTGTTATGCCAATCACAGGCTTCTTGCGCATCTCTATTCCCCCTACAGACTGTTAAATGCTATTTTTTAGTTAAATTAACTATATCATATAGGTAATTTACTAACACAAAATATATTTCCTTCATTCAGCAAAATCATCGTACTTTTTTCACCGGTTGATCCATAAGTTAGGTTAGTGTTAAAGATTACTATTTAGTCTAAAAAAACTAATATGGAGTGATAGGATGAATACGAAGTATGATGTTATTATAACTGGCGCAAGATGTGCGGGCTCCTCATTAGCTATTTATCTAGCAAAGGCCGGTTTTCAGGTATTGTTAATCGACCGTTCTTCTTTTCCTAGTGATACTTTATCCACTCATACCTTTTTCAATAACACAACCGCCCTTTTCCGCGAAATGGGTGTACTGGATAAGTTAATGGCAACCAATGCGCCGCCGGTAAAAGATATTAAGTTTCAGTTTGAGGATACCACGATTGAAGGGATAATGCCTGAAGTTCATGGAGAAGAAAATTGCTATTGTATTAAGAGAACATATCTGGATCATATTCTTCTAGACCACGCTAGATCTCTAAAAGGCGTGACTGTTAAAGAAGGATTCCGGGTTACGGACATCAGACGACAAAACGGAGTAATAGTTGGCATCAAAGGTACTGATTCCCATGGCCTTGATCAAGAGTTTTTTGCCGATTTCATTGTTGGTGCCGACGGAAGAAACTCAACCATCCGCAGGCTAATAGGCGCAAAGCAAAAAGTCCGCGTACCTTCAAATGTGGGCATTTACTATGGGTATTTCAGCAATTTTAACAATGATCCTGTACCGAAATTTGAAGTACACAGGGTAAAAAGCAACACTTCGATTCTTTTTCCTACGAATGATGACCTATGTACAGTAGTTGGAATTTTCCCATTAGAGAATAAAGCATTCATTCAGAACTTGAAAAATAACCCGGAAGAAAGTCTTCGCAGTCTATTAACAGAAGGTTTTCCAAACACCACTATCGGTTCCCGGCTGCAGAAAGCCGCCCTTGTTGAACCGATCAAAGGGATTCTAGGCTATGAAAACTTCTGGTATACCGGGATGGGAAATGGCTGGGCGCTCGTAGGGGATGCGGTTTGTTTTAAAGACCCAAGCATGGCACAAGGGATCCATGATGCTGTATATGGTGCAAAAATACTTTCAGGAATTCTAGTAAAATATAAAAACCAGTATCAACAATGGCCAAAGATGGCTGAGGAGTATCAAAAGGCACTGGAAGATGAGTTTATGGTCCGTTTTTATATGGGCTGCGAAATATCCAAAAATGAACGTATCTCTGAGCAGCAAGATGCTGTCAATAAGCTAATTAGTGCTAACCCTAAAGCTGTTGATAAGTTTTTGGGAATCTATAATTATGCGAACGAACCGGCTGATTTGGAAAAAGAACTAATAAACATAATGGGTTGAAAATGTTAAATCATCCTCATAAAGCCCAAACATTAAAGCTCTGCCATTATAGAAAATTGTTAATAGGACAAATAGCAGCCCCTAATAAATTATGGGAGCTGCTTTTTTAATTTTATATTACAAACTCCCTTAACTGTTTCTCTTTTTCGGACTTTTCATCAACTATTTGTTCGTACTCTTTTAACCTCTTCCCTAGACTTAGTTTCCTTTCAGCATTCATCCTTCTCACCTCATCTGGATTCGGTCCACCCTGAATGCTTCTTATCTTAACAAAGTACTCTGGAGAAATAATATCTTTCCATTCATCCTCAGTAAGCGAGATATCTATAAATTCTTGAATCATGAAGTTTATTTCTTCAATCTTCCAATCATTTAACTCTTTTTGTCCCTTACATGTTTTAGTAGCAATTGAACTTGCAACCGAATGAGCCTTCCTAAATGAGATATTATATTTCCTCGTTAACGTATCCGCCAGCTCCGTAATCGTTATACAGGATTTTTCGGACATCGCTTTTAAATGCTCCTTATTAACTTGAAGTGTCAGTATCACCACATACATCAGCTTCATCACGCGGTTAGCCTTCGCAAATGCCCGGTATAAATGGGGCTGCAAATCATCCTCTGTATCAACGATATCACCGAATGGTGTATTGTGAATCATCTGAATGGCAGCAAGCACTTCACCAACTGAGCTGCTAGCTAGCGACCGTGAATGTTCAACCGATACCGGATTCCGCTTCTGAGGCATAATGCTGCTGACTTGCACATACGGGTCAGCTACCATAAACGCGCCAAATTCCCTCGTTAGATATAATAAGAAATCCTGAATCCATCTTCCAGTATTCACCATACAAGTCATGATGGCAGCAGCCGTTTCCAATAAATAATCTGCTCCGGCGATGGAATCATAGGAATTCTCAACCACCCTATCAAACCCCAATAACTCGAGCATCCGCGACCGGCTGATGGGAAAACCCGTCGTTGATAATGCTGCAGCCCCGAGAGGCGATTGATTCACTGTTTCATATGCGGCCCACAATCGTTTCAAATCCCGCTGAAAAACATCATATATCGCCAAAAAATAATGCCCTAACGTCGTCGGCTGCGCAGGCTGTGTATGGGTATATGCTGTCATATAGGTTTCCGCATGACGTTCTGATTGCTCCAATAATACTTCACTGAGCCGATACCCATTACCAATCAGCCGTAAAAGCTGCTCCCTCAGCACCAATCGGTACATGGCTGCCCCCATATCATTTCTGCTTCGACCGATATGGATATTCCCTGCCAGATCATCACCAATTTCCGCAGCAATTTTTGCCTCCATCATGAAAAATAGATCTTCATATTTAGGGTCAAAGGAAATTTCATTAATATTACTTTTTGAAACTTTATCAATTCCATTGAGCATAATTTTAGCTTCGTCTTTTTTGATTATTTGTTGTTCTGTCAGCATAATCACATGGGCACGATGAATATCAAACATTGCCTCAAATAAGAAATCTCGTTGGTCATAAAAAATGGGCTTTAACAGTTCTTCAATATAGGTTTTACCTGGAAATGTATTTCCTTCATTTTTGAAAAATTCATGATACTTGTTCATCCTGTCCACTCCGATTTCATGAAACTGATAAGCTTACTTCTTTTTCCAAACTTCCTTTATATATTTATACGAGTAAATTTAAGGACAGTGACAGTTAGTTAGTTTGCTGACTGAAAAGACAAGAAAACCCCTTCGAAAAGGAGTTTTCCCCATATTCTTCCCTTCAATTTTCTTAACCCACATGTTCATTTATATGTAGTTCTTCATGAACAACCTCACCATCTATCATGGTCCACACCACTTGAATCGATGGTATTTCGTCAGTTTCTGTTTTAAGGATGGAACGATCGAGTATAATTAGGTCTGCCAATTTTCCCGGTTCAATTGACCCGGTTTCCTTTTCGCTAAAAGAGGCATAAGCACCGTTCCATGTTAACATTCGAATGGCGTCCAAGAGGCCAATCCTTTCTTTATCACCGACCACTTTTCCTGTTGGTGAGAGCCTTGTCAGGGCACTATGTATGCCCCTCATCGGATTAAAATCTGTCACCGGACAGTCCGATGCAATCGCAGCAGGCACACCTGCCTGTTTATAGCTGTTCAATGGATACATTTGTTTGGCCCGAACTCCATAATTTTTGATATAACCATCACCGTATTCATAGAAAAAAGCCGGATTTGGCGTCGGAATGACCCCTTGTGCTTTCATCCTTTCAATAAGGTCTTTTTGTGCAATTCCCGCATGTTCGATTCGATGCCGTGTATCTTTTCGCGGATACAAGCGGTTGGCTTTCTCGATGCAAGTGAGCAGCATATCGATGGCAGCATCTCCTTGGGCGTGAGAGGTAATTTGCCACCCTTTTTGATGCGCCGGAATAAACAACTCCTCGATATCTTCCTGATGGTAATAATGGATGCCGTAATTAGTTGGATCACTATCGTAAGGCTCCCTTGTCCAAACGGTTGGGCCGCTGCTGCTTCCATCAAGGAATAACTTTACCGGACCATATTTAAAACGGTCATTTCCATCCTTGGTCTTGACCCCTGAATCAACAAAATACCGAACGACCTTCTCAGCTTCGTTGAGTGCCCCGATCATCGCATAGACTCGCTGATTAATCACACCATTTTGACAATCATCTTTAAGGGCTTCTACATTTTCAATTCCAAACCCGGATGCATCATGGATAGAAGTTATTCCTTTTTTAGCAAAATGCCTGGAAGCAATGGTATGGGCTTTACGGATTTCTTCACGGGAAAAACCAGCTATTTGAAAAACTTGCATGTGTGCATTTTCAATCAATAATCCACATGGTTCTCCATCTGCTTGCCGCCCAATTTTGCCACCGTCTGGATCGGGTGTATTTTTATCGATGGATGCCAGTTTCAGCACATAACTATTCACGGCAGATATATGACCGCAAGCCCGTATAACAATAATTGGGTGTTCTGTCGATACACTATCCAATTCCTCCTTCGTTGGAAAACGTCCATCGGCAATTTTTTGGTCATTATATCCCCAAGCCCGAATCCATTCCCCTTTAGGTGTTTCCTTTGCCCTTTCTTTCAGCTTTTTCAGCAAATCAGCGATGGATTGGACCGATTCATCCTTACATGAAACAGATAATTCATTTGTTCCATAGATGGTAATATGAAGATGGGACTCAATAAAGCCCGGAAGAAGGGTCCTCCCGTTTAAATCAATGATTTTACATGTATCATCTTTTAACTTTAAAATCTCTTCTGTGCTGCCAACCGCTATAATCTTCCTTCCCTCAACAGCAACTGCACTGCAAATTTCATCCTTTAGATTGACGGTAATTACTTCGCCATTAATAAACAAAGTCTTTTTCTTCATCTGGCTAACCCCTCCTAATACATTGAGTTAATAGTCAACTTTTCCAATTCAATGATTTTTTTCAAATAGCCATATTCTTTTTGGTCAAGTATGTCGATTTCATTGTTGGTTGCCAGCAGAATTTGATCCCTGCACTTGGATATTCTCTGAATCATCGGATGGATGGTCAGGCTTGATAGATTCACAAAATCATATAAATCGTTTAAACATATAGGCATCTTGTAGCCTTTATTGCTGCTGGCGATTAACAACCCGCTATCGCGCAGCTTCGAAACAATGTTGGAGCGAAAATAGTGCTGATTCATTTTTACATCCCGAATAGCATTTAAATTATCGAGAATTTCTTGAGTATAGACGTATTCATCCGGATTTTCCTTCAAATTGAACAAAAGAAACTTCAAGAAATCGATACGGAGCCGTTCGTCCTCTTCTTCACTCTTGCGATGTTTTTCGATATATTGATAGGAGGAATTGACGGCCTGTTTGATGATTACTTCGTTGTATCGGTAGTCAGCGGGGTCTGTTTTATAATCATAAAGAAAATGCCGGTAATCCAAAGGCAGCAGATTTAGAGCGGCAATTTTATGTTTAATAATTTTCACCAATGAATTGGAATGAACGGAATAAGAACTACGGTCGTAGCTATTCCCCAACGTCTCTGCCATTAAGCCGGCCAATTGAAGCAGGATTTCAGACTGGCTGTTATTAAATCCAAACGAAGAATAATTGAATAAATCCGGAATACTCCTTGTTATGATGTACTTTTTAAATTCCTGCAGAAATTTCTTCCCTTCCGTTTCATTCGCGACAAGGTCCAACTGCTCAAAGGTTCGATTTAAATCTTCATAAACCATTCGATTGACATATTTGATGAAAGATGACGGATGCATAATGCCGCTGTCATCTCTTGCCTTTCTTTTATCAATCACATAGGCATATATGCTAAAAGGCAAGTCCTTTATTTCATGCAAAAACTGGGATCTTTCGGTATCATTCATGGGGCCTGCTTTTGAAGGAAAATAGTTTTGCAGTTCTTGTTCTAAGTTTTCTTTTTCAGATTCTTTCACAAGAATGGAAACAATGATAAAGTGGGTAGAATGGTTGTGGTTGTCAAAATCAAATCCATAATTTCCATACTCGTCGATAAAAGCAAATTGTAACTCGGTCAATTTTTCCCACCTCACCATCGAAAGGAATTTACCTATTTTATTTCAACAAAATTCTGGGAAATCCTTTAATTACCATAGTAAAAAAATAAAGCGGACTCTGCCGCTTTATTTTGCAAATAGTATACTGATTTCGTTTTCTGCTTCGACCATTCTTCCAAATTTGTAGCCTTCGATCAGCACGTGTCTTTCATGCTCATCTAAAGAACGCCGCCACTTTGTTTCAAGATACGTAATGACTTCGTTGTACAGGATATATGGATACTCCATGGGTTCATTCATTGATTTTCACCTCATCCTAAAATAAAAATCTCCTCATTTTATTTTTGACAAGGTCTTTGACTTATAAAAGTCTATATTTCTAATATATTTATAAGGGACGAAAGGAGTGATTGTTTGCATCCAAGATATCCTTTTTTTAACATAAATCCGCACCTAACAACTCGAAGCTTACAACCGGAAAATCAAGAAACACCAGTCCATTTTCTTGATGTCAGTGAAACGCCTGCCGCATTAACCTATCGAAGAAACCATTTTCTATATCCTGCCCTTTCCCCCCAATCGTACTACCTTACAATCACAGGTTTAGTGAACACTTCCATTACCATTCCATACAACCAAATTATTACAATGCCCTCCCGAACAGTGACCGCTGTGGTTGAATGTTCGGGGAACAAACGAGCCCACTTCAGACCAAAAGTGTTTGGAGAGCAATGGAAAGATGGGGCGATTAGCCAGGGGACATGGAAAGGGGTTCCCCTCTTCTATCTGCTGCAAATTGCCGGGGTTCAGGATGGTGCCCATGAAGTGGTCTTTGAGGGTAATGATTCTGGTGCCAAGAAAGGTCAGCATGTTCCTTTTGCAAGAAGTCTTCCTCTAGAAAAAGCGATGGTACATGATGTCATCGTTGCTTGGGAACATAATCACAAACAGATTAGCCCAAAACATGGATTTCCGTTTCGACTAATTGTTCCTGGCTGGTATGGAATGGCGTCAGTAAAGTGGCTAAAATCCATTCGTGTAGTAGACCACCCTTTTTCCGGGCCCTTTCAGACAGATGATTATGTCTATTATCCCCACAAAAACAATAACGAAGAGGCGGTCCCTGTGACAGTGAATCATGTCAATTCGATTATTCAGCAGCCGCTTGACCGGCAATTCTTACAGTCTGGCCTGCATGAAATAAAAGGTCTTGCTTGGACTGGCGAAGGTGTAGTTATATCCGTTGAGGTTAGTTTGGATGATGGTGAAACATGGAAGCCGGCCAATCTCCATAGTCAGCCTCGACATTACCAATGGATGAAGTGGTCATATTCATTTGTATTTGAAAAAAATCGCGAATACTCCATCAAGGTCCGAGCCTATGATTCAAACGGTCATTTGCAGCCGGATACAGCTTTCTGGAACCGAAAGGGATATGGGTACAATGCGGTGTCACAAATTAAAATTAAGATTGAATAGTGATGCATGGTGACGGTTTTTCAGCTTCAGAGGCAGAAGAACCGTTACCGCGTCTCAAACCAGCAAGCTTTTTTAAAACATGAACCCGCTGGCAAGGCGTCGTCTAATCCCGCTAATCTTCCGAACACATTCCCTGCAATTTTATTAAATTATTCCTGTGTAAAATGGAAAAGCTGATTAACTTTAATTGCTCCGGGGAATTCCAAGGACTATACCTTTTCGGGTATAAAAAGAGCAGTGATTGATAATATTCACTGCCCTTTTACATTATATGCTTTTCTTATGTTCAACCGCCATGATTGGTTTGATACTTGGCATGTTGGCGATATAAACCCCCAGCAGCACTAAGATCCCCCCTAAAATTTGTGACAGCATAATCCGGTTCCCTAATATAAAATGTGAAGCCAGAATGGCAACAAACGGCTGAATATTCATAAACATGGAAGCAGTTCCTGCTCCAACCTTTGCCACCCCGCTGTTCCACCAAAAACCGGCCATACCTTGTGCAAAGATCGCCGCAAAAATCAGCAACGCCCACATGAAAACAGAATGACTGATGTCAGTCCCGCTCACCATTCCTTCCACACCTGCAGCAGGAATCATCAGAACACTCCCTAAAACAGTTGCGTAAACCGTAACGACAAAAGATGGCATAGTTTGGGATAAGCCGCGGATAAATAAAATACTGATTGACAAACAAAGCATTGCTATAAAAATATTAAAATCTCCCCAAGAAATTCCTAATGCCCCTCCGGCCACCCCAATAATGGAAAAAACACCAATCAAACTGATCATGGCCCCTAAAGATTTTTTAACCGTTAATTTCACTTTAAAAATAATCCGTTCGAGGATAATGGTTGCAATCGGTGCCAGCGAAATGATTAACGATGCATTGGCCGGTGTTGTATGTTTCAAGCCGGTAAAATAAAACGTCTGGTTCAGCAGCGTCCCAAATATCCCGACACCAACAAGATATCTCCATTCCGAGGTAGTTGGGCGCTTGACCCCCTTATAAAAGAGCGCAACTATGATCAGAAAAAGCGATGTTATGCAAATCCTGACAGTTGATAAAAAAACAGGGGAAAACCCTTGAAGCAAATAGGCGCTGATGGGATAATTGCAGCCCCAAAAGACAGAGACTAAAAACAAGCTGATAAAAGCTTTATTTTGACCAGCAGTCATAATAATAAACACGAACCTTTCAAAATTCCATATTAAGTAATCTGCTCTCCATTATAGCACCGTATTTCGTGATACGAAAGATATTTTTAATTTGGAAAATTAATATAAAGACCAACTGGAAAAATTTTTCAATAACTGCTCATTTTCAGGAAAAAAAGAACAGTGATGAATATCATCACTGCCTTTCTCCAGGTTGCTTAAAAGCATTGTAATTTTCTTTTACCCTACAAATATATCACGATATATTCGTTCTAACATCGCATCCACAAACTTCTCACAGCGTTTAAGGTCATTGACCTGTGGTGCTACTTCAATCTTAAGCGTTGCCGCCAAGTTCGTCTGAACATAAAGCATATCCCTAAATTCATCAACTGCTCCACAAAACTTTGGGTACCCGCTGTCACCAGTTCCTACCGCCCCCGTAATCATACCACTGACCTCCAATGTTTCAAAAGCCCGGTACAGCTCCATCATTTCGTATGGGATTTCCCCATTTCCCCACGTATAGGTTCCAATCACGACCGCATCAAACCTCGCTAATTCCCAAACCGGAAATTGGTCGACACGAAACAGGGTTGTATCTCTATTTTTTTGTAAAAATAACCGCCACAGCAAATAGGCTAACTCCTCCGTATTTCCTGTTTTTGAAGCATAGACGATGGCTATTTTCATAACTCATCGAACCCATTTGATTGAGTGACCTTGGAATAGGTCCGCGGCTTCTGCTCGAAGAAATCAGATTTTGTTCCGTTCAGCATTTCATCACTAAATACATGTATCCACGGCATCGGATTATTTTTTTCTCGATATAAATTTTCCAAGCCAAGCTGGCGGAGGCGCTTATTGGCAAGATATTCTGTGTATTCCTCATATTCTCTTAAATCAATCCCCTTTATATCTGATAAGATAAAGGACGCCCATTCCTTTTCGAGCTCAACGGCTTGTCCAATAGTCTGATATACATAATCCATATTCTCCTGATTGTACAGCTCCGGATTTTCAGTTAACAAAATCCGGATAAACTGAGCCATAAAGTAGGCATGCTGCATTTCGTCCCGCTGAATATAGCTGATCATCGTACTGGTTTTCAGCATTTTCTGCTGCCGGGCAAGATGATAGAAAAAGGCAAAACCCGCATAGAAATAGATCCCCTCAAGATTTAAAGAATTCACACTTAATTCAAATAGATGCTGTGCGGTAGGCTTCATGCGAAACCTCTCATAAGAATCCAAAATCAGCTGGTTACGTTTTTGAACAATCGGGTCGCTCTTCGCCTGATTAAATCGCTCACTCTGCTCACTTAACGGCACTATCGAGCTCAAAATATACGAATAGGATTCATTATGGACCGCCTCCTGCTGGGCAATCACAGCAAAAATCGCTTTAAAGCTGGAATCGGTCACATAATCCATTACTTGTGTCATCATCGGCGTTTGCAGGCTGTCCAGCGATGCAAGCTGGGTATTGATCCGCAAAAAAACATCTTTTTCAATGTCACTAAGCAGGTCCCATTGTTTTATGTCATCCTGCATATTAATCTCTTGCGCCTTCCAAAAGTTTGACAGTAACGTTTGATACAAATCATACATCTGTGGGTAGGCAATATCATTCCAATTGAGAAGACCTGATGATTTTCCATTAATAATCCCTGTTGATTTGTTTGGAAACTCAGGATTTAGCAACTTTATTTTTTTCAAAGTGTTCATCTTTAGTTCCTCCTGTTAGCTATGGCAAGCTTCGCATTCCTCGATTTCCGTTTGCGATGTACTTCTTACGTAGTACGTCGTCTTTAACCCCTGCCGCCACGCTTCCATATGAAGTTTCAGCAGCTCCTTCGCCTTGATATCATGCCGGACATAAAGGTTGAAGCTGATTGCTTGGTCGATATGGCGGGAGCGGGCCGCATTTTGTTTAATGCTCCACAATTGATCTAACTCATGCCTGGCCCGGCGATAATAGAGATATGTTCGATGATTCAAATCTGGTGCTGTCACTTTAAATTTAAAGTTTTTCTTTTCTTCTGCGTATTCGACTGAATAGATGGGGTCAATGCCATCGGTTGAACCACCAATCTTGGCTGTTGATGAATTGGGTGCGATGGCCATTAGCCAGCCATTCCGGAGACCATATTGAGCGACTTCTCTTTCTAACTCCAGCCACCTATCAGACCGATAATTTTTCCGTACAAAATACTCACCTGTCTGCCACTCAGATCCAAGGAACTTGCTATAGGCTCCCTTCTCTCGGGCCAATTCCATTGAGGAACGGATAGTATAGTAGGCAATATCCTCGTACAGTTCATCCGCAAAATCAACGGCTAACTCAGATTCCCATTGAATCCCCTTCAATGCTAAAAGATGATGCCATCCAAACGTGCCAAGGCCAATGGCTCTAAATTTTCTATTTGTCAGCTGCGCCTGACCTACGGAAATAGTATTTAAATCGATCACGTTATCAAGCATTCTTACCTGAATACGGATCAAACGTTCCAGCACTTCGGACAGCACGGCTTTCGCAAGATTGATAGATGATAAATTACATACCACGAAATCCCCCGGTTTACGAACAATCACGACATTTCCATCTTGATCCTGGTATTCGTTCACAATCTTCGTCGCTGACATATTTTGCGTGATTTCCGTACAAAGATTGCTGCAGAAAATCGAGGTGCGGCCCTTTCCTAATAGATGTTTATTGGGATTTTGCCGGTTGACCTCATCCCGATAAAACATATATGGCGTGCCCGTTTCCAATTGAACCATCATGATTCGCGCCATAATATCCATAGCCCTATACGTTTTTCGGGGCAGTAAAGGGTGGTTAACAGCCTCTTCATATTTCTCCGTAAAATATTTCTGGTCAATTTCATCGTAAAAATCCTCCAATCCTAAAGGATTTCCATCTGTATCTTTCCAACCCATAACCTGTTTCACTTGATGAGGGCAAAAGGTATGCCACTCGCCGATGCTTCTGCCATTCCCATCGGTCTCCTGCAGTTTTTCCATAAAAAGATCTGGCACGCAGACACCTGTAAAAATATCATGTGCCTTCCGGCGTTCGTCGCCATTGTTCGTTTTCAAATCTAGGAATCCGTTCATCAAGTCCTTGTGAAACAAATCCAAATAAACGGCCATTGCCCCTTGGCGCTGGCCTAACTGATCAACACTGACGGCGGTATCGTTGACTAATTTAACCCAAGGCACGACACCAGAGGAATTCCCCTTAAACTTTTTAATATCTGAGCCTAATGCCCTCACCTTTCCATAGTAAATCCCAATTCCACCTCCATCTTTGCTTAATCTAGCAATATCCCAATTGTTTAAATAAATGCCATCAAGCGAATCGTCCACCGTATCAATGAAGCAGGAAGATAGCTGACCGAAGCTTTTTCCGGCATTCGCCAAAGTTGGTGTGGCCACTGTCATAAATAAATTGCTCAATGCCCAATATGCTTCCTTAACCAGCTTTAACCGAACATCTTGGTTCTCTTTTTTCATGATGGTCATGGCGATGACCATAAAACGTTCCTGCGGAAGCTCGTAGATATTTCGATTATGGTCCCTTGCAAGATACCGGTCCGCCAATAAGAACAACCCAATGTAATTAAATAACTCATCCCGCTCAGGAAGAATTTCTCTTGCTAATTCATCCATTTCCACTTTGCTATATAAATTTAATAGGTCACTAGAATAAATCCCTATACTCGTTAAATGTTTAATCAAGCCGTAAAAATCTCCATATTTTAAAGAAGAATCATAACCTCTGTTTTCTGCTGCCTTTTGATAGAGTTCATTCACATACAACCGCGCGGCGACAAAAGTCCAATCTGGCTGGTCTATTGCAATTTGGTTAACTGCATAGAAAAGCGCCTGCTGATTTGCCTCTTTTTTGGATAATCCAAGTTCCCTAATTTGTTTTTGCAGCTCTGTTGTATCGAGTTGATATTTCTCAGAGGCTTGCCTAATTGTTTCTAAAACTTCATGTAAATGTGATTTTTCCTGTGTGGTCAAGGATATCTTCCCCCTAAAAATAAAAAATCCGCTTCGGGAGACCGAGCGGATGAAACGAGCACACAACAAAAGAGAATAGTGAAACTATGTCTTCCCTTTGTCGCCGTCGTTTCCTCTTCTCAATCCCCGAAGAAGTTGAAACATCTTAAGAAAGACAGGTCTCCTGACTCATGCATCACCCTACTCAGAGCCCTTCCCATATAAGCACCTATTTTCATAAGAACTCTTATACAGTGGTTTGCTCATTTCGTCAGCATTTACAGTTGCGGGGGCAGTTCCGGCATCACACCGGATTCCCTATTAAGCCGTGTTCGGCATCTTCCCTTAAGGCTAACACAATATATAGTTTTCATATTTGCAAATTAAACAACATATAGAAAAACTAATATCAATATTAGTACATGCTCATTTTTTGGTCAAGTATTATTTTGCATCAACAACAACATTTGGCTCTACTGAAAAATTGATGCTTGGCCGTAATGTCTGCGAAATAAAGCAAGCTTTTTCAGCGCGGACTGCAATCTCTTGCAATTTTTCTGGAGAGATTCCAGAGTCGCTGCTAATATAAAAAACTGGGCGATGGATAATCTGTTTAAACTTTAATTTACCGTCCTCCCTGTCGACAACGCCCTCAGAAACAACCTTGAGTTTTTCTACCTCAATTTTTCGATTCCCCAGCATCGCCCCCAGTGTAATCATGTAACAATTATTGGATGCAGAAATAAGCAATTCTTCAGGATTCGAACCGATTCCTGGACCATCCATATCCGCCGGTGCGGAGACAGTAATATCAAGCCCGCCCCCTTGAATATGTCCCTTCCCATTCCGGTCTCCCTGCCAACTGCCATTTACTGTAAAGTGAAAGCTTTCCATTTTGCAAATACCCCTTTATCATTTTTTTGAACCATCCTTATTAAACCTTTCAACAAATATTTCAAAAACCCTGCAAAAAATGACAAAAAGGAATCTTACATTATGAATGCAAAATTCCTCTATTCCCCTATTTTATTTAAAAACTACTTCTTTTGCGGGTAAGACCACAATCTGATGTTCAGGAGTTTTCACCCCTCTTAGGGTACTATTGTGGTGATTTATTATTTGCTCGGCGGGATAAATGCCATTAACAGTGGTATGACCGTCCTCAACTAATGTAACATCAAAACCTTGTGACAAGGCTGCACGGCAAGTCGTATCTATGCAAAATTCCGTTCTTACCCCGACTACAACAAGGTTGGTCACACCTCGATTTCGCAACTCGTCTTGCAATTCAGTCTGATAAAAAGAATCCGCCGCCCGTTTATGGATCACAATATCCTGATCGCGTGGAGTGATCCCAGGAGCAAACTGCCAAAACTGTGTTCCCCTCTCCAGCAAATCCCCTTCCGGACCGTCAAACTGAATATAAAAGACCGGGACATTTTCCTCATTTGCTTTGGCAATCATCTTTTGTATCACGGAAAAAACTTCATCCTTTTTATAGGTCCCCCAAATCGGGCCTAACTGCACATCGATGACCAATAACGCTGACTTTCCTACTCCCATATGAATTCATTCCCCTTTCTTATTTCTTTTTTATATTTTTTAGATCTTGCCACTTACAATTCTTTCATCCCCCTCCATGATTTTCACACAAATATAAATATAAAAAAACCGCAAATATCATAAAAGATTTTTGCGGTTTTTTGGAGGTGGACCCTTTAATGGATTTATCGATAAGTATTGTTTGGTCTAGTCTTTATGAATGTTATTTTAGGACGCTAGATGAAGACATTCTCAGCCATTTCCCTATTTCCCGTCCACAATTTCCTTTAATATTTCATACGACCGTTTTTGTTTTTCCACATCATAGATATAAGACACTGCCATAAGTTCATCCACATTATATTTTTTCTGAAACGCTAACAGTTGTTCCCGGACGGTCTCTTTGCTTCCCAACATCGTCATTCTGGACATGGACATCACCATTTCTTTCTCCATTGGTGTCCAAATTTGGTCCATATTTTCAACCGGCGGCTGTAACGGCATGCGGGAACCGCGTACAACGTTTAGGGAAAATTGCCGCATTGTAGTTGATAAGAAGCTTGCCTCTTCGTCCGTTTCCGAAGCAACCACGTTTAAACAAACCATCATGTATGGCTTATCCAAATACTCTGACGGTTGGAACCGGCTGCGATAAATCGAAATGGCCTCTTCCATATATTTTGGCGCAAAGTGGGATGCAAAAACATAAGGCAGACCCAGACTTGCTGCCAAGTAAGCAGAATCGGTTGAGGAACCTAGAATATAAATAGGGATATTTGTTCCTGCCCCAGGATATGCCCGTACATAACCCTGATGGTCTTCAGGTCCAAAATACGTTAACAAGGCCTTCACATCATCTGGAAATGTAAAAACAGAATCATTTTTCGAGCGTCTTAGAGCGCTTGCTGTCATCATATCTGTGCCGGGTGCGCGTCCCAGGCCAAGTTCAACCCGACCAGGATAAATGGTTGCCATTGTTCCGAATTGTTCAGCAACTACCAAAGGGGAGTGGTTCGGGAGCATAATCCCGCCCGAGCCCACGCTAATTTCTTTTGTATGTTCTAAGGTATGTTTTATTAAAATGGCTGTGGCAGAACTAACCAGTGTCGGGGTATTATGGTGTTCCGCAATCCAATAACGTTTATATCCCATTTTTTCAACTGCCTGTGCCAGGTCAACCATTGCATTAATTGCTTGGTTCGAATCCTGTCCTTCCCGAATTGGGGCAAGGTTTAATACTGAAACTGGTATATGAATATTTGTCATTATTTTAAATTCCTTTCTTTAAACAGATACACTACTATAGTAACAATGACCGTTTAGGAACAAAAATTAAATGCTTATACAAAAAGAAAAAGGTGCCGCACCATCCCGACACCCTTTACCTTCAAACTTCATCGTTATTATTTCTTTGCTGTATTGATACATGCTTTGGTGGTTTCGGATAACCCGTTTTTCCTGTATCGTCCGGTCCGGTTAGGGTATTCCTCTGGTCCAATACCTTACCTGAGTACTCAATTGGGTTTTTATCTGCCATCTTTTTTCACCTCTATTTTTTTATTGGATTCAGGTAAGTTTATACTTCATTTCCCTTTTCGCCATATTTCATTCTTCTCTCCGCTTCGCTCATCCGGTTTTGCGGTGGTTTGGTTTTATTGAGTGCCTTCTTTAATTCCACCGTTGCATCATTGTTTGTGTTATATTTCTTATCCATGAAAATCACTCCTTTTCATTCTTATTATGAACTGAATTAAAAGCTTCATTCTTGCAGACTAAGCAAAAAAGCCACCCATATCACATGATGGCTTTTAAAAATATATAACTTCGCATTAAAAGATAATCGTCTTATTCTCATGGACAATAACCCGGTCTTCTAAATGCCATTTGACCGCACGCGCTAAAACACTCCGCTCGATCGAACGGCCTTTTTTCTTTAGTGCCTCAACATTCGAACGGTGGTCAACCCGGGCAATATCCTGCTCAATAATTGGCCCCTCGTCCAAATCATTGGTCACATAATGGGAGGTGGCCCCGATTAATTTTACTCCGCGGCCATATGCCCGTTCATACGGCCGAGCCCCAATAAAGGCTGGAAGGAACGAGTGATGGATGTTAATAATTTTATTCGGGTTAGCAGCCACAAAGTTCGGCGTCAAAATTTGCATATAGCGGGCCAGCACGATGACATCAATGTCATGTTCTTTGAGGAGCTGCAATTGCTTGGTTTCAACCTCCGCACGAATGTCTTTATTGGCAGGAATATAATAGAACGGAATATTCAGTCCTTCTACTACTTCCCTAGCGTCTTCATGATTGCTGATGACAAGAGCGATCTCCGTCAATAAATCGCCGCTTTGCCATTCCCATAAGAGTTCAAGCAAACAGTGCAATTCCTTTGACACAAAAATCGCCGTTCTTTTCACCTCAAAAACCGGGCTAAAGCTCCATTCCATTGAAAACTTCTCAGCAATCTCTACAAAGTTCTGTTTCATTTCCGCTGCTTTTTCTTTTAGAGATGGGCATTCAAATTCAATTCTGATGAAAAACCGCCCACCCTCTGGATTTGTGGAATACTGATTGGACTCAATAATGTTAGCGTTGTATGAAAATAAAAATTGCGAAATTGCTGCCACAATGCCCGGCTGATCCGGACAGCTGACTAATAATCGGCCTCGGTTTTGATTCCTCTCTTGAAATTGTTCTAGTTGTTTTTTAATAATAGAATTCATGATAGCTACCTCTATCTCATTTTAATTATTGTGAATTATTATACAATTTAAAGCAGGACTTTGTCACTATTTAAATATAAAAAGGCTGCTGAACCATGATTATAGAGTCAGCAGCCCTAGCTATTCTTACTTAAAAACAGGAGGTGCCTTAAAAAACGGCACCACCCTTTGTTTATTAGGTTCGATTCAGCTGCCCGCTTCTTAGCTCAGGCTGCCTTTCCACATACCATTGAAAAAACCAAATAGCAATAGCAATCCAAAACCCACTGGCAAAATACCCGCCAAGAATATCACTGGGATAATGAACACCCAAATAGATACGACTGATCCCTATCATCAAAATCATGATGGTACTAAAAATAATCAACAGAGCGCGGCCTGTTCCGGTAGCAATATGTCTCCATAGCAGGAAGGCAAGTATCCCATATACAGAAAATGCATTCATCGCATGTCCGCTCGGAAAACTATAGCCTCCGATTTCTATCAATCGATGAAATTCGGGCCGTGCTCGGTGAAAAATTGATTTTAAAATGGAATTGATAATCGGCGTTCCCGCAATCACGGCAATGAATAAAATCAGTTCCAGCCGATGGTGCAGCACCTTATAGAGAAAGAAGATAATAAGAAGGGTGAGAATCACCACTATTTTTGTCGACCCGATGAAGGTGAAAAATTTCATAATGGCTGTTAAGTCAGGTGACTCAAGACTCTGGACTAAACTTATTAAGGTGTTATCAAATCGGACAATCTTATGAACCTCGATAAGCGTGGCCATCAAAGCAAAGGCCGCAAGGGAGATGACGCTTATGATGAATGCGCATGTTAGCTGAAACTTCAAGTTCATTACTGGTAACCTCACAGATAAAATTTCCTTTATTTTACCCTATTTCTTTTTATATCAAAAATGTTTCAGACAAAATAGACAACACACAAAAAGTGCCCCAAAAGGGACACTTCTTTTCTTCTTTATTCCTCCGCCACTTTCACCAGCTGTTTACCGATGTTATCCCCGCGGAATAAACCTAGAAACGCGTCTACAGTGTTTTCAAAGCCTTCGACAATCGTTTCGCGGTATTTGATTTTTCCTTCTCTTACCCACTGGGATAGCTGTGTTAAGCCCTCCTTGTTGTGCTGGGCATAGTCAGAAACGATGAAGCCCTTCATCAAGGAACTGGTTGTCAACAGCTGACCTGCAACCCTTGGACCGACAGGCGGTTTATCCGCATTATAATGGGAGATTTGTCCACAAACGGCAGTCCTAGACTGGAAGTTAATTAAGGACATCACCGCATCGCTTACAGGACCGCCAACATTATCGAAGTAGACATCGACACCGTTAGGGCAGGCTTCCTTCAATGCTTTGCGAAGGTTCTCGGCTGTTTTATAGTTAATTGCCGCGTCAAAACCTAGTTCCTCGGTTAAATAATCGCATTTATCGTCTCCGCCGGCAATACCAACGACTCGGCAGCCTTTCAATTTAGCGATTTGACCGACAACTGTTCCAACAGCTCCAGAAGCTCCGGAAACGACGACCGTTTCCCCTTCCTTCGGCTCCCCTATGTACAACAATCCAAAATAAGCAGTTAATCCCGGCATCCCAAGTACATGAAGCGCCGTTGTCACAGGTGCCAGTTCCGGATTCAGTCTGCGCAGGCCGCTTCCGTCCGAAACGTTATACTCAGCCCATTCCATGAGGCCATCTACATATTGCCCCGCTTCAAACCGAGAATTTTTTGACTCGACTACTTTTCCAACGACCCCGCCTTTAAATGGCTGACCTACTTCGTATGGCTTGGCATAAGATTTGGCATCCGACATCCGGCCTCTCATATAAGGGTCAACAGACAAATATAGTGACCGAATCAGCACTTCACCATCCTGAAGTTTAGGAACATTCTCCTCAATAAATTCAAAATTCCTTTCATCTGGCATTCCTACTGGCCGGCTAGCCAGTAAAATTTTTCTGTTCAAAAGGTTTGTCATCTAACCACTCCCTGTTTTATCTACTCCAAGAAGCAATTCTAGGTGCTTGATTATAATGTTCTACTTTTACGGCTAATCTCCTGCCAGAACACAAAATTACTTTAAACGAATGGTCATAAATTAAAACCCCGGAAGAATCCGAGGTTTTTATAATGGATTTAATAACCCTTCTTTGTATCTACTCTATTGTTAAGAGGTTTGTTTTCTTCCAAGTTTCTGAGTGTATCCAAAAAACAAGCTGCCCCTTCATCAGGTGTCGTTACCGCTGAAATATGGGGGGTAATCAATACAGAAGGATGGTTCCATAACGGATGATTCTCCGGTAGCGGCTCCTCTGTAAACACATCCAGGACAGCATAACGGATTTGACCATCTTCCAATGCCTGCAGCAGTGCTTCTTCATCTAATGATGCTCCCCGCCCTACATTAATAAAGCCGGCATTTGTTACTTTTTGAAAAACTCTACTATTAAAAAAGCCACCCGTTTGTTCCGTCAGCGGCATCGTGTTGATGATCACATCCATTTCCCCTAAGAGGTTAAAATGAGATTCCACAGTCATAACCTCATTAAAATACTCTTTTTCTTTTCCACTTTGGGAGACGCCGTAAACCTCCACTCCAAATCCAGACAAAAGCTTGGCGACAGCCAGTCCAATTTCACCGGTTCCATAGACCATCACTTTGAGTTCATTTAATAGCGTTGGAGTCCTTTGCTGCCATTTTTTCTGCAGCTGTAATTCCCGGAACTCCTCGTGAAATTGTAAGTCTTTCAATATGTAACTTAAACAATACTCTCCGATTCTTTGACCAAACGAACAAACTGTCCTTGTCAAAAGTACACTATCGTCCCAGGTCTTTTTATATAAAAAACGGTCAACTCCCGCACCGAGCGAGTGCACCCATTTTAAATGACTGTAATCGTAATCGGATTTGAGGTTAAAAGATACAAGTGCATCCGCCCATTTCAAATTCTCCTGTGTGACTTCATCCTCCGGGATATAACGGAAATTCTTTTGGACGCACGCATTTTGGATGTATGCCCGAAGCTCTTGATACATCGGGCTGACAATTAAAATATTTTCGATTTTCACCATAATTCACCTCTTCAGCATTACCTCCATTTTAAGGATAATTGGGAAAAAACTCAAAAAAGAAGAACAGAGCAGTTAATTCCTGCTCTCCTCCCCATACTATAAAACTATCAATAAATATACGCTTTTAGTATTTTTTATAAAAAGCCCTTGAACAAATAGGAATATTCTGTTATATTAATCTTAATTATATACTTCTTACTTCATACCTTATGAAGTGAGGATAGAGGCGCAAAGACCATCAGTAAACCATCCGAGGGTAATGGGACCCAGTGACGGTGGTAGAAAGGGGAATTTGCCGAAGCTTCTTTAGAGCCTCATTGTTCTAGAAGCTGGTTCTGTTATTGAATAAATACAGAATTGTCATATAGGAAACTATATGGAGGGCTATCTCACGCAGGGGAACTTGTAAAATTAATGTTTCTGATGCAGCTGTAGGGCCTTTCCCACAGCTGCTTTTTGCGTTTGGCCTTACCTCTTTTTAAAAATAATTTTAAAAGGGTGAAATTTATGTACTTTGGCCAAGTTTTAACAGCAATGGTAACTCCGTTTGATCAGCATGGCGAAATTGATTTTAATGCGACGAAAGATCTAGTAAATTACTTATTAGCAAATGGTACTGATGGTTTAGTAGTTTGCGGAACAACTGGTGAGTCCCCTACCTTATCAACTGAGGAAAAAGTGGCATTATTTAAATTTGTAGTTGAAGTTGTGGACGGAAGAGTTCCCGTTATTGCAGGCACTGGCTCAAACAACACAAGAGCCTCAATCAGTCTAACAAAGTTGGCAGAAGAAGTCGGTGTAGACGGCATCATGCTCGTTGCGCCATACTATAATAAACCATCTCAGGAAGGTATGTATCAGCATTTTAAAGCGATAGCTGAATCTACTTCTCTTCCGGTTATGCTTTATAATATTCCTGGCCGCAGTGTCGTCAATATATCTGCCGAAACGGTCATCCGTCTTTCTCAGATTCCTAATATCGTAGCGGTGAAGGAAGCCAGCGGCCACTTAGATGACATGGCCGAAATTATTAAACTAACTGCTGATGACTTTTCCTTATACAGCGGTGATGATGGAATTACTTTGCCGGTGCTTTCAATTGGCGGCGTTGGTGTAATTTCTGTTGCATCTCATATTATCGGGAATGAAATGCAGGATATGGTGTCACGCTTTAAAAAGGGCGACTTTGCGGGCGCTGCTTCAGCACACCGTGAATTACTGCCAATAATGAAAGCTTTATTTGCAGCACCAAGCCCTGCACCTGTAAAAGCAGCTCTTAATATGAAAGGGGTCAATGTCGGCGGCCTGCGTTTACCATTGATTCCGTTAAATGAAGAGGAGACTAAAACACTTCGAAATGTACTATTGCAAAATAGTGCAGTGGAAGTTTTGTAGAATGATATAAAAGTGAGATTGGGATGAAGGACAAATTCAGGCAGAATTCGGCTGGATTTGTCCTTCATTTTTTTGTTGAAGGACAAAATAATGTTGTCACGTTTTATAATGTCCTTCATACCTTCTATGAAGACCACAACCTTCCGTTTCCTGTTTCAAAATGTCCTTCATTACCTCCTCGTATCTGCTAATCTTTTTTCCAAAATATCCTCACTGCAATAAAATTTCTTTTATAAATTCAGAAAAGTGTTTACAAAATCCCTTTTAAACTCTATAATTCACATATAATTACTCGGAATTTGTCACAAAAGAAGGAGGCCCCCAACATGAGCATAGGAATTGCATTAATGGGATTATTAGTTGGGTTATTAGTAGGTTTAACTGGGGTTGGAGGGGCTGCATTGTTAACCCCGGTACTCATCATGGTCGGAATTCAACCTTCCATAGCAGTGGGTACGGATCTTGTTTACAACTCCATTACCAAACTGTTTGGAGTCATTCAGCATTGGCGACAGAAAACAATTAACTTTAAACTCATGAAGTATCTTGCTATCGGAAGTGTTCCAAGTGCAACAGGAGCCATTCTCATCCTCCAGGCTTTTGAAAAATATTTCCACAACCAAGAACAAATTATCAAGCATGGACTTGGCTATGTCCTTATTCTAGTGGCCACAGCCATTTTAATTAAGACATTTTTTGATAATAAAATCAGGCCGAACCGCTGGCAATTAAGACCTATTGAAGAAAAACGAACATTAACTATATTAATCGGGGCCGGTTTTGGCTTTATTGTCGGCCTGACTTCAATCGGGTCAGGATCATTATTTGCCCTTGCCATGCTATATCTCTACCGTCTGAAAGGATCTGAGCTGGTTGGCACCGATATAGCCCATGCCTTTTTGTTAGTGACTGTTGCCGGACTCCTCCACGCGAATGCCGGAAGTGTCAATTATATGCTTGTAGCGAACCTGCTAATCGGGTCGATCCCGGGCGTTCTAGTAGGGAGCACCTTATCCTCAAAAGTACCGACAAAGCCCCTTCGTACGGTTATTTCAGCGGTCATCATTTTTAGCGCGTTAAAACTTATAGGATTATAAAAAAAGAGCTTAAACGTTTAAGCTCTTTTTTGCTAAAATTCAGATTCTAACTTTAGATGGCTATCAAACTGAACCTTTTTATATTCTGTTATAAAGGCAGGAAATGTGATTGTAATGGTCGTTCCTACATTTAAGATACTCTCAATATCAAGCTTCCCGTTCATCGTCTGAATTGTTTTCACCGCGACCATAGAGCCTAATCCTGTACCCTTTGTTTTACTGCTGTAGTATGGCTCTCCGAAGCGGTTTATCTGCTCCTTACTCATACCTACACCGTTATCAATAATTTTAATGGTGACCTTATTTTTTTCTAGCGCTGAAACTATTTGGAGCTCCCCGCCGGATGGCATTGCTTCGATAGCATTTTTTATTAAATTTAAAAAGCATTGGTGGAAATAATTCTTATTCCCTTGAACGATTCCTTGACCAAGGTTATCTGTAATAATTACGGAACTCATTTTTGCTAACGGATTCACGATATCAATGACATTGCGGATCTCTTTCTCGATTAGAAGCGGTTCCACTTTTTCTATTGCTGGTTTTGCAAAGGCCAAGTAATCAGTAATAATTGACTCGGCATTATGAAGTTCTCTTTCAATATGTTCAATATAGCGTTTCTTCTCGTCCAGCGATAGATTAGGAGACTTCAGCAGCTCCATAAACCCTTTTACAACGGTTAAAGGATTTCGGACTTCGTGCGAAATACTTGCCGCCAGTTGACTGACAACCTCCATTTTTTCAAGCTTAACAATTTTTGATCGGATATACATTGCATCAGACAATAATTCAATGATATATACCATAAAAAACATAAGAATAGGAGGCAGAATGATAAAATAAAAAATGTATGCTTCTGTCACAACGAATATATCAGACATCCATAAGGCGGCATAAGTCGTTGAAATCTCAAGGACAATCGTCAGTATGACGGAACTGATCAATTTAATTTTTCGATTAAACCTATTAAATCTTCCGGAAAATAGAGCTGTCGCCACAAATATAATAATATATACAACTAATGTAATATCATTCATACCGTAAATGGCAAAACGAAATGTTAACATCATCACCAAAAGTACGGCCCCGACTGGCCATCCACCATAAAGTGTTCCAATAAATACTGGAATTTGCCTTAAATCATGTACACAATACTGGTCAATGTATATCGGGAATTTCATACAAAGAATGATCGGTAAAGTCATGCAGGCTGTCAGAAGGGTTTTCCGATACTGTTTAAATTTTTTGACGTTATCAATTAACACAAAAAACATTAACAGACTGACAATTATATAAAACACATTATCTAATACATTGTGATTAATATAAACAAAATCCATTACAGGCAGCCCCTTCAAGTTATGTGTATTTCCAAGTTTAAAATAAGAGAAACACAGCCTATTTATTATAGCATTTATCTTACTTGTAATTAAAGGAAAATTTCGCCTGAAACGTTTATTCATAAAATTTTCAATGAATATTTTTTCATAAATTTTTGCATTATATGAATGGCTAAATTGCCAAATTTACGAATGTACATATGAAAGGAGAACCCATGACAAATCGTAATAACAATCGTAATCAGCCGCATACAGGCAGTAATGATGCTGAGTTTGGCTCCGAATCAACGTTAAGTAAAAAGGCTCGTAAGAAAGCTGCAAGGCAAAACAAAAAAAATCAATAAGAAAAAAGGATAACTCTTCTCCGAGGGTTATCCTTTTAACATTCAATACTATTTAGTTACGATGATCGGCCCATTTTTCGTCAGAATCAACGTATGCTCTATTTGAGCGACAAAGCTTTTTTCCGTAATGTAGGTCCAACCGTCGCCTTTTTCATAAACTTCTTCCTCATGAGTAGAAATAAATGGTTCAAAGGCAATGACCATTCCCTCTTTCAAGAGCTCATCATCCCATGGCTCATGGTAATTATAGATATGGTCTGGGCGTTCGTGAATTCTCCGCCCGATCCCATGTCCAGTCAGATTTTTAATGACGGTGAAACCATGTTGCTTCGCGGTTTGATAAACAGCTTTGCCAATCCCGCTCTTTTTTGAACCTGGCTTTGCTTTTTTCAAACCTGCATCAAAGGCCGCCTGTGCCGTTTCACAGATTTTTGTCAGCACTTCGTCTCCTTTGCCAACTACAAAGGAAATGCCCGTATCAGCGAAATAACCATTCTTTGAGGCCGACACATCAATATTAACAAGGTCCCCTTCCTTAATTACCCGATTGCCCGGTATTCCGTGGGCTACCTCCTCATTTACACTGATACATGTATAACCAGGAAAATCGTATTCCCCTTTTGGAGCGGAAATGGCTCCTTCCTTTTCAAAAAGTTCACCAGCGATATCATCTAGCTCCTTCGTGGTAATACCAGGCTTTGTCCGTTCTACCAATTCATCACGAATGGCCCCGACAATCCTGCCAATTTCCTTAATTCCATTGATATCTTCTTCTGTTTTAACTATCATGCCATTCCCCTACTTATGTTAGTTTTGTTTGTCAAAAGACTTATAAGTTCTATTGTAGTCTTTCCTTTTCGAAAAAAACAAGTGAAAAACAGGTACTATGATTTCTATAATACCTGTTTCCCTGAAATTATTCAGCCGTAACTTGGTTCAAAAACGTTAACGCTTTGGCAAATGAATCACGTGCATAGCCGGCACTATATGTCGGATTTGTATCATTAAAAAATGCGTGCGGTGCATTCGGATAGACAATTGCTTCAAATGATTTCCCCAACTTCTTCATTTCTTCCTCGAACGCGGGAATCAGGTTAGTGATGTTAGGATCATTCCCGCCATAAAAGCCGAGAATTGGGCATTGAATTTCATTTATACGTTCTTTTGGCGGGCGGCCATAAAATACCACCGATCCAGCATGTTTGGGGTCGTTAACGGCAAGTGCAGCCGATAGGGCTCCTCCTAGACAGAAGCCGACAGAGGCGACCGGCATTCCTTTTGAATATGAATTTCGAGCATAATCGGCTGTCTCTTTTAAGAGATTGACAAATCCTTCAGATTTGCTTGGATCTAAAACTCCGAGAAGTTTGGTCAGCGTTGCGCGTAATGTTTCTTGCCGATCACTGGGCAGCTTCGAAATTTCCTCGTCCCGAATTTCTGGGTTAAACCACGCTTGATGTGGAATAGAATGGAGAAATTGTTTGGCGTCTTTCACTTTTTCCTCGCTAAGCGACTCGGGCCTCACTCCATTTTCTGCAAATAGGTCTGGCGCAATGGCCACATAGCCTGCGGCTGCAAATCGCTCAACCACATCTCTAATATGGCCGTCAACACCCCACATTTCCTGAATCACAATAACCGTCGGCCTTGGTTCGTTAACAGGTTCAATTGCCGCAAAATAGGCACGAATATCCCCATTTGTCCCTTTAAATGTTCTCCATTCTGATTGTACTGGCATCGTGACACCTCTTTTATGTATTATTTCTATCATAATTTACCATATTAAAGCTTTTTTTTAAAAGGAAGCGTTCTATCTAGGATCATTTTTATTAATTTGGGATTTACTCGTCTATTTTTGATTTTTACTCTCCTGATTTTAGAATTTACTCATCTATTTTTGGTTTACTCGCCGAAATTTAAATTTTACTCGCCTATTTGTGACTTTTACTCGTCAACCGACAATTAAGTCAACATCACTTCATTTTTTGGCTAAGATTCAGATTGGTTAGGCAAAATCTAAAATCATGCGCATTTTTTAACAAAAAAACAACCTACAATTTTAGGTTGTTTTCAAAAAATTAGCAGATATTATTTTCCCAAGTATCCGAACGCCTTCTTCCATTCGCGCCACTGTCTCATAGCTGAACGATAGCCGAAGATACTCAGTTCCATCCTTTTGATTTTCAAAAAAGAACTTTCCAGGCACATAAGAAACACCTGAGGCTAAAGCCCGGTCTAACATTTTAGCTGTATCCACACCCGGTACCTTTACCCAGACAAAGTAGCCGCCCTGGGGAACATACAAGGTAACCGTATCAGGAAAATATTTCACTACCGATTGAACAAGCTTTTCGCTTTTGCCACAATATACTTCCTTTAACTTTTTAAGCCGTTTATCAAGATCAATTTTCTCTAAATAGGAGGCCATCGTGGCTTGGGAAAATGGGTGGTCTAAATCCTTTTTAAACCACGAAAAAGCGGTGATAAAATCGCTCTCACCCGCAATCCAGCCAACCCGCATGCCTGGTGCAACCACCTTCGATAAGGAGCCTACATGAAAAACACGACCTTCTTTATCCAGTGCTTTTAATGTCAACGGGCTTTCTCCAAATGCCAGCTCACCATAGGCATCGTCCTCTAAAATAAGAAAATTGTATTCCTCCGCGAGCTCCAATAGCTGTTTCCGACGTTTCAAGGTCAAAGTCGTCCCAGTCGGGTTTTGAAAGGTTGGAATCGTGTATAGAAGCCGTGGCAAGGTCAACCCTGCACGTTTTCTTTCAGCAAGAATTTCAGCGAATGTTTCCGTCTGCATTCCCTTGTCATCAATCGGTATACTGATGATTTGATTAGTATAGTTGCGGAAAATTTCCAATGCTTCCATATAGGTTGGTGCTTCCACAGCAACGACCACTTGTTCATCAAGCAGCACGCGCGCAATTAAATCAATCGCCTGGCAAGCCCCGGCCGTAATGAGAAGCTCGTCCTCCTGAACCTCGATACCGCGTTCGCACAACCGGTCTTTGATTTGCTGTTTTAATGTTTCCATCCTAGGGGTTCCCAAGTAATGAAGCGGCAAGTCTTGTTCCTCATCAAGCAATCGGACTGCCGCCTCCTTGATTTCTCCGGAAGGAACAAGAACAGGCTCAGGATAACCTGAACTCAAACGGATGCACTCTTTTGGAAGAGCAGGCATCCATTCCCCAGGAGGGTCGTTCTTTAAAGCTGCTTTTATATTGTCAGGTAGAAATGATTCCATCTTCACGTTAAACAAACACCTTTCGCTCAAGACTCCTGTTAGTTAATTGCTTTTAAACTCTCTTCCCTGATGAGTGACAGTAATTCCTCTTTATATTGGGCAAATTCAACCGACCCTTTTATACTGAACTCCCTCGGTCTCTCCAAAGCAATCGGAATATTTTTCTTTAAGCGGCCTGGTCTTGCCGTCATAACGTAAACCGAATCGGCCAAGAAGATCGATTCCTCGACATCGTGGGTAATGAACAAAATCGTCTTCTTTGATTCCTCCCACGCTTTTAATAGCACTTCCTGCATAATATTTCTTGTCTGGGCATCTAAAGCACCAAACGGTTCGTCCATCAGAAGAATCTTAGGGTCATTGGCAAGTGCTCGAGCGATGGCAACGCGCTGCTTCATCCCGCCGGATAATTGAATAGGATAGTGTTTTTCAAACCCTTCCAAACCAATTAATTGCAGATAATGCCGGGCTACATCGTCCCGTTCCTTTTGAGAAACCCCTTTTAATTTTAAACCAAAGGAAATGTTGTCTTTTACCGTTAGCCATGGGTATAAGGTATACGATTGAAAAACCATCCCACGGTCTGGCCCAGGGCCGCTGACTTCCTGCCCATCAATGAGAACCTGTCCAGATGTTGCTTCTTCTAACCCGGCAACAATTCGCAAAACTGTGGATTTTCCGCATCCCGATGGTCCTAAAATGGTAACAAACTCCCCTTCATTGACGGAAAAAGAGGTCTTCTCTAAAGCTGTCGTTTCACCGCTCTTTGTCTTAAAAACTTTACCGACTTCTTTAATTTCAAGCTTTGGTGTCTTAGCCTGTGGGATGTTACTTTCGATTATGTTTTTCGCCGCTTGAATGACCATTTTACAACCCATCCTTTCTCATCCATGAAAACGAAGCCCGATAAATGGCTTTAAAAATCATATCAGTTAGCAATCCCAGTAAACCGATGATTAAGATCCCAACGATAATTTTATCAGGCTGAAGGAAACGGGATGCCTGCATAATCATATAGCCTAAACCGCTAGATGCCCCGACGATTTCAGCAACGACTAAATATGTCCATGCCCAGCCAAATGTAATCCTAAGCGTATCTACAATCCCCGGCAAAGCTGCTGGCAAAATGACTTTTGTAAACAACTGCGCTCTTTTTGCTCCTAATGTATAAGAAACTTCAATTAAGTCATTTTGAACATTTTTCGTAACGTCCATAATCATAAGCGTCAACTGAAAAAAGGTTCCCAGGAAAATGACGCTCATTTTCTCTGGTTCACCAAGACCAATCCATAAAATCAATAATGGAATAAAAGCAGATGCCGGCATATAGCGGATAAAGCCGATGATTGGTTCAAAAGCACCCTCCATTATTTTCAACGATCCCATCAAAATTCCTAAAGGAATTCCGATGACAGCAGCAATCAAGAATCCAACCAGTACCCTGGTAAAACTAATGCCGATATCAGACAAGAGATCTCCATTTACAAACAAATCCACAGCAGTTGCCACTACGGCTGTCGGTGTCGGCAAAAACAGCGGATTTACAATCCCGCCATAGGTCAGCACTGACCAAACAACCAAAAATAAAAGAAACGTAACAAGCCCTGCTGTACTATATAACCGTTTTGATATTTCTTTATTTGGCGTTAATAACTTTGCAATCATCTCTCTCACCCAATTCTTTCAATCTTTTAAAAAGGCCTAATATATGAGCTCCGAACCAGTCTCATATATTAGGCTTTTATTCTATCTTTTATTGGAAGCTTGGATTTAGCACATCTTCCACTTTTGGTTCTTTTTTAATAATACTTTGCTCTTTGTAAAACTTGATGGCATTCTCCGTTGATTGGTAGATGGAACCTTTGCTGCTTTCAGAACCAAATAGCTTCTTGTTATCATCATTTGTGAAAAACTTAAGTCCAGATTCTGTTGCAACAAATTCCTTTGTATCAATCTTTAAGCCTTTTGCCATAATTTCGTCGGCTTCATCTTTATGCTCTTTCCAGTAATCCATCGCTTCGCCCATTGCCTTTACAAATGCTTTTACATCATCTGGACGGTTCTTAATGACGTCTTCTTTAAAGCTGATGGTATCCACAATAATTCCTGGAAGATCCTTTGTTGACAGTAACACTTTACCGTTTACTTCTGTGCTTTTTGATAACCATGGCTCCCAGGTTACAGCAGCATCCACTTTTCCTGCTGCAAAAGCGGCACCCGCGTCACCTGCAGACATTTGAACTACTTCTACATCCTTTTCGGTTAAGCCGCCCTGCTTCAATGCGGTTAAAGCAAGCATATGGCTGGTTGAACCAACTTCAAAGGCAACCTTTTTACCTTTTAAATCCTTCACATCTTTAATGTCATTTTTAACTACGATTCCGTCGCCGCCGTAAGAATCATCCAGTAACCAAACTACCTGTACCGGAATATCAGCCGCAGCAAGTGTTACTTGAACATCTAATGCAGTTGCCATACCGTCAATTTTGCCGCTAGCTAATGCCTGCTTACGCTCTCCTAATCCCTCAACAATGGAAAGGTCTACATCAATACCATTTTTCTTAAAAAATCCTTTTTCCTTTGCTAAAAATAAAGGACCATAGCCTGTCCAAGTAGGAAGCGTAACCTTTAAAGGTTCTGACGATTTCTTTTCCTTTGAACCACCGCTTGCTGCTTCATCTTTTCCACAGGCAGCTAATGCAAGTACCAGCATTAATGAACAAATCATAACCAGCCATTTCTTCATTTCACATTTCCCCCTAAAATTATCTTTTATTTGTTGTTACTAACATCATTGTTCCAATTTCATCCGCTTTTTGAACAGATGTAACGACCATTTCCGGTGTCACATCGAATGGCATGTTCGCCATATCTTCAATGGTAACTGTAATTTCGCCTAATTGCTTCCATTGTTCCTCGGTTAAATGCGTTATTCCCATCTGCCGTAGTGTATATGGCAAATTTACCTCTTGGTAATATTGGATTAGCTCCATTATCTCTTCCTCGCCCATTTCTTCCATACATAGCTGTGCTACAATCCCAAATGCGACTATCTCGCCATGGTAAGTATGATGAATTTCTGGAAAAATCGTTAAACCGGAGTAGATTGCATGGGCTGCTGCTGTCCGGCAATCATCGCCGCCATAGCCGCTGACACTTCCGCTGACTAATATAACGGCGTCGATAATGTCTTCTAATTCTTTCGTTAACCGCTGCTCTTGGATCGCTTGAACAGCAGATTTACCCGATTTCAGAAGAGTTTGATATAGCTGCCCTGCAATCGCAATGGCGGTCTGGTTGATCGCGTTGGGCACAGCTTTTTTTATTGAACATTTTGTTTCAAACCATTTTGCCAATGTATCCCCAATTCCAGCAATTAAATAGCGGACAGGTGCTTTGAGAATGACGCTCGAATCAACAAGCACGATATCTGGCGCTTTCGCATCGCGGCTAATTTCAAGAAATTCTCCTTCATCACTGTATAGAATACTGATAGGAGTTGCCGCCGCACAGGTGGCAGCAATCGTTGGAATCGCCACGAGCGGTTTCTCTAATCGATACGCCACTGCTTTTACAGTATCTAGCGCTTTTCCGCCGCCGGCAGCAAGCAGAACATCAAAGCTTTCAGATTTTAGCTGTTCTACCAATCTATCAATATTTGTTTGAGAGGATTCACCTCCATGCCATAGGGATTTTTTCAATGTAACCCCTTGCTCTTCCAGACTCCGCCGTAATGGTTCTTCAATTACTTGGCGGCTAGTATTACCACCAACCAATACTGAGGTGGTTCCAAACTTTCTTATGTATAAACCAGCATCTGTTAATATCCCTGGATTCCTTACATATTGACCAGGACCTGCAATCACCTTCATTGGCAAATTCACCATGCCTTCTTCACATAAATATGAATAATATTCTCTTAATATATAAGTTTGTCCATTTTATGTCAATATAATTATAATAATTTTCTAAAACTTATTTTTATAACCTTTAACTGATAATAATTCATATATTTATCTTTCTTGATATATTTTCCATCAAATTTTTTGGGATAATATTTTACTCATTTTTTAATAAACATTTGACCTCCCTGAGGGATTACTTGAAAAAATTAAAAAACGCTAGAAAAAATCCAAAATGGAAATTCCTAGCGTTTAATATAAAAATAGGATATTAAGTTTCTAACAAACCTACAGGTTTAGTGTACCGCCATCAATTACGATTGTTTCGCCAGTAATAAACGATGATTCATCGGAAGCAAGGAATAAAACCAAGTTAGCAATCTCCTCAGGATATCCAATGCGATTCAACGCGTTAGCTGTAGATAATATTGGCCATTTTTTTGTTTTCTTCCAATCCTCTACCATATTCGTATCAATAATTCCTGGAGCAATCGCATTCACACGAATATTCTTTTTTCCAAACTCCGTTGCTGCTGTTTTGGTAAGGGCCATAACACTGCTTTTTGAGGCGGAATATGCGGCGACCAACTTCTGGCCTTTAATTCCGGCAATACTTGCTGTATTAATAATGGAACCCCCTGAAGTCATCTGAGGTATTGCATATTTTAACCCTAAGAAAACGCCATTTGTATTGACATCAAATACCTGCTGCCATTCTTCTAACGAAACATCAGGTATCTTTCTCTCACCGCTTTTAACACCCGCATTATTAAAGAAAATATCTAACTTACCATAAGTATCTACAGTTTTTTGAACCATAATTTGAACATCTTCAGGTTTCGTCATATCAGTTTGAATAAACTTAGCTTCCCCGCCGGTTTCTTTGACCAGTTGAACGGTT
>NZ_AP038276.1:3775000-5425000 GCF_055385255.1 Neobacillus sp. S1227
GCCGCACCTTCCGATACGGCTACCTTGTTACGACTTCACCCCAATCATCTGTCCCACCTTAGGCGGCTGGCTCCTTACGGTTACCCCACCGACTTCGGGTGTTACAAACTCTCGTGGTGTGACGGGCGGTGTGTACAAGGCCCGGGAACGTATTCACCGCGGCATGCTGATCCGCGATTACTAGCGATTCCGGCTTCATGCAGGCGAGTTGCAGCCTGCAATCCGAACTGAGAATGGTTTTATGGGATTGGCTTCACCTCGAGGCTTCGCTGCCCTTTGTACCATCCATTGTAGCACGTGTGTAGCCCAGGTCATAAGGGGCATGATGATTTGACGTCATCCCCACCTTCCTCCGGTTTGTCACCGGCAGTCACCTTAGAGTGCCCAACTGAATGCTGGCAACTAAGATCAAGGGTTGCGCTCGTTGCGGGACTTAACCCAACATCTCACGACACGAGCTGACGACAACCATGCACCACCTGTCACTCTGTCCCCCGAAGGGGAAATTCCTATCTCTAGGAGTGTCAGAGGATGTCAAGACCTGGTAAGGTTCTTCGCGTTGCTTCGAATTAAACCACATGCTCCACCGCTTGTGCGGGCCCCCGTCAATTCCTTTGAGTTTCAGCCTTGCGGCCGTACTCCCCAGGCGGAGTGCTTAATGCGTTAGCTGCAGCACTAAAGGGCGGAAACCCTCTAACACTTAGCACTCATCGTTTACGGCGTGGACTACCAGGGTATCTAATCCTGTTTGCTCCCCACGCTTTCGCGCCTCAGCGTCAGTTACAGACCAGAAAGCCGCCTTCGCCACTGGTGTTCCTCCACATCTCTACGCATTTCACCGCTACACGTGGAATTCCGCTTTCCTCTTCTGCACTCAAGTCCCCCAGTTTCCAATGACCCTCCACGGTTGAGCCGTGGGCTTTCACATCAGACTTAAAGGACCGCCTGCGCGCGCTTTACGCCCAATAATTCCGGACAACGCTTGCCACCTACGTATTACCGCGGCTGCTGGCACGTAGTTAGCCGTGGCTTTCTGGTCAGGTACCGTCAAGGTACCGGCAGTTACTCCGATACTTGTTCTTCCCTGACAACAGAGCTTTACGACCCGAAGGCCTTCATCGCTCACGCGGCGTTGCTCCATCAGACTTTCGTCCATTGTGGAAGATTCCCTACTGCTGCCTCCCGTAGGAGTCTGGGCCGTGTCTCAGTCCCAGTGTGGCCGATCACCCTCTCAGGTCGGCTACGCATCGTCGCCTTGGTGAGCCGTTACCTCACCAACTAGCTAATGCGCCGCGGGCCCATCTGTAAGTGTCAGCCGAAACCGACTTTCAACCTTCCCTCATGCGAGGGAAGAAATTATCCGGTATTAGCTCCGGTTTCCCGAAGTTATCCCAGTCTTACAGGCAGGTTGCCCACGTGTTACTCACCCGTCCGCCGCTAACCACCAGGAGCAAGCTCCCGGTGATTCGCTCGACTTGCATGTATTAGGCACGCCGCCAGCGTTCGTCCTGAGCCAGGATCAAACTCTCCAAAAAAATGAGACTTCCGTCGCGGACGTTTTTCACGCGATGGTTAGTCGAATTTTCCGGGTATTTACGGGCAGTTTATCCGAAGGATATTACTGCGCGTTAATACGGGGGAAAGTTGAGTTGATTAGCTCATAAATTTACGTTGGCTCATGTTTTCTATTTATATAGAAGAAACATGATTATTATTGTTTGTTGACGTTTTTGTTTGTTTAGTTTTCAAAGAACTATCTATTCAACATCACTTTTTAAAGAAGCGACAATGAATATTGTATCATAAAAACTATATTATATCAACAAAAAGTTTTTCGTTTTAAAGAAAACTATTAAATTGATAAACTAGTTTTGCAACTGGATTCATATAATACCATCTTTACAGAAATGATACAATAGAAAGATTTGCCAGTTTTTTATGAGAAAAAAATATGTTAACGACTTATTCGCCGTCAACATTTGTTATCTTAACACGAACAACCTTCCGGTAACAAGAGAGAACTTTATCCAATCACAATACTGATTCTTGAAGATCAGGGTAATATTAACTGAAAAATAAAGGAGAGGAGAGCCCTCCCTTCCTTATCCCTGCAATTCCACCTAATGGAACGGCTCCGCTTACCATTTACAAAAAAACCCCCACATCCACCGAGGGGGCCCATCCCAAATTCTTCTATGATATTATGATAAAATCCGTTTTTCACCTTCGATCGCCTGAATCGGATTGATGTTTTGGGTGAATTCTAATGTACCGGCGTAATTGCCTTCTTCGTCACGAACCGCAAAATAGCGAATATAAACATATTTATCACGGAACTTAATCCAGAAGTCTTCACTGTCTTTCTTTCCTGATTTAAAATCTGCTAGTAATTCCTCTACAACATGTACGCTTCTTGGCGGATGGCAGTTTTGTACGGTCCGGCCGATGATTGCTTTAGTTCGGGCAAAGATTCGATCCTTGCCATGCGAGAAATATCGGACCACATCCTCATGATCAATAAAGGTAATGTCAACTGGTAAATGGTTTAATAACAGTTCAAGCTGTTTTAACGAAAGAATCCCGGTTTCCATTTTAATATAACCTTCGGAAATGGCATTTTCATCAAGTGCCTTCCGTTCCGGTTTCCAAACAGCCTCCGGTTCGGTTAGGCAAAAACCGATTTCATCGCTCTCATGGGCAATCTTTACCCATTCATCTTCAGTGAAATTGGCCAGCGCCATCGGGAACAGAATGTTCTCCTCCCGGTAAATCATAGCTGTTACCTCTTCGATTACCCAGTTTAGTTTTTCAATCACTACCTTCTTCTCACCATTATAACGAAGCAGTGTGTATCTCACTTCTTTGATGGCATCGCGGATGAAGTCATCGATTCTCCACATATTATTTGTCGGTCCGTTAATTCCGTAATTTTCTAGGTACGGAAAAATCAAATGCTCTTTACGATTGAAATGTTTATCAATATCAAGCAGTAAATTGATATCCTCTAAAAGCTTAAATACATTTTCCGCATGATCCTCTTTTTCGAACTGCCATAAATGTACTTGGAGCTGCGTTTTCACCAATTTATCAAGCTCTCTATTTTCCAGCTTAAAGGTGTGAATTGGATGTCCTGGCTGCTCCTCAGGTCGCTTTTTGCGGTTAACTTCCTCAATTCTTCCTTTAAAAATATCAGTGTGCTGTGTGTACAGGCGCTGCAGTTCTTCTGCCGGCATACTTCCCTCGTTAACAAACTCCAGTTGTAACTGAGCAATTTCCTCTATCGTCACTTTACCAATAAAAGCATCGAAATGAGCCTTCACTTCATTTATATTTCTTCCATTATGAAGGTCTCTGAAAATTTCTTTTAAAATTTCGAGGCGCTCTGTATTCTTATATGATTGTTGTTCACGGTTATTAATGAATTCACTCATATCCAGGATTCTCCTTCTTTAATTGCTTTTATAAAAAATAACACTTATCCCGGTCCTAGTTTGTGATTAAAATCATTCATTTCAAATGAAATATTAACAACGTGTGAACAATGAATACCCCCATTAAAAGCTTCAGTTTCTAAACAGAAAACAGAAGCTGAAACCGCCTATTTGGCCGATAAATGAAGTTTGATGTTTTTCAAGGAATGCCGAGGTTCCATCCTCTTTGTCAATTGAGCCGTACAGTACGGCTTGAGCTAATTGTTCAATTAAATTACCTGTTTGAATATCTGGTTCCACTCCACTTTTCCACCAAAATATTATCAAAAGACATTACACCTGTGTTAGGTTTTATAATTTTTGAATATTCAGCACCGTCATGGCATATCGTTGTTAAGACGGAAAGGAGACTAAAGAATGACCATAAGTAAAGAAACAACCAAGAAAATTGAAAGTATCGCCAATCCGAAGGTCCGGAACATTGTTAAAATATGCGTGGAGCAAGGCTGCCAGTTCAGACCGCACCCCAGCAATCCAAATATGGTAAATTTGTTCGATCCAATCCGAAGGAAAAATATTATTGGCGATATAAATATTGCAAGTGAAAGAGGCTATTTTACCCTCGAGGTTAAGGGCGGAAGGTTCAAGTCATTTCGCAATGAAACACATGAATTAGATATTGACCGGGCAGATTTCGAAGAACGCGTACTTAAAAAGCTGAAAGACTGATGGTTAAAAACTAACGGGCAGTGATATCTATAATCGCTGTCCCTTTGTTTTTCGGCATAATAGTTGCTCAAAAAGGGGTGAGGTTAAACCGTTTTAATGAAATTGGACTTTTGACATAAAGAAAGCCGCCCGATTAGAGGCAGCTGATCCTTATTTATAACTTCTCCAATATGGTAAAAAGCTCTTGTAAATGGTGAATCTCGAAAGTAGGAATGACTTCGTTCCGCTCTTTATTGTGGCGGTTAATCCAAACGGATTTGATGCCGGCACGGTTTGCCCCAAGAATATCGGTCATTAGATTATCCCCCACCATGATGACTTCATCCTTTTGCAAGGACAGACGTGACAAGGCATGTTCAAAAATCGTTGGATCTGGTTTTCCTCTGCCAAAAGCACCTGAGATTACAATTTGGTCAAAGTATGGAACCAATTCTGGAGTAATGGTTAGTTTAGTATTTTGCAAGTCTGGTGATCCATTCGTTAATAGAAGAAGCTGATATTTCCCCTTTAACAAATCTAGTGTTTTAAACGTTTCTTCATATACAAACGGCAGCTTTCTCCGCTCTGCCGGGAAACGCTCCGCCAATTCATGGCCAAATTCCGGATCATCCACCCCCAATGCTTTAAGACCAGCCGTCCAAGCGTCTTTCCGGTAACCAGGAACCGTATCCTTCATTTTTCTAAAATCATCATGATCATCTAGGAAATTGCCCCAAAGACCTTCAAATGGATTGATTCCTATCATTTGTGTAAAAGGATAAAATTCATAGGAAGAGTAGAGGTTTCTAGCAGCCTCTCTGACTGCCTCCTCCAACTGCTCCAAATCTAGTCCATATCGTTCCTCCGCAACCTTACACGTAGCCACAAAAGCTTCCTTCACACTCTTCTGATCCCATAGCAATGTATCATCCAAATCAAAAAAAACTGCTTTAATCATGTTGGCGCCTCACTTATTGTTTTTTTACTAGTTTACCATTTTTGAAAAAAAAGAAAACTGAAAAATTACTATTCAATACATTTCTTTCGCATCTTTTGGCAGTTTTTGAATATGCCTTAAGTGGGCAGTTATGTTTTCATCATCATGATATGGGTATTCATATTTAAAGTGTCTAGCCACTTCAATTGCTGTTAAATGAGGCAGGAGGATTGATATTATGCCTTTAGACAAGTTTGTTGATGCCTTGCCTATACCCTCGGTCGCAAATCCTGTGGGTAAACGAAATGGAATTCCATACTACGAGGTAATAATGAGGCAAGTCCAACAAAAATTACATCGTGACCTAAAACCAACAACCGTCTGGGGTTACAATGGTATGTATCCAGGACCTACATTTGAAGTTCGCAGAAACCAACCTATTTATGTTAAGTGGGAAAACAAACTTCCGTTCGAACATCTCTTTCCGGTAGATAGAACCGTCCATGGCGCAGAACTCGACCGGCCATCTGTTCGGACAGTCGTGCATTTACATGGCGGACGGAACCGACCGGAAAATGACGGGTATCCGGAAGCCTGGTTTACGCGAAACTTTAAAAACGTTGGGAGCAAATTCTTGCATGACATTTATTACTACCCTAATGGTCAACGCCCTGCAACACTCTGGTATCATGATCATGCCATTGGAATTACCCGGCTAAATGTTTATGCGGGGCTTGCCGGATTTTATCTTATTAGAGATGACGAAGAGGAAAAGATGAACCTTCCACGAGGAAAATATGAAATACCGTTATTAATTCAAGATCGTTCGTTCTATCTTAGCGGGGAGCGTTTTGGAAAATTATTTTATCCTTCCCAGCCAAATCAGGCAGCACCGCCGGATGCTTCACGGCCGATTGATCCAAGCCTGCCTAGACCATCTGTCGTACCTGAATTTTTCGGGAACACTGCTCTTGTGAATGGAAAAGTATGGCCTTTTCTTGAAGTTGAACCGCGCAAATACCGATTCCGTATCCTAAATGGCTCCAATGCCCGGTTTTATCGATTAAGATTAAGCTCTGGCCAAGATTTTATCCAAATTGGGACGGACGGCGGATTTCTTGAGAAGCCCGTTCTTGTTACACATCGGGAAGGGCTGCTGCTTGCCCCAGCGGAACGTGCAGATGTGATTGTCGACTTTACAAAACATGCTGGTCAGAAAATCATCCTAGCAAATGATGCACCATCACCATACCCTAACGGCGTCCCAAGTAATCCAGCCCTTCCGCAAATTATGGAGTTCCGTGTCAGTAAAACCCTTACTGAACCTGACAAAAGTGTCATTCCAGAAACTTTATCCTGTTTGGAAAGACTTAATCCAATTGGTGTACCTGTACGGCAGAACATCTTGACTGAAATTGATGACCCGGAATTTCCAGGCCGTTTAAAACCATTGCTTAATGACATGACTTGGAGTGAATTACCCATTACAGAAACACCGTATAATGGTGCAGTAGAAGTTTGGGAGCTGTACAACTTAACCGGTGACAACCATCCTATTCACTTACATCTCGTTCATTTCCAGGTTCTCAATCATGCCCCAATTACGATTGATAAGAATAAAAATATCACACATGTCGGTCCACCACGGGTACCTGCCGCAAATGAAAAAGGCTGGAAGGATACCGTTGGAGTTAATCCCAAAGAAGTCACTCGCATTATAGCCCGCTTCGGACCATTTACGGGAATCTATCCTTGGCACTGCCATAACCTTGAACATGAGGACCATGAAATGATGCGGCCGTATGAAGTACTCCAAAATCCCAAATTTGACCCGCGCATTCCGATTCTTGGCCAATGCCCAGACGACTCGTTTACTCAAAGTTTTGAAAAGGGGGGCAATGATGAGTCAAGTATCTAAACTCTCCCCCCCTCAAATAAAAAACCTAGCTTTTTCATGAAAAGCTAGGTTTTTCCATATTTAAGCATGCAATGTTTTTAATTCTTTCTCTTCCTTACCATCAGTTTTCTTTGGGAGCAATCCGCTGAAAATGGCTGCAAGTGCAAGAATAATAATCGAAAAGTAGAAAGATAGATCATAATTTCCTGAGAGGCTGTACCATAAACCAGGTAAGTAAGCACCCAATGCCGAACCTATTTGATGGCTAAGTGACAACATGCCCAGGATAAACCCTACAGAATGATTTTTAAAAAATTGAGTTGCCAGCAATTGGGTTGGAGCTACCGTTGCAAAGTCGACCAATCCGAACACAACAGCAAAAGCCAGCATCATTGCTGGGTTATAGGTATTTAAAAGAATAACAATAGATAAAGCTCTTACCGCATACAACCCGAACAGTATTTTTTTGCAGCTCCATCGATCCGCAACAATACCTGAAAGTAAAATACCAATAATGTTGAAAGCAGCCAGTATGCTCACAGCGGCACTTGTTACACCTGGTGAAAACCCACATAAATTAGAAATAGGAATTAAATGCGTATCCATCAATCCTGTCGTGGTAAACCCACAAACACCGAATGGCAAAATTAAAAACCAAAATTGTCTTTGGCGGAAAGCATCCCAAATGGAAAAATTACTACTTTGATTGGATTGATCAATGTTCTTTTCTTCTTTGACTTTACCGCCAATTGGCAGCAAGCCTTTTTCTTCAGGGTCATTACGCAATAGTAAAATGACCACAGGAAACACAACTACTGCCAGAAAAATACCTAAAATGATAACTGTTACTTTCCAATCCAACCAGTTTATTAACAGTAAAGACCCTGGAACAAGAAGCATTTGTCCTGCTCCAAATCCCGCCTCGATAATTCCTAAGGCTAGGCCGCGTTTTTCGTTGAACCACTTTGTCACAAGTACGGTTGCCGCAACATTGGATGCCCCTCCAACTCCAATCGAAACAAAGATGCCGTACAGAACAAACAACTGCCATGGCTTATTGATGAAGGAGGTTAAAAAGATACTCACTCCAACCAATAAGGTACTCACAGATAAAATCAATCGTGGACCCAGCTTATCTACGAGTCTCCCAAACACTGGCTGCGAAAGACCATAAACGGCAAAGCTTAGCGTAGAAATAAGGGAAATCGTCCCTCTATCCATGGAAAAATCTTTTTCCCAGGGCTGCACAAATGCTCCAAACGCTAGGCGAACTCCTTGAACAGCCAATAAAGCTAAAAATGTAATAAAAATGATAATCCACGCATAATGAAACTTTGCTTTCATAGAATTCACCTCAATTATTAAGTAATTAAGCATTATCTACAAATTCAGCCAAATCGAAAATTTCACAATATTAATAGTATTTACTGTAATATGATATCACTTTTCCGCTTTAAAGAAACAAAAAAGTACTTTCTAATTAAGAAGAAATGTACCTATAAACAAAAATTATTCTTTTTACAATAATCCAATATCTGCCCAACCATATACTAGTTCGGAAAGTTTTTTCCCGCCAATTTCAACCTCAATCGTATCAATTATTTTGCCGCCAAGGACTTCATAAAACTAACGAGAATTGTTTTCTTCAAGAACAAGGACAATCATTGACTTTAATCCCATTGCTTTTATTTCATCAATGATTTAGTATTACTTGTAAACGATTCTTCGTTAAACCTTCCCATCAAAATAGTATCATAGTAATTCCCATCTGATAAAAACTTGTCCCTTCTTAAAACGCCTTCTACTACAAACCCATATTTTTTATAAAGCTTAATAGCTTTCCCATTGGTTTCAAGAACACTCAATGATATTTTCTTAATACCGTTTGAATCTGCCCAATGTATGGATTCTTCCAGTAATTTTTTCCCTATGCTATGCCCCCAAAATTCTTTTAAGACACATATTCCAAATTCCACTTTATGTGACATTCTTTTCAGCTGAGTCCCTTCACATCTTGAAAAACCTACGATTCTACCATCTGATTCAGCTACTAGAAAATGATTATTTTTCCTTTCTGCATCATCCTTAATAATCTGTCTGAAGCCCGATTCATCTATGTAAGCTTCCCCTTTTTCTCTATCCATATTTTCTGTTTCACCATCAATCTGTACTCTAACTTCAGATAAGTTTTTGGCATCCTCCTCTTTTGCAGACCTAATAATATAACGTAAATTATTAATTTCAAATTCAGTTGGATTCACTTTCATTAAAACTGTCCTCCATTTTCTGCTTAGTTGCCCTTACTATAATACTCCCATGCACAGTTTATTTCCTTCTTGCTAAACAAAAAAAGCGTTCCTGTTTGAAACAGAAACGCACCTTTTATAGCCACATATCATTAAGATTGGCGTTTAATTATTTTGTTTGGTTAATCCCTTTAACGATTTGCAGCAACGCTTCATTTATCGGTGTGGCTGGCCGGCCGATAAGCTTTTCAAAGTCGTTGCTTTCAACTGCCAGTGTATCTTCGCGAATGCTTCTTTGGATGTCTACAAGCAACGGAATTAGAAAATCTGGCAGGCCGGCACCTTTCATAATTTCAGCATAGGCAGCGTCGTCTACCTTTTGCACGCTTACTTCTTTACCCAACACCCTGCCAAGAGCAGATGTCAATTCGTCCTGCGTTAATAGCTTGCCTGAAAGCTCGTAAATTGTGTTATCGTGTCCTTCACCAGTCAGTACTGCAGCAGCAGCCTCTGCATAATCCTGCTGCAGCGCCCAGCCAACTTTACCTGATTCCGCAGATGTTACCCATGGAGCGCCTGTGATGACGCCTTGAATACTAGGGATTTCGTTTTCCAAGTACCAGTTGTTGCGTAAGAATGAATAAGGAATGCCTGTTTTCACGATTGCCTTTTCTGTTGCCTGATGTGTAGGAGCGAACAGGTTATTACTTTCCATGGCGTTCGCTAAACTAGTATAGGCAATGAATTTAACTCCAGCCCGTTCCGCCGCAGCTACTGCATTGGCATGCTGGTGAATTCTTGTTTCATTGTCTCCATCTGCAGAAATAATTAACAAGCGGTCGATTCCGGCAAAAGCAGTATCCAATGTTTCTGGAAGATCAAAATCTCCCTGGCGGACTTCCACTCCACGTGCACGAAGCCCATCTGCCTTCACCGGATTACGAACGCTGACAGCAAGTTGGTTTGCTGGAACAGTTTTTAATAAAGTCTCAACAACCTTTGAGCCAAACTTTCCTGTAGCTCCTGTGACTAATAATTTCATCAAAATACCTCCGATATAGTTTTTTTAATGAGTTAACTTGTAATAACCTTAATTACCTGTAATCATAATAGTTACATTTAGTTATTTTGTCAACAAATAAATCCTGTTCTTTCTATTAAGATAAAATTCTCTAAAAATAAAAAAAGGACTTACTCATTAGAATATCGAGTGAAGTCCTTGGTAATATGATGGATTTCTTTAGTTCCTATATTGGTTAAATCTAATTTATATCATATAATTTACATTTATCATAAAAACTGGTTTTACCGATTTCCAACAGTTTGGCCGCTTCTAGTTTATTACCCTTCGTTACCGCTAAAGCTTGTTCAATTGCTCGTTTTTCAGCTTGGATGAGCGTCTCCTTTAATGGCAGAATATTCATTGGTTCCACTGACGAGATATTCCTTAATGAACCGTTTTGTTCATTATGCAGGTTACCTGCATTTCCCCCCTCGGTCTCTAGGTCGCGCAAATACAAGGGCAGATGGACTAATTGAATTGTTTTTCCATCAAGCACATTGATCGAACGTTCCAATACATTCTCCAATTCACGAATGTTCCCCGGCCAAGAGTGCTGCATCAATCTTTCAGTTACCTCACAGGACAGCGCAATACCCTTTCGGAAAAATTTGGCCTCCAATTTCTTCAATAACTGCTTTGCAATCGCAGGGATATCCTTTTTTCTTATCCTAAGCGAAGGTATATCAATTTTAATAACATTTAATCGGTAGTATAAATCTTGTCGAAAATCCCCTTTTTCTACCATTCTTTCTAAATTCCGATGGGTGGCGGCAATAATCCGCACATCTACACAGATCTTTTTATGACCACCGACTCGGACCACTTCTTTTTCCTGCAGTACCCTTAATAGTTTGCTTTGCATCGGAAGCGGCATATCCCCGATTTCATCCAAAAATAACGTCCCACCGCTCGCTAATTCAAACTGTCCCTTCTTGCCGCCTTTTTTCGCACCAGTAAAAGCACCATCCTCATAGCCAAACAATTCCGATTCAAGCAGGTGCTCCGGGATGGAGGAACAATTTATGGCCACAAAGGGAGCGTCCGTCCGGTTGCTGTCATGATGAATCGCATGTGCAAATAATTCCTTTCCGGTGCCTGATTCACCGATCAATAACACCGACGAATCGCTCCTGGCAACTCTCTCGGCCAATGTTTTGGCTGCAAGAAAATTAGGGCTGTCCCCAATTAAGTCCTGAAAACTATATTTACTTTGCAAATCTCTTTGAACTTTTGCTTGATAATAGTTTAATTCATCAACCAGGCTTTGGATCTTACTTTTATACATCCGCCATTCTTCAGGATTACGGAACATGACATTTCCTACGGCACCAACAATCCGTTCCTCTTCCACAATTGGAAATCGATTAGCAATCATTTCACTGCCATTGATTTGTTGAACTGAGGCCAGTTCCCTCAGTCCTGTTTGGGCAACAATATGCATCCGCGAGTTTTCAATCACATCCTGCACATGCCGGCCAAGCGCCTCTTCCATCGTGGTGCCAATAAACTTGCAATATCCCTCGTTAATATATAAAATAATCCCGTTATCATCGACAATAACCACACGTTCTGCTAATAGATTGATAATTTGCTCATGCCAGCTGATTGGCACTTTATCAAATGCCCGCATTGATTGCCTCCCTTATAAAAAACTAATTAAATCCATTATAGCAAAATCTTAATAAGTTTTTTCAAAATTGGAAAATATGTAAAAAAAAGAGAATCCTGCTGACACGGATTCTCTTATACTATCAACACTTACGCTAATACCGTCTATTGCGCTGTGTACCCTCCATCGAGAACAACCGCCTGACCTGTTATGCCCCTGCCTTTGTCGCTTGCTAGAAATACTGCATAATCCGCAATCTCAGATACGGATAAGAGCCTTTTTTGGGGGACAAGCGGATATATGACTTCATCGAGAACACGTTCCAATCCGACATTTCTTGTCTTGGCCAAATCAGCCAACTGCCCCCTAACAAGCGGTGTATCAACATAACCTGGACATAAGGCATTGACCGTAATCCCGTACTGCGCGCCTTCCAATGCCGCAACTTTCGTCAAGCCAATCACCCCATGTTTGGCACTGTTGTAGGCTGCTTTTCCGGCAAATCCCACCAAGCCATTAATCGAAGCCATATTGATAATTCGTCCGGAGCCCTGCTCCTTCATATACGGCAATACATTTTTAATGCCAATAAACGGTGCTGTTAACATAACTTTAATCATTAGTTCAAATTTTTCTGTCGGAAAATCCTCAATTGGGGAAACATATTGAATCCCGGCATTATTTACCAGAATATCTATTTTTCCAAAAGTACTCCTTGCCAATTCCAGACGATTCTTATATGCCCCCTCATCGGTGACATCACAGGGAGCGGCAATTGCATCAAAACCTTGTTCCTTTAACTCCAGCGCCACTTGTATGCTTTTTTCTTCATTTAAATCGGAAATAACAATATTTGCACCTTCTTCAGCAAAAGTCCTAGCAATTTCTAAGCCGATTCCGCTTGCCGACCCGGTTACAAATGCTGTTTTTCCGGCTAATGCTTTATTCATTATCATGACCTCCTAAACTGTTAAGCGATTCCAAAGAGTGTATATATAGCAATAACCGCAAATACCGCCAATGTCTTAATGACCGTAATGGCAAAAATATCACGGTAGGATTGCTTATGGGTTAAACCTGTTACTGCCAGCAAAGTGATGACTGCCCCGTTATGCGGCAGCGTGTCCATGCCGCCTGATGCCATCGCCACGATGCGGTGCATAACCTCAGGAGGAATATTCGCTGCGGCTATCGCTTGATTATACTTTTCAGCCATCGCCCCTAATGCAATCCCCATACCTCCAGATGCTGACCCAGTCATCCCGGCAAGCGTAGTTGTCGTAACAGCACCGTTCACAAGCGGATTGGTAAAAGTAGTCGATATACCATCACTTATTTTAGCAAATCCCGGAAGAGCAGCAATGACGCCGCCAAATCCATATTCTGCCCCTGTATTCATGGTAGCCAAGAGTGACCCGCCAATCGCTATGTTCACTCCATCCTTAAAGCCTTTCGTTACCCGCTTCCAATCATAGGCGAGCGAAGTGATAATTCCGACTAGGAGTGCCATAATAATCGCCCAAATCGGAGCAGAAACTGCTACATCAACCTTATAAGCATCTAAGCCAAGTGCTGCAAAATCAAAACCATTCGGATACCATTTTGGAATATTCGTTACAAAAAGTTTATTCGTTACCCCGACCAAAATGAGCGGAACAAAGGCAAGAATCTTTCTGGATAATGACTGCTGTGTTGTTAAATCCGGAAGAATTGATTCATTGGTATCCAGCTTTTCCTTTTCCACCGCAGACGCCGTTTCCGAACCAAACCCATAATACCCTTCACCGGCTTTTTCAGCTTTTTTCCTTCTGGTTTCCAAATAGAATAAGCCAACAGCCAAAACAATAATGGCCCCGATGATTCCTAGGATTGGTGCGGCATAGATGTCGGTTTTAAAGAAAGCAATCGGAATGACATTCTGAATTTGCGGTGTCCCAGGCAGCGCATCCATTGTAAAAGTAAACGCACCCAACGCTATCGTACCTGGAATCAGCCTCTTCGGAATATCTGCCTGCTTGAACATTTGTGCAGCAAAGGGGTAAATCGCAAACACGGCTACGAATAAACTAACCCCGCTGTAGGTTAAAATTGCCCCAAGCAAGACAATCGACAACATTGCCCGTTTCGCCCCAAGCCAGCCGACAATAGTCTTGGCAATCGATTCTGCAATTCCAGACATCTCTACAACTTTACCAAAAATAGCTCCCAATAAGAAAACAGCAAAATAAGATTTAATAAATCCGACCATTTTTTCCATAAATACGCCAGAAAAGAATGGCAATACATGGCTTGGTGCAATTAATACTACCGCCAGGAGGGCACAGATTGGAGCAAACAGGATAACAGAGTAACCTCGGTATGCCACAAACATCAATAATCCAAGTGCCAATAAAATAACCAATAAATCCATATAAATCCCCCTTCATAAAATTCGTAATGGACCTTTTAGAAACCGCTTTCATATCCAAACAGAAAAAAGGCCGTTACATTGAAAAAGTATTGCAAGTTTTATGCCAAGTATTCTGAAAATTAAAAATGCTTAGTGTGAAGGCGTAATCAACCTATTCACTTAGGAAATATCGATAATTCTGAATGCAAATTCCGAATCTACGGAAGCTGTTTATCCGATAATCCGGAAATTCCGCCTATCCGGAAAATAAATTCCTTCACCAAAAGGTTTTTTTACAATAAAAAAACGCACTGCCAATATGCAGTGCATTTTAATAAAAGTTTAGAATTATGATTTAAACGTTATTTTCCCTAAGAGAAACTCGAAAATATTTTTGCAGCTTCACAATTCCAGTACTGATCGCAATGGCAATGATTGCTGGCAACAGCCATCCCAGCCCTTCATTATATAACGGCAATACTTGTTCATAAAAGGATACGATTGGATCCATCCAACTGAAATTTTCGTTTCCTACAAGCTGACAGAAAGTTTTAAATCCATCGATAATGCTGACCATAAAGGTTACCACAGTTGCTGAAACATAGACGATCCGCGAATGTCTAAAAAACTTTGATAAAAATGTCAGCAGCATTAGGACAACAGCCAGGGGATAAAGAAACATTAACACTGGAATTGAAAAGTTGATGATGTTCGCTAATCCGAAATTACCAATGATAAGAGATACTAACGAAAAGAAAACAACCCATATTTTATAGCTGATTTTCGGCATTTGGGCATGAAAATACTCACCGCAAGCTGTAACCAATCCGATACTCGTGGTCAAGCAAGCAAGAATGATAATAATCGAAAGCAAGACTGTTCCGACAATCCCAAAATAATAGGTTGCTGTTTTTCCGAGAACAGGACCTCCTGTTTCTAATAGTCCGAATCGCCCAGTGCTAGTCGCGCCTAAGTAAGCGACACCAACATAAATGATTCCTAGGAAAACAACCGCAACCAATCCGGATTTGGCTGAAGCAGAAAGAATGCCGCTAGTTGATTTAACTCCCATTGCACGAACCGCATTGATAACAATGATGCCAAACACAAGCGATGCCAGTGCATCCATCGTATTGTATCCTTCCATAAAGCCCTTTACAAACGCGCCGTTGGCATAGGCTTCTTGTGGTGCTCCAATCGCCCCCATAGGTTTAGCGATCACCATTACCAATAACACAAAAATGAGAATAATGATGGCAGGTGAGAGAATCTTCCCGATCCGGTCAACCAGTTTTGCTGGATTTAATGAGAACCACAAGGTTATTCCAAAAAACATTAGTGAAAATATGAACAATCCAATGCGATCCGAGCCACCGCCGACAAACGGTGCAATCCCAATATCATAGGCTACAGCACCTGTTCTTGGTGCTGCAAACAGCGGTCCAATTGTTAAATAAAGCAGCGAGGTAAAAATGATTCCATAAAGCGGATGAACCCGGCTTGCCAGTTCCTGCAGGTTTCTGCTTCCAGAAACACCCATCGCTAATATTCCAAGAAACGGCAAACCAATCCCAGTTATTAGAAACCCGGCTGCCGCCTCCCAGACGTTTGTCCCGGCATTTTGCCCGAGCGATGCAGGAAATATTAGATTTCCAGCTCCAAAAAACAAGGCAAATAACATGACCCCTATTACAAAATACTTCGAAAATGGCAATCTATTTTCCATTAAGGTTTAAACCCCTTCATTTCTTATTCACGGATACTAATTTTACTATTCTCAAAATTAAAATGCAATCCATTTCCGTGATTATTTTGATAATTTTAATATGCATTCAAATACTGGAAATACAGATTTACTCATTATTTACAGTAATTGATTTTTGGAGTTACTTTTATAACCTCAATTCAGAAAACAAAAATAATTTTTTTAAATAACATTTTACCATAGAAAAATTCAGTCACCCGAACCATAATCCACCCCTGTTAACACAAATTTTCAAATTATACCCGTTTTGCCGGAGATATCATTATATAATGAATTTGAAAAATAAATTCTTTTCTCTGGAGTGAGATTTAGATGTCAAAAAAGAAAAAAGTCATTAATAATAGCACTTCGGAATTTTTTGATTTGCATAAACAATTGGCTTTTTTGCGAGATAAAAAGCGAAAAATACGGGAAGACAAAGACCTTTATTACGATGAAACACAAGATCTGTTGGATATTGAAAAATACTATCAAACAATAGAGCAACATAACCTTGATGGCACCACTTTATTTTATAAATACAATGAATTGCTTACAAAAACCCATAAAAACCGAATCCCCTATTTTATCAGTAAAGATTTATATCTATATACCTGGGTAGACCTGCACCCAGACGGCAGCGTAAAAAGTATTTACTCCAGTGAAAAAAAGAATCCTGAAACCATTATTATTCAGGATTATCAAATGATCACAGAAAAATATGAAGAATTTCAGGAATTTCTTCGAAAAATTAAGCAAAAGGAATTCGAAACGCTTCACCAATTGAAAGCCTGCGAACGTAAATTAAAAGTTAATACGGAACATATTGTCCCCCAATCATGGTTCGGCGCCCTCGAACCTATGAAGGGAGATTTGCATCATTTGTTTGTTTGCGACCCTGAATGTAATATTACCCGTTCCAATTTCCCTTACTCGGATTTCCCCAATTTCCATCCAGAATTACCGGAAGAGCCGGTTCAAAATAATTGCGGACTCGCAGTCGGAGGAAGATTTGAGCCTGAGCATGGCAAAGGGACAGCAGCAAGAGCAATGCTGTATTTCCTGGTTCGCTATCCAAACGCAATCAAAAAAGCTTTCCGAATTGAAATAAATCTTTCTACTTTGATCACGTGGCACAAGACTTTTCCAGCTGGACTTTATGAAATGCATCGCAATCAAACCATTTACCATATCCAAGGAAATCGGAACCCATTCATTGACTTTCCTGAACTGACTGAACATATTAAATTCCCTATTCATTAACTTGTTATTCCCATCATTTTTTTGGCAGATTAGAAGATAATATAATGCTAAAAAGAGGCATCCTTTTTAACCGGATTGTCTCTTTAATGGCTATAAAATATATTTAGACTTTTTCCCTGCCGTACAAAAAAAGGGATAATCGGTTGATTATCCCCTGCTTTTAACTGTATAATCTTTTCTTTGAAAATACGACTTTATCGAATCATTAATAAAAGCGACGCTGATGGCTGTAAGTATAAAGAAGAGAACTGGCACAACGATAATCCATTGGCTGGAATAAAGGTATGGAAGACTGCCGCCGATAACCCCAGACCATTCATAAGAAACAGTGCGCGGGTCATCCGCAACCATTCCGTAAGATACGAAGGAACCGCCAAAGAACAGCTTCATAAACCCAAGGTGGGCAAGGAGCTGCAGGACCTGGGTAAATTGCTGGCCGAATAATAAAATCCACTTTTCGTAAACATGGGGTACAATGTGTTTAAAATAAATGTAGCGTTTACTTGCACCAAGCGTTTTGGACGCCACAATAAAATCTTCCTTTTCCACAATCCTCATTTCATTCGCTAGATGGATGGTTAAATTCGGAATGGCAATGAAAATTAAAATAATCGTTTCAAATAAAGCCCGTTTCCAAAATGGGGTTTGAAATCCGTCAATTGGCATCCACAAAACACTAAATAAAATGAAGTAAACGATGATGGTTTGCGGAACGACGGAAAATGGTTCAAAGAGACTTTTTAGAAAACCAAACAGTCTTGGTCTCAAAGAGTAGATCAAGGAGCTTGCCACTAAGGACAACAACATCCTTAAAACGGCAACAATCAAAGTGATTCCGATGGTGTACTTTGCCCCTTCAATCATCATTTGCCCCAAATCATACCCGAACTTATCCGAACCAAGCAAAAACACCGTAAATGGCGGGTATGGCGGAGCATCGATGAGGTTCCCCTTATCATCATAATAAAAAAGGGCCTGTCTGATTTTCCCATCATGAAGTACCGTATTTAATATGCTCCAGGTAAACAGTGTAACAAGGAATAAGCCGCCAAAAACAAATCTTTTTCTTTTTAATAAAAATAGAATCATGCTACTTGGAATCCTTTCTGTAATCAAAACTGATCCATTCATACGTGCGGTAAAGTAGATAAAAAGGGATAAAAATGAGAATGCAGCCGACAACAAAAGGATCCGGTCCTGTGACCATTGCCCTTAACAAGCCGTTCATATTAAACAAATAATCTACTACTAATAAAGTGGACAACATCGTCCAGAAAATGGTCTTCGAAGCGCCAAACATCCCTTCGGCAATATTCCGGAGCGCGTGGATATTCAAAATATAGGAAAAAGATAATCCTTTTGCTTTGGCTAAATGTATATATTGTTTCTCCAGCTCTTCCTCAAGGTGGTGGATGAACACCTTCGTGATATAGAAGCTAATGGGGATGCTCAAGCTGATCACTGGCAACAGGACGGCCTTTTCGCGTACACTGACCACAGTTGCTATTTTTATTCCTGTTGACTTGTAAATCATGATAACTGCCAGCTGCAATAAGAGAATGAACATCAAATCAGGAACAGCCTCTGCCAATTCAATCAAATTTTTAAGGAAGTGGATTTTTTTTCGAAATAGTATAAACGAAAGATATGTAATGATGAGGGCGATGACCCAAGCTGTAAGAATGCTTAATCCAAGAATTTTCATTGACTCTATGTATCTTTCAATAATAACTGGAAATAATGGGTTTTTTCCGTCCAGAGTCAATTGATCATAGGAGATTAAACCAAGGTTCATGGCTTTAACCGCATTAAAGTGTTCCGATAGATGAAACGACAAATCCCTAAATAATACTGGTAAAGCACCAATCCAAATCAACACTTCCACTGCTAAGATGCACTGCAAAACTAAAATAACCACTTTTTTCGCAAAACGTTTTAGGTTCATAGATTCTTCCTCTCTAATGATGCTGGGGACGCTTCTCGCGCCTCATTTTGATCCATGGGTAAGTTATAAAAATTTACGCAAAATTCCGCGAAATACATTATAAATGTTCTTTTTCCATTTTGCTATTTTTAATTTTAAAAAAGTGCCTGGATTAATAAAAGACCAGACACTCTTAGGTATTTTATTTACTGAAAGCTTTTTTTAAAGCTTCCCCGGATTTTTCCAAGGCCGCTTTTCCTACGTTTAGTACTGCTGCCATGCTGATAAAGCCGTGGATGGTGCCGTCGTAACGGATTGTTTCCACTTCCACACCTGCATCAGCTAATTTTTTACCATACTCTTCCCCTTCGTCACGTAACGGGTCATATTCTGCTGTAATCACGAGTGCTGGCGGCAGCTCTTTGAAATCCTCATTTAGAGCAGGCGAAACTAAAGGATTTTTATTGTCCTCTTCACTGTTTAAGTAACAATCGCGGAACCACTCCATTGTTCCCTTTTCTAGAAAATAGCCATGAGCATTTTCCACCATCGAAACTGTCGGCACTCCGCCAGTGTTTGTACTTGGATACATCAAAAGCTGAAAACAAATTGGCGGGGTGTTTTTCTCTTTTGCAAGATGACTGATAACAGCAGCTAGGTTTCCACCAGCACTATCGCCGCCAACCGCAATCCGTGTACGGTCCACATTAAAGTCCTCGGCACGGTCGTAAACATATTGTACTGCTGCGTAGGAGTCTTCCACGGCAGCAGGGAACTTGTGTTCAGGTGCTAAGCGATAATCAACGGAAATCGTAACGCAGCCAGCGCTATTGGTGAGAGCCCGGCAAATATTATCATGGGTATCAAGATCACAGATCACCCAACCTCCGCCATGATAAAAAACTAACGCTGGATAGCTTGACTGTTCTTCCTTGGGAAAGTAAACCCTTACAGGAATATCTGCAGCGGGGCCAGGAATAGTCCGGTTTTCAACCTTGCCTACTTCCTCAATTTCCCCTTGGGGAAACTTGGAACCCATTCTTGCCATTTGCGGTGTTAAAGTTTCGAGCGGCGGTGCGCCTAAAGCTTTTAGCTGGTCTAATAAAAACTTTGTTTGCGGTTCAAGAGTCATTTTTTCGGCCACCTTTAATATCATAGTTGCATACATAAATATTGTTCGAGAAAAGTTAATTTTTTCCTCCCATGAAAATAAATAATTATCACCAGCAGGCGAGGAAGTCTAAGAAATAGTTCCTTTCTTCTTTGCACAGTAAAATAAGGAGGCTCATTTGTCGGCCACCTTACTTTTTTGCAATATAAATTACATAACCATTATATACAGAGTAATTTCTATATAAATTAATTCTGTTTGAAATTCTCCTAGAATGGTTAAGGCATCGACGTCATTTTTATATTTTTCACGGAAACTTCCATTATACTTATTTAGACTTTAAACTTTTCCTTATTAGCGTGAGGACTCCCACCATTAGCAGGCCGAAAAGAACCCCGTAAATTACGTTAGAGTAATTGTCCATTTTTTCCGTAATAAGTTCCCAATTTTCCCCCAGGCTTGCACCTAAATGAATCAAGATCGTATTCCAAATCAGTGTTCCAATGGTTGTGAAAATAAGGAAAAGAGAAAAATTCATGTTGGCCATTCCGGCGGGAATTGAAATCAAACTGCGAATTAGCGGAATAAACCTACACAAGAAAACCGTCCAAATTCCATATTTATTAAACCAGGCATTGGCGCGGTATAAATCTTCCTTTTTTAGTCGTAAAACCTTTCCGTACTTGTTAATGATTCTGTCAAACCGTTCCACATCCAAAAAATTTCCGAGACGATATAAGATTACCGCTCCAATAACAGAACCCAAGGTTGAGGCAATAATGACTCCTGTAACGGTCAAATTAGTATCCAAGGTCATATAACCGCCAAAAGTCAGAATGACCTCCGAAGGAATGGGAGGAAAAATATTTTCAAGGGCAATCAACAAAAATACCCCTATGTAACCATAGCTTACAATAAAATCTTTAATCCAAACTTCCATTATAATCCTCCAATTTTTCATTTCCACATGTATTACGTTTTTTATCCTAAAAGGTTCCGCTAAATGGCATAAGTTCTAATAGGGAAATTTTTTCTTCTATGAAACACAAAAGGTGCTTGATGCAATACGGCTCTCCTTGAGGGAAGGACAGAAAGTTTATCTATAAATTCATAAGGCTCTTTTCTCAGAGATTGTTGCTTTTAACTATTTTGAAAACACCGAGTGGATTGGAACGAAAGGCGCTTGACTCCTGCGGGAAATAGAGGAAAGGTCGAGACCCCGCAGACGGAACGTCGAGGAGGCTCGACTTCCTCCCCGCGGGTTTGCTGAGCGCCTGTAGCGGAGAGGAACGGACAGTGTTATTCCCCAAAACAACAAACTTTACGAAAAGAGCCATTCATAAAAAGAACCATCCGAAAATGGTTCTTTTTAGATATGCTTTAATTATTGTTGCTTCTTTCTATAGAATTGAAACGACAAAGAGTAATATAATCATTTTCCGAAGGATTTTTAGGTTTTATTTGTGAATCCAGTACTTTTATTTGCGAATCCTTAAAAACAAACATTTTTTTGAAAAGGGCTTTTTTTAAAAACTGAAGTCATAAAGGCTGCGGCCTAGTTTAGTTAAGTTTTACTATTTCGTTTTGGATATATTTTCTTCTTTCAAGAATGTATTCCGTGATTACCCGCAGCTCTTGGTCAAATTGTGAAACCGATTCCTTTTTGTAGGGATCCTGCAGGACATAGGGCCGGATTATTCCAAGCAGCTTTTCAACTCTAGGCAGCATAAATTGCAACGTAAACTGCTGATTCATAATTTGGATCAGCAGCTTTTGATACTGCTTTCGGAACGCAGCCACGTCCAAAATTCTTGCTGTTAACGTATTATAGCCCTTTAGCGGAACATAATCAGCCTCCATCACCTTCCCGTTAACATCCCTTCCCCAGGTGGCATCGTAATCCCATGGCATCACCTCGAATAGCCCTGTTTCACCGTTCCGGTAAAGCGAATAATTATGGACAAAGCCATCATAATTTGACGTGAAGATGATGCCCGCCATCCACCGCAAGTATTTTTCAACATCAATATATTTAATAATTTCCCTCTCGAATTCGCTTCTAGGAATTGTGTTAATGTTATAAATTAACCTCTCTAAAAACTTATCTTCTGATGCCTTTCCACACTTTTTTTCATAGCCTGATTTCAAGGACTTTTTCACGGCTTTATCCAAATCGCTCATCAAAGAAAAATTCGCATCGCCATCAATGGCGTAATAAATGCTGCCAGCGGGAAGGTTTCTTCTTCTTAAAAAGTTTTCATCCACCGATTCAATTTCCAAATATATTCCTTCCGGTCTGCCGTTAAGGTTCAAAAAGACATGCTTGGAATAAGGTGCAAGAACACCAATCTCAGAAAAGAAATCGAAGGATAATTTATTTCGGATGAGCGAAGGGTCCTTATACTCGGCATTTAAATGAATTTCACTGGATCCTTTGAATTTTTTAGGTTTATAAAAGGATATATAATAGGATTTTTTCATAAAATCACGTATATGGGAACCCCGGTAACGGACATCTACCTCTAGTCTTTTTCCATCAATATTTAGCTGCGCGGGGATTGGCATATCCACCCATATATCCCTTTTAAGCTCCTTTAAGTCGCTCGGTTTTATAAAAATTTTATAGTTTGGCAGTTTTACGGCTTCGTCCATTTCCTCTCCCCCCTACTTCTATACCTATGATGGAGTAAAGGGGATGTCACGGTTAATTGATTTTTTCCTTTAATAGGCTATTGTCCGAGACCAAAACAAGCGTCCATTCGTAAATTGTTAAAAGAGGAGTGGGTGTTATAGAATATGCACAATTCATTTCGTACTCCCTTTTCTGAAAAAAGGAGGTGCTTCAAATGGAAGAAAGAGAATTTTCTCCAGAGGATATTCAAAGCGCGGCTGAAAATGTGAGACGCGGCGGATTCGGGGACTTCATGTTTATGGATCCAGGCCGTCATCGTGGCACTTCTGGCAACAGAAGAACTTCTAGCCGGACTTCTAGCCGGAACACTAGTCGTCGGATGATGACATCAAGCAAAAATACGACTCGACGCCGTACATCCAGAAAAAGAACTTCAAGACGCTTAACCCATCATCTGGAATGCACAAAATGGCGCAATACAGGTCACGGCAGACATCAAACTAAGAGCTGCTGGAAAGACGGCAACATGTGGGTGTTTAAATCACGTAAAAGAGGTTAAAGAATCAAAAGGCGGCTGATCCGCCTTTTCTTTTTATTTAATCAGAAACACTTTGACGGTCAGGACCCTGGCACAACGTTAGCGAGGTCCTGACCTCTTTTTAATTAATGTTTCCCATGTTCAAATTCGTCTTCCAATCTTTTAATTTCATCAACTGATTTTTCTAGTGCTGCCTGCGGGCCTTTAAAGTGCTTTTTATAATAGGTCAAATCCATGATAATTAACAGGATAAACATTCCCGCCAAGGCATAAGCGGCCATTTGGTTCGGCGGAATGATCATCATGATGGAAATAAAGATAATCCAAAGGATGCTAAGAATATTAATTGGCTTGCTCCATTTCCCAAGGCTCCATGGCCCGTAATGCTTTGGCAGAAAAATTCCCTTCGCCTCCGCCTCCAGCTTTAAATAAATAGGAATCCCATAAGCTACATATAACCCGACAACACTTACTGCCGTTAAGAAAGCGATTGTAGAGTATCCCGCATCCGGATTCACAATCTTTGTAACATAGTCAATTAATGCTAACAAGAAAGATAAAATAACAGACAGCCAAATCGCCTTTGCCGGCGTCCGGTACTTCCGGCTGATTTCCGCCCAATGGCGGCTGAGCGGCATCCCATTGTCCCTTGAAAAAGCATACATCATCCGCGAAAAGGAAGTAATCGACGAAAGACCGCAGAAGAACATCGCAAAAGTTACCAGCCATAAGACGACCGCTCCAAAGGTACCGCCTAGAGCTTCGCTAATAACAAAGATAAAAGCATTATCAGATTTCACCGCACCAGCTGCATCATGAATGGAAAGCGTGACAAATGCTAGCATGATAAAACCAAATACGAACGAAAACGCAACGGAGTTATAAATCCCCCATGGAGCGCGGACGCGCGGATGGACTGTTTCTTCAATCGTATGGGCAGAGGCATCATAACCAGTAAAGGTCCATTGTGCCTGTAACAAACCGATTAAAAAGGCCAGTATATAAGGCTTCTCAGAAAATGTTTGCCCGACTTGGAATAAATAATCAACTGGCTGAAGGCCATTTTTTGTAAAAAAAGCCAAGCTGACGACGAGAATGGCGACAACGATCATATGGTACCAAGCCGAGAAGTCGTTTAATTTCGCTACGATTTTTATCCCAACGTGATTGAGGATTCCGTGTAAAAGGAGAATAACGCCAAAGACAATTAAAGTGGTGGTATCGGTAGAGGTATATCCAAAAACGGTTGCTAAGAGCGGGTCTGCAAATAGGGCGCAAGAGTAGTCGATACCGGCCACAATCCCAATTTGGCCGATTAAATTAATCCAGGCTGTATACCAGCCAATCCTAATTCCTTTTAAAGCAGCGGCCCAGTGATACAGAGCACCGGCCGTTGGAATGGCCGAAGCGAGCTCAGCAAGTGATGCGGCCACCAACATCACGAAAAAGGCCACGATCGTCCAGCCAAAACCCATCATACCTGGGCCGCCGTACGTTAATCCATGTCCATAGAGAGATACAGCCCCTGTTAAGATGGAAATAATCGAAAAGGAAATCGCAAAGTTGGAGAACCCTCCCATATCCCGCAGTAGTTCCTGTGCATAACCATAGCGGTTCAGGTGCTTCTTATCCTCCAACAATTGTTGGTCTTTGTTTTTCATTCGTGTTACCCCTTTCTTACTGATTATTTGTCATCCCTTCCGACAAAGATTTCATGCTCTTCTTCTTTAAAGCCTCTTACATTTTTGTTCGCATGCATGCCAATGGCCGTACCGACAACCAAAGTAAGGACTACTAATGCAAAGCCGATTACTGCCTCCATTCCCCCACCCCCCTTTCTTTATAAAAAATTTCAATAGAAAGGTAGAATAGCACTATAATTCCAGCTTTACTCCGCTTACCTTTTGCTCAAGCATCTTCTTAAGGACGGTTCCAATATGGGCACCTGCTTCAACAGGCGGAGTTCCAAGCGGGTGGATATTCGAAATGACATTGCGGTCGGATTCAACTACTCCTTTTCGTGGCCGGTAGCACATATAGGCGCTCATCGAACTGGCCGAGACCAGCCCAGGCCGTTCGCCAATTAATAGGACCAACACCTCCGGCCCCAAAATCTCGCCAATATGATCCATGCAAGCTACCCTGCCCCCTTTGACAAAAAACGAGGTTCCAGCGGAAAGGTTATGGATTTTCAAAGAATCCAGTAAGGCCGGATAAACATCTTTTAAATTGGTTTCCACAGCACTAGCGCTTAGTCCGTCTGAGACGACAATTTGCACCTGCGGGCGATGGATGCATTTATCCTTAATGGTCCTAACAGCATGATCAGTTAAGATACGCCCTTTATCAGGCCTTTTTAAATACGTTTCCTTGTTTTCATAGCATGTTTCAACACTAAATAAATCAAATTCCGACAAGGTATTTTCTAGTACTTCGCCCCCGACTGCATCAATCGCAGCGGCATGGTCGAACTGCAGCTTTAACATCGTTCTTGTCAGCGGTCTGGTACCGGTCCGCCAAACGCCAATCCTGGCCGGTGTAGAGGCAATTAAGCTAGGTACCCCCACCTCATAAACGGCCGACGGAATGGAGGTCTTCCAGTCATTCTCAGTAAATATCAGTCCTTCTTCATTGGTTGTTGCCATTTCTCCGGCCTCATTAGGGAATTTCCTCTGAAGTTCCTCCATTACCTTTTGAACAATAAATTCAATCTCATTCTCCTGCACTCTCTCCCCCTCCTTTCCTTACATAAACAGCGTTGGATCACCGGCCCGCTCGGTTAAGATTCCGTTCTCCATAATCCCCATTTTCTCAAGCCATTTTTCAAAAAAAGGCGCAGGTCTCAGGCCAAGAACCCTTCTGACTGAGGCAATGTCATGAAAACTAGTCGATTGGTAATTCAGCATACAGTCATCCGCCATTGGAACACCGATAAGGAAATTGACCCCGGCAGAACCAAGAAGAACGGCAAGGTTCTCCATATCGTTCTGGTCGGCTTTCATATGGTTTGTATAACAAACATCGACCCCCATAGGAATTCCTTGCAGCTTCCCCATAAAATGATCCTCAAGCCCAGCCCTGATGACCTGTTTGCTGTTGTAAAGATACTCCGGTCCAATAAAACCGACCACAGTGTTCACAATAAACGGCTTATATTTTTTCGCAAGTCCGTAGCAACGCGCTTCTAGAGTTACTTGGTCAATGCCATGATGTGCATCTGAGGAAAGCTCCGATCCCTGTCCCGTTTCGAAATACCACAGATTCGGCCCCGCCGCTGTCCCTTCTTTTTGGATTAAATCATTTGCTTCATCCAGCAGTCCAACGCTGATGCCAAACGCTGTGTTCCCCGCCTCCGTTCCCGCTAGGCTTTGAAAAAGCAAATCGGACGGAGCACCATTTTTGATGGCCCGCATCTGTGTCGTGACATGCGCAAGCACACAATTTTGTGTAGGAATTTGAAAGCGGTCGATTTCCTCTTTGGTCATTTGTAAAATTTGCTTTACACTTTCGGCTGAATCAATAACTGGGTTAATCCCTATTACTGCATCACCGATTCCATAACTAAGTGCTTCGTAAAGGGATGCTTTGATGCCTTGAATGCTGTCTGTGGGATGATTCGGCTGTGCTCTCCCAGCAAGGGTGCCTTTATGGCCGACTGTATAATTGCATTTGGTAACAATCTCCATTTTTGATGCAGCCTGAATCAAATCCAGGTTGGACATAATTTTAGCTGCGGCAGCGGCCATCTCACTCGTCAATCCCCTGCGGATCCGGCTAATTTCCTGATTTGTTGTAGATTCAGCCAGCAGGATTTCTCGCAAGTCGCTGATAGTCCAATTGGCGATAGATTGATAGATTTTTTCATTAATAGATTCTTCGATTATACGGGAAACCTCGTCCTCCTCAGGTGGGAGCACGGGGTTATTGCGGATATCACTCAGAGTCAACTCAGATAGGAGATGCCGTGCTGCCAGCCGCTCCTGAGCGTCATTGGCGGCGATGCCCGCAAGCTGGTCCCCCGACTTTTCTTCATTCGCCTTTGCCAGAATCTCTTTTAAGCTATTAAATTGATATGTTTTATTAAGTAAGGTAATTTTAGTTTTCAAATTTTAAGTTCACCTCCCTGTTTGCTTTTCATTATTAAGGGGGTAATGAGGAGTTACTCTCCTCTTTTCCGATTTACTCGTCACTTCGGCCAATTTACTCGCGGGTTTTTCGATTTACTGGTCAACTTTGATTTTGTTACTCGCCGGTTTCCCGGTTTTACTCGCCAACCAGCTATTTCCCTGTTAGGAAAACGCAAGAGTCTTCACGACAACGGGCACCAATGCATCATTCAACGGCTTGCCAATGTCGATATAGTCGCCGTGCTCAACCACCACCTGGTCAATACAAATCACGTCTACATCAGCAGATAACTGCAGTCGCATCACGTGCCCTAGGGCTTTGGCCATGTCATTTTCAAAGACTACGACAAGGACTGCTGCGCTAGGAAAAAGCCTTGTGTAAACCTTTCCGAGTACATCTGCCAGTTCCTTTAGCTTTAAGTAAGGCAAATAGGGCATTTCTGCTAAGCTAATCGCAAACGGCACTTCAGAATTTCCAAGGAACAGTTCCTTCCCTTGTAATAAAGCCCGTTCAATATACCGTTCCAGAGCCGTGTCTGAATAGCTCATTTTAACAACGGGGATGTTTCTTAGCGGCAGATGCTCAGGAGCAATGGATATTGTTGCACCGCTGATTTTCGTTGTCTGCATGCCTGCCCCGATGACCGTGGCCCTCGAAGTTTGCTCTGCCTCCACCAAGGTAAGAGGATAGTCTTTTAAAGCTTTCATCAGTACTCCAGCCAAAATAGGGCCAATGTCGTTATATTTTGCTGCTTCACCCAATGTCGCAGGCGGCATTTCCAATGCCAGTCTCCCTACACCCCCGGAAATGATGACCTCATCAATTATGGGCAATGTTTCTGACGAAGCACTGTGAACCAACGAATTTACAGCACCAATGGGCATCTTCCCTAATAAACAGTCCAGCATGTCTTTGCACAAAACAGTAGAAATTTCAGAAAGCTGCTTTAATGTAAGCCGCATCCCTTTTTCAAGGAAGAAGTTTTTGGAAAAAAGCCAAGGCTGTAAAGATGGGGATACCGCCAAGATTTCGCCGGTAGAATTGATTTCAATCAGCCGGCCGCCCACATGAAAGGTAATCGTACCCACCACTTTACCCTGCTGAAAAAGGGCAACGTTGGCAGTACCGCCGCCAATATCGATATTGGCGACAACTCCCTTCGTCTTTTTTGAGTACTTCGAGACTCCAGATCCCCGTCCGGCCAAAACACCTTCCAAGCTAGCTCCTGCAATTGCAACTACGAAGTCACCGGACCGTTCTGCCAAATAATGCAGCAGCGCATCGGCATTTTTCTTAATCGCCGTTTCCCCCGTAATGATTACCGCACCCGACTTGATATCCGATAGGGACAGTCCAATTCGTCGATATTCCTGTTCAAGCCAGCCAGCCAATGCGATCAAGTCAATTTCATCAGCATTCTTTAAAGGAGTGGAAATAATCTCACTTAGATAGGTGACCTTTCGATCAATAATATCAAAGTGTGGCAGGGCAAATTGGCTCGACACCCTTCCTAATATCAATTCGCTTAAAATCAATTTCGTTGTACTTGTGCCAATATCTATGCCGATACTTTTTATTGCTTCCATGCCCAATCTAAAGCCCCTCCAGACCGCTATCCGTACCGCTTCTAAAAATTCATATAAGATTCAATAGCGCTGCCTTCAGAGTCGGTATTCCTTCAAGAGTAACGGACGAAATTTTATAAATTGGATGATTTGATAAAACTTGCCTCAACAGTTTTTCAGCCTTTTCTAAATCAGCACTTTGATGGTCTATTTTGGTGATGACGCCAATGGGAATCAACGGAAACCCCTGCGCAAAATTCGGCGGCAGGAACTGCTCGTGGCGAGTTGCGTCTTGAACGATTAGGAGAATCCGCGCTTCCAATGCTGTTGCGATTAATGAACGGTAAAACAATGGATTTTCACTATACTCACCAGGTGTGTCAATAATCCAATCCATATAGTTTAGCGCCTGTGTTTTGACAGCAGGAGCCGGGTCCTCAAGCAGTCGTTTGGTTAAGGTAGATTTTCCAGACCCCACTGGACCAATTAACATCACTTTCCCTTTTTTCATGACCTGGTGATCTCCGCTGGTTCAAATTTCAAATGCCTGCTTAAGAATTGATTGATGGCTTGGATGGCCATTTCTACATTTGAGACCGTTCCGCAGATGACAAGCGACCCGGTAAAGCGGTCCAAGTAGCCAATAACAATATCTGCTGCTTTGGTAGCAATATCAGCCGCAATGATGGCGGTCTCCGTTGGTGTCAATGTCAAAATTCCAATCGCCCCCGCTTGACCAATTCCAAGCTTTGTATATAGGGCTTCATCAGGATTGGCTATGATGTGCGCCAATGTCAGCTGCTTCCCCGGTACATATTCCTGAATGACGCGCTGCTTTTTCTCCATCCATCTTCACACCTTTAATCGCTATTCTTCTCCTTCCCCTGCCTCAAGGGAATCGACAATGCCAACCACAACTGCATCGATTGGGGCATTTTTTGAAAAAATAGCCCGTGCCGGACTGCCACGTGAAACAATTACACGCTCACCACGGCCGGCTCCAATTCGATCAGCAGCAATAATCGGAGTCCCAGCCGGCTCCCCTTTCCAGTTGATGGGCTCAATGATCAGCAGCTTTAGCTGGCTCATGCCATCCTCCTTTTGAGTAGCCCAAATACTGCCCATGACCTTGCCAAGAATCATCCATCCGCCCCCTCTTCAATGACCATAACCCGTTTTTCCTTCAGAAAATCCTTTGCCAGCGGTGTCAGAATCGTGCCTTTCCTGATAATCAAAGTCTTCGAGCTTCCCAGATTCCTAGTAAGCCATTCCACTGTTAACACCTTTCCTATAAAAGTTTCCCTGGATTGGTGGTCCTTTTTTTCTTTAAAAAACAAACTAATAATTTCTTCATGCATATAGGATTGCTTGAAAAAACGAATACCAAGGTTGGTAAGCTCCTGTTTATAGGACTCAAATCGTTTCTTTAGTGGGAGAGGCAAATCCAGTGTTTTTAGGGTGCGGCGGTCGGCCCGCTTGATACCGGAAGAATCACCGCCAATCATGACCGGTTTCTGGAGAACGAGGGCCGCAAAAATGATTTCCGATTTTACAGAACCCTTTAATCCATGACAGACACGAGCGGCATTATCCAAATCCATTTCCGGGATGACAATGGCATCATAATCTTTCGGCAGCTCAATCGGTGCTTTGGCATACTCGTCCGCAGCTACAACCTGCCCTGCTCCGGTGGCTTGGATATAGCTGCCACCAAGCCAACCTGACGTCTCACCGTCAAGTAACAGAAAATCATAATCTATCGGATGTTTTTTTAGGACCATCAACTGGTCAACAAAGGGCTCGTGCGCTGAGCTGTCACAAAATACAAACAGGACTTTTATTCTAGGAGTCTCTTGTTCGATAAGTTCACGGGCAATCCGTTCTACCAATTTCTGCAGCTGCCCTTTTTTCATTTTTAACACTCCCAACTGCCATTTACGTTATGCTTTGCCCTTCCAATTTCGGGAGGATCAATTCAATATCGGAGTGTGGCCTTGGTATTACATGGACGGAAATGAGTTCTCCCACCTTGGACGCTGCGGCTGCCCCTGCATCTGTTGCAGCCTTGACAGCTCCAACATCACCGCGGACCAACACCGTTACAAGCCCTCCCCCAACCTGAACCTTCCCAACCAACCTGACATCCGCAGCTTTTACCATTGCATCGGCAGCCTCAACCGCCCCTACCAATCCCTTTGTTTCAATCATTCCTAATGCCGACGTTTCTCGACCCATTTTGGAACCTCCTTCATTTTTTAACCATCTCTTCTAAAACATCCTATGTGGAGATTGAGCTATTTTTTGAATCGTGTCCGCAAAGACTTCAGACGCTGCTTTACAGGAGGATTGGCTTCCTGTCAGAAGCCCCCCGCCAAAGTTAGTTTCCGTCGGCGGGCCATAAAAAACACAGAGCCTTACGTCTGCCGCCTTCAACGCTGCGTCCAACCCCATCATCGCCTCAAGAGGAGGAGCTATTAAATACGCTAGCGGTTCCCCCGTTTCAATCCCGGCTAAACTCGATAAAAACGAACCGGTACGAGAAACTGTATGGGCAAAGTAGGCGTGATTACCAGCCTCGTCCACCGCATAAAAAGCAGGACCCGTATTGATCATCCTTACAGCGACCTCCAAGCCGCTCTTCACTTCAGATGGTGTAGCCCCTCCTAAAATTCCTATAAACTCTCCCGATAATGGACCTGAAGCATGTGCGGCCCCAGCATAAAATGACTTTGCATATACGACTTCTACTGCGGCCATTTTCGTGGCCTCATCAATCGCAGTATAGCCGACATCATCACTCGTACTAGTAACCAGCCCCAAGCTTTTGACGTGATCCGGAACCTTCAATGCCTCTCTTAACCCCTCATCAACATTTGGTATCAGCTGACTTGCCAAGGCTTGGGCAGGTAATCGTTGCAGCCTCATGAGTTCCACTCCCTATTAGCAAAAAGGGTGCCCTGATGGCAGTATGACACTTCATCTAAGGCACCGATGCCAATCTCTATTCAATTTTGCTAGGTTACTACATCCTATTATTCTTATTTCAATTTATGCAAAAATTCCTAATTTAGAATTTCCTCGATAATTTGATATATAAAAAGACCTTCAAAAAAAGGAAATGAACGGAATTAACAGAATAATAAATAGATTAGAGGGAATCATCCTTATCAAAATTTAATAAAGGTGGTTTACAATGGTTAATGATTTTCGTTTCTCACATCGTCTGAAGGTCCGCTATTCTGAAATTGATGGTCAGAAGATTGTTTTTAACGCTCACTATATGACTTATATAGATGTTGCTGTTACCGAATATTTCCATGAGGGATTGAAGTTAGACTTTGATGAGGCCGATTTTGATTTTGTTCTAGCAAAATCTACTTTAGAGTTTAAAAAGTCGGCAGAATTGAATGACTGGCTGAATATTTGGTGTAAAATCTCCAAGATAGGCAACAGCAGTATGACCATGAACTGCAAGATTACTAGAGACGGGGAGGAAGACCCGATTCTTTTAGCTGAAATTATTTACGTCAGCTATGATGCTAAAACGAAAACAACCCGCCCGGTGCCAGCTCTTGTTCGCAATCGAATTGAAGAATTTGAGAACGGCTTATTGACCCAGTAATTATTAGATAAATAACTAGTATGCAAAAAAAAGGCAGCCGTATTTTATTTAACGGCCGCCTTTTACTTCGTTATAATACTATTCATTAAAAAATATCCGGTTCGGTGCAAGGAAATAAAGACATTGATGGCCAACCGCTTCTCCAGTCAGTTCCTCCCATGCTCCCTTATAAAAAGCGAGCTGGCTCCTATAAAAGTCACAAAGCTTTTCATAATCCTCATCACGGACAGCTCGGTCCGTCTTATAATCGACAATGGTCCATTTGTCATTCTTTTTATAAATAAGGTCAATGACCCCTTTTACATAGAAAGGAAGCTCGTCCTTGGGATGGGCTGTAATCTGTGAATAGAGCGGGTGACCGTTATCCACTTTAAAGGTAAATGGCACCTCCGTAAGAACCTCATCTGCGGTCTGTAACTCGCCCCAAAGGGAAGAACTTTTTAATTGGTCTAAATAGGCCGTGACTTCCGTCTCTTTTTCTTTAGCCAAACCATGTTTGGTTAACGTAATTTGAATATAAACCGTAACATCATGGCCCTGTACCACTTTTTCAAAAATATCATGAACAACCGTGCCCCATTCCTTGCCGCCTCCGGATTCGCGCTCAATCGTCAGGCCTGAATAATCCTTATCCTTTGTCGGCGTCCAATGGTCGTAGGTCTTTATTTTGCTTTTTTCTAGCCATGCAAGCTTACTTGATGTTTTTGCCTGGAATTCACTGAGTGTGATTTCCTTTGGTGCAGGCAGATTCTCCCAAACATTTATTTCAGGAACCTCGAGTTCCTCTATCGCTTCCATTGCCAACAGAATATTCCATGGGTTTTTCTTGTTATTCCCGTTTGCGCTGATAATCAGAGCTTTCTCTGCACGGGTGGCTGCCACATAGATAATCCGAAGCTCTTCCTCCGTAAGGTACTTGAGCTCTTCCGCTTTATGAATCTCCCACTCTTTGGGAATCGCCGCCTCCCGGGACTGGTAGCCGTTATCCACCTTAAACATGAAGTACCCTTTTGAAGACAGGTCCTCGCGTTTTATGTGCTTTGATAAAAACGATTCTGGGCTGACCGATTTGGCCGGATGGGCTAAAAAGACAATCGGTGCCTCAAGTCCCTTTGCCTTATGAACATTCATGATTCGCACGGCATCTGCTTCTTCTTCCAAATTGGCGACAACCGATTTTTCAAAAATCATTTCAGAAAGGGTTTCTATCACCTGTTTATAGGTTGTCTTTCCTCCCGCCTCCTGTTTTCTCAAGGCCTCAAGCATTTGCAGCAGGCTTTTATAGGTTCGTTTCCCACGTCCATTCATTATTAGCAAAGGGTAGAAACCGACATCTTCGATAATTTTTTCAATCGCTGCTGCAGGCGGCAGGTTGCGAATCATTCGTTGATAATAGGTTAGTTTCGAAATGGCTGTTTCAAATTTTTCTTTAATGACTGGAGACAAATCTGCTGGGACATCCGTATACAGCGAAAACCACCCTTTGGCCTGCTTCCACTGATACAATTCATCATCACTGATTCCAAAGAAAATCCCGCGAAGGACGGCTACAAAGCTTACCTCATCTGTCAGGTCAAGGAAGGATTTTAAAAGAATCCATAAATCCTGAAACTCTCTTGTTTCACCAAGGATGACCTCACCGCTGATACTGACTGGGATGCCAGCATCTTCTAAAATTTTTGCATAAACAGCAACCCCGTCATTGTATCTGGTCAGCACCATAAAATCCCTTGCCCGATGTCCTTTCCCCATAAGATTCCGAATCGAAAAAGCAATATTTTCGGCATCCTTATGGATGACTTCCTCTTTCTTAGAAAAATCAGCTGGGACCGTCAAACGTTTTATTCCCGAAAATACGTTTCCCGAATCTTCATGATATGAGATTAACGGGCGGTAAGCTGCTTGGTAATCGGTCTCCACTTTTGGCAGATGACGTTCAAAAACCGTGTTTAATTCGGTTGTGACCGAATCTAAGGTACGGAAGTTCGTCGTCAGCTGCAGCACGTCCCCGCCATGCTCTTCGATTAATTGTTTGACACGGTTATATGTGTCAATATCGGCCCGGCGGAAACGATAGATGGCCTGCTTTGGGTCCCCGACGACAAAAAGCGAACCCGGTTTTGGCTTGCAGCTTGTCCAGTTTTTCTCATTCGGATCCTCACTGGTTAGATAGAACATAATCTCTGCCTGCAGTGGATCGGTATCCTGATATTCATCGACGAGAAGGTAACGATACTTTCCTTGAAAATAACTGCGGACTTCGGAATTTTCCTTCAGCAGCCTGGATGTATGCATCATTAGATCCTGAAAATTTAACAAGGATCGTTCTTTTTTTAGCTGTTCGTAAGTCTGAACCGCACCCTTTAGAAAAGCAATAATCTTAGGATGGCAATATTCCTTCCAGGCTTGGATCAGAGGCTTGAGTTTCACCGCGAATTCGGATGAGATCTTCTCCTCGTAAAATTTGGCATCTTCCTTGGACGGCCAGCGGTTATAGGTTGGCTTTAAATTCTTATTAAACAAGGTAAAAATTCCGATGATATCCGGTTCCGTCGGAGAGTCAAAAAACCGTTCCCTTTGTACTGCCAGCAAAATCGCCTTTTGCAGCGAGTCATAGCCCTTTTCCGGCTCCTGTTCTGGCACGCTTTTCCGTGCTTCTTTGATGATATTCATAAAAGATTGATAGTCCGCAAGCAACTCAGGCTTTGGTACAGATTCCGCGACCCACTCGACATCAGAATATTCTTTCACATCCTTTAACCAAGGAAATAGGTTATCCATTGAGATGCCTAATCGTTCCATTTCTTCAAGCTGACCGAAGTCGTAATCCGTCAAATCCTGGAGATGCTTTTGCCATGCTTCCTCCAAAACATCGGCATCATCCGACTCCTCAAGTTCCTTAAAAGTTAAATCCAATTTTGCCTCAATTGGCCGTTCCCTTAGCAGCTTGGCGCAAAAGGAATGAACCGTGCCAAGAAAGCAGCGTTCAATATTTTTCAAGGCCTCTCCCAAATGAAATTTCGCATCAAGGTCCGTTTCCTTTTTCCAAGCCTCTTCTAATTTAGCTTGAAAGCGGACCTTTAACTCATCTGCAGCTTTCCTAGTAAAAGTAATCGCAACAATCTGGTGAATTTCTGCACTTCCTGTATAAATAAGGTTGACCATCCGGTCCACAAGGCTTGTCGTTTTCCCTGAACCGGCGCCTGCTTCCACTAAGAAATTCGTTCCAAGATCATGCTTTATTTTATCGCGGGCAGCCTGGTCGAATATCACTTTAGTCATAGGCCCGCACCCCCTTTAACTTCTGGTTAGATTGTTTCATTTCAAGGGTATCCTGATTGTAAAAATGGCGGCGGCAGACAAGCTTAAATTCACAGTACTTGCAATCCTCTACGTCATCCGTCATTTCAAAATGTCCATGTTTAATTACATCAATTAATTTTTCCAAAATATCTAACCCATTGGTTCTAAGGGTGGCATCCTGTTTCCTGGTAAATCGCTCGGCCATCCCCTTTACGGTTGGAAAATAATATGAGCTTTCTTCTACGGCCCCCTCACCAAGCTGAAGATGCTGCTCAATCGCCAACGCATAAATCATATGCTGAAGCTGACGGCCGCCTTTAAAGGCGCCATTTTTCTTATATCCGTAGGTGCTTCCTGTTTTGTAGTCAATGATGTGGTAGGTGCCATCACTTGACTTATCCACACGGTCAATGATACCGGAAATCTTCAATTTGCCTGAAGGAAGCTTGATTACTGCAGGTTCTTTCCCGCCAATTCCAAAGGAATATTCAAAGTCAATCGCCTCATAGTCTTCGCTATGGCGCTCCTCTTCCTTTAGAAATATTTTGCAGCATTCTAAAATATCGTTCATTTCCCTTAAAAAAATGCGTTCATTTGGCGGCGGCAGTACAACCTTTTGCTGCTCCATTAAACTAGTTGCTAACGCAATTAGCTTGTCTAAATGAAGCGCATATGATGGCTTCGCATTTTCCTTTTTTAACTGCTTATAGAAATTTTCAAAAATGCTGTGCAGAAGACTTCCCCTTGTGGCTGGATCCAGCCATTTGTTGGCGTTATACGAAATTTCCTCAATTGGCTTGACGCGCAGAACTTCTTTTAAGAAATAAGAATATGGACACTTGGCAAGTGTTTCCAACTTGCCGGCACTCATCGTTTTCTCCTGATTAAGGAGCGGGTCATCTTCATTTACGTCAATCTGTACAAGGCCGTCAAATTCGGAATATCCACTTGAATTCCGTTTGATTTCCGCCGCAACCCCCTGCTCAATATTTGCAAAATGCCCAAGAATTCCAGCTGTCAATTGGACCGGCTGTTCACTGGCTAATTTTTCATTCCAGTAATCTTTATCATCCAAAATTTCTCCTGAAATGAGGGAGGACGGAAGTGTCTTTAATGCTTTAAAGTCTGTATTTGGATCTCCAGTCATGAGACGGTAACATTGCAGGATCACAAATGCCGGATTCATGACACGATTATCATTGATATCAAAATGACAATAACTGACTGTTACAGTTCCTGTCGATTGTGCCATTACCTGCAATAAAGTATATAAATTTAACTGGCCCTTTTCGCTCTGAAGCGGCAGACTGCTGCTTAGCTTTTTCCGTTCCAAATCTAAGAGCAGCGGGTCCTCACCGACATTACCTGGGAACTTTTTATTTTCGAGACCCACAAAAAACACGTTATTGCGATTATTGTAAATTCCATTTTTATAAGAGGTTACATGTAGATGTCCCGGTTTCGGTCGTGATTGCTGAACCCGTATCGATAACAGCAGGTCCTTCACCTTTTCAAATACATCATATTTCGGCAAGGCTTCGTCTGCAAACGGAATAATTTTTTCAATATCCTCAAGCAATGCAGTTTTACTAATCTCATCCAAGCCTGAGCTAACTTTACCGAAATTTTTTAAAATATAAGCAATACCTGTTAAGCATTTTTTATAGTTGATTGTTAAATCAAAGGCAGGCAGTTTTCTTAAAATGGAAGAGAACCACTGCTTTAACCATGAAAGCTCCTTTAATCGTGTTTCATAATAGGGGCTATCAGAGTTTAAATTTTCAATTCCCTCCGCTATACACGCCACATACCTCTCCTCTGACCAACCAATCTTTAAATCCCTTAAAATCTTGGCCATTCTTGTTTTTGACGGGGCCTCATCATCCAATTCGAGGAGCCCTTCATTTAACAAATCAAGAAATGCTTGCACACTATAGTTGGACTGAATCCATTCTAACAGGCCTGAAACCAGACGGCCTGGACGGCTGAAGGTAATCGGCAGCCCTTCCCCGTAAGTAACCGGTAGGTCTATTCGCTGGGACAAATGATAAAAAAGGGTAACATATGAATCAGCGCTCGTATAGTAGACGACATTTTCGTTAAGCGGTGATTTGTTCTTTTTAATTTGCTCGAGGATTTGTTTCACTTCGAGTTCTTCCGTTTTGGCAGTGAAAATATGCAAATCGGGCTTTAAGCATGCCTTCTCCTGTTGGTAAAGATAACTAAGTGGTGCGGGCTCACCCCAGCGAACAGAACTCAAGCTTGTCCGCTCAGGTAAATCGATGCCAAAAACAGGTGCTAGTGGCAGTTTAGCAGTGTTTTCGGGCAGAATTTTTTCAAGAAGTTGTTCTTCGAGTTGTGAAAGTTGTAAATTAGACTGGAGAATAAACAATTTCTTTTCATCAATAAGTGCATATTCCATTGCTTTTGTTAAAAGGGCAGCTCTATCGATGAATTGATTGGCTTGCAAAAGCTCTTCATAGCCGTTAAGAATTTCAGCCATGTCCTCGGCTTTGGCTGGTGCCGCAAAGGCGTTCATGTTCAGAGTTTCTTGGGTATAACCCGAGAGCCGCAATGTTTGAATTGCCGAGAAAACAGCATGGCTGAAAGACGGGGTAATCTCCATTCCGGAGAAATATTGGAGAGCATCCTGTTCCTTTAATCTTTTGAGCAGTGTATACGTAAAATGTACCCCAACAGTCTGGTCGAGCAATTCGATTGGCTGATTAGCATTCAATTCAACCATGCTCTTTGCCAGATCCAAAACCGTCCGATATTTAAGATTAACCGCCTGAAAGTCTTTTTTTATGAAGGCTTCGTTTATTTGTTCGCCAATTGTATGAGAATCGACAATGACAACTTTCTCGCGAAAGGGATCTCTTTTACATATTTCATTAAGTTCTTTTACTAAAGATTCCATAAAAAAATCTCCTTGTATCAAATTACAATTAGTTACATTTTTATTATCTCACATTTTCTACCAAACGGTTTACCATTTTTGGTAAAACTAAAAGAAGCAGGTTTTATTATTGCCTGCCTCTATTCATAGGTTTGATTCATTTTTTGAATTTCCGCTTTTATTTCTTCCACTAAATCCTGAGGCTCAAGCACCTTTACATCACTTCCCCAGTTAAGGAGCCAGCGGACAAGGCCTTCGCTTCTGTTTGCTTTTACCCTTAGCCAGCCAAATTCCTGATCAATTTTTTTCATATCAGCACCAAGCCCAAAGTAATCGATCATGACATTCACCAGTGACTGTTTAAACTTCAGTGTAATCCACTGTTCTTTGCCGGCGTACATATTAAAGGATTTGTTAATGTAATCAGAGATATTAATATCAGCCTTAAGGAAAAGCTCCTCCGTGCATTGGACGTTCCGCATCCGGTCTACCCTGAAGTGGCGGAACTTTTCCTCACCGTTTAAGATCCCTATCAAATAGTAATAATCGTTTTTCCAAATGAGTGCATGCGGGCTGACCTCATAAAAATCACCATTGCGCTGGAGGACAAAATTTTTATCAATATCGTATTTACCATATTGAAACTTAATTTTTAAACTTTCATTAATTGCGATTTGAATTTGATCAATTTCATACCGCAGCTGCTGATAGGTACTGCGAATCGAACTTTCATAATGTGTAGGATTCGGAAGCTTGGATGCAAGATGCATGCTGGTCAGACCCTTCACCTTCTCAATCAATTGTTCTGCCTCTTTTTTTGTAATAAAACGTGCTGAAAGGATAGCGTTAATTAAAAGTCTCAATTCGTACTGCTCGAACCGCTTATTTTTATGGCTGTAATATTTCTTCCCAGCCGCTCCTCTGGTAACAAATATTTCGAAACGCTGGTTTGTTAAATCCTCAATGTCACGAAGAATGGCCCGCTGTTCAAATTCAAAGCCCGGTCCAAACTCCTGACGAAGTCTTTCAATGATTTCTCCCATTGAAAGCTCATTCGTTTCATCTGTTTCATTAAATAAAATTTCCCGCAGCTTAAGCAGACGCTCTCCGCTTGGAGGCTTAGCCATCTAAAATCACCTTTCTATAAAAAAATTTCTTCTACCAGAATTCTACGTTAGTACTCATTTTACCTTCCTGAAATATATTTTGGAAACTCGGACATAATAACCTCGATTAAACTTGAAGGGATGGGATGTTTGATGTCGTTAGAATGGTTTGACCGAGTTTGCAGTGAATTACAGGATCATCTTGAATCGATTTGTGAAGAATACGATCAGGCTGGCCACATGAAGATTGAGAGAGCTGCCAAGCATCCTAGGGTTGAGTTTTTTGTGGAGACCGCAGATGTTGATACTGAGGAACTGGACCGAGATTACTTTTGTACGCTGTTTTTTGATCCGCAAAACGAAGAATTTTATATTGACAGTTTCGATGTGGACAGTGGTCATACTGCAAAAATCATTCTTTCAGACATTGAGGAGATTGTCGATGAGGTACATGAAAGTCTCCATGATTACATAAACGGCGAAGACCATTTTACCGATGATGGGGTTTATCTTCAATCAGATGATGAATATTGTGAAGACGATGAATCTGAAATAGTGGATGATGACGAGGAGTATTTTGAGGGCGCACAAATAAACCGGGATGAAATTTTTGAAGAAATTGACGTGGAATGGTCCACCCCAGAGGTAACAGCCTTCAAACATGAGGATGAAGTGGAAGTAACTTATCAGTTTGGCGTGGTTCAGGAAACTGGTGATGGTGTCCTGAAGCGGATAAACCGAATTTGGACAACCGAGGACGAGTTAATCAAGGATGAATCGCATTTTATTTTCAGCAAAGAAGAGGCGGGCACCATCATTGCGATGATTGCCAGTCATATGGACCAGTTAAGCGAATTTGATTTTTAAATTTCGGAAAAGGGTGCTTTTTTAGAGCACCCTTTTTTAATCAACCGTATAATCAATCTGAATTAAATCCCATGGCGTAATTATACCAAGCGGCTTTTCACCCGCATTTCCATTTTCCGTGATCACGACTGCTTCTAATTTATTCTTCTTTTTATGAGCCTTTTCAAAAATGTTTTCCATCTGGAATACATTAATCTCTTTTGAAATGAACTCTATTGACTGTTTCTTTTCAACCTTCATAATATCTGCAATCCGAACATCCGCCAGATTGATAATGCCGCTTTCCATATGCAGCGCCATCCATTTCATGATAGAGCCAGCGGTCAAAAGGCCAATGCACTTTTGATCTTTATAAATCGGAAACTTGGAATATCCGAATTGTTTAATTGCAGAAGTTACCTTTAGAATTCTATCGTTTTCATCAAAGAAAACAACGTTTTTGGTTGCAATTGTAAGGGCGTAGTTCGGCCTGCTTAGGATGTTGGCAATTTTTTCAATATGATGAACCACTTTGGCGTTGGGTTCAGCAATATAGAATCCAACCTCCATTTTCTCATGGACAATTGCATTCCGAAGTCTGGCATACTGCTCTAAATCTTTCTTAAAGGTTTCGATGACTTGGTACTTCTTAGCACCAACCTTCACCAAAACAACAAAGCGGTCATCATTGATTTGCACAATATCTCTGAGAGCATTATGGACCTGATTAAAGGCTACCTCAAAACGTTCTGAAAGCAGTTGACCTTGATTATTTACTGGTTTCATTATTTTCTCCCGCGTGATTACTATATCTCTTTCTATTATATAAGCTTTCAATTGTATAAAATCAATATAAATTGCTTAGTAGAATAAGAAAGTGATTATTGAATAATTTTCCATTTTGTGAGATGATGAAAAAATGGTAAAAAAGGAGGTCATTTTCTTATGATAACATTAATTTTTGGTTCTATTTTACTAGTTTTTCTTATTTTTATGTATCCGTTCCTAGATATTAAGTACACAAAAGGACTAAAAGAGAAAAATGATTCCACTTCAAGAATTAAATATTATAAGTTTGTGATATCATCAGAATGGTTAGTAACGGCTGCGATCTTTTTGGTTGTAACAATTACAAGTATCACTTTTAAGCATATTGGCCTGACCATCCCTGACGAAAACCAGTCACAGATCCTTGGAATGATAGTTGGCTTTTTGGCAGGAGCAGCTTTTTTAATCTTTGTTTTAATGAAACTGCCATTTTATAAAAAGTTGATGAATAAACAAGTTTCGGAAATTGATTACCTGCTCCCAACTACAAAATTAGATAGAAATTGGTCTATTTTGGCCGCGATTACTGCCGGCATTTGCGAGGAAATTATTTATCGGGGATTTGTTATTCATTATCTGCAAACTTTACCATTTGACCTTGAAGCCATCCATCTCATGATTATTTCTTCCGGTATTTTTGGCTTTGCTCATATTTATCAAGGCTGGAAGGGTTTTATCCTCACTGGATTAATTGGATTTGTTATGGCTCGCGCATATTTGGCAACAGGATCTCTTCTATTCCCTATCGTGCTGCATATCATCATCGATATGTGATCGTTTTTATTCACTAAGAAAATAACGGAAGACCAGAATCCATCAATCAAAAATACCATTTAATTCAAAGTTTATAGGAGTGGTATCTTGACGATTTCACTCTTTATTGTTTAGCTATTAGTTGGATACTATTTTTTCGAAGGAGCCGATATGCGAACTATTACTCTATCAAATGGTCAAACAGTAGAAGTAGAATGCTTAAGCTGTGCCTTAACGAGAGGGCTAATCCATCCAGATGGCGGTGACATTATTGAGACCGAACATTTTCATGCCCATCAGGATGTTGCTTACCCAATAGAAGGCTTGGTCATATTAGCCTCGAAACGACATATTAAATGCTTTGATGAACTTACAGACGAGGAAAAACTAGATTGCATAAACCTGCTTACAAAAATTAGGAAAGTACAAAGAGATACGCTTGGAATTGAATATGTATACTACTTTTACAATGAAGATACAACCCATCATTTTCATACCTGGCTTGTGCCTCGCTATGAGTGGATGTATGAATTTGGTCGTTCCGTTGAGTCTGTGAGGCCGGTCCTGCTTCATGCCCAGAACAATATGAATGACAAAAATAATAGACATAGGGTATTAACCGCGATTGAAGCATTAAAAAAAGATTTAAATTAACATTTTGATGAGCCAAATGATATAAAATGAAATAAAAGACCTTTTAATTGGGGGGAGTTTAACTGGCTAATAAATATTGCCCGATTTGCGGGGAAGCAAACGGATGTATGTCAGGTGCAGGTGAACGTGGAAATTGCTGGTGTGATAACGAGAATTTTCCTAACAAAATCTTAGAATTAGTACCTTCCGAGAGCATAAGAAGAGATTGCATCTGCAAGAAATGTTTAGATAAATTTAGGGAAGAGCAATTTAGCAAAAATACTATTTAGCAGTGGTCCTAAAAGGCAGTGAATCTACACTATCACTGCCTTTTTATTTATTGATTTGCCAATATTTTCACAAACTCATCTTCCAGCTTCTTGCCCTTTTCTTCATCTAAAAGGTTGTTTAACATGATTGAAAAAATCAATGTTTGACCGTTTTTTGTTGTAACATAGCCGGATAAAGAACTGACAGTAGACAGAGTCCCAGTCTTTGCTTTTACCCTTCCTTGAACATCTGCGGTTTTCATCCGATTGCGAAGCGACCCGCCAGCCATTTTTTCATATACACCACTTACCGGTAATGAATTTAGATAAGAAGAGAACCACGTTTCCTTTTGGACGGCAAATAGCAGTTTGGAAATTTCGTTTGCTGGAATTAAATCCACATGGGAGACGCCTGAACCGTCACGGATGACCATTGTTTTCGGATTTAACCCGAACTTCACCATTTCCGACTCCAAAACCTCAAGCCCCTTTTCCCAAGACCCTTCACCGAGAACAACCTTTCCCATTTCCTTTACCAACACCTCAGCATGAACATTGTTGCTAAGTTTCATAAATGGAATAATCAGTTCTGACAATGGCATCGATTTGTGAGTTGTCAGTATTGTAGCGGTGTCAGGTACCGTTCCTGTTTTGATTTTTCCGGAAACCTTAATACCTTGTTCTGCTAATGATTGTTTAAAAAGTGTCAATGCATACTTGGTTGGTTCCCAAACGCCCACCCACTCTTTGATACCTTTTGAATTTAAAGGAATCTTTCCTTTTATGGTTATTGTATTTTTTGCGTGTTTCCGTTCAATGGTGAGTTGTTTTTTCACATTTTTTCGAGCAGTAACAGCCTCGTTTATAACTTTCACATAGCTAGTTTTCGGGGTGATTTTAATTACTGGCTTATCCCCTTCTTTTGAACCAGGTGTCACCATGATTTCTACTGATCCAGAATCGTAGTCTGTAGTTGGTGATGCTGTCAGTGCTGAAATCTGTGCCCCGTAATAAGTCGTTTCATCACTCCAGGGCAGGTCAAGGGGGTACCGGACATCATCAAAATGGGAATCATCACCGATTAGGTTTCCTTTTATCTTTTTAATGCCATTCTTCCGTATTTCTTTAGCCAGGTTGTCAAAATCCTCTTTTATCAAGGTGGGGTCACCTTTTCCCTTTATATAAAGGTTCCCGGCAAGTGTTTTCTTTTTTACAGGACCATCAATATGTATTTCGGTTGGAAAGGTATAGTCCTCCCCTAAAACTTTCAGTGCAGAAGCAGCTGTTAGCAGCTTCATATTGGAGGCAGGGCGGAGCCGTACATCTCCATTATATTGGTAAATCATGTTCCCATCTGCTGCTGACCGGATACTAATTCCGGCAATTGCCCCTTGCATCGTTAGGGAATTGCTCATTAGCTCCTTAATCTGACTTTCTATTTCTACAGACTTACTTTCCGCAATAACCCTATTTCGATCGATGTAATTAATAGTGGAAAATAATATCATGAAGGAAAAAAGAATTCTTATGAACAAAAAATTTCCATCCCTTCTTTTTCCTTAAAGTTTGTCCAAAACTTTCTAAAAATAAATGTACATAGGCAAACTGGACAAGCCTATTATGTTTTTATAACATCTATATGGTCCCTTAAATAAGCCCAATTTTGTGGAAATGGGAGAGTGATTTGCCAAAATGTAGTCCCAGCTAATTGATAAATATCAAGCAATCGATACTTTTCAATCAAGCTCCTGATATCCTCAAACCAGACAATACGCTCTTCTACGCCACGCCAATAACGGTACCAGGGCGATTTTGCAGTAAGGTCAAATTGAATGGGGGTACCAGTTGAGATTGCCTGATTTTGGGCGGCAAGAGCGGACATAGCCTTTGTGGCATTCGTCCTGACTACTTTATCATATCCATACATGGCAATAGCCATTTGTAATTTTCGTCGGGGGATTTGAGTGATCGAATACTGAATGACCTGCTCCATCCATGTTATAGGGGCAATGGGAGCCGGCGGGCCGCCGGGGTATCCGTAATCAATAGTCATAACTGCAACCATATCGGCCACCTGGCCGATTGCTGCATAGTCATAGGCCCCAATTATTCGATTAGTTGGGATATCCTCCGTTTTTGCATGAACATTCACATGGAGAAACAGGTCCCCTAACCCCCTTTTTAATTCTGTTAAGAAAGAAATAAAATCCATCCTTCTTGCCGGAGGAATAAATTCAAAATCAATACTCACTCCTTCAAATCCCCGTTTCCTAACCAGGTTGAGAATGCTTGCTGCTAAATTCCGCCGAAATGCTATGTTTCCAAGCACCCTGCCTGCTAAATCCGCACTAAAGCCGGCAAGTGTAAAATTTCGAATCATTAATAAAGGTTTTATTTTTAATTGTTTACATCTTGCGACAAGTGCTGCATCCTCAATCTCCCTATAGGCAAATCCTTCTTCAGTAAAGGAATAAGCAACAACAGCAAGATAACTAAGCTGACCGGCGACCGAATTTAAGGCTGTTAAATTAGCACTTTCAGAAGATGGCACGATAAATCCGAGCGCAGCCATTTGTAATTTAAGAGGAGATGGAATTTGAATAATTTGACCGATATGAAGCTGATTGGGTTGAATGCCTGGATTGGCAGCTACAATAGAGGCAGGATCCGTATGAAATTGAAAAGCTAAATTCCTAATTTGGTCACCCGCTTTAATTCGATAGTATCTAATATGAGGAAGGTTATCTGGAAGGTAGAGGGCAAGGCCAGGAACAATGGCGGACGCGGATACCAGCCCATTAAGATTGAGAATGGATTCAATTGGAACACTATACTTGTTTGAAATTCCCCATAAATCTTCTCCGGTTTGAACCACATGAACAGTCATAAATCCCCCTCCTTTCTAACATCATATGGGCAATTCGGATTTAAATACTAATATCAGCAAAATAAACGCCTATTTTCTCCTGCTAGTACCTTTCCTATTCCTCCCCGTCGAAAAAAAAAAAAAGGCCCGAAACCAGGCCTTTAAAATTAAAACTCATCCTCATCATGCCAATATTTTTTAAACCGAGCACGGTAACAGGCATCACAGGTTGGAAATGGATGGTCCCAGGCTAGTTTTTTACCGCAGTTCTTACACTTTTTCGCAAATTTCTTGATGTCGGTTTTCAACCTTTCCTGGACCATGTCACTGATTTCTTCACGCAGACGTTCCCAATAGCTAGCTTCGGTCCGTTCACCCAGCCGATATAAAAATAACAAATGCAGACCGATTGCCTTATAGCTTAATTCCAGTTCCTCCAAACTGCCTTCCTTTACGACCGGTTCCGGAAGCTCCCTCCCCTGAACAATTGCATACATTGTATCTTCCCACTGATTCACAAGCACTTGTTCATTCTTAGAAAACGGCAGATGCAAAAAGCCGTACAGGTCTGTTAGTGTCAATCGCGCTTCGATTTCACTCCCGGCAATTTTTCTATATAGTGACCGCTCTTCTGACAAGGAAGCCTTCTTCGTCCCTTTTGGGCTTTCAAATTTTTCCCATAGTACAAAGAATGTATCCAAATCATGATAATAGCGTTGGAAACGTTCAAAGACTGACGACGTGGGTGCGATAGCAAACGTCTGGACCGGACGATCCTCCTGCAAGAGCAAATTCTTCATTTTTTTAATATCATTAGTAAAGGCCACCTTACCGACATCATAAATCCCCTTCCGTCCGGCCCGGCCCGCAATTTGCTTTACTTCCTGAGAATTTAAAAGCCGCCTTCTCGTTCCATCGAATTTTTCATTTTCAAGGAAAACAATCCTGCGAATCGGTAAGTTCAAGCCCATCCCGATGGCATCTGTTGCGACAATCACCTTTGTTTTTCCTTCATTAAAAAGCTGAATTTGCTGTTTCCTTGTCTCCGGGGGCATGCTGCCATAGATCATGCTGACCGAATGGCCGTCATTTTGCAGCCGAGATGCCATTTCCAATACCCTTCTTCTTGAAAAACAAATTAGCGCATCCCCTTTTTTAATATGTTTAATATGAAATTCCTTCGATTCCACCTCAAGAGGGGTATCGCGGCTATATTCATTAATCGTGATATCGGAATCACCTAAAAGCTCAAGCAGCATTTCCTTCGAATTGCGGCTGCCAATGATATGGACTTCCTCCGCATTTGCCTTGGTGATTGCCTTATACCAAGAAAACCCTCGATCCTTATCGGTTATCATCTGAGCCTCATCAATCACGACGACTTCGAAATATTCCTTTTCATGAAACATTTCAACCGTACAGGAAATATGGCCAGCTCCAAGGACAACCTTCTCTTCTTCTCCTGTTTTAAGGTTACACGGTGTGCCTTCAGCATTTAATTTATCAAATACCTCAAGTGCCAGAAGTCTTAATGGAGCTAAATAAAGGCCGCTCTCAGCCTGCTTCATCTTCTCCAAGGCATGATGTGTTTTGCCAGTGTTGGTTTCACCAATGTGCAGGACATAGCGAATGTGACGTCCTTTAAGGGAAGGGTCATATTCCGTACCGAAAATATCCCTCATAATCCGTTCTTCTTCTGCCCTTTTCCTCTCCACCTCTGAAAGCTCTTCTGCCTGTTTTCTTTCTCTTTCCTCTAAATCTTGATCAAGCCGCTTCCGGTGAACTTCCTCATCAAATGGGATATTAACAAGCTTCAATAAGTCGGCAACGTATTCTTCTTGGATATCCTCTAAATAATAACCAATAACATCATAAATCACATTGATCATAGATTCTTTCACAAATACTGCCGTGAGCTGTTTAGCAAATGTTTCCTGGAACCTATCCTTCAAATCCAGCGGTAATTCCTGTAATACTTTATTAGGCAGTAATTCTGAAAGATAATCCGAAATCAAGCTTTCATATACGTAGTAATAGGTCTCGTATTCAAAATAGCTTCGTCCCCACTCTTGAGGAGGTTTATGGATGTCACCGGTCAACTCTTCGAAAAAATCAGCAACCGTTTGATATGATAACGAATCAAACGAACCTTCTGAGACCAATTTCTCCTCCAGAGCTATTGGTTCTATAGATTGAAATTTCGTACTAGATTCAAAATCGGCGGCTAATTGTTTAGCTGTGAATTGACGTACATATAAGTAAAAACGGGCGTACTGTTCTTCGATGATGGCAGACGCTTCGTCTTCTATTTCTTCACGAAAGTCCGCCTTTTCTTCTTCAAGCAGCCTTTCCTGTTCCCTTTTAAGGAAGTTTTCTTTAGCCTGCTCGAAGCGAGTTTGCCAATCTTCCTCATGTCCTTTAAAGTTTTCAATAACCCAGCTAAGTGTATCGAAAGGCTGATACAACCTCATTTCATCACGAAACAGTTTGTTAATCAGCTTTCGATCGACACCCTGTACCTCATAATCTCTTTCACTTAAAAATTGTTTCTTTTCATTTTTCGAAACATCATTTGTTACTTTGTTCAGCCATACATTAATCCAAATCTGCTCTATATACTGACTACGGTCAGCCAAATATTGCTCAAAAGAAGGCAGCGTTTCACTGTATTCAAAATAACGTTCCATATCCTGCAATACTTTTTGTTTCGTATGTTCAATTGCTTGAGGGTAAATGGCTTCAAGCTTGCTCATATAAATCCCTTCTTTAATATAGATATTTTCTTTCTTTTTGCAAAAATGTTATGTATAATGTTCAGTAAGAAGTGCATATAGTAAAAAAGACCGAGCATGAAGTCAAGGTGCTAGCTCGGCCATGCAATAGCTGGTTCCCATCAAGGGGATTCGGCAAAAGAAGGGCAAAAATCCACCGCTTATGCTTGCCGGCTCAAGGGTGGATTATTTTTTTTGGTGAAAAGACAGAATGGCGATAATCAGGCTGGCAAATGAGACAGCTAACATCAAGGCCTGAAATACTGTCAAACAGCATCACCCCCTTTCATTAGGAGATGTGCCGCCCACCCTTGAGAAGTCCTATTCTATTGCAATTTAGATTATACCATTAAAAACCAAAACGAACAAGCGTTCCCTAAATATTATGTAACTCACAATACTTGTCCACTAATTCTTCAATTTGGTCCAATTCCGGAAACTTCCCGGCAAACTGAAATTGGATTTCCTCAATAAACTCTTCCTTATTGTAGACGTGAATTGCTCCATTTTGCTGGATTACGCTATATTCCGGCACGAACCGAAAGCCGCTGCGTTCAATTGCCCCCATTTTTATGGCCCCTTTTAAGTTTTTTCATAGTATTTGCAAAAAATAAAACACTAAACCCTTATAAAAAATCAAGTTACGTTTAAAAGATTGTATTCTTAGGATAAATATTTATGTTTAAAGGACTTTTGTCAATGCACCAAACCTTCTATCGGCGAATCATATCTTAACTCTGGGTACAAAAAAGAACGGCACCTAAAGCAGTGCCGCCTTCTCAATCAACTTATGCAGTTGTATACACTTCCTCACGATTTGCTTCATGACGGATGGTGGCCTGTGCAGCAGCCAAACGTGCAAGCGGCACGCGGTATGGCGAGCAGCTGACATAATCCAAACCAGTCCGGTAACAGAAATCAATTGAGCTTTTCTCTCCGCCATGTTCCCCACAAATGCCTGTTTTTAAAGAAGGCTTTGTTGCACGGCCAAGCTTAACGCCGGTTGCCACAAGCTTACCGACACCATCCTGGTCAAGAACAGCAAATGGATTTTCTGGCAGTACCTTGTTTTCAATGTATGCCTGCAAGAATTTCCCTTCTGCATCATCACGGCTATAGCCGAATGTTGTTTGCGTCAAATCATTCGTTCCGAAGGAGAAGAAATCAGCTTCCTCGGCAATTTGATCTGCAGTTAAAGCTGCACGTGGAATCTCAATCATCGTACCGATCGTGTAGTTAATGGCCTTGCCCTTTTCTTCCTGAACACGGACAGCGGCATCGACAACCAACTGACGCATTTGCTTCAATTCATTAACGTGGCCTACAAGTGGAATCATGATTTCAGGCTGGACTACCAAGCCCTTTTCCGCTACTCTAACGGCAGCATAGAAAATCGCCTTTGCCTGCATATCATAAATTTCCGGATGTATCATGCCAAGGCGGCAGCCGCGGTGGCCCAACATTGGATTGAACTCATCCAACTGGCGAACCTTTTTCAGCAGCAGTTCTTTTTGCTTTAACTCTTCAGAATCCGGATTGAGAATTTGCAGTTTTGTTACTTCTACTAAAAGCTCTTCTTTATTCGGTAAGAATTCATGAAGCGGCGGATCCAATAAACGAATCGTTACCGGCAGACCTTGCATTGCCTCGAAAATTCCCTCAAAATCACCTTGCTGCATCGGTAAAAGTTCTTCAAGTGCTTCCATTCTCTCACTATAGGTTTCTGCTAAAATCATTTTTTGAACGATTGGAATCCTCTTTAAATCCATAAACATATGCTCTGTCCGGCACAATCCAATTCCGCCGGCACCGAATTCAAATGATTTCCTGGCATCCTCGGGATTATCGGCATTTGCACGGACTCCTATTTTGCGTTCTTGGTCGGCCCAAGCAAGAAGCTGCTGGAACTCTTCTGATAATTCAGGGTCGATCATTGGGATTTCGCCAAGCATAATTTCACCTGTTGAACCATCAACCGTGATAATATCCCCATGCTTAACAACTGTTTCACCCACAGTGAATTGTTTTGCTTTCATGTCAATCTTTAGGGCTTCACAGCCGCAAATACAAGCTTTCCCCATACCGCGGGCAACCACGGCAGCGTGGCTTGTCATTCCACCTCGGCTAGTTAAAATAGCTTGTGCTGCAACCATACCGTGGATGTCATCCGGAGTGGTTTCAGGAGAAACTAGGATAACTTTTTTACCTTCATTTCTTAATTGCTCCGCTTCATCGGCATCAAAAACAACCCGGCCCGTAGCGGCACCTGGTGATGCCGGCAAGCCTTTAGCTAATATTCGTCTTTCAGCCTTGTCATCGATTCGGCGATGCAGCAGTTGGTTTAATTGGTCAGGATCGACACGAAGCAGCGCTGTCTTTTTATCGATAATTCCTTCCTTCACCATCTCAACAGCAATGCGGATAGCCGCCTGAGCTGTACGTTTTCCGTTCCGTGTCTGGAGGATGAATAGTTTTCCGCGTTCAACAGTAAATTCAATATCCTGCATTTCCTTGTAATGCTGTTCAAGGCGTTGGCATGTCTCTGAAAACTGCTGGTAAACACCAGGCATTTCATCCTTAAGGGTTGCAATTGGCTGTGGGGTACGGATACCGGCAACAACATCTTCGCCTTGAGCGTTTATTAAATATTCACCATAAAGCACATGCTCACCGGTGGAAGGATTTCTTGTAAAAGCAACTCCTGTTCCTGAGTCGTCCCCCATATTACCAAACACCATGCTTTGGATATTAACGGCCGTTCCAAGGTGATCCGGGATTTTATTTAAGCGGCGGTAAACAATCGCCCGTTGATTATTCCAAGAATTGAATACCGCATTGATAGCAAGGAAAAGCTGCTCTTTTGGATTTTGCGGGAAGTCCTTGCGAGTATGCTTTTTGACAATTTCCTTATAGCCAACAATGACTTCCTTCCAATCTTCCGCAGTCATTTCAGGGTCAGAGGTATACCCCTTGTGTTCGCGCGTCTCTTCTAAAAATTGTTCAAAATAATACGTATCAATTTCAAGGACCACGTTGCTGAACATTTGAATGAATCGGCGATAAGAGTCGTAAGCAAATCGAGGATTATTCGTTAATGCAGCCAAGCCCACAACTGTTTCGTCATTCATCCCCAGATTTAATATGGTATCCATCATCCCAGGCATTGAAAAAACTGAACCGGATCGAACCGAAACAAGTAAGGGATTTTGCGGGTCACCGAGTTTTTTGTTCATTTTTTCTTCCAAAAGTCTTAAGGCCTCTAATGTCTGTGATTCTACTGAAGCTGGAATAGTTTTATTAGACTCATAATAAGCATTGCAAGCTTGCGTTGTAATGGTAAAACCATATGGAACCGGCAGGCCGATTCTTGTCATTTCTGCTAGATTCGCTCCCTTTCCCCCAAGTAAATCCCGCATATTGCCATGGCCTTCATGAAATAAATAAACGAATTTTTCCATGATTTAAAAGCTCCTCTCTTTTTTCAACACGTCTAAAATTAAACCTGCAGTTTCTTCGATTGCTTTATTCGAAACATTTATGATAGGACAGCCTACGCGTTTCATGATTTTTTCGGCATAATCTAGTTCGTCGAGAATTCTCTGGAAGCTCGCATAATTCGCCTTTGAGCCCAGCCCAAGTGCTTTTAGGCGCTCAGTGCGAATTTCGTTTAATTTATCTGGTGAAATAATTAAACCAATACAATTTTTTCTCGGTATTTTAAAAAGTTCATCTGGCGGAGGCACTTCTGGAACCAACGGCACATTGGCCACTTTAAAACGCTTATGGGCAAGGTACATGGACAGCGGCGTTTTTGAAGTCCGGGACACGCCGATTAAAACGATATCAGCCTTCATAATGCCTCTTGGGTCCCGTCCATCATCATATTTCACAGCAAATTCAATCGCCTCGATTTTGCGGAAATATTCTTCGTCTAATTTTCTCATTAAGCCAGGCTGGTGGTGGGGTTGTTTGTTAAACCTTGTTGTAAATGCATTCATTAATGGGTTGAGGAGGTCAACTGCCATTATCCCCTCTTCCATGGCACGCTTATCTAAATAATCTTTTAATTCCGGAATGACGATGGTGTAGGCAATGATGGAATGGTCCTTTCTTGCCAAAATAATCACATCTTCAATGTCTTCAATGTCGTCTACATATGAGTTTCTGCGTATTTCTACCTGTCCACCATTAAACTGTGTTGCCACTGCTTTTACAACAAGCTCAGCCGTTTCACCAACCGAGTCAGATACTACGTAGACAACTTCCTTTTGTACCAAAATCACAGCAACTCCCCTTAAACTATTTTTCTTCCATAAATTCTAAATAGGCCCTTGTTATTGTCGTTTTGGTAATTCTCCCCAACAACAAATATGTATTATTTTTATGATCGACTTCCTTTACCACCGGTAAGGAATCAATATGAAAATTAATCATTTTTTTGGCCGCTTCCAGCAAGGTTTCCTCTGGATTAATCGTGATTATATTAGGCATTCTTGTCATAATGACACTTACGGGTAATTCCTGCAGGTTTTTGTTCCCAAGTGCAGCCCTGAGCAAATCCTTTCTGGATATTACACCTGCAAGGTTACCTTCTGTATCCACCGCATAAAGTGTTCCAACATCCTCGAGGAACAGCTGGACAATCGCATTATAAACAGAAGTTGATTTTTCAACTACGATTGGATGAGCCTTAAAATCGGATACCTTTTGCTGAATAAACTTCTTCGCCTGCCGTTTTACTTCTAATTTGTCATTAAAAAAATACCCGACACGCGGTCTGGCATCCAGACTGCCGGACATGGTCAAGATTGCAAGGTCCGGTCTTAATGCCGCTCTGGTAACAGAGAGCTTCTCCGCAATTTCTTTACCGGTTATCGGGCCGTTTTCCTTTACAATCTGCAGAATTTCGTCCTGACGCTTGGTGAGTTTAATCATTAACACCCCCTTATTCACAATAAATATGTTATATATATCTAAATGTGTTATACTTAATTGTATATAGTATAGTACATTTAAACAAATTCGGAAACAATAATTTTAACAAATTGGTTAATTTTTTCGTTTAATAAAAAAACCCGCCGAAATTCGGCAGGGAACAGTACTACTTTTGACAATCTGGACAATAAAAAGTGTTCCGGGAAGAGATTTTTTCCATTACGATTATGGCCCCGCAACGTCTGCATTTCTCCCCCTCACGGTCGTATACTTGGCATAATGGATTAAAACCGCCCGTTATTTTATCACCCTTGAATGTGGGATTTTCCATGTAACCTCCATTTTGAATGGCCACTTGGAGAATTTTTTTCATCGATTGAAACAATTGAGAACGGCTAGATGGACTAATGTCATCAATGTCTTTGGCTGGCAAAATTTCTGCATCAAAGCAGATCTCAGCAGAATAGCAGTTGCCAATTCCTGCAATAAACTCCTGATCCAAGAGTGTGGTCTTCAATCGGCCATGCTTGCTGCCAATTCGTTTCATAAATTCCTCCAATCTAAAACTGCTCAGCGGCTCCGGCCCTAGATGGGAAAGGTTTTCTTCTGCTTCCTGACGGGAATATAAATGAAGATATCCCAGACGCAGACCAATAAAGTATAAATGTTCATTTCCGAAAGAAAGCTGAACCTGTATAGTTCGTTTAGGTTTATCCGCTTCTTGGCCATAAAACATCCATCCTCCGAGCATTAAATGCAATAACAAAAGCTGACCATTTTGGAGGTGAAAAAGAAGGTGCTTCCCCCTTCGAGAAATGTTAGTTATTTTTTGATTAAGAACGGTCCTTTTAAAAAGCTCGAGATTCACATTTATCGATTTTTCACGGTTTACTTGGACATCGGTAATGGTTTTATCAGCAATCTTTTGACTTAAAAGAATCTTATAGTTTTCCATTTCCGGCAGTTCAGGCATAATGTCCTCCTCCATAACTCTTTTCCTTTATGTTTTCCAAAACGGTAAAATCAAATAAAAAAACCGAATCACACGGACTCGGTTTTAGACTGTTTTCTATTAGAGTGGGCCTAAATGGACTTGAACCATCGACCTCACGCTTATCAGGCGTGCGCTCTAACCAGCTGAGCTATAGGCCCATTATGTAATTGTAACAGGGGCAGTAGGAATCGAACCCACACTGAAGGTTTTGGAGACCTTAGTTCTACCTTTAAACTATGCCCCTATAAATGGTGGAGGGGGACGGATTCGAACCGCCGAACCCTGAGGGAGCGGATTTACAGTCCGCCGCGTTTAGCCACTTCGCTACCCCTCCATTATAAAATTGGCAAAATATAATAGCGGCGGAGGGGATCGAACCCCCGACCTTACGGGTATGAACCGTACGCTCTAGCCAGCTGAGCTACACCGCCAAATTACATATTTAAATTAAATGGTGGAGCCTAGCGGGATCGAACCGCTGACCTCCTGCGTGCAAAGCAGGCGCTCTCCCAGCTGAGCTAAGGCCCCATACTTTTAGATAATCGGGTAAAAAGGATTTAGTGAACGACCTGTACGTCCCGAACGTAGTGTTCTACCAATCTGTGCTATTTCCCAATAGAGAAATAATGGTGCCGAGGACCGGAATCGAACCGGTACGGTAGTCACCTACCGCAGGATTTTAAGTCCTGTGCGTCTGCCAGTTCCGCCACCCCGGCATGTTTGGAGCGGAAGACGGGATTCGAACCCGCGACCCCCACCTTGGCAAGGTGGTGTTCTACCACTGAACTACTTCCGCATTTTAGTCTCTTTGGTGCGGGTGAAGGGACTTGAACCCATACGGTATTACTACCACTAGAACCTGAATCTAGCGCGTCTGCCGATTCCGCCACACCCGCAAGGTATAATAATGATTATTGGGATTTCATTCCCTCAAAACTAGATAATATAGAAGAAGTAAATAAGAACGAGTTCACCAAATTACATTGTTCATTGTGTAGCTCCAGCGTCCAGCAACTAGTGTCCTTCGGTCTTTTCCCTACGATAAGTCAACATCGATTCGCTTGCGCTCATCGTGTTTCCTTTAGCTAATCAGAATTTATTACTAAATTCTGAACGCATAAGTTCAACTACGCCTCTGTCTGCGCCTAACCCGCTTGCCAATCGGCGAGTTTACACTTATCTCAGTCAAAGTCCTCCAGGCCATACGTTGCTAACCGGCCGCTTCCGCTTTTCGATTTGGTTAAGTCCTCGATCGATTAGTATCAGTCAGCTCCACACGTCACCGCGCTTCCACCTCTGACCTATCAACCTGATCATCTTTCAGGGATCTTACTAGCTAGACGCTATGGGAAATCTCATCTCGAGGGGGGCTTCATGCTTAGATGCTTTCAGCACTTATCCCGTCCGCACATAGCTACCCAGCGATGCCTTTGGCAAGACAACTGGTACACCAGCGGTGCGTCCATCCCGGTCCTCTCGTACTAAGGACAGCTCCTCTCAAATTTCCTGCGCCCGCGACGGATAGGGACCGAACTGTCTCACGACGTTCTGAACCCAGCTCGCGTACCGCTTTAATGGGCGAACAGCCCAACCCTTGGGACCGACTACAGCCCCAGGATGCGATGAGCCGACATCGAGGTGCCAAACCTCCCCGTCGATGTGGACTCTTGGGGGAGATAAGCCTGTTATCCCCAGGGTAGCTTTTATCCGTTGAGCGATGGCCCTTCCATGCGGAACCACCGGATCACTAAGCCCGACTTTCGTCCCTGCTCGACTTGTAGGTCTCGCAGTCAAGCTCCCTTGTGCCTTTACACTCTGCGAATGATTTCCAACCATTCTGAGGGAACCTTTGGGCGCCTCCGTTACATTTTAGGAGGCGACCGCCCCAGTCAAACTGCCCACCTGACACTGTCTCCCACCCCGATAAGGGGTGCGGGTTAGAATTTCAATACAGCCAGGGTAGTATCCCACCGACGCCTCCACCGAAGCTGGCGCTCCGGTTTCTCAGGCTCCTACCTATCCTGTACAAGCTGTACCAAAATTCAATATCAGGCTACAGTAAAGCTCCATGGGGTCTTTCCGTCCTGTCGCGGGTAACCTGCATCTTCACAGGTACTATAATTTCACCGAGTCTCTCGTTGAGACAGTGCCCAGATCGTTACGCCTTTCGTGCGGGTCGGAACTTACCCGACAAGGAATTTCGCTACCTTAGGACCGTTATAGTTACGGCCGCCGTTTACTGGGGCTTCGATTCAGAGCTTCGCGTGAGCTAACCCCTCCTCTTAACCTTCCAGCACCGGGCAGGCGTCAGCCCCTATACTTCGCCTTGCGGCTTTGCAGAGACCTGTGTTTTTGCTAAACAGTCGCCTGGGCCTATTCACTGCGGCTCTTCGGGGCTATTCACCCCAAAAAGCACCCCTTCTCCCGAAGTTACGGGGTCATTTTGCCGAGTTCCTTAACGAGAGTTCTCTCGCTCACCTTAGGATTCTCTCCTCGCCTACCTGTGTCGGTTTGCGGTACGGGCACCATTCATCTCGCTAGAGGCTTTTCTTGGCAGTGTGGAATCAGGAACTTCGGTACTATATTTCCCTCGGCATCACAGCTCAGCCTGATGAGAAGCGGATTTTCCTACTTCTCAGCCTAACTGCTTACACGCACATATCCAGCAGTGCGCTTACCCTATCCTCCTGCGTCCCCCCATCACTCAAACGATAAAGAGGTGGTACAGGAATATCAACCTGTTGTCCATCGCCTACGCCTTTCGGCCTCGGCTTAGGTCCCGACTAACCCTGAGCGGACGAGCCTTCCTCAGGAAACCTTAGGCATACGGTGGATGAGATTCTCACTCATCTTTCGCTACTCATACCGGCATTCTCACTTCTAAACGCTCCACCAGTCCTTACGGTCCAGCTTCAACGCCCTTAGAACGCTCTCCTACCGCGGACACCACATGGTGTCCACCCACAGCTTCGGTGATACGTTTAGCCCCGGTACATTTTCGGCGCAGAGTCACTCGACCAGTGAGCTATTACGCACTCTTTAAATGGTGGCTGCTTCTAAGCCAACATCCTGGTTGTCTAAGCAACTCCACATCCTTTTCCACTTAACGTATACTTTGGGACCTTAGCTGGTGGTCTGGGCTGTTTCCCTTTTGACTACGGATCTTATCACTCGCAGTCTGACTCCCACGGATAAGTCATTGGCATTCGGAGTTTGTCTGAATTCGGTAACCCGATGAGGGCCCCTAGTCCAAACAGTGCTCTACCTCCAAGACTCTAACTACGTGAGGCTAGCCCTAAAGCTATTTCGGAGAGAACCAGCTATCTCCAAGTTCGATTGGAATTTCTCCGCTACCCACACCTCATCCCCGCACTTTTCAACGTGCGTGGGTTCGGGCCTCCATCCAGTGTTACCTGGACTTCACCCTGGACATGGGTAGATCACCTGGTTTCGGGTCTACGACTACATACTATTTCGCCCTATTCAGACTCGCTTTCGCTGCGGCTCCGTCTCTTCAACTTAACCTCGCATGCAATCGTAACTCGCCGGTTCATTCTACAAAAGGCACGCCATCACCCATGAACGGGCTCTGACTACTTGTAGGCACACGGTTTCAGGTTCTCTTTCACTCCCCTTCCGGGGTGCTTTTCACCTTTCCCTCACGGTACTGGTTCACTATCGGTCACTAGGGAGTATTTAGCCTTGGGAGATGGTCCTCCCTGCTTCCGACCGGATTTCACGTGTCCGGCCGTACTCAGGATCCACTCAGGAGGGAACGAAGTTTCGACTACAGGGCTTTTACCTTCTATGGCCGGCCTTTCCAGACCGCTTCATCTACCCCGTTCCTTTGTAACTCCATGTTGAGTGTCCTACAACCCCGAAAGGCAAGCCTTTCGGTTTGGGCTGTTCCCGTTTCGCTCGCCGCTACTCAGGGAATCGCGTTTGCTTTCTCTTCCTCCGGGTACTTAGATGTTTCAGTTCCCCGGGTCTGCCATCAATACCCTATGTATTCAGGTGAAGATACTGTTCCATTACGAACAGTGGGTTTCCCCATTCGGAAATCTCCGGATCGGCGCTTACTTACAGCTCCCCGAAGCATATCGGTGTTAGTCCCGTCCTTCATCGGCTCCTAGTGCCAAGGCATTCACCGTGCGCCCTTTCTAACTTAACCTATAAGGTTTTTACTCTTAAAAATAAGAGAGAAAAACTAAAATGGCGATTACTCGGTTCTTACTTGGTTACTTCTTCTTTTACGATTATCTAGTTTTCAAAGAACGAAAGTTCTGAGAGATAATTCCCTCAAAACTAAACAAACAAGAAACAATCAAACAAACATGTATTGTCTGGCTCATAGGTCCAGCTTATATCCTTAGAAAGGAGGTGATCCAGCCGCACCTTCCGATACGGCTACCTTGTTACGACTTCACCCCAATCATCTGTCCCACCTTAGGCGGCTGGCTCCTTACGGTTACCCCACCGACTTCGGGTGTTACAAACTCTCGTGGTGTGACGGGCGGTGTGTACAAGGCCCGGGAACGTATTCACCGCGGCATGCTGATCCGCGATTACTAGCGATTCCGGCTTCATGCAGGCGAGTTGCAGCCTGCAATCCGAACTGAGAATGGTTTTATGGGATTGGCTTCACCTCGCGGCTTCGCTGCCCTTTGTACCATCCATTGTAGCACGTGTGTAGCCCAGGTCATAAGGGGCATGATGATTTGACGTCATCCCCACCTTCCTCCGGTTTGTCACCGGCAGTCACCTTAGAGTGCCCAACTGAATGCTGGCAACTAAGATCAAGGGTTGCGCTCGTTGCGGGACTTAACCCAACATCTCACGACACGAGCTGACGACAACCATGCACCACCTGTCACTCTGTCCCCCGAAGGGGAAATTCCTATCTCTAGGAGTGTCAGAGGATGTCAAGACCTGGTAAGGTTCTTCGCGTTGCTTCGAATTAAACCACATGCTCCACCGCTTGTGCGGGCCCCCGTCAATTCCTTTGAGTTTCAGCCTTGCGGCCGTACTCCCCAGGCGGAGTGCTTAATGCGTTAGCTGCAGCACTAAAGGGCGGAAACCCTCTAACACTTAGCACTCATCGTTTACGGCGTGGACTACCAGGGTATCTAATCCTGTTTGCTCCCCACGCTTTCGCGCCTCAGCGTCAGTTACAGACCAGAAAGCCGCCTTCGCCACTGGTGTTCCTCCACATCTCTACGCATTTCACCGCTACACGTGGAATTCCGCTTTCCTCTTCTGCACTCAAGTCCCCCAGTTTCCAATGACCCTCCACGGTTGAGCCGTGGGCTTTCACATCAGACTTAAAGGACCGCCTGCGCGCGCTTTACGCCCAATAATTCCGGACAACGCTTGCCACCTACGTATTACCGCGGCTGCTGGCACGTAGTTAGCCGTGGCTTTCTGGTCAGGTACCGTCAAGGTACCGGCAGTTACTCCGATACTTGTTCTTCCCTGACAACAGAGCTTTACGACCCGAAGGCCTTCATCGCTCACGCGGCGTTGCTCCATCAGACTTTCGTCCATTGTGGAAGATTCCCTACTGCTGCCTCCCGTAGGAGTCTGGGCCGTGTCTCAGTCCCAGTGTGGCCGATCACCCTCTCAGGTCGGCTACGCATCGTCGCCTTGGTGAGCCGTTACCTCACCAACTAGCTAATGCGCCGCGGGCCCATCTGTAAGTGTCAGCCGAAACCGACTTTCAACCTTCCCTCATGCGAGGGAAGAAATTATCCGGTATTAGCTCCGGTTTCCCGAAGTTATCCCAGTCTTACAGGCAGGTTGCCCACGTGTTACTCACCCGTCCGCCGCTAACCACCAGGAGCAAGCTCCCAGTGATTCGCTCGACTTGCATGTATTAGGCACGCCGCCAGCGTTCGTCCTGAGCCAGGATCAAACTCTCCAAAAAAATGAGACTTCCGTCACGGACGTTTTTCACGCGATGGTTAGTCGAATTTTCCGGGTATTTACGGGCAGTATATCCGAAGGATATTACTGCGCGTTAATACGGGGGAAAGTTGAGTTGATTAGCTCAAAAATGTTACGTTGGCTTCGTTTCGTTCGAAACGAATATTATTGTTTGTTGACGTTTTTGCTTGTTTAGTTTTCAAAGAACTATCTATTAATCTATCGATTAGCGACATTTGTTATATTAACATAATGCCTTTTTTTTGTCAACTTTCATCAAGATAATTGATAAAACTAAACTTTTCTTTTAACTATCTCGCATCAGCGACAATGAATATATTACTACTCAATTTAATGTTCGTCAACTTCTAATTTTAACTATGATAAAGGTTCATTTCAAATAGCAATTTTTATATGTAAAAACGTTTAGTTTTCTTCCGCTTAGGAAAAAATACTTAAGTAATTTTTCTCTAGGAAGGGGCTGTTAATATGAATTACAATTCGCTGAAAAAAGAAAATGATACAGATTTCGTCGACTCAAGCTCGCAAGAACAATTAAGCAATTCAACCGATTCAGATAAGAATCCTGAATTTGACGAACTGGGAACACCTCTTAATGAAATTTGAGGTTAAAAAACCCTTTGCCATAGCTTTTCCTGGCAAAGGGTTTTTTTAAAGTCCTTAATCCTTAATGTATTTCCAGCACCACGGGGCAATGATCACTTCCCATTACATGAGCGTGAATATCGGCATTTTTTAATCGCTCACATAAAGTTTGCGAGACGATGAAATAGTCAATCCGCCAGCCGATATTTCTTTCCCGAACTTTATTCATATATGACCACCACGTATAAGCTCCCTCTTTATCCGGATAGAAATGGCGGAAGCTGTCAATAAATCCAGCATCCAGTAGTGTTGTCATTTTAGCTCGTTCTTCGTCTGTAAAGCCTGAATTCCCTACATTTGATTTCGGATTCCTTAAATCAATTTCCATGTGGGCAACATTTAAATCGCCGCAAAAGACAACAGGCTTTATCTTATCCAGCTCCTGCAGATGTTGAAGAATCCGCTCCTCCCATTCTAAACGGTACCCTAGCCTTGCCAAATCTCTCTGTGAGTTTGGTGTATATACATTGACCAAGAAAAATTCAGGAAATTCTAATGTAAGAATTCGGCCTTCATTTTCATCATCTTCCTGACCCACTCCATATTTAACTGATAATGGTTTAGCTTTTGTAAAAACAGCTGTACCTGAATAACCCTTTTTAATGGCATAGTTCCAATATTGATGATAGCCATCTAACTCCAGACTAATTTGCCCTTCTTGCAATTTCGTTTCCTGAATACAAAAGATATCCGCATCCATCTCATGAAAATATTCCAAAAAGCCTTTTTTCACACAAGCTCTAAGACCGTTCACATTCCAAGAAACTAGTTTCATTTATGATCCTACTCCCTTATGACTTTTATTCTATTTAATAAAGGTCATTGTATCAGCTTTAAATGACACACGGAAAGGATTTTGTTCAGAAAATAAATGGAAAAAGGCAACAAATTGCTGCCTTTATTAGGGGATAAATTTCTTTTCTATTAATTGATAGTCAAAAAGCTGTGATACAGGAACAATTCTGATATTCTTCTTTTTAAACTCGTCCATCGACTGCAAAATTCCATTCGAGCAGACTTTTCCTGTCACTCCAACATGGCCGATTGCAATAGCCTTTCTTTTTATCTCTGTCTTTTTTGCCAGCAGGTTCATCTGTTTTCGGACATGCACAGAGGATGTAATATCATCCAAAAAGACATCATTTTTTAATAAAGGAACACCCATTTCGGCTGCAAGTTCTGGAAATTTTGATTTATTGCTAGTGCCGCTGTCAATGATATATAGATTTTTTTCCTTCGCTACCTCGACAATTGCGCGGACAATATTTTTGTTCTCCACAGCCAGCGAGCCCATGTGATTATTAAGTCCGACAGCATACGGAACGCTCTTAACAGCCTCTAAAACACGTTCTCTAACTTGCTTTGGGGATAGGTCGGCGGTAATGGGTTTGGGTCCAAGCCACGATCGTTTCCCTCTTTTCGGCTCCATCGGCAAATGAATCATGACTTCAAAGCCATTTTTATGAGCCAATTGTGCGTGTTTTTTTGAGTTTTCAGTAAAAGGCATGACTGCAGCTGTAATTGGTACATCTCCTTCCAGAAAGTCATTCGCGCCTTTGATGCAGCCCCCAAAATCATCAATAATAATAGCCGCTTTAAGATGTTTTGCCTCTGATTCTCTTGCGATCGCTTTTGTGTTAATAGGAAGAACAAATAGTAAAAGGAGGAAAACCACGAATTTCTTCAATATAAAAGACCCCCATTTGTGAGTTATTGAAGATATTTTCCCCATGTTACACCTTATTAGTCCCAATGAAAAAGAGAGCTAAAAATCAGCTCTCCCGTTAAAATTATTCTTCATCAAAAACGCATACTTCTTTCATCGTGTCACCATTTCTCATTGATCTTACAGCCTCAAGGTCAGAGGTTACTTGTCCAAAAACAGTATGGACTCCATTAAGGTGCGGCTGTGATTCATGCACGATAAAAAATTGGCTGCCACCAGTATCTCTTCCCGCATGAGCCATGGAAAGTGAACCTGGAACATGCTTGTGCGGATTGCCTTCTGTTTCACACTTAATAGTGTAGCCAGGACCACCCATACCTGTTCCTGTAGGGTCACCACCCTGAGATACGAAGCCCGGAATTACACGGTGAAAAATAACTCCATTGTAAAAACCCGAGTTCGCCAGTTTTTCAAAGTTTTCAACTGTCCCCGGCGCTTCGTTTGGAAATAAATCAAACTCGATTTTCGCACCATTTTCCATCAATATGTATCCTTTTTTAGCCATATCAAACACTCCTTATGTAAAAAATCATCTTTATCATACACTTTTCAATACGAAAAGCGCAAGGCGCCTGCCTATCGGCGACAAGCACAAGTCGAGCCGGCCGAAAGGTTGCTTTATAACCTTTTGGACGGATTGGCTTGTGACCTCGAGCCGATGGCGCCTGAAGCTAGACAATAAGAAAAGAAAGTATTGGCACTTTTGCCCATTTATATTTCTTACCAGAGTGTGTTAAAATAATCTTACCCCTTCCGAACATTCGCTTGTTGCGGGACACTTAACCACTGTACGGACGGAAGGGGGAAGCCGGGACTTTGTCTCGGCTTTTTTAATTTTCTTTCTTTTCCAGCCATTGAAAAAAGCCTGAAACCACGGTTAAAAATAATAGATACCCAAAAAAAGTGTATATGTGCTTCCACTCTGCCGCATGCTTAAACAAACCAAGAATCTCAGCTAATTTTTCTAGAATAGGCATCAATAAACTGACAAACAGAATTACACCTATCCTGCCCCATTTATTCAAACCAGCAATCACATATAAAAAAACGACCATAAATATCGGAAGCACCACCAGTGTAAACCCGATATTTATGGAAAAAACATCCGCTAGCGGACGAAACGTAAACTCATACATTCCCTTCCCTACAAAATAAAGATCCAAATAAGTCCCGATTAATGAGCCGAGCACACCGCCAGCCATTACATGCTTAAAAGTTAATCGTCTTTTTGGCAAGAGCTGCGATTTCGAGCCGTTCAAGTGTTTTACAGTATTCATCCCTTATCTCCCCGTCCATCATTTCCATATCGTCCACTAAATAATCCGCTACACGCCAGTCTTCAAACCAATCCCCGGGCTCTGCTTCCGGCTGGCTGACATTTTTCCAGGCATTTTCAAGGTTCGGGCTATAAAATCTTCTCGCTCCCTTTCTAAGCCTGCAGGATTTCAGGCGCAGTGGATAAGCTATGCCGGGTGTCCCCTCATTTACATTATTAAAAAGATGCGGCCAATAATCCTTTCGCGAACCAGTATGCGGATGCAATTTTGCCCATTCCAAAGCTTGTATATGAAAATCTTTATTTTTAAATAGAACGGAATATAACCTTTTTCCCAATAATATTCGTTCATGCAGGGATTCAAATTGATGAAGCGTCTGTCCCTTCAGTCCGCTATCCCCATAAGGAAATAGAATATGGTTGAAGGAAAGTACATCCTGTAGAACAAATTCAAACTTATTTAATACCTCTTTCTTGTAAACAGGATTTTGAACCACCCTTTTTTCCAAGTAACTCTGTTCGTTAATGACCATTGCAATACAATGAATATAACGGTCATGATTTTTCCAAAAATGATTCCAAATTGTTTCCATAAAGGTAGAAACATTTAAATAAGAAAGCATATAAAACAATGGTTTACCCCTCCGCAGACTTTCCTCATAAATCAGAAATTGCGGATAAACATCCTGGAAAATCAGCCAATTGCCTCTTTCCAAAAAAGCAAAAAACGAATCTCTTTCTTTTCTTGATAGCAGTTTCGTTAAAAATTCCCCTTTTAAATCAGTCATGTTGTACCCGCCGTTTCGTGAAACCATATGACCCAAAAATGCCCATTGGATATCTGGGTACTGGAGATAGAAATCAAGGTAGGCTTTTGTCCTTGTTACATTATTAAGGTTATGTTTTGCTGTTTCCTTTTTTATTTTTTCTAAAAGAACTTGATCTCTCCCTGTTAGTGGGATCTGAACTATTGCTGCCCCTTTATTTTTTTTTCTTAATTCGGTCCGGATGATTTCTAACGGCGGTTTGTCACGATTTCTCCAAAAAAACATGGCAAATCCCCCCAATACGAATGGTCCTTGCACAATAGGAATATGTATAGCCTAAGGAGTTTTGCCTGAGAAAGGAGTGATCATGCTGGTGGATATACAAATGGGTATCGATTGGATTATTGACAGACTTAAAAAAGACCAATCTCCTGATGGCTCCTGGGATTATCCTTTTGATACAGGAATATCAACAGATGCTTATACCATCATTTTATTACGAACATTGGAGATACATGATGAGGAATTAATCCAAGGGCTTTGCAGGCGGATTTTAAGTAAGCAGGAAAAAAACGGGGCTTGGAAGCTTTATTATGATGAGGGAAATGGAAATATATCATCTACATTGGAGGCGTACTACGCCCTCCTTTTCTCGGGATATTACTCAAAAGAAGACAAGAATTTACAGGCGGCAAAGAAGTTTATTTTGGCCCATGGCGGTCTAAAAGAGGTAAGTACGTATACGAAAATCATGCTTGCCCTTACCGGCCAATACAAGTGGCCAGCGTTTTCGCCGCTGCCGATTGAAGTGATTCTTTTGCCGACTAACTTCCCGATAAATTTCTATTCCTTTTCTGTGTTTGGGCGGGCAAATTTGACTCCGATAATGATTCTCGCCGCCAAGAAGTTATCGATAAAAGCTAAAAATGCCCCCGACTTAACCGACCTGCACATATACCGGGAGATAGACGAACAATGGATTCGCTCAGATGAATGGCGCTCGTTGTTATCCTTGATTGAAGAGGGGGTAGAGAATTTAATTGGCTTCCCGGAAGAGCTCAGAAAATTAGCGCTTGAACGAGCAAAAAAATACATGCTGGACAGGATTGAACCTGACGGAACATTTTTAAGTTACTATAGTTGTACCTTTTTAATGATTTTCGCCCTGCTCTCGCTGGGCTACGAAAAAACAGACCCCATTATTTCAAAAGCGATCGAGGGGCTAAAGTCCATGAAATGTGAAATAAACGGGTTCCCACATATGCAATATACAACCGCCACTGTTTGGAATACATCCTTAATTAGCTTTGCCTTGCAATCTTCTGGATTATCTCCAGAAGACACAATAGCTGCAGAAGCAAACCGTTACCTGTTAAGCAGGCAGCACCATAAATTTGGCGATTGGGTGATTCATAATCCCAACAGCTTGCCTGGAGGCTGGGGCTTTTCGAATATAAATACAATCCTGCCGGATGTGGATGACACTACTGCCTCCCTTAGATCACTTTCAAGAATTGCCTCATCTGAAAAAGCAGCTTGGGAGAGGGGAATCAGCTGGACTTTGTCGATGCAAAATGACGACGGCGGCTGGCCGGCCTTTGAGAGAAAAGCCGATTCAAATTTGTTAAAATTATTGCCGTTAGAAAAAGGTGAGTTTTTGCTAAAGGACCCGTCATGTGCCGATCTAACAGGAAGAACATTAGAGTTCTTCGGTAATTATACAAATCTACCCAAAAACCACACTGTCATAAAGAATGGTATCAACTGGCTTTGGAAAGACCAAAGGCGGGACGGCTCCTGGTATGGCCGCTGGGGAATTTGCTATACGTACGGGACCTGGGCAGCCATCACCGGATTACAAGCAGTTGGTGTGCCAGAAAATGACCCACGTATTCAAAAAGCGGCCGGCTGGTTAAAGAACATTCAAAATCCGGATGGCGGCTGGGGAGAATCCTGTCACAGCGATTCCAAAAAGACCTATGTTCCACTCCGGTCCAGTACCCTTACACATACCGCATGGGCACTTGATGCCTTGATTACGCTTGCCCCTAAGCCAACTGCGGTCATCCAAAAAGGGATTGCCTATCTATTGAAATCATTAGATAAAGATGACTGGACCACAGAATATCCAAAAGGACAGGGAATGGGCGGTTCCTTCTATATCCATTATCACAGCTACCGGTACATCTTTCCGCTTATCGCCCTAACGCACTATCAAAAAAAATACCAATAATAAAAATTGACGGACTCCCAGAGCCGTCGTTTTATTTTGCAACTAACCTGGCAAGCTCCCGGTAAATACCCGCCATCTCATCGAGCTTCATTCTGACCAATCCGCTTGTGTTCGGAGCTACAAAGTCTACCGTCCCCGGCACAATGGCCTCCTTCTGTATCCCCCATGGGGCTGTTTTCCGTCCGCTGTATTCAAGATATACACCTTTTCCAACATAACAAACAATTTGAGGTATCATTCTTTCAATCTTTTGTTTTAAAATTTCCCTGCCTTCTTTGAATTCTTCCTTCGTGATTTCAGCAGCGGCTTTTGTAGGCCTTTCCACTATATTTGTAATCCCCATCCCTAATTCCAGCAATAAATCACCTTCCGAGGGGTCCAATTTTCTTGGAGTCAATCCTGCTTCATGAAGGATTTTCCAAAAACGGTTGCTGGGCCCGGCAAAATGATGGCCTGTTTCACTTGAGCGGACCCCGGGATTAAAGCCGACGAATAATACAGCTAAATTTTCCTTTATTCGATCTCTAACTGGTTTCATGGTCATAGCCCTTTCTTATAAACTGAACTTTTTTTATTTTAGCATAGTCTTTTCAGATTCCTTTCAGACAAAAGGGCTAAACTTCAGTTAATAAGATAAATGGAGGTGTCCGATTGATGATGAAACAGAAAAAATTGTTTACCGTACTTGCCAGCTTATTTGTGATTTTCTCAATTGGAACAACTGCTGTTATAGCGGATGATGACGATGATGGGAAGCGTGAGTATTTTCAGTATTACGATGAAGATGATGAAGAGGACTCTGAAATGGAAGATCATGATGACGACTTCGAGGGGTGGGAAAATCAGGTCCAAAGTCCCGTCACACAAGCCCAATCACAAGAATTTTGGAATATTTGGACACGTGAACCGCGAACTAATGACAATAACGTTTTACCAGTAGATACTCCATCCGAAATGGCAGTCAACAATGGTAACCAAGAATCTCGCCTTTATGTCATTCCTCAGAATGGGCAACTGCTTATTTCTGCAAAGGCATTTGCTGATACTGTGGGAGCAGAAGCAGTTTTTTACCCTAAGAGTAGAATTTGTATCCTCACAAAGGGTGATAAGGAATTAATTGTTCGAGCAGGCTCGAATGCAATCTATGAAAATCAACGGAAAACTCCAATGCCGACAAAAGCTGTCTATATGGAAAATTCCGTTTTCCTTCCAATCTCAGTAGCAGCAAGCGGGTTGGGCTTTCGCGTCTCGTGGGATGAAACAAATTCAGCATTCACTTTTAAACCACTATAAAGGAAAGGTGAGGAAAATGGCAAAATCTACGAAATCAAAATGGCTGCTAGGCGTAACTGGAACCGCTCTTACAGCTTTTGTCATCACACAAATTGGGACAAATCCGGGAAATGAGGGGTCTGTTGTGAATGACCTGTCTCTAACAAAATCAATGAGCAAGGAAGAAAGGGAATATGCCAAACTTGATTGGTCTAACTTTGTCATAAACGGAGAATCTGTCTCGGGAGGTGTAAGACAAAGTGACCGCCAAACCCGAAGATCATGATAATTTTGATTTTTTGGTCCTAGAGGCAATGAACACGTCATTTTATATTGCCATCTCCAATACTCACATTTCAAATTGGAAGGAGATTATGACCGGATGGATTCGGTATGTTGAAAAGGAATGGTCTCGTTTTAATCCCAACAATGAACTCGGATTATTGAATAGGTTGGCGCCGGGAGAAACCGCTAAGGTCTCCCCTCCGCTCTTTGACGTACTCTATCAGGCAGAACAATATCGCAAGAAGACGAAAGGATACTTCTCACCTTATTTACTTGCCCAAATGAAATACCACGGCTATACAAACTCCTTTCCATTCCAGTCTAGTTTGAAAGTTGGGAACGAAGTGCCCGTCAATTGTACTGAAGAACACACGCCATATGTTTTCAACTTTGAGACCTTAACGATAAAAAAACACAGTGATAATCAAATAGATTTAGGAGGTATTGGTAAAGGCTATGCCGCCCAGGCTGCAGCACGATGGCTAAAAAATATCGGCGGGGCCAAGTCAGGGATTGTTGATGGCGGCGGGGATATGACATGCTGGTCCGATGGAAAGAAGGAATGGAAAATCGGTGTAGCCCACCCTTTTGAAGATAAGCAAGAAATGGCAAACATTCCTTTAAAAAATGGAAGCATCGCTACCTCTAATATCGTCTATCGCAGCTGGGTCCAGGTGGATGAGAAAAAGCACCACCTCTTAAATGGAAAAACAGGTCTGCCTGTTGAATCAGACATCCTTCAAGCCACTGTCATTACAGAAAACTGCCTGGATGCAGAAGTTATGACCAAGCTGTGCTTTATGGAAAAAGACAGCACATTAATGGAGGCATTAGCGGGTATTAACCCCCATTATTCCGTGCTTCTGGTTCATGAAGATGAAACGATTACTACCTTTAAAGGAAGGTGATATCTTGATTAACGATTACATTTCGATATGGACATTGATTCGAAGCTCTGGATTTTTGGCCTATTTTTTCATGACCACTTCCCTCGCTATCGGGTTGGTCAGTTCCTTTGCAGTAATGAAGAAAAAGAAAGCCTATCTTCTTTCTCTCCATCAAATCAGCGGCTGGTATGGTTTGTTGACGATTATTTTTCATCTCGTGTTAATTTGGCGCGATCAATATGTACCTTATTCCATTCCAGAACTTTTTGTCCCTTTACTCGCAAAGAATCAACCTATATATTCTGCTCTTGGAACATTATCATTTTATCTATTTTTCATCGTAATGCTTTCGTCGGATTTTTTCATAAAAAAATTAGGGATAAAAAATTGGAAAAAACTCCATTTTGCTGTTTTTCCGGCATGGATGTTTATGGTTCTGCACGGGCTATTAATCGGAACGGATTCAACGGAGCGCTGGGCATTGGTTTTATATGTAGGCAGTATTTCTCTCATTTTTGTTCTATCAATCCTCAAATATATCGAAACCATCATGCATGGGTCTAAGCAAGGCAAACTGAAAAATTAATACGGCAGCCAATCCTGCCGTTTTAATTTTTGCCTTTCATTATGACCGTAAAAACACTGCCTTTACCCAGCGTGCTTTGTACGGATATTTTTCCACCGTGAGCCTCTACAATCGACTTGGCAATGGATAGACCTAAACCGGAGCCACCTTTTACTCTAGCGGCGTCTGTCCGGTAAAAACGGTCAAATATAAACGGAAGATTTTCTTGCGCAATGCCGCACCCTGTATCTTCAACGGTAATAATTTTTCCAGCAGAGTCTAATCTTAAAGTAAGCTTCACTTCCCCTTCATTCGTATACTTGAATGCATTATCTAACAATATATAAACTAATTCCTGTATCCTTGTTTCATCGCACATCTGAAAAATCTCAGGTTCAATTTTTTGTGCAAATATGATAGTGGTTGGTTTCTTCCGTAAGAACCGCTTGTATATGGATGTTAACAATTTCGATAAATTAACCTCTTTCATCTCCATGGTTAATTGGTTCTTATCACTTCTGGCCAATAGGAGTAAATCATTGACCAGTCTATTCATTAATTGGGCTTCAGTTTGTAAATCATGAAGGACTTCTCTTCCAAGTGGACTCATATTCTGATTCTCTTCGCGGTTTAACAGGTCAATCGAACTGTAAAAAATACTTAATGGAGTCCTAAGTTCATGTGAGGCATCGGAAACAAACTTTTCCTGTTTGTGATAAGCAGTTTTAATAGGCTTCATCGCTTGTCCAGCGAAATAATAACCTAAATAGGCAAAAATCAAACTAAAAAATACCGTTAACGCAATCAACGTCCATGTGATTTTTTGAATCAAGTGTTTTTCTGATGTAATATCCATTCCTAGGACGACAAAGCCATTAGAACCAAGAGGATGTATCTCGACAAGTAAATGCTTGTCTTCCCATTGAATCCTTTCCGCTTGGTCAGCATTTGTAATTGGGATATTTCCCACCCATCGATAAAATCCCCGAATGTTTTCCTCCCCATACACAAACTCTTTCTGGTGGTTAAGTACATAATAAAATATCGTTCGGTTCGGATCATACTCTATTCCATGGTGTTCGCTCTCATAAAGGTCCTCGAGGAAATCAGACTTTTCTTTGTCAAAATACCCCATTAGCTGCTCTTCTTCCTTTGCATTGATTTCATGCGAAATAAGGAGGTAGAGGATTCCAATAAACAAAACAAGCAAACTGACCAGCGATAAGGTATAAACAACCGTTAAACGCCTTTTCACTTGATTAAACATTGGTATTTCTCACCTTATAGCCGATTCCACGAACATTTTGAATTAAGGAAGGCTTTCCAGGAATATCAACCTTTTTGCGCACCAATTTCACTAGAGCATCAAGTGCATTATCCGAAACTTCAGCATCATAGCCCCAAAGCTTTTCGAACAGAATTTCTCTTGTCAAAACTTGATTTGCGTTTCGCATCAACAATTCCAATAGTTGATATTCTTTTTTCGTTAAATCAATTATATACCCATTTCTTTTAAATTCATGGGTATTCAGATTCAAGGAGAAATCATTGAACGTGATTAATTCTTCAACAGGTTTCTCCTTCCGGCGGCAAATCGCTCGAATCCGTGCGGAAAGCACATTAAACTCAAATGGTTTTACAATGTAATCGTCCGCGCCTGAATCTAAACCTGTGATGATGTCTTCATGGGCATCTTTAGCCGTGACAAATAAAATGCCGGTTTGGATTCCCTTCTCGCGCAGCCGTTTGCAGACCGAAATTCCGCTTTCCTTGGGGAGCATCCAGTCTAAAATAATAACATCATAGTGGTAGATGAGGGCATTTTCATAGGCCTCTTTACCTTCTTTAACCCAATCAACACGATGAAATTCTTTTTTTAACAAGTGGGTCATTATTTTCCCCAGCCGGACATCATCTTCCGCGAGTAAAATATTCACCTTAAACACTCCATTTCAAAAAATTTCCTTTTGCTATTATCATAGCAATCAATTCTGAAAAAAGAGTGAATAAATGGTGAACATCGTCATCTTTGGTTATTTTATTTTTGAAATTTCTATCCTGCCAATCGAGGTAATAATGCTGATCAACAATCCGATAATCGTAACAATGACTAATGAATACAAGAATTTTGGATCATTTAGTAGCAGCAGACCTGAAATAATAATCATTCCATCGATGGTTAAGGCAACCAACCCCACATTCACCTTGGACCATTTGGAAATAATCAGCGCAAGCAAGTCGATGCCGCCGGGACTGATATGATTTCTTAACATGACGCCAACACCGATCCCGATTATAATGGCACCAATTATGATACTGCTTAAGATAGGCATATGAAAAACACCGTTGAGCGGCAGCCAAAATTGAATCATTACCCCTGAAACAATAGCACCTATTAATCCATCAATAAAAAGGTTTGGTTCATATTTAATCGCAAACAAGTAAACCGGGATATTCAATAGAATAAATATAATTCCCGGGTTTAAGTCCCAAAGATAATTGGCCAACAGACTAATCCCAAAAAATCCGCCATTTATTAGGTGAAAGGGGAGGATAAACCCGTTAATGCCAATTCCAATCATCGACGTCCCAAAGCCAATTATGACCCATTTTTTCAGCATTTCGTCATCCCTTGTCCAAGTTCTTATTACCACTTATATGTTTTAAAAATGGACTTCATTCATAGGGATTACGTATGTAAAAAAAACAGGAACCAAAAAATGGCTCCTGTTTACGCAGCGGCAGTTCGGTTATGATTACTATTACGCCTTTGTTTTATTTGAGAAATCACAAAAGTTAAAAATGGCAAAATCCACAAAAATAAGGCATACGGCAAATATTCCACTAAAGAAACTCCGACAATAGTACTGCACATAATGGCCAATACACTCCATGGAACCATTCCTGGGAACAGCATTGTCGAATCTCCCATTACTCTAGCCAGCTCTTCCTTCCCATAATGATTTGACCAATGTGGCAGGAACGCCCTCCCAGTCAAAATAATCGGCAGCGTTTGATTAGCGGCAATTAAACTGATAATCAAAGTGGCTGTCAGGACTTTAAAGGTGTCACTCGTTAAGGAGCTTGATGACTGCAGCCATTTATCCAAATAAGGCTGAATGACGTTCAATTCCTCTAATAATCCATTATAGGCCCCGGCGAGAGCCAAAAATAGCAGCAGTTCATACATATGAATAAACCCGCCGCCCAAACCATCGATTCCGTACCATAAGGCATTGATTATTTTGCCAAAAGCATGTCCTTCCAGAACAGCTAGAATGGATGCTGATAGAATGCTAGAAAGAAAGGCATAAATGATACTCATTCGAAAAATCACAAAAAGTATTAAGACCAATGGCGGAATAAATTTAATCAACGATAGCTTGCTCCATTCCAAATGCAAAGAATGGACAACTGTCTTGGCTGAAAAATAATGGTCTAGAACACTGTAAAAGATTAAGCAAAGAAAAATCGCGAGGATGGTAGTTAGAAACATTGCTTTCCCCTGCTTTTTAACCGGTATTTCGACTGTGTGTGAAACCAGCTGGTGCGAACTCGAAAACGGGGAAGTCCGATCCCCGACAAACGCTCCTGAAACCAAAGCGCCGGCAGCCGCCGCCACGGGAAGATGCAGAACCATTGCTGTTCCAAGAATAGGAACTCCGATGGCACTTAATGTTCCAACTGTTGTCCCGAGCAGCATCGAGATGGTTAACGCAGCCATAAACGATAGCAGAAAAAAATGCTCCGGGCTAATCAGACCAAGTGCAACTTGAACCATTTGGTCAATCGTCCCGGACAGATACCATGAGGGTAATAAAAATCCCACCAAAAATAGTATCAAAATGACGATTTTTGTTTTATTTATACCTCTCAGGCAAATTTTAATAATCTCCTGATATGGAATCCCTTTTTTAACAGAAAGCTGATATAGTATCAGGAATCCTGGAAGAAAACCAACAACAAGCGGAAGGTGGATAATGACAGACGTTATCACACCGAGCAAGGTTATCAAAAGAACAATTAGTACTTGTTTTAAGGAAAAAGTATATTTCATTAGGAGACCACCTTTTTGAATAGGACCAAACCCATTATATGAAATATTTCGCCTTTCGAAAAGATGGGAAAAATTAGTATAGCGTCACTGGTCATCTTAATAAAATGAAATTCTTAATGCAGATACTTTTTACCAGAACTAAATTTTCGACGATAAACAAACTTCCTTAAATCCCTTTCTTTAAGATTGCCATCATATAACAAAAACAACAATGATTGAAACTCAGGATACCTTTCCATGACAAAAAGGGCGAACTCCTTTCGCTCGCCCTTTAATTTTGCTAAAAACTCCTGGTCTTGTTTAATTTCATTAAGCTGAATTTGAATAAAAGCTTTTGTATCCTCCCACTTTTCTATCCTTTTCTCCAAAATATCACGGGCATATACAGGTAATTTTTCAATCACTAGGTCAATATACCCTTCTGACCACATCAACATTTTATCCTTCTCAGGGAGTTCAAATACCATATTCATCAGCTCAATATCATCCACGAATTCGCATGTTGCATATTTCCCGACCCTGTTCACCATATCACCTCATCCAAGAAGTTAATGGTATTATTTTTTCTAAAACTAATCGCTATTATTATTAGTAAGCTTTGCAGTCAGCGTCTTCTGTTTTCCATCCCGGTAGATTTCAAATTTAATTTCATCGCCTACTTTAGCCTTTGAGTACAAATATTTCCTTAAGTCTGATGAATTGGCAATCACTGTTCCGTTCATTGAGACAATCACGTCCTTTGGCTGGAAGCCTGCCTTGGCTGCGGCGGAATTCGGGTCAATATTCATAACCAAAACCCCTTTGGTAATATTTTCAGGAAGGCTTTGCCAATACATTTGCGACACTTGATCCAAATCTGCAAGACCAACCCCTAAATAGGGACGCACGATTTTGCCATTTTGAATAAGTTGATTAACGATCGGAATAACATCATTGCTTGGGATGGCAAATCCGAGGCCTTCTACACCATTTTCGGAGATTTTCATGCTATTAATACCAACGACGAGTCCTTGGGAATTGATAAGCGCCCCTCCACTATTACCAGGATTTATCGCTGCATCCGTTTGGATTACATTTGTTTCCCAATTGCCTGCTGAAGTGGAAACCGGTATGCTTCGATTGGTAGCACTGACAATCCCTTGAGTTACAGTCCTAGACAGCTCTAGCCCCAGCGGGTTCCCTATAGCGTAAACCTGGTCACCCGGCCGGAGGTTTGACGAATCCCCAAATTGAACTGTTGTTGTGACATTTTTGGCATCGATTTTTAAAACTGCAAGGTCAGTTAACGCATCCGTGCCGACTACTTCTGCTGTCGTTTTTTCACCATTGTATAAGGAAACCTCCAGCTTTGAAGCACCCTCTACCACATGGTTATTGGTAACGATGTAGGCAAAATCACCCTTTTTTTGAAAAAGAACCCCTGAGCCAGATCCAGATTCTACACTTTGGGATGAATTAGAACTACGGAAAAACGGATCATTTTGCTGCTGGTAATTAACAATTCCGACAATTGCCTTTGAAACCTGCTCCACTGTATCTGCAATAGAAGCAGAATCCGAAGTGGACTTTGTTGAAACCGGTCTAACCGTTGAGGCCGTATCCTTGGCTGACACTGAACTGCTTGTGTCTTGATTTGCTGCTGCGGGATAATAATTCTGAAAGTAATCAGTATGCGGCAGGACTGCTAATGTCAATGCAGATCCGACCACCCCTGCCGCTACTGTGGAAATAAGTCCTTTTACAAAACCCTTTTTGGGTTTGCTTTTAACAGGAGGAGCGCTCCTCACCTCCTCGGTTCCGGACTCGATTCTTGTCACTTCATACGAATCGTTTTGAGTTTGATTGATTTCATTCGGATCTCTGAATTCCATCGTAATCTTCTCCTTTAAGTATGTTAACTTCTTATCTTGTCTTTACTATACCTGACAAATTTTAAGAAATTATTAACAAACTTTAACGTGTTTTAGAAATTATTATGAAAAAAGCAGCGGAAGCAATTTTCCCGCGACGTTTATTTTGGAAAACGAATAATAAATTTTGTCCCTTTTCCTTTTTCACTCACAACATTTATTTCCCCATTATGGAGAAGCACTAGCTGTTTCACAATAGAAAGTCCTAGACCAAACTCACCGTAAGGGTTGCTGGTTCTGGAAATATCAGCTTTGTAGAAGCGGCGCCAGATTTTTTCTACTTCAGCAGGATCAATCCCAATTCCGGTATCCTCCACCTCTATGACAACGAAGTCCTGCTCTTCCCTTCCGCGAAGCCAGATGGTTCCCTCTTTTGTAAATTGAATACTATTTTTTGTTATATTAATTAAGATTTGAATAAGCCGGTCGTAATCGGCTTTTACGTAAACTTCCGGTGCGGACTCGACAATGATTTGATTGTTTTTTTCTTCTGCCTGAAGACTTAATTGCTCCTGTATTATCTCAAGAACTTCCAAAAGCTCAATTTCTTCCTTCATTAACTGTATCTGGTTGGAACGGATTTTTTCAAAATCGAGATTTTCATTAACAAGACGGATCAGTCTTTTTGCCTCTTGGCTGACTAAGTTTATGCCTCTTTCTTTATCCTCTTCAGAAATCATATTGTTTTTTAGCCCTTCAATCACTCCGCTGATGGTCGTCAGCGGTGTCCTCATTTCATGAGAAACATCAGCCATAAATTGACGCCGGCGATTTTCCAAGCTTTCAATCTCTGCCATCGAGGTATTGATTTTATCAACCATGTGATTAAAATCATTTGCTAACTCTCCGATTTCATCATAATTCGAGGATTGAACATGAACATTATAATCCCCTTTAGATACTTGAGAGGTTGCCTCACGAAGCCTTCTAATCCTTTTCACATGAATTCTTGATAAGTACCAGCTTTGAAGGAATGAAACGCCAAAAGCAATCAAAATAGTATATAATAAAATCTTATTAATTTCTTGAATCATTTCAAGGGAACCGCTAATCGGTGAGGTGAGCAAGATACCCCCATAAAATTTCCCATTTTCCAAATAGGGTAAAACGACAAATGTTACGCCATCCTGGTCAAATCTCTTATAATCGCTTTGAACAATTATCGTCTTACCCTTTTTTAGATTTTCCCAATCGGCGCGGGGCAGATATTTAATTTCTGGCCCGCGATTAGAAACTAGATACAATTTACCATCCTGATCAAATAAACTAAAGCTTATTTTTCGAGCTGGTAAAACAGAACTATATTTATTAAGCACAATTTCGGTTGCATACGGATTTTCTTTAATATCCGACAAAATAGCTTTACCATAGGAAATTAGTTCTTCCGCCTTGTTCCTATAAACAAGGTTTTCAAGATAATGGGCAAACAATAAACTTAATAGCAAAAACGCCACAATAATAATGCTGATATGACTGCTAAACTGTTGATAAAAGTAACGGAACTTAGTCTGTTTTAAGCGTGTCATCGAACTTATACCCTACTCCCCAAACAGTATGGAAGAATGGCTGTTCCGAAGTTTCCACCTTTTTCCGCAGCCTTTTGATATGCACATCAACTGTTCGCTCATCCCCGTAAAACTGATAGCCCCAGACCCTTTCAAGCAGCTGCTCCCGTGAGAAAACCTGGCGAGGGTGCTCCGCCATATAGAAAAGCAAATCAAACTCCTTGGGGGTCAAATTAGTTATCGGAGTCCCGTCAACCATTACTTCCCTAGTTGTTTTGTTGATTTTAAAATGGTCTGTTTCTAGTACCCCTTCGTTATCTTTTGGTGCCTGAACCTGAACACGCCGGGTTACTGCTTTAATCCGTGCCATCAGGGTCAGCGGACTGAACGGCTTCGTTACATAGTCATCCGCTCCCATTTCAAGGCCGAGAACCTGGTCTGACTCACTGTCCTTTGCTGTTAGCATAATGATGGGGACAGTGTATTTTTCTTCTCTGATCTTTCGGCATATGGTCACCCCATCCATGCCAGGCAGCATCCAATCAACAATCAAAGCATCCCATGTGCCGTTTTTAAACTGGTTATAACCTTCCAATCCATCATTAATAAAGACTCCTTCTATTCCTTCCTTTGCAAAAAACATTTCAATCATTGAACAAACACTTTTATTATCCTCGATCACTAATATTTTCACTAATGCTCAACTCCCAGAGTTAGAAACTTGATACTATAAGTGTAAACAAATTTGCTAACATAGCAAACCTTCAGTATTATTATTCCCTATTAATTAATACATTGTTCATATTCTGTTAATATTTTCATAGAAAAAGAGGCCTCCGAGCGGACTCAGTGGGCCTCCTTCATAAACTCTTATTTCCCTTTAAATACAGGTTTTCTCTTTTCTTTAAATGCGGTAGTACCTTCCTTATGATCCTCAGATTCAACCATAATCATTTGGGTTAATCGCTCTTGCTCGAGAATTTCTGCTAATGAAGACGTAAACGCCTTATCAACCAGTTTCTTCTGTTTTCCATAAGACAATCCTGGACCATTTGCTAATTTTAATGCTAATTTAGTCGTTTCCTCTTGAAGCTTCTCAGCGGGAACAAGATAATTGATGACGCCTAATTGATAAAGACGTTCAGCCGGTATCGGCTCTGCTGTAAAGAAGAATTGCTTTGCTAAATGCGGACCAACCAATCTAGGAAGGAAATAAGAACCGCCTCCATCAGAAATCAGCCCTACCTGGGAAAAGCTGAGGGCATATTTGCTATCCTCGGCTGCAACGATAAGATCACAGGCTAGAGCCAAATTAAAGCCAGCACCCGCGGCATAGCCGTGTACCGCGGCAATTATCGGCTTTTCTACATCCTTCATTAATAAAATAAGTTCATTCAGTCTTCCAATATTTTCATAAACTTGAACACCGGATCTTCGCTCTCCCATCCCTTTCACGTCACCGCCGGCACAGAAAGAACGGCCTGATCCAGATAGGACAATTGCTTGGATATCGTCATCATTTTGCGCGTTTTTGAGAGCATCTTTCAATCCCAAAATCATATCTGGGCTAAAGGCATTGAGACTTTCAGGGCGGTTCAAGGTCAATGATAAAACAGGTCCTAATTTTTCTACTAATAAATGTTCTTGCGACATTATAATCTCCCTTTCCTTTTTAAAACTTTAAGGTTTTTCGCATTATTTAATCAGCCAGCCGCCATCCACTAATAAATCGGTACCAGTCATATAGGAGGCATCGCTGGATGCTGCGAACGCTATGACACTAGCAATTTCCTCAGGATTTCCAACTCTCCCCATTGCCGTATTTTTTTCAATGGCACGGACAAATCGTTCATTTTGGAGTCCGCGTTCGGTCAACGGGGTCTCGACAAACCCTGGCGAAACGGAGTTCACGCGGATTCCGTATTTAGAAAAATCCAACGCCAGTGATCTTGTAAAATTAATTACTGCCGCTTTAGCTGCACTATAGTGAGGAATTTCCGCCCCAGCCTGATGTCCCGATAATGAGGCAATATTGACAATCGCACGATTGTGCTCGGAACGCTGTGTTCCCTCAATCATGATTTTCCCCATAGCTTTCGAGACAAGGAATACGCTCTTTAAATTAACATTTTGAACATAGTCCCAATCTGCTTCCGACATGTCTAATATTTTGTTGTGTCGTGACCCTCCTGCATTATTAACTAGAATGTGGAGGTCACCATAATGCTGCCTGACATATTCTGCCAGCTCCTCAACATCTTCGGCATCCGTACAATCCGCCGGAAAGATTTCAGCCCTTGGAATTTTACTTTGGCGATTAATTTCTTCAGCCGCTTCTTCCAATTTCCTTTTTGTCCTGCCCACCAAGATGACCTTTGCCCCTTCACTTGCAAGCCTAATAGCAGCTGCTTTTCCTATTCCGCTTCCAGCCCCGGTAACTACTGCAACGGTATCTAAAAACCTCATCGGTTATCCCCCCTGATCTCCTGAAATTTTCTAGACAGTGCATGCTGTCTCGATTACTACTTTCCCATCTTTCAAAATCGGTACGATAGATGTAATCCCCTTTGAAACCGCCAGTTGCAAATCTCGATGTTGATCATATTTTTCTAATAGCTTGCCAACATAGGAATTTACGAATATTTCATATCCTGAATGTTCCTGGCCGCGGTAAAAATACATGGCAGCCTTTGCTGCATCTGTTAGCTCGTGTTGGCCTGCTTTTACCAAGCAATCAATTAGATGCCCTGAACCATAAAAGTCTTCTAAGCTGAGCTCTCCGGAATTTCCGGAACAAATAATAAGAATGGTCTGCTCTTCCCCAACATTCTCCAGCGTTTCGGCAACCGCAGGATTATTTAAAATTGAGGCTACATAAACCTTCTTGGCAGAAGCAGCCTTTCTTAAAGCTACTGTACCATTTGTGGTAGATAAAATTAGCGTCTTGCCGCATACATTCTTCCTGATTAAGGTTGGACTAGGATATAAAAAACCGTCAATTGGTTTCGCATCTAGTTCACCAGCAAGAAGGCAGGTACCAGGCGTGAAGTTTTCAGCTAAATCACTAGCTTCAGAGCTGTTAAGAACAGGTATAACTTCTTTTGCTCCATCCTTTAATGCCGATACAATGGTTGTTGTCGCTAAAAGAATGTCTAAAACAACTGCCACTTTATTTCCTTCTACAATTTTCTCCTCACTGATATCTTCCTTCTTCACAAGAAGGTGAATTTTGGCCATTTCATTCTATCCCCCTGTTAAACCTTTTCATTGGCTGTAAATGTCGCTTGCTGGATTAATCCCTTAACATAATTGTTTAGGGTTGCAAATCTTGTATCGCTCGTTTGACCTTTCTTATAACGATAATAAATTTGCTGGCAGATGACAGCGAGTTTGAAATAAGCAAACGTTAAATAGAATTGCAAGTTAGAGACATCCCTGCCGCTTTTTTTGGCATAACACTCAATAAATTCCTTCCTCGTGAAGAAACCTTCATAGACAGCGGTAACCGGATCTCTGCCCATCCCTTTTTTCATGTTTGGCGGATCCTCAGGGAGACTCCAGTAACTCATCGCAGCCCCTAAATCAGCAAGGGGGTCACCTATGGTAGTCATTTCCCAATCAAACAAACCGACCATCTCAGTAAAATCTGCATTTAACATGGCATTATTCAGCTTGTAATCATAATGAATCACGGCAGCCTCTGAATGTTTTGGAATATTGTTCTCAAGCCACTTCTTCAGGGATTCCACCTCGGCAACTTCATCTGTTTTGGCTCGTTCATAACGCCCAATCCAGCCGTGAACCTGCCGCTCCATAAAGCCATCAGGCTTGCTAATTTGCATAAGTCCAGTTTCTTTGTATGGAAGCGCATGCAGTTTCGCCAGGTTTTCAACCATTAGTTCAGAAATCTGTTTACAAAGTTCAGGTGTTACATTTACTCCAGCAGGAAATGAAGTGTCCAAGACAATACCATGCTTTCTCTCCATGATGAAAAATGGGCTGCCAACAATCTCATGATGATCGGAGAACAGATATGGCTTAGGTGCTACGGGAAAGATGGGATTTAATTCTGTCAGAATTTTAAATTCCCGTTCCATATCATGTGCTTTTGGAGCAACCGGCCCAAGAGGAGGACGTCTTAACACTGCCTCCCAGTCTCCCATCCTTATTTGATAGGTTAAATTCGAGGCACCTGCAGAAAACTGTAAAATTTCCAGCGGAGCACTCGGCAATGACTTAATATTCTCACGCAAAAACGTTTCTAAAATAGCTAGATTTAATTCCTCTCCTCTACGAACAGCAATCGTTTCCTTATTCATTTGATAAGGCATGTTTTCATCCTCCTTCCAATTCAAAAAATTCAGACTTTTATTAATGCGTATAACCCTACGAATACACCAGATGACTTTTCAGCTTATCTAATAAGACTTCAGGCAGTGGCTCACTTAATTGTTTTTCAAAATCAAAGCAGACCATTACTGCATTCCCTTGGGCAATCTGTTTCTTTGTTTGCGAACAAATGATTTCATGGTCCAGGTGAAAGCTTTTTGACCCAATTTTGGAGACGCTTGTTTTTATTATTAATTGTTGATTGAAATACCCTTGGCTTATAAAATCACATTTTGTAGAAGCTAGGATGAAATTCCAATCCCGTGCATCAACTCGGTAACCAATTGCTTCGAAAAAGCGAATCCTAGCTTCTTCAAGGTATATGAAATAACTTGTATTATTGATATGGCCTAATGCATCTGTTTCGCCGAAACGAACAGTTATCTGTATTTCGTGCATATTCTTCCTTTATACCTCCGTCTCCACATTCATTTTGAAAAAACAAGCTTTCCAAATAAATGAAATGCTCCATTCTTTTGATTTATACCTATTAATTCTGGAGTTTTTCACCAATACTAACCGGTTGGTATGTTCTTGGTTTAAAAAGAGGGATATAATCGGCACTAATATCCCTCTTTTTATTTCTATCCGCGCAATTGAATTCCCTTTAAAATCATATCGACAAATATCTCGCTTACCTCTTCATCCGTATAAGCACCCTTTGGGTTAAACCATTGATAACTCCAGTTGGCGATACCAAGAATCGCAAAAGAAACAATTGATGCATTTAAATCAGGCCGAAATTCGCCATTTTTCATACCGGCTTGAATCAGCTCCTCGGTATTTAAGCGAAATTGATCCCGTTTCGGAACAATTAATGCAGCATGTTCCGGACTTAAATTTTTCAATTCTCTAAAAAAGATTTTTGCAGCACTGCCGCGAATCTTAATATCAGAAATTAGCATTAAGATAATGTCAAATAATTTTTGCTTACAGTTTTTTGACTCATCCCCTAAGATTTGCTCTTGGCGGCTCAATATTTCGCTAATATATCCAAGGTGGATATCCATAAGCAGTTCTTCTTTACTAGAAAAGTAATAGTAAAAGGTCCCTTTTGTCACCCCTAGTGTATCGACTATGTCTTGAATGGACGTCTCACTAAATCCTTTTTCTTCAAATAAGCGGATGCTTTGTTCCGTTATTTTTTCCTTCACCTTTATATCCTCACAATCATGTAAATATCTATTCGAGATTATACCATAAACTTAATCTCTGCTATAATATTGATTGCGTGAACTTTTAAAAAATTAGGCTCTTTTCGTAAAGTTTGTTGTTTTTGGGAATAATACTGTCCGTTCCTTTCCGCTACAGGCGCTTGCTTTCCGCGGGGAGGAAGTCGAGCCTCCTCGACGTTCCGTCTGCGGGGTCTCGACCTTTCCTCTATTTCCCGCAGGAGTCAAGCACCTTTCGCTCCAATCCACTCTGTGTTTTCAATAGAGTTAAAAGCAACAATCTCTGAGAAAAGAGCCAAAAATTATTATTATTGATCCTTACTGTTTTAAAACTTCTTCTCTCAGGCTGCGGCGGAGGATTTTCCCGACTCCGGTTTTTGGTAGTTGATCACGGAATTCCACATTGCGCGGCACCTTATAGGCTGCCAGATTTTCTCTGCAATATTGAATAATCTCATCCTCCGTTGCCGTTTTTCCAGCTTTTAAGACGATATACGCCTTTACTGTTTCTCCTCTATATGGGTCTGGCACCCCGATGACCACAGTCTCCTGGACTGAAGGATGCTCATACAGAACCTCTTCGATATCGCGAGGATAAATATTAAATCCACCTGCGATGATCATGTCTTTTTTCCGGTCAACAATATATAGGTAGCCATCTTCATCCACTTTGGCAATATCACCTGTATACAACCAGCCATCCTTTAAAGTATTGGCCGTTTCCTCCGGCATATTCCAGTACCCTTTCATAACCTGCGGACCTTTAATAATTACTTCTCCTAGCTCGCCAGTCGGCACTTCTTCCGTTCCTGTTGATAGGTCGACAATTTTATATTCTGTTGAAGGTACTCCAATACCAACACTGCCCGTTTTTCTCGCAGCAAATGGAGGGTTGCAGTGTGTTGTCGGTGATGCTTCCGATAATCCATAACCTTCCAAAATTTGCGCACCAGTTTTTTCTTCAAACTCACGAAGCAATTCAACCGGCATCGGCGCGCTTCCGCTATTACATGTCCGAATACAATTTATTTCGTACTCTTCTGCCTTCGGATGGTTAATCAGAGCAACGTACATAGTTGGAACCCCTGGGAAGGTCGTTGGCTGTTCTGTTTTGATCGTATTCAACACCTCTTCAAGGTCAAAACGCGGAAGCATAATGGACTCTGCACCTGTATAGATAGAAAGGTTCATACATGAAGTCATCCCATATACATGAAATAGAGGGATTACCGTTAAGCACTTCTCTTTGCCAAATTCCATTTCATGTTTGAAAAATTCCTGACATTGAAGGACGTTAGCCAAAATATTTCGGTGTGTCAGCATGGCACCTTTGGAGCGGCCAGTTGTTCCACCTGTATATTGAAGAACAGCAACATCGTGTTCGGGTTCAAATTCCACCGGAACTACATTTCCATTGCCCTCCTTAAGGAAGCTTTCAAAGCTGCGGTCCGGAGCAAAATCCTGTCCTGAAGGCTGCAGGCTGACAACAATAATATTTTTTAATGGAGTTTGCGCCTGCACGCTCTTCACCCTTGGATAGAAAGCGTCAAGAACAACCATCGTTTCCGCACCGGAATCGTTTAGAATATGAATGAGTTCTCTTTCAACAGACATAGGGTTAACCTGTGTGATAATGCCGCCGGCGTTTAGGATACCATAATAGGCAACCACATATTGCGGACAGTTTGGGAGCATGATAGCAACCCGGTCCCCTTTTTGGACTTGGTTTTGCTGGATGGCAGACGTAAATGCAAACGCTAGAGAAGATAGCTCTTTATAACTTATTTTTCTTCCATAAAATGATAGAGCATTATTTTCTGGAAACTTTTCTGTAGTTTCTTTTAAAATCTGTCCTAGCGGTATATTTGGAATTTCTATCGTCTTTGCAATAGATTCAGGATAATTTGCTAGCCATGCTTTTTGATAACTCATTGATATACCTCCGAATGATAATAATAAATACGGTTCTCTTTCTTATCTAGCTGCAGCAATCCTCATTTCCGATTAGAACGTCAGACCTCCGCCATCAACTGAAAGTGTTGCACCTGTTATGAAAGAGGCTTCATCTGATGCCAAAAATAATACGGCATTTGCTACCTCTTCAGGACTGCCAATTCGGCCAAGGGCATTTGCCTTTGAGATGATCGGCCATTTCCATTCGCTTTGTCTCCAGTTTTCAATGATTTTCGTATCAATGACACCAGGTGCAATCGCATTTACACGGATATTCTTTTTTCCATATTCAAGTGCAGCGTTTTTAGTCAAAATCACCACTCCGCCTTTAGATGCATTATAGGCTGACATGTACTTTTGCCCCTTTAATCCCAATAGGCTTGCCGTGTTAACAATTGCCCCTCCGCCTGCTTTTATTAGCTCAGGAACAGCGTACTTAATGCCAAGGAAAACCCCTTTTAAATTAATATCAACGACTTTGTCCCATTCATCTTCTGATAAATCCGTGCTCCTTACCTCGGAATTGCCAATTCCAGCGTTGTTGAACATGATATTTAAAGAGCCGAAGGTATTCGTTGTTGTACTGATTAATTCTTTTATTTGGTTGGAGTCTGCAACATCTGTTTTTACGAAGATCGCATTTCCTCCTGCGTTTTTTATGATGCTAACCGTTTCCTCACCACCAAGGGAATCAACGTCCGCTACTGCTACCGCTGCCCCCTCCTGTGCAAATCGGATTGCCGCTGCGCGCCCTATCCCGCTTCCTCCGCCGGTTACAATGGCTGTTTTACCTGAAAATCTCATAAACTATCAAACCTCACTTTTCTCAAATTTAGATACAGTTAGCTTGAACACGCTTACATTATCATCTTAGATGCCCGCATAAAAATTGTTCGCGATCCTTATACTAACCGGTTGGTATGTAATAACTATAATTATACTATTCGCAAAGTAATAATTCAAATTCTTTCTAAATATTCTAATAAATATTTACAATTTTCGCACTGAAAATAAAGAAAACTCGCCGATTGGCGAGCCCCTAAGGGCGAAGACAGAGGCGTAGTTGCACTTATGCGTTAAGAAAGTATAAAGCTTTCTACAGAAAGTTTATACTTTCTTATTAGCTGGAAAGGGGCTATCCCATTTGACAGCCCCTCCTCGCTAAAATCTTTTTTGCATCTTTTTCTGTTTGTTCATCACTTCATACGATTTTTCAATTATATCTGTCAGAACATCCCCCTTATAAATTCTTCCAAGCTTTAATCCTTGCTGGTAATACTCGACAATCTCATCAAGTTTCGCAGCGGTGTCCTTCGAAATTCTTACATTCAATTGAATTCTGTCATTTTGCTCCAAAACAGACACTCCCGTTTCTGATGTTAGCAGTTTGCTAGCATTCTCCTATTCTTTTGTTATCTATTGCTAATATAGCATATTTCTACAATTTTTTCATTTTTTCTAAAATAAAGTAGGGAAACCTCTCTCGAGGCTTCCCCCTTATCAAACCGTACGTGCCCTATTAAGGCATACGGCTTACCAAATGTTACAATGTTCATCAAGAGGATGCGTTCCAGGCATTTTGCATCTTTTGAAGTCGGTGAGGTGTATAATATTCCTCGGCTTTTTGTTTTGCTCGATTAATTCTCTTATGTAACCTCTTCTTTGATGTTTTAACCAAGTCGCTTAAATATTGTTCTTCGGTATATCCATAAGCTTTATTTAGATATAGCCAATAGGAAGGGATAAGCTTTATTTTAAAGAAGAATGCATTGTTCCAAAGACTGTTCATTTTCTGTCCTTTTCTTTGGTTTGGGTGTTTATGGATAAATGCTACTCGCAATCTTTTCCTTATATATCCGTCAATATCTTGAAGAATTCGTCGAATCATTCTAGTTCTACAATGACTTTTCTGTCCAAGCTCCTCATTAGCTTTGATAGCCTTAACGATGGTCAAATAATAATTAACCTTACCACGAATAATAGGGTTTACCCGTTTTATCCATTCCTCTTTACTAAAAGTTAAGAACTTCCTTGTCTTTTCTTTAATTTTTATCCGAAAATCTTTAATAGATTCTTTCTTGGGTGTGACCTGAAAGTGTAGTTTGTTATCCTTCTTTCTTGGTTTCCAATGATGAAAAGTAAACCCAAGAAAGTCGAAATCATCCTTCTGGAAGTCAACTACTCGTGTTTTCTCCTTAGAAATCTCTAATCCTAATTCAGATAACCTTTCTTTCGTTAGGGAGGCTGCTTTCTGAATATCTTCTTTTGATTTCGCAGAGAGCAGGAAGTCATCTGCATATCGGACAAAACGAAATCCATTCAAGTCCCATTCCCAGTCCATTTCATTAAGATACACATTTGCAAGTAAAGGAGAAATTACTCCGCCCTGCGGTGTTCCATAGTCAGAATGAATGAGTTTCCCCTCTTCCATAAAGCCAGCTTTGAGCCATTGTTCAATTAATCCTAAGACCGTACGGTCTGATACGTATTTCTTTAAAATTGTAATTAGTTTCTTATGTGGGATGTTATCAAAGAAACCTTTAATATCACAATCGTAGATGTAATTGTATCCTTGCTCTATATTCCATAAGATTATTTGTAAAGCTCTTTCTACTCCGCGGTTAGGTCTATATCCCACTGACCAGTTGTGAAACAATTTGTCTTCAAATTTCGGTTGAAGAATATTGACTACGCTTTGTTGGACAATACGATCTTCTATTGTAGGGATACCCAATGGGCGTTTCTTTCCATTTTTCTTCGGTATGTATACCCTTTTAACTGGATGGGCTTGATAGGTTTTAGTCCTTAGCTTATTAAGAAGTTCCGTGATATTCTCTTCTAATTTGGCTTCGTAACTTTCAATTGTTTCTCCATCTATTCCTCCAGCACCCTTATTTGCTTTAACTTGTTCAAAACTCTGGGTTAATTTCCTGTCGAATAGAAGTTGCCCATATACACTGTGTAATTTAAATTTCCACTCTTGATTCATTGCGTATTCCACGCCTTTCCTTGATGTACATTCAAACGGTTTTACCGCAGTAACTTGATTGTTAACATTACACCTAGTTCATAGCTTGGATCCATAGGTCGTTCCCCTTCCGTTCATTCGGTGTTATGGTCACCGAGTTACTTCCGTACTATGAGAACGTCTGACTTCTCCACCCGTTCTTCGTCATTTCGGTTTACCCTTATAGACTAGAACCCTGCCTGTTTGGAAAGGCGGAGACCTCACGGGGTCGTCACATTTCCCTTCTAGACATACCCTGCACCATCACGTTATAAGTCACAATTTCTCGCTCTGACTTCCAAAGAAAATTGTCTCTTTATTGGGCTTCCTCACTTTTCGGAGAGTCGCCAACTTATCCCGCCGCCGTGCTTCACACTTATTGCATTAGGGTCTACCTATTCGCCTACGGGTCTCTCGACATTCCGCATCTCCTTCAGACAACACCTCACGGTGTTGCCCTAGATTAGGCTTCCCGAACTAGGTCAGTCTCTTCGGGGATGGGCTTGCACCATCTGGGATTCAATTTCATTATCCTCGTTCAGTCGTTTCATCGAAATGACGTCTCTGTCAGATAAAGAAAAGAAGAGCACTGGCTATGCCAGCACTCTATGCGACTGCCCGTCGCACAAAAAGAGACTAGTGACCTAGTCCCCATTACTCGGTTTTCTCCCCAGGCAGGAAAATATTCGATATAATCCTGCTTCTTCTTCCTTTTTCAGGTTTATTTTGTGATATGTTCGCGTATACAGCGGTAAGTTGCTTGATAAATTCCCTGAATTCTTCATCATTTAGATAAAATGTCCCTTGCCGAAAGCTAACTCCATCAGCAATTAAATCAATGTTTTCCTGGTTTAAATAGCGCTCAAATTCACCCATCAAATTGGCCAAAAATTTGATAAAGATGCCCATTTGTTCGTCCTTAGACATGTTATTCATTTCATCTGGACTAACTGCCATTCCTGTTTGATGAATGGAATAAACCTTCTCCACCGTACCGCGGATTGGCACTTCTGCAACAACTCGAATCACTTCGGCATCCGCCAATTTTTTGATATTACGGTATAGAGATGCTTGCGGAATGTCATGAAGCACTTCTTTTAATTGCTGGGCAGTCAGTTCTTGGTTTATTAATTGTTGAATGATTCTCATTCTGACCGGGTGTAATATAACATCAACTTTGGAATTCTTCATAAATAATTACTCCTAAATTTTATTACCATTATCAATAATGATAATATTATATTTAATTATTTTTGTAAACCCTTATTCCTCATTTTTCAACTATCACTGTAAAGAATTCCTTTTTAGCTGTACATGAAAGATAAAATTTCAACTCATATTATAATGAGGAGGTTTTGAAATATGGTATTATCGTGGGTCCTCGGCTTTTGGCTGGCTGTTCAACCGGTCACTCAGCATGATTACTTGACAATTACAAAGGACGGCAGCACCATAACAAAGATTAGCCGAGTAGACTTTTTCTCACCCTATACAGATTTACCAATCATTAATACTAAAAAATATGACCAATTTTTAGACCAACTGAATAAAAAAGTTTCCGACCAGCCCGAAAATGCAAGCTTTGACCAAAATGGAAATATCCTACCCGAAAAGGTAGGGTTTCAAATCCATCGACAAGCCTTTACGGAGCGGTTTTATTCTTATTTTTATAACAATACCCTTAACAGCATGGAAATTCCGATGTTCACTGTTTATCCCAAGGTAGACAGTGAACTTTTAAATGAGATCAGTACAGTAAGAATTGGCCGTTATGTGACTTCATTTAATTCGTCAAATAAAAACCGAACCACAAATATTAAATTAGCTGCCCAAGCTATTAATAATTATGTTGTCTTTCCAGGTGAAACGTTTTCGTTTAACAAGGTGGTCGGAAAACGAACAAAAGCAAGGGGCTACTTAACAGCAAAGGTAATTGTAAGAGGAGAATATGCAGAAGATATTGGTGGCGGAATTTGCCAAGTTTCCTCAACCCTTTTTAATGCCGTCGATAACGCTGGACTTGAGATTGTTGAGCGATTTTCCCACAGTCGTAAAGTTCCATATATTCCTCCAGGCAGAGATGCTACGGTCAGTTGGTATGGACCTGATTTTGTTTTTAAAAATAAATACAGCCAGCCTGTTTTAATCCAAGCTAGAACACTTGGCGGTTTGCTGATTATTAAGGTTTTCACTTCCGAAACAAGCAATTACATACCAAGAAAGATTCCAAATCCACGCTATTAAAAAGAGGCTGAAATTAAGTCAGCCTCTTCGTTTGCATACTAGTGCCGTTCATTATTTAAGGCACTCTTCATTAACTCTTCAGAGAACTCAGCTAAAGCAGCATTATCCATCTTATCGAGGTTCATTTTTGGCGCCAAATTTTTCACTGCATTATTCATACCTTCGAGGTTCATTTTTGGCGCAATGTTTTTTGCTGCATTATTCATTCCAGCCAAATTCATATTCGGTGCAATGCTTTTCACAGCATCTTTAAATGGAAGGCCGTAATCGTTTTGTTTTCCTTTAGTTATCCGATAAACGAATGCACCTATACCAAGCCCTAAAAGAGATGCCCACATGGCTCCATTACTCCTTCTTTTTGGCCTAAACATATTTAAAAACGGCATTTTGCTTAGATTTCTCATGCTATGCACCCCTTAACGCTAAATGTGAAGAATGTCTGACACCCTTCATTTGCTTAATTTGTGCAGTTTTATTAGGAGTATGAGAAGGAATCCATAGGTAATTTGTTATTTCTCGGAAGAATCCTGCCCATATCTCGAATAAAGAGTTTCTTTGGACAAAAATAAATATGTTAGCTGATACTTTTGAAAATTTCTTAAAGAGGTATTGGAGAGTAAATAAATAGGCACCTGTCCAAACTTTTTAAATAAACGGTAAATGCGGCTTTTCGGTCTAAAACATTCAAATCCTAGAGTTTTAACACCTCGATTGAGAGATGTAATGCCAATTATTCCTTTTATTTTTTTCTCATCGGGATGTTCCTTGAGATAACTTGCTAGTGCCGGCATGGAATGTAAAACGAGCCTATACGTAAGCTTTGCTCTTTTTAAATCGTTTTTTATCTTGCCTATCTCAGTCAGTATTCGGACATTATGTAAATGAATTTTTAACAGTAAATCATTTTTATCAATTTTTGTTCCGTCAGAAAGAATATATTTTTTTCCCTTATATTTTGTTAACCTAACCCTGAATACAGAAGGTTTATTATTCACATCCCCTGCATAATGTAATCGGGAGAAAAGATAAAATAGCGGATCAAATAATTTCCATATCCATAATAGCGTGCTGCGTATCCCCATATCCTTCACTCCATTCATACCCTTGCCCATGTTAATATTTTATAAAGATACCGTGAAAAGAGAACCTATTCTAGCCCTTTTTCATAAGATGCAAAAAAGAAATAGGGTGGTGTGTCTATGGGGGGACTAACATACATTGATTTCCTTGCCAAATTTGGCATTGGTGGTGCCCATCCCGGAGGATTTGGCTTAACAAAAAATATGCTTTTGCAAGAAAAAATTACACAGAATTCTTATATTTTAGATGCAGGCTGCGGAACTGGACAGACATCTGCCTATTTATATGAGCAATACAAGGCAAACGTGTTTGGATTGGAACTTAATCCTATTATGATTGAAAAAGCCCAGAACCGTTTCCAAAACAGACAGCTTCCAATTCAATTAGTTCAGGGCTCTATTGAGCAAATTCCATTTAAAGACGAAACATTCGATTTTGTCCTTTCGGAGTCTGTTTTAGCCTTTGTTAAAAAACCAAAGGCCTTAAAGGAACTCTATAGAGTATTAAAAAAAGGCGGACGTTTTCTAGCTAATGAGATGACGATAAATAAAAAGCTTACTGCCCAGGAAGAAACAGAAATTAAAGAGTTCTACGCTGTCGATTCCCTGCTCCTAGAGGAGGATTGGAGAAAGCTTTTAAAGGAAACCGGTTTTCACGATACTAAGCTAAGTATGCATCCCCTTGATTTCGTTAATGGTAATACTGGACAGGAATTTAATTTCTCCGCAAATTTTGAGCCCGAACTATTTGGTATTCTTAATCAGCATGGAAACATTCTTGTTAAGTACCACGATATCTTGAGCCACCGAATTATTACTTGTACGAAGTAAAAAAAATAGCCCCCAAAATTCAAAATTGAATAAGGGGCTCTTTTCTTTTTTCTTAAAAATGGGACGAGAATTGGTTGTTTGGCCCTTACAGAAATAGGACTTCCCTCATACTTTATAAGCAAGTACCGGAGATTGGAGGAATTTTAGAGTGCAATTGAATTATGAACAAGCACGTCGGTTGGAAGGTCAAATGATTCGCTTTAAAAATAAAGAAGGCGAATGGTCAATCGGAAAAGTTAGCAAGGTAAGGAAAGATGGACTTGAGATTGAGGAATTAGCCGCGTCTTCAGGCTCAGGTGAAGGCTATGGCTTCCCTTTTTTTGGAGGTCCGTTTTTTAGACCACCTATCTTCTTCCCATTTGTTGGATTCGGCTTTGGTTTTCCATTATTCTTTTAATGCAAGTACGAAATGTACTTGCCTTTTTTCTGTAGACAATAGAACCCATCTTTTATAAAAATATTCCCTGACCTCCATTACAGTGAATATTATTGGCCTTTCGATGAAAAATAAAGGCGTGCAAGGATGGATGAAATCATGGATAAAACCTTGGGATATCTTCGTGAAATTTTATCTAATTATACTGATAACCATACAAATGGCAAGCAAGTATACCAAAAACTCGTAAAAGGGCATTACCATTCTGAAGGGGATTTTGTACGTGATTTGAACAGTGATGAAATGGACTTTTTAAATAAAATCCTGCCTGATGAAATTAAATATGCCCGTGAGGAACAAGATGAGAAAAGAGCTTACCAGCTGAACGAAGTTTATGAACTATTACTATAAGCAAGTATTCTGCCATCCAGGCTGTCGAGAAACTATCGATAGCCATTTATTTTATTCACTTTCTTTGATGATTCAGAGTGTTAATTAGTGTTAATTTTTTTTAAAAAAAATATTAATAAAAGGCTTTTCAACAGGCCCTTTAGCAGGGATATCAATAAAAATTTGTTGATCAAAATGAAAAATTGCCGAGAATTTTACCTTTTCTCGACAAACTGGATGGCAGATCACTCTGCCATCTTTTTTGGAAATACTGCTTTTTTTGCACCCTTTATTTCCTAGGTAAGCGCATAGTGCGACAAAACGCGCAGTTACTCTAGATTCATTTTCATCATAAATCGACAACTAATTTCAAAATTTATAATTTTTTTACATTGTTTTCTTGGTATTAAGACCTTAAACGACAAATTACCTTTTTCGGCAATAAATTAGAATTTCCATCATTTTTCTTATTAATGGATATCTCTTTTTTTGAATCTGCCGCCCCTTACCTCAGCAATATCTGCAACAGCTAAAAAGGCATTATCATCATAATCGGTAACAATTTCCTTCAATTTCGCTTCCTCAAGACGATTGATGACGCAAAAAATCACTTTTTTGTCATCTCCGGAAAAAGCCCCTTCTCCATTTAGATATGTGACACCACGTCCAAGTCGATGCATAATGGCATCGCCTATTTGTCTGGCATTGTCACTGATAATCCAAACTGATTTCGATTCATCAAGGCCGGTAATCGTAATATCAATCGTTTTGTAGGCAACAAAATAGGCTATTAAAGAATACATTGCGCGATCCCATGTGAAAACAAAGCCTGCACTACCTAGAATAAAGAGGTTAAAGAACATAATAATCTCTCCGACCGAAAACGGGAGTTTATTATTAAAAAGAATAGCTAATATTTCTGTCCCGTCTAAAGATCCCCCATAACGTATAACTATACCGACCCCTATTCCGAGGACAACTCCGCCAAATATGGTCGCAAGAAGGATATCTTGTGTAAAAGCCGGAACCGGATGCAATAATGTTGTAGCGATGGAGAGAATGATAATTCCATATAGTGTAGAGAGCGCAAAGGTTTTTCCGATTTGTTTGTAGCCAATAAAGAAAAAAGGGATATTTAGAATAAAAAGGAATATTCCCAAATTCCATCCTGTTAGATATGATAGCATAATGGAAATTCCGGTTATGCCGCCATCAATAACATTATTTGGAACGAGAAAGATTTCTAGTCCGACCCCCATAAGGGTGGCACCAAGGGTGATTAATAAAATGCGTTGGAGAATTTTCTTTTTTGTCAATTTTCGGTGGTGGATTTTTTCTAGTTCTGCTGCAAGTGTTTCCGACTGCTCATTTAGATTAAGATCTTGAATTCCTGTCATTATCCTGCCCCTTTCATTTTTAATTCCTATAAATAGAATACCGAATAATTGCGCCCATGTATAATACTTTGCATCTTTATTCACAAATAAATAAAAAAGAAACTGCTTCAGTTTAAAGCAGTTTCTTTTTATTAACAACTTAGGAGACCCAACCATGAAATCAGCCAATTACTCTTTCAATTTTCATTTCCAATCAGCTTTTTTAAATCTAATTAGAAACTATGAAAAATCAGCCGATTTTGTGTTTGTTCCGTTGAAGGAATTAATTCACATGTTTAATGGAATTCAAATTCCTTTTTAAACAAACATCATTTTCGTTTTTGGACCGATGACTCTTTATTCCGTTATTGCATGAATATTTTCACCCTACTACTTCGTTCACAAGCGGAACGAACACGTATGGTTGAGTCTCCTAAGTTGTTAGGTTTGTAATTTTCTTTACACTTTTATTATAGCACTGAAAGGTGATCATAAACGCATTACTTGTGGCACTTCTATGAACATTTGGGGAAACCATCCAAAAAAGGTCTGCCCCCCTAACAAGAGTGAACCAGACCTTTAAGTTTTCTAATCAACAATCGGATCCTTAAAATTATCCGTAACGGTGATGTTATATTTATTAATTTTCTCTTCAATTCTTCTTATGTTTTCCCTAAATTTAACATCATAAGGAATTTTAATCACGCTGCCATCTTTTTTTTCGAATTGATATTGGTAATATTGAGTCGTCCCTTGGTGGTTTCTATATACAATCTTTACTTTTGCAATATCCTCCCACCTATACTCTTTTTCCTTTAAACTCGTTAAAGAATTATTATGTATTCCTTTTTCATCTATGTAGTAATACGTTGTTAAACTCAAGATAAATGAAGGAAGGGAAATAATAATAAGTAAAACTGTAGTCCATTTAAATTTCGGCCCTTCCCACCGTTGCCTAAAAATGAGGTAAACAGTTAATACCAATGCTGTGTAAAGCATTCCTGCCATAAAGGTGATATAAGCAGAAAAAGGTGTTACAAAAAGCCATTGGGAACGCGAATAATATACAAGGCTCTGATAGGACGCTACAACAACAAATGGGACAAACAAACTGCTTATGTACAAAATAATTGTATAAGCTGCCAATTTAACTGAGGTTTCATCTGTTGAAGTATTTTTTTTCAATAACACATTTAATCCCCCTTTACCAATTTTACCCCAATTTTACAAATAATCACAACATTTAAATATGCAAAAACAAGAAAAAGAGCGGCCCTTTTATGAAGGACCCCCCTTTTAGATTATTTTGTTCCTGGTGCAGGGTGGTCAACACCTTTGACACGATGGCTATGCCCATCATCTTCACTCGTATGGAAATCGTAATAATGAACATGCATACCGTTTCCAACCGGTATCGCTGGACCTGAGTAGGCACGGTAATGATGGGTATGCCCATCTTCAAATAAAACATATCCCTCCGTATAATGAATATGTCCCCCGTCCTGAGTTGGAATCGGCGGCGAGGTTACATCTAAGCATTGGTGTACATGCCCTACACTCATCCCAGTATAATCAACAGAACCATGGTTATGATGTGGGACAAACCCTGCTGCAAAATCATCCTTTCCTATTTTCGACAATCCCTCCACCCCCAAAAATTGTCCTTTTTTCATTCCATCTATATGCACGAAAATTAAAATTTATAAATGACTATTCCTAGATTTTCTACATATTGGCTATACATAAGTCAAATTATCCTACGCAAACTATTAGAGTAAGAATTATTTTTTCAGAAAGAAGGGAAATGGAATGACTGTAGGTACACAAGTAAAGCAGACTTTGGCAGGATTAAAGTCAGCTCAGGCTAGTTTTGAAACCTTTGCTTTACAGACCCAAAACAAAAGCGCCAAGCAAATTTATCAGCAGGCAGCCCAGCAAACGCAGACCATCATTGACAGTGTTGAACCGCGCCTTCAGGAAATTGTGACCGAAGAACCGCAATACAATCAGTAAAAGAAAGGTTGGCGATTTCGCCAACCCATTTTGTGTTTAAACTAGGAGGAGCAATATATGACAATTGCATCAAATGTTAAACAATGTCTAGCCTCCCTAAAAGGGATTGAATCGCAGCTAGCATCCTTGGCATTAAATTCTTTGGACCAAAGCGCGAAAGATGCATTTCATGAATCAATGTTAACGATAGGAAAAATAAAAAAAGATCTTCAATATCGTGTTTTAGAACTTGAAAGACTAGAACCGCAATATAGGGGCTCATGATTTGGGGTGAATTGAAGTGAACGGATTTGTGGAAATTATCCTCCGCTCGTTTCTTTTTATTGGTATCTTATTCCTAACAACAAAATTGGTTGGAAAAAAGCAAATATCCCAGCTTACCTTTTTTGAATATGTTTCTGGAATTACTATTGGAAGTATCGCTGGGGAAGCGATCACAGGATTAGAAAAAAACTACCTACACGGGGCTGCGGCCGTTGTTTTATTCGGTATTGTCACGATTTTAGTTGACTATCTATCCTTAAAGAGCAAGTACTTCCGTGATGTAGTCGAAGGAAAAGGGACTGTTCTTATTAAAGATGGAAAAATTTTAGAGGAAAATTTAAAAAAGGAACGATTTACAATCGACGAATTGTCTACCCTGCTGCGAGAAAAAAATATATTTAAAGTGGCCGATGTGGAATTCGCCATATTAGAACCGCGTGGAAAAGTAACCGCCTTATTAAAAAAAGAGAACCAGCCAATAACTCCTAAAGATTTGCAAATGAAAATGGCAAATGAGAAGGAACCAAATACGATAATTATGGATGGCAAAATTATTGAAGAAGGTTTGCGTGCCTCGGGAAAAAGCAGAGCCTGGTTGTTCACAGAATTAGAAAAGCTTGAAGTTACCCTTGACAATGTTTTTCTCGGTCAAATAGATTCTTTTGGGGAGATAACGGTTGATCTTTATGACGATAAAATTCAAGTACCTGCCCCAACTCAGAGGCCGCTTTTAATGGCCAGTCTAAAAAAGGCTCAGGCGGATTTGGAAATTTTTTCACTTTCGACAGAATGTGAAAAGTCTAGAGAAATGTATAAGGAAAATGCAGCTTTAATGCAAGGATTAATAGACAATCTCGATCCATATTTAAATGGATAACGAAAAAGAGGCTGTCTCTCAAGCCTCTTTTTAAATGCTAAGCACTTTCCGTGTTGGCACTGAGCGGAGCCTTTTTATGAGTTACATAGCTGTGGAGAACCATACCACCCATTACAAGCAGCATTCCCAGCCAAGAAACAGCATTTGGCAAAGGGGTATTTAAGAGCCACACTTCCCCAACTAGAGCAAATAAAACTTCCATTGCCTGTGTTGCTTCTACAGCGGCAAGCCTTTGCATATTTCCTCTTACCAAATCAGTCGACTGAAAAAATAGGATGGTAGCTATTACTCCGGATGATATAGCCACTAACCCGGATTGAAATGTTTGCCCTATACTTGGAGGTCCTTCAGTAACTAGGCCATATATTGATAAAATCAGCCAAAAAGGCATGCTTGCCAGAGTCATTCCAAGAACACGCTGGAAAACATCAAGGCGTCCACCGCAAATATCCATCATTTTACGATTTCCTAGCGGGTAAGCAAAGGAAGCGATTATTACAGGCATTACTCCTAATACGATTGTCGTCACTAAAAGGGTATCGGCCTGCTCAAGCTGCATTAAAACGATTCCCAGCAAAATGATTAATGACATTGCCAGACCTTTAAAAGGAATTTTCCCTCTCAATACAATAGGGCCGTTAGTGGTCATGACCTTTTCATAAAAAAGTGGAGCTAAAAGGGAACCTGATATAATGGTTATTTGCCAGGTTGCAGCAATTAGCCAACCTGGGGCATAGGAAGCAGAAAAACAAATCGGTGCATAAAACAAACCAAAGCCAATAAAACTCCATAAAATCCATTTTCCTGGTGCCATTTTTAGCTCTTTCAAGAGCGGCTTCAGATTTTTCCTCACCATTACAATAAGCAATAGAAAAGGAATCATAAAGATATATCTTAATGATGCACTCCAAATCCAGCTGCCGCCTGCAAGGTCCATTGCCCTGTTTAAAATAAATGTAAATGCAAAAAAGAAAGCGGCAAAAATGCCTAAAATGATAGAACGCATTGTTTTCCCCTTTAACTCTTGTCAACGTTGATTTTTTCAATACTCAAGATTATAACAGATTTCTGAATAGTTTGTTAATATTTATTCCCCCTTAAAAACACATATTCTCAAAATGTGTAAAATAAATTTAAAATTGTCATTCAAAAAACGAAACCTCTGTGACTCCTATTCGTACATAAGAATGGCAAATATTATAAGTAGAGAGAGGTTGACACAATGTTTGGAAAAGTGGCTTCAGATTTGTTGGGATTAAGTGATGTAGGGTCGGTAATTAAGCCTTCTGATTATGATAAGGTGGATGCCGATGATTACGTGATGCATGAGGATAATGAAAAGATTTATTTCTTAATTAAATCAAAATCTGATGAGTATTGCTTTACAAACAATGCACTCATTCATCTTGATGGTACTAGTGCGACAAGCAAAAAGCGGATGCTTCATCGGTACAATTATGCCACAAATAAAATATCAGATGTTATGTTGGAAACGGCCGGTACAGTCGACCTGGACGTGGAAATCAAATTCAAAATCGGCTCGCAGCCATTCTCCATCGACGTTCATAAAAAGCATCTTGAGGAAGTTAAAGATTTATACAAGGCCCTTATTAAAATTTCCGAAATTACCCATGAAAATGAAATTTCCCTTCAGTTTGCCAAGCAAAGTCTCGATGTCGCATCCACAACATTAGGGCGCGTCTCAACTCCTGACAGCAACTTGGTTGTTCAATTTAAAATGTTGAATCAAGCAGCATTCCAGTGGCTCGAGGAAAGTAAAAAGCAATATTGTGTCAAAGATTTTGGCTTTGTTTTTGAAAAATATATAAACAATTAAAAATACAAAATAGAGGCAGGCTCATAAAGGAGAATAAACTCCCATTCTAATGAGACAGCCTCTATTTTTCAAAGCATTATTGCGGGCTTGGCCGATGAAACAACCCCATTACTTCTATCGTTTCGGTAATATTGACAAAAGCTGTCGGATCGACCTCAGAAATAAGTGATTTAACCTCATTTAACTCATATCTTGAAATGACAGAGATTAAAATCTTACGGCTGCCATTTGTATACCCTCCAACACCATCCATAATTGTGAGTCCACGGTATAAGTTAGCCACCAAATGATTTCTCATTTCTTCGCCCTTTTCTGTTATGATCATTAAAGTTAATTTGACATGGTCCGTATAAATAGCGTCAACTACTTTTCCTGTAACAAAAATCGAAACCAACGTATTGAGGGCAGCATCCCAATTGAATAAAAAACCGCTAATCACAATGACAACCGCGTTCATTCCGGAAAGGAGCACCCCGATTGGAAAGTCTTTCTTCCGGGAAACAATCATTCCGATGATATCAAATCCTCCCGTTGAACTTGAGCATCGAAATACGATTCCAACCCCCAGACCGGTCAAAGCTCCGCCAAATATTGATGAGAGGATGGTATCCTTTGCGACTGGAAATACCGGTACTAAATAAAGTCCTAAGGAAATAACAAAAACTGAAAAGATTGAATTAAAGATAAATCTTTTTCCCAGCATTCTATAGCCAATAATTAAAAGGGGAAGGTTCAACAAAAGATTAGCCAAGCCTGTGTTTATGGGGGTAATCATTCCTATTATCATCGAAATTCCGCTCATCCCGCTACTTAAAACCTCGTGAGGGATGAGGAAAAGATTGAATGCACCTACGATTATAAAAGAGCCAATAATAATTCCAACCATCTGCATGAATATTTCTCCTGTCTTTCCACTATTTTTAAAAAAAATGATAACGATTCATTGCCAGGATGTAAATTAATTAATATATTTAAAAAACAATTAATTATCTGGAAATAGCATCAGGGATTAATTTGAATAATTATAAAAGCATATTACATTAATATTCACCTACAAAAACTACTTAATCCCTAGTCTCCAAAATATAATATTGACAAATTTATTAAAATGGATATACTCTAGTAATATATCATTCTTAATATTAAATCCTCATCAAAACCGATGAGGTAGAGGTCGCGGTTTTTATCAGTAAAATGGACGAGACGCAGAGATGTTTTTGACTCCGTTTGAAAGGAAAAGCTGCCGAAGTGTGTTTTTCTCTCTGGAGGAACATGCTGGGGCTGTCTCCGAACAGGAACAGAACTGTCACGTTTGGCCTTACCAGCTTTACGTGTTGAGCTATCTTTCGGAAGGTATGATGCGGGGTATATACAAATGCCGTCGAATCTGCTTCGAGGGCATTTTTTATTCCAAACTCCTTCCTAATAAAAAAATTTAAAAGGAGTCATAAACATGCAAACAGCGCAGGTAAGAAAAGACGAAATATATACAAGTCCCAAGAGTCCGAAAAATGATAAAAATGAATTAAGACGGAGCTTAAAGTCCCGCCATCTTACGATGATTTCTCTCGGCGGAACCATCGGGACCGGATTATTTCTTGCCAGTGGCGGAGCTATCCATAGTGCGGGACCTGGCGGAGCAATACTTTCCTATCTTGTTATTGGTATTATGGTGTATTTCTTAATGCAAAGTTTAGCTGAAATGGGTGCATACATGCCAGTTGCAGGAAGCTTTAGTACCTATGCTACGAAATTCGTGGATCCATCCCTTGGCTTTGCCCTAGGCTGGAACTATTGGTACAACTGGGCCATTACGATTGCAGCAGAACTTTCTGCAGTAACAATGATTATGAAATTCTGGTTCCCAGATTCTCCTTCACTATTATGGAGCAGCATCTTTTTAGTTATCATGTTCTTGTTAAATTATCTTTCTGTTAAGGGATTTGGCGAGGCGGAATATTGGTTCTCATTAATTAAAGTTGTAACCGTTGTGATCTTTATCATTGCTGGTACGTTAATGATTTTTGGAATTATGGGCAATGAAGCAATCGGCTTTAAAAACTTTACAGCCGGAGATGCACCATTCCATGGCGGATTCATGGCCATGCTTGGAATCTTTATGGCAGCTGGATTCTCTTTCCAAGGAACTGAACTGTTAGGTGTTGCAGCGGGTGAAACAGATAACCCTGAAAAATCCATCCCACGAGCAGTAAAACAAGTTTTTTGGCGAATTCTTTTATTCTATGTTTTAGCTATTCTTGTTATTGGTCTTATTATTCCTTATACAAACGAAAATCTTGCTAACGGTGATGTCTCTGTAAGTCCATTTACCCTTGTTTTCCAAAAAGCAGGAATCGCATTTGCTGCTTCTGTAATGAACGCAGTCATCTTAACAGCTGTTTTATCAGCAGGTAATTCAGGAATGTATGCATCAACTCGTATGCTATGGGATTTGGCACGCGAAGGGAAAGCACCAAAATTTCTTGGTAAATTGAACAAAAATGGTGTGCCAGTTAATGCACTAATTGTAACAGCATTAGTCGGAACACTTGCTTTTCTGGCATCCCTCTTTGGTGATGGTACAGTTTATGTCTGGCTTTTAAATGCTTCCGGTATGTCAGGCTTTATCGCATGGCTCGGAATTGCTATTTGTCATTATCGCTTCCGCAGAGCTTATGTTGCTCAAGGCAAAGATCTAAATTTATTGCCATATAAATCAAAGTTGTTTCCATTTGGCCCAATCTTTGCTTTTGTCGTTTGCGGTATTGTCGTGATTGGGCAAAACTATTCAGCATTTATTGGCGATCATATTGATTGGAACGGTGTATTAGTATCCTATATTGGTCTGCCATTATTCCTTATCCTTTGGTTAGGGTATAAATTTACAAAGAAAACAAAGGTTATTCCTTTGGAGAAGTGTGATTTAAATAATTAAATGTAAAAATGGCTCCAGCTGGAGCCATTTTTTTATAATATAATGGTAACTTCTGTTCCATCTTTTAATTTCGTTTCCACTAGCACTAAACCCTTATGCCTTGTCATCCCGTTCAGCAAAGGCTTTAAATCGCTTTTATTTATTTGTGGAAGGACGAATTTTCCCCCGCCTTTTTCAATCGATTTATTGATAAAGCCAATAAATCGTCTTGACGTGATTACAGAACTTAGAAGATTTAAGACAACATATGGAACAGGTAAATTGAAATTTCTTTCTTTTATCTTTAAGCCTACTTTTAACATATTTATTCAATCACCACAAACACTTTATCGCCATTTGCTGAAGTAACATCCACAATTTGGCCGTCTAGTTCGTTTTCAATCGCTTCTATCAACAAATCTACATTGATATCTTTCACATACTTTTCCGCTTGTGGAATTCTTTCGGCAATGCTGGTGCCCACCTTCAACACTGCTTTTACAAGATTAATGGGAAGATTGACATTCACATTGTCACCTTCATGGGAATTAACGCGGATTTTTAGCATTTTGCTGCCATATGATGAAGCTTCTTTCTTAAGTTCAACAATTGGCTCCTTCCCTTGAAGGACATTAATCAGTTCAGTCGCTTTTTCTTTATCAAGCTTTCCTTCTTCGACCAACGTTAACACTCTAGAGATTTCATCTTTCATTTACATATCCCCCTCTTTTAATAAGGCAATAGCCTCTTCGGCAGTGATTTCCCCTTTTTCCAGCATGGATACGACCTTTTTCTTATCTACCTCCGACTTCCGGTTTGCTGAGTAGCCCATTGCTGAAATGATGTCGTCTAATTTCCCTCTAACTGTTGGATAAGAAATCCCCAGTTCCTTTTCAACTTCTTTAATACTTCCGCGGCACTTCAGGAAAATTTCAATAAAATGAAGCTGTTCCTGTCCGAGTGAAGCAAGCTTTGATAATTCGAATTCATTTTCCACCGTCGTGTGGCAATGTTTACACTGCAGTTTGGTAATGTTTAATTGTTTGCTGCATACAGGACAATTAGTGATTAACGGGTAAGCCATTTTATCCTCCTTTCCTTTATTAACCATATCATACATTATTTTTATAATAATTTAAAGTATAAATTAATATTTTAAATTTAATTTATATAAAAAATTAAATTTGTTAAAACTAATATTAAATTTTTTGAATAAATCACCAAAAAAACACCTCCTGAACAACCAAACAATTTTGTAAATATGTGGTATACTCAATTAGATAACAAAAGGAGTGTTAATTTGAAAAACACCAATAATCGATACCAAAATGGACAAATGGTGACCATTAAAACAACCGGGGAGACGGTTACGATTTTAAAGTGGCAATATATAAAAAATATGAAGCGATATTCCTATATCGTCAAAGAACAGCCGAGTTTATTTTATTTTGAGGAAGAATTAGAAGAATTTTAGATACAGACAAAAAGAGAAGACCAACAACTCGGTTGGTCTTCTCTTTTTGTTAATTAGTTTAAAAATCTGCATTTCCTGGTGTTCTTGGGAATGGAATCACATCTCTGATATTGGTTATTCCGGTTAGGTACATGATCAGGCGTTCGAAGCCAAGGCCATAGCCGGAATGCTTGGTGCCGCCGTATTTTCTTAATTCCAGGTACCACCAATAGTCTTCTTCGTTCATGCCAAGTTCTTTGATTTTCGCAGCCAGAACCTCTTCACGTTCTTCACGCTGGCTGCCGCCAATCAATTCCCCGATCCCCGGTACAAGAAGGTCGGTCGCTGCCACTGTTTTGTCGTCCTCATTTAGGCGCATATAAAAGGCTTTGATTTCTTTTGGATAGTCAGTGACAAACACCGGCTTTTGGTATACCTTTTCGCATAAATAACGCTCATGCTCAGTTTGCAGGTCGAGCCCCCATTCAACTGGATAAGCAAAATTCTCACCAGATTTTTTCAAAAGTTCAATAGCCTCTGTATACGTAACACGGCCAAAGTCAGCTGTATATGCATTGTTCAAACGGTCTAATAAACCTTTTTCAACAAAGCTGTTAAAGAAGTTCATTTCTTCAGGAGCGTGCTCTAACACATAGCCAATAACATATTTGACCATCTCTTCAGCAAGGTCCATAATATCTGGCAGTTCAGCAAACGCTACTTCCGGTTCAATCATCCAGAATTCAGCAGCATGTCTTGCCGTGTTAGAGTTTTCAGCTCTAAATGTTGGACCAAACGTATAGACATTACGAAATGCAAGGGCAAAGGATTCGGCAGAAAGCTGGCCGCTAACCGTTAAATTCGTTTCTTTCCCAAAGAAATCCTTGGTATCGTCTGTTTTGCCCTCTTCATTTTTCGGCAGGTTGTTTAAATCCATAGAGGTTACTCTAAACATTTCACCTGCACCTTCTGTGTCACTCCCAGTGATAATTGGAGAGTGAACATAGACGAAGCCTTTTTCGTTGAAAAATTTATGCATGGCATACGCTGCAATTGATCTCACCCGAAAAACAGCAGAGAAAGTATTGGTTCTCGGTCTTAAATGAGCAATCGTTCTTAAATATTCAAATGTATGTCTTTTCTTCTGCAGCGGATAATCTACGTTTGAAGTCCCTTCAATCACAATATTTGTTGCTTTAATTTCAAACGGCTGCTTCGCCTGAGGGGTATGGATAAAGTCTCCCTCTACTTTAATTGATGAACTAATTGGCAATTTGGCAATATCCTTGTAGTTCTCTAGTTTGTCTTCAAATACAATCTGAACACTCTTAAAGAAGCTCCCATCGTTTAATTCAATAAAACCAAAGGTTTTTGAATCGCGAATCGTCCGGATCCAGCCGGATAAGACTACTTTTTGATCAATGAAGCTTTCAGTATTTCTGTACAAATCTTTAATTAAGACCTGTTTCACTTGAATTTCCTCCTAATTTATATGTAAAAGTTATTGAACAACCAGAGGCAGCAGTGACCATTTAAATAAAAAACCTCCCATCCCAAGTGGGATGAAAGGTAATTTCCCCTGTTGTTACCGTTAGTGTTTATCCCTTCCATATTATATTAAAATCCTCACAAATAAGCAATATTCAACAAATTCGATAATATAGCCTTCGTTTTTGTTTAGATAGCCTAATCCTTGACATATTTTTAATAATTTTCTGAAAATAGCAGGAAAATAAAAATTTAGGTCGAATTAGTAAACAAGTGTTCGATTCTTGATTGGTTAGGAGTGTTGGTTATGGACAAAATTACTTGTATTGCCTATCTTCTTTACAATTCGTCGAAGAATCAAGACATCCGGGAGAAAGCTATTCAATTATTAAATGGGGATGTATCGATCCGCGATTTAAAAAGAAATGTTTCCACACAAGCCCATTTAGTTCTTGCAGAATCCACATTAAAGAAAAATAATCTAGACAAAAATCTTGTCCAGCAGTTCGCTGAAGAGTTCCTAAGTGTTGAAGTTTAAAAAAGCTTCCAAACAGGGAGCTTTTTTATCCGATAAATTTTTCATAACAAAAAACAACTCTTCCGTTTTCCCAGTCAGTTGTGTTATAATAGTTAAACCCTAATAATTCCCAAAAATGTTTTGCTTTTGTATTTTCCTTTATTACACCAATTCGGACTCGTTCCAAACCCCGCTTGACCATCTCAATTTCAAATCGTGCATAAGCTTGTGCACCAAAACCATATCCTTGATAATCAGCATGAATCATCAGCAGTCCAAGCCAAGGAAAATGATCGTTGGGATTTTCCAACACGTAATCCATAACACCAATATAAGTATCATCAAGTTTGATAAAAACACTGATCGTTTTAGGATTTAATAATTCCTTTTCCAAATCGGCTAGCTCCCTTGCCGCCAAGTTATTTTCCAAAACATTGTATTCGGGATTCGAATTCACAATCTCGAGCGCAATATAAAGCGTTTCTTTCCTAATCTCTTCAAAATGTATCGACATCGTTTTTCTCCTTTCTTATTCATACTTAGGAATATTTTATCAAAAAAGCAGTTAATAACACTTTAAAAGCATGTTATAAAAATCAGTTCTCCGAATAAGCTTAAACCGTTGTGAAAAATAGGATTTTCTACTCATAAATTTTATAAAAAGGGTGAATTTATATGGTACAAATTGAGGTAAATATTACTTTCGAAGGAAGAAACTATTGGACAAATGTCATCACTGAGCAAAATACATCTGATGAAGAAATACTTCGCCTTGCTTTTGAACAGGTTCAAAAGCAATGGAAAAAGTAAATTTGAAAAGGCAGCAAATTCGCTGCCTTTTTGTTTTTAGCCGATTATTTCATATGTGTTTTTTGGCACATCAACCATAAGGGGACTGATTCCATCCGTTGCAAATAAATGCAATTCGTGCATTGCTCGGGTACAGACTGTATAGAATAACTTTCGGTCGCTTTCTTTTTGATATTGGGAACTATCATATAGGATGACTGCATCAAATTCAATTCCTTTTGATAGATATGAGGGAATTACCGACACCCCGCTTTCATAGGAAGTTGTTCCTTTTTCAATAAAATGAAGTGGAACATCTTCTTTTAAAGCATCATATACCCGTTTGCTTTCCTCGCCAGTTCTGCAAATAACCGCAATCGTTCGATGCCTTGTTTGAAGTTCTTTAATTTTCTCCAAAACCTGTTTATTTAGCAAATTACTATTAATTACATTCAGCGAAGGCTTGCTGCCGCTCCGATTAAAAGGCTCAATTTTGTCGCCATTCTCAATGAACTTCCTTGTGAATTCAACAATCTCTTTGGTCGAACGATACGTTTTCGTTAAAACAAATGTTTCAACCTCACTTTCTTCTGCCTGGAAATCTGTGAAAACTGATTGCATTCCCGTTGCGCCTGAGAAAATAGCTTGGTTAAAGTCTCCAAGTAAGGTCACCTTACTGTAAGGAAACAACATTTTTATAAATGCGAACTGAAAAGGAGTGTAATCCTGGGCCTCGTCGATAAAAATATGACGAATGGAGGAATTTGATTTTCTTCCCTCTATTAAATCCTGCAAGTACACATACGGCGTGGCATCTTCATAAGGTATCACCATGCTGCTTAACCGCGCCTTTGTTTGAGCACATATCGTTTCCCACATTAGCGGCAGTTCCTCAGTTTTATTTTCCTTGTTAAATAAGCCAAGATAAATTAACGGCAGATTGATAAATTTTAGGTTTTTAACTGCCGCAAATATTGGCTTAAATTTCTCTTTCACAACCATTTCCGCTAACAACTTTTGTTCCTGTTCGAAATCATCAAAAGAATGCTCCGTAAACCGTTTCTTTTCCTGGAGTTTTTTATAAACCTCCAAATAATCCTCTTTCTCCAAATATTGAATCTCTTCCTCAACCCAGCTTCGGGACTGTTCCCGTTTGACCCATTTCTTTAACTCTTTCTTAAGCCATTCCTTGACAAACTGCATCCTGTTTGGAATTGAAAAACTAGTATTCAAAGAATAAAAATAATCGTGAATTTCTTTTTTCGAAATTAAAACATTTCCTCTAAAGCTTATATCCTTAAAGATTAAGCCTCGATATGATAACCTCACTGCATATTCATCTATTAATCGCTTAAACTCCAGACCAGCTTTGAAGCGAATGCCATTCAACCTTGATTGGTATTGCTCATTGCCCTTTGCACTTAACAGGTATTCAATTTGGGTAAAAGGATCCTCAACATCAAATTCCCGTCCCATTCTTTGATTTAAGTATTCCTGGAAGGTCGATTGCTGCATATTCTCTTCCCCCAGCTCAGGCAATACTGTTGCGACATAGCTGTTGAATAAAGGATTGGGAGAAAACAACAAAATATTTTCCGATTTCAATGTACCTCGATAGCGATACAAAAGATAAGCCACCCGCTGCATCGCCGCTGAGGTTTTTCCGCTCCCGGCTACACCTTGGACAATCAGCAGCTTGCTTCGTTCATTGCGGATAATCGCGTTTTGCTCTCGCTGTATGGTCGCGACAATGCTTTTCATTTGGGTACTGGCATTGTTTCCCAGAACCTCCTGCAGCATTTCATCACCGATGGTGACACCGGTATCAAACATTCCTTTAATTTTAGAAAACCGGATGATAAATTGCCGTTTCAACTCCATTAAACCGTGTATGGTCCCTTCCGGGGTTTGATAATGTGCCGGACCAGGTGAATAATCATAATAAAGACTGGAAATCGGTGCACGCCAGTCATAAATCAAAAAGTTTTCATCCTGCTCATCCATTAATGAAGCAATCCCCAGATATATTTGATCGGTCGACTTTTCACCATCCTCAAAAAAGTCAATGCGGCCAAAGTACGGAGAAAATTTTAATTTATCCAAGGTTTTGAGGGTTCTGTCTAGTTGACCGTATGTCCGTTCCCGCTCTGAGAGAAGTTCTGCCTGCTGTTTAATACTAGCCGCTGTTTCGATGACGTCATCAGGATCATCAAGATTGACTGTAACATCCTCCCAAAATGTCTTGCGGATTTCCAGGACATCAGAGCTAACCCTTCCGGTATTTTGTTGTAATTTGACTATCTTTTTATCCACTTCACGTACTACTGAATTAACTCTTTCCTGTTCTAATTCCCAGTCATTATTTTGTAAATCCTTCATTCAACCACTCCCCAAATAAATTTTGGCTGCATTAGTTGACAACAGCGAAATAATGTGGTAATGTTATAATAGGATATTTATACTCCTGATTATATTTTTTCTTACCAAAGTTCATTTTAACATGTATTTTTGTCTATATTCAAGTTCTTTTCTTAAAATTTAAACGCCCCTTTGGCGTTTTTTTCATTTTATGACGTTCTTTTCCTCAATATCAATCCCCATTTAAATCCCTTTGTAGTATTTGAAAAATCTCATAAATAATTTATTAAAAAAAACAATTGACAATCGGATTGTCCCAATCATATAATTTATCTTGAATCTAGTTATTTCAAAATCGAGATAAATTATTTCAAATTAAAAAGGGAGAGATTTTAACATGACTAAAACAAAATGGGCTTTAGACCCTGCTCACAGCAGTGTAGACTTTTCTGTTCGTCACATGATGATTGCAAACGTAAAAGGAACATTCAACAGCTTTAGCGCCAATATCGAAGCAGATCCAACAGATTTAACAACGGCAAACATTGAGTTCTCGGTTGAAACTTCAAGTGTGGATACACGTAACCAAGATCGTGATGGCCACTTAGTGTCTGAGGATTTCTTCGATGCTGCCAATTATCCTACTATGAATTTCAAAGCAACAAATATAGAAAAAACTGATGATGGTGAGTACAATGTAACTGGCGACTTAACGCTTCGCGGCGTGACAAAACAAGAAACGTTCGCAGTTTCCTTTGAAGGGCAAGGCAAAGATCCTTGGGGAAATGAAAAAGTTGGTTTCAGTGCAACGGGCACCCTAAACCGCTCTGATTATGGTTTGGTTTGGAATGCGGCACTTGAAACTGGCGGGGTGCTTGTTGGCGATAAGGTAAAAATCAATCTGCAAATTCAAGCAGCAAAAGCCGAATAATTTAACCACAACAAAAAAGCTCTCCTGTATTTTGGAGAGTTTTTTACCTATCAATCAACATCAAAAAGCGGCGACAAATCTTCGCGGATAAAATCCATATAAAAATAATCATTACTGGCAGCATCATATAAATAATCTTGTTTCCACGTTTCAATATTAGCAACAATCTCCTGCATTGCTGCAACAAAGGTTATGATTTCTTCATTAGACATAATTGGATGCAATGATAATCGCACCCATCCTGGCTTTGTTGATAAATCCCCTTGATCTATATTGTCAGTTATTTGCTGAGAAGACATTTTGTCAATATTAAACAAGTAATGCCCATATGTTCCTGCACATGAACAGCCGCCGCGGACTTGAATTCCAAAACGGTCATTAAGGAGACGGACAATTAAATTATAATGAACATTTTCAACGTAAAAGGAAACAATCCCTAAACGTTCTTTCACATGACCTTCTAGAATGTGAAGCCCTGGGATTTCCTCTAATCGCGGCAGCAATAGATGCAGCATTTCTTTCTCTCTCTTTAAAATATTTTCAATACCCATCTGTTCTTTTAATTTTATGCATAAAGCCGTTCGAATACCCTGAAGAATTCCAGGAGTACCTCCATCCTCCCTTGTTTCAATCTCATCATAATAGTGATGTCCCCCCCATGGATTTGTCCAAGTAACTGTTCCCCCGCCCGGATGATCCGGTATCCTAGACTTATATAACCTAGAATCAAATATTATCACACCACTTGTCCCCGGCCCTCCTAAAAACTTATGTGGCGAAAACAAAACAGCATCTAATTTTTCCATAGGATCCGTTGGATGCATGTTAATAGAGACATAAGGGGCAGATGCCGCAAAATCTACAAAACATAGGCCGCCGTGCTGGTGCATAATTTTGGCTAGTTGATGAAACGGCGTTTGAATCCCCGTTACATTAGAACAGGCTGAAAACGAACCAATTTTTAATGGACGGTCTTCATATTGCTTTAGAAGCTGCTTCAAATGGGATATATCAACATTTCCATTTCTGTCAGGCTTAATTATCACAACATCAGCAATTGTTTCAAGCCATGATGTTTGATTAGAATGATGTTCCATATGGGTTAGAAAAATAATCGGCCTCTCTTTTTCGGACAGGTTTAGCCGTTTTTTCCACTGTTCATGTATTCGCAGCCCCAGCATCCTTTGAAATTTATTAATCACAGAGGTCATCCCAAAACCGTCTAAGAGAACCACATCATATTTATCAGCACGAACATGCTCCTTGATGATTTTCTTTGCTTGTTTATACATTCCAGTCATCATTAGACTAGTTATGTTTGATTCTGTATGGGTATTGGCCATAAAGGGCCCAAAAACTTCTGTAATTTTCTCCTCAATTTTCCGGTAAAGACGCCCGCTTGCTGTCCAGTCACCATAAATAATCTTCTTTTTACCATAGGGAGAGTCAAATTCTTGATCAATTCCAATTACGTGGTTACGGAAGCTTTGAAAATAGGTTTCGAGGTTACCAGGAATGCGAAAGGTTTTGCTGCCAATTTTGCCGGTAATCATGTCATTTCCACCTCAACACAAAGTCTTGATAATCAGTATATGCGAGAAGCTTTTTCATGGGTTCTTGGTTTCGTTCTATATAAAAAAGAGCAGCCTGTATTGGCTGCTTTTGGGTTCTTGTTAATAGTTAATAAGTAGTGGCCTTTGTGGATTCTTTCCGATTGACTTCATCAATTTTTTGGGTAAACATTTGAAAGACCCGTTTTTTCTCCTCAAGGTCACGTATGTATTCTTTGAGTTGATTATAGCTTTCTTCAAACGGCTTATGATACATTTCACGGATTTTTTCAATTAATTCCTCATTTACCGTTGATTGAATCACTTGCTTGGTGATCCCGTATTTATAGGTATAGACTTTTAATTCCTGGGATACTTCCTCATATTCCTTTTCGATTTCTTCAAGCACCACCAAGATATCTTGCTTCCACTCTTCCAATGATTTCTGAAGATAGGACTTGACCATTGTCTCTTCCATGTACACACCTTCTCTATTACCTTATTTAACTTATTATAGCGATATTAGTTTACATGGAAGTTTCGGGAAAATTACAAACCCTTTTCAAGCAAAAAAAAAAGACGATTACTACACGTAACCGTTTATTTAGCCTCCACGATTTCCGCAAACTCTTCTAGCGTAGTTGAATATTTAATATACGTTCGCGGTAAAAGATAAAGTTCATTGTCTATGCCAGTTTTTATATAAGGCCCAGGTGTAGTAGTTAGCCCGTAAGTATAATACTTCTTTGTTTCAGCCACTACGTTTTCATCGTAGTCTCCAAAGGGGTAGGCTAGTGCAATAACCGGTTTACCTGTAATTTGTTCAATTTTTTGTTTAGAGAGGTTTAATTCATATTCGTAATGAGATATTTTTGATAACTCAGGATGTGTTGCAGTATGTGATTGAATAGAAATGAGCCCTGAATTGACTAACATCTTTAAATCCGACGGAGATAATCGATTCGGCCACTCAATAAAATCAGAAATAATAAAGAATGTACCTGTCGGGTTAAATCTTTCTGTTTTTAATCTTTGGAAAATGTAATAAACATTAAGATTATTTTTATAGCCATCATCAAAGGTAAGAAAGATTGGCTTGTTGACTTTATCCTTATCAGCCCATCTTTCAAAGGTCAGCAAGGTAAAACCGTGATCCCTCAAATATGTCATTTGTTTTTCAAAATTTTCTGGTCTTACATAGAGCTCCTTTTGCCCATGGCCGCTATATTCCTCAACCGAGTGATAAATTAAAATTGGCACTTTTTTAGCAGCCGCTGTCTGTTCGGGAAATGAAACCATCCATAGAATGGTAACTAAAATAAAAATTCTACTCAAACAACTCATCTCACTTTAGACTCTTTTATTCATAATATGCACATCTAATATTATTTGCCTTTTCGAAAACCCTATCCAAATAATAGGTTTACGCTCAATTTGCAATAATATGTAGCTATTTCAAGATTTTCGTCTTGTTTTGATAGCTTTTGTCAAGCGGCAGGAAAAAACCATATCGGTTGGTGAATATCTTAGTATTGAACTCATAAAATTCTTTCCGAGATAAATAGAAAGGAATGATTCTCATGAAGTCTTATACACTTAAAGAAGTTTCCAAAAAAATAAATATTGCACCTGGCATCATCCGCCAATGGGAGAGGGAATTAACAGGAATACTCCATATTTCCAGATCAAAACAGGGGGCAAGAATTTATACAGATGTTGAGATAAACCAACTAACTGAAGTAAAGGAACTATTTGCTAAAAAGATCGGTAAGGAAGCAGTTCGGGATGCGCTGCTAAAACAATCCATCGCCAATCATGATACAGAGCCTGAAGAAACTGCCGCTGACACTGAAATTGAGTTTATTTCTCCCCCGGAACCAGTCACATTCGAAATGGTTACCCCAATAACCCAACAGCCTTCTATCCCTGATAACGAAAACAGCTTATCGAATGCTGATTTATTTTTTGAGGTGATGGAAGCCTATAAGAAAAACTTCTTAAACGAGGTTAAAGAGGAAATTAGAAATGTTGTACGAAAAGAAATATTAACTGAGGTAAAAAAGGAGATATCAAACGGAACACTTAGAACCGTTAAATCTGTGCAGGATTCCATTTATAAATCTTCAGAAAACACAAAAGAGCATATTCAGGAACTGTCGGAGACCATTTCGAAAGCTTCGGAGGATACCTCAGATAAGTTAAGATATCTATCTTCCAACATCAAGAATGTCACCCTCGAAACTGCTGATGAAGTTTATTCCCTCACCAAACAGGTTGTCGAAACCTCAGATAAGCTTTCAAATTATATCGACCAAACTAATAATGAAATATCCAATTTGGCTGACGAAATCGCAAAGGAGCGTGAATTCCTTATGGATGACCGTGAGCAGTACCGTCATGAAGTCCAGCAAAGGGAAGCCGCGTTTCAACAAATGCTAGCAAACTATCGAGAGGTTGCCGCGGCAAAGGAAAAAAAATGGTGGAAGTTTTGGAGTTGAACTTTAGGTGCGGGAATCTTCATTAAAACTGTTTCTTTTCGTTAGATATCAAGGTTTTCGGTCATTTTTAAAAATGGAGGGATTATCATGAATACTGCAGAGGCTGCAAAATTATTAGGTGTTTCCGTCAGCACGATTCAGCGCTGGGTAAAACAGCTTGAATTGCCGATGGAACGAAATGAGCGTGGCCACTATCATTTTAAAGATGAGGATATTGAACTGTTTAAAAAAATTCACGAACAGCTCCAGAACGGAACCTTATTGCAAGATATCAACCAAGAAAAGGAAAAGAAAAGCCCACGCAAAGGGACAGTGAAGGCGGTCGAAAACAGTGAAACATTGGAAAACCTGTATGCCAAAGTAAAAGATTTAGAGCTTCGTTTACATTCGAAGGCGGATTCTGTTGCCTCCTATCAGCTCCTCCAACATCGCAGGGAGATTGAAGAACTGCAAAATCTTGTGAGCAGCTTGGGGAAACAGGTTGTACAGCTTCAAACCGAGGTAACAAATTTAAAAGGACCTGCGTCTGACGAAAAACCGTTAGTTTTAGATAACAGTAAGGTAAAAAGAAAAAAGAAAAATTTTGTTAGTTCACTATTTGGCTTTTGATTGCCAATTTAACTGACCGAACGCGGTCCCCACACGTTCGGTCGTTCTCTTATAAAACGTTTTCAAAAGCATTCATATTTAAGCCTCTTTTGTTTGCTGTGTATCGAATTCAAGCAGATCCCCAAAGTGCGAGATTTTCTTAATGGCGACCCCAAGTTCTCCTGTCGGAATTTTCAACGATAATTCTTCCCCGATATTTCTTAAAAGCAGCTGTCTGCCGACTGGGGAAAGAAAAGAAATAAAGCCATTGTCCGGGTCAGACTTCTCCGGAAAGCAAATGACATAGTCCTCTGTTTCCTGATCATCGAGATACATTACGGTAACCTTTGTACCAATATAAACCTTTGGAATGGAAGCAATATAGCTATTTTTTTGGTTTTGTTTTAATATCTCCTCCAACTCCAAAACATAAAGGCTGAAAAAATGTTTCAATCTCTCCTGAATAGGTGTCGAGGAAATGTAAAGATTGGATAAATCCTTGATATTTTCCTCAATATAAACTAGCTGTCTAAGGAAGTCCTGCTTGTTGGCCTGACCACTATGGTTCATAGTAGATAGCCCCCATGCTTGGATTAAACTTCCTGCAAAATTTTGTTAAGCTTTTCATATTAAATTCCTCCCATATAAAAAATGAACCCTCCAAAATATTTTTGGAAGATCTTAGCACTATATTACCATATTTCAACTTGAAAGTCGCAAGATAAAAAGGCCATTCGCAAAGAATGGCCTTTTTATCTTTTAAGCCTATTTGCCGCCAGTATTTGTAAGCGGCAGCTTGGGTTCAACCAGCGGTTTTGTATATTTTTTAACCAAAAAGCTTCCCAAGAGCAAGCAGACAATAAATGAAAAACCAATGAGAAATAAATAGACTCCCGAGATGGAACTAAATCCTTGATCCGGAAAAACGGATTGAACCGGTTTAATGAGAAAACCGTGGAACAAATAAATATAAAGCGTTCTTTCTCCAATTTCGGTAAATTTGAACTGCGCCGATGGAATAAAGGTTAAAAAGCTAAACACCATTAGCAGTGTTAAGAGATATTGCAAAGCCCGGTATATTCCGGCTGAAATGTGTTCTATCCCCATTGCAGCATAGGAACTGTCACCCAAAAGCCAAGGAACAGCATCTTGAGGAAAGGACTGGCCAAAGAAAATGACAGCGGCCAGCAGAACGGCCATTGCCGTTGGCAATGAATATTTCCCTCTCAAAATCCTTTTTAAATGCCCCTCGTTTAATAAGTAACCGAGCAAGAAATATGGAAAAAAGACAAATGTTCTCGACAAGCTCAAATAGCTGCCTGCTTCATTAAAATAGCCAATGGCCACTCCGAGAACAATAGCAAGGACCAATCCCAGCCATTTCATTCTTGAAAAAGGAATCAGCAAGATGTTCCAAAATAATAAACTTAATAAAAACCAAAGCGACCAGTGGGGGTGAAAAAAATCAACATGAAAGGCAGCTTCTTTGCCATTCAAATAATAGTACACAGAATAGATGGTCTGAAAAAGGAGATATGGGATTAATAGCTTTATGGTCAGTTTTTTAAAGTAGCCCTTCTTTTGGAATCCCTTAGAAAAATAACCTGAGATTAAAATAAACGCTGGCATATGAAACAAGTAAATAACTGTATACAACGTGAAGAGAATCCCATCTTGCTCCTTTAACGGGCTGATTAAATGCCCAAAAACAACCAAGAACATTAAGATAAACTTTGCATTATCAAAATACTTACTCCTTTTTGATTTAGCCATAATATCACCTCATCATATGGATTCAATCAAAAGGTATATTAATATTGTAAAATTAACTTTTGCTTAAAATAAAAATTATCCATTTGGTGTATAAAAAATACCTTTTTATAAACTTTATCATTTTTTCATTACAGGAATATGTTTATAAATTTACTTTTCATTTTCACCAAAATTACAATTTCAAAATAATGATAAAATACTCCTGTGCATATTTTCCTATAATTTACTTTTCACAAAAAAAGAGCTGGACGATCCAGCCCTCATTTTCCTCCAACGATATCCACCAATCGATTACTGATAATTTCCGCATAGTTTTCCTTTAATTCATGCTCTGAAATCTTTAAGTATTTGGCAAGTTCACCAAGGTACTCCCGGTCATACCGCAGCCATGAGGAATAGTTTCTTTTAACAAATCGCTCAGCATCCATAAAGGTCGAGAACATCGGCGGGACCTTTTCACCGTTATGATAGACATAAAACTCCCCGTCTCCAGAAGGGAATATATATGAAATCTCCCCTTTATGATTTTGGTAACTGCTCCCTGTTTCCGACTCCTTCAGATTAAATTCATTGCGGTCAGCATCCGGTTTGAGCGGTAAGATATCAAATACATCTATTACAAATGTTTCAAAGGCCTCCTTGGTCAAATCTGCCCCTGAAGCTTTCGGATGTCCCCCTCCTCCATACCTTTTAGCAAACTCCGCAACATTAACTTCATCATGAATGGACCTAAAGCCGATCTTTTTCCCACCCAAATTAAGAAGAACAATCATATCCAAATGAGGATTTTGCGTGTTTAATGCATTTCCCAGCTCTGACATGTTTTGTTCCGCAGGGACAATTCCTACACAATAATCTTCTACAAAGGTTTGGACCATCTGCCTGCTTTTGGAATGGATATAACGGTTAATTTTTTGTTCCTCAATATCCAAAATGATGTTTTCTGTTTCGGTAAAATCAAATGATTCCCTGTTCGCCGTTAACCTTTTTATCATTACCTCTTCAAACTGTTCCCGGTTCATAATATGGAACAAATCATTTAAGCGTTTGGCCTTGATATTGTTATTTTCATCCCATTCCCATGTATCGTACTGCCTGATCAAGTCTACAAATTCATTGAGCGCTTCGCTTTTATCTAGTCTTCCCTTCCCAATTAGATAGTCGTAAAAAAGTGATGTGGCACAGGTTTTCTTTCCGGATTCATATTCTGTTTTGACACTGCCCCATTTGTAGTTATTAAAATGCAACGCTGTCACATGATGGTCAATTACCCGAATATGTTTACCAGCCTGAAATCTTTCGTCTAATTTTTTCTCAATTTCTTCATTAACAGCTAAATCGGTAATGAACATTTCTTGATTATTATTTTCTTGGTTAGTTATAAATGCTTTGACCCTCTGATTTAAATTACGATAAGAGCAATAGGATACTTTTGCCTGTTCCCCAAAAGCGAGCTTGGCCAACACCCCGCTGCCAAGGCCATCTAAATCAACATCAGTAAAAAGTTTGACCATTTCAAACACCATCCCATATTTTCTCCATAACGTATATTTTGGTTTTGCTTTTATCTTCTTATTCATTAGAAAAGCTGACCCGATTAGAGCCAGCTCCATTCCCCAGTATAAGCTTAAGTTTTGTAATATCCTTTTTTTAAGCCGTAATAACAAAACCAGAGTGCCTGAAAGAAAAAGAGTGCTCCCCAAAATGGGGCGGGAAAAATAATGGTCAAATTCGCCAAATTCGCCGCATCTCCCGCAGATTGCGGGCTTCGTAAACTTATAAAAAATATTTCAAATGCACTTTGAACTGAATCCACCAGTAATATGGAGGCGATTAGCATCAATAAATGATCTCTAAATCCTTGACTCCCTTTAATGAGCAGAAACAGGAACCCCGCTGCAAATGAACAGAGCCAAAAGATTCCATATGGATTTCGTACCCAAAATAGGAGGTTAATAAAAATGAATCCCAGGATGATGTCGATCAATAATATCTGTTTTTTCCATCCAAGTAATAAAAAGAAGAGAAAGGCTGAAAATGATGCAAATATATAACCCGCCAAACTGGTAAAAAAACTGCCAATCCAAGTTGACTGATTACTATACGTGGCACCTTCAGAATTCATAAATAACGAAATTCTTTCCACATTACCGCCCATTAAAGCCACGAATGCATGTCCGGACTCATGAATTAATGTATTTATCACCCGAAAATAATTCCCCATAAACGGAATATGAATTAATAGAATGCTAGTCACGAGGAAAAGAAAAAACTTCGCACTGAATTTTTCACGAACAAAGCTCAATTGACATTCTCCTCTATATTAAGAATTTTCATTTTTCTCTCTATTTTATCACTATTAATTGAAAAAGAATAACAATAACGATGCCATTAGGATTTTTGCGTATCTATTGGACAAATTTAGAGAGAATTCGACAACCAACAACTTATATGTTATGATTAAGTTGTTGCATTCCAAAAAGGAGGGTATGAGATTGATAGAGTTTAAGAATATTATAAAAAAATATCGATCCAAAACAGTTATTAATTCTTTTTCAATAAAAATTGAAGCGGGGCAGCTTGTTGTTTTTATCGGTCCAAGCGGATGCGGAAAGACAACCCTGCTAAAAATGATAAATAAGCTGATACAGCCAACCTCAGGTCAGATTTTGGTAGATGGCTCTGACATTTCCACCGTGAATCCGATTGAGCTGCGGCGGAATATTGGCTATGTCATTCAAAATACGGGTTTGTTCCCACATATGACCATTAAGGAAAACTTGGAGTTGATTCCTAAACTGAAGGGCGAACACCCTGCTGCCATTGAGAAGAAAACTAACGAGTTACTTGAAATAGTAGGGTTAGATCCCAAAGAATATCTGCACCGTTATCCAAAGGAATTAAGCGGTGGCCAGCAGCAGCGAATTGGCGTAGCAAGAGCCTTCTCCACAAACTCCGACATTATCTTAATGGATGAACCATTCAGTGCACTCGATCCCGTCACACGATCATCACTTCAGGATGAACTTTTCCAAATGCAAAAGGAATTAAACAAAACAATTATCTTTGTCACCCATGATATGGATGAGGCCATAAAAATAGCTGACAAGATTTGTATTTTAAAAGATGGCGATATTCTTCAGTATGACACGCCAGAAAACATCTTAAAAAATCCTGCTAATGATTTTGTTTCCGATTTTATCGGCAAACGCAGGGTATGGAATAATCCTGAATTGTTAATGGCCGAGGACATCATGATTCCGAATCCTGTTAAAATTACTGCCAAACGGAACGTCCTGCAGGCAATTGAAATCATGAAGGAACACAAAGTCGACAGTTTATTGGTTACTGACAAAAATAACCGCCTTATCGGATTGGTGACCTTGAAAGGAATTCAATTACTAAACCGCAACTCCGAAATTGAATCCGTCATGGAGAAGAATGTCTTGTCAGTATCACAGGATGCCAATTTGATTTCCGTTCTCGAAACCATGAATGAACATAAGATTGGTTACGTTCCTGTTATTAACAGTACCGGACAATTAACAGGTCTTATTACGAGAAGCAGTATTTTATCTGCACTTAGCAGCCAATTAATCGATATGGAGGTGGCCTTTTAATGGGTGAATTATGGAACTATGCAAGTAATAACTATAACCAACTCCTTGAACTTTTAGGGCAGCATATATATTTAAGTGTCATGTCTGTTCTGATTGCTACCGTTATTGGAATTCCACTAGGAATATTGATTTCCAGAGAGCCAAAGCTTTCTAAACCAATCATTGGCACTACAAATGTCATTCAGGCGGTGCCAAGTCTGGCCTTGCTCGGATTTCTTATTCCATTTATCGGCATCGGCAGTACCCCTGCTATTGTAATGGTGGTATTGTACTCCCTTCTGCCAATTGTCAAAAATACCTATACGGGATTAACCAATATTGATCGAGACATTCTGGAAGCCGCCAAAGGTATCGGTCTGACCAAGGGTCAAACAATGAGAAAGGTGCAGCTGCCGCTGGCCTTCCCGATGATTATGGCGGGTATCAGAATTTCAGCCGTTACGGCTGTTGGGTTAATGACGATTGCAGCCTTTGTCGGAGCAGGCGGATTGGGTTATCTTGTCTTCTCAGGTGTGCAAACGGTCGATAATGCCATGATATTGGCTGGTGCGATTCCGGCCTGTATTCTTGCATTATTAATCGACTTTATTGTCGGAAAGCTTGAGACTTCCCTATCTTATAAGACAAAACAATCTTCCGCATCAAAAACTGGGAAAACAACCAAAAAAATTATTCTGTCCTTTGCAAGTGTACTTTTGGTTATCGCCGGTGTTTTTACAGTTTATTCAAAGGCCCAGGCCGGTGAAAAAATTGTTATTGGTTCAAAGAATTTCAGTGAACAGCTAATTCTTGGTAATATGCTTGCGGATCTAATCGAAAATAAAACCGATTTAGAAGTTGAAAGAAAGCTTAATCTTGGCGGTTCTCAGGTTACCTTCAGCGCCCTTAACAGCGGTGATATCGATGTATATGTTGAGTATACCGGAACAGGACTTGTCAATATTTTAAAGCAGCCGCCACAGAATAATCCTGATCAGGTTTATGATTATGTTCAAAATGAATTTAACAAAAAATATGGGATTAGATTATTAAAGCCGCTTGGTTTTAATAACACCTACGCATTGGCCATCCGTCAGGATACCGCTGATCGATACGGACTGAAAACCATCTCTGATTTGGCTAAAGTCAGCAACGAATTAATCATGGGTCCGACCATCGAGTTCCCAAATCGGGAAGACGGACTAATTGGCCTTTCCAAAACGTATAATATGCAATTTAAAGATGTTAAAGCCGTTGACGGCGGCCTGCGTTATACAGCACTCGACAACCACAAAAGCGACGTTATTGATGCATTCTCAACTGATGGCTTAATTGAAGCCTTTAAGCTAAAAGTGTTAAAGGATGATAAGAACTTCTTCCCTCCTTACTATGCAGTTCCAATCATCAAGGAGGAAACTTTAAAAGAACATCCTGAACTAAAAGATGTTCTTAACAGCCTTGCCGGAAAGATAACTGAAGATAAAATGAGGGAACTAAATTACAAGGTTGATAGTCTAAAAGAATCCCCGGCAAAAGTTGCCAAAGAATTTTTAGAAAAAGAAGGATTAGTGGATTAAATCAAGAATTAAGGAGGCGGACATTTATGCCGCCTCCTTTTTTAGCTAATAAAAAATAATAATGCAGCTGCACCTCATGAACCGTCCTAATGGACTCTCCAATCGGCAAGTTTTCATTTATTCCTGTATAAAATGAACCAGCCTGTCGTAGGTTTCCTCGCTTCCAATAACGAGCAATACATCCCCTTCTAGAATGAGCGCGTACGGTCCTGGAGAGATCACGAGACCTCCTTTTCTTTTGATCCCAATTACCGTGCCGCCGGTGTTTTGCCAAAATTTCAAATCCGAAATAGTCTTGCCGATATGGCTGCAGTTAGGAAGAATTTCGACTTCAATCGGTGCAAGCGGATTCGTATGACGAAGCTTTCCTGAATAATCCAATATTTTTCGGAGCGTATCAAACAATTGGTCATCCAGCTTATTTCTTTCCAACATAAGTGTATTCATTTGTTTTTCTAATTCCTTGATACTAGCCAGATTCGAAAAACGTGAAATATATTTAAAAGCATTTTCACGGGATGAGATGACAATGCCGCTTCCTTTTGTGGACTGGACAATTTCCACATCCTCCAAAATCTTAATGGCCCTCCTGACTGTTTCCGGGGATACCTTGTAATCACTTGCCAATGTCGATCTTCCATGAATCTTATCCCCAACTTTAAATTCTCCATCATAAATTCGATTGGCCAAATCGATGGCGATTCGTTCATATGTCGGTATTTGTGCCCTTTGCATAAGAAGCCTCCACAAAGTTATTCATATAAGTTATCTTTTCCAGTATTACTATACCTTTTTAATAAGATGTTGGCGAGTGCCGGATACATACTCGGGTAAAATCGGAGCATACTGGGCATAATATCAGGCAGGACTCTTGTACTGAGGTGCAATTATGTGGCGAAAGGTTCTTGGTGTTTTAAGTGCGATTTTTATTTTATTTATGGCTGTCCTATTTATTATATACATCATGAAGGGGGACTCATCCCGTTGGCAGGTAGCCCTTGGAGGAATTTTGGTCAGTGCCCTTCCACTTTTTTTATTGCGCTTTAAAAACAATCCATTCAACATCCCACTAATCATAGGTTATTATTTCTTTTTATTTTGCTCGTTATATTTAGGCTCCATCTCAAGTTTTTATTTACATCACAAATGGTGGGACTCCACCCTTCATTTTTATAAAGGCGTGTATGTGGGGATTGTAGGAATTGCCTTATTTAAGAATATGATAAGAGCAAACATAAAAAATGAGGTCTCGTCCTGGATTCTCTTTCTGTTTGTCCTCTCATTATCAGTCTTGGCAAGTGCACTATGGGAGATTTACGAGTTTTTAGGGGATATTACCTTTACGCACACGATGCAAAGAGGCGGCAATAAGGATACAATGATTGATTTGCTATTCGGTCTTGCAGGGGGGACCCTCGTGGCTGTTTATGCAAAAGTTAGGAAAACAGACTTTGTAGGTTAGGGTGGCATATATGAATCGAAAATTTGTCATTTTATTAAGCGGGTTGTACGTAATTTTCATGGCAATTTTAGCTTACTATTATCATTATCAAGGGCAATCTTTTAAATCAACTGTAGCTATAGGCGGTATCGTCTGCGGAGCAATCCCGCTTTTCTTGGCGGTATTTACAAAGCTCCAATTTAATCTGCCCATTGTCATTTCTTATTTAATTTTTTTAATTGGCTCACAATATTTAGGGTCCATCCGCGGCTGGTATGGGCTTGGCTGGTGGGACAGCTTTATGCATTTGGTCAGCGGGGCAATTTTAGCTTTTGCCGGCATCGCCTTGTATGAACGGCTGATTCACAGGTCAGCCGGTGAAGATATTTCTCCATGGTTTGTGTTTTTATTTACGTTATCATTTGCCGTTCTTGGGGGTGTGCTATGGGAGATTTATGAATTTAGCTGTGACCAGTTTTTAGGGATGACCCTGCAAGGCGGTGGAAATAAAGATACGATGACGGACCTGATTGCCGACACCCTTGGCGGATTAATGATTGCGATATGGTCTGGGATAAGGACAAAGATTAAACTTAACAAGAGAAAATAAAAGCAGCCCTAATCAAATAAGGCTGCTTTAATCTTAAACGGTCACTGCTGTAAAAAACTCTTCATAAATCGCCTTTACCGCTATTTTTTCGTCAACTGACTTAACACCGAACATCATGCTAACTTCGGATGAACCCTGATTAATCATTTCGATATTAACCTTGGCTTTGGCCAAGGCTTTCGAGGCTCTGGCAATAGTGCCTACATTTCGGCGCATTCCCTCTCCAACTACCATGATCAAAGAAAGTCCATGAACAAGCTTTACTTCATCTGCGTGTAGTTCTGTTTTAATTCGCTGCAGAATTTCCTTTTCCATTTCACCGTCAAACTGGTTTTCTCGTAAAATCACGGAAATATCATCAATCCCCGACGGCGTATGCTCATATGATAATCCGAAGTCTTCTAAAATCCCGAGAAGTTTACGTCCAAAGCCCACTTCACGGTTCATTAAGTATTTGCTCACATAAATGCTGCAAAAGCCCTTATCACTGGCAATCCCGACTGCAGGCCCGTTGGTGTTTTCCCGCTCAGCCACAATCCTCGTACCTGGGGCACTTGGATTATTAGTGTTCTTGACATGAACCGGAATTCCCGCGCGGAAGGCCGGCACAAGCGCCTCATCATGCAATACACTAAAACCTGCATAGGAAAGCTCCCGCATTTCTCGGTAGGTTAATTCCTTTATTTCCTTTGGTTTTTCAACAATATAAGGGTTAACGGAATAAACGGCATCCACATCCGTAAAGTTCTCATACAAATCAGACTTTAAAGCATTGGCGAGAATGGAACCAGTAATATCCGAGCCGCTTCGCGAAAACGTAAAGACTTCTCCTTCTTCACTGTAGCCAAAGAATCCTGGGAAAATTAAAATGCCTGGCTGATTCCGGAGTGCAAATAAGCGTTCATAAGCTTCAGGCAGTGCCTGAGCATTTCCCGGTTCTGGGCTTACAACCAGCCCTGCCTCTTTCGGATCGACATAATAGGCCTCCACTTCACGCTTGCGGAAAAATGCTGCCACTAATTTGGCATTATTATCTTCGCCAGCGGCTTTTAACCTGTCTATGTAACGATCAGGCTTATCCTTGTCACCGTTTAATCTTGCAAATAAATCATCTTCGATATCTGCAATGATTTCGCCTGGAAGCGAAAGCTCCTCTGCAATACCTCGATATCTTTCTAGAACGGTGTTAATTTCTTCTTCAGGATTACTGTCTGCCAACGATTTTTCAGCACATGTTATTAATAAATCAGTTACTTTTATATCTTCCGGGTTCCGCTTACCCGGTGCTGATACAACAACCACTTTGCGTTCCGGATCTGACATGACGATTTGGAATACCTTTTCAAGTTGTTTTCCTGAAGCTAAAGAGGAGCCCCCAAACTTAACGACCTTCATTCTGACATCTCCTAATTTTTAAAAATATAAACTTAATTTTATTACAATTTTGAAATTATTCAAGTGTTTTTTCCGTAATACGTGTACAATTGTTCATTCCAGGTGGACATTTAGAAATATCGGATAAATAAAAACTCGCCGATTGGCGAGTCCATTAGGACGTTTCATGGGGCGCAGTTGAAATTACGCGTTAAAAAAGTATAAAAATTAGGGGAAATTTATACTTACTTATTTGCCCAAAAAAACAGTATATTTTTAAGATAAACACACTGCCTTAGGGTAAACTTATGCTCCGCGGATTAGCTCAATAAAATGGGCAAGGATTCTAGCTGTTAATCCCCAGATGACTTTATCTTCGTAAAGATAGAAATATTCCTCCATCCCTCGTGCCCGCCAATTATAATTCTCACCGCCAACAATTAAATCAAACGGAAAATTTTTCTCCGGTTCCATTTTAAATTCAATTTGATAAATTTCCGGCTCTTTTTCAAAAAAGAAAGACAACGGCACAGTAAAAACTTCTCCAACTTCAGTTGGATTTGGGTTTACCTTTTCCGGATTTTTTATGAACCCTGCATAAGGATATATAATCATGCCAAAGGGCGAAACCATGTAATCAAGGGGATAGACTTTTGATATCTCTACTCTGTCAATCCCGAGTTCCTCATTTGTCTCACGGAGGGCAGCAGCTTCAGCGTCCACGTCATCGGAATCAATCTTGCCGCCGGGAAAACAGATCTCACCTGGCTGTCTTTTTAACTGAAGAGACCGAACCTCAAATAACACATGAACCTCATCACCTTTTAATACAAGCGGCACCATAACTGCATATTTTGAAAATTTCTTGCTCCCTAGTATTTCTGGAGTATGCGCCTTTAATTTTGCTAATATAGCTTCCAATTTCATTAATTTCACCTCTCGCCAAAAACCTCTATCTAAAGCATACCATTTTTTTAAAAATAATCCTCTTTAAATGAAAAAACAACCCAACCTTAATGTTGGATTGCTTCAACCATTCTATTCTTTCCTTTCGTACCAGGAATACATATAGGCAGGGTCCTCATATTCATGAGCATTTTTTACAACCTTTAGTGGGTGAAAAGTATCAATCATAACAGCCAATTCAAGTGTCTCTTTCTTCCCAATGCTCGCCTCCGTTTTCCCCGGGTGAGGCCCATGTGGAATTCCGCTTGGGTGCAGGGTTATTGATCCCTCCTGGATACCTTTACGGCTCATAAAATTTCCCTTTACATAATAGAGAAGCTCGTCACTGTTTACATTGCTATGATAATATGGTGCCGGGATGGCCTCAGGATGATAATCGTAAAGACGGGGGACAAATGAGCAAACAACAAAGTTGTTTCCTTCAAATGTTTGATGAACCGGCGGCGGTTGATGAATCCTTCCTGTAATTGGTTCAAAGTCTTCTATATTAAAGGCAAACGGGTACAAATAACCGTCCCAGCCTGCCACATCAAGCGGATGATGGCCAATAATATGCGAATGGATGGCCCCGCGTGACTTGGTTAAAACCTCAAATTCCCCTAGTTGATTATAGGTTTCTAACCCTTCCGGCCCGCGGATGTCCCGTTCGCAAAACGGACTATGCTCCAGCAGCTGCCCGAATTCGTTCCGATAACGCCGAGGTGTTGTGATTTGACTAAATGCTTCAACAAACAGTATTTTTGTTGGTTCACCCTCTTTGGGAATCAATCTGTATATTGTTCCAATCGGGATGATTAGGTAATCACCTGGTCCGTACGATAACGTCCCAAACATCGTCTCCAGCTTTCCTGTGCCGCTATGAATAAACAGCATCTCATCGCCGTCACCATTTCGATAAAAACTGTTTAACCTTTCTGTGACAGCTGCCGTCCCGATTAACAGATCTTGATTTCCCAAAAGGTATTCTCTTCCCTTTAAGAAATCTCCGCGCCTATTAATTTTATTTGTAAAAAAATGCCGATGCTTAAGCGTTTGCTGTTCTTCATATTCAGGCAGATAACACCCCTTTAGTTCCGCTTTTACAACCTCTGTCGGCATGTATTGATGGTAAAGAATTGATTGAGTGCCGGAAAACCCCCTGGTACCCATAACTTGCTCTCTATAAAGACTTCCATCCTCTTTTTTAAACATTGTATGCCGCTTGCGGGGCAGCTTCCCCATTTGACGGTAATACATCCGTTCACCTCGCCCTTTAAAAACAGCTAATTATCTATTTTTATAAATTTCCTCTTTTCTCCTGCTCACGTTCAATAGATTCAAATAGGGCCTTAAAGTTTCCCTCACCAAAGCCCCTTGCCCCTTTACGCTGGATGATTTCAATAAACAGGGTTGGCCGGTCGACAATCGGCTTTGTGAAGATTTGCAGCAAATATCCCTCATCATCGCGATCTACTAAAATATTCAATTCACGTAGTTTTCCAATCTCTTCATCAATCTTTCCAATCCTCTCTGCTAATGAATCATAATAGGCTCCTGGTGTAGATAGGAATTCCACACCATTTTTCTTTAACGCCGTTACAGTTGAAACGATATCCTCAGTTAAAATGGCCAGATGCTGAACCCCCGGGCCATTATAGAATTCTAGGTATTCCTGGATTTGCGACTTGCGCTTACCCTCAGCAGGTTCATTAATTGGGAATTTGATTCTGCCGCCGTTATGCATCACTTTTGACATGAGTGCCGAATATTCGGTTGTAATATCCTTGTCAGTAAAATGCTTCATTTCCTTAAAGCCCATCACCTTGGAATAGTACTCAACCCATTCCTCCATACTTTCAACATTGCCAACAACATGGTCAAACCCAATTAAGCCTGTTTCCTCTGCCGGCAGATTTGAATAAGACTTATACCCCGGCAAAAAGGCACCTTGATAATTTTTCCGTTCTATAAGCGTATGAATGGTATCGCCGTAAGTACCGAGAACGGCTTTTTTCACGATACCGTTTTCATCTTTCATTTCAAATGGAGCGGCAATTGCAATAGCTCCTCTCTTTACTGCCTCCTCAAAAGCCTTTGTCACGTCGTCAACAAGCAGGGCCACATCCTTTACACCGTCACCATGTTTCTTAACAAATTGGGCTGTCCGGGTATTTTCGGTGTAGGATCCGGTAAGAACGAGTCGAATATTTCCCTGTTTCAATACATAGGAAACGTTTTCACGATTTCCTGTTTCAAGCCCGGAATAAGCAATCGGCCGAAACCCAAACGCAGTACAAAAATAATGGCTCGCCTGCTTGGCATTCCCTGTATAAATTTCTATATAATCCACGTCCCGGACGGGAAAAAAATCTTCGACTATCCGCTCTGCTCTCGATATCTTTTCTTTCATGCTTTAAACCCCCTTATCATTTTTAAACACACTATAAATACATTGTAAAAAGGGGCCGCCTATTCCCTCAAGAATAGAGTGCAAAGCAATAACGCTTTGGGGCATTAAACACAAATTTTTTTAAGATAAAAAAAAACATACCAGACAGCGGTATGTTTCTACTATTTAGGTGTTGGAAAATGTATTTCAATAAAATATTGTCCGTATTTCCAGTCAAAAAATTTTTTATGAGAGGACGGCCCGGTCGCTTGCCATTTGAACGCCGCGGATTCTTTTGAATTCCTCGAGTAATCCTTCGATAGTTAGACCTTTCTTTTGTTCCTCGTTTACTTCTAAAATTATTTGACCTTTATCCATCATAATCAAGCGGTTCCCGAGGTCGATCGCCTGCTGCATATTATGGGTAACCATTAAGGTAGTAAGCTTATACTTATCGACGATTTCCTTTGTCAAATTCGAAATTAACTCAGCACGAGATGGATCAAGGGCAGCGGTATGTTCATCCAAAAGGAGAATGGAAGGCTCTGTGAACGTTGCCATTAATAATGATAAGGCTTGACGTTCTCCGCCTGACAGGAGCCCGACCTTTGCACTGAGGCGATTTTCCAGTCCAAGATGAAGCGACTCTAAAACCTCCCGGAAATAATCGCGGCGTTTTTTTGTAACACCCCTCCTAAGGGATCTTGTTTTATTCCGGGAATATGCCATTGCAAGATTCTCTTCAATTGTCATGCTCGGTGCTGTACCGGCCATCGGATCCTGGAAGACGCGGCCAATCATTTTTGCACGTTTATACTCGGACATTGTGGTCACATTTTTACCATCGATAAAAACTTCGCCAATATCAGGGAGTATGCCGCCAGAAATGATATTCATTAGGGTTGATTTACCCGCTCCGTTACTTCCGATAACTGTTACGAAATCTCCCTTTTTCATAGTTAAATTAATATGATCAATGGCAATCTTTTCATCTGGCGAACCTTCGTTGAAAATTTTATGAATCTGATTTAACTGCAGCATGATTTTCACCCTTCCGCTCTACAGATGCTTGCATTACGCCCAGTTTTTCTGCTTTTCTGCGAGCTTTCCGCTTTTTCTCTTTTGAACGTTCAATAATCTTAGGTGTTGTCAAAGCAAGAATGACAATAATTGCGGTTATCAACTTCATATCTCCTGGATCGAGGAATTCAATTCTTAGTGCCATTGAAACTACAATCCGGTAGATAATGGAGCCCCCAATTACAGCAAGTGTGGCTCTGGCAATTGTTTTAGTACCGAATAATGCTTCGCCAATGATAACAGATGCTAGCCCGATGATAATCATTCCGATTCCCATTCCGACATCCGCAAAACCGCCTTGCTGGGCAATCAATGCTCCGGAAAAAGCTACTAGAGCATTGGAGAGTCCCAAACCAAGAACAGTCAAAAGATTTGTATTGGCTGAAAAACTACGAATCATGCGCTGATTATTTCCTGTCGCTCTGACAGCAAGCCCGATTTCCGTTTGTAAAAACCAATCGGTCAGGAACTTAATCATAAAGGTAACAATAAGCATGAAAATAAGAATGCCCCATGTTTCAGGAAGACTGTCGCCTAAACCTGCTGCGGTAAGCAGTCCGTTTAGGATTGAATCAATTCCCAATTTTTCGAAAATATCTCCGATTTTCGTGAAGGCTGTATCCGTATTTAATAATGGAATGTTGGAACGCCCCATAATCCTTAAGTTAATGGAGTAAAGAGCAATCATCATTAAAATACCGGCAAGCAAATTGTTAATTTTTCCAAAAGTATGTAGGATCCCGGTCATACATCCAGCAAGAAAACCCGCAAATAAAGCCATTATTGTTGCTAAAAAGGGATTCGCTCCCCCTGCAATCATAACGGCAGCAATCGCGCCTCCTGTAACAAAACTTCCATCTACCGTTAAATCTGGGAAATCTAGAATACGAAAGGATAGATAGACGCCCAGCGCCATAATCGCATAGATGATACCCGCTTCGAATGATCCAAATATGGCTGTAAACATTGTGTTCATCCTTCCTTTTTTTGACATTTAGCTAAATAAGTTTGGCCTCATCGCTTTGTTTCAAGCGCATAAGGAGTCAATCCTAGAAAGATTGACTCCTGTTAATCTATTCGTCACTCTTATTTGTCTAGCTCCAGCGCCTAGGGGATCGCAGGTCTACAGCCAATCCGTCAGGAAGGCTAAAAGGCAGCCTTCTCGCTGGCTCGACTTATGCCTGTCGCCACTAAACAAGGCGCTTCCGCTTTTCTATTTCCCGTCATAAAACTCGCCAAGCTTGCTCCATTCTTCTTTTACTTCAAGACCTTGAGCTTCAGCAGCTTTTTTATTAATGACCAATTTTAGAGTCTTCGGCAGCTCAACCGGAATTTCGGAAGTTTTTTTCTTTCCGGATAAAATGTCAGCAGCCATTAATCCAGATTGATACCCAATGTCAAAATAATTGAATCCGGTTGCTGCAACGGCACCCTTTTTCATAGAATCAAGTTCACCGACAAACAGAGGAATCTTTTTGCTGTTGGCGACTGCAATAACAGAATCAAGTGCAGTAACGACTGTGTTATCAGTTGGAATATAAATGGCATCGACACGGCCCACCAACGATTCAGCAGCCTGTTTCACTTCAGAAGTATTGGCCACAGAAACTTCTACAAGTTTAGCACCCTTCTCTTCTACTAATTTCTTAACCTCTTTCACTTGAACTTCGGAATTTTGCTCCCCGGAGTTATAAATGACGCCAACATTCTTGGCTTTTACTTCATCTGTAATGAAATTTATTGTTTTCTTTGTTGCTTCTGGATGATTATCAGTTGTTCCTGTAATATTTTTTCCTGGCTGGTCAAAAGCTTTAACTAAGCCTGCGCCAACTGGATCAGTTACAGATGTGAAAATAATTGGAATGTCTTTTGTTGCATTCAAAGCTGCTGTAGCACTTGGAGTAGCATTTGCAAAGATTAAATCAACCTTGTCACCTACGAAATTCTTAGCAATTGTTTGGGTGTTGTTCATATCTGCTTGAGCATTTTGTTCGTCAAATTTCACTTTGATTCCTTTGTCTGCTAAGGCCTTCTTAAAGCCTTCTGTTGCTGCATCTAATGAGGGGTGCGGTGCAAACTGGCTGATTCCGACTTTAAATTCTTTATCTGCCCCGCCTTTTTCTGATTCGCTGGAAGTTTCCTTGCTTCCACAGCCGGCAAGAAGCAGCATTCCGGCTAAAGCAATGGAAAGGCCTTTGACTTTTTTCTTCATAGAGTAATCCCCCTAATTATTTTTCTAAAAATTTATTATATTAAAAATTATTCTAGTATTTTTTTAGTACAAAAGCAATAGAAAATTCAAAATTTATTTTTTGCTTTAAAGCGGCAAATCGAAAGAGTTCCACAATTTTAGTGCTTTTTTCAAAAAAAAAAACCTTCCAATAATGGAAGGCAAATCTATAAAAAGTATTCGGAGGAACTAGGATCTAATTTTCACCAATCTTTTGTACTGTCAAGCAACTTGTCAATTTCTACCGGTTTCAGTTTTCCAATATTTTTCTCAGATGTTAGATCTGAAGTAGCTTCTAGTAATTTGTCAATGTCAATCAATAAGGTTCCCATCATCTAACCTCCCGAGTATAGTAATTTACTAAACTATTCGAATACATTATGTAAATCTTGGGGGTACTTTCCTGTTTTTATTGAAAAAAGTTATTTAAAATAGGAAAATTTTCAGTTTTACTAGAATGTATGATTTTTTTCACTATTTTGTCACAAGAAGGACATTAAAATGTAAAAGGAATAAACAAGTTGTTGGGGGATGACTTGTTTTTTGAAACAATATTGGGAGGGGATTTCATGTACCAATCAATTGCATGGTACGCTACACTGTTCTTTGTTTTCCTCATTGCACTTGCTTTTTCTTTCGTTTATGGGGAGTCGAGGAAACAACGAGAGTATGGGCCTATTCAAGAGAAAGGCTACAAAATCCGGAAGTTCTATTTTTTAGGGCTTGTTGCTGTGATGGGGTTTGCTACTGCCCTGTCATTAAGTAAAATGCCTTATCATGCCCAGCATGCCAAAGCAGATACAACCAACAAGATTGTGGATGTTACGGGGATGCAATTTTCCTGGGAACTAAGTGATGACCACTTTGTAGTTGGCGAACCAGTTCAGTTTCGTGTCACTAGCAAGGATGTAACCCATGGATTTGGACTATATGATCCAAAAATGAAATTAATTGCCCAGACGCAGGCAATGCCTGAATATACCAATGTAATGGAGATAACATTTACAAAACCGGGCACCTACAAAATATTATGCTTGGAATATTGCAGTACCGGACATCATGTCATGATCAAGGATATTGTCGTCAAGCCAAAAGGAGGTAACCAAATATGAGTAACAATGCACGTAAATCTATTAAAAAAGGCGTGGTTTTTTCGTTAGTGGTTACCTCTATTGTACTGGTTCTGATGATGATTTTCGGCGTAATTATGCTGTTGAACCAAGGAAATGTTGTTAAAATTTCACCGGAATTGTTCTATAAGGTGATGACTATTCATGGAACAGGAATGATTGGAATTGCTGCATTGGGCGGCAGTGCCATCATGTGGTACTTTCTATCAAAATATATCCAATTAAATCATAAAGTCTTTTTTGCCAATTTGGCCTTGTCTTTAATTGGTGTTGTTTTAATTCTGACTGCTATTTTCGGATTTAACTTTTCAGATGGATGGACATTTCTGTATCCTCTTCCATCATTTTCAGCAAAATTTAAAGGGATGACTGGCGCATTGTTGTTCCTGTTTGGACTTCTAATTCTTGGTGTCGGCTACCTTGTTATGTATTTCTATTTGGCAGCTAGACTTATCAAGGAATACGGCGGCTTAGGAAAATCGCTGGGCTGGGATTATATCTTTAGAGGGAAACAAGGATATGGTCCGCCAGCGGCAGTTGTGGCAACAACCATGGTAATTATCGCCAATTCAGTTGGGATTCTTGCTGGTGCTACTGCACTAATGGAATCAATCATCAACATTATTAATCCAGATTTCACCTTTAATCCGATGCTTGCCAAGCATTTAACCTATGCGTTTGGGCATATTTTCGCTAACTGTACAATTTATATGGCTGTAATTGCGGTTTATGAAATCCTGCAGGAATATACAGGACGTCCATGGAAATCAAATAAAGCCTTTTTGATTGCTTGGAACTTCTCTACCTTATTCACACTTATGATTTATACTCACCATCTGTTAATGGACTTTGCCGTACCGCGATGGATGCTGATAATCGGGCAAGTATTTTCCTATGCAAACGGCCTTCCTGTCATGGTTGTAACAGCCTATGGCGCCTTAATGATTATTTTCCGCTCTAGTGTGAAATGGGATTTTGCCTCAAGCATGATGTTCATAGCGATGTTTGGCTGGGTGGCTGGCGCTGTACCAGCTATCATTGATGCAACCATTGTCGTTAACCATGTAATGCACAATACTAAATGGGTTCCAGGCCATTTCCATACCTATATGGGAATGGGCGTTATCGCGATGATTTTCGGCTTTATGTATTACTTCAATAAAACAGAAGGTAGGCAAAAACAAACAGAACTTGATAAATTGGCTATTGCCACTTATTTTATCTTCTTTACAGGCCTGACTGGTTCCTTCCTCTATGCCGGAAAAAACAGCGCACCAAGAAGATGGGCCGAACATTTACCAGAATGGACCGGTTCCGACCAGGTTGGAGCATTATGTGGTGTTTTCATAATTGGTGCAGCCTTAATATTTACAACAAGATTTATAATGGGATTGCGGAATTGTGGCAAAAAGACACCTGACAATAAACTGTCAAGTCCATTAAAATCTGTCAGCTGATACGGCAAGCGGCTGCCCCTGGAGGGCAGCCGCTTCCTTTATGCTGTACTCTTCATTGCATTTTGCTTGACGCCCCGTTGAAAGAAAAACTTCATCATCGGTGGAGTTACAATTGTCGTCACAAGAACAACAATTACTAGGATGGAGAATAGCTGTTGGCTGATTAATTTTGAGTCTATTCCAATTGTGGCAAGAATCAAAGCAACCTCACCTCGTGAAACCATGGCTGCACCTATTCCAAGTGAACTGTTCCATGAGAAACGGGCCATTTTAGCGCCCGCAGCTGCACCAATAAGTTTTGTTAAAATAGCAATTATACTAAGGACAATAATAAGCCCAATATTTTGCCCAAGGCCTTCGAAGCTAGCCTTTATACCAATCGATGTAAAGAAAACTGGAACAAAAATGGAATAGCCGATTGTTTCCACTTTTTCAAAGACTTCCTTTTTGAAGTCTGTTAAACTGATCGCCACACCCGCAATATACGCTCCAATAATGGCTGCTACACCAGTTACCTCAGCTAAATAGGCATAAAGAAAACAAATAATTAATGCCGCTGAAATGACTGACTCGGTAACCTTTAATGGGGCAAACTTTTTTAAAATCCATGGAACAAGCTTCCAAGCAGCTAAAATGGCACCACCGAAAAAGAGGACCTTTTTAATTATAACCATGCTTAAATTCACATCGCCGCCGGCCATGCTCATTAAAAACGCCAGGGCAATAATAACCACAACATCATCGATGACTGCTGCCCCAAGAATTGCTGCTCCCTCTTTTGACTGCATTTTATTTAACTCTTTAAGCGCCTGGACAGAAATACTGACACTTGTAGCAGAAAGTAGCAGCCCTAAAAATAAGGCTTCAATCGTGGTCATATTCATAAGAATTCCGGCCAAAAAACCGACCGCCAAAGGAACAATTATTCCGCTTAAACCCACAAATGTAGCAGCTTTTCCTGAACGCTTAAATTCATCCAAATCTGTCTCCATGCCGGCAATGAACATTAACAAAATGACTCCTATTTGGCTGATCTGTTCTAATGTCGTTGTTTCTTCTACAAGCCCCAAAACAGCAGGTCCCAAAATAATACCGATAACCAGTTTTCCCAACACAGATGGCTGGCCCAGTCTGACACTGATATCTCCCGCTATTTTGGAGGCAATTAATATAACCGCCAATTGAAATAATAACTCCATCAAAATCACCTTTCCTTCTAAAAAATAAAAAAAGAGTCTGAATTTTACAAACAGACTCTTTACAAATGAAGACAAAAAAAGCCTGTCAACAAAGGGCATAGATATCCCTAAGTGACAGACTCCTCCTAAATGACAAATATTAAGTTAACACTATAATAACAGACTTTATGGTATTTTTCAAGAAAAATAGATAAATTTCAGACTGGTTAATCCCATCTCTTGATTCGATCAATTGTCTTTTCCTTTAAAATAGTAATAAAAGTCGTTTCCCCTTTCAGGAGTTTTTGTTTATTCCATTCGTTAAAGCTGGCTGCAGTAATCAGAATAAGTCCGGCGAGTAACAGATAAGTCCACCATGGCATATTCCCCCAATAAGGTCTTGTCTGCAAAAATACATTCAGAAGTAACACACCTGCACCAGTAAAAAAGTACGCTTTTATTTGCAAATACATTCCTGCAAGCATGGACAGTAAGGAAAGTGAACCCAGAATGATGGCATCATAAATAGTATTGCTTGCCAGCCCGTCCTGGATTAATAATAGTGAAACAACGATAAGGGATGTCCATTGAATCGATTTAGTTATTTGTGTGTACTTGCCTTTTAATAGTCGGCGAGTGAATATCACTAGGACAATGAAAGGCAGCACCTGGACTTCCCTCTCCCATAAAAGAGGAATATCGACAAGCCCAATAATGGCATAGTACGGCTGCAATAAATAGGCGAGGGCGGCTATCCCGAAAAACACTGAGATAGCTGCTGGTACTCTTTTTCTTTGCAAGAAAAAGTTACCGGCAATCAATATGCCTGGGAGAGCGTGACTCCATAGTGATTCATCCATAAAGAAGTACATCATCACAAAAAACAAAAAGGAAATAATGGTATACCCATCTATTCTGATAGTAATAAGATTTGTTCCCTTGCTGATCAGCTGTTCGTATACCTTATGGCCGATTGCCGACATCGAAATCCCCAACCCGCCTGAAAGGAGCAAATATTGGACAGATGTCAGGTCACCTAAATAAGCAATTTGTGCCGTTGCCGCAAACAAGAAAAACAACGGAATGATACCAAGTACATCCCATTTTATTTTATGCAAATAAAGTAATGTGACCGTAGTGAAAGCAATCATCACGATATAAGGCTGCAAGTTAAACGGATACGTCCAAAGGAGACAGCCAATTCCGAAAATAGCGAATGGAATCAAGTAGCAGGCGGTTCTCTTTTTATATTCATCATTGACCAGTAAGGAGAATATAAAAATGAAAGCAGCTGTAATTGGGAATTCATACAATCCCACAACAGAATCCAGCCATTTATCCATCCCGGTTGAGATTAGTAAAAATAATGAAGTAAAAGCACCGTAAAGGAATATTTTGATACTCCATTCATTTTTTGCCATATTTGTACTCAGACCGTATACAAGCAATGAAATGGCAAAATTATAAAGTGCATCCGTGTGATAAAAAAACAACGTAGATGCCAGCACAATCGGATACAAGATATGCCCCGTCCAAACAAAGGCAGATGACAAGACGGAGTCCATTTTCCTAGTTAAGAAAGCGATCCCCAGCAAGAAAACAGCACTTGTTACAGCCATCAAGGAGCTCGTAAGGCGGCCCAAATCAACCTTCAGGGAAACAGAATGGATGGCCGAAAAATAAACTAGCATTGTGTTGATGCTCACAAGAAACGGTGCCCAATCCGTCCCAATCCTTTTATATAGGTAGAAGTAAAGTGCTGCACCGATTGTAATAATTAGCGGCTGTACCCATAGCGGGTTAACTTGCCCAAATAATGCATGGGCAATGGCAATCGCATAAATGCAGGATGATGAATAAAGGGAAGTATTGCTTAACTTTTTTTCACTCCGCTTATTCCAAAGTACGGCTGACAACAACACTAAAATGGCACCCGCCGCAAAATTGACTGCATTTCCAAAATCAACTGAATAATATTGATATCGTATATTTAATTCCTGTCCAAAGCTTATCGCTGAAAAACCAAGCGAAACGGGCAGACTCCAGAGAGCCATCTCCTTAAAAATAACGCCTGCTTCGTTCTTCAAAATCAAATAAGTGACCAAAACCGTTAGAAGCAGCATAACCCCAAGCTCCCACCATTGGTTAAACAGAATTGCGGTGATTAAGCTAGCGGCAATAATCGCCAATCCAACATCCTTAGAACTTTTATGAATTTTAGATAGCCATTTAAATCTTCCTACTCCTATTAAAGTGAACAGGAGGAATCCACTGCAAAATATTGAGAGTGAAGTATCAATACCTTCGATTTTCCATAAGACTAAATGGATCGCCTCATAAAGACCTGATGCCATGAAAGCTGAACTTAAATATGGAAACAGTTTTTTTCCGCTGCTATGAGATAAATAAATAAAGTTTGCTGCTATGATAAAATAAGCAAACATCAAAACAATAGAGGGGCTTCCAGAGCGGAGTAAAATGCCTTCCAAGCTAATATAAATAAAAGCAAAACCAGAGATAACGGCACTTGTATATTGAAATACCCGATCAAGTAGAAACTTATTATTTAACGCTTTTGGAATAAACACAAAGCCAAAACCGATTAAGGCATAGACAATTTCTCCAAAGTAGTCCAGGAAGCTGTTTTCGATCAACTGATATGCCCCATAAACAATCATTACGCTAAATACGAAATGATATTCCTTTCTACCACTTACATACATCATCGATAAATAAACCACAGCTGTCAAAAGCAGGTTAAAACTATAGAGAACTTCATTGTCATATAAAAACAGCATGAATAAGGTGCAAAGAACGAGATTGACCTGTATAAAGGGCGCAAATTCTTTGGTAAACAATTTATAGGTTTCTATGCCTTTATATTTGTGATAAATAAAAATAAGAACAGCACTAAAAAGCATCATCCCAAAATAAAAGAAGTCGACTTTTAGTTTTAGTCCTGACAGCAAAAAAGCAGCACCAGCAGAAACCGATATATAGGAAAACCAAACGAACAGTCTAGATCTCAATTTTTTTGCAAAATGGAGATAAACAACAACCGGAACAATACTCCCCAGCATACCAAGCAAATATCTGCCTTCTCCATTGATGGATAAATACCCGCCTAATAGTCCAAACCATCCTAGAGATATGATAAAAATAGGCAGAAATAAACTCCCAAGAACAATAAAGGCAAACGCTGTTTTTTTAATCTTCAGTACTTTTTGAGCAAGCATGGCGATTCCAAAAAACAATAATACAACCACTGCAATGGAACCGCTTCTCATCACACTTGTCATGGATTCCCACTTGCTTGTGGCAACAAATAATCCGCCAATCAACAAAAAGATAACTCCAATGTTTAATGACCAAGTGATATTCTTCTCACGGATCTCTTCCGGTGTCAGCACCTTTTTAATCTTTTTTGGTTTCGGTGATGCGGTTTTGTTAACAGGCACCGCTTTTTCAACTTGATTTGGTATTTTGTCTTGTTCCAATAAATCCAAATGGTATTGATGGTGTGCATTTGCGACCGTTTCGACGATTGCCTCAGAAAGGTATCCTTCTTCTCGAAGAGTGAAAAGCTCCTGGCGAAAAATTTTTCGCCTTTCTTCTCTTTTGTTCGGCTCCATTTCATCACCTTCTCCATTAATGAACATTTTTCCCATAAAATACATTTATTTCCTATATAGTGAAATTTTACACTATTATTAAGATTTTTCAACATTTTTTTCAAAGGTTTTTAAAACAATAAAAAAAGAGGGAAGATTTTCATCTTCCCTCGGTTTTAGTTGCTTTCAGTTGTTTTGGACGTCTTGCCTGTCTTAGGTCCCAAGTATTCATAGTCGTTAGGATTGATTGACGTATATCCTTCCGGCTGATAAAAACGAAGCAGGTCTTTGTAGACAACCTCATCAGACATTTGCAGTTCTGAGCTAACCTTGTCTGCAATATCCTTGCAGGCCTCTGAATTCTCTAAAAGCTCACCTGTTTCAGTTGAATAGCATTTGTCTTTTACTTGAATAACATCTGAGGATACAAAATCCCCATTCCTGAATAAAGCCCAATTACGATGATTTGGCGACAGTAAATCTGAACCAAACTCTAGGTAGTCCTTCGTATCAATACCAAGCAAGTGAAGAACAGTCGGACGAACATCTACTTCGCCGCCGAATTGCTTTTGAATCCCGCCTTGTACTCCTGGTACATGGATAAATAAAGGTACGCGCTGTAATTTAGCATTAATTGCAGGAGTAATTTCATCTACTCCCAGTACTTGTGCCATGGCATCGTTGTGGTTTTCGGAAATGCCATAATGGTCACCATACATAACAACCATTGTATTATCATATAAACCTGAAGCCTTTAAATCATTAAAGAACTGTTCCAATGCCTGATCCATATAATGTGCAGATTGAAAATATTGATTTACGACCGTATCTTCAGTATTACCGGCAGGGAAGTCTGTGTCCTCCGGATCCATTTCAAAAGGAAAATGGTTTGATAAGGTAATAAATTTTGTATAGAATGGCTGTTTTAAGCTCTTTAGCATTGGCATAGACTCAGCAAAGAACGGTTTATCCTTTAAACCATAGTTTTTCGTGTTTTCATCAGTCATGTTGTAATATTCCGCATCAAAAAACTGATCATACCCTAAAGCCTTATACATTACATTCCGATTCCAGAATGTTTTATAGTTGCCATGGAAGACAGCGGAATTATAGCCGTTCCCTTTTAAAATGGCCGGCATAGCCTGATAAGTGTTTTGGGCTTTGTTGACAAACACAGCACCTTGAGCCATTGGGTATAATGAGTTTTCCATTAAAAACTCGGCATCCGAGGTTTTCCCCTGCCCAGTTTGATGGAAAAAGTTTTCAAAATAAAATGTATTCTGATCATGTGTCAATGAATTAAGAAACGGTGTAACTTCCTGACCATCCGGCATCTTGTAATCAATCATAAAGGATTGAAATGATTCCATTGAAATAGTTATCACATTCATTCCTTTGGCCTTACCAAAATAATCAGGATTTGGCGCAGCATGATTCGCTTTAACATAGTTTTCGACCGCAGTAACGTCCGTTGAATTTGCAAGTGCTCTTTGACTCGATGATTTAATATTTTGAATGACATCATAAATCGTGAAGTTATAGGCACCAAGATATTTCACTAAATAATTTCGGTCAAAAGAACGAGTCAATAGCTGTGGACGGTCCTTTTCCGCTAGACCAAGGTTAAACAAAAATGTCGTAATCGAAAACAAAAGAACGATTTTAAATGACTTCCTGTTCGTAACTGTCACTTGTTTGAACACGGTTAAAGCAAGGGCGATCAAAATAAAGAAGTCAGTAAAATAAAAAATATCTAGCGGGGACATGAGTGAGAGAGCACTGTCACCCAATTGTCCGGCATTTGTTTTCGTCTGCATTAAAACAGGTACGGTTATAAAGTCATTAAAAAAGCGATAATAAGCAATGTTTGCGTAAAGTAAAAATGACAATATAAAATTTGTGATAATCATAACAAGCTTAGTACGCTTTTTAAAGAGCAAGGCAATTCCAAAAAAGAATAGCGCCGAACTCAATGGATTGATAAATAATAAAAATTCTTGCAGGCTGTTATCAATTCCTAAATTAAATTCAATTTGATATGCAGCATAGGTTTTTAGCCAAAATAAAACAACTGCAATAACGTAAAGTGTAATATGACTTTTGTTTACTTTTTTTAAAAGTCTTTCCTTAATCATTTTTAAAACTTCTCCTCTCACTTACCAAATTTAACTTCGGTAAACGAACCTCAATAACTATATCATATTTTCTATAAAAAGAAAAACATAACTTGTTGCTGAATGTCCCTTTATTCTTATGCTATAAGATAGTTGGACATGACTATTTTCAAACTCAATAATATAAGACGTTTTAAATTAAATTTAGTTTCAGCATTTTCTTATTAATTTATTTTTTGGGACAGCCTTATTTTTCTTTCCTGCTTTCCTGTAGTGTTTCTAAATAGCATATACATTCGAATCTTGGTGTGCAATCGGATTTTAGTCTTATCTTTTATAGACCCTTTCTATATATAATAGAAGAAAGCGGTTACATTGCATAAAATCACTTCGTTCATCACAGACTAAAATGATTATTAATGGAGGAGTGAAAGTAATGAATGTCAATAGGGTAAAACAAATCCTATCTTCATCCGCTGATATCGTGGTTAAATACAATGGTGCATCAGTATGGATTGACCAGTTAAATGAGGATGGGAGAACTGCGACCGTCCATTTGCGCGGGCCGCTCGAAGAAAGAACAACTGTGGAAATCAGCCAGCTTATCGAAGAGTAAAATATTTCTTAATTACTTTATAAATAAAGGAATGATTATAAATGCCTCGAGGGAAAGAATTGGAACAACTGCCTATGGCTAATATTGCCCCGGGTGCGGGAAAAGACCCAGGTGAATTTGATAGGGAGGTTCTAGGAACAATTACTCAACAAGCACAGCCGCAGCCGGCAGATCTTGAAAAGGAAAATGAGGACATGGTGTAAGGCAGGAAAGTTAGTTCCTGCCTTACACTTTTTTTGGTAGTACTCTAATTGGCCTGTTGGTTTCTACAGGTTAGTTATTGATAATACTATTCTTTGCCAGCAGCTGGATGGTCATATCATCCATTGGCGGATTATGGAGCCCTGCCCTAACGTCACGGTAATATCGCTGAAGCGGGTTTTGTGATGAAAGACTTTTTGCTCCGACTATTCTCATTGCAAGGTCAACGATGGAAATGGCGGAATTTGTCACAGTTAATTTGGCGGCTCCCAATACTGGGGCGAGTTTTTCTCTTTCTTCCTCAGTTGATTCATCCCATTGTTTAGCGGCCCCATATAGGAAAAATTCCGCCTGCAAGATTTTCAATTCCATTTCTCCAATTTTTTGCTGAACATTTGGCAAATCAATAATTGTCCCCTGGATGCTATTTGGTGAATATTCTTTGGCAAAATTTACGGCATATCTTTTCGCCGCTTTTGCAATTCCTAAATAGCAGGCCGGAATATGAAGGAGCCACCCCATCGCCCCCTTTTTACCCGGTTTAATTGGCTCGACCATATACTCGCTTGGAATAATGACATCCTCCAATACCAAATCATGGCTTCCCGTACCCCTCATGGCTATAACGTCCCAGGTTTCCTCGATTTTCAATCCTTCAGCAGACCGAGGAATAAGAAAATTTGCAAATTCATCAGTATCCTTTAGACTTGCACTGACAATAAAATAATCAAGAACTGGAGACATGGTGGTAAAGGTTTTCCTGCCATTGAGAATCCACCTGCCGCTCTTTTGTTCTGCCGTTGTCTCCGGTCTGCCGCCGCGTGTCGGGCTGCCTGTTTTTGGTTCAGTGGCTGCGCTGTTAATTAACGAGCCTGCCTTTACCTGTTCACATAAAAATTTGAATATATGTTCCTTCCATGAATTTTTTTCGTCCAAATTATAAATAATGCCCATATGCCAGCCAATCGCCAGGGCCGTTGAACCATCCCCTTCAGCAATCAGTTCTTGGAGTTTAATCATTTCGTAAAGAGAGATTCCCTTGCCGCCATATTTTTTAGGTACGGTTAATGTGGTATATCCTGTGTCTTTCAGATCTTGAATATTATCAAAAGGAAACCCACCCTCCACATCTACCTTGTGGGCTCTCAATTGGAAACGAGTTGCTAATGTTTTCATTAATTCCAGCCGTTCTTTTGTGGTTTCTAAATCAGTAAATTTCATCTCGATCTCTCCTCTCAACATAATTATATTTTCGCAAATAAAATCCCCCTATTCAAATGGGGGGACTTAGATTATTCGAGATTAGCAAATCGCTCAAGGTCTCGGTTTTCTCCAATAACCACTAGAACATCACCATGGTCTATGATTTTATCTGGTGAAGGGGAGATAAAAATATCGTTATGGTGGCGAATTGCGATGACACTAAGATTATACTTGGCACGCAAATCGAGTTCTCTTAAGGTTTTATTCGTCATTTTTTCCGGTATTTTTACTTCTTCAACCCTGTAATCCTTGGACAATTCAATAAAGTTCAGCACCTTTGGGGATATCAACTGATGGGCAACTCTTATTCCCATATCCCGCTCCGGAAAGACAACCCAATCTGCGCCAACCTTTTTTAAAACTTGCCCATGTAATTTATTTAAGGCTTTGGCAATAACTTTTTTTACTCCTAATTCCTTAAGTAGCAAAACACTTAAGATACTGGCCTGAATATCATTGCCAATTGCGACGATAACGGTATCAAAATTACGAATTCCAATCGACTTTAACGCTTCTGGATCGGTCGAATCTGCGATAACGGAATGGGTTACATAGCTTTGAGCCTCATCTGCCCTTTCCTCGTTTACATCGACACCGAGCACATCTTTTCCGGATTCATATAACTTATTGGCAATGCTTAGTCCAAATCTGCCTAATCCAATAACTGCAAATTGATCTTCCATGTTTTGAAGTATCCTCCTCGCTATCAGTTTAGCCAATCATGATTTTGTCTTTTGGATATCGGAAAGGAAGGCAAGGAAGAAAGTTCCTATTGTTCCAAGTGCCACTAAAAAAATGGTGGTAACAAGAACAATCTTTTTATGCAGGGACAACTTCTTGGAGAGTCGATAATCGTAAAGCTCTTTCATAACGATGAAGCCAATTCCGCCCAATACTATTAATGTACAAACTGTTAATGTGACAATTGGGGCGTCTACATAACTTGTTTAACAATGAAATTCACCCATCGAAGTATTTGTGGCGGGTCAAGATAAAGTCTTTTTTTCGCTTCATTCATTCCTTTCTCACCTTCTTACTTTAAAATGCATAAAAGTCGAAAATCCCTTTCATATATTTTCCATCCCGTCCATTATTTATTAATTTTCTATTGACATACTATCGTTCTTCCCATCTTATAACATTGGCTGATACTGGTGAATTTTCAAATTTATTCAACAACTTTCCAACATTTATGTGCCATTCCTCACAGAATGTGACAGTTTTATGTAATATAATGCTTCGGAGGAAATAAATTGTTGGTGGTGCATGAAATAAATTAGGAAGTTTTATTTTTAATTTATTGCAATGCAGAGGAGGAATATAAATGAATCAAGGAACAAAGCAGCTATTTTTACAAACAGGAAGCCTAATCGCCGGGTTTATGGTTTGGGTGCTCATTTCTTCATTAATGCCTTTTATTAGGGCAGATATTAAACTTTCTTCAACGGAAATTGCCTGGGCCACAGCTGTACCTGTTATCCTAGGGTCTCTCCTTAGAGTTCCAATCGGCTATTGGACTAATCGGTTTGGAGCCAGAATATTATTTTCAATCAGTTTTCTACTTCTCCTGTTACCGATTGCCATCATCAGCTATGCCAATTCCATGTTTATGTTAATTGCAGGCGGATTTGTGCTGGGGATTGGCGGGGCGATATTTTCCATCGGGGTAACCTCTCTCCCAAAATATTATGCCAAAACAAAGCATGGTTTTATTAATGGTATATACGGTGCAGGCAATATCGGTACAGCTGTTACTTCCTTCCTCGCACCAGTACTGGCCGATGAGTTTGGCTGGAGAACAACGATACAAATATACCTAATCATTGTGATTATTTTCGCCCTATTAAATTTCCTTTTTGGTGACCGTGAGGAACAAAAGGTTAACCTTCCATTATCGGAACAAATTAATAAAGTTTATCGAAATCCGAAGCTTTGGTTTTTAAGCTTGTTTTATTTTATAACCTTTGGATCTTTTGTGGCCTTTACGATTTATCTGCCGTCCTTTTTAGTGAATCACTTTGAGTTATCGAAGGTGGACGCAGGTTTACGTACTGCAGGATTTATTGCTTTGGCTACTCTTTTCCGTCCAGTCGGCGGATGGTTAGGGGATAAAGTAAATCCTTTTTTGATTCTTGCAACAGTTTTCTTCAGCCTTACATTCGCCGGCTTTTTATTGTCGTTTACACCATCCCTGCCCATTTATTCTTTTGGCTGTTTATTGGTTGCTTTCTTTGCTGGAATTGGAAATGGGGCTATTTTTAAACTGGTTCCTCTCTATTTTTCAAAGCATGCAGGAATTGTCAACGGAATTGTTTCTGCGATGGGAGGCCTTGGAGGATTTTTTCCTCCAGTTATTCTAACCATTCTCTTTAATCTTACAGGCCATTATGCTATTGGATTTATGGCCCTTTCTGAATTTTCATTGGCCAGTCTGGTCATCGTCGTATGGCTTTACTACCATGAAAAACTTGATATTTCTGCACAAATCGTGAACCATGCAGTCGATGGAATTTGTGTCACTGATCCAAATGGAATCATTCAAAGAGTGAATCCGGCTTTCACGAAAATTACTGGCTTTAAACAGGAGGAAGTAGTTGGTAAGACCCCAAGCGTCTTGCAATCCGGGGAGCATAACAACGAATTTTACAAACAAATGTGGGCGAGCCTTTCATCGACAGGTTACTGGGAAGGGTACATTTGGAATAAGCGTAAAAATAATGAGATTTATAAGGAATGGCTGACTATAACAGCGATTAAAGATGATGTAGGTGAAACCCAAAATTACGTTGGGATGTTTAAAGAGGAAAGTGCGTAAAGTTAACAAGCTGAAGAGACCTTCGTTTAAGAAGGTCTCTCAGATTGTAGACAAAAGGCATTCGAATGATCCCATTCGGATGCCTTTTTGTAGGATTTTTTGCTCGTAAGAGCAAAATTTATGCCTATCCTATGCCTATTGTTACGCCATTTCTGGACCTTTCCATGTCCAGTTGGCCATCTTTTTTAAATTCATGGCAGCAAAAGTAAGCATCGCCTGCATGGACAATTTTTTAAGGCCCCTTAGGGTTGTCCAACGCATACCATGCTTCTCCTTTGCATCCGCAAAGACACGCTCAATCGTTTCTTTACGTCTTGCATAAATGGTTTTATTTTCTTGTGTGTGACGAAGATGATCGGCTTCTTCTAAATAGTTCTCCCACACATGACGCTGAATTAGTTTTTTATGTTCCTTACTCTGCGTGCACTGTGAAAGTAATGGGCAATTTTTACACTCAATCGGATTAGAGAAGTATTGACGGTAACCTTCCTTGGTCGTGGTTGCATATTTTAATACTTGTCCTTGCGGACAGATATAACAATCGTAGTATTCATCATATACATATTCATGCTTTCTTATATAACCATCCTTCGTACGTGGGCGAGTATAAGGTAAAGCTGGGATCATATCGTTTTCAAATAAGTATTGAGCAATAGCAGGTGTTTTATATCCGGCGTCAGCAGCAACAGCTTCAGGTTTTCCATGCTTTTCAATTACCTTTTCAAGGAGTGGTTCAAAAATGACACTATCATGGATATTACCTGGAGTTACAATTGCACCTAAAACAAAACCATTTTGATCAGAAGCAGCGTGTAATGAGTAAGCAAACTGTTTTGTTCGCTCATCTTTCACGTAATAACCACTTTCCGGATCAGTAGTACTTTCCTTGATTTCTTTATTTTCCTCTTTATCAAATTTATCTGGAGGAAATGGCCTTTTTCCGTGATCTTCGCGGTCTTTATTAATCTCGTCTTGTAGACGTGCTTCATAAGCTTTTGATTCTTTTCGAACTACTTTTTTCTCAAATTTATGCTTATTAGCGCTTGCCTTAACATGTGTAGAATCAATAAATACGTGCTCGCTACTAATCAATTTCTTGTCTGAGGCTTCCTTCAAAATACGATAGAAAATCTGTTCAAATAAATCTGTATCTTTAAAGCGGCGCTCGTAGTTTTTACCAAACGTCGAGAAGTGAGGTACCTTATCATAAAAACCAAAGCCCAGAAACCAGCGATATGCCATATTCGTTTCGATTTCAGTTATTGTCTGACGCATTGAGCGAATACCGAAGGTATATTGGATGAAAGCCATCTTAATCAATACAACAGGATCAATACTCGGACGTCCTCGTTCAGATGAATACATATCTTGAACAAGTGAATAGATAAAAGAAAAGTCGATAGCAGCTTCAATCTTACGAACCAGATGGTTCGCAGGTACAAGTTGTTCTAAAGCTATCATTTCTATTTGGTCACGGTTCATCTGTGTATTTTTAGTTAGCATTTCATTCACCCCATAAAAATCTCGATACCTTAATTATACAAAAAAGACTGCCGGCAAACCCGAAGTTTTTCGAATTTGTCGACAGTCTGAGAGACCTTCGTTTAAGAAGGTCTCTTTCTTTTCGGCAACAGGGTAAATTTTTTACAACTTTTTGTCAACTTAATCGAGTTCACAGTTCCTTCACTACTTTTGTGACGTTCGTCACAAAAATCATTTTATCCTTTGGTTTATATTAACATTGTAAACAACAAAACTAACATTTTAAAAATAGAAATCCACATTGGAGGAGATAAAAATGGCTCGAATAACGTATTGGAACCCAGAAGACGAAAAGTTCTGGAAAGCGGAAGGAAAAAAACACGCAAAAAGAAATCTATGGATATCTGTCCCATCATTAATGCTTGCCTTCATCGTTTGGCAAATTTGGTCAGTGGTGGCCATTCGCTTAAATGATATTGGCTTTAACTTTACGGAGGAACAGCTCTTTACTTTAGCGGCTATCCCGGGTCTTGTCGGAGCAACTCTTCGCTTTGTTTATACATTTGCAGTCGGAACGATAGGTGGGAAAAACTGGACGGTTATTTCAACTGCCATTTTAGCGATACCAGCTATCGGGATCGGCTTTGCAGTTCAAAATCCGGAAACACCTTACTCTGTAATGCTTCTCCTTGCAGCACTTTGCGGTCTAGGCGGCGGTAATTTCTCATCATCAAGTGCCAATATCAGCTTTTTCTTTCCAAAGAGTGAAAAAGGTACTGCTCTTGGAATTAACGGCGGCTTAGGAAATATGGGGGTTTCAGTGGTTCAATTTATCACTCCATTAGTCATTACATCTGGAACATTTGCCTTAATTGGAGGTAAGCAGGTTTTATCTAACGGTCAAGAAGTTTGGTTACAAAATGCAGCGTTTATTTGGGTTATCCCTATTGTGATTGTAACATTACTTGCGGCATTTAAAATGGATAACGTTCCAGGAGCAAAACAATCAGTAGCAGATCAATTTGTGATCGTTAAGCGGAAACACACATGGATTATGACCATTCTTTATATCGGCACATTCGGATCTTTCATAGGATATTCAGCAGCATTCCCATTATTATTAAAATCACAGTTCCCTGAATACATTTCTCTTGCTTTCCTTGGCGCTCTTGTAGCGGCTGCCGCAAGACCTGTAGGCGGGTGGATTGCAGATAAAATGGGAGGTGCAAAAGTTACAGCCTATGTATTTGTCGTTATGACAATCGGTGCTATTGGAGTAATCTATTTCCTTAATGCTAAACATTTTGCAGGATTTTTAATTTCATTCTTAATTCTGTTCCTTGCATCTGGGATTGGCTCAGGTTCTACTTTCCAAATGATTCCGAACATTTTCATACCAAAGGAAGCGGCACCAGTTATAGGCTTTTCAGCAGCGTTTGCCGCCTACGGATCATTCTTAATTCCAAAACTGTTCGGCTGGTCTGTTAAGGCTACTGGAACGCCACTAACAGCTTTTTATTTCTTTATTGGATTTTATGCTATTTCATTCGCTTTAAACTGGTACTACTATCAAAGAAAAGCTACTGTTGCAAAAACCCAAGAACTAGCAAAACAAGCCGGATAATCGTCCGGCTTGTCAGGCTGTCGGGAAACTTTCGACTGCCTTTTATTTACTAATTTTTATTTAACGATTCACCGCATTAATTTATATTAGGCTTTTCGACAAGTCTGTTGATTAGCGCTCAAGGACCTCCCCGCGGAAAGCGAGTGCCCGGAGCGGAAATCAACAGGCCCATTAGCAGAAACAATCAATTAATAAAAAAAATTGCCGAGAAAAATACCCATTCTCGACAATTTGACAGGCCGGATTTTGATCAGGCTTGTTTTAGTTTAATATTTTGACTGTAATTGTTTTTCGTCCCCAGTTAAGTGCATCTTGTTCTGAAGGGATAAACACATCAATTTCATGTCCATTAATTCCCCCGCCAATATCACCTGCAACAGCTTCACCGTATCCTTCAACATATACCTTGCTTCCAAGTGGTATAACTGCCGGATCTACCGCAATCACTTTTGCATTTGGGTTAGCTTTAATATTTATTCCTGTTTTGGTAATGCCAGAGCAGCCTTCACATGAAGCTGTATAAGCAGTGGCGGCTACAGTAATCTCTTTTGGTTGATTTTGATTTTCAACCGGCTGTGCGTCGATGTTATTGTTGTTATTATTATCATTTGTAGCAGCTTCGATGGTTTTATTATTTTGATTGTTATTGTCAGGCGTTACGACAGATTCCTTATTTTCGACAACAGGCTGTTCCTGTGGTTTACTGTCATCCTGCTGGCTAACGGCTATTTCAGGTTTGTCTTGAATTGGTGCAGCAGTTTCTAGTTTCTGCTCATTGTTCTCCGCCACTTTTGGAGTAACAATTTGGATTTCCGGACTAATAATCGTTTCATTTGCTTTAGCGACTGTTTCCTGGATGTATTTTGCACTGTCCCAGATAGTATCAGTTTTATTAATAATCAATTGTTTTTCACTTTGTAACATTGGAATATCTTTTAGAGTTGAAATTTTCATCCAATCTTCAAAAGTTTGCACATTTGTAATATTCATTTCCGGCTGTTCTTTCAAGGAGTCCACTTGAGGAACTGCTAATGCTGAAGCATGTGCATGCACCCCAAAACCCGCTGATAATCCTATAGCTGCAATGAATGTTTTTATTTTAAAAATCATTTAACTACCTCCTATGTTCCCACCGAAGCATGTCTAAGGTAATCTTAACATGGTTTTTTATCAAAAAAAGAACAGGGAGATGTTAATTCATTAACAAGAATGGCAGTTAGATTACAATAGCATTTCTAACGCATCAGAAACTTCCATCCTGCCTAAGATTTGGGGTTAAAGGAAATAAAAAAGAATAGTGGAATGCCAATTTCCACTATTCTTTATTGTTTTTAGCTTATCCGCTCAATCGATACTGCACAAGCTTTATATTCAGCTGTTCCCGAAATCGGATCATATTCATTTAAAGTTAATACGTTAGTTGGTGTTTCGCTCCAGTGGAAACTCATAAAGACAAGCCCTGGTACAACCTGTTCGGTAATTTTGGCTTTTACTTGAAGTTCTCCTCTTCGTGAGCGGACTTGGACGACTTCCCCATCCACTATTCCTAGGGAATTGGCGTCTTCAGGATGGATATCAACAGTCTCTTCTGTCTGTTTTATTTTCACTCCCGCAGCATAATGCCGAGTCTGTGTATGCGTGTTGTATGACTCATAACGTCTTCCTGTCGTCAACGTAAAGGGATACTCTTCATCCGGCGGCTCCATAGGCGGTGTATAATCTACAGGCACAAAAGGAGCTTTTTTAGAAGACGCTTCGTTTTGATGGAACCTTTCATGCATAATAAATGTACCTGAGTGGTTTTCATCTGGACAAGGGTAATGAATGCTGTACTCCTTCTCCAGCCGCTCATACGAAATGCCCCCGTACATTTCCCATGCGATTTTCCTAACTTCATCCCAAATTTCTTCGCTGTTGTTATAATGCATCGGATAACCCATCAATGTCGCAAGCTCGCAAAGAATGACCCAATCTTCCTTTGTATTCGGACCTGGCTCGACAGCTTTACGTACTCGTTGGATCCGCCGGTCGGTGTTTGTGTAAGTCCCTTCGACTTCACCCCAGGAACGGGCAGGGAGCACAACATCAGCCATTTTCGCGGTTTCGGTTAGAAAAATGTCCTGAACGATTAATAAATCCAGCTTTTTGAACAATGTTTTTGTATGGTTCATATCTACATCGGCGAGAAGTGGATTTTCTCCAATAATATAAAGTCCTTTTAGTTCTCCCATCTCAAGCCTATCAAAGGTTCTGGTTTGAGTGTCGCCCGCCTGAGGATTTAGAGTAGTATTCCATTCCTTTTCATAACGGGCCCTGTAATCATCATTACTTAAACTCATTGCTCCTGCCAATTGATTTGGAAGACAGCCCATATCACCGGCACCTTGAACATTATTTTGTCCTCTTAGCGGCATAATTCCGGAGCCTGGCTTTCCAATGTTTCCAGTTAAAAGGGCAAGATTGGCAATGTCAAAGACATTGTTCACTCCACAGTGATGTTCAGTAATTCCCAATGTATAAGCAATCATCGAACCGCTTGCATTGGCATACTCCCTAGCAGTGGCCACAATCTCTTCCGCAGCAAGACCTGTGATCTTGGCCGCATATTCAGGTGTAAATAGCTCAACCTGATTTGTCAGCTTTTCAAAATCAATTGTAAATTGATCAATAAATTTTTGATTATAAAGACCTTCCTTTAGAATTACACGAATCAAGGAATTAATAAGGGCAATATCAGTGCCTACATTGATTTGCAAGTGGCGGTGAGCAACTTTTGTCATTTCTATTTTTCTTGGGTCGATGACGATGATTTTGAGGCCGGCTTTTGCTGCTTTTTTCATGCGATTAGCGATAATCGGGTGTGCCTCCGTCGTGTTAGAACCCATCAGTAGTAATACCTCTGCTTTGTCGAAATCCTCCAAAGTGTTTGTGGGGAAACCGCTTCCAAAAATAGTTGCCAGACCGGCAACGCTTGGTGCATGTCACGTTCGGTTGCAGCCGTCAATATTGTTACTGCCAATAACCGTCCGCATAAATTTTTGCGTTATATAATTTGATTCGTTTGTGCTTCTCGCACAGGCGAACATGCTGATTGCATTTGATCCCCACCTGCTTTTTATGTCGGAAAGTTTGCTTGCTATAAATTGATAAGCTTCTTCCCAAGATGTTTCCACCAGCTCCCCGGCCCTTCTTATCAAAGGAACTGTCAGCCGGTTTTTGGCATGTACATACTCATAAGCAAATGCACCTTTGACACAGGTTTGTCCTTTGTTTACAGGTGCTTCCTTGTCACCGCGGATTTTGACAATTTTATTATCCTGAACCTCTAGGACTAATCCGCAGCCCGTACCGCAATATCCGCAAATTGTCTTTACTAAATTTGCTTCACCCAAAATGCTCCCTCCCTGTAATAATTTAACTATCTATATAATCATATTAATCTAATTATTACATTTACGGCTTCATTTTTCGCGAAAAATTTTGTCTATTTTATAAAAAAGAAAAACGGAAGAATAGTTCTTCCGTTTTAGGCTGTTTTTGCAGGCAATAGAATATTGAAGGTTGTTCCCTTATTTGGTTCACTTTCTACAAATACTTTCCCGTTATGGCTTTCGATAATTTTAAAGCTGACCATTAACCCTAGTCCATTGCCATTTTTCTTGGTAGTGAAAAATGGTTCTCCAAGCTTCTTCAGCTTTTCTTTTGGAATGCCAACACCGGTATCTTGAATAGAGATTTGCACATTATTCTCATGAATGATCGTTTTAACATGCAAATCCCCGCCATTCGGCATGGCCTCTATACCATTTTTTATAAAGTTTAAAAAAACCTGCTTCAAACGGTTTTCGTCACATTCTATCTGGATTAATTCCTGATTGCAGTTAAAATGCAGCTTGACGTGTTTTTTCCTCGCCTCAAACTCAAGCAGCGAAACCACATTTCTGATGACCGGAACGACATTCTTTTCTTCCAATTCCACTGCCTTAGGTTTAGCAAGGACCATGAAGTCTTCGACTATGGTATTGACGCGCTCTATCTCATCTAAAATAATATTCAAAAATTCGAGGCGCTCAGGGTCTTGCTCATCTAGCTGTAAGAATTCAGTGTAACCTTTCATAGATGTCAGCGGGTTGCGGATTTCATGGGCAACGCCTGCAGCTAATTGGCCAACCGCCGCAAGCTTATCCTGCCGGTGGAGGACTTCTTCTGTCTTCTTCCGTTCTGTTATATCATTGCGGATCGCCAAATACTGATATGGCTTGCCTTGGTCATTGAGAAATGGAACGATTGTGGTATCAACCCAATAAAAAGTTCCATCCTTTGCTTTATTGCGGATTTCCCCTTTCCAAACTTTTCCTTCCCCAATCGTTTTCCATAGGTTTTTAAAGAAGTCACTGGAATGGTAACCAGAATTTAAGATATTATGATCCTTTCCGAGAATCTCATCACGGCTGTATTTGGATATCTCACAAAACTTGTCATTTACGCGGGTAATTTTCCCCCGTGAATCCGTAAAGGCAACAATTGAAGACTGATCCAAAGCAAATTTAATATCAGTATTTTCCTTCATTGTTTCTTTTAAATGATCCTCGGCACGTTTCCGGTCTGAAATATCCGTCCGAATCGCGACATATTGATACGGCTTCCCGTGACTATTTAGAAAGGGAACAATCGTTGTATCTACCCAATATAGGCCTCCATCCTTGGCTCGGTTGCAAATTTCCCCGTGCCAAACATCACCATTTCCAATTGTTTTCCATAGATCTTTAAAAAAGTCTTTTGAATGGTAGCCGGAATTTAAGATGCGGTGATCTTGGCCAATCAATTCATCCCGGTTGTATTTCGATATTTCACTGAATTTTTCATTAACAAATGTAATAATCCCTTTTGCATTGGTTATCGCTACAATGGATGATTGATTTAAAGCAAAGGTTATATCTTTTACTTCTTTAATGGACTCCTTTAGGTTGAAATCTGATGCGGCTAGCTGTTTGCTAATTAAGGTACTTGAAACAATCAGTCCCGCCATTATTAGGATTGAAACAAACAGCACCAAATAGGTAAAAAACAAACTATCTGGTGCAGAACTAACTGTATTGTTATCCGTGATAAATAGTGTCGATTTCTTTAATAAAATATGTCCTTCGGCAATCGCGGCAGTTAAAATAATCGAACTAACTGGCTTTAGCCAGACCTGATTTTCAGTAGGAATATTCTTTACTGAAAACAAAATCCAAAATGAAAATAAAAAGGCTGCAAACATTAATAGTCCAGAAAAAGCAAATAAAAGGAAATGATATTTAATTGTCACATTCATAGAATAAATCCCTATTATATGGATAGAAAAAACAGCTAAGGTTAGTAATGAACTGCCAGCAAGCAGATGCGACATTTTAATTTCTTTTCCAAACAGCGGAAAAAACGCCATTCCGGTAAAGGCTACTCCAATAAATATGGAGAGAATTGTTAATGGAATATGGTAATTAGCAAACAGCGTACTATTAGTTGTTAATAACCCAATAAAATTAGTTACCCATACTCCAATTCCCATCGATAGTGTGCCGCCTATATACAGCAACCTTTTATTTCGATCTGAGGACCAGATTAATGAAAACATGTCTAATGCCGTATAGGAAGCCATAAAGGTAAGTCCAATAGCAATGATAAAAAGATAAGGATGAAAATCTCCTAAAAATTCATTCATTAACTTGCATTCCCCCATTAATATACCTATTACTACTATGATTGTAATGGAAAGCGAAATGTTAGGAAAGATAAATTTTTGTTTAATTTGCCCTAAATTATATCCTCCATGAATGAACATTAATAAACCTGCCTTGCCGGGATAAAAGCTTATTATTAAAAAATTTTAACTTTTTTTAAAAAAAGGCTACACATTTTTTTATTTTTTGTTTATACTGTACTATAACAAGAGGGATAAAAATAAACTGTATTAATAAAGGAGGAGTTATAAAATGTTAATGAGTCCGGTTGAATTTTTTCGTAATCTTCCTAAAAAGGAATGCCCTGAGTGTGGTCAGCATATGGAGGAACAAGCTGAGTCTTACCTAATGGAATGTGATCGTTGTTTATCTAAAAAAGCAGAATAAAAAAAGTAAGCTTTTATTTTTGACTAATCTGTACTACAACAAACATCATTATCAAATAACTGTATTACAAAGGAGATGCTTAATAATGTTAATGAGCCCTGTTGAATTTTTCCGTAACCTCCCTAAAAAAGAATGTCCTGAATGCGGTCAGCATATGGAGGAGCAAGCTGAGTCTTACCTAATGGAATGTGATCGCTGTTTATCTAAAAAAGCAGAATAAAAAAGGGTAAGCTTTTATTTTTAATCATACTGTACTATAACAAAAAGTAATATCTTACGACTGTACTATAAAGGAGATGCTTAATATGTTAATGAGCCCTGTTGAATTTTTCCGTAACCTTCCTAAAAAAGAATGTCCTGAATGCGGTCAGCATATGGAGGAACAAGCTGAATCTTACTTAATGGAATGCGACCGCTGCCTAGCAAAGAAGGCAGAATAAAAAAACTCTCCGGATAGACCGGAGAGTTTTTTCCGTTTTGGTTAGAAATAGGTAAGCATAGAAGGCTTATGGAATGCAAAAGCTGTACGTAAGGAGATGATGAAATGGCAAGGAAGGATGATTATTTAACAACAGCTCCAAAAGAAAAAACCTTTACTATTAATAACGGGGCCGTCTTCCCAAATTTAAAAAATGTACCTGGTGATTCTGTTGATGAGCATGAGTTTCTTGAAGAAGCCAATACCATTATAGCCTCCGGTGAAATCGGCCAGCAAAACGAAAATTTATAGAAGATACAAAATAATAGATAAAGACTGTCGATCAGCAAGACAGTCTTTATCATGAAGCTGTATTATATTTTCGGAAGTTCACGTATTTCCTGTACCATTTCATTACCACACATTGGACACAGTAAATCGTCAGATACAAAATCCTTTCTCATCCAGCCTATACATGAATTATCCATACAGGAGTAAATTTCAGTATCAACAAGAATTGTTTCAATTTCGTCTTCTTTTGCACGTTTACCAAAAAAAATCGGAACCGCCTCCTTTTCCTTTAGTATGTCCAAAATTAGCCTTTTCATTTCTTCATTTTTCTATTTCATTTGGAGGACTTAAGATGAAATTAAATCAGAAGCGTTATTCGATTGTTGGAACAGATATTGAAGAAGTAAAACGTCTAAACAGTCAGTCGGGCCTCAGTTATAACGAAGTAAAGCAACTTTTGGCTAAACAATATTCACAGAGTAAAAAATGATAATAAGAGGATGTCTAATAGGCGTACCTTTTAGACATCCTCTTTGAGGTTTATTACATGATCGTTATTCTGAATGTTCAATAATAATTTCGTCATCATGTCTTTTTGAAAGAATCTTGCTTTTTTTGCGATTTTCTTTAGATTGAAAGATAATATCGAAATCATAATCATCGGGATACAATTCATTTGCAGCGATATATAGTTTCATTCTTTTATGGTTAACTAATAATTTTTCACCCTTAACCTGGACAATATAATTTCCTTGCTGATCTGGTCCTTTATAAACAATCCCAAATTCATTTCCCGGTGTGATTTTTACATTGTCCCCCTGCTGGTATAGAGGCATTTGTTGGACAGGTTTTCCGGCAGCCTTTTTGTCTTGGTATTTGTTAATGATAACCTGCTTTTCCATATCCTTCAGCTTCCAATAGTCCGAAACAGGTGAAACAAAGGTTTTTTCTTCCTTATACGTTACGTTATGGGCTTTTTCAATTATTTTTGGGTGCATTCCCAACTGTAAAGCAATCTCAAATGCTTGGCTTTCACCCCCTTTCCCTATCATTAAACGATAGGTTGGACTTAAGCTCTTAAGATCAAACTCCATTGACCCATTCATAAAACCTGGATGCTGATCAGCAAGATCTTTTATTTCACTATAATGGGTGGTTGCCAATATCACTGCCCCCTTTTCGTATAGAGTTTCAAGAATGGCTGTTGCCAGACCCATCCCCTCACCCGGATCAGTGCCGGAACCAAGTTCATCTATTAAAGTTAATGTGCGATTGTTAGCATTCTTTAAGATTTCAATAATATTAACGATTCTGGAACTGAACGTACTTAAATTTTCAGCTATACTTTGACCGTCCCCAATATCAACTAAAATGGCTTCAAAAATACTTATATTACTCTTTTCATCTGCAGGTATATGAAGTCCGCATTGGGCCATTAATGCCAGCAGCCCAACTGTTTTGATGGTAACCGTTTTCCCGCCAGTGTTCGGACCTGTAATAATTAAGGCTCGTTTATTATTTGCCATTCTAAAATTCAATGGTACAGCTTTTTCTCCCAACAACGGATGCTTCGCCTCCATTAGGTCAATATCACCAGTGTTATTTATTTCCACCCTGGAACCATTGATAGAACGAGAATATTTTGCTTTTGCAAACAAAAAATCATAGTGAACCATCGTTTCAACTGCCAGCCGAATTTGCGTTTCATTTTGCTCCACCAATCCAGTTAAACAGCTGAGAACTTTTTGTACCTCGGTCTCTTCATCAGCCATAAGCCAGGTAAGTTGATCTTGGAATATAGCGATATCCTCTGGCTCAATAAACAAAGTTGCTCCTGATGCTGATGTATCCAAGACGGTCCCTTTAATTTTGGTCCGATATTCCTTTTTTATCGGAATCACAAATCTTCCCTTCCTCTGACTGACAACTTGTTCCTGTAAATATGACTTATATTTATTGGACCTTACCAGCTGCATGGTTTTTTCCTTTAGGCGTTCCTCCTGAATGGCTATTTGCTTCCTAGTTTTTAATAACTCCCTGCTGGCATAATCGTCAACTCTGCCATTACGTATACAGCGATTAATTTCATTGGCAAGCTCCGGTAGTTCTTCAATTACATGGACATAGGACGCAACTCTTGGGGCAAAATATTCCTTATCCTTCATATATTTTCGCATCTTTTCGCAGCTATCCAAGAAATCGTACAGCTTCATTAACTGATCCGGACGGAAGACCACTCCTTTGTTTAAGTTGGAAAGCATATGTTCCATCCCATCGAGTCCATGAACAGGTACACTGGCGCTTTTTCCCAGAATCTTGACAGCTTCCGTAATCTCATCAAGCCAAGCCTCGATTTGCTTCTTATTGGAAGAAGGTGTCAAATCCTCAATTTTCGCTTTTCCTTCCTTTGTCATTGCAAAGCTTGCAATAGTTTCTTTTACTAGATTAAATTCCAATACATTAAAGGTATGCAGATTCAACTTATATTCCTCCCAAAATAAAAATAGCCGCAATGAACAATGTCATTGCGGCAAAAGAAAAAATACAAAAATATACCAAAATAAAAACTGTCTACACGAGTGTACACAGCTACATTGGTTATAAAATGTATGCTTATGTCTGCCCATTGTTCTTAACCTCATTCCTTGCCCATACTAAAATAAACCTTTTTTGTTATCAAAAAAACAAAAAGGCGGTCGGAATGAAAGTATCCAATTAGTTGGATTAGTTAAGAACGACACCTAACATAAAACATACTCCCTTTAATAAGAAAACTATAATTCATCTTCAGATTATTATAGTTTGCATGAATTGTCAATATGATCATAGCCTATTTTTTGTTCACAAAATATCCATATCATTTTTGTGAAAACTTCTTTATCTTATTGTTAGGAGGGAATCGTGATGAAAAAAATTTACCTTATTTGCAGTTTAGCAATATTTATAGGTATTGCTGCCGGGATTTCATATTTTCTAATTCGGGATGCAAACACTAAAATTCCTGGCAATGTTACATTAATCAATCAAAATGGTGATCAATATACATTCGGCAAGGATCAAACAAAATTGAAGCTTATTGAATTCATTTATACACACTGTCCTGATGTTTGCCCAACCACGACACAAAAGATGGCGGCTCTGAAAAAGGATTTAGAAAAAAGCGGGGTATTCGGCAAGGATATCGAATTCATTACGATTACGATTGACCCCTATCGTGATACTCCAGAAGTATTATCCGATTATATGAACGGGTTTGGAATTAAAAATAGCAAAAACTGGACATTCCTAACAGGGGATAAACAAAATATTAAAAATGAGCAGAAAAAGATTAGGGAGATTGGCGAGGCCTTACAATTCCAATATAAAGACCCTGGAAATGGACAATTTGTCCACACCACATTCACTTATTTAATTGACGAAAACAATAAATTTGTTGCTAAATTTCCGATGGGCGATGGTTTTAATCGCAAAGAAGTTAAAAATAAAATATTGGACAAAATTAATTAGTATAAAAAAAGCGGTTAGTCCCAAGGATTAATCGCTTTTTCACTACATTATATTATTATTTAACAACAGATGAAGGATATTTATTTAATTGCTGCAAAGATAAATGATAATTGGACTTTGGTTTCGTTAAACTCACTTTGATACCAGCTTTTTTAAGCTTGTTTACGAGTTCTGTGAGCTGTTTTTTGGCCACACAATTCACCTTCTTTTAACTGCTTCTTACGTTAATTTTACAACAAAAATATGAATAAAGTATGAAAACAAAAAAATTTTTTTAGAAAATTTTTCTGTTTACCACTTTACTCCCCCCGCAAAATTCAAAAAAATGATACATTTCCCCCAAATATTAGTGTGAAATTCGCTCTTTCCCCTTATTAATGGTATAATATAAAGCAATATGTTTTTTTTGGAGGATGCAAGAATGATTACTGTAAGTAATGTAAGTTTAAGATACGGAGATCGAAAGCTTTTTGAAGATGTGAATATTAAGTTTAATCCTGGCAATTGTTACGGTCTCATCGGAGCGAACGGTGCCGGAAAATCTACCTTTATAAAAATACTCGCAGGAGAAATTGAAGCACAGACGGGAACAGTCCAACTAGGACCGAACGAGCGGATGGCTGTTTTAAAGCAAAACCACTTTGAATATGAGGAACATGAGGTTTTAAAAACGGTTATCATGGGTCACACCAGACTTTATCAGGTAATGCAGGAAAAAGACGCCATTTATATGAAGGAAAACTTCACTGATGAGGACGGCATGAAAGCTGCTGAACTCGAGGGTGAATTTGCCGAATTAAATGGCTGGGAAGCTGAATCCGAAGCGGCCATCCTGTTAAAAGGGCTAGGAATTGGTGAAGAGCTTCATTATAAAAAGATGGCAGAATTAGCTGGTGCTGAAAAAGTAAAAGTCCTTCTTGCACAAGCTCTATTTGGCAAGCCTGATGTATTACTTTTAGACGAGCCAACCAACCATCTTGATATCAAGGCCATCCAATGGCTCGAAGAATTCCTGATCAATTTTGAAAATACAGTGATTGTTGTATCCCATGACCGTCACTTCTTAAACAAGGTTTGTACCCATATTGCGGATTTAGACTTTGGCAAAATCCAAATTTATGTCGGCAACTACGACTTCTGGTATGAATCCAGTCAATTAGCTTTAAAAATGGCGCAGGACGCCAATAAGAAGAAAGAAGAAAAAATTAAAGAGTTGCAAAGCTTTATTGCCCGTTTTAGTGCGAATGCTTCGAAATCCAAGCAGGCAACATCGCGGAAAAAGCTGTTGGACAAAATTACACTTGATGATATTAGACCGTCTTCAAGACGATATCCATATGTCGGCTTTACCCCAGATAGGGAAATTGGTAATGATTTGTTAAGAGTAGAAGGGCTGACGAAAACAATCGATGGCGTAAAGGTACTTGATAACATTAACTTTATCATGAACAAGGGAGACAAAATTGCCCTCGTCGGGACAAATGAAACAGCCAAAACAACACTCTTTAAAATATTAATGGGTGAAGTGGAAGCGGACAGCGGTACCTTTAAATGGGGAATAACCACATCTCAAGCTTACTTCCCGAAGGATAACTCGGAATACTTTGAGAATAGCGACTTAAATCTTGTCGATTGGCTCCGTCAGTTTTCACCAAAAGATGACAGCGAGAGCTTCCTGCGTGGATTTTTAGGAAGAATGTTGTTTTCCGGTGAAGAAGTTTTAAAGAAAGCAAGCGTCCTTTCCGGTGGAGAAAAAGTCCGCTGCATGCTGTCCAAAATGATGCTTAGCGGTGCAAATGTCCTGCTCTTGGATGAGCCAACCAACCACTTGGATTTGGAGTCCATTACCGCTCTTAACAATGGATTAATTAATTTTAAGGGGTCTATGCTCTTTGCTTCCCATGACCATCAGTTTATCCAAACGATTGCCAACCGCATATTTGAACTAACACCTGCTGGATTGGTCGATAAGCAAATGACTTATGATGAATACCTAGACAATGCTGATATTCAAAAACAAGTAGCAGAGATGTATAAATAATAATTTGGAGGCTGGCATATGTGCCAGCCTCCGTTATTGATATACTACATTTGCTTTTGCTTTTTTCTTGATGATGGCTGCATTCTTGAACCAGTCTCGGTTGTGGTTGTTCCTTGCCCTTCCACTTCCGGTGAAGCCAAGCCGATTGTGGAAGGATCAGCTTTTTTCTTACTGCGTTTGCCCATAATCACACCTCCGTATTTTAGCTTTTGAAAGATAAACCATAGTTATTCGGAATATTTCTGTCAAACTTAGGCAATATAAATGACAGGAGGAGGTGTTTGTATGGCAAGGGTTGGAGTAGAACAATCTCTTACAAATGTTCAAGATGCTCTACGTGCAAAAGGATATGATGTTGTCGAACTCAAACAGGAGTCTGACGCCCAAAGTTGTGATTGCTGTGTCGTTACCGGCCTTGATTCGAACGTTATGGGAATGGCTGATACCGTTACGAAAGCACCGGTTATTGATGCAAACGGTTTGTCTGCTGATGAAGTATGCCAAGCGGTAGAAAGCAGACTTCAATAATGTTAACACAAAGACTAAAGGACTCCTCTTTAGTCTTTTTTAGCAAATAGAAAATTGCAAGTGTTTCCAAATTAGTGATTTCCTGCCGCATAAATTCAACTACGCTTCTGCCTTATTCCTATCACAACCGCCAAATCGGCGAGTTTTCAATTAATGATCCTTTGGTTTAATATTTACCTTAGGCCCATTAGATCTTTCTTGTTTCTTGAGTTTTTCCTCTTTAGCCTCAGTTACTTTTTCCTCTTCACCCTCATTGAGATGTGGTGTAAATTCACTGCCGTATGTGGCACCTATATTTAATTTTCCTTTCAATTCTTTAATCCCAAGCTGTCCAAAATTATTATTCAATTCATATTTATCCAAAATAATCTTTTCAATATTTATTTTTTCAATTATTATCGGAGGATCCTTTGTTTTCACGGTCTCATCAGGCTTGTTTTGTGCCTTTAAATCCCGCAGTGTTTGTTCCAATTCTTCTATATTTCTCTCTAAGGAAGTTATTTTTTTTTGGAATTCTTTTTCATAATCATTTTTGCGGAAAATAAGGAATAAATTTTTTATTGACATTGGCCTAAAACGCTCCCTTATTTTTAACCTTACTTCATTTATATGGAAAACACTGCTTATCAAGTCCTCTTTTTATAAAAACCTGTTATTCAATTGGGATAATTTCGCCCTTTTGTACGAAACGTTGATAACTGACTATTAATAAGCCATTCCAGAATTTAGCACTGATATCCTGCGGATTTACGGTATCAGGTAAGGTAATCTGCCGATTGAATTCACCGTAAAACCTTTCCGAATAAGTATATTTCAAATGTGGATGAATGGGCAAAGCTCTTCCTTTGACAGTGAGTATATTGCCATTAAGCCCTAATTCTATGTTTTCTTTTAAGACACCGGGAAGCTCGATAACTAGCATTACCTCCTCTTCCCCTTCCATTAAATCTATTGCAGGGAACGTTCTCTCGCTTTTCATATCGGTGCCGGGCTGCTGCCGGTTTGTTTGGGAATAGGGTGTCTTAAAAGGCGCTTCATTCATAAATTGTTTGGCAAACTCCTGGTCAAAGATATTGTTCCAAAAATCTCCGCCTTGCATATTTTTTGCCATCTCCAGCCATTGTTTCAATTTTTCCATATCCATCAATCCACACCCCCTCTCCCCTGTTTAGGGAAGCAAAAAACAAAGCCTTACTTCATCATACTTAACTGAATGTTATTTTAATCCTTAATTTCCTCATAAACATTAGGGAATTGCATATATTTAAAAGCAATTATAAGGAGGAGATGACATGTCGGCTCCCGTTCCATATATTAATATAAATATATTCATGATAAAAATTAATTCCTTTGAAAATGCTTCTGCCGTAAATATTGGCCAAAACCTGCTGGCTGAGTGGCATAATTCCGACAAGAAAAATCAAGGCTACGGCCAAAATTTTGGTGATAAGAGTGATTTCTTTGGAAATAGGAGCTTTGTCGATGACCGAGACCAAATTGATTCACCAAGCTCCTTTGATTCAGGTGCTCAGCAGCTATTGGCCAAAGATAAAGATGATCTATAAAACTGCAATTTGGCAGTTTTTTTGTTTTATATCTTTTATGACTTGGAAGGTTTCGCTATAATGAGGGAATAATCTGCCTTTCGAGAGGAAGTATTTTATCTACTATGCTTAATGAATTTTGGCCCCCGATTTTATTGTCACTAAAAGTGGCCATAATTTCTGCCTTACTGGCACTAATTTTTGGTATTTTATTCGCTAGATTATTTGCTGATAAACATTTTAAAGGAAAAATGATCATAGAGACCATAATGCTCCTGCCTATTGTTTTACCACCTACCGTTATTGGCTTTTTATTAATCTTCTTTTTTGGAAAAAATAGTCCGGCTGGAGCCTTTATCGAGACTCTTTTTGATCGTTCCATCATCTTTACACCGCTGGCAGCGATTATTGCCTCCACTATAGTTGCATTTCCGTTAATGTACCAATCTGTAAAAACTGGGTTTCAAGCCGTGGACAAGGATATCGAAGAGGCTGCGAAAATGGACGGGGCAAGTGATTTTAATGTTTTTTTGCAAGTAACTATTCCATTATCTATAAGATCGATTGTTTCCGGATTCATACTTAGCTTTGCTAGAGCATTGGGCGAATTTGGCGCCACGCTCATGTTTGCTGGTAATATCCCTGGGAAAACCCAGACAGCACCCACTGCTGTTTATGTTGCTATGGAAACAGGTAATATGAAATTAGCTTGGCTGTTAGTCATTTCAATGATCTTCATCTCCTTTTTAATGCTATTGACAACCAATTTGACACAAAGAAAGCCATGAAACTTTAGCAATTTCATGGCTTTCTAAATGTATATGTATATGCATCTACATTTTACCGGTAATTTTCTTCCCGGCACCTATCAAAACAGCTGCTGCGGTTGCTATGATAACCCATAAGTATGATGCAGCATATACCTGCTTATTAGTGGATTTACTAGATTTTGAAGGAGTTTTCACAGGTTTTGGTTCTTCCTTTTGTTTTAACTGAGCCACCTGAAGAACCTGCCCATTTGGATTTTCAATAGATAGCCGGCCGGTACTGTCGACGTTTTTTACAATTCCATTTTTATCCTCGGTAACAAGGAGATCTGTATCCAAAAGAAATTCCTTTTCACCACTCTTATAAACTTCCCCATGTTTTAAGGTAGAATGGATATATTCATTAAATCCATAATCAAGCAGGACGGCTGTATCATCATATTTGTCTCTTTTTTGGTCTGATTTTAAGACAATCGCCGTTAATTTTAAATTCCCATTATCTGCAGTGGTGGCCAAGGTTTGTTTCGATACCGTGGTATACCCTGTTTTCCCCCCGGTTATTCCCGCGTATGGAAGTTCCCCTTTTAACATAAGATGATGTGTGATAAGGTCAGTATTCCAGGACTTGCCCTCCCAATGTAATCTTTTTGTTCCAAAAATCTCGGCAAATTGAGGATTCTTCATGGCATAGTTCGTAATCAATGCCAAATCCATTGCAGTTGTATAATGATTGTCATCGTGAAGGCCGCTTGGATTTGTAAAGTGAGTATTTTTAACCCCAATAACTGTTTTTAAATATTCATTTATATGTTCCGCAAAAAGATCTACACTGCCATCAATATGTTCTGCAATCGCTACCGCGGCGTCATTCCCTGAATTAATCAGCATCCCTTGAATTAGCTTTTTTAGCGGCATCTGTTCACCTTCCACTAAGTAGACCCTAGTACCATCTTGTCTAACAGCATTGGCACTGACTGTCGCAATACTGTCTAAATCCCCCTTTTCAATGGCATAAATAGCTGTAGCGATTTTCGTAACGCTGGCAGGATACATTTTTTCGTCCAGATTTTTCCCGTAGAGAACAGCATTCGTTTCAGTGTCCAAAAGCACCGCGGATTCACTTTTTAATGGCAGTTCCCCAGGCCCTTGTGCAAGGGCAGGAATTTGGTTTGAAAATAAGAACAAGACTGTTATAAAAATTAAAATCCATTTACTCAATGACAACACCCAATCTATGACTAATTACCTAATTGATTTTACCAAATATTTATAGATATGAAGAGCCTATTTTGGAAAATTTTTATAAAAAAAAGCGGCAGACCCATTGTTCCAGCCACTTTTCATTATCTATGCCCTTCTTTTCGAAATCAATAGGGTAATTTGTGCCATTATAAATGGTAAAGAAGATTTTCTGCGATAGGCCAAATATTTCGGCTCCCAAATATTTGTATATTTTTCCTTGAATTTTCTTAAGCCTTGAAAATGATAGAAAAAATGGCCGTGCATGAAAATCTGCGCCGCAATTTTCTCGCTTAAAAAAGCAAACTTGGAAAGGCCTACATTTGCCAATGGTGCCATCCCCATATTAAAACGCAGGTAACCTTGTTCCTTCGCCCAATCCATTAAGGAGAGAAACAGAAAATCCACGGTACCAGATTCTACATCCGGACGGAATCTCATTAAATCCACTGAAATAGTCTGGTTATGATCATAAACATACATCATGCTCATGAAGCCAATAATTCTACTATTACTATCCTTTACAAGTGCAATAGGTGCCTTGTCCAGGTAGGCTTCATCAAAAAATCCCAGCGAAAATCCCTTTTCTTTGCTTCCCTGAAGCCAATCATTTGATACTTCACGCAGTTCCTTTAAAAGCTCGCTGGAATGAGGCGGATTCACCAATTCGCAGCGGTAATTTTCACGGGTAAATTTGTTTTTAATGGCCCGTAATCTTTTCATTTTGCTTCCAGCCAATGAAAATTCCTGCAATTTCACAAAGGCCTCTTCCCCCAATTTAAAAAAGGCAAATCCATGGCTATGAAGGTATGGTAACATTTCTTCACTAACCTGATAGAATACAATCGAAAATCCATGTAGGTCGGCAATTTCCTGAAATTCTTCAATCGCGGAGGATAGATCATTCAGTTCACCAATTGGATCACCGAGGATTACCAATTTATCCGCATATTTTTGAAATGAAATCATAACATTTCTTTTTTTATTCCAGATAATATATTTATCGTGCAAGAAAATGAGATGGGACAAGACTTTCCCCTGATATTTATGCAAATGCTCAAGGATTTCCTGTTCCTGTGCCAACGATGATTCAAATTTCCATTTTTTCGATAAACTGTTCAGATAGCCAATCGAAAGGATTGAAACTGCAATAAACAACCCAATTCCCGCACTCATAAATAAATCGTGATAATCGATAATGACATATGGCAATAATTTTGCAGGCAGCGCCAATTTGGCATCGGGTAAATTTAAATAGCCAATGGTAATATACATCGAAGTAATTATTACAATTAAAGCAATATCAAAGATTGTTCTTCCCCAGGTTAATACATAGCTTTCCCGATAGAACTGCCCTTTGGAAACCCTAAGTAAGATGGCGACAATAATTAAGAAGATCGCTTCTTCATAATCAATCCCTTTAAAAATGGAAAACAGTGCTGCAAGTATTAAGGCTGACATTGTTAATTCATAAGTCCGTTTTACTCTATATTCAATGCCCCGCGATAATCCTAACAGCAAGAATCCAGCAGCAACAGAGAGTTGATGGGAAACATTAATAATCGGAAAAGATAACAGTTCTTGGGCAATTTTAAGCCTCGACATAATCCCAGGCACACTAGCAGACAAAAGCAGGATTAGCCCTGATAAAAATACTAGCATGGTCAAAATGACGTGGCTGAATACCTCTAATATCGCGTTGGGTAAATTATTCCATGACTGGTTCCATCTTTCCCAATAAAGCTTTACAAAAAAAATTAGACTCACGATAAACGGCAGTAAGTAATAGCCTACTCGATACAAAAGAAGCAGAACGAGGACCTTTTCCTCGGCCATATTAAATTCCTGCATCCCCCAAATAAAAACTAAATCAAATGAGCCAAGACCGCCCGGAATCATACTGATGATACCGGCGCAAACAGCGGCGATATAGACAGGAAAGAGATCTTCGATTGGGATTGAGATGCCCAAAATTCTGGTCAATAGATAAATTGCCAAAAAAACAGCGATCCATTCAACAAAGGAAACCCCAATGAGCTTGGTTCCCTCTTTTACCGTAATCAAAGATTGCTTGCCTTTTTTAGCATTCATTCTATGTATGATTAAAAAGACTGGTAGATAAAGGGCCACACCCAACACGGCAAAATAAAGCCATTTGGTATCGACAAATAAAGGAAACCTTCGGAACCATAGTGCCGCTGCCCACGATAATAATGAGATGCCAGCCAAATAAAATAGGGATACCGTTGCTATAACACTAAGTAATCGCCGCTTATCCTGTTCAAGTTTGTGAAAAAAGTACGTTCTTAACGCTGCACCGATTAAACCGCCGAATCCGATTAAATTAGAAAAGGAATTGGCAATAAACGATTGCTCTAACAATTCTTTTTTAGGGACATTTGCCCCTAAGATCCGAACTAAAATCACATCATACAAAAGCATCGGTAAAACAGCCGAAAAGGTAACGCCAATGATAAGCAGAAGCGTCAAAAAATTGAGTTGATTTAATTCGTTTTCTAGTAAACGAACATCTAAATTTCCCACAAACTTTTTTATTTCAAATATCGCAAATATCAATAAAAGCAATGGGAATAAAAGTTTTACAATCTTAAAAATTTTATCCTTCTGATAGCCCTTCAAAATAATCACCTAGTATTCGTTTCATCCCTGATTTTACTATAAACGTTTATTAAAGAAATACAAAGCAATTTCTTACTTTCTTGAGGTGACTTATTACAAGTGTAGACATTTTATCGATCGTTCAACCATCAGGCAGAGGCAATTCAAAAATTCAGAAAAAAAAAGTAGACAAGTTTTCCTGCCTATCCGGCATATGAATAGACTAGGACAAATATTAAAGGGGGATATGCTTGTGAAATTTCTGATATTAAAAAAAGAAACGCTGCTATTTGTTTTAGCAGTAGGTATTATGCTAGCAGCAATATCATCTTGGTTTCTATTAAAAGCTGGTGATGCTGCGGTCTTTAATCAGAAGGCGGATGGAAAAATACGAGAAATTCATATGGTGACAGTTGAATACAAATCCAAAATGAAAAATGGGAAAGATATAGAGGCCTATCGCTGGGACCCGAGTCAAATCAATATAGAAAAAGGGGAAAAGGTAAAATTGTTTATAACCGGCATTAATGGAGAAGAGCATCCGTTCTATATTGAAGGTACAGATATCAAGGGGACTGTAATAAAAGGGGAAGAAACAATCGTTCCACTTCAATTCTCAAAGGAAGGTACCTACCGCTTAATTTGCGAACTTCATTCCAATCGTGCCCATAATGGTCCGATGATTGCTGATATTATCGTAAATTAAAACAGGAGCGTTTTCACTAGTTATCAATATTTATGCGCTGTTAATGGTGAATTCTTTTTATAACACTCGGCTACGAATACCCTTTAAAGGATGTGGAACCGCCAAGCGAAGAGAAAGTTGATTTTGCCTATTCAATGTTAACTGCACATTGGCATTACCTAAAGAACACTAATTCCATCCGGGAGTTAGTGTTCTTGACCTTTCATGAACATTTAGACCCAAACATTAACATATAACAATAATTGATTATTTGGCTATTCTCTTATATACTCATATCATTGGTTACCTGATGTGAGGTGAAATGTTTGTTTCAATTATTAATCGATCATTCGGATATTAATACCTTAACAGCCCTTTATATGAGTATTTATCTAGGACTGGTTTTGAAAAATTTGTGGGCTTGGGGTGTAGAATACTCCTCAATTGGTTCGCTTTCGAACCCATACGGCACCAAAATAATTCACCCGCTGTTTTTTTATAAGAAAAAAAGTAGTTTAACGGTTAGTTTCATTTTAATAAGAATCGTTAAATTTATCCGAAGAAAAGCGTGTTTCCGGGACGATGATTCTGAAAAGCCAATTTCCTTCTTATTCGCTAATCTGTACTAAATCATATCTTTAGGAGGAAATATGAAAAAATATAAATCTTCGTTACTATTAATGATTGTATCTTTTTCCGTATTACTATTATCAGCATGCTCTTCCCAGCAAAGCGGGAAGAATGATGGTTTCTTTCATACGTACTTTGTTGAACCATTTGCAAAAATTATTCACTTCTTCGCAGAAGTTTTTGGTGGAAACTATGGACTGGCGATCATTTTTGTAACTTTAATCATCAGGCTTGTGTTAATGCCGTTAATGCTTAGACAATATAAAAATCAAATGCATATGAAAGAAAAAATGGATGCCTTAAAGCCTGAGATGGATACAATTCAAAAGAAGATGAAGGCAGAAAAGGATCCAAAGAAAAAACAAGAACTGCAAGCTGAAATGATGGGACTATATCAAAAGCATGGTGTTAACCCATTAAATATGGGCTGCCTTCCTATTCTAATTCAGATGCCGATTTTAACGGGTTTTTACTATGCAATTCGCGGTTCCCAAGAAATTGCCTCACATAAATTTTTATGGTTCAGTTTGGGGCAGCCTGATATCATCATCACTATAATTGCAGGAGTTATATATTATTTCCAATTTAGGGTTTCACAGTCAACCATGCCAGAACAGCAGCGTCAACAAATGAAATTTATGGGGTTAATGTCTCCGCTAATGATTGTCATGTTTTCATTTAGCGCACCAGCGGCCCTGCCGCTTTACTGGGTTGTGGGGGGAACATTCCTGACTGTTCAAACTTTAATTAGTCAAAAGCTGTATGCAAAAAAACCTGCAGAAGCGCAGGCTAAATAATCTTTTCAAATAAAAGAAGCATCATCACATATACTTCCAATTGCCGAGAAAGGGTATTTTTCTCGGCAATTTTTTATTTTGTGTAAACCTAAATACCAAAATTTTTTTGTTAACCTTGCTAAGTGCGTTGCAATTTTTTTCGACAGCCTGAGAAGCATTGTCACTGATGCTTCTTTTCTTTTTCACCGGATAGTTTATTTTTATGTTTGGAAACCTAATTTTGTAAACCTAAATAAAGGAGTGCAAAAAATGAAATTAAGGCTTTTCTTTACTGCTTCCATCATGTTTACTCTCTGTTTAATTGGCTGTGCGCGAAATGATGTGAATGACGATACCGTCACCCGCAATGAAATAAATCCAGCCAAAGTAAAATATAATATTCCGAATCACGGCGGACCTGCAATTTCTGGTGTTGATATAAGCGATCAAGAATTGGATAGAAATATCCACAAATTGGATATCCGTGGTACAAAAGTGCGTAGTACAACGGGTTCCAAGATGCGTGTTGCCGAGGTAGCAGCCCGCAAGGTATCGGACCTGCCTGAGGTAAATCACGCCAATATTATCGTCACAAATCATAATGCGTTTGTTGCGGCAAAACTGAACCGTTCAGCAAGAAATGGGCTGACAGCCAATATCGAGGATAGTATATCACGGACTGTAAAATTAGTGGACTCGGATATTGATAATGTTTACGTCTCAGTTAACCCTGATTTTTATGAACGTATGAAGCGCTATGAAAACGATATGCGCAAAGGAAAGCCTGTTTCCGGTTTCTTTGATGAATTTACGGATACCATACGCAGGGTGTTCCCGGATGCTCGATAAAAAAGCCTGGCTTACTGCCAGGCTTTTTCTATGCATCTTGAAAATAATCCTTATAAAATCCGCCAACCTTGCCGGAGTTGTCAATAATGTAATAAAATTCTTCGGTTTCATTTTTAACATCGTACACTTTTCCAACAGTCAACATGTTTTTTACCATATATTTTTCAGCGTTTGTATGCACACATTTAACTTTCTTAACTGTTTCGCGTTCACGCCATGTCAGATGAATCATGCTTTCACCGCCCTTTTCCTTAATTGTCCAAGTTTAAGTATAATCAAAAGGGCTGGTATCGTGCAACAACATTGAAAATATTATCTTTTCACTACTTCTTTGGCCTTCTCCCTTAACCGGTATTTTTGTATTTTTCCGGAGGCTGTCATTGGATATGCGTCAGTAAATTCTATATAGCGCGGGATTTTATGTTTCGAAATTTTTCCTTTGCAGAATTCCTTGACCTCCTCAGCATCTGCCGCCTCCCCTTCTTTTAATATAATCCAGGCCATTACCTCTTCCCCATACACTTCATCAGGGATTCCTACCACCTGTACATCTAAAATTTTGGGATTTGTATATAAAAATTCTTCAATTTCACGCGGATAGATATTTTCTCCGCCTCTTATAATCATATCCTTCAAACGTCCAGTGATTTTGCAGTAGCCGTTTTTATCCATGACCGCCAAGTCTCCTGTATGCAGCCAGCCGTCTTGATCAATCGCTTGTGTCGTTGCCTCGATATTTTTGTAGTAGCCTTTCATGACATGGTATCCTTTAGTGCAAAGCTCACCCTGAACTCCACGCGGCACTTCCCTGTTCGTTCCTGGTTCAACGATTTTCACCTCGACATTTGGCAGAGCTTTTCCGACTGTTTCCACCCGTAATTCAATGGGGTCATCTGTCCGTGTCTGGGTAATGACCGGTGAGGACTCAGTTTGTCCATAGGCAATCGTAATTTCTGTAGCCCCCATCCTTTCGATAACGGCTTTCATGACTTCAATCGGACAATTCGATCCAGCCATGATCCCGGTTCTTAAGGACGACAGGTTATACTTTTCAAACTCGGGATCATGCAATTCCGCAATAAACATGGTCGGCACACCGTGAAGTCCCGTGCATTTTTCATCTTGAACAGTCTGAAGTACCTTTTTCGGGCTGAATTCCTGTACAGGAACCATGGTTGCTCCCACAGTCATGCAAGCCATTGTGCCAAGAACACATCCGAAGCAGTGAAAAAATGGAACTGGTATGCAGAGACGGTCTTGAACGGTCAACTTCATGCAATTTGCAATATTTAAGGCGTTATTAACAATATTATTATGGGTCAGCATAACCCCCTTGGGGAAACCTGTTGTTCCTGAAGTATACTGCATGTTAATCACATCATCCGGTTCAAGCGTGTTCATCCTGTCATCCAGTTCTTGATCTGAAATCAATTCACCTAAACGAATAATATCTTCCCATGAAAAAGTACCTGGGTATCTCTTCTCCCCCAATACGATGACATTCCTAAGAAATGGCAGCCTGCTGCTTTTCAACCTGCCCGGTTCTGATGTTTTTAATTCAGGTGCAATTTCGTAAAGCATATCGACATATGAAGAATCCTTCATTTTATCCATTAAAATAATCGTAGTAGAGTCTGATTGTTTTAAAAGATATTCCAATTCTGCTGTGCGATAGTTTGTGTTCACCGTAACCAATACTGCTCCCATCTTTCCGGTAGCAAATTGAGTTATCAGCCACTCAGGAGTGTTTGTCGACCATGCTGCAAGATGTTCACCCTTTTCGATTCCAAGCTTCATTAAGCCTTTTGCAGCGGTTCGGCAAACTTGGTTGAACCTGCTGTAAGTCCATCTCAGATTCCGGTCTGAATACACGACTGCTTCATGCTCTGGGTGTAATTTTGCTTTTTCTTCTAACAGCTCTCCAACTGTTACAGTTAATAATTCCGACATCCTTACAACCCCCTAAAAACACTTCACGATCCAATAAAATAAAACGCTTACAAAATGTATGTTAACATATTTTTGTGAATATTCAATATTTTTAGAATATAATTTTTCAATTCTTATACACATATCCCGCAATAAAGAATGACAAATTCGTGAAAATTTTATCAGATAGGGTTCTCAAATCAATTGTAAACCATTACAATAGTAAAAACTGAATATTCAATCCATTTTCCAAGGAGGGCATTCTTAATTGAAGATTATGAGTAATGAACAGCTAATTCTTTCGTATCGGGATGCATTGAAGTCAGGTAAGGAAAAGGAATGGATAAAAATTCTTAAAGATGAAATTGAACGACGTGGATTACGGCCATTTAAAAATCGTTAGACATCAAAAACCGCTGATCCGATCATCAGCGGTTTTTCTCATTTATTTTTACATATTACCCTTCAAGCAGTAACGTGTCCGGGTCTTCAAGTAGTTTCTTAATTGTACTTAAGAAGCTTACAGCCTCTTTGCCATCGACAATTCTATGATCATAAGAAAGGGCAACATACATCATCGGGCGATTCTCCATTTTTTCCTTGTCAACCGCTACAGGGCGGAGCTGGATTGTGTGCATGCCAAGAATTCCTACTTGAGGCCCGTTTAAAATTGGGGTTGAGAGTAATGAACCGAAAACCCCACCGTTCGTGATCGTAAAGGTGCCTCCTTGTAAGTCCTTTAATGATAATTTATTTGCTCTTGCTTTTTCAGCAAGCTGCATAATATTACTTTCAATTTCAGCGAATGATTTTCTGTCGGCATCTCTAACAACCGGTACTACTAGACCTTCTTCTGCAGCTACAGCAATGCCAATATCATAAAACTTTTTAACTAAAATTTGATCGCCTTGAATTTCCGCATTTAAATAAGGGTATTTTTTCAATGCAGCAACTACAGCTTTTGTGAAGAAGGACATAAAACCAAGCCGAACCTCATGCTCCTCAAAAAATTTATCCTTGCGGCGTTTACGCAAGTCCATTACCGCTGTCATATCAATTTCATTAAAAGTAGTTAACATGGCAGTTGACTGCTTTACTTCGAGAAGCCGCTTAGCAATAGTCTGGCGGCGTCTGGACATTCGCTCGTTGATAATTGGTTTCGCCGGATTTTCCGCATACATCGGTTCCACAGTTTTTTCCCTTTTAGGAACTGATGGCCCAGAAGGAGTCATACCAGGTTGAAATGATGAAACATCTTGTTTTCTTAATCTTCCCAGTGGGTCTGATGACGGTATTTCCTGTAAATTGATTCCTTTTTCCCTTGCCAGTTTGCGGGCAGCAGGCGAAGCAATTGGACGCTTTCCTGATTCGTCTCTCCTGTCTTGCTGAACCCCAGTTTTCTCAACAGAAGCTGTATTATTAGGCGGTGCAGGTGGAACCTCTGTTGAGACCACAGCTTGTGGCTGTGATGGAGTCTGTTCTGAGATAGCAGCAGGAGCAGGCTGTGCAACGCCCTCCTCAACAATAGCTATCGTTTCTCCTACACGGACGGTGTCTCCTTCAGAAAACTTCTGCTCTGTCAGGATGCCGGAAAAATCAGATATGATTTCGATGTTTACTTTATCCGTTTCTAATTCAACTAAATATTCACCCTTTTCAACTTGTTCCCCTGTGTTTTTTAGCCACTTAGCTATCGTTCCTTCTGTAATTGATTCGGCCAATTCTGGGACTTTAATTTCAGCCATGACTAGATCCTCCTTCTTCAGCCTGAGAAAGTGCGGCGGCAAGAATTTTCGATTGTATTAATTTATGAACGTTTGGTTCGCCTTCTGCAGGGCTTGACCGGCGTCTGCGGCCAATAAATTCTACTCTTATTCCATCAGGGATTAATTCATTAATCCGTGGTTCTACGAACGTCCACGCACCCATATTTTTTGGCTCCTCCTGAACCCAAAACACTTCTTTTATATTTGGATATTTTGCAATAATATTTTTCAGTTCCATTGTCGGAAACGGATAAATTTCCTCAAGCCGAATCACCTGAAGCCAGTCAAATCCGCTTGGTTCTTTTGTTTGCTCTGCGATGTCAATAGCTATTTTTCCCGAACACATAACAATCCGCTCGACCTTTTGATGATCCCTGGTGTGGGCAAAATGCTCAATGACTGGTTTAAATTCCCCTTCACTTAAATCATAGCTGGACGATGATACAAGCGGGTTCCTTAATAAGCTTTTCGGGGACATCACCACAAGCGGCCTTACCTCCTCCTTACCGAGCATAGCAGCCTGCCGCCGTAAAAGGTGGAAATATTGCGCTGCTGTGGTAAGATTGACAACTGACCAGTTTTTTTCAGAAGCAGACTGTAAATATCTTTCCAGCCTCGCGCTAGAATGTTCCGGCCCTTGTCCTTCATATCCATGCGGGAGAAGGAGAACCAATCCTGATTTCTGTCCCCATTTCGCCCTCCCGGCTGCGATAAACTGATCGAACATAACCTGGGCCGCATTAGCAAAATCGCCATATTGAGCTTCCCAAATCACTAAAGTCTCCGGTGCAAAGACATTATAGCCATATTCAAAGCCAACCACCGCCGCTTCAGTTAAAGGACTATTATATACGGCGAAGGATGCTTTTGCCATTGATAATTGATGAAGCGGAAGAATCATTTCACCTGATTGATAATCGTGCAAGACTAGGTTTCTTTGAGCAAATGTTCCGCGTTCCGTATCTTGTCCTGATATCCGGATTGGTATCCCATCCGCCAAAATAGCAGCAAAAGCAAGTGTTTCTGCTAAAGCCCAATCAACTTTCCCTTTTTCATCGAATGCTTCTATTCGTCTTTTTAAAATCTTTTCAAGTTTATTAAACACTTTAAAATCCTGCGGCCATTGCAGCAGCTCTTCGTTCATCTTTTTCAAAGTTTCAAGCGGCACCTTAGTTTCATATGATGCCCTCTCAATTTTAAATAATGGTGGTTCCGGTATCGTAATTTCTTCATGCTTAATTCTTGACACTTTATCATTTGCATTTATAAGCCGCTCTTGAATGTCCTTTTGAATTTTTGCTAGAACATCATCCGTAACAAGCCCTTCATTGCCAAGTTTCCTCCCGTAAAGTTCTTTTACGGTTGGATGTTTTTGGACAATAGTGTACATTTGCGGGCTGGTTGTCATCGGCTCATCCATCTCATTATGACCAAAACGGCGATAACCGATTAAATCAATCAGGAAATCCTTTTTAAACACGGACCTGTATTCGGCTGCTAAAACAGCAGCGCTGATGCAGGCATCCGGGTCATCGGCGTTTACATGGATGATGGGGATCTCATATCCCTTTGCCAAATCACTTGCATACCTCGTTGAACGGGAGTCATGGGATTCAGTTGTGAATCCTATCATATTATTGGAGATAATATGAATCGTTCCCCCGGTACGATAACCTTTTAAACTGCTTAAGTTCAAGGTTTCAGCTACAATCCCTTCACCAGGAAAAGCAGCATCGCCATGAATAAGAATGGCAAGCGCAGCCTTAGAATCTTCTGTTGGATATCCCGCTCTACTTCTATCATCCTGGGCAGCTCTCGTGAACCCCTCTACCACAGCACCTACATATTCCAAGTGACTAGGATTATTGGCTAAAGTAATTTTTGCCCTTACTGCGTTTTCACCTGCAAGCTGCCGATTTATTCCAAGGTGGTATTTAACATCACCAGTCCAGCCAAAGTTAATTCCCACTGACCCTTCAGAAGGAACAAGCTCCTTATTTGGGGCGTGCTGAAACTCGGCGAAAATCATTTCATACGGTTTGCCTAGAACATGGGCAAGTACATTTAATCTGCCGCGGTGGGCCATTCCAATATTGATAAATTCCGCTCCATCCCGAACGGACTCTGCGATTATTTCATCTATTAAAGGAACCATAACGTCCAGTCCTTCAATGGAAAACCGTTTCTGTCCTACGAAGGTTTTATGAAGGAATTTTTCAAATTCCTCCACTTCGGTTAACCTTTTTAATATTTCTATTCGTTTCTCTTTAGGCAGCGGGGACTGAAGCTTCCCATTCTCAATCCTCTCAATCAGCCAGTTTCTTTCCTCCGCATCATGGACATGATCAAATTCATAGGCAATCGATTTTGTATATACTTCTTTTAGTTTCATATATGCATCAAATGCAGTTCGGCCTGAGACCGATCCATTTTCAGAAATAATCTGTCCTGGAAGACTCCTTAAATCATCTTCTGTCAGGCCGTAGCTATTGAGGTCCAGATGAGAAATGTCAGGTGTGATATTCCCCAATGGATAAATTTTGGCCGCCAAATGGCCAAATGTTCGGATATTTTCAGCCAGTTTTATGGCAGCATGTATTTTTTCTGTTTGTAAAGGTTCACCCTCGTCACTAACAGGCTTAACAGATACTAAGGAGGAAAATTCCTCATCATTCATTTCTTCAAAAAACATTCTCATTTCCGGTTCAATTGCCGTTGGGTCCTCTTTATACCTTTCAAATTGGTCAATGACATAACCTAAATTTGGACCAAGAAATTCATCCAAAAAAGCCTTTCCATTTTCGTTAGGCCCCTTCATCCATCAATCCCCCTTAAAACATATGTAATTTTCACCTTCGCAAAATACAGCATGAACCAAAATCACTATATCTTTATGTAATGTTTACATTTTAGTGTGTGTCATTCACGAGCAAAAAATTTCTTAAATAAAGAATAAAGTAGGGAAACCTCTCTCGAGGCTTCCCCCTTATCAAACCGTACGTGCCCTATTAAGGCATACGGCTTACCAAATGTTACAATGTTCATCAAGAGGATGCGTTCCAGGCATTTTGCATCTTTTGAAGTCGGTGAGGTGTATAATATTCCTCGGCTTTTTGTTTTGCTCGATTAATTCTCTTATGTAACCTCTTCTTTGATGTTTTAACCAAGTCGCTTAAATATTGTTCTTCGGTATATCCATAAGCTTTATTTAGATATAGCCAATAGGAAGGGATAAGCTTTATTTTAAAGAAGAATGCATTGTTCCAAAGACTGTTCATTTTCTGTCCTTTTCTTTGGTTTGGGTGTTTATGGATAAATGCTACTCGCAATCTTTTCCTTATATATCCGTCAATATCTTGAAGAATTCGTCGAATCATTCTAGTTCTACAATGACTTTTCTGTCCAAGCTCCTCATTAGCTTTGATAGCCTTAACGATGGTCAAATAATAATTAACCTTACCACGAATAATAGGGTTTACCCGTTTTATCCATTCCTCTTTACTAAAAGTTAAGAACTTCCTTGTCTTTTCTTTAATTTTTATCCGAAAATCTTTAATAGATTCTTTCTTGGGTGTGACCTGAAAGTGTAGTTTGTTATCCTTCTTTCTTGGTTTCCAATGATGAAAAGTAAACCCAAGAAAGTCGAAATCATCCTTCTGGAAGTCAACTACTCGTGTTTTCTCCTTAGAAATCTCTAATCCTAATTCAGATAACCTTTCTTTCGTTAGGGAGGCTGCTTTCTGAATATCTTCTTTTGATTTCGCAAAGAGCAGGAAGTCATCTGCATATCGGACAAAACGAAATCCATTCAAGTCCCATTCCCAGTCCATTTCATTAAGATACACATTTGCAAGTAAAGGAGAAATTACTCCGCCCTGCGGTGTTCCATAGTCAGAATGAATGAGTTTCCCCTCTTCCATAAAGCCAGATTTGAGCCATTGTTCAATTAATCCTAAGACCGTACGGTCTGATACGTATTTCTTTAAAATTGTAATTAGTTTCTTATGTGGGATGTTATCAAAGAAACCTTTAATATCACAATCGTAGATGTAATTGTATCCTTGCTCTATATTCCATAAGATTATTTGTAAAGCTCTTTCTACTCCGCGGTTAGGTCTATATCCCACTGACCAGTTGTGAAACAATTTGTCTTCAAATTTCGGTTGAAGAATATTGACTACGCTTTGTTGGACAATACGATCTTCTATTGTAGGGATACCCAATGGGCGTTTCTTTCCATTTTTCTTCGGTATGTATACCCTTTTAACTGGATGGGCTTGATAGGTTTTAGTCCTTAGCTTATTAAGAAGTTCCGTGATATTCTCTTCTAATTTGGCTTCGTAACTTTCAATTGTTTCTCCATCTATTCCTCCAGCACCCTTATTTGCTTTAACTTGTTCAAAACTCTGGGTTAATTTCCTGTCGAATAGAAGTTGCCCATATACACTGTGTAATTTAAATTTCCACTCTTGATTCATTGCGTATTCCACGCCTTTCCTTGATGTACATTCAAACGGTTTTACCGCAGTAACTTGATTGTTAACATTACACCTAGTTCATAGCTTGGATCCATAGGTCGTTCCCCTTCCGTTCATTCGGTGTTATGGTCACCGAGTTACTTCCGTACTATGAGAACGTCTGACTTCTCCACCCGTTCTTCGTCATTTCGGTTTACTCTTATAGACTAGAACCCTGCCTGTTTGGAAAGGCGGAGACCTCACGGGGTCGTCACATTTCCCTTCTAGACATACCCTGCACCATCACGTTATAAGTCACAATTTCTCGCTCTGACTTCCAAAGAAAATTGTCTCTTTATTGGGCTTCCTCACTTTTCGGAGAGTCGCCAACTTATCCCGCCGCCGTGCTTCACACTTATTGCATTAGGGTCTACCTATTCGCCTACGGGTCTCTCGACATTCCGCATCTCCTTCAGACAACACCTCACGGTGTTGCCCTAGATTAGGCTTCCCGAACTAGGTCAGTCTCTTCGGGGATGGGCTTGCACCATCTGGGATTCAATTTCATTATCCTCGTTCAGTCGTTTCATCGAAATGACGTCTCTGTCAGATAAAGAAAAGAAGAGCACTGGCTATGCCAGCACTCTATGCGACTGCCCGTCGCACAAAAAGCACACGTTGAAAACGTGTGCTAAAGTCGAGCAAAATGCTTATGAATTAACTGAAATTACAGGGGAAAAAGATAGCTCTTCTAGCTTTTGAGCAATTTTCACAGCAGCATCCGATGGATCCTCGGCATAAATATCATAAAAATCCCCTATATAGTCCTGTCTAGCATGAGTGTAACGGGGATCATAATAATGCTCGAGCAAAATGGAAATCATATCCGGATAATTCCGTGTTTCTAAAAATTCCAACAGCATGTTTTTAATCTCTATATCCTTGACACGCTTGATGACTTTTTCAATACCAAGCGAAATTTTCTCATGAAACCATGGCTCTTGCTTGTATGGTAAAACATATTCGGATACCAGATGTTTTACCCGCTGCTCGAGAGGTGAATGGATAAAAATGTTTAAGCCTTTAAATTTAATATCCATTAATTCTTCAGGCTGTACCGCCTTGCCAATTCGCTTACTTTCAGCTTCAACTAGGAAATAATCCGCACCCTGAATTTCTCGAAGCCCTTCAAATAATAGGGAATCAAAAGCCTTTTGATTATTGCCCTCACCAAGACCAATTGTTCCAAAGATAGAGCCCCTGTGTGCAGCCATTTCTTCCAAATCCAAAATGGGATAACCTTGTTTTTTTAATTGCTTTAAAACCTCTGTTTTTCCAACCCCGGTCATTCCATGAATGACCACAGCCTGCGGCGGAACCATCTCTGGAATTTTCTCAAGGATATAATGACGATGGGCCTTATAACCGCCTATTAAACGCCAAGCATAAATTCCGGCAAATTCTAAAAAGGTAGCAACGGCCTTACTGCGCATACCACCCCGCCAACAGTAAACAACAAGTTCTCCTTTTTCGGAATAGGATCTAATTTCATTTAACATTTGGGGAAGCTTTGGAGAAACCAGTTCCATTGCCCGCCATTTTGCCGCTGCCTGCCCCACTTGCTTATAGATGGTACCTATTTCCTGTCGCTCTTCGTTTGTAAACAAAGGCACATTAATCGCTCCCGGTACGGCGCCATCGTTATATTCAATTGGTGAACGTACGTCAATAATGATTGGATTAGATAAATTCAATAAATCTTCTACAGTAATTTCCTTCATGTTTACATTAAACTCCTAGCTACTGTTTTACTAATAATGATGAAAAATAAACAAAACTTCCTCAGTCTGGGAAGTTTTTTAAAGTCAATTCATTAAAAGTAATTATATACAAATTATATAGGAGTTAAGCATGCCTATCAAGAAATTAAGATTTCCATCCAACATTTTACATTATAATAATTTGCCAAACGGAACTCCAACCAGCAATTCCAATGCCTTTAGAAACCTTCCCCAATTAGTCGGGAAGCTTTCCATTCCACCAAATTCGTAGATTCTTTCTTGTGTTTTCAGGGTCACGGTCCAAAAGTTGCCGTCAAGTACAATGCCATTTTCCTTTTGATAGGTTGGCTCCCATTCCCAAATTTTCATTGAGTAAATTTTTCTTTTAAATTGATCCAGACTTCCCGGCTTGAACACGGGCAGAGATGAAATTGGCTGCTTCACCGGTAGGTTTCTCCATTCGGTATAAACAAATCTTTCTTTAAGAAAATTTATGTTGACATGATGAGAAGTTCCTTCAAAACATTCCAAAGAAACGCTTAAAGAATATAATTGTTTGGTTGTTTCAGATACTCTCATACTTTTCTCATCCTCAAGTATATTGAATTTCAAATACCCATTTTAGCAAATTATAATCAATATAAAACAAAACGGATGTAACAATTGACACATTCTTACTTAAAAAGAGGAGGCATCACAAGTTGCCTCCTTCATTTTATGCGAGTGTTTGTTTATAAATCGACATGAATTCTTCCATTTCTTCAAGCTGGTTATTGGCAAAGTACTCGACAATTTTACTGCCGACTACTACTCCATCGCAAAACTTTGTTATTTCCTTTATCTGCTCTTGACTTGAAATGCCAAAACCCGCTAATACAGGAATCGGACTTGCTTCCTTAACAGCTTGTAAAAATGAATGCAGTTCATTACTAAACTCGTTTCTTGTCCCCGTAATCCCTTTGACAGTAACAGTATATAAGAATCCCTTTCCTTTATTAGAAATGTTTCTGATTCGTTCGATTGGTGTAGTCAGTGTTACGAGTCGAATCAATTCCACTTCCGCTTCTTCTAGCAGCGGGGCAATGATTTCCTCTTCATCCACAGGAAGGTCCGGAATAATGCAGCCTGCAACACCTGCAGTTTGAACGTCGCGGACAAATGTCTCAATTCCGTATGAATAAACAGGATTTAAATAGGTCATGAGAATAATAGGAGCAGTGACTGATTCACGTGCTTTTGTGATTTCTTTTAAAATACCTTTTAATGTCGTTCCATTTTGCAATGCTCTAATACCTGCGCGCTGAATGGTAGGACCATCAGCAACCGGGTCAGAGAAAGGAACACCCACTTCAATCGCCGTTGCTCCGAATTTTTCTAACAGCGCCAGCCTTTCGGGCAGGTTCTCCAAACCTCCATCTCCTGCCATAATATAAGGCACAAAAGCTTTTTTGTTTTCCTTATTCAATTGTTGAAAAGCTTGTTCGATTCGATTCATTTTCCGCTGCCCCCTTCAAGTCTTGATTTGACTGCATCCACATCTTTATCTCCACGCCCTGACAAGCAGACTACAATATTTTGGCCTGCTCCAAGCTGACCAGCCAATTTTACTGCAAAAGCAACTGCATGGGAGCTTTCAAGTGCGGGTATAATTCCTTCTAGCTTCGATAATAACTGAAAGGCATCAAGGGCTTCTTTATCAGTTATCGAGTGATAACTAGCCCGCCCGCTGTCCTTTAGATAGCTGTGCTCCGGACCCACACCCGGATAATCGAGCCCGGCAGAAATGGAATGCGCTTCTTGAATTTGGCCATCTTCGTTTTGCAGAACGTACATTAAAGCCCCATGCAAAACTCCCGGTCTCCCTTTTGTCAGTGACGCAGCATGAAATGGTGTATCAACGCCATGACCGGCGGCTTCCACACCAAAGAGCTTGACCTCTTCATCTTCGATAAAAGGATAGAACATTCCCATCGCATTGCTCCCGCCCCCAATACAGGCTACGACCGCATTAGGAAGGCTCCCGTTCCTTGCTAAGAATTGTTGTTTTGTTTCCATTCCGATGACACTTTGAAAATCCCTGACAATGACCGGAAATGGGTGTGGTCCGGACACGGATCCCAATAGATAATGGGTATCATCGACATTGGCGACCCAATACCTGAGGGCCTCATTTACGGCATCCTTTAAGGTCGCGCTGCCTGATGTCACGCTGACTACCTTTGCTCCTAAAAGCTCCATCCGATACACGTTCAAGGCCTGGCGCTTGATATCTTCTTCCCCCATAAAAATGATGCAATCAAGGTTTAACAGTGCACAAACGGTAGCCGTGGCAACACCATGCTGGCCGGCACCAGTTTCCGCAACAATTTTTCTTTTTCCCATACGGACGGCAAGCAGCGCCTGGCCGATCGCGTTATTGATTTTATGGGCACCAGTATGGTTTAAATCTTCTCTTTTTAAATAAATATTGGCCCCACCGGCATGCTTTGTCAGATTTTCCGCAAAATAGAGGGGAGTTTCCCTGCCAACATATTCCTTTAGTAATCCATCAATCTCAGCTTGAAATTCCGGGTCGCCTTTTGCCTCTTTGTAGGCTTCATTCAATTCTGTTACAGCCTTCATTAATGTTTCCGGGACAAATTTCCCGCCAAATATGCCAAAATGGCCTTTTTCATTTGGTAATGTATAAGTACTCAATATAATCTCCTCCTAGCGTACGCTTTTTGCTTTTTCTAAAAATGTTTTTATTTTCGTCAGATCTTTTACCCCATCGGTTTCTACCCCGGAACTTACATCGACCATATATGGTTGAATAGTGTTGATGGCTGCCACCACATTATCCTGATGCAGCCCTCCCGCCAGGATGACCTTTTTCCCCTCAAGGAGTCCGGTATTCACCTCACTCCATGTGAATGCTGTCCCATTTCCCCCGTGATATTTCCCTTTTGGTCCATCGAGGAGAATATAGTCAGCAGGAAAATCGCTTAGTTCCGCTAATTTCTCATTTCCTTCAAAACTGGCAGCCTTGATCACCGGGAGCGAAAGGGATTCACTAAAGTTTTCCGATTCCTCTCCGTGCAGTTGAATATGAGTCAGACCGGCAACTGCAGCAATCCGTTCTATTTCAGCTTTTGGTTCATTGACAAAAACACCGACCTTAAATACATCCTTAGGCAACTCGGAAATGATTTCTTTTGCCTTCTCAGCGGATATTCTCCGCTTGCTTTTTGCAAAAACGAAGCCAAGTGCATCAGCACCATACTCTACTGCCGCAAGTCCAGTATTCACATCCATAATCCCGCAGATTTTTACTCTCATGGCCGCGCACCTTCTATTAGCGGCAATTGGAAATCCGAAAAGATTTGCTTTAGATTTGCGCTTTTCATCAAGGCTTCCCCAACAAGGATGCCATTTGCTCCAGCATTCCTCACTCGGTTCACATCCTCCCGGATATGAAGCCCACTTTCACTTATTAAATAAGCACCTGATTGTTTCACCGCCGCTGCTAATTTTTCAGTAACCTCAAGTGAAACTTGGAAGGTCTTTAAATCACGGTTATTCACGCCAATCAGCTTTCCCCCGGTCTTTAGGGCTGTTTCCAATTCAGCTTGATTATGAACCTCCACTAAAACCTCTAGACCTAAGTTTGTGGCATATTGATATAATTCTGTTAATTTTTTTTCTTCAAGCGCAGCGACAATCAATAGGATGATATCAGCCCCATGTGCATAGGCGTTATTGATTTGCAGCGGATCGATAATAAAATCTTTGCAAAGCATCGGCAGCTGCACTGTTTCCCTTACCGCAATTAAATCTTCAAAAGACCCTTTAAAGAAAGTTTGGTCAGTTAAAACGGAGATAGCGCTGGCACCGGATTGTTCGTAAATGGCAGCCTGTACAGACGGTTCGACACCATTATTAATCATTCCTTTCGAAGGTGAAGCCCTCTTGAACTCCGCAATAATGGATATTTGCTGTGCCTTTTGAAGCTTATCAAGCAACGATCTTTTTTCACGATCTATTGCTGGATAAAAATCACTCTGATTCTGCAGGAGAGCCAGTTCCTGTTTCTTTTGTTCAATAATTCGGTCTAGTATCGTTGTCACTTATATCGCCTCTCTTTGCATAGCTCGTGATTTTTCAATTAGCACTTCTAATTTGTGATAGGCTGCTCCAGAATCAATGGCTTCTGCAGCTAATTTTATACCCTCTTTAATGGTGTCTGCCTTTCCGGCAGTTAAAATACCAAGGCCAGCATTTAAGAGTACGGTATCTCGATATGGACCCTTTGCACCTCTTAATACATTCCGTAAGATTTCTCCGTTTTCCACCGCATCGCCGCCTTTTATGAAGCTATTATCATATGTTGGCAGACCAACATCTTCAGGATAAATGGATTGGCTTGTAATGACTCCATCTTCTAAAATAGTCAAATGGTTTTCTCCCTGCAGGGACGCCTCATCCATAAAGCCGGCGCCATTTAGAACAATCGCCCGCTTACGTCCAAGCTGTTTTAATACCTCCGCAAAAATTGGCAAAAGATCTCGGCGATACACGCCTAGGAGTTGATAATCCAATTCGATTGGATTTGTCAAAGGTCCGATGAAGTTAAAAATTGTCGGGATTTTCAATTGTCTCCTAACCATCGTGACCTTTTTCAATTTTGGATGCACATGTGGTGCAAATAAAAAGGCTATCCCTATTTCGCTTAGGATCTCTTCCGTACTTTCTGCTGGTAAATTAAGATTGACGCCTAAGTATTCTAGAACGTCTGCACTTCCTGTCTTGCTGGAAACACTTCGATTACCATGTTTAGCAACTGGTATTCCTGCCGCAGCGAGGACAAAAGCAGAAGTAGTACTAACATTAAAGCTTGAAGAACCGTCACCTCCAGTTCCGCAATTATCCAAAGCATTCGGAAACTTCTTTTTAAATGACAATGTCTCCCCTTTTAATGCTTTTACAATGCCAACGATTTCATCGACTGTTTCACCTTTAGATTTAAGTCCCATTAAAAAGGCGGCAATTTCTGATTCAGATACTTCTTCACCTAATATAAAATTAACTGCTTCCTTCATCTCGTCTTCTGAGAATGACCTTTGCTCAGCTAACTGTAGTAAATATTCCTTCATTTGTATCCATCCTTCCTATTTCAAGTAGAAAATTTTTAAGCATTTGTTTTCCTAATGGAGTCCCAATTGATTCTGGATGAAACTGCAGTCCATAAACCGGGTAATCTCGGTGTTTAATAGCCATAACCTCGTTATCATCCATGGAATGAGCAAGACTCTCAAGTTCTGGCGGCATCGTATCTTTTTCAATTTTTAAAGAATGGTAACGCATCACTTCCAATGGTGAAGATAAATAATTAAAAATGCCGCCGCCATTATGATTGATGAACGAAGTTTTGCCATGCTTAATTTGTTTTGCTCTGTTAATTTCACTTCCGAAGGCTGCTCCAATTGCCTGATGTCCTAAACAAATTCCTAAAATAGGAATTTTATTATAGAAGTTGTTAATTATCTCGATACAGATACCTGCATCCTCCGGTTTACCAGGCCCGGGTGAGAGGATTATTGCTTTTGGGTTCAAAGCCTTTATTTCCTCCAGACTAATCTGGTTATTACGATAAACTGCAGCTTCTTCCCCCAATTCTCCCAAATACTGATAAAGATTGAAGGTAAATGAGTCAAAGTTATCAATAAGTAATATCATTCCGGGGTTCCCTCCAAAAATGCTTTTAATTTATTTAAGGTTTCCTCATATTCCGATTCAGGATCGGAGTCATGGACAATGCCGGCACCTGCTTGAATAAAGGCCTTTCCGTCTTTTAAAATCATCGTCCGAATCGCAAGGGCAAAGTCCATGTTTCCGTTCACTGAAAAGTAACCAATTGCTCCCGAATAGAGGCCTCGTTTTGATTTTTCAAGTGTATTAATGATTTCCATCGCCCTCACCTTTGGTGCTCCTGATACTGTCCCGGCCGGGATGCAGGCAGCAAGCGCATCAAGCGCGGTTTTATCCGAGGTAAGGGTTCCGCTGATTTCAGAAACGATGTGCATAACATGGCGGAACTTTTCAATGGCCATATACCGATCTACCTGAACGGAACCAAATTCGCAAACCTTCCCCAAATCATTTCTGCCAAGGTCGACGAGCATCTTATGTTCAGCCAATTCTTTTTCATCAGCCAATAATTCCTTTTGAATTACTTCATCTTCAGCTGCGGTTTTTCCTCTTCTTTTTGTTCCGGCTATCGGGTTGGCTATGACAGATTTACCTCTCGTCTTAATTAAGCTCTCTGGTGATGAACCAATCACGGTATAGCCTTCAAAGTCGATGTAGAACATATATGGCGTTGGGTTATTAGCCCGGTGTTTCCGATAAAGTGATAATGGAGAGCCTTCAAAGTCTGCTTTCATCCTCCTCGATAGGACAACCTGGAAAATATCTCCTTCCAAAATATGCTCTTTAGCAGTTTCAACATTCTTGATAAAGGCTTCCTTAGAAATTTCCGATTCAAATCCTGATAAGCTAAAACTATCCTCCTCATCAAAAACATTAGGTGTTTTTAATTCCTGAAGCCTTTTGTTGATTCTCATTTCAATACTTGCTCCGTCTGATTCTTCCTGAAGAGGAATACCGACAATAAAAACCCTCTCCTCAAGGTGATCAAAGACGATCACTTCCTCATACACCATCAGATGAACATCCGGCATATTCAAACTGTTCGGGTATTCATTCCCAATTACTTCATACTGTCGGACAATATCGTAGCCCACATAGCCAACCGCCCCGCCGATAAACGGAAATGGCAGCTCATCAACATTTACTGAATGTAGAAGATTATCGATAACGTCTAATGGATTTCCGCTTACTTCCTGTGTCTGCCCATTTCTTTTAATCACGCGGTTTTCCTTGCCAATGGAAACAAGCTCAATGGCTGGGTCTGCGCCAATAAAGGAATAGCGGCCGGAATCATTGTATTTATGGGAACTTTCCAGTAAGAATTTCTTCTTTCCGCTGATTTTTTGCAAAATTGAAATGGGTGTTAGAGTATCACCGCTTATTTCTTTCATAAAAATAGCCATTTTAGTGTTCATCGTTCAGACTCCCTTCAGAAAATAAAAAAAAGTCCCCTATATCCATAACACGGTTATGAATATAGAGGACGAATCTCTCGGATCGTGGTGCCACCTCATTTTAAAGCAAATAGTTTGCCTCCTTGATTCAGATACAGAGCGAATGACTCGATATCCTATCCTTTTAACGGTGGAACTCCGTACATCCCTACTATAGTTCAAGATGTCTCTCGCAAGTCCATTCAGCAAATCCTTTCTTATCGGGCTCACACCATTCCCCGACTCTCTGGAAAGAAACAAATATGCGTACTCCTCTTGCTCATCGATTTCATTATTTTTTTGAAAACAAAAAGGGTCTCCCGTCCATAAAAAGGACGGAAAACCCGTGGTGCCACCTTCATTAGCTAACTAATTAGCTCACTTTACCGATATCAAAGAAAATTTCTTTAATATCTGTCTCATGTAACGATGAGAATTTCGCCAAAGCCTACTAGTCCCCTTTATGGTAGGTTTTCGGTTTGGAGGCTCAGAAGTCCATTCACTTATACGTCATCACTGATTTACACCAACCATCAGCTCTCTGTGGAATCCGTAAAAGTTACTACTCTTCATCACTGCCGTAACTTCATTTTATTGTTTTTTATATTATTACAATAACCAGTATATTGTCAAGGGATTAATTTGAGAATTATTGAATTTTTCACAAAAGCCTTCGAATTCCCCTTACCATTAAAAGGATAAAATCCTTAAGTTTTTTTAAATCAAAATAGTGAATATTAAATGTACAAAGAAAAAAGGCGGGATAGAGGATAAATGGAACACATAGAACAATTGTGGAATAATCCACAGACCGCTAAAAAGAAGCAATCAAAGGCAGGCAAAAATCGCTCAAGTGAGATTACTAACAAGAAGTGGGCTATTCTATCTATATCTTCGATTCCATTGGTCATGACTTTAGGAAATTCTATGTTAATTCCGGTATTACCGGCATTAGAGAAGGAATTATCCATTTCCTCCTTTCAGTCGAGTTTAATTATAACTGTTTATTCGATTGTAGCCATTATCTTAATACCAGTTGCCGGCTATTTATCTGATCATATCGGCAGGAAAAAAGTAATTATCCCGAGTTTAATTATCGCCGCGATCGGGGGAGTTCTTTCGGGATGGGCTTCTTGGAAATTGGACGCTTACTGGCTGGTTTTAGTCGGCCGTGCGCTTCAGGGGGTTGGTGCAGCTGGGGCATTTCCGATTGTCCTGCCGCTAGTCGGTGATATGTTTAAAAATGAGGATGATGTGAGCACCTGCTTAGGAATCATCGAAACCTCCAATACGTTTGGCAAGGTTCTAAGTCCCATTTTCGGAGCAATTTTAGCTGGGTTTATCTGGTTTTTGCCGTTTTTCTCGATTCCTGTGTTCTGTTTCATTTCAGTAATGATGATGATATTTCTTGTTAAAACTCCGCAAAAAAAGCAAAAAACAATCCCATTTAGGGATTTCTTTATGAACGTAAAAAAAACATTCGCCGATAGCGGCCGTTGGCTATATGCCATCTTTTTTATTGGCGGAATTCTTATGCTTGTTTTGTTTGGCATTTTATTTTACCTATCAGAAGTGTTTGAAAAAGAATATGGCATTAAAGATCTTAAGAAAGGCTTCTTTTTGGCATTACCTCTTGGAGCACTTTGCTTATCCTCCTTTATCGGCGGTAAGGTGATTAAAAAAAATAAAGTGTTAATGAAGTGGCTGACATTTGGCGGAATTCTTGCTGCAGGGCTTTCTATTGCGGCGTTATGGATTTCCATTAAACTTTGGTTTATGATTAGCATGTTTCTGATCGCGGGGATTGGCATCGGCCTTGGACTTCCCTCTCTTGATGCCCTGATAACTGAGGGTGTCGAAAAGAACGAGCGGGGAACCATTACATCTATTTACAGTTCGATGAGGTTTATCGGCGTTGCTGCTGGACCTCCGATTATCGCATTATTAATGAAATATCCATCCCACTGGATTTTTATTATTATGAGCAGTTTAAGTATCCTGGCTGCTATTGTAGCTCTTATCGCTATTAAGCCGCCTCCGGAAAAAAATTAAAAGCCGGCAAAGATTTGCCGGCTTTTCGAATTATTTAACAGGTTTTTTCAAGAATCCGATTAATAATGCTGAAACAACTGCGCCAACAAGAATTGCCAGTGCGTACATTAGAGCTCCGTTTTCTACTAATGGTACGACGAAGATTCCGCCGTGAGGTGCCCTTAATCCAATATGAAACGCCATGGATAGAGCACCGGCTACCGCAGAGCCTGCCATAACGGATGGTATCACCCGGAATGGGTCTGCTGCCGCAAATGGAATTGCCCCTTCAGTAATAAACGATAATCCCATTACATAGCAGGCCTTACCTGCATCTCTTTCCTCAGTGGTAAACTTATTCTTAAATAGGGTAGTGGCAAGTGCAATTCCTAATGGCGGCACCATGCCAGCCGCCATTACAGCAGCCATTGGTCCGTAAACGCCGCTCGCAAGCAAGCCTGTTCCGAATACATAGGCTGCTTTATTAATCGGGCCACCCATATCAAACGACATCATTAAACCTAATACAATCCCTAAAAGAACGGCGTTTCCAGTCCCAAGGCCTGTTAGCCAGTGCGTAATCTCCGTATTTAACCACGCCACTGGTTTGTTGACAACATAATGCATAATAAACCCAGTAATGGCGATTCCTAAAAGTGGATAAATTAAAATTGCTTTAATCCCTTCCAGCGACTTTGGAAGTCCGGCAAACACTTTCTTTAAAAGTAGAACAATATAACCAGCCAAGAATCCGGCAATTAACCCGCCTAGGAAGCCCGCACCGCCGTTTGCCGCCATCATGCCGCCAACCATACCGGCTGCAAAACCCGGGCGGTCTGCAATGCTGAGTGCAATAAATCCAGCTAGAACAGGTACAATCAGTTTAAATGCGTTGTCGCCACCAATGGTCATTAATGCTGCAGCAATCGGATTATAGGATGGATCGTCAGGCTTAAAGGAGTTATAGCCAAACATAAAGCAGATTGCAATTAAGATTCCGCCTCCAACAACAAATGGAAGCATGTTTGACACACCGTTCATTAAGTGTTTATAAAAGCCTGTTTTTGAACCTTTTTGCTCTGATTTTTGAGCACCTTCAGTGCCGCTGCCATTGTAAACTGGAGCATCCTTTTTTAAGGCCCTTTCGATTAATTGCTCCGGGCGGCGGATACCATCTGCGACTGCCGTCTGTATAACATGTTTTCCTTTAAACCGTTCCATTTCAACATTGATATCTGCAGCTATAATAACTGCTGTTGCATTTTCAATGTCCTCTTTTGTCAAAACATTTTTGGCGCCGCCTGAACCGTTGGTTTCAACCTTGATATTGACACCCAATTCAGCTGCCTTGGCCTTTAAGGAATCTGCTGCCATATAGGTATGGGCGATACCGGTTGGGCACCCAGTTACTGCAATAATTGAAATTTTTTTCGCCTCAGATACTGCCTCCGTTTTCTCCTCTTTATCAAAACGGTTGATGATATCTATTATTTCATCCGCAGATGCGGCCTTTAATAACTCATAGCGAACTTCAGCTTTCATTAACAATCCGGACAGACGTGCCAGGGCTTCCAGATGAGTGTTATTAGCACCTTCTGGTGCAGCAATCATGAAAAATAAATGGGAAGGCTTTCCGTCCAACGATTCATAGTTAACACCGGCAACGGATTTACCAAAGGCAATAGCCGCTTCTTTAACTGCAGCTGTTTTTGCGTGTGGAATCGCAATTCCGTCACCGATTCCTGTTGTAGATTGGCCTTCTCTTTTTAAAATGGCGGATTTGAAATCAGTATGGTTTGTTATTTTTCCTGCCTCCAGCAATACATCGACAAGCTGATCAATAGCTTCTTCTTTCTGTATCCCATTAATATTTAAAAGGATTGTATCTTTTGTAAGCAATTCAGTAATTTTCATATTGGTTGTCTCCTCTACCTGATTTCCTTAATCTGAACTTGAGGAAGAAGCTCAGCCACTTGATCCTTAGTACAAAGTCCTAACGAGAAAGCGGTGGCACTTCCTGAGGCAACACTATATCGGAATGCTTCCCTTAAATCTCCTGTTCTTTCATAAGCGGCCAAAAACCCTGCCACCATGGAATCCCCGGCTCCAACCGAGTTTTTAACAATACCTTTTGGAACATTAGCGAGCAGAGTACTATCCTTATTAATAAATACTGCTCCTTGATCGGCCAGTGAAACAATGACATTTTCAGCTCCCATCGAGACAAGTTTTTTTCCATACGGAATGACTTCCTCAGGGCTTGATATTACGGAATCAAACAGTTCTCCTAGCTCGTGATGGTTTGGTTTAATTAAAAACGGCTTAAATTTCAGGACTTTCTTCAATAAGTCCCCTTCCGCATCAACAACAAATTGCGCTCCGGTTTCATTACTGATTTTAACCAGCTCTTCATATGTTGTTTTTGGAAGTGAGCCTGGTATGCTTCCTGCCAAAACCAATAAATCGTCGGCGTTTAACTGGCGAATTTTATTCTTCAGTAAGCCAAAAGCAGCCTCTGATATATCCGGTCCTTTTGCATTAATTTCGGTTTCCTGGCCCGTTTTAAGCTTTATATTGATTCTAGAGTCCTTTACTACCTTCACAAAATCTGTTTTTATATTTTCTTTTTCAAGAAATTGCTCAATATATGCTCCGGTAAAGCCGCCGATAAAACCCAGGGCATTACTGTCCGTTTCCATTTGCTTTAAAACTCTTGAAACATTAATTCCCTTTCCTCCGGGAAATTTTGCTTCTTTCACAGTTCGATGTAATTCTCCCAACTGAAAGCTATCAAGTTTCACAATATAGTCAACCGAAGGGTTTAACGTTAATGTGTAAATCATGCTGTCACGACCTTTATTGTGGTTCTATTTAAATATTGATTTCCAATTTCATCATCTAGTTCATTTGTAATAATCGAGGCTTCATGAATATCGGCAATTTTGGCAAATGATATCTCCGAAAACTTCGTATTGTCTGCCAGTACAAAAGCCTCCCTTGATAAAAAAAACGCTTTTTGCTTTACCATTGCTTCTTCTTGATCAGGTGTGGTAAAGCCGAATTGCGGATGAATACCGTTTACACCCATAAAGCATTTATCAAAACGGTAAAATTCGAGGCTTTCTAAGGCCCCCCGGCCAATTAGGGCATTTGTTTTTTGTTTTGCAAGCCCGCCAATTAAGAAAGTAGAAATACCTTTATTTAATAACCCCGGCAAATGCATAAAACCATTTGTTACAACGACAATATCGGTTGGCAGGCTATCAATCATTTCAAAAATTGTTGAACCTGCATCTAAATAAATACAATCCCCTTCTTCCACTAAACCAGCTGCATATTTTGCAATCTGCTGTTTTTCATGAAGGTTTTTGGAGGATTTCTCTATCATGCTTGGCTCCTGGAGTTTACCCTGCAGCCTTGATGCACCACCATGGATTCTTTTTAAAAACTTTTGTTCTTCAAGCTGTGACAAATCCCTGCGGATCGTCGATTCGGAGGAACACGTCAGCTCCATGATTTCTTGGATTTTAACAATACCCTTTTCCTTTAATAATTGTAGAATAAGCCGATGACGTTCAGGAGTTAACAAGTCATCACCACCCATTTTTTATTGTTATGTTTATATAATACTGTAACCGATTGCAAAAATCAATCATTTTCCGTCAAAAACACCCATTTAATCGACTGATTTTGAGTAAAAATCGAAAAAAACTTCCAAAAACATTCATTTTTTTGCATTCATAAAATTTTTTTCTACCACTTTTAATAGTATTATGCTATAATTAACTTGTCTTTAATTTCGCGGGTGTGGTTTAATGGTAGAATTTCAGCTTCCCAAGCTGACGGCGGGGGTTCGATTCCCCTCACCCGCTCCAAATTATTTGGAGGAGTACCCAAGTGGTTATAAGGGGGCGCACTCGAAATGCGTTAGAACGGGCAACCGTTGCGTGAGTTCGAATCTCACCTTCTCCGCCATACATAGGACTTTAAAACGCCAGAGATTTCTGGCGTTTTCTTATTGCATCAAAATATGCCATAATAATAAAGCCAATAATTTATGCAAAGGATGATATAGTTGAATATTACGGGTCATACATTAGAAAAATTGGAAGATCCATTTGGTTTATTATCGGGGGACCGTTACGAGATTTTTCTTGACCTTGATATCGATGAAGAAGATGAACTTTTTTCTGATAATGGGGTTGGGTTAAGGGTCCTCTTTGTAGTGGACGAGCACGGTACAAAAATCTCCAATTATCACTTTTTTGAAAAAGGGAGCGATAAAGTATTTGATTTTGCTCTTGAAGAGGACGAAGAGCAAATAGTTTTTGACTACTGCCAAAGTATAATTAGAGATGAATAAAAGCAGGGACTCCCCTGCTTTTACTTGTGGTCTAGGAAAATTAAGTTTTTCAGGATAACTTGTTACTAGAATAAATACGTCCAGCTCCAGCGCCCTAGCAGCTAGTGTAATTGCTCTCCGCCCTGCGATAAGTCAAGCACGAATACGCTTACGCCCTTTGCGTTCCTTTTATCTCTGTTGGGGAGCTCCAGGCCATTCGCCGCTCTTCAGGGTTTTCGCTTTTGTTCTTGTTACGCTTCTTTTTTGACTTTTGCCGCTGTTTTCTTTCTTGGAGGAGCTGCAGCAACCTTTTTCGGCTTGGTACGATCTATTGAGGCCTGAAGGGCAGCCATTAAATCGGTCACATTCGTCGCGACTTCCTTCGTTGCGGCGGTTACTGTGTCTTTTCCTTGTCGTTTTGATTCGATTAATTCCAGCAAGGCTGTTCGATATTCATCGGTATATTTTTCCGGATTAAATTCGGATGTCAATTGGTCAATTAGCAAAATAGCTGTATCCAATTCCTTTTTTGTTACCTTATCTTCAGAAGGCACATTCGGAACATCCGCAGCCTTGCGAACTTCATCGGGAAAATGAATGGTTTCCATGACTAATGTGTTTTCATAGACGCGAATAACCGCAAGCTGTTCCTTCGATCTTATCACAATTTTAGCTATCCCCACCTTCTGGGATTCCTCTAATGCCTTTCGCAAAAGAGAGTAGGCCTTACCTCCCCCCTCATTCGGTGACATATAATAACTTCTCTCAAAGTAAATTGGGTCAATATCTTCAATTTTAACAAAGTCAATAATTTCAACAGCCTTTTCTTCATTTTCCTTCCGCAGTTTTTCTAGATCTTCCTCATCAAGAACGACAAATTTTCCTTTCGTATATTCATACGCTCGTACAATCTCTTCAGGTTTAACCTCTTCTTCACAAACAGTACATACTTTTTCATATTTAATCGGGGCATGACATTTCTTGTGCAGTGTGCGCAGTTTAATATCTTTATCTTCAGTTGCAGTATGAAGCTTGATAGGAATGTTAACAAGCCCAAAGCTAATACTGCCTTTCCACATTGTATGCATAACCATGTCTCCAATCTTTTTGTTATTATTTTTTGATTTCTCTTCGCTAACATTCCTAAAAACAAATGGAAATGGATGAAAGGTTTAATTTTCAGCCAATATAATTAAAGAAAACTCGCTTATTGGCGCGTCCGCCGGGACGAAGACAGAGGCGTTGTTGAATTTATGCGTTAAGAAAGTTTATACTTTCTTATTAGCTGAAAAAAGAAAGGGCATTTTCCATGAAACCGATGCTCCCCACGCTGACTTTTGATCAGCCTGTTCAGAAAGGCTGGCTCTTTGAAGTAAAATATGATGGATTTCGAGCCATTCTGGATTGGGATTCAAACGGGATTGAATTGACAAGCCGGAATGGGAAATCCCTATTACCCCAATTTCCGGAAATTGAAGATTATTTATTAGAGCATGAAAATGAATTTAAACCATTTCTCCCGCTACGACTCGATAGTGAACTTGTTTCCCTTGAAAATCCCTATAAAGCCAATTTTTCAGCAATCCAAATACGCGGCCGCTTAAAGGCAGCAAAAAAAATAGGAGAGCAAGCAAAAAATTCTCCCTGCCGCTTGATGATTTTTGATTTATTAGTCCTAAATGGGAAGCCGATGAATTGCCTTGAATTTTTAAAAAGAAAAGAAGAACTGTTCAAATTATTCGAAAAGACAGGGCTGGAATTAAATGCTGATCCATATAATAAGCAGCTACTGCAGCCTGTTATGGCCTTTGAGGATTTTAATGAAGTATGGGAAAAAGTAGTGCTGTACGATGGCGAAGGGATTGTAGCCAAACAGGCATCAAGTATTTGGGAGGAAGGAAAGCGGTCTTTACAATGGCTAAAGTATAAAAATTGGAAATATGTCAGCTGCTTTGTCACCTCCTATGATAAAACAAATGGCTATTTTTTTGTGGGTGTCTATAAGGATGACTCCATTTATGGAGTCGGACAGGTTTTGTTTGGCTTTAAACCGGACGAAAAACAAGCTCTTGGGCAAATTATAAAACAAAATATGATCAAGGAGGATTCCCAATTTATTTATGTGGAGCCTGCCATCTGCCTAGAAGTGAAATATTTGGAGCTTTATGATAACCAGCTTCGCGAGCCTCATTTTGACCATTTCAGATTTGATTTGGCACCTGAGGATTGTACATATGACAAATTTATTTTTCAACAAAAAAATCTGCCTGAAGACCTAGAAATCTCACATCCTGACAAGCCGCTATGGGATAAATACAATATCAGGAAAGCTGATTATATCTTGTATTTAAGGGAAATTTCACCTTATATGCTGCCATTTTTAAAAGATCGCTTACTTACCGTCATTCGCTTTCCGCACGGGATGTTCGGGGAAGCATTTTATCAAAAGAATTGTCCAGATTATGCTCCAGATTTTGTCTATACCCATATGGCTGATGACATTGATTATATCCTTTGCAATAACTTAAAAACCTTGATATGGCTTGGAAACCAGCTGGCAATTGAGTTTCATGTGCCATTTCAAACTACCATAAGCAAGGGGCCAAGTGAAATTGTGTTTGACTTAGATCCACCATCACAGGATGAATTTCATTTGGCAATAAAGGCCGCTCTATTAATAAAAGAGGTCCTTGATCAGTTAAACCTGATCGGGTTTATCAAAACCTCTGGTAATAAGGGGCTGCAAATTTATCTTCCATTGCCAGAAGATGAATTCAGCTATGATGATACAAGATTATTTACGAGCTTTATCGCCGAATATTTGATTTCAAAAGCCCCCGACTCCTTTACAATCGAAAGAATGAAAAAGAAACGAGGAAACAGGTTATATGTGGATTATGTCCAGCATGGGGAAGGAAAAACGATTGTTGCCCCGTATTCAATGCGAGGGAACGAGCATGCAGGGGTGGCTACACCGCTTTTTTGGGAGGAGGTAGACGAAAAGCTTAACCCTAGGATGTTTACATTGGACTATGCGTTAGAAAGAATTAAGCAGTTTGGGGACCCATTTAAAAACTATTTCCAAACGAAATCCATTCAACCCTTCGCGACTGTACTGGAAGTGTTAAAACAAAATTCACGAGCAAAAAGATATTAATATAGACCTTTCAATAAGTCAGTTGATTGGCGCTCCAGGCACTTCGCGCACCTTAGGGCGTGCCGGGGAGCCTCCTCGCTAAAGCTCCTTCGGGGTCTCCCCAGCCCGCCCCGTACTGCCGCAGGAGTCTTCGCGCCTTCCGCGCCAATCAACAGGTGTATCCAATAAGAATTCAACTCACATGATGAAGAAACTATTTTCTTGCCAGAAGATCGATGAAGGATATAATAGATGGAATCTATGAGGAAAATGTCCTTCATAAAGCCGATGAAGGACAAAATCCATGGAATCCAACAAGGAAATGTCCCTCATAAAGGCGACTACATACTTAGTATGGTTCGAAAAATTGAGTGGCGATAATATAGGTTGATTTGTCTCCCAGTTGATTGGAGCGTAGGGCACTCGACTCCTACGGGATAGAGAGGTCACTGGAGACCCCCCAGGCGCCCTAGCGCCGAGGAGGCTTCAGGACCTCCCCGCGGAAAGCGAGTGCCCGGAGCGGAAATCAACTGGCCCAGCTGCATAGACAATCAATAAGACTTTTTACAAAATAAAAAATTGCCGAGAAAAGTAACCTTCCTCGACAATTTGAGGATAAGGGGGGATCCTTATCCTATTAGCGTTGTACTTAAATACTCCTGCACCTCTTCTTGCAGCTTTTCGTAGGTTTGCTGTTCCGAGAGCTCCTCTTTGCGTGAAACTGTGAAGGTTCCGCTGCTTAGATTAACGCATACAGCGGCATTATATAAATAAGTGGCATTGCCAATTAGATCAATCTGGTACTTGCCTTCCTGCTGGTGAACAATACATTGAACCTTTCCACCATTGTTATAAACTAGAATACCTGTTTCAAGTTCATTTAACCCCTGCAGGCAGGTTACTAAGGAAGAAGCGGACATCGCCGTTCCGCATGCATTCGTAAAGCCAACCCCGCGCTCAAAAGTCCGCACATAAATGGCGCCAGATTCAAGCGGCTTTACAAAACTTACATTCACCCCATCAGGGAATAATTCATTTGGTCCGTTTACTTTTTCACTTAATTCTTTTTGAAGGTTACCTTCAAGCTGTCCAGCAGTTACAATCGCCACTAAATGAGGATTTGGTACTGCCAGGGCTGTAAAAAATAAATCATTTGAAAGCTCTTCAATTTTTTCATTCAGAAGTGTTGGCTGATCCAAATTCAGCGGTAAAGCACTTAATTCAAATAATACAGGTGAAATTTCTACCTGATAGGTGGGGACACGATCATATATTTCCGGTTTTCGGCTTACCTTGAGATTCGCCTTCATGGTTTCGATTACGGCTTCATCCAGCCCTTTTAGCTCGCAGACATAGCGGGCAACCAAGCGAAGCCCATTTCCGCACATCGAAGCTTCAGAGCCGTCAGCATTAAAAACCCGCATTCTGCCATCAGCGTGTTCACTATTTATTACATAGAGAATTCCATCTGCACCAAGCTCGCCTTCCCGATTGCACAGCAGCCTGGCAAGATCTGCCCTTTCAGTTTCAGAGAAAGTATAGCCATTCGTTATTTCATCAATGATTAGAAAATCGTTACCAGAGCCATGTCCTTTGATTATTGTTATGTCCACAAAAAAACCCCCGTCTTGCTGTTTGGTAAATTTATTATATATCATACCAAACAATAAGTAAGAGGGAAACAAGTTGAATTTTATCTTTCAATAAAATATTCATTTATTATAAATGACATTCTTAATAGCTTGTCCTTTTCTGATAAGCTTTCAGAGAATGTGAGAACAGGGGTATTAGGATTAGGAAACAGTCCGCTCCACTCCAATGGCATCCAGCCTCGTCTAAGCCTCCCTACTAATCTGTCCCCTTTGTTTAAAACCAGTTCATCCATGTACAAAGCGGATCCCGCAACGGCGCCAATATATTTACATTCAGCATTCAGCAATTCCTTTTTATATTTGTTCCAGGAAACTTTCCTTTTCTCCATGCACCCTAAATAATTCCAATACCTATCAAACACTTCAATTTTAAGAAATTTTCTTTCGTTTACCTTATAAAAACCAATCATCTCATCATGTGAGTTGCAGAGAGTAAAGGTTTTGTTGCGGTTATAGTTAAAAAAACTGCCGCCAGGCTTTTTCATTATCGAGCCCGCTAAATTTCCATTTGGAAAAAAAAGCTGCAATCTGGGAGAAAAGGTTTGGACATGAAGAAGTAACAAGTGGCGGGCATCAAAAAAAGACCGGTCAGGTTTTTCTTCTTTTATCAGGAGCAAATTACGCTGAATCGACTGCGATTGCTTCATTCTAAAAAGATAGAGCTGAAACGCAAAGAAACTATAGAGGATAAACGGTATGGAAAAAAGCATAATTTCATTTGTTTGAAAAAAGGAAAAATTCCCTGAAACAATCAGCATGGCAGGCAGTATGGCAGCAATACTACCGTTTAAACTAAGATTGGCGGAAGCACGGTAATGTTGGTCTATTCTCATTAAGAAATCTCCTTATCATTTCCTTTCTATACTAATTTATTTTCACTTTCTCTAAAAAATGATAGAAGATTTTCTATCAAACAAAAAAATAGAAAAAGAAGAGTCAAGTTGACCTCTTCTTTTACTCGTTTATATATTTTATAATAGATTCTTTTAATGCTTTTGCATCCTCATAGCCTTGATTATAAAGTACCTCTAGTTTGCTTTGATTTCGTTCAATTCTTCCTACCTGAAGCGGTACTGTAGGACGGATGACGAATATACTCCCATTTTTTTCTTCTTCATCCAAGTATTTGAGCGTATCATTATATAGTTGATAGCGATTCCGAAGTGCTTTTAACAAACCACTATATTCAGGGTACCTTCTGTCAGCCAGAAAATGAAATTTAGATGGCTTTTTTTGATATCCGGCATTGCGGGTTAAGATGACAATATTCTTTTTATAGCCATCCTGTTTTGCCTTTTTGATCGGAATGGGGTCACTGATCCCGCCATCGAGGAGAATTTTTTCCTTAAAACGGATTTCAGGTGCAATAAACGGCAATGAACTGGAGGCCCTTAAAACAGTCAGAAGGTCTTCCGCATAATCCTTCTTACTATAATAAACAGGTTCACCAGTCATGCAATCAGTTGTCCCGATGACAAATTCTGAAGGATTTTGATAAAACTTGTCAAAGTCGTAAGGAATATGTTTGTTGGGAATTTCATCAAAAATAAAATCCATTCCAAAAATTTGTCGATTCTTAAAGTAGTTTTTCCACGAAATATATCGCGGGTCAGAAGCATATTCAATCGTGACGGTTTTATTTCTGCCTTTTTGTTTCGATAAATAGGAGGCTGCATTGCATGCCCCTGCAGATACACCAATAACATAGGGAAAGAAGATTTCCTGCTCTAAAAAGTATTCGAGGACACCCGCAGTATAAACACCGCGCATCCCTCCGCCTTCCAAAACCAAACCGACTCGATGACTCATGCAGATCCGTCCCTTCTTTGCCAATTAAACAATAGAAATTATAGATTAACTCTGACCATTTGCAAAATGAAAAGACTTTTAAACACAAAAAAGGCTGTCTAGAGACAGCCTTTCATCCATTTTTCATTTTATTAACCTGAAAATCCATGGGAAACGGTATTCCTTTCCTTCGTATGCTTTCACAGCCGCTATAATATTAAATACTGCGGCCGCGATACCGACTACCCAAATTAGGAACAGCCCAACAATTAGAACAATAAGGATACTGCTAATGACAAAGTAAACGATATAAGAAATTGTGAAATTAAAATATTCCTTCCCATGATAATCAATAAATGCTGATTCTTCCTTCTTTAACAGCCAAATAATTAGCGGTCCAATTACAGGTACAAAGAAATTCAACACATACATGACAGCAGCCATTGTTCTTTCCTCATTACTAACCAAACGCGCACCCCCCTATAAATACTCCTATATACTATTACGCAAAGCACATTTAAATGTGTCATTAGTACCAAAAAACACTCGAAAAATAATGAAAAAGCCTTTAATAACCATTTTTCCCTTGTTAAAATGGTTGAAATACTAAAAACACATTCAGAAAGGTTTTATTTATGAAAAAATTACTTTTAAAAAACGCGGCCATTTATCCGGTTACATCTGCACCGATACGCTGCGGTGATGTATTAATTGAAAATGGAATAATAATAAAAGTAAAGGAAAACATTACTTATGACGAAGACATCCAAATAATCGATTGCGAAGGGCACTGCCTCTTTCCTGGATTTATAGATGTTCATACCCATTTAGGTCTATATGATGAAGGTACTGGCTGGGCTGGAAACGATGCCAACGAAACGCATGAGCCGATGACGCCGCACATCAGGGCTATTGATGGGGTTCATCCACTTGATCCTGCTTTTATGGATGCGGTAAAAAGCGGCATCACCACAGCCCATATTATGCCAGGAAGTGCCAATGTGATTGGCGGAACCACCGCCATCATCAAAACTACCGGAAAAAATATCAAAAAAATGATTGTCGATGAGACGGCAGGGCTAAAGATTGCCCTAGGGGAAAACCCGAAGCGAATTCACAGTCACGGAAACAGTAATTCCTTAACGAGAATGGGAATCATGGGGATGCTTAGAGAAGCTTTCTATCAAGCCATTAACACAGAGAATCCTGATGATTTTCGTATTAAACCTCTCGTTATGGCACTGAAAAGAGAAATACCTGTAAGAATCCATGCCCATCGTGCAGATGATATTATTACAGCATTACGGCTCGCTGAAGAGTTTAATCTTGATTTGCGAATTGAACATTGTACGGAAGGGCATTTAATAGCGAGTGAACTTTCCGGTCTTGGCTTACAGGTATCGGTTGGCCCGACTTTAACCCGGAGATCGAAAATCGAACTTAAAAATAAAACATGGAAAACCTATCAGGAGCTTACCAAGCATGGCATTGCTGTATCAATTACGACTGACCATCCATACGTCCCCATTCAATATTTAAATATTTGCGCAAGTCTCGCTATCAGGGAAGGCTTGCCGGAACAGAAAGCTCTTGAAGGCATCACAATCCTGCCGGCCAAAAATCTGAAAATAGATCACAAAGTAGGAAGTATTGAAACAGGAAAAGAGGCGGATTTGGTCCTATGGAGCCAGCACCCATTTCATTATTTGGCGAAACCATTATGGACAATGATTGGAGGTGAATTCATCTTTAAGGATTCGTAGAATTTTGTTGAAAAATGGGAAAAAATTTCGCCAAAAATCCTACAAATAACTATTTATTTTTTTGAATTTTTCTTGTATGATTTTCTAGGTGATACTGATTTAAAAGTGTAATTCCATTGGGGGTTTACAATCAAAATCTGCTTTACACAAACAATTGAAAATTGGGAAGGCAAATGGTGCGCCACCAGTTATATGACTGGTTCTAGTGGGTTCGATTCCCACCCCGAAATTTTTTTTCAACTTAAAAAAATTTCGAGGGTGGACCGCTTCTTTTGACATGGGATCGGAATGCCCTAAATGGAGGGATAATCATGTTAAAAAAACGCGATGTACATGACAGCCACGAATTATACGATCTAATTACGCATCCAGATGTCTTCCCTTTTGTGCGCCAAAAAGCCGCTTCCTATGAGGAATTTTTATTTATGACAAAACAAACCATTGAAGCCGAAGAGCGCGGGGAGATCATATCCCGGACGATCCTTGATGAATGGGGAACACCAATTGGGACCATCAGCTTATTTGATGTTGAGGACAACGCCGGATTTCTAGGAACGTGGCTCGGAAAACCATATCATGGAAAAGGCTACAATAATTTAGCAAAAGACTCATTTTTTCAAGAGTTATTTTATGAATTAGGCATTGAAACAGTTTTTATGAGAATCCGTAAAGTTAATATTCGCTCTATAAAAGCTGCGGAAAAACTCCCCTATGTTATGAAAGCAAATGAAACTAGAAAATCGTTGTTTGAACAAATAAATTCAAATGGTGACATTTTTGATCTATATGAAATTCCTAAAGACCTTTATACATTTAATTTGCTGCGAAACGGCTCAAATTTAGAAGAATCCCAGCGTCTGGAAGCATAAAGCTGATTGTAAAAGAAAAGGCAGTCGTGGTTAATAAAAAACCCGATTGCCTTTTTTAATAAGATAACAAATTATTCCGTTACGTTTTGTTCCATTGATTCATTTATATCACTGAGACCCATTTGGAGCAAAAATTCCTCTAGTTCCTCATTTGTCAGCGTTTCAAAGCGGCCATCATGAAAAAATACTTGGGTTTGATTAGGATTAATTCGATTGAGGTTAAAACTCATACTCTTTGCTCCTTTCATTGATGATTACTTACTATTATTAACAAAAGGAGCTGCTATCATACTTGACTATCTAATAGTTCAAAAAATTATAAATCATTTTCCCGTGTCTAAATTAACTTTTAAAAACTTTTCCTAAAACATCACAACCCCCGGTTACGGGAATTATGCTGCCCGTAATAAAATCAGACTTTTCCTCTACGATAAAACCGATCACACGAGCGATATCTTCGCCAGTTCCCTGTCTTTCAAATGCCGCTGCACTGATTTTCGCTTCTGTGGCTTCAATAATATTCTTTTCTTTCCATTCATTTGTGATATCCCCTGGGCAGACCATGTTTGCTGTAATGCCATACTCTCTTTCTTCTAAAGCAATGGTCCGGGTCAAGGATGCTAGGCCAGTTTTTGCAGATGCAAAGGCAGAACGGTAAATCCAGCCAGGAGCAGTTTCTGCCCTGTCAAAGCCCAATGTAATAATTCTTCCCCATTTTTGGTTTCGCATTAAAGGGATAATCTCTTTTGATAAATAAAAAAAAGAACTTAAATTTCCATGAAGGATATAATTCCATTCGTCAAAGGTGTATTCCGCAAGCCTTTTTCTCTCATGTATATAAGGACCTGCATTATGTATAAACACGTCGATGGATCCATATGCCGATATGGCTTCCTTTACAATGCGGTGACAATCCCCTTCATTTGCGACATCACCTTGTACAGCAAGGTTTTTTGTTCCAAATTGATCGTTTAATTGCTTTGCCAAAGAATTTGCTTCTGCATTACTATTACGATAGTTGATTACAAGCTGATACCCTTTTTCTGCAAGGTGGAAGGCTGTTGCCTTTCCTATTCCGGATACCCCTCCTGTAATCAAAGCTGTTCGTTTTTCCACAAACAATTACCTCTCTAATTATATTTTCACCTTATACTATATGTTAAAAAGAATCCTCTATTTATGCAAATATTTACTTTGCACTGGACAAAATCCTTCGATGGTAATACCAAGATTTAATAACCTATGGGCATTCATCTGCATACTATACCGTAACAATGTGTAAAGGATGTGACAGCATGCAGACTGTTATCAACATTTTCAGCTTTAAAATCAACAGTGTCTCAAACAATGGGTCTGTCAACATCGGTGACGCACTTCATAATGCTCACACGGCCAATACTAAATCCCAGGGACAAAATGCATCCTATGGAGATTTTGCACCTCCGACTGCCGCTATGGAGAATGTCTTTATTGATCCGGACGTCAATGATATGGGAGATATCGCGAATCCATCCAACGTCTTTTCAAATCCCATATAAAGGACTGAAATATTAAAATGCCTTTTCAAATAAATATCTTTAACATTAAAACAAATGCCATGAATAATAATGCCAACATTGATTTTGGCCCGATTGTACAAAACAGCCATACCTCCAACCAAAAATTAATCGGAACGAATATGGCTTTTGGTGATTTATCTCCATCCACTTCCTGTCATGCAAACGGTTATATAGATATAGATGTTTCTGATCAAGACCAAATCGCTAACCCAGCAGTTCCAATTTTGAACCAAATCTAATTCTTCAAAGTCGAAAGGATGTAATGTTATGTTCCCATGGAATATGTTCCCTTTTAACAAAGACGTGAGGGAATCTCTGCAAAAGATGAAACCAGAGGAGATTGACAAATATGTTCAGGAAATCATTGGCAAGGTTTTACCCGGAAATATGCAGGGGATGATGAACCCGCAGGAAATGTTTAATGGCTTTATGCCACAATCCTCCAAATCCCAGCCTGGAACCGGGGCATTAAACTCCTCAGCCTTTGAGACACACGATTACGTATTTGTAAGGATCCCTATTAAAGATGAAGAATGGATCAAAAAACTCCGCCTTTATCATACGTCAAATCAGCTTATTCTCGAACACATCCCCGAACCCGGAGATAAACACACTATCACCCTCCCAGCCATTGTCAAAAAGAAAGGTGCAGCAGCAAACTATAAAGATGGCACCCTTGAAGTTAAAATTCCGAAAAATATCGATATGCAGTTTTCACAGATTGATGTAACAGAAATTTTGTAACACGACATTTCTTGCATGTTTTTTTATAAAATTAATAAGATGAACTAACGGTCCATTTTCAAGGGGTGATATGATGGAGATTGATAAATTAAAAAAATGGATGGATGCAGCGCAGGGCTTCCAATCTGAGGCTTTTTGGAACAATATTTTCGATTCGAAACAAACTTCTGCAGCCCCCTTCAATCCACAAACCATCAGCGACTTTTTTCCAAAATGTGATTTATTCGAAGCAGATAATATGCTTATCCTTGAAGCCGAGGTCCCTGGATTGGAAAGGGATCATCTCAATATATCCATCCAGCAGCAGGTGCTTACCCTCAAAGGGGAATTTAAATCACTGCAGGCGAATCGCAAGTATCATATTAAAGAACGAGCTAATCGGAAGTTTAAGAAGGAGTTAATTCTTCCGTATCCAACGGTCAGCCAACAAATAAAGACAGATATTAAAAACGGGATATTAATGATTTTTATGCCCATTAATCTAGAAGAAGTTGAAGACATTCCTATTAACTTTAATTCGACAAATCCAGAATAAAGCACAATGATGCAATTTTTCTCAGGAAAATTCACCAAGAAGCAGGGGCATAAAAAAATTTCCGAATTAGAGAAAAGAATTACTGCTCTTAAGACAGCCATACAGGAATTTGAACAAGAAACAGAGGCAAAAAAAACGAATGTAAAAAATGGTAATCTAAATTGGCATAATCTAAATAAACCTTTGATTGAAAAAATGACGGTACGAAAGCAGGAAAGCACCATTAATTTTGGTCAGTTAGATATTAATGAACTAACAGGACATTTAACAGTTGGAACATCGTATGAAGGCGATTTTTCTGAAGAAATAAGGGCTAAGATAAAAGAAAAGCTTGAAAAGAGTGGTATAAAAGATGCTGAGGTTTAAAAAAGACAGCCAAGTGCTGTCTTTTTTAATGTCCATTTGTAGAATTGTCGTGACCATTCATGTCCATATTTGAGTGGCTGGCATTTGGGTCTTCTGGCTCACTCGGTATTCCAACAACGAAATCCTTTTTGGGCATGCTGTGCATGTCTCTTGCAGTCACATGGGAAATTACATAGTAGGTACCTTCTGTTGGAAAGGACTTTTCTAATCGGTAAATTCCATTTTCCGTATGTTTAACTTTAATTTTTTCATGTTTTTCGTCCTTAGACCGCCAAATCTCGAACGTCACTTCATCTGCGTCCTCAACTGCTTCATTACCTTGAGTTACCTTCGCCTCAAATATAACCGGCTTATTTGGTTCCGCTTTTTCCGGTTTAATGGTAAGGGATACCTCTATTATTTGCGGAGGCTCATTGGCTGCATTATGATTTTCCTGTTTACCACAAGAGGCTGCGAAAATTAAAAAAAGAATAGACAGCACACACCATAGATATTTTTTCATTTATTTCCCCCTCCTGTCCCTTCACTTGAATTTTACATACTTACCAATATTATTGCAAAAAATAGATTTTAACAAGTTAATGAAAGGAGAAAACTATGACAACACCATACAGATGTCCAAATTGCAAAACCAATCGAAGCCGTTTTAATATTATTCAACAAGTATCTCATTCCGTAAAAATGGATCCACAGTCGGGCTCCGTGATTCGAGAATACGCCAGTAATGAGTTAGAACCGTTTCATCTTCCATACAACGGACCTGAATATCGAGTTCAATGCGGGGCCTGCGGATTAATAGAAGATGAACGAACATTTATCAAACATGGCGAACAGCCAATCTAGTATTTCACTGAAAAACACCTTATGGAAAGCTCCTCTCATAAGGTGTTTTTTTGTTTATAAGTTATTTGCTTTAATAAATTGCTTCGAATCAACCTTCCAACCGTCTGCAGGAGAGAATCGCACCAAATGAATAGCTCCTTTATAAATTTGCCGGCCGCGCTTTTTTAGCACCCAATCTATTTCAACGGGAACCTCCAAGCTAATCTCTTCTAATAAATCCTCTGGTGGCAATAATTCCATGCGTGAAATTCTAACATTTTCAATATTCTTTAGTATTGACCTCAAACGGATATTTTGTACAGAAGCCTCTGAAATAATGCTTGGATCCTGTTGTTTAAAGCCAGTTATGTAAGCATTGATTACCTCGTAAGGATTGGCTTCACCAAGATAATCGTCCAATTTTCCGGCTGATTTGAGAATCATCAGCTTGTGGGATAAATCCATGGAATTTGTCCGATGCGTTGTGCTCCCATAAAAATGAATGCAAAAATGCCCTGGAAAATTATTTTTTAAAGCACCTGCCCCGTGGGGCATCCCATGCATGGAAGCAGCAATCCAATTGTCGTTTTGATCCATAACGATTATCGCCCTGCGTTTCCAGCTCCATGTTCCGCCATAAATTTGTTTCATGATTTTAGTATCTTTTACTGTCAATGGCTGGACATCAGCATGGTTGCTGCCAGCCCGTCGCTGCACCTTAAACCGTTTCCCCGTTTCCAGATCGATAACGGTAAATTTAGAATACCTCGGCAGTATTTCATCGACCTGTTTCCATTCAAGCATTTCGATTTTATAACTGATTTCACTATCGGCCTGAACACTTTGCCCAACGAGGAGGATACCGATCAATAGCCATATGATGGATATCTTCTTCATTAAATCCCCCTTTAAATACAAAAAATATACTATTTAAAGAGTTACCTGAAGAAGTCATGTTCATTCATAAAATTTAATAAGCCTGCCCCCGCTGCTAAGCTTAAGCAGCGGGGCAGCAGGCCCTTCATTATTGCATTTTTTCTTTTAAGACTTCGACTGCTTTTTGAACCTGGGTATCGTTGGTTTTGATTTTTTCCCTTAATAGTTCCATCAGCTTCATAGTGGAGTCACCTTTTAAGATCCCATCAGCCGGCAGGTTATTTGCTGTCTGGAATGCAGTTACAGCCTCTTTTGTCTTTTCATCAAAGAATCCATCTTCACGGCCTGGGTCAAAACCTATGGCTTTTAGCATTTTCTGAGCAGTTTGGACTTCAGCTGAAGAAGTAGATAATGACAGCTCTTTGTCAGGATTAATGATCGACAAGGATGCATAAGCCGGTAATTCCACTTCCACATCAGGCTTAATCCCTTTTTTATGAATCCAATTTCCATTAGGTGTCAGCCACTTGGCAATCGTAAATTTGAGGTTAGAGCCGTCTGTAAAATTGGATGCAGTCTGCACAGTTCCTTTCCCGAACGATTTTTCTCCAACCAATGTAACACCAGCTGATTCATTAACCGCAGCAGCGAGGATCTCAGATGCACTGGCGCTGCCTTTATCAATCAGTACAACTAACGGAAGATTAGGATCTCCGGCATTTTGGGAGGCTATTTCCTTAACCTTTCCATTGCGGTCCTCTTCCTTAACAATCACTTTTCCTTTCGGAACAAACATACTCGATATACTCACAGCCTGGTCCAAAAGACCGCCCGGGTTCTGTCTAAGGTCTAATACAAGACCTTTCATGCCCTTCTTTTGCAGGTCATTTAATGTGCTTGTCAATTCTTTTGCAGTATTAGTTGAAAAGCTTGTAATTTGCACTTTTGCGATTTTGTCATCAACCATTTCCCCATAAACCGTTTCAATCGGGATTTGATCACGGATAATCGGTACAGAAATCGGGGTATCTTGTCCTGCTCTCTTAATAGACAATTCGACCTTCGATCCCTTCTTCCCCCTGATAATGGTTACAGCCTCAGTAGATGTCATGCCCTGAAGAGTTTTACCATCAACTGAAAGAATAATGTCATTTGGCTGTAAACCGGCTTTTTCCGCCGGGGACCCTTTTATCGGCGAGACAATCATAATATGACCATCTTTTTCTTGAATCTCGGCGCCAATTCCTTCAAATGATGAAGAAATACTATTATTAAAATTCTTTGCCTCATCCTTGCTCATATAATCAGAATAAGGGTCGTCCAAGGATTCCACCATTCCGTTAATAGCTCCATTAATCAATTTTTGATCATTTACTTTTTTGTAATAATCCTTATTTAATGTGTCAAATGCTTCATATAATTTTGCAAATTCTTTTCGGTCGTTGTTAACTGTCACTACTTTTTCATCACCAAAGGATAGGGCAACTGTAGTAATTCCTGCTGATAAAAAAACAATCAAAAAAAGCAGCATAATAAAGTGAAATCTTTTTAATCGAATATATCCCGGCTTATTGTTATCCGTCATTTGCTCCTGCTCAACTTTTTCCTGACCCATTTTCTCTTCTTCCAAAGCCTTCACCACTTTCATTAACCATCAAAATAAGAAGCGGACTCGCTTTCGTGACTAGCAAAGTCAAGACTCGCTATAATACTTAATGCACACTATAAAATCTTAAAAATTTACCCTTAGTGTTTAGAATAACATCTTTTTAATAAATTTAACAAAGAAAAGTTAATGAAAAAATTATTAAATATTCATTAAAACTAGTAACCCCCTTCTCGTCGGAAAGGGGGTTTGTCCATTATTCCTTAATAGATGCTTCCAATGCGACTTCTATCATATCATTAAAGGTCAGTTGTCTTTCCTCGGCTGTTGTCTCTTCACCGGTTAAAATATGGTCACTGACAGTTAAAATAGAAAGTGCTCGCCGGCCAAACTTAGCAGCTAGAGTATAAAGCGCTGTTGTTTCCATTTCAATAGCAAGGATTTGATATTTCGCCCACTTTTCAAGCTCGGCATTATCGTTATAAAAGGAATCTGCTGTAAAAACGCTGCCTACTTTTAAGTTAAGCCCCTTCTGTACCCCTGCATCATAGGCCTTTTTCAACAAATCAAAATTCGCCGCAGGTGCATAGTCAACATGCCCAAAAGTCAGCCGATTGATGTTAGAATCAGTTGAGCTGGTCATCGCTAAGATCACATCACGGACCTTTACATCCTTTTGGATAGCACCGCATGTACCGACACGAATTAAGTTTTTTACATTATAACTTTGGATTAATTCATTCACATATATAGAAATGGACGGAACTCCCATACCAGTTCCTTGAACAGATATTTTTTTCCCCTTATATGTACCTGTAAACCCGAACATATTCCGAACTTCGTTATAGCACACTGCCCCTTCGAGAAACGTCTCAGCAATGTATTTGGCACGAAGTGGATCTCCCGGAAGAAGTACCGTTTCAGCAATTTCATGCTCTTTTGCGCCGATATGTACACTCATCAATGAAACCCTCCTTATTATGTATGTGCAATTACATGTTGCACCATAGTCACTATAACATACAGCTTTTTTTAATAAAAACCAAAATGAGAAAAAACATGATTTTTTATTTATTGTGGGGAATTATATTTGTAGGCCCAAATTTTTATTTTGAAAATTACCTATTGGAGGTTTGAATATGGGAAAAAAACATCGAAACCGAATTCGCGGGCAGAAAAAAAATAATCACGTGCCGCCGGAAGCCATCATTGCTGAACATGAAGCACATGCAAAAGAGGATAGTGCAACTGGAGGCAGAAAGCACTAATGTATAGAGGCTGACAAAAACATGTCAGCCTTCCTTGTTAAATAATATTAAATATTAAGAATATCTGCCAATTAAATTTTGGATTTGCTGCCTTAGAGAAGGGATATCAGAATTGGTGACCGTCAATCGTACGTTTGTTTCATCCGTTCCAAGTGCTTCCGAGAATAATCCAGAAAGTCCTCTTGCCTTGCGGTCAACCTGGAACATTAGGTCAAGGCCGCCATTTCCGGCAGAGAAAAACACAACTTCAAGCTCATCCAGGCGTCCACGGAATTGTCCAGATACCGGAACAAACTCAAACTCTTGAACAAATGGCAAGCGCCTGCGCATTCTTCTCGGCGCTTCCTCGCAATCGGCCTCTCGAAGTCTAAATCCAAGACTGTCGACAGCATCAAAGACCGCAGACATTAACGGGTTTGGGACAACTTTGAGATAGTCTTTATCCCCAGGATCCACTGCCCCTTTAATATCTAGTCCAGTGGAAACCCACACTTTAGACCTTCCAATAGATAACGGAGTATCATAGGGAAACTGGAAGGTAAACGGGATTTCCTTCTTCTCATTCGCATTAATTGTAAATGGTGTGGTTATCCGGAAACGGTCGATGGTGGCAGTGACCGTATACTTTCGGTCATCTGACTCTTTTACGTAGGTGGTATTTAAAGCAAGATAAATTTCATCGATCTGTTGATCCACCTTACCCCCTTTTATTTCTACAACACCTTTCACTGTTTCTCCTGGCATGTAAGTGTCCTTTTCAAGCTTTGTGTCCACTGTCGCCGCGCCAATTCCGACACTGGCAAACATTTTGTTAAAGAATGACATTGTTCAATCCTCCTAAATCATTCATTAGATTTTGTATATCATTTTTTACTTGTAAGTAATTTTTATAAGGGGGCTCAAGCATGAGCAATTTTCGTAAAATGTGTTTAGCATTGTCTGTTATGTCTAACTCCTCTTCCCAGCTTTGTTCCTTCTTATTCTCAGGAAATGAGAAGTTTGAATATAACAAAAACAGCAGAAAGTGACCCAGACCATAAAAATCAGCCTGGAAACTCAGCTCTTTCCGAGGGTTCAATTCCTTGGATTTTTTACCTCCGACGTCATCCAAAGATCTTGCCAAGCCCAGATCAATTAACTTAATCGCTGCCCCGTCAAAAATTACATTTGGAATGCGGATATCCCTATGAACAATATTCCGCTCATGAAGATAGCCGATCATCTCAAGCAGCTCATAGGCAACTGAAAAAGCTGCTCTTTCGGTTAACTTCCATCCCTCAGAGAATATAAGCTGCTCGTAATTCTTACCCTTGATAAATTCCATTGTAAAATACGGGATATGTTTATATGTACCCCCCTCAAAGTAATGTGGGAAACCCGGATGGTTAATGGAGTTCAGCAATTCCTTTTCAAATTCAAACCCTTTCAGGCCAGTCTTGGTGATTCTTTTATGAAGCCTTAATGCTTTTAAAACTTTGTATTCTTGGGAGGAAAGATCAAGTACTAAATAGCTGTGTCCGTAACTCCCCATCCCAAGATGTTCCATCACCTTATAGCGGCCAAAAATTATTTCTTCTTTGGAAAACGGCTTTTCAATAAAACTTGATAAACCTAAAATTAACCTTTTATACATTTCGACAGACCATTTTTTCACAGTTAACTGCTAAAGAAACTAGACAAGAAGCTGCCGCTTTTATGCTTCTTTTTATAGTGGTAATGCCCCATCTGGCTGTGCTTATAATGGTTCTTTTTTTTCCAATAATCACTTGAAGACCCATACTTTTGATGTTGAAGCTGGTTCTTAAAAATTGATTTAAGGATTTTTTTGAACATCCATATCCCCCCAATCTTTCGTATTCATATATACGAGAGGGACAAAAAAAGGTTTCGCGATTTTTTAAATTTTTAGGACGTTTTACCCGTATAAAACAAAAAGCGAGCATGGACTGCTCGTCTTTTGTTTTCATCTATATAATAATCATTTTTTTTGGAAAGCGGTTATAACTTAATCATCCTGTACTTCTTCATCAATAATGCTTTTTTCAATTAAATATTCAAACGTAATATCTGCAATTTCCTCTAATTCCTCTTCGCTAGGAACGTATCCTCTTTTGACAAGTTCGTGAAAGAAAAATTCTGCAATTTCTTCTGTATCAATAAATACTTCAATTTCTCTCAAGTCATCGCCCCCTTTTTACAGAATGTATGACCGTTAAAGCTTTTTCATGCTAGTTACTTTGGGATGTCTAATTGGTTTGAGGTGGAATTTTATTGAAGATTGAAATTTTTTCGTTCTGAAATTGCTGGACAAGCATAGGATGTAATACAAGATATCTACGAGGTGATTGTATGACGAATTTACTTTGGAAGTTTGAGGCTTGGATGGAAGATGTAAATCGTGAGGATGGCATCACCCTCCAATATTTCGAAAAAATCTTAGATTGCTTGTTTTCTCTTATTAAATGGGCTGGTATTCCATTTATTCTTTATTTATTGTTTGAAATATTAACTTGACGGCTAAACATGGCTTTTGCCATCGTTGTTAACAAGACTTTCCAACTTCTTCAGGATAACCCGCATAACTTGATAATATTCTGGATCATGGAATAATTCATAAAGAATTCGGTAGTCATTAAATATATCTAACAGATTATCAATTAATTCTTTTTTCTCTTTTTTGCGAGAAATTTCATCAAATTCTGCTTTTCTAACCATGTTCTGTATATTTGAACTTTTTGTTGTTTTGTCTTGTTTGTTCACTAAGTATAAAAGACCAAGCTTTTGAATAAATGTATCTGCACTTTCAGCATCAGCAACAAGTGTCAGTTCTTCTTCCCCGACTTCCAGCCACTCCCCATCACTTACCCTTGACAATTCGTAAATGACATCTTCCCAGGCGTCTTCTTTATAACGCCAAATTTCTGTCCGAAAGCCAATCACTTTAAAAAGATCCGCACCATAGCCGCTGACTTGAACCAAATCGCCGATAAAAAACTTGTATTCTATATCAATTTGCTCCTGTTCTAAGACCTTGCCATCATATTCCGACAGCAATTCCAATGCTGATTCATTAAATAAACCATGGCTTTTATTAACTTCATACACATAATCTCCGTCCAGCCATTTCACATCTGTCACTCTGCCTACAGTCCCGTAAATTGTAATTACGACCGTATCACCTATTTTATACTTTGGTTTTTTCCTTTTTGTCATTTCCTCTCCTCCCTTTTAAAGATTAACCGTAAATTTTGATTACAATAGTATATGCTCACATCTTTTTAAAAGCGCTAGACAATTTTAAAATGAAAAAATCGCCTCATTATGAAGGCGATTTATCGTCTTTTTGCTCTGACAAAGTGTATAGCTGCCAAGCCTCATCAAAGGTTGACATGGAATCCAAATAATGCCCGTTTAGTTCAAGATAGGCCGTCAGTTCATGATAATCCAGTGAATATTTTGGAAAGTCATGGTCCAAGTAGGCATGATTAGCAAACCGGCTGATTACGTCTTTTGGAGCTGGATGCCGATATTTCATTAAAAAGTGATAGAATGATTTATTCATTGAAAAAACGCCTTTCTAAAAAGACTTCTTTTTATCAATAAATATTAATCCAACTACTTTCACGTGTCCAGTACTTATGAAAAATCAAAATAGTTTCTTTTTAATAAGCGTGGGATGCTCATAAGCTCCTTAAAAGTAATGATCTTTCCTACCTTCTTGGTATCAATTAAAAATAATTGATCTTCTATTTCTTTAATGGTCGCCTCGCTTTGATATACCATAGAACAATCAGAACAGTCGAAAGCAGGTGTCTCCGTGATTTCAATTGCCCTCGAGCCATCGGGCAATTCCCAATAAACTGTATGGGAAACACTTTTTACGTTTTCACTGCTGCACCACTCACAAACCAAGACCATCAACTCCTTTCCCTAATCTGTTGGCGAGTCTGCATTTACTTCAGTGTTTTGATCCGTTTCATTTTCTTTTTTGATTAACGCTTGATACTTTTTCTCCTTTAATTCATCCCGCTTGCTTCGCTTATCCTTTAGCGTGGAGTGGGCAGGATCTTCGATGTATACCTTACGACGATTTAATCTCGACAAACCTTCCGGTACAAGATTAAAATGCTGGTCATTCATAATTCCGGCAATGCCATTGAGCGATTTTTTCTCATCTATATCTGGATAAACCTCTTTGAAATAGGCATCTGCTTTGCCAGGCTGATAATTTTCCGGCTCCGGATAAGAGGTAATCACTCCTTCAAAATTGCGGAGGACAACTTTCTCCGGGCTTTGGGAAATCAGATAATTCGGCTGCAGAGCAATTTTTCCGCCGCCGCCGGGAGCATCTACCACGAAGGTAGGTACAGCATACCCAGAAGTATGTCCGCGAAGTCCCTCGATAATTTCAAGCCCCTTGGAAACCGGGGCACGGAAATGGCCAATACCTTCTGATAAATCACATTGGTAAATATAATATGGCCTTACCCGAATTTTAACGAGGTCATGCATTAATTTTTTCATAATCGGAACACTGTCGTTGATTCCAGCTAGGATAACGGACTGGTTGCCAACAGGAACACCAGCATTTGCGAGCATTTCACACGCACGTTTCGAATCTTCCGTTATTTCAATTGAAGTATTGAAATGTGTGTTTAGCCAAATAGGGTGGTATTTTTTTAAAATGCTGCAGAGGTTTTCTGTAATTCTTTGCGGAAAAACTACAGGTGCTCTTGTCCCGATGCGAATAATTTCAACATGGTCGATTTCGCGCAAATTTTTCAAGATATATTCCAAGATATTATCATTGATCAACAGTCCGTCACCGCCGGAAATGAGCACATCCCTTACCTGTGGGGTATGCTTTATATAGGATATGGCCGCATCAAGCTGCTTTTTCGGGACGCCCATGCCAATTTGCCCGGAGAACCGCCGTCTAGTACAATAGCGGCAATACATCGAGCACTGATTCGTGACCAGAAATAAAACCCTATCTGGATAACGATGTGTTAATCCCGGTACCGGCGAATCCTCGTCTTCATACAAGGGATCTTCAAGATCGTATTTTGTCTTATAAATTTCCTTTCCTATCGGGACAGATTGCATTCTGATTGGACAGCGTGGATCATCAGGATTCATCAGGGATGCGTAATAAGGTGTAATGTTTAAGGGAATGGTTTTAGTTGAGATTCTTACACCTTCTTCTTCATCGGGGGTAAGGTTAATTACCTTTTTTAAATCGTCAAGGGTACGAATGGTATTGGTTAACTGCCAGAGCCAATCGTCCCACTGTTCATCCGTTACATCTTTCCAAAGTTCTATGTCTTTCCAATGCCGGTCAGGCTTATATAAAAATTGTTTCATTCGTTATTCCTCCTACTCCTTGCTTACTTTTTATAGTATGCAAGTAACGTGCCAAAGCCAAAAACGGAGGTGCCCGTTTGTGTTCTGACGATAGGAAGAAGGAATTGGATACTTATTTCATTATTAGAAAATGAAAAGGTGCCGAAAAATCGGCACCAATTAACATTACATCAATTTTTTTAATTTATATTGTAAAGTTTGTCTTGGGATCTCCAAAAGCTCTGCAGCCTGTTTTAGATTGCCGCCGGATTGCTCCAACGCCTCGAGGATCAGTTTTCTTTCAAGGTCATCAACATGTTGACGCAGTGACATATTTACACATTCCCTGACAGTCCCTCTTATATGGGATGAATGCTGCTTTAACATGACTGGCAGGTCTTCAGTCGTTAATAAACTGCCATTGCAGACATTCATCATATATTCCAATGTATGTTTTAACTCACGGACATTACCCGGCCATTGATAATCCATGAAGAAGATTTCCAGGTTATCTTCCATTCCTAGGATATTTTTTTTAAGTTTATTGTTAAATTCTTGTATAAAGAATTTGCATAAATAGACGATATCTTCCCTTCTCTCTCGGAGCGGCAACAAAGAAAAAGTAAATACATTTAGGCGAAAATAAAGGTCAGAGCGTAGTTTTTCTTCTTGAAGAGCCTTATTTGGATGAACGTTTACCGCAGCGATGACACGGACATCCACGGTAATAGTTTCAGAACTGCCTACCCTTCTGATCATTCCCTCCTCTAAAACCCTAAGAAGCTTCGCCTGCAATTCAATTGGCATAGCGTGAAGTTCATCAAGAAACAGCGTGCCCCCATCAGCAAGCTCAAATAACCCTTTTCTGTCAACAGCACCCGTATAGCTTCCTTTGGCCGTTCCAAATAGCATGCTTTCAAGCAGGGTTTCAGGGATAGCAGCGCAATTTTGCGCAATAAAGGGACCGTTTGACCGCCTTGATTCATGATGAATTCCTTGTATAAATAATTCTTTACCTGTACCAGATTCGCCGTATACAAGGATTGGAGAATCCGATTTTGCCAGTTTCCTGGCTTCCTCCTTCATTCTAATAAAGCTTCGGTTTACCGTTTTTAAATCATTTAACGTATAGCGAACCTGCGGAGGGATCTTTTTCCGTTTGCTTTTGTTCTGCCTCTTTTGCAGGTCTAACAGCCTTTCCGCAAGCATTTTCATCCGCGAATAATCTTTTGCAATTTCAACAGCACCGATAATTTCATCATTCAGAAGAATTGGCAAAGTAGTATTCATAGTGTCAATTCTGGCGCCGTGTAGATTAACGTATTCTTGTGTCTGGTTATAGATTGGCTTAGCTGTTTTGATGACCTTTAACAAGGTGCTTGAATCTTCTGTCAGGGAAGGGAAAGCCTCTAACAGGTGCTTTCCAAGAACCTCTGTAACATCCATTCCATCATGCCTTGCCGCCACTTCATTATAAAAAATAGTCTTCCCTTCGATATTAACCACATGGATTCCTTCATCAATGCTTTTTAAGATGGCACTTAGGACTTCCTGTGTTAAAGCAATTAATTGGCCCATTATTTCACCTGCCCCTCCGCCAGTATACCTGGTGCCGAAAAACGGGCACCATCTGCCAAAAAGCTAGCAGCCTGCCAAATCCTTTACCCACATATTCATGTCCTCCAGCTTGTCATAAATATAGACATTATTCATGAGCCTTCCGCGGTAAGAATAGCCAAGCTGATATAGGGCTGCATTCATCCCAAATGACAATGACCTTGCGATTGAATAGCTGCAAAAAATCCCTTTATTAATTAATTCTCCCTCAAGCTTATTCAGGAGAAGCTTCATAAGTCCATATTTCCGGTGCTCCGGGAGCGTCGCACAATCTGTTAATTCCGCATTTTTATAAAAATCGTTAATTTCCGCTGAAGCTGCACTGACGATTTCCCCCAGATGTAAAAAGACATAATAGATTGTCCCATCCTGCATTGTCTTTCTTATATATTCCGGGTCATTTAATGGAGTTGGATAGATTTGAAACACCTGCTGGTAAAGGGCAGAGAGCTTGGAAGCCAGGCTTTCATCAGCTTTTTTAATCTCATAATCTTTTGGCGGGGTTAAGTTTTGCTGGACACGATCCAATTGGTAAATACTGTTAATAATTGCATCTTCGGCCATCCAATGGTCGTTTTTCTTCCGATCAGTAATATAATATTTTGTATAAAAATATGCATCCGAACCCCGAAAATAGTGGTCGACGATCGCTTCAGGCTGAAGACCAAATTCAAAAAGAGAAACCGTATCTTCCATTCGCGCTTTAATGATTAACTTTTCCACTTGATGCTGTTTGGCGAGCGCCTCAGCCCTTACCAGAATCTGTTTTATATTCCCGCGATAGTCGTCGACTCTGATTCTTTTATTAAATGGGTCAATAAAGACTTCCATAGAGAAGGTGGAATGATTTTCAAAAATTGTCGTTGGTAAATGATTCATCATCATCACCCCTTTTTCAAAAAATTTCTTTGTTTTTCAGAAAAAAGTCTGGCTTTTCGAAGCCAGACTTTTCGCCTGCTGTATTCTGATTTTACAACACTATTCCTGTACTCCGCACCATTTCAAAATTGTTAAAGCGATAATCTCGCTTGCGGCAAACATTTCATCAAGTATGATATATTCATTGGCATCATGGGCAATTTCCGTTGTCCCCGGGCCGAATACGACAACTGGTGTATTCCCCACGGCTGATAGAATTCCGCCATCGGTTCCCCACGGGCTTGCCTCCACCACTGGGTCCTCCCCATTTACTTCTCTGAAACTCGCAGACAGATCCTTCATTAATGGGTGGCCGCTTTCCATATTACCAGGCAGCCATCTGCCGCCAAACCATTCGATGGTTAAAGGATGATCCTTAAACCACGAATCCTGCTCATTTAACCCGTTAAGACAAGCTGCCATTTCAGCCTGAGCAGATTGCATTGTTTCATTTGGGGCAACCCCCATCCTGCCTTCAATCACAGCAGTGTCAGGCACCGAAGAAGGCCATTCACCGCTACTGATTTTTCCAATATTAATGGGAATTGGGATTGGTATTTGCTGATAAAGCGGGTCTGAAATTTTGCTATTTCGGTCTTTCTCTAATTGCTGCAATCTTTGGATGACTTTTACCGATTTCTCAATTGCACTGACGCCTTCGTAGCGGGTTCCACCGTGTGCTGCCTTGCCTTTTACGGTAATTCTAAACCACATAGACCCCTGCTGTTTTGGGAAAATTTTCATATTAGTTGGTTCTGGGATTATCGCTCCGTCAGCACAGTATCCTCTTAGTACAGCAGCAAGTGTTCCCGCGCCGCCGCTTTCCTCTTCTATAACACTCTGAAAAATGACGTCCCCTTTAAGTTTTATTCCAGAGGCAATTATGGACTCAAGCGCCATTAATAGGGCGGTGGTTCCCCCTTTCATATCGGTAGCTCCCCTGCCGTAAAGCTTCCCGCATTCGATATGCCCGCTAAAGGGATCCCGTTCCCAGCTTGATTCATTGCCAACAGGAACCACATCAATATGACCATTGAGGATGAGCGATTTTCCTCCGCCTGTGCCTTTTAACACAGCAACCAGGTTGGGATTTCCCTCGAAGTTATATCGATCACAGCAGTAGGCTGGATGATTTTTTAATTCTTCACTGCCAATTTCCCAAATATCAAGTGTTAAGCCAAGCTGGCGGCATTTTTCAATGAGAATTGCTTGTGCACTGCTTTCGTTCCCTCTTGTGGAGTTCTCCCTGACAAGTATTTGCAAGAGCCTTGCCCCTCTTGCCCGATTCTCCTTCAACCATGTTTTGATTTGATCTTCATGAGTTTGCATCTGCACCACTCCCTTTATTAACTATGCTGCATTTAATAGGGGATTTCTCTCAATTTTTCACTAATCGCAAATTCACATTGAGTTTTATTGACTATGTCTTCAAGATTACCTTGGGCAAATATTTCCGTTAAAAGCAGTCCTTCATCTGTCACTTGAAATACAGCTAATTCAGTAATAATCAAATCCACACATTCCCTGGAGGTAAGGGGCATCGTACACTCCTTGACGATTTTTGAGCGGCCATGTTTATCACAGTGGTTCATCAAAACAATAACTTTCTTGGCCTTTTGGGCCAGCTCCATTGCCCCGCCCATCCCCGGGACCTTCTTGCCAGGTACAATCCAGTTCGCTAAATCTCCCTTCTGGCTTACTTGCAGGGAGCCTAAAATCGTGATATCTATTTTGCCGCTGCGAATCATGCCAAACGAAACCGCACTATCACAATAAGAACCGCCAATGTTTAACGTGACGGGAAATCCTCCGGCATTACATAGGTTTTCGTCCTCTTCACCTTTTATCGGACTTTGGCCCATTCCTGTAATGCCATTTTCCGCATGAAAAATAACGTTTACCCCTTTATTAAGGTGATTAGGAACAAGGGAAGGGATGCCGATACCAAGATTCACTACCATCCCATTTTGAATCTCTTCGGCTGCACGTTTCGCTAGTTTATTTCGTATATCTACTCCCATGCCCATTTCCAGTTCACCCCTTTAGTTGGAATGATATAATCCACAAACACGCCAGGTGTAATAATTTCTTCCGGATTAAGGGCGCCAAGGGGAACAATTTCCTCTACTTCAGCAATCGTGACCTCGCCCGCCATGGCCACAAGCGGATTGGTATTGCGGGCACTCTTGTCATAAATTAAATTTCCATATTCATCAGCCTTTTTCGCAAATACGATGGAAACCTCCGCTGTTAATGCTTCCTCAACTAAATATTCTATACCGTTCAGCGTTACCCTCTGTTTACCTTCCGCTACCAGTTCAATGTCCTTGCCAATATCGGATAAAATTCCAGGGAGTCCTACACCGCCAGCACGAATTCTCTCAGCTAGAATGCCTTGTGGGGAAAACTCCACCTCAAGCTTCCCCTCATGCATGAACTGACCGGCAAATGGATTTGACCCTATATGCGAGGCAATCACTTTTTTCGCCCTTTCCTGGCTGACCAATTTTCCGATTCCAATATGGGGAAAACCTGTATCATTTCCGATTAGTGTCAAATTACGAATCCCTTTTTCGAGAATCCCATCAATTAAACCTGGCGGAGTCCCTACACCGCCAAAGCCGCCAAACATTAATGTCATTCCGTCATGAAAAAACTCCATGGTCTTCTCTAAGGTTGTGATCTTGCCAAATGGGTTTTCCATCCTTTTACACCACCCAGTCATTCCGATAAATTGATTTCCTTTGAAAAGACTGAAAATGCTTCCGTTAATAAGTAAATTAATTCATTCATTTCTGCTTCGGTAATCGTTAATGGAGGTGAAATTATAATCGAGTCACCATTTACCCCATCTATTCCAGCACCTGCCGGATATACAATCAGTCCTTTTTCCTTGGCAAGCTCGACTATTCTTTGCGTAACTTGCACATTTCTTGAAAACGGTCTTCTTGATGTTTGGTCCTCGACAAATTCAATTCCGAGCAGAAGGCCTATACCTCTGACATCCCCTATAAACCAAAATTGGCTCTTTAATTTCTCAAGTTCCTTTCTTAAAAACTCACCCTTGCTTTCAACTGTTCTTATAATCTGATTTTTTTCCAAATATTCAAGGACCGCAAAAGCAGCAGCACAGCTTTGTGGATTGGCACTCAATGTATGACCACTCATAACCACTTTTGAGCCGGCCAGAATCGGCTCGATGACTTTATCGCTGGCAACAGCAGCGGCAATCGGTGCATATCCCGCTCCAAGTCCCTTTCCTAACGTGACAATATCTGGAATGACGCCCCAATGCTCAGATGCGAGCATCGCTCCAGTCCGGCCAGCTCCTGTCATTACTTCATCTGCAATTAACAAAATGTCATGGTCATCACAAATTTTCTTAATCGTTTTAAAATAATCCTTTGGCGGGGAAATGGCTCCGCCTGCAGCACCAATGACAGGCTCTGCGATAAAGGCGGCAATATTGTCTGCTCCGATTCTGTTGATGGCTGTTTCTAGCTCACGGGCGCAGAGATATTGGCAGGCAGGTGCTTCAAGATGGTATGGACAGCGGTAACAATAAGGGGGATGGATGACTGGAAAATCCTCTAAAAGTGGAACAAATCTTGCCCTTCTTCCGGGATGACCGGACATCGAAAGCGCTCCCAAGGTAATCCCATGGTAACTGACCCATCTGGACAAAATCTTGTGTTTTGTGGATATTCCTTTTTCCTGCCAATATTGAATTGCCATTTTCATGGAAGTTTCTGTGGCTTCGGAACCGCTGTTAACGAAAAAGCTCCAATTTAAATCTCCCGGCAGCAGCTTAGCAATCTTTTTAGCCAGTTTTTCAGCTGCTTCACTGGTAAACTGCGAGCGGTACACGAACGAGACTTTTTGGGCCTGCTGTTCCATAGCCTTAATAATCTCTTTTTCTCCATGACCGATATTGGCTGTGACAGCTCCAGAAGCGGCATCTAAATACTTCTTTCCGTTCTTATCATATAAATAGACACCTTTTCCATAATCGATGATTGGATATGCCCCATCAAGCATGGGCTTAATTAAATACGACTGTTCCACCCTATAAACCACTTCCCTCTGCATAATGCAAAATTAAGAAGCTAATAGATTCATTTCCTTATTGAAATTGTATGATTCACCATTTTGTTTCTTTCCGGCCTTTTACAATTTGCAAAGCTTATTATAGAATAACAGGGAGATTATATAAGGAATGAATTTAAATGGACTCAATGAAGAAGCTTCAGACGAAAACGAGGGATATTTCGACATTTCAATTAATTTTTATCTTTTATTTATCTGCACTAATTATTTCGACACTCCTATTGAAATTACCTTTCGCCCACCTTCCAAATGTAAAAATCAGCTTTATTGATGCAATGTTTACAGCTGCCAGCGCCATCAGTGTTACCGGATTAAGCGTCATTACCTTGAAGGATACGTTTAACAACTTTGGAATTTTTCTACTGTGCGTCATTCTTCAAGTAGGCGGGCTTGGCGTTATGTCTTTAAGTACTTTTCTTTGGGTGATGCTGGGAAAAAAAGTAGGATTAAAGGAAAGACAATTGATCATGATTGACCACAACCAATCAAACCTTTCAGGATTGGTCCATTTGGCTAAGAGAATATTTATTTTTATCATTACAATCGAATTTATCGGAGGAATTATATTAGGTATTCATTTACTAAAATATTATGACAGGATCTTACCCGCGTTTAAACAGGGTTTTTTTATCTCTATCAGCGCAACAACGAATGCCGGATTTGATCTTACGGGGGCATCCCTAATTCCTTATGACCATGACTACTTTCTTCAATTTTTGGTTATGCTGTTAATTATCATTGGAGCAATCGGGTTTCCTGTGATCGTTGAGGTAATTGATTTCTTCTTAAATTTAAAGAGCAAAAAAAAATTTCACTTTACCTTGTTTACAAAATTAACAACCTTGACCTTTGTAATTCTTACTATCCTTGGCGGAATCATTATTTTCCTACTCGACATTCATCATTTTTTTGCGGATAAAAATTGGCACCAATCTTTTTTTTATTCCTTTTTCCACTCTGTTACAACCAAGAGTGCAGGCCTTGCGACTACAGATTTAGGTGAATTCACAGAAAGCAATCAGCTATTTATATCGCTGCTAATGTTTATTGGCGGTTCACCAAGCAGTGCGAGCGGAGGAATCAGAACAACTACTTTTGCCATTATTATTTTAACGATATTTTTCTATGCTCAAGGCAAAGGGACTGTAAAAATATTCAAAAGGGAATTACACCACGACGATGTAATAAAGTCTTTTATCGTCATGACAACAGGAGCATTCCTGTGTTTGATGTCAATCATTATCTTGTCCATTACTGAAAATAGCAGCTTAATTGCTGTAATCGTTGAGGTCACTTCTGCGTTCGGAACGAACGGATTGTCTCTAGGGTTAACACCGCATTTATCAACGTTCGGTAAAATGCTAATTATTATATTAATGTTTATCGGAAGAGTTGGTATTGTTACCTGCCTTCTAATGTTAAGGGGTAAAGGAAGGAAAGAAACATTCCATTATCCTAAGGAAAAGGTAATTATCGGATAAAAAAATGAAAACGGCTGACCCCAGTTTAGGAGTCAGCCATACTTTTTTAGTAGGTCCAGCTTGCGCCAACGATAATCAACAGAATAAACAAGACAACTATTAACACAAAACTGCCATATCCATATCCAAATCCACCGTAGCCGTAACCCGGGTAGCCGCAGCAGCCGTCATGACCATATCCACCATACATTCGCATTCACTCCTCCAAAAATTGTATCTTTTCAAGATTACTTTATGTAGTAGGTGCTTGACCTGTATGTGCATTCGCCTATATTATGAAAGACGATATTAGTTTGGCAGGTGAGATGAATGAAAGCAATTTTAAAAAGCTTTATTAACGGGATTTTGACGATTGTTCCGATTATACTGGTCATTTATGTAATATACAAAACGTTTTTATTTTTGGATGGGCTGCTTGGTGACCGGTTACGACCGTACTTAAAGGAAGATTATATACCTGGCATCGGCTTGTTGACGACCATTATCCTGATTACCCTGTTGGGCTGGCTATCGACTAAGTACATTTCAGGAAAAATCATTCGGCTAATTGATCGGCTGCTGGAAAAAATCCCTATAGTAAAAACAATTTATTCAGTCATAAAGGACACTATACAATCCTTTTTGGGGGATAAGAAATCTTTCTCCAAGGTGGCTTTGGTTGTCATCCCCGGAACTGAGATGAAAAGTATGGGGTTCATTACATCCGAGCAGCTAGAGGATTTTTACAGTCCATTAAAGGACCATGTTGCTGTATATATTCCACAGACCTTTCAGGTGGCAGGCTTTACCTTTCTCATTCCAAAGGAACAGATTGAAATTATTGATGTGAAACCAGAGGATGCCATGAAATTTATCCTGTCAGGCGGGATGACGTCCAGTTCAAAGCAGAAGGAAAACAGTTCAATTTAAAAAAATCCGCTTCACTGCGGCTCAGATTGTCGAGAAAGTATATTTTTCTCGGCAATTTTTTATTTTATCAGAATCCGGAATTCATTTTTTATGAAAAATTGTTCCTGCTAATGGGCCTGTTGATTTCCGCTCCAGATGCTTCGCTTTCCGCGGGCGGTTCGGGATTTCCATTTAGGGAATAAGCCGGTAGTAGGATGGAATCTTCTATGGGCAATAACTCCAAATATATTACGATCCGAAAGTCCCTTACAAATAGGATTAGTGAGATAGCCTGAATCTAAAGCAACAGCTTCAACCATAAAACCAAACCGTTGGACCTGACGGTCCAATCGATTCAGGTAAGGAACGTAATCATGAACATTACCGGGAGTGACATAGACATCAGTAATGATATTGAATTTCATGACTGTAGTCCGATGATCAAGATAACAGAACATTTCCTGCTTATTTTCACGGGACATAAAACCACATTCAGGAATCTGTTGTGCATACTCGAATTCCTTTTGTCTCTTTCACTTCCTCTTTTTCCTTTAACGGCTTTTTTCCATGATTAATTCTATCCTCTTCTATAGCTTTATTAAGATCCTCAATATATTCGCGAGTTTCTACTTCTACCTCTTCCTTTGTAAACTTATGTTTATTGGCGTTTGCCTTTAAATGAGTTGAATCCGTAAATAAAACTCGTCCTCCAACCATTTTATGATTCATTGCCTGCAGAACAATCTCATCAAATATTTCCTGAAATATATCGGTATCAATTTCCGTATTGATAACTTTGAAACGATGTTGGCGATTCCAACTGATCGTAGAATGATGTGGAACCGGATCGTGGAATTTTAACCCTAAAAACCAACGGTAGGCAATGTTCATTTTAATTTCTCTTTCAAGTTGTCTTTCAGATCGAATTCCAAAAAGGTATCCAATAAACATCATTTTAAAAAGAATTAATGGATCAGATGGGCGGCCGTTATCCTCACTATAAAATGGACGAACTTTTTCTAAAAGAAATGAAAAATCTATATATTTATCAATCAAGCGAAGAGGGTGGTTGTCTGGAACTAATTCATCAATAGAAACAAATTCGTATTCACTTTGGCTAGACTCTTTTGGTTTAAACATTGATTTCACCACTTATTTGATTATTTATTGGTTGAGTTACAGGTCTTTTGATTAACACCTGTTGAAAAGTCTTATGTATTAGTAACATTATAACAAATTAACGCGGTGAATTATTAAAGAATACGAATAAAAATAGAGGCTGTCGAGGGTTTCTCGACAGCCTAAGCCGCTTCACTGCGGCTTTTCTTATTCAAATAGTTTATTAAATTGCCCATACCCTTCTTCTTCGAGTTTTTCTTTCGGGATAAATCGTAATGCCGCAGAATTGATACAATACCTCAGGCCAGTTGGTGCCGGTCCATCGTTAAATACGTGTCCTAAGTGGGAATCTGCTGATTTGCTCCGCACCTCGGTACGGATCATAAAATGGCTGTGATCCGCTTTTTCTGTAATTTCCTCTTCTTCAATCGGCTTTGTAAAACTCGGCCAGCCGCAACCGGCATCGAATTTATCGCGCGAACTAAAGAGTGGTTTTCCTGAGACAATATCTACATAGATGCCCTCTCTTGTTTCATTCCAATATTCATTTCTAAATGGCGGTTCTGTGCCGTTATTTTGCGTGACTTCAAATTGCATCGGTGTAAGCTTTTTCTTTAAATCTTCCTTGTTTTGATTCATCATTCTTTATCTCCCCAGTGCTCTTGAATAAACCCGGCTCTTCCTGATCCAATACGATACCTTTGATAATGAGCTGGATTTTTCTTATAGTAATGCTGATGGTACTCCTCGGCCGGATAGAAAGGCTTTGCCTGCAAAATTGGGGTCACAATCGGCTTTGTAAAACGACCGCTTCTCTCTAGTACCTGCTTTGATTCTTCTGCAAGTCTTCTTTGACTTTCATTGTGATAAAATATAGCCGTTTGATAGGATTGACCGCGGTCATAAAACTGGCCTCCAGTGTCCGTTGGGTCTATTTGCTGCCAAAATAATTCAAGCAATTTTTCATACGGAAAAATTTCCGGGTCAAACGTAATTTGTACCGCTTCATAATGTCCAGTTGTATCAGAGCACACCTGCTGATAGGTTGGATTTTCTACCGTCCCGCCAGTATAACCCGAAATGACACTTTTAATGCCCGGAAGCTCATCAAATGGTTTCACCATACACCAAAAACAACCACCTGCAAATGTCGCCAATTGTTCTTTACCTTCCATGCGCTTCACCCCGTTCTTCTTAGATTCTTTGCTAGTTATGAGTATACAAAATGTTGCTTTAAAAAGGAAATTTGCTGATTAAAAAACGGACCAGTTCATCTGGTCCGGCAAAATAACATTTCTTCTTGTTCAAGTGCATGCCTAATCAACCGGCACCAAGATCGTAAAGGCGATTTGGTCCTTTTTTAAATCAAATTGATCCACTTTAATTTTCAAATCACTTTTCAGCCTTAATTGCTGCATATGGACATAAATCAATTTGTCATTCGGTCTAATTTCGACACCTTCAGGAAGTTTATAATTATCTCCAATAAACTTTAGAACATAAGAAATCGGCAGAGGCAGACTTCCAACAGACATGGATTTCTGCTTTAGAACTAAATCTCCGTTCTTTTGCGCTTCTGGTTCAAATGTCAATTTCATTTTGACCTGTTCACTAAAAACCGGAATACTTCCATACAACTCCACCTCGTCTCCCAATAAAACACGATAAGCAACTGGAGAATCGGAAGACTCTTCATTTAGATAATGATTAATCAGCTTATTCAAATCGTATTTGTTAGAGTTCACATGAAAGGACACATGGTCCCCTTTTATTTCCTTCATTTGAGTGCTTTTTTTATCTGCATCCGAGCCCGTACCCAACACAAGCGATAGGATAATAATTGCGAATAAAAGGTTGATTCCCGCCAAGACTAGGAATCCAACTTTCCATTTGTTTTTCATAAAATCTAATTCTCCTCTGTACTAACCATATACGGCTTCCTGTCCAAATCAGGCAAGACCTGTTCTTCCATTGTTTCATTTAGCCGCTGGGCAATCAATTCATAGCCCTTATCATTTGGATGAAAATTATCAGTGAATAGGAGGTTTTCACTGCTGTTTAAAAATATATCTTCAATCGAAACGAAGTAAGCATTGGGATATTGTGATATGACCGATTGACCTGCTTGGTTCCAATCGGAAACAATCTGATCAAATTCCTCAATATCTTTAAACCACTTTGAAAAAGGATTATAAAGACCCACCAACACTATGGAGGCATTGGGATTATCTTTGACTATTGTCTCTATTATCTGAATCAAATGTTTACGGTAGTTTTCCTTTTCATCCATAAAAACGGAATACTCAAGATTTGAGAGATGGTCTCTGACCACCTTCATGATATCGTTGCCGCCAATAGTCAGAATAACCAAATCGGCTTTATTTAAGACAGGCTTTATTTCAGGTGCTTTCAGCCTTTTAAGCAATTGGGTGGTTCGGTTCCCCTTTACCCCGTAATTATAGAAATCTACATCCTTAATGCCTTTTTCATTTTCCAGCAATGTTTCTAAATAAGGCAAATAGCCGCCATTTCCTGTACTATCGCCAACACCTTGTGTTAAGGAATCTCCTGCGGAGAGAACTGTTAAGGTGCGTGGAATAAAATCAGCAGGTACAGGCTCATAGACCGGCACAGCCGTTTGCTTTGCATGATGTAGTTCCCATTCTCCAGTTTCGCTGCAAGAACCCAGGAAAAAGACTAAGAGAATTAGAAGGGGGAAAAATTTATTCATATCCATTCACCTGCCTTCTAAACTAATTTTATTATAACATGACAAAACTCATTCAAAACAAATCTATAATACCATCATATTCCCAGAAAAAAATAGACCTGTATAACGGCCTATTGCAATATTTTTATATCCTGAATCATTTCATCAAACGGAACATCTTTATATAAATTATATGATTTTTTAATTTTTCCATCTGGACCTACCAAATAGACATAAGTTTGGTGGATGACCTGGTTTTCATTTTGCGGCTTTTTTACTAAGGTCTTAAATGTTTTCATCGCATAGCTTTCAATAAATTGCTGTGAATATCCGGTTAAAAAGGTCCAATTAGAGAAATCTGCCCCAAATTGGTTTGCATAACGAGTCAGTACCTCAGGGGTGTCAACAGTGGGGTCAACACTGAAGGAGACAAATTCAACATTCTTTAACTTTTCATCCTTAACCATTTTTTGCAGTTTTGTCATATTCGCAGTCATCGGTGGGCAAACATCGGCACAGCTAGTAAAAATAAAATCGGCGATCCAGATCTTACCCTTTAAATCCTTTAGTTCAACAGCTTTATTGTCCTGGTTCACCGCAGAAAAATCAGCTGTATCCCAGTTTAGAGCATCCTTAATCTCTTTTTTGCCGCAAGCAGCAAGCAGCATACTAGAAATGACTAATAATATAATAACTGGCCGTAAATTCATTTATACACACTACCTTCCTTTTTTCCATCCGTGAATAGTTTAACAAAGTTTTTAAAATGAGGGAAGGAAAAGAGTGTATTAATCAATTACTCCTGTCTTTACAATGGTATTTTTTACATGAACTTCAAATTTAGCATCTTTATAAATTCTTCTCCAATCCTTTGGGGTGACTTCTTTTCCGCGTATATGACTAATATATTCATTGCCAATCCCGACTGGGTCGACCCCCTTTTTTTGAAAAAAAATGAGCAAATCGTGAATTTCCTTTTCCATTTTCTTTTCTATCTGCCTCTCGATAAATTTAACATTATTAGCACTTGTCAATTCAAGAGGCGCGGTTGATTCTAACAGCCTTGATGCAAATTTAATCTCGATTCTAAATCGCAGGTTTTTCTTATCCACTAATTTGATTTTGGTATTACTGCGAATATTATCAATACTTAAAAATAATTTATCATAAACCGCCCGTAAATTCCTGCCCTCTCTTTCCTTTAAAATTCTTCTGAAGTCCTCACGATTAAATCCCAATTCTTTGGTTCCTGATTTATATTTTTCCGCTAAAATTTTCAAGAAAAAGAGTTTATTGGTCGGCAATATTCCAACTAACCTGTCGTTTTTAAAAAGGGCCGTACCCGCAACCGACACATCGCCATTTTCCAATTTGAGGAGGGGTAAAACAGGATCTTTTCCATTTTCATGATAACCCTGATTAAACTCCTGCAGCGTTGGTGAGAGCATCTGCTCACTTTGGACATTTTGCCTGATTAAATTATACAAATATGTTCCAAGATTAAGCTTTACATTTTTCTTACCCACGTTGATGATGGATGAAGCTTCATTCTCCGCAACCATCAAAAAAACTAGATTGCCAACGTTAGGGTCACGATTGAGCGTATCAACAAGCTGATTTATCCCCTTCTCGGCAAGTTCCCTGCTGTAAACGACACATCGCAACTGTCCTGAAACAAGCCTTTGGTCTGAACGAAGATTTTGTTTCAAACGAATAGTTCCACTTGTATGGGCATCTACCGAAATGACCTTGGTCACATTTCGGGCCAACGGATCAAATTTATGAACTACCACCGTTCCCCTAATTTTATTTTTCCCATCTAAATCATAGCCAACAGCCGTGATAAGCCCTAATTTCTCTAATTGCCTCTCCTCCACGCAACCGGATAAACAAAAAGAACAAACCAGCAATGATATTGCATATTTCCATTTAGGACCCAGTGGCATGATTTTTCTTCCCCCTAAAAAACTTCTTTTTAAAAGAAACAATAAAATATAAAATAATCGGGTAACAAATCGCCGCATAAAAGCCGAATTTTCCGATTATGTCGGAAACCAGATTCATCTGATATCTTGCTTTGATAAAAAATGATGCTCCAAATATTAAGCTAGCGATAATCCATAGCCCCCATTTTTGTTTTCCGGCAAAAATGCGTGAAAATCCTTTCGAGGCTGACCACAAATAAAAACACAAATTAGGCAGGATAATAAGCATCCAAAAAGAAACAGCGATAATTTCGAATCTTTCCAAATTGGGAAGGCGGACTATTTTGAACAACGATATAACAGGCCAAATGGTTTGTTCCAAACTTCCGCCTGCATAATAAATTATCGATACAAACGTAACAAGTGTGAAAATAAAGGCAGTATATGCATTGCCTATTTGAGAGAAAATTTGAGTTTTTTCTTTTTCTTTTATATATGGATAAACAAATAGGACTGATTCCATCCCAAGCATTGATAAGGAGGAATTGTGGGCTCCAATTAGAATTTGTCCGATATCGGCATCTAATATAGGAAGTATATGATTAATTTCCGAATGTTTTAACGGAACAAAAAGGACGAAAACCATCCATATGGTACCCATTACCGACAAAAAGGCGGTTCCGACAACCACCCTTATCCCTCCATACACAGCATAAGCAGAAAGCATAATCAACACTAACCCAAGCTGCCAGGTTGGAAGGTTTGGAAATATCCACACCTGAACAATTTCTATGTAATTCATATAAATCACAAAAAAGGCGGCCGTTAAATAAGTCATATAAACCAGGCTGAGGAAGTTACCCAGCCATTTTCCAAACACATCAAAATGAATACCATATAAATCGGCGCTTTCATATTTCCCAAGCATTTTTACTATGAACAGCAAGGCAACGGCTCCCAGCACCCCTGCCAAAAAGACCGAAATCCAGCCATCATGGCCTGCATCTAAATAAACAACCCTAGGCAGGCCCACAAGCCCTACACCAATTTGCGTGGAGTGAACAATAAATATGACCAGGAATGCATGAACCTGCAATCCATCTCTTGGCTTAACATTCACCTCCATTTCCATCGCCCTCTATTCATCTATATCTTTTTTTAGCTTTGCTTGTTTTTCTGAAAAACGATCTTTGTCTATTGGTTTATTGGTCAAAGGACGTTTGGCAAGATATTGATAAGGCACAAGGAAAAAACTATATCCCAGATCTCGCCATTGTAAAGGATAAACCGGCGAAAGATATGGTTTGCCCAGTGTCTCCAGTCTTAGCAGATGAATGATAAAAAAACAAAATGCAACCATAATCCCAATTCCGCCCCATATTCCAGCAATAATAATAATCGGAAAACGAATCATTCTGATTGCCGTACCCATTAAATAACTTGAAGTTGTAAAGGACCCGAGAGCGCTTAATGCAATCATAATAATTAGAATGTTACTGGTAAAACCTGCCTGAACGGCTGCCTGTCCAATGACAATACCACCTACAATACCGATGGTCTGGCCTACTTTTGTTGGCAACCTGGCGCCGGCCTCGCGAAGCAGCTCTATGACAAATTCTAGCAGCAATGTTTCAAAGACCGGTGGAAAGGGTACCTTTGACCTTGACTCACCCAATGTAACCAGCATCGGCGACGGTATAACCTCATAATGATACGTCAGAACCGCAACATAGGCAGGCGTCAAAAGGACGGATAAAAAAAGTGCCGTCAATCGCAAGACCCTTAAGAACAGCCCCATATTCCACCGCATATATACATCTTCAGTAGACTCAAAAAAGGAAAAAAAGGTCGTTGGACCATAAAGGCAATCCGGGCTGCGATCCATTAGGACAGCCACTTTGCCTCTGTATAGGGCGATGGAAACACGATCAGGCAGCTCAGTCGTAATCAGCTGAGGAAACACACTCCAGCTGTTATTTTCAATCAGATGTCCAAGGACAGTGTTTCCGGGGACATAATCTATTTCAAGTCCACTTATCCTTTGTTTAAAGGTGGTGACAAGTTCCTCATCGGCAATTCCCTGAATGTAGACGAGTTTCGCTTTTGTTTTCACCCTTTTCCCCACTACCAGGTCCTGCATGCAAAGGTTTGGGTCCTTTAAATTGTTTCTTAGGATATTCATGTTGCTGAGGAGGGATTCCGTAAACGAAATCTTCGGGCCATAAACGTTTGATTCTGTTTCCGGCTTCTCCACTCCACGTTCAACTGTCTTACTGAGATTTGTTAATAGACCATACGGGTCCCCTTCTACATAAATATAGACATTACCTTCTATTAGTCCGCTGATAATTTCACCTAATTGATTGGTTACTGTTAAGATAGATAATGGCAAAATTTGCGTGAACTCTTGGACTGACCATTCGATTTTCTCATTATTTTGAATCGGCGCAAGAATAAATTCATCCAAACTACTCTTGTCAATCAAGCTTTCTAAAAAACAAAAGACGATTCTATTCCCGTTTTTCTTCAGATGACGAAAGGTAATATCCGAATAGAGCAGGTCGTTTTTTAATTGCTCTTTCAATTCATCGATATATAGGCTATGGGCTATAAATTCTTCCCGTGACTTACTCTCTTTTTTCCATTTGAACATATTCAAGCACCTATTGTTGTCAGTTTAGCTTATTTTTTCCAATTAATTATTTTTTACCCAAATTCGAAAACAGTCTAAATGATAAAAAAAATTTTGAGAATAACAAAATAATATGGTATTATGAATGAGTATTCATTCATAGGTGAAAATTATGAATTTTCAAATAATATAAAAGGAGAGTGAACTTATTGAATCGAATTGGCCCTATTATCATCGTGGAAGGTCCAAATAGCAGCAAAGTCCCTTTCTCACGGAGCTTGTATATCGACTGCGAAGAAAAGGTGCTAATTGACAGTGGAGCAGAGGCAAAAGCTCTTCTTAATCTGGACCACGAAAAAGGCATTGATCTCATCATCAATACCCATTACCATCCAGACCATACCCGACATAATCACCTATTCCGAGATGCGACAAAACTTATAAATAAGATTGAATTTGAAACATCCAGGACTGTGGAAGGAATTGCCCATGCCAATGGAGTCTATCAAGAGTGGGGTTATAAAGGTGTGGAAGCATGGAAAAAAACTCTTCCACAGGAATTGGTTCAAAATCTTGGGGGATTTTCAGGAACATATGAATACGAGACAGAATATGTATTTGATGATGTAAAAGTAGTGTTTTTGCATACTCCTGGACATACAAGCGGCCTAGCTTGTCCTTACTTTCCAGAGCTCGGCGTTGTGTTTGCTGTTGATTATGATATGACCACCTTTGGTCCATGGTATAACGGGACTGATGGTAATATCGAAGATTTCATCAATTCAGGCAAACGGCTTTTGGCTCTCGACGCCGATACTTACATTACAGGCCATCAAAAAGGGATTTTTACGAAAGCAGAATTTACAGAAGCCATGGATAAATTTCTTGCGGTGATCAATCGAAGAGATGAGATTATCGAAGAATATATCCAGCAGGGACTGAGCTTTGAAGAAATATCAAAAATTGGGATATTTTATCCAAAAAGCTCACTCACCAATCCACTTTTAAATACATGGGAGCGAATCGGCATCCGCAAGCATCTGCGGAGGCTCGGCTATTCAGTGGAAGAAAAAGCTGCTGAAATTATAAAATTAAAATAGAATGGTCTATGGACCATTCTATTTTTATTAGGTTTAATTAATTTCTACCAATTCTTCTTGTTCTTTCCTTATCTTTTTTCGATACACAAATTTAGATAGATTAATGCTGACCTCATAAAGAAGCAATAGTGGCAATGTCACGACGAAATCAGACATAAAATCGGGTGGTGTAATAACAACCGCAATGATAATTAATACAAAATAAGCATATTTACGGATCTTTGCCAGCACAAACGGATTAATAATTCCAAGCGAGGTTAAAAACATGACCACCACCGGAAGTTCGAACAGGACTCCAAATGGCAGTGTCATATTCAAGATAAAGCTGAAATAGCGGTCAGCAGTAAAATTGGTCACAAACATATCTTGGCCAATGTTCACCAAAAAGTTAAGTACCATAGGAAAAATGGCAAAATAGCCGAACGCCAGACCGGCAATAAATAAAATGAACAAAGCCGGAACATATGATAGCGTAATTTTTCTTTCAATCGGTTTCAAGGCGGGTTTGACAAACAGCCATATTTGCAGCGCCAGCACTGGAATCGTCCCAGCAATTGCAACAACTCCAGCAAGCATGAAATAAATCCACATTATATCACTTGGACCAAGCACCAAAAGCTTTGTACTGCCAACAAACCATTTATAAATATCATCAACATAAATAAAGCCAGCTATAAAAAAGACTACAAAAGCCAGCGCTGAGATAATTATCCGTTTTCGTAATTCTTCTAAATGATCAACTAACTGTAGTTCTTTATCTTCCATGAGTTTCCCCTGCCAATTTCAATGGTAGTTCTTAATTTACCAGTTTTCTCTCGTTAAAACAGTTTAAAAACTGAGAAGAAAAAGGTGCAAGACACAAAATCTTACACCCCTATTTGCTCAATTTTTCCTTTTCTTCCTTAATGTCTTCCATCACATCGTCGGTAAGTTCTCGTGTAGACTTTTTAAATTCTTTTAATGTTTGTCCAAAGGCACGGCCAATTTCCGGTAGTTTTTTCGGTCCAAAAATAATAAGCGCAAGTGTTAATATAAGGATCAAACCCGGTACACCAATATTAGAAAACATAATTTACAGCCCCTTTGAAAATAAGTAACTTCTTAACATGATTATAGTATTGATTAATCATTTTGGGATAATTATTTGCAATAATTCATATTAAATTCACAATATCCAATAAAAATAACATGACTGTGATTTTGCATTTAATATATCAACTCTATAAAAAATTTAACAATAACATCAATTGAAGTCAACGTTCTTTTTTTAAATGGAATTTTTAAAATATTTTGACAATTATTAGAAACTTGCATATAATTGGTACATTAAAACATATACTTTTGAAAAATTGATTTAAAAAAAGGATGTGAGTGGGTTGGAATTTTCTCTTTTTAGTTTTGACGGGGCCTTGCCAGTCGAGGTAACAATTGACGATGACAATGGAAGGTATACCATTCGGAAAAGTGATCGGAGCGGTGAATATTTTAACAGTCCGAAAGAATTAATTACTTGGATTAAGGCACATTTCCATGAGGAAGAATTCTGCCATCCACACGAATTCCGAGGAATGTTAGCAAAACTATCAGAGTATGAATTAAACGGATATTAAAAGCATCAGCCGCAGCTGATGCTTTTTTGTTTTACAATGCAATCGAATGGTTATATAGATTACTTAATCTCTTCGTTCATAAATTCTAAATTCATAATCGTAGGGGTTTTTTTCGTCCTTTATACCTTTTTCGTAGGAAACAAGTACCCAGTCATTCTCGTTGAATTCCGGAAAAAAAGTGTCACCTGCAAATTCCTCATTAATAAAGGTAATGTAAAGACGATCGGCAAAAGGAAACGTCTCTTTAAAAATTTCTGCCCCACCGATGACAAAAATTTCATCATTTAGCTCCCTGCTGTAGCCAACGAATTCATCAACGGAGGTAAAGACTGTACATTCCTCAGGTTGATATTCTTTCTGCCTGGTTATAATGATGTTCTCCCTTCCCGGAAGGACTCGGCCGATTGATTCATGTGTCTTACGCCCCATGGCAATCGGATGCCCCATGGTTACTCGCTTAAAGAACTTTAAATCCTCCGGCAGGTGCCATGGCAGCTGATTGTTTTTACCAATGACCCGGGTTTTATCCATTGCGACGATAAATGAAATCATACGCTGACGACTCCTTTGATATGCGGATGCGGGTCATAGTTTTCTAACGTAAAGTCCTCAAATTTGAAGGAAAAGATGTCCTTAACTTCAGGATTGATTTTTAATTGCGGCAATGGTCTCGGGTCTCTTTCCAACTGCAGTTGTACTTGCTCCAGATGGTTTTGGTAGATATGAACATCCCCAAAGGTATGGACAAACTCACCTGGCTTTAAGCCGCATACCTGAGCAATCATCATTGTCAGCAGGGCATAGGAGGCAATATTAAAAGGCACTCCAAGAAACACATCGGCTGAGCGCTGATAAAGCTGGCAGGATAATTTTCCATCCGCCACATAAAATTGGAACATACAATGGCATGGAGGCAACGCCATTTTATCAATTTCAGCCACGTTCCACGCATTGACAAGCAATCTTCTGGAATTGGGATTCGTTTTAATTTGCTCGATTAACTCACTTATTTGGTCAACCGTTTGGCCGTCGGCGCCTGTCCAGGAGCGCCATTGATGACCGTAAACTGGACCCAGCTCACCATTTTCATCGGCCCATTCATTCCAGATTCTAACTCCGTTATCCTGAAGGTATTTAATGTTTGTATCACCATTTAAAAACCATAAGAGTTCATAAATAATGGATTTTAAATGAAGTTTTTTGGTTGTCATAAGAGGAAAGCCGTCCTCTAAATTAAATCTCATTTGATAGCCGAATGTGCTGATGGTTCCGGTGCCTGTGCGGTCACCCTTGACTGTTCCATGCTCAAGCACATGCTTGCATAGGTCTAGATATTGTATCAAAATTTTACACTCCCTTAATCGCTGTTCATATTTTTTCATTTTACCAATAAGCAGGCACTTAAAAAAGGTTTTTAATAAAATTAAATGTGTCTGGCGCTTTCAATTTTAAATGTTCTTTAGATTCAGAATTTAAAAAATACATCGCAAAGACTTCAGCAAAATATTCTTCCGGATATTCAAAATAGCTATTGCCCCGGAACAATTTCTCATGCTCGTTATCCATAAGTGTTTTAAATTCCTTCGTTTGGCTTACATTATTTAGAATAATATGGTCGATGGAGTGCGCCATTTCGTGCAGTTCTAGGTTGATGGAGCCATGCCCCTTGCCTTTATTGCTGGCACCTATTTTGACTAATACAACCTTCCCTCCGCCGGTGCCAGGGACATCATCCCAAGTGGTATTTGCCGGATAGCCTCTTGGAATCTTCCCTTTCAGCTGTCTTGCTGTTGGGTTATCGGTAAGCTTTCCTGTAAAAAGTTTTAAGGTAATGCCATTTTGATATATTTTATTTTTTAAAGATTTAGGTAATGTGCCCACCCTGTTAATTATTTTAGCAGCCTCTTTTTCATCAAATGGTTTCGGCGGTAAAATAACAATTTGGTTTACATTATTTGGATGTATTTTAATAGATTTATAGAGTTGCGAATTTTTCGAGAAATCAGTGATCCGCATTCCATTAATCGAGGCTTTTGATGTTGTTACGGAAACTAGGGACAAGGTGACAATAAAAAAAAATATAACCCATTTATGCATATTCATCCCTCATCTAGCAAGTATTTTACTAGGATTATAGCATGGAAATAGGTTAAATATTTGGACATTTTATGAAGGATAGATGAAAACTCGTCAATTGATGAGTCGGATCGATGAAAACAGAGGCGTAGTTAGATTTATACTGGTTATTAGCAAAAATAGCCGTCAGGATATTTCCCGACGGCTGCTTTTAAAACTATACCTCCAAACCAAAATTTCGGCAAAGTGCAGCAAGTCCTCCTGCAAAGCCGCTGCCTACGGCATTGAATTTCCAATCGCCATTTTGACGGTACAGTTCACAAATGACGACTGCAGTCTCAACCGAAAAGTCTTCGCCAAGGTCAAACCGTAGGATTTCACGGTCTGTTTCTTCATCGACAACACGGGCAAAGGCGTTGCTGACTTGACCAAAATTTTGGTTCCGCATTTCAGCATCATGAATCGTTACAGTAATAGCAATCCGATGGACGTGGGCAGGTACCTTGCTGAAATCAATCTTAATTTGCTCATCATCGCCATCTCCTTCACCAGTTCGGTTGTCGCCAGTATGCTCTACCGCTCCCGAAGGATCCGTTAAATTATTATAGAAGACAAAATCCAAATCATTGGTAACCCGGCTGTTTGCATCCGTTAAAAATGCAGATGCATCGAGGTCAAAATCGTTGCCGCCATGATAGCGGTTCGTATCCCAGCCAAGGCCCACAATCACTTTGGTTAAGCCAGGATTGGTTTTTGTCAAATCAATTCTTTGACCTTTTGCTAAGTTAATTCCCATTTGTATCACCCCACAAAATTAGCTATAAGAACGAACGACTTCACTCAAGGAAGCAGCATTTGTGCCATTTCCGATTGCGGCAAACTTCCACTCATTTCCGTGGCGATAAATTTCACCGGTAACGAGGCAGGTTCTGCCGCTATAATCATCTGTCAAATTATAATGAATTAATTCTTGTTGATTGCCCGGATTCACCACTCTGATAAAGGCATTGCGGATCATGCCGAAATGCTGCTTTCGCTTAACACAATCATAAATATTTACCACGAAAACAAGCTTCTCAATATTAGACGGCACTCTGCTTAAATCAATCATGACTTGCTCGTCATCACCGTCTCCATCGCCGGTCAAATTGTCGCCGGAGTGTTGGACAGACCCGTCAGCGCTCTTTAAATTTCCAAAATAAATAACATCTTTGTTATTTTGCAGGCGGTCATTCGCACCTAGCATAATAACGGAAGCGTCACAATCAACATTCGGAGCACTACCGCCCCCAAACAAAGAACCGAAGAAGCCGCCTCCTCCGCCGCTGCTTTGAACCGGGTCCCAGCCCAAGCCCACCAAGATTCTAGTCAAACCAGGGTTGCCTTTTGTTAAATCTACTCTTTGTCCTTTTTGTAAATTAATTGCCATGTCTATCACCTCATCAAAATTTTAGTATTGCTGTTTAATTTTCTTAAAATTATCCTGCAGCTGTTCCAAACGCCTTGTGCCTTCCTGGCGCAGACGTTTATTTTCCTCTTCAATGGCTTTTGTTTCCTGCAGGCCTTTGAGAATAATATTCCAGGATTCTTCAATCGTTTCGATCTTAATACTCGGGCCGCCGGCAAGCCTTGCTATATCGGCACTTTGCTGGGAAATATTCTGGGCATTTCTGAGCAGCATCTCATTGGTGCGCCGGTCAAGCTCGCTCATCGAATCAGCAACTAGCTTTTGCCTTTTGGCTGCCACAGCTTGAATTAAACCATTTTTAAAAATCGGAATCGTGGTTACAAAAGCAGAATTAATTTTTCCTATTAATTTCGTGTTCCCACGCTGTAGCATACGGATTTGCGGCGCCGTTTGCAGGGCAACCATTTTCGCCATTTCCAAATCGTAAATCCGCTGCTCCAATAATTCGATAGCATTCCTTAATGAGTCCAGCTGCATGGAAGCAAGCTGATCACCAGAAGCAGCACGGGCTTCGAGCTGCGGCAGCTGATTATTTTTTAAATCCTCAACCTTTAATTCGCCAGCAACCACATATTTCTCAAGCGTTAAATAAAATTGGTAGTTTTGTTCGTACATGGATTCAAGCATGTTGGTGGAATCAACCATTTCAGAACGGTACTTGGATATTTCCACATACACCTTATCAATTTCCGAACCCATCGTCTGATATTTGCCAAACAGCTTTTCGACCATTTTTTCGCCCTTTTTAAAAAGCTTAGAGAACAAGCCTCCTGAGGACTTTTGAAAATCCTTAGGATCAAATTTATCCATAATGCGTCCAAGCTGTTTTAACAGTTCGCCGGAATCCTCCACTTTAGTTGTCCGCATGTTGCTTAAGATTTGGTCGGAAAACCTGGAAATTTGCTCAGCAGGTTCTTTTCCGAATTCAAGGACCTGAATTTGGTCACGCTCATCAATCGAACGAGCAAGGTTTTGGATTTCTGGTTCCTTGCGAAGGGCAAGCTTAATGTCTGAGACTTTTTTTTCCGTCAGCATGTCCTCGGCAGGCTGAGGGGTTAAATCACTGGATGGATTTGGTGTTAAATTCATGCTTTAATCTCCCCTTAAATTTTTTAAAATGCCATGAAAAAGACCTTTTTTAAATAAAGACGGTTCTTTATACTCAAAGTCAAAAACCATATCATCAAGCCAGTGGATATCGAAATTTATCGAATCAAGGTAATTTTCAATGTCATTATGTCCAGTTGGATTGTAAAGGATGATATCAATGCCAAATTGATTCAATAGCAGCAGCAGGGCCACATCCGATCTCGACAGCATTCCTGTTGTTTCATTATTAAAAATGATTAACTTCGGGACCTCCTGCGAGTAGTCAAATTTCTCGATTAGCTGAATGATATTCTTTGGCATAAACATCGCCTGGGTGAAGAGAAATATTTTCACTTCCTCAATACCTTCCATTGCCAAAGGCTTCAAATCCGGCTTATCGCACAAACTTCTAACCGCTGCCGCGATTCCTTTTTGCAGCCCAGTTGGCAAAAAGGAATATGGCCAGTAATGGGCCTGCATCATTTTTTCCGGTACAACCAGACTATCATTGCCCAGCGCATTACGATAGTGGAACCGAAAATCACTGGAGCTAGGGATGGTCATAGGGAGCCTGCGGAGAAGCAGCGTATTATCCAATTGACATAACGAATGAAGGCGGTCCCAATATTCTTTTCTGTTTTTGCTGACACCTTGTATTTTTGCGAATAGTGACGGAATCTGAACTTTTCCATCCTTGACTTCAAAATCAGGGCGAATCATCGCCGCTTCTTTACTGAGAATAAACAGTTCATCATAAGTAGTCCGAAGCGTGATTGAAGAAGGTGTATAGTCTCTTAACTGCCAAGGCTTGTAAAGACCTGAACCTTCCTGGTTAAGAATGTTTTCAATTTCTTTGGAGGCCCGGTAAGCAACGGTTGCTTTACGGGTCCGCTTTTCAGTAGGAAAGGGCTCGGCCGGAAGGTTTTGCTCAAATTGATGAGTAAACACGGGCTCCTTAAGCAACCCCTCCAAACCATTCTTGCCTTCCGGATGGAAAAAGATAATGTCACAGCCAAGCTGGATTAAATAAAATAGGAAGTACTGATGACTCTTTTTGAAATCGCCATACCATAAAAATCGCGGCATTTCCCGTTGCGGGTCTGTTGTTTCGAGTCCCGGCCGGAGATGATTGATGGTCCATTTTACGATATCAACGAGAACTCGCCTCAGGTCCGGATTTTTGATTCCTTCCCTTTCAAGGGAGGCAAATAATTCAAGGGTAGAAATCATTGCTTCGCGCAATTTCCGATGGATGACCGGGTCTTTCGATTTTAATAACAGCTGTTCCCCCTCCAAAAAAGCGGTGAAACGGTTAATTGACAGCTTTTGTTCCTGATTAATGTTAATCACCTTTTGGATGGATTGGAAGTGGGCATTGTTTATGGACTTATCAAGAGAATCGTCACTTAATAAGTGTAAATTTAAATCTGGCGACTGGACGTAGTCGAAAAGCTGATTATAATATTCATCTGTGTCAAATGGTATTCCAAGGAAAATCCCGACAACTTGGCCGATTTTAATGGTCCCATTCTCGATTGAAAAATTGGGCCGCTCGGGCAGCTTCCTTTGGAGCATGCCAAGCCAATTTTCATATGAAAGGGCTAAAGGCCGGGGATTTAAATGATTTAAAGGTGGATGCATCTTAGTCCCTTCCTTTGAAGCAAAAACTTTTATTCTTCGTTAGCAAATTATGTAAGATTCCCTTATCATTATCATCATAACACAGTTAGCAAAATGGTTCATTTGTTTATACGAATGAAGTCAATAAATGTTTCAGATTTGGACACAATTCTTGTCTTTTCACCTTTATCCTTGTCCCTACATATATTTGAGTACTCACACTAAAGTAGGTGACTTGATGAGATCTTTATTTAAACGGCCGCATATAAACATGCTGCAGGAGGAACTGGAAACCGTAATGGAGGTAATGGCCTCAGACCTTTTTATATATCTTGATTTATTTGTATTCAGTTTAATTTTTACGCTCCTCCTAGGACCAGTGTTCCAATCCTTTGTCATCTCCATTTTGTTCTTGGCTGGATCCTACGGATTATTCTCCAGTATTTATTTCATAATCAGCAGGTTTTCGGATGGGGAAAACTAACCTTTAAGTAATTTTAAAAATATCTGCAAAATTTCCTCACCGGCTTGAACCCCTGTTTGATTTGTGAAGGTAAGGCCCTCGGTTTCGGACATTTTCGCCAGTTCGCCATGCCCTGGAACAAGCCGGTGCTGGCAGATTTCAAGGAAATCCAAATCAAGGATAGAGTCGCCCGCCCCTGCAACCGCTTTCTTCTGTTCTCGGTGGCAAATAAATTCCAGGGCCGCACCTTTTCTAATCGCACTGGGTAAACAATAAAGCTTTCTCCCCTGAAGAGAAATTCTCCAACCGAACTGGGCGGCCAATGTCCTTAGCATGGCTATTTCCTCGTTCGTTGGGAAACAATCTAGAATATAGTAGAAAAATAGATTTCCCACCTGCTTTAACCGCCCTTTTATCTCAATCCCTTCTCTTCCTATAACAGCACGTAATTCCTCTGGCACAGCAGACTCTTCATCTATCGCCTTGGAAATATGGTCAGACCATTCTGGAAGAGGCTTACCCTGATACATGATAACAGCACCATTTGTCGTAATTGCATAGGGAAGGTGAATGCTTTCATTAAAAATAACAAATCGCTTAAATTGTTCTGTTGTCCTAGTTGTCACGGGGACAAAAAGGCTTGAATGCGAAAGTTCAGTAAGTGCCTGATATGAAGGGTCCGTCATGTAGGCCATCCACATCCCGTCCCTTCGTTCAACTGGCTTTAATTCTATTGTATTTGGACCGCCTAGTTCTTCAACTGCCCTTGTGGAGTAGACAATCGTCCGGTCCAGGTCAGATGCAAATATCATGGCTGGTTCCCCTTAACAGATTTAATAATACCGCAGCAAAGATAATGAATATCCGGATACTCGATGACCTCGACTCCCTTTTCTTCAGCGAGCATCAGAATATGCTTGACAAACGGGCTTGTTTTGTCACGCATTAATATTTTCCAAGGAATTCTCCTTAAAAGGACCCTGGTAGTTTCTCCTACGCCGGGTTTAATATGATGGGTACTTTCAATCCCGAATTCGGCTTGGATTTTTTGGACAGCCTGCATCCCGAGAAATTCAGCCGTAATATTCTCATTGAACCGTTGCACTGCAGTACAGCTTGCTTGTTCCGAAATTGCGGAAAACTCGCCGTCAATAATGTCAATAAAGGTGTTGGAGACGTCAGCATTCATCAACTCCTTGTAAAATTTAGCACCATGAAAATCATTTTTTCCGATATAGGTGTTATTTAGCACCGTCCGACTTACCAGCCCCGATACGGTTGAATTTAAACAAGCGCTGGGGATAAGAAAATCTTCTCTCGTTCCAAAAACCCTTGTGCAATAGCCTGGATCAGCAAGAACGGCAAGTGTATCATCAAGCTGGATTCCATATTTTTCTTTATATTGACGGCATGCTTGTGTCAACTCCAACGAAATAGCTCCCTTTCCTGTCCAGCCGTCGACAAATTGAATTCTTCCTTCAGGATGTTCACTCAAAATATAGGCAATCGCATTTTCATCAATGCCCCGATCGCGAATGATAGAAATGCTGTAATGTGGCAGGGACACATTATAGCGTTTCTGGATATATCTTTTTATTAATATACCGACAGGTGTTCCCGCCCTTGCCAATGAAACAAGCACCGTATGTTCTCCTTTTAATGAAAAAATTTGCTCAGCAGCAACACCGATGCATAAGGCTACTTTTTCTTTATATTCGTGCAATGTATTCCAAAACAACTCTACATAGTCTTTGGGAGGCTGGTATTCAATCGGCAGGGATTCACTGTAATGGCCCCCTGATTGAATTTTCAACTCCCTGTTTTCAGTTGAGTCCTCAAGCTTAATCTTGCTTAAATCCTTTAACAGAAATAAACAATCAACCGGACTGTAAGTACCAATTTCGGCAGGTTTATTTTTTGCTTGAAACATCACCATCACCCCCAGCATCAGAGAAAAAAACAAGCTTTACCGAAGGAATTTGCGTCTTTTGCAATTCCTTTAGAAATGGAAGAAGACTTTCAGAGTCTATTTCTCTTTCAAAAAAAACAAATAATTCATCGTAATAGCCTGGAGGGATATTATAGACAAAATGAGGAATATCGTGATCCTCCGGGTTAGGAAAAGCCACTCCGAATTTTGCTCCGTAACCATCCTGATTTTCAATATGTACCGGGCTTCGTGTTGTTGACTGATAGGAAACACCGCTCCCCATGAAAGCAGAAATTCGCATCGGCACATACATGAATTCTCCTGTTCCTAGGCAAAGGGTTTTCTCTCCCGTTCTTAATTCCTTTAAAATTCCTGCTGCTTCTTCTGCCTTTTCTTGGAGAGAACGATTCTCCTCAGCAGCAAGTCCAAATCGGCCCGTTTCCTTAATATAGGATGCATTTTTTGCAAGATAAGGAGTTTTGTAAAAATGAGCAGATAATGTTAATTTTTTAACAGCCATCTCTTCATACTTTGAATCCATCCCAGCGTCCGTCCCTTGTGTAATCTCCTTGAATTGCCTTACCGAAACATCTCCAGTTACCAGACTTATCACATGAATGGTAATCCCAAGTTCCATTTCTAGGCGGGCAAAATCCCGACGGTTTTCTGCCGAGCGCCAATCCAGGATGGATACAACTGTATACAGTTTTCTTGGAAAGCGGGCATGTATGGAGCGAATAATATTAAGTGCTGTTTTCCCTGTTGTTATTTCATCATCGACCAAGATAATTTCACGGTTATTTTCCATCATTTCAAGAGGAACATAGCATCGATGCGAGGTGGCATGGGAATGCTCTTCTTCAAAAGTAATGTCCGGATTCAGACCATCGATATCCTCCCTAGTGGTATGAAAGAAATCCGCTTCTTTAAAGCAATCAAAGAAAGAGTGTCCAAGGGCGGTCGCAGTTTCGGCAAAACCAATTATTACTGGATTGATAGCTTCAGAGATAAATGGAGCGGGAATATAATCCTCATTCTGAATAAAAGCTCTTAGCATTTGCCCCTTTTCCACGCAGTTTATTCCTTTTACGACCTCCATGAACCGGGTGCCTAACAGAGCTGCTGTTAGCAGACTTCTTTTTGGATTAACGGGAATATGCTTGCCAAGTACCTTGCTGACAAACAAAAACGACCTCTTCTTATTTATTCGTGCAGCCATTAAAAAGAGCTCTTGCGGCGCCAGCTCATAGGGATTTTCCGTAATGGTAATAGTAACTTCAATCGCATTAAGAATGGGAAATGTATACCTCTTTTTTGATAAGGTCAATATTTGTGAATTCTTCATGTAACACCCCGTAAAGCCGTGATTTTAACATTATTTTTTCAGCCCAGTAGAGATGGGGCTTTATTTCATTCATTTTATTGGAAAAATCGCTTTTCATGACACCTATTTCCCCTGTGGCCGCTTTGATTATATTTGATGCATCAACATACTCCTCATAAGGGACAACATTTAGAGATTGGACAATTTTTATGTGTGACGGATGAATCACCGTTTTTCCGGATATTCCGTTGGCAATGTCCATTAGGGTTTCTCTAATCAGTCCATCGAGATTTTCTTCGATTAGCCGCCTTCTCCAATGAAGCCCCTCATCCCCATAACGCTCACGGAATGGTGTTTGCCTTAGCTGCGGTTTTAGCATTCTGTTTTTAGCGGAAAAATACTCCCAAACTGGACCGGAAACAACATATGGACCGTCAATACGCCCGAAAATATTAATGATATCTGATATACAATCTCTTAAAATGGCAATATCGTAAACCGTTGTATCCGGACTGCGGCGAATTCCGTAAAGACCACAGAAATCAGTTGCGCCGATACGGATATTTAAAACAATTTCCTTGTATCGATCAACTATTTGTTTAATCCTTACCAACTCTTCCATTCTTGTTTCCTTATGGATAACCCGGCTCGTTTCGAGAATCGGCATCGCATAAAAAGGATGTTCCTTGGTATGGATTTTCAGGACCTCATGTAACAGCTCTTCCCCATTCTCCGAAGAAAATTTCGGAAGAACAACACCTGTTAATAGATGTACAGCATCTTCAAGCCGCTCTTTAACCCTTTGCAGCTGTTTTAGATTTCGAACTCGCACAAACATCAAAGGCAGCTCCTCGATGCTTATAAACCCATCGTTCAGTGCCCAGAATAGTTTTTGCAGTTCATCAATCAGCAGACTCTCCGCACCAAAAACTCTGCTGTCACCTACTGCATCTTCGAGGTCAATAACCACAGATGTCAACCCAGAAAGCTTTTTTGACAGGATTTCCTGATGAAAATTTTGGCGGTCGGCCGGCATGTATAGTGTTGCCCCCAGCCCATAGGACAAAAGCTCACGTCCCGAATATTTATTAAATTCCTCAGGCCTTTTATAGAAATACCTGATTAATTCATCTTCGTAAAAATATGTAAAAAAACGCATTTTTTTACTCCTCTTTATCGTAAAAAATAAGGGAGACAACTCACGTCAGCTCCCTTTCTTTCATGCGAAATTTTTTATTAATGATTTTCTGTGCTATTTTCCTTCTTTTTATTCATAAAATGAACTACAAATGTAGCGGCAAACGTAACCAGCAAGATGATAAAGAACGTTACATGTCCTACATCGATATGGAAGACTGATAAAAACATTTTAATAGAAATTAATAGAATTAAAATATACGCGGTGGTTTCAAGCTCAGGAATCCGGTCAATTAGCGATAAGAACACACCGGCAACGCCCCGCATCATTAATACCCCGAGAATTCCTCCTAATAATAGGACCCATACCTCGCTGCTGACACCAAAAGCAGCAAGAACGCTGTCAACAGAGAACGCAATGTCCATTAACTCAACAGCAACAACCGTTCCCCAGAAGGTTCCAAAAAGTCGAATAAACAGGCCGCTTTGATCCATACCTTCTGACTCTTCATCCTCCGCTTCAGCAGCCCTTCTTTTATCCATAAAGTATTTAATCGAAAGCCAGGCAAGATAACCTGCACCAATCACTTTTACCCACCAAAATTTGATTAGGTACACACCAATTCCAATCGCAATGAATCGGAATGCGTATGCTCCAAGCAGACCGTAGAAAAGTGCTTTTTTGCGCTTTTCCGGCGGAAGATGCTTTACCATCACGGCTAATACGAGGGCATTATCTGCCGAAAGCAAACCTTCTAGAATCACTAATGTACCGATAAGTCCCCAAGCTACCGGATCTGTTAAGACCTCTGCCCACATTTCCCAATTAAAAAATTGAGCATACGTATCAATAATTCCTTGCAATACTGCCATTAAAAAAATTCCTCCTGGATGTTCGCTATTTTTTTGTTAAAAAGACCCAGCGAGCGCCGGGTCTCTGTTCTCTAATAATTAACCGACCTGCAGGCCAAAGTCAGTTGCCAGCGCCGCTAACCCGCCTTGGTAGCCGCTGCCGATTGCACTGAATTTCCACTCGCCATTGTGACGATATAATTCTCCAACAACAATGGCTGTTTCGATGGAGAAATCTTCGCCTAAATCATAGCGAATTAATTCTTGGCCAGTTTCTTCGTTGAAAATACGTGCATATGCGTTTGAAACCTGTCCAAAGTTCTGATTACGGGTTGCAGCATCATGGATTGTAATCGTAAAGGCAATCCGTTGGATGTTGGCTGGAATAGCCGATAAATTAATGTTTACTTGCTCATCATCTCCATCACCTGCACCGGTCCGGTTATCCCCAGTATGTACGACTGCACCACCCGCACCTTGCGGATTATTATAAAATACAAAATCTGATTCTGTTGTGACTTTTCCGTTTTCACCTAATAGAAACACGGAAGAGTCTAAATCAAAGTCATTGCCTCCATCATATTTATTGGTATCCCATCCAAGTCCGACAACAACTTTTGATAAGCCAGGATTTGTTTTTGTTAAATCAACTTTTTGTCCTTTTGCTAAACTAATTGCCATTTTTCTTTCCTCCTAATTGCGTAATAGTTTATTTACGAGTGTTTCTTAAAAAGGTTTCAATTTTACTATAAAAAATTTTTCAGATATTAGCTCATCCATTTTGGGGGTGTGTTTTTAGCCCAATAGATAGCTCCAAGGTTATGGTGGGTTTGGAAATGATCTTTAAATGTATGATAGTGGAAATTGAACCAGTATCCGGATTGCGGCGGCAAATCTCTTCTTACATGGAATCGTAAAATATCTTTCCCTGTTTGGCTATTTTTTATATGAAAAATCTTTTCAGAATATCCTGCTCCAGGTTCCTCGGTAATCACAAGATTTTTTAGGTCTTCCTCTGGAAATTGAAGAGCAGTTTGTTCAATCGCAGCCTCCATTTTTGGCAAAATAACGTCACGAAACTCATTTTCGATTACCGGCTTAATTTTTTGCCCGAATTTTTGATAGGATTGGATTTCTGCCTGCTGCATTATTTCTTGCATAAAGTGTTGTCTATTAAACTCTGTTTCACCAAAATAACCCTGAGAATACCCATCCTCCCTCGCAGGAATTTCGAAAACATCCTGATCCTTTGGCGTCTCGGCATTGACAGCATTCATTAACTGCGCAGGTGTGACGAGACCAAAAGTTAAAATCGATATAAAAACAAAAAGTGATTTACGAACCCATTTTTTCATCCTCGGATCACCTTTACCCTGTAAAAAAATATGTAATCTCTATTAATAAGTATACTACTTTTTTCCAGAAATAGAAAAGCGGATTTATTTTTCAATAAAACCAAAATGAAATTTTGCAGTTTGTCTTCTTATCACTTGAAAGCCATATTTTTCAAATCTTGAGCTTTTGTAATGGTCTTTTAAGACAACGCGATGTCTGGCCACTCTGATCGCCTCGTTAATTGTTTCCATGCCCAGCTCGCCGTAAATGGCAAACTGCCCTAAAGCCTTAATTCCTTCAGACTCTTTTATACTTTCTTCAAACATCGGGTCAAAATAGACACAATCGACAGAGGATTCTGCCTGCAGCTTTAAATAGTCACGGGCATTGGAATTTATGACGGTGATTCTTTTCATTGCTTGGTTCATTTCCATGATGCCGGAATCCCACGATTGGAGACCATCCTTCACAACGTAGGCCAAAAATTTTTGCCCTTCTAGTCCTGTGACATTTCCCTCACTACCGACGAGAAGGCTTGCAACTATTGCATCTCCGGCGAGTCCAAGAGTGCAATCTAAAACGTTCATCCCTTTTTCCAGTTTGGCAGCATCGGCAAAAGGGTCATGCTCTCCTCTAAGGAGACGTTTGATGCGGAACATTGCGGAGTTCGGGTGAAAGAAAAAAGGCTCAGCAAATTCTGCCTTATGTAATTCCAAACGTTCTTTGCCTACTACAAGACAATCGCTGTTTGCTTCTTTTTGTAATTGACTAATGGATTTTTTCCTGCGGGGGATATAGGGTGCATCCAAAAGCTTTGAAATCTTGATGGCTTCTTCTTTTTTTTGCTGATTCGCTCTGCCCGAAGTGGTAATAAACATGGTATTCCATCCTATTGTGTATTTAGTAGTAAAAAAGGACGGCTTTCGCACGTCCACTAAAAGTTTTAGCAATGAGCTTCTAATGCTCCTAATATATTTTGCATTACGGTTTCCATCGGCATTCCTTCAATATCATGTCTTGGAATGAAGTGTACGACTTTATTGTCCTTTAATAAGGCCATAGATGGTGAGGATGGTTCAATTCCTTCGAAATACTCGCGCATTTTTGCTGTTGCTTCTTTGTCTTGGCCAGCAAAAACGGTAACTAGTTGATCTGGTTTTTTCTCACTGTTTAAAACTGCCTGTGTTACAGCCGGGCGTGCTAATCCAGCGGCACAGCCACAAACAGAATTCACCACGACCAGTGTTGTGCCTTTTGCGTTTTCCATAAATTTTTCAACGTCTTCTGACGTTGTTAGTTCGGCAAAGCCAGCGTTTGTTAACTCCTGACGCATTGGCATGACCATTTGCCTCATATATTCTTCATAAGCATTTGACATATTATATAACCTCCATAAATTTTAGTATTAGCAAATTTACTCTTCCGATTTTCTTGCTTCCGTCATTTGCTTCCAAACGGAGCCTTTTGCTTCTTCCCCGCCTTCGATTCGCTCAATTGCCATCTTAATTTGCATGCTTACCTCGAATTCAGGGTCATTTTCAGCAGACTTCAAAGCCGGAAGCGCCTTTTCATCCCCTACCTCGTAAAGGAACATGGCGGCCCGCCAGCGAACCAATTTGCTTTGATCCTTTAAGGCTTCAATCATTTCGTCCTGTGCTTCGGGGAAGCCGAGGTCCGATAAGCAATCGCCTGCTGTTCTTCGGACGGTTACGGTTTTATCTTTTAAAGCGCGGTATAACAGCGGCAATACCGCTTGGTCCTTAATCATTCCAAGATAAACAGTGGCAAGTCTGCGGATAGACGGCTTTTCATCAGAGAGTGCTTTTTCGAGCATTGGCAAATCCTCCAATTCTGGATCTTCCATTTGCTCAAGCAGCTGGTAGCGTATCTGCCAATCAGGGTTACTCAAGTCGTCAGCCATCACTTTACGGCGCATCGGCTTTGTTTTTTGCTCCGATTGAGCTTGCGCTTTTTGGACAAGTTCTTCAAGGCGCTGTACTGGATAAGCCGCGATTAGTTCCTCGACAACCTCCGGCCCAACCTGATCCATTTCACCATACCTAACTCCTTGATTATCCCATTTCCTAAGTAAAATATAATTATCCTCCTGAAGCTGGGCATTTTCCCGCGCTTTTAAAAAGTAGTCCGGCATTCCGAACCTTTTTTCAGTAGTGCCATCGGTCAGCTTAACCTGAAGAGGAATCCCCTTGAACATTTGCACTTCAACTTTGATTTCACCAAAATGGTCGTTGATTGCTTTTGCAGTGTTTGCGATTTTGTCAGTATCTTCACCGAATGCCTGACGGACCTTTGGTAGAAGTTCCTTCCAGTCATATTTAGCGTTGCGTTCAACAGCAAGGAAGTCTGCCACATGATACACGCCTTTAATACCCTCTATTTGCAAGACGGCTTGAATAACCGGTGGTGCATCCAGCGCTGTTTCCTTTTTATAATTATGGCTCTTGCCCATCGGAAGTTCATGGTCAAGAAGGATTTTCATCGTATTCGGACTTGGCGTTGGTTCAATTGACTTAATTTTCAACATACTCACCTTATTCATATGTTTTCTTTAACAAGTTTAACATAATGAGGGAAGTATATTCATGTAAGATGCCTACTAAATGGCTAGTTCTAATTTTCCATTTACAAGGTAATTGTAGATATCCATTAAAAATTTGTAGATTCCTTCTTATATTTTGTAGATATATTCCCAAAATTGTAGATATCCTATAAATTTTCGCAGTAATATTTCCGAGCAGCAAAAAAAGAGCACGCCTTCGCGGCGCACCCTCATTCATTTTCAGCTATTTCGGCCAAGTATGACCATCTTTCTATTAAATACTCCAATTTTTCGTTTAGCTCAGTTTCCTTTTTCATTAAATCCTGCAATTTTGAAAAATCGCTGCCCGCTCCCGCCATTTCGGTCGCAATTTCTTCAAGGCTCGCTTCAGTTTTGGAAATAATCTCATCAATTTCTTCCCACTCTTTTTTCTCTTTAAAGGTCAATCTCTTCTTTTTTTCCTTTTCCTGGGCTTTTGAAGCAGGAGTGGGAGTGGATGCCGGTTTAATAACTTCCTTGGCAGCCGTTTCCTTTTCCAAATACTCCGAATAATTCCCAAAAAAGAAATCAATCTGCCCTTCACCTTGTAAAACTAAAAGCTGTTCGGCAACTTTATCAAGGAAATAGCGGTCGTGGGAAACAGTAATCACGACACCTGGAAACTCCTCAAGGTAGTCTTCCAAAACCGTCAATGTTTGCGTATCAAGATCGTTGGTCGGCTCATCAAGCAGCAATACATTCGGTGCGGTCATCAGGATTTTCAATAAATACAAACGGCGTTTCTCCCCGCCAGACAGCTTGCGGATTGGTGTCCCATGTGTATATGGAGGAAATAAAAAGCGCTCGAGCATTTGTGCCGCAGAAATCGTCTTCCCGTCTGATGTTTCAACGATTTGTGCTGTTTCCTTGATATAATCAATCATCCGCTTATTTTCGTCCATATCCTCGCCTTCTTGGGTATAGTAGGCGATTTTCACAGTAGCACCCATATTAAACTCTCCCTCATCAAGAGGGATGCGCTTAGCGAGGATATTTAATAACGTCGATTTACCAGTCCCATTCCTACCGATAATGCCAATTCTGTCGCCCGGTTTGACAAGCAAATCAAAATGGTTGAGAATTGCCTTTGCACCATACCGCTTGGATGCATCTTTTAGTTCAAATACCTGCTTGCCTAGGCGGCTGCCATTCAAAGAAATATCAAGCTTTTCACCTGACGACTTTCCGCCTGAGAGCTTTTCGTCAAGCTCTTCAAAACGCTGAATCCGAGCCTTTTGTTTCGTCGTCCTCGCTTTTGCCCCGCGCCGAATCCATTCCAGTTCTCGTCTGAACAGGTTCTTTCTTTTTTCATATGTGGCCGCCTCATTTTCCTCGCGGATCGCTTTTGCCTCCAGAAAAGCGGCATAATTGCCTTTATAGCTATATAAATTGCCGCCATCAAGCTCAAACATCCTATTGGTAACCCGATCCAAAAAGTAGCGGTCATGGGTGACGAGGAGAATAGAGCCCCGATATCGGCTCAAGTAATCCTCAAGCCACTTAACACTGTCAAAATCAAGGTGGTTTGTCGGCTCATCCAAAATGAGCAAGTCAGGTTCAGCGATTAATACCTGTGCCAACGCGATCCTTTTCTTCTGGCCGCCGGACAAACTGCCAACTCTTTGGGTAAAATCTTCAATGCCCAATTTTGTTAAAACAGACTTGGCATTTGTGCTTGCATCCCAAGCGTCCAAAGCATCCATCTGCTTTTGCAAACGGAAAAGTTCCTCCTGAAGTTTCGCATCATTTGGTGCAGCATTTAGCTCCATTAATATATTTTCATAATCCCGCATCAGCTTAAGGATTGGCGCATCCCCGTGAAAAACTTGTTCTAATATTGTCCGGTCCATCTCAAAATCAGGATGCTGCGACAGGTAGGCAATGGAATAATCTTTACCAGAAATGATTTTTCCTTCATCAGGCACATCCAAACCTGCCACGATTTTTAACAATGAAGATTTTCCGGTACCATTCACCCCAATCAGTCCGGCACGTTCTTTTTCGCCGATGGTAAACGAAATATTAGAAAATAATTGCTTTTCTCCGTATGTTTTTGAAACATTTTCGACTGTCAGCATTTTCATGATTGTTGACCATTCCATTCACGGTAAAATTGTTCTAAAAACAATTGCATCATTTGCTGCCTTGGCTCCGCCATTTGTATTGCCGTCTCGGTATTCAATAAATCTTTTAATTTTAATAATTTTTCATAGAAATGATGGATGCTCGTTGATTTTCCTTTTCGATATTCTTCCTGGCTCATTGTTTCCCTCACATTGATAGCGGGGTCAAAGATGGATTGCCCTTTTTTGCCGCCGTAAGCAAAGGCTCTTGCAATGCCAATCGCGCCGATGGCGTCCAGCCGATCTGCATCCTGAACAATTTCAGCTTCTACCGACATAAGTTTGCTGCCATGACCGCCTTTATAGGAAATAGAAAAAATAATCTCCCTAATGTGATTTTTTTCGGCTTCCTCGAGGGGGATTGTCTCCAAAAAGCTCTCAAGTTTCTGTTTCCCGGCTTCTTTACTGTAATTCAGCTTTTCATCAGGAATATCATGAAGCAAGGCAGCCATTTCAATGATAAATGGGTCGCCCTGCTGTTCTGCTTTGCTAATATGTATGGCATTCCGTCTGACACGGTCCACATGGAACCAGTCATGACCGGTTGAATCCTCACCTAATTCATTGCGGACAAATTCTTCCGTCTGCTTAATAATTTTGTATCTCAATTTTAACACCTGCCTTTATCCTTGCTATTTTAACACGAATATCAGCCAAACAAGAAAAAATAACCCCGAAAAAGCGAGGTTATCTTTTTATAGCATTTTTATCTTAATCCATTAAACCAGCTGATGCCGAGGGTGTTCTCCCCAGCATGAACACCGATGACGGCACCTAATGGTGCATCAAGCACATTCAGTTCCGGATACTGTGCTTGAATTTCCTGCCGCCAATCAACTGTATGCTCTTCATGTAGACCATACAATAAATACACTTCTTTAAAGTGATGCTTTTCATAAGACTGTTTAAAATATTCGAGAATTTTATCCTTGGCCTTTTTTTCGCTCCGGACTTTTTCCTTCACATACAAAGCCCCGTTATCGAATGAAATCACAGGCTTTACATTTAACATGCTCCCTAAGAAAAATTGCACGCCTGACATTCTGCCGCCTCGGTGAAGCTGCTCGAGACTTCCAACCAATACGTATGTCTCGTTTGTATCTCTTATCTCTTCCAATTGTTTGATGGCATGTTCCAAATTAAGACCTTCCGCCAATAATTCCATCCCTTTTTTCATCAATGCCGACATTGGCAGGGTAAGAATATTGGAATCAAAAATTGTTACTGGGATATCCACGAGCTTTGATGCCTGCTCACTGGAAGATACTGTACCGCTCAGCTTCCCGGAAAGATGGACAGCGACGATTTGGTCGTAATCTTTAGAAAGCCTTTCGAACACTTCCTGAAAAGCCCCAACTGAAGGCTGGGATGTCTTTGGAGGGCTTTTAAGGTGCTTTAACTTCTCAAACAATTCATGTGAGGTCAAGTCAATCCCATCCGCAAATACCTCCCCGTCAAGAATAACGGATAATGGAACGCTATATATATCAGGATGATTTCTTAATTCTTCATCTAAATAAGCCGTACTGTCAGTCACCCACGCCGTTTTAACCACGGAAATCTCCCCTTGATTTAATAATTAGTACCTACTACTAATAGTAACTGTAATTCGAAATATTGTAAATAATGATAATGCCTAAAAAAACAAACCGGCAAAATGCCGGCTTGTCATTAGCTGAGTAGTGCTTCAATATCTTTAGCTATTTCACTTGGCTTTACGGTCGGTGCAAATCGTTTTACAACATTTCCCTTTTTGTCAATAAGAAATTTCGTAAAGTTCCACTTGACTGTATTAAATCCCAAGATTCCCGGTGTTTGCTTTCTAATATGGACGAATAGCGGGTGAGCGTATACGCCATTTACATCGACCTTTGCAAACATCGGAAAGTTGACGCCGTAATTTAATTCGCAAAAGGATTTAATTTCCGCTTCGGTCCCAGGCTCCTGACTCATAAACTGATTGCACGGAAAACCAAGAACAGAAAAACCCTTTTCTTTATACGCTTCATAAAGTCCTTGAAGCTCCCGATACTGAGGTGTAAAACCGCACTTGCTAGCAGTGTTGACAATGAGCAGAACCTTCCCGTCAAATTGCTTTAGTGATATTTCCTCTCCATCTATGTCTTGTACCTTAAACTGATAGATCGACATCCCATTCTCCCCCTTTAGCTGCCACTTCCGTACTCCTCAAGTTGTTGCAAAGTGGCAATCATAAATTCTGTCATCTCAGCAATGTCCTCCATTTGCTCCTCTTTGACAATCCTCTCAAAGTCAACGGAAATGACGAGGCTGATATTTTTTGACTTTTCTAAAGGGTTATATTCAACAGACTGGGTGATTTTCCTTGTTTTCCCCCAAATATTTTGGAAAATTTTATTAATCGAAGAATAATCACAATGATTATCTGTCATTTCAAGTAAAAATTGCAGCCTGACATAACAGCCAGCATGCTTTTCGGAGAGAGATTCAGGGAGCAGTTCTGCCGCCAAATTACGAAGCTTTGCTTCCAGCTCCATTTTTGCCGAAATGGGTGCGCTGCTATTAGGCAAAACAAAGCTGATCGTAAACAAGCGGGACATTTTCGCCAGATTTAGCCAATCGTCCCTGTCAGTAATCACGATTTCACCGCTGATATCCAAATCATAAAGGGCGCCTTCGATAACGACTTTTATGTTATCAAAGGCTGTTGGATCAAACATAATGCGCTTCGACTCCTTTAGAATAGACCTACTGCATTCCCATTTTCATCTATATCCATATTCAAGGCAGCAGGTTTTTTTGGCAGTCCTGGCATTGTCATAACCTCACCGGTTAAAGCAACGATAAATCCTGCACCTATTGATGGTTTAAATTCCCTTACCGTAACGGTAAAATCTGATGGTCTGCCAAGCTTTGCTGGATCGTCCGATAGGGAATACTGCGTTTTCGCCATACAAACCGCTAAGTAGGACCAGCCATTTTTTTCAAAATCCTGCATTTGTTTTTTCGCTTTCGGCGAGAACTCGACATCCTTGCCGCCGTAAACCTTTTGGACTATTGTTCTTATCTTCTTATCAATCGGGTCTGCCATGTCATATAAAGGGTGGAAATTGTTTTTCTCCTTACTGATAACAGACAAAAGGGTATTAGCCAGTTTGATTCCGCCTTCGCCTCCCTTTTCCCAAACCTCTGTCAAAGCTGCGGAGACGTTTTCCCGTTTGCACCATTCTAGTAGTGTCTGAATTTCAAGGTCGGTATCTGTGATAAATTTATTTACGGCAACAACAACCGGCAGCCCAAAGCTTTTAATGGTTTCAATATGTTTTTGCAAATTGGCAAAACCAAGTGTCAGCGCCGGAATATTTTCCTCTGCTAAATCCTGCTTCGCCATACCGCCATGCATTTTTAAAGCCCGAATGGTAGCCACGATCACAACAGCCTCAGGTTTAATCCCGGCTGTTCTGGATTTGATATGTAGAAACTTTTCCGCTCCCAAATCGGCTCCAAAACCGGCTTCCGTGACCACATAATCTGCTAATTTTGCTGCAGTCATTGTCGCGATCACACTGTTACAGCCATGTGCGATATTCGCAAAAGGACCGCCGTGGACCAGGGCCGGCGAATGTTCAATCGTTTGGACAAGGTTTGGTTTTACCGCATCTTTTAATAATAAAGTCAATGCCCCTGATACCCCTAAATCACCAACCGTTACCGGTTCCTTATTGTAATTATAGGCGACTACAATTCTCGCTAACCGTGATTTCAAGTCTTTTATATCTGCAGCTAAACATAATACAGCCATGATTTCTGAAGCAACCGTAATGTCAAAGCCATCCTCCCTTGGCATTCCCTGAAGTGGTCCGCCAAGACCTACAATAACTTTCCGGAGGGCTCGGTCATTTAAATCTACCGCTCGTTTCCATACAATTCTGCGCGGATCAATATTAAGATTATTTCCTTGCTGAAGATGGTTATCAATAAACGCAGCAAGGGCGTTGTTTGCCGTCGTTATAGCATGAAGGTCGCCGGTGAAATGCAGGTTTATATCCTCCATTGGGAGAACTTGAGCATAGCCTCCTCCTGCTGCCCCTCCTTTTATGCCCATCGTCGGACCCAAGGAAGGCTCCCGTATCGCAATTATCGCTTTTTTGCCAATCCGGTTCAAAGCATCTCCCAATCCAACAGTGACCGTCGATTTCCCTTCACCGGCAGGGGTTGGACTAATCGCAGTTACGAGAATAATTTTCCCGCTTTCTTTTGTTTTTAATTTGGCAAGTGCATCGGTAGAAAGCTTTGCTTTATATTTGCCATACAGTTCAAGATCATCTTCTACAAGTCCCAGCCTATTTGCAACATCTACAATCGGCAGCATTTTTGAGCCTTGAGCAATTTCAATGTCCGATTTTACACGAATTTCCATTGCCAATTCAATCCCCCGCATTCTGTATATTTAATGAGTAACTACCTTTAAATTGTATCAAAAAGGTGTCTTCATTCCGACAGATAATTATGAACAAATTATTATCTTTTCTGAAATTAGAATAATGTTTATAATAGAATTATCAAATTTTACAAATATTCATTGATTTCTTTTACAAACCATTGTATTAATGAATATAACTTTTTTAATTGTTAAGGAGATGGTCATTTGCCTATTAACATTCCGAAACTTCTTCCAGCCCGGGAAGTTTTAGACCAGGAAAACATTTTTATCATGGACGATGAGCGGGCGACGAGCCAAGATATCCGGCCATTAAACATTTTAATCTTAAATTTAATGCCAGAAAAAGAAAAAGCGGAAACGCAGCTGCTAAGGCTATTGGGAAACTCTCCGCTGCAGGTTAATGTCAAATTTCTAAAAACATCCTCGTATGAATCCACCCATACGAGCAAGCAGCATTTAGAGATGTTTTATACAACTTTCTCTGAAGTCAAGAATCAAAAGTTTGATGGGATGATTATTACTGGCGCTCCTGTCGAGTTATTAGAGTTCGAACAGGTTAAATATTGGTCGGAATTAACCACTATCATGGATTGGACCAAAACCAATATTACCTCGACACTACATATTTGCTGGGGAGCACAAGCAGCGCTTTTCCATCATTATGGAATTGGTAAATTCGAGCTTACACGGAAATGCTCCGGCATTTATTCCCATCGAATTTTTGAACAAAATGATATTTTATTACGGGGCTTTGATGATCAATTCTATGCACCGCACTCACGCTATACGGATGTTTCAATTGAGGCCATCAAAAGCAACCCTCAGTTAAAATTATTAGCTGCTTCCGAGGATGCAGGCGCATTATTAATCGCCTCAACAGACCGAAAGCATGTCATGATTACCGGCCATTTAGAATATGAATCCGATACATTAGCACAGGAATATGACAGAGACTTATCTAAGGGCCTCGAAATTCACATGCCGGAAAATTATTTTCCGAATAACGACCCGACCCAGCCGCCAATCAATCGCTGGCGCTCTCACGGCCATTTATTCTTTACCAACTGGCTCAATTATTATGTTTATCAGGAAACCCCATTTTTTTGGGGATAAAGCATCGGGATTTCCCGATGTTTTTTTTTGATTCTTATGACCAAAATAGAGGTGGAAAAGGAGGGAAATACAATAGAATCCATTGTCGGACTTCACCGCAATTATTTTGGGGAAATTATTAGTTTTATTACCTCTGAGGGTCGGGTAATATCGTATCGGAAAGCATTACTCGAAGCAGAGAGCGGATTACTAGCAGGCATACAAATGCAGGATGATGGAAACGGAAATGCCTATTTAAGCCCTGCTGAGGCTGAAAGTTTTGACCAATATCCAAACCTGTTTTAAATGAAAACTCGCCGAATGACGGGTCCGATAGGACGGTTCATGAAGCGAGTTTGAATTTATACTTCCCAAATAGCTAAAAGAGGCAGTCATTTGACTGCCTCTTTTTTCATTATTCATTCTCATTTAATTTCTGAATTTCTCTTAAGGCGTCTATCCGTTTTTCGTCTTCTTCAAAAAACTGGACCAAATCCCCGATCCGATCGATGGAATCCCAGCTCAAATGATGCTCAATTCCTTCCACATCCTTATAGATGTTTTCCTCTTTTACGCCAATGATTTTAAGGAATTGCTCAAGCAAATCATGGCGGAAGACTAGCCGTTTGCCAATTTTATTCCCCTTTGTTGTTAAGCTGAAACCTCTATATTTTTCATACACCAAATACTCATCTTTATCGAGCTTTTGAACCATTTTTGTTACCGAGGAGGGATGAACGGACAATGCTTCGGCAATATCGGAAACCCTGGCATACCCCTTTTCTTCTATCAAATTATAAATTTGTTCAATATAATCTTCCATACTGGGTGTTGGCATCCGATACCCTCCATTAAACAGAATCACCTAAAAGTTTACTATAGAAAAATAAGAGTGACAAGATTCTTTAACACACTAACTCTTTAACCAAACGTTAAATAGTTGCGTTTTCAAATATAAATTTCACTCGGTTTTCCTTTTCATCTAGATACAGTCTGGCATTAAAGGTTTTCTCATTATTGGTAAAACCTTCAATGACCTCGGTTTTTCCTTCTGTCAAAAGCAGCTTTATATTTTTCTGCGTAATATTTTTCCCAAGAATTTTTTTCGAAATCGTAAAGTTACACTTATTTTTTTGATAGTTCGTACAGCCGTAAAAACTTCCTTTGTCGACCATTGAACCATTACATTTCTTACATGGTCCAAGCTTAGTCTGAGTTTTCTTTGCTCCCCGCTTACCTGGTGTGAAATTTTCACTTAGTTCCTTAGAAAACGACCAATTAACCGCCTGATCAACCCCGGTCGTAATTAAGTAGTGAACCATCTTTTTCGTTTGCTCCATAAATTGTTTTGGGGAGGCTGAGCCCTCTGAAATTTCCTTCAACTTCTGCTCCCATTTTGCGGTCATTTCCGGCGATGCGAGAATTTCCTTGCCGACCGCCTCAATGAGAATTTTAGCTTTTGCCGTTGCGTAAACCAGATTTTTTTTAACCTCGATATATGCCCTGTCTTTGAGCATGGTGATAATGCCGGCCCTCGTCGCCTCTGTTCCAAGCCCTTCGGTCTTGGTCAGAATTTTCTCCAGCTCTTTATCCTCAATATGCTTGCCGGCAGTCTTCATCAGTGTAATCAGCTGTCCTTCAGTATATCGCTTCGGAGGCTGTGTCTGGCTTTCCTTCACCTCTACTTTGATCATTTTGCCTTGTTCCCCTTTTGACAGCGCAGGCAGCGACGGCTCGTCATCCTGTTCCTTTTGATTAATGACTTTCCTCCAGCCCTCATCAATTTGAACTTTTCCCTTCGAGACAAACTTTGCCCGCCCATCTACTAACGTAATGACGGTCGTATATTCAAAAATGGCCTTTTGATAATGGGCAGCAATTAAACTTTTAACCACTAGGTCATATAGTTTTTGTTCATCAGCGGATAACTTTTCAATACTCGGTATTTGTTCAGTCGGAATAACCGCATAGTGGTCTGTCACTTTTTTCTCGTTTACATACCTTTTATTCTCTGCAATCGAATCAACAGGTAATGGGAAAAAGCCTTGATAGTCTTTTAGATGGCTTAATTTTTTTAGAATATCGGGGAAATTGGCTGCTTCCTCTTTCGTCACATACCGAGAATCTGAACGAGGGTAAGATACATATCCTTTTTGGTAAAGCTGCTGGAGAACATCCAAAGTCTTTTTCGGTGAAAATTTATAACGTTTATTGGCATCAGCTTGCAACGCGGATAGGTTATAGAGAAGAGGCGGTAAAAAATCCTTCCGCTCACATTGAACATCGTCGACTTCCGCGTTCTTCCCCCGGCAAAATGCTGCTACCTTTTCTGCCATTTCTTTGGTGTTCACACGTGTTTCGCCGTCGTTTTGCCATTTGCCCGTGTACTTTTTTTCATTTATCAAAAATTGTGCTGCCACTTCCCAAAACGGTTCAGATTTAAAATTTTCAATCTGTAATTCCCTCTTAACAATCAATGCTAGCGTAGGTGTTTGTACTCTGCCGACCGAAAAAACATCTGAAAAGCCCTGTTTCTGAAGGAGCAGGCTGTACAGCCTTGAAGCATTCATTCCCACTACCCAGTCTGCACAGGCCCGGGTATAGGCTTCAAAATAAAGATTTCGGGTGTCTGTTTCTTCCAACAATTTTTTAAAGCCTTCACGTATTGAATTAGGGGTAAGAGAAGATATCCATAGTCTTTTCATCGGTTTACGGCAATTTGTCAGCCTTAAAATATTGCGGATAATCAGTTCCCCTTCTCTTCCTGCGTCACCGGCATGGATTATATCCGTCACTTGCGGGTCAGAAACCAACTTTTTTATCACAGCAAATTGCTTGGCTTTATCCTTCGTCACTTCATACTCAAAATGCTCTGGTATAATCGGCAGATTCGTTAAGGACCACTTTTTCCATTCCGGCTGATATTTCTCCGGTTGAACCAATTGACAAATATGCCCAATGGCCCAAGTCACATAGCCTCCAGCAGGAAAAAGCTCGTTCGGAAAAATTTCAATAAAACCATTTTGTCTTTTATGTTTAAAGATGGATGCAAGGGTAGAGCCTTGATCAGGTTTTTCGGCAATGATTAGATACATCATAATTACTCCCTTTTGTTTAAACATCTCCGCCTATCATTTTACATCTATTGCTCTTCCCCGTATAGTTTGTACACGAAAATTCCACACACAAAAAACCCCCTTCAGATTAGAAAAGATCTGAAAGGGTTTTTATGATTATATTTCCCTGATTTGTTTAACTCAGCCCTCCTGACTATACCAATTCTCTTCCGGTATGATATTTGATACGGTTAAGATAAGTGAGGGCATTCGTTCTACATCAAATATAATAGCGCCTATTTTCTTCGTAAACATGATAAAGGCGCTGCCATGTGGAAATTTTCCAAGCTCCTCCCCGATATGGAGCAACGACATAATAATAGCTTGTTTTTCAGCTTCTTCAATCGAAACCTGCGGAGAGAACCGTAATATCCATTCCTCGCCCTCAATTGAAAATCGAAACACTACATCCCCACCCCAGCATGGAAAAGTTATTACTTTAACATATTGAAGAAAAGATTGTTTTATGTCCATTAGCAAAAAAGTTAGCAGGTTTCTTCAGTTAAAAAACATTTAGATTTTTGAGGAAAAACCTTCCGCCCTTTCTTGACTGTCCATATTTGTTATTGTATATTTAAAGCATCATGAAATCGAATACATTTGCTTATGCTCATGTTTTCATTCCATGATAATATTTATTCTTTGGCACCATGTTTGAGGGTGTTCTGAAAGGCTTAGGAGGAAGAAGTACATGCAAAATGGTAAAGTAAAATGGTTCAACAACGAAAAGGGCTTCGGATTTATCGAAGTTGAAGGCGGCGACGATGTATTCGTACACTTCAGCGCAATCCAAGGCGACGGCTATAAATCTTTAGAAGAAGGCCAAGAAGTTTCTTTCGAAATCGTTGAAGGAAACCGCGGACCTCAAGCGGCTAATGTTGTTAAATTATAATCAATCATAAATGTTGAAAGGCTGACTGTATTGTCAGCCTTTTTTACGTCAGCTTTTTTCCATATTCCTGAATTTTTTGCCCAATGGTACATTGTGAAATGCAAAACCGGTGGGCTGTTCTCCGGCCCCCTTCTCTTTTTAATTGCCGATGTACAAAACAGCCTTCACAGTATTCATTCAGCAAATGTTCCACTTGAGTAAAAAGCGCTTTTCTGACTGATTCTTTCACAAAGATTAGACACCCCGCTCCATTATAGAATAATCGTTTTTGCAAAGATATTTTTTCCTTCCAACGCTTGAGTTGCAAGCTTATCAGCTTCTTTATTGTCATTTCGTGGAATCGCTGTGTATTTTGGATAAATGCCAAGTTGCTTAATTTTTTCCTCGATCCGATCCAGCCAACGGTTCAAGTTTTCTTCATAACAAGGCCATTCACCTTCCAGCTGTTTTAAAACGACCTGGGAGTCACCTTTAAATTCACATGATTGATGCTGTACTCCGAGATCTTCTAAAATATTGAGTGCAAAATAAAAAGCGGCATACTCTGCCTCGTTGTTTGTATCCAGTTCATCAAAAAGTTCATTGGCGCGGATACGATACTTCTTTTTTCCTTGCTGAAAAAAAATAACTGCCCCAAGACCAGCCTGATTAGTTTCCTTGTGAAATCCGCCATCAAAATAAACGGTTATTTCTTGAGGTTCCTCTTCTATTTCTGTCAGCAGCTTTTTCATTTCCTTTAGAATCCAAGATGTCCCTTTTTCATCATAAAAATACAAGTCGACCGCCTTCCCTGACCGCTCGAGCTCTTCCCCAAGCTGGACAGCTGTTTCAGCGGAAGCCCAGTCGGAAGTACATTTCACTTTTTCATTACTTTTTAATTTATGCACCCATTCAAGCTTATATTTCACAGATATTCACCCTTTCTAATTGATTATTATGGTAAATAATGTATCCATCTATATAAATTCATTTATATCATACCCAGATAGACATAGAAAATATTTTCCTGCTACGGAAAGGTAATATATGATAAACTTTCAGTTAGATAATAATGGGGAATTTTGATAACGGAGGCACTAGCATCATGAAAAAACCGCTGTTCGCAGACTTAAGCCTGCTTTTAGTGACAATGATTTGGGGAATGACATTTGTTTTGGTGCAAAATGCGATAGACTTTTTAGAGCCATTTGCGTTTAATGGTGTACGCTTCTTTATTGCCGCAGTCTTGCTCATTTTCGCTTTAGTCCTATTTGAAAGAAAGCAGCTTAAACAAATAAATATAAAATTAATTATTTCCGGAGTTTTTATTGGATTTTGGCTCTATTTAGGTTATGTTACGCAAACAATCGGCCTTTTGTATACTACATCGTCGAAAGCCGGTTTTATCACAGGCCTCAGTGTTGTTCTGGTCCCTTTATTTTCGATGTTTTTAATGAAACAAATTCCAGGTAAAAACGCGATTTTTGGTGTTCTTACAGCGACTGTTGGCTTGTTTTTGCTGACCATGACGGATATATCAGCATTAAATATTGGCGATGGATTTGTTTTTGTATGTGCCATCAGCTTTGCGATGCATATTATTCTAACAGGAAAATTTTCAAGCAGCTATCCGACTTTACTTCTAACCGTTATCCAAATCGCAACTGTTGCTATTCTTTCTATTATTTCTTCTTTCATTTTTGAGGATTGGCGGAAGTCATTTCGGGCTGACATTTTATTATCTCAAGATGTTTTGACTGCTTTAGTAATTACCAGTATTTTTGCAACAGCAATTGCTTTCTTTATTCAAACGAACTTTCAAAAGTATACGTCTGCAACAAGGGTTGCCCTTATTTTTGCCATGGAGCCGGTATTTGCAGCCATAACGGGCTATTTCTGGGCGCAGGAACGTTTATCCTCCAGCGCTTTAATTGGCTGCATCCTTATTTTTATGGGAATGGTTTTCGCCGAACTTCCGGCCAAGAAAATCTTCATAATAAGAAAAAACAAAAGTATAGGAAGCTAAATGGAAACTCGCCGATTGGCAGGCACGACAGGACTTGTCCATGAGGCATAGTTGATTTTATGCGCTATTAGCGAAAAAAGAGGCTGACTTTTATTGGTCAGCCTCCTTTTTTAAATTCCCAACAATTCGTGATTCTTCACAAAACTGATGGCGTCTTTTCTGTTGTTTATTTGATTTCGGATAAAGGTTTCCAGTAAGGAAACATAAAAGCTGCCATCAAAGCTTTTCTGTGCTTTTAAGGTCAGTTCAATTGCTGTATTAATGATCTCATCGGAAGCATTTGTGTAATGTTTCCCGAAGTAAATAAAGCCGATTGCATCCTCTTGAAATTGGAAGCCTTTTCCCTTCAAGTAATGCAAATATTCCTCAACCGTCCGCACTGATGATCCAACCCTCTCCCATAAATCTAAAAATATCCCCTTTAAAATCTTAGCTTAAATTTCGACATTTTTCTATCTTTTTCTGTGCATTTATGACCAATTATCCCGACCAATACTCCTAAAAGCGCCCCGCCTAGTACTTCCTCAGGCTGATGTCCCAGGACTTCCTTCAGCTTTTTTGGCGGCTTTTCTTTAAACTCTACACTTTCTTTTTCATTGATTTTGTCGATTAATTCATTCATAGAATTTACTCTTAACGTCAGTTCACCCGTTTGCCTTCGGACTCCTTGGGCATCATACATAACGATTAAGCCATAGATAAGGGACAAAGCAAAATCAATGGTCGGCAATCCCCTTTTTAATGCGATATAGGTGGTTAAAGTAGCGACTCCTGCAGAATGTGAGCTTGGCATTCCACCTGTTCCAAAAAAGACATCCGGCCGCCATTCCTTCTTTTTGAAGAAGTGAATAGGAATTTTCATCCCCTGGGCGAGTCCAATGCTTAAAAGTGCTAAATAAACAGCCTTGTTCATTTGATGATCACCCCTGCCTTTATTGTGAAGAAAGATGAGTTTAATTATTCCGGATGGAGATACTAAAAAAGTGGAGGTGACTTGTATGACCAAAAAGGTAAGCAATAACCGCGGCGCTAAAGCACCTGGTGTAAATCCACAAGGATACGGCCAGGATGCCGAGTTTGCTGAAGAGCCAAAAAGCAAACTGGAAAATAGAGCAAAGAAATCAAATACAAAAATATAAAATGGCAGCAAAAAAAGGCTGTCCATCAGGCAGCCTTTCTTTGTCTTATGAAATTGTCCTTCGGTTCTCCAATAGAAATTTCCCATATTCGATTGGCGTTCTATAGGTTGTTTTCCAAATATCAAGTAATTTGGCATTACGAAAAGTAAGCCGCAAGTCCCTGGCATTGCATTCAATAAGCATTGGAAACCCATCATTTGTTATACCAATATCAAGCCCTATATCAACAAGATCTAATTGATTGCCCAATTCACTTGCAATCATCAGAGATAGTTTTTCAATATCATGATAAACCTGTTCGTATTGAAGATGCGGCAGATTCCCAATAATTTTATCAAGTGGAAAACAAGTCCCTCCCTTAGCAACATTTGTGACAAATCTCCCTTTTTTTGCAACTTTGCCTGCCATTCCGGTAACCTGCCACTCTCCCCGCCTATTTTTTTGGACCGCAACCCGGATATCGAACGGTTTTTGGTGATACTCAGCTAGTGCTATTCTTTCCTGGATAATATATTTTCCATTTGTAATCAATTCAAGTTTTTCATTTATCTCAGACAATGACAACTGTTCCTCCAAGAATAATTTCCCGGCAGGGCGTATGAGTTTCAGCTCTGTTTCGCTCCAGCGTGTTAGTTTCATAATTCTTTTTCCATATGTTCCTCGATTAGGCTTTATGATTAGCTCGTGATGGTGTAAAAGGAGTTTCAATAGGTTTTCTTTCGTTAATTTTGCGGTTTCAGGTAAATGTGGCTTAATAAAACAATTTTCAGCCAAAATTTTATAGACTTTCCATTTGCCGTATTGATTCCATTTGTTAAAAATAACTATTCCCTCTTCCAGCAAACTATTAATTTTCTTTCTTGCAGCTTTTGATCCTTGATAGCCGCGATTATGAATGATAGCTGGTTTAGAAATCGATCTTTGTGTGTATTTTCCACTGTGATTTCTCATTAAAACAGTAATCTTTATCTTGCCAGGCTGTAAATCCTTGAACCGCATAAAACAGGGAATCAAATTATTCTCCCCGCATGCTTCCTCATAGAAAGAAAAAATTCTAGATAGCTTTCCTTTGGCCATTGCACGGTATAGCTTGTTGCTTATTACAATTCCAATAATCTGATTCTCCAACCTTCTTCCCTCCCTTTATTCCCGCTTTGAACAATATATTTTTAAACATTTGCATTTACCTTTAATACTGCCTAGTTTTCAAAAACGAACATATAAATTTAATACTAATGAATTTGAAAAGGAGACGGGATGCTGTATGTCCATGAAACTAAAAATAGCTATCATTACTCCGGGTACTTTTCCGATTCCTTCACCACGTTCAAGCTCAGTTGAAACGGTTGTTGACAGATTAACAGATGCCCTCCAGCACAAAATTAACTTCACCATTTTTGGTAAAAAAACGAAGAAACTACCTAATACTGAAAAGCGTGGCAAGATAACCTATTACCGTTTCCGAAAAAGGAAAAGTTATCTGGAAAGGGTGCTAATAAAACTGGATGACGTAAACCCTGACATCATTCAAATTGAAAACCGCCCTAAATTTGTTCCTATGGTTCGGCAAAAATATAAAAAGACGACAATATGGTTGTCGCTTCACTCGATAAGATATATTACCTTCCCTAGGATAAACAGGGATGAAGTAGTTAAATGTCTGGAACAAGCAGATAAAATTATCGTTCCCAGCCATTTTCTTAAGGAATACATCATCACCAAATTCGGCTGTAAGTCAGAAAAAGTTGTTGTCAATCATTTAGGTGTTGATATTCGTCAATTTCAATCCAAGTGGTTACAGCAGGTTGATGAAATAAATAAATCAATAAAATGTAAATATCAGCTTGCTGACAAAAAAGTCCTATTATTTGTGGGCCGTTTAAAAAGAACCAAGGGCGTTCATAAACTTATAAAAGCCTTGCCTGCTATTATTGAAAAAAAGCCTGATACCGTGCTGATTATTGCGGGGAGTTCCTCATATGGATCAGACAAACAAACAAAATATGTTCGGAATTTGTATGAGTTAGCAAAAGGGCTAACAGATTATATTCGCTTTGTTCCGTTTATCCCCCACACACATATTCATGAGTGGTTTGCCGCTGCCGATATTGTTCTGGTTCCTTCCACCGGAAATGAGGCCTTTGGATTGGTCAATCTTGAGGCAATGGCCTGCGGTATTCCGGTTATTGCATCAAAAAATGGGGGAATCCCCGAGGTTGTTCAGCATGGCAAAACCGGATATTTACTTAATGCCAAAAGGATTGAATATGAAATAAAAGAATACGTGCTTCATTTATTGAATCAGCCCCAACTTTTAAAAGAATTAGGGGAAAATAGTGTTGAAACCGTAAAGCAATTATTTACTTGGGAAAAATGCGCGGAACGGTATTTACAATTGTGCAAAAGCGAAATAAGGAGTAAGGGGGTCTGACCCCCTTGCCCTAGTTTATTAATAATAAATTTTTTTACTATCAATCTTTCTTTTTACAGGCACAAAATCAACTATTTTAAACCCTTGTATTTGAACAGCATAGAAAAGCGGCTGGAATCGAATACTCAAAAAGGTATCGTAATCTAATGTTTTAAATCCTTTAAAGCTGGGAAAAATGTTAGCTTCCAAGAGCCACGGATATCCCTGCTCATCCAAGGCAACATCAATACCAAATTCAGCAAAGTGCTCGTCTCCTTGATCCATTAGGTCACAAAACTTATGGCATAAATTCAGAATACTTCGATGTACCTGCCGGAAAGAAAGGCCTTTTCCCGTTTTCTTAAGGGCCTCTTCCAGTGTCATGGCATTCCCGCCTCTGGCAATGTTCGTCAATTCTTCATTTTCACCAGCCACACGGCATTCAATTCCAGAACATAGCCATCTGTACCGATTATATTTTTGCATCACTACTCTGACATCAAATGAGCGGTTTTGAACTTTTAAAAGTGGGATATAGGTTTGATACAAATAATCATTTTGTAAAATATTCAATTTATTTAATATCCCTTCAAACTCCTGAATGTCCTTGATATGGTGCTGTACTTTTGGGGAGAAGTTATAATCGGACAAAATATATCCAGGACCTTTTTCTGCTGCTTCAAGAATAAAAATCCCCCGGCCTCGGGACAGGCTGACAGGTTTTAAGATGACCTTTTTCTTTTCTACAAGCAGCTCCATTAATTCTCTTGGTTCCTCTAATAAAAAGGTTTCTGGTAAATATTTTTCAATGAGCGGTTCGTTTTTTAGTAAGTAAAGATCTGATTTTTTAAAATGGTAAGAATTGAAAACCTGATTATCCGTCATTTCTACTAATTTTTGTAAATGGGATTTATTTTGGTGGAAATTCCTTCTGTATATGGCAGCGGGAATTGTTGTTGAAGCATACCTCCAGCAATTACCAGTAGGATCATACATCATCCCGTAGGCCACTTTTCTATCCCAATCGATGGAACGAGTAGAAAAAGCGAACACAACCCCACCGAACTGTTTATATGCACCAAGGCGATTCGTAAATTTTTTCATGTAATTTAGGTTATATAGATGGTTTTTTTCCCCTAAAAGCAATCCAATCGTAGGTCCCAAAATGACTTTCTCTTGCACAACCTGAATTTGAAAAATAAGATCTTCAGGAATCCGTAATTTTTCTGCCAATGAATTAGAAATGAATAACTCATGGGGCTCATGGTAAGAATTTTTATCTACGGCCCCTGAATCTTCTTCAAAAAGGAATGACCTGCATTCCTCCTCCTTCACACCGTATTTCATAGCCTCAGGCAGCTTTTTTAACAAAGCGGCAACGGATGAAGGGAATTTCAATACTGGCTCAGAATCTTGAAAAACATTAAGTTTTACCCATAAAGGTCTTAAGGTTCCAACTTGGCTGCGTAATTCCTGACTTCGATGAACGGCTTCATCGTCTTCAGGCAAGGAAATTAGCTTTTCATGTTTCATTTCGGGTTCATCAGAGGAATTTAAAAGTTCACTAGAAAGTTCGATTGGCCAACTGAGCAATTCCTCGTATTTTATTGGGTCCCAAAAAGCGGCATCCTTTACGACTTTTTCAATCGACACGGTAGAATGGATTTTTATGTCTCCCTTTTTGTTTAGAAAAAATCGAAGGCCTAATTCATATATCCCTGGATAATAAAATTGAATCAATTTAAAAATGATGTTGCTTGCGTCATGTATTTTCTTTTTTAGTTGTTCCTGATCCATTTGCATTTGCGGCAGCAGGTGCCAGGCTTCTTCAAATGATTGTAATTGTCCGTTGAAATCTTTTGCGTAAAAAAAAGGGAAGTGCCACGTACTGCGGCATTTTTTTTGGCCAAGAATTGTAAAAATAATGGGGGATTGGATTGGTTCATTCGGGACCGGGACTAAGTTTTTGATATCTTGATCTGAGGAAATTAGTTCCAATAAATGTTTGTTTCTAAGCTTTGCTTTTTCATTGATTACTGTACAATTCTCCTGTCTCGAGAGCTGAAAGATTGTCCGTTTGTGACTCCGTTGATGATAGTGATTTGGGTTGTAGACAATGGAAGGAATGTCCTGATTTCCTAAGTCAATTATTGCACTGTTATGGACCATAAATGCTTTACCCTTACGTTCTTTTACATGTATCTCTTCAATATTAAAAAATAGGACTCTAAGCTTGAATTCTTCTCCTCTTTTACTTAAAAGATCAGCAACGGTTCCTTCTATTTGGATTGTTTTCTTGAGAAGGATACTATTCCATAACCTTTTTGGGAGTATAATACCGATGGAATTTTCATACATTTCCCAGTCACCTACAATTATTTTCAGGTCTTATAAATAATTTATATTCCTGCGGCGCAAAAATAGTTATTACAGAGCAATATCTTTAATTTCTTTTAGAGATCCATTGCTGATAAAGATTCGGTTCAAGCGCTTTTACATGGTTTAAAAACGATGATTTTAAACCAATGTGGTTTAAATCCTTTAATAGTCGAGTTGGTACCTGTCTATTCACCCGAAAAGAATTAACATGATCAATAACTTTAAGGCTGCCGTACTTATCATAAATCGCATGCCTTAAAGCAAAATCAATCCTTGGAAACTGACAGCGAATTTGTTCCTGAATAATATTAAGAATTTGTCTGCAAATTGGTTCTGTTATTTTACCAGACTGTTCGAGCTCCTCCTGTAAGGAAGAACCATTTAAGTACTCCATTAAAATATATTTTTTTCCTATTTCATAGACATTTGGAACAATCGATGATTTTTTGCCTATTTCTTGTAATACAAGAGCATCCCTTGAACAATATATTTTCTTTGAATAAATTTTTACACATTCCTCATCGGATACTTTAAATACTGCGCCCTGCTGTCCTTTTCCAATTAATGGGTAGGAGGTTGGATTTTTCTTGATTATGACTGGTTTACCCGGTGACACAACAATCTGCTTAAAGTCCTCCATCTAGTTTGCTCCTTTAGTGATATTATTTAAGAAAATGGCAGCAAGGCGTCAATAAAATCCTGTGTTGATTGATATCGCTTTTTTTTATTCCTGTTGGTTGCTTTTCTAAGTACGTATTGAAGTTCTTTATTCTCGATCTGCAGGCAGGCCTGTTTTTTTCTGTATGGGGCAGAGCCGGTTAACAGGTATAGGCATACACTTGCAGCACTATATAAATCTGATGAGAAATCTAGCTGTGCTGTGAAGCCGCTTCTTTCTTTTTTTAGTTCCGGAGGCCGGTACCATTTAGTCGCCCCTTTATGGCTGCCAATGTATTTACCTTGTTCATTCACCAACACAGCTGATCCAAAATCAATAATTTTAACCGTTTCCGGATTTTCTTCTGAAATGATCACATTGTGGGGAGTAATATCGCAGTGCAGGATGCCGTGCTGATGAACTGTCTTTAAGCCCTGTAATATTTTTATTGTTATTTGGATCGCTGATTTTTGCTGACGCGGTTTACCTTTTTTAAAATTCCCTAGTTTTTCTCCAGGATGGTGGTCGAAAATGATGTATCCATTAGAACCGTCGATAAAAAAATCGGTCATCAGAATCAGTTGATTATGGACTGGCAAGCGTTTAAGTATGTTAACCTCATCTTCGGCATCTGAAGCATTTTTTACCTTTTTGACAATAACCTTTTTTCCAATGTCATCAACCGCTTCATAAACGTGACTGGTTGCGCCGCTTTCAATAAGGCGGTGAAATGTATATGTTCGCATGGGCCACTGCCTCCAAGTCAATTCCTAATAACTATCCTATTAAATTCGTAAATAGTGGTGAATAAAAAAAAGGCTGCCTCAATATGAGACAACCCGAGTTATTAGGAAATATGCGCTTCCTCCTGAGGGAAAAGCCTGCCAAGGCCGCGAAGCTCCAATTCCATTAATTTATTTTCCGCCTTTTCTTTCTCGATTTTAAGGCTGGCACTTTCCAGACTGCAATTTACCGGAACATCACATTTGATTTCTGCCAGTTTTCTGGACAGGTAAAGCATGTCCAAATCCTGCTCAATTTTGTTTTTTTGCGCTTTCGACAATTTGTCCAAATTGGAGATAATTCCTTCAACATGATCAAACTCTTGTAATAACTTCAGAGCAGTTTTTTCACCGATTCCTTTGACACCAGGGTAATTATCGCTAGTATCACCCATTAATGCCTTCAGGTCAATCATTTGTCGAGGCGTAATACCTTTCTCTTCCCTAAAGGTCTGCGGTGTATGGACCAAGTAATTTCCATAACCCTTTTTCATTAGTATGACCGAAATTCTGTCATCAAGCAACTGAAGAATGTCCTGATCGCCGGTCAAGATGGAAACATGAGCTTCTTCCTTCGCTTGTTTAGCAATAGTACCGATACAATCATCTGCCTCAAATCCTGCCAAACCAATATTGGGGATATCGAAGGATTCGACTACTTCTTTTACAAGGTCAAACTGCGGAATTAATTCAACCGGTGCTTCGCCCCGATTTCCTTTATAGTCAGGAAAAAGTTCTGTTCGGAAGGTTTTGCTGCCCATATCCCAGCACACGGCTAGATGAGTTGGCTTAAAGGTCGAAACGGCTGTGAACATATGCTTTACAAAACCATGAATCCCGTTTGTCGGGATCCCTTTTGAATTTATCATAAACTGCCCTGTTACGGCTGTTGCGTAAAAAGCGCGGAATAACAGGGCCATACCATCGACAAGCATGAGCGAAGGTTTTTGATTCGTCATAAAATTGAACCTCCTATGGTTGTTTTATTACAACACGTTTTCCATTATATCATAGGTTTGGTTCAAATTTTAATCGACTTTATTTTCCTGATAGGAAATCCAGTCGCTGAAACTGCCGGCATAGAGCTTGACCTTTTGAAATCCTGCTTCCTTTAAGGCCAGGAAATTCGGGGTTGCTGTTATTCCAGAACCACAATATACAATAATTTCCTGTTCAGGATTCACGTCGGAAAACCGCTGCTTTTGTTCCTCGGAGGATTTGTATTCTCCTCCTGCTAATCCTTCCGTATATGGCTTATTGACGGCCCCCGGAATATGCCCAGCCTTCTTATCAATCGGCTCGACAATACCTAAATAGCGTTTTTCTTCGCGGGAATCAATCAAAATTACGTTTTCCTTTTTTCCTGCTGAAACTTCTTTCACTTCGTCGACGGATGCCAATAATTCTGGTTTTAACTGGTGCTGAAAGTGAGCTTTAGCAAATGTTGGAATACTTGCTGATATTGGCAGGCCTGCTTCTGCCCACTGCTTGAATCCGCCATTTAGAACGTGTGCTTTTTCGTGTCCAAGGTATTTCAAGAGCCACCAAAAACGTCCTGCGAATGCGCCTTCTCCCTGATCATAGGCTACGACTGTTGTCGTCTCATCAATCCCCGCCGCCTCAAGCTTGTTTACCAATTCCTCCAAATCCGGCAATGGATGGCGTCCTCCATGAGTTTGAACCGGGCTTGATAAATCCTTTTCCAAATCGAAATAGACAGCCTCAGGTAAATGTCCTTCTAGATATTCCTGTCTCCCCTTGTGCGGGTCGGCTAAGGAAAATCGGCAATCCACAATTCTGACTGTGCCATTGTTTAAATTTTGTGCCAGCCATTCCTTCTTAATAATATTTTTCATTGGAATTCTCCTCCGTTTCCCCTAATTTTCAAGCCTGACTAGTATATCTGTTAAAATTTCTGTTGAAACTCCGCCTTCCAATGCGGCCAATAAACTTAAATAAAAATCATCGGTCTGATCCTTCATTTGCATTAATAGAAAGTTGAATTCACGGTTGAGATTCTTTGCATAATGGTCTTTTAAGCGACTTCCTTGATTTTGCAAATAGTCATCCGCTGGCCCATTTAATACCTGATTTAGTTCATCGCTCATCCATTTCTTTTCATTTTTTTCAAAGAAGGACCTTGGATTTTTAAAATAGGATTTTGCTTTAGCAAAAGCCTGCTGGTCCATGGTTTCAAACGCTATTGGGAAGTCAATTTCTTCTGTTGTTCCTTTTTCAAATGGTGAAAAGGACAGGTCTGGATTGACTTCATGAAGTGTCCGAATTTGTGCCGCCTGATAATCCCGAAGCAGTTTTTCCATAAACCGCTCGATTCGAACCGTTGTAGCTCTCATTTCCTGAGCAAAATCAAAACCTAGGCTTTCCAAAAATTCATCAAGTGCCATTTGCAGCGCCTTCTTTAAGTTGCGGCCATCATCCCTTAGGGTTGAAGGATTGAAGGCTTCTTTAAAGAAATCGCTAAACCGCAAGAAAACACGTTGCTTAATATAATAAATTAATTCATCAGCTTCTTGGAACATTCGGTTTTCCATTGATTCGACCGTTTGTTTTGCAAACAGATCCTGAATCATATTCTTCTGTCTTTCAATATCTTGGCGTTTTTGTTCTTTAACGGTCTTGTCCTCCAGCGAACTCTTGATGAGCCGCTCTACCAATTCATGGACACGGTTCAATTCATTCTGTGCCGCTGAAATCGCCATTTCGGTTAAATCATTTGAAATAAAGTGATAAAAGCTGTCTTCAAATTGGCCCATCCCTGAACTGGAAACCGCTGCTGAGCCTATTTTTTCCTTTAAGGCCTCAAGACTTGATAAAGGGTATAGATGCGGATTTCGGATTCCGTATTTCACCAGCTGATCCGAAACATAGTCAACAACCGCTTCCTTTTCCTCTTCATCTTCTGCAAGGTCAATCGCATTTATAATAAAGAACATTTTGTCCATTTGGAACGATTCCTTTACCCGTCCCAATTGAATTAAAAATTCCCGGTCAGCTTTTGAAAAGGCATGGTTATAATACGTTACAAATAATATTGCATCTGAATTTTTGATATAGTCAAAGGCAACTCCAGTATGGCGGGCATTGATGGAATCCGCCCCCGGCGTATCAACGAGTGTAATCCCTTTTCGCGTTAGTTCACAGTCATAATAGAGTTCAATCCATTCAACGTAACAGGATTTTTCTTCTTTGGCGACAAAATCGTGAAATTCGTCTAAACTTGTAACCTTAACCGTTCCGAGCAGTTCTACAAAAGAGGCATAACCTTTAAGAAATGCCTGCAAGAAGGCATAATGAGTCTTCTCAACGATCCCTTCCTGGCTTTGCTCGTAGATAATTCCTTCAATGATGTTAGCGGCATCCTTGAAATCAACCGCATGTAATTCAAAGACCTTAAGTGAGCGGTTGACGTCATCGAGCATTGCATCTCGATCTTTAAACTTTACAAGAACTGTCCCATGCTTATATTCAGCTGTGACTGGTTTTATTTTATTAATTGCCGCCGTAGTGGGGTTTGGGGAAACCGGTAAAACCTTTTCCCCCATTAGCGCGTTGGCAAATGAAGATTTCCCTGCACTAAATGCACCGAATAGGGCTACGGTAAAACCCTGTGTTTCTAGCCGGCCTGCTTTTTCCGCCAATTCCCCTGCCAACTTTTGAAAACCTGGCAGACCGTTAATTAGCTTGGAACCGTTGAGTAGTTTGTCAATGGTGAGTTGCAGACGGTCCTCCGCCTCGTCGATCCCTTCACCCTTAAAGCCTTTATTTGTTGTTTCTGCAAGACTGACCTGTGCAGGCAAATGGCTGCTGTCATTCTTCACGTCAGGCTTATGGGAACCCGGTTCCACTTCAGATTTAATCAGTTCAAATTCCTCTTCCTGCAGGTCGAATAGTTGGAAATGGTCATCTTCAATTCCTTCTGGATTGTTCAATTGGTTCATAAGGTTGTTTTCTATTGCAATAATAGCTTCTTCGTATTTATCAATCTCTGTTAAGGCATTTACATAGCGTTCCTGTTTATTGAATTCCTTGCCAAATTGTTCGTTTAATTTTGACTCCTGTTCCTTTAGTGCATTTAGATACTTTTCTTTAAACTCAGCAAGTCGGTTTCGGGCGATCCGTTTTATTTCATTCGCCACATCTTCTGTGTAGTGAAGCAGGTATTCACCGGATAGGCGGGCGCCAGGCTTTATTGTGTTAATTAGGACATCTTTAGGAACAGGAAGGGCATAGCCCTGGGCGAGCACCAGCAGGTCTCCCTGGTCTAGTTCTGTTTCCTTTAATGTCCTGAGCAGGAATTCACGTAAATGCCATTCCAGCTGGGATTTAGTTTTTTCAAGAATATCCTGATAAAAACTGTCCAGTCGCGCATTTTTTTCATCTTGCGTTTTTTGTTTTGAAAAAAGAAAGCCCACTTTAAAATCTGGCTGGCATGCCTCCAGATACTTCTCTGCCAGTTCCCTTGTCTGGAAAGGCATGAGATAGGAATTCTTTAAAATTTGCGCTATTTCTTCATCAAATGACTTTTCCTTGGCTTCCGTCCCTCCTGCAAGCTTAGACAAGCTGTCTTTAATCTGGTGAAAGGAATTCAACAGATCCTCTTTTTCCTCCTTGGTTAATTCATTTAATAACTCATAATATGGAAGAAGCTTTTCTTCCTCCTGCTTTGCCGCCTGACTGATATGGTCCTGGGCAATTTTTTTCAATGAATGAAAAACGGAAGGTACAAGCAATTGATCTTTTGCTGCCAATTTATCCGCAATAAATTTCTGTAATGCCTTAAATTCATTACGGGGGTTCTTTTCATCCTTTAGCGAAGTATAAAAAATCCGTGCTGGTCTGACTCCCCAGGAGGCGAAGGCATCGACAACACTCTTTTGAAAATCGGCAAAGCTTAGCTCCTCATCCTTGTGCTTATCGATTTGGTTAATAACTAAATAAACCTCTTTACCTGCTTCAGTCAATTCCTTTGTGAAGAGGAAATTCAACTCTGCCTGTACATGGTTATAGTCCATTACATAAAAGATCAAATCAGCTAAATGGATGGCAGACTCAGTGGCAATGCGGTGGGCATCATCTGCTGAATCAATTCCGGGTGTGTCCATTATGACGGTATTGGCTGGCAGGTTTGAGTCGCTATGGCTGATCTCGATTTCCTCGATTTTATCGCCATCCTTAGCATACCTTTTGACCATTTCATAATCATATGGGGCTAAATAAAGCCGTGGTTTCTCGCTTTTAAAAAAGACCTTGGCATAATCCTCTCCGGACTTTACCTTTACAAGGTTTGCGCTTGTCGGAATTGGGCTTGAGGGCAGCAGTTTTTCCCCTACGACCCGATTGATCATGGTTGATTTGCCTGCGGAAAAATGGCCGCAAAACGCTATCGCGAATTCTCGGTTTTCTAATTTTCGAGCAAGCTGCTTAATTTTTTGCGCATTTTGAATATCGTTTTGCTCCATTAAATATTCATATATGGCGATTATTTTTTGTTTTAATGTTTGTATCGTTTCATTTTGATCGGCTATTTTGACCATTTAAACTAATTCCCCTTAAACAACATGATAATATGTTTATTTTATACGATAATTTGAACTTTTCCTATCTTGACAAACTTAAAAATAAATGCAATCTCGCTAGTTGGCGAGTCCGATAAGAAGATTCATGAGGCGTAGTTGAATTTATAGTTTCCTATTAGCAAATAAAGTAGGGAAACCTCTCTCGAGGCTTCCCCCTTATCAAACCGCACGTGCCCTATTAAGGCATACGGCTTACCAAATGTTACAATGTTCATCAAGAGGATGCGTTCCAGGCATTTTGCATCTTTTGAAGTCGGTGAGGTGTATAATATTCCTCGGCTTTTGTTTTGCTCGATTAATTCTTTTATGTAACCTCTTCTTTGATGTTTTAACCAAGTCGCTTAAATATTGTTCTTCGGTGTATCCATAAGCTTTATTTAGATATAGCCAATAGGAAGGGATAAGCTTTATTTTAAAGAAGAATGCATTGTTCCAAAGACTGTTCATTTTCTGTCCTTTTCTTTGGTTTGGGTGTTTATGGATAAATGCTACTCGCAATCTTTTCCTTATATATCCGTCAATATCTTGAAGAATTCGTCGAATCATTCTAGTTCTACAATGACTTTTCTGTCCAAGCTCCTCATTAGCTTTGATAGCCTTAACGATGGTCAAATAATAATTAACCTTACCACGAATAATAGGGTTTACCCGTTTTATCCATTCCTCTTTACTAAAAGTTAAGAACTTCCTTGTCTTTTCTTTAATTTTTATCCGAAAATCTTAATAGATTCTTTCTTGGGTGTGACCTGAAAGTGTAGTTTGTTATCCTTCTTTCTTGGTTTCCAATGATGAAAAGTAAACCCAAGAAAGTCGAAATCATCCTTCTGGAAGTCAACTACCCGTGTTTTCTCCTTAGAAATCTCTAATCCTAATTCAGATAACCTTTCTTTCGTTAGGGCGGCTGCTTTCTGAATATCTTCTTTTGATTTCGCAAAGAGCAGGAAGTCATCTGCATATCGGACAAAACGAAATCCATTCAAGTCCCATTCCCAGTCCATTTCATTAAGATACACATTTGCAAGTAAAGGAGAAATTACTCCGCCCTGCGGTGTTCCATAGTCAGAATGAATGAGTTTCCCCTCTTCCATAAAGCCAGCTTTGAGCCATTGTTCAATTAATCCTAAGACCGTACGGTCTGATACGTATTTCTTTAAAATTGTAATTAGTTTCTTATGTGGGATGTTATCAAAGAAACCTTTAATATCACAATCGTAGATGTAATTGTATCCTTGCTCTATATTCCATAAGATTATTTGTAAAGCTCTTTCTACTCCGCGGTTAGGTCTATATCCCACTGACCAGTTGTGAAACAATTTGTCTTCAAATTTCGGTTGAAGAATATTGACTACGCTTTGTTGGACAATACGATCTTCTATTGTAGGGATACCCAATGGGCGTTTCTTTCCATTTTTCTTCGGTATGTATACCCTTTTAACTGGATGGGCTTGATAGGTTTTAGTCCTTAGCTTATTAAGAAGTTCCGTGATATTCTCTTCTAATTTGGCTTCGTAACTTTCAATTGTTTCCCCATCTATTCCTCCAGCACCCTTATTTGCTTTAACTTGTTCAAAACTCTGGGTTAATTTCCTGTCGAATAGAAGTTGCCCATATACACTGTGTAATTTAAATTTCCACTCTTGATTCATTGCGTATTCCACGCCTTTCCTTGATGTACATTCAAACGGTTTTACCGCAGTAACTTGATTGTTAACATTACACCTAGTTCATAGCTTGGATCCATAGGTCGTTCCCCTTCCGTTCATTCGGTGTTATGGTCACCGAGTTACTTCCGTACTATGAGAACGTCTGACTTCTCCACCCGTTCTTCGTCATTTCGGTTTACCCTTATAATATAGACTAGAACCCTGCCTGTTTGGTAAGGCGGAGACCTCACGGGGTCGTCACATTTCCCTTCTAGACATACCCTGCACCATCACGTTATAAGTCACAATTTCTCGCTCTGACTTCCAAAGAAAATTGTCTCTTTAGTGGGCTTCCTCACTTTTCGGAGAGTCGCCAACTTATCCCGCCGCCGTGCTTCACACTTATTGCATTAGGGTCTACCTATTCGCCTACGGGTCTCTCGACATTCCGCATCTCCTTCAGACAACACCTCACGGTGTTGCCCTAGATTAAGCTTCCCGAACTAGGTCAGTTCTTCGGGGATGGGCTTGCACCATCTGGGATTCAATTTCATTATCCTCGTTCAGTCGTTTCATCGAAATGACGTCTCTGTCAGATAAAGAAAAGAAGAGCACTGGCTATGCCAGCACTCTATGCGACTGCCCGTCGCACAAAAAGCCAAGGAATATTCCTTGGCTTCAGTTAATGCTAAATATATTTATTGGGTGACATTTTTTAAGACGTGCTTCATGACAAATGCGTAGATTATAATGGTTCCGCCGACGAAAGCATAGGTCATATGTAACACCTTCCCTTAATCAGACTCTTAGTTGAGAATGACTTTCATTGTTAATAAAATTCTAGCACAGGTGATAATCATTTTCAATACATTTACAGATTATTGTCACAGTTATTTAACAAACTTTGGCAAGAAACGGCGGCAGTTTTGAAAAACTCCGTCATATTCGCTGTAACATCCAAGCGCCCTTTCTTCCTCGGGAATCCGGATGGCAAGCATCATGATATTCATCACTGTAAACAAACAGGCAGTATAATACGCCTGAAACAGCAAAGGAATGACAAGGATTTCAACACAAACTACGAAATAATTCGGATGCCTGATTAAAAGGTACGGACCTTTACGTATAACGTCTGCATTTGGAAGCACAAGTATTTTCGTATTCCAATACCTTCCCAGTGATACAAGTACCCATACCCTCAGGGCCTGAGAGAGGATATAAACAATAAAAATAATCAGCCATTGTGGTGATAAACCGTGATTTAAAATGAACTTTTCTACACAAAAGCTAAGCAAAAATAGTACATGCATAAGGACAATCCAGCGGTAGTGAATAGTGCCAAATTCAAGTGCTCCTCTACTCTTCATCCATTTTTCATTTTTTTTCGCGAAAAAAATCTCTGCTGCACGCTGAAAAATAATAAAACCCATAAAGCTTATAAATGGCAGAAAGTCCTTCATTCAAACCACCTCAATAGAAGCATTTCCGAACTGAAACCCGGTCCAAGTGCGGCACAAAGTCCATTTGAACCACGTGGAATATCCATTTCCATATATTGTTTTAACACATAAAGGATGGTAGCAGAAGACATATTTCCGAATTTTCTTAATACTCCGAGCGAGACGTCTGTCATCGACTCGGGAATACCGAGCGATTCAACATAGGCATCCAACACCTTTTTACCGCCTGGATGGGCAATGAAATAGTCTAATTTATCTATTTGAAGATGGTTTTCATGTAAAAATTCTTCTGCCACCGGCTTTAACCAATTATGTACGATTTTTGGAATATCACGAGAAAACCGGACAAACAATCCTTCATTTTTTATATCCCACCCCATCACATCTAATGAATCAGGGAGAAGTGCCGATTGAACCGCTAAAATGGAAGGGTATGTGGATTTCATACGAAAATCCTCGATATTACAGGAATCTCCGCATACTAAAGCACAGGCCACCCCATCTGCAAATAGAGATGTCCCAATTAAGTTGCTTTTCGATAGGTCATTTCGCTGAAAGGTTATACTGCAAAGTTCAACAGAAAGAACTAGGACTTTAGCGTTTGGAAAGGCCATGCAATATTCAAAAGCACGCGCAAGACCTGCAGCACCGCCTGCACAGCCCAATCCCCAGATTGGGATTCGTTTTGTGTGGAGATGAAAAGGCAGAAGGTTCATTATTCGTGCTTCTATACTTGGAGTTGCAATCCCTGTGGTGGAAATATAAAAAATAGCATCAATGTCTTTGTAAGGGATTTTTTTCCTTAGAAACTGATTGTTATCAAGACATTTTACAACGGCTTCCTTCCCGAGGGTAACGGCTGATTCGATGTAGACATTGTTTTTTTCCTCAAAAGAATGATTCTGCTGAAACCAGCCTACGGGGTTAACAAAATGTCGTTTCTCAATAAGTCCATTTTCAAAAGCCTTTAATAACCGCCCGATTTCTTTAAACGAACCGGAAAACAATTCCCTGGCGAACTCTGTTGCCTGAGTCTGTTTAATTTCATATGGAGGAATAACTTCTGCAACGGAAAGAATTGTAGGCATACATCATTCTCCTTAACCAAAGGTAAGGGTATTTTTTGCCAAATTAAAGAATATTATTCCAGAAACAAAAAAAACTTCCCCATTCGGAGAAGCAAACGTTTTGAAGGTTGTTGTTGTTGTGCATTTTTATTATATCTTGTAATAGTTATTCCTTCATTATATAAACTTTTCCAATTATCTAATTTAACCTGACTCTAATTTTTCCGGTTGCTTTTGAACCTCGATTTTTATTTTATTTCCCGCCATTTTCCCGCAAACCTTACATATTTCAATTTTATTATACAAAAGACGGCAATGTTCACAATAATATTTCTCCACACCAACCACTTCCAAAGAAAAAATTTTTTATTATTATCATATTTTTCTTTCCGAGTATTGTGACAAAAAATGAACTGCCGATCATCATTACGAAATCAAATTATCAATTATCTAAATCACAAGCTTAGTGTGATGTTTCACACTTTAGTCACAATTACTGGTGGGGAATTGTGACTAAAATCACTGTTATACCAACTTTTTAACATTACCATTGTAGTTAACTAAGGAATGAACAATTTGTGAATTCTTGAATTTGATATTTTCCTTTCACAATTGTTTTGTATTATGAAAGAGAAATCATTTATTTACTTTTCATTTTCTGAAGGGAGTGTAGGGGGATGGCAAAGGCGGAACTAAAGACAAAGCACCAAACAGAGATTGAAGACAGTTCTTCTTTAAAGGGGACACTGGCGTCTGTATTCATTCTAGGGCTTTTTATCATTGTTTCATGGGTTTCAGTTTACTTTCTGTTCGTAGACCGTTTTTAGGAAATAAAGGGGGGAATTATATATGCATATGCATAAATTTGAAAAAATCTGGCTGACTTTTGGAATCGGCTGTCTTGTTGTTTTTTTAACAGTAGTCGGTGTCAGCGCATTTTACCTTGGGAACAAACCAGCAAGCTGTTTAACTACAATAAATCCGGAAAAGGTTGATACCACAAAACCTTTCGATAAGCCGGGACTTCATAAGGTCGAAGGCAAAGAGTGGGATTATGAACTAGTATTTGTCGCATCTGCTTTCTCTTATAACCCTGCAAAGGTTGAGGTTCCGCTTGGAGCAAAAGTGAAAGTAATCGGTACCACCAAGGACGTTGTCCATGGTTTTGAAATGGCCGGTACCAATATTAATATGATGCTAGAACCGGGATATGTCAGCGAATACACAACAACCTTTGACAAGGCCGGCGAATTTCTAGTTGTATGTAACGAATACTGTGGAACTGGGCACCATTTAATGTTCTCTAAGATTGAGGTGGTTAAATAATGGTTAACGCTGCAGCTAAAGTAAAGGTTGACCCTCGTGACGCGAAGCTATCCATGGCGCATTTCTTTGTGGCTTTCGGAGCACTCGCTCTTGGCGGTCTGATGGGATTACTACAAACCCTTGTCCGTTCCGGAAAATTTGAACTGCCTTTGGGAATTGGCTACTATCAAATTTTAACAGCTCATGGTGTTTTAATGGGGCTAGTTTTAACAACATTCTTTATCATGGGATTTCAATATGCGGCTGTATCCAGAACTGCAGGAACACATTCTCCGGCAGCCAGACGGACCGGCTGGATTGGTTTCTGGTTAATGACTGCTGGTACCCTTATGTCAGGAACGATGATTCTATTAAATGAAGCATCTGTACTTTATACCTTCTATGCACCACTTAAAGCACACTGGATCTTTTATTTAGGATTAACCCTTGTGGTTGTCGGCAGCTGGGTTGATGGCGCTGCACAAATAATGACCTATGCGAAATGGCGGAAAAACAACCCTGGCAAGCCTAGCCCGTTGTTAAGCTTTATGGCTGTTATCAACACTGTGATGTGGATTGTGGCTACATTAGGGGTTGCTGCAACTGTTCTATTCCAATTGTTGCCTTGGTCTTTAGGTTTAGTAGATACTGTAGATGTTCTTATCAGCCGTACGTTATTCTGGTATTTCGGTCACCCATTAGTGTATTTCTGGCTTTTGCCTGCTTATATGTGCTGGTATGCAGTTATCCCAAAAATTATCGGCGGAAAGATTTTCTCAGATTCACTGGCTCGTTTATCTTTTATCTTATTCTTGCTTTTCTCGATTCCGGTTGGTTTCCACCACCAGTTGACAGAACCGGGTATTGACCCGGCTTGGAAATTTATACAGGTTATCTTAACATTCATGGTAATTATCCCGTCCTTAATGACTGCCTTCTCTCTGTTCGCTACGTTTGAGAGATATGGCCGTTCTAAAGGAGCTACTGGTTTATTTGGCTGGTTTAAAGTGCTTCCTTGGAATGATGCCCGTTTCACGGTTCCATTCATCGGTATGGCTTCATTCATTCCTGCCGGTGCGGGCGGTATCATCAATGCTTCCAACCAGATGGACCAGGTTGTCCATAATACCATTTGGGTAACAGGACACTTCCATTTGACAGCAGCAACTTCTGTCGTACTTACATTCTTCGGAATTTCATATTGGCTCGTGCCGCACTTAACCGGCCGCAAGCTGACTAAGGCGATGAACAAATTAGGTATTATTCAGGCATGGGTATGGTTTATCGGAATGGCATTTATGTCTGGTGCAATGCACTTCCAAGGCTTACTTGGCGGACCCAGACGTTCTGCATTCTCCACTTATGGCGACTCCAAGCAGGCTCTTGAGTGGATTCCTTACCAAATTGCCCAGGCAGTTGGCGGAACGATTTTATTCCTTGGCATAATATTAGTATTAGTTATTTTCATTAATCTTGCCTTCTTTGCACCAAAAGGTGAAGAAGAATTCCCTGTCGGTGAAGCAGAAAATGTGGAGGAAAAAGCACCAATGGTATTTGAAAACTGGAAATTATGGCTCGGCATCACTGCTGCCTTAATCCTGTTCGCCTACACAATACCATTCATTGATATTATTCAAAATGCACCGCCTGGGTCCAAAGGGTTTAAGACTTGGTAATTCCAGAAGGCTTCAATCTAAACGATTGAAGCCTTTTCAGATTGTCGAAAAAAGGCAGTTTCTCTCAATTTATTATTTTGACCAAACCAAAATTCCAAACTTTTATTATTTATCCCTGCTAACTGGCTTGTTGAAAAGCATTATTTTAATAATATTTTAACAAATAAACGGAGTGAATCGTTAAAGCAGATTAGTAGAATAAAAGGCTTCAATCTAGACGATTGAAGCCTTTTGTTTTCTTGTAGGTATATTGATGATGGTTACTGATAACAAAATAATAATTGCACCAATTGCTTGGTACAAACCAAAGCTTTCTTTATAAAGAAAAACGCTCAATATGGTGGCGACCATCGGTTCAACCGTTGCGATAATTGCCGCAATACTTGCATCTGTTTTCTCTAGCCCCTTCGTATATAACAAATAGGCAATGACAGTTGGAAACAGGCCTAAGCCAATTCCATAAAACAGGACCTCATTGCTAAGCAAAAGGCTCTCCTTTTTCCATAGCGCCGTAAATGGAATTAAGCCAATGGACGCCACTAAAAAGGTATAAAAGGTAACCGTAAATGAAGAATATTTTTCTAACGCAAATTTCCCAAAAATGCTGTATAAAGCATATCCAAAGCCGGCGCCGAGGCCAGTTACAATACCCATTAAAGTAATGGATGATGCCGCACCTGAATTTATTCCGGCTATAAGGATACACCCGACAAGTGTACCGAGCACTGACATAATCTTCAGCCCAGTTAATTTCTCTTTTAAAAACAAAAACGATAATACTGTGACAAATGCAGGTGCAGTATATAAAAGAATTACCGCGATTGAAAGATTCATTTCATTTACAGAAGTAAAATAGCACCAATTGAATAACACAATACTAAAGATTCCCGTCCCGAAAAACAGCTTAATGTCACTAAGGTCAACTCTAAGGTTGGGCCTGTATTTACAAATTCCTATCAATCCAAGCAAAATGGCAGCAGCGACGACCCTAATGGTAACTATTTCCATTGGAGTGAACCCTAGGCTGGCGAGCTTCCGTACAAAGATGGCGATGATACCCCATAAAGAGGCACTGAATGCAATGAAGATTATCGACGATGGTCTGCTCAATTTAACTGATAGACCTTTCCATATTTCTCATAAAGATAATCAATCAAATACTTGGCATTTAAACCTTCACCTGTTACCTCCTGAAGGATTTCAAGCGGCTTTTTCAGTTTGCCGTGTTGATGGATATGATTCGTAAGCCATTCTTTGATTGGAAGGAGATTCCCTTCTTGAAGAAGCTGATCATAATTAGGAAGGTCCTTAAGCATTTTATGCTTAAATTGGGCTGCATACATATAGCCTAAAGCGTACGAAGGAAAGTAGCCAAAGCTTCCACCTGCCCAATGAACGTCTTGAAGAACACCCTCGCCATCATGTCCAGGGCGGATTCCAAAGTACTTCTCATACATCTCATTCCAAACTGTTGGAAGGTCGGAAACCTCTATTTCATCATTAAACAATCCCTTTTCGATTTCGTAACGGATAATAATATGAAGCGGATAGGTAAGTTCGTCTGCTTCAATCCGTATAAAAGAAGGCTTTGATTCATTGATGGCCCGATAAAAATCCTCAATGCTTACATGATCGAATTGACCATTGGCGTATTTTTTCAGGAGGTCAAAATTCTTTTTCCAAAAAGGCAAGCTCCGTCCAAGAAGATTTTCATAGAAAAGCGATTGCGATTCATGAATTCCCATGGAGGTTCCAGAGCATAATGGTGTACCGATTAACTCTTTGGAAATATTCTGTTCGTATAAAGCATGGCCGCCTTCATGGATGGTTCCAAAAACAGCTGTCCGAAAATCCTGTTCATCATACTTTGTCGTAACGCGGACATCACCAGGATTTAAACCAGTTGCAAAAGGGTGGACGGTTTCATCAAGCCTGCCAGCATTAAAGTCATAACCTATTTGCGCTAAGATTTCCAAGCTGAATTTCCGCTGCTTTTCCTTAGGGAAACGATGAAACAAAAAATCAGTTTTGGGTTTGTGGGGGGATTCCGAAATCTGTTTTACTAACGGAACAATTTTGTTCTTCAGTTCTCCAAAAACCTGATCTAAAACCTCAACTGTCAAGCCTGGTTCGTACATATCTAATAAAACATTATATTTATTCCCTTCATAGCCCCAGTACTCGATAAATCGCTTTGTCATTGCTACCAGCTTCTCTAAGTATGGCTTGAACAGTTTGAAGTCAGCTTTTTCTTTGGCTTCTTCCCAAACTGTCTCGGCATTTGATTGGAGAATGACGAATTCTCTGTATTCTTCCGCAGGAATTTTTTTGTTTAACTCATAGTTCTTTTTGCATTCTTCAAGAATTTTTCTTGTTCTATCGGACAATTCAGCTTTTGAAAGGCCTGCTATGTAGGCTGCCATTTCCTCTGATATTGACATTTTAAATACCTCGGAGGACAGCACGCCAATCACTTCTGACCTCTGCCCTACTCCCTGTTTAGGAGCGCCTGTCCGTATGTCCCAGTAAATTAAACCAAGGGCTTCGTGATAAGCGGTCATTTTTTTGACATACTCTAAGAATTCCTTTTCAAATTGCACTATATTCATTGTCTTTCCCCCTATCTCGCTATAAATTTTAACATATTTCTGACAAATCATGCGGATAAAAAAACAACAGAAACGAATTTCTGTTGTAAAATAGGTTTATAGGAAAAAAGAGGTTTTAACTGAAAAATAAATCGAAATAAATATTAGATTGGATGTAGACACAAAGTCTAGTAAGAGAGGAGCCTTAAAAAATTACTTCTTGTTAACGGCAACCTTCCAAACTTCAGGGCCTTCTTCAAGGTATTCCCATGAAAATTGCTCTGGTCTTTCCATCATAAATTGGTAAAGCAGCGGTCTTGGATCATGGTCATTGACAATCTGCATGGTTTCACCTGATGCCAATTCATCAAATGCCTTAAAGATGGTTGGATGCTTTTCTCTTGGTGGATAATCTGGTACATTGATAATTTTTGCGTAGGTTTGCATCATTATCACTCCTTTAATTGGGTTAACTTCTTTTTTATTATAGAAAAACTTAGGTAAGGACTTAGTGAGTACCATCACAGTTGAAATATGATTTTATTCATAAGGAGGCAAGTCTAAATGAAAGAATTAGTTGGTTTATGTAAATGCTGTGGGAAAGAGATTTATTGTTTGGATGGATTCTTTAATGGAGTGATTACCGAGGAGAAACAATCTTACTGCTTTGACTGCTACGAAGAAATGAAAGAAGAGAAAAATCCGCAAAGCTAAAGCCTTGCGGATTTTTACTATTAATCTTCATCAATGGATAAATCTTTAACCGGAAGTCGCTCTCCATCTTTATGCGTTGGTTTACGCAGGTTAAATAGGGCCTTAATACAGAATAGTACCAGGATAATTACACCGATTAAGAAGATGGTGTCAGGTACCGCACGCCAGGTTAAAATGGTTTGCACCAGATCCTTTTGCAGGAAGGAGGAAGCGCGGCTTGCTGCATATCCGTGATAAAATGCCTCTTTTATTTGCATAAATCCAACTGGAAGCAAGGACAATAAGACCATTCCTGCTAGACCAATGTTTAACAGAATGCAGCTTATCTTAAGCCATTTGTCATTCCAGGCCTCAGGCTTCACAATATTCCTTAACGAATAAAGAAGTACTGCACAGGCAAACATTCCGTAAACACCCATCATCGAAGCATGTCCATGGGTTGGTGTTAAGAATTGTCCATGTTCGAAATAGGCTACCGCTGGCAGATTAATTAAGAAACCAAGTACCCCGGCACCGACAAGGTTCCATATCGCAACAGAAATCAAAAACCAGAACGTACCTTTGTAAGGGAAGTCGACACCGCCGTCACGCATCATTTTGTACTGCTCATAAGCTTCAAGAATTAACAATGTCAATGGAATAACTTCCAATGCAGAGAAGACTGCACCTAGACCAATCCATACTTCAGCTGAACCATTATAATAATAATGGTGTCCGATACCGATTACGCCGCTGCCAAGAAGCAGGGTTAATTGGAAATATAATTGTCTTAACGTTGATTTCTTGGTTACAAGACCTAATTGAACTAATAAGAAACCAATAACAACGACTGCAAAAACTTCAAAAATACCTTCTACCCATAAATGGATAATCCACCAGCGCCAATAGTCGGCAAATGTAAAGCTTGTACCTGGGTTGATAAATAAGGCAAAGATATAAAAAGCCGGTACAGCAATCGCAGAGTAGAATAGTAAGTGTATCAATCCGCCTTTGTCGGACTCTTTCTTAAGCCCTGCTTTGATACCGCGGAATACGATAAACAGCCAGATTAGCATTCCTACTATTAAGATAAGCTGCCAAACTCGTCCAAGCTCAATATATTCCCAACCGGTATGGCCAAACAAGAACCAGGCATTTCCCAATTTTCCATTGGCACCAAGCCACTCTCCAACCATACTTCCGCCAACAAGAACCACTAATGCCCAGAATAAAATATCAACTAAAAGACCTTGTTTCTTTGGTTCATAACCGCCAACTAAAGGGGCTACATAGATTCCCATGCCCAGCCATGCGGTGGCAATCCAGAAAATCGCCAGCTGCAAGTGATAGCCTTTGGAAATATTAAATGGAAGAATATCATGGATCCACTTAATTCCAAAGAAGCTGTCTGGTTCGATATAATAGTGGGCTAAGAGAGCACCAAACATACACTGAACAAAGAATAATACCGATACAACCGTAAAATACTTTCCTGTTTTCACCTGTGAACTTGTTACAGGCATCTTGTGCAAATCAATACGAGGGAAGTTTCCTTCTTTATATGCTTCCTGCATACCAAATTGATAACGATAGAATAGATATAAGATGATCCCAACCATTAAAATTAGGATTGTAACGCTGGCACCGCTCCACCAAATAGCGGAAAAGGATAGATGGTTACCGGCGTCTTCAAAATATGGCCAGTTATTCGTGTAAGTGATTTTGTCTCCAGGACGAACCGTGCTTGAAAGCCAAGCTGTCCAGAAGAAGAAATCAGAGATTTGTTTGATTTGGTCACCTTTGTCAACATAGGCACGGTCTGTTGATGGTATATCAGAATCTTTGATTAGATTGGCTTTTAACCCCCAGCCGTCGCCTTTTGTAAAAATATCCTTATAGTAAGCCCTAACTTTTTCAAGGCCATTTACTTGTGCGTCTGTCAGCTTTAATGTATCTTTACTCGCATCATAGCGATTTTTGCGCATTTCTTTAATAACTTGGTTTTTAATAATCTGCTTTTCATCTTCACTTAATGAAGCAAATTTTTTACCATATTGCTGTTCCGCTTTAAAATCCTGCATTCCTCCAGTATAGATTTTTAAAGCCTCTGCTGTATAATCCGGACCCATATAGGAACCATGTCCTAAAACGGTACCGTAGTCCATTAAACCATACTTTTGCCAGACAGCTTGTCCGCCCATAATGGATTTTTTCGTTAATATAACTTCACCTTTTGAATTAGTTACTTCCAATGGTCTTGGCGCCTGCTCTTTAAAAATCCAATAGCCTCCGCCAAGCAAAATGGTAAAGCTGATTAATATGGTAATAATTAAAATGGATTTTAAAAGTGCGTTTCTATTTTCCTTTACCACGCTCTTAGGCTGAGTCCCCCGCTTTATTTCCATTTCCTTCATCCTTTCTGTTATCAATCCGAGAAGTATTTTAGTCTAAAAAAAAACGTATAATAGTGACTTTTATCACACATATCACTTTATGTATACTTTTTCACAAATTTGTCACATTGAGAATTATTTTCATTAAAATCCATCGAGATATGACGCTAATCACATTTCTTATGGGATTTCACTGCTACAATGTTATTAAACAAACGATAAAAGAGGTGTTCATTGTATGGAACAAAGAATAATTGAATTAGATGTACGTGAGGATATAAAGAATAAACTCGAACCATTTCAAAAGATTATGGAGGCAGTAAAAGAATTAAATAATGCTGGAGATGTATTCATCCTCCATGCACCTTTTAAGCCGTCGCCTCTATTTACCGTCCTAAAGGCAAAGGGCTTTACCCATGAAGAAGAAGAATTAGAGAAAAAGCATTGGAAAGTAGTTTTTACAAAGAAAAGTTAAAAGTGATTTGGAGTGTGATCTGCAATGATTTTAGATAACCGCGGGCTCGAACCGCCGCAGCCGATGATGCGAACCTTAGCCGCTTTAGAAGGTTTAGGCGAAGGGGAAGTTTTAACGATTATTAATGATAGAAGACCGATGTTTCTATATGAACAGCTTGAAGAATTAGGATATCAACAAAGAACAGAACAACAACCAGACGGAAGTTTTAAAATAGAAATCTTCCGCTAGGAAGGTGAGTCGAATGCTTCCTCAGAATCTAGGAACTGAAACAAATATTAAGCTGCCTTTTTCGTTTATTCTTTTTAGTTTAATTGCCCTTGTCGCCTCACAGATTCTGCTGTTGGCAAACGGGAATATGCTGACGGATGGAGCTTTTCGCATTCCTGCCCTTTGGTCGGCAGCCCATCTTTTAATCCTTGGCTGGGCCTTAATGGTGGCCATGGGTGCAATGTACCAGCTTGTTCCGGTTGCTTTTTTGACGAAAATTTGGAATGAGAAATTTGGATTTGTTCAATTTTTCATCACGGCAGCAGGGATAACCTCTTTTTCGGCGATGCTGTATGCAGCACCGCAAAATGCTGTCATTCCTGGTGTCATTACCCTAATTGGAATTTTTATGTTCCTATTCCAGATGCTGATGACGCTTAGAACACAAGCAAACCCTACTATTCTTACTGCTTTTGTGGGAACGGCATTAGTTTGCCTGTTTATGACCATTTTCTTGGGAATAACGATGATCTACAGTATGAAAACAGGCTTTCTCGTCGACCATTATCAAGGCATATTTAAAAGCCATCTTTTATTGGGCTTGACCGGTTGGTTTACTTTATTAATCTTTGGCTTTTCCTATAAGATGGTGCCGATGTTTTCTTTGGCCCATGGTTTTCCAATGGTGCAGGCCCGATATGTGTACGGAATTTATGTATCCGGGCTTGTCCTTTCAATCATTTCTTTCTTTATTAACAGCAGTATTTTATTAAAGATTGGATTCTTCCTGCAATTGGCCGGCTTCTCTATTTTCAGCTGGCATATTAGTATTATCATTAAAAAAAGGTTAAAGAAAAAACTCGATAAGCCATTTTGCTTCGCCCTTTCTGCGATTGGTTTTGGGAATGTGATTCATGCAGCCGCCTTTATGGTCTTGTTCAGCAGCAAATTTGCAAGTCTTATTGGCCCGCTTCTATATTGCTATATACTGTTGTGGATTGTTTTAAGTATTATCGGATATTTATATAAGATCGTTCCATTCCTGTGGTGGACCTATAAATACAGTAAAGAAATCGGAAAGGTTAAAGTTCCTTCGTTGAAGGAAATGATGAATGAAAAGTTGATTGTACCGGTCTTATCAGTATTCATTGGCTCCGTTCTAATTGTCTTTTTGGCACTTTTATTAAAAACAGTGATTCTCTTTAATTTGGGCCAGTTTGGCCTGTCTGTAGCGATGCTTTTTATTGCAAGCAGCATATTCAGTGTTCTAAAAAAATAATGAGGTGAGTTACCATGAATCTAGAGGAGAAAATTTTTGAAGAATTAAAAAGTGTATATGACCCGGAATTAGGTATCAATGTTGTAGATTTAGGCTTAATTTATAGTGTGGGGATTACAGAAGACAATAATGTTTCGATTACGATGACACTTACCACTCCTGGATGTCCACTTCACAATAGTATCACAAGCGGAGTCCGTTATTGTGTCGAAGGAATCGAGGAAGTAAACAAAGTTGACGTTAACCTTGTTTGGCAGCCGGCCTGGTCACCGGATAAAATGACAGAAGACGGCCGCCGCGTTCTTGGCAGATAGCACAAAAAGAGGCTGACAGTTCATTATCAGCCTCTTTTTTCATTCCTTACCCTTCAATTGCATTTGTTGGCAATACTTCTCTTATCTTTTTCAATACATCTGGATCTAGTGGTTCTTCCAACATGATATGGACAGTGCCTTGATCCTGTTCGCTTCTTATCAGCCGGCCCACTCCTTGCCGTAACCTGAGCAGCATATAAGGAAGATCCACCTCATTAAATGGGTCAGCCATCCCTTCCTTTTTTGCTGTAAAGACGGGATCGTTCGGCGGGAAAGGAAGGGAAAAAATCAGAACATTTTCCAGTGAGCTGCCGGGGATGTCAAGCCCCTCCCATAGATGGATAGAGCAAAGCACCGAATGTTCCTCATTTTGAAACTTGGATACTAGAGTGCTAATCTCCTCGTCACCTTCAAAGTAGATTGGAAACTGTTGCTCTTCTTTAAGTCGTTCCTTTAAATTCCTCATTTCATCACGATTATTTAAAAGAATAAGAGCCCGACCTTCTGTCAATCTAATTTTTTCAATCACATAGTCGATTTTTTTATTGATGGCATCTTGTATAAAGAATCGCAGGAATACCTTCATTTTCTCGTCATAATCAAATGGGGAAGCAACCGAACAGGATAGATAATCATCAATTCCTAAACTGGAAGCCATATAATTAAATGATTTCTGATTAGACATTGTCGCAGATGAGAAAATATAAGGCTTTTTTTGTGAAAATACCTCTTCCCGCAAAACCTCTTCCACCATTTTCGGCATAATAACAAGGGTACGCTCACCACTGCTTTCTTCAAGCCAAGTAATTCCATTTACCTCTTGAAGGAAGAGGGATAAAGAATACGTGATTTGCTCCAAGTATTCCTCAACAATTTTTAAATCATATTCGTTGATAACGAACATTTCACTTTCGAAGACAAGTTCCTCTTCCAATAACTGCAATGTCGAAAGAAGTTTACGACAATTTTTCATGACCATAGGGTGCCTATGAATGATCTCTTTATCCGACCCTATTGTGGGTTGTGAAAACTGTGCAAGGCAATCGAAAAATTCATCGTTATCAACAAGCGCTTGTTCTATCGTATAAAGTGTTTTTTCGCGGACATCATTTTCCATCAGTCTAGTTAAGAGTGTATCAAGCGTGTAATCTGTAAAGCGGTAGCTTAACGCCTTCTGTGCCGCATATTCAAGCAAATGTCCTTCATCAAATACCACTGATGAATGATCCGGTAAAAGCGGCAGCTGACCCTCCCGTTTCCGGGCCTCTTTTGTCCAAATATGCTCCATATAAAAGTCATGGGAGCAAATTATTAAGTCCTTTGCGTGCCGATAGAATTCTCGATTTAAAGTAAGACCACATCGATGGCGCTTTTCACATGAGAAACAGTCTTGGAGCTTATCCCAGCTGACCGTTTGCCATTCTTCATCGGAAAGAGCGGGATAATCCCTTCTGTCGCCGTACTTTTCAAATTGCAGCATGGAACCGTCCATATGGATAAAATCAGGAAGATTCTCATAAATATCAAGAACGTCATCCGAAAAATTACTATTCCTTCCATTTTCAAGCTTTTTTAAGCATAAGTATTGGTCCTGAGATTTTGCCAAGCGGACATCTATATTTAAGTTGAGAGCTTGTTCAAGCTTGGCAATATCTCCTTCCTTCTTCACCAACTGCTCAATTAATGTTTCGTCAGCACAGGCAATTACAGCCGGTCGGTTCGTATAACGGGCATACATAAGGCAATAGAGCAAATATACGATTGTTTTGCCTGTCCCCACTCCGGCCTCAGCAAACATGACCTTTTTCTCTTTAAATGCTTTTTCGAGCTGAAACGCCACATAAATTTGTTCATCGCGGACTTCAAACCCGGATTCCGGCAAAATGTCATAGAAAACATCGCCAATCCATTCGCCTAGCTTATCATAAAATGTTTCAGTCTTTGAAACTGTAAATGGTATGCGGCTTTGCATCGTATCCCTCCAAAAAGAAAAGCGCCCTATAGACGCTAAAAATATTCCTTAACTATTGTCTGTCTGTCTTGGCTGTCGTTTTCCCCAGTATTGATAGTAATCTGTTTTAATAAATCCGTTGAACAGCTTTCGTTTCTTTGTGGCTGGCTTACCGTATAATTGTTCAAAGTCCTCATTTGAAGTCAAGATGTAGATCGACCAGGTGTCAAGCTTGCTGAATGCCTGGCCCATTTCCCGATACATTTGCTCCACTTCGGTTTTTTCTCCCAATCTTTCTCCGTATGGTGGGTTGCCGATAATAACACCGTATTCTTTTCTCGTTGAAATATCTTTTACCTGCATTTGTTTAAACTGAATCAGATCGCCAAAACCTGCTTCAAAAGCGTTTTCCTGCGCGATATTGACCATCCGATGATCAATGTCCGATCCTGTAATATCGAGCGGTGTATCGTATTTTGCCAGGTCCTCCGCCTCTGTCCGGACTTCATCCCAAACCCGGGACGGCATCCAGTTCCAGGACTCGGAAACAAACTCACGATTGAAGCCAGGTGCGATATTCTGGCCAATCAGAGCCGCTTCAATTGGAATCGTTCCTGACCCGCAAAAAGGATCGATAAATGGACGGTCAGACCGCCAATTGGTTAGCATGATCAGCGCCGCTGCCATTGTTTCCTTTAACGGGGCAGCCCCTTGATCCGCGCGGTAGCCGCGTTTATGCAAACCCGTGCCGCTCGCATCGATGGTAATAGTTGCGGTATCCTTTAACAAGGCAACTTCGATTCGGTATAAAGCCCCATTCTCATCAAACCAATTCTTTTTATACTTTTGTTTCAATCGTTCCACAATTGCCTTTTTTACTATGGCTTGACAATCGGAAATACTGAAAAGCTTCGATTTCACGGATTTGCCAAGTACCGGAAATTCAGCGTCTTCCGGTAAAAACTGCTCCCAGGGAAGTGCCTTTGTTTTTTCAAATAATTCATCGAAGGTATATGCCTTAAAATCACCGACTTTAATCTTAATCCGGTCTGCTGTACGGAGCCATAAATTGCTTCTGGCGATGGCATATTCATCCCCATTGAAGGTTACCTTTCCATTATCCACCTGACAGTCGTAGCCAAGCGCCCGGACCTCCTGAGCGACAAGCGCCTCCAAACCCATGGCTGCGGTTGCAATAATTTGATATTTTCCTTTTCCCATTCTTTCACCCTTAATCGTTTATGTATCAAATAATCGTAAAGATTGATTTCCCAATAACATTATGGTCTAAAAATAGTCTCCAGATTCAGTCAACAAATAAAAAGCCCTCCCGATTAAGGAGAGCTGTTCATTTCCATCAAAACTATCCATTAATAACGTTCTATAAGCCATGTTCTGTACCTCTGTACTGCAAACGACCAAAAAGTCTCGTACTGAGGCGGCAATCATCTATCTACAGACTCACGTGGAATCTGTCCTTCTCCTCGTTGATTTCCGATAGAGAAAGTGCCCCTACCATAATTTGGGTTTCTCGCTCGTGGGGTTTACCCGTTCCACCCTCCCCATTTCTAGAGAGGTAATCGTCACTGTGGCACTTTTAAAGGTACTCATACCATATCCTAAGGACTTAGGTATTTTCCCAGCCGTCAACCGAATGTTCTACCCGGCTGCCCTAGCTTATGAATTCGCTAGGCACGAACACTACGAGCATCTCAGCCCGTGCGAGCATGGACTTTCCTCTGCAAGAAAACTTGCAGCGATTACCCGAACGTCATTAACGTTACATTGTCTATTATATGTATATCGTTTAGCATTATCAATGGTTATTCAAAGGAAATGAGGGTATTATTTGTTATTCGTAAAGCTTGCTGCCGAATACATGCTTTTCAAGATTGGACAAGCGCTTTAAAATATCAAAATTAGTTGTCCCAGCAGGCTGTGCTGCCGGCTGCCTTTTTGCTGTATCTTCCAGCTGTTTACGAAGCCTTAGATTTTCTTGGTGAAGATCTTCTATTTCCTGATGAAAAGTACCATAATCTTTAATAATCAAATCTAAAAACTTATCAACATCTTCTTGTTTATAACCACGTACGCCAGTTTTGAACTCTTTTTCCAAAATATCCTTTGCAGTTAGTTTCACTTTATCTGACAGCATTCCAATCACCTCAAGTTTAGCCAATCATTACCTATTATTTTTTCAAATATAAGCCGTTTTGTCAATTTTCATTTACTGTAAAGCAAATCAGGAGACAATATATTCTATTTAGTATATTCTAAGATATTCGAGCAGGATTAAAAATCGGACTTTTTAAGCTGTTCTTCTTCGACAATCATCTGCAAATCATAAAAGGTAATTAGTTCAATCGAATAGGGATGTTTCTTTTGATAATCGACCGCTAGTTCGTACAAATATTTTGGGCTTCCTTCCTTTTCATGATCATACAAGAGTAAAAGGCCATCACTTTTTTCAATAAAAAATTGATTTTTCAATCGGAATTGCCACGGTTTTTCATAGCCCTTTTTCGTAACCGAATCAATAAAATCTGCTTGCATAAGAACAGATTCGTACCATTCCTTATTGTTATCATTCCACGATGCTTCTTGATTTAAAAAAGGGGTGATAACGGCCAGCCTCAATTCTGGATATTCCTCTTGCAGGTTAAAGACAGTTTCTGCAGCCCAAAGCTCCACTCCTAACTGTCCGCTGATTAGCACCCATTCCAGCCCATCCTCAAGCATGGGCAAAAGTGATTTTTTGATAGCTTCTTTTATAAAGTCTGCGGATGAATGATCCTTTTTAAAAATCCCTAATTCAAATGGTTTATATCCGGAAATGGCCAATACCTTAATCAAGAACATTCTCCTCAAATGAAAAAATTTTCTAAAAAGGGACAAACATTTTATTAACATTAGCATATTATATAGTAACAAAATAAAAAACAAGGGCTAAAAGCCCCTGTAAGATTAATCAAACTTTTAAGGTCTTGGTCTCATGAAAGGTCCAGGTCCAAATCCAGGGCCTCCCATACCGGGGCCTCCCATACCAAAACCCGGCATATTCGGCATTACATTTGGCATCGCATTTGGCAGTGCATTTGATGCAGGCATTACTGCTTGCGGTGCACAAGGGTTGCAGCAGTTGATGTGCTGGTGACATACATCCTCACAGCATGAAGCTGATTGCGGGCAGTAGTGTTTATGCTCAAACATGTGATGATTCACGGTAGTAGTGTGAACCGGATGAATATGAGGCACTACCGTTGCGGAGAAAGTATGGTTCACAATGTTTGTCGTCGGATGAACCACCGGCGGGGCAAAATTAGTTCCAAGAAACATATTAAGCTCTCCCTTCTTTTCTTTATTCTGTTTACATTAACAGCCTATGAAAAAAGGGATACTCTTGTACTAATGAAAACACCTATTTTTTATAGTAATATTATCATTCTTGGGTTTATATCCTTATAACATGGTATAAAAGCTATCTTTCAAGCTTGTAAAAACAACAGCAGTTAAACAAACAACAACGAAAAATAAAAACAAAATTGCTTTATACATTCTACCCACTCCATAAAATTTTTGCGCCTTTTTTATGCAGCACACAATTTATAATTGTACCTATTAAGACGACAGTAAACAATATGGAATTTCAAATTTTTTATCATCAAATTGTGAACTTTTTGTTACATATTTTTAATAAACCTTAAATAAAGAAATTTAACGTGGGCTTTTAGCGATTTTTCGATTCAAACGCTCTTTTCGTGCTTGTAGATGTTCCATTGATACATCCCCTGAAAGATTGTGCAAATTAGGGGTTCGCTTACTTATAATGATAGCTTGGCTGCAGTATTGAAGCGCTGTTTCCAAATCTTTTAATCTATGCTCATAGATTTTAGCCAATTCTACACATGCATCAAGAACAAGACGCCCCTCCCCAGATTGGACAACCTCAACAAACAAAGATCTTGCTTTGTCCCATTCCCGGTCTTTTTTATGCTGAAACGCTAGAGTAAGCTTAGCTTGGCAAGCTGTCACATCCTGCCCGTCAATGAGTTTACCGAGAACTTTCTCTGCTTCATCTCTTTCCCCGATAGCCGCAAACCAGCGGCCGACTTCAAAGGTTTCCCTTCTGGTGGAGTCGTGGTCTAATCCGCATAATTGAAAGGTCAAATGTGTATACAGAGTGACAAGCGACAATATATCAATTTCATTATGCTTGAGTATTCCAATCATGCCATCGGGCTTTTTGTTTTCTACAAAATCAAAATAAATCATCGGAGCTAAAAATCCAGGAATATCGTCAATCCTTTCTACCCCGAGAACCTCTTTTTCTACTACTGCTAATTTCAACCGTTCTAATTTGTGCTTCCAAAGTCTTTTGGCCGCGTGAAATAAATCGAAATGGCCAAAAGACGGAAGCCTTGGAACATGATTTCTTACAAGTGTATGTCTCGTTTTGACCTGCGGCCAGTCAAAGGCTTTTCCATTATAAGTGACAAGTGTCCGATAATTAATCTTTTCCAGAAAGCTTTGATATAGTGGGACCTCCGCACCGGGATTGGGGAGGATGTGCTGTCTTAAAATCAGTTCTTCTCCCTTAATGCTGGCATACCCCAATAAGAAAATGGTATTGCCCGTCCCGCCGCCAAGCCCCGTCGTTTCTGTGTCGAAAAAGAATAAGTCTTCAGCCTGAAACCCTTTAGCAGATAATGGATGAGCGGCAGAATGCTCGTTCCAGGTTTCTATTGCCGTCAGAAAATCACGAAACCGATAATGACCGTGCCTTTGATCAAGCGGATATTTTACCTCTCTAATTAAACAGAAGTTTTCGTCTAGATAATAAGGGGAAACATGTTCTAGCTCCCATTGCTCTTTGTAAGGTATCTTAATGGAAGTTTCTACTGGAGAGGGAACAGCCTTTTCTTCCGGAGAATTTCCCGTCGACAAGTGTGGCTTTAAGCGATTCAATTTATTTTTTAAAGACATCCTCGCACTCCCCCTTACCGTGATGATGATTCTAAGAAGGCATCAAGAATCATTAATGAATCATGTTTTGCGGTATCTCCACCTGCATCAGTACCAATGCAAGATGGACACCCTGATTCACATTGACAGCGTTCAATCATTTTTTTACTTTCAAGCAAAACCTTTGCCATCCCGGAATATATTTTTTCACTCAAACCAATTCCGCCAGGATAGCGGTCATAAAAAAAGATAGTCGGCTTTTCATTATGGTCGGCCTTTACCTGCGGAATGACATGAATATCCTGTGGATCAGCCATGACAAATAATGGAGCAATTGACCTTAATGCGTGAGACGCCCCGACAAGTCCCTGCTCGAGCCGTTCCCGCCCTAAGTCCGATAACGGACTATCAAGGGAAATCCACGCAGCATTGGTGTGAAGTTCTTCCTCCGGAAGATGGATGGGACCGGATCCGATATTTTCATGAGTTTCGAATTTAATTTTTTTAAAAATGGTCGCCATAGCCCTGACGCTGACATCCCCATAACCAATTTCCGCTTCATTGACCGGCTGCAGCTTATCAACCTCAAGTACTTTTAATTGAACTGCTAAATTGGCATCTGTAAAATAATCAACATCCACCTCACGGACAAATGCCTTTTTTTCGTCCCAATCCAGTTTTTCCACTTGAAATTGAGTACCTTGATGCAAATAAATGGCTTCCTCGTGTAGCAGAGTCATTGCCGAGAAGCGGTCCATTTCCCCAATTACACGTACACTAGCAATATCGGTTTGGTCCACAATGATGATATTTTCCTGTGAAGCAGACCGCAGGCTGATATTGTGGGCCGGAAAAGAGTCGTTCATCCAGTACCATTTATCCCCGTTCTGATAGAGAACCCTCTCTTCAGTTAAGTACTCCAAAAGCTCCTCCGTTCCTACATTACCGAACTTTTCACCAGCCTTAAATGGAAGCTCGTAGGCCGCACATTTCATATGGTCAATCAAAATGATCAAGTTATCCGGATTAATCCGTGCTGTTTCAGGGCTTTTATTGAAGAAATAATCAGGATTTTGGATGATATATTGATCCAATGGACTCGAGCTTGCCACCATGATGACGAGAGCCTCTCCATGCCGTCTCCCTGCTCTTCCGGCCTGCTGCCAGGCACTGGAGATAGTTCCGGGATAACCTGTCATAATACAAACCTGAAGTTGTCCAATATCGACACCAAGTTCAAGTGCATTCGTACTGACAACACCGTAAATTTCCCCTGAACGCAAGCCTTTTTCTATTTTCCTCCGCTCTGTGGGGAGATAACCGCCGCGATACCCCATAATCGATTTGCTTCCCAATTCGTGTTTCACCAGTTCCTGGAGATAAGTTAAGATAATTTCAACTCGTACCCTGCTCCTGGCAAAAACAATCGTTTGAATTTTGTTTTTTAACAGCTCTCCGGCAATTTTGCGAACCTCGAGAGTGGCACTTCTTCTTATATTTAAGGGTTTATTTACAATTGGCGGGTTATAAAAAACAAAATGTTTTGTCCCGCTTGGTGCCCCATTGTTGTCAATCAGCACCATGTTTTCCTCGGTAAGGTTTTCCGCAAGTTCGAGCGGATTTGCGATCGTGGCAGATGTACAAATAAATATAGGATTGCTTCCGTAGTAATGGCAAATCCGTTTTAGTCTCCTAATCACATTAGCCACATGACTGCCAAAAACGCCGCGATACGTATGAAGCTCATCAATCACGACAAATTTGAGATTTTCGAACAAAGAAACCCATTTTGTATGGTGGGGAAGGATGCCAGAGTGCAGCATATCCGGATTGGTGATGACCACATGGCCTGCTTTTCTTACCCTCTGGCGGATATTTGCCGGTGTATCTCCATCATACGTATAGCTGTTAATTTCCATTCCGGCAGCTTGGATGATTTCGTTAATTTCACTTTTTTGATCCTGAGCGAGCGCTTTTGTCGGAAACATGTATAACGCTCTCGTGCTCGGATCTTTTAATATAGATTGAAGAACCGGAAGATTGTAGCATAGTGTTTTTCCTGATGCTGTCGGTGTGACAGCCACAATACTTTTTCCTGCCATAGTCCTTTCGTAAGCAGATTTCTGATGGGTATAAAGCTCGTCAATCCCTTTTTGATTCAGCGCTGCACGTAATAGCGGATGTAAATTCTCAGGAAATGGTACCGTTTGAGCTTCCTTCTTTGGGATTGTTTGCCACGCAGCAATATTATCTTTAAAATCCTCATTTACTTTAATATCTGAAAGGATGGCCTGCAAATTTTTTTTCAACTTCATTTAGCTCACCTCATTACTTCTATTTTAGCGAATGAACGTTCGGAGAAAAAGAGGAAATTAATATTTTACAAATACCTTTTTTTTATTCAGCCAAATTTTGTTACAATAGAGATATATCGAACGAAACTGAAGGTGATGTAATGAAGATCGATGAAATTAAAAGGGTGCTTTCCGAATTTACTCTCTTTCGCTCTTTAAACGACACGGAATTATCCAAAATTACCGACATTGCTATCGCAAGAGAATGGAAGAAAAATAGCCATGTTTTTCATCAAGGTGATCCGCTTGAAAATGTTTATTTTATCAATGATGGAAAACTTAAAATTTATAAAAGCGATGTAAACGGGAAAGAGCAAATCGTGGCTATTATGAAAAAAGGGGAAATGTTTCCCCATGTCGGCTTCTTCCGAAAAGGTGACTATCCGGCCTACGCTGAGGTTCTAGAGCCTTCAACCCTGATTGCCGTGCCGATTTCCAAGTTTGAAAATGTTCTGATTGAAAATCCGGAGTTATGTATTAAGGTATTTAAAGTACTTGGTGAAAAGATCGTCGACTTGCAAAACCGGCTTGAAGAGCAAATACTCAATAATACGTATGAACAGATTGTCAAGCTGTTAATCCGCCTTGCCCAAAAGCACGGTAAAGAACAAGAGGATGGTACTATATTATTAAAATCGGAATTTACCAATAAAGACCTGGCTAACATGATTGGGACAACGCGCGAAACTATCAGCAGAACGTTGACAAAAATGAAAAAAGACGAATTAATAGAAGTCGATGAAGAGGGAGACATGATCCTCGATATTCAAATCCTTATGGAAGAAATTAATTTAATATAAATGAAAACAAGCTGATTGGCGAGTTCGTTAGGACGGTTCATGAGGCATAGTTGAATTTATGCGTTAGAAAGTGTAACTTTGGAAAAATTCACATTTTCCTATTAGCTAAGACAAACTGCCACCGCAAACTTATACGGTGGTTTTTTTGTTTGGATTGGGCACCGAGTCGGGACTAAACGCATATGATATCGTGTAAAAAATTGGAAAGAGAGGGTTTTAGGATGTCTTCTAATCTTCCGAATGATAAAAATCATGAGAAAAAGCCTGTTCCCAAACCGTTCAGTCATATAATGAAATCCATGAATGATTTTTTCATGGAGAAACCTATTAGAGGATTCTTGCAGTCCATCGATGATTTTTTTAAAACACCTTTTCCGTTTGATGGCGGCGGAGGCTTCCACGTTGAAACTGTTGAGAGAGAAAATGAATATTTAGTGTCTGCCGAACTTCCAGGTGTCAAAAGAGACCAAATCCATCTTAATATCACCGGAAACTACTTAACCATATCTGTTGAGAATAAAGAATTAGAAACCTCAGAGGATGAGCGAAATCAAATTTATCAGCGCCGGTATGTAAGACAGCAAACCACAAGAACCATTTCCCTGCCTCATATGCTTAATGACAGAAAAATTCAAGCCACTTACCGCGATGGATTACTACAAATCCGCATTCCAAGGGAAAAAGGGAAAATTATTGAAATTGACGAACATGAATAATAATTTTCTCTATTATATAAAAAAAAGACGGCGAGGTTTTGCCGTCTTTTTTATTACGCTTTAAAAATGCCGCTGAAGTTTTTTACTAAGGAAGAAACCTGCGTTACCGCATTCACCATTTGGCCCGCAGTATTCATCATTTTATTAAAATCAACTGAGCCATCCTGCGATTTAAAGGAATTAATTAAGGACTGCATACCGCTTGGTTGTTTTGGTATAAAACTTTGTTTAGGATAAGGATTCATAACCGGATAAGCATTCATCGGGATATAGGGGGCAGGATACATATCTTCCTTTGGCTGCAGGGGATTCTGAAATAGAAATTGGGAATCCTTTTGCGGATACTGGGTATTTTGATAGTGCATATTCTGTCCGTTATACCCTTGCTGAAAGGGCATCCCCATCGGCTGGAACACGCCTGGATGAAAGCCTCCTTGCGGCTGCAAAGAGTTCAACCCCTGATTCTGAACAGGAGGCTGATATGGAAATGGTTGGTTTCTCATTACTAAATGCCGGTTCCATTGTTGGCCAACTGGACCGGATTGCCTCATTTGTCCCGAATATCCATTATGAAAGAAGGTATTTGGTCTCATTTTTCCAAACACGGCAAACATCTCCTCCGTATTTATCTCTGTTTCACATTATGAAAAAAAAGCCTAATTGGTGATTCAAGGAAATGTCAAAATTTCAAAGATTTTGTCTAAAGTTTAAATTTTATAAAAATAATAATCTCTTAAATTTCATGTTACGATAGAAAAAATGATGAAGGAGGAGTAAAAATGGACATACGCGAATTGAAAGTGAGATTTAGTCAAAGCCGTGATTACACCACTGATGATGTTAATGCACTAATGGATTTTGTTAAAAAGGCCTATATCTTCAATGAAATTAGCATTAAAGAATATCGCAATCTTGTCCGTGAACTTGAAAATCAAGGTGCGGTGCCCCCTGAGGCAGCGCAGGAAAACTCCCTCATCGAACATAATGGATAGAACAAAAAAGAGATGCTTACGTCGCATCTCTTTTCTCTTTATTAACTTCTTTTAAAACTTCCGTCAGAAAAAATCCGACTGTTCGCTGGGCATTTAGAAATCTAGATTTGCTCGTTTTCGGAAAGAAAGCTTGGATGGAGAGCTGCTCGATTTGTTCTGAAACGGATTCAACCTGCTGAATGCGGATATGTTTTAATGGAAAGTTCAGAAGCCATTTTTTCATCTCCTCTTTCCACCTTCCGTTTGTTGAGTTGACTTTATTGGCAAATGGCTTTATTACCTCATCAAAATTTTGTACACTTCCCGTTTCTCTCGCTTCCTGAAAACACCTCAAAAATTCTTGATTGAATGATAATAGCTCCTTTGTTAAATGCTCTATTTCTTTGTCCAAGAATGCACACTCCCTTCCCGTCAAAATAAATGAAAACTCGCCGACTGGCGAGTCCGATAGGACGAAGACAGAGGCGTAGTTGAATTTATGCGTTAGGAAATTATAAATTTGTGAAAATTTATAATTTCCTATTAGCAAAAAAGCAGCACTTTTAAATGCCACTTTCAAATTTAAGACTATGATACCGAATATTAAAAACCCATTTCAAGCTTTAACGCTTTGGCGGAATGGTGGGAAAGCGGATTTTGGACCATCTCTCCATTCAAAAACATTTGGTCTGCGATTCTTTCCAAGTTTGTGATTTTTTCAGTCGAATCAAGAAGTTTATCATGTTCCTTCTGGTTTAGCTCGATGCGAAGTTCAGAAAAGGATGCTTTTAGTGCCTCGTCTAATTCTTCCAATTGGTCATATATCCCCGCCAACTTTGACAGGAGCTTATCCTTATCACTAAATGATCTATTCATTTTCTAAAACCTCCCTCTCGTTTTTCCTAAGGTTAATATTCTCTTTCAAATTTATGGTTCCTTCCCCCTTGACAAAACTAGAAGCATTTCGGCAAAGAAAGTGCCATTCTGGCATATTCTCAATTTTCATTCGACAGAATCTAGAATCGTATGAAAACCAAAATTCAGCACATGATAGTAGTGGAGGTGTTTATTTTGTCTAACAACAATAAACAAAACAAAAGCCAACCCAGGCAATCTGATACAGAAAAAAGAACAGGTTACGGCGATAAAAAGTTAGAAGGACCAAACCGACCGGCTGAGTAAGAGAAAAGCAAGGAGATCACTCTCCTTGCTTTTTCTTATTTCCATTTCTTTAAATTCAGTACCTTATTCAAGGAAACAAGCAGCTGCAGCTGATGGGATTTAGCCACATACCAATCGGTTAGGTGAATTGGCTGGCGATGATGGACTGGAAATTTCAGCCACGCGGAAGAAGCTTTTCGAACTTTACTCCAATCCTGATAATCCTGCCGATGGTGCTTGATTACCGGGTAGGTCATTCTTAAGATAGGAGAAGTTCCTTCCGTTTTCATTTTAAAATACTGTTCATAATCATTTCTTGAACCAGTATGTGTTGTTTTTTCAGCAAACTCAAAAAAATGAGGAAATAACCTTGGATGAAAAAGAATGCTCGCCAGCCTCTTTCCAAGATTAATCCTTTTGGAAAGAGACCTAAAGCCATTCACGCTTGCGCCATATACCTCCCCACCGCAGGTTGGGAACAACACGCTGCTAAAATGGAGCCAATCTTGAAAATTAAATATAAGTGATTGAAATACCTTTTTCTTGTAAACAGGGTGTTCAATGACAGGAGTTTGAATCACATTTTGTTCATTAATAATTAGGGCGGTCATGAGCCTAATACTATCTTTTTCCTGCCAAAAGCGGTGCCACTCATTTTGAATAAAAGATGAAACATGAAAATAGGGAAGTAAATGAAACAGAGGACGGCCTAATTTCGTCGAATATTGATAGACCAATAATTGGGGGAAAACATCATGAAATATTAGCCAATTAGCCCTTTCATATGTAAAAAAAAGCTGTCTTCTGACCTGGGGGGAAATTAGCTGCCGAAAAATAGATCCCTCAAGATCGCACATATTCCAGCCGCCATTTCGGGACACCATACTTGCTAGAAAGGACCATTTAATATCCGGATTTTTTTTAAAGTAGGAAAAATATGCATTAGTTCTTGAAATATTATCGATATTTTTTTTGCTGGTTTCGGTTTGAATTTGACGAATGATATTTTGTTCGTGTATTGTAAGGAGACTCATATTTTGTGCATCGTTCCTTCAGTTTTTAATAGATTATTAGCCGCTTGGCTAACCCCTTAAAATGAATGAATCATTAATTTTTATAATAAAAACGGTACAATTAATATTAGCGTTTACCTGAAGAGCTATTTTATTCACCCACTTTTATCTGAGATTTGATATGATAGTGAGTGTCTTAAGAGGTGAAGGAAATGAGCTTTAATTATCCAAATGGAAAAAAGTATGTTCGCTCGGATCAAGAGAAAAAAGCACCGGTAAAAATCAAGAAAAATGATGCATATGGTAATCGCGGAATGACACTTGAAGAGGACTTAAACGAGAGTAATGAATATTACCGCTCCAGGAAGCTCGCTGTTATCCATAAGAAACCGACACCAATCCAAATCGTTCAAGTGGATTACCCAAAGCGAAGTGCGGCAGTTATTAAAGAAGCCTATTTTAAACTTGCCTCCACAACTGACTATAATGGCGTTTATAAGGGAAAATATATCGATTTTGAAGCAAAGGAAACAGAAAATCCTACTTCATTTCCGTTAAAAAATTTCCATCAGCACCAAATTACCCATATGGAAGAAGTGATGAATCAAGGTGGGATTTGCTTTGTTATCATCCGTTTTTCGCGATTTGATGAAGTATATTTACTAGAGGCAAAGCATATGTTAGGTTTTTGGGACAGAATGATGCGTGGAGGAAGAAAATCAATTACTAAGGAAGAAATTAAACAGAACGGTTATCTCATACCGCTTGGTTTTCATCCTAGAATTGATTATATTAAAATATTAGATAATCTTTTACCTCTTTATTAGATAACGGATAAAGAGCAGAAAGGAAGGAATTTCAAAATGGCTGAGCAATACCAATCAAGAGAGGAGCGCCGAAAGAAACAGCAGTCAAACAATAAGGCCAGACCAAAAACAAAGGCTAAGAAAGGCGGAATGGCAAAGAAAATTTTCCTTTCCCTAGTGGTGCTTTGTTTTGTCGGCCTATTGGCTGGTGTCGGCACTTTCGCCTATTTAATAAAGGACACTCCCAAGCTTGATCCAAAATTATTAAAAGATCCTATCCCTTCAAAGATTCTAGATAAAGATGGAGAGCTTGTATCTGAAGCCGGTTCAGTGAACCGGGAATATGTCACTTATAAAGATATACCGAAGCAGGTTGAAAACGCCATTTTGGCAACGGAGGATTACCGCTTTTACCAGCACCATGGCATCGACCCGATTCGCCTTGGCGGTGCGGTTCTTGCAAATTTCCGTGATGGCTTTGGTTCAGAAGGCGGCAGTACCATTACCCAGCAGGTTGTCAAAAACGCCTTTTTAACACGCGATAAAACCTTGAAACGAAAAGTTCAGGAAGCATGGCTTTCCTATCAACTGGAACAAAAATATACTAAACATCAAATTTTTGAAATGTATGTCAATAAGGTCTATGTCTCGGAAAATAGCTGGGGTATTGCCACTGCTGCAAAAATATATTACGGGAAAACACTTGATCAGTTGACACTAGCAGAAGCTGCCCAACTGGCGGGGATGCCGCAAAGCCCGAATAATTACAATCCTTTTAACCATCCGGATTTAGCCGAAAAAAGAAGAAATATCGTATTGAGTTTAATGTATCAACATGGTTTTATTTCAAAGGCACAGATGGAAGAAGCAAAGAAGGTTGCAGTAAAAGATACGGTCCTGAAAGAGGAACAGCGTAAAATAAATGACAAACCATATGATGCCTTCGTTGATGCAGTTATCGATGAAGTAAAAGAGAAGACCGATTTTGATATTTTTTCAGACGGTTTGACAATTTATACAACACTGGACAAAAACGCGCAAGACTATGTAAACGAACTTTTAAACTCAAAAGACGTTATTCCATATCCCGATGATCAATTCCAGGCAGGCGTCGCACTTCTCGATACAAAGACTGGAGAAATCAGGGCAATTGGCGGCGGCAGAAACCAACAGGTGCAGCGCGGCTACAACTATGCCATTGATATCCAGCGCCAGCCCGGATCTACCATTAAACCTGTATTAGATTACGGCCCTGCCATTGAATACTTAAATTGGGGCACCTACCAAATGATTGAGGATAAACCAATTACGTATTCGTCAGGAAAGAAATTCGGAAACTGGGATGGCAAGTATAAGGGTCCGATGACGATGAGGACAGCCCTTCAGTTATCACGGAACACACCGGCGGTTCAGGCCATTCAACAGGTTGGACTGGATAATGCAATGAAATTTGCCCTAAATCTGGGCATCCCGTTAAAAGAAATCTCTGAATCCTATGCGATTGGCGGCTTTGGAGGAAAAACCGTTGGAGTATCACCTTTAGAAATGGCAGGAGCTTATGCGGCGTTTGGCAACAAAGGAATTTACAATAAACCTCATGCAGTCACGAAAATTAAACTGCGTGACGGTACCATTATTGACACAGCACCTGAACCAAAGGTGGCCATGAAGGATTCCACAGCGTTTATGGTTACCGACATGCTAAAGAGTGTTCTAGTCTCACCTGGTACCGGGACTGCCGCAAAAGTTCCAGGCCTTGCAATTGCAGGTAAGACAGGGACGACAAACTATTCCGAAGACCAAAGAAAAGCATGGAATATTAGCGGAAGTTCCGTGCCTGATGCTTGGTTTACAGGCTATACAACTAATTATACTGCTTCCATTTGGACCGGTTACGGTGACTATAAAACACCGATTGAGGCGAAAGGTAATAACCAACGAATTGCCCAATTAATCTTTAAGAATTTGATGGCCCATGTTTCTAAAGACATCAAAACACCTGACCTTACAATGCCGAATAGTGTAGAAAAAGTCAGAATCGAAAAAGGCTCCATGCCTGCTGTGCTTGCAAGTGAGTTCACTCCTAATAGTGAAGTACTTACGGAATATGCTGTAAAGGGCCATGCCCCGAAAACAGTATCCGAGAAATTTAACAAGATTGAGGCACCTAGCGGCTTGGCAGCAAAATATGATCAAGATTCTCAAAAAATCGCTGTAACTTGGGATTATCCAAATACAGCACAGCAAAATGTTCAGTTTGATATTACCGTTAATAACGACACTACTCCAAATCATGTGGTGCAGGCAGATAAAGGATTCCTATTCCCAGTTAAGCCGGGTGAGAAATACACCATTACCGTTATGGCTATTATCGGAGACCGGAAGAGTGATCCTGCAACAACCACCATTGAGGTTCCACAGGCAGAAAATGATAATGAACAAGGAAGTGGAAATAACGGCAATGGGGACGGAAATGGAAATGGTACCGGAAATGGAAATGGTACCGGAAATGGAAATGGAAATGGAAACGGTAATAATAATGGGAACGAAAATGGTACCGGAACAGGTACTGGAAGTGGAAATGACAGCGGCAATAACACCGGCGGGGTCGTGATACCGCCAATCATCCCCCCTGGAACTCAATCCAGCGGGCATTAAAAAAACAAGAGGCTGACTTTATGTTGTCGGCCTCTTGTTTTTTTGGATAATTTTCCGGGCATATTGTTTTTCTTGTTCTACCATGAGTTCTGATAACTGTCGATAAGAATGATAGAGTGATGGTCTAGACTTGATAAAAGCAAATCGCTCCTCAAGATTGACTGGCTTGTATTCGATGCTTTCAAATGGAATGGCATCATTGCTGCCAAATGGCAATCCATTCGTCATAAACAAAAACCGAAGGTATAATTGAATTCCTTTATTCATCCATTCTTTCGCCCCTGCTTGGTCCCTGTTTCGAAATACTTTCTCAAGTTGCTCCTGTATATTGGTCCATTCTTTAAGAATATCGGTTAAAGATTCTGAAGGCTTACTCATTTACAAGAGCCTTTCCTTTCATTCGTTTCTTTCCTTCCCTGCATACGTCCAAAAGCGGGCAGCTTGGGCATTGGGGGTTCTGCGCTTTGCAGTGATACCTGCCAAAAAAGATTAAGCGGTGATGGGTAGCTGACCACTCCTCTTTCGGAACCTTTTTCATCAGCGTCTTTTCAACTTCCAATACAGAGTCCTTCCAGCGGCAAATGCCGAGCCTCTTACTGACACGTTCCACATGGGTATCAACAGCAATTGCCGGAACTCCATAGGCAACTGAAACAACAACATTGGCTGTTTTCCGGCCCACTCCTGGCAACTTAGTTAATTCATCCCTATCATTTGGCACTTCCCCATTATATTCATCTAATAAAATGCGGCAAAGACTTTGAATGTTTTTCGCTTTGTTCCGATATAGACCGATCGAGCGGATATCCTTTTGCAATTCCTCTAAAGGGACTTTTAAGTAGTCCTCTGGGGTCTTGTACTTTTTAAATAGACCAACAGTTACCTTATTTACGAGGGCATCGGTACATTGGGCAGATAAAGCCACAGCGATAACGAGTTCAAAAGGATTGGAATGATTTAATTCGCAATGGGCATCTGGGAACATTTCACCCATTGTATCTAAACAATGCCGAATTTGTTTATTATTAAGCAAGGTTTTCACCCCTCTAAATGTTTATTACAGAAAATAAACGAGTGAATTGTCACTCGTTATTTTTGAATTATTGCTCTAACCAGTTATAGAATGGAATAGATGATGGCGGGGCATCCTCTCTCGGATTGCCTTTTTGAACTTGTTTCTGCCGGAATTTGCGCCCCTGATTTTTGGCCTGCTCAAGTGTCTTAATGCCGTTCTTCTTCCACTCAAAAAGAATCCTATCAATATAGCGAAAATTTAATTTGCCTGACATTACTGCTTCACGAAGTGCAGCCTTGATAATGACAGGATCATGATGGTCATCATCCATCCACATCGCCAAAGACTCACATTCAAAAGGAGACAAAGGACGGCCAAATTCATTTTCAAAACATGTATATAAATCGGTTTCCTCTGTTTTCTTATGCATCTCCTGAACAGTCTGTGTGCTTGTCAGAAAATGTGTCACGAGTCTTTCCCATAATGGTTTAATCGTGTACTTCTCGAAACGAATGCCGTCTTGCGAATATTCATCAATGATGGCAAGAAAGCCTCGTTGAATCAACTTTCTGAGCATGTCACTGCACTCTGATTGCGAAATGGTCATTCTTGAGGAAAGCTCTTCGGGGGTTGGAAAATCATTCCCTTTCTCTACAAACGTCATGATATTTAGTAACAGAACTAATTCTGCTTCGTTTAAATTCAAATTACGATATTCTGAAAATAGTAATGACGGTACGGTAATGGTACCTTCTTCCAGCCAAGCTACTATATTATCTTTCATATTAGGACACCTCCTAAAGAGTATATCACGAACAGGTGATTTCAAGTAAGAGAATTAGGCATCCTGTTTTGGTAAAGAAATCAAAAAGCCTGCAGGCCGCAGACTTTTTGATTTTATTAAAGGTTATACCCTAACTTTTGATTCTACGAATTGCTGCATGCGGGATACTGCTTTCTCTAATAAATCAAGTGATGTTGCATAGGATAGACGAATGTTGTCAGGTGTCCCGAACCCTGAACCTGGAATAACAGCTACTTTTGCCTCAATCAAAAGAGCTGAAACAAAGTCATCGACATTGCTGTAGCCAGCCATCTCAGCTGCCTTTTTCACATTTGGATACAGATAGAAAGCACCCTGCGGCTTGACACAAGTGAACCCTGGAATGGCAACCAGCTTATCATAGATAATTTCCAATCTTTCTTCGAATGCCTTACGCATTTCTTCAACAGGCTCCTGCGGCCCGTTGTAAGCCGCGATTGCTGCATATTGGGCCGTAGTAGTCGGGTTAGATGTACTATGGCTAGCGAGGTTAGTCATTGCTTTAATAAGTTCAGGATTACCAGCGGCATAGCCAATCCTCCAGCCAGTCATTGAATGGGACTTGGAAACACCATTAATAATAATTGTTTGTTCTTTAAGCTCCGGCGAAATTTCCGCAATTGAAACATGCTTTACACCGCCGTAAACAAGCTTTTCATAAATCTCATCAGAAACAATCAAAATGTTTTCTGCTAAGCATACTTTACCAATTTCCAAAAGCTCCTTTTCAGTATATAAGACCCCTGTTGGATTGCTTGGAGAATTAATGATGACAGCTTTGGTTTTATTGGTAATCGCCTTTTTCAGTTGTTCCGGAGTTATTTTAAATTGGTTTTCTTCCGATCCGTCGATATAAACAGGAACCCCGCCTGCTAACTTAACCTGTTCTGGATAACTTACCCAATAAGGAGTAGGAATAATAACCTCATCGCCTTCATTTAGAAGGACCTGAAACAGCGTATAGAGGACATGTTTTGCACCATTTCCGACAATAACTTCATTTGGCTTATAGCTTAAACCTTGATCTGTTTCAAATTTTTTTATAATTGCCTTTTTTAAGGCAGGAAGACCAGCCGAAGGAGTATACTTGGTTTGTCCCTCATTCATCGATTTTACTGCAGCATCCAAAATGTGCTGAGGAGTATTAAAATCGGGTTCACCTGCACCGAGTCCAATTACGTCTTCACCTTGTTCCTTCAATTCTTTTGCTTTCGCAGTAATGGCCAATGTTGTTGAAGGTGTTAAAGACAACACCCGGCTTGCCAATTCCACTTTCATTATGTTTTCCTCCTGTCTCTACCCTAAAGATTTTCTATATCCTTCAGCCACTCGCCAGTTTCGAAATGGAGATAATAATAATTTATTAAATTATTATTAGAACGATAATAAATTTCCCACAAAGGTATATTTTGTTCCATTCCAAGCCGGACTGAAATAATTTTTTTGGGATTTTTTTCTTTAATCAATGTTTGAATTGCTTCCTGTTTTGTAAGGCCGCTCTTGGCCTTTCGGACAATAATCTGCTTGCTCTTTTTGGGAACCCAGACAATAATCTTTTCGCCCTTGTTATTTTCCCCTTCAATGACATTAACAGTTTCTTGACCATTATAAATATGAAAATCTTCAACGCTTTTTAATGGAACCTTTTTTTTAGCCTTCTTAACAGCCTGTTCCTCAGCAATTTTTAATGGTTCCGTTGCACTATGATAAACTTTTATCGAAACCCCGATCACCAAAGCAAGTAATAAAAATGCTCCAATTATTATCCACTTTTTCACTTTCAATCACTCTTTTATGTACGATATTTTTCCTCCAATTAATTCTAGTTACTTGTTTCCTGCCAAATATTATTATAACAGGTAAAAGAAAAAATGCCCTATATTGTTAACGAGGAATCGTAATTTTTCTTTAAGTTTTTTTATTCTTCTCCTTCTGTTGGGATGGTAAAAACCTCATATTTGGAATCCGTGAACTTTAGCGTCACCGTTCCATGTCTTTTTGTAAAATAAACTTCAGACCATGTTTCGTGCAGGCCTTTAAGGATATCTGGGTCCGGATGATATTCCCCCGGTGTAAACAATACAGAAATCTCCGGATTCAAATAGTGGATCAAATTGTTTGATAAAAAAGCAGCCTTAGCATAATCCGGAATTTTTAAAACATGAATACCTTCAAGTTTTTTTGTCAGTAATGCCTGCTCCGCCCTCTCGCTGCAGGATGACATTAAAAAGAGACGGTGATTGAAAAACTTAAGGATAAAATCCATCCCTTCGTTTTTTTCATTTCCAATAAATTGGACTTCGGCCGTCAAGTCAGGAAAAAGTGATTCTGTTGTGCCTTCTTTCCATGTTAATATCGTTGCCCGCTTTTGATCATCAAGGCCAAAGGCTGCCTGGGCTGCTATTTTTGAAGTGGTAATCAGTTTTTTTATGTTATATTTGCCAATCAGCATATTTACTTTTTTAAACGGCATGCTATTTTCATCCGTAGTTATGATTAAGGTTTGAATACTTTTCACATCATAAAGTTTGAGCCACTCTTCCAATTCAGCTTCGGTGTCTTCCCCTCCGGCATTGACCAAGATATTCTCGTTGTTCGGCCCTTGGATTAAAGTAGCTTCGCCAGTAGAAAGACCAATAAACGTAATGGCCATTTCGTGTTCCTTTATATTTAAATCAATATTTTCTACCTTACCTGAAATAGCAGTTTCCGCATGAACTACAGAAACAGCAGGAAAAAATAAGGACAATAGAACGAATAAAATTCGCATACACATTCCTCCCGTCATCTATAGGATGTGTATTTTTTCCAAAATTTATCATAACCAGGATTGAATAATTTTCACTATTTCAGTGGCCGATTCTTTTTTTATCGTGACTGGCGGGATGGAATTTATGAAGGCCTTTCCATATTTCGTTGTGATAATCCGCTTGTCAAAGACAATCACAATCCCCCTATCAGTTTCAGTTCGGATCAACCGGCCAAAGCCTTGTTTAAACCTTAGTACTGCTTCAGGCAGAGAATATTCAGAAAAGGCATTGCCGCCGCTTGCCTCAATTATTTTGCATTTCGCCATAGTTAGCGGCTCATCTGGTGAGCTGAAGGGAAGCCTTACTAAACACAGGCATGATAAATCCTCCCCTGGGATATCCAAACCCTCCCAAAAACTGCTCGTTCCTAACAGAATGGCCTTTTCATAGCGCTGGAAGTTTCTCGTCAACCTTGTTCTGCTCCCGCTCGTAATCCCTTGAGCAATTAATACATAGTCATCGAGAAAGCCGCTTTCTTTTATCAATTCGTACGTTTTCTTTAGCATGTCGTAAGCAGTAAAAAGAAGCAGCATCCTTCCTTTCGTCGCCTCAGCAATCGTAATGATATGCTCGGTTATGGCAATCACAAACTCATCTAAGGAAACCGAATTGATTTCAGGCAAATCATCAGGAATAATTAGCTGTACTTGTTCCTTGTAATTAAAAGGAGAGGGAATGATTACCGTTTTAGGATTACTCGAAGCAAGACCAATTTCCTTGAGATAATAGTCAAAAGTGTTGTTGACGGTTAACGTTGCAGAAGTAATGACTGCTGCCTTTTTACTAGCGAAAAAATATTTTTCTAAAGCTGCGGCTACGCTGGCCGGCTGTGCGATAAAGGTTGTTATATTCTGCGGCGCACGTACATCGATTTCAATCCATTTAACATCATCGGTGTCTTTTAAGAAGCTGTTTATTACCCTGCCCCTTAATTCTTCTAATTCCATAAGGAACACATGGACTTCCTCGATTTTCCCCTCCTGCTTTCTGGTTAACCCAGCCTTTTGGGAAATAATCCATTCCACCCTTTTACAAATTGCTGCATGCAAATCCTTTATTAAAAATGATAACCTTTCCGCACTATGCACTAAAGCCATTCTTTCAGTGGAACTATCAGCTTTACTAAAAGGAATTTTAGTGCGGTAATATCCATTATTGTTATTAATCCTCTTTTTGGCAAAAAGAGCAATTAACTTAAAAAATTCATCCATTTCGTACGAAAAGTCTATCATCATTTGATTAAGCTCAAATGTATGGATAAGCGATTCTTTCGTGGAAGGATAAATAGCAAGAATCTTTTCTAGTTCATAAAAAAGCTGTTCTTGTTCGTATAAACCAAATTGGCCGGCCAGCATTCTCGCAGATAAGTAATCCAAGGAGGTACCAAAGAATTGAACTGCGGCTTTTTCCAAATGGTGCCCTTCATCAATAACGGCAAAATCATATTCCGGCAAAACAGCGCCGTTCCCTTTAATATCACTTAATAATAAAGAATGATTGGTAATCACAATATCCGAGACTTTAGCCTCTTTTTTTGCTCGCAAATAAAAATCCCGTTCTTGCCAATCAGGATGTTTTGAAAAAGCGGTTTGCTCATTTTTAATTTTATTCCAAAATAGGAATCCACCGCTGGAAAGATTCAGTTCATCCTTATCACCTGTTTCTGTCTCGGTTAACCAAACAAGAATCTGCATCTTTGTTAAGGTAGTATCATAGTTATCGTTTTCATCCAGCAGCGACTGATGGAATTTTTCCAAACAGATATAATGGCTTCTGCCTTTTAAGAGTACAGCCTTTACCGGAAAAGGAATCATCTTTTCCAGAAGTGGCATTTCTTTTTTTAATATTTGCTCCTGCAGCTGTGTGGTATGTGTACTGACGATGATCGGCAGGTTCCGCTGTTTAGCAAAGAAGACAGCTGGCAGCAAATACCCTAACGATTTTCCTACTCCCGTTCCTGCTTCAATTAACGTATGACGCTCGGATACAAAGGCTTTATAGACCACATCCATCATCTTAAATTGCCCTGTCCGGTTCTCAAAAGATTTAAGGCTGTTTTTCATCATCCTTAATTTCTCCTCTTCAGCTTGAGGATAATGAATGGTCTGGAATTCTCCTGACGTTGTTCCCGGATTTGGCAGCACTTTTTTTATGGCCAGGTCCCTATACACCTCAAAATTCTTATTATGTACAGACTTTTCAGCCATGCTGTCAATCATTTCTTCAAGCAGCTGTTCAAGGTCGCTTTTTAATCCGCCTGATAACGGTAAAAGCCGCTTAAGCGTAATAAAGGGCAGCTGCTGTAAACGCTGGACCAACAGCAGAAAAATTTCCGCGGTCACTTCCGCATCACTGTCGGCTTGGTGAGGCCTGTCGTGTTTGAGGTTTAGCATTTCAGCCAAATCGGTAAGTTTATATCCATCAGCTGTTGGATATAGAATCCGCGACATTTCCACGGTATCCAAGACAGATCCGTAAAATCCTTCAAATCCAGCTTGGATTAATTCCTCTTGAAGAAAGGATAAATCAAATAACACATTATGGGCTACAAAATAAGCCCCCTCTAGTAAGGAAAAAACCTTCGCGGCAATCTCTGAAAAAACAGGGGCATTTTTCACCATTTCATCATTGATTCCAGTTAACTCTTCTATAAATATCGGAATGGATTTTTGGGGATTGATCAGTGACGAAAATTTCTCCGTTATTTGTCCATTTTCAATAACAACAGCGGCAAATTGAATAATTTTGTCGCCCTTCTTCGGAAGATTTCCGGTAGTTTCTAAATCGATTACAACAAATTTATTAGACATTTACATACACCCCAAAGCTTCATTCCTTAAACGGTAACATAAAAAAATAAAAAATGAAAACAATTATATATTCGCTATTCATTATAATAAAGTCCACGTCAAAAGAAAAATCCCCCAATAAAGGGGGGCGTCAATTACATGATTGTATGGGCCGGTTCGGCATGAATAAGTTCTTTTATCCGGTTAAGTTCATCCATAATCGCTACTTTTGGTTTATGATAAGGGACTTTTTCTTCTGCTACAAGAGCATAGGAGATGATAATCACAACATCTCCAGGTTGGACAAGACGGGCCGCTGCCCCATTTAAACAGACAACACCAGAACCTCTTTCACCCGGGATGATATAGGTTTCCAGACGAGCTCCATTGTTGTTATTGACTATTTGCACCTTTTCATTTGGCACCATGCCAACTGCGTCTAATAAATTTTCATCTATTGTAATACTGCCAACATAGTTTAAATTCGCTTCTGTGACTGTTGCACGATGGATTTTTCCGTTCATCATGTGGCGAAACATAAAATGTGGTTCCTCCTTTATTCAAGTGTCTACTTTATGTCAAGAATAAGATTATCTATTAAACGAACCTTTGTAAATTTTACTGCAAGCGCTATGATCATCCTACCCTCTAATTTTTCCAGTGGTTTTAACTGAGGATAGGAATAAATCTCCGCATAGTCGACTACTCCAGACGAATTACTCATAATTATTTCCTTCATTAAATTGATTAAACTGTGAGGGTTCCGTTCGCCTTGATCTATTGCTTTTTGTACTTCCTGCAGGCTTTTATACAAAACAACTGCCTGCTTCCTTTCTTCTGGCAGCAAATTGACATTACGTGAGCTTTTAGCCAGCCCGTCTTCTTCGCGGACAATATCCACCGCCACCACTTCTAGTGGAAAATTGAGGTCAGAAACCAATCCTTCAATGACCGCCACCTGCTGAGCGTCTTTTTTGCCAAAATAAGCCCTTGTCGGCGTGACAATATGAAACAGCTTAGACACAACTGTTGCAACGCCATCAAAATGACCAGGGCGCGATTTCCCGCATAACACATCGGTACGATCCTGGACAATGACTTTCACCGAAGGTTCAGTTGGATACATTTCCTTGACTGTTGGGTGGAAGATGTAGTCAACATGTTCACATTCGGCCAGCGCCTTGTCCCGTTCAAAATCGCGGGGATATGTTGAAAAGTCCTCTGTTGGTCCAAATTGCAATGGATTGACAAAGATACTTAAGACCACAATATCATTTTCCTGTCGGGCCTGCTTTATAAGAGTGAGATGCCCTTCGTGAAGATATCCCATCGTTGGGACGAAGCCGATCGATTTACCTCCACTTTTTTGTTGTTTGATTTCATTCTGCATCTCTTCGATGGTTGTAATAACCTTCATTCTTTACCTCCGTATAAAACGAGCAATTGCTCTTCCTTCATAGTGTAGCTGTGTTTATCTTCAGGGAACTGTTTGTTTCTCACGTCCTGGGAGTACGCTTGGATCGATTCAATCATAAATGGACTTACGGAATGGTACTGTTTGACGAATTTAGGAACCCGTTCAACACCGTAGCCAAGAATGTCATGATAGACAAGCACCTGGCCATCGACATCAATTCCTGCACCAATGCCAATTACCGGAATAGACAAGGCTTTTGTTACTTGCTCCGCCAACTGCTTAGGAACACATTCCAAAACAAGAGCGAATGCTCCTGCTTCTTCGCATTTTTTAGCGTCTTCGATTAGCTTTTTTGCCGCATCTGCATCTTTTCCTTGAACCTTGTAGCCGCCTAATACACCGACTGACTGAGGTGTTAAGCCAAGATGGGCACACACTGGAATTCCCGATCGAGTCAGGGCTGTAATATGTTCGATGACTTCTTCCGCCCCTTCAAGCTTAACTGCATGTGCTCCAGTTTCCTGAATCAATCTGCCTGCGTTCACTAATGTATCCCTGACCGATAAATGGTAGGTTAAAAATGGCATGTCTACAACAATAAACGTTTCTTTAGCCCCGCGCTTAACAGCCTTTGCATGGTGGATCATGTCATTCAATGTGACAGGGATAGTAGATTCATAACCAAGAACAACCATTCCAAGAGAATCACCGACGAGAATCATATCCACGCCGCCCTGTTCCGCCTGTTTTGCTGAAGGATAATCATAAGCCGTTAACATCACAATTTTTTCATTCTTTTCTTTCATCTTCAGAAAATCTGTCGTTTGCTTCATCCTTATTCCCTCCTTAAATTAGGGGAGAGGAGATAAAACAAATGAGAAGCTAAATAAAAAAATCCTTCTGAAGGCAGAAGGATTTTCGTTACTTTACTTCTTGTTCCATCCCTCTGTCCCGGTCCGTTTGACGGATCTAGGCAGATACCTTTTAGTTTTATAGACTTTCAAGGTGCAGTTCCTTCAGGATACTGCCCATAAAAAAATTATAACAAATATCATCCATTCCGTACAGAAAGAAATGATATGACTATAGTTCTATATCAGCGGAATAAACATGGTGGATCACACCGGATGCATCTTCAATTTTTAAAACGCCTTCATCGGTTATCCCAAGAGCTTTTCCTTCAATGACACCCGTCAAGGTTCTAGCTTTGAGCATTTTTCCAATACTTACGGCATAGCCTTCCCATAGTAGTTTAATTGGGTAGAAACCTTTTTCGAGGAAGAGCAAATATAATTTTTCAAAATGGGTAAAAATACTTCTTATAATGCTGGCCCGTGAAAGTGCATCACCTTTTTCAATTAACAAAGAGCTTGCAATATTTTGTAATTCAGGTGGGAAATCATCCTTCGTCTGATTGACGTTCAACCCCATCCCAATGATGATGGAATGAATCTGATCAGCCTCCGCCTGCATTTCTGTAAGAATGCCGGTTATTTTTTTCCCATTCAGCAAAATATCATTTGGCCATTTTATTTCCGGATTAAGACCTGTAACTTCTTCAATTGCCTGGACAATGGCCACGGCTGTTAAAAGCGTTAACTGCGGCGCCTTTGTTAATGGAATATTGGGACGAAGGATGAGGCTCATCCAAATCCCTGTATATTTTGGTGAATGCCACGGGCGATTCATTCTGCCCCTGCCGGATATTTGTTCCTCTGCTATCACAACTGTTCCCGCAGGCACATTTTCAGATGCTAATCTGTGCGCAATTTTTTGGGTCGATTCCACTGTTTCTTCGTAATGAATATTTTTCCCAATAAACTGTGTAGTCAAGCCAAGTCTAATTTCGTCGGCAGTAATTTTTTCAGGTGTTTTGATAATTCGATAGCCTTTTTTCCTGACCGCCTCAAGTTCAAAGCCTTCTTTTCTTAATTCCTCAATATGCTTCCAGACTGCCGTTCGCGAGCAGCCAATTAATTCAGCTAAAAATTGGCCGGATAAATAGGATTCACCAGCGTTGGTAAAGGAATCTAGCAGTTTTTTTCTGATTTCTGACTGCACGCTTTCAGCCACTCCTTTATCTTTTCTTTTTCGTTTACAACTTCATTTTGCAAAACTGCCTGTTCTATTCTCGTAAGCAGTTCTTTCAGCCATGGGCCGCCGGCTCGATTCCGCCAAGCCATTATGTCGCTTCCGGTCACAACCAGTTCAGATCGCTGCTTGATAGGAAGATTGTCGTAAGTGTTTAACCAATACTTTACAGGGTCATAATCAATGATGCCTTTTAAAACAAGATATAGTGTTTCTGAGGATTGAATTGTCTCTCTTCCAGCCGTATACAGGTCGTAATGGGACCATTCTTTTAAGAGTCTTTGTTTGGCATATCGCAAGATGTCCTGAATTTCTTTCATTTCTTTTACAGGCAGTCGCCACTCCCGAAGAAAAGCCTCGCTATCTTGTTGATTTAGTTCTAAACAATAAAGGAGCAATGCCCACATTTCTTTCTTATTTAACGAATCACATGGATAAGAAAGTAATTTTTCAATTTTCAATTCCCGTTTCTTGAGCCCGGGTAAATATTCAAAAACCTGCGTTTCAAGCAAAACCCTGAAGGCATTTTTTCGATTGTCGCCAGAGAGAAGCTTTTCAAACTCGGCTCTCTTCCTCTCAACTGCGATTTCATCGAGCAGGTGCGCATCCTTTTTTAAAGCTAGTAATGTTTCACTCTCAATTTGAAAAGAGAGCTGGCTGACAAAGCGTACCGCTCTCATCATTCTTAAAGCGTCTTCGCGAAACCGGTCCTGCGGGCTTCCTACAGTTCGAATAACCCTTTCCTTAATGGCGGTTTGGCCTTCAAAAGGATCTATAACGCTGCCATTTGCATCCATGGCAATGGCATTCATGGTAAAATCCCTGCGCATCAGATCCTCGTTAAGATTCCGAATAAAGGAAACCTCCTTCGGCCTCCGAAAATTCTGATATTCTCCTTCGGTCCGGAAGGTGGTAATTTCATATGAATGGTTTTTAAACAGGACAAGAACCGTTCCATGTTGAATTCCGATATCAACAGTTTTAGGAAAAACGGCTTTCACTTCTTGAGGTGTGGCTGAGGTCGCAATGTCCACATCGCTAATTTTATTTCCAAGTAAATAATCCCTAACCGATCCACCCACAAAGTAGGCTTCATATCCGGCGGACTCAAGCCTATTGATGACTGGAACAGCCGATAAAAAGGGTTCTTTCATATTTTTCTCACCTTATTTCAGCAGCTTAAAATAAAGCATTTCGTATTGCTCGACAATTTGCTCTGCTTTAAATTTCGTTTTAACTGTTTCTTCTGACTGCTGTGCAAATTGCTGATGAAGAGCTCCATCATTCAATAGACGAATTGCTTTATCAGAAATATCCGCGATATCACCGACGTTACAAGTATAGCCCGTTTTGCCGTTCTCAATAACCTCAGGGATGCCCCCTACATTGGTTCCAATCACCGGTACACCGCAGGCCATTGCTTCTAGGGCAACAAGACCGAAGCTTTCCTTTTCCGACAATAGAAGCATCAAATCACTTATGGAATATAACTCTTCGAGGTTTTCTTGTTTTCCAAGAATTATGACCTGATCCTCTAATCCAAGCTGTCTGACCAGTTTGCAAACAATGGTCATTTCGGGTCCATCCCCGACTAACAATAATTTCGCCGGCATCACTGCGGAAATATTGGCAAATGTTTTAACCACATCTGTGACGCGCTTGACACTGCGAAAATTGGAAACATGGATAATGACCCTCTCATCTTCCTTTATCCCAAACTCTCCTTTTAAATGATTGGAGTCTGTTTTTTGATAAACTCGGTCATCAATAAAGTTATAAACTGTTTCAATTTGCTTGTCAGGATTGATAACCTCATAAGTCTGCTGAACTAATGCACTTGAAACAGCCGTCACAGCATCTGACTTTTCTATGCCAAATTTTATTGCATCTGTGAGGGATGGATCATACCCTAGCACAGTGATGTCTGTACCGTGAAGGGTTGTGACTATTTTAATATCTCTTCCTGCCATTTGCTTTGCTAAAATGGCGCAAACCGCATGCGGAATAGCATAATGGACATGGAGGAGGTCCAGTTTCTCCCGATTGGCCACTTCAGCCATCTTACTGGCTAAAGCGATATCATAGGGAGGAAATTGAAAAACTGAATATTGGTTCACTTCAACCTGATGATAATAGACATTGTGATAGATTTTGTTCAACCTAAATGGGATGCTTGATGAAATAAAATGAATTTCATGACCCTTCTCCGCTAGAAGTTTTCCCAATTCTGTCGCGACAACCCCTGAACCCCCTACGGTTGGATAACAGGTAATGCCAATTTTTAATTTTTTCATACATTATTCTCCCAGCAAATCACGCTTCAATAGAATAGGAACCTTTGTTTTAAAGCCTTCCGCATATGTAACATTGACCAGTTTCCCAAACATTCTTTCTCTTGCCTCGACGGTTTCAACATAACCATTGATAAGAGGTGTATCGTAGCTTGTGTCTGTCCGGTCGAACTGGCTTTTATAGGATTGTAATGCCGAAATTTTTTTGTCCATGAAAATGGAAATGTCGACAGTAAAGTCCGGCTTGTGAAAGCCATTTATCATATAAAAATACAATCTATTTACTCGATGGGGCTCGCTAGATTCAGTTTCATATTTTTTTATTCCCGCCGAAAAAACCGCCTCTTCGACGAGACGGGCACAATTCCCATGATCCGGATGACGATCTTCCAAAAAAGGAGCAAACACGAGTTTCGGCTTATATTGACGAATGATATCAGCTATCTTTCGTATGTATTCATCCTTTATATATAACCCTCGATCAGGAAACCCGAGTGAGGTCCGGTATGGGACCCCTAAAATCTCTGCAGCCTTTGCCGCTTCCTCTTTCCTTAGTGTCACATTGCCGTTAGAGGAAAGATCAGCATCCGTTAAATCACATATTCCGACCCGATACCCTTCTGCTGTTAATTTTGCAATTGTACCTGCCATGCCGATTTCAACATCATCGGCATGGGCCCCAAATGCAAGAATATCCAGTGATTTACCTTGCATGTCCTTCACCAACTTTAATTATTTTTAGTCCAATATATTTTCTAGTCCGTACACAAAGCTGTTATGTTTCATAACATTTTCAACAGCTACCTTTACACCGGACATAAATGATTCACGGTTATAAGAATCATGGCGGATAGTTAAGGTTTGTCCTTCTGAACCGAATAATACCTGCTGATGGGCGATTAGACCAGGCAAGCGGACAGAATGGATATGCATCCCGTCAAATTCAGCACCACGTGCTCCTGTTATAGTTTCTTTTTCATTTGCATGACCTTGTTTTTTCGCTTCCCTGACTGCAGAAATCATTTCAGCTGTTTTAACTGCTGTACCGGACGGAGCATCTAGCTTTTTATCATGATGCAATTCAATAATTTCAACATCATGAAAATATTTTGCCGCAAGCTGCGAAAATTTCATCATTAGTACCGCTCCTATTGCAAAATTGGGAGCGATAATACAGCCCAATTCCTTTTCCTTGCAAAGGAGCTCTAAGTCTTCCAGATTTTCTTTTGAAAAACCAGTCGTACCTACCACTGGCCGTACATTATAGCTAAGTGCCGTTTTGGCGTGCAGCATGCCAAACTCTGGCGTTGTTAAGTCAATTAGTACATCTGCCTGAACATTTTGTAGACACTTTTCAATATCGGTATAAATGGGAACATTATGTATCGATTGAAAACCTTCAATGTCGCTTAGCATCATTCCATCATTTCTATGGTCAAGGACAGCTGTTAGGTTAAAGTGTTCGGTTCTTGCAGCAAGCTTTACTGCTTCACTGCCCATTCGGCCTCTAGGACCTGCGATAATGATATTAATCTGCTCCATTTTTCTCACTCCATATTTTCCTGATTTTTTCTTGTCCAACGATCCTTATCCCGTGTATTAAATTTGTTCATCACATAATCATGCGCTTTTTCCAAATCAATGTTCAGGGAATTGGCAAGACAAATTATCACAAACAAAAGATCGCCAAGCTCCTCATCAACAGCTTTCTCGCCTTCTGTTGATTTCTTCGGTTTCTCTCCATAATAATGGTTGATTTCCCGTGCTAGTTCACCTAGCTCTTCTGTCAGTCTTGCGAGCATAGCTAAAGGACTAAAATATCCTTCTTTAAATTGACTTATATATGTATCAACTTCTTCTTGAAGTTCTTTCATTGTCTTCCCATCTGCCAAACCTTATCACTCCAAACGATGCTGTTATTTGCCAGGCAGGCATGCTCCTGCTTACTATTTTATGTTAGCTAAATTATGGCTGATTTACAAATGTTTTCACCGGAATGATTTGAATTCGCTGGCCAGATTGCCCAAAAATAATTTATTCGATATAATTAAATCCGCCATAAATAAGAAAAATATGGATGAGGAGGAAGGATATGATATTTAGCCTTAAAATAAAAAATATACTATTTATCCTGCTTGGCGCAGCGATATTTTCATTTGGACTAGTCCATTTTAATATGCAGAACAAACTGGCGGAAGGCGGGTTTACGGGGATTACGCTTTTGTTATTTTTCCTTTGGAAATGGGATCCGTCGTATACCAACCTGATTTTAAATATCCCGCTATTTTTTATAGGTTGGAAGCTGCTTGGTCGTAATGCCTTTTTTTATACTCTAATTGGAACGGTGAGCGTGTCTGTCTTCCTATGGATTATTCAGCGCAACGCGATCGCCATGCCATTAAATCATGATTTAACGCTTGCTGCCCTTTTTGCTGGAGTTTTTGCTGGTATTGGATTAGGGATTATTTTCAGGTATGGAGGCACTACTGGTGGTGTTGATATTATTGCCCGTCTTGTCCAAAAATTCTTTGGCTGGAATATGGGTAAAACAATGTTTCTGTTTGATGCCTGTGTCATCACACTCTCGTTGATTACCTATTTGAATTACAAGCAGGCGATGTATACTTTGGTAGCCGTGTTTGTTGGGGCAAGAGTAATTGATTTTATTCAAGAAGGTGCCTACTCAGCAAGAGGAGCAATGATTATTTCCGAGAAAAACGAAGAAATCGCCGCTAAAATAATGGAGGAGATGGAACGCGGTGTCACTGCTCTTAAAGGTTTCGGTTCCTATACAAAAAGTGAACGGGACGTCCTATATTGTGTGGTCGCTAAGAATGAAATTATGCGTTTAAAAAATCTAATTACTTCTGTCGACCCGTATGCATTTATCTCCATTTCTATCGTTCATGATGTCCACGGGGAAGGCTTTACGCTAGATGAAAATAAAATGCCGATAACAGACTAAAAGGCTGACTCGGGAACGAGTCAGCCTTTTCTGGTTAATCTTCACTTCGATTCATCCCTGTAAAAATTAATACTAACCTAAGTAATTCCAGTACGGCTACTGCTGCCGCTGCTACATAAGTAAGGGCTGCCGCGTTTAAAACCTTGCGGGCTTCCCTTTCTTCGCCGCCGCCGACCAATCTTAGTGAAGCAATTTGGTGCATGGCCCGGCTTGAGGCGTTAAATTCAACAGGAAGAGTTACAATTTGAAAGAGTACTGCCGCTGCCATACAAATAATTCCTAACAGCAGCATTCCTGAAAGATGGGCAAATATGCCGATCATTATAAGAATCCACGAGGCATTTGATCCAAGGTTGGCAACAGGAACTAAGGCATGGCGAAACCTCAAAAATGCATATCCTTGAGCATCCTGAATGGCATGTCCGCATTCGTGAGCCGCAACTGCTGCAGCTGCAATGGAATGGCCGTGGTAATTCTCTGGTGACAAACGAACGGTTTTGCTTCTTGGGTCATAATGATCGCTTAAAAATCCCCGGCCTTCTTCTACGGCAACATTATATAAACCGTTAGCATTCAATATTTCTCTCGCTACTTCAGCACCTCTGCGATATGTTGAAGAAGAAACTCTAGAATATTTTGTAAATGTACTTTTTACTTTCCACTGTGCCCATAAAGGAATCAGAATGATAAAAGCAAAATAAAGCAAATACATGATGAAACCTCCTAAGAGAGCTCTATAATGATTTACATTCTAGTAAAAGGGATTAGAGGCGTCAATCTTTATGCTCTCTGGACCGGTCTTTTCTAACTTCCTTTTCCCCTTGGTATTTCCTCCAGCCGACATAAGATAATGTCGCAATGATAATACTCCCAGTTGAAATGATTACCCACCAAAGGGAAGGATCGGCCTCATCATCCTCAATATTGGCAAATAAATTCTGAAGGTCTGTATCAAGTTTATCTAGCTCAACCCGGCCTTGTGAATCAGTTAAAACTTGAGAACGAAATTCGTCAATAAATTTGATACGTGCATCTAATCTTTGTATATTTTCCACTGGAACATCAATTTTCATACTTGGATAAATGACGTTATAGAGGGATAAAAAGGTATTAAAACTCGTATGAAAGTTTGCAGAATTTCCGTTTACAGCCGCTTCCTTGGCTTGATGGAATGCTGTCATGATCGGACCTTCCATCTCCGTCCATAAGGGCTGATGACTTGTGGCAATCGCATCCATAACCAGCCTGAATTTCGTCAACTTATTAATACGCTCCTCATGTTTCATATCAGGACTCACTGCCGCTTCCATTGCTTCGTCATGAGAAGTGTTAATAATTCGAACCTCATCCATCGTTAATGGCTGTCCAGTGACTGTAACACCTTTAAATTGATCAGAAAAATAATCAAGTAACTTCCTTGCGTCATCATATCTATGAAACTTGACCATTTGAAGAGCTTCATCGGAAATGTCATCAAGCCGTTCCATTGGGGATTGTCCTTCCGCATATACTGATATCGGCATTAGTAAACATATAATTGCTAAAAACAGGAACTTCTTAATATTCACTAACTTGTCCCCCCTCTCATTACTAATAAAATGTATGAAGGGGTGGACAAGGTTAGACCATAATTTATAACAGAGAATTATTTAATTTCAAGTTTAAAACTTTTTTGGCGGATACAAAGATAATAGGCAATCCCAATGGAAATAACTGACAACCAGAACGTAAAGTAGCCGATTTGTGGGATGTAGCGGTCAAGCATTTGATAGCTTGGAAGCATAAAGAAAACATAATCGATGATATCATTATGCAGTGTCCAAATTGCAGTCACTACTATATGCCATAGTTTTAGTCGATAAAACGGAGCGAATAAAAGCCCTTGGACAGCCATAGCAAAATGAGAGAAAATCAACATATAACCAACTGGATCCAATTCCCCTTGAACAACAAAAACAAGGATATTCATCACTACAGCCCAAATTCCATATTTAAAAAGTGTGACAATCGCTAGTGCTTCCATTAGCGGCCAATTTTTTCTCAGTAAAAAGGCAATAAGGACAAAAACAAAAAAGAGACTTGCAGTGGGACTGTCAGGTACAAAAATTAAAAATATAGCCGGGGTTTTCTCCAACTGCCACCCATACCAATAATATCCATAGATTGTGCCAGCTATATTAACAATTAATAGCAATTTAAGAATCGACCGATTGGCCAAAAGAGGGTAAATCCAGCGCACAACGACTCCCCTTCCGTTACTTTTATTTAGTTTGTTACAGAATATACAAAAAAGCTGACGTAATCCCGTCAGCTTTTTTGGTGCAGTATTATTTTGCGCCAAGACCAGAGATAAATTCAGATAGCTTTTTCAGCTGTTCGTCATCACCTTTAAAGATACCTGGAGGCATTTTGCCGCCTTTACCCTCTTTTGCAATCTTAGCGATTTCCTCAGGTTTTAAACCTGTACCGATCAAGGTTGGTGCACCGGCACCGCCTTGAAGATTTTCACCATGACATGTTAAACATGTGTTATCTTTAGCGATTTGATATCCTTCTGCAGACTTATCAATATCGACTTTTTCAACAATTTTCCCTTGACGCTCAGCAGCTGCCCAGTCATGTGTAGCTACAGATTGCCAAGTTAAAAACACAGTGGCAGCCAATGCCAGTAACATAGCTCCTGTTGCAATTGGACGCTTACTTGCACGGCGTTCAGGTCCATTATCAAGGAATGGAGCCAATAATAATCCTCCAAAAGCAAGTCCTGGGATAATCATTGCACCAATAACCGTATATGGCCCGGATGCGTAAGTATACTTTAACAATTGGTACAAGAATAAGAAATACCAGTCTGGTAATGGAATATAACCTGTATCCGTCGGGTCCGCAATCCTTTCAAGTGGAGCCGGATGAGCAACGGTTAAACATAAAAAGCCAACAAGGAAAACTGCACCTATCATCCATTCTTTCAAAAGGAAGTTAGGCCAGAAGGCTTCTGTTTTGCCAGGGTATTCTGAATAGTCTTTAGGAAGTTTCGGTTTTCTAGATTCAGGTGCAACTACACGTGAATCACCGACAAACTTCATACCTTTACCGCGATGCATTGAGCATTCCCCTCCTTTTTCAACGTAATATGAAAACTTTCTAGTTTAGATTAAAATTTGAATCATAGCGGTCCAGAAATACCTTGTCTGCGGATCATGACAAAGTGTGCTGCCATTAACCCAAATAATACTCCCGGCAGGAAGAATACATGAATCGCAAAGAAACGGGTTAATGTTTGCGCACCGACAATAGTTTCATGTCCGGATAACAGAATTTTAACATAGCTGCCGATAAACGGCGTCGCTTCAGCAATTTGCAAACCTACCTTTGTTGCAAATAGTGCTTTCATATCCCAAGGTAAAAGGTAGCCTGTAAAACCTAAGCCAAGCATGACGAAGAAAATCAGTACTCCGACAATCCAGTTTAATTCACGAGGTTTTTTATAGGCTCCTTGGAAAAAGACCCGAAGCGTATGTAAAAACATCATAACTAATACTAAGCTTGCTCCCCAGTGGTGCATTCCACGGACAATTTGTCCAAATGCTACTTGGTTCTGCAGATAAAAAACAGATTCCCATGCGTTTTTGATGTCCGGCACATAATACATGGTTAAAAACATACCGGAAAGAATTTGAATTACAGTAACGAAAAATGTCAGACCGCCAAAGCAATAGACAAACGCAGAAAAATGATGGGCAGGGTTAACATGCTCAGGCACTTCATGGTCTGCGATATCGCGCCACATAGGCGTAATATCTAAACGTTCATCTACCCAATCGTAAATTTTGTTTAACAATGATTACGCCTCCTTCCGTGGTTTTGCTTTTCCTAAGTATAGGAAACCGTCTTTTTCCTTGTATGGATATACATCTAGCGGGTGAAGTGGTGGTGTACCTGGTACGTTGGTCCCATCCTTCGTATAACGGCCGTAGTGGCACGGACAGAAGAATTGTTCCGGATGTTCTTTGTCAGAATTCCAGTTAACGGTACAGCCCAAATGTTTACATACTGGCGACAGTGCAATAATCTTATCTCCGTCCTTGTAAACCCACGCTGATTCGGTTACCTCCGACTCATACCAAGCATCCTTCTGCTTGAACGTGAAGTCAACACGAACCGGTTCGTCAGTAAGTTCTGACACTTTTTTTGGAGTTGCAATGAAATCACCGCCAGCTTCGGCCTTTAAAACTGGGTCAACTGCAAATCTTACCATTGGCATTAACATGCCGGCAGCCATGAAACCGCCTACACCTGTTAATGTGTAGCTTAAGAATTGACGTCTAGAAACGCGCTCTTTACTCATGATTATCCCCCCTCTATTCACGAAGTAAGTCCAGCGGACATTAATTAAACACATATAAAACTAGGACATAACAATGATATATCAACTTCTGAGTAAGGTCAATATCAATACTGTTTTAAAATAAGGTTTATACATAGTTTTTACGCTTTTTGATGCCACTTTTGTGTGAATAGTGCTAAAAGCTGCTTTACTTGGCTGTCCATCATTTTTAATTTTTGCGAATCATTCATCTGTTCAAGCGGTATTGAAGGAACCCAGATAACAGCACCATCAAGTTCTCCTTCACGTGTTCTCCATTCGATATCCGAGGTAATATAAAATACATGTTTAAATTCAGCCTCTAATATGTTCACCTCCCAATTCTTTAATTCGGCTAAAACTTTTTCGCTTGAATCATTTTTTAAATATGTAAATGGCGGGAATAGCAAAATTCTCCCTGTAAATTGTCTTTCGAGATGAGTGGTCAACAGGCCAATAAATTCGGCGGCTTCTGCTGATTCTTTCATCTCCCCGCCAATGGCTACCGAATATAACGGTACAACAGCGGTATCGACGTACTCCTTAGCATTTAAGTAGGTCTCAACCTCTTGGGATATCCATTTCATCTATGTTACACCAACCTTTATTCATCGCTACCCCTATATTATCATTATCTCCTAAAACTTTAAAAGAAAATAAAACTTCTAAAAAAATTTGTTTAAAATAACATAAAAAAGCTTCAGCAGACAAAAAAAGAAGTCTGCTTAGCGCAGGCTTCCTTTCGGTTCGGTTGCTTTTAATTTATTTAGTTGTTTGGTTAATCGTTCAAAAGCGGGACGGTCTTGTTTATCTAGGGCCTCATCTATTAATTGGAGGAGTTTTTCCCGCTGAAAGCGTTCGATACTTTTTTGCAAAAATTGCTCTGCTACAATTCCATCTTTTTCATTTACCTGGAGGTGTTTCGGGACGTATGGATTCTCCTCCAAAACAGCTGCATACTGGTGTGCTTGATTAGAAGCATGAAAATTTAATTGAATATAAATGTCCTCATCCCGATTCAAGCGAATATCATGGAAGGACTTTTCGGCATCTGTTGTCATCACATTTTCTTTATAAAAGCGGAATGGCACTTTATCCACACAATGAGTCGACATGATCAGGCCGCGCGGACAATATTGGGCCTGCTCCACAAAGTGAACTTTTTCCATGAGCTGATCGTGACTCATTAAATAATTTAGAATCCATACACATTCTCTTCTTTTTAATTGATAATGATTTAGAAACCAGCGTATAAAATCCTTCTTCTCGTTGACAGAAACAGGGGTTGCCATAGTCGTATTCCCTCCTCTGCATATTCATCTTTTTTGTTTTATTTATTCTTCAAATTCACCAAGACGTTCAAGCACATCCAGATACTCACTGTTGGTTGGATCAAATACGAGCAGTTGTTTAAAAATTTCGGCGGCAAGGGTGGTTTTTCCTTCTTCCATTAGAAAATATCCATAATCCTGTAAAAAAGTTTCGTTATTCTTAAAAAAAGTATATGCACTTTCATATTTGTCTAATGCTTTTGAATATGACTCCAACTTTTGATAAGCAAGGGCTGTATCCCATAAAAGCTGTGGCTCCTCGTCATCGGTCAATCCAAGATCAGCTAGAAGAAGTAAAACATCCTCATAGCGCTCTTCCTGTAAAAATAATTTATTCAGCACCATTACTGCCTGAGTGAATCCGGGGTCCAACACTAGTGCTTCCCGCAAATATTGCTCAGCCTCGGTAAGTTTACCCAGCTTGGCGGCAATTTGGCCGCCGTAGAAAAATAAATCTTTATTAAATTCATCAAGTTTAATACCCTCTTGAATAATCCGGAAACTATTTTCAAGCTCTTCCTCCCGCTCATAAGCCTTTCCAAGAAGTAGGTAAAGGGAATGATATTCCGGATCTAGTTCTTTTAATTCTGTAAACTTTTCGATAGCAGTCCGGTTATAGCCTGCCTGCAAGGCTGTGAAAGCGTAACCAAAAAGTGTGTTTATTTCTAATTTCTCTTCAAGCGCTTTGTCGTAATAAACTAATGCTTCTTCAAAAACGCCGGATGCACTTAACAGGTCTGCCATTCGGGCATGAATGTTAACTCCGGCAACTTCAGTTGTCTCCTCTAGAACCTTTTCATAGGCATTTAATGCTGCTGTAACTTCTCCTTGTTCACTGTAAAGCTCGCCTAGTGCAAAATCAATAATGATTTCCTTTGGCAAGATTTCCTTTGCTTTTAAGAGTTTGTTTTCACAAACTTCATATAATCCTTGCTGCTGATAAAGGTCAGCCATGAGCAGCAAGCTTTGCGCAAAATGAACATCAAGTTCGGAGATTCTTTCCAAAACAAGAATGGCTTCTTCCTCTTCACCTGCTTCAATCAGTATCTCACCAAGAAGAACCAGCAGTTCTCCTTCTTCTGGATAGCTGTTTAACAAATTCTCTACCAAGGCCCTTGCTTCATCGAGAAAACCATATTGAAACAACTCTTCACCAAGAAGAAATTTCTCCTCAGGCATGCCGCTTTGTAGTACAACATTATATTCATTTAAGGCCTCTTTATGTTGGCCGTTTTCTAACATCGTAATAATTTTCTTGATTCGCTCCATTGACAGATACCTCTCCCGTTTACTTACAAGGAAAAAAACGATGGTGTTCGCACTTTTACATATTCTCCATATCCTGGTTTAAATAATACCTCTTTCCCAGAACGGACGATTTTTCCCTTGTGGACTGTGATTGCTAGTCTATCACCATAATAATGAAATAAAGCAGCTTCATCAACATTGATGATTTCCCTGGACTTTTCATATAGATTATAGCTTAGTTCTGTCCCGTTCATCAGGCTGCCTTTATGAGGAAATAAACCTATTTTATTTATAACAGTTGCTGAGAGCGGTATATTTTCTTCTAATTCCTCTAATAGGGCCGGCATTTTTTCCTTTTCCATTATAGTTAACCATTTCGACAGAACAGCCTTTGCTTCCTTCTTTTCTGTTGAAGAAATAATTGGAATTAACGGACAATTGTAGGGAAATAACGCTTCTCTAATCCATCCCCATGGTACGTTCACTAAATCATCAGGGTTATCCAAACCAACAAAAATGGCAGGAACTTTTTCTTTTTTACATTTTCGGATTAATGAAGGAGTAATCAGACGGATTGGTATTTTTACACCGATTAGATAATCAATTGGGCTGCTGTTGAGGGCAACTTTGAGTTCATTGATTTTATCGGGTATTTCCTCTGCAAAGGAAGCCTGTACATAAGTGAATAGGGTAGTGGAGCCTTTGGTAAGAAAGTAATCAATCATCCATTTTTTCATGTCTTGAAAGGCGTTTTTCAGTGGGATGTTTGAATTCAACAAGACAAATGAAGGGGTCATAATAAATGACTCTAGGTCCATTTTCATATGACGGTAGTACTTAAAATTTGTATGGATGGAAGCAATCCGGTTGTCTTGTATGAATAACGAGCAGCTTTTCAGCTCTTTCCTTTTTAGGATATTGGCATTTTCAATGATATACGCCATCCTATCACCCTTTTCATCTCTTTAAGACAAGCTATGCGGATTTTTGAAAAAGTATGATAGGGCAAGAGACTTAAAAAGGAAAAACTGCCCTGGAAGGCAGCTTTTTAGTGAATTAGACTTTCTAAATGTGTAAAGAAATTAGGGTAGGAGACAGCGATCGCTTCTGGATTATCCAAGGTGACTTCTCCTTCACAAAGGAGAGAAGCGACAGCAAGCATCATGCCGATTCGATGGTCCCCGTGACTGGACACTACTCCGCCATGAAGTTTAGTTCCGCCGTGAATAATCATCCCATCTTCTGTTGCTTCGATGTCAGCACCTAGTTTCTTTAGCTCCTGAACAACTGTGTCAATCCGGTTTGTTTCCTTTACCTTTAACTCTTCTGCATCCTTTATGACCGTTTGACCTTCGGCCTGTGTGGCAAGAAGAGCAATGATGGGAATTTCGTCGATTAATTTTGGAATTAAATCTCCTTCGATTACCGTACCGCTCAGGCTGGATGTTTTGATTACAAGGTCGCCAGCTGGCTCGAAGGAATCATCCTCCGTCTGGATGATCTCTAGTCCAGCGCCCATGTTTTTTAGAACCTCAATGATTCCAGTCCGGGTCGGATTTAAACCTACGTTTTTCAGAACGATTTCACTATTTGGCACAACAGCCCCGGCAACTAGGAAAAAAGCAGCTGAAGAAATGTCTCCGGGTACATTTACACTTGCTGCAGACAGCCTTTGTCCCCCATCTACCCTAATAATTTGACCTACTTTAGAAATCTTACCGCCAAACTTACGAATCATTCGCTCAGTATGATCACGAGTATCGGCCGGTTCTAAAATCGTCGTTTCGCCTTCGGCCTGAAGACCGGCGAGGATCAGTGCTGATTTTACCTGCGCACTTGCAACTGGAAGTTCGTAATGAATAGCCTTTAATTTGCCGCCTCTAATGGAGATGGGAGTAAATGCTGAATTTTTCCTGCCGTCGATGGCCGTACCCATTTTCGATAAAGGACCTGTTACTCTTGTCATAGGTCTTTTCGCAATCGACTCATCACCCACAAGTGTAGAGAAAAATGGTCTCCCGGCTAAGATTCCCATTAGTAATCGTATGGTTGTGCCCGAATTGCCGACATCTAATACTTCGTCAGGCTCGGTTAAGCCTTCAAAGCCCTTGCCCAGAATGCGGAGTTCTCCGCCATTTTCTTCAATGGTTACCCCGAGTTTACGAAAACATGAAATGGTGCTTAGGCAATCATCACCTGGCAAGAAATTCGTGACCCGCGTTTCTCCATGGGCAATCGAACCAAACATGACAGAACGATGCGAAATTGATTTATCACCCGGAATCGTTATTTCACCAGTTAAACTTTTTTTATTAGTTGCTAGCTTTAATGAAGTCATTTTATCACCTTTTAATTTAAATCTTTTTAACTCCCATACGAGGTGGAGTAGTTTGTATAAGTAAGAATACACTTCTCGGCTCTTTGCCTGTCTCCTTCTGTTTGAAAACTAATGACAAGGACTCCGATAATATCCTCTCGTGTTTCGAGGATGCGAATATTTGTGATACTGATATTTTCCTTCGCTAAATAACCGGTCACTTCCGAAATAATCCCGGGAACGTCTGGAATATCAACATATAAATCATAAAAGGCTGGAATTGCACCCTTTTCTTTGATAGGCAGGCCGTCCCGATATTGTTTAGCCTGATAGAAATATTGATAGATATCCTTTTCGTTACCTGTTTGGAGTAATTCCTTTACCCCTTCCATTTCTTCCTGCCACTGATTTAATAAAGCAATTAAATTTTCCCGATTGTGCAGCAATATATCCTTCCACATATTTGGACTGCTGGAGGCAATCCTGGTAATGTCTCTAAAGCCTCCTGCCGCAAGACGGGGGATTAAAGATTCCGATTCAGACAATTTTTCTGTCTGACGGACAATTGATGCGGCAATGATATGAGGAAAGTGACTGACAATGCCTGTCAGATAATCATGGTTATCAGGTGTTATTGTCAAAAACTTTGCTTTTGTTCCTTTTAACCAGTGCTTAAGCTCATCCACCTTGCTAATGTCAACCATTTCTTCAGGGGTTAAAAGATAAAAAGCATTTTCAAACAAGATATCCTTTGCAGCTGAAACTCCACTTTTATGTGACCCCGCCATCGGATGACCACCAATAAAGGTGATTCCCCTCTCCCTTAGTTCAGCAGCATTTTCGACGATTATCTTCTTCGTGCTGCCCGTATCGGTAATAATGACATCCGGTTTTAATGGTAATGTGGAGAGAGCCTTAAGTATCGTTTTCGAATCATTTACAGGTGCGGAAACGATGATTAAATCAGCATACTGTGAGCCATCGGGAATATTCTCCGCTATTTCATCAATGACACCCAGCATTTTGGCAAGTCTGACCTGTTCCCTATTAATATCAAATCCAATAATGGTCGATTCAGGATGCTCTTTTTTTATACAAAGCGCTAGAGATCCCCCAATTAACCCTAATCCAATAACAAAAACCCGGCCTTTCAATGGATCACTCCCCCTAAAACAAAAAGCGTAAGGCGCCTACCTATCGGCGCCAAATGCTGGACAATTTTCTTAGGAACTGCTGTTTATTTTTCTGAAAGGAATTGCTCTAGAACCTTTATTAATCCTTCATTTTGTTCAGGAGAGCCTACTGTAATTCTAACTGCTGTTGGAAAGCCAAGTGCTTTACCAGAGCGGACAATATAGCCTCGTTCCAACAAATACTGAAATACCTCATTAGCATCTACTTGAAAATCGATTAAAACGAAATTTGTTTGGGACGGATAAAATTTCAGGCTGTTATTATCGCAAAATTCGTAATATTGAGCAAGACCCTGTCTATTTTTCTGCTTGCATTGTTCGACAAACTCTTGGTCGGAAAGAGCTTCAGCTGCAGCAAGCTGCGCTAATGAGTTTACGTTAAATGGTTCTCTGGCTGGCTCAAGCGCTTTGATAATGCTGCTATTGGCAATTCCATAGCCGACACGGAGCGCTGCTAAGCCATAAATTTTTGAAAATGTCCTTAGTACAATCAAGTTCGGATATTTCCGTGCGAGACTGATGGAATCATAATAATCTTCCGCCACCACATATTCATAATAAGCTTCATCAAGTACGACAAGAATATGTTCAGGTACTTGATCAAGAAATGGGATCAGTTTATTTTCCGGTATATATGTACCAGTTGGATTGTTCGGACTGCACACCCAAATAACATTAGTTTGATCATCTATGGCCGTCAAAAACCCCTCTAAATCATGATCCCCGTCGATATCAGGCACCTCTTTAATGACAGCCCCTTCAATTACAGCGTTGTGCTGGTATTGTGAAAACGTATGTGTCGACATGATCGTGCTGGCACCTGGATGCAGGAGCGCCCTTGAAATCATCTGGATAAGGTTATCTGAACCGTTTCCAAGGATAATTTCATTCTCGTCCACTTGTAGGAAGGAAGCAAGCTTTTCTCTTAAAATTGTCGCATACCCATCTGGATAAATAGCAAGGCTTGTCGAATTTTCTTTTAGACCTGAAAGAGCCGCTTGTGAACATCCAAACGGATTTTCATTCGAAGCCAGCTTGATAATTTGCTCTAAATTATATTGTCTTTTTACTGATTCAATGGATTTCCCCGGTTGATATGGCGTAAGAGTTAATAATTGTTCTTTCCATCTCATGATTATCTAATCCTTTCTTTATTTTTCTTAAAATGAGCAGAGCCCTTATAATGACAAGCTGCTGCCTAAGTCTGGTCTAAGTACCACTGCATCCTTTAAATAGACATGATTAATGTCTTTTTGGGAAACAGAGGTGTTGACGTGCATCATGATTCTTACGCACATTTGTAAAGAGCCAGGAACAGGAATCTCTCTCATGCATACGACCGGAACATATGTCCAGCCAGTGAAATTACGCAATGCCTTTGCAGGAAAAACAGCATTGACATCCTCAGTTGTAGAAATAAAAACGGATGCGACGAATTCCGGCTCAATATGATTGACCTCAATCAATTTTGCCAAAAGCTCCTCGGTTGCAGATACAATCGCTTCTTCCGTGTTGGCGTCAACCGTTGTCGCTCCTCTCACCCCTCTAATCATGGCTAAACTCCCCCTTCACTTTAAAACTTCCTGAGTCTATCAAGAATATCAGCTTCATTTACTTCTTGAAGCACCGGTTTCCCTATTTCTTCGAGGAATACAAAATGAATTGTTTCCCCCACGGACTTTTTGTCCTGTTTCATTTTGGTTACTAATTTCTCAAGAGATAAATGATCAGGAATCTTGGTTTGATAACCCAGCTTTTCTACCCATTGGATGAATTCTTGCAACGGAAAAGCAAGCCCTCTAAACTCGATACTGAGCTTTAAGGCAAACACCATCCCAATCATGACAGATTCACCGTGAGTGAAATTCCCATAGCCCATTTCCGCTTCAATGGCATGGCCCAATGTGTGCCCAAAATTCAAAAAGGCACGGATGCCTGTTTCCCTTTCATCCTGACTGACAAATTCATTTTTAATTCGTATTCCTTTTGTTAATGACTTCGATAATTCTTCCAATGTAAGGGAATTTAAATCATCTATATTGGAGAAAAGCCATTGATAAAAATCAGCATCATTGATAAGGGCATGCTTAATCACTTCCGCGAATCCCGAGCGAATCTCCTGGATAGGGAGAGTCTTAAGCAATGTCAGGTCATAAAAAACAGCCTCTGGCTGATAAAAAGAGCCGATCATATTTTTGCCAAGCGGGTGATTAATGGCTACCTTACCGCCTACCGCACTATCGTGTGCGAGGATCGTGGTTGGTATCTGAATAAATGGAATTCCTCTCATAAAAGAAGCCGCAACAAATCCAGACAGGTCACCAACAGCCCCCCCGCCCAAGGCTAATACAACTGATTTCCGGTCGAGACGGTTCTCAAGTGCAGTTGATAAGGCATTATAATAGACCTCAAAGGTTTTAGCCTTCTCGCCCTTCGGAGCAGTAAAAACGGTCGTTTTGAATGGTTCTAAGACAGCCAGAAGCTTCTCTAGATGAAGCCCGGCTACTGTTTCATCCGTAATAATGAATAGTTTCGTCAATTTAGGAAAGTGATGCGTTAAAAACGCACCTATGTCTTGAAGGGTACCTTCTCCAACAAAGACCGGATAGTTTTTTGACTTTGTATGGATTTGAATTGTGTCCATTAAAATTCCCTCGCATAGGCACGCTGCTTATCGATTTCTGCCGCAAAGGTGTCGAAACGGTCGCTGTAAAATTGCTCAACTAGCGCATTTGCAAGCTCCCAAGCTACGACACTTTCCGCCACCACAGCAGCCGCTGGAACTGCACAGCTGTCGGAACGTTCAACGCTGGCTGAAAACGGTTCTTTTGTTTCAATATCAACGCTCATCAACGGTTTATAAAGGGTCGGAATCGGCTTCATTACACCGCGGACAACAATTGGCATACCTGTGGTCATTCCTCCTTCAAAACCGCCTAGCCGGTTTGTCAAACGGTAGTAGCCCTGTTCTTTACTCCAAGCTATTTCATCATGGACTTGACTTCCTGGTTTAGAGGCTGCTTCAAAACCAATGCCAATTTCCACGCCTTTAAATGCGTTAATGCTGACTATCGCCGCCGCTAATTTTGCATCTAATTTGCGATCATAATGAACATAGCTGCCCACGCCAGCCGGCATCCCAGTTGCAATGACCTCCACTACGCCGCCAATTGAATCACCATTTTTCTTGGCCTCATCAATAGCATTCATCATTTCCTGCTCCACATTTGGGTCCCCGGTCCGCACTGGTGAATTTTCTGTCCGCTCTTTTAATTCCTTCAGTGTAAGTGAACTGTCAAGGTTCGCCTTAATCCCAGCAATTTCTACAACATGCGATACAATGTCCACACCAACTAACGACAACAGCTTTTTGGCTGCTGCTCCCGCAGCTACCCGAACCGTGGTTTCACGTGCGGATGAACGTTCAAGGACATTTCTCATATCACGATGTCCATATTTAATTGCACCATTTAAGTCGGCATGGCCTGGCCTTGGACGGCTAACTTTTCTTTTTACTTCGTCCTCCTGACCTTCTTCAAGTGGTTCAGCACCCATAATTTTTGTCCAATGCTTCCAATCGTTATTTTTAACGATTAAAGCAATCGGTGAGCCGAGTGTCAGTCCATGGCGGACGCCTGACATAATCTCTGCAGTATCCTTTTCAATTTGCATCCTTCTTCCGCGGCCGTAGCCCTTTTGCCTTCTTGAAAGATCATTATTTATATCGTCTGCCTCTAAAGGCATACCTGCTGGAAAACCTTCTAATATTGTCGTTAACTGCGGACCATGGGATTCTCCCGCAGTTAAGTACCTCATGCCCATATTCTTTCCCCCTTCAACTCATTAAAGAATTATGTATCAATATAACATATACAGCCAAATAAACATAGTAGGACAATTCAGAAAAAAGAAATTTTCTTTATGAATACGTATACAAAAAAGCACTTGTATTTTCATACAAGTGCTTTCATTATTTGGATTAATAGATCCATTCGTTTACTAATTTTGTGTATTCTGCTAATTCAGTCTCATTAAAGAAAATGCCGATTTCCCGTTGTGCACTTGCAGGTGAATCAGATCCGTGAATAACATTTTTACCAACCGTTAAGCCGAAGTCACCGCGGATTGTTCCAGGTGCAGCATCCTTTGGATTGGTAGAACCCATCATTTGGCGGGCAGTTGCAATCACGTTTTCTCCTTGCCATACCATCGCAAATACTGGTCCGGAGGTAATGAAATCAACTAATTCTCCGAAGAATGGGCGCTCTTTATGCTCACCATAATGTTCAGATGCAAGTTCTGTTGAAATATTCATTAATTTTGCTCCAACTAATTGGAAGCCCTTTTTCTCGAAACGGGCAACAATTTCACCAATTAAATTACGTTGTACGCCATCTGGTTTAACCATTAAGAAAGTTCTTTCCATCTATTCCACTCCTAAATAATTATGTATATGATTGCTAGCAAAAACAATCCACGAAAATATTAACATTGTTTGGTATAAATGGCAAGACCGTAATCAAAACTAGAATTTCCTTCTGCCAATGTTCTTGGCAATATCCCGAAGCGCTTTACCTGCTTTGTTGACAGGCAGTTCTTCTAGAATAAACAGTGCCTTTTCTAAATAAAGGTCACTTAAAGCAAGTGACTTATCAATTGCACCGGTTTGCTTGATCAAGGAAATAATTCTTTGTATGTCTGCTTTTGAGCTGTTTGCATGGACCTTTTCTATTTCTTTCCGGGCTGCCTCATTTTCCATTGCAAACAGGGCCGGAGCCGTAATATTTCCTTGCAGAAGGTCGCCGCCAGCAGGCTTGCCTAATTCTTTTTCTGTTCCGGTAAAATCCAATATATCGTCAATTATCTGATAGGACATTCCCACATAATACCCAAACCGATAAAGCTTTTTATGAATGGCTTCTTCAACATCTGCTGCAACCGCACCAAGCTGGCAGCTGACAGCAATCAACAATGCTGTTTTTCTTTTAATTCTGCGGAGATAGTCCCGAAGGTTCTGATTAAAACGATATTTATCCTTAATTTGCTGAATTTCCCCTACGCTTACTTCTACTATGGCATTCGCCAAGATTTTATGGGCTAAAGGATGCTTGATATTAGTCATCAATTCAAGCGCTAGGGCAAACACGAAGTCACCCGTATACATCGCTGTCTTGTTATCCCATTTAGCTTTGACAGTAGGCTGTCCCCTTCTTAAGTCAGCATCATCGATGACATCGTCATGAACAAGCGAGGCCATATGAATTAGTTCTAATGCGACCGCAACATTCTTCATGACGTTTATATCATAATTGCCAAATTTTCCTGCAAGCAAAACAAAAACAGGACGAATTCTTTTTCCTCCGGCTTGTAATGTATGCAAAGAAGCCTGCTGCAGGAGGATAGACTCAGATTTAATCGTCTCCTCCAGTTTTTTCTCGATTAAACTAATATCCGAATTCAAAAATGAATACATCATTTTTAATTTCATTTGTATCCACCTAGCTTTTCATCCTGTCTTTGTTTATGTTATTTCTTATGTCCGATATGAACGGCAGCCGCACCGCCGCTGTATGGCTTATATTTTACATTTTGAAAGCCAGCCTGCTCAAACATTCTGGCAAGCTCTCTCATCCCTGGAAAATCGCGTGCAGACTCTTGGAGCCAAGAGTATTCTTGGTAGCTTTTCGCAAACATCTTTCCGAATAAAGGCATAATAAAACGAAAGTAAAAGACAAACAGTTGTCTATAACCAATCAGGGTTGGCTGGGAAGTTTCAAGGCAAACCCCGATTCCGCCCGGTTTTACAACCCGTTGCATTTCTTTTAGGACCTGCAAGTAATCCGGCACATTCCTTAAACCAAAGCCAATGGTGACGTAATCAAAGCTATTATCAGGAAAAGGCAATTCCATTGCATTACCATGGATGAGTTCAACTTGATTCAACCCAAGCTCGCGGACCTTTTCCTTTCCCACCTTCAGCATATTTTGACTAAAATCCAAACCAATCACTTTTCCGGATGGACCGACAGCCTCTGCCAAAGCAATTGTCCAATCAGCAGTGCCGCAGCAGACATCCAGGGCTTTCGAGCCAGGCTGTACATTCATTCTTTTCATCGTGTCTTTACGCCATCTTATATGCTGCTGAAAGCTGATAACAGAGTTCATTTTATCATAGCTATCAGAAATTTTTTCGAACACTTGATGAACACGTTGTTCTTTCGATTGCTGCATGTTTCACCCTTCTTCCACAAATGTTTTGGCATATGGCTGATATTGATTTAATACACTGGAAATCCTGCCTTCAAGCAAATGATTTAGATATGGAAGCCTAGGAATCCCTTTTTCAATTATTTGCTTTGAAAGTTCAAGATACCGGTCACATACCTTTAAAAGCTGATCTTTCTGTTTATCCGGCAAGTCTTTGTTACAGTCGTGGATTGGTACCATTATTTTTTTCAATGCAGCAAATAAAATGGAGCTGCCGTTTTGAAGGAATATAGCCTTTTCGTTTAATAACCGTTTGAATAGCAAGTAATAGGCTAGAACATCATTCCATAGGTCGATATTAAAATATTCGGCAAGCTTCGAAAGCAGCGAACTTTCAATCCCCATCATACTTTTCATCAGCTGTTCGATATCCTCTGACTCTGTAAAGTATACTGAAATCTTATGTTCATTTACTTGCTTAATTCCTTCTGAAAGTGCTTTTATCATGAAAATGTCATCTGAATCGGCCAAGAGTTTATAATACAAGCCGCTAAAATAATCCCCGGCCAAAACAGTTAGCTGCCGGTTTTTTTCCTCATTTGTTGATGTAATATGTTCATGGGTATCGAGGGCGATTTGTACCAACATGGTCGAGAGGGCATAGTTTTCCATTTCGTGATAAGGCAGATCCAGCCGGTCCATTATGGAAACCAAAATTAGGAGTTTATCCTCATCGACTATTGGGGCATCGATATACTGTAGCAAGTAAGGGTCAAAAACACGGTTTTCGACTTTTTCCTTAATGCTTATTAACTTTTGTCGAATATCCTGCAATTTTAATCACCCTTGTTCCCCGAAGTAGTATCTTTATGTATTCTTATTTCCTAATCCAATAGGAAAATGCATGTTAAATATTAAGTTAGAAAAACTCTGCCAATAAACAAGGCAGTCACCATTATAACACATATAAACATCCATGAGCAGGAATTCACAAAATAATAATATTTCTTATCAACTAAAAATACTCTTATAAAAAACAGAAGGACCAAAAAGTCCTCTATTTTTTCATTTCACTTTCAATTTCCCCATATTGAGTAAGAATTTTGGCATTCCCTCTAATTTTAATAGCAGAAGTATGCTCTGTAAATTGGGCAATTAATACCTCACCCTTATCAAGCTTTTCAGAATGGTGGAATCTTGTATCGGTACCTCTCGTTAGACCGATGACACTTACCCCATCATCATTTGCTTTAATGACAATATAGTCACTACTTTGTGGCTGCCGGTTTTCCATCATCATCACCTCTAAAGTTTAGAAAAAGTTAATTTTTTATTAAGGAAAGCACTTCGGAGCGGGCGTTGACATCCTCGGCAAGAGTTCCACGAACAGCAGTTGTTACGGTTTTCGCTCCCGGTTTTTTCACTCCACGCATCGTCATACACATATGTTCTGCTTCCACCACAATCATTACACCATGCGGCTCTAATTTTTCCATTATACTGTCGGCAATGGTGGAGGTAATTCGTTCCTGCAGCTGGGGTCTTTTAGCAACAGCTTCCACAGCCCTCGCTAACTTGCTTAGTCCCGTAACACGACCATTCTGAGGGATATAAGCCACATGTGCATGCCCAAAAAATGGAACAAGATGATGTTCGCACATGGAATAAAAGGGAATATCCTTCACCAATACCAATTCTTCATGATCCTCACTGAAAATCGTTTCAAAATGCTTTTTAGGATCTTCATTCAATCCGCTAAAAACCTCTTCATACATTTTTGCTACTCGTTTGGGGGTGTCAAGAAGCCCTTCCCGATTTGGGTCTTCCCCAACTGCTTCTAATATTAAACGTACCGCCTCTTCAATTTGGGCACGATTTACTTCTGCCATGTTTAACTCCTCCTATTTGCCTCTAATAGATGACAAATACATATTAGCATATTGTTTTCTTAGCAGGCAATTTAACAGTGCCAAAGAACAAAAGCGCAAGCGCCCTGTTCAGCGGCGATGGCCTGGAGCTGGACGTGTCTACCCTAGTAACAAGTTATACACAATGACTTCATCTATAATTTCTAGAACAAGAAAAAGGCCATGGTGTTTGCCATGGCCTTTGCTCTTAAGCATTCGCTTAAAGCATTAATTTATGTAATTATTTAACTGCGTCTTTAAGCGCTTTTCCTGGTTTGAAAGCAGGAACCTTGCTAGCTGCGATTTCGATTTCATCACCAGTTTGAGGATTACGCCCCTTACGTGCTGCACGCTCGCGTACTTCAAAGTTACCAAAACCGATAAGTTGAACCTTATCACCATTCTTTAAAGCATCTAAAATCGAATCAAAAACAGCATCAACCGCCTTAGTTGCGTCCTTTTTAGAAAGTTCGCTGGCTTCCGCTACTGCATTAATAAGCTCTGTCTTGTTCATGCCTTTCACCTCCTCCCAAAGGTTTATCGAGATAAATAAGATTACTTATCTACATTTCTAAACACTTTTTCTGATTTCTATACGTTCAACAGCGCAGTTTTATTGTAAAAGTTATAAAAATCACCGCATTTGCAACAATTTCTAAATCTTTGAAAAAACCTTTTAAAATAAAGGACTGATGCACTACTAACGTAATTCTGTTAAAAGATTATCATAATCAATTAAGCTTATCAAGAAGATTTCAAGAAATTATGGGAATCTTTTCATTTCCTCTACAGAATTCTACTTTATTGGTCATAATTGGGTAGAAGCTTATAAAAAAAAGACTCCAAAGGAGTCCAATTATAAAATAATAGCAATCAAGCCGCCTGATCCTTCATTAATAATTCTTTCTAGCGTTTCTTTTAACTTATATCTAGCATTTTCCGGCATTAAGGAGATCTTCGCCTGTATGCCCTCGCGGACAATCGAACTCAAACTGCGGCCGAATATATCAGAATTCCAAATTGAGAGCGGGTCATCTTCAAAGTCTTGCATTAAATAACGAACAAGCTCTTCACTTTGTTTCTCTGTTCCAATAATCGGTGCAAATTCTGATTCAACGTCTACTTTAATCATATGGATAGATGGCGCCACTGCTTTTAATCTCACACCAAAACGGGAGCCATGACGGATAATTTCCGGTTCTTCTAGACTCATATCGGAAAGCGTCGGCGAAGCGATGCCGTATCCTGTCTGTTTCACCATTTTAAGAGCATCGGCGATATGATCATATTCTGCTTTTGCATGAGCGAAATCCTGCATTAGCTCAAGTAAATGATCTTTCCCGCGGATTTCGACCCCGACAATTTCTTTTAAAATATCATCATATAATTCATCAGGCGCGAATAAATCGATTTCCGCAACTCCTGAACCCATTTCCACTCCAGCAAGTCCTGCCTTGTCGATAAATTCAAACTCGCTGAAATGCTGCACTACCCGGTCGACATCTCTTAATCTCTTGATATCTTTTACCGTTTCCTTTACAGCATCCTGATAGCTTTCTCTCAACCAATGATTTTCCTTTAGAACCATTACCCAGCTCGGCAAATTGACATTGACTTCAAGAACAGGAAATTCATAGAGTGCTTCGCGGAGCACATTTAGGCAGTCATTTTCCCGCATGCTTTCAACACTCATGGCAATGACGGGAATGTCATATTTTTCAGCCAGGTTGGACCTAAGAGTCTCTGTGCTTGGATGATATGGCTGGGCACTGTTGACCACCATTATAAATGGTTTGCCGACTTCTTTTAGCTCTTCAATAACCCTTTCCTCTGCCTCGATATAATTACTTCTAGGAATCTCTCCAATGGTTCCATCTGTTGTAACTAAAACACCTATGGTGGAATGCTCCTGAATGACCTTTCTAGTGCCAATTTCAGCCGCCTCATGGAATGGAATTGGTTCTTCATACCATGGCGTATTAATCATTCTAGGGCCATTTTCATCTTCATATCCTTTAGCCCCAGGTACTGTATAGCCAACACAATCCACAAGTCTTATGTTGACGTCCAAGCCTTCATCAACATGAACTGTTGCGGCCTGATTTGGAACAAATTTAGGCTCTGTTGTCATAATTGTTTTTCCTGCTGCACTTTGCGGAAGCTCATCCTGCGCTCGCGATCTATCTGCTTCGCTGTTTATATTCGGTAAGACAACAAGCTCCATAAATTTTTTAATGAATGTTGATTTTCCCGTACGTACTGCTCCGACTACTCCTAAATAAATATCGCCGCCCGTTCTCTCAGCAATATCTTTAAAAATATCTACCTTTTCCAAGTGATCCCCTCCTGATCATAGAGTAAAGTGGGATAGTTTCATCCATATGGGTATTTTTGGACAGTATATGTTTATGATGTTGTCCTACCCAGTTATGACACCTTTCTAAAATTTTTTACCTCCTTCAAAAAAAATTTCATGTAAAGCTGGTATTTACAGTACCTGTAAAGTCAAAATGGATGGAGGGTTTCTATTTATGTTCATCGATACGATCGAATTAGGCATTCGCCGTACCGCATTTATTTATTGAAAAAAAACCCTTCTCCTACAATATATTTCGCAGGAAAAGGGTTATGACTTTAAATCTTATTCTTCTAGAAATACCGGTTCATTTGTTTTGGAGTCTACGGTGTAAGGCAGGGAAAAAGCCGGAACGAACATAGAATTATTGACTAGAATAGGACGTATATCCTCGCCGGGTTTCACTTTCTGGTCTGATTTCTTAATTGCCTGATATAGGTCAGGGCTGTAATCTATATATACTTCGGCATTCCCAGTGATGACAAAGGATAAATTTTGATTGGAATATGGGCTGACTGCATATGGCGGCTCCTTATACCCCAATTTTTTATAGTCTAAAGTAAACACATTTTTGGCAATTTGTTTTTTATAGGGCGGATACCCCATTGCCTTTAATCTTAATTTCATATCCCTGATCGTTTCAGCCATTCTTAAGTCAATCAGTTTCACAGTAGGACTGGTTTCCACATCAACCAAAACGTATTGGAATATCCCTCCGTTTTCAAATGCATTACCAGGTGGTTCAGCTATATATTTCGGGGCAATCTTCTTAAAATCAATTGGATACTTTTGATATATTGGGGTACCCGCCTCTTTCGTTTTGATTGGCAGTATACCGCCATTATCATTTCTAAAATCGTCCACAGCCGTTTGAACTGCTTGTATTTGATCCTTGTAGGGGATCTGGTTCTTTGCCAATTCCTCCTTAGGATACATACATCCAGCTAACAGGAAAGCCATAGCTGCACACAAGCCCAGCATCTTCCACTTCATATAATCACCTTTATATGTATATTTTTCATCATGTCAGAAATACGATAAGCAGTGTAAACCCTGCTGCAATCATAAACAGATAGGCAAGAATAGCTGTAACAAAACGGAGTACTCCTGTTAATTTATACCTGCTCAAATAAATGGTAATAATGGCAAGAAACATTAAAGCCATTCCGCCAACGGATATCCACATTTTTAACATACCTGGTGACAACGTAATTCCCCCCTTGTCCGAATGTTATTATAACATAGCTAGTCCTTTTTAAAATAGGCTAAGTTAGCACTTACTGTTGATTGGAGCGGAAGGGGCGAGACTCCTGCGGGAGTACGGGGCAGAGGAGACCCCACAGGCGCGTTTAGCGCCGAGAGGCTCCCCTCCTAAAAGCTGCCGCTTTTTGCCGTGTGAAGACTATGCTGCCGAAGATTTCCTTGTGAAGCGGAGATCAACAGACCAGTTTAACAAAGCCTATAAAATAAAAAACTGAAGTAAAGAGGGGCGAATTCCTTACTTCAGCCAGGTCAAGACTAAATAACCCATACTCCAGCGTCATACTACCAAGTTGCTTCGTTGCATTGTATGCATTTTCATGTTAAAGCGTATCAGAAGAACGCCTATTTTTTGATGGAAAAGGCACATTTTTTCATCATTAATTTCTTTCATCCAAAATATTAACCAAATCTTCCATCTCATGCGTTTTGCTGCGGCCCATTAAAACCTCTACCCCGTCTTTTGCATTTTTGCCATTAAACAAAACATCATAAAGCACAAGGGTAATAGGCATTTTCACTTCATATTTTTCGGCCAGCTGGTAAGCAGCTTTCGTGGTTCTGACACCTTCCACGACCATGCCCATGCTATCAAGTACTTCCTCTAAGGTTTTTCCTTTTCCTAATAAATTTCCTGCTCTCCAGTTTCTTGAGTGAACACTGGTGCACGTGACAATTAAATCGCCTATTCCAGCCAAGCCGGAGAAAGTTAACGGGTTAGCTCCCATTTTTGTGCCAAGCCGCGCGATTTCTGCCAATCCTCTTGTCATAAGGGCAGCTTTGGCATTATCCCCATAGCCCAACCCATCGGTAATTCCTACAGCCAAGGCAATAATATTTTTCAAAGCACCGCCTATCTCAACCCCAATTACATCGGAATTCGTATAGACACGGAAATTGTGATTGATAAATAAATCCTGAATCTCCTCAGCTGCCTCCATATTTTCCGATGTAACCGAAACCGTTGTTGGGTGTCTGAGGCTAACTTCCTCTGCATGGCTTGGACCAGAAAGAACAACGACAGCTTCTAACAGCTCTTCAGGCATTTCTTCTTTGATGATTTCTGAAATTCTCATCAAAGTATCAGGCTCAATCCCCTTACTTACATGCGTTATCGTTATCGGAGAAGTAATGACAGCATGAATCTTCCGAATGACCTCGCGAATGGCCTTTGTGGGAACCGCTAAAATAACATGCTTAATATTTGCCAAAGCATCGCTTAAGGAAGCATAGCCAACGATTAATTCAGGAAGTTCTATTCCAGGCAAATATTTTTTGTTGGTATGAAACTGATTTATTTCTTTAACTTGTTCCTCATTATGGCTCCACAACCGGACCTCGAGTCCATTATCCGCCAGCACCATTGCTAGTGCTGTCCCCCAAGACCCAGCACCAACAACTGCAGCAGCCTTTTGTTTCTCTTCCATGTAAGATCACCGCCTCAAGGCTATTTTCTTTCTCTTGCATAAATTTTAATCGGGGTGCCTTCAAAGCCAAATGCATCCCTTATCCTGTTTTCGAGAAAACGTTCATAAGAAAAATGCAGTAATTCTGGTTCATTGACAAAAATGACAAAGGTTGGCGGCTTCACTGCAACCTGTGTTGCATAATAAATTTTTAGCCGTTTACCTTTATCGGTTGGTGTCGGGTTCATGGCAACAGCATCCATAATAATATCGTTTAAGACGCTTGTTTCGACACGCATAGAATGGTTCTCACTAGCCAAATTAATCATTGGCAGCAAGGTATGGATTCTTTTTTTCGTTTTTGCAGATAAGAAAACGATCGGAGCGTAATTAAGAAACAGAAAATGATCTCTGATCTTCTGCTCAAACTCTTTCATCGTTTTTTCATCTTTTTCAATAGCGTCCCACTTATTGACGACAATGACGACCGCTCTTCCTGCTTCATGGGCATAGCCAGCGATTTTCTTATCTTGTTCAATAATTCCTTCTTCCGCATTAATGACCACCAAAACCACGTCTGACCGTTCAATTGCCCTAAGTGCACGAAGCACACTATATTTTTCGGTGCTTTCGTATACTTTTCCTTTTTTTCTAATTCCTGCAGTATCAATGATAACATATTCTTGTCCTTCGTACGTATAAGGAGAATCGATAGCATCACGGGTTGTGCCTGCTATATTGCTGACGATTACGCGGTCTTCTCCTAATATCGCATTGACCAATGAAGATTTTCCGACATTCGGCCGGCCAATTAAAGAAAACTTAATAACATCTTCGTCATATTCATCTTCTCTGCCTTTTGGAAAATGGTTTGCCGCCGCGTCTAATAAATCCCCTAGTCCAAGTCCATGAGACCCCGAAATCGGGATCGGCTCCCCAAACCCAAGTGCATAAAAATCATAAATCATATCCCGCATTTCCGGATTATCAATCTTGTTAACCGCCAGGATAATTGGCTTTTTTGTTTTATAAAGAATTTTCGCCACTTCTTCATCGGCAGCCGTTACCCCTTCTCTTCCATTCGTTAAGAAGATAATGACGTCAGCTTCATCAATCGCCACTTCCGCCTGCTGCCGGATTTGCTCCAGAAACGGTTCATCACCAATATCAATCCCACCTGTATCGATGATATTAAAATCATGGTTGAGCCATTCTCCTGAGCTATAAATTCGATCTCTCGTCACACCTGGGATATCCTCAACAATTGAAATTCGTTCACCAACAATTCTATTAAAAATAGTGGATTTTCCGACATTCGGTCTTCCCACAATGGCAATAACAGGTTTAACCATTCTAATCGCCATCCTTTCTTATCCGTTAATCAACTTTTTTTAGTATGTAATGTTTCTAAAATGATGAAAGAACCCTTCGGGGTACCCCCAGAAGGGTCTAACTATCCTATCTTAGCAAATGTTAATCTCCTCCTGCAACGAATAGGGGGAATAAATCTTGTTAAGATGATTTTTGTTTCGCTTTTTCCAAAAGGTGGAAATGATTTTGCAATACTGCTCCGGCATTTTCCAAAAGGCTCCAGCCGACCGTTACTGCGGAAATTAACGCACATACATCTAAATAAGCAAAATCTCCTATCGAATGCGGAAATTGAAATTTATTTAAAATATACGCGTACAATAATTCTCCTTGCATGGTTCCGCTAAATATAATCAGCAATCTTCCCTTTAATGTGTTTTGCAGGATTATAGCCAAATAGCCGATACCGATTCCCATCATCCATTCCTTCTTAAATATTAACCAAACCGGGTCAAATATTTCGAACAAATGGAAGGTTACGTATGCGATTGTGATAATTAAAGAACAAATGAGAAGGTATATGATAACCCGCTGCTTTTCTTTGCTTATAAATAAATATGAATAACTTAAGATGACAACCCCGCTTGCATAAATGTCAACCATTCCGAAATTAAAATGATAGTCTGAAAAAATAATCAGGATTAATACTGCAGCCGCAAGCCTTAGCCGATACGGATTATCCTTAGGTAAAATAAACGTAAGGTAAACCCAAAACATCCAAAAAATCAAATAAAATGCCGCACCTTCCATACATACACCTCCTAGTATTATCATTATTGATATTCCTAACGAACTTTTATACTCATTGAATAATATTTCCTGTCTGATTCATCTTATTAAGAGGAGGTGTAGAAAGATGGGAAGAGACCGCCAAGAGAAAAAGCTAAAAGCAAGCAGAAGAGTGGAGTCAGATCGAGATCAGGCCTTGCACTATAAGGGGGCAACAAAACTTTCAGGTCCTGATGAGGCAAGAGGTTTAAATGATGGGAAGGACGATTATTAAAAGAAAAGCGAAAGCGCCTTGACCAGGGGAGACAGGGCATTAGACGTGACGGCGAGAAGGCTGTTCACTGCCTTCTTGACGGATTGGCTGTAGACCTCCCTTCAAGCCCCTAGGCGCGGAAGCCAGACAATGAAGAAAAGCTCCTGCATTTGCAGGAGCTTTAAACTTGTCGCTGGCTGTATTGTTTAGTTTCAATTCCTCTTTGGGTTAACCAATGATAGGTATCCCCGGAAATAATCAAGGGAACACGTTTCAATTCCGAAATGGATTTTACACCCAAAGCTGTCATTATGAGAGTGATTTCCATGAGCATTTCCTGCATTTCATCAATTAATGCTTCTGTCCCTTTTTCTAGAAGAATTCTCAGGAAATGACCGGCAATCCCGATTGCATCCGCTCCCAAGGCTATTCCTTTGACAATATCCAAACCATTCACAAAACCGCCCGAGCCAATGATGGAAATGTTGGAAATGGATGAAGCTTCCGCAATTGAAACAGGAGTGGGTATACCCCAATCAGCGAAAAAAGGAAGGGATTTCTCTCTTCGTTTATTTTCAATCTCCGCAAAGTTGGTTCCTCCGGCCCCCCCACAATCGGCAATATTCACCCCTATCGAGGAAAGCATTTGAATCGTTTCACGGGACATCCCAAAGCCCACCTCTTTGACGATCACTGGGACTTCTACACCGTTTACGATAGTTTCAATTCTTTTTAAGGCTCCGGAAAAGTCACGATCCCCCTCTGGCATGGTCAGCTCTTGGATTACATTTAAATGAATTTGCAGCGCATTGGCCTCAATCATTTCAATTGCATATTTTGCATCATCCAACTTTGCCTCACTGCCAAGATTGGCAATCAAAACTCCCTTCGGATTCTCTTTACGGGCCACTTCATAGGTATAGCTTTGAGTACGGTCCTTAACAGCAGACATTTGAGAACCAACAGCCATCGCCAATCCAAGTTCACCGGCAGCAATGGCCAGCTCTTTATTAATTGAATAAGTTTTTTCACCGCCGCCGCCCGTCATCGCATTGATAAAAATAGGCGAACTTAAATAAAGTTCGCCTATTTTTTGATTTAATCGAACATCACTAATACCGATATTCGGTAAGCTTTGGTGAATAAATTTAATATCATCAAATGCTGAAGAACGCGTTTGCCCATTTTCAATAGCCAGGCGGATGTGATCCCATTTACGTTCCAATCTAGACACGTTTTATCACCATTATTTTCTCAGATTCTTTAACTTATCTCCAATCATTTCACCAAGCTGGAATCCTTTTGATTCTTCCGGAAGCTCATAATCGTATGTTTCCTCAACTTCTTTTTCAAGAAGCTCCTTGATGCTCAAAGATAAGCGCTGTTCAGCTTCATTTGCATCCAAAACTTTAACGGATACCTCTTGTCCTTCCTTTAACACCTCATGAGGAGTACCAATGTGTTTATGGGCAATCTGGGAGATATGAACAAGGCCTTCAACACCAGGGAAAACCTCAACGAAAGCTCCATAAGAAACCAATCGTTTAACGGTTCCGGTTAACACACTGCCCTTTGGAGCCTTTTCTGAGATGTTTGACCACGGACCAGGAAGTGTCTCTTTAATGGATAAGGAAATTCTTTCGCTGTCCCGATCCACGCTTAGGACTTTTACATTAACCTTTTGGCCTTCATGCACAACATCTGTTGGTTTATTGACATGTTCGTGTGATAATTGGGAAATATGGACAAGTCCATCAATTCCACCGATATCAACAAAAGCACCGAAATCAGTCAATCTTTGAACTGTACCTTCAATGATATCACCCGGTTGAATTGCATCAAGACGGGATAATTTTTGCTTTGCCTTTTCCTGTTCAACAACAGCACGGTGGGAAAGGATTAAGCGATTTTTATCTTTATCGAGTTCGACAATTTTAAAAGTAATAGTTCTGCCTTTATAGTCGCTAAAATCCTCGACAAAATATGTCTCAACAAGGGATGCAGGGACAAAGCCGCGAACTCCAAGGTCGACAACTAGGCCGCCTTTCACAACATCTTTTACTTCGGTTTCAATAACCTCGCCGCTCTGGAATTTCTGCTCTAGGCTTTCCCAAGCTTTTCCGGCATCCACTTTTCTTTTTGAAAGAATTAATGCTTCTTCTTCAACCTTCATTACTTCAAGCTCTAATTCATCGCCCTCTTTAACCGCATCAGAAGCTTTTTCAATATGCAGGCTTGATAATTCACTGATTGGAATAATCCCATCAAGTTTGCTGCCTTGGATATCAACAAGCACCTGCTTTTCTTCTACTTTAGTAACTTGTCCCGTTACCTTGTCGCCAACTTCAAAGCTTTTCACTTCTACCTGATTTAATTCTTCAGACATATGTAATCCTCCTTAATCCATTGACTAGCAAAATCTATAATTATCTATAAATTCTGATTTGCCCAAAATTGAATCTCATTATTTAACTTCTTATAAATCGCGTCTTTTGTCAAGCGGAAACCTATCGATACTCTTTAATAAGTTTATGAATTTCATCCATAATTAATTCAGTGACTACTTCTGCAGAAGCCTTCGAATTTCGATGGTCATCCATTTGAATAGGCTTTCCATAAACTACCTTTAACTTTTGCAGGTTTTTGTAAGGGCCAAGAATCGCACACGGAACTACTGCACAATTCGTTTTCAAAGCAAAAAAACCAGCACCGGCAAGGCCTTTCCCTAATTCCCCAGTTTTACTTCTTGTTCCTTCTGGAAAAAGTCCAAGCACATGCCCTTCCTTTAATATGTTGATCCCTTTTCTTAGTGCTTCACGATCACTCATCCCTCTTTTTACAGGAAAAGCGTTACATTTCCGCACGATGTTCCCTAAGACAGGGACTCTAAAGATTTCCTCTTTGGCCATAAAATGAACAGGCCTTTTCCCGGTAATCCCGACAATAATGGGGTCAAAATTATGAATATGATTGGAACAAAGAAGCACGCCACCTTCTTTTGGTATATTCTCCGCTCCAATCGTTTCAACTCGATACCACGGTTTAAAGATTGCGTTTACTACTGATCTTGCAAAGGTATAAAACGTCAACTCATCCAATCCTTTCGTGCACAAGAGCCATAATTTTATCGACTACTTCCGGAATAGTCAAAGAGGTAGTATCAATTTCAGCGGCATCTTCGGCCTTTTTCAAAGGAGCAACTTCTCTTTCTGAGTCGATTTTATCTCTACGCGCAATTTCTTCTTTTAGTTTTTCCAAGTCTGATGGGAAACCCTTTTGAAGATTTTCATTATGACGCCGCTCAGCTCTTTCGTCCACACTGGCGAGTAAAAAGACTTTTACCTCTGCATTAGGTAAAACATGAGTGCCAATGTCACGCCCATCCATGACAACACCTCCGCTTTTCGCAAACGATTGCTGTCTTCTCACCATTTCTTCCCTTACCCGCAGATGTTTGGAAGGGATGGATACCAAATTGGTTACTTCAGATGTACGGATTTCGTTAGTAACATCCTGATTATCGAGTAAAACGATTTGCCCGTTATCAGAAGGCAGGAGTCCTATTTCTGTATCGAGCAGCATTTCCACTAGGGAGTCCTCATCTTCGAGATCAAGATTGTTCGCAATTGCTTTATATGTCAACGCCCTATACATGGCACCCGTATCAATGTAAATATACGATAAGTTTTCTGCCACTATTTTTGCTACAGTGCTTTTACCGGCAGCAGCAGGACCGTCAATTGCGATGGATATTTTTCTTTTCATAAATCCTCCTAATGAATATCTAAAGTTGTCTATATTTATTTTACCATAAGAGACCAGAATCCTTCCTTAATTTAATCCATTAAAACAAAAAAAGCAGGCAAAGCCTGCTCATATTTTTCTTCATTTAATAATTATCGTGTTGAAATTTCAAATTCTAATCATTTATGCTTTCAATAAGTCTGTTTGCAGAGGCAATTAATTAGTTTCCTTGAAAGGTCTGGAGTATTTCGGTGATGGAATTTTCATTGACGCCTTCGTATTTGGTTAGCTGCTGCAATTCCGGCAGGGTATCTAGCTGATGCAGAAAAAATTGAGTTAGAAGTAAAAATAGAAACTGTATGATGATTACCTTCATTAAAATTTTTTCGATTTTCTCCAAATCCATTCACCCCAAAACCAAGTTATACCTATTATGGGGGCTGATTCAATATTTTATTCTCGCAGCGGACCAAAATAAAGAAAGGAAAAGCATGAGCTTTTCCTTATAAAACACCTTCATACATATTTTCCGCATTCTTTAGTTTCTCTACTTTTTCTTCTAAACCGGTTTTCGCATTAATAAAGAGACGGTAAGTATCTTCTCCCATTGTCCCGAGGAATTCGTAGCATAAGACTTCCTCATTTAAATCATTGATGACAACAGCAAGACGGTCCTCCATCACCTTTAGATTTGGATTCACTTTCTTTCTGGCATCTTCAAGTGTAATGGTTGGTTTATCTAAATTTCTTGTTTGAAAGGACTTTAAGTAATCCTCCGCAGAAACTCCGACAATATCACCATTATCTAGAGCAACCTTAACCTTTACCGATTCCGGATAGATTCTGACTCCATTGGTATTGGTGACAAAATTAAAGACACCAACATTATCATATTGAAAACTTTCAAAAGTCTCTAAGTCTTTAAAGCCAGTTTCTTTTAAAAAAGCAAGTGCTTTATTATTGGCAGCATTCAAACTGATGGCTTGCTTATCGATCGGGCGGTTGTTCATAAACCAAATGGGATGGCCGGCTTTTTTTGTGATGTCCATGCTTGCTTCTTGACCAGTTTGTTTGTTCCTTACGGAAACACTGTAAAAGCCATAGTCAGACCCTTTGCCATTTTTGGTGACCTTCACATCCGCATTGCCGTCAATTTTCAAATATTTTTTCGCAATATCTGCAGCTTCTTGCTTTGTAATGGATTTCCCTTTAATTTTTTTATAGTTTTCATCCTTTTTTTGCAAGTTTGTTAAGGTAAGCCCCTGTGCAGTTTCTTCATAACCGCTGACGGTTTTCTCAACAGTTTTGAAACCGTCAATAATTGTGTTATCTGTATTTTCCTTGCCTGAGGCAAGGGCAAGCTCTACATCCATCCAGCGCAGATTGTTCTTTAACACCATATGCTGGACTTTTCTAAGCTCAGACTGGATTTGTCCAGATTGCTTATAAAGGGACTTCAACGTTTCGTATTCCTGCTCAGAAAGAGGCTCCTTATCCAAATCTCTGGCGGCAGTCCGATAGCTGAAATTTCCGATATTCGCAAGAAATTCCTCTGTTTTATTAAATGGCAGCAACGTCAATGGAAGTTGACCGACATCACTATGCGCCTGAGATGTAAGTCTCCAAACTTCAATTAGCGACGGTGATAATGAATTTCTTGAATTCATTGCAAGTGTTGTGCCAATTTTGTCATTTAAAAGGTCCATTCGATAAGTAAGATTATGGAATGCCCGTTGGTAATTGTTTTCTGCATTTAAAAGCACCGCGTTTTTCTCTTGATGTTCCTGGTAACCCCAGTAAGCAGTACCCGCAACAGCTATTGCGAGAACGCCAATCAATATTCCTCTAATCAACTGTTTTCACCTCTACTTGCAAAAAATATGTTGGCCAATTTTTTTAATTTGCGGTCTTGACCAAATCCAGCCGCTTGTTGCCGTTGCAGGATTAAAATAATACAAAGCCTCGCCGGTTGGATCCCAGCCATTAATCGCATCAATCACTGCTTTTTTAGAAGTTTCATTTGGAGTCAGCCAAATCTGTCCATCAGCGACTGCCGTAAATGCTCCTGGTTCGAAGATGACTCCAGAAACGGTGTTTGGAAAGGAAGCACTTTGTACCCTGTTTAGGATGACTGCAGCAACTGCAACTTGGCCGATATATGGTTCACCTCTTGACTCTCCATGAACAGCATTTGCCATTAAGCGGATATCATTTTGCGAAAAACCGGCCGGAGTGTTAGCGGCGGTCGGCTTTTTGGCAGGAGCTTGCGGTTTTGCATTTGGTTTTGCTGCAGAATTATTGCCAGCCTTATAGTTTTTGCTCGCCTTCACTATTTTCGCTTTTGTAGCTGGTCCTGCCAAACCATCAATAGGCAGTCCAAATTCATACTGGAAATTCCGTAAGGCCCAATAGGTCCGCCAACCGAAAACGCCATCCACCTTCCCTGTAAAAAACCCTAAATGTTTGAGCCTTTCTTGTAATTCAATGACATCGGTGCCAACCGCACCATGCTGGATTACCTGTCCCGAAAAAGCTTGAACCTGATTGGTTTTTACGAAAGGTAATGGCGTTATTAAAAGGGATAAGCTTAGCAGATTTATTAATATCGGTTTCTTCAACATGGAACATTAACCCCCATTTGTAAATCTTTTTGCATTAATCCTATTTTTTGTTTAAATGGTGTTTTTATTCCAAATAAATAAAGAAAACTCGCCGATTGGCGAGCCAGTAAGGGCAGTTCATGAGGCGCAGTTGTCCTTATGCGTTAAAGAAAGTAAAGTTTAGGAAAATTTCACACCCTCGTAGTAGCTAAAAAAACCCAACATCAATGATGAAGGGTCTTTTCAAGTGAATATTGTTTTTTAAAATGGTTAGCACTTAACATTTTCGCTTTTTTCACTTTTCTAAGTCCAAACCACCATAGAAAGATCATGAAAGGAAAAATGATAAGCAGCCAATTTTCTAAAGATAGCAGGATTAAATCGTAGAAACCGTGCAGAACAAACGGGAGTAACAATGACAAAGAAAGCCATTTTGCTTTATTGCCTTCTGTAAACTTTGCCTTGCCAAAATAAAATCCCATTATTACACCAAAGAGTGCATGACTGGAAACCGGGAGCAGAGCCCGGGATATGGCATGTTCAATGCCGTTGGCAATCAGGTAAAAAATATTCTCAACGGTAGCAAATCCAAGGGACACTGCCGCACCGTAGACAATTCCATCAAATGGTTCATCAAATTCGACATGTTGATAAATGGCATAAAAAACAATAAACCATTTAAAAAATTCCTCTAGAAAACCAGTACTGATAAATGCATTAATCATGCTTGAGTCAAGCAATTGCTCAGTCTTTAGGACATGCTGGATAAACATAATTGGAAATACCAACAGCGCACCATACAAAAATGTTCTAAGAACAAGGGGAATAGGCTCTGATTCATATTCATCTTTTAAATAAAAATAACTTAGCAAGGCCAAGCCGGGGGCGATCCCGGCAGATAAGATTCCCAGCATGATGAACCTCTTTTCAACTCCATTTTCTTAAGTCTAACATGGAAATGGACGTAAGGAAAATGAAAGATTTATTCCAGCTTCCACTAAAATTGGATATTCTCTAAGCCGCTTGCAAGTGAAACAGCAAGTTTAATTCTGGCCTTTTTGGAGTCATTATCGCTGCCAAGGATGACTCCCTTTTTATAAAGATCATATGCACTGCCCTCGTAATCATAGGTTGTGTAAACAGAGCCCTCTTCAGCGCTGGTTGTAACAACCATCTTAATTCCAGCTTTTATCGATAGTTCTATCTCTTCCACCATTTTGGGAGCAACCTGGCCACGGCCTACCCCCTCGAGGATGATTCCTTTTACTCCCGCTTCTCTTGCAGCCTTAATAAACTTTCCATCGGCACCAATATAGCATTTAATAATTTCAACCTGAGGGATAGCTGTAAACACTTTATAAAACTCCCGTTTTATAGGCTTTTGAAAAATATGAACCTGGTCGTTATCAATGATTCCCAGATAGCCAAATCCAAAGGAGTTAAACCCCTGAATATTGGATGCGTGTTCCTTCTTGACGTATCTTGCTGCAAAAATCCGTTCATTAAAAACAACAACTGCCCCGGCGTCTCGCAAATCCTTAGAACAGGCTGAATAGATGGCATGCCTGAGGTTAATGTAGACATCGCTCCCCAAATCTTCTGGGGAACGCTGTGATCCGGTTACTACAACTGGACGGGAATCGGCAATTGTTAAATCAAGGAAGTAGGCTGTTTCTTCCATTGTATCTGTCCCGTGTGTGACGACCACTCCACAAACCGTATCATCTTTAAAATAGCCCTCAATTTTTGATTTTAATAAAACTAAATCATCAAAAGTGATATGAATACTGGCTTTTTGAAAGACAGATTCAACAATGACTTCAATATCATTTGGCAATTGGCACATAGCGGTAAGTTCTTCACCTGTCAATGCACCAGATGCAAGTTTTCCAGAATCTTTATTTGGCTTGCTTGCAATTGTACCGCCTGTAGTTAACAAAACGACTTTTTTCATAGTAATCTCACCCTTTTGATTCTTTCTCTAAGATTGAACCTGCAATTTGTCCGCCATGAAATCTTCCATTTTCGATAAAGATTTCATTTGCATTGTTACCCGCCGCTAGTACCCCTGCAATATAAATCCCCTCTATGTTTGTTTCCATCGTTTCAGAGTTAAAAATCGGCCTTCCTGATTCTTGGTCGATAATTACTCCCATATTTTTAATAAATTGATGATCAGGGTGGTACCCAGTCATGGCAAATACAAAGTCATTTTTTATAGACTTTTCTTGGCCTTCTTTTACATAAATGACTTCATTTTCTGTTATTTCTTTAACATTTGCATTAAACTCCATGTGAATGATTCCATTCCGGACCAAGGATTCAAATTCCGGGAGTATCCACGGCTTGATACTTGGAGAGTATTCATTTCCACGATATAAAACAGTTACTCTCGCACCCGCCTTTACAAGCTCAATGGACGCATCTACGCTGGAATTTTTCCCGCCTATTACGCAGACATCCTGGTCAAAATAGGGATGCGCTTCTTTAAAGTAATGAAACACTTTAGGCAGCGCCTCACCTGGTACCTTCATAAAATTGGGGTTATCGTAGTAGCCGGTGGCGATGACAACATAATTGGCATGATAAGTATTTTTTTCTGTTACAATTGTAAACAAATGATTGTCTTTCGTCACTTGCGTCACTTTTTCAAAGGGATTAATACGAAGATTCTTTCTTTTTGCAACCTCTCTATAATAGACAAGTGCCTGATTTCTTTTTGGTTTATAATTTTCGGTTAGAAAAGCGACGTCACCAATTTCCAATTTTTCACTAGTACTAAAAAATGTTTGATGGGTTGGATAGTTATATAAAGAGTTTACAATGTTGCCCTTTTCGATGATAAGCGGGCTTTTTCCGATTTCCTGTAAGGCGATCGCAGCCGCCATTCCACACGGTCCCCCGCCAATAATAATTACGTCTTCTATTTGCACAATGGAACACTCCTTAAAACATTCATGCATCTTTATTATTATATAAAAAACTCCTACCTGTTAATGATAGGAGTTTTGAGTACATATTTCAATGGTAACAACTTAAATCCAGCCTCTGAAGCGGCTTGCTTCAGCCATTTTTCTTACACCGACCATGTATGCGGCAAGACGCATATCGACACGGCGAGTTTGGGCTGTATCATATATATTTCTAAAGGATTTGACCATTACTTTTTCAAGCTTTTCTTCTACTTCATCTTCTGACCAATAGTAACCTTGGTTGTTTTGCACCCATTCAAAATAGGAAACAGTTACGCCGCCTGCAGAGGCTAATACGTCAGGTACAAGTAGAACTCCGCGCTCAGTTAGAATTTCCGTTGCTTCTAATGTTGTAGGTCCGTTTGCGGCCTCAACCACGATGCTGGCACGAATATTGTGGGCATTCTCTTCGGTAATTTGATTTTCAATTGCTGCCGGAACGAGGATGTCACATTCCAACTCAAGCAGTTCCTTATTAGTTATTGTATTATTGAATAGCTTTGTTACAGTTCCAAAACTATCCCTTCTGTCAAGCAGGTAATCGATATCGAGTCCATTCGGATCATAAAGTGCACCGTATGCATCTGAAATCCCTACTACTTTGGCACCTGCATCATGCATGAATTTTGACAAGTAGCTGCCGGCGTTGCCGAAACCTTGGACAACGACTCTAGCTCCTTCGATATTGATGCCTCTCTTTTTCGCTGCTTCGCGGATACAAATCGTGACCCCTTTTGCTGTTGCCGACTCACGACCATGGGAACCTCCAAGTACGAGCGGTTTGCCAGTGATAAAACCAGGATTGTTAAATTCATCAATCCGGCTGTACTCGTCCATCATCCAAGCCATTATTTGCGAGTTTGTAAATACATCAGGAGCAGGAATATCTTTTGTTGGGCCAACGATTTGGCTAATTGCCCTTACATATCCACGGCTTAATCTTTCAAGCTCACGGAATGACATATCGCGCGGGTCACAGATAATCCCGCCTTTACCGCCGCCATATGGAAGATCGACGATTCCGCATTTTAAACTCATCCATATTGAAAGGGCTTTCACTTCTGTCTCTGTTACACCAGGATGGAAGCGGATTCCTCCCTTTGTTGGGCCTACTGCATCATTATGTTGGGCACGGTATCCAGTAAATATTTTTACAGATCCATCATCCATTCTAACTGGAATCTTGACTGTCATCATTCTTAGCGGCTCTTTTAAGAGCTCGTATACCTCTTCAGGGTAACCTAATTTTTCAAGGGCTTTATGTATAACGGTCTGTGTTGATTTTAACACATCATGCTTACCCTCATGATTAGTCTTTTCATTACCTTTTTCGGTAGACATTTATAAACCTCCTAAGAAAATACTAAAACGATTAATGTCCGCTATCAGTCACAAGTATACACCTTTAGGCAATTAATGCAAGAACAAAAATCCACCTTTCTTTTTATATAATGTGACTATGCAAAGGCGGCCATTCGCAATTATTTGCTATTTTAAAATAACCAATAACATTGTGAAAAAACTTAAGGAGCGGTTTTCCCCCCTCCTTATTAGATATGTGTATTATTCATTTGAAATAGTGGAGAAGGGTTTCGATCGCTACGTGACCGACTATGAGCTTTCCGTATTCTTTAAGGACATACGGACTTAATATGGATGCATTGCCAAACTCTGACATCAATGAGGCGGTAATAGAGCTTTGTTCGGTTTCTATTTTTGTCAGCAAAAGAAAGTAGCGGCTGCGATATACATATAGACTCCCACCATAAATACCTAATAAGGAAAGCCGTTTCGCGAGACTAATTATATCTTCAAATTCTTCAAATTCATATAAAAAGTCCTCACAGCCCCCTACTCTTACCTGCATTTCAATTAAACCATCATCCAATGCTTCCTCATCTTCCCTAGTATGGTCGACGGTAATAATCATGATAATTCCTTGAGCATGAAGGGAGAAAATTTCAACCGCTACCGAACCCCTTATATCAACATCGAATTCTTCACTTGCCTCTTCAAGCATATCATGAAAGAGCTGATTCCATTTACCGGATTCTTTCCAAATATCCTCTTTGGAAAGTCCTCTTTCAAACAAGTCATCGGACGTTAAAATAATTTTTATTTTGTTTGCTGCTAAGCGTTCTAAGCGCATGTTTTTGCCCCCTGCTAGACATCTCTTATGTTAGAGTATGAAAGCAGAAAGGCGGTTGTGAATTGTCTTCCTTAAATGAAAACCCGCAAATTGGCAAGATCGATTGGACGGTTCATAAGACGTAGTTGAATTTATACTTGCTTATTTGTTAATTAAAGATCATCAGTTCCTTTTCTGACGGAAATCAAATGGCACTGTGCCGGGGCTCCCAATCTAAGGGGGATGGCAGTTGTTCCATAACCGTTGCTAATGAAAAGAAGTGTTTGCTGAACCCTTTTTATCCCCCCTTTTTCCCCGGGACTGAATCCAAAAAGACGGATTTGACCACCGTGTGTATGCCCACTTAAAATGAGCCGGATATTATGCTTTGGCTCAACTTTTTTGATAATATCCGGGGAATGGCTGACCAAGATTTTAAAGGTATTAGCTTCTGCTCCGTCTATGGCCAACTCAAGCCGATCCCTTCCTAAAGTGAAATCATCAACACCCAGTAAAATAATCTTTTCTCCTTGGTTAGACTGCAGGCAGACGCCTGAGTTATCCAAGACATTTATATTTGTTTCCTGAAACACCGTATGTAACTGATGCAAATTGGCCTCATAATCGTTATTTCCCCATACAAAATAAACGGGACCAATTTGTCTTAACTTCATTAAATTGGCCCTAACTTTTTGTAAAGGCACATTTCTTTCTGTTAAATCTCCTCCAACCACAACAAAATCTGCATTTCCAATTGCCATTTGAATAACTTTATCTGAAATGGTCCGTTTATGAATATCGGAGATAAAAAAGATGGACATTCTTCCAAACGATTCAGGAAAATCCTCAAAAAGTAATTCATGACTGACCACATCATTTAAAAAGGCTTCTCGCAGCATATATATAAGGAGACATAATCCAATGATGAGAACAACAAGCAGGATAATAGGGATTAAATCCATTTGACATACTCCTTTAAAACATTAAGATTCTAATGAAATGGTACCATAAACGATACTTAAACTAAAAAAGACAAGTGCCTGCTCCCAGCCAATACGAAAAAGCATCAAAAATACCATAATTAGAATCACCAATTCAAACATCTTCAAGAGGAGAAGCTGTTTCTTCCGTGCATCTCTTAGCGTATGTATGAATCCCTTCATTAAACCACCCGAAAGAAGCACACCAAAAAACAGAGCTAAGGAAGCAGCCAAAAACTCAAGCGGGTGTGTAATCAAACCGATAAAAAAATCAGCCAATACAAATGGATTCGGAATCCAAACCCAAATACTGAATAAATACCCGAATAAATATATAAACAGAATCCTCCCTGCTGCAAGCATGCAAAAATCCCCCCCATAACAATGTATGAGAGGGATTGGTATTATTTCCGCGGTTCAAAATTTTTACACTTCTTCAATGCTTAAAATACGGAATCCATGTTCTTCAAGCTTTTTCGTAAATTTCTCAATGTTATCTTTCTTTTCAATTTTCATGACAATCCTACGGACCAGCTTATCTGTTTCGTCAAAGGTGACCAGGGATATGATATGCTCGTGAAATTGATGGGCGATTTCCGATAAGCGGGCGATCCGTCCTTCCGTCTCAACGGATGTAAAGGCAATCCTCACCCCGGGGCGATTGACTCCAAAAGCACTCTCAAAGAAACTTAGAACATCTGAGCGGGTTACCAACCCATGAAAACTGCGGTCCTCATCTATTACTGCAAGCAAAGGGAAATCTTTTAAATCAAGCATCGTTCTTTCAAATAGCTCGGTACCCATCAAAAACTGTTCCTGATGGGTTGCGATGTCTTTCACAGTCGTCTCGGTTAAATACTTATCCTTTTCTTTATTTGAATGGAAATAATTTTCATAAATCCCATATCTGGTCACAACACCAACATATTTATCACCTTGTAAAACAGGAAGGCCATCAATTTGCTGTTCTTCCAATCGATCCAAGGCCGCTTTAAGCGATTCGTTTTCCTGAACTGTAAAACAGGCATGCTTTGGAATCATCATATTTTTTACGAACATTTTCTTATCACCTCAAAGGTTAATACTTCAACTACATTATAATTCTATGTCAGCGCTCAAAAACCTTTCATTTATTAAACTTTTATGTCATGTCATAAGAATATTATCATATTATTAACTGATGCTGAAATAAAGGGAGGGTTACCATGAACACTCATCTCAAGACCTTTCATCCGTATGTAAGTCCTTTCGACCCCTGTAAGCCGATTCTAGAAAAAAAATATTCCACACCGCCTCATTTATATATGGGGTTTCAACCCCCAAATCTCCCGCAATTTTCTCCATTTGAGGCACTTAAAGCAGGCACATTATGGAAAGATTTCTATGATCCCTGGTACAGTCCTTATGAAAAAGCAAAAGGGGGTATCCCCTCATGAAGCAAGTTCCTGCCGAGTATTATCAATTGATGGAACAGCTCCAAGCCGTCGACTTTGTGCTGGTGGAACTGACCCTTTATTTGGATACCCACAATGATGACCTTGAAGCAATAAACCAATTCAACCATTATGTAAAAGAAAGAAAGAGAATAAAAAAAGCGTTCGAGAGCCAATTTGGTCCCCTTCAGCAGTTTGGCAACAGCTATTCGAGCCATCCTTGGAATTGGGACGATTCACCTTGGCCATGGCAGGTATAAATTCACATAAAGATCAGCAGTAGTGAACGTTCAATGGGAGGGATAAAAGATAATGTGGATATATGAAAAGAAACTGCAATACCCTGTCCGTGTAAGCACCTGCAATCCGATGTTAGCCAAATTTTTAATAGAACAATATGGCGGTGCAGATGGAGAGCTAGCTGCAGCGCTCCGATATTTGAACCAAAGATACACGATTCCCGACAAGGTCATTGGCCTATTGACTGATATTGGAACCGAAGAATTTGCTCATCTTGAAATGATTGCCACCATGGTCTATAAACTGACAAAGGATGCTACACCTGACCAGATGAAAGCAGCCGGACTAGGTGACCACTATGCCGATCATGATAAAGCCCTGTTTTATCATAACGCTGCGGGAGAACCATGGTCTGCCAAATATATTCAAGCAAAAGGTGATCCAATTGCGGACCTTTATGAGGACATTGCCGCAGAGGAGAAAGCACGAGCAACCTACCAATGGATTATCAATATGAGCGATGACCCCGACTTAAATGACGGACTTCGTTTCCTGCGTGAAAGAGAAATCATCCACTCCCAACGCTTCCGTGAAGCGGTCGAAATTTTAAAAGAAGAAAAAGGAAAGAAGAAGATTTTTTAATTAGGAAGAGGCAGAGAGATTCTGCTTCTTTATTTTTTTTCATGATATAAATTGATATCGTAATTTTTTTTCATCATTGCAAAAACGATATGGCGGTTTTTCCACTCTTCTTCTTTCTTCCAATAATCTTTACTCCGGTCCGCGATCTCAGCTCTTAACTCCTGATATTCCTTTTCCTTCTTATCCTTTTGCTGCTTCAAAATATTCATTGAACCATAGCCAATAATCGTAATCCCCATTAAAAATATGATAACCGAATCATTTAACGATGCAGAAAACATGGCAAAAAAGGAATAAGAATAATATTTCGCAATGGTAAAATAAAAATAACAAAAAAAGATGGCTGCCAATAAAAGTGTCGAATAGATAGAAAGATAATGTAACTTTTCTGCTTTATCAAATTTTTCCTTCTTTTTCCGGACATTTTCTAGAACCTGCTTGGTCGCATCATCCGTATGCTTAAGCTCCCTAATCGGAGAATCCATATCCATCCCTCCATTTCTCCATTAATAAATATGAACTTGTCCGTAAACTTATGATTTAAAATACAAAAAAACCGACCTAAAAACGATCGGTTAGTTGTTTATCGGGATTTTTAATACCTGACCAACATAGATTTCTTCATTGGACATGTTGTTTGCTTTTTTAATAATGTCCATCCCTTTTTGTGATTTATAATACTTCATCGAAATACTAAATAATGTTTCTTGCTGCTGAACCTTATGACGAATGATTGTCTGTTGTGCTGGTTCCCTTTTACTTGTATCTGTTTGTGATGGTGGATTCTGAGTTTGCACTGGTGCATTATTGCCTTCAGCCGCTTGAGGTAAAACAGGACTTTCCGTGGACACATTTTTTTCCGTAATGACATTCGGCTGTTCTTCGGCAGGTGGGGTTAAAGAGGTGCCCGCTTCTACACTTTCCGAACTGTTCGTCGCCTCAGCTCCATCGGCATCTACGGATTGTTCTTCCTCCACCTTGTCAGCTTCTTCTGAAGTTGATTTTTTTAGATTAATAGTTTCATAACCAACATGATCCGTCGAGGCTTTCTTAGAACCATTTATTTGTTTTCCATCAAGATAAGATATAACACTGAATATAATCACAGGAAGAAGAATAAAGAATAATACCAGGATGCGAATAACTGGATATTTGATTTTCCATTTAACCTTTTTCTTTTTTTCCCGATGGACCAGTTCCCTTGGCGGCAATTCATCGTTAACTTCAATATTTTCATTCACCTTTTGTATTCGTTGTTTTAATCTTTCGGCTTGCTCTCTATATGGTTCTTCTCTATTCATGACGCCCTCCCCCTCCTTGCTGATCATCTGCCGAAGATTGTTTATACTTTATATAAATACCTAATAAGAAATCGATAATAAAGTGCATCATTATTGTGACGGCCAGATTATTCGTCGATTCATAGACTGCTCCAATAACAAAACTAAGCGTAATAATATTGATAAATAAAAACACATTAAAAAGGTAGCGGTAGTGGATTACCGCAAAGATAAAACTAGCCGAAATAAGACCGACCTTCGTTTGGATGATCCCTCTAAATAATAATTCCTCGCTAAAGGAAACAATCGCGGCAATAATAAATATATGGAATATATTCCTTTTTTGAAAAATTCGTTCATTTAAGCCGCCATCATTATAAAAAGATGCAGGCAGCCATTTCATTAGGATTACGTCAATGATGACAACCGCTATCCCCAATGGCAAGCCTAAGGAAATAATCTTAACATCCCTTACATCGATTGATTTTAAAAACGAGAAATGGTCAAATAGGAGCAAGCCCAAAATGAGTGAAATCACAAGCAATATAACCTGTGTCATATATAAGTGAAAAAGTAAATCTTTATCCGTTAAACTGCTAATTAGTTCATTATATTTCTTTTTCATTCCCTCAACTCACTATTAAGTAATAATCCGGCCAGGTATTCCTTCCACTCAATTTCCCATAAATGATTCTTGCTCATTTTATGGGAGACTGAATAGTTTTTTTCATCTATTCCGCAAATATCACAGCATTGCTCAATTCTGCTTGTCACTTGTTCCTCAAAATAAGTCAAAAGGAATTCGCGCCGGCACCGATTAGACAAAATCCATTGTAACATTTGGTAAATATTTTTTTTCTTCATTGTTATGCGTTCATTAACAAATCTTTTAATGCTTTCTTTGCAGTCAAGAAGAGAACTTTTTTGATTGGCTTCTTTCAGGAGAAGATTCTCCACTAATCTCCACTGAACCTCTGAAAAACCTCCTCTTTCCTGGGTGTCCTGATTGAATGGAAGTGCAACGCCTTTTATTCCCTGTCCATATTCCAATTCATGAAACAGCCAGTCAATTTGCTGTTCAGACGGGAGTTCACTTTCTGCAAGCTGAAAAGGCAGCTGTTCATCTCCGGGTGAATACAAGAGATAGGCGATACTCGGCAGACCATCGCGTCCTGCCCGGCCGATTTCCTGAAGATAGGACTCGATTTGCATCGGCATGTGAAAATGAATAATAAATCTGATATTTTCCTTATTCACTCCCATCCCGAATGCACTTGTAGCACAAATAACATCTAGCTGATTATGAATAAATTGTTGCTGGATTAATATTCTTGTATCCTGATCCAATCCCCCGTGGTAAGCACTTGCGTTGCAAATATTCTTTTCCTCTAGCAATAAAGCCATTTGTTCGGCCATTTTTTTGCTTGAAAAGTAAATGATTCCAGGTTTTTCAAGCTTTGCTGCAAGCTCCAAAACCCGGTCTGACTTTTTCTGATATTCTTCTATTTCCTCGATCCGTATGGCTATATTAGGCCGGTCAATCGTCGATTCCACTTTAACAGCATCTTCTATGCCTAATGATTGGATAATATCCTCCCGGACTTTTCTTGTAGCGGTTGCGGTTAAAGCTAGTGTAAGGGGGCAGCCTAAGCTTTTCCTTATTTCACCCAATTTAGAGTAATCCGGCCGGAAATCATATCCCCATTGAGAAATGCAATGCGCTTCATCCACTACAAATAAGGAGATGGCAAGGTTTCGAAGCTTTTGCAAGATGAAAGAGGACTGAAGCATCTCCGGTGATATAAAGATAAATTTATAGTTCTGCAGCCGGTCCAGAACAAAATTTTTTTCCTCCAAGGAGAGAAAGGAGTTTAAAGCAATAACCCTTTTCTCGCCCAATCGCCCTAATTGTTCCACCTGATCTTGCATAAGGGATAGGAGCGGGGATACGATTAATATTGATCCATCAAAAACATAACCAGGAAGCTGGTAGCATAAGGATTTGCCCGTTCCGGTCGGGAGCATGGCCAGGGTATGCTGTCCATTTATGATGGCCGAAATGGCTTCCTTTTGCCCTGTTTTAAACGATAAATAGCCAAAATGCATTTTTAATAGATTTTCTAATTCCATTGCCGATCACCATACTTCGCCAGCACTAACCTGATTTGAAAATAACTGGCACGACTGACTTTTTCCTTTATTAATTTTAATTGCTTTGTTGCGGCTTGATTGGCAATTTGCAAAATTTCCAACTGTAATTCTTTATCAACAAAAGCATCGATTGAAAACCGGTCTATTTGCAGCGCAAATTCCACTAAATGATCTTCAATGGTGCTTGTTTTTAAATTTCTGCTTTTGGCTATCATCTGTATCGAATATCCCTGCGATAGCAATTTCCATGTTTTTCGCGCCGTAATGGTTAATTCATCCCCATGCTCCAAGCCCTTTAGCAAATGGGTTAATATCGGATATTCAGCACCCCTTGTTTCTATTTTTTCAATCAAATAATGCAGAGTATTAGTAAATGTAAGATGATAATCGTAAATATTAACATTCATTTTTTTGGATGCTTGCTGGGCAGTTAATCCAATTTGCCGGAATCCAGTTAAGCGGAAGACAAGGATAGACGGATCAATTTCCTTCCCACCTTCGAAACATAGGTTCAATTCTCTATATAATTTTTCGCCAATTTCGTTTCTTGAGAGATGGCTTTCTTTTAGAACACCTTTAACCCAGATTAGAACCTTCTTATTTTTTTGAATCGGTATATAGCTTGATTCCTGATTGATGAGGTTAGAGACTACCTGCACTAGTAAAGAGAGCCGTTCCCAAACTATAGTGGTCTGTTGGTGATAACTCCAGCCATTGAGAAAGATTGGTATACCGATATTTTTCAAGCGTTGCTCCCCTGAAGAACTGAGGAGGTATTTTTGCTCACCATGCTTAATGATGCACCCGTCGTCTCTCAAATTATTAATTATGGCTTCAAAGGAGTCTCTTGTCAGCGGTTCAAGTACTCCAAATAATCTTTTTAATGAATACAAATGAATATCCTGAATGGTTTGCGACGATTTCTTTCCTTTTAAAATGTGGTAAACTGAATAAATAGTTCTTTCGTTATTAATTTTTTTCAAACAATAAAGAATAACTGATTCTACCCATTCCATTTTAGATTCACCACTTATCCCGATTCGACAAAAACAGTTAAATTATATTATATTTTAACATGAAACAGGTATTGTGTTGTCCAAAAATGTGGAAGTTTAAGAAATAATGGGACCAAAGGTACCAAAATCAAATTTCTATTGAAAAGTTATTCATACAGCTTTACAATAGATATGTGAATTGTATTTTCCATCACAAACGGAAAATAAGTAAGAATATTACTTGTTATTTTACTGGGAGGTTTTTTTCATGGCAAAGTACACAATTGTTGACAAGGAAACTTGCATCGCCTGTGGCGCATGCGGCGCGGCTGCACCAGATATCTATGATTACGATGATGAAGGTATCGCATTCGTAACACTAGACGATAACGAAGGTATCGTTGAAATTCCAGATGTTTTAATCGATGACATGATGGACGCTTTCGAAGGCTGCCCAACAGATTCTATTAAAGTCGCTGACGAGCCTTTCGACGGTAACCCAACAAAATTTGAATAATCTTTGACTGAAGATATTCTTAAGCTGCTACCCTCCTCCTTTTCTTAAGCTGGGGGGTTATTTTTTTCTATAAAAAAACAGAGGCCCAATTAATTGGGGCCTCTGTTTCGTTTTAAGCATTTTTTATTGAAAATTTATTTAGCCATGCCTGCATACGTATAAATAAAAGCATGAAAATAATAGACATCATTACGCCCTTTAAGATATTAAATGGCAAAATCGCAGGTACGACAAGATTCCGCATATCCGGGAACCCCATTAAAGACGTGTAGGCGGGTAGTATGATAAAGTAGTTGGCGATGCTCATCACAACAGCCATGATCATTGTTCCAGCTACCAGAGCAAGTGTCATTCCCTTTTTTGATTTCAGTTTATTATACACATAGTAAGTCGGCAGGATAAATACTATCCCTGCAGCAAAATTGGCAAGGTGGCCAACAGGAATGCCTGTCGGGCTTCCCATTGCAAAATAATTCAACATATTTTTAAACAACTCTACTAAAATTCCTGCCACTGGTCCGAAAATCAGCGCAGCAACCAAAGCTGGAATATCGCTAAAGTCAACAAACAAAAAATTGGGGAACATCGGCAGCGGAAAGTTTAAAAGCATTAATAAATAAGCGATGCTGCTCAGCATCCCGATTGAAACCATTGCCTTTACCTTTGTGTTCTTCATTTTCTTCATCTTCCTCTCTCCTTTTTGATCCATCACGTTAGGAAGAGAGATTCAGCTTTCATAGGCGCTCAAAATAAAACTCCCTCAAGATTGAAGTTTGAGGGAGTAAATTTAGGTACGCTTAATAAGCATTCGATTAAAGAAATTTTTCGAATGCATGCAGAACCTCCATCTTCTCCCATCCAGACTATACTGTCGACTTTGGAATCACACCAAATCCTGCCTAATAAGGCTCGCGGGCTAAAGAGTTATACTCTAATACCGCCGATCGGGAATTTCACCCTGCCCCGAAGATAGATCTTATAAAATTATAAGTTTATTATACTGAAAATCAGAAACTTTGTTAAGTTAAAGTTTTTTCCGTTTTTAAAATATTTAGATAAAAAAACCGCAACAATAGGCTGCGGGTTAAAAAATTTAATTTACTGGACGAATAAGACTTGATTAGGCTTGATTTCATCCGTGTTAAGGTTGTTGATTTCCTTTAATCTTTCAACTGTCACATTAAACTTTCTGGCTATGGAGGACAAGTTGTCACCCTTTATTACAATATATTGGTTTACAAACGGCAGCACGATGGGTTCAGAAATATTTTGCGGATGGGTACTTACCTCCAAAACATCCTTGCTACTGGATGCAATTCCGCCTTGAACCGCTTCGCCAACATCGGCATCTCCTAAAAGCAGTTCCGGATTAATGGCAAATCTTTTGTCATATCTCCATTCTAATTGATGTGATTCAAAATGAAGATGGGTACCGGTAGCCTGACCTGTCCTTCCCATTGTTCCAATAGTCTCCCCACGCTTAACCATTTGACCAGGCACAACCGCCCGCTTACTTAAGTGGGCATAAACCGTAACGAAATTGCTTGGGTGCTTGATAAATATAACTTGACCATATGTATTGGAATAATATGACTTTATCACAGCCCCATCTTCAACTGCCAAGACCGGGGTGCCGTATTTTCCGGCGATATCGATTCCTTTATGTTTACCCTGTCTTGTCCCATACGTATCAGATATAACGCCATCCGCCGGCCAAATCCATCTCTCCTTCTCCGTTTTCGCCTCTGGCAATCCTGCAGCTTCCGAGTGTCTCCCTCCGAGAAACAACAAACCTACACAAATCGCCATTATAATGGCAATAAAAAACCTCTTTATATAGTCACGCATTTCACTATTAATCCTCCTTACATCTTGTCCATACCTCTCACAATATGTTCTTGCACTCGAGTTTAGAACATTTGGTGAAGCATGGGACGGCCTGACCATATTTGTTATAATTTGGAGTCAATTGCTATTTTATGCATAAAAAAATCAACCGATTTGGTTGATTTCTTTATCATTTCTCGATTGTCCGAAGATTTGGCGCCGCTGGCACCTTGATTTCTTTTGTTAATTCAAACGGGCCAATATTTGCAGCAGGAGGATTGCTCACGACCACTTTTTCAAATCCGAATTCTTTTGCCGTTAATAGGATGGCCTCCATCGACCAGACGGCCAACCGCTCATCTTCTATACGGGAATCTTTCGCAAAAGTGATGGTTAACGTGTTATCATTTGCTGATGCATCCTGAATTGCCAAATTTGGCAACAAAGATCTTTGTAATTGATATTCCTCTATTACTGACTTCATCGCATCAAATGCAGCCTTAATATCCTTATATGATTCAGGAGTTGGCACCAAGAACGGAACGTCACTGCCATTAGGATAGTAAAGCAGGTAAGCGTGTTTTTTCACATCAGTGATGGTCAATTTTTCCAAAAAGTCATTGCTTAGCTCGATTCCTGGTTCGCCATTTGTAGTAAACTTAAGTGTTTTGATGTTACTATTGGAAGAAATATCATTTTTTAACGCATCGAGAAAAATTTGTTCTGTAGCACTGCCTTGGCGGTATGGATGGTCCGAAGGTACATCGACAGTAACAGTTTTATTAGCATTATCATAATGCAATGTTGCCTGGAGCGGATAAAATTCACTTAGGCCCCATTCAGATTCGTTTAAATTTACCATATGTTCGTTAAATAGAGTAAGCCAGTCTTTTCCTTCGGTATTTTTGACCATAGTTGATACCGGTACTAGATTTAGCGCCTGATTATCGGGGACCCAATAGGTCAGCACGACGCCGTCTTTTATTTCGTCATAATAAACAGCTGTTTTCCCCGCATAATCATTTTGTTTTTCGGCTTTCTTTAATGTTGAAATTTGACCCGTTTGCGAACTCTGATTGGCCATACCGCTCGCATCGCTATTATCCTTGGCAATTTTCGCCTCTTTTGTTGACTCTTGTTTGGCATTATTGATTGAATAATGGTTCGTATCCATAAACTTAGGAGCTAAAATCAAAAATAAAAATAGTGCCGCTGCGGCGGCAACACCCGGCAGGACCCATGAAACAGGTTTCCGTTTTTTACGTGAAAGGTTTTGGTAAATGTCACGAGGATGGCGATAGTCTTCTATTTTAGGCATTTGTTTTAACAATTCTATGAGCTCTTTATCGCTCCACTCTGACCTTCTCACTAGTTCCCTCCTCCTTCGCGTAAAATGTTTCCATATGCTTTTTTAAAACCTTCAATGAGCGATGCTGCGTAGTTTTGACTTTACTTTCTGTCCACCCTAGAGCCTCTGCTGTTTCCGCTATTGACAAATCGTGAATAAATCTTAATATAACGACTGCCCTTTGGTCTACGGTACAATATTCCAAGCATTTATATACCCATTTAATTTCTTCTCTATGAACTGCCATTTCCTCAGGGATGGGATGGTCGTCCTTTACTTGATTTGAAGACCAATCAAATTTCTCAAGGATTCTCTCTTTCCACCCCTTTTGCTTTCGAAAATAATCAATGGCAACATTTCTCGCAATCGAAAAAAGCCAGGTTTTTTCACTGCTTTTTCCCTCAAAGCGGTTATAGGACTTAAACACTCTAATATAAACCTCTTGAACAAGATCCTCCGCCTGCTCTCTGTTTCTAACCATATAAAAAAGAAATTGAAACACATCATGGTGATATTTTTGATAAAGTTCATCGAAAACGGAGTCCAACTTTTTCCCCTCCCCGTTCAAAATATTAGTCGATGTTTATGTATAAAAGGTTACACTTTCTTAAATATAGACTGTTTTGGGATGAAAAGAAAGGCATTTGATGGAAATAGTAAATGAAAACCCGCCGATTGGATTGTCCGATTGGACGGTTTATGAGGCGTAGTTGAATTTATGCGATAGGCAAGTATGAAGTTTGATATTCATACTCTTCAATTAGCTAAAAAGAGACTGGCACGAGCAGCCAGCCTCTTAAAATGTTCCTTGTGAATCAATAGAAATCGGCAAAATCTATGGTCATTTTACGATTTTCGTGGGAGTATGAAGGAAAATGTCGTTCCCTGCCCAACTTTACTTTGAACGGATATATGTCCACGATGGGCATCAATAATATTTTTGGCAATAGCCAGTCCAAGACCTGTTCCAGACCTGCCGCGGGTTCGTGCCTTATCAGCCTTATAAAACCGTTCAAAAACAAACGGTAAATCTTCCTCAGGAATCCCTGTTCCTAAGTCCACAACATCCATTCTGACCCCTTTGTCCTCGATAGTCACTTTTAAGGTAACAGAACCATCTTTCGGCGTATGTCTAATCGCATTATCAATTAAATTCGTAAGTACCTGTTCAATTCGATCAGGGTCCATTATAAAGGTTGATATGTCGTTGTCGATTTCAGCCAGTAATTGAATTCCATTATCTTTGGCTAACCCTTGGAATTTATGGATAATCCGTTTGATGAAAGTAGAGATATTAACCTCTTCCATTGTTAATTGAATATGACCTGCTTCCATTCTCGCCAAGTCCAGCAATTCATTGACGAGTCGACCCATTCTTAGCGATTCATCATAAATAACCTTTGCCATTTCTTTTTTCTCTTCCTGGGTTTCGGCAATATCGTCAACAATTGCTTCGCTATAGCCCTGGAGCATGGATATTGGTGTTCTCAATTCATGTGAAACATTGGCAATGAAGTCTCTTCTCATTTTCTCCAATCGCCGCTCCTCGGTCATATCCCTTAAGACTGCAACTGCCCCACGAATAAATCGATTGCTATACAACGGGCTAACCAGTATGACCCAATGGCGCCCTTGCAGGGAGATTTCCCCAATCTGCTCTTTTTCTGTATCAACTGCTTTTTGAAAAAGATTCATGACTTGAGAGGGGATGGCCTCTGATCCGGAGATAATCCCTTTCTCATAATACCAATACTGAAGAAAGCGGTCTGCCGGAGGATTTGTGATCAAAATCGTTCCATCCCGGTTGAAGGTAATAACCCCATCTGCCATGCTGCTTAGGATGCTCGCGAGCTGCTCTTTTTCCTGGCTGAGCGCGTTCATGTTAAACTTTAATTGCCGGCCCATTTGATTAAAGGCAGTAGCAAGTTCACCAATTTCATCATGGGTCAAAATAGGGACCTTTGTGTCAAATTTCCCTCTTGCCACCTCAAATGCAGCTTCCCGCATTTTCCTTAACGGGGCGGTTATTCTTGTGGACAAAAAGAATGCGAAAATGGTAGTAAGAATAATGGCAACACCAGCCACAAGCAAGATAAATTTGGTTGCTGACCGGGATGTTTCCTGCATGACCCTTAAGGATTGGTAAATGAATACTGCTCCATTTTGATTTCCAGAGAGTATAAGCGGCACACCGATGATTGAATAATTTGCGGCAGTCCCAGCGCTATTTTTTTCGGATGAAAGATCGGAGATTTTCTCAACCCGTTTATTTTTATCTAATACATTTGATAACTCAGGATCGTTCCGAATATCATCTATCGATAATTTATTTCCTCCCTTTGTGTTTGGAGAATAATAAACATCTTCACCTTTTATAATGACTACTTTTGTAACATCATCAATGATTTCCCACGAGATTTCCAAACCCAGCGGCCATTTATCTGCTGGATGCTCCTCCAACACAGCGGCGATTTTTTCAGCTGTATGGGTCAAATCATTCTTTGTTTCATTAATATTATAGTTTTGAAAAAACTCAAGGAGCATCACTGTTAAAATAAACAGGACAAATGACACTAATAAAATGATGGTAAACCAAAGCTTACCGACTACACTTCTTAAGAAGGTCATTCATTTACTACCTCAAATTTGTAACCTACTCCCCAAACGGTAACAATCATTCTAGCAGCATCTTCGGAAACTTTATTTAGTTTTTCGCGAAGACGTTTTACATGCGTATCAACTGTCCTTAGGTCTCCGAAAAATTCATAATGCCATACTTCTTTTAACAGCTGCTCACGGTCAAATACTTTGTCCGGTGCTTTGGCAAGAAAATATAACAGTTCATATTCTTTAGGCGTTAAGCTGACCTCTTTTCCATCAGCAGATACCCGGTGGGCATCATTATCTATTGTTAAATGAGGAAATACAATGACATCCTTGGTTGTTGTCTCTGTTTGCAGGAAGGTAGTTTGTGATGATCGTCTTAATAATGCCTTTACCCTTAGTACTACCTCACGCGGGCTGAATGGTTTAACGATATAGTCATCCGTACCTACTTCAAAGCCCTGTACCCGGTTTACCTCTTCACCCTTTGCCGTTAACATGATAACAGGAGTCGCCTTTTTCTCCCTTAATTCACGGCAAACCTCAATGCCATCCTTGCCAGGCATCATTAAATCCAAAAGAATGACATCATAATCGTTAGCCAATGCCTTTGCTAATGCTTGATTGCCATCCTCCGCTTCATCAATTATAAAATCTTCCCGCTCTAAATACATTTTTAATAATCTGCGAATTCTTTCTTCATCATCTACAACTAAGATTTTAACGTCCTGATCCATTATTAATCCCCCCATGTTGTTTATTTTACAAAATGGTCTCCATTTTTGCTATATGTTGAAAGCTAATAAACCCGCTAAAAAGTGTCAATAATTTGACAATCTAAATAAATGACAAAATGTTATTCCTATTATTAGAAAAAAGCCCTCACTTTATCGAAAGTGAAGGCTATATTTTGGCAGCAGTTATGATCCAGCATATGAATGGAGTCCAGCGATGATGAGATTGACGGCGACAAGGTTAAACATGATAATAACAAAGCCGATTACGGCAAGCCATGCGGACTTCTCTCCATGCCAGCCCTTTGACAGACGAAGATGCATGAATGCGGCATAAAATAACCAGGTTATTAATGCCCATACTTCCTTAGGGTCCCAGCCCCAGAAACGGGACCAAGCCATTTGCGCCCAAATCATCGCAAAGATCAATGCTCCCAGTGTAAAAACAGGGAATCCAATTAAAACTGAACGATAGCTAATCTCATCAACAAAATCAAGGTTTATATTTTTAACTAACGGTTTAAGTGCGGCAGAAATTCGCTTTCTAATAATCAGTCTAATGAGCCCGTATAGGATAATTCCACCGATCAATGACCAAATGACCGTATTTAGTTTTTTGGCATTAACAATAGCTGGCATCTCAACAAATGGTTTAAAGCCATCCTTTGTCAACAGTTCCCCTTCGTGAGGTCCTGTAATGGCAGGCATCGTATATTCGACAACTGCCTCGTTATCGTGCTTATCAACCCAATTAAATTTCTCTTGGTACCCAATTCCGGAGAAGATTGATGAAACGGCAACAAAGCCCAAAACTGTGACTAAAGAAAACATTACCACTTCGAGCCAAAAAGTTCGTTTACTAGATTTAGTTTGATCAATGGCTTTTACTAAATAGATAAGACCTGCGGCAAAGCTTATTGCCAAAATGGCTTCCCCAATTGCAGCAGTGGTAACATGAATATGCAGCCAATAGCTTTGCAGTGCAGGTATTAATGGAGTAATATCCCTAGGGAACATACTAGCATACGCGATGACCAGGATGGCTACGGGCATTGTAAACAGACCAAGCAGCGTAGTGTTGTAAATAAAATAAATCACGATAAACGCGCCGACAAGGGCCATTCCAAAGAATGTCGTAAACTCAAACATATTACTGACCGGTGCGTGTCCGGCCGCAATCCATCTGGTGATAAAATAGCCAAGCTGGGAAACGAAGCCCACAATCGTTAGAAATACAGCAATTTTCCCCCATTTATTCGTTTCTTTCTTTTCAGTACCTTTTTTCTCCTTGATAGAACCGCCGAAAAACAGCGTCGCTATTAAATATAGTATAAAAGCGATAAACAATAGATTACTGCTTAATGCTGCCAACTATACTACCTCCTTAACCTCTTTGTCCCTTTGAAGCTGATCCTCCGGCATTGTCAATTTGGTGCTTGCTAAAATCGCTTCAAGCTCCCGTTTCATGCCGTACCAATTCTTGTTTGTATGGGCGGCAATCCAGACCTGCCCGTTTTTGCGTTGAACCCAAATACGACGGTGGTTCCAGTAGGCACCTTGAATAACCCCAATCATAAAAATGATTCCGCCAATAATGAACACCCATAAAGAGGAATCCTTTCTAACAATAAACCCGGAAACATTTTTTGTTTCAATTCCCTTGAAGGCCAATTTATAGGCATTATCACCGAACGGTTCAATGGTCTGTCTGATGGCTACAAAACTGGTTTCCCCTTTTGGCTTGTCCGGTGTATTCATCCGGAAAATGAAGGCCGGGTTATTTGGTACCCGCGATTTTGTAGATGGTTCACCATTATCGTCAAATTCAAAATCTGGGAAATAGTTTAAAAGTTCCACCGAGTACCCATTACCTAGATCGTACTTCTCCAGCGGGTCTGTTAAGTCAACCTTTACATCTCCAAAGGTTTGATTTGTGCTCTTATTGGTAAGAGAAAAAGTCATCGCTTTAAATTCAGTTTTAAAGGAAGATTGAAAGACTGAGTAACCATCGAAGGAAAGCGGCTGATTTACTCTAATCTTATATTCCTCCAACTTCTTTAGCTTGGGCTTTTCTCCCGGTATTTTCTCTCCCTCGCGCTGGTACAGAACAACGTTTGATTGATAGTTCTTCACAACCTCGCCTGCCCTTTTAAGTGCCTTTTCGAAAGTCTTATTGTTTTTATCGTAATTCTCTAATATAAATTGATTGTTTTTAATATAATATTGTTCATTCGTTTCAGGAACTAAAGCGGTTTCCCCTTCCCGAACCCATAGGTCCTCATTCACATAAAAGCCGGGGATAAACCGGAGCATTCCGCCAAATAGGAAAATAATTAAACCGATATGGTTTACATATGGACCCCAACGGGAAAAACGATTTTTTTCTGCAAGAATATCGCCATTTTCTTCACGGACATGATATCGTTTTGCCTGCAAATGTTTTTTGACCGTTTCAAGGTCCGCTTGCTCAGCCTCGGAAGTGGTGCCAAACACCCGCTGGCGCTTGAGAAATCCCTCATGTCTTGTGACCCTTTGTGCTTTTAATGCCTTATACAAAGGTACTACCCTGTCAAGGCTGCAAATAACGAGGGAAATGCCAATCATGGCGATTAATAATAAATACCACCATGACCCATACAAATCATGAAAGCCGAGCTGGTAGTACAACTTTCCAAACCAGCCGTATTCCTGCTCGTAATACACATCCGGCGGCAGATTAATATACATTTCCTGAGGTAAAATCGTGCCTAGAATAGAAGCAACCAGCGTGATAATTATCAGCCAGACGCCGACCTTTACAGAGGAAAAGAAGTTCCATATTTTATCAATGATAGTTTTGTTATAGGTTTGCGAGCGGCGAGCACTGCCTTCATAGCGCATATCAAGAAGTTCTTTCTTATTGTCTGTTTCATCCAGTACCTTTCCGCAGGCCTCACATAACACAGTGCCGTGCGGATTTACATGCCCGCATTCACATTTTACATCTTTCATTAAAAAAACTCCCAACAACCATTAAGGTTTAATTTTCTCCATAAACTCCCTTACCATTTTTTCCGTCATTTCACCGGTATGATATTTCACAACTTCTCCGTTTTTATCGATTAAAAATGTTGCTGGCAGCGGGTTAATACCATAGGCTGTCATGACTTCTTTATCGGTATCGATCATAATCGGAAAATCCAGCTTATAGTGCTCAGCAAATTGGTTTACTTGCAGCTCGGATTCCTGTATATCAACTGATAAAACTTGAACCCCTTTGTCTTTATATTGCTGGTACTGGTTATTGATATATGGCATCTCTTTCTTGCAAGGTGGACACCATGTTCCCCAAAAGTTTAAGAAAACTCCCTGACCACGGTAATCGGATAAACGATGTTTATTCCCGTCCATATCCGTTAGTACAAAATCAGGAGCTTGTTCCCCAACTGCTACCTTTTGTTTTGTATCCTTTGTCAAATTGGCATATAGGCTATAAGCAACGGCAGCACCGAGAATAAGCAGAATAATCGTTCTCATCACCAATCGCCGTTTTTTCATTTGAATCTCCTCCATTTACTACTGAGCACAGTTAATCCAAATTATATCATTTATCAATGTACCGACAGTGTTTATCACATTATTTAATTGTGACGATTCTATGAATTTTTTCGCCGCTTCGATACGTCTAAAGCAAGTGCCCTTATCTGCTTCATCTCATGGGTTGTAAGTTCTCTAGCTTCTCCAGCCTTTAGCCCTGTTAAAGTTAAAAACCCATAACGTTCCCTCTTTAGCTTCAAAACTTCATGGCCGATTGCCTCGAACATTCTCCTTACCTGACGGTTTTTGCCTTCGTGAATAATAATCTCAACGATAGAGGTTTGTTTTTTCTTATCTACTGACAGCAGCTTCACTTTTGCCGGCGCTGTTTTTCCATCCTCCAGACGAATTCCCTTTTCTAGCTTTTTAAGATTTTCCCTTAAAGGAATACCTTTTACTTTTGCAACGTAAACCTTTTCGATTTCGTTCTTTGGATGCATAAGCAAATTGGCGAATTCGCCATCGTTGGTTAGCAGCAATAGTCCGGAAGTATCATAATCAAGACGCCCTACAGGGAAGATCCTTTCTTTTATGGCAGGAAAGAAATCAGTTACTACCTTTCGGCCTTTCTCATCACTTACACTTGAAATGACCCCTCTTGGTTTATATAAAAGGAAGTAAACAGACTCTTCTTTCTCAAGCGGAATTTCATTTACCTCGACTTTATCGGATGGTGACACCTTTACACCTAGCTCAGTGACAACTTTTCCGTTTACCTTTACCCTGCCCTCTTTGATCAAATCTTCAGCTTTCCTTCTGGACGCAATTCCGGCGCGGGCAATTACTTTCTGCAATCTTTCCATTCTTTCACCTCAAAAAATCAATCAATAGTATAGGGAACAAATATAATTTCGCTATAGTAATAATTCTTATTTTAAAAATGCATTTGTTCTATCCTACTGAATTATGACACAAATTCTCCACTTTTCAAAGTCTAAGCGGCATGCCTGATAAAATACAAAAAGCAGGCTCAGATATGAACCTGCTTTTTGTTGTATCTGGGTTATTTTTTTGATTGTCCATGCTTTTGGGCCTGTTGATTTCCGCTCCGGGCACTCGCTTTCCGCGGGGAGGTCCTGGCACGCCCGCGGAAAGCGAAGCGCCTCGGGACAGGCAAAGAGCAGCCTGTCCCTGCGATGATTATTCAAGGAAGCTTTCCTTAGTGGAGCGCCAATCAACAGACTTGTGGAATGCCTTTAATTACTAATAATTAAAGAAAATGAGTAAAATAAAAAGCTGTCGAATGCTTTCGACAGCCTGAGCAGGCTCTGTTAAGAACCTGCTTTTTGTTATTTTGTTCCGAAAATAAAGGCGACGACGAGGATGGATACGATGATACCGACTACGTCCGCCAAGAGGCCTACTTTTAAGGCATCACCCATTTTTTTAATGCCGACTGCTCCGAAATAAACAGTTAAAACATAGAAGGTCGTGTCGGTGCTCCCCTGCAATACCGATGCCAATCTGCCAATAAAAGAATCTGGTCCGTACACCGCGATTAAGTCACTGGTCATACCCAAGGCTGCCGTACCGGATATAGGCCGAATCAATAATAATGGGACGATTTCCGCGGGAATGCCAATCATTTTCATAAATGGACGAAACCAATCCATGATGGCATCAAGTGCACCTGATGCCCGGAATATGGAAATGGACACCAGCATACCGACTAAAAAAGGTATAATCGAAACAGCGATTTTTATCCCTTCCTTACCGCCCTCAACAAAGCTTTCGTAGGTAGGCACCTGTTTAATGGTGCCATAAATCAGGATAAAGCCTATTAATAATGGTATAAATGTCAGAGAAATCAATGAAATGAATTCCATAATATCATCCTTTTCGGCGTCTACGATAATAGAAATAACGATCGATGAGAACGGCCCCTATCGCCGAAAGGATAGTGGCAATAATGGTTGGAACAACAATTTCGGTAGGGGATGTTGAATGATACGTCATTCTGATAGCAATGACGGTTGTTGGGATAATGGTAATGCTCGCGGTATTAATCGCCAAAAAAGTGACCATAGACCTTGAAGCCGAGTTTTTTCCGCCGTTTAACTTTTTTAGCTCCTCCATTGCTTTGATGCCTAGCGGCGTCGCGGCATTCCCGAGGCCAAACATGTTGGAAATCATATTCGACAGCATATATCCCATAGCTGGATGTTGGACTGGTACTTCCGGAAACAATATCTTTACAAGCGGGCGAAATAATTTAGCTAGTTTTTCAAGAAGTCCTGATTCTTCCGCAATCCGCATCATTCCAAGCCAAAAGACAAGCACGCTGATTAGGCCAATACATAAAGTAACCGCTTCTTTTGCCCCATCAAATACCGCCCTGTTTACATCCTCAATGGTCCCATTAAACAGGGCAAACACAATCCCAATAACGGTCATTCCAACCCAGATATAATTAACCATGCGCGTTCACACCTATTAGTGAAAAAAATATTTTTTTAACACTTTCAAACAAACTATTGTCCTTTTTCGGTAAGCTTTGATAGTAAATAGGTGATTCTTTAACGGACCTTCCATCCAAATAAACAATAGCTTTTCCGACTACTCTCTCTTGTTTACTCTCATCATCCCACTTTTTATCAGGCTTAGTTAACTTATACTTAATGCTGAATAAGTCCATCTCTTGACTGGTTGCCGGGTAAACAATTGATTTCTTTAAGAACAAATGGTTTTGATAATATTTCGGACTTTTGATATCAATTTTTCCTTTTGTTAAGACTTCTGCCATATCATAATTTTTAAATCCGTTTTCGTACATGGAGATATGATCATCCCAATCGTTTGGGTCGTTCAAGGTAACTGCAATTAAACTCATATCACCTTTTGACGCTGTCGTTACCAGAGTCCGCTTGGCCCGTTTTGTATAGCCTGTCTTACCACCGGTTGTATATTTATACTTTGTTAATAACCGATTTTTGTTTTTCCATACCCTGTCCCAGCTTTCGGTTGGATTAGGAGCCCGATGCACCTTTGTGCCGGAAATTTTTTGATAGATTTTGTTATGCATTGCATAACGTGTCAGAATGGCCATATCATAAGCGGTTGAATAATGGTTTTCATGATCATCCAAGCCATGTGGATTCGCAAAATGAGTGTTTAACATGCCAATTTCCTTTGCCTTTTGGTTCATTAAAAAAGCAAAGCCATCGACACTTCCACCGACATATTCGGCGATAGCAACAGCTGTATCATTTCCGGACCGCAGCATTAACCCATAGACTAAATCCTCAAGTTTTATTTTCTCACCAGGCTTTAAGTATACCGATGAGCCCTCTGCACGCACAGCTTGTTCACTTACCTTTACATATTGATCTAGTTTTCCAGATTCGATTGCTAGAATCGCGGTCATAATTTTCGTAATGCTGGCGATTCGTCTTTTCGTAAAAGCATCTTTTTCATAAAGAATGCGGCCGGAATTTTGCTCAATTAAAACCGCACTAGCAGCACTAACATCAAAGGAAGCCTCGGCTCTCTGAGGATGATTAGCGGCAAATAGTGAGACTATGAGGCAAAAACAGGCTATTTTTAAAAAAATTCTCATTAGATATACCTCGTCCTCCTCTTTATTTAGTAAATTTTATGCAGGACAAGGTGTGATATGACAAAAAGAAAAGAGAAGCGCCTTGAACAGGGGCGCTCAAGGCTCTAGACAAGCAGATGAGAAGGCTGCAGCCCTGCAAGCCCCCTAGGAGCTGAAGCTGGACAAAAAGGAAGCGGGGGCACCGCTTCCTTGTCAAAAGGTAGACCATTTTGTGTCAATTGTTTTTTCAAATCTCATTTCTATATCGTGCCAGTTTACGACATTCCACCAGTTATTGATGTACTCGGCCCGGTTGTTTTTATATTGAAGATAATAAGCATGCTCCCATACGTCGAGGACGAGCAGTGGGATGGTATCCCACTGTGTCAGCAGCATGTGCCGTTCCGTTTGTAAAATTTCCAAATGACGTGCTCTTGGCGACCAAACCAATAACGCCCAGCCTGACCCTTCAACCTGTTTGGCAGCCTCGGTGAAATGGTTCTTAAATGCCGTAATGCTTCCAAAATAATTGGTGATTTCCTTTTGCACTAATCCGTACGGGTTTCCTCCGCCATTTGGACTCATGTTTTTCCAAAATATCGAATGAAGATAATGACCCGATCCGTGGAATGCGAGCTCCCGGGACCAATGCTTTACGAGGGAAAAATCGTTTCTTTCCCTTGCTGATTTTAGGTTTAGCTCTGCCTTGTTTATGCCCTCAACATATGCACGGTGATGCTTATCATGGTGAAGCCGCATAATATCCTCAGAGATATATGGCTCTAACGCGTTATAAGGATAGGGCAGCTCAGGTAGTTTATGGCCTCCCGGTGGGATTTGTTTTTCAATGGCCCAAATGGTCCCTATTTCCTGGTCACGTTTTCGGCTAAAATAATTTTCCAATTTACCGTGGATTTGCTCAGCTCTTGCTTGAAGACCGATCAGTTCTTCATTTGTAAGCTCTTTTCTTGAACCTTCAATCATATTCGTAAATTCATCAAGTTCATCCCATAATTCAGAGTTTTGGCTGACCCGTTCAGACTGCAGGAACTGCCGCATCTGCTCATTCCATTTAAATAATTCATTTACATACCCGCTAAACCGGCTCATTTTCTCCCCTTCCTTTCCGCTGCACGAGTCTCCCTAAAAGGTATGAGGAAAAAAGGCTGGTAAGAACAAGAGAAAAGGCTGACCTTTGCAAGGACAGCCGTAAAATAATAATTATTTGGATTGTAACATTTTCGTGCGATAATCTGTTTCATAATATTCCAGTTCTTCTCTTATACGCTGAAACTCACCTTCTAAGCCTTTAACCAATTGCTGGATTTGCTCGGCTGTAGTCCGGTAAAACTTGATAGAATTTTTCCCGGTATAAGCAGAACGGCTGTTTTCAAACCAGGCATCATTTTTGGGTGAGAAGAATTCCTCGATGCATTGATGATAAATCTTATACAAGGTTTTCTCGGCTGCAGCTTTTTGAAATGGATCTCCCTGCAAAATAACCGTACATGCTTCGAAACCCTCATCGCTGTACACAGCAAGCTTTCTTAAAGTTGAAAAGATTAATTTATGATAGTTAACGTCTTCATCATTTTCTACTTGCAATTGCGAAATCGTTGTTTCATTTAAAAAATCCCCAATTGCTGTAATAGTTTTTGCAAGGAAATTTTTAACATCTTGTAATTGTGATTGAACTAATGAATTCCCCATCTTAACCCCTCCTGTGTTTAATTAGGCTGCAAGATAAACTCTAGCGGCGAATGCAGCTGATAGCCGTTTTTTTGGTTTAGGCTTGAAAAGACTTCCGGCAATTTTTCAAAATTGATACCTTGAAAATAAGCAGCAAATTCTTGCTTGGAATTAATATAAAGCCGTTTACGCCCGCGTAAGCCTGGATTTTTCAACAAACAAACTAGGGCAACAATATCTTTAAAGCTCACCTCAAGTCCATCTTGGACAAAAATGGGATCTTGCTTAAATGGAGTAAATTCTTGAAAAATAGAATCAAAATAACGGACATACAAAACATGCAATGTTTTTTCAATCCCATCTTCCATAAATGTTATCTCACTTCTGTTAAAGAAATCCTCTGAAGTATTGGACTTTTCTTTTTCTAATTCATACCCTTTACATTCTTTAATCAGCAACTTAAATCCCGCTCCTTGTAAATATGCTTAAACCATTGTTGCATAAAAAAATATAGATAGCTCTATTTTATCATATATTCTCGGTGCTGATATTAAGAGTTCAATGTTTCTTGAAATTTTTCAAAAAATAAATCGGCTTCCTCCTGAACAACATCATCCTCCACTTTTTCAGGAAGAGGCGGCAGTTCCTTCAAGTTCTTCAAACCAAAATAATCAAGAAACTCTTTGGTAGTACCATACAAAATGGCGCGTCCTGTCCCCTCGGCACGGCCGGCTTCTTTAATCAGGGCCTTTGCCATAAGCGTGTTTAACGGCCGTTCCGTTTTGACACCTCGGATTTCCTCAATTTCAGCCCTGGTGATTGGCTGTTTATACGCGATAATCGCCAAAGTCTCCAAAGCAGCCTGCGACAATGTCGATGTATGTGGAGAATCAACAAGCTTTTTTAAGTAGTGGGCGTTGTCTTTCTTTGTCGCAAGCTGAAACGTCCCGGCCAGTTGAACCATCATAATTCCGCGATTTTCATTCGTTTCATACTCTTGTTTTAAATTCTCAATAATCTCATTTGCATGAAACTCATCCACTTCTAGAACCTCGGCGATTTGTTTAAGGGAGAGCCCTTCGTCTCCTGCGGCGAACAACAGGCTTTCCAATATACTCGTCCAATTAATGATATCCAACAACATCTGCTCCTTCTATTACAGCTTCAATTAAAATGTCCCCAAAGTTTTCTTGTTGATGGACGTTAACTTCCTTTCTTTTCATCAGTTCTAATATAGCTAGAAAAGTAACAACGATATGGTCCTTTGCCGGATAAGGAAATAATTCATTAAAATTTCTCTTACCCTTAAGATGCTTTAATTCTTCCATAATCTCGGTCATTCTTGTCTCAATGGAAATTTCCTGCCGGGCAATTTTCGTCACCATTGGCCGCTGCAGTTTCTTTCTTCTCATAAGTTTTTGGAATGCAGCTAGCATATCGTAAAGGGAAACATTCATATCTTTTTTCCCAGGCTGTACTTCCTTCGTAAAGTCTGATAAATCACTTGGCGGTTTGGTATACATAAGGGATCGCTCTTCTTCCATCGTTTTTAAATCGTGAGCAGCTTCCTTGTACTTTCGGTATTCTATCAATCGTTCAACCAGTTCGTCCCTCGGGTCTTCCTCGTAGGCTGTTTCGAGTGGGTCAACGTCTTCAAACTCTTCCTCATGCTTAGGAAGAAGCATCTTGCTTTTTATCGCCAGCAGTGTTGCAGCCATTACCAAATATTCACTGGCAACATCCAATTTTAATTCCTTCATGGTATGAATATAGATTAGATATTGTTCCGTTATCTGTGCCACGGGAATATCGTAAATATCAATTTCAAGCCCGTTTATTAAATGGAGCAGCAAATCAAGCGGCCCTTCAAATGCATCAATTTTCACCTGATAAGGCATTCATCTCACCAAAATTCTAAAATCATATTATACAAACGACTATTAATAGTATAGAGGATTCAGGATGGTTATCCAATAGAAAAATCAACCGAATACTCTGTCCTTCCCCAAATACTGGTAAGTTCGCCAATAACAATGGACAAATTCATCACATATGATGACATTGAAAGAGAAAAATTGACGGGAGGTAATAATTATGGCTGATGGAGCAGCAGGCTTCGGAATCGGCGGCGGCTTTGCGTTAATCGTCGTACTGTTCATTTTATTAATTATCATCGGTGCTTCCTGGGTTTGGTAAACAGAAAAGCGGAAGCGCCTTGCCCAGAGGCGACAGACATAAGACAAGCCGGCATGAAAGGTGCTTTTTAACCTTCGGGACGGATTGGCTTATGACCCCGAGCCTCTAGCCGCGCTGGAGCTGGACAATTTGATAACTGAGAAAGGACCCGTTTTTAACGGGTCTATTGTTTTGCAGCTAGGTCATGACCTTCAATTGCCGAATGTGTTAAACTGTACATATATAAAGAAACTGGAGGGGAAATGCTTGTACCCAAAAGAATATATCGAATTTTTAAGTCATTTTCATGGCGATAGGGATTATTTTGAGTGCCATGAAATACTTGAAGACTTTTGGAAAGGATCTGACCCTGGCAACAAAGAGTCTATTTGGGTGGGGTTTATATTATTGGCGGTATCAGCATACCACCATCGGCGCAAAAATTTTAACGGTGCACAAAGAACATTGAATAAGGCGATAACCATCATTTCTAACCAATCTTCCTTACTGCCAGATCTGGGTTTGGATGGCCAGCTTTTCCTTCAGACCATAAATGAACAGTTAATACGTTTGAGAAATCGCAAAGAATATGAAGATATGAATCTGCCCATAAGCGATCCTGAATTGCTTCAAGCGTGTATTAAATTGTGTGATGAAAAAGGGTTTAACTGGCAAAGGGAAAGTGATTTGTCAGATCTAGAGATCATCCACCGCCACAAATTACGGGACCGGTCAAGTGTCATTGCAGAAAGAAACAACGCAATATTAAAAAAAGGCAGCGGGGCTTAAGGCCGCTGCCTTTTTTCTATATTTAGCAAACATCACATTTCTCAATAAAAGAAGCTGTGTGCGCGTTCGAAATGATATTTTTATCCGGATACATTTCCTTTAGAGCTTTAACCATTCTTTTGCCTACTCCTTGGAAGCGGTGTGAGGGATTAACAGAAACATGTTGAATTTCCAAAGAATTGGTATCCTGATGATAAATCGCCCCAATCAGTCCAATAATATCTTCTTCCTTCCAAAGGAAAAGCCTGTGATTCTCTTCTGTCTCGTATTCCTTCATGGTTTGCTGGAGTTTCTTTAGATCTTTTTCGGTTGGCATAAAAGACATTAACCCCATCGCAATTTTTTCGAATGTTTTCTTATAGCGAATTAACATACGTATCCCTCATTATTTTCAATAAACCAATGGTTTGGTTTAACAATAGTGTATTTTTCAAACTGGTTTACTGATTTTCTTTATGCAGTATATGTATCTGAAAATCTTTATGTTCACTAACCACAATCATACCGAATTCGTCATCATTCTTCAATGGAAAATCTCTACTTGCCTGGCGCAATGAACATCCAATAGATAATTCCCCAAATAATTGAAATGGCAATAAGAATACCAAATAATGCCCAGTTATTTCTATTCATACAAAATCCCCCATTAGACTTACTTACCTGTCCTACATTCTACACCAAAATACAAAAATAATCCATTTCTCCTAAATCAGTTAATTTTTCATGAATAATTTGAACCTATGAAACTTCTAATTTGTTTTTATCGTTATATAATAATGGAATCGGTTATATTATTAAAGAAGATTTTTTTTATTGTCAAAAGCGTTTTATTTCAAGGAGGCTATTATGAAAAAATTATTGATACTCCTCACGGCTGTCTGTTTATTTCTTGTTCCTGTCCGCAGTTTTGCAGACATGGCTGAGGGAGATATGATTGTAACATTAGGAGAAAATTTAACAGAAACGCAAAAAAATCAATTGTTGGAGGAAATGGGCGCACCGAAGGATGTTCAAATTGTGACTGTATCCAATCAAGAAGAGCATCAATATTTAGGGAAATATGTCTCTATATCATTGATTGGGACGAAGGCAATTTCTTCATCAGCGATTACAATTGCACCAAGCGGTTCTGGCATAAAAGTTAAAACGAAAAACATTAACTGGGTTACAGATGAAATGTATGTGAATGCTCTGATCACGGCTGGCGTGAAGGATGCTGACATCTATATAACTGCTCCCATCTCTGTTTCCGGCACCGCAGCGCTGACAGGGATTATTAAAGCTTATGAGATTTCCGCAGATAAAACAATCCCTGAGGATATAAAGCAGGCGGCAAATCAGGAAATGGTAGAAACAGCCAAGCTTGGCGACGCAATCGGTGCAGAAAATGCTGCTGCCCTAATCGCAAAAATAAAAGAGGAAATTGCCAAAAACCAGCCGAAAAATGATCAGGAATTGCGAGCCATTATCGAGCAGGCCGCAAAAGAACTGAATGTTACACTTACCGAGGACCAGATTCAAAGGCTGATTGACTTATTTAATAAATTAAAAAGCTTGAACATAGACTGGAATCAGGTAAGTGACCAGTTGAACAAAGCAAAAGACCGTATTTCCAAATTCCTGCAATCTGAGGAAGGGCAGGGGTTTCTGGAGAAGGTCAAACAATTCTTCATTTGGCTTATTGACACAATTAAGGCACTTTTCTCATAGTTTTTTTCTATAAATGAAAACACGAATTTTTCAGAAAGTGGATTGAGGTAGAACATGTATATTATCTGTTAGGACGGTTCATGAGGCGTAGTTGAATGTATACAAACAAAAAGAGGCTGTCCCAAAAGTGTAACTTTTAGGTGCAGCCCCTTTTTTATGTATAGCTCCATTAAATTTGTCTGTTGATTTCCGCTCCAGGGGCGAGCGGTTCGCGGGCGTGCCGGGAAGCCTCGGCGCTAAAGCGCCTGCGGGGTCTCCCCAGCCCCGTACTCCCGCAGGAGTCGTCGCCCCTTCCTCTCCAATCAACAGAGTGAAAAATTAATTAACGACTTTGTACAATAAAATAAGAAAATCATTCCATTTGGCATTAAAAAACTGACCCAAAAGAGTCGTTATGCAACACTTTTTGGGTCAGTTTCTTTTATTATTTTAATGGTAAATCATATCTTACAAGATCTTCGTATGTTTCTCTTTTCACGACGAGGGTGGCTTTTCCGTTTTCGACGAAAACTACTGCCGGACGTGGAATCCTGTTATAGTTGTTGGCCATGGAATAGCCGTAAGCGCCAGTACAGAATACGGCTAAAATATCCTCATCCTCTTGCTCCGGTAATGGCAAATCCCAAATCAACATGTCTCCTGATTCACAGCATTTGCCGGCAATCGAGACAGTTTGAGATGCTTGTGCCAGCGGTCTGTTGGCAAAAACTGCCTCGTATTTTGCCTGGTAGAGTGCCGGTCGGATATTATCACTCATCCCGCCATCAACCGCCAAATATTTCCGGACACCCGGAACATCTTTGGAAGCTCCGACCTGATAAAGAGTAATTCCGGCATCTCCTACAAGAGAGCGGCCTGGTTCAATCCAAATTTCTGGCATTTTTAGTGAATATTCGCCAGCCAGCTTTTTAACCTCTTTAATGATTTCGCTGACATATTGCGACGGTGGAATTGGCTCGTCCTCTTTTGTATAGCGGATTCCAAAACCGCCGCCAAGATTTAAAACTTCTGACTCAAAGCCAATACGATCTTTCCATTCTGCCAGCTTTTCAACTATTTTCTGTGCTGCTAAGATGAATCCGGTTGTTTCAAAAATTTGCGAACCAATATGACAATGGATCCCAAGAACATTAAAATGGTCAAACGGAAGAGCGGAGGTTAATGCATTTTCCGCTTGGCCATTTTGCAAGTCAAATCCAAATTTTGAATCTTCCTGACCGGTCAATATATAATCGTGGGTATGGGCCTCGATGCCAGGAGTGACTCTCAGCAAAATATTTGTCTTCACCTGTTTCTCCAAACAGATTGCTTTTAACAGTTCCATTTCATAAAAATTATCAACGACAATGCAGCCAATTTTTTGGTCCACTGCCATTTCTAATTCTTCCCTGCTCTTATTATTTCCATGAAAATGAATCTTCTCGGGAGGGAAACCAGCTGTTATGGCTGTAAATAATTCACCGCCGGAAACAACGTCCAATGATAGACCTTCTTCCTCCGCGAGCTGCACCATTGCCATAGTCGAAAATGCCTTGCTGGCATATGCAACTTGAGCCTTTACATTTTGTTGTTCAAAGGTTTGTTTAAATCCCCTTGCCCGTTCCCTGATCAAAGCAACATCATAAACATACAAGGGAGTTCCAAAGTTTTTCGCGAGCTCGACAGCGTCGACACCGCCAATTTCCAGATGCCCATTGTTATTTACACCTGTTGTACCGTAAAAATACATTCCCTTCCCTCTCTCCGTAACGACTCACTACAGTCTATGTAGACAATGAGTAAAAATAATAAACAAATAGACAGAATCCGCATTCGAAACTGCCTATTTTTATTTCTTTAATCCTTTATTTAATTAAACACTTTAGCATAATTATGCACATTCTGCAATTTGTTTTGAAAAAACTTACCCATTTGGAGGCTGACGGTAACGGTTTCTCGGATGAACAATACTTGGCCTAAGCACAGCACCCGGGATGGCTCGCCGGAAGACAATTTGTAAAAATCCTTTTGGTTCGAACGGAAGAAACGGCCATAAATAAGGGGTGTTGAGCGCCCGCATATGAACAAGAAAGATAAAAAAGATGGTTGAGCCAATGATAAAACCTGGTTCATGGAAAAATGCTACCGCTAACATCAAGAGCATTCTGGCAATTTTATTAGCTACACTTAATTCATAGCTTGGTGTGGTGAATGTTCCGATGCCGGCAACCGCAACATAAAGGATGACTTCAGGTACAAAAAGTCCGACATCAATGGCAATTTGTCCAATTAGCACTGCTGCAATTAAGCCCATAGCCGTTGACAACGGTGTTGGTGTATGTATGGCAGCCAGCTTCAAAAATTCTAACCCAAAATCCGCCAAAAACAGTTGGACAATTAATGGAATATTAGTCTGCCCATTTGGACCAATAAAGGCAATTTTCTCCGGCAGCAAGGATGGTTCTAAGACCATTAACAGCCAAAACGGAAGTAAAAAAATGGATGCTGAAACTCCTAAAAACCTCATCCAACGGACGAAGGTTCCCATTGCAGGTGATTCTCGAAATTCCTCTGCATGCTGGACATGATGAAAATATGTAGTAGGTGTAATAATGACACTTGGTGAGGTGTCACAATAAATTATTACATGCCCCTCTAATATATGGGCGGCAGCAACATCCGCCCGCTCCGTATATCTGACAATCGGAAATGGATTAAATCCTTGTTTTACGATAAATTCCTCTAGCGTTTTATCTGCCATGGGAATTCCATCAATATCAATTGATTTTAATTCTTTTCTTAGAATATTTAGTAAATCAGGGTCGGCCACATCCTCCAGATAGCCTAAAGCAATGTCTGCTTTTGAGCGCCTTCCTACCTTAATCATTTCAAAACGGAGCCGTTCGTCACGAATTCTCCGTCTTGTTAAAGCTGTATTTAAAATAATATTTTCAACAAATCCATCACGGGCGCCTCTCACAACCTTTTCTGTATCAGGCTCTTGAGGCGACCGTCCAGGATAACTCCTGACATCAATCGCAAACCCCGTACTTTCACCGTCAATGACAATCGCGATTAAACCGGATAAGACCTTATCCACCAATTGATCAAGCTGGGTAATATGCTCCACCGATTGGTTTACTAATCTATTTTCAATGACCTTAAAAAGGTCCGTAGAAAGCTTTTCCCGATTATTGATGCCGACCAGCTCTTTGATCAATTGAATAATGTACATTGTATCGCACAAACCATTTACATAGTAGATTTGGATGTCTTTCTTTAAGATTGTTAATTTCCTGACACCCAAATCAAAGCTTATCCCTAAGCCGACACTCTGCTTCATGTAATTTTCCACTTCATGCACTGATTCAGGAATCGGCCAATGTTCCACTTTGGATTGTGTCGTCGTCATAAAAACCACTCCTTTCAAGGATAAGTTCAACAGCTTTTTCTGTTATCGGTGCACCAAGCTTATAGGAATCGTGTCTCGCCATTTTGCCGATATCCCCTATACCTACAATAATCGGTACATTTAATTGATCCAAGCAATAAACGGTATCTCCATTTAGTCTCCCAATTTCCAGTTCAGGTATACCATATTTATCTACTCCGTATGGTGTTAATTCCCCGTCCCGATCAATACTTATATCTACCCTGGTCCATTCCTCGTGCCTAGATTTGGCTGCAACAGCAACGACGCCGAGAACATTGATGTCATCATGTTCCGCCACATATTTTAAGGCCTTCTCCCCGGCGCCTTCTCCAACAATTCCGCTGTCATCAAACATAACAAGAACCGGATCGTAGGGTGCTTTCTTAATAAGTTTGACAAGCTCCGGCCCCGACATTTTGGAGGGATTTCCCTTGGACTGTGTAATACAGCGTCCGCCTATGGTCTTGGCAACTTGCTCTAAAGACCTCCTGGTGTGTTCATCGCCATCTGTTACTAAAATAACATTCCTTTTGTTGCTCATACTTTGATGTCCTTCCCTTTTAAAAATTTTAATGATGGACAAAGTAAAGCCATTGAAAGATAGAACCAAATATTTTCCCTAAAACAATTGCCATTATTAAAATGACAATCTTTCCATCTAAATGAATTCGTTTAGCAAGGATTGGGAAAACGTTTAAAGCCTCTGTAAGACCTGCAGCCAGCATCCCAACAAAAACACCGCCACAAAGCCCCAAGGGAATTAAGAAATAAGCGGATATTTCTAATATGGGGTCTCTTAGGCTGGCAAAAACTCCCGTTAATGCCCCGATAACGACTCCCCATTCATACTGATAAATCATTTTCATCGTTTTGGTAAGCTGCGTTAATCTGGGGATAACCCCCAGAACGGTAAGAAATGCAACAAATCCCGAGCCAACGGCCAACCCACTGGCAATTCCCAAAAACATAACGGCAATAATTTTAATCGTCATGAACCCGTTTCATACTTTCTTTATTTTCATGGAGAATGACGTAATTATCTAAATCCATCTGATAATTAAACATCTCAACCTCGAGCGGACTTGGCTCATCATTAATTCTCTTCTTGAAGACATGATTGAAAAAGAGAATCATGCCAAGCCCTAAGCCAATTGAATAGGGAATTTGAAAAAGCAGCGGTTTTGCTTCCTTCTTACCAGTAATGATTGTGTAGATTTTCTCCTGCACACTTTTCATACTGACATCATCATGAAAATTCATCAGTGTCATGGCCGAACCGAAAAATAAAAGAAACCATATTAAAAGAAAAAAAGGAATCGAAACTCCTTTTTTCTTGGCTACTACTTCAATAATCGTCTGCGCCGGTCCGATTGTTTGGACCTCAACATCCTCAAACCTGGCCGTAATTAACCGAATGACTTTCATGATATCGATCACAACAATATTTCCGTCCTCTTTTTTTAATTGGTAAATCTCCATCGATTGTAAATCATGAAGGACCTCTTCAGTGGCAATCATCTGAGCAGCATCTTTTAATAAAACCTTTCCCTCCGGAGGGACTTGAACACGATTCCGCATGCGAATGTAGATTGTTTTTTCCAAAACATCACTTCCCACACAAAGATTTCTCGTATAAGTAGTATGGGTAAAAACTGCCTTTTTATGAAAACAAAAAATGGAATGCTTTTTTCTTAAATGAAAACTCGCCGATTGGCGAGTCCGATAGGACGAAGACAGATGCGTAGTTGAATTTATACTTTTCTATTAGCCCAAAAAAAAGACCAAATGGATTAGAGATCCATTCGGTCCTTCATTTGCAGAAGTATCTTTTTTTCAAGCCTCGAAACTTGAACCTGGGAAATTCCCAGTCTTACCGCCACTTCTGATTGGGTTTGGTCCTTATAATAGCGCAAATAGACTATTAGCCGCTCCCTCTCATCAAGCTCGCGGATGGCTTCTTTTAAAGCGATTTTATCAAACCATTTGCTGTCGTTCCCATCATCAATTTGATCTAGCAGGGTAATGGGATCCCCGTCATTTTCATAGACTGTTTCATGAATAGATGAAGGTGTCCTGCCTGCTTCCTGGGCAAGTATGACGTCCTCAGGTGATATCTCAAGGTATTCTGATATTTCATTAACGGTTGGAATTCTACCAAGTGTTTTCGACAGCTCATCCTTGGCCTTTCGGATTTTGTTCCCCATTTCCTTCAGCGATCGGCTGACCTTAACCGTACCATCATCGCGGATAAACCGCTGGATTTCTCCAATGATCATCGGGACAGCATACGTAGAAAACTTGACATCATAAGATAGGTCAAACTTATCAACTGATTTTAATAGACCAATACAGCCGATTTGAAATAGGTCATCCGGGTCATAGCCTCTATTCAGGAACCTTTGGACAACAGACCAAACAAGCCGCATATTTTTTTCAACGATTAAATCGCGCGCTTCCTGATCCCCGTCTTGGCTTCTTTGAATGAGCTCCTTGACTTCATGATCCTTTAAATACGTTTGATTTTTGTCGTTTTTGACCTCCACATCCATCGGCAAGTCTCCTTAATTGCAAAGCATTTTGCTAGATTTTAAATGCTTTCGTAGTCTAACCTCGGTCCCGCTGCCAGGCTGTGTGAAGACCTCTAACTCATCCATAAAATTTTCCATGATGGTAAAGCCCATTCCGGATCTTTCGAGTTCCGGCTTTGTTGTAAATAATGGCTGACGAGCTTCTTCCACATCCGCTATACCTAATCCATTATCTTTAATGGACAATTCAATGAAACTATCCTCTATTGAAACATGAATATAAACAATTCCATTCGGGTCATTTTCATACCCATGAATAATTGCATTTGTAACTGCCTCTGAAACAACCGTTTTTAGCTCAGTCAGCTCATCCATTGTCGGGTCAAGCTGGGCGATAAAGGCAGCAACGGTTACACGGGCAAAGGATTCATTCTGGCTTAATGCGCTAAACTGAAGAGTCATTTCGTTCTTCACGTTAGGCCACCCCCAATCTTTGCAATGCAAATTCCTCAGTCGGTTCCATTTTGATAATTTTAAACATTCCCGACATATCGAATAATCTTTGGATTGCAGGGGAAATTGCGCAAACAACCATTTCACCGTGCACCTGTTTAATTTGCTTATATCTGCCTAATATAACACCAAGCCCAGAGCTATCCATAAAGGTTAACTGTGCTAGATTTAAGACAATGTGGCGGATTCCATTGTTTTCAATTACGCTTGAGGCTTTTTCGCGAAGCTCATCAGCTGTATGGTGGTCCAATTCACCGCTTAAACGAATCAGCAAAACATCGTGTTTTGTTTCTAGTTCAATGTTTAGACTCACTATCCTTCGTCCTCCTTATTCAGGTATAGTGAGTCAATTCGCCTTTTGTCCGTTCATTTCCTTCTCAACATACAAAACTAGACGATTTTCGCTAAAAGTAGTGATTACGTTTTGGGATTCGACATTCCATTTATTTTCCAGCCTTTGTAAACATGCCAAAGGAACGTTTATATAGGGTCCACCACCCTGCCTCTTTAACAGTCCTTTTGGCAACCAGCGGGCTTTCCAAAACAATCTTGCCATCTTTAATTAGCTTAATGGTTCCTACTCGATCACCTTTTTGAATGGGAGCCTTTAGTTTCTTTTCAAGAGTTATCTTTTGCTTCACATCCTCGGTCTTTTCACCCTTTTTCGTTAGAAGAGAAAGCGGTTCGCTTGTTACGGCCTCGACTTTTTTGTCCTGGCCTTTACTCACTTTTGCTTCACCAATAATTTGATTCCGCTTGTAGACTGGATGTGTTTGATATTGGCTGAACGCATAGTCAAGCATTTTTGTGACTTGGGCATTGCGGTCCTTGGATGTCGGAGCCCCAAAAACTACAGCAATGACTCTCATCCCATCCTTTTGTGCCGTTGCTGTTAAGCAGTATTTTGCTTCAGCCGTAAATCCAGTTTTTAAGCCATCCACTCCTGGATAGAAACGAACTAATTTATTTGTATTAACCAGCCAGAATTTTTTATCCGTATTTTCACGGAGATAAGCTTCATACAATCCCGTGAATTTCGTAATGTCTTCATATTTTAATAATTCTTTTGCCATGACGGCCATGTCATGTGCAGAGCTGTAATGACCGCTTTCTGGCAGGCCAGTCGTATTTTTAAAGAAAGTTTGCTTTAAGCCAAGTTCCTTCGCCTTTGCGTTCATCATGTCAACGAATGCTTCTTCGGAACCGCCAATTCTTTCAGCCATTGCAACAGAAGCATCATTGCCTGAACCGATGGCAATCCCTAGCAGCATTTGCTTGGCGGTCATTTCCTCGCCCGGTTCAAGAAAAATTTGTGAGCCACCCATTGAGGCGGCATACTCACTTGTGCGGATTTTTTCATCCCACTTCAGCTTTCCTTTGTCAATCGCCTCCATGATTAATAACATGGTCATGATTTTTGTCATGCTAGCAGGAGGTAACTTCTCGCTGCCATTTTGATCATAAAGAATTTTTCCGGTATCTCTTTCCATTAATATAGCAGAACGGACACCCGTGACAATCTCAGTCCCTTGCTTTTCCTCCGCTTTTTTCTCCTCCGCCGCAAAGGCACGAGGCCCCCCTAAACTTGTAAACATAAATAGCATAACTATTAAATAGACTAAACGACGCTTCATCGCAAAACCCTCCAATCTTTATAGCCAACATTTTTTCCAAAATTACCAACTTTATACATAAAAAGGTGTCAGGCACCACGTGAAAATTTCACATGGTGCCTGACACCCGCCTAAGACTTTAATTATTCCGTTATTTCTTCGTAAATAAGGGTCGGTGCTTCCACATTGGACGAAGAGATTTTAATATTTTCATAAAGCTTTTCTGATACTTCTTTGATATCCTCGAAATTGCTGTAGATGGTGACTAGGGATTCACCTTTGCTTACCTGGTCACCGATTTTCTTTCTAAGGACGAGGCCAACTGCGAGGTCAATTACAGATTCCTTTGTTGCCCTGCCTGCCCCTAGAAGCATGGCTGCCGTCCCCACTTCATCAGCAACAATTTCGGAAACATAACCGTCCTCTTTGGCTTCTAGTTCAAATGTATATTTTGCTTGTGGCAGCTTTGCCTGATTATCGACTACAGCTGCATCTCCACCTTGGGAGCTTAGGAATATCTTAAATGTTTCAAGAGCCGCCCCATTTTGGATTGCCTCCTCTAATAAGGAGCGCGCTTCTTTTAGTGAAGGTGCCTTTCCTCCTAAGTACACCATATGGCTTCCTAAGGTTAAGCACAGCTCTGTTAAATCCTCCGGACCTTCCCCTTTTAAGGTGTCAATTGCTTCCTTAACTTCTAAAGCGTTCCCGATGGCAAACCCGAGCGGCTGGCTCATATCGGAAATCACCGCCATGGTTCGCCGGCCGACCTTGTTGCCGATTCCGACCATTGCCCGAGCTAATTCCCTTGAATCCTCAAGGGTCTTCATAAATGCGCCTGCTCCTGTTTTTACATCAAGAACAATTGCGTCCGCACCAGCGGCAATTTTTTTGCTCATAATCGAGCTGGCAATCAACGGAATACTTTCAACAGTTCCCGTTACATCTCTCAGCGCATACAGTTTCTTATCAGCGGGTGTCAAATTCCCGCTTTGACCAATGACTGCAATTTTATTTTTATTCACCAGCTCGGTAAATTCTGAACTGTCAATTTCCACATGGAAGCCTGCCACTGATTCTAGTTTATCAATGGTTCCCCCAGTATGCCCCAACCCCCGTCCGGACATTTTTGCAACCGGAACACCGACTGATGCCACAAGCGGGCCGAGAACTAGTGTCGTCGTATCGCCCACTCCTCCAGTTGAATGCTTATCAACTTTGATTCCCTCGATTTGCGATAAATCAATCTGATCACCTGATTTCACCATGGCCATCGTTAAATCGGCCCGTTCTTTTTCCGTCATACCTTGAAAAACAACCGCCATGGTAAAAGCACTTACTTGATAATCCGGGATGGCTCCCTCGGTATATCCTTGAATGATAAAATTAATCTCTTCAGTAGACAGTTCATGTCCGTCACGTTTCTTCTCAATCAAATCAACCATTCTCATTTTACTCACCACTTTACCATCAAAATTAAGCAAGACTTTTTACAATTTCTTTAATATACAGAAGGAAATTTGCTTTTACTTTTTCCGTTGTTTCGATAACCTCGTCATGGGTCAAAGGCTGGTCAAGGATCCCTGCTGCCATATTGGAAATGCAGGAAATTCCAAGCACTTTCATGCCGCTATGACGAGCAACGATGACCTCCGGCACAGTTGACATTCCAACCGCATCCCCGCCAAGGGTCCGAACCATTCGGATTTCAGCAGGTGTTTCATAAACAGGTCCGGGATTACCGAAATAAACACCTTCCCTCACATCAATGTTTAAGCGGGAAGCAATCTCCTTAGCCATTGTCCGCAATTCCTTTGTATAGGCTTCCGACATATCTGGGAAGCGGACGCCGAAATGACTGTCATTTGGGCCAATCAGCGGGTTTGTTCCCATATTATTTATATGGTCAGTAATAATCATTAAGTCGCCCGGCGTAAAGCTTTCATTTACCCCGCCGGCGGCATTTGTGACAATTAATATCTCGACCCCCAGTTCCTTCATCGTCCTTACTGGAAAGGTTACTTTATCCATGCTATAGCCTTCGTAGAAGTGAAACCGCCCCTGCATCGCGACAACCTCAACACCGCCCAGCAAGCCAAACACGAGCTGGCCGGCATGGCCTTCGACTGTAGAAACTGGAAAATCTGGAATTTCATTATATGGTATTTTGACCGGCTGTTCGATTTCCTCAGCCAGTACACCGAGACCTGATCCTAGAATAAGACCTATCTTCGGGACATTCACATATTTTTCTTTTAAAAAGCTGACTGCCTTTTGAGTATTTTGGTAATTCATCCTTATTCACCCTCTTAGAAGCATTCAATGGATTATTTCAATTCGTTTAAGAAGCTTTTCCCATAGTTCGGCATTTTCACGTTAAAGTTCTCGGCAACGGTTGCGCCTATATCGGCAAAGGTTTCCCGTAAAGGAAGTTCTCGGCCTGTTTGTTTACCCTTCGAGTAGACAAGGAGGGGCACATATTCACGGGTATGGTCTGTTCCAGGGGCAATAGGATCATTTCCATGATCCGCCGTAATAATTAACAGGTCATCTTCCTTCATTTTCGCGAACACCTCAGGAAGACGGGCATCATATTCCTCCAAGGCACGGCCATACCCTTCTGGATCCCGGCGGTGGCCATACAGGGCATCAAAATCTACAAGATTTAAAAAGCTGATTCCAGTGAAGTCCATGTCAATGGTTTCAATCAATTTATCCATGCCGTCCATATTTGAGACCGTTCTTAATGCTTTGGTTACACCTTCCCCATCATAAATATCGGATATTTTTCCAATTGCTATCACATCAAAGCCGGCATCCTTTAATTCACTCATAACGGTTCTGTCAAAAGGCTTTAAGGCGTAGTCATGGCGGTTCGGCGTCCGTTTAAAACTGCCCGGTTCTCCTACAAACGGCCGCGCAATGACTCTTCCAACCATATATTTTTCATCAAGGGTTAATTCTCGCGCTATTTTACAAATTCGATATTGCTCTTCAATCGGAATAATTTCTTCATGGGCCGCAATTTGCAGGACGGAATCGGCCGACGTATAGACGATTAATGCGCCTGTTTTCATATGCTCCTCGCCTAGTTCATCGATGATTGCCGTTCCGCTTGCCGGTTTATTGCCGATAACTTTTCTTCCTGACCGCTGTTCGAGTTCTGAAACAAGCTCCTTTGGAAATCCATCTGGGAAGACACGGAATGGTGTCTTGATATTTAAACCCATGATTTCCCAATGCCCTGTCATGGTATCTTTCCCGTTGGAGGCTTCCTTCATTTTTGTATAAAAGGCAAGAGGTTTTTCCGCCTTTTGAATTCCTTTTAGTTCACGAATATTGCTCAGCCCCAGCTTGCCCATATTGGGCATGTCGAGCCCGTTCATTTTTTCCGCGATATGTCCAAGCGTATCGGCACCCTTGTCGCCGAATTTTTCGGCATCAGGGGCTTCACCAATACCGACAGAGTCCATCACGACAATAAAAATACGATTATATGTATTAGCCGTCATTTTACTCTTTTCCTCCTTAATGTTCACCGGATATGGCCGCCTGTTAACTGGCCACACAGGATTGATAACGTTTACACATCTTCAAAAAAAGAAGCAATTCACAACTATATGTTGTCCTACTTAGGCTCTATTACTCTAAAAAGTAACCAAGTATTCGTCAGAAGTCTGACCTCTTTTATTTTACTAAACGCAGAGAAAATTACAAGGAAAAAGCTGCCTATTTTTTCGGCAGCTTATGACAATTGTATGAAACTATCAATCTATTAAGCTCTTGGGTGAAATTTCCGATAAACATCATTCAAACGAGGCTTCGTAACTTGAGTATAAATTTGTGTTGTCGAGATATCGGCATGACCGAGCATTTCCTGGACAGCTCTTAGGTCAGCCCCGTTTTCAACCAAGTGGGCTGCAAAGGAATGACGCAGTGTATGCGGTGTTAGCTCTTTATCAATACCTGCTTCAAACGCCAATTTTTTCAAAATTTTCCAAAAACCCTGACGAGAGAGACGCTTTCCTTGATGATTTAAAAATAAGGCATTAACGGCATGTTTTAGGGAGACAAAATGGGGTCTTCCCTGTTCAAGATAGTGTTTGACGGCGTCCGCAGCCGTTTTGCCAATTGGGATGATCCTCTCTTTATCCGCTTTTCCCCTGCAGCGGATAAACCCCATCGTCAATTGGACATGCTCAATATCCAAGTCAATCAGTTCGCTTACGCGAATTCCTGTCGCATAAAGAAGCTCGAGCATGGCCTTGTCCCTTAAACCATAATGATCATTGGTTTTAGGAGTATCTAACAGCTGTTCCACTTCTTTAAGAGTTAACACCTTCGGAAGCGAACGTTCCATCCGCGGTGTTTCGATCTGCACGGAAGGGTCATCTTCAACCACTTTACTTCTTAATAAAAACTGATGAAATGAGCGAATGGAAGCAATGTGTCTTGCCAATGTTTTAGCAGACTTTCCCTGCTCCTTTAAATACTCCAAAAAATGAATGATATGTACACGCTGAACATCATTTAATGAAGGAAGCAGTTCTACCTTGGTTAAATAGTCCAGGTAGCTTTTTAAATCGCGCTCATATGACAGCAACGTATTTAGGGCCAGTCTTTTTTCAACGCCCATATATTGCTTGAATTCCTGTAAATGCTGTTCCATTGCCTTACTCCCCATTTAAATAAAAAAATATCAGCCGGTCTACTAGAGAAGAATCGCTTTCACTCATTGTATTGGAGACCTTAAGCGCCGTTCCTTCCGGTTCGTCGTAGCGGTGATAGTTTTGATATTCTTCAGATACCCACATGATACCATAATAAAAAAGAATCGTGCACCCTGTGAATATGATAAATACCTTTACGGTTTGCAGAATGACTTTCATAAACGAGAGCATGTTACGTTCCCCCAAATTAGTTTTCTATTAACAAGGTATGCCAAAATGGACAGGTTTTATACCTTGCTGCATCGGGTTTTAGCATGCTCATTTATATAAAAACTCGCCGATTGGCGGGTCCGTTAGGTCGAAGACAGAGACGCAGTTGAATTTATGCGTTAAGAAAGTGTAAAATTTGAAGAATTCTACACTTTCTTAATTAGCTAAAAAAAAAGCCCTTTTCATTCAAAGGACTGTTTGATTTTATTCTGTTTGGTTTGTTCTCCGTCTTTGACTTTATCCTGGCAGCGATGGCAGATACCATGAAAGGTAAGACGATGGTCTTTTATTTTAAAGTTCCATCTCTTTTCTACAACTGCTTCGACATCTTCCAGTAAGTCCTCCTGAATTTCGCTAACAGCACCACATTCGATACAAACAAGGTGGTGGTGAAAATGGGCTGCACCTTCCTGACGGAGGTCGTAACGGGACACACCGTCACCAAAATTTATTTTATCGACAATTTTTAGCTCCGTTAATAATTCTAAAGTCCGATAAACAGTTGCCAAGCCTATTTCTGGCGATTTTTCCTTAACGAGGAGGTACACATCTTCCGCGCTTAAATGATCCTCTTCATTTTCCAATAAAACTCTGACGGTTGCTTCACGCTGAGGTGTTAGCTTATAACTTGCTGAATGCAACTGCTTCTTTATTCTCTCAATTCTAGTTTCCATCCTGAAGCCCCTCCCACGCTACTGTTAATTCACATTATAACAGATGAGGAAGGAGATTCAAAATAAAATTATTATAAAGTGGAGTTTATACATATTATTATTTAATAATTATTATACACTGATTGATGTAATCATTGTTTTCATCAGCCATGGTGATAAATACGCTTCAACAACTGACGCTGCTGAAATAAACACGACCGCCGCTATGAGTGCGAAAATATATCCCTTCAGTAAAGGCGCTAAAGGCTTTGCATACTGCTTCATAAATTGCTTCTTAATCATTCTCAATGAAAAAATGACTGACAAGGCCGCCATAATAATAAAGACCGGAATGATAATCAAGTTCTGTGGCAGAATCGAGGAGACCGCCAGCAAAAACCCTTTCCAGCCCATTTGGCTGACAAGGAACCCAACTGTAAATCCTACCACCATCCCTTTGACAAACAGAAGAATAAGAATAACAGGAAGCCCGATAATAGAAATCCCCAAAATCCAAATTAATCCTATGAATTTACTATTATGAAGGAAGCTTTGCAAGAACAAATCACTGTTCTCGCCTGCTTTTTCTGTGGAGACTTGTCCAAAGAACTGCGATAAATAATAGAATAGATCTTCCTTTTGCATAAAGCTCATACTGTTGACGACAATTGCACCAAAAATAACACCCATAAAAAACAGCACAACAATAAATAAGAAAATTGAGGAATGCTCACGGAAACTTACTGCATTGGATGGGTACAAACGTTTTTTCATTTGCGGTTCCTCCTGGCATTTGCTAATGATAATACATTCTATGCCAGTCTAGCTTTTCTATGATTAAAATTGATAGATTCGATAAAAAATTTAGTTTTTAAATAGGAAAAACTATTTTATAACCTTAACAGCAAAAAATCTTGAACTATTTGTGCAAGTAGAATTTTTTATAACAACCGGGTAAATGTTTTTTAGACATTCGGTTGTTATGAGCTCTTAATAACGACCGAGCACTTCATTTTTTCCATTATTCGGGTGTTTTGAGACCTTTTATTACGACCGGGCACTTGGTCTTTTCTGCCGTTCAGGTGTTATAAGACCTTCATAACTACCGAGAGCTTGATCTTTTCTGCCGTTCGGGTGTTATGAGACCTTCATAACTACCGAGCGCTTCATTTTTTCCATTGTTCGGGTGTTATGAGACCTTTTATAACTACCGAGCGCTTGGTCTTTTCTGCCGTTCGGGCGTTATGAGACCTTCATAACTACCGAGCGCTTCATTTTTTCCATTGTTCGGGTGTTATGAGACCTTTTATAACAACCGGGCACTTGGTTTTTTCAGCCATTCTGGCGTTATGAACCCTTCATAACTACCGAGCGCTTCATTTTTTCCATTGTTCGGGTGTTATGAGACCTTTTATAACGACCGGGCACTTGGTTTTTTCAGCCATTCTGGCGTTATGAACCCTTCATAACTACCCAGCGCTTGGTCTTTTCTGCCGTTCGGGCGTTATGAACCCTTCATAACTACCGAGCGCTTCATTTTTTCCATTGTTCGGGTGTTATGAGACCTTTTATAACGACCGGGCACTTGATTTTTTCAGCCATTCTGGCGTTATGAACCCTTCATAACTACCGAGCGCTTGGTCTTTCCGCCGTTCGGGCGTTATGTGCTCCCCATAACGACCGGGTACTTCATTTTTTCAATCGTTCGAGCGTTAAAATCCTGCATAAAAGAAAGCTCGCCTATTGGCGAGCTTAAAAGATTATTCATATGCAATATTGCAGTTATTGATCCGCAATTTTTCCGTATTTTCCCCCGCCGCCGGCTGCTAGGTTTATTTTTCCTTCTCTTGCCTTCATGATGAGGTCGGCGATTTTCTCGGGAACAACCTCTTTTAATGCCTCAAAAGGTACCTCGTGTAAAATGGCCATTTCGCTGCCGAAGTGGTTGACGAGTTTTTCCAGCATGCGCGGTCCAAGCCCTGGGATAAATTCGAGCGGCACCTGATGAACATAAGGCGGGCGTCCTGGCGGGCTTGTTTCAGCCGTTTTTAGTTCAAGGATTCGGTCGGCCACTCCTTTAATGATTTTTCTATGACCACACAAATCACAAATTTGGTCATCTTCCTGAAGCGGATTCAGACACTCGGCGCAAACGGTTTTATGGTATTTGCCGAGCAGTGGATCCAATCCGAAGTTGGCAATAATTTTGCGTCCGTCCTCTCCATTAAGGGCTTTTTGTAATTCCTTAAAGGTTGGTTCCTCCATCGCCATCACTTGATACTCACGGGCAATTTTTGCAAGAGAATGGGCATCCGAGTTAGTCACAAATGTATAATTGTGCAGTTCGCCTAACTGGTCAGCCATTTGTGTGTCAGAGCTTAAACCAAGCTCAATTCCGTCTATCAAGTTCGGATCAAGGACCTCTGTGAGAGACTTTTTAACCCCTTTTCCATATAGGCTTTTAAAAGGTGTAAACACATGCGCCGGAATAAATATACCGCCCATTTCTTTGACCTTTTTCTGCAGCTCCATGCCAGTGATATAAATCCTTTGCGAGCTTAGCTGTATATTTTTCAAATGTCCCGACAGCCAATTAGAAAAGTCCCTCATGACAGCGAGCGTTGGGAAGTAGCAAAGAAGATGAATCGGGCCGTGGCAGTTTTCATCATAAATTTCCAATTCCGAGCCCGGAATGACAGTCAAATCGCCAAATATCAAGCCCCCATCCTCATGCTCGTATACCTCTCCACTTTGAATTAAGCTCTCCATTTCCAAAATGACTTCCGGAGAATGGCTGTCAATGATTCCGACCATGTTCAGCCCTTTTACATGGCGTGCATGTTCAATTATATTTGTAAATGTAAGAGATTTGGCGCCGGTTATTTTAACTGGCTTGCCTGTCCAGGTCCGGCCAATATGAATATGTAAATCGACATAATAGCGGTTCATTATTTCTTCAACGCCTCTTGTAGTTGTAAGTATTGGACTGCGTAAATGGTTTTTGCGTCATATATTTTTTGTTCTTTTATATATTGAAGGACTTCTTCTAGCGTCAATTCCTCCAAATTGACAAACTCATCCTCATCAAGAGCTGCTGAATCTTCTTTTTTCGTTAAGCCTCTTGCGAGATAAACATGGACAATTTCATCGGCAAAACCCGGCGAGGTATAAAAAGATGTCAGCAGATCAAGGCTCTCGCACTCATACCCTGTCTCTTCTTCCAATTCTCTGCGGGCACAGCCGGCTGGTTCTTCACCTTTTTCAAGCTTTCCAGCGGGGATTTCGACGATTGTTCGTTCCAGTGCTTTACGATATTGCTCGACCATGATGATTTTATTATCAGGGGTAACAGCTAAAATGGCTACCGCCCCTGGATGCTTGATAATTTCCCGCTTCGATGTTTTTCCGTTCGGCAGTTCCACTTCCTGTAAGTGAAGGCTGATGATTTTCCCTGAAAAAATTTCTTCGCTTTTAAGTGTTTTTTCCTCAAGCTTGCTCATTATCGTCAACTCCTGTTCTAGTCCGGTTAATTCCCGTCATACATTTTACCATACTTAATTGGGAGGAGTATGGGATGAAGGTGTATGTGCATGAAAAGGGGATTATCCTTGTTGGCAAAGGCTGGGAAGTGCTGCGAAAGCTAAAGGAATATCGGAAAGAGTTTGAGAATGTTTCCGACTGGGTGCAAAACGTCAAGCAAAAATGAATCCTGTTGTTTGTAGTCTCCCCCGTTCTTGATTAAAATTATAGAAATATGAGGGGGGATTTTTTTGAAGAAGAGAAGATTGGGCAGATCTGATTTGTATGTAACGGAACTAGGGCTCGGCTGTATGTCAATTGGAACAGATGAAAAAGCGGCCCAAGAAATTATTGAAGCGGCTCTTGAGGAAGGGATCAATTATTTCGATACAGCGGATTTATATGATTTCGGGGTTAATGAAGAAATTGTTGGGAAGACGTTAAAAAGTGTTCGCAACAAGGTGATTATCGCTACGAAGGTCGGGAACCGCTGGAAGCCGGATCATTCTAGCTGGACCTGGGATCCTTCAAAGGTCTATATCAAAGAAGCGGTAAAAAACAGTCTGAAACGGCTCGGAACAGACTATATTGATCTCTATCAATTACATGGCGGGACGATTGATGACCCGATTGATGAAACAATAGAAGCGTTTGAGGAACTAGTTTCTGAAGGAGTAATCCGCAATTACGGAATTTCCTCCATCCGGCCGAATGTCATCCGTGAATATGTGGAGAAATCACATATTGTTTCTGTGATGATGCAGTACAGTATCCTTGACCGCCGTCCTGAGGAAGAGGCATTGCCGCTATTGGCTGAACATGACGTGGGCGTTGTCACACGCGGAACGCTGGCCAAAGGGCTGTTGAGTGACAAGCTGCTAGACAAGGCTTCAGGGAAAGGGTATCTCAATTATAGTTTAGGTGAATTGAGTGAAGTACTGGCTCTTTTGAAGGAAAAAGCAGGTGCTGGCCGGTCATTTACAGAGGTGGCGGTGCAGTATAATCTGGCTAATCCTGCGGTTGCCTCGGTTGTGGCGGGTGCGAGCAGTGTGGAACAGATTAGGAGCAATGCTGCTGCGGTTAGGAGTCAGCCGCTGACCGATGAGGAAGTTTCGGTAATTAAAGAACTGACTAAGGGTAGTGTTTATTTGGAGCATCGGTAATTCTTTTCTGGAGGGGATGTGCCAGGGGGGGAATGGTTACCCTACCTTTGGCATTTCTGGAGTTTCTGGCACCAATAATGCTTATTGGTTACCAACTTTTGAAATCTATCGGGTTTCGGGCGCCAATAAGGCTTATTGGCTACCCTACCTTTGGCATTTCCGGAGTTTCTGGCACCAATAATGCTTATTGGTTACCCAACTTTTGAAATTTATCGGGTTTCGGGCGCCAATAAGGCTTATTGGCTACCCTACCTTTGGCATTTCCGGAGTTTCTGGCACCAATAAAGCTTATTGGCTACCGAACTTTTGAAATCTATCGGGTTTCGGGCCCCAATAAGGCTTATTGGCTACCCAACTTTTGAAATCTATCGGGTTTCGGGCCCCAATAAAGCTTATTGGTTACCCAAATTTTGAAATTTATCGGATTTCGGGCGCCAATAAGGCTTATTGGTTACCCTACCTTTGTCATTTCCGGAGTTTCGGGCCCCAATAAAGCTTATTGGCTACCCAACTTTTGAAATTTATCAGGTTTCGGGCGCCAATAAGGCTTATTGGTTACCCAACTTTTGAAATTTATCGGGTTTCGGGCGCCAATAAGGCTTATTGGTTACCCAACTTTTGAAATTTATCGGGTTTCGGGCGCCAATAAGGCTTATTGGCTTCCCAACTTTTGAAATCTATCGGGTTTCGGGCCCCAATAAGTCTTATTGGTTACCTAACTTTTGATATTTCCGGAGCTTTGTGCACCAATAGCAGCCTATCCGAATTTTCAAATTGATATTTCTTTTCTATTTAAATTCCTTCCAATTCATGCCGCTCTCATTTAGCAGCTCTTCAAAGGATTTGTTCTTTTCTTTCAATCTTCTTTCTTCCCGCTTTCTCTGCTCTTCTTCCTCTCGTTTTCTATCTTCTTCCGCCTTCAATTGCTCCTGCTGCTCTTTTAATTTTTTTATTAAATCGGGATTCATCATGTCTTTAAGCGTAACTGCAGCATCGTCTTTTTTCGGCTGACGTTTAGGTTGTTGTCTTTTCTTCATAGGTTTGATGCTCCTTCAAAAACTACTTTTATTCCATTATACAACCCGCTATTTCAAAAATCATATAAAAAGCAGGCCCCCTCTTAGGTCAGCCTGCTTTACTATATTACGCCAATTCCACGACTGTTGCCACTCCTTGGCCGCCGCCAATACACAATGCTGCCAGACCCAACTGAGCGTTTCTCCGCTTCATTTCGTGGATAAGAGTAACGAGAATCCTCGCCCCACTGGCGCCAATTGGATGACCGAGCGCGATTGCACCGCCGTTTACATTCAAGATTTCCTTATTAAACTGAAGTTCACGGTCCACTGCCAGCGACTGTGCCGCAAATGCTTCATTTGCTTCGATCAGTTCTACCTGCTCCAAAGAAACGGCCGCCTTCTCCAATGCTTTCTTAACAGCAGGAACAGGTCCGATACCCATGATGCTTGGATCGACCCCAGCGCTGGCATTGGCCTTAATCGTTACAAGCGGCTTTAACCCTAGTTCCTCCGCCTTTTGCCTGCTCATCACCACTAAGGCTGCGGCACCATCATTAATGCCAGATGCATTCCCCGCTGTTACCGTCCCATCCTTTTTAAACGCTGGACGAAGCCCGGCCAATTTTTCCGCAGTGGTACCTTTTTTAGGGTATTCATCCACGGCAAACACAACAGGTTCGCCTTTACGCTGTGGAATGACAACCGGAACGATTTCGTCTTTAAATCGTCCTTCTTCTATCGCCTTTACCGCTTTTTCCTGGCTCCATGCTGAAAAGTGATCCTGCTCTTCTCTAGTAATTGAATATTTTTCCGCTAGGTTTTCCGCTGTGATCCCCATATGATAGTCATTAAATACACAAGTAAGTCCGTCTGATGTCATTGTGTCAATCAGCTTTTGGTCACCCATTTTAAAGCCTTCACGGGCATTTTTTAATATGTACGGTGCTTGACTCATATTCTCCATTCCGCCGGCGACCACAATTTCAGCATCTCCTGCCAAAATCGCCTGTGCCGCTAAATGCACAGCTTTTAAACCTGATCCGCAAACTTTGTTAATAGTCATCGAGGAAACAGTTTCTGGGATTCCTGCTTTAAACGCCGCCTGCCTGGCAGGATTTTGCCCAAGGCCAGCCTGAAGGACGTTCCCCATAATCACTTCATCGACTTGCTCTGGTTTCACGCCCGCCTTCTGAAGTGCCTCCTTGATAACTACTCCTCCTAACTCCGGTGCACTTACACTTTTTAATCCACCATTAAAACTGCCAAGCGCGGTTCTGACAGCGCTAACAATTACAACTTCAGTTTGACTCATGAACTCTCCCCCTTATGGAATTTCTCAACTTATTTTAACACAGAAAATTATCATTTTTGTTAAAATTCTTGCTTTTAAAAAATCGACCCCGGTACAATGAAATTATGACAGGACGAGGAGGAAGGAAATGCTGACTTTACCGAAAAAAGTAACAATTATTGAGGTTGGGCCGCGCGACGGCCTGCAAAATGAAAAATTGTTTGTACCAACAGAAATTAAGAAACAATTTATTGCCGCATTGAGAAACGCGGGACTTAAAGAAATGGAATTGACCTCCTTTGTATCGCCGAAGTGGGTGCCGCAAATGGGCGATGCAGCTGAAATTGCGGCCGACAGCCTTGATGATACAACTAGAAACATTGTCCTCGCCCCAAACCGCCGGGGAATCGACCGGGTCTACTCCACCGATTGTCAAGCGGTTGCTGTATTTGTTGGCGTTAGCAACACTTTTAACCAAAAAAATATTAACAAATCGACTATTGACAGCATGGCCGAATTAAAGCCGATTATCAAAGAGCTTAAAGAAAAGAATTATTTTGTCCGCGCCTGCATTTCGACCGCTTTTTATTGCCCATATGAAGGTAAAATCGAAGAGCAAGAAACATTGAAGCTATGCCGGGAATTTGTCGAGGCCGGAGCCGATGAACTAAGCGTTGCCGATACGATTGGAATGGCCGCTCCACAGGAAGCCTACTCGTTATTTTCAAAAATTAAAGCGGAGTTTACTGAAACCCTTATTACTGCCCACTTCCATGACACCAGAAAACTAGGGCTGGCTAATATCCTTGCTTCCCTCCAAGCAGGCGTAGACCGCTTTGATACATCTGCCGGCGGTCTTGGCGGATGCCCATTTGCCCCTGGTGCGAGCGGCAATACTGCGACAGAGGATGTTGTTTACATGCTGGAGCGGATGGGAATTGAAACGGGAATTGGTCTCCAAAAGCTTGTCGATGCCATCGAAATCGTCCGTCCTTATATCTCCAGGGAAATCACAAGCGGCTATTTCAGTCTCCATAGCCAAACCGTCTCGTGAATAATCGCCCCTGTGTTTAAGCATCTTATAGATGATAAGACCATTGAAGGGAGATTTGTTCATGAGCCAAAAGCGCGATAAAGGGAACAGCATGCGAGGGAAAAACTACGCAGACACTGCAGGAGGCGGCAAGCGGATGATTGCGGCAGAAGAAATGGAAAAAGCCCTTCATCCAACAAAGCGCCAAAACGCAGAATCGTAATCATGCCTTTCATTCAAAGCCGCCCATTAGATGCCGCGGCTTTTCTTATGTTAAAATATGGATTACCAACCATCTGGAGGTGCCCCGTTTGAAAAAGGCCTTTCGAACCCTGTTTATTTTGTTATTTTTTTGGCTCGCGATCGGTTTGTTTTTTACCAACCGAATAATGTATATGAAGAAGAAAGATGAGGATTTCATTTTAAAGCGGGAAAAGGAGGCCGGCAGGTTCAATCCCGATGAATTTGAGTCCCTGCCTAAACGGGATGTGGATATCCCCTCACCGTTCGGCTATGCGATTAAAGCCTTGCTTGTGGAACCCCATCAGACCAACCGCTATGTGATCATATCGCACGGCGTAACCGAAAACAAAATGAATTCTGTGAAATACATGAACCTGTTCCTCGAACGCGGTTTTAATACTCTGATTTACGACCATCGCCGCCACGGTGAGTCCGGCGGCAAAACCACTAGCTATGGACATTACGAAAAATTTGATTTAAAAGCAGTGGTCGACTGGCTTAAACAAGAAAAGGGACCAGACTTGCTACTTGGGATTCACGGGGAATCAATGGGGGCAGCAACGATGCTGCTGTATGCCGGACTCCTTGGAGATGGGGCCGATTTTTACATTGCCGACTGTCCATTTTCTGACTTTAAAGAGCAGGTTGCCCATCTCATTAAAAGGGATTTTAAAATTTTTCCAGGGCTGTTGCTTCCGATTGGGGATGCTTTCCTTCGCCTGCGCGATAAGTATTCCATCCGCCATGTTTCACCGATTTCCGTTATCGAAAACATCAAGCATCCGGTTTTGTTTATCCATAGCCAGAAGGATGATTATATTCTGCCATCGATGACTCATGATTTATTCGAACAAAAAAAGGGCCCAAAAATGCTATATATTGCAGAAGAAGGTGTCCATGCTCAATCCTTTAACGAAAACCCGGATGACTATAAGCGGGTCGTGGATGAATTTTTGGAAAAATATGTCCACCATGCTTACCTAAGCTAAAAACAGACTGTCCATAATGGATCAGTCTGTTTCTTTTAGGACGAGGCTCATCCGTCCGTTCAGGATTTGCTGCGGACTTTTTAATTGAAAGCAATTGCTCTCTTTTGAAAAATCAATCTTCATTTGTTCGTCGAAGAACACCATTTTGTGTTTTTCGATATACACTGACCTGTCATTCGTTTCAATTTCAACTTCAGTACCGTCTAATTCGCCTGTGAACCACAGAGCGGCAACACCACTGACTGCTCAGCCGCAGCCATCCGTATCGTATTTAAGCTTTAAATAGCCTTCACGCCCCGCAGCCCGCTCATTTATTTTTTTGGCAGCCTCTTCGGTTATGATGATTTCCACGTTTAACACTCTCCTCATCTAGGCATATGATGATTGTAGCATATGTTGGTTTGGGCTGTTTTTATTTTGCTTGCCGCCATTTGGTTGCATTTTCCTATTAAACCAGTTATTCTCATGGATAATAAGAATATTTTTAAAGGAGTGCTTCTCTGATGTCAAAGGTTACAATTAAAGTTAACGATAATGGGTCACTTAGAATTACAGGTGATGTGGAATTGCTGGATGGAGAAGGGAATGTGTATACGACGAAACCATCCTTTTCTCTTTGCCGGTGCGGGATGAGTAAAAACAAACCTTTCTGCGATGGTTCGCATAAAGGAAATTTCGAATCTCAGGTTCGGGTGCCTAAGGAAGAATAAATAAGGTGAAGAAAGAGCGGCTTTCTAGTTGGAGTCGCTCTTTTATATGTCCGTCATTCGAACGTCAGCAATAGTATCGATGGGAATGCGATGCACTTCTTGAAAGCGGTCAATCACATGCAGCCTGTGCTCGATTTCGTTCCAATAATGGATTTTTCCAATGACAATTTCATAATTTCGGTTCCGATAATGGGTAATTGTCACGTTCTGGTTAAATTCGATGGCCTCTGCCAAGATTTCGTTCATGAGCTCAAGCTGCTGCTCATCCATTTCTTTTTTCTGTTCATACTGATCTTCCTTCACCCAATCCCTGAGCATTTTCACATGCTCAGGCAGCATCATCGACGTCCATTTAATTCTGCCACGGTCCCGAATCATTTGCCCCGCCTTCTTTCTCTTATTACTGTTCAGTGAACTTTACTTGCGGATAACCGATTATTTTACATCTTATGCCCGCCCACAAGCGTGGCCCGATGTTTAGCAGTTCCTCCTGGGGTATAGGACACAGCGCGCAGCAGTGAACCCGGACCAAAGCGTCTGCGGACCGAGTCCACTACATAACCGAGCTCACGCCGCTTGTAAGCCTTCATGTCAAACAGATCAAGCTGAAGCTCACAGTCGTCCTCAATATTGCTAAGCGCAATGGAAATCTGCCTAACCGTCTTGCCGTTATAATGCTCGTGAAATAGTTCGAGGCAGACACGGTAAAGGTCCATCGTGACATTGGTCGGCTGCCCAATGGTTCTGGAACGGTTAAAGCCGCCGCCGAATTCATCCTGGCTGTAGCTGACGCCAAGGCTGACCGTCCGCCCCGCTTTCCGCCGTGTTCTCGCTCGCTTGGCAACCTCCTCGCACATTTCCAAAATGACATGCTTAATTTCTTCTTCATCTTTATAATCACGCAGCAGGATTTGGCTTTTTCCAAAGCTGATTTGCCCTTCAATAATTGGCGCGCCCAAATCGGAAAGGTCTACTCCCCAGGCATGATGATAAAGCTGGTTGCCCATGATGCCGAATTTCTTCTCCAGCTGTTCTAAGTCATAGCGGGCGAGCTGGCCGACTGTGAAAATGCCCATGCCGTTGAGCGTTTTTTCAACCCGCCTGCCGATTCCCCACATTTCCCGAAGCGGCGACACCTTCCAAAGTTTTGTCTGCACATCATCATAGGTCCACTCGGCAACCCCGTGTTTCTTAGCCTCTAAATCAAGGCAGAGCTTTGCCAGCAGCATATTGGGGCCGATTCCGACCGCGCATGGGAGCTGGAATTCCCGCTCGATATCGTCCTTTATTTTTTTCGCAATCGTCTGGGCATCACCCCATAAATGCAGAGCGCCGTCCACTTTAATAAAGCTTTCATCGACGCTGTAGGCGTGAATGGCTTCCTTTGGCACATAGCGGTTAAAGACGCGGGAAATTTCTGTCGAAATACGTAAATAGGTGGCCATTTTCGGTTCGACCAGCCGAATCCGCGGATCGTTTGGAATTTCAAACAGCCGTGAGCCCGTCTTGATGCCAAATTCTTTTTTCAATCTTGGGGAAGCGGCAAGCACGACGCTCCCCTGCCGTTTTTTGTCGCCGACAATAGCAATATAACAATCCAGCGGGTCAAGCCCCTCCATGACAGCCGAACAACTTGCATAAAAGCTCTTCATGTCGACACATAAAATTTTATTGTGCGGCAGCGTGCTGTAATCAACCATGATTATCCCTCACAGTTTCAAAATTCGAACATTTGTTCTTTAATATTATATCTATTATCTTAAGCGAATATGCGTTCGCATTCAATGGAAATTTTTTGAGGCTTACCAAATATGGCTAAGGTTCAAAAAACGATATAATGAGGATGAGGTGCATGTGAATGGATAAAAAGCTGATTGTGAAAATGATCAAGAACTGTTTTAAACAGTATTACGAAGCGGATTCTACACCGATTGGCGATAAAGAATTGGAAGAGCTCACACACTGGATTCTCCAAACGAAGGACGAAGATCCAGATGTGGATTTATATGAGGTTGTAAATGACGTGGTGTATGAGTTTTTAACGGGCTAAAATAAAAAAAGCCTCTGATTCAATAGAGGCCAAACAAATCTACTTTTTATTTAACATCCTCTTCCCAATCCTTTCAAACAGCCGTGGAAACAGGACATAAACAACGCTGCCCATATTCATCCAGCGGGGCAGGTTGATTTCCCTCGTTTTCGTCAGCATGCTGCCAACAACTTTCTGAGCGACAAATTCCGGCTGGAGCATAAATTTTTGGACGTTTTTTACATAGGTGCCCTGTTCATCGGCGATGTTAAAAAAGTTCGTGGCAATCGGTCCTGGATTCACCGAAGTCACTTGGATATTAAAGTCATCTAACTCCATCCTTAACGCGTTCGTGTAGCCAAGAACCGCATGCTTGGTAGCCGAATAAACACTCGATTTCGGAGTGGCAATTTTTCCGGCTTGAGAAGCAATGTTGATAATATGACCAAAGCGTCTCTCGCGCATTTTTGGCAGCACCATACTAGTGCACGCCATTAAACCAACGACGTTCACCTCAAACATGCCTTTTACTTCATCAATCGATGCCTCATGGGCTTCGCGAAAAACCCCAAATCCAGCATTATTGACGAGAATGTCGACATGGCCTAATCTCTCAAAAATGTGCTCAAATACTTTCTCCACTTGATCCGTATCCGCAACATCCAGTTGAAACACTTCAACCTTTACGGAATACTTTTTTTCAAGCTCTGTTTCAAGCCGCTGGAGCTTATCGAGGCTTCGTGCCAGCAAAACAAGATTAGCGCCGCCGGCGGCACAAAGCTTGGCAATTTCCGCCCCAATTCCACCAGAAGCACCAGTTATTATAATATTTCTATCTTTTAATCGTCCGTTCATCAATTAAACACCTCATCAAGGAAATCCCGTCCTCCTTAAAGGTTGGCGTAATAAAGAACGGGATGAGTATCGTTACTACTAATTTCTCCGATGGATGCCAAATAGTCAAGCTGGGCGACGGTTTCCGATATCGTGAGCATCAATTCGCGTTTATAAACACTCGGGAATAGCCGTTTGCAGATGTCAAAAACGGTCAACTGCTCTTCCTTCAGCCAATTGTTGACAGTCATCGCCCGTTCGTGCTGGCGGATGAGCCGTTTCTCAATAAGCTCTGCTAATTCGTGGACATCTTCGCCATGCCCGGATTTGACCACGTTAATCGGGTATGACAATAGCTTTTGCATCGAATGATTATGCTGCAGCTGCGGCTTTGGCCGCTCCTTTTCCCCTGGTGCTGGCGGTTCGAGCAATGGATTTGGGGAAATATGAGCGATGATTAAATCGCCGCCAATCAAAATGCCATCCTTCTCCCGATAAAGGGCAATCTGGCTCTGGGCGTGTCCAGGTGTTTCAATGACTTGCCATTCAGAAAGGCCCAGCGGTCTCATCCCTTCCACAAGCCGCCCAGTCAACGGTCGATTGCATAAGTATTTTTGGCTTTCCCTGAAAAAAGATGTCAACGGAGCATACTCATTTGGCAGCCCAAACTCTTCAAACAGCTCTTTGAAAAATGCCTCTTGTTCCTGTAAAAATGTTTCCGTTTGCTGAATCCAGCGCTCATTCAACGGATGGCCGTACACATCGATGGATTCCGGAAAAAAATCAAGAAGGCCGCAATGGTCCGGGTGGTGATGAGTAAGGATTACCTGTTCAATATCTTGAGGCTGCAAGTCTAATTCAGCTAGCCGCTGGGTAAGGGCGTCCCATGCTTCTTTTGTTTTTGGCCCCGCATCCACTAACGTCAACTGCTCTCCTTTAATTAAATACACATTGACATCCCCTACTGGAAAAGGAGTCGGCAATGAGATTTTGACAATCCCGTCTTTCCATTCTGTCATTTGATAAAACCCCTAACGTTATTTTTAACTAAAAAGAATTAATATACATAATTTGTATATAGTTATAAATTGTCTAATATATGAAATAAAGTGTACCCATTTTTATTACCCTTGTCATTATTTTTACATAACTTTTTTAAAAAAACAAAAGATTATGTAAATTTACCTCTTGACAGACAAGCCATTTTTCCTGCATAATCACTATTAAAATTTGATTCGTTGACATGCAATGATTAAGGCCAGTAGATGGAAAACGGCGAAAGAGAGTGAAGTCCGGAGGCTGAAAGACTTTACCGCCCACTTGAACATCGAACCTACCTTATGAGCATTTAGGCAAACCTAACGTATCCCGGCGTTAACGGTGTTGAGTAAGCCCAACTGCCAAAACTAGCAGCCGGGCAAATGAAGGTGGTACCACGGAAGCAAAGACCTTTCGTCCTTTACGGATGAAGGGTCTTTTTTATTTTATTCACAGTGAAAAGGGGGAGTTTTTTCATGAAGAAGATGGCGATTGTCGGTGCAGGGTCGATGGCGGAAGCCTTTATTTCAGGAATACTTGAAAATGGTTTAATGGAACGGAAAAATGTTTGGGTGACCAACAACTCAAACCAAGAAAGATTAAATGACTTGGAGAATCGTTATGGTGTAGTTGGAACGTACAATTTAAATGCTCTTTTTTCAGGGGCAGACATTGTCATGCTGGCGATGAAGCCGAAGGATGCGGCGAATGCGATCGATTATATTCGTGACCATTTGCGTGGTGACATGCTGATTGTATCTGTTCTTGCAGGGGTTTCAATGGATACAATTGAGGCACTTGCCGGGAAGCCGCTTTCGATAGCAAGGGCAATGCCAAATACATCGGCAGCAGTCGGGAAATCCGCAACGGCGATTGCAGTAAATGGTCGTGTTTCAGAAGAACAGCTTGAGACAGCCCGACAACTTTTCGGGACCGTCGGATTGGCGGAGTTTGTAGAGGAAGTCCAGCTTGATGCGGTAACAGGCCTGTCCGGAAGCGGCCCAGCCTATATTTATTACCTAATTGAAACGATGGAAAAAAGTGCAGTCGAAATCGGCCTAGAAAAAGAAATGGCGAAGCAGTTGATTGTACAAACATTAATCGGCGCCGCGGAAATGGTCAAAAACTCTTCCAAATCACCGGGGCAATTACGTCGGGAAGTAACAAGCCCAGGCGGAACCACTGAGGCGGGCATTAGCGTCCTTGAGGAAAATGGCGTACAACAAGCATTCATTTCTTGTATTAAAGCAGCAGCAGCCCAATCTAAAAGAATGGGAGATGCCTTGTGCAGCCAGCTGCAGGTTGGGAAACGTTAGGAAGAGACTTTTTTAAAATTTTGGTAAACTAAGAGTAAGACGCAAAACAAAGGATTGTGGAAATGGAAAACATACTTATTCTATTGTTTTCATTAGGCCTCTTCGTTTGGCTTGTTTTTCTCTTAGATGCCATAATCGGCTTAAGAAAATTAGATTCGTTAGAGCGGGAGGAGCCGCTTGAATACGGGCCATTATTATCGGTCGTTGTTGCAGCTCGGAATGAAGAGAAACATATTGAAGCAAGTATTTTAAGCCAGCTTGACCAGACCTATAAAAACGTCGAGTGGATCCTGGTGAACGACCGCTCCACTGATGAAACCGGAAAATCAATGGAGCAATTGGCACACCAGGATTCAAGAATAAAGGTCATCCATGTTCACGACCTCCCCGATGGCTGGCTTGGCAAAAACCACGCCTTATTCACTGGTGCGCAAAATGCACAAGGGAAATGGCTGTTGTTCACCGATGCTGATATCAAATACGAAATGGAAGCATTCGCCAAGGCGCTCCATTATGCAGAAAGACACCAGCTTGACCATTTAACCGCCGCACCGAATTTATCCGCAAAAAGCTTCTGGCTGAAAACCTTCGTCGCCTTTTTCCTATTTGGGTTTTCCTATTTTAAACGCCCGTGGCTTGCGAATAATCCGAAATCGAAAACCGGAACAGGCATTGGCGCCTTTAACCTTATTTGCAAGGAAGCTTACGAAACATTTGGCACACATGAACGGATCAAGATGCGGCCCGACGATGACCTGCAACTGGGGATGCTTTTAAAAAAGGAGGGTTATCGGCAGAGAATTGTTACAGCTCTCCAACTAATCGAAGTAGAGTGGTACGGCAGCCTTCACGATGCGTTCATTGGTCTTGAAAAAAATACATTTGCCGGATTAAACTATCGGATCAGCATGGTGTTTTTCGCGGTATTCGGTGTCTTTACCACTAATGTCCTGCCCTTCATTACCATTTTTCACGAAAATAAAACGATTGCCCTTCTCAGTTTCGGAAATATACTGCTCAGCGGCTTTCATTACTTTATGATTATCAGAAGAATGACGGTATTCTCCCCTGCCTTGTTTCTCGTTTTGCCCCTTACGGCCTTATTGTTTATTTATTCCATCATTCGGGCAAGCTGGCTGACCTTCAAACGAGGCGGGATTGTTTGGAGGGGAACGATTTATCCATTAGACAAGCTGAAGGACCATGAGTAAGCAGTATTTTTCATGAAATAACCAGTATTTGCTATACTAATAGTGGCTTATTATTGAAAAATAGGAGGTTCGCAAATGGCAGCAAAATTATTTTCTCCTTATACCGTTAAGGGGGTTACCTTTAAAAATCGGATTGTCATGGCGCCGATGTGCATGTATTCCAGCAATAATGAAGATGGTCATCTGCAAAACTGGCATCGCACCCACTATACATCTAGAGCCGTCGGGCAGGCCGGCCTTATCATTGTCGAGGCCACCGCAGTCAGTCCGGAGGGACGGATTTCGCCGCAGGATTTGGGAATCTGGAGCGATGAGCATATCGCGGGCTTCCAGGAGCTGGCCGGACTTGTTAAAGAACATGACGCCAAAATCGGCATCCAGCTTGCCCATGCCGGAAGAAAGGCGGTATTAGAAGGTGAAATATTGGCCCCTTCCGCCCTCGCTTTTAATGAGGCATCAAAAACGCCGAAGGAAATGACAAAAGAAGATATTGCATCAACTGTAGAAGCCTTTAAAAAAGGTGCAGAGCGAATTAAAAAAGCCGGATTTGATGTCATTGAAATTCACGGGGCCCATGGCTATTTGATTAATGAATTCCTATCCCCGCTTTCCAATAAACGGACGGACGAATATGGCGGATCCGCCGAAAACCGCTACCGTTTCTTGCGCGAGGTGATTGATGCGGTTAAAACCGTTTGGGAAGGTCCGCTGTTTGTCCGTGTTTCTGCCCATGATTATCATGAAGACGGGTTAACTCCGGAAGATTACATTGCATTCGCCCGTTGGATGAAAGAGCAGGATGTTGATTTAATCGATGTCAGCTCTGGTGCAGTGGTTCCAGCGCGGATTAATGTTTACCCGGGCTATCAAGTAAAATATTCAGAAACCATTAAAAATGGTGCCAACATCCAAACAGGCGCGGTCGGATTAATCACTTCACCGCTCCATGCCGAGGAAATTTTACAAAACGAACGGGCTGACCTGATCTTTTTAGCCCGCGAATTGCTGCGTGATCCATACTGGCCAAGAAAAGCAGCCAAAGAGCTCGGAGTCCCCATCGATGCTCCAAAGCAGTATGAACGCGGCTGGATTTAAGGAACAAAAGCACAAGCGCCTTGGCAGCGAGTTGCCCACAATGGATTAATCTAAAATTTCCTAGACCACTAGAAAAAGCACTTACCGATTATAGTAAGTGCTTTTCTCCTTTTAATGGAATGTTAATTTCCTTAAAATCCTCGGCAATATCCGTATTTGGAAAGATTTCGGCTGCCTCTTTGACTAATTCCCGCCACGCATGCCGGTCATAACGCGAACTGATATGCGTCAGACAGAGCTGCTTTGCTTCCGCTAATTTCGCCACTTCGGCCGCCTGATGAGTTGTTGAATGGAAGTAATCAGATGCCAGCTGCTCTTCCCCTTTTGCAAACGTTGCTTCATGAACCAACAGGTCAGCCCCTTTAGCCAAGAAAATCGCATTTTTGCAGAATCTTGTATCACCAAGAATCGTCACAACCCGGCCTTTTTGAGCAGGGCCGAGAAACTGGTTAGGTTCAATCAACCGCCCGTCTTCAAGCATAACGGTTTCCCCATCTTTAATTTTTTTAAAAATTGGTCCTGGCTTTACGCCAGCTTCCTTCAATTTATCTGCCAGCAAGGTTCCTGGTCTGTCTTTTTCAGCCACCCGATATCCGAAAGACATAATCCCATGGTCTAGCAGGCGGGCTTCCACCGAAAATTGCTCATCTTCAAAAACAATTCCTTCCTCAATTTCGACCACTTTTAACGGGTACTTTAAATAGGTTTGGCTGGTAGAAAGACTTACTTGAAGGAAGTCTTGAATTCCTTTCGGTCCGTAAACTGTAACCTCCGTTTCTCCGCCTTGAAAAGATCGGCTCGATAACAGTCCGGGCAATCCGTAAATATGATCACCGTGCAAATGGGTAACAAATATTTTTTCAATTCGCCGCGGTTTGATGGAGGTATGTAAGATTTGGTGCTGGGTTGCTTCGCCCGCATCGAACAACCAGACAGAGCCGCGCTCCTCCAAGAGCTTGAGGGCAATTGATGTCACATTGCGAAGCTTGGCCGGCATTCCTGCCCCTGTTCCTAAGAAAAAGACATCCAAAGTAAAAACTCCTCTCTTCTCCGTACCACTTTTCATTATCGTTACTATATCATAAAGTGTAAACCAATGCTTATTTGTTTCCTCCAAAAATGATACATGCTATTTTAGATATTAGCGAAATCTAAGATTATATAAAAGCTATTATCGCTAGGAAAGAGGTTTATACATAATGGATCAAAATCTGTCATCATTAATCATGATTTTTGGAGCAACCGGGGATTTATCCAAACGAAAACTGTTTCCATCCCTTTATCGATTATTCGAACGTGGCCGTTTAGACAAATTTGCCGTGATTGGGATTGCTAGAACCCAGCAGCCACATGAAAAATTCAAGCAGTCCGTTAAGGATTCTGTCATTGCTGCATTAGGAGAGAAGCCAAACCTTGATGAGTTTGTGTCCCATTTCTACTATCAAAGTCACGATGTAGCGGATTCCAATTCATATGCCGCTTTAAAAAAACTGGCGGATGAAATAGACGGTCACTACGGCCTTGAAGGCAACCGGATATTCTATCTGGCTATGGCACCTGAGTTTTTCGGACCAATTGCGCTTCATTTAAAGTCCGACGGCCTTACCGATGTAAAAGGCTACAAGCGGCTTGTCATTGAGAAACCGTTTGGACATGACCTCGAATCTGCAAAGGAATTAAACAAGCAAATAAGAACCGCTTTCTCTGAAAATGAAATTTACCGGATTGACCACTATTTAGGCAAAGAAATGGTCCGCAATATTGAGGTAATTCGTTTTGCCAATGCTATCTTTGAACCGCTTTGGAATAACCGCTATATATCCAATATTCAAGTGACCTCCAGCGAAACGCTTGGTGTCGAGGAACGGGGCCGCTATTATGAATCAAGCGGCGCACTAAGGGATATGGTACAAAACCATATGATGCAAATGGTCGCATTACTAGCAATGGAACCGCCAATCAAATTAACGACAGATGAAATTCGGTCTGAGAAGGTCCGCGTCTTCCGGGCACTCCGGTCCGTTGAGGGTGAGCAGGTAAAAGAATATTTTGTTCGCGGGCAGTATGGTGAGGGAACAATTGCCGATAAGTCGGTACCTAGGTACCGTGATGAACCAAATGTGGATCCGGAGTCCAACACCGAAACCTTCGTTGCCGGGAAAATCATGATTGACAATTTCCGCTGGGCAGGTGTTCCTTTTTACATTCGAACTGGAAAAAGAATGACTTCCAAAACAACTAAAATTGTTGTTCAATTTAAAGATATCCCGATGAATTTGTATTATCAGACGGAAAAAATCCTAAATCCAAACCTTTTAGTCATTCACATTCAGCCGGAAGAAGGAATTACCCTGCATCTGAATGCTAAAAAAGCGGGCGGCCACTTGGATGCTCAAGAAGTAAAACTAAGCTTTGCCAATACCGGTATTCACGCCATGAACACGCCGGAGGGCTACGAGAAGCTTCTCTACGATTGTATGCGCGGTGATGCCACAAACTTCACTCATTGGGATGAAGTTGCCTACTCTTGGGCGTTTGTCGATAAAATCTCTCAAGTTTGGGAAAATGAGAAAGCAGAATATCCAAATTATGAATCTGGATCAATGGGACCTAAAGCCGCAGATGAGCTGTTGGAAAAGGATGGATTTTTTTGGTGGCCAGTGTCCGATATGTATGTTGATATCTGTAAGTAATGAAAACAAAAGCTCCACTTGGCTTCTTATATGGCTAAGGGGAGCTTTCTTTGTTTTTTTGTAAAAAATCTTTATTAAAGCTAGTCGCAGTACCTCGGTTTTCGTTAGCATCGGGCTGGTGAGTGCCTGCCGTTTCGATAATATTTTTTCCATATTTATCTCGAAGATTTGTAAGTGTTTTAAGAAGCGGTTCTTTTTTGGCGTCCTTTTCATAGGAAAACAAATCCAGCTGTTTATAGGCGTTGTCATGTTCCACTAGGTCAGTTCCGGTGATTCCTAACAATCTAACCGGGTCTCCGCTCCAATGTTTTAAAAAAAGCTGTTTGGCTAATGAAGCAAGTTCCTCTTTTTGACTGATTGGATTCGCAAGTTTCTTACTTCGGGTGATGGTCTTTCGATCTTTGTAACGAATGGTTATACCGATGGTGGTCGCTAGGACATTTTTTCGTTTCAGCCGAACTGATACAGTTTCCGCAAGCGATTCCAAAACATGATATAGCTCCTGCTGGTTACTAACGTCTCGTGGCAAGGTGGTGGAATTGCCGATGCTTTTAAATTCATCAATCGATTCTGGGTCGACAGGCCGGTGGTCATTTCCATTTGCCCGCTCTTTTAAACGAATACCATTGATGCCAAGCAGTGTCTTTAGCTGAATATCATTGGCTTTTGCCAGTTCGCCAATGGTATGAATGCCGATGGTTTTCAGTTTTTCTGCCGTCTTTTTGCCCACACCGTGCATTTCGTTCGTATTTAAAGGCCAGAGTTTGGCGGGAATATCACGCTTGCGAAGAATCGTGATCCCCATCGGTTTTTTCATATCTGAAGCTGTTTTTGCTAAAAATTTATTAGGAGCAATCCCGATGCTGCAGGGTAAATCGAGTTGCTCAAGGATTCTTTTTTGAATGGTTTGGGCGATTTCGATAGGATTGCCGAACTCAAAGCTTTCGGTAATATCCATATAGCCCTCGTCAATGGATACAGGCTCAACTAGATCTGTGTACTGTCTGAGGATCGCAAACATGCCCATCGAGGCCGCCCGGTAACGGTCAAAATTGGGCGATTTGACAATCAGCTGCGGGCAAAGCTTTTTCGCTTCCCAAAGGGGCATCGTTGTTTTCACGCCAAATTTTCTTGCTTCATAGCTGCAGGTGACAATAATCCCTCTTCGCTCCTCAACGTTGCCGGCGACGGCAAGCGGCTTTCCTTTTAGCGAAGGATCGTACGCCATCTCTACGGAGGCGTAAAAGCTATTCATATCGACATGTAAAATGACCCGCCCGTTTTTTGGGTACATTTCCTTCATTGAAAGCCACCCCCTTTGACTATAGTATATCAAAAAGGAGAACCCATAAAAATCAGGTTCCCCCTACACAAAGCTTATTGATTCGTCACTTCATCAATGATCGACAGTACCATTTCCCCAAGCTTGTAAAGCTCCTCAATCGGCATGCGCTCATTGGTAGTGTGGATTTCTTCGTAACCGACTGCCAGGTTCACGGTTGGAATGCCGAAGCCAGCGATTACGTTGGCGTCGCTGCCGCCGCCGCTATGTTGAAGCTCGCAGCTGCGGCCAATTTTAGCAGCTGCTTTACGAGCGATTTCTACGACCTGGTCACCTTCGCCAAATTTGAAGCCCGGATACATAACTTGCACATCCACCTCAGCGCGGCCTCCCATTTCTGAAGCAACCGTTTCAAAGGCTTCCTTCATTTTCGCAACTTGCGCTTCCATTTTTTCAGGAATTAACGAACGGGCTTCAGCTAGAATATCAACCCGGTCGCAGACAATGTTTGTCGCTTGGCCGCCTTCAAAGCGTCCAATATTGGCAGTTGTCTCGTGGTCAATTCGACCTAACGGCATTCTCGCAATAGACTTTGCCGCAATCGTAATTGCTGAAACACCTTTTTCAGGTGCAACCCCCGCATGGGCAGTTTTTCCATAGATAACCGTTTTAACCTTCGCCTGGGTCGGTGCGGCTACAACTACGTTTCCTACCAAACCATCGCTGTCAAGCGCGTAGCCATATTTTGCCTTCATTAACGAACGATCAAGGGCTTTTGCCCCAACAAGTCCGGATTCTTCCCCAACGGTAATCACAAATTGGATCTGGCCATGTTCTATGTTTTGTTCCTTCAAGACTCGAATCACTTCTAGCATTACGGACAAACCTGTTTTGTCATCTGCTCCAAGAATAGTCGTTCCATCGGTCACAATATAACCGTCTTTAATCGAAGGCTTTACTCCCTTTGCAGGCACAACAGTGTCCATATGGGAGGTAAAATAAATTGGGTCTACCCCTTCTTTCGTTGCATCGAGGGTGCAGACCAAATTGCCGGCGCCATGTCCAGTTATAGAAGTTGTATCATCCTCATATACGTCAAGCCCCAATTCGCTGAACTTTTTCTTTAACACCTTAGCAATTTCGGCCTCATGTTTAGTTTCCGAATCAATTTGGACCAGCTCTAAAAATTCATTTAAAAGACGTTCTTGATTAATCATTTGCTGAACCCTCCAATATATGTACTTTACTTTTTCAGTATACTTTTTTTAAAACGAGTCTACAAATGAAAGGACCATTAAAAATGGTCCCCCCCAAAATTTACAACGGAATATTTCCGTGCTTTTTATATGGTCTCGATTCTTTCTTCGTCCTTAACATTTCTAAGGCTTGAATCAACTTGATTCTAGTTTCGCGCGGGTCGATGACGTCATCTACCATTCCCCTTGATGCCGCTACATAAGGGTTCGCAAATTTCTCACGGTATTCCTCTATTTTTTGCTGCCTGGTCTGTTCAGGGTTATCACTGTTTTGGATTTCCTTTGCAAAGATAATATTGGCTGCTCCCTGCGGGCCCATGACGGCAATCTCCGCATTCGGCCAAGCAAAGACAAGGTCCGCGCCGATTGACTTGCTGTTAAGCGCCACATACGCACCGCCGTAGGCTTTACGCAGAATAACCGTCAACTTCGGAACAGTCGCTTCTGAATATGCAAATAAAATTTTCGCCCCGTGGCGGATGATGCCGCCATGCTCCTGCTTAACACCAGGGAAGAATCCGGTTACATCTTCAAAAGTGATAATCGGAATATTAAAAGAATCGCAGGTGCGGATGAATCGCGCTGCTTTGTCGGAAGAATCGATGTCAAGACCGCCGGCCATTACTTTTGGCTGGTTACAGACAAGTCCGACTGTTTCCCCTTTAATTCTCGCAAACCCAACAACTATATTTTTTGCAAAATCCTTGTGAATTTCCATGAAGGAATCCACGTCAACAACCTGTTCAATTACTTTTCGTACGTCGTATGGGCGGACAGCATCGAAGGGAATCACATCCGTCAAATCAGGACGGTAATCCTCTTCTTCTTTCACTTCGACTTTTGGCGATTTTTCTTCATTATTCTGCGGCAGGTAGCTCAGCAGCTTTCGGACATCCTCTAAAACCTCTTCCTCGGTTGCACCGCGGAAATGAGCATTCCCGCTGATGGTATTATGTACACCGGCACCGCCCAAGTCCTCTGCCGAAATTTTCTCCCCTGTAACGGTTTCAATAACCTTCGGCCCGGTAATGAACATTTGACTCGTTTTTTCCACCATGAACACAAAATCGGTAATTGCGGGTGAATAAACTGCACCGCCGGCACATGGGCCCATGATGACAGAAATCTGCGGAATGACACCAGAGTAAATGGAATTGCGGTAAAAGATTTGTCCGTAGCCGTCTAAGGATACAACCCCTTCTTGGATGCGGGCACCGCCGGAATCATTCAGGCCGACAAACGGTGTGCCATTTTTGGCAGCCAAATCCATTACATTGGCAATCTTTTTAGCGTGCATTTCCCCTAAAGCACCGCCAAAAACGGTAAAATCCTGAGAAAATAAATAGATCGGGCGGCCGTTGACTTTTCCATAGCCGGTCACAACGCCATCGCCAGGTCCCTTTTGGTCTTCCATTCCAAAATCGTTTGTGCGGTGCTCAATAAATGGATTTAATTCCACAAATGTCCCTTTATCGACTAAAAGGTCAATCCTCTCTCGGGCTGTCAGCTTCCCTTTTTCATGCTGCTTTTCAATCCGTTCATCACCGCCGCCGAGTTCTACCTCCCGGCGCTTGTCATACAGATCGTTTAACACTTCATAGATATCCATTTTGTTACCCCTTTGTCTGTTTCTTTTCGCAAAGCTCAAATAATACGCCCGACGCCGATTTTGGATGCATAAAGGCAATGTCTGCCCCGCCTGCCCCGGGCCGCGGCACCTCATCAATCATCCGAATACCATGCTCCTTCATTTCGGCAATTCTCGCTTCAATTGATTCCACCCCAAGCGCCACATGGTGAATACCTTCGCCTCGTTTTTCAATGAAGCTGGCAATCGTGCTCTCCTCTGACATTGGCTCGAGAAGCTCAAGCTTAGTCTCGCCGGCCTTCAAAAATGCCACCTTAACCTTTTGGCTGTCCACTTCTTCAATCTTTAACAGCGGGAGCTTTAACACTTCCGTATAAAAGGGAAGGACCGCCTCCAAAGACTTCACAGCAATTCCAATATGATCGATTTTTTTAATCATTACTAATCCCCCTTTTTTCAGCCAATAAGAAAGTATAAACTTTCTGTCGAAAGCTTTATACTTTCTTAACGCATAAATTCAACTACGCCTCTGTCTTCGTCCTATCGGACTCGCCAATCGCCGAGTTTTCATTTAATTTTAACATAAATTCGACAATAACATTATTCGTGAGAAAGTTCATAAATCCTTCCTGAATTGCTGTGTTGTTCCGTTGTCCTTTTGGGCTTTTCCAAGTACAATGTAGATAAAACCTTTTAACCAAAAGGAGGCATTCATTTTGAATAAAAAAAAGTCCAGAAAAATTATTGTTTATTTAATGCTCTTTGCTATGCTGGCTTCCACTCTTCTAATTGGAATTGCCCAGTTCTTATCATAAAGAAAACTCGTCGATTGACAAGACCCTAAGAGCGGTCCATAAGGCGCAGCTGCAATTATACGGGAGGAAATATATTTTTTAGAGTAAATTTACAATTTCCTATTAGCTAAACAATTAAGGGACTGTTCGAATTCGAACAGTCCCTTTCACTTATTTGATAGCACCGACTTCCTCCGCCAGTGCTTCAAATGATTTGTTGGATGATGTTACTAAAATTTTTGTCCCAAGCGGAATCAGTGGGAATAATGAGGTGATAACCTCATTCTGGGCGCGGATACAGCCTTGAGAAACATATTTTCCAACAGATGCCGGCTGATTGGTGCCATGAATGCCGTAGATTCTGCCATCTGTTTCCCTTGCGTCAAAACCTATCCATCTAGACCCAAGCGGATTCTTCGGGTCGCCTCCTGGAATGTCACTGCGGCGATAATAAGGATTTTTTGCTTTTACTGTGACAGAAAACAGTCCCTCAGGGGTCATTTCCTCCGTCTTGCCTGTGCCGACACTGACAACTGTTTGGACTCTATTCTCATTAATAAAGGCAAGTTCATTATTACTTTTATTCACGATCACAAATGGATCCCCTGGCAATGGGTTCGGACCCAATGGCCAGAGGGGGGAAAGAGAAAATACCATCAGGATTGACGAAAAGATTTTAATCATAATCATCCTCCTGCCGTTTTTCCATAGTTTGCATCAATCTATCATTCTTCATTCATTTTCCACAATTAATTTATAAAACTTTTTCTAAAAAGTCCTTTGCACGAGTGGTCTTTGGATTTTTGAAAAACTCTTCCGGTGAGCCTTCTTCTAACAATTTCCCTTCATCAAGAAACATAATCCGGTCGGAAACTTCCCGCGCAAATCCCATTTCATGTGTAACAATTGCCATCGTAATACCTGTATGGGCCAAGCCCTTCATAACATTAAGAACTTCCTTGACCATTTCCGGGTCAAGGGCAGATGTGGGTTCATCAAATAGCATTAATTTTGGCTCCATGGCAAGGGCACGGGCGATGGCCACCCTCTGCTTCTGCCCCCCTGAAAGATTATTAGGATAGGCTGATTCTTTTTCAGACAGTCCCACTTTGGCTAATAGCTCGCGGCCTTTTTTCTCAGCAGTTTCCTTGGATTCACCTTTAACTCTCATCGGTGCATACGTTAAGTTCTGCAAAACAGTCATATGCGGGAATAAATAGAAATGCTGAAAGACCATGCCGATTTCTTGTCTAACTTTCGAAATATCCGTTTTTCGGTCGGTAATGTCTTGATTATTTATCCACACTTTCCCTTTTGTCGGTTCCTCTAACAAATTCAAACAGCGAAGAAAGGTTGATTTTCCTGACCCTGATGGTCCGATAATGGAGACTACCTCACCGCTTTCGATATTGGTTGAAATATTTTTTAAGACTTCATTAGTGCCAAACTGTTTATAGAGGTTCTCTACTTTAATCACTATATTTCAGCCTCCTTTCAACCAGTTTGCCAGCAGTTGTTAAAACGAAAACGAGGACCCAATATATCAATCCGACAAAAATTAATGGTTCAAAATTATGATACGTATCTGCTCCCACAACCTGAGCACGGCGCATTAAATCCAAGTAGCCAATTGTTGATACAAGCGCCGATTCCTTTGTTAAGGTAACAAATTCATTCATAAGGGCCGGTAAAATATTTTTTAACGCCTGCGGCAAAATAATGTCCTTCATCATCAGGCGATAAGGAACACCAAGCGCCAAGGCTGCTTCTGTCTGACCTTTATCCACGGCTTGAATGCCCGCTCTGATAATCTCTGACACATACGCAGATGAATTTAGCCCAAATGCCAGAATGGACGATAGGAATGGATTGATATCGTAACCTGTTAATTGCGGAACCGCAAAATAAATTAACATTAGTTGTAAAATCAATGGCGTTCCGCGGAAAATGGATGTATATATATCTGCAAGCCAATTTAATGCCTTGACTCTGGAAATTTTCAATAATGCTAGAATGGTACCGAGAACAAATCCAAATATAATGGCGACAACGACAAATTTTAATGTTACCCATATTCCTTTTAGTATAAAAGGAATATAAGGCACAATTTGGCTAAAATCCAAATTCATGCCTTACACCTCACCTCAAATATTTTCTTTTAAAAAAAATGCTATTATTGTTGGTCTTTTAACCATTTATCTTTCAATTCTTGCAACTTTCCATTTTGTTCCAATTTGTCAAGTGCCTTATTAACATCCTTTACAAGCGCACTGCCTTTAGGAAAAGCGATGGCCATTCCTGGTGAACTGCTGGTAGGATCATCAAATCCCGCTAAATTTTGCTCTTTAATATAACCTGTAGCCACTGACTTATCTAAATAAGCTGCATCAATTCGCTTAGTTAATAGTTCTTGAATTAAAGTTGTAGCATTGTCTAATGGCTTTGCTGTAAAGTTAATCTTCTTTTGAAGTTCTTTAGCCCCTTCTTCTTGGATGGTTCCTAATTGAACACCAAGTGTTTTTCCTTTTAAATCATCTACTGTTTTTATGTTAGAATCCTTTAAAGTAATGAACATTTCACCTGAACGATTATATTCGGTTGAAAAATCTACATTCTTTTTACGCTTCTCAGTTGCTGACATTCCAGCAAGGACCATATCAACACGTTTTGCCTGCAATGCTCCGATTAAGCCATCAAACTTCATGTCCTTAATTTCAAGTTTATATCCCAATTCGTCAGCAACCGCATTTGCCAGGTCAATATCGAAGCCTTCAATGTCACCTGATGGATTTCTAGATTCAAATGGAGCAAAATCAGCCGATGTTGCCATTGTTAATACTTTTTTGTCCGACGATTTTTCACCGTTAGCTCCGTCCTTATCACTTTGGCCGCAAGCAGCCATAACTACTAATGAAAAAATAATAGTTAGAAATAAAAATGTCTTTTTCATGATGTCCCTCCTGATTATTAAAATTTGAAATTATATAATGACTTGAATTTTTATTCAACAAAATGGATATTAACACAGCACCGAGTTTTTGAAAAGATATTTTTCTAATATAAAAATATTCAAAAAATTAAACCAACCTTTTATACTAGTTAAAATAGGCAAAAACCATCTTTTTATGTGTATTTTCCATAAAAAAACACCTCTTGTATGAAGAGGTGTTTAATAGAGATATTTAACCTTTCTTGGGTTAAATTATTATATTTCTTCGCAATATTTATCGAATTCCTGCTGAAGCTTGGCAACCACTGTTGCTGGGTCATAACCTTCAATCTGATGTCTTTCAATCATAGAACAAATCTTTCCGTCCTTTAATAAAGCGAAGGAAGGAGAGGATGGCGGATAACCTGTAAAATAGCTTCTTGCCTTTTCTGTCGCTTCTTTATCCTGACCGGCAAAAACCGTTACTAGGTGATCTGGGCGCTTATCATAATGAACGGAGTAAGCTGCCGCTGGACGGGCAATACCGCCTGCACAGCCGCAAACAGAGTTAATCATGACTAGAGTTGTACCCTTTTGATTTAAAGCCTCTTCAACCTCATCGGCTGTCTTTAGCTCTTGGTATCCGGCAGCGGAGATTTCCTGACGCGCCTGGCGGACAACATCATTCATAAAAATATTAAAATCCATGCTCATTGAATTCACTCCTTATGTCTTACATACTTACATCATAACAGTTAAAATGTATTTATTTCAAATGATTATTCCTGCTGTTAAGAAGAAAACTGCCGACGAATCGGCAGCTAATAGTTTTGGTTAAAAAATGTCTGGAATAGCTTTTCGACGGCCGTTGCCACTGTCGTATCTCCGGTGACCACTTCATTTTCAAATTTCGGAAGGAGGTTCTTTACACCTGAGTGGTGAAAGAAATGGTAGTGAAGAGTATCGGTAATCATAGAATACAGCCATTCCCTGGACTGGCTCTTCCTTCTGTCATCATAGACTCCCGATGCTTTTACTGTTTCTCCAAAGGTTTGAATGACTTTCCAAATATCGCTGATTCCCTCATGCGTTAACGAAGAGCAGGTATAGGCTTTTGTTTGCCAGCCCTTTGTAGCCGGCTGGAGAAAATGCAGGATACGGTTATATTCTTTTTTCGTTTTCTCGGCATTTTGCTTATTTGCCCCGTCCGCCTTGTGGACAATGAGACAATCGGCAAGTTCCATAATGCCTTTTTTCATCCCTTGCAGTTCGTCACCGGCACCCGTCAGGACAAGCAGCATGAAAAAGTCGACCATATCACGGATGATTACTTCACTTTGGCCCACGCCGACCGTTTCGATTAAGATGACATCAAAACCAGCCGCCTCACAAATCAGCATGGCTTCCCGAGTTTTTCTGTGAACCCCGCCAAGCTTTCCAGCCGTTGGAGAAGGGCGGATGAACGCGTTTGGGTTTCGGGCCAATTTCTCCATTCTTGTTTTGTCACCTAGGATACTCCCTCCGCTTATTTTGGAGCTCGGGTCAATCGCCAAAACGGCGACTCTTAAACCGAGCTCACAAAGATACGTTCCAAATGCCTCGATAAAGGTACTTTTGCCCGCCCCCGGGACCCCGGTAATGCCGATGCGTATCGCTTTGCCGGAATGAAGCAACAGCTTATGAAGGAGCGCCTGCGCTTTTTGAAAATGCTGCTCGGCGTTACTTTCCACAAGGGTTATTGCCCGGGCGAGCAGGCTTCGATCACCTTTAAGGACCCCTTCATACAATTCATCTAGCGAGGGCTCAGTCGACGTGCGCTTTTGAAAACGGACATTTTTTTGAAAAGTCACTTCTCCCGTTTCCTGCTCCTTGCCTTTCCTGATGACAGTTGAAAATTTATCCGGCTCTTCGGGGTTTGCCCATTCCGGTCTTTGTTCACCCGTCATTTAATTTCCCACTTCCTCATAACCAAGCTGTCTATATATCTCCTTGATTACCTTTTGCGCAGCTACTGGAATTATCGTACCAGGACCGAAGATGGCCGCCGCTCCATTGTCATATAAGAATTGATAATCCTGTGCTGGAATAACGCCGCCGACTACAACCAATATATCCTTGCGGCCGAGCTTGTTCAATTCAGCAATAAGCTGCGGGAGGAGCGTCTTATGACCAGCAGCTAGTGAACTCATTCCGATCACGTGAACGTCATTTTCCACTGCTTGCAGGGCTGTTTCCTCCGGTGTCTGGAAGAGCGGACCGATATCAACATCAAAGCCAAGATCCGCAAATGCCGTGGAAATGACCTTTGCACCGCGATCATGGCCGTCCTGGCCCATTTTCGCAATCAGAATCCGCGGCCGTCTGCCTTCATTTTCAAGGAATTCTTCGGTCATCCTTTGAACTTCGGCAATTTCTTCTTCATTCGTAAAAGAGGTACTGTAGACGCCGCTGATAGAACGGATGACTGCTTTGTGCCGGCCCGCCGCTTTTTCAATTGCATCAGAGATTTCCCCTAAAGTGGCTCGGGCTCGGGCTGCCCTGACGGCAAGTTCTAATAGATTCCCTTCACCTGAAGCTGCCGCATTGGCTAAAGCTATTAAAGCCTCTTCCACTTTCTGTGCGTCCCGATTTGCTTTTAAGGAATTTAGTTTTTCGATTTGCATTAAACGGACTGCAGTATTATCTATGTCCAAAATATCAATAGGCTCTTCTTTTTCAAGCCGGTAACGATTGACGCCAATAATCGTTTCTTTTGCAGAGTCGATTTGTGCCTGTCGTCTTGCTGCCGCCTCTTCAATTTTCATCTTCGGCAGTCCGGTTTCAATAGCCTTCGCCATTCCGCCGAGATTTTCAATCTCCTCGATATGCGTCCAAGCCCGCTTGATTAATTCATCAGTCAGTTTCTCCACATAATAGGAGCCTGCCCAAGGGTCGATAACTTTGGTTATGCCAGTTTCTTCTTGTAAGAATAACTGCGTATTACGGGCAATCCGCGCTGAAAAGTCTGTCGGCAGGGCAATCGCTTCATCCAACGCATTTGTGTGCAGGGATTGGGTGTGGCCCATTGCCGCCGCATGCGCTTCAAGCAGCGTGCGGGTCACATTATTGAACGGATCCTGCTCAGTTAAACTCCAGCCAGATGTTTGCGAATGGGTGCGAAGTGCCATTGATTTTTCGTTTTTCGGATGGAATGATTTCATCATTTTTGCCCAAATATATCTAGCTGCTCGCATTTTGGCCACTTCCATGAAGTAGTTCATACCGATAGCCCAGAAAAAAGACAGCCTTGGAGCAAACGAATCAATATCTATACCGGCTTTCAATCCAGTACGGACATATTCTAATCCATCTGCCAAAGTGTAGGCTAGTTCAATATCCGCAGGGGCGCCGGCCTCCTGCATATGATAGCCGGAAATACTGATGCTATTAAACTTAGGCATGTATTTGGACGTATATTCGAAGATATCGGCAATGATCTTCATCGACATTTCCGGAGGATAAATATACGTATTCCTGACCATGTACTCTTTTAGAATATCATTTTGGATCGTTCCGGACAGTTTTTCCTGGCTGACTCCCTGCTCTTCTGCCGTAACGATGTAGAAAGCCAGAACGGGAAGAACGGCGCCGTTCATGGTCATGGAAACGGACATTTGATCAAGAGGAATCCCATCAAAAAGGGTTTTCATGTCAAGTACGGTATCAATGGCAACCCCTGCCTTCCCAACATCCCCGACTACCCTCGGATGGTCGGAGTCATAGCCGCGGTGGGTAGCCAAGTCAAAAGCAACCGATAATCCCTTCTGTCCCATCGCAAGATTACGGCGGTAAAAGGCGTTGCTTTCTTCTGCAGTGGAGAAGCCGGCATACTGCCTGACTGTCCAAGGACGGTTTACATACATGGTTGGATATGGTCCCCTTGTATATGGAGGAAGCCCCGGCAGGCTGCCGAGCTGTTCTGTCCCTTCTCGGTCTTCCTTTGTATAAATCGGTTTTAACACAATTTGTTCATTGGTTTCGAACAGTAAATCATCTAGGGAGGAGGCAATCTCTTTATCAACTTTTTCCCGCCATGCTTCTTCCGAGATAAAATTATGGCTCTCAAATAGTTTCGCGTTTTGAAAATCAGGCTTTTGTTTGTTCAAGAGAGTTCACCTCCATGTCAGATAAAATTTCATCGATGATTTCACAGCAATTGCTTTTTAGATGAATAAACCGCTTAAGCCCTTCTTCAACCCACTGGGACTGCAGTTCTTTTTCAGGAAGCCCAGCCAGAAGGAAGATTAGGTTTGGAAATTCAGATTTTAACGCTGTCAGCATTTCATGTCCGATTTGTTCGTACTGTTCATTTGTTCCGCAAATGCAGACAAACTTAGTTTTTAAGGCTTCGATAAATTGTCTGGCATCCTCGATCGTGTGAACCGGCTTGCTTTCAGCGGGATGGATTCCTCCGGCGGCAAGGAAGCCCTTGATGAAATCAAGCCTTGGTTTATGCTTCTTTAGTTCGCCAAGACATAGCATGCCGACTGAAGGTGCAGTACCTGTCTTTTCCTGTAATTGGTTTGCCTTGAAGCGAAGCTCCTCATATGGTTCTGCTAATCTGTGCTGAGGAATGGCCTCGAAGTCCATGGTGGCTGCGGCAATTTTCATTGGCAGCTTTGGGCTAGGTACCGCTTCATCCAATTTCGCATAAACATTTGTGCCGACGATACTTTGCTTTCTTATTTGAATATCGAGGGTCCTTTTTTCATAAACAGCAGCGATTTGTTGTTGAAGCCAGTTAGACTTTAATGCCTCCAAAATGCCTCCCGAAGCCTCAATTTCCTTAAAAAACTCCCATGCATTTTCCGCCAGCTGATTGGTCAGCGTCTCCACATACCAAGAGCCGCCTGCAGGGTCAACCACCTTCTGCAAGTGCGCTTCTTCTTTTAAAATTAGCTGGATGTTGCGAGCAATCCGCTCAGAGAAAGAAGTAGGCCCGGTCAATTCATTAAATGGCTCCACATGCAAATATTGGGCCCCCCCTAAAACGGCGGCAAATGCTTCGTTGGCGGAACGAAGGATATTAACATGAGGATCAAAGACCGTCTTCGTAAAGGTAGACGTTGCTGCAGCAACTTGCATACCCCCTGCCTCCGCTTCGGCACCGTAAAGTTCTGCTATCCGCTTCCAGAGAACGCGGGCTGCTCTAAGCTTGGCGAGTTCCATAAAAAAGTTGCTGCCGATGGAAAATTGGAAAATCATTTTTGATAGAGCTCTTTCAATGGTCATGCCATTATCCAGAAGCTCCTGCAAGTAATAGACTCCTGTGGCTGCGGCGATCCCGATCTCTTGAACAGCGTTAGCTCCGCCATTATGGTACGGAGTGGTGTCGACAAGAACAGTACGTAAATCAGGAAACTTTCCATCTACTTGAATGATTTGACTGGTCCGTTCTTTTAGTAATTCCTCTTGGATTGCTCCAACTTCTGCAAATAGGGAAACAGGGTCATTGCCTATGTAGCCTGTCAGGTTTGTCCCATCACTATACTGGTCGGCTAGATTTTTTAAAATGTCATTCAGTTCCCATCTTGCGTTAATAGCAAATGGGTATTCTTTCTCTAAACCTGTCAATAAATCTGGAAAACTGTTGTTTTTCAAAACTTCAAAGGACAGTGCAGTTTGTCCCTTTTTAACGGCCTCTTGAAGCTTTTGTTTAATTTTCTCGGGTGTTTGAGAAGATATTTTCTGGGCAACTTTCCATTCGTCTGTTACATATCCTAATGGGTTAATTCCCCTTCTAAAATCAGGTCCTCCAGGAAAGTCAGGTACTTGTTGTTCGTCCTGCTCAGTATAAAGCGGTTTCAAAACAATATTTTCATAGGTGGCACTTTGTAATAATTCAACCTTTTTCCCTTTTAATGATTTCTCGGCCTGTTCCTTCCAATCATCTATTGTTTTTACAGGGAAAGATTGATTACGTATATTTTCCAAACTACTCATCCCCCTTCCGCATATTATTGAACTAATATTCAATTATTTCTATTTTAGGGTAGAACCTCGATTCAGGCAAACATTTTAAAATCATAAAAAATAAACAGCCGCCAATCAAAACTCGAATGGCGGCCAAATTCCGACAAATTTTTAGTAAATAGAGGTTGTTGTTTTTGACATGTTCTCGATGATTTCTTTCACCCGAGCCAGGAAGCGGCCGCAAACAAGCCCGTCAAGAATACGGTGATCTAATGACATACAAAGATTAACCATATCACGAACCGCAATCATCCCGTTATTCATGACAACTGGACGTTTCACAATCGATTCGACTTGAAGAATCGCGGCCTGCGGATAGTTAATGATGCCCATTGACTGGACAGAACCAAAAGAACCGGTGTTATTGACTGTTATCGTACCACCCTGCATATCCTCCGGACGAAGCTTTCCGGACCGCACCTTCACAGCAAGATCAGAGATTTCACGGGCAATACCCTTAATCGTTTTCTCATCGGCATTTTTGATAACCGGAACGAACAAGGCATCGTCTGTGGCCACAGCAATCGAAATATTAATATCCTTCTTTTGAATAATCTTGTCGCCGGCCCACATCGAATTAATCTGCGGGTATTCCTTTAGAGCCTGTGAAACAGCTTTAACAAAGAAAGCAAAGAACGTTAGATTGAAGCCCTCTTTTTTCTTGAATTCATCTTTTATAGAATTGCGGAAGTCAACAAGGTTTGTGGCATCCACTTCCACCATTGTCCAGGCGTGCGGTATTTCATGCTTGCTGCGCAGCATGTTTGTGGCAATCGCTTTGCGAATGCCGGTAACCGGAATTTCTATGTCCCCCGATGCTACACGAACCGAAGGAGCTGGGGCCGCTGCTGGCTGACTCGAAGCCGCAGTTTGAACAGTCTCCTGTTTAACATGCTGTGTTGCAGCAGCATGAACTGACACTAAAGCCTTCTGTCCAGCTGCAGGAATATTTCCTGATTCAATTATTTGCAGCAAATCCTTACGAGTGATCCGTCCTCCTGCACCGGTTCCTGATACTTGCATCAAATCGATGCCGTGCTCCTGCGACAATTTAAGGACAGCAGGTGAATACCTGGCCCGATTCCCCTGATCCGCAGGAACAGCATTACCATTACCAGTACCGGTCCCTGCAATTGGTTTTTGTTCAGGTACAGAAACAGCTGACTCCGGAACATTAGCTCCACTTCCTGTTTCAATCGTACAGATAATTTCTCCAACAGTCATTGTATCGCCTTCAGCAGCAATGAGTTCCTTAATCACGCCTGAAAAAGAAGAAGGAACTTCCGCATTAACCTTATCTGTCATGACCTCTGCCAAAGGGTCGTATTTATTTACCTTATCTCCAACAGAGACAAGCCATTTGCTGATAGTGCCTTCTGTTACGCTCTCGCCCAACTGCGGCATCTTAATTTGTTCGATCGCCAATGTGTTCTGACCTCCTAAAACTCCGCAAGCTCGCGCATTGCTTTTTCGACCTTATCAGGATTGACCATAAAGAATTTTTCCATTGTTGGCGCATATGGCATTGCTGGAACATCCGGACCGGCCAACCTTTTTATCGGAGCATCCAGTTCAAATAGACAGTTCTCGGCAATAATGGCGGCAACCTCACTCATTATGCTGCCTTCTTTATTGTCCTCTGTTACGAGCAGTACCTTGCCTGTTTTCGATGCTGCTTCGACAATCGCTTCCTTATCAAGCGGATACACGGTACGTAAATCTAAAATATGGGCAGAAATGCCGTCTTTGGCTAACTTTTCTGCGGCTTGGAGGGCAAAATGCACGCAAAGCCCGTAAGTAATTACAGTAATGTCCTCTCCTTCACGCTTTACATCTGCCTTACCAATAGGCAGAGTATAGTCTTCAGAAGGCACTTCACCTTTAATTAGGCGGTAGGCCCGCTTATGTTCGAAAAATAGCACTGGGTCATTATCGCGAATCGCCGCTTTTAAAAGTCCCTTTACATCATATGGGGTGGAGGGCATCACAATTTTTAAGCCTGGCTGATTGGCAAATACGGCCTCAACTGATTGTGAATGATATAAGGCGCCATGAACACCGCCGCCATATGGGGCGCGGATGACAATCGGACAGTTCCAATCGTTATTAGAACGATAGCGGATCCTTGCCGCCTCGGAAATAATTTGGTTTACTGCGGGCATAATAAAATCAGCGAACTGCATTTCCGCGATTGGCCGCATTCCGTACATAGCGGCCCCGATTCCGACACCGGCGATTGCTGATTCTGCCAGCGGCGTATCAATAACGCGTTCTTCACCAAATTGTTCATACAATCCTTGTGTTGCTTTAAAAACGCCGCCTTTTCGACCCACATCTTCGCCAAGAACAAAAACTCGTGAGTCTCTCTCCATTTCCTCGCGAATGGCCATTGTAACTGCATCAATATATGAAATAACTGCCATATTTCTTCCCCCTAACGATCCCCGTATACATATTTCAGTGCATCCTCAGGCGCTGCATAAGGTGCATTTTCTGCATAATCAGTGGCTTCATTGACGATTTGCATGACGCGGTCATTGATTGCCTGCTCTAACACATCATTCAACACACCGGTTTCCTTCAGATATGCACCAAAGGTGATGATTGGATCTTGGGATTTTGCTTTTGCTACCTCATCAGGCGCCCGGTATGAGCGGTCATCATCGTCAGAAGAATGCGGAGTTAAACGATAAGAAACAGTTTCAACTAAGGTCGGACCTTCGCCGCGGCGCCCGCGCTCGGCCGCTTCCTTTACAACTTTATAAACCTCTAATGGGTCATTGCCATCAACTGTAAAACCGGGCATGCCATAACCAATGGCACGGTCAGAAACCTTCTCACAACCCAATTGTTTTTCAATTGGCACAGATATCGCATATTTATTATTTTCACACATAAAAATGACCGGAAGTTTATGAACACCAGCAAAGTTAGCACCCTCATGAAAATCACCCTGGTTCGAGGAACCCTCCCCGAAGGTCACAAAAGAAACAAAGTCCTTTTTCTCCATTTTTCCGGCAAGAGCAATACCCACTGCATGCGGAACTTGCGTTGTGACCGGCGATGAACCGGTAACGATCCGATTCTTCTTTTGCCCAAAATGTCCTGGCATCTGCCGTCCTCCCGAGTTAGGGTCCTCAGCTTTGGCGAAACCTGACAGCATCAACTCTTTTGGAGTCATTCCAAACGTTAATACCACACCCATATCACGGTAATATGGCAATACATAGTCTTTTTCCCGGTCTAGAGCAAAGGCAGCACCAACCTGCGCAGCCTCTTGCCCCTGGCAGGAAATAACAAATGGTATTTTACCTGCACGGTTCAACAGCCACATCCGCTCATCGATACGGCGGGCCAAAAGCATCGTTTCAAACATTTCCAGCACTTTTTCATCGCTTAAGCCTAAAGCTTCATGACGCTTTTCCACCATTAACTTCATTCCTCCCGTTTGTTCGCTTAAAATCATTTCTCTTCCAAAAAACCTATCCATGTATGGCTTTCCCATCAACAGCCAATGCCGCCTCACCAATTGCTTCCGAAAGGGTTGGATGAGGATGAATGGTGTGGGCAATTTCCCATGGTACAGCATCAAGCACCATCGCAAGACCAGCTTCCGAAATCATATCAGTAACATGAGGTCCAATCATATGCACCCCTAATATATCATCGGTCTCCTCATCGGCAATAATTTTAACAAATCCATCTGCTTCACCAAATACAAGGGCTTTCCCAATGGCACGGAAAGAAAATTTCCCCACTTTTACTTTATGCCCATTTTCCTTTGCTTGATTCTCTGTAATGCCAACACTGGAAACCTCCGGACTGCTGTATATGCATCTGGAAACTAGATCATAATTAAGCGGTGACGTTTTTTCGCCGGCAATATGTTCTACGGCAATTATTCCTTCATGTGAGGCAACATGGGCAAGCTGCAGCCCCCCAATTACATCACCAATGGCATATATATGGGATTCTTTTGTTTGAAAAACCTCATTCGTTTTAATAAAACCTTTTTCAATTTGAATCTCTGTATTATCGAGTCCAATGCCTTCTATATTGGCCTGCCGCCCTACAGAAACAAGCAGCTTTTCTGCTTTGAACTCTTTCACTGAACCCTTTACTTCTGCCGAGATTGCCACGCCATTATCTTTCACCAATGTTTCAGAAAGAACTTTGGCGCTTGTAATAATATTAATCTTCCGCTTCTTCATCAATCGCTGCATTTCTTTTGAAATCTCGTGATCCTCTGTCGGTATTATTCTGTCTGCATACTCAAGAACTGTCACCTCTACGCCAAAATCAGAAAGCATTGAGGCCCACTCAATTCCAATTACTCCACCACCTACAATAATGATTGAGCTGGGAAGGGATTCAAGCTGAAGAGCTTCATCAGAGGTCATGACATATTCGCCGTCAATGTCAAGGCCTGGCAATGTCCTCGGTCTTGACCCGGTTGCAATGATGACATTTTTCGGGATAAGCATTTCATTTTCAGATCCATTGTTCATTTCAACGGAAATAGTGCCTGGCATCGGCGAAAAAATCGAAGGTCCTAATATCCTGCCAATTCCTTCATAAACATCGATTTTCCCCTGCTTCATTAGATGCTGAACACCTTTATGCAACTGGTCAATAATTTTGTTTTTTCGTTCTTGAACCTTGCCAAAATTAACCGAAACTTCTCCAGTGATCACACCGAATTCATCGCTGCGGCTTGCCGTTGCAAACACTTCCGCACTCCTGAGCAGTGCCTTACTGGGAATACAGCCTTTATGAAGACAGGTACCTCCTAGTTTGCCTTTTTCAACAATTGCGGTTTTCAAACCAAGCTGTGAGGCGCGGATCGCCGCTACATAGCCGCCAGTCCCTCCGCCAAGTATGACTAAATCATATTCTTGTGCCATTTGGTTCCCTCCAATATTCACCTAAATTTTCACTGTTTTAAAATCCCCTTGGTATTCCTTGACCTCTTCTTCCCCTCGTAAAATCCTTAGCGCGCCTTCCGCTAATGCCTGAAGCTCGTTTTCACCGGGGTGGACGATACAATCCGCAATCCACTTGACCCGGTCGATGATTGAATTTACAAAATCATTACCATATGCAAGACCGCCTGTAAAGATAATCGCATCCACTTTACCTGAGAGCACAGCGCTCGCTGCCCCGATTTCTTTTGCCACCTGGTACGCCATCGCTTTATAAATGAGCTTTGCCTCTTGGTCTCCGGCCGCAATTCGTTGCTCAACCTCCAGCGCATCATTTGTACCAAGATACCCGACAAGCCCGCCTTGGCCGACCAGCTTTTTTATAATTTCTTCCCTGAAATATTCACCTGAATAGCATAAAGCTACTAAATCACCAGCCGGAACCGTTCCGGCACGCTCGGGACTGAAGGGACCATCACCATGCAGGCCATTATTGACATCGATGACCCTGCCCTGTTTATGTACTCCGACGGTAATACCGCCACCCATATGTGTAACAATCAAATTTAATTCGTTGTATTTTTTTCCAAGCTTTTTGGCAGCCCGTCTGGCGACAGCTTTTTGATTTAAAGCATGAAAAATGCTTTTTCTTTCAATTAATGAAAAGCCTGAAATTCTGGCGATGGGGTCAAGCTCATCGACTACAACCGGGTCGACGATAAATGAAGGAATATTCAGTCCTGAAGCTATTTCAAAGGCAATGATACCGCCGAGATTAGATGCATGCTGACCGGAATAACCTTTCCTAAGGTCTTCTAGCATTTGGTTGTTAACTGCATATGTTCCGCCCTCGATTGGACGAAGCAAGCCTCCCCGCCCACAGACAGCGTTTAATTTCGAAATATTGATTCCTTCATGATCCAGGGTCTCCAAAATCATATTCTTTCTGAATTCATACTGGTCAATAATATTAGCAAAAGTATTAAGACACTCTATGTCATGCCGAAGGTTTTTTTCAAAAATGGAATTTTCATTAACGAATACTCCAATTTTTGTGGAGGTGGAACCGGGGTTAATGACGAGAATTCGATATTCTTTATTTGACAACGGATAAACCTCCAATTTACTTCTGAAACACTTGCTTTCGAATATTAAAGGCAAAGACGCTGAATTTTCCCATTCAGCGCTTTGCCAAATCTTGCTATCTGGTTCTTCTTCTGCTTAAGATGTTGTGTCCATTTTGCAGGAATTGGCTTCTAGAATTGCGCATTCTTTCAATCCGTTCCTCTGCCATACGGTCTGCCGCAACGTAGGTTGGAATGCCATCCCGCTTAGAAATTTCAATCACTTTTTCAATGCTGTTATAGATGGTTTCTACTTTTTTCATAGCCCGCTCATAGTTATATCCATACAATTCATCTGCAACATTGATGACTCCGCCTGCATTTATGACGTAATCAGGTGCATATACGATTCCCATTTCATGAATGAGGTCGCCATGACGGGTTTCCTTTAATTGGTTATTAGCAGAACCAGCAATTACTCTTGCCTTCAGTTGTGGGATGGTATCGTCATTAACCGTTGCCCCTAGAGCACATGGAGCATAAATATCACACTCTACTCCATAGATTTCATTTGGGTCCACTGCACGGGCGCCAAATTCCTCTACTGCACGGTTAACGGCATCCCTATTTATATCTGTAACGATTAACTGGGCACCTTCTTCATGTAAATGACGGCAAAGACTATAAGCTACATTTCCAACCCCTTGAATTGCAACTACCTTTCCTTCAAGGGAATCAGATCCAAATGCCGCCTTTGCTGCGGCTTTCATTCCACGGTATACACCATATGCCGTTACCGGAGAAGGATTTCCCGATGAACCGAATGCGGGAGAAATACCAGTAACATAGTCAGTTTCTTCATGAATCAAGTCCATATCTGCAACAGTTGTTCCAACGTCTTCCGCTGTAATATAGCGTCCATTCAAACCTTGAACATATCGCCCAAAAGCACGGAACATTTCTTCGTTTTTATCCTTACGCGGATCGCCGATGATTACCGTTTTACCTCCGCCAAGATTTAAACCTGCTGCCGCATTTTTGTATGTCATTCCTTTAGCAAGTCTTAACGCATCTTCGATTGCTGCTTCTTCTGATTCATATGTCCACATCCGTGTACCGCCAAGTGCTGGTCCCAAGGTTGTATCATGAATGGCGATAATCGCTTTTAATCCAGATTGTTTATCTTGGCAGAATACTACCTGCTCATAGTCATAAGTCTCTAAGTACTTGAAAATTTCCATGTTAATTCCTCCTCTTAAAATAAACCTTTTATTGTTGTATCGAACATATCGCCAATGCCAGAGAATACAGCTTGCTCTCAGCCGAATCGGCTCTTGAAGTCAAAACGATTGGTGCTTTTGCTCCTGAGATGACAGCACCCACTTTGGCATTTGCAAAATAAATTAATGATTTATATAAGGCGTTTCCGACTTCAATTGCAGGTACTAAAAGAATGTCAGCCTCCCCTGCAACCTCGCTCTGAATTCCTTTGTGCTCTGCAGCAAGCGCCGAAATGGCGTTATCCAAGGCAAGCGGACCATCAATAAGGCAGCCTTTTATTTGTCCCCTTCTGTTCATCATGGTTAAGGCAGCAGCATCCAAGGTTGCCTGCATGGCAGGGTTTACTTCTTCGACAGCCGCAATCGGTGCGATCTTTGGTGTTTCAATCCCAATAGCCTTCGCCAAAGAAACGGCATTATTGGTGATTTGAACCTTTTGCTGTAAATCTGGAGCAATATTCATAGCGGCATCTGTTACGATAATAAAGCGTGTAAATCCTGGTACTTCGAATACTGCTGTGTGCGACAATACATTCCCTGTCCGTAAGCCAAATTCCTTATTTAAAACAGATTTTAAAATAATATTAGTAGGAAGATTCCCTTTCATTAACACATGAGCCTCTTTACTTGAGACAGCTTTAACAGCGGAATCAGCAGCTTCCGCTAATGAGGAAGTATGGATAATCGTAAGACGAGTCTCGCTATTTTCATCTATTCCTTTCAATTGAAGGATGGGCTTGATTTTTTCTTGATCACCAAATAGTAAAAAATGAGCCAAGTTACAATTTAGCGAATCAAGGACTGCATCAATTACTTCCTCGTCTTCTGCAGCCGCAACTGCAACTGTTTTAGCACCATTTTGGGTTGCTTTGTCAATCAATGTTTCAAGTAGCAAACTATCATCAACCCTTTCACCTTTCCTGCAATTCCATATATTTAATATGCAATAATCATGCCAAAGTTCTCTTTATGAAAACGCTTTATTTTAAAGATCACAAGCATGCAATAAATTTCACACCTTGAAATTTATTGCATGCTATTTTTTTCAAGGTTGTATTTTTCTAGCTTATAATATAAGTTTCTCACTGAAAGTCCAAGGGCTTTGGCAGTTTGTGTTTTATTTCCGTTGAGGCTGGCCAATGTTTTCTGGATAATCTTTGCCTCATGCTTTTCAATCATTTCTGATAATGTGCCCTCTAAAGAGATTGAATCCGGTATCCGATCATCGAAATAATCATTATGTATCTTATTACTTGTTAATTGCGGCAAATGAGGGACATCAATGAACGTTTCGGAATAGTTCATAAAAATAATCGCTCTGCCAAGTATATTCTCCAATTCTCTGACATTCCCCGGCCAATTATATTCCATCAAAAAATGTAAAGCAGCCTGCGTAATTCCTTCTACGTTCCGTCCGTAATCACGGTTAATTTTTTGAATCAACCGTTCTGATAACGAGGGGATCTCCTCTTTCCGTTTTCTCAATGGGGGAATGTGAATTGGCATACGATTCAAACGATAGTATAAGTCTTCCCTAAAGCTACCCTTCGCAATACCCTTTTCTAAATTGACATTAGTGGCTGCAATGATTCGTACATTGATAGTAATTGGTTTAGTTCCACCTACACGGATAATTTCATTTTCCTGCAGAACTCGGAGGAGCTTTGCCTGAGTATTGGCGGACAGCTCGCCTATTTCATCAAGAAAAATACTTCCGTTATTTGCTTCCTCAAACAGCCCACGCTTTCCTCCCCTTATCGCTCCCGAAAATGCCCCCTCTTCATAGCCAAACAATTCACTTTCAAGCAGCGATTCGGAAATGGCCGCGCAATTCACACGGATAAACTTGTTATACTTTCTTTCGCTCGCATTATGGATCGCATGGGCAAACAATTCTTTACCTGTACCTGATTCACCGCGCAGAAGAATTGTCGCCGGGGTTTTTGCTCCCAATTTGGCCTGCTCAATGGCAAGCATCATTTCATCCGATTTTCCGATAATATCCTCAAATGTATATTTTGCTTCAAGCTTACGAATTAACTGCCTGGCCCTGTTCAATTCCCTGCTAAGCGATTTCATTTCTGACATATCATGAATGACCCCAACACTGCCTTTCAATTTCCCGGTTACGATAATCGGCGCCACATTGACGATGACTTCCCGTTTGTTGGGTCCTACTCTCATTGGCACTCCTCTTACAGCCCTTCTCGTTTGCAGCACCTTCATGTGCATGCTCTCACCTTCGGAAATATCAGCTGTTGCAGGTTTTCCGATTACTTCCTCCTGTGTGAGTCCTGTTAACCTTGTGTAGGCGGGATTAATAAGAATTCCCCTGCCCTCTTCATCCACGACGGAAATAGCATCGTCACTAGAATGAATAATCGCTTGGAGCATAGTCTGAATCTCTTTTAAATCGGTGATTTCCTCGGCAAGCTTTACCACTTCGGTTATATCCTTAAATACAGCGAGAGCACCGATTAAAGTTCCATTTTCCTCAACAATAGGTATCCTAGTTGTGATAATTTTGCGGCCATTTCCCAGTACCATTTCCTGATTTGTTTCGATTCTTCTAGTTTGCAAAATAATCGGCAGCCGGCTATGGGGAATGATCTCTGTGACATATTGTCCGATTGTCTCCTCTTTGTCGATCCCCATCATTTCTTCGGCCCTTCGATTAAATAAAATGATATATCCTTGATGGTCAATAACCACCATTCCATCATTGGTCGAATTAAAAATAAGCTCCTGAAGATAGGATTCATATTGATGTTTTTCAATTAGCTCTTCTTTTTCCTCCATTAACTTAGAGACAAGAAAGGCGACACTGCCTGGGATTAAGATCGTTTTTTGACTTTTTTCGTTTCGTAATTTTTGAAAAACATGCTCATCTCCTGTTACTTCAATGATGATGTCAAGGTTTTCCGTTAAAAATGGACGCCAATCCGTACCAGTTTTGATTCCTTCCTTTTGGGCTAAAAGGATACCGGGCGCGTCTAAGTTCCGATCAATTACAACAGAGACATTAAGCACTTCCGACTCTTTTAAAATTTTTAAAATGGCACTTCCGCCTTTTCCGGCCCCGACTATCATGATATTTTGCATGAAAACAGCCCCTATATATAAAAGTACGCAAAATTTTTCTATTCTAGATTGTTTATTATGCAATTTTTTTCAGATTAATTGTAAACCGTAACCCGCATCTTGACAAATTAAAACCATGTACTATTATTTTTATGTGATATGCTTAAATAAAAAGCGGAAGGATATTTTTATGAAGCGGATTATTGCCCTCATCATTTTAGTCATCCCTGGATTTTTTGCAGCGGTTGGAATTAAATTAATGCGTGATATGACCTTTGGGGTCCTGCAGGCGCCATTCCCGAGATTATGGCTGCAATTTATCGTTGGTTTAATCTTATTTTTGGGCGGTTTAGGTTTTGTGGCCGGTTTTATTCTATATCGCGACAGAAAGCGAAATAAGGTGCAAACACGATTTAAGGATACGAGAATAAAAAAATAAAAGAGACCTTTTACGGTCTCTTTTCATATTGTTTTCTTACCTTTAAGGCTCTAGCCGGATTATCTGTTATAATAGCACTGCAATTAACTTGAAAGAACCGGCGCATATCCGCTTCCCGGTTAACGGTATAGGGGCGGACGGCAATGCCGTTCTCCATCGTCGTTTTAATAATATGATCCGGTATCGTCGAATGCTTAGGATGAATTCCCTTGGCCCTTATCGATTGTGAGTACACCCATGGCATATAAATACTTTCGATAAAAAGGGGAGCTGTTTCGATTTCAGGAGCCATTCTATAACTGTTGACAATGCTATAATGATTAAAAGAAGAGATGACGATTCGATCTGATAGATCGTATTTTCTGACCATATCAATCACCTTTTGTTCCATTCCTTCATATGGAATAAGACCATTTTTAAATTCAATATTGCATAAGAGCTTATTAGTTTTCATCCATTCCAAAACTTCTTCCAGAGCAGGAATTGGTTCTTTTTTAAACCCTTTGTTATTGGCATTAAATTTTCTGATCTCTTTGTATGAAAAGTCTTTCACAAAGCCATTCCCGTTTGTAGTGCGATCAACTTTTTCATCATGAATGACAACGATTTCGCCATCACTTGTTAATTGGACATCAAGCTCTAACCCGTCAGCACCCGCTTTTTCAGCCGCAATAAAGGAACTCATTGTATTTTCAGCATGCGTTGCTGAAAAACCGCGGTGAGCAAATATTTGTGTCATTTTTTCACTTCCTTAAACTAGATTGGAGGGTCATATATGAAACCTTTACAAATATCACCTGAAACTGCTGTCAAACTGTCCGAAAAACTAAAAGTCCCACTAGAACAGATTATGCATATGCCACAGCATATTCTCATTCAAAAATTAATAGAATTGGAAAAAGATAATGCAAAGTAAATAAAAACTCGCTGATTGGCAAGTCCGGCAGGACGGTTCATGAGGCGTAGTTGAATTTATGCATTCCTATTAGCTAAAAAATTGCATAATAAAAAGCCTCAATTATGAGGCTTTTTTATTATTATTCCTTTCAAGAGGCCTTATGCTCCAGACGCAGCTTATCAGCCACCATCGCAATGAATTCAGAATTGGTTGGCTTTGCCTTGGACATGCTGACGGTATAGCCAAATAGGGATGAAATGGAATCGATATTTCCGCGGCTCCACGCTACTTCAATGGCATGCCGAATGGCACGTTCCACGCGGCTTGCGGTTGTATTATATTTTTTTGCAATATCAGGATATAACACTTTTGTAATTGAGCCAAGCAGTTCAATATCATTAAATACCATCGCAATAGCTTCCCGCAAATATAAGTACCCTTTAATGTGAGCAGGTACACCAATTTCATGGATAATGCTTGTGATGCTGGCGTCGAGATTCTTTGGTTTTGCATCTGGCTGTGTACGATAGGTGGAGGCGGAAACTTTCCGTGAGGAGAATGAACTTCTGCTGCCGCTGACCTGACGAATGTGGCTCCCTAAATTTTCCATATCAAAAGGCTTTAGAATAAAATAGGAGGCGCCAAGCTCCACGGCTTTTTTCGTAACATCTTCCTGGCCAAAAGCTGTTAACATAATGACATTTGGCAATACTCCCTTTTTCAAGTCGCGAAGGCGCTCAAGTACTGCCAGCCCGTCAAGATGAGGCATGATAATATCAAGAACAAGTACATCCGGGTCAGTATTATTTAACATATCCAGGCATTCCTGGCCATTATGGGCTACACCTGCCACTTCCATGTCATCTTGAGAAGAAATGTAATCCTCCAATAACCCTACAAGTTCTCTATTGTCATCCACGACACATACTTTTATCTTCTTCAACTCCGGTTCCTCCTCAATTTATCACAATTCTCTATTTCGTAAATGTCAAAAATCCTCTAATTCTATTCTAAATTAGAAATTCGACAATGCAACAAAAATTCCTCTCATTTTTTTAATATTTCTTAAAATAGTGATAAAATCTTATCTTTTCTTAATTTTTCTCATTAATTCGACGAAAAACGCTATTTTTCCAAATTATAACTAAGTTTTGTCGAAAAATCTATACCAAAGAAAAAGCAAAATAGGTAAATTATCCTATTTTGCTTATAATTTAACTTGCCTTATTTTTCGGCATTTCGTATATGTTAATTCCGGCTTCATTTAACATCCATTCAATGTGAACACCGTAACCGGAGGTCGGATCATTCACAAACACATGAGTGACAGCGCCGATTAATTTTCCATCCTGAATTATTGGACTGCCGCTCATTCCTTGGATGATTCCACCTGTTTTTTCAAGCAGTTTCGGGTCGGTCACTTTGATGACCATGCCTTTTGTCGCCGGAAACTTTTGCGGAATTGTACTGACAATTTCTACATTAAATTCTTCTACTTTGTCATCATTGACCACTGTCAAAATCTTAGCAGGCCCTTCTTTTACTTGATGGGATAGGGCAATTGGCAGCGGCTTATCCAATACTCCATTTTTTAATTCTTTGTTCAACTCACCAAAAATTCCAAACGGACTATTCTTTTTAATATTTCCTACAATTTCACGATCTGATGAGAAACGGGCCAGTTTTTCACCGGGGTCACCGTTGCTCCCTTTTTCAATGGAAGTAACCGTAGAGCGAACAATTTGCCCATCTTCAACAACAATTGGCTGTTTTGTATCCATATCCGATATGACATGACCAAGCGCACCATATTTCTTCGATTGAGGGTGAATAAATGTCATCGTTCCGATGCCCGCAGCCGAGTCCCTAATATACAAACCAAGTTTATAGCTGTTTTCTCCTTTATCCTTCAAAGGAGTCAATTTTGTTGTAAATTTACCGCTTTCTCGGCTGATTGCCATTTCAAGCGGTTTTCCATCCTGCCCAGCACTTTGAACGAATGGCGCAACATCGGCCATTTTTTCAATCTTATTTCCATTAATTTCTGTAATGATATCGCCAACTTTTATTCCTGCAATTTCACCTGGAGATTTCTTTCCGTTTTCAGTATTGACTAGGTGGTGACCAACCACTAATACGCCAACTGTATTTAATTTTACACCTATTGACTGTCCGCCGGGAATCACCCGAAAGTCCTTTAAGACATTTACATCGACCTTTTTAATGGGGATACCTGCAAATTCTAATAGCATTTCGTTCTTACCATTTTCCGATGCTTTTACAGCAACTGAGTCATTTTCCTGTTCAAGTGTGATATTAGAATTGGGTGATTGGACCGAAGCTGAAACAAATGCAGCCTTTTTAAAGCTAAAATCCTGCCCCTCAAAAAGGGTAATATTCTTCGGAACACTTAAATATTCACGCATAGGCTGAAAAAAAATAAGGCTGAATAATGAAACAAGGAGAATTCCACCAATTATTTTTCTAACGATTTCTAATTTCAAATCTTTTCACTCTCCTCGCTTCTTTTTCTGCAATTGAAATGGCTACATCTTTAATTTTGCCTCCTTGACAATCATTTATAACTTTGTTCTATATAAAAAAGCTACCCAAGTTGGATAGCTTTTCAAATTTTTTTATTTTCTTCTGCCATTTGCAGTAATTCTTTCGCATGTTGTTTCGTTAACTCAGTAATTTCGGTCCCCGAAATCATGCGGCCAACCTCTTTTATTTTTTCCTGTTCATTTAGCGGCTTAACCGAAGTGGTCGTCCTTCCGCCTTTAATCAGTTTCGAAATAAATAGGTGAGTGTCTGCCATCGCTGCAACTTGCGGCAGGTGAGAAATACATAAAACCTGTGAATTAACTGATACTTTATAAATTTTTTCAGCAATCGCTTGAGCAACCCTTCCGCTTACACCCGTATCCACTTCATCAAAAATAATTGAAGTAACGCCCTGATGTTTGGAAAAAATACTTTTTAACGCCAGCATGATGCGTGACAGTTCCCCGCCGGATGCCACTTTTGAGAGTGGCTTTAGCGGCTCGCCGGGATTGGTGGAAATATAGAACTGAACATGGTCTATTCCCGTTTTTGAAAAAGGCTGAGGCTCCGTTTCAATTCGTATTTCAAAAACAGTTTTTTCCATATACAATTCCTTTAGCTCTGTATGTATAAGACCGGTAAGGTTCTTAGCCCACTTTTGCCTAAGGGCTGATAATTCCTTTGCCTCAAGAATTAAATCCTTATTGATGGAGGCCAACTCTTTTTCCAATTCACTGATATGCGTTTCTTTATTTTGCAATGTTTCAATTTCTTCTTCTATTTTTGCCGCATATTCTAATATTTCCTTAATGCTTCTGCCGTATTTTCGTTTTAATTGGTTGATTTCATTCAAGCGGTCTTCGATTTCATGTAATCTTTGCGGGTCAAATTCCATATCTTCCATTTTATTTCTTAAGGACTGGGCGGCATCTTCCAGCTGATAATAGCAATTGGACACTAGTTCATATAATTCTTTATAGCTGGTATCAAGGGAAGCGGCATCTTCGAGATGGCCCATGGCCATGCCAATCCAGTCAAGTCCTTTTTGCTCGCCGTTTAATGCGGAATAACATAATTGAAAAGCCCCATAGACCTTCTCGAAATTCGCCAATTTCCTTTTTTCCTCAGCTAATTCTTCATCTTCGTGAAGCTTTAAATCAGCTTTTTGTATTTCGTTTAGCTGAAAAAGGATCAAATCCAGACGATGGGCCATCTGCTGGTCGTTTTCACTTAACGCTTTAAGTTTCTGGCGCGTCCTCTCAAAGCGCGCAAAAACCTCCTGATACTCTTCTAAAGAAGAAGCAATTTCTTCAGCTCCAAATTGGTCGAGAAGCGGCAGATGCCTCGTTTCATCCATCAGTTCCTGATGTTCATGCTGACCATGGATATCAACAAGAGCGGAACCGATTTCCCTAAGTGTTGAAATGGTTACGAGCTTACCATTTACACGGCAGACGCTTTTTCCAGAGCGGGAAATATCCCGCCGCAATATGACCATACCTTCCTCTATATCAATACCAAATTCAAGCGCCTTTAAGTAGACCGGGTGCTGAGGTTCGTCAATTTGAAACAAACCTTCAATTTCTGCCTTATCTTCACCATGCCGGACAAATTCAGCCGACCCTCTACCTCCTGCCAGCAAATGAATGGCATCAATAATAATCGATTTTCCCGCGCCCGTTTCCCCCGTTAAAACAGTTAAACCTTTTTCAAAAGAAATCGTTAAGGCTTCGATAATCGCGAAATTTTTAATCGATAGTTCTGACAACAAGAGACTCTCCCCCAAATCAAAGCATATCTAAGAACCGCTTTGTAATAACCTCTGTATCCTCCGGTGTCCGGCAAATAATCAGCATTGTATCGTCACCGCAGATGGTTCCAAGAATTTCATCCCAATCGAGGTGATCTATTAACGCGCCAATTGCCATAGCGTTGCCGGGCAGACATTTCATTACGAGCATATGCCCTGCCGAATCAACGCGGATAAAAGCATCCATTAAAGCCCGTTTCAACTTTTGCTGCGGGTTAAACCTTTGGTCCGCAGGCAGGCTGTATTTATAACGCCCGTCACTTAATGGAACTTTAACCAAATGTAATTCTTTTATATCACGAGATACTGTTGCCTGGGTTACGTTATAACCAGCACTTCTTAGTTCCTCGACTAGCTCATCCTGCGTTTCAATATCATTTCCCGCAATAATTTCTCTTATTTTAATGTGACGTTGGCCTTTATTCATTCTTCCACTCCTGTTTAAAATACAAAATGAGCACTTCTACTCATATGTTAGCCCATTTTTAAAAACTTGTACATTTTTTCTTTTATAAAAATACATTAATATGCAAAAACTGCATTGAAAAAGGATAAGCAAATGCCCATCCTTTTATTGTTTTTTTGTATGAAATTCTTTATGTGCTTCTTTAACTATTGTCTCGGGGTCTGCAGGCAGAGAGTTAACGCCCGCCCCCCGTTCGCCTTCCCATTTAAGGTGAAGAAGAAATTCAATGTTTCCATCCCCGCCAGTAATCGGTGAGAAGGATAAATTGGCCGCCGTATAGCCTTGAGTTATCGAAAAATCAATAATTTTGTCAATAACCTGTAAGTGGACCTTTTCATCACGTACGATTCCTTTTTTACCTACCTGTTCACGGCCCGCCTCAAACTGGGGTTTAATTAACGCAATAATGTCGCTCTCTGGAACTAAAAGTGTTTTCAATACTGGCAAAATTAAGGTTAGAGAAATAAAAGATACATCGATTACGGCAAAATTGGGCATTTCCCTGCTTAAATCAGCAGGGGTGACATAGCGGAAATTCGTCCTTTCCATCACAACGACCCGTTCATCCTGGCGCAGCTTCCACGCCAGCTGATTATAACCGACATCCAAGGCATATGACATCTTGGCTCCATTTTGCAGGGCACAATCAGTAAATCCCCCAGTTGATGCCCCAATATCAATCAGAACCTTGTCGTTGACACTTACATCAAAAACCTTGAGGGCTTTTTCCAGCTTCAACCCGCCTCGGCTAACATATGGGAGCACATTTCCCTTTACACTTAGTGAAATATCGATTTTTACTTTTTCACCCGGCTTATCAAGCCTCTCTTCATTTCCATAAACGAGACCTGCCATTATGGCCCTTTTGGCTTTTTCACGAGTTTCAAATAAACCTTTTTCCACTAATAATACATCTAAACGCTCTTTGTTTTTCATTGTTTATGCCCTTTGTTGTTTTTTCCTAGCCAAAACGGAAACCCGTTTAACAGCTTCTTCTGTTGTTAACCCAATTTCTTCAAGAAGGGAGCCTACATCCCCATGTTCAATAAACTGGTCAGGGATACCCATTCTGTCAATTTGCGAATAATAATATCCCTTATCGTGTGCAAATTCAAGGACCGCGCTGCCAAATCCGCCCTGTAAAACCGCCTCTTCAATGGTGAGAATAGGGATATTTTCGTTCAAGATGCCGCTTAGCATTTTTTCATCCATTGGTTTAATGAAACGAGCATTTACTACCTTAACTGAGATTCCTTGCTTTCCAAGAATTTCAGCCGCTGCCATGGCCATTGGAACAGTCGTGCCAAAAGTCAAAATAGCAGCGTCATCGCCCTCTTTTAAAACCTCCCAGGACCCGATTGGAAGGCGCCGTAATTCCTCGTCCATCGGAACCCCTAAACCATTGCCGCGTGGGAATCTCATAGCAATTGGACCGTCATCATAGGTCAATGCCGTATAAACCATGTGCTGGCCTTCGTTTTCGTCCTTTGGCATCATTAGCACCATGTTTGGAATATGTCTTAGGAAGGCAACATCAAACACACCTTGATGGGTTTCACCATCTGCACCGACTAGGCCAGCTCGGTCAATACCGATAAAAACATTTAATTTCTGCCGGGCAATATCATGGACCACCTGGTCATAAGCCCGCTGCAGGAAGGTCGAGTAAATGGCTAAGAACGGCTTCATATTCTGGGTTGCCAGGCCTGCAGCGACAGTTGCGGCATGCTGTTCGGCAATTCCAACATCGTACATTCGGTCTGGAAATTCCTTTGCAAAACCTTCAAGCTTTGAGCCGACAGGCATGGCCGGTGTAATCGCGACTATCCTTTCATCGCTTCGTGCCATCCTGCGCACAGTTTCACTGACAAGACTGCTCCAGGCTGGCGGCTGTTTTTTATTCGGTTTAACAAAATCGCCGGTATCCATTTTATATGGGCCGGTCCCATGCCATGTTCCTGTTTTATCGGTCTCTGCCGGTTTAAACCCCTTCCCCTTCTTTGTTATGACGTGAAGAAGTACAGGTCCTTCGGTCTTTTTGGCATAGCTGAAGTTTTCAAATAAATCTTCGAAATTATGGCCATCAATTGGACCAAGATACGTAAAACCAAGTTCTTCAAAAAACATACCGGAAACCAGTAAATATTTTAGGCTGTCCTTAATGCGTTCCGCTGTCGCAGCCAGCACTCCGCCGACTGCAGGCACCTTCTTCAAAAGGACTTCAAGCTCATCCTTGACCCATTGATATTTGCCCGCTGTCCGCAATTGACTAAGGATGTTATGAAGCGCGCCGACATTCGGGGCGATGGACATCTCATTATCATTTAAAATAACGATCATATCCTTTTTTTCATGGCCAATATGATTCAATGCCTCGAGCGCCATTCCTCCTGTTAAGGCCCCATCACCAATCACTGGTAAGACAAAGTTCTTTTCCTTTTTTAAGTCCCTTGCAATTGCCATTCCCATAGCCGCCGAAAGAGATGTAGAACTATGTCCCGTCTCCCACACATCATGCTCGCTTTCAATCCGTTTCGGAAAGCCGCATAAGCCCTTAAATTGTCTTAACGTATCAAATTCACAGGCTCTTCCAGTTAGAATTTTGTGAACATAGGATTGGTGACCGACATCCCAAATAATTTTGTCCTTCGGGCTGTCGAAGCATTTATGTAAAGCAATGGTTAATTCAACTACCCCAAGATTTGGACCGATATGCCCACCAGTGACAGACAGCTTTTCAATCAAGAATTGTCGAATTTCTTGACTTAAAGCCTCCAGCTCTTTATTGGACATCCCTTTTAAAAAGGCTGGGTCTTTTATTGATAATAGATCCATTTATGGACCACTCACTTTCATACTTTTTCGTTCTAAGGTGTCTTTACAGATAATGATAAAATAGCCGCTAACACAATCGTGATAACGGCAGAATGACAACGTTTTCCACATGGAAACAATTATAACATACTTAATCTATTGCCTCAAATCACTGTTTTTCAATGGTTTCGGGAAGCGACCAAATCGGTAATTTCCATTAATAAAGTTGTATTTAAACCGGTTTTCGCCAGGTTTTCTTTGGCTCGTTGAGTCTGCACACGGAGGGCCTCCTTCGCGCCATCAAGAGATAGCAATTTTGGATAGGTGCTTTTTGAATTGGTTGTGTCACTTCCTACCGGTTTTCCAATCTCCTGCTCATTCCCAACTACATCCAAAATATCATCCTGTATTTGAAAAGCAAGTCCCAAGTGATGAGCGAATGCAGATAGACTCTCTATTTGCCTTTGATTCGCACCGGCAATCAATGCACCAGCTAAAACACTAAATCCTAACAGCTTACCAGTTTTATGGATATGAATATATTCAAGTTCCTGAAGGGTAAGGGATTTTCCTTCTCCCTCCATATCTGCCACCTGGCCGCCAACCATACCTTCCGTGCCAGCTGCCTTAGCCATTTCAACGATTAGTTTTAGTTTTGTTTCTGCAGTAATAGAGTCATTTGGAATATTTCCAAGCACCTCAAAGCTGTAGGTTAACAGAGCATCACCAGCCAGAGTTGCAACAGCATCACCGAAAACTTTATGATTTGTCGGCTTTCCTCGTCTAAGATCATCATTATCCATGCTTGGCAAATCATCATGAATTAAAGAATAAGTGTGAATCATTTCAATCGCTGCTGCTGCAGAAAGCCCCTTTTTCGGATCCATTCCAAATGCATCTATTGTAGCAAAAACCAAGAGAGGTCGAATCCTCTTTCCACCTGCTTCAAGGGAATAGATCATAGATTCTTTTATTATAGCTGGTGCGTCCAGCTTTCCAACCAGAGAACGCAGATTACTTTCAAGCAGCTGCTTATATTGTTTTGTAAATGCCCCTAACTGACCGGTTTCCAAATCTATTCCTCCTCAACGACCGAGAAATTCTCCGTACGTCCATCCTCCGTAATAATTTGCGTTAATTGTTCCTCAACACTTTTCAATTTATCATGGCAAAGCTTAGATAACTCCATCCCTTCTTTATAATAAATAATCGCTTCCTCTAAAGGGACATCTCCTTCCTCAAGCTTCCCGACAATCTGTTCGAGCTTGTTCATTGCCTCTTCAAAGGTTAATTTTTGTTCATTTGTCACTTTTATCCCTCTCCTTTATCTCTTCCACTTTACAGAATAGATTGCCATCAGTCAGCTGAATTTGGACATGATCAGACACTTTCACTTGATTGACACTTTTAACAAGTCGGTTATCCCCTGTGTAAGACAAGCTGTAGCCCCGCTCCATTATTTTTAGAGGGCTAAGCGCCTGCAAGGTCGAAAGCATATGATCAAAGTCAGTTTGTTTTTTTGTCAGGATTTGCTTTAATGCCCGGTTCAATTCTTTATGGGTACGTTCGAACTGTTTTCCTGCTTCCAGCAATGCCTCACTTGGGTGGTTTCGCTCGAGTGATTTATCCAAATTGGTTAACTGCTCATTTTTTAATGAGAATAATCGCGATATGCCACGCACAAGTCTTTCTGTCTCCTTATCAACCTGTTCAAGTTTCTGTTCATGTAGGCGCTGCGGATAACGAAAAGCATAAGATTTTTGTACGCGATTTAATCGTTCTCTCTCATATCGGAATTTTTCCTGCATAGCGCGGATAAGTCTTGTTTGCCGTTGCAAGGTTCGGTCCAGCAATTCCTCTATATGCGGAACAGCAAGTTCTGCGGCACCGGTCGGAGTAGGTGCCCTTAAATCAGCAACGAAATCAGCAATGGTAAAATCAGTTTCATGTCCAACAGCCGAGATTATTGGAATGGCCGATTGGTAAATGGCCCTGGCTACAAGCTCTTCGTTAAATGCCCAAAGCTCCTCTATCGATCCGCCTCCGCGGCCGACTATTAATACATCAATGTCTTTATTATTGGCTTTTTCAATGGCCTTTGCAATAGAAGGAGCTGCGTTATCCCCCTGCACTAGGGCTGGAAACACCAGAATATTGACGATTGGAAACCGCCTTTTAATCGTTGTGATTATATCACGGATTGCAGCACCAGTCGGGGAGGTTATGACGCCAACTGTTTTCGGAAACAGAGGCAGTGCCTTTTTTCTCTCTGATGCAAACAAGCCTTCTGCTTCAAGCCTTTGTTTTAGTTGTTCATATGCGAGAAATAATTCGCCAATTCCATCTGGCTGCATGTCTTTAATATAAATTTGATACTGTCCGCTTGGCTCATAAACAGTGATGTCACCTTTGATAATTACTTTCATCCCATTTTCCGGCTGAAATTTCATTGCCTTGGAGTGGCTTGAGAACATAACAGCTAGAATTCGTGCCTTTTCGTCCTTTAGCGTAAAATACATATGTCCGCTTGAATGCTGCTTAAAATTCGAAATTTCCCCGCGGACATGAAGGTCCCTTAAATGCGGGTCTGCATCAAATTTTCTTTTAATGTACTTAGTTAAAGCATTCACAGATAAATATCTTTGTTCCTGCATAGGTTCTCCTTTTTTAAGTCCATAAGATAAAAACTGTCCTTATCTATTATATAATCAGCCCCCTGGTTTGTCCGCAAAAAGAACATAATGGCTAATCATCATAGATAAGGACATTTTCTTTGACTTATTTGCGGTTCATACTTTCCTTCGCAGACTGTAACGTATTATACATAAGCATTGTAATCGTCATCGGTCCAACACCCTTTGGAACAGGAGTTATGTACCCAGCCTTTTCACTAACTTCAGCAAATGCCACATCTCCGCAAAGCTTTCCAGCCTCATTTCGGTTAATACCAACATCAATAACCACTGCCCCATCTTTAACATGTTCAGCAGTAATAAAGTTTGGAATTCCCACGGCTGCAACCAGAATATCTGCCTGTCTTGTTTGCTCGACTAAATCATGCGTTCTTGAATGGCAATAGGTGACAGTTGCGTGCTGATTAAGCAGTAATTGGCCAACCGGCTTTCCGACTATGTTGCTTCTGCCAACAACAACTGCATGTTTTCCGGCAACAGAAATTCCATATTCCTCTAGTAGTACCATAATTCCATAGGGTGTGCATGGCAAAAACGTGTTTTGTCCAGTCATCATTCGGCCTATGTTAATGGGGTGAAAGCCGTCAACATCTTTTAAAGGAGAAATCGTTTCGATGACCTTTGTCTCATCAATATGCTTTGGCAGTGGAAGCTGGACCAAAATGCCATGGATAGCAGCATCATTATTCAGCTCTTCAATCTTTGCAAGAAGTACCGCCTCTGATGTTTCTTCTGGCATTTCAATTAATAAGGAGTTCATGCCAAGATCTTTACATGTTTTCTCTTTATTGGTGACGTAAGTTCGGGATGCATGATTATTGCCGACAAGGATTACCGCTAAGCCCGGGGTTACCCCTTGGCTTTTTAGCTTGGATACCTCTTGGGCAATTTCATGCTTTTTTTTGTCAGCGACTTCTTTTCCATTGATAATAACAGCTGTCATTTTCTTTTTCTCCTTTCCCTTAATCCTATTTGTTATTCCATAACTAGCTTTTGCTTTACTTTTGAAAGAATAGCATTAATAAACTTGCTTGATTGGTCATCTCCATATATTTTGGCAATCTCTATTGCTTCATCTAAAATCACATTTTCAGGGACATCTGGCTGCATAAATTTTAATTCATAGGCAGCTATTCTTAAAATATTTCTGTCAACTGCCGCCAAACGGTCAATAGACCATTTTTCCAAGTTCTCGATGATTAGCTTGTCAATTTTGTCTTTATGCTCGACGACTCCCAAAACAAGCTGGGATAGATAATCGTCGCCTGCATCCCCTTCCAATACATGTTCAATTGCAGAGGATGGCTCGCTCTGTGAGACATCAATTTGAAAGAGTGCTTGTAAAGCCTTTTCTCTTGCAGTTCTTCTTTTCATTATACCGTTAACTCCTTTTGGGATTTTAAGTTAGTAATGACTATTTTTCATCCATTTAATATTATTAAAATAATGTCGAAACCTTAGACATAAATTGATAATAGCATAATTAAAATTGATTCGCACTTTGAAATCGATTTCACAAAGAAAACTCGCCGATTGGCGAGCCTTTAAGGGCGAAGACAAAGGCGCAGTTGCACTTATGCGTTAAGAAAGAATAAAATTCGGGAAAATTTTATTCTTTTTTATTAGCCCTGAAACCAAAAAACCAAAGGAGCGAATCCTTTGGTTTTTTGCTTTTTATACTTCTTCATCCACGATTGGTTCTACTTTCTGGGTTTCGAATTGGACGCCGACTACGTGGATGTTTACCTCTTCCGCTTCCAGTGCGGTCATGTTAAGTAGTGCTTGGCGAATATTTTCTTGAATTTCCCCTGCAACTGCAGGAATGGAAATTCCAAATTTCATTAAACAGTATACATCAATTTTGATCCCTGTCTCTGTCAGTTCTACCTTTACGCCTTTTCCGTGATTTTTCTTGCCTAAACGCTCCACAACACCTGTTGCAAAGTTTCCGCGCATTCCGGCTACACCTTCAACCTCGGAAGCGGCAATACCAGCAATCACTTCAATTACTTCAGGAGCAATTTCAATTTTCCCCAGGCCATTGTTTTCATGTTCCATTTCCAAAATGCTAAATTCACTCATCGTGCGATCCCTCCAGATTTATACTGATTTCATCACATCATACAACTCCAGGAATTTCGTATTAAACTGGCCTTCGACGAATTTTTCGTGCTCAAGAAGCTTTAAATGAAATGGAATGGTTGTGTGTATTCCTTCCACGACAAATTCGCTTAAGGCACGTTTCATTCTTGCGATTGCTTCCTCCCTGGTGCTGCCGTATGCAATTACCTTTGCAATCATGGAATCGTAATAAGGTGGAATGGTATATCCCGGATAAGCAGCTGAATCAATCCGAACTCCTAGCCCGCCAGGCGGTAAGTACATATTAATCTTTCCTGCTGAAGGAAGAAAATTCTTCTCCGGATTTTCTGCATTGATACGACACTCAATCGCCCAGCCATTAAAGATCACATCCGCTTGGGTTAACGATAGTCTTTCACCATTTGCCACGCGAATCATTTCTTTAATAAGGTCAATTCCAGTGACCATTTCTGTAACAGGATGCTCTACCTGAATCCTTGTGTTCATCTCCATGAAATAAAATTTACGATTGCGGTAGTCATATATAAATTCTACCGTTCCAGCACCTGAATAATCAACCGCTTTTGCAGCTTTTACAGCAGCATTTCCCATTTCTGCACGAATCTCTCCATCAAGGGCAGGAGAAGGAGTCTCCTCAAGAAGCTTTTGAAGTCTGCGCTGAATCGAGCAATCCCTTTCACCTAAATGAATGGTATTCCCATAATTATCACCAAGGACCTGAATCTCGACATGGCGGAAATCTTCAATGAACTTTTCGATATAAACACCCGGATTTCCGAAAGCTGTCGCGGCTTCCTGCTGTGTGATATTTATGCCTTTGATTAATTCCTGCTCGTTTCTGGCTACGCGGATTCCTTTACCGCCACCGCCAGCAGTAGCTTTGATAATCACCGGATACTCGATTTTTTTGACAAGCTCAAGGGCTTCATCAATATCATTAATAATCCCCTTCGATCCAGGAACAATTGGAACCCCTGCTTCCCGCATGGTTTCCCTTGCGATGTCCTTGGTTCCCATTTTTGTAATCGCTTCAGGACTTGGACCGACAAAGGTAATATTACATTCGCGGCAAAGCTCGGCAAAATCAGCATTTTCCGCCAAAAATCCATAACCCGGATGAATCGCATCACAGCCTGTTAATTTTGCGACACTTATAATATTAGTAACATTTAAGTAACTGTCTTTTGATGCCGTAGGTCCAATACAGTATGCTTCATCAGCCAGCTGGACATGTAAGGCTTCACGGTCCGCTTCAGAAAATACCGCAACTGATTCAATTCCCATTTCGCGGCAGGCGCGGATAATCCGAACTGCAATTTCTCCTCTGTTTGCAATTAACAGTTTTTTTATCATTCCGTTACGCTCCTTATTCTGGCTTTACTAAAAATAACGGCTGTCCGTACTCGACTAATTGGCCATCTTTTACAAGCACTTCAACAATTTCTCCGGTTACTTCAGCCTCAATTTCATTAAATAGCTTCATCGCTTCCACAATACAAACAATTGAATCCTTCGTTACTTTTGAACCTGCTTTTACATAAGCATCCGCATCTGGACTTGGAGAAGCATAGAATGTTCCTACCATTGGTGAAGTGATTTTATGTAAATTCGTATCCTCTGTTTCAACAGTTGCAGCCTTTGGTGCTTCCTGTTTAACCGCAGAAACAGGTGCCTGCGGTGCTGGAGCCTGGGCTGGCGCAGGGGCTGCTTGAACAGCAGCAGGAGCTTGAGCAGCTGCCGGTTGTACAGCAGGCTGAACAACAGTTACACCATTATTCTTCTTCATTTGAATTTTAGAGCCTTCGTTTTCATATACAAATTCTTCAATACTGGATTGGTCAACAAGTTTAATCAATTCGCGAATTTCTTGAACCTTTAACATTGAATAACACCCTCTTGTTCAAATTAAAATTATTACTTACTACTAATACTATACCTTAATACTTAATCAGAGTTCAATCATCTTCATTATAAAACACAAAAATAGGAAAGCGCAAAAGCGCTTTCCTAACCTCTCTTTTTATTTGGATGGCTGGAAAGTAACGGCTACAAAATTGCTTTCACCGATCTCCTTTTTCACTTCCAATATTATTTTATTTGCAGCAGAAGCAGATGGCTTTTTCTTGGATTTAACTGTTACTCTTACCTTTTCACCATCGGCTCTTACCAATGCATCCTCATAGCCCATTGTTTTAATCATTGTTTCTAAGAGTTCTTCCTTTTGGGCAATGTCATTCAGCTTTTGCATTTGATCCTTTGCTTTCATCCGCTCTTCTGCAGGCAGATCAGTCGAAGCCATAGTGGCTGTTAATTCTTCCTTCTGTTCGCCACGCAGTTCATCAAGCTTTAAGCGGAGCTCTTCAAATTCCGCATCACCAGCAACTGTAGAAACGACAGTTTTTCCGTCCTTTGCTTCGGTTTTCGTTTTAGTATCCTTATTAGCCGCTTGGTTCTTTACATTTTTCTCCACAGAGGCAAGGTCTGTGTTCTTTTGCTCAGGAGATGTAATGTAATAAACCGACAATACCACGACTAGACTCAACATTGTTAATAACCAAACTGTTTGCTTTTTCAATAACATTCTTAAAATCCCCCTTTTATTTTTTAGGCATAACCGCTACACGATGGCTCGAAACTCCTAAAACCCTTGTAACAGCTTCAACAATCCATTTTTTCACTTGAATATTGTCAGCACCTTTCGCTACTACTAAGACACCGCGTATTTCCGGCTTCTTAGTTTCCACGACAACTGGCACTTCTTTTTCGCCATTGCGGATAATCACTAGCTGTTCATCAACCGTATTATCTTGAACCTTGCGCTGACCGCCCTGCTGGTCGGACTCCTCAGTTGTTTGCGATTTGTTTGACCTATTCTTTTCGAAAATCTTCTTATCTGAGGAATCAATATTAACAACCACGGTAACATCATCGACACCCAGCATTTCCTGGAGTGCTTTCTTTAATTGGTCCTCGTATTTTTCTTCATATTCAGCAATGGTTTTATTGCCAGAGCTTTTATTCAATCCAAAAGCGGCGACATCCTCACCTTCACCCGTCTTTGCGGTAGTGGCTGCCGGAATGGCCTTGGAGCCAGTTTCATTTTTTAACACGATATTTCCAACAAGCATTAGGCTTGCTCCAATACATAGAACAAGAAGCATATACTGGAATTTCCCCGGCTTTTTTCCCGTCTTTTCATCCTGCTCATCCATTCTAAGCAGTTTTTTCAGCCATGAAATTGGCCCTTGATTATTACCCATTCTTCTTCTGGATCCCCCCTTCAATCGAAACATCAACTGTTTCTTCTGTTACGTTCCATTTTTTAGAGAGAAATGCGGCAATTTTTTCTGTTTCTTCTGCCCGATTTTTAGATGGAAGAGGTGCTTCTGTGTTGATTACTACTGGTTTAACTGCTTCGACTGTCTTTCCGCCTGTTTCTGGCTGTTTCAGAAGAACCATTACCTTTTGGAGGTTTTCAGGGAATGCTCGGTCACTTTCTACGTTTGTTTCTACATCAATTTGTGCGATTTCCAATCCATACTTCTCCATTAACTCCCCCTCTACACCCTTTTTTAGCTGGACAGCCATTTCTTTTAAAATATATGCATCCTGAGAGGCTTGTATTTCTTTTTTCTTCGAATCTATTAAATTTTTCATATTTTTTTCTCCGGGAGACTGATAAGAAGGGATAGCTGCAATAGCTCCCTCAAAATCCTTTGAGATAATCTTGAAGAGAGGAGTTAGAATAATGGCAATTAACAAAAGACCCGTCACCATCTTCGTATATTTCTGCATGCTTGAATTCGGCAGCAGCATATCAATCACCGTAGCCAGCAGGATAAATAGAATGATATTTGTAACCCACTCTTTTAAAAATTCCATTTTACTCACCCACCCCCTATCGCATCATCATCGTCACGTTCCCGGCTGCTATTATGACTGTAATACTTAGAAAAAACATCAATGAGACAATCCCTAATGCCGCGAAAACATAGATGACACTTTTGCTGATAATATCTAGGCAAGTGATAATGGGCCCTCCACCTAACGGCTGAAGGATGGCTGCAGCAAATTTATAGATAAATGAAATCATCAAGATTTTAAATGCTGGGAAGGCAACAATAATCAGCAAAATGGCGACTCCAGCAATCCCGACTGAATTTTTTAAAAGCACTGAGGCACTGACAACCGTATCAGTCGCATCGGTAAACATCCTGCCAATAACCGGGATGAAGTTTCCAGTAATAAATTTGGCCGTCCGAATCGTAATTCCGTCTGTTACCGCTGTAGATGCTCCCTGGACGGAAATAACCCCTAAAAATACGGTTAAAAACAGTCCCATTAATCCGATACTCCAGTTTCTTAACAGCGCGGCCAATTGAGTGACCTTATATTGATCAGACATCGTGCTTACAATGCTTAATAAAGCTGCTAGGAACAAAAGCGGCAGAATTACGTATTGCATTAATAATCCACTCATATTCATCAAAAACAAGATAACAGGATGAAAAAACGCTGCCGACACCAGTCCGCCGGATGCTGCCATTAAAGCGAGCAGCAAAGGAATCAAGGCAAGCACAAAGGAGATCATTGTTCCAATTGCTTCGTTGGTATAGGAAATTGCAATATGAAAACTATTTAAAGCGATAATCACGAGCACCATATATACAATCGCATAGGCCACTTTGCTGATGTTGCTTTTTTCAAATGCATTTTGCATCGATTGCAGAAACATGCTGAATATCGATAGCATGATTAATGAGCCGAGCAATTTACCATTGGCCAGGAACTCATGGAAAAGGAATTTAAGAAATCCCATTCCCCACTGCTTTAACGAAAACTCTTTCTCACCTTTAATAAAGTCATACAGGCTTCCCTTTTGGCTCTCTGGAAGAAATCCGCCATATTTATCGCTGATATCCTCCCAAAATTGTTTAAGCTCCGATAAATCTAGGCTTTCAAGCTGAGAATCAACTAGTTCTTGCGCCGAAAGAGGATTGGAATTCGCCTGTGAGGCTTCTGTCCCCTCGGCAGCTTGGACACTAGGGCTATAGCAAAAAAAGACTAAGAGAATGATAATTGGAATAATCTGCAGCCACTGCTTCATCTTTTACTAACACCTCTTCTTCGAAAACGACTCTAATTCGGAATTAGTTTGATAATGGTTTCAATTAAAACAGTAAGAATTGGTATGGCCATGGCAAGAATAATCACTTTTCCTGCTAATTCGATTTTCGAAGCGACAGCCCCCTGCCCTGCATCCTTCGTAATCTGAACTGCAAATTCAGCAATATAGGCAATCCCAATTATTTTAAGTATCGTTTCAACATAAACAAGATTCACCTTTGCATTTACGGCTAGTCTTTCGAGCATATGAATGATTTCATAGATCTTGTCCACTAGAAAAAGAAATATCGAGCAGCCGACAAAGACAATTAATAGGAAGGCAATGTTCGGTTTTTGTTCTTTAATAATTAAGGCAAGGAAGGTAGCGACGAGGGCAATCCCAACTATTTTAATAATTTCAATGGCAAAGCCCCCCTTTCTATTGGAACAAAAAGACAGATTTTATTTTTTGGAATAGATCATCTACGATGGATGCCACTTGAAATAAAATATAAATAAAACCAAACAAGGTAACCCATTGCGCATATTCCTTTTTCCCAACTTGATCAAGAACTGTATGCAAAAAGGCGACTACAATGCCGACACCGGCTATTTTGAAAATAATATCCACTTCTAAACCCATTGCTTTTCCCCCTAAAATAATAAAATTATCAATAATAATCCTGATAAGAATCCAAGACTCTTGACCATTTTTTCGTATTTCGCCTGTGCTTGGACAGCCTCTGCTTCTTCTCTTTCGAGATGTGTCAGCGTCAGCATGATGTGTTTCTGCTGGGAAAAGCGGTCATGTCGGCCAAGGGTTTCGCCAAATTGCCTCATAATTTCATATTCACCCTGTTTTAAAGCGGTCGATTTCCATATTTCCAGTAAACTCGTTTCCCAAGCCTCTTTTACAGTTGTCTCCGAATGGGTCAGCTTCCCTGCAAAGCTGTCAAAAAACGTGGACAGAGGTTTGGCCATTTGGGCGGCCAACCGTCTTGCGGCTTCATGAAGAGGTGTATGTCCATACATGATCTCAGCTTCAAGAGATTGCAGGGCAAATTTCAATGCTCTTAACTGCTTCGGCCGCTCACTCAAGTTTTTTGCGGCCTCAAAGCCTGTGAAGGTAGTGGCAACAACAATAAAAATGGCACCAATTAGCTTGACCATCTATGTCACGCTCACTTTTTGGTTCAATTTTTTTCCGCTTCCATCCAAAATTTCCGTTATGGTCCCCGGACCAGCCTTACGGTTAAGGATTATCAACCGATCAAAGATTCCTTGGCTGAGTATTTCCTTTAGCGAAGGCCTTTTACTGATTTCCTCGAGGCTCGTCCCATGTGTCGTCATTATCAACTTGATGCCGGCATGAACAGCTTCTTGGATTGCTTCGGCATCTTCTTTGCGGCCAATTTCGTCTACGACTAGAACTTCCGGGCTCATCGAGCGGATCATCATCATCATTCCCTCCGCTTTTGGGCAGGCATCGAGTACATCTACCCGATACCCGAAGGTTAATTGCGGGATTCCATTCACACATCCCGCTATTTCACTCCGTTCATCGACAATGCCTACTTTGGAGGCTTGGATGTTCCGATAACCTGTTGAGATGATTCTCGCAATATCTCGCAGCAATGTCGTTTTACCTGTCTGCGGAGGCCCGATGATCATCGTGTTCATCCAATTTCCATCGCAGAGGTAGGGAATAATTGGTTCTGCGCTGCCAAGTTTTTCTTTCGCAATTCGAATATTAAACGAAGATATATCCCTTATCGCCTTAACTCTTTCATTCTCTAGAATGACTTTTCCAGCAAGACCGATTCGATGGCCGCCTGAAACAGTGATATATCCGCGCTTAAGCTCCTCATCTAGCGTATAAATGGAAAAATGGCTAATTTTATTCATTAACTGAACCGCATCTTCAGGCTGAATAATATACGATAGGAAGGTTGGCGCTCCCTTCATCGTTAATTCGATGGGCCGATTAATACGAATCCGAATTTCTTCGATTTCATTCTTTTGAATAGGAGGGATATGATTGATCAGGTCGGCGATTTTTCTTGGTAAAAAATTAAGTAAGGTTTCCACGAAAGCTTCCTCCTTGATTTACCCTTCTCATTAATTAAAATGTATGCCTGCTTGGACACATTATGACTATCAAATCTTCTAAAAGTTCCTTTCACTCTATTTTTTTACATTTATTTAATAGAAACGAAAAACGGGGACAGTTCTACTGCTTCAAAAGCAGAAGAACTGTCCCCGTGCATCATTTATCGTATTTCTTGATCCAGTTATAAATTTGCATTTCGGTAACCGGACCGTTGTAGTGCTCTCTTATAATTCCTTGCTTATCAATGACAAAAGTCTCAGGCTGGCCAGTTACGTTAAATTGCTTGGAAACTTTGGCATTATAATCGAACAGGTAAACCATTCCTTCTTTATTGTTATTTGTTACCTTTTTAATCCGGTCAATGGTTTCACCTCGGTTGATCATCAATAGTGGATATTTATTGCCATAATCCTTTTGATAGGCTGCTAACTCCGAAAACTCATCCTTACAAGGCTTGCACCAGCTTGCAAAGTAGTTTAAGACCACAACTTTGCCCTTATAGTCCGAGAGCTTTGTTGTCCCTCCTTGATAATTAGGCAGTTCAAAATTATAGGCATGATCGCCAACATCGGTATGTTTTCCTTTGGTGACGAGACTATAACCAAAAAAGCCGAACATCGCGATAATAAGAATCAACACGAGTGATTTGATAACCCGCTGGTTCATTCGCACTTCCTCCTGACGGGCTGTCTCCCAGCCTTATTCCTTCCTATTTATCTAGTTGTTTTAAATACTTAATTTCCTTTTTTAGTTTGTCATGCCGTTTTCCGATGATTAACATATACGCAAAAATCACAACCCAAGCAACAGAATAAGCACCTAACATATATTCATAATTCATAATCGGTTCCTCCTATTTATCTAATGATTCTCTTAATCTTTCCTTATATTGTTCCACTGTTATTTTCATTTTTTCAAAAGAAACACCCTTATGAAGCAGATAGGAATAAAGAATAGTAAAAGCTGTAATCGTGACTAGCAAGGCGACAAGCATTGTATCCTCAATTCCGCCCCCTTTTTGGGAAGGTCCTTCACCAAAAACAATTGGATGAAACTTTGTCTGCCACCAGCGGATTGCAAAGAAGACAATCGGAACGTCGGCAAAGCCAATAATTCCAAAGACCGCGGCGAGTCTTGCTTTCTTATCCCAAACCCCATCCATTTGCCGAATCATGATATAGGCAATGTAAATAAAGAATAGAATGAGTGTTGTAATAAGGCGCGGTTCCCACACCCACCAGGTATTCCAGGCGGATCTTGCCCAGATTGGACCTGTTGTTAGAACGATAATCGTGAAAACAACACCAATTTCTGCGGAAACATAGGCATACGTGTCATAAATTCTTTTCCGCTTTATTAAAAATAAAATGCTAAAAACAAACGTTATAAAAAAGGCCAAGAAGGCCAGCCACGCTGAGCTTACATGGTAATAGAAAATTTTTTGCGCAGCCCTCATTGTATTTTCTTCATTTGCAAATAAGAAGATAAAATATAGTGCCGTAAGCATCGATATGATGGTTGCGCCAAACAATATTTTACCTAGGTAAACACTTTTCGTGTCTGTCATTTGCGAAGGGGACATGACCACTTTTTCCCGTTCGAGATTCATACTCATCACTTAAACCTCCAGCACATAATCAATTAATAAGAAACAAACAACAAAGAAAATCACATCATACGCCGTAACCAGCTGAATCCACGCCAAAGCGCTTGAAAATTTATCCATGTTCGTTAAAATGATTTTTGTTGCCTGAACCACGCCTATTAAAATAGGGGTGGTAATTGGAAATAACAACAGCGGCAGCAGCATTTCACTGCTTTTGGAATTTGCAGCAAGTGCCGCCAAAAACGTTCCGATGGCAATAAAGCCAAAGCTACCTAAAAAAATCACCAATAGAAAATGCGGAAAACTGCCAAAAAATTTAAAATCAAATAATAAGAACAAAAACGGAACAGAAACAATTTCTACAACTAATATCATCGCAAAGTTTGCCAAGAACTTGCCTAAGTAAATACTGGAGGCCTCCATCGGTGCAACAAGCAGTCCTTGAATCGTATCATTCCGCTGCTCCGAAATGAACGACCGGTTAAGACCCAAAATACCGGAAAACACAATAATGACCCAAATAATCCCAGGTATTACAGCCTTTGTCGTGTTATTGGCCGGGTCAAAAGCAAAGCTGAACACAACAATGACGAGTCCGGCAAAGATAATTTGCGTAACCAAAATTTGCTTTGTTTTTAACTCTGAATATAAATCTTTTTGGGCAAGCAAGAAGGCTGTGCGAAATAGATTCATGATACACCCTCCACCTGCAGGTCATATTTTTGTGAAATATATCCCAGGTTTGAATTTTCAATTCTAAAGTCATCGACAATTTTGCCGTTTTTGACAATAACAATGCGGTCGCAGATTTCCGCAGCCTGCTTGAAATCATGGGTGACCATTAAGGTTGTCGTTCCTATCTCTTTCATGGAGAGAATCACGTTGTTCAAAATGCCAATAGCACCTTGGTCCAGCCCAGTATGAGGCTCATCCAGCAGCAATACTTCAGGTTCATGAATTATCGCTCTGGCAATGGCAATTCGTTGGATCATACCGCGCGAGAAGTTTTTGACCGGTTCATTTAAAAAGAAGGATAAGCCAACTTCTTTAACAAGCTCGGCCGCTTTTTGTTCTACATTTTTAACCCCATATATTTTCCCGAAGAAGGTGAGGTTCTCTAATGGGGAATAATGTTCGTAAAGCAAGCTGGAATGAGGCAGATAGCCTAATATTTTTTTTATTTCAAGTGTATCGTTCTTCAAGTCCAAACCATTGATCTTGATCATTCCTGATGTCGGTTTAATCAAAGAAGCCAGCACCTTTAGAAGCGTGCTCTTTCCTGCCCCGTTAGGACCAAGAATCCCGACAGTTTCCCCTTTTTCAATAGAGAGGTCTACACCACGTAAGATTAGCTTGTTGTCAGCCTGCTTCGTCAGCTTTTTAATGTCTATCATTTGCGTATCCCTCCCATTCCAGCTGCTATTCTACAAAATTGCGTAAATTTAATTTCACCTGAACCAAATGCTGTTTGTAAGCATCAAGCTTGGCGTGAAATTCCTCTTCAGTCAGCTTTCCATCGCCAAAGGTTTCTTCCAATTCGATAATCTTATCCATAATCGCTTTTTGCTTGGACATCAACAGCTTAAAGGCTTTTTCCTCCTTATCAGCCCCAAGTCGCTCACTTTCTAATCTCGCTTTTCTTCTAAAGTAGGCATAGTAGGAAATTCCTGCAACCATGATTGCTCCTAAGATAATCAGAAAAATATGCGGATTAACACGATGCAACGGTGATTGGGCCCACATCCTGAGGTGGCCCGGATTATGGAAAGCCGGAGCCGTGTGGGTAACAGACGTATTTTTTTCCGTTCCCCCTGCTGTCTGTGTTTGTGCGGCGTTATCTTCTTTGGGCTGGATATCCTGGTTATAGCCTAGCGTAAAGGTTTGACCCGCTTTTATATTTTCAATGCTGTATCCCCAATAATTTTGGTCATCAAACTTGAAAAGTCCCTGATTGGTTGACTGTGCCCCTGTTATCTCGATGCTTCCTCTGCCCTCTGGTACGAGAATTTGCAGCATCTTTACCTGGTAATCAACCGTTAGATTGATTTCTTTATCCTTTGGAATCCGATAGCTATAGGGCAGTACCATGGATTGATTGCCTGAAATCGATGTAGTTGTAATAAATCCTTTATCCGACTGTTTAAACGCAATTTTGTTATCTAGAAAATTTAAATCCTTGGCTCCCTCCGGCAGCGTTACAGTTAGTACCGCTTCATTCTGGCTATCACCTTTATACTCTTCTGACGATTTATTAGTGTAATCCACCATATTCATCAGATTTGTTGAACCGTCTTCGGCCGGACTGACAACCAGATAATGCATATCAATCAAAATATTAGAGCCGGATGCTGCCAACCCCTTTACAGGAATAATCATCGTCAGCCAAAGGAGGAGGATGGTGATTTTACGAATCACATTTCATCCCTCCTTTTGCTTTTGTAACTTTTCATTTGTTCTTCAATTTCTTTTTCCACTTCAGCCATTAAAACTTTATCTGTGGTGCCGCTGATCATTTCTTCTTCCTTCATAATGCACGCTATTTCTATTTCATATTGTCTTTTTAAATTTTTATAATCAGCAGGGGAAAGCTTATCCATTTTGTACTCAAACTCTATTTCGTTCAACGTTGTCAATAGGGCTTCCTTTGTTGATGCCAAGTCTTGATTTTTCAAACTGAGATGTAAGTACGTATCCCACTTAAATAGCGGTGTCAATATTAGAAACAAGCAAGTTAACGCCAAGGCAGCGGAAAAAATCATCGAAATGATGGAGATATCGTGCATTTTTGTTCACATCCTATAGATACTTTTTGCGTTCTTCATCAATTATGGAAGAGAGAATTTCCCCTTCCACTTCTTCCACAGTTGTCTGATTTTCCATCACCAGTTCTTCCGCCCCTTTTCGTTTGACCCATTTACGAATAACAAAGAACAATCCACCACCAGCGGTACCTAATGCCACAAATGGCAGTACCCAGACAGTCAAACTAAATCCGTTTTTCTCAGGAGCGGTTAAAATTTCTTCGCCATAAATATTCACGTAATATTCACGGATCTTGTCCTTATCCCAGCCCTTATTCATCATATCGGCCAGATCAGATTTAAAATCCTTTGTTAATTGGCATGTATTAGGATCGCATTCATAATGGTCCTGTCCGCACCCGCATGTACAGGCAAACTGCTGCGAAACGGCTTTAAATTCTGATGATTTATAGTCAAATTCTTTTGCTTCTGCATGAAAGATTGAACCTTGGAAGATAAACGCAATAAGGATGAGCCCCAGATAAATTTTATTTCTCATGCTATGCCACCTCTTTGCCTACCCCGGTGTATCTCGGAGTAACATTTCCATATTTTCCGTTCCAAACCGCGAAAAGTGCACCGATGACAATCATAAATGATCCCATCCATAACCAGTTCATCATCGGATTAACCTTTACCACAAATGTAGCCTTCCCATCATCCTCCCAGGCACTTAAAACAATATATAAGTCTTCCTTTATTGATGAGATAATCGCCACTTCAGAAGAAGGCTGCTCCCAGTTTCCATAGAAAACTTTTTCGGGCTGGAAAGTGCCTAATCTTTTTCCATCTTTAAATACCGTTACATCAGCGTAAACAATATCGTTTATACCCTCTCGTTTTTGGTCAAGCCGCTCGTAATTTAACCGATAATTATTAATCTCAAGCGAACCGCCTAATGGTACCGTTTTCATTGTTTCAACATCATAGTTTTGTGAGCCAATAATCCCCATCGTGATAAAGGCAATTCCAAGGTGAACAATATATCCCCCGTAACGCCGACGGTTTCGAATCATCAGGCGGTAAAGGGCAGTTAACGTTTTTTCCTTCGTCATCTTTCTTCTCGCCTTCACACCTCTATAAAACTCTAAAAAGTGAGTGATAAATAATAGAGTAATAACTCCGTAGCCAATGACGGCCCAAGCTTTCTGAATACCCAGTACCCCCATTAAAACCATAGCGATAACAGCCAGGATGGCGGGAATCAAAAAGTTCTTCCGAAGATTTTTCACACTTGAACGCTGCCAAGCCAAGAGCGGACAAACTGCCATAACAAACATCATGGACAATAGAATCGGCGCTTCTACTTTATTGAAGAATGGCAGGCCGACCGTTACCTTTGTGCCTCGGACTGCTTCTGAAACGAGGGGGAAAATCGTTCCCCAGAAAACAGCAAAGGCTGCACCAACAAGCAGCAGGTTATTAACTAAAAAGCTGCTTTCCTTTGAGACAAAGGATTGAAACTCTCCCGCACTGCGTTTTAGCAAATTATAGCGGCTCATCAGCACATACAATGCACCAATTACCGCAATAGCCATAAAGATTAAGAAATATAATCCCAAATTGGAATTCGCAAAGGCATGCACTGATGTCAATACACCGCTTCGAACGAGGAATGTGCCGAATAGTGTCAGGGCATAGGAAACGATAATTAGGCAGATATTCCAGATCTTCAGCATGTTCTTACGTTCTTGAATCATCACCGAATGCAGGAAGGCAGTGGCTGTCAGCCAAGGCATAAACGAAGCGTTCTCAACCGGGTCCCAGGCCCAGTAGCCGCCCCAGCCTAACTCTACATAGGCCCACTGGCCGCCAAAAATATTTCCAAGACTCAGGAACAACCAGGCGATAATGGTCCAGCGTCTGGTCATTTTAATCCAAAAGTCATCGACGTTTTTCAAGATTAAGGCCGCCATTGCAAAAGCAAATGGGATTGCAAGACCTACATAACCAAGGTAAAGTGTGACAGGGTGTATAATCATTCCTGGATTTTGCAGCATTGGGTTTAAACCTTTTCCTTCAAGCGGGACCTCATCAAGCAACACAAATGGCTTTGCGACAAATCCCAAGATAAGAAAGAAGAAAACGGCATTGGCCATTAGGATGGCTGATATGTATGGAACCATTGGGTTCCCTTTCATCTTCCTTGAAAACACAATCATGACGGTATATAAAGTTAAGAAGAATGTCCAAAGTAATAAGGAGCCGGCATTTCCTGCCCATAGGGCAGTCAGTTTGTAAATAATCGGCAGTTCGCTGCTGGTATAGTCTTTTACGTATTCGAATTGGAATTGGGAAGCAGCTAATAGATAGAACATCGACAGCATGGCCAGTGACGTACAAACAAGTAATGCAATTGTTCCGCTTTTTCCACTGTTTATGAGCTTTTGATTTTTTGTACTGATTCCAAGTGTAATAACCAAGAACGAATAGATTGCAACCGCAAATCCTATATAAATGGCTGCATTAGCAAATAGATACATTTCGTCACCTTCTTATGTTTGCCTGTTATTTTTCTTTCGGCGGCTGATTCAGCTTGTCCTTATGAGTTTCAGGATCGTAGTTCTTCATGTCTTTTCCTTCATATTTGGAAGGGCATCTTGTTTTCACTGATTCAGCAGCGAAAGTGTCTTCTTTGGTCGGCGAGCCTTGGAGAATGGTAATTACTCCTTCAGAGAAATTGTCAGGCTTTGGTCCATTATGGATGACATGCATGATATGTCCTTCGTTGTCTTTCACATCAAATTTCAGCTCTATTTTGTCAGGATTCCATTTAATAGAGTCTTCGATTAATAGCCCTTCGACGGTTACAAAATCATCTTTGTGCTCATCTTGGGTGGCCAAGAGATCTTTTAAGGTTAATTCAATTCCGCTCGAACCTGGAGTAGCGGCCATTAAGAGAAAAACAATTGCACCGGCGATGATAAAACCTCCGAGGAGAACTAACGTATTTTTCTTCACTCTTCTCACCTCATTAAATTAATTTTTTCATTTCTTCATCGTACGTTTCTTGGTCAACCTTGCCTGTTAGCAGCTTTTTCCTAAGTTCCTTTTTGGCTTCAACATTCATTGACTTATTTTCTTTTTTGTTCGAAGCTTGTTTCATAGCTTGAGGTTTTGTTTGTTTCAGTCTTTTGGCCATACTTTCCGCATTTGCCTTCATTCCTAGGTAGACGAATGCGCCGGCAATAATCAGGGCGATTCCGATAATGGATGCTCCACCGATGCCGATAATAGGACGTTTTACTGTGTCCTTATTGCCATCGCTATCTAAAACTTGATCTGTCGCGCTGCCGTTCACGCCAGAATGGTTTTCATCATTTGGAGGCTGAACCTTACTCATCGCTTCCATCGTTGATTCTGTTCCCGTTTTCTTGTAAGTAAAGGAGTACTTTAAATTTTCACCGGCTTTTACATTTTTATATTGATAGAAATAAAGCTCTTCTCCATATTCGTTTTTTGAATTCTCCTGCGCCTGTGGTTCAGCTTGTATATTCTTGGCATTCATCGGCGCGTAAAACACAACATCAAGCTGTTCTGTTTCGGCGCTATTTTTATATTCGTATGTAAAACTTTTTTGGTCCTTCACATTAATAGACTGCGTATAGTATTCAATAACGAATTGATAGGTTTCGTTATTTTTAATGGTCTTGCCCGGTTTCCAGACAACCACTCCCTTGTCTTTGTCAACATCATAAGGGCGCTGAACCTCTGGCTTATCTTTTTCCGGGAATTCGGCTACCAGGAAGACCTCAAACCCTTTATCCTTTGCGGGAACAGGAATTTCTATTTTCCCTTCATAATCTTGCCCGCTTTTATTGGTAATCGTTCCGTACATTCCCACCAGCAAGGAAGGAATATCCCTCGATGGCCAATCCTCCGGATAATCAAACTCCGGCATGACTTGAATTTGCATACTTTTATATGGAAACTTTTCCGGCTGAAATACTGTCTCTGCGCTTACTTTCGGTACAATCAGGCTTGTCATAAATGCTAAAATAACGAATAATGCCATCCATTTCCATTTCCGCATAGTTATCCTCCTTGAATCAAAAAGCTCTTTAAAACTGTGACTTTTTCACTATAGTCCTCTTTGAAATAAATATAATCTTTCTCGGTTGCCAGTTGTTGATGGACTATTGAACATTTTGTTAACCAGCAAGAATCGTTGCCTTTTCGTCAAAAAACAACCATAAATTGTTCACATTTGTAAAAATAGGATATATTACACGCAAAAAAAACAGCCCTAAATCTTTTAAAAGATTTAAGGCTGTTTTTTACGTCATTTCGGTTCTAGTGAACGGATATAAGCGGTTATGTCAGAAATATCCTGTTCAGTGAGTTGTCGGGCGCCTTCTTTGCCTTTCAATGATGGTCCCATCCGAGTTTCTTCACGCCCATAAGCAGTCCCAATCCAAATTTGTTTGTCACTTGTATACTTCAAGTATTGGGGACTGGAAAGGGCTGTTCCCATTTTGATTTTTCCTGCTCCATTTTCACCGTGGCAGGAGAGACAATAAAGCTTATATTGTTCTTTGCCTCGGTCAGGGTCTCCTGATTTTGATACCGATGCTTTTAAGTCCAGTTCCTCTGTCTGCCATTCTCTCATAAACGCAACTAGATTCTTCAAATCCTTTTCGGATAAACGAGTTTCATAGGAGGGCATGCTTGTCCCTTCCCGCCCATATTTCACATAATTGTAAAGGTCTTGATCAGAAACGGAACTTAAAAAATGCTGATTATTGATCGCTGTACCTTCCCTTGCTCCTTCACCTTTACCTGTTTCACCATGGCAGGCAAGGCAATTTTTTTCGTACACTTTCTCACCTGCTGCAACAGCCATGGAATTTTCACTGCTGAAAATGCCGCTATTGGCAATGCAAAATACAATGCCAATTGTAATTAAAATATAAGTTCCGACTAAAATATTCTTCATGGGCTGCTCCTTATTTTGGTTCAGGTGTAGGAGTCGGTTCCCCAAAATCTTCGTACTTCGTAGTAATTAGTTGATAAATCTTCTTAGGGCTTTTACCGTCAAGATGCATCTCTACCGCCTCCCGGGCGATATCTATACAGACGTCTCACGATATTCCCATCGAATCCCAGTCTTTTACTGCATTCCCCGACCCGAATTGGTCAACAAAGCAATCGAGGTTGCTTTCATGGCCATCCTGTGCAAAACAGCCGCAATAGCATGGGACCTGCGCTAGTACCTTCGGGTATGTAGCCGCCATAATATAGGTTTCTTTAATTTGATCAGATGAATTTAACACATAATCAGGCAACGGTTCGTGCTTTTTATCAAGGGCCCATTTATTATCACTGACATTTGATCCGCATCCTGCCGCTATAAAGACAATAGCAATGCAAAGAACAAAAAGCGAAGGTATTCTTTTCAAAAGTTGTCACCTCTTCCAGCTTGATATCATAAATTCATTTTAACAAATAGAACGACAACGATCAGACGTTAATTCTTACTATTTGGTGAAGTTTTTAAGCTTGATAAAATACAAATTTATTGAACAACCTTCGAGCTCCCCAAAATTGGTTATCCACTAAAATATTTATCTTGTCTCCCGTACTATTTTGTAAAACAGACGCTTAAAGATGTAACAATGACTACATCATTGGGAGTGGCTGCCATGAATATTGATGGAGTTTTTTCCGGAGGAGGAATAAAGGGATTTGCGCTTATTGGGGCGTGTGAAGAAATTGAAGAACGAGGTTTCAAATTTGTCAGGGTCGCTGGAACTAGTGCAGGCTCCATAATTGCTGCTTTAATTGCTGCAGGTTATACAAGCAAAGAAATCTATCAGCTCATTGACGAAGTTGAATTAAGTAATCTGCTCGATCCCCGCAAAACCATCATACCTTTTAAACTTGCCAAATGGCTGTTACTTTATTGGAGATTAGGACTCTACAAAGGGAATGAATTGGAAAGGTGGCTTAAGAAAAAATTAGAAGCCAAAGGACTGAGAACTTTTTCGGATTTACCTCCTCATTCGTTAAGGATTATCGCTTCAGACCTTTCTAATGGACAAATGGTTGTTATTCCTGATGATTTACCGAAATACGGGATTTCACCAGGCTCTTTTTCGATTGCCAAGGCCATCCGCATGAGCTGCAGCATCCCATATTTCTTTGAACCAGTAAGATTGCAGACAAAGGACGGGACAAATGTTTTAGTGGACGGAGGGGTATTAAGTAATTTTCCAATGTGGCTGTTTGACCAGGAAAATATAAAAAAAGTAAGACCTGTCCTCGGTATTAAATTAAGTCCAAATGAATATGAACATGAAAAGCATAAAATAAATAACGCGATTGAGCTTTTCGGGGCATTGTTTGAAACAATGAAGGATGCTCACGATTCCAGATATATTTCCAAAAAACATGCCGAAAATATTATATTTATCCCTACAGAAGGGGTAATGACCATTGAGTTTCATTTAACGGAGGAAAAGAAACAGAAGCTTGTGAACTTAGGCAGGGAACGGGCGAGAAGATTTTTAAATAAATGGAGTTATTAATAAAGCAGTTAGAAAAAAAGAAAAATCGAGCGGTTAAAAAGACGCCCGATTTTTCTTTTTTCCTTTTTTTCCATCAATGACGGTAAGATGGGCAGGGGGCTTCTTTTTCGCCTTGCCTTTCTTTAATGTCGTCAATGTACCTAAAGTGGAACCTTTTGGATTTGTCTCTCCACTTCGATGGTGCAAGCGCTTTTTAGACCTTCTTGCAGCTTTAAGAAATGCCCGCTGCTCTTTTTTCTGAGGGCTCGAATTTGAAAACTTGCGAACAACAAAATATATGACCAAACCAAGTAAAACGAAGACAGCTATTTTTTGCAAAAATGCAGCCGGGTCGGCCGTAAAAGAACCATAAAGCCCAAGTAAAGAAAGGATAATAAGTACCCCCACAATATATGCGGATGTCCGATTTTTCAAGAACGCCACCTCCCTAAGAGCATCATAAGCATTTTTTTATTCTTTTAAACACTTCCTACCAACAATTTAGACAATTTCTTCTTGTTTGACGAATCTGTCTGTTTCCTCTTCTCTTCTTAACAATTCTTTAAAAGAAAGGATGGCTACTTCCACCTGTTCGTCATTTGGTTCCTTCGTTGTAAAAAGCTGAAGCCAAAGGCCTGGGAGACCTAGATATTTTAAAACAGGAACGTCTCTTAATTTATTAGTAAATTGGAGGATTTCAAATGAAATACCCAACACAACCGGTATTAATAAAAGGCGGTCAACAATTCTCAGCCACAGCGGCGATGTTGGCACCAGCATATAAACAAAAATACCAACAAAAACAGTAAATAAGATAAAACTGCTTCCGCAGCGGTAATGCAGCCTTGAGTGGGCCTGAACATTAGCTACAGTTAGCTCTGCTCCAGACTCGTAGGTATTTATTACTTTATGCTCAGCACCATGATATTGAAACACTCTTTTAATCAAGGGTGTTAAGGAAACAAAATAAATATAGGAAAGAAGAAGGATAAGCTTGAAGAGGCCTTCAATCAGAACCTGGGAAAAATCCGATGAAAAAATGGGTCTTGTCAATTCCGCTAGGAAAACTGGAATTAGCGTGAAAGCAAATTTGCCAAATAAAAATGAGATAACCCCGATCACTGCCACACCCAGGTACATGGTCAATTTTGAAACTTCTTTTTCCTTTAAGGTGTCATCCTCCTTTGGATCTAAATCAAATCTTTCAGTTGAAAAATTCAAATGTTTAGAACCATTGGCACTTGCTTCTATTATAGCAACGATTCCACGAATAAACGGAATTTTTTTAATTTTCGTTAAATAAGGATTTGTTTTACGCGGCAGATGGAAATATTCGACTGTATCGTCCTTTCTCCTTATTGCCGTAACATAATGATGTTTACCTCCGAACATAACTCCTTCAACCACGGCTTGACCGCCATAAACATTCTTTTGTGTATTAGACATTAGTTAAAACACCAACCTATCCAAAAGTAGCACAATAGCAGAAATGATAAATCTGTATGTACTTAAATGTATTCTACTAGAAAACCGAAAAAACCTCTAGGAAATGACATAAGTTTTCCATTTAAATTAGAAAATAATTTTTTTATGCAAGGATTGTTGTTACGGGGGCATAATAAAATTGGTATTTATTTAGAACAGAAAATTAATTGGTATCAAAATTAATGGAGGTTGTTTTTATGGCTGCTAAGAAAAATCCGGGAACATACCCTAAGCCAATGTCCCTGCCGGCAATGGTCTTTTGGACTGGTTTATTTGGAGGGGTTTTTTGGGGAACGATTGGTTTTTTCGCAAGCTACTTTAGTTTAACTGAAATCCGTCCAAATATAATCCTTGAGCCATGGATGCTGGGGAACTGGAAATATGGGTGGAAAGGAACGATTTTGTCCATTCTCATTATGGGCGTCCTATCAGTTGGTGCAGCCTACCTATATTATGCGTTATTAAAAAGGCTGAAAGGTATGTGGATTGGCTTAGGATATGGAATAATTTTGTTTTTAATTGTTTTTGTTGTTCTGAATCCTCTTTTCCCCGGGATGAAACCATTCTCTGATTTAAGCAGAGATACTATTCTGTCTTCCCTTTGTCTCTATATTCTGTATGGGATTTTCATTGGTTACTCGATCAGCTATGAATATCAAAATCAAATGGTTCAAAAAAACGAACCGGCAACTTAAACTGTTATTAGTCGTATTAATGCGGTTATGATAAAATAATTGTGTCCGTTACAGATTGAAAAAGGAGAGTGGACACGATGGAGAAATTGGAAAAATTAAGGTCAAGTTTTTCAGCACAGGGAATCGATGGCATACTTATTACAAGCCCCTATAACCGCCGTTACATATCAAATTTCACAGGTACAGCAGGCATTGTTTTAATCAGTGCTGAAAAGGCTCTATTTATTACAGATTTCCGTTATGTTGAACAAGCCCAAAAACAGTGTGAAGGGTTTGAAATCATTAAGTTTTCGGATACGCTTCCTAAAGAAGTCGCTGAGCAGGCAAAAAAGCTAGGGATTCAAAAATTAGGCTTTGAAGAGGATTATTTAACATACTCCTCCTTTAAAGTATATGAGAAAGAGGTCGAAGCTGAACTTGTTCCTGTTTCAGGTTTAATTGAAAAGTTACGCTTGATAAAGACCGATTCAGAGATTAAGATATTAAAGGAAGCAGCGGATATAGCTGATGCCGCATTTAAACATATTTTGGGGTTCCTGCGACCGGGATTAACCGAGCTGGAAGTCTCCAATGAGCTGGAATTCTTTATGAGGAAAGCCGGAGCAGTATCTTCTTCCTTTGATACCATTGTCGCTTCGGGTTATCGTTCAGCCCTTCCGCATGGTGTTGCCTCTGACAAAGTCATTGAAAAAGGTGACATGGTCACTTTAGATTATGGTGCTTATTATAAAGGATATGTTTCTGATACCACAAGGACTATTGCTGTCGGCGTGCCTGATGCCAAAATGAAAGAAATTTATCAGGTTGTCCTCGAAGCTCAATTGCGCGGCATGGATGGAATTAAACCTGGAATGACCGGAAAAGAAGCGGATGCTTTAACTCGGGACTACATAACAGAGAAAGGGTACGGAGAGTACTTTGGCCATTCAACGGGGCATGGAATTGGGCTTGAGGTTCATGAGGGACCCGCTCTTTCGTCTAAGTCTGACATTATCTTAGAACCAGGCATGGTTGTAACCTGTGAACCAGGCATCTATATTCCTGGACTTGGCGGTGTTAGAATTGAAGACGATACGCTTATTACGAAGGATCATAACGAAAGGCTCACACATTCTACAAAAGACTTAATTATTTTGTAACTATTTTAGGAGGATTTGCCAATGATTTCTGTTAATGATTTCCGTACTGGATTAACCATTGAGGTGGATGGCGGCTTATGGCGCGTCATGGACTTCCAGCACGTAAAGCCTGGTAAAGGAGCAGCGTTTGTCCGCTCCAAATTGCGTAACCTTCGTACCGGAGCCATGCAGGAAAAAACATTCCGTGCTGGTGAAAAAGTAGAAAAAGCACAAATTGATAACCGTAAAATGCAGTATCTGTATGCAAGCGGCGACCAGCACGTGTTTATGGACATGGAGTCCTACGAGCAGGTTGAACTGCCTGCCACAAGCATTGAATATGAATTAAAGTTTTTAAAAGAAAACATGGAAGTTCATATCATGATGTTCCAAAGCGAAACACTTGGAGTTGAGCTGCCAAACACGGTTGAACTTGAAGTAACTGAAACTGAGCCTGGGATTAAAGGTGATACCGCATCAGGCGGCTCCAAGCCGGCAACGATGGAAACCGGTCTTGTTGTTCAGGTTCCTTTCTTCATTAACCAAGGTGATCGCTTGATCATCAACACAGCTGAAGGTACTTACGTATCCAGAGCATAAAATGTAATAAGCCTTAAGACTTTAAACGCATCTTAAGGCCTTTTTATTTTTGGAAAACGGAGCGTAAATTTGCTCCCCTTCCCCACCTCGTTTACATCATAATGCAGTTGCAATTTATTCTTCACAATGGTCAGTCCAATTCCATTCCCTTCGATTTCCTGCCTGCTCTTATCTCCCCTGAATCCTAAAACTTTAATTTACCGGCTAGTATCTTTATGCTTTTTCGCAAATCCCCCAAGATTACAGTTTTACTTTTTGCAGTCTTAAGGCGTTGAGAACAACGGAGACGGAACTGAATGCCATCGCTGTCCCTGCAAGCCATGGAGCAAGGAACCCTAATGCTGCAATAGGAATGCCTAAGGAATTATAGGCCATTGCCCAAAAAAGGTTTTGTTTAATATTTGTAATCGTTTTTTTGCTCATGAAGATCGCATCTGCAATGCTGTTTAAATCCCCGCGAATGAGTGTAATATCAGCAGCTTCCATAGCGACATCGGTGCCTGTTCCAATCGCCATACCAATATCCGCGACGGCAAGGGCGGGGGCATCATTAATCCCGTCACCGACCATTGCCACCTTTTTGCCTTCTGCTTGCAGCTTTTTAATTTCGGCTGCTTTTCCTTCTGGTAGCACTTCAGCAATGACATTACCGATTCCTGCTTGTGCAGCAATGGCCCTTGCTGTCTGCTGATTATCACCGGTAATCATGATAACCTCTAGACCCATTTTTTTGAGTCGGCTGATGGCCAATTTGGACGTTTCTTTAATGGTATCCGCCACCGCTGCAATGCCCGCATACTGTCCGTCGATAGCAGCTAACATCGCTGTTTTCCCGGCCCTTTCCAGTTCTTCCATTTGCGAAAGTGCCGGTTCTATTTCCACATTAAATTTCGCCATTAGCTTTCTTGTGCCAATAAGTAACTGCCTTCCATCCACAACTGCTTTTATTCCAAAACCGGGTATGGCTTCGAATTCGGCTGGTTCTTTTAGTAGAAGCCCTTTTTCCTTAATTCCCTGCACGATTGCTTGGGCAAGCGGATGTTCTGATTGCTTTTCAGCTGACCCAACCAAGGTTAAGAATTCTTCCTCCGTAAAGGAATTGGCGTGGTCGACATCCGTTAACACCGGTGTCCCATTTGTAACGGTGCCTGTTTTATCCAAAACCACAGTTGTAATGCATTGAGTCATTTCCAGGTGTTCGCCGCCTTTAAAGAGAATTCCATATTCAGCGGAGCGGCCGGAACCCGCCATGATGGAGGTTGGCGTCGCAAGCCCCAATGCGCATGGGCACGCAATCACTAAAACGGCGATCATTTTTTCCAAACTTTCGGCGAAATCTCCTGGGGCAGCCCAGAAGTACCAGATGATAAAGGTGAGCAATGCAATGGTAACGACAACCGGAACAAACACGCCGGATATTTTGTCAGCAAGCCTTTGAATCGGCGCTTTGGAGCCCTGTGCCTCTTCAACCACTTTAATAATTTGTGCCAAGGCGGTATCCCGGCCAACCTTTGTTGCTTCCACCTTAAGGAAGCCGTTTTTGTTCAAGGTAGCCCCAATCACCTCATCGCCTGCTTTTTTATCAATCGGGATACTTTCACCTGTTAACATTGACTCATCGATAGCTGATTGTCCCTCTACGATTCTGCCGTCAACGGGGATTTTTTCACCCGGCTTTATATAAAGAAGGTCACCGACTATAACTTCTTCAATAGGGATTTCCATTTCACGGCCTTCTCGATTTACAGTTGCTGTTTTGGCTTGGAGCCCCATCAATTTTTTAATAGCCTCTGAAGACCGTCCCTTTGCCCTTGCTTCAAATAACTTCCCTAAAATAATTAAGGTGATTAGAACTGCACTTGTTTCATAGTAAAGTTCTACCATATGAGAACTATTGATAAGCGACAAGATGGATAAATATAAACTGTAAAAATAGGCCGCTGATGTTCCTAATGCAACAAGTACATCCATATTGGCACTTTTATTTTTTAATGCCTTATAGGCACCGATGTAAAATTGTCCGCCAACAAAGAACTGTACCGGTGTTGCGAGGAGCAATTGAAACCACGGATTCATAAATATGTCGGGTACCCAAATAAAAGAAGTAAACGAGAAATGGCCAGCCATTGCCCATAAAAGTGGAAAAGATAGGATTAATGAAAAGATAAACTTCTTCGATTGCTTTTCGACTTCCTTTTGGCGGTGGTCCACTTGCTCTTTTACTTCTTCTTTGAGTTTTGCCCCGTAGCCAAGATTTTCCACCTTTTTCATGATGTCCGCTGTTGTAAGTGCAGAACCATTAAATTCAACAGTTGCTTTTTCAAGAGCTAGGTTAACGGTCGCCTTGACGACACCATCCAGCTTGTTTAAGCCTTTTTCGATCCGTGCTGAGCACGCCGCACAAGTCATTCCGGTAATATCGAATTCCACTTTATCAGTTACGACATCATAGCCGAGGTCCTTTATTTTCTGTTCGATTTCTTCCAGTTTTATCTGGGCAGGGTCATATTTAATTGCTGATTTTTCCAATGCAAGATTAACGGTTGCTGTCTCAACTCCTGCTAACTTATTCAGACCCTTCTCGATTCTAACTGCACAGGCAGCACAGGTCATTCCGGATATTTGCAGGCTTGTTTCTTTTAAAGCTTGACTCATAATAAGTCAACTCCTCATATAGTGAGTTGAAATTGTTTTATTAAACTACATCATAACCTTGGTCATCAATTGTTTCTTTGATTTTATCGAGGCTGACGCTTTCAGGGTTGAATTGAACCTCAACTGATGCTGCATCTAAATTTACCTTGACAGCATTAACGCCAGTAAGGGCGCCGACACTACCTTCTACTGCTTTTACACAGTGACCGCAAGACATTCCTTTTACGTTTAATGTTACTTTTTCCATGTTGATCATCCTTTCAAGAAAGTATTTGTTATTTTGGTTTCTATTATTATGTTACTGTACCCCCCTACCCTATGTAAACATTTTTGTTTAGGTTTCACAAAATGTCCACAAACACAATCTTTATGTTGTTGTAAAAACGGTATATCGTTTTTTTATTCTTCATGGAATCGTCACTTTTACTGCTGGTGCCCTTTGAGTAAGTACTATGAAAAAAACCCTGCCCTACCTTGGGTAAACTAACAGTACTATTTTCACCCTCTGAAATACTAAAAAAGAGAATGGAGTAAATCTCCATCCTCTCAAAAGCATTCTATAAACCACACTTCAATTGTGCGCCACAATTAGTACATGTATTACAGCCGCCGATTTCTTTTACTTTTCCTTTGCGGCATACTGGGCATGTGTTGCCAACTTCAGAACCAATCGTTACGTCTGTGGAACGAAGATCAGTGATGGTGTCGACTAGGACAACATGCTGCTTTTCTTCTTTTTCAAAAATAGATAATTGTTCATTTGTGTTTTCTTCAGCTTTCAATGTTAGAACCTGTGAATCGCGTGAACCGTCCACATAGACAGTACCGCCTTTTGCACCGCCGCGGTATAAACGCTCGTATACTTTTTCAACCTGTTCAACACTGTATCCTTTTGGTGCATTTACTGTTTTACTGATAGAACTGTCAATCCAGCGCTGGATGACACATTGGACATCTGCGTGTGCCTCAGGAGCAAGATTCATTGCAGTCACAAACCAGTTTGGCAGGTTATTCGGATCTGCTTCTGGGTTACGGTCCAAATACTCTTGGACGATATCAGCTTTTACTTCGATAAATTTACCAAGGCGTCCACTGCGGAAATATGAGAATGAGAAATAAGGCTCTAATCCTGTGGATACCCCAACCATTGTACCAGTGGATCCCGTGGGAGCTACAGTTAACAAATGAGAATTCCTTATTCCGTTTTCCACAATAGATTCACGGATATCTTCAGGCATTTTTTTCATAAATCCAGTATTGATGAAAGCTTGGCGTAAACGGTTTGTTTCCTCTTCTGTTTCACCTGTTAAGAATGGGAAGCTACCCTTCTCTTTCGCCAGTTCAACAGATTGTTTATAAGCTGTAGTTGCAATGGTTTCAAATACTTGATCAACCAGCTTATTACCTTCAGGTGAACCGTACTCAGTTTCGCAGTAGATAAGCAGGTCGTGCAGACCCATTACCCCAAGACCTACGCGGCGCTCACCGAGTGCTTGCTTTTTGTTTTCTTCCAAGAAGTATGGAGTAGCGTTGATGACGTTGTCCTGCATCCGAACCCCGACTGCTACTGTATTTTTTAACTTTTCAAAGTCTACTGTTTTAGTTTCCTTATCTGCCATTTCTGCAAGGTTGACTGCAGCAAGGTTACAGACGGAAAATGGTGCGAGTGGTTGTTCCAATTTGTTATCCCATTGGTTTTTTATCCAATAGTTCTTACAGTTTTATTCCTGTAAGTTCAGCATACCTTTTCATTACACACTTGTTTCATGTATTTAATCAATTCTTTTCTTCCACGATCTTCTCCAAAAACTGCTTTTGAAATGACTCTGAAATCTTTCACCCCAAAATGTTTTTGGATATCATCTAATAATGGCTTAATAGTGGTTTTTATTCTATTTAATGGAGTTTCAAGTACAATTTCTCTGTTTTCCTTTGACCATTGAATAATATAATCTTTAATAGATTCATGAATCTTTAATCTATTGTCAACATAAATATCTGTTGCTTTTTTTATTGCAACTTTACCAGCACATGATTGACTACAAAATTTTCGAGGGGAAGTTACTATTACAATAAATTTTTGCCCGCATACCTGACAAAATCTATTTTGTCTTTCCTTCTTAAATTTACCTTTCTGCGCCAAACCAGATTTTCTTAATCCCTCAATCATTCTTTGCTTTGTTGTACCCTCAGTAGCCCATAACTTTTTTGTGTGTTCACCGATTCTTTTTTTGGAATTTTTATTGTGCTTAAGATTATAATGCCCGTTAAGTTCTCCAAAAGCAGCCTTATTTATGGTAGTTTCACTTGAATTTATCCATTCGCTAATGGTTGAAGTTAAAGAAAATGGTAATTCTTTATAAATCTTAAGCAATTCCTCATAAGAAACAAGTTCACATACTATGTTGTATTTTTCTTCAATGGTATCAAGGTCTCTTCTAGCATTTTTTTTTACTTCTTTATTTCTTGACTTAATTTCCACTATTTTTACAAGCCTATTATCTTTATCGTAAAAGAAAAAATCGGGCTTATACATTTTATAACCAAGATCAAAGACTTGATCCTCATATCCCCACTGAATCGAATAAAAGTCAAGGTATTTAGCATAAGCGTATTCATACGAGCTTCTTAAATAATGCCCTTTGTAAAAGCCCGCATAACCCCTATTCACTGTAATCACCTTAATTCATAGTTTCTTCATTGAGTGGGTTTTTTGTGTGTAATGTTGCGGCCTCGTGGATGGATTATATTCTGCTAGTGCAGGTTCACCATCTATGCGTTGCCCCTGACTAGACTTTTAGATCTAGCCTTCGGTTCGGATTAGCATCTCAGCCTTCCCGCTTTATTCCGCAATTTTTAACGTGAGGCAAACTAAGCTACCTTACCACACGGATTCGTTGCTACTACCTGTTGACCATATGCTTTAGCATTTGTCATGTCATTGGCATTATCGATGAAGAATATGCCTGGTTCAGCAGAGTATGTTGCGCATATATTAATCAAGTTCCAAAGTTCTTTTGCCTTGATCTTTTTGTAAACACGAACTTTGTGGCCTAATCTTTCCCACTCACGAACGTCTCCAACTTCATGCCATTTTTCATTATAGATTTTCATTTCCTCTTGGTCGTAGTTTTCAACGTAAGGGAAACGTAGTTCGTATTCACCATCGTTTTCGACAGCTTCCATAAATTCTTTCGTTAAGCAAACTGAGATGTTTGCACCAGTCAAAAATTCAGGATTGTGAACTGTATAAGTACCACCTGTTGCCAATTTTTCTTCAGCATCTGCAATAATTGCTTCACTAAAGCCGCCATAGCCAGGAATGTTTTTATAATTCACAATTCCTTGGTACATTGCTTCCTCTTGCAGAGTGAATGGTGTAAACTTCAGCTTTTCTTTTGCAAGCTTTTTGATTGTTTCATCAGATGTATTTTCAATTAAGAATCTTAGAATTCTAGGATTTTGCATCTTTGAAATAATAAATTCAATGATGTCTGGATGCCAATCCGCGAGCATGATCATCTGGGCACCCCTGCGCGAACCCCCTTGCTCAACAAGATGAGTCAACTTCGCAATATCATCGAGCCAAGAAACCGAACCGGATGACTTACCATTTACACCTCTTGCTAAGGTGTTCCTTGGCCGTAATGTCGAACCATTGGTTCCAACACCGCCGCCGCGGCTCATGATTTCCATAACCTGCTTGCGGTGGTCGGAGATTCCTTCACGAGAATCCGCTACGAACGGCATTACATAGCAGTTGAAATAAGTTACCTCAGTACCGGAGCCCGCACCATAAAGAACACGACCAGCCGGAATGAAGTTCAAGTTCACTAGCTCTTGATAGAACTTTTCTGTCCATTCGATGCGCTTCTCTTCCGTCTCTTCTACGGCAGCAATGCCAGTCGCAACACGTTTAGCAATCTGCTCATAGAAAAGCTCTAACGGCTTTTCAATGACATCAAGCGAACTATAAATAACTCCAGTTTCTGCTGCTTCACCATCGAGGACGCCTCTAAATTCCTCTTCTACTAAAACCTTAGCTTTCTTCTTCTCCCAATCGATTTCCTGAATGTATCCTAAGCCGCGTGCCGGGAATTTTGGATCTTCTTTAATCGTAAGAACAACAAAGTCGCCGTTTGTAAGGGTAATTTTTTCAGTGTCTTTGAAGGTGTAGCGGTCCAACATAACTAATCGCGAAACACCCTTATGAGTTATTTTCATATCTGGGGTGACCGGGTGCACCTGTGGAAAAAGGCGGATATCCTCATTCAACCTCCCAAAATCAATATTCAATTCTTGTCTAAAAACTACAGACATGAATACAACTCCTTTATCTATATTCTCTATCTTGTGTAGGAATCTAGTAAGCTTTTGCTTATCTAGTTGGTTTAATAAATTTAAGTTACCATATATGAACATTGCATGGCAACTAAAAATCAATATATAGTACCGAAAATATTTTCGACACCCCTATATATTGTTATTTGATACAAAAAACATTTATTTTGTCAAACTCTAAAATAAATAGATTCACGAGAAAATAAAAGATTTAGTGTAATTTTCGCCATAAAACGAGAAATTTTAACAATTTTCGCCGGTTGCCTCCAATAAAACAGGAAAAAAGCGGCAAAGCCGCTTTAGCAAGTCATCTTTTAAAATTCCACTCATCATCTTCATATCGTACTTTGGCGAGCTTATTAACATAGGCAAGCTCTTCATCCGTCAACTGATAGGGTTCAAGCTCAATATTTAAACCTTCTGCAAATCCTTTATAAAAAGCCTCCTTGGCCTCGTCAAGAGTTATCCTTCGCGGACTAATCGCATTAATAGCAACAGCCTTGTCCTTGAACGCTTTTTTCATCCGCTCCTTCACCCGGTCATTCGGGTACTTGAATAAGCTAAAAAGCTTGTCTTCATCCAGGTCCAAAAGAATCGAACCGTGCTGCAGAATAACACCTTTCTGCCGTGTTTGAGCACTTCCTGCTACCTTGCGCCCTTCCACCACTAACTCATACCAGCTGGGAGCATCAAAGCAAACCGCGGACCTAGGATTTTTTAAGGCATCCCGTTCCTCAGCTGTTTTCGGAACAGCAAAATATGCTTCAAGTCCCAGTTGATGAAATCCTTTTAAAATCCCTTCAGAAATAACTCGATAAGCCTCGGTAACTGTTTTGGGCATTGCTGGATGCTCCTCTGAAACAATTACGCTGTATGTCAGTTCATGCTCATGGAGAACCCCTCTTCCGCCAGTCGGTCTTCTGACAAAGCCAAGGCCGTGTGCTTTTACCGCTTCCATATCAATTTCTTTTTCAACCTTTTGAAAGTAACCAACGGACAGCGTCGGCGGGTTCCAGCCGTAAAATCGGATCACCGGTGGAATTTTCCCCTCGCTGTGCCAATCTAACAACGCTTCATCCAATGCCATATTAAAAGCAGGAGAACTATTGCCAGAATCGATAAACCACCATATTTCCTTTTCCATAGAAAAACCTCGTTTATTTATAATTTCCTTTTTTAGTCTATCAAAATGATGGGGAAATTCAAAATAAGATGTTTCTGGTATAATTTTTTAAGAAGATTTTTGTCCATTCTTCTTTATCTTTAAGAAAATGACTTATATAATAAATACTAGTGCAACAAGCTTGAAGGGGGCAAATAGAAGTTGAATTCACTTTATGTTTTATTAATTATTGTCGTTGCGGTTATCATCTACTCTGTTTTTACTTTTTTCTATCAAAAAAGGATTGTAAAAACAGTAACAGAAGAGGAATTCCGTGCAGGATACAGAAAGGCACAGCTGATTGATGTTCGTGAACCAAATGAATTTGAAGGCGGACATATTTTAGGAGCACGTAATATTCCAATGTCACAAATTAGAATGCGTATGAAAGAAATCAGACCAGACATGCCTGTTTATTTATATTGCCAAAGCGGCATGCGCAGTGCTCGTGCAGCTCAATTTTTACACAAAAAAGGCTACAAGGATCTAACCCAGCTTCAAGGCGGGTTCAAAAAGTGGTCTGGTAAAGTGAAAGCAAAAAAATAATCGTAATTTAATGGTCTCCAGAACATTTCTGGGGGCTTTTATATTGATCTTTATTTTAAAAATAGGACCTATTAAACGTTCTATTGGTGAATTGAAAACCTAAAAAAACAGGCTCCGGAGCATCCAGAGCCTGTTTATCTTTTTATGCATTCTGATATCGTAAAACCGGCTTACGCGCAGCAGTAGTTTCATCTAAGCGGCCTACGACGGTTGTGTGCGGAGCCTCCTGGACGATTTCCGGATTTTCCTCCGCTTCCTTGGCAATTTGGATCATGATGTCGACAAAGGAATCTAACGTTTCCTTAGATTCTGTTTCCGTCGGCTCAATCATGATACATTCTTCCACATTTAATGGGAAGTAAATGGTTGGCGGATGGAAGCCGAAATCAAGAAGCCGCTTCGCAATATCCAATGTACGGACGCCCAATTTCTTCTGGCGTCTTCCACTTAATACAAACTCATGCTTACAATGTCTGTCAAACGGCAGGTCATAATACTCCGCCAATCTTCTCATCATATAGTTAGCATTTAAAACAGCATATTCAGTCACTGCTTTTAAGCCATCTGGCCCCATAGACCGAATATAGGTATAAGCGCGGACGTTAATGCCAAAGTTGCCGTAGTATGGCTTAACACGGCCAATTGATTGCGGACGGTCATAATCTAGGACATACTCATCGCCGCTTTTAGAAATAACTGGTTTTGGCAGAAACGGAATTAAATCTGCCTTCACACCGACAGGACCGGAACCTGGTCCGCCGCCTCCGTGCGGGCCAGTAAACGTTTTATGAAGATTCAAGTGGACCACGTCAAACCCCATATCTCCAGGACGAGCTTTTGACAGAACCGCGTTTAGGTTTGCTCCGTCGTAATAAACCTTACCACCAGCTTCATGGACAATTTCGGCAATTTCGACAATGTGTTCTTCAAAAAGGCCCAGTGTATTTGGGTTAGTTAGCATTAGTGCTGCTGTATCCTCCCCCACCACTCTCCGTAGATCCTCTAAGTCTACTAGGCCGTTTTCATTCGATTTTACTGTAATAGTTTCTAAACCGGCAACTGTTGCAGAAGCTGGGTTAGTACCGTGAGCGGAGTCAGGTACGATAACTTTTGTACGTTTTAGGTCGCCATTTGCTTCATGGTATGCGCGAATCATCATCAGGCCGGTCCATTCCCCATGTGCGCCTGCTGCAGGCTGCAGTGTTACCTCATCCATACCGGTAATTTCCTTCAAATGCTGCTGCAGGTCATATAAAAGCTCTAGCGCACCTTGAACGGAACTTTCATCCTGAAGCGGGTGAATATGAGCAAACCCGTTGTAGCGTGCTACATTCTCATTAATCTTAGGATTGTATTTCATCGTACAAGAACCTAATGGATAAAATCCGGAGTCAACACCGTGATTCCGTCTTGAGAGAGACGTATAATGCCGCATGATATCAAGTTCAGAAACCTCAGGGAGCTGAGGCTCCTCTTCCCTTAAATATCCTTCTGGAAGGAGCGCAGCAACATCTGCTTCAGGAACATCCATTTCCGGAAGGCTGTATCCGACCCGGCCTGGTGTACTAACTTCAAAAATCAGCTTCTGGTCTTGATTAAGCATGCAAATCCCCCAATTCTTTCACTAATGTATCGATTTCTTCCTTCGTTCTTTGCTCAGTCACGCAAATGAGCATATGGCCCGCTAGATCAGGATAGTCACGGCCCAAATCATAACCGCCGATGATTCCTTTATTAAGCAGCTGCTGATTAACCTCTTTTACCGGTTTATTTAAATTGACAACAAACTCGTTAAAGGAATGACCATCATTAACCACTTCAAACCCTGCTTCTTTAAAAGCGATTTTCGCATAATTAGCCTTTTGTAAATTGGCTGCTGCCATTTCGCGAACACCTTTTTTTCCAAGGGCAGTCATCGCAACAGATGCTGCTAGAGCATTCAATGCTTGGTTGGAGCAAATATTAGAAGTCGCCTTATCACGGCGGATATGCTGCTCACGTGCCTGAAGAGTTAAAACAAAACCGCGGCGGCCTTGGTCATCTGTTGTCTGGCCGACAAGACGTCCGGGAACTTTACGCATTAGCTTGGTCGTAACCGCAAAATAGCCGCAGTGCGGACCTCCGAAGGCAGTCGGGATTCCAAACGGCTGGGCATCTCCGACAACAATATCTGCACCAAATTTTCCTGGAGGTGTCAAAATTCCAAGTGATAATGGATTGCTGGAAACAACAAACATGGCTTTATTTTCATGAATAATCTCTTCAAGTTCTTTTAAAGGTTCAATTCGACCTAAAAAGTTTGGATATTGAACGACAACCGCGGCTACGTCAGCATTTACCAATCCTTTTAGCGCTTCAACATCAGTAATGCCATCCTTCACAGGGACCTCAATCACATCAAGGTATTGACCCTTTGCGTAAGTTTTAAGAACCTCACGGGATTCAGGGTGAACAGCGCTGGAGACTAGAATGGTTTTTCTTTTCGTATGACCTGCGCTTAGCATTGCTGCTTCAGCAAGTGCGGTACCGCCGTCATACATTGAGGAGTTGGCCACATCCATTCCTGTTAATTCACAAATCATTGTTTGGAATTCAAAAATCGCCTGGAGCTCTCCTTGGGATATCTCCGGTTGATAAGGTGTATAGGCTGTATAGAACTCCGATCTTGAGATGACATGGTCAACGATAATCGGCATATAGTGGTCATAAACTCCGGCCCCTAAGAAAGACACATTCGATTTTAAATCAGCATTCCGGCTTGCTAACTGAAAGAGTTCCTTCATCAAAGCTGTTTCTGATTTTGCCGGTTTAATATTGTATTCACCTTTAAATCGTACTTTTTCAGGAATATCACTGAATAATTCATCGACAGTGGAAACGCCAATTGTCTCCAGCATTGCCTGCTTATCTTGTTCAGTCATGGGTAAATAGCGATGTTTCATAAACCTTGCTCCCTTCTGCTATTTCTTTTCTCTTTTATAAAAAGGTGTAGGAACCACTTTCGCTTTTAAACGTTTGCCGCGAATTTCAACTTCCACTTCGGTATCTAGTCCTGCATGTTCGGAAGAAATGAGGGCAAGACCGATGTTTTTCTTTAAGGTTGGGGACTGTGTACCGGTGGTAACTTCACCAATTAGCGCTTCCCCTTTGTAAACTGGATAGCCGTGACGCGGAATTCCCCGGTCAACCATTTCTATCCCAATAAGCTTCCGGGACAAACCTGCTTCCTTTTGTTTTACGAGAGCTTCTTTTCCAATAAAATCAGTCTCTTTATTCAATTTCACCGCAAATCCAATTCCTGCCTCAAGCGGGGAAATTTCTGGTGATAGTTCCTGGCCATAAAGCGCTAAGTTTGCTTCAAAACGAAGTGTGTCGCGTGCACCAAGACCGCAGGGAATCACTCCCTCATCTTTTCCTGCTTCTAGAATGGCTGTCCAGAGTTCGACAGCATCAGAGGCATCGCAGTATACTTCAAAGCCGTCTTCCCCTGTATAACCAGTTCTAGATACAAGTGCTTTTTTCCCATTTAAAACAACTTCCTGCTGGAATTTGAAAAAGCCGATTTGACTTATATCCGTCTCTGAAGCAAGCTTCTGTAATACTTTTTCTGCAAGGGGGCCTTGAAGCGCAAGCTGTGCCGTTGATTCAGACAGGTTTTCGATTGTTACATCGCCTTCAAGGTGCTTCTCCAGCCAGTTGTAGTCCTTTTCAATATTCGATGCGTTGACAACAAGTAAATAATGATTATCTTCAAGCTTATAAACAAGCAGGTCGTCTATAGTTCCACCGTTTTCATAGCACATCGCGGTATATTGTGCCCCGCCGTCTTTCACTTTAGAAATGTCATTTGTCATCAATTTTTGTAAATAATTGAGGCTGTCTGGGCCCTTTACTTCAACTTCGCCCATATGGGATACATCGAATAAACCGGCTTTCGTGCGTACAGCTTCATGCTCATCCTTGATGCTTGAAAACTGAACAGGCAACTCCCAGCCGCCAAAATCAATGGTTTTTCCACCGTATTCCTTGTAAACTTCGAACAGCGGAGTGCGTTTTAATTCCGTCATCATAAATCCCCCTTTATTTACTACATGTTCATTATTTGTAAAAATGAATTATTGCCAAATAACAAAAATAGGAAAACCATTTGTCATTTTCCTAAAAACAACAAAAAGGTGCAAAAAAGGACAGAAACCTCCCTTTACCAGTAAAGAAGGTCTCTGTCCTTGCACCTGAAAGTTTACCTAAATCGGCTTTCCCCTTTGGTGGCTGGTATCATCCAGCACTCTCCAGAGCTGCGTCCAACAAGAGTACTTTTGCCTGAGAGATTCACATCATCTGCTTGCTCCTTCGGCGCTACAAAGGTAGTCTCTCCCCTTGTTTTCATCCGCACTTATAAATATTATTTTCCAATTTGGTCATACTAATTATACTTAAAAAATAGATTAGCTTATTTAAATATTTAAAACTTTCAAAGCTAATATCATCCTACCATTAAAACAACATATCGGGCAATAATAATTTATCATAAAAAAGGAGCTGAAACGGATGAATGTCGAAATCGAATTTGATTCCTCCTGGCAGGATGATTTTTTACATAAAATTGATCATGATGGCCCCTGGGGAAATTGGGAGCTTTTTAAATTGGCCATCGATATTGAAAAACATTTGGTGGTCCCGGAATTCGAAGGTCTGCAAGCCCCAAAGCATCTGCCAAATTTGACGCCTCTCCCTCATCAGCTTGAAACGGCTAAGCAGGTGGTTGAAAATATGAACGGAAAAGCCATTCTTGCAGATGAAGTGGGCCTTGGTAAGACGATCGAAGCAGGATTAATTTTAAAAGAATACATGATTCGCGGATTAGTGAAAAAAGTGTTAATTCTTGTTCCCGCTTCCTTAGTCACCCAGTGGGCTCAGGAATTAAATAGCAAATTTTATATACCGGCTGTCACACAAAGAAAAAGCTATGTTTGGGATCAGTGTGATGTGGTTGTTTCCTCCATCGATACGGCCAAACGAAATCCGCATCGGGAGATTATTTACAAGCAGGACTATGACCTCATCATTATCGATGAAGCCCATAAATTAAAAAATAATAAAACAAAAAACTACGAATTTGTTCAAAACTTAAAAAAGAAGTTTTGTTTATTGCTTACGGCAACACCTATTCAAAACAGGATTGAGGAGATTTTTAACCTCGTATCCCTATTAAAGCCTGGTCACTTAGGAAATGAAACTGTCTTTTACGAAAAATATAAACGTGACTCCCGTTCCTTAAATGATGACCAGCATCTAAAAGAGCTAGTCAATAAAGTCATGATCCGCAACCGCCGGGCCGACACAGGAATCGAATGGACGAAACGGCATGTGGAGACGATTCCAATTGAATTTACAAAATCGGAACGCGACCTGTATGACTCCATTTTAGAGCTTAAAAATGCGGGGGACTGGGTTCAAACAAGCAGCTTTTCTGTGATGACATTACAACGGGAAGCATGCTCAAGCCGCGAGGCCGTTTTCTATACCTTAAAAAACATGCTTCTAAAAAAGGAAAACCCCACGCAGGCCTATCAAGAACAAATCAACTTTTTAATAAAAAAAGTGGAGAACGTCGAGCAAAATTCCAAGGCAGTAAAAGCCCTTGAATTAATTCAGAAAATAAATGATAAAGTGATCATATTTACGGAATACCGGGCTACACAATTATATTTACAGTGGTACTTAAAGCAGCATGGGATTTCCTCCGTTCCTTTCCGCGGCGGTTTTAAACGCGGGAAAAAGGATTGGATGCGCGAGTTGTTTCAAAAGAATGCCCAGGTGTTGATTGCGACGGAAGCGGGCGGGGAAGGAATTAACCTTCAATTTTGCAACCACATTATCAATTTTGATTTGCCATGGAACCCGATGAGATTGGAGCAGCGCATCGGAAGGATTCACCGCCTCGGTCAGGAAAAAGATGTCATGATCTATAATTTTGCCATCAAAAATACAGTTGAAGAGCATATTTTAAAACTTTTATACGAAAAGATTGATTTATTTGAAAAGGTTATCGGGGAACTAGATGATATTCTAACAAAATTAGAATTCGGAAATATTGAAGATCATATAATGGATATCTTTAGCGACTCCTGCTCTGAAGGGGAAATGCGGATTAAAATGGAGAATTTATCATCGATGATTGAATTTGCACAAAATATGAAAAAAGGAGAATCACATGCAGCAGCAGGAAATTCATAAGTTTCTTTTAAATTATTTTATGGCAAATGAATGTCCAATTGTCACCAATCACCCTGGATACTTAGATGTCCAACTAACAATTGAAATGGATAAGGAACTAATGAATCGGCCGTTTTACTGGCATTACTTGGAGAAAACTGGCGGAATACCGAATCCAATGAGGTTGACCCTTATCACCAACCAAAAAGCAGCACCTGAAAATCTCAGAGGGGAAACCATCCATTTTGGCTCTCCGCGCCTGCATCAAATTTTTGAGTCTACAAAAAATTTAGCCAGATATATAAGGCTTTATGAAAGTCATGGCAACACCGCCGTCCAGACTCCCTTGCTGCCGTGGCTGTGCATGAATGTTAAAATCTCCTATCAATGTGACCGTAAACGCGACATTTTTAAGTCAATCGGGCTTCAGCTTATTAATGGGAAAATGGTGGAAGATTTTCATAATTACTTGCTTAAAATTTCGTTGACCCCGAAAATCCCTGATTACTCGTTTACATTATCACCGTTGGTTAAACCAAAGAGTGGAATGATTCGAATTGAAAAATATCTGAAGTCTGTAATCGAACAAGACGACCATACTTGGGCTGATGAGGCAAAAGTACGCTGGGAGAAGGATTTAGAACTGTTGAATCATTTTTATGAGGACATGGAAGATGAAAACGAAAGCTATGAGACAGAAAAACAGGCCCTCAAGGATCAATATGAGCCGCGAATTCATATTTCCTTTATCAATGGCGGGCTGTTTTACCTAACAGAAAAAGCAATATAAAAAGAAACCCCCAGGTCTGAAGTGGAATTTTGCCTGGGGGTTTACTATTTAAAGTCCTTTGTCTTTCATTTTCCGTCTCTTAACCTCTGAATACACAATATAGGGAAGGATGCCAAACCATCGATACCAAAAGGATGCTTTAGTCTGTTTTCGCTCGAGTCGCTGACGTTTTCTTTCATCCTTCGGCTGGTCCGCATATTTGACAATCGTTTGGGTCATATATTTTACATAATCATTCGTTTTCATGTACACACCTGCCTTTAACTAACATTACAAGTATGTCCAAGGTTTATCCTTTCGAATCAATAAGTAATCCATTTAATTAGCTTTTTTGACCTCGTGTCAAAATATCCTTTCCCGTTTACCATTTCTCCTGAATGAAGGCGGAGTGTAAAGGAAACTCTTTGTACATATCCTGACGGGGAATCGGCGAGAAAATCCATATTCCCCTTCTGATATCCAAACGTTCCTTTAGACGGGATTGTTCCGTACACCTGAGCCTGATTTTCAAATTTCTTTACAGATGACAAGAAATAATACTCTTCCAGGAAAATAACGGCAGATTCATGCACTAGCTTTCTCTCCGACAGGAGCTTCTCCGCCTCCATGGAAAAAAACAGCAGAAAAATGATCAACAGACATAATGTAAGGGGATAGGTGAAGCCTTGTTGACTATTTTTCATGTGCCCTTATTCCAATCAATTAAAGAAAAGGCGGTAACAGAGTACTCTATTCCTTTCAAATCCTTTACCGTAACCTTAACCGCATTATTCACCAAAGCAAACGAATGCTGAGATACATTCTGCAGGATGATTTCATGCCCTGTCGAGTTAACCCGTCTTCTTAAATTGTTGCCGTAAATTTCATAATAAATGGTTTCCCCGTCTTTTGTCAGGATCAGCCGATTGGAAACTACTTCAGCCTTTGTCGACCAGCGGATTTCTTTTTTTATCTGGCTGCAGAAAACCTCCCATTCCATTGCCTGAAGGCTCGATTGATTTTCCTTATTGTCAAGTATAAGTTGAAAGAGAGGTGACATATAAAAAACAATAATTGAAAGAATTACCAACGAAAACATTACCTCAATGAGCGTAAAACCTTTTTCATTCGAGACTGCCGCAGATTTCATTTTCCAAATGCAGGAACGTTTTTTCAACTCTAACGCAGACCTCCTTTTGCCCTATGGAATCCTTCCAAATGATTTGATAATTAATCCCATTTTGCACCAATGTATAATTGGCAAATGTTAGATTATCAATTAATTTTGCCTCCAGTTCCTCATACATGATCTGCCTCATCTTTTTCTCAATCTCCAAATTTACTGATTGCTTTTTTAAATCCGTTATTAACGGAATGAACACCAAACAAATCAAAAACATAGCTGATAAAGACAGAAGCAATTCTAATAAAAAAAATCCTTTATTGCTCAGTAACATAAAACCGCCCTTTTCCAATTAAAATGGTCATTCGATAAGTCTTCTTCTCGGTTTCTATGAAGAAGGAACCAAATTTGTTTACATTTCCATCGGGCTGGAATTTGAAATATAAGGGCATCGAACCTTCGATGATATGAAAACTTGAGGGGTAAGTTCTATCGAGCAGATGCGGCTGGTCAGAGCGCAAAACTAGCGAATATTTTGATTCGTTAGGCAAAATGACGAACGACACCTCCTGCTGGTGGGACATTGCATAAGACTGGGCATAAAATAAATCAGCTTTTAATTGGGTTAATAAGCCTTCATTCTCGACCATCGTATGTTGTGGTTTTAACGAAAAAACAGTTATCGAGGACAAAATCATGAAAATGGACAGGACTACTAGAGACTCGGCTAAGGTAAAGGCTTGTTGGTTGTTTTTCATTGATTGGCGGTGGTTTCAGAGGCAGTTTTCGTATCGCTGGCATCTTTCATTGAAACAGAACCATCCGACCCAATCACTACTTCTTTTCCTGGGCAGCCCTTAGCATCTTTATTTATATATCCTTCACTTATTAGTTTTTCCATTGTTGCAGGTTCATTTTTTTCCATTTCATACGCTTGTACCTGAGCTTCAACCATTTTCTGAAAGCCTTCACACCCCTTAGACTTTATATTTGCGTTATGCTTAGCAACGTTTGGAATAGTAATGATTAAAATAACAGAAATCACGAGCATTACAATCATCATTTCTATCAGTGTGAAACCCGCCTGTTTATTTCTTTTTATATTTTTCACTTTCCTAACCTCCATTTTTTTATTAAATTCCATCAAGCATATGAAACATGGGTAAAAGGATCGCTAAGTACATGGAAACAACTAATAAACCGATAAACAGATAAAGAACGGGCTGAATCGTCCTTAGGATTTTTTCAATTAGCCCTTCCAGATTCATCACACAGTGCTTGCTGAAAAATAGTAATTCCTGTTCCAATTTGCCATTTTCCTGCCCGTGTTTAATAATCATCGGAAAACCCTTGTCAAAAAAAGACATCGAAGCCAATATGGTTTCCAATTTTTCGCCCATTACAAGCTTGGCCTTAATTTCTTTACCAAGTTCGCTGTAAAAAGGCTGTCTTTTGTTTTCTTCAAAGAGACCCAAGCTCTCTGAAACTGAAATTCCGCCAGATAAAAGGAAGCTTAATTGTATGGAGAAATAATGTGTAAACAGCAATTTGAGGATTCTGCCTATTAAAGGCAGACGCACGAGCAGCATTCGCTGCTTTAAAATGGGATAGTTTCGGAAGATAAAATAATAATAAATTGCTGTTGCCAATAAGAATGCAAACAAAGCACCAATGACCATGGGGAAAATTTTATCTAAAGTATAGATGACCTTTGTAAAAAAATTCTCCTCCAAACCAAGAGATGAAAAAAGTTCTGTAAACCTTGGCAGCAATGTATTCTCTAGGAAAACGAAGAGAATCCCAGTAATTAATAACAGCAATACTGGATATTGAAGCAATTTTAAAAGCTTATGCAGATCCTTCTCCTTTAACAATGTGAGACGGCTGCCCTCAAGCAGCGCTTCTGCAAAACTCCCATGCTGCTCAGCAAAGTAAACAAAACCGGTTAAATCCTTATGAAAACCAAGCCTTTCAAGGACCTCATGAAACGGTTGACCGTTTTTTAAAATTGTTAATGATTGATATAACTCCTCCTTTCTCTTCTGAGGCAAGTACAATGCTATGGAATCAATTGCTTCGGCAATTGGATATCCCCGTGCCAACAGCTCGCCAATCCGCTTTAAGAAGTTGGCTTGCTCAGTTACAGACCATTTATGATTCTTCATCATAAACCAGCCTGTCATATTCAGATTCTTGAATAAAACCTAATGCAATCCCTTTTTTAATGACATCCCGGATTGTCCGATAATGGGTGTCAACCTTCTCTCCTTTTGCAGCTTTCATAGCATTATTCAAATTTTTCCCCGCCAAAAGCTCAAATACACTCGCCCTCTTCCACCTACCATACGAATAACAAAATGGAGTGCATTCATCCTCGCAAAATGGACAGGTTAATTCAACAAGTCTTTGGGCAGTCACCGCAATTAAGGTTTGTTCAACCTCCAGCCAATTCACCCCAAATTCGTGCAGTCGGAACACCGCCCCCTTCGCATCCCTAGTGTGCATTGTTGAAAGTACTAAATGCCCGGTTAACGCTGCACGTACTGCAATCCTTGCCGTTTCCGCATCCCTGATTTCCCCGACCATTATGATGTCCGGGTCGTGCCTTAAAATCGCTTTGAGGCCGGCCGCATAAGTGACACCAGCTTTTTCATTCACTTGTACCTGCAAAACGGAATCGTAATTTTTTTCAATCGGGTCTTCGAGTGTAATTACATTGCGATGGAATAGGTGGGCGGTTTCATTTAAAAGGGAATATAAAGTGGTCGTTTTCCCTGAGCCAGTCGGCCCTGTAAAAATTATTAAACCGTGAGCATGTTTTAATAAAGCTAGAAGTTTTCTGGTCATTGCAGGGAATAAGGAAAGCTGATGAAAAGGGATTTGTTCCTGCTGAGGTAAGAGCCTAATGACAAGACTTTCGCGTGTATTGGATGGCAGGGTAGATAGCCTAAGTCCCATTAACTGTCCGTTAACCTCACAAAATATAGCACCGCTTTGGGGACGTCTTCTTTCACCAATATCCATATTTGCTTTAAATTTAAAATGAGAAATCAATTTGTCACATTCATCTTTTGGAAGGGATAATCGAGGAATGAGTTTGTTGGTTAACCGGATTTGAACGAGTGTGTCATTCTGCCTGGGAATTATGTGAATGTCAGTTGCCTGGTTTCTTGCAGCGTCACGAATAATTCTGTCAGCTAACATTTCAATTGAACTAACAATGGGAATCACCGCCTTTTAATTTTCTTTTCTGATATTTCGACAGTCTTCTTATCCTTCCTTCTTTATTTTAAAAAAGTTTTTTTGTAAAGAAAAGGAGTATTTTTCTAATTTTGTTACAATTTATCGTCAATAATTGTGAACATTTTCTAAACTTATAGTGTATACGTTGTTAACCTCATTCCCACTTTATTACCGCTGTATTATAATGGAATAAATTATGGGGGTCCGAGGTGAAACGAGATGGAACAAACGTTAAAAATAACTAACGTGTTGTCAGATCCAACTAGATATTACATTTATCAATACATTACAAAACGCCACAAAGAAGTAACCGTTCAGGAGATCGCGGATAATTTCAACATCCACCCGAATGTAGCAAGATTGCATCTTTCTAAGCTCGAGGACGTTAACATGCTGGTTTCGGAAACAAAGAAAACAGGGAAAGGCGGACGGCCAAGCAGATTATATCGTTTGTCAGATGATGTGATCCAGCTCCACTTCCCATTCCGAGATTATATGCTTTTATCAAAAGTAGCCATTCAAACGATGATTTCCCTTGGTGAGCCTGGGAGGAATGCACTTTATTTAACAGGCAAGCGTTTTGGGATTGAAGTGATTGAACAGGAAAAGGCAAAAAAAGCACTTGGCGATGAATTAAATTTTGATGAAAAGCTAAGCATATTAAAAAATGCAGCCACGCTGGCAGGCTTCTATCCGGAATTTGAAGCAAATGGGGATGAAACGAAAATATATTTCTCGATTTTCAATTGCCCATTCAAAGAAATTGCGGAAGAACATACTGAAACTGTCTGCAATATGCATCATGAATTTTTAAAGGGAATGTTTGAAGCGCTTTTTGATTCCGTCGACCTGATTGAAAAGGAAAATATGATTGCTGGATGTGAAACCTGCTCTTATCAGGCTCATGTAACAAACTAATTCCGAAACCATTATTTACATTATTCCTTCTTTTACTTATAATATTGTAATGATGGTATCGAAAGGGTAAAAGGAGGGGATACATATGGACCGCATGTTCAGAGTATGTGGTTTCTGGACGGGCATTTTTACTGTGATGTTATATCTTGGCGATTTAAACAAAACAGCATTGCTTTTCCTAGCCCAAACAGGATTCTTCGTTCTGCTTAGTTATCTTAAATTGTCTGAACGCATGTATATGTATGTGTTCGGAGCATATCTAACTATTTTCTTTGCTGGCTTTACATATTGGACTACGTTCATGATGCCGCTTGGTGGAGGACACTAAGAAAAATAAAAACGCCGTTTCGATACGGCGTTTTTATTTTTGATTCTGAAATAAATTTATATCCTGCATTTCCATTCCTTTTTTCTGAATAACAATATGAAAATAAGAACTCATCCCGCCCGGCATAATTAAACTGCGGATCGCCCGATTTCTTTTGCTGACCTCAGAAAATGGATTAGGGTCATAATGGTTCTCAAGCTCCTGAAGGATTCCTGCCTTCAACAGAAACTCATCCTGACGGAGCATGGTGATAAATTCTAACGCTAACTGTCTCCCTTTTTCAATCAGGTATTCGAAATGAATATGCGTGGTGATATCCATCGCTCCGGGATTTTCTAAAATATTATCATACATTTGATGCTGAAAAAATCCTCTCAGGCTTCCGGCTGACCTTGCTGGATGCATCCATTCCTCGTTGGTATAGCCATAATCTGCCGTTACAATTATCCCTCTCTTAACGGCAGCCGCGATTAAACTTAACATCTCCTTCATCGCTAATGGCACTTCAATTCGCTGCTTTTCTTTTAATTCCAGCCCGCTTTCCTGCAAAAATTGCAAGACAGCTGGATTGGTAAGGGAAACCTTTTTCTCAATTAACTCTTCGTTCTGGATACCTACCATAACCTCATGCAATTCACCGTTTATTTTTTCAATGACATGAACCGGGAGGGCATCAAAAAGCTCATTTGAAAAAATCATTCCTTCAAAGTCCTTTATATCAGTTATATCCTCTGCTTGAATGACTGACGGATATTGGTTTAATAAATTTTGTTGCAGTCTCCGATGGTAGGGGCTTGTTTCTACTATGACATATTGTAAAGGGCTTTTTATAGATTCATTCCACTCCTGCAAAAAGGCATGGGCAAACCGGCCGTTTCCTGCCCCGATTTCTAAAAAGGCATAAGGAAGTCCTGTTGTTTCGCAAACATATGCAAACCATTTAGCTGCCAGCCTGCCGTATAGATTTGAAATATTGCTGGTTGTAATAAAATCACCCTGCCGTCCGATTTTCTGCTGGTCTTTCATGTAATAACCATATTTCGGATGGTAAAGGGCAGCACTTATATAATCTGCATAAGTAATCAATTGATTGGGTGAATGTTGAATTAAGCTTTTTATGTACGAAATCATATTTTCTCCTTTTGAGTTAACACTATTGACACGGTGTTAACTTTGGTATATTGTAAATTTAGTAGCTTAACAATATCCCCTCCCATTATAAGAATAGAACATCCCCCGAAAGACCCTTTCCTAAATGGAAAAGGGTCTTTCTATTTATGATGCCCAGCTCCAGGAGCCATCCGCTTTTTTTATTAAAAACCATTTAAAAAAGGGTTGCTGTCCATTTCATCCGCGATGGTCGTTACCGGTCCATGACCTGACAATACATATGTTTCTTCGGGTAATGTTAACAGCTTATCATGGATGCTTTTTAGAAGCTGAGTATGATTTCCTCCCTGAAGATCAGTACGCCCGATACTGCCCTGGAATAAGGCGTCTCCAGAAATTACAACCCCTTCCTTTGCAAAGTAATAAGACACACTTCCAGGTGAGTGCCCAGGTGTATGATAGACGTGGAATGTAAATTCACCGATGGTCATCTCTCCTTCATCCTTGATTAGATGATCAGCCGGTTTGGCTTTAATTGGTTCGATTAACGGGAAAAACTGTGATCCGTTTAAAGCTGGATCCCCTAGCCACTTTTCTTCTTGTTTATGGATGTAAACAGGGATTTGATAAGCGTTTCGGATATCCTCAACTGCCCCAATATGGTCAAAATGTGCATGTGTCAACAGCACGGCCAGAGGTTTTAATCCTCTTGTGTTTAAAAGGTTCAACAGCTTTTTTCCATCACCGCCAGGGTCGACGATTAAGCATGTTTTATCTTGATTTTCAACAATGTAACAATTTGTTTGAATGCTCCCTAAGGGAAATTGTTGCCACTTCATTTCTATACCTCCAATTTGGAATTGCACTAGAATTATTTTACACTATATTCATGTCTTGGAGAAAGAAATGAATGAAACACATGGGGGAATGAGAATGAAACCAGCCATTGCGGTCGAAGCTAAAGGAGAAATAGAATTTCTACCTGAGATTAAAGAGTTATTATTAAAGGAGACAAACATAGCTTTCCAAAAAGATCACATGTTCATTTTTCTCCGTGGCGATGATGCCGACTATGCAAAAGAAATTTTAACAGCTGCAGAATTGTTTGAGGAACTTCATGAAGTCATTCTCACTAATAACGGAATATTAGGACCATATTTCGAGGATTTTGGCATTCAGTTATTAGACGATTCCTATTGTTTGTTTAAAGCGGATTTACTTTATTTCTCATTTACCGCAGGAAACCCAAATGATATTCAGATGGCCAAGTATCAGATCGAAGAGCATTTGGTGTTTGAAACCATCCATAATGAGAAAGCTTTATTTTTTTCAGAGACACATAATAAAGATCTGATTCAAAATATTGCTAAGGCATATAAAACTGTTCTTTCATTTACTATCGACAAATGAAAGAAAAAAATATAAAATAAGAAACGAATGTATATAATATTGTTACATAATTTTCTAATCATGCACCTGTAACGACCTTATTTTTTGAAAAGGGGGATTATTCATGGGATTGGTCATCATTTTTGCGTTAGTAACCATTCTGGCAGCAATTGGAGGATTTCGTGCACTTAAGAGAAAAAATCTATTGGGTGCATTCTGGGGAGTCGCTTCCTTCGTAGTATTTGGATGGTTTACAGTTATGACTCTTATCAACTCAGGTTACCCAACTGGTACCCACTAAAAAAAGACTGCCCTTGGCAGTCTTTTTTTATGATTATTCCTTGACCAAGTCAAAAATTTTCTTGGTATCCAAATCAATGATTTTTTCAAACCGCTCTCCATATAAAATCGTTTTTCCTGATGGCGAAATCATTATTGGAGCATTTTTAAGGCCGGTTAAAATTATTTTGCTGCTGTCATTCTTCAAATCATAGGCAACAAGATTAAAACCTTCCGTGTACACATCAGCTTCCCCATTTTTTACTGCGTTTAAAGAAATAAATTCCTTCTCTTTCTCGCTATAATCAAAATAAGGGACGAGCCAATCAGAATATTTCGTCAGCAGTGGATTTGAAAAGGAATAGATTTCCTGCAAATCTTTATCCATCAAAGAATAACGCCCTAATTGTTTTTGATCATTTATCTCAATTTTAAGAAGAAGATCTTTAAATGTTGAAAATTGTAAAACAGTCGGAAATAACGTTTTTTCCATCCCATTATTTAACCCCTTCTTTATCAGCGGGGCAAATAAAGAAGGATGTTCTTGATCCCAATTTAGAAAAGCAAGTTCATTTGCACTCATCCATTTATTAAATGGTTGTGGCAGTGATAATTCCTTTTTCTCACCAGACTTGAAATCCAATAAGAAAACGTTAAAATCCCAATCTTCACTGAAAGTTGATACAAGCACTTTTGAGTCATCATATGGATTCCATTCAAATGATAACTCGTAGGATGGAAACGACTGCTTAAGTTTTTCATTTCCCTTGGTATCGATAATTGTTACTAAACCCTCGTAGGAAGATGGCGAAGAATGAATTAAAATAAAGCTTTTGGAAGGACTAATTTGCGCAGTGACAATCGGAAATTCACATTTGTAAATTAACTCGCTTTTCCCCGTTAAGAGATGATAGCGATATACATTAGAAGATTGCCCGACATTGGTGATATAAACTATTTCCTCATCTGTCAGCCAGCCAAAATCTTTGTAAAATTCACCAGCCGGAATGGAAATGGGAATGACCTGCTCATCACTTTTCTCAGTATTTGGCGCCTTCGGCTTTTCTGTGCCAGCAGATCCTTTAGACTTTATCTGCTTCTGGTCAGCACACGCACCGAGCAGGAGGGCTAAAACGATTAAAAACACAGTTACTGCTATACCTCTTGGAGCACTTTCCTTTAATTGAATCATTTTTCCCCTCCCCCGCCAATTTCCTCTCTATACTTTAGTACGAAAAAATAGCCTATTATGTTTCAATTATATTAATTTCATGACAAAAATAGTAAATGAATACTCACCGATTGCGAGTCCGTTAGGACGAAGACAGAGGCGCAGTTGAATTTATGCGTTAAAAAAGCCGCATAGAATATTCGGCTTTATTGTATATTCAAAGTATCCTTCTCGTTTTCTAATTTATTTCTAATTAGCCAGGCTGCTCCAAGCACTCCAGCGTCATTCCCTAAATTCGCGATTGCCAGTTTGGTGGAGTCTCTCACAGGTGTAAAAGCAAACCGGCGGAAATTCTCAATAACAGGCTCTAACAAAATCTCTCCTGCTCTGGATACTCCACCGCCCAAAACGATTTTCTCCGGATTTAGAAGATTAGCAATATTCGCTAAAGCAAGCCCTAAATGGAAGGAAGCCTCCCGAAGGATAGAAAGCGCCAGTTTATCACACATTCTAGCTGTATCAAAAACATCCTTTGCTGTTATCTTCCCATTTTTCACATAAACATCCGCTAAAGGACCTTCAACTCCATCCTTCTGAACTCCTGCAAGTGCCTGCCGCACAATTCCCGTTGCTGAAGCAACAGTCTCAAGGCAGCCCGTTTTTCCGCAATTACAAGGTGCCCCGCCAAATGGAATAGCTGTGATATGGCCAATTTCCCCTGCGGCCCCGTTTACTCCCTGAACAATGTTTCCGTTTGAAATTACACCGCCGCCTACTCCAGTCCCCAGCGTGACACAAACCAGATTCTTAGCACCACTGCCGGCTCCCTTCCACATTTCCCCCAAGGCTGCACAGTTTGCGTCATTTTCAACAGCAGCAGGAAGTGATGTTGTTTTCTCCAGACTATCCTTTAGCGGAAAATTATCCTTCCAGCCCAGGTTAACTGTATTTAAGATTACACCTGTTTCATAATCGACAGGGCCTGGAGCGCCCATTCCAACCCCTGCCAGCATATCTCTCGGTTTATTAAGCTCAAGTAGTTGTTCTTCTATCGATTTCGCAATATTACTCGTAATATACTTGCCCTCATCAGAATTATCGGTTGGGATTTCCCATTTATGAATAATGTCGCCATCCAATGTGATAAAAGCTATTTTCGTCGTTGTCCCCCCTAGGTCAACTCCCGCTATCCATTTCTTTGACAATATACTCACCTATTTCTTTTGGCCTTGTTCTTTTATAAATTGGATTTCATGTCTTAAGATTAACAGGGCCGTTTGATATTCTTTCGGCTCGATAAGCTGTGACTGATACAGCTCTTTCAGTTCAACCTCCATCAGCTCAAGGTCAGCCACCCTGTCGCCAATATAAATGATGGTTCCAAACCTTTTTAGAAATTGTTGAATTTCATAAACCGTTTTCATCATGAATCTCCTTCATTGCTAGTCAACAAAAAGTATAACCTATGCCAAATTTGACCTCAAGGCAAATCTATTCACTGCCCGTAGTTTTTATCTGTTGATTAATCTCATCAACTAAATTTGTATATTCTTTTTGGTTTGGATTTAACTTGACTGCTTTTTGGGCATTGATTTTTGCCGCATTTAGATCATTTTCCTCAAGATTTATTAACGCCAAATTAAAGTAAGCTTGATGTAATTTAGGATCAAGCCGAATCGCTTTCTGCAAATGGGTTTTAGCGTCTGTAAGCATTTGCTTTTTTATTTCAACGTAGGATAAAAGAAAATAGGTTTTCTCTGTTTCGGACTTTGAATGTTCTTCAAAATTTTTTAAAACATGATAGGCCTTATCGTAATTATTTTGTTTGATATACTCCTGAGCCAGCAGGATTTGCGAATCTTCATCCTGTTTTTGCCCTGCAGCACTATATCCATAATTTAAGGAGCCCCAAACAATACCTGCACTTATAAGTAAAAAGATGAGTTGAACCAGAAGCTTTGATTGCTTCGGGAGATTGACTACACCGGCAGCCAGAAATCCTCCGGCTAAACCGCCTAAATGGCCGGCATTATCGATGCCAGATGCAGAAAATCCAAATACAAGATTGATAGCGAGAACAACAATTACATTTAGCCCCATCGTTCGAAAAAATAATTTTGGGTTCATCATGCCAAAATAAAGCAAGGCACCAAAACACCCAAAGATGGCCCCGCTTGCTCCAGCTGATAAATGCGTACTAAACAAAAGACTCGCAATGACGCCCGATACACCAGCGAATAAATATATAAGGAAAAAACGGAATCTGCCGAAGATTTGTTCGACAGCCGTGCCCAAATAATACAATGCCAAGGTATTCATCGCTAAATGCAAAAAACCGATATGAAGAAAAACAGGTGTTATGAACCTCCAATATTCTCCTTCATAAATTAGCTGATTAACTTTGGCCCCATATTTGATTAATGTCGAAGTATTTGTACTTCCCCCATTTAATTCCAGCCACACAAAAACAACCAGCTGAATTACGATAAACAAATAAGTAAAGAAAGGCTTGCTATAAGATAGGACATCCTTTTCCCTTTTTACTTTATTTACAGCCGTCCCCAAGGTTACTCTTTTAAGATCTTCCACATCATTTTCCGAATAATCGTTTTGGATATCAAAATGGATGTCTTTTTGCAGCCGATCTGAAAGAACCTCCAATCCTGTGTCCCATTCCCCTTTCGTTAATAGAAAAGAACTGACGGTTGTTTTACTTCCTTCAGGAAAAAGGTAGGGATTTCTCAGCCGAAATTCATACTCATCGACAGGCGGATATTCACTGATATAGATATTAACGATATCCAGTTGAGGGCGCCCTAACTGTTTCCGGACTCTTTCTCCATTGGCTGCCGCAAACTCGATATCTCTTTGCATAGCATTGCTCCAATCAAGATTTTCAAGAAGGACTCTAATGATTGGGGCTTTTTTGTTTTCTAATTTTTCCAGCCATATTTCCTTTTGGTTCTCAAATAATTGAATAATTCGATAGTCTTGTTCAGAAATAAAAGAAAAGACAAGCCTCCAAAAAATATATCTCTCTCGATTAATGGCTCTCCCCTGCTTTCTTTCATATCAATAATTTTATGAATATTTGTATTCATTTTTGCCTCGTTTCTTTCATTATAAACGAAACAATGGCTTTACCGCTTGAATTGGATCTAAATCCTGGTATATTGATTTTTTGTCATAAATAAAGGCTCTTTTCTCAGAGATTGTTGCTTTTAACTATATTGAAAACACCGAGTGGATTGGAGCGAAAGGCGCTTGACTCCTGCGGGAAATAGAGGAAAGGTCGAGACCCCGCAGACGGAACGTCGAGGAGGCTCGACTTCCTCCCCGCGGAAAGCAAGCGCCTGTAGTGGAAAGGAACGGACAGTGTTATTCCCAAAAACAACAAACTTTACGAAAAGAGCCTAAATAAAAAACCATCTGCGGTTTTCACCCTTCAGATGGTCCTCCAAATACTGATTGCATCATTCTTCGTTTTATTCCGGGCAGACTCATCATTGAGCTAACCGCAATTCTCCTCAACCAACCGGAAGAAAGGAGAGTGTTGATAATACGGTATCTAAACCTATACGCAAAATAACCAAGTGAACCAATCATTAAAATAGAAGTCAGCATTCGAGACATTTTTATCCCTCCTGCCATTATTTTGTGATTTTAACTGAAGGATTATCCTAACATTCCAGAAAAAATAAAAATTCACCTGGAAAAAAGAAGGTTTATTTACCAAGATGAAATACGGAATTCATTGTCTTCTTTAAAACATCGACAGAATGAGTAAATTTCCGTTGTTCCTCTTCGCTTAATTCAAGCTCTACAATATCTCTTACACCATTCCTGTTCACAACGGCAGGAACGCCAATATATAGATCCTTTTGTCCATACTCCCCGTCCAAATAAGCAGAAACCGTCAGAACAGAATTTTCATTCTGCAAGATTGCCTTTGTTAATCTCACAAGTCCCATAGCAATTCCGTAATAAGTGGCACCTTTTTTCTCAATGATATGATAGGCAGCATCACGTACATTCATAAAAATCTGATCAAGTTCTTCCTGTCGGAAACTATCTTTGCTTTCTGCCCATTTTGAGATAGCTGTTCCTGCAATATCGGCATTACTCCAAACTGGAAGTTCAGTATCCCCGTGTTCGCCAATGATATAGGCATGAACATTACGTGTATCAATATCAAAATAATCACCAAGTAAGAAACGGAACCGGGCCGTATCTAGAATAGTCCCCGAACCAATTACACGTTCTTTTGGAAAACCGGAAAATTTCCAAACAGCATAAGTAAGGATGTCTACCGGATTAGTAGCAACAAGGAAAATCCCATTAAATCCGCTCGCCATTATTTCTTCAACGATTCCTTTAAATATTTTCGTGTTTTTTTCAACCAGATCAAGGCGGGTTTCACCTGGCTTTTGGTTAGCACCGGCTGTAATAACTACGATGTCCGCTTCACCACATTCAGAATAGTCCCCATACCATATTTTTGTATGGGACGGCGCAAAGGGGAGACCGTGATTTAAATCCATCGCATCTCCTTCGGCTTTTTCTTTATTTAAATCGATTAAAACGAGTTCTTCAGTAATACCTTGATTTAATAGAGCAAAGGCGTAGCTTGAACCCACAAACCCTGCTCCGATTACGACTACCCTGTTCACACGATTCAACAAACTAAATCCCCCAATAAACAAAATATTATTAAAGCATTTGAGCTGCAAATATTGCTATAACCGCTGCCAACAAACCAGATAGAAAATTGACCATATCATTATCCACCAAGGAAATGCCCTTAATGCGGGAAGTCGGCAGACTGCAATGGTTTCTTTTTTCCGTTTCTATTCCGCATTGCTGGCAGACATAAGCCTGTTGATAAAATGCACCAAATAATGTATCAATGACATTCCCAAGATAGCCAAATAAAAATACCAACAATACATGATCGAGACTTAACTGAAATAACCAAAAACAAACCAATGCGATAATCAATGACCCCGCTAGTGCTGCCGTACTGCCAAGTAAACTGACTGCCCCGGAGGTGCCCTTATCAACCCGCTTAAATGTCCGAATAAAAATCGGCTCTTTCTTGCTTAAACTGCCAATCTCAGAAGCCCAGGTATCAGAATTGGAACTAGCCAATGAAACAATAAAACCAATTAACCAGCCTTCTCCTGGATGAAAATAATGGCAGATACTAAATAATGCAGCGATGCCGCCATTTGCGATTACCTGGCGCCAATCCCTTGTAGACCCTTTTGCTAATTTCTCTTCCAATTCTCTTTTGGCATAACTTTTATATTTTGACCAGAAACTTGAGGAAACAAAAAACACCCCTATAATAACAAGCCCCTTGATCCCAAATCCAGCATAAATGGCAAGACCGACAAAAACAGCTGCAATAGCGCCTGAGGCCGTCAGCGATTTCTCTCTATAACCAGCTAAGCCTCCTGCGAGGAGGACAACAATGATAAGGATTGAAATCATACAGTTTTGATAACCTCATTTGTTGTAATAATTTTTGCTACTGGGATATCATATTGTTCAACAGGAAATTCTGGAATCAACTGCTCTTGGAATGCTAGGGATAAGGTGTTCCCGGAGTACCCTGATAAAAACCGGTCGTAGTATCCACCGCCAAAGCCCACGCGGTATCCCGAACGAGTGTAGGCAAGCCCCGGTACGATAAGAAGGTCAATCTTTTCAGGACTGACTTCTGTAGTTTGTTCTACATTTGGCTCAAGCAAACCATAGAAAACGGATTCTAACTGAGAAAACTCAGTTAAGCTTCGAAAAGATAACCTTTTTTCCTTTGGATAACATTTTGGAACAACAACTTGCTTGCCTGATTCCCATGCTTTTCTAATAATTTGATATGTATCTACTTCAGGTGTCCTTGAGATGGTAATGCCAATTACTTGTGCTTGCTTCCAATCATCCATTTCATAAAGTCTGCTAGCAATTTTATAAGAGTAATCCTCATAAATAGGTTTTGTGAGCTTTGACAACGATTCTTTCATCTGTTGACGAATTGAATTTTTATCGTGCATTTTAGAGCGCCCCCCCTTCTTTTTAGGCAACAAAAAAAGCAACAGGAAGCCCTGCTGCTTATTTTGTTTCGCGGTGTACAGTTGTACGCTTTTCTCTTGGGCAATATTTCTTAAGCTCAAGACGATCTGGGTTGTTGCGTTTATTTTTGTTTGAAATATAGTTACGGTCTCCACACTCAGTGCAAGCTAACGTAATATTTACACGCATGTCTATTTCCCTCCAAACAATTAAGCTGTTCGTTCATACGACTTTTCTATAATATCATTTTTCGTTTGGAAATGCTAGTAGGTTTTTTAAAAGAAAAGCGGAAGCTTCCCTAGGCGCTGGAGCTAGACAATTTTTGAAGTCAAATGTTAATGCTTTTCAGAAGTGCTTGCTCCATTAATATTAATTCCTTTTTACCCGAACCGGATATCGTCCAGGTATTCATTTTCTGGGTTTCCCGAGAACCAAGGCACATTTTAACGGCATAAATGCTCGCTGCCGGTCCTTTTGCCATTGGCTGGTATCTCAAGGCTCCATTCTCCAATGAACTCCAAATTTGGTCAGTATACGCACTCCAAAGTGGAATGGTTGTATACTCACCTAAACCCGCTCCATTAAAATTCCCATTGACGAGAAATACCTTATGGTCATGGACATGAAAAATTTTGCTTTCTGCTGGTGAAATAAACGTGAGGCTGTCTGCGTTAACATTAGAAAAATGATGCATGACAATGACCTTAATGTCCTTCTTGATATTGCTGTGATTACTAATATAAACGCTGGAAAAGCGAATTTTAGAATGGATTGGCTCAGGTTTAATCCTTAGAATTAAGCCTTCTTCATAGATGACTTTTTCGGCACTATTATGCAGAAAGCAGTATTTTCCATTTACCCAAATGCCGAGTACTATTTGCAGCTGCTCTATTAAACCATGGCGGATTGTATTCTGTTTACTTTTTTTGGACTCGATTAATTCCATCATCACTAAACCTTTCACTTAATTATTTTTCATATTTTCGTTTACTTTTTTCTGTAGTGCCAGATCTCCCATCACTTTGCCAGTCTCCGAAGCAATTCGGCTCCAGCCATATAAGCTTTTTACAATTCCTTTGCCTTTAGAGCCGATTTCCTCGGCAAAGGCCGGATTTTCCGTGAGATAGCTAATCTGTTCAAGCATGCTTTCCACATCCCCCGGATTCATCAACAGACCCGTTTGCAAATGCCTGATAATCCTTTTCATGCCACCGGTATTGGACAGAATAGTTGGTTTACCACGCACCATTGTTTCCAAGGCAACAATTCCAAACGGCTCGTACAAACTAGGAATAACAGCCATTGAACATTTGTCAATTAACGCATTTCTCTGTTCATCAGTAATATAGCCGACAAAAGCAATTTGGCCGGCCAATTGCCTTTCCTGAACTTGCAGGCGGTAGGTATCGAGCATTGGCCCCTTTCCGGCAACGACAAAAAAGTAATCCAAACCCTTTTCCTTGGCAATTGCCGCCGCTTCAATAATCGTTTCAAACCCTTTTTCCTTTACGATTCTGCCAATTGAAAAAATATATTTTTTTTCTTGCAGGCAAGGAATTGCCTCTCCGGCAGCAATATTTGAACTCGGCTCTTCAACTCCGTTTGGTATAACGATTACTTTTTTATCATCAGCCTGAAAAACGCTGGCAAGGTGCTCCTTCATGTAACTGCTGCAGACGATAAGCTGATTGGATTCGTTTATTAATTGCTCTTCTTTTTCATGGATAAAGCTTTGGGTTTCTGTAAAAATTCCATTATTCCGGCCATGCTCCGTTGCATGAATGGTCGTTAAAAGCGGAATGTCCAGTAACTCTTTCAAAGCAATGGCGGCGGCACCAACAAGCCAATCATGGGCATGGATTAAGTCAAAAGTGACTTCTTCTGCCAATTTTTCGACCCTAAAAGCCATTGCTAAATTAAGTCCGCCAATCCATGACAGGAAGTTTTCGTCTAGTCTATTGATCGGGAAAACACGGTGTATGTTTACCTGGTTCACGATTTCATGGTCCGGAAGTTTACTGTCTCCGGCAGTGATGACATGAACCTCGTATCCCATTTTCGCTAAATGCACCGATAACCCGTATACATGTCTTGCTAAGCCTCCAACGACATTAGGCGGATACTCCCAGCAAAGCATCAGCAATTTTAAATTTCTTCCGGATAATGGACTTTGCTTTAAGTCAGCCTCAGGGACAAGTATGTTAGGCATTTTTATTCTCCAAATTGCTTGATTCTTCATAATAACTATACGTACTAACATGGCTTCGCCACTTCGGAGGGCTGTCCTCGTACCGTTTAAATTGCAGTAAATCTTGATACAATTCATTCCCACTCGGTATTTCGGCAGCTGGTGTTTGAATACAATTGGACCTATACAAAGGGAAAAATCCCGTTCCAGGTAAAAGCACACCTAACTCCGCTAAAAAGCTTCTATTTCCTGTTAATCCTTTAACAAACCAGTACCCGTTCTGATAAGGAACATTTATTTCATAGTAATGGTGAGCATTTTTTCCGTTAAAAATGATATCTTTCACATCGTAAACCCTTAATACTGTAACTAACTCCTCAAAAGGTTGATTGAAATATAAACGTACGATTTTTTTGGGTGTATCTGAAAGATCCCAATAGAGAAACATTTTTTGTGGTGTAACAAGCTTGGCTGTTAGCTCACCCTTAAGAGGAACAAAGGTTTGTGGAGTAGAAGTAACCGAAGATTTATCCTGGTTCAGGTTATTTTGAACATGGTGACTATCACAATTATCTTGATTCTCGCTTTCCATCCATTTATTCCAGCTGTATTGGACTTTCCCAACGGTAGTATTAAGTACAACGGCAATCTTACGAAAGGAAAGTCCCTTTCTTCTTAATTCGATAATTTCATTAATCATGGGTTCCTCCATTCTGCAAACAAACAATATATGCATTAAAATAACATTTTATACCTATCAGTCTTTTATTTAATCGTAACACCAGAAAGAGAGTCAGACAATGAACGCAATTTGTCGTATTTTGCCTAAGCCATATGTAAAGCGTTTTTTCAGCTGGAATTTTTTATTAACTTATTAATTATGCGAATTTCAATTAAAAATCGACAACAAAATAAAATAATCAAGGATGAAGCCTAAAGCCCCATCCTTGATTATTTTATTTATTTAAATTTAGACGTTTACCAGTTTCTAAGTAAATAACGTTTTCAGCTATATTAGTTGAGTGGTCGGCAATTCTTTCAATGAACCGGCAAATAAAGGACAATTGGATAATTTGGTTCATCGAGTTTGGATTTTGTGGGATATAGGTCATTAGTTCATGAACCAGGTTCCCAAACATATTGTCGACTGCATCGTCTTTATCTGCACATTTATGAGCAATCGTGTTATCCTCGGTATAAAATGCGGTTATCGAATCTGTCACCATCTCCAAGGCAGCTTCCATCATCTGCGGGATATCAACGAGATCTTTAATATACTTTTCATCACCAATATGGACAACGGACTTAGCAATATTGACAGCCATATCCCCCATCCGCTCCACCTCGGAGGAAACCTTCAAAGCAACGTTAATTCTTCTTAAATCCTTTGCTACCGGTGATTCTGTAGCAATCAACATTAATGCTTTTTCATGTATTTCCTGATCCAAGTCATCAATGGCATTATCACCGTTAATGACACGGTTTGCTAATTCAAGATCTTGATTTAGCAAAGCAAGCATGGCGTCTTTAATGGCCTGTTCTGATTTCCCGGCCATATTAAGAAGCATTTCTTTTAAATGTTTTAAATTGTTATCAAAATTAGTCCTTGTATTCATCCTTTTCACCCCATTATCCAAATCGTCCAGTAATATAGTCTTCCGTTCTAGAATCTTTTGGCATTGAAAAAATGTTTGGTGTTAAATCTGCCTCAATTAATTCCCCCATAAGAAAGAAGGCCGTTTTGTCCGAAACACGAGCAGCTTGCTGCATGTTGTGAGTGACGATGATAATGGTATACTTTTCTTTTAACTCAAGGATTAACTCCTCGATTTTTAAGGTTGAAATCGGGTCAAGCGCCGAAGTTGGTTCGTCCATTAGTAATACATCTGGCTTTGTTGCTAGAGCCCTGGCGATACACAGGCGCTGCTGCTGTCCACCCGACAAACCGAGTGCAGGGGCATGCAAGCGATCCTTAACTTCGTCCCATAAGGCTACATCGATTAACGCATTCGTGACAATTTCATCAAGATGTGTTTTTCTCTTAATTCCATGAATTCTCGGCCCATATGCCACATTATCGTAAATAGACTGTGGAAACGGATTTCCCTTTTGAAAGACCATACCAACATGTTTACGCAGCTCCACCAAGTCTGTTTTTGAATTTAAAATATTTTCACCGTCAAAGTTCACTTCTCCGGTTATTTTTACACTCGGTATCATTTTGTTCATCAGGTTAAGCGTCTTAAGAAAAGTTGATTTCCCGCAGCCCGAAGGACCAATCATTGCGGTTACTTCCTTTTTCTGGATAGGAAAATCAATGCCTTTTAAGGCATGGTGCTCACCGTACCATAAATTTAGGTCTTTTACATCAAAGATATCTCTTGTTAATGTCTGTATGGACATGGTTTTCCCCCTTATCCGAATCGGCCGGAAATGTATTCTTCTGTCTTTTTAACTGATGGATTGGTAAAAATCATTTCTGTGCTGTCGAATTCAATTAAATCACCATTTAAGAAGAAAGCTGTTTTATCCGAAATACGGGAAGCCTGCTGCATATTATGGGTAACAATTAAGATCGAGTAGTCCCTCTTTAAATCGACAATTAAGTCTTCAACCTTGGCATTTGAAATTGGGTCAAGTGCTGAAGAAGGCTCATCGAGCAGGATGACTGTCGGTTTCATCGCAATCGTTCTGGCAATGCAAAGGCGCTGCTGCTGCCCGCCTGAAAGCGAGAGGGCTGATTTATGAAGCCTATCCTTCACCTCATCCCATAGTGCTGCTTTTCGTAAACTCTCTTCGACAATTTCATCAAGTTTGCTTTTCTTCCTAATCCCAGCAAATTTTAAGCCATGGGTAATATTTTCATAAATGGATTTTGGAAAAGGATTTGGCTTTTGAAACACCATTCCAATTTCCTTTCTTAAGGCTACTACATTGATGTCATCAGATAATATATTGAGATCTTCATAGATAATCTCACCTTCTGCTTTTGCCCCGGGGATTAAATCATTCATACGGTTGATACTCCTCAAAAACGTTGATTTCCCGCAGCCTGATGGACCGATTAGGGCAGTCACAGAATTTTTGTCTATATCCAACGAAATACCGTTTACCGCTCTTTTTTCTCCATAAAAAACCCCCAAATTCTTCACAGCTAAAATAGTTTCAGGCTGGAATTTACTCGTTGGTTGAAAAGGTAATTCCACATTCGTTCTCTCCTTTATCGCTGTCAACATTCGACTCCACCTCTTTATTTAGTTGCTGTTGCCCGTTTGTGAATCAAACTTCCAATCCAACGTGCCAATAGATTAAAGATCAATACTGAAAGGACAAGAACGGCAGAAGAACCGCTGGCCACTTCATCGACATCAGGAATTAATCCTTGCGTATTTACAGACCATATATGAACCGCCAATGTCTCGGCAGGGCGGAAAATATTCAGTGGTGATTGTTCAGAAAAAGGATTCCAGTTTGTATAATCAAGTCTTGGTGTTGAAAGACCGGCAGTAAATAATAATGCGGCGGCTTCACCAAATACCCTGCCTGCAGCCAGGATGGCGCCAGTTAAGATTGATGGAAATGCCGCTGGCAAAATAACCGTTTTAATCGTATGCCAATGGGTAACACCTAGAGCAAGGCTGGCTTCTTTTAAATCACGAGGGACTGCTCGGATGGCATCCTCGGTTGTACGTACTATTGTCGGAAGATTAAAGATTGTAAGTGCCAATGCTCCGCCTAAAATGGTATAACCCCAGCCAGTTGTGTTTACAAAAATCAATAATCCAAACATGCCAATAACAATGGAAGGCAATGACGATAACACCTCTATACAGGTTCGGATTAAGTCGGTTACTTTACCCGGTTTCGCATACTCTGCCATATAGACGCCGCCGCCAATTCCAATCGGAACGGTAATCAGCATCGTGATGAACAAAATATAAAATGAATTAAATAATTGATCGCGAATCCCTCCGCCAGCACGGACATTACTGGAGGGGGATGTCAAAAATTCAAGCGAAATATGTTTAAATCCATTGACGAAAATATAGAAAAACAATCCTGCCAGAATCGTCACGATCGTAATGGCAATCGCTACGAAAACCCATGTTGCAATTCGATCGGCTGCTTTACTATTCATCGGAACTTCCTCCTTGATGATAGATAACGAATGAGGAGAATGAAGGCAAACGACATAATTAATAAGATAAGGCCCATCGACCAAAGCGTGTTATTTTCCACGCTGCCATAAGTTGTATGCCCCATATTTAATGTAATAATCGTCGTTAAAGTCGCAGATGCTTCCAAAATACTTGATGGCAAATCTCTCACGTTACCGATGACCATCTGAACAGCCAATGCTTCACCAAATGCCCTTGCCATACCAAGAATGATAGCCGTAAGCAAAGAAGGCATAGCAGCAGGTACCAGCACTTTTCGAATCGTCTGCCATCTTGTGGCACCTAGAGCATAGGACCCTTCACGAAGATGATTCGGAAGTGAACTCATCGCATCCGTTGCAATCGTTGTAATCGTCGGTAATATCATAACGGAAAGGACAATTGTCCCTGACAGTAAACTAAAACCAAGCCCCCCGACATTATCCCTTACAAACGGGACCAAAACAGATAAACCAATAAATCCATAAACAACAGAAGGAATACCTACTAATAGTTCCACGATCGGCTGGAGAATTTTTCTTCCCCAAGACGGGGCAATTTCTGTCATAAAAATCGCTCCGCCAATCCCTAATGGTGCGGCAACAAGTGCGGCGAGAAAGGTAACGGCAAAGGATCCGAAAATAAATGGAAGAACTCCATACATTGGGCTCGCTTTATCAGTTGGATTCCAGTTAGTGCTTGTTAAGAACTCGACTATGCTAATCCCATTCTTCGTAAAAGATTGCATGCCTTTTGTTCCAAGGAAGATCGTAATCGCAATCGCAGCCGTTATCATGATAATGGCACACAAAATGACAATTGATTTCCCTCTAAATTCCCCATCGGGCCTGCTTCTCTTTGATTTTAGCAATCTATCTTTTGCGGGAAGAAGTTTTTCCATATTAAACCAAACTCCTCTTGAATACGTCATAAGAGGGTAAACTCTCTGCATTTACCCTCTTTTATTTTGGCTCTTTTCGTAAAGTTTTTTGTTTTTGGGAATAACACTGTCCGTTCCTTTCCGCTACAGGCGCTCAGCAAACCCGCGGGGAGGAAGTCGAGCCTCCTCGACGTTCCGTCTGCGGGGTCTCGACCTTTCCTCTATTTCCCGCAGGAGTCAAGCGCCTTTCGCTCCAATCCACTCGGTGTTTTCAATATAGTTAAAAGCAACAATCTCTGAGAAAAGAGCCTTTATTTTTCAACAGTTCATTCTAGATGTTTCGATTAGATATTTTTTTGATTTCCCTCGGCATCGCGTTCTACTTTCATTTTTGTAACAGGAAGATATCCTTGTTCCTTTAAAAGAGTGTTTTGAATATCATCTGACATTAAATAATCCAAGAATGCTTTTGTTAAACCTTCTGCTTCACCCTTAGTATAAGAATGCTGGTATGCCCAAACCGGGAATTTTCCGGATTGTACATTTTCTTCAGTCGGTTTCACACCATCAATCGAAAGCGGTGTTACAGAATCGTCAGTGAAGTAAGAGAATGCAAGGTATCCAATTGCACCTTCAGTTTCATTGATAATCTTTTTAACCGTGTTAGAAGAATCCTCGGTAATTCCTTCTGCAGGTGCAGCACCATCAAGAGCAAAGTGATTGAATACTGCACGAGTTCCGGATGAATCAGGACGGTTTACAAGAACAATCTTTTGGTCTTTACCGCCAAGCTCTTTCCAGTTTGTAATTTTTCCGGTAAATACTTTGATTAAATCATCTTTTTTAACATCATCAATTCCGACTTTAGGGTTTACAGCAGCGGTCATCCCGACCACAGCCACTTTGTGGTCAACAAGTTCGTCAGCAGGAATACCTTCTTTTTCTTCAGCGAAAACGTCTGAGTTACCAATTTGAACTGATCCTTCAGCAACCTGTGATAAGCCTGTCCCAGAGCCGCCGGCATTAACTTGTATATCAACCTTTGGATTTTCAGCCATAAATTCTTCAGCAGCAGCAGCAAGTAGCGGCTGCATGGCTGACGACCCTGAAACAGAAATTGAGCCTGATAGTTCCCCAGAGTCTTTCCCTCCACCACTATCTTTATCTGAAGAAGAATCACTTCCACATGCTACCGCTATAATCATGAAAGCCGCAATTAACATCATTAGGCTAATTTTTTTAAAACTTTTCATTTACTAATTCCCCCTAAGAGTTTGTCTGTTTGTTCTGCCTTACAATGATAAGAATAAAGGATGACTGTAAATAGAGTTTTAATGTTTTGTAAAGGTTATGTAAATGAGTGTTTAGTTTTTGTAAATCATAATCTAGCAATCTTGCAAAAAAAAACACCTGCCTCTTCAGTAGAGACAGGTGTTCACCATGATTATTGTTCAGTTTGTCCATTGTTTTGGACTGCAGCGGCTCCAGTTTGGCGTAAGTTCTTCAAATTAAAATAAGCATCCATAGCCCTTGTACCTATTGCATGATTTATGGTATTGCCGCTGTTACCTTCATAAGCCCATGGTACAACTACAGCCATTGCAATTTCGGGATTATCGTACGGCGCAAAGCTAACGAGACTTAAGTTCCAAACAGGTGTCCCGCGCTTCGATTTATCAGAGCCATCGTAAAAGGCCTGTGCTGTCCCTGTTTTGCCCGCTGGACTATATGATTTACTTTTCCAGTAACCAACACCAGTACCATCCCCAACCTGCATGACCATACGGAATCCTTCTTGAACCCGCTTGACCCATTCATCTTTCATATCAATCCGATTTAATACCTTAGGCTGTATTTCTTCAACAATCGGACCTAATTCATTAGTATCCATTTCTGGTTCGCGAATTTCCCTCACCACATGAGGCTGAACCCGGTAACCGCCATTAGCAATCGTTGATACATACTGTGCAAGCTGAAGCGGGGTGTAAGTGTCATACTGACCAATCGCAAAGTCCAGCAGTAATCCTGGTGTTTTCTCGGATCCCGGAAAACCGGTCATTTCATTTGGAAGATCGATTCCTGTCCTAACACCAAGCCCAAATTGGCTGAAGTATCTTCTCATCGTATTAAAAGCATTCGTATCAATTGGCAGTGGTTTATTTGGAGCATAATGTCCCCCTGCTATTGCAATGGCAGTCTTAAACATATAAACGTTGGAAGAAACCTGCAATGCTCTCAGATCATTAATAGCCCCAAAGGTTTTCCAAGAGGATTTTTCTTTCGTGTGTGCGATTAATAAAGGTTCATCAACCAGAACAGTTCCTGGTTTAATAGCACCGGTCTGATATCCTGTCAGAACGGTCGCACCTTTAACAGCTGATCCTACGTTATATGAAGAAGTAAAGGTACCTTGGGCATAATCCCTCATTTCCAGTTTGCCTGTTTCTTTATTCTTTACAAGCTGCTTACCCGACAAAGCCAGAATTTCACCTGTTTTTGGGTTCATCATGACAACAAATGCCCGATCCATGAGCGCTGTATTCCCGCTCTTTTTTGCATTCCAGATTTCTTCTTCAATAATTTTATCCACTTGAGCCTGAAGATCCATGTCAATGGTTAAGACAAGATCTTTACCGCGATTGCCTTCCGATATGACCTCGGAAGATAAAATATTTCCTGACTTGTCGGTTTCATTTTTTACCTTTGCCTTTTCCCCATGCAGGACATCTTCATATTTTAATTCAAGATAACTTTTTCCTACCCGGTCATTTCGACTGTAGTCCTTGGCGAGATATTTTTCGAGCTGCTCCTTCGGCAGCCCCGAATCTGAAGATGACACATCCCCTAAAATAGATTTCAGGGTATCACCAAAGACATAATTTCTTGCCCAGTCTGTTGTTGTATCAATCCCCGGAAGATTTTCCAGATTTTCACTAACTGCAGCAAATTCCTCCGGAGTTACATCTTTATTTTTAACGATTTGTGGTGTCATAGCATAGCCGCTATTAAATTCCCTATAGATTGCAAGTGTTTCTAACTCATCCGGGCTCAGACTGTTCAAGTCCTCGTCAGAAATTCTTTTAAGCTGTAGTTTATAAATATCTTTATCATCCAGCTTTTTGTCTTTAAATTCGGTCCATTCTTTATCAGTGATTTTTTCTTTTGCCATGTCCGGATGAATTAAGATCCAAAAATCTTTTTTATCCCGTTCACGGACCTTCGAGGTATCCATAGTAATTAATTTTGCTAATTTTCTTGCTGTTTCCAGCATTTCCTCCGGTGTTGTATTTTGATATTTAGTATACGTGATCGCATTTAGCGGTGAATTATCAACAATAACGTTCCCGTTTCGGTCATACATTTTCCCTCTAGGTACGGGATTTGAAACGGTAATATTGTCTGTTCGTTCAATTTCCCTTTTAAAATCTTCTCCGAATACAATTTGTAATTCCCCAAGCCTTAAAACAAGGATGGAAAAAAGCAAAAAGACCACAAAGAAAAGCATGTTTAAGCGAAAAGGAACCGCCGGCTTCTTCTTTTTCTTCTTCAAGGTCAAAACGCACCTCCCTAAGTCAATAACCTAATTAATTGTATAAGAAAGTGTAGTTTTTTTCTATGGAGAAGACTTACCATTTTTTAAAAGAAAAGCTGAATGTCCTTGACCAGGGGTACAAGGTTGCAGACGAGCCGGTGAGAATGCTGTTTTTTAGCCATCTTGACTGATTGGCTGTGAGACCTGCGAGCCCCCTAGGAACTTCAGTCAGACAATCAAAATAAAAAAGCGATGAGCAAATTCTCACTCATCGCCGTTATACAGCTGGCAGTCGGACCCTTTTGATAAAGAGATAAATCAGCGTATGCCCTGCCCCCAAAATCAATAATAAATATGGAATGCTCTTTTCTTCATTAAATAAGGTGACTGCTGCAAGAAAGGCAAGGACGGAAACAATTCGGCCTAAATTTAAGAAAATTTCTCTTACTACAATATATTCAATCCGCATCTCCGCTGCCTTCCAGCCCGATCCAATCACATCATACGTTGTTGACATATACGGAACGAGCAAAAGCGGGTAGGCAATCGCGATCATAGCAGCATAAATTAACAGCTTTGCGTAGTTTACTTCCCAGGCTATCAGAATTACTGCAGCATATAGCATTAACCCGCCAATTAGTATGGCCTTTTTTCGATAACTTTTTTTAATCAGCCTAGAAGCAAGAAAATAAGCAACAAACGAGATTCCCGAATTTAGCAATCCAAAGGTCCCCAAAGCCATTTCGCTGCCTGTCGAAATATACACAAAGACAGAGATGACAAATAAAAACGTCCCTTCTCGGAGGCCCTGAAAAAAGTGGGCGTTCGTGACAAGACGCCAATTTTCATTTTGTTTTCTTTCTTCAATTATTCGTTTGAAGCAATATCTCCCTTTCGCTGGTCTAGGTTTCAAAGAAAAGCTTAACAACACCGCTAGGGCAAATAATCCTAACGACAAGCCGAAAACAATCGTATAGCCGGTAAACTTTTCGAATCGGGTAATAATCAACCCTGCTGCGATAGGACCAATCATCCCGCCGAAGGAAGATAATATTCCCAAAAAACCATTGAAAAAATCTCTTGTTTCCGGTTCGGTGATTTCAAACGTCAGCACATTGTAGGCTAGCCAATAAAAGCCGTACCCTACTCCCAACAATCCCCCAAGGAGCAGCAAATAAGTGGAAGCTTTAGTCCCGGTTAGTAAGACGGCCAAATAGAAGAGCGCTAAAAAAGTAACTCCAATCCGGAGAACAATCACGCGGTCAATTTTCTTTGCCCATCGGCCTGCCAAGATAAATGTAAGCGGCTGCAGAACGACGATAGAAAGGTTATACAGGGCGAGATCGGAGTATTGGCCAGTTTGCTTCCATAAATAAATATTCACAAATGTGTTGGATAAGGCAACGCTTAAGGAATATAAGCCGCCAATAATCAGTAAAAGGGTTAAATCCTTCGTTAATTCAACATCCCCTAAAAACTTAAATTTTTTTGCCATAAAAAAACTCCCCTTTGTCTTAAAAGGTAGTCTTTAACAAGCAGCAAGTTCTTATTCAAATTTGGGCATGAAAAAAGACAGCTACAAAAGAGCTGCCTTTTTTATAGACATTAATTATTTAGCTGCGCTGTAACGCTTTGAAACTTCGTCCCAGTTAACTACGTTCCAGAATGAAGCGATGTAGTCTGGACGCTTGTTTTGGTATTTTAGATAGTAAGCATGCTCCCAAACATCCAGGCCAAGGATTGGAGTTTTGCCTTCCATCAATGGGGAGTCTTGGTTAGGTGTGCTGGATACTTCTAATTCGCCGTTATTAACGGATAGCCATGCCCAGCCAGAGCCAAAGCGAGTAGTTGCTGCTTTTGCAAATTCTTCTTTGAACGCTTCAAAGCTGCCAAATTTGCTGTTGATTGCATCAGCTAATTCTCCGCTTGGAGCACCGCCGCCATTTGGAGAAAGAATTTGCCAGAATAAAGAGTGGTTCGCATGTCCGCCACCGTTGTTACGAACAGCAGTACGTGCTGCTTCTGGAACAGCATCCAAGTTTGAGATAACTTCTTCAACGGACTTAGACAGCAATTCTTCGTTGCCTGCTAAAGCGTTGTTTAAGTTAGTCACATAAGTGTTGTGATGTCTTGTGTGGTGAATGTTCATAGTTTCCTTATCGAAATGTGGCTCAAGTGCATCTTCCGCGTAAGGTAATTTTGGTAATTCAAATGCCATGAAAAATTCCTCCCTATGTACTTATTTTTTAAAGGCCTTGGCACACTAAAATTCATCGCAAAGAATTTTAAAATATTTCCAAAGCTTTGTGATTTTAGATTACCAAAGTTGGGTGGCAAGTATCAAATAATTTGCTTAAACCACCATATATAAAATATCCATTTTTCAGCGGTTTATGCAGCTTTTTTACATTTAGCTTTCACAACAATCCACTTTTCGATAAATTGTCATGAATCATGCAATCTGTTTGCTGTCAACAATTGATGCCAAAGCTGCTTTTTTTTTGCATATTTTGTAAATACACATATTGACTAGTTGATTTTTATTCCTTTTAAACTGATAACTACCTTGTTCTTGTCTATCATAGCTTCAAAAGCTACAATAGAATGGTGAATCTATATGAGGTGGTTAATATGAATATTTTCAAGCAATTATTTAAAAGTATCTACTCGCCGAAGGATATAGCCTTATTCCGTTTCCAAGGTATTGGAAAGACTATTCTCTTTGTTTTCTTATTGACATTTATATCTGTCCTTCCATCGATTGTTTATTTCAGTACGGCGTTAACAACTGGATTGGATTCTGCCAAAACCTTCCTGGAAGAGGAGGCTCCTGATTTTACAATAAAAAACGGCCAATTAGAGGCAGATACTAAGGTCCCTGTAACAATTAAAAAGAATGATTTTACGATTATTTTGGACCCTACTGGTGCCGTTTCTAGTCAAGATGCAGGCGATCAAGGAAATACGTTCGCCTTGTTAAAAGATGAGTTTGTTATGACGGCAGGTGGTCAAATCGATACATACCCCTATTCCATGATGGAAGGGTTGAAACTTTCAAAGAAAGATCTCGTTGATTTTACTGACTCTATTAGTGGGTTAAAGGGCATTATTATCCCGATTGTCTCCTTATTCATCTATTTGTTTTCAAGTGCCGCTAGTTTCATTGAAGTTTCTGTTCTTGCCTTAATCGGACTTGTGTTAAAAAATCTCGCTGGAAGAAAGCTTACCTATCGGCATTTATGGAGAATGGCCGCATACAGTGAAACATTACCGACATTATTTTTTACGATAATGGCCGCACTGAAAACAGCCGTACCAAACAGCTTTTGGATCAATTGGTTTGTTGTTATCATTGTTTTATATTTGGCAATAAATGAAATCCCAAAACCCAAAAAAAGTAGCTAAAGCATCCGTTCAACGGATGCTTTTTTCATTTATGAGTTCTATTTAAAGTTGGACAAGCATAGGTTTGTAGAAACTTTTGTTTGGAGGCTGTCCAATGAAAAAATTAATTGGTGTTATAATTGCCATTTTAGTCATATATGTGATTTACTTTGACTTAACTGTCGGCACTTTGCCTTCTACAGCAAACATTCAGGCAGAAGCAAATGTTAATCATAATGCAAAACCTGCTACTGACATCCCTTCATTTACAGAAAAGGTAAGACCAGGTGAAACTGTTATTTCCATTGTCGAGCACCAATTAGGAAAATCTCTTCCTGTATCTATTTCTGACTTAGTAGAAGATTTTCAGGCATTAAATCCCGGGAAGTCACCCGAAAAAATCCAAATCGGTTCTACATATCATTTTCCGGATTACTCAAACTAAGCAGGGATAATCCTTAATCTTGTCAAAATCAGATGCAGGCTGATACAATAAAAGGTGAATTGTTTTTAATCCTATATTCGAATCCAACTAAAGGAGCGAATTCCACGTGAGTGAAATTATACATCGCACGAAAACACGGCCGATAAAGGTTGGCAATTTAACCATCGGCGGGAATGATGAAATCATTATTCAAAGTATGACAACCACTAAAACCCATGATGTGGAGGCTACCGTTGCCGAAATCAAACGTCTTGAGGAAGCAGGCTGCCAAATTGTCCGGGTTGCATGCCCAGACGAAAGGGCTGCAAATGCCATTCCTGAGATCAAAAAAAGAATCAACATTCCACTTGTTGTTGATATCCACTTCGATTATAAATTGGCACTAAAGGCAATTGAAGGCGGCGCTGATAAAATCAGGATCAATCCTGGAAACATCGGCAGAAAAGAAAAGGTTGAAGCCGTCGTAAAAGCCGCTAAAGATAAAGGAATTCCAATCCGGATCGGTGTAAATGCAGGGTCATTGGAAAAACGAATTCTTGATAAATACGGCTACCCAACTGCTGATGGCATGGTTGAAAGCGCCCTGCATCATATCAAAATTTTAGAGGACTTGGACTTCTACGATATTATCGTTTCGATGAAGGCTTCTGATGTCAATCTTGCTATTGAAGCTTATGAAAAAGCGGCGCGCACCTTCGATTATCCTTTGCATCTTGGAATAACAGAATCTGGAACGCTTTTCTCAGGAACGATTAAAAGCGCAGCCGGATTAGGTGCAATCATCAGCAAAGGTATTGGTAATACAGTAAGGGTTTCATTAAGTGCCGACCCAGTTGAAGAGGTTAAAGTGGCCCGTGAGCTTTTGAAGGTATTTCACCTTTCCTCCAACGCTGCTACCTTAATTTCCTGCCCTACCTGCGGCCGCATTGAAATAGACCTGATTAGCATCGCCAATGAGGTAGAGGAATATATCTCCCATATAAAAGCACCTATCAAGGTTTCAGTTCTAGGCTGTGCGGTTAATGGTCCCGGTGAGGCTCGTGAGGCAGACATCGGAATTGCCGGTGCCCGTGGTGAAGGTCTTTTGTTTAGAAAAGGTGAGATTGTCCGGAAGGTTCCAGAATCACAAATGGTCGAAGAACTAAAAAAGGAAATTGACCAGATTGCCGAAGAATATTTCCGTAAGAAGGAAGCAGAAGAAAAGGTAAGCAAATAGGTAAACGCTACAAGAGGCCGTCCCGAAAGACAGCCTCTTTTTTTGCTCCTATGTTAAAAGAACGGAAGAATAAAGATTCCGATGATAATCGATACCGCTCCAATCCCAATAGCCCACGCTCCAAGCCCTTCGGAGCCGCGGCGCCTAGCAACAAACCCCAAAATAATCCCTGCTGCACCAAACAGGATTGGCATTACGAACAAAGATAAAATGGAAAGGACCAAAGCGACAGTTCCAAGTCCGGCACCACCGACCGCACGTTCACGACCATTATCATCTATATTGCCTTTTTCCCTGCCACTTAAAACAGGTACAGGGGCCGCGATTTCGGCAGCAGTTTCTTCATTATAGGAAGAGCGGATTGGCACTGATGCTCCAATTGGCGGATCATCTTTCTTTAATGATACCCTCATTGGGGCAGACACTCCAAATTCCTCTGCCGTTTCTTCATCAAATTTGGAAGCTTGGGTTGTTACAGGTGTTGCGATTTCGGAAGTTGTGGCCTCACGATAATCCGATGGAGAATTTGGTATATCTTCACCGATAATCGGGCCACGAAGAGCTTCTTGCACCTTCGTGTCGCGTTCATCTGCCATCCTTTAATCCCTCACTTTCAATGTAGGAGCATTTATTATTGTTTGTCATTAAAGCCTTTTTACTATGACAATGTTTGTCTTAACTAGTTGGTTCTTTCATATTCCGCAAAAAATTTCATGCCCAACAGTTCACGGTCTTTGGTAAAATAAAAATAGAACAGAGGAAACTACTGAAGGTGAATTTAAAAATGAAAAAAAGATTTGGAATTGATATTGATGGAACAGTTAGCTGCCCCACATCGTTATTGCCTTTTATAAACGAGGCATTCGGGATGAACATTGCCTATGAGGACATCACTCAATACGATTTAACTCCTTTTGTGAATGTGGATGAGAAAGTATTTGCCCATTGGTTTTCCGAAAATGAACCAATTATATATGAAAGATCTCCACTTGCTAAAGGAGTAAAGCCGGTCTTAAATAAATGGAAAAATGAACATGAATTGTTTTTTATTAGTGCTAGAGGACCGCATCTGCTCGAAGTGACCGAAAATTGGTTTTCGGCGCATGGATTAACCTTCCATCACATCGAACTGATTGGCTCTCATGACAAGGTAGAAACGGCTAAAAATCTGAAAGTAGATCTCTTTTTTGAAGATAAACACGACAACGCCGTTGCTCTTCATGAAGAATGTGGAATTCCGGTCATTTTATTTGATACTCCGTATAATCAGGAACCCATTCCCCAAGGTGTCATCCGAGTAAATAACTGGACGGAAGCAGCCATTTGGGTGGAGAACTGGCTCAATAAACAGGAAAATATTAGAGAAATGGCTGGGTCAATAAAATAATAATAAAAAGGCTGTCCCAAATGAGCGGTCACGCCGCTTAATAGGACAGCCTTTTTATTGTATACAATCGGGACAGCGCCCATATATTTCGAATTTATGCCCGGAGATGTCGTAGCCTTTTAAATTTGCACTTAAGCCCTCCATCGGACATGTCTCAATTTCCTTAGACTTGCCGCAGCTTAAGCAAATAAAATGGTGGTGATGATGGGTTTGCGAGCATGAAAAGCGAAAATGTTTTTCACCTGACAACTCTGTCATCTCTAGTATTCCCATGTTAACAAAAAGGGAAAGGTTACGGTAAATAGTATCAAAACTTAAGCCAGGATAATCATCCTTCAATAGATCTAAAACATCCTTTGCTGTTAAATATTTATCGCTTTCAGCAAATAATTGAAGCATGTCTTCCCTTTTTCCTGTCTGCTTAAAGCCATTTTCCTTTAAATATTGAAGTGCTTCTTGTACATTCATCATTTACACACCTCGCTTTTGCTTTATTTCACCAAGATTTTTTTAAAATATATCGCCAATATTAATATCAAAACAGAGAGCATAACAATTGTTCCGCCTGGAGCTAAGTCCAAATAATAAGCAAGACTCAGCCCGCCAAGCACTGAAGCCTCGCCGAAGATAACCGATAAAATAATAGCCTGCCTAAACCCTTTGGCAATTCGTATACTTGCTGCAACAGGAAGTGTCATTAACGAAGAAACCAACAGGATTCCGACAATTCTCATTGAAGCTGCTATGACCAGCGCGACTAAAATAATGAAAATGAAATGGATACTTTTTGCTGCGATACCAGATGCCTTGGCGTATTCCTCATCAAAAGACAATAAAAACAGCTCTTTATACAATAGAACTACAGCCAGCACCACTGCAATACTGATTACCAGGATTACCCAAAGGTCGGTACGGTTGACAGCTGATACACTACCAAATAAATAACTGAACAAATCTGTATTAAAGCCTTTGGCAAGAGATATAAATATGACCCCCAGCCCAATTCCTCCAGAAAGAATAATCGGAATCGCAAGCTCTTGATAATGCTTGTAGACTCCTCTTAACTTTTCAATGAATAAGGCCCCGCCAACCGAAAAAACCATGCCCATATACAATGGATTCAACCCTGTAAGAGCGGCTGCATAGCGCTCAAGCAACAGACTTGCCGCAATCCCTGCCAAAGTTACATGGCTAAGCGCATCGGCAATCAAAGACAATCTTCTTACTACAATAAATACTCCTAATAATGGAGCCAGAATGCCAATTAACATTCCAGTAAAGAAGGCGTTTTGTAAAAATTCATAATGTAAAATCCCTTGAATCATACTACATGCCTCCGTGTTCATGATGATGAGTCAGCAATTGCACATCATGTCCATAGAATGATGACAGGTCTTCCATTCTCATCTGTTCAAATTCATTTGTCAGTCCGTGAAAATGCAAATGCTTATTTAAACAGGCTACATGGGATACCTTATCAGAAACGGTCCCGATGTCATGTGTGACCATCACCAGTGTAATCGCCTTATTTTTATTTAACACATCAAGCATTTCATAAAAAGCCTTAATGTTCTCTGCATCAACCCCGACGGTTGGTTCGTCAAGAATTAACAGCTCCGGCTCACTCACCAAGGCTCTGGCAATGAATACCCGCTGCTGCTGCCCGCCTGAAAGCTCTCCAATATTTCGGTCTTTAAATTTTTTCATCCCTACTGCATCCAATGAGGCTAAGACTTTTTCCGAGTGCTCCTTTTTGAAAAAGGACAACAGTCCCAGCTTTTTAGTTAACCCGCTTGCCACTACCTCATATACGGTCGCCGGGAAACCCGTGTTAAAGGAGTTGGCCTTTTGAGAAACGTAGCCGATTTTGTCCCAATTTTTAAATTTATTAATTTCTTGGCCAAACAGGTAAATTTCTCCCCTTTGCAACTTTAACAATCCCAAAACTAACTTTAATAGTGTTGATTTTCCAGATCCGTTGGGGCCGACTATGGCGAGAAACGCACCCTTTTCTACGGATAAATTGATGTTTTCAAGAACGATGTCCTTTTCATATCGATAGGACAGCTGTTTAATATCAATAATTGATTGCATAAATTTTGCACACTCTCTTTAATTTTAAGAATCATTCCGATTTAACTTAATGTAGTATACAATAGTTATTTTGTGTTTGTAAAGCACAGCAATTCACGAATGTGCTTATTTTTCCGCCTCTATAAGCCACTGTCACACTCCAGCCGCTTTTTCATAAATTAGCATGGAGGAGTGATTAAGGTGAAGATTTTTGAAAGTATCATCAATCATAAAATAAATACCATCACTGCCGATGAACTGCTAAAATATGCAAACCAATTTAATATAGCTATAACCCGCAGTCAGGCAAAAAAAATAGCCGAGTACTTAAGAGGAAAAAACATTAATATTTTTGATGACCTGCAGCGTGCTCAATTGGTTAGAGAAATTGCCAAAGCTGCCGGCCCTCAAACAGCCCGGGAGGTCAATAAACTTTTTGCAGAATTAGTAAAAAAATGAAAAACATTGCGGATCTGCACAGCACTGGCTGTCGAAAAACTTTCGATAGCCTTTTATTTTGTTTGTTATAGTAATGTAAATATATTGGGGTGCAATTATTAAACCACACAGCACAACACACTTCGCATCTAAACGAGGTTCACTTGATTTTTTTGAAACTTAAGAAGTCTTATCCTTAATTGAGTAACTAGTGGTAATAAAATAAGCGAAAATTTTTCCGCTAAATGTAGAATAGGGCTCATTCCGGCGTAAATAAGGGAAGATTTTTCGCTTAAACAAAACACAATCCCCAATACTGAAGTTTTTTGAGTCAATAGGGGAAATTTCTCCGCTTATTTAAGTTATTCTTGATCTTAATTGCTAATTAAGGGAATTTTCTCCCCTTATTTATCAAACTCTGTCTAATGAACTTATACAACTTACGGTTGCTTTAGTCCAATAAAGAAAATAAGACTTAGAGATATTTTCATCTCAAAGCCTTATGGACTGTGCAATATACTGTGATGTGTGTTGTGAAAGGTTATGTGATTTCCTATGTGGTTAGGGTTGTGATTTACCGTATTGCACCTCATAAGTAAATCTGCTACTAATTCTGCACAGCCTTCTTTTTTTATGATTGCATTATTTTTGCCAGTAAATCCTCATCAAACTTCTGCTCGCGAAGCATGGCGATTTCGTGCCGATATGGCGCCTTTTTATTGTTTTTGTCTTCACCGACAAAAGGGGTTTCAAGGATTTTCGGTACGTCCATCAATTGTGGATGATGAACAATATAGTTTAGCGCCTTAAATCCAATATGGCCAAATCCGATATTTTCATGACGGTCTTTTCTTGTACCTGATGCATTTTTGCTGTCATTAATATGAAGTACCTTCAATTTATCCAGCCCAATAATTTTATCAAATTCATTTAAAACACCATCAAAATCTTCGATGATATTATAGCCGGCATCGTGGGTGTGGCAGGTGTCAAAGCAGACTGACAGTTTATCATTATAGGTGACACCATTGATAATTGTCGCAAGTTCCTCGAATGATTTGCCGCACTCCGAACCTTTTCCCGCCATTGTTTCTAAAGCAATTTGAACCTGTTCCTTTCCGGTTAACACTTCATTTAGTCCCTCAATAATTTTTTTTATTCCAGCCTCCTCGCCAGCACCAACATGAGCACCTGGATGAAGGACTATTTGTTTAGCGCCAATGGCTTCTGTCCGCTCGATTTCAGACCGTAGGAAACGGACTCCCAACTCAAATGTATCCGGATTCGAGGTATTTCCAATATTGATAATATAAGGAGCATGGACGACTATTTCAGAAATTCCATTCTCCTCCATATGTCTCCTGCCCGCCTCAATATTTAAATCCTCGATTTTTTTTCTTCTAGTGTTTTGCGGAGCCCCGGTGTATATCATAAATGTATTGGCACCGTACGAAACAGCTTCCTTACTTGAAGCAAGAAGCATTTCTTTGCCGCTCATCGAAACGTGCGAACCTATTTTTAACATCATTCCCACTCCCTCTTTTATTTCTTCTTATTCAATCTGCGCTGCCGCTTCTTGATATTCTCTATTTCTGTTTGCATTTTCTTTTTATACCCTGGTTTAACTTTTTTCGGCTTTTTAACGACAGCCTTAACACGATGGTCCATTTCATCCTCTGGCTTTACACGTGTTTTCCGGCGGTTTCGACCTTCTAGCTCGACAAATTCGTTATTTTTCAAGTCAACATTCTTAAATTGAATGCCCATCTTTTCAAGACGAATTAGAGCATCTTCATCTGATAAGTCATAAATCGTCAAGGCAATCCCGGCATTTCCCGCTCTAGCAGTTCTGCCAACCCTGTGAATATAAAAGTCCAAATCCGAAGGAAGTTCGTAGTTTATGACATGGCTTACCCCTTCAATATCAATTCCCCTTGAAGCAAGATCTGTGGCAACAATATATTGAAATTCCAAATCTTGAATCTGCTTCATCATTTTTTTTCGTTCTCTTGGGCTTAGGTCTCCGTGGACTCGTCCTACCTTCAAGCCTTTTTGGTATAAATAATCAGCCACTTCATCGGCCATTTTTTTCGTATTTGTAAACACAATGGCTAAATAGGGATTATAGGCGATAAGAACATCATGAACTAGTCCCTTTTTATCGCGGTGCCTTGATGGAAGCAAATAATGCTCCAGGTTTTCAGCAGCCTTCCTTGCCGGTTCAATCTGGATGTTTTTTGGATTCTCCATATATTTTTTAAGAAAAGGCTTTAACTTTTCCGGAATAGTGGCAGAAAAAACATACATTTGCAGATTTTCCGGCAGCCTTGCCGCAACACGGTCAACATCCTCAATAAAGCCCATGTCGAGCATCATATCCGCTTCATCGACGACAAAAATCCGGGCTGTATGAACTAATAGCGCTTGTTCCTTTACAAGGTCGTTAATCCTGCTAGGCGTTCCGACGACAATATGAGGCTGTGTTTTTAACTTCTCGATGGTCCTCTGCTTGTCTGTTCCGCCTGTAAATAATTTAGTGGTAATCGTTTCCCCAGGAGGACAATGCTCAGTAATTTTTAAAATTTGTTGATAAATCTGGCTGGCAAGTTCTCTCGTAGGGGCTGTGATGACTGCTTGAACCTCTTGTCTTGATGCATCCACCTTATCAAGAATTGGCAGCACATAGGCAAATGTTTTTCCCGTTCCGGTTTGAGATTGGCCAATCGCACTTTCCCCTTTTAATACCAATGGAATCATTCGTTCCTGAATTTCTGTTGGCTGCGTAAAGCCCAGCTTGTTCAGCGCCTCAATAATAAAGCCTTGAAAATCAAAGCGTTCAAATTTAGTTTCTTTCATCTACGTACTCCTTATATAAAAATATCTTATTTTTAAGTCAAATAAATTGCAAGTCGTGCAATTTCGCGTCCATCAAGTAATTATAGTAGAGTTCAAGGTAAATCTCCAGTTATTATCATCTTTTACTTTCCTGCAGCTTTTAAAACCATAAATTTCATTTGATTCTGAGTATAATACCTAAACAAAAACATGGTGTGTGCATATTGTAATACAAGAGGGTAAAAGTGGAAATTCCGCACATGTTCAAGAAGTTTTCCCCACCCGCACTTTTTCCTTTTTTAATTTCTTTTTTATGGGAAAACGGTGTCTTCATGTGCTGAAAACGAGAGGAGGTTTTATGGTATGCAACCAGGACCTAGATTCCCAATGCCGGGGGGAATGGGACCGTTACCAATGATGGGCAGACCGGGCGGTTTATTCGGCGGGGGAAATCAAATGATGAGACCTGGCGGGGGACTGTTTGGCGGTGGAGGAAATCCAATGATGGGCCCGCAAGGCAATCCCTTCGGCGGAATGGGGGGACAACAAATCGGCAGGGGCGGCGGATTACTCTCTAGGCTTCTCGGCGGAGGAAACCGCATGGGCGGACCAGGCAGAATGATGGGCGGCGGTGGACCAGGCGGCTTGATGGGGATGCAGGGTGCCGGCAGAGCCGCAGGAGGCGGCGGATTGCTCCAATCCTTGTCTAACCCAGGTGGACTATCAAATATTCTTAACAATACACAGCAAGTCATAAAGACAGCCCAGACAATCGGCCCGATGATCCAGCAGTATGGTCCATTAGTAAAAAACCTGCCAGCCCTATGGAAGTTATATCGCGGTTTAAAAAGCTCTGATTCGGATAAGGAAGAATCGAGTGAAAAGAAAAAGCATACAGGGGATGAATCCTCTAGCAGCCGTTTAACATCAACAAATCGAACAACCAAAACTTCATCTAAAAAAACGAGTCGAAAAGGAACTCAGCAAACCAGTTCTGACAAGAAAAGCAGTAGAAAAAGCACACAAATGACCAGTGGCCCGAAAAAAAAACAGCACCCAAAAGGAACCTCGATACCAAAATTATATATTTAACATAAGAATGCCGGCCTCCGGCATTCTTTACTGTTATGGGCAGGAAAAATGTCTCTTTGTAATATATCTATTAGTTTTATATAATGGACTTATAATCTATTAAATGAAAACTCGCCGATTGGCAAGTCCGATAGGACGGTTCATGAGGCGTAGTTGAATTTATACTTGTCTATTTAGCAAAAATTTTTTCCTTTTGGAGGACTTTATATATGCAAATCATTAAAATTTCACCACGTGGTTATTGTTATGGTGTTGTTGATGCCATGGTCATTGCAAGAAATGCTGCATTAGATAAAACACTGCCTCGTCCCATCTACATTTTGGGGATGATTGTTCACAATAAACATGTTACAGATGCCTTTGAAGAAGAAGGAATCATCACCCTTGACGGCAAGAATCGTCTTGATATCTTAGAAAAAGTTGACAAAGGGACCGTTATTTTTACAGCACACGGCATCTCTCCAGAGGTAAGGGAACTTGCGAAAAAGAAAGGGCTAGTCGCCATTGACGCAACCTGCCCGGATGTAACCAGGACACATGACCTTATTGAAGAAAAGGCTAGGGAAGGATACCAAACGATTTACATCGGCAAAAAAGGGCATCCTGAGCCTGAAGGGGCACTTGGAGTAGCACCTGGTATGGTCCACCTAGTGGAAACACCTGAAGATGTCGAAGCTTTAAATCTCGATTATGATAAACTTATTGTCACCAACCAAACGACAATGAGCCAGTGGGATGTATTCGATACGATGGAAAAGGTCAAAGAAAAATATCCACATGTGGAAGTCTTCAATGAAATATGCCATGCCACCCAAATTCGCCAAGAGGCTGTAGCCGAGCAGGCGAAACAAGCGGATGTCACCATTGTTGTCGGCGACCCGAAAAGCAACAACTCAAATCGCCTTGCCCAAGTTTCACAAGAAATTGCCGGCACAAAAGCGTATCGGATTGCTGACATCTCAGAGCTGGACATTGATTGGATCAAGGATGCCAAAACTGTAGCCGTTACTGCGGGTGCATCAACTCCAACCCCAATTACAAAAGAAGTCATCGCATTCCTTGAACAGTTCGATCCAAATAATGAAGCTACATGGGAACGCAGGAAAAACGTTCCACTGGCAAAAATCTTACCGAAAGTTAAAAAAGAAAGCTAAGCTGCCAAAGAGGCTGACAAATGTCAGCCTCTTTTTATAGGAACTGAAATGGATCCGTATGAATTTCTGAAGGAAAAATTTCTACCTCATACCCTGCATCCTTGCATAATGTCTCTAGCGTTAAGGCCAGACCTTTTTTCATGACTTTTTCCACATTATGTCCCGGGTCAATCAAATTTAAGCCGTCCATCATCGCATCATGGGCGGTATGATAATAAATATCCCCCGTCACGTACACGTCTGCACCTTTGAATTTCGCATGGGAATAATATTTATTGCCATCTCCACCTAATACAGCGGCCTTCTTGACTCTTGCCTGCAAATCGCCAACCACGCGGACCCTATCCACCTCAAGAGCCACTTTTACCTTTTCAGCAAACTCCCCTAACGTCATTTCCGGGATCTTTCCAATTCTGCCTAGCCCAAGTACCTCTCCTTTATTTTCAAGTGGATAGACATCGTAGGCCACTTCCTCATATGGATGAGCTTTAATCATAGCGGTGATTACCTTTTTTAGGATTGGCTCAGGTACAATTGTTTCAATCCGAACCTCTTCAACCGTTTCTAGCTCCCCAGGCTTACCGATAAAAGGATTCGTGTCCTCCCCCGGCAAAAATCGGCCTGTACCATTTGCCGTAAATGAGCAATGACTATAGCTCCCAATGAAACCTGCACCGGCATTCCCAAGCGCCTGTCTTAGCTCATCAGCATGACTTAAGGGTGCAAACACCACTAATTTCTTGAGCTTTGTATCGAAGGTAGGAACTAAAACCTCTGCATCCTTCAGACCTATAGCTTCAGCCAGCCAGTCATTTACCCCGCCCTTGACCACATCTAGGTTGGTATGAGCAGCGTATACAGCAATATCATGTTTGACTAATTTCTCAATCATCTGACCTTGAACAGTATCAGTAATAATATTTTTTAGTGGTCGAAAAATCGGCGGATGATGGGCGATAATTAGCTGAACCTTTTTTTCAATGGCCTCATCAATGACGGAATCAAGAACGTCCAAAGCAATCATTACCCGTTCCACCTTTTGATTAAGACGGCCAATTTGCAAGCCGATTTTATCGCCTTCCATTGCTAAATTTTTTGGCGCAAATTTCTCAAACAGCTGAATTATTTCATGACCATTAACTTTCTTCAATTTTAAGTGCCTCCTCCACAAGTTTTAGCTTATACTCTATTTCCTTCCTTTTCTCAACTGTTTCAGGGGTCGCTGCAGCGTTATCTAATTGTTTTTTAACTCTTTCCCAATTGCTGCTTTCGGACTGCCATTTTTTCTTAAAAATTTCATTTTGGTGCTGAATAAGAAATGGTCCCATTAATAGTTCCATCTCCATTTTACTCTTTTGATAAGGTTGTTTTGCATTACCTTTTTCAGCAACTAAAATCTCATAGGTTTTGCCGTCTTCCTCAAGAATTTCTTCGGCAATCAACTCCCATCCATTTTCCAAAAGCCACAAACGGATGGATATGGCGCTAATGTTCGGCTGTAACACAAGCCTCTTGACGGTTTCCAGCTTTTCTTTTCCATTTTCTAAAATACTGACAATTAAAGCGCCACCCATGCCGGCAATCGTAATGCAGTCTATTTCACCAGCTTCAATAACCTCGAGGCCGTCTCCCATCCTGACTGAAATTCTATCTGACAGTCCTTCTGCCATTACGTTGCTTTTTGCAGATTGGTATGGACCTTTCGCTACCTCACCGGCAACGGCATACGGAATGCCGGCATTCTTTACCAAGTAACTAGGCAGATAGGCATGATCAGAACCAATATCTGCTAATCTTGCCTCTTTTGGAACGTATTTTGCAACAGCCGTTAAGCGCATTGATAATTTTTCTGCATTCAATTTTACACACCTGCTTCTCAATATGTATGTTCTTATAATATAAAAGGTCCTTTACAGATGCAAAGGACCTTTTGTCAAATTATTTAAGTTTTGATAACCAATCTGCCATTGCAGCAGCTTTATCCTCGGGAACAAGACCGGATGGCATGGAGCCTTTACCGTGAGTCACGATGTTTTTAAGTTCTTCTTTAGAAAGCTTGTCGCCAACACCTTTTAACGGAGGACCTACAACGCCCTGGTATTGATCGCCGTGACAGCCAATACACGTTGTTTTATAAATGTCTTCTGGCTTGGATGCAGCCACTTCTGTTTTCTCACTGCCTTTGCCTTCACCTTTCTCAGCAGCAAGCTCCTTACTATCCCCTAGTCCTTTAAAAGACAAAGTGAACATAAGGACAATCCCAAAAACCATGATGAGAATGTAAGGAATTACCGGATTCTTTTTCATAATTTTACCTCCCTATGTATAAACATCTGTAAATAAATAAAACCGCCTACAAACAACTACTATTTTACTTGAAAATGAACAGAAGGAAAAGCCCTAAAGTTATTTTATCACTATAATCTTTTAAAAAAAGAACAAAGAGGCTAAAATAATGATTTTATTTCAGCCTCTTTGTTATATTTCCCAATATATTTTTTAACAACCAATTAATCTTGAAATCACCATCCGCTGAACTTCGGAGGTTCCTTCGCCTATTTCCAGGAGCTTGGCGTCACGCATCATTCTCTCCACATGATATTCTCTCATATAACCATAGCCGCCGTGAATTTGGACTGCTTGACTGGTAACCTCCATACATATTTCGGATGCATATAATTTACACATTGCTGCTTCCTTTGAAAACATTCTTCCTTGGTCCTTTAACCAAGCCGCCTTATAGACCATATTGCGGGCCAGCTCAATTTTCATCGCCATGTCTGCCAGCTTAAATTGAATAGCTTGGAAGGATGAAATTGATTTCCCAAACTGTTTTCTTTCCTTAGCATAAGCTAGCGCTTTCTCGTAAGCACCCTGAGCAATCCCAACAGCCATGGCGCCGATTCCAATTCTGCCGCCATCAAGGGTAATTAAAAATTGTTTAAAACCCTCGCCGCGTTTTCCTAGCAGGTTTTCCACAGGTACTTTGACATCCTCTAAGACAAGTTCAGTTGTATTGGAGGAATTTAAGCCCATTTTTTCGTAATTATCAATAACAGTAAATCCAACTGTATTCGTTGGAACAATGATAGCACTGATTTCTTTTTTGCTGTTTGTTTCATTCGTTACGGCAGTAAGTGCCAAATGCTTGGCATAACTAGCATTGGTGATGAAACATTTATTACCGTTGATGACAAACTGGCCTTCCGTTTCCTTTGCAGTAGTTTTGGTTCCCCCGGCATCGGATCCGGCATTTGGCTCTGTCAATCCAAAGGCACCTAACGATTCGCCTGTGCAAATGGGTCTTAAATAGGTTTGCTTTTGCTCTTCAGTACCAAATAAGTTTAAAGGAGCGCCCCCTAAGGAAATATGCGCTGAATAGGTGATGCCAGTTGATCCGCAAACCCTGCTTAACTCTTCCACCACAATCGCAAAACTAACAGTGTCTGCCCCTCCCCCGCCGTATTCCTCCGGAAAGGGCAGTCCCATCAATCCCATTTCTGCCATTTTTTTAAATACATCTTTCGGAAACTGTTTTGTTCTGTCACGTTCTATTGCATCTGGTGCAACCTCTTCTTCTGCAAACTGGCGAATTGTCTTTTTAATCATTTGTTGTTCAGATGTTAAGTCAAAGTTCAAGTCTATCTCCCCCTAATCATCTATGTATACGCTTACAAATATATTATATTCTTTTCTCCTAACAATTCTCAACTTTTAAAAGTTTAAGAAAATATAATATTATCTGAATATTGGATGATCCCTCCTTCAGATAGGCTAATTAGCACTATAAACCTTATCTGAATAGGTAATATTGACTTTATAACACCTTTTTTACGATAATAATTAAGTTGTCATTTGGGAGAAAACACCAATTGGCCTATTTGCAAAATGAGAGACAATTCAGTAAAATAGAGAAAAAAGAGAAAGTGCTTTCAAAAAAATAAAAAAAATAGTTTACTTCATATAAGAAGTAAACTATCTCTTGAGCCTTATTCCAAGAAATCTTTAAGGCGTTTGCTGCGGCTTGGGTGACGAAGTTTCCGCAATGCTTTTGCTTCAATCTGCCGGATACGCTCGCGGGTGACACCAAAAACCTTGCCGACCTCTTCGAGGGTGCGAGTACGGCCATCATCCAGCCCAAAACGAAGGCGCAGTACATTTTCTTCCCGGTCCGTCAGGGTATCGAGAACATCTTCAAGCTGCTCCTTTAACAACTCATAAGCAGCATGCTCTGAAGGGGATGTAGCATCCTGATCCTCGATGAAATCTCCAAGATGTGAGTCATCTTCTTCACCAATTGGGGTTTCAAGTGAGACAGGTTCTTGGGCAATTTTTAAAATTTCTCTTACCTTATCAGGTGTCAGGTCCATATCTTCGGCAATTTCTTCCGGAGTTGGTTCGCGGCCTAAATCTTGAAGCAACTGACGCTGGACACGAATGAGTTTGTTAATCGTCTCTACCATATGCACTGGGATCCGGATTGTTCTCGCCTGGTCGGCGATGGCACGGGTAATCGCTTGACGAATCCACCATGTAGCATATGTACTAAATTTAAAGCCTTTACGATAATCGAATTTTTCAACCGCTTTGATAAGACCCATATTTCCTTCTTGGATAAGATCAAGGAACAGCATGCCACGGCCAACATAGCGTTTTGCAATACTGACAACAAGGCGGAGGTTTGCTTCAGCTAGGCGCCGCTTTGCTTCTTCATCACCATCTTCAATGCGGTGTGCTAAATTAATTTCTTCTTCTGCGGAAAGCAAATCAACCCGGCCAATTTCCTTTAAGTACATACGAACAGGGTCATTGATTTTTACACCTGGTGGTACGCTAAGATCATTTAAATCAAATTCATCGTCATCATCATCTTTTGATAGTGCCTTAATGCTTGGATCATCCTCGTCTTCATCATCACTATCACCAACTAATTCAATTCCCTGATCGCCAAGGAATTCATAAAACTCATCCATCTGATCGGATTCCAAGTCGAAGTTTGCCATTTTCTCAGCAATATCATCATAGGCAAGGACACCAACTTTTTTACCCAATGCGGTTAACTGGTCTTTCACTTGCTCAAGGGTCAATTCATTCTCGACCTCGCTTGCACGTGCTGATTTTTCAGCAGCCATACGGGGGTCCCCTCCTTCAAATAATCAAACACACTAAATTAATCTATAGTGATTTACGCAATTGATTAATTTCATTTCCAATCGCAGCAGCCAGCCTAAAATCACTGTGTCGCTCCGCTTCTTTTAACTCAGCTTCTTTTTCCTTTATTTTTAACAATTTTTTATGTTTCAACACCTGTTTGATATAATCAGTTAATTCCTGATGACTTAATTCATCATTAATTGACATCATTTCGATGTTGGCGACTATTCTTCTTAGATTTTCATCCTGAATATATGATAAAAATGCACTAGAATCAGGGTTAATATGTTCTTCATAAAATGCCAAAAGATAAGTTATGATTGCCTGATGTTCATCTTCGTTAAACGTATCTCCCTGCAATAACTCCTGCACCTTATAGGCGTTATCCCTGCTTTTTAGCATATGTGCTATGAGACATCTTTCTGCCCTATAATACGCAGGTTTTAATTCACTTACTTTTTTTTGCACCAGAATCGGCTTAGATTTTGGTTCGTTCTTACTAATTTCCTTTTTCTTCTCCGCAAAATAAATCTGCTGTTCCTGCTGTTTTAAGGAATCTAATGAAAGGGAAAACTCTGCAGCAATTTGCCGCAAATAATGATCCTTTTCAACTGCTTTTGTTAATTTGCTGATTTCTTTTACTATTTGTTCGATATAAGCAAGCCTATCTCCTTCATTCTGAAGATTTTTTCCTCTTCTAAAATAAAGAATTTTAAAAGCCATCCAAGTTAAACTTGCGCCAATTACCTCACTGCGAAACTTCTCCGGACTGTTCTTTTTTATATATTCGTCCGGATCCATACCATCAGGCATTAAAGCTACTTTTATTTGAAAGCCTGAATCGTTCAAATGGTTGCCTGCTCGAAACGCTGCTTCAATTCCTGCTTTATCTGAATCATAGCAAATAGTGATGGTTTGCGCGCTAGTGCGCAAAAGGGCGATATGATCATCAGTCAACGATGTCCCCATTGTCGCAATGCCATTTTCAATTCCAGAACGGTCAGCGGCAATCACATCTGCAAACCCTTCAAATAAAACTGCCTGCTGGTTTTTTTTTATGCTGGGCTTAGCCAAGTTGTAATTGTATAAAATTTTGCTTTTATTAAAGATTGCTGTTTCAGGACTATTTAAATATTTGGGCTCATCGGCCCCTAGTGTCCTCCCTGAAAAAGCAATCGTATTTCCGTTTCTGTTGAATATCGGAAACATAATTCGATCCCTAAATCGATCAAAGAATGTTCCATCCTTTTCACGTTTAATGATGAGTCCGGCTTTTTCCATCCATTCGGGTGAAAAATCCCGTTTCGTTAGGAACTTATAAACAAAATCCCACGAATTCAAGGAATAACCAATTTGAAACTTTTCAATCGACTCAAGTGTAAATCCTCTTCCAAGCAGATACTCCAATGCATGCTGTCCTTCTTTTGTATTTACCAACAAGTGATGATAAAATTTACGTAGCAGCTCGTGAGCATCAAGCATGGCCTGAAGTTCATCAGAAATTTTTTTCTGGGAATGAGAAGAGGATAAATTTATTTCAAGATTTACATTTCCTCTAGCAGCCAGTTTCATTGCCGCTTCCTGAAATGAAATTCCCTCTAGTTCCATTAAAAAAGAAAAAACATTTCCGCCTGCTCCGCAGCCAAAGCAATGGAAGATTTGTTTGTCAGGCGATACTGAAAATGACGGGGTGCTCTCTCCATGGAAAGGACATAATCCGAAGTAATTTCGCCCTTGCTTTTTCAACCCGACATAATCACTGATTACCTCGACAATATCAACAGCCTGACGAATTTGCTCTATTTTTTCTTCGGCAATACGGTCTGCCATGAAAACAACTCCATTGGTATACAGGTATTCAACACCTTCATTTTAAATTCCTGCAAAATTCGACAAAATTTTTGTTAATTCCGCCGTATTTTTTGTATATCCGCATATCTCGCATGATTCAAGATATACCCATCTGCAGTTTCCTTTCTGAAATTAACAAACTTCCACATCCGTAGGAACTGCTCCTTGCTGTAGTAGTCATAAGAGGTGATAAAAATACGTCAATGGCGAATTTCTTTGCAATTTCGACAATCCCCGCCTTGACCGGGCAGGAATCAGCATCGACATAAAATTGTCGGGTGGTATTTCGCCATTTTATTAATTCTACATCACTCCGAATATTCCTTCTTTCCAGATTAATTTTATTGGGAAAACTCGCCGATTTACGAGCAGGCAAGCGGGCTATAGAGAAGTTCCCCCGATAAAATCAGAATTTCATAAAAAAAATTCCTTATAGCAAAAAAAAGGATTTATGTCGAATTTTTTTTTGTAGGTCCCCTTGACATCTCACAGTAAATAGTTTATTCGTTCAAATGCAAGTCTAAACCTAAAAATATATATTTTTATCACAATTTTTTATTATAGTATATTCATTATCATTTTGCCATAATTTTTTATTTATTATTTTTTTACCTAATGAGCAAAAAACACATAATCATAAGATTATGTGCTATAGCCTGCCTTTTTGAATATAATTTAAAATAACATTAGCCGTTTCTTCAACCGCTTTATTGGTTACATCAACAACAGGACAATTTATTTTCGTTACAACCTTTTCAAAAAAATTCAACTCCTCTTTTATCCTGTCGATGTTTGCATAGCTAGCCTGATCATTTAATCCTAAAGAAAGTAGTCTCTCTCTTCTTATGTTATTTAACTTTTCCGGACTGATTTTTAAGCCAAAGCATTTCTCCTTGGGGACTTTATAAAGTTCTTCCGGCGGATCAACTTCTGGAACAAGCGGGACATTGGCCACTTTTAGACGTTTGTGGGCTAAATACTGAGATAAAGGAGTTTTCGAGGTCCGAGATACACCTATTAGGACAATATCTGCCTTTAAAATCCCTCTTGGATCACGGCCATCATCATACTTTACAGCAAATTCAATTGCCTCCACCTTTTTAAAATAATCCTCATCTAATTTGCGGACAAGCCCCGGTTCACACAAAGGTTCTTTGCCGCTGAAACTTTGAATTTGATCGATAATCGGACCAATTAAATCGACAGCAGATATACCCTCTATTTCTGTTCTTTCCTTCATATATATACGCATTTCTGGTTTGACAAGGGTATATGCCACCATTGCATGATCCAAAGAGACTAGTGATAAAACTTCATCAATATTTTCCTTATCTTCTACATAGGGGAATCTCTTTAATGTCATTCCGGAACCGTTAAACTGACTGATTGCCGCTTTTGTTACTAATTCGGCCGTTTCACCTACTGAATCTGATACCACATAAATCACTGGCGAGACCATTCTCCCAAATCAACTCCTTAACAAACTTTTATTCATCATCACCCAACGCGACGAAGGCTTTTGTAATGTTAGTCTTCGTCACCCTGCCGATTACTTCATAGCCTTTTTCCGTTTTTCTGACTATCGGAAGTGCATCGATTTGTTTTTCAATCAACTTTTTCGCTACCTCAATAAGCAGATCATCCCGCTCGCACATTGTTATATTGGGCATTCTTGTCATGATGATATTGACCGGAATGGTCGTTAACTCTTGTTTCCCAATACTTGCCCGAAGCAAATCCTTTCTGGATAGAACACCAACTAAAACAGTATTTTGGTCGACCACAAATAAAGTTCCTACATCCTCAAGGAACATTGTGCAAATAGCATCATAAACCGAAACGTTTTCACTTACGACAACCGGGATGGATTGGTAGTCCCTCACATATACTCGTTGGAGGTTTTCCGTTAATAATTGCGCACCTGATTTTCCTGTATAGAAATATCCGACCCGGGGCCTTGCATCTAAAAAACCAGCCATTGTCAAAATGGCAAGATCAGGTCTTAAGGTAGCTCTAGTTAAGTTCAATTGGTCAGCAATATGCTCCCCTGTGATCGGCCCATTTTCCTTTACTATATCTAAAATCTGCTCTTGGCGTTTTGTCAGTTCGATTGTCCTCACCACCCTTATTATTCCTGAAAGTATCCAGAACCTCTTATTTAGCAATATTATATACTAAATGCTATCTAATTGAAATGAATAGGCTAATGAACTATAAATGCAAACTCGCCGATTGGCGAGCCCGATAGAAGTTCATGAGAGGTAGTTGAATTTATGCGTTGGGAAATTATAAATTTGTGAAAATTTATAAATTTCCTATTAGCCAAATAGGAAAAGGTGCGGGTTTCCGCACCTTTTTCTTAGAACGATACCTTTTCTTGTAAGAATGCAGCAAGCTCCGCGATTGGAACCCTGGTTTGTTCCATTGTGTCGCGGTCTCTGACGGTAACCATTTGATCATCCTGGGAATCAAAATCATATGTGATACAGAATGGAGTACCGATTTCGTCATGGCGGCGGTATCGTTTACCGATAGAGCCTGCTTCATCATAATCTACGTTAAAATGTTTTGCTAATCGTTCAAATACTTCTCGTGCTCCGTCGGATAGCTTCTTCGAAAGCGGAAGAATTGCTGCCTTAAACGGCGCGAGGGCAGGATGGAAACGCATAACCGTTCTGGATGTTCCATCTTCTAACTGCTCTTCATCATATGCATCGATTAAGAAAGCCAACGTTACGCGGTCTGCACCAAGGGAAGGCTCAATGCAGTATGGAATATATCGTTCATTTGTTTCCGAATCAATATAATTGAAATCCTCACCGGAATATTGCATATGCTGCTTCAAATCATAATCCGTTCTAGAAGCAACACCCCAAAGCTCACCCCATCCAAACGGGAATTTATATTCAAAATCAGTTGTAGCATTGCTGTAATGGGACAGTTCGTCTTCGGAATGATCACGAAGCCTTAAGTTTTCTTTGTTAAGGCCTAATGACAAGAGCCATGTTTCCGCAAATTGCTTCCAATAATCAAACCATTTTAGTTCCTCTCCGGGTTTGCAGAAGAATTCCAGCTCCATTTGCTCAAATTCCCTTGTACGGAATGTAAAGTTACCCGGTGTAATTTCATTGCGGAAGCTTTTACCAATTTGAGCAATACCGAATGGCAGTTTCTTACGCATTGTGCGCTGTACATTTTTAAAGTTTACGAAAATACCCTGTGCTGTTTCTGGACGAAGAAAAATTTCATTCGTACTAGTTTCCGTAACACCCTGGAATGTTTTAAACATAAGATTAAATTGGCGGATGCCGGTAAAATCGTGGCTGCCACAATCTGGACAGGCAATATTATGCTCTTTAATCAGCTCTTCCATTTTGTCAAATGGAAGACCGTCTACCACCATCTCAATGCCTTTTTCTTCAAGCGCATTTTCAATCAATTTATCAGCACGGTGACGGGCTTTACAATTTTTACAGTCAATCATTGGATCGTTAAAGTTGCCGATATGCCCTGAAGCTTCCCATGTTCTTGGGTTCATGAGGATTGCTGCATCTAAGCCAACATTATATGGTGACTCCTGAACAAACTTTTTCCACCAGGCAGCTTTTATATTATTTTTAAATTCAACACCTAACGGACCGTAATCCCAGGTGTTAGCAAGTCCGCCGTAAATTTCAGACCCTGGAAAAATAAAACCTCTGTGCTTAGCGTGTGAGACAATCTGTTCCATTGTTACACTCATCGTAATAACTCCTTTTTCATATTCTTAATAAATAATAAAAAACTCTCGTCCCTATGCCTATAATAAGCATAGGGACGAGAGTTACCCGCGGTTCCACCCTATTTGCTGCCAAAATAGCAGCCACCTTAATACAACTTTGCTCAAGAACGCCTTCCTTAATGCTCTATACCCTAGCTTTCACTGTCCTAGGTTCGCTTTTATAGAGGGAACTAAGTACTACTTTCCGTCAACGCAAATATTAATTTTAAAGTTAATATTAACCAAAACTATCAACAATGTCAACATCCATTTATAAAAGATTGCGAAACTGCCCCATCGAGTCAAGAAATTTCTTTGTCTTCAAATGAAGCCCGGAATATTCCTCATAATAAACCGAAATAACTTTCTTCAGTTCTGCCTTTGTTTCATCTTTAACAGAGATATTCCCTAATCTTGACAAATCGAAATAATAAAACAACCTTAATAATTTTACCGCTGCTTGTGATAGTTTTATATGATACGGATCCTTGTCTACACATCGGTGACAGATAAATCCACCTTCCCGGATAGAAAAAGAAAAATGCCCGTCTGTGCTTCCACAAACGGAACATTGATTCAAGATAGGATATAACCCTAATACATTTAACATTTTCATCTCATAGATATTCACAAGAATATCCGGATCATAGCCTTCATTCATATAGTAAAGGGTCTGATAAAGCAATTCAAAATGAAAAGGATTAGGCTTTTTCTCCTCAGTACATTTATCCGTTAGTTCTGTAATATAACTTGCATATGCGGTTAGAAAAATATCTTCCCCAATCGATCGCATTGAGGAAATGACTTCACCCTGCTGCAGGCCACCTAGGCCTGTTCCTTTTTGAACGAGAAAGTAACCGTGAGTGAATAACTGGGTAATAGCAGAAAGACGGCTGTTAGGCTTTTTAGCTCCACGGGCCATAAAGCCAACCTTTCCCCATTCCCTTGTATATAGAGTAATGATTTTGTTCGTTTCACCATAATCTGTTGTTCTAATGACGATGCCTTCACATTTCTGAAGCATGAATGTCACCTTCTCCAAGGCGCGTCGACTTGCTTATGAAACTGGAAAATCGATTTGTGCTAGCTCTTCATTCAGATTACCGGGTATTTCTTGGTTTTCCTTCTCAAGCTCTTTAAAGAGAAGGTATGTGTCAATATTACCTGTTTGGCTAAATATTTTCCACGTAAAATCCAACATGAAAACCCCACCTTTCAATATTTAGACTAGCGTTTTACAGTTCAAACCTTACAATTATCATAGCCTGCCTACGCATTAATCATAAGACGTAAATTTTGTTAATACTGATTATGCATATTCTTGAACGAGTGTTAATACTTTAGTTAAAGTGATTCACTAATATTCATTTTCATTAAAGCCATATTCACGAAGCTGGGACATTCTATTGCGCCAATCCTTTTGAACCTTTACCCACAGTTCCAAAAAGACTTTGGAACCTAGAAGGTTTTCGATATCAACGCGGGCACGCTTGCCTATTTCCTTCAGCATGCTCCCCTGCTTGCCAATGATAATCCCTTTTTGTGAATCACGTTCGACAATAATGGTTGCCATGACATGAATAATGTCTTTATTCCCCTGCCGTTCCATCTTATCAAGGACAACGGCCAAAGAATGAGGGATTTCCTCCCTTGTTAAATGAAGAGCTTTTTCCCTGATTAACTCTGTAATGATAAAGCGTTCCGGATGATCGGTTACCTGATCAGGAGGATAGTATTGCGGACCTTCGGGAAGAATCGCTTTAATTTGCTCAAGCAGTCTTTCAACATTATTTCCTTCTAGTGCAGAAATTGGCACAATTTCTTGAAAAGCATACTTTTCTTTATATTTTTCAATAATCTGCAACAATTCATCAGGGTGAACTTGATCAATTTTATTAATGACAAGAAAGACTGGTGTATTAATGGTTTGAAATTTTTCTAGAATAAATTCTTCACCACGCCCAAAGCCTTCTTCGGCATTGACCATAAATAAAACTAAGTCCACTTCTTTAAGAGTATTTTGGGCAACCTTCATCATGAAGTCGCCTAATTTATGTTTTGGTTTATGGATACCAGGGGTATCGATAAACACCATTTGGGCGTCTGAAAGGGTAAGAACTCCTTGGATTTTATTGCGCGTCGTTTGCGGCTTGTCGCTCATAATGGCAATTTTTTGGCCGATTACCCGATTCAAAAAAGTTGATTTCCCTACGTTTGGGCGGCCAATAATGGATATAAACCCTGATTTATAATCTGTTCTTGAACTCGTATTATTTACCATTTAGATCCTCCGGTGAAAAAGCACCCGGCAATAACTGTTCTACTGTGGTCTCTAGAACATCCCCTTTAAGGTTTGTTAAAACCACCTTCATTTCCCTCGGGCATAATTCTGAAATGACCTGCCTGCATGCCCCGCATGGCGAGCATGGCCGATCAGTGTCAGCAACAACGGCCATCATTTGATATTGCCGGTCGCCTTCTGAAAACGCTTTAAAAACAGCAGTCCTCTCTGCACAGTTACACATACTGTAGGCAGCATTCTCAATATTACAGCCATGATAGACTTTGCCATCTGTCGTTAAAAGCGCTGCTCCCACGCCAAACTTCGAATAAGGAACATAAGCTTTTTCTCTTGCTTTTTTAGCTTCTTCGATCAGTTGTTCGATGTTCACTAGTCTTCTTTCCTTTCCAGCAGGAGTCCTGCTGTTTCTTTATTTTACCTCAAATTTTCCAAAAAAACATTATTTGTTAAGAAAAAAATATAAAATTTAAAATAGTTGAAATATTCACAAAAATTGTTTTTTACTAGAAGAAGCTGTTTAGTCATTTTACCTAAATCAAACGGCCATTTCAAATCCTGTAATCAAAAGCTTACAAAAACAATTTCAAAACATAGGGCAAAAATATGACTATACCCATTACAAGTGTAATAATTGCAAAAATGAATACTGCTCCGGCAGCAATGTCCTTAGCTTGTTTGGCAAGAGGTTTAAACTCATTTGTTGCCAGGTCTACTACTCGTTCAATGGCCGTATTCAGCAATTCTAACGAAAACATGCCGCCGATCGAAACGAGAATGAACAGCCATTCTATTTTGGTAATAGTGAAGAACAAGCCAAAGGCAATCACAATAATCGCACTTATTGCATGAAACCGCATATTTCTTTCCTGCTTTAAGGCCGTTACAATTCCTTCTGTGGCATAGGCAAAAGTATGCCAAAATTTCCTGCGTTTAGGCTTATCTAGTGAGTCCATATTCATTTAAAATTTCCTTCTGCAGAGAGAACATTTCTTTTTCCTCTTCCTCTGTCATGTGGTCATACCCTAATAAGTGGAGAAATCCATGCACAGCTAAAAAGCCAAGTTCCCTTACAAAAGGATGGCCATATTCTTCTGCCTGCTCCACCGCCTTAGCAACGGAAATGATAATATCCCCCAATACTCTTGGCATCTCAGCACCCTCGATTTCTATTTCTCCCTCACCTAACTCTTCCATGGCAAAAGAAATAACATCAGTTGGTGCGTCCTTATCGCGGTATTCACGATTAATTTCTTGGATTCTTTGATTTGTCACAAAGGTAACCGAAACTTCACTATGTTCTTCAATGTTTAGCTTATTTGCTGCAAAATTTAGTAACCTTTCAACATCAAGCATCTGTTGGTCGGTTAGCTGCTCTGTTTCATCTAATGAATCAATAAGTAATGTCATGCTTGTTTCACCTTCTTTGTTAGCTCAGGATATTCAATTCTAGAATGAAAAATCCCCTTTAATGTTTCACACAATGTAAAAGTGACAGTTTCTATTTCCTTCATAGTCAGATCACATTCATTTAATTGCCCATCTTGAAGACGGTCAGCCACAATTTTTTTCACAAGAGATTCAATCAATTCCGGAGTAGGCTGTGATAAGGACCTAACTGCAGCTTCAACACTATCCGCAATTCCAACCACGGCCGATTCCTTGGACTGTGCCTTTGGACCGGGATAACGGAAATCCTCTTCCCTTACCTCAGGATTGATTTGAAGCTCTTTATGATAGAAAAATTTAAGTAAGGTGGTCCCATGATGCTGTTCCGCGATTTCAATTATTTCTTTTGGCATATGGCACTTCTTTAGCATATTCGAACCATCTGTTACATGGGCAATAATGATGCTCGCGCTTTTGTCCGGCGGCAGACGGTCATGCGGATTATCTTGGTGAATTTGATTTTCTATAAAAAAGTTTGGACGCCGTGTTTTGCCTATGTCATGATAATAGCTTCCTACCCTTGCGAGCAAACCATTTGCACCAATAGCTTCGCATGCAGACTCCGCTAAATTAGCAACCATCACGCTATGATGATATGTGCCGGGCGCCTCCATTAAGATTTTCCTTAAAAGAGGATGGTTTGGATTAGATAATTCGATCAGCCTAATGGTGGAAAGAATGCCGAAACTCGCTTCAAAAAACGGCAGTAAACCAATAGTCAACACCGCAGATGCAATACCTGATACAAGCGCTGTAATAAAATAATACCCATATTCCAAGCCGGAATATTGCCCGTTTGGCAAATACATTAAAGCCAAAATGGTCAACAGATTCACTACTGCAGAAAATATCCCAGCCTGCAGAATTTTTGACCGCTGGTTTTGATTACTTAAAAATAATATGCCTCCTAAAGCACTGAATAAAATAAAGATACCCTCTGAAAAGTTTAATGTACCCGATACTCCTTCATTAAATAATACACTGCCGCAAACTGCAAGGATGATAGAGGTCAAAATAGCCAGCTTTTCATCAATTAAAATTTTTATCAACATCCCTGCTAAGGCTGCAGGAAATAGATAGCCAATCGCAGAATAATTAAATACTTGCAGCATACTGAGTATTTTCAATAAAAAAATTGAGAGAATGAAGATCATCCCAAACAATAACAAAAAGCTTTGTCTCTTTTCGGGGAGCGATTTCATTTGGTAAAAGTAAAAATAAAGCGATGTAAGTATAATGCTTATCAAAACAACTAATCCAATGAACGGCTTAAAAGATTTTTCATTATGTAACAGTCCAACAAGTTTCAATTGGCGGTAAATATCCTGGTTGATAAGTTTCCCTTCTTCTACAATAATTTGGCCTTGTAGAATCTTAACGGGTTCAACGTTTTCTGCCGCCTGTCTCCTAAGCTCCTCTGTTGCAGATGGGTCATAAAATTCATTTTGGATTACTGCATACCTGCCAAGCTCAATTGCCGCCATCCGGATAGTCTCGCTCAATGCTGAATATTTTACCTCTTCTTCAACTCTTTTTTTAGCATTTTCGACTTCATCGGCAGATATTCTTTTCGTCATTACATTGTTTATAGCCGTGACCGTTATATCTTTTGCAATGGACAAGTCTTCATTATTAGCCTGAACTAATGCGGAAAAAACCTGATCAGATAAATCTTTCGATACTGTCGGGGTTAATTTTGACTTAAGCATCGTCACTTTTTCAGAAACACTCGGTTCAATGATTGGTGGAGGCTCCTCAGAAGCCTCTGCAGCCTGCTTTTTTTTATTATCCTTTACTTCATCATTTACTTCAGCCGCAGCGCTAAAAATGGAGGTAATTAGGTCAACGCGGTTTTGTGTATATTCGTTTTTTAATGTATAGACAGCCTGAACATGGTCGCGCGCCTCTTTTCTTTTCTTCTCAGTGCTTTGCTTATCCTCAACAGTCCCTGGAGACCGTATCGTTTTTCCTGCTACTGAAAACAATTCAATATCCAGCTTTTCCGGCTTTACGTTGTTAAACATAGCTGTGAAAAGAACAATTCCTAATACCAAGAAAAAAAGAATCCGAAAGAATGTATTATCCAGCAGTTTGCGAATTCGAATGAAATGCTCCTGCAGTTTCTCCAACTATATCCCTCCAACCACGTTCCCTGAATAATCTAGTCTTTACACTTATGTTATTTATTGATTTTAGATGAAAGCTTGCTTTATGTAAAATGATAACAGTTTTTCCGTCAAGTTTCATCCTCAAATAAAGAAAACTCGCCGATTGGCAAGCCCCTAAGGGCGAAGACATAGGCGCAGTTGCACTTATGCGTTATGAAAGTATAAAGCTTTCGACAAAGTTTATACTTTCTTATTAGCTAAATGAAAACTCGCTGATTGGCGAGTCCGATAGAGCGAAGACAGAAGGCGCAGTTGAATTTATTCGTTAGGAAAGTAGAAATTTATGAAGATTTATCCTTTGTTATTAGCAAAAAAAGGAATCACTATTAAATGCAGTGAGTCCCTTTCAAGTCCATGTTATTTTTCCTTTTTTTCGTACGCCAGTATGATTCTTCCGACAAGCGGATGGCGTACGACATCGACCGCTTCAAAATAAGCGAAGGAAATGCCCTTAATATTTTGTAGGAGTTCCTCTGCCTCAACCAGGCCTGATTTAGCCCCTTTTGGCAAGTCTATTTGAGTTTGGTCGCCTGTGATGACCATTTTTGAGCCGAATCCAAGTCTGGTCAAGAACATTTTCATTTGTGCATGTGTTGTATTTTGCGCTTCATCCAGAATAACGAAAGCGTCATCTAGCGTTCGTCCCCTCATATACGCAAGCGGAGCAATTTCGATTGTCCCCCGTTCGATAAGCCTTCCTGTATGTTCTGCCCCTAATATATCATGGAGCGCGTCATACAATGGCCGTAAATATGGGTCGACCTTTTCTTTTAAATCGCCGGGAAGAAAACCAAGACTTTCTCCAGCCTCAACAGCAGGGCGAGTTAAAATGATTTTATTAACCTGTCCATTTTTTAGGGCGTTAACGGCCATAACAACGGCTAAATACGTTTTTCCTGTACCAGCAGGGCCAATTCCAAACACTAAATCATGTTTCTTAATGGAGGTGATATATTGCCTTTGGCCAAGCGTTTTAACACGGATAGATTTTCCTTTAACGTTTTTGCCGATTTCTTCCTCGTATAGATTCACAAAGTAATCAAGGGTTCCCTTTTGAGCCATTTGCACGGCATATAAGACATCTCGCCCGCTAATAGCAATTCCCTTTCGGATGACAAACATTAATCGGTCGAGTATTTGCCCTGCAAGAGAAACCTGCTCTTCATCTCCTGAGAGGTTGAGTGATTCACCCCTGGTAATAATAGAAACATTAAGCTCCTGCTCAATGATTTTTAAATGTTGATCTGAAGTTCCGAGCAGCGCCATTGCTTCTGTAGGATTTTCAAGCTGTACCTTAATGGTTGTTAACTTTTTTGTCATTCATGAGTCTCCTTGGAAATCGGTTGTCCGACTGCAATGTTTTCAATTATTTTAAAATGAACGTCCAGTATAACTTTACCATTTTTATTGTCTTTGTGTAAAATTTTTTCATCTTTAATAATAGCATCCTCATCTAGAAGGCTTTTTATTTCTTTTTTAGCTAATTCAAGTGCGTTTTCTTCCGCTTCTTTTTCTGTGTAATTTCTCGTATATTCTTCCCTTTCCCGAATGGTTTTATGGACATAAGAGATGGGGAGCTCCCATTTTAAGAAATGAATTTTATGTTCAATCGTTTCGGTTTCAGATTCCTTGAAATCCGGTTTACCAAAGCCCCAGATGGGCAGCTCAAATTTGCCAAATAATAATGAATGCTTTTGTTCCTCGTTTCCGTTATAGACTTTAAAGCTGGATTCATATGGCAGCTCAACATGGCTCATATACCAAGTTTCGCCCCAGACCTCTCCTTTTGCCGCGACCATTTTGGAATTTTCCCCTTCCCCAATTACACCGGAAACGAGTAATTGCCCTTCTTCCACATGATCATTCTTATCCACCACAGGTTGTCCTTCTTCAATATATCTTTTAACAATAATCGCCTTCTTTTTGGCGACGAGATTTTGCGGAGATAGTTGTTCAGGCTTCTTCGGCTCGTTTTTTTCGACCACCTGGAGATGATAGGTTGTCCCTTTTAATTCCACACCAACCCACGTAAGATCACCAATGTTATTAGTTAACTGTCTTTGAATTCCCTCAACATTTTTCACCGAAAATTGCAGCTTGCCAATCTTAACGCCCATTTTGTCCAATTCCTTGCGAATTTGATACTCAGTTGCCGGCTTAGCCCCTTTAATTTCAATTCCCCAAATGACATTTGATAAAACAAAAATTATGATTAGGAAGACTCCCGCACCTATCAAAAAGCCGCTGTTTTTCAACATTCTTTTAAATAAAAAGGGCATACCGGTTCTTCGCAAAAAAGATACCCGGCATCCGCTGTTGCGGACAAAATACCTAATTTTCTTGGCATCCTCAAGCCTCATTTTAAACGTGATCGTTTCCGTTCCATGCCGCTTTACCTTCCAAATATAAAAACCGTTCCTTATCAGGACATTAATAAAGCGCTCCATCCCTTTACCTGTTACTTTTACTGTGACCATTCCAAATAAATATTCCATCCACAAATTCTTCATTTCGATCCTCCCAGATTAATCATTAATAAACTGAACCTGATCTATTTTTCCTTCGAGTAATATCTCTTCAGGTAAGATGGTTTTAATGACGAAAGATTTTCCTTTTATCAGCAACTGCCCCTGTTTTAATAGTAGACGGAGTTCTTTATCGGTAAAGGCGAGCAAGCCTCGGTGATTTTCTATATAAATATGGATTTGTCCGATCATCGTAATTCGGGGCAAATCCATTAAAACGTCTTGAGGAAGATCCATTTTATTAGCCATCCAGTTGCGAATTCGTTGGCCCCATTTTTTTGCCATAAAAAAAGAACCCCCTTTCATCTCATATTATGAAATGAATGGGGGTTATAGCACATTTTTTTCGTTTTGAAACCAGGGACAAAAATAAAGGCCATAGGAGTTAACCTATGGCCTTAGTGTCAGAATACTATGAAAGGTGTTGTTGTACAAATTTATTAACAAGTGACCCGTCTGCTTTGCCCTTTACTTTAGGCATTATAGCAGCCATCACTTTTCCCATTTCCGTTTTTGATTTTGCACCGACTTCAGCAATAGTTTCTTTTACTATCTCTGAAAGCTCCTCTTCTGAAAGCTGTTTCGGCATATACAGTTCGACTATAGCGATCTCTGTACGCAATTTTTCAACCAAGTCTTCACGACCGGCCTTATCAAACTCATGGAGGGAGTCTTTGCGTTGTTTTAATTCGCGAGAAAGGACCGTTAACTCATCTGCTTCGGACAGCTCACTTGCACCAAGCTTAATCGCCTCGTTTTGAATCGAAGCTTTAATCATCCGAATAACAGAAAGTTTGTCTTTTTCCTTGTTTTTCATCGCTTGTTTCATGTCATTATTTAAACGCTCGAGAAGACTCATTTATTACACCCTCTTAAAACTTACGTTTTCTTGCTGCTTCAGACTTTTTCTTACGTTTTACACTTGGCTTTTCGTAGAATTCGCGCTTTCTTGCCTCTTGCAAAGTACCAGTTTTTGATACAGAACGTTTGAAGCGACGAAGAGCATCTTCAAGCGATTCGTTTTTACGAACGACGGTTTTAGACATCCTCTTTCCCTCCCTCCGAAACACAACACACTTACATCAATCCATGTACCTTGCAATTATAATATAACCTAGGTGCAAGGTCAACTGTATTTCACAGTGATGTGACAAGGAATGTACATTTTATGCAAATTATTTTTTTGCTTGTCTTAATTTTCCTTTTAAAGATGGCATGTCCCCCCCAATCAAACCATACAATGAAGGGAGGGGAGGATAGACCATGCTTTACATATTATTATTTGTACTTTGCATTTTAATATTTATTTTTGGAATGACAATTATCAGATTTGGACTATTTAACTTATCAGCTAACAAACTTAAGACTTGGCTGACTAAACTAACCCGTACACCTTTAAAAGGAATGCTGACCGGGACATTTATAACTGCACTCTTGCAAAGCAGCTCTGCGGTAATGGTTATTACAATTGGCTTAATTTCCGCAAGAATCATGACTTTTCCTCAATCGATTGGGATTATTCTTGGCACGAACATTGGTACTACCTTTAAGACAGAATTAATTACGTTTGACATAGATGCTGTTCTTGTCCCATTTGCGATAATTGGGGCAATTCTAATTTTGTTCCCTAATAAAAAAGCTAGAAGTATCGGAATGTTACTGTTTGGCATTGCTTCTGTTTTTACGGCAATGAAGGGGTTTGAAAGGTTAGCTGAGCCGTTAACATCGATGAATATGATCCATCAATTCATTCTTTCCATAAATGATAATATTCTGATGAGTTTACTAACGGGAACAATCATTACTGCCATAATTCAATCAAGTACGGCGATGACTGGGATTACAATGGGATTTCTAACAGCAGGGCTCCTGCAGCTTGATGCGGGAATTGCCATTGTTCTAGGGGCTAATATTGGAACCTGTATCACCGCCATTATCGCATCCATTGGCGGCGGTAAAGAGTCAAAATTGGCGGCCTACGCGCACGTGTGGCTGAATGTTTTTGGCGTTTTATTATTTATTCCGCTTATTCCCCTGCTGACCGAAAATGCCCCGTTGCTCGCAGCCAGGAAGGATGTTCAATTGGCCCATATCAGCGTTATTTTTAATGTCGTGTCCTCATTGCTGGTGCTGCCATTTGCAACTAAATTTGGCGAGATGATCTTATTCTTACACGATCGGAAACCAAAGCAGCCTATTGTGAAATAATCGGCTGGACTTTAACCTTATATTCCAGACAGAGATTGGCTATCACAAAAATCGACTGATTAGAAGTCGGAGCTCCAATACAGGGTATTGGTTACCGAAAGATGGAATATTTCAGGAGTGGGGGTGTCAATACGAGCCTTTGGCTACCGATAGACCGAATATTTCATTAGTTGGGGCGTCAATACAGGTTATTGGCTACCGATAGACTGAATTTTTCTCGAGTTGGGGCACCAATACGGGCCTTTGGCTACCGATAGTCTGAATATTTCTTGAGTGGGGGCGTCAATTCGAGCCTTTGGCTACCGATAGTCTGAATATTTCTTGAGTGGGGGCGTCAATACGAGCCTTTGGCTACCGATAGTCTGAATATTTCTTGAGTGGGGGCGTCAATACGAACCTTTGGCTACCGATAGACCGAATATTTCATTAGTTGGGGCGTCAATACGGGTTATTGGCTACCGATAGTCTGAATTTTTCTCGAGTTGGGGCGTCAATACGAGCCTTTGGCTACCGATAGACCGAATTTTTCTCAAGTTGGGGCGTCAATACGGTCTATTGGCTACCGATTGACCGAATATTTCTCGAGTGGGGGCGTCAATACGGGCCTTTGGCTACCGATAGACCGAGTATTTCATTAGTTGAGGCGTCAATACGGGTTATTGGCTACCGATAGACTGAATTTTTCTCAAGTTGGGGCGTCAATACCGGCTATTGGCTACCAAAAAACCGAATTTTTCTCGAGTTGGGGCGTCAATACGGGCCTTTGGCTACCGATTGACCGAATACTTCTCGAGTTGGGGCGCCAATATGGGCTATTGGCTACCGATTGACCGAATATTTCTCGAGTTGGGGCATCAATACGGGCCTTTGGCTACCGATAGACCGAATATTTCTCAAGTTGGGGCATCAATACCGGCTATTGGCTACCAAAAAACCGAATTTTTCTCGAGTTGGGGCACTAATAAAGGCCTTTGGCTACAGATAGACCGAATATTTCTCGAGTTGAGGCGACAATACGGGCCTTTGGCTCCTGAAAGCCAGGGTTATTCACAGAGTTGGGGCGCCAATATACTTTTGTTACAAGTTATTTTCTGAATAATTAAATAAAGGGTGTCCCCGTGGGCACCCTTTATTATTATATGGCTGCTTCTTCAGTTTTAAAAACATCTTCCTTCAACGATACCGTATCTTCTACCACACGGACGAATTGCCCCTTGTTATAAGGGTAACCAGCTTTTGTAATCTTCACTTTTACAATTTTGCCAACCATATCTTCAGTTGCTGGGAAAACAACCTTTAAGTAGTTATCAGTGTAGCCCACATAAAGGCCTGATTCAGCCATTTCTTTAAACTCCTCTTCCGGAATAACCTCCAGAACCTCACCTTCAAATTCTGAAGCATACTCTTTTGCTAGTTGATCAGAAAGAGTGATTAAGCGGTGAACGCGGTCATTTTTGACCTCTTCATCCACTTGATCTTCCATTCTGGCAGCAGGTGTTCCGGTACGCTTGGAGTAAGGGAAAACATGAAGCTCCGAGAATTTATGTTCTTTTATAAAATTATAAGTCTCCATAAATTCCTCTTCCGTTTCGCCAGGGAAACCAACAATAACGTCGGAGGTTACAGCAAGACCCGGAAGGATTTCCTTCAATCGTTCCAATCTTTCTGCGAAAAACTCCATCGTATATTTACGACGCATTCTTTTCAAAACAGTATTTGAACCAGATTGAATCGGAATATGCAAATGGCGGACAACAATATTTGAATGCTTGATGACTTCAATTACTTCATCGGTAATTTGACTGGCCTCTATCGAAGAAATTCTCAGTCGCTCAATTCCTTTAACCTGTGCTTCTAAGTCGCGAAGCAGCATCGCAAGATTATAATCCTTCATGTCCTCTCCATAACCGCCTGTGTGAATACCTGTAAGGACAATCTCCTTATAGCCGGCATCCACTAATTGCTGGGCCTGGTGAATAACTTCCTGCGGATCACGTGATCTCATCAGACCGCGAGCCCATGGAATTATACAGAAGGTACAGAAATTATTACAGCCTTCTTGAATTTTCAAAGAGGCACGTGTTCTATCTGTAAAGGATGGTACATCCAGTTCTTCATAGACGCGGTTCTTCATGATATTGCCGACGCCGTTAATTGGCTGCCGCTCTGTTTTATACTGCTCAATATAGCCCAACATTTTAACACGATCCTGTGTTCCAACAACAACATCTACGCCCGGGATGGCCATGATTTCTGCCGGTGATGTTTGCGCATAACAACCTGTAACACAAATAACGGCATCAGGATTTTTTCTAACCGCACGACGGATGACTTGACGGCTTTTTTTATCACCTGTATTCGTAACCGTACAGGTATTTATAACATAAACATCCGACATGGATTCGAAATCCACGCGTTCATAGCCTTCTTGCTTAAATAATTGCCAAATGGCTTCTGTTTCATAGTGGTTGACTTTACAACCCAAAGTATGAAAAGCAACTGTTGCCATTATCTGTTCACCTCAGTAATTCAAAATGATAGGAAATGGCCGCAAGGGAATACAATGGGGCCGTTTCCGTCCTTAATATGCGCGGACCGAGTCCGCAAAGGGCAAATCCATTATGCTTAAGCTGCTGTACCTCTTCTTCTGAAAGACCCCCTTCGGGTCCAAAGACTAGAAGAAGAGATTCACCAGGCTGTAATTGTTTCAGGACAGCAGAAAAAACGGATGTTTCTCCGTTTCTACTTTCCTCCTCATACGCAGCTAATTTATAATCAAATTCTTTACTTTTAGCAAGCAATTCTTTAAAACTCATCGCTCTTTCAACTGTTGGCAGCATGGCACGATGTGATTGCTCGGCTGCCTCTTTAGCAATTTTTTGCCATCTCTCTATTTTTTTTGCAGCCTTTTTCTCATCCCATTTTACAACCGAGCGTGCGGCTGAGAAAGGGATAAATTGATGAGCTCCTAATTCCGTTCCTTTTTGGATAATCCACTCAAGCTTGTCCCCTTTAGGCAGTCCGCTTGCAATGGTAACTGAAATCGGCAGCTCAGAAACCTCTTCTTTCCATTGTACAACGTCTGCAGCCACTCTTTCATCGGTAATTTCTGCAAGCCGGCAAACGGCCTGATTACCTTCCGGATCGACACAAATGATTTGATCGCCAAGTTCCATTCGCATCACCTTGACTATATGGTGACGATCTTCTTCATCTATGATAAAACGATCTTCACTTGCTCGATTTTTAACAAAGTAGCGCTGCACAACTTTGCACCCTCTCTAACACAGAATACGTCTTATTTTACTAAAATGTAAAGCATTAATAAAGAATGAAATACAAAAAGGGGATGAAAATCCCCCTTAGCTTCTTCATTATACCCTTTTTGAAATAATGGCAACCCAATCCTCCATTAAAATGGTTTCTGTAATTTCAAAACCGGATGATACAAGTGCCTCTTTTACTTGATCCTTTTTCTGTTGAATAATACCTGAAGTAATGAAATAACCTCCCGGCTTTACAATCCGGGCAGCATCAGCGGTAAATCGCAATATGACTTCCGCTAAAATATTGGCTACAATGACATCAGCAGAGCCTTCTTCAACGCCATCAAGGAGGTTATTCTGAGAAACATTCACCTTATTGTGAACTTTATTTAACTTAATATTTAATTTTGCCTGTGTAACCGCCACTTCGTCAAGGTCAAAAGCCCTTACATCCTCGGCTCCCAGCATGGCAGCAGCAATACTTAGAACACCTGATCCTGTTCCAACATCAATGACCCGATCACCCGGACGGACCGTTCTTTCAAGAGATTGAATACACATCACCGTCGTCGGATGTGTTCCCGTGCCAAACGCCATGCCTGGGTCTAATTCAATGATTAATTCATCGCTGCTGACGGGGTTATATATTTCCCAGGTAGGAACAATCGTGAACCTTTCAGAGATCTTAACAGGGTTATAATACTTCTTCCAGGCAGTCGCCCATTCTTCCTCATTCACTTCACTGATTGTAACCTTATTTAAGCCAATATCGATATTGAACAGGATAAGATTATTAATAGAGTCTTTAATTGCTTCGACTGTTTCGCCCAGGAAACTATTGACCGGCAAATAGGCCTTTACAATGACGCCTTCCTCAGGGTAATCATCTGGATTAAGCTGGTAGATTTCACCGAATTGATCTTCCCTTTCCTTTGTCAATTCAAATGGATCCTCAATTACAACACCGCTTGCCCCAGCTTCGTGTAAAATATGAGAAATTGGCTCAATCGCTTCATTTGTTGTGTGGATACTAATTTCAGACCACTTCATTCTACCAGCTCCAATCCTTACTCGCCTTTAAAGGCACGTTTTACTTTTGAAAAAAAGCTTTCTTCATGTTCTCCAAGAGGAGCATTGCCGCTTGCCTCATCGAATTCGCGCAGCAATTGTTTTTGTTTATCACTTAATTTTGTTGGGGTGATAACCCGAACAAGTATATGCTGATCACCCGTACCATAACCACGGACATTTGGAACGCCTTTTCCTCTTAATCGGAATTTTGTTCCAGTTTGTGTACCAGCAGGTACCTTTAATTTTACTTTACCATGCAAAGTTGGCACTTCAATCTCGGCACCAAGTGTCGCCTGAACAAACGTGATTGGCATTTCACAATAAATGTCATCGCCATCACGCTCAAAAAATTCATGGTCACGAACGTGGAAAACGACATAAAGATCTCCTGCCGGACCGCCGTTAATACCACCTTCACCTTGTCCAGAGAGACGCATCTGCTGGCCATCGTCGATTCCAGCAGGAATTTTAACATGGATCTTCTTACGCTTCTTCACTTTACCAGTGCCGCCGCAAGTAGCACATTTATTTTTAATCTCTTTACCGGTTCCATTACAGTAGTGGCAGGTACGTCTGTTCACAATTCGGCCGAATGGAGTATTCTGCTCCACACTTACTTGTCCTGAACCCTGACAATGTTTACAGGTCTCTGGCTTCGTTCCAGGCTTTGCTCCTGAACCGTTACATGTTTCACAAGTTTCTTCACGAGGAATTTCAATATCCGTCTCTTTACCGAATGCCGCTTCCTCAAAAGAAATGGTCATCGTATATTGCAGGTCTGCTCCCTGTCTTGGCGCATTCGGATCCCTTCTCCGTGAACCGCCTCCGCCAAAAAAGGTATTAAAAATATCTTCAAAGCCTCCGAAACCGCCGCCGAAATCGGAACCGCCGCCAAATCCTCCAAAGCCTTGATTAGGGTCTGTATGTCCAAATTGGTCATAGTGTGCCCGTTTTTGATCATCACTTAACACTTCATAGGCTTCTGCTATTTCCTTAAATTTATCCGCTGCATCCGGCTCTTTATTAATATCCGGGTGATATTGTTTAGATAGTTTGCGATAAGCCTTTTTTATTTCATCCTTTGAGGCACCTTTGCTTAAACCAAGCACCTCATAGTAATCCCGTTTACTCATTGATTACCATCACTCCCGAATCTTTTCACATAAAGCTTATTCTAACACCCTAGGAAAGGTATAGCAATAAATAAAAACTCACCGACTGGCAAGTCCGCTAGGACGAAGACAGAGGCATAGTTGTATTTATGCTTTCAGAATTTATCGAATAAATTCTGATTAGCTAAAAAAGCCAAAGCCATTAGCCTGACTTTGACTTTTTTTTTAAAATCAATTATTTGTCATCTTTTACTTCTTCAAATTCTGCATCAACTACATTGTCATCTTTTTTGCCAGAGGCACCTGCATCAGCGCCGCCCGCCTGAGCTTGCTGTGCCGCAGCTGCCTGCTCATAAAGCTTTACAGTTAAAGCCTGAACGATTTCTTGAAGAGCATCCTTTTTTGCACGCATTTCTGCTAAATCGTTTTTCTCGATAGCTTGCTTTAGGGCATCCTTTGCATCATTTGCTTTCGCTACTTCAGCAGCGTCAACCTTACCTTCAAGGTCTTTTAAGGTTTTTTCTGTTGTAAAGACTAGCTGATCTGCCTCATTGCGAAGTTCTGCTTCTTCTTTACGTTGTTTATCGGCTTCAGCGTTTTCTTCTGCTTCGCGGACCATTTTTTGAATTTCATCATCAGAAAGTCCTGTAGATGATTTAATTGTAATTTGCTGCTCTTTGTTAGTGCCAAGGTCTTTAGCGCGAACATTAACGATACCGTTCTTATCGATATCGAAAGATACTTCGATTTGCGGAATTCCCCGTGGTGCCGGCGGAATATCGGATAGTTGGAAACGGCCTAATGTTTTGTTATCCGCTGCCATTGGGCGTTCCCCTTGAAGAACATGGATATCCACGGCTGTTTGATTGTCAGCAGCAGTTGAGAACACCTGTGACTTAGATGTTGGAATTGTTGTATTGCGGTCGATTAATTTGGTAAATACACCGCCCATTGTTTCAATACCAAGAGATAATGGCGTTACGTCAAGCAATACAACGTCTTTTACATCACCAGTAATGACGCCTCCCTGAATAGCAGCACCCATCGCTACTACTTCATCTGGATTTACCCCGCGATGCGGCTCCTTCCCAGTTGCCTTTTTAATTGCTTCCTGAACTGCAGGAATACGAGTAGAACCACCGACTAGAATAACTTTGTCAAGTTCTGCAGCCGTCATGCTTGCATCGCTCAGAGCCTGGCGGACAGGTCCCATCGTACGTTCAACTAGATGAGCTGTTAATTCGTCAAACTTTGCTCTTGTTAAAGTCACTTCCAAATGAAGCGGGCCTGCAGGACCTGCCGTAATGAATGGCAGAGAAACTTGGGTTGAAGACACACCTGAAAGATCCTTTTTGGCTTTTTCCGCAGCATCCTTCAAACGTTGCAATGCCATTTTATCTTGTGAAAGATCAATGCCATTTTCTTTTTTGAATTGCTCGACTAAATAATCAATAATTACTTGGTCAAAGTCATCGCCGCCTAGACGGTTATCACCAGCAGTTGCTTTTACCTCAAAAACTCCGTCACCAAGTTCAAGAATGGATACGTCAAATGTACCTCCGCCTAGGTCATAAACTAGAATCGTTTGATCTTGGTCTGTTTTATCCAAACCGTAAGCTAGAGCTGCAGCAGTCGGTTCATTAATAATCCGTTCTACTTCAAGACCGGCAATTTTCCCCGCATCCTTCGTGGCCTGGCGCTCAGCATCGTTAAAGTAAGCCGGAACAGTAATGACTGCCTTTGTTACTGGTTCACCAAGATAATCCTCTGCATAGGATTTTAAATACTGAAGAATGATAGCCGAAATCTCCTGCGGTGTATATTGCTTTCCTTCAATTTCTTCCTTATGGGCAGTACCCATATGACGCTTAATGGAAATAATCGTATTTGGGTTTGTGATAGCCTGGCGCTTTGCCACTTCCCCTACTTGACGTTCCCCATTTTTGAAGGCTACAACAGATGGAGTTGTGCGGTTGCCTTCTGGATTGGGAATTACTTTTGGTTCCCCGCCTTCAAGTACAGCAACACATGAGTTGGTTGTACCAAGGTCAATACCGATAATTTTGCTCATTGTATTTATCCTCCTTATAAAATTATATGTAGGCTTATTGATTCACCTTTACCATTGATGGCCGAATCACCCGGTCCTTTAGTAAATAGCCCTTCTGGAATTCCTCAATCACTACGTTTGAACCATAAGCAGCATCGTCTCCCTGCATTACAGCATGATGCTGATGAGGGTCAAATTCCTTCCCCACTGCTTCAATTGGCTCAACACCTTCTTTTTTCAAAGCATCGATTAAGCTGCGGTAAACCATATCCATTCCCTGCAGCAATGACTTTGTTTGTTCGTTGTCTGCCTCAATCTGCAAAGCTCTTCCAAAGTTATCAAGTACCGGAAGTAAATCGGTAACAAGTTTTTGCGCTCTATATTTTTCGGCCGCTTCTTGATCCAATCGGGTACGGCGTTTGAAATTATCAAAGTCTGCTTGCAGGCGAAGGTAGCGATTCTCTGCCGCCTCCAGTTTCTCCTTTAACATTTGCATTTCCTGCAATTGCGCTTCAGCATCAGCATATTCAGGCTGTTCAGCAGCATCTGACTCCATTTCAATTGTTTGTTCAATTGATTGTCCAGCCCCAACAACTTCATTATCAGTATATTCAACGCTTTCGCTGCCGCTTAAATCTTCCATTTCTTCATTCAAGGTTTTGTTTTTTTCGTTTGACAACATATTCACCTCCCTTAAAGAATCAAATCACACTTATTCAATGGCTGATAATCATGGTAAGAGGGTGAAATGGTTGATTTCACCCTTACTCAATATTACCAGTGTTATTTGTATTGATACAGCTTTGTTAATACTGCCGATAAATCATGGCTTAATAACTGCATTAAGCTGATAACACGTGAATATTCCATTCTTGTCGGACCAAGAATCGCAATCGTCCCCAATTTTTCTTTACCGGCAGAATAAGTAGCCGTGATCAGACTGCAATCTTCCATGATACTATTTTGATTCTCACTGCCAATCTTCACGCTTATGCCCTTTTGATTGCTTTTGATTAAATTCGTAATCCAATCTTCTCGATCTATCATGGTTAATAGATTACGTATTTTGGCAATATCATGAAATTCCGGCTGACTTAACATGTTCGTTTTCCCTGCGAAAAATAACTTTTCATTTGTTGCTGGCATTTTAAAGGTTTCCGCAATGGTATGAAGAAAAAGGTCGAAGCGGCGAATATGCTGTTTTAAAAGCATCGCCACCTCTTTAAAAATCTTATCATGTAAATCTTCAAGCGGAACACCAGATAATTTTTCGTTTAGGATGTTAACGATTTTCTCCAATTCACTCATATCAAGTGCAGCCGGCAGTGAAAAGGTCCTATTTTCCACATGGCCAGTATCAGTTACTAAGATCGCAACAGCTGTTTCTTTGTTTAAAGGGATGATTTGGATTCTTTTCAGCTTATTGATGCCGACATCCTGCCCAAGAACAATTGATGTATAATTCGTCATCTCTGACAAAATTTTTGCAGATCTTTGGATAATTTTTTCGAATTCAAAAATCCTCTCCGCAAAGATGGATTGGATAATTGAAATATCCTGAGGATTCAAAGTCTGCGGTGAAAGCAAATGGTCAACGTAGTAACGATAACCTTTTTCCGAAGGGACACGCCCTGATGAGGTATGAGTTTTTTCGATAAACCCCATTTCCTCAAGATCGGCCATTTCATTTCGAATCGTTGCCGAACTAAAGGAAATTCCCTCTTTTTTCGACAAACTTCTAGAGCCGACTGGTTGTGCAGATCGAATAAAGTCATCAACAATTACCTGAAGAATCAACAATTGACGATCTGTTAACAACATTCATCACCTCTGTTAGCACTCCGCATTAACGAGTGCTAATTATACTAATAAATTATCAAAAAGGAATTATGGTGTCAATTACATACTCCCAAAAACGACTGAAAAACTTCATTTCCTAACAGGCGGCCCTTTTTAGTTAAATATATTCTGCCATCCTGTACATTTAACAATTGTCTTGATATTAAATCAGCTAATTCCTGCTTGAATAATTGCTCGGGATCACGATCAAATTTCATTTTAAAACGTGAGATGGAAACACCTTCCGTTTTTCGCAGGCCTAAAAACATTTCTTCCTCCATTTGTTCCGTTAATGTTACTTGATGTTCCTCAATGATGGGAAGTTTTCCGTTGTTAATCTGGTCGATATATTTTTTCAACGGTCCATAATTTGAGCGGCGAAAGCCGTCTACATAGCTATGCGCTCCTGCCCCAAAACCAAAATAGTTTTCGTTGTCCCAATAGGTTAAATTATGCCTGCTTTCGAAACCAGGCTTGGCAAAGTTGCTGATTTCATACTGTTTGAAGCCGTGTTTTTCCATTGCCTCCATTGCCATTTCATACATTTGTGCCTCCATATCCTCACCCGGGACTGGAAGGCGGCCTTTTTTCATTAAATTATAAAAAACGGTCTTAGGCTCGATAATTAACGAGTAGGCTGAGTAATGCGGAATGTCCAATGAAAAGGCCGCATCAAGAGAAGCTTGAAAGTCTTCAAGCGTTTGTTCTGGCAAACTGTAAATCAGGTCAATACTAATATTCTGAAATCCTGTCTTCTTCACATTGTCAATGGTTCGATAGACATCTTCGGCCCGATGAACACGGCCGATTTTTTTCAACAATTCATCATTAAAGGTTTGAACGCCAAGACTAATCCGATTGACACCTGCATCCTTTAATATTTGTAATTTTTGCGTCGATAAATCACCAGGATTTGCTTCGAAAGTAAATTCTACATCTGAACTTTTCAATAAATGTCGGTTAATGCTTTCACAGAATCGCTCAAGCTGCTTTTCATTTAAAGATGTTGGCGTTCCTCCCCCAACAAAAATAGTATCAAGTTCTTTCACTGGAAACTGCGCCAAGGTCATTTGCATTTCCTGATCCAGAACTTGTAAGTATTCATCAACAGGCTGCCCCTTAAGAAACACTTTGTTAAAATCGCAATAATGGCAAATATGTTCACAAAAAGGAATGTGCAGATAGGCAGCTTTAATCATTTACGTTTCAACTCCTTATTAATAACAAAAGGCTCTTTTCGTAAAGTTTGTTGTTTTTGGGAATAACACTATCCGTTCCTTTCCGCTACAGGCGCTCAGCAAACCCGCGGGGAGGAAGTCGAGCCTCCTCGACGTTCCGTCTGCGGGGTCTCGACCTTTCCTCTATTTCCCGCAGGAGTCAAGCGCCTTTCGCTCCAATCCACTCGGTGTTTTCAATATAGTTAAAAGCAACAATATATGAGAAAAGAGCCTAACAAAAAGAGGCAGGCTTCACCTATATAGGCTTGTCCTGACCTCGTGTTGAAGTTATTTTTTTGTATTATTGTCGTCCATCTTTAGCACGGCCATGAACGCTTCTTGCGGCACTTCAACGGAACCAACCTGTTTCATCCGCTTCTTACCTTCTTTTTGCTTCTCGAGCAATTTACGTTTACGAGAAATGTCACCGCCGTAACATTTTGCCAAAACGTTTTTTCGCATCGCCTTAATCGAGGAACGAGCGACAATTTTCTGCCCGATTGCAGCTTGGATAGGAACTTCAAATTGCTGCCTTGGGATTAATTCCTTCAGCTTTTCGACAATTACTTTTCCCCGTTCGTAAGCGAAGTCTTTATGGACGATAAAGCTTAATGCGTCTACTTTTTCACCATTTAACATGATATCCATTTTAACCAGCTTAGACGGTTTATAACCAATCAGTTCATAATCAAATGAAGCATAGCCTCTCGTGTTGGACTTCAATTGGTCAAAGAAATCATAAACAATCTCTGCAAGCGGGATTTCGTAGATGATGCTGACCCGATTTTCATCCAAGTACTGCATATCGACAAAATTACCGCGTTTTTGCTGGCAAAGCTCCATAATCGCGCCAACATAATCGTTTGGCGACATCATGGTTGCTTTTACATACGGCTCCTCAACCCGGTCGATTTTTTGCGGGTCTGGCATGTTGGATGGGTTGTCCACGTTGATCTGCTCTCCGTCTGTCATATGCACATGATAAATAACACTTGGAGCAGTCGCAATTAAATCGATTTTAAATTCCCGCTCAATCCGCTCTTGGATGATTTCCATATGCAGCAGTCCTAAAAATCCGCAGCGGAAGCCAAAACCAAGCGCTTGGGAGGTTTCCGGTTCAAATTGCAGGGCGGAATCATTAAGCTGCAGTTTTTCCAATGCTTCGCGGAGGTCATTAAATTTAGCCGTGTCAATCGGATACATACCGCAATAAACCATTGGATTTAATTTCCGGTAACCTGGCAGCGGTTCTTTCGCACCGTTTTTGGCATTCGTTATCGTATCCCCGACTCGGGAATCCCCTACATTCTTAATCGAAGCAGTTAAAAAGCCAACATCCCCGACGGACAGTTCTTCCCTAAGAACTGCTTTTGGAGAAAATACACCAACTTCTGTTACCTCGAATTCAGCACCGGTGGCCATCATTTTAATTTTTTCACCGACTTTAACCGTTCCATCAACAACTCGAATATAGGCGACGACACCGCGATAAGCATCGTATAAGGAATCAAAAATTAACGCTTTTAACGGTGCTTCAGGGTCTCCTGTTGGGGCAGGAACTTTCTCAACAACCTGCTCGAGAATTTCCTCAATGCCGATTCCTGCTTTTGCCGAGGCTAATACTGCCTCGGAAGCATCAAGCCCAATGACGTCTTCAATTTCACTGCGCACTCTTTCCGGGTCGGCACTTGGCAGGTCAATTTTATTAATTACCGGTAAAATTTCAAGTTCATTATCTAGCGCTAGATAAACATTTGCTAATGTTTGTGCTTCTATCCCCTGCGCTGCATCAACAACAAGAACAGCCCCTTCACAGGCAGCAAGGCTGCGCGACACTTCATAAGTAAAGTCGACATGTCCTGGTGTGTCAATTAAATGAAAAATATAGTCCTCGCCGTCTTTCGCTTTATATTTTAACTGGACAGCATTTAATTTTATTGTAATCCCGCGCTCTCTTTCCAAATCCATTGAATCCAGAAGCTGGTCTTTCATTTCTCGAGAGGAAAGGGCGTTAGTTTTTTCTAAAATCCGGTCGGCCAAGGTCGACTTCCCATGGTCGATATGGGCAATAATGGAAAAGTTTCTGATTTTTGATTGGCGTTTCAGTCGTTCATCTCTATTCATGTGGTTCACTCCTACTAAATTGGCGCAGATACACTATTTTTCATTATAACAAGAGGATTATCAAGATTCAACGAAAACTAAAACAGCAGCACCACCACTGGTGCCGCCGTTTATTTAGCTATCAAATCAATCAGACTCTCAGAAGCTTTGGTTAAGCCATCTGACATCTTTCTACCCATTGAGGAGAAAAAATTATAGGCATTGATCTCTTCAAGTTTTTTCTTCTTTGCTTCAATATCATGATTGGAAATATTTTTACCAAGAAACGTCGCCTTTAGATCATCCCCTGTTTCATTTATCGAGACGGCGTTTTGAAAATTAGGATCCTCATAACCTTTCATTTTTTGAATTCCATTATTCGCCAGTTCCATTCCCGTTAAAACTGAAATGAACATTAGGGCTGCAAAAATGAAACTTTTTACCATGAACATTTTCATCCGAAATGCTCCTATCATTTATTGTTTATTGTTTATTGGTAGATTGCTCCGTATCCTTGTTCACCTTTTCTGCCTGCCAGAAATAATCGCTGAATACATCTGCGAGTGCATCTGCCGACCGATCCAGTTCTTCAAATGTATTATCAACACCGCCGAATTCAATTAACATGGCATTATCAGAAAGGTTTTGATTGTAGACACTATTCGACCCAGATTCGTTTTTAACAATAACTCCCCTGCTTAAGCCTTTATATTTCTTTTCCATTAGGCTGTGGAGTTCGCTCGCTAGCTGCGCATTTTTTTCATGGTTTGGATTTTTACCACCGATGATAAAAGCTATCTTAGCGTAAGATTTCCCATTAATTGAAATGGTTGTTTCAGCTTTCCGGTGTGAATCGCGATGCACATCAATAAAATATTGCAAATCTCGATTCGAGGCCATGGCAGTTTGCACCAGTGAGCGAGATTCCGTGTAGGAATTCCAATATTTTAGGCCCTTTTTATTTAGGTTTCCTTGGACATCCGTTTTGTCGACAAAGGTTCCGACTCCTCTTTCCTCGAGGCTTGTTTTTAATTGGTCTCCGATTTTAGTCACATTAATCTGTGAATGGTAGGCCAAATTGGGATTCGTTACGCCTTTTAGATACGGTAAATAGGATTCCCGATTATGTGTAAAGTAAACGTAGACAACCTTCCGATCTCCGGTCGTTTGGCCCGGTGCAGGTGACGGATTATCATCCGAAGGCTTATCCAAGCCTTCGATATTCTGCAGGGATGCCTCTTGTTCCGCTTTCATAATTTCAAGCGGCGGCGAGGATTCCATTGGCATATTTGTATAATTAGTGCCTTCTCCAGCAACCAGTATCTGCCCATCAAACTGATAAAATCCTGGCAGTTCTCGGCCAAGCATACTTCTTGGGTCATCCAAATTAATGTTACTTGACAGTTTAAAAACCAAATTCGTTAGTGTTGGCATCGTAAAGTCGGGCTTCACTTTTAAGAAGTGATGGTTTTCCCAGCCCATTAGTTGAAAAAGAAGTTCACCGTTCACTTTCGTTGCCGCCTGGTTGACGGAGGAGGAAGATAGTCTATATTGTGGCTTTAAAGATGTTAAGAGCCCGCTGATAGAAAAAATAAACAATAAGAATATAAACAGTGCGGCCATAAACTTAAGGACACTTGTCCCTTGCACCATTATAAAGGTTCCTGAAGCTTTGGTTTTCATGGTTCCACCTCTCACAAAAAGGATTCTAGTAAATCCTATGACATTGATAGAGTTGGTAGAACCAGTTTTTAGAGGCAAGCCCAAATCAGACTGCCTCTAACATTTTTATCGTGTATAGAATCCTGCGTTACCTTGGTCAACGGTGCTGTGGAGGGCGGCGTTTAGTCCATTAGCGAGGAGGTTTGCCATATCTTCAATAAACACATCAACCTCTTTTGGTGTAACCATTAAATTATGGCCAAGCGGTGAAAGGACTTCTTGAATCAGTTTGCGTTTCTCATCATCCGGAAGTGTCCCGACAATGCCGAGGAAGGTTTTACGATGCTTTTCTTCCGGCAAATCTTCTTCGGTCAGTTTGCGTCGTTCTCCAAAGGTCATCCCGGCAGGAGCAAGTGCTCTGGAAGGTCTGTTCCCTTCTTTCATTTCTTTGCCAAAATGCTTTAAAATGAAGTCAATCGTATCACTTGTAATCGAAACGGCATCTACCACTGTAGGAACTCCTACAGCAATAACAGGAACCCCCAATGTATCTTTACTTAATTCCTTTCGCTTGTTCCCCACCCCAGAACCGGGATGGATGCCAGTATCAGAGATTTGGATGGTAGAATTCACCCTTTCAATAGACCGTGATGCCAAGGCGTCAATTGCGATCACAAAATCGGGCTTGGTCTTTTCTACAACCCCGAAAATAATGTCGCTGGTCTCAATGCCCGTTAGCCCCATAACTCCCGGTGACAATGCACTGACAGATCGGTAGCCTTCCTCCACATTTTCTGGCTGTAACTGGAAAAGATGGCGTGTCACAAGCAGGTTTTCACAAACCATCGGACCAACCGCATCCGGCGTTACATTCCAGTTCCCCAATCCAACCACAAGACAGGAATCCGATTTCTTAACCCCTGACCCCTCCAAAAAATGGGCAAACTCGCTAGCAAAGATTTCCTGCACTTTTTGTTGCACTTCCGTATTTTGCTGACGGATCCCCTGGACCTCTAAGGTTAAATATCGTCCGGCTTTTTTTCCAAGCTGCGCCTCTCCTTGTTTCGTCACTTCTACTAAAGAGATTTTTATATCATCAACATCTTTTTCTTTAATAATGACCCCTTCAATTTGAGACAAATTTTCCTCTTGATCAACAGTTTGTGCCAGTACCATTTCCCTGGCTTCAATTGCTAAATCAGTGCGGACCGAATATTGACTTAAGTCGATAGATTCCTTCATGTTCAATCCTCCATTTGAAAAAAAGATTTCCTGCAAATAGAAACTATTTCCTATTTTTGCCCCTTTTTAAAGAAAACATGCAATATATTCTAGCCAAGCTAATGAATTCTATATTGCAATCTAGTTGACCGTTTGATAAAATATCTCTTGTTGCGAATAATTGTTTATGAATGTTAAGTCGAGTTCATATAGTCTCGATTCTTTACAGGAGGTGAAAGTAATGCCTAACATTAAATCTGCTATTAAGCGTGTAAAAACTAGCGAATCTCGTAATGCTCAAAATACAATGGCGAAATCTGCAATGCGTACTTCAGTAAAGAAAGTAGAAGCTGCTGTTACTCTTAACGACGCTGCTACTGCGAAGGAAGCTTTAGTAAATGCTGCTAGCCAATTAGATAAAGCAGCTGCAAAAGGTCTTATCCACAAAAACGCTGCAGCTCGTAAAAAAGCTCGCCTAATGAAGAAAATCAACGCACTATAATAAAAAAACGATTCCTTTTTTCAGGAATCGTTTTTTTATATTCTTGGATCTGTTAATTTGAAATATTTCTATCTCAACTAATGGGCCTGTTGGAAAACTTTATACAAATAAAAAGGCTATCGAAAGTTCGACAGCCTGGAATACTAAATAATTATTTCTTTAATTTAAAAAGCAGCATCTCTATCAGTAATGACTTATTCATCCCGCCGGTTTTCATTTGATAGTCGGCTTCAGCAAGGAGGCTAATGAGATTTGTAAGCTCTTCGTCCGTAAATTGAGCCGCCTGTCCGAGAGCAAGCTTGACTCGAAATGGATGGGTTTTCAAAAAGTGCGCAATCTGCTGCTGGCCATACCCTCGTCTCGACAGCTCCTTCACTTGATAGATCAAGCGAAATTGATTAGAAAGGAGCGCCAATATTTTGATCGGTTCCTCATTTTGCTTTAACAAATCAAAATAAATCCTTAAAGCTTCCTCCAATTTTCGCTGTACTACTTTTTCGATAAGCGAGAAAATATTTTGCTCCAATGAACGGGCAACCAATTTTTCCACAAGTGCCGCATCAATTCTTTTCTCATTTGCAGCATATAAAGCAAGCTTTTCTAGTTCGCTCGAAAGCATGAACAAGTTGGTACCCGAAAGCGCGAGGAGCTGCTCAACAGCATCAGTTTCGATTTCAATTCCTGATGTCTTCGCCCGGTCCTTCACCCAATTTTTTAGTTCATGTTCATTTAATTTTTTGGCCTCGACAACCTCTGAAGTTCGTTTAAGTTCTTTTGTAATTTTCTTTCTTTCATCTAATTTCTCATAAGGTGCCGAAATGACCAAGACTGTATACGGCGCAGGCTCCTGTATATAGGCTTCAAGCTTTGCTATATTATGCTCAACTTTTCCTTTCGATTTTTCGGCTGTTAAAAAAATCGGATTATGTAAAAGTATAACCTTCCGTTCTCCTAAAAACGGAAAGGTTTCCGCATCCTCGACTGCAATTTCAAGCGGAGTCTCCTCCAAATCATAGGCTGCAAAATTAAAGTCCTTTTCCTCTTCATTTAATATATGGTCTAGCAGCAATTGCTTAGTCTCATTAATTAAAAAGCTTTCTGTTCCATATAATAAATAAATAGGAGCAATATGATTTTGTTTAATTTTCCGCCACACATCTGTTACCATTTTGTCCAGGCTCCTCTTTATTTCACTCTTTATTATCGTAATGAAGCTTGGACAATTTGACAAGTACAAAACGCCAGGTTTGCAAGAGTTATTTCCGAATAATTAAAAGGGAATTGACAGCATTCGCCATAGTGCCAATTCCCGATCTATAATGAACGCCTGCTTTTATCAGCCCTAGGTACCGATATGTCAGGCGGAGTTCCTTTGGTAAGCTTATTGTAGCCCTTTGTTAGTCAAACTATTTTGACAACACTTGTCAGTACAGGAAAAGCATTTAGGGGAGGCTGGATTTTTTTTAGTAAATCGCTTATACTATATTGTGAAATAGGAGGGGTAGACTGTGAACCAATTTGAAAAAAATCCGCAAAGCAAGCGTAACGATGCAATTGATTCAGGGGTTGGATTCGGTGTGTCTTTTGGCTTTTTTGCTGTAATGTTTATCATTGCTACAGTCATTAAGCTGATCGGTTCTTAATTTAATGCTACATAAGAGTTTCTAGAGGCTGTATTACCGCAGCCTCTTTTTCATTAAGTGATGTATCTTATGGCAAAAACGTTGAAAAGGTTCCTTTATCTCTAAAAAATCGGAAAGTTATTGCACCCTGAAGGTCTGTTCGATAAATAACAGTTCTTTCTTCCTTTAAAAGTTCCAATACCTCTTGGTGGGGATGCCCGTAACGATTTCCTTCTCCCGCGGAAATTAGAGCCACTCTAGGCTTAATCTGCCTTATAAATGCTTCCGAACTCGAGGTTTTACTCCCATGATGTCCCGCTTTAAGGACATCCACCGTTAATTCCGGATATTTCCGGATAATTCTTTCCTCACCCGGCTTGTCCAAATCTCCCCCAAAAAACCAATTCAACCCTCCGAAACGGGCAAATATGGCAAGCGACCCACTGTTTCGTTCACCATTAAAATTTTCATCCGGACTAAGTATATAAAATTGATGATCCGCGTTTCCCCATCGATATCCAGAAGAAACGTGAACAATATTTATTCCCTTTTTGTCAGCCTGCGCCTTGATTTCTTCTTCCAAGGCAGATGGTTCGGCGACTGAGGGCAGGAGAATTTCTTTCACCATAAGCTCCTTTATTATAGATTTGGCACCTCCAATATGATCCATATCCCCGTGTGTTAAGATTAATTTATCAATTTTTGTGATCCCTTTTCCCTTTAAGAATGGAACAACAACATCACTGCCCACCTCATACGGTTTCGCTCGCTCCCGCCAATTTTCATCCATAAAATTCATCGTTCCACCCGTGTCAATCAGATAATCTCCGCCACCACGGGGAAAATGGATGAGGATACTATCCCCTTGTCCCACATCGATCATCGTTACCTCACCGAACGGCTCAGCCCAGTTCCAGCCTGATTGAAAGGTCATAAGAGCGGCAGATAAACCGACAAGATGCCATTTTCTGTTTGGATAACCCCTCTTTTCCCAAATGTAAAAAATACAAATAATCACCACAATATCAAATAGTAAAAAGAAAAGATTTGGTCTCCCAGGCACTAATGCAGCAAAATTTAAATCAGCGAGCGAAGCAATTAAATTGTTAAAAAGGGTAATTATTGCCAAGAAGAATTTAATGAGGATTTCCGGAGTCCACTCTAATAATAGTTGAATAAAAAATAAACCATACAAGCCGGGAAGATAAACATATGAAAATAAGGGGATATAGATTAAGTTAGCTACTATCCCTATGAAGGACAATCCAAAAAAGTAATACAGCAAAAAAGGGAGTGCAGCTAATTGAGAGGCTGCGGAAATGGCAATCATTTGGATAATGTTAATGGAATATTTCCCTAATATATGCTTTGAAGACAAAATGATGGCAGCACTTACTGTAAACGATAATTGAAAGCCGACGTCAAACAGCACCAACGGATTAAAGGCCAGATAAATGATACAGGCAAGGCTGATGGCATCAAAGGGCAGCAATTTAAGCTGGTTTTTCCACTTTACTACTGCCAGAAGAAGAAAAATCATAAGTCCTGCTCGAACCACTGACGAGGACGCGCCGGTTAAGATGACATACACAGGCAATACTATCAAAAGAAAATTCGTCATCATCTGTCTTGTCAAGCCCAATCTTATCCCCATATAAAAAACCATCCCGATCAGGAGGGAAACATGGAGTCCTGAAATCGCCAATAAATGAACAAGTCCCGTCTTTTGATAATCCTCCTGCAAATCTGGACTAAACATTCCCCTGTCGCCAAAAATTAAAGCAGCAGATAATGACGCAATTTCGGTTGGAAACTGTTTTTCGAGGTAATGAATTCCCATCAAGCGGAGATTTTGAATGGGGGTAAAAAGGGAATTTCTCTTAACAAGGGTACAGTTTTTCAAAGGACTTTCCTTACTTTCAACAATCCAGTAAATTTCTTTTGTTTTTAGATACTTACGATAGTCAAAGCCATTCGGATTTTTAGCTGTCTTTGGTTTCTTCAAGCTGCCAGATACCTTGCATACAAAACCATAAAAAGATTTATCTTTAAGGTCTTCTTTTTCTTGTTGTGAATTGATTTTGTAGCGGATTAGGAGTTTTTCTTTATATAAATGCTCTTTTGCCTGGATTTGTAATAAATCACCGTCTATTTTGGGGTCTTGAATATATTCAAGGGAAAATGAAGCGACAGTCTCAGGAATCTTTGTATGATTGTGGTTGGCTGCCTCAAAGCCAAAGAGGAAAAATACAAGCCATACTGCGGTTGTTACTGTTAATAGGTATGGTTGAAACCTATTATAATAGTGCAAAACAAACAGATAAAGGATGGACAACATAAAATAGGGCAGAAAATGGGTCAGTGCTGCCAATACTCCTAAAAGAGCAGCAACAGCAAAATATATATATTTTCCGGTCATCGCGCCTTCTCCAGTCTTTGAAATATTGACGCCGGGTTGAAGTCCGGCGCCAAACAAAGGTTATGAACTAACCTTTCGAAAATCTATCACTGGTTCGGTTAATTCTACCTTTTCAACTTTTACATTCGCTTGTTTAAACAGTTCAATTGCATATGGATGATTCTTATAATCTTCAGCATAATAAACAGTTTTAATGCCAGCCTGGATAATCGCTTTGCAGCATTGCAAACAAGGAAAATGGGTCACATAAATTTCCGATTCTGCTGTCGGAACGCCAAATTTAGCGCATTGCAAAAGGGCATTCATTTCAGCGTGAATAGTACGAATACAATGATTGTCGACTACATAACAGCCTTTATCGATACAATGGTCCCCACCTGCAATGGAACCGTTATAGCCCCCGGCGATAATCCGTTTATCCCTGACAATGGTTGCCCCAACTGTAAGCCGGGTGCATGTGCTCCTTAAAGCAAGCAAATGACTTTGCGCCATAAAATATTGATCCCATGAAATACGATTCACCTTAGCCACTCCCTTGATGTTCTCTTTTGTTTAAGTTTAATCATGCTTGTCCATGGTCGTCAATGATAGAATTATGGCGCCGTAACCAAATCCTTTAATTTTTCATACGTTTTTTCACCGATTCCACTGACATTCTTTAAATCTTCTGCTTGTTTAAAGGGTCCGCTTGTTTCCCGGTAATCGATGATCGCCGCTGCCTTTGCCGGCCCTATACCAGGCAGGTTTTGCAGTTCATTGACGTCCGCATTATTGAGATTAATTTTACCTTCATTCTTAGATGTTCCCCCTGAGACCACAACTCCATTTCCCGTTGCCTCCGGGAGAACCACCTCCAATTCACCCTTTGCCGGAATATAAATGACCATTTCATCCTTTACTCGTTCTGCGAAATTCACTTGAGCTTGTTCAGCCTGTTCAGTTACACCTCCCGCACGGCTAACCACATCAATAACCCGCTCCCCCTCCGAGGCTTTATAGACACCCGGCTGTTTCACCTGTCCCTTTACATCCACCAAAATTACTGCAGTTGTTTGACTCTGTGTCTTCTCCATATTTTCCTTGGATTTTTCTTGAACACTGCCAGCCTCCGACACCTTTTCAGTCGCTAAGGGCTGTGGTTGGACTGGCTCACTAGCACCGTATTGGTAAAAATAAAAAATTAAGACCACGACAAGAAATACAGATGCAACAGCATAACGCTTATGTTCCATCAACCATTCTTTCACTTGGCACCATCCTTTCTAAAGGTATATTTTACAAACATTCCTCATAATGTTATAAAAGAAACTCTGAGGTGAAGGAGGGTCGAAACAATGAATATTGGCATTATCGGCACCGGTAATATGGGGAGGATTTTGGTGGAAGCGTTAATTGACGGAGAAGCCGTATCTCCTTCTGCGATGCTGATTACGAACCGAACGATCGCTAAAGCCATGTTGCTTAAAGATAAATACAAGGAAATAAGGGTTGGGGCAAATGAAGTAGAAGTTGCAGCTCAATCCGATTTAATATTTGTTTGTGTAAAGCCATTAGATGTTTTTAAGGTGATAGATAAGATAAATCCCCACTTGACGGAAAATAAATGTCTTGTTTCGATAACAAGCCCTATCAGTACAGCACAAATTGAGAGTAAAGTTTTTTGTTCGGTGGTAAGAGTTATCCCAAGCATCACGAATCGGGCTCTTTCAGGAGTTTCATTAATGACCTATGGGGAAAGCTGCCGGGATAATTGGAGATTGGAAATGGACAATTTAATGACGAAGATTTCGGTTCCAGTCGATATTGATGAAAAGGTAACGAGAGTGGCATCAGATATTGTCAGCTGCGGACCTGCATTTTTCAGTTATTTGCTGCAAGCATTTATTAATGCAGCCGTAAAAGAAACGGAAATCGATGAAAAAATAGCCACAGTTTTGGCAAGTGAAATGATTGTGGGACTTGGTGAATTGCTCAAGCAAGGACATTACACCTTACCATCACTCCAGGAAAAAGTTTGTGTAAAAGGCGGAATTACCGGAGAAGGGATTAAGGTGCTCGACAAAGAGCTCGGGAAAATGTTTGAACATTTATTTCAAGCTACTCACGCAAAATTCAAGGAAGATCTCGATAAAGTAGAATTGCTAATCTCAAAACATTAATTCGCCAAATTTCCACAATTTCCTGCAAGTATAAATAAAAAAAGCCATCTTTTTTAATGAAGATGGCTTTATCTTTTGTGTGCAATAAAAAAAATTCGTTCGGAATTGGTTTGTGGTTTAGTGTGTTCAAAATCAGCATTAATCTCTAATAATTGAAAGCCCGCCTCAGCCAGCCAATCGGAATATTGCTGAACGGTAAACGTTCGCTGATAGTGAAGCTCATCATAACGATCATATTTTCCCGACTTTTCATCCAAGACAAAAAAACTTAACTCATGCTCCACGCTATTTGGCTCTTCCCCAGGAAAGCTATTCCAAATATAAGCGACATGGTCTTCATTTAAAGCAAAGGTTTGGTTCATAAAGACTTGAGTGATTTTAAAAATTGAATGAACATCAAAAATAAAAAGTCCGCCCTGCTGTAAATGCTGAAAAACATGCAAAAAGGTTTCTTTAACCTCTTGTTCAGTTTCCAAGTAATTCAAGGAATCACAAAAGATTCCGATGACATCAAACTGTTCCAAGTTTTCGAATTCAGCCATATTCTGTTCAAAAAATGGAATCACAAGCCCCGCTTCTTCTGCTTTTGCTTGGGCAACAGCCAGCATGTCAGCCGATAAATCAGATCCGGTCACTTGGAAGCCCCGCTTGGCAAAACGAACAGAAAGCTGCCCTGTTCCGCAGGCTAGGTCAAGCAGCTTGCTGCCTTTAATATTGTATTTGGCAAGCTTTTTTTCCACAAATCGAATCCATTCATCATATGGTGCATCCTTCATGAGTTCGTCATAAAGGTACGCAAAATGCTGGTAGCTTGTCATGAATTTAGCTCACTTAAGACGTCAACCCGCGGTGCATCTCCCCATAAACGCTCCAAATTATAATAGCTTCTTTCGTCACGATGAAAGACATGGGCAACAACATCCCCCAAATCGATTAACACCCAGCGTGCATCATCAAATCCTTCTATTCTCTTTAAATCAAAGCCGTTTTCATTGGCCTTTTCCCTAATTTCTCTTGCGATTGCCTGAACCTGCTTATCGGAATTCCCATGACAAATCATAAAATAATCGGCAATTAGCGAAATTCCCTTCATATTTAGCGCAAGAATATTTTCTGCCCTTTTATCATCAGCTGCTTTAACTGTCAATTGAAGTAGTTCTTGATTGTCCATTTACTCAACCCTTCCATTTTGGATTAAATCATTATACGTATAAAATGTCTCAGGATAGACGGTCTGATTTTTTTTCATTAAAAATGATATTGTATTTTTAACGGCTTGAATCAATGCTTTTTCTAAATTCTCTTTTGCCATTTCCCGTACTTCCTCAACACCCGGAAAGTGTCTGCCTGGTTCAATATAATCTGCTAAATAAATAATTTTTTCAAGCAGGCTCATCCCCGGCCGTCCTGATGTATGATAACGAATGGCATTGAGAATTTCTCTGTCTTTAATCCCCGCTTCCTTCTCGACAAGATAGGTGCCGGCAGGAGCATGCCAAAGTTCAGCGTTAAACCTAAGCAGATCTTGAGGAAAGCCCTGAGTCATAATAATTTCCATCATTTCCTCTTTCGGGCGGAATTTTGCATAATCATGAAAAATAGCGGCAGTTTCAGCTTTTTTTTCATCTGCCCCATACCTTCTAGCCAGGGTAATGGCTGTTTCCATTACGCCTAATGTATGCTGATAGCGATGCTCCGTTAATTGTTCCTTTACAAGCTTTAATGCTACATCACGTTCCATATAAATGGTTCTCCTCGATATATTGGATTATGGAATCAGGCAATAAATAACGCACAGTTTTTCCGTTTTTAAATCTTTCTCTAATCATACTTGAAGATACCTCTATCGCCGGTACATCAACATAAATAATAGGATACTCTGTAAGATGGCTGTAGGCAGGTCTTTGCACACCGACAAATTGGACAAGCTTAACTAGTTCATCAATTTTATGCCATTTAGGCAGATATTCAATCATGTCCGCACCAATTATGAAATAAAATTGATGCCTGGGATAGGTTTCATTAAGGAGCATCATCGTATCAACGGTATAGGATGGTCCATCCCTGTCAAGTTCGATTGGCTGTATTTTGAATGCTTGATTTCCTTCAATGGCTAAATCCAACATCTGAAGCCTTTCATTGTTCGATATCGATTCCGATTTTTTCTTATGCGGAGGCTCTCGATTCGGCATCAGCCAAATTTCATCAAGTGAAAGAACGGCTAAAACCTCATTAGCAATCAATAGATGCCCGAAATGCGGTGGATCAAATGTTCCGCCCAAAATTCCAACCTTCACAATACAACCCCACCTTTACTTTAGGGAAGAGTAATTTGTTTATTTTCAACTGATTCCTTATAAAGGACGATCGTATTTCCGATAATCTGTACTAATTCTGCCCTTGCCCCATCTGCAAGCTGCTGGGCAACCACATTTTTATCTTCGTCGCAATTTTGTAGGACACTTACTTTTAAGAGTTCCCTTGCCTCAAGTGCATCGGCAATTTGCTTCACCATATTCTCATTTACGCCGCCCTTTCCAACCTGAAAAATCGGATCTAAATGATGAGCTTTAGAGCGTAAGAATCTTTTCTGTTTTCCTGTTAACATGAATTAACCTCCGAGTTGTTTGAGCACAATTGCTCTCATTCGTTCTGCATCCGGGAAAGTCCCTGTCCATTTTTCAAAAGCAAGAGCCCCTTGAAAAACAAACATATCAATCCCATTTTGAATTTGTGCACCTTTTTGTTCCGCATCTTGTAAAAATTTAGTTTTCAGCGGATTGTAGATAATATCACAAACAATAGCCTGTTTAGTTAAGTTATCTAGTTTAAATGGCTGTTCAGAAATCTTCGGTGCCATCCCAATCATGGTTGTTTGGATAATTAAGTCGTAATCTTCCGAGACCTGTTCAGCTTCCTCCAAAGAAAAGGCAGTTGACGAGTTGGTATACGGACAATCATTAATAAGACTCCAAGCTTTCTCCACGGTCCGATTGGCAATGTCAATCTTAGCTGGTTTTTCCTTCGCCAAGGTAAAATAAATGCCTCTTGCGGCACCCCCAGCTCCAATCACAAGAATCTTTTTTCCCTCAATAGAAGCAAATTGTTTTTTCAATCCCGTTAGAAATCCAGGTCCGTCAGTATTATAACCGATCAAACGGCCGTCTTCATTAACGACGGTATTTACCGCACCAATTGCATTCGCCAGTTCGTCTACCCCATCAAGATAAGGGATGATACTGCTTTTATGAGGAACAGTTACATTAAATCCACCAACCCCAATTGCTTTTAAACCTTTCACAGCATCCTCGAGGTTCCCCGGTGCCACTTGAAAAGGGAGATAATGGCCATCGATTTGATAAAACGAAAATAAATTATTATGCATCACCGGAGACATAGAGTGCCCAATTGGATATCCAATAACCGCATATAGCTTTTTCACTTATTTCTCCCCACCCAATTTCACTTTTTATATTAATGATTTTCGTAATAATGCTTGAACACCTTTTGGAACATAGGCGATTACCTTTGCACCTGGTTCATTAACAGTCACCCAGCCAAGACCGGAAAAAACAATATCTGTCTTGGCTTCCTTAATAAAAAACTCTTGTTTGACAAGCTCTGGAAATGTTTCCAGTTGTTCTTGCCGTGGAGGGGTCAGCATTTCCCCAACATGGTTTTCATAAAGCATATCAGCATTTTCGGTTTTTGTCCGATGGATGTTTAAATCGTTGGAAAGATAACAAACAAAAGATCTTCTGCCTCCGCTTACGTAATCGAACCTGGCCAGCCCGCCAAAAAATAATGTCTGTCCCTCATTCAATTGAAAAACCATCGGCTTGATTTCTTTTTTTGGCGTAATCACTTTTAAATCCCTTTTATCTATAAAATGCGCCATTTGATGATGATTGATAATTCCCGGAGTATCCACTAATGATTTTCCGTCATCAAGTGGGATTTGAATAATATCTAGCGTAGTTCCCGGAAAGTGTGAGGTCGTAATGATATCACCTTCGCCGGTCACCTCTTTTATAATCCGATTGATAAAGGTAGATTTGCCGACATTCGTACAGCCGACTACATAGACGTCTTTTCCATTGCGGTATTCATCTATGGCAGCCGCTGTTTCTTTCATTGTCCAGCCCTTTGCAGCACTGACCAAAAATACCTCCTCAGGCCGCAAACCCAGCTCCCTTGATTCCTGCTTCATCCAGTGAATCAATTTATTATGTTTAACTGATTTCGGCAGCAAATCGACCTTATTGCCAACGAGGAGCACTTTATTGCCGCCCACAAACCGGTGCAGCCCAGGGAGCCAACTGCCGTTAAAGTCAAAAATATCGACAATCATAACAACCAACGCATCGGTTTTGCCGATTCCATTTAGTATTTTTAAAAAATCGTCATCTGTTAAGCTGACATCCTGTACTTCATTATAATGCTTGAGACGAAAGCATCTTTGGCAAATAATTGTCTCTTTTTCCAATGCGGAAGCGGGGGCATAACCAATTTTCTCAGGGTCTTCAGTCTGAACTTTTACTCCGCAGCCTATACAAACATATTGTAAGTCACTCACTAATTAATCCTCCCATGAAACCATTCCTTTTTTTCGAAACCAATTCAAAATCCGTCTTTCTGCAAAACGGTTAAATTTTGTGAAAAAGCCGTCTGTCTGCGCAACAGGTACTACCAAAATGGTATGGAAGCCGCCGCGGTTTCCGCCTAGTACATCGGTTAACAACTGATCGCCGATTACGACGGCCTCCTCTTTTTTTATGCCCATTTGTGTGATTGCTTTTTTAAAGGCCTTTGCAAGCGGCTTTCTGGCTTGAAAAATAAACGGAATATCGAGAGGATCTGCAAAGGCTCCTACCCGTTCTTTGTTATTGTTTGAAACAATCGTAACTAGAATATTTTGCTTTTTTAATTCCTCAAACCATTTAATTAAAGCGGGAGTTGCGTTTGGACGGTCCCATTCCACCAATGTATTATCCAAATCAGTAATAATTCCCTTTATGCCTCTGGATTTTAATTGTTCCGGAGTTATCTCAAGAATGCTCTTAACGTGTTCATCAGGTAAAAATTGTTTTAGCACTTAGCGTACACCTCATTAAATTACTAATCTTTGGTCATGAAGCCAAGGATTACCCTATTCTTGTACCATCATAACTAATTTTAACTTTGGTTTCAAAAGAAAAAGCAAAACCATTTTATCCTTAATCTTATTGTTCTTCAAATCACGGCAATACATGATATGTATGTATGCAAATTAGGCTGAATCATATCAGATTAATGAAGAAAAGAGCAGTTTTTTTAAAAAATAAAAATATTTTTCGACAAACATCTACTTTCTCAACGCCTGTGGATAACGTTATTAACATTATACCCTTTGAATCATACACTTTTTATTGCTTTATAAACAAGCTAATCACAAGTTATCCACTTTATCCTGTGGATAATTAGAACGATTGTTCTACAGGAATAAATTTGGTAGATTTAGGGTACACCATCTGAACTTACTATATTATGTCCCTTTTACAAAAATAGAACCATCAATTTAAAAGCCGGAGGTGGAATCAGACATGCGTAAACTTTCCGATGAATTACTGATTGAATCTTACTTTAAAGCAAGAGAGTTAAACCTAAGCAGCGAATTTATTAACCTTATTGAGTCCGAAATTCGCCGTCGGTCCCTTTCTTATAAAATAAAAAAATCATCATAATTATCTGCCCAAATGGGCTTTTCTTTTTGCCAAAAATAAATGAAAACCCGCTGATTGGCGAGTTCCATTAGGACAGTTCATGAGGCGTAGTTGAATTGACACTTTCTTATATCCAAAAGCGGGCGCTATTTTCGCGCCGTCTCATTTTATTTCAATAACGTCCCGATTTTTTCTCCGACTTTAATATCTTTAGGAGTTTCTAAAACCGCAGCAGGCTCGAAAATATTATGTTCAAACAGCAAAACCACTGTTGAACCAAAGGTAAAATAAGCCATTTCACCGCCTTTAGTTAACTCTGAACCCTCATGAATGGTTTCAATAGAATTGACAAACATAGCCCCTACCTTCACTATCGCCACATGCCCAAACTCTGTTTGAACTTCTGTAATGACACGGTAGTTTTTTGCCAGTGTACGCACTCCGTATTTCAGCCCGAGCTTATTTACAGGATAAGATTTTGAACCAAGCTTCCATTGTTTTGTAACGGTGCCACTTACCGGGCTATGAATCCGGTGGTAGTGACTTGGGCTTAAATATAGAATCATATATGTACCATTAAGATATTTTGGTAAAGCCCCTGCGTCACCCAGCATTTCTTCGATAGAATACGTTTTTCCTTTTACAAGAATCTCACTATTTTGATTGATTTTCCCAACATCTTCAATGACTGCGTCAACCGGGCTCACCACAGAATCTGCTGCTTCATCAATTTTCCGGGCATCCTTCTTCAGCCTCCTGACAAATAAATCATGCAGGGTAGTGTATTCGTGCAGTTCTTTCTCCATCTCTCCCAGATTGAGATGATAAACTCTTGCAAAGGAAGGGACAATAACACGGCTGGCACGGGACCTGGCAAATCTTTTTAAAAAGCTTGAAGTCCACCTTCCATTCGTTAATTCAATAAATAATCGGTAAAAGGACTGTATCACTGGTAATACCCCCAAATAGTGTAAAAATACTCTTTACGAACAGACATAAAACCCTTAAAATTAAATATTATAAAGTAAACTGTGGAAATAATAAATTCCTTCGGCTTGAAGAAAGGAGTGGAAGGTAAAAAATGTTTTTATTAGATGTTATAGATCAAACCATCAAGAAATTAAAATCGCAAACTGCAAATGTCATCACTTTAGCCAATTTATCATTGGGTGGATTTGCCATCGTGTTTGGCCTGCATGGAAATTTGCGATTAAGCTTATTGCTCATTTTTATTGCGGCATTGGCAGATCGATTTGATGGAATGATTGCCCGAAAATTTAATATTGAGTCAGAATTAGGCAAACAATTGGATTCCATGAGTGACATTATATCATTTGGAGTTGCCCCTGCACTATTACTATACCAAGGAATTTTAAATGAATTCGGCGGCCCCGGTTCATTTTTCACTGTATTTTATATTGGCTGCGGTGCCTTTCGTTTAGCAAGGTTTAATATTACAGAAAGCAACAGCTACTTTACTGGTCTGCCGATTACAGCTGCTGGCTGTTTGGCAACATTAAGCTTTTTGGCGATACCCTACCTGCCATCACAAACGTTCTTATTTATTATTATCATTCTTTCATTCCTTATGGTTAGCACCTTTAAGCTTAAAAAAGTTTAAAAATTCAAAATTCAATTCATTCGACTTACTTGGTACTTCCTACTAAGTAGGTCTTTTTTTATAATTTCCGCTAACACTCAAATAAAATTAACTGGACAGACACAATTTCCTGTTTTCTTCATAGGAATTAATAATAGGCTAAAGTCCAATAAAGATACGGGGTGGAAGTGAATGTCTGGAATCTTAACGGCTCTTGGCTATTTGGTTAAGGAATTTTTATTTCTTGTATCTTACGTAAAGAACAACGCCTTTCCTCAACCCCTATCTGCTGCAGATGAAAGAAAGTACCTGCGCTTGATGGCAGAAGGGGATTCCCATGCGCGAAATATGTTGATTGAACACAATTTGCGGCTGGTTGCCCATATCGTAAAAAAATTTGAAAATACCGGTGAGGATTCTGAGGATTTAATCTCGATTGGAACGATTGGGTTAATCAAGGCCATCGAAAGTTATTCGGAGGGTAAAGGAACAAAGCTGGCCACTTATGCTGCACGTTGTATAGAAAATGAAATTTTAATGCACCTTCGCGCTTTAAAGAAGACAAAAAAAGATGTTTCCCTGCACGACCCGATTGGCCAGGATAAAGAAGGGAATGAAATTTCCTTAATCGATGTCTTGAAATCAGAATCGGAAGATGTTATTGATACGATTCAGCTTAATATGGAACTTGAAAAAATCAAGAAATATATCGAAGTTTTAGACAGCCGGGAAAAAGAAGTGATTATCGGCCGCTTTGGTCTTGATTTGCAAAAAGAAAAAACCCAGCGCGAAATTGCCAAAGAGCTTGGCATCTCAAGAAGTTATGTATCTAGGATTGAAAAGCGGGCCCTGATGAAAATGTTCCATGAATTTTATCGGGCCGAGAAGGAAAAAAAGAAAAAAAGCTAATGGAAAAAAGAGCAGTTCACTCCTGCTCTTTTTTCCCTTTTAAAAATAAATTATTCCATGTTTTCCCGCCATCGGGGCTTTCATAAAGATCATTTTTATAAGTAGTAAAGGCCAGTTGATTCAGATTCTTTGGATTTACTGCCAAATATGTAATCGGATTATCATAGTCTAAGAATGGAATGGCAATATTCGTTTCCTCAGCCGTTGCGGGATTTAAAGTTTTTAAAAGTATTTTATCGTTTTCAACACTAGAGAATAAAAGAGAATCTCCGGCAAAAGTAAGAGCAGTAACCATAAATGGCTTTGTCACTAGCTTCATCGTGTTTCCATTATCGGTGGAATAATAAATGCCAGACCGGGTAGACATAGCCATAACGTCACCGTTGACCGGGTGGACAGCCATCATTCCAAGCGAATCTGCTTGAAAGTCTTTGAATTTACTAGGCTGCCAGGTCTTCCCGTTATCTTTGGAATAATTCACACCAGTATTTAACTGGTCCGTCTCTTGATCACTGATCACATAAAGATCTTTACCTGAAAAACTTGAGGCCATGAAAACATAGTTCCCTTTTCCGTAAAAGGCGAGCTTTTTTAAGGTCTTCCCTTTATTATCGCTTTTAACTATCCCAAGCGGATTTTTTAAACCTGTCCCTTTTTGCGGATGTCCGCTTGAGACAAAGCCATCTTCCACGGCCTGAAACCCCATGTATTGATGACGGTTCGTTGTCGTTTCAAGCCAAGTTGCTTCTTTATATATCTTTAGCCCATTATTTGCCGCAACATAGAGAGCGTTGTCATTACCGGGATAACCAATCCCGTAGATCCGTTTAACTCTTATAGATTTTGCTGCAGTAACATCAAACCTCGGCAGGACAGCAGTTTTTTGACCCTGTTCAGTCTTTTTAGATTCCTTCGTATTATTTGTGCAGCCAGCAGCTGTCAAAATAAACACGATTAAAATCGTAAAGTAAATTACCTTATGCCTCTTCACTTCTATTCCTCCAAGCGAGAATATTAATTCTTATCACTTATAACTCAGCCTTAGTATCATTGTCAAATAATCAGTTTATAGACAGTCCTTCAGCAGGAGCCTATTCACGAGGGCATACAGCCACATACACTATAAAAAAACAGGAAAGGGGGAATGTTGATGGCTTTTGGTTACCCATATGCCCCCGCCGGCTTTGGGGCTCCCTATGCTGGATATTCGGCCCCTTTCGCAGGGCGCGGCTGGATTTGGTTTGCAGTTGTGATTGTCCTCTTTATATTGCTGTTAATCTTCTTCGCCTGGTGGTGGTTTAGCTGTTTTTATTATTAAACTTTTTGTAGCTTATGCGTATTGGCATAAGCTTTTTCTATTCCTGTCTTGCCGTTTTGATGGAATCTTTTGAAAAATAGCAATATAATTAAGAACGTACATATAAAAAAGGAGGTCAAACTATGGCGGCGATTACATATTCAGATATTTGGAATCTTGATGTGTTTTTTAAAGGAGGAAGTGATTCCCCGGAATTGCAGAATCACCTGAAGGAAACCGAAGAATTAATTGACCTTTTCCAAACAAAAATAAATAACTGGACACCTAGCAATTCTGCCCACGATAGTGAAATCTTGCAAGAGGTGCTAAGTGATTTTGAGAAAACTGGAAAAAAACTTGGTCAGGCAGGTGCATTTATCGGTTGTCTGCTGGCACAAAATACTGAGGATAAAAAGGCCTACGCACTCGATTCACAGGTTACCGGATTAAGTGCAGCCTTCCAAACAGCGCTTGGTGCTTTTCACAATCTGCTGACATCAATTGACGATCAAGTATGGGATAACATTTTATCTCTAGCTTCAATAAAGGAGCTTGGTTTTATTTTATCGGAATGGCGTGAACGGGCTAAAGAGAAGCTTTCCAAAGAAGAGGAAGCACTCATAAACGCCCTTGGTGTGGACGGCTATCATAGCTGGGGGCAATTATATGACTTAATCGTTAGCAAAATCAAAGTTCCATTTACTGAAAATGGTGAAGAAAAACAACTGTCTGTCGGCCAGGCTTTCAATAAATTTTCCAACCCTGACAGAGAAATCCGACAAGCTGTTTTTGAAAACTGGGAAAAGGCATGGGGCGACCAGGCAGACTTCTTGGCAAAAACCTTAAATCATCTCTCCGGATTTCGATTAAACGTATACAAAAAACGGGGCTGGGATGAAGTGTTGAAGGAACCCCTTAGTATTAACAGAATGAAAAAAGAAACACTTGACACCATGTGGGCCGTTATCACAGAAAACAAGGAAAAACTCGTGAAATATTTGGAGCGGAAGGCACAACTCCTTGGCCTTGAAAAGTTAAGCTGGTTTGACCTTGATGCCCCATATGGCACAACAGAATCCAAATTTTCCTATCAGGAAGGTGCCCATTTTATTGAAGAAAACTTTGCAAAGTTCGGCGAAAAGCTTTCAGCATTTGCCAAAATGGCGTTTGAGGAGCAGTGGATTGAAGCAGCTGACAGGCCTGGCAAAGCACCGGGCGGATTCTGTACCTATCTGCCAGAGAGCGAACAGTCCCGCATTTTTATGACGTACTCAGGCACGCCGTCAAATGTCTCCACATTAGCACATGAGCTTGGACACGGCTTCCATACGTACGCAATGAGAGGTGTCCCGCATATCAACCGCTTATATGCGATGAACGTGGCCGAAACTGCCTCCACGTTTGCTGAGATGATTGTGGCCGACGCCTCTGTTAAGAGCGCGAGAAATGAGGAAGAAAAGCTGGTTCTCCTTGATGATAAGATTCAAAGAACCGTTGCCCTGTTGATGAACATCCATGCCCGATTCTTGTTTGAAACCCATTTTTACGAAGAAAGAAAGCAGGGACCTATTTCCGTTGAAAGGTTAAATGAGGTAATGTTAGAGGCACAAAGGGAAGCGTACTGTGACGCCCTTGAGGAGTATCATCCATTATTCTGGGCATCAAAGCTGCACTTCTTTATTACAGATGTTCCGTTCTATAACTTCCCTTATACATTTGGCTATCTTTTCTCATTAGGAATCTATGCACGGGCACTTGCAGAAGGGAAAGGCTACGAAGAAAAATACATTGCCTTGCTCCGTGATACAGCATCCATGACAGTGGAAGACCTTGCAGCAAAACATCTTCAGGTAAACCTGACAGAAAAAGATTTCTGGAAAAAGGCTGTAGGAATCTGTTTGGATGACATCGATGAATTCTTGGAGCTGACTGAAGGAAAATAATTAGCATTATAAAAGCATCGGCCAATTGGCCGATGCTTCTTTGTTATTCAACAACACTGATCTCAGCAGAGATTACACAGCCAATTGCGCCCGTAATAACGAAGGCTATTGCCACCATGAACATCTTCCCCACCCCTTAATGGATACTGCTTTCTTACCTTCAATTTATCATATTTTCACAGTATCTAACTTTAGGAAATGTGAACATTATGTTAAAAACTTCAATCCTCAACTGAAATTATGATTCCTTCTTATTAAACTTAAAAATAAGCGACAAAAGCAAAATATGCAGCGGCATGCTGACTACCTCCTTATCCGAAATTCCCTTGGCTAAGTGGTATCTTTCAAATCCCAGAAATAAGCTCCTCTTCCCTGCATTAAATAAATCATTATAAAAACCACCTTTCATTTTTTAATTTAGTTCCCACCTACATCACACGGTACATGGATATTTGCCGGTCTTTATTCTCCTCGTAAAGCTTGTTAATCCTTTCTTGATTAAGAGCTTCATCAAGGCTTTCTTTTCTTTTTGAAATCGTAATCGTTAAAAACAATATATTCAGGGTCATGATTATCACTTCCTTTTGTTTAAACCCCTTAAAATTCCCTTACATTAGCTGATGCATAGAAATCTGACGGTCCTTGTTCTGCTCATATAAACGTTCAACCATCTCCTGCTGGACAGCCTCTTCTAGACTAATTTCTCTTTTTTTGAATGTAACTGTTACAAAAAATAAATTTAAAGTCATTTTCATCACTTTCCTTTCTGCGGCCTAAATTCTCCATTACATGAACTGATGGATAGAAGTCTGGCGATCCCTGTTTTGCTCGTAAAGCTTTTCAATCATTTCCTGCTGAGCGGCTTCCTGCAATGTTACTTTTCTTTTTCGAATTGTGATCGTGAAGAATAAAATATTCAGTGTCATATTGATCACCTCCTCATAAGATTATTTCTGTTAGTCCAACAACATTTTTAATTTATGCAGTACATATCCAATCGGCTCGTAAAAAGGGCACAAAAAGGCCGCAAGAAGATAGTTCCTTGCGGCCGTTCCAGAAAAAAGGGCACAAAAATACCGCAAGGCGTCATTCTCCCTGCGGCATGGATATGTAGATGCAAATTAACACACTAAGCAATCCATTCCAATCTGGTCGAATGCATGATATTCAAATATTCAGTTAGAGCCATTGCTTTCGGGACAAAACTCGTTGCATTAATCGTTAATAACATTACCTTCGACCTCCTTTTGGAATTTTTTACTTGCTACGGTAATTATATCCACATAAAGGTGTTTTGTAAACCACTTTTTAGAAATTTTTTTCAAATGTAGTCAAATGCCCCAAGATATTAAGTGTTAGGCATCTTTTCAAGAATTTACATACTGTTTATCGGAATTTTGTATGGTAAAGTGGTTTAGTAGATTTAATAAAGAAGGGGTGAATCAGCTGTGAAGCAGAAAACGCGAAGTCTTTATGAGAAGAGGGTTGATTTTAAGCGGTTTGGAACTGTTTTATTGGCTGTGGGAATCTTTTTCTTTATCGGTGTCATTATTCCGTCCGATACAAAAACGGATATGGATCTAAATATATTCATTCTTACCTCTATGTCCTTCCTAGCTGGATCGGTACTTTTCTTTACTTTTTCAAAACAATGCGAAATGAAATTACTAGAGATAGAGGAAGAACAGGACTATTACTCGAAGAAATAAGCGCCTCTGCTGTGATGAGGCGCTTTTTTGTTGATCATGGACAGTAATTATAAAGCCTTTACCATTTTCATAACTAATGTTGCCGAATTCGTGGCTGCTTTATCGATAAACTGATCAAAGGAAATTTCTGACTCTTTCCCGGCAATATCCGAAAGGGAACGAATAATTACAAATGGAACACCAAACCGAAAGGCGACCTGTGCAATCGCTGCTGCTTCCATTTCTACTGCCTGCAGATTTTTAAATTTCCCGCGGATAAATTCCACTTTTTTAGGGTCCTCCATAAAGGAATCACCTGTTGCAATTAAGCCTCTAACAATCTGAAAATTTTCCAATTCCCCTGCTGCTGCTTCGGCAATCGACATTAACTTTTCATCAGCCAAGAAAGCTGCCGGCAGCTGGGGTACCTGGCCATATTCATAATCAAAGGCAGTTACATCAACGTCGTGGTGGCGCACTTCCGTTGAAATGACTGCATCTCCCACATTCAGGTCTGGATTTAAACCACCGGCAGAACCAGTGTTGATGATGCAATCTGGCTTATATTTATCCAATAGAATGGTTGTAGACATGGCGGCATTTACCTTACCAATTCCTGAGCGTAACAGGATGACATCCTTGCCGTGCATTTTTCCAAAGGTAAATTCACAACCAGCTACTTCTTCTTTTGTTTGTCCTTCAATATGGTCTCTTAGTAAGGTTACTTCCTCTTCCATTGCACCAATGATAGCAATCTTCATATGTATAAACCTCTCTCCTAAAAGCTTTTGCTTTATTTTTCGCTTAAACGATTGTTTTATTATTTTTCTTCAAATTGGTACATCGTATCCGCAAACATCATTGTACCTTTTTTACTTACAGCTTGCTATCAAATCATTGATTTAGAATAAATATTTCATTAGAATTATTAATGGAAGGAGGTTGTATAAGTGAATTTTCAACTTGATTTTATTGAAGATAAGGTGGAGTTTTTTGAAGCTGGGGATTTAAAAACGCTGGAAAAGAAAATCGCGAACCAAATCGAGGTTAACAAAGGAATTCTATTAGGGGTCCATTCTGTTTCCCATCAAGTCCATGTAAATGAAAAAGGACAAACCTACTTTTCGGCAGTGGTTCATTTTAAAAAGAAATAGGATGGAACCGATTATGGCCCATCCTACTCTGCTATTGCTGGATTTCCGCTAATTCTTCAACCCTTGTCGGCATCCAGCCTTCGCCATCAACCCACTTAATATATACATTGTATTTTTGCTGTTTATCCTTGGATGCAACTGTAGCAAATGATGCATTTGAGGTGGTTTTATCCCTGCCGATCCAGTAAACAGTCATATTCCCAGAATCCAGCCCTGTTGCATAGGAGACGGCCTTCAGCATTTCCTGCCAATCAACTGAAGATTGATCATAGACAGCTGTATGTTCTCCTGCTTGCGTTGTTCCGACTGGCTTCCAAGTTGGATTTTCAATGGTTTTTACCACATTAGGAGAAGTCCCCCCATCTGAAATAACAGCCTGTGAATCATCAGCGTTTTCCGGTTCGGTGGCTTCCTCGCTTTGTTTTTCATCTTCCTCATTGGCTGCTTTATCTGCTGAAGCTTTTTCCTTTTTCTTGGTATCTTCAGCCTTTTTCTCTTTAGGTGCTGCCTGTTTTTGTTCTTGTTTCGGTGTTTCCTGTATATTCAAAGCTTTTTCTTCACTTCCGGAAGCAAAAATATTATAAGCTACAATAATAATTAAGGCTAGGACAATAATAATTAAACTATTTAAAACAATATTCGTTTTTTTTCTTTTGGCACGGTATGTGGAACGCGAATTTTGATTGAAATCATTATTCAAAAATAATCCCTCCTAATAAAATAGGCTGTGAATATTTTAACATGATTTCAAAAGAACTTGAAGGAATTTCCTCGATTAACCAGTTAATTATGAAATTACTCCAGCTCTGACAGCATTTTCACCATATCGGCAAATAATAAATTAACCCCGCCTTCATTTTCTGTCACATCTAAATTAACCGTTACTAGTGCATATTTTGGATTCTGATAGGGAAAATAGCCAGCAAACCACTTATTATGCAGCTGCTTGCCATCCTCATATTTACCTGTTTCTGCTGTACCAGATTTTCCAGCCACCTCATATGGAAGTTCCTTAAACCAGCGGCCTGTCCCATTCGGGTTCAATACGACCTCTCTTAGCAATTTTTGCAGTTTCATCGCCGTAAATGGGGAAATGGAATCTCCTTTAAGCGGCTCTTCAGGGAAATTAACCATCGTAGTTCCGTTCTTATACTCTATTTTTGAAACGGCGCGGACTGTTTCTTTCTTGCCACCCCTGGCGATGCTCGCCATCATATTGGCAACAGCAAGTGGAGTTGCCCTGACCTCATTCTGGCCAATTCCGGACATCGCGGCAAAGTTCGGATCCTTTCTGGCCTCTTCGGACAAAAAGACCCTGCCCTTGTCTTCATTATCAAACTGTTTGAAATCACTTGTATGATAAACATCTCCCTGCCAGCCGACAGAACCAGTTAAGGACAACTTCTCTGCATACTCTTCCAAAAGATTCGGGTCGATCTTTTGCAACTCCTTCGTAAGTTCACCAAAGGTGCGATTACAGCTTCTGGCAAAACTGTCCGTAAAATTCAACATGCCGTAATTATATTTTAATTCCGGCTTGCCATTGATTTTTTTACTGCAGTCAAACAGTCTATTTGGATTATCAAGATTATGGTCGATAGCGGCCGCTGCAACAACTGTTTTAAAAACAGAACCCATGATTTGCTGTTTTAGCATTCTATTAGTAATACCGGCACCGCTATATGGATCCTTCTTATTGACTTCAGGCCTTGAAACCATGGCGAGCACACTGTTGTCCTCGATATTCAGCAGAACCAGTCCACCTTTTTTAATTTGGTACTTATCAACCAAATCCTCTGCTTTTTGCTGAATTGTTTTATCAATGGTTGTCCGAACATTGACAGGATAAAATGGATTGGCAGGATCAACATATTTAACGTTTATTCCAAATAAAGGCGCCCCGCCCCCGTCCACGTGGTAGACAAGCTTCGATTTCCCTTCAGGAAGAAGGAATTCATCGAAGCTTTCCTCAAGTCCTGAAACACCTATTAAGGTTTTCTCGGACAGCTCTTTATTGGGATAACGCTTTTTCAATTCGGCTGCATTTTCTCCTGTCAGTCCAAGCAATTGTTCTGCCGGCACATTTGCCCTTTCAAATTTCTTCTCTATCGCAAATACGCCTGGTATGTTTAACGCGTTGATTCTTTCCATCTGTGATGGTGTCAATTCTATTGGGGCCGGGTCACCGTAGGCAAATGGTTTTTTCGCTGAGTTCACCGCATTTTTCAAAGCAATTTCCGATATGCCTGAGATGTCGGACACCTTTTTGATATCCCAGTCGAGCTTTTTTAAAAATGGGAATAACACAAGTACACTGACTTTTTTATGCGTCAGCATGGTGCCGTTTCGATCCAGAAAGTTCCCCCTGCCATTATCAATCACCAGTTCCTGCGTCCTCTGCTGGACACTGTCTTCAAGCAAATTCACATTATGCTTGGAAAAGGTTTCTGTCTCAAACAATTGAATCTGCATAAGACGACCCAATAAAAGCATAAAGCAAACGATACAAATTATAAGCCAGCCTTTTGCTCTTCTTCTCCACATAAAAAACACCTCGTCAAAAGTTTTGACGAGGTTTAGCATTTTCAAACTATTCAGGCTGATTTTTCCTTATTTTATACTAACAATGCGGACACTCATCTCTCCGCCAGGGGTTTGGACAGATACCTGGTCCCCTACCTTTTTGCCCATTAAGCTCTTGGCAATTGGAGAATCGTTAGAAATTTTCCCTTCAAACGGATCTGCCTCAGCACTTCCAACGATGGTATAGGTTTCTTCCTCTCCATCCGGAAGCTCGACAAATGTTACGGAGCTGCCTAGTGACACAGTATCGCCAGCCAATTCGCCTTCGCTAATTATTTTAGCATTACGGATCATATTTTCTAATGTAGTAATTCTGCCTTCAACGAATGCTTGTTCTTCTTTAGCAGAATCGTACTCGGAGTTTTCAGATAAATCCCCAAAACTTCTGGCGATTTTAATTCTTTCTACTACCTCTTTACGCTTAACCGTTTTTAGATATTCAAGTTCCTGTTCTAATTTTTCTTTTCCTGCCTGTGTCATTGGAAAAACTTTTTCTGCAGCCAAAACCCTCACTCCTTCTAGTCTCACAACCCCCATAGATTGTGTATGTATGATATGTAAACATTATGCCCATTGGCAAAAAATTGATAGCAGCGCGTCCTATTACAGGGCGCGCAGCTATTATTCATCCATTTTGTGGACTTTTTTAGGATTATCACTTGCTATTGTTTCATAAAAATGACTTTTGTTCAAGAATTGTTTGAATTTTTGTGACCATTAAATCAATTGCCACATGATTATGCCCGCCTTCAGGAATAATGATATCAGCATAGCGCTTGGTCGGCTCAATAAATTGGTTATGCATTGGGCGGACAACATTGACATATTGGTCTATTACCGAATCTAGTGTACGTCCGCGTTCCTGAATATCGCGCTGGAGGCGGCGGATAATGCGGAGATCTGCATCGGTATCGACGAATAATTTAATATCCATTAAATCGCGAAGCCGCTCGTCTTCAAGAACCAAAATTCCCTCTAATATGATAACATCCTTCGGCTCTACTACAATCACCTGGTCAGAGCGTGTATGAATGGAATAATCATATACCGGCTTTTCAATCAGCTCATACCTTAAGAGCTGTTCGATATGCTCGATAAGTAAATCCGTATCGAAAGCAAGCGGATGATCATAATTCGTTTTTAAGCGCTCCTCAAACGGCAGATGGCTTTGATCTTTATAGTAATAATCCTGTTCAAGCATTAAAATCGAGTGACCCTTAAAGCTTTCATATATCGCTTTTGACACACTCGTTTTACCGGAGCCCGACCCCCCGGCAACACCGATCACAACCGGCCTATGCATCATGCTAGTTCTCCTTTCGCATCATGTTGTTAGGATAAACCGGTTTGTCCATTTTAAATCGTACAATTTGAAGCGGATGTCTTGCCGCATCCAATTCATTTCCTTTTTCATCCCAAATTTTTTCGATTACATGGGTAAAGTTCTCAATTTCCGGTCCGAAGAATTCAACTTCATCACCAGGTTTGAAGTGATTACGCTGCTGCAGGGTAACCATTTGCGTTTCATTGTCATAGTCCAAGACAAGACCGACAAAATCAAAACTAGTCTTTTTGCTATGATTACCAAACATTTGCTCTTTATACCCAGGAACGCCCTCGAAAAAGGCCGGAGCCGTTTCACGGTTGGCACATTTATCCAGCTCGTCAAGCCATTCCTTTTTAATCACAAAATGATCTGGGTCTGCACAATAAGCATCAATTACTTTACGATAAACACTTACCACTGTAGCAATGTAGTGAATCGACTTCATCCGTCCTTCAATTTTCAAGCTGTCGATGCCAATCTCAATCATTTTCGGAATGGACTGTATAAGGTTTAAATCCTTTGGGCTCATTGCAAACGGAGAATCCCCCTCCGCAAATAACGCATTTTCATCCATGCCCTCTAACTGATACAGGTCATAATCCCAGCGGCATGATTGACAGCAGCCGCCGCGGTTAGAATCGCGGGCTGTCATATGATTGGAAAGGGTACAACGGCCGGAATAAGCGATACACATCGCTCCATGGATGAAGGTTTCAATTTCAATATCTACCTTCTCTTTCATTTCACGGATTTCTTCCGCACTAGTTTCCCTCGCCAATACGACACGCTCAAGCCCCTCTTCCTTCCAAAATTGGATGGCTTTCCAGTTAGAAAGAGATTGCTGTGTACTTAAATGTACTTCGATTTCCGGTGCCAGCCTGCGGCAGGTTTCAATAATCAGCGGGTCTGCCACGATGATTCCGGCAATTCCCGCCTCTTTTAAACCAAGTATATATTCTTCCAGTCCGGGAATATTTTCATTATGGGCATAAATATTAGTGGTTACATAAATTTTAGCCCCGTACCTTTTTGCAAACTCTACGCCTTCTTTGATTTCTTCCAGCGAGAAATTATCGGCATTGGAGCGCAGTCCATATTCCTGGCCGCCGATAAACACGGCATCGGCACCGTACTGGACAGCAATTTTCAACTTTTCGAGATTGCCTGCAGGAGCTAGGAGTTCCGGCTTTTTGACAATGACGCGTTTTCCATCAATAATCTCTGAAATCTTATCTTTCACAATACTCATGAATTGAACCCCTCCCTTTCTAATTTAATAAACTGTTTCTTTAAAATAGAATCCTGTATCTAACGGACGATTAGCTGGCTGGATTTCCTCTACTGCTTCTAATAGCTCGTCCTTTTTGTCCTCATAATTATCTGAGTCTTCAAAATAAAGGTCAATTGCTTCGCGGTATAGCTTTGTAACAGCTAAAATATATTCTGGACTCTTTAGGATTCCATCAATTTTAAAAGAATCCACTCCAGCCTCAAGCATATCCTGCAGCTCATCGATAATGCAGATATCATTTGGGCTCATAATATGAGTTCCATTTTCATCTTCAAAAATCGGGTATTTGTTCTCGCGCTCCTTGTCATGGAGGAACATATTCTTTTGCTGTTTACGGTTTTCGATTTCCATGACTTTGCCTTGGTATTCAAAATAGTTGCCTAAGAGCGAACGCTTCGATTGAAACATGCAGCTCATTCCATGAACGAGAACTTCAATTTCAACCTCTGCTTTTTCTTTTATTTCCACGATTGAATCCATGTTAATTTCGCGGGCAAGGACAGCTCTTTTCGCTCCTTTTCTTCCCCAATAGTTACAGGTATACCAGTTGGTGCCAGTTGTCTCAGTGCTCCAATGCAGCTTCATTTCCGGGGCTGTTTCTTTTACTGCCATTAGTACAGCCGGATCACCAAATATAATAGCATCAGCCTTTGCATCAGACACAAAACGAATATAATCGTTCAGCTCGGGAAGTTTATCATTATGAAAAATGGCATTCATAGCCACGTATACTTCTTTTCCTTTTGAGTGAGCCAATTCAATAGCCTTTTGCACGTCACTTCGAGTAAATTCCCCCGCCAGTCTCAAGCCGTACCGCTGCTCTCCGACAACAAAGGCATCAGCCCCTGCCTCTGCCAATGGCAAAATGTCATCAACAGAAATGGGAGTTACCAATAGTTCTGTCTTTTTCATTTTATTCACCTCTTCGTTTACTGATCGCGACCCCATCACCGACCGGGAGAATAACTGTATCAAAACCCTTATGATTCATTAACCAGCGGTTAAATTCGTTAATTTTTTTGACAAGGTTCCGCGTCCTTTTAGACTCTATTTCTGATTCTGCAACAAGTCCTTTAAATAAGACATTATCTGTAATAATCAAGCCATCAGTTTTTAAATATTTAGAGTAAATTTCAAAGAATTTTTGATATTGCCCTTTAGCGGCATCAATAAAAATAGCATCGTAAGGAGCATGACCGTTTACGCGCTCTTCAACATCAAGTGCATCCCCTTCGATGAGAAAAATATTTTCATGATAATCAGATCTAGCAATAAATTCTTTTGCCAATTGAATGCGTTCTTCATCCCGCTCAATCGTGATAATGTTCGAACATGGCAATGCAAAAGCCATTCTCAATGCAGAGTACCCAATGGCGGTGCCCACTTCAAGAATATTTTGGGCACCATGGATCCTTAACATTTGAAGCATTGCTTCCATTCCGGCCAGCTCCATAATTGGAACATGATGCTCGTTGGCATAACTCTCCATTTCCATTAATAAAGAATGACGCTCCGGAATTAGACCTTCTATATAAGAATGCAGCTTTTCATTTAACAAGCTGCTTCACCTCAATCCTTTTTCGCTAATAAAAAAGTATAAGTGCACTAAGGAATGCTTCATGAGCATTCGCATCGAAACCCAAAAACTGTGCTTTTGAGTGAACTGCGCCTCATGAACCGCCCTTACGGACCCGCCAGTTGCGTGTTTTCTTTACCTGCAGTGTTGCCAAAATGCGGCTCTTTAGACATAAAAAATAGCGTTCACAGAAAAACAACGAACCGAGCAATAATCATTCGGCACATTGACACTGGCAGTAAACCGCCAAAATAACCTGTGAGTGACGCTATAGATAGCTTATGAAACACTTTAGTATTCTACCATAAAAAAAGAGGGAATGCGAACAATTCCCTCAGGTGACGTACTATTTTTTACTGGAAATATGCTTGGCTTTTTCCTCATTATGTTCTTCTAGCGTTTTGGTGAAAATAACCGTGCCGTCCTCTGCTGCCAGGAAATAATAATAATCCGTTTGTTCCGGTTCTAACGCAGCTTCAATGGAAGATTTTCCAGCATTAGCAATCGGACCAGGTGGAAGTCCGGGATTTTTATACGTATTGTAAGGAGAATTCACTTCCAAATCCTTATAGACCACTCTTTCCTTATGTTTCCCTTGGGCATATAGAACGGTTGGGTCCGTTTGCAGCGGCATCCCCTTTTCCATCCGATTATAAAAGACGCTGGTAATCTTTTTTCGGTCAGCTTTCTCGGTTGCCTCTTCCTCGACCAAGGATGCCATTGTAAGGAGCTGATGAACAGACAGCTTTTTTTCTTTTGCCTCATCTGTGTAGTCAGCAAGGACTTCTCTCGTTTTATCAAGCATGGCTGTAACTATTTCCTCGACCGATGGATTCGGTTTAAAGAATGGATAGGTGGCTGGATATAAATATCCCTCTAGCGGATACATGATTGAAGGGTTCAAGATTTCATTTGTTAAAATATCAGGGTATTTTGCCATTAATGTTTTGATAAATTCTTTATCATTTAATTTGGCAAGTACCTGTGCCTCATCCTGATTTGTTGCCTTCGCAATAATGGCGGCAATTTCCTTAAGCTGCTTTCCTTCCGGGATAGCAATTTTAAACGATGCCTTGGCAAGGACCTTGCCTGTTTTCAAGCGGCTGACAATTTCAGGAACATCCATGGAAGGACTTAATTGATAGTCCCCCGCCATAAAGCCGCCTTCATTTTTGAGCTTTACATAATATTTGAACACCTTGGCATCCTTAATGATCCCGTTTTGCTCAAGTCTTTCGCCTATCCCGGTTACTGAGGAGCCAATCGGAATTTCCACGTTTTTCTGTACCTTACTGTTGGAATCTACCGGTTTTAGTGCTGATTGTATATAGAGGTATCCCCCGCCGCCAATAAGGACGATGGTAACCACCAATAAAATCGTAATAATTAAAACAATCCTTCTGACGATTCGTGCTTCACTCTGATGTTCGAGCATTTTTTGTCGAATTACATGCTTCTTGTCTTCTGTCATCTAATTTCCCCCTTCCCTGTTAGCATGGGTGCTTTATTATTTTTCTATAAACTTGAACCATGTCGTAATAATTTCAGCATAAGGTAAGAAAAATGTCAATTTCGCATTTAATTTGTCGACATTAATTTGAGGATAAAAAATAAAGGAACCAGCATTGTCAGCTGGTTCCTCCTTTGTGTTATTCTTCTTCCTCTTCATCTTGGATGAAAGTATTGTATACTTCTTCGATGATATCCCATTCCTCATCGGATGTGACAGGTGATAATTCTCCAATTTCCCCTTCTTCAGTTGGGATGTAGGAATATGCGTGGACAACGACTTCCTCATCATCCTCTCCCTCACCAACCGGGTAGCATAAAACGTATGACTTATCGAATTCATCAGATTCAAAGGTAAACAGAATTTCAAATAACTCCTCGTCACCGTTTTCATTGATCAGAGTAATATATTGTTCATCATCATAATGGTGTTCGTGCGCCATTTTTTCACCTCATTATTTTTTACTATCCAAATAGCCTTGAAGAATCATGGCAGCCGCCATTTTATCTATGACTTTCTTCCGCTTTTTCCTGCTGACATCTGCTTCAAGCAGGATACGTTCTGCTGCCATTGTGGTCAACCGTTCGTCCCATAAAACGGTTTGAACGGCAAACCGGCTTTCTAGTTCTTCCGCATAATATTGACTTGCCTCTCCACGCGGTCCAATTGTACCGTTCATATTCTTTGGCAAGCCTACTACTACAGTACTAATTTGATGTTCCTTAATTAATTGGCCAATTTCCTCAAAACCGAATTGTTTTTTTTCTTCATCAATTTTGAGTGTTTTCAGGCCCTGCGCTGTCCACCCAAGTTCATCACTTAGGGCGATCCCGACAGTCTTTGAACCTACATCTAAACCCATTAAACGCATTGATTAACCCTCTCGCTGCTGTTTTAAATACGATTTTACCAGTTCTTCAATGATTTCATCCCGTTCCAGCTTGCGGATGATATTGCGGGCATCGCGATGACGTGGGATGTAGGCTGGGTCTCCAGATAATAGGTAACCGACAATTTGATTAATAGGGTTATACCCTTTTTCCTTTAATGCCTCATAAACTTGAAAAAGTACATCATTGACATCATGTTCAAAAGGCTCTTCAGGAAAATTAAATCTCATTGTTTTATCAAATGAGCTCATTAACGTGCACCTCGAATTGGAATTGTTACCTACATTTTACACTACTTTGTCCTTATTACAAAACAGATTTTACCCATTCTTCGACAAAGGAAAGCGCTGAATCAAGTTTTTCAGGATCCTTGCCGCCTGCCTGAGCCATATCCGGACGGCCGCCGCCGCCGCCGCCGCACTTAGCAGACACTTCTTTAATTAACTTGCCGGCATGGTAACCTTGTTCAATTAAATCCTTTGTAACCGCAGCAATTAAATTCACCTTGCCATCTTGTGCACTTCCCAATACAATCACTGCAGAACCAAGCTTTTGTTTAAGATCGTCAGCCATATTACGCAAGTTGTTCATATCCTGAGCCTGAACTTTTGCGGCTAAGACAGTAACTCCATTGATTTCTTTTGCTTTGTTGACCAAATTTCCTGCCTCAATATTGCCAAGCTTGGCAGAGAGCGATTCGTTTTCTCTTTGAAGGTGTTTGATTTCAGCCAGTAAACCATCAATTCGATGCCCCACTTCTTTTGGATTAACCTTCAATTTCTCTGAAGCATCCTTTAACATGCCAACCTGCTCGATTAAAGCTTTGTAAGCTGATTCGCCGGTAACAGCCTCAATGCGCCTCGTGCCGGCACCAATTCCACCCTCAGAGACGATTTTAAACAAGCCGATTACGGAGGTGTTTGGAACGTGGCAGCCACCGCACAGCTCTAAGCTATAGTCGCCTACCTTAACAACGCGGACAATGTCGCCGTATTTTTCACCGAACAACGCCATTGCTCCCATTGCTTTTGCTTCAGCAATTGGCTTCAGGCTGATATCTACTTCAATGCTGCTCCAGATTTTCTCGTTGACAATCTTTTCGATTTGCTCCAGTTCTTCTGGTTTAATTTGACCAAAATGCGAGAAGTCAAAGCGAAGACGGTCCGGTTCAACAAGCGACCCTGCTTGATTCACATGCTCCCCTAATACATCCTTTAATGCACGATGCAATAAGTGGGTAGCAGTATGGTTCTTAATGATTTTCACACGGTTTTCCGGATCCACCTGGGCAGTTACCTGCTGGTTTGTCTTTAATGTTCCGCTTTGCACCACTACTTTATGAAGGTTCTGGCCGTTTGGCGCTTTTTGGACGTCTTTAACTGAGACGCTTGTCCCATCGCCTTGAATGACACCACGGTCGGCAATTTGTCCGCCGCTTTCCGCATAAAACGGAGTAATATCAAGAATAAGCTGAACCTCTTCACCGCTTGAAGCCTCATCCATCAGTTCGCCATTTTTTATAATCGCTAAAATAGAAGAGTTCGTGATCAGTTCATTATACCCAACAAACTTACTTTCTACAGTAATATCCCTTAATACGCCACCTTGAACCTGCATCGAATTTTCATCGTGACGAGCCGCACGGGCACGTTCCCGCTGAACTTCCATTTCTGCCTCAAAGCCATCGTGGTCAACCTTCATGCCTTCTTCTTCGGCATATTCTTCAGTCAATTCAACTGGGAAACCATACGTATCATAAAGACGGAAAACATCTTCACCAGAGATGATGTCGCTGCCTTTTTCCTTTTCCTTCTTAATGACGCTTGCTAAAATCGCCAATCCTTCATGAAGGGTTTCATGGAAGCGCTCCTCTTCAGTCTTTATTACCTTTTGAATAAATTCAGATTTATCCTTTACTTCTGGATAGAAATCATGCATGATTTCGCCCACCACTGGAACAAGTTCATACATAAACGGGCGGTTAATGTTGATTTGCTTAGCATACCGGACAGCACGGCGAAGCAAGCGTCTTAGAACATAGCCGCGGCCTTCGTTTGATGGCAGCGCTCCATCGCCAATGGCAAACGCAACGGTCCGGATATGGTCTGCAATTACTTTAAAGGCTTCATCCTGCCCCTTATCCACACCGTATTTTTCTCCGGAGATTTCTTCAGTCGCCCGGATAATCGGCATAAACAAGTCTGTATCAAAGTTGGTTGGGACATTTTGCACAACAGAAGCCATCCGCTCAAGACCCATTCCAGTATCAATATTTTTCTTAGGCAGCGGCGTATATGTACCGTCAGGATTATGGTTAAATTGTGAAAATACAAGGTTCCAAACCTCTAAGTAGCGTTCATTTTCCCCTCCAGGATACAATTCTGGATCATTTGGGTCAGCACCGTACTCAGGTCCGCGGTCATAGAAAATCTCCGTATTGGGACCACTTGGGCCTTCACCGATATCCCAGAAGTTTCCTTCAAGACGGATAATCCGCTCCTCCGGAATGCCGATCGTGTTATGCCAAATTTCATAGGCCTCATTATCTTCCGGATGAATTGTCACAGACAAGCGGTCTTTTTCAAAACCAATCCATTTTTCGTCCGTTAAGAATTCCCATGCCCACTCAATCGCTTCCCTTTTGAAATACTCGCCGATTGAGAAGTTTCCGAGCATTTCAAAGAAAGTATGGTGGCGGGCGGTTTTGCCGACATTTTCAATATCGTTTGTCCGTATGGACTTTTGGGCATTCGTAATTCTTGGATTTTCAGGCACGACACGGCCATCAAAATATTTTTTCAAAGTTGCAACACCGCTGTTTATCCACAACAACGACGGGTCATCATGCGGGACTAGCGAAGCGCTTGGTTCAATTTGGTGACCTTTTTCTTCATTAAAAAATTGTAAAAACATTGAGCGAATTTGCGAGCCGGTTAAATTTTTCATATTTATATTACCTCCTTTATTCTTAAAAAAGCACACAAAAAAGCCCTCATCCCCCAAACAGGGACGAGAGCTTATCTCGCGGTACCACCCTGATTATGGGTACAGATACAGCACCCATCTCTCAACAGCCTTTAACGCAGGTCTTACGGCAGTGATTAGCTGCACTCCGGATTAGCGTTCTGTTATCCTTCATCCAGAACCCCTTTCAGCCAAGAGGGCTCCTCTCTTCAGCGCAAGATGCGTTACAGATGGTCTATAACATACTTGGGTCCTTCTTCATTTTAAGCAATATTATCTATGACGAATTATAGCTAGTACTGACTTAGTTTGTCAAATACCTATGGTGAAGTTCCATTATTTCGGGCGTCGATAAAGTGATTTTTTGCATGAATGATGCCAACCTTTAGAATCGCTACCACCGGAACTGCTAATATCAACCCCAAGATCCCGCCGATCTCACCCCCTGCTGTCAGTGCCGCCATGATGACTAAAGGATGCATATGAAGGCTTTTGCCCACAATATATGGCGACAGTATATTACCTTCGAGGAACTGCAATCCAAATACAATAATCAGCGTGATAATGACCAATTTTACCGAAGTCGTTGCTGCCACAATCACCGCTGGTACAGCGCCGATAATGGGGCCAAAATAGGGAATGACATTTGTTGCTCCTACAATCATCCCTAACAATAAGGGATACTTTAAATGAAACACCCAGAACAGAAGAGACGAGACTGTTCCGATAATGACACAAACAAGCAGCTGGCCTCTAATGTATCTACCTAGTGAATCGTCAACATCCTTTAGAAAAAGGGTTCCCCTTTTGCGCCATTTTTTTGGTGTCATATACCAAACACTGCGTTTAATAAGGGTAAAATCCTTCAGCATATAGAAAGTAATAAAAGGGATAATCAGTAAAAGAGCTGCTGAACTTAACAATTTGCCTAAATAGCCAACAATAATTGATAAAAGAGAATCAAGTCTTTTCTCAAAAGCATCAATGCCGTCATTGATTCTCGTTTGCAATCCCTCCGGCCATTCCCTTGTATGGGACTGGAGAGTACGAATCCAATCTCGGTACTGTTCAGCGAAAACGGGTGCACTTTCCGACAGGTCTTTTATTTGTGCTATGACTGCTGGAATCCCCTTATAAAGGGTAAACCCAAGTCCACCAAAAAATATGACATAAATGAGCAGGATGGCAATGCCGCGATGAAGTCCTTTTTCATGCAGTTTTTCAACTATCGGATGCAGCAAATAGGTGATAAATCCGGAAATGACAAACGGCAGTGCGATAATTATGGCCACTTTTACAACGGGCAGCCAGACAAAACGTATTTTTAAAAATACGTAAATGACAATTAATAAAAGGAGTGAAAAACCGATTCGGTAATACCATTTCATACGAATATCCAACGTCCGTGCCTCCTTTAGTGGTTATTTTTGGAGACTCGGTAAATAAATATGCACTCAAAAATCCCCCTCGGCATATGAGGGGGACCTAAGCATTTAAAATATCGCTCGTTTCACTTTTCTTTGCATTCTTTTCATTTGCCGGCCTGACATTAAATTATTTCTTTGCGCCAAATTATAAGCAGCCATCCCGGCACCGAAAGCAACCATGGTCGTCATCAATTTGTTCATACGTTTCACCTCTTATTAGGATTGAAATCAAGACAGGTCACATAACTAAGACCACTGTCCAGCTACGGCGCCTAGGGGCTCGGGGTCATAAGCCAATCCGTCAAGAAGGCTAAAAAGCAGCCTTCTCGCCGGCTCGTCTTATGCCTGTCGCCCCTGATCAAGGCGCCTACGCTTTTCTATTTAGAGTGTGTAACGACGCAATTCTTCTTCAAACAAATCGTCTAATGAACTCAAGGTTCCGTCTTCCTCAACTTGATGGGTGTTGATAATTCCTTTGCCAACAGACAATTCAATAAAACAGTTCCAGCAATAGTATTGATTGATACCGATTTTTCCGATATCCTTGCTTGCACAATTGGGACACTTAAGCATGAAAAGACACCTCACGTTTGATTAACGTCAACGATAATGGCATCTTTTCCAACCGTTAAGGGTTTCTCGGACTGGATTACCTGTTTCCCATCAGTGATATCTGAAAAGAAGCCATCCGTGATTTCGTACCCTACGATTGTTCCCACTTCTTCCTGAAAGTATACATCTTTTAACATTCCGAGCGATTGTCCGCTATTGGAAAGCATCATCATCCCTTCAAGTGAATGCTGATGGTTCAATGTAAACTCAGGAGTTTCTTTCAGCTTTTCCAAGCTAGCAGCATCCTCAATCATGACCCCATCCCAGCCAAAGGAAGAAACCTTCTGAATGTCCAAAAAACAGGATTGTTTGAAGAAAACGCCCTTTTTAATCAATAGGCCTTTGACGGTTCCGTTTTTTGAAATGCAAAGATCACAAACCTCGCCGATTTTCGTTCCTTTTTTCGTTTCAAAAACCGGCTGCCCCTTCAATAAGGAAAATGTTCGCAAAGAGTATCCCACCTCCTTCGAACATTTTTAGTTTCCGTTATTTTTCGTCAAATCATAAGGTGCAACGTTTTCCATTGTGCTATTTGGAATAAGAAAGGTTGTTTAACAAACAATGTAGAAAAGAGGTTAGAAAGAGGTCGAGAAAATGAAAAAAAATCTAATCCTTTTCAGTTTTATTTTCATCATGATGATTAATATTTTCCCTTCCCATGCGCTTGGAGCGGCTACACATGGACAATATATTTTGATGACTAGAGAGGAATTTAAGGATTGGTTATTTCAAAATAAATTTAAAAGAAATATAAACATCATCCAGCAGCATCATACATGGCTGCCGTCCTACAAGCAGTTTTATGGGAATAATCATTTTAAACTGCTGGAGAGCATGGAAAATTTCCATGTGAAGCAAAGAGGCTGGAAGAATATCGCGCAAAATTTAACAACGTTTCCGGATGGAAAGGTGGCAGTGTCCAGGCCGTTTGATGTTGCACCAGAAGGCTCGATTGGCCCTATCGCTAACACAACCGGAATCATGATTGAAAATATCGGAAACTTTGATATCGGCCATGATGTGATGACAGCGGAGCAAAAAGAGACGATTGTTTATATCACGGCTGCTCTTTCCTTAAGATTCGGTCTGACTCCCTCTATTGATAGTATTACCTATCATCATTGGTGGAATGTAAAAACGGGTGAACGAGTGCTAGACAGCGGTCCGGATTACAATGTAAAAACCTGCCCGGGAACAGGTTTTTTTGGAGGTAATTCGACTACCGACGCCATCAATAATTTTTATCCGCTTGTGTCTCGCAAAATGCAGGAACTATCAAGTAAATAAATGTAAAAGGACCCTTTGGGTCCTTTTACATTAGCTGCCCGTTTTCTCGATAAAATCATATGGCGTAATATTTTCCATCCCAATCATTGGATTGACGGCCATTAATTCTTCCTCAAGCGACAATTTACTTTGTTCTTGATCCTTTTGAGGATCGGCTGTATTTCCGACAATGGTTTCCTGAAGTTTCTCACAAAGAGTGGTTAGTCTTGACATTTCATCCGCCCGCGCAACACCCATTTGCAGTGCATCAACCTCTCCGCAAAGGATCAAGGATTGTTTACTTCTTGTAATCGCCGTATAAATTAAGTTCCTTTGCAGCATTCTGTAATAACTTCTTGTTACGGGAAGAATGACTATCGGAAATTCACTTCCCTGTGATTTATGGACCGAGCAGCAATAGGCATGGGTAATTTGCGTCAAATCCTGCCTTGTATACTCCACTTCATTTCCTTCAAAGGAAATATAGATCATATCCTGCTTTTCAGTATTTTCCTTTGCATAGATGATAGAGATGATTTCCCCGATATCTCCATTAAACACATTATTCTCAGGCTGGTTAACTAACTGAAGAACTTTATCGCCAATCCGGTACTTAACATCTCCAAATTGGATTTCTTTTCTTTTGCCATCCGGGTTTGGGTTAAAGATTTCCTGCAAGAGTAAGTTTAATCTGTCAATGCCGGCAGGACCGCGGTACATTGGGGCTAAGACCTGAATATCCTTTGCCGTATAACCCTTATTTTTCGCATTTAATGCGACCTTTTCGACTACTTCTGCGATTTGCGTGGTAGTACATCTGATAAAGGAACGGTCAGCTTGTTTTTGGGTTATGTCAGCCGGCAAATGTCCCTTTTTGATTTCATGAGCTAGTTCAATAATAGAGGAGCCCTCTGCCTGGCGGTATATATCTGTTAACCTTACTGTCGGGATTCGCTCCGATCTTAGTAAATCCTTTAAAACCTGGCCTGGGCCGACAGACGGCAGCTGGTCTTCGTCACCTACCATGATGACTTGGATGTTTTCCGGTAACGCTTTGAAGAGCTGATTCGCGAGCCAAATATCGAGCATCGAAGTTTCATCGACAATGAGAATTTTTCCTTCAAGCGGGCTCCCCTCATCACGGTCAAAGCCTTCCGTCCCGTTGAAGCCAAGCAGTCGGTGAATTGTGACAGCGGGCAATCCAGTCGATTCACTCATCCGTTTGGCTGCTCTTCCGGTAGGCGCCGCGAGCAGAAACGGAAATGGTTCGTCCTTTTTTTGATAATCCTTTATTTCCAAGGAGCAGCCGTGGAGTTCTCCATAAAGCTCGACAATCCCCTTAATAACGGTGGTTTTCCCTGTTCCTGGCCCCCCCGTTAAGATCAGCATCGGTGACATTAACGCTGTTTGGATGGCTTCCCTTTGGGTTGGTGCATACTGAACCCCAAGCCGCTCTTCCAAATCTCCCAATGCCAGCAAAAATTCCGATTCCGGGAATTGGTCCTGATACTCTGTTTGCTGCAGGATTCGTTTAATGCTGGTGACGAGTCCTTTTTCCGCAAAGTATAAGGAAGGCAGGTAAACTCGCCTATCTTCACCAACAATTTTTCCTTCCTCTTCAAGCTTGATAATTTCGTTCGAGATGGCAAGGAAATCAATTTGGTCGCGCTGGTTATCTTCAAGCAGGGCTTTTACCTGCTCAATGAGGGCTTGGGCTTGCATATAGACATGCCCTGTCTGCATACATTCATTTTCCAATGTATAGAGGCAGCCTGCTTTGATTCTGTCCGGATGGCTGCCTGAGATTCCAAGTTGGTATCCGAGCTCATCCGCCCGGCCAAAACCAATACCTTCGACATCCTCAACCAGCTGGTATGGGTTTTTTTGAATAATCTCAAGTGTCTTTTCTTTATAAGTTTGGTATATACGCATCGACAGCTGCGGGCCAAAACCATACTGGTTTAACGCGACCAACACCTGCTCTAGACCTTGATGCTCCATTAACGTGTCATAAAGCTGCTTTGCCTTATCGGGAGGGAGCTTCGGTACGGTATCAAGCAAGGAAGGCTGATTGAGAATTTTCGAAATCGCATCCTCACCCAAGGTTTCCACGATATTTTCCGCCGTTTTCTTGCCGATTCCTTTGAACATTTCGCCGGACAAATAAGCAATAACACCCTGCTTAGATTGAGGCATGTCCTTACGAAAATGGTTGGCATGAAATTGAGTGCCAAAGCGAGGATGGTCTTTAAATTCCCCGTAAAAAATATACGTTTCCTGTTCGTGTACTTTTGGAAAATAGCCGGTAATAACGGCTTCTTTGTCTTCATAATGATGATTTGTCTCGTCTACCCGGATTCTGATGACGGTATAGAGGTTTTGCTCATTGTGAAAAATCGTGACAATCGGTCTGCCTTTAATATATTTCCCCTGCTCGCTAAACAAATCTAGCGCTTCCTGCTTTTCCACCATTGCTGCTCCCTCCTTCCATGTAAGAAATTGAATGGTCTACTGGTTCATTTCTAATATTTTTTTAGCATTTCCTGCCAATAGATGGTCAGGCTGGATTTCTAAAGCTTTTTCAAACATGTCCATCGCTTTTGGCCCCTGCTCTTTGAAAGCATAGGAAACACCCAAGTTGTAATAGGCATCTGCATGGTCGGGATCAAGCTCAACGCATTTTGTAAATTGGCTGATGGCTTCATCTATCAGTTCAAGGTTTGCCAAGCATAACCCGTATTGGAACCGGGCCTCGGCATCCTCTTCATTCAACTCAACGCTTCTTTGGAAATAGGGAAGCGCAAATTTGCTTTGGTCAAGATTGACTAATGAAAGCCCCAGCATAAAATAGTTGTCGCTGGTTTCCAGCCCTTTTCTCATCGCTATTTCAAACATGTTTTTCGCTTCCTGGAAACGGTCATTGCTGAAATAAAGGTTGCCCGCGCTGTAATAGGCGGCACCTGCATTTTCGTCAAGTTCAATCGCTTTTTGAAAAAATTTTAACGCTCTTTCAGCCTCACCGACAACGCTGAGGACGTTGCCAAAATTAATATAGCCGACTGGGTCAGACGGATTTTCCTGTATTGCCTCATTGAAAACCTTCACAGCCATTTCCCAATTGCCTTCCTGCATATATTGAACACCTAATTGGTTTTTGTCCATTATTTTCAACTCCGTTCTACATGGAAGTATACCATATTTTAATTGAAAATTGAGGTTGGAAAAGTGGTGTGGGTCGGCGGTTTGAGATATCCGCCGAAATTGGCCAAGTATCCGCCAACTTGTATGGATTATCCGCCAAATCTAGCCGGTTATCCGCCAAACTTGCAGAGTTATCCGCCGAAATCGAACAGTTATCCGCCAAACCCAATTTCCGCAACAAAAAACCCCAATTCCCAAACTGGAATCAGGGCCTCGAAAGCTTAACCAACATACGTCAGCCGCTCCCCATTTTTATAAACTTCATCAATCGTTCCACCACCAAGACATTCGTCACCGTTATAAAAAACAGCGGCTTGCCCAGGTGTGACGGCACGTATCGGTTCAGCAAAGATAACCTCAACCTTATCGCCTTCAAGCAAACGAACCTTTACCTTATGGTCCTCTTGGCGGTAACGGAATTTAGCAGTACAATCAAATTCGACAGGCTTTTCCCGGTTAGAAACCCAGCTAACATTCGTCGCAGTAATTGAATCGGAATAAAGCTTTTCATTATGGAAACCTTGGCCGACATATAAAACATTTCGTTTTAAGTCCTTGCCAATGGCAAACCAAGGTTCTCCCGATCCACCAATGCCGAGCCCATGACGCTGACCAATTGTATGATACATCAGGCCTTCATGTTTGCCTTTGACTTCGCCGTCGAACGTTTCCATGTTACCGGGCTGAGCAGGCAGGTATTGACCTAAAAACTCCTTAAAATTCCGTTCTCCGATAAAACAAATGCCGGTGGAGTCCTTTTTCGCCGCTGTAGCAAGACCGGCTTCCTTCGCAATTTCCCGTACTTTCGATTTTTCAAGATTTCCGATTGGGAACATGACTTTACTAATTTGCTCTTGAGATAATTGATTTAAGAAATAGGTTTGATCCTTATTTTCATCAAGTCCCCGCAGCATTTTATATTCCCCGTCGCGATATTCAACGCGGGCATAATGACCTGTAGCTAGATAGTCTGCCCCTAAATTCATTGCATGCTCCAAAAATGCTTTAAACTTAATTTCCTTATTGCACATGACATCGGGGTTCGGTGTCCTGCCCGCCCGATATTCATCAAGAAAATAGGTGAATACCTTGTCCCAATATTGTTTTTCAAAATTAACCGCATAATAAGGGATGCCAATTTGGTTGCAGACACGAATCACATCGTTATAATCCTCCGTTGCCGTACAAACACCGTTTTCGTCGGTGTCATCCCAGTTTTTCATAAAAATGCCGATTACATCGTAGCCCTGCTGCTTTAACAACAATGCCGCAACAGACGAATCAACACCTCCTGACATACCGACAACAACTCGGGTATCTTTTGGGTCTTTTCTTTCCATTTAAAAGTTCACCTCACTTTACACACAAATTTATCATGCATTTATTTTCTAAGCCGCGAAACAACCTTCGCTGTTTCTTCCGCCGCTTGTAGGATTTCTTCGGTTGTCGTGGTAAAGCCAAAACTAAAGCGGATTGCATTCGTTAACCGTTCCGAGCCTTTTCCAAACATCGCCACCAGGACATGCGATGGTTCAATTGATCCGGCCGTGCAGGCAGAACCACTTGACACAGCAATTCCCGCCAGGTCTAGATTCACCAGCATGGCTTCCACGTTAGTTCCGGGAAAGCTTAAGTTTAATACATGCGGCAAGGAATTTTCAAGCAATCCGTTTACAGCGAACTCAATCCCTGCTTCTTGAAGCTTGTTCATCAAAAGCTGCTTATACCCTGTAAACTGTTCTCTTTTCGCAGACCGTTCCTCCATCGCAATCAGAACCGCTTCATGGAACCCGGCAATTGATGTGACATTTTCTGTTCCTGCTCGCCGTTTTCTCTCCTGCTCGCCGCCAAATAAACGTGGTGAAATTTTAACATTTGACCTTACATAAAGAAAACCGATCCCTTTTGGTCCATTTATTTTATGGGCAGAAACCGAAAGCAAATCGATATAGCTTTGGTCGACATTTATATTTTCCATCCCATATGCTTGTACGGCATCTGTATGAAATTTTGCCTGATGGTCCTTCAAAATATGGCCAATTTCCGCAATCGGCTGGATGGTGCCAACCTCGTTGTTTCCATACATGACAGAAACTAAAATCGTATCGTCCCTCAAGGCCTCCTGAAGGTCTGAAACGGAAATCCTGCCTGTTTCATCAACTGGCAAATAGGTAACCTCAAAGCCCATCTTTTCAAGCTTCTGACAAGCATGAAGAACAGCATGATGCTCTACTTGAGTAGTGATGATATGCTTCCCTAAATGCTGATAGCTTTCCGCAACGCCAAATAAGGCCATATTGTCCGCTTCGGTACCGCCGCTAGTAAAAATAATCTCATTTTCATTTGCCCCAATGCTCCCCGCGAGTGTTGCCCGCGCCACATCAATATAGTGTCGCGCTTCCCTGCCAAAAGCATGGATGCTTGATGGATTTCCAAAAACAGTTTTCATCGTCTCATGCATTTTTTCAATCACTTTTGGATGCATCGGAGAGGTTGCGGCATGGTCGAGATAAATTCGTTCCATTATGACACCTCAAATCAAAAAATATCTATATTATTAACTTTGTCATTAAATATAAAACATATAACCTTCCACATCACCATCTTCACTGTGGCTGGCCAGGTCTTCTAGAGTCGTATTATCCAATACGCCCTTAATCGCGTCGCGGATGCGAATCCACAACTCCCGTTTAGCAGGTTCTTCGTCTTCAATTCCCTCAACAGGTGTAATTGGTCCCTCAAGCACACGAATCACATCGCCTGCCGTAATTTTTGAAGGTACATCTGTTAAAATATAACCACCATAAGCACCTCTAATACTTTTAACCAGCCCGGCATTTCTTAATGGCGCAATCAATTGCTCCAAATAATGCTCCGATAAATCATTTGCTTGGGCAATTGTTTTTAAAGAAGTCGGCCCTTCCCCATAATTTTTGGCCAATTCAATCATAATTGTAAGGCCGTATCGTCCCTTTGTAGATATTTTCATAAAATAACACCTCTATTATTTAGAATTTATATTCAAAAAAATCCGCAGTAATTTGATAGGCATTAGAATTATAACATATTCCTCTTTAATATGCTTTTCCACGAGAAAATGGTATTGTTTAGATAGCAAAATATTTATTGGGGAGATTATTATGCAGCAAAAGCCGTTAGCATTTCGGATGCGGCCCCGCACAATTGAAGAGGTAGCCGGCCAGCAGCATCTTGTCGGTGATGGAAAAATTATTGCCAGAATGGTAAAGGCCAAGCAGCTGACATCGATGATTCTGTATGGACCGCCTGGGATTGGGAAAACTTCGATCGCAAGCGCCATTGCCGGCAGTACCAAATACGCTTTTCGAACATTAAACGCCGTGACGAATAATAAAAAAGATATGGAAATTGTTGCCGCTGAGGCAAAAATGTCTGGTAAAGTGATACTTCTTCTTGATGAGGTGCACAGGCTGGATAAAGCGAAGCAGGACTTCCTATTACCTTATTTGGAAAACGGAATGATTGTTTTGATTGGGGCCACAACCAGTAACCCATATCATGCCATTAACCCTGCCATCCGGAGCCGCTGCCAAATTTTCGAACTTAAGCCTTTAACACCTGATGAAGTAAAACAGACATTAGTTAGGGCATTAAAGGATGAAGAACGCGGGTACGGCAGATTAAAGGTCGAACTGACGGAGGAAGCGCTTCAGCATTTTGCCCAAGGCTCAGGAGGAGATGTCCGCAGCTCTTTAAATGCCCTGGAATTAGCTATTCTTTCGACGGACCCGGATGAGCAAGGTATCATTCATATCGATGTGCAAACCGCGGAAGAATGCCTGCAGAAGAAAAGCATTGCCGCAGATAAGGATGGGGACGCACATTACGATGTATTGTCAGGCTTTCAAAAATCAATCCGCGGCAGTGACGTGAACGCTGCCCTGCATTATCTTGGCAGATTAATTGAGGCCGGGGACTTGGTGAGCATCAGCCGGCGGTTAATCGTAATTGCCTATGAGGATATTGGGCTTGCCAACCCGCAGGCGGGAGCACGGACATTGGCGGCCGTTGAAACGGCGGAAAGACTCGGCTTTCCCGAAGCACGAATCCCGCTTGCCAATGCGGTGATTGAATTATGCCTGTCGCCCAAATCCAATTCAGCGATCCTTGCAATTGATGCTGCCCTTTCCGACATTCAAAAGGGGATTTCTGGGGATGTCCCTGATCATTTAAAGGACGCCCATTACAGAGGAGCGAAAGAGCTTGGCAGAGGCATCGGCTACAAGTATCCGCATGACTATGAGAACGGCTGGGTGCCACAGCAATACCTGCCAGATCGAATCAAGAACAAACAATACTATCAGCCGAAAAAAACAGGGAAATTCGAACAAGCCTTGGCTGCTGTCTATGAAAAGCTTACAAGAAAAAATTAAACATGTATAAAAAAATGACGTGTACAATTCACACGTCATTTTTTAATAAAATTATCAGCTGTTAACCGAAAACTCTTCACCAATCTGCATTAATCTTAATTCAACGTCTTCTTCCGTTAATTCATGTTCCTTTACGTACAAGTTCCTTGGGTGCATTCGGCATTCATGTGTGCAGCCCCTTAGGTATTTGTGCTCACTTTCCTCTGAGCAGATAATTTGTTTATTGCATTCCGGGTTTGCACAATTTACATATCGTTCACAAGGTTCACCCGTGAAATAATCTTTACCGACAATAACATGTTCAACCCGGTTCACCGGCACACTGATTCGTCCGTCGAATACATAGCATTGTCCGTCCCAAAGCTGTCCTTGCACTTCAGGGTCCTTCCCGTAGGTCACGATTCCGCCATGCAGTTGTCCAACATCTTGAAAGCCTTCCTTTACAAGCCAGCCTGAAAACTTCTCGCAGCGAATTCCGCCTGTACAATAGGTCAAGATTTTTTTCCCTTCAAACTGCTGTTTATTTTCCCGAATCCAGTCCGGAAGCTCGCGAAAGGCAGTTATGTCGGGCCGAACTGCTCCTCTAAAATGACCCAAATCAAATTCATAGTCATTTCTGGCATCAATGACAACGGTCTCCGGATCCTGCATTGCCTCATAGAATTCTTTTGGACTCAAATGTTTACCGGTTGTTTCATTAGGATCGATTTCATCTTCTAAGCGAAGAGTGACAAGCTCCGGCCGAAAACGGACGTGCATCTTTTTAAAGGCATGCTCATACTCTTCATCAATTTTAAAAACCATCTCAGCGAAACGTTCGTCTTGATGCATGATTTCCATATACTTTTCAGTCTGCTCGACCGTTCCCGAAACCGTACCATTAATCCCTTCGGCAGCCACTAAAATTCGTCCTTTAAGTCCTAGTTCCTTACAGAACTGCAAATGCTGAGCGGCAAATTCCTCCGGATTCTCAATTGGTACATACATGTAATATAGTAATACTCTATATGGTTTATTTTCTGTCATTTGTTACTGCCCCTATCTATGTTAGTAAATTCTACCATGCCTGATCCACTTGGTGGCAACCCATTTTTCACCTTCGGATACCGGCACACTGGTGTGTAAGGACAGTCGATCAACTTGCCCCTTACTATTCCCATAATGAAAGTAAACAGCTGTTCCTTTTTTCGGAACTATCGATACTCCAGACTTTGGGAATACGGTTTCTCCTCCTGAAACGACATTGTTTAAATAGATTAAAAAGGTGCCAATCCGCTGTCCCCCTTTATCTGCTTTAACCTGGTTTGCGGGGAAATAATCGAAATGGGGTTTATATTCCTCGCCAATTTTATAGTTCAAAACCTGCAGTCCCTCGCCATTTTCAACCGGATAGCCGGTTAATTCAGCAATTCTTTTCTCAATCGTGGAGACGAGTGCATTTTCATTGATTGTAAAATACATTCCTTTGCTCGTTCTGCCAGAAGCAGCACGTTCCTCACCTGTGTTTTTATCAATAACATAAGAGGGCTGTAATCTGTCCCTTGAAAGGCTGATCAGTTTGTCACATTCTTCGTCGCTTAACACATTATCTAAATGCAGAATAAATGGATGCTCCACTCTAGAAAGCACCTTAATTTCCCGGTCCCCCGCATGTAGTTTATTACCCTTTTGACCAATTTCAGGAATTTCATAATAATAAGGACTTTGCTTATCGGCTGTTAAAATGGTTTGGTTTCCACCAATACGCAATAAAGTCCTTAAAGCAAATGTTTCATCGAATCCCTTTTTAATCATCGCATCGACGATTTTCTCCGGGCTTGCACCACTATTTAATGTCTGAATGATCCAATCTTTAAATTCGCTGGAGATATGCTTGATTTTTTCCACTCTATATTTCTCCTTTTAGAACGAGTACCAAACAATTATCTCTTAACTACAAGAAAATTACCAGCGAAGGGTATCGTTGTTCTAGCCCAAACTACCTAAGGTTTAACATACTTATATTTCAATTCATCTTCTTTTGCATCATAATCAACATGTAAATCATGCCCATCGAAATACCAGATATCCCCTTCTTCAACAAAGAAAAGGATCCCATCCAAATCAGTACTGGCTGCTATTTTTAAAGGCTCCTCTTGAGTAAATGCCAAAGAGTACCCCTTCTGAATGGGACTATTTCCATAAACTTGCGTATAAAACCGCAGTTTATCCCCCTTCTTAAGGCCAATATCTTCTTTAAACCATTTTAACGCCTGATTGCTGATTTTAATTTCCATAAGTAAGTCCTCCAGATATTTTTTCTACTATATAGTTTGCCCATATCATATCGCTATAATTGAAAAAAGGAGGCTGTCTCAACAGCTAAGATGAGACAGCCCTATTTCACTTGATTATGCAGCAACATCCCGTTTTTTGAATACAAAGAATGCCAAGAATTGAAAAACAACAAAGTAAATAACTAGAATAAAGATTGAAAAATTCATCGTCATTCCCTCGACCATCGGGGATCCTTCAAAGTATTGCATTAAATTCGTATTGGCAAATAGAATATATTTCGCCCATGAAAACTTAAGCGACAGCAGCGCAGTAAATTGCGCTCCAGTAAATAATAAGAAAATAGATAATCCGATGGCAAGTGAACTGTTTCGGAAAACAGATGAAATCATGAACGCCATCGTCGCCAGCATGATCATATCAATAGAGCTTAAACCATAATAGATTAATAAATGGACCACAATATTTTGCTCGGTAACCGAACCGTTATGATAGTTTAAATACGGGGCTGCATGCTCAGGCATTCCGAATAACAATGCGCCAAGGACCGTCGAAAAGACAAACAAAATCGCTAGCATGGTCAGGGCAAACAATAAAACAGTCAAATATTTTGAAATTAATATTTTGCTTCGATTGATAGGCCGAATCAACAGCAGCTTAATGGTTCCCCAATTAAATTCACTGGCTACAATTCCTGCAGAAATGATAATCGTAAACAACCCAGCCATCATGATAAGTTCAGATGCCTGTTTGACAAATGACCAAACATTAAATTTTTCTTTCGGTGGAATATCATGTTTTATACGATAGTCATTGATGGCGATTTCTTCTTTGAAAAAGTCCTTCTCTATTTTGGTCCTGCTCTGCTCCATCTGTTTCTTTAAGGCATCGTTTTCTTCCTGCAACGTTTGCTGCCAATTCTTATCCGGACCAGCATTAGAGCCATTTTCTTGATATTTAAAAAAGGCACCGACAATGCAGGTTATGACAATCAGCATCGCAATCATGACATAGGTACCGGGACGCCGAAAAATTTTCATCCATTCATTTTTTATTAAATTAAGCATGGGCTTCTGCCTCCTTTTCTTTCGTCACTTCAAGGAAGCGGTCTTCTAGAGTTTTCGCAGTTTCCTTAATGCTAAAAATCTTAATGTCTTCTTGGACTAGGATTTTAACCAGATTTGGGATTTCTTGTTTTGAAAGACTGACAGATATACCGTTTCGTGACAGATTTGCTTCTGCATCTGGGAAGTAAGAGCGTACGATTGATAGTGCAGTTTCGCTAGGAATAACTTCCATTTCATGGACTGTTTCATTGCCCTGGATAAATTCCTTCACCTGCTGGACATCAATCAATTGCCCATTTTGAATAATGCCGATTCGGTCGCACATCATTTCCATTTCGGACAAGAGGTGGCTGGAAACAATAACTGCCATATTTTTTTCACGTGCCAGACGGCGGACATAGTCTCGGATTTCCCGAATTCCTGCAGGATCGAGACCGTTTGTCGGTTCATCAAGTATTAATACCTCGGGATCATGCAATAGACATTGTGCAAGCCCCAATCTCTGCCTCATACCTAGAGAATAGGTTTTAACTTTATCGTGTATTCTGTCCGACAGCCCCACTAATTCCACTACTTCAGCAATTTTTTCCTTCGTAATTCCCTTGGCCATTCTAGCATAATGTATCAGGTTTTGATAACCTGTTAAAAACTTGTACATTTCCGGATTTTCAACGATGGCTCCAACATGGCGAACGGCGTCTTCAAATTGTGTTTTGATGCTGGAACCGCCAATGGTAATGTCCCCAGAGGTAATCGCCATTAAACCGACGATCATTCGTATGGTCGTTGTCTTACCTGCACCGTTCGGACCTAGAAATCCAAAAACTTCTCCTTTATTCACTTGAAAGCTGATATCGTCTATTATCGTTCTCCCTTTAATCACTTTTGTTACATTTATTAATTCTACGATTGATTTCAAAAATTTTCTCCCCTCTCTTCGAGTGCCCCTATATTTTAACCTAACAGCTAAAATTTTCCTACTAATTCACTAATTATCTTAACTTAATATTAGGAGTGAATTAAACGGCTGAAGATGTAAAGAAACTAGGTCTGGAGACCGAAAAAAACGGAAGGACAACAATAGCCAGACATAGAAAAGACAGCGAGTGCACCATGTTTTTGCTTTTCCCTCCACAAAGTTATATAAGATTTTTCAGCAAAAAAAAGCCCTAAGCATTTTTGCTTAGAGCTAAAGTTTAGCTATTTCTCATCTGCTACGCGGATGATTTTGATGTCTTTTAGTAATTGGCTAAACACATAGCCTGCCATGATTAACCCACATGCAGATGGCACGAATGCATTAGAAGATGGCGGCATTTTTGCCTTCCTAATCTCTGCATTTTCGTTTCCGACAACTTTTCTGACATCCTCTCGAATAACAATCGGGCTTTCATCGGAGAAGACAACCGGAATGCCTTTGTGAATTCGTTCTTTACGCAATTTTGTTCTAATCACCTTAGCAATCGGGTCTGTATGCGTCTTTGAAATATCGGCGATTTGGAAGCGGGTTGGATCCATTTTATTGGCGGCACCCATACTTGATATAATCGGGATATTCCTCTTTAAACATTCCTTCATCAAATGGATTTTATACATAATCGTATCTGAAGCATCAACAACAAAATCTAACTTGTGGCTGAAAATTTCTTCATATGTTTCCTCAGTATAAAACATTTTTAATGAAATAACTTCACAATCGGGATTAATATCCTTAATCCGCTCCTCCATAATTTCAACCTTTGGTCTACCTACAGTGGATAGCAAGGCAATTAATTGGCGGTTAACATTAGTAATGTCTACATCGTCTTTATCTATCAACACTAGACGGCCGACTCCAGAACGGGCAAGCGCCTCCGCGGCAAAAGAACCGACGCCGCCAATACCTAATACGGCAACCGTACTGTTTTTCATTATATCAAGGCCTTCTTTACCAATCGCAAGCTCATTACGAGAAAATTGATGCAACATTGTGTTCACTCCAAAAATTAAATTCGATTTATTTTATTATTTTTCACCTTAAAGAATATATCATACTTTCCTAAAAACAGAAGCACTTAGAATGATTTTTTTATCTTTTGGATAATCTTTTGATAATCCTCATAGGTGTCTGCATCTAAAATGGTCCCTTCGTCATCGATGGGAATTTGGTAATGTTTATTTGCAAACTTAAATATCGCTTTTGCCCCTTGATCACCTGTTATTTTATCAACATATGGAAAAAGCTGTGAAACGGGATGTCCAGGAACACTGTTGTAGGTTGGCTGAATAATGTACTTTGATTGATTTACATTCGTGTTCAAGATTGTCTGGATTATTTGTTGGATTGTCGTCTTTTTAAGTAAAGGCTGATCGCCGAGAAAGACCATTAGGCCGCAGGTTTCAGCATTGCATTGCTGAATAGCAGATTTTATTGAACTGCTTAACCCTTCATGAAAATAGATATTGCTTACCCATTTGAAGCGCTCGTTATGAATCTTTATGGAATCTTTAATTTCTTTTTCATTATAGCCAACGACTGCCATCACTTGTTCAAACGGGAATGATAAAACTTTTTGCAGTACCATCTCAAGCATTGGGATTCCTTGAATGGGAAGCAAAGGTTTAAAATCTCCCATCCTTTTGGAGCTTCCTGCAGCTAACACAACAGCTGTAATGGGAATCATATGGGCCATATTTAATCCCCAATCTGCTCATTGATTGCTAATTTCATCGCATATTGGTAAACCGTTTGAAACGGAACCCCGTGCACCCTTGCTGCCTTTGCAACATCCTCAAATTCCGGTGCTTGGTGGAGGATTTTTTTCCCCCTGCAAGCCTGCTTAACCTTAATTGGCCCATAGGGTGTCTCAACCTCAATAAAACTTCTGTCTAGAATATTGCGGCTCCACATGCTTCTTCGGACTCCTAGGGTAGTAGTCTCTTCCAATAAAATTTGTTCACAGCGGTCCGCCAGGTTTAAGGATACCAATACAGTTACAAGGGTGCCTGGCCGATTTTTCTTCATGTAAACAGGAGTATAAAAAACATCAAGAGCTCCTGCAGCCAGTAGACGTTCCATTGCAAATCCAAGACCTTCCCCTGTCATATCATCAAGTTGGGCCTCCAAGATATAAATAGACTCTCTTTCTTGATTGGGTTCAGGCTTCCCCGATGACTGGATGTTCGTTGGAGATATGAGTAAGGCTCGAAGAACATTTGGGTGGTCATTTTCACCAGCACCATACCCTACCTTGTCCACAACAAAATCGCCAATCGGCATAAACTTTTTCACAAGCGTCCGCAAGATTGCTGCCCCTGTTGGTGTGGTCAATTCCCCTTGGACGTTTAGTTCTGCAAGTGGAATCCCTTTTAGCAGCTCAAGAGTAGTTGGAGTTGGTATTGGATAAAGTCCTTGCGCCGTCATCTTGTGGCCAAAGCCTGCCGGAACGGGTGACGCGAATATTTCTCCGATTTCGAGGCTTTCAAGTGCCAGGCAGACACCAATGATCTCGATAATGGAATCTATTTCAAAATAAACATCATTGGAGTCGATTCCAAGTAGCTTTCCTTTGGCATTTGCGAATTCATGAAATATTGCCAAACTGCATTCCTTAGTTTTAGCTGGGAGTTCACTTTCTGCAATTATTTTAAATATCACTTGCGTACTCAAATGTTGATTTTTTTCCGATCCGTAAAAGATGCTTATTTTTTTTGCAGCAATGCCTTGTTTCGTAATATTATGTAATTCGATTCCAAACGGCTCTATTGGTAACTTTCTAATATGATCAACTATGTAAGAGATGTCGGCACCTAAATCGATTAGTGCTGCCAAAGCCAGGTCCCCGGCAATGCCAAAAGTACAATCAAGATAGAGCGTCTTCATGGTTAATCCCTCCTATCCTATTTTTCCAAGTGTTCGGGCTCATATAACCTCTCTATGCTACCGAACGTGCGCATTTTCCATGTGTTCGGCCTCATATTACCTCTCTATGCTACCGAACTGGCGCATTTTCCATTTGTTCGGGCTCATATAACTCCTCTATGCTTCAAGAGCTGGCGCATTTTCCATGTGTTCGGGCTCATATAAACCCTCTATGCTACCGAACTGGCGCATTTTCCATGTGTTCGGGCTCATATAAACCCTCTATGCTACCGAACTGCTGCATTATCCATTTGTTCGGGCTCATATAAACCCTCTATGCTACCGAACTGGCGCATTTTCCATTTGTTCGGGCTCATATAACCTCTCTATGCTACCGAACTAGCGCATTTTCCATTTGTTCGGGCTCATATAACCTCTCTATGCTACCGAACTAGCGCATTTTCTATGTGTTGGGGCTCATATAAACCCTCTATGCTACCGAACTGGCGCATTTTCCATTTGTTCGGGCTCATATACACCCTCTATGCTACCGAACTGGCGCATTTTCCATGTGTTCGGGCTCATATAACCTCTCTATGCTACCGAACTAGCGCATTTTCCATGTGTTCGGGCTCATATACCCTCTCTATGCTACCGAACTGGCGCATTTTCCATTTGTTCGGGCTCATATAACCTCTCTATGCTACCGAACTAGCGCATTTTCCATTTGTTCGGGCTCATATAACCTCTCTATGCTACCGAGCTGGCGCATTCTCCATGTGTTCGGGCTCATATAAACCCTCTATGCTACCGAACTGCTGCATTATCCATGTGTTCGGGCTCATATAACCTCTCTATGCTACCGAACTAGCGCATTTTCCATGTGTTCGGGCTCATATAACCCTTTTTTGCATCCGGGGAGTCGAAATTCCCATTGGATTGGTCAATTACAAACAGCAATATACCATTTTTTAAAATAAAAACCTTCTGCCATCAGTGACAGAAGGTTTGTTTGTGATAAAAAACGAAGAGTCCCAATGGTGCCGTCGCTTTTTGATCCTTCGTTTTGATCCCGCACTTAGCAGGGGGGTGTCCTATTCCTGTTATTGTAAGTCCCCTTACTCGCAAGGAGTGGGGCATTTACGCACTCAGAAAACTCCGGACTCCCAAATAAACAATGTTCGGTCAAAACTTCAGGTAACACAACGTACATTTCAGGACTCTTCTTGATTGATTTAATCATAGCATATTTTCAAAGCACCTTCAAGGTGACCACGTAAGCTAATGCCTGCTATTTATTAATTTTTAGTGACAAATTGAGTTCCTGTAATTGGGCCTCGGAAACCTCGCTTGGAGCAGCCATTAACAGGTCGCTTGCACTCGCTGTCTTAGGGAAAGCAATCGTATCGCGGAGGTTGGTGCTGCCTGCTAACAGCATAACCAATCTGTCGAGCCCAAGGGCAATACCGCCATGCGGTGGTGTACCGAATTCAAAGGCATTCAGCAGGAAGCCAAATTGTTCTTTAGCCTGTTCAGGCGTAAAACCAAGAACACTGAACATTTTCTCCTGAATATCCCGTTCAAATATTCTTAACGACCCGCCGCCTAGCTCATAGCCGTTTAGCACAAGGTCATAAGCTTGGGCGCGAACCTTGGATGGATCCGTATCCAAGTACTCGAGGTCTTCTCTGACAGGCATCGTGAATGGATGATGGGCTGCATAATAGCGGCCGTCTTCTTCTGAATATTCAAGCAGCGGCCAGTCTGTCACCCATAAGAAATTGAAACGGCTTTGGTCAATTAACTCCAATTCCTTTCCAAGCTTTAACCGTAAAGCTCCCAGCGAGTCAGCTACCACATTCTTTTTATCGGCAACAAACAACAGCAGGTCACCTACGGAAGCCTCCAGTGTTGCTTTTAGGGCTGCAGCATCCTCGTCAGAGAAGAACTTTGCAATCGGCCCCTTTAGACCATCTGCTTCTGCTTTTAACCAAGCCAGACCTTTCGCACCATAAACAGCCACAAAATCAGTCAACGCATCGATATCTTTTCGGGAGTATTGATCGGCCGATCCTTTTACATTAATAGCCTTCACTTGGCCGCCGCTTGAAACTGCAGAAGCAAATACCTTAAAGCCAGACTCCTTTACAATTTCAGAAACATCGACTAACTCCAACCCAAAGCGGGTGTCAGGCTTATCTGAACCGTACCGGCTCATTGCTTCATCATAGCCCATGCGCGGGAATGGCGTTGCCACCTCTACACCTTTTACTTCCTTCACCAGCTTGGACATCATTCTCTCCATTAAGGCCATTATGTCCTCTTGACTTAAAAAGCTTGTTTCAATATCGATTTGTGTGAATTCTGGCTGGCGGTCTGCACGCAGGTCTTCGTCGCGGAAGCAGCGGGCAATTTGATAGTAGCGTTCCACGCCGCCGACCATCAGTAATTGCTTAAACAGCTGCGGTGATTGCGGCAGTGCGTAGAATTCACCAGGATGCACGCGGCTAGGCACTAAATAGTCACGGGCTCCTTCTGGTGTACTTTTTGTCAAAATCGGTGTTTCAATATCCAAAAACCCTTCCGTATCAAGGAAATTCCTGATTTCTTTTGTCACTTGATGACGCATTTTTAATGTTTCAAAAATGACCGGACGGCGGAAGTCTAAATAACGGTATTTCAGGCGGACATCCTCAGATGCGTCAGTCCTGTCAGAAATGGTAAATGGAGGTGTTTTTGCCTCATTAATGATCGTTACCTTTTCTGCTTGAACTTCAATTTTTCCGGTTTTAAGATTTTCATTAATTGTTCCAGGTTCGCGGGCAATGACCGTGCCGACTACATCGAGAACATATTCATTACGGATTTTTTCCGCTGTTTCTAAAGCTTCTTTTGAAACATCCGGATTGAAAACAATCTGAACTATGCCGGATCTGTCCCGCAAATCAATAAAAATTAATCCACCCAGGTCGCGTCTTCTTTGAACCCAACCCTTTAACGTTACTTTTTCCCCAACTGCGGTCTCTGGAACTTCGCCGCAAAAATACGATCTCCCAAACATGCTATATATCCTCCTTTATGCTTGTAAACCTTGAAAATAGTTGACGAGGGAATTCAGTTCAATCTCCACCTGTTCGCCTGTCTCCATATTTTTTACATTAATTTTGTTATTTTTTAATTCATCATCGCCAAGAACAGCTACATAACGAGCCTGTAAACGGTCGGCAGCCTTGAATTGGGCTTTAATTTTTCGATTTAAATAATCCCGTTCTGCGGAAAAACCAGCCAAACGAAGCTGCTGCAGGAGGCCGACAGTGTAATCCTTTGCTTCCTCTCCAAGGGCGGCAAGGTAGCAGTCAATTCCTTGATTAATTTCCATTTCAATGCCCTCGGCTTTAAGTGCGGCAATGAAACGCTCAATACTTAAAGCAAAACCGATGCCCGGCGTTTCCGGACCGCCGATTTCCTCAACCAGCCCGTTATAGCGTCCGCCCCCGCAGAGAGTCGTAATGGCGCCAAAGCCCTCGGCATTACTCATAATTTCAAAGGCGGTGTGGTTGTAATAATCCAGACCACGGACAAGGTTTGGATCTACCTCAAATTCAATATCAAGCTGGGTTAAATACTGCTGGACTTTTCCAAAATAAGCTTTGGATTCTTCATTTAGATAATCAATGATGGACGGTGCCGTCTTCATTAGCTCATGATCGCGATCCTGCTTGCAATCCAAAATTCGAAGCGGATTTTTTTCCAGACGGTTTTGACAGTCCGAACAAAACTCACCAATTCTTGGTTTGAAGTGATTTATTAACGCTTCACGGTGCGCATTTCGGCTTTCCTTATCACCAAGGCTGTTAATAATCAGCTTCAGTTTTGATAAGCCCATTTCTTTATATAAATTCATTGCCAGCGAAATGACTTCCGCATCAATCGCCGGGTCGTTGCTTCCTAATGCTTCAACGCCAAATTGGACGAATTGGCGGAAACGGCCAGATTGGGGACGTTCGTATCGGAACATCGGCCCCATATAATAAAGCTTGACCGGCTGACCTGGAAGCCCAAACATCTTTTTCTCCACAAATGCCCGTACAGTGGATGCAGTTCCTTCCGGTCTTAGGGTAATGCTGCGGCCGCCCTTGTCTTCAAATGTATACATCTCCTTTTGAACGATATCGGTGGTGTCACCGACACCTCTAGAAAAAAGGTCAGTGTGTTCAAAAATAGGGGTACGGATTTCCTGGTATTGATACTTTTCACAAAGTTCTCTTGCCTTTTTCTCAATCCTTTGCCAAAGCTCCACTTCGCCAGGCAGAATATCTTGTGTTCCTCTTGGTATGCTAATCGACATAGTCGAAGACCTCCTTTGTAATGATTTTTTTATGTAGGGATGTTTTTAGATAAAGAAACTCACCGTTTGTCGAGCCCAAAATGGCGGTTTTTGAGGCGTTGTTGCACTTATAAGCCAAAATAAAAAACTCCCATCCCTTGTATAAAAACAAGGGACGGAAGTTTATTCCGCGGTGCCACCCTAGTTGAAGCACACTGAAATTCAGCGGCTTCCTCTCAAACAGTTAACGCCTGCCACGTTCTTCTCCTAATAGAGGAATACCCTTTTTCAGAGAGAAACCTACGGAGTGTTCATTCATTAAGATTCATGCAAAAATGCTTTCAGCCCAGGGCATTTTCTCTCTTTTCATGGATTGTCTTAACTACTATGCTCCATCATTGGATTTAGCAAATAATATTTTGATTATTTAATAATAATACGGAGCAATAGCAACTTTTGTCAAGCAAGTTTTAAGATCGCTCCAAACGTTTTTTTAGCTTTCTAACATCCCTCATCGTTAATCCAAATTCAGATGCAAGCTCATAGGAACCAGAATGCTGTTCTTTTTCGATAAAATCATGGAAATCCATTCCGAACAGCCGACCATTCATCGATTGGATGTTCATACCCTTGTCACTTGACCGCATCGCAAATCCCCCCTGTTTAAACTTCCTTTTGTGCTTATTATTTCCATCTCATGAGGAAAAATTTCATCCTTATTATTTTTTTATAATGCTAGTCCAAAAATGAACATTTAAGAAATGATTTTCAGAATATTTTACGTTAAAATAAAATGGTAAAGGAGGAAGATATGCACAAAAAGTTTAGTCTGCTATTATTATCTATCATTCTTTTTTTGGGGGCCTTCCTTCCTGAAGGAAAAAGCAGCGCTGCAAGCGGCAGCGTAACGATCGCTGTGGATTCGCTTAATGTCCGCACCGGACCCGGTTTAAGCTATCCATTATTGAAACAAGTGGAACGCGGCGAAACATTCCCAATCGTAAAAGAACAAGGCGAATGGATACAAATTCAAGTTTCCTTTGCCAAAACTGGCTGGGTAGTCAACTGGCTCGTAACAAAAGATAGTGAACAAACAGCCAAGGCCGTCTCCTCTTCTGGTCAATCTGCTGCAACTGCCAATTCTAGTCAATTAAGAATCCGAAGCGGCCCAGGGACAAGCTTCCGCGTCGTCGGCTCTTTAACAAAAGGGCAAGAGGTTAAGGTAATTGACCAAAATGAAAATTGGTACAAAATCTCCTCAATGTATGGGGAGGGCTGGGTTGCGAAAGAGTTTATTGATTTTAAAGTGACGGGCCAGAAGGAAAATAGTTCAACTACTAATGCGGGTAATAAAACAAGTACACATACCGATACGGGCAGTGTGATTGGTGACACGTTGAATGTAAGGCAGTCACCAGATGCAGCAAGTCCGATTATCGGGAAACTGACAAAAGGGACAAGTGTGGCGATTTTATCACAGCGAAATAAATGGGTACAGGTTAACTATTTAAATGTGAAGGGCTGGGTCAGCGCTGAATTTATTAACCTTGATTCAGAGGCCTCAAAAGATACAGCTAAAAGTAAGCAAACGACAGGTATGTCCGGTTCGGTAACAGCAGATAGTTTAAGAGTTCGCTCCGGGGCTACTCTAAATTCCTCAGTCATTGGAACTGTTACAAGAGGGCAGCGTTTTACCATCGTTGAGGAAAACAATAACTGGGTCAAAATAGAGTTAAAATCCGGAAGCCTTGGCTGGGTATCCGGTTTTTATCTGGATAAGACAGGAACAAAGACTTCTTCGGATACTGGAAAAACTGTAAAGGAAAATGCCATCACCATTCTTCAAAATGGTACTAACATCCGTAAATCGCCAAGCGTACAATCAGATGTAGTGGTGCGGGCAAATGAAGGAGAAACATATTCTGTCAGCAGTGTGCAAAATGATTGGTATGAAATTAAACTAAAAAATGGAAATACTGCTTATGTAGCCGGCTGGGTGGTCTCGGCTAACGGTTCTGCACCGCAGATTGAGAAAGCCGGAGCAGAAGGTTATTTAAAAAATAAAACGATTGTCCTTGACCCAGGCCACGGCGGCGGAGACAACGGAACAACGGGAGCGGGCGGGACATTAGAAAAGGAGTTAACACTTCGGACTGCACGTCTTTTATACGATAAATTGAAGGCAGCCGGAGCGAATGTCTATCTTACAAGAAACAATGATTCCTTTATTTCTTTGCAGTCACGGGTTGGAATGGCCCATTCCTATAATGCCGATGCTTTTGTCAGTCTTCATTATGATAGTAACCTAGATCGAAGTGTCCGGGGAATGACAGGCTATTATTATCATGTCTATCAAAAAAATCTGGCCGACACCTTATACAATTCTGCGGTAGGACAAGCTAAACTGAGAAATCGCGGAGTTCGCATTGGCGATTATCATGTCATTCGAGAAAACAACCAAAAAGCTGCACTATTGGAGTTAGGTTATTTAAGCAATCCAGAGGAAGAAATGACTTTGAAATCCCGTACTTACCAAGAAAATGCAGCATCTGGGTTATATGAGGGACTTGCAAGATATTTCAAAGCGTATTAAAAAGAGACTGACCAGGTCAGTCTCTTTTTAATGCTTTAAAGCAATTATTTACTTTCGACAATTAACGTTACCGGCCCGTCGTTAGTTAATTGCACATCCATCATGGCGCCAAATACGCCGGTTTCAACATGAACGCCTTTCTCGCGCATTAAGCGGTTAAAGGTTTCGTAGATTTTAATAGCATACTCGGGTCTTGCTGCTTCAATAAAACTTGGCCTTCTCCCATTTCGGCAATCCCCATATAGGGTAAATTGGGACACAGATAAAATTTCCCCTCCCGCATCAAGCAAAGACAGGTTCATCTTCTCATTTGCATCCTCAAAAATCCGCAAATTGACAATTTTGTCGGCAAGATAAGCAGCATCTTTTTCCGTATCGTCATGTGTGACTCCGACAAGCAGGACAAGACCTTTGGTAATTTGCCCCGTCACCTCGCCGCCCACTGTTACTTTGGCTGCCTTGCTTCGTTGAACTACTACTCTCATTTTAAAAAAAACTCCTTAATTCATCATCCGGCGAACCGAGTAAATATCGGAAATCTGTTTAATACGATCAACGACCTTTTGTAAATGTGCAACATTATGAATCGCAATAGACATGTTAATCATCGCCATCTTATTGCGGTCCGTTTTTCCGGATACGGCGGAAATATTAGTTTTCGTTTCGTTAACAGCCTGCAGAACCTCGTTTAACAGGCCTCTCCGGTCATAGCCGCTGATTTCGATATCGACATTGTATTCCTTCCGGTCATTTAAGGCAGATTCCCATTCTACCTGAATAAGTCTCGATTGAGCATCACCAGTGTCAATATTTGTGCAATCAGAACGGTGAACGGAAACGCCGCGTCCTTTCGTAATATAGCCGACAATTTCGTCCCCTGGAACAGGATTACAACACCTGGACAGCCGGATTAGCAGATTATCGATACCTTGGACACGGACACCGGATTCGCGCTTTTTAGACTGCGGGAAAGCCTTTAAATCAGTGATCGCATTGGCGATGCTTGCTGATTGCTCCTGATCACGTTTTTTGCGCCATTTTTCCGTTAAGCGGTTGGCTACCTGAAGGGCCGTAACCCCATTATAGCCGACAGCCGCATACATATCCTCTTCGTTGGTAAAATTAAATTTTTCTGCTACTTTTTTAAGATTGTCTGGCGTTAATATTTCTTTAATATCAAACTCCATATTCCGGATTTCTTTTTCAACCAGCTCTCTGCCCTTGATGACATTTTCATCGCGGCGCTGCTTCTTAAAGAATGCGCGAATCTTATTTTTCGCCTGAGAGGTTTGCGCCAGCTTCAACCAGTCCTGACTTGGTCCATAGGAATGCTTGGAGGTTAGAATTTCAATAATGTCGCCTGTTTTCAGCCTGTAATCAAGCGTAACCATTTTGCCGTTCACTTTGGCTCCAATCGTCTTATTGCCGATTTCTGAGTGAATCCGGTAAGCGAAGTCAATCGGAACAGAACCAGACGGCAATTCAATCACATCGCCTTTAGGTGTAAACACAAACACCATATCCGAGAAAAGGTCAATTTTTAAGGATTCCATAAACTCTTCAGCATTGGCTGTATCGTTCTGGAACTCAAGAATTTCCCTAAACCAGGTTAACTTTTGTTCAAAGGAAGAACTATCGTTGAGAGATTTCCCCTCTTTATAGGCCCAGTGGGCAGCCACCCCGAACTCGGCGATGCGGTGCATTTCAGACGTACGAATCTGCACCTCAAGCGGATCGCCCTTTGGACCGATAACCGTGGTATGAAGGGATTGATACATATTCGGCTTCGGCATCGCGATATAATCCTTGAAACGTCCCGGCATCGGCTTCCAGCATGTATGGATAATACCTAAAACGGCGTAGCAATCCTTTATGCTGTTGACGACAATACGAACAGCGAGCAAGTCATAAATTTCACTGAATTGCTTATTTTGCAAGGCCATTTTCCGATAAATGCTGTAAATATGTTTGGGACGTCCAGAAAGATCTGCTTTAATGGAGACATCAGAAAGGCGAGCCTTCACTTCGTCAATAACATCGTCAAGATATTGCTCCCGCTCCGCCCGCTTCTTCTTCATTAAGTTGACGATCCGGTAATATTGCTGCGGATTTAAATATCGTAATGCAGTGTCCTCAAGCTCCCACTTAATTGTTGAAATACCAAGACGATGGGCTAAAGGGGCAAATATTTCAAGTGTCTCATTGGCAATCCGACGCTGCTTTTCCAACGGAAGATGCTTTAACGTCCGCATATTATGCAAACGGTCGGCAAGCTTAATAAGGATAACCCTAATGTCCTGTGCCATGGCCACAAACATTTTCCGATGGTTTTCCGCCTGCTGTTCCTCATGAGATTTATATTTAATTTTCCCCAGTTTCGTAACCCCATCGACAAGCATAGCCACTTCGGCGTTAAAAATATGTTCAATATCCTTCAAGGAAACATTCGTATCCTCAACGACATCGTGAAGAAAACCTGCCGCCACCGTTGATGGATCCATTTCCAAATCAGCCAAAATGCCGGCGACCTGAATTGGATGGATAATATATGGCTCACCTGATTTACGATATTGATCACGATGAGCATGCTTAGCAAAATCATATGCTTTCTTGACTAACTCTACATGCTCTTCGTTTAAATATTTTCTTGTCTTGTCGATGACTTGGTCGGATGTTAACACTTGATCATTCGCCATGAAATCACCTTTTTTATTTTCCATCTCGTTTTATGAGCCAATCAGCATTCTTTTTATAGAATCTGACGAACTTGTTGTTTCTCTATATGTCAAAAAACGGAATTTGTATTTTTATATAAATTCAATCTAGGAAAAATTGTTCCTAAATTAGAATGATTGGTACTATTATCGAAAAAAATAACCAAGATGTAAAGAGTTTATTCTTTTTTGATTATATAAAGAGAGCACTCATGCTTTCGAGTGCCCCCATGAAACGTTAATACTGCATTAATGTTAGTATGTCATAACCATCAAGCTTACTTCTGCCATTCAAGTATGTCAATTCGATGATAAATGCGATTCCAGCCACTACACCGCCAAGCTGCTCAACCAGCTTAATCGTTGCATCAATTGTTCCGCCAGTTGCCAGCAAATCGTCCGTAATCAAGACACGCTGACCAGGTTTAATGGCATCTTTATGAATGGTTAAGACGTCAGACCCATATTCCAGTCCATAACTTACTTTAACTGTTTCGCGAGGAAGCTTTCCCTCTTTACGAACTGGAGCAAAGCCCAATCCAAGAGAATACGCAACCGGGCAGCCAATGATGAAGCCGCGTGCTTCGGGTCCAACTATAATATCAATGTCCTTATCCTTGGCATAGGCGACGATTTGGTCTGTCGCATATTTATAGGCTTCGCCATCACCCATTAATGGAGTAATATCTTTAAAGACAATACCTTGTTTTGGGTAATCCGGTACAATAGCCACAAACTTTGTTAAATCCATTCCTTTACTGCCTCCTCAATTACAACTGACTCACCAATAATCCCATCAAACCAGCCTTTCAATTCTTGATAGGATGAAAACAATAATTCCTTTTCAAGATCATATTGCTTCTTTTTCAATTGATAAGTTGGCGAATAAGTTAAATCACGCTTTTGCGCTGACCGATTTAAAGTAATAAAACCATTATTTATTGTAACAAAATCCAATTCATAAAACACCTTTGACATAAAATTAATCGTTTCTTTTGACCAACCGCGGTACTTGGCGATATCGTCGCCATACCTTTTCAGATCAATAGGTCCATTTTTTAAAAGAAAAGCATAATACCATTTAAAATGTTCTCTTGTCGGTAAGGTGCTGAAAAAATCGCTGGATTCTTTATAAAAATAAGCGTAAATCCTTCCCGGCTTATTCCCCTTTAACAATTCTGTTAAAAGCTCTTTTGAAGCGGGGAAATCTGCTAGTACAATGTTACCTTCAAAGCCATTAAAAGCACTCGCTTCAATTGTGTCCCGGATAATAATGCTTTCATGATGAAGGCTTGGAGCAAGTTTATCAAGATGGGATTGATTAAAAAAGATAATCTTCCTATCTTCTATAGGCACCGTAGCAGAAATACTATTCAGCCGCTTTTGGCCGCGAAAATCAAACAGCTGCCACGACTCTACTGCAATATCCTGAACCATGATTTGCGGTTTACGTATATTATTCCATTCATTAATCGATAATTCACCAATTAGCGAAATTTTAGCCGATGGCGAAATCTCATCAACAATGGAACCCAAACCGAAGCCTACTCCATCAAGATTGGCGTCATTTTCACTAAGCGTTAGTTTCATATGATTTTGTTCGCTGCCAATTTTTCTAATACTGGCCACATCCACCTGATCGATTAACACCTTTGGTTTGGAGTTATCCATTCCGAATGGCGACAGCAGGTTCATTTCTTCTAAGGAGGTTAGATGTATATCCTCTAGATGAACCATTTCATCAAGATAGGTGACTGGAATAAAATCATCATCTGTCAGGAGGTCATCGGCTAACTTATTTAAGCGTGCCCTTAGGAGAGATACGTCATCAATTTTCAGTGTCATTCCTGCAGCCATTGGATGTCCGCCAAAATGAGGCAAGATTTCTCTACAGGTTGATAGATTATGAAAAAGGTCAAAACCGGGAATACTTCGTGCCGAGCCCTTTGCCAGCCCTTTTTCATGGTCAAAACTTAGCACGATCGTCGGGCGGTAATATTTTTCAACCAGTCTCGAGGCGACGATGCCAATGACACCGGCATTCCAGCCTTCCTTGCCAATCACCAAAACCTTATTCGCCTCAATTGGGAAATTCTTTTCAACTTCCTCAATTGCCTCTTCAGTTATTGTGTTTACAATGGTTTGCCTTGTTTTATTGAGGGCATCCATCTCAGCCGCTAATTCCTCTGCCTCCGCAGGGTCATTGGTAAGGAGGAGATGGACCGCCAAATCGGCATCCTCCAGCCTTCCCACGGCATTGATACGAGGTGCAAGTGTAAATCCTATGGTTTCTTCATTTATTGATTGCAAATCCACACCAGCGATTTTAAAAATGGCTTTTAATCCAATGTTCTCGGTGACCTTCAATTTCTCTAAGCCTTTTTTGGCAATCAGCCGATTTTCATCTTTTAATGAGACTAAATCGGCAATTGTACCAATCACCGCAATTTCAAACAAATGCTCAGGCACTTTTCCATATAAAGCATGGGCTACTTTAAAGGCAACCCCCACACCGGCAAGTTCGCGAAACGGGTAAATACTGTCAGGCAGCTTCGGATGAATAATCGCCATAGCTTCCGGCAAAACAGGACCAGGTTCGTGGTGGTCCGTAATGATTAAATCCACACCCAATTCCTTTGCAACCGTTGCCTCATGAATAGCAGCAATTCCGGTATCTACGGTAATAATTAATTTTATTCCCGCTTCCGCCGCACGGCGAAATGCAGGCTCATTAGGGCCATAGCCCTCTGTAAAACGGTTTGGAATATAGAATTGGACGTCTGCCCCTAAATCTCTGAGTGTAATCATTAACACGGATGTACTACTGACACCATCCGCATCATAATCGCCAAATATTAGAATTGGTTCCTTCCGTTCGATTGCTTCACGAATTCTTTTAACGGCAATATCCATCCCTTTTAACAAATAGGGGTCGTGGAAGTCATCTTTTCCAAATAAAAAATACCGTGCAGAATCAACGGTATCTAATCCGCGGTTGACAAGCAGCGAAGCGACTAGAGGTGTAATTTTCAACTCGTTTTCCAGTTTTTTTACTAGGGTCGGATCTGATTCACGAACAATCCATCTTGTTTTAGACTTTAACATGTAGAAGTTCACCCCTTTAGACCTTCTTATTATACAGGAGCACGAGGTCCCTTTCAATGATGGATATATTAGCCAAAATAAAACCGCAGCATGGGCTGCGGTTTTGTTTTTTATTATACTTGCGGCTGATCCGAATACTTTCTTTTTTCTTTTACGGTTTTAATGACGCCTTTCTTTTTAAGCTCACGTGTCTTAAAGACGTACCATAATGGACCGGCAACACAAATGGATGAATACACACCAGTGATTAAGCCGACAAACAAGGCAATTGAAAAGTTCTGAATGGACGGACTGCCAAAGATTATCATTGCAACAACGGTTACTAATACCGTAAAGACTGTATTAATAGAGCGCGTCAATGTCTGTCTGATACTTACGTTAAGTACATCGGCAATATCTGCATTCGTTTTAAGACGCTTCTTCTTATGCATGTTTTCACGCATCCGGTCGAACGTAACAATTGTATCGTTAATCGAATAACCGACAATTGTTAACACGGCGGCAATGAACGTTAAGTCAACCTCGAGCCTTGTGATACTGAAGAAGGCAACCATGAAGAAGGCATCATGCAATAAGGAAACAATGGCGGAAACGGCCATCGCCCATTCAAAGCGAATCGTAACATAAAGAATAATCCCAATAGATGCGATGATCAGGGCAATAAACGCATTTTTTGCCAGTTCTTTACCGACCGTTGGCGAGACGGTGCTGACGTTAGGCTCTGACCCAAATTCCTTCTTAAAGTCTGATTTTAACTTAGCAATCTCATCCTTTGATAAAACATCCTTTGTCCGTGCAGAGGCTATTTCCTTTTTATCACCGGAAATTACAATATCATCCGGCGTAATATGGTGCTTGTTTAAGGCCGTTTCGACTGTTTGGGTTGTTAAAGGCGTATTAGATAAGACTTCAATCCTCGTTCCCTTTGAAAAGTCAATTGACAAATTCAAGCGGAACACAAGGAGCAGCACTAAGCCAATGGCAAGCAGCACTCCGGAAATAATGAAGAACACCCTTCGGCCTTTCACAAAATCCAGCTTATCAAATCGGGTTGGTAAATCCAATGTATCAAAGTTTTCGTTTATATCCTTAATGGCAGACTTCTTAACCGCAAACCAGCCTGGTTTTTTATTCAAAAAGCCACTGTTTACCCAGAGTCCTAATAATAATCGGGAAGCAAAGACGGCTGTCACAAAGCTTAGCAAGATACTTACCAACAACATCGTTGCAAAACCTTTAACCGAGCTTGTACCATAGAAGAACAGCACGCCGGCAGCCAAAATCGTTGTCAGGTTGGCATCAAGAATCGATGAAAAGGAGTTCTTGCTTCCAGCTTGGAATGCGGACTTAATGGATTTACCAACCTTAATTTCTTCCCGTATCCTCTCATAGGTGATGATGTTAGCGTCAACGGCCATCCCCACCCCGAGGATTAAGGCGGCAATACCCGGCAGCGTCAGCACTCCGTTCATCCAGTCAAAAATGAGTAAAACGAGATAAATATAAATCGATAATGTAATTGTTGCAATAAATCCAGGGAAGCGATAATAAACAAGCATGAAAAGATAAATAATGGCGATACCGATAATACCGGCTAGAATTGTTTCGTTTAATGCCTGTTCACCAAAACTAGCCCCGACAGATGTAGAATAAACTTCCTTCAGTTTAACTGGCAGAGCACCGGCATTTAAAAGCGAGGCTAATGTTTGTGCTTCCTCAGCAGTAAAGTTACCGACGATAGAAACTGTATTCTGGTTAAAGACTTGATTTACTGTTGGAGCAGAAATGTATTTGGGATCTTTTTTCGTTACTTCATTTTTAAAGGAGTCTTTTCCTTCTTCAAAATCCATCCAAATAACGAGAACATTCGGTGACGTATTGACTATTTCTTGGGTTACCTTTTTGAACGTGTCAGCACTTTTTAACGTTAAAGAAACACTGGGTTTTCCATTTTCGTCAAAGGTTTGCTTCGCGCCGCCTTCCTTTAAATCAGTCCCATCCATCTTAAGTTGATCATTGGCATCACGGAAGGTAAGATTCGCTTGGGTAGACAAAATTTCCCGCGCTTGGTTTTGATCTTCGACCCCGGCGAGCTGGACGCGAATCCGGTTGGTTCCTTCAATTTGAATATTCGGCTCACTGACACCGAGCACATTAATCCGCTTATCGAGCGCTTTAGCCGTGCTGGCCAAGACATCTTTGTCAATTTTCTGACCTTTTTTCGCCGGCTGCACCTCATATAAAACTTCAAATCCCCCTTGAAGGTCCAAACCAAGCTTGATGTTTTTCGTAATTCCTTTTGTTGTAATTCCCATCATACTTCCTATTAATACAAGTATTAATAGGAAGGCCAAAATTCGACTGCGTTTCACCATTATGTATTGTTCCTCCTTAAATAAACCAAAAACACCGTTTGCTTTTTCTTAGTCCAATACTGTCCAAAATCACTTCCTTCATTATGGAATATGTCAACCCGCACTGTCAATTTAGAAAAAGATAGTTAATATTATTTTAAAAGTTCTTTCCATTCCTCTTCATCTTCAAGAGAGAATTCGGCAGTTTTATATGTTTCAATCGTTGCAAAACTGATGTAATCACTTACCTTAATGGAGAAAATATCCTGGATGATTTCATAAAGTTTCTTTTCGTCCGTTACCTTTCTCCACTTTTTCTTGGTCAGGTATTCCCAAAGCTCTGTTTCGCTGATTGAATCATAACCCAGCAAACGAAATTCTTCCAGCTTGCTCACCATAGCAGGTTTTACTTGAGTACGAAATTGTCCATAATCCATCTTCATTTCCCCCCGAAAGAAGTATCCATAAATTAAACTGCCGTACAAATGCTTGTCATGCTTTGTCCACCATATCGCATATAGATAATTGTATATGATATCGCCTATTTTGAGAAGGTGGGAAGTAGTATGTCAAAGTTTTTAAAGGGGACTTTCATCCTATTAGTAGCCGGCTTAATTACCAGAGTCCTTGGTTTCATTTATCGGATTGTCCTGGCGCGCAGCATTGGTGAAGAAGGCGTCGGCTTATATATGATGGCTTATCCCACATTTATCCTTGTGGTGACGATTGTACAGCTTGGGTTACCGGTGGCTATATCGAAAAATATCGCTGAAGCAGAGGCAAAAGGAGATCGCGCCGAGATTAAAAAAATTCTTGTCGTCTCCCTTGCCACAACGATTACACTTTCCATCATTATAACGCCTGCATTATTATTACTGGCACCAGTTTTGTCAACAACACTTTTTACCGACCCAAGAACCTATTATCCTTTGATGGCAATTGCACCGGCGATTCCCATTATCGCAATTTCTTCTGTGTTAAGAGGATACTTCCAAGGAAGACAGAACATGCGGCCTTCAGCTATATCGCAAATATTAGAACAGCTTGTCCGGATTACCTTAATTGCCGTCATGACCAAAGCTTTTCTCCCTTATGGAGTCGAATATGCGGCTGCAGCGGCGATGGCAGCTTCCGTATTAGGAGAAGTAGTTTCTCTTATTTACTTAATGACAACCTTTAAATTTAAAAAACGCTTCAGGCTGCGCAAGAACTTTTTCCAGTTTGTCCATAAGGGGAAACAAACCTTTAAAGATCTGATGGAAATCGCGATTCCGACATTGGGAAGCCGAATGATTGGGTCCGTTTCGTGGTTTTTTGAGCCAATTGTGGTCGTTCACAGCTTGGCAATTGCTGGTGTGATGGCGGTTGATGCGACAAAACAATACGGCGCCCTGACAGGTTATGCAATGCCGTTGTTGATGCTTCCTTCTTTTGTGACTTTCTCGTTGGCTACTTCCCTTGTGCCTGCCATCAGCGAAGCAAATTCGCAGAAAAACTATAAATTAATAGAATACAGGCTCCAACAGGCATTAAGATTGACTTTTTTGACAGGTGGACTTGCAGTCATCGTGCTTTATGTGTTAGCGGATCCTCTAATGCAGTTGATGTATGGTTCCACAAAAGGGGCTTATTTTATCCGGCTGATGGCGCCATTCTTTTTGTTTTATTATTATCAAGGACCGCTTCAGGCCGTCCTTCAAGCATTGAACTTAGCAAGAGCGGCGATGATTAATAGTTTAATCGGGGCAATTGTGAAAACGGCCGTGATCTTTATCCTCGCCGCCCAGCCTGCCTTCGGAATTACCGGTGCTGCACTAGGGATTATCGTGGGCTTTGTGGCTGTTACCCTCCTTCACTTTGCAACCGTCTTAAAAAGGATTTCCTTTCCTTTTTATATCCGCGATTACTTAAAAGGATTTTTCGTTATGGGGGCATCAGGATGGCTGGGATTCTGGCTATTTGATAACATGATTTTATCAGAACCTTTAGCTGTGAGAGTTCTGGCCGCTTTATGTGCGATGAGTATATCTTATTGTTTGATGCTTTTATTATTTGGCCTAATTAAGAAAGATGAACTGCAAAGAATCCCATGGATTAAAAAATTTTTTATAGCAAAATAAATGAAAACTCGCCGATTGGCGAGTCGGATAGACGGTTTATTAGGCGTAGTTGAATTTATGCGTTAAGAAAGGATAAATCCGGAAAAATTTATCCTTTCTTATTAGCAATGAAGACACACTCATTTCTTAGCGCGTCTTTTATTCTTCATCTAATAAATCAATAAAAAATTTTCCGTTTTCATAACTGCAGAAAGAAATTTTTTTGATGTCACGGTACCCCCTTTTCTTTAATTCCTGACGAAGCCAAAGGTTTGTTTTGTTTATTTTTTTTAAATTTTCCTCATCGATCGTCCCGTCCATGATTAATGGAATGGTGATATCGCCATTTTTCGGCTCGTTTTGACTTCCCTTCTGTCTTTCAATTACGGATAGGCTTCCAGAGGACTCTAAAATAGCAAACTCAACATCTGCAATGCTGCGAATGTCCTTCTCTCTTAATTGGGTCAATAAATCATCAAAATTATAGCGCTGTTTCCGCATTGCATCTTCGTCTACCTTCCCCCTGTTAATGATAACAGTCGGCTTTCCATCGACCATATCGCGAAACCTTTTACTTTTTAGGGAAAGAAGCGCCATTGAAATTTGTATAATCATGAGCAAGAACATCGGAAAAACAGCATGAAATAATTTAACATTTGGTCTTTCGATCGCGACAACGGCCAACTCACCAATCATGATAAAAACAACAAGATCAAGAATACTAAGTTCCCCAATTTCCCGTTTTCCCATTAAGCGAAAAATGACAAGAATAACAGCATATAAAAAAAGCGTTCTAAAAAGTATCGTTAGAAAATCTTCCACCCTATTGTCGCTCCTTTAATTGCATTCCATTATATTGTTTGCCCTTAAGAAAAAATCATGAAAGGAATAATATCCCAAATTTATTTTTAAGTATAAACGAAAATTTCATTCTACTTTGTTGCCCTTCTGAATACGCTTGTACTAGGAACAAAACTGTATTCCGGGGCTTCATAAAAAAATTTCCAAGATAGATTAAATTTAGCCCGGCAGGAACAAAAGGGGGAGAGAGCCATCGAATCAAAGAGCTTTGGTACAGCCATACTGTACGGATTGATTTTTATTTTCTCATTTGCAAGCATTGCCAGTCTTATTTTTTCGGTAGTTTTAAGATTCACATCCGCCCAGGAGTCAACGCTTCAATATGTGGTTACGGCCCTATCATTTATTGGCTTGTTTGGGGGCGGTTTTCTGTCCGGCGGCAAGCGGAAAGAAAAGGGCTGGCTGATCGGCGGCGTTACTGGTCTGATTTACTCAATAATCGTCTTTTTATTTCAATACCTCGGCTATGACCGGCTGTTTTCTGTTGAGCAAGTAATCTATCATACCTGCTATACATTAATTTCAATGATGGGCGGAATTTTAGGAGTTAATATTGCTACTAATAATTCAAGAACAGCATAAAGCCTAAAACATGAAAAAAGGAAGCTGTTGATCCAGCTTCCTTTCCTGTTTTATACTTGTGCTTCCTTACTTGACTCAGTCACTTCGCGAATGGCGTTGCGGTCATATGTAAGACGGCTTCCATCGCCACATTTGATGACAACTTTATTTTCATCGATTGAATCGATAAAACCATGCAAGCCGCCAATCGTGACAATCTTGTCACCCTTTTTCAATTCATTTTGCATGTTCTGAACCGCCTTTTGACGCTTCTGCTGCGGGCGAATTAACAAGAAATAAAACAAGACAAACATTAAAATTAATGGAACGATTGTACCTAATCCACCTGACATCCTTTTTCCCTCCTTTCGAACAACATCTATTAGAAATTTTTCGCGTTCGGCTGATTAAACCCATAACGCTCAAAAAATTCTTCGCGGAAATCACCAAGCCGGTCTTCCATGATGGCTTGTCTGACCTTCTCCATTAATCTTAACAGAAAATATAGATTATGGTAAGACGTTAGACGAATTCCAAACGTTTCATTACAGCGAATTAAGTGGCGGATATACGCCCTGCTGTAATTTCGGCATGTATAGCAGTCACACTCTGGATCAAGCGGGCCAAAATCTCTTGCATATTGGGCATTTTTTACGACAAGTCTGCCAGAGCTTGTCATCAGAGTCCCGTTCCGGGCAATTCTAGTCGGCAGAACGCAGTCAAACATGTCAATCCCGCGAATAGCCCCGTCAATAAGTGAGTCTGGTGAACCAACCCCCATTAAATAACGAGGCTTATTGGTTGGCAACAGCGGCGTGGTAAATTCCAGCACACGATTCATAACATCCTTAGGTTCGCCGACAGACAAACCGCCAACCGCATAACCTGGGAAATCCAGGGACACGAGATCCTGGGCACTCAGCTTGCGCAGCTCCTCATATTCCCCGCCTTGAACAATTCCAAATAATCCTTGATCTTCAGGGCGCTGGTGGGCATTTAAACAGCGTTCGGCCCATCTTGAAGTCCGCTCCACCGATTTTTTCATATATTCAAAGGTTGCCGGAAAGGGCGGGCATTCGTCAAAAGCCATCATGATATCCGATCCAAGGGCATTTTGAATTTCCATTGCTTTTTCTGGAGACAAAAATAGTCTCTCGCCGCTGAGATGGTTGCGGAAATGAACTCCTTCTTCTTCAATTTTTCGGAATTCACTTAAACTGAACACCTGGAAGCCGCCGGAATCGGTCAAAATCGCGCGATCCCAGTTCATAAATTTATGCAGTCCGCCTGCCTCTTTAATGATGTCATGGCCGGGACGGAGCCATAAATGATAGGTATTACTTAAAATAATGCCGGCACCCATTTCTTTAAGGTCTTCCGGTGACATTGTCTTAACGGTTGCCAGCGTTCCGACCGGCATAAAGGCCGGGGTGTCGAAAGAACCGTGCGGGGTGTGAACCCGGCCGAGGCGGGCGCCCGTCTGCTTACACGTTTTGATTAGTTCATAGCGAATTGCAGTCAAATTCTTTTCTCCTTCCAAAAGGCGGTGTGAGCAGAGCTAAGCAAAAACTTAATAAAGTGAAGATTGTATTTTTTATACCAAGCTTTGCTAAAGTGATTCATTTATGCTTCGCTCCGCCCCTTTTCCACTAAATGATAAACATCGCATCGCCAAAGCTGAAGAAGCGGTAACGTTCCTCAACGGCTGTATGATAAGCTCGTAAAATATTTTCCCGGCCAGCCAAGGCACTGACCAGCATAATTAGTGTAGATTTTGGCAAATGAAAATTAGTAATCATGCCATCGATGGCTTTAAATTCGTAACCCGGGTAAATGAAAATACTGGTCCAGCCGCTGCCTGCGTTAAAATGACCATCGTTTGCGGAAGCAATTGTTTCCAACGTCCGTGTTGAAGTGGTTCCGACAGTAATGATCCTGCCGCCATTCTTTCTTACCTCATTAAGAAGCTCCGCCGTTCCTTCGGTCATAATATAAAACTCAGAATGCATGTCATGCCCTTCAACATCATCCACACTTACCGGCCTAAAGGTACCGAGACCAACATGTAAGGTGATAAAGGTAACATGTACCCCTTTTGCTTTAATCTGTTCCAGCAGTTCTTCCGTGAAATGGAGGCCGGCCGTGGGCGCCGCTGCAGACCCCGGTTCGCGGGCATACACTGTCTGATAGCGATCTCGGTCTTCCAGCTGTTCTTTTATGTATGGTGGAAGCGGCATTTCACCTAGCTGGTCGAGTACCTCGTAAAAAATTCCATCATAGCTAAATTCCAAAATACGTCCGCCATGGTCAGAGGTCCCAGTGCAAACAGCTTTTAGGAGACCATCGCCGAATTCGATTTCGGTCCCTTCCTTCACTCGTTTTGCAGGCTTTACTAGGGTCTCCCAACGGTCACCTTCGGTCTGTTTTAGAAGCAGCACTTCAATTTTAGCGCCAGTATCATTCTTGACGCCAAAAAGGCGTGCAGGAAGAACCTTGGTATCATTTAGGACAAGGCAGTCACCCTCACGCAAGTATTCAGTAATATTTTTAAACACTTCATGCTTTATGTCGCCCGTTTCTTTATTTAGAACCATTAACCGGCTATCAGTTCGGTTTTTAAGCGGTACCTGTGCGATTAATTCCTCAGGCAAATGGAAATCAAAGATATCTACTTTCATATTAAACATCCCTACTCTTAACGAAATCTTCCCATGATGTAAAAAATCAGGGATAATACAATACTAAGCAAAATGGAGGTAACCACAGGGAAATAAAAGGTAGTATTCCCCTTTTTAAAAACAATATCCCCCGGTAGCTTCCCGAGATGCATAAACTGCATTAAAAAACCGATTAGAAATACGATTCCGCCTATAATCATAAGCGTCTTGGAAAGGCCCGTCACGGCGATGGCACCTCCATGCCAAAATGATGATAAACTTTTGGGGTGACCATCCTGCCCCTCGGAGTTCTCTGAAGAAAACCGATTTGCAGCAAATAAGGCTCATATACATCTTCGATGGTTTCTGCCTCTTCGCCGATGGAAGCGGCAATAGTGTCCAATCCTACTGGGCCGCCGCGGAATTTTTCGATTATCCCCTTTAAGAGCTTATGGTCAATATGGTCAAGGCCAAGCCTGTCAACCTGCAAGAGCTCAAGTGCTTCCTTTGCCAGATTAAGGTTAATGAATCCATCCCCTTTTACCTGAGCAAAATCCCGGACTCTTCTTAGAAGACGGTTGGCAATCCTTGGGGTCCCCCGCGCCCGTCTGGCAATTTCTGCTGCCGACTGGTCATCAATTTCCGTATCAAACAATTCTGCTGTTCGTTTGACAATATTTTTTAATTCGTCCTCTTTATAATACTCAAGCCGGCCCAAAACTCCAAATCGGTCGCGAAGCGGGGCGGAAAGCGCCCCAGCCCTAGTAGTGGCACCGACGAGGGTAAACGGCGGAAGGTCGAGGCGCACCGAACGGGCGGTCGGCCCCTTCCCAATTACAATATCCAGGCAAAAATCCTCCATCGCCGGATATAATACTTCTTCAATGGACCTTGGAAGCCGATGAATTTCATCAATAAACAATACATCTCCCGGTTCAAGAGCAGTCAATATCGCAGCCAGGTCACCCGGACGTTCAATTGCCGGCCCGGACGTGGTCCGGATATTAACGCCCATTTCATTTGCGATGATGACAGCAAGTGTTGTCTTACCGAGTCCGGGCGGTCCGTAAAGGAGGACATGATCCAAGGTTTCGCTCCGGAGCTTTGCAGCTTTTATAAAAACCTCCAGATTCCCTTTCACCTGATTCTGCCCGATATATTGCTTTAATGTCTGCGGCCTAAGACTTTGTTCCAAGCTTATCTCCTGCTCGTTTACTTCACCGGAAATAATCCGTTCTTCCATAAACCATCACCTATTTCAAAAGCCGTTGAAGGGCCTTTTTGATATATTGGTCAGTTGTCAGCTGTTCCTTTCTTAATTCAGGGGAAATCTTCTTAATTTCTTTATCGGAGTAACCTAAGGCTTTTAAAGCAAGCACTGCTTCCTCAAATGCCTCGCCACCGTCCTGTGTATGTAATGGAAGTGTATCTGCATTGAAAAGATTCGGAAAATAATCCGGAACGATATCCTGTAATTTTCCTTTTAAATCAAGGATCATTTGCCGAGCGGTTTTTTTGCCGACCCCCGGGAATTTGATTAAAAAGCCTTCATCTTCGTTTTCAATAGCATTAACAACCTGCTGGACCTCGCCTGATGCCAGGATGGCGAGTGCCCCTTTCGGCCCGATACCTGTTACATTTAACAGCTTTGTAAACAGTCTTTTTTCCTCGCGCGATTCAAAACCGTACAACGCCATGACATCTTCCCGCACATAATGATACGTATAGACCGTCACTTTGGTTTCCATTTTTCGTGAATAAACGAACGGATTTGGTGTGGCAATCTGGTAGCCGATGTCATTGTTTTCGATAACAATATATTCTGGCCCGACAAACTCAACGGTACCTTTTATAAATTCAAACAATTTGATTCTCTCCCCCAGTTTCCTGCTGTGCTTACACACTGTACTCCATTCTATCATACAATTTTGAGTGAGTTGAAGAAAATCGCTGTGTTTATTTGATTCGCCAATAGAATTGTGAAATTCGCTGATAGAAGGCTTACATTCGCCAATAGAATGAGTAAATTCGCTGATAGAACCTTAATATTCGCCAATAGAAGGTTTTTCTTTTTAAAAAACAGATAAATATTTCTAAATTAACGAAAAAAATCAGACTGATAACTAAATCTCAGACTGATTTGATCCTTTTTATTCTTTTTTTATCGAATAAGGCTTAAATGTCTCCAAAACCTCGACATATCGATCTTTGTTTTTAATAGGAATTCCTTGAAGGAGTTCTTTTTGCGCCCTGCTTTCGAGTTTTTTAATGTCTATTTGAAAAAACGATTGAATTATTCGCGAGCGGTCAGGTCTTCCATTAAAAATAGTTAAGACGCCGTCATCAGTGATTCCAAAATAGCCATTTCCCTTTAATAACGGAGAAATATCATCGACCTGCTGTTTAAACACTACAGTAGATTCATCAATACTCAAAACCTGCCATTGGTCATACTTTGCCCAAAAGTTCTCCATAGACCAGACTGACTCCTGGAATGTTTCTTGACTGATTTCACCATCAAGGTAGACTCTTTCTAAAGTCACTGTCATTTGCAGAGGTTCGGTATTTCTTTGGTCATTTAGCTGGGCCGCTGTGACAGTGCTTATTCCTCCAAAGACTTCTCCTCCGATTAAGAGAATAGCTAACCATGACCACGACAGCATTTTTTGTTTGAACCTCATGCTAATCACCTCTTAAATGTTAAGAATTGAACATGTTTATAATTCTAGTTTATCCTTTTTTTCCTTTTTTATCCGAACACAACCAATACAAAAGGGCAAAGCATATTCGCTTTGCCCCTTTTTTCTATCGGCCATCAGGCTCAGGCTGCGGAAGTTCATTGTTATGATTGCGGTCCCGTCCAAGGGCACCGTCATCCGTAATAACGTTTATGCTTCTTCCTTCAGCATATTTCTTGACCGCATTCTTGATTGCACGCTTTGTTTCAGCCGCACGGTCTTGGTTGTTTAGTTTTACTGAAATAATCACCTGATCACCGAAAGAAACCGACCTTATGCTGCGAACATTATCGATATCGGCTACCCTGTCTCTAATTTGATCTGTCACCTGCTCTTGAAACCTTGGATCAGTTACTGTTCCCGACCCTATAGATTTATTCAAGTGGCCGTGGTAATTCATATCCGCAGTACTGAAACGGTTATCCCGCTGGAAAAAATTCCTGTCGGTTTTGGCTAAAGGTGTTGTAGGATTTTTCGGATTCCCATTTTCATCCTTTGTTTGCAGTGCATTACGTCTGTTTTCATTGATCACGTTGTCCTCGTCGCCAATTGTGTGATCCAATACTTCCGGCAAGGCACCATCATTATCCCTTAAGTACCCATAATTATTATCAGAATGGTTTTCATTGGAATAATAACCAACCGGCCTCATCAGATTATTATTTTGCTCAGAGCTTTTGTTGTCGTTTGCACAGCCAGCTGCACCCATTAGCATTAGGGCAGAAAAAGGAATCATCCACTGTTTCTTGTTCAAGCGAAAAACCCCCTTCTAAACATCCTGAGCATATAAAGCATGCTCTTTATTAGGGTGTTAATTTTAAGGGAGTTTCATTCTCGGAGAACAGCTACATGATTATTCCAAAAGATCCTTCAATTCCTCCACAAAGTTTTTTCTGTCGGAAAACTGGCCAATGGACAAATCAATAACCTGCTTTAATTTCGTATCATCAGAATAAGATTTTTCCCTGATAATCCGGTTCCATTCCCGAAAAATATCTGCTGGATAAGCTAAAGCATATAAAAAAGCCGGTTCTCTTTTGTATTTCCTCATTTGAGTATAGGTTAGCAAATTGTCGTAAGACCAATCAATAAAAGGAAGAATTCGGTTTGCATATTGTAAATAATCAAACACCGGCGGGCCAATATTAATCAAATCAAAATCAATTAAATGCAGTTTGCCTGTTTTGTCACGTAAAAAATTATGATGCGCAACATCACCATGCAATATCACATTAGCTTCTTTATGAAAAAAAGTTTGCTGCTGTTCCATTCCTGAAAGCGACCAATACGCCCATGACACTATTTCTGAGACAACAGGCTCCTTTATAAAATAACGAAGGAAGGGAAGATTATTTAAAAATAAATGATACCTTTCCGTCCATTTTCCCAGAATATCTCCACGGGACAGCAAAGTTCGGTACCTTGTTTCAAAGGACTTTGTCGTATCGTGAAATTGTTCGATTAAGTCCAATCCTGCTTGGCGGTTACTGTGGGTATGAAAGGAAAAAGCGGATTTATTTGCGGAAAGATATTCGAGACAGCCATAATGGGTTCCTTCAAAATATAGCTGTTCCTTTGATGGAGGTTCTAAAAAACGATAGGTTTTCTTGAATCCTTCTTTTCTCAGCGTTGCAGTAAAAGCCTCCTGCAATTTCAGCTTTCGATGGCTCGAATACCCTTTAAGGATATAGCTTTGTTTTTTCGTCTTGAGTAAAAAAACATTCCCGCGAATCGGAACAAATTCGCTTATTTCCTCCTGAAACTGTGACTGAAAATAAGAGAAGAGACGATCAAAATTTGCATCGTCTCCGTTACCGCTTATATTAACTGCTTTCATCAGGAAAACCCGTCATGCCGTAGCCTGCCGGCCCCATTCCATAAGGGTTCATAAATGGAGGCTGGGCAACATTTAATGGTGCTGTATATGGCGCACTGTAAATTGGCGGGGTCGGTGGAACAAAAGCTTGTGGAGCTGGTGCTTCAGCCGGCGCTCCGCAGCCGCAGTCAGCCGAAGCTCCGGTTCCAACCGGCAGGCCCTGTGCAGGATTCTGCAAGAATGGTGCTGCAGCTTCTTGAGTCATATCGACCTGAGGGGCCGACCCAGACATTTGCGGATAACCGTAGGGCAATTGGCCATAAGGTGCTCCCGCTCCGTAAGGAACGCCTGCTGCCGGTCCGCCAAATGATGCTTCAGGACCACCTGGCATAGTTGGACCAAATTCCATTCCTACCGGATATCCACCTTGTTGGGGAACTCCCGCTGCAGGGCCGTATCCACCGGGCATCTGTCCATATCCAGCAGGCATTTGGCCGTATTCCATTGGCATTTGACCATACCCTCCAGGCATTTGGCCATAACCAACTGGCGACTGACCGTATCCCGCAGGGAATTGACCGTAGCCAACCGGGGCCTGACTGTATCCCGGAGGCATCTGTCCAAAGGCTGCAGGGTCCATGTAATTTGTTTGCATTCCCGGACTGAATCCTGGGTTTTGAGCGCCCATAACAGCACCTGGGTTATAGCCCTGATTTACAGCCGGCACAGAAGGCATGAAGGCTGACGATTCATCATCAAAATGATATGGCATATAGCCCGTGCCTGCAGCTGCAGGATATCCGGCTGGTCCCACAGCACCCGGTACGCCTGCCATGCCAGGGGCCATTGGCATTCCTGCGACACCTGCCATTCCCGGATCCATCGGCATTCCTGGACCGCCTGCCATTCCCGGGACCATTGGCATTCCTGGACCGCCTGCCATTCCCGGGGCCATTGGCATTCCTGGACCGCCTGCCATTCCCGGGGCCATTGGCATTCCTGGACCGCCTGCCATTCCCGGGGCCATTGGCATTCCTGGACCGCCTGCGTACGGCATAGGCATATTCGGCCCTGCAGGGAAACCACCGTAAGGCGGACAGAATCCCGATCCAGGCATAACTGGAGTCATCGGTACACAATAATCCTGCGGCATTTCTTGTACAGGAGCAACAGGTGCTTGAATAGGAATTTCTTTCTTTGGAACTTCTTTAACTTCTGGAAGAATATTTACTGATTTTGGCGGGAGATTCGGTTCTTTAACCGTCATTTTTTGCATGTTTACTTGGTAGTATTTATTGATGTCAATTTCTGGGACGACTTGTAGAGGCATTTTTGGAGTATATGGTACCTTTGGTACTTCTTTAACGATCGGCTGCTCTTTAATCGGCACTTCCTTTACCGGCATTTCCTTTACTGGTACTTCCTTTACAGGCATTTCTTTGATCGGTATTGGTTTCTCCTTGGCAAATGGGTGTTCTTTCAGCGGAACCTCTTTTTTCGCTCCTAAATTGATTGCGCCTTCTTTTTTTATGGATCCGCCAGCTGTCGGAACCTTTATTTTCATACCGGGCATAATCATATCAGGGTTGCTGAGCTGCGAATTCAACTTCTTCAGCTCTTCAAAATTCACGCCGTACTTCTTGGCGATCTTCCAAAGAGTATCCCCTTTCTGTACGATATGGATCTTCACTCTGATTTCCCTCCTATGGCATAAGTCCATATAGTGTATGTGGAAATAGGCAAAATGCTAATATTCTTCACAAAAACTTATGCTATTTATTGAAAAATTATGAATAGGACCATTGGAGGGCAAAAAAAAATAGATGCAGTCCCTGCATCTATTTCATGAATGGTTTAGCATTCTCTTTAAAGCCAATTTAGCGTTTTCCGCGATCTCTGAACTCACTTTAATAATATTATTGTTATTTTCGTCCTCAATGGTATCGAGGCTCCACACAAGATGCGGCAGATCAATCCGGTTCATCGTCAGGCATGGGCACATATGAGGATTTAAAGAAATGATCTGCTTATCCGGGTGATTTTGGATTAGGCGGTTGACAAGGTTCATTTCCGTACCAATGGCCCATGTAGAGCCTGGTTCCGCCTTTTCAATCGTATTGATGATAAAGCTTGTTGAACCGGCCATATCGGAAATTTCTACAACCTCGCGGCGGCATTCCGGATGGACGATGATTTTCATATCTGGATATTGTTCACGAGTATCGAGCACATTTTGCACTGTAAAGTTTTCATGGACCGAGCAATGCCCCTTCCATAGAATGACTTTAATTTTTGAAAAATCACCATCGTATTCGAGACTGTCATTAATTGGATTCCAAATCGCCATTTCATCCAAGCCCACCCCTAGCTCAACTGCTGTGTTTCGACCGAGATGCTGATCCGGAAGGAAGAGAATCCGCTCCTTCTGTTCAAAGGCCCATTTGACCATCGTTTCAGCATTGGAAGAGGTAACGGTTGCTCCTCCATTTGCACCAACAAAGGATTTAATGGCTGCAGTGGAATTGACATAGGTTAATGGCAGAATGGAATCTCCAAATAAACTTTGGAGTTTATCCCATGCTCTTTCAGTTTGGTTTAGGTCGGCCATGTCGGCCATTGAGCAGCCTGCCCTCATGTCAGGCAGGAATACCTTTTGTGTATCGCTTGTCAAAATATCCGCCGTTTCCGCCATAAAATGGACACCGCAAAAAACAATGAACTCCGCTTCAGTATTTTCTGCGGATAACTGCGCTAATTTCAGGGAATCCCCAGTTGCATCGGCAAATTTTATGACTTCATCTTTTTGATAATGGTGCCCAGGTATAAACAGACGGGAGCCATATTTTTCTTTTACTTCCTTTACTCGGGCCGCGAGATCCTCACGGGACATTTGCTTGTATTTTTCCGGAATCATCTTCTTTGCCTGTAATGCCGCTAAAATACTCATCTTATTCCTCTCCTTTGCTCCATAGCACTTTTACGCTAATATCTAAAGCCTTATAGGAATGCGTTAAAAACCCAAGGGAAATGTATTGTACTCCGGTGTGCCGATAGGAAGCCAGATTGCTTAATTGAATTCCGCCTGAAGCTTCGGTGATGATACCAGGAGGTACCAATTTAATCAGCTCATTTATTTCATCCGGTGTGCGGTTGTCAAACATGATAACATCTGCTCCGGCTTGGACTGCTTCTCTTACCTGCTCCTCGGCTTCAACCTCTACTTCTACCTTGACCATATGACCAGCTTGTTTTCTGACTGCCTCGACTGCACGAATGATGGAGCCCGCAAAGGAAATATGGTTATCTTTAATCATCACGGCATCATACAACCCAAAGCGGTGATTATAGCCGCCACCGGTGCGGACTGCGTATTTCTCAAGCATGCGAAGCCCCGGCGTCGTTTTCCTTGTGTCGCAAATCCTTGTAAAATCGCTATTAAGAGTTGTCACGGCTTTGTTGGTAAGCGTTGCAATCCCGCTCATCCGCTGCACCAGGTTCAACACAACCCGTTCCCCTTTTAACAAGTCGGAAATTTTTCCGGTGACGATTGCCAGCTGCTGTCCCTTTTCGAACGGTTCCCCATCCTTTACAAGAACCCGGGTTTTAAGGTCCTGATTTAATAATTCAAATCCAGTTTTAATAATTTCTTCGCCGCAAAAAATTCCGTCTTCCTTGGCAAGAAAAACGATCTCCCCATCTGTGTTGTCAGCAAATATTAAATCGGTTGTGATATCCTGTTCGCCGATATCTTCAATAAAAAAACCTTCAAGTAGTGAGCGCAGTTTTAATTTGTTCATGATTTCTCTCCACTTCTTTTTTTGTATGAATGATAGATTTCTGAAGCCAATTTTCATTATCCTCGGCTGGGTAATCGCTCCTGTAGTGTCCGCCGCGGCTTTCTGTCCTTTTCAGGGCTGATTCTGTTATCAATTTAGCAGTAATAAGCATAAAGATTTTTGTTAATTCTTGTTTTGAAAAAGAATCCATTGATTGGAATCCATCCATTTTAAATTGCTCAAGCCACTTTTTTTGATTTGTTAAGGCAAGCTCATTGCGGACGATTCCTACTTGCTCCATCATGGAATTCTTTATTTGATTGATGGATGGCAGTTTTAGTTTTTTATGAGTGTGCCTGCTTTTGGTTGTCATTGAGATTGCTGGAATGATCTCGGTCGGCGTTTTATTAATCCATTCAGCCAATTTTTTTCCTTGATACAGTCCTTCCAGCAGGGAATTGCTGGCCAGCCGGTTGGCTCCGTGCAGGCCTGTACACGCCGATTCCCCAATGGCATACAATCCTTGGATTGATGTGCGGCCGATAAGGTCCGTTTTTATACCCCCCATTAAGAAATGGCTTCCGGGCACAACCGGAATTTTCCCGTCAGATAAGTTGATTCCATTGTTTTCACAAAGCTCAGTGATAGAAGGGAATCTTTTCTCAAAATCTCTTACATTCGTTATATCTAAAAATACCTTATGGCCATTTTTCAAATAGTCATATATGGTTTGCGAAACAATATGTCTTGGGGCAAGGTCTTTGAAGGGGTGGACACCTTCCATGATCGGAGTGCCTTCCTCTGTTAAAAGCCTTGCGCCTTCCCCTCTTACTGCCTCAGAAATAAGGCCTTTGGTTTCACCATTGACATATAAAAGTGTCGGATGAAATTGAATAAATTCCATATCAATAATGTCAGCACCCGCCCGGTAAGCTAAAGCAATACCATCCCCGTTTACCGTTGTGGCGTTGGAGGTATACCGGTATAACTGCCCGCAGCCGCCAGTTGCAAGAATGATGTGGCTTGCAAAATGCACTTTAAGGTTACCTTTTGAGTCTTTAACTTTTACTCCAATACAGCGGTTGTTTTCAGAGTTTGTGACCAATTCATATGCAAAGGCGTCCTCTTCAACCCTGATACGTGCTTTAAGTAAGCTAATAAGGTATTCCACGACGTTCTTACCCGTCGCATCACCCCCGGCATGGACAATTCGGTGTTCACTATGGGCACCCTCCATGCCGAGCAGCAATTTCCCCTCTGAATCTCGGTCAAATACACGGGCTATTTCTTGTATTAGGTTAGGTGCTTCATAAATGATGTCCCGTACAGCTGCCGGGTCATTATGAAATGCCCCAGCCTCCAAAGTGTCCTTTACATGTTTTTCCGGATGGTCTGCTTGTCCGATAGCTGCGGCTATTCCGCCTTGGGCAAGGTAGGAGTTTGCTGTTCGTAATTTCGACTTTGTGAGAACTCTCACATTTTTATGTTCACTTAAGTGGGTAGCCAGCTGTAAAGCCGCTATCCCGCTTCCAATAATTACAACATCTGATTTTGTCATTGTTTGAACCTCCTGGATTAACAGGTGTCTTGACATATATATTTACACAGAATTACACTAAACACAAGATATTTTTTCTGGAACCGGGCAGGCATTTAGTCTAGATGACCTATTGCTGGTTTTTTAACAAGGTCGGGTACGTAGAACCTCTCTACGTGACCGGGGTTCCGGTTTTTCCACGCGGTCAGGCGTGTAGACAACTCTATGTGACTGGGGCTCCGGTTTTTTCACCAAGTTGGGCACGTGTGAACATAAACATATTTTTCTACTAAACTAAGGGAGTGCAAAAATGAAGTATTTCGATTATGCTGCCACTACCCCGTTGGATCCGGAAGCAGCGGAGATTTTTGTAAAGGCATCTACCGAGTTCTTTGGTAATTCCAGCAGTCTCCATGATATCGGGGGACAATCTAACCTATTGCTTGAGCATTGCCGGGAAGAAATGGCCCAGCTTTTGAATGTCGATAAACAGGGAGTGTTTTTTACTAGCGGGGGTTCTGAAGGAAATTTCTTGGCTATAGAGGCATTATTATCTGCTCCCCAAAAAACAGGTAAACATATCATTGCTGGAATGGCGGAGCACTCATCCGTCCACGGGATCTTTAACCGGCTTGAAAAAGATGGTTATTCTATTACCTATTTACCGTTCAATTCATCCGGGGTGATTGATCCTGAAAATCTATTAAATGCCATCAAGCCGGATACCATTCTTCTCACCATTCAGCATGTAAATTCTGAAATAGGCACCATCCAGCCCATTGAACAGCTTGCAAAAATCTGCTCTGAGCACGATATCCATTTTCATACCGATATGGTCCAGTCCTTTGGAAAAATTGATGTACGAAATATTACCTCGTTGGTTAGCAGCTTTTCCTTTTCCGGCCATAAAATTTACGGTCCTAAAGGAATTGGAGGGGCGTATGTTAATCCAAAAATCAGATGGGATCCGTTTTTTCCAGGGACTTCTCATGAAAAAGGATTTAGGCCCGGAACGGTTAACGTGCCAGCAGTTGCAGCGATGACTACAGCAGCCCAAAAAATTACGGGCAGAATTGATGAGGATTCTAAAAGATTTTTTGAGCTTCGCAGTGCTTTCCTTAATGCACTTCAGCCTATCAAAGAACGAGTCAGAGTCTATGAGGGCTTGGGCGATTCACAACTGCCGAATATCATCGGCATTGGGATTTCCGGTATCGAGGGCCAATGGATGATGCTCGAATGCAACCGGTTGGGCTTTGCAATATCAACCGGAAGCGCATGTCAGATTGGCATGCAGACCCCTGCTAAGGTCACACAAGCTTTGGGGCTGACAATGAATGAAGCGAAGGAATTTATCCGTATCTCATTCGGCCACCCCACCAAGATGGAAGAGGTTAGAGCATTGGGTGAAGGGATTGTGAAGATTGCTAAGGAGTTTGCGGTCTCGTCTGTTATTTAATTCGCTGATATTATGTTAGAATAGGTTACAGATATCAAATTGGAGGGTTTTTATGACTGAGCAAAAGAAAATCTTAGGGGAGGAAAGGAGGACTCTGATATTAAAACTGCTAAAAGAAAGTGCTTCGCCTCTAACTGGAAGCGACCTTGCTGCCAGAACTAATGTAAGCAGGCAGGTCATCGTAGGCGACATCACTCTCCTTAAAGCGAAAAATGAACCGATAATTGCGACAAGTCAGGGGTACTTGTATTTTAGCCAAGCTCCCGGCGCCCATGTTTACGAAAAAACAATTGCCTGCCGCCATAAGCCAGAGGATACGGAAAAAGAGCTGTATATTTTTGTTGATCATGGCGTGACCGTAAAGGATGTTAGAATTGAGCATGCTGTTTACGGGGACTTAACAGCTTCGATTATGGTTTCGAACCGGCAGGAAGTGAAGCAGTTTATCGAAAGAATTCGCAACAATAAGGCAGCTTTTTTGTCGGAGCTGACAGATGGCATCCATCTGCATACAATATCTGCCTCTAGTGAGGAAGCATTAACACGTACGGAAGCAGCCATGAAAGAAGCAGGATTTTTGATGGAATTTTAAAAGGACTCGTCGGTTGACGGGTCCTGATTTTAACCTTTCATAATTACCGGGTAGCTATTTATTTCATTCGTTCGGGCGTTATCAATCTTTCAAAACGACCAAGGCTTTCTTTTCTTCACCGGTTCGGGCGTTATCAACCATTCATAACGACTGGGGCTTTCCTTTCTTCACCAGTTCGGGTGTTATCAACCTCTCATAACTACCAAGGCTTTCTTTTCTTCACCAGTTCGGGCGTTATCAACCTCTCATAACTACCAAGGCTTTCTTTTTTATAACGGTTCGGGCGTTATAAGCCTCTTTATAACGACCGGGGACTCCTTTTTTTCATTAGTTCGGGCGTTATCAACCATTCATAACGACTGGGGCTTTCCTTTCTTCACCAGTTCGGGCGTTATCAACCTCTCATAACGACCTAGGCTTTCTTTTCTTCACCAGTTGGTCGTTATAACTCTCTTTGTGACGACCTGAACTATCATTATTAACTAAGTTCGGTATAATAAAGACCTATTTCATTTCCACCATCATAGAAGGATAGCTCCCTAACAGCTTAACGCCGCAGCCCAATGCTTCCAGCTCAGCCATAGCCCCTGGAATTAACACTTCATCAAGCTTCATTTCTAAATCAATGATGAAAAAGTAATTGCCGATACCGGTTTTCATTGGCCTGGACTCTATTTTCGAGAGGTTAATCCGTCTCCACGCAAATGCAGACAGCACCTGATGCAGCGCACCTGCCTGGTCTGAGGGAAGAGTAACCATTAAGGTAGTTTTATGGTGGTGAGCTGACCCGCTCAAGCCCTTTAATTCAGTTTGTTCCTTTGCCAAAACAACAAACCGAGTATGGTTATAATCAAAATCATGGATATTCCTCCGAACAATTGAAAGGCCATATTCCTCCGCCGCAAGTTCATTAGCAATAGCCGCAATATTAACCTCCGGTGCTTCCATCACCATTTTTGCAGCTGCCGCGGTGGATGACACACTTTCAAACGGGACACCTTTTAATTGAGTATGTAAAAATTTATGGCACTGAGCAATCGCATGCGAATGGCTGTAGACTTTTGAGACCTGGTGCCAGTCCGAAGCATTTGAAGGATGAACCATTAAATGCTGTTTAATGGGAAGCGTAATTTCGCCAATAATCGGAAGTTCGACTTCCTGGGTTAAATAATCAAGAGTAATATTGACAGACCCTTCGAGCGCATTTTCAAGCGGAACAACAGCGAAATCCACTTCCTGTTCAACAACAGCATCCATGCATCCCGGAATCGTCTGAAACGGAGTATGTTCAAATCCCGAAAAAACTCTTCTTACGGCTATCTCTGTGAATGTTGCCTTTGGACCTAAGTATCCTACCTTCACTTTTCTCTACTCCCTTTCTAAAAAGAAAGCTGAGAGCCGGGCCAGTGAACTTTTGTTCACTATGCACCTGTTCCCAGCACTTCAACCTTTTCTACAAATTCAAGCTTTCTCAGTTCGGCCAGCAAAGAATCTATATCATGAACCATACCGGCAGTGTTCAATGAAAGCGTAACATTAGCTCGCCCCATAAGCGGAATCGTTTGGTGGATGGTTAGAACATTGCAGCCTGAACCCGCAACAACTCTTAACAGTTTGGACAGGGTTCCGGAACGGTCCTCCAAATGGAAAAATAACGAAATAATTCGGTCCTTTGAAACGGAAGAAAAAGGAAAGACGGTATCTCGATATTTATAAAAAGCACTTCTACTTAAATCCACCTTTTGAACTGCATCCCCAATGGATTCTGCCTTCCCTCTTTCCAGCATATCCTTCGCTTCGATGGTTTTCTTCATCGCATCTGACAGAACATCCTCACGGACCAAATAAAATTTTTTATCAAAGTTCGCCATGCTCATCTCTCCCTCTTAGGGACCTCAACTTATTCTAAAAACTCAAATTCAAATTCCAGCAGCCTCACGATATCCCCATCTTTTGCCCCTCTTTTTCTTAAGGCATCGTCCACCCCAAAGCCGCGGAGCTGGCGTGAGAAACGGCGGACAGATTCGTCCCTTGAAAAATCAGTCATCTTGAACAGTCTTTCAATTTTCTCACCAGAAAGAACAAATGCTCCATCCGGGTCTCTTGTAATGTTAAACGCATCAGCATCGGCTTCATGTTTATAGACAACTCGGTGAACACCGGTTTCCTCTTCTTCTTCATGTTGAAGCGGGAATTCCGGTGTTTCCTCAATTTTATCAGCTATCGCAAACAACAGCTCGCGGAGACCTTTTCGAGATACCGCCGAAATCGGAAAAATCGGATAATCCTCCTGCAGCTTCTCTTTAAATATTTGCAAATTCTCTTCCGCATCAGGCATATCCATTTTGTTTGCCACGATAATCTGCGGCCGTTCAGTTAAACGGAGATTGTATTCTTGCAATTCCCGGTTAATGGTTAGATAGTCCTCATATGGGTCCCTGCCCTCAGTTGCCGCCATGTCAATCACATGGACGATGACCCTTGTCCGTTCAATGTGGCGCAAGAATTGGTGGCCTAGGCCTACTCCGGCATGTGCGCCTTCAATGAGTCCAGGAAGGTCAGCCATGACAAAGCTGCGGCCATCCTCAGTTTCAACCATACCAAGATTAGGAACGATGGTCGTAAAATGATATTCCGCAATTTTTGGCTTGGCCGAAGATACAACTGACAACAATGTCGACTTTCCAACACTTGGGAAGCCAACCAGACCCACATCGGCTAACAGCTTTAATTCCAAAATTACATCGCGCTCCTGGCCCGGTTCACCATTCTCGGCTATCTCAGGTGCAGGGTTTGCTGGAGTCGCGAATCTTGTATTACCGCGTCCGCCACGTCCGCCTTTGGCAATAACCGCACGCTGACCGTGCTCAACTAAATCGGCTATAACCTCATTTGTAGCCGCATCCATGACAACCGTTCCCGGCGGCACTTTAACAATCATATCCTTGGCGCCTCTTCCGTGCTGTCCCTTGGACATGCCATGCTCGCCGCGTGGTGCCTTAAAATGGCGCTGATAGCGGAAATCCATCAGCGTCCGCAAGCCTTCTTCTACTTCAAAAACTACATTTGCACCCTTACCACCGTCACCCCCAGCGGGACCGCCATTAGGTACATATTTCTCACGGCGAAACGCAACCATTCCGTTACCGCCATCGCCGCCTTTTACATAAACTTTTACTTGATCGACAAACATGTTGATCCTCCCGTCGTACTTTGAAATAACTGATGAATGCGACGAGATCGCAAGTGTTTAACCGCTATTTAACAGCAGGCATAAAACACCTCTAACGCGAATTCGCTTTCAGTAAATTCCTTTACGGTCACCTCTTGTGAACCAGCCAGGAATTGCTCAATCAGTTCTTTATTATTTATTATTCCGCGAAAATCAAAAAAGAAACGAATTCCATTTGACTGCGGTTCAATTGTTATGGATAAATGGTTTTCTTGAAATGCTTCAATCGCCTGATTTAAATGGGCAAAAAGGGATTTTGTCCATTCAGTCAATTTGAAGTCATTAATCTTTATGTACTCAGAATCCTCAAAAACCTCATATTCTAGCTGAAAGGCATGACTTTCCCAATTAGCTGTAAATAATAATGAGGCAAATTGCGGAAGTCCCAGATTAGACAGTTTTGTCTCATGCTGTGTTTCCACTACAATTTCCGTAATGACCTCTTTAACCCGGTCAATTCGATTTAAGTCGAGGTTTCCCTTGATGAGCTGCAGCTTATTTAACCAATCATGCCGTGAATGCCGCAGCACTTCGATAATGTCCCATTCTTTCTCCATACATACTCTCCCAATCCTTTATCGGAAACTATTTTCTGTTAGTATATCAAAAAAACAACCATGAGTAAGCAATTTTTATGTTGAATGATACGATTTGGGGAGTATTAGTGCAATGATGATGAATAAACAGGTGAGGTTGTTAAGATAAAAAGAAAACTCTAACCGTTATGGTTAGAGTTTCTAGTGACTTTAAGCTTCTTGAGCTACTGGATATACGCTCACTTTTTTGCGGTCACGACCTAAGCGCTCAAATTTTACAACGCCGTCGATTTTTGCGAATAGAGTGTCGTCTCCACCACGGCCAACGTTTTCACCTGGGTAAATCTTAGTACCACGTTGACGGTAAAGGATTGAACCACCAGTAACAAATTGACCGTCTGCACGCTTAGCACCAAGGCGCTTTGCGATAGAGTCACGACCGTTCTTTGTAGAACCTACTCCCTTTTTAGAAGCGAAAAACTGAAGATCTAATCTTAACATTTGTTCCACCTCCTACTGTTTGAAGGTTAATTTTATGTGCTTTCCGTACTCCTGTTCAATCCCTTGAAGTGAGATAACCATCGCCTCAAGCAGCAACTGTACTTTCTCTTGTGTTTCGTTTGAAATATTCTCTGGAAACATACATTGGAGAAAGCCGCCATTCCCTTGTTTAACCTGTGCTTCGACTCCCGTAAGAGCCTCAATGGCATTCACAGTTCCAAATGAAACCGCCGATGCACCAGCACAAACAATGTCTTGGCCATGTTTTGCAAAGTCAGCATGTCCACTCATCGTAAAGGAATGAATGAGTCCGGATTCAGTACGATTAATCGTAATGTTAATCATCTACTGCTCAACACCTTACGCGTTGATTTTTTCGATGACTACTTTAGTATAAGGTTGACGATGACCTTGCTTCTTACGGTTGTTTTTCTTCGCCTTGTACTTGAAAACAATGATTTTCTTTTGACGGCCTTGTTTTTCAACTTTAGCTGTAACAGTAGCGCCTGCAACAACAGGGCTTCCTACTTTTACATTTTCACCGCCAACAAAAAGAACCTTGTCAAAAGTAACTGTTTCGCCAGCTTCTGCATTTAACTTTTCAATGTAGATAGCTTGACCTTCTTCAACTTTCACTTGCTTTCCGCCAGTTTCGATAATTGCGTACATGAACTGCACCTCCTTATAAACTCAGACTCGCCAAAAACAGGCGCTTATGCTAGGGCGTAAGACTTACTACCTGTCATGTGCGGTTGTAGCACAGGTGCGCTACAAACATAACATTAAAATCATACATAATTTAGACAGAAGTGTCAACAGCTTTTTGGGATATCTCATCCACCGACCCGAATTGCTTTAATAAATAATGATGCGCAGATGCTGCAATGGCTGTAAAAAACACCTTAAAATGAAGCATTTCCTCCAGAATTTCCAAATGGGGAAGGAGATGCTCTTTAACCTCTTTTGTAGTTTCTACCAATACTGCTTCAAATTCAGAATAGCGATGCTCCAAAAGCTCTCTTTCCAATCGGAACGCAATCGTTTCCGCACTTAAGATTTTCCCGGTCCCCTCACATACCGGACACTTTTCCTGCAACGCTTCCGACAAGGTTACCTTCGTTTTTTTTCTAGTCAGCTGCAGAATCCCTAGCGGCGTAAAACCAATCACTTTCGTTCTTTTTTCATCCTTGAATAGTTCTTTTTCAAAAAGATCAAGTATTGATTGCTTGTCTGAATCACGATTCATGTCAATAAAATCAATAAGCACAATTCCGCCAATATCACGAAGGCGCAGCTGTCTGACGATTTCTTTCGCTGCCAGCTGGTTGGTTTTTAGCACGGTTTCCTGGTAGTCCGCCTTACCAGAAAATTTCCCGGTATTAACATCAATAATGGTGAGTGCCTCTGTTTCATCAAAGATGAGATAGGCACCACGGTCAAGCCAGACAACCCGCTTTAGGGCTTTATCGATTTCATGCTCAATTTGGTGGGCGGAAAAGATATTTTCCTTTCCATTATAATAGGTGCAGGAATACCTTTCTCCAAGTAGTTTTTTTAGTTCCAGGTCATCTACGATGATTTCCCCCGCCGACATTTTTTCGGCTAGATTTTGAACCATTTCCAGAAAGGTATCATTTTGAAAAATAAGTCCCGGCTTTTTTAATGTCGCTGCTTTTTTGGTAAATTCCTGATATTGTTCACTTAGGCTGCTTAATTCTTCGCGGAGCTCATCTTCGGTTGCGGTAATGCTTGAAGTACGAAAAATCATTCCTTCTTCTTCGGTTTTTATGTGATTGCCAATCCGGCGGAGCTTTGTTTTATGCTTTTCATCGGCGATTTTTTTCGATACCGCTACATAGCGCCCTTTTGGCATGTAAATCATGTTTGTGCCTTGTATTTCAATAATACCCGTTACTTTCGGACCCTTGGTGCCTGTTGCATCCTTGGTAACCTGAACAAGCAACTTTTCTCCTTGATGAACGTAAGTCGAGACATTTCCTTGTTTTTCTGACGCTAACACATATGCGGAAAGCTGATCACGGTGTAAATAGGCATTTTTCTCTTCGCCAATATCGATAAAAACTGCATTCATCCCGGGCAGAACCTTTGTCACGGTCCCATAATAAATATTACCAACCAGCGAGCGGTGTTCTGGCCGGTCAAAAATAATCTTTTCTATACGATTTTCACGGAGATAAGCAAATCGCTTCTCCCGCCCTATGTAATTTATAATTAATGTTTCCAAATCAGATTTCCTCACCTTTTTAAAATAACTTATTAGGAATACTATACACGTATAATTGACCAAAACAGGGGCGCGTTCTTTTGAAATGTCTTTTAGACACCTTCTATTGGACAAAATCGGTTCGATTTACACTCAAAATGTCCTTTAGACGACTCCTATTGGACATCCCCCATCGATTCCAACACCGAAAATGTCTTTCATCAACCTGATAAAGGACAAGACTGTCGGATCCAATATGCAGAATGTCCCGCATCCATCATTTTACCCAAAGTTACAGGAAAAAGCGCTCGTACACTACGAGCGCTCTCTGCTTTCTATTCTATTATACATTACTAATACAAAAAGAGAAGGTCGCTGATTTTGTCATTTAAACGTTTTTCTGTGAAATAGGCGTGGAGCAATTCGTTTTCGTCAAGAGTCCACTTTTCCCTCCCGACTGCCTCGACAATAATAGGGTGTTTGCAGCCACGCTGGAATTTTTCCAATACGTTAATCAAAAGATCCTCCTCGTCTGCCTGAATGGGTTTCAAGGAGTCAGGGCTTGATGATTTTTTTCCGTAATAACGTTCAAGTAAAAAGCGCATGAAAATAAATCGCCGCTGCTTCCATTCGTAATAAAGCGAGAAGAATAAGAATCCGATAACTACCCAAACATTGATATGGGCAGGTGCCGCAATTAAGGTAACGAATGAAAAAATGCATAAACTAACGAAGGAAATCATTAGTGCAAGGCGATGGGCGCTTGCAAAGGAATTTTTCAATGATAACAGTAAAAATACCAGTTTTCCACCATCGAGCGGCCAAACTGGAAAAAGGTTAAAAATTAATATCATTAAATTATATTCAATAAATAATGGAAATAAATCCTCGGGAAACAGGTTGAAATGAAGAAGAACAAATGCCGCAGCCACCATCCAGACATGCTGGAGCGGACCTGCCAGGACGACAATCGCCTCTTCCTTTAACGGACGATTCCCGTGCTCATCCATCTCCGCGACCCCGCCAAATGGCAGGAGGGTAATTTTCTTGATTCTCCAGGAAAAAAAAGAAGCTGCCGCCGCATGCCCCATTTCATGAACAAAAATGATGCCAAGGAGTAAACTGACTTCCACAAAATGGGCAGTGGCGATTGAGAGTGCAATGATTAACCATAGCAGCGGGTGGATGTGAACATGCCGGAGTAACTCAATCACTTTATTCAAGACGAATCACCTGTATCGGGTCGATGAATTCATCGCCTTTTTTAACAGCAAAGTAATACTGGCCTTTTGTTTTGTCATCCCCCGCTGAATCAGAAACTGTCCCCACCACTGCTCTTTTATCGATATATTCGTAGAGTTTAACCTTGATATCTTTTAAATTCCCATACCATGTTTCTGTCCCATCGGAATGCTGGATAACGACGGTTTTCCCTAAGCCTTCTTTTTCTCCAGCATCCATGACAAACCCATCACTGATTGCTTGGACCGCTGCTCCCTTGCCAGTCTCAATCGTGATTCCCTGACCGTTCTTCTCAAAGTTCTCAAGCATCTTTCCTGTTACAGGAACAGCCCCTTTTTGAACCTGCTCATTAGTATCCTGTTTGTCTTTTTCAGAAAAAGGCAGTAAAGCAAGCGGCTTACCAAACTTATCTTCATACCATTTAGAGACAACGGCAAACTTGAAATCTTGATCCATCGTATTTAAGACCACGTCCCTCGCAGGCTGAAAAGCAGCCGATTGATTACGAAACATAATTGCCACCACTAAGAACAAGAGGATCGATGCAAGAATTTTGAAAAAGAAGACTTCTTTTTTAAATAAGGGGTGTCCATCATCACCATCGCCACTTGTAGACGGGGGAATATAATTAAATTCATATTTTTCATCATCCCCTGGCCATAACAAATTCCGTTCTGGCGCATTTGCCTTGCTGCTGCCCATCTCTTTTTTTCTCTTTGCGATTCGCCGCCGTATTTCATCCGGAGTAGACCGCGCCATACCCATCAACCCTTTTCACACAGTTTGTACAAGTTTATGTAGAGTTCTAATAGAGTATGACAAGCATATGAAATGAAAACCCCCAATTGGCGAGTCCGATAGGCCGAAGACTGAGGCGTAGTTGAATTTATGCTTTCTTATTAGCTAAAAAAGCCTGTTCACTATTACTCTGTGAACAGGCCTTTATTTTATCGGACTCCAAAGAATTTCTTCAGTTTTGAAAACACACCTTTATTTTGATCTTCGAGTGATTGAAGCGGGATGGATTCCCCGAGGATTCTTCTAGCGATGTTTCGGTAGGCAATCGATGCCTTGCTGTTTGGGTTTAGTGCAATCGGTTCACCATGATTGGAGGCTTTAATGACCTCTTCATCGTCAGCGACAATGCCAATCAGTTCAATTGATAAATGTTGGGTAACTTCATCGATATCAAGCATATCGCCGGTCTTCATCATATGATTGCGAATCCGGTTAACGATTAACCTTGGCGGCTCCATGTCTTTTTCTTTTTCTAAAAGTCCAATGATCCTGTCAGCATCACGGACAGCAGAAACCTCCGGCGTAGTAACCACAATGGCTTTATCCGCACCGGCCACGGCATTCTTATAGCCCTGCTCAATTCCGGCCGGGCAATCAATGATTATGTAGTCATAGTCCTGCTTTAATTCAGTAATTAACTCTTGCATCTGCTCGGGCGTAACAGCAGACTTATCGACAGTCTGCGCTGCCGGAAGCAAGTACAAAAGGCCGTCAAAACGCTTATCCTTAACGAGTGCCTGATGGGTTTTGCATCTTTTCTCAACCACATCGACTAAATCATAAATAATTCTATTTTCTAACCCCATTACGACATCCAAGTTTCGAAGGCCAATGTCTGTATCTATTAAGCATACTTTCTTTCCCTGAAGAGCCAGCGCAGTACCGATGTTGGCAGAGGTTGTTGTTTTGCCGACGCCGCCCTTACCCGATGTAATTACGATTGCTTCTCCCACTTTAATGTCCCCCTTCTAATCTCGTTAAATTAGGCCTTAAATGATTTAAAGCTTGTAATCTATCGATAATAATATAATGGTTCTCATTTATGTAAGCACATTCCATTTCTCTGTGCTCATTGGCAGGATTCGAATCTGGGGATCTATTTATATATTCGCCGATTCTTAGCTGCGATGGCTTCATGCTTGAAGCAGCAATGACTGCCTGTTCATTGCCAAAACACCCTGCATGAGCAACTCCTTTGAGGACACCCATTATAAAAATATTCCCGCCTGCAATCACGGTTCCGCCTGGATTCACATCGCCAATTAACAGTAAATCCCCTGGTACCCTTAATACCTGTCCGGAACGGACGATTCTTGAAACCGTTACGACCTCGTTTTCTTCCTTTTGTCGATTGGCTTCTTCCTTCGTAATCACATTTGATTCAATATCATCCACCATCAAGTTTTTCTTTTGGCGGATTAACTCTTTTAGTTCTTCCTTTTGTTCATCCGTTAAATAGCGATTGCCAATATCCACTTTTACAGAGATTAAGTGGCGTTCCTCCTCCGTTTTGGAATTGGCGGAGAGCTTTTGGTCCAGCTCTTGCTTTAATTCCTCATAAGAACAGGTATCATCAAGATGAAGGACAAGTCCGTCCTTTGTTCCTTTTATTGTAACATTTTGCCGATTTTTCATGGAGAATTTTCACCTCAAAATACAAAAACAATTTCGGATTTAAGCTATTATTTACCAAATCCAAATCAAAAATATCCATCTTTAAAGAATTCGACACGGGCTGTCCATTCTCCTTTTTTTAAAAAAACATTCCCATCTTCGTTATTCAAAAAAAAACGGTGAATGAGGACGGACATATCTGCCCATTCCCCGAATCATAAATCCTCCTGCAGTGCCTCGGCATGTTTTTCAAAGCGGCGTTTTAAAGGATAGGCTGCTAACACAAGAAAAACTCCATTTAATATAAGAGTGGGATAAAAACGCAAATTGACAAAGCTCATAAAATCAAGATTTGTCACATGGATTAAATAATTAATTTCATACACGCCAGCTTCTAACAGCGCAATTCCCAAAAGGGAAACGAAGAAGGTGACAACGATATTGGACTGGATTACCTGCATAACCTTTGCTGTTAGGTAGCAGATAAATGGAAACAAGAAAAAATAAATACCAATAATTTCTACATATACTATATCAAATAAAAGTCCAAAGATTGCCGCATAGATAATCCCTTGATTTTTCCCAACATATATAGTCAAAAAAAGCAGAGTGGCAAACAGGAACCTTGGTACTAGAATATGGCTGCCAAAGGTATCAGCGGGCATAAATTGAACAAACAGACTTTCAGCAATAAAAAGGAGCAAAAACAAGAGAGGGAGAAAGAATTTCCTCACAAGTCTTCCTCCTTCCCGGATTTTCTAGCACTTTCCTCGGGGCTAGTCATTAGCCGTTTGATGACCAAGACATTTTCAATATTGTAAAAGTCCGCTCCCGGCTTTACTAATGCGGTTTGATTCAAGCCATATTGGTCCGGTTTTACCTCTTCTACCTTACCGATCATCAGCCCCTTTGGAAAGACACCACCCATTCCTGAAGTAATGACCGTCTGCCCTTTTTCTACCTTAGCTCCTGATGGAATCGCTTTGACAAGGAGCATTTTTTGTTTGTCATCAAAGCCCTGGACAAATCCGAAAACTTCTGTTTCTCCTTGAATGACCGCGGAAATCCGGTTTTTAGGATCCATCGCACTCAATAGCTGCACGGTTGAGCTAAATTGGGTGACGTTTTTCACCTTTCCAATCAATCCTGTTGCTGTTACAACAGCCATATTTTTTTTAATTCCATCTAACTTACCTTTATTGATAATAATCATTTCATGCCAACGATCAGGGTTTCTGCCAATAACAGTTGCCGGCATTGGTTCTAAATCTCTCAGGGTCGTTTTTTCATCGAGAACGTCACGTAATTCTTTGTTGTCTTTTTTCAGTTCTTGAACTTCTGCTTCAAGGCTGGCAATTTTCTCAACGCGTGATTTTAATTCCATATTCTCATCATATGTATTTTGCAAATCCTGAAGATTTTCAAAAAAGCCTGCTACATATTGGGCAGGCCTAGAAACCAGGGATTGAACCCAGCCGGTCGAGTCCTTGACAAACTGTTCCGGCCAGGTTAGTTTACTCCTCTCCCTTAAAGAAAACCCAATCAATGCCACGAGAACAATGATGCTGACGAGCAAAATGATCAAACGCTTATTCAAAAAAAACTGTGGCATGTGATATTACACCTCTATTTTTTCATTGTCCGGCTCCAGCGCCTAGGGGGCTCGCAGGTCTACAGCCAATCCTTCAAGAAGGCTAAAAACTGCCTTTTCGCCGGCTCAACTTATGCCTGCCGCCCCTAATCAAGGCGCTTCCGCTTTTCTCTTTATCTAGAATCCTTAGCTTTATTTTTAAATAAATGGATATGATCTAAAGCTTTTCCTGTGCCGATAGCCACACAATCAAGCGGGTTTTCAGCAATCAGGACAGGCATTTTTGTTTCCTCGCTAATGACACGGTCAATATTGCGCAGCAAGGCCCCACCGCCTGTGAGGACGATGCCCCGGTCCATAATATCGGCAGCCAATTCCGGTGGTGTTTTTTCAAGCGTATTCTTCACCGCTTCAACAATGGCATAAACAGTATCACTTAACGCGGAGGCAATTTCCTTGGCGGAAATTTCAATAGTTTTTGGCAGACCAGTCAAAAGATCACGGCCGCGAATCTCCATGTTATCGATACCTTCAGGCGTACCTGCAGAACCAATCTCCATTTTGATTGTTTCCGCAGTTCGGTCACCAATCATCAAATTATATGTTTTTCTAATATAGGAAATAATCGCCTCATCCATCTCATCACCGGCAACACGGATTGACTGGCAAGTAACAATTCCCCCTAAGGAAATAATGGCTACTTCAGTTGTACCGCCGCCAATGTCTACAACCATGCTTCCTGTCGGTTCCCAGACCGGGAGGTTGGCACCAATAGCGGCAGCAAATGGCTCTTCAATCGTGTAGGCATCCTTTGCTCCTGCTTGCCTTGTTGCATCAATAACCGCTCTTTCTTCAACGGCTGTAATCCCTGATGGTACACAGACCATCACATACGGCTTACCGGCGAAAAAGCCTTTAGTCTTTTGGGCCTCGCGGAATAAATGCTTCATCATAACAGCTGTTGTTTCAAAATCAGCGATGACGCCGTCCTTCATTGGACGAACGGCCACCACATTCCCGGGTGTCCGGCCAATCATGTTTTTCGCGTCATTTCCGACCGCAACTATGTGTTTTGAATCTGTTTGCATCGCCACAACCGATGGCTCCCTTGTGACAATTCCTTTCCCCTTTACATAAACAAGAGTGTTTGCTGTTCCTAAATCTATCCCAAGATCCTTTGTTCCAATTCCAAACATAACGTTGTATCTCCCTTTCTGATACTAAATGCTCTGTCCTAAGGCAGGTGTTTATCGTAAATATTTCCAATAATTGTAACGTAAATAATTAGGCAGTCCTAAAAAATCATAAACAATATTATATCCTAACGTCAAATAAAATCATAGCATTACAAATATCCTTTTTCTTTCAAGCTGACAAACTTATTTTCCCCGATGATGATGTGATCAAGGAGATCAATGCCTATGATCTTTCCGCATTCTACCAGTCTCTTTGTCACTTCAATGTCCTCCCGGCTTGGCGCGGGGTCTCCTGATGGGTGATTGTGAAGAGCAATGATGGATGCAGCAGACCGTTTTAGTGCCTCTCGATAAACTTCGCGCGGGTGTACAATGGAAGCGTTTAGGCTGCCAATAAATACCGTTTGTTTATGCATGACCTGATTCTTGGTGTTTAAATACAAGCAGACAAAATGCTCCTGCGACAAAAAGCGCATATCGTTCATTACATACTTGGCTCCGTCTTCCGGAGAGCGGATCACATAGCGGTCATTATATTCCAAATTGGCGATTCTCCTGCCAATTTCGACAGCCGCTAAAAGTTGAATTGCTTTTGCCGATCCAATCCCTTTTATTTCGGTAATTTCTTCTAGAGTGGCTGCTTTTAACAGCCTCAAACCCTCAAAATGAGTTAAGAGTCGATTCGATAATTGCAGCACTGATTCATCCTTCGTTCCGGTCCGCAGCAAAATTGCAATTAACTCGTGATTGGATAAACTTTGCGGGCCATGTTGGATAAACCGTTCACGCGGCCGTTCATCTTGCGGGAAATCACGTATCATTAATGTGTTGGTTGACATAACTTTTCCCTCCCTTAGTGTCGGGAGTTAATGTCAGAAAAAAACTAATACGGCAAATGATAGCCTAACCGTTTCAATTCCCTTATGGTTCTTGCGACCGGCAGACCGACAACCGCAAAATAGTCCCCATGAATTTTTTTGACAAGCATGCTTCCAAGCTGCTGAATGCCATATGCCCCTGCTTTATCAAGCGGTTCACCGCTATTCACATATGACCGTATTTCATCATCCGTTAACTCCCAAAACCAAACTTCTGTTTTTTCATAAAACTTAGTCGAGCTAGATGGTGATAGTATTGAAACGCCTGTAAATACATCATGCTGACTGCCTGAAAGGGTCTTTAACATCTGTACGGCTTCTGCCTCATCAGCTGGCTTTCCCAAGATTTGATTATTCGCAACCACAATCGTGTCGGAACCAATCACAAAGGCATCCCTGTTTTCTTTAAAAACAGCTTGGGCCTTTCGTTCGGCCAATTCCATTACGACTTCTTCCGGTGAAAGCATGGGGTCAAAGCTTTCATCCACATCACTGCTTGAAACTGCGAATGTTAAATGGAGATTTTCTAGAAGTTCTTTTCGCCGTGGAGAAGAAGAGGCTAAAATGAGGTTCTGCATTTCATCACCTTACCTTTTTTGCAACGCATTAGGAAGATACAAGTTAATCGTATCAAAAAAGAGCGGTGCAAACAATTTTTATATCATTAAATTTCGAAGAAATATGTCAGATTATACAACCTTTATCAATATTTGCCGATTAGTGGACTATAAAAAGCCCGCCGTCGATTCGGCAGGCTTTATTTTGCAATAATTTCCCGGAAAATATCGAACGAAAGTTTAGTTTGTCAAAAGATGCTACAATGAATTATAAATGGACAGGAAGTTCAGTAAATGTTGCTCCGCTTCAAGCAGGCTTTTTGTATCCTTTGACTTTTGATAGGCCTTTACCTTTTCATTAGCCCCGGTTAACTCTGTTTTCATTTTATTAATGCTATCGTTTTTAATGTTGTTTATCTTTAGTTTTTCGCTGATACTGGCATCTGCAGAGACGCTGCTTGACACCAGTGCCCCAGAAACGGTAGTTGAAAGAGTTTGATAAATATTCGGGAGGGATTGAATAAAATTCTTATCCTTATCTGTAAGGCTTGAAAGCTTCTTTTCATCTAATATCAACGGTTTGGCGAAAGCCCCTTCGGCACCTTTATCTTTGTATTTGGTACTTATTGATTTGGCCGTTTCAAGCGAATCCGCCACACTCAAAAATAAATAATACTTTCCCCCGATTTCTACCTGTTCGGAAGGAATACCTTTAGACTTTAATTGTTTAGCAGTATCCTCGGCACCTGCCTTCGAGGTAAAAACACCGCCTTGGACGACATAGGTAGAAAGCTGTTCGATGGAAGTTGCCGCCGTTTTATCTGTCGTTTCCGTCTGCTCATTTCCATTTCCAGTTTCTCCAACTACATTTGGTTCGGTGACAGCTCTTTCACCCGAGTCCGTTATGACTAGCTTAAGCATAAAAAACCCAATCGTTAAGCCAATGAGAATCGCGCAAACGGCGGTAATGACAATAGATCCAATGGGCCGGCGATTGTTTTTGTTCGAAAAGCTGGCAAATGAAATGGAAGATTTTATTGATTTGCTTTTTTTAGTGTTGGGGGAATTGGCGATTGTTATTTCCTCAACTTCATTTTCATCAGATTCTGGAATGATCCAATCAAAGCTTTCTTCGATTGATTCCTGAGCCGCTGCCGCTTCACTGATTCCTGACTGTTCTTGTTCATGTTCTTGTAATTCTGAATCTATTTGTATTTCTTTTGGAATAGGTTCTGGTGTAGGTTCCGGTAAAATTTTTAGGGGTTCTTCACGAAAGGATTTGGGTTCTCCATTTAATTTAATCGTGATGGTATGGCCCTTTTTAGGCTTGTCCACTTTACGTTCTCCTTTCTGTTTCGACAGTAATATGTTCCATCCTAACATACCGGCAAAAAAAAATAACAAGACTTTTGTCGTCTTGTTATCTTAGAGTTTCGTCAAATTATTCGGTGATTTTCCTTAAGGTTGCGTCTGGGCAGTTGCAGGAAGTTCACTTAAGGGATTGGTTTTTCCTGCAGGAGGTTCCGCATCAATTTTAGGTACATCCGCTTGTAAGTCTGCTAAATCAGGCATATAAAAAGCAGAAACGGTCAATGTAAACGCTAATTTTTGCTCTTCCGTTTGCACAGCAGTTACTTCCTGTCCGCCAGAATAACTAATCGCTTCCACCACTACAATCCGTTTCAATGATTCCAATGTTTCTACAAATTTTTCAAATTGCTGGTAGTTTGGCGATTCTACTGATAATTGAACAGTCAGCTTTTTTAGAGTTGGTGCAGCAGCTGCTGGCTGAGCGGCAGCTTGAGCATCAGTACCCTGGTTTGCAGTTGCTTGATTGGAATCAGTTTGTGCAGTATTAGTCTGACCGTTTGACCCGTTTTCAGCAGCAGGCTGCGGCGGCTCTACGGATACTGCTCCATCCATTGAGAATCCCATTGACTTAATTTGGCTGCCAGAAACAGTTTCAGCTTTTTCAAGATCAAGAATCAACTGCTCCTGCAGGGGTTTAACCGGAACTTTCTTCTGTAGTTCCCTTGTATTTTCAGCTACTTTATTGTTGCTTTCAGCATTTTGTTTTACAACAGTATCTAAAAGCTTCTGTTCCGTTTTTAAAGTTTGCTGCTTGGTTGCTAAATCTGTCTTTAAAGGCGAAAGCTTTAAAAATTGAGCATAGACGATGAGCAGTACCAATAGTAGAGCCAAAATGGCTAAAATCAAACTATCCCTTTTTGAGAAATGAAGCTTCATGATCCGCTCACTCCTTTCTCATCTGTCTTGCTCACATTGCTTTCTTGTTTTATCGCGTCTTTATTAAACGTAATTTCAAATTGTCCCGTATACCTTGGTAAATATAGATTCGTTAATGTACTTGACGCGGTTCCGGTTTGGGCTGTTGCTGTATTGTTACTCGTAGATGCAGCTGCTGTTGTCGTAGAGCTAGCATTAGTCCTAGCTGCAGTATTAGTTGTATCTTGCTGAACTCCCGTGTCTGCAGCTGTGCCATCCTGTTTCTGTCCATTTGGAGCAGTTCCTGTATTAACTGTTCCTGTGCTTTGATTGCCTGCAGCAGTTTGGCCAGTTGTTGAACCTGTCGTACTTGCTTCAGCTTGTGCAACAGGGTTTAATGCGCTAAGCTTGGCATCGGAAATCCATTTTGATTCATGGAGATTATTTAGGAATGATGCAGCTTCCCTAGGACTGTCGAATTGCACGGTTAGCGTAACAGTACCGGCTTCTGTGTAGCCAAATGACTGAATAAAACCACGTTCTGGCAATAGCGAAGTAAGATGCCGCATAACCGGTATGGTTTGAATGGGATAAGAATTAGCCCAGTCGATTGCACTCTTAAGCTGACTTACAGAACTGGAAGATTCACTTGTCTGGCTGTTCACCTCTTCCTTCTCCCGTATTTTTTGCGTCATTGTGATTTCCCTGTCAACACCCTCGATATTTTTTTTCATAGAATTAATCTGATAAAAATAATAGGCACCGGTTAAAAGAAATAATGCCAGGAAACCAGCTAATACCATAAAAAAGGCAAATTTTTTCCGTTCTTTCTGCGGGAGCAGGTTGATTTCTACTAACATTATTTCACCTCTTTTAACGCAAGACCTAAAGGAAGCAATAATTGATCCGGTATGTTTCCCATTTTTGCCGTTGAATTCATTCCGGTTGATAATCGGGTAACAGGCAGTTCAAACCTTTCTTTCATTTCATCTTCAATTGCCTGAAGCATCGGATGATCTCCTGTTAAAAGAAATTTAGAAATGTCATGATTTTCATGATTAAGCGTATAACGATAATAATCTATCAATTTACTAATTTCTCTAAGAATGTCCTCAAACTGTCCAGCTAACTCATCTGTATCCCCCGTGTATTTACATGCAGCCAACCCAAACTGATCCCTTTTGATATCCCACTTTTCTAGATCAAAAGGTAAAGCGAATGGTCGCATTACAACAGGAACCGTTCCTTCAAATATACTCAAATTAACAGACGTTAAATCAAATTGAATCGTAAATAACGTTTCATCTTCATCTGGTAATTCAAGCTGATGGTAAAGCCGATACAAGGATAATGGAGAAATATCAGCAGCAATCGGTTTTACCTTTACACTTGAGAATAAATGAGAGTATTCCATGACATTCTGCTCTGGTGCAGCAAACAATAGTAATTCCTGTGTCTTTCCATTATTTCCAAGAGGGTATATATCAAAGACAGGTTCCTCAAATGGTAAATGTATGGTTGATCCAAGTTCTAGATACAAATATCCTTTTAATTCATCGTCTTGTATGTCAGCAGGCACATTCACTTTCCTAATGATTACGAGCTGGTCTGGGACAATAAACCTAATGGGACGTCTTTGAAGTTTCCAATCGTCGACACACTCTTCCAAAATATTCGTTAAGGAATCAATATCAACAATTTTCCCATCAGTTATGATTCCCGGAGTCAAAAAACGCTCTCCCCATTTTTGGGCCACCGGAGGATCTGATTGCTTTAATTCCACATAACGGATTGAATGATCATTTAGTACTAGATTAATTATTCGGTTTTTAGGAGTAAAAAGGGAAAAAGCCATGTTGAAAACCCCTTAGGTTAGAATCCATGATTTAAAAAATTTATATAAAGTTGAATTATATCCGATCCCCAAAAATAAGCAGTCAATGTACCTGCTGCAATAAACGGTCCAAATGGAATAGGCTGTCGTCTTTTGACGATTCTGAAAACCATCGCCAATCCACCCAGAACAGCTCCGTATAACGTCGAAAGAAAAAATGATAAAAGGACTAGCTTAAAGCCTAAAACAAAGCCAAGTAAGGCATATAGTTTTACATCCCCAAAACCCATTCCGCCTTTACTGACCAGGGCTATGATTAAGAGGAGCGTGAATCCTGTAACTGCTCCGAGCAGGCTGTCCCACCAAGGATTCAACGGCCAAACAATTCGTTCCAATAAAAAAATCCCTGCAAACCAAATTAAAATTTTATCAGGGATGATCATATAATGAATATCTGAAACTATGATAATCATAAACAGTGAAATGAGTGTTAACGCAACTAGTAACTCTCCTGACCATCCTACTACATATGGTGCTGCTGCAAACAGTATACCCGTTAACATTTCCATTATCGGGTATATAGGAGAAATCCGCGACTGACAGCCGCGGCATTTCCCTTTTTGGATTAAATAAGATATTACTGGTATTAGTTCGTATGCTTTTAATTGGTGTCCGCAGGTTGGACATGTAGATCTAGGGGCAATTATAGACTTCTTCAAGGGAACCCTTAAACCGACAACATTATAAAACGATCCAAGCGTAATACCATAAATAAAACAGAGGATTAGTAAAGAAATTTTCATAATGTTATTTTGTTTTAACTACACTTCTCTTTAGTTCATTTTCAGGAACTGGAGTACCAGCTTTATCTGCTGTACCACCTGAACCTTTAGTAAATGCTGTACCAATTGATTTTTCAGAGCCAATTAATACAACAGAATAAGAATATGTCTTTTTATCAGAATTCAAGGAGATTTTCACATACGAACCATCTGGTTCAACTAATAATGCATCGGCATTTGAACCTTTATTAGATGTTTGATCTTTTGAATATAAGTCGCTAGGATTATCAACATCTTTAATTGGCTCTAAATAGCCCTCAGCCTCTAAATATGCCAAGTTTACATACTTAGGTTTATTCGTGTCAGTTGGTCGAACATCTTCATCCCCAGCAACAGCAAGTTTTGCTGAATTAATCATTTGATGAGCATTGGCTACAACAGAATCCTTTTTGCTGTTGTCAATTAATCCTAATATACTTGGAATAGCAATTGCAGAAATAATAGCTAAGATAACTATAACAGCTAATAATTCAATTAATGTCATCCCTCGCTGGTCTTTCATTTTTTTCTTTAATTTTTGTAGCATCTTTCCACTCTCCCTAATAGTTCTATTAACCTAGTAATATTGTCATTTGTATTATACATTATTAATCAATAGGAAGAAAAGAGTATTTTTTTGTATTTTGTCGCTTTTTCGCAATTCTTTTACAACTTTGTCACTTATTGATTCATTTGTTGGAATTGGTCAAACATACCAAACATTGGTACCATAATCGATGTCACAATAGTCCCAACGAGACCAGCTAATGCAACAATCATTAATGGCTCTATCAGGGATTTTAATTGATCTGTTCCTGTTTCAACTTCTTTTTCATAGAACTCTGCAATTTTTGAAAGCATGGCATCTAAGGCACCTGTTTCTTCACCTATTACAATCATTTGAGTAACTAGCGGTGGAAAAGCCCAATGCCTTTCCATTGGTCCGGTCATAGAACGACCTTTTTCAAGGGCATCTCGAGACTCCCGAATAACCTTAGACAGAACATCATTCTCAACCACTTTTTCGACAATAGACATTGCCTGGAGAATTGGTACCGAACTAGAAAATAAAGAACTAAGTGTCCTCATCATTCGAGCAAGTGCCGCTTTTTGCAGTAAATTACCGAAGACTGGCATTTTCAATAAAAAATAATCCATAAAATATTTTGTTTTTTTGTTTTGTTTTAAAAATGTTAGTGAAATTACTAGAATTACCATGACTATTGCGATTAACCACCAAAAAGATTGCATAAAACCACTTGCTGCAAGAGTAATCTTTGTAATTGTAGGAAGCTCTCCCCCCATTTGATCAAACATTGAAACAAATGTTGGTACAATTGAAACCAGTAAAAAGACCGTAACAGCAATGGCAATAATTCCAACAACTATTGGGTATGATAAAGCAGATTTAATTTTTTGCCTCGTATAGTGTTGTTTTTCGAAGTGTTCGCCTAATCGATCCAACGTTCCATCTAAATTACCGCTGACTTCCCCCGCTTTTACCATATTGATAAACATAGAATTAAATATTTTCTTATGCTTAGCAATAGCATCTGATAAAGGATTTCCCTCTCTCAATTCCTGTTCAACAGCAAAAAGAGCCTTTTTTAATGCTTTACTTTCTGTTTGATGCGCAAGAATGGATGTGGCCTCAACAACAGTCACCCCTGCTTTAATTAGTGTAGAAAACTGCCGAATATAAATGACAAAATGCTCTAATTTTACCGGATTACCAATTGTAATATCTTTTGTAAACAATGTTTCCGGAACTTCATTCATTTCAATGACACGAATGCCTTGTTCCTTCAGCTTTTCCATTGCTTCCCGTCTGGAAGGGGCAATAACGGTGCCCTGTCGTTTCCCCTTCTTGTCTCGGCCGGCATATTTAAACTTAGGCATTTTGCATCATCTTTTCCTGCAAGTATTGGGCTGCTGCTTCTTGCTGGATTTGGCCGCGGTCAATCAAATCGCGTATGCTCATCTCTAGAGTGTGCATTCCCTGGGCACGGGATGTTTGCATTGTACTTTGAATTTGATGGATTTTTTCACTTCGAATCAAGTTTGCTATAGCTGGATTATTTACCAGGATTTCAGTTGCTGCTTTCCGTCCCTTCTTATCTGCCGTTGGAAACAGGCGTTGTGAAATGACACCTACTAAGACTGAAGCAAGTTGAACTCGAATTTGCGGTTGCTGGGCAGGCGGAAATACGTCGATAATCCGGTTTATGGTAGTTGGTGCACTTGATGTATGAAGTGTGCCTAAAACTAAGTGCCCCGTTTCAGCAGCAGTAATCGCAATCCCAATCGTTTCCAAGTCACGCATCTCTCCTACAAGAATGACATCAGGGTCCTGTCTGAGTGCTCCTTTTAATCCACTAGCATAGCTCTTCGTGTCAAAACCAACTTCCCGCTGGTCAATAATCGAATTTCCATGACGGTGTAGGTACTCGATTGGATCTTCAAGAGTAATGATATGTTTCCTCATATGGCGATTCATGTAATCAATCATTGATGCCAATGTTGTTGATTTCCCGCTCCCTGTAGGTCCTGTTACTAAGATAAGCCCCTGAGGCTTCTGGACTAATTTTGCTATTACTTCTGGTAAATCTAATTCTTCCAATGTTGGAGTTTTAGAAGCAACGGTCCTAAGTGCAATTGAAACACTCTTTCTTTGATGATAGGCATTCACACGAAAACGAGAGCTTCCTGGTACACCATAGGAAAAGTCAAGCTCACCTTTTTCCTTAAATAAATCCCACATATCCTCGGGAATAATCGCCTTTGCCATTGCTTCCGTATCCGCAGGCAATAATTTATCTGTTCCATATCTTCTTAAATCACCATTAATCCTCATAACAGGAGGAACTCCCACAGATAAATGAACATCTGAGGCTTTGTATTCAACAGCGGCTCTTAAGATTGAGTCGATTTTTTCCTTCATATCATCGTTCTCCTAATCTGGAATAGCTACTCGTAAAACTTCTTCGGTTGTGGTTAAACCTTGTTTTACTTTTAAAAGGCCATCGTCTATTAAAAAAATGGTTTTATTTTTAATCGCAGTGTCCTTTATCTTTTGAAAGGTTTCACCATTCATCATAATTCTTCGCATTTCATCGTTGATAACAAGTACTTCATGCAAGGCTATCCGGCCTTTGTAGCCAGTCATATTGCAGGAGGCGCAGCCTTTTCCACGAGTAACTTTATCAAGTTTCAGACCGCGTTTTGCAAATATTTCCACTTCCCGTTTAGAAGGTTCTTGCACTTCAGCACAATCGCGGCACACTTTTCGGACTAATCGCTGCGCGACAACTCCGCTTAATGAAGCCGCAAGTAAAAATGGTTCAACACCCATATCCAAAAGTCTCGTAACCGTTCCTAACGAGTCATTTGTATGCAAGGTGCTTAAAACCAAATGCCCCGTTAAGGAAGCCCTGATGGCGACTTCTACTGTTTCTGTATCACGGATTTCTCCCACCATGATGATGTTTGGGTCTTGGCGAAGAATGGATCTTAAACCCGCAGCAAAAGTCATCCCCACATTCTGATTCACCTGAACCTGGTTGATTCCTTCAAGCTGGTATTCAACCGGATCTTCGACCGTTATAATATTTACCGCATCGCTATTTAATTTGTTCAGTGCGGCATAGAGGGTGGAGGATTTACCTGATCCAGTGGGACCTGTAATTAAAACAATCCCCGTTGGTTTTTCAATCATTTCATAAAACCGTTTAAGATTTAGTGCATTAAAACCCAGTTTATTAATATCATTTAAAGTCGAACCCATGTCCAATAAACGCATAACAATTTTTTCACCGAAGACAGTCGGCAGTGTCGAAACACGGAGATCGACCGGATGGAAATCAAGATTTAATTTAATACGGCCATCTTGCGGAACTCTGTGCTCTGTAATGTCGAGACTGGACATAATTTTAATTCTCGCCGTTAACACACTTTGCATGTTTTTCGGCAGGACCCGCTCAACCTTTAAGACACCATCTATTCGATAACGGACAATTACCTTTGTCTCCTGTGGATCAATATGAATATCGCTGGCTTTTTGGATGACAGCATTCGTTAAAATCTGATTGACTAGCCGAACAATCGGTGAATCCACATCTGTAATACTCTCAGCCTGTCCCCGTTCATTTTGCGGAAGTTCATCCAAAAGTTCGTCAAGACCGTCATCGACCTCATAATATTTATTAATCGTGCGAAGGATATCTTCTTTGGTAGCAATAGTTGGCTCGATTTGAAATCCTGTGGATAACCTCAAATCATCGATAACAATAAAATCCATTGGATTCGCCATTGCGACCCAAAGCTTGTTTCCTTCTCGCTTTAACGGAATAATTAAGTTTCGTTTGGCAGTTTCTTTAGAAATCAGGGAAAAAAGATTGGTATCAAAGGGATACTGGAACAGATTGATATGTGGAACACCAAGCTGGTATTCTAACACTTCTATTAATTGCTGTTCTGTTATGAATCCCCTTTGAAGGAGGGCTTCTCCAAGTTTTTGATTTGAATCCTTATCATTTAAGACACTCTGAAGCTGCTCCGTTGTAATTAGGCCTTCTTTTATTAACAAATCACCAAGCCGTTTACGTGTTTGCCTCATTTATTACACCTGCTTTTATTTTGGTTGTTCATTTGGTTTTCCCCAAATGTCGCTCTCTTGTTGTCCGTAATCAGATGTAGTCGGCGTTTGAGTAGATGATTCAATTGTTTGAGTGCTATCTGTTGTTCCAGTCGAATTATCCGCTGATCCAGGTGGATTTGTTGTACTCGGTGCCGTTAATGCTTTAACTACGACCTTGTAAACAGGTGGATAATAATCCTCTGATAGGAAGTCACTCTTTACTAATTGTCCACCTTGGTAGACCTCCCTGTAGACTTTTACACTCTTCCCTTCAGCCCCATTATTTTGTACCATTGTTTTTCCTGAGCTTAGTTGTGGACTATATTGAATAATTGTCTTTGGTTCCAGCTTCTGCTCGTCTTTTGTAATAATTTTATATTCGTATAAGAACTTCTGACCTTTCAAAGTAACTTTAAGGTTCTGGCCCTCAATTGTTAACTCCAAAAAATATGGTAATTTATTTGGATTTGCAATCAATAGATCAGCCGGCTTAGATTGGTCCACCTTCGCTTCATATCCCAATCCCGCATAGTTAGGAAGTTGATTTCCTATGTTTCTTTCTATGACGGTGAAATTAGAAGGTAAAATGGCTTGGTAGATGCCAGTTGCCAAAATATTTAACGTTTTAGGGTCGTTTATGTTCTGTTCCTTGGCAAATGTTAATAATGAAAATTGTTTTTCTGCTGGAATCTCTATTTTTGGATGGTTGACAATGGACTGTTCTAATTCACCTGGTGTCTCATTTAGATGTATTACAGCGGTATTAATGACAGCATTCTTGTCTACTTTGTCAGCAAGCAGGTAATCATCATAAATATTAAAAGTATGTGAACCTGGTTCAAATAATAATACTGTTTCATTCAAGCTGTGAGTTAGCTTATCAAGATCGATTTCCCGCATTTTCATTTGCGGAAATAGGGTTTGAAGCTGTTCCTCTACTTGAGATTTATCCACTGTTATATAGACCGGGTTATTTTGGCCTTCCTTAATCGAAGCTACCGTCGTTGTAGAATCTAAATTAAATTGGTTTAGGTCAAATGGAGCAGTTTTTTCACCATATTGCAATTCAATTGAAGTATCCTTAACCCAGTTAACATACTTTTCCTCAAGCAGCTTAAGGGCATCATCAGAGGTTTTGCCCGATACATCTAATGAACCAATTGTTGTTCCCTCTGTAAATTTCCCATCCGCGCTTGATAAAGCCTCAAATGCCTTTGCCCCAAAATGGGAAGTACTAAAAATAAACACTGTACCGATTAACAGTACAACAAATAATTTAATCATTTGTTGATTTTTCCCCAAAAAGACCTGCCTCCCTTAAACCTTCATTAAAAAAATCTAGAAACGATTTTAGTTATTTCTTCAAGCTCACGCTTTTTTCAAAAACAATTTCCTCTAGCATTTTATCAGAGGTTGAAGCAGCTTCCACTTTAGCTTGAAGAATCTCATTTAGAGGGTTGTCTATATCATCATACAAGTTAAACATTTCTTTATCAGACGCGATCGGCGAAAGAATGTCTATTTCTTTTAAATCATCCGATTCTTCTAACTGCTGCCCTGATTCCATTTCTAGTAAACTTTCTATATCAGATAAATAACCTGATTCCGGATTCAGCTCTTTCATTTCAAGTGCTAAATTCTTGGTTGTTACAGAGTTATTTTGCGAATCTTCCATCAGCAAACGATCTATATCGGATAAGTAATTAATATCCTGATTTAAATCATCTGTTTGTTCACTGGATTCTTCAATTTCTCTGTGAAGTAAAAACGATACGTCCTCATCAAAATCTTCAGGATCATGATTTTCAGTCTTTTGCAGATCTATAGAAATTTCATTTAAATTAAATTCATTTTTTATCACTTTATCTAGGCTTTGAAGAGGAACATCTTGTAATACATCTTCCTCCTTCATCCTTTGATTAATCACGCCACTTAATTTTTCTATTGATTCTTGTTCTAACTCAATAAATTCATCAAGTACTTCAGATTTTTGATAAATTACAGTCGCCATTCGTTTATCAAATAAATATGCCGCAAAAAAGACAAGTACCAAAAGGATTAACCCAGTCTGCCATAAAGGAATTAAAGAAACAGCCGCCGTTCCAACAAGGGCAAATACTAAACTCGCAATGACTATGGTAAACTTGCCTTTCAGGGTAAATCCAAGCGGCAAAAGAGATACTATTAATAATAATACAAACATAGACCCAAAGGCCCAAATGATTGGTTGCATTTATTCACTCCCCTTTTATTAGTGCTTATATACTATTAAACTACATTTTTCATCAAAATCATTTATTTTTTTTGCTTATTCTTCAAAAATCAGACGAAATTTGTCTACTAAATATTGTATAATACTTCTTGTTAGTTTTAAAGAAGGTGGAAATCTTTTATAGGTATAAATTACTGATTTTTTATATCTCTTCCAATCAAATCTGATAAAATTTATCTAGTAAGATCAAATTTTCTCTTGCAGGAGGAATTGCTATATTGGATATTTTAAAAAATGAAAAGGGTTTAACCTTAATAGAAGTGTTACTGTCGATTACGATATTATCAGTGATTTTTATTTCTTTTATTAACTTTTTCCCTCAAATGGGGTTAATGAATAAGCAAAATGAGGTGAAGACGCAAGCTGTCAACTCTGCAAAAGAAGTTTTAAATAGTTGGAAATCCGACCCTAAGGTAATTAAAGCTTTAAAAGAAAATAACCCTTTAGAATTTCCTTCAGGATTAACATCATCAAGCGGTGACTATTACACTTTCAACACTTTAAATCCAAATACCGAAATAAGAATATGGAAAAATATCGAAAATGGATTTTCCTTGAGTGATTCAATTAAAGTATATAAAATTCAAGTATTAATGAAGAATAATAGAAATTTGCCAATAAGTGAAACATACGGATACGTTTTAGTTAAATAAGGAGAGTATTATATGCGGAATGAACAAGGAGTAACACTAATTGAAGTTTTAGCGGCGTTATCGATACTTTCCATTATCGGAGTAACTATCTGGCAAGTCTTTATCCAAGGCAACCAGTACTCTCAAATATCCGTTACAAAAAATAAGCTTCAACAAGAAGCAAACATTGTCATCTCCACATTAACCAAAATTCATCAAACTAACGAGAAATATACATTGAAAAGTTCAGAATGTACAATAACTGTTCTAGATAAAAATCATACAGAAATACAATCCTTTTCCAGTTCTAGTTTTTGTTATAAGGCTGAAAATCAAGTGAATGACTCAGAGATTTCTTCAATAACCCTTGAACCTAGCAAAAAAGGAAATGACTTACAATTGATAGTTAATGTTTCAGATATAAGAAACTTAGGAAATAAAGTCTCAGTTAAGATTTTACTTTATAGGTTGAAGGGGGGAGAAGTTTATGAATAAAATAAAAAAGGAAGACGGTTATGCACTAGTAACTGTTTTACTTATCATTGTTGTCTTTATGATATTATTTCTGTCATTTACAGGCCAGTCCTTCAATACAGTGAAACAAAATCAGGTTGTAGAAAGCAAAACTAAATCCACTTCTATCGCGGAAATGGGACTTACCTATTATCAAGTTACTATAGCTAATATTTTTTTGGCTAAGCAAGCATATTACAACCATAAGATTATAACAGACTCAAATCCAAGCTTTACAGAAACCGATATTATTAATGATATTATTGGTACCATTAAATTAAGATTACAGAACGGACTATCCCCATTCCCTGTCGATAGCACCAATAGTTTCAAAGTGGAAAATAATTATACAGTGGGTACAGATCCAAGTAATAATAAAAAAATTACAATTGAATTTTCAGTTACGGGTAATGAAAAAAGAACATTAAAGACTGAAATGAATATTAACTTGAAAGATCTTATTGTGAACAAGACAGTCACTCCTCCAGATTACGACAAGATTGAAGAGATTACAGCTGGGGACGTACTCCCAAGTTGCCGCAACCCTGATACCTTTACTGACTCTAGTTGTCGTGATGGAATTTTTTTGAATATGGATAAAACCTATAATGATAAATTTCAAGGATACTCAAAGACCATTTACTCAACTGCAAATCTAACCTTAACCGGTAATGGACAAAAGAGCGGCCTTACTGTTCACGCTTTTAACCTAACAATGAGTGGAAATCTTAACAATATGAACGATGCAACTTATGAAACAGAAAATGATCTAACCTTAAATGGTCACTCTTATGGGGAAGGTTTAAATATTTATGTAAATGGAAACCTTATTGCTAGCGATAGATTTGAATTATATAATTCAACTACCAATCCTACAAAAATCTATTACACCTATGTAAGAGGCTATGCCTCCTTTACTGATAAGGTCCAAATACAAAGCAATAATATTGTCTGTATAAATGGCACTGTTACTGCAAATAAAAAGATTGATGTTTACGGGAAATTATATGTTAGGGCAGGTTTACCTCATGTTGGACTAGAAGATATTCCCACTGATAAAATCTCATATATTACCAATGCTGATTTAAATGACGAAAGTAAATTATCAGACTTACAAAGTAAATGCGGAAACACTTTTGACGTGCCTCAAAAGTCAATAATTTGGGGCGAAAATGCTAAGACATTAGTAGACACTATTAATTATTAGTCAAATTATCTTTTAAAAAAGTGCCCTCATTTTGAATGAAGGCACTTTTCCTTTTTATTTTAACGGTGGCATCCTCAACACGAAGAATACTCCGCCACTCGATTCCGCCCTGCCCTTTTCGCCCCAACATACAGCGCCCTGTCCGCATGCCGAATCAAGGCAAGAGCATCCTCTGCATCCTCTGGTGCAGTTGCCACTCCAATTGAGGCTGTAATTTTAACCTGTTGTTTCTGTTCATCCTGATCAATAGTTTGATAGAGGATGAACGGCCAATTGGCTATTGATTGCCGGATTAGCTCGGCGGTTTGATAGGCTTCCTCTTTTGCAACATCAGATAAAAGAACAACGAATTCCTCACCGCCATAACGTGCAACAGTACCTCTGCTTCCAACTAATTCACTTATTCTTCCTGCAATATCAATCAGAATTTCATTTCCACTTTGATGGCCGTATGTATCATTAACCGTTTTAAAATGATCAATGTCAAGAATAATCAACGAAATCACGTTTCGCTCAAATCGCCTAAGCCGCTCAAACTCCCCCATTAATGCATTTTCAAAGTACCGATAATTATATAATTTAGTGAGTGAGCAGCGTTCGCTCTGCATTTTTGTTCGTTCGTAATGCTGGGCATTCTCGATGGCCACGGCAAAATACGAGCAGAGAATATCCACAATGTTCAATTGATATTTTTCATAGGATTTTTCCTGCCTCGAAGCAAGCAGCAGAACACCAATAATTTTTTTATTGCGCATGATGGGAACGCTTAAAATACTTTGAGCATCCTTTGGCAGATATCCTCCATTTGTTAGATGCAGCCATTCTTTTCTCCGTGAAAAAAAACAGGCCTTTTGCTCCTCCCAAACCATTCCGGAGATTCCTTCATTTTTTTTCAAAGGCGGCCTATGATAAGGATCTACCCGCCCATCCTCAACGTAGCGGGCCAATTTCAGTTCATTACCAGAAACTTCAAAAATATAAGCATAATCCACTGGGAGCATTCCCCCAAGTTTTTGAATAAACAAAGTCACAACATCATCCATTTGAAGGCGTTCCGCCATTTGATGGCCAACTTCGGCAGCTTTTTGTAGATACTCATTAATTTTTTCACTAGAGTAATAGAGATTAAAAATAACGGAAAGACTGACAAAGGGAATCCCCACAAAAAGAAGCGCCATTAACCCCATTTGATGATAAAGAATGTATAACACCACACCAAACGGAATGGTAATAATCGTTGTCAGAGTCTCTACCAATAAATCTTTTCCAAAATAAGCATCCCTTCGCTTATAAATAAAATAAAGATTGAAGGAAACAATAATCTGATTAATAAAATAACTCAACACCGCATACAAAATAGCCAACAAAAAAGCTTCACTATTTTCAGTAAGCTTCGGGCCCGTTTTACCGCCGAGAAGGTAATAGATCGTACCGCTAAAGAATGAAACTAGAAAGAACATGATTGAATTTAACGGCAATCGAAATAGTTGATCTTTTGAAACTTTTAGTTTCACCAATAAAACAAGGAAGGCTATTTGAGCAAATACCATTTCTATAAACATGCCGAAAATTAAAAAAACGGTCAAAGACACCCATTGAATGAGAGAAATGTGCACGTTATTGATAATAATTGGCATCGATGCCACTATGGACATTAGCGCTAGAAAAGCAATAAGTTCATGCCATTTTCCGGTCAGGTCCGGGGGGAAAGTTTGAAAGGTGAACCACATTCCTGCTGGTACCAACAAAATCCAGATTAGAAAAATCGATATTTGGATTTGCGGTTTAACCCCCATCTGTCTTCCCCCTCCCCACCGATTATTATTAATTCAAGATAAAATTATTTTACCAAAAAGGTGCCAATCTGTCACAGATAAATCGTCTTATTTTTCAAAATTTGACAAATAACTGGTTTTGCTTCTGAGATAAAATAAAGAGACCCCGTGATGACAAGAACGTCATTGGTAGGAAGGTGAGAGATTTCTTCTTTCATATAAGTTTCCCAATTGTCAACTGCCAATTTGTTTTCTGCTTGGCTGATTTTCACTAAATCTTCTGCATTCGCCGCCCTAGGAAAATCAAAGCTGACAAAGGAAATTTGCGAAGCAATCCCGTCAAGCTTGGCTATCATTTTGTCGAGCTTCTTATCCTTTAATGCCGCAAATATTATATGGATATTACGATTGGCATAACGGGTCGATAATTCATGAACCAAGGCCGTAATTCCCTCATCATTATGTGCACCATCGATGATGACAAGGGGGTTTTCCGATAGAACTTCAAAGCGGCCCGGCCAATAGGACTTTTTTAATCCATTCCTGATTGACTGTTCCGTAATCAAGATAGCGCCATGCTGATTTAAATATTGTGCAGCACTGACAGCAAGTGCCGCATTTTCAGTCTGGTGCTGGCCAATCATGCTGATTTCAAGTTTTTCTAAGGTGCCACCGTTTGTTAGTAGAGTAAATAGTTCACCCTTTGGGATGGATTCATGAGTTCCGATCGAAAACTCCTGATTTAATCGATAAATGGGTGCCTCTTTTTTCTCCGCCTGTTCTTCGATAACCTTAAGTGCTCCTGGATGCTTGACTGCTGTAAAAATCGGCGTCCGCTCCTTGATGATTCCTGCCTTTTCAAACGCTATTTCCTCATGGGTATTTCCTAGAATGTTGGTATGATCAAGGCCAATGTTGGTGATAATCGAAGCCAACGGCTGCACAATATTCGTCGAATCAAATCGGCCGCCAAGCCCGACTTCGTAAAGGACCATATCGATTTCAGGGTGATTGGCAAAATAGTAGAACGACATAGCCGTGATAACTTCAAATTCAGTCGGCCCGCCCAGCTCTGTTTCCTCTAATTCATTTGCCAAAGGAAGTATTATATTGGTTAGGTCGAGAATTTCCTTGTCTGTTATGGGCTTGCCGTTTACGCTAATCCGCTCGTTAAACTGCTCAATATAAGGAGATGTAAAGGTTCCGACTTTATACCCTGCTTCCTGAAGAATGGAACGAAGGTATGTAACGGTCGAGCCTTTTCCATTTGTCCCGCCTATATGGACGGTTTTGATTATTGTTTCCGGACGGCCAAGCCTGTCCATCATCCACTCCATCCTTTTTAACCCCGGCTTGATGCCGAGCCTGAGCCTTGCGTGAATCCAATCAAGGGCTTCTTTATAAGTAGTAAACATGTCTGACACCCCTTTTGTTAAAAAAATAAGCCAAGACGAATCCAAACTGGATTCGCCTTCAGCTTCATTAACCTCTTAACTCCTTAATACGAGCTTCTACAATGTTTCGTTTTTCCAGATAGTCTTGTTCTTTTGCACGTTCTTCGGCAACAACACTTTCAGGTGCTTTTTTCATAAAGCCTTCATTACTTAATTTCTTTTGAACGCGCTCTACCTCTTTATTTAATTTATCCAATTCCTTCTCAAGGCGGGCAATTTCTTCGTCAATATTAATCAGGCCTTGGAGCGGAAGGATAATCTCGACACCTGTAATAACTGCAGTCATTGCTTTTTCAGGTGTCTCAACATTTAACCCCATTTGCAGTTCTTCAGGGTTACAGAACTTTTCAATATAGCTGCGGTTCTTCTCAAGGGCCGTTAAGATTTTCTCATCCTTAGCTTTCACCAACATTTTGATTTTCTTGCTCATTGGTGTGTTGACCTCAGCACGAATGTTCCGTACAGAGCGGATCATTTCCATCAAAAGCTTCATTTCCTGCGCTGCTTCTTCATCGGTATACTCCGGTTTTACCTCTGGCCATTGGGCTTCCGTAATTGATTCACCGGAATGAGGCAGGTTCTGCCAAATTTCCTCGGTGATAAACGGCATGAACGGATGCAATAAACGCATTGTTTGATCTAAAACATATGCAAGGATAGATCGGGTTGTTTTCTTAGCCGCTTCATCTTCACCGTATAACGGAAGTTTCGCCATTTCAATATACCAGTCACAGAAGTCATCCCAGATAAAGTTATATAGCGCACGGCCAACTTCACCGAATTCATAGCGCTCTGAAAGTTTTGTCACATGTTCAATCGTTTCATTTAAGCGGGTTAAAATCCATTTATCCGCAACGGATTTTTCCCCACTGAAATCAATTTCTTCATAAGTGAGGCCGTTCATGTTCATTAATGCAAAACGGGATGCATTCCAAATTTTATTGGCAAAGTTCCAGGTTGCTTCAACCTTATCTGTGCTGTAACGTAAATCCTGACCCGGAGATGTACCGGTTGATAGGAAGTAACGAAGTGCATCTGCACCGTACTTGTCGATTACCTCCATTGGGTCAACGCCGTTTCCTAGTGACTTACTCATTTTTCGACCCTGCTCATCACGAACAAGTCCATGGATGAGAACATCTTTAAATGGACGCTCGCCAGTAAATTCTAAGCTTTGGAAAATCATCCTTGATACCCAGAAGAAGATGATATCGTAACCTGTTACTAGAACATCCGTTGAGAAATATCGCTTGAAATCAGCTGATTCTGTATCAGGCCAGCCCATGGTTGAGAATGGCCATAACGCTGAACTAAACCATGTATCTAAAACATCTTTATCCTGTTCCCAATTTTGGCTGTCTGCCGGTGCCTCGTGGCCAACAAATACTTCACCAGTCTCTTTATGATACCAAGCTGGGATGCGGTGTCCCCACCATAACTGACGGGAAATACACCAGTCGCGGATATTCTCCATCCAGTGCAGGTAAGTTTTTTCGAAACGGTCAGGAACAAAGTGTACTTTTTCTTCCTTGCTTTGAAGCACAATTGCTTGGTCTGCCAATGGCTGCATTTTAACAAACCATTGTGTTGATAAGTACGGCTCAACTACTGCTCCGCTTCGCTCGGAGTGGCCAACAGAATGCAAGTGGTCTTCAATTTTGAAAAGAACGCCCTGTTCTTGAAGATCTTTGACAATCTGCTTACGGCATTCGAAGCGGTCGAGTCCTTGGTATTTACCTGCTTTTTCATTCATGGATCCGTCTTCATTCATGACTAATACACGCTCAAGATTATGACGGTTGCCTAATTCAAAATCGTTCGGGTCATGGGCCGGAGTAATTTTAACAGCACCTGAACCGAATTCCATATCAACATAGTCATCGCCAACAATCGGGATTTCCCGGCCAACGATTGGCAGGATAACTGTTTTGCCGATTAGGTGCTTGTAACGATCATCTTCAGGATGAACAGCAACGGCTGTATCCCCAAGCATCGTTTCAGGACGTGTTGTTGCTACATCAATGTAGCCGGAACCGTCAGCTAACGGATATTTCATATGATAAAAGGCACCTTGAACATCCTTATAAATAACTTCTATATCAGATAAAGCTGTTTTTGTAGATGGGTCCCAGTTGATGATATATTCACCGCGATAGATTAAGCCTTTGTTGTATAGCGTAACGAATACTTCGCGAACTGCCTTCGAAAGTCCCTCATCAAGAGTGAAACGCTCGCGGGTATAGTCAAGTCCTAAACCTAGCTTTGCCCATTGCTGGCGGATATGGGAAGCATACTCTTCCTTCCACTTCCATGTTTCCTCAACGAATTTTTCCCTGCCGAGGTCATAACGGCTTTTGCCTTCGCTTTTTAGCTTTTGTTCAACCTTTGCCTGCGTCGCGATTCCAGCATGGTCCATGCCAGGAAGCCAAAGAACATCATAACCCTGCATACGCTTCATGCGTGTAATAATATCTTGAAGAGTTGTGTCCCAAGCATGGCCTAAGTGAAGTTTCCCTGTAACGTTCGGCGGCGGGATCACGATTGTATATGGCTGTTTGCTTTCATCATCCTTAGCCTCGAAAAATTTCCCCTTTAGCCACCATTCATAACGACCTTTTTCAATCGTCTGCGGATCGTATTTGGTCGGCATTGTAATTTCTTTTGTTTTCATCTGAATTACCTCCTTTAAATAAACCTTATAAAGAAAAGGGATATCTATATATGTTGTAGACCAAATAGATATAAAGGTGGTGTGAGCATAGCTAAACAATACTTTTCTAATGTGAGAAATATATATTTTTCTCCAATTGGAGTGACTGCTACACTTTTGCGGAGCTCCGCCCCTTTTCCTTTAGAAACAACAAAAAACCCCATTCGTCATAAAAGGACGAATGGAGTTGCTTCGCGGTACCACCTTTTTTCCAATCAAACATATGATTGGCACTTCATCGGATAACGGATTTCATCCGTCTTCTGCTACTCGGGCCTTTTGGCCTATTCACAGAAGAAGCTCTTGGGCGACCTTCCGATGTGCAGCTTAGGAAATCTTTCAGCTAATGATTCCCCTCTCTAAAAGCTGGCTTTCACCGTACTCTTCCCAGTCAAAGCTTAAATTTTTCAATTATATAGCTATACTACCCAAAAAACGTAGTCTTCGTCAATCAGGATAACCGTATTTTTTTATTTTTATACTATATGCTAAAGTTCTGGAGCTTGCTTACAGTTTTTTACGCTGTTTTATACGTATCCACTTTTTCATCTATTGAATTTTGTAATGTTCCCTTTTTTAGGATTGATTCAGACTTAGCCAGCGTAATACCAAGTATAGCCCAAAATAATGGTGCAACTGGAACCGTGCTGATATTAAAGAATGCTTGAAGGAGATAACCAAAAATTACAGAGATCAGCCCATATAATATTATTTGATCATTCCCTTGAACGCTTCTTGAAACTGCAAATGCCCTTCTTAATATAACAAACAACAATGATAAATATATTAGGAGTGCAGGTAGCCCCAACGTAATTGCTATTTGTAAATATTCATTATGAGCCTTATCAATAATCATCCTTGAACCAAAAGTCTTTTTAATTTCTTCTGGTGCAGCAGTAAATACAAATTCAAATGTATCAGGACCAGAACCTACTAGATAATACTTTTTAATTAATGGTAATCCGTTTTCCCAAATAAATAAACGACTAGAACCTTCTTTACCTGTACTTTCCTTTGCCATTATCTTATATGAATCCGAAAAAAATGAATTTAGTCTACTTGAGTAAGTCCCCTTCTCTACAATGTTAATTGTAATAAAAAGCAAGCAAAATGAAATTAACAATGCAGACCATTGTTTCCATAAATATTTTCTTTCTCTAACTACAAGGAAAGTCATTAAAAGGACACCTATAAATAAACCAATCCATCCACTTCTAGTCCCAGAAAAAATTAAGGCAATAAAATTTATTATTGATGAAATAAAATAGAATATGAGATATCTTTTATCCTTTGCTGTTAAATAAAGACTTATAGTAATTAAAGATACCAAAACCAGGTATGATCCAAAAAAATTTGCATTATCGAAAAACGAGAAACTTCTTGTTTCATTAACTTTTGAGATATTTCGCGGAAAGAAATCTAAAGAATAATGTTGAAGAATCCCATATATCGAAACTAAAATTGAAACAAAAGCCATCCATTTAAAGAGGGTTTCTGTTTTTTGGACATCAAGCATCCTATATGAGAATAGTAAAATGCTTAAATATGAAAGAAATGTGATTAATCCTTCAAATCTTGTATTTGCACCATAAAAAGAGGTATATATATCTACTGAAAATATTGTGGAAATTCCTATTATGCTCATAAATATTAAGACAATAAACTCTATTGTTAATTCAGATTTAGTTAAGTTAGTTGTCCAATATTTTTTTTTGATTATTATATATAACCATGTAAACAAGACAAACATATCTAAATAAAAGACCTTTGGAAATGTATAATACGTAAAAGGCCCCCAGGGATAAATAAGAAGTGGAAAAAGAATGATGAACCAGTACATGTTGATAACCCCTCACAATAGACTTCTAAGCGGACATTCTAAAAAGTTTAATTTTCCAATAGTCATACAATATAGCTAAATAATTTTACCATGTCATTATTTACGAAACAATTCAAATTGAAAATTTATTGGAAATATTATAGGTCATTCACACTATTTTCGAATATACATATGATAAGGGTAAATTGGGAAAGGGGGGGTTTGGGGTGAAGAATTTCCACAAATATAAATACCGTCCCTGGTTTAGAACGTTTCGGAGATTATCCGGACAGCTGGTCGTCCCATTTATTATCTTTCAATTTATACGAACTATTTTTCTGCCAACCATTTTTGATGTCTTGTTATTATCCCTTTTTATCGTCATTGCGATTTCCATTTATTTTGAAATTATATAAGGAGCCCTATGTGCAGATGTATCCTGCTATTGGGCTCCTTCTTTTGCCTGTTGGGCTGCCTCTTGGGCTGCTTTTTGCTGATTCTCAATTTCCGTCATTCGCATCACAATATATTCTGTATTTTTTAAATGCCAATAGCGGTGCTGCAGCTGACGGACATATTTTAACTCATTTTTCGGACGAGGCTTGCGATAATATTTTTCAGCCATTTGGATGATGGGTATCGGGTAGGCCAAATAGCTGTTGAATAATAGTTTTTCCTCCTGCTTAAACGGAAAGTATTTAAAATAATGATAGACCAAACCGATCACGTCATCGTTTCGTTTCGGACTTGTGTTTAATGTCCTAGACACATACGGGAGCAGGTCATGGATTGGTGAGCCGTAACGAGCATTTTCAAAATTTATAAAAAAGCCGTATCCCCGTTCATCATAAAGAAAATGATCGGATGATAGCTTCCCATGGACAACCACCATTCGGGCTTTCTCATTTTCCTTTGTGCCCTCATACCATTCTTCAAACTTCGCTTTTGAAAATCGGAGCGCCTGGCTGATTTCATTGTAGTACAGGCAAAACAGCAGTTCGAATGGTGACATATAGGTTTTCTTTTCGCAAACATCAATGTAGCCATCCAAAAATTCTTGATTTTTATCAAGCAACTGCAACGTTTTTTCGTAATGCTCTGCCCGTTCCTCCTTGTTTACTTCAATTTCCTTTGCAGAAAGAGTATGAAGCCGGGCCAATTCGCGAAAAAGCTGCTGGCTTTTGTACTGGTGGTCTTCTCTTTGGTCGTTAGTCAGCCAAGGCATAAGATAGTAAAGATTATTATCATGCAATACCGCATATCTGCCGTCCATTGTGGGATAAATAGGAACAATCCGGTTAAAGCCCTTTTGATAGAGATAATGGACATGCCGAATGAAATCTGTCCCTAAGGCTGGGGGAATTTTTTTCAAGGCAAAGGTACCTTTGTTGGAATAAATTTTTTGTATGCCGCCAAAATCCTCTACAAAATACGGCTCTACCTGGTAGTTCTCCAAAATCGGCGTAAGGGTCTCCAGCCTGTTCGAGTCATTCATGAGAATTCACTCTCTTTCATTTAGAAAAGCAAAAGGGCATAAAAAGAAAGCAGAGCAGGCCCCATATGAACCCGCTCACCTTCTTAGGTCTGGTTATTTTTTGGCAAAGGCTGCCGGAACATATAATACTTGACCTTCATAAACATCCTGATTCAATTCTAGATTGTTAACACGAAGGAGATTCTGAACAGATACATCATAACGTTTAGACAAACTTTCTACTGTATCCCCTCTTTGAACAATACAAACCTTTAACCTTGTTTGTGAAGAACCTTCGTCCTTTCTGGCAAAGAATTCTGTCAGAGTCATCGTTTTCTTACTGGCACCAAACAGCTTCTTCTTTTGCTTTGGTTCCTCCTCGGATGAGGATGAAGATGACGAGCTTTCCTCTTCATATTCCACGACGACCGCTGGGGACTCCTCCACAGTGATTTCTTCCTCAAACTCAGCTTCAACCTCTACAGGCTGTTTTTCTTCCTTTCTCTCCTGATAACGCCATGCAGGTTCATTTGCTTCAGTATTATACTCCTGGTACTGCCAAGGCGGCCGATATGCCTGCTGCTCCTGATTTTGTTCCTCCGGTTGATAACTAAAGTTTGGGAACTTTGGTATTGCATCCGTGCTTTGTTCTTCTTCCTGCTGTTTACGTGCTTCCGTTTGGAATAAGAAATTGTTTTGATACGGGCTTTGAGCTGTTGGTTGAGAGAATTCGAATTCTTCCTCCTCTTCCTCAGCTTCGGCGCGGTACAGGAGTTCAAGTTCAGGCTCTTCCTCCTGCTGCTGTTGCTGCTCATTTCCATAGAGGCCGCTAATGGTCAAATCTGCTGACAGCTTTAAGCAGCTACGCTCAGGCATGGAATAATCAAACGTTTCCACAAGGACATCGATATCATACACACTTTGAATTCGATTGTTAGGAATCGTGATATCAACCGGGAATCGATGTGAAAATTCAGCTACTCCCTCTTCACGCTCGGCCACCCGTTCCACAAACTTCTGTGAGACTACACCCTCTTCATTTCCTTCCTCTTGGTCCTTGTAGTATTTATATTCGCCGGAAAGCTCCAGCGAACCGCGTATGGTGACGTACTGATCGTTTTCCTGTATGGTAATATCCGGGTCTAAGGAAATGGAAATAAGCTCCTCGACTTCCTGTCCTTTTCTAAACCACAGGGACTCCTCCACAGAAAATCTTAGGTACGATTGATTCTCCTGGGACAAAGCGACTCCTCCTTTCGTTTCCTAATGCAAAATCACTATGTCACTTACACTTTATGAGGGGAAATTATTATTTATGAATAAAAAAGCTGGATTGTGCGGGAAAGAGGTAAAAAAGTAAACTCCCCTATAAAGAGGAGTTTCAGTTTATTGGTTTATAATAGACCTATAGTCTTCGATTGTTTTAATTTGTAGATTTAATGGGATTCATTGGATTGGAAGGGAATACCCTTTATTGGTTACCCTTGCGATTTATTTTTCTTTTGGTTCGGGTGCCAATTTCCCTTATTGGCTACCATTCGATTCTTTTTTCCTTTTGTTCGGGCGCCAATACCCCTTATTGGCTTCCATTCGATTCTTTTTTCCTTTGGTTCAGGCGCCAATACCCCTTATTGGCTACCCTATGATTCTTTTTTCCTTTAGTTTGGGCGCCAATACCCCTTATTGGCTACCCTGCGATTCGTTTTTCCTTTGGTTCGGGCGCCAATACCCCTTATTGGCTACCCTGCGATTCATTCTTTCTTTGGCTCGGGCGCAATACCCCTTTTTGGCTACCCTGCGATTCTTTTTTCCTTTGGTTCGGGTGGCAATATCCCTTATTGGCTACCATTCGATTCGTTTTTCCTTTAGTTCGGGCGACAATATCCCTTATTGGCTACCATTCGATTCGTTTTTCCTTTAGTTCGGACTCCAATACCCCTTTTTGGCTACCCTGCGATTCATTCTTCCTATGGCTCGGGCGCCAATACCCCTTATTGGCTACCACTCGATTCACTTTTCCTTTGGTTCGGGCGCCAATACCCCTTATTGGCTACCACTCGATTCACTTTTCCTTTGGCTCGGGCGCCAATACCCCTTATTGGCTACCCTGCGATTCGTTTTTCCTTTGGTTCGGGCGCCAATACCCCTTATTGGCTACCCTGCGATTCTTTTTTCCTTTGGTCCAGGCGCCAATACCCCTTATTGGCTACCTCGCGATTCATTCTTCCTTTGGTCCAGGCTCCACCCCTGCTGAAAAGGTTTGTTTCTGCCTATTTTTTCAGGTCAATATTTTCTACTGTTAAAATTAGACTTTAACATATTGTACCATCAAAAAAGCAGTGGAATATTTTTGCTAATTCCACTGCTTGCTTTCTTATGCGTTTACTATCTGAGAGAGATAATATTTTTATTTAAGCTTCGAAAAAGCAACCTCAACGGCCTTAACCGTCTTTTCAATATCCTCATCCGAATGTTCGGTTGATAGGAATAATCCTTCAAACTGGGATGGCGGCAGGAACACGCCTTGGTCGGCCATTTGACGATAGTACTCAGCAAAGAATTCCAAATTGGACGATTTGGCTGTTTCATAATTGATGACATCTTCATTCGTAAAGAAGAAACCAATCATGGAACCTGCACGGTTAAAGGTCACTGGAACTCCGTACTTCTCACCCGCTGCTTTGATACCCTTTTCAAGGATATCGCCCTTGAGGATAAACTCATTGTAGTGCTCTGGTGTCAGTTGACTTAAAGTTTCATAGCCTGCTGTCATTGCGAGCGGATTTCCTGATAACGTACCTGCCTGGTAAATTGGACCGCTTGGTGCGATGCGTTCCATAATATCCGCACGTCCGCCGTAAGCGCCGACAGGAAGACCGCCGCCGATTACTTTTCCTAAACAGGTCAAGTCAGGAGTAATGCCAAAATAGCCTTGGGCACAATTGTAGCCCACCCGAAAGCCTGTCATGACTTCATCAAAAATCAACAACGCCCCGTATTCGCTGGTAATATCACGTAGTCCTTGCAAGAACCCTGGCAGCGGTGGAACAAGCCCCATGTTGCCCGCAACGGGTTCAACAATGATACAAGCAATATCATCGCCAAATTGTTCAAAAGCGTATTTAACCCCTTCAAGGTCATTGTATTGTACTGTGATTGTATTTGAAGCAACACCTTCAGGTACACCTGGGCTATCAGGCAAACCAAGTGTAGCAACTCCTGACCCTGCTTTAATTAATAATGAATCGCCATGGCCGTGGTAGCAGCCCTCGAATTTTAAAATCTTATTGCGTCCTGTAAATCCTCGTGCCAGCCTTAAGGCACTCATCGTAGCTTCTGTACCCGAGTTGACCATTCTGATAATTTCAATTGATGGTACGCGGTCTTGCACAAGCTTGGCCAGTTTGTTTTCCAATAACGTCGGCGCTCCGAAGCTTGTTCCTGACTCGGCAGTTTTTTTCAATGCTTCGACTACTTGGTCATTGGAATGTCCGAGAATTAGCGGTCCCCATGAAAGAACGTAATCAATATATTCATTACCGTCAATATCATAGATTTTCGAACCTTTGCCGCGTTCCATGAAAATTGGGTCCATGTTTACGGATTTAAAGGCGCGAACCGGGCTGTTTACACCGCCTGGCATCAATGTTTGGGCTTCTTTAAATGCTTCAATCGATTTGGTATACGAACGCATCCTTTTCCCTCTTTTCAAAAAATATTATTCTTCTTCCTTCAGCCAGCGGATTGCATCTTTTGCATGATAGGTAATGATTAAATCCGCACCAGCCCGCTTCATGCCCATTAACATTTCAAGTACGGTCTTTTTCTCGTCAACCCAGCCGTTTTGCGCAGCCGCTTTGATCATCGCATATTCACCGCTGACATTGTAAACAACGACCGGCAAATTAAAGTTGTTTTTAATATCACGAACAATATCAAGGTATGGCATGCCCGGCTTCACTATTAAGAAGTCTGCCCCTTCCGCCACATCTGATTCAGCTTCTCTGAATGCCTCCATCCGGTTAGCAGGGTCCATTTGATAGGTCTTGCGGTCACCGAATTGTGGTGCTCCCTCAGCAGCCTCACGGAACGGCCCGTAGAAAGCAGATGCATATTTAACAGCGTATGACATAACTGGGATTTCTGTATAACCTGCTTCATCTAAACCTGCACGAATTGCTGCCACGAATCCATCCATCATATTAGATGGCGCAATAATATCTGCGCCTGCTTTTGCCTGAGCGATGGCTGTTTTTACAAGCAGGTCTAATGATTGATCATTAAGAATTTTTTCGCCTTCAACGACACCGCAGTGACCGTGGCTTGTATATTCACATAAGCAGGTGTCTGCAACAACTAACACTTCTGGGAAGTGTTCTTTGATATAGCGTGTTGCTACTTGAACAATGCCATGATCATGGAACGCTCCTGTGCCGCACTCATCCTTTGTTTCTGGAATCCCAAATAATAGAACAGCTTTGATACCGTGAGCAACGATATCTTCCATTTCTGCATGGAGGTGATCCATTGATACTTGGTAAACTCCAGGCATGGAAGATACCTCATTGCGGATGTTTTCTCCTTCATAAATAAACAGCGGATAGATGAAATCGTCCGCTTTTAAATGATTTTCCCTAACAAGCGCCCGCATGCTGGCACTTGAACGTAAACGACGATGACGTGAAAATTGAAGTTCCATTGTGTATACCTCCAAAAATTTACTTATTATAATTTGCTGTGTGGCGCAAACAAATTTTACTGTCGGATAGCGTTCCGTTACTATCGGATGGGAGCCGTTTGCTGTCGGATAATGGTCCGTTACTGTCGCATGACACTCATTTACTGTCGCATAGTGGCTCATTACTGTCACATGACATTCATTTACTGTCGCGTCCAGATTTTGCAGCTCAATCATTAGCCTTTTCCAAAAAATCAATAACACTCTTGACCATCTCATCAACGGTATACTCCTCCGGAGAGGCATGTATAGGCAGCCCGTATTTAAGCAGCCTTTTCTCGGTGACTGGCCCAATACAGGCGATGATACATTCATTTAGATGGTCGGCCAGCCCATACTCCCCAACCACATCCATCAGGTGATCCACCGTCGATGGACTTGTAAAGGTTAAGATGTCCAGCTCACGATCGGACATCATCTTTGCAAGTTTCTCTCTACTTTCCTCAGGCATATAGTTTTCATAAATAATCAACTCGTCCACCACGGCCCCAGCCTTTCGTAAACCAGTTGCAATGTATTCACGGGCAAGGTTTCCCTTTGGCAGCAAAACCCGGATACCCAGTTTAGCATGAGGCAAAAATTCTGCAACAAATTCTTCAGCCACATAGACAGAGGGAACAAAATCTACCCGGATGCCTTTTTCTCTCAGTACCTTTTCCGTCTTTTTGCCGATCACCGCAACCTTTGGGAATCCAGCCCCAACATTATCAACAAACGAAAAAAACGTCTCCACTGTGACACTGCTCGTAAATATAATCCAGTCGTATGTATCCAGCACCTTTAGGCTTTCCTGCAGGCGCTGATTTTTTTCAATTGGGCGGAAGGCAATCAGCGGAATTTCAATGGGAATCCCGCCGTACCTCTCGACAAGCTCAGAAAATGACTTTGCTTGTCCTTCCCCGCGTGGAACAAGTACCTTTTTATTTAATAAAGGCAGGGAGGGGATCATTGCCCTTCCAGCTCCCGCTTTACCTTGTCAATCAGGTCCTTCGCTCCTTTTTCAATCAAAAGGTCCGCCGCCTTAATCCCGAGTTCTTCCGGATTTTGCCCGCGAACTTCTTCTTTATATATTTCCTGGCCTTCCGGTCTGCCTACCAGCACATTCAAGACGATTTCATCGTTATCTTCAACCTGAGCAAAGCCGGCAATTGGCACCTGACAGCCGCCCTCCATTTTATGCAGGAAGGCCCGCTCAGCCCGAACCGCTCTTTCAGTTTTTTTGCAGGTGAATTTTTCAAAAAGCTCATGAAGTTCACGATCATCTTCGCGGCACTCAATGGATAGTGCGCCTTGACCAACCGCCGGAATACAAACATCAGCATCTAAAAATTCGGTGACGACATCAGACGCCCAGCCTAGGCGTGATAAGCCTGCTGCAGCCAAAATGATAGCGTCGTACTCTTCTTCTTTTAATTTTGCCAATCTAGTATCGACATTGCCGCGAATCCATTTAATCTCTAAATCAGGGCGTTTCGCCAAAAGCTGGGCACTGCGGCGCAGACTGCTTGTTCCGATAATTGCACCTGGTTTTAAATCAGCCAGTTTCACATGGTCTCTTGAAATCAGCGCATCGCGATGGTCTTCCCGGAACGGAACACAGCCGATAGTCAATCCTTCAGGTAAAACAGCCGGCATATCCTTCATGCTGTGGACGGCCATATCAATCTCTTTATTTAACATCGCTTGTTCAATTTCTTTTACAAAAAGACCTTTACCGCCGACCTTGGAAAGGGTAACGTCTAGAATTTTATCGCCTTTGGTGACAATTTCTTTAACCTCGAATTCATAGCGGGGGTCAATCTTTTTCAGCTGGTCAATCACCCAGTTGGTTTGTGTTAAAGCTAGCTTGCTGCGTCTGGAACCTACGATAATTTTTCGCATGTCTGCCTCCTAAATTATGAGTACCATAGATGGAAAGATGATAATTGTCCAAATAAGAAAAAGTTAATTAATACAATTAGAAAAGAAGCGGCATTCCAAATTGCCAATTTCTTTCCTGAGAGATTTTTCACTGTCCGCAAATATAAATAAATGCTATATGCAGTGAGTAAAATAAAGGAGCCGACAATTTTGATGTCATACCAAGGCATCCCCGGAAGTTTCAGAAACGCCCATTGCAGCCCTAGGATTAAGCTTAACAGCAGCATTGGAACGCCGATGATCGCTAATATGTAAGATGATTTTTCAAGTTTGTCTAAATCGGCAAGACGGATTAGTCTAGTACCCCATTTCTTCCTTTTTAATAAATCATATTGGAGAAGGTATAACACCGAAAAAACAAATGATAATGAAAACGCCCCATATGACAGTATTGCCATTGTGATATGAATTAATAGCAATTCTGAAATCAACTGGTTTGCCATGACGTGAGAATGGTATTGCATTGGTGCAAAGGTATGAATCGTCATGACCGTAAAGCCAAGGATATTGGTAAAAAATACGATAAAATCAACTCGTAATAAATGATTTATAACAATTGATAATGTTATTAATACCCAGGCATAAAAATAGAGTCCCTCAAAGATGGTTAGGACCGGGAACCTTCCTGTTTTCATCACATAGAAAACTAGAAATACCGTTTGTGAAACCCATACAAATGCAAGTAACCAGAAGGCAATCCGGTTTGCCTTCCGGTTATGGTGAATAAAGTCGAAAAAATATAATAGAACACAGAAGGCATAAAGAACAACCGTAAATTCATGCAGCCTCGTCATTAAGACATCATACATAGCCGAGGGCCCCCATTTAAAAAGAAGCCCGTGCTTCTGCGACCGTTAATTTATTCGTTTCGGCTGTTTTAGAATGGTGTTCCTTTGCCAGCTCTTCGATATTAAAGATTTTCATGAATAAGTCCATTGCCTGTTCAGCATCCGGTCTTGCTGCCAATTCCTTCGCCTGTAAAATTGGATCTTTTAAAAGCTGATTAATGATGCTCTTTGTATGTTTATTTAAGACTTTTTTATCGCGGTCTGTTAAATCTGGCAGCTTTCGTTCAATACTCTCCATTGTTTCAGCTTGAATGGCGAGTGCTTTTTCCCGGAGTGCAGAAATAACCGGTATGACACCAAGCATGCCGAGCCAATGTTTGAAGTCGACTGCTTCCTTTTCAATCATCAGCATGATTTTCTCAGCTGCTTTCTTCCGTTCTTGAAGGTTGGCCTCGACAATTCCCTCTAAATCGTCAATATCATATAAAAAGACGTTTTCAAGTTCAGCGATTTGCGGGTCCAAGTCGCGCGGAACAGCAATATCAACCATAAATAATGGCTTGCCTTTTCGCTTCTTCTCAACCGCTGCCATCATCTCTTTTGTAATGACAAAATCCTTCGCTCCTGTTGAACTGATTAGGATATCGGCCTCAACAAGCAATTTCTCCAATTGATCGATGGTTCTAGCTTCACCGTCGAAACGTCCGGCAAGATCCTTTGCTTTTTCATATGTCCGGTTAATAACCGACACCTTTCTCACGCCATTACCGTGCAGGTTTTGAACAGCCAATTCGCCCATTTTTCCAGCACCAAAAATCAACACATGCTTATTGGCAAGTGAGCCAAAAATTTTCTTGGCCAGTTCAACCGCTGCATAGCTGACAGATACAGCGTTGGCACCGATTTCTGTCTCAGAGTGCGCACGCTTTGCCAATGTAATGGCTTGCTTAAACAGATGGTTAAAGACCGAACCTGTTGCTCCATGCTCTTGGGCATTCATAAAGCTTGTGCGAACCTGTCCAAGGATTTGTGTTTCCCCTAAAACCATGGAATTTAATCCACAGGTTACATTAAATAAATGCTCGACCGCGCCATCCTCTTCATAAACGAAAAGAAATGGAGAGAACTCCGCCTGTTCCATTCCGAACCAATCAGCGAGAAATTCCTTAATATAGTAACGGCCAGTATGCAATTGATCAACGACCGCATAGATTTCCGTACGATTACATGTTGATAAAATAACATTCTCAAGGATGCTTTTCTTCGTGCTTAACTTTTGAACGGCATCCACAACATCGGTTTCATTAAAAGTCAACCGCTCACGGATTTCAACAGGGGCAGTCTTATAATTCAGACCAATCACTAGTATATGCATTGTTTTGGACACCCCCAATATGTTTACAGTAATAACTAGACTGATTATAACATGAACATTTTCCGTCAGAACACGAAAATTGTGAACATAAAATGACACTGTATGTTAATATAGAAAAATAAAAAGATTAGTTAAATAGGAATACTTCCTTATGTACAGTAACAAAAAAACAGACTAGTTTCAAGTGAACCTTACTGGAAGTGGTGTTTTTCAATGAAAAGTCAAAAAGTTTTTCCTGGAATCATTTTAATCGGTTTTGGTGCTTACTTTTTATTACAGCAATTGGGAATGACAATGTTTCCTGCATTTTTTACCTGGCCAACACTAATGGTCATTGTCGGGATTGCCTTTTTAGGCCAAGGCTATTCTGGCGGCGATTCCGAAGCAGTTCTTCCCGGAGTCATTATGACCGGGTTCGGCCTTCATTTTCATTTGGCCGGCAACGTTTCCTTTTGGCCGCAAAATACGATTGGCATGTTAATCCTGATTATTTCGATTGGCTTCTTCCTGCGTTTTCAAAAAACGGGATCAGGGTTATTTCAAGCCTTCCTTTTTCTTATTGTTGCTGTATTGCTCCTTTTTTATGATAATATTGCCGGGTATTTCGGATTATTGCAGAATGGGATGAGCCTTGTTTGGAAATTTTGGCCTGTCCTTCTAATTCTTATTGGTTTATACTTTCTTTTTAAAAAGAAAAAATAACGCCCTGCGGTGATAGACCGCAGGCCGTTTTATTTTCTACATATAGCTCTCAAGTATTGACCAAGCTTTATCTTTCCCTTCACCTGTTTCAGAAGAGAAAATGACAATCTGGTCGTTTTCGTCAAGATCTAATGTTTCGCGGGTAACCTTGGCATGCTTTTGCCATTTCCCCTTTGGAATTTTATCCGCCTTTGTGGCAATGACAATGCACGGGATTTCATAATGCTTTAAAAAATCATACATCATCACATCGTCTTCTGTCGGCGGATGTCTTAAGTCAACAATTAGGACAACGGCCCTTAATTGCTCTCGCGTTGTAAAATAGGTTTCAATCATTTTCCCCCATGCGGCCCGTTCAGTTTTGGAAACCTTTGCGTAACCATAGCCAGGAACATCCACAAAATGGAGGATTTCATTTATTAGAAAAAAGTTAAGTGTCTGTGTTTTACCAGGCTTGGAAGAGATTCTTGCCAGCCCTTTACGATTTAGCATTTTATTTATAAAAGAAGACTTCCCAACATTTGAGCGGCCGGCCAGAGCAAACTCGGGCAAATCCGTTTCCGGGTACTGCTCTGGCTTTACCGCACTAATGACGATATCCGAACTTGTTACCTTCATTGTGCTCCACCTTCAAGAAGGGCATGCTTCAATACTTCATCGACATGGGAAACCGGGACAAATTCCAATTCGCCGCGGACACTTTCCGGAATGTCATCAATATCCTTTTCATTGTCCTTCGGTAAAATTACCTTCGTCAGTCCGGCCCGGTGTGCACTTAACGTTTTCTCTTTAAGTCCGCCAATCGGAAGGACTCTGCCGCGGAGCGTGATTTCACCTGTCATCCCCACTTCACGTCGGATTGGTTTTCCGGTTAGAGCCGATACCAAAGCCGTAGCGATGGTGATTCCTGCAGATGGTCCGTCTTTTGGAACGGCGCCTTCCGGTACGTGAATATGAATATCGTGTTTCTCGTGAAAGTCTTCTTCAATGCCGAGTTCCTTAGCTTTAGAGCGGACATAACTGAATGCAGCCTGTGCCGATTCCTTCATGACATCGCCAAGCTTACCGGTCAGGACAAGCTTGCCTTTACCAGGTGCTAGCGAGACTTCTATTTGCAGGGTGTCCCCCCCAACAGTGGTGTAAGCGAGTCCGGTCGCTACGCCTACCTGGTCCTCTGCTTCCGCCTGACCGTAACGGAACCTTGGTTTTCCTAAAAATTCTTCAACGTTCTTATCCGTAATGACGACCCGCTTCTTTTCTCCAGAAACAATAATTTTCGCCGTTTTCCGGCAGATAGTAGCCATCTGGCGTTCCAGACTTCGAACACCGGCTTCGCGAGTGTAGTAACGGACGACTTTTAAGATTGCATCATCACGTACTTGCAGGGTATTCTTGGAAAGTCCGTTTTCCTTAATCTGCTTAGGCAGCAAATGGTCCCTTGTGATGTGAACCTTTTCCAATTCCGTATAGCCGGCAATTGTAATGATCTCCATCCTGTCTAACAGCGGTCCTGGGATAGTGCCAAGGTTATTGGCGGTAGCAATAAACATGACCTTCGATAAATCATAGGTTTCTTCAATATAATGATCACTAAAATTATGGTTTTGCTCTGGATCTAAAACCTCTAGAAGTGCCGCGGACGGATCGCCGCGGAAATCGCTCGACATTTTATCAATTTCATCAAGCAAGAAAACCGGGTTAATCGTGCCGGCTTTTTTCATTCCCTGAATAATCCGGCCGGGCATCGCGCCGACGTACGTTCTGCGATGGCCGCGAATCTCGGATTCATCACGGACGCCTCCAAGCGAGACACGAACAAAATTTCTATTAAGCGAGGTTGCTATCGAACGAGCTAGGCTTGTTTTTCCCACCCCCGGAGGTCCGGCCAGGCAGAGAATCGGTCCTTTTAAGGAATTCGTCAGCTTTTGGACAGCTAAATATTCAAGGACACGCTCCTTAACCTTTTCGAGACCGTAATGATCCTGGTTTAAAACTTTCTCTGCCCGATTTATGTCAATATCGTCTTCCGTCTTTTTTAACCATGGAAGCGAAATCAGCCACTCAATATAATTACGGATGACCGCACTTTCCGCAGAGCTTGTTGGCACTTTTTCATAACGATCAAGTTCCTTCATGGCTGCTTTATAAACGTGCTCCGGCATTCCCGCTTCTTCTATTTTCTTGGTGAGGTCGGCGATTTCGCCAGTCTTGCCTTCCTTATCCCCTAATTCCTTCTGGATCGCCTTCATCTGTTCGCGCAAATAATATTCCTTTTGCGTTCTTTCCATTGACCTCTTAACCCGCTGGCCAATTTTCTTTTCAAGATTCAGGACTTCTTTTTCGTTGAAAATTCTGTCAATCACCCGGTTCATTCTTTGCTTTATCTCAATTGTCTCAAGGATTTCTTGTTTCTCCTTCAACTTGATCGGCAAATGGGAGGCGATAATGTCCGCCATTCTTCCAGGTTCTTCAATATCGGCAACAGAAGCAAACGTCTCCGCCGAGATTTTTTTTGATAATTTTATGTATTGTTCAAAATATTCCAACATGGTTCTCATTAGAGCCTGGTCTTCTACATCTTTGGTGTCAGAATCTTCATAGGTGACAACGCTGACAGCATAATGATCGTCCTCATCGTGAAATGTTACGATTTCTGCCCTGCTTAACCCTTCCACCAAAACGCGAATCGTACCATTTGGAAGCTTTAACATTTGCTTTACTTTTGTTAACGTTCCAAATCGGTAAAGATCCTCCTCAGCAGGCTCATCAATGGAAACATCCTTTTGGGTGGTTAAAAAAATGATATGGTCATCAACCATCGCTTTTTCGAGTGCCTGAACCGATTTGTCACGGCCAACATCTAAATGAAGAACCATGGTCGGAAATACGAGCAATCCCCGAAGCGGCAGGAGGGGGACGATCAATTCTTTCTCTTTCGCCAAAATACAGCACCTCCACATGCAAAAAAATGAATTTATACTGCTAATGCAGAATAAGTCTTTGTACAATTCTATCTTATTTGAATTAACGTGTCTATTTTTAGAGACAGCGCTTTTTTCAATATACGTTAGTTTCTCCCTAACGAAAAAAATTACTTCACTATAAGTTATGAAAAAGTAATTTACAGCATTCGAAAATAAAAACTTCGGTTTGCTTTTAAGAACAAACCGAAGTGATAATTTAGATCGATTCTTTTTTCGTTAATTCAATGGAAGCCGTCACGGCATGATTATTCTTAAATTCGTTCACAAACGCAATCTCAAAAACTTCATGCAAATGGGTAACCGGCACAATTCGAATTCCGTCAATTTCGTTTAAAATCGTTTGGAGATTTTCCTGTGGGATAATGACCGTTTTTGCTCCCGCTTTTTTCGCTGCTTTTACTTTTGGGTAGACCCCGCCGATCGGCTTGACGTTTCCATGGATACTGATTTCACCTGTCATCGCTACCGTGTTATCGATTGGAATTTTATAAATTGCGGAGTAAATCCCAGTCGCCATTGCGATACCTGCGGACGGACCATCAATCGGCACACCCCCAGGGAAATTGACATGAATATCATAATCATTCGCAGGCACACCCATCGATCGGAGAACAGTGATCACATTTTCAATCGATCCCCGCGCCATGCTTTTGCGGCGGATCGATTTCCCTTGTCCACCGATACTTTCTTCCTCGACAATTCCAGTAATGTTGATGGAACCTTTCTCCTTTGCTGGAATAACAGTCACTTCGATTTCAAGAAGAGCGCCGGAATTTGGTCCATAAACAGCCAAGCCGTTGACGAGTCCGACCTGCGCAGCATCATTAATCATCCGCTCCATGCGCGGTGTCATTTGACTTGAATGAATTACCCATTCAATATCTTCGTCCTTAATATATTGCCGATCTTCGGTTATGGCCAGACCCGCCGCAATCTGAATCATATTGACGGTTTCCCGTCCATTTCTTGCATATGTAGAAAGAGTATGGACTCCGGTATCATTAATTTCCATATTGACTTTTTCCGCAGCCTTTCTCGCTACTTTTACTATTTCCTCTTGGTTTAAATCGCGAAAGAACACTTCCATGCAGCGTGATCGGATGGCGGGCGGTATTTCACTTGGCGTCCGAGTGGTCGCTCCGATTAAGCGGAAATCGGCAGGAAGCCCATTTTTAAAAATATCATGAATATGTGTAGGTATTTGTGTATTTTCCTCGTGGTAATAGGCACTTTCCAAATATACCTTACGATCCTCTAGGACCTTGAGCAGTTTATTCATCTGAATTGGGTGCAGCTCGCCAATTTCATCAATAAAGAGGACACCCCCATGAGCATTTGTAACCGCCCCTTGTTTTGGCTGCGGAATCCCCGCTTGACCCATTGCTCCAGCTCCCTGATAGATTGGGTCATGAACCGATCCGATTAGCGGATCAGCAATTCCCCTTTCATCAAAGCGGGCAGTTGTGGCATCTAATTCAATAAAAACTGAATCCTTTTTAAATGGAGACTTTGCATTCTTTTTGGCCTCTTCGAGAACGAGCCTTGCTGCTGCCGTTTTACCGACACCAGGCGGTCCGTAGATGATCACATGCTGCGGATTCGGTCCGCAAAGGGCTGCTTTTAAAGATTTAATGCCATCCTCTTGACCGACAATATCCTGAAAGCTTGTCGGACGAACTTTTTCAGAAAGCGGTTCGGTTAGGGATATGGATCGCATTTTACGAAGCTGCTCCATTTCCTTCCGGGACTCCCGGTCAATTGACACCTTCTGCGTGCGCTGATTCTTGAGCAAATTCCAAAAATAAAGACCAATAATTATTCCAAAAAACAATTGTATAAATAAGGCGATCCCCGTCCAACTCATTTCGTTTCCCTCCAGTATCTAATTAACTCCTGTAGATATTAATAAGTATTTCCTGCAGACTGGCGGAATAAACCATGAAATGCAAAAACTGAAGGGGGTTGGAATACACGCAAGTTGGAGAGTGTATCCGCAAGTTGACTGGACCCATCCGCAAGTTAACAAGCCCCATCCGCAAGTTGACTGGGTCCAACCGCAAGTTAACATGCCCTATCCGCAAGTTGACTGGGCCCAACCGCAAGTTAACATGCCCTATCCGAAAATTGGACGAACATATCCGACAGTAACCTAAAACCAATACAAAAAAGAACCCGAACCAATAAGTCCGGGTCCTCACCTATTATGCAGATTTCTCTTCTTTAACAACCGTACCATCTTCAAGGATTAGCTTTGGAACGCTGTTGTCCGCGACAGTATCCTTCGTGATGATACATTTTGAAATATCATCACGGGATGGAAGGTCAAACATGACATCAAGCATGATGCCTTCAATGATGGAACGTAAGCCGCGGGCACCGGTTTTACGTTCAATCGCCTTTTTCGCGATTTCTTGCAGCGCTCCTTCTTCAAACTCAAGTTCTACATCATCGATTTCAAGCATTTTTTGATATTGCTTGACAAGTGCATTCTTTGGCTTAGTTAAAATTTCAATTAACGCACCTTCGTCAAGCTGCTCAAGACTTGCAATAACCGGCAGACGACCGATAAATTCAGGAATCAAGCCGAAGCGTAAAAGGTCTTCAGGAAGAACCTTGGAAAGCAACTCTTTTGAACTGATTTCCTGCTGTTGTTTCGGATCAGCACCAAAGCCGATAACCTTTTGTCCTAAACGGCGCTTGATGATTGGCTCAATGCCATCAAAGGCTCCGCCGCAGATAAATAAGATGTTTGTTGTATCAATTTGGATAAATTCCTGATGCGGATGCTTTCTTCCGCCTTGTGGGGGAACGCTCGCAACCGTTCCTTCAAGAATTTTCAATAATGCCTGCTGAACGCCTTCACCGGAAACGTCACGGGTAATCGAAGGATTTTCAGATTTACGGGCAATTTTATCAATTTCATCAATATAAATAATTCCTTTTTCTGCCTTCTCTACATCGTAATCAGCAGCTTGGATTAATTTTAATAAGATGTTTTCAACGTCTTCACCAACGTAGCCGGCCTCTGTAAGCGATGTAGCATCTGCAATTGCAAACGGCACATTTAAGATGCGCGCCAATGTTTGCGCCAGCAACGTTTTACCGCTTCCAGTCGGTCCAATCATACAAATATTACTTTTTGAAAGCTCGACATCATCGATTTTGCTGTTGGAATTGATCCGTTTGTAATGGTTATAAACAGCCACCGATAATGCTTTCTTTGCTTTGTCCTGTCCGATTACATATTCATCAAGGATTTCGCAAATTTCCTTTGGCTTCGGAACATCTTTAAATTCTACTTCTTCCTCTGTTCCTAGCTCTTCCTCCACAATCTCTGTGCAGAGTTCAATACATTCGTCACATATATAGACTCCAGGTCCGGCAACAAGCTTGCGGACTTGATCCTGCGTTTTCCCACAGAATGAGCACTTCAGTTGTCCTTTTTCATCATTAAATTTAAACAACCCTTTCACCCCTTAAGACGACTTATTTCTTTATTTAAAGCTCGCGAAAATTCCAAACAAATCCGAGTTTTTCTACAATTCATTAGGTATGTATTTTGCATTGTAACACATTTAGCGGGCGGACTGGAACTAAAAAGCTTTTCTCAAAATATGTTTTTTATTTGTCTGGACTTCGCTTTAAAAATGGAATATGTACCTCAAACAGCTTAACCATAATTTTTATAAATCAATCTTGGATTTAATTAATTCGCCGTCAAAAATTTTATTCCTGCCACCCGTTTATAAAAAAGGTTACCCTGTCCTTATTATAATATGTAATTGAAAAATTGTATAAATGTAAACTCGCCGATTGGCGAGTCCGATAGGACGATTCAATAAGGCGTAGTTGAATTTATGCGTTATGCAGAAGGAAGCTTTCTAGCAGAAAGCTTCCTTCTGCATATTAGCAAAAACAAGGCACGATAAAAATCGTGCCTTGGAACTATTTACGTATTACTTCTTGTTTTCAACAAGAAAGTCGATTGCTTTTTTGAATTTAAGTTCATCTTTGATGCCTTCTGTTCCGCCAAGAGCTTTTTTGATGTTGTCAACAGACATGTTGTACATTCCTGCCATTTTTTCAAGCTCAGCAGTTACATCTTCCTCAGACACTTCTAGGTTTTCAGCCTTAGCAATAGCTTCTAAAGTTAATCTTACACGAACATTTTTCTCAGCATCAGCCTTCATTTGTTCGCGAAGAGCTTCTTTGTCTTGGCCGGAGAATTGATAGTAAAGCTCAAGGTTCATGCCTTGCATTTGCAGACGTTGTTCAAAATCTTGAAGGAGACGATTTACTTCATTGTCAATCATCACTTCAGGAAGTTCAACTTGAGTATTTTCAGCAGCTTTTTCCACTATTGTATCTTGCAGGTGGTGTTCTGCTTCATGCTTTTTGCTGTCTTCTAAACGAGTTTTGATTTTTTCTTTTAATGCATCTAAAGTTTCAACTTCATCGTCTACGTCTTTAGCAAACTCGTCATCTAATGCAGGAAGTTCTTTACCTTTAATCTCGTGAACAGTTGTTTTGAACACAGCTGGTTTACCTGCAAGCTCTGCTGCATGGTATTCTTCAGGGAAAGTTACTTCGACATCTTTAGATTCGCCGGCAGCAAGGCCAACAAGTTGTTCTTCAAAGCCAGGAATGAAAGAGCCTGAACCTAGTTCAAGAGAGTAGTTTTCACCTTTTCCGCCTTCGAATGCTTCGCCATCAACAAAGCCTTCAAAGTCGATCACAACTGTATCGCCAAGTACAGCAGTTCCTTCTTCTTTCACAACAAGCTCAGCATGACGGTTTTGAAGAGCTTCTAATTCTTTTTGAACATCTTCGTCAGTTACAGTTGTGTCAAGCTCTTCGATTTCTAGACCTTTGTATTCGCCTAAAGTCACTTCAGGTTTTACTTGAACAGTTGCCTTGAATGTAAAGTCTTTATCTTTGCCCATTTGCTCAAGGTCAAAATCAACATTTTCAGGCTGAGCAATTGGCTCGATTCCAGTTTCATCGATTGCAGTCATGTATGCATCTGGAAAGATAAAATCTAATGCATCTTGGTATAGAGCTTCTACACCAAAGCGCTTTTCAAACATTCCACGAGGCATTTTACCTTTACGGAAGCCTGGAACATTAATTTGTTTTACTACTTTTTTGAAAGCCGCGTCTAAACCTTCGTTTACTTTATCTGCACTTACTTCAATTGTAAGGACACCGCGGTTTCCTTCTAACTTTTCCCATTTTGCAGTCATTCTTTTCCCTCCAACATCTATTACTCATTTCATTCGTAACGAATTTAAATTCGGAATATGTCTTGTCCACGAAGCCATTTTCCACTTTTTTTTGCTGTGAAATAATTTTTTACACAATGCAACCCTTACATTATAACACAGGATTTGTTTCTTTCAACAGCGAAGGCTATAGATTAGGATAAGAAATTTTCTCAATTTCTTCTATTTCCTGTATAGCAAGGGTGATTTCAGACGGCGAAACATCATAGCATTTAGCTAATTCATTTATTTCGGAGTTTATTCCCATATATTCCTGCGCCAAATATTGAAAGCCCGCAGCCCAAGCGGCCGGATTCTCTGGCTCCAATTCGAATGGATAGCTGATAAAGAAAATACGCTCTACCATTTCACTAATACTGGCAAATAGTACGGGATTACTGCTTTCAAGCCGATTCTCAAGCAGTTCTTTAATAGAGGCCATTTTGGGCTGATGTCTTACATCTGGTATTCCTATCGGATTTGCAGTTATTTCTTCCGAAAATTTAACCACTTTTATGTCTTTATCGACTTCCTGCTCTTTTAAAAGAGTTAATAGGATAGTTTTTAAAAAGGGATGGCCTATTACCGCTTTTAAGTAGTCTTCTATTTCGGAGACATAAGGCCTGATGTTTTTATCTGAAAGTCTTGAAATAGCCAGCATTTGCTCATTTAGGCTAGTTAAGGAAAATAGATTTAATGAATCCGGAGTAGTATCCTCAGGCTCATCAATCTCTAACTCGAGGCTTTTGTTCTCTGCCATTTTTCGGCTGAATTGGAGAAGGGTTAAAAAATGATCCAGTCTTTCCGGCGGAATCTCCTTTTCCTCCAAGAGCGCCTCAATTGTTAAGACGATTTCCTGATATTCATGAAGCTGAATAAGCACTGTTACGTATAAATCTACCAATTGAAAATAGTCGCCAATTCCTTTATGGAGCAATTCCTTAGCAAGGACTTTTGCCTTTTGAAAATTCCCAGCTTCAAAATAGGCAAGGACCAAGCCGATTAAAACATCATCGTTATCCTGATCCAGTTCCTTCGCCTTTTCCAGAAGCTCGATGGCTTCAGCATATTTTTTATCGTGCAGGCTCTCTAAGCCTTTGTCCGTTAATCTTTTTTCCATTCCGGGAAAAAAAATCACGTTATCTATTTTTCTCACTCTTTCCCGTTTTTTCATAAGAATCCGTCCTTGTAAGTTATCATTGGAAAATTGTAACATAAATAAAGCACAAAAAAAACTCACCTGTTGAGGTGAGTATATATTTTGGTATGTAGTAGTGGCGTCCCAGGAGAGATTCGAACTCCCGACCGTACGCTTAGAAGGCGTATGCTCTATCCGGCTGAGCTACTGGGACATATTAAGTAATCAAAGACAAGATTTATTATATTACCTTAAAATTTTATTGTCAACAGGTTATAAATTTTTTCTGAGAAATAATTAATTGGGGGTGCTCCCCCCCCCAATTATTAATTAACCTTGAATTCACGGGCCAATCCCGATATTTCTTTGCCGTTTAATTCATACACAGTCATATCGATGACTTTCTCCTGCAAATCAAGAATCACGTAGGTTTTTTCAACACGCTGGCGCGGGAGTCGGATGCTGCCTGGGTTAAGAAAAAGGGTACCGTCAATCACCTCTGCTCCCAGGATATGCGAATGCCCGAAACAGACAATATCAGCACCCGTTTCTTGAGCCTTGTATGTTAATTTCATCAACGATGTTTTGACCGAATAACGATGGCCATGGGTAATAAAAATCTTTTTTCCAGAGACATCGGTTACTAGCTCCAGCGGAAATCCGCCGAAATCACAATTGCCGCCAACTGTAAAGTACCCCGTTAAAGACTTATGGTCCGGGTCCAACTGGGAATCACCGCAATGGATCATTAAATCGACATCGACTAAATGTCTGTTTCTTATCACTTCGAGCTCTTTCGTCATACCGTGGCTGTCGCTCACGACCAATACCTTGCTCATATGCCTTCAGCGCTTTCCAGCTTCGAATCCAGCACCGCATCCAGTTTCCTTAACGCATTCGCCCGATGGCTGATTTTATTCTTTTCATCAGCAGACAGCTCTGCCATTGCCACTCCCTTTTCCGGTACAAAGAAGACCGGGTCATAGCCGAACCCGTTGGTACCCCTTGGCTCTTTCAATATCCGGCCTTCACAGGTGCCTGACACCGTAAACGTCTCCTGACCTGGAATGGCAATCGCCAAGGCACAATAGAAGCGTGCTGTTCTCTGCTCCTCAGGAACAACCTCTAGCTCTCTCAGTACCTTTTTTGTGTTATTCAAGTCATTTTTCGGTTCTCCAGCATAGCGAGCGGAATAGATGCCCGGACGGCCTTCAAGCGCGTCAACGATCAGCCCGGAATCATCGCCAATTACCATTTTCCCAAGTGCCTTCGAAATGGTTTCCGCCTTTAATGTGGCATTTTCCTCAAAGGTTGAACCGGTTTCTTCTACCTCCGGAAGCTCAGGAAAGTCCAACAAGGTCCGCACGGCAATTCCTCTGCTTGCGAAAATATGCTCAAACTCCCTCGCTTTTCCGGGATTTTTCGTGGCAATGATAACTTCATTCATATGAATCTCCCCTATTTCTTTCTGCGATTTTCAATTTTTTGCATGATTGCCTCGCCAAGGGCCGCCTTTTGCTGTTCAAACAGCTCCATCAGCCCCTCTTGCGCAGCACCAAGCAACCCTTGGAGATCATTGTAGGAAAATGTTGCTTCCTCACCCGTTCCCTGCAGCTCAACAAATTCACCGCTGCCTGTCATAACAACATTCATATCAACCTGTGCCTTGGAATCCTCTATGTAATTTAAATCTAACACTACTTGGCCGCCCTCTAAAATTCCGACACTCGTTGCTGCTAAATAATCCGTAATCGGGAACTTCGAAAATGATTTTTTCCCGGAAAACGACTGTAAGGCAAGAGACAAAGCCACAAAGGCCCCCGTAATCGAAGCCGTTCTTGTTCCGCCGTCAGCCTGAATGACATCACAGTCAATCCAAACAGTTCGCTCGCCTAGCGCTTCAAGGTCCACTACCGCTCTTAAGGCGCGGCCGATTAACCGCTGGATTTCCATCGTCCGGCCGGTAACCTTTCCTTTCGAGGACTCCCGGATATTCCGAGTTTCCGTTGCCCTAGGAAGCATCGCGTATTCCGCGGTAATCCAGCCTTTCCCTTGCCCTCTCATAAACGGAGGCACCTTCTCCTCAATGCTGGCCGCACAAATTACCTTTGTATTGCCTACCGAAATAAGGACCGATCCTTCTGGATGCATTAAATAATTCGTTTCAATATGTACGGGTCTTAATTGCAATGGCTCTCTTCCGTCTGCACGCGCCATATCCCAAACTCCTCCTCCATGGTCACCGCAAGGGGGCACTCCCCTTACAAAACACTAAATACAAAATAGAAAGAGGCGGCAGTAAGCCAACCTCTTTGATTGTCCATTATATAGTATAACAAAAATTATTTTTTAAAAACTACCTGTATTGACTTTTTCTGGGCGGGTAACCGGTGCAGATAGCTTCTTACCCTTGTCATTCTTCAATTCCGCTTTACCGTCAACTAAAACAGCAACCTTTTCCACACCTTTCTGTTCAGTCAAAGAAAGTACAAGAGTATCTAGCAGGTTCTGCGAAATTACTTTCTCTTCAAAGCTGCCGTAAATATTTTTGTTAAAGTTTAAAGTTACAGTTCCGTCCTGGTATTTTGGTACTTCATTTAGTTTAACATCAGTCATAAATTCAGATACAAGGTTTGATTTTTCACTCGGGCCCTTGATTAATTCATTGACTGCTGCTGTGATTGGATCTTTCTCACTTGCTTTCACCCTGCGGGTAACTGGCACATAATAGTAGGAGCCTTCTTCACCGCCAATAAAGTATACGGTAATTGGCTTCGTATTCGCGATATCCACTACATCCTTTGTATCAAAGTTGATGCCTGTTGCCCTGGAAAGCTTTTCGCTGATTGGTGTACCATTTACAGGCATTTCCGTTAATTCATGGCCATTCATTTTCAGCTTGACAGAATTGACACCAGTAAACTGTGTCAGGGTCCAGGTGACCGACTGAAGGATTTTCAATTCATCCTCAGGCTGATAGTTTTTGAATTCCTTAGAAAAATCAACAATTGCAACGCCATCCTTAATATTAACCGATGGTTTTGTATCCTCAGGCAAGACGGCTCTAAAATCATTTGGCAGCAAGTCCGTTACTGGTCCGTTCACCACTAAGTAATCAAGCGCTTGTTTAGCAACTGATTTTGTTTTTGGAAGACTTAATGTTTGCGGGACAACATAGCCATTCTTATCAATGAGATATAGCTCTGTTTTCATGACATTCTCTGCATTTTCCTTCTTTACAGCCTCTGTTTGCTTATTGGTGTTCTTATCGCTCGTTGTGGTCACCGTTTTTGGCGGATCAATTTTCTTTTGCGTTTCACTGCCAAATAGGCCGCAGCCGGATAGCACAACCGTGGAAGTGAGCACAGCTAGGCCAAGAATTTTTGCTTTATTTTTGAACATATTTTTCCCCCCCAAGACAGTTTGTACTATCATGTATACGAGCCTATGAAAAAATTAGACCGCCTCGAAAAGAAAAATAGGACAAATTTATTAATTTTTTAATGAAAATTCGCCGATTGGTGAATCTTTTAGGACGAAGACAGAGAGATAGTGGAATTTATATTTTCTTATTAGCTCAAAAAAAATAGAGCCCACTAGAGACTCTATTTTACAATTTTATGTTTTTTACATTATCAATAGTTGTGCCGAGCCATTGCGAAGCTATTTTTGAAAAAATCCGAGTGGATCCAGTAGTGTAGAATTCATGCCCCAGTTCCTGCTCGTCAGATTCAAGGATTCCTTTATATTGGAGAATAGCGCTAATCTCCCTGGCTGTTTCATCACCTGAACTGATGACACTAACCTTTTCACCCATAAATTTTTTGATCAACGGTTCGAGCAGCGGATAGTGGGTACACCCCAAAATAAGCGTATCCAAGTTTTGATTCAATAAAGGCTGCAGCGCTTCATCCACAATTTTCGCAGCAATCGGACCATCGTATTCACCACTTTCCACAAGCGGCACAAACTTGGGGCAGGATTGACTTTTGACAAAAAGACGGCTGTTAAGCGATTTTAATGCCTTTTCATAGGCACCGCTTTTAACAGTTCCATCTGTCCCAATAATTCCAACACGATAGTTTTTTGTCCGTTTTATTGCCGCTCTTGCTCCTGGGTTTATGACCCCTAGAACAGGTATCGATAATTCCCTGCGAATGTCATCGAGCGCAGCTGCTGTCGCCGTATTGCAGGCAATTACCAGCATTTTTATCTTTTTTCCTAATAAAAAATGGGTCAATTCCCATGTGAATCTTTTTACTTCTTTTGTCGATCTTGGGCCGTAGGGACAGCGCGCGGTATCACCCAAATAGATGATTTTCTCGTTTGGCAGCTGCCTCATGACCTCCTTTGCAACGGTCAGGCCGCCGACACCAGAATCTATAACACCAATTGCTTGCTTCAAACTTTTCGCCTCATTTTACTATCAGCAGCTTCTAAATATTCCGAACGCATCATATTAACTGCGCTTCAAAAACGAACCTTTGGCCCGCCAATCCGGCTGCTGAACTTACTTCATTTCCTGATGTAGTTTTATTAAATTGTTTTGCAAGTATTGAACTTCTTCCTTAGTGAAATTTTTTAAGACTTCTTCAAGATAGAATTGACGTTTTTTAATCACTTCATCAATGATTCTCTTTCCTTCTTCGAGAAGATGGATCCTCACAACTCGGCGATCGTTTGTATCTTTTACCCGCTCTACCAAAAGATTTTTCTCCATACGGTCGACCAGATCAGTCGTAGTACTGCAGGCTAAAAACATTTTAGTAGAGAGTTCGCCAATTGTCATATCCCCGTCTTCAAAAAGCCATTGCAAAGCAACGAATTGAGGAGGAGTAATTTTATAATTACTCAACATCTCTCTTCCCTTTTGCTTAATTATACCTGATATATACCGTAGTTCTTTTTCAATATTTGCGACAACGTCCCCTGTCACTTTTTGGGAATTTTCGAGTTTCATTTGTTCTACACCCCTAAAATAGGCTTCTCCTCATGACATGACCAAATTTAAAATACATTCAAGCATGTACTTATTGTCTACTTTTTTCAGGAAAATTTCAAGCCGGAACTGTTTTCTAAAGCTTCTAAAAAAACTGGCAAGATGAAGGAGCTTCATCCTGCCAGTTGGATTAGTCAATCTCTTCCAGCTTTCCAAAGGAGCCAAAAAATTCGTAATGGATCCGTTCTTCTGGTACCCCCCATTGTTTTAAAGCTTTATTAACAACTTTCATGAATGGCTCTGGTCCGCAAAAATAGAAATCGGCATCCTTCGTCGGTAAAATTTGCTGCAGCCAATCCAGGGTAAAATATCCTTCTTTATCGAAATTTTTCAATTCAATATCTTCTTCGGACGGTTTCTCGTAGATAACGTAGGAGTGTACGTTTTTATGTTCTGCGGCCAGATCATTTACATGTGATCTAAAAGCATGCAAATTTTTGTTTATCGCCGCGTGGATATAATAAATTTCTCGATTCGGGCTTTCGTTTACGGTTGTGTTTAACATGGCCATCATTGGAGTAAGACCAACCCCGCCGCTAATTAATACTAGCGGAAGACTCGTATCCAAATCTAAATAAAAATCACCGGCAGGTGCCGTAATCGGTATCGTATCTCCCTCTTTTAGATGAGTATGCAAAAAGGTGGAAACAATCCCAGCAGGAATGTTATCCCCTTTTGGGTCTTCCCGCTTTACACTGATTCGGTAATAATTCTGCCCCGGACGATCGGATAAACTATATTGGCGTAAATGGGTGTATTGTTCACCTGGAATCTCCAGTTTTACGGTAATGTATTGACCGGGAATATAGCTTGCAATCTCCTTACCGTCTTGCGGCTTTAAGTAAAACGAGGTGATGACATCGCTTTCTTTCACCTTTTTTTCCACAACAAAATTCCGGTAGCCGGCCCAGCCGCCAGGCATTGTCTCCGCCGTTTTATACATTTTATTTTCCATTCTAATAAACACATCTGCAATAACCTCATATGCATCTGCCCACGCATCTATAATATCAGGTGTTGCCGCATCACCTAATACTTCTTTGATGGCTCCGAGCAAATTTTCACCAACTATCGGATAGTGCTCCGGCTTAATTTGCAGGCTTCGATGTTTTTCACCAATTCGTTCGAGAACGGGCATAATTTGGCTGAAATCTTCGATATTTGCAGCTGCCCCGTAAACAGCATCCGCCAACGCTTTAGGCTGGTGACCTGTTATTTGGTGCGTTTGATTGAAGATATTTAGTAGTTCCGGATGCTGCTTAAACATACGCTTATAAAAATGTTTAGTTATTTGTTCACCGTGATCCTTCACAATCGGTAATGTGGCTTTTATGATTTCAAGCTTATGCGGATCAAGAGTTTTGACCGTCTTTACGACCTCTTGCCAAGAATTTTTTTCTTTAATTTTCGTAACTGACATAAAATATTTCTTACCTCCTTTAGCCTTACAACTAAAGTATTTCCTGCTATGATGATGATAAAGAAGGAAAGTAATGTTATGTCATACAAAAAATTGTCCATATAAATGTATGAACCGGCGTCCCATAAGGATGCCGGTCATGTTTAAAGTTCTAGCTCTCCCATACGAAGGAGTTCTACAACTGCCTGTGATCGCCCCTTCACACCAAGCTTTTGCATGGCATTCGAAATATGATTCCGAACTGTTTTTTCGCTGATAAATAATTCACTAGCGATTTCTTTTGTTGTTTTGTCCTGTACTAACAGTTCGAATACTTCTCTTTCTCGTTTGGTGAGTAATGGCTTGTGAGTATATTCATTCTCCTTCAAGTATTGTAACCCTCCTTGCCTTCGCCAGTTATGCACCGGGGGTGGGTATATATTTAGTCACCATATCTTATGTGAACTGGTCAGGGGGAGTGACTATATTTACTCGTTATATATGAGTTTTATGAAAAAACTTCCAAAAAAAAAAAACATTCTAAAAACAGACAAGAGCCCTTCTTTTAAGAGCTCTTTAGCTTTGCATATATAATATATCGTTTTGGGGCGTTCCCAACGTAACGGAATGGGTAACAGGTGGTAAGTATTAATTCTTCCTTCTTGTTTTGCAAGGTGATGATACTGGTATCGTCTGACTTTACGATCTTCGTATGGGTAATTTCATAACTGAAATTTCCGTATGGCATTTGCATTTTTAATGTGTCACCTATTTTGAGCTTACCTAAATTTCTAAATACCGTATCCCGATGGCCCGATAAAACTATTTGCCCTTTATCACTGGGAAAATAAGATCCTTTATAATGCCCGACCCCTTTTTCTAAATCATCCGGATTGGTGCCTTCCACTATGGCGAGTTCTGCATTAATTTTTGGAATGGCAAGAATACCGACTGTGTCTCCCATATCCGGAAGCGGAGCGGATTCATCACTCTTGGCTATTTTTGCTGAAGCCTTTTTTGGTTGGTCCCGAATTAATTTTTTTGCTTCTTGAAGTGAGACTTTTGTTTGCATTTTTGTATCAGCAATCTGCCATACCCCGACACCCAGAACTATTAACCCTGCAACAATTATTAGAAGTGGAATCTTTGATTTCAACATCAATACCGCCTTTTCAGAAAGCTCCTCATTTTAATTCCAAGTATAACAGACAAGTCCTAAATCAACTATATTTTTACAGTAAATTGAGACAAAATTTTAAAAATTATTTTTATTTAAAGCTAAATCTTGTATATCCTTTTGACTAGTGAAAGACGACGTTTATGCCTAAAAAAAACCTCCTTTTCATAGAGAAAAGAAGGTTTTTTCATATCCAGGCGTTTCTACTTTTTTAGTTAGCTTCTGTCGCTTCCGAAGAAGTTTCTGAATGCTTGGAATGTTGTTTCACGATTCAATGCTGCAATGGAGGTAGTCAATGGAATACCTTTTGGACAGGATTGAACACAGTTTTGTGAGTTACCGCAGTTCGCAAGACCGCCTTCGCCCATGATGGTTTCCAGACGCTCCGCCTTATTCATTTCACCAGTTGGATGGGCATTGAAGAGGCGAACCTGTGATAACGGTTGTGGCCCAATAAAGCTTGATTTGCTGTTAACATTCGGGCATGCCTCAAGGCAGACACCGCATGTCATACATTTTGAAAGCTCATAAGCCCACTGGCGTTTGTTCTCTGGCATACGAGGTCCTGGTCCAAGGTCATAGGTTCCATCAATTGGAATCCATGCTTTCACTCTCTTTAACGCATCAAACATTCTGCTGCGGTCAACTTGAAGGTCGCGCACAACTGGGAATGTCCGCATAGGAGCTAAGCGGATCGGCTGCTCCAACTGATCGACTAACGCCGAACAGGATTGGCGCGGTTTTCCATTTATAACCATTGAACAGGCACCACAAACCTCTTCAAGACAGTTCATATCCCATGTGATTGGGCTGGTAGCTTGTCCTTTTGCATTAACAGGGTTTCTCCGAACTTCCATTAACGCCGAGATAACGTTCATCCCTGGGCGGTATGGAACTTCAAATTCTTCCTCATAAGGGGCAGAATTTTCATTATCCTGACGTTGAATAATAAATTTTACAGTCTTAGTTTCAGCCATTTTATCTTCTCCCCTTTCCTTTTAGTGTTTTGTTGTGTAGTCGCGTTCCCGCGGCTTTAGTAAGGAAATATCAACATCTTCATAATGGAACGCTGGGGCAGATGATGCATCGACAAATTTAGCCATCGTTGTTTTTAAGAACTCCTCATCGTTACGTTTAGGGAATTCAGGCTTGTAATGAGCGCCGCGGCTTTCATTACGGTTGTATGCTCCAAGTGTAATAACGCGTGCCAATTGAAGCATGTTTTGCAGCTGTCTAGTGAATGCTGCACCCTGGTTGCTCCATTTAGATGTATCGTTAATGTTGATTTTTTTATAACGCTCAAGTAGTTCTTGGATTTTTTCATCTGTTTTTAATAGCTTGTCATTGTAACGTACTACTGTGACGTTATCGGTCATCCATTCCCCAAGCTCTTTATGAAGAACATAGGCATTTTCATTACCGTCTAATGACATAACATTGTTCCACTTTTCTTCCTGCTCTTTAACATGACGGTCAAAGACAGTAGAAGAAACAGCATCAGAGCTCTTTTCAAGACCTTCTATATACTTGACTACATTTGGTCCAGCAACCATTCCACCAAATACAGCGGAAAGAAGTGAGTTTGCTCCAAGACGGTTCGCACCATGCTGAGAATAATCACATTCTCCGGCAGCAAACAAACCAGGAATACTAGTCATTTGGTCATAATCAACCCAAAGTCCGCCCATTGAATAGTGAACGGCAGGGAAAATTTTCATTGGGACTTTTCGTGGGTCATCGCCAACGAATTTTTCATAAATTTCAATGATACCGCCAAGTTTAACATCCAATTCATGAGGATCCTTATGAGATAGGTCAAGGAATACCATGTTTTCACCGTTTACACCCAATTTTTGATTAACGCAGACATCAAAAATTTCACGTGTTGCAATATCACGTGGTACCAAGTTTCCATATGCAGGATATTTTTCCTCTAGGAAGTACCAAGGCTTTCCGTCTTTGTATGTCCAAACACGGCCGCCTTCACCACGTGCAGATTCACTCATTAAGCGAAGTTTATCGTCGCCAGGGATGGCAGTTGGGTGAATCTGAATCATTTCACCATTTGCATAATATGCACCCTGCTGATAAACAATCGATGCTGCAGAACCAGTGTTAATTATTGAGTTTGTAGATTTACCAAAAATAATACCAGGTCCGCCAGTTGCCATTATGACGGCATCCGCAACGAATGATTTGATTTCCATTGTTTTCAAGTCTTGGGCAACAATTCCACGGCAAACGCCTTCCTCGTCAACGACTACGCCCAAAAACTCCCAGCCTTCATATTTAGTAACAAGTCCCGCTACCTCGTGGCGGCGAACTTGCTCATCCAATGCATATAAAAGCTGCTGACCAGTTGTTGCACCAGCAAATGCAGTTCTGTGGTGTTGAGTTCCTCCGAAACGGCGGAAGTCTAATAAGCCTTCCGGAGTACGGTTAAACATAACACCCATCCGGTCAAATAAATTGATAATACCAGGCGCGGCATCACACATTGCCTTAACCGGAGGCTGGTTAGCCAAGAAATCTCCGCCATAAATAGTATCATCAAAGTGAATCCATGGGGAGTCCCCTTCACCTTTAGTATTTACTGCTCCATTAATACCGCCTTGGGCACAAACAGAGTGAGAGCGTTTAACAGGAACAAGAGAAAATAATTCTACAGGAGTTCCGTGTTCCGCAACCTTAATAGTTGCCATCAAGCCGGCCAATCCGCCGCCGACAATGATCACTTTACCTTTACTCATCGTGACTCACTCCCTTAATCCAAATCCAATATTTTTCCAAAAATCATTAATTTATCAAACAAAAGCTAAAAGTGTTTGAACTGCTACGATAGATAGAAGTACGAAAACTACCATCGTAAAATATGTAGCAATAGTTTGTGACCGTGGGGATTGCGTAATACCCCAGCTTACCATGAAGGACCATAATCCGTTCGCAAAGTGAAAAATAGCTGAAATAATACCAATTACATAAAACGCAAACATGATTGGTGAAGAAAGAATATCATGCATCATTTGGAAGTTAACCTCAGCACCGAATGCAGCGGCAATACGTGTTTCCCAGACATGCCATGCGATAAAAATAAGAGTGATTACCCCTGATACACGTTGAAGCAGGAACATCCAGTTTCTAAAGAAACCAAATCTTGAAACATTGTTTCTTGCTGTAAATGCAATGTACAAGCCATAGATTGCATGGAACAGCAATGGTAAATAAATTACTACTGTCTCAAGGACAATTCGGAACGGAAGTGTCCCCATGAAATTTGCTGCCTTGTTGAAGGATTCCACTCCTTCTGTTGCAAAGTGGTTGACAATCAGGTGCTGTACAATGAAAACCCCGATTGGGATAACCCCTAGCAACGAGTGCAGCCTCCGATTGAAAAATTCGCGATTCCCCGCCATTGATTTACCCCCTTTTAAATTTTAAAAAATGATGTTAAGTTTTTACTTCCTTCATTAATATAACCTAGCATCACTGTGACAATTATGTGACATGTCCATTTTACTCCCAACATCATAGAGCGTCAAGGAAACGGATACATAAAAAAGCGATGAAAACTAAAATTTTTATAATATATTGATATTATGACAGATATGATTTTCGGCATGCTTCTAATTTGTAAGCGCTTTATTTTTGCTTGTAATTACCAACATCTTACGGGAGAATTTTTTTCCTGCATCGGATACGATAATTATGATAAGAAATAAGAACAAATATTGTAAAATAATAATTTTTTTGCGACTTCTTTACATTATTAGAAAACTGTACTGAAACAGCACTCGATTTGTATATAATAGAATGATAGAAAGAGGGGAAGTAAATGAAAGATAGTGCAGTAATGGACCAAGACCTACAAATGCCGGAACCAAGGACAATCTCTATATTTGGCTATGAATTAATTAGAGAAGTTCTTATACCTGAGCTTTTTGGCAAGGACACTCCTGAAATTCTTTACTGGGCAGGGAAACGTCTTGCCCGAAAATTTCCTTTGGAAAGTTATGAAAGTGTAATTGATTTTTTTGCAAAAGCTTCTTGGGGTGAGTTAGAAATTAAAAAGGAAGCAAAAAATGAGCTGGAATTCGAGCTGGCAAGTCCAATGATTGTATCGCGCGTTAAATCAAAAGCGGAGAACTTCTTTCAACTTGAAGCCGGTTTTCTTGCTCAGCAAATCGAAGTCCTAAAAGGGGCCATCGCTGAAACCTTCGAACACCCAGTCAAAAAATCAAACAAAGTTTGCTTCACCGTAAAATGGGATAAAGACTAAAAGAAAGGGGGCAGGCCCCCTTTTCTTAGTTTTGCCCAAGTTCAAAGGCCTCGTGCAGGGCTTCTACTGCTTTGAGCATATTTTTTTCTTCTACTACAGCCGATACTTTGATCTCTGAGGTGCTGACCATCTTTACAGGAATATTGCTGTTGGCCAGAACCTCAAACATTTTGGCAGCCACACCAGGATTAGAGATCATTCCGGAACCAACAATTGATACCTTTGCCAGTTTATTTTCAGCATCAAGCTGGTCATAGGCAAGTACTTCTTTATTGTTTTCAAGTACATTTAAGGTTGGGATCCAATCATCGGTATGAATAGAAAAGGATAGATTAGCAGCACCCTCTTCTGTTGTGCTTTGAATAATAATATCCACGTTAATATGATTTTTGGCCAATGTTGTAAAAATAGTAGATAAACTTGTTAATGAATTTCTAAGCCCTAAAACAGTAACCCGTGTAATGCCATCCTCAAACGCGACACCGCGTACGACTAAATTTTGTTCCATCGTTGCTTCCTCCTCAATTACAGTTCCTTCAACCTTCTCCATGCTAGAGCGAACCTCCAGCCTTACTTGATAATTTTTTGCAAACTCGACCGCTCTTGGATGAAGAACTCCCGCACCCAGATTGGCCAGTTCAAGCATTTCATCATACGACACAGATAATAATTTCCGAGCGTTCTTGACGTAACGGGGATCTGTTGTAAATACCCCGGTTACATCAGTATAGATATCACATTTATCCGCATTTAGGGCAGCCGCAAGTGCAACAGCAGTTGTATCCGAACCGCCTCGGCCGAGCGTAGTGATTTCCCCTTCTTCTGTAACCCCTTGGAATCCGGCAACAATGACGACTTTTCCTGCCTGAAGCTGTTTTTGAACAACTTCAGTGTTTATTTTCGAAATCCTTGCCTTTCCGTGAACAGGCTCTGTCATAATTCCAGCTTGCCATCCAGTAAAGGAAACAGCCTCTAGCCCCTTTTGGTTTAAGGCCATCGAAAGCAAGGCGATTGTCACCTGCTCACCTGTTGAGAGCAGCATATCCATTTCCCGCTTATTCGGCTGCTCGGATATTTCTTTTGCCATATTTACCAGCTGGTCCGTCGATTTTCCCATCGCCGAAACAACCACCACTACTTGGTTTCCGCGTTCCATTTCCTCCCGCACACATTCTGCGACATTTAGAATTTTTTCAATGCTGCCAACGGAGGTCCCGCCAAACTTCTGTACTATTAAACCCATGTCTTCCCCTTCTCTCAGTCATTCTTGTAAAAAAATAAAAAGCAATGGGAACACATCCCATTGCTTTGAAAACACAAAATTAAGATTTTCGCGTTAGTAGACAATGAAAGATAGCGCTCCAAGACAACGGTCTTGACAATCCGGCATTTTTTCAATGACGAACCAGCGGAGAAAATAATGAGAGTTTCCCTACTTCGGCGAACATTCCCTTTCAAAGCCCATCGTTGAAGCTCATCCTTCTCCAAGCCTTTACTATTGAAGCTCGCACCTCTACCTTCACTTTACTTATAAAAGTGATAGTCTATTAAATTTTTATTCATTATAGCATAGTAATATTAGAGTGACAATTATTGTGATTGAAGTTTTTTTATTAATTCTACTGCCACATGTTGGGGAATTCCAATTCCTCTAAATTCTTCAAGGGTTGCCTCTTTCATTTTCTTAACGGAGCCAAATTCCTTTAATAGCTGTTTTTTGCGTTTTTCGCCAATCCCAGGAATATCGTCAAGTAAGGATTGGAATGCAGTTTTACCCCGTGTCTGCCGGTGGAAGGTAATCGCAAAACGGTGCACTTCATCCTGGATTCGCTGGAGCAAATAAAATTCCTGGCTATTCCGGGCAAGCGGTACAATTTCTAATGGATTCCCATACATAAGCTGTGATGTGCGGTGCTTCTCATCCTTCACCAGTCCAGCGAGAGGAATGTCCAGTCCCAATTCATTTTCTAGCACATCGCGGACAGCTTCCACATGTCCCTTTCCACCGTCAATGATGATCAAGTCAGGCAGCGGAAGCTCTTCCTTTAGAGCTCTCGAGTATCTTCGTCTTGTTACCTCTCTCATTGATTCATAATCATCCGGGCCTTCAACAGACTTTATTTTATATTTCCGGTATTCCCGCTTGTTTGCCTTTCCATCTGTAAAAACAATCATCGCTGAAACAGGGTCTGTTCCTTGAATGTTAGAGTTATCAAAGGCCTCAATTCGGTGTGGCGTATATATGCCAAGCATTTCTCCGAGGTTTTCAACAGCTTTAATTGTTCTTTCCTCATCTTTTTCAATAAGAGAGAACTTTTCATTCAAGGCGATTTTCGCATTTTTAATTGCCATTTTGACAAGGTCCTTTTTCTGACCCCGCTGCGGCTTGATGACTTTTACTTCCAATAACTGCTCAGCCATGTACAAATCCACATCGTCTTGGATGAGAATTTCCTTGGGTTTAAAATGGTTCGTCTTTTGATAAAATTGGCCAAGGAAGGTGAGAATTTCTTCTTCCGGCTCATTATAGATAGGGAACATCGAAACGTCTCGTTCAATCAGCTTCCCTTGGCGCACAAAAAACACTTGAACACACATCCAGCCTTTGTCAACCGCATAGCCGAATACATCACGGTCAGTAAAATCAGTCATCGTGATCTTTTGTTTTTCCATGATCGTTTCAATATGAATAATTTTGTCACGGAACTCCTTTGCTCTTTCAAAATCAAGCTCTTCCGAAGCAGCCTGCATTTTTTCTGTCAAATCCTTTTTTATTTCCTTATAGCCGCCATTTAAAAAGCGGGTAATTTCATCAGTCATTTGTTTATACTGTTCTTCTGAAACCTCATTTACGCAGGGCGCCAGGCACTGACCCAAGTGATAATACAGGCAGACCCGGTCAGGAAGCGTGGAACATTTGCGGAGCGGGTAAATCCGATCAAGCAGTTTCTTTGTTTCGTTTGCTGCCCCTACGTTGGGATATGGACCAAAATACTTACCTTTATCCTTTTTTACTTTTCTTGTAATAATTAGCTTGGGATGTCTTTCCGCAGTCAGCTTAATAAATGGATAGGTCTTATCATCCCTAAGCATGACATTATATTTCGGGTCATATTTTTTTATTAAATTTAATTCAAGCAGAAGTGCCTCAATATTAGATGAGGTGACAATATATTCGAAGTCTTCAATTTCATTGACAAGTCTTAATGTTTTTCCATCATGGGAACCGGTAAAATATGACCGTACTCGGTTCTTTAATACCTTTGCTTTCCCCACATAAATAATCGTGCCCTGACGATCCTTCATCAAGTAGCAGCCGGGCTGATCCGGCAGCAATGTAAGCTTTTGTTTTATCGTCTCATTCATTCCGGCCGCTCCTCTCCGCCTTTTTTAGAATCATTGTCTTTTAAAATTTTAATGCAATCCGTCGATAAAGGAAAGTGGGAGTCTCTAGAAAAAAAGAAAAACCGGAGTTGTCCGGTTTTTTCTTAGTAATAAATAGGATCCAATTCGAGGAATTGTTTGGACCACCTTGTGTTAAAAATGCGATTAAATCAAACACCTTAAATGAACCAATTAGGAGTGTAATAAATAGAAAAGCATTTGTTGGTCCAAGTAATGGCAAGGTGATTTTAAAAAACTGCTGAAGCGAAGATGCTCTATCTATACTTGCTGCTTCATATAATTCCTCCGGAATACTTGATAGGGAAGAAAGATAAATAATAATTTGATAACCAATGCCCGCCCAAATCGAAATGATTATAATTGAAATTAATGAGGTTTTCGGGCTTGCCAGCCACATTGGTGTATTCTCTATCCCCATACTCGCTAAAAATTGATTAATTGGCCCGAGGGATGGATGGAAAAGTGCACTCCATACAGCACCAATAGCAATAATTGAAGATATACAAGGGATAAAAAATGCAATCTTAAAATAACTGGACATATATACTTTTGTATGAATAATGACGGCAAGAACGATTGCAAGGAACATCCCAATCGGAACAGTAAAAATGGTATCAAACCCGGCAAAATGGATAGTTGAAAGTCCACCGACCATATTCCAATCTGAGAAACATAGTACTAGTGAAAAAATAAGCGGAAAAATATAGAGCAATAGAATTCCAATCACTTCTGGTAATAAAAATAGCCAGCCTACTAATCCTTCTTTTCTTCCATTTGTCCAGAACTTTTTTTCCGGAATTGGTTTCGCATTCACAGATACACCTGATTTAACTACTTTATTCTCCATGGCTGATACCTCCTTTTTTATCTTTATTTTCACTATAATAGAAATGTAGTTATGCGGTGATTCACGATTCTGACTATAATGTGCAAAATTTTTACCTACCTATAAAACAATCACATTTATAAAACAGAAATGATTATTTTAATCCAATGCTGAATTGAAATTCCGGAATCCACTGCCTGTTAGTGAAATCGCGCCCCTTAACAAGTACATGTTTTTCAAATACCTGCACATACAATCCCTGGCTTCCGGCCTGATCGATGACATCATCACCGCCCTTTCCGTCGGGTCCCCAAATGTCATAGACAGCCCCGCTATTAACCATATGAAAAGGATGCTCCACATACATGTTTGGAAAGTGTAAATCCCAATGTGAATGTCCGGAAAAAAAGAATACATTTTCCGCGTTTGCTAAAACTTTTACTAATTCTCGAGCCCGAATAACAGCATCCTTATAATAAGGCAAGTCTGTCCCATTTAAGGTGAAGGGGATTGGATGATGCAGAAAAACAAAAATTGGATTTGTGGCTTGCTTTAAATGTTCTAACTTATTTTCCAGCCATTTTAGCTGTTCGTGACTTAACACAGCAGAATCTTTCGTCGGAGATCCGATTGGCCCCCAGCTTTCTGTGCCTAAAAATAGAAAAGGATAGCCATGAATTTCCTTTTCATAATAAACCTTTTCAAGCTGACTAAATGCTAAAAAACGATTAATTGATGGCTCAATACCATCATTATTAAAAAACTCATGATTTCCAATGGTGTAGCACACTTCCTTAGGAAGAGAGTGCTGCTCTATTATTTCTTTGAATTTTCCATAACTTTCTTCTCCTCCATCATTAACCAAATCCCCATTAATGATCAATGCTGATGCATCCGGGTCAATAACATAAAGATCCTCCAAAGCATCTGCAAGTTTTTTATGGGAAAGCTCATTTTTTAATGTTAATTGAATATCACTTAAAACAAAAAAAGTAAATATGGGTTGTTTATCCATAATGTTCTTCCTCCTTCGTCTGTTTTTTTATGCCATCGTTCATTTGCGAAACAATTGATTCTTAACTGACTTTTCTGGGTTTGACACTACATTTACCTTAATCTCCGGATTTTTACAAATTTCCATCGACAACTACATGAAAAACCTTTAAAGCTTTGCTAAAAGTTTTAGGCTCTTTTCGTAAAGTTTGTTGTTTTTGGGAATAACACTGTCCGTTCCTTTCCGCTACAGGCGCTCAGCAAACCCGCGGGGAGGAAGTCGAGCCTCCTCGACGTTCCGTCTGCGGGGTCTCGACCTTTCCTCTATTTCCCGCAGGAGTCAAGCGCCTTTCGCTCCAATCCACTCGGTGTTTTCAATATAGTTAAAAGCAACAATCTCTGAGAAAAGAGCCAGGTTTTATAAAGCCCACAAAAAAACGGACATATATGCTGCTATTGCTAGCAGCATATATGTCCGGATTTATTACTAGTATGGTTCTATTAGATGCTCTTTTCAAGCTTAAATGTGCTTTTGAAGTAAGCCAGCTAAAGCTTCTTTTGGCTGGAAGCCGACAGTTTTGTCAACAACTTCACCGTTTTTCAACACTAGTAAAGTTGGAATGCTCATTACTCCAAAATTAGAAGCTGTCTGCGGATTTTCATCCACGTCAAGTTTCGCAATTTTGACTTTATCTCCCATTTCAGCATCAAGTTCTTCTAAAACTGGCGCAATCATTTTGCAAGGTCCGCACCATGGTGCCCAGAAATCTACAAGAACAAGGCCTGAACCTGTTTCAGCCGCAAAGTTTTGATCTGTTACGTGTGCAATAGCCATTTTTCATTGCCTCCCTAATTAATACTTAAATCTAACGAAAGTATAACATCGTTTGGAAAATCACGCTAATAATCTGTTTCGCAGGTAATTTTCCCTTTTTGCCTAGTAAGTATTCTATGCAAACTCATGATAAAGGCGAGCGGAACATCCCGCTCGCCCTCATCTTTTATTATGAATGAACTTTAAGTTTTTTAAACTCTTCAGTTAAAAGTGGAACAACCTCAAACAAGTCACCAACGATACCGTAGTCTGCCACTTTGAAGATGTTTGCTTCAGGATCTTTGTTAATGGCCACAATAACTTTAGAGTTTGACATACCTGCAAGGTGTTGGATAGCTCCGGAAATACCGCAGGCAATATATAGGTCTGGAGTTACAACCTTACCAGTTTGGCCGATTTGCAGGGAGTAATCGCAATATTCAGCGTCACATGCACCGCGGGAAGCCCCAATTGCTCCGCCTAATACAGCAGCCAATTCTTTTAAAGGTGCAAAGCCTTCTGCACTCTTCACGCCTCGTCCGCCAGAAATAACGACTTTTGCTTCGCTCAGGTCTACACCTTCAGTAGCTTTTCTGACTACCTCTTTAACGATGGCGCGAAGGTCTTTGATTTCTACAGAAAGGGAAGAAACTTCTCCGCTTCTTGATTCATCTTTCTCAAGTGGAGCAATGTTATTTGGACGAACGGTTGCAAAGATTAAACCGTCAGTCACAATTTTCTTTTCGAATGCTTTACCGGAATAGATTGGTCTTGTAAAGACAACGTTACCGCCAGCCACTTCAACAGCTGTAGCATCAGAAATTAGACCTGATGATAGCTTAGCAGCAACTCTTGGGGAAAGGTCTTTTCCAAGTGCTGTATGACCGAAAACAAGGCCTTCAGGCTTTTCTTGGTCAATGACTGCTAAAAGTGCTTGAGAGTAGCCGTCTGATGTATACTGCTTTAATTTTTCATTTTCAACAACAACAACGCGGTCTGCACCGGATTGAATTAATTCTGCACCAAGGCTTTGTACTGCTTCTCCAAGCAATACTCCTACTACTTCTCCGCCTTCAGCAACAGTTTTAGCTGCAGCAACTGCTTCAAAAGATACATTACGTAAGGATCCGTCTCGAACTTCTCCTAAAACTAATACTTTTCTAGACATTAGTGTTTACCTCCTGCAAATCAATTTTTATGATAAACCGATTAGACTACTTTTGCTTCAGTGTGGAGCAGTTGAACAAGTTCTTTTACTTGATCAGCTAAATCGCCAGATAAAACCTTGCCTGCTTCTTTCTTTGGCGGCAGGTAAATTTCAATTGTTTTTGTTTTTGCTTCCACATCATCTTCTTCAAGATCCAGATCATCTAATTCCAACTCATCAAGAGGCTTTTTCTTTGCCTTCATGATACCTGGCAATGATGGGTAGCGCGGCTCGTTCAAGCCTTGCTGAGCAGTTACTAAAAGCGGAAGGCTTGTTTCGATTACTTCAGAATCCCCTTCAACGTCACGAGTAACAGTTGCCTTAGTTCCGTCAATTTCAAGCTTAGTAATCGTGGTTACGTAAGGAATGTTTAGAAGTTCAGCAACACGTGGTCCAACCTGTCCTGAACCGCCATCAATCGCTACGTTCCCCCCAAGGATTAAATCAGCATCTTTGTCCTTTAAATATTCAGCAAGAATTTTGGCAGTTGTAAATTGGTCGCCATTTTCTACATCGTCTTCCGTATTGATTAGAACAGCCTTATCAGCACCCATAGCAAGCGCAGTACGCAATTGCTTTTCAGCTTCTTCGCTGCCGACAGAAATAACGGTTACTTCGCCGCCGTTTGCATCACGGACCTGAATCGCTTCTTCGATCGCGTATTCATCATAAGGGTTAATGATGAATTCAGCACCATCTTCGTTGATTTTGCCGCCGGAAATTGCAATCTTTTCCTCTGTATCAAAGGTTCTTTTCATTAACACAAAAATGTTCATGGTTACCCTCCTAAATATTCAAACATTTGTTTAGTTTGAAAGATTGAGAAAATTTTTTATAAAAAATATAATAAGCTTCCTAGCGAGCACTCGCTCGATGACTAGGAAAGTTTATTCACCTTTAAAATGAGGTTCTCTTTTTTCAATAAAAGCTTGAATGCCTTCTTTTGCATCTTTGGAAACAAAAACCTCGCCAAATAATTCCGCTTCCCGCTTAACACCTTCATTAAATTCCTTCGTTTTTGCATAGTTTAATAGTTCAATAGCAGCTTTGACAGAGACAGGGCTCTTCTTGGCAATTTTCCCTGCAAGCTTATAAGCATGTTCCAAGACTTCATTTTCTGGATAAGCATGGTTAGCCAACCCATATTGAACCGCTTCCAATCCGGTGATTGGCTCGGAAGTTAACATTATTTCTGCTGCTCTTGCCGTTCCCACATATCTTGGCAGACGCTGGGTACCAGCAAAGCCCGGAATAATGCCTAGCTGTAATTCAGGAAGTCCTAGTTTCGCGGTTTCGCTGACAAGACGGATATGGCATGCCATTGCCAGTTCCAGCCCGCCGCCAAGGGCAGCGCCGTGAATAGCCGCAATAATCGGCTTCGGAAACTTTTCCACTCTTTCCATTAGATCTTGTCCGAATTTGCCTAAGTTAGAAAAACCTTCAGAACTTTCTACTGTCGTAAATTCTTTAATATCAGCACCTGCTGAGAAAAAGCGCCCTTCACCATTGATTACGACAACCCTAATCTCACGGTTAGGTTCTATTTCATCAAGCGTGGCTGACAGTTCGCGCAACAGGCCTGATGAAAGCGCGTTTGCCGGAGGTCGCTGCAACGTTATGGTTGCGATGGAGCCCTCCACTGAACATTTTAAATAGTCCATTTTATGTATCCCTCCCCTAGTTTGTAATCTAGCAGCCTGCAAACCCGTTAATCAAAAGGCGATGGACTTTGGGTGCAAGTGCTGTCAAGTTGAATTTCTCCTCTTTTAAAACCCAGGATGTGACAATCTCATCAATGGTACCAAAGACCATTTGACGGGCAAGCCGAACATCGAGGCCGTCAGAAAACTCACCAGTTTCTTTACCTTCCATTATAATCTTATCAATCACCTGAAGATAGCCCTTTAGAACATTATTTATTCTCATGCGCAGCTCTTTGTTAGATTGCCGCAATTCCAACTGTGTGACGACTGCATATCGATAGTCTTCTGAAAGAAGCTGAAAATGAGTTTCAACCAACACTAATAATTTCTCTGCCGCCGTCTCTTTTCCTGCAATTTCTTCATCTATTTTTTCTATGAAGCTTCCCATTTTTTCTTCAAAGAGTGAGATAAGGATGTCTTCTTTATTTTTAAAATACAAATAAATCGTGCCGTCAGCCACTCCAGCCTGTTTGGCAATCTTGGAAACCTGAGCCTGGTGGTAACCGTTTTCAGCAATCACAACTACCGCAGCATCGATGATTTGCATATATTTTGGTTTCATTTTTTTCACATACATTCCCCCCTTTGAAGAAAAATTTACAAACCAAGAAAATTAAATGGAAACTCGCCGATTAACGAGTCCGATAGGACGAAGACAGAGGCGCAATTGAATTTATGTGTTAAGATAGTTTATACTTTCTTATTAGTTAAAAAGAAAAATATGAATGAATCATCATTCATATTTTAATAATAGTTTTTATATAACTTTCTGTCAAGAAAGACAAGCTATTTTCTTCATAATATTTTAAAAATTTATATTTGACAAGTTACGCGTGCTTTTTAGCCTCGTCCTCCAATTTTTGGATTTCCTCATCGACTAGCATTCTTCGCAGTATTTTCCCTACAGCGGTTTTCGGAAGTTCACTTCTGAATTCGTAAAGTCTTGGCACTTTATAAGCAGTAAGAAATTTTCTGACGTACGTGTTCATTTCCTCTGCTGTAACTGTTACACCTTCTTTTAAGACAATGTATGCCTTAACTGTTTCACCCCGATAAGGGTCAGGCACACCCGCAACGACTGCTTCGACAACATCGGGATGCTGATATAAAACTTCTTCTATTTCGCGCGGATAAATATTAAATCCGCCTGCAATAATCATGTCTTTCTTCCGGTCAACTACATAAAAATATCCGTTTTCATCCATGTATCCTAGATCACCTGTATACAGCCAGCCGTCTTTTATTGTTTGCGCTGTCTCCTCAGGCCGATTCCAGTAGCCCTTTTTATTACCTGTGGACCTTTAATGATAATTTCACCAATTTCTCCAGCAGGCATCTCTTCTCCCGTTTCAGAAGATACAATTTTGGAATCTGTATCAGGATACGGAACGCCTATACTGCCCTTAACTCTTACTGCCCCCCATAAGAAGTTGGAATGAGTAACTGGTGATGCTTCTGAAAGACCATAGCCTTCGACAAGCTTACCGCCTGTAATTGCCTCAAATTTTTCCTGGACTTCATGCGGAAGCGGTGCTGAACCGCTGATACATGCCTCAATTGATGATAAATCATATTTTTTCAAATCTGGATGTTTTAACAGACCGATAAAAATAGTTGGTGCTCCTGGAAAAAGTGTTACTCGGTGCTTTTGAATCGTTTTCAACGTCTCAAGCGCATCAAATTTAGGCATTAAAATCAATTTAGCGGCCATCTTTACGGACAGAATCATAACCGTGGTTAAGCCAAAGACATGGAAGAATGGCAATATTCCCAAAATGACTTCTTTTGCTGGCTGAGCTTTAAAGACCCAGGCCTGGTTCATAGTGGTATTGGCATTCACATTTTTATGGGTTAGCATGACACCTTTTGCCACGCCAGTCGTTCCACCGGTATATTGAAGCAGGGCAATATCTTCATCAATATTGATGTCATATTCCATTAATTTTTTCTTTTTTTGTTTTAAAACTTCTGTCAGCAAGTGGGTGCTGCCCTCATGTTTTACATTTACAACAATTCCGTATTGTTTTTTCTGCATGTAAGGGTAAACTAAGTTTTTAGGAAATGGGAGGAAATCTTTGATAGCGGTAACAATGATGTGTTTTAAATCAGTGTGCGGCATTACTTTTGCGACGCGCGGGTAAAGGATATCCATCGTAACAATGACCTTTGCGCCAGAATCATTCATTTGGTGTTCAAGCTCTCGTTCTGTGTATAGTGGATTGGTTTCCACGACTACCCCGCCGGCGATCAGAATTCCGAAGAAGCAGATAACATTTTGCGGACTATTCGGAAGCATAATTGCAACGCGGTCACCCTTTTGAACTCCAAGATTCGCCTGCAGATAGCCGGCAAAACTTTGGGCATCTTCATAGAGCTGTTTAAAGGTAAGCTCCTTCCCCATAAAGTGAAGTGATACTTTATCCGGAAACTTCTTGGCTGTTACTTCCAAGTATTTGTGTACTGGATCTGTGGAGTATTCCAGTGTGGCAGGTACCTCATTAGGATAATTTTTCAACCACGGTTTTAACTCCGACATACTAAGCCTCCTTACGTTTATTAAATTATGAAAATTCCAACATCTAAGCCTATTATAGAACAAATTATGACAATAAACAATTGCTATTTCCATATCTTGATATAATTACTGCCTTTTGTCTATCAACTAAATTAGCAATAGTTTATCTAGTTTATTCACGTTTCACATTCCTAATTTTTTTCGTAATCATTATGTTTATAAAATAAAAAATCACCGTGAAATAATTCACACGGTGATTTTCCTTAATTTAAAATAAGAGATAGATAACGCCCAGCACCACGAATAGTCCGCATAATCCTATTAGTACTTTTGCTAATGTTTCCACAAACTCTCTCCCCTTATGATATTCCTGCCCCGATGACATAGGATAGCCCAATGGAAATAATCATCGAAATCAAGCCTACAGCCCGATTATCATTTTGAATTTCCTCATCAATTTTAAACTTTGGAGTTAAAAATTCAAAGATAAAGTAACCAGCCAGTAGTAATACAAAGCCGTATATACCCCAGCCAATCATGGAAAGCAATGAACTGTGGTCTTCAATGGTATGCCTAAAAATGTTGGCAACGCCAAAAATTTTTCCACCAGTTGCCATTGCCACAGCCAAATTTCCCTTCTTTATTTCATCCCAATTTTTGTATTTCGTAACCATTTCGAAAACGGCTAAAAATACAATCATACATAAAATGACTACACTGTAATAGGCCGCTATTTGAATATATTCGTTTTCCCAGAACTGGTCCATTGCCTACTCTCCCCTGAATCTATTTTGCAAATCGAAATTTTTTCAAATTCCGAACGCATAAATTCAATTACTCCTCTGCCTTCATCTTAACGGACTTGTCAATCGGCGAGTTATCATTTAAATTCAACAACGGTGACACCTGAACCGCCTTCACCGGCTTCTCCAAAGCGGATTTTCTTGACGGAGCGATGGTTTCGTAAATACTCCTGTACCCCTTGTCTTAATGCTCCAGTTCCTTTCCCGTGAATGATGGAAACACGCGGATAATTGGCGAGCAGGGCATCATCAATATATTTTTCCACTTTTAAAAGAGCATCCTCATACCGTTCTCCCCTTAGGTCCAATTCAAGCTTCACATTAGAATCCCGCCCTCTCACAATCGCCAGCGGCTTCATTTCTGTTTGTTTTGTTTGAGAGGTACCGATATATTCCAAATCCTTTTCTCTTACCTTCATTTTTAAGATGCCGATCTGAACCTGCCATTCGTCATCCGAGACTTTATCCACCAATATGCCGTTTTGGTTAAAGGTGAGTACTTTTACTTCATCCCCAGCTGTGAATGGTTGCTTTTTCGTTTTTTTATTGAGTAGCTTATCGGATTTCTTAATCTCCGGTGCCGCGCCCTCTAGGCGCCTTTTTGCTTCAATTAATTCGTGTTCTTTGATATCTGCATGCTTTTCGGTCCGCATCTTGCGAAGGTCACGAATCACTTGCTCCGCTTCTCTTTTCGCCTCTATGACGATTTCCTCCGCCTTTTCCGCAGCTTTCTCAAGCATTGAGTCTTTCTTCTCATAAAACTCTATCATTTGTTTTTGCAAGTCTTTGTGCAGCTTCTCGGCCTGCTTTAAATAATCAAGTGCCTCATCACGGTCGCTTTCAGCTTGACGTCTGCTTTCTTCAAGGTAGGCAATCATCTGATCAATTTGATTTGTATCCTCGCTAACATGGGAGCGCGCGGCCCCGATGACCCGCTCATTCAGGCCGAGCCGTTTCGAGATTTCAAATGCATTGCTCCGGCCTGGGACGCCTAAGAGCAGCTTATAGGTTGGGCTTAATGTTTCTACATCAAACTCCACACTTGCATTTAACACACCTTCACGGTTATAGCCGTATGCTTTTAATTCCGGATAGTGGGTTGTGGCTACAACCCTCGCTCCTCTATTATGAACCTCGTCCAGAATGGAAATGGCCAATGCGGCCCCCTCCTGCGGGTCCGTACCGGCCCCCAATTCATCAAACAGAACAAGACTGTTATAATCAACCCGATTTAAGATGTCAACAATATTGACCATATGTGAAGAAAACGTACTCAAACTCTGTTCAATCGACTGTTCATCGCCAATATCCGCGTAAACAGCCCCAAACACGGCAAGCTCTGAGCCATCTAGGGCTGGTACCTGCAGGCCCGCCTGTGCCATCAAGGTACATAGGCCGAGTGTTTTTAAGGTAACCGTTTTTCCCCCGGTGTTTGGACCGGTAATGACAATGGTCGTATAATCTTTGCCAAGCATAATATCGTTCGCGACCACTTCATCGATTGGAATTAAAGGGTGTCTTGCCTTATATAAAGAGATTCTGCCCTCATTGTTCATCGCCGGCATTGACGCTTTTATCTTTCGCCCATAGCGGGATTTTGCAAAAACAAAATCCAAATTGGCCAAAATTTTTACAATGACCTGAAGTTCACTCTCGTATTCTGCTGCCTTGGCGGAAAGCTCTGTTAAAATCCGCTCAATCTCCAGCTGCTCCTTCACACGGATATCCTGAAGCTGATTGTTTAACTGGACAATCACTTGCGGCTCAATAAATAATGTTTGCCCCGATGAACTTTGATCATGAATAATCCCGCCATAATGCCCGCGGTATTCCTGCTTTACAGGAATAACAAAACGGTCATTGCGGATGGTAACGATCGCGTCAGACAGCATTTTTTGAGCACTAGAAGAGCGAATCATGCTTTCAAGTTTTTCACGGACCCGTGCTTCATTGGTGCGAAGCTGATGTCTTAACGAACGAAGCAGTTCGCTCGCACCATCAAGCACTTCACCGCTTTCGTCAATGGCCATTTTAATGGCCTGTTCCAGGTTCGTCAATGGAATGATTTGCTCCACTTGTTCTAATAAAATGGGAATTTCTGTCCGTTCCTCAGCAATCTCCTCTAAGAATCGCTTCATCTGCCGGCTGGTATGAATCGTGCTGGCAATCTGCACAAGCTCATGCGGGCTCAAAACACCACCTATTACAGAGCGTTTAATATGAGGCCTAATATCATGAATGCCTGACAGTGGCACATTGCCTTTAATACGCAATACGGCTGCCGCCTCGTCGGTTTCCGCTTGCAGTTTGACAACCTCATCGTAGTCCGTCGACGGCACCAAATTTTTTATTTTTTCCCTTCCAAGGGAGGAGGAAGCGTGCTCTAATAGCTGCTCCCTGACCTTGGTAAACTCTAAAACCTTTAAAACTCTATCTTGCATGAGGGCGAGCCTCCTTTGTCATCTATTATGTAGAAAATTTAGCAAGTCCTTTTTATCCAGGGCATTTAGAACCGTTGATTTTTTAATCCAGCCTTTTTTAGCCGCGGATACACCGATTTCCATATGCTTTAATGTATCCAATTGATGGGCATCGGTGTTGATTAATATTTTTACGCCGGCCTCCTGGGCTTTCCGTAAATGCTCTGCGGCGAGGTCAAGGCGGTTTGGATTTGCGTTCAACTCTAATGCTGTGTTCGTTGCTTTCGCCAATTGGATCAGTAAGTCCATATCCACTTCATAGCCCTCGCGGCGGCCAATTTTCCGGCCGGTCGGATGGGCGATTAAATCGACATGGGCATTATGCAGCGCTTTCTTTAGGCGCTCCATGATTTTTTCTTTTGGTTGTGAAAAAGCAGAATGGATGGAGGCGATGACAAAATCCATTTCCGCTAGCAGGTCATCATCGTAATCCAGACTGCCGTCCGGTAAAATATCCATTTCCACACCTGATAATATCAAAAAATCATCATATTGTTCATTTAGCTTCTTAATTTCTTCTTTTTGTTGCAGCAGTCTTTCACGAGTTAGACCGTTAGCCACTTTAAGATACTGAGAATGGTCGGTAATAGCCATATATTGATAACCCCTGGCTCGGCAGGCTTCCGCCATTTGTTCGATGGTATGGGCTCCATCACTCCAGGTCGAATGCATGTGCAGGTCGCCTTTGATGTCTTCGAGTTCAATTAATTCCTCATCTACTTTGAATGTATCTACCTCCCGGCCATCCTCTCTTACTTCAGGAGGGATAAATGGAAGATCGAAATGCTTGAAAAATTCTTCCTCGGAAGAGAAGGTGAGGCTTTCCCCTGTTTCCACGTTTTCAACGCCGTATTCGCTTATTTTTTCACCGCGCTCCTTAGCCAATTGCCTCATCCGCACATTATGGTCCTTTGAACCGGTAAAATGGTGAAGTGTTGTAACGAATTCCTCCGGCTTCACCAAGCGGAAGTCGACGGATATATCATAATCAAATTCCAAGGTAACCGATATTTTTGTATCCCCCGCTCCAATCACTTCTTTAATATTCGGCAATTTTAACAGCTGTTCACGTACAGTTTCCGGCTGATTAGCAGCGATGATAAAATCCAGATCCTTAATAGTTTCCCGCATCCTACGCAAGCTTCCAGCACGTGAAAAACGCTCAATATCAGTAAATTTTTCAAGGCTTGTTTCAATCCATTCCGCGATTGGTAACATGTAAGCGAGGGGCAGCCGTTCTGGTCTTGTTCCCACGTTCGAGATTGCACTTAAGATTTTTTCCTCCGTCTTCCTTCCAAACCCAGCTAGCCCTTGAACCTTCCCGGCTTCACACGCTTCTTTTAAGGTTGTTACATCGGTGATCCCCAATTCCTTATAAAGCTTAGAGATTTTTTTGCCGCCAAGACCTGGTATTTGGAGAAGCGGAATCAAACCTGGCGGAACCTCTTCCTTAAGCTCCTTTAAAACATTGGATGATCCTTCCTTTATGTATTCTTCGATTACAGCAGCAGTCCCTTTGCCAATACCGGATAGTGCTGTAAAGTCGTCTATTTCTGTTAAACTTCTGTCGTCAGTCTCAAGCGCTGTGGCCGCCTTCCGAAAAGCTGAAATTTTAAAAGGATTTTCACCCTTTATTTCCATATAAATCGCTATTGTCTCTAATAAGTGAATGACTTCTTTTTTATTCACTTCCATTAATTCCACCTGCCTTTAATTAACACATTTTCATTTTAACCTTTTTTCTGATAATAGAAAAACTCCTCTGCATCAGAGAAGTTCACTCAGGCATTATATTCAATCCACCAATCCTTAATCTGCTGAGAAAGGACTGGGGTGTAATTCACAATCGCCTTTGCCATGAAGGAGCCATCTAGCATATTTTGGAAAAGTTCGATTGGTAATAAGGCACCAATATATAATACAATAAAGATAATTAAATAGACTTCCAAAAATCCTAAAATTCCACCAGCCCATACGTTTAACAGCCTTAATACCGGCAAATGAGCAATAAAGTCAAACATCGATCCGATAATCTGCATAATCACTTTTACTGCAAAAAAGATAATAACAAAAGCAATCGCCCGATAAAATGCGGTCTCCATGTTTGCGGCATCGGTGATAATTTTTAATGCTGTATCCTCACCAAAGTTTGGGTAAGGAATCCAAAGGGTCAGTTTTGGTGCAAGATCATCGTAGTAAATATAGGCAGCAATATAGGCAATGATAAAACCGGTTAAATGAACCAGCTGCAAGATAAAGCCTCTTTTAAGGCCGACAAAAAAACCAATAATTAAAAATAAAATAATAGCTAAATCTAACATCGTTTTTAATCCTTTTCTTTTTGTAGTTCTATCGTCAGTCGTTCCATCTCTTCTTTTATTTTGATATAATCATTGACTGCGTTAACTGCTGTTAGAACTGCAAGTTTATTTACCTCGAGTCCTGGATTCTTTGAACTAATTTCGCGCATTTTAGCGTTGACTAACGATGCTACATAGCGAATATGACTCGGACTTTCCGTGCCTAAGATCACGTATTGTTGCCCGTAAATATCTACGGTAATTCTGTTTTTCTGAGTATTCGACAATGTTAATGCCCCTTTCAAGAATCCTACACTATATCATAACATGAAAAGATTAAAGTCGAAAAGTTGTAATAATGAATATATTTAATAGAAATGTGGTGCTATAAGTGGCAAATGTTGTTTTGGTATGTGATATAAATACAATTTTAAAGATGAAAGACTATTACAGCAAGCATTTAGCAGCTAAGCTTCCACCCGGAAGCGTGTTTGCGGCGAAAACTCCTGGTTGTGCGATTACTGCTTATAAATCGGGGAAGGTACTGTTTCAGGGGAATGATTGTGAGAAAGAAGCGGGAAGATGGGGCGGGGCCGCTTCAGAAGCCGGACCTGCCAAGAAGGCAGCCGGCAATGGAAAAACGACAGCAACCTCTTCCAAGGCAGGGGCGGGGCTTCCAGCCGGATTTAGTGACTGGTCTGTCATTGGCTCGGATGAAGTAGGGACTGGTGACTTTTTCGGCCCGATTACGGTCGTCGCTGCTTATGTACGGAAAAAGGATATTCCTTTATTAAAAGAATTGGGAGTTAGAGATTCGAAGGATTTAAACGATGACAAAATCATTGAAATTGCCAAGGTGATCAAGGATATTGTACCGTTCAGCCTAATGACATTAAAAAATGAAAAGTATAATCAGGTTCAAGCAGCAGGAATGTCGCAAGGGAAAATGAAGGCATTGCTTCATAACCAGGCGATATTGAAGGTTTTAGAGAAAATTTCACCAGAGAAGCCTGATGCTGTTTTAATTGACCAATTTGTGCAGGCGGGAACCTATTATCAGCATCTTAAAGGGCAGAAGGCCATTGTCAGGGAGAATGTCTATTTCAGCACAAAGGCCGAGGGCATCCATTTGGCCGTGGCCGCGGCAAGTATTCTCGCACGGTATGCTTTTATCCAATATATCGATAAACTAAGCGAGGCTGCCGGTTTTCGATTGCCTAAGGGGGCCGGGGCTCAGGTGGATGAGGCCGCTGCCAAGCTCATTTTGAAAAAAGGGCAGGGTGTGCTTCCTGGGTTTGTGAAGATTCATTTTGCAAATACGGATAAGGCGATGGCAAAGGTTAATAAAAAGAAGAAGTAAGGATTCAGGGAGGGGCCAATTTGAAACGATTAGGTGAAGAAGAAATTGCTATAGTGCTTAATAGTCTAACCGGCTGGAAACTGGATGGCAAGTTTATTGTTAAAAAGTACCGTTTTCAGGAATTTTTAAAAGGGATGGCATTCGTTAATGATATCGCCCAGTTATCCGAAGAAAAAAATCACCATCCATTCATATCGATTGACTATAAAATGGTCACTTTAAAAATAACCTCCTGGCATGCTGGAGGTTTAACCGACCTGGATATCTCCCTTGCAAAACAATATGACACCCTCTACGAAAAACATAAATAAACGTAAAAAGAGTATCCAACGTAACCAACGTCGGATACTCTTTTTTCGAAACATTATCCCCTTAAAACTGCACCTGCTTGCTCTTTTAATGCCTCAAGCACGCGCGCGTGAACCTTTGTTACCTCTTCATCTGTAAGAGTACGTTCTGGATCCACATATTTTAATGAGAACGCAATGGACTTCTTGCCTTCTTCCATCTTATCGCCCTCATATAAGTCAAATACATAAGCTTCTTTCAGAAGAGGTGCACCAGCTTTAACGATAACATCCTTCAACGTTCCTGACACCGTTTCTCTGTTTACCACAAGGGCAATATCTCTTGTTATGGATGGGTAGCGCGGAATAGACTGATATCGCAGTGCTTCCGTTTCTACACCAAGAACCGCTTTTAATGATAATTCAAATACATAGGTATCTTTTAAATCTAGGTCTTTTTGGACGCTTGGATGCAGTTGGCCGGCAAAGCCGATTTTCAAACCATCTAACCGGATTTCCGCAGTGCGCCCTGGGTGCATGCCCTCTACTTGTGTTTGAACATATTCGACACGTTCTGTTAGACCAAGCTTTGCAAATAATCCTTCCAAAATACCTTTTAAAACGAAGAAATCAACAGGTTTCTTTTCGCCCTGCCAAGAATGATTGTTCCAAAGACCGGTGATCGCCCCAGCCAAATGCTCTTTTTCTTCAGGAAGAACATCCACACCGTTGGATAAAAAGACATTTCCGGTTTCGTATACTGCTAGGTTGTCATTTTGACGAGCGCTGTTGTATTTCAATACTTCTAACAACTGCGGCATGATACTTAAGCGCAAGACACTGCGGTCCTCACTCATCGGCATGGCCAAGCGGGTGAAATCCCTCTTTTCCATAGCAAACTGAGACGCCTTTTCTTCACTTGTTAAAGAATAAGTAACAGCCTGGTACAAACCCGCTCCTTCTAAATATGCACGGACAACACGGCGTTTCTTTTGATATTCAGATAGCTTTCCTGGTGTTGTGGAACCGATCGGCAAGGTTTTCGGGATGTTGTCATAGCCGAATAGGCGGGCAACCTCTTCGAGTAAATCCTCTTCAATTTTGATGTCACCGCGGCGTGTTGGCGCCGTTACAGTAACTGTATCCCCTTCAACAGAAACCCCAAATTGAAGGCGGTCGAAGATGGCTTCCACATCCTTCATATCAAGGCTGGTTCCCAGTACTCGGTTGATTTTTTCCAGAGTAACTGAAACCACTGCCGGTTCAACAGTTAGTGTATCTACCTCTGCTGCTCCTTCTAAAACTTCACCGCCAGCGTACTTAGCCATTAAGTAGGCTGCTCGTTCACCAGCTGCACGAACCCGGTTCGGGTCAACCCCCTTCTCAAAGCGGGCACTGGCTTCACTGCGAAGGCCGTGATCTTTAGACGCTTTTCTTACTGTTGCTCCGGTAAAATATGCTGCTTCCAACAACACCGTAGTCGTATCAGAAGTTACCTCAGAATTAGCACCGCCCATAACCCCTGCAAGCGCAACAGGTTCTGTTCCATTCGTGATCACTAAATGGTCTGCTGTTAATGTTCGCTCTACATCATCCAGCGTCACAAATTTCTCGCCGTCGTTCGCACGGCGGACAAGAATTTCTTTTGAACCCAAACGGTCATAGTCAAATGCATGAAGCGGCTGGCCGTATTCGAGAAGAATGTAGTTCGTGATATCAACCACATTATTGTGCGGACGGATTCCCGCAGACATTAGGCGGGTTTGCATCCACAGTGGTGACGGACCGATTTTCACATTTTTAATCATTTTCGCAACGTATAGCGGATTATCCTCAGTCGCCTCGACAACAACCTTTACATAATCCGTTGCCTTTTCACTTACCGGCTCTAGGCTTGTTTCTGGAAGCATAACCTCTCTGCCGAGAATCGCAGCCACTTCATAAGCTACACCTAACATGCTTAGGCAGTCGGAACGGTTTGGTGTCAGTCCAAGCTCAAGCACTTCGTCATCTCTGTTTAGTAAAGCTAATGCATCGGTCCCAACCTCTGCATCAGCAGGAAATACAAAAATACCTTCCGAATATTCCTTAGGAACGATTTTCCCTTCCATGCCAAGCTCTTGCAGCGAGCAAATCATTCCGTTGGATTCTTCCCCGCGAAGCTTTGCTTTTTTGATTTTAAAATTGCCTGGAAGCACGGCGCCTACTTTCGCAACGGCAACCTTTTGTCCCTGGGCGACATTCGGTGCTCCGCAAATAATTTGAACCGGTTCACCTTCACCAATATCAACCTGGCACTTGCTTAATTTATCAGCATTTGGATGCTGTACACGTTCAACTACATGACCAACAACAACACCCTTAATGCCTTCATTTAGGATTTCAACGCCTTCTACTTCAATCCCGCTTTTAGTAATTTTTTCAGCTAATTCATTTGCCGAAACTCCAGTTAAGTCTACATAATCCTGGAGCCATTTATATGAAACAAACATAACGTCAACCTCCTATTCTTCCACTGAAAATTGCTTTAAGAAACGAACATCATTTGTATAGAAATGACGGATGTCATCAACGCCGTATTTTAGCATCGCAATCCGCTCCGGTCCCATTCCAAAAGCAAATCCAGTGTATTTCTTCGAATCATAGCCAGCCATCTCAAGCACGTTTGGATGAACCATGCCGGCACCAAGAATTTCAATCCAGCCAGTTTGCTTACAAACACTACAGCCATGGCCGCCGCATACTTTACAGGATATATCCATCTCAACGGAGGGCTCAGTAAATGGGAAGAAGCTTGGGCGCAGACGGATTTCACGATCCTGCCCGAACATTTTTTTCGCAAATACATCCAATGTTCCCTTTAGGTCACTCATCCGGATGTTTTCGCCTACCACTAAGCCCTCAATTTGCATGAACTGATGTGAGTGCGTGGCATCATCATTATCACGGCGGTATACTTTACCAGGGCAGATGATTTTAATTGGACCTTTGCCGTTGTTCTTCTCCATCGTACGTGCCTGAACCGGCGATGTATGGGTACGAAGCAAGATTTCTTCTGTAATGTAGAAAGAATCCTGCATGTCGCGGGCTGGGTGGCCCTTCGGCAGGTTCAACGCTTCGAAGTTATAATAATCCTGCTCTACCTCAGGTCCTTCTGCTATTTCATAACCCATTCCGATAAACAAGTCTTCGATTTCCTCGATAATTTTTGTTAATGGATGATGGTTCCCAACCTTAACAGGACGCCCTGGAAGTGTGACGTCGATGCTTTCAGAAGCCAATTTTTCTAAAACAGCTGCTTCTTCAAGCTGATTTTGCTTGGCTTCGATTTTGGCTGCGATGGCTTCACGCACTTCATTAGCGAGAGCTCCAATCACCGGACGCTCTTCCGCTGACAATTTCCCCATACCGCGAAGAACCTCGGTAATCGGGCCCTTTTTTCCTAAATAAGCAACTCGGATGTCATTCAGTTCTTTTAAGCTAGAAGACTGTTCCACTTTTTGTATCGCTTCTTGCTGCAATTCTCTTAAACGATCTTGCATTTGGATTCCTCCTTAAATTTATTATGTAAATAGACAAGCGGAAGCGCCTTTGCCAGGGCACAATCCCACAGACGGTTCAGCGAAAAGACTGCCTAGCAGCCTTCTTACGGATGGTTGTAGACCTTCGAGCACCTGAGCGCTGCAGCTAGACAAAATAAAAAACCCCGCCCCTAAAAAGGGACGAGGTATTAGATCGCGGTACCACCCTTGTAAACACGTATGTATACACATATTGTGTTCGCTTCATTCGGATAACGGCTGCAGCCGGGTGCATCTTTACATCTCCAATGGAAATGGTCCCGATGCCGACTCGGGAGGTGAACTTCTCCTGCCCTGTCCATAAAAGTGCTTTCAGTCGCGGCACTTTCTCCCTAAAAATGGCCATTTGACAAGATACTTTTCTCCGTCAATGTCTTTTAAATATCAACATTGTTCATTATTATATACTAATTTTTTGAGTGTTTCAAATTTATTTTTTTAAATAATATAAAAGAATTCCCGCCGCAACCGCAACATTCAGCGATTCGCTTTTGCCGTAAATCGGAATATAAAGGTTGGCGGTTGTTTGGGACAAAAGTTCATTATTCATGCCGCTCCCTTCGTTGCCGACAATCAGGGCGAAGGTTTCACCGGTTGAAATATCAGTATATGCAGAAGCTCCCTCAAGTGCTGTCCCATATACAGGTATATTTTTTTCTTTTAGTTTTGTCGTCCATTCGTGAAGGTCGCCTCTTATGATTGGAAGGTGAAAGTGACTTCCTTGAGCAGACCGCAGGACTTTTCCATTAAACACATCGACACTGCCTTTGCCCACTATTACCGCATCGATTCCTGCAGCATCGGCTGTTCGAATCATCGTACCGAGATTTCCCGGATCTTGAACAGCATCGATTAGGAGGTACGTTTTTGCATTTTCTAAGTCTGTTTTTTGATCGATTTGCCGGCAGACCGCATAAATCCCCTGGGGCGTCTCCGTTTCCGATAAAGAATCGGCGATTTCCTCCGACACCATGTAAATAGGCGTCTGACCAGCATCGAGGCGTGGCGGCACACCTATTTTTTCCGAAATAATGATTTCTAAAACCTGTTCATCCTGTTTGAGTGCTTCTTCCACTAAATGAAAGCCTTCCACTAAAAATGTACCTGAGCGGTCCCGTTCTTTTTTCGTTAAAAGCTTTTTCCATTGCTTAACCTGCGGATTTTGCTGCGATTGTATATATTTCAATTTTGTTTCCCCTTTAAAAATTACTCTGATTTTAACATTATAGCCCAATTAAAATACATATTAAAACCAAAATTAGAAATGATAATAAATGAAAACTCGCTGATTGAGGGGTCCGTTTGGAAGAGGACCGAAGTGTAGTTGAATTTATGCGTTTGGGGATAATAAATTTGGGGATATTTATGATTCCCTATTAGCTAAATAATTTAAGGTTAAAGAAGGGGTGGCCCATTATGAATTTCAATTTGCGGAATGCTGTTATTCACAATGTTTCCAATAATACGCAAGACCAATTAGAGGATACCATTGTCGATGCGATTCAAAGCGGGGAAGAGAAAATGCTGCCAGGTTTAGGGGTACTATTTGAAGTAATTTGGCAAAATTCCTCTGAACAAGATAAAAAAGAGATGCTTCAAACGCTTGAAAGCGGGTTAAAGCATTAAAAATAGGATTTGTAGCCGCTGGCATGTTTGCTAGCGGCTGTTTTTTTTTAGGTTGAGCAGGGTCTATCGGCGAATATGAGAAGTCATTCAGCGAATTTTGCATTTTTATCAGCGAATCGGAGTGGAGTATTCTATCGGCAAATCGCCGAAATGCAAAAGTCCTCAGCCGCAAACACAGCAGCCGAGGATCCAAATATTCTTATTCAAACGTAATCTTATCAACAGCCTCGCGATCCAAACGCTTAATAACCTCTACTATCAACTTGACAGCATTTTCGTAGTCATCACGATGAAGCATTGCAGCATGTGAATGAATATAACGAGTGGCAATCGTAATTGCCAGCGCTGGTACGCCATTATGAGTTAAATGGATGGATCCTGCATCTGTTCCACCGCCTGGGATGGATTCAAACTGGTAAGGGATGTTGAGTTCATCCGCAGTATCCGTTACAAAATCACGCAGTCCCTTGTGCGCTACCATCGAAGCATCGTAGACAACCACTTGCGGCCCTTTGCCCATTTTGCTCATCGCTTCTTTTTCGCTAATTCCCGGTGTGTCGCCGGCAATACCTACATCAACAGCAAAGCCGATATCAGGCTGGATTTTATAAGTAGCAGTCTTGGCACCGCGTAAGCCAACCTCTTCTTGAACATTTCCGACGCCGTAAACAACATTCGGATGATCAACACCCTGCAATTGCTTTAAAACATCAATCGCAATTGCACATCCGATGCGGTTATCCCAAGCTTTCGCAAGAAGCATCTTTTCATTGTTCATTACCGTGAATTCAAAATATGGCACGACCATGTCTCCAGGCCGGACTCCCCATTCAGATGCTTCCTCACGGCTTGATGCACCAATATCAATAAACATATCTTTGATTTCAATTGGCTTCTTGCGGGCTTCCGCGGATAATACATGCGGCGGCTTAGAACCGATAATCCCTGTTACATTTCCCTTCCTTGTTACAATGGTCACACGCTGGGCAAGCATTACCTGGCCCCACCAGCCGCCAACCGTTTGAAAGCGCAGGAAGCCTTTATCATCAATCGCCGTCACCATGAAGCCAACTTCGTCCAAGTGGCCGGCTACCATGATTTTAGGGCCGTCCTCTTTGCCGACTTTCTTTGCAATTAAACTGCCTAATCCGTCAGTCGTGATTTCATCTGCATATGGTGCTATGTATTTTTTCATGACTTCGCGCACTTCACGCTCATTGCCGGGAATTCCATTGGCATCGGTTAAATCCTTCAGCATGGTCAATGTTTCATCCATTTTTGCCATTATTTAGCCCCCTTTATATGTACGTTCATTTTTCATTATAACGAAACTATTTGACAATTAACAAATTAATAGTTGTTTTGCTGTCTTAGATAATTTACTTCGTTTTTTTCAAAATATGCCTGTTCCATTTCTTCATAAGAGATCCCAAGCAATACAGCCAGTTGCAAATATGCCTCGAATAATCCCAAGTAATCCTCGAAGCTTTTTGTATTTTGAAAAATCGTAACTCCTCTATAAACACTTAGGAACTGTTCTGTCACGGTGCACTCAGTCTGTGCAGCGTTTAACTCGATTCCCTTTTGATCAAAGCCGCACTCAATCCCCAGCGACAAAATAAAATGAACCCCATCAACAAACTCCTCAAGAATCACACTTTTTGGTGATGAAGGCTTAACGCTCCAAAATTTAAAGCTGCGGGTTTCGTTAGCGAGCTCGCCAAGCTCAACCAATAAGGCGAGAATTTTTCGGCTGAATAAATCCTCGTTCTGAAGCTGATGCTTTTCCTCAATATGCAAATCTAATGCCTTTTGCATTTGGAACAACTTCACAAGGTTCATTATTAAAACACTCCCTTTATAATAAGTATTACATCGATGATTGCCAGAATCGGAAAGCCAATCTTAAACTGCAGATGCTTTGTTTTATGCCGGAAAAAGTACATCCCCACCGTAGCGCCAACTGCACCGCCAAATAACGCTGCAAGCCACAGCGTCCTTTCCCGAATCCGATATTGATGCTTTTTCGCTCTACTTTTGTCAACACCCATTAGGGTGAAGGCAACGATGTTCATAGCCGCAATAACTATCCATAATCCTAACATAAAAATATCTCCTCTACACAAAAGGCCATCCTCATCGCAGAGAATGGCCATATCTTTAATTACTTATTTATTTGAGCTTTAGCAGCGTTTGCTAATTCAGCAAATGCGTTAGCATCACTGATTGCTAATTCAGCAAGCATTTTGCGGTTTACTTCGATACCAGCAAGCTTTAAGCCATGCATTAAACGGCTGTAAGAAAGACCGTTGATGCGAGCTGCTGCGTTGATACGAGTAATCCAAAGTTTGCGGAAGTCGCGCTTTTTCTGGCGACGGTCACGAAATGCATATTGTAATGATTTCATAACCTGTTGGTTAGCAACTTTGTATAATGTATGTTTTGAACCGTAATAACCTTTAGCTAATTTAAGAACTTTTTTACGACGTTTGCGAGTAACTGTACCGCCTTTTACACGTGGCATGTAATTTCCCTCCTAGTTTAAATCAATGCTTATATCGATTACTTCACGTTTGTTAATAACTGACGAATGCGTTTGAAATCACCTTTAGATACAAGTGAAGACTTGCGAAGCTTACGCTTAGCTTTTGTAGATTTGTTTGCAAATAAGTGGCTTGTATAAGCGTGGTCACGCTTTAATTGACCACTTCCAGTTTTCTTAAAACGCTTTGCCGCGCCTCTGTGAGTTTTCATTTTTGGCATTGGGACGTCCTCCTTATTACTTTTCGATTTTAGGTGCTAAAACCAAGAACATGCTACGGCCATCCATTTTTGGATGAGACTCAATCGTAGCTACTTCCTTACACTCTGCTGCAAAACGGTCTAATACTTTCTGACCGATTTCTTTATGGGTAATCGCCCGGCCCTTAAATCGGATAGAAGCTTTTACCTTGTCGCCTTTTTCCAAGAACTTAATGGCATTGCGAAGCTTTGTATTAAAGTCGTGCTCATCAATTGTTGGACTTAAACGAACTTCTTTTGTCGTGATAATTTTTTGATTCTTTCGAGCTTCTTTTTCTTTCTTTTGATTCTCGAATTTAAATTTGCCGTAGTCCATAATCCGGGCTACCGGAGGCTTTGCATTCGGTGCAACAAGCACTAAATCAAGATTCACTCGTCCGGCAATCTCCAGCGCTTCGTTTTTAGATTTAATTCCTAATTGCTCGCCATTTTGATCAATCAGGCGAACTTCACGAGCGCGAATCCCATCATTTACTAACATGTCTTTGCTAATAATTAGCCACCTCCAAGGTTTAATTAAGAATACAACGTTTGGAAAATACATACTCCCCAACCTGATTTTTATTTTTTTAAAACCAATATGTTTGGCAGTCCATGAGAAGTACAAATAAAAAAGTGCGGATGAACACACCCACACTTTACGAACAAAGTTAAAATAACTAAAAGTCCACGTAAAACCTGCCAACTGCCAAACTGCGTCAATCAGGTGAGAAGCGGGTGCTTCTTCTTTTCCTAAAAACAAGTATTCAATTTATACCTTAGATACTATATCACAAGCAAAGAACTTTTGTCAAATGAACTCCTTTTGTGACAACGAAATTTATTTTAGCAGGAAAGCGGAAATTATTCAACATTTTTTTATTACAGGTAAAAGTTAACAAAATATTCATTCCGAGGAGAAAACAGTGTTGTCATTTTTTATTATAATAAATTTGGAGAAAGGATGTGGCTAATGGCGTATAAACCGCGAACCGAGTCTGAGGAATTAATTATATTGGGATTATTAAACACCCGTATGACTTTATTAGAGGATGACAAGAAGCATTATCTGCGACTTAAAAAGGGATATGAAGGGGAGATAATGTTTGATGAGCTTACAGAAAAGCTTAGGTGCGAATGCTATATTTTAAACGATTTGCTTCTTAAGGTAAACAACTACACTTTTCAAATTGACACTTTGATGATTGCTTTTGAAAAAATTTATTTAAGCGAAATAAAAAATTTTGAAGATGATTATTTTTACGAGTTGGGGCCAGAATCTGAACCAGAGTCAGATAAATTATACAAGCTGCCCAAAACTGAGTATACAAATCCACTTTACCAATTAATTCGTTGTGAATCTCTACTTCGCCAATTACTTCATAGTCTAGGAGTAAATCTCCCAATTGAAGCCAGGGTAATTTTCATCAATCCCAAGTTCACACTTTACCATGCTCCCCTCACCAAACCCTTTATCTTCCCAACACAGGTGTCCAGTTATTTAGAAAAATTGGACAAGTCGCCATTAAAACTAAATGATTCTCACAAGAGGCTTGCAGATAAACTTGTTTCTCTCCATATTAAAAAATCACCTTATACACAATTGCCACAATATCAATATGACCAATTAAGAAAAGGGCTTACCTGTAAAATTTGCAATTTGTTTTCGATTTCTGTTGAAGGGAAAAATTGTATTTGCTTGGATTGCGGGCATGAAGAGTTGGTGACAGACGCTGTTTTACGATGTGTGAGGGAAATTAAGCTGCTTTTTCCTGGGATGAAAATAACCACTAATATTGTTTATGAATGGTGTGGGGTGATTGAGTCGAAAAAGAGAATTAGGAGGATTTTGAATAGGTATTTTAAAACGTTTGGGGTTGGGCCAAATACTTATTATGAGTAATATTTTATAAATTTGAATATGCCGCTTCCTTTTCTGAGCTTTTTATAGATTAGCTGTTGCTACGGACATCTTGCCTCTTTCTTTGGGTGTTTTTGTCCTTAGGACCCATTCCTACTACGGACACTTCTGCTTCTTTCTTAGCTCGTTTTGTCCGTAGAAACCCAGACTACGGACACTTCTACTTCTTACTCAGCTCGTTTTGTCCGTAGGACCTCTTCCTACGGACATTCCTGCTTCTTTCTTAGCTCGTTTTTTGTCCGTAGTACTCTATCCTACGGACATTTCTTCTTCGTTCTTTGATCGTTTTGTCCGTAGAAACCCAGACTACGGACACTTCTACTTCTTACTCAGCTGGTTTTGTCCGTAGTACTCCAGACTACGGACATTTCTACCTCGTTCTCAGCTCGTTTTGTCCGTAGAACCACAGACTACGGACATTTCTTCTTCGTTCTCAGTTAGTTTTGTCCTTAAGAGTAGGATTACTTCATACAAAAAAGGGAGATCCCTCTCCCTTTTTTTAAATCACAAGTTTACTTTTGTACTTCTGCCTTAATCCCGGCTAGGAACTCATCAAATGCCTTAGTCTCAGACTTCTGCTCGCCATATTTACGGACGTTGACGGCATTTTCCTCGACTTCTTTGTCGCCGACTACAAGCATATATGGGATTTTCTGCATTTGAGCTTCGCGGATTTTGTAGCCGATTTTTTCATCACGGCCGTCCAATTCAACGCGGAAGCCTGCAGCCTTAAGCTGTTCCTGTACCTTGCGGGCATAATCATAATGCGCTTCTGGCGAAACAGGGATAACTTGAACCTGTACCGGCGCCAGCCAAGTTGGGAACGCGCCCTTGTATTCTTCAATCAAGTAAGCCACAAACCGTTCCATAGTGGACACGACGCCACGGTGGATAACAACCGGGCGATGCTGCTTACCGTCTTCACCAACATAAGTTAAGTCAAAGCGTTCAGGCAGCAAGAAATCCAATTGTACAGTCGATAAAGTTTCGTCCTTGCCTAAAGCTGTTCTGACTTGAACATCCAATTTAGGACCGTAGAAAGCGGCTTCTCCCTCAGCTTCGAAATAATCAAGGCCCAGATCATCCATCGCTTCTTTTAACATGCTTTGCGCTTTTTCCCACATTACATCGTCATCAAAGTATTTTTCCTTATCTTGAGGATCACGATACGATAATCGGAATGAATATTCCTTAATATCGAAATCTTTATAAACCTCTAGAATCAGTCGAACAACGCGCTGGAATTCTTCCTTAATTTGATCCGGACGAACAAAGATATGTGCATCGTTCAAAGTCATCCCGCGAACACGCTGCAATCCGGATAACGCACCCGACATTTCATAACGGTGCATTGTTCCTAACTCGGCAATCCGAATTGGCAGTTCACGATAGCTGTGCATCGCATTTTTGTACACCATCATATGGTGTGGACAGTTCATCGGGCGGAGCACCAGCTGCTCATTATCCATTTCCATTACAGGGAACATATCTTCATGGTAATGGTCCCAGTGACCGGAAGTCTTGTATAATTCAACGTTTGCCATAATTGGTGTATAAACGTGGTCATAGCCTAAGCTGACTTCTTTATCTACGATATAACGTTCAACAATCCGGCGGATAGTTGCACCCTTTGGCAGCCATAGAGGCAAGCCTTGACCAACCTTTTGAGAATTGGTAAATAGGTTAAGCTCTTTTCCTAATTTGCGGTGGTCGCGCTCTTTCGCTTCTTCAAGCAAACGTAAATGCTCAGCCAAATCTTCTTTTTTGAAAAAGGCAGTACCGTATACACGCTGGAGCATTTTGTTATTGCTGTCGCCGCGCCAGTAGGCACCGGCGATGCTTAACAGCTTAAATTCTTTAATTTTTCCAGTTGATGGAACATGGATGCCGCGGCATAGGTCAAAGAAATCACCCTGCTCATAGATCGTTACTTGTTCCTCATCAGGGATAGCTTCGATCAACTCAAGCTTATACTCATCGTCGATTTCTTTAAAAAGCTGAACCGCTTCGGAACGGCTCACTTCCTTGCGGACAACTTCAATGTTCTCGCTAACGATTTTCGCCATTTCCTTTTCGATTTTAGGAAGATCTTCAGGTGTCAAAGATTCCTCTAAATCCATATCGTAATAAAATCCGCCTTCAATTACAGGGCCGACACCAAGCTTGGCTCCCGGGTACAAACGCTTAACAGCCTGTGCCATTAAGTGGGCAGTACTGTGGCGCAATACCTCAAGAGCATCCTTAGATTCTGGTGTCACGATTTCTATTGATCCGTCTTCTTGAATTGGACGGCGAAGATCATACATTTGACCGTTTAGTTTGCCGGCAATAGCCTTTTTCTTAAGACCAGGGCTGATGGATGCCGCAATATCTTCTGTTGTCGTTCCTTTTGGGAACTCCTTTACTGCCCCATCAGGAAATGCAATTTTTACAACATCTGACATCATCAATTCCTCCTTATAAAATAAAAAATAAAAAAACCCGTCCCTAGGAATAGGGACGAGTTTTGATTAACACGTGGTTCCACCCAATTTTTCATTTTCAGAAGTTGCCAACAGGGCACACTGAAAATGACTTTAGGTCAGGGTAACGGCTGATTTCCGTCAACAATTACTAGCTTCAAAAAAATGAAGGGTTCACTGATGAAGTTTAAAGGTGGTAAGTATTTCTTTCGTGCTAGGAGGCTTCCAGCCTTGTCCTCCCTCTCTAAAAACCGTAAAAAAATACTATTGTCCTTATCATTACATTTACTGTGATTTAAGCTATGTACGTTATTATAATGATTTAGTTTTAAAAAATCAACTTCATAAAACAAATTATTTCAACAATTTGTATTTTTTATCCATGATTTTCAGAAGAAGCCGCTTTTCCTACCCAATTTTTTACTTCCCGGAGCTCCTCGAATCGTCTGACCGTCACTCTTTCCTCAAAAATATTCTTAATCGTTCTTACAAGCGGGGCCTCCGGATCATTTGTATAAAGAAAAATAGAAATTGGAGCCAGTGACAAAAGCGGGGCAATCGAAGCAGAATCGACGTAAACCGGATGGTTTACCAACAGTTTTCGGTCAATCAGACGAATTAATTCGCTTCGTTTCATTTCTTCAAAATGTTCATTGTAAAAGGTGATTTCATCGTCAATTATTAGATGCAGCACTTCAATTTTCGGCTCCCGATTTGCCAGAAAATCCCGAAGCATATTAACAAACATTTGGTATTCCTGTTCCATTTTATATTCATCAATAGAAAGCTCTACATAGCTTTCAAGGAGCTGAAGATATGATCGCAACCTAAATTTCGCAAACGAATCAAACGAGAACGAAATATTTTCCTGGAAAACATGATGAATGGCTTCCTTAATATTAGGCTCCTCTTTGTTTTGCTGTAAAAAAGAAGATAGCTCAAAGCGATGTCCTTCTAAAATGGAATATAGAATCTCCAAAATTTGCTGCCGTTCCTCCAGGTCCTCGTAAAAAAATTGCTGCTCCAAAATATCCATAAACCAGTCATCGCGTTTAATACAAGTAATAAACTCATAAAAGGCTTCTTTAACCTTCGCAATTATGTGGTCGGAACATGAGCAATCAATAATTTTCACTATATGTCGATCTTCAAAAAGAAGAATATTTTCATACTCAGGAAGATTATTTAATACTTTTTGCAAATGATTATAAAAACGGATTGCATCCATCTTATTTTGGAAGATGATTTCTGCCAACCAAATCCCCCCTAAAAACCGAATCTCTGTTTTAATATATATGGGGGACTTGGCCAAAATAGAAGTTTTCAATAGCAAAAAAGGAACTTCGGCAAACACCGAAATCCCTTTAAATAATAATTTTCTTACATTCTGCGGTTGGAACCGCCAACCAAAACGGGCTCGCTCAAAGAGCGAATTCTTTCCATTATGCGGCGGGCCTTCATTTTTTCCTCTTCGCCACGTTGGCTGTAGGTTAGATGGTGCTCTAACCCTTGAAAGTCAAAATTAGAAGTAAAGAAAGTTGGCAGGCTCTCAAGCATGCGAAATTGCAGGATTGGTCCAAGAACTTCATCGCGAGTCCAGCTGGACATCGCTTCAGCACCAATATCATCAAGCATTAAAATCGGCTCTTTTTTTAACGCATCGATTTTTTCGTTTAAAGTCGAATCGGCGATAGAGCTTTTCATCTCCCGCAGCAGCTCTGGAACATAAACAACCATCGAAGAAATCTGCTTTTTGGCAAGTTTATTGGCAATGGCACCTAATAAATAGGATTTACCAACACCAAACTTCCCGTAGAAATAAAGCCCCTTCACAGGCTTGCCCTGCTCATATTTCAGTAAAAAAGCGGCAGCTTTTTGAACGGCGTCGATCCGTTCCTCATCATGTTCTAATTCCTCAAACGAGGCATTCAGGATATCCTTCGGTACATATAGACTTTTAATAAGTTTTTCGTTTTTTCGTTTCTCATCTTCCATAATTTTCCGCGGACAGCGGTCGTACCTCAAATCGATGGAACTCCTCGTTAAAATTAATTCTGGATGATACCCCTTCATCATGTTCGTACAGGCCTCAAGACTTTCACATTTGTGACAGTACCTGCTTTGCTGCGTATATTCATAAAGCTTCATCAGGCTTTTCTCAATAATCTCCTCCGTGAGGTCCTGCTGGTGCTTCCTTAAAAAATCCCTGACATCAGGATTAGCCAATGTGTCCTCACGCATTTGAGCAAATCGTTTTTGAAAATTCTCATGTGAAGCTAACCTTTTTAGAGTGTGGTTGATCCTTTCCATAATTCACCTCCAGCATCTAGTCATCAAACGCCTTAAGCATTTCTTCTATTTCACGTTTTTTTGCTTCTAAATCTTTGGTTGTTTCCTTGTGCGGCTCAGCCTTTTTGGATGGTTCTTCGTCAAACCATTCTGGAAGAAACTCTGTCCGAATTGGCTTTTGCTTCGATGCTTTTCCAGTCTGTTTCTTACTTTTGGCCATATTTTGTGATTCCTTCTTGGCTTGCTCCATCGCTTCTTTGACCGTCTTTATTTGCAGCCTTGCCCAGTTGCTAGCAATTGCCCCGGTGTACCCCTTTGTCAGTTTCATATCGGTCTTTAGCATCACAAAATGAATCAGCACATTTAAAACACCTGGAAGCAGCTTTTGATTGAACATGATCCCTTCAATCAGCTCAATTTCCGATTTTGAAGGTTCTGCCCCTCCTGACAGGTCTTTTAAAAACTGCAATGGGGACGTTGTTTCCAAATAATAAATGAGCTTCTCTTCCTTAGTTTTTGGCTCTTCCGCTTGAACCCGATGGGCAGCCGGCTGGGTACGTTCGATGAGTGTCGGCAGCTGATCATAGTTTACAAATTGATACCAATCACGCGCAGCCTTTCGCAACTCTTCCAAATCAATTTCATTTGCCTCATTAACAGCACTGAGAATAATATTTTTCATTTGAATAGCATCGATATTATAAAGAAATGCGAGTTTACTAATAACCTCTTTTACCTTTTGGTTTAAAGCTTTTTTGGGGACAAGTGATTCATTTAAACCGGCGATAAGCAGATCAAAATCAAACGTACCGATATCAATTTGCACACCGCTTGAATCGTGGCGACCTATAAAGTGCTGGTCTGAATCGGCAGCAAGATCTGCAGATAGATCCTGCATATATTGGATAGTACCGGGCGTTGCTGACATAAACACTTCCTGAAACGCCTTAGTGGTTTCCTGATAACCTGTACCTTTTGGAATTTGCTGTTCCGAGAAAAAACGTTTCAAACGGGAAAAATGATTTTTTCCAATTTTACGATATAGATAAATGTTAAGCATACCATCCAAAAAAAACTGGTCTGGGCTTAAAGGGGGATGGAGTTCATAAATAAAGGAACGCACCTCATCCTCCGTTTTAACATAAGTCTTTACCAAGCCGATTCCTTCAAGTTTTAGACGTGCTTCATAGATTTCATTTAGATTACGACCTAGTAGATTCATTAATAAATGGTGTGTGGAGGATTCCGACCATAATCGATTTTCTTCCAGTTCTGCCCAGAGTGTCATATACAAGCTGAAGCAAGTTGACCCAATTAAAGGCTGGTATAAAAATGTCAGCACTTTTCGGTCATATTCATGCAGCAGTCCATTAGCGGTTACAATATAACGATCGATTGGAAGTATTTCCTGCCAATGCTGCGCCATTTTCATTCAAACCTTTCCTATTAGCTAAAAAAGAGCCGAAACAGCTCTTTTATAATTTCTCTTTGTTCATTAATTCTTTTAATTCTTCGATAAACACATTGATATCTTTAAATTGGCGGTAGACTGATGCAAAGCGGACATATGCAACCTCATCTACTTTTGCCAGCCTATCCATTACCATTTCACCTATCTCATCGCTTTTAATTTCAGAAACACCCTGACTCCGAAGAGCTTTCTCTACACCATGTGTAATGTCCTCTAATTCCTTTAAAGCAACAGGGCGTTTTTCACATGCCTTAATAAGCCCGCGCAGGATTTTATCGCGGCTGAATTCTTCCCTCGTTCCTTCCTTTTTGACAACAATTAAAGGAATCTCTTCGATTTTCTCAAATGTAGTAAAACGGTACCCGCATTCTTCGCATTCTCGTCTTCTTCGTGTTGCACGTCCCTCATCCACGGGCCGGGAATCAAGTACGCGTGTGCCATAATTCTGACATGAAGGGCATTTCATCTCCTAAACCAACTCCAAATCTAATAGGTAAATCCGAACATTTTCCGCAACAATTCTTACTATTATCTTATAAAAAAGAACACCTTTTCACAAGTAAAAGTATTAATAGTTTTTTCCTGTTCCAATATTGGTATGTATTTGGCTAATTCGCTTATAGTAGGCATCAATACGTTTTTTTAATTCCGGATATGTCCCAAGCATTGCGAACTTTTCGGATGAAATAGTGAAATCCACAGCTGTTTCCAAAGGTTTAACAGAGACAATTGTAGCAATTAGAAAACATGGAAAGGGCTTCTGGATATCAACAGCAATTTCGCCGTGCTCCTTAGAAACCGTTGTAACAAGGCAATCTGCATCTTCTTTAAAAATTTGTTCTACTGAATCAAAAACCTGATTAAATGTCCCTTTATAATAATGAGTTTTTAGGGAATCATCAGTTTGTTTATCTGTTGTTTCAATTTGTCTCTTAAAACGGGTAAAGAGCCCCAATAAAATCGCCATTTGCGTTCCTCCTTGTAAATCTTTGTTTCTAGTGTATATCAATATCCGAAAAATATAAAAAGAGGTGCCTGTATAAGAGTAACGGGTTCCGTTTCCTGTCGCAAAACCCGAAAATGTATCCCAATTTGTACTGCCTTTTGTATTGTTTTTGCACTTCAAAATAAAATGGCTCATTTCACTATACTGAGCCATTTTTAATTTCCATTTTTGGTAAAAGAGTGGACCCGGATGGGGGAATCAGTATGGTTTGATAAATAAGCGGAGAAATTTCTCTTAATTAAGAAATAAGATTAAAACTAGCTTAAATAAGCGGAAAAATTTCCCCTATTGACGCAAAAAACGGGAGTATTGGGGATTTTGCTTTGATTAAGCGGAAAACCTTCCCTTATTTACCCCGGAATGAGCCCTATTCTGCATTTAGCGGAAAAATCTCCGCTTATTTTCCTATCAATGGTTACTCGATAAAGGATAAGACATCTTATCTTTCAAAAAGAACAAGTGAACCTCATTTATAACGTAAGCATTTTTTGTAAGATAAATTGTATATCAAATTGAGGGTAAAATTGTAGGGGCACAACAGCCATTGTACCCCTACAATTTGGGGTGCATTTCCCTATACAATTTTTTATGTAATTCTCACCCAAATCGCTTTACACCAATAAAAAATGAGGGTCAATTTCATATGCAAATTGACCCTCATTTTAACTTACATTTTTAATGTTTGCGATAGTTAACGGAACCCGTTAGTATAAAAGCAACCTCTTTTTAATCAATATTATTTAGCTAACCTTTACCTGCGACATTTTAGCCATTTCTTCGGCGACAAGTAAACTTAAGTCGACTACACGTGTAGAATAACCCCACTCATTATCATACCAAGCCAATACTTTTACTTTTCTTGTCCCCATTACCATCGTGGAAAGTCCATCGATAATGGCAGAATGTTCATTCGTGTTAAAATCGACTGAAACTAATGGTTCCATCGTAAAGTCTAAAATTCCTTTTAACGTACCTCCAGCAGCTTCTCTAAACGCCTTGTTAACATCATCTACTGTTACATCTTGCTTAAGGTCTACAACTAAATCAACAAGGGAAACATTTGGCGTTGGAACGCGTAGTGACATGCCATGTAGTTTGCCCTTCAATTGCGGCAGAACAAGGGATAGTGCTTTCGCTGCTCCCGTCGTAGTCGGAATGATAGATTGTCCGCAAGCACGAGCCCGTCGCAAATCCTTGTGTGGATTATCGATATTTTTTTGATCATTTGTGTAAGCATGAACAGTAGTCATTAATCCGCATTCAATTCCAAATTTATCATCTAAAACCTTTGCAACTGGTGCAAGGCAGTTTGTTGTACAAGATGCATTTGAAATCACTTCATGCTGTTCAATATTAAGCATTTCTTCATTTACACCCATAACAATCGTTACATCCTCATTCTTACCCGGAGCAGTCAGGATTACCTTCTTCGCTCCCGCTTCTAAATGCAGCGCAGCCTTTTCCCTAGAGTTAAACTTTCCTGTTGCTTCAATGACAATATCAATTCCCAATTCTCTCCATGGAAGTTCTTCTGGATTACGGTTACTTAAAAGCTTGACTCTCTTTCCATTTACAAGCAGTTCATTATCTAAAGGGATGACTTCTCCCTGAAAAGTTCCATGATTGGTATCATATTTAATTAAATGTGCTAACGTTTCAGCAGGATAACTTGCATTGATTGCGACAACATCCAGTTTTTTCTCAAGGATTGCTTGTCTAAAAACCATCCTTCCAATTCTTCCAAATCCGTTAATGGCAATTCTTGCTCTCATTTTACGGCCCCTTCCGCATTAATGTTATACTTTTATCTTTATCTGATGGTATTAGTATAACACATTTAATTTTATTTGTGATGAATAAAAAGCGTATTTTTTAAAGTTTTATAATTCAGATAACTAAACACAAAAAAGAAGGGGGAATGCCCCCTTCCACATGTTATTAATGCTGTTTTTGAATTCCCCATCCGGCTAATATTTCAATGAGCTGCTTTTTTGTATCTTCTATTGATCCATTATTATCAATGACCGCATCGGCAAGCTTAACCTTTTCAGCAAGCGGCATTTGCGAGTTGACCCTGGCCTGTGCATCCGGTTCTGATAGCTGGTTTCTCTGCATTAGCCGTTTCAGCTGTGTTTCTCTATCTACATAAACAAGAATAGTTTTTTCGACCATGAAGGTCAGCTTGCTTTCAAATAACAAAGGAATATCAAGAATAATCACTTCTTCTTGATTCTTAGCAGCATTTTGAATCTTCTCCATCATTCTTTTTCTAACTTCGGGATGAACAATTTGATTCAAGAGCTGCCTTTTATCTTCTTTGTAAAAAATAATCGAACCGAGTTTTTGTCTGTCTATTTCCCCATTTTCTAATAAGATGTCCTGACCAAATTCGGCAATGATTTTCAGGTAGGCAGGTTCACCTTTGTCTACCGCCAGACGTGCTTCGACATCTGCATCAACGACTGTTAAATTCATTTCTTTTAACATATTAGATACTGTACTTTTTCCACTGGCGATTCCGCCTGTCAAACCAATAACAAGTGACATACCCCTGCTCCTTACCCTTTCCTATTGTTATATTTTCCATATTCCTATGATAATTAATAAGATCCCCGGTATAAACGTAAACTTTTGAACCCAGTCAAAACGGTAAAAAAAGGACCCAAATTTAATTCCCAATAACACAAATAATGAACTCATAACCGCAACGGTCAAGGCTAAATAAATGGGAGGGAATCCAAGCATCGCTGCTCCAATTCCTGCACCAAAGGCATCTAGTGAGAGTGCGAAGCCTAACATTAATGCCTCTATCCCGGTAATTGTTCCGGATTTATCAAAATCGGCCGACATCGGTTTTCTTAAGATATTGATTGCCAGCCCCAATGACCGAATTTCAAAGTTTACAATTGTTTTTTCATGATCAATCGGTTCTTTTTCTTTCTCAGGGCGGAAAAACTGGTATAACACCCATGCTCCTAGCCCGATTAAAATAAATCCCCCTAGTTTTGCTGTAATACTTGGTGATAATACTTTTTCAAGTCCATGCCCAATTGATACCGCAATCATTAATGAGATTGCTGAGCAGCATGCGATAATGAGAATGGACTTAAACGGCATAACCATTTTTCTTAAACCATACGTAAACCCTACGCTAAAGCTATCAAGACTGAGAGCAAGAGCGAGTATGAGAAGTGAGAACAACTGAACCATGATGTGTCTAGGACTCCTTCCTGCAAAATACTACGATAGTATATGGCAGGAGCCTATCCAGTGTTAATTCAAAAAGAAGTGACTTGACCAAGGGCGACAGGCATAAGACAAGCTGTCCTGAAGGTTACTCTTTACCCTTCAGGACAGCTTGGCTGTAGACCTGCGAGCCCCTAGGCGCTTCCCCTAAAAAGCTATCGCTTTCAGTCTTGCGATGCTTATGCTGCCGGAGCCTTCCTTGTGGAGCTAGACACTCCTCGAAGTTCTATGTTTAAGCCTTTGGCATTTCGGGCAATAATGGGTGCCCCTTCCCCCTACGGTCGTTTTTTCAAGGGGGGTTCCGCATTTCTTGCACGGTTCCCCTTTTCGACCATAGGCATATAACTCAAGCTGGAACATGCCTATTTCCCCTTGGGAATTCACATAGGACCGAATCGTACTGCCGCCTTTTTCGACTGCTTCACTTAACGTTTCGACAATTTCCTTATGCAGCAACTCAATTTCTTTTTTCTTCAGTGACCCCGCCAGCCTTTCAGGATGGATGCCTGAACGAAATAACGCTTCATCGACATATATATTTCCAAGACCAACAAATAGGTTTTGGTCCAATAAAGCCGTTTTAATTTTTCGGTTCGTTTTTTTAAGCATTTTTGCTAAGTACTCTTTTGTAAACTCTTCTGAAAAAGGTTCAGGACCAAGCTGGATAAGGGGAGGCTTAGTAAATTCCTCACCCTTTTTGTATAGATGCATGGTTCCAAATTTTCGGACATCCCGGTAGCGCAGTTCGGTTCCATCTGTAAAATGGAAAATCACATGGGTGTGCTTATCGAAAGGCTCTTCCTTTGGATATAATCCGTATCTCCCCTCCATACGCAAATGGGAAACTAAGGCGAAATTCTCTGTATAAAGAATTAGAAATTTTCCTCTTCTTCCGATCTCAGCAAAAGTTTCACCTTTTAAAGCATCGATGAATTGTTCTGCTTCAGCTGGGTTTTTAATGATTTTCGGCCAATACACGGTTACATTTTCGATGGTTTTATGAAGAACAAGCTTTTCCAGCGTTCTCCTGACTGTTTCTACTTCTGGAAGCTCTGGCATATAATGCAGCCCCCTTTGCTAGTGTATTTACTTTGCATCAAACCATGTTGGTCCGTACGCATAATCTACTTTTAACGGGACGGATAGCTCAATCGCATTTTCCATCACCAACGGCACTAATTGCTTAAGAATTTCCACTTCCTCCTCAGGAGCTTCAAAAATTAATTCGTCATGTACCTGCAAGAGTAACCGTGATTTCAACCCTTTATCTTTTAATGCCTCATCCATATCAATCATCGCTTTTTTTATGATATCAGCTGCACTTCCCTGAATAGGCGTATTCATTGCTGTTCTCTCGGCAAAACTTCTCAGGTTAAAATTTCGGGCCGTTATTTCCGGAAGGTATCTTCTCCTATGAAGTAATGTAGAGACATATCCTTTCTGCTTCGCTGAATGGACGATTGTCTCCATATATTCCTTTACACCAGGATAACTGTTTAAATATCGCTCGATGAAATCACCTGCTTCTTTCCTCGTAATCCCGAGCGACTGGGAGAGTCCATAATCGCTGATTCCATAAACGATTCCGAAGTTTACAGCCTTTGCCTGCCGTCTCATATTAGAAGTAACTTGGTCTGCATCAACATGGAATACCTCCATGGCTGTGCGTGTATGAATATCCATATCATCTTTAAAAGCTTGGATTAGCTTTTCATCACCGGAAATATGAGCAAGAACCCGCAGCTCAATTTGTGAATAGTCCGCTGCAAAAATCAACCAGCCTTTTTCGGACGGAACGAAGGCCTGTCGAATTCTTCTACCTTCCTCAAGGCGGATTGGGATATTTTGCAGGTTGGGATCGATGGAGCTTAACCTCCCTGTAGCCGTTAAGGTTTGCTGGAATCTTGTATGAACCTTATCCGTCTCTGGTTCGATTACCTTTAGCAATCCTTCAATATAAGTGGATTGCAGCTTGCCTAATTGACGGTAAAGAAGAATATGTTCAATAATCTCATGTTCACCAGCCAGCCTTTCTAAAACATCGGCGGAGGTCGAATACCCGGTCTTCGTTTTCTTAAACGAAGTGAGCTGTAATTTTTCAAATAGAATGACACCTAATTGTTTCGGAGAATTAATATTAAATTTTTCACCGGCTAATTCACAGATTTTCTCCTCAATTTCAATTAGCCGTTCGTTAAGCTCGCGACCCATTGACTCCAGGCGCTCCCGCTCCACCTTAATTCCACATGATTCCATATCAGCTAAGATGAGTGATAACGGCATTTCAAGTTCCGTAAATAAACTGTATTGTTCATTTTTCTTAAGGTCATCTTCTAATTTGTCCTTTAATTCGGACATAGCCATCCCCTTACGGACAAGGTGTTCGGCAAGCTGTTCTGTTTCAGGAATCCTTTGTTTAGCCCCTTTTCCATAAAACGATTCATCTGATTGGATATTGTGAATGCCATACTTACCCGCAATTGCAGCTAAATCCTCACCCGTTTCCGATGGATTCAAAATATAAGATGCCATTAAAATATCAAATTCCGCTCCTTTTAAATGAATTCCCTGTCTTCTTAAGGAAACTTCGGTGCGTTTTGCGTCATATACCGTTTTCTTCTTCCCTTCATCCTCAGCCCATTTCTTAAACTCTTTCGAATTTAGCGCTTGTTCCGTCGGAAGGAAGAAATGTCCATTGCCGTTAACGACTGAAAACCCGATGATTTTTGCTTGATGGTAGTTATCCTCAAGCATTTCCACATAAAAATAATTGGTATTTGCAAATAAATCGCTGCTAATTTCGGATGGAATTATGTATTCTACCTCTTCAAGCTCTTGTACCGTATCTACTGCCGAATCTTCGCCAAGTTTATCCAATAAAGATGAAAATCCTAATTCTTTGAACAAGCCTATTAATTTTTCTCTCGTAAACCCACTATATGAGATATCCGCTAGATCTACCTCCACGGGTGCATGTCTTTCAATCGTTGCAAGCTGCTTACTCATTACCGCCTGCTCTTTATACTCTGTAAGCTTTTCCTTCAGCTTGTTCCCGCTAACCTTGTCAATTGATTCTAATAATTGTTCAAGGGTGGAAAATTCCTTCAGCAGCTTGATGGCAGTTTTTTCGCCTACCCCTGGTACACCGGGGATATTATCGGAAGAGTCCCCCATCAGACCTTTCATATCAATTATTTGGTCAGGGACTAGGCCATACTTTTCCTGAACATGTTCAGGGGTGTACACCTCTATATCTGTAATACCTTTTCGGGTAATCCCCACGGTAGTATGCGGTGATGCAAGCTGTGTTAAATCCTTGTCACCGGAAATAACTTTTACTTCAAATCCTTCTTTTTCAGCTGTTAACGAAAGCGTTCCAATTATGTCGTCAGCTTCGTAATTCTCCAATTCATATCTTGATATTCCGTAGGCATCTAACAGCTCTCTAACAAAAGGGAATTGTTCTGATAATTCCGGGGGTGTTTGCTGTCTGCCGCCTTTGTATTCTTCAAAGGTTTTGTGGCGGAAGGTTGTTTTGCCTGCATCAAAAGCTACCAGGATATGGGTTGGCTTTTCTTCCTCCAAAATCTTCATCAGCATCATTGTAAAGCCGTAAACGGCATTAGTGTGTATACCTTTATCATTGTTCAAAAGCGGCAATGCAAAAAAGGCCCGGTACGCAATACTATTGCCATCAATCAGCACAAGCTTTTTGTTTTCCATTCAATCACCTTCCTATAAAATAGTTCACGTTCTTCGGCAGTTCAATAATAAACTCGCTGCCGCTTCCTAAATCACTTTTTACTTTGATATTTCCATGAAGTGCCTCAATCAAATGCTTCACGATGGCCAAACCAAGGCCTGTCCCGCCTGAATTTCGATCTCTAGCCCGATCGACCCGGTAAAAACGTTCAAAAATCCGGGGAATTTCATCCTTCTTAATCCCTACACCGGAGTCCTTAACATGAACACGGACAACTTCGTCTTCTTCAACGAGTATTACCTTTACCACTCCTTCTGAAGGTGTGTAAGTAATGGCGTTCCCTATAAGATTAATAAACACTTGCTTTAATCGGTCAATATCACTTTTAAGGATGACACTTTCTTGCTTGCTGACAAGCTCAAGCTGAATATTTTTCACTTGTGCTTTACCGGATAATAGAGTAATGACATCCTCTAGCAGTTCAAATAAATCTAATTCATTAATGTTTAACAGAAAGTTATGCTGCTCAATTTTTGAAAGTTCTAGCAGGTCATGGATTAGGGATTGCAGCCGATCGCTCTCTTTTAAAATAATGGAAAGAAATGATTCCAATGTCTCTTTGTCATTCATTGCTCCATCCAAAAGAGTTTCCGAAAAACCTTTAATCGATGTAACCGGTGTTTTTAGTTCGTGCGAAACATTGGCGACAAAGTCTTTCCGCATTTGTTCGAGCTTTTTCATTTCCGTAATGTCATGAAAAACAAGTAAAATTCCTTTCCAGACATTGTTTTTCCCAATGATTGGAACCCCGTAAACATCAAAATATCTTCTTTCAATTTGTAATGGGATAAGCAGCTGCTTTCTTGCCTTTTGTTCTGTCCGGAAAACCTCTGCTATTATTTGGCATAATTCTTTTTCCTGAAGAACTTCATAGTAAAGTCTATCTAAATAATCAGATGGGTCCACTTGAAAAAGTTCAATATAGCCTTTATTAATTAAATTTATATATCCTCGGCTATCAATAAGAATTAAACCTGCTCCCATGTTCTCAATCAATGCCTTCAAGCGGTCCTGCTGCATTTCCTGCATTTTTTTGAGTTCCTGAAGATTTTCTGCCAGCCTGTTAATGGTTACAGCTAGCATCCCCGCTTCATCATTTCGGTCAACAGTTGTCCGGGCACGGTAATTCCCCTTCGAGAGTTCAACCGCTACATTTGTCACGGCCTTTATCGGCTTTATATATCTGGTGGAAATGCGGATACCGAGATAAACAATGATAATAAGGTCAATTAAAAGACTGATGGATAGGATCCACCATATTTGCCTTTCATTAAATGAAAGTACAAAATAGCTATGGAACAACTGACCGAGCAGAATTCCCAATCCAATTAACTCTGAAAAAATTAATATCATTAAAGAAAACAAAAGTTTAGTTCGAAACTTTGTCATCCTTCTTTGGGCTCCTCCAATTTGTAACCAAGTCCACGAATAGTTTTTATATAAACTGGTTTTCTTGTATCCTTTTCAATCTTTTCTCTTAAATGAGAAATATGTACATCGACTATTCTAGTATCGCCAGCAAAGTCATAATTCCAAACAGCACTTAATAATTGGTCCCGAGTTAAAACATTTCCTTTGTTTTGTGCAAGGTAGTGCAGCAATTCAAATTCTTTAAGAGTTAGATCAAGCAAATTCCCCTCAATAAATGCCTCATATTTTCCCGGAAAAATGGTTATTTTCCCGATTGTAATCAATGAATCTTCTTTTGGGATTTGGTCTCCCGCATCTGTCTGCAAATAAGTTCGTCTGAGAATTGCTTTAACACGTGCAATCACTTCCCTTGGACTGAACGGTTTCACCATATAGTCATCCGCACCAAGCTCCAAGCCCAAGATTTTATCAAGCTCTTCATCTTTTGCCGTTAACATCAATATCGGTGTCATTATACGCTCTTGTCGAAGCTGCTTGCACACTTCCATACCATCCATTTTAGGAAGCATTAAATCCAGCAGGATGATGTCTGGTGACTCCTGCTCTGCTAGCTGCAGTCCTTCCTCCCCGTCCATAGCGGTCATAACTTCATACCCTGCCTGTTCCAAATTGTATTTAAGAAGTGTTACAATAGAGTGTTCGTCATCCACTACCAACACCTTTGTTTTCATCGTAAGGCCCTCCGATTTCGATTCTCTCTTTCCTTCATTTAACATTATTATAATATAAACCAGGAAACAATACCTTTATCGGATAACTCACACTGAAAATACGAAAAGGAATGTGTGTCTGCACATTCCTTTAAGCTGTTGAAAAACTTTCGATTGCCTTTTATTTCACCTCAATCTATAACAATTTCAACGCGTTACTTTGTTATGATTTTATTAGTTTAAAGGCTTTTCAACAGGTCTGTTGATTTGTGCTCCAGGCGCTTCGCTTTCCGCGGGCGTGCCGGGGAACCTCCTCGTCGCTAAAGCTCCTGCGGAGTCTCCCCTGCCCCGTACTCCCGCAGGAGTCTACACGCCTTCCGCTCCAATCAACAGGTGTATTTAATAAGGACCTTAATCTCACAATAAAAAATAGGCTCTATTATTATTAATTGTTGATTTCTTGTAGCTAAGAGAATTCATAGGCGGAGAATTTCCCGCTAATGTATATAGAGGAAGCTTAAGAAGCAGAAATAAACAGAATTATTCCGACTAACTGCTCTAAATAAGACAAAATCCAAAGATTTGGAGCATATTAACGGAAAAGCTTCCTTTATTTTTAAGGAAATATGGGTATTTCCCAATTTAAACGGAATTTTACCGCTTATTTTACAAAAACAGTGAAATCAACTTTCAGTTATAACAGACCAAACAATAAAAAAAGATTGCAACACACTTAATAATCTTAGAAAAAGTGTCTTGCAATCTTTAGTTGAATGACTCCCTGTTGATTGGAGTGGAGGGCACCGACTCCTGCGGGATGTAGAGGTCACTGGAGACCCCGCAGGCGCCTTCAGCGCCGAGGAGGCTCCAGGACCTCCCCGCGGAAAGCGTGTGCCCAGAGCGGAAATCAACAGGCCCAAATGCAGAGACAATCTATTAATAAAAAACAGGTCATATTAAAAATTATCTAATGCTCTTGCATGGATTTCTTCAAGACGATATGGCGGGCAGACTTTAATCACACCGGTGATAACCGTTTCATTTTTTTCATTGAACGCCAAAACACGAATAGCAACAAAATGCCCCTCGCGATTTACCTCGGTTACTTCAAACAGGAATTCAACTGTTGAATAATGGTAAACAGGCTTTGAAAATTCGAGCGTTTGGCTCACTATATGACTTCCCGGGCCAGGGAGATATTTTGAGATGGCTGAAGTCATCATCCCTGTCAGCATAACGCTCGGAACAATCGGCTTTTCAAAAGGAGTCTGCGAAGCATAGTCGTGTTGTATGTAGAGTGGATTCGCATCGTCGGTTAATCCCAAATATAAGAGAAGATCTTTATCCTCCACCTTCTCAGAGAAGGATAGTTTTTCCCCGACGGTGATTTCCTCAATTCTTCTTCCTAGCTTGCGTTTTTTCCCTAAAAGCATCAAGAACCCCCTTAATGAAAACGATTTCACAGTCTCCGAAAAATTCGGGCAAGGCTTATTGCCCTCCCCGAATCAGAAGCATCTTAATTAAACTAAGACATTCATGACATTGCGAACAGATTCAACCGATTTATCCAATGCAGTTTTTTCATCTGCAGTCAGGTCAAGTTCGATTACCTTTTCAATACCATTCGCACCTAGGATAGTCGGCACACCAAGATAAATGCCTTCATAACCATATTCACCTTCAAGGTAAGCGATAGAAGGTAAGATACGGCGTTGGTCTTTTAAAATTGCTTCACACATTTCAACCAATGAAGCTGCAGGAGCATAGTAGGCACTTCCGTTACCAAGAAGGTTAACGATTTCACCGCCCCCTTTTCTTGTGCGTTCAACAATTGCTTCTAAGCGATCTTTTGGAATCAGCGTTTCTAATGGGATACCACCAGCATAAGAATACCGTACAAGAGGTACCATGTCATCACCGTGGCCGCCTAAAACGAAGCCTGTAATATCTTTAACAGAAATATTTAATTCTTGTGCAATAAATGTACGGAAACGAGCTGTATCAAGTACACCAGATTGACCGATTACACGGTTTTTAGGGAAACCTGATTCCTTAAATACCGTATAGGTCATGGCATCAACCGGGTTCGTTAATACAAGGATGGTACAGTTTGGAGAATATTTTGCGATTTCAGAGGTAACTGCTTTCATTACTTTTTGGTTTGTTTGCACTAAATCATCACGGCTCATGCCCGGTTTGCGTGCGATACCTGCAGTGATAACAACGATGTCTGAGTCTTTCGTATCTTCATAATTTGATGTTCCGGTAATATTGGCATCAAATCCTTGAACAGGGCTTGCTTCAAGCATATCTAACGCTTTCCCTTTAGTGGGATTTTCCATTTGCGGAATATCAACTAATACAACATCACCAAGCTCTTTTTGGGCAAGCAAAAATGCAGTAGTTGCTCCGGTAAAACCTCCGCCAATCACAGAAACCTTTTTACGTTTTAATGACATACTTTTTCTCCCCTTTTTGAATGAACTTTTTAAATAAAGGGCTGTTATAAAAACAGCCCTAAATAAACTTTGTTGTTATCACAATAGCTTTTATTATTCCATGTTCTTAATTAGTTCATCACCAAATTCAGAAGTTTTAACTTCAGTTGCGCCTTCCATTAAACGAGCAAAGTCATAAGTAACTACTTTAGAAGCAATAGTTTTTTCAACAGACTTAATAACCAAGTTAGCAGCTTCATTCCAGCCAAGGTGCTCAAGCAATAACACACCAGATAAGATAACAGAAGAAGGGTTAACTTTATCAAGACCTGCATATTTTGGTGCAGTGCCATGGGTTGCTTCAAAAATAGCATGGCCAGTTTCGTAGTTGATATTTGCTCCTGGAGCGATACCAATACCGCCAACTTGCGCTGCAAGCGCATCTGAAATGAAGTCACCGTTTAAGTTCATTGTTGCCACAACATCGAACTCACGTGGACGAGTTAGGATTTGTTGTAAGAAGATATCTGCAATCGCATCTTTCACGATGATCTTGCCAGCAGCTTCAGCATCAGCCTGAGCTTTGTTCGCAGCATCTGCACCTTGCTCAGCTTTAATGCGATCATATTGAGCCCAAGTAAAGACTTTATCGCCAAATTCCTTTTCTGCAAGCTCATAACCCCAGTTTTTAAACGCGCCTTCTGTAAATTTCATGATATTGCCTTTATGCACAAGTGTAACGGATTTGCGGCCTTCTTTAATTGCGTAGTTAATAGCAGCACGGACAAGACGTGTTGTACCTTCTTGAGAAACAGGCTTGATACCGATACCTGATGTTTCAGGGAATCTGATTTTATTTACGCCCATTTCGTTTTGAAGGAAGTCAATTACCTTTTTAGCAGCTTCAGTTCCTTTTTCATACTCGATACCTGCATAAATATCTTCAGTGTTTTCACGGAAGATAACCATATCTGTATCTTGCGGACGCTTAACTGGTGAAGGAACACCTTCAAACCATCTTACTGGACGTAAGCACACAAACAAATCTAACTCTTGGCGTAAAGCTACGTTTAACGAACGAATTCCGCCGCCAACAGGAGTTGTCAGTGGGCCTTTGATGGCGATCAGGTACTCATTAATTACATCTAAAGTTTCTTTTGGAAGCCATTCGCCAGTTTGATTGAATGCTTTTTCTCCAGCAAGAACTTCCTTCCAAACTAATTTACGCTCGCCCTTATAGGCTTTTTCAACAGCTGCATTTAAAACTCTCTCAGATGCAGCCCAAATATCTGGACCGATACCGTCTCCCTCAATGAATGGGATAATTGGATTGTTTGGTACGTTTAAGACTCCATTTGTTACTGTAATTTTTTCACCTTGCATTGTAGTACTCCCTCCTAGTATGTAAAAACGTGAAAACATGATGATATAGTAAAGACTTAAGTAAAGGTTAGCAGGTATCCACCCCTAACCTCTACCAAATCCTATTTAACCAATTTTTCGAAAAAAAGTAAAATGTTATCCTCTTTGTTCGATTGGAACATATTTCTGCATTCCAGGACCTGTGTATTCAGCACGCGGGCGGATCAGACGATTGTTGTCGTATTGCTCCAAAATATGAGCAAGCCATCCCGATACACGGCTGACAGCGAAAATTGGCGTCATTAGGTCATGGTCAACACCTAAGCTGTGATATACAGATGCAGAATAGAAATCAACGTTCGGCGGCAGGTTCTTTTCACCGGTTACGATGCTCTCAATTTTCACTGACATATCGTACCAATGCGGCTCGCCGGTAAGTTCTGTTAATTTCTTAGACATTGCTTTTAAATGCTTGGCACGAGGATCTCCTTGGCGGTATACCCTATGACCAAAGCCCATGATTTTTTCCTTATTCTCAAGTTTGCCACGGATATATGGCTCAACGTTTTCAAGTGTGCCAATATCGGTAAGCATTTTCATAACAGCTTCATTTGCTCCTCCGTGAAGAGGTCCTTTTAACGCTCCGATTGCTGCTGTGATACCTGAATAAACATCGGATAATGTAGCAACACAGACACGGGCAGTGAATGTAGAAGCGTTTAATTCATGGTCGGCATGCAGAACCAAGGCTTTATCAATTGCCTCTACTGCAATTTTTTCCGGTTCTTTACCAGAAAGCATATACAAGAAATTCGCTGCAAAGCTCAAATCCTGCCTAGGTGCAACTGGCTCAAGTCCTTTTCTAATACGTGCAAAAGCTGCCACGATAGATGGCATTTTAGCTTGGAGACGAATCGCTTTACGATAATTAGATTCCTTCTCCATAACATCTGCTTCCGTATCGTAAAGTCCTAATAAAGAAACAGCTGAACGAAGTGCTGCCATGGGATGTACCGTCTGGACCGGGAACAATTTAAAGTGCTCAATTACTTCCTGTGGAAGTGCAGCACTATCAGCAAGCTGCTGCTTTAATTCAGCCAATTGTTCTGAATTAGGCAGCTTGCGATGCCATAATAGATAAATAACCTCTTCAAAGCTTGCATTTTCAGCTAAATCATCGATGTTATAGCCAACATATGTCAGCGTATCATCAATAATTGAACTAATGGAAGAAGTAGTTGCCACAATTCCTTCGAGACCACGTGTTACTGTCATCAAAAATCTCTCCTTTACATTGTAAAATTCCCCATTACCCACTGCTTCATTAATTCTTTTAAACCGGAAAATCCCCAGTCTAGGATAAAAAGAAACGGCATAAAGTAATTTTAAAGATTTCCACTGCAAAATCATCGCCGATAAGCTGTTCAATACCCCTAGGTGACTGAGCGATTGCTCGGATTAAAACCAAAAAGTCTGTATGCCCTTTCATTCACAGGAATAAATTATTTTTCAGATATTCCAGTATTCCTATATGGTTTATGTAAAAAAAGATAATGCTTACAAGCCTATTATAAACAATAATCAGATTTTTGTGAATGAAAAGGAATGAAAATAGCAAAAAAATATTATTTCAAAAAAAACGGCGCTAAAAAAGTGAGCATTTTCATTTGTTTTCAGCTTATATTTTCACACAAACCTTTTTTAAATTATTTTACCATAATATTATCAATGGCAGGTAATAAGAAAACTCTAGTAGTTTTTTCTATAATCTTCTGAAACTAATTTTTTACCGAAACGTATAAGTTTAAGAGGAAATTTTTAAGCAATGGAAAAATATGCAGAAAAATTTATAAAATGGTAAAATAGAGTAAGCGACTTTTGAAAAAAATGGAGGTCTATTATCTTTGAATCCCAAATACATAAACCGGAGCATTAGGTTTTTAATTGTTATCGGCGTTGTTGTTTTAGGGCTGCTTTCCTTTTACTTTTTATCAAAAATAACCTATCCATTTTTAATCGGCCTTATTATAGCCCTAGCAATAAACCCGCTCGTCAATCTTTTTGAAAATAAAGCAAAAATGCCAAGAGTACTTGCTGTTTTTGTTGCCCTTATAATTATATTTGCCATCTTTGCCGGATTGATTACTTTGCTGGTAGTCGAGATTGTTACAGGAGCCACTTACTTAGCGAAAGTTATTCCAGAGCATTTAAATACTTTAATCAAATTCCTAGAAGACTATTTTACGGATTTGTACAATCAATTAACCAGCGTCTTTAATAAGTTGAATCCCGGGCAGAAAGACACTATCATTACCAATATTCAAAGTATCGGTAAAAGGGTAGGAACAACTGTCGGAAACTTTATTCAAGACTTTTTTGGCAGCATTCCTAATGTTATTTCATGGATTCCAAATGCTGCAACCGTGCTGATTTTCTCCTTGTTAGCCACCTTTTTCATAAGCAAGGATTGGTACCGTTTAAAGGCGATGGGCGGAAGGCTATTACCACCGAAAGCCAGAACAAGCGGCAAAACGGTATTTGTTGATTTAAAGAAGGCGCTTTTCGGCTTTATTAGAGCCCAGTTGACGCTGATTTCCATAACAACGGTCATCATTCTTGTTGGATTGCTTATTCTTCGTGTGGACTATGCGATTACCATTGCCCTCTTGACAGGTCTGGTCGACATTATTCCCTATCTTGGTACGGGAGCGGTATTCGTCCCTTGGATTGTGTATGAAGCTATAAGCGGCGATGTTGGGCTTGCCATTGGGCTTGGTGTCCTTTACATAATCGTTTTGGTTCAGAGACAGATCATGGAGCCAAAAATCCTTTCTTCAAACATCGGACTTGACCCTTTGGCAACACTTATTGCACTCTTCATAGGTTTTAAATTAATTGGCTTTCTTGGATTAATTGTTGGTCCCGTAACTCTTGTCATCATTAGTACACTATACAGGGCCAATGTTTTTCATGATTTATGGAAATTTATTGTAGGAAAAGAAGCTTAAAGGAATAAAAGCGTAAGCGCCCTGGTCCGCGGCGTATGGCCTGGAGCTCTCCAACTGAGATAAAGGAAACACGAAGAGCGCAAGCGCATTCGTGCTTGACTTATCGTAGGGCGGAGAGCGAAGGACACTAGCCGCTAGGGCGCTGGAGCTGGACGTATCTATCCAGGAACAAGTTATCCACAATGATTGTATACTTTCCTAGACCAAAAAAAACTCGCCGGATGGCGAGTTTTTTATTATAGTACACTAGCATGGCCGTCATAAATAATTCCTCTTGATGCATCCACCGTGATTTCTTGGCCTTCTTTAAACAGTTTCAGGGCATTTTCGACTCCAACAATAACAGGAATACCTAGGTTTAAACCAACAACAGCAGCATGGCTTGTTAAGCCGCCTTCCTCTGTAATAAGGGCGGCACATTTCTCAAGGGCCGGAACCATTTCCCGATCGGAACCGATGGTAACAAGGATAGAACCCGTTTTTACCTTGTCGATAGCTTCATTTGCATCATGTGCAATGACAACTTTTCCAAAAGCTGACTTACGTCCAATCCCTTGACCCTTCGTAATGATATCGCCCACTACATGAATTTTCATCAAATTCGTTGTTCCTGCTTCTCCCACAGGTACACCGGCAGTAATAACCACCAGTTCACCATGTTTAACAATGCCGCTGTTTAAGCTTTCCTCTACGGCGATTTCGAGCATTTCATCCGTTGTGGAAGCCATCCTGCCCATCCGTGGATAAACTCCCCAGACAAGCGACAGACGCCTGCAGGTCGATTCATCAGCAGTGATCGCCACGATAGCAGCTTTTGGACGGTATTTTGAAATCATTCTTGCGGTATGTCCACTCTCAGTTGGAGTGATAATTGACTTTACTTCTAAATTTAATGCTGTATGAGCAACTGATTGACCAATCGCATCAGTTAGGTTGTGTTGTGTATTTTTGCTGTGGTGTGAAAGGATTTCTTTATGGTTCAAAGCTTGCTCAGCCCGTGATGCGATATTATGCATCGTTTGCACTGCTTCAACCGGATATAGCCCTGCTGCAGTTTCTCCAGAAAGCATGATGGCATCTGTTCCATCAAAAATGGCATTGGCCACGTCACTAGCTTCGGCACGAGTTGGCCTTGGATTTCTTTGCATTGAATCAAGCATTTGGGTAGCAGTAATGACCGGTTTACCAAGCGCATTACATTTCTTAATCAACGATTTTTGCACCAACGGAACCTCTTCTGCAGGAATTTCAACACCAAGGTCACCGCGTGCTACCATCAGACCGTCTGAAACCTCAAGTATTTCATCTATATTATCGACGCCTTCTTGGTTTTCAATTTTAGGGATAATTTGGATATGTGCTGCCTGGTTTTCTTCTAATAGCTGGCGAATTTCCAAGACATCCTTGGAACGACGAACAAATGAGGCCGCGATAAAATCAACGCCCTGCTCAATTCCAAACAAAATATCCTGTTTATCCTTCTCTGTAATACCAGGCAGGTTAACGGAAACTCCCGGCACATTAACACCTTTTTTATTTTTCAATGTACCACTGTTTAAAATTTTCGTCTTAATTTCGCCCTTTGGATGATCAATGTTGATCACTTCCAGTCCAATTAAACCGTCATCCAACAGAATTTTGGAACCTGCTTGTACATCATCAATTAAACCTTGGTATGTAACGGAAAATTTCTCCGTGGTTCCTTCCACTTCGGTCATGGATACAATGATTTCATCTCCGGCCTTAAGTTCAATGGCACCATTTTGCATATTGTGGGTACGAATTTCAGGACCCTTTGTATCAAGCAAAATGGCAACCGTTTTACCTGTTAAATTTGCCGCTTCACGGATATTCTTGATTCTGCCACCGTGTTCTTCAAAATTCCCATGAGAAAAATTTAATCGTGCTACATTCATTCCTGCATTCATTAATTGTGTTAAATTATCAACACTTTCACTTGCAGGGCCAATCGTACAAACAATTTTTGTTTTGCGCAACATTTCTTGCCCTCCCTTTATTAAATCGAAAGTTCTTTTGAAAGATTATATAGTTCAAGATCCAATGTATGTTTTTTGGCAAGAGCATCAATAATGTCGTAGTCGACAAGCTTGTTATTCTCCACGCCTACAGCACGGCCGCCTTTGCCCTCAATAAGAAGTTCCACTGCTCTCGCACCCAATCTGCTGGCAAGCACCCGATCTGCCGCAGTTGGCGAGCCTCCCCGTTGAATATGTCCCAATACTGAAACCCTTGTGTCAAGGTTGGTGGCATCTTTTAGCTTCTTAGCAAACTCACCCCCGCTGCATACACCCTCTGCAACCACAATAATACTATGTTTTTTTCCACGCTCTTGACCTTTTCTCAAACGATCAGCGATTTCGTCCATATTGTAATTCTCTTCTGGAATTAGGATCGTTTCCGCTCCGCCGGCAAGCCCTGCCCACAATGCAATATCACCTGCATCTCGCCCCATTACCTCAATAATAAAGGTTCTTTCGTGCGAAGTAGCCGTGTCGCGAATTTTATCTATTGCATCAATGACTGTATTTAATGCCGTATCAAAACCGATTGTCATATCAGTTCCTGGAATGTCATTATCGATCGTACCCGGTACACCAACACAAGGATACCCAAGCTCTGTCAATGCCTTGGCACCACGATATGATCCGTCACCGCCAATGACGACAAGTCCTTCAATACCATGGGCCTTTAACTGTTCAATTCCTTTTTGCTGGCCCACTGTTGTTTTAAATTCCGGGCAACGGGCGGATTGAAGCATTGTTCCTCCGCGATGAATGATATCTCCAACTGAACCGAGCTCAAGCTTTTTTATATTGCCGCAAATTAACCCTGAGTAACCACCGTAGATTCCATAAACCTCAACATTGTGAAAAATGGCTTTTCGGACAACAGCACGAATTGCTGGGTTCATTCCCGGTGAATCCCCGCCGCTTGTCAGCACCCCAATTTTTTTCATGGTAATCACCTCATTAATAGGATAAAGGTACTATGTAAGCCTCTTGAAGGAAGGTTTATAATTGCATTCATTTTCCTTCTTCTATTATTAACATAAAACCCTTGAATATTAATAAAATATCACGAAGGAATAGCCATAACAACTATGTCAATCGCCATTTCTTAATAGACGGAATAGTTCGTTAACTGAAAGCGTTTCATATCATAATGAGAACGGTATCATCGGATTCCCCACCGATTTTCTATGAATTTTTTGTGAATAATTCAACGAAAAAACGTGCCCAAATGAGCACGCATTTTCCTTAATTTACTCCAATGTATTCATTTATCAATCCAAACTCTCCAATTGTTCTAAATCGATTGTATCGATCAGCAATTAATTGGTCAGCAGAAAGCTTCAAAAGCTCCTCCAAGGATTTGATTAGGACATGTTCAATTTCCGAAGCTTGACCTTGCACATTCTTGTGGGCACCGCCCTTAATTTCTGGAACGATATCATCGATAACTCCTAGTTCCTTTAGGTCAGGCGCTGTGATTTTCATAGATTCTGCCGCATTTTTAGCGAAGGCAGCGTCTTTCCATAAAATTGCCGCAGCACCCTCAGGCGAAATGACTGAGTAGGTGGAATTTTCAAGCATGTAAATCCGGTTGCCTACACCAAGTCCAAGAGCGCCGCCGCTTCCACCTTCACCAATGACAATACAGATAACTGGTACTTTCAACCCTGCCATTTCGAAAAGGTTACGGGCAATTGCTTCACTCTGTCCCCGCTCTTCTGCTGCTTTACCAGGGTATGCCCCTTTCGTATCAATAAAACAAATAATTGGACGATTGAATTTATTTGCCTGATTCATCAGCCGTAAAGCCTTTCTGTAGCCCTCAGGATGTGGCATTCCAAAGTTTCTGCGGATATTTTCTTTCGTATCCTTTCCCCGCTGATGACCTATTACGGTTACAGGCAGCCCTTTAAATTTGGCAATTCCGCCAACAATCGCTTCATCATCGCCAAAAGTCCTGTCTCCATGGCATTCAAAGAAATCGTCAAAGAGATAGGAAATGTAATCCAAGGTTGTTGGCCTGTTAGGATGGCGGGCTATTTGCACCCGGTCCCATGGTTTAATATTTTCATATATATCCCGTTCCAACTTTTCCAGCCGAGCCTCTAATTTATTGATTTCAGAGCTCAAATCCACATCAGTGGTATCCGTAAATTCCTTTAGTTCAGCTATTTTTTTCCTCAGTTCATTGATTGGGCGTTCAAATTCTAATTCGCCTGCCATTCGAACACACCCCCTGGCTGATGGATATCAAGTATAGTTGCAATTTTCTCTGCCAATTCTAGTCGGGAAATGATGGCATCAAGCTGCCCATGTTTTAACAAAAACTCTGCTGTTTGAAAGTCTTCTGGCAATTTTTCACGGATTGACTGCTCAATCACCCTGCGTCCTGCAAAACCGATTAATGCACCAGGCTCGGCAAGGTTATAATCACCCAATGATGCAAAGCTAGCAGACACCCCGCCAGTTGTCGGATGGGTCATAATTGAGATGATTAAACCACCATTTTCGCTGAATTTCTTTAAAGCAACACTTGTTTTCGCCATTTGCATTAAACTTAGTGCGCCTTCCTGCATTCTAGCTCCGCCAGATGCTGTAAAAATAATGAATGGGACAGACAATTCATCCGCTTTTTCAATCGCTAAGGTAATTTTTTCGCCGACAACCGATCCCATACTGCCCATACGGAAGGTTGAATCCATAATGGACACAACGACTTTAAGGCCGTTAACTGTACCAACCCCAGTGACAACCGCTTCATTTATATTGGTTTTTTTTCTGTCCTTTTCAACCTTTTCTAGATATTCGGGAAAATTCAAGGGATTCTTTGAAATCATATTTTCGTTGAATTCCTCGAAGCTTCCTTCATCAAGGAAACTTTCAATACGCTCCTTTGAATTCATTGGAAAATGATGTCCGCAATGAAGACAAACCTTTAAGTTTTTAGAAAGCTCTTTTGTATACATGATTTTTTTGCATGAAGGACATTTTGTCATTATTCCTTCAGGAACGTCGCTTTTCGCCGCTTCTGTAGGAATGGTTGCGTATTTCTTCTTTTTTGTCTGGTTTTTGGAAAATAAATCTTTTAGCGCCAAAAATTAAACCTCCTTGTATGGAATTTTGGCTGATGACGTTATTCTATCAGCAGTCTTTCTAACAATTGTCTTTCTCATACATATACCGATAGGCGGCCAGACCACTGAAGGATTTAAAAATGCCCCCTATGAAGGGGCTTGTATAATTTACTATAAAATAAAAAAAGTTCAAAATCTGTTGCTTTCTGTCGTTAGACAGATGACAATTTTCGTATTTGGCCATATGCTAAAAGGACCTTCATTTCGTCTTTATCAGCCATTGCATCTAATAAATTTAGATAGTCTTCACGCTTGTACTCTGCAGGAGAAGAAGATAAGGAATGATAGTAATCCTTTAAGATTTCCCAAATCTTAAAAAAAAGATGGTTGTCTGCGGCTTCAAAAATCTGATAAAAAAATTCATCATCCTGGAATCCTTCTGACTCCGTCACCCATTCTTTCACAGCAGCGATATTCATTCGGTCCATTCTTTTCAGTGCAAGGCGCAGACCGTCCATTTCAATAAAGTTTTTTGTTTCGAAGACATCTTGTTTTGCTTTTTCATCTTGCAAAATAAACGTACTAAGAAGCTGGACCAGCTGATTTCCCCGAAAGTCACGAAGATAAGTGCCCTCGCCTCTTCGTGTTTCAATTAAGCCTAACAGCTCCAAAGCTCTAAGGGCTTCTCTAACGGAAGAGCGCCCGACATTCAGGCGCTCAGACAGTTCACGTTCCGAAGGAATTTTATCTCCCTGCTTTAGTCCATCATCCGTTATCATTTCTCTTAGCTGTTTTAAGATCTCTAGGTACACTTTAGAATTTGTCACGAAAGATATCACTCACTTTTGCCAATTAAAGCGAGCCTTTTTGTTTTTTCCTTTATATCTTCAGGGTCTACTTTTATTCGTGCTACCCCTGTTTCCATGGCAGCTTTTGCTACTGCAGCAGCAACATTTGGAGCAACCCGCGGATCAAATGGTCCCGGAATGACATAATCTGCATTGATTTCCTCTTCTTTGATCAAACCGGCAATGGCTTCAACAGCAGCAATTTTCATTTTTTCATTAATATGGGTAGCACGCACATCAAGTGCTCCACGGAAAATTCCAGGGAATGCAAGAACGTTGTTTACCTGATTTGGAAAATCAGAACGTCCTGTTCCCACCACTTTTGCCCCTGCTTCTTTGGCTTCATCAGGCATAATTTCCGGTACCGGATTTGCCATTGCAAAAATAATCGGATCAGTATTCATGGATGCAACCATTTCTTTCGTTAACGAACCCGCTGCGGAAACACCAATGAATACATCGGCCCCCTTAATTACATCCTTGAGGCTTCCTGCCAAGCTGTCGCGGTTCGTATACTTAGCCACTTCAGCCTTCACATTGTTCATGCCTTCCGGACGACCTTCGTATATCGCACCTTTAGTGTCACACATGATGATATCTCTTACACCATAGCTAAATAATAATTTTATAATAGCAATCCCCGCTGCTCCTGCACCATTAGCAACGACTTTAATTTCCGTCATTTTCTTGCCTGTCAGCTTTAAAGCATTAACAAGTCCTGCAACGGTTACAATAGCTGTTCCATGCTGATCATCATGGAACACTGGAATATTCGCTTCCTTCTTTAATCTTTCCTCAATCACAAAGCAATTTGGGGCGGCAATATCTTCAAGATTTACCCCGCCAAAGGTAGGTTCTAAAAGCTTAACAGTCTCAACAATTTTGTCTACATCGGTAGTGTTTAAACAAATTGGAAAGGCATCAACGCCGGCAAAGCTCTTAAACAAGACCGCTTTACCCTCCATAACCGGCAGCGCCGCTTCAGGGCCAATATTGCCAAGTCCAAGTACGGCTGTTCCGTCAGAAACAACTGCAACCATGTTCCCTTTCATTGTATAGTCGTAGACAGTTTCCGGTTTTTCATAAATATCCTTACAAGGTTCGGCTACACCTGGAGAATAGGCTAAGCTCAAATCCTGTGCATTTCTTACTGGCACCTTCGATTTCGACTCTAATTTTCCTTTATTAATTCGATGCATATGTAATGCTTCTTCTCTTAAAGTCAAGACTGTCACCCCGCAAATGAATAAAAAATAAAATAAATTCCCCATCATAACATTGGTGGTCAGACCACACATGTCTCCTTACCACTATAACATATCTTCCAAAGTTGTAAAGATTTAATCTTTCAGGACTACATTTTGACCACCCAATAAATCCTTTAAGGATTGGATGATTTCTGGACGGGGGTTAATTTTCATCTCCGCGCCTAACCTAACTGTTTTCTTAGTTGTGTCATAATGGAGAACTACCCCCGCTCGACCCTTATTGCTGCTTAGAAGCTTGTTTAATTCTTGGAGAGTCCCTTCATTTTCCTTGTCTTGGGTGATTTTTAAATATAGCACAGGCTGATTGTCTGCATGCGCATTCAGCCATTTCTCGATTTCTGTAACTTGTTGAATAATCAATTGCCGCTTTCCATCACGTTCTTCGACTTTCCCTTCCAGCAGGGCAAAGCATCCTTCCTCTAGGTATTGGGAAAATTTTCGGTATGCATCAGGAAAAACGACAGCCTCCATTTCACCGGTTGGATCGCTTATAGTTAAAAAGGCCATTGATTCCCCTTTTTTCGTCCGGATTGATTTTTTTGTTGTAATGTAGACTCCAACTGCCGCCACCTTCCTGCCATGGCTATTTAATTGAAATAAAGCTTGAGCACCAGCTCGTCTAAGCCTTTTTTCATATATGGAGATCGGGTGATCAGAAAGATATAAACCCAGCGCCTCTTTTTCAAAGGAGAGCTTTATTTGTTGGGTCATTTCATCAACTTTCACATATTTCGGTTTCGGAATCAGTTCATCCTCGAACATATCAATTTGATTTGTGTCATCCGTTTTAAATATTTGCGCATGCTCTATCGCAACATCCAGACTGGCCAAAAGGACGGCCCGGTCCTCCCCGAATTCATCAAAACTACCGGAATGGACAAGATATTCAAGTGTTTTGCGATTGATTGCCTTTCCCGATACCCTGATACAAAAATCAAATAAATCGCTAAACTTCTTTCGTTTTCTCGCTTGAAAAATTTCCTTCAAAGCAGCCGCCCCGACCCCGCGGATGGCACCCAGACTATAGCGAATTTTCCCTTTCTCCACTTGAAATAAATAAGTGCTCAAATTAATGGAAGGAGACAGGATATCAATTTCTTTTTGTTTTGCTTCTAGAACATACTGGCCGATTTTCGCCTCATTTCCGATGGCGGATGTAAGCAGGCCAGCCATAAAGTGAACCGGATAATTGGCTTTTAAAAAGGCAAGCTGATAGGCAATTAAGCTATAAGCCACCGCATGGCTGCGATTAAAACCATAATTGGCGAATCGGACAATCAAATCATATATTTCATTCGCCAAAGCTTCGCTGTATCCCTTCTTCAGCGCCCCTTGGACAAAATGCTGACGCTCTTTATCCAATACTTCTTTTTGTTTCTTCCCAACCGCTCTTCTTAACAGATCTGCTTCACCAAGGGAAAATCCTGCCATGATAGACGCAATCTGCATAATTTGTTCTTGATAGACAATGACCCCGTACGTATTTTCAAGGATGGACTGAAGGTCGGGATGTGGATAATCAATTTTCTGTCGTCCATGCTTCCTGTCAATAAAAAGCGGGATATTTTCCATCGGACCTGGTCTGTACAAAGCGTTGACAGCGACTATATCCTCAAAATGGGTCGGCTTCAGGCGTAGTAACACCTTCCTCATCCCCTCTGATTCAAACTGAAAAATACCTGTTGTTTCGCCTTGAGCTAAAAGATTGAAGGTTTTCGCATCATCAAGCGGAATAGTGCCAATATCCAATCTCCTTCCCGTGTGGCGATAGATAGAAGACAGGATCGTTTCAATTAACGATAAATTTCTAAGCCCCAAGAAGTCCATTTTGAGCAGGCCCAGTTCCTCTAAGTATTCCATAGAAAACTGTGTTAAAAAAATCTCACCTGATCCTTGCTGAATCGGAATTAAGTCGATTAACGGCTTCTCACTGATGACAACACCTGCTGCGTGCGTTGAGGTGTGACGGGGCAGGCCTTCCAATTTCAGTGCTGTATCAAACAATCGGCTATTTAAAGGCGTCTCCTGGATGAACTTCCGTAAACCTTCCGACTCCTTATAGGCATCCTTTAAGGTTAGACCCGGGCGAGAAGGAATAAGCCTTGACATATAATCCAACTCTTTTGTATTTAGTCCGAACACCCTGCCTACATCCCTTAAGGCCGCTTTCGCGGCAAGGGTACCGAATGTAGCAATTTGCGCAACATGCAGGTCTCCATACTTTCGTGCCACATATTCAATAACTTCATCCCGGCGATGGTCGGGAAAATCGATATCAATATCAGGCATGGAAATCCGTTCGGGGTTTAGAAATCTCTCAAATAACAGATGATGTTCAATCGGGTCAACTTCGGTTATGTATAACACATAGGCGACCAGGGACCCAGCGGCAGATCCCCTGCCCGGTCCCGTTAAAATCCCCTTTTCCCGTGCATATCTCATAAAATCCCAAACAATTAAAAAATAATTGCTGAACTGCATCCGCTTAATTACATTCAATTCATAGGCCAGGCGTTCCAAGTACTCTGTGGATGGTTCCTCCGAAATTCTTTCCTTTAAACCTTTTTGACAAAGTTTTTCCAGATATTCTTCAGCAAGCATGCCGTTTTCCGTCGGAAAGGATGGCAGGTACGTTTTGTCTAAATTAATATTTATATTACAACGTTCAGCAATCCTAAGCGTATTTTCCAGTGCCTCCGGGACATCTGCAAAATACTCGGCCATTTCAGCGGAACTTTTTAAATAGAATTGGTCACTGCCCAGCTGCTGATGATGGTCGTCCTGCAATTTGTCACCATTCTTAATGGCTAACAGGCATTCATGAGCAAACATATCTTCTTTTTCCAAATAATAGACTTGATTGGTGGCTGCGAGCGGGATATTCAATTCTTTTGAAAGCCGGAGGAGCGGTTCCTTAAGTGTTTTGTCCTGTTCAAGGTGATGGTCTTGAAGGGCAAGATAAAAATTGCCGCTGCCAAAAACACCAGAAAGTTCAAGAGCAATATCTTTGGCCAAAGTCACTTCGTTTGTTAATAAAGCTTGCTCAATCTCCCCTTCTATGCCTGGTGTAATGGCAATGAGCCCCTTAGAATAAGCCTTAAGCCATTTGTGAGGAAGTCCATTTTCAGCCTTTGTTTGCACAGCACTGGATATTTTTAATAGATTCTTATAGCCTGTATCATCTTCCGCTAACAAGACAAGTGGATATGTTTCTCCTTCCGTCCGTTCACTTTCGATATCCACTGTCAGTCCAATAATCGGTTTTATTTGCTGCTTTTTACAAAGCTTATAAAATTCAATCGTTCCGTACATTACATTCCGATCGGTTAATGCCAGCGTCCGAAATCCTTTGTTTCGGGCATTCTCCACTAAATCGGGTACAGACGCCGTGCTGGTCAATAAACTATACGCACTATATACATGAAGGTGAATAAAAGACATCCCGTCGCACCTCTCATTCTACTTTTATCTTACTTCCATTATAAAACTTGATACGAAAAAAAGAAAATATGTTCTATTTTTTACTGTCAACACATAATAAATTGCACTTGTCCATATAAATGTATAAAGATCATTTGGCTAGACAAAGGCGGTTGAAGGAATGAAAGAACTTGGTTTTTTTCCAGCTTTTATTGAAAGCTATTTTATTGCCTTAGGCGTTGTGCTGGGGGGGGCGCTTATTGGGGGGATCGCCTCCTTTATAACTGGACAGCCCCCATTAACAACAGTTTACCGGTTATCATCCGCCCTAAGAATTTGGGCCATTGTTGCGGCGATAGGAGGAACTTTTGATACAGTTTATACATTTGAACGCGGTTTTTTAAACGCCGATACGAAGGACCTGTTTAAACAATTTCTATTAATTCTTTCGGCCCTGGGCGGTGCCCAGACAGGTGCACTGATTATTAACTGGCTTACCCAGGAGCATATTTCGTCATGAGAATTCCACCTTATTACCGCAGACCTTCGTGGCAGCGTTTTATTTCCGGAATGGCCGTCGGCGGTGCCATCAGCTGGTGCATATTTTTATATATTTATGGAGTCTTTCAAGAGGACAATGCAAAACTAATCAGAAAGCAGCAGAAGGATATAGCGGAGTTAAAAGACGACGTTAAAATTTGGCAGCAAGATTACGCCGAATTGAACAATAAAAATTTAGGAAAAATCACGATTGAAAAAATAAATATCCGAATAACCAACTGGGAGAAATACAAACTAGATCAATTCAGTGTTTTTCAAACAGAAGAAGCAGTCAGAGATGATATCAAAATAGTGCTTGCCAAAGATTTAGAAACTGTTGCCAAGAGCAAAGACATGTTAAAAAAAATCATCGAAAACAAACCATATGAATTAAACGAAAAGCGCTATCGGCTTAAGGTAAAGGAAATGGTTATTTATACTACACTGACCATACAGTTAGAAATGGAGTTTGCTGAATGAAAACTCGTGATTGGCGAGTCCGGATAGGACGAAGACAGAGACGCAGTTGAATTTATGCGTTAGGAAATAATAAATTTGTGAAAATATATAATTTCTATTAGCTGAATAAAGAAACGGCCGCTGTCAGGCCGTTTCTTTGTGTCTTATTTACAAACCGCATGTAATTCTCTAAGTACATTCTCTACTTCATCCCAAGAATAGATGGAGGCACCTGCCGCTAACGGATGTCCTCCTCCATTAAACTTCCTGGCGACTACATTGATGACCGGTCCCTTTGAACGCAGCCGCACCCTGATCTGGTCGCTTTCCTCAATGAAGAAGACCCACGCTTTAATCCCTTTTACATCCCCTAAGGTACTGACTAATAATGACGCTTCTGCAGGTCTTGCATGGTATTCCTCAAGCAGTTCTTTTGTCAGTCTGACTGCTGCGACGCCGTTTTCTTGCATTTCAAAATTCTGCAATATGTACCCATTTAACTTAATAATATTTGGTTCAAGCTCGTACATTCTATCAAACAACTCTGTACGCGAGAAATTATAGTGGATTAACTCTCCTGCATAAGCAAATGTTTTGTCCGTTGTACTTGGAAATAGAAATCTTCCGGTATCCCCGACAATGCCGCCGAATAACAGCCTTGCTGCTTCATCATTTATTTTAAGCCCTTTTTCTTTTCCATCTAAATAAAATTCATAAATCATTTCGCTGCAAGAGCTTGCAGCCGTATCGACCCACAGTAAATCGCCATAAGGATCTTCATTTGGGTGATGATCGATTTTAATCAGCATATCCCCCTTAGTATAGCGCTTATCATCAATCCTTTCTTGATTGGCCGTATCGCAGACCACCACCAGTGCGCCCTCATAAACTTCATCAGAGATTTCATCCAACCTTCTCATAAAGTTAAGAGTCGGCTCCTCCTGCCCTACCGCATAAATATTCTTTTCCGGAAAAGACGCTTTTAAGATAGCTGCTAATCCGCCCTGCGAACCATAAGCATCCGGATCAGGACGAACGTGGCGATGAATAATAATCGTTTCATATTGTTTGATTGTTTCCAGTATTTTCTCTTTCATATATTCTCCTTTTCAACCATCCTTTTATAAACATTGTAGCATTTTCTCTCAAATACAGGTAAAATATTAGGTGATTTTTAAAATTGGAGGAACATTAGATGCTAGGTTTGGTTTTTCTTATCGTTATTTTATTTGCTTTTTATTTATTTTATAAAACAAAATACATCAGGAGCAACCGTCCTGTTGAAAAGAAATGGCTTTCCGCTAAATCCAATATTGCCCTCGGACTTTTTGTCCTTATGTTTGGGATTAATACCATCTATGTTTCGACCTCAACTGCGGCTTATATCGTTGCAGCCATATTCATTATATACGGAGTCTTATTCAGCTGGGCAGGATTCAAAAAATATAAGCATTACCATCGGTTTGCTATTGAAGAAGCAGAACTGCTTGAGGCAGAAAAGTAATATAATTATAGCCGCTCCCTGAAATACGAAGGAAGCGGCTTTTTTTGTCATGTTATCTGTCAATCAATTGGCACATCATCATTGCTTTTCCAACCAGAATGCCTTCGTTAAATACTTCCACGTCAACCTTTCCAAACTTTCGACCTACTTCAAGTACTTTTGGGTAGATTTCCAATGTACTTTCCATTTGGACCGGTTTAATAAAGTAAATTGTCATATTTTCGACGACAAGATCGCCTTTTTTATAGCTTCTCAGCACTCGGTTAGCGGCATCGGAGACGATGGTCGTAAATACACCATAGGACATGGTACCAAGGTGATTTGTCATTTGCGGGGTCACTTCACAGGTAAAAGCATCATCCCCTTTATCTTTCCCCTGTAAAATTCCAATTTGATTGGTGACAATATCATCAAGGGTTTCCCCCACCTGTGGCTGCCGTTGGTTCATTTGCAGTGCTTTCAGAACATCCTGCCTGCTGATCAGCCCGTCTAAGTGATTGGTGTCGTCAGTAACAGGAAGTACCTCAATTCCTTCCCAGACCATCATATGCGCCGTTGAAGCAATACTTGTTTTACCGTTTACAGTCATAGGCTGCTTTGTCATTATTTTATCAATCGTTATATCCATATCCTGCCCCAAAACATCTTTGCTTGTTACCATCCCCTGAATTCTTAAATTTTGGTCAACAACAGGGTAGCGACTATGTGTTGTCTGCTGGTTTAATTCATGCCACCTTGAAACCTTATCGGTTGTTTTTAAATAATAGGTCTCCGATAAAGGTGTTAAAATATCTTCTACTAAAATAATTTCTTTTTTTATTAATTGGTCGTAAATCGCCCGATTTATCATCGCAGCAACCGTAAAAGTGTCGTAGCTTGAAGAGATAACCGGAAGCTCAAGTTCGTCTGCTAATCGCTTTACTTGCTCTTCCGTGTCAAATCCTCCGGTAACAAGTACAGCTGCTCCAGCTCTCAACGCGAGCTCATGGGCCTGTGTCCGGTTTCCGACGATTAACAGATTTCCTGCCTCAGTGTAGCGCATCATGGCTTCCAATTTCATAGCCCCGATCACAAATTTATTGAGCGTTTTATGCAGTCCCGTTCTTCCGCCCAATACTTGACCATCGACAATGTTGACCACTTCGGCAAAGGTAAGCTTTTCAATGTTTTCTTTCTTCTTCCGTTCAATGCGAATCGTGCCGACCCGTTCTATAGTACTGACGTAGCCTTTATTCTCGGCTTCTTTAATAGCACGATAGGCTGTGCCTTCGCTGACATTCATTGCTTTGGCTATCTGCCTGACTGAGATTTTCTCCCCAATCGGAAGACCATCAATATATTCTAAAATTTGTTCATGCTTTGTCGCCAAGACCTTCACCCTTTATAATCAAATTCCAATATAATTTAACAGTAACGGTTAATGTATCTAGTTTTCATTATAAAGATTAAAAAGTCTTGATTCAATGCGGTTTGCAAATAAAGCGGAAGCGCCTTGACCAGGGGCGGTCCAGGGAGACTTATCGATTGGCAAGCGAGAGCGAAGCCAGAGATTAGTCTCCCTTAATGCTTACAGATAAGCGTCAGCTTTCTGCTAGCCAGGCACAAGACGAGCCTTCTTGACGGATTGACTTGTGACCCCAAGCCCCTAGGCGCTGGAGCTGGGAATCTCACAAAGAAATCCCGCGTCTTAATGAAAAGAGCGGGATTTCTTCTTTAATTGCCCCATTTGCTGCTTTGAGATTTGCTTTTTGGGTGTATAAAGTAGTGCCGTTAGATTTCCGGAAATGACCATTAGAGCAAACCCTAGCCAAGCGATTGAAAAAATCCCTTGCGTTCCCTCAGCAGTAACCGAAAGCCTAGGGACTGCAAAATACAGCATAAGTGCTGCAAGCAAAATACATAGTAAATATCTATTTTTTTTCATCTTCCTTCCTCCTTAACAGACTGCTTGTTTCATTTTTATGCTATAAGGAGGAAAAAAAGTAGTTAAATTTCGATTGCTTCACCCGGGTTTAACACTTTGCCGTTTTTCTCTTCAAGTAAGTCAATAAATCGATTAGGATCCTGCTTGATTGGCGGGAATGTATTGAAGTGAATTGGGACCACTGTTTTTGCCTGCAGCAGCTTAGCAGCATAGGCAGCATCCTCTGGCCCCATCGTAAAATTATCACCAATTGGCAAGAAGGCCACATCAATTGGATGACGTTCGCCAATCAATTTCATATCAGAGAATAAACCAGTATCGCCAGCGTGATAGATCGTTTTGCCTTCATTGCTGAACAAAACGCCAGTCGGCATGCCGCAATAAATGATTTCATTGTTGCCCGTTGCGTAGCCTGAACCATGAAAGGCCTGGGTCAGTTTAACTGTTCCAAAATCAAAATGATACGCTCCGCCGATATTCATTCCATGTGTTTCAACGCCCTGCCAGCTAAGATATGTAGTCAGGTCGGCATTAGCAACAACAAGTGACCCGCATCTTTTGGCGATAGCCACAGTATCACCGACATGGTCGTTATGCCCATGCGTTAAAATAATCACATCTGCATGGACTTCCTCGGCCTTTAAATCTGTTAAGCTATTTCCTGTAATAAACGGATCAATTAAAATCGTCTTTCCATTCGTGTTAATTTGGACAACAGAATGGCCGTGATAAGAAATTTTCATTTCTATTACCCCTTTCAAATACTATATTAACTACTTCCATAAAAGTTTAGGAATTCCTTCCACAATATACCCATATCTTTTCTGATTTAGCACATCATAAGTTCAGATTGTTTACAATTAATTTTTCAATTGTTACTCTCAAATAGGAAATGATTTTTTCAAGGGGGAACTATTAATGAATCAACGAATTGAAAAACTGCAAAGCTGGATGAAGGAAAATGATATTCAAGTAAGCTTTGTTACTTCGTCGGAAAATGTATTTTACTTAAGCGGCTACTATACAGACCCGCATGAACGATTGCTTGCTCTTGCTGTCTTTCAAGAAGAAGAGCCGTTTATGGTTTGTCCGGAAATGGAGATTTACAATGCAAAAAATGCCGGCTGGCAGCATGAAATCATTGCCTTCAACGACATTGTAAATCCCTGGGATATGATTGTACATGCGATTAAGAAGCGCGGAATTACTGTTTGTAAAGCAGCAATTGAAAAAGAACACATGAATGTGGAACGCTATGAACAGCTAACGGAATTATTCCCAAATGCAGCGTTTATTTCTGCTGAAGAAAAATTAAGACTACTCCGCATGATTAAGGATGCAAAAGAATTAAAAGCGATTGAAGAGGCGTGTGCCCTTGCAGATTACGCAGTTCGGTTTGGCGCCAGTGAAATTAAAGAAGGGAAAACCGAGCTTGATATACTTAACGCCCTTGAATATGCACTAAAACAAAAAGGTGTAAAAGAAATGTCATTTTCAACTATGGTATTAACTGGTGCGAATGCCGCCTCTCCACACGGCAATCCAGGCATGACCAAAATTAAGAAAGGCGATTTCGTCTTATTTGATTTAGGTGTTGTCGTCGACCGCTATTGTTCTGATATTACAAGAACAGTTGCATACGGTGATATAAATGATAAGCAAAAAGAAATTTATGATACAGTCTTAAAAGCTCAGTTAGCAGCATTGGATGCGAGCAAGCCTGGTGTAACTGCAGCCGATGTTGATTTGACTGCAAGAAGAATTATTGCAGATGCCGGCTATGGCGAATACTTTCCGCATCGGCTGGGACATGGTCTGGGAATCAGTATCCATGAATATCCATCGATGACAGAAACAAACCAGCTAGTTCTCCAGGAAGGAATGGTTTACACCATTGAACCAGGTATTTATGTGCCTGGTGTTGCAGGCGTACGCATTGAAGATGATGTGTATATTACAGCTGATGGAGCAAGAGCATTAACAAAATTCCCGAAAGAGTTACAAATAATAAAATAATCCATTTGGAATTTTTTAACATTGAACTGTAGATTGATTTGATGTAACATACAAATACAAGCTGCGTTGTACGTAACAATAATAAAGTTTTAACCTTTAAGCTGTTATAGGGAGTTTAAACATCGAAGCTGGAATGACAAGCCTCTGTCTATATGACGTGGAGGACACGCAGAAAGGCTTCTGAAAACACCCACTTTGAGGAGTGGTGGTTTAAAACTTTCTTATATGAGGTACGGCAAATGCGGCTCTTTTAATTTGGGTCTTTCTCACCAGCTTCCATATGAAGCTGGTTTTTATTTTTTCAATACAAAAGGGAGAACGCGCTATAGCGGCCTCCCTTTTTTCATGTTCCTTACTGACCAAGCAATCCTTTTGCTTCTCTATATTCCAGTCCTTGAGCCTCGGCTACCGCCTTATAAGTTACATAGCCGTCTAGTGTATTTATTCCTTTTATAAGTGCTTCATTTTCTAAACTGGCCTGTCGGTAGCCTTTATTGGCAATCTGAACGGCATAAGGAACGGTTACATTGGTTAAAGCAATGGTCGAAGTTCTTGGAACAGCTCCCGGCATATTGGCAACAGCATAATGGACAACACCATGTTTAATATAGGTCGGATTATCGTGGGTAGTTATTTTGTCGGTTGTTTCAAAAATCCCGCCTTGATCGATCGCGATGTCCACCACGACACTCCCTGGTTTCATTGTCTTAATTATTTCTTCCGTTACCAGTCTCGGGGCTCTCGCACCGGGGATTAATACTGCCCCAATTACTAAATCCGATTCCTTCACTGCTTCAGCAATATTATAAGGATTTGACATTAACGTTGTGACTTCTGAGCCAAATATATCATCTAATTGGCGAAGGCGGTCTGGATTCAAATCAATGATTGTCACTTTTGCTCCCAAGCCAATCGCCATTTTGGCTGCATTTGTCCCCGCTACACCGCCGCCAATAATTGTCACCGTTCCTCTTTGTACACCAGGTACACCGGAAAGCAGGATTCCCTTGCCTCCATAAACCTTTTCCAAAAATTGCGCACCAACTTGGGCCGCCATTCTTCCTGCAACCTCACTCATTGGTGTCAATAATGGAAGGCTTCCGTTTGGCAGCTGGACTGTTTCATACGCAATACCAACCACTTTGTTTTCGATTAAAGTCCTTGTTAACTCGGGTTCAGGTGCCAGATGCAAATATGTAAATAGGATCAGACCTTCCCGAAAATATTTATATTCACTTGGAATCGGCTCTTTCACCTTCATAACCATATCCATTGACCAAGCTTCGTCGTCAGTGTCCGTTAATTTAGCCCCAGCCTCCAAGTAATCGTCATCGGTGAATCCTGACCCCATTCCAGCTCCTTTTTCAATATAAACCTCATGGCCATGGTTCAACAAATTGCTTACTCCTGCTGGAGTCATAGCCACACGATTTTCATTGTTTTTCACTTCTTTAGGTACTCCAATACGCATTTTTCATACCTCCAAATCTATTTGCCTATTTTTTAGAATTTACTAAAGAATATGCGAATGCGAAGATAAATTCTTGGGTAAAAGTCCTTCCAAGAAGAATTTCATAGTCATATGTACTAATGAAAAGAGGCTGTTCATTGAACAGCCCCTCCGCCATTTTCCTATTCCTCAATTGCTGAAAAATCATCATTTGTCGCTAATGCTGTTCCTTCGCCAATAAAGCCGCTGTTATAAGAATTCATAATTTGTTCACTTACTTCAATCGCACCATTTTCATCAAACTCAAATGAATATTGCTTTTTCGGATCAAATTTAGTCATTTACCCCACCCCTTTATAAGTAAGTTACTTCATTATTGTTCGAAAAATTGCAACAGTTATTCGTTGTTAAATATTGTATAATCAAGGTGAGGAGATGATAATCATGGGACTTAAATATCAGCATATTTTAGTCGCGATAGACGGGTCGAAGGAAGCTGATTGGGCTTTTAAAAAGGGAATTGAAATTGCAAAAAGGAACAATTCCAGCCTTCTATTAGTTCATGTCATTGATACTAGATCATTTGCCTTAATTGAAGCCTATGATACGGTTGTTGGGGAAAGAGCAGAAAAACTAGCCGAGGATATGCTTGAATACTACAAAAAACAGGCAGAGGATGCCGGTCTCTCCAACGTTGAGTATGAAATTGATTTCGGTTCACCAAAAGTAAGAATTCCTAGGGATTTGGCTAAGAAGCATGATGTAGATTTAATTATTTGCGGTGCAACTGGAATGAATATGGTGGAAAGATTCTTTATTGGGAGCGTTTCTGAACATATAACCCGTTACGCACCATGTGATGTTCTCATCGTCCGTACTTCAAAAGATATAGAATAAAGACTACTGCACGTGCACGAAGCTACTTTGGCTTCGTGCTTTATTTTGAACTTTTTTGCGTGAATGCACCATAGACTTGTAGTAAAATAAAATTAACCTATAATTGATTTTTGGAGGCTTCTATGAAAGAGGACTTTACATTCGACTCACGTCTTGGCATTTATATACCTGATTTACGAGCGGATTGGGATCAGTACAGCAAAGCAAATCAAGAAGCTATTCTCTATCATTGGGAACGGATTCGAGGTTCGATTCCTGACCGAATCGCGGACCTGGAACAGGTAATTAATCATAAACAAGCCGAGCTTTCAGACGAAAATGATTTCCCCCGTTCTTGTCAATTAAACACAGAAATTTCCGAACTGGCTTCCATCATCAATGATTTATGGCTTTGGTACCGGGCAGACCAAAGAGTTTCAGGAAAAGTTCATCAATAAACAGTAAGGGCCGTAACCATACTGCTTCGTAGTATTAAAGCAGTGCTGGATAATGGCCCCTTATCATTTCTATAAATCTTTTTTAATTTCTTTTACGACATGGCCGATTTCGGGCAGGATCAGTTTATTCATAGCGAGTTTTACAGCGCCGGAGGAGCCTGGTGTTGAGAAAACAGCTTTATTTTTAATAACGCCTGCAACTGCCCTTGAAAGTATGGCAGCAGAACCAATATCCTCTTGATAGCTCAGGATGCGAAAGATTTCACCGAATCCGGTCATTTCCTTTTCCAACAGACTTTGAACGGTTTCAATTGTTACATCCCGTTTGGCAATACCTGTTCCGCCATTTGTCAGAATCACATCAATATCACTACGCTCACAGCCTTTTAGTATTTCCTCCTGAATGGGCAGAACCTCATCCTTCACAATACAGTAGTCAACAACCTTGTGCCCTGCTTCTTCTAGCAAATCAATCATTAATCTGCCGCTTTTATCCGTCTCTTTGTCCCGTGAATCACTGACTGTAATCACTTTGAAATTCACTTGAACCTGGGCAGATTTTCTATGTTCTTGAATACTCATTCGAAAAACTCCTCTTTATCTTTTAAATAACGAAGCTGATAATATTTCTGAGCCAATTCCGTCACCTTTCTTGTCAGTTGATAATTGGTGCCCGCTCCAATTGCCATACTGATCAGCGGAACCCCTTGAACAAGTTTTTTTCTGAATAATGTAATAATCACCGCTTTAAACAGCTGCTGAAGTGGCTGCTCAAGCCATGTGATATCTGTCATCTCTTCTGATCCTTCATAAAAATAAGGATTATCGTTCTGCTCCAATTCGCTTATTAAAGAGGACCAGCCATCTTTTTTCATTCTTGGCGGCAGCGTTGCTGTATGAAATACCTTTAACGAAGTCATCAATTCATAGGGAGTGTTGACTTCAAAACCATAGGACATGGCAATTAATTGAACGACTCTTAAATTAATTACTATAATGGCTGGAATATCCGTCCCAAGCAAAAGTTTCCCGCCAGTTCCTGCCAAACCACCCTGGATAAAGGAATAAAGACGATGCTTTGCAATTTGCTGTTCAGCTATGTATTGCAATTGATCAAAATCCAATTGCCTTAGGTCTTCTATTTTTTCCGCATCCTTGTTAAAAATCCTCGCGGTGGTAATGATTCTATCCTTTGCATCCATTTGAAGCTGAGAACCTTGGATCATGCCGTGCAAATGAAACAGCCAGCTGTCTAGACCTGAAAAAAACTGCCTTTGAAGATTCTCTGGCAACATGGAGAAGGTCCGTTCCAAATATTTTTCATAGGTTAGTTGAAAGTCGTTTGCTTCATAGCTTAATAAGTTTCTTTCCCATTGCCGGATTTCGGCTAACTTTTTTCTTTCCTGGTCTGTTAATGGCATGCTTCCATCCCACCCTTTGAAAACCTTTTTTTTCAGTATATCATATAAAAATTCAATCATAAAAAGGCAAAAGCCGTATTATTTTAGCCTTTGCCTTTTTATCAACTATTAAATTGCTGCTAAGCGCTGAACATCCCGAGCAATCATAACTTCTTCGTTGGTTGGGATGACTAACACTTTAACCGGTGAATGCGGGTAATTAATAAACGCTTCTTTGCCTCTTACTTTGTTAAGGGCAGGGTCCCAGTAAACTCCCATAAACTCCAAACCTTTTAAAACATTTTCACGAATCACATCGCTGTTTTCTCCGATACCCGCTGTAAAAATTATCGCATCTACACCGTACATACGTGCCGCATAGGAACCTAGGTATTTATGAATTCGATTTGAAAACACGTTCAAAGCAAGCTTTGCCCGCTCATTTCCTTGCTTTGCTTCGATTTCTATATCGCGAAGGTCACTTGAAAAACCGGACACAGCCAGCATGCCGCTTTTTTTATTTAGCACATCCAAGACTTCCTCAGCTGTTTTTCCTGTTTTCTCCATAATATATGGAATAAGGGCAGGGTCAATATTTCCTGAGCGGGTCCCCATCGTAACCCCAGCGAGCGGGGTAAAGCCCATGGAAGTATCAATAGACTTACCTCCTTGAATGGCCGTAATACTTGCCCCGTTCCCCAAGTGGCAGGAAATTAACCGCAGCTGTTCAATCGGGCGGCCTAATAATTCAGCAGCCCTGTGTGAAACATATTTATGGCTGGTTCCGTGGAACCCGTACTTACGGATGCCATATTTTTTGTAGTATTCATATGGCAGACTATAAAGGTAGGAGCTCGCAGGCATTGTCTGGTGAAATGCCGTATCAAACACCGCTACTGAAGGAACATTCGGAAGCGCCTGTTTGAATGCCTTAATTCCGGTCACATTCGCCGGATTATGTAATGGGGCAAGCTCCGATAATACTTCTATTTTATTTAATACCTCGTCCGTAATGATAACAGAATCGTTAAATTCTTCTCCGCCATGGACGACGCGGTGGCCAATTCCCTCAATTTCGTTTAAGGATTGGATAATACCAAGTGATGTCAATTTATCTAACAGCATTTTAACTGCGACTTCATGGTTAGGAATATCGAGAGTCTCTTGAATTTTTTCACCATTAGCGGTGATATTGAAAATGGAATCATTCAATCCGATTCGCTCAATTAACCCTTTTATAATGACTTCCTCTTCCGGCATTTTAAATAATTGAAATTTTAAAGAGGAACTACCTGCATTAATTGCGATTATTTTTGCCATTTGCAAAACGCTCCTTTTGTAAACCCATCTATAGACATATACCACTTTTATTTTGTGCAAACCGTTCTTGTTTATCTCCCTCAATTTCACATTTAAACACTGAAGAACAGACATTTCAAGGTCAATTTCAAGTGGCAGCGTTTTCAGCAAATAATAATTAAATTCCCATTTTTCATAAAACATTATTAATATATATAAGGCTTTTAACAAGTCTGTTGATTGTAGCGGAGGGCACTCGACTCCTGCGGGAAATAGAGGTCACTAAAAGACCCCGCAGGCGCCAAAAGCGCCGAGGAGGCTTAAGGACCTCCCCGCGGAAATCAACAGGCCAGTTAGCATGGAAAACAATAAAAGTTTGGTCATTTAGGTTGGGACAAAATAAAAAATTGCCGAGAAAAGTACCCTTTCTCGACAATCTGAGGTGACTTTTAACATCACCTTTTGTTTTCCTGGAACCATTTTTCGATATTCGTTAATATTTTATCCATTCCCTGACGATTGGATAGACTTGGTAGGTTGACAAGCAACGCCTGTTTTGGCGGCTTTACATCCTCACCCTTTTTCTGCACAATCAAGATACTTTTTGCCGTATTTTTATCACGGAACATGCTGTTTGGCAGATGCATTAGCCCTTGAATGATTACCTCTTCCTTTAAAAATTCATGGAGTTGTCCAGCTTGCGGGCTCTCAAAAAGCCCATTAGGGATGAGGAAGAATAAATAGCCCCCCGGTTTCGTATGGCCGACGCTTTGCTCAATAAACAAATGATGCGAATAGGAATGACCCTCTTTCGCTTTTAGTTGGTAATCTGCCGCTCGAATATCATTTGGATAATAACCAATCGGCAAATCCGCCACTACTGCATCCACTGATTCAATAAATAATGGTTCAAGGCTGTCCTGATTAAAGAACTGGACCGGATATTCTTGTAAATTTGAATTAACATAGGCAAGCTTTATTAAAAGATCATCAATCTCTACCCCAACAGCCGCAATTTCTTTATGAACATGGTTTAGTATCGTCATTAATAAATTCCCAGTACCAACTGCAGGGTCAAGCAAACGGAAGGATGGTTTCTTAATAAAACGCTCAACCAAATACGCAATGAGCATCCCTACGGAATCAGGAGTCATTTGATGGTTGGGCTGAACATTTTCTTTCATGCCTTTTAGAATAACCAGCTGAAATGCCTTACGAATATCCTCATTTGAGTATTTCTCCAAATCTATCTCTTCATATTGCTTTTTCAGCCTCTTTAGCGTTAATTCACTTAGTTCTTCCTGAAGGATAGACGCTTGAAACAGATTCTCGCCGGTCTCCGCTAAAGCTTCCAAAAAAGAACAATCTAATTCTTCCTGTAATACTAAAGCTGTTTCATTAAACATTGTAAACAATTTTTCAGTTGAAGAAATATTCATATTACACCTCAGTATAAAAAGGCCCCGCCGCGGCGGAGGCCTTCATTTAATTATTGTCCAGCTCCAGCGCCTAGGGGATCGCAGGTCACAGCCAATCCGTCAAGAAAGCTCGTCTTATGCCTGTCGCCCCTGTGCACTAAGGGTTGCTCCTTCGAATAATCCTCGCAGGAGCAAGTTGTGCTTGTTCCGAAGCCGCTTCCGCTTTTCTTATTACTTCGCGCTTTTTGCTGCTTCTAGAGCTGCTTCGTAATTTGGATGATTGGTAGCTTCGCTTACATACTCAACATATGTTACAGTATCGCTTGAATCTACCACAAATACAGCACGAGCTAATAATCTTAAACCTTCGATTGCTACTCCGTAAGCTTTTCCAAAAGAAAGGTCGCGGTGGTCAGATAGAGTTTGGACATTTTCGATGCCAGCTGCTGCACACCAGCGTTTTTGAGCAAATGGAAGATCCACACTTACCGTTAAGATTTTAACATTACCTAAGCTATTTGCTTCTTCATTAAACCGACGTGTTTCTGCATCACAAACACCAGTATCCAATGATGGAACGGAAGTGATTAAACGAACCTGCCCCTTGGTGCTGTCTAAAGTAACTTCTGATAAGTCATTGGCAAGTACTGTGAAATTAGGAGCTTTGTCTCCTACTTTTACCTCATTGCCTAATAGATTAACCGGATTTCCCTTAAATGTAACATTTGCCATCTTTACATCCTCCTTTGTCAGTTCAAGTAAATCAGGCATTTGAACCTGCTCACTTGGTATATGTACAGAGTAAATATATCCTTTCAATACAATTTTTGCAATTATTAAGACTTTTAGAAAGACCACATTTTAGAGCCTCCATCATGAAAAAAGTTAACCTCCCTAAAGCGGTTTGGAAGATTAACCTTTCAACTTATATATCAAAATCATGTTTTGCCTGGTTGTTTTGATATTGCGGGCTGCTCTGCTGTTTTGCCTCATCTTTTTTTGCGAACATCTGCTGAATCTTGTCCACCGCCTGCGGGGCAAGCTCAAGAATTTTCTCATATAAGTGTGTGCTTTCATCTAAATGAAGCATTTTAACCCCTTGTGAATTGACAATTAGAAAGGCAATTGGAGTAATCGATACACCTGCACCACTACCGCCGCCAAATGGAAGCTTTGGCCCGCCCTGACTTTGGCCCCCTTGACCACCTTGTCCTTGTGATGTATCCATTTTGAACTCGCTGCCTCCCGCTGCAAATCCAAAACCTACCCTGGAAACAGTTAGGATGACACTTCCATCTGGAGTTTCCACTGGATCTCCGATGATGGTGTTCACATCAATCATTTCCTTTAAGCTTTCCATCGCTGTCGTCATTAAACCTTGAATTGGATGATCAGACATAGCAGTCTCCTCCTCTTTCAAATTGATTTGGTTCTATCATTTGAAAAATTAGATTTGTTTTTGAAAGGCGGTTTTCCCCCCTTCCAAAATTTAATCAGTTTTAATCCTGCCAAAATAGCATACCCGATTCGAAACTGAAAAATACATTGAAAATAAGTTTGGACTACGCTTCCTTGAAACTGGGGAGTTATGCTTAATTTTGGTGTTGTTTTTAGTTGTAGATATTGACTGAGAACCCCGATAACTGCCCCTTTCATTGTCCAAAGGGCTCCCGTTAAAATAGCTGTATGTGCTGCATCACCTATACCAATCATAGTCTGCCATTCAAATTCTTTAATACTTATTTTTTGTAAAAATCTCCTGATGATAATTTGAAGTCCCTTTACTTTTGTTAAAAGCTCCTGGGTACGTTTCCAGTAGGACTTCACGTCTTTATCTGTAATTTGAGTCACTTTCGGTTCCGAACTTTCGGACTTTGCTGTTTCGGTGCTGCTTTTAACAACTATGCTCGGGGAATCTTCATCTACCATGATTAATGGGATGCTTTTCTTATACTTAATAAGTCCAAACCAGATCCTAAACTCTAGCTTTAAATCATCGTTATCATTGTGATGGAAATAAGTCAGCTGAATTGTCAGTTTAGTGAAAAGGATGAGAATAAATAAGAGCAAAAGAATTATCAGGGATGCCAACAGCCAGATCAACGATTTCACAACCTTTCAACCTGATATTATCTCCCATAGGAAAAAAAATAAACCTGCCGAATTGAATCGGCAGGCTGAATTATGATTCAGTATGAATAACGGTCGTATCAGTAAAAAGGTCGTGCAAACCTTGTTTTTTAGGTAAAAAGGCGACAATAATATAGCCGATAACGATCGTGGCAGAAATAAAGCGGCCAATCCATTCCCTATACAAAACTGTCCCCCATGTAAGCCTATCCTGATCAAGGTTTATGACTTTCAGTCCAAATACCATTTTTCCAAGCGTTTGGTTAAAAAACTTGGTCATCAATACAAAATATAAGTAAAAGACCACTGCTGATGAGATAGAAACTGGTGAAAACATATTAAATTCAGATAATGATATATTCAATAAACGGAAAAGAGGATTGATTAATATTCGCTCTAAACTGCCTACAACTATCAAGTCAAGCAGAAATGCCCAAAAGCGCATCCAAAAACCGGCATAACGAACAGGCCTTACTTCATTCATGTCCATTTGCTTTCCCCCTATTCTGCATATAGATACATGAGACGCGGCGAATTTGGTTTGGAAAGGATTTTCATCAAACCGGCCATTTCCGCACTGTCGCCGAGCCATTTTTGTGCTTGAAATTGAAACATGGAGGCAAAGCCAAGGTCATCCGTATAGCGGACTACTTTTGCACCTTTTAGCTTTTCATTCTTCTTCATTTCCGAAATAACATCATCTAGGTATCCAAACCCATCAATTAAGTTCAATTCCTTTGCCTGATGTCCATCGTAAACACGGCCATCAGCAATCTGTTTAACCTGGTCAATCGTCATCCCCCTGCCCTCTGAAATGACTTTAACAAATCCGTCATAAGAGTTATCAATCATCTTTTGTAGGATTTGCCGCTCTTCCTCAGTCATTTCTCTTGTCGGACTCATAATATCCTTATACTTCCCGCTCTTTATCGTGACAAAATCAACGCCGTATTTATCTGCTAACCCCTTATAATTGATTCCTTCCATGATTACCCCGAGGCTCCCTGTCAAAGTCTCAGGGCTGGCATAGATTTTCTTAGCAGCCGTTGAAATATAATAGCCCCCTGAAGCCGCCATTGAGCCCATTGAAATATAAACTGGCTTTTTCGTTTCTTTCTGAATTTCCTTCAGCTTATCGTGAATTTCTGCACTTTCAACGACGCCGCCACCTGGGGAGTTGACCCTGATAATGACCCCCTTCACGGAATCATCCTCTTTAATATTGTTCAGTTTTTTCATAAAGCCCTGATGATTATAGCCTGAGCTTTGCAAGAGCGAGCCCGTTTCTCCAGTATCCTGAATGACCCCATCCACATCGAGGATGACTATTTTCTTTAATTCGCTTCCATCATCAACCACTTCCTCAGTAAAGGGTTCTTCCCCTGCTGCCATCAATTCACTAAAATCTGTTTTGATACCTTTAAATGCAAATGCTGACAAAAAGTTAATTAGAATTGAAAAAATAAATAATGCCGCAGCAATTCCTAGTGCAGCCCAGCGTTTACCACTCATATGTATCCCCCTTTTTAACGATTTTGTTAAATTTCCCTAGCTGTTCTCATATTGTTTCAAAAAAATGCTAAACTATTTTGAGATTACTATTATTTTATCAAAATTTGGATTTTAACAGGGCTATATATTCGAATTATTTCCAGGGGGGTTAATATATGCCAGAAAGGCAAATGATTTATTATGATTATAAACACGATAATGATACCCTCATTAAAGCGGCCCCTCTTTTTGAAGCCACTGAGCGCTATGGCTTTACGATTGTAGATGATTATCGTAAAGCAAATATCATTGCCAGTATCGGGGATGACGGAGCTTTTCTTCAGGCCGTAAGAAAAACCGGTTTTCGTGAAGATTGCCTATATATGGGGATATCCACCAAAAACAATTTAAATATGTATTGTGATTTTCGTATTGGCGAAACCTCAAATATGATTAATGCCATGCTGAAAGAACAGTTGGAGGTCCGACGCTACCCGCTTATCGAAGTTTCTGTAGATGGGAAAGGAACTTTTACGTGTCTTAACGAATTCAGCATCCGCTCGTCTATTATTAAAACCCTCGTCATTGATGTTTTTGTGGATGATGTGCATTTCGAAACCTTCCGCGGGGATGGACTGATTGTTGCGACACCAACCGGAAGCACTGCCTATAATAAATCAGTGCGGGGAGCGGTCGTTGATCCGCTTCTCTCCTGTATGCAGGTAAGCGAGGTTGCTTCAATTAACAACAACAATTACCGTACACTTGGCGTATCGTTTATTTTGAGTGGAGAAAGGGCGCTTACACTTAAAGTTGTTTCAGAGGAAAATGATCACCCGACAATGGGGATGGATAATGAAGCACTTAGCATCCGCCATGTCGATAAAATCAAAATAGAATTAAGCGACAAAAAATTAAAAACGCTGAAATTAAAAGATAATTCTTTTTTTGAAAAAGTTAAAAGAACGTTTTTATAAAGAAATGCGGCAGACGAAGTCAGCCGCATTTCTTATACTGTGGTTTTTTCTTTTCTTAATTTAAACGCTTTTTCCGGCAGAATTTTCGTTTTTGATAGAGAGTAAATGGTTAGTGCTGACCAGATGAAGATGAAGGAGAGCAGCTGCACTTTTGAAAAATGTTCATTATAGACAAATATCCCTAGTAGTAAAGTTAAAGTCGGAGAGATATATTGTAAAAAACCAAGTAATGATAATGGAATTTTTTGTGCTCCCTTAGCAAAATATAAAAGAGGTACTGCTGTTGCGACACCTGCCCCGATTAAGAGCAAATCCGTGCCAATTCCTTTATGCATGAACGCCATGGACCCGTTGATAAACAAATATCCTATATAAATAACTGCAAGCGGCGTAACCACTAGTGTCTCTAAAGTCAATCCAACGGATGATTCAACGTTAACAAGCTTTTTTACAAGCCCGTATAATCCAAACGTCAGCGCCAAAACAATGGCTACCCACGGGAATGTGCCATGGGAAATGCTGATGATTAATACGCCAATGGCTGCCAGTCCAAAGGATATATATTGATAAAATGATAGCTTTTCCTTCAGGACAATCATTCCCAATAAAATACTGACTAGTGGATTTATATAATAGCCTAGGCTTGTTTCAATAATATGGCCATTATTGACCGCCCAAATGTAAGTAAACCAATTTACGCTTATTAACAAGGAAGCAGCAATTAAAGCATACATTTGCTTCTTCCTTTTAGCAAAGCCCCTTAATGTTGCAGTAAACAGCCGCATTTTCCTAGTAAAAATAAGAATAACAAGCATTAAAATAAACGACCAAACAACACGGCTGGCTAATATTTCATCCGCTTGCACGTCTCCTAAAAGTTTCCAATATATTGGCAGCAATCCCCAAAGCAAATAGGAAACAGCGGCATAGATAACCCCCTGCTGCGTTTCATTCTTATTCATTAATTCCGCATCCCCAATTCTTTCTATTCTCGAAATACTCCTTATTATAACTTGAAACAGTATGGATTGGGGATTTTTCTGCCTGACAAATTTTTCATTCTATTATAAAAGGCACGCGGTTAGACCGTGTGCCTTAATGGAAACATTTATAGATTTTTGGCTGATTCCAATTCCTTTTGACGAAGCTCGACTCTTCGAATTTTTCCGGAAGTGGTTTTTGGAAGTTCTGGGATATACTCTATTTTTCTTGGATACTTATATGGGGCTGTCAGCGTTTTGACATGCTCCTGAAGGGTCTTTGTCAATTCAGGATCAGCTTGGTTCACATTCTCTGTAAGAACGACAAAAGCTTTAACGATATTTCCACGGACTTCATCTGGACTTGCGACAACCGCACATTCTTTAACAAACGGATGCTTAACAAGGGCATCCTCGACTTCGAATGGTCCAATTGTATAGCCGGAGCTGATAATGATATCATCGCCTCGTCCTTCGAACCAGAAATAGCCGTCTTCATCCATTTTCGCTTTATCTCCGGTAACATAATAATCACCGCGGAATTGCATGGCTGTTCTCTCCGGATCCTTATAGTAGTTTTTAAACAGGGCAGGAGTTTCGACGTGTACCGCAATATCGCCTACTTCACCTATGCCGCAAACTTGGCCTTCTTCATTAATGATTTCAACACGATTGCCAGGCGTGGGTTTGCCCATGGAACCTGGTTTCAACTCCATACCTTTTGTAACTCCAACAAGCAATGTATTTTCTGTTTGACCATAGCCATCCCGAACATCCAAATGGAAATATTTACGGAATGTATCAATAACCTCACGATTTAGTGGTTCGCCAGCTGATACTGCACTATGAAGATTCGGCAGCTGATAGTCAGCTAAATTATCGACCTTCGCCATTAAACGATATTCCGTTGGTGTACAGCATAGGACATTGACGTCATATTTCTGAAGCAGGCTTAAATATTTTTTCGGCTCAAATTTGCCATTGTAAACGAATCCTGTTGCCCCAGACCCTAATACCGACAGGAACGGGCTCCAAATCCACTTTTGCCACCCTGGGCCGGCAGTCGCCCAAACCGTATCCCTCTCTTCGATGCAAAGCCACTTGGCTGCTGCTGTCCGTAAGTGTGCAAAAGCCCATCCATGCGTGTGAACAACCCCTTTAGGGTTGCCTGTTGTACCAGAGGTATAGGATAAGAAAGCCATATCATCACGGTTGGTTTCCGCAAGTGGGAATACATCTGATGCTTCTTTCATTTCAGCATCCAATCGTTTCCAGCCGCCCACGTCTGCCCCGATTGTAAACTTGACTAGTTTGTGTACTTCCGAAATGTCTTTAAATTGATCGACATATGGATAATAGCTAATAATTGATTTTACATCTCCGTGGGTAATACGGTACTGAAGGTCCTTCTCCCTTAGCATTTCCGAGCTTGGAATCACAACCATACCTGCTTTTAACGCTGCGAGATAGACAACGTATGCCTCAATCAGCCGCGGGACTATGACAAGAACTACATCACCTTTTTGTAGCCCATTCTGGGCAAAGACATTGCAGGCTTGATTTACTTGCTTCATTAAATTTTCATATGTAATCTCTTTAGTTTCACCTGATTCATTTTCCCATTTAAGGGCTAATTTGTGTGGGTCCTTCGCAAACCGCTCAACCTCTGCTACAAGATTGTATTTCTCCGGTGCAATTAAATCTTCTCGCTTCATTAATATCCCCTCCACTTGGTAACAATGTATTATATTTGATGTTATTACCTAGTCCCAATTATACGCCCTTTTCTGAAAAATAAAAAGAGAGAGCGAGAAAAAATCCCGCTCTCTGTAGCCATCATATTCTTTTTTAATTAACGAGAAAATCCGCCGCCTAATTGTGATTCAGCCATTGCTACTAGACGTTTAGTGATTTCACCACCAACAGATCCGTTAGCGCGTGAAGTAGTGTCTGCACCAAGGTTTACGCCAAACTCTTGAGCAATTTCAAACTTCATTTGATCAAGGGCTTGTTGAGCACCTTCAACTAGCAATTGGTTGTTGTTATTGTTGTTAGCCATCTATACTCACCTCCTTGTGAGTATAGAATGTGTAGAACACTATAGCTTCATGCAAATTTAGAATTGGTAAATGTTCACAAAATATTCTTAAATACGTTTAAAATAATTCACTGAATTCCGAATGAGATTCACGGTCAGGTTTTATTACAAGCGTTTCAACTTCCTGTACAGCCTCTTGGATTAATGGTTCAAAATCGAAATAACTTTCGTATTGATTTACCTTTTCTCTTTTTGGCTTTGTTTTCGGTGATGCAGGCACAAAAATAGTGCAGCAATCTTCATACGGCCGATTTGAAATTTCAAGTGTATCAATTTCACTCGCGATTTTAATGATATCCGTTTTGTCCATCGAAATCAAGGGACGTAAAATCGGTGTATTGGTCACTTCATTAATCGCATACATGCTCTCAAGTGTTTGGCTGGCAACCTGGCCAAGGCTTTCGCCGGTAATAATGGCCAACCCCTCTTGTTTTTTGCGGATTTCATCCGTTATGCGGAGCATCATTCTTCTTGTCGAAGTCATCGTATAATTTTCAGGGACCTGTTCGCGGATAGCCTGTTGAACATCGGTAAATGGCACAATATGAAGCTTTAATGAGCCGCCTGCCATCTCGGCCATTTTTTTTGAAAGGTCAATAACTTTTTCTTTTGCACGTTCACTAGTAAACGGCGGACTGAAAAAATGAACTGCTTCAATTTCCAAGCCCCGCTTCATTGCCATATATCCCGCTACCGGGCTGTCAATTCCTCCGGAAAGCATCAACATGGCTTTACCGCTTGATTCTGAAGGAAGTCCGCCCGCTCCCTTTATTGTTTCGCAGGACAAATAAACGGCCTCTTTACGTACCTCAACTCGTAAATTAATATCCGGATTTCGAACATCTACCTTGATCCCGGGAACGTTTATTAATAAATGGCCGCCTATCGCATTATTGATTTCATCCGTATTCAGATCAAAGGTTTTATCTGATCTTTTGGCAGTTACCTTAAAGGTTTGCCCTTCTTTATAGAGCGACTTTACTAATGTTAAAGACGCTTCTTTAATGGTTTCTATTTCCCTCTCAACCTTTATGGCCGGACTGAAGGACTGAATCCCAAATATATTCTTTAATTTTTTCATGATTTCTATCCCGTTTTCTCCATTTAATAGGACATACATCCGATCACGGCTGGCTTCAATTTTGATATTTGGAAACGGGGCCAGGGCAATTCTCACACTTTTTCTAAGCTTATCAACAAATTTATTGCGATTTCTTCCCTTAGTAGATATTTCCCCGTAGCGGATTAATATACGGTCATAATTCATTTATTCATTACCCTTCCTAAATGTTTTACTGTTTCCTCAATCACTAAGATTGCCTTCCTTGCTTCTTCTTCTGTATTGTCAAAGCAAAGGCTGATTCTTATTGCACTTTCAGCAAGGTCTTCAGGCACTCCCATTTGAAGCAATGTATTGCTAGGGGCCTTCTTTTTTGATGAGCACGCACTCGTGGTTGATAGAAAAATGTTTTTCTGCTCAAGTGCATGAATGAATACCTCTGATTTGATCCCTTTTAAAGAAAAATTTAAAATATGCGGTGCTGAGTTTTCAATTGGAGTATTGATTTGGATCTCTTCAATTTTATTTAACTTATTTCTTAACAGGTTTTGAAGCTTAGCCATGCTCTTTATTGCCTCAGCACTTTTATCCAGTGTCATCCTGAGTGCTTTTGCCATTGCAACAGCACCGGCGACATTTTCCGTGCCACTGCGGATTTTCCGTTCCTGATTTCCTCCGGAAAAAAGCGGTGCTATCCTGACCCCTTCACGAATAAAAAGGGCACCTGTCCCCTTTAATCCATGGATCTTATGAGCCGATATGGATAATAAATCTATCCTGCTTTTGTATATGTCTAAAGGAACCTTGCCAATTCCCTGAACCGCATCAACGTGGAATAATACGGATGGATGACTTTTTAACAAGCCGCCCATTTCCTCAATGGGTTGAATTGTGCCAACCTCATTATTAACCTGCATGATAGAAACCAATATGGTATCTTTTCTGATTGAGCTTTTTACAACATCAACAGAAACACGCCCATCCTTATCAACAGGGAGGCGGGTTATTTCAAAACCTTCCTGCTCTAGCTGCTCCATTGCCGTTAGAACGGATGGATGTTCCACACTTGATGTAATCAGGTGGCGCCCCCTGTTTCTGTTACCTAAAGCTGCTCCTTTAATGGCAAGATTATTGCTCTCAGTACCACCCGAGGTAAAATACAACTCATTCGGTTTAATCCCAATGAGCTTGGCTGTTTGTTCTCTTGCCTGAGATAGAAGCTTTTCTGCTTGTCCCCCAAAACTGTGCAATGAAGAGGGATTTCCAAAATATTCACTGGAAACAGTTAGAAATGAGTTTAATACTTCCTTATAGGGTTTTGTCGTTGCACTATTATCAAAATAAATCATGGTTTACAACCTTCCTTTAACACCACTTTGCCGAAATAAATCTTACCACAAATTATTATCTTGAAAAAGTAAATGAGAAACTAGCCGATTGGCGAGTCCGATAGGACGGTTCTTGAGGCGTAGTTGTATTTACGCGTTAAGATAGTATAAATCTTTCGACAGAAAGTTTATGCTTTCTTATTACCAAAGAAAAAAACCGATATGACAATCGGTTTTTCCTAATCAACAGCTACAGGTGTCTTTATTTTTTTCAATGCGTCCGGGTCGATCCCCTCTATCGTAGCAGCAGCCTGCTCCAATGCTTCTTGATAATTATATCGTCGAAACGCCTCTTCTGCATTTCTTAATCCATTTGCAACAGAAGGATACTGACTCCGATATCGGTTCCCGTATTGGATTGCCTTCTCAGCAAGCGTAACATTTTCAATCAATTCCAAAGTGGTATTTACCAATTTATCAACCGATAGTACAGCAATCTCTAAATACTGATTTAGTGCCGCTATATTAAGAGGCTTTTCCTCGAGCTGGTATCTGACATTTTGGATACTCTCGTTAGTATCCTCAAATAAGAATCGATATTCTTCAGGCAGTCCAGGAACATTATGTTTTTGAACAAGGCGGAAGGTTTCTCCAACCTTTTTCGCCAATTCTTTGACTTTGTCTCTAGCTTCCAGTTCGTCCTTCCTAAGGGCTTGAAGTTTAAGGGCAAAGGTTTGCTGCTCCTCATGGATGAGTTCTAAGTGTTCCTTTATTTCATTTAATTCCTCACTAATGATGGACTGAGCTGTTTGGTTTTGCTTTATTTTCTCTGTTACTATTTCAAAGCGTTTATACACAGCCGCAAGCTCTCTTTCCAAATTGTTCAATGTTTCCAAATCCTGATTAGCCAATTGGTAGGTAGCCTGTACATGAAGGACTTCCGATGCAAGATATTTATTAACCTCTTCTGCATCAGCAAGAAGACTGCCTGCAGCCTGTTCATTTTTCTTCACAAAATGCTTCGCATGTACCTCTTTTTCTAAAAGGTCCAAAAGAATATCGACCCGCTGTTTTATTTCTATATTTCCATCCTGAGCCTGGTCAACGTCACCTTTTTCAATTAAAGCTAAATTTTCTCTGACTTTTTCCTCAAGACGCTCCATTTCTGTTTCCACATGGACATGTTCTAAATAATACCCCTGTTCCGTCATTTCCCGTAAACCAGACCTCACCTCGGCCAACTGGCTTGGAATCAGCGACTGGCATTCAATTAACAGTTGTGGAATTAAATCCATATTATTCTTTATACCAGTTAGTTTATCGTGAATGAATAATACGACTTCACGTGCCTCCAAGTAATTTCCTTGGTCTGTCTTTTCATCGAATTCATGAAATTTCCCCATGATCTCAGTTAGTGCCGCTTCCAGATGTTTCTCGGTATTGCCAAAGCTATGGCGATGTGCGAGCAAGGTTTTCTTTGTCTCTCGATACAGCTCCTTCAATTCCTCAATTTCTACCCGGTTCTTTTCCTCGCTTCCAACCAGTTCATGAAGCTCTTCGATAATTTTGTTTACTTGATTTTCAGTTTCTTGTAATTTTTCCGTGATTTTGCTTTGAGCCTCTTTTGCTTTTTTGAATCTATAGCGGTCTATGTATTCTTCTGCATCAAACAGCATTTCTTCCAAATCCGGCAGTTTGACAGTCACAATATCGTCCCATTCATTCCGCCAGCGCTCAAAAAGCTCTTCTGTTTGTCCGGTCATATTAAGCTGTTTTACTTTTGCCATTTCATCAGGAATTGGTCTATTAAACAAATCAATTTTCCAGGCCTCGAGATGGTCCATTTCTTTAAAATGCTTTTTCTTTATTAGATATCCTAATACAAATATCGCAAGAATAAGGATGAATAACCCTATTATATATTTCACTTGCAAGCCTCCTATTCCGAACAGCTGACATTCTCATCTATTTAATAATCCGTTAATGATTAAATTCGATGCCTTAATGATACCATGTATACGACAATTTTTGACTAGTAATTTCAATTTTTTTGTAAAAGAAAAACAAAAAAAGCACTCTGCTGCAAAAATTCATCATGACAGCCAGTGCTTTACCTTTTATTAGATGATTTTGAGGGAACTTTACAGCTGAGGGCTTTGATTCAATTCCTGGACTCTACTTTATAATCGCTTCTTTTTTTATTTGAATCTCGGAACAAAGGGTTTTGTCAATCCATTGATAAAGGTCCTTTAAATATTTTTGCTCAAAAAACTTTTCATTTGGGAAAACATAGAGGACTTCTCTCATGTAATGAGTATTCATAAAAGGCATCATCAGGAGACCCTTTAGCTGAATAATTAAATAAGGAATCGAATGTGGCCGAAATTCATTCCACTCAAAGCCCCTTTCAAATATCTTTTGAAAGTAATATTTTTCCTTCAAGGAATAAGTGGCCATAATTTCTCTTACCATTTGCGAATCAATTGACATTTCCCTGTACACAAAGCTGGCAAGCTGAATGTTTTCCCATTGATAATGGAACAGATCCGCCACGACACGCTTCAGACAAATTGCTGCCCCTTTTTCAATGGTGGCAAAAGCAGCTTCCATTTTATTGATGTATTGTTCAAAAAAATAGGTAAAACAATATTCTAAAAGCCCCTCTTTGTTTCCAAAGTAGTAAGCAATGGTGGCCGTATTTACTTTCGCAGCATCGGCGATATCCCTAATCGACGTTCCTGAGTAGCCTTTGGAATTGAACAACAATATAGCAGCTGTGACAACCGAATCCTTTGAACTTTTCTTCATCCCTTTTCCCCCTTTTCGAGCACAAAATCCCCTAATATAATTGTTCTTTTTCTTGATAAGGATTCCTTTATGAAAAAGTCGACAAAGTCTGCTTTTTTTCTTTTCAATCTGCTAAAATAGACTATAAAACTTTAAGAAATAGGGGGAAAAGGGATGTTTAACGTCGAAATGTATAAAGGGACCCGTGAAGAAAATTACGAATTGGTAAAAAAACAGTTGAGTGCTCTTATCCATGATGAAAAAAATCAAATTGCCAATTTAAGCAATGCTTCCGCCCTTTTAAACCAATTTTTAGACCGGATTAACTGGGTTGGATTTTATTTGTTGGAGAACGGAGAACTAGTGCTTGGACCATTTCAAGGCCTGCCTGCCTGTATCCGCATTCCGGTTGGAAAAGGTGTATGCGGGACAGCAGTCCAGAAAGCAGAAACAGTTCGGGTCGCAGACGTGGATCAATTCCCGGGCCATATCGCCTGTGATGCTGCCTCCCAGTCAGAGATTGTTATTCCACTTGTAAAAGGTAATCAGGTTATAGGTGTCCTAGATATTGATTCACCAGAAAAAAACCGCTTTGATGAATTGGACCAAGAAAAGCTTGAGGAATTCGTCTCCATCCTAGTTGAACATTTATAAATGAAAACTCGCCGATTGGCGAGTTTTATATTTTATCAAGTGCTTGTTCCAAATCCTCTTTTAAATCCTGCCATGCTTCAAGACCGACGGACAGCCGGAGTAATGTATTGTCAATTCCCATTTTCAGCCGTTCTTCTTCCGGTACGACCGCGTGAGTCATTGTCGCCGGATGCTGGATTAATGTTTCCGCGTCTCCCAAACTTACCGCAATTTTAATTAATTTCAATTGGTTTATAAAATGCTGCGCTGTTTCCCTTGTCCCATGAAGTGAAAAGGAAAGCAGCCCGCCTGCTTGTTTCATTTGTTTTTTCATTATGGAATAATCAGGATGATCCGGGTCACCAGGATAATATATATCCTTTACTTTTGGATGACCTTTCAAAAATCCGAATAACTTTAGGGCATTTTCAGAATGACGATCCATTCGAACCGGCAGGGTTTTGATGCCTCTTAGCAGAAGCCAGGCATCAAACGGAGACATGGTTCCGCCTAAATCTTTATGAACGGTCTTGGAAACCTTTTTAATAAACTCCTGCTTCCCGACTACTAAGCCAGCAATAACGTCACCATGGCCGCATATATATTTTGTTGCACTATGAATGACGATATCACAGCCGTGCGCGAGCGGCGTTTGGATATAGGGAGAACTAAAGGTATTATCCACAACTACCGGAATCCCCTTCTCTTTTGCGACCGCTGCCGCCAATTCTAGGTCAACAAGTTTCATAGTTGGGTTGATTGGAGTTTCAATATAGATGCAGGAGGTATTGGGGAGAATTTCAGATTCCAAGGTTTCTGCCGAATCCATTTCGGAAAAATGATGATCGATGTCAAATTTCTCCTTCATCAATTGTAGTAAACCAAATGTACAGCCATACAACCCTTTAGAGCAAAGAATATGACTTCCAGACTTTGTTAAAGCCAGCAACACCGCGCTGACAGCAGCCATTCCTGAAGAAAAAGCCAATCCGGCCTCTCCACCCTCTAGTGCTGCTATCCTTTCTTCTAGAACTTTTACCGTAGGATTCCCCAATCGCGAGTACACAAAACCCTCTTCCACACCGGCAAACCGCTTTTCTCCCTGTTCCGCATTGGCAAATGTAAAAGTAGACGTTTGATACAACGGTGGCACTAAGCTTCCTTGATGCCGCTCGGGACAATAACCGGCATGAATCACTTCCGTTTCAAAACGAGCTTTCTTCATTTCCAAAATGCAGCTCCCCTCCTGCTTGAAACCGTTTTCAATTCTCTGTAGTATATGTTTAAAAAGAATGGTCTGTTAAAATCTCTTTATCTGATTGTTTTCAGTGCTATAATAAAAGTTAGCTTGACTTACAACGAATAAAAGTTATATAATACTCCTTGTGTAAAATATTGCAGCCTATGAAACGACTTTAGCTGCTCCATTTTGTTCCTCGCAAGAGCTTCTTGCGAAGGTGCATCGCGTAACCCTTAGCTGCTAGGGCGATGGTGCATGAAAACAAAATGGCTGTTATCGATGTTTCGTTACGGTTTTTATTTTACCAAAATAAAAACTTAAAGGAGGAGTCATTCATGGCTCGATATACCGGCCCAAGCTGGAAATTATCCCGTCGTCTTGGAATCTCTCTAAGCGGCACAGGTAAAGAATTAGAAAAGCGTCCTTACGCTCCTGGACAACATGGTCCAAACCAACGCAAAAAGCTTTCTGAATACGGATTGCAGTTACAAGAAAAGCAAAAGCTTCGTCATATGTACGGAGTTAACGAGCGTCAATTCCGCAACCTATTCGAAAAAGCTGGCAAATTAGGCGGCGTTCATGGCGAAAACTTCATGGTTCTTCTTGAGTCTCGTCTTGACAACGTAGTTTATCGTTTAGGTCTTGCACGCACTCGCCGTGCGGCTCGTCAGTTAGTTAACCACGGCCACATTTTAGTTGATGGCGCTCGCGTTGATATTCCATCATACCGCGTAGCTGCTGGTCAAACCATCAGCGTTCGTGAAAAATCTCGCAACCTTGATGTGATCAAAGAAGCAATCGAAGCAACTAACTTCGTTCCTGATTATTTAACTTTCGATGCTGACAAATTAGAAGGTACTTTCACTCGCTTACCAGAGCGTTCGGAATTACCTGCTGAAATTAACGAAACTCTTATCGTCGAGTTCTACTCTCGTTAATTTGTATTTAGCATTCGGAAGGCCCCAGAATTTCAATTCTGGGGCCTTTTTTTGTTGCTAGAATGAAAAAAGGAGGTCTCATAATTTAATTTTGAGACCTCCTTTAAAGGTTACTGCTGAGGTAGTTGAGGTAATTCAGGTAAAACTCCTACTTCCACTACATTGGAAGGCGCGGATTCATTTCCTGCAATATCAACTGCCGTTACATAGAAGCTTCCGCTTCCAACATTATAGGATAGTGGGGAGCCGCTGTTGATGCTTGCAATCTTCGCACCAGAAAATCCGCCCTGATATACACGGTAGCCGACGATATCATTGTCTGCAGCTGCGCTCCATGTAAGGGTATTACCGGATACGTTTAAAGTGACACTATCTGGCTGCTTGCCGTTCTCTGCCATTTTAGCACTTGAGACAAGCACATTGTTCCATCTGCCCCTGTTTGGTATAAGCTGGCTGATATTCTTAAAGTCATTGCCTACCATTCTGGTAATAAAATCCGGGTTTAAGATTGTTCCATACTGGGTAAACTCTTTTGGCGTCGAATCAAGGGCCAGATATTTTTTACCGCCGATGGTAACATAATTTCCTTGGATTAAACTATCATCGACTTTAGTAGGAACATCTTTGGCATTGAAATAATCACTTTCAACCAAGCCTGCCTTTGAACACGCCGCTGACGGAAGCATGCCCGAAACCGCACAATATGAGGATTTGACAATTCCCTCAGGCATTTGGAAGCCTTCTTTTGGAGCAACTAAATCCGGTTTAACTTTATAAGCAGCATTCATCAGTTCAGCCCAAAGATTATTGGTCCGTTGACTGTAGGACATCCCATTAGTTTTTAACGATTTCTGCGTATCATATCCAGTCCAAATTCCAAGTGTTACATTCGGATTGAAGGCAACAAACCAGGAATCAAAATAATTGTTACCAGTACCAGTTTTGCCTGCCCAATCAGCACTGAAATTCAGTTTGCTCTTTACACCTGCTGCTGTACCCATTTTTATAACATCGCGCATCATATCTAGGGTCAAGAATGCAGTCTGAGGTTTAAAGACATCAACAGGTTTTACTTCATGCTGATAGATAATTTTACCGTCCTTGTCGACAATTTTATCGATCAGGTAAGCATCGATAAATTTCCCGCCATTGGCAAAGGTACTAAAGGCATTTGTATTTTCTTCAACAGTCACGCCGTTATCCATGGACCCGATTGAGGTAGCTAGATTCGTGTAGTCCCCTTTTGTTAGCGAAGTAAAGCCCATTTTTTCCAGATACTGTGCTGGGCGCTGGTCCACGATTTCAGAGTATAGCTTTACAGCCGGCACGTTATAGGATTTGGCCAAAGCATAACGTGCTGATACTAGCCCGCTATAACTTTTGTCGTAGTTATGAGGCCATGGTGTACTTATACTTTTGTCCAGCCTTAGAGCAACGTCCGGAAGAGGGGTTCCGGGTGCGGCTTTTCCCAATTCAATTGCCGGCCCATAAACCAGCAGCGGTTTCATTGTCGAACCGTTTTGACGGATTGCACTGGTCGCGTGATTGAGCTGCTGTTTATTATAATCCCTGCCGCCAACAAAACTGATGATTTTCCCCGTACTATTTTCAATCAGTTCTGCACCAACCTCAACAGGTTCCATTATAGTTTTCTTTTCACCAGTTTCCGGGTCTTCTTTTTCCTCCGGTTTATCTGGTCCGTAATATTTGTAGTTATCTTTTACTACCTGCATCGCATCGTATATATCTTTGTTAATGGTTGTATGAATTTGATAGCCATTTTGCCGCAGATTATGGCTAGCCATCGTCTTATACTTGTAATAAAGGTTTTCATCTTGTTTTAATTCTTTTTCAGTATGGCCATCTTTCTTAGCCAATACAGTGGTCAGAACATCAATGGCCCGTTTCTCAATTTCGACCGTCAGCCAAGGATAGTTATCAAGCGGATTCGGCACTGACGGTATAAAATCCTTTGTAATGTCATAGGCTGATGCTTCTGCATATTGCGTTTCATTAATATATCCGCCATCATACATTCTTTTTAAAACCGTTTTCATCCTTGTAATTCCCGGCTCTAAATTATTCTTTACGGTCCCCTCCCTAGTAAAAGGGGTATAGCCAAATGGGCTTTGCGGTAATCCAGCAATAAAGGCAGCCTGCGGCAATGTCAGTTCGCTCGCATTTTTACCAAAGATCCCTTTTGCGGCAGCCTGGACACCGGCAATGTTTTGCCCTGAAGAATTTCTTCCAAGAGTAGAAACATTCAAATACGCTTCAAGAATTTCCTTTTTATTGAAAAATTTCTCAAGGCGAAGGGCCAGTAATATTTCATTTGCTTTTCTCTGGAAAGAAACTTCATTCGTTAAAATCTGATTTTTTATTAGCTGCTGGGTTAAAGTACTTCCTCCAGATTGAATAGGGGAATTGGTAACTTCTTGAAAAAGGGCACGGAAAACCGCTTTCGGAACAACCCCTTTATGCTGGTAAAAGTATTCGTCCTCCGTTGCAACCACAGCGTTGATTAGGTAATCTGAAACTTGATTTAATTTAACCTCATCACGGACAAGGTCTGACCGAAGTCTTCCTAAATAAACATTATCAGCAAAATATAAGTCCGATGTTTCTGTATAGTTGTAAATATCTTTTTTCATACTTTCGTATGAACGCACGGGCTCATCCTTGACGAGCGAGGCAAAATAACCGGCTCCTACACCTGTTGCAAAAGCCCCTACAAGGACCACAACCGTTAATAAAAGCAGAAACAGGTTCCAGAAAACCTGATACGTAATCCTGGCACCTTTGACAGTTTTTTTATGAGTAATAAAATTAAGGAGGGAATCAGCTTTTTCCTTCCATATTTGCCACTTTTCTTTCATAGCATCACCTCTAATAAAATCACATCCATTATAGCATATCAATGGTATAGAATTTGACAGGATTCTACATTTTTCTAAAATTTCCATTTTACCGTTTGACTTTATCTTTAATATATGTTAAAAAATCAATAAGCATTTTTTTATAATTTAAGGCTTTGAAGGGAATCAATTGTAGTTCTTCTATCCCTGTAAATAGAGAGGCAGCGGCCGGTGAAAGCTGCCACATATAGAAGAGTGAATTACATCCTGGAGCTTTCTCTGTGAAGATGCAGTAGCGGAGAACGGTTCAAACCGTTATTTTTTTCAAGTTGGAGGAATTTCCTCAAGCTGGGTGGTACCGCGTATAATTTACGTCCCTGCATAATTGCAGGGGCGTTTTTATTTTTTATTGGAGGTTTTGAGAGCAATGAACTTATTAGAGGATTTGAAATGGCGGGGCATTATTTATCAGCAAACAGATGAAGAAGGGTTAAAAAATCTTTTAGATAACGAAAAAATTTCCCTCTATTGCGGGACAGACCCAACTGCTGACAGTCTTCATATCGGCCATTTAGTGCCGTTTTTAACACTAAGAAGATTCCAGCAGAATGGACACCGGCCGCTTGTATTGGTCGGAGGTGCAACAGGTCTGATTGGCGACCCGAGCGGTAAAAGCGAAGAACGAAAACTACAAACAATCGAAGCAGTTCAGAAAAATGTTGAGGGCATTAAAAAGCAATTAGAAGCCATTTTTGAGTTTGAAGGGGAAAATGGCGCGGTTATGGTCAATAACTACGACTGGACCGAGTCCATGAGTGTCATTGCCTTCCTCCGAGATATCGGCAAACATATCGGTATTAATTACCTGCTGGCAAAGGATACGATTGCCTCTCGGCTTGAAACTGGGATTTCATTTACTGAGTTCACCTACACGATTTTACAGGCTATGGATTTTAATCATTTATATGATCATTATAATTGCAAATTGCAAATTGGCGGGAGTGACCAGTGGGGGAACATTACCTCAGGTCTTGAGTTAATTCGAAAAATGCATGACGAAGAGACAAAAGCGTTCGGATTGACGATTCCGCTTGTTACCAAATCCGACGGTACCAAGTTTGGCAAATCGGAAGGCGGCGCTGTCTGGCTTGATCCGGAAAAAACCACTCCTTACGAGTTCTACCAGTTCTGGATTAACACAGCTGATGCCGATGTGGTGAAATATTTGAAGCTGTTTACCTACCTTTCTCGAGAGGAAATTGAACAATTGGAAATCAGTGTACAAGCGGAACCGCATCTCCGTAAAGCCCAAAAGGCACTAGCAGAAGAGATGACCCGCTTGATTCACGGAGAGGATGCGCTTAAGCAGGCCATTAAGATTTCCGAAGCATTATTTAGCGGGGACGTTCGCAGTTTATCGGCTTCCGAAATCAAGCAGGGCTTTAAAGATGTACCGTCTTACGAGCTGCAAAATGAAGAGGAAAATAACTTAGTTGAGCTTTTAGTAGCAGCTAAGATATCTTCTTCAAAGCGTCAGGCTCGGGAAGATATTACAAATGGCGCCATAGCTATTAACGGAGAAAAGGTAACCGACACAGCTTACGCTTTGCGGGAAACTGACAAAATTGAAGGCCAGTTTACAATTGTCCGAAGAGGGAAAAAGAAGTATACGTTAATTAAATATTAATTGCTTTAAAGGGGCTTTGGGACTGCTACCCAAAGTCCTTATTATTTGAAACAGCTTTTTTCTTTGAAACGTCAAATATATATATTAGGAAATTTGGAGGTGAAAGTAGTGAGAGTTTTAGTGCACGCTGTTTTTATCCTTCTCATTGGCTTGGTTACGTTTTTTGGCCTGGGGCCGGTTCTTATGGCTGATGGCAGCAAGCAAGAAAGATTGGTTACTGGAATTGTTGTTATGATAATCTATATATTGTTGGGATTTTGCTATTGGAAGGGAATTGGCTTGGCTGAACGCAAGCGGAAATAGCATTTTTCAGAGGATTTTTGCGATTTATCAGCGGATTTTTAAATATATCAGCGAATCCTAAAAAGGAATATAGACCAACAAAAAAGAGGCTGGCTCCGCCATCATTTGGAGCCAGCCCCCTTTCTACTAATATCTTCAAAAATTAATCTTCCATCGTAGACAAGTCTCCGGTTGGCAAGTCTAACTCCCATGCTTTAAGAACACGTCTCATAATCTTACCGCTGCGTGTTTTTGGCAGCTTGTCGCGGAAATCAATTTCACGAGGTGCTGCGTGTGCTGCAAGACCTTTTTTGACGAACTGTCTGATTTCCTCTTTAAGTTCTTCAGTTGCCACATAACCATCTCTTAACGCGATAAAGGCTTTAATAATTTCTCCGCGCACCGGATCCGGTTTTCCGATAACCCCTGCTTCAGCAACCGCTGGATGTTCAACAAGCTTGCTTTCCACTTCAAACGGGCCGACTCGCTCTCCAGATGTCATGATGACATCATCGACGCGGCCTTGGAACCAGAAGTAGCCATCCTCATCCATGTACGCAGAGTCTCCGGAGACGTACCAGTCACCTGGCATGAAATACGACTCGTATTTCTCAGGATTGTTCCAGATCGTATGCATCATCGATGGCCAGCCTTTTTTAATCGCAAGGTTCCCCATTCTGTATGGCGGAAGCTCGTTACCTTGATTATCAACAATAGCTGCCTCAACGCCAGGGATTGGCTTCCCCATTGAACCAGGCTTGATTTCCATGCAAGGATAGTTACTAATTAACTGTGCACCGGTTTCTGTCATCCACCAGTTATCATGAATTCTCTTATTGAATACCTTAGCACCCCATTTTACCACTTCAGGGTTTAATGGTTCACCAACACTTAAGACATGACGAAGGCTGCTTAAATTAAATTTCTTAACCAGCTCATCCCCCGCTCCCATCAGCATCCGGAATGCTGTTGGTGCACTGTACCAAACTGTAACGCCGAAGTCTTCAATCATTTGATACCAGGCTTCCGGGCTGAAACGTCCGCCGACAATAACGTTTGAAGTACCAGTCAACCAAGGGCCAAAGATTCCGTAGGAAGTTCCTGTCACCCAGCCTGGGTCTGCTGTACACCAGTAAACATCATCCTCTTTTAAATCAAGTACCCATTTAGCTGTTTGATAATGCTGAATCATCGCATTATGCACATGCAGTACGCCCTTCGGCTTTCCAGTGGATCCTGATGTGTAATGGAGGATTAATCCATCAGTCCGCTCAACCCATTCAATCTCCAGCTCTTTGCTGGCAGTCTCGAATTTTTCGAAAAAGTTTATGCAATTCCCTTGTTCCTCCACATTTTTTCCAACGAGGAAAATATGCTTTAATGCCGGTAAATCCTGAACTGGTACACGGCTTAACAATTCTGGAGTGGTTACTAATACTTTTGCTTCACTGTCTTGCAGACGATCCCTGACAGCCCCTTCCATGAAAGCTTCAAACAATGGACCAACAATCGCACCAAGCTTAATTGCTCCTAAAACAGTAAAGTAAAGTTCTGGAGAACGCGGCATAAAAATAAAGACACGGTCACCTTTTTCGACATCGCCGTAATTTTTCAGCACGTTCCCAGCCTTATTGGAAAGCTCCTTCATTTCCTTAAAGGTATATTTATCATTTCTCGAAGCATCACGATAATATAATGCCACCTTATTTTTTCTGAACGTACCCGCGTGGCGGTCAATCGCCTCGTAAGCCATATTAACAAGGCCTGTCTCACTCCAAGAGAATTCCTTTTCTGTATCTTTCCAGTCAAAATTTTTATATGATTCATCATAGTTTCGCAAATTGAAATCCCCTTGGACTACTGGCAGCGCTTCCACTTTCATTCCTATCTCCCCCTCTGAAGTATTTGATATAATTATAGTACAAATAATAACTATTCACAATTTTAAAAAAACATTTTTTTGTAAAAATATATACCAAGTGTTTAATTTTTCGAAAATTTAGTGAAAAATCTTTATAGATAAATATTTCATGTATAATAGAATTGAAATACCTAGATTTTTTCCAGGGGTGACCAAATGGAGCACAAAAAAACCTATAATGCTAAGGAATTGAAAACTCCTCACGGCAAATTAATTATCGAAGGCCCTGTCACTGCAGAAAAATTAGCAGGCTATGATTTTCATGAAGACCTTGTTGCGTTTCGCCCCCCGGCCCAGCAGCACGAGGCATTAATCGGGATCGCCGATTTAACCGAAGGAAGAATTATTATTGCACGTTATCAAAATACAATCGTCGGTTATGTTACTTTTTTATACCCGGACCCTCTAGAACGTTGGTCGGAAGGAAAGATGGATAATTTAATAGAATTAGGTGCAATCGAGGTGATCCCCCAATTTAGAGGCTGTGCCGTCGGTAAAAACCTCTTGATTGTTTCCATGATGGATGATCCCATGGAAGACTATATAATTATCACCACAGAGTATTATTGGCATTGGGATTTAAAAGGAACCAAACTCAATGTTTGGGAATATCGAAAGATTATGGAGAAAATGATGAATGCCGGCGGATTGGAATGGTATGCGACTGATGACCCGGAAATCTGCTCCCATCCTGCCAACTGTTTGATGGCCAAAATAGGCAAACGCATCGATCATGAATCCATTCAGCGCTTCGACCGTTTACGTTTTATGAATCGATTTATGTACTAAACATGATTAAACTATAGAGAATTGGGGGAAATCCTATGATCGTGGAAGAAATTATGCAATCGGATGTAGCTGCCCTCTCTCCCACTGATACCATTGCAGACGCCATGGCATTAATGGAATTAAGGAAAATTCGCCACATCCCAATAATTGATAAAGATGGGCACCTGGTTGGTCTTGTTACCGTTGCAAAAATAAGAGAGGCTACACCATCCATTTTCCATGCAAATGAACACCCGGAAATTTTGAAAAAAACCCTAGATACGATAATGGAGAGTAACGTCATCACAAGCCATCCCCTAGATTTTGTTGAAGAGACGGCCGCTCTATTCTATGAACATAAAATAAGCTGCCTTCCGGTCATCAATAATCGAAAATTAGTGGGAATTGTAACAGAAACAGATTTATTAAGAACAATGATTGAGTTAACAGGTGTTCACCAGCCTGGATCGCAAATTGAAATAAAAGTGCCAAATATCTCCGGAATTCTTAGTGAAGTCGCGGAAATTATCCGAAAACGGAAGGCAAACATTTTAAGTGTTCTGGTTTACCCAGATAAACAGGATGAACAATATAAAATACTTGTTATTAGAGTTCAATTAATGAACCCTACCGGATTGATTCAAGACCTTAAAGAAGCTGGCCACCAGGTATTATGGCCTAATTTGCCGGGGATGTCTATATGAATGATCGCTGTTCCTTTATTTACTCAGAAGACCTTCTGAATTATCGATTCAACAGCCATCATCCTTTTAATCAATTCCGGCTTAAACTCACAGTAGATTTATTAAATAGAATAAATGCCTTAGACCCTCTTAAGATTGTTAAGCCAAGAATGGCGACAGAAGAGGAGTTAACCTTAATTCATGACTCAAGCTACGTAGAAGCAGTAAAAAAGGCCGGTCAGGGGCTTCTTCCGAAAGAGATAGCTGAAAACTATGGTTTAGGTACTGAAGATACCCCCATTTTCCCTAATATGCATGAGGCCAGCTCTTTGATGGTGGGGGGGACCTTAACAGCTGTCGATGAGGTAATGACTGGAAAAGCACTTCATGCCCTGCACCTTGGCGGGGGTCTGCATCACGGATTTCGGGGGAAAGCCTCCGGATTTTGCATTTACAATGATAGTTCTGTTGCGATTAAATATATCCAGCAAAAATATAATGCCCGCGTTTTATACGTTGATACAGACGCTCATCATGGTGACGGAGTTCAATGGTCCTTTTACGATGACCCAAATGTCTGTACACTATCGATTCATGAGACAGGCCGCTATCTATTTCCGGGTACGGGCAATATAAACGAAAGAGGACAAGGAGCGGGATACGGCTATTCATTCAACATTCCTGTTGATGCCTTTACAGAAGATGATTCGTGGCTGCATGCCTACAAAAACGCAATTAGGGAAGTGGCAGAGTTTTTTAAGCCTGATGTCATCCTTACGCAAAACGGGGCAGACTCACATTATTATGACCCATTAACCCATTTGTCGGCAACGATGAAAATATACCGGGAAATCCCTAAATTAGCCCATGAAATTGCCCACCAATATTGCGGCGGCAAATGGATTGCCGTAGGCGGCGGCGGATATGATATTTGGCGTGTTGTCCCAAGGGCTTGGGCATTTATTTGGATGGAGATGACAGAAAACCCGAATTGTTTTGGCAGTTTGCCGGAAGACTGGATTGAACGGTGGCAAAAGGAGTCCCCAGTGGCATTGCCAAGGGAATGGGATGATTCTGAGGATATATATCCTCCAATCCCCAGAAAAGCAGAAATAACGGAAAAGAACTTAATCACACTTGAAAAAGCACTGTATCCAATTCGTAATCATCAAAAAAGTGAATCTAGATAATAAGAAAAGGCGGCTATTTAACCGCCTTTTTAACTATTCTCTTGTAGATTGACGATGTTCAATTCGATGTGGAAGAACTACTATTTGTTCACTTACTTTTTCTTTGTTCATTAATTTAGTTAACAAGCGCATTGCAACAGCCCCAATATCATAAAGAGGTTGAACAATTGTCGTTAGCTGCGGACGGACCATCAGCGAAAGTCTTGTATTATCTGAAGTAATCACTTCAAAATCTTCCGGAATACTGTAGCCCTTGTCCTCAGCTCCATGGACGACGCCAAGTGCCATTTCATCCGCACCAACCAAGATGGCCGTTGGTTTTTCAGATAGTTCAAGCATTTTTTCAAATGCTTCAATTCCGGAATCGTACGTATAATCCCCTTCAATAATTAACTCTTCATTAAAAGGAATATTTGCATCTTCTAATGCTCTCTTATAGCCATTTAACTTTTTAACAGTAATATCTGGCTCATAAAGCGGGCCAATAACAAAAGCAATATGATTATGTCCTCTACCAATAAACTCTTTTACACAATCGTAGGCAGCCTGTTCATAGTCAATGTTAACAGATGGAATCTTTTCTGATTCTTCAATAGAACCAGCCAGTACAATCGGAACAGGTGATCTTTCGAACTCTACAACATGCTCATCGGTAATATGGCCACCCATGAAGACAATTCCATCCACTTGCTTACCAAGCATCGTGTTCAACAAATGTAATTCTTTCTCTTTGTTTTGATCGGAATTACTTAAAATGATATTGTATTTATACATTGTGGCAATATCTTCAATCCCACGGGCCAGTTCTGCAAAGAAGATATTGGAAATATCAGGAATAACAACTCCTACCGTAGTTGTTTTTTTGCTTGCCAATCCTCTGGCAACTGCATTTGGACGATATCCTAGTCTTTCAATTACTTCCAGTACCTTTTTGCGGGTAACCGGCTTAACATTTGGATTCCCGTTAACAACGCGGGATACTGTTGCCATGGAAACATTCGCTTCACGGGCTACGTCATAAATTGTAATATTATTCACTTGTAACACTCTCCTAAAACGTACATTGTTTTCTTTATTTTATAGCATTTAGCTAAAATCTAGTCATTTTTACTTATGTGATAAAGTAAACAATCTTTAAGTATGTATTTATGATACGACAAGAAGAAAAAAGCCGCAATTATAATTGTCAATATTTTTTTAAAAGCAGGAAAAAACCTCCTGCTATCTGGCAGAAGGTTCTTATTCATTATACTCTTACAAAGTTGGATGCAAGGAGTTCATTGTAGAATTGATCAAATTGCTCTAGGTTCATTTGCTGTTGTGCATCAGAAAGTGCTACAGCTGGGTCTGGGTGTACTTCAGCCATAACGCCGTCTGCCCCAATAGCTATTGCGGCTTTCGCGCATGGAAGCAGTAAATCTCTTCTTCCAGTTGAATGGGTAACATCCACCATAACAGGTAAGTGTGTTTCTTGCTTTAAGATTGGAACAGCAGAAATGTCTAAGGTATTTCTAGTTGCCTTTTCGTAGGTCCGAATTCCACGCTCGCAAAGGATAATTTGTCCATTTCCTTGCGCCATGATATATTCGGCAGCATTGATGAATTCCTCGATGGTTGCAGCTAACCCTCTCTTTAATAGAACAGGTTTATTCACTGCACCAGCAGCCTTTAATAATTCGAAGTTTTGCATATTTCGTGCACCAATTTGGATAACATCGATGTAATCAACAGCCATCTCAATATCGGCAGGACTGACAATCTCACTAATGACGGCCATATCATATTCATTGGCAACACGTTTTAAAATTTTCAGTCCTTCTACACCTAATCCTTGGAAATCATATGGAGACGTTCTTGGCTTGTAAGCACCACCGCGCAAAAGCTTTAAGCCTTTTTCCTTCATAGCTTTGGCAACAGTTGCCACCTGCTCATAGGATTCAACAGCACATGGACCGAAGACGAAATGCTGCTTGCCATCGCCAATTTTTTCGCCTTTTAAGTCTACGATTGTATTTTCTGGCTGTTTCTTTCTGGAAACTAACAAAGCTTTCTTATGGTCGTCCTTTTGGAGGTCAAGTCCCGCTTTAAAAATTTCCTTAAACAAGTGATCAATTGTTGAATTCTCAAATGGACCATCATTATTCTCTTTAATTTTATCAAGCATTATTCTTTCACGGACTGGATCGAAGCGGAAAACGCCTTGACTTCCTTTTACCTGCCCGATCTCTTGGACGAGCCGAGCTCTTTCATTTATTAACCTCAACAATTCCAAGTTTAACTCGTCTACTCGGTCTCTTAACTGATCCAATTCATTATTGCCCATCTTTTCATCCCCGTCCTTTCTTTTGTCGGCATTTATTCCTAAGTATCGCTATCTTTTTTAAATAGGATTAAGTTAACTGCCTCACAATCAAAGATTTTTAAAAATTATAAACTTTTTTATAATTAGGGTTTATTATAGCCGAAATAAATATCTTTGTCATCACTTTTTTCTTTAACGATTAAACGCTTTTAAGCTTTTAAGTATTAAAGTGTTTTTTTTTATATATTAAAGTAATATATGTGTTTATTGAAAAAAGGTGACATTTTTGTGGCAAAATGAAACTATTTTTTATTCCTGTACGGGAATAGCTTGTGCCAAAGAACGATTCGTTATTTTCCAGTGTGAAGCATTCCACGATGGTTTCCCATCAGCAAAAAGAATAGCTTGTGGAGATTCATGCTTAATTTGAAATTGTTCAGCGATTTCGTTTGATAATGGGCGGGAATCTTGGACTGCCAAATAGTAAGTTGGGATATTTTCATGTTCATTCGAAAATTTCTCGTATTCATTGTAGGCTGCTTGGCTGATGGGGCAAGTTAAGCTATGCTTTAATAGATAAAATGTATTTTTTTTATTTAGTAACTCCGTAAACTCTTCTATTGAATCAATTTTTTTCAGCATAATTTTTACCTCCTAAAATAATAAACGGTGAAGTAATTTTAACACTTCACCGTAATGATTCACAAACAGTATGACTTATATTCCTTTTAAATCCTAACCTTACTTTCTTCTTCCTCTAGTGCTTTTTGAGCTTCCTCTAATTTTTTTCGAATTTCATCGCTATTTGCAGCAGAATTTGGTGATGCTGTTTTTTCGCTTAAACCTTTAATCGAAATATAGGTGGTTTCTGAATCCTCATGCTGCTCAAATGTGGTATCTGATTTCCCTTTCACTTTATTCATTAAATTAGAGGATTGCTGAGCAAGCCCCTGGGTAAGTGAGATGGTTTTGGACTTTACATTTTCCCTTAGCGGTGAAGACTTATCGAGAAGAGATCCCGTTTGGTCAGAAATTGTGTGGCGAAATTCCTGTCCTTTTTTTGTACCTAAGAGCAGCGCCGCTGCCGCTCCCGCCAGACCGCCAACGATAACGCCCAGCAGAAAACTTCTGCTGCCAGATTCGTCGGTTCGAACTTGATTGGTTTCACGTGATTCATACTCTCGTTTTGTCATAATCCCTTCATTCCTCCTTTTTAATGTGAACGTTCCTTTTGCCTTTCATAAATGGTTTCTTCATTTTTGGCTTCTTTACGAGCCTGCCACCTGTCTTTTAATTCGAAAAATACATTGCTCCACTGAATAATTTGCGAAACTTTTTCTTTGCTCTCTTCGACTTGCTCATCAATCGTATTCGTAATATTCTTTAATGTTCCGTTAAATTTCCTGACTGAGGTTCCAACCTCTTTAACAGAATCGACGACACTATTTAAGCGCACAGATTTATCTTTCAAATCATCGGCAAGGGCATTTGTTTTTTGCAAGAGCTGGGTTGTTTCACTTGTTACACCTTCAACCTGTTTTTCAAGTCCCTTTAAAGTATCCGAAACACTTGTAAGGGTAATTTTCAGGGATTTAAGTGTCGCTGATAAATAGAAAACTAGCACTAAAAAGGCTACTGCAATTAACGCCACGCTTATGTATAAAATCAAGATCATAGTAAAACCTCCGATATATCCTATTAATTATGTATTGCCGTTGAAACTATGGTTTAAACCTCGTTCATATCTTATACTACTTCCAGTGATTTGTCTTGTTTTCCTGCAATTAGTTAAAAAAATTTGGTTATATCATTGATATTAAATGAAAACTCGCTGATTGGCGAGTCCGATAGGACGAAGACAGAATTAATACTACTTTCCTATTAGCAAAAAAAGGATGCCGCACTTATGCGGAATCCTTTTCTTATTTGGCAATCTGTTTTTCATAAGATTCCTGGAATTTCTGAATGTCTCCAGCTCCCATAAAGAGGATGACACTATTATCATAATTCTCTAATAGAGTTGTGTTCTGTTCAGTGAGAATTTCAGCACCAGGAATTTTATCCTCAAGGTCATGAATGGAAAGCTTCCCTTGTTTTTCACGAGCAGACCCAAAAATTTCACACAAATAAGTTTTATCCGCCAGCCTTAGGCTTTCAGCAAAATCCTCTAAAAAGGCCTGGGTCCTTGTAAAGGTATGCGGTTGAAACACTGCAACAATTTTCCGTTCAGGATATTTTTGTTTTGCTGCATCAATAGTTGCTTTAATTTCTGTCGGATGGTGGGCATAATCGTCAATTAAAATTTGGCTGCCCATCCTTTTTTCCGTGAATCTTCGCTTTACCCCTTGGAAGGTTGTTAAACGGTCCTTTACCACTTCCACATTAATATCTTCATAATGGCAAACGCCAATGACAGCTAGAGCATTTAGAACACTATGGTCCCCGAATGTTGGGATGGAAAAGGTATCATAATACGTATTGCGAATAAATACATCAAAGCTTGTTCCTTCTGTCGTTTTCACAATATTTGCAGCTTGATAGTCATTTTCCTCAGCAAATCCATAAAACAAGACAGGAACCTTTGCCTGAATTTTTTGAAGCTGCTCATCATCACCATAAGCAAATATCCCTTTTTTCACTTGGAATGCCAACTCCTGAAAAGCCGAAAAAACATCATCAATATTGGCAAAATAATCAGGATGGTCAAAGTCAATATTTGTCATAATGGCATAGTCAGGGAAGTAGGAAAGAAAATGTCTTCTATACTCACATGCCTCAAAAACAAAATATTCTGCACCTTCCTCACCTTTACCAGTACCGTCACCAATTAAAAAGGAAGTAGGCCTCGCACCTGCAATTACGTGCGAAAGCAAACCCGTAGTGGATGTTTTGCCATGAGCGCCTGTGATGGCTATACTTGTAAAATTTTGCATAAAATCGCCTAAAAAGCGATGGTAACGTATAATAGGAAGCCCTAGTTTCATGGCCTCTTGAATCTCCTCATGTGTATCAGGAAATGCGTTCCCGGCAATGATTGTCATCCCTGGCTTGATATTTTCTTTTTGGAACGGGAGTATTTTTATCCCCGATTGCTCAAGGGCCAGTTGAGTAAAAAAGCGCTTTTCGACATCGGAGCCTTGGACCTGAAATTTCATATCGTGCAACACTTGCGCAAGTGCGCTCATACCAGACCCCTTAATACCGACAAAATGGTAAATTGTCATAGAAGAACCTCCAACCAACGTCTATCTGTAAAACAGTATATGACATCTGTCTGTATTTGCTAATCTGAAAAGCAGGGAGAATTTTGCACCTGCTTTTCCTAAACATATTTCAATATTATATCACTATTTATCCTTAAAAACTATTTTCGAACCCCATTTGCTCCAAATGTACTATTCGCTAATCAGAATTTACTGTCGTATATTCTGAAAGCATAAATTCACAACAACTCAGAAATCGTCCTATCGTACCCGCCAATCGTTGGGTTTCATTTATTATTTGTCTATATTTACAAATTTAGACTTGCATCTTGGATAGATTCGAGATCCGCTTCGGTAATTAATACTTCACGCGGCTTGCTTCCGTTTGCGCCTGAAATATATCCCTGCTGTTCAAGCATATCCATTAAGCGAGCAGCCCGGTTATAGCCTATTTTAAAACGGCGCTGAAGGCTGGAAGTGGAGGCTGCCCCTTGTTCGATGATAAATTCACAGGCATCATAAAATAACTCGTCTTCCTCTTCCGTTATTTGGGCCTTTTTTAAAAGCTCTTCCTGGACAAATAAATATTCCGGCTCGCGCTGTTCTCTTACCTGGGCGACAACCACATCAATTTCTTCATCAGTTACAAATGTGCCCTGCAAGCGAACCGGCTTTGAGGAGCCATTTTCCAGAAAGAGCATATCACCGCGGCCAAGCAGCTTCTCAGCACCGCTAATATCAATGATTGTACGCGAATCCACTTGGGAAGAAACCGAAAAGGCAATCCGTGTCGGAACATTTGCTTTAATTAGACCGGTTATGACATCAACGGATGGCCTTTGCGTCGCAATAATCAAATGAATACCGCAGGCTCTAGCTTTTTGGGCTATCCGGCAAATGGCTTCCTCCACATCCGCCGGTGACATCATCATTAAATCAGCAAGCTCATCAATAACAATGACGATATATGGAAGTTTATCGGAATATCTTTTATGCTCCATAGCCAGTTCATTAAAGCGGCTGATATCACGGACACCAGTATGGGCAAATAGCTCATACCGTCTTTCCATTTCATCGACAGCCCATTTTAGAGCAGCAGTTGCTGCCTTTACATCCGTAATAACCGGACTGACTAAATGAGGAATCCGATTGTATGGAGCAAGCTCCACCATTTTCGGGTCGATAAGCATGAGCTTAACATCCTCAGGACTGGCTTTATATAATAAACTGACTAATATCGAATTAATGCAGACACTTTTTCCAGACCCGGTTGCCCCGGCAATTAGACCGTGCGGCATTTTCTTCAAATCAGTCACAATCGGTTTGCCGGCAATATCAAGTCCGAGCACCACTGTTAACGGGGATGCTGAATCACTGAAAACGCTTCTGCCAATAATTTCGCTGATTCTTACTGGTCTTGATTGTTGGTTCGGCACTTCAATTCCAATCGTGTGCTTCCCCGGAATTGGTGCTTCGATCCGGATGTCCCTGGCAGCAAGGCTTAATTTTATGTCATCACTTAGATTGGTAATCTTGTTCACTTTGACACCAGGCTCAGGCTGAACCTCGAAGCGAGTGACAGACGGACCTTGCGTTACATTCACCACATTTGCGCCAACATTAAAGTTTTGTAAGGTTTGGTTTAGCAATTCCTCTTGATAAAGCATCCATTTTGTATCGATGATTTCGGTAACCGGTGGATGCAGCAAATCCGCCATTGGGAATTGATATTCGCCTGCTGCGGCAATCTCTTGGAGATGGTGGTCTTTTTGCTCTTCATACGGGCTATTATTTTCAACTATTATTTCTTTTGGCTTAGTATTAATTGATTCCTGCTTTTGCGGTTCCTCTTTCACTTTTGGATGGCTGTTGTTTTCCATAGCTTGCCCCTGATGAGAAACCTCAATTAAATCCTGCCTACGCCGTTCTTCATCGAGTCTTCTTTTCTTAACTTCCCATTTTTCTCGATCCTGCTTCAACATCATGACGTTGAAAGGAAGATGAGAACGCTTAGGCTTAGGTGGTTCAGACTCCTCGCCTTGGTTTTCTTCGATAAGAAAAGGCAATTTGGATTCCTCGATTTGATTTTCTTTATCACCAAGTGGCAGTTTGGATTCCTCAATTGGGTTTTCCTCGGCACGAAGCAGCAATTCACCAACCTTGCCTGCAGGTAATTGAACATCCTCAATCAAAACAGGGCTGTTATCTATTTTGTCGGAGTATGAAATGTCCACTGAAGGGACCTCTGCAAGGATAACAGTCTCTTTAAGTTCATCCTCTGTCTCCAAACTCTTTCGGACAGAATTTGAAATGCTCATGGAAAGATTCTCTTCCATCGGCAGTGGAGCACACTGTCCAGTATTTTCTTCCTCAAAGAAATTACTCAATTCATGCTCGACGACAGTATCTGTCGTTCTCGGCCGATTGAAGCCAAAAACGGGGGAAGGAATTTCTGTTGGATGAAACGGACCCGGGGCTTTTTTTACCGGCTCCATTTTCACCTTTATTGGTTCTTTTGGAATTGGTTTTTCCAGTTCTAAAACCGATGTTGGAATTTTCTTTTTCTCTATCTCTTTTCCGATTCTCTTTTTCTGCCGCTTTCCTTCCACCGGTTTTTTTGATTCTAAAGGTGTCTTTAATTGATTCTTTGGATATTGAAAAGAAACTCTTGCATTCAAATCCTTTGCGCTTTCACTTTGAAAAGCAAATGTAGGAACTTCCGATTTATTATGTAAGGGGGGCCTGTTGAATTCGCCTTCCTCATCTTTCTTTAATTTTTGAAAAAAGTTTTGGATCCAGCTCAAAACTATCACTCTTTCTATTTCATTGTCACTCTATTTTATCAGCATTTTTTATTTTTTCGACATTATTCTTTTGAAACAGCTAAAATATATTAAATTTCGTTCTTGAGACACAGAAAAATGGGACCACTCACTAGTGATCCCACTTCTTATTTGTTTTTTCCTAAAATAAATATCGGCTCTAATTCTCCGTTTTCGTATAAGAACGACAGGGCGGTAATAGGAACGCGGCCACTTGCAAAAAAGCTCATCGCCATTTGTGCCATCACATCATATCCTCTGTCATTACGGATATCGGCAATGATCAAGACATCCTGGTGTGGAACGGCCACGACCATTGTCCCGGTAATCCGCTTCTCCATATCATTCAAGAATCCCTTATTTAAAATCCGGCTTGCATCATACCCATCATTGGTATTAAGAAAATAGAAAATGTTTCCCGCTACTTGGTCTTCCTTCACTGATGTAGTCAGCGATCTTGCGTTAAATAAGGCAATTTCCTTAATCCGCAACGGATCCAAGCCTTCTTTTTGCATAATGCGGGAATCAATTAAGCGGTAGGTTTTCCCCATATCATAAGCATAATAAATATTCGTCTCCGCTGTATGTTCGTCGATAAGGAATGGAACTCCTTCTTCGGCTTCCTTCGGAAAAGAGGATGAACGGATTACTGGGAAGATTTTTTTCTCATGGTGAGTTAATTGAATTGTTTCCTCCATGGCCTGAAGCCCTTCTTCCACATAATAAACAACCTCGTCAATCGCTTTATCCTTCTCATTATGCCATTTAGCCACAATCCCGGCTAGTGCAACTGTAATCCCTTTTCCAGTTCGTTTGCTTTCAATACGCAGCTGATCCTTGTCGCGATCATAGGTTAATACTCTATCTTCATTATCCAAACGCGATTCCAGTTCTCGCCTCATCTTTTTACTGTCCATTTTCATTTATATCCCTCCAGTATTTAAAAGGAGTAGTTTTTTATTTTAGATAAAAAGACTCCTTCTCCAAAAGGAGATGGAGCCTTGTGCTGAATTATTTTAAACCTGTAATAAATCCTTCAATTTCCTCTTGTGTTTTACGGTCTTTGCTAACAAAGCGCCCCAGTTCTTTGCCGTTTTCGAAGGCAATAAAACTTGGGATCCCGAAAACATCGAGCTGCTGGCATAAATCGATATATTGATCACGGTCTACATGGATAAAAGTATATTCCATAAATTTGGACTCAATCTCTGGCAAGACTGGTTCAATAAACCGACAGTCTCCACACCAATTAGCTGAAAACATAAAAATCGTTTTTCCCTGGTCACGCAATTGCTCAAATTGCTCCATGGACTCTAAATGTTTCATAATTTAACGACCCCCGTATTGAAAGAATGTTTTTTCCATCATAACAATCCATCCTGAATGCAGTCCAATAATATGCAATTGGACATCCCCTATTATCTTAACCAACCATGGCATACAAAAAACGAAGGACGCACCTCCGTTTTATTGTTTATATGTTACCGAATGAATGATCTGCGTCATTGCTTTTGCTTCTTCTTCTAGGCTTGAGGTTTTTACCTGGGTAGTTATTTTTGCGCCGCCTACACCAATGGTCATTTCATTCATATCGTCTTTTAGCTTTTTAATGGTCAAATACCCAAACATTTTATCATCTTTGAATACTTCATTGGTATCTAGTTTTTTATACTGTTCAACAGTTGATTTATACACTACTTCACTAGATGTGGTTTCTTGTGGATTAACAAACAAAATATAAGTCTTCGAGCCATTTTTTAAAATGATATTATTCGGAGTGGTGTTATCAATTTCATATCCGAACGGAAGGTAAAAATGAATTTTTTCACTTTTTTTCGTAGGCTTTTTTGCCTTTTCATGAAACGTTGTTCTTACAGTTTTAATAGTTGCCTTACTTTCCTCATTATATGATGCATTTCCACATGCAGTTAATAATCCCAGCGATATTATGAAGATCGATATGGTTTTAAAGAGTCTCAGACTGCTCTCCCCCAATTAAAAACATTATTCTATCTCCATAATAACTGCCAGAATATTCAAATGACAAGACTTTGTCGAAAAATAATGTCGAATTATATATCTTATTTTACTTTTAATTTTTGCTGATAGGTAAATTGCCCTACTAAAAGCTTCATAACATGCGTAAACATTTCGGCCCTATTGACCATTCCATCCGTAAAGACCCCGACTGCCCCTTCCTGCTTGCTGACGTTTTTCTTTTTCGCGTAATCCTCCATAACCGGACCAAGCTCTTCACCGGCCCTTAATCTGACCGCTACTTCCTCAGGCAGCAAAAATCTTGCACCGCCAGCTACAATCGGCTCCATATCGAGGGTGGCAAGCGCTCCCCAATTGCATAGTAAAAGCCCGTGGCTAGTTTCATGGACACCTCCCTCAAGGCCGATGCCAATATCGCCATTTCCTTGTTCAAGCGCGCCTTTTGCCCTGTTGATTGCCCCTTTTATTGTTTCATCATCGGAGAAAGGCTGCTCGCTAACCCCGGATTGTACGTCTAAGGATATAAATGCTGCCTCCAGGTGTTGAAAGCTATTTTTGACCGCCGTAATTTTAGTAGGGTTTTGGGATCCAATAATAATTTTCATGCTAATTGCTCCTTTTTAGAAATACAGCAAAGGAGGCATGATGTGACATCACGCCCCCGCATAATTAGCTGTTTGATTTAATTGTTTCCACAGTTGTTTTGTCACATGCCTTCACTAGTTTAACCAATAATTCCTTAGCAGCTGCATAGTCATCTACATGGACAATAGAGGCGTGAGTATGGATGTAACGGGAACAAATACCGATAACCGCGCTTGGTACCCCTTCATTTGACAGGTGAACACGGCCGGCATCTGTTCCGCCTTGGGAGACGAAGTACTGATACGGAATATTATGTGTTTCGGCCATATCCAGGACAAATTCCCTCATCCCGCGGTGTGTTACCATTGACTTATCAAGGATACGCAATAATGTTCCCTTGCCCAATTGCCCAAATTCATTTTTATCACCGGTCATATCATTGGCCGGACTGGCATCTAGTGCAAAAAAGAGATCTGGCTTAATCATATTAGAGGCAGTCTGAGCACCACGCAGACCAACTTCCTCTTGAACCGTTGCCCCGGAATAAAGAATATTAGGCAATGTTTCATCTTTTAGTTCCTGAAGCAGTTCTATCGCCAAGCCACAGCCATAGCGATTGTCCCAAGCTTTAGCCAGTATTTTCTTCTCATTTGCCATTGGGGTGAACGGGCAAATCGGCAGGATGGCCTGCCCCGGCTTAATGCCGATTCTTTCAGCGTCTTCACGGTTATCCGCCCCAATATCAATCAGCATATTCTTAATTTCCATCGGTTTATTTTTCTTTGATTCATCCAACAGATGCGGCGGGATCGATCCAACAACACCGATGACAGGACCGTTTTTTGTCATGACTTGGACGCGCTGGGCGAGAAGTACCTGGCTCCACCAACCGCCAAGCGTCTGGAAACGGATCATTCCATTCTCGGTGATGGCCGTAACCATAAAGCCAACTTCATCCATATGCCCTGCTACCATGATCCTCGGGCCAGTTTCATTCCCTTTTTTCAATCCAAAAACACTGCCTAACCTATCCTGAACTATTTCATCGGCATATTGTGAAAGCTGTTCTTTCATAAATTTGCGGACTAAATGCTCGTTTCCGGGTGCTCCAGGCAGCTCGGTTAAGGTTTGAAAAAGCTTCAAGGTTTGTTCATTCATATGTATAAAACTCCTTTAGTCTTTTTATCTCATACTATGTATCATTTTTATTTTACAGAAGTTATAAACAGCTTTCCAATATTTCATTTTCCTATAGGTATTATTATCTTCTTATTTTTAAATACGATATACTGAAAGGAGAAATACTTCTGGCATTTTTTTGAAGAAAAGGGGGCTTTGTGATGAACTGGAAGTCTTTTTTATTCGGAGTATCGGTGGGGATCGTTGGGGGATATACGGCTAAACAGATTATTTCGCAAAAAACAAAAGTTTCACCAGAAAAGGTATTAGAACATGTAAAAGCACAATTTAAACAAAACGGACCAATCAACGGGTCGTGGATACATATGAAAGCGGAGCCTTATGAACAGAATCAGGTGCAATATCAGGTCTATAAGGGCGGCATTTCAAAAAATAATGATGGAAACAATGAACAATATGAATTTATTGCCGATGCCTCAACCGGAACGATTTTGGAAATCCGCAAGTTATCCGAGAACTTGGTGTCTTAATGAAAAAATAGCCGCATCTTTATGATGCGGCTATTTTTCATAAATATTGAAGCCTCAATTTTCCCTTTTGATGCTTTCTGTAATTTTGTTATCAGGTCCCCATTTGACAGCACGGTAAAAAGCGTCGTGATAAAAGGTAAACCAAGCATTTTTCTCAAGCGCGTATGGAAACCATTTTTCCTTTGCTCGAATAGAGTCCATCGGATAGTCATCATAAGCCATTACCCATAAAGTATTTTGGTGGGCATGGGTAGCCATTAAATCAGCCATGTGAATAGCTGTTTCGCCTCCATCCTCAATTAAAAGGATAGAATGTCCGTTACTATGCCCTCCCGTGTGAATCAACTGAATAGGTCCAAAACTCCAGGTCTCATCAAAGGTGACAACCTGTGTTTGCACAGCTTCCCAATTTTCCTTCCAATATGTATTTTTTGAACGAATATTGGGCTCTCTCATTTCATCCCATTCAATCTTCGACGCTATAATCTGGGCATTTGGGAATGTAGATACGTACTCACCGTTCACAAGCTTAGTCAATCCGCCAGCATGATCAAAGTGAAGATGGGTCATTAAGACATAATCGATGTCTTCAGGAGTTAAGCCTAATTTTTCTAAAGAGGCATCCAGTTCTGATTCCTTTGTGACGCCAAAGTTCCTTAATTGCTTTTCAGTCAACTTTCCGCTGCCAAGTCCCGACTCAACCAGCAGATTTTTCCCATCAAATTGAACTAAAATAGGATCTGTTGGCAATTCAATTTGGTTATTTTCATTTGCCGGGTATTTTCTTGACCACAATGGCTTTGGGACCACACCAAACATAGCCCCCCCATCCAAATTCGTAACCCCTCCTGAAATCCAAGTAAGAGTAACATTACCAATTTTCAATGATTGCATGTTTCTTTCTCCTCCTTCCCTTTTCAATAGTTTAACATTTCCAGAAATGTATGAAAATAAATGAAAACTTGCCGATTTGCAAGTCCGTTAGGACGTTCATGAGGCGTAGTTGAATTTATGCGTTAGGAAAGAATAAATTTGAAAAAATTTAATCTTTCCTATTAACGTAAAAAAGGACAGTCTTTTTAAGACTGCCCCTTTGTATCATTCTGATATTTAACTTCACAGCGATAAATTCGATTGCCCTTTTCGGAAAATTTCTGTTCATACTCGGTCATAATATTACCTTCAAAATCACTTTTGTGAAGGTCAAGGCTAAGGAACTTTAATAACAATCCATATTCAGAAAAACTCATTAAGGAATATTCAAACAGACCTTGATTATCCGTTTTGAAATGAATTTCCCCGCCAGCTACGAGAATATTCTCATAAGATTTAAGAAAATCCTTGTAGGTTAATCTTCTTTTTTCATGACGAGTCTTTGGCCATGGATCGGAAAAGTTCAAATAAACTCGATCCACATCATTCTTGGTAAAATATTTTTCTAATTCTGCAGCGTTGACATTAAGAAGCTTTACATTGGGTAATTCCGCTTCAATCAAGCGATCCAATGCCGCCACAATCACACTATCATATAGTTCAATTCCAATATAATTAATATCCGGATGGGCCTTGGCCATTTCAGTTATGAAACGCCCTTTGCCAGTGCCAACTTCAATATGAAGCGGGTTGTTATTTCCAAACACTTCATTCCATTTTCCTTTGTTTAATTCCGGATTTGGGACTGCATATTGCGGATACTGCTCTATTTTATCCTTTGCCCAAGGTTTATTTCTGAGTCTCATTTATTTGCCACTCCTAAAAATATTATCGTTTAATACATAGCATGCTCATTTTTGTCTTGCAAGTAAAACAGTGATACTAGTGAATAAATAAAAAAAGAATTCACAACCTAACTGTGAATTCTTTTTTCATTCCCACTTGAAAGGGTGTGCTTTTTATGCCATTAAGTCATCATGACCAAGTAACCTTGCTCAAAGATATATTAAGCAATCATCAAACAGATTGCTGCGGGTCCGTTGCCGAATGTGAACAATTGGAACGATTAATCAAATCCTTGATGGTAAACAATCAGGTTGACCAAAATGTCAAACCTATCTTACAAGAAGTTTACCGTTACAGCCAAACAGGAGCGCAAACTGCAGATTTAGACGGGCATATTACAGCGCATCAAGAGAACCTGTCACAATGGGTAGATGATATTGGGCAATTTTCTTAAAGTATGTCCCTTAAGAATTGAATCCACTTATTCATCTCATCCACACGATGTTTATTTTTATAAAATTGGATAGAAGATAAAGTCTGCAATGCCACATACCATTGCATTCTAAGTTTCAAATCGTCGGTTAAGTTTTCCCCGTACATTTTCAACCAATCCTGCCAATTTTCTTCAGGAATGTACCAATATAGGAGCATTCCTAAGTCAATGGCAGGGTCCGCAATCATTGCTCCATCCCAATCAATGAGGTACAACTGATTGTCATCAGTCCAAAGCCAGTTATTATGATTGACGTCTCCGTGGCAAACCACCTTTTCTTCACAATAAACGTTTTTCGCTTCTTTTTTTAAAAAGCTGAGTGTTTCTTGGACTTCCGGAAGGATTAATAGCTCTACATCCAGTCCAGAGACCACCGATTGAAAGATCGTTTCAGGCTGCAATGGTGATTTTTCCAGTCTGCTCAGCATACCGAGCATGGGCTCTGAACGGTGAATTTTCTTTAGAAGCTTGGCAACAACCTCTTGATTCATTTCCGTCGATTTCAGTTCCCTGCCTTCAAGCCATTGCTGGGCTGTAATGACATCTCCATTTTCCAATCGTTTTGTCCAAACAAGCTTAGGGACAATTCCCTCTGCCGAAAGTACTGCAAGGAAGGGAGACGAATTCCGCTTCAAAAAAAGCCGTTGGTCCTCATGCCTTGCATAAAAGGCCTCTCCGGTGGCCCCGCCGGCAGGTATTATTTCCCACTCTTGTCCTAATATATGTTCCAAAACTGTTCACCTTCAACTTATGCCGTTCTTTGAGGTTGGGGCCCTCATCTAAATCAGAAGTAAAACCAAGACGTGCGAAGGTTTTACGAATTGTTTTTTATTAATAAAAAAAAGCTATTGAATAATAGCATACAATAGCCATCCTAATAAATTTTATCTCCAATAGCTATTTTTCGTCAAGTAATCATGGGAAACTATTTTTTCACTAAAACATTTAAAGATATGGGTTCTGCTTGAATTTCTCCGCCTTGAAAAACTTTTTTTGCCATAATACCGGCTGAATCTCTGTCGGCTAAAACGCTCCATTCCCCGTTTGGAATACTAATCTTGTGTGAAGTTAAAGAAGGATTAGTGATTAGCATAACGACAGAATCTCCCTGTTTAAAAGAACATCCCAAAATTGGCGACGGAAGTGGCAGCCGGCTTACTTGATTGCGGATTTCTGCTGCAGATCTTAACCGGAAACAATAGTATTCTTTTCTGATTTGAATAAGTCCTTTTATATAATCCACATTTTCTTTAAATTGACTTTTGCGATTCCAATCCAGTTGGTTTATGGAATCTGGAGATCGGTAGCTGTTACCTTCACCTTGTTTTGTTCGAAAAAATTCCTGACCGCTGTGAAGGAAAGGTATTCCCTGCGAGAGAAGAACGATCCCTGTCGCAAGGCGATGATACCTCATTCTTACAGCATCATCAACATCCGGCAGACAAGATTGTAACTTATCCCATATGGTATGATTATCATGGCATTCCACATAATTGACGGATTGAACAGGTTCATTAAAGATTCCTGCCCCTTCGGCCTTAATCCCAATACTTCCAGTAATCATTTCAAAGGCCGACTCGAGATACTGTTTATTCCCTAAAGCATATCCCTTATCCAATATATTAAAGGTACTCCCCTTGATGGTATCGCGAAACTGGTCATTGAACTGGGCAATATCAGGCAACTTTGCCTGATTGGCGATAATTGCCTTTTTCTGAAAAGGAAGCGGTGTATTTAAGTTCCAACCCTCACCGAGGATAATAATCCCTTTTGCCAGGCTATCACATACCTTTCTGACTTCGTTCATTGTTTCAACATCCAGGATTCCCATTAAATCGAAACGGAAACCGTCAATATGGTATTCGTCCAGCCAGTAGCGAATGGAATCGATAATAAATTTTCGCACCATTTTCCGCTCGGAGGCAATGTCATTTCCCACACCAGTTCCATTAGAAGGAAGGCCAATTTCATTGTGCCGAAAGTAGTAGCCGGGAACAATTTTTTCAAAAGAGGATTCTTCACGGATATAGACATGATTATAAACAACATCCATAATGACCCTGAGGCCGGCTCTGTGAATTTGGTCAATTAAATCTTTTAACTCGGATATCCGGGAATACGGGTCAGAGGGATTGGTGGAATAGCTCCCTTCTGGAGCATTAAAATGGAGCGGGTTATAACCCCAGTTATACTCTTTGTCTGGATTCCATTCATCGACTCCCGCGAAATCGTGGAAAGGAAGGAGTTCCAAGTGGGTGATGCCTAATTCTTTGACATAGGACAGGCCTGTGGGTTCTCCATCCAACCCTTTGGTATTTAATTCACCAGCACCAAGATACAGTCCTTTATTTTTCACACCACTTTGAGGGTGTATCGTAAAGTCTCGGATATGGGCTTCATAAATGATCGTCTCAACTGGACTGGTTATCGGCGGCACCTCTACCCTTTGCCGTGCTGTCTTCTCTAAACAAACAATAACTCCATGCTCCCCATTGGCTGATACCGCCTTGGCATACGGGTCCACTGCTTCCCGCCATTTATTGTTAACCTGTACAAGAAAACTATATTGATACAATTCCAAGTCGCGATGAATATCTAAACACCATACACCCCGGTCCCCTAGCTTCATTTTTATGATTTCCGCATACTGCGTGGCGGGGTGGCGCAATTTTAATTTCACCTGTGTAGCTGTCGGAGCCCATAATTTAAATTGGGATCGATCATGTTGATACGTTACCCCCAAGTCAATTCCTTCATAAAAAAACTTATTATCAAAAGCTTCCGTCCGAATAACTGCCCCTATTTGAAGGTCCGTCCTGCCGCCGTGGTTATCAGCAATCACATATTCTTTGCCAAAGCAAATCTCATCAGCAGACCGGCAAGTATATTTCAGATAATTTTCAATAGGGATTTTATCGATGATTTTCAAAGGACTCTTTTCCGCACCGCAGATTATAGAAAATGAAGATGACTGGCCATTGTAGTAGGAAAGGGGAAGAAGTATCGTAATAATGGTCATCTCATCCAAATAGGCCTCAAAACTCCTTTTAGTGGATTCCATTCGAGTCCCTCTCTTTCAAATCAACTTCGTCCTTATAGTGCATACGCGTTAACACATGTAAAGCTTTTGGAATAATCTCTGCCTTTAATGGAATATGTCCAACATGCTCCCCGTCTCCATGAACATAGAGCTCTATATCTGAACGAATTGTTATATCTCTTCCCTTAAATGATTTTACCGCTTTGAAATAACTATGCTTCCCCCAAAAAACACTGATAAAAACAATTAAAAGTTTCAGTCTTGATAATTCATGGACAACTGTAATATCAAGTAAACCATCCTGCGGTTCAGCAGCAGGTGCAATTTTCATTCCGCCCCCATAGTAAGGCTGGTTGGAGACAGTCACAAACCATGTTTGTTTAAATTTATGCTCTTTACCGTCAATTGATAAATCAATTGTAGAAGTTTTATAACAAAATAGTTCTTTCAAAAGAAAATAAACATAAACCAGACGGCCCAAAGAGAATTTGTTTAGCAGGGCTTTTACTCGCGAATGATTGACCTGATAGGCAATCAATGCATCAAATCCGGCCCCCATATTATTAATAAAATATTGCTCGGACTTGTCCTGAATCGTAATTTTCCCGGCATCCATTAATGGCGCATCACTTTTCATCAGGCGGAGCATTACTTTTAGGGCGGCAGCTGGGTCCGCTGGAATTTGAAAGCCTCTAGAAAAATCATTTCCCGATCCGCCAGGTATAAATCCTAACGTAATAGTTGGATGGTAAATGATTCCATTCACTACTTCATGAAGCGTCCCGTCACCTCCGACGGCAACGACGATTTTAGAATGGTTATTCCTGGACGCAATTTGCGCAGAAATTATTCTAGCATGTCCGGAATGCTCCGTAAAAAAAGCCAAATAAGAAATTTCCTCAGCCTTCAATTTCAGCTCAATTTTTCGCCAAATTTTATAACAATGGCCATTTCCGGCTTTAGGATTTATCACAAAGTATAATTCTTTCATAGTAATCAACCTTTTTTATGTTTGTAAAGGAAAAAGTTTAATGGCTTCATATTTCGGTGTTTGGTTGAGATGGGTTTGATATAACACCACTTCTCCAGCTAGAAAAGGGAGCGGTTCGGGCTGAAGCTCTTTCCAAATTGTGAGCTGCTCATTTTGGAAGGGAACGCCCCCACGCCATTTTCTTGCCAGTGTGATATGTGAACGAAACGGCCTTTTTTCGAGCGCAAATCCTGCTCCCTCACATGCTTGGAATACTTTTTTTTGCAGGGCTTGCAGTTCGGGGCTTTCTTCTGTGTTCGCCCAAAACACTCTCGGGGAATCCTTCGCACCGAATATCCCCAATTCATTAATTTTAAGTGTAAAAGCTTGTTCAGATTTTAAGCCTGATTTGACATTGTTTACGGAAGCTTCAAGCATTTCAACGGGAGCAGACCCCAGGAACGCCAATGTGATGTGCAGGTCCAGATGGTGTACCCAGCGCTGGAAGGGAAGCGCTGTTCTTAATTGTTCGATATGGTTTTTCATAATTCCTTTCGTTTCTTCAGGAATTCTTATAGCATAGAAAAAATGAGTTTGATGTTCCACTGGCTTTTTTCATTCCTTTATTTCCATATTTAGTATTTTTCCTTTTCATTATATCTATTTTACAGCTTAGATTATCCGATATTTTTTACATTGGAATTATTTTTATTTATTATAGAATTTAGAAGCAAAGGAAAGGATGGTCCCTCATAGTGAAAGTTGTCAATAATATTGCAGATTTAATCGGACAAACACCTTTAGTCAAACTCAATCGGATCGCTCCTAAAGACGGGGCCTCAGTTTATTTGAAGCTGGAATATTTTAATCCAAGTAAAAGCGTGAAGGACCGAGCTGCTTTCAATATGATTGTAGAAGCAGAGAAGGCAGGAAAGTTAACTCCAGGTGCAACAATCATTGAGCCGACAAGCGGCAACACAGGAATCGGGCTGGCCATGAATGCAGCGGCACGTGGATATAAAGCCATTATTATTATGCCTGATACAATGACACAGGAACGCATTAATATCTTAAAAGCTTACGGGGCTGAGGTTGTGCTTACCCCAGGAGATGAAAAAATGCCAGGTGCCATTAGGAAGGCCCAGGAACTTGCCGCTGAAATACCAAACAGTTTTATTCCAATGCAGTTTGAAAATGAAGCAAATCCCAATGCACATCGAACTTCCACAGCTTTGGAGATTATCGAGGCTGTTAAAGAAATTGGTAAGCCGCTTGGCGCGTTTGTTGCAACTGCGGGAACAGGTGGTACGATTACAGGGACTGGTGAAGTGTTAAAGGAACATTTTCCGAATATTACCGTACACGTCGTCGAACCAAAGGGATCGCCTGTTTTATCAGGGGGCAAACCCGGAAAGCACAAGCTTGTCGGAACAAGTCCAGGGTTTATTCCGGAGATTCTAAATCAAGATGTTTATGATGAAATTCATCAGATTAGTGATGAAGATGCCTACGATATTGCGCGGAAATTAGCGGGTGAAGAAGGACTCCTTGTCGGCCCGTCATCAGGCGGAGCATGCTTTGCCGCTTTACAGGTTGCCAAGCGTTTATCTCCTGATGAAATCGTTATATGCATAGCCTGTGATACAGGAGAACGGTATTTATCGAGTGATTTGTTTCAGTTTCAATCCTAGGGCCTTGTGATTGAACTAGCGTGATTTACTCTCGGATAAGCCTGATTTACTCTCGGAAGCTGTTTTACCATGATATATAAAAAGACGTGGACCCTATTCCACGTCTTTTTTCTTATAACGCACCGCATTGTTTTTCAATTTCTTGAGTAAACAAATCCTGTAATTTCCTCGTTACTGGGCCGGGCATCCCGTTCCCAACCTTTTTACCCGCAACTTCAATGATCGGCATAACCTCACCAGTTGTACTTGATAGGAACACTTCATCAGCAGCAGCCAATTCATCTAGCGTAAACGTCCGTTCCTCAACCGGGATATTGTTGGCAGCACAGCCCTGTAAAACAACGTCCTTGGTAATCCCTTTTAAAATCAAGTTATCCGATGGATGCGTGATAATTACTCCATTTTTCACAATAAAAATATTAGTAGAGCTTCCTTCAGTAACATCCTGTCCACGATGCAGGATTGCTTCAAAACAGCCCTTTTCAGCAGCCTGTTGTTTGGCAAGGATACTGCCAAGCAAGTTTAAGCTTTTTATGTCACAGCGAAGCCAGCGGATATCCTCTGTAAGTATCGTTTTCACACCATTTTTCAAATTCTCAGCCGGCCTTGGAAGCTCTTTCGTATAGGCAGTCAGGGCAGGTACAACTTCTTTTGCCGGAAAAGAATGATTACGAGGTGCAACACCCCTGGTAACCTGCATATATACAATGCCGGTTTTCAGAGTATTTTTTTCAACCAGTTCCTTTAGCATATCTGATAGTTTTTCTGCAGAGTATGGGAGTGTTATACCGATACTTTCTGAACTTTTTTCGAAGCGATCCAAGTGCTCCTTAATTGTAAACATTTTTCCGTTATAGACGCGAATGACCTCATATACCCCATCACCAAATTGATAGCCGCGGTCTTCAATGTCGACCGTAGCTTCTGATCGATCTATCAGCGCACCATTTAAAATTGCATAAGTCATTTTCCAATACTCCTTTTTAAACTATTTTACCAGTGGTTCACTCCTAAGTTTTCTTACTGAAAATATCTTACCAATATTTTCGAAAAAAGCGAAGTTCCGGACAGCCTATTCGTCTTTTTTTCTTGAGTTATAATTGAGATATTTTTCCTAAAAATTCAAAAAATTATCATAATCCAAACATGTATCCCCATAACTTATAGTATGAAAATAAATGAAAACTCGCCGATTGACTAGTCTGATAGTGCGAAGTCAGAGGCGTAGTTGGATTTTTGCTTTCCTATTAGCTAAAAAAGGAGGGAGAGATTCTCAAAAATTTGAAACCTTGTAAGCATTTTTACGTAAACTTTACTATTGTGGTAGAAATTTTCTGAAATTATGGGTACAATATGGTTAGATGTATGACATCTAAGTACCACTTCAATGATTCCAAAAAAGGAGATGTCTGCGCGGAAAAGAAAACTACATATATTGAAGAATCTTCTTCAAAGAGGCTGTCGGTAGAGGGATTAAGCCATAGGTTTGAAAAAAGGATAGGGAGTGGTTCTTTGAAACCTTCAACTAACCGGATGTTAAACCGCATCAAATGTATCTACATGTTTATCCGCAATAACGGCACTGTCACAACGCAGGAACTTGTAGAGGAATTTGGTATCACTCCTCGCACCATACAACGAGATTTAAATGTCTTAGCCTATAATGACTTGGTAATCAGCCCAAGCCGCGGAAAATGGACAACAACAGAAAAGAAAGTGAAGATGTCATCTTAAATTATCAACAAAAATTTCATTTAAACATAAAAACAGCACAGGTAAAATTTACCTGTGCTGTTTTGTTGCTTTCGAAAGGGGAATCTCGTGTTTTGACAGAATATTATTAAAAGGTGAAAATTTTAAAGGGCGGGTCTTACATGACAATTTACAGCTATTCCTCAATTCTTTCTGAAGGAGATGTGAAATTCCTTCTTAATCTATTACCAAATAATTTAGAACCTCTTCCTGATATTTATCTTTTCGAAGATTGGCAATCTGTAGTTTCATTAATAGCATCTCATGCCACCCTTTTTGAACGCTACAGTCTATTAAAATCTATTATTCAAAAAGGTGTCTTTTCCACCTATAACTTTAAACACAATATAATATTCATTTACCTTTTTAATTTACCTTATAAAGATAAGCATTTAGTCAAACTCCATGGTGCCTATTGTTTATTTCATGAAATACGCCACCATCAGCAGTTTTCCCTTAACAAACAGCCGTTTCGTTTATATTCATTAAACTCAGGATCCTACAGCCAACAATGGGTTGAAAAAGACGCAAACCAATTTGCCGTCAGGTGGATGAGAAAAAACCGGAAATCCATTAATGATAAATTTCATCTGTCAGATTCATCATGGGATATTAGGGTAAATGAACATAATCGGCTTAGAATCGTTTCACAATAATATTACTAATATAATATTTTCTTTGACAAACGGAGGAAAAATGATATATTAGTATAAAATACTTTAGCGCTTAAAAGCGTTTAAGCAGAATAGAAAAGTAGGTTGGTTAATGTGAAAAAAGGTCAACAGGATTTAAAAAAAGGGTTATTGCCTAGGCATGTACAGTTTATAGCATTAGCAGGCATGATTGGTACGGGGATTTTTAAAGGAAGTTCTGATACACTGCATATTGCAGGTCCGAGTGTCATTATCACCTATTTGATCGGCGGACTGTTATTATTTATCGTTATGGCGGCTTTGGGAGAGATGGCGCTTGCCAACCCCAATCACAATGTCCAGCATCTTGTCCATAAAGCCTTTGGATTTCGCGTTTCCTTTATCGTCGGTTGGCTTTATTGGATAAACTGGATTCTCGTCACCATCGTGGAACTCCTGGCCGCAGGAAGCTTCTTGCAATTTTGGTTTCCGACTGCCCCGCTATGGCTGCTAAGTTTTATATGTGCAGCGGTAATAGTCGGGATCAATCTTTTTCAAGTAAAATATTATGGCGAGCTTGAATTTTGGTTTGCCGGAATCAAAATCCTTGCCTTAGTGGCTTTTATTGTCTTAGGAGCGTTGCTGATATTTGGATTTATTCCAAGCACCGTACATGACCCGGTATCAAATTATACTGGAAACGGTGGGTTTTTTCCTAATGGTATTGGCGGGATAATGAGCGCCTTTTTGGTTGTTATGTTTTCATATGGAGGCGCAGAGCTAATTGGAGTTGCCGTTACAGAAACGAAGGACAGTGAACGTGTTCTGCCGCAAATTATTAAAGGTGCTATTTTCCGTGTAATCATTTTTTACATTTTTCCAATCCTTATTATTTGCGGAATAATGCCCTGGAATCAGGTAACTGGCGAGGATAGCCCCTTCGTTCAGGTATTCGGCAGTGCCGGACTGCCGGGTGCGGCCCACATCATGAATTTTGTTTTGTTAACAGCCGTTTTGTCTGCTGCCAATTCTGGCATTTATGCAACTTCAAGGACACTTTTTTCAATGGCCCAAAGTGGTGTAGCACCGAAAGGGCTAGCTAAGACTTCTGCAAACGGAATTCCTATTGCAGGGATCTCCATTACAAGTGTATGTATTGCGGCAGGTGTTTATCTCGCATATTTAACACCCAGCCAAATCATCAGTTATCTTATGACCATCCCTGGTTTTACAGTCATGTTAATTTGGACTAGTATTTGTCTGGCACAATTAAAGCTACGCCCTGTATATCAAAATAAACCGGGGTTCATGGTAAAATTCTTTCCGTATACCACGATTTTTGCAGTTATTTCGTTAAGTACCATCTTTATTATGTTTCTGCTTAACCCTAACAATTTAATTGGGTCAAGTGTTTGCGTAATAACGGTTGTATTATTGATTCTTCTTTCATTTTTTACACAAAAAAGAGAGAAAAATCTACAAATAAATCCTTCAAGAACTATATAAACGGGAAGAAGAGGAGGACATCATTGTCAGCCTCTTCTTTTTTATTGCTTTATTGCAGATTTAAAAGTCCCTAGAAATATTGAATTACGGAATGCCGAAACTGCTGGGCTGTTTCAGATAAATAACGACTTTTAGAACGCCATTAAAATATTCTCCGTTTCTTAAAGCCAAAATGGTAAAATGGTTAAAAATCCTTTGGAGTCGATTCAGATGAATTTTTTCGGAGACCAATATATTAGAAGTGTTAGATTAAAAAATGATGGCATCCCCTCAAAAAGATATCCCTTTAACCTAGCTTGCTTAAAAAATTGGGATGAACTCTTTTTTCATTCAAAAGTTACATTCCTCGTTGGAGAAAACGGAATGGGGAAATCCACACTTTTAGAGGCCATTGCAGTCTCAATGGGCTTTAATCCGGAAGGCGGGTCCTTCAATTTTAATTTTTCGACCTATGACTCTCATTCAGAACTTGGGGATTATCTTAAAATAATTAAAGGGGTTGAAAGGCCGAAGGATGGCTTTTTCCTAAGGGCGGAAAGCTTTTATAATGTGGCCTCTAATATTGAAGAGATGGATCGTGAGATATTAGGTCGTCCAGTCATAGATTCTTTTGGAGGGGTTTCCCTTCACGAACAATCCCATGGTGAAGCCTTTTTCTCAACATTCCTCCATCGATTTGGAGGCAATGGAATCTATATTTTAGATGAACCGGAAGCTGCCTTATCTCCATTACGGCAAATGTCGATGCTGACACGGATTCATGATTTAGTAAATGAGAACTCCCAATTTATCATTGCTACCCATTCACCAATCATCATGGCCTACCCTGATGCGAAAATTTTTGAGTTCACTGAAGATGGCATTAGGGAAAGCCGGTTGGAGGACACAAACCATTTCCGGATCACAAAGCAGTTTTTTGAGGATAAAAATAGGATGCTGCATCATTTATTGAATAAATAAATTTCAAATTTTTCCGTTTTTATCGCAGTTTCGTGCCTCTTCTATAGGACCGTTTTCCAGTTCACCCGCCATTTCGGTCACGCAGCTCCCTTCTACGTGACCAGTTTTCCAGTTCACCCGCCATTTCGGTCACGCAGCTCCCTACTACGTGACCGGTTCTCTAGTTCAACTGCCTGTTCGGTCACGTAGACCCCTTCTATGTGACCGGTTTTCTTGTTCAACCGCCAGTTCGGGGCACATAGACCTCTTCTACATGACTATTTTTCCAGTTTTAGATAATATTTTTCCCATAAAAAATCTCGTCCATTTCAAGCTTAATTCTCTCCGTAATTTCTATAACCTCATCAGGGGACAATTTATCTTTTGTATAGCCAAATAAATAATGATTAAGGTCAAATTCCCTCAGCTTGCATTTGGTGTGAAAAATGTTCTCTTGATAGACATTCACGTCAATCATATCAAACATTTCGCCGACGTCCTCAGGAATATAGTTTTGGATGGAACTAATTTCATGATCAATGAACAGCTTATATCCATCCTTATCACGCGTAAAGCCTCGAACACGGTAATCGATTGTCATCACGTCCGTTTCAAAGGAACGGATTAAATAATGGAGCGCCTTAAGAGGAGAAATCTCTCCACATGTAGAAACATCTATGTCTGCCCGAAATGTGCTGATTCCCTCGTCAGGATGATATTCAGGGTATGTATGAACGGTAATATGACTTTTATCTAATTGGAGGACTACAGATTCCATCAACGGACCAGGTGATTCCTCAAAGATTTCAGACGGCGCATTTTCAACCGGGCCTTCCGATACTAAGATGGTGACACTTGCTCCCGCAGGCTCGAAATCTTGACTCGCGATGTTTAATACATGTGCTCCTATAATGTCTGCTACATCTTTTAAAATCCTAGTTAACCGCTCAGCACTGTATTGTTCATCGATGTATTTTAAATATGCTTCCCTTTCTTCTCTCGTTCTCGTATAACAAATATCATACATATTAAAACTTAATGATTTCGTCAAATTATTAAAGCCGTGTAATTCGATGCGCTGTTGATGTGTTAATTTCATTTCACTTCCCCCTAAAGACCTTTTTCGCTTATAAATAATATTAATTTACCCATTAATCCTCATTTTTATGGAATTTATCAATTATAAGCAGGTGCAAAGTGTTGCCACTGTATTATTTTTGAAGAAAACCCTAATTTTTTTCAAATTTCGGAGGAAAATAATTGAAGGATTGACAATGAGGTGAAGAAATGAAAAAAAGGTTTTTGATCGTATTGATATTCCTAATACTAATGCCGAACCTTGCGAGAGCAGAACCAATAAGCAACAAGGTGAAGGCTGCATTTGTAAGGGACGGATATCTCTGGACGAAGATAGATGGAAAGGAAGAAAAAATTACAAATGAGTCGGCAAAATATCCATATCCGCCCCAATGGTCCCATGATGGTAAATGGATTGTGTATCAAGTGGAGCCTAAAGAGAAGCAACATCCCAATGTAGAATTCCAGACGGAGATTTGGGTATACAATATAGAAACGAAAAAACATAAGAGAATAACTTTAGATGGAACTAATCCGAAATGGTCCCCAGTGGAAAACCTTGTTGCTTTTAAAAGCGGTGGGGTCTTAAATGTCTCCAATCTTGAATCTTTTTATAATATTGCTCTTGGTGTGGGAGACTACAATTGGTTTCCGGATGGACGGGCTTTTATCACAAGCTCAGGGGCTTCCCTAAGGCCTGATGGATGGACCAATCCCATTCTCTACAAGATTGGACTTGAAAGGAACTTAGACAAAATCACCAGTCTCACTAAAAATGCGAACAGGTTCTATACCATTCCCAGTGAATTGAAAAAAGGGGACGTCAGTTTGTTAGCAATTGATGCGACCGATTTCAAATTTTCTCCTGATGGAAAATGGATTTCCTTTATGGTGAGCCCTACTGCCTCATGGTCAATGGACAGCAATCTGGTTTGTGTTATCTCGTCTGATGGGCAAACGTTCGAAGTTTTAGACGAAATTATTTGGGAAGTGGGGGCACCAAAATGGGCGTTTCAGCAAAATCGGATTGGATATATAGCGGGAGGCGGGAGAATTGTCTCCGGCTTTAAGAACAAAGATATGAAGGTCACGGACCTGCCGGCCTTTCAAACTACCAGCCTGACGCCTGAACATTTTGCGGAATTAGGTTTCACTTGGAAAGATGACCATTCTCTTTATGTATCAAGGGTAAAAGAAAGTGAATGGTCAAATAACCCAAAACAGCGGCCCGATCCATCGTTATTCTTAATAAAAATCGGCGATTCACCACAGAAACAAATTACCCATCCGCCAAATGACTATGGAGACTACGATCCAATATATCTTTCTGCAGCTGGTAAAATTACTTGGCTTCGTTATCAGGATATAGCCATGACAACAAGAGATTTATGGATTTCAGACCCTGATGGTAAAAACGCCAAGGTATGGATTAAAAATGTCGGGGGCTATGATTTTTTTGAGTAAAAAACCTTATTTATAATTATTATAATTTAGTATTGATTATAATATTGTATGTGTTATAATTAAAACAGATAGAAAATAGGAGGAATGCTAAATGACATTAGAACAAGTTCTAAACCAACAAATTGCAAACTGGAATGTATTATATACAAAGCTTCATCGTTTTCACTGGTATGTAAAAGGGCACCACTTCTTTACATTACATGCTAAATTTGAGGAATTATATGAGGAAGCTGCTGCTACTATTGATGAATTTGCTGAGCAATTACTTGCTATTGGGGGTAGTCCCGTTTCAACTTTGAAAGAATACCTAGAATTGGCAACAATTAAGGAAACAACCGAAACTTTAAATGCTGAAGAAATGGTTCAAGCTATTGTAAAGGACTTCACACAAATCATTGATGAGCTTCAAGATGGAATGGAAACTGCTGAACAAAAAAATGACGAAGTAACCAGCGATATGTTCCTAGGTCTGAAAGGTAAATTAGAGAAACATAACTGGATGTTAAAAGCCTATTTAGGTGCATAATCAATAAAAAAGGACAAGGCATAATTGCTTTGTCCTTTTTTTATTAAGGTTTATAATTTATTCCCAGCGATGAAATAATCATCAATAATGTAAAAATGAGCAGAAAAATGTTAAGGGAAAGTCCCCAGATGGCGTATAGTCTCGATCTTTTTAATGTAAATAGACCAATGATTCCAAGAAAAAATCCCACAATCGGCAGCTGGATAATAAAGACTCCAGGGAAAACTTTTTCTTTTATTAACAGAGCCACATTTAAACCGGCCAATGAGATTAGTGCAACCAAAAAAGATAGAAATCCTGATATGGTGGGGAGGCGTCTATCCCCCTTTTTTTTCTTTACTCCCAGTTCCATAGTTTCACTTCCCCCACTTTCACTGCACGAATTTCCTTCATGTTTTGCAGCTTTCTTAATTCTTCTGTCGGGCCAGTGATAACGGCTCCATAAACATTTATACCATGTTTTTTAATATAGGACAGCCGGCTATTTAGGGCTAATGATTTTGCACGAGCCACCTTTTCAGCAACCGGTTCATTTTTCTCGAGCAATGATAAGATGTCCAAGAACACTTCTTCATTTGTTTGGTCATAGGATCTAAATGGAGACCATATCGTTGGATCATATTGTGCAGGGTAACCGAGAGGCGTAATGGGAACACCTTCTTTATCCACCTGGGCAGCCTCCATTCCCGTATCAACAGCCAGCCAACGAAGCTCCATATTATTTGGCAATTGCTTTTGTAACACTTCCGGCTTCATTACTTCATTTAACGAGACATACACTTCAGCAACCGTCCCGTCCGGCAGCTTATTTAAAATGTCCCATTGATCTGTTTTATTAAATGGGATGGAGGCCTTCGGATGGAACAACACTTCGGTTTCCTTGTCAGGAATTTCAGGCAGTGGACGGTCTAAAAGCATATTCTTCTTTGGAAAATTAGGATGGTCTAGAAAAAAATCGATTTCATAGCTTCCCGCCCGATAATCCTCTTTCCCGATTCTTTTTAAAACATCAAAGCTGATATTCATAGAAAAAAAGCCAATGTCATCTTCCAGCTTTATTTTTTCCAAGCCCATATTGGGTTCCGTTACATAGATTGTTTTTGTGACTACGTCTATCAGATGGTCGGCGCGCCCGCCGATACTGTAATACAAATTAGTCGTTAAAGTCATAACGGGAACAATCAGTAACAGGATTGCAAGGCTAATCATGATGTTCGTTCTTCGAGCCATATTTTTACCAATCGTAACGATTTCAGTTTGACTTTTTTTAGAATAAGGTTGTATTTCACTTACTTCATTCAGTGTTTCGTTTAGAAGTTTTTGATAATCATCTTCAAATTGATTCTTATCCTCGCTCATCTAACTACTCCTTCCCTTCACTTTTTCCATAACTTTTTTCCGTCCCCTGTGTAAATGGCTTTTCAGTGTATTTAAGTTTATTTCCAAAATTTCTGCTGCTTCACTGTAAGAAAGCTGGTGTAAATCACATAGCAGAAGAACATGCTTTTCCTGTTCCTTTAACGAGTGGATATCATTTATCAATAATTGAAAACTCTCTTTTTCCAGCAATCTTTTTTCCGGTGTTTCTTTAGATGAATGCCGCTCCTCCTTAGGTTCCTGAATGACGAACCGTTTATTTTTCCTTTGCAAATCAATGAAAGCGTGGTAGGCGACCTTAAACAGCCACGCGCGGATATTCGAGATTTCATAGTCCTCTAGATGCAAATAGGCTCGGTAAAAGGATTCCTGAACCAAATCCTCAGCGACAAAATGATCCTTTGAAAGGGAGTACAGGTATCGGTATAAATCATTTACATTGTCACGGTATACTTGATCTAACTCCACTCTTGTTCCCCCTTTCACGATAACCACGTTTAACGATAGCAAAAGGTTGCAATTTTGGAAAATATTTTTATCTTAAAACTAAATATAAAAGCAGCCCGCAATTAGGCTGCTTATTCACGTCAACTGATAATTTTTTAATAACTCTATTTCTTCATCCGTCAATTCCCGATATTCCCCGAGTTCAAGAGTTTCATCAAGCTGCAAGGGTCCCATTGTAATCCGCTGTAAATAAACGACTCTTTTGCCTACAGCTTCGAACATTCTTTTCACTTGATGAAACTTCCCTTCGGTAATCGTGAGCTCGATGTCTGAATGGATACCGGATTTTATAATTTTCAATTCTCCCGGTTTAGTATGATACCCATCATCCAGCACCACACCTTTTCCAAAAGCCTTCACATCGTCCTCAGTTACCTCACGATCAATAACTGCAAAATAGGTTTTCGGGACATGTTTCTTTGGGGACAAAAGTCTGTGTGCCAATTGACCATCATTGGTAATCAGCAGCAATCCCTCCGTGTCCTTATCAAGGCGGCCGACAGGAAACGGCTCATACACCTGATCTTCCATCTCAAGTAAATCAATGACGGTTTCTTCGACGTTATCCTCCGTTGCTGAAATAACTCCAGGAGGCTTGTTCATCATCAAATAGATAAACTCTTTGTATTCAATCACTTCACCGTTTAATGTCACGATTTGTGTATTTGGATCCACATGCTGCTTTGCATCCTTGATAACAACATCATCTATTTTAACAGCGCCGCTTTTTAGAAGCTGTTTGACTTCCTTACGGCTGCCAAAGCCAAGATTAGCGAGCATTTTATCAATTCTCAACAGCTTTTCTCCTTCCAAATAATTTTAATTTGGATAGTAAACGGTCTACTCTATTTCCAAATAAGCGTCGTGCCAGACCCGATTTTAATCCAAGGTAAAAATAAATACCAGCACCTGCAATAGCACATATAATAATGATGATTACAGATTGGACCTTTGATTCCGGACTTAAGAATAACAATAATAGGCGGTAAACCACCTCAGTGCCTGCCCACATAAGCCCAGCACAAATCACAATTAACAAACTCCTCCGCCAAACAAGCCTGAATGGATATTGAGCGAACTTTTTAATTACAATTATATTGATAATAATCGAAGCAGTATATCCAAGAGTTGTCGCCAAAACCGCCCCTTTTATTTCCATCATTTCAATCAGCGGAATATTTAAGGTTAATTTGATTAATAATCCGACAAGCAAACTTAAAATCGTAAAGCGTTGTTCATTAATTCCTTGGAGGATAGCAGCTGTGACAGAATACAAGGAAAACAAGATTGCGACTGGAGCATATGCACCCAATACACCAGCACCAAGTAAATCATGCTGATAGAAAGCTGTATAAACAGGCTCAGCCAGCAAGGATAACCCGACTGCAGCAGGCAGCGTTAAGAACAGCAGCACTTGAAAGGTTTGGTTTAGCTGGTGGTTTAAGTTTTTCCGGTTCCCTTCAATAAATGCCTTCGTGATACTAGGAACGAGTGCTAAAGAAAAGCCGGTTGCCAGTGAAACCGGGATAATGACAATTTTATGCGATTCGAAATTCAAAATGGAAAAGTAATCATCCGCCACCTTGGCCTTCCCGATGGCAGCCATGGCCTTTGTAAAGGTAAATTGGTCAATCGATTGAAATAAGGGATTAGCAATCCCGACAAGCACAAACGGAAATGCGGAAATGAAGATTTCCTTGTAAATTTCCTTTAGTGAGATATCCATCGTGCCTTTATCATGGGTTAGAAGTTCGTCCAAATGCGGTTTTCGTTTATACCAATACCAAAATAACACAAGTAAGCCGCCGATCGCTCCAATAAATGCTGCAAAGGTAGCTACACTAACAGCGGTTACCATTTTGCCATGAAACATGTGTAAAACGATATAGGCTCCCAAAAGTGTAAAGGTAATCCTGACGATTTGTTCAATTACCTGAGAAAGAGCTGAAGGCCCCATCGATTGATGGCCTTGAAAATAGCCTCTGATGAGACTCATAAAGGGAACGACTATTAAAGCAAAGCTTACCGCACGCATGACCGTGGTAACATTTCCAATATTCGCTTTTTCATCCCCTATACTCATTTCCGCTAAAACGGGGGCAGCAATATACATTATCAAAAAGGCAGCGAAACCCGTTGCCAGCATAATCACTAAGCCGGATTTAAACAGCTTCCTGCCAACAGCATATTCTTCCAGTGCATTATATTTGGAAATAAATTTGGAAACGGCAAGCGGAACTCCTGCCGTTGCAATACTGATAAAAATTGTATATGGGACATAAGAAAATTGATAGAGGACAGTCCCTTCACGTCCAACAATCTGAAAGAATGGTATAACATAAATAAGTCCAAGAATTTTTGAAAGAATCGTTCCAAACGTTAATATAAACGTTCCTCTTAGTAGCTTAGATTGCATAGAATCCCTTCCTGCTTGCAGAAATACGAGCACATATTTTTTTAAAAAATGCAGGCAAAAAATTCGACGTTTTTTGCACACTATTGATAGTTTACAACTTCTTCTCCCTCGATGCTACTCACAACCAAAGCAAATTTGTGAAAAATCGTTTATTTCCCTTATGATATGTTTATAATGAGGTGAATATAGTTGAAGTTGGTGTAAATATGAATTTTGATGTAATTGTCATAGGCGGCGGGCCATCAGGACTAATGGCAGCCATCGCCGCAGGTGAAAATGGCGCAAAAGTGCTGTTAATTGACAAAGGGGACAAGCTTGGCAGGAAGCTGGCCATTTCCGGCGGCGGGCGCTGCAATGTCACGAACCGCCTGCCTGTAGAAGAAATTATCAAGCATATCCCGGGAAACGGCAAGTTTTTATACAGCGCTTTTTCGATATTTAATAATGAAGATATTATTCGTTTCTTTGAAGGGTTGGGAATTACCTTAAAGGAAGAAGACCATGGGCGAATGTTTCCAGTTACAGACAAAGCTCAGTCGGTCGTCGATGCACTGTTAACTCAATTAGAAAAATTACAGGTCAAAATTTTCAAAAATTGCGCTGTCGCCGAGGTCCTATTTGAAAACGGCCAAACCGCAGGAGTCCTGTTAAGGGATGGACAAAGGATTGCCGCGAAATCGGTTGTAATTGCAGTCGGAGGCAAATCGGTTCCGCATACAGGGTCAACAGGGGATGGCTATGCCTGGGCAGAGAAAGCTGGCCATACCATTACAGATTTGTTCCCGACCGAAGTGCCTGTAACTTCCGCTGAGCCTTTTATTAAAAATAAAACCCTCCAAGGTTTATCGTTGCGTGATATTGAACTAAGTGTTTTGAATCCAAAAGGAAAACCGCTGATTTCACACCGGATGGACATGATTTTCACCCATTTTGGTATCAGTGGGCCGGCCGTTCTTCGCTGCAGCCAGTTTATTGTCAAGGCGATGAAAAAGTGGAATTTAACACAGGTAACAATGAGTATTGATGCTCTCCCTGACCGCAACGAGGAAGAGATTTTTCAAGAGATGATGAAGCTTGTAAAAGAAGAACCGAAAAAAAGCATCAAAAATACGTTTAAAGGATTATTACCCGAACGGTACCTGTTATTTCTGCTCGAACAAAACGAGATTGATGCTTCGGTGCAGGGCGGAATGATTGCTCATGAAAAAATCCGCAGTTTCGCAAAAAGCTGCAAGCAGTTCGAATTTAAAGTGAATGGAACGCTCTCAATCGAAAAGGCATTCGTTACGGGCGGCGGTGTCTCCGTTAAAGAAATAGACCCAAAAACGATGGGTTCCAAGCTTATGAATGGTTTATATTTTTGTGGGGAAATCCTTGATATCCACGGATATACGGGTGGATACAATATTACCTCTGCACTTGTTACTGGAAGACTGGCCGGGACCAACGCAGCCCTTTCCGCCAAAAAACAATGGGCCTGATTCTACATGTCAGGCCCGGTAAATAATCATCGCTGAAAAACAATAAATTTGATCCTCTTCTTCCTCTTCCTGGAAAGCGGCGACATTATATTTAATATCCAAGAGACTTTTTTCATCCAATCCCCTTAAAAAGCGATTCATTTCCTTCTCCAAATCCTTCTCATGTTCACGGTCAAACAGCTTTACCTGAATCATTGGACTCTCCCTTTCTTTTTTTCTATCATTATAGCCATTTTTTCAGAATTTTAAAAATTAATTTCCATCAAAAATTAAGATGAAGTTAAGGTTAAGCCTATACACTTTTTTGTAGGTCAGTTAAGTAAGGAGAGATTCACTTGGATAAAAAACAAAAGATCTCCTGGGGAGTTAGCTTTGGGAGTTTAGCATTAGTAGCAGGAATGATGTCATATCTAGGATTATCAAACGGCAGTAAACAATTTACCACGAATCAGGGGACAGCCGCGCAGCAGCAGGATGGGTCTGGAAACCAGCCACAGCAATTTGGAACCCACTCTGGGCAAGGAGAGAACAGCTTTGGCTCCCAATCCCAGGATGGGCAAGGAAGCTTTGGAATCCGTCATGACCAAGACCGTTTTGGCGGGGATTATTCTGGACAAACAAACGGAGATAATGACTCCTCTGACTCAAACAGTGGGTTCTCTCAAGATGACAGCAGGCAAAATCAATTTTCAAATAGCGACTCTGGATTCGGGCATCATGGCGGCTTTGATACGACGACAGGTGGTACCTGATGTTAAACTATCAATTTAACTCTATGAGTACTACTGTAAAAATTGCCATTAGCTATGAGCTTTCTGACCATGATTTAAGCTTAGTCTATCAGCTATTTGAATTAATTGATAAAACCTGCAGCCGCTTTAGAAACGACAGTGAGTTGTCTCTTTTAAACAGGCAACTTGAAAAGGAGGTCATTGTCTCATCTGAAATGTATTCGATTTTAACAGAAGCGGATAAATTTTTCTGGGAGTCAAACGGTATCTTCAATCCAGGAATTTTATCTGCTCTTGAAACAAATGGATATAATCAATCTATTGAATTTGTCAAAGGTCAAAATATGGACCTGCTTCTAGATGCTGTCGGGGTAACATCCCAGCCATTTGAGTTAAACCGGGACCGGCAGGCGGTTACGCTCCGCACGAGAATCGACCTTGGCGGCATTGCGAAGGGGTGGGTGATTGACCGTGCCATTGAAATGCTCGGTAAGTATGGCTATGGATTCATTAATGTTGGCGGCGACATGCGAATTTTTGGAACAATGCCCCGCCCGCTGAACATCGGGATTGAACATCCAATGAATCCATCCAATATGATTTCATCTATTCAGGTTCAAGAAGGGGCCCTCGCTACTTCTACTTCGGCAAAGCGAAAGTGGTTTGTAAATGGAGAATTAAAGCACCATTTAATTGATACAAGAACAGGTCATTCATCCGAGAGTTCCATTATTTCCGTCACTGTTACTGCCCCGACTGCTACAGAAGCGGATGTTTGGGCTAAAATCATTCTTTTAATTGGAGAAAAGGACGGACCGGGAAAGGTTTTGGAAAAAAAACTTGGAGCCGTTTTAATCAATCAAAACTGGGGCATTTGGAAAGGAGGAAATTTAACTGGAAATGGTTGAGTGGTACCTAATACGTACGACAGGAACTATTGCCTATGTTTTGCTTTATTTGTCTGTCATGATTGGTCTTTATACACAAGTACAGAAAAAACGAAAGCAAAAAATTGCTGTGCCTTTAATCTGGCATGAGTCATTATCGAACTGGTCTTTTATCCTTACTTTAGGACATGTCGTCATTACACTTATTGATAAGTATATGTCATTTCAGTGGTTCGAAGTGCTGATTCCATTTCAAACAGACTATCAGCCAATCCCAATGGCACTAGGCATACTTGCCCTCTACTTCTTGATTTTAACCATAGTAACATCAAAGGCCCGAAAAGCCATCGGCTATCAGGCTTTCCGGAAAGTACATGCTTTAAACCCGATTCTTTATATTTTTACAACCATACATGGACTTATGATGGGTTCAGATTTTCAAGGGGTTATTGTAGCAGCTATAAACCTTCTTCCATTTATGGTTTTTGGGATATTGCTATTAAAGGGTGATAAGGAATTGGGTGCATCAAACTTATAAAAAAAACAATTCCGAATTGGAATAACGGGTTTACTTTAGAGGTGCAATCATTTTAAACCACACGGCAAAACACACTTAAATTCACAATATGATTCACAGTGCGATTTTTATTGATTTATCACCATTTTAGAGAGTTTTAATTGATTATCATTTTCTAATTCACATAGTAAATCACAGGGTATAAAATAATTATTAGAGGGTGTGTGAATTTTAAACTACCCTCAATGCATCTAAATGGGGTTCACTTGATTTTTTTGAAACTTTAGAAGTCTTATCCTTAATTGAGTAACTAGTGATAATAAAATAAGCGAAGATTTTTCCGCTAAATGGAGAATAGGACTCATTCCAACGTAAATAAGGGAAGGTTCTTCGCTTAAACAAAGCAAAATCCCCAATATTGAAGTTTTTTGAGTTAATAGGGGAAATTTCTTCGCCTATTTAAGTTATTCTTAATCTTATTTACTAAATAAGGGAATTTTCTCCGCTTATCAAACTCTCTTTAGTGTCTGATGAACTTATACAACTTGCGGTTGCTTTAGTCAGACAAAGAAAATTTGAAAAAAGGCTTAGAGATATTTTCATCTCAAAACCTTATGGACTGTGCAATATACTGTGATTTGTGTTGTGAAAGGTTATGTGATTTGCTATGTGGTTAGGGTTGTGATTTACCGTTTTGCACCTCACAAGTAAACTTGTTAAAATTGGAATCAGTTATTCTGTTTCACCAGTCCACTCAAGCATACCGCCCACCATGTTGCGGACCTTGTAACCTTGCTCCTGCAGGTAATGGCAGACATTTCCGCTGCGGCCGCTGGATCGGCAGATGAAAATATATTCTTTGTCTTTGTCAAAATAATCAAGATGTGCCGGGATATCGCTCATTTTGATATGCTTGGCTCCTGGAATCATGCCCATCGCCACCTCATGATCTTCCCTGACATCGACCATTTCAGGCTTTTCTCCTGCTTCAAGCTTCTTTTTTAATTCTTCAGTTGTAATGGTTTTGATTTCTTCCATTTTATCCATTCCCTTCAAAAGAGGCTGCCCCAAGGACAGCCTCCTATAATATTAGTTAGCGACAATGTTTACAAGTTTTCCTGGAACAGTAATCACTTTGCGAACAGTTTTCCCTTCGATTTGTTCCTTAACTCGGTCATCATCCATTGCAATTCCTTCAAGTGCTTCTTTGCTTGCATCGGTCGGAACCAATAGCTTCGCTTTTACTTTGCCGTTGACCTGAATCACAATTTCAACTTCGTTATCCACTAGCTTCGCTTCATCATATGCAGGCCAAGCTTCATAGGAAATTGTATCAGAATGGCCTAATTTTTCCCAAAGCTCCTCAGCAATATGCGGTGCCACCGGTGAAAGAAGCTTAACGAAGCCTTCGATGAAATGCTTTGGAAGAACAGTTGCTTTATAAGCTTCATTAATGAATACCATCATCTGAGAAATGGCAGTATTGAAGCGCATTCCTTCGTAATCTTCAGTCACTTTCTTGACAGTTTGATGGTAGACTTTTTCCAGATTGGAAGCTTCTTCGTTAGGCTGAATTTTTGGATTCAATTCACCGTTTTCCTCCACCAGCAAACGCCAGATCCGGTCTAGGAATCGTCTGGAACCATCCAAGCCATTTGTAGACCAAGCGATTGAAGCATCAAGCGGTCCCATGAACATTTCGTATAGGCGAAGCGTATCTGCACCGTGAGTATTCACGATATCGTCCGGATTGACGACGTTGCCTTTTGATTTACTCATTTTTTCATTGTTTTCGCCAAGAATCATTCCTTGGTTAAACAACTTTTGGAACGGCTCTTTTGTTGGTACTACACCGATATCATACAAGAATTTATGCCAAAAGCGGGCATACAGCAAGTGAAGCACGGCATGCTCAGCACCGCCAACATAAATGTCAACTGGAAGCCATCGCTTTAATTTTTCCGGTGAAGCTAATGCTTCCTTATTGTTTGGATCGATATAGCGCAAGAAGTACCAGCAGCTTCCAGCCCATTGCGGCATGGTGTTGGTTTCACGGCGGCCCTTTTTGCCTGTGACAGGGTCAACTACATTTACCCAATCCTCAATATTGGCAAGCGGTGATTCACCTGTTCCGGACGGTCTGATCTCGGTTGTTTTTGGCAGCATTAATGGCAGTTCCTCTTCAGGTACGGCTGTCATGGTGCCGTCTTCCCATTGGATAATTGGAATTGGTTCACCCCAATAACGCTGACGGCTAAACAACCAGTCGCGAAGACGGAAGGTAACCTTTTTCGTGCCAATGCCTTTATCTTCAAGCCAAGAAATCATTTTATTAATCGCATCTGCTTTGTTCAAACCATTCAAGAAGTCGGAATTAACGTGTTCGCCATCTCCTGTATATGCTTCTTTTTCAACATCGCCACCTGCAACAACCTCTTTAATTGTCAGCTCGAATTTTTTCGCAAATTCATAGTCGCGCTCGTCGTGAGCAGGAACGGCCATAATTGCTCCAGTACCATAGCTGACTAATACATAGTCGGCAATCCAGATTGGCATTTTCTCACCATTAGTAGGATTAATGGCATAGGCTCCAGTGAATACCCCAGTCTTTTCCTTTGCAAGGTCCGTACGTTCTAGGTCGCTTTTTGATTTTACTTTATCTAAATAAGCGTCAACTGTAGCCCGCTGCTCCGCTGTTGTAATTTCATCTACCAAAGGATGCTCAGGGGCAAGCACAGCATATGTGGCACCAAATAGTGTATCAGGGCGGGTCGTAAATACAGTAAAGGTTTCATTGTGTCCATCGATTTGGAAAGTCACTTCCGCACCCTCGGAACGGCCAATCCAGTTTCGTTGCATTTCTTTTAAGCTTTCCGGCCAGTCTAGTTCTTCAAGATCTTCAAGGAGACGATCGGCATAGGCTGTAATTTTTAAAATCCACTGTCTCATTGGACGGCGTTCAACCGGATGCCCGCCGCGTTCACTTTTTCCATCAATCACTTCTTCGTTAGCTAAAACCGTTCCAAGCGCTGGACACCAGTTGACCGGTACTTCATCAACATAGGCAAGGCCTTTTTCCCATAGCTTTAAGAAAATCCATTGTGTCCATTTATAATACTCAGGGTCTGTTGTGTTGACTTCACGGTCCCAGTCGTATGAGAAACCAAGCGACTTAATTTGTCTGCGGAATGTGTCAATGTTTTTCGCGGTAAATTCAGCCGGGTCATTGCCTGTATCTAGAGCGTATTGCTCAGCAGGCAGCCCGAATGCATCCCAGCCCATTGGGTGAAGCACATTGTAACCCTGCATCCGCTTCAGACGCGAAAGAATATCTGTTGCAGTATATCCTTCAGGGTGCCCCACATGCAGTCCTGCCCCTGAAGGATACGGGAACATATCTAAAGCGTAGAATTTCCGTTTGCCCGGATCTTCGCTTGTTTTAAATGTTTTTTCTTCTTCCCACTTCTTTTGCCATTTCTTTTCGATTTGTTGATGATCGAAACTCATATCAGTAATCCTCCTTAAAAAATAAAAAAACTCTCATCCCCAACAGGGACGAGAGGATTGTATGTATCTTCCCGCGGTACCACCCACATTAGTGCCATGCACTCGCTTCATTAATCCTTAACGCGGAATACGGCAAACATTACTTTTTGTTCATGCCTGCAACTCCCAGGCGAGTTCATGATCCTCCCGGTTGACTTGCACCTGCCGTCAACTCTCTATTCTTCGGGTCTAAAATCACTACTACTCCTGATCACTGTTATTACAATATAAACATAACGTAATTGTATTAAATTTTCTAACAGTATGCAAGTAAACTTGAGCCTATTTTCATGGTTGACAGGGAAACCTTATTTTAAACATTAAAACCACAGTCAATCGGCTGTGGTTGAGGATAGTAATTATAGAGCTTTTGCCGTTACCTGTTCTCGAGCTTTCAAATGGCGGTCATATACCAGCGTTGTAATGATTGCAATGAAAAATAATCCGATTAAGATTGTGAATAAAGCAGACATGCTGTACAAATCGACAATGATGCCGCCAAGGAGCGGGCCAATCATTCTCCCGCCGGTCGCCGTGCTGTTCACAATACCTTGATAAAATCCTTCCCGGCCCTTAGGAGCCAAAGCGAACGCCAAGGTTGGCACTGCCGGCCAGACGAACATTTCCCCAATTGTTAATATAATCATCGCAGTCAGAAACCCGGTGAATGCCCCCGCATTTCCAGCTACTATAAAAGAAACGATAAAAATAGTAATTCCGATCAGGATTTGTACTTTAAGTGATGCAGTTAGATGTTTTAAAATACCATTTAAAACAGGCTGCCCCAATACAATTAATGCCCCGTTTATTGTCCATAACAAGCTATATTGTGTGAGGGAAATGTTGATTTCCTGCGTATAGGAAGCAATTGTTGTGGTCCACTGGACATATGCAACCCAGCATAGTAAATATCCCGCACTAATTATAAGTAAAGCTTGCAGATTAGCTTTGCTATTTTCGGTTGGAGCAGTTTTGATGTTTGTTTCTCGCTTGGCTCTGTCAATCACCATTCCTTTATAGCCGAATAAGGCAATCAGCAAAAATATTACATACATAACGGTATTTGCCAGGAAGATAAGTTGAAAAGAATAATCGGCAACAATCCCACCTAGAGCAGTACCGACAGCAACCCCGAGGTTTTGAGCAACATAAAGCGCATTAAACGATTTTCGTCCGCCCTCTCTCCAAACCAAACCTGCCATAGCATACATAGAAGGAAAAATAATGCCTGTTCCAAATCCAACAATAGTTAAAAAGACAACGTAGTATGGCCAGCTATGCCAGATGGTTAGTGCCACCAAGGCTAGAAGTGAAATTCCGATTCCCAAAAGAATCGATTTGTAGCCGCCTAATTTATCATATAAATTTCCACCAAACAAATTTCCAATTACGGTGGCGCCTGCATTTAACATCAGGACGATTCCTGCAACCGAAAGGGACTTACCTAAATAATCGTGAATATAAATTGTATTTAAAGGCCATAAAAAAGAAGAGCCTATTACATTCACTGCCATCCCAATGATTAAAAGCCATAAGGCACGTGGCATGAAAAACGCTCCTTTGATAAAAAATATTTAAAATATCCTTGGTAATTTTAGCCCTTTTTCAGAAGAAGCGCAATCATTTTTGATTACCATTTTTCGCATGGAAGAGATTATGAAAAATCTGATTCGTTGAGGGTTTTGTAAATGGAAAAAATCCCTCAACAAAACGTTGAGAGATTTTATTAGAAATAAGATTAACTTTTTTCCTGGTGGAATTTCGATTTTACAGGTTGGCCGCCCGTTTGTTCATACTTCTTTTTAGCTTGTTTAATGATGTCTGCATCTTGTCCAAACTCAATGTCCTGATTATTAATTCCATTCCGCGTTTTTTGTTCAGGGTTTTGCTGTTTTGAACGTTTTTTCAAAACTGTTCTCCTCCTCGGGTCCCTTGTAAAATCAAACTATTTTGCAGCTGCTGAACCTGCAGTCTCATTCTGTGCAGCTGTTCCCGCTGTTGCCCATTAGCGCTATGAGCCATCGTGCAGATATCCTGATACGTCTGCTCAAGATTTTGCAGCGCCGTGGTATAATCATTATCATTGTAATGCTCTTGAAGACCGCTTTGCTTATACTGCTGCTCGGCGAAGCGAAGACAATCCTCCACCTGCTGCGTTAGGTTTTCCATTGATTCGCGAGTAGCCATGTAAGAACCCCCTTCTTGATATGGCCCGACCTAAAATCATTCAATTGAAGCACACAGCTTCATTTCTTATTTTGTTCCCCATTCTTTTTCCTATTACACGATTGAATTGATAAATCCTGGCAGTGATAAATACTGTTGGATAAGGAATTCCTTCATGATAAAATTGAATTTATGCAATTAATAATAAAGGAGTTTTTCCTGAATGTTTCAGACAAAACCTTTTCCATATGCAATTGATGATAAGCGTTACCATACATGGAATTACCACCTGCGTCAGCAATTTGGTCATAAGGTGTTTAAAGTAGCCTTAGACGGTGGCTTTGACTGCCCGAATCGTGACGGTACTGTTGCCCATGGCGGCTGTACGTTTTGCAGTGCCGCAGGATCTGGCGATTTTGCCGGAAACCGGATCGAAAGCTTGGAGAAACAATTCAACGATATAAAAACAAAAATGCACACGAAATGGAAAGACGGCAAATATATGGCCTATTTCCAAGCATTCACCAACACCCATGCTCCCGTCGAGGTCCTTCGTGAAAAATACGAAACTGTCCTTAAGCAGGAAGGAGTGGTAGGTTTGTCGATTGCCACCCGGCCTGATTGCCTTCCTGATGATGTTGTGGAATATTTGGCCGAACTAAATGAAAGAACATATCTATGGGTTGAGCTTGGACTGCAAACAGTTCATGAACGAACTGCTGGGCTAATCAATCGTGCCCATGATTTTCAGTGTTATGTCGATGGTGTGATGAAATTAAGAAAGCACGGTATTAATATTTGCACCCATATTATTAACGGACTCCCGCTTGAAACCTATGATATGATGATGGAAACTGCGCGTGAAGCCGCGAAGCTGGATGTGCAGGGAATTAAGATCCACCTTCTGCATCTGTTAAAAGGAACACCAATGATAAAGCAATACGAAAAAGGAATGCTCGAATTTTTATCAAAGGAAGACTATGTAAACTTAGTATGTGACCAATTGGAAATTTTACCGCCGGAAATGATTGTTCACCGAATTACCGGTGATGGACCGATTAATTTAATGGTTGGACCGATGTGGAGCGTTAATAAGTGGGAAGTCTTAAACAGTATTGATGCAGAATTAAAAAGACGGGACAGTTGGCAAGGTAAGTTTTTTCAAGAGGAGTTTGTTGACCGATGAAACTGGAAAGAATTCTTCCCTATGCCAGAAAGCTACTTCAAAAAGCGGTTAGCCCAGGTGATATAGTTGTGGATGCCACATTAGGGAATGGGCATGATACTGTATTTCTCGCTGACCTGGTTGGAGAAAGCGGCCATGTTTTTGGTTTTGATATTCAGGAACAAGCAGTACAGGCTGCTCAAGAACGTCTTAAACAACATGGGCTGTCAGAAAGGGCCTCTCTTTTTCACGCTGGTCATGAAAAAACCGCCGAGCTTATATCAGCGGCTTATCACGGTAAGATTACGGGTGCCGTTTTTAACCTTGGCTATTTACCTGGCAGCGACAAAACGATTGTCACTCAGCCTGAGACAACCATCACTGCAATTGAACAATTGCTTGAATTGATGGCTCCTGAAGGAATCATCGTTGTTGTTATTTACCATGGTCATGAAGGAGGCGCGATTGAGCGCGATGCCCTTTTAGAATACTGCCGCAGCCTGGACCAAAATTTAGCCCATGTCCTTCAATATCAATTCATCAATCAAAAAAACAATCCTCCATTTATTGTGGCGATTGAAAAAAAATAAACCAGGCCTGTGCCTGGTTTTTTTGTTATTACATTTTCAAAAGCAGCCGAGTCACAAATGATGGCAACGCTTTTTGCAAAGAACGGTACATTAGTCCATTAAAATAAAAGAAATAGCTAGTCCAGCCACCTGCTTTGATGACTTTTTTGGCAAGCTTCCTGACAGCCTTTTGCCTGCGGACCTTCGAATCGGATAAATAGATGCCAAGTAAGCCGCGATTAATAAGCTGATGAAATCCTTTGTGAGGAAGAAACTCGGTATGCTTGTCCGCTTCCACAACAAAATGCTTTAAACGATTAAAAAGTGTCTCCTGGTTTTCGTAATAAAAACAGAAATTTAGGTCGCCGCCAGCCATATCCTCCTCTTGATCAATAAAATAATCCAAAAGAATATGGAGGCCTTGTATATACGGAAAATAGCCATTGCGGATATTTTTAGCATCGCTGGCTGTAAAATCATCCCGCATCGCGTAGGATACTAGACAAAATATCCCTAATGTCGAACCTGAGCAGGCTGAAAACTCGTACCACTCCATTTTCGGCAAGTGGCTTTGATGGCGTTGAAACCAATTCTCAAGCCTGGGCACCCGTTCTTCCTTTTTTACATGCTTGTGAATTTGCAAATCACAATAGTATTCACAAAGTTCAAGCATATATTTCTTTATAAATTCATAATGCTGCAATTCCCTTAAAACACTGCGGCATGTCTCCGACAAATCATTTAAATAACCGCCGTCATCCTGGTCGTCGCGGAGGCGGTAATAGTTTTTCCGATCCGCATGTAATACAAGGGAATCCGACATCGATTCATGAAGAGCCGCAAAATCATTTGGATCAAGCGATGTGCTCCGGTCACAAAGATTGTCTAAGTAATCGCTGATTGTTTGATATGCGACGATAAACTTGACCGCTTGTTTATAGTGCTCATTTGCAGTCAAAGCCATTATGGCGCCGCCTTCACAATGAAATGTCTTGTGCTCGATGCTGGCAAGTGCCTGCTTTCTGAGTTCTGGATTAGGAATTTCTCCGGCGCGATTTTTCCAATACGCCAATTCTTGATGGACAGTCGGAATGATTTTGCGATAGACCCTCGACATAAGTGTGATTGGCTTCATGGAAAAAGTCCCCCCTTTTATACGATATAACCGATAGCTTTTAGCTGGCTGTAAACAAAATCCTTAGCATATTCAAATACTTCTTCGCGTTCAGGTTCATTAAAAATTTCGTGGTAACATTTTGGCCATTCTTTAAATCTTTTTTCCGATAATGGCGCATGATTAAACCATTCTTTCACGTTTAATTTATTGACAATTTTGTCATCCCCTGCCTGCATTACCAGCATGGGTACATCCCGTGTTTTCGCAAGGTTAAGGAACGCTTGTTTAATAGCATCTGCAAGTTCACGATACCATCTTACCGAAACCTTTGTCACGTAAAGAGTATCATTCGAATCGGCTTCCCTGACATCCTCATTCCTCGTTGCCATTTGTACGGTCAGCCCTGAATTCATTCTAAAGGACGGAAAAACTACATTTAAGGCATAGGAAAGCAAGTTTAATAATTTGGATGGCGGCTTGACCAAGCCTAAACATGGTGAGGACAAAATCACGCCAGCAATGTTTACTTTCTCTTCCTGAAGGAGCCGAAGACAAATCAATCCGCCCATACTATGCCCCAGTAGAAAAACAGGCAATTCATAACGGTAAGCAGCTTGAACCCAATCCTTTACTTCAAATATGTATTCATCAAAGGAATCGATATGTCCGCGGCGCGATCGTGTTGTCATTCCCTGCCCGGGAAGGTCGGCCATAATGACATGAAAGCCGGACGTACGCCACATCTCAATCAGCCATCCGTAGCGGCGATGGTGCTCCATGGCGCCGTGTACTATGACAATAACAGCCTTCGCATCCCCTTCTGCTTCCCACTTCCACATAACTGATCCCCCTAAAACGTTATCATTTTTTGTATTTTACCATATAGGAAAGATGAATAAGAATCTAAATGAATTTTTTTATTGCGATATTTTTGTAATTCCTTGTCTTGATTCGCTAAAATAGAATTATCATTCTAAAAGGAGCGAGCATGATGATTTACCCTTTTAAAGATAAATACCCTGTAGTTGCCGACACTGCTTTTATTGCAGATTATGTAACCATTACAGGGGATGTTGAAATCGGCGACGAATCCAGCGTCTGGTTTAATTCCGTTATCAGAGGCGATGTAGCGCCGACAAGAATCGGCAACAAAGTAAACATCCAGGACAATTCCGTCCTACATCAAAGCCCAAATAATCCACTTATTTTAGAGGATGAAGTGACCGTTGGCCATCAGGTCATATTACATAGCTGCATCATCCGAAAAAGGGCACTTATTGGAATGGGTTCAATCATTTTGGACCAGGCGGAAATTGGCGAAGGCGCCTTTATTGGTGCGGGCAGTCTCGTTCCGCAAGGCAAGAAAATCCCTCCTAATACATTAGCATTTGGAAGACCCGCTAAAGTTATTAGGGAAATAACTCCTGAAGACATTAAAGAAATGGAAAGAATCACAAGAGAATATGCAGAAAAAGGACAATTTTATAAATCCCTGCAAAAAGGCACCCAATCTTAAACGATGGGTGCCTTTTATCATTTAGCTGCTTGCTAATACTGTCTCTTTTTTATACTCGCTTTGAAAGGAGTATACTCCTTCAACATACACCTGATGCCAAACCATAAACATAAGAACGGTCCAAATTTTCCGGCTGTTATCGGCTTTATCCTGACAATGGTCATCAAGAAGCTTTAACAGGTATGACTTATTGATTAAATGATCTGTCTGGCTTTCACGAATGATATTTTTTGCCCAATCATTCATCTCAGCCTTTAGCCAGTGGCGGATCGGAACAGGGAAACCAAGCTTTCTCCGGTTTAGAACATGGTCAGGAACGACCCCCTCGGCGGCCTTCCGCAAAACATATTTGGTGGTGCCGTTAGCTGTTTTCAAGCTAGTTGGGATTTTCGAAGCCACTTCAAACACTGCCTTATCTAAGAACGGCACACGCAGCTCCAATGAATGAGCCATCGTCATTTTATCAGCCTTTAGCAAAATATCGCCGCGCATCCAAGTATGGATATCGATAAATTGCATCCTGTCAACCGGATCGTAGCCTCTTGATTCCTCATAAAGAGGCTTCGTAATATCGGTATAGTTCAAGCCTTCACGATAGACACTTAATAGCTCGCGTTTTTCCTCTTCTTCAAACATCTTGGCATTACCAATGTAGCGCTGCTCCATTGGTGTCACGCCGCGTTCAATAAAGCTCTTTCCTTTCATCCCTTCTGGAAGCATATCAGCAATTCCTTTTAGGAGGACCTTTCCGACTCTAGGTATTTTATTAAAAATCTCCAAATCGCCAGGCTCGCGGTAAATATTATAACCGCCAAATAATTCATCAGCGCCTTCGCCGGAAAGAACAACCGTAACATGTTTTCGCGCTTCACGGGCAACAAAATATAACGGCACACAGGCTGGATCGGCAAGCGGGTCATCCATATGCCAAATAATTTTCGGAACTTCTTTCATATATTCCTCAGGGGTGATCACATAACTGATATTTTCAACACCCAGCTTTTCAGCCGTTTCCTTGGCGACATCAATTTCGCTGAAGCCATTGTGCTCAAATCCGACGGAAAACGTTTTAATGGCCGGATGGAATTGCTTTGCAATAGAGGCAATGATAGAAGAGTCAATCCCGCCTGACAAGAAGGAACCAACCGGAACATCACTGCGCATGTGTTTTTCTACTGAATCAAACAGAATATCTCGGATTTCCTTTACGAAATCATCTTCCGATTTAAGTACTGGATGAAAATGTGCTTTCCAGTAGCGGTTCATTTCCATCTTCGAGCCAATTTTTTTAGTGAAATAATGGCCTGGTTCAAGCTTTTTAATCCCTTCTGACAGGGTATCAGGCTCTGGAACGAACTGATAGGTTAAATAATGCTGCAAGGAATCATAATCCAGCACATCATTTTCAATAGCCAGCAAAATGCTTTTTTTCTCAGAGGCAAAGAAAGTTCTGTCACCATCCTCCATATAAAAGAATGGTTTAATGCCAAACGGATCTCGTGCCCCATAAAGTGTTTGTTCCTGCTTATCCCAGATTACAAAAGCGAACATCCCCCGTAAGCGCTCAACTGCTTTTTCCTTTAGATGGCTGTAGAGGGCAATGATAACTTCTGTATCCGAGCTTGTGGAAAAAGTTAGTCCTTCTTTGAGCAACTCTTCACGAAGCTCAACATAGTTATAAATTTCACCGTTAAAAATAATCCAGTATCTTTCGTTTTCATACGTTAGCGGCTGATGCCCGGATTCAATATCAATGATACTTAACCGGCGGAAACCAAATTGAATATGATCATCATAATAATAACCATCATCATCTGGTCCGCGATGGGTAATAATATCGTTCATATTTTTAAAAAGCTGCTTTTCTTCGTCACGATAATTTTGCGTTTTGTCATGTACACAACCGATAAAACCGCACATTATGTACCTCACCTACTCTATTTCAAAATATCCTTTTGTAAAAACATACTCTCTAATACTACCACTTTTTTTTCAAAAATGGCACTGTGAAACAAAAGGAAAATCATGTATCATCATTTTTCACTGCAATAGTCCTACTTAAACATTTTATTCCAGTTTTTAAAACACTGAACAAGAAAATTTACGATTTAAAGAAAAATGGGAGTTACACCTTAATGCAACTCCCACTCCATATTATTTTCCTTCCGCCTGCTCACGTAATGCATCTGCCTTATCAGTGCGTTCCCAAGGAAGATCAACATCCGTACGACCAAAATGTCCGTAAGCTGCTGTTTGCTTATAGATGGGACGGCGTAAATCCAGCATTTTAATGATTCCAGCAGGGCGCAGGTCGAAGTTTTTACTTACTAAATCAACCAAAACCTCTTCGCTGACTTTACCTGTGCCAAAAGTATCAATAGAAATCGATACCGGTCTTGCTACACCAATCGCATAAGCAAGCTGTACTTCACATTTTTCGGCTAAACCTGCTGCGACAATATTTTTTGCAACATACCGTGCAGCATAAGCAGCTGATCGGTCAACCTTTGTCGGGTCCTTACCGGAAAAAGCGCCGCCGCCGTGACGGGCATAGCCTCCGTAAGTATCTACGATAATTTTGCGGCCGGTCAGTCCTGCATCCCCCTGCGGTCCGCCGATTACGAAGCGGCCGGTTGGGTTAATAAAATATTTTGTATTTTCATCGATTAATTCTTTTGGAACAACAGGATTAATGACATGTTCCTTAACATTTCGCTGGATTTGCTCTAGTCCAATTTCCGGATGGTGTTGGGTGGAAATAACGATTGTATCAATCCGAACCGGTTTGTTGTTCTCATCGTATTCGACCGTTACTTGTGTTTTTCCGTCCGGACGAAGGTATGGAAGGATATCCTCTTTGCGAACCTCAGTCAACCGGCGGGAAAGCTTATGGGCTAAAGATATTGGAAGAGGCATCAGCTCTTTCGTTTCGTTACAGGCGAAGCCGAACATTAAGCCTTGGTCACCTGCACCAATTGCTTCAATTTCTTTATCTGACATTTGACCTTCACGGGCTTCAAGTGCTTGATTGACACCCATGGCAATGTCAGGAGACTGTTCATCAATAGAGGTTAACACGGCACATGTTTCCGAATCAAAACCATATTTCGCACGAACATAGCCTATTTCTTTGATCGTCTCACGAACAATTTTTGGGATATCTACATATGTAGTGGTAGTGATTTCGCCGGCAACAAGAACTAAGCCGGTCGTTACTGATGTTTCAGCAGCTACGCGGGCATTTGCATCCTTTGCTAGAATGGCGTCTAAAATTGAATCAGAAATCTGGTCGCAAATCTTATCAGGATGACCTTCAGTTACTGATTCAGAAGTGAACAAATGGCGTTTCGGTGACATCTGAATTCCTCCTATAATAATGAAATAATGAGGCTGCTTTTTTCAAAGGTTAACACCCTTTCAAAAATAACCTCCATTTTGATACGGAACTCATCCCTAATAGTATGAAATAAAAATCAGGTTTTTATGAAATACTACCGAAAAAACCCAAACGAAATTCTTTAGAAGATTAGTAAAGCGATTCAAACAGCACGTGCATTTGCCGAATACACAAAAAAACCTTTCCATGAGGAAAGGTTGAATGCAAACATTTGCGTGCCTTTCACTCTTATCGTTCAAGGACTAGCCTTGCATCAGGTTTAGCACCTTTGCCCGAAAAATGACTTAAAATAGGCATTTTCCTAGTTGCAGGTTGCTGGGTTTCATAGGGCCTGTCCCTCCACCAGCTCGGGATAAGAGAGTATCCGTTCAAGGTTAAATCATACCCCAGTTACTTTAAGAATGTCAATGTATTTTTTAGCAACATTAACCAAAAAATACAGTGGAGTATGATACAAAATATGCCTAAACTGTTTTTTTCATGACTTTTTAATCACCTTTAGAATAAGTTATAAAATACAGCATAATTTCATTAATTAGTATAGACTATTATTTTAAATGTGTTATACTATTCATTATTAAAATACCAAAATAAAAACAAAAAAAGGAAGGTTCATTAAATGAATTCTGTTCATATCCCAAATGAATTAAAGGAATTACTTAATGAAAGTAATGTCCAAGTCCAATTATCAGTGCCGCAGCTAGTTGAAAAAATCCTCTGCAGAAATGAAGGGACACTTACTTCCACCGGTGCGGTTCGTGTTTCAACAGGAAAATATACCGGGCGGTCACCAGGGGATAAATTCACTGTTTTAGAAGAGTCAACTAAAGATAAAATTGCGTGGGGTTCTTTAAATCAGCCAATCTCACAAGAGACTTTCGATAATCTTTATAATAAGGTATTAGAATACTTAAAACAGCAGGAAGAAGTTTTTGTATTTAAAGGCTTTGCTGGAGCTGATAAGAAATCACAACTTCCGATTCAAGTCATAAATGAATTTGCTTGGCATAATCTATTTGCCCACCAGTTGTTCATTCGGCCTTCGGAAGATGAACTTCTGACTCACAAAGCTGAATTTACAGTGATTTCAGCCCCTAATTTCAAAGCTGACCCTGCAGTCGACGGTACGAATTCTGAAACCTTCATTATTATATCATTTGAACGCCGCGTAGTTCTAATTGGAGGTACTGAATATGCGGGAGAAATGAAAAAATCGATTTTCTCAGTCATGAATTATTTACTGCCTGAAAACAATATTTTCTCCATGCACTGTTCAGCAAACGTTGGCGTTGAAGGAGATGTTGCCTTATTCTTTGGTTTATCAGGAACCGGAAAAACAACTCTTTCCGCTGACCCAAACCGACGTCTAATTGGTGATGATGAGCACGGCTGGTCATCTAACGGTGTCTTTAATATTGAAGGCGGCTGCTATGCAAAATGTATTAATCTTTCACGTGAAAAGGAACCGCAGATTTTTGATGCCATTCACTTTGGAACCGTTCTTGAAAATGTTGTAATCAACCAGGAATCAAGAATTCCGGATTACGATGATGGAACTTTAACAGAAAACACTCGGGCCGCATACCCAATGGAAGCAATTGATAATATTGTCCAGCCTAGCATTGCCGGCCACCCGAATACTATTGTGTTTTTAACTGCAGATGCATTTGGTGTTCTTCCGCCAATCTCGAAATTAACTAGGGAACAAGCAATGTACCATTTCTTAAGCGGATTTACATCAAAGCTTGCTGGCACAGAGCGAGGCATTACTTCACCGCAAGCAACCTTCTCAACCTGTTTCGGAGCACCATTCCTGCCGCTGCCGGCTACACGCTATGCCGAAATGCTAGGGGAAAAGATCCTTGAACATAATGTTAATGTGTTCTTGGTTAATACAGGCTGGACTGGCGGTGAATACGGCGTCGGTAAACGTATGAAACTTTCATATACAAGAGCAATGGTGCAGGCAGCCCTTGAAGGCGAACTAAATCACGTAGAAACCGTTAAGGATACATTCTTTGGCCTAAATATCCCGCTCCATATTGCGGGAGTCCCTGATGAAGTGCTTCAGCCAATTAAAACATGGGCGGATCCTAAGGCCTATGAAATGAAGGCAAAAGAATTAGCAAGGCAATTCCATGAGAATTTTAAAAAGTTTGCTAACGTTGCTGCAGAAATTGAAGAAAAAGGCGGACCAATCGTTTAAATATTTGAGGAAAAAGAGGCTGAACCGAAATTGGTCAGCCTCTTTCTTTATTTTCCATCGGTTGGTTTTCTCACTTCTACAGCCTGTGAGTGCTGAAGGACGGTAAATCGATACTTGCCGCTTTTTTTGATGGTGAACCCGCCGCCATACTCCGTTATATGCTTTCCGTGCGTAGTTGTATAATCGGAAACCTTCTTAAAAGTAAATGACGTTGGCTCAGCAGTTTCTAGTTGGAATACCTCGAATTGTATTTCATCGGGAAGATTGTTGCCTTCCACTTCTATAATCTCGTTCTCATAAAAGCCGGCGTAAAGGTCCTCAGCAGAAATCATCAGTGTTGAATTGCCAATCGTGATATATGGCTCTTTAACGTAAATGGAAAATTCGCCGACCATTCTTTCTCCAATCCTAAATTGAAGATTCCATACACCAGCAAAAGGAAATTGTTCAAAACTTGTCAGGGCATGAGCATCAGCGCCATTTATTCCTCCAGACACTTGAGTAGTCGCCAAGTGTTCTATCACCCCTGTTTTTACATGGACCGCATCCACATTCAAAGGTTTATTGGAAAAATTGCTATATTTTCCCCATAAAAAAATCATCATCTTGGCTACTGAACGTTTATCTTTTGCGACCCAGTTCTGAGGCGCAAGCAAACTCACCTTGTTCGGAATGCCAAAATTACTTTCCACATAAATTGCTTGTCCATTTTCATCCTTGAGCGCAAAATAATCACCCTCTTGGGCTTTGGATATAATGGAACTGCCGCTGCGGGGATTCTTTTCCTCTGCCGTATGTGTAAAATAAAAAAGCGGCGTGATAAGAGCAAGTACCAGCACTGCCGCCAAAGCACCCAGCCTTGGGAAGTTGAACTTCTTTTTGGTCCTGATTGTGCCTGCCTCGCCAATCCTTTTTAACATGTCCGTTCTTTGTTTCGTCGAAAGCTCATGCTTCGTAAAATCGCTCATCATTTTCAACAGCTCTTTATCCGATAAATTGCTCAAAATATTCTCCCTCCTTTAAGTGCTCATTTAGTTTTTTCACGGCTCGAAAAAAGGTAACATTCACTTTATTGTCCGACCAGCCCAGAACTTGGCCAGTTTCCTGAGATGTAAGTTCAGCAATGCCCTTAAGCAAAATAACATCCCGATAATTTGGCCTTAATTCATTAATCGCTTCATATAAACGGGCATACTCTTGCTTTTTTAAAATTCTCTCTTCCATTTGCAGCTCTTGTTGATCAGAAGATTCTTGATTTAATCGTTCCTTCAGCTTTTGCCAAACTGATTTTTTTCGATATAAATCTATCGCTGTATTTCTTGCTATGGATATTAACCAGGTTTTGGGATTTGCTTCATTTTTAAACCGGGAAAAGGCTTGAAGTGCACGAAGAAACGTTTCTTGTACCAAATCCTCAACATCTGTCGTTCCGGTATAGTAAACAAGATAATTGGTGACATCCCTCTCATATTGAATAAACCATTTCTCTATTTGTTGAATCCCTTCCAACCTTAGCCCCCCTCTCTATTTGATTATCTATAAATAAGACGCCAATGGTTGGTAAATCTTACACTTTTTCCAAAAGAAAAAAGCAGGTGTTAAAAACCTGCTTGTTAGTTTGTAGAATTTAAGGATATTAGTTGATATGTTAGCGTGGTGCTGCTGTTTTCCCATTCGACTTTTTTTATTAATGCTGTACCGTTTGAGTTTGAGTCCAGTGTTTTTCTTACATCGACAGGGATTTCAATCGGATATAATCTGTATCCTTCTTTTACAAGGACAAACAGATTCTCTCCAATCCTTTTTTCATTCCCTTTTGTGACGATTAATGTATTTAATTCAAGAGGCATACCCATAACATATCCGCTCCTCTGCTATTTATATCTTTATATTACCATTTTTTGTTTTGCATTTTCATCCACTTCGTCAAATCTTCCACTACTTTTCGGTTAATTGCCGGCGGAAAATAATGTGTAAAGTGATCAAAATACCAACATTCGACTGGTTTGTCCTGGGCTCTAAGTCTTCTTTCGAGACGGTAGGCATGTTCGACAGATACATTATGGTCGTTTACCCCATGTATGATCAGGACGGGGGCAGCCAGCCTTTCAAGCTCGAATAAAGGGGTTCTTTCTCGATATCGGTCTGGGAATTTCTCCGGAGTCCCGCCGATGACCCGTTTCATCATCCTTCGTAAATCTTGCCGCTCATAGTAGGTTAAGGTCATATCACTAACACCGCCCCAGGTGACTAAAGATGCGGCATCTGGGAATTCAATCCCCGTCAAAAGCGCCATTACACCTCCTCGCGAAAAACCAAAAATATGTATTTGTTTCACTTGGGGCAATGATTTTAACAATTGATAAGCTGAGTAAGCATCTTCCCGGTCCGCTCCTGCAAAATCTTCATTTCCTTCCCCGCCTTGGTTTCCACGATAGTAAGGAGCGAAAACGATAAAACCTTCTTGAGCAAACTGGGCAATCCTTGCCGGCCGAACTTTTCCGACGCTCTTGATTCCTCCCCGCAAATAAAGAAAACCGTCATGTACCTGTTCATTTATGGGTTCTGCCAGCATCCCCTTTACTTTTAGTCCGTTTGAAAGATAAGTGACTTCGCTTATCTCTACATTAGGGTTTGGCGATGGAAAGCGTTTAATATCGATTATTTTACTGTTGAATGGGTTCATATGTGTATAATCCTTTTTTATAATAAGAGTACTTTTTTCACCCTGGTTTAACTGTCTAATAGTCAAAGTTTATGCGTTTTATCTGACTCAGTCAGGAGTTAACTACCGAAATTCGATTTACCTTTACCGTTCGGGCGTTATAAACTTTTTATAACTACCCAATCTCGATTTACCTTTACCGTTCGGGCGTTATAAACCTTTTATAACTACCCAGTCTCGATTTACCTTTACCGTTCGGGTGTTATGAACCTTTCATAACTACCGAAACTCAATTTACCTTTACCGTTCGAGCGTTATAAACCTTTCATAACTACCCAACTCTCGATTTACCTTCATTGTTCGGGCGTTATAAACCTTTTATAACTACCGAAACTCAATTTACCTTTACCGTTCGAGTGTTATAAACCTTTCATAACTACCCAATCTCGATTTACCTTTACCGTTCGGGCGTTATAGACCCTCTCATAACTACCGAAACTCGATTTACCTTTACCGTTCAGGCGTTATGAACCTTTCATAACTACCGAAATTCGATCTTTACCGTTCGGGCGTTATAGACCCTTTCATAACTACCGAAATTCGATTTACCTTTATCGTTCGGGCGTTATAAACCTTTTATAACTACCCAATCTCGATTTACCTTTACCGTTCGGGTGTTATGAACCTTTTATAACTACCCAATCTCGATTTACCGTTACCGTTCGGGCGTTATAAACCTTTCATAACTACCCAATCTCGATTTACCTTCATTGTTCTGGCGTTATAGACCCTTTCATAACTACCGAAATTCGATTTACCCTTATCCTTTGGGCGTTATAAACCTTTCATAACTACCCAATCTCGATTTACCTTTACTGTCCAGGTGTTTTAAACATTTTATAACTACAAGAGCCTAGTTTCCCTAACTCGTTCGGGCAATATACCGGAACCACTACCTGATTAAAGTCCTAATCATTTAATAAAAAATTCCGGAACTGGGCATTCACACATTTTTTTCTTTTTCATACGATATTCTAGGCAAGCAGCCCAGATAAGGAGGTTATTTTATGAAAAAATGGTCAAAAGTCAGTTTCTCCTTTCTCCTCATTAGTATACTTATGTTTTCCCTAATCGCTTGTAATAAAGATACCGCTAAGGAACCGAAGAAACTGGAAAAAGTCCGTATTGCAGAAGTTACCAGGTCAATCTTTTATGCTCCTCAATATGTTGCTTTATCAAAGGGATTCTTCAAGGATGAAGGTCTTGATGTCACATTAACGACAACACCTGGCGGTGACAAGACAATGACTGCCCTCATCTCGGGCGGCGCGGATGTGGCTCTGGTCGGCTCGGAAACCTCAATTTACGTATATGCTCAAGGGGCAAACGATCCGGTCATCAATTTTGCGCAGCTCACCCAGACTGATGGCACCTTCCTTGTTTCAAGAGAAAAAATTGACAATTTCTCATGGGATCAATTAAAAGGTACGACCTTCCTTGGCCAGCGTAAAGGCGGCATGCCGCAAATGGTTGGCGAATTTGTATTAAAGAAGCATGGAATTGACCCGCATAATGATTTAAACCTAATCCAAAATATTGACTTCGCAAACATCGCCAATGCTTTTGCCTCCGGAAGTGGAGAATTTGTTCAATTATTTGAACCAACTGCCAGCATTTTTGAAAAAGAAGGTAAAGGTTATATTGTTGCCTCCTTCGGAAAGGAATCAGGGCATGTTCCGTATACAACTTTCATGGCTAAACAGAGCTATATGAAAGATAACAGGGACGTTATCGAAAAATTCACAAGAGCAGTCTATAAGGCTCAACAATGGGTCGATTCCCATAGTGCCGAAGAAATTGCCAAAGCGGTTGAATCCTTCTTTCCTGATACCGATCCTGAAATCATGAAAACTGTTGTCGATCGTTATAAGAGTCAGGGGTCTTTTGCCACAAATCCAATTCTTGATGAGGAAGAATGGAATAATCTGCAAAACATTATGAAGGAAGCCGGGGAGCTTCCAAAAGAAGTAAAACATGACACGCTGGTCAATACAGAGATTGCCGAAAAAGTCATGAAAAAATAACTCCGAAAGGGAGGCCGGAACATTGAGCTTCTTAAAGGTTCAAAATATACAACACACGTATTTTACCAAAGACTCTAGAACCACGGCCCTCTCCGATATTTCGCTTACGGTAGAGGAGGGAGAATTTGTCTCCATCCTCGGCCCTAGCGGCTGTGGAAAGACGACTCTGCTCTCCATAATTTCAAGCTTGATTAAACCAACTCAGGGGACAGTTTTGCTAGAAAACAAGCCGGTATCAACCACAAATAACGATATTGGCTACATGCTTCAACAAGATTATCTGTTTCCTTGGAAAACAATCGAAGAAAATATCCTTTTAGGCCTTAAATTATCAAAACAGCTGACAGAAAAAAACAAGTCAGCTGCCTTAAGCCTGCTTCAGCAAATGGGCTTGGGCGATGTTGAAAAACAATTGCCAAAACAACTGTCCGGCGGCATGAGGCAGCGAGTTGCCCTTGTAAGGACGCTTGCAACTGAGCCCAAGCTTTTGATGCTTGATGAGCCTTTTTCCGCACTCGATTATCAAACGAAGCTTAAGCTTGAAGATCTTGTTTCACAAACATTGGATAAATTTGGAAAGACAGCCATTTTGGTCACACATGATATCGGGGAAGCTATTGCCATGAGTGATCGTGTTTACTTACTGTCATCTCGCCCAGGAAGAATTCACAAAACGTTTGAAATGCCTGAAGAACTGAAAACATTATCTCCATTTAATGCCAGAAACCATGAAGCATATCAAAGTTTATTTCAAACCATATGGAAGGAGTTGGAGTCTCTTGAACAAGGAAACGGATAAGGTTAAACTCCTCCATAAAAATTATATTCGCTCATTAAAGGTTGAAAAAAGGTGGGTGCGGTTTTACCAGGCCATTATTTTTCTGGTCTTTTTCTCAAGCTGGGAGCTTTTCAGCGCAAAACAATGGATTGACCCTCTCATTTTTAGCTCCCCATCGAAAATTTGGAGTCTGTTTATAAATAAATTACAGGATGGATCACTATTAACAAATTTGGGTGTGACTCTAACTGAAACAGTATTTGGTTTTGTCTTGGGAACCTTTCTAGGTGTGCTGCTGGCAGCAATCCTATGGTGGTCACCGATGATTTCCAAAATCCTTGACCCCTATCTTGTTATCCTTAATGCGATGCCAAAAGTGGCGCTAGGCCCTGTTTTGATCGTTGCTTTGAGCCCGGGGTACCCGTCTATCATTGCGATGGGTGCAATTATTTCTGTCATTATCACAACCATCGTTGTATATACAGCCTTTAAAGAGGTAGATCCCAATTATTTAAAGGTGTTGCAAACCTTTGGAGCGAGCAGATTTCAATGCTTTAAGGAAGCCATTATTCCCGCCAGTTTTCCAACCATCATTTCTACCTTAAAGGTCAATGTGGGACTCTCATGGGTTGGTGTCATTGTAGGGGAATTTCTCGTTTCCTCTAAAGGGCTTGGCTATATGATTATTTACGGTTTCCAGGTCTTTAATTTCACCCTTGTCTTTTTATCACTATTGGTTATCGCTGTGTTCGCCACGATTATGTATCAGCTTGTTGATTTTCTTGAAAAAAAACTTATCAAAGAATAGGGGATTGCATGAGGGCATTCCTCTATTCTTTTTCGTTTCTATATGCCTCAACCAATTTCAGGCATTCCTCTACAACACGGTCCTTCATGATAAAGCTGTATTCCTCACCATACCGTTTTTTAAGGAGGTCTCCTTTGATCCTGACAGGTCCGTTTGTCTCGTGATAGCAGCCTGTCTCCTCCATCCTTTTGACTTTTCCCCAAAATACAGCTTTAACAAATGAACCATTTTCGTCATACACCTTATACTCGGCCAGATACATTAAATCCGAAAAAAATATGCCTGCTTCTTCATATGCCTCACGTTTTGCCGCTTCCTCCAAAGTTTCCCCCGGTTCCCTTTTGCCACCTGGAAATTCGAGTCCTCTTTTTTTATGGTTTGTTAAAATCCACTCGTCACCGAACTGACTTATGACAAGAACATGTTTTACTTCATCGGAAAAGGCATCTTTGTTAAAAGCCATTTCCACGGTATTTCCATGATCATCTAAAAATCGAATCATACCTTTTCCCCGCTTTATTTTTAATTTAAGTATAAATGAAAAAAGGAAAATCCTAAAGGCAGGGATTTTCCTTTCTTTGTTTATGAGTTAGGTAAGATATTCATGCTTTCAATATGCTTTTTTGCTTCCTCGTCACCGAGCTTATGAATCATTCCGTAAATTTGCTGCATAGTGTTGTCATAATCATCATTCTCACGGTCATAATGATATTGAACATATGGTGTATGTGCTCGAAAAAAGTTTTTCCACTCTGTCGAATAATTTTGATCGAATAACTCACGCAGCTGAGTGATTTCCTCATCATTCGCTTGAATTTGAAAGTTCCAAGTAGACGAAGTGGCACTTTGTGAAATCTGACCTGTTCCAATATCTATATAATAGGTTTTCTTCTGTTCACTCATGATTTCATCCCCTTTTAATCTTTAGTAATCCACAAAAATAAAAAATTTATTCTATTACAAAATTCGATTTATTTTTTGTAAATGAATACGGTATAATACTCGTAATAAAAATGACAGAGTTTTCTGCTAATTCAAGCAATCGGAAATATGGATTTTTTTTGTTTTGAATGGGAATGGATTAAGTAAGAAGAAAATTTTTAAATGCACATAGGAGGTGCTGGAAATGAAACTTGTCGATGAATTGTATGAAATGTACCGGAACAAACTGACCGGCGATGAAGAGGACATTGATATGCTTGCCTTTGCTTTCTTAGAAGAAATGTCACACGAGGACTTGATAGCTTTAATTCATGACATGGATAAGCAGGAATTATATGATTTGATGGGGCTTTACCTCATTGAAAGCCTAAAGGGGAAGTTTGCTCAAGAGCAATATGGCCAACAGCGGACTCATACTTACTATCCTCGAAATATTCACTGATATCTACATAATGACGAAAAGGAAGCTGAATTCATCAGTTTCCTTTTTATTTACAGCTAAAAAACCAAAAAACATGTTACAATAGAGGGGAAAAAGGGGGAGAAATCATTGTCTATTGTGATGATCGTATCAATCATTATTGTTTTTGTCGTTCTTTTCTTAGCAGTCATTACCACATCAAAAGCTTATACCTATAAGCATACGGTTGACCCGTTGGAAAACAATCCAAATCTAAATAATGTCAATGAAAAAGATGATGAGCCAAAAAAAGTATAAAAAAATTCCTATTCTTGCCGAATAGGAATTTTTTCCTTTTATGCAAATATCTGCTTTAATTCTTCCTTGTCCTGCTCAAGCCAGTAGCGCATTAGACGCTTTGCCCCTTCTAGAGTATGCATCTTTGCCTGGCCGCACTGCCTTTCATTTCCCGCAGGAACATCGGTAAGTTCCAAAGCATCCTTCATGGTATCCTCAAGAAGGTCAATGACTTCCTCCACTGTCGGCTCACCGCTGACGACTAGATAAAAACCCGTTTGACAGCCCATAGGCGAAATATCAATAATATCAAAATGGTCATACTTCTCTGCATGCTTGCGAATAGTGTAGGCAAGCATGTGCTCAAGACTATGAATAGCATCCGGCTTCATCGCCTGTTTATTTGGCTGGCAAAAGCGGATATCATATTTATTAACTACACCGTCGGAACCTACCTTATGCACACCACAGTGTCTGACATAAGGAGCTTTCACGGCATTATGATCTAAATCAAAGCTCTCAACTGAAGGCATCCCAATCATCTCCTCTAGAAATCTATACTCTATCATACTATAAATTCCGTTTTTTTTCTGCAACGTATTAATTACCAATTTAGACGTTTTATTGGATTTGTGTTATCTTGAAGGAAATTATATTAAAGGAGCAGCATTATATGTTAAAGAAATTATCAATCGCCCTTATCAGGTTTTATCAAATAGCCATTTCACCTTTAAAACCGCCTTCCTGCCGCTTTTATCCCACCTGCTCTCATTATGGGCTTGAGGCTGTTCAGCGTTTCGGGGCCATTAAAGGCGGATATCTGGCAATTAAAAGAATTTTGAAATGCCATCCCTTTCATCCGGGTGGAGTCGATCCGGTTCCTGAAAAATGGCAGGATCGCAAAAATCATTAATCCTGATTACCGTCAACCACTAGGTCGAGCTTTCCTGTCCTTGGATCAATAACGAGTCCGTGAACAGGTACACCCTTCGGCATAAGCGGATGCTTTTTGATCATCTCGACGCTATATTTTACACTCTCGGTTACATTATCAAAGCCATGCAGCCATTGATTAAAATCAACTCCAGAATAGGCTAGTGTATCAAGGGTTTCCTGACTGACACCCCGCTCCTTCATCTCTGCCACGACTGGTTCTGCTTTCAATCCGCTCATCCCGCAATCATGATGCGCAATCACAAAAACCTCTTTTGCCTGGAGTTGATAAAGGGCAATTAAAATGCTCCGCATTATACTTCCAAACGGATGGGTCACAATCGCCCCGGCATTTTTAATCAGTTTTACATCCCCATTCCCTAAATTCAAGGCCTTTGGCAATAGTTCCAGAAGCCTGGTATCCATACAAGTTAGGATTACTGCTTTTTTATTCGGATATTTAGTTGTCTCATACTTTTCATACTCGCGTTCTTCCACAAATTTTTTATTGAAGGCAAGAATATCATTTAATAATGATGAATTTTCCATTTATTCACTCTCCTTAATGCTTCTCTTTTTTAAGGATACATAAAATTCATCCGAATATACAATTTTTTCACTTGCATAAAATGCAAATTTTTTGTAAGATACATAAGTAAATCGGAATTGTTACGTATTAGATTCATAATATTTAAAATTTTTTCGTTGTTAAATCGGAATAAATACGATTTAAAAAGGAGCTTTTATGAAAAAACTAATTTTTTTTCTTTCTTTTCTGTTGCCGTTAAGCTTGGTTTTATCTGCATGTGGAAATAATACCGAACAAACTACAAAAAAGAAAAATCAATTGACGATATATACGACCGTTTTTCCACTGCAATATTTTACGGAACGGATTGGCGGAAAATATGTAAAAGTGGCTACAATCTACCCACCAGGCGCTGATGAACATACCTTTGAGCCTTCGCAAAAGGATATGATGAATTTGGCTGATTCAGACTTATTTTTCTATATCGGTCTTGGGCTTGAGGGTTTTGTAGAAAAAGCCAAAGACACCTTAAAAGATGAGAATGTTACCATAGTACCTGCTGCGGAAGGGCTGGAACTGCCAAAAGACCATTCATCTGATGAGGAAGATCAGGAAGATCATGCCGGCGTTAATCCTCACGTCTGGCTTGACCCTGTTTATTCGAAGGAAATGGCAGCGGTAATCAACCACCAATTAGCGAAAAAGCTCCCACAGCAAAAGGCTTACTTTGATGAAAATTACCAAAAGCTTGCTGACGAGTTGGACGAATTAAATGCAAATTTCACTAATACGATTTCTCAGGCGAAGCACAAAAAAATCATTGTCACCCATGCGGCCTTCAGCTATTGGGAAACCCGCTATGGAATTGAACAGATCAGCATTTCTGGCCTATCCACAACCAACGAACCAAGCCAAAAGGAATTAGAGAAAATCATTTCCATGGCTGACCATGAAGGCCTGCACTATATGCTGTTTGAACAAAATGTTAAATCCAAGCTTGGCAAGGTCGTGCAAAAAGAAATTGGTGCACGTGCGCTGCCAATTCATAATTTGGCGATTTTGACAAAGAACGACATTACAAATAAGGAAACTTACTTTACATTAATGAATAAAAACTTAAAAACATTGGAAACAGCTTTAAATAATTAATTGAAACAATTTGGATTTCTGGCCAATGATTCACGTTTTCACCCAATCACTTACTGACATGCATATCACACAATCATCAAATGCTATACCTGTATTACCAAATACGTTAAGGAGTGATGCACATGGCTCAGGATGTTTTATGCGAAGTCAATAACTGTTCATATTGGGCAAAAGGAAACAAATGCAGCGCTGACCAAATTTACGTTGTCAGCCATACTGGCAAAAAGGCTGATACAAGCAAAGAAACTGATTGTAAAACATTTGAACCGGCCGGACTTTAATAATAAGAACCAGTCAATGATGACTGGTTCTTTATTTTTCATTTATCAGTTCACGAAGATTTCTTCTTAAAAGTTTCTTCGCTGCGTTCCTTGGCAGTTGTTCTGCAAAATAGAATTGTTTAGGGACTTTATATTTTGCCAGCCGTGTTTGGCAAAATTGATGGATCTCCTCAAGCGTCAATGTGGCGCCTTCCCTTTTCACTATAAAAGCAATCGGCACTTGTCCCCATTTGGCATCATCTGTACCAGTAACCCCTGCTTCCACTACCTCCGGGTGCGATAGCAACACAGATTCAATTTCTGCGGGATAAATATTTTCACCGCCTGAAATTATTAAATCGGAGCGCCGGTCCAATACATATAAAAAGCCTTCTTCATCTAAATACCCGATATCACCTGTGTGGAGCCAGCCTTCACGGATTTTTTCTTTGGTTGAATCAGGTCTGTTAAGATATCCAGCAGTTACATTCGGGCCCTTGACGACTATTTCCCCTGCCTCGTGTGGCGATGCCGTCTTGTGCTCATCCAGTTCGATTTTAAGCTGGGATGGAAATAATGGTTTTCCTGCCGAACCAAGCTTGTTTAGACTATATTCCGGAGAGAGGGTAACAATTTGCGACGAAGTTTCCGTCATTCCATAGCTTTGAAACACAGGTAAATTCTTTTTTACACAAGCCTCTAGCAATGGTAAAGGGGCTGGGCCGCCGCCTAACAGAAAACAGCGAAAATGGTTCGGCAATCCGTTAACTGTCAAAGCTTCAACAATACTTGCAAGCATCGTCCCAACAACTGACATAATTGTGGCCTTTTTATCACTAATATCTTCGATTACTTTCTGCGCATCAAATTTTTCATGAAGGACAATCGGCATTCCGTAAATGACGCTTCGCATTAAAATGGAGAATCCGCTGATATGGAACAGCGGCACTGTACAAACCCAACAGTCACTTTCTACGAAACCTAAATTTAACGCCGATCCTGTTGCGCTCCACCAGTGGTTGCCATAGGTTTGCAAGACACCCTTGGGATGACCGGTAGTTCCTGAGGTATACATGATCGTGCAGATATCTGATAAACTGATTTCTTCTTGTACCACAGCAGCTCCCTGTTCTCTTGCAAACAAGCAGCTTTTTGTCACAGTGTTAAGCGCTGGAAGTTGTTGTTTGATAACATTCTCGAGTTCTGAAAAACTATCTTCCAAAATCAATAAAGAGGATTTTGAGTCCTCTAGCTGCCATATGAGTTCAGACGATGTTAAGCGATTGTTCAAAATGACCATCCTGACGCCAAGAAGTTGAAGGGCAAACAAAATTACGACGGTATCAAGATGATTTTTTAATAAAACGCCGACAAAGTCATTCTTTTGAACTCCAAGCTGCTGAATTTGACCTGCTGCTATTAAAGACCGTTCATACAGTTCCTGAAACGTTATAGCTTGATCATGAAAATAAACAGCAGTCCGATCCGGAGTTAGAAAGGCTCTTTTTATCAAAAAATTTGGCATTGTTTCGTTATGCACATTACACCACCCTTTATCTTCAATGTAATTTCCTCTTAATCCGAATATCCGAATTCGTGTTTATTAGAATTGGATTTTTTTCTAGTTCTCGTCCTCAGGGTCCTTTATGAGAACACCTCCACTAAATTTCCTTCTCGTTTTGTCCCCACACGGCCCCTTTACGAGAACACTTCCATGGATTTTCTTTCTCTTTTTGTCATTAAATCCTTTAAAGATTGCTTAAAGGTATGTATTTAATAAAAACAGCCTGATGGGGACCATCAAGCTGTTGCTGTTGTAACGTCTTTTCATCAAGGGAAACGCGGGAATTGACCGAAGTCCGGCTTGCGCTTTTCTTTGAAGGCATCGCGTCCTTCTTTCGCTTCGTCGGTTGTATAGTATAACAGCGTTGCGTCACCGGCAAATTGCTGAAGTCCGGCTAATCCATCGGTATCAGCATTCATGGCCGCCTTGATGAAACGAAGTGCGGTTGGGCTCTTTTCAAGCATTTCCTGGCACCATTTGATTGTTTCTTCTTCTACCTGTTCAAGCGGAACAACTGTATTGACTAAGCCCATATCAAGCGCCTCTTGGGCATTGTATTGGCGGCATAAATACCAGATTTCACGTGCCTTTTTATGACCAATAATACGGGCAAGATAACCTGAACCGTAACCGGCATCAAAGCTGCCGACCTTAGGACCTGTTTGTCCAAAAACAGCATTGTCAGCTGCAATCGTTAAATCACAGACTACATGCAGAACATGACCTCCGCCAATTGCATAGCCTTTAACCATTGCCACAACCGGTTTTGGAATAACACGAATCAGACGCTGAAGATCAAGTACGTTAAGGCGCGGAATTTGGTCCTCACCAACATATCCACCATGTCCGCGGACGCTTTGGTCGCCGCCGGAACAGAATGCCTTGTCTCCTGCACCTGTTAATACAATGACGCCGACTTCGGAATCATCTCGGGCATAGGCAAAAGCATCAATTAATTCCATCACTGTTTTTGGTGTAAAAGCATTATGTACATGGGGACGGTTAATCGTGATTTTGGCTATTCCGTTATATGTTTCATAGATAATTTCATCGTATTTACGACCTGGAATCCATTCAACTGCCACTATAAATTCCTCCTTTGTTTTTATTTGACAAAAAGTCACTTACTATTGTACCAAACTTTTCGGGTTCTTCCACATGAATTGCATGACCGCATCTTGAAATCGTTACCAAAGAGCTATTTTTCAGCTCCTTGTTCATTTTTTCAGCAATCCTGCAGAACTTCAAATCTTCCTCACCGGTGAGGAGCAAAACTTCACAGGCCAGCTTATCTAATTGCCCCCACCAAGATGGCTGAGAACCTGTTCCCATACCTAGCAAGCTATTGGCAAGACCAATAGGAGAATTGCTTAAACGCTGTTCCCTTACTTTTCCTTGTACTTTTTCCGGAAGCCTCTTCATAGTTGAAAATAAGGGGATATTCTCCCAGTATTCAACAAACTCCTTTATAGCTTTATCCTTAATAAAATGAGCTAATTCGGCATCTTTCATACAGCGCTGTTTTCTTTCGTCCTTTGATTCAAGACCAGGAGAAGCGCTTTCCAAAATCAATTTTCGAACCCTTTTGGGATATAGACAGGCAAATGACAGGGCAAGCCTGCCCCCCATTGAATAGCCTAATAAATCAATTTGCTCAATCTGAAGTTTATCAAGAATGGAAATTAAATCTTGAGCGGCCTCCTCCATCCGGTATCTGCCCGCATCCTCAGGAGCTTCCGTTTTTCCATGACCGATGATGTCAGGAATAATCAACCGTGAGTGTTTTCCCAGTCGTTCGCAAAAAGTAGTCCATGTTGATGAATCTCCCGTAAATCCATGAAGCATAACGAGGGGGAATCCATTCCCGCAAATCTCGACATGATAGCGTATTCCGCCAGCAACTATCCTCATTTTTGCTCACCTTTGACAAAATTTGATATTTCCTGGGAAACCCCACGCCAAAATTCGCGGTGCTCGTCTCGATTTATGTCTCTGTTTGTGACAATTTCATAGACATTTATGCCTGAAGTATCTCTTGACCTTTCCATTATAATTTGGAAATGATCCCAATCCTTAATTTTCGTAAATTGTCCGTTAAACATTTTCACGGCATGTTCAAATTCGATGTTTAATGGTGTGCCGAAAAGAAGTTCGAAATGCTTCGGATGTTCATTTTGCGGAAGGAAGGAAAAAATCCCGCCTCCATTATTGTTAATAAGAATAATGTTTATATTAATTTGATGCTTCATTGCTGCCCAAAGTCCATTTAAATCATGAAAAAAGGTTAAGTCTCCAAGAACCAAATATAATGGCTTTGAGTACATCGCCGCACCCAAGGCTGTGGATACAGTCCCGTCGATGCCGTTTGCACCCCTGTTAGCCATAATCTTAATTGACTTGCCATTTGTTAAGAAAAAACTGTCCAAATCACGAATTGGCATACTGTTCCCAACAAAAAGGTTCGCACCGTCTGGAAGCATCTCAGCAAGCTGATAAAATAGCTTTCCTTCACTTAATTCTGTAATATCCCGTATTGAAGACATATTTTCTTTTGTAAGATCATTTACTTTTTTCCAAGCGTCTAAGTATCCCGTCTCCACACGAGGTTTGGAATATGCTGAAATTTTTTCACAAAAAATCGCTTCATTACAGAAAATCATATCTGTCGACAAAATAGCAGGATCCCGCCAGCCGCCACCGCCATCGATTACAAATTGGTCTGCATTCGGATTTCCTTTGATAAATATGGTTAACGCTTTAGACACCGGCATCGAACCAATACGGATAATCACGTCCGGTTTAAGGAAAGATTGCGCATCTTCATTTCTTAAGAATGTGTCGTAAGTATCAATAATTTGATCATTTACATGCTGCCCACTTCTAAGCTGTGATAGCGGGTCTGCTAAGATTGGATACTTTAATTGATTAGCGAGCATTGTTACAGCTTTTGCGATACGTCCATCGGCTATATTTCCGCATACAATGATCCCCTTCGCTTTGCCAGCCAACCGCTCGGCGATTTCTTGATACTCCATTTCGTTTATGTTTAGTTCACCATTATGTACCTGCACATATCCTTTTGGACGCTCACTTACTGAAAAGAGTTTCTCATCCAATTTAGGAATAAGTGGTTCTCTAAAAGGAAAGTTCAAATGAACCGGACCAGCTGGAGCGTTGGCTGCATATGAGGCAGCACGGGAGCAGACTGTCCGCGCGTAGCGGATCATCTCATCATTTTTCTCAGGCAGTGCCATTTCTGCAAACCACTTGACGTGATTTCCGTACAGATGAATTTGGTCAATCGCCTGCGGTGCCCCAACCTCTCGCAACTCGTGCGGACGGTCTGCTGTCAAAACCAGCAATGGGACTCGTGAATAACGCGCTTCGACAATAGCCGGAAAGTAATTAGCAGCGGCTGTACCTGATGTGCAAAGAATAGCAACGGTTCGATTTGTCGCCTTTGCGATTCCCAATGCAAAAAAGGCGGCAGAGCGCTCATCCACGTGGATATGTACGTTTAAATCCGGATGTTCTGCCATTACCAATGCCATCGGGGTAGATCTTGACCCGGGACTGACCACCACATCGGTAATCCCGGAAAGAACCAACTCCCCGACAAATGCCGCTATATAAGCAGTTAATGATTCTTGATGATTCATATTATTTTCCCCCAAGCGCCCGAAGCATTGGCCTAAACTTCAAGCTTGTCTCTAAATATTCACTTTCGGAATGAGAATCTGCGACAACCCCGCATCCGGCAAATAAAGATGCTTCCTTGCCTTGTAAGAGGCCCGAGCGAATGGCTACTGCAAATTCCCCATTTCCTACATAATCCAGCCAACCTACGGGGGCTGCATAAAAGCCGCGGTCAAGTTCCTCAACTTGACGGATTTTTTCAACCGCTTCTTTCTTCGGAAGTCCGCCAAGAGCAGGAGTTGGATGCAATCTTTCAACCAGATGCAATAGAGAACTGTCACCACTGCACTTTCCGATGACCGGTGTATACAAATGCTGTATGTCCCTGATTTTCATTAGCTGCGGTTTATCAGGAAGGATGATTTCTTCACAAGATTCCTCTAGTGCTTCCTTTATCATTTCCACAACATATTGATGCTCAAGCAAGTTTTTTTGGTCAGCAAGCAATTTTTCTCCCAGTAATCGATCCTCCTCCGGGTTATGTCCCCGTGAGATGGAGCCAGCAAGACAGGTAGAGAAAAGTTCGGTGCCATTCTTTTTCACCAGTCTCTCTGGAGATGCTCCAAGGAAACAATCACCATTCGATTCAAGAGCAAAGATAAAGCTTTCATGCTGTTGTTCATTTAAATGTTGCAAGACTGCCTCTGAAGCAACAATGTCATTAAAATTCAACCGAAGTTCCCTGGCAAGAACTACTTTTTTTAGCGGGCCTCTGTTTAATTCCTTTACCATAGCATCAACAGTATTTTTCCACTTCTCAGGTGAAATTTCCTTTGTTTCCAGAAGGGCAGGCAGAGCTGTGTGGTGGTGGTTCTGAAGAGACTGAAAAAGTTTATTCCGTTCATCGATTATATGCTTATATAACAATTCATCATCGTTCGGTGTAAAGATAATATTAGTTGTAAAAAAGACTTGTCCCTTAATAACACTCAAAAGATATTTTGGCAGATAAAATAATGAATCATCAAATTTCGACCAAAGCACTGTCTTTTCTTTGTATGGATCAAAAGAAAATCCTCCAAATATCAGCGGGCCTATTCCAATTTGGGAGAATGGATTAGAAATAAGGCTGTCTTTTAAAAATTCCTTCCATTCTTCTTCTATACGGCCAAAACGGTCATCTGACTGATCAAATTGAAATTGCTTAGAAATTCCCAGTCCTGCTAATATAAATTCGTCTTTTGGATCCTTCCAAAAAATCCGTTCGCCTGAATAGTGTTCATTCCCAATAGAAAAGAATAAAAAGGGGTCGATATGATTCATTTTTTTAACTTCACTCATTAAAATGGGACGGCCAAGTTCTTTTGCGCGCTTCATCGCCAAAAGACTTCTTTCCTTCGTTTCGATTTCCTGAATGGTAATCAAGCAAATCCCTCCAAAACAGCCAAATTAGGGCTGTCTCCATTCATTTTAAACCTTTTTAAAGATACTACTCCCATTGTAAAGAAGTCAATAATGGTTGTCACTACTTCTGCTGATTCATTTCCTTATTATATGTCAAATTTCCGAAAATCGGTTGCAAAAGGCTTCGATACACTCATTTTCCCACTAAATATTGATATTACTCGAGAAGGGATTATCTTCTAGTTTTGAAAGTAAAATTTAATTGACACTCTACTTGATATTTCCTACACTTAGGGTTGGGTAATAACCATTCTTTATAAATACGTTTTGTACAGATAGATCATGCATTTAAAAGGGAGGAGAAAAAATATGCAGCCAAATTTACGGGAAGGTTCTAAACCTGTTGTTGGTTCAAACCGCGGCTTCCAGGTTTGGTGGCAAATGACCCGCCCCCATACTTTAACCGCAGCGTTTGTACCTGTATTGCTAGGCACTGCACTGGCACTTCGGCACGGGAAAATTCATTTCGGTCTTTTCTTCGCCATGCTAATTGCAAGCCTATTAATCCAGGCAGCCACAAATATGTTTAATGAATATTATGATTTTAAACGAGGTCTCGATACAGAGGACTCTGTCGGGATTGGCGGCAGCATTGTCCGGGACGGAATTAAGCCAAAGACAGTGATGCAGCTGGCATTAGGACTCTATGGAATTGCTTTATTATTGGGAGTTTATATATGTGCAAACAGCAGTTGGTGGTTAGCCTTAGTGGGCTTGGTATGTATGTTGATTGGATATTTATATACAGGCGGGCCGCTTCCAATCGCTTACACACCATTCGGAGAATTGTTTGCAGGTTTCTTTATGGGGATGATGATTATTTTAATCTCATTCTTTATCCAAACAGGGACAGTGGACAGCACAAGTATTCTTGTATCAGTGCCAAGTTTTATTTTAGTCGGCGGAATTCTTTTGTCAAATAATATCCGCGATCTTGACGGCGACAAAGAATTCGGCAGAAAAACATTGGCCATTCTTCTTGGCAAAGAAAAGGCCATCTACCTATTGGCAGGGATGTTTGCCTTTTCGTATGTCTGGATTTTAGGGCTTATTATTGCTAATATCGCCCCAATTTGGACGGCACTCGTATTGATAAGCACTCCGAAGCCGATAAAATCAGTTAAAGGCTTTATTAAGGGTACAGTGCCAATTCAAATGGCACCAGCTATGAAAGCAACTGCTCAAACGAATACCATCTTTGGTTTCTTATTGGCCATTGGCATTTTCGCCGGTTACTTCTTTTCTTAAATAAATGTAAAAAGCTTCTGCCGTGGGCAGAAGCTTTTTACATTTATTTAACTGGATGGATGCCCCATATATCTTTGGCGTATTCCTTTATTGTTCGGTCGCTTGAGAAGTAGCCTGCATGGGCGATGTTAATCAGGCACTTTTTCTGCCATTTTAATGAATCTGAATAGGCTTCTCCTACCATCCGCTGGGTATCTGCATAAGAAGCGAAATCCTTTAAGACAAAATATTGATCGTTTTCTTCAAGCAATGAGTCAAAGATTGGTTCAAATTCGTTTTGAACGCCCGGGAAAAATCTGTTTACCAGCTGATTGACAGCCTGCTGAATCCGGTTGTCATGATGATAATATTCAACGGATTCATATCCGCCGTGCCGATAATAATGGAGGACCTCCTCGGCTGTTAGACCGAAGATAAAAATATTATCGTCCCCTACCCTTTCATGAATTTCTACATTTGCCCCGTCCAAGGTCCCTAACGTCAATGCCCCATTAATCATGAACTTCATATTCCCCGTACCTGATGCTTCCTTGCTGGCGGTTGAAATCTGCTCGCTTATATCTGCAGCAGGAAATATTTTCTCCGCCAATGAAACGCGGTAATTCTCCAAAAACACGACCTTCATTTTATCACCGACTTTTGGATCATGATTAACTTTCTCAGCTACCGTATTGATTAATTTAATAATCTTCTTCGCGTAATAATATCCTGGAGATGCTTTTGCTCCAAAAATAAATACCCTCGGCGCCATAGAAAAACTGGAATCTTCCAAAATTCGATTATATAGGTGCATGATATGCAGGACATTTAGAAGCTGTCTTTTATAAGCGTGCAGCCTCTTCACCTGGACATCAAAAATGGCATCGGGATTAACGGAAATACCGTTGTGCTTATAAATCACCTCAGCCAAATTTTGCTTATTCTCCTGCTTGATTGCCGCTAATTCCCCTAAAATCGAGTGATCGTCTTGATAATTAAGGAACTGCATCAGCTCGTGTGCGGAGTGAGTCCACCCATCCCCTATTGTTTCGAATAGGAGCGAGGACAATTTTGGGTTTGCTTTTAACAGCCAGCGGCGATGGGCAATTCCGTTCGTCTTATTGTTGAACTTCTCAGGGAATAGCTGAAAGAATGGCCGCATCTCACGTTCCTTTAAGATTTCGGTATGTAATCTTGCCACACCGTTTACACTAAAGCTGCCAACAATCGCTAAATGGGCCATTTTGACATAGCCATCTGCTATTATTGCTAGTCCCGCAATTCGCTCCCAATCGCCTGGGGTCTCTTCCCAACGTTCCTTGCAAAATCTTTCATTTATTTCCTCAACAATCATATAAATTCTTGGCAGGAGCGGCTGAAAGATATGAATCGGCCATTTCTCCAAGGCTTCTGATAAGGTGGTATGATTAGTATAAGAGATCGTATTAGTTGTAATCTCCCATGCTTGATCCCAAGAAAAGCCTTCCTCGTCCATCAGAATCCTTAGCAGTTCCGGAATGGCTAGAACAGGATGGGTATCATTAATATGAATACAAACATGATGATTCAGCGCTTCAAGGCTGCCATGCTGTTTTTTATATGACCTTAAAATTGACTGGATGCTTGCCGACACTAAAAAGTATTGCTGCTTCAGCCTTAGCGTCTTGCCTTCATCATGGGTATCGTCCGGATAAAGAAATTCAGAAATGGCTTCTGTCCTCCGCTTATATTGTAAAATATCCTTATGAACTGGAAACTGGGCGGGCTCTGAGCTCCAAAGCCTTAAGGTATTAATTGTCTTTGTTTGAAAGCCGACAACTGGCATATCGTACGGAACAGCAGTAACTACTTCCGTGTTTATATGTTGAAAAACAAGCCTGCCATTTTCTTGCCGGGTTTCAACTTTCCCCCAAAACGGGATACTAACCGCCAAATCAGCCTTGCGTATTTCCCAAACATTGCCGCTTCTTAACCATTGCTCCGGCAATTCGACCTGATAGCCGTCGACTATCTTCTGTTCGAATAACCCATGTTTATAGCGGATTCCATGGCCATGTCCCGGCAGGTCAGTGGAGGCAAGTGAGTCCAAAAAACAAGCGGCTAGTCTCCCTAAGCCGCCGTTTCCTAAGCCTGCATCCGGTTCTAGTTCTTCAAGGTCGGCCAATTCAATTCCTAAGTCACTTAGGCCTTCCGCAACGATTTCCTCCACGCCCAGATTAAGCAGATTCTGCCGAAGAAGCTTGCCGAGCAAATATTCAATCGATAAATAATATACCTGTTTCTCTCTAACTGCCATGTAGCGTTCATTAGTAGAAATCCAATCATTGCTGACATATTCACGGATCATATTCCCAAGGGTTTGATAATGATCTCTTGGCGTACTTTCTGAAAAGCTTTTCCCGCAGAGCATCTCAAGCCTTTTTAAGAAGTCTTCCTTAAACCGTTCTTTATTAGAAAACATGGGTTTCACTCCTTGTAGTGAGTTCAGCATACAGCTGATTATAGCGGAAAGCTGATTGAGCCCAGCTATAATCCATTTCCATTGCCTGTTTTACAATTGATCCCCATGTTTTTTTATCATGATAGAAGTTAATTGCCCGCTGAATCGTATAAAGCATATCGTGGGCATTGAAGTTACGGAAGGAAAACCCATTTCCCACCTTTGTAAATTCATTCCAGGCCTTCACCGTATCATTTAAACCGCCCGTTTCCCGAACAATTGGGATGGCTCCATATTTCATGGCTATCAACTGGGAAAGGCCGCACGGTTCAAACAGCGATGGCATCAAGAATAGGTCTGCCGCTGCGTATAATTGATGCGCAAGTCCTTCATCAAAGCCGGTATGAACCTTCAATTTTTCCGGATAAATCCGGGCTGCTTGCCGTAAATATTCTTCATATTCATAATCCCCGGTTCCAAGGATAATAACTTGTATATCCTCCTGTAAAATCTCCCGAAGGACACATTTAATGAGATCAAGACCCTTTTGTCTTGTTAGTCTTGAAATCATCACCATTAACGGAGCTGAAGCAGATTGCTTTAGGCCAAATTGCTTTTGAATTTCCCTTTTATTAACGGATTTCTTCTTAATGTCTTGGCTTGAATAGGTTTGTATGAGAAATGAGTCATGTTCAGGGTTATAAAAGTCATCATCAATACCGTTTAAAATTCCCAAAAGATCTTCGTCTCTTGCCTTCAACAAACCTTCAAGCTTTTCTCCGTAGTTTACTGTTTGAATTTCATTTCGATAGGTTGGACTCACTGTTGTAATAGTGTCTGTTGCAACAAGTGCCCCCTTCATGAAATTGACATTTCCGAAAAACTCTAAATGTCCAGAATGGAAGGATTGTTCATCAAGATTGAACAGGTCTCTCAAGACCTCTTTTGGAAAAATTCCTTGAAACTGCAGATTATGAATGGTAAATACAGTCTTTATCTGACCATAACCTGACTTCTTGTAATATTCTTTTCGAAGCAGGTATGGAATCATAGCCGTATGCCAATCATGGCAATGCAGTACGTCGGGATAAAAGTTCAACTCTGCTATGACTTCTAGTACAGCATGGTTAAAAAAGGCAAATCTTTCGCCATCGTCGTAATAACCGTAAAATCCTTCACGTTTAAAATAATATTCGTTATCCACAAAATAAAATGTTACTCCATGATGGATTAATTCCTCAATCCCGCAATACTGCTTTCTCCAGCCAACAGAAACGGAAAATTCCTTTATTTTCTTCATTCTTTTTTTATATTCGTCTGAAATGGTTCCGTATTTGGGAAGGATGACTCGAACATCCGTACCTTGACTTCTTAACTCTTTTGGCAGAGATCCGGCTACATCGGCAAGGCCCCCCGACTTTGCAAATGGTCCACACTCTGACACAGCAAATAATACTTTCACGAATTCATCAACGCTCCTTGCTTTGTACCTTTTCTGATTACAAACGGTGACCCCGCTGTGCCAGTTAAATGTGTCCCTGATTCAACCCGGACATCCTTATCCAAAATAACCGAATCCAGGTAACAATTGTCCTCAATTTGGCATTTTTGCATAATGACACAGTTCTTAATGACGGCCCCTTTTCCGATTTTTACTCCGCGCGAGACAATACTGTTTTCAACAGTACCGCTAATTAAACAGCCGTTTGCAATCATTGAATTTTTAACGGATGATCCTTTTAAATACTTAGCAGGCGGCTCATCCTTAACCTTTGTTAATATAGGCTGATCAGTATTAAAAAGATTTTTCCAAACGTTAGGCTTTAGCAAATTCATGCTGGTCGAATAATAATTTTCAATTGAATCTATCTTGACGGCATATCCATCATAATCATATTGGCAAACGGTGTAGTTATTATGAATATCGCTGACGACATCTTTCATACAGCTGTACCCAGTCTCAAATCTAGTTTCAACCAGCTTCATCAACAGAGAGGTTTTGATTAAATACATTTCTAATGATCGACCATCCTGATGATGGATTTCGGTAATATCGCAGTTTGCATGCATATGCCAATCTAGCATAGGTTTAAAATTCATATTTAAAATAGTGTAACAATTTGAGATAATCGCATATTCCTGAGTGCTGCGATAAAAATAATCCATATTTGCCGCGAAAAGATCAAAGGAACCGATCCCTTTAGGATTGCTCCCTACAACTGAAGAAGGAAAAAAGAAAAGGCCATCCTTTTTCCGGTTTAGGTCCCAATTCTTCCCTGACCCTAAGTGGTCCATCAAGGAACGATACTGCATTTTTGGAAATATAGCGACACTGCGAATGCCGGAATTCACCATATTTGAAAGGACAAAGTCAATAATACGATAACGGCCTGCGTAAGGCAGCGCCGCCAAAGACCGATGTGTTAATAGATCATCCAAATCCTCATGATAGGTCGTTGCATCAATAATACCTAAAAGCTTTCTTTTCACGCCAAAGTCCCCTCCAGTTTCTTATCACCTAATACTTGTAGCACCCAGTCCGACTGGGCTCTCATTCTATTTTTAATAGGCAGAGTACAATGTTTTTAACATTTCCTCTGTGACTAGGATGATTTCATCATCGAAGGAACGAATGACAGTTCCGTCCGGTATTTTCACGTCACACGGCACAATCGCTTTTTCAATAAAACAATTGCTGCCAATTGTTGCATCCGGCATGATCACAGACTCCTTAACAGTGGTATCCTTCCCTACTGTTACGCCCTGGAAGAGAACTGATTTTTCAATTTCCCCTTCAATTGTGCACCCTTCATTAATGAGTGATTCCATTACTCTTGCATCCGGAGAAATATATTGCGGAGGACGATTAGGATTAACAGAATAAATTCTCCAGTCATGGTCAAATAAATCTAATTCGCAATCTTCCTCCAATAAATCCATGTTGGCCTCCCAAAGACTCTTTACAGTGCCAACGTCTTTCCAATAGCCTTTGAACGGATAGGCAAATAATTTTTTATTTTCTTCAAGAAGCCTTGGAATGACATCTTTCCCAAAATCATGACTAGAGTCCGGATTGCGGGCATCCATTTCCAAATATTCTTTCAATATATTCCAACTAAAAATATATATGCCCATCGAGGCAAGATTATTTTTTGGCTCATTTGGCTTTTCCTCAAATTCCAGGATTCTCAGTTCATCGTTTGTATTCATAATCCCAAACCTGCTGGCTTCCGCCCAAGGTACCTCGATCAGGGAGATCGTTACATCTGCTCGTTTTTCAATATGGTATTCAAGCATGGATTCGTAATTCATTTTGTAAATATGGTCACCAGAAAGGATTAAAACGTAGTCCGGCTGGTACTGCTTTAAGTAATTTAAATTTTGATAGATGGCGCTTGCCGTACCGGTGTACCACTTCACTTCTGAAGATTCGCTGTAAGGGGGTAAAACGGTTACCCCGCCATTTTTACTGTCAAGATCCCATGCACTGCCTATTCCAATATATGAATTTAACAAGAGCGGCTGATATTGCGTTAAGACGCCGACAGTATCAATTCCGGAATTTGCGCAATTGCTTAAGGTAAAATCTATAATCCGGTACTTCCCTCCGAATGGCACTGCCGGTTTTGCGAGGTCCTTTGTAAGAGCATTAAGCCTGCTCCCTTTCCCTCCTGCCAGCAGCATGGCTACGCACCTTTTCTTTTCCATTGCCTTTTCTCTCCTTCCGTTTTTTCACTTGTCTTATCATTTGAAACCCATACGGGGCAATTGTGAGCTTAATTGAATACGGTCTTCCATGGAACGGCTCATCTGAAGCCGGAATGGTGTGCTTATTAATGTGACCGGCACCACCAAATTCTACGTCGTCATTATTAAGGATTTCCCGGTATTCACCAGAGTTTGGCACACCTATCTGATAATCCTGATAGCTAATGCCCGTAAAATTGCAAATGATGATGATCGCATCCTCTTTCTTCTTCCCCTTTCGAATAAAGGAAAACATCGACTGCTCGTTATTATTAACATCAATCCATTCAAATCCATCCCACAGGTGATCGAGTTCATAGAGGGCTTTCGTGCGTTTGTAGACTTTCGTTAAGACTTTCACATAGTCATTCAGTTTTCGGTGCAGCTCGTAGTCCAAAAGATGCCAATCTAGCTGTTCTTTATCTTTCCATTCCGCAAACTGCCCCAGTTCGAATCCCATAAATAACAGCTTTTTCCCGGGATGGGCAAACATATAGCCCAGTAGAAGCCTTAGCTGGGCAAATTTTTCCCAATAAGCACCGGGCATCTTATCCAGTAATGATTTTTTCCCGTGGACAACCTCATCATGTGAAAACGGAAGCATAAAGTTTTCTGAAAACGCATATAAAAGTGAAAAAGTGACCTTTGAATGGGCCTGTGACCTTGCAAACGGCGGCGTTTCCATGTATTCAAGCATGTCATTCATCCAACCCATATTCCATTTGTAATCAAATCCAAGACCGCCATAACGGACTGGGGTCGTTACCTTTGAAAAATCGGTGGAATCTTCTCCTATCATTAAAAAATCTGGATTGTAGTCGTTAATAGCCTGATTAAGTTTTTTTAAGAAAGCAATGCCGAAGGGGTTTTCACTTTTTCTATTTGAGGTATTCGGCCAATAAATGATATTAGCAACAGCATCCATTCTAAAGCCATCGATATGGTAATTTTCCATCCAAAATAGTGCGTTGGAAATGAGGAAACTTTGCACCTCTCCTTTTCCAAGGTCAAAATTAGCTGTGCCCCAAATGTGGTTTTCCCTATCATTTAGCTGGGAATAAGAATAAATATGGGTACCGTCAAAATTGTATAACCCATGAGCGTCCTTGCAGAAATGCCCTGGTACCCAGTCTAGGATGACCCCTATGCCATGCAGATGGCACTGCTCAACGAAATAGCTGAAATCATCTGGAGTCCCGTACCGCGATGTTACGGAAAAATACCCAGTTCCTTGGTACCCCCAAGAAGCATCAAGTGGATGTTCAACCAGCGGAAGCAGTTCAATATGAGTAAAGCCATGCTCCACTACATAAGGGATAAGTTCTTCCGCCAGTTCTCGATATGTTAAAAAATCTCCATTCTCCTTGGTCTTCCATGAGCCCGCATGAACCTCATAAATGACGGCTGGTTCTGCCAGGAAATTCGATTGAGGTTTGCGATTCATCCATTGAGTGTCCTGCCATTTATAGCTGCCCGGCGAATAAACGACAGAGGCTGTATTTGGCCTTAATTCTGAGTAAAAAGCATAGGGATCTGCTTTTAATAGTCGTTTCCTTGATTTTGTGGTGATTTCATATTTATAATTGCAGCCATCTAAATTTTGCTTGATGACAATAATCCATACACCCTCACCATTCACTTTTTGTAATTCATATCCATCACCATTCCAGTTATTAAAATCCCCCACAAGCCTTACCTGGAGGGCATTTGGAGCCCAAACGCAGAATCGTGTATAAGTCTCTACGGAATCCTTAAAGATATGAGCGCCAAAAAGCTGATGACTTTGAAAAAGATTTCCCTCGTGAAATAAGTGAAGCTGGTAATCAGTCGGAAAAAATGTGTTCACTGCCATGGCTCTCCTCATCCTCACCTGAAAATATGTATTTCAAAAACCAATTATAAGTGCAAATTACAAATATTCCTTGTAAAACTTTTTTATCTTTTCTGACAGTAAACGAGGAATGACTCCACTCTTTGATGTTTTTCGACAGCTGTCACCAGAAGATGACAAAAAATCTCTCATGTTTCGACAGAAATCTATTAAGTTTTTTTGTGTTTTTTTTGTGAAAATAGTTTGAAAAGTTATTCAATTTTTGAAAAAATATATAACTTTATTTACGGAAAATAGGAGAATTGCAAGCGATTTCAACACTTTATTGCATTGCAGGAATAGAAAAGAGGTTATATTAATATAATTATTTTCATGTTCAAAAACAACAAAAAAGCTGATGACTATATGTCATCAGCTTTTTTGTATGACCCCTACGGGATTCGAACCCGTGTTACCGCCGTGAAAGGGCGGTGTCTTAACCGCTTGACCAAGGGGCCAAATGGCAGAGAAGAAGGGATTCGAACCCTCGCGCCGCTTACGCGACCTACTCCCTTAGCAGGGGAGCCCCTTGAGCCACTTGGGTACTTCTCTATATGGCTCCGCAGGTAGGATTCGAACCTACGACCGATCGGTTAACAGCCGATAGCTCTACCACTGAGCTACTGCGGAATAATACTATGGTGGGCCTAAATGGACTTGAACCATCGACCTCACGCTTATCAGGCGTGCGCTCTAACCAGCTGAGCTATAGGCCCACAATGGAGCGGGTGATGGGAATCGAACCCACAACAACAGCTTGGAAGGCTGTGGTTTTACCACTAAACTACACCCGCATTATAATGGGGCGGCTGATGGGAATCGAACCCACGAATGTCGGAACCACAATCCGATGCGTTAACCACTTCGCCACAACCGCCGTGATGTTTCTAAAAATAAGGTGGCTCAGGACGGAATCGAACCGCCGACACAAGGATTTTCAGTCCTTTGCTCTACCGACTGAGCTACTGAGCCATATTAATTCACTTTCTATTGAGCCAAATATAAATGGCGGTCTGGACGGGACTCGAACCCGCGACCTCCTGCGTGACAGGCAGGCATTCTAACCAACTGAACTACCAGACCGGATTGCGGGGGCAGGATTTGAACCTGCGACCTTCGGGTTATGAGCCCGACGAGCTACCGGACTGCTCCACCCCGCGATAATAAGACTAATAATTTTTTATGGCGGAGGAAGAGGGATTCGAACCCCCGCGCGGTTTAACCCGCCTGTCGGTTTTCAAGACCGATCCCTTCAGCCAGACTTGGGTATTCCTCCATAAAATATAAAAGTAATGGTGGACCTTGTAGGACTCGAACCTACGACCGGACGGTTATGAGCCGTCTGCTCTAACCAGCTGAGCTAAAGGTCCAATTTAAAGTTCTCTAACCTGTATGGTTAAAATCCGTCTGTCCCCATCTCAGAAAGCTTACTAAAGCAGCAGCTCGATGGGTACAACTCGTAGCATATTCAGCGGAGCTTTGCTCGTTGCTCTAACCAGCTGAGCTAAAGGTCCTAATAAAATTGGTAGCGGCGGAGGGGATCGAACCCCCGACCTTACGGGTATGAACCGTACGCTCTAGCCAGCTGAGCTACACCGCCAATTTACATATTTAAATTTAATGGTGGAGCCTAGCGGGATCGAACCGCTGACCTCCTGCGTGCAAAGCAGGCGCTCTCCCAGCTGAGCTAAGGCCCCATTGATTTTAGTATGAATGGTCGGGAAAACAGGATTCGAACCTGCGACCCCTTGGTCCCAAACCAAGTGCTCTACCAAGCTGAGCTATTTCCCGTATTAATAAATTTGATGGCGCGCCCGACAGGAGTCGAACCCATAACCTTCTGATCCGTAGTCAGACGCTCTATCCAATTGAGCTACGGGCGCATCTTAATTTCAAATGGTGCCGAGGACCGGAATCGAACCGGTACGGTAGTCACCTACCGCAGGATTTTAAGTCCTGTGCGTCTGCCAGTTCCGCCACCCCGGCAAATATGGAGCGGAAGACGGGATTCGAACCCGCGACCCCCACCTTGGCAAGGTGGTGTTCTACCACTGAACTACTTCCGCGAAACTTAAATGGTGCGGGTGAAGGGAGTCGAACCCCCACGCCTTGCGGCGCCAGATCCTAAGTCTGGTGCGTCTGCCAATTCCGCCACACCCGCATATTTAAATGGTGAGCCATGAAGGACTCGAACCTTCGACCCTCTGATTAAAAGTCAGATGCTCTACCGACTGAGCTAATGGCTCGAAATAATTAGTTTCACTAAAAGAATATAGTTATTCTGCTTAAAATCCCTTCGGGATTTCGCGCACGCTTCCGCTGATGTAACTTAAGGAAGTAAGAAGCGTGGTGCCGGCTAAAGGACTTGAACCCTCAACCTACTGATTACAAGTCAGTTGCTCTACCAATTGAGCTAAGCCGGCATAATAATATGGTGGAGGATGACGGGATCGAACCGCCGACCCTCTGCTTGTAAGGCAGATGCTCTCCCAGCTGAGCTAATCCTCCATTTTAACAGCCTGGCAGCGTCCTACTCTCACAGGGGCTTTCGCCCCAACTACCATCGGCGCTGAGAAGCTTAACTTCTGTGTTCGGGATGGGAACAGGTGTGACCTTCTCGCCATTACCGCCAGACCATTTATCAGACACTATTTTATTATAGTATCTTTTTCATATTTTGCAAGAGGAAATTTAAATTTTTTCATTCCCTCAAAACTAGATAATGGAGAAGAAGTAAATAAGAACGAGTTCACCAAATTACATTGTTCAGTGTCTAGCTCCAGCGTCCAGCAACTAGTGTCCTTCGGTCTTTTCCCTACGATAAGTCAACATCGATTCGCTTGCGCTCATCGTGTTTCCTTTAGCTAATCAGAATTTATTACTAAATTCTGAACGCATAAGTTCAACTACGCCTCTGTCTGCGCCTAACGGCTTGCCAATCGGCGAGTTTACACTTATCTCAGTCAAAGCCCTCCAGGCCATACGTTGCTAACCGGCCGCTTCCGCTTTTCGATTTGGTTAAGTCCTCGATCGATTAGTATCAGTCAGCTCCACACGTCACCGCGCTTCCACCTCTGACCTATCAACCTGATCATCTTTCAGGGATCTTACTAGCTTGACGCTATGGGAAATCTCATCTCGAGGGGGGCTTCATGCTTAGATGCTTTCAGCACTTATCCCGTCCGCACATAGCTACCCAGCGATGCCTTTGGCAAGACAACTGGTACACCAGCGGTGCGTCCATCCCGGTCCTCTCGTACTAAGGACAGCTCCTCTCAAATTTCCTGCGCCCACGACGGATAGGGACCGAACTGTCTCACGACGTTCTGAACCCAGCTCGCGTACCGCTTTAATGGGCGAACAGCCCAACCCTTGGGACCGACTACAGCCCCAGGATGCGATGAGCCGACATCGAGGTGCCAAACCTCCCCGTCGATGTGGACTCTTGGGGGAGATAAGCCTGTTATCCCCAGGGTAGCTTTTATCCGTTGAGCGATGGCCCTTCCATGCGGAACCACCGGATCACTAAGCCCGACTTTCGTCCCTGCTCGACTTGTAGGTCTCGCAGTCAAGCTCCCTTGTGCCTTTACACTCTGCGAATGATTTCCAACCATTCTGAGGGAACCTTTGGGCGCCTCCGTTACATTTTAGGAGGCGACCGCCCCAGTCAAACTGCCCACCTGACACTGTCTCCCACCCCGATCAGGGGTGCGGGTTAGAATTTCAATACAGCCAGGGTAGTATCCCACCGACGCCTCCACCGAAGCTGGCGCTCCGGTTTCTCAGGCTCCTACCTATCCTGTACAAGCTGTACCAAAATTCAATATCAGGCTACAGTAAAGCTCCATGGGGTCTTTCCGTCCTGTCGCGGGTAACCTGCATCTTCACAGGTACTATAATTTCACCGAGTCTCTCGTTGAGACAGTGCCCAGATCGTTACGCCTTTCGTGCGGGTCGGAACTTACCCGACAAGGAATTTCGCTACCTTAGGACCGTTATAGTTACGGCCGCCGTTTACTGGGGCTTCGATTCAGAGCTTCGCGTGAGCTAACCCCTCCTCTTAACCTTCCAGCACCGGGCAGGCGTCAGCCCCTATACTTCGCCTTGCGGCTTTGCAGAGACCTGTGTTTTTGCTAAACAGTCGCCTGGGCCTATTCACTGCGGCTCTTCGAGGCTATTCACCCCAAAAAGCACCCCTTCTCCCGAAGTTACGGGGTCATTTTGCCGAGTTCCTTAACGAGAGTTCTCTCGCTCACCTTAGGATTCTCTCCTCGCCTACCTGTGTCGGTTTGCGGTACGGGCACCATTTATCTCGCTAGAGGCTTTTCTTGGCAGTGTGGAATCAGGAACTTCGGTACTATATTTCCCTCGGCATCACAGCTCAGCTTTATGAGAAGCGGATTTTCCTACTTCTCAGCCTAACTGCTTGCACGCACATATCCAGCAGTGCGCTTACCCTATCCTCCTGCGTCCCCCCATCACTCAAACGATAAAGAGGTGGTACAGGAATATCAACCTGTTGTCCATCGCCTACGCCTTTCGGCCTCGGCTTAGGTCCCGACTAACCCTGAGCGGACGAGCCTTCCTCAGGAAACCTTAGGCATACAGTGGATGAGATTCTCACTCATCTTTCGCTACTCATACCGGCATTCTCACTTCTAAGCGCTCCACCAGTCCTTACGGTCCAGCTTCAACGCCCTTAGAACGCTCTCCTACCGCGGACACCACAAGGTGTCCACCCACAGCTTCGGTGATACGTTTAGCCCCGGTACATTTTCGGCGCAGAGTCACTCGACCAGTGAGCTATTACGCACTCTTTAAATGGTGGCTGCTTCTAAGCCAACATCCTGGTTGTCTAAGCAACTCCACATCCTTTTCCACTTAACGTATACTTTGGGACCTTAGCTGGTGGTCTGGGCTGTTTCCCTTTCGACTACGGATCTTATCACTCGCAGTCTGACTCCCACGGATAAGTCATTGGCATTCGGAGTTTGTCTGAATTCGGTAACCCGATGAGGGCCCCTAGTCCAAACAGTGCTCTACCTCCAAGACTCTAACTACGTGAGGCTAGCCCTAAAGCTATTTCGGAGAGAACCAGCTATCTCCAAGTTCGATTGGAATTTCTCCGCTACCCACACCTCATCCCCGCACTTTTCAACGTGCGTGGGTTCGGGCCTCCATCCAGTGTTACCTGGACTTCACCCTGGACATGGGTAGATCACCTGGTTTCGGGTCTACGACTACATACTATTTCGCCCTATTCAGACTCGCTTTCGCTGCGGCTCCGTCTCTTCGACTTAACCTCGCATGCAATCGTAACTCGCCGGTTCATTCTACAAAAGGCACGCCATCACCCATGAACGGGCTCTGACTACTTGTAGGCACACGGTTTCAGGTTCTCTTTCACTCCCCTTCCGGGGTGCTTTTCACCTTTCCCTCACGGTACTGGTTCACTATCGGTCACTAGGGAGTATTTAGCCTTGGGAGATGGTCCTCCCTGCTTCCGACCGGATTTCACGTGTCCGGCCGTACTCAGGATCCACTCAGGAGGGAACGAAGTTTCGACTACAGGGCTTTTACCTTCTATGGCCGGCCTTTCCAGACCGCTTCATCTACCCCGTTCCTTTGTAACTCCATGTTGAGTGTCCTACAACCCCGAAAGGCAAGCCTTTCGGTTTGGGCTGTTCCCGTTTCGCTCGCCGCTACTCAGGGAATCGCGTTTGCTTTCTCTTCCTCCGGGTACTTAGATGTTTCAGTTCCCCGGGTCTGCCATCAATACCCTATGTATTCAGGTAAAGATACTGCTCCATTACGAACAGTGGGTTTCCCCATTCGGAAATCTCCGGATCGGCGCTTACTTACAGCTCCCCGAAGCATATCGGTGTTAGTCCCGTCCTTCATCGGCTCCTAGTGCCAAGGCATTCACCGTGCGCCCTTTCTAACTTAACCTAAAAGGTTTTTACTCTTAAATATAAGAGAGAAAAACTAAAATGGCGATTACTCGGTTCTTACTTGGTTACTTCTTCTATACGATTATCTAGTTTTCAAAGAACGAAAGTTCTGAGAGATAATTCCCTCAAAACTAAACAAACAAGAAACAATCAAACAAACATGTATTGTCTGGCTCATAGGTCCAGCTTATATCCTTAGAAAGGAGGTGATCCAGCCGCACCTTCCGATACGGCTACCTTGTTACGACTTCACCCCAATCATCTGTCCCACCTTAGGCGGCTGGCTCCTTACGGTTACCCCACCGACTTCGGGTGTTACAAACTCTCGTGGTGTGACGGGCGGTGTGTACAAGGCCCGGGAACGTATTCACCGCGGCATGCTGATCCGCGATTACTAGCGATTCCGGCTTCATGCAGGCGAGTTGCAGCCTGCAATCCGAACTGAGAATGGTTTTATGGGATTGGCTTCACCTCGCGGCTTCGCTGCCCTTTGTACCATCCATTGTAGCACGTGTGTAGCCCAGGTCATAAGGGGCATGATGATTTGACGTCATCCCCACCTTCCTCCGGTTTGTCACCGGCAGTCACCTTAGAGTGCCCAACTGAATGCTGGCAACTAAGATCAAGGGTTGCGCTCGTTGCGGGACTTAACCCAACATCTCACGACACGAGCTGACGACAACCATGCACCACCTGTCACTCTGTCCCCCGAAGGGGAAATTCCTATCTCTAGGAGTGTCAGAGGATGTCAAGACCTGGTAAGGTTCTTCGCGTTGCTTCGAATTAAACCACATGCTCCACCGCTTGTGCGGGCCCCCGTCAATTCCTTTGAGTTTCAGCCTTGCGGCCGTACTCCCCAGGCGGAGTGCTTAATGCGTTAGCTGCAGCACTAAAGGGCGGAAACCCTCTAACACTTAGCACTCATCGTTTACGGCGTGGACTACCAGGGTATCTAATCCTGTTTGCTCCCCACGCTTTCGCGCCTCAGCGTCAGTTACAGACCAGAAAGCCGCCTTCGCCACTGGTGTTCCTCCACATCTCTACGCATTTCACCGCTACACGTGGAATTCCGCTTTCCTCTTCTGCACTCAAGTCCCCCAGTTTCCAATGACCCTCCACGGTTGAGCCGTGGGCTTTCACATCAGACTTAAAGGACCGCCTGCGCGCGCTTTACGCCCAATAATTCCGGACAACGCTTGCCACCTACGTATTACCGCGGCTGCTGGCACGTAGTTAGCCGTGGCTTTCTGGTCAGGTACCGTCAAGGTACCGGCAGTTACTCCGATACTTATTCTTCCCTGACAACAGAGCTTTACGACCCGAAGGCCTTCATCGCTCACGCGGCGTTGCTCCATCAGACTTTCGTCCATTGTGGAAGATTCCCTACTGCTGCCTCCCGTAGGAGTCTGGGCCGTGTCTCAGTCCCAGTGTGGCCGATCACCCTCTCAGGTCGGCTACGCATCGTCGCCTTGGTGAGCCGTTACCTCACCAACTAGCTAATGCGCCGCGGGCCCATCTGTAAGTGTCAGCCGAAACCGACTTTCAACCTTCCCTCATGCGAGGGAAGAAATTATCCGGTATTAGCTCCGGTTTCCCGAAGTTATCCCAGTCTTACAGGCAGGTTGCCCACGTGTTACTCACCCGTCCGCCGCTAACCACCGGGAGCAAGCTCCCAGTGATTCGCTCGACTTGCATGTATTAGGCACGCCGCCAGCGTTCGTCCTGAGCCAGGATCAAACTCTCCAATGAAGTTGAGTTGATTAGCTCAAAAATGTTACGTTGGCTTCGTTTCGTTCGAAACGAATATTATTGTTTGTTGACGTTTTTGTTTGTTTAGTTTTCAAAGAACTATCTTACTGTTGAGTGCTTGTCCACTCGCTATTTTCTTGCCTCGCTCTCAAAGCGACCTCTTTAATTTATCACAGTCTACTTTTCAATGTCAACAACTTTTTTGAATTTCTTTTCGTTATTTGACACTCTTGAAGAGGACGAGAATTAATATACCATGATAAATAAATGTTTGCAATATAATTTATTAATTTTTATTAAAATGAATTTAGAGGCTCCACCTAAATATCCATAAAAAATATTATTAATCTCAAGAAACGAATCTTATCCTTTTCATTTATCCTTAAGAAAATGTTAGAAACATTTAACAGATTCCTGCCAATACATAAAACAAACAACAATTGTATATGTAATTAATAAAGCGTACGCATTTGTTCTTCCATATTGCGCTCCTTTATGCAAAAATCAGAGTATATATGAAAAATGCGATTTCAAAAGTAAAATAGACGAATATATAAAATGGACGTGAATGTATGAGCAGCTTGGATATAGATATACTGATAAAATTGGGAATTTCTGCTGTATTAGGTCTAATTATTGGCCTTGAACGGGAATTAAAAAGAAAGCCGGTTGGATTAAAAACAAGCCTCGTCATTTCAGTTGTCAGTTGTTTACTTACAATTGTATCTATTGAATCGGCTTATATGTTCCCTGATTCAAAGGAAGTTAGAATTACCATGGATCCTTTGCGTTTGGCAGCTCAAATCGTCTCGGGAATTGGTTTCCTTGGAGCTGGTGTTATTTTAAGAAGAGGAAATGACAGCATTTCCGGCTTAACTACAGCTGCCATGATTTGGGGGGCTGCTGGTATCGGGATTGCAGTAGGCGCAGGATTTTATATAGAAGCATTTGTCGGCGTTGCCTTACTTATTATTAGTGTGGAATTTATCCCTGCCGTTATGAAAATTTTTGGACCGAAGCAATTACGGGAAAAAGAAATCATGCTTCAATTATTTATTCGAGACCAGGAACAGATTGATAAATCTATATCATATTTACTAGAAAAAAAATATATTTTGCGCAGAATACGGATTAAAGATTTAGATAACGGTGACCACCTGGTACAAATTTTAGTTGCGGTTGACTATCGCGAAAAAACAACAGATGTATATACGGCGGTTTCCGATTTAGAAGGTGTTAAAAAGGTGGAAATTGAAAGCATTAGTTAAAAATTTTTTTTATAATTCTCGAAATTTCCTCTTGCAATACGATAATAATACAGATATAATTTTTCTTGTACAAATCCATTGGGGGCTTAGCTCAGCTGGGAGAGCGCTTGCATGGCATGCAAGAGGTCGTCGGTTCGATCCCGATAGTCTCCATCAAAATTCTCGAAAAAACCTTTGCAATTGCAGAGGTTTTTTTATTTTTCATAAGTCAATAAAAAATTTTCAAAATAAGAAAATTTTCCCTTGTGTCTATGATTCTCTTAAAATTATAATAAAGGACGTAGAATATTCTCAAATTTTAGAAATATCTGTTATTGGAAGGAGGGAAATCTCAGGCAGATTGTATCAGAAGTATTCAAACACCTTTGGCCCTTGCATCATTTACCTGCCATCATCTTTTTTATCTTACTTCTACATTCTTTAATCCAAGGGTTTATACGAAAGGGGGAGCTTCTATTTGGAAGCAAAAAAAATAAACGCTCAAAGTGAAAGCGATTACAGTTCTATCGTCCAATCTTCTTCGTTTCAGACATTACTCTCCGAAAAGAAAAAATTTATTATTCCTTTTACTATCTTCTTTTTCTGTTTCTATTTTGCTTTGCCAATCTTAACCTCTTATTCTACCTTACTTAATACAAAATTTATCGGAAATATTACTTGGGCATGGGTATTTGCTTTCCTTCAATTTGTTATGACATGGGGTTTATGCATGCTTTATTCTAAGAAAGCAGCAAGGTTTGATGAGTTATCATCCCAGGTCATTCAAGAAAGGGGGAATAGTTAATGAATACCCCTGCATTCCTAATGTTTCTGGCCATTGTTCTCGTAACGCTGGTCATCACATATTTCGCTTCCAAGAAAACTAAGAATGCCAGTGAATTTTACACTGCTGGCGGTGGTCTTACCGGCTGGCAAAATGGACTTGCCATCGCAGGTGATTATATGTCTGCAGCTTCTTTCCTAGGAATTGCCGGTGCTGTAGCCCTGACCGGCTTTGATGGATTTTTCTATAGCATTGGGTTTTTAGTGGCTTACCTTGTCGTTCTTTATTTGGTAGCGGAACCGTTAAGAAATCTGGGCAAATACACTTTTGCTGATATGATAGCGGCACGTTTTGATGCCAAAAAAATCCGCGGATTCGCTGCCATGAATACAATGACGATCTCTATTTTTTATATGATTGCTCAGCTTGTCGGTGCTGGTGCACTTATTAAATTACTATTGGGATTGGAGTATACAACCTCTGTCTTAATCGTCGGAGTGTTAATGACGGTATACGTTATTTTTGGCGGAATGCATGCAACAAGCTGGGTGCAAATCATTAAAGCGATCCTGTTAATGGGCGGCACCTTCATTATTTCTATGATTGTTTTTGCCAAATTCAATTTCAGTATTACCGATATGTTCGCCCAAATGAAAACGGCAACTCCTTTAAAGGAATCCTTCCTAAATCCAGGTGTAAAGTACAAAGACGGTCTGGATACATTATCTCTAAACATGGGACTTGTTCTTGGGACGGCAGGGCTTCCGCACATTCTTGTTCGCTTCTTTACCGTAAAGGATGCCAAGACGGCACGCTCGTCTGTTGTTTATGCTACCTGGGTTATTGGATTATTTTATGTAATGACCATTTTCCTTGGTTTCGGTGCTGCAGCATTTGTCGGCAATGAAAAAATTATTGCTGCCAACCCAGCCGGAAATATGGCAGCGCCTTTATTAGCTCAAGCAATTGGCGGTAACATGTTGTTTGCCTTTATTTCTGCGGTGGCGTTTGCAACAATTCTTGCAGTTGTTGCAGGGCTTGTGCTGACAGCCGCATCTGCATTTGCCCATGACTTCTACAATGAGATATTTAAAAAAGGAAGAGCAACCGAAAAGCAACAGGTATTGATGGCCCGTTACGCAGCCATTGGGGTTTCTGTCTTATCTATTATTCTTGCCTTAGGAGCACAGACGCTGAACGTTGCCTTCCTTGTTTCACTTGCATTTGCCGTTGCTGCAAGCGCGAATTTACCAGTAATTATTTATACCATCTACTGGAAACGTTTTAATACAACTGGTGCAGTTTGGGCCATGGTAATCGGACTTGTTTCGGCCATTGGGTTAGTGTTAATCAGCCCGAATGTATTCAGTCCGGAAGTTGGCAAAGCAATTTTTGTGGGAAATCCTATTTTCCCATATACTACTCCAGGGATTGTTTCGATTCCGCTTGGTTTCTTAGCAGGTTACCTTGGAACCATCTTCTCCAGACAAAAAGCGGATGTTAAAAAATATGAGGAAGTACTCGTTAAATCCAATACAGGGATTGGTTTGGGAAGATAAAAAATAAAGGTTAAAAAACCCCATTAATGGGGTTTTTTTCTTGCAAAATTCTTCTTCTGATGTTTTCTTTCACCATTTTTCTTATGACGGACATTTTTAATTTGCTGTCCATCTTGACGTTTTTTTGCGGAAGTGTCCTGCCGAGTTTCCTTTTCCTTATTCGCATTCCCTAGATTTTGTTTATTTATTCTAATATTCAGCTCTTTTTCAATTAATTCAAGAGTCGCTCGGTCCTTAGTAGAATAAAGGGTGATAGCAAGTCCTTTTGTTCCTGCCCTCCCTGTCCTGCCGATTCTATGAATATAACTCTCGGGATCCTGAGGAATATCATAATTAAACACATGAGTTACACCTTCTACATCAAGTCCTCTTGCTGCTACATCGGTGGCAATTAGCAATTGTATTTCCGCATCCCGAAACCGTTTCATGACCTGTTCTCGTTTTGCCTGTGACAAATCACCATGCAGCTCATCACAGGGAAATCCATGGCCTTTTAAAATTTCATAAAGCTTAGTAACTCTCCGTTTTGTCCGGCAAAAAATCACTGCTAAAAATGGCCGATGCGTTTCAATTAATTGAATAAGAGTTGCCTGTTTCGCACGATCAATCGTATGAATGGCAATCTGTTTCACATTTTCAGCGGGGCCCTGAACTTTTTCGACTTGAATATATTCCGGGGTCCGCATGTATTTATTTGCTAGCTTTTTAACCTCAGGAGGAATCGTTGCTGAGAAAAGCATGGTCTGCCTGCTTGCGGGCGTTTCCCTAATGATCTCCTCAACCTCGCTGAGAAACCCAATATGAAGCATTTGATCTGCTTCATCGAGAACAAGATAAGAAACATTTGCTAATTGGATTGTTCCCCTTCGAATATGATCCAGAAGCCTGCCCGGAGTTCCTACAACAATCTGTGGATGGTACTTTAATTTCTTTAATTGTTTGTCAACATCTTGACCGCCATATACAGCTAGAACATTTATATCATCGAAATCATGAATCAATTTTTCAATTTCATCCGTAATTTGCAGGGCCAATTCTCTCGTTGGTGTCACAATAAGGGCTTGAATATGGCCGTCATTTCGATTCAATTTTTCAAGGATGGGCAGGATGAAGGCCAGAGTCTTGCCTGTACCTGTTTGGGCCTGGGCAATGGTATCCTTGTCATTCATAATAATCGGAATCGCCTGGTGTTGAATCGGTGTTGGAGTTGCGATCCCATACCCACGTAATGTATCCACTAATTTGGTTGAAATCCCTAATGATAAAAATTCTGACAAAAAACCGCCTACTTTCTGTATTACCTTCCACTAATAATGATTGTTTTCCACCATAAATTCAATTATTCATTTATGATAATTGAATTTACCAGCATAAAAGCAAAAAGCTGCTGAGATTTCTCAAGCAGCTTGGCATTTTTATAGAGGTTCTTTTAGATTATATTTTTTGAGAATGCTTTCTATTTTCAAACCAGTGCTTACGTCACCTTTTACCTTCACTTTACCTGTCAGCAGGGCCATCGTACCGCTCATTTTACACAAAACAAATTTTTTGAAGGTATCATAGTTTAAAGTCATCATCACGTCCGGAGCAACTTGGGCTCCTTCTTTAATTGTTAATGTACCATCTTGAAAATAATGTTGGAAAGTTGACGGCAACTGATCATATACATCGTATTGAACTACAGCGTTAAATCCTTTGATTGGACCTGGATTTTCATTAAAGATCTCCTCAATTCTTGCCATTAAATCCGTTAAAGAATACTCTTGAATCGCTTTTTCCACTAAGGAAGCCCTCCTTTATATAAACCTTTAATTCCATGATACTGTTTCGTATCATAAGGATAAAGTGACAATATTATGAACTCTTTCAAATACGTATTAAAAAATTTGCTTTTTAAAAATATTGGATTCATAAATATCAATGATATATTTAAACTATCTATTAATTCGGGTACCAATTATCTAATATTACGAATGAAACATAGGAGGATCTCTCGTTGGATTTACACCAGTTATATGTGTTTACAAAGGTGGTTGAACATAAAAGCTTTTCGAAGGCCGCTGAGGATATTTTTCTAAGTCAATCTACTGTTAGTTCCCATATTCAAGCTTTGGAAAAAACATTGAATGTGCAGCTGTTTGATCGCGTTGGCCGTGAAAGTATTCTAACTCCCCATGGGGAGCGGCTCTATCAATGGGCGCTAAAACTATTGCTCTTAAAGGACCAAGCTTTAATGGATTTAAAACAAGGAATGACTGAACTTCGGGGGATGATTCGGGTAGCCGCAAGCTCGGTGCCGGGGCAGTTCCTTCTTCCGAAAATGGTCAAGAGATTTAGAGAAGAGTACGAAAATGCCATGTTTCAAATCAGCCAGTCCTCCTCAAAAAATGTCGTGGAAAAAGTACTAAACGGATCCATCGAAGTTGGGTTTTTAGGAGAAAAATATGAAAGCGATAAACTAAACTATATACCGTTATTAAAGGAGAAGCTTGTTCTGATTTCAGCAAATGAACGAAAAATAACAGAACCGGTAAACATTCAAGAGATTTTGAAGTATCCATTTATCATGAGGAACTCCGAGTCGGGCACAAATGCCATCCTTGAGAGGGTTCTAAAGAAACATAAAATATCTAAGGATAAATTGAATATCATTGCTTATACAGATTCCAGTCAGAGCTTAATACAGTTTGTCATACAAGACATAGGCATCTCAATTATTTCCGAAATAGCCGCACGAGAGTATGCTGCCCAAAACAGACTTAAAATGTATGAAATTCCTGGATTTGATGAGGAAAGATACTTTTATCTCACCTATAACATCCATAAAACCCAATCCATCCTAGCCAAATTATTTATTGAAAAAGCCGCTGAATTGCTCTAAAAACAAAAACTTTGACGGGGGTCATGCCCCCGCTGCTGTAAAGTGTAACATCCGGCAGTTCCCCGACCCAAGTACTTTAGTGATTTAAGGTTTAAGGATTACTTTGATGCCTTTATATTTTGATGGCCATTTCCTTTAATTTCTTCTTATCAATTTTTCCCACATGAGTTTTCGGAAGTTCATTTACTTGAATGAATTTTTTGGGAATTTTATAACGGCCTAGTTTGACTTCACAATATGTTTTAAGTTCCCCATCAGTTATGCTCCATTCCTTGAAAACTATAAAAGCTGCTGCCACTTCACCCCATTTTTCATCTGGCAGGCCGATTACAGCAGCCTCTTCAATAGCGGGGTGTTCCGCAAGCCAATGCTCAATTTCCAAGGGATAAATATTTTCGCCGCCAGTGATGATCATATCCTTTTTCCGGCCGACAATATAATAAAAGCCCTGTTCATCCCTTCTGGCTAAATCTCCTGTCCGGATCCAGCCATCCGTCATTGTTTCGTTCGTCGCTTGTTCATTATCCCAATAGAACGAAAAAGCATGTTTACCCTTAATTAATAACTCGCCAACCTCGTTAGCTCCGGCTTCTCTGCCATCTGTTTTTTCAAGGATGATTGAATTAAACATCATGGGTTTGCCAACTGAGCCGCGCTTTATCTGCGCTTCCTTCGGACTTATATAAAAATTATTCGGCCCTGCTTCTGTCAACCCATACCCCTCTTTAAAGGCCAAGCCCTTTTTATGAAACGCCTCATAAATTTGTAAGGGGCAGGGTGCCGCCCCAGATAAGAAGATTTTCATAGAAGGAAAATGGCTGCTTTTAAATTCTTCCGATTGGATTAACATATGATACATCGTCGGCACTAGGAGAATGATTGTGCAGTTGTAACGATTGATGGATCCTACTGCTGCCGCCGCATCAAATTGGTCCCCAATGACAACGGTCCCGCCCATCATAAGGATGGGAATGCTTAATGCATTCAGGCCGCCTGTATGAAACATGGGCATATAATTGACTGTGACCTCTTGATCCGTCAGCCCCCAGCTGAAAATGGAATTTATCCCATTCCAGAGGATTGATCGATGACTTAATACAACACCCTTTGGCTTCCCGGTTGTACCACCTGTGTAAATCATCGCTAATGGGTCGGTTTCTGATATTTCTTCTATTTTTTTTAAAATGTTTTTTTCAAAAGCTCCGACATTAAAAGATGGTGGTTTTTTGCCAGGAAACTGATCATAAATATGAATAAATTGTTCATGCACCCCAATCAGAACCGGTGTACAGTCCTGCAATATTTCGTTTATTTCATGAGCCGAAAGCCTCCAGTTCAGCGGTACAAAAATGGCGCCAATTTTTCCGCAGGCAAATAATAAATCAAAATAGCATATATGGTTTGGGGCTAAGAGAGCAACTCGATCGCCTTTTTTTATGCCTCTGTTTTGCAGGTTTGCGGCAGTATTGTTCGCCCGTTCGTTCAATTCTTTATAGGTCCAAGTCTCGTTTGTCTTCTCATCGATTATGGCAGCTTTATTTGGCGATAATCTCGCTCTATTTTCCAGCCAATCCAATTCCCACCTCACCAAAACTCGCTCCTTCACTACTAGATGGTGCTATTTTAGCTGGGAGTGGTTACAGAGGAGTTACAACAGATGGGGGGTCCTAGATTATAGGAATGGGTCATTAACACTTTTCGGATTATATCTACAATTCTTTAAAGATATCTACGAAACTATTAAGGATATCTACAATTTTTTAATAATATCTACAAATTTAAGGAACATATCTTCAAAGTGCACCATGCAGACACTAAATCAAATCGTCAAAAAAACGCCCCCTTCTGAAGGCGCCTCCAATAACTTCTTATACCTGCACTTCCCTCTCCAAAAACTTTGTCATTTCCTCCAACAATTGCGGCAGGTCATCCACTAATGGGGAGTGGCCGCAGTTTTTCAATTCAACATAAGTCGCCTTATCTCCCAAATCGGCCAATAGCTCGTTCGTCATTTCTCTGGCAATAACCATATCCCTTTCACCATATAACACCAGAACAGGAACATAAATGTCATCGACCTTACCATTTCCAGGAACAAGTCCATTATGAACATGGCTGATATTAAAGGTATTATTGCAGTGATGTACTTCAGCCAGATTGCGCTGCGTCCGCATGTCCTGAACATACTCATCATAAAGATCAGGTGCTGGCTGGTTGTGGGTGTAAATGACAGCGTTCCAAATTAATTTCAGTAAAGCGACATCATTGGTATCGTAAGCGGCTTGCACAGGTATGGTGCGAACTAGGTCTCGCTTTATCTCGTCATGCAAGGTAAATCGGCGCGGCTCATCAGCATCGTTCAATTTTCCGTCAAACGGATAACCCCTGGTAGATTCAGATGCTAATAAAATCAATTTATTGCAATAACCTGGATAATCAGCGGCGAACTGCATCCCCACTGCACCTCCGGTTGACCAGCCGACAAGAGCAAAGTCGTTCAAACCAATCGCGTCTACAAACAGTTTGACATCATCTGCAAAATCCTTAATCGACATAATTAGGTTGTTATAGGTAGACAGTCCGAATCCCCGCAAATCAACGGCATACAATTTATATTTCTCATCCATGTTTTCAAGAACGAGATCCCAGTGCTTGGATGAAGTCATATTACCATGAACTAATAATACCTTTATTTCTCCGCCTTCCCTTTCCCGGTAGAAAAGCGTTTCTCCATTTGTAAGCTCGACACTCTTTAAAGATATGTTTACCATCCTATCATCCCTTTCCCCATTTAATGGTTGTCGCTCCCCACGCATAGCCAATCCCGGCACTGACAAAAACGACAAGATCGCCGTCCTTTACTTTCTCTTCCTGCAAAGCCAGCTCCAACGACAAGATTTGATCTATCTGCCCAATATGACCGTAATCCTCCAAATAAATTGCCTGCTTGTTGGACAAGCCCAGTTCTCTTAATACATATTCATGAGCGGATTTTTTCATGTGAAGAATAGCTAAATATACAATATCCTCCACTGTATACCCGCTTTTTCGAACCGATTCACGAATGACTTTTAAAAAATTGCTCATTGATTTTTCCTCAAGGCGCTGCTTCATCCCTTCAGGATCAAGAACGTCGAGCATGTTTAAGCGTTTGCGTATCGCCTCGGCAGTAATCGGATGTTTGGTGCCGCCCGCAACGACGACGACATCCTCGGAAAAAGAACCATCCGTCAGGATTTCCGTCTCCAGCAACAGATTTTTCGAATAATCTTTTTGAAGAAGAATGGCACCGCCGCCAGCACCGAGATTATACATAAATCTTGTTCTGGGGTTCTCGTAATCTATGAAATCAACATTTCGGTATCCCCCGGCGAGAAGAACTGTGCGTATACCTGGGTCAGAGAGCATCATGCTTTTCGCTACCTTCAACGCCATCACGGTTGTGCCGCATCTTAAAGCCGTATCAAACGCCCATGCATTAAAAGCGCCGATTGCTTCCTGCAGCTTGATTCCTGCCGTCCAGATTGGATATTCCTTATGCTCCTCACCGATATAAATGACAAGGTCAATATCCAGAGGATTAAACGAGGCTTTCTCAAGCGCCTTTCTTGCAGCAAGGATGCCCATTTCACAGGTATGGTCCTCGGAACCTGGAATATGCTTTTTCTTAATCCCCATTTTTTCTTCGATAACGGTCACCGGTATGCCTGCCTTTTCGGCTATTTCCTGACCAGTCATTATTTTTTCCGGCAAGTATATCCCTGTACTTACTATGCCTATTTGCAAAACGATCACCTACTCTATGAATCTTCTGCAATTTCCTTCATAAACAACATCGCCTCTTCAATCGTTTCGAATAAAGTTTCCCTGTCTTCCTGCACATGGGTCACTTTAATCCTCCAGTGCCGAGACCCGGTCTCCTTTTCGACTGCAGCCAAGTGAAAACGAACGACAAAGGAGGTAACTAGATTCGTATCCATCGCGGCCTCCTTCTAGCCCGCCAGCTTTTCTTTTTTTCTGACTTCCTGCTGCTTTTTCCGTTTCCAGGTTATAGTCCTTAACGTACCGACAATTCCTTTTGGAAAAAACATGACCACTAAAATATAAATAATGCCAAAAAAGATCATCCAACGTTCAAAAATCCAATGCTCTTTCGCTAGCTCTGTCAGCCAGTCATGGGCAAATTCAATTAATCCTGCACCGATCATCGCCCCGTATAGTGTGCCGACACCGCCGATAATCGTCATTAACAACGCATCCAATGTGATGTCCATCGAAAAAACACTTGTATTGACAAACCGTAGTGACATCGCATAAAGAATACCCGCAACACCAGCTAATACTCCGGAAACGATGCTTGCGGCAATTTTATAGTGGAGGACATGATATCCAAGTGATTCGGTGCGCTGCTCATTCTCGCGGATCGCCTGAAGCACCCGTCCCAATGGTGAATTGGTAAACCGCTTTAAAATTATAAACACTGCCGCCATAATCAACAGGCAAAGCAGATAGTAATCTGTCCGGTCAATAAATTGCTCTGGAACGCGGAACGTGAAGCCATCATTCCCATGGGTCAAGCTGCGCCATTTTTCCGCAGCAACTAAAAACAAGCCTGCCAACGACAGGGTTAACATCGCATAAAAGTGGCTTTTTAACCGAAGCGTCATAAGTCCAACAATAAAGCTTATCAACGCAGTTAAAGCAAGCGTTGCCAAGAGTGCCAGCAGGAAATTCAGCATTGTCGGCTCAAATCGCTTCATAAAAATCCCGATAGAATAAGCTCCGATTCCAAAAAACATGGCATGACCGAAGGAAACAATACCTGTAAAGCCGAGCAGCAGGTCATAGCTCATCGCAAATACCGAAAAAATAAATATTTGCGTTAACAAAATCATCAGATTACGAGATTCATAGACAAATGGCAAGAGGAAGAGAAATGCTGCAACTATCCAAAATAATGTTGTCCCCTTATTGGTTCGTAACCACGTCATATTCTCACCCCTTTGCCCCAAATAGCCCTTGCGGCCGAATAATCAATACAACTGCCATCAACAGCATATTAACAGCAAGCGACAAGTCCGGAACATAATACGCCATAAACGAACCGGACAGCCCCACGAGGATTGCTGCCAAAATGGAGCCATTGAAATTCCCCATTCCCCCGATGACTACCACGATAAAGGCTAAAATGGCAAACTCCATTCCCATCCCGGCATGGATGACACCGGAATATGGCCCTAAAAGAACGCCGCCAAGAGCGGCCATACCTGCACCAATCATAAATACAAACATAAATACCTTTTGAATATTGATACCTAACGCCTGAACCATTTCCTTATTCATTACACCAGCTCGGACAACAAGGCCGATTTTCGTTTTTTTGAGCAAAAATTGCACGCACGTATAAATAAGCAGGCCAGCCAAAATAATAAATACCCGATATTTAATGATAATCACGCCGCCCAGTTCCCAACTTCCCTTTAAATAATCCGGCGGCGTGGCGGTAATTTGATTAGGTCCCCAAATCACCTTCAGCATTTCCGAAAGCACAAGCATAAGACCAAGTGTAATTAAAATTTGCTGGACATGGTTTCCGTAAACCGGTTTGATAATCCATTTTTCCGTAATGATGCCCAAAAGGAATCCGGTCAGAACGGCGACGGCAATCCCAATCAGAAAGCTCCCCGTTTTTCCATAAATCCATAAACCGCTGTAAGCTCCCCAGGCAAATAATCCGCCATGGGCAAAGTTCAATACATCCATTAATCCAAATATTAGCGTTAATCCGGCTGCCAGCAGGAAAATAAGCATCCCTGTCGCCAGCCCGTTTAAGGCCAAATTGAAGAATAAATCCACAAAGGTCTTCCCCTTTCCTAGGCAATCCCTAAAAATTTCCGTTTCTTTTCCTCGTTTTCTTTCAATTCTTGCATTGTTCCATGGCTTACTGTCTGGCCGTCATCGATAATGTAATAACAATCACCGATTGTACTTGCCATCATGAAATTTTGCTCCACCAAAACAATGGTTGTCTGCTCCTTCATTTGAGTAATGGATTCCATTACCTTTTCCACAACGATTGGCGCCAATCCCTTGCTCGGCTCATCGATTAATAGCAATTCATTTTCATTAATATAGGCTCTGGCAATGGCCAGCATTTGTTTCTGCCCGCCGCTTAACAGCCCGCCCGGCTTTTTCCAAAACTTTTTCAAGTCGGGAAACAGTTCCAGGATCCAATCCATTCTCTTCAAGGTTTCTGTATTTTCCTTTTGCATTGCAACCTTCATATTTTCCTCAACGGTTAAGCCTGAAAAAATCCCCTGGTCTTCTGGGACAAAGCCAATCCCTTTTTTGGCAATGGTGTAGGGAGCAAGAGTATGAATGGACTCCCCTTTAAAAATCACACTTCCTTTGGAAGCAGGTGTAAACCCCATGATAGTCCGTAAAGTGGTCGTCTTACCTGCTCCATTTCGGCCAAGCAGAACGGTCACTTCTCCCTTTTTCACTTCCAACGAAACACCTTGAAGAATATGATATTGGCCTATATATGTTTCTATGTCTTTTAGCTGCAGTAGTTCGCTCATTCGTAAAGCCCTCCTAAATAGGCCGACTGAACCGTCTCATTTTTCATGATATCCTCCGGCGTCCCGTCAGCAAGAAGCCTGCCATTAAACAAAACCATGACAGAATCGGACAAATCTAATATCATATCCATTTTGTGTTCAATAAGAATGATGGTCCGATCCCCTTGCTTCTTGATCCGCTTGATGACTTCCAAAATCGCTGGAACCTCCTCCAAAGACATTCCTGCCGTCGGTTCATCCAGCAATAAAACCTCCGTTTCCAATGCCAGCAACATAGCAATTTCCAGCTTCCGCTTTTCACCATGGGCAAGGTTAGCGGCAAGTGAGTCCCGTTTGTCATCGAGAAGCATAAGCCTCAGCCATTCCATCGCCTTCTCCTCAAATTGGCGATATTTTTTATAATGAAAGAGCAGTTGATAGCGGACTCCCGCCCGTGATTGAACAGCGAGCCGGACATTTTCCAAAACAGTTAAATTTGGAAATACATTTGTAATTTGAAAGGAACGGCCAATTCCTGCCCTGGTTCGCTTGGTCGGTGAAAAGGCAGTGATGTCTTTCCCGCGGTAATAAATTTTCCCTTTTGTCGGCGTAAGCTGCCCGCTTAATAGATTAAAAAAGGTCGTTTTTCCGGCGCCATTCGGCCCGATAATTGATTTAAAGTGTTTTTCAGGAACAGATAATGTAACTGAATCAACCGCTGTATGACCGCCAAAGGTTATCGTTAAATCATTTGTTTCGATCAATGCTGTCAAACATATCACCACCTTAGATTACAAAATAGGAAGAGGGGGACCCAAATTAAGACACACATAAGCCCCCCATTCACATCTTCATTTTCAATTAGCAACGCCTTATGAACCGTCCTATCGGACTCGCCAATCGGCGAGTTTTCATTTATTACGAATTGGTGGAGAGGTTTCCTCAGGAGTCAGCTCGCGCATCAATACCGGAACCGGATAATTTACGCCATCCTTTTTCTCAAGCTTAATCGCATAAAGTGTCTGCAGTGCCTGGTGGTCCTCAGGACGGAAAGTCATTTTTCCTTTCGGAGTTTCAAAGCTCATTCCTTCCATCGCTTTAATCAATGTATCGGCATCAGTATCGCCTTTTGTTTTCTTAACGGCTTCCACGATGGAGATTGCTGCACTCATACCTCCTGGCGTAAATAGGTCGGGAGCCTCATTGTTAAATTTCTTTTTATGCTCAGCGACAAGCCAATCATTGATTTTATTTTTAGGAAGATCATGATAATAGACAGTGAAGCCTTCCATTCCTACAAGCGGTGCCATCGTCGATAAGGCCGCAATATCTGGTGCTCCGGTAGAGATTTTAATGCCTTTTTCCTGAACCTTCATATCGGCAATCTGTTTCCATGGAGAGTTAGCACCTGCCCAGACTACGAATAGGTAATCAGGCTTGGCATCAATGATTTTTTGAATATTAGAGGTAAAATCCGTTGCTGCCGGATCTGCATATTCTTCCTTTACAATGTCAGCGCCTAATTTCTTAGCCGCTTCTTTAAATGCTGCTACCCCGTCACGTCCAAATGAATAATCAGGAGCTAGGGTCGCAATTTTGACACCCTTTTTCGCGATGGCTGCTGCACCTGCAACTGCATCCTGTGAAGAATTCCTTGCGGTACGGAAAATATAAGGATTAAACTCAGAACCTGTAATGGTATCGGCGGCTGCAGGTTCCACCACCATGATTCTTTGATATTCCTCAGCCAGCGGCAGGACTGCTAATGTATCAGCCGAACTAGACGATCCAACCAAGAAATCTACCTTATCTTCTTCTAATAGTTTCGTTGCTTTTTGTACAGCTACTTCCGGCTTCGTTTCGGTATCTTCCACATAGAATTCAATTTTTCTGCCATCTACTTCCATCTTTCCGTCTGTAGCATATTGAAGTCCCAGCTCAAAGCCTCTTAATGTTTGCTTGCCGTATGACTCCAAGGCTCCCGTTTTGGAAGCAAGCACACCAATTTTAATTGGTGCTTTATTTTCTTCCTTCTTTCCGCCGTTGTCCTTCGGCTCTGATGATGATTTGTCCGAGCTGCATGCACTGGCAAACAGCATCACAAACATAAGTAATCCTAAAAATGCCCATCTTTTTCTGCTTCCCTTCACATTTCTTCCCCCTTAAAATTTTTCACCACAATCATGGAAATGCTTTGACTTCATCATAGGAAATAGGAGTTACAAAGAAGTTACAAAAAAAAACAGCCCTTTTTTCAGGCTGTCAGATCGGCTGGATATAACTGTCAGATTTCAAAATCATGTCATGCATATGCTTTGTTGGCTCAAGCGGTGAAACACCAAGTTCCTTTTCGAGGACCTCGGTGCATTTTTGATACCATTTTAAGGCCTGCGGACGGTTATTTTTCCGATAGTAGCAGTACATGAGGAGACGGTATGCCTCTTCCCAGGTACGGTCCCGCTCCAATATTTTTTCACACCAAAAAATGGCCCCGTCATAATTTTCCTTACGAACATAGCCTTGAGCCATTTTTTCCGCACCTCTTAGGAAACAAACGAGCATTCTCTCCCTTTTGCTGATACACCAATCATCATAGCGGCGGTCAGGCAAATACTCCCCTTGATAGAGCTTTAAACCCTTTTCTAAAAAAAGCTGCCCTTTCTCATGTTCTGTTTCCTGAAGCCCTTTTTGAATCAAGTCCTGAAAAAGGACAGTATCCAATTCGATCACCGCCAGTGGATTTAATCCATAAAAACTTCCTTCCCGTATCACAAAAAAAGGGGCAGACCTTGCCTTCCTCGAGGGTTCAAGGACATTCTGCAGGCTGTGTAAGGCCACTTTGAAGTCTCGGTCAGCCATTTTTCGATCGTGATTTGGCCAAAGAATAGCAATAATCTCTTCTTTTGAAATTAATTCACCAGTAGTCATCAATAATTGAAATAGCTCCTTTGCCTTTTCTCTCTGCCATTCCTTTTCACCGACTTCCTTATCCGCCAGCCAAATCCTGAATTGGCCAAGGGTTTGGACCCTGATGGAATAACCTGGATGGGATTCCAAAGCGGCAATCCCCATATCCTGGAGGATTTTGGCCGTATATCCTGATTGTCCGTCATCTTTTAAATAGTCTATTAACATAGGAATGAACATCTGCAAATCTCTTGGACCAAAGACAGATCTTTTATGAAAAATAAATTCATATTCGTGTGTTTGGACAATATTCAAAAACTCAGCAAACGTCTGCCTGAAATGCCCGCGATTTTTCTTGAGGTGAAAACAATAGGCCAGCCAGAAATTGCTGAGCATTTGACCATAAGTGTCCTCACATTGTATAAACATGTTATTCGTTTGTTCCAAGTAATCCAGGGCCTCTGAGAATCGTTCATTATGAATGCAAGTGATCCCCATGCCAAGCGTAATCATGGCCGAAAGCCAAAGGTCATTCACTCTTTCCGTCTCCTGCAAAGCACGTTTACCGGCCACCATTGCCCGTTCGAATTCCCCTCTTGCACCATATAAAATGCAAAGTCCCATTAATGGCTCTGCCTTACCACGATCAACATGCAATTTATCCATCAAATCAAGTGCCGTCTGATAGCAGTTTTCCGCTAACGAAGAATCATATTTATTCAAAATTTGAACAGCGTGCCCCATCCTAATCCATCCGCACGCCTCCACAAATGGAGCCTTCAAGCTGATTCCTTGCTGAATGCCTGCCTGGGCAAGCTCTTTTGCTTTATTCCCTTCTCCTGTAAAAGCCTCGATAATGGAAAGTAATAAGTCAATTTCACGGTGTGCCCGCGGCAAGGAAGAAAATTGAACATTCTTCACTTCAGCCTTTTTCGTATATAGAAATTTCTTTGCTTCCTCAAACCGTCCTGTTCGTAGATACAATCTTGCCTCAAGACTTCCGTCAAGCTTGGAAATAGTAGATTCCTTGGCTTTTTTTAGCCAAACCGCAGCTTTTCTTGCTTTCCCGGAGTTAAGCAGATTCTCGGATAATAATTCATAAAGTCTGCCGCTTTCTTCCACGGGGCTATGGCTTTTTTCGCGGTGGGCAATCGCTTCATATAAAAGCTGTTCTGCACGCTGAGGTTGAATTGTGTCCAAGTAAATCTTCGCTTTTCCCTCTAAAGCCCGGCTCATCCCCAGGAAATCACTTCTCCTATGGGCACCTTCGTAAGCCACATGATAATATTCTTCTGCTTCAAGATATTGGGAACGGTATCGGTATACTTCCGCTTTTAATAGCCAAAGAAGATAGTAGGAATCGAACTCATCCTCAGGGATCTTCCCTAATAAATCCGCTAAGCTTTCCAATTTACCGCTTTCCAGCATGTGAAAGCCATTTTCCTGCAATATGGTGGCAATCGCTTTATACTGTTTTATTTTTTTGTAATGATAAAGTGCCTTTTCCCAAAGCCCCTTTTTTTCATAAAAACGGGCACATCGTTCATGAAGGAAGGTAAAGTTTTCCGGATGATTCTTTTCAAAATAATTTTCTAAGAAATCTTTAAATAACGCGTGGTAACGATAATGCCTTGAGTCGACTTTTTGGATGAAAAGGTTTCGCTCCTTTAACTGTTCCAACATGCTTGAGGCCGCTTGAATGCCGATGACCAGGTCACATAATTCCTCTTCAATTTCCTCAAAAATAGATGTTTGTTCAAGAAATTGCTGAATGATGGGCGGCTGCTTTGAAAACACTTCTAAAACTAGATACTGAAAAAAGTCATGAAGGGACAGGGAAGATTGCTCAATTAAAGTGGAAATGTCTTGTTTCAAGGGAATTTGCTGGGCAATCATACAAGTGGCAATAATCCATCCTTCTGTTACTTGATAGATGGCTAATAAATGATGATGCTCCACCTCCAGCCCGTATAAGTCCAACAAGAGCATTTCCATTTCCTCAATGGTCAGAATCAAGTCCTCTTTGGTAATTTCCAGCAACTGTCCGCACACTTTCATTTTTGTAAGTGGCTTCCAAACAGGACAGCTTCGGCTGGAGATTACCATATGCAAATTGGCAGGGATATGCTCGAGAAGATTTTCCATGAAACTATTAATAGTATAGGACTGTTCAATTTGGTGAAAATCATCCAAAATCAAAATGATTTCAGTACTGGTTTCAAGGATTTCATTAATAAACAAAGAACAGAGGAAACCTATTTCTTCATTGCGGATATAACGATCTGTGGTTTCCACAAAGGTTAACAACTCTCTGCCAAACTCAGGGGCAGCTTTTCGAATGGAATGGATAATATGAGACAGAAACGGAAGGATATCATCATCCATAGAAGAGATAGAATACCAACAGCCATTTATATTTTCGTCCTTCATAAACAAAGCAAGTGCGGTGCTTTTTCCAAAGCCTGCCCCGGAATGAATAATAGTTAGGGGATGTTCTGGTATTTTTTTCAGCTTCCTCGTAAGATTTGCTCTTCTTAGAAACTCATCTTTCACTACAGGAACCCGCAGCTTTGTTTGAATAATCGGAAGCTTCACACTTGAAGGCCTCCCTTCTAAAAGTTTTCCTAATTTTTACACTATTTTATCATACTGGAATATTTCTGGACGAGTTAACTAAAATAATTTTTTATTTCATAAATCTTACATTGCGGGAAGATACTATATTATCTATATTTATAGAGGAGGATTAGTAATGCCTGATACATGCTTTTATTGCACAAATGAATTTGAAGAAAAACATCTTCATCAAGTTTCTTTTGTCTCAGCCACTCAAGAAAGGCATGAAACGCTATGTGATGAATGCTATGAAGAATGGCTCCATGGAATAAAGGGTTAATCTGTCCCCTAATCTACAACGGCATACACACCCTTACTCAATGGGAGTGTATGCTACTCATTGGAGTGTTAAAGCTTGTCTATAAAGAAAAAACTTCCGCTATTATTTTGTCTGCTTGTTTTTATTATTTTAGTTACGAATAATGCCTTTCATTATATTCGGTCAAAAAATCAGCTTATTAGTAATAACAATAGAGAGATTTCCATGATTACAAAGGAAATTTCCTATCATGTTAGAAATACAACTAAGGGTTCCTTATATGTTGAGAATATTCTTGGCAGGGATTTACGGATTGCCTCCCTTGCCATCAAGGAGCAGCTGCCGCCCCGCTGGGAGGATGTTTCAAACGAGCAGTTACAAAAAATAGCCAAGGATGTCGGAGTCTCACATATTACCTTATTGGCAAAAACAGAGGATGACATTATTGGCGTGAAATCATCCGATCCGCAAGAAATAAACATGTCCACCAAGGGATGGGGCTATTGGTATGATGCCTATCAGCAGCTTATTGCTTTAAAGCCTGTTACGGTCGGTAAAGGGCTAACGCTGCCAAATTATTGGTCGGGGCCGATCGAAGTTGCCTCCTCGAATCCGGATCACATTGACAAATGGGGCTATTATTATGATGGGTCAACGAATTATATCATCAACCCTTATTTCCGGGACAGCGAAGCAATAGAATACGAGGACCTTTTTGGTCCCAAAAAATTTATTAAAGATTATACAATGCAAAAAGGCGTTTTAGAGATAACGGTATTTAATCCGAAGAATTTCGGAAAAAAGAAAGAATTCGTCTTTTTAAACGGAAACAGTTATATGCGTATTTCTGCCCAACCTTGGTGGTATGGTGACTATAAAAATTACAAAAACTATAAGAAAGATACTACTTTAATCAAGAAAGCGATGAAAACGGGGAAAACACAATCCTATAAAGCTCAATTAAATGGAAAAAGCGTAATGAAAACCTTTGTGCCCGGTTCAGCCAATGGAACGGCATTTGTGACAGGCCTTGTCTATGATTATGGCCTTATTGAAAATGAACTGGCGCATGAACTGAAGGTTCATATCCTGCTTTCCATCTTCATTATGATTATCGTGTTAATTATTAGTTTTATTTTTTCAAACTCTATTACTAGGCCAATTGGTTACATTGTGGATCGGGTCAATGAAATCGCCAAAGGTAATTTTGGCAAAAACCTTCATTTGAAACGCAAAGATGAATTAGGCATGCTGGCGGAAAACGTCAATGCATTGTCAATTGACCTTCACAACTATGTAACGGACCTTCAGCAGAGCAGGGAATTTATCGAATACCAAGCAAACCATGACCCGTTGACAGGACTGCTTAACAGAAGATATTTTCAAGAACAACTGCCTTCGATTGTAAAAAGGGCAAATCAAAATGGAGAAACCTTATCGGTTATTTTCATGGATATGGACCGTTTTAAGGAAGTTAATGATTCCTTTGGGCATTCCAAAGGGGACGAAATCCTCAAAATGACTGCCAGGCGCATAAAAGATAGCCTGCCCAATAATGAAAATCATTTCATCATCAGACAGGGCGGCGATGAATTTATTATTTTATTGATCAATCATAGTTTACAAGATACAAAGAGTGCTGCAGAGAGCATTATATCCAACCTAAAAGCCCCTTATTTTCTCGATGAAACAGAAATTTATATGGGAGCCAGCTGCGGTGTCAGCATCTACCCAGAACACACGAAAAATATCGAAAGCCTCATCATCTTTGCAGATACGGCCATGTATACGGCGAAGAAAATGGGTGGAAACAAAGTGGTTGTTTTTTCAGAACAGTTAAGAAAGGCGAATATTAAAAGACCACAACTTGAAGCACGCCTAAGAAAGGCTATTGAAAAAGAATTGTTAGAAGTCTATTATCAGCCAAAAATGAATGTAAAGGACGGTACGATCGTTGGGGTTGAAGCATTACTAAGATGGACGGATGCTGAACTGGGCTTTGTATCGCCGGAAGTCTTTATCCCGATTGCCGAAGAAACAGAATTAATTCAGCCAATCTGGGAATTTGTGATGAAAACAGCCTGCCGTCAGGTAAGCGTATGGAACAGGAACCGTCCTGTTCCGTTAACAGTAGGTGTAAATTTCTCTGCCCGGCAGTTCCAGGAACCGCGCAAAATGGTAAAGATGGTCGAAGAAATTCTTGCCAAAAGTGAATTACGTCCTAACTGTTTTGAAATTGAGATTACAGAGAGCATTCTCTTAAATAATTCACGAGAAATCGTACAATCACTTCGAACACTTAAAGATATGGGAATCTCCATTTCTATTGATGATTTTGGGACAGGTTATTCGTCCTTAAGCTATTTAAAAGATTTACCGATTGATTGCTTAAAAATCGATAAATCATTTATTCAGAATATCGAAGCGGATTATGAGAACTCCGAGATACCTGAAGCAATTATTAATCTGGGGCGAAGCCTAAAGCTTAAAGTGATTGCAGAAGGAGTCGAAAAGGATTATCAGAAGGAATTTTTACTATCTAGAGATTGTTGTTTAATGCAGGGCTATTTATTTAGTAGACCATTAAATAATAGTGATTTTGAGGAATATTTGAGAAGGCAAAAAGAGGCTGAATGATTCAGCCTCTTTTTGCTTTTGTTTTAAATTACTTCCGTTTCGCGGTTTCACAGACTCTGCTGCCGAAGGAATCAATTTGCAGGAGCTTAACGGTCATTTCCGGGAAGGCCTTTTGGATATCAGTAACCAGCTGTCCGCCATTTCCTTTTTCTGCGAAGCAAAGAACAGTTGGGCCAGCGCCGCTTAATGCTGTTCCAAATGCACCATTCTCTTTGGCAAATTGTTCAACGTCTTGATAAAAAGGAATCAGCGGTCTCCGATAAGGCTGATGAAACCGATCACGTTCCATCATTTTTCCGGCCATTTCCCAATTTTCACTTAACAGGGATGCCACCAATACGTTCGCTGCCGAAGAAGCCTCAATCGCTTCTTTCATCGAAAAGCTGTTTGGCAGTACCCCGCGTGAATCCTTGGTTAATAGGATTTCTTTCGGAATAACCGCAGCCATCTCAAATGATAGATTAGTAAAGCTTAGCATCTCCACTTCGTTTTGCCGATAACTTCCAATGACAAGCCCCCCATAAAGGGATGCCCCGACATTGTCCGGATGGCCCTCTATATCAGTTGACAATAGAAGCTTTTCTTCCTTTGTCAGGTTTAAGCCACCCACGATATCAGCAAGTTCAATCCCGGCAATAATAGCAGAAGCGCTTGAACCGAGACCGCGTGCCAAGGGAATCTCACTTTCCATTTTTACACGGCAGGGAGTTAGCTCTTTTCCATATTTCTTAGCTACCTCAAGGGCAATTTGTGCGATAAAATGGGTTTCATCAGTTGGAAGCTGTTTTAATTCAGGGTTAGGAGAAAAGAATTCCCAATGGTCACTTTTCTCCACCTCTAAAGTTAAATAAAGATCTACCGCCAATCCCATAGAATCAAATCCTGGACCAAGATTGGCTGTACTTGCCGGAACCTTGATCATCCATTGATTATTCAGCGGCATGCCCGACAACCCCTCGAATATGCGCTGACACTGCCTTTTCATCATTTGGCAATACAACAGGTTTCACCAAGCTGCTCTGAATAGCTGTGTCCGGATCCTTCAAGCCATTTCCTGTAAGAACAGCGACAATTTTGGTACCTTTGGCGATTTTCCCGTTTTGTAATGATTTATAAACACCAGCGATGGAAGCGCAGGATGCCGGCTCTGCAAAAACACCTTCAGTGGAAGCTAATTTTTTATAAGCCGCGACGATTTCATCATCGGTAACCTCATCAAACTGGCCGTTCGATTCTTTTACTGCATTAACCGCCAAATCCCAGCTAGCCGGGTTGCCAATCCGAATCGCTGTTGCGATTGTTTCCGGGTTTTCAAATACACGGTTATGTACAAGAGCGGCGGCCCCCGCAGCTTCAAAACCGAACATTCTTGGCAGACCAGTTTCTTTTTTGCTGTTATATTCTTTAAAGCCTTTCCAATAAGCGCTGATGTTACCAGCGTTTCCAACAGGGATCGCTAAAATTTCAGGTGCTGAACCAAGCTGGTCACAAACCTCAAATGCAGCTGTTTTTTGCCCTTCCAGACGGAACGGGTTAACTGAGTTAACCAATGTTATTGGCTCTACTTCGCTTATATCTCGCACCATTTTAAGAGCTTGGTCAAAATTCCCCTCAATGGAGATGATTTCTGCCCCATACATCATCGCCTGTGCAAGTTTGCCCATGGCAATTTTTCCTTCCGGAATTACTACGATACAGTTGATCCCCGCCCGGGCTGCATAGGCTGCAGCAGCAGCGGAAGTGTTTCCGGTGGAAGCGCAGATGACAGTTTTGCTGCCTTCCTCAACGGCTTTGGCAACAGCCATGACCATTCCTCTGTCCTTAAAGGAACCGGTTGGATTGGCTCCTTCTACTTTTACATAAAGCTCTACTCCCCATTCCTTGGATAGATTCTGCAAGTGAATTAGAGGGGTATTTCCTTCATTTAGCGTTAGCTTTGGTGTCTCATTATTTACTGGTAAAAATTCTTTATATGCTTCAATTAATCCTGGCCATCTCATATTGTTTTCCTCACTACTCTATATGCACTTTTTATTTCTTTTACAGCTTGCAGGTCATTTAACTCCTGCAGAATTCCATCGTAGCTTGTTAAAGAAGCTTTGTGGGTTACTAGGACAATTTCTGATGTTTCATGTTTCTTTATTGGCAGCTGGAGAATTTTTTCAAAGCTGACCCCATACTTGGCAAAAATCGTTGTAATATCGGCAAAAACGCCAACTTCATCCCGGACGTGGATACGCAGGAAATACTTCGAATATTTTTCGTTATCATCCTTTAATTGCTTTGGATATTGCGGGGTCACAGCACTTTTCCCATTCACACCAAGCCGTAAATTTTTCACCACACCGACAAGATCGGAAACAATGGAGGTTGCGGTTGGCAGACTGCCTGCTCCAGGCCCGTAAAACATCGTTTCACCTACAGCTTCACCGTATACATAAACAGCGTTGTATTCATTTTGAACGGAAGCAAGCGGATGATTGTCAGACAAGAAGGTAGGTGCGACACTGACTTCAACCTTTTCTCCTTCGCGGTGGGCATAGCCAATCAGCTTCATCGTATAGCCGAGCTGTTTCCCATAGCGGATATCATCTTCCGTTACGTCCGAAATGCCCTTCACCTTTACATCCTCTAAATCAATATGCATGGAAAAGCCCAATGTAGCAAGGATGGTCATTTTACGGGCTGCGTCCAATCCTTCGACGTCAGATGTCGGGTCAGTCTCAGCAAAACCGAGCGCCTGCGCCTCTTTCAGCACCTCATTATAGGAGCGGCCTTCGTTGCTCATTTTCGTTAAAATATAGTTGGTCGTTCCATTGACAATCCCCATCATTTGCGTAACACGATCAGAAGCAAGACCATCCACCAGACTTCTGAGAATCGGGATCCCGCCAGCCACGCTAGCCTCATAAAACAAATCACAGCCATACTCCGATGCCACCGTTAACAATTCGGAGCCATGGAGCGCCATTAAATCCTTATTAGCAGTCACAACATGCTTGCCTTGACGGAGGGCTGTTATCAAATAGTCTTTTGTGTCGTCAATGCCGCCCATAACCTCGATGACAACATCGATTTCTTCATCCAATAAGATGTCATCAGCATTATTCGTTAATATTCCTGCTTCTATTTCAACAGGTCTAGTTTTACTTAAATTTTGAACCAGAATTTTTTTAATCGTTACTGGGCAGCCCACCTGGTGCATTAGTTTATCTTGATGATTTTTAATAATTTGGACAACACCTGAGCCAACGGTACCCAACCCCAGTAATCCAATCGAAATTGCTTTCACCCATTTCCCCTCCGTTCCTATGTCCTTCTGGTGTGAACAATTGTATTTCTATTGTAGACATTATAAGGGTCTGTTCATTTTTTTACAATAGATATATTTCTGACTTTTCCCTATTGTAATCGCTTACCATTGCATTATAGCAAGGTTCTTCATTTTGAGTAAAAATTTTCAGAGAAAACTGGCAAATTTTTTTGAACTTCCCCCCTTTACAAGCCCGAAAGCGGGATGTAGAATAATGGCTATATTCAATTAAATTTTGAAATTTCACTCAATTAGGTGTATTCTATTAATGAAAAAGTGATGATGAAGACGGCAATAGGGGATAGCTTCAGAGAGCCGGTGGATGCTGTGAACCGGTGCTAATTTCTATAATGCCCAGCACTTCTGAACTGGCTGCTGAAATTGTTAGTAGGTTAGCCCGGGTATAACCCGTTATTTGCTTTGAGGCCGCACCGGTGTTGCGGTAAAAGAGGGTGGCACCACGTTTATTTACGTCCCTCATAACACGACCACTGTGTCTGTTATGAGGGACGTTTTTTATTTTTATATGAATACCGTAAGTTATTAAAATTTTTATAAAAAACATACTGGAGGTTTTAAAAATGTACAAAGTGCTTGTAACCGACGGAATCAGCCAGACAGGTTTAAAATGCTTAGTCGACCATGCCAATTTCATTGTGGAAAGACAGCCAACACTGCCGACAGAAGAATTAAAAAAGATTATCGGTAATTATGACGCCCTTATTGTTAGAAGCCAAACAAAGGTAACAGGAGAGCTTCTTGAGGCTGCGGGCCGCCTGCGTGTCATTGCTAGAGCAGGTGTCGGCGTAGATAATATTGATGTCAACGTTGCTACCAAAAAAGGGATCATCGTCATAAACGCACCAGGTGCCAACACGATTGCTGCAACTGAGCACACTTTGGCGATGATGCTGGCGATGGCAAGAAAAATCCCGCAGGCCCACCAAAAGACCGCCGGCGGTGAATGGGACCGCAACTCCTTTAAAGGAGTAGAATTGTACAAAAAGACCCTTGGTGTAGTCGGTATGGGCAAGATCGGTACTGAAGTTGCCAAACGTGCAAAAGGCTTCGGCATGAATATTTTAGGCTTTGATCCATATTTAACGGAAGATCGTGCGAAAAAGCTTGGCATTACTAAGGCTAGCCTTGATTTAATTGCAGCGGAAGCAGATTTTATTACGATTCATACTCCGCTTACCAATGATACGAGGGGCATCATTAATGATGAATTTTTAAGCAAAACGAAAAAAGGCGTTCGTTTCGTAAACTGTGCCCGCGGCGGTATCATTGACGAAAAAGCATTAGTCCGGGCCATTCAGTCTGGCCATGTTGCTGGTGCTGCCCTTGACGTATTTGAAAAAGAACCGGTTGCTGACCCAGAGCTATTGCAAAATCCGAATATTGTCGTTACTCCGCATCTTGGCGCTTCCACCGTTGAAGCACAGGAAAAGGTAGCTGAGGAAGTCAGCGCGGAAATCGTTGAGATTTTTGAAAAACAATCCATCCAAAATGCGGTAAATATGCCGCAAATGTCAGGCGAAACGCAAGCCAAGCTTCAGCCGTATTTAGTACTTGGCGACCAAGTGGGCCAGCTTGTCATACAATTATTGAAAAACTCTGCACCTACAAAAATAGAAATCAATTATTTTGGTGATCTAATCGATGAGGATACAGAATTATTGACACGGACAATGCTTAGAGGTGTTTTATCCTACCATTTAAGTGATTCTGTCAATCTCATCAACGTGCTTCATTTATTGAAGGAGCAAGGTGTTTCCTACAATGTGCAGAAAAACGCTACAAATAAAGGCTTTGCCAACTATTTGGAGCTTTCAGTTTCGCAAGGTGATGAAACTGCTCGGATTGGGGCCACTGTGTTGAACGGCTACGGTGCCCGGATTGTAAAGATTAATCAATACCGGATTGACGTGAAGCCTGAGAAATATTTATTATATATTAAACACCAGGACGTGCCTGGTATGATTGGAAAGGTAGGATCTTTACTTGGAGACTATCAAATCAACATCGGTACGATGCAGGTTGGCCGTACAGAAGTTGGCGGAGAGGCCATCATGGTGTTGACGCTTGATAAGACGCTCGGCAATGAAATCATCCGTGAACTAGTCCAAATTCCGGGTTTAGACGAAGCACAATTTTTGGAGTTATCGAATGTAGATACGTTTGAGGCAGGCCGCGTTGAGCCGCAGGCTGTGGAGAGTGTGTGATTTTTAGGTGTTTTATTTAGGGCTGCTCCATTTTTGTAGGAGCAGCCTTGTTTTTGGGGTCAGAGTGATTGGAACTTTTTGATTCGCCGATAGAACGGTTGAATTCGCCGATTGCGGGCTGAGATTCGCCGATTGGAACCAAAAATCCGCCGATAGAAATTTTTTAGGCCCTCGGTTTATATTTATAGATTCGCTAATAAAACGTTAAAATTCGCTAATAAATGACTTTGAATCGCTAATAGACTTAAAAATTACGCTAATAGCAGGCTCTTTTTAAAGAATTTCTCTTAAATCAAGTACAGAATCGAGAATATAGTCCGCTTTATGCTTTTCAAACTCACTTCTTGCGTCTTTTCCTGAGAGCCCGGTTAAAACTGCGGCGAACTGACAGCCAATTTTCCTTGCAGCGAGAAGATCAGCCAATGAATCCCCTACAATCAGGACCGAAGCTCCATCTTTGATTGGCAGCGGCGCATTCAAACACTCCTGAACGGTCAGACCTTTGCGATGCAGACCCAATATATAGGTATATGGATGCGGCTTTGATAAAGATTTCCCATCTGGAAGTTCTTTTTCAGCCTTGGCGACATCATCTGCAGTGACAATCCGGCTCACATCAAAATGCTTTAACCAATCCAAGTGCTGAAACGGCTGAATCGTTTCCAATTCAGGGCGGCCTGTTCCGATACCAATCTCAATCTCTGAAGAACTTAAAAATTTAAATAGCTCTTCTATCTCCTCTTTGGGGGCTAGAGTTGTTTCATTTACCAAAAAGCCTTTCTTGCCCGTCTGCACAGATGGTTTGCCGGTTGAGGCAATAACATTATCATCCCCCACATACCATTCCTGAGACACATGCTCACAAACCGACCAAAGCTCCCCTTTCTGAAAACTAGAGGTATCCACCCCCAGCTTCTCATAAACAAGTACATTTAAATAATCAAGCAGTTCTTGCTTAGTTGCCTCTGACCTCTCAAACTCCCTCACAAACAAGCCGAAATCCAGTTTAACCGAATAATTATTCAACACCCCGCCAATCTCTAATAAGGTCTCTCGATTTATGGGTTCCTGACACCATTTTCTAATATTTTCATTTTCATATTCTTTGATTTGCGATAAAAGGTGAATCAGTTGGTGAGCAAAAGTTAGATAGATCATGTCCCAATTGGCGTTAAGACCGCGTGATTTTTGGAATTTTAGGATTTTATCATTTTCAAATACAAGATTTCGAATTTCTTCTATTTCTTTATCGCTATAGTCTGTTTTAAATTTTTCAGGAGATAAAGCCAAGTAATTACTGCTTATCAACAGCTCCCAGACGGTTAGCGCCGAAGCATCAAAGTAACGTTCTTCGCTTAATAGAACCCCGTCAACGTCGAATAAAATCGTTTTCATCAATTTCCTATAACCCCATTTCCCTGTCTGCTTTTATACGTTATCGTACCACAGTAAACGAAATGAATAAAAGTAAAAAGATACATGGTCCAGTTTTAGCAAAAAAAACAACAAGCCGTGCCACCCGTTGTTCAGGTACACGGCTTGTTTTTTATTTTAGTCCAAACCAATGGAAATATATTTCACCTCTAAAAACTCTTCAATTCCGAAATGACCGCCTTCACGGCCAATACCGCTTTCTTTATATCCGCCGAACGGTGCTTGTGCGATGGAAGGAAGCGCATCGTTGAGACCGACAATACCATATTCTAGCTGCTCTGTGATTCTAAACGAACGGCTCAAATTCTCAGTATAGACATAAGCAGCCAAACCATAGTTAGAATTATTGGCCCGTTCAATCACTTCTTCTTCCGTTTTAAAGGTCGCAATCGGTGCAATAGGGCCAAAGATTTCATCCTTCATGCATTCCATGTCATCTTGCACATCCGTTAAAATTGTAGGGGCATAGAAAAAGCCATTCTCTTCTGCCGGCTTTAGCCCTGAATAAACGACCCTGCCTCCCTTTTCAATTGCATCTTGTAAAAGTTCTTCCACCTTACTGCGGGCTGCTTGGTCGATTAATGGACCAATATCAACACCGTCTTCAAGTCCGTTTCCTACTTTAAGCTTTTCCAATTCCGCTTGGAATAGTTTCGTAAATTCCTCTGCGACACCCTCTTGTACATAGACTCGGTTCGTACAAATACAGGTTTGTCCGGCATTGCGGAATTTTGATTGGACAAGGCCAGCCGCTGCCTTTGCTAAATTAGCATCGTCCATGACGATAAACGGTGCATTACCGCCTAACTCAAGTGATACTTTTTTCACCGTTTCGGCAGCGCCCCTCATTAATGTTTTACCAACCTCTGTCGAACCGGTAAAAGTGATTTTTGTAACACGAGAGTCTTTCAACCAAACATCCCCAATTTCCGACGATCGGCCTGTTATTACATTCAAAACACCTTCAGGGATTCCAGCCTCATGGGCTAATTCAGCTATCTTTAACGCGGTTAAAGGCGTCTGATTAGCCGGTTTAACTACGGCCGTACAACCGGCAGCAAGAGCAGGACCCACTTTTCTAGTAATCATCGCAGCCGGGAAGTTCCAAGGAGTAATCGCCGCAATAACACCGACAGGCTCCTTGCGCACAAGAATGCGCTTGTTTGGATGAGAAGCCGGTATCGTTTCCCCATAAACCCGCTTGCCTTCCTCCGCAAACCAAGAAATGAAACTATTGGCGTACTGGACTTCACCCACTGCCTCTTTTAAAGGCTTCCCTTGCTCCATTGTCATGATTTTAGCAATTTCAAGTTTATTCTCATCAATCAACTGGTACCATTTCATGAGAAGCTGATATCGTTCTTCAGCTGTTTTTTTCGACCAGGTTTTAAATGCCTTATGGGCTGCATCAACAGCCTGTTCCGCTTCAAAAGCACCTCCAGTTGGTACTGCTCCTATAACTTCTTTGGTCGCCGGGTTTACGACTTCCGTTATAGCTTCATAATCATGACCCACCCATTTACCATCAAGATACATTGGGTATATTTGATATTTCTGTCCTAAAGTATCCATTGCATTCTCCCCTTCCCTTCTATACTGCTTTTATTATATCAACTCAACCAAGCACACGGCTATTAGAAGCATCTATATATAAGAAATTAAGGAACAAAAAAGCAGTAATTCCAAATGTTGGAATTACTGCTCTTTAATAAAAATTAATTTTTTACAAATACTAAAATTATCTTGCAAATACATGGTTGCCGATTCTTACAGTCACAGCACGTGACTTAATCCAAGAGCTCTGGGCGGTATTAGGATTATAGAAAAATAGAGAACCATTTCCTTTACCCATTAATGCAATTGCTTCGTTTACGGCTCTTTTTGATTCAGCATCAGCGGCCTGATTGATTTGACCGTTTTCTACAGGAGTAAACGCATAATGTCCATTTGAAATTTGATAAATAACTTCCCTTACGCTGTTTGGGAATTGATCACTTTTTACTCGGTTCAGGACGACAACTGCAACCGCGACCTTCCCTGCAAATGGCTCACCAACAGCCTCAGCACGGACTAAACGGGCCATTAACTCTTTGTCTGCAGAAGTAACTGGAGAGTTTGGGAGAGTAATATTTTTTCCTGCGATCAGCGGTTTGCTATTATTCGCAGCCATTAAGCTATTAACAGGAACACCGAATCCTTTTGCTATATTCCAGTATGTTTCACCATATTGTACAGTGTGAGTAGTTGTGGCTGCTTCTGTTTGTCCATTTAAAGTAAAAGCTGACATTGATAACATTAATCCGGCTGCAATTACTAGTTTTTTAAGTTTATTCATTTGATAACCTCCTAGATTCGTAGCTCGTTTTCTCTACATCCTAGGCTATCAGTTGTAACACACTTATTCATTCACCAAAATGTGGAAGGATTACCTAACACCTAACATTTCAGCTTTCATTAGCCCCTTGGAATTAACATCCAACTTTTTTAACCGACTAGTTGTTTGTAATTTTGGGATATTATGGTTGTTTTTTTACATAATGTTTCAAGCTTGTAATATTGTAAATGATTGATTATCTTTAATAACAAGATTGAATATGGAGGTTTTTCAGGTGTCCCTCATGAAGTAATTGTATACAGCAGCAATGGCTGCTCTTACTGCAATCAGGTAAAAACATTTTTAAAGGAAAAGGGAATTGAATTCGAAGAGCGGAATGCTTCTGCCAATAAGGAGTACTTGGATCAGTTAAAGGAAAAGAAAATTTTTGCGACCCCCGCTACCTTTATTGATGGAAAACTGATATTGGGTTTTCAGGAGAAGAAATTAAACAAGCTTCTTGGATTAGCGTAAGAATTCTTAAACTGGACCAAGCTGCCTAACATAAACCCTAAAACTCAAAATATAATGTACTATGCGTGTTTTAAGGAGGGCGGCTAATGGTCTATCAGGGACTGAGCGAACAGGAATTTAACAAAATGTTAATTGCCCCGGAAAACTTTGCATCACCACCCGAATCTCTTACGGAGCAAATGTTTATTGAACGTTCTTTAACCGAAAATAAATTTTGGCTGAGGATTATGAAGGAGCATTCTTATTTTTTAGGGGAAGGCTTCAATAGAAAAGACAAGCAGCTTATTCAGCAAACAGATCGATTCTATCAATACTTTGCTGAGCAAGAAAAAAGGGCTCATCAAACTCCTTATAATGTAACAGCAGTACGGAAATTAAATGAAGATACTATTCAGCTAGTATTAGGATTGCGAAACTTTAAGCGGAATCTGCTAATCTTAATCATCAACTGTAAAGTCATGGGGTTTAACTTCCCGCTTCTTGTAGACCATATCGCCCGTGAAGCTGAATACTTTATGAGGACTTTAAAAAAATTAAATGATGGTATATTAGACCCTATTCAAGATGCGATAATCAAAGAAAATGTCTTTTGGCTAAAAATTATGATGGAGCATTCCCGCTTCATTGCCTCCCTTCTCGATCAATCTGAACGGAACCTGGTGATTGCCGCCAGAAAATTTGGGGATGATTTTGAGGTCCTCCTAAATCAGGCACGAGATGTTGAATCAATGTTGTATAAGAAAAGCCCTACGTATCCTATTATTGGCAAACTTAATAAAGACAGTGAAACAGCCACTCAGGAACTGCGTGCTTTCAAGCAAGCCGGCCTAGATTTTATTAAAACCTGCCAAATTAGAAATGTCATTGATCCGCTATTAGCCGATCATGTCGTTAGAGAGGCAGACCATTTCCTGCAAATCGTGCATGTTTTAGAAGAACGATTGAAAGTAAAACAACAAGAGCAGCAAAGGTTATAAAGAAGAGACTATCCGCGGATAGTCTCTTCTTTTTGGCTGTGCGCCACGATCACCAGACTTATCGTTATGATTGTAAAGGCAACGAACGCTAAGATGGGGATGGTGATAAACCCGAGCCAATTAATATAGTCCTTTGAGCATGGTACGCCGCTCGTACACATTTCAAACCTTTGTAAGAAAGGAAGCCTTTGAAGCAGCGTATGGTAGCCGGATATCAGCATACCGATGATTGATAATGGCAGTACATATTTATATATGTCAAGATCGTTACGATATACAGCAATCCCTAACATTATTGCCAACGGGTACATCAATATCCTCTGATACCAGCAAAGTGTACAAGGGATAAAATGCATCACTTCACTAAAATACAAACTCCCTAAAGTGGCGACAAGCGCGGCAATCCAGGAAAGAAGCAGGGATTTATTCATATTACTTCCCCTTCGCGGCGTTTTCGACCATCTCTTTTAAGTCGTCGATGGATTGACCTTCGAACTTTTTACCATTCACAAATAAGGCGGGTGTTCCTTGAACATTTAATTTTTTCACATAATCCATATCCTTTTGCCAAGCATCCTTAGATTTGTCGGCTTGGAAGTGCTTAACCACCTTATCCACTTCTTTGTCACTGGCCACTTCCTTTAGTGTATCAGTCAAGAACTCTTCCGTATAAAGATCGATTTTTTCATATTTCTGATCTTCAGGCTGCTTTTTATAAAGAAGATCATGGAACTTCCAGAATGTATCGTTTCCAAGTTCAGCATAAACAGATTCCGCAAATTTTGCCGAACGCTCAGAATCGACGTTAATAAAGGAATCATTAAAGAAGTATAATTTAGCCTTTCCCGTATCGATCAGTTCCTTTTCAATAAACGGAACAGCGGATGCAGAAAACTCCTTACAATACGGACATTTATAATCCCCAAATTCAATGATAGATACTGGGGCAGATTCCTTACCTAAGAACGGCTGATGGCTGTAGTCAATCTCATTCGATTTCACGGTTTCTTTATCTTTGGAGTGGTTGCCTAAAAAAATAAGTGCCAAAATCCCAAAAGCAATTAAGCCTACCACCCAAAAAATAAACTTTGATGATGAATTTTTCGTGTTTGTTTTTTTATTATTTGCCATGATCAGACTCCTTCGAAAAAACTATTTTATATATGATGAATTTATTTTCCCAGATAGTTTTAATATTACTTATCTATTGGAATAAAGCAAATAATTGGTTCCGAAATATATGTATTGAAGGCGAATTGCAGTTATTAAAGTTGTTATTTTTTATAACTTTAAACTAAAATTGATAAAATAAGACAGATTACTCATATAAAGGAGCACAGCAATGACGAATCACAGTAGGTACACCGGTTATATTGGAACATACACAAAGGGAGATAGCAAAGGAGTCTACTCGTTCACCTTAAATACCGAGGAAGGAAAGATTGAAAATGTGAAAGTGGCAGCGGAGCTGGAAAACCCTACATACTTAACGATTAGCAACGACAATCGTTTTCTTTACTCAGTGGGGAAAGAGGGGGAAGTTGGTGGTGTGGCCGCCTTTTCAATCAACGAAAATGGCAGCCTAAGTGTCATTAACCGTCAAATGAGCGCCGGTTCACCGCCTTGCCATGTTAGTGTGGACAGCCAGACTAAATATGTCTTCAGCGCCAACTACCATAAAGGAACCGTCGAGTCACATCTTATTAACCAAGAAGACGGTTCCGTGCAGCCTGTTGTATCCAGTATCAAACATGAAGGGCGCGGGCCGGACCCAAGGCAGGAAAAAGCCCATACCCACTATGCAGGCCTCACCCCTGATGAAAAATATTTAGCGGTTGTCGAACTGGGAATTGACGCCCTTATCGCCTATCAAGTGGAGGAAGACGGAACACTCACAAAAGTGAAGTTAGTGCCATTAAAAGCAGGCAGCGGACCACGTCATTTGGTCTTTCATCCAAACGGGAAAATCGCCTATCTGATGACAGAATTCAGTTCTGAGGTAATTGTATTGACCTATCATCCAGAAAATGGCCATTTTACTGAAAAACAATATATTTCTACTCTTCCCGAGGATTTTAATGAGAATAACCAGGGAAGTGCAATCCATATTTCTTCCGATGGCAGGTTCGTGTATGCAGGAAATCGCGGGCATAACAGCATTGCTGTTTTTAGTGTTAATGGGGAAACAGGTGAATTAACGTTTATTGAGCATGCGTCTACTGAGGGGGACTGGCCGAGGGATTTTTCGTTGGATCCATCTGAAAAATTCATTGTTGCCTCGAATCAGGAAACCGGCAATCTTGTTCTATATGCAAGGGATTCTGAGTCAGGAAAGCTTACATTGTTAAAATCAGATATCGAGGTTCCATATCCGGTATGTGTAAAGTTTTTGCATGTATAAAAGTTCGGAGCTGGAAATAAGCAGTGTTTCATTTGACTTCATCATTAAGATGGTAAAACTCTAACCAAAGGTGGTTAGAGTTTCTTTATTATTGCCAGGATAAGCCCGCTTAATAGGGATTCCTAACCCGCACCCCTAATAGGATTTTCTTCTACGCACTGTAATCGATTCTTATTCACGAAAAACCCTAATAACAGCCAAAAATAAGGTGCCACAGAAACGACGCTTATATTAAAACATGCCTGTACTAAATATCCAACAATTGCCGCCAATATGCCAATAGAAATCAACTGCTGGTGAATATCCAATTGTCTGACTTGTTTAATCCCTGTTAAAACGATAATGGATAAGATTAGTAAATATAATATTAACGCTGGCACTCCCATTGTTAAGGCTATTTGTAAATAATCATTGTTTACATCATGAACTTCATTCCCTTTCCCTAAATAATCTTTTATTATATTTGAATCCTGTGAATAAAAAACCTGTTCAAATGTATTCGGACCAGATCCAAGCCAAAAGTGTTCAGATATAAGGGGCAGAGAAATTTGCCAAATATCCCAACGGGAAGCACCAGCAGAACCGGCATCATTATTCGTGATGATTTTATGAACATCATTTGTAATTGTTAAAGCACGAGAAAAATACCCCTGTTGTGAAACTAGATCAGAGATAGTAAAAATTAAACATGCTGAAATTAATATAAAGGCTAATTTCTTCCTAAGCCCCTTCCAATTGCAGAAGACCCAAACTAAAATAATTGTTAAACTGATACCTATTCCTAGCCAAGCGCTCCTTGTCTGTGACTCAATTAAAGAAAGGAAGTGAAAACATAAAATGATAAAATAAAAAACGCGCCATTTCCTCTCTTGCGATAAAAAATAGTTTGTTATAGTCAAAGGAATGACCAATACCAAATAGGAACCAAAATAATTCGGGTTATCAAAAAAGGAATAAGTCCTTTGACCAAATTGTAACTTATAAACTGAATCTTGAGGCAAAATGCCGAGATGATAATATTGAATAACACTATAAAAAGAAGCAAAGACTGAACCTATGATAATAACTTTGCTAAGCCTTCCTAAATACACTGCATTTATTCGTGAAGCCAAACTGAATAATACTATATAGGAAAGCATGACAAGAAATCCTTGATGCTCCGTCCCCTCCCCAACCAAAGATGGTTTAATAGACTGAAAAGTAGAGAATAAGAGCAAGCATAAGAAAACAACTAAAAGTATTTCTAATTTTTCTAATTTCCAAATCAACTTTTTTTTACCCAATAAAAATCTTAAAAGGTAAATAACACATATCAGAAGAATCCATCCAATGAAATAGTAGGCTTTTACATCCGCATAATAATATGTTTTTCCCCAGGGATAAATGAGATATACATATATACCAAGAAAGAAATAAAATAAAGAATAGTACGCTTTTTCAATAAAGTAGGCCATCACAATTACCTCAAAATTATACTATTACAAAAAAAAGAATACTTACTTCTTTTGACACCCTTATGTGAGTACGACAAATGCAATAGCCGTTGTCATATTATGTGATATAGATATGTGGTATTCATGTATGTCTAACTTATTCGCATACTCAAACGACCCGTTATGCAGCACAAGGTAGGGTTTTCCATTGTCCATATTTAAAATTTCAATTTCATTTGCCTTAATTAGTTCGTTAAATCCTGTTCCAAGTGCTTTTGCTGCAGCTTCTTTTGCAGCAAATTTACCTGCTAAAGTTTCAATTTTTCTTTTTGCCCCAAAGTTATTGGCAAAATCCAACTCTTTCTTGGTAAATATATTTAACATCTGGTTCCCGTAATTTAGGAGTTTTGAAACTCGCTCTATTTCGATCATATCAACACCAATGTACATAGATTGTTTTCCCCAATTCCAAAGCATCAAATTAAATTTTAATATTCAATTATTTCGCAAAATCCTAAATTCCCCACTTCAATTAGCATTGAACTCCACGTTAAACCTGAACCAAATCCTGCTAAACATAGCTTATATGATTCTTCTTGCATTTTTTTCCCCAAGTTAAATGTAATATTTGTTGGAATGGATGCACTGCTTGAATTTCCAAAGTTAGCTACAATATTATTCGGCATTTTCTCATAAGGGATTTCCATACTATCCGCCAACTTCTCAAGAATAAACTTATTTGGTTGATGGAACATAAAATAATCAACCTCTTCCTTGCTTGCTTTACTTAATTCCAATAAATCATAAATCATTGGAGGGACTTCTGTTTGAACAAAATTAAATACACTCGTACCATCCATTGTAAAATCTTCCTTACTTCTTAGGTTCCCATCACCTGTTTCTTCAAGTTTACTAGTCTCTGGTGTAGAAGGTATCCTTAATCCTCCTGCCGGTATTATCAAAGCGTCTCCTTTACTTCCGTCCATTTTTATGTTGCAGTTTATAGGATTGCTGTTATCTCCTTTTTCAACAACAGTTACTGAAGCAGCATCCCCTATAATTGGATAACTATTACGGTCCTTTGAAGACGTCTTTCTGCTTAATACATCTGCATTTAATAAGACAACTTTGTTAATTGAGTCTTGTTCTAAAAGCATGAAAGCCTGAATTAATCCCAATAAAAATCCGGCACATCCTTGATTAATGTCCATACAAATCATGTCATGTTTTAAGCCAAGTCTCCCTTGAATGATGTTACTAGTAGGAGGCATAAAATGATCAGGAGTTTGTGTGATTAGAATTAAAGCGTCTATTTCATCCTTATTCAAAAATTCGGATTCTATTAAATATTCTAAACCATAAACACATAAATCTGACACACATGTCTCTTTATCAACAATTCTATGTTTATTATATCCCATTATTTTTTTTAGCCTTAAGGACTTTTCAATGGGAAAGTTATAGTTTGCAGCTTCATCTTCAAACTTTATTTCATTTTTTGGAACCACTGTCAGTATGCCTGTTATTTTTTTATTTAGGAAAGTAAAGTTCATGCAATCCCACCACATTTCAATATAAGTTTATTTATAGCTTCAATATCGTTAAAATTTTCAGGAATAATATCTGTTCCGTTTATGGAAATATTGAAAGATTCCTCCAGCATGGTAACAAGAATAATGATATCAAACGAATCTAGAAACCCGTTTTGAATAAAATTATTGGAGTTCCGAAAGTCAAATTCAGGCCTTATTTCATCTAAAAAACTCAATACTTTATTATCCATTAACTAACTCCTTTAACCTTAATCGATCAATTTTCCCATTTGGATTTATTGGTAGTTTATCTAACCAGATAATTGTATTTGGGATCATATATTTTGGTAATAAAGTTATCAATTGTTTTTTTATATTAGAAACGTTCAATTCATCTTTTGACTCGTATATTAAAACAATTTCCTTTTTGTCCTGATTATATTGAACACAGGCATTATATATTGAATCGATGCTTAAGACAGCAGTTTCTATTTCCCCAAGCTCAATTCTATATCCCATATGTTTAATTTGAGTGTCTTTTCTACCAACATACATGATTTCCCCATTTTCATTAATAAATACTAAATCACCAGTTTTATATATTTTTTCTTCGTAATGCTGATTTAAAGGATTTTGTACAAAGCTTGCGTTAGTTTTTACTGGATCATTCCAATACCCTAGTGCTAAGGAACTCCCCTTTACACATAACTCACCAATTTCATTGGTTCCGACCCTCTTATTATCCTTGTTCAGGATAATTATATTGCTGTTACGACATGGAATTCCTATTGGCAATGGTTCATTATCATCAAAATCCTTATCCACAATGTAATATGTACAGTCAACTGTAATTTCAGTTGGTCCATACAGATTAACATACAGTGCATTAGGTAACTTTCGTCTCCAATAATTAAGCTGCTTATTAGGCATTACTTCACCAGCAAATAATATTTTGGTTAAACTGCAATTAGGTAAATGATTCAATATATCCAAATTGGCTATATTGATTAATATTGATGGTACCCAAAATATGAAGTTAATATTTAATTCATTAACATATTCCATTAGTTTTATAGGAAAGGCAAAATACTGTTCAGGAATTATTACTAATGTAGCACCAGTGGCCATTGAAAGATAAATATCCAAAGTTGAATTATCAAAGTGAAAAGGTGCCTGATTACCGATGATAGTTTCAGCATCTACATAAAACGTTGATTTAGCCCACTCAATATAATCTATGACACCTTTATGAGAGATTAATACTCCTTTAGGGACTCCTGTTGAACCAGATGTATAGATTGTGTAAATGGGATCTGTATCAATTAGGTGATTTAATATTTGATTCGAAAAACTCTGATCAAAATCGTCCGGTCCCTGTTCAACATCGTCAACTTGTATTATTATCTGTTCAGGTACACCATAGGAAAGTAAAATACTTTTATATTGTTTATTTGTAATGATTAGCGATGGATTCAGATTTGATAATAATGCATGTAATCTTGCTTTCGGTGACTTGATATCGATTGGTACATAAAAGTTTCCACTGTATAGGGCAGCAATAAAAGAAACAATACTGTCCAACCCTTTTGGTAAAAAAACCGCAACAGGATTATTAATTTTATTTACTCTTTTATTTATTACATAACCTAACCATTTCGATTTTAATTGTAACTCGCAAAATGTGATACTCTTGTCTCCATCAATGATTGCCGCCTTATTAGGATATTGGGTTGCTGTATCACTTAGATACTCTAATACATTAATTCTCAAAGAAATCCACTCCTCAAACTATGCACTTATTTATGTTGTAAATCCTGCTGAAGAGCACTTAAAGTTAACTTATTCCTGTTTCCTAACCAAAGTTTAGTTGATGTTGTGTAGTTGCTGGCTTCCAGACCTTAAAACAAAAAGGGGACTATCATACTTTACGTTTCTAGTTAGGTATCCTCCCCTTTTTTAAAAAAAAGACATCGAATATTAGTTTCCTTGCAAATGATTGTTTACAAGTAAACTAATTTCATAATGTCTTCAACCTTTTTGCAATCAAGAAGGGACTTTGAATCGATTGTTTTTCCAAATTCCTCTTTAAATAAAGCAACAATACCTAATCGCCCCAAGGAATCCCAACCATCTAACTCTTCTAGAACCGTATCATTGGTTAAAATAATTTCCTCTTCAAATAAGGCTTCTGCAATTTTGTTAATTAACTCCTCTTTTACCATTTGCATATAAATCTCCCCTTCAAAATAATTTAATATTCTAATAAACTTTTACTGCAGGATTTCCGAATACTGTTATATTTTCTTTTACATTACGTATTACTACACTTCCAGCGCCAATTGTTGCATTTTTTTGAATGCGAATTTGCGGTAAGATCGTTACTCCCCCACCTACATAGACAGAGTCTTCTATTCTTACGTTGCCCATGATGTTACTGTGTCCTGCCACCATACAGCCGTTCCCGACTTTTGCATCATGACCTATAATCGAGTAACTATCTAATGTAACAAAATCACCCATTGCAGCATTGTTAGAAACAATGGAATAGGGGCATAAGATAACACCTATTCCCAAGGCTGCATTCTCAGCAACTATGGCAGTAGGATGAATTAAATTGGTGAATTTAACCCCCTTTTTTAAAAGTTGATTGCATATGCGGACTTTATCCGTAACACTGCCTATCCCACAGATTAGATATTCACCTTTTTGGGGTTCATATTCCTCAATTGTGCTGATAACTTTATTATCCAGATTAAACTGACTAAGATCATTTATATTATCATCAATAAAGCATATTTCTTCCCAACAGTTGTTTTCTTTTTGTACATCCTTGGCCCAAGTTAATATTTCTCTGCCAAAACCACCCGCACCAATAATTATTAATCTTTCCATAATGCCCCTTTGCCTCCCGGTATAATAAGTAACTGTAAAATTTAATGACTATAAATCTTTCATTAGGCACCGCGGATTTTTCTAAACAACTGAATTGCTTTTTTAGCCCCATTTCGGGCAGGTATGAGAAATCTGTATTTTGAGATAATAATACGCGGATAAACAACTAACTCCGGGCTGAATTTCTTTTTATAGTCCCTCAATCCCACCATGTCCATTGCTGTAGCCCCACGACTACGCCAATACTTTATGGCATACCAGAACATATACTCATTTGGTCTATAATGTTGATATTCCCTATAGCTGGCTCCGCCCCAGAAATAACACGTATCATTTAAACCTGGGAAAATGGATGTTGCAATGCATTTTCCATCTGGATCACATACTTTTAAACAAAGCAGTCCATCAGGATTATCTTGGTATGATTTGATTAAATCAATCACTTTTTCTCTATTATAGTTAGGTTTTAAATTTTGCTTTTCAAAAACATCTATTAATTGATCATAATATTCATTGGCAAATTCGATGGTTGGTTTTACTTGGGAAATAGTTGCACCACGTCGTTCAAACTGACGAATTAATCTTTGACAATTCGATTTAAATGATTTAAAAAGTTCTTCGTCAGGACGATTAATATTTAATACGTATGTGCTATGTGGTAAATAATGATACTTTAATTCTTTTAAGCTATCGCAGCCTATATGAACATCTACAATCTCCATATATAAACAATTGAGATTTTTAAATGCATACCTTTTTACACTTTCAATCAGGCTTACCCTATCAACAGTTTCACCTGCACAAAAGCCCATGTTACAGGTTGCCCAACCTTCAAAGGGACTCCCCATTATCTTTATCCCAAATTGCTTAAAGACCATACCAACGAAAAATGCTATTGTTTCATTCCCCTTTGTTATTTGTAGAACCACTGGCTTTCCTTTCCCATTATCCTCGAGGAAAGTCAGCCATTCCTTAGTCATAAATACTGTTTGTTTTATATCCTTATTGGATTCTAAACTTTTAAGTAAATCTAAATTTACTTCTTTGACCTCGTACATACCATTTTCCCCTTTAAATAACTCTTCTGTTTAAAATTCCGCCATTATCTATAGTTGTTTTATGCACCAGAGGTACTTTTTCTATGTCAAAATTCTTTTTAACTTTGGCAGTTTATCCAATAACCTGTAATCTTCTATACTGTTACCTCTCAAATCTATGCTTTCCAGTTCTAAAAAATATTGGATACCGTCAAGATTTCTAATATTCTTATTGCTTAATTCCAATTCCTTAATAGAGACTAAATCTTTAATCAATACCCATTTATCATCGCAAGAGAGTATATTCCTTATGCCTTCTTCAAGATTACAGTCAATGAAGGTTGCTACCCCTGAAGCTTCTGCAAGTGTATAAAACTCCATATCATTCTGTTTTACCTCATTAATAATTGCTTTTAGAATTCTGGGCGAAATTCTATATTTACCGGCAATTTCCGATTCCTTTCCCCAGCCAAAATCATCCCACTTACAATCTTCCGGCAAAATAGAATGGCACATAAAAACTAAGTTTTTCCTAGTATTTTTAGCTATTTTGATGGCCTTTTTTATATCTTTTATTTGAAAAAAGTAATTCTGATCGATGCAAAGTGAAGGAAAAAAGCCGGATTGTCCAAACGTAACTAAGTTATTGTTACTTAAATGTCCCCGTGCCACTTTAAAATATTGAGGGATGATGGCTGAAAGTGTTTGTTCATCATGAGCACTTCCAGGATAGGCAAACGAAACAGGTTTTTTGAATTTATTACCTGTTTTAGAATGTGATTGATTTTCCATCCACTCCAACAGTGGTATAATATCGTCCTCAACCCATTTGTTTACACCGAATTCCTTAGAATACTGGGCTGCATTTCGATGTTTAAAGCCATGATGCACGATTTCGTGACCATTTGATTGAAGTTCCAAAAGCATATCAATTTCTTGTTGAGTATGCATCCGATTATGTTCGAATGGATGAAAGGCATTTATATTAAAAGTGACTTTTATATCATAAAAACCAAAGATTTCCCTGCCATATTGATACCAATGATTTACCCGATAACTATCATCAAATGTTAATACTATGCCGCTTTTATTTATATAGGGGACTAAAGTTTCTGTTAATTGATCGTTATTTTCCTTATTTGAATGCTGCAATTGATTAATGATATTTGCAGCGCGGTATTGTCCTATATATTTATTTTCTTTAACATAATTAAGTACTTTTTTTAAATGGGCTTTCGTATCTAACAATTACAAATCCCCCCGCAATGATTCTTTCAGCACTGCCTATAAACTAACCCCTTTTTCTTTTTCCTTTTTCAGATGTCTTATCTTATTTTTTGCTATCTGCACCACTACATCCACTTCTTCAATTTTCATAAAATAAATAAGGGCTGCATACAAGATGGCCCCAAACAAAAATGAAACTATTAATGAAAAGCTTAATCCTAACTGACCCATTAACACTTGAAAGACCAACTTTATTACCACACCCATGACAATGGAAGAAATAGAGATTTTAAAAAAAGACGAAAACATCTCTTTAGTGCTAAATCGTCCTGCTTTTTTTTGCAGACTAACAAATAACAAAAACGCTCCAATTATTGCAGAGATACTCGTTGCTAAAGCTATTCCATCTAGCCCCATAAATTTTGATAAAGTTAGATTCAATATAATATTTAATAACAGGGCTATAGATGCGTTAATCATTGGTGTTTTCGTATCTTGCAAGGAATAAAAGGCCCGGGACAGAACTTCTCGAATGCCCATAGCCGTATTACCAATGGAGAAAAATAATAATGTACTAGAAGTAAGTAATAATGCGCTGTGATCAAATGCACCCCTGCCAAATAAAATCCTGACTATTGGTTCAGCAAATAAAATACATATGACAGATGCGGGTACAACGATTAAATTAATCCAACAAATGGCTTTTGTAATTAAGTCTTTAAAGCCTGTTTGATTACTTTCAGCAGCCGCTTTAGAAATGACGGGAAAAACAACAGTAGCAATGGTCATAACAAATACCCCTTGAATTAACTGACTAATTCTGCTGGAGTATGTAAGTGCTGAGATCCCGCCAACAACAATCCGGGAAGCTAACGTTTTATCCACTATTAAATTAATTTGATTCACTGAAACTCCAATAATAATTGGTAAGGCCAAAAACATCAGGTGTTTTAAATGTTTATCTTTAAAATTTAAAACGAATTGATATTTAAAGCCGCTCTTCATTATATATGGCAATAAAAATAATAATTTACATCCCTCGGCCAATATGCCGCCAATAGGAAGAAAAATCCTATTGATCCCAGCACTTAAAACAACTGACAGGGTTACAACGATATTGTATGGTATTCCCAATAGCGAGGTTGCAATAAATCTGTCTTTAAGCTGCAAGTAACCTGTAAAGACATATACCAAGCAGGAAAAGTAAATTCCCAAGATACTAATTTTCGTAAACTGAACTGCTAAATTTAAACTATCACCTTTAAATCCGGAAGCAAAAAGCTTTACAAGCTGCACAGTGAACAATTGTGAAAATAGCAGTATAATAGTACATAATAAAATGACGAAACCAATAATATTATTTGTAAAGCGGTCAGAAGCTGCGACACTTTCATTTTTTTCTATCTGTGTGTACATCGGAATATAACTGGTTGCTAAGCCTGTTCCGATTAATGATACAATAATTATTGGAATAGTATCGGAGATTAGATAGGCATCGCTAATATCGGACGTTCCATAATAAAAAGATAATATTATATCTCTCAAAAAACCTAAGACTTTTGAAAACAGGGTGAGCAGCATGACAAAAATCACTGTTTTTTTCATTTATATATCCTTTTTGTCCCTACGGCGTTGATATGGTAATTAATAAAAATGGAGTTTGTTTTTGGTTTTATTAGAGCAGATTTCATCTGGTAGTTGATCAGCATGGACAGCAAAAACCAATATTCTGGTCTAATCCAATAATCGGAACTGACCAGCAATCGCCCTAATACTGTCGAAATAACAAGAGTTGTAATTTTAAATATTTCCGTTTCCTGTTCCATTGAAATGATCCTGTATTTATAGCTACAGTAAACCCACAAGCAAATCCAGAAAAATAAAGCAATAAAGCCGGATTCCAATAGTATTTGAAGAAATACATTATGCGGATATAGGCCTAATACATTTTCAGAATAACCGATACCGTAACCGATTATTGGATTTTGCTTAATATAATAAATTACCGTTTTATAGAGTTCGTCACGCCCCGAACTTGATTCTGCAAGTCCGTCAATTACCATCATCCTCAGCTTTTCTACTGCGTAAGATTTAATACCCAGATCCACAAATAGATAATTTACAAACTTAATTGGAAGCTGATACTGAATTACTAAATAAATAGACGCAGCACTAAAAAAAGTTATAAAAAGTTTTTTCCCCATTCCTATTTTTTTACTAAAAAGAAAAACAAATAAGATGAGCAATAATAGAACAAGAATAGTACCGCGACTACCGTAGATAATCGTAATGGCAGTAGCAAAAATCGTCATTCCCCACCATATTAGGTTAGTCTTTTTTTGTCCAGCTGCCTCGAACCAAAACATAATAACAGAAGGGATCATTGCATATCCAAATCTCATATAGTTTATTGAGTCTAAGAATCCAACGAAAGGATAAGATCCGATCGCAATGAAATTTAATACCGCCAAATTTAAAAATGCAGTATAGAGTTCTTTGGAATCGGTATCTAAACTTCCTAATAAGAAGCCAGAAAAACCCTTAAGGATAAAACCTATAAATAAAGTTACCGTCAACATTATATTTTCACTTAATATCAAACCATTTAATAAATAAAACAAACTCAAAATAACAAAAAAAGGAAATACGTAGTATTTCACTCTAAAACCATTATTTAAAAGCATTAATATTAGCAATACTACAGTAAATCCAGCTACAGGAAGCTGTGAATTTACAATTGATGCAATTGGCTGAAGCAAACCAAATTGAAAAATGAACAATGCCATAATATACGCATTAACTTTTGCCGTATTTATTATTTGTCACCCTCTTCTATTTACAAGCTCCAATAAACGTAACCATTGTTTTCATATTCTTTTCTATTTAGTACACTTTTTACATCAATCATTACTTTTTTACAGCCGGCATACAATTGGTCATAGAAATCAAAACCATACTCCTTAAATTGAGTATGGGAAACCGCCAATATAATACAGTTCAAACCTTTTAATTCTTCTTTATCCAACAAATTTATTCGGTGTTGATCCCACACTTCCTCTTTGTTGGCCACTGGGTCATGCACAAACACATTGACCCCGAAGTCCTCTAATTCATGTATGATATCAATAACCTTTGAATTCCTCACATCAGGACAATTTTCTTTAAATGTCAGCCCAAAAATAGCTGCCTTTGCCCCGCTTACTGGCTGCTCGGCTTTAATCAGATTTTTTATAATATTGTAGGCTACATATTTCCCCATATCGTCATTAATCTTTCTACCAGCAAGAATAATTTGAGAATGATAGCCTAATTGCTCAGCCTTGTAAGTAAAATAATAAGGGTCCACCCCGATGCAATGACCCCCGACCAAACCCGGGGTAAATTTTAAAAAGTTCCACTTTGTAGCTGCTGCTTCGAGTACAGCTTTTGTTTCAATATCCATCTTATTAAAAACCATCGAAAGTTCATTCATAAAGGCAATATTAATATCCCGCTGAGAGTTTTCTATCACCTTTGCTGCCTCCGCTACCTTAATGGACTCAGCTCGATGTACCCCAGCCTCGATGATAGATTCATATAAACTTGAAATAATATTTAATGCCTCATCATCAGAACCAGATACCACCTTAATAATTTTGGTTAGTGTATTTATTTTATCCCCAGGATTGATTCTTTCAGGAGAATATCCCACTTTAAAGTCTTTACCCAGTTTCAATCCTGACTCCTTTTCTATGATAGGTATACAGATTTCTTCAGTTGTCCCAGGATAGACAGTAGATTCATACACTATAACGGAACCTTTTGTCAGGTTTCTACCTACAGTTTTACTTGCACTAATCACTGGGGTTAAGTCTGGTGTCTTGTCACTATTAATTGGGGTTGGTACGGCTATTACATGAAATTTGCAATTTCTCAGATTCCCTTCACTATTTGTAAAATGCAATGTTGTCTCTTTAAGAGCTTCCTCACCAACCTCATTTGTCACATCAATCCCATTTAGGTATTTTTCAATTTTATCCGGGCTGATATCAAACCCCACCACATCAAACTTTTTTGCAAACTCAATTGCTAATGGAAGCCCGACATACCCTAAACCAATCACAGAGATTTTCTCTTCTTTATTTACAATTTTAGTGAACAAATCCATGCCATTTTTCTCCTCTTAAATATTTTTAATGACATTTATCAGCTTATTCTTTGCAATAGTATCTGAATATTTATTTTCTGCCAGATTTCTCGAATTGAATGACATTTCACCCCTAAGTTTTGGGTTCGTTTTTAACTCTAGAATAGATAACGCCATTTCTTTTGGAGTTTTATTAGACCTTCCACAACTTGACTCTTCCAGCACTTCTTGTTGCCAGCCGCCATAATTAATTAAAATTGGGAGACCAGCTGCTAAGAAGTCAAAGAATTTATTCGCGCTATTATCTTCCAAGATTTTATATTTATTATCGACACACATAATTCCAAGGTCTGAAGATCTGATAACCCCTACGATTTGTTCTTTAGGCATTGCATTTTTTATGAGTACGTTTGTTAAATTTTCTTCCTTCACTCTTTTAATTAAATGCTCTTTCCGATTCCCTTCACCTATCAGCAAAAAAAGAACATCCTTATCTAATTCAATCATTTCTTTAGCGACATCCAGTACAAAATCAAGACCATTTACATGCCCCATCGTCCCGGGATGAATACAAACAAACTTTTCCTCTAAAAGAGATTCCCTATTTAAGTTTTGTACATTGTCATATAGATATAGATTTGACATATTTTCAATAATTGATAGCTTCTCAGCTGGAATCCCTTTATTAATAAGATTTTGGTACATTCCTTTAGAAAGTACTATGATATGTTCGGAATTTTTGTATATCCAAGCCTCAAGCTTCTTCAAGACTCCAGCAACAAACCTGTTATTAATGTACCCCAACTGAATCGGTACATCTGGCCAAACATCTCTCACCTCAAAGACTAACTTTTTTCTGAGTATTTTTTTTATCAAGACAGCCGGGAAGCCAATTGTTAAGGGAGTAGATGTAGCAAATACAACATCTATATTTTTTGTTTTTAGTCCTTTAATTAACGCTTTAAAAATATAATCAAAAAATGCAATAATTCTCCTCCACTTTGACATCTTGTTATTATATTTTGTACCGGTTGAATATACAGACAACCCATCTTGTAATTCATCATCTTTGTTTCCACGTTCAGTTCCTGTTATTACATTTACTTTATATCCATTTTCTGATAAATATTTCGCAAACTCATATGACCTTGTTCCGCCGTTTGAAGAGTTTGTTAAAAAATATTGATGTAAATATAATATTTTCATGTCCCCTACCAACCTTGCTTGTTTTAATTTTGAAGTTGCTTCCTATAGCATGTAATAACTAGTAGTTGTGAAATGTAAATTAAAAGCTGATTGGAGTTTTCCAATCAGCTTTTTTCAATCGAAAATTATTTAACTATTCATTACATAGAAATGTCTTCATAATTTTTTACAGAATTACCCTCAAAGGATGGCATGGTGGTATGATTATCATTTTTTATATCCTCTGATTTAATAACTTTAATAACTGTCAAATAAAGAATTTTTAAATCCAATAAAAAGCTTTGGTTTTCAACATACCATACATCTAATTTAAATTTTTCTTCCCAGGAAATTGCGTTTCTCCCATTTACTTGTGCCCATCCCGTTATTCCCGGTTTAACCAAAAGCCGCTTAGCTTGTTCATCAGAATACAAGGAAAGGTATTCCATTAATAATGGCCTTGGTCCCACTATGCTAATTTCACCTTTTAATACATTAATCAACTGTGGCAATTCATCTAAACTAAATTTGCGGAGAAAGTTTCCAAAGCGGGTTAATCTAAATTCATCCTCTAACAGGTCCCCATTTTCAGCTCTTTTATCCGTCATCGTTCGAAATTTATAGAGAATAAAAGGCTTTCCATGCATGCCAGGCCGTTGCTGCTTAAAAATGATTGGTGAGCCCAGTTTTATTCGAATGAGTATCGTAATAATTACTAAAACGGGACTAAATATTAATAAAACTATTGAAGCAAAGATGAGATCAAATATCCTTTTCAAAAACCTATCCCTCCCTAATTTGATGCTTTGAATAAAATGCTTCAGACTGACTGTTTTATCATTTTGGATTAGGAACCAAAAATTTTATTTTTAACAAATCGGACCGTTTTTGCATAATATTCAATGATAGAATTATCAATATTTTGATCAAATTTCCTCGCGAAAAATTGACCCGATTCATTGATCAAATCTTTATCTTCTATCTTTAAGAAACGGGGAGAATTTGAATTAAAACCCTCTCCCATAATGAGGAATAGTAAGTTATTATTAACCACATTCTTTTTAAAATGGGAATTCATAATTAATGTAGTAAAAAACCATTCATCGGGAATCAATGAATCTTTGAAAAATGTATAAAACCACTTATTATTATCTAAAAAGTCTACGATAAATTGAGCAACTTCATATGGAATAGTAAACCATTGTGAACCACGAAAAAAAGTAAATTCTTTTGGCCAATAATTTGTATTAGGTAAAATATTTATTCCTTTTTGGTACATGGTCTGTAAAAATCGCCTTAAAATTCTATACGGGTGAATTACTGGATACCTTCTTCGTGTTATCTTTGGCCATTTAATCTTTATCAAGCCAAGATTTTTTCTACTGACCTCTTTTAAAGAAAGAAATATGTTGTTTTTGTTCTCCATTAGAAAGTCTTTAAATCCATTTTTTACAAGTAAATCCTGACCACTTCTAAAGCAAACAAAATCATAATTGATCTTTGTCTGTAATACCTCTTTTAGCAGCAGAATAGTAGTCGTTACCTGACTTATATCTCCCCATTCACAAATAATACTCTGGTCAATGACTTTAACATATGGGCTTTTGATAATTTTTGGATACATATTTTCATAGCTTCTTTTATCAATATGGACAAATACATCAGCTGAATCTTCTGAAATCAGTTGTTCAATAAACTTATTTACTTGTTCTGGATTTGTGTGGACTTGCAAAATATATGCTGTTCGTTGTATAGTATTCATTCTAATAATCCCCTTAGAAATTAATAAATACCTTCCCCCCCCAAATACCCCATCGACAATTTAGTGAGTTTTATATCTATATTTATAATTAGATTTTAAAGACATCTAAAAATTTTCTGAAAGGAACTGGCTTTTCAACATATATTTGTTGACCGTTCAGAAGAAGCTCAGCATTTTCTTTAAAATAAAAAGTTCGGTCAATCCCAAACTTTTTGGTAATCGTTTTGTCTGCCTCCTGAAGAAGGAAGCCCCTTGAAGTTGTATTATGAGCGTCACTGGCAATAAAATGTGCCAAATTATGCTCAACGATCTTTTCCGAAAAGGATTTAATCTTTTTGCCAAAAATGCCGATTATGCTGCCTGCTGTAAGCTGCGTTAAAGCTCCTTCCTGAACAAAATTGAACAGTTGGGTATGATCGTCAATAAATCCCCTATTTCGCTCCGGGTGTACAATTATTGGCGTAATTCCTTTCAATAGCAGCTCGTAGACAACATTATGAGCGTAATCGGGTATCTCCCCCGAAGGAAATTCTAGTAATAAGTACTTACCTTTATTATCAAGGGTGAGTACTTCATCCTTTTCCAATGAGAGAAATATTTCCCGATGAATCCTTAACTCTTGACCAGCGTGAACAGTAAGAGGAATATTTTCTTTAATTAAATACTGATTTAACTCATTGACACACCCCATAATAACTTTCTTTGGATTTTCATATTGTCCATTTAAATGATGTGGTGTAGCAAATAAATGGGTAATTCCAGCTTCTACCGCTGCATTCACCATATCAAGACACTCATTAAGAATTTGGGGACCATCATCAAGGTCAGAAAGAATATGAGAATGTATATCGATCATGTACCGTGTACCCCTTATATAAAAGAGTTATTAATAATTAATCTTAAATTGTTTAAAAACATAGATTTATTGCGATGTAAAGTCCAATTTACAGATCAGCTTTTTACCCATATTGGCCATAATAATTATTTTGTTTTCCTTCGACCCCATTTACAACTACGCCAAGTATTGGAGATGCCGCCATCTCTAATAACTCCTTTGATTTCATGGCCCTGTCCCTTTTGGTCTTTCCACTTGCTACAACCATAATGACTCCATCGCATTTATTTGCCAAAATTTGCGAGTCTGAAACTGCGAGTGTTGGCGGTGTATCAAAAATGACATATTCGTACATTTCTTTTAGTTCCCTTAATACTAGTTCCATAGTGGTTGAGCCTAATAATTCTGATGGATTTGGGGGAATTGGGCCGCTTGGTAAAATGTCTAAATTAGGAACATACGACTTTACAATTGCTTGAGATATATTAATTTCCTTTGTAAGAATGTTTGTTAGCCCGTCTATGTTACTGACATTAAAAGCATAATGCACTGATGGTTTCCTTAAATCTGCATCCACAAGTAAAACCTGTTTTCCTTGCTGTGATAAAACTATCGCCAGATTTGCCGAAGTTGTTGATTTCCCGTCAGATGGCTCAGGCGAAGTGACAACAATTGAATTTATTTCTTTATCCACTGATGAAAAATACAGATTATTCCTTATGAGCCGATATTGTTCAGCAATAGGGGATTTCGGATAGGTATGGGCCACTATATGGACACTTTTTTTTTCTTTATTTTTCTGCATACGTAACACCAGTTTCACTTCCTGTTTTTTGTATTGTGGGTCTTTTGATGCCTTTTTTTTGAACTTCCGACAACGCCTGAATAGATCCAAGTACTGGCAAATTAAGATATGCTGCAACATCTTGATCGTTTTTTAAGCTATTGTCCATGTACTCTAATAGCAGGGAGATTCCTATTCCAATCAAAAGCCCAATTACTACTGCTACAGCAATATTTATTAATGGCCGCGGACTAACAGGTACAGGATATTTCTTTATTTCTGCTTTCGCAAGAATACTAACGTTATCAACGTTCATAATACCCTTGATTTCCTGTTGAAATGTTTCAGATATAGTATTTACAATTTCAACTGCATTCGCTAAATCGTGGTCTTGGACAGACAATGAAAAGACCTGTGAATTCTCCTTACTGGTGATAGTTATATTTTCATTTAGCTCTTCTTCAGTTTGTTTAAGGTCTAATTTGTCAATAACTTTTTCTAATATAGCCGGACTTTTTATGATTACACTATACGTATTGATTAAATCCACATTACCTTGCAATAAACTATAGTCAAAATTACTTTCTGAATTCTTCTGATTTACGAGGATTTGAGTAGAAGCCTGATATACCGGTGTCATTAAATAAAAAGAAACAAGACTGCTAATCAATCCTGCCATTAATGTTATAAGTAAAATTAATCTCCATCTTTTAAAAAGGATTGTTAATATTTCTATTAGACTAATAGTGCCTCCCATATCGTCCTCCAATTATATGATTCTGAAATTCAATTATTATCCTTTGCAGATATAAACATATTTTTAATTAGGGATCTATTATTTGTCTGATACATGCAATCACTCTCATTTGATCCTCAAATGCCATGTTTGATCCGGAAGGCAAGCATATTCCTGTTTTAAATAGTCTTTCCGAAACACTTTCATGTTCGTCATGTGGATAATACTTACATTTGCTGAAAAGGGGCTGCATATGAAGAGGCTTCCAAACATGTCTTGCTTCAATATTCTCCAACTCGAGGATGGCTAGTAAATCTTTTATGGAGACGCCGGTTTTACCTTCATCTATAGTTAGTGCCGTCAGCCACCGAGTAGAAAATGCGTTCTCTAATTCCGGCATAAAAGAAACACCTGGAAGATGAGCTAACTCCTGCTGATAAGTATTAAAAATGGCTCTTCTTGCATAAACTCTTTCATTCAAAACACTTAACTGACTGCGCCCAAGTCCGGCCAAAATATTGCTCATTCGATAGTTATAGCCTATTTCGCTATGCTGATAATGCGGGGCTGGATCCTTGGCCTGTGTTGCAAAAAATCTGGCTTTGTTCAGTGCTTCAGAATGATTGGAAATAAGCATGCCTCCGCCTGATGTTGTTATAATTTTATTGCCATTAAACGAAAAGATTCCAAATTCTCCAAATGTTCCGCTGGCCTTTCCTTTATATGTGGCCCCTAGTGACTCAGCTGCATCTTCGATAATGGGAACTCCGTAGTTCCGGCAGATGGAAACAAGCTCATCCATTTTGGCGGATTGCCCATATAGGTTTACGACGATGACAGCTTTTGGAAGTTTACCTATAGCAGCAGCATCAAAAAATGCTTTCTCAAGTGCGGCCGGAGACATATTCCATGTATCTGGTTCCGAGTCGATAAAAACTGGCTCCGCTCCCTGATACAAAATGGGATTGGCAGACGCAACAAATGTTAGGCTTGAGCAAAACACGATATCCCCTTTTTGAACATCCAATAATGAAAGGGCTAAATGGATGGCAGCGGTTCCTGAACTTAGGGCAACAGCACCCTTGACACCTGTAAAACTGGCTATTTCTTTTTCGAACTCATCAACATTTGGACCTAACGGTGCTATCCAATTAGATTCGAATGCCTCATGGATGTATTTCATTTCTACCCCGCTCATATGGGGAGGAGAAAGAAGAACTTTACTTTTCTTGGTTGTTTGCTGCAAAATAAACACCCCCAAAATTTAATCTCCAATAACCGTTTTAAATCTATCATCCTGCCATTTATTAGGAAGCGGGCAATACTTTAACTAGCCCGAAATGGTTTGGACAGGGGGCATGGGAACTGTTTTATAATTAGCAATTTTTAAAAGCCTGTCCCTTATCTCCTGTCTCTCAAGGCTATTGAAATGAGTAAGTAATTCTTCAATTTCCTCTATTAATAAGTCAGAGGATTTGCCTACATAAATTTTCGGATAAATTTGCTCTTCATGTACTTCTTCCTCTTTTAATAGTTCCTCAAACAGCTTTTCCCCCGGTCTTACTCCAGTAAATTCAATCCCTATCTCCTCCACGGAATTTCCCGATAACTTGATTAAATTTCTGGCGAGATCGACTATTTTTACCGGTTCCCCCATATCTAACACAAATATTTCCCCACCATTGGCAAGGGCCCCAGCCTGAATGACCAGTCTAGAAGCTTCAGGTATAGTCATAAAATACCTAACCATGTCAGGGTGGGTAACGGTAACTGGACCTCCCCTTTCAATTTGTCTTTTGAATAATGGAATAACGCTTCCCCTGCTGCCTAAAACATTTCCAAACCTTACGGCGACAAACTTTGTTCTGCTTTGTTGAGCCATCCACTGAATAATCATTTCTGCCAATCTTTTCGTAGCCCCCATTACACTTGTAGGATTCACTGCTTTATCGGTGGAGACCATCACAAATGTTTCTACGTCATGAGCAGATGCAGCATTTGCAATATTGATTGTGCCAATCAGATTATTTTTTATTGCTTCCTCAGGATTGCGTTCCATTAAGGGGACATGTTTATGAGCCGCTGCGTGATAGACAACATCCGGCTTGTGCATTCGTACAATCGTATCTATTTTTATATCATCTTGAATGTCGGCAATTTCAGTAATGAATTGAATAGGTGATCCCTTAAAGCTTTCCTTTAGTTCCATTTCAATTGTATAAATGCTATTTTCGCCATGGCCTAAAAGAATTAATTTTTTTGGATTAAAATGGGCAACTTGCCGGCAAATTTCTGATCCAATCGAACCACCGGCACCTGTAACTAGGACCGTTTTCCCCGTGGTGTATTTTGAAATGGAGGCCATATCGAGTTCTATTGGCTCCCTTCCCAAAAGATCCTCTACCTGAACATCGCGAAACTGATTAACAGATATCTTTCCGGTCACCAAATCCTCTAGCATCGGAAGGATTTGCGTTTTAGCAGCCGTCTTGGCGCATTCGTGAAAAATAACATTTAAGTCTTTTCTGCTAAGTGAGGGAATAGCTATAATAATGTTTTTAATATTTAAGTCTCGAACCGCCAATTCTATCGAAGGAACTCCCCCGACTACAGGAATACCCAGAATATCAAGCTTTTGTTTTTTGGGGTCATCATCAATGAAGCCTATTGGAAGAAGATGTGTGTCCCGATTTTTTAAAAGCTGTCTTGCAACCATTGTTCCTGCTGATCCTGCGCCAATGATCAGTGTTAGGCTTTTATTTTGGTTTTTATTGATGATGGAATCACGAAACATCCGCCAGCAAAATCTGGAGCCGCCAATAAACAAAATATGAAGGGACCAGATGACTGCCAGGAGCCTGAAATCGATTTTAATGAAGAACAGCTTCTGCAAAACCGCCGCCGTCATGATTGTGAATGTAACCACCTTGAAGATAACGAGCAACTCCCCAATACTGGCATATTGCCAAGCTTTTTTATAGAGTTTAAAAATAATAGAAAAGAGGTGATGGCTTAATAAAATGGAGATTGAAGTGACGATATTCAGATTGGTAAATACATTTGTTGTTGCGTCAACTAGAAATCTACTTATGAATAACACTATTATTACAACACATGAATCAACTAGAAAAAATAATGACAGCCTTTGACGATAGGTCATAATCTCTCCCCTTTTAAGTACATAAAAAATAGTTTAATGCATCTTAAATTAAAGCTTTTGAATACCCAGCTTTCTGAAGCAGGATATTCAGAAGCTTTAATTTAAAAATGGGGCATCCAACCCCCCCTCACGTCACACTCTTGACGACTAGCGTCTAAGGTTTATTTCAACCCACAGCATGACCGAGTGTCTCCATTGATAATGGTTAGGAGACCTCACCTATTACTTATTTAACATTCCATTCATTAAATAATAGTAAAAAATGATTTATTAAGAACATTTTTATTCAAAAAACACCAACAATATAATCATTGGCCAATTTCCCCATATCTTTTTTCCTATTACTTCGATATCCACATTATAACAAACAAAGTGTTCTTCGTAAAGAACAGCATTAGATAAATATTTCCAACAACAACCAAACGTTCCTAATAAAGAACATTTCGGCAATAGCCCAAAAAAATCCAATATAAAATCAACTACCTTCGTAATTTCAATCGTTAATTTGTTCTTTAAAAAGAATTAATTGTAAGTTATAATATCATTAACTGTGAAATTTTCATTGTCCAAGAATAAATATAAATAGTAAAGAAATCATTCTTAAAGAAAAAACAAATTATTTCTTCCTTGTATTACAAATAGAATTCCCTTCAACTTCCTGCTAGTGACTACGACAGATGAAGAGCAATACTGACCCCCGGATATAGAAAATTTTTTCTGAATGGATTTTTCCCGCAAACATTTTTACATTACGGCCTATTTTTGGTATTTCATAGCTGCCAAATAAAAGTTTTTTAATTTCTTTCAGGTCTATTCCTGAAACTGATGATTAATTTGAAAATTTGGGTAAAGAGGAGATTACTATGATTGGCGAACGAATAAAAAATTTACGAAAACAAAAAGGCTTATCTATTACAGAGCTTGCTGAACTTGCAAATGTCTCAAAATCATATCTAAGTTATATTGAAAGGAACCTAAATAAAAATCCATCTATTTATTTTTTAACGAAAGTTACTAAACCCTTGGATGTTTCTATTGAATATTTATTAACAGGACTTGATAGAGATGATTTTGATTCTAATGAAAATGAACCATTAGATGAAGAGTGGAAAAAAATTATTGAAAAAGCTATTGAAGATGGAATAGACAAAGATGATTTTCGAGAATACATTAACTATATTAAATTTAAACTCTGGGAAAAAAAGCAATAAAGCGCTTCCTTAAATAACTTAATTAGAAAATAAAGAAAATACATTGACACCATTCATTTAGTGTAGTAAATTTTATAAATAATCTAAATATTAATATGTTCTTATCAAGAGAGGTTGAGGGAAGGGCCCGGTGACACCTCAGCAACCTTCAATGACCTTCATTGAAACGGTGCTAAGTCCTGCAAATTGTTACAAATTTGCGAGATAAGAAGAGTGACAGATGTGTTGTACATGCAAAGGTCTTCTTCTTATAGAAGGCCTTTTTTTAATATTAATGAGGAGTGTAGACAACCATGTATAAAATCGATACGAAACTTGCTCAAATTGGGAACCGCAGTGAAACTACAACAGGAACCGTTAATCCCCCAGTATATTTTTCAACTGCATTCCGGCACGAGGGGATTGGACAGTCAACTGGCTTTGATTATATTCGAACCGGAAATCCGACACGCCAGCTGCTTGAGAAAACTATCGCCGATTTAGAAGGCGGAGATCAAGGCTTTGCCTGCAGCTCTGGAATGGGGGCAATTTTAACAATTCTTTCCTTATTTCAGTCTGGTGATGAATGGCTGGTTAGCGAGGATTTATATGGCGGAACCTACCGTTTATTAGAAAAGGGCTTTCAAAAATGGGGATTGAAAAGTCAATATGTCGACACCTGTAACCCAGAAGAGGTTGAGAAGAACATTACTCCACAGACAAAGGCGATCTTCCTAGAGACACCAACCAATCCGCTTATGCAGGAGGCAGATATTGCAGCCATAGCTAAAATTGCCAAGAATCACGGCGTATTGTTAATTGTGGATAACACCTTCTACACCCCGCTGCTGCAGCAGCCGATTGCACTTGGTGCAGACATTGTCATGCATAGTGCGACGAAATACCTTGGAGGACATAACGATGTGCTCGCAGGGCTTATTGTAGCTAAAGGCAAGGAGCTTTGTGAAGCATTAGCTTTCCATCATAATGGAGCTGGTGCTGTTTTAAGCCCATTCGATTCCTGGCTGTTAATGCGCGGGATGAAAACATTATCACTTCGTATGGAAAGACATGAGAAAAACGCTAAAGCGGTAGTCGAATTTCTATCTAATAGCGATGCGGTAGCCGATGTGCTTTACCCTGGAAGAGGCGGAATGGTTTCGTTCCGTTTAAAAGATGAAACGTGGGTAAATCCGTTCCTGCAAAGCATAAAATTAATTTCATTTGCCGAAAGCCTTGGCGGAACTGAAAGCTTTATCACCTATCCGGCGACCCAGACACACGCCGATATTCCTGAAGAAATCCGGATTGCAAAAGGCGTCTGTAACCGTTTATTGCGTTTTTCAGTAGGAATTGAAGACGCAGAAGATATCATTTTTGACCTAGAGCAAGCTTTTGCAAAATTAGTTGAAGGAGTGAATGTTTGATGGGACACGAGGAATTTAGTTTTGAAACAAAGCTTCTTCATAATCGTCATAAAATGGATGCACAAACAGGAGCGGTCAGTGTTCCAATCCAGCACGCATCCACCTTTCATCAATTTGAAATTGACAGTTTCGGAAAATACGATTACGCCCGCAGTTTAAACCCAACTCGGGAAGCATTAGAAGATATTATTGCAGAACTGGAAGGCGGAGTTCGCGGATTTGCCTTCTCTTCAGGAATGGCTGCCATTTCCACTGCCTTTTTGCTTCTCTCCTCTGGAGATCATGTGATTGTGACAGAGGATGTATACGGCGGGACCTATCGGATGGTTACGCAAGTATTGACACGTTTCGGGATTGAACATACCTTTGTCGATATGACCGACTTTGAACAAGTCAAACAAGCAATTAAGCCAAACACAAAGGCCATTTATGTCGAAACACCATCCAACCCGACGTTGAAGGTGACTGACATCAAAGCCATCAGCGAACTGGCAAAGTCCATTGGCGCCCTGACTTTTGTTGATAATACCTTCCTTACCCCTGCTCTGCAAAGGCCATTAGAGCTTGGTGCGGATATTGTCCTTCACAGTGCCACCAAGTTTCTTTCAGGACACAGCGATGTGGTAGCAGGACTTGCGGTCGTTAAAGACGAGGAATTGGCGAAACAGCTTTATTTTCTTCAAAATTCGTTTGGAGCAGTACTCGGCGTACAGGATGCCTGGCTTGTGATGAGAGGCTTAAAAACTCTTCATGTTCGCCTTGAGCAATCACAGAAAGCCGCATTAGAGATTGCCAAATTCCTAGAAGAGCATCCGCTTATTGAAAAGGTATATTATCCAGGACTTGAAAATCACCCAGAGAAGGAATTACAGGAAGCTCAAGCAAGCGGTGCGGGTGCTGTTCTTTCATTTGAACTGGCTGACGAGGATGCCCTTCGGAATTTTGTGTCAAATGTAAAAATTCCTGTCTTTGCGGTCAGTCTTGGTGCAGTAGAATCAATCTTGTCCTATCCGGCAAAAATGTCTCACGCCGCCATGCCGCAAGCAGAAAGGGAAAAAAGGGGAATTAAAAACAGTCTGCTGCGACTTTCAGTCGGACTTGAAAAACCTGAAGACTTGATTAAGGATTTTTCACAAGCCTTGGAAAAGCTACAGGTGAAATAAGCTCTCTTAAGGAGAATAGCGATGAGTCTTCTAGAAAAATTACAAAGTCAAATTTTAATTGCCGACGGGGCTATGGGAACAATGCTTTATTCCTATGGAAAAGATTCCTGTTTTGAGGAATTGAATCTTTCTCGCCCTGAGCAAATTCAGAATATCCATAAAGCCTATATTGATGCAGGGGCCGATATTATTCAAACGAACACTTATGCGGCCAACTATTTAAAGCTTGGACGGTACGGCCTGGAAGATTCCGTCAAGGATATCAACAGCGCTGCTGTACAGATTGCCAAAAGAGCCGCCGAGAACCGCGCCTACGTGCTCGGTACCTTGGGCGGCAACCGTGGCATCAAGCCCAAATCCATTCCGATCGAGGAAATTAAACGGAGCTTTCGGGAACAGTTGTATTGCCTTCTATTAGAGGGTGTTGACGGCCTTTTACTCGAAACCTTTTATGACTTGGAAGAACTCGAAACCGTTCTTACCATCGCCAGAAAGGAGACACAACTGCCAATTATTGCCCAGGTTTCTCTTGCAGAACCGGGAATATTGCAGGATCGTACTCCAGTAAATGAGGCATTGCAGAGACTTGAAGGGCTAGGCGCGGACATTGTCGGCTTAAACTGCAGACTTGGCCCGCATCATATGCTGGTTGCGCTCGAACAAATCGAACTGCCTAAGCGAGCCTTTCTTTCAGCCTATCCAAACGCCAGTCTCCCTGCTTATACGGATGGAAAGTTCCATTATGATGGTGATGCTGACTACTTCCGCAGGTCAGCGGCTGAATTCCGCAAGCAAGGTGTCCGGCTTTTAGGAGGATGCTGCGGCACTACCCCCGAACATATCAGGGCATTTGCCACAGAATTAAAAAACAGCACCCCGGTAACGGAAAAAGTAGTAGAATTAAAACCAAAGAAAATCATAGTTGAAGATCGTCCTGCAAAGCGAGATTACGCCCCTCTTCAAGAAATTGTGAAGGAACGGCCATCAGTTATCGTTGAATTAGATCCGCCAAGAAAGCTTGATACAAAGAAGTTTTTTGAAGGCGCTAAGGCTTTAAAGGAAGCCGGCATTGATGCGATTACACTAGCAGATAATTCTCTTGCGCAAGTGAGGATTTCCAATGAATCTTTAGGCTATCTAGTAAAAAAAGAACTAGGAATGCGCCCGCTTATCCATATATCCTGTCGGGACCGCAACATTATCGGCCTACAATCCCATTTAATGGGTCTACACACGTTAGGAATGCATGATGTTTTGGCGATCACTGGCGACCCTGCCCGTGTCGGCGACTTTCCAGGGGCTTCTTCCGTTTATGATGTTTCTTCATTTGAACTGATTCAAATGATTAAACAATTAAATGAAGGTTTATCTTTTTCCGGAAAGGACTTGGGCCAGAAAACGGCGTTCAGCATTGCCGGAGCCTTTAACCCGAATGTCCGCTCGGTGGAAAAAGCGGTCAAACGTTTGGAGAAGAAAATTGCGCATGGGGCCGACTATTTTATCTCGCAGCCGGTTTTTTCCGAAGAAAAACTGCTTGAAGTCTATGAACATACGAAACATTTAAAAGCTCCGATCTACATCGGCTTAATGCCGCTTACCAGCAGTAAAAACGCGGAGTTCCTTCATAATGAAGTACCTGGCATTAAAATTGCCGACTCCATTCGGGAACGGATGGCCTCGCTTCATGATGATCCGCTCCAAGCGGCAAAAGAAGGCGTTGAAATTACCAAGGGGCTAATCGATGCAGCCTTAGATTTATTTAATGGAATTTATTTAATCACACCATTTTTACGCTATGAACTTACTGCTGAACTGGCCCTTTATGCCCGACAGCGTGCGTGTGAACTGAGGGGGAACAGCTATGTCGAAACGACCATTTATTGAGCAGTTGAAAAAACGCATTCTTGTCATGGACGGTGCAATGGGAACGATGCTGCAGCAAGCAGGTCTTTCTGCTGATGATTTTGGCGGTGAACAGTACGAGGGCTGTAATGAAAATCTCAATTTAACCGCTCCAGCAGTTATTGCGCGCATTCACCGCGAATATTTAGAGGCCGGAGCAGATATCATCGAGACAAACACCTTTGGTGCTACCAGCATTGTTTTAGATGAGTATGAGCTTGGATATAAAGCTTATGAAATTAATAAAATTGCTGCGATGATTGCAGTGAAGGAAGCTCAGGCAGCTTCCAGCGAGGACTGGCCTCGCTATGTGGCCGGTTCCATGGGACCGACGACAAAAACATTAAGCGTTACCGGCGGAACAACCTTTGATGAACTGGCTGCCTCCTATGAGGAACAGGCGATTGGCTTGATTGACGGAGGAGTTGACCTGCTCCTTCTAGAAACCTCTCAAGATATGCTAAATGTTAAGGCAGGCTATGTCGCCATCGAAAAAGCATTTGAAAAAACCGGGAAAACATTGCCTCTGTTTATTTCTGGAACAATCGAGCCAATGGGAACAACTTTGGCTGGACAAACGATTGATTCTTTTTATATTTCCATTGAGCATATGAATCCAGCGGCTGTTGGGTTGAACTGTGCAACAGGACCAGAATTCATGCAGGACCATATACGCTCGCTCGCCAATCTGTCTGGAACAGCAGTCAGCTGCTATCCAAATGCAGGCCTGCCTGACGAGGAGGGCCACTATCATGAGACACCGGAAACTCTGGCGAAAAAGCTCGCTGATTTTGCCGCTCATGGCTGGCTCAATATTGTCGGCGGCTGCTGCGGTACGACCCCTGATCACATCCGCGCCATTGCGGATGCAATGAAAGATTACAGGCCCAGGGAATACCAGCCATCCTCCCATCATATGGTTTCAGGAATTGAACCGTTCATTTACGATGATCCAACTTTAAGGCCGATCATGGTTGGAGAACGGACCAATGTTATTGGGTCACGCAAATTTAAACGTTTGATAGCTGAAGGTAAATTTGAAGAAGCCGCAGAAATCGCCCGGGCCCAGGTAAAAGGCGGAGCGCACGTCATCGATATCTGTCTTGCTGACCCGGACCGTGAAGAGCTTGTCGATATGGAAAACTTCATCACCGAAGTCGTCAAAAAGGTAAAGGTGCCGCTTGTCATCGACTCAACAGATGAAAAAGTAATTGAAAAGGCGTTGAAGTATTCACAGGGAAAAGCGATTATTAATTCCATCAACCTTGAGGACGGCGAAGAACGTTTCCAAGCGGTAGTTCCATTGATTCATCGCTACGGGGCTGCCGTCGTTGTCGGTACTATTGATGAAACCGGCATGGGTGTTACTGCAGAACGCAAATTGGAAATTGCCCGCCGTTCCCATGATATTTTAGTCAACAAATATAAATTGAAGCCGCAGGACTTAATTTTTGACCCATTAGTGTTTCCTGTAGGTACAGGTGATGAACAATATATTGGATCAGCTAAAGCCACGGTTGATGGCATCCGCCTAATTAAGGAACAGCTTCCCGGTGTTCAAACGATACTCGGCATAAGTAACGTATCCTTTGGGCTGCCTCCTGTCGGCAGGGAAATTTTGAATTCTGTATTCCTCTACCACTGTACTCAGGCTGGCCTGGATTATGCGATTGTCAATACTGAAAAGCTGGAACGCTTCGCTTCCATTTCAAAGGAAGAGGTTCAACTGGCTGAGGATTTATTATTTAAAACAACCGATGAAACATTGGCAATTTTCACTGATTTTTATCGTGATAAGAAGAAGGAAGCAAAAGGCACTACGCTCGATATGAGCCTTGAAGAGCGGCTCGGCTATTATATTATCGAAGGGACAAAGGAAGGACTCTTTCCTGATTTGGAAGAAGCACTCGCCAAGTATCCTGCCCCTCTTGATATTATTAATGGCCCGTTAATGGACGGAATGAAGGAAGTTGGCCGGCTGTTTAATGATAACCAGTTGATTGTTGCCGAGGTTCTCCAAAGTGCTGAAGTCATGAAAGCTTCCGTTTCCTATTTGGAGCCTTTTATGGAAAAAGGCGAAGTGTCTGCTTCAAAAGGAAAAGTCATTTTGGCCACAGTTAAAGGCGATGTCCATGATATCGGGAAAAACCTGGTCGATATTATTCTCAGCAATAATGGCTACGAAGTCATTGATCTTGGGATTAAGGTGGCACCTGCCGAATTGATAAAAGCCATTCGCGAAATCCAGCCAGACATGGTAGGGCTCTCCGGTCTTTTGGTAAAATCCGCCCAGCAAATGGTGTTAACGGCACAAGATATGAAGGAAGCAGGCATCTCCCTCCCTATCCTGGTCGGCGGTGCGGCACTTTCCCGCAAATTTACGGATACGAAAATAGCCAAGGAATACGAAGGACTTGTTCTTTACGCGAAAGATGCGATGAATGGCTTGGCAATCGCCAACCAGCTTCAATCCCAAGAAGAACTTGAAAAATTATTTGCCGAAAAACAGGAAAAGTTGGCCGCCTTAGATGTACCAAGAGAGCTGCCAGTCCGCTCTGCCGCCTCAGTGGCTGTAAAGCAGAGGGCTGCTGTCTCTACTGAGGTTCCCGTTTTTGTTCCAAAAGATACAAAACGGCATGTCCTTAAATCCTATTCCTTGTCACATATTGAGCCGTATATTAATATGCAGATGCTGTTGGGTCACCATCTAGGTGTGAAAGGAAAAATTGCAAAACTGTTAGCCGAGAAGGATGAGAAGGCCTGGAAAGTAAAAGACATGGTTGATAATCTACTTGCGGATGCCAGCGCAAATAGCTGGATTACACCTGCAGCTGTTTATCAATTTTTCCCGGCACAATCTGAGGGAAATAAGGTTCATATTTATGATCCAGAAAATCCTGTAAAGGTGATTGAGACGTTTGATTTTCCTCGTCAGGAATCTGCACCATATTTATGTTTAGCTGATTTCCTAAAACCGGTCGATAGCGGCGTGATGGATTATGTCGGCTTCTTTACGGTAACTGCCGGAAGGGGCATTCGAGAGCAAGCTGATCAGCTTAAGGCGTCTGGCCGCTTCCTTGAAAGCCATGCCCTGCAGTCGCTCGCTCTTGAAAGTGCCGAAGGTCTGGCAGAATTAATTCACCGGCAGATGCGTGACCGCTGGGGCTTCCCGGATCCTCTGGCCTTTACAATGCAGGACCGTTTCGCTGCCCACTATCAGGGCCAGCGTTTCTCCTTTGGTTACCCTGCCTGCCCTGAGCTGGAAGATCAGAAAAAGCTCTTTAAGCTAATCCAGCCGGAGGATATCGGTGTCCAGTTAACAGATGGCTGTATGATGGAGCCTGAAGCTTCTGTTTCTGCCATTGTTTTCGCCCATCCAGAGGCTAGGTATTTTAATGTGTTAAGATAGTCATATGAAGATTCCGCGGAATAATAATCCGCGGAATTTTTTGTTTGGGAAAGTCGACATCTTGTGAACATTTCTTGACATTTTTTAATATATCCATTATAGTTACCTAGGTAATTATTAATTAATTTGGAGTGTATTATGATCAATCACGAATTAATCCATACCCTTCATCAATTATCACGACGTCTAACAAATAAACTGAATGAAGCACTGAAACCAACGGGATTATACGGTTCGCAATGGGCCGTTATTTTTGTTTTAAAAAACAAGGGCTCATTAACGCAAAAAGAGCTCAGTGAATATTTAGCTGTTGAAGCACCTCCCATGACTCGAACGATCCAGCGCATGGTGAAACAGGGCTACGTTAAACAGATTCCCGGTCAGGATCGACGTGAAAAACGTGTTCAACTTACGGATGAGGCGCTTGCCAAATTTCCGGAGTGGGAGAAAATCGTCATCGAATTGAATAAATCATTGCTCCCAAAATCACATAAGGAGGAGCTTTATCAGCTGCAAAAAAGCTGGCTTGACCAGCTTTATTAAAAGGAGTGCATTAAATGTCTAACAAACCAAAATTATGGACGAAGAATTTTATTGGTATTTCTGCAAGTAACTTTTTCTTATTTTTGACCTTTTATATTTTGCTAGTGACCCTTCCAAGCTATGCGTTGAATGAGCTTCACACAAGTGCTTCACAGGCGGGTCTAATGACGACCGTCTTTTTGCTTTCTGCTATTATTTCGCGGCCGCTTGCAGGTAACTGGCTTGAACGTGCCGGTAACAAAAAGGTGCTGCTAACCGCGCTGATTGTTTTTGCTGCAGCGGCTCCTTTTTACCTATTCCCTAAAACAACAGCTGGATTTTTAATCATCCGACTGCTGCACGGTATTGGTTTTGGTATGGCAACAACCGCAGCGGGAGCGATTGTAGCTGACATTATTCCTTTTTCACGGAGAGGTGAAGGAATGGGTTATTTCGTCTTATCAACCAATATGGCCATGGTATTAGGACCATTTGTCGGGTTGATGACAATGCAGCAATGGGGCGCTAAAATCATGTTTATCATTAGCATCGCAGTGGCTATTGGCGCTTTGATTACCGGGCTAAGCGTTAAGCTGCCAAAACAGGAACAAGACGAACAGAAGGTTGCTGCATCCTTCTCGGTCCGTAATCTGTTTGAGTCTTCCGCTGTTCCGATTGCCATTGTCGGCGGCTTCTTGGCAATTGTTTATTCCGCACTGCTTTCTTTTGTCTCCATCTATGCAGCCCAAATTCATTTAGAGCATGTTTCGAGCTTGTTCTTTGTTGTATATGCGGTGGTTCTGCTAATGTCAAGACCATTTACGGGAAAATGGCTGGATTTATATGGTCCAAACGTGATTTCTTATCCATGTCTCATTCTATTTGCAATTGGAATGGTCGTCTTAAGCCAAAGTAATGGGGCGTTTACGTTCCTCCTCTCGGCAGGCCTAATCGGGTTAGGCTGGGGAACACTTTTTCCAACCTTCCAAACGATAGCTATTCAAAATGCAGAACCTCGAAAAAGGGGTCTGGCGACAGCAACTTTTTTATCCATTTACGATACAGGTATCGCATTTGGGTCATTTCTAGTGGGTATAATTGCCGCTAAGATGGAATATAGCTCGATGTATTTCATTTGTGCATTTTATATTTTAATCGGCGTTGTATTATTTTATGTTCTTCATACAAAAAGGAAGACGACTACAAAGGCACAATCTAAAGCACAGGAAATTTCTTAAATTAGTTATACAGTTAATGAACTTAAGAACCATCCAACCTTAAACGGCTTGCTGGTTCTTTTTATTTCGTTTTGCAAAAACTTTGAATTAAGCAGTTCATTTTACTTTTAATTTGTAATTGGCTACCATTATCATTGAAAAATAAAAATTTGGAGGTTTTGATATGTTTGATGTTGTCATCGTTGGTGCAGGCGCTGCTGGCGCTAGTGCTGCTTTATTTACTGCAAAAGCTGGGAAACAAACATTGGTTGTTGATAATGATAAGAGCATGACTAAACGCGCGTGGATTGAAAACCATTATGGTGTTAAAGAAATTACCGGCCCTGAACTTGTAGAAACCGGAAAAGAACAGGCGCGGAAATTCGGCGCGGAAATTGTTCAAGCGACCGTTACAAACATTACTAAAACTGATGCTGGATTTACAGTAGAGACAGATCAAAAAACGTTTGAAGCAAAACATGTAATTATTGCGACTGGTGCCTTGACTGACCTTGCTGAAAAGGCTGGCTTAAATACAAAGCCAGGTACAGAACCAAGAATCAAAACAGTTTTGGATGTAAATGCGGAAGGAAAAACAAACATTGACGGAATTTGGGCTGCCGGTACTGCTGCAGGTGTCAGCGTACATACAATTATTACTGCCGGCGACGGTGCAAAGGTTGCCATTAATGTAATCAGCGAAATCAATGGTGAGCGCTACGTTGACCATGATGTTTTAAAAGCTTAAGTAAAACTCTGGAGTATACTAAGTGATAAGCGTATCCCCTTTTGCAAGGGGATTTTTTTATTAAAATTCAAATTTATTTTCTGTTGACTGTCAGTTAAAATTAATACGTAGGAGGTTTCTTGGCCTATGGCCCATTAGATGAAAATTGAATAAGGAGACTTTTATGATCAAACATGACAGCAATATTAACCTGGTGACAGCCGGTCTTCTTCTGGCCATCTTGATGTCCGCGATGGACAACACGATTGTGGCCACGGCTATGGGGACAATTGTTTCTGACCTAGGCGGGCTCGATAAATTTGTTTGGGTCACCTCTGCCTACATGGTAGCCGTCATGGCGGGCATGCCGATTTTTGGCAAACTGTCGGATATGTATGGGCGGAAACGCTTTTTCCTTTTTGGGTTAACGGTGTTTTTGATTGGTTCGGCACTCTGCGGATTCGCGCAAACCATTGTTCAATTAAGTATTTTTCGAGCCATTCAGGGCATTGGCGGCGGCGCTTTAATGCCGATTGCTTTTACGATTGTCTTTGATATTTTTCCGCCGGAGAAACGCGGAAAGATGACAGGTCTGCTTGGTGCTGTTTTCGGCCTATCAAGCGTGCTTGGTCCGCTTTTGGGTGCTTATATTACGGATTACATTAGCTGGCATTGGATTTTCTATGTAAACATCCCACTTGGACTCGTCTCGATTATTTTAATTGTTCGTTATTATCATGAATCCTTACAGCATTCCAAGCAAAAAATTGATTGGCTTGGCGCGGTTACACTGGTCATTTCGGTTGTCAGCCTTATGTTTGCTTTGGAGTTAGGCGGAAAAGAATATGATTGGAATTCTGTTCCGATTATCAGCCTATTTGTTAGTTTCGTGGTCTTTTTCGTTGCTTTTTTTATAGCGGAATTCAAGGCTGCAGAACCGATTTTACCGTTATGGCTTTTTAAGAGACGGTTGTTTGCTGCCTCGCAGATTCTCGCCTTTTTATATGGCGGCACGTTTATTATTTTAACAGTGTTTATTCCGATTTTTGTGCAGGCGGTTTACGGCGGAACAGCCAAGAATGCTGGCTTGATTTTAACCCCGATGATGCTCGGGTCTGTTGCCGGGAGCTCCATCGGAGGTATTTTTTTAACAAAAACGTCTTATCGGAATTTGATGGTGATTTCGATAATCTCATATGTTGTTGGCATGTACTGCCTAGGTACCATGACCGAGGATACGTCCCGCTTGATGTTGACCATTTTTATGATTCTTGTCGGCTTTGGCGTCGGCTTCTCCTTCTCCCTTCTGCCGACCGCCTCGCTTCATAATCTGGAGCCTCAATATCGGGGCACAGCGAACTCCACAAACTCGTTTTTGCGCTCGTTTGGAATGACGCTGGGGGTAACGATATACGGTACGATTCAAAATAATGTTTTTACAGACCGTTTGAAAGAGGCATTTAAGGGAATGCAAGGTGCAGGCGGCGGTGGTTTTAAAATGGGTGATCCACGGGAAATCTTTGAAGTAAGTGAACGTGCGAAAATTCCTGGGGTTATTTTAGATAAGATCATTCATGCACTGTCGGAATCAATTACCTATACCTTTACACTTACGTTGATCCCAATTGCTTTGGCGGCTGTGACGATTTTCTTTATGGGGAAAGCTCGGGTTGAGGTAAATAAAGAAGGTTCGCGGGGGTAAATTAGAGCACTGGATCCTGATTGGGGTCTGGTGCTTTATTGATTCGCTGATAAAAGTCTAACAATCGCCAATAGGCCTTGTTAATTCGCCAATAGAGCGTAAAAATTCGCCAATAGAAATTTACTTACAATATAAAGGTTTTCACTTTTTAATTGCAGACACAATTATTTAACAATTTTCGATAAAATTCAGCAGGATTCTCCCCTTTTTTAAGAATTTATTTTTCAAAAAGAAAGGAGAGGTTATTTTGCTCATAAAAGACAGGACAATTCCGTTAAAAATTCTTATTTTGTCGGCTATTTTGCGGCGCCTGCCACTAAGTAACGAGAAATATCAAGAAATTTTGGATGAACTTAGGAGGAGGGAAGCCGGATACCAGGGAGAAAAATCACTCGATTTCTACTTTCGAATGCTCCCGAAAGACAAATATATGATACTTTATGATTTAGATCTTCCTGATGATGAATTTAACCTTCAAATTGATACCCTTCTGATTACTTCTGCATACGCCTTAGTTATTTCAGTTAAACATATGGCCGGGAAATTAATAATTGATACTGAAAATGAGCAGTTTACGCAAATCGTTAACGAAAAAGAAAAAGGTTATCCCTATCCGGTGGCTCAAGCAGAAAGGCATAAGAAGTTTATTAAAAAAATACTAGCCGATAATGGTTATCCTCCACTCCCCGTTGAATATGTTATTGTCTTTAGTAATTCATATTGTACTTATGTCGTATCAGGCCCCAATTCCCGCAAAGTAAAGCCCCGTACCTGTAAGGCTGATGTTCTTCTGAACAGAATTGAATTCTTTGAAAAATTGTATCCCGATGCAATCCTCACCGCGAAGGAACTCCGAAAACTTTGCAAACTTCTGGTAAAGCTGAATACACCGCCAACTAAGTATCTATTTAATAAGTTTGGGATTAAAAGGTCGGATCTATTGACCGGAGTTCAGTGCCCGTATTGCGGTTATCTTCCACTAATCCGCAAAAAACAAAAATGGTGGTGCTCTCGCTGCGATAAATATTCAGCAGATGCCCATATGAATGCGTTGATGGATTATTTTTTGCTTTATGATATGAAAATTACTAGTAAAAAATTTCGAGAGTTTACACATTTAGAATCAATTCATACTGCGAAAAGACTGCTTCATTCTGAAAAACTAAATCATACTGGAGAAAACAGGTATAGAATTTATTTTCCTAAATCTTTCCCGTGGTAAGAATTCAATTCGCCAATAGAAGTGTCAGATTCGCCAATAGAATCCTATAATCCGCCAATTGAAATCCATAAATCGCCAATAGACTTGTAAAATTCGCCAATTGAAATATTAACAAAGGAAATTTTCCCTTTTTAAAGGCAAGAATTCATGATTTCCATTAAAAATTTCCCAGTTCAAGTCCAAAAACAGTAAAAAGGACGCTAAAATCCGGCGCCCTTTTACTGTTTAAACTTCCAAATCCCTGCCTTCACCCGCAATATGAAACAGTAAATGCGCTAAATGATGGACCGGGCCGTATGCTTCTTCGTCCTGTTCATCTTGTTCCTCATTCAATTCAAAATCATTCAGGTAGAGGGCCATAAATTCGTAAAAATCTTTAAGCTGGAAGGAGTAGCAGGCAACCGGATCTTCGTTGTCTTCTTCATATTGCAACACCATGTAAGAGAGGTCTCCGTCTTTGTCTGCTCCATCAAAAAAGATAAAAAAGCCTATGTTTGTGTCCAATTCAAATAGATGCCTGGTTCCGCCTTCTGTTGCTTTCTCAAATTCCTCTTGACTTAATTTTTGCACCTGCATTGTATCAACATTGTCTTCTTGATGAAAACTTACCACGAATGATTTCATTAAAATACCTCCTATATCACTGCCAATAATTTAAACACATATGAATAGCATAACCATTTTATTGGTTTTCTTTCGAGTCTTCCTGATAGTGTTCATTTAACAAGGGATTTTCTGTTGTGGCAAAATTCACAGATAATAAGCTCATTTCCGGATCTAATCCGTAAAGCCCTTTAACAGATTTATCATCTGCCTTCCCGCTTTGAAACTGCGGCTCTTTTTTCTTATCGGTCATAAGAAGCACCTCATCCATAAATTTATTATGGCTCTTTTCGTAAAGTTTGTTGTTTTTGGGAATAACACTGTCCGTTCCTTTCCGCTACAGGTGCTTGCTTTCCGCGGGGAGGAAGTCGAGCCTCCTCGACGCTCCGTCTGCGGGGTCTCGACCTTTCCTCTATTTCCCGCAGGAGTCAAGCGCCTTTCGCTCCAATCCACTCGGTGTTTTCAATATAGTTAAAAGCAACAATCTCTGAGAAAAGAGCCTTTATTACTTATTATGCACAAAAAAAACCCCTGAATAATCAGGGATTTTCATCAACCAACTGGTGGTTGGATCGGCGGTGGTGAAGACATGTAAGTAGAAATTGCCACTTCGTTAGTTGCCTTTTCTACCTTCCCGCTGTCTGCAAATGTGACCAGACCCAGCATTGAAATGGAAAGAATAACTCCAATAATAAACTTCTTCATAAATCTGCCCCCTCTTTTTATGTTATTTTATTTAAATAATTGACTGCTTCCAAGGCCATACCTTTTTCTGAGTAATAATCAGCTAGCAGCTTATAATAATGAGTAAGGTCCTCATGGGATTCATTTTCCTCTTCTAAAAAGGGTATTACTTTGGATTCCAAGTATTTATAGCCCTTTGCCGGAGAAGTCATAAGCAACAGATAATATTCGCTTAAAAGTCTAAATTTCTTTACTCCCAGATCCTTTGCCAGAGAATTTACTTCTTGAAAGCATTCCATCGATTTTTCCTTTGCCCCTAAAAAGTAATTAATTTCTCCGATGGAATACAAAGTAACAAGATAATGCTGATTAATATTTGGCTGCAGTTCCAAACTTCTTTCATAATAGAACAGCGCCTCATTTTGATGTTTCATTTTAAATTGCAGATGCCCCATATTGTGGTAAATCTGCGGAAGTAACTGTTTTTCCTTTAGTAATTCGGCATTCCGAATAATATGCTGAAAACATTCTTCAGCTTCTTCATATATATTTGAGTTGGTATAGTTGATCCCTAACAGCATAAGCGTATGAAGAATCCGGATAAAGTTATGCTGGTTCATGAACATTTGCAGTGCCAGCTTACCAAAATGAATAGCATGGCCAGATTGCTCAAGCGAACTTTTTGCCAATGCTCTATGGTAAAGGTACTCTCCACTAGCAGCCTCGTGTTCATTATCGATATTCAAGGTGTCAAAAATATCATCTGCATTTTTAAACTGACCCTTTAGTATTAAAAATACCGCATTATAGTAACGAAATAAATAATCTTCATGTTGGGAAAAATTCTTTTTTTGTTTATATAATAAATCTTTTTGATACTCAGCTTCGTCTATTTGCCCTTTAAATAGTAGATACCTATACTTATATAACTCCCAAATATAGATATACTTTGAAAAAGGAATTAAATGTTCTATCAATTTTAGTTTCTGATAGGTTTCTTCAATTTCTTCTTTTAAATAAAAATTAATCTTGTTGCTAAAGTCCCGTATAAGTGCTTTAATTTTTTCCTCATTTTCCTCCATCTCTTCTATGCTTATATTCAGCCGTTCAAGCAGCAGGGCGATGGTCTCCTCGTTTGCTTCTTTAGAGTTGTTCTCAATTTTACTTAAATGGGGAACCGAGCATATCCCTTTAGCAAGCTCTGCCTGGGTTATTCCTCTCTGGGTACGAAAGTATTTGATTAGTGCTCCAAATTCCATTATGTCACCAGCTTGCCTCTCTTTTTTACACTATTTTACATCAATAATTTTCATTCTGAAATACGTTTTTTCAGACTATTTTTAAAAATAAGCGGAGGTCGGTTCAAATGATATAAAATTATTGAAGCTTAAGAACCGTCCTCATGCATCAGTCAAGCTATTTCATGTTGGGAAAATTTTTAAAACCGCCCCAAAGGGACGGTTTTTTATTTAAAAATATTTCTTTTTCCAAAATATATAAGCCGTTAAACAGGCTAAACAAGCCGAGAGGATTAATGGAATAGCAAATGCATAGTTGTTTTTCTCAAATGGAAGCTCTACGTTCATTCCGTAAAAACTCGCCACCATCGTCGGCAGTGCGAGAATAATAGTGATGGAAGTTAGGAATTTCATAACGATGTTCAGGTTATTTGAAATAATCGAAGCAAATGCATTCATCATTCCGGTTAAAATAGAATGATAGGTTTCCGCCATCTCGATCGCCTGTGTTTTTTCAATAATTACGTCTTCTAATAAATCCTTATCTTCCTCATACATTTTCAAATAATTAAAGCGTAAAATTTTATCCATAACGACCTTGTTTGACTTTAGAGAAGTAGTGAAGTAAACCAAGCTTTTTTCCAGCGCAAGAAATGCGTAAAGCTCTTTATTTTTCAAGGATTGATGCACAACCCGTTCAATTTCATTGGTTTTCTTATTGATTTGCTTTAAATATCGAAGATAATAAGATGAAATGACAAATAATATCTGCAGGGCAAAACGTGTTTTTTTGAAGGTGTAAAATTCCTTTACCCTGTTTTTACGGAATTCATCAATTATTGGAGAGTCCTTCAAAGAAACGGTAATAATATTTTCATCGGTCAAGATAATGCCGATTGGGATTGTCTCGTAAACAGCAAGGCCAGTTTCGTCATGAACAATATAAGGAAAGTCCACGATAATATAGATTCTGCCATCATCACGCTCAATCCTTGGGCGCTCTTCATCATCCAACGCATCTTTGATAATGTCAATGTCGACCTGTGCGTCATTTGAAACTTTGGCTATTTCTTCTGCTGTCGGGGCGTACATATTTACCCAGCAGCCCTTTGAAATGGTATCCACCTTTTCTAACATTCTTGTCTCAGTGCTATTAAAAATTTCCAACATGCCAAAACCTCCTCACTTTCGTTTTTGAGGAAGCCAACCGCCTTTTTTTAGAGTTGATATTCTTGCAGCAGCCAATTTCATCAATTCAAAAAACACATTGACTTCCCCGCTCCTTTCAGGGTCAGGGTCTATGGAATAACTCAAAAATATCAACTCCTTTACTGTAGTGTTATTTTATTTTTTAAGGGTACCGCAAGATGCAGCACCCTATACCAATCCTATCATAAACCCAAATATCCGAAAGTACAAATCAGTTTTTTTTGGTAAATTATTTTTAATCCGGAAAATAAGGGTTTAAATGAATAAGTACTTCTTCGATATTGTCATGCCGTTCCATTAGCTTTTCTTTTATGGATCTAGCAAGGTCATGCCCTTCCTTAATGGTCTTAAAATGGTCAATGGAAATCCGTAAATCAACCAAAATGTAATGCCCGAGTTCTCTAGCCCTAATGCGGTCTATCCGCCTTACATCGGAAAATTCATTAATAATAGCAATATATTCTTGAATGGTTTCATTGTTAATATTCCGCTCCAGTAAAATATCGAATGCTTCGGTTAACATTTCTTTTGCAATTTTAAAAATGAGATAGGCGACAAAAATACTTGCTACCTTATCACCGTACTGCAGGAGGTGAACCGAAAAGCGTTCTCCAATAATGGACAGCAGAACACCAATGGCAGCCGCAAGCGAAGCAACAATATCAGCTTTGTGATCAAACGCAATCGCTTCAATCGCTTTTGAGTTATTTTGTTTGGCCACGTTCATGGAACTTCTATATAAAACCACTTTTGCAACGTAAGAAAATACCGCCACCCACATCGCCAAAAGGCTTGGTGATTCGATTTCCCGGAAGAAACTTGTAATCCCTTCGTATACAACATAAATGGACACAAGGAACAATAAAATACCAACAATTCCTGAAACAATAACCTCTGCCTTCCCATGTCCATATGGGTGCTCCTCATCGGCAGGTTTATTGGCAATTTTGATGACAAGCAGAACAATAATGGATGCAAAAACATCGGCAGCAGAATGGATCCCATCGGCAAATACAGCATCACTATGGCCATACAAGCCTATTATCATTTTTCCTAAAGTAAGGATAATATTACTTATGACACTTATCCAGGCAATCTTTTTTGCCAAAGCTTCTCTTGATCCCATAACAACCCCCTAATACTCTCCCTAGCTGCTCCCTCTACTCTTCATGCCCGTCTTTTTCATCTTTAATCATTTCGATTTCTTCGATTACCGAGATTCTATTAATTTCATCATGCAAAAAGTGAAATGCCTGATCTAATTGTTCCTGCGATGGAAATTCATTTCTCTTCTTCATATATAGTGCCCCTTCCATGGATTTATTTTATAGGAGTAAGACTAAAATAAAAAGAAACAATACAGATGTAACATGAAAAGCGGAAGCGCCTAGACCCGACGCGGCAGCTAGACAATTATAACAAAAAGGAGAGAGATACATGGTGAAAAAAGACCCAAAAAAAGGAACTGAAGTAGCGGGCAGCTTCTTTCATGCCAGTTATTATCAAAATAGCGACCAACTTTCCTCTGGTTTTGCCACGACGCATGAACAGGTTAGCGATGTCTATGCCGAAGGTGAAATCGGTGCCGTCATTGAAAATGAGGACGGTGCAGACATTCCCCTGAATAACAATAAATCAGAGTAAAAATCAGAGAAAACAGCTCTCGTTTGAAAGCTGTTTTCTTTTTTTAAGAATCAGTTCCTTTGCTATCTATCGTCTCGTTCCACGTATGGGTCATGTTCATAAGCGGGCAAATCACCGAAGCTTGTCATAATGCCTTCTTCATCAAGTGCTTCCTCATATTTTTCATGCTGTGGAGTCGGATAAACGGTGATGTTATTTCCATAAAGATCATTGCCGACAAAATTTTCATAGTCCTCGACGTAGCCAATATTTTCATCTGCCTCAACGTATACGTCTTGGTAATCGTCCTGCGGAAAGGCTAAATCGGATGGAGTGTCCGACGTTCCCCATTGTGCGACAGTCTGCCAAGAGTCCTCTGCATCAAAGGCGACATTCTCATCCTTTTCATCCATATCAAACTTGCCGAATGGCGGCATTAGGACACCTTCTTCGACAGGACGTTTATGGGAAGTCACTTGATCTGGGCTATGCTCAATGCAGTACGTAGTGTTCGGCAAGGCTTCCAAACGCTCAAGTGGAATCTCTTTGCCGCATACCGCACATTTCCCATATGTCCCATTTTCCATCGCCTCTAAAGCCTGGTTAACATTGGAGAGCTCTAATTTATAGTGTTCCAGTAAGGCATTATCTTTTTCCCGTTCATATAACTCCGTTGCCTCATCGGCAGGATGATTGTCGTAGGAGGATAATTCCCCCATTGATTCATGAGCATGTCCTCTTTCAAAACCCAAGTGGTCATTTTGCTCCAAATGTGCCTCCAGCTCACTTTTTTCCTCTAATAATTGCAAGCGCAAACCAGCCAGCTTTTCTGTCGATAACATCTAAATCTACCCCTTTCATTAGAAAAGCGTCATAAAAAATCTATATCATGCCTGATGTGTTCAATTTGTCTAGTTCCTCTTTAGTTTCATTTGTTTCACGGCGGTTTATGTAATAAAAATTAAATTCCATCAAAAAACAAACTGAACATCGTTTGAATATTGAATAAGAAACAGTCAGGAGTATATCTTAAGAAATATATTTGAGCATTAGAAAAGAGGGATTAATTTGGTAAATGAAAACTTTGATAAATTTAAAAAGGCACAAGAAAAACACCAGGGAGAGTATTTAGGGTCGGATCGAAGACAAATGCCCGGCCTAAATGGTGAAGACTATAATAACCAAAGCAATACTGACAAGTCACCAGGCGCCACCGGACGTAACGTATAGCTGGGGCAAAGACTAGTATAAAAGGAGATATTCTATGGGTAAGTCAACGTCTGGCGCAAAGGAAACTACTTTACGCTGGTGGCAGCTTTCCTTGTTTGGAATTGGCTGTACAATCGGTACAGGTTTTTTCCTGGGCTCGAGCTTGGCAATTAAAATGGCAGGACCGTCCATTTTAATTGCCTATCTAATCGCTGCACTTGGCACCTATTTTGTATTTGATGCTCTATCAAAAATGACCGCAAAAGAACCGCTCGAGGGCGGTTTCCGGTCTTATGCAAAAAAGGCATACGGCAGATGGGCAGGGTTTAGCAGCGGCTGGGTTTATTGGTGTTCAGAAGTTTTGATTATGGGAAGCCAAATGACAGCACTGTCAATTTTTTCACGTTTCTGGTTCCCAAACGTTCCCCTATGGGTATTTGCAGCAGTTTACGCTGTCCTTGGATTGGCCGTCATTCTTATTGGTGTGGGAATTTTAAATAAGCTGGAAAATGTTCTTGCCGTCTTAAAGGTAGCAGCCCTTTTGATGTTTATCATTATTGCCCTGTTGGCTTTATTTGGCGTGATTGATGGCGACCGCCCGATTCAGTATCCTAACAGTAAAAAGGATTTCTTTCCGGGTGGAATGAAAGGACTGTGGTCTGCTGTTATTTTTGCCTATTATGCCTTTGGCGGTATTGAAATTCTGGGTTTGATGGCAACTAAATTAAAAGACCCTAAGGAAGCTCCAAAGGCCGGCAGAGTTATGCTCTTTTCCCTGATGTTCATCTACGCTCTTTCAATCGGGATTGCTGTCACTATGGTCAATTGGCATCAATTTAATGCCAAGGAAAGCCCGTTTGTTATTGCATTAGATGCTTATAACCTGTCGTTTGTGCCGCATATCTTTAACGGTGCATTAATAGTTGCCGGCTTTTCCACTATGGTTGCTTCACTTTTTGGAGTAACCAGTGTTTTAGTTACCCTTGCAAAAGAAGGGGATGCTCCGGCAAGCTTTGCAAAGGAAGGAAAGCTAAAGATTCCGCTGCCTACACTAATTCTTACGATAATCGGCATTACTGTATCTGTCGTGTCAGCATTACTGATGCCAAATCGAATTTATGAATATATAACGACTGCGGCAGGATTAATGCTGCTTTATAATTGGATGTTTATTCTTGTTTCTCCAAGAAAAATTCTTAAAATAACTGCTAAAGATAAAATAAAATATTATCTTGGAATTCTGTTGATTTTAATTGCGGTAACCGGCACCTTATTCCATGCTTCCAGCAGGCCTGGTTTCTTCATCAGCATAGCGTTTGTGGGAGTGATTGGTGCGATTACTTTAATCATGAAGGTCAAATGGAAAAAAAGCGAGAAGAACAAAAAGAAGACCATCCTTAAACCGTGGCCGACAGCGTAATCCATCAAAAGGGCGGCAAAATGCCGCCTTTTTCCTACAGTATTAAAATAATATACTTATGGCCTGAAAACCAAAATACATGCCGAATGCTATTAAAGAAAGACCTGAAAGTATCGATATTAACACGAGAAGCCTTGAGGTTAAAAAATTTCGAAAGCTGCTGGCCACACTCGCCATCATGATGTCCCAAATCAACAGCCCAATAAAAATGGCGCTGCTATACAATATCAGTCTCCCCGCATCATAAGAAGCGGCTGTTTTCGCAAGAACTGAGCCGTAAATTCCCAACCAAAATAAGATTGTTAAAGGATTGGAGATTGACATAAAAAAACCCGTAAGAAAGGATTTTACTAGCGGCTCCTTTCCACGATAATGATTCAAATGAATTTTCCCTGCATTAAGGATCGTTTCCACTCCCGTATAAATCAGCACAAAAAAGCCGAAAAGCCACAGAAAAGTCTGCATAAACTCAGTATCGAGGAACTTTACTACGCCTATGTAAACCACCAGCATATACACGCCATCGGCAACAACCGCACCTACTCCAATCAGCCATGCGTGCATAAAACCATTGCGGATTCCCCTGTCAATTTGCGCTGCATTGATTGGACCAATGGGAGCAGCCAGTGATAAACCTAGTAAAATATAACTTAAAAACACATTCATTTGCTCTTCTCCCCCCATTAAAGCCTGTCTATCCATATGTATTCATGGGAGGGAGGTTGTACGACAAAAAAAGAGGAGCATGCCCTCCTCTTATTTTAGGTTTACAGGATATAGTTCTTCATCAGTGGTGGTGGTCAGCAAATGGCGCCGGGGAATCGGCAGATTTAACGTATCAATATCAACAATGTATTTAGGGCGCTGTTTTGTTTCCTTATAAATTTTTCCGATATATTCCCCGATTAAACCAATCGCTATTAACTGCAGTCCGCCAATTAACCAGATAGAGGTAATCAGCGATGTCCAGCCTGTTTCGGTATTGCCTAAAAATTTTAGGGTTAGGAAATAGCTGCCAAAGAATAAACTCATTAGAAAAGAAACAAAACCAATTACTAACACAAAGCGGATTGGCGAAATAGAAAAAGAGGTAATCCCATCAAAGGCAAATGCCAGCATTTTTTTTAACGGATATTTAGTCTCTCCTGCCTGTCTTTCGAGCCTGTCATAATACACCACATCGGTCCGAAACCCGAGAAGAGGTACGATTCCTCTAAGGAATAAATTCACCTCTTTAAAACGCTCCAGTTCGTGCAGGGCCCGTTTACTCATCAGTCTGAAATCGGCATGGTTATAAACAAGATCAACACCTAATTTTCTCATCATTTTATAAAAGCCTTGGGCAGTACTCCGTTTAAAAAATGTATCCGTTTCACGGCCTTTTCGTACACCGTAAACGATCTCACAGCCTTCATTGAATTTTAAAATAAACTCGCGGATGGCCCGAATATCATCCTGAAGGTCCGCATCAATCGAAATAACACAATCAGATAAGTCTTTTGCCGCATGAAGACCTGCCATAAGTGCATTTTGGTGTCCGACATTGCGAGCCAATTTTAAGCCGCGGACATACTTATTTCGCAGCCCCTCTTTATAGATCAGTTCCCATGTTCGATCCTTACTTCCGTCATCTACAAACAAAAGCTTGCTTTGCTTTGAAACAAGCGAATCGGCAATCAGCTCCTCAAGCTGCTGCTGAAGCTTCACCATCGTTTCCGGCAAAACCTCCTCCTCGTTATAGCACGGTACAACAATAGTAAGGATTGGTTCCATCATCTGCTAATACCCCCGATGTTAAAATGTCTTATACAAGTAAATTTTCCAGGCAGACGTTTTGGTGACAAACACCTTTTCAAGTGTCAGCTGATTTTTAGCAGCATTATCGATCGGGATAGCTGAAAAAATATACCGCCCGCCCATTTCCTTAAAAACAGCCGTGTTTAATTCCAAGTTTTTGAGATGCCGCTTGGAATCCTTTTTTATCATATATCTCTTTCCAAGCTGCGCCGTATAAAGATAGCAGCGCCCGCCCCATTGGTCGAAATACTTTTGAATGGTTTTATTTTTGGCCAATTCTTTTTCAATTATTTTCCTAAATTGATGTTTGTAGCTTAATGGATAAAAATTATTATAGGTATCAAGTGTATAAAACCCGTTAAACTGTGCGATTGCTGGGTGGATTCCAATACTTGCAACCCGATAGTTCTCCTGTGGCAGCGCAATATAATCTTTAATTTCTGCGAATAAATCCTCGGCATAAAACTGCTTCACTGTCGGTTTGTCACGATAAATGATTTCATCATTGAATAGTCCCAGCACCAAAAGCTGCATGATCGCCAAACACAGGGCTGTTTTCGCCCAATTAATTCCCTGCAGGGTGATGATTTTAAGGGCTAATGCAAAGCTTGCATAGATTACTATTGGCCGTAAAAAATGATAACGGGCAAAATTAAAGGTATCCATAAAGTGGAATTTTTTCGTCAAAGGCTGCCAGCCCTCATAAAACCAGAACGCATACCATAGCGACAAGAGGAAATTTAGGGCAAATAATAAAACAAAGATTCTTTCCTGCCTCCAAAGCTTTTTCGATACAATAAAATAAAAAGCGATAAAGGTAGCCGGCAGGATGATAAAAGTATGAACGGTCATTACATGGGTGTGCCCCAGTAGATAATTTTTAAAGGTGAGCCGGACAGCACGCCAAAAGGGCAGGTACGCATGGAAATATTCGTCGCGGCTGTTCGGTTCGCCTTTAAATAAAAAAGAATAGACTAAACGATACTCAACAAGGGCAAACACAAAAGTCATATAAACAATTGCAACCAAGAAGCGAAGGTTCCAGTCCTTTTTACGAAGACAATCTACCAGCCAAAAAACCCCCATCGCACTTAGAAAAAAGAAAAATCCCAAAACGATGCTTGCGTAAAAAGGCAAAAAGGTTAACACCGCATAATCCTTTAACGAGCCTTCACCTTTGCGGATATTTAAAAACGCCCACAGAGCAAGAGGCATCCCTAATGTACTCAACATTCCCGATGGCCAAAAAGGCGTCATCGCAAAAGCCAAGGCTGCGCTAATATTTAGCAGGAGCCAGCGTCCATCTGGAAGAAAATGCTTTTTTAACAATATGTACATCCCTAAAAATGCGGTAACTCTTGTTAATGTCTGACTCAATGCATAGGCTGTCATCGTTGGCAGCAATGAATGAAGCCAAACAATGACACTGTACTCGGTTCCAAAGGCATTCCTTGAAAGGAGCCCATTAATAATTTGCGGAATCGCCCCCTCAACACCGCCGAATATTTCGCCGCTCCTTGCCAAGACCTTATACCAAGCGATGTTGGAGTCCAAATTATCGTGGACCCGAATATGGGCATTTTCCTGCAGGATAAATAACGGAGAAAGATAGACTGCTAAAACAAGCAAGGCAAAGATGATATATCTTCGCTCTTTTTTTGTTTCCATCATCACTTTTTACACCTCAAAAACAATGGTTGTTTTCAATTTTCCCTTTTAAACTTTGCAATTTGGCAGGAAATTATTCCATAAAAAAAAGCCCCCCGCAAATGGAAAGCTTTTTCTTGTATTAATGTTTTATACTTTTCCTGTCATATGTATTTAAAAGTTGGTCGAGTTGCTGACTGCAGCGGACTACATTTGGATTGGAGTACCCATAAAGATGTGCCAATTCAATCATTTCTTGTCTCGTTTTTTCAATAATGGATAACAAAGAACTCTCTCTCATCATCATGCTCCAACCCTCAATTTCATAATATAGCACTAGTATTAAACATAATTTACAAGTTTTCCTAGATATATACAAGTACCAAAATGCCAAAGAAAGGTGCATTTTGTGAAACTTTTGTGAACTCGAATTATTGCTGCTAAGGAGAGAGGCCACTCTGCTCCTCTTCTCCTCATTAGCAATAACCTAATCTGTTAGCAATACGGATTCCAGTTCCGCTACAAGAGATTGCCCCGCATTCAAGGCATTATCCGAAAGACTGGCATCTTTATCGGTCGGCTCTTGGAACTGATTAAAAGAACCGGAAAATGTACCAGAGGTTCCTTGTTCATCAATTCCTCCCTCATATTGATGAGAAAGCAGAAACGGTCTTCCAAGTTCAACTGTGCAGCCATTTCTATCGAGGTTGCCATCAACCGCTGTAAACGGCAGTCTTAAAAATTGATAGCCATCTTGATCATCTATTTTGTAATCAAAGGAACCATGGTCATAGTCCCAATTCCCGCCAATAGAATAGCCAATAGGTTTTAATTTTTGCTCAAGCTTATACAAATCAAACTGTTTTCCTTCAACCTTAGACGGTAATTCCTTCAAAACATATCACCCCTTTTAAACATTAAGCTTAGTATTCCCTTTGTAAATGAATTCAATAAATGAAAACTCGCCGATTGGCAAGTCCGTCAGGACGGTTCATGAGGCGTAGTTGAATTTATGCGTTAAGAAATAATAAAATTTGGAAAAATTTTATTATTCCTTATTAGCTAAAAAAGAGTGCCGAATTTTATTCAGCACTCTTTACTGCAAATTATTTTAAACGTTTTTCCAACTCTGCCTTTTTCTCCTCAAATCCAGGTTTGCCTAAAAGCGCAAACATGTTCACTTTATAGGCCTCTACACCAGGCTGATCAAATGGGTTGACGCCAAGCAGGTAACCGCTCATGGCACATGCCTTTTCAAAGAAATAGACAAGATAGCCGAATGTATACTCATCCATTGCCGGAATTGACACAATTAAATTCGGAACACCTCCATCAGTATGGGCCAGCATTGTTCCTTCAAATGCCTTGTTATTGACGAAATCAACAGTTTGTCCTGCTAAATAATTAAGGCCGTCAAGGTCGTTGTCAAATTTCTCAATGGTCAGCTCATGACGGGGATTTTCTACCTTGACGATGGTTTCAAATAGGTCCCGGCGCCCTTCCTGCACATATTGACCAAGGGAATGAAGATCCGTGGAAAAATTTGCTGATGAAGGATAGATCCCCTTTTGATCTTTCCCTTCACTCTCACCGAACAGCTGCTTCCACCATTCAGAGAAATATTGCAGCCCTGGCTCATAATTGATCAGCATTTCGATTGTTTTGCCTTTGTTATAGAGAATGTTCCTGACGGCTGCGTATTGATACGCTTGGTTATCCTCAAGCTCTGAATGGCTATAGTCCTCTTCGGCTTTCGCAGCACCCTCCATCATTTTCACTATATCCGCTCCGCTTGCAGCGATTGGCAATAAGCCGACAGCTGTTAACACCGAATAGCGGCCGCCGACATCATCAGGTATGACAAAGGTTTCATACCCTTCCTCGTTCGACAGTGTTTTTAAGGCTCCTTTGGCTTTATCGGTTGTTGCATAAATTCGTTTGCGGGCTTCATCCACACCGTATTTTTCTTCGAGCAATTTGCGGAAAATACGAAAAGCAATTGCCGGTTCGGTGGTTGTTCCAGATTTGGAGATCACGTTAATTGAGAAATCCTTATTTTCTAGAAGGTCCATAAGATCCCGCATATAAGAAGAACTGATATTATTGCCGGTAAAAATAATTTGCGGGGTTTTCCGTTTATCTTTTGGCAGGGCATTGTAGAAGCTATGCTGGAGCATTTCAACTGCAGCTCTTGCTCCTAAATAAGATCCGCCAATTCCGATAACAAGCAGAACGTCAGAATCTGATTTGATTTTTTCGGCTGCGTTTTGGATCCGGGCAAATTCCTCTTTGTCATAGTTTGTTGGCAGGTCAATCCACCCTAAAAAGTCACTGCCCGCCCCGGTTTTTTCATGAAGGGAATGGTGGGCCACTTTAACCGCATCCCTTAAGTATGTAAGTTCATGTTCTCCAAAAAAGGAGAGAGCTTTTGAGTAATCAAAACGAACATGTGTCATGCATGATCCTCCATTATTATATATTTCATTAATCACTTTATCGAATAAGGGGTGGATTAGCAAGGGAAGCCCCCTGTTGTAAGCGTACCCAATTTTGTTGATTTTTTTACAAAAATGGACATTTTTCGTATTTGCCATTTTCTTTGCGCAAAACTCCCCTCATTGCATCTAACGGAGGTTCACTTGATTTTCTTGAAACATAAGAAGTCTTATCCTTAATTGAGTAACTAGTGATCGTAAAATAAGCGGAGTTTTTTCCGCTAAATGTAAAATAGGGCCCATAACGGCGTAAATAAGGGAAGGTTTTCCGCTTAAACAAATCAAAATCCCCAATACTGAAGTCTTTTGAGTCAATAGGGGAAATTTATACGCCTATTTAAGTTATTCTTAATCTTCTTTACTTATTAAGGGAAATTTATACGCTTATTTATCAAACTCTATTTAGAGTTAATAAACTAATACACTTACGGTTGCTTTAGTCAGATAATGAAAATTTGAAAAAAGGCTTAGAGATATTTTCATCTCAAAGCCTTATGGACTGTCCAATATACTGTGATTTATGTTGTGAAAATTATGCGATTAGGTTTGTGATTTACCATTTTGCACCTAACAAGTAATCCTGTTAGCAATATGCCTGAGCCTCTTGTTTTATAATGACGCGCGATAAATCGCCATGCAATCTTCTCTATTCAATTTGGTAAAGCTGCCAAATTCCCCGTTGGCCATGGCACGGTCTGCCATTAGGTCAAGCTTGCTGTCATCGATATCATAATCCGCTAAACGGGCAGGGGCACCGATGCTGTTCCAGTACTCCCGCAGCTTACGTATACCCTCACGGCCTGCTTCCTCAGCGCTTTTACCTTCAGCACTAACGCCAAGAACCCGTTCAGCAAGCTGCTTGAAACGTTCAGGCTTGACTTTAAGATTGTGCTCCATCCAATGCGGGAAAAGAATTGCAAGGCCGCCGCCATGCGGAATGTCATAAACTGCCGACACTGCGTGCTCTAAATTATGAGTTGCCCAATCCCCGCGGTAGCCCATATTTAAAATACCGTTTAAAGCCATAGTGCCGCAATAAAGGATGGTTGCCCGGTGATCATAGTTTTCCAGGTCTTCCAGCAGTTTTGGCGCTGTTTCCATAACTGTAATCAGCAAAGATTCGCACATGCGATCCTGAAATTCTGTTTTCTCAGTAAGATGGAAGTAATGTTCAAGGACGTGAGACATCATATCCACGATCCCATAGATGGTTTGATTTTTTGGAACAGAATAAGTATGAACCGGATCAAGAATAGAGAATTTAGGGAATGTTACTGCACTTCCCCAGCCGTATTTTTCATTAGTTTCCCAATTTGTAATGACTGAACCCGCATTCATTTCCGAACCGGTAGCAGCCAGTGTCAGTACGGTACCAAACGGAAGCGCTTCCTTCGCAAATGCTTTTTTAATGACTATATCCCAGGCATCGCCGTCATACTTTGCTCCGGCAGCTATTAATTTGCTACAATCAATTACACTTCCGCCACCTACAGCCAGAATGAAGTCTATTCCTTCTGTTTTGCAGATTTCTACCCCTTTTCTAGCCGTGGTTATACGAGGGTTGGGTTCTACTCCCGGAAGTTCAAATACCTCTGCCCCAATCTCATTTAGAATTGTCACGACCTTGTCATAAAGACCAGTCTGCTTGATGCTTCCGCCCCCATACACAAGCAGGACCTTTTTTCCATAGCGCGGAACTTCTACTTTTAACTGTTGAAGCTGATCTTTCCCAAAAATTAATTTGGTAGGATTTTGAAAAATAAAATTATCCATTTTTTTGAACACTCCCTTCCATTCTTTATTATTATGGATATTAAGTTTTTTTGCAAAATTGGCGCACAGCATCCCCCCGAGACAAACAAAAACCCGCCAGCAGGCGAGTGGTCCTTACTTCATTTAAGCCCATCCTCTAAAAAGAGATGCTTCAGCCATTTTTTGGATACCCGTCATATAGGCAGCCAAACGCATATTAATCTTTCTGCTTTGCGACAAGTCATAGACCATGTTAAACGATTGGACAATCTTTTCTCGCAGTTTATCCAAGATTTCATCCCGGCCCCAATAGTATCCTTGATTATTTTGAACCCATTCAAAATACGATACAATTACACCCCCGGCCCCCGTTAAAACATCGGGTACCAGAAAAATGCCGCGCTCGGTAAGGATTCTGGTTGCCTTAAAGGTCGTTGGGCCATTTGCCACTTCAGCCACAATCCTTGCCTTGATGGCATGTGCATTTTCTGCTGTTATTTGATTGGAGACAGCAGCAGGAATCAATATATCACAATCCTGTTCTAGTAATTCTTCATTTGTGATGACACCGTCAAAAAGAGTTGATATCGTGCCAAAGCTGTCACGCCGTTTAAGAAGGTACTCTATATTTAAGCCGTCCGGTTCAAAAAGAGCACCATAAACATCCGAAATTCCGATAATATCTGCTCCTGCTTCATACAGAAACTTGGCAATAAAACCGCCGGCATTGCCGAACCCTTGAATGATGACCCGGGCTCCCTTAAGTCTTATCCCTTGTTTTTCAGCTGCTTCTTCAATGCAGATCGCCGCCCCCAATGCCCCTGCTATATCACGGCCTTCCGAACCCCCGAGCACGAGGGGCTTCCCAGTAATGAATGCAGATGAACCATACTGTCTAAGCTTGCTATATTCATCAAGCATCCATGCCATGATTTGCGCATTCGTGTAAATATCCGGGGCCGGAATATCTTTTGTCGGCCCGACAATTTGGCTGATTGCCCGTACATAACCGCGGCTTAACCGTTCGAGTTCTCCCATTGACATGGTTCTTGGATTACAAAGGACTCCTCCTTTTCCTCCTCCGAAAGGAATACCTGCAATCCCGCATTTTAAACTCATCCAAATTGCTAATGCCTTTATATCATCTTCACAAACGCTGGGATGAAACCGGATTCCCCCGATAGTTGGCCCAAGGGCATCATTATGCTGGGCCCGGAAGCCTGTAAAAATTTTTGTCGATCCATCATCCATCCTTACAGGTATTCTCACAATGAGCGACTTCATTGGCTCAGACAGCAAATCATACATTTCTTGTTTGAATCCTAGTTTATCTAATACTTCACGAAGAACCATTTGTGTAGATGTAAGCAGGTTTAATGTCTCTTTTTCTTTTCCATCTCCAACCGTATTCCCCATCACTGCACCCCTACTATATCAAGAAATCCACATATGAGCAGCAGGGCTAAGGCCCCGCCGCTATCATGCATGAAAGTCGTTACCCTAATATTTTTTTTATTCGTTCAATTGCCCAGTCGAGTTCTTCTTTTGTGATGACCAGTGGCGGAGCAAAGCGAATGACGTTGTCATGGGTTTCTTTACACAACAGGCCCTCTTCTTTTAATTGCTCGCAATATTTTCTAGCAGGTTCAGATAGTTCCATACCAATAAACAGGCCGCGACCACGAATTTCCTTAATGTTTGGATTCTGGATTTCCCTTAGTTTCTTAACGAAATATTCTCCCAACTCCAATGACCTTTCCGCAAGCTTCTCATCTTGAAGAACGTCGAGTGCTGCGATTGATACTGCGCATGCCATCGGATTCCCGCCAAAAGTGGATCCGTGTGAACCCGGATTGAAGACTCCTAAAATCTCGTTATTAGCCACAACGCAGGAGATTGGGAATACACCCCCGCCAAGTGCTTTTCCAAGGATATACATATCCGGTTCAATGCCTTCCCATTCACAGGCAAACATTTTTCCAGTCCGTGCCAGACCAGCTTGAATTTCGTCAGCAATGAACAGAACATTATTTTTCTTACACAGTTCATATGCTGCCTTGATATATCCTTCAGGAGGAATAATAATACCCGCCTCACCTTGAATTGGCTCAATTAGGAAAGCCGCAGTATTAGACGTAATCACCGACTGTAAAGCCTCAATATCTCCGTATGGAACTAGTTTAATCCCCGGAAGCATTGGGCCAAAACCACGTTTGTATTCATCGTCAGAAGACAAAGAAACTGCCAGCATCGTTCTGCCATGGAAGTTTCCGACGCAGCCGATGATTTCAGCTTGGTTATCAGGAATCCTTTTGACATCATAGCCCCAACGCCTTGCTGCTTTTACAGCAGTTTCCACTGCTTCAGCACCCGTATTCATTGGAAGTGCCATTTCTTTATTTGTCATTTTACAAATTTTTTCATACCAAGGTCCAAGCTGATCGTTATGGAAAGCGCGGGAAGTCAGCGTAACTCTATCCGCCTGTTCCTTTAACGCTTGAATAATTTTGGGGTGACGGTGGCCTTGATTGACTGCAGAATAGGCGCTAAGCATATCCATATATTTGTTGCCTTCCGGATCTTCCACCCAAACTCCTTCGGCCTTATGAATCACAATTGGCAGGGGATGATAATTATGAGCGCCATACTTCTCGGTTTTTTCAATAATTTCTTGCGAATTTATATTTGCAGGCATTTATGAATCCTCCGTTTTCAGGCAATTTTAGTTACATTCATCTTTATTGTAGCCTAGCAGGATAAAAGAATGAATTTGTTCACAAAAATTTTAAAAAAATAAGCCTAGCCCCGGTCTTTTGCTGGGTCTAGGCTTTAATAAACTACTTTTTAATTAAATCTTCACGTTGTGACTGGTCGATCCATTCTTGAAGTTTTTCTTTTAATGTATTAAATCCTTGCTGTCCATCACCCTCTTGGATGATTGCAGCAGCCTGGCGCTTACGCGGCTTTTTAGGGCGTGCAGCTTGCTGAACAGGTGCTTCTTCTGTAGCTTTGATGGAAAGGCCAATTTTTCCAGCCTCTTCATCTACCGACAAAACTTTAACCTTAATTTCGTCGCCTACTTTCAAATGGTCGTTTATATCCTTCACATATCCGTGCGTGATTTCAGAAATATGAACAAGCCCCTGTGTATTTCCGTCCAAAGCAACAAATGCTCCATATGGTTGAATACCTGTTACTTTACCTGTTATAATACTTCCGGTTTCAATTTTTCCTGACATGAAAACACTCCTAAGTAAATAAATTATATATACCTTTTATACGCATTATAAAATTATACCACATATGCTAGTCATAATCAAAAACTAATTTCATAAAAACAAACAAAATCTTTAATATTTTCAAATTGTCAGAATATCGTAACATTAATTTTGCAATGAGATTAAAAAAAGGATTATTACCATGATATAATAATAGTAGCAAACTATCCAAAAATAGGGGTGAACAGTATGAATTCAATCGGTCATATTATTAAAGAGGCCCGTGAAAGACGCCGCATGACCCAGGAGGAACTAGCACAAAAGGTTAGAGTAGGGACTCAAACGATTGAGAATTATGAGTCAGGGGAACAAATACCAAGCTCTCAAACGATTTTAAAATTATCTACTGTTCTCGATATTCCTGCTGCAGAGCTTTTAAAAAACCATAAAGAACAATCTGTTAATGATTGATACCCAAAAAGCGGAAGCGCCTTGACGAGGGGTGCTGCAGCTAAATGATGAAAAAAAGCGGAAGCTTCCGCTTTTTTTATTTTTTTAGGTATATAACGAGGAATATGTGGAAACTATGATGACATAAGCTTTCTAGTATTCCCCCCTTTTTGAGCGGACCGCCAAACGGCTGGTTCGCTTTTTTTTCGCTAAATTGAACAGGAATCATTTGCTTGAATGGTTAACAGCTCTTCTGCCATCATCAAGCATTTTTCCAGCGGAATGACCTTCTCAAAAGAAAATTCATAGATACTCTGGATTCTCCTTGCTAGCTTGGCAGGATTATCAAATTCATGGACTGCCTGAATCACATCCGCAATCTCTGTTTCATAGCTGGCGTTTGTCAACTGAAATGGATTCCATTCATTCAATAAATCAACGATCTTCAAATTTGTATGAATCTCTTTTCTCATGTAAAAGTCTCCTATTATTTTTCCATTTTGCTTAAAATATTTTATCATAAGAGATAGGCACTATAAAATTATTTCGGGTGGTGGGACAAAGATGTCAATATTTAATGAAAGAATTGACCGAAGGAATACCTACTCAGTTAAATGGGAGGCAACAAAGCAGCTTTTTGGAGAAGAGAACCTGTGGCCAATGTGGGTTGCAGATATGGATTTCAAGCCTCCACAGGCTGTCATTACGGCATTAAAGGAGCGGGTAGAGCATGGTATTTTCGGCTATACATTTGTACCTCCCTCCACATCACAAGCAATAGCAGAATGGCTTTTGAAAAGACATCAGTGGAGGATTGAGCCGAATTGGCTTCTCTATTGCGGCGGCGTGGTACAGGCAATCAGCACGGCTATCCAAACGTTTACTGAAGAGGGAGATCAGGTACTGCTCCAATCACCAGTTTATACACCTTTTTTCGATATGATTAAAAAAAACAACAGAAAGATAGTCAATGCTCCGCTTATCCTTGATGGAGATAGGTACAGGGTTGACTTTACTGCCTTTGAAAATGCTTTAAAGCAAGGCTGCAAGCTCTTTTTGCTGTGCAGTCCGCATAACCCTGGGGGAAGAGTTTGGACCAAGGAAGAACTAAAGAAGATTACTGAACTCTGTTTAAAGTATAACTGCCTGATTCTATCTGATGAAATACATTCAGATCTGGTCTATAAAAACCATAAGCATATTCCGATTGCGTCACTGAATGAGGAAACAGCTGAAAAGGTAATTACTTTTATTGCCCCCAGCAAAACCTTTAATCTTGCCGGCCTGCACGCTTCCGCTATTGTAATCAAAAATGAGACATTGCGTATTGAATTCCAGGAAACGATGAGGCGGCAGGGGGCCTTTTCACTGAATACATTTGGCATTACCGGGATGGAGGCTGCCTATCGTGAGGGCGAAGCTTGGCTCGAGGATTTGCTGGATTATCTTCAGAAAAATAAAGATACCGCAATTTCCTTTCTTAAGGAGCATCTCCCTGATATCACCTGCATCGACTCGGAAGGAACCTATCTGCTTTGGATGGATTGCCGTAAGCTTGGACTAAGTGATAAGGAACTTCGGCAGCGCCTCCTCCAAAAAGGAAAACTGGCGCTCGAACCCGGCCCAAAATACGGGCCAGGCGGCGAAGGATTCGTCCGCATGAACATCGCCTGTCCAATGGATGATTTAATCGAAGGATTAAAGCGGCTGAAAAAAGCATTTGAATAAACGAGAACTTGCCGATTGGAGAGTCCGTTAGGAAGAAGACAGAGGAGTAGTTGAATTTATTCATTAGCAAAAAAAGTCCTGGCCCCCGCTTAGATTTTACGCGTAAAATCAGGAGGGGCAGGATTTTTTTATTTTAGTACATATTCAGCCAGTACGCTTTGCAGATCATAGATATTTAAATTTTTGTTAAATTGTTTTTGCAGCGGCAGGGCGCTGCCGGAAACCCAAATCTTTAGTTCTGCATCCAAATCGAAATTCCCGGCCGTTTCAATGCTAAAATGGGTAATACTCTTATAAGGGATCGAATGATACTCGACTTTCTTTCCTGTTAATCCTTGTTTGTCCACTAATATTAAGCGCTTGTTTGTAAAGAGGAACAAATCGCGAATCAGCTTATATGCCTTCTCAATTTGTTCATTCGGCGCCAGCACCTTTGCAAATTCCTTTTGAATTTCCGTAACATTTACTTCCGAAGCATTTCCCATTAAGCCATCCAAAAATCCCATGAAGACTCCTCCATTCTTCCACTTATCTCATTTAAGTATACAAGAAAACTCACAGAGATACTGTGAGTTTCTAGATTTCCAGCCATTCTGTATGAAAGATCCCTTCCTTATCGACTCTCTGATAGGTATGGGCTCCAAAATAATCCCTTTGCGCCTGCAGCAGGTTGGCGGGCAATACTGCTGAACGGTAGCTGTCATAGTAGGCAACGGCACTTGACAAACCCGGAACCGGAATTCCTGTCTTAACGGCAGTTGCCACCACTTCCCTGGCAGACTCTTGATAATCAGCGGTAATCGACTGAAAATAGGAATCCAACAATAAATTTTCCAAATGCGGATCGCGATCATAAGCATCCATGATATTTTGCAGAAATGCTGCTCGAATAATACAGCCTCCCCGGAAAATCTTTGCAATTTCACCTGGCTTCAGGTCCCAATTATACTCCTTGGAGGCTGATTGATATTGACTGAATCCTTGTGCGTAAGAAATGATTTTACTAAAATATAAAGTTTTTCTGATTTGTTCAATAAAATCCTGCTTGTTTCCAATAAACTTATTGTCGCGCGGCCCGCTTAAAATTTTGCTGGCTTTCAATCGTTCATCCTTCATAGCTGAGATAAACCGTGCAAAGACCGATTCGGTAATCGTTGATAATGGCACACCTAATTCAAGCGCACTTTGACTGGTCCATTTTCCCGTTCCCTTTTGTCCGGCCGTATCAAGAATGACATCAACTAAAGGCTTGCCGGTGTCAGGGTCGATTTTTGTAAAAATATCCGCAGTAATTTCGATAAGGTAGCTGTCTAGCTCTCCTTGGTTCCATTCGTGAAAAACTTCATGAAGTTCTTTTGCGGACAGGCCCAGCAGTGATTTCATAAGATGGTAAGTTTCACATATAAGCTGGATATCTCCGTACTCGATACCATTGTGAACCATTTTGACAAAGTGTCCCGCTCCATCTGGTCCTATGTATGTACAGCATGGCTCGCCATCTACCTTTGCTGAAATAGCCGTAAGCAGCGGCCCTACGTGCTCATATGCTTCTTTTTGGCCGCTCGGCATGATCGAAGGACCCGTTAATGCCCCTTCTTCTCCTCCTGAAACTCCTGCACCAATGAAAAGAATCCCTTTGTCCGCAAGCTCCGCATTCCTGCGAATCGTATCCTGATAATAGCTGTTCCCACCATCAATAAGAATATCCCCTTGCTCTAAATGTGGAAGGAGCGATTCAATCGCCTTATCCGTAATCACACCGGCATTCACCATCAACAAAATCTTTCGGGGTGTTTCCAGCGATTGAATAAATTCTCCGATGTTTGCGGTTCCAGTAATGTTTTTATCTTTATGCTGCTCTAATATTTCGTTTACTTTCTCGGCAGATAGGTCGTAGACGGACACGGAAAAACCCTTGCTTTCAAAATTCAAGGCCAAACTTCTCCCCATCACTCCGACTCCTACAACGCCCACTTGTTGTTTTGCCAATATAAATCATCCCTTCAAGTCGTTTAAAAAATTTTTCGCCATGATTTATTATAAACGAAAAAATATTTCAAACAACTCTAATACACTCATTTAGAAGATTCAATTTTAGTATTCACTTTGAAGGAATGTTCATCCAAACTTTTTACATTTATCTTGATGCCGCTTTTAGTGAATCTAGCATATGCTGCAAAAGCACCTCGCATGAAACTTGCGGGGCACCGCCTCCTTGGGCAAAGGATTCATTGCCCCCGCCTTTGCCTTTGATGAGTTCCAGTCCGCTTTGAATCAATTTATTCATCTTTTCAGTTCGAGATGCACCTCTAGCACATACAAGCTGGAGCCGGTCTTCATTTTCTGCTGCCAATACAACAAGCGCTGCAGCATTTTCACCAGTCATAAGCCTTGCCAGCTTCTGCAGTTCCTGAATCGAACGGTTTTGAAACACTTTACCAATAACACCTGCGGATGAGGACTTGTCCAGAAGCTCTTTCGCTTCATATTTTAGAAGAAGCTCTTGCTGCTGCTCCAGTTCCTTCTCCAGTACCTTCCTGCTTTCAATAAGCCGAATGGCTGCTTGTTCCATCTCCGGTTCTGGTGTATTAAGAAGTTTTGTTAAGCAAATCAGCACCTTATGTTTCTGAGATAACTGCTTCAGGACACGTTCACCACAGACAAATTGAAGGCGGACTTTTTTCTTCTGTCTTTCCCAATCTAAAATCTTAATTGCTCTTACCTCACCTGTTCCTTTCGGATGCGTCCCACCACAGCCGTTATAATCAAAATCCGGAATGATGACGAGGCGGATATTTTCCTTAACCTTAGTCTCTTTTCGTAATGGATATTGAGATAATTCCTTTTCGGTCACCCATTGTGTTTCAATCGGTCTGTTTTCTAAAATAATTTGATTGGCCAGTTCATCTGCTTTTTCTGCCTCAATTTCGGTTAACTGCTCAGTATCCAAGTCAATCGTGACGGTTTCATTACCTAGGTGAAAACCAACTGTTTTATACCCAAATAAATGCTCAAACGCCGCCGACAATATATGTTGGCCGGCATGCTGCTGCATATGGTCAAACCGCCGATCCCAATCAATTTCCCCGTTTACCTCTTTTTTCTCGAAAGGTAATGGGATCTCAAGATAATGGCGAATCTCACCATCAATTTCCTCGACATTGACCACTTTGATTCCTTCTATCAAGCCTGTATCAAACGGCTGCCCGCCGCCAGTTGGGTAAAAGGAAGTTTGAGATAACACAACGAACCAATTACCTGAAATATCCTGTTCCTGCTTTACAACTTCCGCTTTAAAGGATTTTATGTATGGGTCAGTATAGTACAATTTATTCTTCATCATAAATGCTCGCCTCCCAAGGATATTTCAATATACCCATTGTGAAAAAAAATAATCAATTAATCAAGTTAAATGAAAACTCGCCGGTAGCGAGCCTGATAGGACCAAGACCGTAGATGAATTAATACTTTCCCCTTTCCTATTAGCCAGAGAAAAACCTGCTCCCGCGTAAGGAACAGGTAAAATTGATTAAGGTCGTATTAATTTCATTGAGGGATTATTTTTTTTCTTTTCTTGGGCCAGTAGGAGTAGTCATCTGTGGAAAACCGCCCATTTGCGGGAATCCTTGCTGTGGAAAACCGCCCATTTGCGGGAACCCTTGCTGTGGAAAACCACCCATTTGTGGAAATCCTTGCTGTGGAAAACCGCCCATTTGTGGAAATCCTTGCTGTGGAAAACCGCCCATTTGTGGATAGCCATGGTAACCGCCCATCATTTGCGGGTGGTATTGCTGTGGAAAGCCGCCCATGCCGCCCATTTGTGGAAATCCCTGCTGTGGAAAGCCTGTCATTTGCGGAGACCCCATGGATCCAAACTGCCCTGGAAAGCCGCCCATTTGTCTTTTGCTCATCCTTATCCCTCCTAAACTCATTTCTCTGGTAGTGTATGTACAAATAGTGGGATAAGCATAGATAGATACCTATTCTCATAAAAAATGGGCTGTTCCCCCATTAAGCAAACAGCCTAACCTTTTTAGTCTGTTTTCTAAAGAAAAATTTTAAAACTATTGTTTTTCATCCTGGGCTTTCTTTTGGCCCGGTTTCTGTTTATCATTGGAAATCTCCCCGCAGGCGACTCTTTTTCCAGAATTGCCCGCCGGCTGCGTCATACCATCATCTTTTTTCTGGGTTACGACAACGGAGGTACCTTCCTTTGTGAACAAGGATTTCTTCCCATCCTTAAGCGTCGCATTCGGGGCCATAAGATCTACTTTAGCTGATCCGTCATCCCCGACAATTAAATTCGGCAAATCGCCGGCATGGGCCCCTTTGGGATGAAGGAGGCCATGCTCTTTGCTTTCCGGGTTAAAATGGTTCCCTGCTGATTTAAAATCGGGTGCTTTGCATGTGCCTTTATCATGGATGTGAATAGCATGTACCCCCGGTGTCAGTCCCTTTAGGTTTCCAGTTAATTTCACCCCGCTTGCCTGCTCAGCCAATTCCAGCGTTCCCAGCGAATCTCCTGAAGCATTATACATGTCCACATTCACCTTTGTAATCGTCTTTTCCATACATCCCGACAGAAATAGGAGCGGAATGAACAGGCAAAGTTTTTTCATATTTATGGTTCCCCCCAAAATAGACAATTTGCGATTAGTATGAACAATCGAATATTGTCCTATTCCCGCTGTGCCAAAAAGAAAAGAACAGCTTTTTAGCTGTTCTTTTGTGGAATGTTATTTTGTTCAAGCTTTTTCTCTAATTCTTTTGCCTTCATGGCTTCCCGCTTTGAAATTTTTATGATAAAGCGAAACGTAAGAATGGCTGCCACAAAGAAAATCGCAAAGCTGATAACTGCCGGGATATATTCTGATTTATCTTCCGGAAAGTATAAAAATAAGGATAGAATAAATGGCTGAAACATATTAATCTCCCTTTCTACAGAGACCTGTCTAAAGCCTAATTATACAATAAATGATGTTTCAGACCAATTTTTTATTCTCCTATTTTAGGACTTTAATATGCTTAATTACAACATCTGTTTCCGGCTTGTCCTTAGCATCAACCTTTGTACCGGCAATTTTATCAACAATATCCATTCCCTCAACCACTTGACCAAAAACAGTGTGCTTAAAGTCAAGCCATGGAGTCCCGCCATTTTCAGCATAAGCCTCGATCATTTCCTTTGGATAACCAGCTTTTTCTAATTGGGACTGCATAGACGGATCAAGCTTAGTGCTTTGAACAATAAAAAACTGACTTCCGTTCGTATTTGCCCCTGCGTTTGCCATTGACAACGCCCCCCGCAAATTAAACAGGTTTTTCGAGAACTCATCCTCAAACGGCTCGCCCCAAATACTTTGGCCGCCTGTTCCGTTCCCGTTTGGGTCCCCGCCTTGGATCATAAAGTCCTTAATAACTCTGTGAAAAATCAGTCCGTTATAATAACCGGCCTCGCTATGTTTAACAAAATTTTCTACTGCTTTTGGAGCGTACTCAGGAAATAATTTAATTTTGATATTTCCCATTGAGGTTTCCATTTCCACAAGCCTTTCATTCTCAGCTACTTCTGTTGTAAGCTGCGGATAAACTGTATTTCCCACTTGCTGCTCTCCTTTCTTCTGTTCAGTTTTTGGTGCGGCAGTGTCCGATTTACTTTCTTCCGTCTTATTACTTGTTCCGCATGCTGCCAATAGAACAACCATGAAAAAAGAAATAAAGATATGTACTTTCCTTCTCATACTAGCTTCCCTCCATTCTCTCGCTTTAAACGAAATTATTATTTTTTGGCATCATGTTTTTAATTTATTATTTTTCGTAATAAAATGGAAGAAGCTAAGGAATGAATTTTGGAGTTAGGAGTGTTTATTGTGTCAGAGTTAGAAATAGGAACGATTGTAACGGGGATTTATAAGACAGGAAAATATATCGGTGAAATCACGGATATAAGACCACAAGCCTATTTGGTAAGGGTTTTGGCTGTTGCGAAGCATCCAATGCAGGGAGATTTACATAATCCTAAGGATGCTGATGTTATGATTTTTCATGAAAGACGGGCCTTAGCCCACCGGGAACAGGCGAATATTCCGAAACAAATGGTCAAACCCTTCGAAGGAGACGTACCTGAATATTTATCATCACTGAAGGAAGCATGCGGCAAAATGAGAATAGACCTAGAGGAAATGCAAACAAAATGGGCTGAAATGAGCCTGAACATGCTGGATTCTCTTGAGAAGGATTATTTTAAGTAAGCCGAAATAAAGGTCATTAATGGAGAGGAAGGACGGGGCGGGGAGACCCCGCAGGAGCTTTAGTGACAGGAGGCTCCCCGGACCGCCCGCGGAAAGCGGAGTGCCTGAAGCAGAAATCAACTCCCTATAAAATACTAAAGGCCAAATCCATTAAAGTGATTTGGCCTTTTATGCGAATTCATTTAAGAGCTTTGAAAAATCAATACGATCACCAATGGTCGTTGGTTTTGGCTTTTCTAAATAGCGTTTATCCTTTTCTACCAACTTGAATATATTATAGGTAGTCAACGCATCATCCAAGGCCCGGTGGTGCCTGCCTGTCCCTTCCTTCCCATATTCCTGAACCGCTTTCCAAAGTCCGGTTTGATTTTGGTCACCGAAGAATCGTTTATACTCCATAGATAAATCTAATTCTGCAGCATGGAATGGAAAAGCAACGCCTGCCGCTAGACAATTCTGGCGAAGTACCTTCATATCCATATTTCCCCATGTAACAATGCTGGTATCCAATTTATTTTTATTAAATTCCTCGAGCTTTCGAATAAACTCAAAGAAGGGTAACCCTGTGTCCACTTGCTGCTGCGTAATATGTAAGAAGGACTTGCAGCGTTCGGTTAACTTTGGAAATTTAAGCGGTGTAACAAAAGAGGAAAACTGTTCGGTAATATGATCGTCCACAACCGCAACAATTCCAACCTCAATAATTTCCGCAAAAAAGTCCTTCATTCGAACATTCCGTTCAGGCATCGTAAATTCAAAATCAATAAACAAATGCTGCCGCGCTGCCTTCATCATTTTCACCCGCCTTTCGATTTAAGTCATCTTATTACATTATATAATGATACCTGTACAAAAAATTGTGCTCATTTCTTACATTATAGCACGAATTTGAAGTAAATTTTTTAAATTTTTGTACAATATAGTAAAAAAGGATGGGAAATAATCCCCCATCCCCACTTATGGCTATTTCTTTTTAATGACAGCCATCGTGCACCTTGATACACAAATGAGGCGGTCCTGCTCGTCAGTAAGTTTAATATCCCAAACCTGTGTCGTCCTCCCTTGGTGCAGGACAGTTCCGACAGCCGTAACCACTCCCTCATGTTTGGAACGGACATGATTGGCATTAATTTCAAGTCCTGCGACAACCTCTGTCTCCTGGTCGACTAACTCATATGCACCCACACTTGCAACCGTTTCCGCCAAGGCAACTGATGCCCCGCCGTGCAAAATTCCAAATGGCTGGCGGGTGCGTTCATCGACTGGCATAGTAGCAATAACTTTTCCCTTTTCAAGGTGGGTAACTTCAATTCCAAGTGCTTGTAATAATGTATTTCCTATCATGTATTTTCCCTCCGATATGTATTTGGTCCACATTAACCTATTCTCGTTTTTTGAACAATTTCCTTTATATTTTTTAAAAAGAAAAAACAGCTCGCGCTGAGCTGCTTTCTCAAATATTAATAATAAGGTGCACCAAAACCAGGGTAGCCAAAGCCTGGATATCCGAAGCCTGGGTATCCGAAGCCCGGGTATCCGAAGCCGCCATAGAACGGCGGTCTGAGAGCCAAGGAAGCACCAATTCCTCCGCCTATTCCCCCACCGATTAATCCTCCTAAAAATCCAAGCCCGCCTATTGCTAACGGCAAGCCCCATCCCCAGCCTCCTAAAAATCTTTGGTCCTGAATTGGATAGGGACTTCGATAATATGGGTACATGAAGGCATTTCCTCCTTTTCCTTTATACTTGCCTATACTAATTCATATGCGAGTACTATTGGTTTGGAGTGGGCGGGCTTAGCCAAAGGCAAGCCCCTTTCCTATTTTTCGATAGGTTCGAACCGTTCAACAAAAAGGGCGAGCGTTCTGGTCATGACACCTGTTGCCCCTGCAGGGCCAAGTGCATGGGATTTTGATGTCGTCGCTGTCCCGGCAATGTCCAAATGAACCCAAGGTGTATTTTCAGCAAATTCGCCGATAAACGCTCCGGCAACAATAGCATGGCCTTCGCTGCCTGGAGAATTGTTAAGGTCAGCCACTTTACTATTCCTGACCCGTTCCTTTTCACTTTCAAACAGAGGCAGCTGCCACATCTGCTCGCCTGCTTCCATGGCGGCTTCCAATACTTGCTCATATAACAACTCATCATTTGTCATAGCACCTGTGGTGTTTAAACCAAGAGCAGTAATAACGCCTCCTGTCAGGGTAGCAACATCCACCAAGTATTCGGCCCCATGATGCTTTGCATAGGTTACAGCATCAGCAAGGACGAGCCGGCCTTCCGCATCTGTATTTAAAACCTCAATTGTCTTCCCGCTCATAGAGGTAATTACATCGTCCGGTTTAAAGGCATTTCCGCTAATCATATTGTCTGTTGATGGAATAACAGCAACAACATTCTGCTCTGGTCTAAGCTCACCGATAATTTCCATGGCACCGAGTACAGCGGCTGCACCGCCCATATCAGATTTCATTCCAACAATGCCGGCCTTCGTCTTAATGGAGTAGCCTCCGGTATCGAAGGTGATCCCTTTTCCAACAAGGCCGATGACATCCTTCCATTCTTCTTTACCTTGATATTTTAATACAATCATTTTTGGCGGCTCTATAGACCCTTTATTGACAGCGAGTAAAGCCCCCATACCCAATTTTTCGATCTCAGCTTTATCGAGGATTTCTGCCTCAAAATCGTACTTTTTAGCAAGTTCAGCCGCATAGTCAGCCATATCGGTGGCTGTCAGCATATTACCTGGAGTGTTAACGAGCGTGCGGGCTGAATTGGTTCCCTTGCAAAAGGCATATCCAACCGTTAATGAGGCTACTATTTCCCCCGCATCAACAGTGTTACAATAAATCGTTAGATGTTCAAGCTTCTTCTCAGGTTCATTTGATTTTTGCTTATAGCCATCGAACTGATAAGTAGCTAGACCTAATGCCTCACTTAGCGCATGAGCAGCATCCGGCCCATCCACCTTTTCGCTAATGAAAGAATCCAAATATACGGACGCTTCTGTCTGCTTGCCTGCCTTTAACTCTTTGAATAGCTGTCCAAAAGCCTTTCTTAATTTATCAAAGGATAGTTCCTTTTCTTTGCCAAGTCCGACAATCCAAAGCCGCTTAGAACCAATTTTGCCAAAACTATGTACTTTGTTAATTTTATTTAGCTTTGCCGAGATATCCCCAGCTTTGACGAGTTCTGTCAACTGCCCATCAAAAGCCTCATCTAGTTTGGACAGCAGTCCGGAAAACTTCTCCGGTTTATCCGCTAGACCAATAACTAAGCTTTCATGCTCAGCTGATAAATCGAATTCTTTTTTTACATCAAACATCTTGATCGACCTCCGCTTCATGATTCGAATTCATTATACCGAATCAGGGAATTTATTTCGATAAACTAATCATCCTCCAAATACAAAAACATTTGTGGCAGCTTTGGCAATTCCCCCACCTGTTCAAACGGGACACTGTCTATGTCTTGAGGAAATAGAGCCAAACATTGATCAATAAATGGATAGACCTTTTCCAAGTCCAGCCCCCAAAACTTAGGACGGTACGCCTGCAAGTAGCGGTGAGCTGTAGCCATCATGGATCTGGCACCTTTCACATTTCCGTACTCATAGTGATAAATGGCCACACTCATTTGCAATAATCCTTTTAAAAAAAGATTATCCCTATCAATCAGCCACATTTCCTCGAGCAGGTCGTGGCAAGTGTAATAATCCCCTTCATTAAAGCTGACAAAAAACTCATAATACTCAATTGGATAATCCATGAACCCACCTGCCCCTAAGCCTTTTTAATCATTTTATTAAATAGTTTTTAAGAATTCCACAAAAAACAAAAACAGGCACGGGGCCTGTTATTTTTTTTCTGAGCTTGTATATTGCTGCCTGAAGACCTGCAGGGATTTATCTTCGTTTAATGCTTGCAGCTGTTCTTCGGTCAGTTTTCCATTTCCTTTTTGAACGATATATACATCGACCGTTTTCTTGCCCCAGTGGCGGTAAACATCCTCAACTGTTTCATAATAAAGGTCCAGGCGATTTCCCTTTATGGCGCCGCCTTTATCTGCGACCACTCCATACCCATACCCTGGAATAAAGAGAACGGTCCCAATTGGAAAAACAGTTAGGTCGGCTGCAATAGTTGAAAACAAATCGCGCTTTACTTTAACACCAGAATAAGTGATTCCATATTCGGGGTGGCCCTGATTTTTCCCGGTGGATTCTGCCCCAGCCGTATAGCCGGTCGCTGTCACGGTATGTTTAGGGTATTGGGACCAATCAATGGAATTCTCCAGTGTTTGGGCAGGCGCGGTAACAGCCTCGCTTACCGAATTAGCATTAACTAGATGAAAAAACATGGTCTGCAAAGGTAAACCTGAAATAGATTGGAACGTCGCGAATAATGCCAAAAAGAACAAAATAATCATAGCAAATCGTTTCGTCCAATTTTTCACTTTATTCATTCTTTTTTTCACTCCTCCCAAAATATTCATTCCCAAGTAGGAATGAATTATTCAAAAAAGGAGTGAAAAAAATTACCAATTATATTTTATATTAAAAAAGACCTTCATAATATGTGAAGGTCTAAAACATTTGATAACCATTTTTCCGTAAGAATTTAATGGTAAAACCTGCGGCGATTGCTCCGGCCAGACCGCTAGATAAAATGAGGACATCTGCAGTGGCTAAGGAGCCCAGTCTGTGTACTAAGTCTAAAAAGGCTGCCTTGCTATCGGTAAAATATTCAAAAAATGAGACTTTATCTATGATAAAAATGGCGACTATTGGATAAACGACCGCCATAATCCACGACATTCTTAAAAGCATATTCAGAATAAAGCCAATTCCAAAAAATAACACAAAAAATAGTACAATTGAAATAATCAAGACAACAATGCTCATTTGCATTGAAACTCCCCCTTTGCATCAACATATAGTGTACTCAATGTCCATGTGAGAGTCAATATTAACAGCATTTTAACAAAAAAAATAGCCCTTCGAGTCTTCGAAGAACTGGGTTGGCTTTTTTCCTAGGCACGGTTATTTTTCAACTTTCTTGCCAGTGCCGCCGCAGCTTGCGCAGGTTTCCGTTCCGCCAAGAACCAATTGAAAATAGCCGTTTCCGGAACAATAATCACAGGTTTTTGTGTCAACACTTTGAACTGTCATTATCATCATCCCTTTCTTATTGACTCAATTTTCTGATAATATACCAAGTATTTAAATAAAACGAAAGAGCGAAATTCAGGCGATTTGGACGGAAGAAAACGGATACACCCCCCGTTTCCTTTCATTTTCTAAGCGTGACGTAAATTTCTGAAAAATTAAAAAAATAATTTATAAGCGGTATAACCAAACTGGTCACCAGGATTTACCCCATCGATAACAGGCTTTTCCAGTAAATCCTTTCGCCCGATCAGATACTCCAAAAGAATCGATGCTTCCTTTTCCTTCAGCAGTTCTTCCGGAGCCATAAATCTAGCTTCGTACAATTCATAGTCCTGATGGGTGATGTCCATTTTCCCGACTGGTTCAAGTAAAAACAGCAGCATGTTATCACTAATCTCGCTTTTAATGACACCCGTACGCAGCCCAATCAGTCCTTTAACCGTACAAACAATCCCCGTTTCTTCCTCCACCTCTCGAAGCACGGCTTCATCTGCCGTCTCACCTTCTTCCACAAAACCTGCGGGGAGGGACCATTTGCCTTCTAACCCGCCATACCTCTTTTTAACTACCAGCCATTCCCCTGCATCAGATTGAACTAAACCGGAAACAGCCAACCAGACCTTCCCTCGTTTTTCCTTACTGCTCATAATTTTCCCCTTTCTTAAGCTTTTATAACTATTCTAAAAAAATGAAAACTCGCCGATTGGCGAATCAAATAGGAAGAAGACAAAAGCGTAGTTGAATTATTACTTTCTTATTAGCCAAAAAAGGACAGGCGGCCCTGTCCTTTTTTTGTTACGAAAATTTATTAAAAGATATTAAATTTACCTTTTTTCAATACGAGACCAGCCCCGCCAATCATGTAAAGAGAACGGTTATCGACTACTTTCTTCATGAAAGAAGCACTAGCCCCTGTTATTTTCTTACCAAAAACAACCCCAATTGCGTCATCTTCACCAAGAGAGCAGACAGTACCTTTATTATCAAACTTAAATTCTTCAAGTTCACTCTTATTACGCACAAGTGATGCAATATTACGCGCGCATACCTCACCCTGCTGCATCGCAATCTGTGCAGTCGGTGGATATGGGCGGTTGATTTCTTCATTAATAACCAAAGAACTGTCGCCAAGGATAAAGACATCATCGAAACCAGGAACTCTTAAGTCTGGCTGTACTTTAACACGGCCTCTCATTGCTTCAAAACCAGACTTTTCAATAACAGAGTTTCCACGAACACCAGCAGCCCAAACAACAGTACCCGCTTTGATTTCACGAGTCTCCTCTTCACCTTTTGCAACTAGAATACCTTCAGGGGTGCATTCCTTAATCGCTGTTCCAATTAAGAATTCTACACCCTTACGTTCTAATTGCGATACTGCATACTTGACTAATTCAGGGTCAAATCCAGGCAGAACAGTTGGTGCAGCTTCCACACAGATAATTTTCACTTTATGCTGATCGACATCGTATTCATGACATAATTCCGGAACACGATTGGTCAATTCTCCAAGAAACTCAATTCCTGTGAAACCGGCGCCGCCGACAACGATTGTCAGGCGTGTATCATCTTTTTCCTCTTCCATATTGTAAGTGGCAAATTGATATTCTATATGCTCACGAAGCAAACGGGAAGAATTTACATTCGTAATACCGAAAGCATATTCCTTCAAGCCTTTGATGCCGAAGGTTTCAGGCTCCCCACCAAGTGCTATCACAAGATAATCATATTCAATTTCGCCGTTCTCTAAAATTACCTTCTTTTCATCCTTCTTAATCTCAACAACGGTACTTTGAACAAAGTCAACCTTGCTGCGATCAATGACATTGCGAATATCATAACGAACCTTATCGTGGTGCAATGTTCCGGCCGAGGCCTCATGCAGCCAAGTGGTTTCATAGTGGTAATCATTTTTGTTCACTAAGACAATATCCGCTTCGTTAACACCAAGGTGCTTTTGCAAGCGTACAGTCGTCATTAGCCCGCCGTATCCCGCTCCGAGAATAACAATTTTAGGCTTTCTCAACGTAATCACTTCCACCCTTATAAAATATTTTTATAAATCCTCTTTTTCTTATCTTCCACAGCTTTGGTGATTATTATTTTGGTTTACTGGAAAATGTATGTGATATAATTCACGAACGAGGATAAAAATAAAGAACCTAGCAAACATAAAGTTTGGGAAATCCAAACAAATGCCATTTTGTGAAAAACAGAGCAAGACATTTCACAAAAAAATTGTACCCGTTTTGTCACAAAATCTTAACAATATATCCACAATACATCATATGCTACTTCTAACCGAAATTCAAGCAATTTATCGAATATATTTATCACAAAAATAGTATAAATTTTCACAAATCATTATTCATTGTCATAATTTTCTAAACAGATATATGAGGATTGACATATTTTATGTTATGATATGAGTGGAATCGTAACTACTAGTTGGGGGGATACGGAGTGCAAGATCAAAAGGTTTATGATATTACCATCATTGGAGGAGGCCCCGTCGGTCTTTTTACTGCCTTTTATGGGGGAATGAGACAAGCATCCGTTAAAATTATTGAAAGCCTGCCTCAATTGGGCGGTCAATTATCTGCGCTTTATCCGGAAAAATATATTTATGATGTTGCCGGATTTCCAAAAGTACGAGCACAAGAATTAATAAATAACTTAAAGGAGCAAATGGCTAAATTTGAGCCAACCGTAGCCTTAGAGCAATCTGTTGAAAAGCTTGAAAAGCAGGATGATGGAACCTTTAAATTAACAACAAACAAAGAGGTTCACTATTCTAAAACCATTATTATCACTGCAGGAAATGGCGCATTCCAGCCTCGCCGTTTGGAGCTTGAAAGTGTTGCTCAGTATGATGGCAAAAACCTTTATTACTTTATCGATGATTTGAATCAATTTTCCGGACAAAAGGTTGTTGTATTTGGCGGCGGCGATTCTGCGGTTGACTGGGCATTAATGCTTGAGCCAATTGCCGAAAAAGTGACGATTGTTCATCGCCGTGACAAGTTCCGCGCCCATGAACACAGCGTAGAAAACTTAATGAGTTCCAAAGTAGATGTAAAAACACCCTATATCCCTGCAGAATTAATAGGTAATGAAACTGGCATTAAACAGGTCGTTCTTGAAACCGTAAACGGAGAAACTAAAGAAACTGTTGACGTTGACGCCGTTATTTGTAACTATGGCTTCGTTTCCTCCCTCGGACCTATTAAAGAATGGGGCCTCGAAATTGAGAAGAATTCAATTAAGGTTAATTCTAAAATGGAAACCAATATCCCTGGAATTTATGCCGCTGGAGATATCTGCACTTATGATGGAAAAGTAAAATTAATTGCCTGCGGCTTCGGTGAAGCCCCGACTGCTGTTAATAATGCAAAGGCATACATGGACCCCAAAGCAAAAATCCAGCCACTTCACAGTTCTTCCATGTTCGATAAATAATTATTAAACTAATTCAAAAGGCGTCCAAAATAGGACGCCTTTTTAGTATTATCCGTTATGGAATTTGTACATCCACAGTACCCCTGATTTAAGCAGACGGGCGACTCGGCCGGTTAAAGGCCGATCTGCCAGCATAGCAAAGCCATGCTTTTTCCCTAATGAACCAAGAACTCCCTTTAATTTGATAGGAGGGAAAGCATCAGGCAATTCTTCGCCGTTCCAGCGCTTTTTTAAAACTTCGACAATCTGTTCGGCTTGTCCTTCTGCTAGCTGTGCACTTGGAGCATGCGGCAGACTTGCACAATCCCCTACAACAAAAACATGCTGATCATTAGGCAAAAAGTGCTGCGGGGTTAACACCATTCGTCCGGAACTATCTTTTTCCCCCTCCATTTCACGGATAACTTTATTCGCTTGAATCCCTGCTGTCCACACAATTACATCACAAAAAATGGACTTGTCATGGTTATAAAGGGTGTTTTCCTCAACTTTGGTGATATTGGAATTATTAATGATTTCAACATTATGCTTTACAAACCAGTTCTCTACATATTTGCTCAACCTGTCGGGGAATGCAGAGAGAATATGCTTCCCGCGGTCAAATAATTTAATTTGCAAATCATCGCGGCTTTCGCTTAATTCGCTGGCAAGCTCCACCCCGGATAGGCCTGCGCCAACAATACCAACGACAGAACCAGGGGGTAAATTATTCAGGACAGAATAGGTTTCCCTTGATTTACCGATACTTTGAATGCTATAGGTATATTGATCAGCACCCGGCACACCATGGTATTTATCTTCACAGCCCAATCCGATAACGAGGTCATCATAGCTTATTGGCTGAGCGTCTTTTAACAGGACAATTTTTTCTTCTCTGTTAATCCCGCTGACTTCCCCAAAAACTACCTCAAGTCTAGGATGCTCCGGGAAGGAAACGCGTATTTCTTTGTCTGAAATCGTCCCAGCAGCTAAAGCATAGTATTCTGTTTTTAAACAATGGTAAGGAACACGATCCACAAGTGTGATGGTCACGTCCTCCGGCAGGTTATTAGGAAGAAGTTCGGAGAGAATCTTCATGCCTCCATAACCGCCTCCAAGAATGACTAATTTTTTCATGCTTATTTCCCCTTTGTCATAACTGTACTATAGATTTTCTATTTTTTTATTTTGTTCAGAAAGACAGTATTTCAATTGAAATTACGAGTGGGATATTATTGAAATAGATATTCCGTCCATTTAACACACAAATATGAGTATAACGAAAATATGGCTAAATAACAACACATTTAAGTACATCTTGACAGGTTTGCTAAGAACGTGATAATTGACGAAGCAGCCTAAAAGCGGTAGGATAAGAAGTTGTGGAGAGGTGAAGGTAATGATTAAGCCTATCATTGAATTTTGTGTCAGTAATCTTGCTAGTGGGGCACAGAAAGCACTAGAAATATTAGAAAAAGATCCAAATTTGGATATCATTGAATATGGATGTCTCGGCTATTGTGGTAAATGCGCATCTACTCTCTATGCGCTTGTGAATGGGGAAATTGTTACGGGTAAAACCCCTGAAGATTTGGTGGATAATATTTATCAGTATCTCGAAGAAAATCCTATGTTCTAATACAGAAAAAGCGGAAGCGCCTTGAACAGGGGCACGAGGCTAGACGAGCCTTCTTGACGGATTGGCTGTAGACCTGCGGGCCGCTAGGCGCTGGAGCTAGACATATAATGGGGGCTTGCCGCTCCCTTTTTTATATTGGCAGCATATCCTGTTAGTAGTAATCGTATAAGTTGAGTAGTTTTCAGCTAGTGTATATACTAAGTTTATAAGCCTCAAATTTTTAAGGAGGGGTCATTTTTGAGTAAAGATATCGTTATTTTAACAGAAGCAGCATCACTGCAAATTAAAGATATGATGAAGCATAATGAAGAGGAAGGCGCTTTTTTACGAGTCAGTGTTAAAGGCGGCGGCTGCAGCGGCTTATCGTACGGCATGGGTTTCGAGCACGAAGTTAGTGAAGATGACCATCAATTTGAACAGTTTGGCATAAAGGTTCTTGTCGATAAAGAGAGTGCACCAATTTTAAATGGAACGAAAATCGATTACAAGCAATCGATGATGGGCGGCGGGTTTACGATTGATAATCCTAACGCGATTGCGTCTTGCGGCTGTGGTTCATCTTTCCGTACCGCAACGGCGGCTGGATCACCTGAAGAGTGTTAAGGCTTTGTTTTAAGATCAGAGGCTGTCTTACAAGACAGCCTCTTTCCTCTTATATCGCCTTGTACCCGTACTTTTCCAATTCCGAAAAAATAGTTTTTAGACGAGGGTTACCCTCGCCAACCACTTTATCCTTTATAACTACAACCGGATAAAACATATCCTCTTCAATTACCCTCTGGGCAAATTGCGATTTTTCGCTTTCTTCTGGCGGCTGAAAAATATCTACATAGGTCATTTTAACAGGCTGCTCCGGGAATTTTCTAGCAATCGCTGCTTCCAGCCATTCAAAGGTTTCCTTCGAGGATGGCAGATTAACACAACTTGGGCAGAGCACTGCTGCACCATATAGGACAATTTCCACTTCCGTATATTCCATAAAACCATTCCTTATGTTTTTCTTTTATTTTACAATATGGCACCTTCAAAACCTAAGAAAATGACTTCTTTTGACTCTTAGTAAAGAAGAATAAATTTTCCCCAAAATTTATCCTTTATTAACGTATAAGTGCAGCTGCACCTCTGTCCCCGCCCTTAGGGGCTTGCCAATCGGCGAGTTTTCTTTATACATTTCGCCAGATTCTGAGAATGGATTTTTCCTTGCATCGACAGTATAATATAAGTAGGAAAGGAGTCGATGAAAGTGTCAGAACAGGAAATGTTTGAACAAGTACAAGAAGTATTAGATAAATTACGCCCATTTCTTCTTCGCGATGGCGGAGACTGCGAACTAGTTGATGTGGAGGAAGGCATTGTTAAGCTTCGCTTACTTGGCGCTTGCGGATCTTGCCCAAGTTCTACCATCACACTAAAAGCAGGTATTGAACGGGCTTTACTAGAAGAAGTACCTGGTATTGTTGAAGTCGAGCAAGTTTTCTAAAAATAAATTAAAACTACCAATTGGCGGGTCCAAAAGGACGAAGACAGAGGCGTAGTTGAATTTATACTTTCTTATAGCTAATAATAAAGCGATTGCCTGAGAGCAATCGCTTTTTTGTATTCAGTTTAAGCCCATTAAGAATATAACCAATCCAGTTGCGGCAGGCTTAAGTGTTTCGCCGGCGCCCCTGAAATATGAAAAAAGCCTGCCAGAAAGCGTTCGTACTCGGAGGACTGCCGCAAAATTTTTCCTAGAGTTTCCTCCAACAGCTTTTTTTCCTGTTCCGAGCGGGTAATATAATAATTTTCTACACATTCGAAATAATGGAGCGGAAATATTAAACGGGCATATAAAAGGCGCCATGAAAAAGAGGACAATGGCGATATCCCCTGATATTCATCGTAAAACTGTCTTAGCTCCATATCATATGTTTGGATATTATGAAAATATTGTTCCCTTGTCCACTCAGCCAAGTCACGGCTGCGGTGGTCGAATATCCATTCAAATGGATTTCTGATCATATATTGTCCGCCCCACGTTTTTTTCGTGAAACGTTCATGGCAAACCGTCCCGCTATCAGTTTCCACGGGGGAATCATCAATTTCCGTATCCACTAAATATTGAATAGCATTCTCTGTTAATCCCATGTAATACGGAAAGGACTCAATAAACAATTTTTCAAATTCATCCTCAGGTGTTTGAAAAAGCAGGCCACTCCACACTTTTTCCATCTGTTCCAACCGTTTTTCCCAAATCCCCTTCCATTGTCCAACTCTGCTCGACCGCTGAATCTGAAAAGGCACCCTTCTGCCCCGCTCATGAAATTTTGCCAGTTTCCGCCCCATTCTCGAGATTCGCTGCTGCTGTTCCATCTGCCGGTTTACTAATACGCAATATTTATTTTGCTCCCAGTTTGTAATATAACTGCCATCCTTAGTCTGCATGAATGCAGGGACATTTTTGTCACCCGTCTGGCGCATATGCTCTGCAAGACCTGCCAGTTCTTGCAAATCCTCCTCCTCTCTGCCTCCAGGATTTCCAATCAAATACAGCCAGCCGTTTCCTCTTAGTGCATCAAAAGCATCTATTTTAACCTGTTCGTCAGCCTTGATTCCATACTGATCCTCCAGCATTTTTCGCAGCATCTTTTCCACCCCTTCTTCTTTTCACCTTTAAGTCATATATATGAGTAAAGCCAAGAAAACTTGTTGTCTTCCTTATCGTAAAAACAAGCTGTAAAGTTTTTTATTTGATTCATGAAAGGATAATTGCATATCATAAGTTAATAGAGCAATTATAGAAAAATTTACAGAAAAGGTGATATAAGGGATGGCAGAACAAAAAAAGACAAATGTTGTTCAGGAAACGGCTCGCAGGTTGTTAAAAGAAAGAGGGGTAGAAATTCAAGATATTGCAAATTTGGTTTTTTATCTTCAGGAAAAATATCATAAAAACCTGCAAATGGAAGACTGCATTGCGAACGTAGAAAAGGTACTTACTAAAAGGGAAGTTCAAAATGCCATTATTACCGGAATCCAGCTTGATGTCTTAGCCGAAAAAGGGATGCTTGAGGAGCCGCTGCAATCAATTATTGCAACAGACGAAAGCCTCTACGGGGTTGATGAGATTCTGGCTTTTTCGATCGTGAATGTTTATGGATCGATCGGCTTTACGAACTACGGTTATATTGATAAGCAAAAACCTGGTATTTTGGCACACTTAAATGATAAATCAACTGGTCAATGCCATACCTTTTTAGATGATATCGTCGGCGCCATCGCCGCTGCCGCCTCAAGCAGACTGGCACACGCTGCTGCCAATTGTGAATAGAAATAATATAATAGTAAAAGGATGGCTATTTCAGCCATCCTTTTATGGTTCCCAGTGGTCTAGTGTATCGATTGTATATGTAGGCGGAATGTTATACCCTTTTAATAGTTCCTTCGTGGTGACGCCCGTATGAACAAGCAAGGTGTCAATCCCTGCATTTATACCCGCCAGAATATCAGTATCATAATTATCGCCCACCATCAGCGTATCTTCTTTTGCCACGCCTAAAACCTTTAACGCCTGCTCCGTAATAATTGCTTCCGGCTTTCCGATAAAAATCGGCTTTGTTTGTGTTGATACCGCTATAACCGATGTTATCGAGCCATTGCCCGGTACTAGCCCTCTTTCAGTTGGCAAGGCGATATCGCCATTGGTCGAAATAAATGTGGCTCCGTTTCGGACAGCCAGACAGGCAATCGTCAGCTTTTCATAATTAATCGAGCGGTCAAGGCCAACTACGACAACATCCGCATCTTCCCCAGCAAACCGAAAGCCCTTGTCCTCAAGTACTGTGCGAATTCCTTCTTCACCAATAACATAGACAGAGGCATCCTTTTTCAGTTCTTCGATATAATTGGCAGTTGCCTGACTTGTCGTAAAGACCCTATCTTCCGTTGCTGGAATATCAAAGCTTTTTAATTTCTCCGCTACCTGTGCTGGGGTCCGGGTAGAATTATTTGTCACAAATAAATATGGAACCCCCTTTTCCTGAAGCTTCTTAATAAAATCAGAAGCCGCTTCTATTCTCTCAGTACCTTTATACATCGTTCCATCTAAATCAATTAAATATCCTTTATATTTCTTCAATCATCTCACTCCTTAATTGACCTTGTCCCTCTAGTTAAAAAGAAAAAGACCGATTGGCGGTCTTAGTTTTTAAATGCAGAAACTGGTCCTAATTCGTTTGTAAGATAGTCCCTTACATTTCCTGAGAAAATTGTCAGTGCCGACAGATGTTTAGAAAATTCCCGGGTTAATTCACTATGGTCAATTTCGGTATAAAATTGCACCAATTTTTTCCGAAAACTGATAAGAGTTTTCAAACTGCTTCCAGTTTCTTCAGTAACGACCTTTTCATCCATTAAAATATCTATTATGTCTTCATAGCTCCCCGGATCACGCATGATAAACCCATCAATCATGGCATTGCCGACATCCAATACCGACTCGAGCATCATATGTGTCAGCCGCTCCAATGCGGCCGTTTCAATGGGGGTCGACCAGACCTGCTGGTTAGAGAAATGAGTGATCTGTGTTTCCAAATAAATTAATGTTGTTTCAATTTTATCCCGGTCAACAAAGTACATGAACTCCACTTCCTTCTATTTTCTATTCTAAGTTGCCATTTCTATGTTTAGTACAGTAGGCGGAGCGTAGAAATAGCCTTGTGCCAAATCGACCTTGTTTCTTGTAAGGACAGCTGCCTCATCCTCATTTTCGATTCCCTCCGCGACAACCAGTGAACCGGCCTCCCGCGCGACTAGGAGAATACCCTTTAACATCGATTCCTTAAGCGAGTTTTTATCGATATTTTGAATAAGAGATCGGTCAATTTTTATAATATCCGGCATAATTTCACTAATGGTACTTAAATTGGAGTATCCCGCGCCTGTATCATCAATGGCAATTCGAAACCCCATTAATCGTAACATTTTTATATTATAAATGAAATTCTTTAAACCTTCGATTGAATCGTTTTCAGTAATTTCAATTGTTATTTGTTTTGGTGAAATACCAGTGAATCTTTGCAATAAATTCTTTATATCCCTTGTGAAACGTATATTTCCAAGGGTTAACGGAGTACAATTGATAAAAATATCCTGACTACATTTTGCTTTCTTAATTTGTTCAAATGCTTTTTCCAAAACCAGCATTTCGAGTGCATATAATGTCCCAGTCTGCCTCGCAACCGAGAATAACAGCAAAGGATTTTCTACCGCAGTGTCCTTAGGTCCCCGTGTCAAGAACTCCCATGCACGGATTTCATTTGTTGCCACATCAATAATGGGCTGGGCCAGCAAACGGATATTTTTATTAGTAATAATTTGATTAATCGTATAATCTTTATCATCATAGTTTATTGCCAGTCTTTTTTCAGCCATTGAGAAGGCCTGTCGATGGGCTTTTTGGATGGAATCAGAAATGGAGTAATGTTTCTTGTCAATAAACATATATCCATTTTCAAAGTGAATTTGCTGTGAAGGATAATGTTTTTGCAGACTGCCCTCAATACAATAAAGCAATCTTTTAATAACATGATCCATATCAGACAAAGTGTTTTTATCAACACCCACCTTCATGATCAAGGTCACCACATCGCCATAAAAATCATGCAAAGCGATGACTTCCTCTTCTTTCAGTTGTTCTTGGACAGCATGGCGAAAATACTTTTTTAACTGCTTCATGAAATAATCTTGCTGAGTTTTCCCTTTTATAACCGGCAATTCATTCATATTTTCCAAATGAAAAACAATAACTGCTGCCTCCAAACCAGTCTGAAAGGCTGCTGTTACCCCCTCTAATACAGGGTTGCGCAAAATAAATTGAGGCGGATAAAAGCGCAAGGACTCAGCAGGAAGGAAAATCTTCCCCCAATCTATTGCCCCTTTTAACATATTCATGATGCGACGAGCCATACATTCATCCCTCACAACTGTTTATCTTACAGATTTAGCTATATTATAACATATTTTTACATTATCCTAAATTTTTAGAAGAAAATATTCCTAAACCATTGTTGAGAAATTTAATCCTACTCCCATCCACTGCAGGAATTTGTTACTATAGATAGTGTGAGAGTATTTTTTTAAAGGAGATATGAAATGAGCGAGCGTTTTTTCTTATATGATGATACCGAAAATACCAAAACAAGGTTTGTCAGCTTTGTCGGGGAAAATCAGCGTTATGATTTGGCCGTCGTAAAAACGGACCGGCACTACGGCAAATCCCTTGTAATGAATATGCAAGGAAATCGATTTGCCATCATTGGACATGATGACCTCGAGGAAGAAGGTTATTTAGAATATGCTTTTAACATAAATGAATCAGAGGCAGAAGAGCTAAAATCCTTCTTACAGGAGATTATCTAAAGGTTTACTCATGTTTTTCACTTCGGAAGAAATAATAAAAGAAAAGGAGTGAGGAACATGGCTGAAAAGGATTCCAAAAAATACGGTGACTTATCCAGCGTGGAAGTACAGCGGAACTATTTAACCGCCGAAGAATTTCCAGATGGCCCGTTCGGGTCGCCGATTCGACAAGATGAACCAGTTGAATTGAAGAGCACACCTTGGAAAGAGGGACAGCGCAGGTACAGCAATTTTAACTATGAGTTTAAAGCCTTGCATCAGGATTTGCCAAGAGAATACCCGGGAGCACATCCCCCGCATGATGATAAAGAAACCGATGAACAGGCCCCGTATAACAATAACGAGGCATAAACATAAATGCAAAATCGCCGATTGGCGAGTCAGAAGGACGAAAAGAGGCGTAGTTGAATTTGTGCGTTAAGAATGTATAAATTCTTGAAAATTTAAAAACGAAGGGGATTAATCGCCCCTTCGTTTATTTTTTCACCTTTTTCAATACAAAATAAGCGCAGCCAAAATTGCAGTATTCATACAGATACTCACTTAATGTGCTGATTTTTGTATCAAAGGTTGCTTTTTGATTTTGGTCTTCAAAGAAGCCTTTTAATCGGAGCTGGTTATAGCCCCAATCCCCCACAATATAATCATATCTGGATAAAATGTCACTATATCTAGCCTTTAGAGCTTCCTCATTAAAACCATTCCGAAATTCCTGTACAAGTTCATAAGTAGTGTTATTAATAAGAACCATGGTTTTCACCTCAAATTTTGCCAGCTATTCTTTATCCCATTATAACCGATTCACCATCAATTACTAAGAAAAAAAATAAGCGCTTTGGAAAATCTAATAAAAGGAGGTGTTAATGTTGAAAAAATTAGGCATAATCATTGGGTTATGTGCATTAACTGCAGTCACAGGCTGTTCCAAGGATATGGGTAAAAACGATATATATGAAGAATCCGGCAATACCATTAATGTAAACAATAAACGGCATGAGCTCTACCGTGAAGGTGCGAGCAAGGATATCCGTAACGTTAACAATGACTTTGGCTTTGTACGTCACCAGAAAAGCCCACTGATGAACGATAATAACACAAATGATAGCTACACGGCCCTTGACCGTGAACAAGTAGCCCATGTCATCAGTCGCTTAAGTGCCAATATTCCAAACGTCCATGATGTGGCTGCATTGGTAACAGACAGAGAAGTTCTAGTGGCGTATCGTACTGATTCGAAAAACCGAAATTTAACAGCGGACCAAGTGAAGAAAACAGCATTATCTGTTGTCCCTAGGTATTACCATGTATACGTCAGTGATAATAAGGTCCATATCCAAGATATTCAAAACTTGGCTAATTTGGATTCCCTTAGCGAAAAATCACGTGACCAGGTAAATTATGTTATCAAGCAAATGAAAACATCTCCACAGGGAACAAGATTGAACGATAATGAAGATGAAAACGGACTAACTAAGGACGATTTAGACTATAATCACAAACGCTAATAAAAAGAGTTCAGACCCGAACTAAATTAGGGCTGAACTCTTTTTTTTATTTGGCTTCCTGCGCACTTTGTTCGCCAAGTAATTGCTTATGCTTTGCAGCCGCATTTACTTGTTCGTCAGCGTGGTATGAAGAACGAACAAGCGGTCCCGCTTCGCAATGGCTGAACCCTTTACTTATGGCAATTTCACGTAATTCATTAAACTCATCAGGGCTATAGTATTTTACAACCTTTAGGTGGCTTTTCGTCGGCTGCAAATACTGGCCGATCGTCATGATATCAACATGATTTGACCGCAAATCATCCATAACCTCAATAATTTCTTCCTTTGTTTCGCCAAGGCCGATCATTAAGCTTGATTTCGTAGGAATACTTGGATTCATTTCCTTAGCCCGGCGCAGGAACTCTAGTGAGCGGTCATATTTTGCTCGAGCCCTGACTCTCGGTGTAAGGCGTCTGACCGTTTCAATATTATGGTTTAAAATATCTGGCTTAGCATCCATTAATGTTTGCAGGTTTTCTTCCTTTCCGCCCATATCAGACGGAAGGACCTCAATGCTGGTAAACGGGTTTTTCCGGCGAATAGCCCGGACCGTTTCCGCAAAAACAGCGGCACCGCCATCCTTTAAATCGTCCCTGGCAACTGCAGTTACGACGACATGCTTTAGGTTCATTAGTTGAACAGAATCAGCGACTCTTTCTGGTTCTTGCCAATCAAGTTCTGTCGGCAAACCCGTTTTTACAGCACAGAAACGGCAGGCCCGGGTACACGTATCTCCGAGTATCATAAAGGTTGCCGTTCTGCGTACTGCCCAGCATTCATGAATATTCGGGCAGCGCGCCTCTTCACAAACCGTGTGGAGATTCTTTTCCCTCATCAATTTTTTTAATCCTGTATATGATTCATTTGTATTAAGCTTTATTTTTAACCAATCAGGTTTTCTCAGGACTTCCTCTTTCTTGCTCATCATGCACCCCCGACTAAGTATAAACATTCCTGTTGTCACTTTAACATACTGGGTCGACAACGACAAGAAGTCAGCACCTGCCGCAAAGATTTTTCCGATTTCCAATTATTGACGATAATGAAATGTTCTAGAATTCATAAACTAACTTTGTACTATAAATGGGAAGGGAGAATTCCTATGCGGGCTGTGCTGATAATAGCAGCTTTCCTATTGTTATTTACCTCAAGTTTTGAGGCAAAAGCTGCGGAAGCCGATCCATACCAGGAACGAATGAAGCTTTATAAGAAGGTTGAAACCATCACACAAATTCCTTGGTATTATTTAGCTGCGGTTGACCAATATGAACGAAATGTCCGCTTGGCACGCCGCGATTTGCCAAAATCAGAAAGTCTGATTGGCATTTATTTTCGCCCTGAACAATGGGCCGGGTTGACTAATCCTAATCCTTCAGAAGAGAATCCTGCAATTATCGAGTTTTTTAATGGAGTCGGAGTTGATGGGGATGGAGATGGAAAGGCCAGCCTGAAAAATGATGAAGATGTATTGTATTCCTTTGCTCATTTTCTGCTTTCTTACGGAGTAGATGAAGATAATATTAAAATCGGTTTATGGGATTATTACCACCGTGACCGAACGGTTGGCAGTATCGTCAGCTATGCAAAAATGTACCGTCATTTTGGACGGCTAAATTTGGATACAAATGTTTTCCCAGTTCCTTTAAGAAGCAACCATAGCTATCGCAGCACCTGGGGAGATGCCCGGGGCTGGGGCGGCCGAAGAATTCACGAGGGGACCGACATATTTGCAGGCTATGGTATACCTGTAAGGGCCACTTGTTACGGGATTGTGGAAATGAAGGGCTGGAACAAATTTGGCGGTTGGAGAATAGGCATCCGGGATATCAATAACACCTATCATTACTTTGCCCATCTCAGCGGGTTTGCCAAAGACTTAAAGGTTGGACAAATTGTTGAACCCGGGATGGTGATTGGCGGGGTAGGGAGCTCCGGCTACGGCCCTCCAGGCACATCAGGAAAATTTCCTCCGCATCTCCATTATGGCATGTATAAAGATAATGGAATAACCGAATGGTCATTTGACCCCTATCCGTATTTGGCAAAGTGGAAACGTCTTGAAAAAATGAACACACGAAAAAAATAAGGGACTATCCGATTATGGATAGTCCATTTGTTAATTTCCAGATTTTTTGGTATCCTGCTTTTTCTCCGGAATCTGAATGGATGGAATAGTACCTCCTCCGCCATTATAGAACTGAGGAACCGTCCCCTCTACAAGGGCACTGCCGACTGGAATACTTTGTTTCAGTTTAGTAATTTTCGTAGCAAATGGAGTAATGATTTGAACGGATACCTCAATCTCAATTGAGACCTCCACCCATGTATTATTGATTCCCATTTCTTTCGTTTGGATCCGCACATCTGGTTCAACTTCCCCAATGGCTTGAAATTTGACAGGAATTTTCGGACCAAGGTTCCCAAGCAAAGCAATATTGGTTGCCTGCCCTAATGGAACATACCAAGTTATCGAGTTCTCATCCTTCGTGTTCTTTGTCTCAATTTCCACATCTGTAATCTGTTCCAGCTGGGCAAGATTACCTTGTTTTGCCGCCTTCAAATTCTTTTGAATTTGTGCCGTTGTTTCAGCCAATACCCTATTAATTAAATCCGTATTTAACTGAAAGTTTTGTTTCTCTCCATCGCCGCCTGGGATGATTTGCACGACTTGATTATTTTCTCCGACATTGGTGGTCCTTTTAGTAATAGCTCTATTTATCACAAGGGAAGCAATATTCCTAGTTTCGGTTTCGGCATATCTCATTAAGGTAGGCTCAATCCCTTTGTTCACGAGCAACACACTTATTGCGGATGTCAACAGGAAAAAGACAAAAGTCAAAAGCATGACATATCGGAAAGGCAACGGACCTCTTCGCCGCCGGTACATGCGAAATTTTGCCAACAAAAATCACCCCTTCATCGTATGTGTATGCGAAAAAGGGGTGAACTAGCCCAATAAATAAATGGTAAAAAGCCTGCTGCGATAGCAGGCTATTATATCATTTTCAGCAAGGCATCCTTGCCGATCATGCCTTTTGTGATTCCTAACTCCTCCGCTCCAATTGTGACGGATTCCAGCGGCGCGTTCAACAGCTGGTCGATGGTTCTTACTCCGACAGCTCTCCCTGCAATAATGTTTCGGTCTTTTAGTTTATCATTTAATAAGCCGACATCCAACGCACCGCACATTATATATCCTTTATCGCTTGTCACAGCAAGCAAGGTCGTTTTCGGAAGTAACACGGAAACCGCCAGGAACGTATGGCCGTCAATTTCAATTGGTGAAAGATCAATCATCAGGATTCCACACTCCTTTCCCTACTATCACATTATGTAGGAAAAGGAAAAAGCGTGTGTCCCAGAATTAAGACTGGGTCTTTAGTTTCCATTTTAGGATATCGCGCAAAAATTCCGGCAAAAAATATTGCTTATCCTTATGAGGCAGAACTCCTTTAAAAAAATGCCCAAACGTAAACATATCCGGCAGTGCCAGTGTGTAGATTTTTTGTTGCTCCCGCTTTTCTCCATTTATAAAAATTTCTCCGGAATGAAACGTGATTCCGTCATAAACAAAGATTCCCAGCATGTTTCCTCTAAAACCAAGCCCTTTAATTTGCCGTTGATGAAGGCTTTCGTTCATCGTTTCGATTAATATCTCTTTTAATTCTTTGCCGTTAACCTCGACAACACACGGATTAATTGGGTGTGGGCAGATGTTTAAAAGATCAAATTCTGTCACATCGCCGGATAACGGACCAAGAAGGAGTCCGGCATTGATCATCGCACAATCAGTTTGGCACCATTCCCGTAAAGCTTTACATAGGAAAAGCGAGAAATCTGTTTCTTTAAACGGATCGCTTAAGTATGGCTTCGTTAGGGTAGTGATTTTTCTATTAAGTAGTTCCTTCCCTTTATCGAAATAAGCCTCCGCTATTTCAACTTCATTTCGAGCCGCCGGAAGTTCCTTTGTATCATAAAGAATGGCTTGTTTGTCTTGAATGGTTTTCTGGCTGTCCAACGTAATCGTAACATGGCCTACATAATGGCCGAATTTTCCGGCGGCCGCCAAAAGAGAATCGTCTACAAGCTTTCCAGTTTCCAAAAAATGATGAGTATGAGCACCCAGAATCACGTCAATCCCAGGAAATTCTGCAGCAATCCGTTCATCATCACGAAGGCCGAGATGGGAAAGCAAAATAACCATGTCAGATTGCTCCTTTACGGCTTTTATCCATTTTCTAAGCTCGCTAATCGGCTCGGTCAGCTTCCAGTCTAGTAATTCGTATAGATGCGCGAAGTTGGCCGTTAGGCCGATAACTCCGAGCCGGGTACCGGATTTGGTTTGATAAATTTGATAAGGCTTCACCCAGCTTGGATGCTGGTTATTTTTTTGAAAAAGATTCGCTGCCAGCACATCAAACTTTGAGTCGCCATAAAGCTGCTCCAACCCATCATGCGGCAGGTTGATTCCTTCGTTATTGCCAATTGTAACTGCAGTATATTGGCTTTCGTTTAAGAGATCAATACTCGATTTCCCCATCGTCGCCTCTGTCAACGGATGCCAGCGGTCAATGAAATCGCCAATATCAAATAGGAAAACCTCGTCTTGATCTCGGTGCTGCTCCCTTTTCTCCTTCAAAAATTGCTTGATGCGCGGCCAATTTTCCAAGTGGCTGTGGATGTCGTTCGTATGGTATATATGTATTTTTTCCACTTGTATCTACCTACCCTGTTATTCCTTCATAGATTAGTCGAACCCCTACAATAACAAGAACCGTTCTTAATATCCAGACTATCGTTTTGCTCTTTAGCCTAGTATTTAAAAACACGCCAATATTCGCACCAATAAATGCCCCCGGCACAAGTGCCAAAGCATAAAGCCAATTGACGTTTCCTAATGAGATGTGCGTAATCGAGCTTAAGATTGAGGTTGGTAAAATCATAAACATCGATGTTGCCGTAGCCACATGCGGCGGGAAGAAAAAAACGAGAATCATCGTTGGAACCATCAGTGAGCCGCCGCCAACACCAAAAATACCTGATAAAAACCCGACAATAAATGAAACAATTATTGCTACAACAGGGCTGTAGCCATATTCAAAGGTTTTACCCCTGTTGTCCGTAAAGGTACGGGTAATGCCCCTGTCCTTCCTATATGGTATTGGCTTTAATTGATCTTTAATAAACAGGATAATCGAGACGAAAATAATAAATAATCCAAAATATAAATTAAAAGCATGGAGGTTCATTCTTTCTGTTACCCATGCCCCCAGAATGCTCCCTGGGCCGCTTCCAATTAGAAAAATAAGCCCGCTTTTATAATCAACCACTTTATGTTTTGTATATGCCAGCACTGAGGAAAGCCCCGTGAAAATCATTGTAAAAAGCGATGTCCCGACGGCAACCTGCGGAGTGATGTGGGCAAACCCGTTTACTGTAGCCAAATAGAGCAGGGCCGGCACAACGATAATCCCGCCGCCAAGGCCAATCAACGATCCCAATGAGCTTGCACAAATACCGATGATCAAAAGAATAATCCATTCCATTGTGTCACTTTCTTTCTATGTCTGCTTTTAAAACAAGTCCAGTTGTCTCGGAGCCAATCCTTGATATTCAATATTTAATATGTCCATCATCTGCTTGGCGTTATCTGCTGCGTCGCCGCCGGAATTGTTATTAAAAAGAAGGTACAAATCGTCACATTCCTTTGTAAGCGTTTGGATATGTCCGGCCCATTCTAGGAGTTCTTGTTCATTATAGCGGTAAAGGTAGCGGACATCCCGCCAATTGTCGGCGTTTTTCTTTTGCCAACCGTGGACATTGCGGCCGTGGAATCTTACGAGAGCCTTATGTTGGTTTGTGGTTACAAGAACAGTCGGAACGGAGCCTTCTCCAGATTGCGGTTCATCACATATGCTGTGAATCCAATTTTCCTCTTTCATAAACTCCAATGTCTGTTTGCGATATTGCGGCGCAAACCAGGATTGGTGCCTAAATTCGAGTGCACAGGGGATTTCCCCCATTTGCTGTTTGCACCATCGTAAGTAATTGACATTTTCCCGTTTGCAATCAAACCACGGCGGAAATTGAAATAAAACCATGGCAAGTTTATTTTTCTCAATATAGGGGTCCAATGATTCTATAAATGCTTGAAACATGGCTTGTTTATTTTCAAATGGCACTTCGCCGCGAAGATGACCTGTCATGCCTTGATAGGCTTTAACGATAAATTGAAAGTTGGACGGTGTTTCATTAACCCATTTTAAGGCGTTCCTTTGGGGCTGGATTGCATAAAAAGCGGTGTCCACTTCCACGATTGGAAAATGGCCTGCGTATTCCTTTAATTTGTCTTTAGGGGTGATTGGACCTGTATACAAACTATCGTGGTCGCCCCAGCCTGTTAGACCTATATATATCAATGAATTCACCTCCATTTTATAATAGTATTAGCAAACGTTAATTAGCAAATTAAAGATGCTTAACCGCAAGTTGGAAGTGTCTATATGCAAGTAGGGGACTTTTATCCGCAAGTTGGAATCCCTTTCGCAAGTTGGAGAGGTTTATCCGCAAATTGGGTTATCTTATCCGCAAGTGGGTGATGATTATCCGCAGGTTGGATCACCTTATCCGCAAGTTGGCCCTCTATATTAGAGACTATTCAATATTCAATGCAAAAAACCCGCCTGCCAATTCCAGCAAGCGGGTCACTCATATCAAAATATTAACCGATAGAACCTTCCATTTCGAACTTGATCAAGCGGTTCATCTCAACGGCATATTCCATTGGAAGTTCTTTTGTAAATGGCTCAATGAAGCCCATAACAATCATCTCAGTTGCTTCCTGCTCCGAAATACCACGGCTCATCAAGTAGAAGAGCTGCTCTTCAGAAACCTTAGAAACCTTTGCTTCGTGCTCAAGTGAGATATTATTATTTAACACTTCGTTGTATGGAATCGTATCTGAAGTAGATTGATTATCCATTATCAACGTATCGCATTCGATATTTGAGCGAGCACCGTCTGCTTTACGGCCAAAATGGACCATGCCGCGATAGTTTACACTTCCACCGTGCTTAGAAATAGACTTAGAAACAATCGTTGAAGATGTATTTGGCGCAAGATGTATCATTTTAGAACCTGTATCCTGCACTTGACCTCTGCCAGCAATCGCAATGGATAATGTCATACCGCGGGCACCTTCACCTTTTAAAATAACAGCTGGATATTTCATCGTTAATTTTGAACCAATGTTACCATCTATCCATTCCATTGTCGCATTTTCTTCGCAGACAGTCCGCTTGGTTACAAGGTTGTATACGTTGTTTGCCCAGTTTTGAATCGTTGTATAACGGCAATAGCCGCCTTTTTTAACGATGATTTCTACAACTGCGCTGTGCAGGGAGTTCGTTGTATAAACAGGTGCTGTACAACCTTCAACATAGTGGACATGTGCACCTTCATCGACAATGATCAGCGTTCTTTCAAACTGCCCCATGTTTTCCGAGTTAATCCGGAAATAGGCCTGCAATGGTGTATCCACTTTAATACCTGGTGGTACATAAATGAAAGAGCCGCCGGACCATACAGCTGAGTTTAATGCAGCAAACTTGTTATCAGTTGGCGGAATAACTGTTGCCCAGTGTTTGCGGAAAATATCTTCGTTTTCCCTTAAAGCAGAATCGGTATCTTTAAAGATGATTCCTAATTCCTCAAGGTCTTCCTTCATGTTATGGTAAACAACCTCGGATTCATATTGCGCAGAAACCCCCGCAAGATATTTTTGCTCGGCTTCTGGAATTCCAAGTTTGTCAAATGTCGCTTTAATTTCTTCCGGTACTTCATCCCATGACTTTTCTGATTTCTCCGATGGTTTTACATAGTACGTAATTTCATCGAAATTCAATGAGTTTAAGTCACCGCCCCATTGCGGCATTGGTTTACTGTAGAAAATTTCAAGTGATTTCAAGCGGAAGTCAAGCATCCACTGAGGTTCACCCTTCATTTTTGAAATCTCTTCAACAATCTCACGAGTTAAACCACGTTTTGATCGGAATATGGAAACGTCTTTATCGGCAAAACCATATTTATATTCGCCGATCTCCGGCATTTTCTTCGCCATCGCAAGTATTCCTCCTTTTTTTACGAGAGGTGAAAGCTCCAGGCAAAAGTCCGGATACTTTCAGAACCGTTTTAATCTTGATTCTCTTCTTTCAAGCTTTTTTCCATCGCCTTCCACGCCAATGTTGCACATTTAATGCGTGCCGGGAATTTAGAAACACCTTGAAGTGCTTCGATATCGCCTAAATCAATATCCTCATCTACTTCTTTCCCTTGCATCATGTCAGAAAAAATCTTCGACAGCTTTAATGCGTCTTCGATTTTCTTCCCTTTAATCGCCTGCGTCATCATCGAAGCAGATGACATGGAAATGGAACAGCCTTCCCCTTCCTGCTTGGCGTCAACGACAATGCCGTCCTCCACCTTCAAGGTTAATTGAATACGGTCACCGCAGGTCGGGTTATTCATATTGATCGTATGGCTTCCATCCTCCAAAACCCCGCGATTGCGTGGGTTTTTGTAATGGTCCATAATAACTCTTCGGTAAAGTGCATCTAAGTTAGAAGACATCGCTAAAATACTCCTTCGTTTTGACAAGCCCTTCTACGAGTTTATCAATATCTTCTTCTGTGTTGTATAGGTAAAAACTGGCACGAGCTGTTGCCGATGCCTTCAACCATTTCATCAAAGGCTGGGCGCAGTGATGGCCGGCACGTACTGCAATTCCTTCGGCATCTAGAACCGTCGCTACATCATGCGGGTGAACATCACTTAAATTGAAAGTCACTAGACCAGCACGTTTAGCGGGATCATGCGGTCCATAGATGGTGATGCCTTCAACAGTTGACATTTTTTCAAGCGCATAAGCAGATAATTTATGTTCATACTCCGCAATATTGTCTAAACCGACTTCATTTAAAAAGTCAATCGCCGCACCAAGACCGATGGCACCGGCAATGATAGGCGTACCGCCCTCAAACTTCCAAGGCAGCTCTTTCCAGGTTGATTCATATAATTCCACGAAATCAATCATTTCACCGCCGAATTCAATCGGCTCCATTTTTTCAAGCAAATGCTTCTTGCCGTAAAGTACACCGATGCCGGTCGGTCCGCACATTTTATGGCCGGAAAATGCAAGAAAATCACAATCTAAATCTTGAACATCGATTTTCATATGAGGAGCACTCTGTGCACCGTCGACTACCATGATGGCGCCATTTTCATGGGCAATCTTGGCGATTTCTTTAACTGGATTGATGACGCCAAGCACGTTGGAGACCTGCATCACCGACACAATTTTTGTGTTAGGTGTGATGGTCGTGCGAACATCGTCTAGTGAAATCGTGCCATCCTCTTGGAGCGGGATGTATTTCAGCTGAGCACCAGTCCGTTTTGCTACCTGCTGCCAAGGGATGATATTGCTGTGGTGCTCCATATAGGTAATGACGATTTCGTCGCCTTCCTTCAGGTTGGCGGCACCGTAGCTTGCCGCCACCGTGTTAAGGGACGTTGTCGTACCTCTTGTAAAAATAACTTCCTGAATAGACTTGGCATTGATAAACTTACGAACCTTTTCTCGTGAGCCTTCGTATGCATCAGTTGCTTTTGTTCCTAGTGTATGCACACCGCGGTGGACATTTGAATTGTACCCCCGGTAGTATCTGTCAAGTGTTTCAATAACTTGTACGGGCTTCTGCGAGGTCGCAGAGCTATCCAAATATACTAACGGTTTGCCGTTGACTTCCTGGTCTAAAATAGGAAATTGTTTGCGAATATCCTGGATATTCATTATCTTACTTTCCTTTCAATAACTTCCACTAATTGCTGTTTTACTTTTTCAATTGGAAGCTGATTTACCACCGGTGCAAGGAAGCCATGAATGACTAAACGCTCCGCTTCCTTCTTTGGAATACCGCGGCTCATCAAGTAGTATAGTTGCACTGGGTCAACGCGTCCTACAGAAGCAGCGTGGCCAGCCATAACATCATCTTCATCGATTAATAAAATTGGATTCGCATCGCCGCGAGCTTTTTCACTAAGCATTAACACACGGGATGTTTGCTCAGCGTCAGACTTGGAGGCGCCGTGCTCAATTTTGCCAATTCCATTGAAGATAGAAGTAGCGTTATCCTTAACAACGCCATGATTTAAGATATTTCCTATTGTATGTCTGCCAAAGTGAACAACCTTTGTCGTAAAGTTCTGGGTCTGCTCACCACGTCCGACCACAACAGTTTTCGTATCACCATTGGAGCCGTCACCAAGCAGATTGGTCGTATTTTCAGAAATGGTATTGCCTTCATTCATCATGCCAAGTGCCCACTCGATTCGGGAATCGCGGCCGGTGACACCGCGGCGGTTCACATAGGTTGTGATGCCTTTTGCCAAAGTATCAACAGCACCGTATTGAACCTTTGCATTTGTATTGGCAATTACCTCTGTCAGAATATTCGCCAAGGTTTTAGACTCTTCCACTGTGGAAATATAGTTTTCCACGTAAGTTAAAGAGCTGTTATCTTCTGCGACGACGAGAACATGGTTAAATAAGTTTGCTTCCGTATTGTCATGCACGAACACTGCTTGAATCGGTTCCGCAATTTCAACGTTCTTTGGAACATATAGGAAGGCTCCGCCATTGACAAATGCTGCATGAAGAGCAGTCAAACGGTGCTCATCTGCATTGATCGCCTGTGTCATATAATATTTTTTCAATAAATCGCCGTGTTCTCTGGCAGCAGTGAAAATATCAGTAAACACAACACCCTTTGCCTTTAGGTCTTCTGATAAGGAAATAAAGGCTGGCGTTTGGTTCCGCTGAATATATAAATTTTGATTTGCCGCATCCAAATCAACTAATGCTTTAACCTCTGCCGGCAGTTCTGCCAAAGATGTATATGGAGCACTTTTAACTGTATGCTGCTCAAACTGGGTAAAATTCCATTTATCTATTTTTGTTTTATCTGGCCGAGGCATTGGCAGTTCGTGAAAATGCTCAAGTGCCTTCAGTCGAAGCTCTTCAAACCAAGCAGGCTCGCTCTTTTCTTTTGAAAAAGAGCTCACAAAACCCTTATCAAACGGTAATGTTATTTCTGTTGTCATTGCTAACCCTCCTAACAAAAGCTTTTAAGCTTCTTGCTCAACTGTTTCATCTTCAATACCAAGCTCTTGCTTGATCCAGTCATATCCTTCTGCTTCTAAGCGCTGTGCAAGCTCTGGCCCGCCGGATTTTACAACACGGCCTTGCATCATCACATGCACATGGTCAGGAGTGATATAGTTTAACAGACGTTGATAGTGAGTAATAATTAAGCAGCCGAAATCTTCACCGCGCATTTCGTTGACACCTTTCGATACTACCTTCAAGGCATCGATATCAAGTCCGGAGTCGATTTCATCGAGAATCGCAATCTTTGGCTCTAACATCATTAATTGCAGGATTTCATTGCGCTTTTTCTCACCGCCGGAGAAGCCTTCATTAAGGTAACGCTGCGCCATATCCAGATCCATTTCCAGGTATTCCATTTGCTTATCCATTTTACGAATGAATTTCATTAAAGAAATTTCGTTTCCTTCGCCAAGACGGGCGTTAATCGCTGAACGCAAGAAGTCAGCATTGGTTACACCATTAATTTCGCTTGGATATTGCATGGCTAAAAATAGTCCAGCACGAGCGCGCTCATCTACTTCCATTTCTAAAACATCTTGACCATCAAGCGTAATGCTTCCGCTTGTTACTTCATATTTAGGGTGACCCATGATAGCAGAGGATAATGTAGATTTACCCGTTCCGTTAGGACCCATAATGGCGTGAATTTCGCCGCCTTTTATTTCAAGGTTGACACCCTTTAAAATTTCTTTCCCATCAATTGCTACATGCAGATCTTTGATTGTTAAAGTTGATCCAGCCATATTCATACCTCCGAAAATGTATTGTATCTTTGCAGACAGATTTTTTTAAGATCTTCCGCATTCATTCTCACTTTATTCTCATTACAATCTTATAACAAATAGAATTTGTTAGCAACTTTTTAATAGTAATAACTAGCATGTATTTTCAGTCAGAACATGCTAAATGAGAATAGCAGGAAGCTTTTAAAGAAAATTCAGATAAAGACTTTTTATGTAATACAAGCCCGAATAAAATGATACCTTATTTTTTGCGAAATTGCCATGGTTGGTTATGACATCTATTTTTTACTGAACAATGTGCTTTCATGTACTGAATGCAGAAAAGCCAGTGATTCCTCACTGACTTTCCTTCTGGTGTACTTACCTATTTATATATTATTCAGAAACTGGTACAACGGCACCTTTGTATTTTTCAAGGATGAAATCTTGAATTTCTTTTGAATGAAGGACATCCACAAGAGCTTTAATGGCTTTCTTATTTTCATCACCTTTGCGAACTGTAATGATGTTTACATAAGGTGATTCTTTGCCCTCAAGTGCAATAGCGTCTTTCATTGGATTTAGTCCGGCCTGCAGCGCATAGTTTGTGTTGATCAGAACTGCATCTGCTTCGTCATTTTCATATACTTTTGGCAGCATTGCCGCTTCTACATCCGTTTTGAACTTTAAGTTTTTAGGATTTTTCGCAATATCTTCTACTTTAGCAGTAGTTTTATCAATGCCTTCTTTTAAGGTAATTAATCCTTCATGGTCAAGAAGGGAGAGCATACGTCCATGGTCAGCAACGGAGTTACTCATGATAATGGTTGCTCCATCTGGCAGCTCTGATAATTTTTTGTATCGTTTTGAATATACACCGATTGGTTCAATATGAATGCCGCCAGCATTGACAAAATCAAAGTCTTTGTTTTTCGCCATTTGATCTTTTAAATATGGAACGTGCTGGAAAAAGTTCGCATCAAGGTCACCAGATGCTAATGCTTTATTTGGAGTCACATAGTCATTAATTACTTTAACTTCAAGATCAATGCCTTTTTCCTTTAAAAGAGGCTGAGCTTTTTTCAAGATTTCTGAATGGGGAACCTGGGATGCCCCTACTACCAATTTTGTTTCTTTGCTTCCTTTACTTTCGTTATCTTTAGAAGCATTGTCTTTTCCGCAAGCTGCTAGTGAAAAAATAACGAGTAATGCTGATACGAAGATGAATAATTTTTTCATTTTTGTTCCTCCTGTTTATGTTGTTTATCTTTTATCAATCAATCCCGTGATTTTATCCCCGATAAATTGGATGATAAAAACGATGATTAATATAAATATGGTAGAGTATACCATTATTTGTGTATTGTAGCTTTGGAAGCCTTGTAAATAGGCTAGGTTTCCAAGTCCCCCAGCACCAATAACACCGGCCATGGCGGTATAGCCTACTAAGGCAATTCCTGTTACGGTAATCCCTGATATTAAGGCAGGCAGCGATTCAGGAATTAATACTTTGTAGATAATTTGCCAATCAGTTGCTCCCATCGATTTGGCTGCTTCGATAACCCCTTTATCGATTTCCCTTAGTGCAATTTCCACCATTCTTGCGTAAAATGGTGCTGCCCCGATAATTAATGCTGGTAAGGCAGCATTTGCCCCTAGCATTGTGCCCATTAAGATAACAGTAAAAGGAAGCAGTAAAATGATCAAAATGATAAATGGGATGGACCGAAAGATGTTTACGACAGCTGCGACTATTTGATTAATAATGCGATTTTCCCAAAGGTTCCCTTTGCCTGTTAAAAATAATATAAGTCCTAGAATTAACCCGAGAATGAAGGTAAAGATGACTGAAATGGCCGTCATATAAAGGGTTTCTTTTGTTGCTTCCCAAATGCTTGCCCAATCGACATTATAGAACCACGAATCAAGCATTCTCGATCACCTCCACTCCTACCTGTTGTGAACGAATAAAATCAATCGCGCCATTGACGTCCTCTTCGCTCCCATCAACATGAATGAACAGGGTCCCATACGAACCACTTTGTGTCTGAGAAATTTTCCCTTGGAGAATATTTACCGTTACATTGTGGTGACGGATTAAATTGGTAATGACCGGATGCTCAGCTGATTCTCCAATAAAGGTTAGCTGGACAATACGCCCGGAGTGGTACCGCTCGAGCAAAAGTTCCACTGTTTCCTTCGTTTCTTCCGGTTCAGTTACCTGCTGAACGAATCGCTTCGTAATCGGTTGTTGCGGATTTTTAAAGACATCAAGTACCTGACCAAGTTCCACAATCCGTCCGCTTTCCATAACTGCAACCCGATGGCATATTTTCCGGATGACATGCATTTCATGGGTGATCAGAACGATTGTTAGACCAAATTTTTTATTAATATCTACTAAAAGGTCGAGAATGGAGTCTGTTGTTTGTGGATCGAGTGCAGAAGTCGCCTCGTCACATAACAATACCTTTGGGTTATTGGCAAGGGCTCTCGCAATTCCGACGCGCTGCTTCTGCCCGCCGCTTAGCTGCGAAGGGTAAGCGTCTCCTCTGCCTTCAAGACCTACTAACTTGATTAACTCATCAACTCGTTTTTTTCTTTCCGGTGCGCTTACACCTGCAATCTCCAATGGAAAAGCAATGTTTTCGCTGACTGTTCTTGACCAAAGCAAATTGAAGTGCTGAAAAATCATGCTGATTTCCTGACGAGCTTTTCTAAGTTCTGCACCCTTTACTTTTGAAATCTCCTTACCCGCCACGTTAACTGTTCCTTCCGTAGGCAGCTCGAGACCATTTAACATACGGATTAAGGTACTTTTACCAGCCCCGCTATATCCGATCACACCGAAGATTTCTCCCTCTTTTATATCCAGGTTTACTTCATCAACTGCTTTTAACTGTCCCTGCTTAGTAGAGAAAAGCTTTCGTACATTTTTAATTGAAATCATTGAATCACCTACTTCTTATCCTTATTATAGGATTTGATAATTTTTATGAAAGGATTCTATTTTAGTAAAATAAATAGCCTCTCTGCGCAGGCAGAAAGGCATCATTATCAAATGAATCCTTTCTCCCATCTCTCAAAGCCGTAAGCTTTGTGTGAATTGGCACCATTTCAATAAAATTGACGGTTGCCGGGCTTCATAGGGCACATCCCTCCACCTCTCTCGATAAGAGCAAAAGCTATCCTATATAAAATTAGTCATTCTTTAATACTATTATTATGAAAGTAATCGTATCACGGTTAGAAAGTAGTGTCAACGACAAAATTCTACATATTCAAATAACTTTTTCAAGAAAATTTAGGCATTTGTTGTTAAAGAGGTTAGGCCAGTTGCAGCTTCGATTGCGTCTTCCAAATCTTCTACCAAATCCTCGACATTTTCAATTCCGATGGAAAGACGGATCAAGTCCTCGGAAACACCCGCCGCCTTTAAACCTTCCGCATCCAGCTGCTGATGGGTGGTGCTTGCCGGGTGAATAATTAAGCTCTTGGCATCGCCAACATTGGCCACGTGCGCCCATAAAGTGATGGCATCGATTAATTTCGCACCGGCTTCTCTTCCGCCTTTAATGCCAAATACAACCATGGAGCCAGCGCCCTTAGGCAAATATTTTTGTGCCAAGTCATAGTCAGGATGTGTTGGATGCCCCGGATAAGAAACCCACTCCACCGCTGGATGGTTGTGAAGGTACTCCACGACCTTCTGGGTATTGGCAACATGTTCTTTCATCCGTACGTGTAAGGTTTCCAATCCTAACACGAACTGGAATGCGTTTTGCGGGCTTAAAGCCGGCCCCATGTCACGAAGAAGCTGGACGCGCGCCTTAATAATATATGCTACCGGTCCAAGTGCCTCTGCATACACAAGGTCATGATAGCTTGCATCTGGTGTGGTGAAGCCAGGGAATTTCGGCGAATTCCAATCAAACTTTCCGCCGTCGACGATGATGCCTCCAGTCGTTGTTCCATTACCCAACAGCCACTTGGTTGCGGAGTGAACGACGATATCTGCCCCGTGCTCAATCGGACGGCACAGATATGGAGTCGCAAAGGTGTTGTCTACAATGAGAGGGACACCTGCTTCATGAGCAATATTAGCTACCTTTTCAATATCTAGAATTCTTAAGCTCGGATTGCCGATCGTTTCAGCGAATACGGCTTTTGTTTTGTCCGTAATGGCAGCACGGAAGTTTTCCGGAATCTCTGGATCTACAAACTTCACATTAATCCCGTATTTTGGAAGGGTCACAGCAAATAAATTATAGGTTCCACCGTAAAGGTTGGATGCAGCAACAATCTCATCTCCCGCTTCAGCAATGTTTAAGATGGCCAGCGTAATGGCTGCCATGCCGCTGGCCACTGCCAGAGCGCCAACTCCACCTTCTAGGAGCGATACTCTTTCTTCGAAAACGGTTGTAGTTGGATTGTGAATCCTTGTGTATATGTACCCAGGTTCTGCTAATGCGAACAGGTTGGCAGCATGCTCTGTGCTTTTGAATTGATATGCGTTATTTTGATAGATTGGAACCGCCCGTGCTCCTGTTACCGGGTCTGGTGTAAGACCACCGTGAACACTTAATGTTTCAAACCTTAACTTCTTTTGTTTTTCTGACATAGTTCTAATTCCCTCCCATTATAAAAATAAAACCCATGCTTCCTATAAGAAGATGGGGGTTCTCCGCTCTTCTTATCTTTCAGAGCCTGTTTGCTCTGCTGGATTTAGCACCGTGTGTGGTCTACCGGTTGCCGGGCTTCAACGGGCCAGTCCCTCCGCCGCTCTTGATAAGAATGTTTATTTAGTTCGCCGAACGTTGATTGAATATTCTAAAAAAATAATACCTGAAGTTTAATTCCGAGTCAATACCTTTGATTAAATTATTTTGGCTAGATTGTGTTGGGGTTTTGTTAAATAAAAAAGGGACTCAAGTAATAATATATTTCTTAATGAACCTGTTATGTTCAAGGCCCCGTTTCGATCTAGCACTCTTAACCTCTCTTGCCCTTCAAGTAGCTGCTTGATTTGATGTGATTCACCGTGGATTTGACAATGCACCTGCTCCACTTGTCTGTCATAGAGAGCGAAAATTTCCCCGTTTTTAATAACTAGTTGAAGCAATTGCTGTTCGGTAGTGCTTAGGCTTACCTTTAGTTCTGCGTGCTGAATTAGCGGAAGAATATGCTTTTGGTCTTTGAAGGTTTTTAAAAAGCTATTTACATCTTCTATCATTTTAATCACTCCGAAATTCTCGTCTATAACCATTACTATTCAGCAGTAATTGGTCTATTCCTCTATGAATTGGTCGACATTATCTTCGGACGAGTGGGGAAATATTAGCATTTCCCGAGAAATATGTCGGAAGATGAGGGATGCTGGTAATGTTAACAAAATATTCATACATTCTAATTTGCATTTAAGTAAGTTGGAGTAAAATTGGATATGGGTATTTTAATAGTTTGAAAGGATGTGGACTATGCCTACACCAAAAAAATCACGCCATGAACCAAAGGAGTTACTTGAATTAAGGGCCTTAAACCCGCGGATGAAGCTTTCTGACAAAGACGGGAGAAAGTACTACGCTCTTGAAAAAGGCTATCAAGGAGAAGTAATGTTTGATTCAATTACCGAACGATTGGGGAATAACTGCATCGTATTAAATGGCTTGCTCTTTAAATTGAAAGAAAAGTACTTTCAAATCGATACTGTGATTATTTTTCAAAAAACGATTTACCCCATTGATGTTAAAAATTTTGAAGGAGACTATATTTATAAGTCTGATCCCGACCGCTTTTGTAAAAATGATACCGAAATTGACGACCCTTTCCTTCAATTGTTGAAGGCCGAATCCAAGCTGCGGCAGCTTCTCGAAGAGTACAAATTTAATCTACCGGTTGAATCCTACGTTGTTCATATTAGCCCCACCTTCACTTTATACAATGCACCCCAAAACAATCATGTTATTTTCCCAACACAAATCAATCGCTTCATCAGAAAATTAGAAAATATCCCATCAAACCTGAACGGAGGCCATGAAAGATTGGCTGACCTGTTAATTTCACTGGATCAGGGTGATTATCCAAATGCTACAAAGCCGACTTATAGTTATGAGGAGCTGAAAAAGGGTCCTTATTGTTCGAAGTGCCACTCATTTTCGGTTTCTGTTGGGGAGAGGAAAATGGTTTGTAATACTTGTGGGTGTGAGGAGAGACTAGAGTCGGTAGTGCTACGGAGTGTTGGGGAGTTAAGATTGCTTTTTCCGGAGTTTAAGATTACGACTAATTTGGTGTTTGAGTGGTGTGGAGGGAGCGGCTCTAAAAAGATGATTGGAAGAATCCTAAAGGAACACTACACATTAATGGGATATGGTCAATGGACTTATTATGAGTAATATTTTCTGGCTGTTTTGGAGTCAATAGATCCTTTGGCTACCCTGTTTCCACTTTTGGTTGAATTTCGGTAGCCAATAGCTCTGATTGGCTACCCTGTTTCCTCTTTTGGTTGAATTTCAGTAGCCTATAGCTCTGATTGGCTACCCCGTTTCCACTTTTGGGTGAATTTCGGTAGCCTATAGCTCTGATTGGCTCCCCTGTTTCCTCTTTTGTCTGAGTTTCGGTAGCCAATAGCTCTGATTGGCTACCCTGTTTCCTCTTTTGGTTGAGTTTCGGTTGCCTATAGCTCTGATTGGCTACCCTGTTTCCTCTTTTGGGTGAATTTCAGTAGCCAATAGCTCTGATTGGCTACCCTGTTTCCTCTTTTGTCTGAGTTTCGGTTGCCTATAGCTCTGATTGGCTACCCCGTTTCCTCTTTTGGTTGAATTTCGGTAGCGTATAGCTCTGATTGGCTACCCTGTTTCCACTTTTGGTTGAATTTCAGTAGCCTAGAGCTCTGATTGGCTACCCTGTTTCCACTTTTGGTTGAATTTCAGTAGCCTATAGCTCTGATTGGCTACCCTGTTTCCTCTTTTGCCTAAGTTTCGGTTGCCTATAGCTCTGATTGGCTACCCTGTTTCCACTTTTGGTTGAATTTCGGTAGCCAATAGCTCTGATTGGCTACCCTGTTTCCTCTTTTGTCTGAGTTTCGGTAGCCAATAGCTCTGATTGGCTACCCTGTTTCCTCTTTTGCCTAAGTTTCGGTAGCCTATAGCTCTGATTGGCTACCCTGTTTCCTCTTTTGTCTGAGTTTCGGTAGCCAATAGCTCTGATTGGCTACCCTATTTCCACTTTTGGTTGAATTTCAGTAGCCTATAGCTCTGATTGGCTACCCTGTTTCCTCTTTTGCCTAAGTTTCGGTAGCCAATAGCTCTGATTGGCTACCCTGTTTCCTCTTTTGCCTAAGTTTCGGTAGCCTATAGCTCTGATTGGCTACCCTGTTTCCTCTTTTGTCTGAGTTTCGGTAGCCTATAGCTCTGATTGGCTACCCTGTTTCCTCTTTTGGTTGAATTTCGGTAGCCAATAGCTCTGATTGGCTACCCTGTTTCCTCTTTTGTCTGAGTTTCGGTAGCCAATAGCTCTGATTGGCTACCCTGTTTCCACTTTTGCCTAAGTTTCGGTAGCCTATAGCTCTGATTGGCTACCCTGTTTCCTCTTTTGTCTGAGTTTCGGTAGCCAATAGCTCTGATTGGCTACCCTGTTTCCACTTTTGGTTGAATTTCAGTAGCCTATAGCTCTAATTGGCTACCCTGTTTCCACTTTTGGTTGAATTTCGGTAGCCTATAGCTCTGATTGGCTACCCTGTTTCCTCTTTTGTCTGAGTTTCGGTAGCCTATATCCTTAATTAGCTACCATAATCTCAACTTTATCTTAATCTTAGTAGCCAATACCCCTTTGGCAACTTTGGGACATTATTATGTATGATACAACTTATTTAATAAAAAGCAGACGCCTCACCCGGCGTCTGCTCATCCCTTCAAATACCCCTTTATCTTCTCCAACAAATACGGAACCGAATGAAATGCGTAAAGTGTCTCCACGACACGCCCATTATCAACAAACAACAGGCACGGAACACTTTTAATCTCAAAAGACCGAGCCAGATCAGGGTAGTAGTTTAGGTTCATTTTTCCAATACTAACATCCCCAAGTGCTGCTTCCGCGACTACAAGCATTTTCCCGGCCACTTGGCAGGTCCCGCACATGGGTGTATAAAAGTAAACTACACCGCGTTCACCGCTCTCCCAAAACGTGGAAAATTCATCTCGATTCCATTCGATCATCTGTAACTTCAGCCCATCTCTAAAAACTCTTTATGCACGTCAATGTTTGCCCCCAGCAAAACGGTTGCTAAGTGGTGCTCTGGGGCAGTTGCCACTTCGCGATACATTCGGTCTATATATAAATGCTCTGCATTTGGAAATTCCCTTTTAAAAAGCTTGCGAAGCTTTTCGCCAGCTGCGTCAGCGTCAACAAGAATGTAGACGTCTTTGTCCTCAAGAATATCAATCCATTCATCCAACTTTGTGTGGCTAATGGTCCCGTTGGTACAAATGATCTCAACAGGCTCTTTTAAAATATTCTTGACCTTGTTTTTGTCCGATTTTCCTTCCACAATAAGAACTTTGTCAACAAACGAATCATTCATCATCCATCACCTGATATGAAGTGGTTTACTGTTAACATATTCCAGAATCACTAATACGTGTACACATCTTTGTATGTCAACTATACCATTATTGTTATTTTAAAAATAGGAATTTGCTTATAAGATGATGGAATTCTTTTATTTGTCAGCACCATCCGCCATCATCACAGTCGGTATACTTGGCATCTTTTCCATCTGTTGTGGTGACATGCTGATATATTTTTTGGCCTTCGGCTTCAAAATGATGCTCGAGCTTTATTTGAATATTCTCTGGAAGCTTACAGATGCCGATTGACTGATTTTCCAAAAACAGCTCTAATTCTCCATTTTTGAGCTTGCCCACAACCCTGTCTGTTACGTCTATCTTATGTTGATTCAATGCCATTTTTTCCACCTGCCATAAAATTTTATTTATAGTTTCCCCATTAACGCAGAAGAAAAAGTGGTAATAAAAAGAAAAAGCACCCATATTGGTGCTTTTTCGCTCAAAATATTAATTTTCTTTAATCATTTCTTCGTATTGCTCGGCTGTCATTAGTTCATCCAGCTCGCCATTGTTTGAGACTTCAACCACGATCATCCATGCTTTTTCATATGGAGATTCGTTCACATATTCAGGGCTATCATTCAAATCTTCGTTAATTTCCACAACCTTGCCGCTTACCGGAGAATAAAGTTCGGAAACCGTCTTAACAGACTCGACACTGCCGAATGGCTGTCCGGCATTGATCTCATCGCCAACTTCAGGAAGTTCAACGAAAACAATGTCTCCTAATTCATGCTGCGCAAAGTCGGTAATTCCAACACGCACGCGGTTACCTTCGGTTTTTACCCATTCATGTTCTTCAGTATAACGCAATTCTTTTGGTGTGCTCATTGTCTAAATCCCTCCATCATTTTTCTAAAAATATCTATCATCGAAATATATCGATTGCCATTTTAATGACGGACTATTTCGTCCATACTTTCTCAAACTCATCTTCTTTAAAGCCGACAGTGACATGTTCACCGTCTGTTAAAATCGGCCGTTTCAGCAACATGCCGTCAGATGCAAGCAAGTTTAACAGTTCATCTTCGGAAGCTGTCTTTAATTTGTCTTTAACTCCCAATTCACGATATTTCATTCCGCTAGTGTTGAAAAACTTCTTTAATTCCAAGCCGCTTTTTTGATAAAAATCTCGAATTTTCTCACGGGATGGAGGGTTTTCCACAATATGTACAGGCTCATAATTAACTTCATGTTGGTCAAGCCACTTTTTTGCGTTTCGACATGTTCCGCACTTCGGATACCAGTAAAAAGTCAAAGACATCCTTTTCACCGCCTTTTACTAAAATTCAGTCATAATTGAATATTACCATAACTATTTTCAAAAGGAAAAATATCCATCCAAACAATTCGACTAATTTCGTGAAAATCCTGCCAAGTTTCGAAAAAATTCAAAAATAAAAAAAGACCCCCTCACGAATGAGAGGACCCTCTAAAAAGTATTAAACTAGATAACGTTCTGCTTCGATGATGACATCAGCAGCTTCGCGTTTTTTTGCGATTACGTTGATTGGAGTGTGGCGAGTCAGCTTTCTTAGTGTGGAAAGCATCATGCGCAGCATGTCGCCTTGTTCAACAGCCACAAGTGTTTCTTTGGCAATAGCTTCGATACGGTTGAACGCTTCTTGGCAGAAGATTTGAGTGTAAAGAAGCTTTTGTTGATTCTTTTCTGCACCGTCTTTGGCAATTGCTTTTTCAGTTCGTAACACAACAGATTCCATTGAATATACGTCTGAAATGATATCAGCGATATTTGCAAGGATTTCTTGCTCTTTTTCAAGCGCTTTGCCAAATTTTTGAGCTGATAAACCAGCGGCAACTAGCGCAAGTTTCTTAGCTTGCTTTACTAAATATTTTTCCTGTGCCAAAGGCTCATCGCCAGGCTCTTCAGGCATTAACATCATTAATTCTTCTTGAAGGGCCATTGCTTTTTGGAATAAAGGAAGCTCACCTTTGATCGCTTTTTTCACAAGAGTACCAGGAACAAGAAGTCGGTTGATTTCGTTTGTTCCTTCGAAAATACGCTGGATACGGGCATCACGGTACGCTCTTTCAATTGGGTACTCCTGCATGAAGCCGTAACCACCATGGATTTGCACACCTTCGTCAACCACATGGGCAAGTACTTCACTGCCGAAGAATTTGTTTAAAGAACACTCGATTGCGTATTCTGCGATAGAATCTGCAAGTTTCTTAATGTCTTTTGTTTCTTCATCAGAAAGTTTGCCTTGGTTGTCTTCATATAGACCGATTGTACGCCATACAGAGCTTTCTGCCGCATAAATTTCAGAAGCTAATGTACCGAATTTTTCTTTTGTTAAATTGAATTGAGCAATTGGCGTTTTGAACTGTTGACGGCCGTTTGCATACTTAACAGTCATTTCAAATGCTTTCTTGGAACCGCCGACAGCACCGACTGCAAGCTTGTAACGGCCGATGTTTAAGATGTTGAACGCGATCACGTGGCCTTTTCCGATTTCACCTAATAGGTTTTCAACTGGAACTGGGACATCCTCTAAAATAAGGGTACGAGTGGATGAGCTCTTGATCCCCATTTTCTTTTCTTCAGCGCCGGTAGAAACGCCCGGAAAGCTGCGTTCTACGATAAATGCTGAGAACTTTTCACCGTCAATTTTAGCGTAAACAACAAATACATCTGCGAATCCGGCGTTCGTAATCCATTGCTTTTCACCGTTTAGGATATAGTGAGTACCATCTGCATTTAATTTGGCAGTCGTTCTTGCGCCAAGAGCGTCAGAACCTGAACCTGGCTCAGTTAATGCGTAAGCAGCTAGTTTTTCACCAGATGCTAATGCCGGCAAATAGCGTTTCTTTTGGTCTTCGTTACCGAATAATACGATTGGCAATGAACCAATACCAACGTGCGCACCGTGGGAAAGAGCGAAACCGCCGCCGCCTGCCATTTTTTCAGTAATTAAAGAAGAAGTGATTTTGTCCAAGCCTAAACCTTCATACTCTTCGGGTACGTCAGCAGCTAGTAGACCCAGTTCGCCAGCTTCCTTTAAAAGCTTGACTGTGATATCGAATTCATGGTTTTCTAGGCGTTCAAGAACCGGTTGAACTTCTTTTTCCACAAAGTCTTCAGCTGTCTTGGCAATCATTAAGTGCTCTTCAGTAAAATCCTCCGGGGTAAAGATTTGATCACAAGTAAGATCTTCAATTAAAAAGGCTCCGCCTTTAACAATTTTTTTAGTTTCAGTCATCGAAAATGCCTCCTAAATTTAATTTGGTAGGATGGGGGCGCCTAGCCCGAGGGCAGGGCCGCCAAATAAATTAAAGTAATTCGAATACGCCTGCAGCACCCATTCCGCCGCCGATACACATGGTCACGACACCGAATTGTTCCTGTCTGCGTCTTAATTCATTGATTAGCGTTAAGGTTAATTTTGCACCTGTGCAGCCAAGCGGGTGGCCTAAAGCAATCGCACCGCCGTTTACGTTCACTTTTTCTTCATCTAGGCCAAGCTCTCGGATGACCTGGATAGATTGAGAAGCGAATGCTTCGTTTAATTCAAACAAGTTGATATCGGAAACCTCAAGGCCAGCAAGCTTAAGAGCCTTTGGAACAGCGACAACCGGTCCAACACCCATAATTTCCGGCGGTACGCCGCCAACAGCGAAGGAGCGGAATTTTGCCAGTGGCTTAAGGCCAAGTGCTTCAGCCTTTTCACGGTCCATAATCATTACTGCAGCCGCACCATCACTTGTTTGTGATGCATTACCGGCTGTAACTGAACCTGTTATAGAGAATGCAGGGCGAAGCTTTGCCAGTGTTTCAAGATTTGTTTCCGGACGAACCCCTTCGTCTTGAGAAAACTTGATTGTTTTTTCTACCAGTTTATTGTCATTGCCGACAGAGCGGAAAGTAACATCAACTGGAACGATTTCATCAACAAATTTGCCTTCCTGAATAGCCTTGAAAGCGCGTTGATGACTGCGTACCGCAAACGCATCCTGCTCTTCACGGGTAATGCCATATTTTTTCGCTACCTCTTCAGCTGTATGACCCATTCCCATGTAATATTCCGGCGCACTTTCGACTAGTTTTGCATTCGGACGGATGACGTGTCCGCCCATTGGCAGTAAGCTCATCGATTCCACACCGCCCGCGATTGCTGTGTCCGTATGGCCAAGCATAATAGATTGTGCCGCATAGGCAACTGCCTGCAATCCAGATGAACAGAAACGATTGACAGTGATGGCTGGAACCGTGTGCGGAAGTCCTGCCAATGCCCCGATGTTTCTTGCCACGTTCATCCCCTGCTCTGCTTCAGGTGTCGCACAACCAATGACTAAATCATCGATATTTCCTTCATAATTTCCAGCACGCTTTAAAGTTTCTTTAACAACTAATGCTCCCAAATCATCAGGACGAACCTGGGCAAGCGTTCCTTTTTTCGATTTGCCGACCGGTGTTCTTGCCCCGGCAACGATTACCGCTTCTCTCATGCAAGTTCCCTCTCTTTCTTCCATTTTAGGAATGTACGAATCTATGGTTTCTGCCAAGGGCTTTTGGTGAGCCCTTAGCAATCTATTAATTTATTTTTACAGTTGACCTTTCAGAGTATGTGCTTTCAGGCCGGGTTATTCCTAGTTTCTTAACGGCTTCCCTTTCACAAGCATGTGCTGCATGCGCTGCTGTGTTTTTGGTTCCTTAATCAAGCTTAAGAATGCTTCTCTTTCAAGGTCTAATAGATATTCCTCATCCACTTCAGTACCATATGGTACTTTACCGCCGGCAATAACGTAGGCTATTTTCTTCGCAATTTTAAGATCATGCTCGGAAATGTAGCCGGATAGCTTCATCGCTTCTGCGCCTAGTAAAAGCGTGGCATAGCCTGTTTCACCAACAACTGGAACTTTTTTCTTCACTCGTGCTTTGAAGCCTTTCTCATGCAGTGCAAGAACAGCCTGCTTCGCATCGTATAATAGATGGTCGCCGTTCACGCTGATGCCGTCGGCTTTGCTTAAGAAATTGTTTTCGCGTGCTTCCTCACCAGAAGTGGAAACCTTAGCAGTGGCTATTGCTTCAAATACTTTGTTGGCAACCTGCTGCAGGTCAAACTGTACGCCGTTTGGAATATTCTCCAAGTGCTTGATGTAAAGCTCTTTGTTTCCGCCTCCGCCAGGCAACAGGCCGACACCGACTTCCACAAGACCCATATAGGTTTCAGCAGAAGCTTGAATATGTGTTGATGGCAAGCAAACCTCAGCACCGCCTCCAAGTGTCATACCGAATGGTGCCGTGACAACCGGCTTAGCACTGTATTTTACTTTTAATAATGCTTTATGAAGCTGACGAACCACCATGTCAAGCTCCCAATAGTTGTCATCCTGAGCTTCCATCAGCATCATCGCCAAGTTTGCACCTACGCAGAAGTTCTTGCCCTGATTACCGATGACAAGACCCTTGTAGTTTTTCTCCACTTCGTCAACAGCAAAGTTAATCATTTGGATCGTATCCATGCCAAGTGCATTGTTAGGAGAATGGAACTCTAAAAGTGCTACTCCATCACCGATATCAATTAGGCTCGCACCGCTGTTCTTTTTAATAACACCTTTTTGTTTCTTAATTTTGTTAAGATTAATCACTTTGGGATTGAACTCAACAAGCTTATATTCACCCTTATCGTAATAGTAAAGCTCGTTGTTTTCTTCTTTATAGAAGGAGGTAAAACCTTTATCAAGCATTTCGGTTACCCAAATTGGGACTTCCATGCCTTGTTCCTTCATCTTCGCTACCGATTTTTCAACACCGATGGCATCCCATGCTTCGAACGGTCCATGCTCCCAGCCAAAGCCCCATTTCATGGCACGGTCGATGGACACGATATCGTCAGCAATTTCACCTAAAAGCTTAGCTGAATAAACTAAGTTTTGTGAGTTTGTATTCCACAAGAATTGTCCGGCGCGGTCATTCGCATAAACAAGCGCTTTCAATTTATTGCCAGTACCCTTTTCCTGCTTTGCCAGCTCCATAGAAGGGGTGGACAGTTTTTTGCGCGGGCCGTATTCAAGTGTATTTGGATCTAATTCAAGAATTTCCTTCCCTTGTTTCTTGAAGAAACCTTGCCCAGACTTGCTTCCTAACCAGCCGTTTTCAATCATTTGCTTAAGGAAAGCAGGTACTTCAAAAACTTCCTTCTCATGTCCTTCGACTTTTTCATACACATTTCCAGCAACGTGATAGAAAGTATCTAAGCCAACTACATCAAGGGTTCGGAAAGTAGCACTTTTTGCACGGCCAATTAGTGGACCAGTGAGGGAATCAACTTCACCGACACTGTATCCGCCTTTTAACATTTCGCGGACAGTTACGAGCAAGCCGTAAGTTCCGATACGGTTTGCGATAAAGTTTGGTGTATCTTTCGCTACAACGACACCTTTACCTAAGACATCCTCTCCAAAAGTTTTCATGAATGAAAGCACTTCTGGGTCAGTATATTGTGTAGGGATAATCTCCAATAATTTCAGGTAACGCGGCGGGTTAAAAAAGTGTGTTCCAAGAAAGTGCTTTTGGAAATCTTCTGACCGGCCTTCCACCATTGCTTCAACAGAGATACCAGAAGTATTGGAGCTAATGATGCTGCCTAGTTTGCGGTATTGGTCAACCTTTTCAAAAACTTGCTTCTTAACATTTAGGTTTTCAACGACTACTTCAATCACCCAGTCAACATCTTTCAGTTTCTCAAGGTCATCCTCAAGGTTACCTGCTTCGATTAGGGCGATATTCTTCTTTGCTGAAAGTGGTGCTGGCTTTTGCTTAAGTAATTTTTGAATGTTTGTGGCTGCGATGCGGTTACGTACCTGTTTATCTTCAAGTGTAAGTCCTTTGGCTGCTTCTTCTTTTGTCAATTCACGTGGCACGATATCCAATAATAGTGTTGGAATACCGATGTTTGCTAGATGTGCCGCAATACCCGAACCCATAACTCCGGACCCTAGAACGGCTGCTTTTTTGATTAATTGGTTCAACATTGTCTCCCCCTTCAAACTTTGAATGAATGTTCATTCATTTTTTGGGTAAAAAAAATTTCAAACAACTGAATGAGTTTTCCTACTAATTACTATAAGATATTTCAAAAAATTGTGCAATCGATAAACGTGGAAAATTGAAATTTTTTTGAATAATGGTACTTCTTCTCGCCTCAATATATATTTTGGGGACTGGGAAACCTATATTTTGAGGTGATAAATGATGGCGAAAATGAAGAAAAACCCGTCTAAGGCAGGCGTTAGCGCAGCAAGTGTGCAAGGAAACGCCGGACCGGGCCGCGAAGCAAGCGGCGTTGACAAGCAAAACAGCCAGAATAGTCAATATAAACGATAATTGTTAGAAAAAAGGTGCTCCGGGAGCACCTTTTTTCTGTAATTTTGTATTCCGAGGTGTCTATCTGCGATTTTTTCGATTCTATCGGCTAGTCTGGACTTATATCGGCGATTTTCAATCCTCTATCGGCGAATTCCGCAGTTCTATCAGAGAATCGATTAAATTACTTTTGAGTCGATTTCCGGTGTTGCTCATTTAATACTTTAATTTCATTTATGATTTCTTTCATTTCCGCCCGAGCCTCTGGATAAAGCGCACTCCAGTGGCCGATTAACGCTGGCATCGACTTGGCGATATGCGAGTACAGAGCCCAAGCCTTAACTTTTTCCTTCGTCTCTTCCCCAGCTTCTCCAACTAATAGCTCACTGTATTTCTCAAGCAAGGCCTCGAACTGCTGAGCAAAATCCTTCTCCATCTTCCTGACACCTTCCATTCTTGACATTTAGACTGCACGGGCAGGTTTTACAGCGTTTGTTGCTCCCGTCAAGCTGGTATGTAAAGCAGCACGTTTTTCTGATACGTACCTCTTCTGCATGCTCTTCTAAATAAATTTTTTCTACGTAATATTTCTTCAGCGGGTTAAGACTATAGCGGCCAAATAAAGATCCTTCTGCTTCAAAAATTAAAAACGTAAAATCCTCTACTGCATTTTTGTGTTCATTTAATTGCGATTCGTACAACCAAAATAAATAAACAGCAATATTCTCCCACAGGATCAATCTTGAAATACCAAATGTTTTTTCCAACAGTGATATCAGCGGGTAAATATTTTTTGCAAAAAGCTCTTTGATCACACTTTTGCGCCATTCAGAACGTTCTTCCCCGATGTCCCATTCGTCAACTGTTAAATCCTTGAGAGAAAAAGCCGGGAGCCAGTCTCTTCCCCCTAAAGCAGTTTCCATTTTAACATCATCTAAAGAAACCTTGATTTTTTTATTCCAAGCTGTCATCGCATAAAGCGAAATTACAGCTAAAAACGCATATCTTTTGATAAAAATGGAGGCCGCTATTTTTTCAGACGGGGCACCAATCTTGTTAGAAAGATCAGCCATAAATTTTTTCAAAAAGGCTTCATCAAGTAATTGTGCTGCATCAAAGGAGTGATCTAGAGCAGCTTTGAGCCTATACTTACTTAACGTAATAATTTCTATGTCTGTCATACCATTATCCATTGGCAGCCGCCGCCTTATCTATTATACATCTTCCCTTCCCATAAGGAATACATAATGGAGTTCCGAACAGCGGGTCCATTGAGACCTCGCAATCCATTTCAAATACGTTTTTCACCATGCTGCAGTTGATCACATGTTCCGGCTTTCCCTGGGCATAGACATTTTGATTCTTAATTGCAACAATATTATGGGCATACCGGCAGGCAAGGTTTAGGTCATGCAGTACCATGACCACCGTTCTTTTTTTCTTTTCATTCAATTCAAAAAGCAAATCAAGAATCTCGATTTGGTGGGTCATATCTAAATACGTTGTCGGCTCATCAAGTAAAATAATTTCCGTATCCTGAGCCAGGGTCATGGCAATCCAAGCCCGTTGCCTTTGGCCGCCGGAAAGGGAATCTACAGGTCTGTCCTTTAAATCTTCTAGCCTTGTTGCTTTAAGAGCATCGTTTACCTTTTTCTCATCCTCTTCTGACCACTGCCGCAGCCAAGTTTGGTGCGGATAGCGGCCCTGTTTGACAAGCTGCAGGACGGTTAAGCCTTCAGGTGCAGTCGGTGACTGTGGCAAAATGGCCATTTTTTTTGCAATCTCCTTTGTCGATAACTTGGAGATTGCTTTACCATCAAGAAGAACGGAGCCGCTCTTCGGCTTTAGAAGACGGGCAATTGAACGAAGCAAAGTCGATTTTCCGCAGCCATTTGCACCTATAAAGACAGTAATTTCACCCTTGGGAATTTTTAAATCTAATTCCTTTATGATGAGAGTTTCCCCGTAGGAAATGGACAACTCCTTTGTTTCAATCGAACTCGTCATATAAAGCCAGCTCCTTCAGCAATATTTAGGAATTTCTAGTTTTAAAAAGTAAGTAAATAAAATAAGGGGCACCGATTCCTGCTGTAAATACTCCAGCAGGCACCTCCAACGGAGAAAATACTGTCCGGCCGATCAGGTCTGCCAGCATCACAAGGATTCCGCCAAGCAAGGCTGAAACCGGCAGCAACGCACCAAACGACGATCCGACAAGCCTGCGCGCCATATGCGGTGCCATTAGCCCGACAAAACCAATCCCTCCGGCAAATGCTACGGAACCTCCGATTAGTGCCGTACTGATCATTAATAATAGAAAGCGATGTTTCTGTACCTTTTCACCCAAGCCAGTCGCTACGTCATCGCCAAGTTCCTGAATATTAAGTGTCCGTGCTGACACAAAAGCAATAATCAAGAAAATGACCGCCCACGGCGCAAGAATGGCGACGTTTTTCCAATTGGAACCATAAACTGTTCCGGTAATCCAAATATTGGCCTGACTCGCCTGATAAATTGGCCCCATCACCATCAGAAGGGTCGTTAATGCCTGCATCAGCGTGGAAATCCCGATTCCAATTAATACAAGCCTTATAGGCGAGACGCCGTTTTTCCAAGCAAGGAAATAAACTAAAAAAGCCACAACTCCAGCGCCGATAAAAGCGGCTAACGGAAGCCAAGCAATGCTGACTGTCAGCGAGTGGTTCTTATCGCTGAACATTGCCAAAAAACCAACGACGGCAACTGCTGCCCCTCCGGTAATACCCAAAACATCAGGAGAAGCCAGCGGATTACGGATCATCCCTTGCAAAATACTGCCGGCTGTCGCTAAACACATACCAACAATGAGGGCAACAATAATGCGCGGCAGGCGGAAGGAGGTGATAACCAGTGTCTCCATATCAGGCCCGGAGCCAAATAAAACCTTTAAAACTGTCAGGGGATTAATTTTCATTTCCCCGGATCCCGTGCTCAGGACAAAAACCGCAAATGTGATGATCAGCAGGACGGTAAAAATAATTCCAGCTTTTCGGTCCATTAAAACGGAGAATCTCCCATTAAACAGACGGAAATTTTTATATTTGCTCATCGTGCATTGAACCCCTTTCTTGCAATGTAAATGAAGAACGGGGTTCCAATGATGGCAGTCATCACACCAACAGGGACCTCTGACGGCATTAGCAAATATCGGGCAGCAATATCCGCTGCCAATAATAATATGGCACCTAAAATCCCGGCCATTGGAATGACCCAGCGATGGTCAATGCCTACAATCGACCTCGTGATATGAGGAACGACAATCCCTACAAAACCAATCGGTCCGGCCACAGCCACAGATCCCCCTGCAAGTAAGATAACCAGCACCCCGATGGCAATTTTAATGAATCCTGTATTTAGCCCAAGACCTTTCGCTACATCTTCCCCCATAGCAAGAATATTCATTTTCCCAGAAATCATGAGGGAGCCAATCCAGCCTGCTCCTATGTATGGCAAGACTGAAACTAGCGTTTCCAGCTTTCGGCCGGACACCGAACCAGCGAGCCAAAACAGCACTTGGTCCAAGAGGGCTTCGTTCAAAACGAGCAAGCCTTGCGTAAATGACGAGAACATAGCCGCCATTGCCGCACCCGCTAATGTGAGTTTCATTGGTGTTAAACCGCCGCGTCCTACGGAGCCAATGACATAAACGCTGATGGCCGCGACCGCTGCCCCAAGAAAGGCTAACGCATTAAATCCCTGGGTACTATCAATAGAGAATAAGGTAATCGCAACGACTACGGCGAACCCAGCGCCAGCATTTATTCCAAAGATTCCAGGCGATGCAAGCGGATTTTTTGTTAGGGTTTGCATTAACACCCCAGCAATAGCGAGACTTGCGCCGACTACAGAAGCAATCAGTGCACGCGGCAGCCGGACAGTTTGAATGATGATATGCTCATTTGAGCCATTATTGTTTGTAAAAGCGTCAATCGCCATTTGCAGATTCGTGTCTGTATATCCGAAGATGACACTGGCACACATAAGTAGCAGCATTAGAATAATAGCCGCCAATAAGCCGGCCCATTTTAAGGAGGAACTTTTTAAAAGCATGTTGAAAAACCTTTCTCTCTTTATCCTTAGTTAAAATCCTCTCACTACTTTAGTCTACCGCTAATTGATAATGATTGTCAATTGAATTGAAAGCGTTTTTCAATTATAATGCTGGGCCGTCCAAATTTGTTATTGATTTTGAAAATCATTTTCAATAAAACTGTTGACATGGGAGTGGCGATCACTTTATGATAGGTGTGTAAATGAAAATGATTATCATTAACAACCAGTAAGGGGGATACATAGTTAGATGAAAGCATTGAAATCATTTCTAACTCTTTTTTCCGTCATGGCTATTTTCTTATTAGCTGCTTGTGGCGGGAATGCGGAAAATACAACTGAGAAAAAAGAAAAAGCAGCTTCAACGGCTGAAAAATCGTATTCCGTTGAACATGCAATGGGCTCTGCCACAATTAAGGGCACACCTAAACGCGTGGTGGTTTTGACAAACGAAGGAACTGAAGCATTATTAGCTTTAGGTATTAAACCAGTCGGCGCTGTTCAATCCTGGCTTGGTGACCCATGGTATGATCATATTAAAAAAGACATGAATGGCGTAGAAGTTGTTGGAACTGAAAGCGAAGTTAATGTTGAAAAAATCGCTGCTCTGAAACCGGATTTAATTATCGGAAACAAGCTGCGTCAGGAAGCGGTATATAATCAGTTAAGTGCTATCGCTCCAACTGTTTTTTCAGAAACATTACGGGGAGACTGGAAGGAAAACTTTAAATTATATGCAAAAGCTGTCAATCAAGAGGAAAAAGGCAACAAGGTGTTAAGCGATTTCGATAATAAAGTGACATCATTAAAGGAAAAACTCGGTGATAAAGTAAATCAGGAGGTTTCAGTTGTCCGCTTTATGGCGGGGAAATCCCGAATTTATTATACAGATTCCTTCTCTGGGGTGATTTTTAACGAGTTAGGATTTAAACGTGCCGCCCAGCAGGCAGAGCTATTCACACCTGCTAATAAACTTGGCAACCTGGCTGTTGAAGTTGGCAAGGAAGTGATTCCGAAAATGGACGCAGACGTTCTTTTCTACTTCACTTACGCTCCTAATGGCGACCAGACTGCTTTAAATACCGCTAAGGAATGGACAACGGACCCGCTTTGGAAAAACCTAAATGTTGTTAAAAACGGCAATGCCCATGAGGTTAGTGATGCTGTTTGGAATACAGCAGGAGGGGTTATTGCGGCAAACTTGATGCTAGATGATCTTGAAAAAATGATGCTTAAGAAATAGTTATTAAAAAAACTCCCTATATACAATTCACTTTGAAAGAGCAGGGCAAGCCATGGCCCTGCTCTTTCTGCTTTGGGGACATATTTGGAGAGTTTATCCGCCGAATTGGAGGAGATATCCGCTAAGCTAAGTTCAAAGAGTTCCGCCGTTTTCCAAATATTATCCGCCAATCCCATGTTGACAGTAAAAAAAGAGCGAAACAATGTCGCTCTTTTTCAAACAAATTATGCTGTTGTCGAAAACATATACTTTTTATAATGGTACCTGATTGAAAAAATCAAGCCCAGTCCCAGCATATTCCCCATCAATGCGCTTCCCCCGTAGCTAATGAACGGGAGCGGAATACCGGTGATTGGCAGGACCCCGATGGTCATGCCGATGTTTTGGAAAACGTGGAAGGTAATCATACTGATGACTCCAACACAAATGTAGGTATAAAAATGATTTTTTGTTTCCATTCCGACCTTTGTAATATGGTAAATCAATAAAAAGAACAAACTAATCAGCACGCTTGCGCCAATAAAGCCGAATTCCTCACCGACAACACTGAAAATAAAGTCAGTATGGCTTTCCGGCAAATATACTTCACGGTGGCCATAGCCTTTCCCGCCAGTTTGCCCTGAACCAATCGCCATCAGTGATTTGGTTAACTGGTAACCGGCCGAGCTTTGGAAATTATAAGGGTCGAGCCAGGAATAAATCCGGCCGAACTGATACTGTTTGACACCTAGATATTTTTCCAGCAAATCGGGCTTCCATAAAACGAAATAGAGAATTGTTGATGCAAGCACAATTCCAGCTGAGAAAATGGGCACAAGCAGTTTCCAAGAAATACCCGAGATAAAGATCATCCCTAACAAAATGGCCAGAAATACGAGCGAGGTTCCTAAGTCCGGCTGTTGCATCACTAAGAGCAGCGGCACCATCGTCACAAGACCAAGCTTCACCAACAGCCAAAAATCGGTCTGCAATGTTTTGACAGAATTTTTATGGTGATGGTCATCAATCACCCGCGCCAGTGCCAAAATGATAAAAATCTTTACAAACTCAGATGGCTGCAAAGACCCCATCCCAGGAACCTTATACCAGCTTTTCGCCCCGTTGATCACAGGAGCAATGCTGGTCGGAGCAATAATTAAGAAGCCGAGCAAAAAGATCCCGAAGCCGTAAGCGTACCAGGTTAATTTACGGAGCTGGTCTGAATCCAGCGTCATCACTGTCGCGACAATCCCGCCGCCGACCGCATACCAGACAATTTGCTTGAGCAAAAAGTTTTCCTTATATTGACCACTTGCCTGCGCACTATAAATCGACACACAGCTCGCCAAAAACAACAATAATACTATCAAAACCAGACTGTAATCAATCTTGGAGTTTGTGTTCTTTGAAGTCACGAAGAAGTCCCACCTTAAAAAAAGAACTTGTACATTCCTCCATTATATTTTTAATGAACACAAATCACAACTTTCAAACTGTGTTTGGGTGAATTTACATAATTCTAAAAGTAAATCCGCTTCAGTTCGTCCGCCATCCAATTCAGATTATTCGGCACCTGCGGAAGACCGTAACCAATGTAGAGCGGCGTCGTTACAAATCTTGGTACAACCTTGGCGTAAATTTTTTCATCAAAATGATGGAAGAAAATATTATAGCTCGTCGCCCTAAAGGGAAAATGATGAAGAATATAATGGACAGCCATTTGCATATATTCGGCAAAGCGCTCTTGATAGCCGAACTCCGGCATTTCCATATTAAACTCGTAAAAACCAACACGCGGCTTGGTGGAAAGCGTAAATCGGACCCCATTTTCCTCAGAAATCACAATGCCCTCAAACATTTCAGGCGCAACTTTTTCTTTATAGTCAAGATCATGCAGTCCAATAATTTGCATATGCGGATGGGCCAGGGTGCCTCCAGATAACGGACCATGATTTTTGAAAAAAATAACCGACTTAAAGCCCCCGCTTTCTTCCATCTCCAGCCAATGACGCAATCCGAACCTAATCAATCTATGTAGATGCTCTTTTGAGTAGGTTGATAGTTCCGCATGGCAGTCGTCTGTTTCAATTAACACAGTTTGATAGGCATTTTCCAGCACGGGATATTTATTTTTCAAGAGAATAATCGGACCATCGACCTCAATCAGGTCGGTAAGCTCTTCTCTGGCGCAAAATGGACAAGCCTGCTCTTTATTACGGTAATTTTCCGGCTTTTTGACCCCAATGGAAGTATTAAAATAAAGATGTTTATTTTCCAACCCGATTCTCCTCTCGAGGATTACTATACTTCTATTTTATGGGAGAACGCTTCACCTTTGCACCTATTTTGTTTTTTAACAGATAATTTGTTTTTGGTAACTGTAAAAACACAGATGATTTTCATGAATAAGTAAAAATACGCATATGAATGGAATGTACAGGCTTAGCCAAAAAAATATGAACTGAGAGGGAATATATGTTAACAAAACTTGAAGCACTCATCCTCGGGATTATTCAGGGGCTGACGGAATTTCTGCCGATTTCGAGCACCGGGCATCTTTATTTAGGACGAAATTTGTTTGGACTGCAGGAAGCTGGCCTGCTGCTCGATACGATGCTGCATGTTGGTACCTTGCTGGCCGTATTCGTCTTTTATAAAGATGAATTTATTAACATCATCAAGAAACCGTTTAGTAAATTAATGTTGTTGCTTATTGTCGGAACAATACCGGCGGTGATCTTTGGACTGGCTTTCAAGGATTATATTGATGAAATTTCGAAAACAGGCGTGACGATTGGCTGGGAGTTTTTAATTACCGGTTTATTCCTGTGGCTGGCCGATTCGGCGAAAAACGGCCATAAGAGAATGGACGACATCAGTTATAAGGATGCCTTTATCATCGGTACGTTCCAGGCGGTAGCCATTATGCCGGCCATTTCGCGTTCGGGAATGACGATTGTGGCTGCACTTTGGCGTAAGCTGGACCGGGAAACTGCCGCATATTTTTCGTTCCTTTTGTCAACGCCAGCAATTGCCGGGGCGATTGTTCTGCAAACAAAGGATTTGTTTGGCGGCAGCGCTGAGGAAATTTCACTTTCCGCCTTACTCGTTGGAATTGTCTCATCTGCGTTCTTCGGCTATGTTGCGGTCAGATGGATGATTGGGTATTTGAAAAAGCATTCCTTGAAGCCGTTTGCGGTTTACGTTTGGGTGCTGGGATTAATTGTACTGTTCTTTCAGTTTACGGGGAAATTTTAAAAAACACGGCTCGCAATCCGGTGCGAGCCGTGTTGTTTATATAGCAACAGTTGCTTTCGCCATTTCTCTTGCCGCATCTGCCGCTTTATCCTTTGCCGCTGCCATGATTTCTGTGATTTGTTTTGGGTAATGGTCCAGCCCTTCTGCGTAGACGGTGTCCATTAATTCAAAGCCAAGGAATTCAAGCGCCTTTCTTAAATAGCGGTCCCCCATTTCAAATTCGGCCATTGGACCGGTTGAGTAAATGCCGCCCCGGGTTTGGATATGAAGTGCCTTCCTTCCTGTCAGCAATCCTTTCGGGCCGTTTTCCGTGTTCGTAAAGGTTTTTCCATGAAGGAACATACAATCCATAAACGATTTTAAAATCGGTGGTGCGCCAAGATTCCAAATTGGCGTCACGAACACATAGTAATCGGCCGCGATAAATCGCTCAGCCAGTCCATGCATTTTTTCAAGCTTCGTCCGCTCGCCTTCAGACAACTGGTCCTTCGTATACCCCATAAAAGAAAGCTTAGCGCGGCCAAATAATAAATCCATATCTATTTCTGGGATATCCATGCTGTAAAGGTGCATATGCTCAATTTCAACATCTGGTTGTATTTTCTTAAATTCTTCGAGAAAAACTTCCCCGATTTGCGCTCCCTTTGAAAAATTGGAATCTATTTTTGGATTGGCGGTTATATATAAAAGCTTGGACATTCAAATCCCTTCCCTTTAAAAAAATTATTATTTCTTCTATTAATAGTACAACAAACTTTATATGCTCACTATTGAACAATAGATCAAGTTTGTGAACTTATTATGAATTCTCATCCTAGCATAAAAAAACTCCGAACAATTCGTGACAATCCTAAACAAAACTTAATAAAACGTTACAAAACTTAACAAAAGTCATATCGAATGTGATATGATTTTTTTAAAATTATGGAAAAGGAGGGATTAATATGGAGGAAAAGGCCTATACTCCCGATGAGGTTGCGCAGATTTTTCAAATTTCCAAGCACACCGTTTACGAGCTCATCAAACGTGGAGAGCTCCAGGCCTTCAAAATAGGAAACAAAATGAGAGTTGAACATGCCGAACTGGAAAGATTTAAAGAAAAAACGAAAGCGCCGTCTAAAAAGCCTGTGGTAGATCACTCAGCACCAGTTTATCATCATGCTGCATCAATTCGTCTTTCCGGGAGCCACGACTTTCTGGTCGAGCATTTTACCAAACAGGCAGCAGGTTCTCTAAGCCTGCAAATCCAGCCTTCCTATATCGGAAGTTTGGAAGGATTGATGCTCTTATATCGTGGGCAATCTGATATTGCCGCCATCCATCTATTAGACCCTGCCTCACAAGAATATAATCTGCCATTTATCCATCAGTTATTTATTTATGAATCGATTTTGGTAATGAGATTGGCTGCACGAGAACAAGGATTTATTGTTGCCAAAGGGAATCCAAAAGGGATACAGGATTTCCACGACCTGACCAGAAAAGACGTGCATTTTATTAACCGGCAAAAAGGAGCAGGAACGCGCTTTTTACTAGATTCTAAACTATCAAGCTATGGAATCGATCCTAGTAAAATTTTTGGCTATGGCAACGAAGAGTGGAACCATCTATCCGCCGCCGCCTACATAAGCAGGGGAATCGTCGATGTCGCATTTGGCATTCAGTCCGCTGCCATTCAGTTAGGGCTTGATTTTATACCGGTTGCAAAGGAAAATTTCGACCTTGTTTTTCGCTTCAAAGAAGAGAACAAACGAAGCCTGGCGGAAATCATTCGCTTCCTGCAATCGGATAGTTTCAAAAACAGCTTAACCAATCTCGAAGGTTATGATGTGTCAGATTTAGGAAAAATCATCTATCAAACAACTACATCGGAGGAACTAATTTTATGAGGAAGAATCGTTTATTGATTACTCTATTTGCTTTTATGCTTTTAATTTTATCAGCGTGCGGCAATTCCGATACCAAAACAAATGCTGCTCCTAAAGAAAAGAAGGCAGAAGAAAAACCAGCTCAAACGGAAATGATTTTAGCAACCACTACAAGCACACAGGACAGCGGCCTGCTGGATGTCCTCATTCCATTGTTTGAAAAAGAAAATAACGTAAAAGTGAAAACAATCGCCGTTGGTACTGGACAAGCTCTTGAAATGGGAACAAAAGGTGAAGCGGATGCCCTATTAGTTCACGCTCCTGCAGCTGAAAAAGCAGTAGTTGACGCTGGCGATGCCATCAACTACAAACGTGTTATGTACAATGACTTTGTTTTAGTAGGCCCGAAGGAAAACCCAGCCGGTGTAAGCGGACAGGATATTAAAGCAGCCTTCAAAAAGATTGCTGATACTAAAAGTGTTTTTATTTCACGCGGTGACGACTCTGGTACACACAAAAAAGAACTAAGCATCTGGCAGGCGGATACGATCAAGCCAGAAGGTGAATGGTACGTATCCACTGGGCAAGGAATGGGACAAACCCTTCAGGTTGCTGCTGAGAAAAAGGGCTATGTTTTAACGGACCGCGCAACATGGTTAGCTCAAGAGAAAAACTTAGACACCCTGAAAATCGCCGTTGAAGGCGGACAGGACTTAATGAACATTTACCATGTCATGCAGGTTAACCCTGAAAAACATAATATGGTTAACAGCAAAGACGCAGAAGAGTTTGTTAAATTCATGATAGATAAGAAGACTCAAGAAGTCATTGAAAACTTTGGCAAGAAAGAATACGGACAATCATTATTTATTAGCTATACAGAATAAAACATTAACTAAGCTAAAGGCCGCCCATAAATTGGACGGCCTTCCCGGCACCAGGAGGTACATATGGAACTGCTAATCGACGGACTAAAGAAAGCAATAGAGATGATATTTACCGGTAATTCCGAGGTTTTTGCGATTACATGGCTGACTCTAAAAGTTTGTCTCATTGCCATTTTGATTAGCACCCTTATTGGCTTGCCGCTTGGGATCCTGCTTGGGTTGACGCGTTTCCGCGGGCGTCGGCTGCTTATGTTATTCATCAATATGGGCATGGGCCTCCCCCCTGTTGTCGCCGGGCTTTGGATTACGATGTTTTTATGGCGGTCCGGTCCGCTTGGTGAATGGAGATTGCTGTATACGCCGACCGCCATTGTTATGGCTCAAGTGTTAGTTTCATTGCCGATCGTGACAAGCCTGACAAGCTCGTCATTCCAGCAAATCAACGAAAAAATGCTGTTACAGATTAAAGCCCTTGGCGCCACTAGGCTGCAGACATTAATGATTCTCGTCAAGCAATCGAAAATTGCGATTGTTGCTGCAATTATGGCGGGCTTTGGCCGGGTCATTGCCGAAGTTGGAGCGGCAATGATGGTCGGCGGGAATATTCAGGGAGATACCCGTATCCTAACGACCACCATTGTGATGGAAGTTTCAAAAGGTAACTTCGATATTGCATTGGCTTTGTCGTTTATCCTGTTATCCCTTGCCCTGTTAATTACGGCGGCATTAACCTTTTTACAGCAAAGGAGGCGTTTCTCGTGACGCCGTTAATTGAATTAAAAAATATCACATATCGTGCAGGAAACCGCAGCATTCTTAACCTTCCTGAATTTCAGATTGAAGGCGGCGAATTCCTGGGGGTTATGGGCCCGAACGGTGCGGGAAAGAGCACTTTGCTAAAGCTGATTGCTTTTTTAGAGAAGCCTTCGGGAGGTGAAATTCTCTACCGCGGTGAGACAATTCCCTCTGGCAGCGCTCCGCTTGAGTTGCGGCGGAAATTTTCGATTGCCCTGCAGCAGTCGTTACTATTAGATGGTACTGTTTTTTACAATATTGCGATTGGTTTAACATTAAGAAAGGTTCCTAAAACTGAAATTAAGGAAAAAGTTACACGCTGGCTAGAGTTGTTTGGGATTAGCCATTTGGCGAAAAAAAATGCCCTCTATTTATCTGGCGGCGAAGCACAAAGAGTAAATTTGGCGCGAGCGATGATTGTCGAGCCGGAAATCCTGTTTCTTGATGAGCCATTTTCAGCATTAGATTTTCCAACGAAAATCAAGCTCATGGAAGATTTCAAGGAGATTATTTCCACAACCGGGACAACCGCTGTGTTTGTGAGCCATGATTTGATGGAAATTCATTATCTGACAAACCGGCTGGCAATTATCGTTGGCGGCGAAGTAAAGCAATCCGGACCTACCCCTCGGGTCCTTGAACATCCCAATTCTTCCACCCAGTCCTTCTTAAACGAGTGGAAGAAGTTCTATCCGATTGCACGTTAAGTTTTTGCAGCTTTCCTTTATGGGGAGGCTGCCTTTTTTATTTGTCGGAAAATGATCTGATTTTTCGGGTGGGAAAATTATTATTCGCCAATTGAGAGCTCTAATTCGCCAATAGAATGCTTAGAATCGCCAATAGAAGAAGTAAAAATCGCCGATAGACTAGGTTAATTCGCCGAAAAAAGTCCTTGACCAACCGATAAAACCTTTCAAATCGCCGATTGCCTCCTTAGAACTGCTGATAAAACGTATTTTCCCCCAAGCCTCTTCCTTGAATTAAAGCTATTACAAACATAAAATAATGAAAGGATGATTAATAAGGGGGATTTTCCCATGAAATATGCGATTGTTACCGGTGCCTCGAAAGGATTGGGCGAAGCCATTGCAAAGCGCCTTTTCCAAGAACACATGGCTGTCATATCGGTGTCCCGAACTGGCAATGAGGATTTAAAAAATCTTGCTGCAGAAAAAGGCGTAAACTATAGACATTTTCCCTGCAATCTTTCACTGGATAAAGAAATTCAGGAAGTTTTTATGGAGGTTGCCCATAGTATCTTTAAAGAGGAACCTGAAGAGATTCTTCTTTTCAACAACGCTGGTGTGATTGAGCCCATACATACGGTTGGCAGATTGGACCAAACGCCTACTGTTCGGAACATCAAAGTTAATTTAATTGCGCCAATCTTGATTACCAATCTATTTTTAAGTAAAGCCCAGCATACAAACACTACCATTCAGGTCATCAATGTGACATCGGGTGCTGCTGTCCACCCTATCGAAGGCTGGAGTGTGTATTGCAGCTCAAAAGCAGGGTTAAACATGTTTACGCAAACAGCGGCTCTCGAGCAGAGGGAGCTAGGAACCAATCATAAAATTTTCGCATTCAGCCCCGGGGTTATGGATACAAAGATGCAAGAAACGATCCGCTCTTCATCGCAAGATGCCTTTAATGATCTCGAAAAATTCATCGAGTTCAAGGAAAAAAATATCTTATTAAAAGCGGAGGTAGTGGCCGGAGCATTAATAGACCTCGTCTTAAGTGGAACAGTTGAAAGCGGAAAGGTTTACCATATTATCGATTTACTTAAATAAAGACCGGGTCGCTGCAACCTGCTGCGGCCCGGTCTTTACACTAATATTCCCTCGGAAACCACAACGTCATAGTTGTTCCTTTTCCAAGCTTACTTTTCACCTTTACAATTCCTTTATGAGCGTCCATAAGTGCCTTCACCACAGAAAGTCCAATTCCCGCTCCGCCTGTTTTTCGGTCCCGGGACTTATCTCCGCGATAGAATCGTTCGAAAATGTGCGGGATGTCTTCCTCCGCCATGCCGGTGCCTTGATCCTGTACTCTGAAGCCCACGTAGCCATCGCGGTCCGTTGCCACTGAAATGGTCACATTTTTTCCTTCCGGCGTGTACTTCAAAGCATTGTTTAGAACATTAGAGAGAATTTGCATGAGGCGATCCTTGTCTGCATCAAAAATCTCCTCCTGCCCGGGCTCTACAATATGCAGGTGAACCCCTTTCTCCTGGAAAATCGGCATAAACATTTCCCATAATGCCGACAGCACACTGCCAGCATCGAGCTCGATTTTTTCGAGTTTCATTTGCGGGTTTTCTGCAGCGAGCAATTTCTCCAGCTCGTTCACAAGCCTAACCAACCGCATCAGCTCCTCGTGACTGGCCTGAAGGCGCTGCGGAGTTGGCTCCCAGATACCGTCCTGAAATGCCTCGATCTGACTTCTTAAGGTAGCAAGCGGGGTACGCAGTTCGTGAGCCAAATCCCCCGTAAACTGTTTCCGAAGCATTTCCTCCTTTGCCAGTGATTCCGCCAGGTTATTGAAGGAAATGGCCAGCTGCTTAACCTCAGTTGGCAGCCCCTTTAATGGAATACGAATATTCAGGTTGTGTTGCTGCAACTCATCGGCCGCAAAGGAAAGCTTTTTCAAACCAGAGGTTAATTTTTTTGAAAAAAGCATACTGAAGACAATTGCCAGTACAACGGTTAAGCATACAGCGGCATATATGTATAATTGGATGGTTTGGATAAATTTGTACTCGTCATCAATTAAGCCCTCAGGATAAATCGCGACGAGTTTTCCGATCATTTTGTTGTCGACCCTAAGTGTATAATTTTTCGAGTGCCATTCCTCACCGCTTGGCTCCGGTTCATTCAGACCGAGGCTATTCAACATGCTGCGAATATTTGAGGAGTCCATCTGAATTTGTCCGTAGCGATCATAAAGTTGAAAATAAAGCTGGTCACCCATCGCATATTCGTGCAGCATCGCAAACACCGGGTCCCGTGTAAAATGGCCGTTTTGCCGAAAGCCCTTTTCAATTTCAGTTATCACTCTATCAATCTTTTTTTCACGATTTCGGTCCAGATAGCTATGAAAGCTCTCTTCAAATCCGTATTGGATAAAAAAGCTGACGATCAAAATGCCGATCATCGAAATCACTAAAAGGTAAAAAAGAATTTTAGACCGGAGCGTTTGCAGCATCGGGAACCCCTCCAAATTTGTAACCCATGCCGAAAACAGTCATGATGAACTCCGGCTGCCGTGAGTCGCTCTCGATTTTTTTGCGCAGGTTTTTGATATGAGTATCTACGCTGCGCTCATATCCTTCATAATACATGCCTACATCCTGGATTTTTTCAAGTAAATCCATGCGGCTGTAAACCCGGCCGGGATTCACGGCCATATTGGTTAACAGCTTATATTCAATAGGGGTAAGCGTAATATATTGTCCGTTAACGGTTACTTCCTTTTTATCTAAATCTATCGCAAGTTTCCTTCTGTTAAATTCAAGACGGTCCACTTTTTCGGCCTTTTTGATGCGTCGTAAAATGGCCTGAACCCGGACAACAACCTCGCGCGGGCTGAACGGTTTCGTTAAATAATCATCAGCGCCCATGACGATGCCGTTAATTCGGTCGTCTTCAGCTGACTTGGCCGTCAGCATCAAAATCGGTACATCGGATTCCTTGCGGACAAGCCGGCAAACCTCTTCACCTGATATGTCGGGAAGCATCAAGTCTAATATTATTAAATCAGGCTGAAGGGTTTTGGCCTTTTTCAGAGCAACTATTCCATTATCTGCACTATGAATTTCATAGCCTTCTCTTTCAAGGTAAGCTTCGAGAACTTCTATGATTCTACGTTCATCGTCGACTAATAATATTTTCATTATAATCACTCCCCATATCATAACTATAGCATCCTGGGGCTGTGATTTTTGCAACTTCACAAAATCATCATAAGTTCTTCATAACATCTTCAATCTTTCCCGCTAAAATAAGAACATCTAAGAAGAAGGTATTCTCGACGGCCCCCCCAAGTTGTCGAAGCAATCCCCTTTTCGGAGTCACAGCAGGTCTTATGGCTCTTACTCATCTCAAAACACCTCTCTTAAATATAAAAGGGTGTCCCGACGACGGGGCACCCATTTTTATTTGGGAAAGGCTGCAAATATCAAAATGATGCTGGAATGATTGGTGCGATGACAACCTAATTGAAAAACCAGGGAGGTAAGGTGAGTCAGCAGTGGTTTTCAGGTAGGATCCTGCTGTGACTCTTGGTCTTCTTCCATACTGTGCGCATGGAAAAGGGGCGACCGCATTTAAGCAGGTCAGCCCCTTTCTATTAATCTTTCTTTTTGATTTCGTCTGTTAATTCCTCAATGCTTCTTTTCACGTTCGATTTGCCAGAATAGTTCTCAATCAGCTCTTTGAGGTCTAAGCCGCTTGATGCCTTTAGTGACTCCTGAAGGCTAGCCATCAGGTTGGTGGCATAGCCGGTAATTTTATTGGCACCGCCATTTGGACCAGAACCGCCGCCTGTATCCACGACCGTAATTTTCTCAATATTGGAAAGTGGGCTTGCCACCTGCTTCGCGTATTCCGGAAGCATTTTGATAATCATATCGAGAATGGCAGCCTGGCCGAATTGCTCAAACGCTTCGGCAATTTTTTGTTTTGCTTCAGCTTCGGCAAGACCTTTCATACGGATGATTTCGGCTTCAGATAAACCTTGGGCCTTTTGCGATTCCGCTTTGGCAATACCGTCCAAGCGCACGCGCTCAGCCTCGGCCTGTGCCATCGCCTCAATCCGGTATTTGTTAGCTTCCGCATCAGCCATCTGCCTTGCTTTTTCTGCAGCAGCAGACTGTTCAATCGAATAGCGGTCAGCATCTGCTTTCTTTTTCACTTCAGAATCGTATTGGCGCTCGCGGCGGAGAATTTCCTTTTCCTCCAGCTCAATTTGCTTCTGTCTTTCGATGATTTTAACCTGCATTTCCTGCTCGGTTACATCCTGCTTAGCTTTAGCACTTTCAAGATCATAAGCCATATCAGCGCGGGCTTTGGCAATATCCTGCTCGCGGCGGAATTCCGCGATTTTTAATTGATTGATCTTTTCCGCCTCGGCAATCTCTGTTGCGCGCTCAAGTTCAGATCTTTTCGCTTCCTTATCGGCTTCAGCTTTTTTAATGCGTGTTTCTTTATCAGCTTCGGCAGTGGCGATATCAGCATCGCGCTTCACCTGCGCAATCCGCGGCTTACCAAGGGCATCAAGATAGCCGTTTTTGTCACGAACATCTTTAATCGTAAAGGAAACAATGATTAGACCCATTTTCGCAAGGTCCTGCGAAGCCACACGCTGCACTTCCTGCGAGAATTTGTCACGGTTCTTATAGATTTCTTCAACTGTCATCGAGCCAAGAATGGAGCGCAGATGCCCCTCAAGAACCTCTTTCGCCTCATTTTCCCTTTCTTCCTTCGGCTTGCCGAGGAACTGTTCAGCTGCTGTGGCAATTTCCGTAATGGAACCACCGATTTTGATAATGGATACCCCATCAGCCATAACCGGTACGCCCTGCTCTGTATAAACCTCCGGGGTGGTCACTTCTAGTTTGCTAGATAACAAGCTTAATGGTTCTGCTTGTTGAAAAACTGGTAAAATAAACGTACCGCCGCCGCGAATGATTTTAATTTTGTTACCCGATTCGTCGACGTGGACATTTTTGTTTCCAAGGAAACTACCGGTTACAATCAGTGCCTCATCCGGCCCGGCCGTCCGGTACTTGGTAATAAATACTCCGATTAATGCGATTAAGATAAGTGCAACAATCCCAATAATTACCCATACAAATCCAAGTTCCATATTGTGAACCTCCTCTTTCTCTCTATTTTTATAAGAAGCTTTCAAGTTCCTGGTGAATGGTTACTTCAAGGACCCCATTCTTCACCTGAACAATAAGCACTTTCACACCGTTTGGTATGGACTCCCCTTCAAAGCTTGTGGCAGGCTTGGCAATCCGGCCGCTTGCATTCTCAATGATGACCTCTCCGAAGCCGTCGGCAGGAATTGGCGTGATGACGGTGCCAATCCGTCCTCTCAGATCAGATTCTTTATAGACGAGTGATTCCTCAGCGGAGGATAACGGTACAAGAATAAAAACATTTAATAAAGTAACAACTATAAATGCGAAAACAACTGATATTCCCAGTATCAGTAAGTAATGAAGGTCAGTCAGCCTTTCAAATAGGTAACCGCTTGCCGATAGGACCGTGACAAAGGCAAAGACAAGGACCGGATTGAGAAAGTGCAAGCCGCCGTCTCCTGTGTCAAAATGAAACACATCAGCAAACAACACATAGAAAACAGTTAATACTCCAGAAATGATGAGACCGTACAAATAAATCGTGGCTATTGGCAAGCCGAAAAGTTCCATATGCATCATCCTTTTCCTTCATAGTGAGTTGTAAGTACAAAGGAAAGTTGTTTTCATTTGTACATAGGGCATCCATCCCTTCCCTCTGTCATATGTATAGTCAATAATACGGATAAAAAAGGGAAAAGTTTCACTTTTTGGGGATTTTTTATGAAGTTTTCACAAAGATGTTAAGCGGCAGTAAAAGCGGATTACACGACAAAGGTAAGACCGATTTATCCGAAGTTAACCGGATTTACGACAGTTAGAACAGGCAATCCGACTGCACAACAAAAAAATGCCCCAGCCCTCAGCTGAAGCACTTATTGAATCATATTCAAAAACTTCCTAGTTCGTTCCTCTTTAGGGTTGGTGAAGATTTCTTCCGGCTTGTTACGCTCGACAACGACGCCGCCGTCCATGAAGATGACTTCGTCTGCTGCGTCACGGGCAAATCGCATTTCGTGAGTAACGACAATCATGGTCATCCCCTCTTGGGCAAGGTCTTTCATGACCCTCAACACCTCGCCGACTAACTCAGGGTCGAGCGCCGATGTCGGTTCATCAAATAGCATTACCTCAGGCTCCATTGCCAAGGCACGGGCAATTCCGACCCGCTGCTGCTGGCCGCCCGATAGCTGCGAAGGATAGTAGTCCATTTTATCGCCGAGGCCTACTTTTTGAAGAAGGGCAGCCGCCTTCTCACGCGCTTTCGATTTATCCATCCCCTTTACCACAACCGGTCCCTCCATGACATTTTCAAGAGCCGTTTTATGCGGGAAGAGATTATAGTTTTGAAACACCATTCCTGTCAGACGGCGGAACGAGGCAATGCTTTTTTTCGAAACGTTTTTTGAAAAATCAAGACTGTGGCCTTCAATGGAAATGACACCTTTTGTGGGAATCTCAAGTATGTTCAAGCAGCGGAGCATCGTCGTTTTCCCCGATCCGGACGGACCGATCACAACCACAACCTTTCCTTTCCCCACGTCAAGATCTATTCCCTTTAATACCTCTAATTGATCGAACTGCTTGTGTAATCCTTTAATGGAAATCATTGTAATACTCCCTTTTTCATTCGGGTTTTTTCTAAAAAGGGTCATTAAAAGTCGATTCGCTGATAGAATGGCCAAATTCGCCAATAGACCCGTGAAATTCGCTAATAGAATCTTATCGATTGCAAAAAATCCAATACGAAATCATTTTTATGCAATTATATTTAGTTATTTCAGTCCTTTTGTTATTGATTCTGTGCGAAAAATTGTATTTATGCTGCGAAAAAAATATTTCATCACACATACCGATCCATCCTCTTTTCCATATATTGCTGGAGCACAGACAAGAAAAAGCAAATAACCCAATAAATGAGTGCTGCCTCGGTATAGACCAACAGAAATTCATAGTTCCGGGAGGCGATTTCCTGGGCACGGCGGAACATTTCTGTTACTAGCACCAGGGATGCGAGTGAAGTATCTTTTACAAGACTAATAAATGAATTCGATAATGGCGGAACTGATACTCTCGCAGCCTGTGGCAAAATGATTCTTTTTAAAGCTTGCGCGTAAGTCATTCCAATGGAATAGCCAGCCTCCCACTGGCCTTTGGGGATTGACAGAATCGCCGCGCGGATAATTTCTGATGCATATGCCCCAACGCTCAACGAAAAGCCGATGACAGCAGATATAAACGGATCAAGCGTAATCCCGACATTCGGCAACCCATAAAAGATGATAAATAATTGCACCAACAGGGGAGTCCCGCGGATGGCGGAAACATAAACTCTTGCAATCCCCCGCCATACTTTTCCCTGCGAAATTCGGGCTAGGGCTGTCAATACAGCTAAAATGATCCCGACAATAAACGAAATAATGGTTAAAGGAATAGTGTTCATAATTGCACCCTCCAGCATCGGCTGGAGGGAGGTTTTGGCGATATCCATTAACCTGGCTGTTCGTTCCGGGTCAGCAAAAACACTATTTAAGAACATCTACACCAAACCATTTCTCGGAGATTTTTTTGTAGGTGCCGTCATCGACCATGTCTTTTAAGGCCTTATTCACGGCATCAACAAGGGTATCGCTTTTCTTTCTAAACATAAATCCGCTTGATGATGCATCTTCACCGGTAGCCACAATTTTAATCGGTGCATCTGGCTTTTGCTTTGTATAATCCAAATAAGCAATTTTGTCATTAATCGTCACATCGACGCGATTTTGCGCAAGCAGCTCCACTGCCTGCTGGAATCCATCAACACCCACAAGATTTGCTCCGTACTTTTTCGCCATATCTGCGTAGTTGCTTGTCAATGATTGCGCGGAATTTAATCCTTTGATATCTTCAAATGATTTGACCTTTGTATTGCTCTTGTTGGTAACTAAAACAGCCGCAGAAGTGATATATGGGTCTGAGAAGTTGTATTTTTCCTGACGGTCAGGACGAATTCCGACCTCATTGGCAATCATGTCAAATCGCTTTGCATCAAGGCCGGCAAACATGGCATCCCACTGAGTTTCTTTGAACTCAGCCTTCACTCCGATCCGCTTGGCCACCTCTTCGGAGAGTTCTACATCAAATCCGGTTAATTTCCCGTTTGTATCATGGAAGGTAAACGGAGGGTATGTACCTTCTGTTCCGATTAAAATTTTCCCGTCATCCTTAACCTTGGCTAATAAGTCATTGTCCGTTTTCTCAGCCGTTTTATTGTCAGTCTTTTTATTATTGTCTGCTTTGTCATCCTTGTTGCAGGCTCCCAATACAAGCACGAAGCTCAACAGCAAGGCACCAATGATGGATAGTTTTTTCATGATGATTACCTCCTAAGTCTCAGTTATGCTTACCCCTTAAAGTGATGGGTTTATTTTGCCCTTTTATAAAAATTAAAAACCTATCAGAGTGGTTCTGATAGGTTAAAATTTCTTAAAATATAGCGTTCAGTTTGGAGGAAGGTAATTTTAATATAACGGGAAATACCCCTCACAGCATCTGTAATTTTGCATTTTTATAAATACTTAGCAATCGCTTTCAATATAGGACTTAGGTAGTAAAGGGTCCGTCTATCTATACTATCTTTGAATTAGACATTAATACCGAAATTGAAAAGTACAATCTAGGTCAATAGCCTTTTTATTTTTACAACAAAGCCAAATGTTCGACAAGATTGAACAAATACCACAGAGATTTTATATAGCTACTAAGTATTTTGTTGGAAAATATTACTTGTTTCTTAACGAAAATTATCGAAAAATACTTAGTAGTAGGATCTTTTGAGGAAGGAATTGGTTAAACATGATAAAAATTGGAATTATAGATGATAATTTTCAATTAACGGAAATACTAAATGAATACCTGTCAAAACTCGGCGATATGAAGGTGGTCGGAATCGCCCATAACGGTATGGAGGGAATGGAATTAATCAAACGGGAACATCCTGATGTAGTCATTCTGGATTTAATCATGCCTCATACCGACGGATTTTCTTTACTCGAGAAGCTTTATGCCGATCATATTTCGACCAAAGTCTTAATGCTGACAGCCTTTGGAAAAGAGGACATCATAAAAAAGGCAAATGAGTTAGGAGTCTCCTATTTTCTTTTGAAACCGTTTGAGCTATCTCAGTTATCCGATACAATTAGAACAATTTGTTCAAACGAAAGTTATTCTATAAAAACCTCGAGAGGATCTAAGCCGTCAAATGAGAATATGAACGGCGAGAGCTTAGAAATAAGAATCACCGATGTGCTCCGCTCGATGGGAATTCCAGCAAACCTAAAAGGGTATATTTTCTTACGGGAAGCTATCCAAATGGTGTTCCGGAATGTAGAATTATTAGGCGGGATTACAAAATTGATTTATCCGGCCATCGCCAAATTGTACAATACTACCCCAAGCCGGGTTGAAAGAGCTATCCGGCATTCGATTGAAGTAGGCTGGAACCGGGGCAGTATCGAGCATTTAAATCTGGTCTTTGGCAACACTGTAAGCCCTTTAAAAGGAAAGCCTACTAACAGTGAATTTATTGCACTAATTGCTGATCATTTAAGGCTTCAAAAAGTAGGATAAACGCTTATGCATAGAGACTGCCTATTGCTTTAAGGCAGTCTCTTTACAGCTAATTACTTCCACCATTCGTCAAACATGCTGGCGGGAAGTCTCCGTTTATGTTCTGTCAAGATATAGCGCTGTTCGATTTTTTCCGCAACCTCCCGGGAAACCTGCTTGCCTTCGAGGTAATCGTCAAGTTCGTCGTAGGTAATGCCCAGTTCTGTTTCATCTGCCTGACCAGGCTTTTGGTCTAACAGGTCAGCAGTCGGGATTTTCAAATAAAGGCGTTCATCTGCGCCTAGTTCCTTCAGAAGTGCCCTGCCCTGCCTTTTGGATAAACCGGTTAGCGGCAGAACATCAGCCCCTCCGTCACCGTATTTTGTATAAAAACCGGTGACCGCCTCAGCTGCGTGGTCCGTCCCAATTACAAGCAGCCCTTCCATCCCGCCAATGGCATATTGAGCAATCATTCTCATTCTCGCCTTAACATTTCCTTTCTGATAGTCGCTCAACGGCTGTGTTGGTGCAGCTGTGTCGTATTCCTTCTGAACTTCATCAACTGCTCCTTTAATATTAAACACCATTTCCCGGTCGGCCTGGATAAAGTCAAGCGCCCGCTTTGCGTCTTCCTCATCGTGTTGAGCTCCATATGGCAGCCGGACTGCAATAAATAAGGCATCCGTCCCTTCATTTCGCAGCTCTTCGACTGCAAGCTGGGTCAGGCGTCCTGCCAACGTGGAATCCTGTCCTCCGCTGATTCCAAGCACATAGCCTTTTGCCTTCGTTTTGGTTAAATACATTTTTAAGAAATCGATTCTCTTCCGGACTTCTTCTTTCGGCTGTATGCTGGAGGAGACGTTTAACTCCTTCATAATCTGTGCCTGCATGCTCATTTATTAAAAACCTCCTAGAAAGTGCTATTATATTGTAATGTACCACAATCGCTGATTTTTCACTAAAAATTGAACGGAATTAGGGCAAAATAGAAATAATTAAGCAAATGGAGGTTTTTATTATATGGAAGCTAAAACATGCAATGAGTCTCGAGTAGTCAGAACCAGCCGGGTGTTCCCGAACGATGCCAACAACCATAATACCTTGTTTGGCGGGAAACTGATGAGCGATGTTGATATGCTCGCATCGATTTCGGCAACAAGGCATTCACGCAGCGAATGTGTGACTGCCTCAACCGATTCCGTCGACTTCCTTCATCCAATTACACCGCAGGATTCGGTCTGCTTCGAATCATTTGTCACTTGGACTGGTACATCCTCAATGGAGGTTTTTGTGAAAATTATTGCCGAAAACCTGATTTCCGGCGATCGAAAAATTGCTGCCACTGCCTTTTTAACATTTGTGGCATTGGATGACGATGGCAAGCCAACTAAAGTCCCTAAAATCATCCCTGAGACAGAGGAAGAAAAAAAGTTATTCGAAACAGGGAAAGAAAGGGCCGAAAAACGGAAAGAACACCGAAGACACAGTAAAGAACTGGCGGGATACTTTACAACGCAGAAACCGTGGGAATAACATAGACTCTAAGTAAGGTTAAAAAAATAGACTAAGTTCACTGCACACAGCTGGAACCTAGTCTATTTTCTGAAGGTCTCTTCTGCTAGGAGCATGAGGTGGTTTTTGGAACCAGCCACGGTCCATTAAAAGGTCCACTCCCTTAGCAGAGTAAATAAGAATTTCAGCGATATATTTTTGATAGTGGGCCACTAAATCGGATCTCATCGATAACGATACCGCGTGACCAAGGAGAGCGATATCTATTCCGTTTAAGGCATGGAAAAGGGTGACAACCAATCGGTCAGAAAAAGGTGAGACGGTTGAATCCGTCACCTCAATATTGGTTGTAATAAGGCCATATAGCTCTTCTTTCATTAAAATATCATTAAACGTTCTGATTTGCTGTTCGGAGATTTTTTTTCCTTCTTTAATAAAGCTATGAATTTCTTTATCCTTAATCACTTGAAGAAGGCCCATACATAGCAATACTGAAAAATAATTTCTCTCGATATTAAAGAAAATCTCCATTATTTCAGCTACATTCAGTGGCCTTTTTTTGCCGAAACCACTTATATAGGAAAGTTTGTCTTCATATTCCACCTTATCAGGATAAGGAACGTATGGCGGACGGTCGTAAATCCCTTTTGACAGCATTAACTGAGTTGCTTGCCTATAAAGTTCAGTTGATTCGTAGTTCATCGTGATAAAAAAATCCAAAACATCCTTCCTTGCAACATTAGCCGTCATGAAGCTCCCATTAACCATTAGTAGTCGGGTTAAGGAATAAACGAAGCTGAGTCCGAACATATCATAAAATAAAGGAGGGGCCGCCAAATTCAAATCTTTTTCTGAAAAACCATCAGGTATCGGAATACCTTCTTTTACAAAAATGTCAGTAATCTGTTGAAGGTTTGTTTCCGAATTCTGCAATGCCAGCTCAAGGATCGGCTTAATTTCTACATCCTTATTGTGATGCAGGAAATAGGTGAGCAAACAGACAGTCATGTTTTCCTGTATGTACGTAGCCCATAATGCGGCAATTTCCGAACTTGTCAACCTAATGCTGCGCTCAGACATACGTAAGCCTCCCTAAAAGTACTCTAGGAATAGAATTCCTGTAATCCATCCATTTTATACAAAGTGAAACATGGGGATGGTTAGGGCAATTATAAAATGCATCATAAAAAAACAATTTCATTATAAAGAACAAAGTGTTAGAAAATAAACCTGCTATACAGTAGGCCGGGGTTTGTTTTCCCAGTGCATAATCTCGTCTTCTTCATCTATTTCAATCTTGACGTCGACTACTCCGTTTTCAGCCAGTATTTTTTCCGCTAAGCGGTCTCTAATATCATCCGCCTCCGCAACTGTAAGCTGGGGATCGACTTCAATTTCCAATTCAACATGAAGGTCTTCTCCTTCCTTAATAACCGTAATTCCCTGAATATCCTTGACATCTGGATCTGAAATAACAAGCGAGCCAATTTTGTTCTCCATTTCTTCGTCAGCTTGGCCAATTACCCCTGCTGCATTGTCCAAAAAGACCCTGCCGACCACAAAAAACATCATGGCTCCAATCAAAATAGAAGCTAATCCTTCGAGCCAATGGAGGTTGGAAAAATGGGCAATAACTACTGCGATAATGGCCAGCAAACCACCCAAGGTTGCAACAAGGTCCTCCATAAATACAAGCTTCGTCGCAGGCTTGGCTCTGCCCAGATTGGCAAAGCTCTTAGCAAATACACCCGGACCGCTTGCTTCCAGTCCAATTTCATGGAGGACCTCATTCATCGCTTTGTAAAGAACAAATGTCTCAAGGATGGTCGCCACACCCAAAACAATGATATTGATGATAAAACCGCCTGACGCTGTTGGATGAACTATGTGGTGGTAGCCTTCTTTAATAGTTTCAAATGCCATAATCCCGACAATCAACACCGCGCCAAGTAAAACTAGATTGACAAGCCGTCCGAATCCGTTTGGAAATTTTTCCGTCGGGGCTTTTTTACTTAAAGCCGAACCGATAAACACAAAAAACTGGTTTGCCGCGTCCCCTAAACTATGCATGGTTTCGGCGAACATCGCTACATTTCCAGTAAACATATAGGCCACGCCTTTGATAATAGCAATGACTGTATTAACAATTGCTGCAAGCATCGCCGATTTACTTCCACGCTTTAATAATTGAAATAGTTCTCCCATCCGAATCCCCTTTTCTCTTAAAATTGGCTAATCTTAATATTTTCTAAAAAGGATGAATGAATGCGATAACAGAAAAATTTCCATAATGATGGTAAAATAGAAGAAAAGGCTGGAGGCAGAAAATGAAATTAGAAGAAATTATGCAGACTCTCAAAGTGCTCGGTTCGGAACAAACGAAGAAGACGTTTATCAATCATGGTGCGCGCGGGCCTTTATTTGGAGTAAAAGTCGGCGATTTAAAAAAGCTCGTCAAACATGTAAAAAAGGATCCAGAATTGGCGCTCGCTTTATACGAAACCGGGAATAGTGATGCCATGTACCTGGCTGGTTTATCAGTTAATCCAAAATTAATGTCGAAAGAAACACTTCAGCTCTGGGTAGAGAAAGCCGATTGGTACATGCTGGCCGAATACACGGTCGCCGGTGTCGCAGCAGAAAGTCCGTTTGCACTTGAACTTGCCCGAGATTGGATGAAGTCAGATGAGGAAATGATTGCTGTTGCTGGGTGGAGTACCTATTCGAACTATCTCTCCATAACTCCTGACGAATTGCTGGATCTCGGGGAGATAAGGAGCCTGCTGCAACAGGTTGAGTCGACAATCCATAAGGAGAAAAACCGCGTTCGCTATGTGATGAATGGGTTTGTTATTAGTGTCGGAGCCTATGTGACTGAACTGAATGAAGAGGCTAAACGTGTGGCCGAGAAAATTGGTAAGGTTTATGTTGATGTCGGCAAGACAGCTTGTAAGGTGCCGCTGGCTACTGATTATATTAAGAAAATTGAAGAACGAGATAAAATTGGCGTTAAGAGGAAAACGTGTATTTGCTAATTTAAAAGGACCCCTTATGTAATAACATCGGGGTCCGTCTTGCTTTTTTCTGTACCTTTAAAAACAAAATGCTTCTGACCTAAATAATTCATAATAGTATAAATGCCAGTCCCTAATAAAACCGAGAACTCCTTAGCAACCCCCATCGGAAACCCGGGCAATTTTTCAAAAAACCCATTAGCCAGTTTCAACCCTAAGGAGTATGAAACAAAATAACAAACACCAATCACGAGGGAAAACCGGACAAGGCTGCCGCCAATCGCAACCTCATTTTTAAAAGTAAAATTTCGGTTCAATATAAAACTAACCCCAGCCCCAACGATATTCCCCAACAGTGTGGACCACCAGTAAGACATATGTAACCCGTTAAGCAGCACATACATGGTGGTCAAACCTACTATCGTATTTATAACCCCAACTAGTAAAAAACGAACAAAGGAGTACCTCATTAATGAACCTCCGTAATAAACTGTTCACTTGTTTATAAAGTGTCCTTGAACAGTCCACCTTAAACAGAGAAAACGCCTCCCAAGACAAATTCAAGGGAGGCCGAAATTTATTTATAAGTTTCTCAGCACCATGTTTAAACGGTTTGTTCGTTCACTTTTTTCTTCTTCCGATACTAGATCATATTTTTTCAATAAATGAAACACTTCATTCAAAATGTCCTGGGTGTGCTCTTTTTCAAAAAACTGCTCGAACAATGGCTTCATTTCTTCCGGTAAGAATGCCGCTTGTGATTCATATTTCTTTTTCACATCATCATGCGAATGATCCAATTTGCATTCACTCATAAGCTTCCCTCCCATAACTAATTAATATTAGAATACCATCTTTTGGACCAAACAAAAAAGCCCCTGGGTTTAAAGGGCTTATTGCAAGTTAAGGTTTCTTAGTTTCGGTAACTTCCAAAACATCAAGAAGGAAGACAAATACCGGAATCCCGATAATTAACCCCCATACCCCGAAGAAGTGCTCGGAAAAAATTAATACAATGAAGGTATAAAAAACAGGCAAATTCGTTTTTGAGCTCATTAAATTCGGGTTCAAAATATAGGCCTCGATGCCATGGATGATGGCGATCGCAATCCCGACATAAAGGACCTTCATCAGGCCGCCGATACTGTAGGCGATGATAGTCAGCGGAATCAAAGAAATAATTACCCCTGCCACAGGAATCAAGCCAAGCAGGAAAATCATAATTGACAGGCCGCCTAGCTGCGGGAAGTCCAGCAGCCAAAGAGAGATGGTTGTTAAAATACAGTTTACAACTGCAATAATTAATTGCGCTTCGATTACTTTACCAAACGTTCTGACAAACTTCTGCGCAAAGAATTCTATTTCGACATAAATGGATGCAACCTTACTCGTCTTAAATTTCCCGGTGAATTCAATCAGCCTTGGTTTTTCTAAAAGGAAAAATAAGCTTAATAGAAGCGCAAGCAAAACTTGCAGACTTATTTTACTGATATCCGTAAAATACTTGAAAAGGTACGTAACCCCCTGTTCCAGGTAACTGGAAATCTTCACCTCATTCATTTGGCTGACAATATAATTCAAAACAACATTATCATGCTGTGAGGTATAAAAGGCCGTCAACTGCCTAATTAGGGCGGTGATTTCCCCCGCAATCATCGGCAGGTACATGACCAAACAATAGGTAAGCAAACCGACAATGGTGGCATATGAGATAACTACCAGCAGCTTTCTATTTAGCGGAATTTTGTCCTCAATGAATTGAACCAGCCGATCCATTAAAAACGTAAAAATGAAAGTCAGCAATATAAAATTAATAATGGATTTCATCGCGTATAAAGCCAATGCAATCACAATAAAGATTAAGATTCTTTTGAAGCTTCTGGTTTGGTAAAGTTTATTCATCATCTGTAATTATCAAACCCCATTTTGTTTACTATAACGTTCACTATAATTGTGAAATTTACAAATATATTATATCAAATTTGTTCCTATTTTTCCGAATATAAAGATGGATTAAATGTGAACCTACAATATTTATCAAATTTAAAATTGAACCGGTGGTATGGTACTGTCAATCGCCTTACTTTCAAACCCCTGCTGGGTTAAATAATCGAGCAACTGTGGTAAATGGGCGAGCGTTTCCTTTTTCTCATGAAGAAGAATTACTAGCGGTCCATTGTGGCCAGCCTTCGCATTTATTTGCGCGATGACGTTGTCGACGTAGCGTGCATCTTTATAATACCAGTCTTTGCTGTCAATATTCCAATCCCACATGAAATAGCCGTTATCTTTCACCGCTTGTTTATATTCAGGAGTCATATAAGGCGAGCTCCCATATGGTGTTCTTGCCAGAAAAGAATCTACTCCTGTAATTTCCCTTAATGTATTTCGATTCTGAGTTAGTTCCCCCAATACGGAATTGGATGAAGCATAGAATACATCTTTCCGGTGCGAGACGCTATGCAGCCCCACCGCTTCCCCGGTCTGTACCATTAATTTAGCCGCATCCTGATATTTGCGGATGTTCCCATCAATCATAAAAAAGGTTGCTTTGTAGCGGTGCTGTTCTAAGAGTGCAATAATGTCGCCTGAAATGGCGGACGGCCCATCGTCAAATGTTAAATATATAGTTTTTTTACCAGTTGGCTGTGCAGGCGGTTGTCCCCCTGTTTGTTGTGGCTGATTCGTGTTGGATCCTTTTGTAGTTTCAGAAGCGGGTGTGTTGGCCGGCGATTGGGCGGAAGCCGGATCAGATGGTGGATTTTCCTGGTCCTTCTTTCTTTCTTGTTCATTTCTCGACGCCATGGCTTGTTCCGTGCGTTTTTTTGTCAATTCATTTTCCTGCTGGTGATCAAGGGCCCCTTTTCCCTTCATCGCAGCGTTTGCCTTTTTTATAGACTCATTGTTTTCCTGATTAGCAGATTTCCCTGACGCGTTTGTCTGAAAATAGTTTACGGCAAATATTCCAACAGCCAGCAACCCAATCATGGTAAGAAGAAATACTGCCCCCCTCACCTGTCTTCTCCTCTTCAGTTTCCCCATCGTTCATCCCTCTTTGAAGGTATTTATTTTTCATCCACCATTATAGACGATTTCTTCTATTAATTGTTACAAATCTATTAAAAATATTACAATCCTTTTAAACGATTGGCAGATTAATAGCTTTTTAGACAAGTATCTACAAAAATCTTCCATTCTCATTGTAACCCAAAAACACTTCAAACGGGTGGAAATTTACTCAGAAATTTCCAAATAGTACAGGCAAATTCCATCTCCCCATTTCATACATATCAATGTGTGGAGATTTTCCCATCCTAGGAGGAATCCGCAAGTTTTCGACATATGGAGGTGATCTCGTGTCGGGTGGATTAAAGGCATTGCTTTACATTTTATCGTTTTTCATACCCATTATTGGAATTATATTAGGAATCATCTGGTTGAATGACCAAGACATGGAGAAAAAGGCTATTGGGAAAACTTGTTTAACTGTTGGAATCGTTTCCATTGTGTTAAGCTGCATCTGTTGGTTTGCCGTGTCGGCGCTATCGCTGACTCCAACGTTTATGACTGGGTATTAGAATAGGAATTAGGATAGGATGTTTTATTTAAAAAAAGAACCCAACTCCAGAAGGTTGGGTTCTTTTGACGAAGGAGTGATGTATGTGCTGCAAGAGATTCTACACTTTTTCGGCGGGGCAATTTGCCACCAAATCGAGGAACGCTCACTTCATGCATCCGGGAAGGCCCTGTCAGTATGTGCCCGGGACACGGGGATTTACATTGGAATCTTTTCATCGCTCATCTACTTACATGTAGTTAAACGAAAAACCAGCATCACCATTCCGACAATAAGAATAAGCTTTTTTCTTCTATTACTTATGCTTCCTTTAATAATTGACGGTGCAGGCTCATATGCGCACTTGTTTGAAAGTTCGAATGCACGGCGGCTGGTAACTGGAATCTGTTTTGGGCTGGTACTTCCGTATTTTCTTTATCCATTACTTTCTACAAATGTGCTTGATTCAGCAAGTCTGCCTGTCATCAATCAACGTAAGGATGTCCTTATTCCCCTGTTTCTAAGTGCTGGCCTTGGAGGGTTGGTCTATTGGGGAAGACTTTCTTACTATCTGCTTGATGGCTTCATCATTTTGATGATTGTCATATGGTTCAGCTTATGTGTCTCATTCCTATTTTCATGGCTGCGTATAAAACCGCTAAAATGGGCAGCAGCTATTCTTAGCAGTTTTGCATTTCTCTCTATTCTTTCTCTTTTGCATCAATTGCTCATTTAACTACTCTTCAGCATTTATGGCGGCAATCAACGTTTTTATCTGTTTTAATTTCTTAGGACTTAATTGATCCTCAGACAATTCGATTTCAACCCTTAACACACTCTTAGCTGATTTTTTTCTATTATTAGATAGGATACTATCTTCTTTATTTTTCACTAAGTGTTCAACATCAACCTCTAAAGCTTTTGAAATTTTTTCTAGTATTTCTATACTAGGATTCGTGTGAATATCACGCTCGATTAAGCTTAAATAGGACTTCGAAATACCTGTTAGTTGACCAAGCTTTGTAATTGAGTACCCTTTTACTTTCCGGAGCCTCTGAAGTTTTTTTCCATCCATCGTACCTCTCCCTTTTGTGAACACCATCCAATACAAAAATATCCTATACTATTGTACTCTTAACCTCCAAATCCCTTAGTAATCAATGTAATAACCAAAGGACCTAAAATCACTATAAAAAGTGAAGGAAAAATGAAAAATACCATCGGGAACAGCATTTTCACCGGGGCCTTCATTGCCTGCTCACGAGCTGCCTCCCTTCGCTGCTCACGAACCCTTATGGTTAAGTTCCCTAACACCTTAGCCATACCGATTCCAAGCTGGTCGGCTTGAATAAGCGAAGTAATTAAACTTTGAAAGGAGTGTGATGGAACTCGTCTCCTTAGCTCGTAAAATGCTTCCCTTCTTGATTTTCCTAACTTCATATCTTCCAATGTAAGTAAGAATTCATCAGCCAGCGGTCCTTTAATATTGTTTGAAACTTCTTTTAAAGCGAGATCAAGCCCCATCCCTGCTTCAAGCAGTAAGTTAACAGTATCAAAGAAATCCGGCATTGCTTTGTTAATCGCTTTGATTCTTGCTGTTTTCTTCTTTCCAAGATAAAAAATGGGCAGCCGGAACCCCAATAATGCCACGACAACCACCATGACCCAGACTAAAGTTTTATTCTCAGCAATCGGCATAAAAAGCATGAAAACTGCAATTCCCATTACAGCACTAAGCAGAATCTGGAATAGCCTGAAATCGATAGCTGACTTAAATGGATATCCCGCATCTCGCAGTAAGGAATCAATCCTTCTTCTTTCCTCTTTCGAAACCTTTTTGTTCAAAACATCGGTTCCCTTTTCCCAATATTGATTAAAGAAATGTTTAACATCTTTCTCTTGTTTTTCCGAGATTCGCTCATCACTTTTTATTGCAGCGCTGCCAAAGTACGTATATACACGCTCATCAAAGGCGATTTTGCGTTTATAGATCGTAAATAATATAGCTGCAAGCAAAGTCGTAACAAATCCGGTTATCAAAAAAATTAACAACAAATCCCCCATCTTCATTACACCTCAATTTGGATGATTTTCTTGATAAAAACCCAGCCAATGATATTTCCAGCTGCCCCAACAAATATCATCATCCAGCCTAGTGGGTGCTGCAGCATCGGTGAAAAATATTCCCAGTTTACCAATGATAAATAGGCAGCAAGTGCTAATGGGAGAAGAGTAATAATCCACGATGACATCCTGCCCTGTGCTGTTAACGTTTGCAGCTCTTCTAATACCCGAATTCTGCCCCTTATGGTTTCTTCCATTGTTTCCAGAAGTTCGGCCAAATTTCCGCCGCTCTTCCGCTGAGCCAGGATGGCCCTGACAACGACGTCCAATTCATTATTAGGCAGTCGCTCCACCATTTCTTCAAATATATCCTCCATCGGCATGCCTAAACCAGCCTGGCGAAACGCCCGGTCAAATTCCGGCCCAAGCGGATCTGGGACTTCCTTGCCGACTAGCTGCATAGCTTGCATGAAGCTAAAACCTGCCCGCATGGAGTTCGCCATCATCCCCAATACCTCAATCAACTGATAATTAATTTGTGCTAACCGCTTCTTTCTCTTTTGCTTCATGATGGATTTGGGAACGATAAATCCAATAACAATAGCAGCTATCCACAGGTACCAAGGAAGCCCTAGCAGGAGTGTCAAGATGATGAGTCCTGCCGCTGTAAGAAACCTAAGCGCCAAAAACTCTTCCGGTTTAAAGCTGCTTCCGGCCTCGTTCAATAATTTTTCTGTATCACTACTAAACTTTATATTTTTAAAAATAGCAGCAAAGGAGGTAAAAAATTTCTTCAGAATGGAAGGCTGTTTCTCTTCTTCGCTCTCTTCCGTTGTTTGTGAAGAATGCAAAAAGGTTTTCAACCGGTTATCGAGCCTTTTTTTCGCAGAAAAACTTCTCAAAAATAAATAAAATCCAATGGTAACGCCAATACAGATGAGAATCAGTTGGAGCACTGTATCCATTTCTACCAACCTCCATAAAACCATGTTGCTGGTAAAGAGTAGCCATTCATCTCAAGCTGTTCGGTAAACCTCGGGCGGATGCCGGTGCTGACAAAGTTGCCGATAATCTTGCCATCTTCGGTATAGCCTTGTTCCTTAAACACAAAAAGATCCTGAAGAACAATGGTGTCGCCTTCCAAGTTTAAAACTTCAGTAATATGAGTGATTTTTCTTGTTCCATCCTTCATTCTGGCTTGATGAACAATTAAATCAATCGCATTCGCAATTTGTTCCCGGATGGCCTTGACCGGCAGTTCATAACCCGCCATTAACACCATCGTCTCAATCCGGGATAGGATATCGCGCGGTGAGTTGCCGTGTCCCGTACTGAGTCCCCCGTCATGGCCCGTGTTCATCGCCTGAAGCATATCTAGCGCTTCAGCACCGCGAACCTCCCCGACTACTATTCGGTCCGGCCGCATCCTTAGGGCGTTTCTTACCAGATCCCTGATGGTGATTTCCCCTTTTCCTTCAATATTCGGCGGCCTTGATTCCAATCCCACAATATGCTCCTGATTTAGTTTCAACTCAGCGGCATCTTCGATGGTGACAATCCGCTCTTTATTCGGAATGAAGGAGGATAAAACATTTAATGTCGAAGTTTTCCCTGAACCGGTACCTCCGCTGATAAAGACATTAAGTCGGGATTTTACGCAGATTTCAAGAAACTCTGCCATCGTTTGATCAAGAGTTCCAAAACCGATTAAATCCTCAATCGTAAAGGGAGTTTCAGAGAATTTACGAATCGTTAAACTTGGACCTTTTAATGCTAGCGGAGGAATGATTGCGTTGACACGTGATCCATCCGGCAGGCGGGCATCCACCATCGGGGAGCTTTCATCGATACGGCGTCCTATCGGTGAGACGATTCTTTCAATGACCCGCATCACATGCTGATTATCCACAAAATGCACATGGCTCTTAAAAATTTTCCCTTCCTGCTCGTAATAAACCTCATCAAAATGATTTACCATTACCTCCGAAATTAACGGATTTTGCAAAAGTGAAGTAATGGGACCATAAGCGAGCAGCTCATTTGTTACATAATCAATGATTTCCTGCTTTTCTTCAAAAGTCAGTCTAGTGCCTTCCTGATCAAAAAAGGAATCTGCCAGCTCGACGATTTTACGTTTTTCCTTTTCCTTATTTTGCCCTGGGTATTTCTTCAATTCTTCCAGTAGATAATTATGAAGGCTGGTTTCAATTTCCCAAAATTCCTGCGTCCTTTTTGCTTCCATTAAAACGGGAACATCCTTTTTCGGGGCACTCCCTTGGACCTCATCTAAATATCTTTTAAATAATGACATTTAAATCACCGCCTCACTTTCCAAGTTGGAACCATTTTTTCTCTTTCTTTTTCCCGCTAACTTCCACTGATTTTTGAAAATTAGAGTTTTCAGCCATTTGCCAAACTGACTTACCGAGATGGCTGCGAGAATTCGATAACATGAATGGCTGCCCCGCTTTAATGGATGAAGCAGCGACATTAACCTGCTCTGGAAGTGTATGATAAACCTTGGTTTCTAAAATTTCCTCGATCCGATTAAGATCAAGCCCCTGCCCCTTCACATGACGATTCAAAACCAGTTTTACTTTTTCCTTGAGCTGAATCGTTTCCAAGGTTTCTAGATAAAGCTTCGTTAACCTTAAAACCGATAAATCGTTTCCTGTCAGCAGCAGGATTTCGTCTGCCATATTAAGGCTTCGCAAATGAATATCAGATAAATGGGCAGGCAAATCAATTAGGATAATATCAAATAGTTCCCGTGCCTCTTCAATTGCCGCTTTCATATGTAATTCTGTAATCCCTTCAAAAAATTCAGGGCGCGTTGGTGCGGCAAGTACAGAGATGTCCCCATCCACATCGGTCATGTATTGACGTAAGGAATAATGATCCTGCCCATATCCTTCCTTGACCCATTCGTAAATGGTTCGCTTAGGCTTCACATTATAGAAGATAGAGATTTCACCAAATTGGAGGTTGCCATCAATCACGGCTACCTTTTTTCCCATTCTGGCATAAGCAACCGCTAAATTTACGGTAATAACCGTTCTGCCGATGCCTCCCTTAGGACCTGTTACCGCAATGACTCTACCGATGTCTTTTCTGAGACTGGGAACACTAGGCTCCATTTTTGCCCGATGCTGCATAAATTTCTTGGCATGGGCTACTGTTTCAGCAAGATCCTCGATTCTGTAGTTTGTTCGAAGGGTATCTGATGCTCCCACTTGCATTGCCTTTTTCAAGTTTTCCATTTCCTCAGGTACCATTAAAATAATGTAAACCTGGGGGTATAGTACTGAAATCTCTTGTGATAGCTCATAGACGTCAAATTGAGATTGGACATTAATAAATAAGACCGTTATTTGACTTTCTAATGCTTGCCGAAGTTTTTCTATCTGATTAACAAAGATCAGATCGTATTCCTGTTTTTCTAAAAATGTACTGACGCCTTCTGGAAAAGTGTAAGAGTCTGAAAAATAAACCCAATTTATGTTCATTTCTTATCAGAATCCCCCTCTTTAATGACTTCACGTGTCTGCTTAATACCCGCTTTTCCTGTTTCTGAATCCTTTGTATTGCGAAGCATTAAATAGAAACTATCCTTATCCTTCGAAGCTAAACTAAGAATGACCCCTTCCTCTGGTTTCACTTCCAGAGTGACCGTTTCATAGTTTAGGGCACCTTCCTTACTATCAGCAGACTTGCCGGACGTAAGAACTTTTACATTTTCAAGTACAAGCACTGCTGACCTGTACTCTTTTCCGGTAGCATCGTCTTTACTAGATTCATAGGCAATAACATCAACCATTGAATTTGGTGCAATATAACCTGAAACGCCTTCTTCCTTTTCAGCTCTTATTGAGATTGCTCTTTTCCCTTCGCTGACATCGACCATTGGGTTAACGAAGTCCCTTGCCAGTGCCTTTTCTTTTGCTGCCTGCTTCTCTTTTTCAATTTCTTCCTTAGTCTTTTCACCTGCGGCATCCTTCAGTTTCTCGGTGATGGGAGCACTTGCCAGGGTTGAACCGTTTCCTTTTGCGAATACTGTTATATAAACAACACCTGCGACTGCTATTCCGAAGATGAATGATATTAGCCAAATTTTTCGAGTATTCATTATTATCCTCCTAAATACAAAACTCCTTAGATTTAATACCTATTTTTTACTCTACTCTCATTTTAGTGGTATTGATTAGAGGCTTTCCTTCAAATAACTCACTTAAGAAAGGTGTTAAAAGTGCTACATCATAGCTAATTTTAAGACCTACGTCATGACCGGAAGTTGTAACAGAGAAAAAAGAGCCACTAAAATCATCTGGGGGAGTTACATCACTGGCCTTTAAATGATTAAATAAATCACCAATATTTTTATTAAAGGAATTTACAGCGTACTGCCTTATTTCACCCTCGGTCCTTATAACCCCAATACTAGCTGCTCTTGCGGTTTCTCTGCCGGCATTATCCAATGTCAAATAAACATAGTAATACCTTCCAAAATCAATGATCCCAAGCAATATGAAAACAAGCACAGGAAGAGTTAGTGCAAACTCAACAAGTGATTGACCTTTATTCGATTTCATTAAAACCCACCCCATAAAACTGAGCATAGTGTACCCAATACAATTGGAACTCCATAAGGAAATGTAATACTGCTTTCACTGTCTTTTTTAATAATCGAAGATACGAGGCCACTACGGAAAAAAATTACACCGAAGAAGAATGATTTTATCGTGTTTTTAATACCCTTTTCTTTAATAATTAAGAGAATTGCTATAACACCGCCAAATAAGGCAGTGTAGATAAATGAATAAAAAACGAAACTTGTGCCCATTAACGCACCTATTGCCCCCATCAATTTCACATCTCCAGCCCCCATACCACCTAAAAAAAACGGGACAATTAGAACGCTAATTCCAACTAGAAATCCATAAATACTAAATAGAAAGCCGTCCCACCCATGTGTAATAGATGAATATATAAGGCCAAAAAAAATGGTTGGAAATGTAACAACGTTTAAAATCCTTCTACTCTTTATATCAGTAATTAGTGAAATTATTAATGTAGTACTGAGAATAAAATATACTATCATTGTATAAATCAACCTCAACCTTATTAGAATATACGCCCTACTAATTCTAGTAGGGCGCTTGATTGCAAATTATAAACAACATTATTATAAAGTAGGTTTTTTAAGAAGATCTGTAAATAGGGTTGTAATCTCATTTTTCAATAAAACCACTGCAGCTCCTACTACTAACACAATTCCAGCTAGCAAAATACCGTATTCCGATAATCCTTGTCCTTCTTCTTCCAAAACTAGTTTCTTCATTTTCTTTAACATCTTTTTTCCTCCTAAAATGTTTTTTTGGGGTTCGGGACTTTGTTCATTTTATTGAACGGCTAAAATTACACTTCCGCAATAATACGCAATTATGTTCTTTATAATGAACAACCCATGAGTTAATATTAATCCAAAATCTAAAAAAAGTAAATACCATTTTAATTTTTTGTTCTAAATAAACAACGACACTTTTCAACAAAATTCATTATTGAGAACATTTTGAAATTGTAGTAGTATTCACTATATAGAACAAACGATATTGGGAGGACAAGTTAAATGCAGCGAAAATTAAAGGAAATACCCTATTCTATTAACGTTGCAGATTCTTTTTTCAAAAGATTAAAGGGACTAATGTTTAGGAAAGATCCCATCACGAACGAAGGCTTATGGATTATGCCTTGCAATGCCGTTCACATGTTTTTTATGAGATTTCCTTTAGATATCGTTCTTTTAAATAAAGAAAATGAGGTAGTTAAGCTTTACCCTAGTCTTAGGCCCTGGAGAATTACGATGCCTGCAGGTGCTGCACACTCTACTTTAGAACTTCCAGAGGGGGCTATTGAAGAGTTAAAAATTAGTATAGGTGATGTAATTCATTGTTCCTCACTAGAATAATTTATTAACGATTAGTTAGTTTCTTCAACCTATATTAATAGATTTAATTAGTTAAGGAAGATAGTTAATTTTTAGTAAATAAAGAGGAGGAATGGTTTAATTGCAAAATAGAATGCTTAATGAAGAAAAGGGCCAAGCACTGGTTTTCGTCGCGTTATTTTTTATCATACTTGTTGCATTTGCTGGACTAGCCATAGATGGAGGGAAAATATACTACGCAAAATCTCAACTACAAAAAGCTGCAGATGCTGCTGCATTAGCCGGAGCACAGGATCTGCCGATTGCAAGTACCGCTATAAACACAGCAGAGAGCTATGCAACTGCAAATGGAGTCAAAAATTCAGAGATTATTACTCCAATATCTCCTTATAAAGGTGACCCAACTAAGATTGAGGTTAAATTAACAAGGAATGTTTCGTTTACTTTTGCCCGAGTTTTGGGATTTACGGACACAGATATTACGGCGCGTGCTGTAGCTCAAAATAGTCAATGGAGTGGGGAGGCACTACCTTTTATAAATTTGGATAACAAATACGGCGCTGAAGGGACAATACTTGAAGCCTGGAATAAAGTTGATCCTGGTGATAAGGAAAGAATTCATAATAATGATTTGCTGATTTCAGATGATAACACTAGTATTAAAGTTAAGTATGCCGATGGTTCTCTCATGTTTAAAAAAGGTAAAGATAACAGTATAAATGCCGCATTGGATAACATTTTAAAAGTGGGGAGAACTGTTTACTTGTTTAGTTTATCCAACGAAGTAATTGATTCTGGAGCTTACAATAAAAAAGGTCCTAAAGAATTGAAAGAAGGCGATTTAATTCCCCTTGAAGATACTGTCCTTTTAGAATGTCAAATCATTGAAGTTGAGGGGAAAATTGTTACGTTAAAATTTATGAAAGTTTACGATATATCTGCTGGCGTTTTCCCACAAGGTGATTCTTCAAAATTAGTTGAGTAAAAATGTATTAATTGACCAAATAGCTATAAATTTTTATTCAAGTGAATCAAATTGCTTTCATCCAAGCCATATTCCTCAAAATTGATCTACTAGCTGAATACTATTTATATTAATCAAATGATGCTTCCTTAAACCTTTTAAAAATGATATAAAGTGAAGGCATGAATAATAAATAACAAGATCTATTTCAATGGGTCCTCGTTTCTATTTAAAGATTTCCCACAATTCACTGCCTGATATAAATTTATTGACTTGGAAAGATTTTAAAAATCAAAAAAGCTCATAACAATCCTCCCATTAACCAAAATAATGAGTGGCTGTGTCCAATTTTTTTGAGGAGGAGATTTGATTAATGTTACAGAATCAGCAGGGGCAAATGCACCAAAACATGCATACAGGGGCCGTGCCGCAACAACTTAACCATGGCGGCCATGAAATGTTTGATGTTCATGAAGTGTTGAATGGGTCGATTGGGACTTTAAATCAGTATTTGATGCTGCGCCCGCATGTAAAGGATCCGGAGCTGCTTGATATTTTAGACCGACAATATCAATTCATACAGGATGAATATAATATTACGCTGGAGTGCTTCCAATCTGGACAAGATCCGTCCAAGCCGACGCAGAGCTATAAAATGAAGCAGGAGAATGACTTTATATATGGGTTAACTCCGACCCCGCCGAAAAAGCCGATGCAGAACATGACTGAGATTTCCGATGAGTTTATCTCAGGCAGCATGCTAACAGCATGCAAATCCGGTGCTGCACACAAGACAATGGCAGCGTGTGAAACGACGAATCCGGTGGTTCGCCGCGTGCTGGCGGACTCTGTGCCAAACTGCATTGAAATGGCCTATGAGCTGTCCATTTATCAAAATAAAAAACATTACTACCAAGTACCACAGCTTGCCCAACAGGATATGATACAAATTGCTAATTCGTTTGCTCCTGCACAAGGAGTGCCGCAAACGCAAAATATTAATATGAACATGAACATGAATGCTAATATGAATATGGGCATGAACAACAACATGAATTTGAAGCACTAAACTAAAAAACTGTAGGCTGCCTTAATGGGTTAGACCCCAATTAGACAGCCTACAGCTTGTTTATTTCTCTCCTAAATACTCAATAGCCAAAGCCATAAAATAACGAATTGATTCGATAAACTTGTCAATTTCCACATATTCATTCGGCTGATGGGCAAGTTTAGGGTGTCCCGGCCCAAATATGAATGTCGGAATCTGCAAATGCGGCTGATATACAGAAGCATCTGTATAATAATTGACTCCTGCCGGCTGCAAGTCAAGGTTTAATTCTTTTTTGCCAGTTCGGACCGCCATTTTGACAAACTCATCCGATACTGGTGTATTGACTGAATCCATTCGATTTATCACTTTGATTTGGTACGATGCCTGTGTTTTTTCAGCAATTTCCTTTAGCATCTGCTCAATATCTTTTAAAATCAAATCATTATCCTGTCCAGGAACAGTCCGAATATCAAGCGTCACGCTACATTGGTCTGGCACCACATTTGTCTTTACGCCGCCTTCAATGGTGCCGATATTTAATGTAGGATGTCCTAAAATTGGATGGGGGACATAAGAAAACTCATACTTTAAAAGTGAATTGATGAAATCGTTCATCGCTAAAATGGCGTTAACACCCTGATCCGGCATGGAACCGTGGGCAGTTTTTCCATTCGTAGTTATCTCCAGCCACAGGCAGCCTTTATGAGCGGTATAGATTTCGTTTTCGCTTGGCTCTGAGATCACCATGGCTGTTGCCTTGTCAATCTGCCCCTTTTGGACAACCTTCTTGGCACCATAGCCGTCCACCTCTTCTCCGGCAGTTCCGACAAACTGCAGCTTACCCTTTAGTTTCACACCCGCACGAGATAAATACTCCATGGCGAGGATCATCGCGGCAACTCCAGCTTTCATGTCTGTTGTGCCTCGTCCGTACATTTTGTTGCCAACGATTTCCCCGGAAAATGGGTCATGCTCCCACTCCACTTTACCGGTTGGGACGGTATCAAAATGACCGCTGTAAACTAAATACTTCTCGTCAGTTTTTCTGTCTGGATAAGTTACAAGCAAGTTAGCCCGGTTATTGCCTAGGTCATCCAGTTCCACTTGAAGCTTGGATGACGTTAAAAACGCTTGAATTGCCTCAGCGACCCTCATTTCATTCCCGGCAGGATTTACACTGTTCACCTGGATAAGAGATTGCAAAAATTGGACCGATTCTTCTACATCTACCATCTCATAAATTGAATGCAGCTTATGCATTTGCTTCCCCACCTTGCTATTTTATTTCGCTGAACGTTCACTAAGCCAATCATCCAATATTCCGGCAAATTTACCGGACATCGCCAAGTTCACATGGCCGCCCTCGATACGTAAAAATGTTTTATCTTTACTTGAAACCAAATCCATAATCGGCTTACTTTGCTCCTCTGGTATCAGGTTGTCGCTTTTCATGCTGACGGCCAATAGATTCGCCTTAATATTTTTTAAATCTGCTTTTTTGCCGTGAATGGTAAACTCACCTTTAACCAGCTTATTTCCTTTAAACAAGTCTTCATTTAACTGCTTAAACGCTCCCCCGGTTAACGGGACGTGCCCCTTTGTCCAAGTGTTCATCCGGTGCCATTTTTCCGTAAACCTTTGATCATGCGCCCTTGATAAAAGGAGCGTATAAGGAGTATTGTAGACTGGTGAAGTGATTGACCTGAACATGGCCTCAACATAAATAGGTGGTACTAGTCCATACACTTCGATAAAGCGATCGAGATTCATGTTCCCTTCAAGCATCGCTTCCGCCCAGTTCTCCGGAACGGAGGCCGTCACACCAAAATCAATCGGAACAGCAGCAGTCACTAAATTTTTGATCGGCCCCTCGGCTATGGATGCATACATCGCTGCCAGCGTTCCGCCTAGACAATATCCGACCACCGATATTTCCTCTGCATCTGAATGCCTTATCGCCCGCTGAACCGCTTTTTGGATATAGCTAGCTACATAATCTTCAATTGAGATATTTTTATCCTCATAGCCGGCGATGCCCCAGTCTAATAAATAGACATCATACCCTCTGTTTACCAGCCCTTCGAGAACACTTGAGCCTGGGGCAAAATCAAGAATGGTTGGCTGATTGAACAGAGAATAGACAATAAAAATGGGAACTTCATATTTTTTTGTTGCAGCTGGATAGTGCCATAAAGTGGCTTTATTTTTTTTCCAAACTAATTGTCTGGACGTATGACCGAATCGAAAATCACCACTGTTGAGGGTTTTGAAAAATCTTTCCCAGCGCTTCTGCTCTTTTTCAATAAGAGAAGCCTCTTTGTTTGCTGTATTTGTTGGCACGAATTGTCCTCCTTAGTCCAAATAGCGGGAATGAAGATGCTAAATAGACTTCATTCCCAGTTTTCTAAAAATTACATTACTGATTTCTCATTTTTTACTACCGAAAGCTGATGAATCTGCTTCTCTTTCAAAATAATCGCACACACAGCCGCCAATGCTGCAGTCAGGGCAAAGAATATGAAAACGCCGCTGAAATCCTGGGATCCATTTGCGCCTACTTTTACTAAATAGCCAGCCACCAGTGGCGAAACAAACGATCCCAATTGGCCGATACCATTTGCTAAGCCGGTTGCACTTCCGACAATTTCTTTTGGATAGCGCTTTGGCAAGTAAGCATAGATGGAACCAAAGTTTAAGTTAACAAAGAAACCAGTAAGTAAAAGGAGCGTCAATAACATACCTGTATTCCCTTTTTCAACAGCACCAAGCATCCATAGAACTGGAATACAGCCAATATAGGCAATCAAAGCAACAGGCTTCATACGATGAAGAACTTTATCCATCAGCCAGCCCCCAAGCATCATCGCGAAGAACGCCACAATATATGGAGCGGATGCGAAAAATCCCATTTCTTTAATATTTAATCCATGCTGGGTAACTAGGAAAGATGTTAACCAAGTCGATGAACCCCAATAGACTGCTAACTGGCAAAATAAGCACAGGGTGTATACATAAAAATTGATATCCTTTAAAAATACTCCGTATTGCTTTCTTTTCTCTTCTTTTGTAAGAGTGCCAGAAGCTGCTCCCTCTTCAATATCTTCGTCCTTGCTCAATCTTCCCTTCGCGATCAACTCTTTCGGAGAATCCGCTACAAAACGCCATAATAAAAAGATTCCAAGTGCACCAGGGATGGCCAGAACATAGAAGACCGGACGCCAGTCACCTGCGAAAAAGTAAACTGAAATGCTGGTAACGATAACCGGAACAATCGCAGGCGCAACTGCCCAAGAGGTGGCAAAAAACGATACGGCTCTTCCTCTTTCCTTGAATGGGAACCAGTTGTTGATGGCGCGGATGGCCGGTGCAAAATGATGGCCTTCCCCTAGCCCCAAACCAATGCGGAGGGCTAAAAACTGAGCGAAGTTTTTCACCACACCGGTTACAGCTGTAACAGCAGTGAATACGGTAATGGCGATGTACATAACCTTTTTGGCACCAATTTTATCTGCAAGAAAACCGGCACTGATCTGAGCCGCAGCGTAGGCGAAGAAAAACACGGAAGCAAGCTGGCCAACCTCGACCGGCGTCAGATTTAAATCCTTCTGGATAAACGGAAGGAAGGTGAGAACGGCCATCCTATCAAAATAGTTAATAATGTAGACTAGCCAAAGAATGACAAGAACGACATAACGATATTTCCAAGCTTTTTTTGCCATGGTGGACATTGGAATCAAATCCTTTCAAATGTAGAATTAGCTTTGCAGGTTCTTTAATGCGTTCTTCAAAACTTTCCCCCCGGGATTGCGGGGTAGCTCGGAAACAAATTCTATTAGTTTCGGAACCTTGTAATTGGCCAATCGTTCTGCCACAAAATCTTTTATTTCCTGTGGGTCGATGACTTCCTGATCTTTCGTCACAATCACAGCTTTGACCACTTCTCCAAAAATGTCATCGGGAACGCCTAAGACGGCCGCTTCCAACACCTTTGGATGATTATAAAGAACATTCTCAACCTCAATGGAAAAGATTTTTTCCCCGCCGCGGTTAATCAAATCCTTTTTCCGGTCGACTATATAAACAAAGCCGTCCTCATCCATTTTAGCCAGGTCGCCGGAGCGCCAAAATCCATCGACAAATGAGGTTTGATTGGCAGTTTCATTGTCCCAATAGCCCTCTACCACCATTGGCCCCTTAATTAATAGTTCCCCAACTTCCCCCGGTGGGCATAGCTCATCGTTATCATTTACAACCTTTAACTCGCCAACTGGCACCGGCAAGCCGACTGACTGAAATTTCGCTTCGTTGTATGACTGCGGCATAAGCGTTGCAGGAGAAGATGTTTCCGTTGCTCCATATGCATTTTGCAAATTGGCGTTTGGAAAATACTTTTTCAATTTATAGATGGTTTCTGTCGACATTGGTGCGCCGCCGTATGCAATACAGCTTACATTTGTGTAGCTGTATAATGCGAAATCCGGATGGGCCATCATCATGACATAGATGGTCGGCACATTAAATAAGAATGTTACCTGCTCTTCTGCAGTAAGACGGATGAATTCCTCCGTCTTAAATCTCCTTATGATCACAGACGTACCGCCCACTCGTACCATATGAAATAGCTGTCCGATTAATCCGGTCACATGAAATAGCGGAACTGCAATCAGCGTTTTTGCCTTGTGCGTCGTCCTAAAGACAGTTTCATAATTGATGGAACTATGAATGGCTCCCAAATGGCTGCCCACCGCTCCCTTTGGCAGCCCGGTAGTTCCAGATGTATACATAATAAATAGCGGGTCATCCTCTGAAACAGGAACCTCGGAGACAGACGCAGGCTGCTCGAGAATTTCAAAAGGTAAATAGTCTTTCCGTTTAGGCGTTTTATTTCCGATTAAAAAGAAATTTTGGATTGAATCAATTGAACTGCTGTCTCTCATGCTTTCGACTGTTTCCAAAAATTCATCATCGACAAACAAAAGCTTGCTGCCCGATTGCTCCAGCATATACGAAAGCTCGTTTTCTTTTAATCGGGTATTCAATGGGACAAAAATGGCCCCCAATTTAGCGCAGGCAAATACCAGTAAACTGAATTCAATACTGTTCCCCAGTAACAGGGCAATTCGGTCACCTTTTTTTACACATAAGGAGCTTTGTAAATTGCCCGCAATTTCTAACACTTTATCGTGCGTTTCTTTGTAGGTTAAGCGTACTCCGTTCATGACCAGCGCTTCTTGTTCAGGGTACTTTCCGGCGGCTTCCTCCAACATCGCAAAAAGATTCTGCGGCCGTTTCTCAAATACTTTTAGTTCACGATTAAAATGGGTTTGTTTTACGATATTCATGTCGTTTACCTCCTTTACCGTGCCGTCCAGCCACCGTCGACGTGGAGCACTTGGCCTGTCACATATTTTGAAGTATCAGATGCCAAGAACACGACTGGACCAACGAGATCTGATATTTCCCCAAATCTTTTAATCATCGTAGAGTTGACGATTTTTTCGACCCGCTCGGGATCGGAAAGCCAATCCTGCGTCATTGGCGTCATAATATAGCCAGGTCCAATCGCATTGACAGTAATATTATTTGGTGCTAATTCCTCAGCCCAGATTTTTGTTAATTGATTAATGCCGCCTTTACTGGCTGCATAGGATGTTTGAAAAGACATTCCCACGGTTCCAAAAATGGAGGAGATGTTAATGATTTTCCCGTAGTTTTGTTTGATCATCTGCTTGGCACAGGCCTGCCCGACCAGAAAAATCCCTTTTAAATTGACCCCCAATACTCGGTCCCAATCGCTTTCCTCCACTTCAACCAACGGCTTGCGGATATTCATGCCGGCATTGTTGACCAAGATATCAAGCGAGCCAAAGCGCTCGACGATTTCCTTAACAAGCTTTTCTACCTGCTCCTTTTTCGTCACATCGGCTTGAAAATAAGCGGCATTCGTACCCTCTTCCTTTAATTGTTGTACGGCCGTTTCTCCTTCATCAGCCCCCCGGCTGGTAATGACAACCGTTGCCCCATATCGGCCCAAAGCTTGTGCCATACCTAAGCCAATTCCTTTACTTCCTCCTGTTACAAGGGCCACTTTTCCACTAAGCTCAAAAGTTGGAAAATTCATCAATTTTCATCACCTTCCGTTTAATTAATCCATTATTTAACTATGCAATTATCGTGCCAAAATTCGAATAGAAAGAAAATATTTAATATTTAGATATTATTCGACATAACTCGCTAAAGGAATTTGTCAAACAATGTTGAAATGAAAAGAAAAAAGCCGACGAATGACAGTCGACTTCTAGAAATTGTTGAAGGATTTTGATTCCTTTTTTCATCAAAAATTTTTATATACCTAACTTTTGCATCTTTTTTACTAACGCAGACTGACTGATCCCTAATTCCTTGGCAGCTCGGCGAGTAGTCCCGGATTCCTCCATCTGCTCCTTTATGACCTTTCGCTCTACATTGGCCAAAATTTCTTTCAACTTTCCTTTTTCTATTGTTGTTTTTTCTAAACCTCTGAGCAAATTTGGCGGCAAATCTTTTATCTGGATTTCGTCTTGATCGGAGGTAATCCCCAGTCTTTCCACCAAGTTTTCCAATTCTCTGATATTCCCTGGCCAATGGTATTTTTCAAAAAACTGAAGAATTTCCGGGTGAAATCGTTTGTTCAGCTTGTTTTTTTTATTCGTTTTATTTAAAAAATAGAACGCCAGCGGCACAATGTCTGCTTTCCTTTCGCGTAATGGCGGAATGCGGATAGGAACGATATTAAGCCGGTAATAAAGATCCCTTCGGAAATCATTTTTAGCCACCATTTCCTCTAGATTCATGTGGGTGGCCGAGATGACGCGGACATCAATTTTGATGCTTTTTCTGCCGCCGACACGCATGATTTCAAACTCTTGCAGCACCCTTAATAATTTTACCTGGAGATCGATCGGCATATCGCCAATCTCATCCAAAAAGATGGTCCCCCCGTTTGCTAGTTCAAACAATCCCGGTTTTCCATTGTTGTCCGCCCCAGTAAACGCTCCTTTTTCATAACCGAATAGTTCGGATTCAAGCAGGTGTTTTGGAATGGCTGCGCAATTGACTTTAATTAGCGGCTTATTGGCCCGGTCACTTTCGTTGTGGAGATAATTGACAATAACTTCTTTCCCCACCCCGGACTCCCCTAAAATAAGCACACCTGAATCAACTTTGGCCACTTTTCTTGCAAGGTGGTAAACTTTTATTATTTCCTGGCTTTGCGCCACAATCCCATCTAAATGCATCTGGATTAATTCCCGCTTTTTTAAATCTTCAATTTCACTTAAATATTTTTCCGTTAATTTTCTAGATTGATAGAGTTCGTTTTTCATTTGATTTAAATCTGATATATCCCTTACGTTTGTGACAACAAACGCAATTTCACCATCCGGATCACAAATCGGACTCCCGGTTACCAACAGTTCCTTGCCTCTTACTGTTTGAATGATTGTTACCGGTCTTTTTTCTTTTAATACTTTTATTGTGACTGACTCAGAAACAATCCCTTCTTTCACCACAGTCTCCATGCTTTTTCCAAGCAATTCCTGGCTTTTTACACCGGTTATTTTGGAGTAAGCCCGGTTTACCATTACGCCGACACCGTTTTTATCCGCAACATAGACTCCATCGTAGCTTCCATGAAAAATCGACACCAAAATAGTTTCGATATCCGATTTTTCTACTCCGTTCATCCGCATAGCTTCGGATATAAAGAAGTTCTCATTTTCCACTGACGCTCACTCCCAACGATTGTTGATGAAAATTCGAATCAACTTTTCCGTTTGATTCCTTTTGTAATCAAATATTCTCCAAATAATTGAAATTTCCTCTTTTTGAGTACAAAAAATCCGGTTTTACTCAACCGGATTGGCATAAATGAAATATCGTTTCGGCGCATTGCTGACAAAGTGGAATGGGTGGCAGTTGGACAGGACAAATTCCTCTTTGACTGCTTTTCTAATAATGGTCCGGTCAACCTTTATCGAAGGTATAAATCTTGTCGGAAGATGCCGGCAAGCTGTCCAAATTGTTTTCTAGCCCAAACTTAATAGGAGCATTTAGATTAACGGAAAGTTTGCCGCTAAAGGTTAACCTAATCATGTTGGTATCCGTGTTTATTTTAATCGCGCTATCCGCAAATACCCCGCTGTTCATCGCACTTGGCCCACTCGTACCAATTATCGGCACATTTTAGTTGCTTTAATTGCTTTTTTTAAAATCCTTGCCGGCAATTAGTGACTTGAATTCCTCTTGTATTTCACAATATCCATCCCCCAATACAATATTTCCCACAAGTATAAAATTACTCATAGGTCAATTCGAAATATGGGGTTTTTAGTAATTTCATAATAATGCAGTAACTTAATTAATCTCATTAAATTATTTGAGTACTAATCCGTATCAGTGTTTCTTTCGACAAACTTAGTCTAATGAAACTTTTTAGTGAAATAAAAAAAGACCAGTAAATCTGCTGATTTTTTTTGCAATTCCACCTTTATATAGTGGCTAAAACAGTAATAAATAAATATAAAATTGTCATGAAACTTACAAAATTATGTATTAGATAGAAATCTGAATAGTTGTAAAATAGATAAAGAGGACACTCTCTAAGTCTAGTTTTTACCCAGGAACAAGTGAGTGATTTCATAACTATTACTTGGAATTTGGTTTGGAAAAACAGGGTAAAATTAAATCTTAAAAAACCTGCGGCGTCCAACAATGGAATAAAAATGAGAACCTTTTCTGAATTGTGATTTATTTTCACCAGGTTATAGTGAAAAGAAGCGATAGGAAATAAAAATGACACTTTCGAAGCTGAAAAGAGGGGGTCATCATGTCTAAGAAAAAGACTGAACATACGACCACATATACTGGCTTGATTATTAATCCTTCTGTAAACGAGTCATTTATACTGGACGAACTAATGCGTAAATTTCAATCAGCTAAACGTTTTCTGCGTGAGCGCATCTTTGAAGGATTAGACCGAAAAGAAGCAGTGGCAAAAGCAAAACCATTGTTTCTGAATAATTCCCGCTATATGAGAGATGCCTTTCTTGAGGCGGAAGCCTCGATATCATCGCAAAAAGAATTGATGCCTATGTATGTGGATCAATATAAAACTTCCATACAAAAAATAGAAAAGCAAATAGAAAAAATCCAATATTCCCGAAAATCCAATAAAGAAGACCTGATAAGGAATAAGCAGTCTAGAATTGGAAAATTAACCAAAAAAATGAACTATTACCAATACCATATCGAAAACGGCAATGTTCCAAAAGTTGTAGATGGTACGAGGAAAAGGTTAATCCTTTTAAACAGACATAAAATCACCAGACAAGAGTGGATTGATTCACGTACCAACGCCCTTTTTTCACGAGGCGAGGCCTCAAAGGGCGGGAATGAAAATATCAAATTGCATTACCAGCAAGACCGTTCTTTCGAAATGAATGTGCTAAACCCATTATCCTCCAAAAGAAATGACCGGCTACGTTTTGAAGTTTACTTCTCCGAAAAACACATCTTGACAATTCTTACTCATCTTTCAACAGGAAAGACCTACAGTGTTCGAATCTTGCGTGAAGACGGAAAATATTATGTCCATCTAACCTTCGACCAAAAATTGCAATCTTCTTTTGATTACTCAAAGGGGTGTGCTGGCATTGATATCAATCCAGATAATTTAGCTGTAACCATCATTCATCCAAACGGAAATTTCCGAATTAGTAAAGTATTTTGGATGAATGATGTCAATAACGTCCGCTCCAACAAACGGGATTGGATAATTGGAAATACCATTGCATCTGTAGTCGAGTGGGTTATATCTAAGGGGATTGAAGTGATAGCCATTGAAGATTTATTTTTCAAAAATGATTTAAGTAAAAATACAAAATTCAATCGAATGAGCAGCAACTTTGTGTACAGAATGATTGTTACTACGTTAATTTCAAAATGCATTAAAGAAGAAATCTCACTTGCCCAGGTTTCAGCCTACTATTCCTCTTTAATCGGACGGGTAAAATATCAAAAACCATTCGGGCTATCCGTTCATCAAAGTGCAGCGCTCGTTTTAGCTCGCCGTGCCATGGGATATGAAGATAAGATTCCAAAAAAGATGATGTCAGTCCTTTTTGCTAAGGAAGCAAAAAAGGGGCATCAGCTAAGTGATTTATTTAAACATTGGAAAAAGGTCCATGACTGGTTTTCTGCCCTAAAGGAAAATGCCTATCAAAATCATGAACGATTCAAGAATTGGTTTATTGACGACTTTATTAATTATGCAGCTATGTAAGAGGACGTAGAACTTTCTTTAAGCCTTTATTTTAGTATGGACATTCTTTTGAATGTGAAAATTCCAATGGAAGGATTGCCGTAAGAGGATAAAGGCAGCCCAGGTAACTCCTGCCCTATGGTGCGCTCTTTAAAGAGACCGAAAGACATAGGTGTTCGCAAGAAGGCTAAACCCTAAACCAGCGGAGGGTTGGACAAGTGTCTTTACTTGAGAATCTAAGACAAATTGATACTTCTTGTTATGATTTGATAGAGCTGGAGACGGCGGGACGTGCGATTCCACGTTTTCGTCATGTCACTGGATTAATATGCAAGAATTTTATTTCTTTATATGCGTTAACCAAGGAAACTACTGATGGATTTAATAATTAGACCTACATAATAAAAAAAGACCAGCAATTAATGCTAGTCCTGTTTCCACCGTATGTATGGTGGAGACGGTGGGAGTCGAACCCACGTCCAAAGATATCGGCACTTAAGCTTCTACGAGTGTAGTCGACATATTCGCGATTCGCTGATCCTTTTGCCTATCGACAGGCGTCCGGTCAGCTAGTCTGGTTGTTCTCTTCCTTCGCCCTCAGACGGTGGACTCCGGCGTAGCCTACTAAGAGTGAGTCCGCTACCCTACCACATAGGCGATGGAGGGGCGAACAGCTATGCAGTTATTAAGCTGCGAAAGCTAAGTTGTTGTTAGTTTTGCCAGTTATAGGCTTTGACGTTTTAACGAGGCCGATCCCCTCGACTCGCAACCCAAGCTCGAACTACCCCTGTCGAATCCGTAGCGTCCCCATTATAAAAAGTATCTTTAATGAAGCAAGACGTTAGGAAACTGGCAAGTTGAGCTAAGTTTGTTTTGCCGCTCATCTCAGCGACAAATTTATTATAACATACTTTGAGCGTTTTTCAATTGTAAGTATTTGTAAGAAACAACAAATTGATTATCTTACATCTTCTGGCGATCGCGGAAGGCACGCTCGATTTCACGTTTTGCTTCTTTTTGCTTCAATGACTCACGCTTATCGTAGTTCTTTTTACCTTTTGCAAGTCCAAGCAGCACTTTGCAAAAACCATTTTTTAAATAAAGCTTTAACGGGATTAAAGAATACCCTGCTTCTCTAGTGTCTCCAAAAAGCTTTAAGATCTCACGCTTATGAAGCAGTAGCTTTCGTTCTCGCTCCGGGTCATGATTGTATCGGTTTCCCTGCTCATATGGGCTGATATGCACTCCAATAAGGGTAATTTCGCCATTTTGAATCCGTGCGTAGGAGTCTTTTAGGTTCACTTTGCCGGCACGGATGGACTTAATCTCTGTTCCCTGCAGAACAATCCCAGCCTCGTATGTTTCCTCGATAAAATAGTCGTGATAAGCCTTTTTATTCTGAGCAACGACTTTTCCTTCACCTTTTGGCATAATTTTCACCTCGTTTACGAGTTAATTTTATCAGAACAGGTGTGGGGATACAATTAGAAAAGAGGGTATTTGTGATGCTGAGACTGATTACGGACATTTTTTGCTTACACAGTTATATTTTGGTTTTCATCTGCCTTATGAAGGACATTTCCTGCTTTCCACGCATGCCTTTTGTCCTTCATCATCTACTTATATTAATAGTTAAAAAGAGAGCCCAACAGGCTCTCCCTTAGTATTTCTTTTTCTTACGTTTTGTGCTTTTATTTTTTGGGACGTTCTCATAAAACTTGCGTTTCTTTTTCGACTTTCCGCCGCCCTGGCCGCCGCCGGCCTCGGACTTGCGGTCGCCTTGTTTGCCGCCTCGGCCTCCTTGCTGTCCGCCCTCCCCCTGCTTATTCCGGCGTGGCTTGGACTCAGTGCTTCCGGTCTTAAAGACCTTCGGCACTGTAGATCGCTCACGCCTTGGCGTGCCCTTCATGCCGACAATTTCAAAATCAATTGAACGCTCGTCTTTATTGACTTTAACCACCCGAACGGTAATTTCGTCGCCGATACGGAACACATTCCCGGTCCGCTCGCCAATCATCGCATAATGGCGCTCGTCAAAACGGTAATAATCATCAGTCATGTAGCTGACATGGACAAGGCCTTCAATCGTGTTAGGAAGCTCGACAAACATACCGAAGTTCGTGACAGAGCTGATGATTCCATCGTACTCTTCGCCAATCTTGTCTTCCATATACTCCGCTTTTTTCAACTCATCGGTTTCACGCTCAGCCTCAACGGCGCGGCGCTCCATTTTTGAAGAATGCATTGCAATTTCCGGAAGCTCGGCACTCCATTTTGCCCTTGTCGCCTCATCCAGTTTTCCTTCAATAATGTAGGTCCTGATCAACCGGTGCACAATCGTATCTGGATAACGGCGGATTGGTGAGGTGAAATGGGTATAAAACTGTGTCGATAAGCCGAAGTGGCCGAGGCTCTCCGGATCATATTTCGCTTGTTGCATGGAGCGCAGCATCACAGTGGATACGACCATTTCCTCTGGCTTTCCCTGGACCTCTTCAATAATTTCTTGCAACGCCCTCGGGTGGACGTTGTTAGCCGTTCCCTTTACAATGTAGCCGAAATTAGTGATAAACTCAAAAAACTTACGCAGTTTGTCTTCCTTTGGATCCTCGTGAATACGGTAAATGAATGGAACTTCCATCCAGTGAAAATGCTCGGCGACTGTTTCGTTTGCCGCGAGCATGAATTCCTCAATTAGGCGCTCCGCCACTGAACGTTCGCGCAAAACCACATCGGATGGCTTTCCTTCTTCATCGACCAATACTTTCGATTCTTTGAAGTCAAAATCAATCGCGCCCCGTTTCATCCTTTTAGCGCGGAGAATCCCAGCTAATTCACCCATCAGTTCGAACATTGGTACTAACGCCTCGTAGCGCGCCCGGGTTTCCTCGTCCTTATCCACAAGTATTCGGTTGACATCGTAATACGTCATCCGCTCAGTTGTTTTTATCACACTTTGGAAAATTTCATTAGAGACGACTTGGCCTTCCTCGTTGATTTCCATTTCACAGGATAAAACAAGACGATCTACCTTCGGGTTTAGGGAACAGATACCATTCGATAAACGATGTGGAATCATCGGAATTACACGGTCCACTAAATAGACACTTGTAGCCCGGTCTGCTGCTTCGACATCAATCGGTGTTCCTTCTTTTACATAATAACTGACATCGGCAATATGGACACCAAGCTTGTAATTACCGTTCTCAAGTCTTGTGACAGTAACGGCGTCATCGAGGTCCTTTGCATCTGCACCATCAATGGTGACAATCGTTTCGCCACGAAGGTCGCGGCGGTTTGCTAACTCGCTTTCATCGATTGTGTCTGGTGTCTCATTTGCCTGCTGCAGAACTTCTTCCGGAAACGCCATCGGCAGCCCATGCTTATGTATGACAGACAGAATATCCACACCTGGGTCATTTTTATGGCCAAGGATTGTGATGACTTCACCCTCAGCACTTTTTCTCCCCTCAGGATAGGAGGTAAGCTTTACAACTACCTTATGTCCTTCAACCGCACCCTTTGATGCCTCTTTGGGGATAAAAATATCACTAGCAAACTTCTTGTCATCTGGAATGACGAAACCAAAGCTTTTGCTTTCAACATAAGTACCGACAATTTGCTGCGTACCCCGTTCGATGATCCGGATAATGCTTCCCTCGCGGCGCTGGCCAGAGCTTTCCGAGGAAATTCGAACTAGCACGGTATCCCCATGCATGGCATTATTCGTTTCTGTTGGCGGGATAAAAATATCATCCATCCCTGGCTCTTCTGTAATTACAAACGCAAATCCCTTCGCATGCCCTGTCAACTTGCCGCGGATTAGATTCATTTTTTGCGGAAGACCATAGCGGTTCGCCCTGGTTCTTACAACAAGACCCTTTTCCTCCATTTGCACAAGTGCTTTGACAAATTCCTTAAAATCAGCGGAATCCGAAATACCCAACGCAGATTCCAGCTCCTGTACAGTTAACGGCTTGTATGCCTCGTCCTTCATATATTGCAAAAGCCTGTCGACATGCTTTTTAATATTTTCTTCCATGTTAATCCCTCCTTTAAAAATTTTTTCATAAATCGTTAAACGCTCCATTCAAGTTTTTCTAAAAAGGCATATACGTCCTCGTGCAGTTGTTCTTTTTCTTTGTCAAGCGTAATGACATGGCCTGATTCTTCGTACCATTTTATTTCCTTCTTATCAGATTCAATATTTTCGTAAATAATATTGGCGCTTTCGGTGTTGATCATGTTGTCATGGCGGGCCTGAACCACAAAGGTTGGGGCATAAATCATATCGACATTGTCGCGCACATCGGCAATCAATGCCTGAAGGGCCTTTAACGTCCCCATCGGTGTCTTTTTAAAGTCATCCATTTCCAATTCGATTTGCTCGTCTGCTTTTCCTTCCCGCTTTTTAAATTCACGGGCATATTCCAGAACACCTTCGTATATAACCTGTTCGCTCTTTATATGCATCGGGGCGCACATGGTGATAATTCCCTTTACAGGTACAGTGTAACCCAATTTCAAGGAAAATACGCCGCCAAGGGAAAGTCCAGCTACGGCAATTTCCTCATGGCCTCTCTTTTTCAAATATTCGTATCCGTTCAATACGTCCTGCCACCAATCATCGGGACCAGTATGAACCAGTTCTTCTGGGGGTACTCCGTGTCCCTTATAATGCGGCGCATGACAGGTGTAGCCCTTTTTCTCCAGAAAACGGCCCAGCATCCGGACATCTGAGGAATTACCGGTAAATCCGTGCAACAGCAAAACAGCCCGCATCCCTCCCTCAAACAAAAATGGTTTCGGCAATGAAATTTTCATACTTTCTACTCCTTCACTAACACAAAATATCGCTATTCCTTAGTTTAATCAAACAAGATGTGAACATTCTACCAAAATGCTTGAATAGATTGTCGTAGTAGTGTGAGGCACGTCCCGTGGACACTCCATGATGGTCCTCACTAAAAAAGCAGAAAACCCGGCACGAGGCCGGGTTTTTGTTTAGTAATATTAGATTTTGAAGTAGGTAACGGCTAAGGTGAGCAAGAAGAATAGAACTGATAGGACAACTGTGATACGATGAAGGATCAAGTCGATTCCACGTGCTTTTTGCTTACCGAATAACTGTTCAGCACCACCGGAAATGGCACCGGATAAACCAGCGCTTTTACCTGATTGAAGTAAGACAACAACGATAAGTGCGATACTTACGATCACCAATAATGTAACTAATAATGCATGCATGAGGCCACCTCCTGTAGACGTACAATACACAGTATATTAAATTTACCATAATTAAGCCTTTTTAACAATATAACTTTCTGTGACAGGTTTTGGATTGATGGACAGTATGAAAGAGATCATTGTTTTGTCCTAATATTGAAATTGGCCTCAATATACTTTTTCTCCTCATCAGGTGATAATACTCCTGTCGCTTTCCCAATGGTTCCACCTTGAAGATTCCAAATAGCATTGTGGTCAGTATCAACCTTAGAAAATTCTCCTTTTTCCCAGCGGTTCAATATAGCAATGTAAAGGGCAGCATTTTCATATTTAGCGGGGTGTGTATTGACTATTTCCAGCAATCGTTCCACCCGTTCCTTTGTTAAAGGGATTGCTCCCCACTTTTTATTGGCGATCACCTTTTGGTGAGACATTTTGTGAATGACATCCATGATTGCCGTTTCTGACATATCCATTGGGAACTCCACTGCAATTTGGCTGAGGTCTGCATCTTCAATTTGGATGATGGTCTCCCCACTCTTTGCTTTTTGCTCCTTCATAGAGACATCCGCTTTTTGAAAAGGCAAAGCTCCGTCGAAAAGATAGTATCCGGCAGCAAGAACAGCAATAATGATAAGCACCCACTGTATCTTCGATAACCTTTTTAGAATTTTTTTCATCCCATCTTCCCCAGTCTATCTGTATTAAACAAAGTTGTTGTTATCTAAGTATTATTATACATAGACAAGTTGATTCCCTGCTTTTCGTTCCAATTTTTTCATAAATGGATGCTGCGACAGTGAAAAAACTTCTTTTCGACAGTAAACTGGTTTTATCCGACAGTTACGATATGCTATCCGATAGTTAGAGCGATTTATCCCACAGTTACCATATCTTATCCGACAGTAACCCACGAAACAAAATAAAAGGACCTCCAGCCAAGTAAGGCAGGAGGTCCTAATTTTATAAAAAATTACTTCTTCAAGTTGTAGAAAGACTTGATTCCGTTATATTGTGCAGTTTCGCCTAATTGGTCTTCAATGCGAAGCAATTGGTTGTATTTGGCCACACGGTCTGTACGAGAAGGTGCGCCTGTCTTGATTTGACCAGCGTTTGTTGCAACAGCAATGTCAGCGATTGTTGCGTCTTCTGTTTCACCAGAACGGTGAGAGATAACGGCAGTGTAGCCAGCGCGCTTAGCCATTTCGATAGCATCAAAAGTTTCAGTTAATGTACCGATTTGGTTAACTTTGATAAGGATAGAGTTGGCAATGCCTCTTTCAATTCCTTCTGCAAGTTTCTTAGTGTTTGTAACGAATAAATCGTCACCGACTAATTGAACTTTGCCGCCGATGCGCTCAGTTAATAGCTTGTGGCCTTCCCAGTCGTTTTCGTCAAGACCGTCTTCGATAGAGATGATTGGGTATTTAGAAACAAGCTCTTCATACCAAGCAACCATTTCTTCAGAAGTCTTAACTTTGCCTTCGCCATCAAGATGGTATTTGCCGTCTTCCTTGTTGTAAAGCTCAGAAGATGCAACGTCCATTGCAAGCATAACTTCTTCGCCAGGCTTGTAGCCAGCTTTTTCGATTGCTTCGATAATCGTTTGGAGTGCTTCTTCGTTAGAACCAAGGTTTGGCGCAAAGCCGCCTTCGTCACCTACAGCAGTGTTAAGGCCTTTACCTTTAAGAACAGATTTTAGGTTATGGAAGATCTCTGCACCCATGCGAAGTGCTTCTTTAAAGCTTGGAGCGCCAACTGGCATTACCATAAACTCCTGAATGTCAACGTTATTGTCTGCATGAGCACCGCCGTTAACGATGTTCATCATTGGCACAGGAAGCTGCTTGGAGTTGAAGCCGCCAAGGTATTGGTATAAAGGAATATCTAAGTAGTTTGCTGCAGCATGAGCCACTGCCATGGATACACCTAGAATTGCGTTAGCACCTAATTTGCCTTTGTTGTCAGTTCCGTCTAACTCGATAAGGGCCTTATCAACAGAAACCTGATCAAGCACACTGTAACCTTCTTCAACTAGCATTGGCGCGATAATATCGTTTACGTTGTCAACTGCTTTTTGAACACCTTTGCCAAGGTAGCGGCCCTTGTCACCGTCACGAAGCTCAACTGCTTCGTATTCACCAGTTGAAGCACCACTTGGTACCAAAGCACGGCCAAATGCGCCTGATTCAGTGAAAACTTCAACTTCTACTGTTGGGTTACCGCGGGAATCTAATACTTCACGAGCATAAACATCAATAATATATGGCATTTTTAATTCTCTCCTTTGAAAAATAATTTTATAAATTAGTTCTTTTCAATTTCAGGTAAAAAATTACACCCTATTGGCGAATTTTCGGGTTCTATTAGCGGATACCTTCATTCTAGTAGCGAATTCAGGAGTCCTATTAGCGAATTTCACATTTTCTGTTAGCTAATCAAAAGAGTCGCTTACTTAATCAATGATTTTCCAGTCATTTCAGCCGGCTGCTTCACATTCAGGAGATCCAGCATTGTTGGCGCCAAGTCTCCAAGAATACCGCCATTACGCAACTCAACACCCTGCTTTGTGACAATAACCGGGACGGGGTTAGTGGTGTGCGCCGTCATTGGAGTGCCTTCAAGTGTCACTACTTCATCAGCGTTTCCGTGGTCGGCTGTAATAATCGCTGTACCGCCTTTTGCAAGAATTGCATCAACAATTCTTCCTAAGCACTCATCCACTGCCTCGATCGCCTTGACGGTTGGCTCAAGCTTCCCGGAGTGGCCGACCATATCAGGATTGGCAAAGTTTAAGAGAATAGCATCGAACTTATCTGCTTCGATTTCTTTTAAAAGTGCATCAGTTACTTCGTAGGCACTCATTTCCGGCTGCAGGTCATAAGTCGGTACCTGTGGCGAGTTGATCAATATCCGCTCCTCGCCAGGGAATTTATCCTCGCGTCCACCGCTCATAAAGAACGTAACATGCGGATATTTTTCCGTTTCTGCAATGCGGAGTTGTTTCAAATTATTTTGCGACAATACTTCACCTAACGTGTTGTCCAAGTTTGTTGGCTTAAAGGCAACGTAGCCGTCGACTGACTCGCTGAAGTGCGTTAAACAAACGAAGTATAAGTGTTTCGGATGCTTCGGTCCGCGGTCAAACGAACGGAAGTCTTCGTTTGTAAATGTATTCGAAATCTGGATGGCCCGGTCCGGACGGAAGTTATAAAAAATAACGGCATCGTTGTCCTGGATGGTTGCAACAGGCTGACCGTCTTCCTTGACGATGACCGATGGCAGGACGAATTCATCATAGATTCCGTGAGAGTAAGAGTCCTCTACAACCTCTTGTGGACTCTTGTAAGAAGGACCTTCTCCATACACCATTGCCCTGTAAGATTTTTCAACCCGCTCCCAACGCTTGTCACGATCCATGGAATAATAACGTCCGGAAATGGTGGCGAATTCGCCGACACCAATCTCTTTCATTTTTTCCATTGTTTCTTTAATATATGTTTTCGCTGTTTGTGGGCCGACGTCGCGTCCGTCAAGGAATGCGTGAATATATACTTTTTCCACGCCTTCTTCCTTGGCCAATTTTAAAAGGGCAAACATATGATTAATATGGCTGTGCACCCCGCCATCTGACAGAAGGCCAAACAGATGCAAAGCTGTGCCATTTTTCTTCGCGTGCTCCATTGCACCAAGGAAGGTTTCATTTTTTTCAAATTCACCTTCACGGATAGCGATGTTCACACGAGTTAAGCTTTGGTAAACAATCCGGCCAGCACCGATATTCAGGTGACCGACTTCTGAGTTACCCATCTGCCCCTCAGGTAAGCCGACAGCTTCACCGCTCGCGGTTAAATGGTTATGGGGGTATGTTTCCCAATAGCGGTCAAAATTTGGCTTTTTCGCATGGTAGACCGCATTACCTTTATGCTCATCCCGGCAGCCGAAGCCGTCAAGAATGATGAGGGCAACAGGGGCTTTACTCATATTTACCACCCTCTAGTAATTGCAAAAATGACTGTGGTTCTAGGCTTGCGCCGCCAACAAGGGCACCATCAATATCAGGTTGTCCCATGTATTCTTTAATGTTTTCTGGCTTCACGCTGCCGCCGTATTGAATACGGATAGCCGCTGCCACATCTTCGGAAAACTGCTTAGCAACAACTTGGCGGATATGCGCGCATACTTCATTCGCATCTGCAGCAGTCGAAGATTTCCCAGTTCCGATTGCCCAAATAGGTTCGTAGGCAATCACCGATTGTTTTACTTGATCCGCAGTTAATCCTGTAAGAGCTTTTTCTATTTGGGAACCAACAAGGTTCATCGTCTCACCGTTTTCCCGTTGCTCTAATGTTTCACCGCAGCAAACGATTGGTGTTAGGCCGTGTTTAAATGCAGCAAGAACCTTCTTGTTTACTGATTCATCTGTTTCATTGAACATTTCACGGCGCTCAGAATGACCGATAATGACATATTGAACGCCTAAGTCAGCAAGTGCAACAGGGCTGATCTCACCTGTAAATGCACCCTTTTCTTCGAAATGCATATTTTGAGCACCGATTTTCACTTCGCTGCCTTGGGCAGTTTCCACAAGGCTTTGTAAAAATAACGCCGGTGCACAGATAACAGAATCCACCTTGTCAGCAGCAGGCACAAGGCCTTTTACTTCTTCCGCAAAGCTCTTCGCTTCGGAAAGTGTTTTGTGCATTTTCCAGTTACCTGCAATAATTGGTTTACGCATGCTGGAACATCCCTTTCTGTGGTAAAAAAAATTGAAATGTAGATATCAGTCCAAAATTTGTAGATATATTCTAAAAAATCTAGATATCAGCTAAAATTTTGTAGAAATCCATCTGAAATTTGTAGATAAAATTATTTATCGTTCAACGCCACAACACCTGGAAGTGCTTTTCCTTCCATAAACTCCAATGAAGCGCCGCCGCCTGTGGAAATGTGGCTCATTTTATCAGCAAGGCCAAATTTTTCAACAGCCGCTGCGGAATCGCCGCCTCCGATAACGGAATAGGTACCTTCAGCATCTGCCAAAGCTTGAGCAACGGCTTTCGTGCCGCCAGCAAACTTATCGATTTCAAAAACACCCATTGGCCCGTTCCAAATGACAAGCTTAGATTTTTGAATGACATCGCGGTAAATTTCCGCTGTTTTTGGTCCGATATCAAGTGCTTCCCAATCACCAGGAATCTCTTCGATCGGCACCACTTTGGTATTGGCATCGGCCGAGAATTCATCAGCAACTACCGCATCAACCGGCATATAGAAGTTAACGCCCTTCGCCTTTGCTTTTTCCATAAAGGATTTAGCTAAGTCAATTTTGTCCTCTTCAAGCAACGACTTACCGATTTCATGTCCCTGTGCCTTCACAAATGTATAAGCAAGACCGCCGCCGATGATTAAGTTGTCGACTAATTCTAATAGATTTTCAATAACACCAATTTTGTCCTTTACCTTTGCCCCGCCAATAATCGCTGTGAAGGGGCGCTCTGGATTGGATAACGCCTTGCCAAGTACATCAAGCTCTTTTTGCATTAAAAAGCCAGATACCGCTGGCAGATGATGCGCGATTCCTTCAGTTGAAGCATGAGCACGGTGGGCAGCACCAAATGCATCATTAACATAAACATCGGCAAGCTCTGCAAATGACTTCGCAAGTTCAGCGTCATTCTTTTCTTCACCAGGATAGAAGCGGACATTTTCAAGCAATAAAACGTCGCCTTCATTCATGGTGTCGATTAACGCTTTAACGGAATCCCCGTAGCCTTCATCTGCTTTCTTTACTTCTTTTCCAAGCAGTTCTGACAGACGAACTGCTACCGGTGTTAAGCGCATTTCCTCAACCACTTTGCCCTTTGGACGGCCTAAATGGCTCGCTAGAATTACTTTTGCACCCTGCTCAATTAAATATTGAATCGTTGGCAAAGCTGCACGAATTCGCGTTTCGTCGGTAATTTTTCCATCCTGCATTGGAACGTTGAAATCCACCCGGCAAAATACGCGTTTACCCTTCACATCAACATCTTTTACTGACTTTTTGTTCATCGAAAAAGGACCTCCTTATGTATGGCTTTTGAAAAAACCCCTGTAAAACACAGTAAAAAAGGAGAGGGGCTCCCATCACCCACTCCCCTTGGAATACCATTAATCATTATAAATAGTTTGCGGTAAAAATTCCATTCCTATCCAACGGGATTCAGAAAAAGAATTAAAGTCCTTTTTTAGCGATGTAATCTACTAGGTCAACAACGCGGTTAGAGTAGCCGACTTCGTTATCGTACCAAGATAATACTTTCACCATGTTGCCTTCCATAACCATTGTAGAAAGGGCATCAATTGTAGAAGAAGCAGTTACGCCATTGTAGTCGCTAGATACTAACGGAAGTTCACTGTAAGCAAGGATGCCTTTTAATGAACCCTCAGCAGCTGCTTTTAATGCTGCGTTTACTTCTTCCACTGTAACGTCTTTTTCTAATTCAGCAACAAGGTCAACAACTGAAACATTTGGAGTTGGCACGCGCATAGCCATACCGTTTAATTTGCCTTTTAGTTCTGGTAAAACTAACGCAACGGCTTTTGCTGCGCCAGTTGAAGTTGGGATCATGTTTTCAGCTGCTGCACGTGCACGGCGGTAGTCCTTATGCGGCAAGTCTAGGATTTGCTGGTCGTTAGTATATGAGTGAACAGTAGTCATCATACCGCGTTTGATTCCGAAAGTATCATTTAATACTTTAGCAAATGGAGCTAAGCAGTTTGTAGTACAAGATGCATTTGAAAGTACATGGTGGTTAGCTGCATCGTATTTGTCTTCGTTAACACCCATAACGATTGTGATATCTTCGTTAGTTGCTGGAGCAGAAATGATAACTTTCTTTGCGCCTGCTTCAAGGTGTTTCGCAGCATCTTCACGCTTTGTGAAACGGCCAGTGGATTCTACAACTACTTCTACACCAAGGCCGCCCCAGCCAAGCTGTGCAGGGTCGCGCTCAGCAAGAACTTTCACTTTGCGGCCGCCGACAACTAGGTATTCACCATCAACAGTTACATCTTCTGCAAGTGTTCCGTGAACAGTGTCATATTTTAAAAGATGAGCAAGCATATTTGCATCTGTTAAGTCATTGATTGCTACGATTTCAACTTCGCTATTGTTTAATGCCGCACGGAATACGTTACGACCGATACGTCCAAAACCATTAATACCAACTTTTACTGTCATGTTAATTTCCTCCTTTAAATGGGCAGGGTTTTTATTTTTTAAAAGGAATAATCCTTTTGTTTAACTATTACTGGTTTAATAATTTGAGTGCGGCTCCTTCATCCGTAATTAATATGGTGGATGGCGGTGCCTGCTTCATATAAGCCCGGATTGCTTTCGCCTTTGACGCTCCGCCAGCGACCGCAATCACGTTTTGAATCTTTGCCAAATCCTCTAGCTGGAGCCCAATGGTGACCACTTTGTGAACAATCTCGCCCGCTTCGCTAAAATAATAGCCGAAAGCCTCGCCGGCAGCTTTACCACTTTCCAGCTTTTCCAATATATCAGGATTTGTCTTCCGCCGTTCGGCCATCGTCATAGCATCCCCAATTCCATGGAGAACCATGTTGGCTGAGCGGATTAATTCAAGAACTTCGTGGATGCCAGGTTCCTTAATCAAGGAGTCATATATTTCCGTACTGACCTGATCGGGAACATAAAAGACGCGGTGTCTAGAATGGGTGTTTTGCGCCATATTGGAGCAAATCGTGTTGGCTTGATTTTGAACATCCTCACCAACCCCGCCCCGTGCCGGCACAAATAACAAATCCTTGCCAGAGGTGACAGGTGAGAGCCATTCCGCTACTGCCGCCATCGTTGAACCGCCTGTAACAGCGATGATATTTTCCCCTTGAAAAAGCTTTTTCATGCAGGCAGCAGATGCCTTGCCAAGCTCGCTTTTGACCATTGGGGATTCGTCGTTGTCTCCTGGAACGATAATAACTTTTTTAATACCAAGCTGATGCTTTAGTTCCAGCTCCATGACGTCGATACCCTTCAATTCACGCATAAACCCGTTTAAATCCTCAAGCAGATTTTTCCCTTCAAGAGTTAAACTCATTCCCACATTGTTTGTATAAATAAGATTTTGCTCTTTGAGGAATTCTACTTCACTACGAAGGATTCTTTCGGTCAGTCCAAGGCTTGTTGCTAAACTCCTCCTGCCTACAGGCTGCATCATTCCTATGTATCTTAGGATGGAATGACGTTTTTGCAGGACCGGAAGAAAATCGGGCAATAATCTTTTTGTCATATCGATGAATGACTGCATGTTTTCATACTCCTTTATTATATGCAGTTGGTCAAAAAATGTCCACCATAGACATATTATGTCCCGCAACCACCAAAAAAAAATCACCCTTACTACGTTTTTTATTGTAGCAGGAGTGAAAACTTAATTCAACTAATTAAACTTAGGATTTTCCTTGCAAACGATTACTTATTTCATATTTGTCAATAAAACCATAGGCAGCTTCTTCCCCATCAATGTGGACAACCGGGATCATCAGCCCGTAACGCTCATGGAGCTCATCATCCTGCTCAATATCGATCTCTTCCAAAGAAAATTTATATTCCTCCTTCAGTTCGAGCAGGGCAACTTTGGCCTTATCACATAGAGGGCAGCCGTTTCTTGTGTATAGGGTAATGGTTGTTTGCGGCACGGTTTTGGTTCCTCCCTTTTATTTGGGGTATTGGCGACCGGGTTGTTCTGGATTTTTCATGTTTCGGGCGCCAATGGCCCATATTGCCGACTGGTTGCTCCAATTTTTCGCCTGTTCAGGCTCCAATAACCCTTATTGGCTACCGGTCCGTCAGATTTTCCACCTGTTCGGGTTCCAATATCCCTTATTGGCTACCGGTCCAGCAGATTTTTCGCCTTTTCTGGCTCCAATATCCCTTATTGGCTACCGGTCCAACAGATTTTTCGCCTGTTCGGGCTCCAATATCCCTTATTGACGACCGATCCGTCAGATTTTTCGCCTGTTCGGGCTCCAATAACCCTTATTGACGACCGATCCGTCAGATTTTTCGTCAGTTCGGGCTCCAATATTCCTTATTGGCTACCGGTCCAGCAGATTTTTCGCCTGTTCGGGCTCCAATGAACCTAATTGGCGACTCGATTCCACTGATTATCCATCTGAGCGGGTGCCAATACATAAAAATTAATTAAACCTCTTCCTCTTTGAAGAAGACGGGATGCCAAGTTGGTCACGATATTTGGCGATCGTTCTTCTGGAGACGACGATGCCCTCTAAGACCTTTAATTGTTCCGCGATATCCTGATCAGATAGCGGCTTTTCTTTGTTTTCTTTTTCAATAAGTTTGCTAATAGCATTCTTTACCTGTGTCGAAGAGGTCGACTCTTCCTCAGATACGGTTTGAATAGTACTCGAGAAAAATGACTTCAACGGAAATGTCCCGATCGGAGTTTGCACATATTTTTCCCGAACCGCACGGCTGACAGTCGATTCATGAACATCCAACTCGGAGGCAATTTCCTTCATCGTCATCGGTGCCAAATATTGCGGACCCTTTTGGAAAAAAGCAGGCTGCTTTTCGACAATCTTGGTAACAACCCTTGTCAGCGTTTCCCTTCGCTGTTCAATGCTTTTTAAAATCCACTGATAATCTTGAACTTTCTCATGTATAAATTTGCTGACCTGCTGATCCTGGTCCTTAAATTTATGAAAATATTTATCATTAAAACTAATTTTCGGAATGGGGTCGTCAAACATCCGGACGATTAACCCTTCTTGTGATTGTTCGATAATCACATCAGGAATAATGTAAGAAGCTGCTTCTATTCCCAGTAGGGCTCCCGGCTTTGGGTTCAGGAATTGGATTTCGTCAAAAACATCTTGAATCTCTTTTAACGTTACCTGTAGTTCCTTCGCAATTTGCTTCCATTTCTTTTCGGCAAACGGCACAAAGTGATCAGATATAATCTTTTTAGCAAGCTCGTTGTGCGGCAAGAGATAGTCTACCTGGATATGCAGGCATTCCTGAAGGTTTCGGGCCCCAATTCCTGCTGGTTCCAGAGTCTGTAGAACAGCCAAGGCATCTTCTGCTATATCCATCGGAATTTTTAATGTTGCAGCAACTTCATTTAAATCACCGGTGAAGTAACCGTTTTCATCGAGATTCTGAATTAAATAGCGAATTGCTTTTAACTCCTCTGCCGGCAGCCTTTTTATATTTAATTGTGAGATTAATTGTTCCTCAACCGAGTATGGCTTAGTGCCAATCTGCTCGATCCAATCCTTTTCCGTCTTTTGATGTTTGCGCCGGTTCCGGTCAAGCAGCGGATTCATCGGTCGCACATTCGCATTTTCGATTTGTACTAGGGGATTTTCAAGTGCTTTATTTTCTAAAAATGCTGTCAATTCCTGCGCAGAATACTGTAGTAAGGCAATCGCCTGTGATAGTTCCTGCGTCATGGTCAATTTTAATGTTTGTTGCTGCCATAAACCTGTCTTAAAATTCATAAATTTCCCCCCTTCTGTTTTATTTTACATGAAAGTGGTGAATTCGTGAATGGGAATTAGTTGGTTAGAAGGATTTGCGGGGGATAGAGGATGGTAATAAAAAATAAAAGCCTCCTGTCGTAAAAGAACAGGAGGCTTCTATGACCGGAATCTTACCCAGATATTTTGCAGTCATTAAACCCAAGTGTTAAACACAATGCGCTTTCCAATACTTGATTGAGATGGTAAAGGTGTAATGGAAAACTTTGAACCCTGCAATCCAGAAACCGTAGTCCAATGTGTTTCTCCATTGTCTAATAGAATTCCGACGATGTCTCCATTGGCAATAGATTCTGGATCATTAACCGTAATAGAAGTTGCCCCTTTTAAGGCAGTCTTTGCCAACTTTCTTTTTAAGCTTTTTGTACAAGTCCATATTCCACCAGTCTTCTTACTAATAAGCTGACCCTCTGAAGCAAATCCCGAAGTGGGAGCAGATGATAAAGAAATTGGGTAAGAACTCATCCCTGCTTTTGCGTGCAAATCAACTTCCTTTACTTTATCAATCATCATATATAACGAGATAAAACGGAATGGTTTTACTGAATCTCCAGAAGAAATTTTTATCTTAATATATTTAACCATAGGGTGTGCAACTACACCCATTGCTTTTGCCACATTCGAATCGGCATAATAATATCCATCTTTATTCCAATTGAAACCGGCGATATTGATATATTCCGCTTCGGATTTTGTAATAGGTTTATTTTTAGCATCATAGACAGTGATTTCTGGCCGCCAATTTTCAGCATCTGACTTGAGGTGAAACATACTGCCGTTAACCACAGGAATTAACTCTGTTTCAAACACCTTTTTCCAAGCATTAACGGTTAATCTATCTAATCCAGCTTCAAACTTCGCTCCATTTTCTGCTACCCCATTAAATACTTTTGTTTTATTATTAAGCAAGAACAAATTCAATCTTTCCTTAATATTTAATATATCGTGAATATAAACATTATTTGTCCCATTGTCTGTTACTTCTGCTTCTATATTTTCATAGCCAGAACGGGGCAAGTTAGCCCATTGTTGGATAATAATATTAGAATGAGTTTTGTTACTGAAAAAGACACTGTTTTTACCTTCAAAACGAACATCCATAAATTTGTTACTCGAACCATGGTTAATCCTAATATTTGCACTCTCTATGAATGGACGGATAAATGTATTGTTATTATGCATATAATTACCATCAATAATAATGTTAGCTATTCTTCCTCCAAAGAAGTTATTTTCATTAATCCAGCCAATATCAGACCCCTCAGAAGCTAAGGTCAGTTTGTCAATTGTACCTAATACAAATTGGGAGTATGCAATACTATCGCGTTTGATGTCGTTACCATTTGCATAGAGTTCCAATTCCGTTGCTTCAAGAACCTTAATCCACCCATTTTTTATGCCGCTTAATCTAAGTTTACCTGTTACTTTGTTAACCAACCAATTGAGACTATCTGTGGATCGGCTATCATAAACCAATTCCATTACTTTCCCTTTTGCCATGATAATTTCGCCATCTATTCTAACATTTTGAATTCCATCAATAACTAGGTTTTTAGAAACATAATATTTTCCATTAGGAATGTATAGTCCTTTTTTTTGCGCTTTAACATCATTGACAAGGGCAAGTAGTCTATTGTAATTATCTTTGTCAATTGTGCCGCCCTCTAAAGACCGGTCAATAGTTAGATAATCCATCACGCTGCCTGCTGCACCTTCAACCATAACATTTCCGCTCGCATCAGGTATTACACCATTTACTGATTTAACAGTGCCCGCCAAATGTCCATTGATCCCATCTTCTTTTCTAAATAGAAGATAGGTTAAAAAGGAAAGTATTCCAAAAAATAGTCCAGATAAAAAGTGTCTTCTTTCGTTATCATATGGCAGCTTAAAATAAGACAAAGTTTTTTTTATTTTCATAATAAAAATCCCTCCCCAGCCTTGCGCTGTAAATAAAAAATACCTTTCCACAAAGAAATTCATAATGTGCCAGCCAGTAGAAGAATGATTGAAAGATAAAATCTATATTTAATATTATTAGTCACTTTTTAATGGATTTCCTTCAGCAATTTTCAAAGATTACAAAAATTCACAAATAACAATATACAAAGTTATTAATCTGGGCTTAAATGATTCCTTGTAACGCATGGTAATTTTATTAGGAGCACTAAGGAAAATGGGCATAAAAAAATCACTACGTTTTACTAACGTAGTGATTTTGACCTTATTACGCCCTCGGCAGGAATCGAACCCACATTTTAAGAACCGGAATCTTACGTGCTATCCGTTGCACCACGAGGGCAAATTTATTAGCGACTTACATATTATATTCCATTATTTCTATTTTGGCAAGAGCTATTACAATTTTTTAATGACTTGATCATTCCTCCAAAGCTAAAAAATTGTTTTAAAACCGCTCGCGATTGGTTATGCTGAATAAGGGAAAGTTGTCGAACATTTTTCGAGATGAATTGTTTGACCTTTATTGACCATCAGTGTATGATAACAATACATAAGCTTTTATATTTTTTAATCAGAGGAGGAAGAAAAATGAATTTGATTCCTACAGTCATTGAACAAACGAATCGCGGCGAACGGGCATACGATATTTATTCCCGTCTGTTAAAGGACCGGATTATCATGCTTGGCAGCGCAATTGATGATAATGTTGCCAACAGCATTGTGGCGCAATTGTTGTTCCTTGAAGCGGAAAATCCTGAAAAGGATATTACTCTTTACATTAACAGCCCGGGCGGAAGTATTACCGCTGGAATGGCCATTTATGATACGATGCAGTATATCAAACCAAATGTATCCACTGTTTGTATCGGTATGGCAGCGTCAATGGGCGCCTTCTTACTTGCTGCAGGGGAAAAGGGCAAGCGCTTTGCATTACCAAACGCTGAAGTAATGATTCACCAGCCGCTGGGCGGAGCTCAAGGCCAAGCAACTGAAATTGAAATTGCTGCTAAGCGCATTTTATTCCTTCGCGAAAAACTTAACGGCATTTTAGCTGAGCGCACCGGCCAGCCAATTGAAGTACTTCGCCAAGATACCGACCGCGACAACTTCATGACTGCTGAAAGAGCGAAAGAATATGGTTTAATCGACAACATCATTACACGAAATATTCTTGATAAGAAAGAAAAATAATACTTGTAACGGGCAATCGGCGGGCATGCCGATTGCTTTTTTACATGCAAAAAAAGCTGGTCTCGAGTGTGAGCCAGCTTTTTTTCTTAATGATCCTTCTGAATAAATTCTGATAATGTATTAATGGCGGTTTCTTCATCAGAGCCGTCAGCAATAATATTAATGACAACGCCGGAACCGACAGCTAGGCTCATTAAGCCCATAATACTTTTGGCATTTACTTTCTTGCCGTCTTTCTCTAAAAAAATATCTGCCGAAAAGCGGTTCGCCTCCTGTACAAATAGGGCAGCAGGACGCGCTTGTAAACCTGTTCTTAATTTAACTTCTACTTCTTTTACCAACATTTCGAATTCCTCCTCATTATCCCAATATATTATTAAATGAATGCTCATTCACTAACAAACTATTTTAAAATTATATCTACTTTACTGACGGCATTTCTCCGGCCCGCAGCCTTTCGGCAATTTCATCAATCTTACGCAGGCGATGATTGATACCGGATTTGCTTATAGACCCTCCGGAAACCATTTCACCCAGTTCCTTTAAGGTAACATCTGTATAATTTAACCGAAGCTCGGCTATTTCCCGCAATTTATCAGGTAAAATCTGCAGGCCTACCGTTTGATCAATGAACCGGATATTTTCGACCTGCCTTATGGAGGCACCAATGGTTTTATTAAGATTAGCGGTTTCACAGTTTACCAAGCGGTTAACGGAATTACGCATGTCCCTGACAATCCGGACATCCTCAAAGCGGAGCAGGGCGTTATGCGCGCCAATAATATTTAAAAACTCGGTTATCTTTTCAGCCTCTTTTAAGTACGTAATGTAGCCTTTTTTACGCTCAAGCGTTTTGCTATTCAAATCAAATGTATTCATCAATTCACATAAGGAATCATTATGCTCCTTATATAGTGAAGCAATTTCCAAGTGATAGGAGGATGTTTCCGGATTATTAACGGAACCTCCGGCCAAAAACGCACCACGCAGATAAGAACGCTTACAACACTTCTTTGCGATCAGGTCAGGCGAGATATTATGGATAAAGGTAAAACCCTCACCTAGGATTTTCGTATCCTCGAGAATTTCTTTGGCCTGCTCTGCCAAGCGCACGATGTAAACATTATTCTTTTTCAGGCGCATTTTTTTTCGGACGAGCAGTTCGACCTGAACCTGGTAATTCATTTTAATCAAGGTATAAATTCTTCTGGCAATCGCGGCATTTTCGGTTTGAATATCGACAATGATTTTTCGATTTGAAAAGGAAAGGGAACCGTTCATGCGGATCAGCGCCGAAAGCTCAGAGCGGCTGCAGCAGGATTTCACTTCCAAGTTCGTTAATTCCTTTTTCGTTTCCGAAGCGAAAGACATTCCCTCACCTCCTTATGACCAACACTAACATAAATATTCTTTTTTGAAAGTAATTTTTTAAAGAAAACTCGCCGATTGGCAAGCCCCTAAGGGCAGAAAGTTTATACTTTTTTATCAGCTCAAAAAGAACATGCAAATAAACATTTTAAATAATATTAACTTATTTACGCTTCATAACGTCTTTTGGTTTCATTTATTAACAAATTATATAAAATTTTGGCGACCTTCTTCGGGTCATGCCTTAGCGCTCCGTTTTCAAGATAGGCAATGTCGGCATAAACCGTCTCAAGCCCAAGCTCGGTTAACCGGTCCACATCGTAGAGGACCGGATGGGCCAACTCCTCATTATAGCGAAGCTGAACATCCTGCGGAATTTCTTCATTATTCACGAGTATCGTATCGATACAGGCGCTGCTCGTATGATCATAAATGGCTTTCACATGATCGCTGGCAGTGTAGCCATGCGTTTCGCCGGCCTGCGTCATCAAATTGCAAATGTAAACCTTTTTGGCATGCGATCTGCACACCTCACCGCCTAGCCGCGGAACAAGCAGATTGGGCAATAGACTCGTATATAAACTGCCCGGTCCAAGAATAATAAGGTCAGCTTGTCGGATGGCCTGAATCGTTTCCGGAAGCGGCCTAATTTGCTTTGGGGTCAAAAATACCCGGTTAATCTTTTTACCGGAGTACGGAATTTTCGATTCTCCTGAAACAATCGTGCCGTCCTCCATTTCCGCATGCAGCACAACACTTTGATTGGCAGCAGGAAGCACTTTTCCCCTTACGTTCAAAACCTTGCTCATTTCCTGAATCGCATGAACAAAATTACCGGTTATCGAGGTCATCGCAGCAATAATCAGGTTGCCAAGCGAATGGCCGGATAATTCGTTTGACGTCTTAAACCGGTGCTGGAACATTTCCTCGACGAGAGGCTCCACATCAGAGAGTGCCACCAAAACATTACGGACATCACCCGGCGGAGGAACATGCAGGTCCTCACGGATTCTGCCTGAACTGCCGCCATCGTCTGCGACGGTGACAATAGCGGTAATATCAACAGGATACTGCTTTAAGCCTCTAAGCAAAACAGGTAACCCTGTGCCGCCGCCGATGACGACAATTCTAGGATGCCAAAATTCTTTCATGTTGTCTTTTCCTTTCTCCTCTCAATGTCACGGTGAGAAACAATCGTTTTATAATCCTTTTGGAAAAATCGGCCAATGTATTCAGCAAGCGCCACAGAACGATGCTGGCCGCCCGTACATCCAATCGCAATCACCAATTGGGCCTTGCCTTCTCTTTTGTAATGAGGAAGCATGAAACTCAAAAGGTCGGTTACTTTTTCCAAAAATTTCTGTGTTTCGTTCCATTTTAAGACATAGCTGGAGACATCTTCGTCGAGTCCTGTTTTTGGGCGCATATGCTCAATATAATGCGGATTGGGCAAAAAGCGCACATCAAAAACAAGGTCGGCATCAATGGGAATGCCGTGTTTAAAACCGAACGACATAACGTTAACTGTAAAAATTAATTGTTTATTTGCCGTAAACTCCGTTAATATCTTCTCACGTAATTCCCGTGGTTTCATCTGGGAAGTGTTGTAAATTATTTGAGCCCTGCCTTTTAACTCCTCAAGGAGCTCCCGTTCAAGGGTAATTCCTTCAAGAGGCGACCCTGATTTCGCGAGCGGATGAGACCGTCTTGTTTCCTTATAACGGCGGACCAATGTGGCATCCTCCGCATCAAGAAATAATATCTGCGGTGTAACCCAAGAGGTTTCCGCAAGATTATCATCCAACGCTTTAAAAAGGTGGTCAAAAAACTCCCGTCCCCTCAGGTCCATGACAAGAGCAACTTTATTCATTTTATTCCCAGACTCCTTCATAAGTTCTAGGAATTTCGGCAGTAAGGTAGGAGGCAGATTATCGACACAGAAGAATCCTAAATCCTCAAAGCTTTGGATAGCGACTGTTTTCCCTGCACCGGACATGCCGGTAATAATGACCATTTGGATATCGCTTGTCGAACCGGTACTCATTTTGATTCCCCCTATTTCGAATTAACCTGGATCTAATCGGTAACTAATCAGCTTAAAGTCTTTTGTATAAGTAAAAGTACCGTAAATCAATCCCTTGCCGTGAATCATATAATCGATGATGTGGTAGTCTCCAGCTGCCATCGGCAGTCCTTTTATTTGGTCAAAAGGCTGCCATTCAAGCTTGCCTTCTTCCGACTCATTTAGGTCTAAACCGTCGGAATCATGGGCTACAAAGGTGAACATCATCCACTCCGACAGAAGCTGGTCTCCCTCCATCATAATCATCGTAAATATTCCTTTTAGCTGGGGATTCTTTAAATATACGCCTGTTTCTTCGCGGTATTCCCGAATACAGGAGTCCCTGACTGACTCGCCCGGCTCCATTTTCCCGCCCGGTGCCACCCACCAGCCGCGCCGCGGTTTTTGCAGCAACAATACCTTATTTTCTCTAATTAACACACAATTGGTGACCCGCTGCACAACATTTCACCCTCTTTATATAAACACGTTTTGCAAAATATCTTAAGATAACAACCTCATATATTCTTCTCATTATACTATTTTTATAACCCGCTCACAATCAAATGAAAATTGATATTTCCGCAAATGCCCCCTTGAAAATATTACAATTAGGGCAAGTTCCCTTTTAGGGACTTTTATTAGTATGTATTTCTTGCTAAACACAAAAAAAGAGCACAGGCTGCTGGACCTGTGCAGAAAAGGTATATATTTTTAAAGGGGGTCAATTTCCATAATCATACTATATTTTTATTTCACTACTGTTACAGTTGAATTAAAACAGAGTTAACTTTTGTAAAAAATGTTGGGAAACTTTTTAATTATTTCTTAAGTTTCATTTCCTCTTTCAATTCTTCCACATAGTGCTGGGCTGATTGGGCGGCAATACTGCCATCGCCTGTCGCCGTTACAATCTGACGGAGTGTTTTTTCGCGGATATCTCCTGCCGCGAAAATCCCTGGCACTTTTGTTTCCATTTTTTCGTTTGTTTCAATGTAGCCGTTCTCGTTTGTAATACCCAGGCTTTCAAATGGTTTGGACAGCGGCACCATTCCGATATAGATGAACACGCCATCTGCAGGCAGGGTTTGTTCCGTACCATCCACTGTTGACACCAATGTTACACTGCCAACCTTGCCGTCCTTATCATTAATCGATTTAATGGTATGATTCCATATAAAATCGACCTTTTCATTGGCAAAGGCGCGGTCTTGAAGAATTTTCTGTGCACGAAGCTGGTCACGGCGATGCACGATGGTAACCTTCGATGCAAATCGAGTTAAGTACACACCCTCTTCAACAGCGGAATCCCCGCCGCCGATGACAAAAAGCTCTCTATTTTTGAAAAATGCTCCGTCACAGACCGCACAATAGGAAACCCCACGGCCGCCAAGCTCTTTTTCGCCTGGTACTCCAACTTTTTTATACTCTGCACCTGTTGTAATGATGACAGAGTATGCTTTATACTCCTTTGATCCGGCTTTGACCAGTTTATAATCACCATGATCAATAACTTCCTTAATGTCACCATAAGCATATTCTGCACCGAACTTCTTTGCATGCTCAAACATTTTCGTTGATAAATCCGGACCTAAAATACTTTCAAAACCCGGATAGTTTTCGACGTCCTCAGTATTGGCCATCTGGCCGCCCGGCATGCCCCGTTCAATCATGAGGGTTGATAGATTTGCACGTGATGTATATACAGCAGCTGTCATCCCGGCAGGACCCGCCCCAGCAATGATGACATCATAAATTTTTTCTTCAGTCATGGTCGTTTTCACTCCTTATTTAAAAGCGGAAGCGCCTTGACCAGCCCCGATATAGGGAGACTTATCGATTGCGAAGCAAGGGATTAGTCCCCTTAATGCGTACAGAAAGCGGTAGCTTTCTGTAGCCAAGCATAAGACAAGCCGGCGAGAAGGTTGCTTTTTAACCTTCTTGACGGATTGTCTTATGACCTCGAGGGGCTAGGCGCTGCAGCTAGATAGTATAAAAAAAAACGATTAAGTTTAGCATTCCCAACTTAATCGTATTAAACAATTGATTTATAGTCCAAAAATCTGCTCATTTTGGAGCTTTGAGATGATTTTAATTTAGAAGCTCATTAACTAGCTTTACGTATTTTCCGATTGTTGCCGATGAGGTTCCGTAACGTTGTGCAATTTCCTGCTGGGACACTTTTTCACTGCGCAGCCTGTGCCATACGTACTCGACTGCACCCGCCCAGGCGCTTTTATTTTTCAATTGCATATTAGCTTTAAACATCTCCACAAAAACGGAAAACCACATTAAATACAGACCGGCCTCAATTGTCCCAATCGGCTGATGGTTTTCATAAAACAGCTCAGCGACTTCCTGCGCATCGGCCGTTCGAGAGGGCCTGCCCGAACGGATTAACGAGATGTATTCCTTCTCCAGCGCCGTAAATTTCTGGTTTTGAAAAAGGCGCTTTGAGGTGATAATTTCATCCTTTTTATCCGAAACAGTGGTCAGGAAAAGAGCAAATAGCCGTTCCTCGACATAGTCGCTTTCAAGCTTTTGAAAAATCGACCCGGAATGATCCTCAAATCCGTTTGTGCGGGCCTCCTCATCGGCATTCCAAGGTTCCTGGCCTTCTTTGTCCGGATTAATTTCAAGCAGCTTTTTCCAAACGTTTAGGGCGAAAGTTTCTCTGCCAGTGAAATATGCCGAATAAGCTAGCCAATAATAAAACGGGCCATCCCCATCAAAGCCATTTTTATATAATTTTTTCAGCCACAAATATGCGTGCTCATATTCACCTACAAGTGCGAAAGAGGTTCCAAGCTTAAATTGGTGCTCGCTTAAGATCGGCTGAATTTTTTTCAAGCTATCGAATAACTCATTGACATATTTGATACGCCCTTGATAATGGGCAAATATCATTTTATTACATAGCGCGTGCAGATTCCCAGGGTTTTTTTTCAAAACATCATTTAAGATGGCGTCCGCCTTCTCCCCTTTGCCTAAATAAAAATAAGCAAGCGCAAGGTTATTGTAAGCAGACCAGTATTCCGGGTATTCCTTGATGACTTCCTTTAATAGCTCAATTGCTTTTGGGAAATAACCTGATTCGAGCAGCTCGCGAGCCTGCTCCTGTTTAACGATCAGGTCATCCTGATGAAAGAATTCATCAGCCAAATCATCGGATTCCAATGCCAGAAGTTCAAGTAATTCCTCCGCATCCTCTGAAAAATCTCCACCTGCATCCAATTCCATATACAGGTTGGCATGGTGATATGCATCTTTAAAAAATCCCAAATGGGCATAATTATTTGCTAAGAAGTAGTGGCACTCCACCATTTCATGGTCAAGATCTTCAAGGATGAGATGCAGGAGTCGGTTGGAATCTTCAAACTCGCCAAGTTCAGTCGACACAATGGCCAGTTGGCACGCAATCATCGGTTCGCCCGGCTCAAGCTGCAGCGCCCGTCCTAGATATTTTTTCGCTTTAAAAAAATCGCGGCGATGGTATGCCTTGATTCCTTTCTTGAAATAATATTCCCCCGTAGGAACAAATGAAAGTATTTTCCCCTTTTGCATTCTTGCTTTTGCGTCTTTACTCATGCAGTCATCCATCATCCTTTCATAACTAATGTAGTATAACACAATTGAGTCTTGTACGAGAAGGATTTAGGACATTGGGTGGAATGGAAAAATTTCCGGGGATGAAAAAATGGGAAGGCGGCGAGTAAATTGATGTTTTTGGCGAGTAAATGTTTGATTTCGGCGAGTAATTCCCAAAACAGGTAATTTTGAATAGAAAAAACCGGTCCAAATCAGGACCGGTCTTTGTGTCTTTCTTCTAATGTACGTAATACTTCTTTAAATGGAAGGCCTTGTTCCACCAACAATACCTGCAGGTGGTAAAGAAGATCGGCTGCTTCCCATTTTAGTTCTCCATGATCGCGGTTTTTGGCTGCAATAATAACTTCAGCAGCTTCCTCACCGACCTTTTTCAAAATCTTGTCGACACCTTTTTCAAAAAGGTATGTAGTATAGGCACCTTCTGGCCGCTCCCGTTCGCGGTCCAATATAACCTTTTCAAGGGTTTGTAAAATTTGATATTCCCCTAGGCTGGATTTACGATCCGCAACCTCTTCCCCAGCAAAGCAGCTGACCGCTCCTGTATGACAGGCAGGTCCTTTCGGATTCACCTGTACAAGAATGGCATCCTGGTCGCAATCGTATTTGATGTTGACGACAGACTGGGTGTTGCCGCTCGTTGCACCTTTATGCCACAATTCCTGGCGGGAGCGGCTGTAGAACCAGGTTTCACCTGTTTCCAATGTTTTCGCAACTGACTCTTTATTCATATAAGCAAGCGTCAAAACTTCTAATGTTTCTGCATCCTGAATAATAGCAGGGACTAATCCCTTTTCGTCAAATTTGATAGTGTCCGGATTCATCGGACCGTCACTTCCTTCTTTGAAATCAAACTTATTTTTTAAAAAAATGGCCAGGAACGGCGTACTTAACGTACGGCTAGTCCCTTCTCGCGCAAATTGCTTTTAACCTCTTGTACAGAAGTTTCCTTGTAATGAAAAATGGATGCGGCAAGTGCTGCATCGGCTTTACCCTCCAAAAAGGCTTCAGCAAAGTGCTCCGCGTTCCAGGCACCGCCTGAGGCAATGACCGGAATTGTAACGGCTTCACTGACCGCCTTCGTAAGAGAAAGGTCAAAGCCGTTTTTCTCGCCATCGCTGTCCATGCTGGTCAGTAAAACTTCTCCGGCGCCAAGCTCCGCTGCTTCCCTCACCCAATCGATTACCTTCTTTTCAGTTGGCCTGCGGCCGCCATGTGTGTATACCCGCCAAGTCCCGATCTCGGAATCATATTTTGCATCGATGGCCACAACGATACACTGGGAACCGAAGAAGTCTGCCCCTTCGCGAATAAGTTCCGGATTCTGGACCGCCGCAGTATTCAAGGAAACCTTGTCCGCCCCGGCACGAAGAATTTTTTTCATATCTTCCAATGAATTGATGCCGCCTCCGACCGTAAAAGGAATGGCCAATTCGGAGGCAACTGCCTTAACGACCTCAACCATTGTCTTCCGTCCTTCAACGGAAGCCGAGATATCAAGAAACACAAGTTCATCTGCCCCTTGCTCATCGTAAATCCGCGCCAGTTCTACCGGATCGCCGGCGTCGCGCAGCTGGACAAATTGAATTCCCTTTACTACCCGCCCGTCCTTCACGTCCAAGCAGGGTATAATTCTTTTAGTTAAAGTCATGTTTTCTCCCCCGCCCTTGTTCTAAAGCTGACCAATTTTTAAAGCTTCTATTAAGGTAAATCTTTTTTCATAAAGGGCCTTGCCAACGATTGCCCCGCTGATGCCTTTTGCCCTTGATAGGGCCTGTAAATCCGCTAGGCTGCTTACTCCGCCTGAAGCAATAACATATTTTCCAGTTACTTCGGCCAGTTCGCTGACAGCTGCAATATTGGGCCCAGAAAGCATTCCGTCTGTAGCAATATCGGTAAAAATAAAAGTCTCAGCCCCAGCATCCGCAAAGCGTTTCCCAAGCTCGACCGCCTTGACTTCAGAAGTGTCGAGCCAACCATGTGTAGCCACATAGCCATTTTTCGCATCGATTCCAACGGCAATCCGCCCGCCGAACTTTTTAATCATATCAATCGCGAACTCCGGATTGGAAATCGCAATGCTTCCAATAATAACCCGGTCCACACCATTCTCTAAATAATGGGCAATATCCGTCTCGGACCGAATACCGCCGCCAATTTGGACTTTTACATTAGCGAGCTTCTGAGCCGCCTCAATTACAAAACGGTCATTTACCCGCTTGCCATCTTTTGCCCCGTCTAGATCCACCATATGGATCCATTCGGCGCCATCTGCCGCGAAGGTCTGAGCCATGTCAAATGGAGAATCGCCGTAAACTGTTTCTTTGTCGTAATCGCCTTGCAGAAGGCGGACACATTTCCCGCCCCGCATGTCAATTGCGGGATAAATGGTGAATGTCATCGTACCGCATTCCTTTCAACTGCTATTTTTAAAAAATTCTCAAGTAAGGCCATTCCAAGCCGACTGCTTTTCTCGGGATGGAATTGCATTCCGAAAATGTTATCGCGGCCGACAACAGCGGAAACCTGTTCATGATATTCAGCTTTGGCAATGAGGACTTCGGAATTTTCCGCATTCACAAAATAAGAATGAACGAAGTAAACATAATCCTCTTCCAAATTGCTTGTAAGCGGCGAGGCATTCACAAATTCAAGCCGGTTCCAGCCCATGTGGGGAACCTTGTAAGGTCCACCGTCTTCGGAGAGGCCAGGGAAACGACGGACACTGCCTGGCAGCAGCCCAAGTCCCTCTGTAAAACCATTTTCCTCACTGTTTTCAAACAAAAGCTGCATGCCAAGGCAAATACCTAGAAGCGGTTTTCCGGTGGCAGCAAATTCCTTGATTGTATCTGCAGGCAGTCGCTCCATCGCATCACGAAAGGCTCCAACCCCAGGTAAAATCAGGGCATCAGCCTCAAGCAATTCAGTATGATTGGCTGAAATGAAATAATCTGCCCCTAGACGTTCCAGCGCCTTGCTGACACTAAATAAATTCCCCATGCCATAATCTACAATACCAATCATATAAACATCCTTTCAGGTGCAGTGGCAAGTGGTGCCTGTCACTCCCCAAATTTTCTAGAATCTACAACATTCCTTTGGTAGATGGAACACCTTTGATGCGCGGGTCGATGGTAGTGGCTTCATCGAGTGCCCGGCCGAGTGCTTTGAAGACAGCCTCAATCATGTGGTGTGTATTTTTTCCGTAATGAACAATGACGTGGAGATTCATCCGGGCCTCTAGGGCGAGTTTCCAAAGAAACTCATGAACCAATTCGGTATCGAAGGTTCCCACCTTCTGGCCAGGGAACTCCGCACGCATTTCCAAATGAGGGCGATTACTAAGATCGACCACTACCTGCGCTAACGCTTCATCCATCGGAACAAAAGCATTCCCGTAACGTTTGATACCACGTTTGTCCCCAAGGGCTTCACGAAGCGCCTGCCCCAGACAAATTCCGATGTCCTCTGTCGTGTGATGGTCATCGACTTCAATATCACCATTTGCATCCACTGTTAAATTAAATTGTCCGTGTTTCGTAAACAAATCGAGCATATGGCTTAAGAATGGCACCCCTGTTTCCAGGTTGGAACTTCCTTCGCCATCCACATCAAACGTCAGCTTAATATTCGTTTCATTTGTTTTTCTATCCACTCTTGCAACTCGTTCCATGAGCTCACCCCACTAGTTATCGTTTTTTAGTCTCGCCTCAACTGCGCGAGCGTGGGCTTCAAGCCCTTCCATTCTAGCAAATGCCGCAATTTTTGCACCGTTAGCCTTTAACGCTTTTTCACTATAAATAATCACACTGGATTTCTTTTGAAAATCATCGACATTGAGCGGGCTCGAAAAGCGGGCTGTCCCATTTGTTGGCAGCACATGATTCGGTCCGGCAAAGTAGTCGCCAACTGGTTCAGAACTATATCGTCCGATAAAAATGGCTCCAGCATGACGAATTTTCCCCAACAGCTCCATTGCGTTTGCTGTCATAACTTCAAGGTGTTCTGGCGCTAGCTGGTTCACCGTTTCAACCGCCTCTTCGATATTTTCCGTAACATAAATAACTCCATAATCCGCAATTGATTGGGCGGCAATTTCTCTACGTGGCAGCACAGCAAGCTGTTTTTCAACCTCTGTTGCAACCGCTTCAGCCAGCTTCTGTGACGGTGTTATCAATACACTGCAGGCCCGCGGGTCGTGCTCCGCCTGGGATAACAGGTCAGCTGCCACCTCGTCTGCCCTGGCTGTTTCGTCTGCTAAAATAGCAATCTCACTTGGGCCAGCAATCATATCAATGTCAACATCGCCGAATACCTCGCGTTTGGCAAGCGCTACATATATGTTCCCAGGGCCGGTAATTTTATCGACCGATTGAATGGATTCCGTTCCATACGCTAGCGCCGCCACTGCCTGGGCTCCACCAGCCTTGTAGATTTCCGCGGCTCCTGCTTCTTTTGCTGCGACAAGTACCGCTGCAGGCAGTTTCCCATCAACATCCGGTGGGGAAACCATGACAATCCTCTTCACGCCCGCAACCTTTGCTGGTACCACGTTCATCAGCACCGATGAAGGGTAAGCAGCCGTTCCACCCGGCACATATACGCCAACAGAATCAAGCGGGGTAATTTTCTGTCCAAGAATAGTGCCATTTTCCTCAGTCGTCATCCATGAAGGACGCAGCTGTTTTTCATGGTATGTACGGATATTTTCCGCTGCCTCACGAACGATGAAAATAAATTGTTCATCAACCATCGCATAGGCTTCTTCAATTTCCTCTTCTGTTACAGAAAAAGAAGATAGCTTTACACGGTCAAATTTCTCTGTATATTCTCTTAATGCCTCATCGCCGCGGCTGCGGACATCAGCAATAATCCCTTTTACAATCTCCTGCTGCTCGGAGGTCCCGGCCTCAATCGATCTTTTTATTGAAACTAGGTCTCGCACTCTTTGAATTTTCATTTATAAAACCCCCACCACTTCATGAAGACGCGCAACCAGATCGTCAATCTGCGCATCCTTAATTCGGTAGCTGACCGGATTGACAACCAGCCGTGAAGTCACGTCGACAATTCTTTCATACTCAACCAGTCCATTTTCCTTTAACGTCCGACCGGTCGAAACAATATCAACAATCCTATCCGATAAACCGATTAACGGGGCAAGTTCAATGGAACCATTTAATTTAATGATTTCAACTTGCTCCCCCTGCTCCCGGAAATAAGCTTCGGCCACGTTAGGATATTTTGTCGCAACTCTTGGTGCCACTTCGTTCATTTTTGTATCAGGTAAACCGGCAACCGCTAAATAGCAGTAACTGATTTTTAAATCAAGCAGCTCGTATACGTCCCGCTCTTCCTCGAGCAAAACGTCTTTTCCGGCAATGCCTATATCTGCAACGCCGTGCTCGACATAGGTAGCCACATCCATTGGCTTTGCGAGAATGAAGCGTAGGTTTTCCTCGGCAACATCGATAATTAGTTTGCGGGAATCATCAAATTCAGGCGGCAGCTTATAGCCCGCTTTTCTGAGCAATTCCGCAGCTTCTTCAAAAATTCGGCCCTTTGGCATGGCAATCGTCAATACATCTTTCATCGCTGTCCACCTCCGATTAAAAAGGTCGTATCGGCAAATTTTTTCGTGAAGGCGTCTATGTCTTTTACACCGGTAATATCCTGAAGCACCGTTTTCGTCCCTTCCTCATGCATTTTCCTGGCAAGCTCGAAGGCTTCCTTCCTCCGTTCCTGACTGAACAAAATGCAATGCCCGGTATTCTCCGTTTGTCCGCCTCCGAGCGCCTCGAGCAACATATCAAGCCGAACCGCAAACCCTGTTGCAGTTGCATTTTTTCCAAACTTCTCAAGTAAGCTGTAACGCCCGCCGTTGCCAATCGGAAAGCCGACATTCCCGGCATAAACCTCAAATAAAATGCCAGAATAGTAGCTCATATGACTGACGATTGAAAAATCAAACTTCACATGCTCTTCGACACCATAATCCTTAATGACATCCCACAGCTCTTGTAATTCTGTGATTGCCTGCTTGCCTTTGTCATTTTCAATAACGTCCAAGGCGTATTCTATCACCTCGTCGCCGCCCCTTAGCTGAAGCAGCTTCAAGAGCCTTTGTTTATCAATCGAAGAGAGGTTGAAAGACTGTACGCTTTCACGATAGCCAACATAATTCTTTTCATATAAAAACTTTCTCAGTGCTGTTGCCCTTCCGTTGGTGCCAAGAATCTGCATGAACAGTTCCTGGGAAAACCCGACATGTCCGATTGAGACTTGAAATTCTGACAGGCCTGCTTTTTTTAATGAAGATATTAATAAAGCGATCGTTTCTCCGTCGCAGGAGACGGTATTGTCATTCAAGTATTCGACACCAATCTGCTCGAATTCAGCGGGCCTCCCGCCTTCGCGCTGTTGAGCCCGGTAAACGTTTGCCGAGTACGCCAATCTAACCGGCAGGTCCTCATTTAATAACTTGGAAGCTGCCACGCGGGCAATCGGGGTTGTCATTTCCGGCCTTAGAACGAGGGTATGCCCCTCTTTGTCAAGCAATTTAAAAAGCTGGGCATCGAGAATTGCCGATGCCGCGCCAACGGTTTCATAGTATTCAAGAGTTGGGGTCTCAATAAATTGATAGCCCCAAAGCTTCATCGTTTCCGCAATGGAGGAACGTACTTGATGCTTTTTTTCATATAATTCTGGGAGCGAATCACGCATCCCTAAAGGTTTTTCAAACATAAACAAGCGGCTCATCTTACCCATCCTTTTCCGAACACTTTAGTCTGCTAATGTATTAGAGAATTAAAGTTAATTATATGTAGTTTAAACCTAGTCGTGGTTTTCGTCAATGAAAAAACATTGAAAATAAAGACTTTTTGTGGGAATTCTGACGAGGGTATTGGCTGATTCACCGAATCTTATGTATTATTCGCAAAATTTTTAGTTTAATTCACCAAATTCGAGAAGCTTCCTTATCATAAAGATTTTACTCGCCAAATTCTTTTTTTTACACGCAATCACCGTTTTTTATAAAAAAGCCTGGCTCCAATTTTGGAGACCAGACTTCCATCAGTTATTCATTTTTGCATAAATCGGATCCTTGGCCCAACGCTCAGCCTGCTGCTCCTTTGTATAAATGACCTGCATTGGATTGCCCCCGACAAAATAGCCGGGAGGAACATCCTTATGTACCATCGTACCCGCCGAGACAATGGCCCCATCGCCAATCGTCACCCCGGGCATGATAAGCGAGTTGGCGCCAATCATCACTTCGTCCCCGATGATAACATCACCTAAGCGGTATTCTTTAATCAAATACTCGTGGGCGAGGAGGGTTGTATTAAAACCGATGACCGTGTTACGGCCGACGCTGATTTTTTCCGGGAACATGATATCCGGCATAACCATCAGCGCAAACGATGTCTTTTCCCCTACCTTCATGCCGAGAAAGGTCCTATACAGCCAGTTTTTCACACTCATAAAAGGAGTATAGCGCGCCAATTGAATAACAATAAAATTTTTGGCAACCTTCCAGAAAGACACCGTTTTGTATACCTGCCAAAGGGAGTTCGCGCCCTCGACAGGGTAGCGGGTTGTTTTCCTCATACTTCTCACTCTCCGAGGATTTTTTATTTATCAAGGATTTTTAATAAATCCGGCATTTCCTCTAAGATGTAATCTGGATTTTGCTCGGCAATGTGATCGCGGCCTTTAGCTGACCAGGCTACACCTGCCGTCAACACTCCGGCATTTTTTCCGCCTAAAATATCGTGGAGATTATCGCCGACCATCATCGCTTCAGAAGGTGACGAACCAAGCTGTTCCAATGCTTTCAAAATTGGTTCTGGATCAGGCTTAACCTTAGTGACATGGTCCAAAGCAATGACCGTATCAAAAAACGAATCCATCTTCGTTAAGCGCAGCCCCATCATCGCCACATCAAGACGTTTAGTCGTAACGATCGCAAGCTTATAGCCCTTTTCCTTTAGAGCTTGGATTGTTTCAAATACACCAGGGAATTCCTTTACAAAAGCATCATGGTTTGCAACATTAAAAGCCCGGTACTCAGCAATCATATCGTCTACTCTCTCGGGGTCTACGGTGTTAAACGCTTCACTCAAAGTCGGGCCCATGAACGGCAAAACATGCTCGCGTTGATACTTGCCTGGATAAAATTTTTCCAACGTGTGCAAATACGATGCGATAATTAATTCATTAGTATCAATCAATGTTCCATCTAAATCAAATAGGATTGTAGTAATTTTCAAGATGCCGCTTCCTTTCTTAGTAAACCTGACCGCCGCCATATGGTACCGACGATCAAGGTTAAGATAATCGCAACCCCCAGCCGGATCAAGAACAACGGCCAAACCGGGATGCCTAACGGTACAAAAATTAACGTATCCTCGACAACAGCGTGGCAGGCGACGAGAAAAATAAATGCAAGAGTCACGTCTTTATGGCTGACTCCGTCCTCTTTTACTGCTTGAATCATGACACCTGCACCATACGCCAGCCCAAACAAGAGTCCGGCAGCCATGGTTGTGGAGGTATTCTCCTGCATGCCAAGCGTTTTCGTAACAGGAGCCATCGTTTTCGAGAATTTCTTCAGCCAGTTAATATCCTTCAAAATTTGAATGACCACCATCAGCGGAATGACAATCATCGCGAGCTGCAGGATGCCTAGTCCCGCTTTTTCAATTGCTTGTAAAAAAATTCCGCCCAAGCCTGATGGATGCCCAGCCTGCGTTTCGATTAAGCCGTACTTTGCCGGGGCAGCGCCGCCATGCCAGACAAGATTAATCACCGCTGCGGAGATAATCGCCAAGCCCAGCCTTGTAGTGAGGACAACCCATAGCTTAACGCCGGCTTTCATCGCAACGCCGGATTCGATAAATAAGTTGTGCGAAAAGGACAGCATCACGGCTAAAATAAATACTTCTTTCACGGAAAAATCGAGGGTCAAAATGGCTCCGATTGCCGCATAAAGGAGGAATCGCCGCATCTCCGGAGAGTCCCAAAAGCTTCATCAGCGGAGAAATCAGCTTGATGACCCATGGCAATACAGGTGTATACTGCAACACGGCGACGATAAGAGTAACCGGAAAAATGATTTTCCCCAATGTCCAAGTGGTCTTTAAGCCAGACAGCAGTCCGTTTTTAATCGAATTGAACAACATTTCCCCAAAACTCCCTTTTATGTTTTACATGTTGTTTCATTTTATCTAATAATTTTAAGAACCTAGTTTGTCTGCTCCAAATACCTTGTTTTCGACAGCTGTTTTTTCCTCCTGTAAATTAAAATGATAACTGCGCCTATGATGAGAGCAATCGAAATGGTTTGTGCCATGCGAAGGCTGCCGAGCATTAAGCTGTCAGTACGAAGGCCCTCGACGAAGAAGCGGCCGATGGAGTACCAGATTACATACGTTAAGAACAATTCCCCCCGGCGGAAATTAACGCGGCGAAGGAGCATTAACAGTATAAATCCGGCAAAGTCCCAAAGCGATTCGTATAAAAATGTCGGATGATAATACGCGCCATTAATGTACATTTGGTTGATAATAAATTCCGGTAAATGGAGGTTTTCAAGGAATGTGCGGGTAACTTCCCCGCCGTGGGCCTCCTGGTTCATGAAATTGCCCCAGCGCCCGATCGCCTGCCCAAGGATGATGCTCGGCGCTGCAATATCGGCAATTTTCCAAAAAGAAATCCCCCGTTTTTTTGAAAAAAAGTATGCTGTCAGAACGGAACCAATCAAGGCACCGTGAATAGCAATGCCACCGTTCCAAATTTGCGGAATGTCCGCCGGGTGGTTCTTGTAATAGTTCCATTCAAAAATAACATAATAAATGCGGGCAGAAATGATGGCAATCGGAATCGCCCAAAGCATTAAATCGGCAAACGTATCCTTCGGCAGACCGCGGCGGTTTCCTTCACGAATTGCCAGGTACAACGCAAGAGCAAGGCCTGAGCCTATAATAATCCCGTACCAATGCACCTGAATTGGGCCAAGCGAAAAGGCTATCGGGTCAAGCGGCTGTATCTTTTCGTTCATTGTAAATCTCCTCTTCCTATTCAAACTGTTTAGGCTCGTCCTGTGTTCATTGACGGGCCGATCGACACTCCAACCAGTCGGCAAGTCAATTTTTAGCCCTTCGAAATCAGAATAAAACTGCTTCTCCTAATGCTCAGTATCTTCAATGACATCGGATAAACGATCGGTAAATTGCTGAGCGGCATTGACGCCCATTCGTTTAAGCCGGTAGTTCATCGCTGCCACTTCAATGATGACGGCAAGGTTCCGGCCGGGACGAACCGGTACAGTCAGCTTTGTTACCTCCGTGTCAATGATTTTCATTTTTTCTTCATCCAAACCGAGCCGGTCATACTGCTTTTTGGAATCCCATATTTCTAAGTTGATAACCAGCGTAATGCGCTTATTGCTGCGTACTGCCCCAGCACCAAACAGCGTCATCACATTGATAATGCCTAGTCCGCGAATCTCCAATAAATGCTCAATTAATTCAGGCGACGTTCCCACCAATGTATCCTGGTCCTCCTGACGAATTTCCACGCAATCATCGGCAACCAAACGGTGTCCGCGCTTGACAAGCTCCAACGCTGTTTCACTTTTACCGACTCCGCTTTTTCCGGTAATTAAAACACCGATACCATAAATGTCGACCAATACACCATGAACCGCTGTGGTTGGCGCCAATTTACTTTCTAAATAGTTGGTCAGCCGGCTAGAAAAACGGGTCGTCTTTAAAGGCGATCTTAGAACAGGCACCGATTCCCGCTCTGCCGCTTCGATTAGCTCTGGAGGGACCCCCAGGCCTCTCGTCACGATAATAGCTGGTGTAATATCGGTACATAAGCGTTCCATCCTGGAAGCCTTATCTCTTACGGGAAGCTCCTCAAAAAATGATAATTCGGTCATTCCCAACAACTGAATACGTTCTGCTGGGTAATATTCAAAATAACCGGCCAGTTCGATTCCTGGCCGGGAAATATCACTCATTGTTATCGGGCGGTTAATCCCTTCTTCCCCGCAAATCAATTCAAGTTGAAATTTTTCTAACACATCTTTTGTACGGACCTTCGCCAAGGAAGCTACCTCCTTCAAATTTCCAATCAATGAAATACAAATTTTTTCGAAAAATTCATTTCCTCCTATTTTAACATTTTTTTAATCGAAACCATACTTTAGTTGTCTAAATATGTAATATGTCTCTTAAATGAAATTCGCCCAATGGCTAGTCCGTTAGGCCGGTTCGTGAGGCGCAGTTGAATTTATCCGTTAAGAAGTAATATAATTTGTGGATTTTTATAACTTCTTATTGCCAATAAAAATGCCCGTCCTCTGATTTGAGACGGGCATTTCGTTTATTTTTTCCTTGAAGTTCTGTCTGAATCCATTATCGTTTTTTGCAGGATAATATTGATGAGCGACATGAGCAGGGAGAAAAAGAGAGCCATTCTAAAGCCGAAGATTTCGAAAGCATCTCCCATCAAATAGTCTGTCAGCTCAAGCGTCATTGCATTAATCACGAACAGGAACAACCCCATTGTCAGGACTGTCACCGGGAGAGTTAACAGGATTAATAATGGACGTACTAATATATTTAAGATGGACAAAAGGATACTTGCCTGCAGCGCAGCCCAAAATCCTGTTAGATATAAGCTATTATGAAAATAACCGGCAAACGCCATGAATAATACTGCATTGATCAAACATCCTATCAGCCATCTCATGTAACCAAACTCCTATTTCAAAAAAATTAATAAAGCTTGTTCATTAAAATATATTTGCAAAGGCCCCAATTATTCGAACGATTTTTGCAAAGAAATCGAACCCGATTTGGAGTCCGCGTATATTTTTAACATTTTATCAGGATGGTTGACGGTTTGGAAGCGAAGCGATTTTTGAATCATTTCACTCTTTTCCTCTAAAATTTGTACACCGACAAGTTTCAGGTTAAAGCCGCCAAGATTGGTCTTAAGCTCCCCATTTACCGGCAGACTCTCCGGAACATACAAATCAATTGGGCCTGACGTTGTTTTAGCATGGATCCATTCGCAGCGGTCACCACTCAAGTTCAAGCTGACATGCCCATTAAAGGATTGGGCCTCCGCCTTTTTAAAATCACCATCAAGCTTTATCGCACCATTTATCGTCTCGGCCTCTAGCTCATCAAAGCGGCTGTTCTTGACCTTAATTTTTCCATTCGCTGTTTCTATCTCTGCTTTCGTCCCTGAAAGCTGTTCAAGCTTAATTTTCCCATTTGCGGTTTTCACCCGTAAATCATTTACATTAATTTCACCGCCCGAAATGGAGCCATTAAAGATCCTCACCCGTACCTTATCATACTGGGTTTTGGGAACGAACATTATCGCTTCCACCTTCATCCATTTTTGCTGGGTTAAAAAGCTCAGCTTATGGGACTCCACGGTAAATGTAACATCCCGTAAAAAATTTTGGCGGGCCTGATCCTGATTGTCAACACGATAAACCTTTGCCCGGCACTCCACACGAACATCCGGCTGATCCCAAGCAACGAGTTTCACGGAGCCATTCGCAAGATCAATATCCATATCCTTAAGTTCCACATTGCCATGGTGAAAAATATGCGAGATTTCAATGGAATGGCCAAAGTTCAGGTCCAAATCAATCTCTTTTATTTTTTTCAAAGCAGTATCAACAAATTCAAAAATCTTTTCCTTTGTAGATTGGTACTTCGCAAAAACCGGGTCATCCTTTTTTGCCTCCTCAAAGTGAACGGCCGTTGATAGCTCATTTAGGATTTGCGCCTGCTTTTTCTCCATCGTAACTTGATCCTTCTCTAATTCTTCGAGCAAGGTTAAGGCTTCCTCAACTGACAACTTACCCTCTTCGACCAATTTTAATATTCGCGTACGTTCCTCTTTCATAGTTTTCACCCTCTAAGGTTTAATATTTTCTTCATAATATTATTCAGTCACTAAGACCTTTACGCCTTTTATAATGTTCCATATGATCACAACAACCCATATGATTGCAAGGAAAATTAGACTAATAATAAAAACAAAAGGGAATTGATTTTCAAAGTTAGCAAAATCAAAGACTAAAGCCACAACAGCCAAAGGCGTTAAAACGACTGGCAGCACATGCGACAGCAATGATTTTTTGGCATGCCCTTTGGTAACTTCATCCCCCGATGCAAAATAAACAACCAACGGAAAAAGAAATCCTGCGAAAAAAATGCTGAAATAGCACAGACTTGAGAGAACTTTTCTAGATTCCATTTTCTCTACCACCCCTTATCCTTAATTTACGGATTGGACCGGGAAAGGTTTCGAATTTTTGGGAGAGCTGGTTTCAATTTCGGGTAGTATGCAGGATATAGTTTCTGGGATTATCCGTTAAACTTGGGAGTTATCCGCTGAATTCCCGATTATATCCCGTTAGAACTGTACAACATATCTGCCAATGTCCGCCAAACGCCTATTCCGGGCCAACAACATCTATTAAAATGCATTATGTCGGGCCAAAAAAGAGCCGGTCCCACTTCCGAAGCGGTACCGGCTCTTCCTAGAACTTATCTATGCATTGATTGCACTTTTTTCTTCAATTTCCTGCTTCATTCTTAATCGGTCGCGTTCAAGGATTGGCTTGAGGTATTTTCCGGTGTACGATTCCGGAACTTCAGCAACCTTTTCCGGCGTTCCCGTTGCGACAATCGTACCGCCTTTGTCGCCGCCTTCTGGTCCGAGGTCGATCAGGTAATCGGCGGTTTTGATAACATCCAGGTTATGCTCAATGACCAATACGGTGTCGCCATTCTCAACTAACCGCTGCAGCACCACAAGCAAACGCGAAATGTCGTCTACATGGAGGCCGGTTGTCGGCTCATCCAAGATATAGAATGAACGGCCGTTGGAACGGCGGTGGAGCTCAGAAGCAAGCTTGACGCGCTGCGCTTCCCCTCCCGACATCGTCGTTGCCGGCTGACCAAGTGTCATGTAACCTAGTCCCACATCGTAAATCGTCTGGAGCTTGCGGCTGATTTTTGGAATGTTTTCGAAAAATTTCACTGCGTCCTCAACGGTCATATCGAGAACTTCAGAAATATTTTTCCCTTTATATTTTACTTCGAGCGTTTCACGGTTGTAGCGTTTACCGTGACATACCTCGCAAGGAACATAAACATCAGGTAAAAAGTGCATTTCGATTTTAATAATCCCGTCGCCGCGGCAGGCTTCGCAGCGGCCGCCTTTTACGTTAAAGCTGAAGCGGCCCTTTTTGTATCCACGCACTTTAGATTCGTTTGTGGATGCATACACATCGCGAATATCATCAAACACGCCGGTGTATGTCGCTGGATTGGAGCGCGGCGTCCGCCCGATTGGTGACTGGTCGATATCGATGACCTTTTCTAAATGTTCTATACCCTTAATACTCTTGTGCTGGCCTGGCTTCGTTTTTGCGCGATTAAGCTTCTGAGCCAGTGCCTTATGAAGGATTTCGTTCACAAGCGTACTTTTTCCGGAACCGGAAACGCCCGTTACGGCGATAAATTGGCCTAATGGAATCTTCACGTTGACATTTTTTAAGTTGTTTTCGGCAGCTCCTTTGATTTCAACATAGCGGCCATCCGGCTTGCGGCGTTCAAGCGGCAGCGGTATAAACCTTTTCCCTGACAAATACTGACCTGTCAGTGAATCGGGGTCAGCCATCACCTCTGCCGGCGTCCCAGCGGAAACGACTTCACCTCCGTGCACTCCGGCCCCCGGACCAATATCAATCAAGTAATCCGCCGCCATCATCGTATCCTCATCATGCTCGACGACAATCAGCGTGTTGCCAATATCACGCATATTTTGCAGCGTTCCAATTAACCGGTCATTGTCGCGCTGGTGAAGCCCGATAGACGGTTCATCCAAGATATATAGCACGCCTGTCAGCCGCGAACCGATTTGCGTCGCCAAGCGAATCCGCTGGGCCTCGCCGCCTGAAAGGGTTCCTGCCTGCCTGCTTAAATTCAGATAATCAAGGCCGACATTGATCAGGAAGCCTATGCGCTCGTCTATTTCTCGTAAAATCAATCTGGAAATCTGCACTTCTTTTTCGGAAAGCTGCAAGCTCGAGAAAAAGGCTTTCGCTTCATCAATGGCAAGTTCGGTTATTTGTGAGATATGACGGCCGTTGATTAAAACAGCCAGAGCTTCTTTCTTCAAACGGTAGCCTTTACAAGTTGGGCATGGCTGATGGCCCATGTATTTTTCCATTTGCTCGCGGATAAAATCGGAGCTAGTCTCCTTGTAACGGCGCTCGACATTGCGGATGACACCTTCAAATTGGATATAGCCCTCGCGGAGCTGCCCGAAGTCGTTCTCGTAGCGGAAGTAAATTTTATCCGACCCGGAGCCATAGAGAATTTTTTCAAGTTGGTGTTCCGGAAGGTCCTTTACAGGTATATCCAAATCAATACCATAATGATTGCAGACTGCTTCCAGCAGCTGCGGGTAATATTGTGAGCTTGTCGGTTCCCATGGTGCAATCGCATGCTGCTTCAAGGTCAAATCTTTATTTGGAATCACCAAATCGAGATCAACTTCAAGCTTTGAGCCCAAACCGTCACATTGCGGGCAGGCTCCGAACGGACTGTTAAATGAGAACATCCGCGGCTCCAGTTCCCCAATCGAAAAACCGCATTGAGGGCAAGAGTGGTTTTCGCTGAACAGAAGCTCTTCCTCGCCAATCACATCGACGATTACCTTTCCTTCGCCAAGACCCAAGGCAGTTTCAATGGAGTCGGCGACACGAGCGGCGATTCCTTCCTTAATGACAATCCGGTCAACAACCACTTCAATCGAATGCTTTTTATTTTTATCAAGTTCAATATCATCGCTCAGGTCGAGCATTTCCCCGTCCACTCGGACACGGACAAAGCCCTGCTTTTTAATGTCTTCAAATACCTTAACATGCTGCCCTTTACGCCCTGAAATCACTGGTGCGAGGATTTGCATTTTCGTCCGTTCAGGATATTCGAGTACACGGTCGACCATCTGCTCAATGGTTTGAGAGGTGATTTCAATATGGTGAATCGGACAGGTTGGATGTCCGACTCTGGCAAATAACAATCTTAAATAATCGTAGATTTCTGTCACCGTTCCAACAGTCGAACGAGGATTCCGGCTAGTTGTTTTTTGGTCGATTGAAATTGCCGGTGACAAGCCTTCAATGGTATCCACATCGGGTTTATCCATCTGTCCGAGAAACTGCCTTGCGTAGGCCGATAGTGATTCCACATAGCGGCGCTGACCTTCTGCATAAATCGTATCAAAAGCGAGCGAGGACTTTCCTGACCCGGAAAGTCCTGTCAATACAACAAGTTTATCTCTCGGAATGGTGACATCGACATTTTTTAAATTGTGGGTTCTGGCACCTTTCACAATTAATTTTTCCATTGCCATGCATTACGTCATCCTTCCGTTTATAAAAGCGTGGTTAGTTACCCTTCCGCCTTTAATTCCAAAATTAAATCACGAAGCTCTGCAGCACGCTCAAAATCAAGCGCTTTGGCGGCAGCCTTCATTTCTTTTTCCATATCGCCAATCAGTTTGTCTCGTTCCTTCTTCGTCATCTTGCCAAATGCTGCAGTCGGTTTGTAATCTTCCTGTTCTTCAGCCGCATGGGTAGCGCGGATGACATCACGGATATCTTTCTGAATAGTCTTAGGCGTAATGCCATGCTTTTCATTGTACTCCTCTTGAATAGCACGGCGGCGCTTCGTCTCGCTGATGGCCAGTTCCATTGAATTGGTCATTCGGTCCGCATACATGATGACATGTCCGTTTGCATTCCGGGCTGCCCGGCCGATAGTCTGAATCAAGGAACGTTCCGAACGGAGGAAGCCTTCCTTGTCGGCATCAAGAATTGTAACCAAAGAAACTTCCGGAATATCGAGACCTTCCCGGAGCAGGTTAATCCCAACCAAAACATCATATTTTCCAAGGCGCAGCTCACGAATGATTTCAATCCGTTCGAGCGTTTTGATCTCGGAATGTAAATACTGTACCTTAATGCCAATTTCCTTCAGATAATCCGTTAAGTCTTCAGACATTTTTTTCGTTAAGGTCGTGACAAGAACACGTTCGTTGCGTTTCACGCGGTCCTGAATTTCGCCAATCAGGTCATCGATTTGTCCCTGGATTGGGCGGACATCAATAGTTGGATCTAGTAATCCAGTTGGGCGAATGATTTGCTCAATCATTTCTGGTGTATGCTCTTGCTCATAAGGTCCCGGTGTCGCTGAAACGAAGACGATGTTGTGAATATGTTTTTCAAATTCGTCAAACGTGAGCGGCCGGTTATCCAATGCTGATGGGAGGCGGAAACCATGTTCCACCAGAACTTCCTTCCGCGCCTTGTCTCCATTGAACATCCCCCTGATTTGCGGCAAAGTTACGTGCGACTCGTCAATGACTATGAGAAAATCTTCTGGAAAATAGTCTAATAATGTATAAGGTGTCGAGCCTGCCGGTCTGAGGGTCAGATGGCGCGAATAGTTCTCGATGCCAGAGCAAAAGCCCATTTCACGCATCATTTCTAAATCATAACGGGTGCGCTGCTCGAGACGTTGTGCCTCCAGCAGTTTATTGTTCTCTCTCATTATAGCTAACCGCTCTTCGAGTTCTTTTTCAATATTCTCGATAGCTATTCGCATCTTCTCTTCCCTTGTAACGAAGTGCGATGCCGGAAAAATTGCCACATGGTCGCGTTCACCAATAATTTCTCCGGTCAGGGCGTCAACCTCGCGAATCCGGTCAATTTCATCCCCGAAAAATTCAACCCGCATACAGTGTTCATCCCGGGAAACCGGGAAAATCTCCACCACATCCCCACGTACCCGGAACGTCCCGCGCTTAAAATCGATATCGTTTCGTTCGTATTGGATATCAACGAGACGATGAAGCAGTTGATTGCGCTCAATTTCCATGCCAGTACGGAGGGAAACCACCATCTCCCGGTATTCCTCCGGCGAACCGAGACCGTAAATACAGGATACGCTGGCGATGATAATGACGTCCTTGCGTTCGAACAAAGAAGAAGTCGCTGAGTGCCGCAGTTTATCAATCTCATCGTTGATGCTGGCATCCTTTTCGATAAACGTATCAGTCTGCGGTACGTACGCTTCCGGCTGATAATAATCATAATAGCTGACAAAATACTCAACTGCGTTGTTCGGGAAAAATTCCTTGAACTCGCTGTATAGCTGTCCGGCCAATGTTTTATTGTGGGCGATGACGAGAGTCGGTTTGTTAACTTCCTTTATCACATTTGATATAGTAAAAGTCTTCCCCGTACCAGTTGCACCAAGCAGCGTCTGGTACTTTTTATTGTTTTGGATGCCTTCGACTAGTTGTTTAATGGCCCCCGGCTGGTCACCCTGTGGGGAATACTTTGAAACTAACTCAAATTGGTCCTTCACGCCGTTTCCCTCCCTTTTTCGAAAAACTACCGTTCACACTTTCCTGAGGCGGCTAGAAAGTGTATCCTCCTAAATTGCATATTAACATTTTAACACATTTACCCAAAATCAAACCAATAATATGCGAACTAATATTCGTTTTTTAAGATGTTTATGCAAGTTTAACGGTAAAGAGCTTTTACAATGACATGCTAATTATTTTTTGTCCCCATAAACCCTCTATGATGACAAGTTGACTAAGTCATTCACCAATTGGTCCCCATAAAAAACGAAAAGCCCGCCAATTACGGCAGACTATTATCCATCAATTTTTCTAACGGTTTTGGGCTTCATTTTCGCGGCGAGCCAGAAGCCGGCGGTCAGCGAAAAGGCGTCAATGACAATCAGGACAAACGTATTGGTATACCCTTTGTAAACAGATGCAGCGATAAGCGCCACTGTCAAGACAAGGGCAATAACCCGATTGTATGTGACCCTTGTAAAAAATAACACTAATAAACCTGGCATGAAAAGCGCCGATAAATGGCGAATAACTTCTACCAATGGGATCCCCCACCTCTTCATTCTGTTAATTCATTTTAAAAATTCATCAAGAAAATTGCAACAAAAATAGTTCTGAAGCGGGGGCATCCTGAAAAGCTTCCTATTTTTCCAGTCCAAGGCTGCTAGTTTTAGAATCAGTAAACATACTTGCCACGACAAATCCAGCCAGAGAAATCAGAATTGGCAGCACCACCGTATGCACGCCGAGGGGATTCGGATAAAATCGGTCAAAGATTATGTAGGAGCCCATCCCCAAAATCATTGAGGTAATCGCTCCATATTTATTCCCCTTACTCCAATATAAGCCAAAAATAACCGGCCAAATAAAAACGGACTCCAAGCCGCCAAACGAAAATAGATTGAGCCAAATAATTAAATCCGGCGGGCTCAGCGCGAGCAAAATGACCAGGACACCAATAATCGCTGTTACGCTAAAACTTACCTTTTTAATACTGCGGTCACTAGCGGTCGGTTTGATGTAATTTAAATAAACGTCCTTCACCAACGCTGAGCTGACTAAAATCAGCAAGGCATCCACCGTCGACATGATGGCAGCCATTGGGGCAGCCAGCACGATACCCGCGACAAATGGAGGGAGTACCTTCATGGAAAGCAACGGCATAACAGTGTCGCCGATTTTAACACCTGGAAGTACCGGTCTTGCGAAAACACCGATGAGGTGCATGCCAAGCATGATAAAGCCGACCACAAATGTTCCGATGATAATGGCATTGTGCATTGCCTTTGAGTTTTTATAGGACATGGCCCGAACGGCAATCTGCGGCAGGCCGACAACGCCAATTCCGACTAAAATCCAAAATGAGGAAACATACGCCGGAGTCAAAGTGCGCTCTGCACCAAACGGGCTGATTAAGTTCGGGTTTTCCGCCGACAAATCGGCGATAATCCTCGGAATTCCCCCGCCTGCCTTAATGGTGGCGATTAAAAGAATCAAAGTCCCCATAAACATCACGACGCCCTGAATTGTATCCGTTACAGCAACAGCCCGGAAGCCGCCAACAATGACAAAGACGAGGACGGAAAAGGCAAAAATCAATAATGCCGCCGTATATGGCAGTCCAGTCAATGATTCCACCAGCCTAGCCCCGCCAATCCACTGGGCCGTCATCGATGAAAATAGAAAGATGATGATACTGGCAGCAGATAAAAGAACAACTGCTTTGCTATGATATCGATTTTTTAAAAAGTCAATAAGGGTAATGGCCTTGTACCGGCGGGAAATAATCGCAAATTTCTTTCCCAGCACCATTAAGGTGAAATAACCGGTCGCCAGCTGTGCCATCGCCAGCAGCACCCAGCCTAGGCCCTGGGTGTAAGCGACACCTGGCCCGCCGATAAAGCTTGAAGCACTCCCATAGGTGGCTACCATTGTCATCGCTAGAATGAAGCCGCCCATCTGACGTTCGCCTAAAAAATATTCCTCCAAAAACGATTTGGATTTGAGGACAAACTTATTCGACCAGAAGCCGACAGCAAATATAATTAGTAAAAAGATAATTAATGGCGTAATGACTGCCCAGTTCACTCGGCATTCCTCTCTTCCTCTTCAAAGGGTACGTCTTTAAATAGAAATTTAACGGTCAAGCTGACAAGAATGATCATTATGACAAATCCAGCGATACAGCTATAGAAAAACCATGCCGGCAAGCCGAATATGTATGAGTAATCTTCAACTTTTTTTGAACCCAAACCGTAAGCAAACCCGTACCACCACACAAAATTGATGATAACCAGGACCACTCCGATTAGCGCTTCCCGGTGAGCAATTTTAAACCGCTTGTCCTTCACACAACCCCACCTCCTCATTTACTTTTTTTCTTTCCCAGGGATGGCCAAACCCCAGTGCTATCTTCCTAATGATTAGGAATATAATTCTAATTTCCTATTTTAACGAATTATTGATATTTTACCAAACCTATTCGCTTGAAAAAATAGGATAAAAATCCTCCTTTTTCTGGAAAAAACCCATCATATAATGGTGCATGCATTCGATTTATGGGAAATTTTCACTGTTTTTCCTATATAATATTTTAAATATTTACAATTATCCGTAACAATTTTATTATTAAAATAGATTCTATTACTTAGGGACACTAAGTTTTTATGGTAACCCTAAAAGGGGGAATGGTACTTAGCTTAGTATTTTAATAGATTTAATCATTGAAAGCGCTTACAATTATTATCTAGGAGGGTCTTTATGAAAAGAAGAAAACTATTTTCTACTGCACTGGCTCTATCTTTAGGGTTGGGAATGCTGAACATGGCGGCAGCGCCTGCCGGAAAAGCAGCAGGGCCGGCAGCAATAGTATCGGCACAGGGGGCAACGGTTGACCTGGGAATTGCTAATGATGAGAGATTAATAGAAATGCTGAAACAGCAAGGGAAAATTGCCAAAAATGCAAGCCCCGCTGAAGCAGAAAAGGCATTACAAAAATATTTAAAAGCAAAAGGAAAAGCTCTCAAGACAAAAGACCAGCTGCCTGCCGGACTTGGCACCCTAAAGGAAAAAGAGCAGCCAAAATCAAATGGTCTCAAAAATGGAAATGGTAATAAACTTGGACAGGCTAAGAAAAATACTGTAGACCCTGTCCAAAAAGAAGGCTATAACGGAGATCTTCGCCAAGACAAAGTGCTAGTTCTAGCCATTGATTTTCCAGATTACAAGAAAAGCTCCATCACAAAAGATGAAACGGATATGTGGTATGAAGACTATACCCATGAACATTTCCAAGATATGATTTTTGGAAAAGAAGGCTATGAAGGGCCTAATGGAGAAAAGCTTGTTTCTATGAAACAGTATTATGAGCAGCAATCAGGGGGCAGTTATACAGTGGATGGAACTGTTGCCGGCTGGTATACAGCAGATCATCCTGCAGCGTATTACGGAGGCAACTATCCTACACCGGACGGCAGCGACGCTCGGCCACGAGAACTAATTTATGAAGCACTGACAAAAGCTGGTGCCGATCCAAACGTTGACTTAAGCGAGTATGATGTATGGGACCGCGATGATTATGATGGTGATGGCGTCTATAACGAGCCGGACGGAATTATCGACCATTTAATGGTCCTTCATGCCGGTGTCGGTGAAGAGGCCGGCGGCGGTTCTTTAGGCGGCGATGCCATTTGGTCTCACCGGTCCAATCTTGGAAACCTAGTTGCGGTTCCTGGCGGAAAATCTAATAGCGATCGTTTTGGCGGCCTTCTTGGTGCTTACGACTACACCATCGAGCCTGAAGACGGCGCTGCCGGAGTATTCGCTCACGAATTCGGCCATGACTTAGGTCTTCCTGATGAGTATGACACAGTATATAGTGGTGCAGGCGAAGCAATTGAGTTCTGGTCTATCATGTCAAGCGGCAGCTGGGCAGGAGACATTCCGGGCACCGAACCTACTGGCTTTAGTCCGTTCGCTAAAGAAATGCTGCAGAACTTGCACGGTGGTAACTGGTTAACCGGAACTACACTTACAGCCGATTCCATCACAAAAGAAGGTACTACGGTTCTTCTTGACGAAGGTGTCACAAAAGGTACCAATAATGATGCTGTTAGAATTGATTTACCTAATAAGGTAACTGCCTTAAACACGCCAAAAGAAGGAAATTATGAATATTATGGCGGCAAAGGTGATGAAGTTGACCATAAGATGGTAACTTCAGTTGATTTATCGGGCACTACGAGCGCTACCCTGGATTTCGATGCCTGGTACAATATTGAAAAAGATTGGGATTACGCGATGGTTCAGGTATCAACCGATGGTGGAAATACATGGGAGTCCCTATCATCTGATCGAACTAGCACAACCCTTGACCCTAACGGCTATCCGGCAATTAAAGAAAACCTGCCAGGCTATACCGGATCTAGTAATGGATGGGTGCATGAAACAATTGATTTGAGCGAATATGCTGGACAGGAAATTAAACTGCAATTCCGTTCAATGACTGACTGGGCAACTAATTTAGACGGCTTCTTCGTCGACAACGTGAAAGTGACTGCTGACGGCCAGGAAGTATTTGCTGATGGTGCTGAGGGTGACCTGCAATTTACTTTAGACGGATTCGCGAAACATGATGGCAAATTTACTTCTAAACACTATTATCTATTGGAGTGGCGCTCCCATAATGGTGTTGATGCCGGACTGGCCCACATTCGCCGCGGTGCAAGCTTAATGAGCTTTGACCCTGGTTTGGTTGTCTGGTATGTCGACGAATCCCAGGATAACAACTGGACAGGCATCCATCCTGGTGACGGCTTCCTAGGCGTGGTGGATGCTGATCAGCACACGAATTACTGGAGCGATAAGGCAGTTGGATCGTCTCGTTACCAATTGCATGATGCTGCATTCGGTCTTAACAAGACTGAGAAAATGTTCCTGGATTATTCTAAAATTGCCGGTGTGAACGCGACGATGACAGACAACTTCACACAGCGAAATCCGCTGTTCGATGACAGCGCCAACTACAGCAATCCTGGCCTCGTTGATGCCGGCCGTAATGTACCAAATTACGGATTGAAATTCCGTGTAATTGGTCAAAGTGCTGACGGCACAGTTGGTAAGGTATTAATCTTTAAATAGGAAAATAACAAGGGTTCCTTCACTTTCTTGGAAGGACCCTTGTTTTATTACGAGACCTTTTTATTAAAAAAACAACCATAATAATTGAACATAACGCCAAAATAATTTTTCCTTGTACACTCCAGTTTAGAACCTGCTGGACAGAGTAAGCCTCTATGTATAGGGCAGGAATTTTTCCAAGCGTACTGGCAATCGAAAAACTCAGGATTCCCACCTCGCTGCCAGCGCTTACGAGCGTCACCACTCCTGAGGGGATGAACGGAAAAATCCTAAGTGCGATAATAAGGAAAAATGCTTCTGAACCATGGGTGTTCTGCAATCTATCTAAATATTTACTTTTGAATGTAAACTTGTTTTTTACCTTATTAATACCTTTTCTATATAAATAAAAACTAATAATCGCACCAATGGCTTCACCAAGTATGGCTATTAAGAGCCCCGGCCTAAATCCAAAGAAACTGATGTTAGCAGCTGTTAAAAAGACGCTTGGAACAATCCCTAAGATACTTATGATCGAATTTAATATAATGCTCAGTAAAACCGCATATAAACCGCTATTTTCAAACCATTCTACTATTTGCGCTTCCATACCCGCTCCTAACGACTTACTTTTTATAGAAAAACGATAGTTTTTATGAATTTCAAAGTTATAACAATAATTTTGTCTTCATATACCATGATTATGGCGGTTCGTAAGGGGTAAAATCAAACGGATTTTCGAATATATCTGCGAATCTAAAAATTTATTACATAGACGCCAAAAAGAGGAACCATTTTGGCTCCTCTTTTCCCTGCTATTAGACTCTATGCATCATAGGCAATGAGAATAGATAAATATTAACGATTGCTAGTGCGACCATAAGTACATAATATGGCAGCACTGCTTTAAAGCTTGATTTCTTACCCATTCTGTACACAACATAAGTGGTGCCTGCCCATCCTATCAAGATAATTGCATACTGAATCATTTGAACCGTCGGTGTCGATGCAAGGCTTAGGCTTGCAGGATCCGACTCTACTCCAAATAAACCAATTGAGTTAAACCAGATCGCTTTTCCTTCAGTAAAGATGTGGAACAGGTTGTGGCCAAAGTGGCCGGCAAGATCCAGAGGAATAATCGCATAGCCAAAACGGGTAAAGTTCTTTTTCACAGTACCTTCCATGCCAAAGAATGAAGCAATTTTTGCCGTTCCCAATAATAATAGAATCGGAATGGCCATCGCAATGATAAAGGCAACTGTAAAATTAACCGTATAGTTAGCCGTTCCTGTAACAGATCCAATAGCGCTTAGAATGTTTTGCCAAGGTTCAAGCATTGTAATGTTTTGGACGAACACGATGCCCATAATCACAGCGGCAAGGGAGGCGTGCTCAATCTTTGGATTTTTCAAGCCCCACAGTTCTTTTGTTGGAATTCTTGTCTCAATTTTAATTGAATCATTTGGACAGTTTTTCACGCAGTTGGCACAAAGATTACATTCAGCACTCGATTCCATCGTTCTTGGAAATTGAAACATCGGGCAACCTTCCACCTTCTCAGTTCCTCGATAACAGGATTGCACTTTACAGGTTTTGCAAATCTCAGGTGTAGAGGTTAACTTAACCGCCCCGGCTCTGGAATAGTTTCCAGCCAGTCCGCCAAGGAAGCAAAGTGTTTTACAAAAAGTTCTTCTTTCATAAAGCACGGATGTTGCGACTACCATCGTTACAAGCAGAAGTAGCAAGTAACCCGAACCCCACGGCGATTCGACAATCCCCCAGACGTGATCACTGTAAGTAATAGCTATAAAGAATAAGTCAATCAGCCAAATTCCATACTTTCTTAAAAACTTCGGCATCGGCCGGTTCGCGCCGATGGTTTTTCTAACAATGTCACTCAATTTACCAAACGGACAAATCGCGCACCAGAAGCGGCCGGCCACTAAGAATATAATCGGAATTATTGGCCACCAAAGTACCCATGTCATCGTTGTTCCAAAGTTTTTACTTGGATTGACCGTCCCCATGACTAACTCAAAAACAATGATGGAAAACACGGTGATGACAATCCATTGAAAAATACCCGGATACCATTTGCTTTTTACAAACTTTTTAACTATCGGAATTGAGAGCAAATTAAATGGTTCTTTCTCAGGTTTTAGTTTTCCCTCAGGCATTGCCATAGTTATTTCTCCTTCCTTCTAAACCATTTATTCCAAATGCCAATCATAACAAATGATAGATTTACAGCTCCATATGTACCTAATACTTTATAATTTGGCGGTGTTTCGACTACTGCACCGTGACTATGTCCGCCGCCCTCTTCATGAGCAACTTGATCATTGCCTCCACTATCATGATCCATCTCCTCCATGTTGGCTTGATTACTGCTTCCACTCTCATGGTCCATACCCTCCATGTTGGCTTGATCACTGCTTCCACTCTCATGGTCCATACCCTCCATGTTGGCTTGATCACTGCTTCCACTCTCATGGTCCATACCCTCCATGCCGGCATGATCACCGCTTCCACTCTCATGGTCCATCCCCTCCATGCCGGCTTGATCACCGCTTCCACTCTCATGGTCCATCCCCCCCATGTTGGCATGATCATCGCTTCCGCTTTCATGGTCCATACCCACCATATTGGCATGATCCTCTTCGGTAGTGCTGTTTTTGAACTTTTCTGCTGTATTTTTCACACTTTGATCATGAGCGTGACCCTCGTCCGCTAAAGCTTTTAAATCAAAAGAAAATATAAATGCAAAAACAAATAATACGAGGAATATCTTTTTCACTTTTTGCACCTCCACTAGATTAAATATGAAGAGAATATTTGCTTGCTTGATAACTATAATCTAGTGGGTAAATTTGCAGTTTTTATGCATTTTTAATGGACATAATATGTCATCAGACCTGCTTCTTGTATTTGTTCATACATTTGTAAAACCATTATTTGTATGTTGGAAAATAAATCTTCATAACATCGACACGAGATATCCATTTTTTCTGCAAATTTCTAAGATAAGATTAAGTTAATAAAAATAGGAAGGAGTTGTAGGTAAATGAAGAAATGGGCAGTCGGTCTTTTTAGTGCCGCGTTAATCCTTGGTGCGGGTACGGCAGTGTTCGCAGCTAGCAGTAATTCAGAGGATAGTCTCGGTTTTGAAAAAATGCTTCCTTTCATGGAAAAAATGCATCCGGGCTCATCAAAAGAGGATTTAGAAAAAATGTATAATGCCTGCCATAAAGACGGAGGGATGATGGGTGAAACTGAGGGCATGAATAGCGAAAATATGATGAACCGATTTTAACAATTGAGGTGAATAACATGATGGGCTCTTATGGAATGATGAGTGGGGCCTTAGGAATGATTATGTGTATTCTGATGTGGCTGATAGGTCTAGCTGTTATAGGCGGAGTCGTTTATTTTGCCGTGAAATTGGCCTTTCGAAATTCAAAGATAAATTAAATTCAGCAAAAGGCTTGGCTGTACTGCCGGGCCTTTTTTTGTGTTCTTTGAAATGACTTTTGTCATATCCTCCCAACATAAACAACTTTATAATTTTAAAGACAATTACTTTGGAAGGGAATTTTTGATTATAAAATCTTTAATAGAATTAGCAGCAAATATCTTGTATTTCTTGCATCCAACCATGTTTCCACCGTTTTTACAGCCAACATCTCTTTATGAACAAAGAAAAAAGCTATGACCAAGCCCGCCTCTAGTCTTGTCATAGCTTTTATCCATTTGGGATTAGCATTTAATACTGCAAATTCTAGATTTTTTACTGGCTCTCTCCACAATTTCTGCACACTTTTGTTGTATTATGGCTGTGTAACTAAGTTTAAGGAGGCAGCAATAGTGAAAAGAAGTACTATACTATTTCTTCTTACCGTGATTACAGCCATATTTTTAGCTGCATGTTCCAATGATAACAATGAAAAGTCAAATATGAATCATGGTGAGAAAAAAACAGAGCAAAAAAATAATTCAGGCAATAAGGACCATGAAGGCATGGAAGGCATGAATCATTCTGGGTCTGATAAAGTTCCACAAGGTTTAAAAGCAGTCGAAAATCCCACCTTTAAAGTAGGAAGTCAGGCTATTATTAATTCTGGTCACATGGAAGGCATGAAAGGTGCTGAAGCAACTATTGCAGGTGCCTACAATACTACTGTTTATACAATTTCTTATACTCCAACAACTGGTGGAGAAAAAGTGACAAATCATAAATGGATTATTCATGAAGAGATTAAAGATGCAAGCGACAAACCTTATAACCCAGGTGATGAAGTGGTCGTGGAGGCAGACCACATGAAGGGGATGAAAGACGCGAAGGCAGTAATAGACTCAGCCCAACAAACAACAGTTTATTTGGTTGATTACACTCCAACAACTGGTGGAGAAAAAGTAACCAATCATAAATGGGTAACTGAGAGTGAATTGTCAACAACTAACAAATAGATGATAAATTACTCTAGGCATTCCTATAAGAAGGGATGCCTAGTGGATATTTAAGAGATTCGATTTTATTGGAGAAAATAACCGATTGCTGCAGCAACACCAATTGTTGAAACCCATAAAAGTAAAAATAATTTATTTGAAATCTTCTTATTGTTTCCTCCTTGTCCACAGCACCCCATTAGTCAACACCTCTCTTTAGCCTTTTTCACGCTTAATCCTTTCAAAAATGGAGATGTATACAATTCCATCTTGGACCACCGCATCAAAAACATCAAAAGGACGTGGCGGCGGGCCGCCTACATTGATTCCACTCTTATCATATTGGCCGTCATGGCACGGACATTTAAAGTACACCTCCATCCTTCTTTAAGGTCTCATCTGCCTCGGGAACAGTACAGCCCAAATGAGTGCAAATAGGTGACATAATTAACAATGTATTATCATCTTTATTCTTATTAATATATACGAATCCTTCCTCTTCTTGTGTCACCCATGCATCCTTGCGGGGGCGCTTATATTAAAATTTCATAATCTTATAATTATTTTTCTAGTATTGTAATAAATGATATTTTAGTATTATAATATGGTAGTGTGATAAAGGATTAAAGCAAAATTAAATATAAAGGTGGTTTATATAAGATGAAACGTATAGCAACTATGATTTTAGCAATAGCTGCCGTATTCGCCATCGTAACGGGATGCTCTTCCAATTCCGCTGAAAAGGCTGCTAAAGCTGATGACACATTAGTAATCGGTATCGATGATAAATTTGCTCCAATGGGATTCCGTGATGAAAAGAACGAGATCGTTGGTTTTGATATTGACTACGCAAAAGCGGCGGCTGAAAAAATGGGCCAAAAGGTTAAGTTCCAGCCAATCGATTGGAAAACAAAAGAATCCGAATTAAGCTCTGGCCGAATCGACCTTATCTGGAATGGATACACCATTACAGACGAACGCAAAAATAAAGTTCTTTTTACCAAGCCTTACTTGAAAAACGCTCAGGTAGTCGTTACTCGTGCCGATTCAAACATTAAAAAACTGGCAGATTTAGAAGGAAAAGTGGTTGGCTTACAATCTCTTTCTTCCGCTTCAGATGCCCTGGACTCCAATCCGATTAAAGACAAAATCAAAACTGTTACTGAATTTAAAGACAATGTCCTTGCTTTAAATGACTTAAAGAGCGGCCGTTTAGATGCCGTCGTCATTGATGAGGTTGTCATTAAATATTACATGTCCAAAGAAAAAGAATCATTTAAGATTCTTGATGAATCCCTTGCTCCTGAAGAATATGGAGTAGGCGTGAAAAAAGGCAATGATAAACTGCTTGAAAAACTTCAAAAAGCCCTTGATGAAATGAACGAAGATGGCACTGCCGCTAAAATTTCAGAAAAATGGTTTGGTGAAGATAAAGTTTTAAAATAATAATAATAATGAACAATATACGGAACAGGATTTCCATGGGAAACCCTGTTTTGTTTTTGGAGGAATCCTTATATGTCTTCTGATTATATCGTCTCCATTCTTGGACCTATGCTCGAAGGGGCACAAATGACCATCCTGTTGTTTTTAATTGCCATTGTCGTATCAATACCGCTTGGCTTTTTATTAACATTGGCAGTCAGAAGCCGCTTTAAGGCGCTATCCTGGATTGCCCAAACCTATATATATGTAATGCGCGGTACACCCCTTTTGCTGCAATTATTATTTATTTGTTTCGGTCTGCCGATGATTCCGGTCATTGGTGAATATTTGGTGTTGGACCGCTTTGTTGCAGCGTGTTTAGGATTTATCCTGAACTATGCAGCCTATTTTGCCGAAATCTTCCGCGGCGGGCTTCTGGCTATTGATAAAGGACAATATGAAGCGGCACAGGTTCTTGGCTTAAATAAGTTTCAAACGATGACACGTGTAATTTTACCGCAAATGTTCCGCATCGCCCTGCCGGCAGTGGCAAACGAGTCTGTGACTTTGGTTAAGGACACTGCCCTGCTTTATGCCGTTGCCGTTCCAGAATTGCTTCACTTTGCCGAAACAGCGGTAAACCGTGATTTTACCATTGTGCCTTTCGTTGTGGCCGGTATTATTTATCTAATCATGACGTTAATCTTAACCATGTTCTTTAAGTGGATTGAGAAACGGTTCAAATTTGCATAAGAAAGGGGGCTTTATTAAAATGGCCATTATCGAAGTGTCAAATCTAAAAAAGTCCTACGGCAATTTAGAAGTACTTAAACAAATTACCTTTGATGTGAATAAAAACGATGTGGTTGCGGTCATCGGTCCCTCAGGTTCCGGGAAAAGCACGATGCTACGCAGCCTGGTGCATCTTGAAACAATAGACGGCGGCAGCATCCGTGTTTCCGGAGATTATTTGGTGAAGGATGGCATCTATTCAAAACTGGCAGAAATCAAACAAATCACTGCCAAGATGGGGATGGTTTTCCAGCACTTTAATCTATTTCCCCACCTAACAGTGAAGGAAAATCTCGAACTTGCCCCCAAATTAGTAAAAAAGGAAGCTGCCGGAGCCATCAAACAGCAAAGCAAGGAAATTCTTGAAAAAATCGGTCTCTCCGGTCATGCAAATGCCTACCCCGCCAACTTGTCAGGCGGCCAAAAACAGCGGGTAGCAATCGCCCGTGCGCTGATGATGAATCCTGATATCCTGCTCTTTGACGAGCCCACGTCCGCCTTGGATCCGGAGTTAACAGGAGAAGTTCTGCAGGTAATGAAAGATCTAGCCAAAGAACACATGACAATGATTGTCGTGACCCATGAAATGGGCTTTGCAAAAGAAGTGGCCAACCGGGTAATTTTTATGGATAACGGGGAAATTGTAGAATCCGGCAATCCAGCTGAACTTTTCGAAAATCCGCAGCATGAACGGACTAAAGCTTTCTTAAACCGTAGTTTGAAATAACTTTAAAAACATGTAAAAGCCGAAACCTAAAAAAGGTTCGGCTTTTATTTTTTATAAAGACCAATAAGTCAGCGTATCAAAAATTCCTAACAGTAAAATGATGATTCCCGCAAGCTTTTGGATGACTGACCCAAACCTTCTTCCTTTTTTCATTATCGCGCCACTTCCGCCTAGGTACCAAATGATTAATATAATGATCAATAACGGAATGGCTGTTCCCAAGGCAAAGACAGGAGGAAGAATAAATCCATAGGGGCTAGCCAGCACAACGGGCATTAAGGTAACAAAAAATAGGATGAACATGGTCGGACAAAAGGCAATGGAAAAACTTAACCCCAGCATAAAAGATCCGAATGGATTTTCATGCTTGTAATCTGTTGTCCCCTTAAATAAATTGAGTGACCCTTTAAATTTAATTAACCCCACCATAAATAGTCCCACAAAGATTAGTAATGGGCCCATAATCTTGCGAAACCATGGAAAAACAAATGTAAGGTTTTGTTCAATTTCTTTCCCCAGCAGCCATACCAAAATTCCTAACAGCGAAAACGCTACAATTTTTCCCAAAGTAAAAAAGAAAACATCCCCCCAAGCGATTTTCTGCTGAATTGAACGGTTCCCATAAAGTGTGATGGCACTAATATTCCCTGTAAGCTGACAAGGAGCAAGGGCTCCAACTAAGCCTAGAATTAAAGCAAATATAATCGGCCATGATTCTAAACTATTAGCCATATCAAAAAACGGTTGGCTTAACACTGCACTAATTTGGCTAAATAAATTGTACATAATATCACCTAATACTATTTTAATAGAAATATAGTCATATTAATTACGATTATTGTAAAAAGTCTGTGAAATATTCTTCTAATATTATGATATAAACTTTGTATAGGTGGTGGATATATGAAAACAATTCTTCTTGTCGATGATGAAATTCGAATGCTTGACCTTTTGGGCCTTTACCTGACACCGAACGGCTACCGTTGTATTAAAGCAGAGTCTGGTAAACATGGGCTAAATTTCTTACAAAAAGAAAAAATTGACCTAGTTATTCTGGATGTGATGATGCCAGAAATGGACGGCTGGGTGACCTGCCAAAAAATCCGGGAGTTTTCAGATGTCCCAATTATTATGCTGACGGCCCGAAGTGAAACGGCAGACGTAGTGAAAGGGCTAAAAAAAGGCGCAGATGATTATATAACCAAACCTTTTCATGAAGCGGAACTTTTAGCTAGAGTAGAAGCACTTTTAAGAAGAACTGGCCAAGACCAAGATCATCATTTAGTTTTTAAAGGATTGGAATGGAAAGAGGATTCTGTTGAATTAAAATATCAAAACCAGCCTGTTTCGGTCACACCAAAAGAATTTGCTCTAATTGGCTTATTTTTAAAAAATCCACAGAAGGTATTCTCCCGTGAACATTTACTTTCGACCATCTGGGGCCTTGAATCCAATATTGATGATCGGACGATCGATTCGCATATTCGAAACCTGAGGGATAAACTACGAAATGCTGGGTTTCCGATTCATCGGCATCTTTTCACTGTATGGGGAGTCGGCTACAAATGGGTTAATGAGGGGCCGGATTCCCAACGGAGTAAAGTATGAAAATTTCCATTAAATTCGGTTTGTGGTTCTTTTTCTGCATATTAGCCATCGAGGTTTTTTCGATGGGAGTCCTACACAATAATTTAGTACATTCACAAGTGGATCGGGAATTACATTCGCTGCAGGCCAGAGGAAATAGTCACCGTTCAGTCTTAGAAATTAGTGCAGACCCTTCCACTCTCCACCATATTGGTTTAATGGAATCCCATACCGATACCGAGGTTGTGATTACAGATTTAAAGGGGAAGGTTCTCGTCTCTTCCAGAAGTATGAGCAGCTATATTCAAGCGGTATTAAAAAAGCCAATCCACAAACTTCCAAGAAACGGAAAAATCATTCAAGCTGATTGGCAGAAGGAACCTTATATCACAACAGTGACAGCTTTTAATAGTAATGGAAAAACGGCCGGATATGTTTATATGTTCAAGAACACGGCTGAGGTTCAAAAACTGATCACGCAACTGAATAAGCATTTTCTTTTGGCGTCTTTATTAATTCTCTTATTTCTTCTGATTACGATTTTCTTTTTATCAAAGGTTTTAACGAAGCCGCTCATATCAATGACAGAAGCAACTAAAAAATTAAGTAAAGGGGATTTTTCCGTTACTTTCACCAAGCCTTCCAGAGATGAATTAGGGGAACTGGCTGGTTCCATTCAGACTTTGGCAAATGACTTAAATCACCTAAGAAAGGAACGAAATGAGTTTTTAGCGTCGATTTCACACGAGTTGCGGACGCCTTTAACCTATATTAGCGGGTATGCGGACATTGCCGGTCGTCAAGGGCTGGAGGAAAAGGACAGGGCCCAATACCTGAATATTATTCTGGAAGAATCCCAGCGGGTCAGCCAACTGCTGAAGGAATTATTTGATCTTGCGAAATTGGACCAAAATACATTTTCCATCATGAAGGAAAAAGTGGAATTATGCATTTTTTTAACATCTGTCTATGAAAAAGTGCTGCCAGCCTTTAATCATAAGGGAATTCATTTATGGATAGATTGCCCCAAAACCTTGTCAGTTGAAATAGACCCAGCCCGATTTGAACAAGTTATCTTGAATCTGCTAGATAACAGTCTTAAATACTCGATAGAGGGTACGACAACTTTTATCAAAGTGGGGGAAGAAAACGAAACCATCCACCTTAAAATTCAGGATCAGGGAGTTGGCATACCTCAAGAGGACCTCCCTTATATTTTTGAGCGCCTATATAGAGTCGATAAATCCCGGTCGAGAACAACCGGCGGCTTCGGGCTGGGCCTTGCCATTGTAAAACAATTAGTTGAAGCACATGGAGGAGAAATTACGGTTGAAAGTAAAGTGGGGAAAGGCACTTGTTTTGTCATAAAATTAAAGAAATAAAGGCAAACAGGAGATTTTATTTCCCCTGCTGCCTTTTCCTGCTTTTATAAATTGTTTGCTTAATTTGCTACACGTTTCTTTTCATCTTTTTCAGACTTTTTATAACCATCAGCCCAGAAATCTGCATTCTTGATACCCAATTTAGTTGAATTGAACTCTGGATCCAGCCCTTGCTTCAGCTGCGCTTCATAATCCTTTAAAGCAATATGTGCTGGTTTGAATAATAAAAGAATTGCCAGCAAGTTCAACCATACCATGATTCCAAGTCCGATATCCCCCATGGCCCAGGCTGTTGCTGCTGTTTTTACGGACCCATAGAAAGTGGCACCTAAAAGGACAATCTTTAAAACTGTCATAGATAATTTCCTATTTTTCCCTTTTACTAGATAGGCAAGATTTGTTTCTGCAATATAGTAGTAGGCAAAAATAGTTGTAAAAGCAAAGAAGAATAGAGCAATGGCAATAAATCCTGAACCTAATCCAGGCAGGATGGTGTCAACTGCAGCTTGTGTGTATGCAGGACCACTCTCCACTCCCTTGAGGTGTTCAACTAGGACTTTGCCCGTTTTTTCATTAATGGTATTATACGAATTTGTAAATAGAATCATAAGTGCAGTCGATGTAACGACTAGGAATACATCAAGATAAATCGAAAATGCTTGTACAAGTCCTTGTTTTGCCGGGTGTGATACTTCTGCGGCAGCTGCAGGGTGGGCACCTGTACCTTGTCCTGCTTCATTCGCATATAGACCGCGTTTTACACCCCACATAATGGTGGAACCGAGGATACCGCCAAACATTTCCTCTGCTCCGAAGGCACTCTTAAAAATAAGAGAAAATACTTCTGGAATTCTATCAAAATTAACCGCAATGATGGCAATCGCAATTAATAAATATCCTCCTGCCATAAAAGGCACGACAAATTCTGCGACTCTAGCTATCCGCTTAACCCCGCCGAAAATAATAAGACCCATTAGGAACACAACAACTAAGCCAGTAACCGTCCTGTCAATGCCAAAAGCATTGCTGACGCCCTCTGCAATAGAGTTTGCCTGAATACCCGGCATCAATACAGCCATAGCAAGGAGAGTGGCAATTGCAAAAATGACGGCAAACCATTTCCACCCAAGTCCCTTTTCAATATAGAAGGCCGGACCGCCTCGATATTCACCGTCTTGCTTTTCCTTATAGATTTGCGCAAGGGTGGACTCCACAAAAGCAGATGCTGCACCGATAAAGGTAATCACCCACATCCAAAATACGGAACCAGGTCCTCCGAACGCAATACCCGTTGCCGTTCCAGCAATGTTCCCGACACCTATACGTCCAGATAAGGACATGGCCAATGCTTGAAAGGAAGATACACCCTCATTGGAACTTTTACCAGAAGAGATTAAACGTATCATTTCTTTAAAATGACGAATTTGCAAAAATCCAGTTCGGACACTAAAGTAGACTCCTACGGCTACAATAAAGACGATGAGTGGCGGACTCCATAAAAAATCTGTAACGCTTGTGACCAGTTTCTCAAACATAAAATTCCCCCTTTGTTATGTACTACAAATTTTCCCCTAAAGATGTTCTATAACAAGGTGACAAAAAAATTATATATTAATTGAGGATAGTATTTCAATAAAATTATTTTTCTATTTCGACTTTACTGAAAACTTTTTGCCTATTGACTTTTCAGTGGTTTTTATTTATATGACTGGAGGCTTGCTAACTCACACGGTACTAGTAACACTGCCAAGCCTCCTTAAAAAGTTGTCATTTTAGTAAAAAATTAACTACTTTTATTAGATTCTCCATATCGATTTCGTTTAAATAGCACTTGAAATGTTTATTTGGGAAATACTATTGCATAGTAATCTGGTTTAAAAATGTTGACCTAGAATTTTTTAAGACGTATAATACAAACGTTAGTTTAACCCACAAACAAAAGTTTATAACACTCAACTACAACTTAGGGAGGCACACAAAATGAAAAAACGTAAATTTGGTATGGCACTATCACTTGTTCTTGCAGCCGGCACACTCTTGGGTGCATGTGGAAAAAGTAACGATAACGATAACACTGGCGGCGGCAAAAAAGACACATTTTCTGTTGGTATGGTGACTGACATCGGTGGTGTCGATGATAAATCCTTTAACCAATCTTCTTGGGAAGGCCTGCAAGCATTCGGTAAGGAAAATGGATTGAAGAAAGGGAGAGGCGGGTATGATTACCTTGCTTCCAAATCGGATGCCGATTATACGACAAATTTAAATAGACTTGTTCGTGAAAAATTTGACTTAGTATATGCGATTGGCTTTTTAATGCCATCGGCAGTTGAAGAAATCGCTAAACAACAGAAGGATTCTAAATTTGCCATCGTAGATGCAGAGGTAAAGCTTCCAAACGTAGCGAGCATCCTTTTTAAAGAGCAAGAAGCCGGTTTTCTTGCAGGAATAGCAGCGGCAAAAACAACAACAGCTAACCATATCGGATTTATAGGCGGAATGGAAATTCCCGTGATTGAACGTTTCGAATCTGGTTTCTTAGCTGGAGTTAAAGCTGTAAAACCGGAGGTACAAGTAGATGTTCAATATGCAGGTGCATTTGATAAGGCTGAGGTTGGACAAGCAATCGCTTCGAAAATGTATTCTTCAGGAGCGGATGTCATCTTCCACGCAGCGGGTGCCACTGGGGTAGGGCTATTCAAAGAAGCTAATGACCGAAAGTCAAAAGATCCTAGTAAACAGATTTGGGCAATTGGTGTAGACCGTGACCAATCTGATATGGGCCAGGATGTAGTACTTACCTCTGCTTTAAAACGTGTTGATATTGCGGTTAAAGACCTTGCCACTAAAACAAAGGATGGCCATTTCCCAGGCGGTAAAGTAGCGCTGTACGGTTTAGCAGAAGATGGTGTCGGACTAGCACCAATCAATCAAAAAGCAGCAAACAAAGCCGATATTGAAGCAACCGTTAAAGACTGGGTTGAGAAAATCAAATCAGGTGCTGTAAAGGTTCCTGAAACACGTGATGAATTAAAGACATTTAATCCAAAACAATAATAGGACTGATCAGGCGATTTAAGATTAGTGTTATTTATGGGGTGAGTTTATGCCTGAAAAACTGACAGAGAAAGAACAACTGATTCTCGATTTAATCCGGAAAAACCCCTATATTTCGCAGCAAGAGCTTGCGCAAAATTTAGAATTGTCCAGGCCTTCGATTGCTAACATGATTTCTGGGCTGATCAAAAAAGGCCATATTTTAGGCAGGGCGTATATATTAAGTGAATCACAGCATGTCATTTGCATTGGCGGAGCGAATATTGACCGTAAATTTCATATTAATGGGCAGGCACAGCTGGGTACTTCCAATCCCAGCTATGTCACCCAGAATGCCGGCGGGGTTGCCCGGAATATCGCAGAAAACCTAGGACGCCTAGGACTTGAAGTTTCACTTATATCGGCTGCCGGCGCTGATAAAGACTGGACCATTATTGAGGATTCCTCAGCGTCATACATGAATTTAGAGACTGTCTCCAAATTCCCAGAAAAAGCAACGGGTTCCTATACGGCCGTTCTTGACTCCTACGGCGAATTAGTCATTGCGCTTGCGGATATGGATGTATATGAAACCATCACACCGGCATTACTGCGGAAGCATGAGGGATTCTTAAAACAATCAAAATGTATCATCGTAGATTTAAATTGCCCAAAAGAAACAGTTCAATATTTGTGCCATTTTGCCAAAATCCATAACCTACCTATCGTCTTAATACCAGTTTCATCACCAAAGATGACTCGTTTGCCAGATGAACTCGATGGAGTAACATGGCTCATTACGAATCGGGATGAATCGGAAACCTATTTTCAGCACGAAATCAAAAATGATTCAGATTGGAAAAACGCAGTAGAAAAATGGCTGTCTCTGGGGATTTCCAATGTGGTCATAACTAACGGAAAAGAAGGCTCCATGATTGGGAATAGAGAGGAAGGCATTTTCCATGTCCCCCCTATTGAAGCGAAGGAAATCGTCGATGTAACTGGGGCTGGAGATGCTTTTTCTTCGGCTGTTATTTACTCCTGGTTAGAAGGTATGACATTATTGGAAATTGCTAAGGCCGGAAGTATCAATGCATCGAAAACACTACAATCACCATATACGGTTCGACAGGATTTATCTGCAGAACAACTAATAAAAGACTTGGGGGAATAGTCATGATAGAATATATTACATTATCTGAAGAAGTACGTATTGCAAAGGAACAAGGAAAACCAATCGTTGCCCTAGAATCTACGATTATCTCTCATGGCATGCCTTATCCGCAAAATGTCCAAACAGCCCGCGAAGTTGAGCAAATCATCCGTGACAATGGTGCCGTTCCTGCTACAATCGCCATCATTGATGGAAAAATTAAAATCGGATTATCAGATGAAGAGTTAGAAATGTTCGGGAAAAGTTCAGGAGTAGCAAAAGCATCAAGACGTGACCTGGCTTATTTACTTGCAACTAAAAAACTTGGAGCAACCACAGTAGCTGCGACGATGATCTGCGCAGAATTGGCCGGAATCAATATCTTCGTAACTGGCGGTATCGGCGGCGTTCACCGTGGAGCCGAAACTACTATGGATATTTCAGCAGATTTAGAGGAACTTGGACAAACAAATGTGGCCGTCATTTGTGCGGGTGCCAAATCAATTCTCGATCTAGGATTAACAATGGAATATCTAGAAACAAAAGGCGTACCAGTTATCGGTTATCAAACTGATGTCCTCCCTGCCTTCTATACACGCAGCAGCGAATTTCTATTAAACCTGCGTGCTAATGATGTCGATGAAATTGCTTCTACATTAAAAGTAAAATGGGATTTAAATCTAAAAGGCGGTGCTGTAATTGCCAACCCGATCCCTGAAGAACATGCCATGGAAGAGGAATTTATTAATGGTGTCATCGAAACAGCATTGAAAGAAGCGGCAGAACGCCACATCACCGGTAAAGATGTGACACCATTCATGCTCGGAAAAGTGAAAGAACTTACAGAAGGAAAAAGCTTGGACGCCAACATTGCATTAGTTAAAAACAATGCGGTTGTCGGGGCAAAAATCGCTGTAAGCTTTAATGCGATGAATTAACGTTTGAATTTTAAAAGGAGCCTTGACGGGCTCCTTTTTTTAATTACACGTTCCATGCGGACTCGGACAGCCTATTGCTTCTTTTTCAACCTGAATGGTGCTGTGTTCGATATGAAAATCATCATGGAGAATTTTCTGCGATTGGGCGAGAATTTTATCATGAACCCCGTTATCATAGATGGTGACATGGCAGCTTAACACCGGGTACCCGGAGGTAATGGTCCAAATATGGAGGTCATGGACTTCCTTTACATATGGAATCTTCCCCAACGCTTCCTTCACCTGATTTATATCAATTTGTGTCGGCGCCCCTTCCATTAAAATATGGAAAGAATCCTTCGTGACCCGGTACCCGCTGATTAGAATCAGCACAGCAACAATAACGCTGGCAATCGGGTCGGCGATTCCCCAGCCGAGGAACATAATAAGCAATGCCGCGATAATAGCCCCAACAGAACCGAGCATATCGCCAAGAACGTGAAGGAATGCGCTGCGGACATTCAAATTTTCATCCTTGTCGCCGTTCATTAAAATCCAGGCAGCTGCGATGTTAACTAATAATCCGATAATGGAAATGATCAGCATCCCTGTGCTTTGAATCTCCGGAGGATTGAAAAAACGATGGAAGGCCTCGTAAAAAATATAAATCGAAATTAGAATCAATGTTAGTCCGTTTAAAGCAGCCGCAATAATTTCAAATCGTTTATAACCATACGTTTTTTCCTGAGAAACTGCCTTTTCCCCAAGCTTGATTGCGTAAAAGCTCAACCCTAGTGCAGCGGCATCGCTGAGCATATGCCCTGCATCAGAAAGCAGCGCCAGGCTGTTAGTTAAAAGTCCGCCGATGACTTCCACAACCATGAAGGCTGCTATTAATATAAAAGAACTTAATAACGCCTTTTTATTGCTCGTATGTGAATGACCGTGTGAATGGCCATGTCCGTGTCCATGATGGTGATGATGATGGTGACCCATGTTTATCCCCCCATTAGCCTATTTGTTACGGGCCAGCGATTTCTCTTTTTCTAAAACGAAAATATTACGATTACGGTTAGTTTTTTCTGATCTTGATTTTTCGATACATAGTGGTTCATATATGATGGAAAGCGGATTTTTAAATGGATAATGGCGTTCTAAAATATATAAGAGAAAATTCTAAAAAAACAACACTTTCAGTCCTTCACCCGAAAGAGACGCAATCCATTTAAAGTGACAATCAAGGTCATCCCCATGTCTGCGAAAATGGCAATCCAAAGGGTCAGCCAGCCTGGTACAACAAGCTGCAGAGCCAATAGCTTTACCATTATAGACAGAGTAATATTTTGTTTAATAATCCGCAGGGTTTTCCGGCTTAGTTTTATCATAAACGGCAGCTTATTCAAATCATCATTCATTAATGCGATGTCGGCTGTTTCCAGCGCCGTGTCTGTTCCGGCGCCGCCCATCGCGATTCCAACGGTCGCACCAGCCAAGGCTGGAGCGTCATTGATACCATCGCCAACCATCGCCACTCTCCCAAATTGTAATTTCAATTTTTTTATAAAAGCTAATTTATCCTGTGGTAAAAGTTCAGCTTCAACACCGCTAACCCCTGCATGCTGGCCAATCGACTCGGCCGTCGCTCGGTTGTCTCCGGTCAGCAAAATTGTCTGTTTAATTCCTAGTTGTTGAAGACGTTCAATGACGCTGCGGCTACTGTCGCGGACCTCGTCAGCAACCGCAATCAAAGCCAGAATACCTTTTTCCGAACCGACAATCATCACTGTCTTCCCCTGGTTTTGCAAAAGGGTAATTTGGCTTTGAATCACCAAGGGGATTTCCGTAAAAAGCTTTGCGTTTCCGACCAGATATTCCGTGCCGTCCACTAAGCCCTTAATACCCTTTCCAGTTATCGATGTAAAATTTTCAACCGTGAATTCGTTGTGAGCCGCCATTTTTATTATCGCACTTGCAAGCGGATGCTGAGACTTACTCTCCAGTGCGGCTGCTTTTTCAAGCAGACTTTCGTCACCGCTGAAATTGATATAATCGGTAACAGCCGGGACGCCTTTCGTCAATGTACCTGTTTTGTCAAAAGCAATCGCTTTTAAGGCGCCTGTCTCCTCTAAAAAGCTGCCGCCTTTGATAAGAACCCCGTTTCGCGCGGCATTTCCGATGGCAGTTACAATCGCAACAGGGGTGGAAATCACCAAAGCGCATGGACAGCCGACTACTAACACAGCGAGCCCTTGGTAAATCCATTCTTGCCAGTTAGCTCCTAAGAATAGTGGCGGGAAGATGGCAACTAAAGCTGCAACCGCCATAATGACAGGCGTGTAATACTGGGCAAACCGGTCGACAAAAGCTTGAGACGGCGCCTTTTCCGCCTGCGCTTCCTCCACCAAATGAATAATTTTTGCAATGGCCGTGTCCTCGATCAGCTTTGTGACCTTTATTTTTAAAAAGCCTTCTTCATTGAGCGTTCCTGCAAATACTTCATCATTGACGGACTTTTCAACTGGAACCGACTCTCCTGTAATGGCAGCTTGATTTACGGAGGAAGCCCCCTCAACAATTACTCCATCCATGGCAATCCTTTGCCCGGGCTTGGCGAGCATAATGTCACCTATTTCAATATCCTCGGCTTTTAACGTCAGTTCACTGCCGTTTCGGACAACCACAGCTTCTGCCGGCGCCATCTCCATCAGTGAACGAATCGAAGCCCGCGCTTTATCCATCGAGTATCCCTCGAGCACCTCGCTGATAGCGAACAGAATAACAACAACAGCCCCTTCACTCCACTCGCCGATCATCGCCGCCCCGATAATCGCAATCGTCATCAGCGTTTTCATATCAAACTCCAGGCGAATTAAGTTTCTCAAGCCAGTTTTAAAAAGAGGAAATCCTCCTAGTAAAATTGCTGCAGCAAACAGGATGTTAGTTGTAAAAAGGTACCCGGCGACCAGGAACAGCAGGGACAGACCCAGCAGCGAATACCGCTTCCAAAACGGTTCTTTTGGTGCGGGGGCCCGCTTTTCTTTTTCCGGGTAGATGATTATCTTTTCAAACGCTCCAGCTTCATTCAGTTCTTCCAAACTAGCATTTCCATAGACAGTGAGCTTCGAAGCTCCGAAATTGACCTGTGCATCAACAACACCATCCAGGTGTTTCACGTTCTTTTCGAACTTGGCAGCACAGCTCGTTCAGGAAAAACCCTGAACGCGGTAAACTTGTTTTTCAAGCGCTTCACCCACGGTCCATCACCTCCACCTGATGCTCAAAGGCAATATGAATTAATTGTTTTACATGGTCATCATCAAGGGAATAATAAACTAACTTGCCCTCTTTACGGTATTTGGCGAGGCCAAGGCTTTTTAAATGGCGCAAATGGTGCGATGCCGTTGCCGTTGTCGCCCCGACGATATGGGCCACATCGCAAACACAAAGCTCGTCTTCGAGCGTTAGTGCATAGGCAATTTTCATCCGTGTTTCGTCAGACAATGCTTTAAAAAGCTTGGTGACTTCTAGGATATGCAAGCTGTTCTCAAGCTGCTGCTGGACCCGCGCCGTTTTTTCACTATCCACACAATTAATCTCACAAACATCGCGTTCCTTCATGGTGACACCCTCTTTATTCAAATATTCGTTTGAATATATCATATTCAAATACAGGTTTGAGTGTCAAACTTTTTATTCAAATGATGATTAGAATGTTATTTCTACAAAAGAGAGGTATAAAAATGGATTTTTGGATGATAAAACAAACCTGGGAGCATTTGATGTTTATGCATTGGGAGGCAGAAGCGAAAACAATAAGATCACTTATCCCGCGGGAGTTGGAGTTAGATTTATTTGAAGGAAGGGCATGGGTGACCATTCTTCCCTTCAAGGTTACACACCAGCGATTACGTTTTTTTCCTGAGCTGCCTCTTTTGAATCATTTTTTAGAATTGAACGTTCGTACATACGTTAGGTACCGAGGGATTCCAGGGGTTTACTTTTTCTCGCTCGATGCGAACCATCCGCTTGCTGTTATGGGGGCTAAGGCGGCTTCCCTACCTTATCGACTGGCAAATATAGAAATGGGGCTTCATAAAGAGGAAATTGTTTTTAACAGCAAGCGGAAGTTTAGGAATGGTAAATTTTCAGCCGTTTATGAGCCTATTGGAAAGGCTGCCCCACTGGTTCCGGGCAGTCTCGATAGCTGGCTGCTTGAAAGATATACGCTGTTTTCGAAGTGGGGGAAACTGCTGTTACGGGGAGATGTACAGCATGAAAGGTGGAAGGTCAGTTCCGCAAAAATTAAAATCTTAAAAAACACAGTTGCTCCTGTTCCATTAAATGAGGAGCCCAATCTTTTTCATTACGCTTCGAAAAAGGAAGCTTTTATTTTTCCATTAAAAAAGCCGCTCCAGGAGTAGAACGACTTTTTACACTATAGAAAAAAGGGAACCTCCAATTATTCCTAATACCACCACAATCCATGGCGGCAGTTTCCAATAAGCCAACATGGAGAATAAAACGGTAGCAAAGGCAAAATCCTGTGGGGCGTGAATCGAACTTATCCAGATAGGATTATAAAAGGCTGCAATCAGAATCCCAACTACTGCAGCGTTTACTCCTATTAGGGCTCCTTTGATTCTCGGGCTCTTCCTTAGGCTGTTCCAAAACGGCAGCGTTCCAAAAACAAGTAGAAAGGCTGGCAAGAAAATTGCTATTATTGCAATAAGGCCGCCACGCCAGCCATCGATTACCGCCCCAATATATGCGGCGAAGGTAAACAAGGGGCCTGGTACCGCTTGAGCTGCCCCGTACCCTGCTAGGAATTCCTCTTTTGACAGCCAGCCGGTCGGAACAAATTCGCGCTCTAGCAGCGGCAGCACAACATGACCGCCGCCAAACACCAGTGCTCCTGAGCGATAAAAACTATCGAACAACGCAAGCACACTAGCGGAGGTTACTCCTCTTAGCAGTGGGAAAATAATCAACAAGCCGAAAAAAATGACTATGCAGATCACCGCAAAACGCCTTGAAATAGGAAACCTGGTATTCCCTGCTTCCAGGTCAGTTTCATGATTTTTAAAAATCAACACCCCTACTACCGCAGATAGCAATATAATAGCTATCTGAGAATAAGCAGTTTGCCATAGTAATACTGTTACAATTGCAGCAAGTGCGATGGCCTTTGTCGGTTTATTCGGCGTCAATTTTTGCGCCATCCCAAGTATGGCTTGGGCAACCACTGCAACAGCCACAATTTTTAACCCGTGAATCCAGCCGGCATCATTTATTTCCATTCCTTTAAGAAAAAGCGCCAGAAGAATTAGGACAGCCGCCGAGGGAGCGGTGAATCCAATAAATGCCAAGATTCCGCCAACTACTCCGCCGCGAATGACTCCAACCCCAATTCCCACCTGGCTGCTGGCGGGGCCGGGAAGGAATTGACACAATGCCACCAGATCGGCATAGCTTTTTTCATCCAGCCATTTACGGCGCCGGACATATTCTTCATGAAAATAACCCAAATGAGCGATGGGGCCGCCAAATGAGGTTAAACCAAGCCTTGTTGAAACAAGTAAAATTTCGATTAGTGTCTTAAGCACATTATTTCTCCTATTTTTATTAACTTAAATTTCGGTAAGTCATTCTAAGATACCTTTATTCTAGCATGCCTCTTCTAAATTTTATGGTATATTCCGATGAAATGATTGCTCTTAAAAATTATTTGCGGATTTATTTCGGATTTCAGCGGATACTTTCAAGAGTTCGGCGGATAATCCCCAGGATTTGGCGGATACTATCCTGAGTTCGGCGGATAACCGCCACATCAATCCCTGCAATCGAGTAGAGGGAAAATAACTTAAATTATTTTCGCCCCTCTCACAACACCGTACGTACGGTTCGCGTATACGGCGTTTCAATTTATATTACAGTGTGTACTTTTAAGTAGCGTTCTAAAGCAGAGGGGACTCCCCTCTGCTTTAGTCTTTTGTTTGAGATTGCTCTTTGGACAACTTTCGATAATCCGATATACCGATAACCTTTTCGGCAGAAGGTTAATCCTTTCGCTTCTTCTTCAGGTATCCCTAGTTGAATTAGCGACTTGATTTGTTTTCTAGGAACTTTCCATTGTTTCCAAATGATTACTCTTATTCTTGAGCGTAGCTTCATATCTATTTGGGTCAATACTTTTTTCATGTTTGCGATTCTAAAGTAGTTCACCCAACCGAAGATGACTTGTTTTAGCTTAAGAATTCTGAAATCTAAAGAGACGCTCCCGTTTCGTTTTGTGAGTTGTCGTAGTTTTCTTTGAAATTTTTGTACTGATTTTGGGTGTGGTTTCACTTTGTATTTCTCAGTTTTAAAATCATAGTAAAATCCAAATCCTAAGAATTTTAACTCTTTCGGGCGGGAGATTTTACTCTTTTCTGCATTAACTATTAACCCTAATTTTCCTTCAATAAATCTCACGATTGACTTCATCACTCTGTTCGCTGCTTTCTCGCTCTTCACAAAGATTAGGGAGTCATCAGCGTATCTAACGAAACGCAATCCTCTACTTTCTAGTTCCTTATCTAGTTCGTTTAACATAATATTACTCAATAATGGACTGAGGTTCCCTCCTTGCGGAGTCCCAACGGGAGTGTCTTCATAATTCCCATTTACCATAACTCCACTTACTAAGTATTTTCTGATTAACGAGATGACATCACCATCATCAATCGTGTTGGCAATAATCCGCATTAGTTTATCGTGATTGACTGTATCGAAGAATCTTTCAAGGTCAATGTCTACCACCCAATAGTGTCCATCATTCAGAAATTCCAAGCCTTTTATAATAGCCATCTCACAGCTTCTTTTTGGTCTAAAGCCGTAACTGAATTCGCTGAATTGCTTTTCAAATATCGGACTGAGAACTTGATGAATGGCTTGTTGAACTACTCTATCCACTACTGTTGGTATTCCCAACTTGCGCATCTTGCCATTTTCTTTTGGGATCTCCACTCTTAAGGCAGCTTGTGGTTCGTATTTTCTTGTTCTAATGCGCTGGCGAAGTTCATCCTTGTTCTCTTTTAGATATTGTTTTAGTTCACCGACTGTCACTCCATCGACTCCACTCGCACCTTTATTTCTAAAGACACGCAAGTAAGCTTCGTTCATATTTTGGTTACTTAGAATCCGTTCTAAAAGTTCCACACTCGTTTCTCCTTTCCTCTCACGTAGTAAGTGATATCTCTCATTTTGGTTATCCTTTGAGGTACGCTCATACTTTCCCATTAACACATTCGGAGTACGTCACTTACGCATTCGCGGTGTTGAAACACTATAAATTGTTCAGCCCTTCATGAATTAATTTCACTACTATGGCTTCTGCTGACTTCTTGCGGCTAACCTTTTTCGACTGTACTTATGTACATCCGCAAGACCTCCCAGGGTAAGACAACTATCTTTCCTCTTTTACTCGCCTAATTTACTCTACAAAGTTACGCACATCTTTTTGGACTTTGACTTGTTGTGGAGCCTCATCCCTTTGTAAGGCCTTAGTATCAGGTTTCTGTACGTCGAGCCAAGATTTTATTCCACGCTTCCTCCAACCCTTATCTCACGATAAGTACCTTGCGCTTCCTTAGTGGTTGGTCAATGTGTACCCCCACAGTGGACTTTCACCACCTAGATAGTTGCCATGCCTGGCACACACAAAAAAGAAGAACCTTGATGGCCCTCCTTAAATAGGTATATTCAACTCAAAAACACTGCTCCATAACCAAGTGCACCCATAATCACGAACGCTGGGTGAATTTTTAGTTTTTCCATCAATACATAACTGGCAATGACAAGAAACAAGGTTTGCCATATGCCGATATTAGAATAGGAGCCCGAAAAGAAGTTATAAGCCATGACTCCAAGCATGACAGCAATGGCTGGCCTTACGTACAGAGTCATTTTCTTCACTTTCGGGGAATCTTTAAATTTATACAACAAACCCAGCAGCGAAATCATCAAGATCAGTGACGGTGCAACTGTGGCGAACACGGCAACGATTGCTCCAAAGATGCCGCCTTGCTGATAGCCGATATACCCCGCCATCTTTGTCGCAATCGGGCCGGGCAGCGAGTTTCCGAGTGCCAGCACTTCGCTGAATTCCTGAACCGTCAGCCAGCCGTAATGGTCCACCACTTCGTTTTCAATCAGCGGAATGGATGAAGGACCGCCGCCATAGCCAAGAATGCCAGGGATAAAGAACGCCAAGAAGATTTTCCACTGAAGCATCATATTGTTTTCCTCTCCTTTTCAACGACTTCCGTTTCCCCCTTTTTCCCGCGGCCAAATAGCGCCCAAGCCAGCAGGCCGGCAATAAGGACCCCTGGGTGAATCCCGAGGATTTCCATAATAACAAAACTCACTACGACCATTGCCAAATTGCCTTTCCAGCCCATCCCCTTCTGACCGTTTTGGAAAAATTGCCAGGTCAAGACAGCTAGCATAACACCCACAACCGGAACGACCGCTTTCGTCATTCCTTGCACCCACGGCTGGTCTTTAAAGGCAGACAACGACGTCAGCAAGACAATCATTAAGGCGATGGTCGGAAGAATCGACGCAAGGATCGCTGTGAAAAGACCAAGGATTCCTGCCACTCGATATCCAATGTATCCTGCCATTTTTGTGTTAATGGGACCAGGAAGGGCGTTCGCGAGAGCCAAAGTGTCGCCAAACTCTTCATCATTCATCCATTTAAAAGTTCCCACGACTTCTTTATGGACAAGCGGAATCGCAGAGGGGCCGCCGCCAAACCCAAGCATTCCTGACCTAAAAAAAGCCACAAACAAATCAAGATGTTGTTTCATTCTTATCAAATCCTTTTCACACGAAACTATTTGTTAAAAGATATATGCCATATCATTTCGTTTGTTAACCAAAAAGATGAATATCATTAACAATTGGAATAATTTAGATTTTTCATCATTTTAACGCACATCCAGAAGACTGTCTATTATTTTTTTCAAAAAAAAATAATCCTTGGAGGATAAACTCCAAGGATTATAGTTTTAAGCCAGTACGGCTTTTGAAGCGGCGCAACATGATCTGGCTTTCGACTCGGGTGATGCCTTCGACCGCGTAAAGCTCCTGGTTAATAAATTTTTCAAGCGAAGCAAAATCCTCAACGAGAACGTGCATATGCAGGGTACTCGGTCCTGTCATCTGATAGCAGCTTGCTACATTTGGGTTATTGGCGAGTTTTTCCGCCACCGAAACAAGATACGCTGGCTCGCAATCAACCTCAAAAAAAGCAGATACCTTTTTCCCGACCGCTTCAGAATTAATAACTACGCTGAATTTTTCAATAATGCCCGACTCTTCCATGCGATTAACACGTTCGCGGACCGCCACCCGTGACAAATTTAGTTCCTTGCCGATATCAGCATAGGACGCTCGTCCGTTCTCAGCCAGGATGGCAAGAATTTTTCGATCCATTTCATCTATTTTCATCAAATCTCATTCCCTGTAAATGGATGTTTTCGTTCATTTTATCATAATTCACAGGTAATGAAATTTATTTTTTAACTGCATCATCTATACCGGCAGCCCAGAACGCGGCGGCCACAGAAAGAAATATTACCATAAACGGCGCATAAAACATTAAGAATTTTTCCAAAAGGAGACCCTCCTTTATACATGATCATTGCGGTTACCCTGCACATAATCCTTGTTGAACAAAAACAGCTTTAGCAAAAGATACAGCGATGGAATGAGCAAACAGAGTCCTGCAATAAAGGCCGTCACCAGTGCAGTGGCCATCGCTTTATTCGTAAAGCCGTCATAAATCGTCAAGTACGGGTACATCAGGTAGGGATAATGTGATATTCCGTATGCAAGGAAGGCGGACGTAAACTGCCCTGCCAATAGCACAAAAGCAAACCCATAGGCAATCCTCCTCCACAGCAAGTACACGGTTCCTGCAAAAAATATAACCGACAACCCGAACAACCACCATAAATCAAGAAGACGCTCATAGTGTTCAGTATTATGTGTTCTCAATTCGACAATAATCCCGGCAGCCGTAATAATAGCAGGTCCCGCCCAGGCAAGGGCATATTTTCGAAGCAGATTGGCTGCATTATAATCCTTCGCCTTTTGGGCATACCACGTCAAAAATACAGCGGATATATACAGAACGGAAGTCAAACTTAACAACACAATACTCCACGATAACGGGCTGGTAAATAACACCCAGTAGTTGAGCTCAGGTCCGCCTTTCGTAATTGTGACAAAGCCGCCTTCGGAAATAACCAGCACGATTGACAAGGAGGCAGGAATGAATAACCCCGTCAAGCCATACAGAATGGTGTACCGTCTGTGCTTCAGTCCTCCATAGGTTGTAAAAGCATAATAGGCACCGCGAATCGCCAGGAGTATCGTCGCAATACTAGCCGGAACAAGCAGAGTAGACCCGTAGTAATAAGCTGTTTTTGGAAAAAATCCAACCATCCCTACAAAGAAAAAAACTAAAAATACATTGGTAACTTCCCAAACTGGAGAAAGGTAGCGCTGAATCACTCTAGTTAAAATATGCTCTTTTTCCGTAACAACACTGAATGCATTGAAGAACCCAGCGCCAAAATCGATGGAGGCAACAATGATATAGCCAAACAAAAATACGCCTAGAACCGTTATTCCAAGTATTTCGAGCGTCATTTAAGGTCACCTGCCTTTTCCGCGTCGCGGTCCGCCAGTTCCTGTTCAACCGGATTTTTGCGAAACATCCTAATTAGGACGAGAATACTGCCAATCCCAAGGATGAGATAAAGCAACGAAAACAACATTAACATCGTATCGACCTGACCGCTGCCCGTGGCTGCCTCACTTGTCCCCATGATTCCGCGAAGAATCCACGGCTGCCGTCCTACCTCGGTCATCCACCAGCCTGCTTCAATGGCAATCACCGACAATGGCCCACAAAGTACCAGCAGCCAGCCAAACCATTTTTTAAAAATAATCCGCCATTTTCGATGCACACCGAGAACATAGACAAAAGAAAGAAACGTCAAACCCATTCCGATGGTGACCATTGAATCGAACAGGTAGTGAATATAAAGGGGAGGCTCTTCGTTATCGGGGAAACGGTCGAGCCCAATTACTTCTGCATTTGGCTTACTGTGTGCCAAAATACTAAGACCAAATGGAATTTTTAAAGCATATTTCACTTCCCCATTATCAAGAACGCCGTACAGATAAAGCGGTGCACCTTTCTCTGTTTCAAAATGCCACTCCGCTGCAGCTAGTTTTTCATGCTGGTATTCAGCCAGGTATTTTCCGGAAAAATCGCCGATTACTGCGGTGGCCACGGAAAAGATCAGGCCAAGCTTCATCGTTAAAAAAAGAGCCTTTTTATGATACACATGCTTGGAGTCCTTTACGAGAAGGCGGTAAGCCCCGATGGAAGCCAGGACAAACGCAGAGGCCATATAGGCCGTGGACAAGACATGGGCAACTTTTGTCGGCATCGCCGGATTGAACATCGCAACCAGAGGGCTGACATTCACCAGCTGCCCTTTTACAATGTCAAAGCCTTGCGGCGCGTTCATAAAGGCGTTGACGATGGTAATAAATATGGCTGAAAAGGATGCACCCAATGCAACAGGAATTAATAGAAGAAGGTGCTTCTTCTGATTTTTGAAGCGGTCCCAGGTGTAAATGTAGATACCCAGAAAAATGGCTTCAAAGAAAAAGGCGAACGTTTCCATAAACAGCGGCAGGGCAATGACATTTCCGGCCAACTCCATGAAATTCGGCCAGAGGAGGGATAGCTGCAGACCAATCGCCGTTCCGGTCACGACACCCACCGCCACCGTGATAACAAAGCCCCTCGTCCACCTTCTTGCTAATAAAATATAGTGTTCATCCTGTTTCTTGATTCCCACCCATTGCGCAATCATAATCATTAGCGGTACCCCGACACCGATCGTTGCATATATGATATGGAAGGATAGAGTCAGCTCGGTTAAAACCCGGCTGAAGAAAACCGCTTCTTGGTTAACCATTTCTCCTCACTGGACCACCTTTCTAAAGAATTGTTATGTATGTCACATTGGTGGGTAGGAATTTTTTCGCAAGCGTCCTTATGTTCTCCATTCCATCGGATTTTCATTATCCTGAAAAAATCCGGCCAATGATGGATAGTGCCATGATGGCCGCTACGGTAAAGGCGAGCCAAACTAGCATCCGTTCTTGTTTTTTATAAATAGGAATCACTCTCCCATTCAATAATTATTGTTAATTTACTTCAAAATGGTTTTTTATATAAAAACAGAAGAAGAGAAGCGTCTAATTCTTCTCTTCTACTCTATTTCATTTAAAATCGACATCTGAAGATGGTCTTCCCAGTTCCCATTAATCTTAATATTTTTCCGCGCAATCCCTTCTTTTTCAAAACCTGCTTTTTCAAGAACACGGATGGAGCCAACATTAGAAGGCATGACACCAGCGGCAATCCGGTGGAGTCCGAGTTCCTTGAAAGCATAATTAACTACTAGCTTCACTGCTTCCGTCATATACCCTTTTCCGTTGTATTGACGATCAAGGCTGTAACCGATATAACAGCTTTGAAAAGAATCCCTAACTATATCGAATAATTCAATATCGCCAATTAACTCATCCGTTTTTTTTAGAAAGATGCCAAATGAATATTGGGTTTCTAGTTCCCGGCACTGGATAACAAACCGTATCGACCTCAATTGGTGCTCAAATGAGTAAAAGTGCTCACTACGTTTAGGTGAAGTTTCTTGGAAAAACTCCCGGTTTTTGATTGTAATCTGTGTCATCGCTTTCGCATCCTTCTCCTCCAGAAAGCGAAGATAAATCTCCTTTCCTTCCAGTCTCATAATTTTTCCCCTCTCCGATTCGGATATTCCCAATTCTACTTTTATTCTATAAATATATTCACCAGAAAGCATAAAAATCTATATAAACAAAATTACACATTCATTAAAAAAACTCCTTCTTCCTGCGAAAAAAGGAGCAATTGCAAGCTGCTGTGTGACTATGATGTCAAGCAGCCTACTGGAATTATTCAATTTTGCTAACGTTTTCAGAGAACAGCACCTGCTATTCGACAGTATCTAGATTACTAATAGTTTCAGGCCCTTGGACGTACTTCCGTACTGTCAGCGCCAAATCGGCGATGAAATATAACATGAGGGCAGGCCATGTCCAGTTCCATAGCGTTTCTGAAGCCTCATATAATGTGATAATTGCAGGATGAACCCATTTTAGACATATGAGCGAGAGCACACCCCAGCATAGGGAAAATGGCAGACAAATGTGGCCGTGCAACTGCATGGGCATGCCGGAATAATCCCACCACTGCTTCCTGAAAAATTTCTGCAGCAAGGCACCGCTTATGTATTCCACCACGGTGGGAATCGTGAAACATAGCAGCAGCACGATCATCCAATGAAAATCTGATTTAGTCAGCATAACTAGCAGTATAGGCACAAAGCCATACATCGGTTTAAACGGTCCGTACAAAAAATTGGCTTTAATAAAAGTCCCTTTTGTAAAGAAGTTATAGCTGTTTTCAAGCATCCAGCCGAAAAAGGAGTAGATCGTAAAATAAAAAACGATGGAGGCAGCTTCTTCAAAAAGGAAATTTTGCGCATGGATACCATTTAATATGCTAATCAGCATCGCAATCACCTCTTTAAATTAGGAAATCCATCGTTTATGGTTAGCAGAGCCTCGCAAAAATATTCGGAAATTCAATTTTATTTCCTGTTTTTTGGTAATACTTTCGTCATTTTGTCGTTTACTTTCCAAAAAAGAGTCTTACTTTCCAAACCTGCATGTTTACTTTCCTGTTTTGACAAATTACTTTCCAATTTTGATACTTTACTTTCCAACACAAGAATCCTTTTAACCATCTTTCAATAAATCAACAATGTGTTGATTAATATCCGCACCATTTATTATATTTAATTTAGAAAATAAATATTTCTTGGAGGCACTGAAAATGGCTAACCAAACACACGATAAACGAGCTGCCCGAACGAAAATGCTGATTCGTGATGCCCTGACAGAGTTAATGGAGGAAAAAGGGTTCGAAGGCGTAACGGTCAGGGAATTAACAGAAAAAGCGCAAATGAACCGCGGCACGTTTTACCTGCATTACCGGGATAAATACGACTTGCTGGAGCAAAGTGAAGAAGAAGTTCTAAAAAAAATAGAAGGCATAGCAAGTGAAATCAATCCAAAGGATGCACTTCTCTCTATCAATCAGGATGAGCCCTTTCCTGTCATTCTAAGGTTGTTTGAACACTTTCAAGAGAATGCCAGGTTTATGAAGGTTGTTTTAGGTCCAAAAGGGGATCCCTCCTTTCAAGTCAAATTTAAGGAATTAATCAAACAGCAATTTTTTCAAAATATTGCTTTAAAACTTAATGTAGAAGACATGCTAGTTCCTCCGGAATACCTCATCGCCTTTGTCAGTTCCGCCCAATTGGGGCTGATTCAACACTGGCTGAAAACCGACATGGAAAAGCCGCCAAAAGAAATGGCCTTAATCGCTGCGAAAATGATCCTATTGGGACCTGGGCATGTTATCGGGGTTAAAAGATAACAATGAACACTTTGCCCGATATTGTTCATTGTATTTCCAGCAGCGGCATTTTAATATGAAGGTATAAAGGAACTCAACATCGTGTTGAGTAAAAGGGGGATTTGTGGATGAATCCAGCCATTAAGGTAGAAAAGGTCAGTAAGAGCTTTAGCAAAAAGATCGTTCTTCAGGATGTCGACTTTACGATTGAAAAAGGCCAGTTATACGGGCTGATTGGGCCATCGGGTGCGGGAAAAACCACACTGGTCAAAATGATAGTCGGGATGGAAAAGGCTGACAGTGGAGAAATCCAGGTGTTAAACACAAAAATGCCGAATCTCGCTATCCTCCAGGAAATTGGCTACATGGCGCAATCCGATGCATTATATGCCGAGCTGACCGGGGAAGAGAATCTGAAATTTTTCGCATCGCTCTACAAATTGAAAAAGGAAGAACAGAAAAAACGGATTGCTTACACTGCCGGGTTAGTAAATCTGACAGAAGACCTGAAAAAGAGGGTGTCTGCATATTCCGGCGGGATGAAACGCCGGTTGTCACTGGCGATTGCGTTAATCCAGAATCCGAAAATCTTAATCTTGGATGAGCCGACCGTCGGTATTGATCCGGAGCTAAAACTGTCAATCTGGAATGAACTCCTCCGACTGAAAAATGAGGAAGAAAAGACCATTATCGTAACGACCCATGTGATGGATGAAGCGGAAAGATGCGATTATGTTGCGATGGTTCGTAATGGACGAATTTTAACAAATGGCACGCCGGCAGAATTAAAGGAGAAATACCAAGTCGAACGGTTTGATGAAGTATTTTTAAAAGCAGGGGTGAAGCAATCATGAGGATTACAGCGCTGATTAAAAGAATTGCCCAGCAGCTGCTCCGTGATAAACGAACGCTTGCGTTAATGTTCGTTGCCCCGTTACTAATACTGACCCTGATGTACTTTTTATTTAACGGCAACACAGTTGATCCAAAATTAGGTGTAGTTAACATCGATGAGAGTCTTGTAAAAGTCCTAAAAAAGGCGGATATCACCATAAAGGAATATGAGAAAGCTGGCAAGAATACCGTTACCGACCATAACCTTGATGGCTTGCTCGTTCAAGAAAACGGCAAACTTAAATTAACGCTGCTAAACGCTGACCCTTCCAAGGCGAAAGCTTTGCAGATGAAGGTCAATCAAGCGGCCGCATCGCTTGCCCAAGCCAAACTTATCCAGCAGAACCCAGCATTGGCAGGGATGATAGCGCAAAAGATGGAAACCAAATATGTTTATGGAGATAAGGACACGGCCTTTTTTGATGTCTTAAGTCCGATTCTGGTAGGTTTCTTTGTCTTTTTTTTCGTATTTCTTATTTCTGGAATCGGGCTCTTGCGTGAGCGGACAACGGGTACACTGGAGCGTCTCATGTCGACACCAATTCGGCGGGGGGAAATCGTCACAGCCTATCTAGTCGGTTACGGAATGTTTGCTGTTATTCAGACGGTTATTGTTGTTTTTTACGCTATTAATGTTCTGGATATCGTTCTTGCTGGATCGATTTTGCATGTGATTCTGATTAATTTGCTTTTAGCATTAGTGGCCCTTTCTTTAGGGATATTGTTATCATCCTTTGCCGCTTCCGAGTTCCAAATGATGCAGTTTATCCCGATTGCCGTTGTGCCGCAAGTGTTTTTCGCCGGGATTTTCCCGCTTGAAGGAATGGCCAATTGGCTGCAGGCCATCGCTAAGGTCATGCCAATGTATTATGCCGGCGATGCCTTGAAAAGTGTTATGTATAAAGGTGAGGGACTCGGTGATATTTCGGGGGATCTCACAGCACTTGTCATCTTTGCCGCCATCTTTATCGTGCTCAATATTTTTGCATTGAAAAAGTACCGGACATTATAGAAAAGGAAAGCCGAGGGATTCTGTGTCCCCCGGCTTTCTCCATTTTTATAGCATTACCCTGTCTTTTTACCATATTTCCGTTGTTCCTGTACAAAAAGGATACCGAGTTCATGATGGTCACCTTCGAAAAGGGCGCGCTGGACGAAGCGGATCTCTCCGTTTGTATCGAGAACGTCGAGCTTGCAATGGGCCCGATTCTTTTGCAGCGCCTCATAAAATGTCGACTCATCACGAATTTGCATTCCATTCATTTTCGCAATGGTTTCCCCAACCTTGAGGCCCATTTTATCTGCCGGTGATTGCGGAATGATGCCAATGATCATTAAGCCGTTATTTTTTTTCGAAAAATAAACTGGTTTGTTGTCATCCTTTAAGTATGCGAATAATGAGATAGCCTCCCGGCCGATGACAGCAAGTCCGACAGTCACAATCGAGGATAGCGGATACCAATAGCCTGCCACTGAAAGTAAGGTAATCAATACACCTAGCGTAATGACTTGGCGGCCAAGCTTATTAACGGCTTTACTTGGAAGCATGCCTTTAATTTGCTGATGAAAACTGATGGCGAAAGGGACTAGAATAAGAGAATATTCAGTAACACCCAAATGAAAAACCGGCCACCAATCGAATGGCAGTTTTAGCGCATTTCCAGGTACCAGCATAAGCATTGGCAACATCCAGAGACGCTTCACCTCATGGGCCCCAATGCTTTGGCCTCGTTTGCTCTTGACCAGCTTTGGCGAGGTCCCCTTGGTGCCATTTTTTAAAATAAGGATCCCTTCAGCGATTATGAGGAAACCCAAAATGACCACGATGGACGGATAAATCCTGTCGTTAATCTGGTTAAAGGCTTTTGAGAAAAACGGAATCGACCAATTGTTTTGCGCAAACAGGATGACTGCAAAGAAAGCGGCCCCGACCGTGTAAGCCGGCGATATCCAGCGGACATTGGTGGTCAGTGACCACAATAGGGTTGTCCCCGCGATTAGCAGGATTGCCGCAAATGGCACAGCGATTCCCACGGCGGCTACAATGACCGAAAGAATTAAGCCTATCATAAGCCCAAGAGGAAACAACTGCCGCAATTCAAAATAGGCATCCTCGGCCCGAACATGGAAATTTTCCCGTTCACGTTTTACCCTCATTACACCCAAGATTCCTGCAAGGAAAACGAGATAGTATAAAACAGGATGAAGAAATAACTTGCCTGTCCCTTTGAGAAGTTCCACAAGCCATATTTGTACCAAATCCTGTCACCTGCCTCTATCAAAGTTTCTAGTAATGGAATATAAGAGTCTCTAAGTTTTATTTTACCAAATTAAAAAGATAAAACATATTGCTAGATTATAGAAACTATTAAATTAGTTAATTTGGAGTGGGCGTGTTTTAGGGGGATTGCTGTTATTCGTCGAATCGGGCCGGATGTCCCAATTTATGAAGTCAACTTGATAAAGCTATCTGCCAACTAAACCGGATTCAGGAGCACAAAAAAGCAGCTGCCCTCTTTCCAAGGGCCGCTGCTCTGCTCCAAAACGATACCCTATTTCGCCGCCAGTCTTATCGCCGCTTGCAGCTGCAGGTCGTTTTTCTCTTTTTTCATTTCCTTCATCGCGGCTTCCTCTAGTTTGGAGGCTGTTTTTGCATCAATTTTCCCGGTAACAGGGAGGCCGTGATTTTGCTGAAAACCTTTCACGGCTGCCGCAGTTTCCTCACTGAAATAACCATCCGTCCGCCCTGGGGCAAGCCCCAAACCGTCTAGAATCTCCTGAGCGTTCTTCACCTGTTCATTATTCATATCCTTAACAAGGGACTTTTCTATCTGAAGTGGATGGGTTGTGAAGATAGCCGGCTGCTTAACGGCAACATCTGGCTTAATCCCCTTCTTATGAATCCAATTTCCATCCGGGGTCAGCCATTTATATAAGGTCAGCTTGATGTTGCTGCCATCCTCCATCGGCATAGCCTGCTGAACAGTACCCTTGCCGAACGTCTTCTCGCCGACAATCGGGTAACCGGCCGCTTCTTTTAACGCTCCAGCTAAAATTTCCGAAGCTGAAGCACTGCCTTTGTTTGTAAGAACGACTACCGGATACGGCTTTTTCTCAGTGATCGTTGAAAAAAAGCGCCTCTTATCGCCGTTTCTCTCCTGAATTTGAACGTACGGTTTGTCATTGGGAATAAACTCTTTTAAAATCTCGTCAACACTCTCGAGGAGTCCGCCCGGGTTGCCGCGCACATCAAGCACGAGCCCTTTAATTTTGTCACCCTCTAACTCTTTTAAGCTCTTTTTAAAATCTTCATCTGTTTGATCGGAAAATGATGTAATCTCGATGTATCCAATTTTTTTTCCGTCCTGCTTTTTGACTGAGGAATGGACAGTCTCAAGCGGAATTTCATCGCGCTTAACTTTTACTGTCAATGGTTCCTTGAGTCCTTTTCTGGCAATCTCTAAAGTGACGGTTGTCCCCTTTTTGCCGCGAATTTTGAGGGTCGCTTTATTCAGATCCAGCCCTTCAACAGAGGCCCCGTCCACTTTTAAAATTTGATCATTTGGCTTGATTCCTGCTTTTTCAGCTGGCGAATTTTTAAAAGGCGAAACAATGACAATTTTGCCGTCAACCATTCCCACTTCGGCACCAATTCCTTCGAAGGAGGATTCCAATGTTTGTGTAAATTGCTGGGCTGTATCCTTATCCATATAAACAGAATATGGATCCTTTAGTACTGAAAGCATCCCTTGGATGGCTCCCTCAACCAGCTTATCTTGGTCTACTTTTTCAACATAATTGTCTAGGATCAGTTCATAAGCCTTTTCCACCTTCTTCAAGTCCTTGACTTCCGTTTCGGATGCCGCCGTCTGGACTTTGGCCGCTCTAGGCTTGTTTTGTGGAATGAGCGCCTGTTCTTGCTGGGAGGATGCATCATTTTTCTCTAAAAACTGCATACCCGCATAGGTGCCGCCTGCCCCTGTTATCAGCGCCCCTGCCATCATCAAGGCTATCCATTTTTGATTCATTCAAAGGTCCTCCTCATCTAGTACGCCTAATAATCTATTTTCTAAAAAGGCTCCGAATTCCTGCCCGATTATTAAGATATATGTAAGGAATGGACGAGTTATGAGTGGAACCGAGTATAAATGAAAACACGCCGATTGGCGAGTCCGTTAGGACCGTTCATGGTGCGTTGTTGAATTTATGCGTTAAGAAGTCATAATTTGAAGAAATATATACTTCCTATTAGCAAAAAGAAACAGGCGGAGCATACGCCCCGCCTGTGTAAGTTATTATTTTTACAACGGCACAATTCCCACCGGATTGATTGCTGCATGATATTGCCATTTGCCTCTGTATAGCTCGAAGTGCAAGTGCTGGCCGTGGGAGTCTCCTGTGTTACCCATAACCCCGATTTGCTGGCCTTTTTTCACGGTTGTGCCTTCGCCAACCATTCTCGTGCTCATATGTGCATAAACGGTTGTGTAGTACTGCCCGTTGATATTATGCAAAATATAAACAACGTTTCCATAACTGCTTGAGAAATGCGATACATACACTTCTCCATCGGCAGCGGCAACAATCGGTACAGTACCCGCCTTGGCAATGTCGACGCCGTAGTGGAAGCTGCCATCTCGCCCGCCGAATCCTGAAGTAATGATACCTGCAGTAGGTCTTGTGAAGCTGCCTCCCGAAACCGGTGGTGCTACAGCTACATTATTGCTCACATTGCCGGACGGCTTAGCAGCTGCTGCAGCGGATGCGGCGGCGGCGGCGGCGGCGGCGGCGGCCGCGGATGCTGCTGCTGCTTCCTGGGATTTGATGGATTTTTGAATTGCAGCCTCTTGAGCAGCAAGTATCTGCTCCTGCTCCTGCATGTCCACTACATATTCCTGTGCCTCAGCCTTTTGGTCAGAGATAATAGCCAAAAGATTATCTTTTTCAGCTCGTTGAGCGCTTAATTGGTCGTTCATCTTTTTCAAATCGGCTACCATATTTTCCAGACTAGCAAGATCCGATTCTACTTTTTTCTGCTTTTCTTCCACTTCAGCTTTGTCAGCCTCGTGCTGCTTCAAAATATCCTGATCCGCCTGCATGAATGTGGCTACTGCGCTTGCCCGGTCAATAAAGTCACTGAAATTCTGTGATCCTAGCAAAACATCCAGGTAATTTATGACAGTTCCATTTTCCTGATAACTGCGGACCCGGTCCTTCAAAAGGATACTACGCTTTTCAATCCGTTCCTGCAAGGCCTTTATATCTTCCTGAAGCTTCGCGATTTCAGCCTTTGTTTCGTCAATCTTTGCCGTTTTTTGATTGATTTTACTTGTTGTGTCGTTGATAGCAGCTTCAATACGGCTGATTTCATTGTGAACACTGTTTTCTTGATTTTGCAGGTCATTAATTTTTGCATTTGCATCGTTAATTCCTGATTTAAGTTCGGACCGCTGACTTTGAATTTTGTTCTGCTCGCCCTTCAGACTGGAAATGGAGGCTGCTTCTGTTGTCAGAGGTAATCCTCCAAAGACAGTCCCAAGCCCGACTGTTGCAGCGGCGGTCAGCGTAATCATCGTTTTCTTCATTCCGATTTCTCCCTCGTTTCTCTCTTATAGGTTAATCGTTGTTTTTTATGTATCTATAAAACACATAAAATCAGGAAGGAATAACTTTAGGTTCCCTCCTGATTATTATTAAACTTTTAAAAATTTCCTTACCGACATGACACTGCCCCAAACCCCAATAAAGGCACCCATTAAAAGGAGAATACCGGAAACTTGGTAGAAGAATGGGTCAAACGGCAGGATCTTGATAAATGTCCCAACCAGCTTAGGGCTGATATAATCGTAGGCCCGATAATAAGCGATGCCGATTAATATTATCGGCAAGATTGAACCGATAATTCCAAGCCATAACCCTTCGAGGAAGAACGGCCAGCGAATAAAGGAGTTTGTAGCCCCTACAAGCCTCATAATCTTTATTTCTCTTCGTCTTGCAATAATCGTAATTTTGATCGTATTGGAAATAAGGAATATTGCTGTAAAGAACAGGCCTAAGATTAAAACAACCCCGACATTTCGGCTTGCTTTAATGAACTTAAATAGTTTTTCAACCTTGTCCTGACCATATTTAACCTTGGCGACATAATGGAGCTTTTCCATTTTTTTCGCAGCCTTCATCGTGTCTGTTGGATTTTTAGTTTTAACAATAAATACATCATTTAACGGGTTATCCTGTTCAAACAGTTTAAAGGCTTTACCCTCTTCACCCATGCTTTGTACTAAATCTTTCAATTCTTGTTCTTTAGGAGAGAATTTGACACTTTTCACTTCAGGGATGGCCTGAATCTGCGCCTTTAAGGCATCTTGGTCCTGCTTGTTGGCAGCAACATCGATATGAACGCGAATTTGTACGTCTTCTTCAATCGTATCTGCCACTTTATTTAAATTCATCATAATGACATAAAAGACACCGACTAAAATAAGGGTAACGGTAACGGCACCAACGGAAGCAAAGGTCATCCATCCGTTTCTTTTAATACTCTTTAGACTTTCCCGGGCGTGACGGCCAATTGTTCTAATTTTCATAACCGTATTCACCTCTTTGTTCATCACGCGCAATTCTTCCGCCTTCGATGGCAATGACGCGATGCTTTAATGTATTAACAATCTCTTTGTTGTGAGTTGCCATCACGACAGTTGTGCCGCGATTATTGATCTCTTCAAAAATTTTCATAATCTCCCATGATGTTTCCGGGTCAAGGTTTCCTGTCGGCTCATCGGCAATAACGAGTCTTGGTGAGTTAACAATGGAGCGGGCAATCGAAATACGCTGCTGCTCACCACCGGAAAGCTCGGAAGGAAGCATTTTAATTTTATGCTTCAAGCCTACAAGATCCAGAACTTCCATGACACGTTTCTTGATTACCTTCGGCTGCGCCTCAATAACTTCTAAAGCAAATGCCACATTTTCATAGACTGTTAGAGTTGGGAGTAGTTTAAAGTCCTGGAAGACGACGCCAAGGTTACGACGGAATATCGGAACCTTGCTCATCTTTAACTTCGCAATATTCGCTCCATTGATGGTGATGGTTCCAGAGGTTGGAATTTCTTCGCGGTACATCATTTTGATGAATGTCGATTTTCCGGCACCGCTTGGTCCGACGACATAAACAAATTCGCCTTGATTAATCCGGACGTCAATCCCATTGATAGCAGAAACGCCATTCGGATATTTTTTGTATACTTCCTGCATTTCTATCATATAAAATCACCTATTGTTTTAAGTTTGTTTTACAAATTTCGACAATACGGCCAAAACACCTACAACTATATGCATATTTCTGCATAATAATATTATAACATCATAATTCGTCAAAAAAAGTGGTAATTATATTACAGTTTCTTTTCAAAGAATACAAAACATGACTTGTTTCTGCCTAAATGCCAATACTTATAATTCATTACTGTTCTTTTTGTCGAATCATCTTCATGGACCATACTAGAATAACATACATAAATTGAATGTCCAGCCATAAGGTATGGTGAATTTGGCAAAAAGAGTTAGTATCATAAAGTGGGATAAAATATATTTAATTGATAGAGAACTGTCTTCAACTTTTGTTTACGGGTTTTAATGATTTATTTGCTTTGCGCTTACTTTAATTTACGAAATCTCATTTTTTATTTGCAATTCTAAAATACTTGAGGTCAATTTCTTTTTTATGTGGATTTTTCAAAAGAAGTGACGAAATAAAAAACGCCCTGTATTGGAACAGAGCGTTTTTTGGGTACGTTTTTACTTTTTGGCAGATAGCCATTCAGCCACTTTCTCAGCATCATCACCAGTAATGACGCCAGCAGGCATTCCGCCGCGGCCATTATGAATGATATCTAGGATTTCATCCTTGGAATACTTAGAACCAACCTTGGTTAGGTTAGGCCCTACTCCACCTTTAAGATCTCCGCCGTGGCAGCTGGAGCATTTTTGATCAAAGATTTTAGCAGCTTCATCACCGGTTGCAGTGTCTTTTCCACCGCCGCCGTTGTCCTTGTCCCCGCCGCCCCCACAAGCAGCAAGTCCCATTACTAGTGATGTTCCTAATAACAATGTTAGCAACTTTTTCTTCATTGTTACTCCCCCTAAAGTAAATAATCCCATCACTGATTAATTATACCAATGTTATGGGCGTTTGAAACCCTCCCCTAACACCTCTGCAGCATCCATTACCACGACAAAAGCAGACGGGTCAAGGGTTTTGACCAATTGTTTCAATTTTGTGAACTCCGTTTGATCCACCACACACATCAAAACTGGGCGTTCATGCTCGGTGAAACCACCGTATGCTGATAGTTTTGTCACACCACGGTCTATTTTATGCAAAATTCCTGCACGAACCTCTTCTTGATTATTGGTTATAATCATTGCCATCTTTGACCTACCAAAACCTATCTGAATTAAATCAATTGTTTTGCTGGTAACATATAGGCCAATTAAAGCATACAAGGCTTTTTCAATATCAAAGACGATTGCCGCTGTGAGGACGATGAGGCCATCAATCATAACGACACATCTTCCTAGGGAAAAGCCAGTATATTTATTGATGATCTGTGCAGCAAGGTCGGTTCCTCCAGTTGATGCATTGCCCCGGAAGACGATCCCTAGTCCAAGACCGACGCCAATCCCGCCGAACAAGGCACCCAGCAGCGCATCATGTGTCCACGGTTGCCAATTTTTTGTTAAGAAAACAACGAAAGGAAGAAAAACAGTGCCGGCTAGTGTTTTGACACCGAATTGTTTTCCAAGCAGAATTACTCCCGCGATAAACAACGGAATATTGAAAGCCCATTGAACGTAGGCTGGCTCGAGGCCGAGTACGGATTTAATAATGGTGCTGATGCCGCTGACGCCACCCGAGGCAACCTGGTTCGGCAAGAGAAAAACGTTGAACGAAATGGCAATAATTGCTGCACCGATAAGAACAAAAAGGTAGTCGGCAGCAATTTTTGTTTTTGGATAGGTCTCTGTTAAATTGCTTAATATATTCATGAAATGATACCTCTCTAATTAAATTCCGATTGAGAGTATAGCACGGGAAAAATATGGTGTAAATGGCATTATGGTAACGCGATAAAGAGGTAAATTTTTATTAGCATTTACTTCTTACGTCAGAATCATTAGAGAAAATATTTAAGTCCTATTTTCCAAATGAGTCAAGTACTTGCCGAATGCTGGCAGCTATTTTTGTCAATCGATACTTAGACCACTTTATTATTCTTCATTAAAACCACTATGAATGGCAAAAAAAGTCCAAAATATAAGCCTTTGCCAACTAAGTCGACAAAGGCTTTAATAATTGTATTTACCTATTATTAAATACGCGAACGTAAGTAAGCATTAATAAACTGATCCAATTCCCCGTCCATGACGGCTTGAACATTACCTGTTTCAGCACCTGTACGGTGGTCCTTTACCATGGAATACGGATGGAAGACGTAAGATCGAATTTGGCTTCCCCAGCCGATTTCTTTTTGTTCACCGCGAATTTCCAACAGCGCCTTTTCCTTCTCTTCAATTTCCCGTTGGTAAAGCTTGGCTCTCAACATGTTCATGGCATGCTCTCGGTTTTGTATCTGAGACCGTTCGGTTTGGCAGCTTACAACAATGCCGGTCGGAAGATGGGTAATCCGGATAGCCGATTCCGTTTTGTTAACGTGCTGTCCGCCAGCGCCACTGGAACGGTACGTATCGACCCGTAAATCCTCTGTCCGAATCTCAACCTCGATATCATCGTTTAGTTCCGGCATCACTTCACAGGATGCAAAAGAGGTATGCCGCCTGCCGGAAGAATCAAACGGAGAAATCCTTACCAAGCGGTGAACTCCTTTTTCTGCCTTCAGGTAGCCATAGGCATTGTGCCCTTTGATAGCGAGGGTCACGCTTTTGATGCCTGCTTCATCACCTGGAAGATAATCAAGGGTTTCTACTTTAAAACCCTTTCTCTCCGCCCACCTTGTATACATTCTTAGAAGCATTGAGCCCCAGTCCTGCGACTCTGTTCCACCTGCACCCGGGTGAAGCTCAAGGATTGCATTATTTTTATCGTACTCTTCACTTAATAGAAGCTGTAATTCAAATTGACCTAATCGGTCTGTCAACTGTTGTAGCTCTTCTTCCAGTTCGGACTGCAGCTCAGCATCGCTTTCTTCTTTCACCAGCTCATAGGTAACTTCCAGGTTTTCAAACGACTCATTGAGTTCATAAAACTCATGAACCTGGTCCTTCAAGCCATTGGCCTCGCTGATTACTTTCTGAGCCTTTTCTTGGTCATTCCAAAAATCGGGTTGGAGCATTTCGTCCTCTAGCTCCGCAATTCTGGCTTCCTTGTTTTCAAGGTCAAAGGGACCCCCTAAAGTCCGCTAATTTCTTAGCCGTAATTTCAAGCTCATTGCGAATTTCCGCTAATTCCATTTTCGTCACCTCTAAAAAGTTATAACTTTTATTATAGTTTATTCCAAAGTTGTTTGTCAGTCATTGTCCATTATAACTTGAGAAACGGGAAAAGTTCAAAAATTGACCGAAGAAAAAAGGTTCTATTAATTTTTAAAATGACCGATTAGATTGAATTTTTTCAGGATAATGGTTGTATATATTTATCGGACTTTCTCGTATCGTAATACGATATATAATAAATAAAAAATATAGAGGTGAGAGGTTATTGGAAAAACCACACCGGAATGAACCATGTCCATGCGGGAGCGGTATAAAGTATAAAAATTGCTGCGGCTCGGGTAATGTCATTTCCATTTCACAAATCCTTGAAAGCGAAATAGACAACCTGCAAAAACAACTGATTTATTTTACTTTCAATTATTTTGGCGATGATGTGGAAGAAGATTTTGAGGTATTCCAAGAGTACATGAATATCGAATTTGAGGACGAACAAACAAAGCAATTTTTTGAATTGATCCACGCCATCTGGGTTTCCCTTTTTGTAGAATTTGAAGATGGAACAAAAATCATTGAGAAATTCATTGCTGTGGAGTCTGCAAAAATTAAGCAGCCTAAACTAAAACAAATATTAAAAACCTGGACAAAGGCCAGAACAATTGCCGGTACAGTTATAAAAATTGAAGGAAACAAACTGACCGTGAAGGATGGTTTTTCCGGCGAACATCTTATAGCCATTACTTCCGAAGTTCCTATCCAGATTAATAAAGGTTGCTTCTTTATAGCCATTCTTGTACCTTTTGAACAGAACTATGTATTTTTCCCATCACCAATTGGTCTGCCGGACCTAACACCTGAGCATGCCATTTCCTTTATTAAAGAAAGCAGCTTTGCCTCTGAATTTGACTCTCCTCAACAATATTTAACTGATTACTTCGTAGAAATCTTAAGTGAACTGCCGATGGTTATGGGATTGGTTGAAATTGATGATTTGGAATGGGCAGTTCCTATTTTCAAAGAAGTTGCCACCCTTTTCAAAACAAAGGCAGAAACGTTGGACTTGCCTCCCTCATTTATTGATATAGGGATTCTTCTCTGGTACGACTTTTGCCAGAAAAAGAGGAAGTACATTCAAAATCCATCTCTTTATGCTGCCTCACTGCATTATTTACTTTCGAAAATTATTCCTCCAGAAAAAGTGTTAATTCAAAAGGAGCTTGCACAAATATACAGTGTTTCCCCGAGTTCTGTATCCTCGATTTCCTCTGAGATGAAAATCACATTAACGGAAGAGATTAATGAGCTGGTGGGTATTGTGTATGGAAATGAGGAAGGGTCTCCCATTGAGGAAACAAAGATAATTGAATTCCCGAACAAAAGAAATCCGGATGGTTGAAATACTTCCCTCATGAAGATAGAAGAAAAACCTTTCCTAACCAATGGCAGGTTTAATTTTGTACCTTAGCATGGACGGACTCCTCTATTTTCAAAGGTTCCGGTCGTTTGTTTATACACTTAATAATCGGCCGGACTTTTTTTGCGTTTCAAATGGTTAGAAATATTCACCACTTACATACTAAATTTTTTGTATTTTCCTTTATCTATCTGTCAAAAATGCTACTATTAAATTTATATCAGGTGATGATAATGTATTTTCATAGATGAATCGATTGATACATATTGAAGGAACGTTTTGAATATCAACATGCAAAGAAAGGAAATGGAAGAATAGTTAGAGTATATAGAGAAAAAAGAGGTGTAAAGCACGATGGAGAAACCAAGCCGGAATGAACCTTGTTCTTGCGGGAGCGGAAAAAAGTATAAAAAATGCTGCGGCGCAAGTGAAGCTGTGTCCATCACTCATTTACTTGAAAGTGAAGCCGACGAGCTGCAGAAGCAAATGATTCATTTTGCGTTCAATTATTTTGGCGCGGAAATCGAAGATGATTTTGAAATGTTTATGGAGTATAGCAGCCTCGAGTTAGAGGATGAAGAAGAACGGGAATTCTATGAAGTGGTTCATGCCATCTGGTTTTCCCTTTTTGAAGAATTGGATGACGGAAAAAAAGTTATTGAGAAATTTATAGCTGCTGAGGCTGGAAAAATTAAGCGGCCAAAGCTGAAACAAATTTTTCAAACATGGACAAAGGGGCGTACAATCGCCGGGAAAGTCTTAAAAGTTGAAGACAACAAGCTGACAGTAGTGGATGGCTTTACGGGAGAACAGATTGATACAATTATTACGGGTACGCCGGCAGAGTTTGAAGGAGGCACTTTCCTTTTGGGAATGTTAGTACCATTTGACCAAAACTTTGCGTTTTTTCCAGCCCCATTTGATTTGCCGGATTTAAAACCTGAGGTAGCTTTTTCATATATTGAGGATAGCAGCATAGCCGCCGACTATCCGTCCCCACAACAGTATTTAGATCATTTTTTTATTGAAGTTTTGAGTGAACTGCCGATGGTTGGCGGCCTAATCGAAACGGATGACATTGAATGGCCGGCACCAATTTACAAAGAAGTTGCTGACCTCTTCAAAGCACAGGCAGAAGTTTTCGATACGCCTGCGCCAGTTGTGGACGCGGGGATTGTGCTTTGGTTTAGTTTTTGCCAAAAGCGGAAAAAGCGGATTCAGAACCCGAATCTATATGCCGCCGGGCTGCATTATTTAATGCAAAAAATGATGCCGATGCTGGAAAAAGTATTTACACAAAAGGAGCTTGGGCAGATATACAGTGTGTCAGCAAGGTCCATTTCCACCATCTCATCGGACATGGAAAATGTCCTGAGCCAAGAAATAAGCGAAATGATGAATATTGTGTACGGGCTTGAGGAGGAACCACAATTTGAAGAAGCGGAAGTCATTGAGTTTCCAAAAGGAAAAGATGAAAAGGCACGTAGAGGAAACCCCAGTAAGGCTTCCACCTTTACTATAACTATTCCCGGTAAATTGCCAAAGAAGGTTTCAAGACGAAATGAAGACCGTGCTCAGGAATTGGTTTTTGAGGCCTTGCGTGCTGATGGGGAAAAAGTGCTCCACCTCATTCAAGAAGCAATCAATATTAATCCGTATTGTGTAGATGCTTTTGTTTTACTCGGTGATATTGCTCAAAAGCCTGAAGAATCTGTGGAATTGTATAGGCATGGCATGCAAGTTGGTGAAAAACAACTCGGCAATGAGTTTTTTAAAGAAAACGAAGGTTACTTTTGGGGGCTGATTGAAACAAGACCGTACATGCGGGCCAAATTCAATTATGCCGAGAAAATCTTTTTATTAGGGAATATTGAAGAGGCGATCCGGCATTATGAGGAACTGCTTAAGTTGAACCCTATGGATAATCAGGGTGTCCGCACTTCCTTGTTTTTAGCTTACATGGAAAAAGAAGAATATGAAATGGCCGAAGCCCTGTTGGAAAAATATGATGTGGAAACAACAGAAGCCGTTTACAATAAGCTTTTGCTAGAGCTGCTTGTGAACGGTTATACCGTAAAAGCAAAAACATTGGGGAAACAGGCAAAAAAACTTAATAGGTTTGTGTCATACTACCTAACCGGGAAAAAGAAGCTGCCAAATCAAACTCCTGAATATTACGGTTTCGGGGATGAGAACGAAGCTATTGTGTATGCTGCGATGTATTTGCATTTGTGGGGGAAGGTTGACGGGCTGAAGGAATGGTTGAAAAAGCTATAATAAAGAAGTCTAAATCAAAAGTATGGCAAAAATTCTGAGATTGATGGAAAAAGTAGCCGTTAGATGCATTTACCAAATTAGAGAAAAATATGCTTTTATATTAAATGCTAAAAAGGGGATACCAGAAAGCCGAATAATATGACTTTCTGGAAAACCCCTTTATCTATTTTTCCGTTGATGAATTAATTTGCATGCCGTGAATCCTCGTAACTGCCCTTGGAGTGACAGTTTGCACACTTCGAATGGATGTCCTTATGGACAGTATCCCTGGAGTGGCAGGACGTACAAGATGTATTTTTATCTATAATCGCTTGCACCACTGCTGGGTTCGTACTTTGGTGGCAAGTATTGCAAGTGATCGGGTTGCCATTTGCATCTTGTCTGCCATCGCGAGCATGTTCGTGCGTTAGTGATTTTGCGTGACATCCTGTACAATCCGGTTCATTATTTGCCTTATGAAGTTCAGGAATATCATGATTGTTCAAAAGTCTGGTTGGTGTAGACTGATACCTTGTATAGCCTTTGACCTGTGATCCTGGCTGGTGGCAAAGGATACAGTCATTCATTTCACGATTCTCCGTTACCCTTAACGGCATTGCAGGATCCACATTGGTTGGCTGATATTTAATCGATGGTGTAGATCCATGAGGCGCGTAAGCAAATGTACCATCAGGGTCTTCATGGCACTGACTGCAGTTAGACGGGACGGATATATAATTGTGACAGTTATCACAACGATTATTTGAATGTGTTCCATTAAAATATAGCTTTTTAATATGAACATTTTCCAAATCCCCATTGCTTCCATCAAAGCTATTGGCCTGGTGACAGGAAGTACAGTTCGAAATATTTGAATCCTTCATATCCGGGTAGGTATTGGTATAGAATTTCCACTCTTTATTAATAGATGTACCTGACAAGTCGGACGCTGCGATAGAAACGGTATGGTAAGCTTCATTTTCCAAGGCGTCAGATGGAGTGTAGCTTACTAAACCGGAACCTGCATCATACTTGAAACCAACAGGTTGTCCATCCAATTTAAATATGATGGAATCACCATTAATTGTACCGTTTGGTGATGTTATTGTTGCAGAAATCGCTGGTTTTAGATTATCGACACCGTATTTAAAAGGAGTGGTATTTGAAACCACTGGTTTGACAGATACAGTAAATTTCCAGTTGCGTGTTATTTTGTTGCCCAATTTGTCTTCTGTATATAAGGACATGGTGTGTTGACCGTTTCGGATCATACCGGTGTACGTAATGTAAACAGTTTTCCGGGATGTAACAACATAATCATCGTCATAATCGGAATTACCTTCATATTTAAAATCAAAATCTACAGGTGCTCCGTCTAATGTTAAACTTACATTATCGTTAATATCCGTTAAATCTTTTAATTTTGCAGAAATATTCAAGTTGCTATAGTCAATGGTGGACCCGTCTTTTAAGCCGCTAAAATAGTCAAGACTTGGCGGAGTATTGTCAACTACAAAGCTCCAGGTTTTTGTACTTAAATTACCATTCATATCTTTTGCTTCCAGAGCCGCAGTGTAACTGCCGCTGGCAAAATTTCTATTATATGTTACAGTACCAGTTTCGGGGTTAACATTTATGGAAGCAGTGCTCACATAACTATTATTTAATTTGAGCTTTACAGAACTCCAATCAACTGCTTTATTATCCTTAATTGTTGCAGATAATTGACTCAAACTAGCCTGTTCACTTTTATCTGCAGGACTGAGATTACTGAACTTAGGCGCTTCCTTTACGATAAAGGACCAGGAATCATTAAGAGTGTTCCCTGCATTGTCATTGATGCTGACTTCTACCGTATTGGTTCCATCCTTTAAATCGGATGCTTTATAGAAGATGGTCCCTTCCTTGCGTTCTACTTTGTACGAAAGTTGCGCATTTACCTGAGTGCCGTTTATTTTCATGCTCAAGCTTTGATCAACCAAATCATTTGCACTTTTTACATAGGTAGATATATCTGGATTTGAAATGGTAGTCGTACCATTACTAGTAGGCTTGTAATTCGAAAAATTGTTACTTAAAGCGGAAACATAAAATGTGCTTAGCATCAATATAGCAGCAATAAACACCACGCTGATACCAATCGATTTACGACTCATCTTAAAACTCCCCCATTTTGTGAGACATGTTTTGTCTCTCTTCTCTATTTACTTTTCTTTAAACCAAATGGCATTTCCCATCCTATCCCCCCTTTTGTTTTATTGATTAAAAAAGATCTAAAACTAGTAGATCTAATTCACTAATTTTGGATAATACAATGAATTTAATAACAGAAAAACACACGGTAATGAGGAAGTCCCAATGTAAATATAATCCTGCAAAAATATCGACATTGAGCCTTTTTGCTTATGCAAGTATCTTTTTATGGGTATTTATACCCATTTTAAAGATGCTAATATTATTTTCTTTCCCAAACGCACAAAAACGAGAGGAAATTTCCCTCTCGTTTTTTACGGCTGCTTCTTAGGTGCATGGGCGGCCTCGATAAATGAGTTATTGGTGCTATGGCATTTGGAACATGCCTGATCAATATCATTTTTATTATGGCCAACAATTGAATTAATGGCCTGACCTGCATCATCATAAATCGAATTGCCCTTTATACCGTAAATTTCAGTTGACCCATTATGGCATTTGGTACAGAACTCCCGTTCATTTACCGCATTCCATGACGTCCCTGAAGTTCTATATTTATCAGTTACTGTTGGATTATTACCCAATATTTCCCGCAAATTATACAGATTGTTCGATCCATGTGTTTCATGGCATTCCGCACATGGGATTGGGCCATTTAATTGGCTGCCATCTCTTTGAGTAGTTGCATTCACCGAAACGTTAAAATTATGGCCGGAATTGGCGTCAAGATAAAAGGATTCGATATCTGAACTAACCTTATTTTGTTTTTTCTTATCAAGATTATGGCACCTTAGGCATAAGGAATAATCTGAAATCGTTTTGTTAGGAACATCAAAATCTGTAGGTTGATTAAATTTAGTTGTTTCAGTGCCTAATGCAGTTAAAGACTTGTTATATTTTAATAGCTCATACATTCCTTTATCCGCAGGTATTCCAGCAAAATTTATCGTATTATCATGACAAGTTTCACAAGATGTATCCAAACTGTCCACCGTTAATGAGGTAGCTCCCATTTTCTCTTGATCTTTTGAATTATGTTTATAAACATAATGGTCTTTCAACAAATTCGGGTTTTCCTCTGACCATTCCGCATGAGGGTTATGACAGCTGGTGCATGATGTTGCTTCCTTTAAATTGTCCTTTCCAGTTGACGAATACTCAACCGGATTATCATGATGGTACTTACTTGTTATTCCGTCAATTAGCGGTGCATTCGTAGTACCGTCGTGACAGGCCATACAGTAGTTTTGTGAATCTTTACCATTTAACTTTTCATTAAAATCAATTAGATAGGAACCACCTTCCCGGGAAGGTGTTATTTTACTTTTACCATCCAGCTTATCATATGGTGAATCCGTATGTGTGCTGTGACAAGATGCACACATATTTGTATTCAGCTTGTAATGACCGTGAGGATTGGACGATGTGTGACTCTGCTTGTCAATATCATCCCAATCGGCATTTGTCTTGGTTGTAATTTTAAAAAACTTCGTAAATACCGGATTGTCCAAATCATCAGCAAGTTCGGGATCTAGGTACACCAGATATGTCCTGTTAATTTTTAATTCACCAGCAGCAGGAGTAAAGGTGATATCGTAATAATATTTATTATTTTTTAAAACTGGCTCCCCGATTTGTGTCGTTCCTTTAATAGAATCCTGGCCCAATATTACTTTGATAGGGTTATAGCTTCCAGTGTCAATTTTGCTTTTAAGCAGATCCATTCTTTGATCGTCAACAACAGTTATTTTGATTTTCGAATTAAGCGGAACGCTCGTTAAATCTTCGGATTTCTTTTCTGAATTGTCTGGGAAGATTATCTTTGTATCGCCGATGTATGGTCTAGTTAAAGCCAGGATAAAGGACGTTGTTGCACTAACAATTTCACCTGTTGTTTTATCGGTAATTTCCACTGAAACTGTATGGGTACCTTCCGGCAATGACTTTGTTGTAAAAGACCACTTTTTGGGCGAGCTTGTTTCATCAAAATTCCAATCGCCTGCATTGGCGGACGACTCGGAAATCTTCTTGCCATTTTCCAATAGGGTAAACATCAAGTTAGTTTGTGGTACATCAGCAGTATAGGTTCCTGAGATTAGAATATTTGTTGAATCAAAAACTTCAGATGGTGATGGTGTTGTTATAGAAATAGCAGGTTTTACAATTACCGTTGGTATTTTTATAGTAAAAGCGATAGATGCCACTGCGGGATTAGATGTTGATGATAACGATTCTTCCAACTTAATAGTAATAGCATGATCCCCTTCTGATAAGGCAGATGTTGAAAAAGTCCATTTGTGATTTGATTCATCAATCTGCCAATTGGAATCTGCAATTTCGACTCCATCCTCAGAAGCTGTAAATGACAATTCGGACTTTGGAAACTCAGAAGTATATGAGCCTGAAATCACAACATTTTTAGTAGAAAGTTCCTCATTCGGGACAGGGGACTCAATTGTTATGGCAGGATTACTGGCAGAGTATGCATCAATGGTTGGAAACGACAGAATCGTAGTTCCTAAAAGCAGAACGATCAAGAAAATATAAAAATAGGATTTATTATACAAGGGGAAGACTTTCACCAGATATCAGCTCGCTTATTATGGAATTATGTATTTATTGTAGGTTGTAGAGTTATAAATAGGGATTACACATCTATTATAGCAGTGAAGATAGGCGGAAATTGAGGCAGAAATGAAGCAATTTATTGACGATATTTTGTCAAAAAGTTTGACAATTTTGTGTCGGATAAGGATAATAAAATTAAAGCAAGGCACCAATAATTGCTGCCCTGCTCTTTGTGAGAATTAAACATACTTTTTCAAAAGCTAACAAGTAGTGGCGCTATTTGTTGGCTTTTTTTATTATCTAGTACCTGGTTGGCCTGGTTTTAACGGAGCTTCCTGGTCGTCATAAGGAACTCCGGCATCATTAACAACTGCGTGAGAACCATAGATAGGACTAGTAGGTCCATCAATTGCTTCGTTGGCAGGGTTGTTGATGAATTGACCTCCAGAACCGTGGCAAGCGTAACATACTGACATACCAGTGTAGCGTTTTAATGCAGAAGATGGGTTCGGATCCACATAATAATCTAACTGTCCTGCATGATCGCCTTCAAAGTAAGATTCATCGTTAGCGTCTTTCATGATTGTAGCATCAGTACCGTGACCATAGTGGCAACGTACACAAGTTAGATTGTCCTTGCCAGTTGTGTGGCGGTGTGCTTGCGCATAAGTACCAGTTAGGTTAGCACGTACGTTAGAAAGATAATCAGTATGACAAGAAGCACAATATTTACTCATTTCTGTACCACTGTCATAAATATAGTTTGGAAAAGTACTGTCAAATAGTGATCTAATATCTGTAGTAGTTTCAACATCAATACCTAAAGAGATTGTTGCTTTAGAAACGGCATCAACAGCTGCAGCAGCACCAAATGCAAAACCATCTCTCCAAACAATTGTAAGAGCATCAGTAGTACCAGTTAAGACTGTATTAGCTGGCTCGCGGCTAGATCCTCTTAACCATAGAGAGAAGTCTCTAGAATAAGACTTGCCAGTCCATCTGTATGTTTGGATAACCTTTTGGCCTACCTGAACATTTGCGCGGGTATACAAGTAACCTTCTTTTGTTTTATCTGCAGAAAGATCGGCAGCTGCGATTGTTTTCTTAGCAACAACGTATGGCTTAATGAATGAAGCTAATCCAGCTGGATTTGCATCTAAATCGATGATAGCAAGGTCCTTGAATAATTTACCGTTTAATGAATCCTTTTGGTCATCAGTTGCATTGGCCGGTGTTACACCTGTTGGTAATGCTTTGTACTCAACTCCGCCCCAGCCTTGTGGGTCCATGTTCAAGTTGTTTTCCATAGTGGAACCTGCTCCGTGCGGTGCGTGACAGCTTGCACAGTTAAATTCTCCGCCCCAAATTTTTTGCGATTTACCTCCACCAGGAGCAGCACTCACGTTAATAGAGCCGTCAGATTGGTGTAGGGAACCGTTGTGTGCAGAATCGGTTTTAATGTTAAAAGTACCAGCGATTTCTTTTGTAGTTTCTGCAGTAGATGTTGCAAATGCGTTATATGCACCAGTTGTACCATCGTGGCAGGCAGAACATGTGCTATAAACGCCGTCTTTAAATAATAAGAATTCATCAGCGCCTGTGTGGGTCTGGTGACAGGCTGCGCAAGAGTTTGTGTTGTTTTGGTAGAAACCATGCTTATTGCCGCCTTTGCTGGCAGTTCCAGGTACGCCGGTATGGTTGGCGTTTACAAGCCCTGAACCGTCAACGTCTACCATTCCAGGGTCATCAGCTACGTTATACAATTTCTTATTAGTATCATTTACAGTTGTGACACCGTATTTTGTTTCAGTAGCTAGCTCAGTGTCACCTGTTACATCAACAAGGACAAATTTGTAAATGACACCAAGTTGGAAATTAACATTATCCGGTGTAACAGTAATTGTTACATATTCGCTCGCAGCGCCAGTTGGTTCTGGGTGAGGAGCTACTGCTGTTTTTTCAGAAGATGTATACAACGCATTGGTATAACCATCTTCGTTTGAATAAACTTTTACAGTGAAATCTTTAGCTTGATCGCTAGTGTTGATAAATTTAAAAGACCAACCGCTGTTGTCGCCAGTCAAGCTGCCCCAATAGGCGCCTCTAGCAAATACAGAAGTGCTGAGTATTCCCACTAGAATAATCGTCAAGACTAGTGAGAAGCTGAGTTTAAACTTACTCATTTCAGAAACCTCCCTGTTTTCTTGCTCTTTTTCTCTTTTTCTCTCTCTCTCTATTAATCTGAAAACCTTGATCTTTTCCTCAATTTAAGGCATCACCTCCTAAAATGCATAAGTGTTTTTAGTAATAAAATCCTACCCTTGCGTTTACGGTATCTGTAATTAATACTTCTCCTTTATCATCCACGAATAATCCGTTTGGAAGATAAAACTGGTTCTTATCGCTTCCAATACCGCCAAATTGGAAAATTTGCTTTCCATCCTTGTCAAAGCCATAAACATAATGGGTCATGTTGTCAACCAGTAACAGCGTGCCGTTTGATGCTACCCCAATTCCTCGAGGATTAACGAATTTGGAGCTGCCCTTATTGTCTGCTGAGCCATTGATAGTGCGCTTATATTTTCCAGCTTTATCATAGACAACCAGTCGTTGCTTTCCTGTATCGGAGACATAAATATTTTTGTCATCGTCAACCGTCACTGCATTCGGCGCATTGAGAAGGTCTTCTTTTCCTGTTGCAGTAGTGATCTCAAGCATTTTTTTGCCTTGTAAATCAAAAACTACAACTCTATTATTTGGAATATCAGTTACATAAAGCTGATTGTTATATATCCGTAAACCTCCTGGACCTTTTAATTGATCTGCTTTATCGGCCACTTCAAAGTATTTGATGAATTTCCCCTTTTCATTAAAGACGGAAATGTTGGCATTGTATAAATCTGCCACATAGATGTTTCCATCCTTATCCCCTGCAATGCCGTACGGAAATTTAAATTCTCCTTTGTCAGTGCCTTCCTTGCCGAATTTAAAAACAGGCGTGCCAGACCTATCAAAAACTTGAACCTGTTTGTGATTTGTGTCAGTCACATAAACGAATTCTCCAACTTTTGTTACATCCATCGGTTTCTCAAGGGGATCATTTAAATCCCCTTGGATATAGTAACTCAATGTTGGTTGCCCGCCAGTCTTCAAATTATCTGCTACTTTTATTGCGTCATCTTGAAGATGGAAAAAGTAGATGACTGCAAACAGCACGATGCTAAGTGCCACTATGGATCCCATCCATATATAGGTGGTCTTCTTTTTCATGGCATTTCCATCTCCTTCATTATTTGTTTTTAGACTTGATACGATCCAATGCTTTGATTGCTGGTTTAAAGGTAGGGTCGTAAGAAAGTGATTCTTTGTAGATGTCCTCTGCCTCTTTTAGCTTTCCTTGGTCTTCGGCTACTAAGCCAGTCTCATAAATAACATCTGTATTGCCCGGTTTGAAACGATTTGCTTGTTCCAATGCCGCTGTTGCTTCTTTGTACATTTTTAGCTTTCTATAGCTTCTAGCTTTTAGTAGAAGACTTTTATAGTCCTGCGGTGCCAGCTTTGCTGCCTTTGTGGCCATTTGCAGTGCGTCGTCAGTTCTATTCTCTTGATCATATACAATCGCCAAATTCAAATAAGCAGCATAATAATTTTTATCCAAGTTTTTTGCTGTTTTATATTCCTTAATGGCGTTGTCATTTTCACCCTTTAAGAAGTAGCTATAGCCAAGCTGAACCCGGAGGCTAGGATCATTTGGTTTTTGCTCTACAAGCGTTTTATTATAGGTCAATTGTTTGGCAATTTCGTCATCCTTCTGGTTCCACAAATATTTTTCACTAATGTAATAGCCTGCAGATAAACATATTGCTAAGGTTCCCACAAGGAGAATAAGGGATTGCCACCATTTAAAACGATCGGTTTTTATTTTTTTTTCTTTTTGAGTACTCCTCGTAGGTTCCTGGGCATTAGGCTGTAATTTCGCTTCCATGTTCGCCCTCCTAATCTGGTTAATTACTATTATTCTTTATGGCAAGATGTACATTTCGGCTTGTTGTGACAGGTATAGCACTGTTCAGTCGGTGCTGTAACCCCTGTAAGGTCAATTGGATGGCGTTCCTTATAGTTCTTCCCTTCATGCATGGCCGGATGACAACTGCTGCATGCAATAGTCTTACTATCCTTGAAACCGGTTTTTTGGTAATCGTGGCAGGCAAGACAGTTTTCCTTGCTATCCTTTGCTATTGCACCATGTATATTGACGAATCCTTTTACGTGAGTTTCCGGTTTCGTCGTATGGCAGTTTTGACAAAATGTGTTTTCTTTTGCATAGTCCTGAGTCGACACTTGTTTTGATTTGGTCGCTCCATTACTTAAAAATTCCTGTGAAGCCGGAACCTCTTTTATGCCTTCTACTTCTGTTTCGGACATAAGTCCATGGCATTTATTGCAGCTCTTAATATCCTTTTTTGCTAAAGTGCCATGATTTTTTGTTTTGAAATCAGCCTTCTTGTGCGATTTAGGCTCCATTCCAGTATTATGGCATGTCTCACATGCATTGGAGACGTTACGAAGTTCATGACATTCCATACACGTTTCCATCTTAGGACTGGTAAACTTCACATCACTCATCATCTGTTTGCCGAGCGCTGTATCCCACTTTGAGTAATCAGATTTAAACGTCACATTCCGTTCCGCAATTTTTCCGTGAGCCACTCCACTATGACACTGGGTACACTTGATATCCTTCGCAAGGTGACTATCGTGCGGGATTATGAGATCCCCTGAGCTGGTTACCTCACGGGTTTTCATATTATGACATGACTCGCAGGCTGAATTCGGTATCTCTTTCGGCATCTGAATCGGTGCAGTGTACGTATTGGCTTCTTTCTTATAAACCTTTAATAGCCCCTCGGCTTTATTCTTCGCTACATTTTCGACCCCTGACCCAATATGGCAATTCGCACACTCGACTTCACTGTGCGTCGAAGCTTTCCAGGTATAATATTCTGGTTTCATCTCATGACAGGAAGCGCAAAACTTTGAGCTTGAGGACGCCTCCAGCCCTGAAAATCCTAGAAAGAAGAACAGGGCCAAAAAGAACAATGCCAGCGTCAAAAACTTAAATCCTCTATAGCGAAAACGGGGAGGGGCCGTTCGTGTTTCTTTTTCATCATCCATAATGCGTCCCTCCATTTTTAAGATTGATTAATTTTTAACTTCATCTTTAAACCCTGTTCTATGGCAATATTGACAATAAACATCTGTCGGTGCCTTAGCACTAGCTGAATCGGCAGCTGGTTTTTCACGATCATGACAAACATAACATTCTGCCTTTTGATCTGCTGTTTTTGCTTGGCTGGAGTGAGCAGTCAGCCATTGGTCGCTTTCACCATGTCCTTCTGGACGATCTGCGTGGCAAGCAGCGCAAAACTTATTGGTGCGGGCCTGGTCTTTTGCAAGAGTAACGTTAGGCGTGTATTTTACTTTTTCATTGCCCATTTTAAGCAAGGAAATGATGTCTTCCTTCGGAATTTCTCTTATCCACTTGGAATCCTGGTGGCAGTTCATACATTGATCCAGCTTTTGAATAGCTGTCGTACCGTGGTTCTGATTCCAATCAACTGCTTTGTGCGTTTTAGGAATGTTTAATTTTTTATGACAGGTTTCACAGGACATTGAGATCTTAACGTCTTTTTGCTGTTTGCCGATGGCTTGTAAAATTAGCTCCTGCGTTTTTTCTTCATGGGCCTTTGCCAATTCCTCAGCTGTTCCAGTACCGGTTGTTCCTTCCGCTGCAGGTTTAGTTGTTGTTTCCTTGGCTGATTCACTAACTGTCTCTTTCTTGCTTTCATCAATTTTTTTCTCTACTTCCTCCGGGTTTGGAGGAACAAGGTAGGCTACATCTTTCCAAGGTTTTTCGCCATTGTTTACTTTGTCATGGCAGTCGATACAGGTCCCCATATTTGGACGCAGATATTTCTTTTCCATAATCTTTTCGGCAGTTTCTTTCGTAAACTCTCCACGAACCTCATCCGTGTTAATACCGCGTGCAGCCATTTTAGCGTGAACGACACCTGCATGGCAGGAGATACAAGGGATTCCTTCTTCAATATGGCCTTTGTGGTTTACCTTTAGGTCCCCGGAAGCGGTAACGAGACGGTTCTTAGAGTGACATTGCATACAGTTTTCGTTAGATACAACTTCTTCTTCTGTTTGGACAATTTGTTTTGGCACCCCTGTGACGTGATAATAAACTTCCTTCAGGGATTTCACTTTGTGTGTAAGCATATTGATTGTCCCTGGTTTGATATGGCACTGGACGCAAGTGATATTGTTGTGGGCACTTGCCGTAAACGTAGAATATTCAGGCGCCATTTCGTGACAGCTTGAACAAAAAGTCGGCGAGTTGGTTAAAGTAAGAGCCCCATAACTCCCGCCACCAACAACAATCAACCCAATTAGTGAAATGAACAAGACTTTCCATCGTGTGACCGGATCCTTCCAATCTATGTTTTTGACTTTTTGCCAAAGTCTGCGAAATAGGCCCACCTTTTTTCTATCTTCACTTTCACTTGCATCGGGATCGGTTTCTTTTTTCTTTTTCCCCCAAAAGGCCATTTTCCTCACCCTTCCCATATTTGATTGGTTCTCTATTTATTTTCCATCGCTACCTCTCTAAAGGTAGTATCTTACATAAAAAAGAAGAATCCAATGTACAATTTGTGAATATTTTTACATTCACAGAATTGCTACAATCCACTAAATAAACAATATATAAACGTTGTAATATAAAGGTTCTATTAACAATATAAGCAGAGTGTAAAACTGCATTAGAACTAATTTTTATACATAAATATTTAAAAATATACAAACAACCATAGACTCTTAAAGGCACCCCATAAGTTCTATGCATTTTTCATGGATTTGTCATAATTGAAGTGGATAATATGATGTTAGGCAGTGATTTTTTGCTGAGTTTCTTCCATTGTTGTCACCAGCATAGTGGAAATGGTAAGATTAAATAGGAAAATTAGCTATTTTTATTGGATCTATTTTTTCAAAAAATGCTTTTCGAGTCTCAGATAAAAGGAGCGTTTCATCAAATATGGGGATTTTAAATAAAGTGTTTGACTTAAATAAACGTGAGCTGAAACGGCTGGACAAGCTGGCTGTAAAAGTTGATGCGCTTGCCTCGGAAACCGAACGATTGACCGATGAGCAGCTGCGTGAAAAAACGGAAGAGTTCAAGGCCCGCTACCAAAAAGGCGAAACGCTCGATGACCTATTAGTTGAGGCGTTTGCGGTTGTCCGCGAAGGTGCCCGCCGTGTGCTTGGCCTTTATCCATACCATGTTCAGCTAATGGGGGGTATTTCTCTGCATGAGGGGAATATTTCCGAGATGAAAACCGGTGAAGGTAAAACCTTAACGGCGACAATGCCAGTATACTTGAATGCCTTGTCCGGAAAAGGCGTGCACGTTGTTACTGTCAACGAATACTTGGCAAGCCGTGACGCCACCGAAATGGGACAGTTATATGAATTTTTGGGGCTTACCGTCGGATTAAATTTGAACAGCATGGATAAGGACGAAAAGAAAGCTGCCTATGCCTGCGATATTACGTATGGTACGAATAACGAGTTTGGTTTCGACTACCTGCGTGATAATATGGTCCTTTATAAAGAACAAAAGGTACAGCGACCACTCTTTTTTGCAGTAATCGACGAGGTGGACTCAATTTTAATTGACGAAGCACGGACACCATTAATTATTTCTGGATCTGCCCAGAAGTCCACGGTTCTCTATATGCAGGCAAATGCGTTTGTCCGTACGCTGAGAAGAGACCATGATTATACGTACGATGAAAAAACAAAGGCCGTAATGTTGACAGAAGAAGGGATCAGCAAGGCGGAGAAGAGTTTCGGAATTGAAAACCTGTTTGATATTTCCCATGTAACATTGAACCATCATATTAACCAAGCGCTTAAGGCGATTGTGACGATGCACCTAGATGTCGATTATGTCGTGCAGGATGGCGAAATTGTCATTGTTGACCAATTTACAGGCCGTCTAATGAAAGGCCGCCGTTACAGCGAAGGCTTGCACCAAGCGATTGAGGCCAAGGAAGGCGTCGAGATTCAAAACGAAAGTATGACAATGGCGACGATTACGTTCCAAAACTACTTCCGGATGTATGAAAAATTATCCGGAATGACTGGTACAGCGAAAACAGAAGAAGAAGAATTCCGCAACATTTATAATATGAACGTTATCGTCATTCCAACGAATCGTCCGATTGCCCGTGATGACCGTGCCGATTTAATTTACGCATCAATGGCAGGCAAGTTCAATGCCGTTGTCGAAGATATCGCTGAGCGCCATCAAAAAGGACAGCCTGTACTTGTGGGAACGGTCGCAATTGAAACATCTGAACTGATTTCTCATCTGCTTTCGAAAAAGGGTGTTCGCCACAATGTCTTGAACGCTAAAAACCATGCACGTGAAGCGGAAATTATCCAAGAAGCGGGTCAGGCAGGAGCAGTCACGATTGCGACGAACATGGCCGGACGCGGTACCGATATTAAACTTGGCGAAGGTGTTAAAGAGCTGGGCGGACTTGCCGTAATTGGTACCGAGCGTCACGAGAGCCGCCGTATTGATAACCAGCTGCGCGGACGTTCCGGTCGTCAAGGGGACCCTGGTATCACTCAATTCTACTTATCCATGGAAGATGAATTGATGCGCCGCTTCGGTTCTGACAATATGAAAGCAATGATGCAAAAACTTGGCATGGATGATACCCAGCCAATTCAAAGTAAGATGGTATCTCGAGCTGTGGAAAGTGCGCAGAAACGAGTGGAGGGTAACAACTTTGATGCCCGTAAACAGTTATTGCAATATGATGATGTACTTCGCCAGCAGCGTGAGATTATTTATACTCAACGTGATGAGGTACTGGAATCCGAGAATTTACGTGAAATCGTTCAAAATATGATTTTACGGTCCATTCAGCGCCACGTCGAGGTCAATGCGCCTGGACATATGGATGAGGAAGAATGGAATCTTAAAGGTATTGTGGACTTTGCCCATGCAAACTTGCTTGGGGAAGGCGTGGTAACAATTGAAGACTTGCGCGGCAAGGATCAGGAAGAGATGGTCGAGTTTATTTTTGCTAAGTGTAAAGAGCACTACGAGGAAAAAGAACAGCTTCTATCCTCTGAGCAAATGCGCGAGTTTGAAAAGGTTGTTACATTGCGTGCTGTAGATTCAAAATGGATTGACCACATCGATGCGATGGACCAGCTTCGCCAAGGAATTCACCTGCGGGCTTACGGACAAACAGATCCTTTACGCGAATACCAGCATGAAGGTCTTGCAATGTTCGAGGCAATGGTGGAATCCATTGAGGATGAAGCGGCCATGTACATCATGAAAGCGGAAATTCGCAATAACCTTGAGCGCCAAGAGGTCGCCCAGGGCCATGCTGTAAACCCGAAGGAAGACGGCGAGACTGTTAAGAAGAAGCCGAAGGTCAATAAGGACAATGTTGGACGGAATGACCCATGTCCTTGCGGAAGCGGGAAGAAGTATAAGAATTGCCATGGGGCAGGGATATAATTTTTATATTTGAGATGGAGTCGGCAATCAGATTGCCGGCTCTTTTTCTAATTTTGCAGCATTTGTATTGGTCCTCACTACATAAATTAGGGCTTTTTCAACCAAGTTCCGAAGGTTCACGACATCATTTTAGACATTCACGTCAAAAACACGAGGTCTCACGACATAAATTGGTATAATTTAGGTTTTTCCATTTCCCTCACTTCTCCCTTTCAACATCTTCCGGATCTCACGACATTATTTCATGACAAAAGAAAAAGAGCCAGGGTGTACCGCCCTGACTTAGTGTTAATGATCCCGGTATAACCGAGGCCTTTCCATTTCTTAAAATTTATTAGGATTAATAATTTCCGTTTCCATGTGCTTCTGCAGCTTTTTTACCTGCTTCAGCATGCTTTTGGGCTGCCTGGGATTGTTTTTCTTGAGCTCTTTGTGCTGCTGCAGCTTGTTTTTCAGCAGCCTTTGCAGCGGCTTGAGCATGCTTTTCAGCAGCTTTTGCTTGAGCTGCAACTTGTTGCTCTGCCCCTTTATTCGTAGTTTCAGTTTGTGCCTGGCGAGCTGTTGCAGTATCCCCGCTTTGGCTGCTTTCTTCTGTTACAGTTGCAACTTCGTCTGTAGTTTGCGTAGTTTCTTCAACTGCTGTTTCGGTCTTCTCTTGTTTCTTTTGCTTTCCTAGAGCTTTACCATGTTTTTTCACAGTTGCTGTTTGATCGTTCGAAACTTTTTCTTCAATTTGCTGCACTTGATCAGCAAAATCCGCATCTTTCTCTTCAAGCTTGGCAAACTTCTTCTCAAGTTTTACAAATGATTTTTGAATGTTTTTCATTAAAGCCTGTTGGGCAGTCGGATTTTCCACATGGCTAAGGGCCCCCAGTAGTGCATCGATGTTGTTGGCTAACTTGCCTTCAACAGTACCTTCAGCAGTGGTTTGTGAATCGTCAGTTTTTTCAACATCAGCAGTTTGAGTGTCGTCTGCTTTTTCCACATCAGCGGATTCTTTGTCAGTACCTTCTTCAGAAGCTGTAAGCTGCTCTGCTGCCTTCTCTTGTGTTGCAAGAGCGTCCTTCAGCAGCTGCTCTGCTTCGTCCGTTTTTCCATCTACAATCAACGTGTTTGCTTCAGCAATACGTTCGGCCGCAAAACTAGCCAAAAGCTTTGCTTCCTCATAATCATCAAATGTAAAAGCAAGACGGATTTTTTCTGTGATGGTTTTTACAAAATAAAAAAAATCTCCAGGAACCAAGGATGGCGCTTCTGCTTTTTCAACGTCTTCTGTTTGGGCTTGGTCTTCTTGCTTTACTTCGTCATCGACTGCCACAGTTTCGTCAGCATCAGTGTCTTCTACTGTTGCTTCATCTGATGGAGTTTCAGCATCTTCGGAAGTTGTTGTTTCCGATGCATTATCTACTTGTTCAGTAGTGGTCTCATCAGTTGCGTTTTCAGTAGTTGTTGCTGTTTGATCTGTAACCTGTTCTGTAGTCGTACCTGTTACTGCAGAATCCTCCGCTGTGTCATTGCCAGTAGCAAAGGCCGCCCCTGCTCCTACTGAAAAAATAAGTGATGATGCCAGTACACCACTAGTTACTATGTTTGTCAGTTTCATATTTTTCATGTCTTTTATTGCCTCCTTGTGAAGTTCTAATAAACTTTACGTCGGGTCTTTTTCTTTTTTGTAGGTGATGAATAAAAGTTTTTGTAAAGAGGTACATTTACCTGCTCCATTATAAAAAAACGACCATCAAATAAATGATAGCCGTCTTAAAAGTCCTATTAAACTGAAAATTTATTACCAGTTTGCACGTTTGTACCTTTTCCAACATGCTTGAAGAGGTTAATTGTGAAACAAATAACTCCTACAACTACAACAATGGAGCCGATTACCGCTACCGGCAGGGCCGCATTGCTTCCAGTTAGAACCTGCGTCGCAATACCGATCATCATCACGGGCAAACCGATATTATGGAACCAAAAGTGTGTTTTTGCGAGCTTCGTGTTGGCTGCTTGTGGATAAAAATGATAAATGAGTCCAAATATTGCCATCGACACCCAGCCAAGCAGGTTGATGTGAGCATGTACTGATGCCAGACGGAAGTCATGGATAATCCCCATCGTGATTCCCGCTAAAACCCCAATTGTAAAATAAACAGATGCAACTTTTAGAAATGATTTGCCCATCCTCTTTGTTCCTCCAAAAGACCTATATCGTATACTTTTCCAATTTAATAGATTTTTACCAAATTTTCAATAGATTTTAAGAAAAAAACACTATGATGATAGTAAAAAATAACTAGATTGAATCTGGGCAAATATAAAACGGGCCCGATACGGACCCGAAATGAGTTATATAAAGTGTGTAATTAATTTTGGAATTAGCACAGCCGAATGTTCCTGCTTTTTAAAAAGGAACCCTTTGCTAAAAGAAATTGGAGAGTAGTGTTTATTTTTTGTTTTCCTTTAAAAAATCAAGAACTTCTAGGTCAATCCAGCCCGTCTTTTGTTCTCGCATTTCAAAATTTTCCGTATGAATAAAAGTGGTTAGCGCCTGATAGATTTTATCATCACTGGTGTCAACGTCCGGAAGGTACCCTAAACGTTTTAAATGTTGCGTTACCTCTGTTTTAACCTTTCCTTCAACTGCTGCTATTTTTTCATTCTTAGCAGGTGAAAAATAGAGCTGCTGAAGCTGATAGATTCTCATTAACTCCTTGATTGGATCAGGATGATCGTCTACACGAAGGTCGATGTACCGGTCGTTGTAGCCTCCGTAACCGCCTTTTTCTTTCACGACATAAAGGGCTGCAGACTGTTTGCCACGGCTGTCACCGCCCGCTTCCTGCCCTGCATCTAAGGCGGCAAGAAGCCTTTCAGCCAGCGTTCCTTCCGCTTTTTGAAAAATTTCAGCCATCGCTTGGACAGTTTTAGCATCAACTAAAATGTTCCCCTGCGCTGCAAAGTGTGGTCCTGCGATGCCACCGGCCCAGCTATAGCAGGCGCTTCCTGTATATGTTGCGGAGTTGCCCTTAGCATCTACGAGTCCAACCTGGCGCATTTCTTTGTCAGGATCATCAGCAAGGATGACTTCAAGTGTTTCTTGTGCTGACTTTCCTTGCGCCATCAATTCAAGAGCCCTTGGGCCGTAAGAAGTATTGGCATAGGATTGGGTTGCAACCGCACCGATTCCCGCTTTGGCCCACGGAACCACGGCCCCTACGCCTAAAAATTTAGATTGAACGGCGATGCCCCATTCTTTTTTTACCGGGTCATAACCGACGATTGAAAATGTCATTTGGTTTGCCTCTCCTTTTGAAGTAATCCGCGGATTTACAGCAGATATCCGCCGAGTATGCCGTTATATCCGCCAAATCTCGGAAATATCCGCCAAATTAGAATTGTTATCCGCCGAATTTTAAGGTCTATCCGCCGAACAGAGTTTTTTAAATCCATGTCCGAGCTTCCGCCGCCCTTGAATCACCAGGCAGCAACGGACCCGTCTGTCCGCGGTTCAGTGCCGCCCATCAAAACACCGGTTTCCGGGTCACGCCAGATGATCTGCCCACGACCAAACGAGCCTGTGTCAAGGGCAACCTCAATCTGATGTCCTTTCCGGGCCAAGGCCTGAGCAATGTGGTTGGGGAAATGCGGCTCGACTTGAATTTTCTTCCCCTCAATCCACTGCCACCTTGGAGCGTCCAGCGCAGCTTGAGGGTTCAAACCAAAGTCGACCGTATTCATGATAACTTGCATATGACCTTGCGGCTGCATGTAGCCGCCCATGACGCCGAACGGCCCAACCGGCTGATCTCCTTTGGTCAAGAAACCTGGGATAATGGTGTGGTACGTTTTGCAGCCCGGTCTTAGAGCATTAGCATGAGAAGGGTCGAGTGAAAAATCATGACCACGGTTCTGCAAAGATACCCCCGTGCCAGGTACTACGATGCCGGAGCCAAAGCCCATATAGTTGCTCTGAATGTATGACACCATGTTCCCTTCACCATCAGCAGCAGCTAGATAGACTGTTCCCCCACGCGGCAGCTCATACGGAAACGGCTGGAGCGCTTCGTCGGCGATTTCCCGACGTCTCTTATCGCCATACTCGTCGCAAAGAACATCAGCGATCTTCATTTTCATAAAAGAAGGATCGGTAATATAGGCCTTGCCGTCTGTGTAGGCAAGCTTCATAGCTTCGATTTGCTTGTGATATGTATCGATCGTTTCCTTTTCGGTTAGCTCAAAGCCCTTGACGATGTTCAATGCGAGCAGCGCCACAAGCCCCTGTCCGTTAGGCGGAATCTCCCACACGTCGTAGCCCCGGTAGTTCAGCTTTATCGGCTCAACCCACTCGGCCCAGTATGCTTCAAGGTCTTTTTTGGAGATGAACCCATTGTGACGTTCGGAAAAGGCTGCTATTTGGTCGGCAATTTCACCACGATAAAAGCTTTCCGCTTTTGTTTCGGCGATGGATCGGAGAGTCCCTGCGTGATCCGGGGAACGCCAGATTTCTCCCGCCTTTGGTGCACTTCCTTTCGGGGCAAATGTGTCAAACCAGGGCTGGAATTCCTCACTGGTGAGCGTTTGTTTGTAATGCATGTAGGCGCGTCCCCAGTTTTTAGCAAGAACAGGCGTCAATGGATAGCCGTTTTCGGCATAGTCAATGGCCGGCTGGAGTACCTCTTTTAGAGGAAGGCGGCCAAATTTTTGGGAGAGCTCTGCCCATGCTGATGGTGCACCTGGAACTGTTACCGGGATAAGACCATGAGCTGGCATTTTATCATAGCCGCGCGCCTTAACTGCATCAATAGTCAGCGATTTTGGGGCCGGGCCGCTGGCGTTCAGTCCGTGAAGCTTGCCCTTCGTCCAAACAAGCGCAAAGGCATCACTGCCGATGCCATTAGAGGTTGGTTCAAGAACTGTTAATGCCGCCGCAGTCGCAATTGCAGCGTCGATGGCGTTGCCTCCTTTTTTAAGAATGTCCAGCCCCGCCTGGGCAGCAAGCGGCTGAGAGGTGGCAACCATCCCTCGCCGGGCAAACACGGTCGTTCGGCGGGATGGATACGGATTGTACTGGTAATCAAAATTCATTTAAGAACCCCTCTTTCAATTGTTATGTTACTACTATTATATAGAAGATTCTGAATTTAGGGTACCGTAATATTTTCATAACACCATTAAAAAACGCTGCCAAGGGATAGGGGCCCCAGCAGCGTTTTAATAGTTTATTAATGTGCTTCGATTAGACCGTAGCGGCCGTCTTTACGCTTGTATACAACGTTGGTACGGTTAGTATCGGAATTCGTGAATACGTAAAAGTTATGGCCTAACAGATTCATCTGCAGGATTGCTTCTTCGCTGTCCATTGGCTTAAGGTCGAAGCGTTTTGTACGAACTAATTCCAGCTCCTCATCATCATGGACATCTGCAGCATTCGGAGTTGTGAATTGGAAATCAACATTTCCTTTTTCACGGAACTTGCGATTCACCTTTGTTTTGTGCTTTCTGATTTGACGCTCTAGCTTGTCAGTGATCAGGTCAATCCCAGCATACATATCCTGGTTTGTTTCTTCGGCACGCAATACTAAATTTGGAAGTGGAATTGTTACCTCTACCTTGGAAGTTTTATCTGGATTGAATCTAAGATTCACGTTAACTTTTGCATCAGGTGCTTCTGTAAAATAACGCTCCAATTTTGAGATTTTCTTTTCTACATACTCTCTGATTGCTGGAGTTACCTCAATGTTTTCACCACGTACGTTATAGTTCATGTGTGGAGTCCTCCTTTATTTTAAGGCTATGTATTACATTTCTATTTTACCCTATGATTATCCTGCTGAATCAACATAAATTGTTTGTCGATTTATTGACAAAAACACTGGGAAAATAGTGACAATGTTTTGCACAGCCTTTGACTTGTGTGGAGAAATTTACTATTATGAATGGTTGTCCATCTTTATTTTAATATTTATTGGGACAATTTTCCACTAATAAGCTTTGGGAATATGGGAAATTGATTTGAAACGATTGAGGATAGCCCTTAAATGTTCGCCTAGATGGACTGTGTCTTCGCGCGGTGCCTAACACCATTACTCCTATCTAGCCAATGTTATGGACCAGACTGTGTCAGCGCCTGCTTGTTTGAGGAGTTTTGCAGCATGTCTTAGTGTGGAACCGGTGGTGTAGATGTCATCGATGAGCATGACACTTTTTCCATGAAGGTTGGTTTGGGAGTCGATTTGAAAGACTTGGGGGAGATGGATTCGCTCCGACCTGGATTTTTTGGACTGCTTTTCGGTGTGGACCCGCGAAAGTATATCAGTTGGCATTATTCCCGATTCTGTCAAAATTGCCGCAGCCTGATTGAAGCCTCGTTCGTAAAGCCGTTCTTCACTTAACGGGATCGGCACAAATAAATCTGCTTCCCAACCTTTCGTAACCTCCCGGAAGTAATCCGCAAACACTTTGGCTAGTACGTAATCCCCGCGAAATTTATATTTTGCCATTATCTCTTTTAAGAAATCATTATAAAGAAAAATTGAAGTATTCTTTTGAAGGAATCCTTGCCATTCAGGGTCCTCTTCCCAGCGTGTACAATCATGGCATAAATCCCCGTCGCGAAATTGCTCGTCCAACAGTCGGAACGGTCTGCAGCACATCCGGCACATATCTCCTTCTATTTTTTCAAACTTCCCATCACAATTTGCGCATACACGATGCTCTTTTTCTTTTGAAAAAAAAGCAATCCATCCTATATCCGGATATATTATTTCTTGACAGATAAGACATCGGTTTTGACTGAGAAAATTCATTTGTTTTGTCCCTTTCTCTGAAAAAAATAGAAAGCCTTCCATCACACGTCAATCAATCCCCGCATCACTCCCTCCCGGTTCATCATGCCAATCTGCTTTCTAGCCTTCAACATCTCCTCTGTTTTTCCATAATGAAAAAAGGTCACTACCCCATCTGGATAATCCTTGCTTCGTCCTGCCCTTCCAGCGATCTGCACAAGGGCGCTTTCTGTAAAAATCAAATCCTCGGCACCCATAACGGCAACATCAATATTGGGAAAAGTAACGCCCCGCTCAAGGATGGTGGTGGTTAGCAGTAATGGAATTTCTTTTGCCCGCATCTTTTGTACCTTTTCTTTCCGTTCAGGGTCTTCTGCGTGAACAACTTCGATTCTTGAATCGAGCTTGCGAAGTAATGGAAGGGCTTTTTCCATCAAAGGAATATGGGGAAAGAAAACAAGTGCCTGTTTGCCGCTTTCGAGCCTGTCTTTTATCCAGCGAATGACATTGGCGGGAAGCCTGCCTTTTTGGAGCTGTTTTTGCCAGTTGCCGCACCACGTAAATTCAGGAACAGGCAGAGGCTTTCGATGAAATCGTGCTGGAATAGTAGTAAACGACCGTTTGCCAGTGCGGCATTCTCTTTGCCATTGTTGATTGGGGGTAGCAGTCAAGTAAATCATCGCGGAAGACGGTTTCCGGGACTGATACGCTGCATGCTGGAGCGATTCCTCGACCGTGTAAGGGAAGGCGTCAACCTCGTCCACGATCAGCGCATCAAATGCTTGATAAAAACGGAGCAGCTGGTGTGTTGTGGCAATTGTTAAAGGTGCATAAAGATGGCGGTCCTTGCTGCCTCCGTATAGGGAAGCTACACCGATCTCAGGAAAAGCTTCCTCAAGTCTCGGAGTCAGTTCAAGGACAACGTCGGTTCTCGGCGTGGCGATGCAGATCCTTTTTTGGGCAGCGAGAGCAGCCTCAATCCCGGCAAAAAGCACCTCAGTTTTCCCTGCTCCGCAAACGGCCCAAACAAGCCACTCCTTTTTTTGCTGGATAGCCTCGACCACCATGTCTGAAGCCACCCGCTGCCCTTCTGAAAGGATACCATTCCAGGCCATAATTTTTTGCGGAAGAGTAGTGTCAGGCGCCGGACCGTTCCAGCCGATGAAAGGGGTGCATTCACTGATTCTTCCCATCATGATACAATGGCGGCAATAAAGGCAGTTTTCTCCGCACCGGGAGCACGGGAAGGTTGCAAACATCCGTTGATCCTTGTTACCGCATCGCATGCACACAGGCTTTTTCCCGATATAATCGATGCCTTTACGATATGTAACATAGCCATTCTCGTAGTGCGATTGAATATCATTTAGTGGGTGCGGGATATCGTCAAGGAGGAGCTGCTTCCCTGCGAGAAGCTGTTGGAGTTCGCGGCTGTACGTAAAGTTAGGGTTTAACGGTGGCTGCGGGATTTCCGGTATTTGCGTGATTCGATAGGAATCTTCTGTGAAAAATCTTTGTGGGATGAGTTTTTCATTCTTTCTTTGAAAACGCAATGGGGCACCTTCTTTTTTTATTAAAGTTTTGATGGAAAGTAAAGACGGGCTTTGTTTTTTCCTTCGTAAGGCAGATGTAAACGGAAGAGGATTTTTTGAGCAGTATCATTTGTTGGCAGGTGGAGGAATCCTCGTAATTCGGCATTTGTAATGGATGGTTTAATCAGAAGAAAGTGGTCCTTTATCGCCTCAATATAAGCATCTTTTGAAGTTGTTTGACAAACGGGGCAATGCCATTTTCCCCTATTGTAATTCATCGGAATGTGGAGGCATTGAGGACATCGGACTCCAGAAATGATGTCTTTTACCTTGAGGCCGTATTTCTCTAAAATATTAATTTTTTTAGGGCTGTGCTTGCTTAAAAGGAAATTGGCTATATTAAGGAGGCTATTGTCATCGACCTTTGGTAGTGGGAAGGTTTTTTCAAATACTTCAATTTTATTAAAAAGGTCCCTCCTCTTACATACCTTTTTAAAAGCATTGATATCATTGGAGTTGGTTTTTAAATTGGTTTTAATATTGCTGAAAAAAACAAGCTGGTCGATTGGTAAAAAGTTCATTCCATATTTCGCAAGGAATCTTCCAAGAAGCATCCTCAGCGTTTCTGCTTGAACTCGCGGGTCCTCAAAAACGTCTTCTGAACCGTCTTGATTAATACGTATTAATTGGTTAAAAACATTATCGAACATCAACGTACCTATTATATTTTTCGCTTCTATTATGAGAATGTAATTACGGGAGATAAGGAGAGTGTCAATTTGGAAATGTATTCCGTTGAGTTCCAGTTGGAGGTCGTGGAAGATGTAATATTTTTCGTTCGGAAGTTGTTTTACATAATATTTTAAAGTAAGTTCACCTTTATAACCGGCTTTAATTTTGGCGAGGTCTTTTTCAACTTCAAAATGTTTGGGATGGCCAGGTATGAGTCGATAGTGTAAAACCTCGGTCAAGATAAGCCATTGTGGTATAGGCAGTTCTCTCATTAACAATGGAATCGTCGCTCCTTTTCAAAATTTTCGATGAAATTCTACCTATATTTTATATTTTCAGGGAAATATTGTCGAATTTTAACCTATGTTAATTTTGTAGATTTTGAGGGTGCGAGGGAATTGGTATGGATATCCGCCGAAACTTGTTTGATATCCGCCAAATTACGGAGGATATCCGCCGAAACCTGGTCCAATATCCGCCGATTCTGGACGAGAATCCGCCGAATCTTCAAGTATATCCGCCTAACCGATTTTTAATATTACCTTTTTTTAATGCTCCTCTGGCCTAACTTACCGGCTGGAACTTAATTTCTTTCCCCCACTTGGTTATCCGCCAATTATAAATAGATTTCCGCCGAAATTCGGGGGGTATCCGCCAAACCAAGTTCAATATCTGCCAAATATATTTGGGTATCCGCTGAATCTTAAAAATTATCCGCCAAGCCCCTTTTTTAAGAACTCTAACGAAATTGATCCCACAAAAAAAACCATTCCAGTAACCCGGAATGGCAAGTAACTTCAAAAACCTATTTCTTCATCCACCCCATGCCCATCGCGCCTTCCCCAAGATGGGTTCCAATAACGGCGCCAAAGTAGCCGATGGAGAAGTCGACGTTTGGATAAAGAGCCTCAAGCTCTTTTTTCCACTCCTTTGCTTCCTCCTCACGATTGGCATGGATTACTACAGCCTGGTAGCGGCCGCCGCCCATTGCATCCTCTCCAAGTAAATCTGCAATCCGTTTCATTGCTTTCTTACGGGTGCGGATTTTTTCATAAGGGACTATTACTTTGTCCACAAAATGCAATAAGGGTTTGACCTGCAACAGGCTGCCAATTAACGCGGCTGCTCCTGATAACCGTCCGCCACGCTGTAGGTGCGATAGGTCGTCAACCATGAAATAAGCGCGGGCAGTGCTCTTCAGTTCTTCCAAGCGAGCCATAATCCGCTCAGGATCCATTCCCCTTGATGCCCATTCTGCTGCCTCTAATGCATAAAATCCTTGAACCATGCAGCTAATTTCCGAGTCAAATGAGTACACTTTGATGCCCTCAACCATTGTTCCGGCTGTTACCGAGCCTTGGTATGTGCCGCTGATGCCGCTCGATAAATGGATACTGATAACCGCATCGTAACCCTCTGCCTCCAACTGTTCAAACAACTCCACAAACTGCCCGATTGGAGGCTGGGATGTAGTAGGCAGGTCTTTTGCCTTTACCTCTTCGTAAAACTGTTGCCAGTTAATATCGATTTCTTCCCGGTAGACTTCATTGCCGAAAATGACATTCAACGGGATCATATGTATATTCCATTTATCTAGTAATTCCTTGGGAATGTATGCGGTACTGTCTGTGACAATTGCCGTTTTCATATTTTTTTTACCATCCTTATTTTTTACATTAATTGGTTTGCTCAATATTTTATCAAAAAAACTTTCTCCAAAAAAGAAAAAGAACACGCATTGCGCGTGCTCTCCAATCGTAACATAAAATAGTTTTTCAGAAAAATAACTATCTTACTTCCACCCAGCCATTCTTAATCGCCACCACAACAGCCTGAGTACGGTCATTTACATTCATTTTTTGCAAGATATTAGATACATGGTTTTTAACGGTCTTTTCACTGATGTAAAGCGCTTCGCCAATGCCTCGGTTGCTTTTTCCATCAGCCAGCATTTGCAGAACCTCACACTCACGACGTGTCAATAAATGAAGCGGGCGGCGGATTTCAATCGTCTGCACGTAAGAACCCCCGCGCGTCACACCTGCTGCCAGTTTACGATATTCATTGACTAAATTATGAGTCACCTTTGGATGCAGGTAAGACCCTCCGTCTGCCACGACACGGACCGCTTCAATCAACGCATCAGCATCCATCTCTTTTAACAGATAACCGCAGGCACCTGTCTGCAGTGCATGAGTGACATAATTCTCATCATCATGAATAGAAAGGATGATAATCTTAGTATCCGGATATTTAGCAACGAGTTCGCGAGTTGCCTCTACACCATTCATTTGCGGCATATTGATGTCCATGATGACAACATCAGGACGGTGCTCTTCAACTAGCGTTAATGCCTCGCTGCCGTCATCACCTTCTGCCACGACCTGGAACGATTTCTCAAATTCTAGTATTCTCTTAACACCTTCTCTAAAAAGCTGGTGATCATCAATAATAATAATCTTTGTAGTCATGTGTAACGCCTCCTAGTTTTCAAAAATTCCCCATCAGAGAATGTTACTTTCTTTTTTTATCAAATCTTTAATTCATTAACGGCACATGGATGGAAACAGCGGTGCCCTTGCCGATTTTTGAATCAACCGTCAAATCTCCTTCAAGCAGGTCGACCCTCTCTTTCATGCCCATCATGCCGAAGGAACCCGGCTTCTTTTGGTTCGTATCGAAACCGACGCCGTTGTCCTTGATTAACACTTTCACATCGGTGTCCGTCATTTCCAATTGAACTTTTATGGAGCAGGCCTTGGCATGCTTGAGCGCGTTTTGCACCGATTCCTGTATGAGCCTGAAGAGGGCAACCTCATATTTCGGCGGAAGTCTCTTCTCATTTCCTATTTTCACAAATTCAATTTTTGAATGATTATGATATTCTTCAATGGTCTGCAAATACTTTTTGAGGGTTGGAACGAGTCCTAAATCATCCAATGCCATTGGACGCAGGTCGTAAATAATCCGGCGGACCTCATAAAGTGCTGAGCGAACCATTTTCTTAAAGCTTTGAATCTCTGCGAATGCCTCGTCAGGACCCTTTTCACGAAAAACACGATCCACAATATCAGAACGCATAATGACATTTGCCAGCATTTGTGCTGGCCCGTCGTGAATTTCTCTCGAGAGACGCTTGCGCTCTTCCTCCTGTGCTTCAATTATTTTCAGGCCCAAGTCCTGCTTTGCTTTAGCATTTTCAAACGCTTCGCCAAACTGTTTCAAGTCGCTCTGCAGGTAATTCATAACCACGCAGATTTGCGAAATCAACTGCTCGGCACGTTCAATCGTATCATTAATACCAACAAGCCTGTGCTCGAGCTCTTCTCTTTTTTCAAGAAGCTGCTTTCGGTATTGCCAATTGATGGAGAGGTCCATTTGCAGCTGATGCGCCTTCTCGTAGGCGTCACGTACCTCATCCTCCGAGAAGGTTTTCATATTCATGCTTACTTCTGAAAGTCTGTGTCTTGCAGTAGTAACCTGCGCCTCCAGCTGATTTCCTTCCTCGATCAACTTAACCATAACATTCTTAATATTATCCAGCTCACTTGTGATGCTGTCATAATCTGTACGGCATTGCTCGCTAATACGGAAGATGTCACTTTTACTGCAGGTGACGGTTTCAATCATCGCTTCGCGAATGTCATCAATTGATTTCAAATCTATTTGCTTAATATTCATTTCAGATTCCTCCGGGGCTTTTTTCCCTTAGGCCTTTAACATACTTTACCATTTTTTGAAATACTTTGCTAAGCCATAATATTTGCTTACGTGACTTTTGTAAAAAAGTAGTATAATTACTATATCAGTCTACTACCTTTAGCCTATTAGAAGGTACTATAAAGCTGTATTTATTATATCATTCGAACTTTACACCCATATTATAGGTATATTACATTAATTTTTTTAAAAAATATTATATTACATTAGTGTTACATTTTTACTTAAGAAAGGAGTCTAACATGCTGCCCCGTTACTTAACTGTAAAAGAGTATGGAGAACATGAAATAATTATCCAAAAATCCCGTTTTATTGCTCAATTGAAAAGAGTGGAATCCGAACAAGATGCCCAAGAGTTCATCCAAACCATTAAGAAAAAGCATTGGAACGCCACCCATAACTGCTCAGCCTATCTAATCGGTGAGCATGACCATATCCAAAAAGCGAATGATGACGGCGAGCCAAGCGGCACGGCCGGCGTCCCGATCCTTGAAGTTTTGAAAAAGAGACAGTTAAAGGACACGGTTGTTGTGGTCACCCGCTATTTTGGCGGAATCAAACTCGGTGCAGGCGGCCTGATTCGCGCATACGGAAAAGCTACTTCTGAAGGCCTAGATGCAGTCGGAGTCGTCGAAAGACGGCTTGTTCAAATTATCCAAGTGAAAATCGATTATACATGGCTTGGGAAAATTGAAAGAGAACTTCGTGCTTCCGAATACAAAATTAAAGATATTCTCTACTTAGATATCGTCCAAATTGATGTTTATGTAGAGGAAGATAAGATTAATATCTTTATGGACTGGATGGTCGAGCAGACCAATGGACAATGTACGCTTGGCAAGGGCGAAACGGTCTATTTGGAAGAAGACTTTGTTCGGTAATTCAGGATGTTCTTATTTGAATTATAGTAGGACATTTGGCGGGAGGCAATTGGGAAATATATTAGGTCTGGACTATTTTTGACGGGAAAAGTATATAAATTTTAAAAGGGCACTCGAATTACGAGGCCCTTTACTTTTTGGCTGTGTTTGCCCTTAATGTTTGTAGGATATTTAGGATGGGGCGGTAGTTTCTACCGACTAGGCCGATTTTTTCGGCGATGATTTCAATGAACAAGACAATCAAAGCAATTAAGACTAGTGCCCCACCAATACGTGCCTGAGAATAAATTACAGCAACCAAACCAAAGAACGCTGACATTGCGTAAATGAGTAGAACTGTTTGCCGATGGGAGTAGCCCATGCGCAACATGCAGTGGTGGAGGTGTTGTTTGTCAGGTGCACCCAAAGGTTTCTTATGGATTATTCTTCTTAAGATAGCGAAAAAAGTATCTGAAATTGGTACAGCAAGGATGATAACTGGTATTACAAATGAAATGAAGGTTACATTTTTAAAACCCATAAGTGAAAGAATTGAAATAATAAAACCTAAAAAAAGTGCACCCGTATCACCCATAAAAATACTTGCAGGATGAAAGTTGTAAATTAAAAAGCCAAGGGTACTTGCCAGTACAATTAATCCTATAGTAGCAACAATTAAATAACCCTGAATGATTGCCATTCCGGAAATTGAAATTAACGCTATAGACGATACACCTGCGGCAAGACCATCCAGCCCATCGATTAAATTAATCGCATTTGTAATACCGACAATCCAAATAATTGTAAAAGGAATACTTAATAAGCCAAAGTGGAGCTGCGCACCGAAAGGCAAATTGATAAAAGCTACTTGAAGGTTCCCCCAAAAAACAACCACACAAGCCGCAGCAAGCTGTCCAATAAGTTTGTATTTTGCGGATAACTCTAACATATCGTCCAATAAGCCAGTAACAGTTATTATCAAACAACCGATTAATATTGGTAACAAGGATGGGTACTCAGGACGTATGAGGAGAATGCCCAATATAAAACTGATTATAATCGCTAATCCTCCGAGCCTTGGCATTATCGATTGATGAACCTTTCTCTGATTAGGTCTATCAGTAGCTCCTATTAAAAAGGCGAATTTTTTTACTAGTGGTGTAATAATCATGGAAACGATAAAACATACTATCAAGGTGAAAAGAAACATAGTAAAAATCCTCCTTAAAAATAAGTTTGTCCATTAAAGAGGATTCGAAACACCAGGCAAGGTGTAAAATAAAGGAAATTGAAAACAACTTATAAAGATTAGGTTACTTACTATATAAAATAAAAGCGGGCAAACTCACTAGGAAGTGAGGCCCGCGACTCTTTATTTATTACGTAGATTTACTTGTCTAAAACCTCGTATCAGATTTAACAATGGTCTGTAGTCTTCACGTACAAGACCGATTTTCTCTACGAAAATTTCAATGATAATCAAAATTGTGAGAAGAATAATAACGGATCCACGTATCGTTGCCTGCGTGAAGATAAATCCTGCTAGTCCAAAAACAGCACTCATCGCATAAATCAATAAAACTGTTTGCCGGTGTGAATAACCCGCTCTTAGCAAACAATGGTGCAGGTGTGATTTATCGGGCGCAGATAAAGGTTGTTTATTCACTAGTCTGCGGATAATGGCAAAGAAAGTATCAGAAACGGGAACACCTAATATTATGACTGGAATAACTAGGGACATCACCGTAACACTCTTTAGACCCAATAATGATAGAACACTTATTAAAAATCCTAAAAATAATGCCCCCGTATCCCCCATAAAAATCTTGGCAGGATGAAAATTATATACTAGAAAGCCGAGTGTTGAAACAGCTGCAATTAATGCCACAATTGTTACATAAGGGTTTCCAGTAATATACGCAATTCCTGCGATGGAGAATAATGCTATTGAAGATACGCCGCCCGCCAAACCATCTAACCCGTCGATTAAATTTATTGCGTTTGTAATACCTACAATCCAAACCATTGTAAATGGGATGCTAAATATTCCAAAATCTAACTTTCCCCAGCCAAACGGTAAGTTAATGAACTCAACTTTTATATCTCCAAGAAGTATAATCACTAAAGAAGCTATTATTTGTCCTAACAGCTTTACTTTTGGTGAAATTTCTTTGACATCATCTATTGCACCAGTAAGGATAATGATTAAGCTACCTAGTATCAGCGCTACGTGTACATCCCCAATTGGGTTTAAGAGTAGCATGTTAAAATTTTTAATTGGTTGGATGATTAGTATACCTATTATAAAGCTTATATATATTGCCAACCCACCTAAGCGAGGCATGATTTTCTGATGAACTTTCCTTTGATTTGGCTTATCGGTTGCACCAATTTTAAAGGCTAATTTTTTCACTAATGGTGTAAGGAAGATCGAAGCACAAAAACATATAAATAAAGTTACATATAACATAAAGACCCTCCGTGCTTATTTTATAACCGGAATTTGAGTTTTATAGATAAAAAATGTATAAAAAAGCCAAATTTCGATAAAATACTCCTAATGGATTATAGCATAGACTTACTCTCAATGAAACTATTAATTTGATATATGTACAAAATTTACTCAAAGGGAAAAAATTCATTTGTAAATATTGTATCACCAATATTTCAGACGAAACTTTGTGAAGAAAGTTTCAATAATGAACGAAAAAAACTAACCTTTAATAAAATAACATAAAAAAAGGATACATTAAAGTCAAAGATGACCAATTAACGTATCCCTTTCCCTATATGATTATTCTTATAGTTCCTCTAGATAATCTGACAAAGCATCCTTCCAGCTTTGGAGCGGTGTCAGTCCTTCCTCTTCAATCCTCTTCTTACTAAGTACTGAATATTTCGGTCTTGCGGCTGGCCGCGGGAACTGTTCCGTTGTTAACGGTCGAACTGTTACATCTAACTCCGCTTGCTTAAAAATTTCAACAGCAAATTCGTACCAAGAACAAATTCCACTGTTAGTAGCATGGTAAATTCCATATTTGTCTGTTTCCACAAGTGCCACCATGAATTTTGCTAGGTCAACTGTATAAGTAGGAGAACCCACTTGATCTGAAACAACGCCCACTTCGCCGCGTTCCTTGCCCAGTCGAATCATTGTTTTGACAAAATTGTTGCCATGTTTACCAAATACCCATGCTGTTCGAACTATGAAGAATTCCTCTAGATTTTCTTGAACAAACACTTCACCAGCTAATTTTGTACGCCCATATGCCCCAAGCGGTTTTGTAGGATGATCAACCTCATATGGCTCCGAAGCTGTTCCATCGAATACATAGTCCGTGCTGATATACATCATCTTCGCGCCGGTTTGCTTAGCTGCCTGAGCTAGATATTTAGCTCCCAATCCGTTAACCTTATAGGCAGTCTCTTCATCCTGTTCTGCGGCATCTACATTTGTGTAGGCCGCACAATGGAGAATAACATCAGGTTTCACTTCCTGAATGAATCCTTGCACTGCTGATTCGTCGCTTATATCTAATGTTTGGCGGTCTGCACCTATAGCTTGATGGTTATTTCGTTCCAATTCCAAAAGAACATCTTGACCTAATTGACCAGCAGCTCCTGTTACAACAACCTTCATCATTCTACTCCCAGTCTATCGCCGTATTGGGATTTAAAATATTCCTGATATTCACCAGAAATGATGTTTTCCCACCATTCCTTATTATTTAAATACCAATTAATAGTTTGTTCAATCCCTGTGTCAAAATTATACTTAGGGGACCAGCCTAATTCCGTGCGTAACTTCGTCGCGTCGATCGCATAACGGCGGTCGTGGCCTGGACGGTCTTTTACAAATTTGATTAATGATTCAGGCTTTCCTAGTTGCTTAAGGATTGTCCTTACAATATCAATATTAGTGCGTTCATTATTGCCGCCGACATTGTATACTTCACCAACACGACCCTTATGCAGTACTAAATCAATGGCTTGGCAATGGTCCTCAACATGGAGCCAGTCGCGGATATTCAAGCCGTCCCCATAAACCGGAAGCTCTTTATCATTCAAGGCATTAATAATCATTAGTGGAATAAGCTTCTCTGGAAAATGGAAAGGTCCATAGTTATTAGAACATCTAGTTATATTTACCGGTAGGCCAAATGTTTCATTATAGGCACGAACCAGCAAATCCGCGCCTGCCTTGCTCGCACTATAAGGACTATTTGGAGCAAGCGGTGTTTCCTCTGTAAAATAACCTGTTTCACCTAAAGTACCGTACACCTCATCAGTAGAAACTTGAAGGTATTTCTTCACTCCAAATGATTTTGCGGCATCAAGCAATGCTAACGTTCCCTGAATATTTGTTTGGACAAAAATCCCAGGGTCAGTAATGCTCCGGTCCACATGAGATTCAGCAGCAAAGTTCAATACATAATCGAACTTCTCCTCTTGGAAGAGACCTTGGATAAAATCGCGGTCGGCAATGTCGCCGCGGACAAATTTATAATTAGGCTTATTCTCGATATCCTTTAGATTTTCCAGGTTCCCTGCATAAGTTAACAAGTCCAAATTCACAATATTGTATTCAGGATATTTATTTACCATAAAGCGGACAAAGTTGCTGCCAATAAAGCCAGCTCCGCCAGTTACTAATAACTTCATTTTTCTGCCTCCTGTTTTTCAAACACAAAGTTAAGGTGGGTTGCATCTTTTAATCTTGGGTGCTTAGTATCTTTTTCCGAAAGAACGGGATTGGTGGTTGGCCAATCAATCCCTAGATCGGGGTCATTCCAGAGAATGCCGCCGTCATGTTCCGGTGAATAGTATTCATCCACTTTATAAGCTACAGTGGTGTCAGGCACCAATGTGCAGAAACCGTGGGCGAAGCCTTTTGGAACTAAAAGCTGACGTTTATTATACTCGCTCAAAATGACGCCAACCCATTGGCAATATGTGGGAGATCCTTCTCGAATATCTACCGCAACATCATATATTGCTCCTGTGACACAACGAACAACTTTTGTCTGAGCTTTAGGATTTAATTGGAAATGCAAACCACGTAAAGTCCCTACAGGAGCTGAAAGAGATTGATTATCCTGTATAAAATCAAAATGTAAACCTAATTGTTCAAATATATTTTTATTATAACTTTCCATAAAGTAACCGCGGTGGTCACCAAACACCTTTGGTTCTAAAATTTTTACACCAGAAAGCTTCGTTTCAATGACGTTCATTCTTAATCCCTCATTTCAATCCTTGATTGGCGACTTTCACTAAATATTGGCCATATTGATTCTTCATTAATGGCTCTGCCAACTCCAATAACTTATCTTTTGTAATATATCCCATTCGATATGCAATTTCTTCTAAGCAGGCAATTTTCAAAGATTGTCGTTTTTCGACCGTTTCGATAAATTGTGATGCTTCCAATAATGAAGCGTGTGTACCGGTATCTAACCATGCGTAACCGCGGCCAAGTAATTCAACGTTAAGTTCTCCCATATCAAGGTAAGCTTTGTTAACATCAGTAATTTCCAGCTCGCCACGGGCGGATGGCTTGATGTTCTTTGCAATTTCCACTACCCTATTGTCGTAAAAATAAAGACCTGTTACTGCGTAGTTTGACTTTGGTTCTCCAGGCTTTTCTTCAATTGAAACTGCCTTCCCTTCCTCATCAAATTCGACCACACCAAAACGCTCAGGGTCATTGACATAATAGCCGAATACGGATGCACCTATTTCCCTAGAAGCAGCTTTTCTTAATAATTCTGTCAAACCATGTCCGTAGAAAATATTGTCGCCAAGGACTAAGGCAACATTGTCGTCGCCAATAAATTCTTCACCGATTAAAAAGGCTTGTGCCAACCCGCCTGGATGAGGCTGAATTTTATAGGAAAAACTCATTCCTAAATCGGAACCGTCCCCTAATATTTGTTCAAACCTTGAAGTATCTTCAGGGGTCGAAATGATTAAAATATCCTTTATTCCAGCTAGCATTAATACTGAAAGTGGATAATATATCATCGGTTTATCGTATACAGGTAATAATTGCTTTGATACAACTTTTGTTAACGGATAGAGCCGAGTTCCGCTCCCACCGGCAAGAATAATACCCTTCATTTAATACATCTCCTTCAATTAACATATTTAAAGAAATAACTATAAAAACCCATATCGGCTAAAAGAAAACTAGTCCAAATAAATTTTTATCATTTCACCTAAACTAATTGTGTATAGGCTTTATACGTTAATTCTGCAACTTTTTCATAAGAATAATCTTTATAATACTCTTTCGGCAAATTAATCTTTGCCTTTTTCAAAGATTTTAGGATAGCAGTTCCAATTGAATCGGGATCATATGGATTACAAGTCTCTCCGTATTGATCAAATTTATAATAATGAATTGGGCAGTATTCTACTGATGAAACAACAATATTACAGCCTGAGAATAAAGCTTCCAGACTGGACAGCCCAGGTGATTCCCGAAAAGATGGAAGAACATGTACGGCGGCTTTCCGAAATAGTGCAAAGATTTCAGCATGATCGATTTGATCTATAAAGTATACATTTCCTCTCTTTTCAGCGAGATTTTTTACATACTCAGCATAGCGTTCATTTTGTACTCTTCCAACGAATACGATTGGTATTTCGGGATGCTTTTCTAGTCCCTTAATGATACCTGCTTGATTTTTAGTAGGTTCAATCCTACCTACCTCTAAAACAATATTTTCTAATTTATTTAGCCATTCCAATGATAACCTTGTTTCGGCAGAAGGAGTATAATCAACAGCATTAGGCACAACAACTGTTTTTTTCATAAGCCCCTCTATATCAAATTCCTTTTCCATAATTTCTAATTCTTCATTTGAATTGGGCAATAGTACATCTGCTTGTTGAAGGACTTTCCTGCGTTTTGAATTATAGTTTTTACTTCCAAACTGATCTTTTTTCCCCAGTAATCCACCCACACTTCTTTTAAGGTTAAGAACAAGATCCTTATATCGATAGTTATTCTTATTAAAATCCATGTATTTAAAGGTATTGGTTAAAAAAGTGATAAAAATAGAATGGGATAAGTCCCAGTAAATCGTTGACACAACAAACTTTTTATTGTTTTTTTTGCATAACTCAACATATCTTAACGTTTCATCGATGGTTTGTATGTTAAATATATGTATAACATCTGCATCTTTATTTTTTTCAAAGTCCTGTTCATTTAAAGCTATCTCAATTTCAACAGGGAAGCTTTTTTCAATGAATTCCTTTGTTTTCAACATTTGAACAGTATCTCCCCCACGATGGCTAAAGCAATCGTGGCGTGTTGCATATAAAACCTTTATCTTTTTCATTCGACTCAGTCCAATCTATACAGGTTTCCTTAAAAATACAATTTTCCGCATCAAAAAGACGACTAATATAAAGTATAAAAAATAAGTACTGGCGTAAGCATATGTGACACCTACCAACCCAAACAAGTGGATAAACAACATTGATACTAATGTTAATGTAATCGAATAGAACAACTCAGTTACAATAACTAATTTTGTCATTTCCTTTACAACCATATTAAATGATATTAGCCAGCTTGCGATTTTAAAAAAGTCTCCAATAATTTGAAATAAAAATAAATCCCTCATAATAAGAAATTTACTTGAATACAGAATAACTATTATGATATCTCTCATAAAATAAACGGCTATTAGAACTACTGTTAGAATAGGCAAAATCAGTTTATATCCATTAAATATTTCTTTTTTTAATAAATAATTATCTTTAATTTCGGCTAATCGGGGCAAATAATATACACTGAGTGTCATTGTGATAAACATCAAATATGTATCTGAGATTTTAACAATGCTATTCCAATAACCAGCATCTTCAAGCGATAATGTATTGGTAATAAAATTACGAATTATTATGAAAGAAACCGGGGCAGTTATTATATGAATAAGCGCCATAATTGTATAGTTGAGATAATTTTTTAATATTGAAGTGCTGACCTTTTGTACTCTTATGTCCCTCAACCATTTTTCTTTCATTAATATAATTACAGTGATGAAGAAAATAACGGTTTGGGATAAAACATAACCGTACATAGCTCCTTTTAATTGCCAATTTACAGTCATCAATACCGATATAAATAAACCGAAAAAACTAGAGATAACGTTAATAATTGTATATTTTCTTATATTTTTAAAGCCATTTACAATGGCAATCAAAACGCTATTGACTGAAAATAATATTAGAGATATACCAGAAAAAAATATGACGCCGTTATATTCTTTGGAATTGAATAATATAACAGATAGAGGTCTGCTTAAAAATATAGTCAATAAACCTGCAATAATTGAAGCAACAATCGATATTGTAATCGCCGCATTGATATATTTCTTCTGGGACCCCTGTTCATCGGAGTGAAAGGAAACATACTTTGTGACACCTTGCACAATTGAAGCATTGCCTATATTCGAAACAATCGCATAAAAGTTTTGCAAATTTCCCATTTGAGCTATACCAGCGGGACCAATATAGATTGCCAAAACCTTGTTGACTGCAAAACCGGTAATAATTTTAATTAAAGTGGCAATAGATGACAAAACACTTGTTTTAAGTAAATTCATAAATATTCCTTTTCAATTTATTGTTAATGGATAGCTAATAAAATCCGTGTTTAAAATTGTACCCTATACATTCTAGCAATTAATTTAAATGAATGCAAAGTATCATTTCCACAAAAAACTTACCTAATAATGCTTTCAAACAGCGTATACAAATTAGATAGTTTTCGCTTTCTCCACAAAAAAACTAGAAATCTAGTTTTGATTTCTAGCCGAAACTGCTGTATTTTTCTTCAATTTTTCATTTTATATGGAATGCTCTCAGATAAAACTTTTTCATATGAGTCCGATACTTTCACAACAATTTCAATTTTCCCTGTTAAACCAGAGTCAGGTACAAGTATATTCGCACCATCAACTAACCGTTTCTCCACTTTTGTTCCATTAATATAAACATTGCTGTAACTAGAAAAATTCTCGCCCTTCAAATGTAGAAAGGTCTCATCCCCCTCATTTTCAATAGATACTTCTTTTATAACCGGTTTACCATATCCGAGAGTATATTTGTTATTAGGTTTTAACTGTTCATTGCCTAATCCATATTGCTTTCCAAAAAGCATATCATATTGTAAAAGCTTAATTTCATCTATTATTTGATCATTTGTATTATCTTTCTTACGGAAATCGTTTCTAACCATTTTGGATAGTTCACCCTTGTGAAGATGGTTAAGCAAATAATCAGTGAGATTGTCACCTTTTAGGCCACTACGATCAAGGATCATTGGAGACACCATCGTTGAGCCAATATTCAATTTCTCTCTTTTGCCAGAAAAATTATCCCATACCATAATTGGAGTGGAATACATTTTCAAGTATTCCTCATACGTTTTATTTTCTTGATAATATCCACTCTCTTTATACACTTTATAATTTTCACCTAATAACGGTAAATGGTCTCCGAAAAATACTACCATTGTCTTTTTATCCATCTTTTCAAGCTCCGTTATTAATCTCTCCAATTCCTTATCAGATTCCGAAAGCGTATCAGAATATACCTCTAACATGTTAATGGATTTCTTTGAAAGCCCTTTTTTTTGCTTATTATTAATTTCTATATTAGCATAAGGCATTTTTTCTGTTTCACTATATGGCCCATGGTTTTGGGTGGTAACTGCAAAAATGAAATTAGGTTGATTCTGGGACATATTTAGCTTTTTCAAGATTTCATCGGTAATACTTGAATCATGAGTATATGGTCCAACAGGAACTGGGTTCTCCATAAATTCAACACTTATAAAACGATTAAAACCTAGATTCTTATATACCTTGGAACGGTTATAGAACCAGTGATGAAATGAGTGAATGGCGGTAGTATCATACCCTTGTTCCCTTAATAAATATGGAAGGGCCGGAATTTGCCTATTCAAATAATGTAAATATGGGATAGATCCTGTCGGCAATAATTGCGTAGAAATCCCCGATAATGCCTCAAATTCTGTATTTGCCGTAGAGCCCCCAAACACAGGAACCAAAAGTTGGCCTCCAGAATTTTCTTCCTGAAGTTTGTGAAAAAACGGGAGCGGGTCTTTATTAAATTCTACATTTTCCAATATTGTAGGATCCCAAAATGCTTCACTCATAATCATAATGATATTAGGTTTGTCTGAATCATTATTTTCGGATACCTGATTATTGTTAATAATGTTTTCCAATGAATTCTTGGTATAATTATTCGGCTGATCAATTTTTAAAAACTGAGTATTTAAAATAAAGCTTGCCACTACACCGTTTGTTTGATAATTCTCACTTTGAATCCAAACATTATTTCTAATAAAAAATTTTGTTTTTAAAAATGTATTTTCATTCTTCACTTCATTATTAATGATTAATAAAAAAGATAAAAGAAACAGAAAAGCTGTAGTAATTTTAACCCAATTTCTTTTCACTTGATTTGGAACTTTATAAATGACAAATCCTACAAGAATCACAATGATTAGAAACCCTGTACATAAGGCTATTAAAACGGAATTTGAGAAAATATTGGCCATATTTGCTGCTTCTTGCCCTAAGGAAAGATCTAATGGCACAACAGGTTCCCCTCTTAAGGATTGTTTTATATTACAAGCTATAGCTAAGATAAACAAAATACTTGTTGTTATAAATGAAAAAAGAATATAAAGCTTTCTTTTGAAAATATGGAAAGAACCGAAGAGTAAAAATAGAAACAAAAAATTGTAAGCAAAGTGTCTAGTTTCTTCCTCAATCCATTCAAAAGTTGCCGCAAAACTCCCTCTATAAATCCATTCAATTACAAAATCAACTATCAAGACTTGAATTGCAGTTATCGCAAAGGATAACGCCCCTTTTCTAATATTTTCCATTTTTCCTCCTAAAGTTATTCTTGATATAATCGCTATCTTACCTAAATCTCTATCTATTTTATCAAAATTGACAAGTTATTACCTCGATTTTTCGACAAAATTCGCGTTAATTATTGGTATTCATTCAAATTCCACTATTTTTCCATAAAAAACTGCCCTATATAAATTGTCTTCAAAACTATTATTTGATACTATTTACCTTGTAATGTTTTAATAGTTTTACAGATTTTTAGGGAGGTGAAAAACATTTTCATTAAAGTATTCCGATATTTACTGTTTGCTTCTATTTTTAGTATTTTTATAGTCCATAATAATGGAGTATTAGCAGACAGTGAACCCCTTCAACCCATGGGATTTATTGACTTACCATCTTCAGGATCTACTGTAAAAGAAATTATTAATGTTCGTGGATGGTTTTTGGATGGGAGCGGGGTTGAAAAAGTAGAAGTCCTAGTTGATGGACAATCAGTGGGGCAAGCGCAATATGGTATCTCACGACCAGACGTTTTTAACGTTTTTCCACAGTATCAAAATGCAAATGCCGGATATGAATTTGCCCTTGATACCAAGACACTGACCAATGGTACACACTCCATTGCTGTCAAAGGAACACTAAAAAACGGCTCTACTTTACAAATTCAAAGCAAATCAGTAAATGTAAATAACCCGCCTTCAACCGGTTACATCGATTCACCCACAGCTGATTCTACAGTTAAGGAAATCATTAATGTACGAGGTTGGTTTTTAGACGTTAGCGGGATTAAAAATGTGGAAGTTCTGGTTGATGGAAAATCGGTAGGGCTGGCTCAGTATGGAAGTTCTCGCCCAGACGTCATGAAGATTTATCCTGAATATCAGAACGCAAACGCTGGATTTGAATTTGCTTTTGATACCAAGATGCTTACTAATGGAACGCACTCAATTACGGTAAAAGGGATTGGAAATAACGGTGCTTCAAAGCAGCTCCAAGCCAAAACCATTAATGTGCAAAATTTGCCTTCAACTGGATTTTTAGACACACCAAAGAATGGCACAGCGGTTAAAGACATTACAACTATACGGGGTTGGTTTTTGGATATTAGCGGAGTAGACAAAGTAGAGGTCCTGGTTGATGGACAGACTGTTGGACAGGCTCAGTACGGAACATCACGAACTGATGTTCTAAATATTTTTCCCGAGTATCAAAATGCCAACTCTGGGTTTGAATTTGCTCTTGACACCAATCGACTTTTAAATGGATGGCACTCCATTACAGTTAGAGAAACTGGGAAAAACGGTTCCACTAAACAGTTGCAAAGTGTCGGCATCAATGTCCAAAATCTGGAATTAATAGGATTTATGGATTCACCTGCAAATGGTTCAATTGTTAAGGGGTTAACTACTATTCGTGGTTGGTTCTTGGATGATAATGGGGTTGAAAAAGTTGAAGTTTTAGTTGATGGTCAAGTTGTGGGACCAGCCCAGTATGGCCTTTCACGGCCTGACGTTCAAAAGATTTTTCCAGATTATCAAAATGCTAACGGCGGTTATGAGTATGCTCTCGACACTAAGAATTATTCCAATGGTTCACATACTATAACAGTTAGGGCTAAAGGGATGAACGGCACGACTAAGCAGCTGCAAACCGTTATTGTGAGTGTTCAAAATCTCGAAGACTTGCCTACCATGGGGTTCATTGATTCACCTAAATCAGGTTCAACAATTAGCGGAATAACCAATATCCGCGGATGGTATTTAGATGGCAGCGGCGTGGCAAAAGTTGAAATTTTTGTTGATGGGAATTTAATTGGAAATGCACAGTATGGCCTTTCACGCCCCGATGTGCTAAATGTTTTCCCAGAATACTTTAATTCTAACGCCGGTTTCCAATATTCTTTAGACACACTACTTTTCGGTGATGGGCAACATACCCTAACCATTAAGGAAACCGGAAATAGCGGAAAAACTCATAGCCTTTCCGTTAACTTTATAGTTAGTAATGGGAATCCCTATCTTACATTAAATTTAAAAAAACCAGCTAATATCACCGCAAATGATATTATTAATTTCTTTAACGCAAATAATCAATCCAATAGCCCCCTTAAAAATTATGCCCAAAGTTTTATCGATGCCCAGAATAGATATGGTGTAAACGCACAATATCTAGTAGCACATGCTATTTGGGAAACTGGATGGGGCGGTTCAAACTTAATTCAATATAAAAATAACCTTTATGGATACGGTGCCTATAATGTTTGCCCATTCACATGTGGTTATTACTTCCAGTCTGTACCTGATAGTATTTTCAGAGTAGCTTATCAGGTAAGAGTAGATTATCTAAGTGAATCTGGAAGTTATTATAATGGACCAAATTTAGTGGGAATGAACGTAAAATATGCAACAGACCAAAATTGGAAAAATGGAATTGCTAATCTTATGAAAAGAATGCAACCATATGATAGTTCCTACTATTCAAATGTTAACGAACTAGGGATGTCACCTATTGCTCCACCTCCATTAGTAAGGGATATACCAGCTGGACTTCCAAATCCAGAAAATACTGTCATTAACTTTCCAAGCGGGATTGTCGCAAATATAATCAACACGTCTACACTAAATCTTAGGTCTTTACCTTACGTTACATCCTCAACATTAATTGGCTCTATCTCACAAAATAGTATCGTAAATATATTGGGATATAACACTGACGTTCTATATGATCCTGCTACTACAGGAAATTACGCTTTCCATTGGTTTAGGGTTAATGTGAACGATCAAACAGGCTGGCTTTATGGGGGATACTTATCAATCGGAAATCTTTTTCAAGTGAAACTTGACAGCGGTACGTTAAATATCCGCAGCGATGCATCGGCAGGCTCCGGCGTACTGACCAGTGTTGGTAATGGAACATTTTTAAAGGCTGTTACAGTAAATGGTGTACCTGTTACACAAAACGGGTGGTATAACGTTTATCTTCCAAATTCAACAAGTACTGGTTGGGTTTCTGGAGATTTTATTTACCAGATGATTAATTAAAAAAACGCCCTAATTTTAAACTAGGGCGCACAAAAAAACTGCCGGAAATACCAAAAGGTTTTCCGGCAGTCTTATTGTATAAAGCATTTTTTTATTCTTTTACTTAATATTAAGCTCTAAGCAGCTTTTTATAAATAAACCCTCTAATCGAATTAGGAAGTATTCTTACAGCCCCCCTAGTAATAACATTCTTAATAAAGGTTGACTTGTCAATGAATTTCATGTTTAAAAATTCCTTTTGAAGCTCTACTTCTTTCCTAAAATATTTTAATCCACCGCGTCTATTAAACATATCAGCCCCCGCACGTGCAAAGACTAGAACTTCGGGGATATTCTTAATTTTAATGCCCTTGTTCAACATTCTTCCCCATAAGTAATAGTCCTCATTCCACATTAAAGTCTGATAGCTCCCAGCTTTTAAAACTTCTTCCTTCCAATAAACAACTGTCATATGGTTTAAAGGGCAGCGTGTTTTAGCATATTCTTTTACTTCCTCATAATCGGCTGGAACTTTTCGGATTGATTCTATTTTTTCAGGATTTTCTTCAAACTCTGCAATCCAAGAACCCAGTACTTTCACATCGGGGTTATTTTTCAAAAAGTTGATTTGTTTCTCAAACCTTTCAGGGTGACAAATATCATCACTATCCATTCTTGCTATTAAATCATATGAGCATTCCGTTATCCCAATCTCCAACGCTTTTCCCAACCCCATATTCTTCTCTAATTGTACATATTTAAACAGGTCCGGGTACGCCTTTTTGTATTCGTCCAATAAAGCATACAATTCTTCCGTTAATTTTCCATCGAATACAATCACAATTTCATTTGCTTTTAATGTTTGATGTAATAAACTATCAATTGCTTCTTTTAAAAAATCCGGCTTTTCTTTGAAGTATACTGACATTAGAACTGAAAAGTTCATCATTTCATCTCCATTTTACCTGTTTATGAATTCGTTTCATAAACTATATTAGGTCTTTCTCCATTAATATTGCCCCTAACCCCCTTGAGGGCATCTTTTATGCCTTTTGTAATCATCTTGAAGCGTACAGCTCTAGGCTTAACAAAAAGAGTAAAAAAGAAAAATTTAAAAGGTAAAATAATCATGTATTTTAGTTTAAAATCTATCGGTACATAAGACCTTTTAAACATGATAAGGGTATTCCGAAATTGATAATAATGTCTAATCGGTGATGGTACTCCAATACTTTTTCCCAAAAAGTGATACCTGTCTTCCCCTAATCGGTGGGCCATCTTTACTTCCTTAGTAACATAAGTGGAGTAGCCCATTTTTTCCGCTCTCCAACACCACTCATAATCAACTAGATCAATAAATAAATCTTCTTCCATACCACCTATTTGGAGGAATGCATTTTTAGGAATCAACGATCCAGAACTTAAGGTTTGTGGAACTTTTATTATTCTTTCATCACTATTGCGATAATTATTGTAAACATCTTCTTCGGTTTTATCTCTATCAAACGCTAAAGGTCCAATACACGCAATACTTTTATTTTTATCTGTCAAATAGTTATACTCACTAACTAATTTAGAAACAGTCTCTTCCATTAATTTGCTATCCTGATCAAGGAGAAAAAATGCATCATAGCCCTTTTCTAATGCCCATTTCATTCCTACATTCTGTGCGAATGCAATACCCAAATTTCCCTTATTCGAAAGGACATGAATGGTTTCAAGCGTTTTAAATGAGGATACCTGTTCCTGAAGGGAGGAATCCGTTGAATTGTCTACAATGCAGACCCCACCTACTTGCTTAATAAACGATTCAACGTTTTCCTTAAGTTCTTCAATTTTTGGGTTAAATGTTACAACAATAGCACAGACGTTGTTATTCGTAATCATGCTCTCATCCATTTGTAAATTTCCCTTTCCTATTCAATAAGCCGTCGATGACTCCCCTAAGAATATAACGGAATCTTTGTAATCTAGGAGAGACCAATATAGGATAAAGAAAGAACTCTATACTTCTTTCAACGAGCGCTTTAAACTTCCAGTAGCTCGGTACATAATTTCTTTTTAGAAGAAATAGTGTATTTCTAAATTGATAATAATGTCTAATAGGCGACGGGATTAATAAAGTATAGACGTTTAAAATTTTTACATTTTTCTGTCCAACCATATGTCCCATTCTGACCCGTTTACTGCTAAAAACTCTGTACCCATATTTTTTAGCTCTCCAACACCATTCAAAATCAACTAAATCAATAAATAAGCTCTCATCCATATCTCCGACGACTTTGACTGCATCTACTAAAATTAGTTTTCCCGAAGCTATCAATACATCTTTTTCAACAAAGTCTTCATTTAATTGAGTCCCTTTATTTACAAGAGGTTTATATGTTTCATTTGTGTTTTTATTAAATATATCCGGTCCTAAGCAAGCAACCTTGATTCCTTGTTCCTTTAAGAAAAGGGCTCCATCTACAAGTGAACTTACAAGGTTAGCCGGAGGATTACTGTCCTGGTCTAAAAGTAAAATCCCATCGTATTGTTCTTCAATTGCCAATTTAATGCCTACATTTTGAGCGGCGCCAATTCCAAAGTTTCCCTTCAAGGGGACACATTGCACTTTATTTATATCATGTTTTTCAGTCAAAAAATTAAAATTAACAGGTTTTTCACTATTATCAACAATTATTAATTTATCTACTTGTTTCACAATAGACATAATATTAGCGGATAACTCATTGGTGTCAGGATAGAAACAAACCATTACAGCACAAACCTTAAACTTTTGCTCCACTGTTTTTACCTTCTTTAAAATATAATTTACTTAATGAGGTTACTACAATTAATACTAGAATATTTGTTGTATCAAACAAATAAGGATTTGTAAAGGCATATAAAACGTAAGATAGATAAACTAAGTATATTATTTTGTTTCTCCAAAACTTTATAATAAAAGTGATTTTTGTAATTAAAAAAAGGACAAAATATAGCACTCCAACCTGATTTAGTACATAAATCGTTTGAAGTTCGAAATAATAATCATTTCGATAATCACGATAATCTGAAATGACATTAATAACATGGCCTAAACCCCTGCCGAATAATAATGTAATTGGGGTTTCGATTAGATCATTAATAAGATGGAACACTTGGTCAAATCGGGTAGGGATTGAAAATTCCATTTTTCGTATTATGACTTCTCTGGCATATGGATAAATCAAAAGCGCAGCTGCAATAAATATGATCAAAAATACTGCTGCCAGCATTATTACTCTTTTTCTGTCTGCAAAGAAGTTTTTTAGAAAGGCGGCTACTTTTTTATTTAACAAAAATAAAATAACTCCATACATACATATAAAGAAAATCATGGAAAGAAGAAAAGCTAAATTCCCTGCAACAATGGTACCTACAAATAGAAGGGACGCTGAAGCAATCTTGATCCGTTTTGATTGAATGGCAAATAAACTAACAATGAAAGCTATTGGCAATACAGGATTGCCTTTTATTTGTATTCGATAAAAATACTGATTATATGTATAAATATCTCCCATTCCGAGGCTCATTACTTTTGGTCGAATATATTCCGCAAAATCCGGCCCTCCAATAACTAAGATATATATTTCAAAGAGGATGAGAAATACACTATGGAGAACAGCCAGAATAATAAAAAAGTTAACATACAATTTCTTTGCTGGTAAAAAAAATACAGCCAGCATTAAAACCAAGACAATATAAAAGCGAACAGCTAATGAAAAGTTATTTTTTTCAATCACAATTGAATATAGCAATAGTAGAGATAAAAATAAAACATTTATAATAAATAAGTACTTTATCAGTTTTTCGCTTTTTAAAAAGTTTTTCAATAAAAAAGGAACGGAAAAAATAAAAATAAAAATGAGACTAATACTAATAATTTTCGACAGTTGAATAAAAGGGTATTGTCGGGTAATTGCTAATACACATAAAAAAAATGAAGCAATGGATAATGCACTTAGTATAGATGGTAAAGAATATTGACCTTTTATTTTAAGCCCCTCCTGTAACTGAAAACTTGATAAATGAAAAAATTTTTGTCCAGGTTGTATTGTATCATACTCATTGGTTTTTTGATAAAAAATTAACACCCTGATTGTATATGTGTACTCTTTTATCTTGTTTAATTAATAGTTATAATAGGAAAAGACTGATTTAGATTTATTAAAATCTAACCAGTCTTTTATATTTTATCCGTTTCATTTTGCGATAAACAAAAGACAGTCTCAGTCTTCCTTAAAATATGCCCATTTAAATTGAAGGTGACTAAGGCCGGATAAGGTTACTCCATTTAAGTTTTTATTTTGAACCCAACAATTCGAAAAATAGTAAATTGGAATCACCGGCATTTCCTTTAACAAGATGTTCTCGGCATGCTTAAGTAATGTTTGGCGTTTATTTGGATCTACTTCAGTTTGTGCCTTCTTCAGATATAATTGAAACCTCTCATTTTTCCAGTTCGTTCCGTCCACGCCTAGTTTTGCATCATCCTGATGCATTTCAAGATAATTTAAAGGATCATTATAATAGCCAATCCACTCTATTAAAGGAACTTCATAATCGAAGATGTTTATACTCTTGTCAGCTTTTTCATTACTTATATCTTTAATAGTTACCTCTACCCCTAAATTATTTTTCCACATCTTTTGAATTTCTTCGGCTTGACTAATTTTTCGTTCCCCATCAATTAAGTTCAGACCAAGATTGATAGAGGGTAATTGCGACACATCATGATAACCTAGTTCTTCTAGCCCTTTTTGCAGATATTTTTTTGCAGCTTCCACATCACCATCTTTAAAATACCCTTTTTTATTCTCAGGAAACAAGGAAGGCGGTACCAAGGCTTTTGCCGGCGATAGCCCCTTAAGTCCGATAGTGTCAATTAACTTTTGGCGATTTATTGATAATGCAAATGCCTTGCGTATATTTTCATTATTAAAAGGCTCTATTTTTGTATTAAATTTATAAGCATAATCACCTGTGACTTGCTGTGAATCCACTTTATCATTATCCACAAATAACCCTAATCCATCGGATGGCAAGTGTCCAGCAGGGCCACCAGCCCAATCAAGTTTACCTTTTTCAAACATCGTCAGTTCTGCTAATGGATCATTAATCATTACCATTGTAATTTTTTTCAACCGAACCACGCCGGAATCCCAATAATTATCATTCTTTTCGATGACAATTTTATTATTATGCTTCCATTTGGACAATTTGAAAGGTCCGTTTGAAGGATAATTTCCTGAATCATTTGCCCAATCGGGATGTCTCCTTGCAATTTTGCTGTTAATTGGAAAGTATGTAGGCATCGCTGTTAATTGAAGGAAATTAGGAATTGGGTTTACTAGTCTAACTTGCAATGTTTTCTTATCTAGTGCTTTTACTCCCACCTTATTACCACTAATATTTCCTTTATTAAACTCTTTTGCACCCTGTATGTAATAAAGTTGGTTTGCACTTGGTGAATGATTTGAAGGATTTAAAGCCCATTTCCAAGCATATTCAAAATCTTCGGCAATGACTGGGTCACCATTTGACCAATTTGTATCACGCAGTGTAAAGGTATAGGTTTTTTGATCGTCAGAAATTTTAATTATTTTTGCTGCCGCATTAACAGTTTGACCCCATGAGTCAATTCTTGTTAAACCTTCAAATGTTTGAAGGAGAACAGAAGATGATGATACATCTTCCGCTAATCCTGGATGCAATGATGACGGTTCTTTACTAATATTGATTCGAAGGTTTTGTTCAATATTTTCATTAATATTGCTCTCTTCAATAGTTGCTTTCTTACCAAAGAATGCAACAAAGCACATGCTTCCAAACATGCAAAGGATAAGGACCATGCTTAATGAGAGCAGTAAATTTTTTTTCATTTTGTTACCCCCAAGGTACAATCTACATTTATATTATCAAATAAAACGGTAAAATTATTATCAAAAAGACCTGCAAAAGCATGAAAGACTGCCCTTTTAGGTTATTTTTAGTTGACCTAATAAGGCAGCCTGGAGACTTATTATTCTCCCTCCTTTTCCGGAGTATCCATTTGAGATACCATTTGACTTTCATTTAAAAATTGGTTAATAGCTTGTTTATTTTTCTCAAAATCAATTTCAAGTACTGAACCAGCATGTTCATAACTTCCCATCTTGAAGGTATCGTCAACAGGAATTCGTATTGTTTCTATATCCTCTGGAGGATTTAATAAAAAGTCCTTTAGTATCGCCAATCTATCTATCCCTTCTAAATTGGTATCAATATATGGCTGAATAGTACCTACTAACTTCGGCAGTTTGGCGACACCGTTAATACTTACAATTTCATCCTTTAAGGCCTTTAACACTGTTTGCTGTCGCTCTACACGGCCAAAATCACCATTTGCATCACTTCTGAATCGAGCATATCCCAGCAGTTCCTTTCCATTTAGATTTTGAAAGCCCGGCTGTAAGACCACACCAATCTTTTCAGACATTCTCTTTTCAACATCAATTTGTATTCCATTAGGTGCCAATGTATTTACCACAGATTCAAAACCTTTAAAATCTATAACTGCATAGTAATGAATATCTATACCAAAATTTTGCTTGATAGTTTTTCTGAGCAACTCCGGGCCGCCAAGAAAGTAGGCAGTATTTAATTTATAGTTCCGGTAACCTGGAATCTTAACATATATATCCCTCATGAGAGACACAATTTTTGCTGTTTGATTTTCTGGGTCATATTGGGCTATCATAATCGTGTCAGTTCGTGATTTCTCCTCACCTCTGGAGTCAACCCCTAGCAAAAGAATATTAACCTTTTCCATGGTACTCCTTTTTGTTCCGTTAAAGGTTTCCTTGGAAGCTTTATTCGTAAGCATTGATTTTCCTTCGGCTTGCTTTAATCCTTGTGAATATTGATAATAAATAAATCCTGAAAATCCTAATAGAAGGACAAAAAACCAAAATGAAATTTTTAGCAATCTAATCTTTTTTTTCGTTTTTTTATATATTTGACGATTCATTTTTTCATTCCTTTTCAAACGACGATTTGACAAAACCTATTATATAATTTTTTTGAAAGAATTTGTCGATTTATAAAAAATTTATTCAATTCGGGTTTCCAAAATTTGTCCAAATTATAAGAATACCCCCAATATCTGGGGGTGTTCTTTTTTCTATTTTACCTCATAAATATTTAATCTTGCTACTTTTACTTGAGGAAGACCTAATTGAGCCCTAAGCTCATTTGAGATTTCTTGCCGTGTTTCATCGCTAACGAAGTAATACCAGCCCCCTGAAACTAATTTTCCCTCACCTTTAATTTCCAGTCTTTCAATAGTCCCGGTAGCTGATTTATAATCTGCCTGTATACCAATCATTTCATTAAAAGATAAATTTGTTTTGATATTTCCCTGAAGTGCTTCCAAAATATCATTATATTTGGTTAAAGAAGACAAGCTTGCCCCTTTTTCAATAATCTTTGAAATAACTTCTTTTTGTCTTTTTTGACGGCCAAAATCTCCAGCTGGATCCTGCTTTCTCATACGTACATATTTTAGAGTCTTTTCACCATTTAAATGCTGGGGCCCTTTACTAAGTGCGACACCTTCTAATTCAAAAGCAATTTTGTTATCAACGTCAATCCCGCCTAAGGCGTCCACAATGTCTCTGAAGCCCTCCATATTCACATCGACATAATAATCAATAGGGATATTTAAGAAGTTTTCCACTGTATCAATTGTCATCTCGATTCCGCCGTAGGCATAGGCAGCATTGATTTTTGTTGTTTGGTCCTTACTATGATTACTGTTATTAATTAGCCTTGTTTTTGTATCACGGGGTATACTTAATAGTTTCGTAGTATTTGTTTCGGGATTTATGGTGGCAATAAGCATTGAATCTGTACGACCCTTATCGCCTTCCCTCTCATCAACCCCAACCAACAAAATTGATATAGGGTCTTTCTTATGAACTTCTACTTTTTCTTCCCGCTTTTGTGAAACCTCTCGCTTTATTGGTCGTTGCATTTTATCTACAGCTTTTGCTACATCAGTATATACATTATAGAAATAAATTCCTGCACCCACAGTACAAACAAAAAGGGTGAGCAGTAAGATCCTGAGGAATCTGTGCTTCCTTCCTTTTTTAGTATCATTTCTTTGAGATCTATTAATCACTTAACAATCCCTTCTATTTATAATTTATTTAAAAGCTAATAATATTTCTATCTATCAGTATGACAATTTTGTCCATTAAAAATTATAATCCGCCAAACACACAATATCAACCAATAATAGACATTTGAAATAAAAGTGTTACAAAAAATGACAATATCATACAAAATCCTTTCAGCACAAAAAAATAACACCCCTTAAAGAGGTGTCATTCCATAAAAATAAATTATTCTCGACTTCTTCCTTAGATGTAAAATTTACTTTTCAAGTATTTTACCCATAAACTTTAATAAATCATCTCTTAATTCTTCCTTTTGAAGGGCAAATTCTATGGTTGTTTCTATAAAACCTAATTTTTCTCCAACATCGTAACGCTTTCCTTCGAATTCATATGCAAATACTCGTTGGATTTGATTTAACTTTTGGATGGCATCTGTAAGTTGGATTTCCCCGCCTGCCCCAATTTCCTGCTTGTCTAAAAACATAAAAATTTCAGGGGTAAAAATATATCTTCCGATAATGGCTAAATTAGACGGCGCTGTTCCTAATTTAGGCTTTTCCACAAAGTTACGAACTTGAAAAGAGTACCCATGCTGATCTATTGGATCAACTATACCGTACCGATATGTTTCCTCTTCGGGAACTCGTTGTACACCAATAACAGATGAATGAGTTCTGTCAAATTCGTTCATTAATTGTTTAAGACAAGGAGTCTCTGCCTGGACAACATCATCACCAAGTAAAACAGCAAATGGCTCGTTACCAATAAAATTCCTTGCACACCAAACCGCATGTCCTAGACCCTTTGGTTCCTTTTGTCTGATATAGTGTATGTCGACCATTCTGGATGGTTCTTGAACCTTTTCCAACAATTCGAATTTTTCCTTATTCAGTAGGGTTTGTTCAAGTTCAAATGCAACATCAAAATGGTCTTCAATTGCTCTTTTTCCTTTGCCTGTAACAATAATGATATCTTCAATTCCCGAATCAATTGCTTCTTCTACTATATATTGAATTGTCGGTTTATCTACGATTGGCAGCATTTCTTTCGGCATGGCCTTCGTGGCCGGTAAAAAACGTGTTCCTAAGCCAGCCGCAGGTATAATTGCTTTTTTAACTTTTTTCACTTGAGCCTCTTCCTTTCAGCATTTTTTATTAGCAAAGACCATTTTATTTATTTCTTATTATAAGCGTTGTAGGGCTGTAACAATAAAATTATTCCATAATAAAAAAGAATTTACAAGATATTACACTAAAACCGACGTTTGATCTAAAGCTAGTAAAATATGATAGCTCATTCTGTTTATGTTTATATTCATTAGCAAAGTGGTAGAAAAATACTATTATTATATTTATTTTTAAATGGAAGAATTGTATTATAGTATAGGATTAAAAAGTGCGGGAAAGGATGAAGAAATGAGATTCAAAAATAATATTGGTGTTTTTTTATTTATAGGGATTTTTATACTGCTTTTCATAAAAGTTCCTATATATGCATCTGCCCTAGCAAATCCTATCGGATTTATGGATGAACCGGTTTCTAGTAAAACCCTGATAGGGATTGAAAACATTCGCGGGTGGTTTTTGGATCAAAATGGCGTTGAAAAGATTGAAGTTTTGGTTGACGGCAAAGTGGCTGGTCAAGTAGAGTATGGTGATGCTAGACCAGATGTCCTTAAAGTCTTCCCTGATTATCAAAATGGGTTTGCAGGCTATCATTTTCCTCTTGATACTACCAAGTTTCCAGATGGAAGGCATACTATTCAGATTAGGGAAACAGGTTCAAATGGCTCCGTCACCACACTTCCTGAAAAGACCCTAACGATTCAAAATGCCCTCGGATTTATCGATCAACCAGCTTCTGGCTCAACACTTATTGGAATGCAAAACGTTCGGGGCTGGTTTTTAGATAAAAGCGGTGTTTCCAAAATTGAAGTCTTGATTGACGGCGCTGTGGTTGGTGAAGCGGAATATGGTGATTTAAGAGCTGACGTCCAAAAGGTATATCCTGAATATCAAAATGGAGATGCTGGCTATCATTTTACTCTTGATACAACCAAGTTTCCGGATGGAAAGCATTCCCTTAAAATCAGAGAAACTGGGGCGAATGGTTTCGTCACTACACTCCCGGAAAAGACCGTAACCATTCAAAATGTCCGCGGGTTTATCGATCAACCAGCTTCTGGCACAACACTTTTTGGAAGCCAAAACGTTCGGGGCTGGTTTTTAGACAAAGTCGGTGTTTCCAAAATTGAAGTTCTTCTTGACGGAGTTGTGGTTGGCGAGGCAGTTTATGGTGATTCAAGGGCTGACGTCCAAAAAGTATATTCTGAATACCAAAATGGGGATGCCGGCTATCATTTTACTCTTGATACAACAAAGTTTCCAGATGGAAGGCATACCATTAAAGTCCGAGAAACGGGGTCGAACGGCTTCGTTACCACACTCCCAGAAAAAACTGTAACGTTTCAAAATGTCCTCGGGTATATGGATCAGCCGGTATCCAACTCAGCACTTATTGGAATGCAAAACGTTCGGGGCTGGTTTTTGAACAAAAGCGGTGTTGACAAAATTGAGGTATTGGTTGACGGCGTTGTGGTTGGGAAAGCAGATTACGGTGACGCTAGAGGGGATGTCCTAAAGGTTTATCCTGACTACAACAATGGTGATGCCGGGTACCATTATACCCTTGATACGACTCAGTTTAACGATGGAAGGCATACTATTCAGATTAGGGAAATAGGTTCAAATGGCTTCGTTACCACACTCCCTGCAAGGATCATAACAATCCAAAATGCCCTAGGGTTTATTGACAATCCTATATCCGGGTCAACCCTTAAAGGGTTACAAAATGTTCGGGGCTGGTTCTTGGATGGAAACGGAGTAAAGAAAATTGAGGTTTTAGTTGATGGAGCAGTGGTAGGAGAGGTAACATACGGAGATCCAAGACCGGATGTCCTAAAAATATATCCTGACTACAATAATGGATATTCTGGCTATCATTTTACTCTTGACACTGCCAAATTCAGTGACGGAAGACATACCATTACGATTAGGGAAACAGGACTAGACGGCCATGTAACTACATTGCCTGAGAGAACCGTCACATTCAGCCAAAAGACATTAACAGTATTTTTAGATCCTGGACATGGCGGATATGATCCTGGTGCAACAGCTGGGGGATATAGAGAAGCCGACTTGAACCTGGCTGTCGCAAAAAAAGTCCAGACATTATTATTGAGCAATGGCTATTCTGTTTTTATGTCTCGGGAAAATGACACTTATGTATCCTTGTTAGATCGTTCTCAAATGGCGAATAATATACCTGCAGATATTTTTATAAGTATCCATACTAACTCAGGGCCTACATCTGCCTCTGGTATAGAGTCATATTTTTATGAATATGATCCAGCATATCCTTCCAAAATTAACGGCGCAATGCACAATAATCCGGACAGAATATTAAAGAGTATGGCACTTACAAATTTTATACAGAATAATATGACTCAGTATACAGGTGCGAATAATCGTGGAACGGATGGAGCGTCATTTGCCGTTATAAGAGAAGCAGCTATGCCAGCAACCTTACTGGAGATTGGTTTTATCAGCAATGGAAGTGAACTGCAAAAGTTATATACAGATGCTTATCAAAATACTTTGGCAAGGGCAATTGCTGATGGAATTAATGAATATTCTAGAAACTATTAATTCAATTAAAATGGCTATTAAAAAGGACTAGAAAAAGTATAAAGTGTACTCTTTGTAAAGGACATTAAAAAAAGCCTTGGCTGCATTAAGAAGATGATCTCTGTATTGAACAGGGGTCATCTTATTTATATTCCATTGATATCTGTAGTGATTGTATTAAATCATATAATCCTTAATTTCATGTTATAGTTACTTTAAAGTCGTACATGTTTAATATAAGCCTCGTCCTTAAAATGCCCAAAGAAGGATTCTTGGGGAGCGTTATCCCAACACTTTCCTTATCAGGACATGGATTGACGTAAATCCTTGCTTCATCACTAACTTTGGAAAGTCAAGATGTGTGTAGTAAGTGCTCTGATATGAGTGTATCAATGCATCTTTTGCTTTTTTAAAGTTTCGATTTTTCTTTAACTTTAGCAGGGGATCTGTAGCTAAATCTATGGTAATTCTATCTGATACGTGATAGGCTAAGATCTCAGTGGTAGATCCATCTTTAATGGTCGACAAATAGGCTTTCTGACCCTTACCGTAAAATAAATACGTGATATCGGTTAGGAGTACTTTTCCAGGGACATCCTGCTAAAATTGCCTGTTCAATAGGCTTGGAACAACCCAATGTTCATGAGTGGCTTTCATCATTCATATATAGGGATTTTCCTTTCTTATAGGGCTAATAATCGTATACTTCTTCATGATTCGTCGTATACGCTTCAAATTGTATACAACATCAAATTGACCCTCCAAAGTTATTTTAATTTGGCGTGCCCCTTTTTTTCCGCCCTTTGAAATGGAAGACCTTTAAGATAAGCTCCTTTAGAACTTCACCTTTTTCACCTTTTAGTTCTCTTTGTTTTTGGGACTTCTCAGAAAAGAGTAATTATAATAACCACTTCTAGAAACTCCTGCTACTTCACAAAGGTAACTCACCATATTCTCTAATTGATATTTCTAAATAACAGCTAATAAGGATAAATTTCTGGCTTGGGGGGAAGTGTTATAACCTCATCCCCCTTTCTGCAAAACGAATCTTTTTTAAGAGTTCATTTTCCACCTTTAGCAGGTTAATTTGAGCTTCTAGGCGTGCATTTTTCTCCTCTAGGGAAAGTGCCCTTTCTTTCGTACGCCTTGAATTACTAGCACTAGTGTTACTTAGACCATTTAACACGTTCTCATCGTAAGCCTTTTGCCGCTTTTTACCAGCTGAGATAATTCTCTGCATACCCAAAATGTCAATATCAAAACCACATTCTTCAAATATCTCTATTGCTGTTTACCTTAATCCTTTTCAGCAATAAATAAATGCTTCATTTCATCCGTGTATGTGATTCCTTTGGAAAAACTAACTGATTTAACGTATTAATAGCTGCAAGTAGCTTAATTTCTTTATCTATGAATATTTTTTTCCTCATGGTTCTCTTAGTCTCCAAGTTGTATTTCTTAATTATACAAAAAAATACCCTAGGGAGACTTTTTTAAGTGTTTACTCTATAGGGTACTTTTTTTATTCGGATTACCTCAGTAGAGGGTATTACCTACTATCCTACAGGGCGTAGTATCCTTTTTTATTTGATTGGCAAGAGTCATCATATCTACGTTGATACTTTGTATTGAAGCAACATAGCCAATTTAGTAATTTCACAGCAATTCTTTAATTCTGGCAATTGAGAAATAAATAGAAGGTATTGATTATCCCAAGCATATGACCTTGAGGGTGCAAAAATACTAATCAAACTAAGTATCCCCTGCATAATAGTTAGTTCAATAAGTCTGCAACGTCGAAATTTCAAGCCATTACATCTGCTTGGCGTCTATTATTCTGAGAATTTTACAAATTGATATTCTAACAAGAAATGGTTGGGATATGGGGATAATTTACAGATAAAAAGAAATAACCGATAGGTATATAAACAGAAAGACACCAGGCAGCCCCCGATGTCTTTCAAACTATTATTTATGAATCCAAACCGCCCCAGCGGAGTTGTCTTTTGCTTCGCCGATGACTTGGACCTTCAATGGATACTGGGATGGAACCTTGACTCCCGCATCAGGAATCACATTGTTAATGTATGCCTTAGTGGAATCAAATTCCGTTACACCTGGAAGGCCTTTGTAATCGTAGATTCCGCGAGTTGGTGAGTTCACATACCATGCAGGTGCCTGATCTAATGAGAACGCAGCATCTGCCACTTGGTAGCGAGTAGTTTGAGCGATGGAATCTTTACCATTTAAGTTAAATTTAAGCGCTTCTGGATGGGAGTCGACTACGTTTAGGAAGCCTTCACCAGGGTGGACACCGCCCCAGTTATCAGTAAACGTATCGTCACCATACCAAACTACTAAACCAGTATTATATTTTGCGTCACGAGAGTATTGAAGTGCCGTATCAGAACCATCGTAATTTCTCCACTCTAGATAATAGTAATGTGGCTTTTCAATCCAGCCATCAGAAACTTCAAAGCCCTTTAATGTTACCTTTGGTGTTCCTTCTGCATCATCAGAGAATGCAACTTGTCCATCCACTGTTAATTGAAGGTTGTCAAATGCAAAACCCTCTGGTGCAAGTCCGCCATCTGTTACATAATTGAATACTAGTTTTACTTTTTTGCCAGCAAATTGGCTTAGGTCTAGAGATTTATCTTCCCATTTGCCTTGGGACGTTTCAAAACCACCTGCAGTGTTTTCATCACCAATTGTATCCAGTGTTACGCTCTTGCCATCTTCCGTTACAGCCTTGACATATAGGTAGTCATACTCAGTTTCAACTTTATAATACTGTTTGTAATCCAATTTCGCTGATGTTGCATTTGTTAAGTCAAATACAGGAGTTTCCAGTGCTGTGTTAAGGTCATCGCCTTTAGTACTGTAATAGTATTTTGCGCCAAATGCAGGTGCAATGCCAGGAACCTTTTTCTTAGGAAGATTAACTTTTACAATCCCAGGGTTCTTAGATTTAGTAACACTTTGGTCGATAACAGCCGCTAGACCATTTTTGTCGATATCATCATAGTTTACTTCCGTAATATTGGCCCAGTTTCCACCGATTGTTTTCTGATAGAATTCTTTCACCTGTGGTGAGAAGCTTGGCGGCTGTGTTCCGGCAATATGACCGCTCCAGCTTCCGCCGCTCATGATCGACCATTGTGCAACCGTATCGCCATTGCCGGTATATTGTGTATCATACTCATCTGGAGCCCCTAAGTCATGGCCATATTCGTGGGCGAATACGCCAACTGCGCCGTCTTCTGGCTCAACAGTGTAGTCATATGCAGCCATATTGCCTCCCCAGTAATTTACGGAAGCTGTAGTGTTCGCCACTGGATAAACACCATCTAATGTCCAGCGGTGTGACCAAATCGCATCATCTCCAACTACTCCGCCGCCAGCCTCCTGGCCGACACCCGCATGAAGAACCATTAAGTGGTCAACTAGTCCGTCTGGCTCGTTTCGATCACCATCACCATCTAGATCATATTGGTCGAATTTATCATAATCCGCTAAATTAATTCCAGATTCTACAGCAGCGTTTAGTGCATCCTTAATAAGTCCACGGGCCCCTTTTGTGTCAGGGTTATTATCATGGCCTCCTTCTGGACTGTCACTGCCATACTCAGCAGCGTTTCCTGGTACTGTCAACCAATCAGAAACCGTACCGTTGACGGTGTAGCTGCCACCGGATTGCTCTTCATAGTATTGTTTGAAGGTTTTTACCTTTTCTCCATTAAATAAGGTGAAGTCTTCATCCCCAAACAGCATTTTTTCGTAATGCTCTTTGTTGAAGTCATCAGCGTACATATAGCCATCTTCTTGTTCTACATTATTGTGCTTTAAGTCAGCATACTCTACTAAAAGAACAAGAACCTTATCTTCACGAACATTTCCGTTATATGATGCCTGTTTGGCAGAATCTACTTTAACTGCTCCAGTCGGTTTGCCTTTTTTGAAGTTTTCGTGACCTTTTTCAAGCTGCTTAGACAGCTTGTCCTTTTGTTTGGTTAAAAAGTCTTTTGTTTTTTTGTCCATTTCCTGCTTTTCTTTTGTAACTGCTTTTTCTGACTTACCGGGCTTTTCGCCCTGCTTTTGTTGGATATAGGCTTTCACAGCCTTCGTTACTTCCTGAGAAGAAGCGTTCTTTGAAATAAGCCCACGCTCCTGCAAGGCTTTGGCCAGCCGCTCCTGATCAATGATGTTCAAGTCAACCGGAGCCGATTGGACTTCAGCCGCATAGGCAGGTTGGGTTGATAAGGGTGCTGCTTTTGTTCCAGCTAATGGCGCTGCAAATAAGGCCGAAGCGGCTAAAGTGGTCGCCGCAATGCTGGAAAAAACCTTTAAACCGTAGTTCTTCTTCATTATGTATCCCCCCTAATAATAGACTCCTTTTTTCATATTTTTGGAAGAGTCTGATTTGAATTCTATCATTATGTCAGAATATTGTAAATAATGTTAATATAATAATAATTCAAAAGTACTAGAAAAAAATTCCATAAAAATTCAATAATCTCAAGATTTCCGCGTCATATCTAAATTCGTAGAATTATTGTATTAAAATAGTTTAGGGAATAAATGGATTTAACTCCTACTTTTGTAGTAGGATAATAGTAGTCCAACGGAAATCGGGGTGCAATCATGCTGACTCCTGCCCAACAGAAAGTCAAACAAGAGCTGGAAGAACTGAAAGTAAATAGTGCTTATGGGGACCATCTAATGAGTGAAATTCCCCCTCCGACACAATTAAATATAAATAAAAATTGGATACTTACTCTCTTTGGAATTTTTCTATTAATATTGTTTTCTTCTTTATTAGCAATGAATCTGGCAGGTCCAAAAAATGAGAGGATTATCTCCTATTTAAAAAGGGAGCAAAGGTACCAGAGAGAAAGTTCAACATTATTGGAGAATAGTCTGGAAAATCAAGTGCACGATCTTCAAGCGGCTAAAGTGAAGCAGAAGGAACTGATCACAATGTTAAAGGATTTACCCATTCCTTCGGGCTTTCGTGAATACAATCTGGATCTGCTTGGTGTCAATGAACAGCGTCTTTCTATTATCACGTATCTTGCTGAAACGAAAACAATCGACCCCGTCCTTTTTCAAAAATATTTAATCGAGCTCGACGTCAAACAGGAATTGGCCAGGGATAGTTTACTGAAGGCCTTCGACAGCGAAAAAGTAAAATATCATGTGCAGGAAAATAGTGCGATTGAATATTGGATAAATGGAAAATCTTACATTTACGGAGAATGAAGCGGACACCTAATTATATGGCTGCAAAAAAAGAGGTCACAGAACGCTGTGGCCTCTTGTTCTATTATTCTGCCAGTTGCGCCGCCTCGGTCTGTTCCAACTGAACTCGGATGCGTTTTTGCTCCGACTTTTCCATTAGGAATAAGATCATGTGTACAACCAGCAAGATCCCTGCAAAAAGTTCGACAGCATAGTCGATGTAATACCATGATAGGGTTGCGGTAATGTCGTAGAGAGAGTGAACCAGCACGGTCAACCACAGGTTTCGTGTCCATAAAAGGATCATTCCAAACAGGAAGCCCATGTTAGCGAAGGTAACAATGGACCCTATTTTCACCGTCCATGCCTGTTCGGTATCAAGCGTGTGGTCGATACCGAAAAAAAGCGAGGTCCAAAACAGGGCGACCATTAGGAAGACATCCCTCGATCCACTCTCCCACCGTTTCGGAAAAAGCTTTTTGAAGACGACGAGGATAAGGATCATGTAGGCTAACCGCCAAACCTCCTCCAGACCGGCCAGGGTGTCTGTATAAAGATCAGCGCCAATTGTATCGATGTTATCCATATAGGACCAAAATGTTGACTCTGCTGTTGCGGTGGTTCCCTTCTCTTCCTCTTGGTAGGTTTGCGTTTCGGTATAGGTTTGCACATACTGGTCATAATCAGAGTTAAAGTCATCGAAGGTCATACTTGAATAGACGTTGATTACGGTGCTGCCAAGAACGAAAAGCAAAAAAGCACCCGTAAACTGAAGGACCGTCTGCCGTTTGGTTTTACTTGGGACCTTCTCCTGTGGGAGTGTGAGCCTTCGGTGCAGTTTGATACCGATAAAAAGCGAAGCGACCATTACTGCGTCATAAAGGGTTCCGGCGAGATAGCTGAAACGGTTGAGATAGAGCAGGATTTCGGCTCCAAAGACCACAACCAGCATACCAATCAACAGCTTAATTGAAATAGGTTTAGTTAAATTCGTTGTCATCAACGTCATTCCCTATGGTTAATTTTTGGGGATTTTATAGTTTACTTACTCAATAAATGCACAGCCAGGATTCCTAAGCCATTTAATAAAAGCAAGAATACGAAACAGGCAATGATCCACTTCCATGTTCTTGTCATGCGATTTCCCCTTTTTGATGGTTACTTGAATTTGAGTTTAATAGAAATAATTTAACATATTGTTATGTGATAAGCATCAAAATATTCTTACCATTATCCGCAAACCGCCCATATGCCTCGGTAATTCCTCATTTTGAGGCACGAGAACCGTCCCCATGCATCACCCGTCAGCCGAAATTTGTCGATAATACTTTTGTTTTTTTAGACAAATATTTTATGAAAAATGTGGCAGGGTTGGTAGAATAGTATTATATAAAGAACGCAATACATTTATTTACTGAACACATTCTATTACTAGATTACAAGAGGTGGTCACATAGATGATGAAAAAGGGGATTTACCTTCTTGCTTTGTTTCTATTCATCTTTAGTTCGGTGGGTGCTTACCGTGCCGAGGCTGCGGCTCAGATGGAGCTTTCTTCAAGGATTGAAGGAGTGTTGGTGGTTGATGTCAGCAAGTCGATGCTTTCCAGTGACCCGAATGGTCTTTCTAATGAAGCGATGAAAATGTTTGTTGATATGTCCTCTATTAAAGGGGACAAAATTGGGGTAATTGCTTACGGAAATGATGTCGAAAGCAAAAAAGAGCTTACGAAAATCCGATCAGAAGCGGATAAGCAGGCCATAAAGAGTTTTATCGATTCGCTTGGAAAATACAATAACACCGATATTTCCGTTGGAGTGGCAGAAGCACTTAAATTTTTAGACACTGGCCATGAATCTGGCTATATTCCACTTGTCGTAGTGCTTGCTGACGGCAACAATGATTTGGACAAAACCAAGCCGAAAACTAATCAGCAGGCCGATGAACAGTTGGCCCAATCGGTAGTGGATGCAAAAGTGAAGGGCTATCCGATTTATGTTATTGGCTTAAATGCCGATGGCAAGCTGAATAAGCAGCTGCTGCAGAATATTGCCGCCCGCACGAACGGAAAGTTTTTCGAAACCAATAATGCCACTGACCTGCCAGGCATCCTTAGTGAAATCTTCGCTGACCATTTAAAGTTAAAAATGGTCCCGGTTAAGGATGTGACTGCAACGGAGGAATTTCAGGATGTTCCGTTTACCGTTCCAAATGAAAATGTGCTGGAGGCCAATATTTCGCTGATTTCCAATAAGCCGGTTGAATTGAAGCTAGTCGCCCCGTCCGGGAAAGAACTAGCCATTCCTTCCGATAACATAACGGTAACCAAGTCAAAAAATTACTCGATGCTGAAATTGCTCAATCCCATTCAAGGAAATTGGACTTTGAAGGTGAAAGGGTTCCCGCAAGACAAGGTGGATGTGAAGCTTGTCTTCAATAATGACCTGCAGCTAAAGCTGGCCTCGCTGGCAAAAAATATTAAAGCTGGCGATACTGTGAAGATTGAAGCTTTCTTTGAGGATAACGGCAAGAAAATCGTTAATAAGGGTCTATATCCTACGCTTAAGGCCGGGCTTTACGTAAAGAATTCAGTTTCAGGGAAAATAGAGGAAATCCCTCTTAAGGCTGGAGAGAACCGGTTTTTCGGCGAGTATAAAGCTGGTGATTCAGGCATGCATGAAGTGACAGTGAGGGCGGAAGGAAACAGCTTTTACCGTGAGACCAAGCCGCAGACGATCAAAGTCACAGGTGCCGGCGGAATAAACTTTAAGCCTGTCGGAGGGCACGTGAAGGCAGCCATGACTGAGAAACCATCAACGTTACCATGGATTTACGCAGTGACGGGTGCGGCAGCTATATTGCTGCTAGTGATTTTGGGCTACTCCTATTGTACAAAAAGGAGGAAGAAAAACCGTGGGTTCAGCGGACAACTTGTGGTAGAGGTAAAAGATGAAAATACTGGCGAAAGTACAGTACACAGGGTGAAAAAACTAAAGGCGTTTAAGGGTGAGTTTCACTTACGGCAGCTCTTCAAACTTGATCAGGAGTTTTCCGGAACCGACCAGATTACCTTCGTAGCAATAACTGATAATACCTTACTGCTACTCAATAAATCAAATTGTACGATTGATATGGGCGGTGAGTTAATTGACGCCGAAACTGGCCACCGGCTCCGGCGGAATGATAAGCTTTGTATCCATTTGCCAGAATTTGATAAAGCTATTTATATTGAGAATATAAGTTAATCTATTTATTAGTTGAACTCCTGGCCGTCGATTTGCGGGCAGGATTTTTTTATTGGAACAGAAGCTTTGGGGTATTATAGTTTTTTCAATATTGTGATAAAATGGCATCACCACACAATTTTTCATGGAGTGATAAAAATTGCTATCATTTATCTTAGTTGTGCTTGTCCTATTTCTTATCCCCGGTCCCGCTGTCCTGTTAACCGTCACACAGACTGCCAATGGCGGGCGAAAGTCCGGAATTATAACGGGCGTTGGGATTGCCGTTGGGGACTTGTTCCATACGATTGCGGCGGTGCTTGGACTTTCGGCCATCTTAATGACCTCCGCGCTTGCCTTTGAAATCGTAAAATATTTAGGGGCTGCCTATTTAATTTTCATCGGGATTAAATCGTTTTTAGAAAAAGCAAAAAGTCATACCGAGACTGTCACTTCAGCTAAACCACGATCGGGAGTCACGTCCTTCCGCCAAGCACTGCTCATTGAACTGTTGAATCCGAAAACAGCGCTGTTCTTTTTGGCCTTTCTGCCACAATTTGTTCAACATAATGGAACACCGGTTGTTCTGCAGCTGTTAACACTCGGACTGACCTTCGTATTAATGAGTATTTTGTATACAACTTTCCTAGCCTTTCTGACAAGCTCCATTGGGAAGCAGCTCTTTTCCAATCGAAACAGCCGATTTGCCCGCTGGCAGGGTAAAGTGGTTGGGACCATCTATATTGGCCTGGGATTGCAACTGGTTTTGCAGAGTCAAAAATAATAAGGGGACAGGGGACAGTTGTCCCCTTGTATTATCAAGAATTAGTGATTGGCTACTCCTAGATATCGAAAGCCAAGTTCCTCGATTTTTTTTATTGAGCATGTTCCTGCCATAAAAGATGATAGGTTGTTTCATCAATGGCTTAAGAGCCTCCCAGTCTAAAGTTTTGTAGTCATTCCAGTCTGTACAAAGTATGACTGCGTCACTGCCCTTCACTGTTTCCTCCACCTTTGAAAACTGCATTAAGCCTGCTGATTTTACGACTGATCATGGACTTGAACCTCAGCCTGTTCCCCGCGCAATTTTTCAATCAGGGTCAAACTCTGTGATTCCCGTGTATCGTCCGTATTGGCTTTAAAAGCTAATCCCAGCACGGCAATCGTTTTGCTTTCCAAGTCTCCTCCCAATACCTTCCTGATTTTTTTCATAAAGTAAAGCTGTTGTTCATCGTTAACTTGAACAACCTTTTCCAATATCGATAGTGGGCTCCCCGTTTCTTTGGATGTTTGGATTAAGGCTTTGACGTCTTTTGGGAAGCAGGAGCAGCCGAGGAGGCATTGCTTTTTAATATGTATTGTCATCAAAATAGGGTGACAATTGTCATATTCTTTAAGGGGAGAAAATAAGCTGTCCACAGGGAGTTTGTACCTATCCATAGTTTATGAACAAGTTTTTCAACAGAATCCACAGGGTTATCAACATTTTCACAGAGGTTATTCACAATTAAACAACTAAATCCTGTTTTTTTGAAAAGTCAAATACCAACAAAAATAGGTTGGTTACCCACAAACCAAAGGGCTTTATCCACAACTTATCCACATTGCTCACGAAATTAGGAACTAGAAATACGTTTCTAGTTCCCTAAATAGAATTACTGTTGCTGTTCGTTTGGATTTTGACTATTTTTTTCAACAACCTCCCGCAGTTCCCCTTCATCTCCCTTTGCATTAATGATTTCAAGTATTTGATTCAATCCTTCACTTGTTTCTTCATTTTTATTTTTCAAAAAAATCGCCTCCTTTTATTAATAGAATTACCACTATCAGCTGAGAAATTAGTGTTTACACTGTTGAAATAATGCTTTGCTCACCATTTCACAAAACGTTCAAGAACACCCGCATTTTGAGTGACCTGGCTCACTGGGGGCTTTTCAAATCAAAGTAAAATGAAAGTGTAATCATTAATCAAATAAATGAAAACTCGTCGATTGGCGAGTCCGATAGGACGAAGACAGAGGCGTAGTTGAATTTATGCGTTAAGAAAGTATAAAGCTTTCGACAGAAAGTTTATATCTTCTTATTAGCCAAAAAAATTAGGAGTTTCAAATGGAGGGAAGAAAAATGGGTAAGTTTACAAAGGTTGCAGCAACTGTTGTCACATCCGTATTAATTCTTGGTGCTTGTGGTAAAGCTGATCTTTCGGTTGAAAAAAAGGTGGAAGCGCAGTCTGACAAAGCGGCTGCAGTTGAAGTATTCGCACCCCATAAAGACCTAAACCAAAAACCGACTCCGATTAAAATCGACCGAATCAGCGAGCATGAAGTCAATATTGAAATGACTGCCCAAATTACTGACATTGAAATCAATAAAGGCGAAATGTATAAGGCATGGACCTTTAACGGCGAAGCGCCTGGCCCGGTGATTGTTGTCAATCAAGGGGATAAGATCAATTTTACCTTAAAAAATATGGATCCATCCATTCCGCACAGCATGGACTTCCATGCCGTACATGCAGCACCTTCCGCTGATTTCGCAAATGTAATGCCTGATCATACTGGCAGCTTCAGCTATCCTGCTGACAATCCTGGCGTATTCATGTACCACTGCGGCACAAAGCCAGTTCTCGCTCATATCGCGAACGGGATGCACGGAATGATTATTGTGAAACCAAAAGATGGCTACCCTACAGACTCTCAAGTGACTCGTGAATATGCGCTTGTGCAAAACGAATGGTATAAATACAACAACTTAGATGACTTTACAAATGGTGTTCCAAAATATGTCGTCTTTTCCGCGAAGGCACTAAAAGATGGCGATCCAAATACAGACGGTACCGTTGGCGCTCTTGTTGACAAACCGCTCCTTGCCAAGGTTGGTGACAGAGTGAGACTTTATGTTGACAACGTGGGGCCGAATGAGGTTTCCAGCTTCCATGTAGTTGGAACTGTCTTTGACGATGTGTATATCGACGGAAATCCATACAACCACATGAAAGGGATGCAAACCGTGCTTCTGCCAGCAAGCGGCGGTGCCGTGGTTGAGTTCACTGTCACAAAAGAAGGCAGCTATCCAATTGTAACCCACCAATTTAACCATGCTACTAAAGGAGCTACTGCGGTTTTGAAGGTTACGAAAGATGGACATGATGACGGCACCGCTGTAATGTCACACTAAAATATGTATAGATAAAAAAAGAAATCGGCTGGGGAACAGCCGATTTCTTTTTTGTTGTGGTAAGAAAAGTGTCGAAAGATTCCTTGTCCCTCTGACATATTTCATCTTATTTCACCTAAAGGATTTGCTATCTTAAAAGAAACTATTTTTCAGGTTAACGGGTTTAATTTAAAACCAAGTTCAATCGCTTTGCTATTGTGATAGATTGCTTTAATCTTCAACTTCCACCTCAGCTTCTCACATAAACAATCCTGCTGCAGCAGCTCATTATGTCGGTACAGATAGACATGATAATAATATTTTCCCTTTTGCCATAATTTTAACACATGAAACCCTCCTTACCTGTCTTTACATAAACCGCTGGAGTATTCGTGTTCGGTAGCTGGCTAGCATCGTTGTTAAACATTAGCCCCTATAGCTTTGCGTCACCATTTTTCAATAGCTTTGCCGTTTCGTACGATTTATGTGTTTGTAAACAGCATAGATAACCTACTTTAAAATGAAAAGAGTCTCCGGTACTAATTTTTTGAAAATTCACAAAAGACCTGTCTATTTACATTAGAATCATGCTTTCGTTTATAGAGAAAAGGACCCATGTTGCAATTGAGGTTTAATTTATTTGCATGTTTAAAAATGCTTTTATTGTGTCCATGCTGTTATCAAATTCATTTTTTTAAAAAGGAAGTTTGAGATGATAAAAGTATTTTCTGTGATGACTAGTGTGATGCTCCTGCTTTTCCCTTTAACCGGCTGCATTGGGAAAAGCTTTTTTTCCCAAGACGACAAAGGCGCAACGGGGACTAAATCTGATTTTACTGACGGCACTTCATCCGCTTCCTCTAAGAAAAAGCAGGTACAGCGTGATGAGCCGGCGCGAGAGGTGTTCAACCCAGAAAGTATTCCAGTCCTTGTAAATCAGTACAATATCTTACCTGAAAACTACCAGCCTAAGGATATAGTGTATCCAAACATTCCGTTTATTTCTAATGAAAAAACAGAAAAACAAAAAATGCGAAAGGAAGCGGCTAAGGCCATCGAAAAATTATTTGCCGCTGCCGAGGAACAGGGCATCGGCCTGGCTGGAGTTTCGGCCTATCGGTCGTATACTACGCAAAAGGCGTTGTTCAATTATTACGTTAATCAGGATGGCCTTAAAAAAGCGAAAATGTATAGTGCCGAGCCTGGGACAAGCGAGCATGAAACAGGTCTTGCTATCGATGTGACGGGCGGGAACGGAAAGTGCCCTGCGGAAGATTGCTTTGGGGGAACGTTGGAGGCCAAGTGGCTCGCGAACCATGCAGACGAGTATGGCTTCATTATCCGCTACCCGAAAGGAAAAGAAGCCATCACTGGGTACAAATATGAACCATGGCATCTTCGTTATGTTGGTAAAGCCACTGCCAAAGTTATCTCCAAACATGGGATTACCCTAGAGGAATACTATGATGCAGTACCTGTGAATAAATGACAAAGTTCTAGGGTCGCAGACAACGGATTCTGGGGTTGACTCATAAAACAGGGTTGTGGGCGAGTAAAATTGGAGTTTAGGCGAGTAAACCTTTAAAGTTGACGAGTAAACCCACAGAACTAACGAGTAAAAGCAGGGGACGAACCCTTGCCTTTTTTGAATTAATAAAATGCTGCGTTTCTAAGCGCAATTGTGTCTAAAAAAAAACAGCCCCCGCATCTTGAACTTTTCTTTGCGAGGGCTTTTCTTATTTTCCTTTGATTTCAAGGAGTTTTAGTTTTAGATCGTTTTCCATCGTGGCAAGTTCTTGCTCCGCAATCCGGCGTTTGTGGCGGCCTTCCTCTTGGATTCTTAAGGTCTCTTCCAGTGTGGTAATTAGGTTTTCCTGTGTTTTCTTGAGCGTTTCGATATCGACAAGACCACGCTCGTTTTCTTTGGCCGTTTCAATCGTATTTGTTTTCAGCATTTCGGCATTTTTCAGCAGCAGTTCGTTAGTAGTTTTGGATACCTGCTTTTGAGCCTCGACTGCATGGCGCTGGCGGATGAGTGTCAGGGCAATCGCCACTTGGTTTTTCCATAATGGAATGGCTGTGACGATGGAGGACTGGATTTTTTCCACTAAGGCCTGGTTTGTGTTTTGAATCAGGCGGATTTGCGGTGCACTTTGAATCGTGATTTCCCGGCTTAGCTTCAAATCATGGAGACGTTTATCGAGCCGGTCCGCAAATTGAATCATATCGTTGACCTCTTGAAACTTCATCTGGTCGTTTGTGGCTTCTGCCTCTCTTTTTAGCTGCGGGATTGTCTTTTCATGCATTTCCTCAAGCTTAATTTCACCGGCTGCAATATAGACATTGAGGGCATGGAAATACTCTTTATTTGTTTCGTAAAGCTGCTCGAGCAGCTTAATATCGGATAACAATACGTTTTTGCTGCGCTCAAGCTTCACACTGATGCGATCGATTTGCGCGCCCGTTTTCTGGTATTTAGACAGAACCTCCTGAAGGGAACTGGAGATTTTTCCAAACATCCTTCCAAAAAAGGACGGCTTGCTATCTTTTAGCTCGTCCGGATTCACTTCGTTGAGGCGTTTCATTAAATCGCTGATGATTTCTCCAATTTCACCAACGTCCTTTTGCTGAACATGCTCAAGCATGGCGTGAGAAAACGAGAGCAGCTTTCCCTGGGCCTGTGTCCCGTACTGAATCATCGCTTGATGGTTGGCCGGGTCAATTTGTTCAGCTAGCTGATAGGCTTTGGCGCGGTGCTCCTCAGGAATGACATCAATAAGTTTCGTCGGCCGCGGATTTTCCCCAGGCTGCTGGACTACTGGGCTTTTCGCAGGCTGAAGCCCGTCGCCAAACGGGTCAGCAAGAATGTCGTTTAAAAAGTCACCTTTTTGCAATGGATTATTTTCGGTCATTTTAACCACCTATTTTCTTCAGGAAATTTAGCTTCTTTTTGTTTTTTAATCGTATGTTTGGCAACATCAATTTCAAAATTTAAATGGTCTACGTCATCTGAGACCACATGATATAAATCTTCTTCCAGGACTTTGGTAAGCTCATTCAAGGTTTGCCGGGTTTCAATCAGGGATTGATTAATTTCCAAGCTTTTTTTCGGCTGAGCGGATAGAAAGTTGTATTTTTCCGTCAGCTCGATGACTGAATCGAGATGTGAAAAGTAAAACGGCTCAGCCTGATAAAAACGTTTCGGCTCCTTTAGTGCCATCTTTTGAATTTTTTTGGTGATACGAAGTATATCAATTCTTTGCTTCACAGACGAGAGGTCACGAATGCTGAACAGCGATTTATTCAAGCGGCGGATCTTTTTCTGGGCATCCGCTAAATTTTTTCGAATATAACGGTATTCCCTCCATGACAGCTGTTGTTTTTTCAAAAACTTGGATGTCATGATTGGGCCGAGAATCAAGTGAGTTAGAACTCCTGCGGCAATCGCAATGCCAATCGACGGCAGAAAGTTTATGTTCATAAAGAAAAAACTGACAAAGCCCGCGATGATGGTAACCGGTACAGCCACAAACGAGCGGAGAATTAACGAAAGAATGGGATTCATTTTAATCGACTCCTGACTATTCATCACTTCTATTCATACGTACGAAAGAAGCGAATGTTTCATTTTCGAATGAATTGCCAACAAATGAAAGTTATTTCCATCTATTAATTCCACAATACATGAAAAAACTCCTGCCCGCCATAGACTTGAATCGCAAACAAACTACGACCTGAGACCTATTTTTTGAGGAAAGGGATGGGTGCTTTTCCTAAATCTCATACAGTTCGATGGGAAGGCCGTCCGGGTCTGCAAAGAAGGTGAATTTCTTGTTGGTGAGGGTGTCGATGCGGATAGGCTCCAATTCAATTTGCTGCTCTTCTAAATGGTGTACGGCTTCTTCGATATTTTCTACTTCAAAGGCAATATGCCGTAAGCCGACAGCCTCCGGATAGCTTGGCCGCTTGGGTGGGTTCGGGAAAGAGAACAGTTCAATCTGGTATTGGCCATTCACATCCAAATCTAATTTATATGAGTCTCGCTCCTTCCGGTAAGTTTCACTTATTGGCTTCAAACCCAGAATACGGACATAGAAATCCTTCGATTTTAGATAATCTGAACAAATTATGGCAATATGATGGATTTTCTTTAGCTTCATATACAACACACTTTCTACAAGAAAATAGGAATAAGCCTCCTTGCCTAGACAATAGAGACAAGGAGGCTAGAAGTTTCGTACCTACAAACGTTACAGCAATCTTACTTCAATTAATGTCGTCCATAAAAGGTGCCTGGCACCTTTTTATTCAATACCAAAATCCCCTGGTCTTTCCCCTTGTTTTCCGAAGTGGTAGAGGATAGCTTGGACGATGCGACCAGAGGCGATACCGTCGCCGTATGGGTTGGAGGCTTTGGCCATTTGGTCGTGGGCCGCCGGGTTTGAGAGCAGTTCGTCGGCCATTCCGAAGATGGTTTCTTCATCTGTACCTGCGAGCTTCAGCGTGCCGGCATCAATCCCTTCCGGTCGCTCGGTTGTATCTCTTAGAACAAGAACCGGAACACCTAACGATGGGGCTTCCTCTTGAACTCCGCCGGAATCAGTAAGAATCAAATATGCCCGTGAGGCAAAGTTGTGGAAATCAATGACATCCAGCGGTTCAATTAAATGAATTCGATCATTGTCACCCAAGATTCGACCGGCTATCTCGCGAACAACCGGATTCATATGTACCGGGTAAACGACCTGGATATCATCGTGCTTTTCAACCAATCGGCGGATGGCATTGAACATGTTCTCCATTGGTTTTCCCGTGTTTTCACGACGGTGGGCTGTCATAAGCACCAATCTATCTCCGCCCAGCCTATCTAATACAGGATGTGAATATTGGCTTTTAACGGTCGTCTTTAACGCATCAATAGCCGTATTTCCTGTTATGAAAATAGATTCTGCCTTCTTATTTTCCACTAATAGATTCTGCTTTGACTGAACCGTTGGCGAAAAATGAAGATCAGCCAAAACACCTGTCAGCTGCCGGTTCATTTCCTCCGGGTAGGGTGAATATTTATTGTGCGTACGAAGCCCCGCCTCCACATGACCAATCGGAATCTGATGATAAAAAGCTGCTAAACTTGCCACGAACGTTGTCGATGTATCCCCGTGAACCAGCACAATATCTGGTTTAACCTCTGCCAGAACCTGGTCAAGACCTTCCAAAGCCCGGGTGGTCACACCGACCAACGATTGTCTTTCTTTCATTATATTTAAATCATAATCAGGCGTGATTTCAAAAATATTCAAAACTTGGTCCAGCATTTCGCGATGCTGCGCTGTCACAGTTACAATTGACTTGATTTGCTCCGGATGCTTTTCCAGCTCCTTCACAAGCGGCGCCATTTTGATTGCTTCAGGTCTCGTACCGAATACCGTCATAACCTTTAATTGCATATTTAATAAGACCTCCAATAGTTAATCTACAAACCATTATACCTTTCAAATGTTTTTTTGAAAAATAACTGCTAACTACCACTCCATCCATATAGACTTCCCTGCCAACAGAACCCACAGCCAAATTTTCAGGTACAACTTCCCATTAACCAACCAGCGAATATATTGCCATTGTTGGCTTTTCAAAAATCCCGAATATAGAGGTGAATCATGCATTGAAGAAGAGGGCCCTATTTACCATTCCAATCAGCTTGCTGCTGATTGCGGCGATTGTCGCTTCCTTTGTCCTGATCAACATCAAGCCTGCCAAAGGGGATGTATCGCAAGCCCAAAGGCTGAATGAATACACGAAGCCTGCTGTAGTGCGAATTATTGACTATGCATTGGTTGGGTGGCAGTTTAATGACTACAACCCTGAAGTCGAAGCAGTTTTGGAACAGTTAAAATATCAAACGCTTATCGGTGGGTCAGGTTCTGGCGCGATTATTAGCTCTGATGGCTATATCGTGACCAACGCCCATGTCGTCGAATATGGAAAGATGGCAGACCAAGAGGTGGCCGATGCTGCCTTCGGGCAGTTGGTGACCATCATGGCGGACCACTTCCAAGTTGATTACAATACTGCCTTTAATTATTTAGTTGCCTATACTCAATATACCGAAATTAAGCGTGTCACAAAGGTTATTTTACCAGGCGGAGATGTTCTCGATGGGGAAATTAAGAGTTACGGTGCGCCCATTAACCAAGGGAAGGACGCCGCCGTCGTAAAAATAGAGGGAAAGAACCTGCCGACCATCCCGCTTGGTGACTCTAGCGAAGTCCAAAACCAGGATAATATTTGGGTAAGCGGGTATCCGGCCGCTGCCGATTCGGACCTTCTGTCACCTGATTCATCTCTCGTTTCCACCATGAATGCCGGGCAAATTTCCGCGACTGACAAAAAGACCGATCAAGGAAGTCCGGTAATTCAAATTAACGCCGCGGCAACGCACGGAAATAGCGGCGGACCTGTCATTAACGAAAAGGGGCAAATTATTGGGCTTCTAACATTCCGTGGCGATACGGTCAACGGTCAAGAAGTGCAGGGCTTTAATTTTGCCGTACCGGTAAATACAGTCAAGGAATTTGTGAACCAGGCCGGTGTCAGAAATACGAAAAGCGAAACGAATCGGTTGTATAAAGAGGGCCTGGAATTGTATTGGGGCGGATACTATAAACATGCCTTGGATAAATTTGAAGCAGTCCAGCGGATTTATCCAAATCACTCGGAAATAAAGGAGTATATTGGCAATTCTGAGGAGAAAATGAGCAAAAGTAAGATGCTTTGGTCCGATTATGCCACCTTCTTCTATATTGGTGACGGTGTGGCCGGTCTGCTTGTTCTGATTCTTTTGCTGTTCACCTTTGCCGGCGGTTCGAAAAATAAGGCAGCCGCGGCTGCTGGTCCGAGTTCGAATATGGGTGTGCAGGGCTCGACACCTACTGTGCCGCAGACGCCATCAGCACCTGAAATGAATTTAAACGACCTGAATAAGGACGGCCGGGTAGATATTCAGGACCTCCTGATCGCCTTGCAGGAGCAGCAAAAAAAACAAAATAAAGATGAAAATGAGGAGTAAACAACAGGGCTAGAGAAAATGTGCAAAAAAGGGGACACAGTTCTGAAGAGACTGTATCCCCTTTTTTGTTGCGGGAAAGTGCCCATGGCTGGCTTCAAATCTTTAATCTCTATCTAAACATACTTTCGAATTGGATTTTTTTCCAAACGATGATAATATATCCCTAACTACTATATATTTAAATGTACCAAAAGTTTCATTTTCTGCATCCACAACGGTTACGCAACTCGTCTTTTCTAACATTCAACTCTTTCACTAACTACTGCAATCAACTTCCCGGCTCCATAACAAACAGTCCACTACAGACGTACAAATAGTTACAAGCAGTACCTAACACCCATAGTATAAAAACACACACACTTTATTGTTACACTATTAAACTACATATTTTGGAGGTCCACTATTATGGAGGCTCGCACAAGAAAAGGTAGAAAGTGGCTAAAAGTAACAGGGATTGTTATTTTACTAGTTTTTGTTGCGGCGGGGGTTTATGGGTATATGGTTTATCACTCGGTCAAAGAGGCAGTAGTTACCATGCACCAGCCAATTAAACGGACCGTGCCAGAAAAACGGGAACAGCCCGTCGCATTGGAAAAAAAGCAGCCCTTTTCTGTTTTAATGCTGGGTGTTGATGAACGGGAAAGTGACAAAGGCCGTTCTGACACGATTATCGTACTTGCAGTTAATCCAAATAATAACTCCGTTAAAATGCTCAGCATCCCGCGGGATACCCGCACTGAAATAGTTGGTAAAGGAACAGAAGATAAAATTAACCATGCCTATGCTTTTGGCGGAATTCCAATGTCCATGGCCACCGTTGAGGAATTCCTTGATATTCCGATTGATTATTACATGCAGATTAACATGGAAGGCTTTCAGGATATTGTGGATGCGGTCGGAGGAGTCAAGGTCTATAATGATATTGATTTTTCCGAAGGGAATTTCCACTTTCCAATCGGCGAAATAAATCTTAACGGTGAGCAGGCCTTAAGTTTTTCAAGAATGAGGCATGAAGACCCCCGAGGAGATTTCGGACGACAATTAAGACAGCGGCAAATCATTGAGTCTGTAATTGAAGAAGGCATGAGCCTGTCGAGTCTAACAAATTTCTCCTCCATATTTGAAGCCATTGGAAAAAACGTAAAAACCAATCTAACCTTTGACCAAATGGTGGATATCCAAAAAAATTATAAAGACGCCGGAAAAGCGATTCAGCAGATGGAAATCAAAGAAACCGGGACCATGATCAATAATATATACTATGGGCTTGTTTCACCAGAAGAAAAGACAAGAATTCAAACCGAACTAAAGCAGCAACTGGAATTACAATAAAAAATACAGAAAAAAATACCAGACTGGCTAAAGGGGCAGCTTTCCCCATTTAGCCAGTTTTTTAGTGATGCAAAGGGACGGTTCTTCCTCATAAAAGGAAACATTTCTGGGTTTGTGCATATAAAAATATAACTGTTTTTATGTTATTTTAGAAAGAAAGAAGCAACATCAAGAAAGCTAAATTTGTTTTTATAAAGGGGGGTAAAAAGGTGACTCAAAATCTGCTGCTGGCCTTTGGGTTAACTTTATTTGCCGGCCTTGCGACTGGGATTGGCAGCGTACTTGCATTTTTCACTTCTCACACTAATACAAAGTTTCTTTCGGTCACACTTGGATTCTCCGCCGGTGTCATGATTTATGTGTCCATGATTGAGATTTTTGAAAAGGCAAAAACAGCACTAGTTGATGCCATGGGAACCGTTCCGGGCAACTGGATGACCGTCGGCGGTTTCTTTGCGGGGATGCTTTTAATTGCAGCCATTGATAAATTTATACCCAAGCACAGCAACCCGCATGAACTTCGTACAGTCGAGGAAATGGCTGCAACCGGCGGGGAAGCTGCGACTACCGGAAAGAAACCAGACTTATTAAAAATGGGGACATTCACCGCACTTGCTATTGGCATTCATAACTTTCCGGAAGGGATTGCTACATTTACCTCTGCCCTTCAGGATCCAAAGCTCGGAATCGCCATTGCTGTCGCCATTGCCATCCACAACATTCCCGAAGGAATTGCGGTTTCTGTTCCGGTCTATTTTGCCACCGGCGATAAAAAAAGAGCGTTTAAGCTTTCCTTTCTTTCGGGATTGTCTGAGCCAATCGGAGCGCTAGCTGCTTACCTTTTCCTAATGCCTTTTCTTAACGATATTATGTTTGGGGTTATCTTTGCCGCCGTAGCAGGGATTATGGTATTCATTTCCCTTGATGAGTTGCTGCCAGCCGCCAAACGATATGACGAAGCCCACCTCTCCATCTATGGGTTGATTGGCGGTATGGCTGTGATGGCATTGAGTCTGCTTATGTTTATATAAATTATTTAGGGTTTGGTTCATTAGGGGCCGAACCCTTTTGGTATTTTATGCACTAACCGCCTCTTATAAATCTCCATTCTAACAATAGAAACATATTATAATTGTTAAAAGTATCGTTTACCAAAAAAGCATTGAATAGGCAGTGATGACAATGGTCTGGTTGTATTATCTTGTTTCTTATCTGGTTGGTAATATCATGTTCGGATACTTAGTGTCCAAGTTGTTGAAAGGGCAGGATATCCGGGAGCAGGGTAGCGGGAATGTCGGGGCACGGAACGCTGGGCGTGTTTATGGAAAAAAGGCCTTTGTTCTGACTTTTCTGGGAGACGCCTTGAAAGGGGCAGCAGTGGTACTTGCCGGGCGATATCTGCTGCATTTTTCAGAGACGGTCCAATTGTTAGGATTGGTGTTTGTTATTGTTGGCCATCTTAAACCGGTTGTTCTTAAGTTTAAAGGCGGCATGGGAATTTCCACCTTTATCGGTGGAATCATCGCGTTCGAGCCGCTTCTGGCACCCGTTATTGTTCTCGCATTTCTCGTCCTCTACCCCTTTTTAAAAAGCTTCACATTCGCAGGCCTGGGGGCGTTCCTATTTATTCCTGTGTTCTTGGTTTTCAACACGAATAATTGGATTATCCCTGCCATTTCCTCAGGCATGATATTGCTGCTAATCCTGGCCCATACAGAAAACATAAAGGAAAGGCTTAGAAAATTGTAAATTGGCGAACTATCGTTTTAATGCAACTCCGTTCAAGCGAATGGCCATTGTGATGCTTTGGTCTGTGATGTGTGGGCTTCCATCGAGTTCGGAGATCGTGCGGGCAAGGCGGACAATATGATTTGGGCTCGGTTGATGAGTCCTTTTTTTGTTTAACAAATTTAGGGTTCGCTTCTGTCCCTTCTGTTGCGGGCTTGGTATCGTGAGAGAATCATAAGGCTGTAAACTGTTCGTAATACATAAAAAGTCCTACTTGAAAATAATTATTTTATAAGGGGGGATGTTTCTGAATGCAATAAGATTGCTTCAAAGGCTGGTTGGTGCAGTACTCTTGATTTTGGGTATATACCTTATTTTCGGAACGCAAGAGTTCTTTGGGACCATATTGATTATTTTGGCTCTCCTCATTTTTCCAAGCATTAAGAAAGAAAAATCTTCTGGCCATCATAATGATGATAAAGACTATTTATATGATACCTCTAATGATAACGATAATAATTATGGCAGTTCCGACAGTGGAGGCGATTCGGGTGGCGGCAAGGACTAATCATGAACCATCTAGTAAAATGTCCCCCGGTAAGGATACTGTTTACCGGGGGACATTTTTCATTTTCTTTTTGAAAAAAAGTACAAGAACCACACCGCATGGTTCTGCTCATCCGCTGCAGCCCTGCGAAAGACCTCCCTAATAAACGGATCGTTGGCAGTATCGGAAATTTCCAGATAAAAATCGACTGTTTGCTGCTCATCCACTAATGCAAACTCCAGTCCGTTCAGGTAATTTCCTGGACATTCCTCGATAATTTTCGGTTGCGGATGGTGACCTGCTAATCTTCTGTAGATCTCTACAAACTGCTGATAATGCTTTAGCTCATCTTGGCGAATTTCAAGGATTCGATTACGCTCCTCCTTATCTGGAGCCAAATTGGCCAGCTTGGCATAACAATCGATAGCACTGTATTCGCCATTAATCGCCCTTTCCACTTCACCCATCAATTTATTGCCTTGCCGGTTTATCGCATCAAGGTAATTGGAAAAAGGATACATAGATAAAACCTCCCACCCATACTTATTTTTATCCTATGGATAGTGGGCCGATTGGTGAAAAGTAACTAGTGGTAATCTAAAATAAGCGAAAATTTTTCCGCTAAATGGAGAATAGGGCTCATTCCGGCGTAAATAAGGGAAGATTTTTCGCTTAAACAAAGCAAAAGCCCCAATACTGAAGTTTTTTGAGTCAATAGGGGAAATTTCTCCGCCTATTTAAGTTATTCTTGATCTTAATTGCTAATTAAGGGAAATTTCTCCCCTTATTTATCAAACTCTGTCTAATGAACTTGTACACTTACGTTTGCTTTAGTCCAATATAGAAAATAAGGCTTAGAGATATTTTCATCAAAGCCTTATGGACTGTGCAATATACTGTGATTTGTGTTGTGAAAGGTTAAGTGATTTCCTATGTGGTTAGGGTTGTGATTTACCGTTTTGCACCTCACAAGTACAACCCGTTTAAATTTTTGTTTTTTAAAAAAACAGCCCATCCTTGATTTACATCACATACTTATTTTACCTGATAATTTAAACTATTTAAAAATTAGGAAATCAGGTGAATACATTGTTAACGGAAGTTTATAATGTTGATTCGATGTTTGAGGCCCTTCATGAACTGGGAGTAGCATGTGTTTTTGGCTGCCATAATGATGGATTGTTTCCAAGGGAACTTTCAGGTACACGATACATTCAATTACGGCATGAACAGGCAGCCGTTCACGCAGCCGACGGTTACGCCCGCGCTACCGGTAAGCCCGGAGTAGTCCTGTTGACAACGGCTGCCGGGGTAACAAGCGGAATCACCGGGATTGCAACCGCCTATAGTGATTCTGTCCCGATCGTTGTTATTGCCGGGCCATTTTCAGCTAATCTATTAAACGGGGAATCTGCCAAAGAATTAGATATCTCGGGAATTACGATGCCGATTACCAAGCATTCGTTTATAACTGAAGCAAGGCAGCTGCGGGGGGGACTTGATAATGCCTTAAGGCTTGCGGTTGAAGGACGGCCCGGACCGGTTTTGGTAGAGTTGACTACTAATAGTGTAACGATGGGCGGCGAGCGGATGAACCATAGCCGTGCACAAAGAGGTGAACGGTCTAATGAAACGTGCATGAAACCTATTAAACATGCGAAAGAATTAATTGAAAACGCCAGAAAGCCGGTACTATTTGTCGGCGGCGGGGTAATTGCTTCAGGGGCTGCCAGTCATTTACGGGAAATCGCTGAGCGCTCCCGGATTCCAGTTGTCAGTTCTTTACTCGGTATTGGAGCGATAAATGCGGGGAACCCCCTGTTTTTAGGGATGCTGGGGATGCACGGGACGTTTGCTGCCAACAAAGCGGTGCACCATTGCGATCTGTTGATCTCCATTGGAGTCCGGTTTAGCGACCGGGTGACCGGAAAGGTGAGCGGTTTTTCGCCAAAGTCGAAAAAAATTCACGTGGACATAGACCCAGCAGAGATCAATAAAATCATTTCCGTAGACCTGCCGATTGTCAAAGACGCCGCTGAGTTCCTTTTTCAATTAAAACAGGACCTTGATTATGAGCAAATCCGGACAAATGGCGAAATTTGGGTAAATGAAGCGGTAGATTGGAAGCGGACGGTACCGCGTTTTGAGAAGTCAAAGAGTGTTTTAAGCCCACAGTCGGTGATTCGAACGCTGGCTGAGTTTTCCGGAGAGGACACAGTGGTGGTGACGGATGTCGGGCAGCACCAGATTTGGACCGCGCATCATTATCAGTTTACGAGACCACGGACGTTGGTGACGTCTGGCGGGCTGGGCACGATGGGCTATGGACTGCCAGCAGCAATCGGGGCGGCTGCTGGGGTGACAGATTTTGCGGCTGAGGTCTCCGAAGCCGAGCGTTCGCGTTCGAGGTCACCTATTTTATGCGTGTCCGGTGACGGCAGCTTTCAAATGAATCTGCAGGAGCTGATTACGGCTGTCAGGTACCGCCTGCCCATCAAGATTGCGATTTTGAATAACGGTTATTTGGGCATGGTCCGCCAGTGGCAGGAGCTGTTTTATCATGGGCGCTATTCTTCTGTAAAAATCGGCTCACCGAATTTTGCAGGGGTGGCTGAAGCTTACGGTGTCGCTGGATTTAGGGCTCGATCTGAGGTAGAGGCCCGACAGATTATTGCGCAGGCGATGCAACTGGACGGACCGGCACTGATGGAGTTTGACGTGGTTGAGGAGGAGAATGTCTACCCGATGGTTCCGCCAAACCACAGCAATCATCAGTTGATTTTGTCACGGTGAGGTTGGATGGGTTTGGACGTCTTTTATGCAGTGACATACTAGCCCCAAAATACCCTGACTATGTTTCACCATCCTATCTCTCGATTCGTGACAATCAACCCCCTTATGCGATAGTATAAATCTATCAAACTCTATAGAGGAGAATGCTTATGCCTTCCTATGAAAATCTCCCGCGGGATGGGATTTTTCATGCGGTTTGCCCGCTTGACTGTCCGGACCAGTGCGGCCTCCTGTTACATAAGAAAGACGGCAAGATTGTCAAGGTCGAGGGGGATCCAGAACACCCCGTGACAAAAGGACACATTTGCAATAAGGTTCGGAACATGGCGGAACGGATTCATGATGAGAAACGCCTGCTATATCCGCTGAAGCGCATTGGAGCTAAAGGCGAGGGACGATTTACACGCATTAGCTGGGACGAAGCGTTACGCACCATCACTGACCGTTGGAAGGAACTAATTCAATTAGACGGCCCTGAGAGTATCCTACCCTATAGCTTTTACGGAAATATGGGGCGGCTGGCAGCTGAGGGTATGGACCGCCGCTTTTGGAACAGGCTTGGTGCCTCACGGCTTGACCGGACCATCTGCAACTCTGCCGGAGCTGTGGGCTACAAATATACAATGGGTGGAAGCCTTGGCATTGATCCGGAGGAGACGATTCATACAAAGTTGTTCATTTTCTGGGGCATTAATGCGGTGAGCACGAATATGCACCAAGTGGCCCTGGCACAAAAGGCACGCCGCGAAAATGGCGCCAAGATTATTGTCATCGATGTCCATAAAAACCAGACTGGAAGATTGGCAGATTGGTTTATTCCAATTTTGCCGGGAACGGACAGCGCCTTGGCCCTCGGCATCATGCACATTTTGTTTGACGAAAACATGGTCGAAAATGATTTTTTGAAAAAATATACGGTTGGGCACGAGGAACTGCGGGAGCATGTGAAGCAATATGGCCCGGCAGCTGTTTCGGAAATTACCGGGGTTCCAGTTGACGATATCTATAGATTGGCACGAATGTATGGGGTAGCATCGCCTTCTTTTATTCGGATTGGAAATGGCCCGCAGCACCACGATAATGGCGGCATGTTTGTCCGGACTGTTTCCTGCCTGCCGGCGTTGACTGGACAGTGGCTGGTGAATGGGGGCGGCGCTATCAAAGGCAATTCGGGATACCTTGCCCATAATGCTTCGCAGCTGCAGCGGCCTGATTTTTTGAAAAATAAAAACACGCGCATTGTGAACATGAATCTGCTCGGCGATGCCCTGCTAACGCTTGACCCGCCGGTAAAGTCTCTATATGTGTACGGTTCAAACCCTGCGATTGTGGCCCCTTCAAGTGAAAAGGTGCGTGAAGGGCTTGCCCGTGAAGACTTGTTTACTGTGGTACACGATTTATTTTTAACAGAAACGGCCAAGTTTGCGGATATCGTACTTCCATCAACATCATCGTTTGAAAACACCGATTTCTATTCTTCTTACTGGCATCATTTCGTACAGCTGCAGCAGCCGATCATTGAACCGTATGGAGAGGCAAAGTCTAATATTGAGGTGTTCCGGCAGCTCGCTGAGCGGATGGGCTTCAAGGAGTCTGCCTTTACTGAGACGGAAGCGGAAATGATTAACGGAGCGCTTAATAACCCGCGAAATCCTTATTTGGACGGTGTGAACTACAAGGTTCTGGCGGAGCGCTATTATGTGAAGGCTAATGTTAAGCCACTCTTCCCGGGCAGGCTGCCGACGCCGAGTGGGAAAATCGAATTATATTCGGAGTTAATGAAGAAGGACGGATACCCGCCCCTGCCAACTTACATACCGTTAGCGGACGATGGCGGGGAGTTTCCGTTTCAATTTGTCCCTGGTCCTAACCATAATTTCCTGAACTCGACCTTCTCTAATAACGATAAGCACGTTACCTTGGAAAAGGAGCCGCGCCTTTTTATTAATTGGGAGGATGCTGCACGGCTGGGGATTGAAGAAGGTGAACGGGTCCGAGTCTGGAATCATCGCGGCGAGGTTGAGCTGAAAGCAGCTGTCGGGGACAGCGTTCTTCCGGGGGTGGCCGTGACACAGGGATTATGGGCAGATGGAGCTGGGATATCGGATACAACCGTAAACATATCAACAAAGCACCTAGTTAACTCCCTCACTCCTGACCGAATTGCCGACATGGGCGGCGGTGCCACCTTCTTCTCAGGCCGGGCAGCAGTCGAAAAACTACAATGAGCTGTTAAAGAAATACAAATGTTGACCCGCATGGACAAAACGCCTATTTGTCCATGCGGGTTCCTGACACCATAAATGCCACATCTTACCAATCTCTATTATAATAAAAGGAAGTTTCCAAATTCAGTAGAATGAGGACACTTCCTTTTTTTACGCTGATTTTAGATAATCATGGGGTTCCCTATTGAAAAATGTTACGGGTCATATATGCAGATAATAATTGAAGGGATTATAACTGAAGATGAATTTTAAGTTTCGCCAGTTCTCGTTCATTTCTTGCTGCCTTTTCCCAAATATGGTCCTGGTCTGCTTGCATGTCAGTTAGCTTAGCCTGAATATTCGCAAATTGTTTTTGGTTTTCGGCACGTAATTCCAAAAGTTCTGCTTTTATTCCTTGCTGTTCCCTTCGTAATTCCGACAGTTCCGTTTTAATCCCGCCTACCATACCAATTAAATGAGATAGCATATCTTCTAACCTGTCTAATCGTTTCTCGTCCAACACAATCACCTCCTTTTTCTAAAGAAATTATACTCCAATATCCTTGGATTTACTATTCCAAAAACAGTAAACCTGTCGAACTATCATATATCAGACAATATTTTGTCGGTATCCCCCCACGTGAACAAATTTCCTCCCGTGGTGCCTGACACCTAACCAGCCTTGTACCCCTTCCCCATCATTTCGTGGACGTTGTGGACGGTGACGTAGGCATTTGGGTCGATTTGGCTGATGAGATTTTTGAGTTGAACGATTTCTTGTTTATTGATGACGATGTAGAGGACTTCTTTTTTCTGGCCGGTATAGCCGCCGTGTCCGTCGAGGACAGTGAGACCGCGCGACATTTTCTCGGTAATGCCGGCAAGAACCACCTCAGGTGAGTTGGAAATGACCAGGACTGCGACCCGTTCATCTAGTCCTTCGACGATGAAATCAATTGCCTTTGCACCGACATACACAATCAGCAGTGTAAACATCGCTTTTTCCAAGCCTATGATAAAAATCGACCCTGCCACCACCACGATGTCAATGATGAGCATGGCCTTTCCCATGCTCCACCCAAAAAATTGATTCGCCAGCCTTGCCAAAATGGTCGTGCCTCCAGATGTTCCACCTGCTCGGAAAATGAAGCCTAACCCCGCCCCCACTAGCAATCCGGCAAACAGTGAGGCAAGCAAAGTATCCTCCGTGAGCTTTTTTCCAATATCCTCTGTTAAAAATAAAAACCCTGAACAGGCAGCAAGCGAAACTAGTGTATAAAAAAAAGCTCTTTTATCAAAAAATTTATAGCCTATTAATATTAGTACAGCATTTAATATGAAATTCACAACACCAGGCGACCAGCCAAACAAATAGTGAGCCACAATAGTGATCCCCAATATGCCGCCTTCGGAGAGATGGTTTGGGATGGTAAAATAATTCACTCCTATCGCAAAAATAAGGGCACCGAGAAAAATATATAGGATGTCCTTTGCCGTCTTTTTCATGAAAATACCGTCCTTTTCTTAAGTTCTATCAATAAGGATACAACATTATTTCAAAATTGTTTATGGAGGAGGCGAAATTTCCCGCTTAAGTACATTTAGTCCTATGACTTCCTTCCCTTACGAAACTTGAAAAAGTTATTTATGATGAAAAAACTTGGGGAAAATGAGGAAAGACTGCCTAAAAAGGGACATAACATCTCAATTATTCAGAAAGTGACACAATAATTGTTTTTTAAATTAGCAAAGCAGTCTGACCCTAGGGTTAGACTGCTTTTTTTACGCCTCACTACGTAATTGCGAGGTTTTACTACATAAATGGATTTCTCAATACAAAATTTTAATGTCTCACTACAAAATCCTTTACCCTCACCACATTTATTGGAATTATCATCCAATAAAAACCCTTAGTCTGCATTAAAAGACTTAATTTGTTAAATCAATCGAGTATTTCACAAACCCGCCACTCGATGGCCCAATGTATTGAATATTTTTGAATAGCTTTGCATATTCCTGAGCTTTTGGTGAAGTTTCAAATACAGGAACCACTGTGCCCTGAAATTTTGCAATAGACCAGTTCTGGTCGGCAGACGGGTTAATCGTTTGGGTTTCGCGAATGTAGTTTGTAATGATTTGGCGATTTTCATCCGGCGACTGAAGAATGACTTCACCCTGACTAACCCCGGGAAAGGTTTTGCTGGACGCCCGGTAATTATTTGTTGCAACAATGAATTTCTGGTCCGCGGTAACCGGCTTGCCCTGATACGTTAAGCTACCGATTCGGCTGGAGTTCGGATTAACCAGCTTCCCGTTATAATCATATTTTGCCGGCTTGGTCACATCCACCTGGTACTGAACCCCGTCAATAATATCAAAATTATAGGAGCGGAAATCTGGATTGATTAGCTGCTGTTCGCTACCCGCTGCCGGATTCAACTGGTTGAATTGCCCCGCACTCATTTCGAGCCAATCCTTTAGTTGAGCACCGTTCACTAATACAGCATGAAGCGTATTCGGATACAAATAAAGGTCCGCGACGTTTTTGATAGCAAGGGTTCCTTCTGGGATATCTGTGTAATAATTCGCCCCGCCGCGTCCGCCGTCTTTAAATGGAGCAGCCGCAGAAAGGACCGGAATGCCTGCAAATTTGCTGTAGGTTGGATCCTTTAATTTTTCAACCAAATACTCCGTTTGCGCATTATTGACGATTTGCACGGACGGGTCGTCCTGAACAAGAGCAAAATAACTGAAGATTGGTGCGGTTGTCTCGCCAATCGGCTGGTTGACGTAATCAGTCGTACCTATATGCTCTCGCAATAACTCTTTCCTTAACTCTTCGTCAGTTGCTGCAAGAGAATTTCCTTTTTCATCAGCAATCGGTCTGAGCGTACTCTCGCCGCCAGCAACCGCCCATTTTCCACGAATTTTTTGCAGTTTGAGGTCAATGATCCCCAAATGGCTTCCAAATGATCCCGCCATCACGACCGGCTTTCCGTTTATGGTTCCTTTTTCAAGATTGGTATTTGGCAAATTCGCATAGAGCGGACCTGGGAATAAATTATGCGAATGGCCGGTCAATACTGCATCGATGCCCCTGATTTGTGTTAAGTAGTAGGCCGTATTTTCCATTCCTGGTGAATATGGTTCAGCGCTGATTCCCGTGTGGGCAAGTGCCACTATCACGTCGGCCCCCTTCTTCTTCATTTCCGGGACAAATTTTCTCGCCGATTCTACAATCGACTTGGTGGTAACCTTCCCTTCTAAATTAGCATTATCCCATTCCATGATTTGCGGCGGCACAAAGCCAATGACCCCGACCTTAACGACGTGATTCTGCCCTTCATCATCGATCACATTTTTGTTAAGAATAACATAAGGTTCAAAATAATGTCTGCCAGTTGCTGCGTCATAAACATTAGCGTTAACTACCGGCATCTTCGCACCTTCCAAGGCGCGATTTAAAAAGTCCAGCCCGTAATTAAACTCATGATTGCCTACAGTCACCGCATCGTATCCGAGCATATTAAAGGCCCTTGTTACCGGATGGACATCACCGTCTTTTAGCCCTCTTACCTTTGCAACATAATCCCCCAGCGGATTCCCTTGTATATTATCGCCATTGTCAAAAAGCAATGAGTTTTTTACCTCGTTCCGGGCTTGTTTAATCAAAGTGGACGTCTTCACCAGCCCAACCTTGTTATCTTCTTTCGTCTGATAATAATCATAGTTTGCCAAAAATACATGTAAATCAGTGGTTTCAAGCAGGCGTAATTGAACCGTAGGATCCTCCCTTACTGCGTTGGCTAATTTCGGAAAAATATGACCTGTGAGCTGCTCGGCTATCAAAAGCACCAAGACGGCCACAAAAGATATCCTCTTCATTAAAGAAAAATCCTCCCCCTTACCTGTCAAAAATTTAAACAAACAAAAATAGTATTTGTAGAATGGTTTAGAATATGAGTTAAAATGGAGAAATTTAGGATAACAAGGACTATCAACAAGTCTAAGCGGAGTATAAAAAAAATTCCTGGAGAACAAAATGGAGGCTAAGGGAGGCATTTTTATGAGGGTTTTACTGATTCTACTTTGTGCTGGTGCCATTTTTGTTTCTACGTGTACATATTGTTTTGATCAATTAATACGGTTTGGTGAGATTCGGTTTGAGTGGGACCGTCATCCAGACCTATCTGTGTTACTGGAGCCATTGCCATCCCGCCTAAATGCTGATTTTCTGCTTCAAAAAGCAGGACATTTCAGTGCTTTTTTCATCCTGACAATATTGCTGCAATCCCGGTTTCAAGCAAAAGGGACAACACTGATTCTCGCCATTTCCTACGGGGTGCTTACCGAGATTCTACAATTATATTTTACCCGCGATGGAAGACTGTTCGATATTGGGTTTGATTCCGCCGGCGTTTTTATCGCGTTGTTTGTTAGCAGCTTTATACCTAGACAGCAATCTAGAGATATTCACTATAAATAAAAAAGCTGGCCGCCCCCTAGGGTTTGACCAGCTTTTTACGCTTGTTTAGAATGGCTCAGCCTATTTCTATTTAGCTAATTCATAGAGCTTTACACCTATCTCTTCTAGATCTGATTTTACAAGCAATACATCACAATACTCTCGAGGCAGCTCCTTATAGCCGCAGGCCAAACCCGCTAATCCGCCAGCAATGGCGGCTACTGTATCTGTATCATACCCTTCGTTGGCTGCACCAATCACAACATCCAAGAAGGATTCGCAATTGAGAAGCCAGTATAAAACCCAATGCATGGTGTTCACAACGAAACCATCAGGCGGAGGCGTTGGCCTTTTACCTGTTAATGCAGATTCATAGATGGTTCCCCTGATTTCGGTTTGGATTGCCTCCTTCAGTCCTGTGCCATGAAGGACCTGATAGGCGATTCGGTTATAGATGACACAAGCTTCATCTGCTAAGGAGTCGTAATGTGTCATTTTAGATTGTTCCCTTGACACCTCTTCTACTCTTTCGAGGTCCTGGTAGGCTAAGGCAACAGGCAGGCAGCGCATTAAGGTACCATTGCCGGCAGATTTACCGCCAAGATAGTGGTTATGGGCTATTTCGGCAGCGACTGTCCAGCTGCCCTCACTGTATGTACTTATAACCGCACGAATGATATTGCCAATATCTTTAGGGTTTGTCGCACACCATTTTAAGAATTCTTCCCCAATTGATTGAATTGGGTTTTCTGGGTTCTTTAGGATCCCTTTTGCGACGGCCACGGTCATGGCCGTATCGTCAGTAGTTTCCCCTTTGGCCAAGTTCCAGACCCCGCCGCCGATAATCTCGGTCACCTTCCCATATTTTCTGCGAATTTCTTCGCTTGTTAAAAATTCAGTCGTGCCGCCCAGCGCATCGCCAATGGCCAGACCAAAAAGGGCGCCTTTAATTTTGTCTAACATATCCTCACCTCTTCGTTCATTAAAAGATATAGTGCGGGAGTGATGGATTGGGGGGCTCATATGCCACGGAAATGATGCATATGAGCCGTCCAACATGCATCATCCAAACTTCTTAATAATTCTAGCCACCAACGGGCTGGTCTGTTCCGGAAGATTCCCGAGGTCAAAAAATCCAGCATCAAGTGTTTCATGACCATCAATTTTGATATTTGTGTTTTTAATATCTTTTGATTTGTATGCAATCGTGACGGGATAAAATTGGTCGCCATTCGGCAGCTCGACAAAATACTGCTTTCCCGAGAAGACTCCTGCCAGCTCCAGTTCGCCAACTTCCACTCCAGTTTCTTCGAAAACTTCGCGTCTTGCCGCTTCTTCGGCTGACTCACCTAGTTCCAGCAGACCACCAGGCAGTCCCCACATACCGTTTGCTCTTTTTTGGAGAAGAAGCCTTCCCTTGTTATCGAGTGCTCCCACACAGGCACCAACTAAAATCAGCGGCCGTGTTCCTATGATTTTCCGTAAATCTTCTATGTATCCCATTTAAACCTCCACTACATTGTTTATATTTATTGTTCTTAAATTCGGGAAATATCTATTATATTCCTCCATACTAAAGGACAAACCTAAAGAGCAAAACAGGCATAGCCGGGACAACTGTCCGCGACCGGTGCTGACACCATCTATTACTGACCATTGTAATTCCAAAGAATACACCATTTTTCTTTTTCTTTGACGGCGAAGACCTCTTGCTTGAGATCAAAGTTGCCGTATTTTCCTTTAAAGGTTTGGGTGACGAAGATTTTATAGACATTCTTGAAGGAATGACCTGTTTTAGACATTTTCCATTTATCTAGTTTTTCCGGTCCATCAAGTGTATAAGTAAATGTTTCAACTCCAAAATGGTTCATAAATACATGGGCGCGGTCCTGAATATAGGCGCCTTTGCCAAATCTTTTCTTCATCTCGGAATGGAACAGCGACCAGGAACTGGCGAAATCCCCCTGTTGCTCATATTGATAAAACTCCTTCACCACAGCTACTGCCTGTTGGTCCGATGAAACAAAAGCACATCTCACCAACAATAAAACCGCAGTTATCAACAAAATCCCCATAACCAGCCCTTTTACCGGTACATTTCTTCTTCTCCTCATGATGCACTCCTTTACGATGGAAAGGCCTATATACCAAAGAATATGTCTTAACACGTCCAAATAGTAGCATTTTAGACCAGGCTGCGCCGAGACAAGTGTCCACCCTGGGCAGACCTTTGTCCACGGACGTTTACTGACACCCTGTTGACAGCCCTTTCATAATCATCAAAACGTATGGGAAATATAAATTTACCTATTGCAAGTTTATTTAAATGCGAATAATATTATAAAGTGTTTATTCAATCGTTCGTGTTTTGGAGGAACTAAGATGTTTAGACTTAAAGAAAATGGTACAAACGTGAGAACAGAAGTGATAGCAGGGATAACTACTTTCTTCACGATGGTGTATATCGTCGTGGTAAACCCGGTTATTCTTGCTGATGCAGGCGTTCCGTTTGATCAGGTTTTCACTGCCACTATTTTAGCTACTGTTGTGGGCTGTCTATGGATGGCACTGTTCGCCAATTATCCAATCGCCATCGCGCCGGGAATGGGGCTGAACGCTTACTTTGCTTATTCCGTCGTCGGCGGGCAGCATATCAGTTACACCACCGCCTTTGCCGCTGTTTTTGTGGCTGGTATTATCTTTGTCATTTTGTCATTAACTCCACTCAGGGAAAAATTAATTGAAGCCATTCCGGAGAACCTAAAGCACGGAATAACCGCCGGCATTGGGCTTTTTATCGCCTTTATCGGGCTGCGGCTTACCAAAATTATCGTTGCAGATCCAGTCAATCTAGTCCGTCTCGGCAATCTTCATTCAGCATCTGCTCTGTTAACCATTTTAGGGCTTGCCGTTACTCTTATCCTTATGGTTTTAAGAGTGAACGGGGCCTTGTTTTTCGGGATGATTATCACTGGAGTCGTCGCTTTTTTCACCGGTCAGCTTTCCTTTGATAAAGGATTCCTATCCTTCCCTTCACTTCCAGAAGGGTTGATGGTCGCCAATCCAATCACAGCGGTTGGCGATGTCATTCATCACAGCCTTTACGCGGTTGTTTTCTCTTTCATTTTAGTAACGATTTTTGATACGACTGGAACGATGGTCGGAGTTGCAAACCAAGCAGGATTAATGAAAGGTGACAAGCTGCCGCGGGCCCGCCACGCCTTGTTATCCGACTCAGTGGCTACTGCCACTGGGGCAATGTTTGGGACGAGCCCAACTACAGCCTACATTGAGTCAACATCTGGGGTTGCTGCTGGCGGCCGGACTGGCTTAACCACTCTTACAGTTGCCGGACTGTTTATCCTGTCAGCTTTCTTTGGGCCGCTAGTCGGTGCTGTTTCCGGGATTTCGGCGATTACATCTCCAGCGTTGATTATTGTCGGCAGCCTGATGATGGGTAACATTGCAAAAATCCGTTGGAGCGAGCTTGAGGAAGCGTTCCCTGCTTTCTTGACGATTTTAGCCATGCCGCTCACTTCGAGCATTTCAACTGGTATCGCCCTTGGATTTATCAGTTATCCGCTATTAAAATTGGTCAAAGGAAAAGGGCGTGACGTTCACCCGCTTGTCTATGTTTTTGCTGTGCTGTTCTTTATCCAACTAGCCTTTTTACAGCATTAATATACATCAATATGAGAAAAGTCCAATCCGCTGAATTGATGCGAATTGGACTTTTTTAATTAAATGGTGCTAGTCTATTCAAATAAGGCAAAAGCCCCGTCCCCGTGCATCAGTACCTTTGCTCCTGATGCCAGTTCCAGGCGTCGGCGATGATGCGTTCTAGGTTTCGTTCTGCTTTCCAGCCGAGTTCGTTGAATATTTTATCGGAAGAGGCAACAAGTCTTGCTGGGTCGCCGGCACGGCGGTCGGCCATTTCGACATTGGCCTTTACGCCTGTTATTCGTTCACACGTTTCAATTACTTCTTTAACAGAGTATCCTAGCCCGTTGCCAAGATTGTAAATCTCTGCTGTTTTCTTTCCTGATAAGAGCGCCTCAAGGGCAAGAATATGTGCGGAAGCCAAATCGGTGACATGAATATAGTCGCGGATACAGGTGCCGTCCTCAGTATCGTAATCAGAACCGAAAACAGAAATCTTTTCCCGCTGGCCTAACAGCTGCTGCAGAACAATCGGAATCAAGTGAGTTTCCGGATCATGACTCTCTCCAATTACCGCAGATTCGTGAGCGCCCGCTGCATTAAAGTAGCGCAAAACAACATAATGTAAATCATAGGCTTTTGAAAAATCAGCCAGGATTTGTTCAATCATCAGTTTTGAATGGCCATACGGATTAATCGGCGCCGTTGGAGTTAATTCATCAATGATGTCCACATTCGGAATCCCGTAGGTAGCTGCTGTGGAGGAAAAAATAAAGTTTTTTACATTGTGTTTCATCATAACCTTTAATAAAGTTAAAGTAGAAGAGACATTATTTTGATAATACTTCATCGGGTCCACGACTGACTCGCCAACGAGACTGTTAGCCGCAAAATGCATCACGGCTTGTATCGGATAACTATGGAAAATCATGTCCAAATCTTCTTCATTGCCAAGGTCGCCTTTTACAAAAATCGCCTGGTCGTTAACGGCTTCTCGATGGCCGGTAGACAGGTTGTCCAATACGACGACTTCATCTTTTTCAACTAATTCTTTCACAAGATGGCTGCCAATATAACCTGCGCCGCCTACAACAAGGATCATAGTTCATTTCCCCTTATATAAGATTCACGTGACCTACGTATTATACCATATTAAAAAAAGGATGCTCTATTTCCGGTTCCTTAGTATTTTTTCAAGAAGCTTTGAAGAACCGGTCAATGCCTAGGAAGGCAGGAGCATAGGCCGAATGGACTAGGCCCGAACCAATTCTCCGTCTTGCCATAGGATATATATGATTAAAAAATGGAAATGGAGGAGATGAAATGAAGATTTATTTAGATCCTGGTCATGGCGGAAATGACCCCGGTGCTCAAGGAAACGGTCTTAATGAAAAGGATGTTACCTTGGATATTTCACTGAAGCTGCGCTCCATTTTAGTGAATGATTTTGAAAACGTACAAGTAAAAATGAGCCGTGAAAGTGACATCACCAAAAGCCTGGGTTCAAGGACAAGCGAGGCCAATTCTTGGGGCGCTGACTTTTACCTGTCCATCCACATCAATTCAGCGGGCGCTTCCGCTCAAGGTTATGAGGACTATATTTATAACGGCCTTTCCAGGTCCTCACGAACAGCCCAAATCCAAAGTATCATTCATGCAGAGGTAATGAAGGTAAACGAGCTAAATGACCGCGGCACGAGGCAGGCCAATTACCATGTGCTTCGCGAGTCCAATATGGAAGCCGTCCTTACGGAAAATGGCTTTATCTCAAACGCCCATGATTCCGCTCTGATGAAGCAGGATGCGTGGCGGCAGAAGGTCGCTCAAGGCCATGCGAACGGTCTCGCAGCAGCTTTTAATCTTGTTCGAAAAAACAATCCTGCACCTGTGCAGCAGCCATCTCCGGACCAAACACCTGCTCCTGCACCGGCAGCTCCCGTGTCCGGAACCCTCTTCAAAGTCTATTCCGGTTCCTTCAAATCAAGAGAAAATGCAGACGAGCGTGTGGCCAAACTTCGGTCCATGGGATTTGATGCCTTTGTTGATATCACAAACATTTCAGGTGGGACTTGGTACCGCGTCCAAGTAGGTGCTTTTGCAAACCGGGAAAACGCCGAGCAGCGCTTGAAAGTTGTGCAAATTGCCGGATTAAATGATTCTTTCATTATTATCGAAGGAGGCGGCGTAACTGCTGCAAGCCCGTCAGGTGGAACTGTCGCAAGCCCAACAGATAATTCCAAAGCGACAGACAGCAACTCTAATGCTGATGTAGGTAACGCTCCAAGTCCAGATGTTGGGTCGAATACCGGCACCGGTCCAAATGAAGCGAGTGAATCAGCCCCATCCGACACTACTGACCCGAATAACGGTACTGCATTAGGGGGCGATTCTGACTCAAGCAGTCGTTCTGACATAGTCAGTGAAACCCCTAGCGCCCCTGGCCAAGATTCATCTATTAACTCAATTTTCGGGCCAACCCTTGTATCGCCAGAGCATATGAATCGGTTTGTAAAAACAGTCAATCCAAGCGCCCCTGATTTGGGAAGCCTTTATTTAAAATATGGCGAATATTACGGAATTCGAGGAGACGTCGCATTTGCACAGGCTGTTCACGAGACGAACTTCTTCCGATTCACTGGGGTCGTCAAACCGGGGCAGGACAACTTCGCTGGGATCGGAGCAACCGGGCCCAACAATCCGGGGGCCAGCTTCCAAACACCTGAAGAAGGGGTACTCGCTCACCTGCAGCACTTGTTCGCCTATGCAACCACGAACCCGCTGCCAAACCAATACCCTTTAGTGGATCCTCGTTTCCACCTTGTCAATCGGGGTACTGCACCGACATGGACCTCCTTAAACGGAAAGTGGGCCGTACCGGGAACTACGTATGGTCAATTGGTTTTAAACCTTTATAAACGGATGGTGAATTTCTCCATTCAAAATCTGGATAGTATCCAAAAGGAGATTCCATATTAAGGAGGGTTTCCGCTAATTAAACGTTTGGCGAAAAGCAAGCAGTGGTTCTCCCTATTTTCATTAGTTTGCATTATCCTTTTGGAAGCCATAAGAGTAGATTGATTTACTGATTTTTTCAAAAACAAGCATATTTCCTCTTCAAACGTTTGATTAGATTTTGTTCTAAGCCCTTTTTCAAAAAAGGGCTATTTTTTATAACGAATTCCAGAATAAAGTTATCCATAGCCTGTCCTTTTGCGGCCTTTTTTCATAAATAAAAGGTGGCAAGGATACAAGGCTGGCTGACACCTGCCCGAACCTTGTCCAACTTTTTTTCATAAGATATAGGTGAATCAGAATGGAGGTGATGAAATGAAGATTTATCTTGATCCAGGCCATGGAGGCACCGACCCGGGCGCTCAGGGCAATGGATTGAACGAGAAGGATGTAACGCTCGATATTGCCCTCAGACTGCGCAGCATTTTAATCAATCAATTTGAAAATGTTGAGGTAAAGATGAGCAGGGAAGGTGATTTCTCGAAAAGCTTAAGCCAGCGGACAAACGAGGCAAATGCTTGGGGTGCCGATTATTATTTATCAATTCATATTAATGCTGCTTCAAGCACTGCACAAGGATACGAGGATTACACTTATAATGGTCTGTCAGATTCCTCGCAAACGGCTAAGTACCGCGAAGCCATCCATGGGGAAGTTGTAAAAATGAACCAACTGATCGACCGCGGAATGAAAAAGGCCAACTTTCATGTCCTCCGCGAATCGTCCATGCCGGCGATGCTGTCGGAAAACGGCTTTATTACCAATGCCCATGATTCCGCGCTTATGAAACAAGCGACGTGGCGTCAAGATATTGCACAAGGCCATGCAAACGGGCTTGCCAAGGCTTTTAATTTGCAGCGTAAACCAGCATCTCCCCCGCCGCCTGCCACCGGTACGCTTTACAAGGTAATCGCCGGATCGTTCCAGTCCAGAGAAAACGCGGACAAGCAGGTCGCCTTGCTGAAGTCGAAAGGGTTCGAAGTGTTTGTCGATACCGTTGTCATCAGCGGGACAGCCTGGTACCGAGCCCAGGCCGGGGCATTCTCCAGCCGTGAAAATGCCGAAAAGCGGATGAACGCCATTAAAAATGCCGGAATTCCGGATGTGTTCATTTTAGTGGAATAAGCTAGTAATTTAATAGGAAATGGCAGCCCGCTTTTTGAGCGGGCTTTTTTCATCAGTGTTTACTATCTACTATCTCCGATAGCTCCTTCATTGTTGTCTCCTGCATTAATGTCTTTCCACTGGTTCTTGACAACTAGCCGTGGACATTGTTTCCCTGCGTGGACACTTTTTATTGAGTGGCTGCGTTTTTTGTGATAGCACAATTTATTTGTTGTATAACAGTATTTGGGAGTGACTTTCATGCTTAGAAGGATTAAAATCATAGGTAGGATTTTTTAAGTTTAGCTAGTTTAGGAGGTACTCCATTATGAAGCTTAATAGCGAAGAAATTGAAATTCTGAAAATCATTGAAGAAAACCACAAAATATCTACAGCGACAATCGCATCCATGGTCATGAGCAGCGAGGAGAAAGTCAGCGAAACAATCAAGAAACTTGAAGAGAAAAAAATCATCATGAGCTACCCAACATTGATCAACTGGAGCAAGGTTGAAGGGCAGGAGCATACCATTGCCATGATTGAGGTAAAGGTCACACCAAAGCGCGGGGTAGGATTTGACGAAGTGGCGCAAAGAATCGCCCGTTTTCCAGAGGTTTCCTCCTTATATCTAATGTCAGGAGCTTACGATTTATCAATAACTGTCGAGGGAAGAACCATGAACGAGGTCGCTTCCTTTGTTTCTGAAAAATTATCGCCAATTGAAAGTGTTGTTTCCACAACTACTCATTTCATGCTGAAAAAATACAAGCATGATGGAGTACGCTTTGACGGCGGCGACGAAAAAGACCGCAGAATGGTGGTTACACCATGACGAAGGGCATTTCGAACTATCTTTCACATACAGCTAAAGAACTTAAGCCATCACCCATTCGGAAATTTTTCGATTTGGCCGCCAGCATGGAAGGTGTCATTTCGCTAGGTGTCGGGGAACCGGACTTCATCACTCCTTGGAACGTACGTGAAGCAACGATTCTATCCATCGAGCAAGGCTTCACTTCCTATACGGCAAACGCCGGCTTGCTGGAGCTGCGTGAGGAAATTGCAGCCTATCTACAAAGAGGCTTTAACGTGGATTACAATCCCGTTAACCAAATCATCGTCACCGTTGGTGCGAGCGAGGCAATCGACCTTGCCTTTCGGGCGATTGTGAATCCTGGCGATGAAGTCCTTATCGTAGAACCTTCGTTCGTTTCTTACGCTCCATTGGTGGCGTTGGCAGGCGGAACACCAATCCCTGTGTCCACTTCACCTGCTAACGGATTTAAAATTACGACTGAACAAATCGAAGCAGCCATTACGGACAAAACAAAAGCCATTTTAATTTGTTCTCCTAACAATCCAACGGGAACTGCGTTAACTCGTAAGGATCTTGAGGAAATTGCTAGAACAGTTGAAAAACATGATTTAATTGTCGTGATGGATGAAATTTATGCGGAACTGACCTATGATGAGGAATTCACTAGCTTTGCCGCAATTGATGGCATGTATGATCGGACGATTTTAATTAACGGTTTTTCCAAAGGCTTTGCGATGACAGGCTGGAGGCTGGGATTCTTGGCTGCTCCTGCTGAGTTTGTCGGGCATATGCTAAAAATTCACCAATATACGACTATGTGTGCGCCGCATATGCTTCAGCACGGAGCCATTGAAGCACTGCGTAACACATATCATGAGGTTGAATCTATGCGTAATAGCTATCGCCGGCGCCGGAATTATGTGGTCGATACTCTGAACAATATCGGGCTGGACTGCCATGTTCCTGGCGGCGCCTTTTATGTGTTCCCATCGATTAAGGCAACCGGCCTGAGCTCCGAGCAATTTGCCGAGAAATTGCTGATGGAGGAAAAAGTCGCCGTTGTACCAGGCAATGCCTTCGGTGAAAGCGGCGAAGGGTATATCCGCTGCTCCTATGCAACATCCATGGAACAGCTGCAGGAGGCATTGAAGAGAATGCAGCGGTTTGTCGAGCGAAGAGTGGGCGCTGCAGTAAAATAATGAATGGAGCGGGTTCTTTAGGACCCGTTCTTTTTTATGATTATACTGATTAAGAATCCGCCAAACGCCTTTAGATGCCTCAAAACAGGTATATTTTTTAAAAAAATTGCCTGATGCCACTCCCGAAGGCTGATATCAGGCAATTTCCTAAATATATTATCCAATATAAAACCCAATTTTTCCTAACTGCTCTGCTTTTTCCATCCGCTCAAAAGCCGCGCCGAACTCCTCAAATGAGTACATCCGGTCAACCACTGGCTTAATTTCATGCTTCGTTACAAACTCAAGCATTTCCTTGTATTCCTCGCCGCTCCCCAATGTGGTTCCAAACAACTTATACTGGCCGTAGAAAAAGTCGCGCAGATTGAATTCGACAACATCACCCGCTGAAGCTCCAAAAGTCACAATCGTTCCCCCCGGGCGGAGCTGCTTCAATGACTTATTAAAAGTTGCCGCACCGACGCATTCGATGACAAGATCCATTTTTTCACCGCCAAGCGCTTGCTCCCATTCTTCATTGCTGTCAAACGCCTTATCCGCACCAATCTCTAAAGCCTTCTGACATTTTTCTAACGAACGGGAAGTCACATAAACAACTGCACCAGCTGCTTTGGCAAACTGAAGCAATAAAGTCGCAACTCCGCTGCCGATACCTGGGATTAATACCTTCATTCCTTCGCGCACCTGGCCTTGTGTAAATAAAGCCCGGTAGGCTGTTAAGGCCGCCAGTGAAAGCACGCCTGCCTCTTCCCAGCTTAGATAGCCAGGCTTCAAGGCAACGTTATCGGCCGGAACAACGACCTGCTCCGCAAACGTTCCATGGAACGGGAGGCCAAGAATTTCAAACCCTGCTGGCGGTGCATCGCTCTTTTCTTTCCAGCCAAGGCTTGGGTTGATGAGCACTTCATCGCCCACCTTGACACCAACAACACCCTCACCAACCGCATCGACAACGCCGGCGCCGTCTGAACCAATGATGAGCGGCGGGTCTGTCGGTTTGTGGCGTACCAGCACGAACAAGTCACGATGATTGAGTCCCGCCGTTTTCAGCTTGACCCGTACCTCACCAAATCCTGGCTTCAACTCTTCCATTTCACGAATAGCCAGTCCCTCAAAACCAGCCTTGTCCGCATGCACAACTGCCTTCATCTCATTCACTCCATTACTATTTATTTTTGAAAAATATGTACTAAATCCATAATACTCTGAAAACAGCATTATTTAAATAAAATGACTTTTAAAAATAGTTTAATTGTTGCGTGGACAGGCCCCCATACCTATGATACACTACATTGGGAAAATTTGATTTTGGCGGGAAAAGGATGATTGACTTGAAGAAAAATACTATAAAACAGCAAAAGAATTCCGTTCCTGACCGAGAGTTTCAACAATCTAACTACGACACCCTCTTTGAGAGATTGAAGCTAGTTTCCTATATGCTCATCTACACCTATCCATGCTTTTTCATTGTTGATTTTTTCTTCTTGCAAAATCTCCAGCAGCCTGCCTTTAAATGGACCCTTATAGTGGTGCATCTTTTTGGGCTAGTCATCTCCCTTGCATTCATCATGATTTACCGGCGCAGCAGGAGACATATGGTTTCCAAAAGCCGGGTTGTCCATTCCTATATTTCGCTATATCTGCTGATAGGAGCTGTCTCATCAATTACTAGCCAGCTGTACACTGGAAACATCTACGCCTATCTGATTATTTTATTTGCGGTTGCGGTTATTTTTCCCATCCGGCCAAAGCACATGCTCACGATGATGCTCGGCGCCCATCTCTTTTCTATCGCTGGAGTGGCCTTTTTGGGAAATATAAATTATTCTTTCGTTTTAAATCTTGTCAATTCAACTGGGGCCGCCATAATCGCGTTTACAATAGCTTTAACCTTTTACAGATTTCGACAAAATGATTTTTTTAACAAGAGGAAGTTAACAAAAAACGAGGAAAGCTTCCGCCGCTTGTTCCAGCGAAATCCCAATCCGTTGATACTTACCAATTTGAACAACGAAATCCAACTGGTCAATCAGCAAGCGGTCCAGTACTATCAACTGGAGGGAAAAGAATTAGCGGCGCTTGATGCTGGTTTCTTGTTCGGCAATCCGGCTGAAAGACAAGATATTATGGAACGATTGTATATGGAGAAAAGTGTCAAAAATTACGTGACCGAGCAGCAGCTTGCTCCCGGTCAAAAGAAATGGTCGCTTTTGCATTTTGAGTTAGTGGATTATCATGATGAAACCTGCATCCTGATTGACACTACTGATATTACCGACATCAAGCGAAAGGAACAGGAGCTTATTGAGCGTGCCTCCATCGATATTCTGACAGGCGTCCGCAATCGCCGCAGCGGCATTGAACTGCTTAGGAAAGAGTTAAGTGCCGGAGCCAATTCCCGCGAGTTTATTCTTTTTTTCCTTGATATTAATGGATTAAAAAAGGTCAATGACAACTTAGGGCATGCAATCGGTGACGATTTGATTAGGACATGCTGCAAAACGATTGAGAGCCAAATCGTCCGGGGCGATATTCTCTTCCGCCTCGGCGGTGACGAATTCATCATTGTCTTTTTTGAAAAAGAATTGGAAGATGTCGAGCAGGTTTGGATGAATATCGAGGATGCGTTCAAGAACTTGAACGAGACCGGTCAGAAGCCATACAAAATTTCCGCCAGCCACGGGTTTTACCACTATAAGCCAGGTGCGCCAGTTACACTTGATGACATCCTGGAAAGTGCTGATCATGAGATGTATAAAAATAAATTCCTCTATAAGACGCAAAACGAAGGGTTATATCCTTTAAAATAGGGAAAAGGAGGATCTTTGTGTAAGGTCCTCCTTTTAAAAAGATTTAGCTCCCGACAACGTTTGCTTTTTCCACAGCCCCCGTTAACACATGGATAAGATTATCTGCGGCCATATTTGCCATTCCCAGCCGTGTTTGGACACTGGCACTGCCAATGTGCGGGAGCGCTACTACGTTTGGCAGGGTTAATAAAGGATTGTCGAGCGAAACCGGCTCCTGTTCAAAGACATCAAGGCCGGCACCCCAAATGTCTCCGTTTTTCAGGGCCTCATACAAGGCAGCCTCATCGACAATTCCGCCCCGGGCCGTATTAATCAGAATCGCGTTCTTTTTCATCAGGGCTAATTCTTCACTGCCGATAAGGTGATGCACCTTGGCGCTGTATGGAAGCATCAGGCAGACAAAATCAGACTGCTGCAATAAGCCCTTTAGGTCAGCATACTCGATACCAAGCTCTTCCTCTTTTTCTGGCTTTCGCGTCCGGCTATTGTAAAGAACCTTCATATCAAAGCCCTTTGCCCGTTTCACAAGGGCTTCGCCAATCCGCCCCAAACCGATAATTCCGATAGTAGCGCCGTATATGTCCTGACCGGTCATTTGCATGAGTGACCATGAGCCCCATTCGCCGTTATGTAATATGTCCGAGGCCTCCACCACTCTCCGTGCCGTGGCCATCAATAAGGCAAACGTCAAATCGGCAGTTGTTTCTGTAAGGACGCCAGGTGTATAACCCACCTTGACACCTTTTTCAGCTGCCGCTTGGACATCAATATGGTTATAGCCAACCGAGCAGGTGCTGATCATCTTTAGCATTTTAGCCTGCGCGAGTACATCTTTGTCAATTGTGTCTGTGATAAAACAATAAAGGCCGTCGACGTCTGTTACTTCCTTCAATAAGACCTCCCTTGGGACAGGGGTTTCTTCTTCGTCCCACATTCTTACCTCAAACTGGCTCGTAAGTCTCTTATAGAGTACATCCGGCAATTTCTTCGTTATATACACTTTTTGCTTCAACAGTCTACGCCGCCCTTCAATCTAATCTTATATGTTTCATTCTACTCCAAAATAAATTAATCGAACAACTGGATATTGGAAACGTAATGCAGCGATTTATCACTTATACGAAACGAAAAGGAATACACTTGTACAACGTGCGTATTATAGTAAAAAGACTCCCAAAGGGAGCCTTTAGCCTTTTTCTTAATGACTTTTTACTTCAAACTGCCATGAGTTTGTTTAGATAGGCGCGTGTAGTTTCAGGTGTGTTGAAATGGACGCCGTATTGGTACAGCTCGTTTGCTAATTCTTCTTTCCAGATGATAGTTCCCGGAAGGAGGATTTTTTCTTCTAATAAATCTGATGGAAGAGAATAGACGACTTCTTGATCAAGTAATAAATCTAAATTGGATATAAATCTTAGTCCCCCTGGGCCAACATTCTCGACAACGACGACGACATTTTCCATATTGGCTTCTACATTCATAAGCGTCAGTTCTGATTCCATCGGAAATGGGATGTTGACCCTAAAGTCCTTCTCTTTCATTTTTAAAACCATTGCAACCTAATCCCCTTACCTACGATTTTTATATAAAATGAATAATACTAGTAACGACCGTTTTCCATCCGGCGTTGAGCCATTTTCCTATTTTTATATAAAAATCTGATGCACTATTGGGGACTGAGTGAGGCACAAGCCCCCCCATGACTCACATGTATTCTTTTTCAAAGGCCAATTTTAGTTTTTTTATGATTCTTAAGTGGATTTGGGAAATTCGCGATTTATGTAGGTTTAGGATTCTTCCCACCTCGCTCATGCTTAAGTTTTCGTCGTAAATAAGGGAGAGAATGATTCTTTCCTTTTCTGGCAATTCGTCGATAAGGGAGACGAGGATTTGGCTGCGCTCCCTCTCTTCCACCAGCTTTGCCTGGTCAACAAACGAGTCATCAGAAAGAAAATCGATTTTCAGGACATTTTCCTCCCCGGCTTCAACCGGCTCGTCTAAGGAGGCTTGTTTTTCAAAGGATGCCTGCGTAAGAATATCCTTGCATTCTTTCTCACTTATCTTTAAATATTCGCTGACTTCATTAAGGGAGGGCTGCCTGAACAGTCTTTGCTCCAATATTTCAAAGGCCTTCATGACTTCTTTTTCTTTTTTCCGCAATGTCCTTGAGAGCGGATCGTTGCGACGGAGCCCATCATAAATTTCGCCGCGGATGCGCTGCGTCGCATAGGTTTCAAACTTGACATTGTTACGCTGGTTGTATCTGCGGAAGGCATCTAATAAACCCATCATCCCAAACGAAACGAGCTCGTCCTCCTCGACATGGCGGGGCAGACTTCTTTTCATTGCTTTGACGATTTTATGAACTAACGGCAGATAGCGATTAAATAACTCTTCTTCATGCTGTTGCTTCAATGTTATCTCCTCCTCCCTCAAATACTGACAAGTTTACTTTTTCGCAGCAAAACGGGACATCTTTTGGATAAACCCTCTAATTCCTGTGGCTGCATGGCGGCTGTCCCCGTCTCTATGTAAATAAATATTTACCATGTCCTTCATCCACTTGGCTGCTTGAGATTTCGGATAGTTTAGGTAAAAAGGTGTCTGCTCTAGGACAGATTGAAACACAAGGGAATCGTCCGGCATGAATCCAAGAATCTCAATCTCTTTATTTAAAAATCTTTTCGTTACCGTCCGTACTCTTCCGGCAATGGCGATTCCTTCCTTGGAATTGGCAACACGGTTGACCACTAACCGAACGTTCAGGTTCGAATCTTGGTAATGCAAAATTTTTATCACTGAATAAGCATCTGTAATTGCAGTCGGTTCCGGAGTTGTCACTAGAATAATTTCATCCGCTGCTAAATGGCAGCGTTGCGATTCCCTCGATAGACCCGCTCCTGTATCAAACAGAACAATATCTGCGTACCCCTGCAGTTTTCCAAGTTCGGCAAACAAATAATTGGCATCATCATCACTTAAATCCAAAATTTTATCAAAGCCGCTCCCGCCGGAAATCAGTTCTAGTCCGTTCGGTCCTTTTCCAAGGACTTCCCAGATGCTTTTTTTCTCCATCACCATATCGATGAGATGATACCTTGGTGTTATGCCCAGTAAAATTTCCAGGTTAGCCATGCCAATATCGAAATCAATTAAGACCACCTTTTTACCCGATTCGCTCAAGCTGAGGGCAAAGTTTAACGCAAAATTGGATTTGCCCACCCCGCCTTTGCCGCTTGTGACGGATATTACCTTTGTTGCTTTTTCGTGTTGTGGAACTGCATCTGCTTTTGGTGTTATTCCGCGTTGGGCAAAAATTGCCGCTTCGGATACTGCTCCACCGTGGGCCTTTATCGATGTTTCAGGAGCTGATTCCTGCTCAACTCGATTAAAACGCTGATACAATTCTCTCAGTCTCTGCGCCTGATCCTGCACGTTCATCTACTCCCATTATCTTTTTCGCCATAAATTGCGCCTCTGCAAGCATGATGTCCTCGGGAACCCCTTGCCCCAAACTCAGGAAAGATAAAGGGTAGGGATAGTGATACACCAGATTTAACGCCGACCCGAAACAAGTGCTTTCATCCCACTTCGTCAGGATGACTTTGTCGATCTGCAGCGATTTCATTTTTTCCACTATACGCTTCATATCTTTCCATCTAGAGGTCATGCTGAGCACAAGGTGATTTTCCTGCTTGGACGCTTTACAGAGAAGCTCATTCATTTGCTCAATATATTGCTCCTCTAGATAATTCCTGCCGGCCGAGTCCATAAAAATCATTTGGCAATGCTCTAGGCGCTCCATCGCAAGTTTCACCTGTTCAGGACTATCAGCGACCTCAATCGGCACATTTAAGATATTGGCGTAGGTCCGGAGCTGCTCCACTGCTGCTATCCGAAACGTATCTGCTGTTAATAGGCCAACTTTTTTTCGTTGATAAAGCACCTGTCTGGATGCTAGTTTCGCAATCGTAGTCGTTTTTCCGACACCCGTTGGGCCTAACAGCGTAATCATGTTGACCGCTGAATCCAGCCCACCAGGTGCGATGCCATCCTGAAACAGCCCCGTTATGGCGTCGTAGACCAATTCGCCCACTTGTTGTTCGGTTAGTTCCTCTAACGAAGGGGATTGTGCAGTGATTTTTTTTTCAATAAAACAGATGACTTCCTCGTCAACCTCCTGCTCCTCTAACCGCACCCGCCATTTCTGAAGCTTTTGGCCCAATCGTATAGCCGCCACAGGTTCATCATTTTTTGAAAAATTCTCAAGCAGCCTCTCCACATTTTCCAACCGTCTCAGCACTTCCGATTCTTCCGCTTGGGGCTGTTTTGCCTTATTTTGCTCTTCCGGTTGCTTCTCCACTACCTCTGAAGCAGCAATCACTTCCAATTGCTTCCTCTGAAAAAAGCCGAACAACCCGCCAGTTTTGATTTCCTTCGTGTTTAAAATCACCGCATTTTCACCCAACTCCTGGCGGATCAGTTGAATCGCCTGCGGCAGGTAATCGACTATATATCTCTTAATCTTCATTAAGCAACCACTCCAGCATGTTGAAAATGAACGACACCAATATTTTGGACCTCGACATCAGATTCCAACTCGTTAAACGAGATAACGGGAATATCAGCATTAATCCGTTCGACAATTTGTTTGAGATACATCCTGATTGCCGGCGAAGTCAGGATAATCGGCTGAATTCCCACATTAACCACCTGTTGAATCGTGTCATTTAAGGAATGCACCAATTGCTGAATCGTTTGCGGGTCCAGCGTTAAATACACACCCTGCTCCGTTTCTTGTACATTCTCGCTAATCACCTTTTCAACATTGGCATTCACCGTAATCACTTGAATCATTTTATTGACGGCCAATTGGCTGGTAATTTGCCGTGCGAGTCCTTGTCTCACATATTCGGCCAAATAATCCGGATTTTTTGTAAATACAGCCCAATCGGCAAGTGTTTCAAGAATAACCGGCAGGTTCCGGATCGAAATTTTTTCTTTTAACAGCTTTTGCAATACCTTTTGAACCTGCCCGACCGATAACAGCTGCGGAACCAATTCCTCCACCAGGGAAGGGTAGTGCTCCTTTGCCTTGTCGATTAGCTGCTTCGTTTCTTCTCTTCCTAAAATTTCATGCGCATACCGCTTGATCGTTTCCGCAAGATGGGTTGTAATGACAGAAGAAGCATCGACAACTGTAAAGCCGAAAATTTCCGCCCTTTTCTTCATCTCCTCCTGAATCCATAAAGCTGGAAGTCCGAACGTCGGCTCGGTTGTTTCAATTCCAGCAATGCCATGATCTTCATCCTCTGGCGACAGCATCAGATAATGGTTTAGAAAAATTTCCCCTCTAGCAATCTCGTTTCCTTTTAATTTGATGACATACTCATTGGACTCCAAATTGACATTATCGCGAATCCGGATGATCGGAATGACCAGCCCCAATTCCAAGGCGACCTGCTTACGAATCGCAATCACCCGGTCCAAGATGTCCCCGCCCTGGGAGGTATCAGCTAACGGAATCAATCCTAAACCAAACTCAAATTCAAGTGAATCGACATGAAGAAGGTTAAGCACATTCTCCGGACTATTTTCTTCCGCAGGAGGAGTATCACTGACCTCCTCCTGTGCATCTTCCTCTTTTTCCTTCGCTTTTTGCATTTTATAAGCAGCCAACACAAGCAATCCGGCTATACTCCAGGTTAACAAGATGCCGATTGGCGTCACTAGACCAAACAAGGCGATACAGCCGGCTACCACATAAATTAGCTTCGGGTAAGCAAATAGCTGGCGGGTCAGGTCATCACCGAGGTTTCCATCTGAGGCTGCACGGGTCACGATAATACCGGTTGCTGTTGAAATGAGCAGGGCAGGAATTTGGCTGACGAGACCGTCCCCGACAGAAAGGAGGGTAAACGTGCCTGCGGCCTGAGCAAAATCCATCCCCATCATCGTCATCCCGATGATGAAGCCACCAATAACATTGATAAAAAGAATAATGATTCCGGCGATGGCATCGCCTTTAACAAATTTACTGGCACCGTCCATGGCCCCGTAGAAATCTGCTTCATGACCGACCTTTTCCCGTCTCGCCCGGGCGTCCTTTTCACTGATGAGACCGGCGTTTAAATCGGCATCAATGCTCATCTGCTTACCCGGCATCGCATCCAAGGTAAAGCGCGCCGCTACCTCTGCGACCCGCTCGGAGCCCTTCGTAATAACAAGGAATTGGATAATAATCAGAATTAAAAAGATGATAAAACCGATCACAGGATTTCCGCCGATAACGAACTCCCCGAAGGTAGCCACAACTTGGCCCGCATGCCCATGCGACAAGATCGCCCTTGTCGTCGATACATTCAACGCCAAGCGAAAAAGTGTCGTAATCAGTAAGAGAGAAGGGAAAATCGAGAAATCTAAAGGCTCTTTTGTATTCATCCCCACCAATAAAATCGTAATCGACAGCGATATATTGATAATCAGTAAAATATCCAACAGAATTGGCGGCAATGGAATGACCATCATAACGACAATCAGCAATATCGCAAGGAGCACGGAAATATCTTTAAATTTCATCTCTTCACCTTCTTCTTCAAAACTTACCTTTTAACCGATACACATAGGCCAGAATCTCAGCAACCGCTTTAAATAAGTCCTCCGGGATTTCCTGGCCAATTTCTACGTTGGCATATAACGCACGCGCTAAAGGTTTATTCTCTGTTATGATGACGCCATTTTCTTTGGCGATTTCTTTGATTTTTTGTGCCATGAAACCGACACCCTTTGCCAAGACGATCGGCGCAAATGCTTTGGAAGCATCATAGGAAATTGCAATCGCATAATGAGTCGGGTTGGTGATGACGACATCCGCAGTTGGTACGTCCTGAATCATCCGGTTCATCGACATCTCCCGCTGGAGCTCTCTGATTTTCCCTTTTACCAGCGGGTCCCCTTCACTCTTTTTATGCTCATCCTTGATTTCCTTGATCGACATTCGCAGCTTCTTTTCATGGTCAAATTTTTGAAAAATAAAATCGGCCACTCCGATAACGACATACAGAATTGAGGTAATCAGTCCCAGTTTGACGATAACAGTAAACAGGTAGGAAATCATTTTTGCATCACCCATTTGCGAAAGCTGCAGGATGGATCCTATTTCTTTTTTTAAAAGCCAATAGGAAACACCCCCAATCAATGTGATTTTCAGGATATTTTTTAGCAGCTCCACCACCGAACGCATTGAAAAAATGCGTTTCGCCCCTTCGACGGGGTTTAACTTTTTCAAATTGAATTTAAGGTTTTCCGTTGTAAATAAAAAGCCGATTTGGATGTAGTTTGAGAATAACGCCGCTACGAACGAAACAAGCAAAACCGGCAAGACTATTTTAAAACAGAGCACGGTCAAATCTGCAAACAACTTATGGGTGCCTGCCGGCGACAGCTCTCTTATTAAATAGGAGGAAAAAAGTTCGCGGAACAGAAAAAGCAGCTGAGTTCCAAGATATTTTCCGTAAATAAGGAGAAATAAGAAAAAGGAAGCAAGCATCAAAGACGAAGACAACTCCATACTTTTGGCCACTTGACCCTTATTTCTAGCTTCCCTTCTTTTTTGCGGGGTCGCTTTTTCCGTTTTTTCCTCCGAGAAAAATTGCAAATCTACTGTTAGTAAAAAGGAACCCTTAGTCTTCATGATGATGCCCCTATGATGCGAATCATCTCGCTGAGTGATTCTACCATTTGGGAAAACAAGGTATTGAGCAATAGGAAAAAACTCGGCAATGCCACAAGCATGACAAGAAAATGAACCCCTATTTTCAAGGAAAAACCGACCACCATCAGATTGATTTGCGGGGAGGTTTTCCCGATGATACCAAGCAATAGGTCGACCAAAAACAACGTAAACACGATGGGGGCCGCCAGTAAAAAGGCAATCACAAACGAGTTTTTGAAAGTTTCGAGCATGAACGTTGAGATTCTGCCGTCTGTAAACGCCGGCACAAGCGCTTCAATCGGAATCCAGCGGTAACTTTCCAATACTCCTTGAAGAAGCAGGTGATGGCCATTCATTGACAGAAAGAACAGGGTCGCCAGCACATTTTTTAGCCTGCCTGTTAAATTGGCATTTGTACCCGATTGCGGATCAAAAACCGCGCCCATTGAAAAGCCAGCCTGCAGGTCAATAAGGGTCCCTGCCAATTGGATAGCGTAAAAGAGAATAGATGCGATGAAGCCGAGTCCCAAACCGACTAGGCCTTCTTTTATAAGTAGCACGATATAACCGCCTGAAAAAGCCTGTGGGGTATGTGACGGTTCCACAGAAATGAATACAATGACGGCCATGAAAAATGAGAGTCCAATCTTAAAGGGTGCCGGAATTGTTCTCATCATAAACACCGGTACTGTGATGAAAAAACAGCTGACACGTGCCAGGATAGGCAGAAAGTCGGGAATTTGATTCAACCAGTCCATGCTGCTGCACTACCCTGTATAATGGGACAGATTGCCCAAGATATTTTGCGTAAAGTCTAATAGATGCTGGAGCATCCACGGCCCAAACAGCAGCAACCCGACAAACACTGCGATAATCTTCGGAACAAACACTAGAGTTTGCTCCTGAATCTGGGTTACAGACTGAAAAATGCTGATAACAAGTCCGACCACCAAAGCAATTCCCAAAACGGGTGCAGCAACTAATAGAGTGGTATAAACGCTTTGCCTAGATACTTCGAAGACCATTTCCGGTGTCATGATGATGAAAACCTCCGTTATTTGAGGGGCCAGACCCCCGGTACTTTAATGCGGTGAACCAGCGGGGGTCTGACCCCCTAAAAGCTGGTAAGCAAGGATTTGACGATAAGATGCCAGCCGTCGACCAGGATAAATAACAGAATTTTAAATGGCAGTGAGATCAGAACCGGCGGGAGCATCATCATGCCCATCGCCATTAAAATGCTGGATACGATCATATCAATGATTAAAAAAGGCAAAAAAATCATGAAGCCCATTTGAAAGGCAGTTTTTAACTCGCTGATAGCGAACGCCGGTACTAGCACATGCAAGGGAATATCCTGAATCGTTTGCGGTTTTTCTGTCTTCGAGTAATCCAAAAAGAGATTCAAATCCTTTTCCCTCGTTTGTTTCGCCATGAATTCCTTCAGCGGCTTGCTGGCAGTTTCAAAGGCCTGCTCCTGCGTAATTTTCCCATCCATCAACGGTTGGAAAGCGTTCTGGTTGATATCTGAAAAAATGGGTCCCATCACAAACATTGTCAGAAACAGCGCCAGACCGACGAGCACCTGATTAGGCGGCATTTGCTGCGTTCCTATAGAGGTGCGGACAAATGACAGCACAATCACAATCCTCGTGAACGACGTCATCAGCAGCAAAATGGCCGGGGCCACCGAAAGAACCGTTAATAAGAGAATTATCTTAATCGACGAGGCCACTGCCTGGGGTTCGGACGATGTATTGATCCCAGGGATAGGGGAATTGAGAGCAGCAAAGCTGACATCTTGAAAAATAAAAAAGAAAATAGGTATGAAAATGAGAATTTTTTTTGCCAACTAAATCTCCGCCATTTTTGTCTAGTCTTTTAGTTTGTTGATTGGAATGCTCGTTTGTTTCACTTGATTGATTTGCGAGAGAAGGGTCTGCTCCCAGTCTTCTGCTTGTTGGGGTTGTTTCACAGCCCCTTTTTTAAAAAACTTCCTAATGTTAATGGGCTGTTTTTTTTGCTCAGTCTGTTCTACAAGAGATTGCATGATAAGGTCCTGCTCCTCTCCCGGTTCGATTGTCTGCAGGAGGCGGACCTCGTTTCCGATGCCTAAAATGTATAAGGTTTTCCCAATCATGACCATTTGTACGGACTTGCTGCCGCCTAATGGGTATCCGCCCAGCGAATGGATCGGACCTTGCGATAATAGTGGTTTCGATTTCGATTTTAAAAATTTTAAACATAACAGCAGCAAGATGATGATGGCTGCAAATGAAAATATAAATTTGATAAAGGATGGGACAAGTGACGGCTGCTCCGTTGCAGGGACAGTCGATGGATTCTCTGTTTTGGCTTGTTGATCCTTGGAATAGGCATCATACACGGTGCCTCCATTTCCCTGTCCGAAAACGACATGATTATTAATAGAAGAAAAGAAGAACACCACTGTTAAGGCAAGGGTTATTTTTTTAAAAAAAGAAACAATCTGCAACCGGGCCACCTCTAATCGTGCATTCTTTCTTCACGTTCCTGCTTGGAAACGATATCGGTTATCCGGATGGCAAACTTCTCATCGACGACGACGACCTCGGCCTCAGCAACGGCTGATCCGTTGATGACGACATCCACATGTTCCCCGGCAAGCTTGTCTACCGGAATAATCACGCCTGGTTTAATCTTCAGGATGTCCTTCACCTTCATATGAGTCTTACCGAGTTCGACGATGAGCTGCAGATTGACATCATCAATCGAATTTAGCTCATTTCCTGCACCGGATGACTTTGCTTCATCAAAAAGAGGGGCAAATTGGACTGCTTTGATCTGTTTTATTTGCTTTTCACTCATTGGATCGCACTCCCTCTTGGTTATTTAGACTGTTTTCGTGATTTAGGCCCATTACAGGTCGGTTTCTTTATGTTAAATTACACTCTATCGGCGAATTTTTGGGTTCTATCGGCGAATTCAACGATTCTATCAGCGAATTTCCGCATTCTATCGGCGAATTGAACAGTTCTATCGGCGAATCGAAATCATCTATTGTGAAAATACCGAATAACAGCCATCTCATCTAACATATTTTGCTCGTCCCGTTTGATTTTCTCAGAATATTCATCAAAGGACTTTTCCCGCCAGGTGGACCAAACCTTCTCTTCCTGATTTTTCGCGAGCAGCAGTTGGTTTTTCAGATTGAACTCCTTCGTCAAATCCACGACCTTCCTCTTCCCCCGCTCGATTTGCTTGTCCAAAAAGTAAAGATATTGTTCTCTTTCCAGCATTTCCGTCACTCGAAGAGAAGTCTTTTGCTCAAAATCTCGCAAATAACATTCTTTCCGTTCTACAAGCTCGAGCAGTTCTCCGTCGGCTATTTGCTTCTTTTTCCGCGCCACATTCAGTTCATTTAAAGCCGATTCTTTTTCTTTTTCCTTCATAATTAATATCTTTTCGAAACGAAATTGGAAACTCATGTAGCCATTCCTCCAAATTGTTGAATCATCGTCATGACCGCATCATCTAAATGAGAGGTTTCGTTGACGCCCTGCTTCAAAAAGCTGTCTATCCAAGCCTTATGTTTAATGGACAAATCAATTTCAGTATTCGTTCCCTGTTTATAGGCACCGATTTTAATCAAATCCTCTGCTTCCTTATAAATGGCCATCTGCTGTTTCAGAATGTCTGCGCTCCGAAGATGCTCAGGGTCACCGATATCCTTCATTACCCGGCTGACACTGTTCAGGACGTTGATTGATGGGAAGTGTCCTTGCTGTGCAAGCTTCCGGTCGAGCACAATATGTCCGTCCAAGATTCCTCTGGCGGTATCAGCAATCGGTTCGTTCATGTCATCGCCATCTACTAGCACCGTGTAAAAAGCGGTAATTTCTCCGCGTGGTCCGGTTCCAGCCCGTTCAAGCAGCTTCGGCAGCATCGCGAAAACGGAAGGAGTGTACCCTTTCGTCGTCGGCGGCTCGCCTATCGCCAATCCGATTTCCCGCTGCGCCATCGCATAACGGGTGACAGAATCAAGCATCAGGTTGACACTTAAGCCCTGATCCCGGAAAAATTCCGCAATCGTTGTTGCGATAATGGCACCCTTTATGCGCACCAGTGCCGGCTGGTCACTCGTAGCCACGACGACGACCGATTTTTCCAAACCTTCCTTGCCAAGGTCCCGTTCAATAAAATCAAGCACCTCCCGGCCGCGTTCACCGATTAAGCCAATGACATTGACATCTGCACTAGTGTTCCGAGCAATCATCCCGAGCAAAGTACTTTTCCCAACGCCGCTGCCGGCAAAAATGCCGACCCGCTGGCCTTTTCCAATCGTCAGCAGCCCGTCAATCGCTCGAACCCCAACACTCAGTGGTGTATGAATTCTTGGCCGCTTCAATGGATTGGGCGGATTGTTGTTTGTATCCACCTCAATCAACCCGGACGGCAGCGGACTTTCATCCATTGGTTTGCCTAAACCGTCCAACACCTTGCCCAATAATTCCATGCCCACTTTGACGGTAAGCGGCTTCCCGGTCGAGACCACCTCACAGCCCGGGCCGATGGAAACAAGTTCACCCAAAGGCATCAGCAGAACCCGGTTTCCTTTAAAGCCGACGACTTCCGCTTCTAACGGCTTCTCAGAGGAAGACGGATAAATAAGGCAGACATCGCCCAGCTTCACATCCGGCCCCTGCGATTCAATCGTCAAGCCAATGACCTGTGTGACTTTTCCGTTAAATTTGATTGGGTTAATGGTCTGCAACGTTTGCAGATATTTATCAATTTTCAAGAGCTTGTTCACTAGAATCATCCCTTAATGTATGCTGCGGCAGCCAGTCAATCACAATCAATTTTCCATTGCTTGTTCGTACACATCATCCCTCAGTGTTTTCAGCAGTGCCTGTTTGATTTCCTTCAACTGGACATCAATCCTGGCATCGATACTTCCGTATGAAGTGCGGATCACGCAGCCGCCTTCTTCAATCGAGTGCTCCGGCAGTATTTTCACCTCGACCTGTCCTTCCACCGATTCAAGAATTTGCTGGCGCTGGTTTTGCACAAACTCATAATCGTCCGGACTGACGCAAATTGAAATCGTTGAGCGTTCGTTCGAATACATTAAGCTCTGCTTAATCAAGTGCAATAGCACTTCCGGGTTGGTTGCCAGTTCTTTCTGTATCACCTTGGCTGCTGTTTGGATCGATAAATCAATCACAAACGGCTCTGATTCCTTGATAATAAGCTTCTTTTCCTCGTACGCTTTATCCAGAACTTCTTGGGCCAACTGAATCCTGCCTGCGAAATCGCGATGGGCTTGCTGCAGACCTTCGTCATAGCCCTCCCTGAATCCCTGCCGCTTGATTTCCTCCAGCTCCGCCATGACTTTTTCTTGCTCTAATTGCTTCCACTTTTCCAGTTCTTCAGCAGCTTGTTCTTTTTCCATCGCTGCTTTCATTTGTGCCTGCAGAAGGATTTCCTCTGCTTGCTGTTCCGCTTCGTGCATGATTTCCTCAGCACTTTGAACGGAATGGGGGAAATAACCATCCTTCCCCTTATGTATGGATAGGTATTTCGTTTCAATCACCGGCGAGATGGACGTTGCTTTAAATAGATTAGATGACAATTTCCTCCACCCCTCGCTCTATGATGATGGAGCCTTCTTCTTCGAGCCTGCGAATGATACGGACGATCCGTCCCTGCGCTTCCTCCGCTTCCTTTAAGCGGACAGGGCGATCGAATTGGCTTTGTTCCTCGAGTGCCTCGGCACGTCGTTTGGAGATATTTTTAAAAATAGCTTCTTTGAGGTCTTCGCTTGCAATTTTCAATGCCAAATACAAGTCTTCGCTGTCCACATCACGCAAAATCCGTTGAATCGAATGATTGTCAAGTAAGGCGATATCTTCAAAGACGAACATTTTCCCTTTGATTTCTTCAGCAAGGCCCGCATTCTGCTTGCTCAATGATTCTAAAATATGCTTTTCCGTGCTTCGGTCCACACCAGTCAGGATATTGACAATGTTGTCAATCCCGTTGTTAACGGAATAATCCTGCGAGGTCGTCGTTGACAGCTTTTCCTGAAGTACTTCCTCCACCTGGCGGACCACTTCAGGTGAAACCGTGTCCATTAACGCAATTTTTGTTGCGATTTCCGCCTGCTTTTCCGGTGAAAAAGAAGACAGAATCACGGAGGCCTTTTTCGGCTCCAAATAAGAAAGAACGAGTGCGATGGTTTGGGAATTTTCATATTGCAAAAGGTTGAGGATTTGAACTGGCTCCGCCTTTTGCGCAAAGTAAAAAGGCTTCTTTCGATTCTTTTCGGAGGAGCGGTTCAGCATCTCCTTCGCCTTTTCTTCACCAAAGGAGAGTGCGAGCACATCCTTGGCAAAGTGCTCACCGCCTGTCGAAACGACCTTCCGCTCCGACGCCATTTGGTAAAATTCATTGAGCACATCTTCCTTCACCTTGGCATCAATCCATTGAAGATGGGCAATTTCCTTTGTTATCAGTTCCACTTCATCTTCCTTCAGCTGTTTCAAAATTGCCGATGACCCCTCTTTACCTAAAGCAACCAAAAGTATCGCAACCTTTTGAATTCCCGTTAACTTCCGCATGTTATCCCTCCTTTTCTTCCTTTAACCAGTACCTTAAAAGATCGACAAATTCATCCGTGTTTTTACCGGCCAAATGATTTAATTCGTTTTGTACTGATTCCTTTTTGTTGATGATAGGCTCAAATTCAGTCAGCTTTTTCATTTCTAAAAATTCTGAAGCTGACTCCAGGTCCTCTTTCTTTCTCTTTCTAAGCAGGGCGGCGAGAATCAAACCACCCACCAAAAGCAGACCTAATGCTGCTGCTCCAATCCAGATATAATTCATATAAGTTGCCTTTTGACTTAAATCCGTCTTGGCTGGCGTCACATCCCGTTTTCCGGCAAATTCTCTTGGGAATACGGTGATGCGATTATTGATATCTGTATCCGTTAACTGTTTATTGTCTTTTATGGCCGTCCGTACGACGTTGGCGATAATATTGCGAATATTATCCTGTGTATCTGCTGTTAAGGATACGGGATTTTTCGGATTCGGCGGTTCCACTCCGACGTTAATGGTCAAATCGTCAATCGTATACGGACTTTCGACCATTTCCTTTGTAATCCGGTTGAATTCATAGTTGACTCGATTAACCTTTTCCTGGTAGTCATTTTTTCCGCCGCTGCCTTCTGCTGCATAGGCAGGCACATCGTCTTCACCGGTGCCGTCAACGCCGCTCGGAACAGCCCCCGATCCGCTGTAGGATTTCGTGACCTCTTCAACACTGACAGCCATTCCTTTATCGGAATCCGGAAGTGGTTCAACTAAGTTTTGCTGCGTCTTCACCTGGTCGAAATTTAGCTTCACAAAGGTCTGGACCAGCACCTTATCCTGTCCCAGCATCGTGCCGAGCATCTGCTGGATGCTGCGCTGAATGTCCGCCTCTACCTTTTGTTTGATCTCCCGTTGGCTTTCATAGCTTTCTACCCCAGCAAAGGCATTATCGCCTGACTGCGGCAAGGATAGAAGCTGACCATTTTCATCAGTAATCACTATATTTTCTTCCGGCAGATTGGGAATGCTTTTCGATGCTAAATGGTACAGTGCTTTAATCTGCTGTTTTTCTAATTCATAACCGGGCTCAAGATCAACAATTATCGATGCGCTCGCTTTCCCTTCCTCCTCCGGCCGAATAAACACGCTGTCCTTCGGAAGAGTAATCATAACCTCTGCATTCTTAACGCCGTTGATTTTCGCCATCAAATTGGCCAGCTGCCCTTGAATGACTTCCCTCTCTATGGCATCAAGCTCCCGGTCAGTTACGCCAAATTTCAAATCCTTGGTCTGTTCCGAAAAACTAATCGGGCCGCTTTTGGGATACCCTTCTGCCGCCAGGTTGACAATCAGGTCTGCTGCCTGCTCTTTCGGAACAAGAATTTGCGTGCCATTATTGGTCACTTTGTAATCGGTGACCCCCTCCTTTTCCAAGACAGCCTTAATCTCGCCAATTTCCTTTTGACTCAAGCTATTGGCATACAAAGGAACAAGGCTGGGCTTGGAGAAATAAAAAATACCAACGCTGAGAAGGGCCACTACTAAAATAAACGTACCAATATACAATGTTTTATTTTTCCTGCTCGCGTTTTTCCAAAACTGCGAGAGTTTTTCTTTGAAATCATTAAATTTCTGATTCATAAGCCCTCCGCTATGCTAGCCAAGAATCGGCTGTACCTTTAAAACCTGCATTCTCATGACTTCCTGATAAGGTTGTGCAAAGGAACCAAACCTTTGCTTCTGAAAAGTGATGCACAAGAACCGTCCCCATGCCTCCCCATGCCTCAAACTTGCATTCTCATGATTTCTTGATAGGCTTCGACTACTTTATCCCGTACCTGTGTGGTCAGCTGCAGGGCGATTTGTGCTTTTTGTGCAGCGATGGTGACGTCGTGGATATTTTTTATTTCACCTGTGGCTATTTTTTCGGACATGTTTTCCGATTGGACGATCGTTTCATTTGCTTTTTGCAAGGCCTCGCTTAACGAGTTCGAAAAAGAGGCGCCCGACACAGACGCAGGCTGTGCATTTTGCGTCTTTCCCACTATCGATGCTTTCGCCGGAAACAGCTGATCAATTCTCATTTTTTAACACTCCTTATCTACCAATATCTAAAGCTTTCAGTGACATACTTTTTCCGACATTAAAGGCTGTGATGTTGGCTTCATAAGTACGGGAAGCTGTCATCAGGTCGACCATTTCTTTTGTAATGTCAACGTTTGGCATCATCACGTAGCCTTCATTATTGGCATCGGGATGGGTCGGGTCATAAACCGGCCGAAACGGAGTCTTGTCTTCTACAATTCCTGTAACCTTGACCCCATTTGAATTCATTTCATTTTGCAAGAATTGGCTGAACGGGGTTCCTCCCGTCCCATTCGCTTGCACCTCGACCATCTTCCGCCGGTAAGGAATCCAGACCCCATCTACCAATTGGCCCCGAGTGGTCGTGGCATTGGCGATGTTGGAGGAGATTGTATCCATTTTTAACCGCTGGGCAGTTAGGGCTGAAGAACTAATATTTAAGGGTTGGAACATCGACATTATGAATCACCTACCTGCTCTTAATCGCTGTTTTGAGTAAATTGAATTCTTCGCCTATCTGGTATGATAATGTTTGGTACCAAATCGAGTTTTTGGTCAACTCCGTCATCTCGCTATCCATATCCACCCCATTGCCGCTATTTTGCATGACGGTAGGTTCCTGGGTGATCAATGGCTTGCTTGAAGCGGTTATGCCAATTGGGATATGCTTGGCATTCGTTCTCTTCCCGCCAAAGCCAGCACCGGAAAGCTCTTGTTTTAAAATGTCTTCAAAAATAACTTTTTGGGGTTTATAGTTTGGAGTATTCACATTGGCGATATTGTTGGAAATGGCATTATGTCTTAACACAGAGGCATCTAAAGCACGTTGGACGAGATTAATATTTTGAAGCATCGACATGGATCAGCACTCCTATCAAAAATTCAGAATAATTAAATTTTTATTTTTAGGACATAAAAAAGACCATTCCGAAGAATAGTCTAATAGGGTAAACTATGAGTCTCTTCGGCAACTGGCTGGCGTAATCCCTTCGGATCCTTAGCCCCTATAGCTTTGCGTCGCTGGGTTTCCCCAGGTTTGCTATTATCGGATTGTATTTGTCGATTTTTGGAAAATTATATTGTCGAATTTTTCCTACAAAAATAATAATACAATGGTTTTAGTCAGTTGACAACAAAATTAATTAAAAAGGCCTACTTAACTAAAATTAGTTAAGCAGGCCGTACTATTTTCAGCGCTTCTTTCCAGGTATCCTGCAGTTCTGTTAACATTTTTTCCACTTCGATTAACAGCTGCTCGTCCTTTTTGATATTCGCCTCTATTAACTTTTCCTTCATGTAATCATAAAGTACTATAAAAGATTTTGAGATTTCGATATCCATATTCAGGGTAACCATTAATTCAGTGACAATTTTTTGGGCCTTTTGAATCCGGTCATTGGTTCTGTTCCAATCTTTTTTTTCCATTGCCATTCTGGCCTGAAGGATAAATTTAATCGCCCCGGTATATAACAAAAGGGGCAGCTCTTCTTTTTTCGCATATAGTACTTGATTATTTTCGTAGGATTGATAGGCATTATTCAGAGCCATTATCTCACACCTTTCCCTTATTTTCGCTTGTCGTAAAAAATTCCGCTTACCGCTGCCGCAGTTGGTTCCCCGTACTGCTGTTTGATCGTTTTCTCTTTTTGGAGAGAACCAATCGCCGCAAGAATCTTTTGCTTGGTCCTAGTTAATTTTTCCTGAAGCTTTCGTTCTAACGGGTGAATGCGCCGGAGCTCTTCCTTGATGGCTTGGCTCATGAGGATGGCACCGTTACGTTGATCTAGCTCGTTTACTTTCTCAATGCACTGGTCTCGTTCTTGGAGCAGCTGTTCAATAAGTTCTATTTCATTCGTTTCTAGTAGATTGCTTGTCAGCTGATAATAATCTTTTAAAAACTGCTCTTTTTGTTTCTCCATCGATTACATTCCACCGCCCATTTGCTGCATCAGCCAGCTGCTTTGCGTATTCGATTTCTGGATGGCTTGCTCCATCGCGGTGAACTGCTTCCAGTAATAGCTTTCCTTTGTCTGCAGGCGTTTCTCCCACGAATCAATTTGCTCGTCCAGTCGATTTAACGCCTTTGAAAGGTAAGTGTCACTCGAATAACCGGCCGTTTTCGTTATGTCCTTCATCGTTTCATTCAGCTGGTCGTACAATCGCCAGGCGACCCCGCTGTTTTGAAACTCCCCGGCATTGTTCACCGTGTTGTTGGTGGAAGCCCCTGTGTCGTATTTTTTTGAAAAAAGCTGGGCGACTTGGTCTAGATTATTTTCTAGTGCCGCTTTTAACTTCGTTTCATCGATGACGAGCTTTCCATTATCCCGGTAGTTGGTACTTGAGGTGATACCGATTTCCGCCAGTGTATCGAACTCACTGTTCATTTTGGCCGGGTCCTTGTCACTGACTTTGGAATAGAGGATGGACCGCATTTTATCGAGGGCAGAGGCAATTATCTGGTCATTTGATAGTAGTCCGCTCTTTGCCTTTTCCTCCCACAGCTCGATTTCTTTGTCCTTCATTTCCTTCTTCTGGTCATCGAGCAGAGGGGAATAATCCTTATATTTCTTTTCACCCAACTTATCGTGAAGGGTTTTAATGGTTTCGTTGTATTTGTCCACAAAGCCCTTGATGCTGTCAAAAATCGAATCGACATCCGGTTTCTTCGTAATGGTGACATTGCTTCCGGGCGGAAGCTCGTTTTTTAGGCTAAACTGGATGCCGTCATAGCTAAATTGGTTGCTTTTGATGGTGATGGTCGTTCCGTTAATGGTGACCTCGCCGGGTGTTGACGTGACAGCTGAAGTTCCGGCTGCTCCGCTTGCGTTTCCGGCTGGGAAATCATTCTGATTACTCCCCACCGTACCCGCTGCGATCTTTAAGACGTTCGAACTGTCGGATATATTGGCAATGCTGATATCCGTCTGGTCATCCTTTGAGGTAAAAATAATCGCGTTATCGCCGCTGGAATAAGTGGCCGTCACCCCTGTTTTGGCGGATAAGGCATTGATTTTTGCAATCGAGCTTTGGATTGTATCCTGTGCAGTCAGGTTGATCGATTCGTTGTTCAGGGTAAAACTAAACCCCGAGCCTAGTTCGGCTTTATCATTGGCTACTCCTGCCTGTGCGAATTTGACAGAAGAAGGCGTACCCGGCTGATAGAGTTTGGCAGAGGAAATCACATATTCGCTTCTGCTTGGAGTTCCAGTTAGGGAAACGTCGATCTTGGCAGCGTCAGAGGAAGACAGCTTGCTTTTTTGAAAAGTGGATTCCAGCCTTAGGGCTTCCATTGAAGACCGCAAATCGAGAAATTTGGTATTCACATCACGATACGCATCCATTTTCCATTCCGTCATCGTCTTATTTTGGATGACTTTGTTTAAGGGGATTTTTTCTGCGTTCATTAATTTGGTCACAAGCGCCTCTGTATCCATCCCCGAGGCCAGACCAGATAAGCGAAAATCATTTGAGATCATTTGGAAATCCTCCGTACCATCGTTTCTTTGCTCTTAATAAAAATAACGGCAAGTTTTGGGGGAACGTTTAGTTCTTTTTGAAAAACTTTGGAGAGGGGAGGGCCCAGGTACAATAGATTTGTAGATAAATTGGGAAATTCGTAGATATATTTGAAAATTTGTAGATATAGATAAAAAATTCGTAGATATATTTTTAGAATAAAGAAAAAAGAAAGGCCGCTTTAGCCTTTCTTAGATTAATTGATCGTTTTATTTAAGATTTCGGTGATTCTAATCCCAAAATAATCGTCGATGACGACCACTTCGCCTTTGGCGACAATTTTTCCGTTGATCAGGACATCAACCGGCTCTCCGGAGACGCGGTCCAGTTCGATAATTGAGCCTTGCGTGAGTTCGAGAATTTCGTTAATTTTCTTTTTCGTCCGGCCCAGCTCCACCACAAGCTCCAACGAAATATCCATGAGCAAATCCAAATTAACGGAGTCGTCCGTTTCCCGCTTTTGCGGTTCATCCGGCAAGTCTTGAAAAATAAACGGCTTCGTTTCCTTTTCAGTATCGCCTAATAGAGCTTCCAATTCTTCTCTTGAAATTTTCCCCTCGTTACTCATCTTATTTTCCCTCTTTTTCTAACACAGTTTCGATTTCGGCTGCTAGCCGTGTCTTCTTCACACCAGGTTTGACAAAGAATTTCACTTCTTTGCCTACCTTCGCCTTTAACGGTTCATCATACAATTGATTCAACTGGATGACATCCCCGACGTTTAGCGATAAAAACTCTTCAATCGAAATCTTCGAGCGCCCTAGTTCAACGCTTAACGGGATTTCCAGTTCTTCAATTTTTGACTTTAACAGCTTGGATTCCTGCGTGCTTTTCGTTTGGCTTCGGGTCGAGAACAATTGATAGGATGATAGCTTTGGTAAAAACGGCTCTAAAATGATATACGGAATGCAAATGTGCATTCGTTCCGTCACATCGCCGATTTTAATCGTAAAGGCAATTACAATCACAGTCTCATTCGGGATGGCAACCTGTAAAAACTGCGGATTCGTTTCAATCTCAAACACCTTCAAATCGACGTTCATGAGATCTTTCCAGGATTTCTGCAAGTTTTCTACAAAGCCCTCGAACAGCTTATGAAGAATTTTATTCTCAATTTGCGTTAATGTCGTTTTTTCCTCGGGGGAAGCCGAAAGCTCCCTGCCGCCTAGTAGGCGATTAAGGATTGCTAATGCCATTTGCGGCTTTAATTCCATAATCATGCGCCCTTTTTCGGACGTTTCAAAAACGTTTAAAATTGTATAGGCCGGCAGTTCCTTGATGAATTCCTCGTAAAGCATTTGATTGACTGACACCACATCCACTTGCACGATGGTTCTTAATTGCGTCGAAATCGAGGAAGCCAGTTGATAAGCGAAATTATCATGGATTCTTGTTAGCACGCGAACCTGCTCCATCGATAGACGAAGTGCTTTTTTAAAATCATAGACTTTGACGTCTTGGCTGTTTTGAATGATTTTTTCTTTCATTGCGTAGGTTCCACCACCATAAAATGATGCAAAGGGAAAGCAGAAATACTTTCCCTCCCTTTTAAAAATTCGAAACTATTATCGTTTTAAATTCACTAATTCTTCCAAAATGGAGTCGGAAACGGTAATTACCTTGGCATTCGCCTGGAAACCGCGCTGTGCGGTAATCATTTCGGTAATCTCTTCAGACAGGTCCACGTTTGACATTTCCAACTGGCCAGAAACAATTTGCCCGGCATGGTTATCTGAACGCTTCGCAATTAGATTATCGATATTGGTTTCTGTATCGGAATTTCCTGTTAATTCATACAGCGAGCCGCCCACTTTTTTCAAGCCGCCTGGATTGGAAATAACAACCGTCCCAAGTGTAGCAATTTCATTGGCAGTGCCTGCTGGAGTGACCCCTTTAATAACCCCATTATAATCAATGGTGTAGGAAACATAAACATCTGAATCAACTTGGATAGGATTCCCATCAGAATCTAGCACTTTATATCCTTGTGGATTCACTAGGTTGCCGGCGCCATCCCGGTCGAAGTTACCGGCGCGTGTTAAGTACTTTGCCCCACTGTCGCTTTGAACCACGAAAAATCCATCCCCATCAATGTATAAGTCAGATGATAGATTTGTAGTCGTTGGACTTCCAGCCATGTGAATTGTATCAATAGTCGCCGTTTTCACGCCTAACCCGATTTGCACCGGATTTGTTCCGCCGGATCCCCCGACCGGATCCGGTGATGAACTGTCGCGGACAGTCTGGCTTAACACATCTTGAAACATGATTCTGCTTTTTTTATAACCAACCGTATTCACATTTGCAATATTGTTACCAATGACATCTAATTTGTTTTGGAACGCCTTCATACCAGATACACTTGAATTTAAAGAACGAAGCATGTTAACTACCCCCAGAGTTTGTTAGTTTTGGTTTTTAGCAGAAAGGATTGATTCGATTGGAATATCTAGGTCATTTATTTGATAAAAGAATTGATTGTCTTTTTTGATAACCCCATTAATGATGCCGTTCTCCTGCAGGCCTGTTTCTGGATTTAACCAGGACGCTTCCTTGCTGATCATATGGGAATAGTAGCTGATGTCCTTCGTGTTTGAGTTTGCGAATTGGACGAAGGCCTGATTTAAGTTGGACATCTGTTCCAGTGTGCTGAATTGGGCCAGCTGGGAAATGAATTCCCGGTCCTCCATTGGCTGGGTTGGATCCTGGTTTCTCAATTGGGTGGTCAGCAGCTTCAAGAAAGCATCCTTGCCTAATGAATTAGTGGCTTGGTTTGTCTGTTTGGCATTCAGCGTGTTCGAGAATGGTGTGGTTGTATTTACGGATGTCATGTTCTTCATCTCCTTTTATGCAAGAATATTGATGGTTGTATCGGACCCTCTATGCAGGTAAGTATCAATCGTGGAATGGCTTTGATAAAAATCTTCGCGATTCACTTTCTTTTTGGGCTGGCGCTGCTGCGATTGGTCCTGCTGCGACCTATTTTCTTGCTGAGAAAAATGATTTTGCAGCATTGGGCTGCTTTGCGCGACTTCAATTTTATCCACGTGAAACCCTTGCTGCTGCAAGGAAGCCTTCAATAATGACATTTGCGAATCTAGCATTTCTTTTCCGTGGGGGGTGTCCGCAAGGAACTGCGCCGTTACCTGCCCCTTTTGAATGACAATTTTTATATCAATCTCCCCAAGATGCTCCGGAGTCAAGGAGAATTTTGCTTCGATGATGTCAGAGCCCTTATGTAGATTTGCATGGATTTTTAATAAGCCCGTCACCTCTGCTGCCAGTTGTTCTCTAGAAACCTTTGCTGGATGGGTAGGTTCATTCCAAGCAGCAGCTGGCTGGTCTGTACCTCCCGGGCGAGTTAGGGATTGAAAAATCACTTCTTTTCCGTCAAATTGCTGCTGTTTGAAATCAGCATCGGACTCAAGTTTAGAAACAGGTTGATTTTGCTGTGTCTCGCCCGCATTCTGTAGCTGGTGAACTTGCTCCCTTACAAATTGGATTGGCTGTTGAAGCGGGTTTTGCACCTGAACTGAGTTTTGATTCGATTTAAGCTGCTCCTGAAATGACTTTATTAATTCTTGAGCTTGCTTCTGACCCAGTATTCCTTCCAACTCCTTCTGCAGCACCGGAAATGCTTGCTTCCCTTCGTTATGGGAAGTCTCCCCGATCGCCGTTTGAAGAGGAGAAAGTACCAGATTTGTCTGTTCAAAAAACGAACTGATAAAAGCCAGCAAATCATCTCGAGTTTGCTGTTCACTGTCTTGGTCCTGTTCCTGATTTGCTGCGTCATGCTGCTCTAAGACCTGGTCAACCATCGAAATGAGATTCTTAGGTGAATCTGTCCCATTTTTCAATGCATTCAACAGCTCCATAAACGAACCTGGCTGTTGATTTTCCTGTTTACCGTTGCTAGTTTTCTCTGATAATTTGTGGCATGTGGAACTCATCGAAGCGGATGGAATCACAAATTATTCTCCTTTCCGGCGAAAGTATTATAATCATAAACAAAAAAATTTGTATTTTCTATCATTTTAATTTTTATAGAATTAGAGTAATATATATTAAAAAACGGTTATTGTTTCCAATTTCCAGATTAATGACAGAGGTATAAATCATGAATTTCAGTCCAGTTTCTTCCGAATGGTTTAAAAACATGGCCTTACTTTCGATTTCAAAAAGTCTGACCGCAAAGGGCCTCAGCAGTAACGCAAGCCTTGAGCCGGCAAGTGATCTTTTCACAAATTTACTGCAGGCATTCATAAGCGGGCAATCCGAGCAAGCTGCCAATTTGCCTGTGAGTACAAACAGCTCGTTGCTGTCAAACAACACTTCTGGTGTAAATGAGATAAAGGATTACTCCTATATTTTGGATAATAAGACATCAACATTGGATTTTTCTGATGTCTCTGTCGAAAAATTAAACAGTTCCCTTAAAGGGAAATTAAGCAATATGGGTGAGTTTTTCGTTGAGGCAGGACGAAAATATAATATCAATCCAAACCTGCTTGCATCCATCGCCGTTCATGAAACGGGCAACGGCAAGTCCCATGCGGCCAATGTAAAAAATAATATCGCCGGCATGATGGGCAAAAACGGCCTGCGCCAGTATGATTCCGTTGCCGATAGTATTGTTGATCTTGCCCGCAACCTGCGCCAGAATTATTTGGACAAAGGCTACGACACCATTGCAAAAATCGGTGCCAAATACGCTCCCGTCGGTGCTGCCAACGACCCAACCGGTTTGAATAATCACTGGGTTAAGGGTGTTAACAACTACTTTTATTCATTTCTTTCATAAGCAGGTTGAGGATGTCCTAGAAGAAAACTTCTTGGGACATCCTCTTTTTTGTTGCTATTTTTAAAAAAGAAACGAGAACAGCCAGTTATTGCCGCAGCTCTTTTTTTGTGGATTAATTACTTCAACGGTTGTACTTCCTTTTACAAGATATCCGCCAACCTTTGCACGGAACACCAACAGCTCTTCTTTCTCGTCCCAAACAAAGTCTTCACGGTCAAACTTAAATTGGCCATTTTTTGCTTGGTTTTCTAAGCCCTTGCTGCCGCTTAGTGCATGGATGTTGTTGATGGTGACGGTTGATAAGTCTACATTTGCAAAACTGTATCCTTTAGGTAATGTTGCCCTTACTGTAAATTCTCCTTTGTTGCCGTTGATTACCTTTGGTGTAACTTCAATCGTAGCTTCGATGTATACGGAAATCGTTTTTTCTACGACCGTCTTTAATCCCGCATTATCGATGGCGGTAATTCTAATCGTTTGGTCGCCAGGCTTATTAAATGTGATTTTTCCTGTTGTGTTCTTGACCCCATTGACTTCAACGATTGTTTCTTTAATTCCTGAGAGGTTGTCGGTTGCTTTATAGTTAAGTTCCAAGCTTGATCCCAGCGCATATTCTGTTGGAAAATCAACTTTTATGGTTGGAGCAGTCTTATCGATTTTAACTGCTGCTGTCTTCGTTTCTTCGACATTACCTGCATTATCGACGCTATAGAAGGAAATAGTATGGATGCCTTCTTTTTCAACAGCAAGGCTTGTGTCTTCAGCGAATTCAGCGCCATCGATAGAATAGTTTGTTGACTTGACGCCGCTTAGATTGTCGGTTGCAGTTAACCTTACATTCACGGTGTCTGTATACCATTTATCCTCTACATTACTAACGGTTATTGGGGCAGTTTTATCTGTTTTCACTTCAACCGTATGACTTTCCTCAACGTTTCCGGCATTGTCGACACTATAGAAAGTAATTGTATTGGTTCCTTCTTGATTGAGAACAAGACTTGTTCCTTCTGTAAAATCAGAGCCGTTAATAGAGTAGTAGGTTGCTTTCACACCACTTAGGTTATCGGTTGCAGTAAGCTCCACATTCACTCCATCCTTATACCATTTGTCCTCTACATTGCTCACTGTTGTTGGAGCGGTTTTATCCACCTTTACCTCAATAGTTTGTTTTTCCTCGACGTTTCCGGCATTGTCGACACTGTAGAAAGCAATTGTGTTAACGCCTTCTTTGTCGATCACAAAGCTTGTTCCTTCTGCAAACTCAGACCCGTTGATAGAGTAATAGGTTGCTTTTACTCCGCTTAATTCATCAGTAGCAGTAAGCTTTACATTCACAGTATCTGTGTACCATTTGTCTTCAACATCGCTTACTGTCGTTGGAGCGGTTTTATCCACCTTTACCTCAACAGTTTGTTTTTCCTCGATGTTTCCGGCATTATCTTCGCTGTAGAAAGCAATCGTGCTGATGCCTTCTTTATCAATCACAAAGTTAGTGCCTTCGGCAAACTCAGAGCCGTTGATAGAGTAGTATGTTGCTTTTACTCCGCTTAAATCATCGGTCGCGGTAAGCTCAACATTCACATCGTTTGTATACCATTTATCTTCAACATTGCTTACTGTTGTTGGAGCGGTATTATCTACTTTAACCTCAACTGTTTGTTTTTCCTCGATGTTTCCAGCTTTGTCTACACTGTAAAAAGTAATTGTGTTGACGCCTTCTTTATCGAGCACAATGCTAGTGCCTTCATGGAAGTCGGAACCATTTAGGGAATAGTACGTGCTGTGGACACCTGAAAGATTGTCAACTGCTGTTAATTGAACCGTGACATCCTGGTTATACCAGTCGCCAGTTGTATTGGCAGTGGTTTTTGGTACTTCTTTGTCAATCTTTACTTCGACTGTTCTTACAGCTTCAACATTGCCTACATTGTCAACGCTGTAAAACGAAACGGTGTGGATACCTTCTGTTTCAAGTGGGAAGCTTGTTCCTTCCGCAAATTCAGAGCCATCAACAGAATAATAGGTTGCTTTTACGCCAGACAGATTGTCAGTGGCTGTTAACTCGGCTTGTACGTCCTTGTTATACCAATAGGCACTTGTATTGATGACAGTTTGCGGTGCCTCTTTATCGACCTTCACCTCTACCGTTTTCACTTTTTCCACATTGCCAGCGTTATCAACGCTGAAGAAAGACACGGTGTGTAATCCTTCTTTATCGAGAACAACGCTAGTACCTTCCACAAATTCTCCAAGATCAATAGAATAGTAGGTGGTCTTCACGCCACTTAAGTCGTCTGTTGCAGTAAGAGTGATAGACACATCATCTTTTGACCAATCCAGATTGGTGTCGGCAGTAGTAACAGGCGGTGTGACATCGGATGGTTTATCGATGTCTACGGTAACGGTTGCGTAGTCGATGGATTCGGTTCCGTCAGCTGTTACTGGGACGATTTGGTACTCGTGGGCGCCTTGTTCTTCTGATTTATCCAAGGTGAAGTTTGAATTTGTAGTCGTTCCAACTAGGACGCGTTCTCCATTAACTACTTCGTAAATGTTGTACTTGTCTGCATCAGCAACTGGTTCCCAAGAGAGGTTTACAGAATTATCATTTACATTTGGTTCGTTCGCGATCGGAGCTTCTATTACAGGGGCAACATCGAATGCTACTACATTGGAATAGGGTGATGAACCAAACCGTTCAGACTTTGCAATGACAGTATATTCATGTTTTCCTTGTTCTAAATTATTTACGTAATGAGAATTACTTGTTGTTGTTTTTATTAAGGTAGGGACACCGTTTATTAATTCATAAACCTCATATTCATTTGCATTCGGAACATCTGGCCACCCAATTAACGCACTATTATAAGTATCCTTCAATAACATAACTTTTGGAGCTTGCATTTCAGGGAATACAACCGAGACATTATATGTCTTAGGTACCGATTCTCCAAATCGATTACTTACAGATACAATCTCAAAGGTGTAATCTCCCTCAGGGAGGTCACTTAAATAGTATGAGCGGCTTTGAGTAGTAGTCAGTAATTTCTTTTGGCCGTCTTCAATTTGAAATACTTTATAACTATCTGCATATTTTATTGATGACCACATCAGCGACAAATCATTTCCGTTATAGAAGTAAGAATAGATTTGCCCTGGTGGAAGTATTTCAGGATATACAATCTTTACCGTTGTTTTGCTTCCTTCTCGCGATTCACCAAATATAGAACTATAAGAGGTCACTTCATAATTTAGTTCGCCTTCTGGTAGATTTGATAAATATTGATTTGTAGTATTTGTAGTAGCAACTAGTTTTCTTTTCCCGTCCACTACTTGATAAACATTATAGGAAGTGGCATAAAGTGCTTTTGCCCAACTCAAACTAACATTATTAATGTCATCAATATAAGTTGATAGGTTACTAGGTGCTAACATTTCGGGATAAACAACATTTACTGAAACAGTACCCGCTATTGATTCACCGAATTTGGCATTATAAGAGGTTATTTCGTAATCATGTTTTCCTTCTAATACATTGAAGAAACTTTGACTTATTTGGGCAGTTGTAGCAAGCAATTCTCTTTGCCCATTTTTTATTTCATAAACCTTATAGCCTGTTGCGAATTCAACTGGATTCCATTTTAGTGATACATCATTACCGTTAACGATGCTGAAGGTTAATCCATTGGGCGGCTGCATATCAGGATAATTAATATCAATTTTTAAGGGAGATGATAATACAGACTCTCCCGTACTATTAACCGCTGAGACAGCGTAATAATGTGTTCCCTCTAAAGCTCCTGGAATGTAGCTGTTATTGTACTTAGTTTGATTGATATAAATCTTATTTTCTCCAACTACTTCATAAACACGATATTGAGTGGCGCCACTTACTGCGTCCCAATTTAAAATGACATTATCATATCCATCAAGAGAATATTTTAGATTTACTGGTGCAGTTAGGTTACTTGCTGCAAAAGCAGAAGTAATCGGTGAAATTAATTGCAGTAATAAGACCGCTAATACAAACAAAGAAAACTTCTTCTTGATTTTCCGCATAACTTCTCCTCCTTTATCTTAGGTATAGGTAGCTTAAAAAGAAGTCCCTTAATGCAAGAGACTTCTTTTAAATTGAAAAACTAGTGATTAACCACGCAGAAGCTGTAAAACACCTTGTGGCTGTTGGTTAGCTTGTGCAAGCATTGACTGAGCTGCTTGAGAAAGGATGTTATTTTTTGTAAACTGCATCATTTCATTGGCCATATCAACATCTCTTAATCGGGATTCTGCGGCAGTTAAGTTTTCTGATGAAGTTCCCAGGCTATTGATTGTGTGCTCCAAGCGGTTTTGAATAGCCCCTAATTTAGAACGCTCAGAGGAAACATTGCTGATTGCTCCATCTAAAACCTTGAGTGCATTTTCGGCACTAAATTCATTCAATAGTGAAATATTTACACCGTCTTTTTTCAAGCCTAATGCGACCGAATCCATTGCATTGATACCTATCTCTAATGTTTGATCTGCATTTGCACCAACGTGAATCGAAACCGTATTGTTAGCAGAACCTACTGTAATAGTAGAAATATCCCCACCGGCAATTGTATCTTTAAATGATAATTGAAGATTGGAAACTTTGACTACAGAGTTAGAACGAACAGCAATTCTTCCATCTCCATCTCCTTTAGTTGCACCATTTGAACCTACATCAACCTGTGCTATAAAATCACCTTTGTTTCCAGCAACTTGAAGTTGCTCTAATGCACCATTGTTTCCACCGCTCATTGTGGTATTGAAAGAAGAACGAGAAATACCGTCCGATGATGTCGCTTTAATGCTAATTGAACTAATATCATTAGCAGCACCTAATTGACCAGTAATAACTAGTGAATCAACTGAAGTTGCAGCTCCGTCAAGACCCTTTGCTAAGGCATCAACACCTGTAGCTGTTGTTTCCACTTTAACATCGGCAGCACCTAATGTATTTTTAATAGATGACATAAAATCATCTAATGTACTTTCAGCTGTAACAACATAAACAGAAGTTTTTACTTCTCCCCCTACAACTGCAGAAAGACTAATTTCATCTCCTACTTGTAGACCATAATTTGCCGTCGCATCACCAAGGTCTGTCATTTTAGTTCCGCCGTTTGTAGCTGCAGCAGTACCAGTATTGTAATCTTGCAATACTCCCGTTTGCCAAATTGATTCTCTATCACCTGTTAATGGTCCTGACATTGTCACAGTAGTTGTTCCTGCAGCTGCTGTTGCAGAAGCTACTACATTATCAACTGCACCGCCAGTTGATTGTGCAAATTTAGCAGTTTTAGAGATATCACCATTTAAGATTTTAAAGCTGTTGAATTCGGTGTCACTTGCAACACGATCGATTTCGTCGATTAGTTGGTTTACCTCTGTTTGGATGTTTTGTTTATCTTGAGTTGTAGAAGTTCCGTTTGCTGCTTGGTTTGCTAGTTCACGTACACGTTGCAGGATGCTGTGTGTTTCGTTCATCGCACCTTCAGCTGTTTGGATTAAGGAAATACCATCTTGAGCGTTGCGGGAAGCTTGATCCAAACCGCGGATTTGCGCTCTCATTTTTTCAGAGATTGCTAGGCCAGTTGCATCGTCTGCCGCACGGTTGATACGTAAACCTGAAGAAAGCTTTTCTAAGTTCTTTGATGCTGCATTTGAGTTTGCACTTAATTGATGATAAGCGTTTAGTGCAGAAATGTTATGGTTAATTCTCATCTCTTTTTTCCTCCTAGTGTTTAGGTAAATTGGTTTATTGCCTTTCTACTATTCTTTAACGACATTTTTTGATGAGCGGAGAGAGGTCGAAGAGTGTTTTTTTAAACATTTTTGTAGATTATTGCATTTTTTCAAAAAAAAAGGCGCTCCCGCCACACACGGGAACACCTTTAATAACTATTATCTTAAAAAATCCACCAGCGTAGGCTGGATTGCTTTAGCACCCGACGACAGCGCTGCATTCAGAATCACCTGCTGGTTGGTTAAATCCGTAATCACCTTAGCCAGGTCGGCCTCCTCATTTTTAGAAAGGATGCTTTTAGTAGTTATTTCCGTATCGTCCAAACGGTTCACCATCATTTCCAAACGATTCACATTGGTACCGACCACCGAACGATGAGCCAAAAGATTGTTTAACTGCTTATCCAAAGTGCCTAGCAGCTGTTCCGGATTGTTGCCCATCTCCAGTTCACCGGCAATTTTCTCGATCGTTTCACTTAAGTTAAGTCCATCGGCTTGAAAATTAAAAATTTCCGTACCGTTGACATTGACGTTCATATAGATGCCTTTGCCGACGTTCCAAGACAGAGAGTTCTGATTGGAATTCACAAACTTGCCATCCTGAAACGGCGCCGTGTCCGTATCGGTTCCAGCAAACAGAAAGCGGTCGCCGATTTTAGCGTTGGCGATATCGCCGATTTCTCCAATGAGGGCCTTCAACCCTATCACGATGGATTGCCTGGCTTCCTGGTTATTGACACCATTTGCTCCTTGGACCGTCAGCTCGCGCGCTTTTTGCATCACCTGTGTCAAGTCGTCTAAGGATTTATCCGTCGCTTCCAGCCAGTCCAGCCCATCTTCGGCGTTCCGTTTAAACTGTCCCGTTTCCACCAGTGCCGAGCGATAGGACATGATTTGAATTGATTTCACCGGATCATCTGAAGTCTTGTTGACCGCCTTGCCAGAAGCAATCTGTTCTTGATACTGACTCAACGACCTGTAATTCTGCTGGATATTCCGGATCATTTGCGTACTTAACATTTTTTGCGTAACACGCACTTTTCTCACCTCCGCCTATGACTAAACTCCTACACGACCCGTTCCGTTTATTAATTTATCTAAAACTTCGTCCATGACCGATATGTATCGTGATGCTGCATTATAGGATTGCTGGAACCGGACCATGTTCGTCATTTCTTCATCAATCGAAACGCCTGATACTGATTGGCGGTGATTTTCTGCCTGCTGCACTAACATGTCTGCGTTATTTTCCATCTGCAGTGCCTCTTGCGCTTTAATGCCAATTTCGCCTGCGAGCGTCCGGTAAAATTGATTCAAGGTAGTAGACTGATTGGAAAAAGAAAGAACCTTAAATTTTAAGTCATTTAACTGATTGGCGTTTTGCGCGTCCCCTGCGCTAGCCTCTTGTGCCGCGGCAATTTTATTTAAGGAAGCCGTAATCAGTGGGTTAACTATTATGTCACCGGCTGTTGTTGGGTCGGAGCCATTCTTCGATACAAAAAACGGAATCCTCTCTAGGGCGGCGTTAGGATCGATTTTTCGATTTTGGATATCATCTAGATTCATGGCATTGGAACCGGCATGGATGCTGTTTACTTCTGAACTGAATACCGTCACCATTTCATTGATTTTTGCCATATAAGAAGGAATATCCTGCACTAAAGAATCCACCATGCCGGCCAGCTCGCCAGATTTCAAGGAAATGTTCTGCCCGTTCAGCAATGGTTGGTTATTCGAGCGGTCAAAGGATAATGTGCTGCTTTGGTCACCATTTACCAAATTCTCTTGGCCTATAAAAATATCAACCATGCCGCCCGCCGCAGGCTTCACTTCAATGTCCGCCAATTTCGAAAGCTGGTCAACCATCAAATCGCGTTTGTCCATTAAATCGTTAGGCTCTTGTCCTGAAGCGACCATTTTTGCAATTTGCGTATTTAGTCCGCTGACCTGTTTGGCCAAATTATTCATTTCTGTCATTTTCGTAGAAATGTTATTTTTTAAATCTTGGCTTAAATTATCGATAGAATTGGAGATTTGATTAAAGCGGTCCGCCAGTGCCGTGCCATTGGATAAGACCACTGCCCTAGCTGATAAGCTGTCAGGCTCCTTCGACAAATCCTCCCAAGACTGCCAAAAGCGATCAAAGACCGCCTGCAGTCCATTTTCGGAAGGTTCATTTAAGGTCTGTTCGATTTTTGACAGTGTATCCTGTTTCACATTCCAATACCCAAGCTGCTCGTTTTGCGTCCGGAACTGTCCGTCCAAAAAAGAATCCCGGATCCGGGTGATTTCCTTCGTATCCACGCCGGTCCCCAGCTGATACGGTCCTTTTCCCGAATTCATGCCAGGGTAGGTAAGCGGATTGGAGGCTTCGGTGATGGCTTTTTGCCTGGTGTAGCCTTCGGTATTGGCGTTAGCGATATTATGCCCGGTTACACTTAATGCCGAAGATGATGCAAAAATCGCTCGTTTGCCGATTTCAATTCCATGAAATGTTGAAGTCATCTCGTACCCTCCCCTTACACTTTTGCATCGAAAAAGCTTCTCGATGTGTTGGCCTGCATGTAATTTTTCGCCGAATAAGTCAGTGGCTGTTCTTGTTTTTGTGTAAATAATGACAGCATGCTGTTGATGTATTCTAATGACGACTCTACCAGCTGCCGGTTTAACTCATGCTGTTTCTCTAATTCTGTTAATTTTGCTTTAAGTTCGGTTTGATAGGTTGAGAGATCGGCGAATGGATGCTCTGCGATTAACTCATTTAAAGTCTGCGTCTGAAGGGATATCGTTTCCCGCTGACGCCGGTCCTCGAGGTGGCTGATTTCTTTGATTAATGCAGTTTCCTTTGGAAATACGGCAAGCAGCTGTTCCGGGTCGCCTTTAATAAGGGCTGCCTGCTTTTCCCTCCCGACTGCGAGCAGTTTTTCATAAACAGTAATCATTTCCTGGAGGACTGTTTTTAATTGTTCCACCGATTTCATTGATCCGTCCCTCTGTCCCAAGATTCCAATAATTTTTCAGCAATTTTCTTGCTGTCAACCTTGTAGGTGCCGCTCTCAATTTGCTTTTTCAATTCTTCGATTCTCTTGTCTCGTTCCGTGCTTATTTTTTCCTGCGCAGCTGGTGAAAACTCTACCTTATCCACCTGAACCTTTTTATTCACATCCTGCTGCGGCGTTTTATTGACTTGATTTTTATACGACTGATACGCCTGCAAGCGACTAAAATCATTAATTTTCATACGACCGGCTCCTTTCCGGGTGAAGCATGGGGACGGTTCTCGTGCATCATTGAGGCACGAGAACCGTCCCCATGCCTCATTCTTTATAATTTATTAACGGCAACTTTGCTAAAACCGTTTAGCCTCTTTTCAGATTTGGTTTTGAATGGTAAATTTTTATTTATTGAGAATATGATAGGGGAATCACAGTTGAGTACTTCGCATATTATCCTTGGCCTAAGTATAGTAGTGGTATTGGTTATTATTTTATATGCAGGAAGAACTTTTTTCCAAAAAGAAATACATGTTGTTCAAAAAAAACCGAATCGGCGGACAGCGTTCCGACTTAGCTTGCTGGATCAGGATTGCTGGTTCTACCCCGCTTCTTCAGGGGAACCGGAATACAGAGGTCTGATTCGCGATATCAGCACTACCGGGATGAAGCTGCATTCTTTGGTCGATCTAGGTAAAATTGATGAAATAACGATCGAGTTTGCCTTCTTTCAGGAATCCTTCACGCTGACCGGCCAGATCCGCAGAAAAAAAATTTTGGAAAATGATTTTTATGAATACGGGGTACATTTTCATCCGCTAGATGAAAAAACGGAACAAAAGCTATTTAAGGTCCTCTGGGAGAAAAGTAAAGAGAAAGTCGTGATTTAACTGGAAAAGAGCCGCAGAAAACGGCTCTTTTTTTTCTAAGGATTAACTTCTGATGATTCCATTGGCAATCCCCATCATTTGGTCGGCAAAGGAAATCGACCTGGAATTAAACTGAAATCCGCGCTGTGTAGTCAGCATATCCGTGATTTCTTTGCTCAAGTCAACATTGGATGCTTCAAGATAGCCCTGATGAATTTGCGCAGCCGGATTTCTCAACACCTCATTTGCTCCACCTGTAAACCGATAGACATTTCCACCTTGTTGGATTAATTGCTGAGGATTCACAAAGTCCACTACCGCTATCTGCTGGTTCGTTGGCGAAATGACGCCATTTTCATTAACGGTAAATGCTGCTCCTTCCGGGATTTCCACCGGGGTGCCGTTACGGTCCATAAGGTAGCATCCATCCGCATTCACCAAGCGGTAAGTGCCATTGCCTGTCGGGCTCTGCTGAAAGGATCCGTTACGGGAATAGAATACCTCGCTCCCTTTCCCCACTTGAAAAAATCCTTTTCCGTCAATCATAAAGTCCAAAGGGTTGTTGGTGGCTTTGGCAGCGCCTTGTTCCAAATTCAGCTGTGCCGCAGTGACATGTACCCCAAAACCCGTCCGAATTCCATTCGGGGTCAATCTGCCGACTTCGCGACCAGCAGCCTTCTGATTATCGATGGAAATCGCCAAGTTTTCTTCGAAGGATGCCTCTCTTTTCTTGAATCCGGCAGTTTCAGCATTGGCCATATTATTGGCGATCGTATCTAGCTTTTTTTGATAGGCATTTAAGCCGCTTGTGGCAATATATAGCGATGTATTCATGTGTTCATCTCCTTTGCTTGTGTGTCCATGGTGGGCAAGGATGAAGGACATTTCCTTGCTTGCCACGACATACTCTGTCCTTCATAAAAAAATCCCCGTGAAACTTGTAAGAAACCAGTGTAAGTTACACTCTCCCAATCGAATTCAACAGCTCCAGAGACTTGTCATAAGCCTGCAAAACCTTCTGATTCGCTTCGTAAAGCCGGACGTTTTCCATCATGCTCGTCATCGTCATGGTTGGGTCGACATTTGATTTTTCAATCATTTTATGGCGAAGTTGCACACCGGCTGGCAATTCGTTCAATAACGGCGGCGGGTTTCCGCCTCCCTCCAGCTTGAAGAGCCCATTCCCTTCCTTGATCAGGTTATTAGGATTTTGAATCAAAACAAGCCCAATCTGGTCCAAAACGGTCCTCCTAGAAAGGTCATCCGGATGGAGAATGATTTTCCCATCCGCACTCACGGAAACTTCACCGGCTCCCAGTTCAGCATTCGTCCGAACTGGCTGGCCATCAGCGTTTAACACAGCATACCCTTCGGTTGTTCGGAGCTGTCCCGCTTCATCAACCGTGAACCTGCCGTTCCGGGTATAGCGGACTTCACCGGCACCGTTCATGACAGCAAAAAAGACCCCAGACTTTTGTCCATCTTGCACCGCCAAAGCACGGTCATCAATGGCCACATCCAGAGGATTGTCCGTGGTCACCAGGTCCCCTTGCGCAAAGCTTGAGATATTTTCCTGCGCATAGACCCCCTGCTGCAGCGACCCGATCAAGGAGAAACCTGTCGGATTCGAACCGTTTCCAGAGTCATGAATCCGCTCAAGCAGGACCTCTGGGAAAGAGCGTAAGGTCGTATCCACTTTTTTATAGCCAGGCGTTTCGATATTGGCCAAATTATTCGTCAGCGCCTCCTGCCTTCTTTGCAAGGCAATCATACCGGAAGCCGCTGTGTCGATCCCTCTTAGCATCGTCATTCTCCTTTTATTAAAAATTTACTGGATTAATAGTTGCGTTGTATAAACGTTCGTAATTTTACCATCAGAGAACCGCTCGTTAAGCTTGTCCTTGATTTTTCCCTCGAAGGCCGTGATATCTTTAAAATCGTCTTTATTTGATTTAGACAGAATCTTGATAATGTCGCTTTCGATGATTGGCTTTATTTTTTCTGATTGCTTCAACGTTTTCTTGGAATCCATTTCAATCGAAAACTGGACTTGAATTAAGTTTTCCGAATTAAGGTTGGTGCTGATTTGCTTCGTTTGAATGGTCTGATTAGCGAGCTGATCAAGCGCCTTATCCTGTGAGCTTACAGGGTTATTTTTTTGATATTGATAGTAAAAAAGACCGCCCGCGATGATTAACACAAGAACTACACTTAGCGTTAGGATTTTTTTCATTATTTTCATCCTTTTGGTGTCAAAATTACAGATAGAGGTCGATTAACAGGCCTTTGATTTCCCCTATCTTATCAAGCAATTGAATATTTGCATCCTCTTTTTCTAAAATTTCCTTCGACAGCTCCAACAGATTTCTATCAATCTCTTTAATAATTTTTAGCCTCCTCCCTCTATTCATTGACGTGAAAGTATCCGTTATTTCTAGTGAAAGGCCATTTTTTACAACTTCCTGCAAAAAGGATTGAATTAATTTTTTATATTTTTGAAGATCAGCGGCCGTTCGCGACTGAACCAATTGCTCCCCTTGTTTTTGAATTCCTTCTAAAAGGGAACTTAGCTGTTCCTTAACCAAATTGATTTTTGAATCTGTCAAAATCTGTTGAAATGAGGATGATTCAGCTTGCTTCGTTTCTTTTGGAAAAAACATTTTTTCGTTTGTGACACCAAATCCGTTACTGACTTTCAAGGGAAAACACCTTCCAAACGCTTAAGTCTGTGATTGTCGATATTTGTAAAACTAAATTACAATAAATTATAAATTTTAGCAATGATTAGAAAAGGAGAAATTTATGACGACTTTTATCGGTTTGATTCTGGCTATCGTTTCTATCGGTGTAGGGATGGTATTAAAAGGCGCGTCGTTTGAAGCACTGGCGAACCCTGCTGCCTTTTTAATTATTTTTGGTGGAACAATCTCTGCCTTGTTTATCGCATTTCCCATGAGTGAAATAAAAAAAATTCCGATCCTGTTGAAAATTGCCTTTGCTGAGCCAAAGCTGCCCAGCCAAGATGAGGTTATCGAGATGATGGTGGAATGGTCGATGGTCGCTAGACGGGAAGGCGTACTTGCATTAGAGGAAATTGCCGAGACTGTCGAGGATCCTTTTTTAAAAAATGGTCTTGAAATGATTATTGACGGCAGCGACCGGGACCATATGGAGGATATTTTGTTCAGCGAGCTGGAAGCAGCGGCAGATCGGCACAAGGCCGGCAGCCTCGTCTTCAGCCAGGCGGGGACGTACGCCCCAACTTTAGGCGTTTTGGGAGCAGTAGTTGGATTAATTGCGGCGCTTGGAAATCTTCAGGACATGGATAAATTAGGACACTCGATTGCCGCCGCCTTTATCGCGACGCTGCTTGGGATTTTTTCCGGATATGTCCTATGGCATCCGATTTCAAATAAACTGAAGCGCATTGCTAAAAAAGAGCAGGACCTGAAACTGATGATGATGGAAGGGCTGCTCGCCATCCAGGAAGGATTAACACCTAAATTGATCGAACGAAAGCTTGCGGTTTATTTGCCAACAAAGGCACGTTTGAAACAGGAGGAAATGGTTGTGAAAGAGGTCGAAAGTCTGTAAGGTCGGGGGTACGACTGTAACCAGCAGTAAGAAAGGAGGGAATTAGACAGTGAGGAAGCGGAGACTACAAGACAGTGAAGAGCATATGAATGAAAGCTGGTTAATTCCTTACGCGGACCTTTTGACCCTGCTGCTTGCCTTGTTTATCGTCCTATTTGCTTCGAGCAGCATCAATTCAGAGAAGTTACAGCAAATCATGATTTCGATGAATTCGGCTTTGAACGGAAAAGGCAGCAGTTTGATTTTAAAGGAAAATGCCGGCTCGCCTGCGGTAAAGCCAATCGAAAATGCAGCTGACGAGCAAAAGAAACAGGAAGAGAATGATAAGCTGCACAGCCTGATGGAGAATATCCAAAGCTATATCAAGGCACGCGGGTTGGAGAAGGTCATCACCGTTCAGGACGAACCTAAGGGGATCAAGCTTTCACTAAAGGATGTCATTTTGTTTGAGTCCGGCAGCGCAGAATTGAAGGGAAATTCCCCTGTTATTCTGGGTGACTTGCTGGATTTGATTAAGGGAGTACAAAACCCTATCAGCATTGAGGGCCACACGGATAATGTCCCGATTACCGGGGGCACATTCAGGTCAAACTGGGAATTATCTTCTGCTCGCGCTTTGTCCGTACTTTACTTTTTCGAGCAAAATGGTATCCCTTCCAATAAATTGCAATTTGCTGGCTTTGGTGAGCAAAAGCCGCTATATCCAAATGACACTATGGAGCACCGCCAAGCTAACCGAAGGGTAGATATCATGATTCTGAAAGTCCAAGAATAATTTTTTCCCAATATAAAAAACAGGAAAACACTTGCTGGGACAAGTTGTTCATCGTCAAAATAGTAGTAATTCCATAAATCGTACGATAAAGGCAAACCCATTGAAAGATGGCGACGCAAGCTACAGGGGCTAAGGTCATTTCTGACCATGCTTGCCAGCTTCCGAATACGGACTCCTGCGATTTATGACAATAGAAGAGGAGTTGAGAGTGGAATGAATATATTATTAGCTAAATTCAAAAAAGAATGGCACTTGTTTAGGGTGCATTACCATGAGCTGTTGCTTGCGGACTGTCTTGACTATGAGTTACAGTGCAAGCTCGAAAGAAAGATTACCTACCATAAAATGAAATTAAATAATTGTTGTTGATAAACCATTGGAGGTTCCTTGAGGCGTTTGCCATGGAAAAACATAGGGCTTCGATTTTCCAGCAATATCTGCGATAATGGTAATAGATTGCTAGAGGCAATTTCACAAACCCCACCAAGGAAGGAAGCAGCAATGAAACAGTCAATCAATTCTAAAACAATCAGCCTTTCGCTCACTATTTCCATTATCGCCATATCGTTTTCGGCCATCTTTGTAAAATGGTCCGATGCACCGGCTTCGATATTAAGTATGTACAGAATGTTGTTTGCAAGTCTGTTATTAGCGCCGATGGTTTGGGTCAAACGCAAGGAGTTTAAAAAAGTCAGTCCTAAAAATGGTGCCATGCTCTTTTTCTCCGGGGTCTTTCTGGCCTTGCATTTTGCCCTTTGGTTCGGCTCGTTAAAGTTTACAACAGTCGCAAGCTCGACCATCATTCTCGCCCTTCAGCCGCTCATTTCACTTATTGGGGGATTTTTTCTTTTTAAAGAAAGAACGACCGCTTCCGCATTGGCAACAATGGGGATTGCAATCATCGGAGCGATGATGATTGGCTGGGGAGACTTCGGTTTAAGTGCCGATGCCATCCGTGGAGATATTCTCTCCTTTTTCAGCGTTATCGCAGTGGTCGGGTATTTATTTATCGGGCAAACCGTCGTGAAAAATTTATCCCACTGGATTTACAGCTTCTGCGTGTTTTTATGCGCCGGGATTGTACTAGTTGTTTATAATCTTTGGGCCGGGGTGCCGTTTTGGGATTATCCGCCGAAGGAATGGGGGATTTTCTTGCTTCTGGCCATCGTTCCGAGCCTTAGCCATGTGATTAATAACTGGCTGTTAAACTATGTGAACGCCACGACCATTTCAATGAGTATTCTTGGCGAACCGGTCGGCAGCACCATTTTGGCTATCTTTATCCTAGGAGAACGGCTTTCCGGATGGCAAATATTCGGCGGACTACTTGTCCTCCTCGGCGTCTTCCTCTTCATGAGCAAAAAACAAAAAGCCACCCCGCCAATGCAGAAAGCAGCAGTGTAAAGCATGGGGGAAGGTTTCTGTGCCTCAAAATTTTGAGGCATGAGAACCGCCCCCATGCTTCTTTTCATGAAAAATACATACGAACTCCAATAAATATCAATAACACGGACAGCATTTGGATGATGACTTTGCCAGGGATTTTTTGCGAGAGCAACACCCCGATTTGTGAACCGACGATCACACCGATGCCGCCAAAGATGACAGCTGGCCAATCGATATGGCCATACAATAGCTGCGCAAACACACCGATTGTTGAATACAGACAAAGTGAAAAAATGGACGTTGCCGCAGCATTGTGTGCAGGGACATTAAATACATAAATTAAGATGGGAACGAGAAGCCAGCCGCCGCCAATCCCGAGGTAACTGGATAAAATGCCGATCACGACCCCAAGCGGAATAAGCCATTTTTCTATCGAACGGCCATTTTCTTTAACTATCATATCAAGAGCATCCCCAATTCCGCTGGAAGCACCTGCCGCTATGCATGCATACCCTTCAGATGGCTGGCGTCTTTGTAATTTTTCAGGTAGATTTTTGGTGAATAAAAAGATTCCCAATCCAACCAACAAGGTAGCAAATATCACATAGAAATAACTAGATGAATAGAGTTGGAGCAGCCATACCCCAAGAAGAGAACCTGGCAGGGCACCAATTGCGAGTGTAAGCCCCGTTCGAAATTGAATCTTCTCTTGCTTGGCATACCCAATCACACCGGACAAAGAATTAATTAACACGATAATAAGTCCTGATCCTGCAGCAATCGCAGGTTCCATTTTAAATAAAAGCAGCAGTGCCGGCACGAAAATAAATCCGCCCCCGGCACCGACAATCGTTCCATAACCTCCAGCCAGGATCCCAATCAGTAAAAGTATGGAGCCTGTTGTTAGATCCATTTTCATTCCCCCATTAAGGAAAGTTAAACCATTTGAACAAACTTTTCACAGCATCTTTTGAACTTCTTCCCGCTGCCGCATAAGCATAAATCATTTCTTTCAGGCTTTGGGCGTCCAGCTTTAAGATGATTTTGTAACCATTGAAGTTTTATACTTTCTGCCAACCTTTCCATTCGTTCATGTACATGCTTATAAACCTGCAAGTAGCTTTCACAGAAATAATCCGGGTTTATCGTTTCATCCGCCTGGTTCCAGGCCCTATTTCTTGGACAGCCGCCATGGCATAGCTTTAAGAACTCACAGCTTTTGCACTTATCAGGCAAAGCAGGCTTCAATCTAAGAAAGTCGTTATACTTTGGACTGTTGAGGATGTCTATCAGTGAACCCTGACCGACATTCCCAAGCTTATAATCTTCATTCATATAAAAATCGCACGGATAGGCGTCGCCATTTTGCTCAAGAATCAATGTTTTCGGGCACGTCTGACGGTGGATACATAATTCTGCCTCCTGATGCAGGTAAGTGCTCAGGATGTTATCAAAGAAGCGAACAGATCGATTCGGATTGCCGTCGTTATACCAGATGTCAAACGCCTCGCATAAAAACTGGCCATATTGTTTCGGAGTAATCAAATATTGTCCCGGTTTATTCGGCTCCTGCGCCCGAAAATCCATACATGGGATAAACTGAACATGGTTAAAGCCCTCTTGCTGATAGAACGCCATTAGCTCTTTTGCCCGCCCCACATTGTCTTGATGAATGACTGTTAGGATATTAAAATCAACATGATGTTTTCGCAAGTAATCAATTCCACGCATTACCCGGTCAAAGCTTCCCTTCCCATGCCCGGTCACCCTTCTTGCGTCGTTGATTTCTTTTGGTCCATCAAGACTGACACCAATGAGGAAATTGTATTGTTTAAAAAATCGTGCCCAGTCCTCGTTAATCAGCGTCGCATTCGTTTGCAGCGAGTTGCTGATGATGGTATTTTTCGGTGCGTACTTCGCTTGCAGAAGCACAACCTGTTTAAAAAAATCCAAGCCGGCTAACAGCGGTTCCCCTCCCTGCCAGGCAAAGGAGGCTACCCCGCTGGTTAGCGACATATATTCTTTGATGAATTTTTCAAGGATGGCCGGATCAATCTTGTCAATTTTCCCAGGCTGTCCGCCGCATCCGCTATAATAGCAATAATCACATGCCAGATTACACGCCTCGGAAACGGTTTTCCACATGACACCGATATGGCTACTACGTTGTTGGGAAGTTAAACAGGATTGTACCATTATATTAATCTCCTTCATGTGTGAATGTATGGACTAGTCCCTATGCATGTGAAATTCTGGGCATTGGCATCTGTTCTTTATGCAGCTCTGCCCAAGCGTATTTTAATAGAAGCTCTTTTTTCAATTCTTGATAGTCGGGATGGTCCCATAAATTATTTAATTCCTTCGGGTCCTCCTTGAGGTCAAAAATTTCACCATAGGTTTGCCGATAATAGATGGTTATTTTATATCGCTCATCCACGTAGGTTTTTTGATGAATAGTCGTTGGCTCATGGCGGAACTCACATAGGATGTGATCCCTTGCTTTTTCTTTGCCGCCAAGCCAAACATCCTTTTGGTTTTCTCCCGACATAATAGGTGGAACAGGGATGCCGGCTAGCGATAAAAAGGTCGGAGCCAAATCCACCAGCGACTGCAGGGCGTGCGATTGTGCTTGCTCCGGAACCTTGCCCGGGTAGCGGACAATAAATGGCAGCCTGATCAAATCTTCGTAATGGAAGCCGCCTTTATACTGCAGGCCATGCTGGCCGAAGAAGTGACCGTGGTCGGTTGTAAACACAACAATCGTTTCGTCAGCAATTCCTAATTCATCCAGCTTGTCTAGAATCTTACCAATATACTTATCCATAAAACTAATCATTCCGTAATAAGTCGCTACTAACTTTTTCCGGTCGTCTTCAGGCAGTAGATGAGAGTGATATCCATGGATACCAAAGCCTGTTTCCGCCAAGTATGAAAAATCTGGATTATCCTCCTGCGTCTTTTGAAAATGAGGAGGATTCTTCTCATGTTCTCCCGGAAAAAGTTCCGGAATCGTCAATTGACCAGGATCATACATCGAGGCCCACGGTTCAGGTACTAAATAAGGCGGATGCGGGTCCGAAAAGCTCGCCCATAGGAAGAAGTTTTCTTCCCGCTGTTGATAGGTTTCAAGAAGCTCATTTGTTTTTTCGGCAATGAAGGTATTATAGTGATATTCTTCTGGAATTCCCCACTGATAGGTGATCGTCGGGTCCATCGTTCCAGTTGGCGGCATATAATACTGTTTCCAGTCATGATACCCCTTCTCCTCCAGCCATGCCACATAATGCTGTCCTACTAAATATTCATTTGTGTGGTTGCGGAGGAGTTCAACTTTTTCAAAGCCATAGAATGGCTGTTTGTAAGATTTCCAGAATTCAATATCCTGAAGAAGCGGCAGCGATTCTAGCGATGGGTATTCGTCCGTTGTGCGTGTCGGTTGGAAATGGGCTTTGCCTACGAGGGCAGTCCTGTATCCATTTTGGACGAAGACATCACCGACTGTCAGATGATCCTCGCTTAACTTTGTCCCCAGTGTCCAGGCACCATGCTGGCTTGGATACGTGCCTGTAATAATTGATGACCTTGCCGGCGTACAGGTAGGATTGGGGCAATATGCACGCTGAAATGTCGTACCTTCCCTTGCTAGCCGGTCGAGGTTTGGGGTTGAAATCTCTGGATTGAAGGCACCGATGGTATCGTAGTGCTGCTGGTCACTGGTGATTAGTAAAATGTTTGGCTTTTTCATGACGTGTACTCCTCAATTGTTTTGAAAAACTACTATTCTATTAAGTGGTAATAAGTCTTAAGGACATTTTTATTGCCTTTAGGTGCCGGATTGTCCTTAGTATGCCGGGCTACGGACAGATTGAGCTTTTTTGGGGAGCGTTTTGTCCGTAGGACCACATTCTACGGACAGTTCTTCCTATTTTCTTGGCGGTTCTGTCCGTAGGACCATATTCTACGGACAGTTCCTCCTCTTTTCGTGGCGGTTTTGTCCGTAGGACCACATTCTACGGACAGTTCCTCCTCTTTTCGTGGCGGTTTTGTCCGTAGGAACACATTCTACGGACAGTTCTTCCTCTTTTCGTGGCTGTTCTGTCCGTAGGAACACATTCTACGGACAGTTCTGCCTCTTTTCGTGGCGTTTCTGTCCGTAGGACCATATTCTACAGACATTCCCTCCTCTTTTCGTGGCTGTTTTGTCGGTAGGATCACGTTCTACGGACAGTTCTGCCTCTTTTCGTGGCTGTTCTGTCCATAGGACCACATTCTACGGACAGTTCTGCCTCTTTTCTTGGCGGTTTTGTCCGTGGGACCACATTCTACGGACAGTTCCTCCTCTTTTCGCGGCTGTTTTGTCCGTAGGACCACATTCTACGGACAGTTCTGCCTCTTTTCTTGGCGGTTCTGTCCGTAGGACCATATTCTACGGACATTCCCTCCTCTTTTCGTGGCGGTTCTGTCCGTAGGACCACCATCTTCGGCCATTTTGTCCGAAGAGCCACCAACTTCGGACAGTCACGCCTCTTTTCGCGACTATTTTGTCCGAACAGCCACGAACTTCGGACAGTCCCGCCTCGTTTCGCGGTTGTTTTGTCCGAACAGCCACGAACTTCGGACAGTCCCGCCTCGTTTCGCGGTTGTTTTGTCCGAACAACCACTAGCTTCGGACAGATTCTCCTCTTTTCGTGGCGGTTTTGTCCGAAGCACTAAGAACTTCGGACAGTTCCTCCTATTTCCCCACCATTTTTGTCCGAAGAACAAACACATTACTCTTTAATCTTCAATTTAATCTCAAAGCTCTTCCCATTAGAATTCTTGGAGTCAATATGAATCAAAGCTTTTTTACTTGATACAGAGACTTTTGCACCCTTGCTGGCTTCCACAACTACCGGCCTAGGCAGGTCAACTTCCAGCTTCATTTTCTCCAAGCTGAGGGTAGGGTCGGAGACAGCGATGGTTACCGTATCGCCATCCTTCTTTACAAGAATCGATGCAGGATTATAGGATGTAACATTACTAACCGTTCTCTTCATATCACCAAAAAAGTTAAATCCTTTTATCCCTAGCTTTGTCTGCTCAACAGCATGGACATCCTCGGTGTTAGCTAAAATTTTCACACCTGGATTATTTGCATACTGTTCCGTTTCGTTTTCACCAAAGTTCGGTAAAATTACATAAGCATATTTAGCGTTTTGCGGATTTTCTCCATGATCCATTCCTAATGTAAAGAAATTCTTTGTAATCTTAGTATCTGGATTGCTAGTACGGATTTTTCTAAGACTTTCCGTCACCGAATTTGTGGAAACCTGGATATTAGAAGACTCAGGGAAGTAATAGCCTACCTTTGTTCCTTCAGCATTCGTATTGAAATGAATCCATTTTAGATCGTATTGACCATTACCTGGGTTCGCTAATTTAACGTTTTCATAAGTTTCCCCGGCAACGAAACTCGTTTCGTTTTTGTCAAACATACGGTTATCGATGGTGGAAATAACCTCTCTCCCCTGCTGATCCTGAATGCCAGAACCTAGCAAGACAATTTCATCATCAAACATAAAGGCTGATTTATTGGCATCGGCGTTCTTATACACGACAAAGTCATCCGGAAGCAGCCCTGCTTGTTTGTCGCGATAGCCAATCTCATCACCAAGCTGGATACCGGATACGCCGTATTTCCCAAGCTTGACTCCACCAGAGTAATGATTTGTTCCTACTGGAAAATAAACATAATCATTTTGCGACACTGAGGATGCATAGAAATTTAATGGATGATTGGTATTTTCATAGAAAAGCTTTCCATCATACAGCTCGGGAATGGTTTTTCGCTCCTCTACAGGCACAGTGGTCCCCGGGAGTTTATAAGGATCGATGGCTGCCAAATAATCAGCCCCAAATGACTTCGTCTGATCCCTTCCTGATAAATATAAGTAATACGCTCCATCGCCTTGGAACCATGGCATTAAATTTTCGCCGCTCATATATTCATACTTGCTGATTCGGTCGGAGCTTCTAGAAAAAGCAAATGCATAGGAATCCCGTAAATGAACGGTTTTATCCATTAAATTAAACGCATAATGATTTTCTTCCGCAATCGCGTTTTTAGCCTCAATTTGGCTGTCTGCCATGATGTTGTTATAGGTAATAATGGCATTATAGGAGGTGAAAGTGTTTGGTGAAATACCTCCTTTGGATGTTTGCGCAATATATTTGATGTGAGATTTTAAACGTTTACTGTCTTCATCATTTAATTTGTTCGTTAAATCCAGCATTGCCTCGATGATATTGTTTACATCCGCATACCCTGTTGTTGTTCTGGAAATCGCTCTGCCTTTTACCATTTCCATCATATACCCTTCAAAAATGACAGGGGAGAACCCTTGATAAAGCCAATTCTTGACCGTTGGAACCAATATTTGTTCCGGATTATAAGAACTGCCATTTAAAATATTCATGGTTTGCATAATTCGATTTAAGAGGACTTTTCCATATGAACCGGTATAAGCAACTCGGTGATGCTGAATAAAGGAGCCGTCCTCATAAAATCCATCCGTATTCCCATTCACAATATGATTAGGGTCAATCGTTTGAAAAACAGTCAGGATATTGGCCACTGCCTTTGAAACCCGCTGCCCATCTCCTGTAAGTGCCCCCTGGATTATTCGATTGGTGGCAATATCGGCAAGGTTGGCTCCTGTGTGTTGACGTGCAGTTAAGTCAATATCCCCGTCTTTTCCATTTCTTAAATAAAGATCCATGGACTTAACATAGTTTTCGATTAAGTCCGGTTTAGAAGCTCTAATCTCATCCTCTAACAAAAGCAGGATTTTCGTCACATTGATCGGGGCGCCTATTTCCCATTCATACCAGTTCCCGTAGTAACCCTTTTCCTGATCGGCAAAGTGATTGGCATATAGCCAATCCAACCCATCAATGACTTTATTGATGATTTCCTTATTTTCGTAAAAGTTATTTCCGGCTTGGCTTGGGTCTTTATAGGTCTTGGCAGCCAGCGCCATTTGGTATAAATATAAATAGGAGTTGCTTAAATTTTTGGGATCTTCGCCTAGAATGACGCCTTTGAACAGACCTTGTGCCCTTTCGTCTTTTGGAAGGAAGTCCCCGATTCTAGTATTGGCCGTATTATGGACAGAGTTGATTTTACTGGCTAGCGATGGGTTCGTATTCAAACTCGCATTGCCAACCAGATACTCTTTAAAGTTTACCTTTAATTGATTAAGGTCGTTTACAATCTCTGCGGGGTTTGTCTCGGTGACAGCAGATGCCGACGGTTCAGAAGCTTGAACGGAGTTGTTGGAATCTATCACCGGTACGGTTAAAAAGGTCGTTAATGTCACGGATGTCGCTAAAATTTTCTTTAGATTTTTCCCCATAAATACACCATCCTAAAAAGAAGTTTTTTGAGACACAAATTTTAATAACCAAGTAGACAGATCGAGTTTTACCGCGCCAGCCAGCCGCCATCTACCGCCAGAACATGTCCATTCATATAATCAGAAGCTTTACTGGCCAAAAAGACAACTGTGCCCATCAGGTCGGACGGGTCTGCCCATCGTGCGGCCGGAATACGCGATAGGATTTCAGCGTTTCGCTTTTCATCAGCGCGGATTGGAGCAGTATTATCGGTTGCAATATAGCCTGGTGCAATCGCATTAATTTGAATATTGTGTTCAGCCAATTCATTGGCAAAGGCCTTTGTCAGTCCTGCAACTGCATGTTTGCTGGCTGTGTACGGAGGAACGAACTTGCCGCCCTGGAACGAGAGCATTGAGGCGATATTGATGATTTTTCCGCTCTTTTGCTCTACCATCACTTTGGCTGCCTCCTGACTTAGCAGATACAACGAATTCAAATTGACCTCCATGACTGTATCCCAATCTTCCTCCTTGTACTCGACTAACGGTGAACGCAAGATGGTGCCGGCATTGTTGACCAAAATATCCACTTTTCCATATACCTTCAGACACTCGGGCACAACTTGTTTGACTGCTTCCCGGTCACTTAAATCGGCTTGGAAAAATTTCACCCGGTGACCCGTTTCTTCAATCAAGCCCCGAGTTTCCTCACAGCTGCCGCTGCGGGCAACAACAAAGAGATTTGCACCGGCCTTGGCAAGCGCCACAGCATATGCCTGCCCCAGCCCTTTATTGGCCCCTGTAACTATCGCGACTTTTCCTGAGAGATTGAAATAATCAAGTGAAAATGATGTAAGACTATTGGTCATTCTAGTTACCTCCAAAATGATATTTTTCTAGACTTTAACGCCTGAGCCCCTCAAAGCAATCGGGCTTGTCGGGGCTCAGGATGCATTTTCTGTGTTTTAATTAGCGCAATTCTTCCATTTTTACATGGTCCATGTCGCTATATGTGATGTTTTCACCGCACATGCCCCAAATAAAGGTATAATTGCTTGTTGCTGTACCTGTATGGATAGACCAGCTTGGTGAAATGGTTGCCTGTTCGTTTTTCATGACTAAATGTCTTGTTTCATCTGGTTTTCCTAAGAAGTGGAAAACACGGGTTTCCGGTTCCATGTCGAAGTATAAATACACTTCCATCCTGCGCTCATGGGTATGGCATGGCATCGTGTTCCACACGCTTCCCGGCGTCAGCATCGTCAGTCCCATTTGCAGCTGGCAGCTTTGACAAACGTTGGGGTGCACATATTGGTAGATTTTCCGCTCGTTTAATGTTTCTGGAGATCCCATATGTAGCGGGTCAATTTTATTAATATCGATTTTAACGGTAGGGTACGTATGGTGAGCCGGTGCAGAGTTGATATAAAACTTTGCCGGATTGGCTGCATCCTTGGAACGGAATAACACTTCCTTTGTTCCTTTGCCGACATATAGGCCGTCACGCTGCTGCATTTCATATTCTGTTCCGTCAAGGACAACGGAGCCTTCGCCGCCGATATTGATGATTCCGAGCTCACGGCGTTCCAGGAAATACTCTACTCCCAATTCTTTGTCCAGCTTAATCGTTAATTCCTGATCAGCAGGGGTAACGCCGCCGAAAATCATCCGGTCCACATGGGTATAAGTTAAATGCACTTGACCTGGTTCAAATAATGTTTCAACAAGGAATTCTCTTCTTAATTCCTCCGTTGTGTATTTTTTCATATCCTCCGGATGGTGGGCATAACGTGTTTCCATGATTCATATCTCCTTTTTTTGTTGATTTTTTTAGATGGTTACTGCGAATCGCCGATAGAACCTTGATATTCGCTGATAGAATGCAAAAATTCGCCGATAGAACACTGAAATTCGCCGATAGGACCTCAAAATTCGCCAATAGAACACCGATATCCGCCAATAGGATTAAAATTCCTAGGTTGAGAGGCCTCCTTCTTGATGCTCCTGATTCTGAAGCAGCAAACGGAAGAAATTCTTCCTAAGAAAACGGATTACAGTGCCCTGAAAGGCAGGCTTTCCGAAAGAAATGATCTGCTGTGCTGGCAGTCCTTCCAAAATGCCGCCCAAATTTCTGCTGCAAACGAATCACCCCCTCCAAAGCGGTTAACCAATCTGCTCAAGCCGAAACTCCTGCACAAGCTTTGAAAATCCAATTCCCCCGCCACGCCCTAAAAAACCGTCACTTTCTTGCCGTCATGCAAAACCGTCAGTTTATGATAAAGGTGCAAATTATTGTGCTTGTAAACCCGTTCTCCCTTTACCGTGTCATTGGCTGCAAAATAAACATCATAGGCTGCGGAGTCTGACTCAAGCCGGAATCCTACAAACTGTTCATCTGCCGGCGGCTCTTCACTTCCGCATTGCTCAATGCGATGCTTCGTCACCACGAGCAGCTTTGCGGAAAAGACCGCTGTGCTGATGCCGCGGTGGTCAAAATTCTTTTCCTCTATTAATGTCGTTCGATTACCAAGCCGGTTATAAATGTCCGAATAAATACTGTCCTGACAGTACGTATTGGCATCTTCCAAAAAATATGTATAGGCTTTATTCCGTTTACCGCTTAACTCCCAGCAATCATTCTGTTTTCTTGCCTTCATCTCCGGATTTACTTGAAAGTATCGTTTCATCTTGTGGGGGCCTTCGCTGTCAACATGATCGATGACAATCGCAATCCCTTCCTTTTTGATAAAAACAACTGTCCGCTGCACAAGGTAGGCCGTGTGGGAAAAGGAACTCTCCATCACGATAAAGTCAGCCGTTTCTTTGACACGGTTCCCTAGAGCTTTCCCGACATAATAATAGGACCAAGAGTCTTTGATGGACATGAACGGAATATCGTCGACAACGACCGTACTGTGGCTTTGGGCTGATTTTAAAAAGTTTCGGACAGGGCCTTCCTGATAAGTGAATCTTCCCGAATCACACAGGACTCTCTCCCCGTTCAAGAACAAATTCAGATGGCCTAAACTCGCATGCGCGTGCCCGCTCCCATGGCGTCCGTTCCAAACGCTGACAAAATCCTGTTCCGTTTTGTAGACAAAATTACCGCTATCACCACCGATGAACAGCTCAGGCAGGTTCGCCTGCTGAAACTCTTGTAATCTATCAAATACATCCTGGACAAATACATAATCACTGTCATGCTGCGGAACGGCATAACCATTCGGATAAATCATGTAATAAGCAGCATGAACAGCATTCTCGATGATCCCTTTTAGTTCAGAGAACAGCGAGATGTCTAACGCTTGAGCAGTCCTATAAATATCAACTAAAGCAAACAGGACCTCAAAGTGATATAGCGGCGACTGCTCCCAATGGACACCGTCCCCATGAAACTGGATGCCACATTGCCGCTCAAGCTCTTCCCATGCCCACTTCACGATTTCCTCCGAGACCAAGTCTTTACAAATCATGACTACCTGCAAAATGCCGGCAATTTGTAAATTGCCCCAGTTGCTTAATGTATAGCGGTCAAGGTATTGATTTTTCAAAAACAGCACTTGCAGCTTAAGGGCGTCAAAGATCGTCTGCAGCTCCTCATCATGCAATTCCTCATGGATGAATTGGAGACTTTTCACCCAGCTTGTGCAGCGAATCCCAGTGTCAATTGTCCGCCACGAGGTCCGGAGCTTCTCCTCGGAAAAGGAATTCCGCTCAATCCAGTCAAAAACAAGCCGTTTCCAGCATGCTAGGTATTTCTCGTCTAATGAATCGGAATAAACCTTTGCTAAATCAAGCAGATATTCATGCCGGTTTAACATGAAAATCCACTCTTCATCCGCATTCATCGCCCGGTTCCAATCAATCTCTTGAAAGGAGTAGGGAATATAGCATGCCTCCATATCCAACGGCTCTTTAAAAACAAAAATGTTGGAACATAAAAGATTGCTATTTAAATAGGAAGCTTTTCGTTCTCGCTCGTTCAGAAAGGGCATTTGCTGACAGGAAGAATATTTTGCAAGGTTTGCTTTTAATCGAGTAAAATCCAATTCAAACGCCTCCCGCTAATGAGAGATAATGAATCATGTCTTTGCACTCAGCTATGGTCTGTTGGATGACAGCTGGAGCTTCCTCGACCGATACTTCTTGAAATTGAAACTTCATCGTTAACTCGGTCATCATACTTAACGGCATGCCTGAAATAAGGAATTGTTCGGCTGAAAAATGATGTTCAAGAAGGACCTTAGCAGCAATCTGGTGCGGAGCACCACCTGTCAAATCGGCACAGACCAGCACCCGGGGGTGATTTTTCAAAAACTCGGTTACCTCTGCTTCATACTGTTCGTGAGTCATCCCTTCAGAAAGCTCTAAAATGAATAGATTCGGATGGTCCCCCATTAAATAGCGGAGAGCAGATTGGACACCGGACGGGAAACCGCCATATCCCGTCACCAAAATCTGATACATGATCGCCCCTTCTTTCATGATGTAATCGAAATGTTAAACAGCAGCAGCCTGGCCATTGGTTTGAACCTTTTTCTCGTTATGAAACCCCTTTGATACCAGGGCATAAATCAGGTAGGCAGCCACGCTAAATACTAACATTGAGGCTGCTGGAAAATAAGAAACAATCCCTACCGTCAAGGCGATGATCACAAGGGAAAGAAGCGTGAAATGAAGCTTGCCAATCGAAAGCAGCATGGCATTCTTGATTGCATCTTTCCAAGATACCCGGTAATGAACGATGACGGGAAAAATTGTAATGGCTGCAAACAGGTAAACGATTGTTAATAAGAAGAAAAACGCAAATAGCGCGTATTTCAGGTTCGAATTCAGTTGGTTTGTGATGATAAAATCACCAATTAGCACACAGGTAAAGGCACTCCATAAAATGCCAAGAATGAAGCTTTGTTTAAAGTTTCCTTTAAAGTGGCGGAAAAAAGCGGAAATGACGCGAATGTCCTTTTGCTTCTGCCATTCCCGGACCACCCCAAACATGGCTGTTGTGGCGGGGAAAATCGTCAGGACGGGCAGGCACATCACCAACCATAATGTATTTAGTAAAAAGGCATTCATGATAAACTCCATTGTTCGATATAGTTTGCCATCCATCCTAACATTTCCCCTTTCAGATCAGTGCATTTTAGAAAGCTGTTGAATTCCGCTCCACGGGCTCGCTTTCCGCGGGCGATTCCGGGAGCCTCCTCAGCGCTTTTAGCGCCTGAGGGGTTTCCCCTGCCCCGTACTCCCGCAGGAGTCGATCCCCGTCCGCTCCAATCAACAAAGTGTCACAATGTAATTTATCATTTAAAATTACCAGTACATCTTCCAATCCTTCACAAGTCTGATTAACGCTTCGAAATAGTAATAGTCGCCCCAGATGCAGCTTTCATCTACACCGCGGCCGCCGGCTTTGTAGTAGACGGCATGCTTGAGGATTCCGTTGGCCTCGCTATCGATTTCGGTCCGATAATTTTCATATAGTGATTGCACCATCTTTAAGGCAGCATTTTCATAGATTTGTTTTTCCGGGTCAGTTAACGGCAAGTGCTTTGCCATCTCCAGCAAGCCGCAAATCGTAATCGCTGCCGCAGAGCTGTCCCGTTCCTCGTCACCCTCGGTAAAAATTAGATCCCAGTAGCAAATCTCATCTTCCGGCAAGCGATTTAAGTAATAGTTTGTCAGTTTCTTCGCTAACTCTACTAAGCTCCAATCACCTGTGTAGTGGTAACTGAGTGGAAACCCATAGATGCCCCAGGCTTGCCCGCGCGCCCAGCAGGAGTCATCTGCAAAGCCTTGGTGAGTATTTCCATATAACGGCTCACCAGTCTCCGGATCCATATAAAATGTGTGGAAAGTAGAGGCATCCTCACGGACAATATATTTAGCTGCCTGTTTGACATGGCTCTCGGCAATTTCCCGATAATGAGATTTACCAGTCACCTCTGATGCCCAATAAAGCAACGGCAGGTTCAGGTTGCAGTCAATAATCATCCGGCCGCGCTGCTTCGGATCGTTAAGATCACCCCATGCCTGGATAATTCCGGCTTTATCGTAATAGCGGGTAATCAACAAATCTGCCGCTTTTAAGGCGATTTCCTTTGCTTCTTCATTGCCAGTCAGCTTATAGGCACTGACACAGCTTAATGTGTAGAGGAAGCCCAAGTCATGATGGTCAACTTCAATTCGGTTTTCAATCCTTTCCTTAAAACTTTGAATCTGCTTCTCTGCTGCTTTCCGGTATTTTCCTTCCCCGGTGTACTCATAAGCGAGCCACAGCATCCCTGTCCAAAAGCTTGTCGTCCATTCCACGTTTTCAATCGGTTTATAGACAAGATTCACACTGTTGGAATCGGGAAACTTGTCTGTGAACACATCTAAGCTCTGGTCGATTTTGGCCAACACATGCTGGATGGCTTTTTCCACAAAGGCACGGTCGACTGCCGGAGCTTTCGTAAAGCGTTCGATATTTTTAATGTCTTCATTAAGTACTTCCGTTGCATACACGGTCATTTCATAACACCTCTAAGTTTGTTGTAAAAAGGATCATTTACTTCGTTCAGCCAGCGGCACAGCTTTCCTTCAAGCACCAAGGCGGCCGGATGGCTGGAAGGTTCTTCAATCTGCTCCGGGTGAAGCTGGTATTGATCGTTTTTCAAATCATAAAGCAAACGGACCAATTCATCACCAGGGGAATAGCCATGGTGAATCACATAGGTAAAGTCATGTGTGCGAACGGCTCTCCAGCCATATTCCCGATTATCCAGCCCCGCTTCATGAAACGCTTCAATCGCTTCCTTTCGGCCCGGATAGGCACTGATATACGCTTCCCCCGGTCCACCGCTCTCTCGGTTCAGGATATAACCCGATAAATCCGTCCCCTCTACTGAACTAGGAATCTCTAAATCCAGCAGACTCAAAAGGGTCGGCATAATATCGACGGTGTTTAGCAGGAGATCTGTTCTTATCTGCGGAATCACCCCTAGCCAGCGCACGCAAAACGGAACGCCGATCGATTCCTCATACCACACATGCTTCGCCATCAAGCCATGGGAACCCATCATTTCGCCATGGTCCGAGGTCAACACAACAATCGTGTTCTCCTCCAAATTTTCTTCCTTTAAAAATTGCAAAACTCTTCCGAACTGGTCATCAATGCCTGAGATGGCAGCGTAATAGTTTAATTGTTTGTCTTTTAGTTCCTCGATGCCGCCGTCAACTGGTTCCCCGGTATGCACCAAGAAGGTCGACTGGTTCACGTTTTCTCTTAAGAAAATTTGTTCCCGATCGTACAGTTTCCGGTATTTTTCCGGCACCTGATCAAACGGGCTGTGCGGCGGATTCCACGATAGGAATAAAGCAAACGGCCGCTGTTTATCCCGGTGTTGAAGATACCTAAGGGTCTGGTCGGTTTCATGCTCGACCGACCATTGATTGACCCTGATTTTTTCCGGACTGTCCTGCCAGTAATGCGGAGCTAGATGCTCATCCCATGCCCCGTAGGAATACCAGTATTGGAAGCCGTGCCGTTTCGGTCCCGGCGGAGTATAGGCATCCCAGTCGGAAGCACCGGATTCCGGCTGGTCGGTCACGTTTAATTCTGGCAAATCGAGATGCCACTTGCCGATATAGGCTGTCTGGTAGCCGTTCTCTGAGAGCACATCACTGATACAAGTTTCATCCGGACTCAACATGACATCCGCCCCGACCTTGCAATTGGTATAAACCCCTGTGCTGTTGGGGTATCTTCCCGTCAGCAAGGAGGCTCGATGAGGAGAGCACAATGGAGAGCAGGTGACAGCATTAGAAAAAATCGTCCCTTCTCGCGCAAAAGCATCGATATTTGGTGTAATCACCTGGTCCTCCTCTTCATAGCCGACAGCCTGACGGCGCCATTGATCGGCAAAAATATAGATGAGATTCGGTCTTTGTTGACTCTCCATTTGTCTCGCTCCTTTTTTCTTACGTCTATCTAATGGAATGTGGACTGTTTCCTTTTACACTCGGAATCATTTTTAATTTGACAGTGAGGGTTTTCCCATGAGCTTGGTTGACATTCACTTTCAACTTAATCGATGGCTTTGTCTGTACAACCTTCACCTGTTCGCCGGCTTCAAGTACCTCGAAGGCTTTTCCGTCAAAATCAAGGTCAATTGTGCCGGTATTTTGCATCGTTGGATCAGAAACAGCCAGTGTCAGCACGCCATCCTTCTCCTGCATCGTTACCGACGCCTTTTGATAAACGGTTAACGGTCCAACTGTTTGTTTTTCATCCAGCCAGAAGTTTGCCCCGATGATATTTTGCTTCAGCTCCTGTACTGCTTGAACGGCTGTGTCATTTCGTAAAATTGAAATCTCCGGCTCGGCGGCATATTGGCTTGTTTGTTCCGATGTTAAGCCTGGCAGCAGAACGTAAGAGTACGTGTCATTTGCCGGATTCACACCGTGGTCAAACCACATTGTGGCGTAGGAACGCGTAATTGGTGTGGCCGGTTCGGTATAATTGATATCCTTCCAGGCGCCAGTCCGCTGTTCTTTTTTCACGGTAAGGTTTTTTCCTTCAGGGAAGTAGTAGCCGATATCTGCCCCCGGCACATTTCCTTCAAGGAACGCCCACTTGGCTTCAGCCGTATGATTTTGCCCATCGGTTAAGTCTTGTGTTTCCCCATTAATGATCAATTCGTTTGAGCCGTTGTCACGGATTTTTCGATTTTCGACAATCGTCTCAATCGTTCTGTTGTCCCCGCTGTTGATGCCTGCTCCAAGCGCGACAATTTCGTTATCGAACATAAACCATGATTTTTTTGCTGTTAAAGAACTGTTCCAGGCTTTGTAAGACATGCCTGCTGTACCAAATCGGTCCAGCGTCGATCCCCCCACCCAAGACTCGGGTGAATTATGCTCCCCGCTGCCGTCTGCCCGCTTCATCGTATCAACGGTCGTTCCGGGCATCCGGTACGGGTCAACGGTAGGCCAGAAGTCATCGCTGTACTGGGCAAGATCGGCATTGTACAAATAGGTCATCCCTTCGCCTGTGTACCAGCCTTTCCGGTTTTCATCATTCATATCTTCATAGTTCTGAATCCGGTTGGAATACATGCTAATGCCGAAAGTGTAGCCAGGTTTCCGGTTCACCACACGGTCCATCGACGCGAAGGTCTTATGGTAATCAAGCTCACTCCTAGGCTTGATGTTTTGATTTTCGAGCAGCTCTTTGGCTAGGACCATGTCCTTGAAATTGCTGGAGTTTGAAAGATAATCGAGGTACGTATCCTCCTGCAGCCAAGCTTTGGCCATACTCTTATATTTTGCTGCATACGGTTCTGGTGCAAATTGCGCCATCCTGATCACTACTTTGGTAATCGTTTGCCCGGCCTGGTGGTCCTGAAGGAAACTGCGGGAAATCGCTCTTCCCCTTACCATATCCATCAATGCGCCTTTATACATAAATGGTTCAAAGGCATTTTCAATCCAATCATAGACATTCGACACCTTAGGGTCCGTTACAGCCCAGGTCGAACCGCTTAATAAATCAAGCAGATCGGTCAACCCTTCGATTAACACATTTCCATATGAACCGGTATAGGCAATATCCTCGTGCTGGACAAACGAGCCATCTTCATAAAAACCATCACCCGATGTCACGTTTTCAAAGGTTTGGCTCAGTGCGTCCCGGGCTGCTGCGATTTTCGCACCATCCTTTACAAGTACGCCGCGCACGCCGACTACCTTACTGACATCAATCCGATTAGCCCCGACTGCTTCGCGGTAATTACTAGGGGTCGTCGCACCTGATTTAGTCGGATCCGGCTGAAAATGATCAATCACATTCAGATAGCGGTGAATGGTTTCCTGATTCAAATAATCATATAAAAGGACCATGATGCTGTTTAATTCATTGGGCACGCCGATTTCCCAGTGCCACCAGTTGCTGTACTGCTGAATATTCTCGTTATAGCGGTTTTGATAAAGCCACTCTAGGGCTGCTTCGATATCCTTTAACAATTGCGGATTGCGATAAAGGCTCGAGTGCTCATTCGCAAATGCTTTGGCCATTGTCGTCAGATTCCGGTAGCTGTCGCGAATATCGGCCGAATTATCCGTGCTTCTGTACTCATACCAAAGGAAAGAGCGGTCACTGTTCTTAACCATTGTCCTCCATAAGGACTGCGCCGATTTCGTTTGGCTGGCCACCATTTGCTTCATTCGATCATTCGAAGCATCGTAATAGTCTAGACTGGTCATTTGGTTTTCCCACTTATGACGAAGCTGATCGTACTCATCAAGGACAGCTGCTTTAACAGTGACTTGACTTTCACTTTTAATCCGCCCATCGGCTGTCGAAACAGAAATGACCGCTGTTCCTGGTGATTTCGCTTCGACAAGACCGTTCTTTACTGAAGCTACCTCTTCATTGGAAGTCGTCCAGACGAGCTGCCCGGTGTCTGCATTTTCCGGAGTAACCTCCGTTTGCAGAAGGCGGATCTGCCCTGCCGTTAATGATAGTTCTTTTGGAGACAATTCCAATTGTTCAATCGCTGGCCGTTCAAGGGCGTCATTTCTTAAAACCTTTACTGTACTGCTGGCAGTCAGACCATTGTCTGTAACAGCCATGATCACGGCTTCACCTGCTTTTACTCCTGTTACCGTGCCGTTGTTATCGACTGTGGCAACCGAATTGTCGCTTGAAAACCAAGAAATCTTTGAGCTGGCGTCAGCAGGTTCCATTTTGGCATTCAAAACGGCTGTCTCCTGCTCTTTAATCGTCACTTCCTTATTTTCAATCGCAATAGATGCAGCCGGGTCAATCAACTCTAAGGAAACATCGTCAAACATGACAGTTCCTGTCCCTGTTTCAAAGAAAAGCTGAACACGGATGCTGTCACAATTACTTGGGGGCTTTACCTCCATCTTGATTTGTGACCAATCATGAGTGCCGGTTAGCCGAGTTGAGTATAGGAGGTCGAGCTGCTGCCCTTTCTCATAAGTGGTCACTCTGATCCGTGCCCCCTGGCCGCTGACAATATTATCTGTCTTCAGCCAGGTGCTTAATAAATAGGTTTTTCCGCCTTTTACAGGTACATCCTGATTCACAGACGCCCTTGCGGTTTCAGCCGCTGTAATTTTCAACCCGTATTTTCCGGTGTGGGCGGCATCTTCAGAAATCGACACAATTGGTTTTCCTGTCGGCTTCCACACATTCCAGCTGGCTGCGCCCAATTGATCCCAACCGGACTGAGCCTTCTGCGTTTCTTCAAATCCTGCATTGACTAAACGATTAGCGGTATCATCGGCGAAAATCAATGGTACATTGACGGACATGGTAATGAGTAAAGACAGTATGATTAGAACAGACAATCCTTTTGCAGACTTTTTGTTCATCAGTTCGCTCCTTTATCCTTTGATTCCCGTGTTAGCAACGCCCTTGATGAAATGATCCTGTGCTAAGAAATAAACAATAATGGTTGGTATAACAGCTGAAACCGCTGCTGCCATTAGCAGAGAATACTCGGTGTTATACTCCGTGATAAAATGCTGGATGCCCAGCTGCAATGTGTATAAATGATCCGATGTTAGATAGATTAACGGTCCCAAGAAATCATTCCAGGAATGCATGAATGAAAAAATAACGAGTGTGGCAATTGCCGGTTTGGACAATGGCAGGATAATCCGCCAGTAGATGCCAAACTCACTCAGGCCATCAATTCTTGCTGCTTCCAGCAATTCATCTGGAATCGACAGGAAAAACTGCCGGAACAGAAACACGCCAAATGGATTAAAGGCCCCAAGAATAATCAGCGACCAATGAGAATTAACAAGTCCAAGCTGCTTCATCAGCATAAATTGCGGAATCATCATGACCTGATAAGGAATCATCATCGTTGCCACATAGATGAAAAACAACCGGTTGCTTTCTGGAAATTTAATTTTCGCAAATGCATAACCAGCCAAGGAACTATTGATAATCACCAAGATCGTGGTGATAACAGCAATTTTTAACGTATTCAAGTAGTAAATATGAAAGGGAACAGCGGTCCAAACTTCCTTGTAATTTTCCCAGTGGAAGGTTTCCGGGATCCACTTAATGGGAAACCCGAAAATCTCTGTTTCCAGCTTCAAGGAAGCAGACAGCATCCAAACAAACGGAAGGACCATCGTCAAGGAAACTAAAATAACCACAACATACTTGATGATTTGGCCGCCCGCGATTTTTTTCTTCTTTTTCACTTCGGGTGTATAGACTTGAGCTTCAGTGGCAATATTCATACAATACTTCCGCTCCTTTCTGTTGGTTTAGTCATAGATTAATAGTTCACCCATTTTTTCTGCCCTTTAAATTGGATGATAGAGATAATTAAGATTACCAAGAACAAGACGTAAGCCATCGCGGAAGCGTACCCGTACTCAAATTGTTTAAAGGCGGTATTGTAAATGTCGTAAACGAGCACATGGGTCGACCGGCCCGGTCCCCCGCCTGTCAGCACATAGATTAAATCAAATACTTTAAATGAGTTAATCACACCAATGATGGTGGTAAAGAATAAGACAGGAGATAACATTGGCAGGGTGATATGGAAAAACTTCGTAATCGGTCCTGCGCCGTCCAATTCGGCTGCTTCATACAGATAATCCGGGATGTTTTGCAGACCCGCTAGAAAAAGAACCATATAATAGCCGACTGAATGCCAAATGTAGACGATCGATACGGAGATTAATGCCCAGGATGGCGATGATAACCAGCCGGGAGGAGAATCAATCCCCAGCTTCAGCAATGTCCCATTAATCGGACCCATGGAAGGATTAAAAATAAGCTGCCAGACAGCTGCAACAGCAATCGTCGCTGTGACATACGGCAGGAAAACCGCTGTCCGGAACACTTTGACAAACCGGATGCCCCTGTTTAAGACAATCGCGATCAGCACCGAAATTAATAACGTAATCGGGACAGAGATTAACATGAACAGGATGCTATTAATAAATGAAATTTTGAAATTAGCATCCTTCAGCAATTGTTTGTAGTTGTCGAGGCCTATAAATTCGATATTCCCAAAGCCATTCCAAGAGGTGAAGCTCATACAGAAGGAGGCAATCACGGGAACGAAGATAAATGCAAGAAAGCCAATAATATTTGGCAGAAGAAAAGTATAAGCGGTGATCCGATTGCGCCTAATCGCTTTCGATTTTACAGCTTTACCAGGCTTCATACTGTTTCAATCCTTTCTTTTAAAAAAATTGGCACTGCTATACCAAGCCAAGAGCAGTGCCAAGTTCGATGTTAATTACTTTCCTCCATACTTACTTGCCCATTCGTCTTTTACGCGTTTCGTGATGTCTTTGATGGTGTCATCAACAGATTTTTGACCAATCAAGGCAAGCTCTCCCTCTTGCTTGAAGATTTGTTCAACGACCACGTTTTTCACACCTGGCAGCATTGGGTATTCTGGATATTCTTTTGTTTCCAAGAAATAATGAAGGTTCTTTGGCTTTTGTGTGCCGTCGCCAAGATACGCAGTTTCAACATCCTTGTCCATATATCCAGTTAAATAACCTTGGGAAGCAAGAAGTTCTGCCCCTTCTTTTCCAGTCATATACTTCAGGAATTCAAATGCTTCTTTTGGATGTTTAGTATTTTTGTTCATCATAATCGAAACTGGCAATGCCAACGATGTATTCTTAGCCACACCTTCTGGGTGAGGAATCGGAACAACGTCCCAATCAAACTTTAAGGTTCCTTCTTTTTCTGCCTGACGAAGCTGGGCAACATGCCAGTCACCAATGAGATTCATCGCAATATTACCTTTTTGGAAGGCTGCATTATAATGTGCCCCAGTCGAAACCTGCTCAGACCATTTCATGATCGAGCCGTCTTTTTCAAGGTCAACCCTTACTTGTAAGGCATCCTTAAATGGTTTTAAGTCTTTGTCAATAATCGTTGCACCCTCTTGAACAGCGCTCATGTACCAGGTTTGCGGCCATTGCTGTAAATATGCACCGTATACTTTGTTTTCTCCGCTGCCGCTTGTCATTTTCTTCGCTAATTCGCGGAACTCGTCCCAAGTCATATCATCACTTGGATATGGGACGCCTTTTTGGTCGAATAACGTCTTGTTATAGTAGAGCATCCAATTGGACTTACGGTAAGGAAGGCTGAGTATTTTTCCGTCATATTTATAAGTGTCATACATGGAGCCGTATCCGGAAACATCGACGCCGCTGTCTTTAATGTACTTATCAAGCGGTGCGAGAATGCCTGTGTCTACCATGTTATCCATTTGGCCGGTAAATAGGTCATATCCTTCGCCGCCTGAAAGCTGCATGCGGATTTTTTCATAATATTGCTGTTGTGGGAAGGTTTCGAATGTAATATCAATATTCGGATGATCCTTCTTGAAATTTTCATAGCCTTGTTTAAAGACGGCTTCATCTGCTGGGAAAACAGCCATTTTTAAACTAACTTTTTCATTGGAATTCTTTTCTTCTTTAGAGTTTGCACTGCTTTTTTCGGTTTCTCCATTGGAACAGCCGACTATTAAACTAAAACATAAAAGCAATAATGCCACTAAACTAAAACGTTTTTTCATACATTGTCCCCCTTAAATTTTTTAATAGTTTGTTATATACTCAGTGTAAGGGTTTACAGTTTTCAAAATAAGTCGAAAATTTTCTTCCCCCTTTTTTGCAGACCAGGAGTGACTAACATGATCTTTCTCTGCCTAGTTTTTATGGTATTCTTAATCTTTTTTATCTATAAATACCTTAGCAGCCGATCCATTTTCTTTTTATGTACATTAACGATTGGGTGGATTTTGGCCTATATTTCTTTCACCCTCTATTTATCAAAATTTAATTATTACTATAATGTCGTCAATCAATTCATTGATTTTGGCCCGGGAACCTGGAACCGCCTTGTCCTTGGAAACTTTGATGCTCATACGTTAATTAGGCTGTTTAACCTGGGGATTATCTTATTTTATTTTTCCTTCCTAAGCTTTTCTATTTCCTTCGTCAGCAGTCTCAGGAGTCATCCCAGATTGCGTTTTGTTTACCTAGGACTCGGGATAGTTGGGGTCATTCAGTTTCTTTTTTACGACCCAAGTCTGAATCTGATGCTTCAGGATTTGGCCTTTGAGGCAGATAAGATGGATCTCTACGAGCGGTTGAGCCATACAGGCGATATTGTCTTTCAAGTGATAAATGATACTTATCTGGTTCTTAGTCTTACCCTATTTTTGTACCACTACATCCGTTATTACCGATTGAGGTCCATTCGGGATCATACCTTCTATATCTTTATCAGTTTGCTGCCATTAACCTTTGTACACCTGTTTATTTTTTACTGGGCGCCCTCCAATTTTGTGAGAATCACCTTTAGTAAAAGCTTTATCAATTATGTGCAGCCATCGATTAATTTGTTTTTAATGGAATATCGCTTTTTCCCGCTCTTGGCCATTGGGGCAATCGGCATCATGCTCTATAATATTTACAAATTCAAAGCGAACGAAGCGCGCTATTCCAACATCAATATCATTACCAAAAAGAAAATTGACACCGCCTCACTTGGGATTCGGGCCTTCACCCATGCCATCAAAAATCATCTGCTGGCGATTCGCTCCGAAGCTGAATATTTACAGGAGAAATTTGCGGATGATGAAGACGCGCTTTACAGCCTTAAACTGATAACCGATTCGTGCGAGCAGTCGTTCCAAAGCATTAATCAAGCAAACGATAAGCTGAAACAGATTACCTTAAACATAAAAGCCGTTCCGCTCGATGCCCCTATCGAAAGGGCGATTAAACGGTTTCGTTCCAGTTTGACGAATGTCGGGATTTATTTTGAAAAAGCAAATTCCAGCATCCTTGTCTACATGGATGAAGATTATATCAACGAGGTGCTTAATAATCTCCTGAAAAATTCGGTAGAGGCACTTTCTAATGGCGGCGGGTCTATATGGATCAGCGCTAACTATGTAGATCAGTGGGGGACTATTTCGATTCGGGACAACGGACCGGGAATTGAGGCAGAGCACGTGGAAGAAATCTTCACCCCCTTCTTCTCTACAAAGCCAAGCATCACCAATTGGGGAATCGGCCTATCATTCTGCCACAAGGTAATCACAGCACACGGCGGCAAGATTGAGGTTAAAAGTGAAGCAGGTAAATATACACAGTTTGATATTCTATTGCCGCTGGTAAAAAGGGTATAAAAATATACCCCTTATGGCTAAGGAGGTATTCACGTGGAAAGTATTCATATTTTAATAGCAGACGACATGGAAGCCCACCGCAGAAGGCTTGAAAGAATCATCAACAGTGTGGACAACCTTTCGATCACAGCTTCTGCCAAGAGCGGCTATGAGGCGGTCGCTTATGCCGCGATTAAGAAACCGGATATTGTCTTGATGGACATTGAAATGGAAAGTCAAATGGCGGGGATTAAGGCAGCTTCAGAGATTCACAAGATTTTACCGGATACAAAAATCATTATGCTGACAGTGCACCAGGATAATAATATTGTCTTTGCCGCTTTTCAAACTGGCATTGTTGATTATTTAATGAAAGATGCCCCTAAGGAAGAAATCATTGAAGCGATTTATTCGGCGTATAAAAATCAATCGCCCATCCGGCCGATCATAGCTGAAAAAATTCGCACGGAGTTTGCCCGCATCAAAAAATCCGAAGATCAATTAACGCACTTTTTTAAAATCATTGCCAATCTGACCCAATCGGAACTTGAGATTTTAAAACTGCTCTGCAGCGGCTTAAAGCGAAAGGAAATTGCCGAAATCCGCTCTGTCGAAGTAGAAACTATCAAAAAGCAAATCAGCAGCCTATTGAAAAAATTCGACAAAAACAGCACCAAAGAAATCATCACCGAAGTCAACGAACTAAGACTGTTTGATTTGATTAAGGATATATCTTGATGCATGGGGAGGGTACTTATAGGGAACAAGCGGAAGTTTTGAGTAAAAAAAGGCACAGCTATGATTTATGCTAGCTGTGCCTTAGTGTTTTTAATGTCAAAGACCCGTATACGTAAAATTTTTGATTGCACGAGAAGAATGAAGTCGGTATATTAATCTATTAACACCGCCTTATTTTTTGAGGAAAATTCCTATTAAAAACAGGATTAGTTTCATATATTCTTCAACTTGTATCATAGAATGATAGTTGATGCCTGTTTAACCTCAACCACCTTACCGCCAGAACGAATTGACTCTGTTGCAGCACAGCCGACAGCTACGCTCATTCTCCCAGCGAATGGTGTCGTCAAGGGCTGCTTGTTGTGCAAAACTAACTCGATGAAATCAGTGCAAATTTTTGGGTCAGCACCACCGTGACTTCCCTGTTCCTTTTTCATGTCATAGATCATATCACTGAATTCGTTCCATGTATTGGATTTTCGCGTTTTTACATAAATTTTATTGTTGACATCATCGTTTTCCAATCGTCCTTTTGTACCGATAAAGGTATAATTCCTCGAATAGTCCGGTGTAAAATGACATTGCAGGTAGGATGCCTTAATTCCGCCTTCAAGCTCCATAATCAACATATTGTTATCCTCTACGTCAATTTCTTCTCTGAAAGCACATTGGGTCAAAATCTTAAGACTCGCCTCCGTACAAGTATCTTTTTCCTCACACGTTGGACAGGTTAAGGTATTTGGTTTATCCCCGCCATAGAAGTCAAGTCCACCAAATGCAGATACTTTTTTCGTATATTTTCCGGTAATCCAGTGAATGACATCAAGATCATGCGAACCCTTTTGTAATAGTAGAGAGGTGGTATTTTCAGCTGTACCATGCCAGTCATGGTAATAAAAATATCCGCCGAACCCCACGAAATGCCTAACCCAAACGGCCTTAAGATCACCGATTAATCCCGAATCGATAATTTCCTTCATTGTTTGATACATGCTCATGTAGCGCATATTAAATCCTACCATTAAGTGTTTTCCTGACTTTTTGGATTCTTCAATGATCCGGTCACAGCCTTCTACCGTGATGGCAAGAGGCTTCTCACAATAGACGTGTTTTCCAGCTCGAAGGGCAGCAATAGCATGTTCCTCATGTAAATAGTCTGGTGATAGAATGGCAACGGCATCGATATCCTTACGCGCTAATAGTTCGTTATAATCTGTAGTTATAAATGCCTGTTCGTTAATCTTCTCCTTAAACTCTTTCAGCCTTGATATTGAAACATCTGCTGCTCCTACTACCATTGATTTTCCTCCGGGATTATGCCAATACTTTGCAATTCCACTCCGCAATCCAGCACCAATTATCCCTATTCTTACTGTTCTCATTATTTCCACTCCCACTCTTTTCAAGTAAACTTCCAAATCAACCGTGTTAAAGGTAGGTATAGCTTTTATTAAAGACTAGTAGATTTATTTTCCATGACAAACCCCTTTGACTTCGAAAGTGAATGTTCAGAAAACCGTCTTTTCGTTGTATGATAGGCAAGATTTCTGTAACAAACTCCCCTGCCCGCAAAGCTTTTTCCGGCTTCCATGCGCTTTGTCCTTCAATTTCTACCTCAGTGTAAGATGGGGCAGCGTTGTCTCCTGACACGAATAACATATCGTACCTTCCTTTTGGAAGCTCAAGCAAAAATGTCTTTTCTGTTTCGCCGCCAACGAAATCCCTCCGAATCTCATCGGGCCCCTTGCGATCAATCGCTGTTAAATCGCCTGCATTTTCCCAGCCAAACCCCGAATACGAAGTAAATACCGTCTCTGGCGATATTTTTCGAAAATCTTGGCCGATTCCACCCCCCATATGAAGCTGTCTCGGAAGCGCTTTGGCATAATCCTTTACCGGTTGATTCTTTGCCGTTCCAAAGTCTAATCGGTAAACAGCAGTTCGCGATTCTCGGTAATTGCCGGAATAATAATCGAATGTGAAATGATCCAGCATCTTCATATGATATGTATCTTTATTTTTCCCTAAGAAAACTCTTCGGGACGTATGGGCTTCATGGATTCGCGGATAGTTCCCTTCGTCCCCTCTTTCACTCGGAGAAAGAAATCCTCTAACAAAAGGCTGATTTGGACGGGCATCTTGCTTCAAACTGTCATTCCTTTGCGGGAAAATCGCATACTTTCCATTTTTTTCAGTAAAAAAAGAAACGTATTCACCCTCCTGGAGCTCCATCCTCTCCCAAGCTGACCCGTCAAAACTTGCTACTGATAACTTTTCTCCCAATCCAAATGGATTTCGCATAACGAACTTGTTTCCCACTATGCTTTTGATTTGAACAAAGGTCGTTCGTCCCTTTCTCATAACGGCACTTACTTCGAAGGCTCCTTCGGCAAGCAGGCCATGGAATTCACAATCCTCCCATCTTTCGTACGTCCGCACATTCTTTTCAACCTCGTGATCGTAAAGGCCGGCCTTACGCTCATTTTCGGGCTCCCCTGATGGAACAGCCGGGAAAACATCGATAATTCCGTTATAACTTTGCAGCAGCATTTCATTAACGGAGGCGACCAATTCTCCAGAGGCTTCCATCATATGCGGATAGTACAGCGGCTCATTTGTAATATTACAATAGTTAATCCACCGCTCCGTTTCCTCGGAAAATAAACCGTTTGGCCGTAATGATAAATCAATGCCTTGCTCATATAGCAGTCTTAGCGCTGTGTTCCCTTTCCCAAGCCTTGAAGCAGCACACGAGAGCCAGCCAAACTGAAACACACCGAACTCCGTATTTTCCTGTACATAACGCAGCGTATTTTCCGCCCTTTTTCTTATATGTTCTTCACTATGCTTGTTGATTTCACCAATTGGATAAATCGGCATAAGGACGGATGGGTGCCTTAAATGCAAATCAGCAGGGGCCCATTTGGAATCTTTGATGATCTCGCCATATTTTTTAGAAATGGCTATTGGATAAGGAGCTAATCGGGCCAGTAAATCACTCCATCTTTTACGGTCGGCTTCCTCTTCACCAAGAATGACATTTGCCTCGATTGAAATATTTAATAAATAACCGACTGTCGCAAGCGTAATGGTAGAGTTCATTGTTACAGGACCTTGTTCCGGTGAAATATCAGGAAAGACGACGTAATGTCCTGTATCATTGTCGATATGGAGATAACCTTCGAAAAATGCGAGAATTTGCTTAAACAAGGGATAAGCCTTCTCTTTCAGAAAGTCTTGGTCCATACTGAATTTGTAGTAATACCATAAAAACTGGGCACACCAAGGCCATGTGCTTAAATACAAGGGGAACGGATAATCGCCCGCATATCCTTGTAACCCGTGGAACTGCTTTGCCATTTTTTTAGCTAGAGATGTGAAAGACAACAAACCGTCATTAAATGCCTCTGCAATCTCAAGATGATTTGCCGTATAGAGAGGCCAAAAGGCGGCCTGAATGTTAACATCCCAATACCACATGCTCCCCCACTTCGTCGGTTGTTTAATATCCCACAAACCGTTTAACCCGCATGCCTGCTCATACATTCTTCCCCCTTTTCCACTACTGCAGGCAATGGCGTACAAATTAACGTACCATAAATCCTCCACCATTTTATCCGGTAAAGTAATCGAGGATTTCTTCCAAAAGTTTTCCCAATGCTGCTTGTGATCGGTGACTTTGTCAGGCAAAAAGCGGGCAGCGTTGTCTAATCTTTGTGCGGCTGTCTTCAAAAGCTCCTTCGTTTCCTCTTCCGTAACAACGGTTGTGATAAGGGTGACTTTCTTCTCTGCATCGTGAATATGGATGTCCATACCATTTGATGCAAACTCAGGATGTCCCTTCGCTCCAATTAGCCTCATCATCACGAGAAAGCTAAACGGACCGTATTCTGTATCTTCACCATCTGGATAGAAAGAGCCTTTATAATAGAAAGTTGTGTTGTTCAACTGGTGAGATTGTATGGTCATATTTGCATATCTTCTGGAAGGGACTGACATAACGACAGCTTTCAAAAGAGTTGAATTCGTCTGATTGATTTCAGTGACTACATAATCCTCGTTTTGGGTTACGATCGTACGTGCGTCAAGTTTGTTGCTTTCATTCTTAATTTGGAAATCGATGCACGCCTCCTCGACATTAAGCTGAAGAGAGTAGTGATCAGAGTCAGTCAATTCCTCATGTGGCACAAGCTGAATTTCACCGGTTGGATAATGGGAAGATCCCCCTCCAGGTTTTCCATACCTTCTATAAAAACTGCTGTTCCATAAGGCATCGGTGTATAAAAAATACGAGCCTTGCTCGGGATCACGCTGCATTTCTTTCGCCCTTTGTTTCATTTCATCAAACGTGAAGCCAAATACTTTATCGAAATGAGGTCCTTCACCTTTTTTATACTTTTCGCTGTAACGATGAAGTTTCTTATAGTAAACTTCATAATGATTTAAGGCTAAAGTCAGCCTATTTTCCTCGAAGAATACCATTCCCCCAAAATTTCCATTTCCAACTGGCAAAGCCTCGTTCCAACCACTTTCTGCATTTTCGTATTTAACTATATGCATGGCTTTCCTCCGTTTGTTTATTGCAGGAAATTTAACGTACACCTCTGATCGTCCGTCCATTGAAAAATCACAATTCGATGTAGTAGAGTCTGAACTATATCTGAAAAAAACCTTGAATTACCTTGAACAAGGATATTTTCAGATTGATAGTTTCCCTGCAGCTGATTCCTGCTTTGCTTTTTGAAATGCCAGGTCCGCGATAAACATCAAAAACCATGCCAATAAACTTACACTTAGGAATGGCAGCAGGCCTGGTACATATGACATAAAGAAATAAAATGCGACAAGCCCGCCGATCATCGAAATCCCGTGAAACGGACAGGAAAGGCAAAACAAAAGAGCCATTTTCAGATATTGAAAGAAACGCAGCTGATAATGAACAAAAACTGGACCCAAGAACAAGTTTGTAATGAGAAAGACAAAGGTAATTGACAACACGAGAATATAGAGAATTACAGAAACTGCCCCTTCATGCGCTTTTAGAAAAACAAGGTAGAAATACAGAATAAACCCTATCAAGCTGATGATCCCGCCTAATGCGTTTGCCCTCCAAAATTCTTTTCGAAATGTAACCCAAAACATCTGAAAAAAGGGAAATTCCACCTCCTGTTGAATCATCCTCCTAAGTACTGCAAACATGGCCATTGTTGCCGGAAATAGCCCGCCGATGACTAGTCCGGCTGCACATCCGAGAAGCCATAGAAATTGTACATAGACGAGCTTTGAAATCCATTCCATTCCGTTATAAAGCCTGCCCATTACCCCTTTGAATTCCATGATGAACACCGCCCATTCCTTTCAAACTACCAGTATAATGTCCAGTTTTTCGTCAATCTGACAAGCGCTTCAAAGTAAAAATAGTCGCCCCACATACAGCTTTCATCGACCCCGTGGCCGAAATTTCTATTGTATACACTATGAAGCAATACGCCTTCCTCTGCATCTTCCTCACTAGAAACATATTGTTTCGCTAACGAAGAAATAATCTTTATGGCTGCATGTTCATAGTATTTGCGGTCTTCATCTAAAACCGGCAGCTGTTTGACCATTTCCAGTAATCCACAAGCCGCGATCGCCGCGGCTGAACTGTCTCGCTCCTCTTCTCCCTCGGTAAAAAACAAATCCCAGTAGCAGACATCATCTTCAGGGAGACGATTAAGAAAATAATGAGTTAACTTTTTGCTCACTGAAAGTAACTTTTCATCTTTTGTATAGAAATAACTCAATGGGAAGCCGTACATACCCCAAGCCTGCCCCCGAGACCAGCATGATTCATCGGAAAATCCTTGGTGTGTATCGCCCTTAATGGGCTCGCCCGTTTCCGGATTCATATAAAATGTATGGTAGGTAGATCCATCATCCCGTACAATATAGTTAAACGCCTGGAGAATATGCTGATAGGCAGCTTGCTTGTATTTAAGGTCGCCCGTTTCTCCTGAAGCCCAATAGAGTAAAGAAAGATTCATATTGCAATCGATAATCATCCTGCCCCGCTGCATAGGATTGGTTAAATCTCCCCATGCCTGAATAATCCCTGCCTTTTCATGAAATCTTTCAAGCAGGAGGTCTGCGGCGTTCAAAGCAATTGCCCGTGCCTCTTGATTTCCCGTCAATTTATAAGCAGCCATGCAGGAGAGGGTATATAAAAAGCCGAGATCATGAGTATTGGTCATTATTCTTTTTTCGATTCTTTCCCGGTAGCTAGTCAGCTGAACTTCCGCGGCTTCACGGTATTTTGGTTCACCTGTCACTTCGTAGGCTAGCCATAACATGCCCGTCCAAAACCCCGGTGTCCACTCGAGATTTTCCGTAGCATCATAGCGAAGATTTGTTGTACAAGGGGCTGGAAATTGCTCAGTAAAACGCGGTAGCTTTTGGTCTATTTTTTTTAATACATGGCGAATGGCGTTTTCTGCATCCTCCCTCGAAAATGCCGGCCGGCTTGCATAACGTTCTTTTCGCTGAATACCTTCATCTGTAACAGTTTTATTGATTTGTTTAATCATCATGTTCACTCCTCCTCAAACAGTTGATGCCGCCAGGATTCCCTTAATCTCAAAAACTTCTTTATTGTCATTGGTCACAATAGCCAAATTGTCATTTCTTAAAACTACCCCAGGCTTACGCTCCCAAAGGAATTTTCCCCGTTCCGAATCACAATGACCTATGACGGATGTTGCGTATAGATGTGTTCCGGGGCTGATTTCTCCGTGTAAAGTCGGAATGAACGAAGTAGAAGAGTGGAGTACATTTGTATTTGGGTCAGCTAATACTAAGGAAGACGACCGTTCTCCGAATAAATTGATGATTCCACTAAGACCCCACGGGCAATGGGTAGCAATACCATCCGCACCTGCCAATTTCTGATGGAGGCGTTGAAGACTCATTTCCTTTTCACGGGCAATCGCAAACCCGCCTTCGGCTGTATGAAGCTTTCTGTCCGTTTGAATTTTATGAATTCTTACATGCCAGCCTTTCAGAGGAATCAGCCAGGTTTCCACCTCGACATTACTCCATGGCTTCCAGCGTGAAAAAATAGCTGCATCCTCCATCCTTACTTCTTCACATTTTCTGCGGCCGCGATAATACATATTTTCCTCACTGAAAACGAGCATCGAGTCAAACGCGCCCTGAATCAAGTCATAATTGCTTTTTGGCACACTAAATCCAAAGGCAGTCGAATAAGCAAACTTTGCATATTTTTCAGCCGTGTGGGCTGGTTCAAATAACGCATACTGGCCAGAGGTCAAAGCATAAACATGATCTCCATCCCTTGAAATGATCATGTTCGGGTGCAGCAGCCCCTTCGTGTGTTCGAGTTTAGGCAGTGGCTCCTCTTCTGCAGCCCAGAGCGGATGATTTTCATCCAAGGCAAGCAACAGGAATATTTTTAGTGCCCAATAGGGTGAACCCGGAGCATTATACTTTTCCGCCATAATCAAATTGGGATATGCATACCCAATGCTTAAAATACCATCTGAATGATAGATTGGCTTACTTAGCCACCATCGTAAATGGCGCAGAATAATTCCTTTCATCACACCCCATGAATAGACTTCGAGATCAGCAAAGGCACACGCACTCCAAAATGACCCTTGGGCAAATCGATAGGTCAGGCTTCTGCCAAAGGGGATTGATGAACCATCCTCGGAAAACCAATAAATAAAGTCCTTCGCAAAAACTTTTGCCCGGTCCTTAAATCGTTTGGACCGTTCCGGATCCTTATCCTTCATGACTTCTGCGTATATAAGCCCATAAAAATAAAACCCAAACGGAATATAGTAATCAACCTGCGGGGCATTGCCATCTGAAAACCAGCCAATCCCTAAGTAGAATTCTTCTAATCTCGTTAACGTTTTCTCTTGCAGTATTTGATCATAGGGTAACCCCAATGTTTCAAACGCAGTATTCACCATGACTCTAAAAAAAAGCCAATTATTATCGACAGGCTGTTTTTCATTTATTTGATTTAACCACTGATATAAGTTTTGTTTTTCCTGTTCTGTTAATGGATGCCACAGTTTATCCGGAACGAGAATCAGCCCCAATGAGAGAGCAGCCATCTCTACCATCCGCTGGTCAACATCAGTAATGTCCCCCCAATATTCTTCATGATCCGGATTGGAGCCATTTCGGATGCCTTCGAGGTACACATTCTCTAATATTGGACAGGTGCCGCCGCCCCTCCAAAAAGGAACCAACCCCCATAATGGACGTGAAAAACCTTCCATTTGGATGACTTGGTTTCTTGAAATGGCGCTCGTTCTGCCAACATCTAATAAAGATTTACCGTTTGAATAAAAATCAACCAATGGCAGACATAATTGTCTTACTGCTTCCATTACATCTTCTCTGGTTTTAAGCGGATTTTTCATAATCGGAATCTGATTAAGTTTCATATTCTTCTCCCATCCTCAGTATGAAATGAAGGTGTTAGTTCAGGGGGAAGAACTAACACCTCAGGGTCATAGAACTAAATGAAGAGCTTAGCTATCTTGATAACGCTTATAAGCCTCTTTATAAACTTTGATATACTCTTTATAGCCCATTTCATCTAATTGCTTTTTGAATTCTTCAAGGTTTACTGGCTCTGATCCCATGATCCACTTTTGCACCGTTTCATCTTTATAAGTCGTGATTTGCGTACCAATATCTGTAAGAATTTTCTCTTCTTCCGCGGTAAATGTCAGGTTCGGAATTTGTTCGGCAAAGTAATTGCCCTTTGTATATTCCTCAACCCCTTTCACCGCAATTGGATTCATCCAAAGCTTTTCATATTCAAAATCTTGATGGAAGGAGAACGGAACTTGAGCTCCATAAGACCTTAGGTTTTCAACAATATTCCCATCTTTCGCCTTTAACGCCTTGTCAGTAAACACAGGTTTCCCGTCTTTGATTTCATATGTTTCGCCTTCAATTCCATAGTTCATCAGTCTACGCCCTTCTTCACTATAGAAAAAATCAAGATATTTAATAATTTTTTCAGGGTTTTTCGCCTGTGCACTAATCGCAACACCCAGATTATTTCCATAATCGGATCGTTTCGTCGGTTCAATTCGTTTGCCGTCTGTATTTTCAGGCGGTGACATTACGACAAAATTGATACCTGGAACAGAATCCTTTAGTGCATCGTTATATCCGGCCGTACTTCCAGGATAATACCGGGATGCCCCGCCAAGGTTATTGCCTAGCAAATATTCCCTTGATTTTTCTCTAGTGAAAATCTCTGGATCAATTAACCCTTCTTTATACCATTTTGACAAGTTTTCCATTGCTGTTTGGAACTTTGCTTCATATGGTCCATATTTTATTTCACCCTTATCAAGGTAAAGGCCATCGAAAGCTCCCCATAATGTACTCAGACCCAGGATATTATCCTCCGAAAAATAAGGGATTTCATCCAGTTTTCCATTTCCATTCGGGTCCTGCTCTTTAAACGCCTTCAGAACATTGTAAAACTCGTCGACCGTCTGGGGCATTTGAAGCTTGAGCTTATCAAGCCAATCCTGTCTGATAAAATACGTTTCCGCTACCAAGCCATCCGAAATATATGGGACCATATACAACTTTCCATCCGGACCTTGATTCGCCTTTAAGAAACCCTCTTTTTCTTTTACGTATTTTTGGATATTTGGCGCATGCTTTTTGATTAAATCATTCAGCGGGAGGAAAGCACCTTCCATTCCGTATTTATTTAAGTATTTCTTTTGACCGTGGACCAAGTCCGGAATTTCGCCAGATGCAATCATCAAGTTAAATGCCTCCGCACTGTTTGTCGACGATTTTGGCGCCGTTCCTTTTAGTTTAATTCCTGTCTTTTTAGCCGCCTCTTTGAAGGTGGCCCAATCATCATTGAAAATAAAATAACCATTGGAAGCATGCATAAAGACCTTCAATTCCTCGACTTTTCCATCCTTTTTCGCATTCTTCTCTTTGCTGCTGGTGGAAGCAGCATCACTACAACCGCTTACTAACATCATCATACTTGCAAGTAAAGGAACAACTAATTTTCTTTTCTTCATTTTTTTACCCCCGCTCATATAGGTTTTTACTTGCTAAAGCTTTAACTAATAAATGCTGCTCTTTTAAGTACCCTGAACAAAAATTATTCTTTAATCCCGCCAATCATCGTCCCTTTCACAAAATACTTCTGAAGGAAGGGATAAACCAGCACAATTGGCAAAATCGACACAATAATTGTGGCATAAATAAACGTTTCCTGTGACATCGTATTGGCGGCATTCATCGAACCTGTCAGTTCCTCATTTAAACTCATTTCGACAATCATTTTTTTCAGCAGTACCTGGAGCGGAATTTTACTTTCATCTTTCAACAGGATCATCGCCCAAAAGTAGCTATTCCATTTGCCTACTGCATAAATGAGTCCCACGGTCACTAGGGCGGGCTTGGATAACGGCAAATAAATATACCGCAGGATTTGCAAATCATTGGCACCGTCCATTTTAGCCGACTCCTCTAAAGAATCAGGAATGGATTGGAAAAAAGTCCTCAAGAGAATGACGAGAAACGCTGAGACGGCAAACCCGACAATAATGCTAGTCCTTGTGTCCAATAACCCCAAATCTTTAAAATTCAAGTAAGTCGGAATAAGCCCCGCACCAAACCACAAGGTAAACGCGATAAAAAAGGCGACAAAGGTCCGGCCCCGGAGCCTGCTTTTTGACAGAGGATAGGCTCCGCAAATGGTCAATAATATACTAAAAGCAGTACCGGCTACGGTATAGAAAACGGTATTTCCATACGCCTGCCATAACCCCTCTTTCGCTAAAATAGATTTATAGGAATCAAGTGTGAGGTCCTTTGGAAACAGTACCACTTCACCCGTGATAACCGCATTCCCTGAACTAAATGAAGCGGAAAGGACATAGACAAAGGGATACAGGCAGACAACTGAAAGCAAAATTAGGATTACTGCAATAAAGCCCGATGATAGTTTATCAGAAAAGGATTGCTTCATCTCATCACCTACCATAATCCAATGTTAGTCATTTTTTTACTTAAACGATTGGCTGCAACTACTAAAATCAAACTTACCACCGAATTAAACAAACCGGCCGCTGCCCCTACCTCATAGTTTCCGCCTTGAAGACCTGCCCGGTACACATAAGTGTTAATCACATCAGCCGTTTCATAAGTAGCAGGCTGGTATAACAGGATAATTGATTCATAGCCTACTTCGAGAAAACTACCGAGATTTAAGATCAGTAAAATCATAATCGTCGGCAGCATTCCTGGGAGGGTGATGTGCCACATTTGTTTCCACCTGTTTGCCCCATCCATTTTTGCCGCCTCATATAGGGCAGGATTGATGCCGGCAATGGCTGCCAAATAAATAATGGCGCTATAGCCTACATCCTTCCAAATCTGCATCGAGCCAATATAAATAGTACGAAAGAATTCCGGCATTGCGAGGAAATTGATTTTTTCTCCCCCCAATTTTTCAATTATAATGTTGACAATCCCATTCGTTGGCGCCAGAAAATTGGTGACAATCCCTGCGATAATGACAACCGAAATAAAGTGAGGGAGATACGTAATCGTCTGCACGGTCTTTTTAAACACCATATTCTTTACTTCATTTAACAATAAAGCAAGAATAATCGGTGCCGGGAAAGCAAAAATTAAACCCCAAAAATTGATCATAAATGTATTCACTAAATTTCTGATGAAATACTCACTGCGAAAAAAACGTTCGAAATTTTCAAACCCGACCCAGGGGCTTCCTGAGATTCCCTTAAATAAGCTATAATCTTTGAATGCAATTTGCAATCCGTACATCGGCTTGTAGGCGAAAATTAAATACCATAGAACAAATGGAATTAACATTAAATATAGGTATTTATCCCGCCAGATAATTGTTTTTGCGGCTTGCAGCTTCACTGCAAGGAGCGATCGTTTTGCTGGAACAATTGTTTCTTTTAGTTCTGACATTGGACTATTCAACTGCAACCATCCTTCCTGCGTTTACTGCCAGTGAATGCGCTTTCTTTTATTTTCCAATGAACTCCCCCTCCTGCTCTCTGTTATTCTCATCATAAAAAACCATGTCCACGGTTGCTATCTCCAATTTTTTAGGTTTGTATTCAAATTTTTATTCTATTTTGAATATTCCAGCGCTGTAGCGGTTATGATTTCTCCTATTTTGAAAGTTTTGTAGATATTCGAAAAAAATGAATATCCATTTTTAAAGAAAATGACTATCGAGAAACAGTAAATAAACTAAAAAAGCATGGAATGGGACATTGAGTTCCAATCCACGCCAAAATGTTAACTGCTTCTTTCATATTGTCCCGGTGGCAGTCCTACATATTTCTTAAAAGTACGGATGAATGTGTTCACGTTGTTGAATCCTACCATCCCTGCTAATTCCTTTATTTTTACCTCTCTGTTTTCTAAAATCTCCTGCGCTTTTAAAATACGATATTTATTCAAGTAATCTTTATAATTTTCCCCAGTATGATTTTTAAAAATGGTACTGATATAGCTGGAGGACAGCCCAAATTCATCAGCAAGATCGTGAAGGGAGATATCCTTTTCATAGTTTTGCTGAATAAAAGTTAAAAATTTCGTCGCAATCGACGTTTCCTCCTCATTTTCCTTTGTACTAATTCGAATTAACATCACCGAAAAAATCCAACGGATTCTCTCTTCTAATTGATCTTTATCATGAATTTGCTGAAGTTCGAAATGGAAAGTGGACATTTCATCACCGAAAATCTCTTTCGATGTTTTATTGGCTGCCTGCAATATCCGGTTAATTGTCCCTCTGATTGCAAACACGAATTGGGAGAGCGCATTCTTTGTTAGTTTCTTAGAATACAGATTTTCCTCAAGAATTCGATTTAGAATCGTTTCTGCTTTTTCACTGTTTCCCTGAACAACTAGCTGAATTAAACTCCGTTCAACATCCAAAGGAAAATAAAAGTTAGTCTGATCCAAATAGGTGAAATCCTCGTATGAAAGGACTGTGTTCCGCTCCAAAGCGAATTTACTCTCCAAAATTTTCTGGGCACTTTCAAATGAATGATAAATTTGCTCCAGTCCGACTACAGGCTGACCGACAGCTGTACTAATATTAAGCTCTAATTCTTTATTCATCGCTTTAAATAATAGTGTCAACCTTAAAACAATATTTTCTTCATCTTCCTGATGAATGATAAGCACAATATTCTGATAGCCATATTCGAATAATTCACAGGCAAAAAACGGCTCAATTTCTTTTATTAGAATACCGAGAATTTGCTGCTTTACCGTCAAGATTCCCTCTTTCGAAAGACGTTCCTGAAGAATGACATTGGAATCAACCTCAATCATGATGACCTTCAAATTCCCCTGGTTAACCTTGAGCGGAAAGCGCTTTATTTTTTCTGAAAACTCCTCTTCATTCATGGGCCCCACAACTAATTCGTTGAGGAATTGCTGTTTAAGAGGCAGCTTGTTTTGCTCAATCGTCTTCTTCAGATTTTCGTTCATTGTGCTAATTTGATCGGTTGTATTTTTTATAAATGAAAGCTCATCATACCCCTCATAATTCTGGTATTGGGACAAATGGTGAATAATATGTTGTATCGGGCGATACGTTCGAGTCACTAAATACGCAGCTAATAGTATTCCTGCTGCTAACAACGAAAGTCCGATTATAAAGGCTTTTAGATACACCCTTTTCATCGCTTCAATCAAAGCCGGCTTTGGTGAAAAATAAACATAATTTAAATTACTGAGAATAGTAGACTGTGTAAGATGAAGATCGTACTTGGCATTTTCCGTCGTGACAGAGCCGGATTCAAAACTAAGCTTATCCAATTTAGCTAATTCCTTAGGCTCTAGGATGTCCTTCACTTTGGCAGATTCTAAATTCGTCTGCAAATATTTTATTTCATCCTTAGTTACCAAACCAAACCCTTCCTTGTCCTTTCCATCCACGAAGGAAAAAAAACTTTTTACATAAAAAGAAATAAAGAACAATGTTTCAACTTTATTAAAATTTGTTTCCTTTTTAATTAATGTCAAATAATCACTATTATTTTCGTTCGCTAGGATCAAGACTTGATGATTGCCATATTGCGGAGTTGAATTATGTACATAATCCTCCAATGCTGAAATATTCTTTTTAGAAAATCCTAATTCCTTAAAAAACATTTCTCTGTTCACCGTTGAATCTTGTGTGACGACTACGTTATCAGCAAGGTTCAGTACCCCACTTCTATATTCAAAATTTGCAAATGCAGAATTATTAATTTTCAACTGTTTCAACAATTGCAGCATCCGGTAATAATAGTCTTCTTTTTGATTTGGCCTAATGTAATCTTTAAATTCTTGGCTATTTTGCAATTGCATAAGTGCATTAAACGCTACCTGGATTCTTGTATCAATACTTTTTTTTGCCTGCTCCAACAAGATTTTCTGATGCTGACTTCGTTCCTTTTGGTACACTTCACTGCTCTCTTTATATAAGAGGAATGTTGTAACGGATGAAAATAAGATAATAATTATACCGAAGTACATCAGCATCTGCCAAAATAGCTTTCTCCTTTTCATTTTTACCTCCTAAATGTAATTACGGTAGCGAACAGTAATATTTTCCTGAAAGAGCCGCCTTTTCAAAAAGTTAACAGAATTTACCCTAAAGAAAAACGGGTAGAATTTACTATTTTATACTCTTTTAAAAATTTCGAATAAATTTCAATCTATGATGATGGTAATTTAATTTACATTGAAAGCACTCGCAAAAAGTCAAAGGGGGGTGTGGTAAAAAAACTCAGGGTGCTTTTCATGAACGATTGGATGATTTGACCATGATCAACGTCTGTATATAGTAAAGTTTGTGGTTAACTTGCCAAACCATAGACAAAAAGCCGGAATTCAATGACAAACCCGGCTTTAAGAGTATGGAGTATTATGAATTTTTAACTAGCGATAGATTCCTAGAGCGGTCTTTTCAAACCAAGAGCTAGCCGTTTCTTTTAAGACTGCGTTCAATTCTTGGATATTTCTACTGCCGGTGCCCTGGAGCCAGGCACGGCCTGCCTCTTCACCTTGTTCAGCAAATGGAGCAACTCCGTTCTTCCAGGTGGCGCGGCCGCATAATACACCGTTAAAGGTGGAGCCGGATTTCTTGGCAAATTTCAATGTCTCCTGGAACAATTGTGCACTTACGCCAGCGCTTAAGAAGATAAACGGAAGGTCAGTTGCTTCGCTTTGCTCTTTGAAATAGCGGGCAGCCTCTTCCTTTGAATAAGCGACTTCCCCGTCCGTGTACCCTTCCACAAAGTTCATATCAATAGGAACTTCTACCTTCAAAACGTCCACCTGGTACTGCGGCTTTGAAAACTCCCGCATCGCATCAATGACTTTATGCGGTTTCACTTTTGCGTACTCCAAACTTTTCGCATCATCGTTTTTAGCATCGTATGTGACAATCTCAAGGAAAAAAGGAATATCCTCTGCCGCACATTCAGAGCCGACACGCTCCATATACACATGCTTATATTCATTAATTTTTTCATCTTCATCCACATCGTAATACAGCAGGAATTTTACTGCATCGGCGCCGGCCTCCTTCAAGCGGCGTACCGACCATTCAGTCAATAAATCAGGCAAACGGCCAACCGCAGTAGCATCATAGCCTGTTTTTTCATAGGCCACTAGTAAACCAGCTTCCGGATGACGGACCCGTGCGGCAGGAAGCCCATATTCCGGATCTAATAGAATCGAAGTTGCATAGGGTGTCAGTTCTTCGGAGACTAATTGTTTAAAGCGGACGATGCCCTCATCGCCAACTGGACTCTTGCTGCCGGAGGCAATCATTTTCTTCAAGGAACCGCGCTGGTCAATCGCCAATGCACCAATGATTCCATTTTCATCTGACAAACGTTTAAGGGCTTCCAATTTATTTTTCGTGAGCTTTAACATAGACATTCACCTCTAGTAATCTATTTTTTTCACTTGGACCAATTCGAAAATTCGGCTGAAGTTACCGGTATTAATATATCCTGTGGCTGCTTCCATCGTATTTAACATTCCCGTGGTCATTGCCGTTTTTAGCACAACCGGGACGGGCTGCTTGTGGTTCAAAGCGACTGCAAGCCCGGCTACGGTTGCATCACCGGAGCCGACCGGATTGACTACATCAATCGGAGGGATCGTCACCTGAAAATAGTCCGAACCATGCTTAACAAAGGCACCTGCTCTGCCCATGGATACGACAATCCACTCGATCCCTTGAAACATTTGATCTTCTAACGCCTGCGACAAGCTGCTAATGCTTTGCTCCACTTCCCTGCCAAGTAGCTGCGATAGCTCAGTGATATTTGGCTTAATGGCAAATGGCTTTATTTTATGTAACAAAACCTGATGAAGCGCCTCCCCTGATGTATCCACAATGACTGGAATCCCCTTGTCACGGCCCATCTCGACCATTTGCCGGTAAAAGCTAGAAGGCAGACCTTTCGGTAAACTGCCCGAAATGGTCACTAAGGAAACACTGGACAGCAGGTTTTCGTATTTTGCTAGAAAAGCAGACCCATCTTCCGCGGTCAAGGTCGGGCCCGATTCCAAAATTTCCGTCTGCTTGCCGTCATGAAGAATCGCGATGCAGTTTCTTGATTCTTGGTTTATGTTTAAAAAATTGTTTTCAATCTCGGCTTTCGTCAATTCTTGAACAATGTAGCCGCCAATCGTTCCGCCGAGGACGCCTGTCGCCAGCACGTCCTCGCCAAGCTGCTTGATGACGCGGGCCACATTTAAGCCCTTGCCGCCTGCTGTTTTGCTGGCGGCTTCAACCCGGTTTACATCATCAATCTTGAAATCTTGGATTGGATAGGAAATATCAACAGATGGGTTCATTGTGACCGTTAAAATCATCGAACTCCCTCTTTCTGCGTACAGGTTTCTGTGTTGTACCGGCAAACACCGTCAAGGTAGGTTGCTACAAGCTCCACTTCTGGTGTCAGCACAATAAAATCGGCTGAAAGACCATTGGCGATTTTGCCGCATTCCTCGTCCAGTTGGATGCTTTTCGCAGGTGCGGTGCTTGCCATATAGATGGCTTCCTCCGGGGTGGCAATCCCCCAATCGACTACATTTTTAACAGCATTAATTAATTGCAAAATACTGCCGGCCAAGCTTCCACCTTCCAAACGGGCAGCACCATTCTTCACCTCGACCGGAAATTCACCGAGTTGATAGTGCCCGTCAGGCATGCCGCCAGCCATCATGCAATCGGTTATCAGAACCGTTTCCTTCCTGCCCCGCGCATTCATTAAAATATTGGCGGCAGCAGGATGGACATGGTGACCGTCACATATAATTTCCGCAAACACTTCTGGCAGATTCATTGCAGCACCTGCCATCCCAGGCTCACGATGATGCAGGCCGCTCATGCCATTAAAGGTATGGACAAAGATCGATGCGCCTTTTTCAACCGCCAGTTTTGCTTCTTCATAGAGAGCATCACTATGGGCTAACGCCACTGTCACCTGGTCCTTCACGGCATGCTCAATAAATTCCAGTGCCCCATTCCGTTCAGGTGCAAGCGCAATTTTTTTAATGAAGCGATTCGATTTGGCCTGCCAGGCTTCCAGCTTTTCAACTGAAGGGTCACAGAAATATTTAGTGTTTTGCGCACCTTTATGTTTTTCTGTAAAAAATGGACCTTCTAAAAAGATTCCTTTGATCTTTGCTCCCTGAACGCTTGAATAATGCTCGCCAATCATGGTGACTACATCGTTTAATGCCTCCGTAGAAGAGGTCAGTGTCGTTGGCAAAAACGAGGTGACACCACACGAGAGCAGCCCTTCAGAAACCGCCCTTAACCCCTCTGGGTCATTGTCCATGACATCATGGTTTTGGAAGCCGTGAATATGCGTATCAACTAAACCCGGAGCAATCCAATAGCCGGAATAATCGATGACTGTCGCAGACGGATTCGGCAGTTCATGATAATAATAGGAAAATTTCCCCTCTTTAATTTCCAGATAACCAGGGCCTGCCACCCCGTCCTCAAGAAAAAACTGATCTGCATAAATAAATAGCTCCATACCTGCACCTCTATGAAAACTGGATGCTGACAACATCCTTGTTAATTTTTATATTCGTGAATTGTTACTCCTTTAACCACCCGGTTAACCGTTCCGGTCGGCGATGGGGTATCCGGTGTATTCCCTACTTTTATGGAAGATAGCAGGGCGATTGTCTGCCCTACCATCACAAACGGCAGTGACAGGTAAGCATCCGGTACAGTGCCAGTGCCAGCCTCACAGTCAAATAAGAAAGTGTCACCGGAATAATTGCAATCCCCGTCAACAGAGATGGCACAAATGAGGCTTGCCACCTGATCCTGTTTCAATTCGTTTAACATATCTAAATCGTACTTCCTGGTATAAGGCTGATTGGAAACAAAACCAAATACCGCTGCCTTTTCATTCACAAAAGATTTCGGGCCATGACGGAATCCAAGTGATGAATCAAAAGCAGTAGCAATTTTTCCAGCCGTTAATTCGAGGATTTTCAATTGAGCTTCTCGTGCTAAGCCCTCAAACCCGCCAGATCCAAGATAAATAATTCGATCAAAATCAATTGCCGCCATTTCAGAGATTTCTGCTTCTCTGTTGATGACACTTTCCCCCATTGTGCGGACGGTTTTAACAATCTGTCCTTTTTCTTCATCTGACAATGTATCAAATATAAGCAGTGCGGTTAGCGCCATACAGGTATAGCTTCCCGTCATCGCAAATCCCTGGTCATTGGATTTCTCTGGCATTAATAATAGAAGATTCTCGTCATCGTCATGTGCCCTCTTTGCCAGCTGCCCTTCCTTTGAGCAGGTAATCGTAATTTGATAGAGATTCGTGACGATTTGCTGTGCAAGCTCAACGGCCGCCACACTTTCCGGACTGTTACCGCTTCTCGCAAAAGAAACCAGCAAAGTCGGGATATCGGCTTTCAAAAATTGATAAGGGTTGGAGACAATCGCCGTCGTTGGAACACTCTGGATGTCCCACTGTCTTTCATCGACTTTTCCTTTTAAATATGGAGTAACCGTGTCGCCGACATAGGCAGAAGTTCCAGCACCTGTAAAAATGACCCGAACCCGCTCGTGCTTTTCCGTTATCTTCTGCAAAAATGCCTGGATTTTCCCCTTTTTCTGACTATAAAGGGCAAACGTTTCGGCCCATAATTCCGGTTGCTGCTTAATTTCCGCTGTTGTAATCTCAGCCCCTAACGGCTTTAATTTTTCCATACTTAACGTAAACATTCTCGACACTCCCTATATATTATTAAATTTCTTCAAATACTCTGAGCCCCGCGCCGACGATGCCGTTATCCTGCTTGATGGTGCTGACGGACATCCGGTTTAGTACATACTGCTGCTCTGGAATTTGATAGGCTTTTAGTTTCTCTTTAATAATTTCAAGTAAAAAAGGATTGTTTGCGATCACGCTGCCGCCAAATACCATTTGGTGCGGGTCCAGCAAACTGGAAATCGAGTATAAACCTTGAGCCCAGTTGGCCGCCACTTCCTCGATAATCTGCTGATACTCAGGCACTCCTGCTTGATAGCGTTCAAAAACATCTTTAGTTGATAGGGGCTCGGCCAGCACCATTTCAGCCAGTTTTGCAATCGCCGGGCCCGCAGCCGCTAATTCCAGTCTCTCCAATACAGGACTCCCTGCCCCTGTTCGAACCGGAATTAATCCAAGCTCACCAGCAAACCCCGCCCCTCTGAAAAAGGAACCCTGATGGATGATGGCACAGGAGATGCCCGTGCTAATCGTTACATAAACGAAGGTTTCCTCTCTGTTTCCACCGGCAGCCTTCCACTCGGCAAAGGCTGCTGTATAGACATCATTGTCGATTTCAACCCGCTCGATGCCAAAATGCTCACGCAGGCGGGCCGTGATTGGAAACTCAACCCATGGCAGGTTATTTTGAAAAACAGCAACACCATTCTCCCTGTCCACCTTGCCTGGGACACCTACACCAATTCCTGCCATGTCAGGAATAGAAAAGGACGAATCGCTAAGAACCTGCTTAACTGCTTCTACGACTCTGGTAAACATCTTCTCTCTATCCGAAGGATCACTTTTCACTTCGGCGCGCTTCAGCAATTCACCCGTTTCTGATATGATGCCCGCCGCAATCTTGGTTCCTCCGATATCAAGCCCAATGGCTTTTTTCATAATTAGCACCTCGACTGTAAAAAAATTTATGTAAAGATGGGTTGTTGGTACAAGTTAACTTAAAGAAAAACTCATAGACATTGAGGCTATGAGTTCATTATTTTCATAATTTTATTATAACACGCTTACTTGTAGGGTCAACCCAACAGATAAAAAACTTCCTGACCGATTCCAAGCAATTTCTTATTTTCCACCGGTAACGGCAATTCCTTCAATGAACTGCCTTTGCAGGAAAATAAACAGGATCAGCATTGGCAAGATGGCTAAAAAAGAACCAGCCATGAGAATAGGATAATTGGTTAAATATTGACCTTGCAGGGAGGATAAGCCGACTGACAATGTCATCGATTCCGGCGAGCTGTTGACAATCATTGGCCACATCAACTCGTTCCAGCTCCAAAGCGTCGTGAAAATCCCCAATGCTATTAATCCTGGTTTGGCGAGCGGGAGCATAATTTTCCAATAGATTTGGAAGTGGTTGCAGCCATCAAGCCTTGCCGCCTCCTCCAATTCCTTTGGCAGCCCCATAAAGAATTGGCGCAGCAGGAAGGTTCCGAAAGCGCTAAACAATCCTGGCACAACAACAGCCGACAGGGTGTTCAGCCAGCCCAGCTTTACCATAATCATATATTGCGGCAGCAAAAACACCTGACCAGGTACCATCAGCACGGTCAGCGCCAGTAAAAACAGGACATTTCTGCCGGGAAATTCAATGCGGGCAAATGCATAGGCTGCGAGCGAACACAAGAACAGCTGGCCGACAGTCCGAAGCAGTGTGATGATGACCGTGTTATACATAAATTTGAAAAAAGGCAGAAGCCCAAACACTTCTTTGTAGTTCCCCCATTGGAACTCCTCAGGAATGAAAACGGGAGGAACATGAATGGACTCTTGGTACGTTTTAAGCGAGGTGAGAATCATCCATAAGAAAGGCAATACCATTGCCACCGCTCCGACAATCAGGATGAAATGGATAATGAATGTTTTACTTGTAACAAGCTGTTTTGTTCTTTGCAATGGTACCACTTCCTTTAATCATAATGAACCCACTTTTTCTGTAACACCATTTGAATCGCGGTAATAATCAGGATGACAATCAATAATAGCACCGCAATGGCGGCCGCATAGCCTTTGTCGTTCAATACGAAGGCATGCTGGTAGAACAGATAAACAATTGACTGCGTACTCTCCAGTGCCGTACTTCCTTTTCCAATCATCATGAAAATCAGGTCAAACACCTGGAACGCGCCGATAAGAGACATGATGGTCACAAAGAAAATAACCGGTGAGAGCAGCGGCAGCGTGATTTTAAAGAATACCGTGATCGGGCCGGCACCATCGATTTCAGCTGCTTCATAGTACATTTTCGGAATCCCTTGTAATCCGGAAAGGAAAATGACCATGTTATAGCCAATCCCGCTCCAAATCGCGACAGCAATGACCGAATATAAGGCAATATCCGGATCGGTGACCCATTGCGGCCCTTTGATTCCGATTAATGATAATAGATAGTTGAGAAGCCCGTAATCCGCGTTATACAGCCATTTCCAAACCATCGCGATAGCTGCCGGCATGGTAATCACGGGTAAAAAATACAACGTCCGATAAACCGATTTCCCCTTAATATTTTGGTTTAACAGAACGGCTATAATAATAGATAGGAAGATTCCAATCGGAACAGTAAAGATTATATAGATGCTCGTGTTTTTAAATGATTGCAGGAGCGTGGTATCCTCGAGCATCCGCTTGTAGTTGTCGAGCCCTGTCCACTCATACTGGCCAAAAGAGCCCCATTCAGTAAAACTAAAATAAAAATTCTGGATAATAGGCCACAGGTAAAAAATAGCAAGCCCCAGCATCGTTGGGGCTATCATCAGATAGGCCCAAAAATAATCGGAACGCTTTCTAGTCTTTGCAAGGCTTGCAGCCTTTAATTTTTTTACTGGCTTGACTTCGGTCTGAAGAGGAATTTCTTTCACACTTTTCCCTCCCTTTAAGGAAATGGAAGAGAAGAAATCGATTCTCCTCTTCTTTTATTAACTACTTGGATAAAGCCTCGTTTGCTTTCTTCGTTAATTCTTTCGCGGCAGCTTCAATGCTTTCTTCTTGGCTCCATGCTTTTTTCAGGATATCAACCTCGTATTGCCAGATTTCTCCCGTGCTTTTCGCATTTGGCAGCGGCACAGAGTATTCACTAGCATCAATAAACGCTTGTAGGTTAAGGCTTGGAACAGATTGTACCCACGTATCCTGCGCACCGTTAAATGCTGGAATGACCGTTCCCGTTTTCGCATAGATCTCTGCAGCTTCCTTAGAACCCAGGAACTGGACAAACTTCCATGCCGCGTCCTTATGCTTCGTATTGGCCGCAATCACATTGGACAATCCATGAATCGCTGTCGCGCGGGTTTCTCCTTTTGGGAGAACAGTTACATTTAGATCAGGGTTCTTCTTATATTCCGGTACCATCCATGGGCCATCCAGCATCATCGCTACTTTTCCTGAAGAGAATAGTTCAGAAGCTGCCGTCTCCGTCATTTGGGCTTGTGTCGGTGACAAGCCTTCTTTGATGAAACTTGTATAGAATTTAAGGGCATCAACTGTTTTTGGATCATCAAATCCAGCCTTTTTGCCATCCTTGGAAATGACATAGCCGCCATTCTGCCAAATGAAATTATAGTAGCCTTCTTGGTTGGCAATCGTAGAAGCAAAACCCCAAACCCCATTATCTTTGTTTGTCAGCTGTTTCGCCACATCTTTTAATTTATTCCAGTCCCAGGTTTCATCAGGATACGCTACACCGGCATCGTCAAAAATCTTTTTATTGTACCAAAAACCGATTGTATCGTAGTCTTTTGGAATTCCGTAAACTTTTCCGTCAACTGTATAAAGGTCGATTAATGACTTCGGATAATTATCTAGACTATAGTTATCTTTTTTTGCCATATCGCTTAATGGAAGGATTACTTTACCCTCTGCATATTGAGTAACATGTGCTCCGTTCATCCACAGAACATCAGGCAAAGCGCCGCCGGTTGCTGCTGTTTCAAGCTTTTGAAAGTACTGCCCGTACGGAGTAATCTCCGTTTTCACTTTGATGTTTGGATATTTTTCGTTAAATAATTTGATAATATCTTCAATGGCAGGAAGTTGTTTTTTATCCCAAATGCCATAGGTTATTTCAACCTTTCCGTCTTTCGCATCACTGGAAGCTTTGTCACTATCACTGCAGCCCGCAAGCCCCAGTAACCCTAGAACCACTGTTAGAAGCATGATTAGCCATCTTCTCATCCTTTTGCCCTTCTTTCAAAAATAGTTTAGTAGTTTTTGATTCAATACTGCTTTTTCATATAAGGGTTTTCTAGATGATAAAAACTTCATGTTGACTCATTTTGGTATCTCTTAACACATTTTGAATAACGATTGTCACCCCCTAATCCAAACGTTTTCCAAAACAATTTAATACATCCATTCACTTTTTTATTATTGTATCACCACGAAAACGCGGTGTGACAATCAAACTTTTTCAACTTAAAGCTTTACTGGTTTCTTGTAAACTTTGATAATAGTCATCTATATTAATCGATTTGCCCTTATGCAAGCGGGATTCTTCAGCGGCAAATGCCATCAGGTGACTTCTAACTGAAGCGGATGCGGAAGAAACACCATCCCCATGGCTGCCCAACTGGATCTCCCGTAGAAATGTTCTCATGATTCCTTGATCACCGCCGCCATGGCCGCCGAGAGGCCTGTCAAAATGGATGACGGTTTCTTGCTTGGTCAGAAAGTCAAAGATGGAAATCTTATTTTCCTCCATATTTCCTCGGATTTCCCCTTTTGTCCCCATAATCTGAACAATCCGCGTCTGTTCTCTTGTAAAGCCGCACATGCTGAAGGTGGCCGTGGCACCGTCCGCAAATTCCATGTTGACTACCTGATGGTCCACAACATTATTGTCGGAGCGGTACACGCATTTTCCGTAAGGAGTTTCATTTAATGCTTTGATAATCCCTTCGTTTGTATGGTCCTCGGTGAATTTCTTGGCCCAGCCCTTTCCTTCGCCAAGATAGTATCTTCCCGCATGGAATGGGCACTCATGCTCGGCTGGGCAGCCATCCAAACATCGGAGCGGCGCACCGGCGGGGGCATTTTCTTCTTTAAAGTGCATAAGCGAGCCATAGGAGCTTATACGTTTGCACTCTTTGCCCATCACAAACGAAATAATATCCATGTCATGGCAGGATTTCTGGAGAATCATTGGACTGGATCTTTCTTTGTTATTCCAGTTCCCCCTGACAAAACTGTGCGACATATGCATGACTTCGACATTTTCATTTAACTGCAGGGAGACCACTTCACCAATATCTCCACTTGCAATCACCTTTTTAATCGTGGACCAGAAATCGGTATATCTCAGGACATGGCAGATTGTCAGCTGCCGGTTATATTTTTTCGCCTGCTGTTCCATCAAAATACATTCCAATGGATCCGGGGACATTGGTTTTTCCAACAGAACATGATAGCCCAGCTCCAATGCTCTCATGGTTACCTTGAAATGATCCCGGTCGAGCGTACAGATGATGGCAATATCGGCAATCGGCTGGTCTTTCTGCAGTGCCTCTTCCCACGATTCATAACAATTTTCCGTCGGAATCTGGTGAGCCTCCTGCACCTTTGCTCTTCTTTCGGCCCACGGCTCTGCAACACCGACAATCTTCAATTCATTCGGATAAGCCGAAGCATACGGCGCATAAGCCCTTGCCCCTCTGTCACCTGCTCCAATCAGGAGTGCTGTCATTATCTTCATACTTTTTCTCCTCTCATTTCGTTTCCTTGGAAAATTTTCCGTTTTTTATCCAAACGTTTTCCAAAAGCTTTTAAAAAAAGGAACCGGTTAGGTCCGTTTTATAGCAGATGACTCACGAATAACCAATTGGAAAGGCAAAATCATCTTAATGGGAAGCGTTACTTTTTCCTCTACCATTTCCATGATTGTCTTCGCTGCCATTTTTCCCATTTCATATTTAGGGATATCAACAGTTGAAAGCGGCGGTGAAGAATATTTCCCCATTTCGATATTATCGACTCCAAAGAAAGCGATGTCCTCCGGAATGTTAAGCCGGTTCTCGATCACAGATCTCATGGCTGCAATTGCCATCATGTCACTGGCACAAACCATGGCGGTTGGCAAATGGCCGGGGTTGTTTTGAATCAGCTGATTCATTTCCTCGTAGCTGTTTTCCATTTTCCACTTCGTGTTGAGGATCCATTCCTGCCTGATGGCAAGTCCCGCTTTGTCCATGGCAGCTTGAAAACCTTTAAACCTTGACTCTGCATGCAGATCCTCGTAGGTTTCATTCAAACCACCGCCAATAAACCCAATGTCACGATGTCCTTGGCTGACTAAATACCGAACCACCATTTTAATGGCATCAATCCGGTTGTAGTCGACGATGGCGATGTTCTTATCGGTATAAAAAAAGTCCAACCCGACCACTGGGATCGTTTGTTGTATGTAATCAATCAGGCTGTCATCAATCCTGTCGATGAGCAGCAGTCCCTCAATTCCCAAGTCATGGATTGTCTTAAGAAGCAATGCTTCATTTTCAAGCTCATCCTTGGTAATGCTAATTAGGGTGTAATCATTATTAGTTAATGTATCACGAATCCCTGTATAGATATCAGAAAAGTAGGGGTTGGTTTCCGCTTGCTTTGGATTTGCCACCCAGCCAATTTTCATCGTTCGTGTATTGCTTTTCTGCTGTTTGTTGTGAACAAGATTACGAGCATGCTGGTTTGGTGTATAACCTAACTCCTTGACTGCCTGCCAAATCTTGTTTTTCGTTTCCTGATTCACATTTCGTGTTTGGTCGTTTTGAATGACCCGCGAAACCGTAGAGATGGAAACGCCTACATACTCCGCAATATCTTTTAATCTTACCACTAGTAAAACACCTCGAAGCCAAATCTTACAACGGCAATTGCTTAAATTTTTTAAATTAATACGAATATAGCACCATTCGTAATTTTAAGTCAATAACCTTTGTAGTAAAATCTAGTTGAAAATTGTTTTCTAAAAAAGCCTCACTTCTGATTCTTAGTTGGTGAGGCCTTTTTGAAAAAATGAATTTACGTAAGTTCTGTATAGAAACGGCAGCGATCGCCGCGCACAATCGAACGGCAAAACTCCACCGGTTTCCCGCTCACGTCAAAAGCAGTCCGTTCTAATAATAGAGCTGGTTTTCCGGCTTCTGTCTTTAGGTATTCGCTTTCATCTGGACGGATTAATACAGGTTCAAACGCCTCTCTTGCCCTGCTGACAACGACGTTAAATTCAGCCTCAAACAGATCATACAAGGAAGTCTCCCCCACCCTTTTCAATGGCTCAATATTGGGTACAACTCTTTTGGGAATAAAGGAGGATTCCAGAATATAGGGGTCATCATCGACACAGCGAAGGCGCTTCATTTCTATGACCTGCTCATCGCCGGTTACCTGTAATTCTTCCATGATCTCCGGGGTTGGTTTGACTTCCCGGATATCAATCACAATGTCATTGGGAATCATCCCTTTTTCCTTAAAGCCCTTGCTGAAGCTGTATAATCCCATTAAGGACTGCTCCATCAGCTTCGGCTTCGCTACAAACGTGCCTTTTCCCTGAATCCGATAAAGCAGCCCGTCCTGAACAAGTTCCTCAATTGCCTTTTTTGCGGTATTTCTACTAACGTTATAATCATTCATTAATTGATGCTCGGATGGAATTTGATCCCCAGGCTTCCAGTCACCACTATCAATGGACTGTTTTAGTCTTTCCTTAAGCTGATGATAAAGTGGTATGACACTATCATTTTGCAATGGTTTCATCGTAATCTACCTTTCTCCACGATACGACAGGTTAATCTCATTATACCATCAATTGTACCATCAATCCATCAAGTTTTACAAAAATGATGCATAGGTACGGTTCTTATGCCTCAAAATAGTGAGTCATGAGAACCGCCCCCATGCATCACAGCGGGGGCTGGACGCTTACTGGTTCGATTGCTGGTTTGTGTTTTTTAGATCCGAGTGTGTTGACGACAATGACGCCGGAGATGGCGATAGCGCCGCCAATGACGGAAATGATGCTTGGCTGTTCATGGATCCAGACCCACGCAATGAGGATGGAGAATACTGGTTCAAAATAAAGCATGCTCATGACTGATCCGGATTTTCCCAATGAAATGGCGATCGTCCATGTTACGTAGCCAATTGCGGTCGGGAAAATGCCAATATAAATCGTCGATAAATGCGCTGTCAGTGAGGCGTGCTGCAGCTCTTGAAGATAGCCAGGGAAGTAAATAAAAAATGGAATCGTTCCAACCCAGGTAAAGTAAGCTGTTAATTCGATCGATGAATAACGTTTCAACAGAGGCTTTTGAAAAGCAAACATGACCGATGTCCCTAAAGCGGCCATCAGGCATAGGAACACCCCGCTGGAAATATGAAAAGACGGGCCGGCTGTTTCCAATGCAATGGTGCCAATGCCCAAGAAGCCTAATCCCAAGCCAATCCAGCCAAACAATCCCATGCGTTCTTTTAACACGAACACCGCAAGAAGTGCAGTAAAAATAGGCGTTGACGCAATCAGCATTCCCGCAACCCCTGCGGTTACGGTTTTTTCACCGAAAGCAACGCCAATATGATAAACACTGATTCCGATTAATCCCAGTATCACAATTCTCAGTAAATCTCTTTTTTGAGGGAGACGAAATTTAACGCCTGGCCACAGTGCATAAACGGCAAATAGGGCCGAAGCGATGAGATAGCGTGTGAGGATTAGGTGTCCTGCAGAGTAGCCCTCATGCAACACAACACGAATAGCTGGAAAAGAAGATCCCCATATCATAACTGTAAACAAAGCGATTATTAAAGCTTTTATATTCATTTTTCCCCTCACCCTTTTATCTGCATATAATCACAAGATTATCACGGTGGGGAAATTGTTTCAATTCTAAAATTTGGTACGCGCTTTACTCCCGCCAATCCGGGTTATTTTTCAAAAACCCTTCCCAGGCCCGTTTGCTGCCTTGCAAATTTTCCTCTCTTGAGGCTTTTAGCCGATTCTCGGTATCGCCATAGCCTATTTCTTGCCGGTTATTTTCGAAACCTCGGAAAATAGTGTCAGCAAAATCGTCCAGAGGTGCCCCAAAGGTATGCAGGCCCGCCCCGCCTAAATCTGTATTCACTGCTGGAGGAAAAATTTCAACCACCTCTATGCTCGTTTCTGCTAATTGCTGCCTTAAAGAAACCGTAAAGGAATGAAGGGCTGCTTTTGTTGCACTATAGATCGGGACCCACACGCCCGGCATCAGCGCAAGCCCGGATGATACATTGATAATGGCTGCCGCCTGCTGCTTCTTAAGATGCGGAATCAATAGCATCGATAGATGAATCGGCCCTTCGACATTAATGGCGATTTCATTTTGGTAATAGTCCCAATCCTGATCCGGTTTGAGGAGATTTACCCGCTGCTGGATGCCGGCATTGTTAACCAGCATATTTAATGAAGGAAATTCCTTTGTCACCAATTCCGAAAGCTTTTTACGGTCCTCCACTTTTGAAACGTCACAAGCATAAATATGTAGCTTAGGATGCTTTTCCTTCGCTTCTTCAAGCTTTTGCTGGCGCCGGCCGACGATGATGACTTCGTTTCCTCTTGCCAAAAACCGCTCCGCAAACGCTAGACCAATACCAGAGGCACCGCCGGTTATTAAAATCGTGTTACCTGATAAATACATCCTGCTTACCTCCTTTATTTTTTAGAATACCTTTATCGAATAAAACAGGGGCCCACCCCCACTGCTTTGCCGCATTAAACTTTTGCAGAAGCAGGGTTTCGAGCCCCTTGCCTATTTTATGATTCGTATATTGCCTTTTTCTATTCGTTTTCTTAGTGCGTTAATCATCAGAAATTTAACCGGCTTTCGGGTTGGAGGGAATAGGAGCAGGAAGCCGAATATGTCACTCAGGAACCCCGGGGTTAACAGAAGGATTCCGCCGATCATGATACAAATGCCATCCAAAACTGCTTCCCCCGGGATTTGTCCCATTCGAAGCTGCTCCTGTGCCTTCCGGATGGTTTGTAGTCCCTCTCTTTTGGCTAAGTATGCTCCTAACACGCCGGTTAAAATAATGAGCAGGACGGTAGGCCAGACTCCGATTGTTTTTCCTGAAAGAAGCAAAAACCCAATTTCCGCTGCTGGCACAGCTATGATTAATAAAAGTAAATACCGCATAAAGTTCCCCTTCCTAATGTCTGATTCCAGTCTTTATTGAATTGGAGATACTTTCTCAACTGCTTGTTTATATTCCTCATACCACTTTTTCCATTCTTCCATCCGTTCAATTACGTCGCCCTCCATCAGGGCCTTGATCACATCAAGGCATACATGCCAGCCTGCCAGGTCCTTCGGGGTATGGGAGGTGAGTTTTTCTATCTTTTCTATCAAAAACAGCTTGCAGCCAGGGGCTTCCGTTGAAAGTTCAAATCGCACCGCCATGTCGCTTCCCCAAGTAAATTCCAATACAGATTGATCTTTGAGGTCCGTGATTTCCATCTTCTCAAAGGTACCGTCACCCATATCGAACTTCATAAACCCGCCTTCACGCAGCTCACCAACTCGAAGCTCGTTAAACCACTTTGCTAATTTTTCGTTGTCCGTTAACAAGGACCATACCTCCCCAACGGAGTGATCAAATTGCCGCTCGAATTGTGCAATGTAGCTATTTTCTAATTTTTCTATGACTGCTAGCATCAGTTTCCTGCCTCCCGTAAAAAATATTGCTATTTCCATTATAGGAGAAACGCCGTTTATTTAAAAATAGGAACTCTATTTTTACCATCTTCTAAGTTTTTTTGAACCCGAATGGCAAAATAAAGGGCAATTTCTCAAAAGGAAACAACTGAGCAAAAAATAAGGCTTGCCAAACCGGCAAGCCCCTAAACATAGGTCATCAAATAGGGAATCAGGTCCCTTCTTCTTTTCTGTAGCCACGCGGTGTGTTGCATTGCGGGCAGGAAGCGTTGTGGGAGTCGAAGGGGCTGCCGCAGCTGCGGCAAAATACGACGCCTGCCCCGGCGGGCTTTGACTGCCCTTCATGCTGCTCCTTTTGCGCCAAGGCATCGGCTATGGCGGCTTGCCCTGTATCCAGTTTGGCCGCCTCCTTTTTAAACCTTCTTAAAATCCCTATAACTACAATCAATGTAATAATATTCACAACCAATCCGACAGCCACGATGATCAACACAAGTAATGATGTATCTTTAAACATAGCCGTTATGACCTCCTATCCTGCTTTCTCGACTGTATCTTCGGCTGTTGCCTTGCGTTTCCGGGCAAGCACTAATGCCACAATCACAGCTCCTAGACCGCCGACACCGCCAAGCGATCCCATGAACAGGGTCTTATTGTTATACCAGCGGACAATTGGATTGGTAGACACAAGAATGTCACTAACTTTTTTGCTAAACTCGTTTCCTGCTGCATCGACAGCAATAATCCTTACGTTCTGCTTGGAGTTTGCGCTTTGGATGTCAAATGTATAGTTTTCTCCATCTGCCTTATGCTCCACTTTTTTGCCATTTAAATAAATCTTGGCACCTTTTAGAACAAGGTTATCTTTCACAGAAACAGTAACGTCCTTCGTCTCAACCGGATATTGCTCGCCGCTCTCAATATCAACCGGAACGATGACCGGAGCGGTCTTGTCGATTCCAAAGGCAATCTCGGCCTGCTTCTTTTCATCGATGTTTTCATTAATGTTGCCTGCAGCATCTTCTGAATAAAGCGCGACCGTATATTTTCCGTCACCGGCAAACAGCGATTTTTTCACCACATATTTATACTGGCTCCACTTGCCGGCACCGCCCGATTCAGTGACGGTATAATCGTTTCCTTCCGCCAGGTCTGAAGGCGTGCCGTTCTTCGTTATTTTCACCTTAATACTATCATGCTTCAAACTGTCAACGTTTGTTTCTGTCACAATGACATCTGTTTCCTTCTTAACATACTTGCCGTCAATCGCCTTCAAGGCATCATCAAACACATACACTGAACCAAAACGGTTTACAGAGAAACGGATGGTCTTGGAGGTTTCATTTCCGGCAAAGTCGACAAGTGTTGCTGTCAACGTATACAGGTCATCGACTTCTTTTTTCTTTTCAAAGTTTTTAAACGTAAACACCTGGCCGTTCGCCCCATCTGCATAGCTGCCGTCAAGCGCTGCTGGACCGCGGTTCGCACCAGTTAACTTGATGCTTACAGCCTTCTGATTAAAATTCGTATCAGAATAGGTTACAACCGGAATGACGTCGCCATTATTGGCCGACTGATCCTGCACGCCGGTAATGGTCAGTTCAGGTGCCGTTTGGTCGACAATAAACTCTTCCGCTTTATAATCGGCCGCCACGTTACCAGCCATATCAGTGAAATCAATGTCAAAGCTGTACTTGCCATCCATTGAATATTGAATGGTTGCGGTGTGAACATCGCCTTTTGAACTCCAGCCGCTCATCTTCGGAAATGCTGCTGCAGCGCCATTATCGCTGGCTGTCCCCGTCACTCTTGTGCGTCCGGCATCAAAGTTGTGCTCAGTAATTGAGATCGTTGCTGTCCGGCCAGCCCGATAATAATTTCCGTTAGCCGCCGAATTGTTGCTGTAAGAAACCTTAATCACCGGAACCGTTTTATCGATCGTAAACTTTTGCTGCGGAACAGCAGGTGCTGCATTTCCGGCATTATCTTTATACTTTATATCAAAGGTATAATCGCCATCTGAAGAGAATTTCACTGTTGCCGTATGGGTCGTCTTATCTGGGTCTGCTGAATTAGCAGCAGTACTCCAGCCAACCATTGATGGCACAGCCCCATCCGTATTGGTAATCAGTTGCTCAACATCCTTCGGATTAAAGTTCCGCTCGGTAATCACAATCGTCGCCGTCCGGTCTGCTTTGTAATAATCAGAGTAATCCGCATCCGGCGAATTGTTGTCATAGGTCACTTTAATCTGTGGCGCGGTCTTGTCGATACTGAACGTCATATCTTTTTCCGTCGTATTGCCGGCCCGGTCTGTCATTTTCACTTTTAGCACAATCGCATTGCTGTTTTGCGCTGCTGTAATGGTTTTTGTCATCTCGGTAACAAGGTTTTTATCTGTCTTGGTTACCTGCCAGCCATCCACATTGCTGCCGTCCGCAAACGTACCGTCATTGTTAATCTGGAGGCGGCCGCTTTGGTTGTTCGCCGTATCATACGGTGCGGCAACTGACCATTCCACATCATTCAAGCCTGAATAAGTGTCGGTAACAGTCAGTTTGACTGGGACATTGTTCGGGTAAAGCTCAAGACCCTGATTGTCGCGATAGCTTGTGTCAGCTTTTTCAAGGTCAATATGCCCTTCTTTGCTGTGCTGCGCTTCATCCTCAATGACCGTGCCGTCCGGTGTGGCAAAAGCACTGGTGTTATCGACATGGTCTGTTGCTTTTGCAAAAATCTGTCCCTTAAAGGCAGCCGGAATATTGAAACTGAACTCGCCGGTTGTCGGAACCGCCGCAATGCTATCAACAGCCGTCGGCGCGATTTCCTTCAGCGATCCATCCGCAAGGACCGCATAGAATTTGCCATTCTCGTAATCTTGCAGATAAAGAACCATCGATTTGACTTCACTCGTCGCTTCAAAGCCAATCACCGGATCCTCCGCTTTGACAGTCACCTGAATCGGCTTTTTAAAGAAGAAGCCATATTCCGTGAGCTCTACAGCTTCTTGAAGACTTTCGGTTGCATCCTCCTGACGGTCATCTGTCGAAAAATGAAAATCAGTAATTATTGGGCTTGTTTCGTCTATGAAAATCGTTTTTTCGACCTGAGATGCATTTCCAGCATTATCAACGGTATCAACAGCAATATGATAGGAACCATCTTCGTTCCTGACAATTCGCGAATCGCCAGTATCCGTTGCAGCCAAATCTGGCCGATGCTGAATGGAATCCATTTCATGGAAGTAATACTCGTCAATAGGCTGTTCGTTCACATTAATGTTTACAGCATTCACACCTGAATCAGCGTCCTTTACATCGACATCGTAGATCACTTCGCCGTTGTAAAACTCTTTTTTATCATCGGCTACATAGGTTGACACGCCATCTTTAGGCGTAATATTGATCGCAGCTGCAGGGGCCGATTTCTCGATCATGAATACTCCGCTGTCTTTTGCCCTAATATTGGAATTGCTCGAGTTCACCAGATATGGCGTCTGGTTCTTGTTGTTTACATTGTCCGTGACTTCGACTTGGAACGTTCCTTTGAAACTGTCCACATCGAGTGTGTATCTGGCTTCTGCGGTTAAGCCTTGGGTTTCAAAGCTTTCCCGAGTTAACGCCGGTGCCTCTTCCCCAGCGTTCTCTGGAACGGCATTTAGCTTTAGGGCCTTGATTCCGGAAGCGTCATCCTTGACCTTCACTGTCACTTCTATTTTTTTATTAAAAAAAGTTCCAAAGCTAAGGTAGTTTAACACCTTGGCAATCGTACTGTCATTCATGACGTTGAACGTAACCGCTTCTCCGTCAGCAAGCACTGGTGCGTTTTCATCGATATAAATCTTCTTCTGTACCGCATCAGCTTTATTGCCGGCATTATCCTTTACTGTTACAGAAAAATCGTACAAGCGGTTTTCCTTGTCTAACGTGCTTGTGTCAATCGGATCAATCGCTGGATTTACTGTCTTTTCTTGAGAAAAATCATATTCTTTGTATTTCTTGTCATTTAGGTTAATCGTCACCTTGTTGACGCCGGATTCCTGATCTTCGGCTTTGATATTTAATTTCGCATCACCGCTGTAAAATTCAGTATCATCAACCACATACGGATTTTTTTCTGAAGCAACCGTTAATTCCGCGGTCGGTGCCTTTCGGTCAATCATGAAATGTCCGTTGCCTTCTGGTTCGATGTTATCCTTGTTGACATCATAGGTTTGGGTGTTATTCACATTGTCAGTTACCTCAACGGAAAAAGTCCCTTCGAAGCTTTCGTCATCAAGGATAAACACAGCCTGCGCTGTACGGGTATCTTTGCTAAAGCTTTCTGAAACCAATGGAACCTTCTTTTTATCGGAGGAGTTCACAGTCTTCGAATACAAAGCAATCTTCTGAACCCCAGATTCCCCATCCTTGGCATTCACAGTAACCTTGATTCCTTTGTTAAAAAACATTCCAAATGTAAGGAAGTTTAAAACCTCTGATAATGTGTCGTCGTTGATTTGTTCCACTTTTACGGCTCTGCCGTCAGCAAGTGTCGGGTTTGTCTGGTCGATATTAATGTTAACCAGTTTATCGGCTGATTGGTTCCCTGCTTGGTCAACCGCCCAAATCTTGTATTGTCCTTTTTCGACTGGACCGAAAGAGTAGCGGTTGGTTTTGACATCGTATTTGACCTCAATCGCAGCGTCCGCTAAATCTGTTGCTTTGCTGTAAAAAACTTTTTCAATAGGAGCAGCGTAGGTGACGCCATCGAAGTTTTCGGCTACATTATCGATTTCACCGGAAACCGTCACGCTGTCACTAAACCATTGCACGTTATTAATCGTCGTTTTGTCTTTTCCATCCAAAGCAGGCTCTTTTATCGCTGGGCCTTGGTTATCAAATACGATTACTACATTACCAGGCAGGTCAATGCTTTGCTCACTCTTTTTCGAGCCAGCAATCTTCACCTTCATGCCCATAATCGAAGTGGATTTATTGATGGTGTACTCCGTTACCCATTTTTTGCTTGAGCGGGCGGAGGTTTGCAGGTTGATAAGGTTGTAGTTTCCAATTGGTGCAACCTTCACCACCGCATCCTTTGAATAGACGCGGATTTCTTTGCCGTCTTCTTTATACGAGTCGATTAATGAACCGGCAGTTGGTGTAATGGAAACGTACTGTGACCAAGTCCCTTCTAGTGTCGGGATTTTCTCGTATGTCACTTCGATTGCTATCGGTTGGATAATATTTTTTACAGTATAAGAATAAGTCCCATCCTCGTTTTCTTTAAAATTATCGTCAGCAGCGAGGTCGACTGACGTTCCATTTACCTTGATGGAGGATACCCGGTAGTCCTCATCCGGGATCATCGTTGCAACAGCCGTCCCATTATATTCGACGGTGGGTTTATCGGGCATCACTTCCCCATTGCCGCCGCTGACACTGGCCGTAACGGTGTAAGAGTTGATGGCAAACTCAACCTTCACGTCATGATTGGCCGTGACATTTGTGAAGGTGTACTTATAGCTGTCTGGCGGGATTGGCGTAACATCCTTAGCTAGGTCGAGATCGTCGCCATCTAAATGAATGCTTTTGACATGAAACCCAGTCAACGGAGTCACGGTGAAAAACGAGTCCTTGCCATGCTGGACATTGACCGTTCCGCCAAGAGAGGTAATGGTTTGGTTTGCGTCGTCCTTTACCGTCCCTTTAAGTGCGTCGTATTGGAAGGTAACGGTGTATGTTTTTAACACAAACTCAACCTCGATGGTGGTATCGGCCATAATCGCTGACATCTTGTGGGTGTAGCTTTGGTTGTTGTTTACCTCCTGTGCAGCCCCCGCGATTTTTACCGACTTAATTTCGTAATTTGATGCAGGCACGATTTCAATGGAAGCATCTGAACCTGATTTCACCTGAACTGGGGCGGTGTACTCCGCTTCATTGATTTTGATCGTACCCTCGCCCGCTGTTACTTTTACTTTCACTTGATAGTTTGCTGTTTCAGGCGGGTCGACTGGGCTTTGGGGTGCGGTATCAGTCGTCTCCCCAGGCACAGTGGTTTCACTTGAACCCGATGTTTCACTTGGAGGAGTTGAATCCTGTGTTGTTGCTTGCTCCCCTGATTCCTTTGTCGGTGTTGTCGTTGTTGTTGAATCTGCTGCTGCATTTTGGTCAGTCCCAGCATCTGCGGTGTCGGTTGTTTGGGCAAACACCGTCATAATTGAGCTGGCTGGTATGTTATAAGCAACCAGCAGAATCGCAAGGATGACCGCTAGAATGCGGGTCGCCCTTGATTTTCTGTTTGTAAACATTTTTCTCCTCCCCTTGAAGAATTACATTTTATTAAAATCCTATTAATTTATTGGCGGCTATCACTTTATTGGCAGCCATTTAGGAAATTTTGCACGGTATCGGGCGGCATAACAGATTAGAACCGCTTTTGTCTGATTTCCCCTCAAAAACTGTCGTAAGATCGGACCCTCTTCTAAATCACTTCATCCGTATGGGTTATCTTGATATCTCGAATAATCTTAAATTCTATCCCTGACATTGGGGTATCGTCTTCATATTCCAATTCGACAGCAGAGTTTAATACGGTTGTTTCGTTTGTTTCTATTAAAACCTCCGTGCCCGCATCTAAGACTTCGGTCCCCGAATATAATATCTCGGTTTCTAGATCCAGCACCTCAGTACCAGACTCAAATGCCTCCGGACCTTCGTACAGTACCGCCGTACCGCTGTCGATAAGAACCGCGGTTTCATTCGAAAGGACCGCTGTCCCTTCAGATCGATGTTCTTCTGCTTGAAAAAGGACCTCCGTCGCATCATTGGCCAACACTTCAGTCGCATCAGAAGGGCCGGACTCGAAAACTGGCATCCTTGAACCTGTAAATCCCGTGTTTACAGTATTAAACTCGTTACCAGTACTTACCGTATTCCCTCTAGCGTCCCCAGTACTACCTGTCAATCCGGTACTAACGGTGCCTGGCATGTTCCCCATGTTCCCTGTTCTTCCAACCGTATCCCCCGGCCTTGCCGTACCGGCGGACAGATTCGCAGGCCCAGCCGTATTCCCGTTCATAACCGTATTTCCAGTCTTTCCGGTCCGGCCTGTATTCCCGGTCCGTCCCGTCCAAAGCCTGCGAACCCCGACCGGCTCCGTCAAAGAACCGCGTTCGAGATTAAACGCATCCGGCTGGTGTCGCTTGCTGCCTGTCATTTTGTTTCGCTCACGAATTTCCTCAATCTGCCTGGCAGCAGTCCGACCCGACAAATCACCGATGATGGCCAAAATGTTCATTTTAAAAAATAAAAACACAGTCACAATTACCAATACGGCGGCGAGGGAATAGCCCACGATCGAAACGATATGCCATGCTGCTGCATTCATTGTGCTTCCCCCCTATTCCTTCCGAAAGGCGTTATCCACGGCTTTTTCAGTGAGGGCAAAACGCTGAATAACTTCCTTTTTAATCGTTTCCGTCTTCTCGGCGGTAACCTCAACATCCCTGGTACTCCGCTTAACGGCCTCAGTCACCGAACGCAGGTCACTTTCCTTCACACCATCCAATTTAAACTTCCGGGCATAGGTCTCAACCGAATACATCGTTAATTTATAGAGTTCTAATTTCACAATCTCACTCTCATCAGGGTTTTGATCAAGAATCTCTAGCAAACCCTTAATGTTTTCCCAATATGGCTTGTATTTCCCTTTGTCCGATGCCTCTTCAATGTGGAGCGTGATATTCTGGTTAAACCGGCCAATATCGCGGTAAATGACGGCCATCTCATAATAATCACTTTTTTTCGAACCGTACTGGACGGCATCCTCAAACCATTGGATGGAGCTTTTCATTCTGGTAATCTGGTTATCGCTCGTTTCGCTTTTCCCATAATCGTAGTAGTACCAATACATTTTTCCAACTTCAAAAGCAAGGTCAGGATAGTCCGGATTATCGCGAAACTCGATGAGGTGGGCGTTAATTTTTTTCTTAAACTGTTCTTCCTCCTCGACCGTAAAGGCTGCATCCCCCTTAAAGGCATTCAACAATCCTAGATAGGCCTTGGTTTCAACAGGTTTAATATCGATTGCTTTCAAAAAATAACTAACTTTTGCCTGATCGGTCGAGGCTTTTTCCCCCATCTGAACCGTTTTATTGTAATCGGCGTTGTTCGTTTGGATATTCATTACTTGACCAACAATGCCAATCCCGAGGCTCAGCACCGCAGCACCCGCAATGGCATAAAAGCCCCGCAGCTTCTTCTTTTGCCTCTCTCGATATAAATCATCGGCCTCTTCATAATGGTTCAGTGCATACATCAGCTCAGCACACGATTGATAGCGGTGATCTGGGTTAAGCTGGGTGCATTTTTCAATAATCCGCTCCAATCCGCCTGACAACGAAGGGTTCCAATGCCTTATTGGATAAAGCTCATACGGCGGCTCGGTCGGATTGTGTCCGGTGACTAGATGATAGAGTGTCACGCCAAGGCAGTATACGTCAGTACGCGGGTCAGTCTGACCCTTCCCGCCGAACTGCTCAGGGGCCGCATAGCCCTTCGTTCCCAGGCTGATGGTATCAGCAAGGTTTTGCTCCTTGTATTCGCGCGCAATCCCGAAGTCAATCAGCTTCAGATTGCCATCCGGCTTCAACATCACGTTTGCCGGCTTCATATCCCGATAAATAATCGGCGGGTTGCAGGTATGTAAATAAACAAGTACCTCACAAAGCTGCTTCGCCCATTCAATCACCAGGTCCTGAGGCTGGGCACCGTACTCCTCCAAAATCTTGTTTAGCGGTTCGCCTTCGATGTAATCCATGATAACGAAAATAACCTTGCCATTGTCGATTATGTCAACAATCCGCGGCAGGGCCGGGTGGTCGAGCCGCTTGATCATGTTCGCTTCGGCGATGGCGCTCTGGATGATGACTTCGTTGTTCTTGTCTCTGCCTCTTTTTTCAATTTCCTTCACGGCCCACTGCTTGTTCAGGCGTTTATCCATCGCCAGGTATACCTTGGACATCCCGCCTTGGCCGATCAGCTTCAGTATTTCATATTTTCCGTCGATAACGGAGCCAATTGCTGCCACGTGAAATCCCCATCCCTACTGAATTTTTACAAGCAGCACAGTGATATTGTCTGTTTCCTGTCTTTGCTTATTAAGTTCCACTAAGTGGAATGCGTGTTGTTCCATGATTTCCTCGTTTTTTAACGACTGCGGGGCAAATGCTTGAAAAATCTCCTGGTCGCTCAGCATGTGGCGGAACCCGTCAGAACATAGCATATAGACTTCGCCAGGGTTCGCGCGGCCGTGGATAAATTCTGGCTCAACCAGCTTGGAGGCCCCGATACATTGCAGAAGGACATTCCGCCGCGGGTCGGTTTTCGCCTGCTCCGGTGTGATCGTGCCCCGCTTGACGTCTCTTGCGACTACCGTCTGGTCCTCTGTCAAGATTTCAAGCTGGCTCTCACCGATTCGATAGACACGCGAGTCGCCGACATGGCCAATCAGCATGAATGCTGTATCGATCAGAAGCAGCGCCGTAATCGTCGTGCCAAGCTGAATCCTCAAGCGGCGTCCGTACTCAGCAATCCGCTGGTTCTGCTCTTTGATAATCCGCTCCCAGCGGTACTGGATATAGTCCCAGTCCTTCCGGGCAAGCTGGGCCGGGAGCTCAGTTTCAAACCAATCTGAAAAAGCACGAACGACACTGGCACTGGCCACTTCCCCCTTGGAAAGCCCGCCCATCCCGTCGCAAATGACAGCTAAAACAACCTTTCCGACCGATGTTTCAGCAACCTTTATGAGCAGGCTGTCCTGATTCGTCGGTTTTTTAATCCCGGTATCTGTAACTGCCGTGCATAACACTTCCATTTTCTAAAACTCCTTGCCTAAATAATCGGTGCTGCCCGTCATCACTTTAACGCAACACCGCAGATGGGGCCTCCCCCCCGAAATGCGGCACTGCCAATATAAGGGCCCTTTCTAAAAAATTGTTGCCTTTTTCATAATTAATCGCTTGGATGATTCATCGGCTCCGAGCTGCTTAGCCTATATGAATTCTGCATACGGACAGATTCGCTTGGCTTCCCAGCGGTTTTGTCCGTAGAACCCATTCCTGCGGACATTTCCTTTGCTTTTGCAACCGGTTTTGTCCGTAGACACCTTTCCTACGGACATTCCCTTTGCTTTTGCAACCGGTTTTGTCCTTAGAACCCATTCCTGCGGACATTTCTTCTGCTTTTGCAACCGATTTTGTCCGTAGACGCCATTCCTGCGGACACTTCCTTTGCTTTTTCAACCGGTTTTGTCCGTAGAACCCATTCCTGCGGACATTTCTTCTACTTTTTCAACCGGTTTTGTCCGTAGACACCATTCTTGCGGACAGTTCTTCTACTTTTTCAACCGGTTTTGTCCGTAGAACCCTTTCCTGCGGACAGTTCTTCTACTTTTTCAACCGGTTTTGTCCGTAGAATCCTTTCCTGCGGACAGTTCTTCTACTTTTTCAACCGGTTTTGTCCGTAGAATCCTTTCCTGCGGACAGTTCTTCTACTTTTTCAACCGGTTTTGTCCGTAGAACCCTTTCCTGCGGACAGTTCTTCTACTTTTTCAACCGGTTTTGTCCGTAGAACCCATTCCTGCGGACAGTTCCTTTGCTTTTGCAACCGGTTTTGTCCGTAGACGCCTTTCCTGCGGACACTTCTCGAGTTTTTTCAACCAGTTTTGTCCGTAGACTCCATTCCTGCGGACAGTTCCTTTGCTTTTGCAACCGATTTTGTCCGTAGACACCATTCCTGCGGACACTTCTCGAGTTTTTTCAACCAGTTTTGTCCGTAGACGCCTTTCCTGCGGACAGTTCCCGAGTTTTTTCAACCAGTTTTGTCCGTAGTTACCTTTCTTATATATAAAACGTAAAATCCTCATTAGCCAGCCGCAGTTTGGTGCCTGAAAAGATTTCAACTTCCTTCATGACTGGGATCACCCGGCCATCGACGTACGTTTTGTTGGTGGAATTATTGTCGATGATGTAACAGCGGCCTCCCCTTGTAATAATGTCGGCATGACTGCGGCTGATGGCGTTATTGTTGGAAACAAAATAATCGCAATAGTTCCGCTCCTTGCCAATCCGAAAGACAGGCTTGTTAACGCTGATTTCTTCCTGCGTTTTTTCCCTGACCAAGTAGGGGAAACTCGGCTCCTCGTATACATCAGCACCGAGCACTGTCGTCCCTCCAACATCTTCCACACCCAATACCGTTGTCTCGCTAAAGTGCACTGTCTCCGGCGGCAGTGCTGGAGCAGGTGCCGGTGCAGGTTCTCTTTTCTCCACCGCAGTCGACGGGACCGCCGGCTGCTCCGGCATCCCTGCTATCCCCTTCAACTCCGTCCCGCAAGCCGAACAAAACCGGGCATCCATCAAACAGTCCGCCCCGCACCTTGGGCAAGCCTTTAATTTTTTTGAAAAATCGTGTGGTTGACCGAACGGATTATAGGCAATGCTCGCAGGGCGCCCCTTTGATCCCGCCGGAGCGCCGCCGCCTGTCTTTCCAGCCATATCCCCGGTCCTCACAGACTCCCGGGTACCTTCGCCAACGCTGCCCGTGGAACCGGATGGCAGATACCCTTTGCTATCGACTGTCTTCCCCAGCAGTTCAAGCAGCAATTTTTCAAAACCATTAATAGAAAACGGGCTGTGGCTGCGGAAATAAGCCAGGTAGCTCGATACATAGCCATTGTCTTCGTGCTTGTTAAACACCACCCGAAACGGCAAATCTTGAAAAAAGTCGGGTGCCACGCTGGAATTTTGGTTGTTCACGAGCGGCCAGTAGATGCATTTGACCTCTTTCGTCCTTGGGTCGAGAAAAATCGTTTCCCAATTCAGCATCAGGTTGCTGACATTCAGTAAATTCTTCTCGCATACTTTGACGGCCTCCGCAACCCTTGCCATTGTCCCCAGGAACTTCTTCTTTGTCACAATCCCGCTAAAATAGGATTGCAGCGTCATCATCCCGTCGACCTGGCACCTTAAGGTAAGGCCCTTTTTCGTCTTCTCGGCGGTTACCGGCAGAAGACACCCCACAAACCCAGCGGCAATCGCCTTCAGCTCCCGCTCATTGATTGCCTCGGGGTCGATCAGCTTATTTACGACCATATATTTATTTGCCTGCTGTTCAACGGTTGTTTTTCCCATAACTATCTCCTGCTATCAAAATCTAAATCTACTTTTACAGCCGGTTCGCTTTATTAACGGCCTTCACCTGCGCATCCTTGTACGCTTTGGCGGCAAAACGCAAAAAATCAGCGTACTGTTCGAGCGCCTTGGTCATATTTTTCGAGGTAGAATCCGAGTCATCCACCCGGTTCCACTGCTGCTGGAATTTCGCTGCGTCCTTGCCCTGCCAGGATGCAGCAAGCACAGTGACTTCTCTCCCGGCAGCAGACATGTTTTTATTGTGTCTGGAAATATAGGTGTCCATCGCATCCGCAGCCGCTTCAAATTGACTGTGGTTCACTTTTATATGGTAGCTCACGCCATTTTCCTCCTTATAAAAACTGTTTGCTAAGCGAAGTATTTGTTGTTTCCGTTTGCGTGTAGCCAGGGTCAACGGTTTGATGCAAAAAGGTCACATAGTTTTGGACCACTTCAAAACGCGGTTCATGAAAGGCGTTTTTGATTTCGTGGAAAGCACTCATCGCCCTCGATGCAGCCGTTCCGTCCCAGGCATTGTTTAATGCCCTCATCGCAGACTCTACAGACGAGAAGTCATCTCTGATTCTACTATTATAGTTAGCAATATTTTTCGCAGCTGCAGACACCCGGGCTGTATCGACTTTAATAAAATCAGCCATTGGTAAAACCCCTTTCTTCTATAAAATTAACTTGCCCCTCCATGGGCTTTGGCAAATGACTCCGTCACCTTCGACGTATCAATATTGTTCAGTTTTCCGGAAACGTAGCGGTAGTGATCGGCAATTTGATAGATTCTTGAGGCGCATTTTTCTTGGCCGATTCCTTCAAAGCCACCGCCAATTCCCGAAGCAATACTTTCCAATTCACTTATAATCTGCTGGAGCTCTCTTTTAATCAGATAGAGCTCCTGCTGTGCATGTGCATCCATCACCATTTCCCCCATTACAAGCTATTTATGTTCGCCAACCAAATCTTTTTAGTCATCTTACAGGCTGCTCATTATTTTCCGCTCTACCGTTTCAAAGTCGTCAGCCGTTTCCTCCAAGTAGGCGGCACATTTTCTCAATTTATAGCTTTCACCCGTGAACAAATCGGCCTGGATCAGATTCCATAAATCCATAAATCCCACTTTGGTATAGAGGGAGTCCATTCTCCGGTCAATCTGTCCTAATCTTTTATTGATACTTTCCAAGCGCTGGGCATAGTTGCGCAGCTTATACGTGTCCACCTGGATAGAGGGATGCGCTGTTGCGTATTTAAAGCCGGAGTTGAAGTGCTTGTTAAACCAGGAAGAAACACCTTTGACCACTTCGCCCACAAATTCCTTCAGGGCATTCTTCACTTCATGGGTAAATTCAGCCAACCGGTCGATCGCCTTCTTCACATGGTCGACGAACTTATGGACCAAATCGGGCAGGTCATTGACTAGAAAGTTCCCGACCCTCACCATCAAGTTGATCGTAAAGGAGTACAGCATCAGATGGCGCTGGACGCCGCCTAATATTTTTGTGGCAAGCAATGCTGCAATTCCCTGGCCGAAATAACCTGAAAAAGGATTTCTCTCAATAACAGCATTGCCGTCTTTGTCAATCAGCATGGCATCAACGGCATGCGGGCCGAAAAAACCTTCCTGTGAACCATTGTTTTTCACATATCTCACTGGATACAGGGTGGTCCCAAGCCAGGCGACAATGTCCCCATTGACCACAATCGCGTCATACTTATCCCGCTGCAGTGCTGCCAGCTGATCCGGGCTTAATTTGTAGGGATTGATTGGCTGCGGGTTGATGGTATGGGCTTCTTTGACATTGTTATAATTTGTCACATACACTTCAGCAGCGAGCTCGCCGCCCTTGGAATGGCCGAATAAATAGTTGTTCCCGCTCTTATCCTCATTTTTTTCAAAAAAAGCAATGGCCTCGAGCGACTGCGGGGACACACCGATAGAGGCAGTCATCGTGTTGTCTGCCATATCTTTCGGGTTGTGGAGCAAATCATCCATGCCTTCCGTTCCCCTGAAGGACATGCCGGTGGCACCGGTTGTCGGGTCTACATAGGCAATCGCGCAAAAGCCGGATTTATCATTTCGGTTCGTATAGTCCTTGATCACCAAATGATCCAGTCCCGCCGCTTTAAGCTCTTTTGCCAGCTTGGGGTCGGCCGCTTGAACCCTTTTATAAAGAGAATCTCCCGCATGCCAGTTTTTTGTTGGCATATCTGTATAAGCAATCTTATTTAGCACAGCGATTTGACGATCTTTTAACTGATCTAAAGAGACTTGTTCAGCCATGCTTTCAACCTCCTACTGTCTTTAGCTGACTCTTGAACTCTTCAAACGATAATCCTTTATCTAACACTGTCAGCGTCTCTTTTACAGATTTGTCAAATTCCTCCCAATCTTGGACTCCGTAGAGATAGAAATTTTCCACGTATTTTTTCGCTTTATCTTCGTCTCCGGAAAATGCAACAATGAAACTAATATTTTCTGAGTCAAATGTCTGCAAAGTTTGGTAGACTTGATACAGATCCTTTAACACTTCATCGTCCGCTTCACCTGAAATGGAAATGATGCTGTCCAAGCTGTAAACATCACCCTTGGCAAACGTAAATTCTTTCTGTTGCATATCTTCGATTGTGAGATCTTCGTTATTCAGATTGGCATAGGTTTTGGCTGCCCGTATATTTTTGATCGACGGGTAATCTATTTTTGCATCGAACAGTTTACCAGCATAAGCATTGGGGTAATTATCATAAAACTCGCCTTTGCTCTCCAATGTTTCTTGAACATTGACCAATACACCGTCCTCCGATTTGGCAACAAGAATATTCTTATTAAGACTGTCATTAAATCCGCGTTTCGCTGGAATATACTCAACCTTCGTAAATTCCTGTCCATACGTATCTTTTAAATACTTAAGCATTGCCTGTTCACTGGTTTTGGCTTCTTTATCCGTTGACTCCTGCTTCATACACCCGCTCACTCCTACTGCTAAAATGATTAAAAGAAAGCTGTAAAGGATCCTTTTCATGGTCACTTCTCCAAACTTTATCTGATGTTTTTGTATCTATTAATATCCACATGGACTTATTTTCAAAATTAAGGCTAAAGGCGATGGGAAACCCATCACCTTCTGCGTGTTCATTTTTTCAAAAACTTTCTTATTTAAAAGCATCAGCCAAGTTAACGTTGGCTGTTTCTGTTTCAAAATAGCCTTGGTCAACATTGACACGTAAAAACTTTACATAGTTATCAAGAATCTCGTAATAGGTTTGAAAGTACTTCGCAGAAAACTCGTCATAAGCGGAAACAGTTGCTTGAGCTGCTTCCCCTTCCCATGTATTGGTAAGATTTTTGATCGTGCTCTGGCTATTCTTCAATTCTTCCAACAGCTGTTGGTTTAGTCTTTCAATCGTATTTGCTATATCAGCCACCTGGGCTGTACTTACTTTAATCGAACCTGCCATCGTTCCTTCACTCCTTCCTAGTTTGTTAGTTTCCTAACTTGAACCATGTTATTTTCTTGAGTAGCAGCGTAGTTGGCACGCTGGGTATCAAGAGCGCGGCTTGCGGTTTGAAGCTTATCAGCCATCTGTTTCAAATCTTCGTTTAAGCCGTTGATCTGGTCAACGAAAGCAAGGTTATCCTCGCCCTCCCAAGCCTCGCCCATGGTATTGGCCGCCTGCATTAACTGAGTATAAATTCCTGTATAGGTTTCAGATAGTTCGGCTAACTTTTTCGAAGCTGTTTCAAGCTCTTGAGGTGTGACTCTAATTCTTTTCCCCATTTTTGTTGCTCCTTTCTCTTTTTGTAAAAATTTATATCAACATGAGTTTCGAACCGTTCTTGATGCCCAGCTCGGCAACCGGCATGTTAATATTGAAAATAATTCCTGTTTCAGCGTCGCATAAAACCTCGCTGCCCATGGCTTTGTATTTGCCATCGGACAAGTCGCTGATCAGGGATGATACCAATGTGAGGACTTCACTCATTTGGCTTTCCAATGGAATGTACACATCAAAGCTTTTGCCTGCTGCAGGAAGGATAATTTCCACGAGTACTTTATTCATCGCTGTCATCGTCCTCCTTTTGCGAGTTTAATAGCTTAACCTTGACGGCCTTCCCGTTTTGAAGGGAGTAAGCAAACTCTGCCGGCATCTCTTCACGCATTTCGGAAGTGATTTTGGCTGGCTTCAGCTGGAATTGCTCGGTTATGCCGCTGCCAATCCAAATCCCATTTCCACTGTGAATATGTTGTTTGTACCATTTATCAAAAGTAAGCCCGGAAAGATTCTTGGACTGTTCAGCAAAAATAACCGTCAAGTTATACTTTGCTTCGCCTTTTTCCAGGATTAACCCAAGCTTCTCAGCACCAAGCTGTGAAAGAGAATTTTTCAACGTAGAAATCGAATTGATGATCATCACCTTTTGCTCAAAGCGTTCGATTTCCCGGCCCTGCTCGAGAGCCTCTTTGAATGTATTATTTCGATAGACGACGGTATCAAACAGGCTACCTATCGCCTCTTCAAATTCTTTAACAGTAGAATAATAAGTGATGCCATCCGTCTGTTTCTCCATGAAACTTTGCTCGGCGTCCAGCACGGTTACATCCAAGCCGCCTTTTTGCGCCATGAATAGAGATAAGTCATAGGCAAACGACTGGTGCTCAGTTCCGGCTGAAAGAATCATATGAATATAGGACTTGCCGAACGGATAATAGTGAACATCGAGCGAGTTCTTTTCCACCCCAATCGGAACGCTGAGGCTTCCTTTTGGTCCGGTGTACTCTGCCAGGAATTCGTGATCCACCCTTTCCGGCAGAATTGGAATCTTCTTCGCTGCCGCACCCTTCCAAGCCTCCTGCAGCTTCAGGCATTCCGCTTGAATGAACGGATATGGCACCGGATCGCTGACAATCTGGGCGACTTGGAATTCGTAAAGCGCATCCCGCTTCACAAGGCCGCGCCCTCTGAATTTCGACGGGAACAAACCGTCCGTCTTGCCGACAACCGTCGCATAATCGGCTTCATCATTTAATTGCAAGGTTAATAGCTGTTTAAAGTTCTGCAGCAGGCGGAAGCGAACAGCCCCTGTCCCCAGCGCAGTGAGGACAAAATAGATGCCATACTTCGTGCCTTCACGAGACAAGTAGGATACAGCCTCTTCTTTTTCATCATAAATCTCGGTGAATGCCGAGAAGTTATGAATGGTGACAACAATCGCCGGAATCTTCTGACCGGTCGCCTCCATATAAGAACGGTGGTCGCCGCCGTAATCAGCGAACAGCTTCTTCCTTTTTTCCACTTCACCTTGCAGCATTTTAAACAGGTTGCTGACTTTTTCGCTTTCATACGAAAGAATGACGTCACCGATATGCGGTGCTTTTGAAAAAGCCCTCAGTGTCTCCGAAGCAAAATCTAATAGATAAAGATTGACCTCCTCCGGAGTATGCTCATGAATGAGCGAATAAATCATCGTGTTCAAGAAGGTCGTTTTGCCGGTGCCGGCTGACCCGTAAATAATCGTATTGCCTTCGTCTGTCAGCGGCAGGCGGAGCAGGCATTGCTGCTGGTGAACCGGGTCGTCGTATTCGCCGATGACTGGGTTAAGCCTAAAGGAAGCCAAACGTTTTAGGGAATCCTCTTGTCGGCGGTCAGTCTTTGTTGTTTTAAGCATGTTCTCTTGCACGGTTTCCGCTGCCGCTGCAATTTCGCTGACGGCCTCCTGAAAAACATCTGGCTTATTTTCTGACGTTAGCCAAAAACCACGGTCCGCATTGTATTTTTTCCGAATATCATCCAAGAGGATCAACGCCGGAATCGGCTCAAGCCAGAGTGGACGAATCTTAATATGCTCCTCTGCCGCAATATTACTTAAATAATCAGTAATCACATCAAGCTGCTTTTTCGGATTTGCGAATAAGCCCTTCTTTTTATCAATCTTCGCCTGCTTAATCGGACGGCCGTTGCGGTCAATGACGACAACACTGTTATCTTTTTCGACTACGACCTTATCAGACGGATAATATGGCGCCCCTGCCCATGCCGACTGCCCCATTTCAAACAATTCATTATAGCCGACCTGCAGGTAAAAGCGGCCTGTATCGGTCAGTTCAGCAGCATCCGGACGCTTCAGCATATCCATACTGTCGGCCCGCTCCTGCACCTTCAGGCTGACCCGGAATTTACTGTTGCTCCAAATTTGGTCATCGACGACCCCGCTCGGCTTCTGTGTTGCCAAAATCAAGTGCACACCCAGGCTCCGGCCAATCCGTGCGGCACTGACAAGCTGGGTCATGAACTCCGGCTGCTGCGTTTTCAGTTCAGCGAACTCGTCGGAGATAATGAACAAATGCTGGAGCGGCTCGCGGACGACTCCTTCGCGATATAGTTTTTGATATTTATAGATATCGATATTACTTTCACCCACCAGCTTGCTTGCTTCGGCAAAAATAGCCTGGCGCCGTTTTAATTCGCTTTCGATGGACACGAGCGAACGCTTAATCGCCGCGCCGTCCAGGTTGGTGATGATTCCGGCTGTGTGCGGCAATTTTTCAAACGATTTCGCCATGCCGCCGCCTTTATAGTCGATTAGGATGAAGGCCACCTCATGTGGATGGTAGTTCACCGCCAGCGATAGGATATAGGAAATAATAAATTCACTTTTACCCGAACCTGTCATACCAGCCACCAAGCCATGCGGCCCGTGGAATTTTTCATGCAGGTCGAGCTTGAACAATTCGCCGAGGGTATCGACGCCGACCGGCGCTTCCAGTGACTTCGTCGGGTCGTTGTCCTTCCAACGGGTAAGAGCGTTTAGGTGCTCGACCTTGCCAACCCCATATAATTCCAAGAACGTGACCATTTGCGGCAGGTTAAAGGAATTCGCCAGCGTATCGAGCGGCACATTGGCTAGCCTCACGCTTAACTGGTTAGGGTCGGCACCGTTTAGGAAGATGTCCGGTGTGAATGAGGTCGTCTTCCCGGTAATATCGTTTTTGTCGAATAGCTTCCCGCTGTTTTCCTCCAGCTCCACCACCATCGAGCACTCTTTTGGCAGGTTTTTCAGCTCATCATAAAAAGTGACAACACTGATATGCAGGTTCTCTTTCTTTGAATACACCTGCTTTAGCATCTCGGCTTTCATGGCCAGCTCTTTGCTTAAGGCAAACACGATATAATACGGCTTAACATCCTCCATCTCGCTTTCATTCATGTTCGCGCGAATTTCAATTTCTTTTTCAATATAGGCGGAAACTTCCTTCACCTCATTGTTGTTGGTCGCAATGAAGCGAAATTTATTATCGTTGCTCCACACATGCGGGAGCCATTTGGTAAAGCCGAATTGTGCTTCCTCGTCCTGGTCATAGACGAAAATCATTTTCACTTCATCGTAGCTGTACAGGGCAGCCAGTTGAAAAATCAACCCTTTGGCAAACTCGATCGTCTGTTTGCGGCTGCCAATAACGCCGGAAATATGATCTTCATATAACGATAGGGTAATAGGAATATTTTTCAGTATCTTTGGCGACTCCACCAAGGTGTACAATTCTTCCTGCAGATTGTCATCGTCAATCGAGAACTTTTTCTCTGAATAGGTAAGGTCTGCCGCTAAGAGACCGCTGCCTGTGCCGACCCTGAGTTTCAGAAAGTCGTTTTGGCCAGGGCCGCGCTCCCACAGATTGCGCTGGACATTTTCAATTCGGTTAATGCAATCTGTGATGGGGACATGGTTTTCCCGTAGAATTTCCTCCTGCTTTTCCGCTTCCTCATTAAAGACGACTGCAATTCGGTCGAGATAATCCTTGTATTTTTCTTGGCGGATTTTCTCCTTTTTCCGTCTTCGCCGCATATCGAACTTTTTCGTCAAAATTGGCCAGAGGATGGTTCCAAGCAGCATGCTGCAGGACATCACGATCGACGGAATCGCCCTTGAAATATCGCCGGTCGCCATCGCGTTATTGACAGCAAAAAGCGCCGTCGCCATTGAGGCCATCCCCATCGTCATCGATGGGCCGATGACAAGCATCATCGGCATTTCTTCACCAATCGCGTTCGGCGGCGGGGAATCGATTTTGATAACCGCTTTTTCGACATCCCGCTTAAAACGGGGTGAACGGTAGAAATAGTCGGTCTCCGGCACCTCGTACTCTTCCTCTTCATCGGGGGGCTGGACGGATTGCGGAATGAACAGCTTTAAGGAATTGGTCCGGATCGCTAACGTCCCGTCCGGATTGTTAAAGGCAACAAAATAGCTGCCGATGATCAGTTTATAGCCCATTATGTATATAATGTCGCCAATCTTTAATGCTTTGCCTTTTACTCTTTCGCCGGCGACAAAAGTTCCGTTCGTACTATGTAAATCCTCGATGCGCCACTGTCCGTTATGAAAGGACAACTTCGCATGAGACGCCGAGACAAACCGATTGGCCAACACGACGTCGTTTTGCTCGGTCCGGCCGATGGAAATCTCGATATCTCGGTCTACCATGTATTTTGTAAAAATTTGTCGGTCGTCCGTGCTCGGTTCCGTAAAAATAATCGTTTTTTGGTCCTGGTCAGAAAGACCCAAATTATAAATACTTAACGGCTGCAAGACCGTATTTCGAATCGGCTTCCCGGTATTATCGAGAACCTTGACATCCTTATTGGATTTTAAAATCCACTCTCCATTGACCCCTTCTATGCCAATCAGTTTTCGGGAGGATTTTCCATTGGAATCATATATCCAAAACTGTCCCCGCACCTTTTCTGGCAGGGAAATCGAGTGAATCCTCTCTCTGTTTATTAACGTTACATTCATCATTCTTCTCCTAGCATAATATCTCTAAAGCTGCAAAACTAGCTTGTGAACGCCGTAATTACCCATAATCTTATTCTCACATAACTATTGGACTACAAAAAGAGGCTAAATTACCATTTTATAGGAAGTCATTTTTATGAGGGAGGCAAAGAAAATATAGGAGTTCGAAGAGGTCAAATAGTTGGGGGATTTTACCCAAAGAACAGGAAGAGTGATGCGAACAGTAAAAATAGCGGCCGATTTTGCCTGATGAGAGGAAGCCGGATTTAAGTGGTAAAAATAGCTGCAGCATCAATGTACTAAAGCTGACTATAAAAAAAAGAAGCCTCGCCATTTTTTTGGCAAGACTAATAAATGATTTATTTTAAAATATTCCGCTGGGTTTGCGCGAGGTTTACTTCGGTTTCGTAAAATTCCCTCGTATATTCCGCCTGGACGGCCTGGGCGTTCAAAATGTTTTCCAAAATCAATATATAATCAGTGCATTTTTCCCCTTTAATGCCCAACGTTTCCGCCTCAATTCGGCCATCAGGAAATATGCGGATTTGAAGTTTTTCCTCCATCTGCCCTCTTCACTCCCTTTTTTAGAAATCGATAGTCCTGCCGCCGCGGTTAAAACGGACGTCATCTGCATAACCCTGACTATCTGCCTTTTCCAATCCACCGTCTGGGACAAGCACAGGGTCTTTTCCATATTCCTTGAGATCTTCCTGTGGGGTTGCAGCGACGGCACGGACATTGGCCCACTCACGGATTCCACGGATTTGCTCAGCCTGGGTCACTGACAATGGCACCGTATTGGCAATCGCCCGTTCGAAATCCTCGAGGCGGATCGGCCGGTCATTGGAATAGGCCTCAAACAAGGCATCGATGACAAGATGCTCAATCTCGGCGCCGACAAAGCCGTCACAGTTTCTAGCCAGCCTATCAAGCACATTTTCTGTTAACTGGAAATCGCCCTTTACTTCCTCATCCTTAATGCGCTTCTGGATATGCACCTTAAGGATTTCCTTTCGTTCCCTAAGCGTTGGCAGGTCGACGAAAAAGATTTCATCAAAACGTCCTTTCCGCATTAATTCTGGCGGCAGCCCGGAAATGTTGTTAGCTGTTGCAATCACAAATACAGGGCTTGTTTTTTCCTGCATCCATGTTAAAAACTGGCCGAATATCCGCGATGAAGTCCCGCTGTCCCCGCCGCTTGTAATACCGCTAAAGCCCTTTTCGATTTCATCAATCCAGAGGATAGATGGAGATATCGCTTCGGCGGTCTTAATCGCCTTGCGCATGTTCTCTTCGCTGCTCCCAACAAGGCCGCTGAAAATTTTCCCCATATCGAGTCTTAGCAAAGGCAGCTGCCACATTGAGCTGATCGCTTTACTGATTAAGCTTTTTCCACAACCCGGAACTCCCGTGATTAGCACCCCTTTTGGCGCAGGCAAGCCGTATTTGCGGGCTGAATCGAGCCATGACTTATTCCGCTTTGAAAGCCAGCGTTTGAGGTTTTCAAGTCCGCCGACGTCCTCAATTTTTAAATCGCTTGTAATGAATTCGAGAATACCTGTTTTCTTAATAATTTGTTCCTTTTCCTGCAAAATGACTTCAACGTCATTGATATCGAGTCGGCCATCCTCGACCATCGCGCGGGCAAAGGCATTCTCAGCCTCCGACAAGGTCAGCCCAAGTGCAGCTTTTGCAAGCCGTTCCTTTTCTTCGTCCGTCAAGGAAATCTGGATCCGGCCCGTCTGCTGGTTCACACGAATCATTTCATCGAGTACTGCATGGATTTCATGAAAGTTCGGAAGATCGAAGTCGACAATCGTGATATCCTTTTGCAAGTCATCCGGGATTACTAGAAATGGAGACGTAAAGATAACATTGATTGGGCTTGGGCTTTGTTTTATTTTTAATAAAATATCTCTCAGCTTTCGGATCACCTGAAAGTCTGCATGGCGTCCCTGGCCGCCAAAATAGATATGAAAATCCTGAAGTACGATGATGCTTGGTTTATCGTGTTTTTCAATAAACTCGAGAACCTTCATCGGTTGTTTGCTATCGCCGATGCCGACGGACTGCCGGTTATGGTCCTGAATCCCCTTTGTGATGCTCCAGGTAAACACTTCCCGCGGTGTTTTAATGAGTTCTGTGTCCTGGGCAACCGAACGGATTAGTGATAGGACTCGGTCCTCCTCCCAGGTTTGGATATATAAATAAGGAAATCTTGCCTTCAATAAATTGGCCAGCAGCGTTCTTGTTCCTTTTTGTTTGACGATAGCCATTTTCTTCCTCCTATTTTGATTCTTTTCTTAGATTATTTGGAGAGATTGTCCTTATGGGATATTTATGAGAACATTTCTATCGTTTTTTGATTTCGCTTGTCCTTATGGGGCCTTCATGAGGACACTTCCACTGATTTTTGGGCTCGTCTTGTCCTCATAGGACCTTCATGAGGACACTTCCACCGATTTTGGAGCTCGTCTTGTCCTCATGAGATCTTCATGAGGACACTTCAATTGATTTTTTTGCTCGTCTTGTCCTCATAGGACCTTCATGAGGACACTTCAACTGATTTTTGGGCGCGTCTTGTCCTCATGAGACCTTCATAAGGACACTTCCACCGATTTTAGAGCTCGTCTTGTCCTCATAAGACTTTCATGAAGACACTTCAGCTGATTTTTGGGCTGTCTTGTCCTCATAGGACCTTCATGAGGACACTTTCACCGATTTTGGAGCTCGTCTTGTCCTCATAGGACCTTCATGAGGACACTTCCACTGATTTTTGGGCGCGTCTTGTCCTAATGAAACCTTTATTAAAACATTTCCCTATGTACATATGGCAAAAAGGCAGCCGGACCAACCCGGCTTGCCTACTTACTTAGTAATCAATGACTCTTCCAGAATGAATATGTGTATCAGTATGGGCCGTTTCGGAGAAAACCAGACGCTGCTTCACTTTTTCCAGCGTGTGCTCCTTTAACCCCATGATTTGTGCGAACTGGTCAAATGTTGTGAAGCCGCCAAGCTCCTCGCGTTTCACGACAACTTTTTTTGCTAAAATAATCCCAATCTCAGGGATGGCCGCGATTTCCTTTTCCGATGCTAGATTAATATTAATTTTCCTGATTTCCTGGTCTTCGGAAAAAAGCGGCTGGATTGGCGGGGTCATTGGTTCAGTTCTTGCCTCCTGCTGGTTCGAACGGGCCTCACTTTTGGGCTGCGGCGGCTTTTGCATCGTCTTGCCAAATTTCGCTTCCGCCTCCTGCCTAAGCTTCATCACCTCTTGATTGAGGAACGATTTTTCATTGGCCTTTAACACATCCAATTGAACCAGATAGGCCGGACGGATTTTAAAGGCATGGATAATCGGGACAATCCACAGAGCCAGAAAAATCATCGCTTCAAATTCGGTGTAGGTCGGAATAAACGCCAATAGGAAGACGGCCAAATAAATTAGCCCATAAATCCGCCAGCGCGCATTTTTGACCTTGGTGCCTGTATACAAAAATGCAATATAACTAGTCATGCCGATCGGCAGAAACGTAAAGATGATCCACCAACTGTTCAGAATCTCCCATTTCCTGCCTCTATCTGTATACACTTTCGCCAAGCTATGTTCCCCCTTTTAACGATTCACCAGATAAGTTAGCTGGATGGAATGATCATCAAGCAGTTCTTCTTTTTCTAAAACCATTCCCTGTTCCTTCGCTTTTTCTAGTAAATGCTGATAGACCCGCTGCTGCAGGTAGTGGGTGTAGGATCCTTCCACCTTATCAATCCAATCCTCGAACGCCTTGATATCGACTGTTTTCGGGAGGACAAGCGAGTAGCAGCCCTCTTCGTTTAGCATGAAGGTCACTTCGTTTTCATTGCTTGTTTTTAGTGAGTCGAGTGTCTCCGCTTTGCGAAACGAACAGCTCCACTCCTCTAAGGCCTGCTGAAGAAGGGACTCGTCCTTCATTCTAGTAGGAAGGACGGTATAGTCCTGGTTGCTTTTTTGAGAACGGTTGGCGATCCCCTCGACAACCTCTTTCGTGACCGCAATTGCCAACGGAACCAGCACAATTTCAAGACTCATGTTATTTAACTCCTTCTTTCGTAATCTAGTTCTAGCAACATATGTAAATCAATAGGCTCGGCCATTCCGTTGGCGGATATCGTACCGTCCGGATGGAGCCGTATTTCTAGTTTGTTAGGAATCTCACGCAGTTTTGCTTCGAGATGCTTATATACATCCGTCAAAAAGCGGTACTGCTGATTTTTCGAACCGATCCAAGGACGGCTGAGGTCATGCTGGCTTTGGATATAAGGGCCGTCAATCAATAGGTCTGTTTCCTTGAGCAGGCTGTGCCAGCTTGGATTGGACGATTTTTGGATAGTTTTATATTCATAGCCAGTAAATGTCACAATCGATAGCTTCAAAGCTTTTATTTTTTGCGCCAGGATGGTGAGCGCCTGGGCTTGACTAAATGGCTCACCGCCTAAAAAAGTGACGCCTTCAAGTTCAGGTGATGCTTCAATGGTACGTTTGATATCTTCGTAGATTTCCTCAATTTCCACCAAGCGCCCGCCGTTAGAGTCCCACGTATGCGGGTTAAAACACCCTTCGCAGCGGATTGGGCATCCTTGGACCCAAATGCAGTACCTTAAGCCAGGTCCCTCCACCTTCGTTTTTCTTTCTATTCTCGACAGCCTTAACAAAGCCAATACCATCACCCACTTAAAAGGAAAATTCAGGTTTATTTTATCACAAGAGTATTCAAAGGGAGAAGGGCAGGGGACTTGAATAGGCCTTTTGGAGGAGGAAGGCCAATTCGGTCAAAACCTACAAACTATTAACTCGGAATTCCGTAGGACCTGGCTCTACGGACAATATCGAAGGAAAATTACCGCAAATTGTCCGTAGGGACCGCTTCTTCGGACAAAACTAACAAAATATTAACCCGAAATGTCCGTAGGACCTGGCTCTACGGACAATATCAGAAGGCAAATTAACGCAAATTGTCCGTAGGGACCGTTTCTTCGGACAAAACTAACAAAATATTAACCCGAAATGTCCGTAGGACTTGGCACCACGGACAATATCGAAGGCAAATTAACGCAAATTGTCCGTAGGGACCGTTTCTTCGGACAAAACTAACAAAATATTAACCCGAAATGGCTGTAGGGCTCACCGCTTTGGACAGCAGCAAGAATAAAATCCCCATGAAATCTCCCCAATCCTTTCCCAGAGCAAGAGCAGCTTGGGGCAGGCTCCTGAATAACTGCTCCAACCAACTCATATAGTTAGAAGTGAAGGTATTCTTGGGCGAACCGTATAAATTCGTGAAAAATGGGGGGAGTTTATGTTCAAGTTTTTTTCAAAAAAAAAGAAACAAAAGAAAAACGATGACAACATAAACTCCCTTCTTTTAGATAAGCTGGACCGTATGATTGAGCTCCTTGAGAAGCAGCAGCAGGAACCGAACGGAAAGAGCATCCACATCGATAAAGTCCATATCGATTATCTTGAAAACATCACCTTCCAGTTAGAGAACATCGAAATAGATGAGTTAAGCGGGAAACTGCTGATTGGCACAAATATAAGCGGCTCTGATGATCTCGCTGCCTCGATTATTCAAAAGATTGACAAGCAGGAACTGAAGCAGGAAGCCATGTCAGAAGAAACCCCTCCTCTAAATGAAAACATAACCAAAACCTCCAAAGGCTTCCGCTTCCGCAGCGGCGGTTAAACCTCTAATCCACTAAACCCGGGTAATATTGGCAATCTTAACATCTTGGTCATCAATAATAGAGTCGATCACATCGTTGTCTGTATTGATGGCGACATTGGCAATGGAATGATTCGCATTTCCATAAGTACTGCCATAGGCATGATTTAATTTATCATTGGCATCCATTCCAGTGATATGACCTTCACCGACCGTCACCACGTTATTTCGCTCCATTGAGGCAACATTTATACTATCTAAATTAATGGTCGAGGTGTTTTCATTTCCTGGATTCGCAAAAGAAACATTAATGTCTCGGTCATCAATCGGCGTATCAATAACATCCGGGTCATTTAATATCAGTAAATTTTGATATACATAATTAGATTCTCCGCTAATATCGCCAATCACATTATTGGTTTTCCCGTGGGCACTCCAGCCAATCGCATTATTCCGTTCCCCAATAAAGATGCCGGCCTGCCGCTCCATCGTTTGGACTTGAATATTCCCATTAAACGTAAATTCAAATGAACAGCCCATCTTAACTTCTCACCACGTTTCTTTTTTTACCGAAGTTATCTTACAAAATATGTTAACAGCAGGGAGAACGTGATATTTGCCTAGGAAAGGAGAAAAATTTGTGACATTCGCCCATCCCCTGAATATGATAACGAAAAAGGAATGGGTTGAATTCGGATGAAGCTTTCATTAGGGAAGATCAGCATTACCTATATCGGGAACACATCAGGAGTGTTTTTTGGGGAAAAGAATACCCATCAACAGTTCCACAGCGAAACCTGCAAAAACGAGGTCGTGGGATCCTTGTCCGGGAATGAAAATACACTCAGCCAAGGCCATTGGATGAAAACTAGAGCAAGGAAGGATGAATAATTCGTGGCGTCCCCCATTTTATCCCCAACCTTTCACATCGGCACGATCAATATTGGCCATATCGAAGCGGCATCGGTTTTTAGTATCGGAAATAACTTCATTGATGATTTTAAAAGCAACAAAAAACATAACCAGGGGCTAGGCAATATTCACGGCAACCGAAATAACTTTGCTCACTCGAGTGCTGGATTGACCAATTATGAAGACCAGGCGAAAACGGGACCTGAACCTGAGCAGACAACACAAAAGACCCTTAAATGATTAAGGGTCTTTCCAGTTTTACACATTCCCGCCAAAATTCCCTTTGAAATCTTGGTCAAACATTAGACCATCAATGAAATCTAAGTTGTCAAAGTTAAAAACGACATTCCCGAATATATTATTAAAGAACCCAAACGTACTACCGAAAGCCTGATTAAATTTCCTGTGGGCATCCATCCCTGTCACAAATGACTCACCGACATTGACCGAAGCATTTTGTTGAGGGGAATTAACATTTAACACCCCTAAATTAATAACTGAAGGCACCTTCTCTTCCCCCTAATTCTCCCCTGCTATAAACCATCATATGTTTTGGGAATCATTCAGTGAAAGGAAATTTCATCATGGCATGCTCACTAGAGCTTCAACTCAGTGAACTTTTGCTAAAAGGTAATCCCAAGACCACCACTCTTTACACAGCACTTATTTAAAGGATAATATGTGTATTATAGGTAAATTTAGCTATTGCGAAAGAACCGCGAAAATGACCAGCCGGTATAAAGGAATGTGACGAAATGAAGTTAATGGTTTTTGATGTGGATGGGACTTTGTCTGGGCATGGAACGGCAATCCCTGAGGAAGTGGCAGAACAATTAAGGCGCTATGAACAAAGCGGGCTTATAATTGGAATTTGTTCCGGGAAACCGGCCTATTACTTGGCAGGCTTGGCACGGGGGATGGGATTGAAAAAGGCCCAAATAATCGGCGAAAACGGCGGCGTTATTTTTAATGCGGCAACATTAGAGGAATCCTATATCGTCAAAAGACTTCCGGTATTAGATGAAATCGAAAAGAAAGCCGTGGTAGATTTTAAGGATAAGATTTGGATTCAGCCTAACCGCATCGCCTTAACTATTTTTCCAAAAAACCAACAGGAAGTCCCACACCTTGCGGAATATTTAAGGGAAATGCTGACGCCGATTGAAAAAGAGGTAGTGATGTATGTGCATGTGGACGCAATCGACATTGTTCCCGTTGGGGTGGACAAAGGGGCTGCTTTAAAAAAGCTATCTAAAGAATTACAAATAGAGAAGGAAAACATCTTGGCCTTCGGCGACTCCACAAATGACCTGCCCATGTTCCGCGAATCCGGCAAGGTGGTCATTATCGGCCAGCTGATTGAATATCCAAACTCCGTATCATTTGAAAGCATCCATGAGGCATTTCAATCAAAAATCGTAAATGAATTTATTAAATAGAAAAATTGTAAAGGGAAAAGGGGAAGTTTCAAGTGAAAGCGGAAGTATACATACTTGGACTGTTTACATTTCAAGGGGAAGAAGACGAAAATATCGTTTTTAGCAATGAACAATTAAACATAATCAATACCAATATTGAAAATCAGTTAGGCATTAAAAGAGTCAACCAGCCCAGTAAATGGGTCAACTATCCATTGAATCAAAAGGAAATAACGGAAAGCCTTCATACAACGGCTTGTACCATCACGGCAGCTGAAATGGGATATTACCATCATCGCGTCATTTTCCGTTTTATTCTTGAAGGGGAAAATCTTCACCCTGAACTGCGCAATTTAAGGCAAAATCTGAAATCCTATTCAAAGGAAATTATTCAAAATGCCATCATTCAGCCGAACCGGGCTCTAAAGTTTATGGACTTCGACATTTACCCGCTTTTTATTATCCATGAGGGGTTAAACTTTTTCATGAAAAAAGAAGACCCTGTCTTTTCGAATGATACGACCACAATGGCCTTTGATATCACCGAACCTAGTAAACTATCACCGATTGGCAAGAAGTATAACATTCGCATCAGTATCCCTTCGACGATTATCTATACAAGGGCCGGGGTCAGCGATGATTTTCTCAAAGCGATGATCAATTCCATCTATCAATACTGCCTCTATGAAAAAAAGGAACTAAATAAGCAGAAGAAAATAACTGAGATCGGCGAAGGACAGCTTGTCAAATTATGGCACCATATTATCGACACGATGGGTGGCAGGACGCTCGACAAAAATATTGCAAAGGTATCGCAGACGAATTACATCCTGGCGTTTGCCGCACTTCTGATTGCGATTGTGGCTTTCGATATCGAAAAATTCACGGCCAACTGGCACTATTTAACCAGTTCTGTCAGAACCTTTGTCAACATAATATTTTCAATCTTTCATTAAAGGGAAATAAAACAGGTGCCTGGGTCCGCTGCTTTAAAGTGTTAATGCAGGGGAGCCCAGGCACCCTTTCTATGAAGAATTACTCTATCGCATCAATCTCTACCAAATCCCAGGAGGTGACAATGGCGAGCGGCTTTTGCTGCTGCTCCCCAGTTTCCGTAATGATGACCGCTTCGAGCTTTTGATTTTTCAAATGATATTGTTCAAAAATCTCTTCTACCTCGAAGATATCAATATCTTTACTAACAAACTCGACACGGCGATTTCTTTTTTCAGAAAAGAGCTCTCTTACTTCTACTTCGTCAATCACGATACTGCTGCCGGTTAGATGATTGGCAAACCAACCAATGATTTCCTCCGCAGTTAGCAGCCACTTAAAACCGTTCTCATCATAAATAGGAAAAAGCGAAACGGATTTCTTTTGGATGACGGTTAAGATATCCTTCAGTTTGGCATTTTCATAATAGTAGAATACGGGCTTGGATGCGATGGAAAATGCCGCCTTGGGCTCTAGGAGCAAATCGGCAATCATTTCAATTTTTGCCACAACATCTTCATGTGGTTCGGCAATATAAAAGCCCAGCTCCACCTTGTCGTGGACAATCGAGTTTCTCAGGCGGCCAAACATTTTTAGGTCATGGTAGTACTTGCGAAGAATCGAGTGGCGCGGAAAGCCGGACCGAAGCAGGTCGGTAAACTTATCGGATCGTTCCTCCCTTATATTCCGCTGCAGCCAGGCATGAATTTGGTTGAAGGCCACTTCGAATCGTTCTGATAGTTTTTGATTTTGCAATGTTGTCATACGCGTTATCTCCTATAACGGCAGCCTCACCTGCGCGGTGGTGCCTTTGTTTCCTTCGCTTTGGAAAGTAATCGTTCCGTTGTGCTGTTTGATGATTCTAAAGCAGATCATCAAGCCGAGGCCTGTCCCCTTTTCTTTGTTGCTGTAGAAAGGCTCGCCAAGTCTTTTGATACGCTCCTCACTGATTCCGATCCCGTTATCGATGACCTGAATCAGCAGCTGGTCACACTCAATCCCTACCGTGATTTTAATGAGACCCTTTCGTTTGCTATCCAGTGCATCCATACTATTTTTGCAGAGATTTAACAGCACCTGTTTGATTTGGTTGGCGTCGCACATAATCGTCGGGAGATCCGGCTCTATTCCTAGCAGGATTTCCACATCCTTCAGGTGCGCCTCCGATTTGATTAAGGTCTCCACCTCTTTTAACAAAACTGGAATATTCACTTGCTTTAGCTGAATTTCTTGAGGCCTTGCCAAAGAAAGAAACTCCTTAATAATGTCCTCTACCCGGTCGAACTCGCCAAGTACTACATCAAAGTATTCGTCCCTGATGATTCCCTGCTGAAATAGCTGGATAAACCCTTTAATCGATGTCATCGGATTCCTAATTTCATGGGCAACACCGGCTGCCAGCTCACCCACCAAAGATAATTTTTCCGATTTCGATAGCAGCTCCTCGGCTCTTCTTTTCTCCGTAATATCATTGCTGACCACCATGATATGTTCCACTTCGCCATTTTCACCAATGACCGGCGTGCCATTACATTCTAGCAGCCTCCAATCCCCATTCGCATGTAAAAAGCGAAGTTCTACTTTCGACGGAGATTTGCTGTCCAGCACCTCGGCAAATAGCTTAAGGATAAGCTTGGAATCTTCCGGATGAATAAGATGAGCCGTGTCGTTTCCTATAAAAAATTCAGGATCATAACCCAGTACGGTATGATGGGACGGAGAAGCGTAAGTGCAGGTTCCATTCCGATCAAATAAAATAATCAAATCGGTCATGTTCTCCGTAATTAACCGGTACTTATTTTCACTATCATGCAAGGCTTTTTCCACTTTTCTTCTTTCCGTAATATCCACACACGAAGCGATGACCTCGACCACTTCCCCGCCTCGTTTTATCGGGCTTAACGCGGCCAGATAGGAAACCCCATTCATCTCTCCTTCGTAGGAAACGTGTTCTTCCCCGTCCCATGCCCTTTGATAGTAGCTTTCCTTTTGATCGGCATACTCCTTAGGTAAAAACTCTGTTAAACTTTTTCCTACCACAAGACTAGGGATAAGGCCCAGCCGGTACAGCAATTCCCCATCACATAAGGTATGAATGAAACGGCCATTAATTTTCTTAATCTTAAAAGTCATCCCTTGCTGCAGACGGATCGTTTCATTTAATTCCTTCCTTGCAATCCGGACAAATTCCTCTGCCCACTTGCGTTCGTTGACGTCCTGCGATAAACCGAATTCCTTCACCATCCGCTGAATGTCGAACCATTTAGTTTCAACTTCGGCGGCCGGTACAGGTTTTGTAAAAAAGTATCCCTGCCCTTCGTCACAAAGGTGCTGCTGCAGGAACAACAGCTGTTCCTTTGTCTCGATTCCTTCCGCGACCACACTTAAGTTTAAATTGTGCGCCATCGAAATGATCGTTTTGACAATGGTCTCGTCATTTGGGTTTTTATGCACACGCTGGACAAATTCCTGATCAATTTTTAACGTATCGACTGGGAACTTTTGCAGGTAATTTAACGAACTAAAACCCTTTCCAAAATCGTCAATACTGATCCGCACACCCAGCTTTTTTAGCTTTTGTAACGTATAGATAGTCCGTTCGATGCTGGCTGTCATGCTTTCCGTGATCTCCAGCTCTAAAAAGTGCGGCTCCAACTGCGTCTCGTACAGGACAATCGCAACGGTTTCATGCAAATTGGATTGCGTAAACTGACGGGCCGAGAGATTGACTGAGACCGTAGTGGAAAAACCTTTGCGCTGCCATTCCTTGCATTGCTTGCAGGCGGTATATAAGGCCCACTCGCCAATCGGAGTGATCAATCCTGTTTCTTCCGCAATCGGGATAAAGGTACCGGGAGCAATCATCCCTAATTCCGAATGGTTCCAGCGGATTAACGCCTCCACTCCGGTTATTTTCCCTGTTTTTAAATTCACCTTCGGCTGGTAATGCAAAAGCAGCTCTTCTTTTTCCAACGCTTTATGGAGGTCCATCTCGATTTTTAATGGATTCATGTTGGATTTACGTTCTTTTTGGGAATAAAATTTAAAATTATTTTTTCCGTCATTCTTGGCATGGTACATGGCGAAATCGGCCTTTTTGATGAGGATTTCCACGTTTTCGCCATCTTCCGGGTACATACTGATACCGATACTAGGAGAGGTAAAAATATCGTAGTTTCCAATTTGGAAAGGCTCGCTCAGAATATCGAGTATTTTTCTCGATACGATGGAAGCGACATCCCGATCGGCATTTTTTAAAATAATAATAAATTCATCTCCGCCCTGCCTGAACACAATGTCTTTATTATACAGAGAGGACTTCATTCGTTCCGCTACTTCCTTAAGCAATTGGTCTCCTGTCGTATGACCAAGTGTGTCGTTAATCAGTTTGAAGCGATCAAGGTCCAAAAAGAGAATCGCCACCTGCTGGTTTCGTTCGCGAGCGATAATAATTTCCTTCGAAAGGGTCGAATTTAGCTTATTTCGGTTGGGCAGGCCAGTTAAATAATCGTGGTAGGCCATATGCTCGTTGGTTTCTTCGATTTCCACCTGCTTTGTAATGTCCTGCGCAATACCAAAAACACCATTAATTTGCCCATCTGCCATTAGGGGGACGATGGTCACGTTGGCATGAAGAATCATGCCATTTGTACTTTTAATGGACGTTCGGAAATTTTGTGGTGTGCCATTTTTGCATTGTTCAAAATAATAGATGGTATCGGCCAGTTTTTCCGGAACAATGAACGAATGAAAAGAAATCGGCTTAAGTAATTCTTCTCTTCGATAGCCCGTAAGTTGTTCACAAACGGAATTACAGCTTGTAAAATACCCATCTAAATCAAAAGAGTAGACACAGTTAGCATTATATTCAAACAGCGAATTGTACCGCAGGTTGTTTTCTTCTAATACCTTCTGCAATTTTTTTTGTTCAGTGATGTCTTTAATAATGCAGTACACACCAACCATTTTTTCATCAATCATGATTGGAATAGTGGTCGTACTTGTGAAAAGAATTTCTCCACTTTTATGGACGATTCTTAATTCCATCCGCTCAGAATGACCATTTTTCGCAAGTTTGTAAGCTTGATAGGTTTTAGGCAGGTCTGCTTCATAAACCCAATCTTTAAAGGACTTACTCATCATTTCCGTCTCACTGTATCCAGTTAAAGCTTCACAGCTTTTATTAACACTCGTCACATTCCCTTTCAAATCCAGGGAACACACTAAATCATGGTTGTAGTTAAAGAGTGACTTATACCTTTTTTCGTTCATGATGAGCTGTTCCTGCAGTTGTAAGGACTCTCTTTTTTGCTCGGTAATGTCATAGATCGACCCGCTAATAGCGATGACCTTTCCCTTCGAATCCAAAATCGAATGGGCACGATTCTCAATCCACCTTACCTCGCCATCCGAACGAATAATGCGATATTCCACGGTCGTCGGGCTGCCCTCCAGCTGACGGGAAATCGCATGGTCAAGAATCCAGCGGTCGTCAGGGTAAACAGAGTTCCGCCACAGGAATGGATTATTCATAAAATCATCCTGTGTATATCCATAGATGGCGGCATTTCCCTTCGAAACCCATAACGTTTCCTTTGCCAAATCCCTATACCAAATCGTTAAATCCGGGCTATCAAATAGTTTCCCTAATGCTTCATTCATCCCTATATGCTCATCAAAAAGGGCAGCAATCGACATGACCTTCATATGTAATACCCCGCTCCTTCAAGACTTATCCCTTTATAGATTCCAAAAAAATCCATTTATTTCCAAATATTCAAAATGCTCTCCTATCATTATACTATTTCTGCCAATAAAGAGAAATGGAAGAAAAATAGAAAAAAATCCTACTCCAGATGATGCATGGGGGACGGTTCTCGTGTGTCACTTCATAAACAGAATATTTGTCATTTCTTCTGGCGAGATTATATGGCAGGAATATTTTTACAAAAGGATGGTGGGAGTCGCGTGGTTGAAATTTTCGCGAGGGTGTTTACGCAGAACTTCAAAAAGATGGGACGTTATATATTGATAAAGATACCGATCATCTGGTTCACTGAAGGAGAGTATGAAGCAAGGGGACGGTTCCTGTGCATCATTGACGCACGAGAACCGTCCCCACTTTTCATCTATTAAAACCATATCCTCTTATTATAATCATAGTCAGACACATCGTAATTCTCTTCTTCTATTGTCGGGGAATTTTCTTCACAAGGCTCCTCCGACGGGTTGTTGGCTAGTAGTTCCATTAATAGTTCCATTGCTGCATCCCCTTTCCTATCTCTATCTCTATTATAATGGAAGCGGTTACATTTGTCTGGTGGTACTTATTGGAAATATAATTTAAAAAAGAAAAGTTGAGTGGAAAACCTATTCCTGCTCAACTTTCCCGTTACTTATTTCATCCCTCAATTTCACCTAGCACATCACGGACCCTGCCTCTATGGATAACCAGCTTCTCTTCGACTTTATTTATCGGTTCACCCGTAAGTAAATGTACGATGGCCGCTTTAACCTGACCATTCGAAGCATGAAACGCCTTGTCTGCCTCTTCGCGCGTAACACCGGTTGCTTCCTGGATTATTCTTATTGCCCGGTCATGAAGTTTTTCATTGCTAACCTTTAAATCTACCATTAAATTTTTATAGACCTTTCCAAGCCTGATCATCGTGGCAGTGGAGAAGATATTTAATGCCATTTTTTGGGCCGTTCCCGCTTTTAAACGTGTAGAACCTGCAATGACTTCTGGTCCTGTCTCGATTTCCACTTTCACATCCGCAAGAGGCGAAAGCTCGGCCTGCTTATTGCAGCAAATTAACCCGGTAAACGCCCCACTTGTTTTAGCATACTCGAGCGCACCACGAACAAAAGGCGTCCTGCCGCTGGCGGTCAATCCAATCACAAGGTCATCAGAGAAGACGGAATATGCCTCTAAAGCTTCAGCCCCAGCGGCTTCACGGTCTTCAACAGCAGGCGCGGATGCGCGAAGTGCTTTATCTCCGCCCGCAATAATCCCGATGAAAGGATTAGGACTTGCATTAAAAGTTGGCGGAATTTCGGAGGCATCCAAGACGCCCAGCCTACCGCTTGTCCCAGTCCCTATGTAAAACACCCGTCCATTTTTCTGAATCACACGCACTGCAGCATCTACAAGCAGAGCAATGCTGGGAAGCTCCGCCCTGATAGCGCGAGCCACTGTCTCATCCTCAGCATTCATGAGACGTACAATTTCCAGCGAGGACAAAGTGTCAATATTCGTTGTTTTCGGATTAACCTGCTCGGTCAAGAGTCTGTGTAAATTCATCTACCCGTCCCTTTCTAACCCTTATAAATTTATGGTTGAGTTATTCTTCCTTTTTGGCAATAAAAACACCAAGATTGTATAAATGGCGGTAAAAGACCCTAGAACAGGCTTCCACCATGGATAAAAGGCGGTTAGTTCCTTATAGGCATTTTTATTATAAAAGAAAAAGATGGCTAGTAGCAAAGCAACAACTAGAGCGATGACCCCTGCAGCTGTAAGAAACGTCCAAATCCCTGAATGTTTATCCTTCCGCTGGATATCATCCTCAAATTTTCGGTTCAAGTTTCTCAATTCTTTTAGTTCATTATTATATTCCTGCACTTCTTCCCGGTACTTTTCATTCTCCCGTATTAATTCCTGCTGTTTCTGCCTTTCCTCCGTCATCCGGGTCTCTAACTCCTGGACCCTCTGTTCCAGCTGCGATTTTTCATTCTTAAAATCCTCAATCATCTGCAGCGCTGTGTTATTATCGGATAATTGATGGCTTGTTTGGGTGTAGCTCAATAAAGATTGAACCATTTCTGTAACTGGGAGATCGATTAATTCCTCAAATTTTAGCATGGCATTGACGCACTTTAACGTCGTATTGGCTTTGTTATCCCAATGATACTGCTTTGCCCCCGGAATTTTGTTTTCCAAGCTTTGCATTATGATGATAGTTGGAAAAACCATATCCTCAATTGACTGCTCAATTTCCTCTGTATTCGCGCTATGCTCCTTTAGCATGACCAAAGCATCCAACAGCAAATTTACGATTGTTGCCGAAATGGAAATATCAATCCAAAGCATCTCTTCATTTCTCTTCGATTTGAGGGTGCTAATAAAACGCTTAATATGGACAAGATCTTTCAAAAGAATGGCAGCTTTTATATAATGGACAATTTCAATTTCATTATTATGAATTAGGTCTTTGTCCTTAATCAGTCGCATTAACTGCTCTTCGGCAAATTCTGTCTCAATTTGAAGCTCAATAAGAGTGTTGTAGGCTAATACACATTCAATTTCGGCCTCGTCCTCCCCTAAAAGGGCGTTTTTAATCCAATTGATTGTTTTGAGAGTCTGTTCAGCCTCTTTTCCAAAGTAGGTTGCCCGGAGCCACAACAAGGAAGTAGTTGGAACGAGCAAACCATCATAGGATGCCTCATCAACCGAACGCTTGCGGACATCGGCAAAAATGGGCTCGATGGTTTCCACTGAAAGCATAGCCCCTCTCTCCAGCCGGTGAAGCACTTTAAGGGCATCAACCGAGCTCCAGAAGCTGCCATCAATCAATTTCTTTTGTTGAAAAACTCGCTGGATTTTAATCTCCGTATCTTGCAAAATACTTAAAGCAAATTTTTCCCTTCCCGCTACGAAAAACTGCTTTAAATTTTCCGCAGTTGATTCAATGCCGATATATTTAATTTTTCCCTCATTCGTAGAATCTAGCAGGTACTGGTCAACCGCTTGGAGTTTTTGTATCTTTTCCTCATTATCTAATAGAGTCGGACCCATTACGACGATCGAATGTGTGCCCTTTTCAATATGCTTCTTCAAATCATCCAGTTGCGCCAGGTCATACTCCTGGTAGCGGTAATTCTTTGATTTCAGTGTCGTTAAAAAGAAATCAAACGCCATGCTGTTGTAATCTTTATCCTTTAAAATGGCGGTGTTGCACTTTCCCTCAAGTACATATACCAATAAATTATGAAACAGAACCTCTTCTCTCTGCCAATCGAGATTTAACGAGGCTATGACAACCCGCTGCTTGGACGTTTCCTTGGTTGAAATCAGCAGGCTCCTTTTTGAATCTTGGTTTTCATCATATAAAAGGACATCCCATTCAGAAGAATCAAGATTGATCAAATAATGCCAATAGAGTCCCTTTTTCTTTTTGCAATATAGTTTTAACGCTTCTGGATCAACCGCATTGGGGTAATGAAAGATAGGATGACCCTGCGATAATCTAGGTATGCTAAAATCCCCTAAATTCGCTTCCTCATTTCGGAGGACCGCTTTAACCTTACGCAAATTTTGAGGCAAGAATTCATAAGTGCCGCCAGTCGCGTCCTGGGCATCACTAGCAGAAGCCAGTCCCAACTGATGCAGGATTAAACATCCCTTCCCCTGATTCAAAAAATGAGAAAAAGACTGCTGAAAAGCCTCAGACTCTACTTCTTGCTTGATTGTGCCCTCCTTAAGTGAATTGGAGGTAAAAATGACAGCATCAATTTCACCAGAATCGAGTTCTACCTTCAGCCTCGAAATATTATGCGAAGTAAATAACACTACTTGCTCAGGCTTATACCCAAACTTCACCACCAAAGGGCGAACATCTGACTTACTCGCATAGGACATATAAACTTGATTTTGAATAAGTGCAATCTTTTGCACAAAACCACCCTTTGTTCAACAATAAAATCTTAGATCTATTTTAGCATGAAAGTATGAGATAAAGGGACGGTTCTGTGCCTCAATGTATGGTTGAGGCATGAGGACCATCCCTTTACAGCACTTGTGCACCACCAAATTGTTGCACGGGAAACCGTCCCCATGCATCACCTTATGTTGCCAAAAAATCATTCTGGTTATTTTGTATGTAGGATCTCGCAATCTCTAGAGCCTTCTCGGCTTCACCCTTTTTATTATAAAATTGGAAGAGCTCCCTTTCATAATGTTCTACAAACATCGTGAACCCCATGTTTTTCAAGAAAGGCAGTGCAGTCTTCTCCATAAACTGATAGTATTCGTCTTCTGAACGCGTCAGCTGATAAAGATGCAGTTCAAAGAAAACCCAGTGATATGCTTTCGTGGATTTTGCGATGGCTAGTCCCTTTTTGGCCAATTCCATTAACATTTCATTAGAAAGCAGGTTTCCTTTTTGACAAGCGTTAATATATCCATCCAGGGTCGTCAAGTAATGAGGAGTCTGTTCGTCCATGAGGTCCATCGCTTCTCGGTATAATTCTGCTGCATCCTGATATTGGTTTCTCTTGAAAAATTCAAACCCCAGATTGTTGAGGAGCTTTGATTTTCGGTCAATCTCATGAATCGAATCACACGTGCGGAGTAACTGCCCGTAGCGTGCCTTTGTTTCTTCAAAATCATGAAGCTCCTTTGAATTTAATTGCAATAGCATAATCGTCTCCGTATCGATGATTCGGATCACGTTTAATGTTTTTCGAAAATAATGAAGCGCTTTCTCAACATAGTAATAGGAAATAATATTCGAATCAATTAAATGATACGCAAGTGCTAAATGGTAATAATATTCAAACTGCTGATATTGGCTGGGGTCAATGGATTTCAGAACCAGAATACAGTCCCGGTACTGTCCAATGTGAAAATAATACATGCCCAGAATATGTTTTAACATATTTGTATCGTGCGGTGATAAAGATGATTCCTGTTTTTGCAGGTACCTAATTATCATGAACGCTTTATCTATTTGAAAGTTCTGTAAATAATAACGCACTGAGAGAAGCTGGTAGAACACATGAAAGTCAGGAAGTTCAATCAAGACCTCTTCTTCCAGTTCCTTTTTCAATCTTACTGAGTCCTTCATTTGCTGCATCACAAACGTTTCCTGCCATTGCTTGAGTTTCTCATGAAGATGCTGATAACGCACGAATTCATCCTCAAGGCAGATTTGCAGCCTTTGGGACAATAATTGAGTGATTTCTCCTGAGTATTCCGTAATCCCCCGTTCAATTTTGCTAAGATGCGTAACGGAACAAATTCCTTCACAAAGCTGCGCTTGGGTCAAGCCCGCTTTTTCACGATAAAACTTAATCAGTTTCCCCTCAACCATCATCCCACCCCTAATTCTCTTTATCTTCTATTAAGATAAACGAAAATTTGCAGGTTGGCGAGAATAATTAAATGCTTAGATCTTTTAATGACATAGAAAAAGCGGAAGAATTCATCTTCCGCTTATCCTGGGAATGGTCTATTCTCCCTCTGGTTCCAGACCGACACTTTTCAGAAAGTCAGCCAGTCCCTTCTTACCGATTGTTTCTTTTGCTGACGCCCCTTTTCCTGCTTTAGGGCCGATATATGAGAAGTTTTTCTCGACAAATCTTACATCGACTTCATTCACGACCCCATCCTGATTCACATCCAGGTTTGGATCACTTGGTTTTTGTTCACCGTAATGCTCGACTACCTGCTTGATATCGCGAATATCAATGACTTGGTCCCCGGTAACATCGCCAGCTTTGTTTTTGCCAGGGACAATACGTTGATAAATTCCATAGTACTCCCCGTCTTTTTCAATGCTGGACATCACTTTTTGCAATTCAACCGTATGGCCTGGCAGCTCCACATAGACGGTGACAGGTTTGCCGGTGGCTGGGACGATGATATCAAACAATCCTCGGTTATCCATCTCAGCTGGATATTCCACACCGTCAGCATCCTTCGCATACACCTTACTTTTCAATTTTGTAAAATCATACTTGTTGTCGATATAACCGCTTGCAGTCAAGAAAGCTTCTGGACCGATATTGCCGCTTATCAATGTATGCTTTGAAATAAACTCAAAGCTCGTCAGGCTATAGGCCGGAATCTTTGCCGGTGCTGTCTGCCCGTATTTTTGGTACGTCAATTCATTTAAACTAAACCCGCCATTACGATTAAATAGCGTATCCTTCACGACCTTAAAGGTAAGGTCGAGGAACGGCATGTCTCCGTCAAATCCGGTGAAACCTTCCTTGGAAAGGGACGCGCCCACCTTTGTTACCGATTGGTTGACCACCGGTTCGTCAAGCTTCACCTCTACCCCGTTTTTGTCTGCAAGTGCCTGGAATTCCTTATTAACCTTGACTCCTTGAAACTCATAAATATCAGAAGCATAGGTCTCCAGTTCAAATTGACCGCCCATAAAATTCTTCACATTGTTTAAATCCATGGTCATCGTGATTTCATCGCCCAACTTGACGCTTTCTTTATCATAGCGGCTTGCTGCGTATTCTGTTCCTTCCTTCATAAAGATATATTGAGGAGCCGTCGCTGAATTGGCAGCAGTAGCAATATCCCAAGGGAATATTTTCAATTGATATGGGTTTGTATCATATTCTTCCGGAAGAACCCCGAACTTCGTGTTTCCATTATCGTCCAAACGGAGGAAGCCCATAATAAATGGAATTCCATTTTCATAATAAGCGGCAGTATTTGACTTTTGCGTAAAATTCAAACCCTTCGCTTGGAGCACATCAACAGTGGAATCAGTTACGGCTCCATGGGCCCAGAATGCACGCTGGCCATCCTCTTCTGTCAGCATTGAATCATTAATTTCAATGACGCCGGGTTCGATATCGAGTTTTACCTGAGGAGGAGTATTATCGACAATGCCGACACTATCGTAATGATAGGTCTTCCCCTCAGCATCCGTGCCGATCATATCAAGGACATATTCGCCCTCCGGCAGCTTCATCATGTAATCAGCGATTGGCTGATCCTTTTTATTCGTGAACGGATACACCAATCCCCGATGGCCAAAGAAAATCAAATATTCCTTGTCCGGCAGCGCCCGCTTCCCATCATACCGGCCGATGTAGCCAACCGCTTTACCCGTCTTTGCATCCTTGACAATCAAATCAAAATACTCCATTGGGCTCTTCAACTTAAAAACAATATGTGAACCAGGGGCCATATATTGATGGAAGGTCGTGTCGTTCGTCACCGAAGGCGAGAGCGGCTCCATATATTCGATCCCTTTATCCGAAACGCGGATCGCAAACGGAATTTGATAGCGGTCCTTCGGATCTGCTTGATTCACAAAATGAAGATAGCCCTCATACCGGCCCTTTTCCGCACTTTGCGGCACCATAATCTCAGCTTGAATCGCCGTCGATTGGCCTGCGCCAACCGTCACACTTTCAGGAGTATTGACATGAATCTTGTTTTTCACACCGTCCTGCACCCCAGTTCTTGCTGTATGGTATTCCACTTCCACTTGGTAGACTTGATCCTGCTGGCCATTGTTGGTCACTTGGATGGATCGGCTGTCTTTCACATCGGCACCGTCCAAATAGTGATTTCCATAACTGATGGAGCCGGTAATGTCGTCCACTTTGACATACTCTCCATTTTCAATATTATCGGTCTTATCCAACACCTTAAAGGATACATTGGTATGAACAGCTTGATAAGCATCCACACGTCCGGCACCCGCCTCATAAACCGAGTAATCACTTTTCAAGTCTTCTGCCGTATTCATGATCGCCGCTTTTACTGCAAACGGGTCCATGTCCGGATGTTCTTGTAAAATAAGTGCAGCCACTCCTGAAATATGAGGTGTTGCCATTGATGTGCCTTGAAGACGGGCATAAGCGGAGCTGTAATCTATTCCATCCTGCGGGTTGTTCATATATTCCGGATAAGTGGAAAAAATGGAAACCCCTGGCGCAACAATATCTGGTTTAATATCATAATTGCCTTCCACCGGACCCCTTGAGCTGAAGTCCGCCAACGAGTCGCCTTCCGTTTTCACCTCTGCTAATTTGTTGAATGAAACAACCGCATCCGAAAGACCTTTTACATACTCCCCATCTGCTTTTGAGAGCTGAAGCGTTGGAATGTACTTCGTATTTTCACCAATATAGGTTGGAATGTCACCATCCACATTGTTAAAAATAATCACCGCCGCCGCGCCGGCATTTTTGGCATTTTCAACCTTGGCATCAAACGTCAGTTCACCGCGCTCTATGAGAGCAATTTTTCCAGAAGCTTCTTTAAATTCTTCAGGTTTTCCAAGGCCGGCAAAGACAATTGGATAAGATTGTCCTTCCAAACTCTTAAGGTTGTCGGTAAAGTTCTTGCCTAATAGCTTCATAGACTCGAATGTTTTATCGCCAATGCTGGCCGAAAAGGCAGGAATGGAGATCGCTGCATCACTGGCCCCTACCGTGATCCCGAAGGCACTGGCTCCAGGAGAACCCAGCGTCTTTTCATTCGGACCGGCGTTCCCGGCTGCCACAACAGCTACGACCCCTGACAACATAGCATTATTGATCGCGACAGAGGTTGGATACAGCGGATCATTCACCGATGCGCCAAGTGAAAGGTTAATCACATCCATTTCATCCTGAACAGCCTTATCAATTCCCGCCAATACGCCTTCGGTTGTGCCTGAGCCATATGGGCCCAGCACCTTATAAGCATATAAGTCAACATCCGGCGCTACACCTTTAACGGCGTAATCAACTTTGTTATGTTTTTGCGCCGCAATCGTTCCGGAAACATGCGTCCCGTGTGAGGTATAATAGGCACCGCCTGTGGCCGGATGGAATTCGGGATCTTTCGTTGCCTGCCACTCCTTGTAGGTCGTCTCCATCGGGTCAGCATCATTGTTCACAAAGTCCCATCCTTTGACTGTGGCGGGATCAATTGTTTGCGGATCCACACCGCTTTGGGACCGGTACCCTTTATAAGAGGCCGCTAAATCCGGATGATTATAGTCCATTCCGGTGTCCAATACGCCCACTTTAATGCCTTTTCCCGTAATGTTTTCTGCATGAAGCTTGTCCACCCCGATCTGCGGGATGCTATCCGCCATTTTCGGCTGGATCTGCGATTTCGGCGGCAGCTCCAATTGAACTTGGGCATTGCTCCAAATCCGTTTCACTGCTCCAGATTGAAGCAGCTCTTCTACAGCTGTCCCTGGCAGAGTCATAGAGACCCCGTTAAAAGCATTTTTATATTCTCGCTTGATTGCTATTTTACTAGGATCATAGATGGTTTCACTTTTCTTGGACTTAAATGCCTTAATGTAATCTTTAAAGTCTTTATGAGAGTTTTCTACCTTTTCCTTGGCAGCTGCAAGTGACATCTTTTTATTTTTTAATGCGGCTTTTTTCACTTCTACCTTTGCTGGAGCCTGATTGAATTCTACGATAATGTCGACAAGCTCGCTCGATTTTGTGTTAATATCCGGCGAAACGACAAAGCCCGGTCCAATTTCCAGTTCCTCTAAGGCTTGTCTTTGTTCAGCAGTAAGACCTGCCAAGATTTTCTCTGCGTCCTCGATTGAAATCGTCTTTCCCTCGGCCAATACATTAAATGGTATGGCAGCCGATAAAAGCAAGCTTGCTGCTAAGGCACTTTTCAAAAACTTTTTGTTTGTCTTCATCTCGTCCCCCCGCTAACTAGTTATTTGAATAGTTCTAAAAATAAAACCATTATATTTATTATCTTAAAGGGGGCGAAGATTCATTGTAAATTGGGGTAATAGAATAGGAAATCAGACTAAACACGAATAGTTCCAAAGTCACGAATCGATAAAAAAATCACACCTCTCGACAAATTCAGTTATTATTCCCCAAGAAATAAACGTTCTATCTACAAATATCATAAATATATAGGCAACAAATTACCCCTATTTCTGCAAAAAAGGGTGATGCATCACAATATCACCAGCAGATGGGGAAAAGTCTAGACAAAGCGAAATGCGATACATATTTTGTAGTACAACCCGTAAGAAACTCGGGAAGGGGTGATAAAATGTCGGATGATTTTCCATTAACAAATGTTAGACGGCAAAAATATGGAGGCGAAATTTCACCAACTATTAGACGGCGAAAATATAGTGATGCACCACTATATTCCACTAGTCGAAAAAGCTATCTCGGCGAACACTTATCGACTAATCAAAATATCGAGGTCAGTATTATTATCCCCTCCTTTAACAGATACCCGCTTAACTTATTTTCTCTCTATTCACTAGAAAATCAGACTTTCGATCCCTCAAAGATGGAGGTGATTTTCATTGACGATGCTTCAACAGATCAAACACATGAAAAACTAAACAACTATAAACCTCCTTTTCACTTTAAATACATTCGAAATGAGCGGAATTTAGGAAGGGCAAAAGTTCGGAATTTAGGTGTTGAACACGCAAGTGGGAATATTCTAATCTTCTTAGATGCAGAAATGATTACCGAGCCTGACTTTGTAAAAAATCATTATCAATGCCATCAGTCAAACAAGAACGTAATTGTTACTGGTGTCATGCACTTAAAAAATGTGATTACCAGTATTTTTCCAAATACCAAAAATAGCAAACTGAAAGAAGTTTCCTCTCTTATTCAAGGTAATTCCGTGTTTTCTAAGCGATTTGAAAACTTTAAGCAGTCCAGCGAATTACCGTACCCACTAATAGATAAAAAAGATATTATGAATCAAACCTATAAACAGTTAATCATTAAAAGGCGACCATGGTTCAGACAAATAACGAGAAACTTTGACGAAAGGTTAACAGGATTTCAATTTCCGTGGATGGCATTTTTAACTGGCAATGTTTCTGTGAGTAAAGAGACCATAGTAAAAGCTGGATTGTTTGATGAATCATTTATCAAATATGGTTATGAAGATTGGGAATTAGGGTACCGCTTATTTCAACAAGGGGCTCAATTTCTTATTAAAGATAACGTCGTCACCTATCATCAAATGCATCCTGTCGGAGGAAGTAATTGGAATGAGGCAATCGGAAACTTTCATCTATTCATCTCAAAGCATCACGATGTGGATGTTCTCATGCTTGGACTTGAGCTTGCACGATTGACGGATTTATTAACCATGAACGAAGCTTTATTCGAATATAAACGGCTAATGAAAGAGTATTCCAATCAATTGCATTCATTTCAGGAAAAATTTATCACGATTCTCGAAACCATCGCGTTGCTATTGCTGATTGATATTAGGCATTTTAATATTTTAGGGGCTGCTGGATATGGAACAGACGAGAAAACTGAGCTTTTGAAGGACATCGATGAGATTAAAGAATTGGGGAATTATACAACTTTAACGAATGTATTAATGAAAATTATCAACTCATGATTGGGGTGAATAAAGATGGTTTCAGTCATAACATGTACCATAAGAGAGGATTTTATAGAAAATGTCTTTCAAAACTTCTTACAACAGGACTGGCCTGAAAAAGAACTCATCATTATCTTAAATAAAAATACTATGAAAATAGATAAATGGATTAAAAGAGCAAAGAAACATCCCAACATTAGGGTCTTTCAGCTTCACGAAAAAGCGACACTTGGAGACTGTTTAAATTTTGGTATCTATAAATCGAATTATGATGTGATTGCCAAATTTGATGATGATGATTATTATGGACCCCATTACCTAACTGGTGCAATGAACGCCTTCAAAAGTGATAAAGTATCTATTGCCGGAAAAGGTTCCTATTATATTTATTTTAAAAATAAGAAAGCATTAGTCCTGGTACCTGGGGTAGAGAACGACTTTACTGATACTGTTGCCGGTGCTTCCTTAGTTTTTAGAAAGAAGATCTTTGAAAAAGTCCAATTCGAAAAGGTCAATCGAGCAGAGGATTACTTTTTTATTGACCAAGCTAAAAAGTGCGGATATACTGTTTTCTCCCTTGATCACAATGACTTCGTAGTCATTCGCCATCATACTGAGGACCATACTTGGAAGGTTGCTGATGAAGATTTAATGGACTGGGGCGAACTAGTCGCTTATACAGAGGACTTCCAGACTATTATTTCAAAAGAAAAAGATTAGCATGCATGGGGAAGGTTCTTCTGCATCAGAAGCAGAAGAACCTTCCCTGTGTTTCATATTCAGAGCTTCCACTCCGGAAAGTCCATCTCTTTTCGTTTTTCATACTCTCTCATTCTGGAGTATGAATTTCCCAGCCTTCTTACAATGTATCCTTGGGGGCTCGCTGTTTCTTCCTTGCCCTTCAACTCCTCATATTGAATCTTTGCAAACATGTTCGCTATGTTTGCTAAACTTTCAATCGTGTCCATTAATTCAGGGTGATCACTGTTATACCTTTTGGCGATGGAGTAAATATAATCAAGTCTATTTTGAATAAGCTGAAGCGTTTCGGTATCAAACTGTTCCTGTTCATTTTTCATCACATTCCACTCCTTATCCATATCCTTATGTTTAAAAAGTGATAATGGAACTAAATAAAAAATAAATAAAAGTGGAATAGATTCAGATGATGAAATAACTATTTTGATTCCCAGGTAAAATAGGGATACAGCGAAAAGGGATGGCCGACGAAACCCTTCCAAGGAGTACTTTTTAGATAATTACATCAAAAACAAACACACCAATCATAATCAGCTGGATAACAGCCTTTGCAACCGTTCCACTTAAAAAGGCGATTAAGGTAGCAAACGCCACTTTCGTGGATTCTCCAATCGATTTCTTTTGCAGCATTTCAACAATTAATACCAATACAAACGGGACAATGATGACGCCAAACGGCGGAATTACAAAGCTGCCCACAATCAATCCAATCGTTGCCGCCCGCATTCCCCATTTCGATCCACCCGCTTTATCAACAAAGTGAAGGTTCGCCAAATAGTCTGCCAAAAATAATACAATCGTCAATAGTACCAGCATGGTCCATGAAATCCAGGAAAGTTCATTCGGATTGATTCCAAAATGATAGAGGACAACTCCGGCCCAAATGAGCAGTACCGATGGGATAATTGGGTATATCAGGCCTACAAAACTAAATACAAAACAGGCAATAATTGTGATCCAAAATACGATATCAAGAATACAAATCACCTCTACTTTTCAATTCCTATATAGCTCATCCACCTTTAGCTTTCAGCATTTGAGACTAATTTCGCCAAACTCTTAGGTGCGGCTCTTACATAACCTTCAAAAATATATCCGCGGATTTCTTCCCAGTTTAAATCCTGTTTGGTCTGAAAAGAGGTCCATCCATGTTGTCCAATATAGGGGGTTTTAGAATAGCCCGGCTGCTGCAGGAGAAACTCTTGCGTTGTAGGCAATGTCTTAATCGAAATCGAAACAACGCCCTCATTTTCCCCCAGGATGACAAATGGCTTATCTTTAACCCGAAACGATGTATGACCAAAACCATCAACTTGCACCATAACCTCAGGCAGTGCCTTGCATATTTCCCTAATCTGATTCTCCGCATCCAGTCCCAGCTTGGATGTAATTTGTTTATTATGGGCCATGAAAATACTCCTCCTATACAGTATACAATCATCATTTCTATTTGCTGATAAAATAATCCTATAAAAAAGGTAGTTGAGTTGTCGAATAGTGGATGTTACTACTGTTTTTATTTAAAAAGGCTCTTTTCGTAAAGTTTGTTGTTTTTGGGAATAACACTGGCCGTTCCTTTCCGCTACAGGCGCTCAGCAAACCCGCGGGGAGGAAGTCGAGCCTCCTCGACGTTCCGTCTGCGGGGTCTCGACCTTTCCTCTATTTCCCGCAGGAGTCAAGCGCCTTTCGCCCAATTCACTCGGTTTTTTCAATATAGTTAAAAGCAACAATCTCTGAGAAAAGAGCCTTAAAAAATAAAAAAACAGCTTCCCGCTATGGAAAGCCGTTTAATCTATGAGGCCCGAGAACCATCCCCATGCATCAATGCATTGGCAAGAAATACCCGTCCTGGTCGAATTTCATTTCTTGGAGGTCTTCTAGTACTTCGATGTTTTCTTTGTCTTTTAATTCGTTATAGATGACTTCTGATACGTATAGTTCACCGATGTGGAGGGTGTTTGGAATCCGTACGATTCTTGCTTGTTCCGGTGCCACTCCCCAGGTAGCGCGCAGTGCTGCTTTCAATGCCTCTTGGTCGTTGTCCAGGACAATCGGAATACTTGCACGTGCCAAGAAGGTGCTGGTGACGACATTTTCATTCATGGTTTTAAAATCGACTTTTTCAAATAAACGCTGGGTTGTTAAATCCGCTAAGCCAATCCCCAGAGCGTTGCCGTGGCTGACTTCGCTTAAATTAGAAGCAATGACATATTTGATGCTTGGTTTTTCCGGTTCTTTCACGCCCAATACACGAATACGGCCGATGATGTTCGTATCCATGCCGGTTCCGCTGTAGTTTTTGCCGATTTCATCGACGACCAAAATATCCATTTCATCGACTGGAAGGCTCGGCATCAAGGTAAAGGCTTTTTTTAATAATTCTCTTTCGCGTTCTTCAATTTGATCCGGTTCAATTACTTCAATGATCGCCGTTTCTTCATGAGCATTTTCCACAATGCCAATACCATATAAGGTGTTGGACTTGGCTATCGCCACTTTCCCAACCTCAGGCATCATTTCGCTGATTCCTTTAATGCCATAAGTATGTAAAGCCAGAGCTTGTTTATGCTTACCCATTCCGATCGACGCCATTTTTAGGACGCCGCTTTCAATTTTATTTTTAAAATCTGTATGCGGCTTGATGCGGCCCATCACGATGATGCCATCTGCATTGTAAGCAATCTTGTCAACATAAACAGGAATTCCCTCTGAGGTGACGCCAACTTCCACCACATCCATGGAGGAACGGATTTCGCAGCCGGTGAATTCTTCGGTTACACCCAAGCTTTCCACCATCTCTTTTTGCCCTTCAGCTGTAGCGCCGCCATGGCTTCCCATTGCCGGAAAGACAAACGGGGTAGCGCCTCTCTTCCTAATTTCATCCGCTACACTTTTTACGATTAAAGGGATATTGTTAATCCCCCGGCTGCCTACGGTAATGGCAATCTCCATGCCCGGCTTGATTTTTTCATCGGCATTGACTTGCTGAAATTGTTCTGCAATCGTTCCAGGGATATCCTGTAAACTTTCGACTTGAAATTTTTGTCTTATTTTCGCCATTTTCGGAAAAGACATTGTACTACTCCCCTTTCAAAAATAAACACCTTATTCATAAAAGAATTTCACACATACAAAGGCAGCAAGAGATCGGAATGACCTCTTGCTTCATTTCATCATATTTATATTGCCAAGTTCTCAGGAGCCAATTCAATCGCCATGCGGATCGCTTCTTTTAATGATTGCTCATCCGCAATATTTTTTCCGGCGATATCAAAAGCAGTTCCATGGTCAACACTGGTACGGATTGTTGGCAGACCAACGGTAATATTTACGCCTGCTTCAAGACCCAATACTTTAATTGGTCCATGTCCTTGGTCATGATATTGGGCCACAACAATGTCAAAATCACCGCGTCTTGCTCTAAAGAACAAGGTATCAGCAGGAAGCGGACCTTGTACATTAATGCCTTCTGCCTGCGCTTTTTCTATAGCAGGAACAATTTTCTCTTCTTCTTCACCGTGTCCAAACAGGCCATTTTCTCCTGCATGCGGGTTAATGCCGCAAACGGCAATTCTTGGTGACTTGATCCCTGCTTTTTGTAGTGTATCATGCGCAAGTTTGATAACCGTATATTGACGCTCAGCATTAATTTTATGAATGGCGTCAAGAAGGCCGATATGGGTAGTCACATGGATCACTCGTAAGTTTGGTGCAGAAAGCATCATCGCGAAATCCTTTGTATTAGTCAATTCCGCCAAAATTTCAGTGTGGCCAGGATACATATGGCCGGCTTTGTGAAGCGCTTCTTTATTTAAAGGTGCGGTACAAATACCGTGAATTCTTTGTTCATTCGCAAAAGAAATGGATTTTTCTAAGTAACGGAATGCGGCATTTCCTGCCTCAGAAGAAACTTGGCCCCAAGGTAAATCTTCAGAAACTAAATCTAGATCGATAATATCAATAGTTCCGTATTCGTATTTGGCCTCTTCTGGACTAGCAATGCTGTTTAATTGAAGATCAACATTGGTAACACCTAAAGCTCTTTTTAAAATTTTCAAATCGCCGACTACAAAGGGACGGCAATTTTCATAGACGTTTTTGTCATTTAACGACTTCACAATAATTTCAGGTCCTACACCTGAGGGATCTCCCATTGTAATTGCAATAATTGGTTTATTTGCTGCCATCTTCGTTTCCTCCCGTTATCCTTTTTAAAAATAAGCTTCATATTAAAGCGTTGCAATTAGCTGCATACATAAGACGGATTAGTATGACGCCAATCACGGTTTTTAACATGAGCATTTACATCCGTAATAGTTTGTAAGGCATTGGCAAGGGCCTGATCTGTTCCAAAGGCACCCGCTTTTGTCACAACCGGCATACCGTCAAAGGTTCCGCCAAACAATTTTCCGTAAGGAATCCCGGCCTCCACTTCACCAATGACTCGAATTCCTTCACCATTCAAAACCTTACAAGTGGCTCCGGCGATATCTCCGCCTGTTAACACAGCCCCGCAAATAGGCTTGCTGTCAATTAATCGGCCGGCAATAACGCCCATCGATTCGGCAATCGTATAACCGACATCAAAATTCGTTAACCCAAGTTTCTGCTGCAGTTCCTTTACTCGATTAATGGCCTCGCGCTCGCGATTGGTCGTGACCACTAGATCGCCTTTTTCAAGCAATGCCTGGCCAGCTTTCACTATCCGTTCAATTTCCCGTTTCCTTCTATCTTCATAAAAGAATTCTTCCGGAGAGATAACTATTTCTTCAACATGATAGTTATCTTTCAGGACTTGGATTTGCCGGTCAATGACAGGATTTACACTGCCAGCAACGACCAGCACTGGAAGCCGGTCATCTGATTGTTGATGCCGCAATCGCTCTTCAGGCTGGCCAGTGTTGAAAAGATGATAGGCGATTCCGGCCGAACCTACCCAAAGGAAATTCTCATTTAATAATTCTGAAGCTTCGACTATTGTTTTTAGTTCCTCATCAGTCGTTGCATCTACAATGATAATTTTTGAAACACTTTCCGAGCTTAGCTCGTTCATTTTTTGGGATAAATGACTTTTCCCCTTTTTTACATCTGATATGGAAATGAATTCAACTTCCCGTTTACTTTGCTCCTGCAGCAACTTAGGCAGGTAACTTTCTGTTACCGGGCAGACAGGATCCTGAGCAATCGGTGTTTCCTCTAAAAGGACACCATTCACATAATGATTTCCGTTCATGGTCACTCGATTGCTTTTCGGAAAAGCCGGAACCACAAACGAGGTCTTTAACTTATATGCGTCCATAACGGCGTCGATTTCCGGACCAATATTCCCCCGCATGGTAGAATCAATCTTTTTGAAGACCTTTGAAACAGACAATTTGTTTAATTGGGCCGCTAGATTAAAAACCGCTTCATAAGCCTTCTCAGATGTTAAGGCACGGCTATCCGAATTTAAGACAATCACATCTGCACTTAAATGTGCTGGTTGTAATTTTGTTTCGGCAAATAGCACTGTCGTGTTTAACCCTTGTTTGGCAAATTGAACACCGGTATCATTGGCACCCGTTAAATCGTCTGCAATAACCGCTAGTTTCACCTGCATCCCGACCCCCTTATATGCTAGTTCTAGTTTGTCTTTTATCGAGTTTAATTATTTTTTATCTGACTTAAATCGCCTATACATCCAGGTATGATAAGTTCTGCAACAGACCAGTTGACTTTTTTATAAACGCTCTAGATACCGTTTTATTTTTTATCTAAAAACGCTTTCAGCACTATTAATATTAAAACATAATGTTGCATTTGGCAATACATCTATAAAAAATGTCACAAAAAAATTTATTGTGTTGTATTTTGCATCGTATTTCGAAATAAAAAAACGCAAGCTTTATTTTAGCTTGCGCCACAGTGTAGAACGGTTAATGCCTAGGCGTTTGGCTGCTTTTGATTGATTTAAGCCTTCTTCTTCAAGGACTTTGGTGATGACTTGTTTTTCGATTTCTTCTAACGTGCCGGTTAAATCGATAGGGGTTAAGGCATCCTCTTTTTTCTCTGGCTGCTCCAATCGTGCTAAAACGGCTGCCACAGCTTCCTTTTCGATATAATAGGAACTTGTTTGTTTAAACAATTGCTCGATTACTTGTTTGAGCTGCTCTACATTGCCCGGCCACTCATAATTGGCAAGCTCCGCCAAAGCGTCCGGCCGTATTCCGACGACCCCATTGCCGTATTTCGGATGCAGATCTGAAATAAAGACATGAACTAAATCCTCAATATCTTCCCTTCGTTCCCGTAGTGGCGGAATATAAATTTTTTGCTGTCCTAAGGTTTGGTGCAGTTCTCGATCAAACGTGCCGTTTCTGACCTTTTCTTCCATATTGCTTTCGGAAGACACCAGCCACTTTATCTTTGCATGATTATCATTCTTGACGATATGATATAGCTCCTTTTGTATATCAGAGCTTAATTGATCAATGTTTTTTACATAAATGACGCCATTTGCGTATTTTTGAAAAAAGTCTTCGACCATGAAATCCTTCAGCTGCCCTGCCCTTAATAAATCACCATGCAACACGATAAAAGGGTCATACAGGTTATTCCTTTTAGCATAAATCGCGTGGGCCGCTAATTCTTTTCCATTTCCCTTTTCTCCGGATATCCACACAGTTAAATCGCTTACACTATATTGATCAATCTGTTTTAACACCTTTTGAATGGGTTCACTTTTTCCAGAAATAGAGACATAGGCAGCCGATGTACGGAATTCGATGGCATTTTTCACTTCACTCTCCCCATTCTGCACGGCAGATTGGTTCAAATGATTCTTTTCGAAAAATAAAGCAATCGCACCTTCTTGAGGGCAGGATGTGATATTCCATAATAACTGATTGATGTGAATGGCTCTTGTTTGCTTTTCCCCTGTTAACGCCGTTTCTTGAATCAGCTTTTTTATATCGGTGGAATTTTCAACAATCATCCAATGAAATTCATTATTAAAACGCTCGTTTCCATAAATTAATTTCTCTTCTTTATTAAACACACCGATTGGCTGTTCGTTACAATCAAGAATGGACTGAAATAACGAAACATCCTGCTGCAGCTGCGAGAAGATGCGATGAGATCTTTTCGCCTCTTCCAATGCCTCCATAATCGCTTCCTTGCCGGAAGTGATTAGCACTCCCGTCAGCCCTAATTGCTTGGCAGCTTGCACCGTGACCACGTCCCCAATAATCACTTCATAGCCATGCCTTTTTAAGTTTGTTAATATTTCTTTAACTTCAGTATCTTTTGAAATCGTTAATGTTTTAATATCCAAATCAAGAATCTTGCAGATTGTTGCAGCACCGTGAGTAATATTCGAAAATCCAACAATCGCCGATTTGCGAGAAAATCCTTTTACAAGGGTAATGATGCGTAATACATCATAGCCGGTCACTTGAATGTCAATCACGGGTATCGATACGGCTTCCTGAATCAAGGACGCTGTACCACCGCGGCTGATGATGACATGATAGCCGTTATTTTCGGCTTCTTTTGCAACAGCCACACCTTCATACAGGTTTCCTAGTTCGATATCGAGCTGAAAATCTTTCACTTCCTGCTGAATTTCTTTCATCATTTCGTATAGCCCCTCATACGGGACAATAACCAACGCTTTAATCATGTTCCCTCACCTACTAAATATCCTCAATTCTTTTATTTTCCATCAGGACTCACCTCTAGTAAAGCTTGGTGTTAGTACTTTATTCATGCTGCCGCTCATATATCCTTGAAGATCTAAAGTGACATATTTATAACCAAACCGCTGTAAGTTTTCTTGGATTTCTTGATGGTTTGCTAAAACTAATCCCATATCTTGAGGTTCTACTTCAATTCTTGCAATCTCTTCATGCGTCCGAACACGGACTTGCCGAATCCCTAGTAATTTTAAATATGCTTCAGATTTTTCAACCTTTGTTAGTTTTTCCATCGTAATTCTTTCCCCATAAGCAATCCGGGATGATAAGCAGGCTAAAGATGGCTTTTCCCAGGTGGGCAGGTTTAATTGCTTGGAAAGCTCTCGAATTTCTTCTTTAAAAAGATTTGCCTCCTGAAGCGGCCCGCGGACGCCATGCTCTCTCGCTGCACGGACGCCAGGACGATGTTCACTCATGTCATCGGCGATTAAACCATAGACCACGTTTTGAAATCCCTTCTCGTGCATAATCGGTACAATTTCTTCGAACAACCCATTTTTGCAAAAATAGCAGCGGTTCCGGTCGTTTTCTGCATAGCCCGGAATATTCAGTTCAGAGGTCTCAATTACTTGATGTGTGGCCCCGATCAGCTTGGCAAGCTTTTTCGCTTCTTCCAATTCACTGGATGGGTATGTTTCAGAATCCGCCGTTACAGCCAGTACGTTTTCCACTCCTAAAACATCAACCGCCACTTTTAATAAAAGGGTACTGTCGACACCGCCGGAAAAAGCAACAACCACATTGCCCATCTCTTTTAAGATTTCTTTCAAACGCTCATATTTCTCGTTCATACAGATTTCCACCTATCTATTTTTTATCTATATTTTATTGATGCGAAACAAACCAATTAAAAAAACAATTGTGTTCTTTGCATTTTGCAACACATTATAATTATAAGTGAATTCCTTCTAAAGTAAAAGTAATTACTAAAGCGATTTCAAGAATATATTTTTAAACGAAGACTCGCCGATTTGGCTAATCCAATAGGACCGTTCATGAGGCGCAGCTGAATTTATGCGTTAAGAAATTATAAATTTTGATGAAAATTTATAATTTCCTAGTAGCCAAAAAAAGGACCATTTTATAGAATCTCTATAAAATGGCCCCCCCTCTGTCTCTTATAAGAACATATCTAATATTAAAGTAAATACTAATCCGCTAACACCTACGATAGTGGAAAGAATGGTATAGGTACCGAATGCTTCTTTCAAGGTCATGCCTAGAGATTCTTTAACCATCCAGAATCCCGCGTCGTTAACGTGTGATGCAATGGCACTGCCGGCACCTGTTGCAAGTGCAACTAACTCCAAGTTAACATTCGGCATAGTTGCAAGCAATGGAAGTACTAAACCAGGAGTTGTTAGGGTTGCAACAGTTCCTGATCCAAGACAGATACGTAGTAATGCGGCAACAATCCAAGCAAACAGTACTGGTGACATATGTGAACCTTCGAATATTTTTGCAACATAATCACCAACGCCGCCATCAACAATAACCTGCTTTAAGGCGCCGCCGCCGCCGATAATTAATAGCAGCATACCTAATGCATTAACGGCTGAACCACAAGAATCCATCAACTTGCTCATCGGAATTTTTCTTGCAATACCCATTGTGTAAACAGCGAACAGAACAGAAAGAATCATAGCGGTGTCAGAGTTCGTGATAAAGCGAATAACGGTGATGAACGCATTTTCTTTTAATCCCAAAATATCGACAATCGCACCAATCGCCATTAAGATAACAGGGAATAAGGCAGTGAAAACGCTGATTCCAAAACCAGGTGTTTCTTCTAATTTAAATGCTTTCGCCACACCAAAGGAAGAGCTGACTTCTCGATTGAATGCAGTTGGAACAATTTTTTGAGCCATCTTAGGATACCAAATACCCGCAATAATAACCGTAGGTATCGCAACAATGATTCCGTAAAGTAACATTAGACCAACATTTGCATGATATTCAGCAGCAACAGCGATTGGTCCTGGATGCGGCGGCAAGAAAGCATGTGCCGCCAATGCAGCAGTAACCATTGGAAGACCTAATTTAACAACCGAAACTTTTGCTTCTTTTGCGATTGAGAAGATAATCGGAATTAATAATACAATGGTAACTTCAAGGAATAAGGCAATACCGCATATGAATGAAGCAATTAATACAGCCCATTGAATTCGTTTTTCACCAAATTTGTCAATTAACGTTGTGGCAATACGATGCGCACCACCTGCATCAGCGATTAATCGGCCAAGCATGGCGCCAAGTCCGAAAATGATTCCGATATGGCCAAGTGTTCCGCCTAAACCGGTTTCAATTGAATGAACAACATCCTTCACTGGAATCCCCAATAGTAGAGCAACAATAAAGGAAACAATAATTAAGGATACAAATGTGTTCAATTTGAAGCGCATAATTAAAAGAAGTAATAATAGTACCCCAATAGCAATTATGACTAAAGGCATAATGTCATCCCCCAAGTGTTTTTTGTATTTTTTAAATGCTGCAGCCTATCTTTTTACCTTGATCCATATAGGTTTGTTGCCCAGACGGTCAATACACCTTCACCGAATATTCTTATTCACACATGCAAGTGCTTACAAAAGAAATAAAAAAATAAAGGCTTTTTGTTCAGTGAAAAGGTTATCATCATGAAGGCATTTTACCCAACTCATGGTAAATAGATAATATTTGCAACACATTTATTCACATAATGTTTCAGATAATACCAAACCCTAAATAACGTTGGTATTTGCATCACATTGTGAACGTTATCATTTTATCTTTTTTCGAATAATCTTGTCAATAGGATTAAATAGATTATTTTGTTTATTTTTTCAACAGTCTTCATGTGTGAAAAGAAAAATCCCTCTCTTCACCTGCAACACCGAAGCAATCTTTCATTTTTGACCTAGACAACGGGGTTACATTCTATTTTTCCCATTGTGATTTGTTTATTCTCTCCTAGGAATTATTAATAAAAATAAAAAAACACGGATAAATGCAGACACCTTTTATCCGTGTTTCTTATTTTTATATGCTAATGGCCTATTCCCCAATGATGACCCGGAGGACGTTCGGTCGGTCTTTGAAGGTTTTTGTGCCTGCTCCATAACCAATGGCTTTTACCTCCATAGATGGAATCGTGCAAAATTCTTCTGCTAGTACCGCTGTGATGGCTGCACCTGTTGGGGTTGTGAGTTCAAATCTGACATCGCTTTGTTCAATCGGCACACCTTTTAAAATTTCTAATGTAGCTGGTGCTGGGACGGGATAAATGCCGTGGTCGATATGTATTTTTCCTGTACCGACTGGAACGGGCGAGGATTTTATTTTCTGGATGTCCAAATGATGAAGTAAGATGGCGGCTCCTACAATATCGATGATGGAGTCAACGGCACCAACTTCGTGAAAATGAACCTTTTCTAATGGGACACCATGAATATGCCCTTCAGCCTCACCAATTTTTTGAAATATTTTTAAGGAAGTTGCTTTTACTTCAGTTGCCAAATCAGATGATTCAATCATTTTTACAATATCACTGAATGAGCGGTGTTGATGCCCATGGTCATGTTCATGATGATGGTCATGCTCATGATGGTGGTCATGCTCGTGATGATGGTCATGTTCATGATGGTGGTCGTGGTCATGTTCATGATGGTGAGCATGTTCATGATGGTAGTCATGTTCATGATGATGGTCATGTTCATGATGATGGTCATGTTCATGATGATGGTCATGTTCATGTTGATGGTCATGTTCATGTTGATGGTCATGTTCATGTTGATGGTCATGTTCATGATGTTGTTGGCTATGTGTTAACAACACATCAAACTTCGTACTAGTAATTCCGTTCTTCACGATTTTATTCCAGCTTAATTGGTATTCATCTTCGAAATGAAGTTTTTTTAATTCTTTTTCTAAAATAGCCGGATCTGCCCCTGCATCTAGAAGAGCGCCGATAAACATATCACCGCTTACCCCTGAAAAACAGTCAATATAAAGTGTTCTCATCCCATTTTTGCTCCTTTTTTTGCGATGTTATCAATCAGGACTGCGTTGTATGCTCCGCCAAATCCATTGTCGATATTGACCACACTGATTCCTGAAGCACAGGAATTCAACATTGTCAGCAGTGCGGACAAACCGTTGAAATTTGCACCATATCCAATGCTCGTCGGAACGGCAATGACCGGATGGGAGACAAGCCCGCCAACCACACTCGGCAGCGCCCCTTCCATGCCTGCAACAACGACGGAGACGGTCGCCTGTTGGATTTGTTCAATATTATCAAATAAGCGGTGGATTCCTGCAACACCTACATCATAAAAGCGACGGACGTTACTGCCCAGCGCTTCGGCCGTAACAGCAGCCTCTTCTGCCACTTTCAGATCAGACGTGCCGGCGCACACAATCGCAATGTAGCCTTGATATTCATCCTCTTTAATGGTGTTCTTTTTCCAAAAGAGAATTTGTGCTGTTTCATTATAAATAAATTCCGGATGCTCCTGAAGGATATAATCCGCTTTATCTTTTGAAATCCGTGTAACAAGAACATCATTATTTTTTGATCGGATTGCTTGGATAATAGAAAGGATCTGCTCTTGCGTCTTCCCTTCCCCATAAATCACTTCCGGGAACCCCTGGCGATTCTTCCGGTGATGGTCAACCTTTGCAAACCCCAAGTTTTCATAGGTGGCTAACTTTTCCTTCGCCTCAGTTACCGTTAATTTGCCACTTTGGACTTGCGACAATATTTCTTCTAACATAGTTTTCACACACCTTAAACAAACTTGTTCGAACCAAACCATATCATCTATTATTTTCCTTGACTGGTCCAAACATACTTTGAAAGCCGCTGCTTGCCAGCCCACCCAATTATAGAATAATCTTATATAAAAAGCACATATGAGGTATGGGTATGAGGCATGGGGACGATTCTCGTGCATCAAAAAAGGTTCACAGTAACGTGTTATAGGTTGAAAGACCGAGGGAATTTAGAAGGATATTACTTTTGTCTATCATTTCATAAAATACATATATGGGGGTTAGCAATATGTTCAAAAAACTAATTATCTTGGTTGCTCTTTTATCAGTTTTATTGGCATTGGTTTTAATTAAAAATAATACAACTTCTCCTGTGAACAATACGACAACGGCAGGCAGTGAGTCTGCTGGATTTACTACAATAGAATACGAGATTACCGATATTAAAGGTGACCAATACTACGGTAAGAGTACAGACGGGACAAAAATCGAATTTTCTGCGGATAAAATCATCAAGGGTGAAAGGGTTCGTGTTCACGATACGGTCATTTGCTATTTTGATAAGCATAATTTCGGGAAAGGATTGGTAAAGGTCGAAAAGAAATAAACAGCTGTAAACCCTAATGTTATAAAAAATGCACATGGGCTGCAAACCGCATGTGCATTTTTTATTGGCACCTTCCATAAAGACAACCTGTTAAAAAGTGATTTCGTCCGTTTCCCTTGATAGGGAGTGGGGCAGCTTTACTGTTTTTGCTGATGAAACGCAAGAACCGTCCCCGCGTTCGGTTTTTCACCCTTGGCGATGATGCGTAAGAACCGTCCCCGTGCACCACTGAGTAGGTGGTACATGGTTGGGACGATGACGAGTGTGAGCAGGGTGGATGTGAGCAGGCCTGATATGACGACGATGGCGAGAGATTTAGAGATGAGCCCGCCTTCGTCAGATAGGGCTAATGGCAATAAGGCGCCGATTGTTGCAAGTGCCGTCATCAGGATGGGACGCAAGCGTGTTTTTCCGGCCTCAAGCAGAGCGGACTTTAGCTCCATGCCCTTCTGTTCATTCTGCTTCACCCGGTCCATCAACACAATGGCATTGGTGACCACGATTCCGATTAACATTAAAAATCCAACTAACGCTGGCATCCCTAGTGCCTGATTCGTCAAAAACAATCCCAGCAATCCGCCAGAGAATAAGAATGGCAGCGACGAGAGAATCGCAACTGGCATTAACGAGTTTCCAAATGCAACAAGCATCACGATAAACACCAGCACAACAGCGACCGCCATAGCAATCATCATATTCGTAAAGCCTTCATTCATTGCTTGCGCCTGGCCTTCGGAATGATAAGTAATACCTGCCGGCAAATCTAACTCGGCCATCCGTTTATCCACCTCTGCCTGCACACCCGAAGCATTATCAGTAGTAATGCGGCCCGTTACCTGCACATATTGCTGCTGATTTAACCGGTATAACGCCGACGGACTTGGTGCTTTTTTCAATGTTGCCACTTCTGATAGAGTGACTTGCTGCCCCAATAGATTTGTCATACCTTGGCTCATAATTTTATCAATGGAGTCTAACGAATCCCCCGCCAATGACAGATGGATATTTGTTGTTTTCCCTTCGACCTGCATGTTGGCGACCGTATCTCCGGAAATCAACTCTCTTACGTAGCCTGCCACCATGATTGGGTTTAACCCATTTTCCGCAGCTTTTGCGTCATTGATTTCCAGCTGTAACTGTTCCTTCACCCCTGAAAGGTTGGATTCGACATTTTCCAGACCATCAATACCTTTCAGCTTTTCTGTGATCATTTTTCCAGCCTTCTCTAAATCCTTGACATTCCCGCCTTCGACCATTAATGCCAAGCCGCTTGTACCAACAAGGCCAACGGGACTGAGCGCTACAAGCATTTGGGGGTCCAGTTTTTCAACCTTATCCCTGACATTTTTCTCAAAATCAGTTGTTTGATTCTTTGTAGCGTTATCCTTCAAGTCAATCGATAAGCGGACATATTCGCCATTCACAACGGTTTGGACATGTTTCACCTGTTTTTCCTGCTTTAGAATTTCTTCCATCTTTACAGCAATCTGGTTTGACTTTTCTAGCGAAGTTCCAGCCGGTAAATCCCCTGTCAGACGGTACGCTACGGCTTTTTCCTGCGGCAGGAAGTTCTTTGGAATCAGCGGAACCAAAACTAGCGATCCGGCAAACAGGACAACAGCCAGAATGAGGGTGATGGCCCGTTTATTTAGCACCCAGGCAAGCGTATGCCGATAGGCTTTTTCAAAAATGGATTCCTTGACCTCTTTGTGTTTGATTCCGAGTAAAAATAACTTCGCCAACAGCGGCACGACGGTTAAGGACACGATTAGAGAGAACGCGAGCGCCACGATGACCGTAATGCCGAACGGAGCAAAGAACCGGCCAATGATTCCCGGTACAAAGGAAAGTGGTCCGAAGACGGCAATCGTTGTCAGTGTTGACGAAGTGATGGCACCGCCGACTTCTTTGGCCGCTGTCAGCACCAGCCTTTCATTTCGATTCGGGCTTGTTAACGTGCGGCGGTACACATTTTCGATGACCACAATCGAGTCGTCAATGACGCGGCCGACCGCCACTGCGATTCCCGCGAGTGTCATCATGTTTAAGCTATAGTCAAAATACTTCAGTGTTATCATCGAGGCCAGGATGGACAGCGGGATGGAAAGTACAGCCACCAGCGTTGCCCTGATGTTACGCAGGAATAGGAACGTGACAATCACGGCGAACAATGTTCCCAGCAATACTTCACGGAGCATGCCATCGACGGAGGTTTTCACTTCTTTTGACGTATCAAATAATTTCGTTAAGGTGTAGCCAACTGGAAGATCCAGTGCATCCAGCTTTTCCTTTGCCTGTGAAACGACTTCAACCGTATTGGCGCCAGGCAGTGCCTTCATTTCCACAAGGACCGCTGGCTTTTCGTTGAGACGCGTATACACCATTTCTTGTTTGTTTTTGTAAGAAACGTCGGCAATGTCGGCCAGCTGCAGTTTTTCAACCGAGCCCGTTGGCCCTTGTGCCAAGATTTGAATTACTTTGACATCCTCAACTGAATTCAGTTTGAAATCTGCCTGCACATTGAATGTTTTTTCGTTGATATTGACCTGCCCGGCCGGGAATGAAAAATGGTGCGCCTGCAGTGTTTGCTTAACCGTTTCATAGGTCACACCGTGCTGCTTCATTTTTTCCGGATCGAGCTTGATGGCGACTTCCTTTTCAGTTTCACCGGAAATATCAATCGAGCCTGCTCCGTCAATTCCAGTCAATGCCGGCTTGATCCGCTCGTTGATATATTGCGTCAGGTCGGATTGATTGGCGGTTTCCGACGACAGCGCAAAGGTAAAGACCGGCATGGCGGAAGGGCCATCCTTTAGAATCTCCGGTTTTTCTGCACCGGCAGGCAGCTTGATGGTTGAGGCTGCCGTTGTGACTTCCTTCTCGGCCTCATCCATATCCTTGCTCATCTCAAATTCAAGAATTCCGACAACCATATTACTATGGGCTTCGATGTATAAGTTATCAAGCTTCTTGATTCCTGACAGTGTTTCTTCGAGTGGCTTTCCTATATCCTCTAATCCTTGCTCCGGAGTAGCGCCGACATACGGCACCTGGACAACGATATAAGGAATGTCAACATTTGGCATCGACTCCATTTTCATCGTTTTAACGGAATAAATCCCCCCTGCCAACACCATCAGCATCGCGATAAAAATTACACCTGCATTCTTTAACGAAAACCTAATCCACGATTTCATAACTTCTCTTCCCCTTTATAATCAGATACTATTTGGATGGATTTACCTTTTTTATTATAGGGTTTCCAACCCTCCATCAACCTCGGGCAGCTGCTGTAATTATAACTAAGACCTCAGACCTAGAGGGAATGAGGTAGGGGTGAGGCATGGGGACGGTTCTTGTGCATCAATATGGTGGTGTTAATTAGGCTGAAATGAGGCATGAGAACCGTCCGAGACCACTGAAAAACAGTCCTTAAGATGGTTATTCGGATACTTCCGCCTCTTTTTTATGCGATTTGTCCGAAGGCTATATAGGTTCGGACACTTCCACCCCTTTTTTAAGTGATTTTGTCCGAAGGCTATTTAGGTTCGGACACTTCCGCCCCTTTTTCAAGTCATTTTGTCCGAAGGCTGTATATGTTCGGACACTTCCGCCTCTTTTTTAAGCGATTTTGTCCGAAGGCTGTATAGGTTCGGACACTTCCGACTCTTTTTTAAGCGATTTTGTCCGAAGGCTGTATAGGTTTATCATAGAGTGTGTTTTTCAGTGCTCTAGAACCGTCCCCGTGTTCCAATCAGCCAAAGTGATGCATGAGAACCGTCCCCAAGTACTACTTTCTATAAATCATGGTTGATAGGCCGATGATTAGGGCGTTGTAGAGGATGAATAGGGTCATGAGGTGGATGCTGCTTGGTTCTGTTGAAAATTGGAGGATGGCGATGTCGCTTGGTCCAATTAGGTGATTAATGGTCAGGTTTTGAGCCATATGGGCAATGGTGACTGGCAGCAATTTTCGGCCGCTTCGTAAATAGACATACAAAAGCGAGCAGCTGGTGGTCAGTAAAAACAGGATATAAATCGGATCAAAACCTTTGAATACATGTGACAGCATGAAAAACAAACTGGTAATCACGTAGAGCTTTACTGTACTCAGATGCTCAAGGTTGGTCACGAGGTACCATCGGAACAACACCTCTTCCGTCAAGGCTGCCTGAAACCAGGCAAATGCCGCCAGCAACAGCAACAGGTAAAACGATGTGCTCGAAAACACTGCGAGATTCCATTCAACCGAAAAATGATTCACTTTGGCAGCCTGATACAGATAAAACAGGACCATACCGGCCGTTAACAATAGGGAAAGCATCGAAAACAACACATCTTTCCGATTCAGCTTAAGCCGTAAAGTAGAAAAGGATTTTTTATCGACATATTTGTAGAACAGCAGGATGGTAACGGTTTGAAGCACAGCGCCAATCACCGTAAGCGTCCCCCACTGGACGATGTTTAATGGGTCCATCCTTTTGCCCCAGACAACCATCAAGACGAAAATCGTTAAAACGTTAATCAGAACAATCGATAACGAGCGAATGTAATTCTTTTTCAATTTAAAAACCCCCCGTGAATTTGTATCTCTACTGTACCGCTAGAAACAAGCGTCAGCGTAGTGCCGAAAAGTCATAATCTTTCAGGGGGGAAGATGACTTTTTGGTTACTTTCTTAAATGACTTTTTTAAATGATAGAGGTCCCGATTAGGCTCTTTTTTTTAAAATAAAAAAGCTGCCAATATACACTTTAGAGGGTACAGCAAAACACACTTGAATTCACAATATGATTCACAGTGCGATTTTTATTGATTTATCACCATTTTAGAGAATTTTAATTGCTTCTCATTTTCTAATTCACAAGGTATTGGAGGGTGTGTGAATTTTTATACTCCCCCAACGCATTGAAACATAAGAAGTCTTATCCTTAATTGAGTAACTAGTGGTAATAAAATAAGCGAAAATTTTTCCGCTAAATGGAGAATAGGGCTCATTCCGGCGTAAATAAGGGAAGGTTTTTCGCTTAAACAAAGCAAAATTCCCAATACTGAAGTTTTTTGAGTCAATAGGGGAAATTTCTCCGCCTATTTTAGTTATTCTTGATCTTAATTGCTAATTAAGGGAAATTTCTCCCCTTATTTATCAAACTCTGTCTAATGAACTTGTACACTTACGTTTGCTTTAGTCCAATAAAGAAAATAAGGCTTAGAGATATTTTCATCTCAAAGCCTTATGGACTGTGCAATATACTGTGATTTGTGTTGTCAAAGGTTATGATTTGCTATGTGGTTAGGGTTGTGATTTACCGTTTTGCACCTCACAAGTAAACCTGTTACAATATAGGTCAGCTTTTTGCAGCTATTTCCTCTCATCCGGCAGCAAACATTCCTCCATCGCTTTTGTAATCGCGGCGGAGCGGTTTTTAACATCAAGCTTCGAATAGATGCTGGAGATATAATTTTTCACCGTCCCCAGGGATAGGAACATTTTTTCCGAAATGGCCTTGTTTTGGAAGCCATGGGCGAGAAGGTTCAAAATCTTCAATTCCTGCTGGTTTAGGTCATACGGGTGGTTGGCGGAAGGTTCCTCGGTGGCGGCAGCCTGTGATTCGGACACACTTTGAAAAACTTCTCTTGCCAAATGCTGCGGTACAAGCGAACCGCCGTAATAGACCAGTTCAATTCCTCTTACTAAAAACTGAGGATCCACCGCTTTTAAAATGTAACCCTCTGCGCCCGCCTGAAGGGCAGTCCGGACGTGATCGATATCTTCAAACGTTGTTAAAATGATAATCTTGGCTTGCGGCCATCGTTCCTTAATGAGCTTTGTGGCCTGAACCCCATCCATAATTGGCATGTCAATATCCATCAAAATCACGTCAGGCACCGACTGCTCACAATGGGCAATGGCCGCCTTCCCGTTTTCGGCCAATACGATATTCTTCAGGTCCGCTATACTTTCCAACACAATCTTTAGGCTTTTTCTGATTAATTCTTGATCCTCAACAATCATTAATCGAATCATCCTTCACTCCACTCCTTTGGAACTGGAACCGTACAAGTGACCGTCGTTCCCTGTTTTTCATAGGATTCAATATGGAAGGAGCCGCCAAAGGTCATCAGCCTGTCTTTCATCGAATTTAGGCCGAATCCATACTGAATTTGCTCATGGCCCACGCCATTATCCTTTATCTGCATTAGAATCATCGTCTTGGTGAATTGAAGGGTAACCGTTACGTGCGTCGCCTGCCCATGCCGTTTCGCGTTGGTCAGAGACTCCTGCAAGCTGCGCATCAGCGCGGACTTCCCCCCTTCACTGATTTCGGTTTCATGCCCACTCACCTGAAAATCAACAATTGTTTTTGTATGGATAGAGAAATCGTCGATTAAACTTTGGCAATTGGCGGCCAAGGCCTGGTCTCTCCAGTCCCCCGACAGCTGATGGATGGTTTTTCGAACATCTGCCAAGCCTTTTCGTGTCAACTGAGATAGCTCCTGAATCGAGGAGACCGCCGCCTCTTGATTGGCCTTGATGATAAACGGAAGCGCATCAAGGCTGGCAATCACCGATGTGAAAACATGTCCCACCGTATCGTGCATTTCCTTTGAAACCCTGCTTCGTTCTTCTTTTATCACCAATTCTTCCATTCTTTTCGCATATTGCTCCAGGGTTTTATTTTTTTCACGAATGGACATTAGCAGTTCATTGCGATGCTGGTTGATCATGCCGATCCTCCCGAGCATGAACCCAAAGCCATACAGCATCGCCATATCAGCAAACCGCCCCCAGGAATCCTGTTTATAAAAATAATCGCCGGCCAGCGCTCCTATTAAAACAAGAGCCGCACTAAGGATGGGGGAAATCCAAACATAAGGGCGGGACTGGCTGACAAAGGCGATCGTGAAAAGCGGGAAACTGATGATGCTTAGGATTTCCGGGCCAAAATGATGGAATTGGTTGACTAAAAAGATGAACATACTGCCTGTCAGAATCAATTCTGAGGTTAAATAGAGGTGGAGCTGTATCTTCCCCGGCCGGTAAAAAAGGTAGGGAACAACCAAGATGAGCAAAAACCATAAGGCTAGCGGGATTTTTTTGTAGGGGTCCGGATAAAGCGGGAGGGCATTGATCGATACATTAAAGACAATCCAAAAAATCCGGATGAAAAAAATAAAGGTATCCAGCGAGGACCATGTTCGTTTTTCTATTTGGACTTCCATTTTGATCAGCTTCCTTTTAGGGATATTAGATTGGTAGGTTTAGAGGTTCTTTCTACTGAAACCTGGCTTATTTTTTCTATTAATCATTTTATCACCTAAAACAGAATGTTGGAATATTTATCCTTTTGCTGACATACCAAAAAGACTCCTCCAGCATTATGCTGAAGGAGTCTGGCAAATTTATCTCATTTTGCGGATGTTCTAGCTGAGATATTAGAACCACCCCCATGCATCTCGCCACGAGTGATGCACGGGAACCGTCCCCATGCATCACTAGCGCAGAACAGATGGGCCGACTAGGGCTTGTGGGTTTTCTCCTAATGCTAGTTTGCTAATGTTTACGTAGCCTAATTGTTGGTAGGTTTTTAGGAGTTGTTTTAAGTCTAGGAATTTGTTGTCTGTTTTGAGTTTGTCGATTTCCTGTTTGTATACTGATAAGACGTAATCGTCTTGGGAAATTGGCTCGAATTGATTTGGATCTTCATCCATGATCAATGTACCCATATATTGATATCCGTAATGAAGTTGTCGGGTCAGTTTAATGATATTGATAAATTTTTGATAAATCGAGGCATTTAATTTTTCAATAGCCGTTTGCACATTTTTCAATTCGTTGTAGCTAGAAACGATGACCATGTTATTTCTCCCCCTTTACTCGTATTAATCCCATGGCTTATCAACTGTCAATTTGGACACAAGCTCTTTGTTTTGCTGCCTTTTCAGCTTGCGGATTTGTTCGCGTTCTTTGCCTGTTTCAAAAAGAAACTTCTCTTCCTCAGTTTCTGGGATAACTGCAGGCACTTCGATTGGCCGTTTGTTTTCATCCAAAGGAACAAAAGTAAAGAATGCAGTTGCCGCGATCCTTCGGTCTCCCGTTTCCAAATCTTCAGCAACCACCTTGCAGAAGATCTCCATCGATTTTTTCCCAGTATAGCTTACAAAAGATTCGATGCAGACCGAATCACTGACGCGGATTGGTTCGATGAAGTTGACGGAGTCGGTCGATGCCGTTACACATTCCTTAACCCTTGTATGCCTGCGGGCAGAAAGCACCGCGCACGCATCCATTTTCTTCATCAGGACGCCGCCGAACAATGTATGATAGTTGTTCAAATCGTTAATGAGCACCTGGTCGGTTTGTACAACACGTGTTTCTTTTACTTTCTTTGCTTGCAATTCCATCACCCTATATATAAAAATGCCTTTGAAGCGGCTGCTTCATTAGCATGATGTTTTTTTACTTATAAAGTATAATACGACTACTGTACTAATATACAATGCCGATAGAACATGGTGTTCATAACAAAATCGTATGAAGGCGCTTCCTGTCAAACGACACAAAAAAGCTCCCTCTTTATATAAGCGGAAGCTTTCTAAAAATTACCATCAGATGGGCTTGCCTTCGACAGTTTTTCCCTCGCAAAGCGGATAAATTCTTTGGCAACCTTCGATAGGTGTTCATTCTTTTTCCAAATTAACGCCAGATTCCATTCAATCGCCGGATTGGTGACGGGAATGGTTCTAAAATCATTTTTTAATTCCAAACAAGTGCTCTCCGGCAACAACGTAATTCCGATATTGTAGGCAACCAATTCCTGAATGAAATCCAACTGTGAGGTCTCAGAAATAATGGACGGTTGAAATCCCGCTTCTTTGCATGCCGTGATGACAAGATTTCGCATCTCAAAATCCTTGTTGAACATGATAAAACTTTCTTCTTTTAGTTCCTGCAGTGACACGGCTTCCTTTCCGGCCAGACGATGCAGCGGGGGAACAACTAGTTTTAGTTTTTCTTTTACAAACATATATTTGTCCAGAAGATCATTTTCTTCCGAAAGAACGACAACCCCAAAGTCCAGTAAATCATTGATTATTTTCTCTTCAATTCGTTTCGACCCGGCCTCTTCCAACTGGAAGGTCACCTCGGGATATTCCTGGTGAAACGAAGCAATAAGCTGCGAGAAAAATATCGAATTGATGATCGTCGGAAGTCCGATGCGGACATGCCGCGTTTTTAATTTAAGCACGGTATCAAGCTCTTCGCTTAATAGCTGCAGCTGCTCTTCAACTTTTAATGCATGTTTAATGAGAACCCGGCCTGCATCCGTCAGCTCCAGCTTTTTCCTAGTCCGAATGAACAGAGGCGTCCCCAATTCATCCTCCAAGGATTTAATAATTCTGCTCAGCGCCGGCTGCGTAATAAACAAATTTTCCGCCGCCGTCGTAAAACTCCCCGTCCTCGTAACCTCAATAAAACACTCCAACTGTTTAAACTCCAAGCACATCAAACACCTTACATAAATTTAAAATATTATTTAGTTTACCACAAATTGATGCATAGGGACGGTTTATGCCTCAAAATGGCACGTTCAATAAAGCTGCCTAATGAAATCTAACCTATCTTTTCGGGAAACTTTTCCCTTTTTTCTTTTTGGCTCTTTTCGTAAAGTTTGTTCTTTTTGGGAATAACACTGCCCGTTCCTTTCCGCTACAGGCGCTTGCTTTCCGCGGGGAGGAAGTCGAGCCTCCTCGACGTTCCGTCTGCGGGGTCTCGACCTTTCCTCTATTTCCCGCAGGAGTCAAGCGCCTTTCGCTCCAATCCACTCGGTGTTTTCAATATAGTTAAAAGCAACAATCTCTGAGAAAAGAGCCTTCTTTTTCAACCTATCTTTTGGTTAAATCCTGACAAAACCCCGTTATTATCACATTTTCCCTTGAATCAAATTGAAAAACTCGTCGAAAATTGCTTGGGAAATAGAAGATACTTTTTCCTCTAGACTTCAAAAACAAACATTTTTCACCAATATCCTTCAGTTGAAATCTGCTCAGACGTTTGATTAATAAATTCAGGATGCCTGTTACAGCTATATCTCCTTGAAAGTTTTTCCGAGAAATTTGTCATTTACACAAACATTGATTGGAAACTTAATGATGTTTGTGATATTAGCAACCTGCTTTCAAAAGTAAGGCACAAACCGTACCCATGACCTAATATAAAATTGCGTATAAGTACATAATAATAGTTGTGTGAGATCAGAAAAGTCTTCGGAACAGACCCAACCCAGGATTTCTTCTGTGTTTCCACAAAAAAAGGGATACTGATTTGCTTCAGTATCCCCTTTTTCTCATGCCTTATTTTGCGAACTTAAACAAACTAATTGGAAAGCGAGATGGAATGCACCGTGTCTAGACCAGGAATGCAGCGAGATCAAACGAGAGAACAAATCGAGAAACACGATAAACGGAATGATATTGAATTAGGCAATGAATTTCAAATTGGGAACACCAGTTCACAAAGCCAGAAAAAGAGTGGACGCCAAGTTAATAAAAAATAACTAATAATCAAGCAGTTTGCCCGTAATGGAGGCAAGCTGCTTTTGTCATTGAGCGTAAGTTCGGCCCTATGCATCACCATGCATCATTAAGAAAACGCACTGAAAATGATGCATGAGAAGAACGAAATCGCTCCGCGATGGCTTTTTGGTAAATTTTCCATCCTAAAAAAAGCATAAAAAAAATGAAAAAGTATGTCTCCTGTGGTATTGTTTAATCGCCAAACCAAACAAACCATGAAAGAACATACTTTTTCATATGGAGATTTTAACACGAATACCGCGAAAAATACATATTAATATTTCCCATATTTCCGAGAGAGCTCCTCCTGCCCTTTTGATTATTGATTTATTTACTTTAAACAATCATCAGGAGGCAACACCATGAAACAATATGATCAAAAAATTGAGCTTTTCTTTGAACTTAAGGGAACCCCAGATTCCACCCAGGAATCTTATTGGCGAAGAATGCGGGCTTTTTTAAACTATATGCAAGAACTAAAAAAACCCATAGAAGAAATGACCCTTGAGGATATCCAACAATACATCCTTTATCTCAAACGAGATAAAGAACTTACGGCAGGGACTATCAATAATTACATTTCAGCCATTAAGTTTTTCTATACTTATGTATTAGAAAAGGAATGGAACTCAATGAAAGTTCCAAGGATGAAAAGAACTCAGAAGTTCCCTGTTGTTCCCTCACGGGAAGTTATACTTTCCCTATTAAATTCAACTCATAACTTAAAGCATAAGGCTATCCTTTACCTTGTTTATGGCAGTGGCCTTCGGGTAAGCGAAGTGGCTAAATTAAAAATTAGTGATATTTGTAGTAAGACCATGCGAATCCGTGTTGATAATGCTAAACATAATACCAACCGGTATACAATCTTATCCCAAACAGCACTGGAAGTGCTTCGAGAGTATTTTAAAACTTATTTCAGTGCTAAAAACTATAAGCCAAATGATTGGCTGTTTCCCGGCCAAAACCCCGGCGAGCACATTACTGTCAAAACGATAAAGAATACATTAATAAAACTTAGGAACAGTCTTTCTCTTGATCCAAATATATCTTCCCACACTTTACGGCACTGCTTTTCCACCCATTCCTTAGAAGACGGCGTAGATCCAGTGTTTATCCAACAGATGCTTGGACATAAGAGCCTTAAAACAACATTAACGTATCTGCACATGACCTCTAAAAGTCTGATGGGCATTAAAAGTCCGTTAGATTCAAAGGGGAATCATAGGGAATGACTACCATCCAAGATATATTTATGGCGTTCTATGCGCAGTATAAAGAAAAATATAAGCCATCCCCTGAACAGGCCAAAGCAGCCAACGACATCATTAGATGTCGAACAAGCAGCTTAGGTGGACATGCCTATGAATGTGATACATGTGGTCATACCCAGGTTCGATACAATTCATGCCGGAATCGTCACTGTTCCATGTGCCAAGGGGTTAACAAAGAAGTTTGGGTGGATAATAGAAAAAAAGATATTCTCAACGCCCCCTATTTTCATGTGGTATTTACCATGCCGGCGCAGCTGCACATGTTAATTTATCATAATCAGAAGGTACTCTATGATTTAATGTACAAATGCGTCGCAGAAACGCTTGCGGAGCTTTCCATGGACAAAAAGTATCTGGGGGCGCAAATTGGCTTTTTCTCTGTCTTGCATACTTGGGGACAAAACTTGCATTTTCACCCTCACATCCATACGGTTGTCTTGGCTGGAGGACTTTCCAAGCAGAATAAGTGGCGTCACTCGAGTAAAAAGTTCTTTATTCCTGTAAAAGTTCTGTCCAAAAAGTTCCGTGGAAAGTATCTATTTTATTTAAAGCAATATTATGAACAGAAATTGCTTGTCTTTTATAACGACGCAAAAAAGTACGAAGACCCAAAACAGTTTCAGTGTTTAATAGATGAATGTTACTCACTAAACTGGTACAGCTACACTAAACGGACTTTTTCAGGTCCATTGGCAGTGGTTCAGTACCTTGGGCGATATACACATAGAATCGCCATATCGAATAATCGAATTGTTTCAATAGATAAAAACACAGTTACAATCAGGGTGAAGGACTATCGAAACAATAATCAAATAAAGACAGTAACCATGAAAGGTGTAGAATTTATTCGCCGATTTCTCATGCATATTCTCCCGAAGGGATTAGTGAAAATCAGACATTATGGTCTACTGGCTAATAGAAATAAGAAAACCAAACTCAAACTGTGCCGAAAGTTAACCAATAGCCCGACTTACAAACCTAAATTTACTGGACTTAGTACCATAGAAATTATCAAGCAAATTACGGGAAAAGACGTAACAGTATGCCCATCCTGTAATAAGTCTCATCTAAAGTCAGCTGTCCATGGAGCCGTGCCATAAATGAAGAGAAATAAATACATTTTTTAAAAGCCTCTTAATTGGGGAGGGGGAAATTGTATCTAAAAACAGATAGAAATAACAAAAAAATATCTGTTTGAAAATGAAAACAGGTAAAAAAATTAAAAATCAAGGATCGCCCGAAGATTGAAACCCCACAGACCAAATCCGCGACTTCATTCTTCTATGGCAATCAAAAATTTTGCGAAAAGATCTTACCCATAAATACACCAAGGCCCGATTAGCACCTATCCACTAGTCGGGCCTTTTTACGCGCAAAACTTCCGATTGTCCTCTTAAAGAACCGTCCCCATGCATCATTTTCTATTTAATCGAAGGGCGTTTAGGACTACTGAGACGGAGCTGAAGGCCATGACGGCGCCGGCGAGCCATGGAGCTAAGAGGCCGAGCATCGCGAATGGGATACTGATGATGTTGTATAGGAAGGCCCAGAGGAAGTTTTGTTTAATGTTGGTCATGGTAGCTTTGCTGATTTGAATGGCCTCGACCACCTTGCTCAAATCTCCTTTGATCACGGTAATGTCACCGGATTCGATGGCAAGGTCGGAGCCGGTCCCCATGGCGATACCGACATCGGCGACAGTCAAGGCCGGGGCATCATTCATCCCATCCCCCACCATCACAACATGCTTTCCCTCCTTCTGCAGCGCCCGGATGATTTCCGCCTTTTCCTGCGGCGTAACGGTTGCTTTCACCTTTGTAATTCCGGTCCTTTTCGCTACCGTCTTGGCGGTTTCAAGGTTGTCGCCCGTCAGCATGATGACTTCCAGTCCCATCCCTTTCAAGGCGGTAACCACCGCTTTGGAGGCTTGTTTTACCTCATCAGCAACGGCAATCATCCCGGCAAAGCGATTCTGAATCGCGACCGCCATGACCGTCTTCCTTTCTTGTTCAAGTCGTGCAATTTCCTTACCCGCTCGATGCGGGATATAGAGTTTATTTTTCAAAAAATAACTTGGATTCGCAATCAACACATCTTTTCCACTCACAAAAGCCTTAATTCCATAACCCGGAATCGCAACAACCTCATTTGCAACTGGAAGACTTCCTCCCCTTCTTCGGACTTCTGCTGCGATCGCTTTGGCGATTGGGTGCCCCGAAGATCCTTCGACTGCACCAACGATAGCAAAGAACTCACCCTCGCTGACATGCTCTACAAACACGTCTGTTACGTGCGGCTCCCCTTTCGTGAGCGTCCCGGTTTTATCCAAAATAACGGTGTTGCTTTTCCCTAGTAATTCAAGAAACTTCCCTTCTTTAAAAAGAATCCCCGTCTGGGCGGCTCGTCCACTCCCGACCATCACGGAGGTAGGCGTTGCCAATCCCAGGGCACAGGGGCAGGCAATAATTAAGACGGCAATCATCTTCTCGAGCGCCTCACTTAAAACCCCTGGCTCAAAAAACCAATACCACATCACAAACGTAAGCAGTGCTATTAAAATAATGATTGGGACGAAAATGCCCGTCACTTTATCGGCGATATGCTGAATCGGCGCCTTAGACCCTTGCGCCTCCTCGACAATTCGAATAATTTGCGACAAGGTCGTCTCTGAGTCCCGTTTTGTGACCTTTATTTTTAAAGTGCCGTTCTGATTGATAGTCCCCGCATAGACATGATGACCGTTGCTTTTCTCAACATGGATGCTTTCCCCTGTTAACAAAGATTCGTCAACCATTGAGCTCCCTTCAACAACCTGCCCGTCTATCGGGACTTTTTCACCCGATTTCACGATAATCACCTGCCCCGGCGACAGCCGGTCAACAGGCGATTGAGATTCCTTTCCGTTCAAAAACAAAGTGGCGGTTTTCGTTTGCAATTGGTATAGCTGCTTGATCGCCTGTGTGGTTCTCATTTTTGTTCGGGCTTCAAGAAATTTTCCTAATAAAATGAATGTAATGATAAAAGCGCTTGTTTCATAATACAACACTGGATGTTCAGAACGACCTAAGTGTGTGAACGTTAAATAATGGCTGTAAAAAAAGGCGGCCGACGTACTTAGCACCACTAACACATCCATATTGGCACTACCGCTTTTTACCGCTTTCCAAGCCCGTTCATAAAATTTGAACCCGATCACGAATTGAATGGGAATCGTCAAGGCAAATTGGAAAAGGGGTTGGAGAAACAGCTCTGGCACTTTAATAAAAGAAGCCCATGAAAAGTGGGCAAACATCGCCCACGCCAAAGGTACAGTAAGCAGGGCCGAGACAAAGAATTGCCGCTTGAGAACCGTCATTTCTTTTCGTTTCTCCATCTCAGACTGTATATGATTCTGACGGTCGATTTTTGCATCATATCCAATTTTAATGATTCTATTGATAATTTCCTGAATGCTTGTCCGATTCTTGCTAAATGTGACACGCCCCTTTTCCGTTGTCAGATTAACTTGCACTTCCTCGACCCCGTCTATTTTGGAGACAACTTTTTCGATTCTGGCAGCGCAGGCGGCACAATACATCCCACTAATCTCTATATGGGCTGTTTCCTTCATCCTCTATATTCACCACTTTCAACTTCCTCAAATTAATATATTCTATTAACAATAAGAGAGTTTTAGAACGATGCATGGGACTGTTCTTGCACTGTCAAAGCGAGCTGAATGATGCACGAGTACCGTCCCCATTTTTCATTTCGACAAATCTAGACAAATTCTTTAAAATCCTTTAATCTATGTAAGGGCAAAATCACTGAAAGGTGATGACGCAAAGCTATAGGGGCCTCTGTGATTGAGCAAGGCCAGCCAGCTGCCATCAAATGAATGAGGGGGATTTTTTGATGTCAAAGAGTTACTGGATTACGCCAGAGGAAATACTTAGAAGGAAAAAGATGAAGAAGAACCTTGTATATACCTCTATTGTTTTTGCCACTATCGTTCTTAGTGCATTACTGACGATAGTCTCAAACCAATTGTAGATACTCCGAATTTAAGGGCAGCATGATATTGCTGCTCTTTTTTATTTTACGCGGGAGACGGTTCTTCTGCATTAATGAGACAATAGAACCTTTCATGACTACTGAAAAACATTCCCTAAGAGGACGGATAAAGACATTTATATCCCTAGGATAAGCAATATTGTACTCATTGACCTTATAAAGACCATTTTCCTTCTTGGCTGGAGCAATTTAGTATTTATTGACCACGTTCTTTTGCCTCCACAGTCTCATGGGACCTCCATAGGGCCAGATTTCTGCGGTTTTTGCGACCATTCTGTCCTCATGGAGAGCTCTATGAGGACACTTCCTGTAGTTTTTGCGACCCTTCTGTCCTCATGAGAAGCTCTATGAGGACACTTCCTGCCGTTTCTGCGACGATTTTGTCCTCATGAAGCCTCCATTGAGTCATTTTCCGCGTTTTTTTCAGGGGCTTCGAACCGGTCCCATTCCTCACCAAAAAATTCCTCAAAAATTTATTTACAAATAATTCCACTTGTGTTAAATTATAGTCAACGTTGATTATACAATGTTAAACATGAAAAGGAGGAAGGAAAATATGATTAGTAAATTAATTGAAAATGGATTTTTTAAGGGGCTGCAACAGAAAGCAGGGAAAGAAATAGCTAAGGAAGCTCGTAGTCTTTTTCAAACGATTTTGGCGGAAAATCAAAGTCTGGCAACAGATAAACCAACTGAATTCAATTTGATATTTTCTTCTATGGTCCTGGCTGCGTATAGAGTATTAAAAAAATATGAATTCGCCCATTGGGAAGAAATTCTTCGATACTGCTTGATTGACCGAACCAAAAAGAAGCAGCAATTTTTCATGAAACTTTATTTGTTATTAGACCGAAATCCGTTTAAGCGAATTGTAAAAATATCAAAAGTAAAACAAATAAAACACTATGGCAATCAAAACTTCACTCATGAAATTGTTAAAGACACGGAAAATTCGTATCATTTGCATATCAAGAAATGCTTTTTCTTTGACTTTTTCCGGTCGCACAATGCATTGGAAGTTATGCCGATGTTTTGCGGTATGGATGATATTTGGGGAGATTTATTGCTTCCTCAAAAGCTTGGCGTCTCGTTTTCACGGCCGCAGCTTTTATCCAAAGGAGATAGCCACTGCTTTTTCAAATTTGATCGAACCGATTTTGATGGATAGATACCCTTTACATCACTCGAGAAGGAGTGTTATATTTTTACTATAATAGTAAACGTTGAATATTTAATATTGAGGTGCAATCTATATGACACGACTCATGGTATTAGGGATGCTGCGAACCAAGCCAATGTCCGGCTATGAACTGCAGCAGCTCCTCCAAGTAAGCGAGGTAGATAAATGGGCGGGAATCCTTCCGGGGTCCATTTATCATGCCTTAAAGAAAATGGATAAAGAAGGGCTGGTCCGAGTAGCGAATGTGGAAGCAACAGGCCATCGGGTAAAAGCCATCTATGAGATTACAGAAAAAGGCGAAAAGGAATATAAAAAGCTTTTGGTTGACGCTTTTAATGAGCCATCTGTCCACCTGCCCGTCCTTTTGTACACAGGCTTGTCCATGTTCAACCTGCCCAATCATAATATCAACACCGACCGTATCCTTGATGCGATTGAGGAACAGAAACTAGTCCTTCAAAAGAAAATGGAAGATATCGAAGCGGGGCAAAAGATTAAGTCACAGTTTATTGAAGTAAATGATTTAGCCAAGATCACCTTCCAGAACATCCTGGATCAATACAAACTCCAAATAGAATTTTTAGATAAAATCGTGATTGCCATGACGAAAGGTGCCTGAACCCCTAGGTGTAAGGCACCTTTTTTCTTGTCGCAAAATGATACATAAACCGTCTCCATGCATCATTTGTATTTTGAAATGGGGATGTTAAAATAAACGATTAAAAAAATGGTACATGCGAAACAGAGAAGCCAGGCTAAGATAGGTCTGGTGTAATGGAGGCGCAAGCCAAAAAACATAAAGATCCAGACCACTAAAGACCACCAGAAATTCCATCCATGATCATAGGAGATTAGGTTTGCAGCCTTAAAAAGGGTCTCCATTACGACACCAAAAATAACCCAGATAGCTGTATATCCTATCTGCTTAAGCATGTTTTTCTTAAAAGGATATTTTGAAAGAAATATAAAGGCCATTTGGGGGAAAATCAGTAAAGCCATGATAATATCAACAATGGTATGGTTGGGAATAAAAAAAGATTCTTTATAAGTCCATAATGGGAATTCGTACATAATAATGGAAATAAAAAAGTTCACGGTCACGAAAAAAAGAATGGTTGGATAGTACTCCTTCCAGTTCCTCCAATCACCCCAGCGCCAGGAACCAAGCAAATAAATAAAGGGCATCACAAGTCTTAAATATGAAAACACAGTGTGTAACATTACGTCCCCTCAAATCTTTTCGAAAAAACAATTTTACCATCATTTCTATTATTTGCCCTAAACTACAAAATGAAACATAGGGACGATTATGTGCTTCATTCCAATTTCTTGCACAAAAACCCCAATCAACGGACGATTGCTGGTTGGTCCTTTTGCTTGATATGACATTTAAAGGACTTTTTCTTCTATAAGAATGTAGGCAGGCCCTCGATTTCTATAAGCACCTTTCTTACCTGCTCCACTACTTCCTGCCCCTGCTGCCAGCGGACTATTTTATTTTATTTTAGCTTATGCACTTAGTTATTTAACCAATCGTAACACGCCAAATTACATAACCTAACCTTAACATTATCTTTTTAAGATAGGAGGGGGATGACTATGTACCATTATGAATATACGAAATTAAGAGGACAAAGACAGACATATAATAACCAAATTTCTGCACCACCATTATACCCGCAGCAACAAATGCCTAAACTTAACCAAACAAATGGGATGGGAAGTCCAGCAGGCTGGAGTGGTCCAGTTAATCCAGTGGGTTGGTGGAATCCCGAAGGTTTAGCTAACTTCTATGATCCTTTCCATCAAGTTAATTGGGCGGCAGCGAAAATAAATCAAACAGGACTAGGTGTTCAAGGACAGCCAGCTAGTTGGGCGCCGGGGAATCAAACGGGTTTGAATAATCAAGGGCAAATGATGAGTTGGGGAGGTCTTGGGGGTCCGGCAGGCTGGGGGGATTTTGGATATCCAGCAGGCTGGGGCAATCCGAGATTTCCGATGGGCTTGTGGAATAACGCGGGTCAAGGCCGGCCGGGGATGTTTGGAGGTTTACTTAAAGTTGGAAAAGGGGCATTAGGCGGACTGGGAATTCTCAGCAGTCTAATTAGTATCGGAAGGTTTTTATTTTAAAGTGTAAACTTAAAATTAAATTAAGAAAACAATTAGTATAAAAAGCACAAAAATGAAAGCCATTCGCTAATGAACTGGCTTTTTATTCATTTAGGAACGTACCAAAACATGGGGACGGTTCTCGTGCAATGTTCCTTGGTTTCTGTACAAAAAGACCCAACCAGCGGACGATTGCTGGTTGGGCTTTTGGCTGTGATTCGACTCTTTAAGGTCTTTTTTATACGAATTTAAACAATCCCTCTCAGAAAATCTACCAATGCCTTTGTAAACTCTTTTGAGGTTTCGATATTGGAGAGGTGGGAGCCCTCGAGTTCAACATAGCGCGCACCATTAATTTGGTCGGTTAAGTACTGACCGTCATGTGGAGGAGTTGCCAAATCATCTTTGCTTGAGATAACCAATGTCGGCACAGTAATATTTTTCACCGTGTCACGCTCGTCCATATCGCGAACAGCCGCACAGGCCGCAGCGTAGCCTGCTGCAGACGTTTCTAAAAACACCTTTCTAACTTGCGCCACTTCCTTCGTCTCTTGCTGCACGTAGGATTCAGTAAACCAGCGAGCTGTTACACCTTCAGCGATTGGCTCCATCCCTCCGTTTTGCACAGCAGAAATTCTCGTATCCCAAATCTCACGCGGGCCGATAAAGGCAGCCGTATTGCAGAGCGCGAGTTTCCCAAGACGCTCAGGAGCATTCAAAGCCAGCCACATGCCCGTCATGCCGCCCATCGAAACGCCGGCAAAGTGGGCACGTTCAATCCCCAAGCCATTTAACAAACCCACAACATCCTGGCCAAGCTGCTCGATGGAATAGGGGCCAGCAGGGACATCGGAAGCCCCATGACCTCGTGTGTCATATCGCAGCACACGGAAATATTTCGTTAACTCTTCTATTTGTGGATCCCACATGGTCAGGTCCGTCCCCAACGAGTTGGAAAGGACCACAACCGGAAGCTCCTCCGAACCGTCGAAACGGTAATGCAGGCGAACCCCGTTAACTTCTATAAAACTCATTAAAAAACACCCCTGTTACTTATAATGGCCTTTAATAAATGGATGAGGCAGAAGAAGAACCGTCCTCGTGCCTCACCAACACACATCATTCAACCTCTAAAAAATCGCTGCCTTCAAACCAAGCAGGAATGCCAGCTGTGAGAAGGGCGACAAGAGATACATCGGCAAGTTCTGCGTCGGTTGCGCCGAATCTTTTCGCACCCTGGGTATGAAGTTCAACCCCTTTTGGGTACATTTCTGCAACGTTGATTCCAACTAAAACCAACTCTTTTAATTTACGGGAGACAACGTGGTCTCTTAACACCGTTTTTCTTAAATCAGTGTATCTGTCTAAACATGCCGGGTTAAATTGATTCAACACTTTCGCCCAGCCTGGAAGTTCTCCACCTGCTTCCTTTTCGTAATAAGCCTGGGTACTGACCTCCGCCTCGTCCGAAAATGATGCACGAGAAACGTCCCCCTGCATCACTCCGAGTTCAGAAACTGCATATTCTAGGGCTTTTACACCGGTAAACCAGGCTGGGATGCCTCTTGAGATGATGCAGACGGATAGGATGTCTGCAAGTTCTTCTAGGGTGGCGCCCGAATCGATGGCCCCCTTGGTGTGATAAATCATGCTGCGTTCATAGCGGCGGGCCGCATTGATGCCGACTAAGATTAATTCTTTTTCTTTTTTGGAAAGGGCTCCGTCTACTAAAATTTCGCCCCGTAATTTTGTGTAATATTCAAGCGCTTTAGGAGCGAAATGATGCATTTTGGCTACCCAATCTGGAACCTGACCGTATACCTGTTCAAAAAATTCCAACCCATTAAATTCTGTTGACATGTCACCAACTCCAAACATTTATTTTTCTAAGAACGTCCCCGTGAACCAGGAAAAATGATGCATGAGAACCGTCCCCATGCCTCAATCTACAGACCGAAAAACCGTCGCGATTCCTTGTCCGCCAGCGATGCATAGGGTGCCGAGCCCCCATTTTGCTTGTCTTTTTTTCATGGCGTGGATAAGCGATACACAGATTCTCGCGCCGCTGTTACCGATTGGGTGGCCAAGGGCGATGGCGCCGCCGTTGACATTTACCTTTTCCATCGGTATCTGCATTTCTTTCAGACACGCTAGCGACTGGGCTGCAAACGCTTCATTTAATTCTACCAAATCTAACTCTTCTTTGCTGATTCCAGCCATTTTCAACGCTCTTTCGCTTGCTTCCACCGGGCCGATTCCCATCCGGTCCGGCTGTACGCCGGAAAGCCCGAGTGCCGTAATTTCTGCCAGCGGCTCAAGCTTATATTTTTCGACCATATCTCCGGACACGATCAACAGCATGGAGGCACCGTCATTTAATCCCGAGGCATTCCCCGCCGTCACCGTTCCATCCTTTTTAAAGGCAGGCTTCAGTGCTGCCAACTTTTCCAAACTTGTTTTCCTTGGGTGCTCATCTACTGAAAAGATAATCGGCTCACCCTTCTTTTGAAAAATTTTCACTGGAACAATTTCATCCTCAAAAGCACCGCTTTCAATGGCTTCATGCGCTTTTACCTGGCTTTCATAGGCAAAAACATCCTGTTCCTCGCGGGAAATGGCATAATCTTCAGCAAGATTCTCAGCCGTCATCCCCATCACGAGCCGGCCATATTTATCTTCAGGCTGTGAACCAGGCTGGCTCTCTTTATTCGGGTCCAAAATTTCAGCATTACCTGACAGGAAGCCATAGCGGCCATTGCGGATGTAATACGGAGCGGCACTCATGCTTTCCACCCCGCCAGCAATATAGGCATGGCCAAGGCCGGAGCGGATTGCCATAAACGCATTATGGATGGCCTGCATACCGGAACCGCAGGCACGATGAACGGTATAGCCTGGCAGCGACTCAGGCAGGTCCGCCATCAGAAGCGCTTTTCTCGCAATATTGGATTGGTCCTGGCTTTGCTTCGCCTGGCCAATGATAACTTCATCAATTTCCTCAACAGGTATCAAATTTTTCGCTAGCAAATCCTCAAATAACGGTACCAGCAGCTCGTCAGGCTGCATTCCCTTCAATGTCCCGCCGATTTTACCAACCGCAGTCCGCTGGGCGCTGACCACAAATACTCGATTATCCATCATTTCAACCCCCTAATTTAACGCCAAAAGCGTTTCACTTATTTCAAATGACGCCTCTGTTTTTTCCTTCACTTCATCCAAGCTCACACCAGGCATTAATTCCTTCAACACGAGCTTTCCGTCTTCCATCTTAAAAACGGCTAATTCAGTAATGATGACATCAATCTTCCGAAGCGATGTAATTGGATACGAACACTTAGCAACGATCTTCGACTCGCCATTTTTCGAGGTATGGTTTGTCGTAACGATTACCTTTCCGGCCCCGCTCAACAGATCCATCGCGCCGCCGACACCCATGATGTTTTTTCCAGGAATCGCCCAGTTGGCAATGTACCCTTCCTGATCGACCTGCAGTGCACCAAGGATAGCGACATTCACATGCCCGCCGCGAATCATGGCGAATGACTCGCCGCTATTAAAATAAGAAGCACCAATACCTTCTGAAATAGGGAGCTTTCCGGCATTGACCAAGCTTGGGTCAAAATCCTCTTCACTCGTCAGCTCCTCCACCCCAAGCATCCCATTTTCAGTGTGGAAAAAGACCGAACCCGGCTCGACATATTTTGCGACAAGCGTAGGGATGCCAATTCCAAGGTTCACCACTGAGTTAGGCTTCAGTTCCGCTGCAGCACGCTTGGCAATCAACTCTTGAATTTCTTTGTTGGTCATTTGGAAACAACTCCTTCTTTGCTTAAAATCAATTGGCTTTCAACAATCGCGTCCACGAACAAATGCGGGGTGACGATTTCTTCCGGTGAAAGCTCGCCCGCTGCGACAATCTCATCGACCTCAGCAATCACAAAGTCCGCTGCCGTTGCCATTAACGGATTGAAATTCCGTGCCGTTTTGTAATAAACCAAGTTTCCTAGAGTGTCAGCTTTGGCCGCTTTGACAAGTGCGACATTGGCTTTAAGCGGATTCTCAAGCACATACAATTCGCCATTGATTTCCCGCGTTTCTTTCCCTTTTGCCAGCTCCGTTCCGGCACTTGTTTTTGTAAAATAACCGCCAATCCCGGCGCCGCCAGCGCGAATCGATTCTGACATCGTTCCCTGCGGCATTAATTGAATCTCAAGCTTGCCTTGGTTATAATAATCGCCGACTTCACGATTGCTGGTAAAATAAGACCCGATTGCCTTTTTGATTTTTCCCTGACGCAGTAAAATCCCCAGGCCCCTTCCGGCCTCACCAAGGTTATTGCTGATGACGGTCAGCCCATTGACATCATGGCGTGTCAGTTCGTCAATCAATGTTAACGGCGCACCGACAAGGCCGAACCCGCCGACCATCAGGGTGTGTCCTGATTGAATTTTTATAATTGCCTCTTCCGGCTTCATTTGTTTTTGCATGATTATCACCTCTAAAAATTGATCGCCAAAACTTGTGTGGCGTCCATTTACGACTTTTTCTAAAACAAAAAGCCCAGCCATCCCAAAAGAAAGCGCAACTGTAGTGCACTTCTTTTGGAAAGGCTGGGCTACCCTCAGTATTGTGAAAATGGGGATGCCGTTTTCACCGTGAAGATCTCAACTTTCCATCATCGCAGTCAGCTTGTGACCCGATTTCTTCTATTATATGAAACTATTTTATTTTTTATCCAAAGAATCCCCAAAGCAGAACAGCACCACAATAGATAATCCCAACCCAGAACATCATGACAACGGTATATCCCATCACATCTTTTAACTTAAGGTTCGATAAGGCCAGGGCTGGTAAGATCCAGAACGGCTGGACTAAATCGTTCCAGGCATTTCCGAGCATGACCGACATCGACGTGTGGGCAATGGATGCATGCAATTCCTTCGCTGCATCAATCATGAATGGCCCTTGAACGACCCAGTGGCCGCCGGCAGATGGAGCGAAGAAGTTGATCACGAACGAGCTGACCAGTCCCCAGAATGGCAGTGTGTGATTGGAAGAGAATTGCACAAACCAGTGAGCAATCGTGTCCACCAAGCCAGATCCCGCCATGATTGCCATGATCCCGGCGTAGAATGGATATTGCAGAATGATGCCGGAAATCGTCTTGATTCCATCATTTAAACTAGCAACATAGTTTGCAGGAGTTCCCAATAGGATAATGCCAAGGAAAAGAATAATAAAGTTGATCATGTTTAGATCCAAACTGCCGCCCTTTGAGAAAAAGGATACGACGTAAATGATCCCGATAACCCCAATCGCCAGCGAAAGCAAGCGGCTGTTGTTTAACTTAGTTGCAAACGTCACTTCTTCATTGCCAAGGGCTGATGCTGCTGCTACCTGCTCATGCGCCTCAATCTCCGGATTGATTTCAATGACATTTTCCTTTTTCTTCGGATGCAGCCAAGCATTCAATAAAGGAAGAGTGATGATTACGATCAAACTGGTTACCAGCATTGGTATTGAAAAAATTGTTTCTGACAATGGCACAACGCCCATTGCTTTTTCCATCGGGTGGCCTGGTGTCGAAATCAACACTGGAATACTAGCGGAAAGCCCTAATCCGTACATCGTAAATCCGCTGTATGCCGCTGCAATAATCAACGGGTAGTGAACCCCTTTGACCTTTAAAGCAAGTTTCTTGGCGATGATTCCCCCAATCACCAAGCCGAAGCCCCAGTTTAAATAGCTCCCGATTCCCCCAACCAACGTCGCGACGATAATAGCTGTTCGAGGTGTATGGACAAGCGAAACAATTTTGTTTAAGAAACGATCAATAATCGGCGCCTTCGCCAGCACATAGCCCATCGCCAGGATGACAGCCATCTGAGTTGTAAAAGATAACAGATTCCAAAAGCCTGCTCCCCAGCTGGTTGTGGCGGCCACAAATCCCTGTCCTTCGACAAGAACGGCTAAGATTAGCGTCAAAATAGTTAATCCAATCGCAAACACGAATGGATCGGGAAGATATTTCCTCATCAGATTCGTGAAAAAGCCAGTAATTTTCTCCATGTTTTCGCCCCCTTGATGTTTTTGGTTAACGCTTTCATTTCAATTAAAAAAATCCCCTTCGTTAAATCCTTCTATCCTTATTGTAAAGGAACCAAATGGGTTTCCTCATTAACAAATAATGGGTAACTGTGTTTACAGTGCTACCGCTCACCTCCAAATGAAATAAAAAATACCCAGCTATGCCAAAAGGAACAAGAAAACGTGATGTTTCCCTATTGTCTTTTGGAAAAGCTGGGTATTCTTAATTTAAGGTGGAATGGGTGAATTCCATTGTTAAGAAGACGCTTTTCGAAAGGTATTTATGTTATAAAAAAACTATAATATCCTTTTGTCGAATTGTCAAATTATTTTTTATTTTCTAGTTGGTTTATTTTTTCAAAATATCTTTTATGGGCTGCTTTTAACGCGACAATCACGGAATTGACCGAAGGTGCAAAGTAATGCTCTTCTATCCGTTTAACAAGCTCGTCGACACCATTCGATAGATCATAACCAATCACAAGCCTCTTAATAAAGTCCTTGGCCAAGTCGGTAATAAATGTAAACTCCACGTCGACAATGGAATGGTTCATCGGATCAACTTCTAGCACAATTCCAGCATGCTTATAAATTTCGTACATCGCACTTCCTGTCGGCGCCTTCGCATAGGCAGTCACCAACACCGTATTCATTTCATGTTGTGGATTCAAAACGAGCCCTCCCTTAGTTTTACTATTATTTTACTAGAGTCTTGGGCCCCGTTCAATGTTATCCTACGATGATGCATGGGTGATGCATGGGGACGGTTCTTCTGCATCATTTTGTTTTGCAAATAGATGGAAGTGAGGCATGAGAACCGTCCCCGTGCATCAAATTATGGTTTTAAGATTACTTTTACTCCTTGTTTTTGAACGCCGACCTCGAAGCCTTCGACGGCTTTTTCAAGTGGAAGGATGTGCGAAACCAGCTTCATGTACGGGAATTTTCCGGAAGCCGCCATGGCAATGGTTCGTTTCAGGGTTTGTTCGGTCACGCCGTATACCCCTTTGACCGTTACTTCCCCACGGACAATTTCATTGGATGGCAGTACGGTTTCCTTGGCGGAAATGCCTACCAATAACAGCTCGCCGCCCTTTGTGCACATTCTGACTCCAGACACCATCGATTGATGGAAGCCGCTTGTTTCAAACACATGGTCGACACCCTGTCCGTTCGTCAGCTCGGAAATGGCCACCACATCGTTAACCTTGTCAGCATACACAATGTCCGTCGCACCTAATTCTTTGGCCAGCTGCAACCTTTCTTCATCAACAGTCAAGCCCGTCACAATCAACTTTTTCAAGCCGAGGCTGGATAAGGACGCGATTAAGGAAAGACCGATTGGGCCAGGGCCGATGACAACCGCCGTGTCCCCTGGCAGAATGTCGGCGCGTTCAAGCGCACGTACTCCAATGCCAAGCGCCTCGAGCATGCCAGCCACCTCAATCGGCATCGACTCCGGAATCGGCAGCACATTTTTATAATGAATCGCCGCATATTCGGCCATACCGCCATTTTGCCGAAAGCCATATTGCAGGGATTTCGCCGGCACCTTGTCCATCGCGCCTTTGCCGTGGTCGCAAAGATTCGTCCTGCCCCGCTGACAATTCGCACATTCGCCGCAAGCTACATACGGATTGATGATGACCCGGCTGTTCAACAGGTGCTCATGGTCGGGATTGTTCACGCCAACGACTCTTCCGGCAAATTCATGACCGAGAATGACAGGCGTCGCCACCCACTCATACGCGCGCATACCTTCATACATGTGGAGGTCGCTTCCGCAAATGCTTACAGCCTCTACCTTTACTAGCACTTCGTTTTCTTTCAATTTAGGTGTTCCCACTTCTTTTACTTCTACGCCATGGTCTCTTGTTGCTTTGACAACTGCTTTCATGTTTTCTCACCCTTCCTGGATTAATCTTGCTGCAGCATTTTTTAAAAGCTTTTCTAAAATATCTCTTCGCATATTAAAATGCTTGGAGAATTTATCAATTGGGTTCGGGAGCAAAAGCCTTTATAAATTCTTCTTACGGACATTTTCCTTTCGTTTTTAACCGGTTTTGTCCTTGTAGGCCCTTCTTGCGGACATTTTCTCTTCATTTTTCACCAGTTTTGTCCGTAGATGCCCTTCTTACGGACTTTTCCTCTTCATTTTCAACCAGTTTTGTCCGCAGAAACCCTTCTTACCATTCTTCCACCGCAATAGCCCTGATTGGAGAACCTGTTAACCCCTTTAAATTCAATGGCGTTCCGATAAAATAAAAATGCTTTTTCGAAAGCTTGTCCAAATTAACGATATTTTCCATAATGAGAATATTTCTGCTCAGCAGGGCCAGGTGGACGTCCCGTTGCATGTTTTCATTGATATCAGCATTTGGAAGATCTAGGCCAATTGCTTTAATCTTGTTGTCAACAACCCAATCACCGACAGAAGGGGCAAGGGATTTGCACTGATGGAAGCCTTCGCCATTCCATTCCCCGTCCCAGCAGCGGAACAGAATAATACTATTCTCTTTAATTTCCAGCTGATCCCGCTCAACCACCGCTTCTACCATTTCCCGCGTGACCGGTTCTGCAGGATTTTTATCGGAACAATCTATTAAAACAGCATCCCCCATCGTCGCATCAATCGGAATCTGCTCAATCGTTAAGCCATCTTTGAAAAAATGATAGGGAGCATCCATGTGCGTGCCGCTATGGTCAGACATCATAAAAATTTTGCTGGCATAGCCTTCACAAGGCGCCGTATATCTTGGTTTTGAAAAATCGTGTGTAATGTGGTCCATGAACACGACTTTTGGATGGGATGGAAAAGAAACTAAGCCGTCATATAACAATACTGATAAATCTACTGTTTTCATCGTTATGCACCTCTGGTAGTTTTTTTTAAAAAAGCTCTTTTCGAAAAAAGATTGTTGCTATTAAGGAATCGCAAATAATACCTGAAATCACCCCAAAATAGGTGTAATTTTACTCTTTTCTACGTCAATTCTATAGAAAGTAGTCTAAAAAAATGAGCAAGTCGCTCTACTTTTTCAGCCATTTCATCAATTGAAGCAGCTGGGCATTTTTCGTTTGCAGAGCTTCTGTCTGAGCGTCCTTGTCCCAATCGTAAAAACCCTTGCCCGATTTCATTCCCAGTTCTCCCTTTTGCACTTTTTCCGAAAGCAGCCGGGAAGGTTCGGTCCGGTTTTCCAAGTCCTTATAAAGGTAGGACGCAATATGGTGATGGACGTCCAAGCCATTCAAGTCACGCTGTTCCAACGGTCCGGTGAAAAGCAGCCGGACACCGAGGCTCCAGCGGACCACCGTATCGATTTCCTCCGCTGTTGCAATCCCTTCTTCCAACAGCGAAATGGCTTCACGCGCCATCGCATGCTGAATCCGGTTGCCGATGAAACCTGGGATGTCTTTTCGAATTAAGACAGGTTCTTTATGAATTTCTTTGAAAAATTGCAGTACTTCCTCACATACTTCATCGGAAGTCTCGTCACCGCGAATGATTTCCACTAACGGAATAATCGCCGCCGGCATGAAAAAATGCGTGCCGATAAAACGCTCCCGGTGCTTTAGCTGTTCGCTGATCTGGTTAATGGATAACCCTGAAGTATTCGTAGCAAAAATGGTTGACGGCTCACAGATCTTTTCAAGCGTTTGAAAGAGAGTTTGTTTAAATTCCAAGACTTCCGGAATGGCCTCAATCACCATCCAGGAGTTTTGCACATCTTGAAGGCTGTCTGAAAGTGAAATCCGGCCGAGTGCCTCATTCATTTCTTGTTCAGAGATAAACTCATATTCTCTTAAAATCTCATACTGATCTCTAATTCTATCCACGGCTTCGTTCAGAATAGCATGATTCTGTTCTACCATGTGAACGTTTACATGATGTTGCGCAAGTAATTGAGCAATCCCCCTGCCCATCGTTCCCGCACCAACAACTGTAATTTTTCTATCCTCCATAAGAACTGGTCCCTCCTTATACTGAAAATAAAAAAACCCAGCCCCATAAAAGATAAGAACACGAACATCCTTATCTTTCAATGGAAAGCTAGGTATCCTAAATTACATGAAACGGGTAATTTCACCATTAAGAAACTGCTTCTCATTAACTATTAATACTGTTTATACTATTATGATATTTCTAAATTTAATTTTCGTCAAGTGATGCATGGGGACGGTTCTTGTGCATCAAAATACTTTTCACAGAGTATAAAATGATGCACGAGAACCGTCCCCATGTCCCACCCATGTCCCACCCTTAAAGTGGTTCAGATATCAAATTAGAGATTATATTGGCAGCCTCTTTGACGATTTCGATGAGCTTGTCCGTGTTGAATACGGAGAATCTTGCTGTAGGCAGGACTAAACTAAGGCTCCCTTTTATTTGATTATTGCTGAAGATGGGGGCAGCGATGGCTGAGAGTCCGGCATCAAGTTCACCATGAGAGATGCAGTAGCCATCGCGGCGAATTTTGGATATCTCTTTTTTAAACTCCTCCCAATCGCCTCCTAAACCGGCCTCCCCAATTTCATCACGACGTGATTCAAACAGTTTGATGAGATCGTTTCTTTGCAAATTAGCGACGATAATTTTGGACGTGGAACTCTTGAAGAGCGGGTGTGGAATCCCCCTTGAGTAGCTGATATCCATTTGTTTATTGTCCGGTGCTTCCGTATGTACCACCAAAATTTCTTCATTAAAAACATTACTCAATAAAACCTCGCAGCCTGTCAGATTCACAAGGTTCTCCATAATTGGTTTCCCCGCTTTGATAAGAGGGTCGGAAATTCTAACTTGGCGATCCAATTTAATAATTTTAGGCCCAATCACATAGGAACCGCCTTTTACCCTCGCCAATAATCCTGCACTGCTTAATTCTCTTACATATCGATAACCCGTTGGAACGGAGAAATCAAATTCATTGGTGATTTCTTCCGCCGTCCAAATCGGTTTTTGCTCCGTAAACAAATCAAGAATTGCCAACATTTTCGTAAGACTTGACATGTCTGGCCAACACCTCTTCCACTATTTCACATTCTGAGTCCATTATAACGGTCTTTTCACAAAAAATCCTGCCAACTTTTCAAGCATAAAAAAAGAAACCCTGAAGTTAAAAACAACGTCAAGGTTTCCCAGATTACCTAATTCATTCGATAGTCTCGATTTCGAGGATGACCTAATAAATCCATCATCCTGCCTTTTGGCTTTTCATGGTTTGTGTTGCCTCTTGCGGACGAACCCAAATCCAAAATAGAAGACCACTTACAAAAAGTAAAACAGCACCTAGAGTAAAGGCTTGGTGAAACCCTGTGATGGTTGAGGCAGCATTTTGGATAATTAGACCTGTCACGAAAGGAGCGAGAATCCCAGCTAAATAATAAATAGCCGTATAACTTCCTTGTGCTTTTCCGTAATGTTCCTTTGGAAAAACACTAGTTAAAATGGCCGGCCCTAGCACCATAATAATACTTCTTAGTGAGACCGCCAAAGCTAAGATGGCCACTGCCATCACATTCGATTCGACTACCGTTGCCAGGAAGTATAAGACCGCTGCCAAAAGGATCAATGGCCCAACAATAAATACCCGTGAACGGACAACATTTTGTGTTTTTGCATAAATCCGGTCTGACACCGATGAGAAAAAAAGCTGTGATATAGTCGTCAACACCCATGGAATCATGATGGCGAGCTGCAGCATCGTACCATTGATTCCTCTAGCTTTTTCAAAGTAGTTAGGAAACCAAGCCAGTTCAATGGAGAAAAACCAATAAGAAGCAAAAGCACAAAGAGAAATGAAAATAAAATTACGGGAAACCAACTTTGGCAGCACTTCTGACCAGCTTGCTTTCGGACCGTCCTCCTTTTTCGCCGCTTTGGATATCATTCCAACTTCTTCTTTATTTTCCTTCACAATCAGCACCCATAATAGAGTCCAAATGGCTCCAATGACACCTAAAAAGATGAAAGCGGATCGCCAACCATGATTGACGATAAAGTAAAGCAGTACTGGTGCGGCAATCGCTGCGCCGACCGTATTACCGACAGATACCAACGTCAGGCTTACCCCAACTTTTTCCTTCGGAACCGATTTCGCAGCCATAACCATGGATAATCCATAGGTTGGTCCTTCCCCTGCACCCAAGATCATGCGGGTAATGACAAGATACGGCAAACTCATCGTAAAAATAGTGGCAAATTGGACGATCGCCCAAACGGACGTAATTGCGGTAATGACTCGTTTTGTACCTACAGAGTCAGATAGAAACCCGATGAGTATTGCTGATATAGAAAATAACCAAAAAAAGGAGCTGCCGACAATTCCCCATTGAGAGGGCGATAAATCCAGTTCCTTCATAAGCGGGACGGAAGCAAGTCCGATTATGGCTTTATCGGCAACGTTAATAATAGAAACAGTAAATAGAAAACCAATTGTCAACCATGCATTTTTACTGATTTTTGAATCAGAATGCGCTTTCAAATCATTCATTGGCGAATCCCCCTATTAAGTTTATCTTATACTCTTGTAAACTCCTTGACCATGGCAAAACCTTCTTGCATTTTTTGGATGAACTATTATGATTCTGTTTCCACACCCTTTGTTATCGGAATTTTTTAAAAATTTATTTACATTATATTCGTAGTGTTTATCATAATGCAATATAAATTTTTAAAAAAATTATAAAATTAACAAAAAATAATATTTATTTATTAAATTATGATAATATCTCGAAATTAAACTGTCGCCATTATTAGATAAGAGTTAAGAATTTTTCACAATAATCCCATTTTGATAATTAATAATAAAATATTAGGTAAATATCCAAATGTTTTATAAACAATTATCAAATTATGATAAAGTTATTGACAAATTGAAACAACCTGTTTGATAATTATGAATATTAACTACTGTTTTAAAAGTGGATATATGAAAAACCAAAAATGAGGTGAAGTCTTGATGTATGCAGATGTAATTGTCGCGGGCGGCGGCCCAACTGGGGTCATGGCTGCCAATATATTAGGAAAATACGGATTAAAAACAATTGTGTTTGACAAATTAAAGGATATTTATCCCAACCCAAGGGCGGCAGTAATCGATGATGACATCGCCAGGATTATCCAATTTGCAGGGCTCGAAGAGGAAATACTTAAGGTCTCCACCGTTTCGAAAGGATATAAGTTCTTAAATCAGCAGCGAGTGCCAATGTTCGGCTTTAAACGTAAGGATGGCAATACACCAAATGGCTATCCCACATCATTGACAATCAGGCAGCCTATGATTGAGAAGGTATTAAGAAGCGGTCTGGAACAGTATGAGAATGTCACGTTGTTTAGTAATCATGAAGTCCTGAATGTGGAAGAACACAACGACCTTGTAACCGTGACTGTAAAGGATTTAGCGTCAAAAGAGGAAAAAACCTATCAAGCAAAGTATGTGATTGCAGCCGACGGCGCGAGGAGTAAGATAAGAGAATTAATCGGTATCGAAAGGGAAGATATGCATTTTAACCATCCATGGTTAATTGTCGATGTAAAAGCTCCAAAGGAACTGAATTTGCCTAATATTAATCAGCAATATTGCAGCCCATTCCGGCCGGCAACCTATATCTATCTTGGCAACGGTCTATATAGATGGGAAGTTGCCCTACATGAGGACGAAAATCTGAGCACGTATAAAACAGATGAGTCGATCAAAGAACTGCTATCAAATTGGATGGACACCAAAGATATTACCGTGGATCGAAAAGTAACCTATGTGTTCCGGTCCTTGCTAGCAAAGCATGGCCGTAAAGGGCGGATTTTCCTTGCTGGAGATTCAGCACATCAAATGCCGCCGTTTTTAGGTCAAGGACTTTCATCTGGAATTCGCGATGTAGCGAATGTTTGCTGGAAAATTGTCCATGTCCTCCGATACGATTTCCATGAATCTATACTAGATTCCTATGAAAAAGAAAGATTGCCGCACGTCGAAAGGATTATGCGCCAAGCTGTACAGCTCGGAGAAATTATCCAAACCGACAGCCAAGAAATCGCGGACTTCAGAGATCGTCTATTTAACTATTTAAATAGCATTCCAAATGTGAGAGACGCATTAAGCAACCTGGTGCGGTCCACTTCGCCAATCGGGACAGGGTTTCACCACGCTACTCTAAAACAGGAAGAAAATATCTTGTTCCCACAATCGACTGTGACATTGGCTGACGGAACAAAAGCCAAATCAGATAATGTAATCGGCGGAAGATTTGCCGTTGTGGTTTCCGCAAACGTTTCCAAGGATAAATTCGATGAGTTAAAACAAAAATTAGCCTCCCTTGGGCTAACGGACTTTTTTGCCTGCCTGCAGGTGGTGACACTTCCACCAGTCAAAGACGGACAAATCATGGTGGAGTCACCACAGTTTTCGGAATGGTTTGAACAAAATAGAGTTGACGCCGTGATTGTTCGTCCAGATCGATATGTCTATGCAAAATGCGCGGTTGATGCGGCTGACCAGATATTGGAGGATGCAGCGGCCGACCTTGGAATGAAAGTATTGAACTAAAATCAGATGAAAATTACAAGGGTGCCCTTGGTAGCACCCAACGAACTTGAAGCATTGTATTACCGGATTGGAGATGAGGTTATGATTAAAACGATTAAGTTAGGTTATGCCGATTTTAACTGCACGGATCTGTCCAGGATGGCGGATTATTATGAAAACGTCGTCGGGTTGTCCCTCGTTGAAGAAGGAGATCAGGGCGAGAAATATCTTAGCAGCAGCTTAGACCATCATAATATTGTGTTAAGAAGCAGCCGCAAAAGTGAACTATCAACGCTTGGCTTTCAAATTGCAGAAACTAGTTCTTTGGAAAATATTCAAAAATTCCTGGCCCAGGCCGGGATACATTCTGAACTAAAATCCGATTTTCAGCCGGGGATAAGGAAGTTATTGGAGCTGCAGGATCCGGATGGCTATACCATCCACCTATATCACCATATCGACATGCCGGCACCGGGTTACAAGCGGGATTCGATTTCACCCTTTAAATTAGGACATATTGCATTAGGTTCAAAAAAACAGCAGGAGTCGGTTGATTTTTATAGGGACATCTTAGGGTTTCTTGAAACGGATAAAATTGGCAACCGGGCCGCCTTTTTAACCTGTAATTCCGATCACCATGTCTTGAACATTTCAAATTTTGGACATAAAATCATGCACCATATTGCTTTTCAATTAAAAGATTCGAGTCACCATACGTTAAGTGCCGATTTTCTTGCCAGTAAAGATATCCCGCTAGTCTGGGGGCCATTCAGGCATACCGCCGGGCATAATCTCGCTTCCTATCATCATGACCCGGAGCTGAATTTAATTGAACTGTACACGGAAATGGACCAATATATTCCGGAGCTCGGGTATTTTGAACCGCGTCCCTATCATAGTGAGCTGCCATTGCGGCCAAGAGAGTGGCCAGGCAACTGCAAATGGTATCCAAAAGTAGAGCGTGATATTATCGACTCTGTTTTACAAAAAGTAGAATTTAACAATCGTTTAGTTTCACAAATACATGATTAATAGATTAGGATGGTGTTAGTAATGAAATTAGTAAGCTATCAAGTGGAGAGCCAAAACAAGTTTGGCATTGCGAAGGATAATGGGATTGTAGATTTAACGAAGCGTCTGGATGCTGCAGACTTAAAGTCTTTATTGGCCGCCGATTTAGCGGAAGCCTCGAAGTTCGAAAATGAAACAGTGGATTATACTTTCGAGGAAGTTACCTTTTTGCCTGTCATTCCGAATCCTAATAAAATCTTTTGTGCCGGAGTCAATTACGATGATCATCGTAGAGAAGTAAATCGTGATAAAACGGAAAAACCGGTGATTTTCTTCCGCCTTGCTGATTCGCAGATTGGCCATAATGAAGCGATTTTGCTGCCACAGGAATCGGATGTACTGGATTATGAAGGCGAAGTGGCTGTCATCATCGGAAAACCGGGCAGACGGATTCCGAAAGAGCAAGCGTTTGAACATGTAGCCGGCTATGCTTGTTACAATGATGCCACGATCCGCGACTGGCAGCGGCATACCCACCAATGGGGCCCTGGAAAGAATTTTGAAGGAACAGGTGCGTTTGGGCCATGGATGGTCACTCGTGATGAAATCGAAGACAATGAGATTTTAACGCTTGAAACACGTTTAAATGGCGAAACATTGCAGCATACTACAACCGACTTAATGATTTTCTCTATTCCTGAACTGATTCACTACCTCTCCTCCTTCATCACACTAGTGCCAGGCGACGTCATCGTCACAGGCACACCAGGCGGAGTCGGCTTCAAACGTAACCCGCAAGTCCTAATGAAAGCCGGAGATGTAGTGGTGATTGAAGTAAGCAAAATTGGAATCCTTCGCAACCAAATCAAAGAAGAAGAATGATGCATGGGTGATGCATGGGGACGGTTCTTCTGCCTCATTTCAAAGTGATGCAGGAGAACCGTCCCTCTGCTTCGAAAGGATGATTATAAATGAAAAATACAAATACTTTATCTGAAACAATCAAAGTGATGCAAAATCATGTCTCTGTTCGTAAGTATTCGGCAGAGCCGATTCCGAAGGAACATTTGTTGGAAATCCTAAAGTCAGGCCAAAGTGCAGCTTCCTCTCATTTTGTCCAGGCGTATTCGATTATCCGCATTACCGATAAAGATAAAAAGGACCAAATCGCTGAGCTTGCAAAAAATAAGCATATTAGTGACGCTTCAGAGTTTTTATTATTTTGCGGTGATTTAAAGCGCCTTGAAGCCGCCGGCAGAAAGCACGGGATTGTGATTGAACATGATAATCTTGAGAATTTTATCGTTGCCACTATTGATACCGCGCTCATTGCCCAGAATATCATCACGGCGGCCGAATCACTTGGTTACGGTGGCTGCTATATTGGCGGCGTCCGGAATAATCCAGGTCCGATTAGCGAGCTAGTTGGTCTTCCAGACCAGGTGTTTCCGCTTTTTGGACTATGTTTAGGAATTCCTGCCGAAAGGAACGAGGTAAAGCCTAGACTTCCGTTGGATGCTATTCTCCATGAAAATGTCTATAACGCGGAAAAATACCAAGGTTTACTTGAAGAATATGATCAAACCATGAGTACCTATTATCAGCAGCGTTCTACCAACACCAAAAACACCAACTGGACCGAATCAATGGCCCACTTCATGAAGGATAAGAGACGAGTACATATGCGGGAATTTATTGAAAGCAAAGGATTCCATTTGGAATAAATGAAAACTCGCCGATTGGCGAGTCGTTAGGACGAAGACAGAGGCGAAGTTGAATTTATACTTTCCTATTATCTAAATAGTGAATCATATCCGGCGTCATTTTTAGTGCGCTGGATATTTTTTTGCTCGTCCCCATCTGGGGAGGTACTTTTAAAAAGAAATTTATTTGTGTAACTAACAAACTTTAAACGACTCGTGAGGGGGTTCTTGTTTAAAATTTACCCTGATGATGCATAAGAACCGTCCCCATACATCATGCTCTATTTATAAGATTTGGAGAGACCCCTAAGATTCTGGCTGCCTGCCGTTGGGTTATACCTTCGATGGTCTTTACTTTTTGGAGGACTTCCTTTCTATGGGCCTTTTGCAATCCTTTTACTTGGGCAATTTCGATAGGGTATAACAGCAGCTTAATTTCTTCCCTTGCCTCTTCATCTGGCAGCCTTCGTCTTTTATCTTCCAAGCACTCATCGTTATTACTTTTTTCGTTATATTCTTTGAATTTTTCTATGGCAAAAGATTGATTATCTGATATCTTTCCGAGAATAAAATTTCCATCGAGCAGCTTTCTTTTATCATGATGTACAAAAGCGTAATAATCACGGCAGCTGCTCCATCTCCATTCAACGGGCTTGTCTGCGATTCCAGCTTTAACTGGATTTTGGTGGATGTACCTTATTACAGTTAGCAAATACCGGTTGTCTTCTACATTTTCACTTCTGAATCGCCCCTGAAACAGATGCCCTGTCGTGTCGTATTTCCAGTTATAGAATGAGGCATAGCTGACACCAATCCGTTTCATCGTCGTGGATATGTCCTCATTCCCTTCCCGGATAAGAAGATGGACATGATTGCCCATCAAACACCAGGCGTATACTTCAATTTGCGACTCCATTTTGTACTTTAAGAGAATATCCAGGTACCTCCTACAATCCTCATCATCATGAAAAATCTCTTGCCGATTCGCTCCTCTCCACATAATGTGATAAATACCGCTAACACTTTTTACCCTAGCAGTTCGCGACATCACAATCACCTGACCTTGAATTTAGTTGGGGGGAAACCAAAGTGATGCATGGGGACGGTTCTTTTGTCTCAAAATTGTATTACGCTGTAATTTCAAAAATATTCTTGTAGACCGATATGATTATCAATATGGGAAAGTCATAGTAATGTGGTTCAAAAACGGGCTGAAAAGAAGAGCGAGAACCGTCCCTTGGTTCCGCTTGGTTCCGGGGGTTAAATCTGAGGTTACAGCTCTATCATATACTAATCAACCTTGTTTTTCACCTATTTACCTTTTGGCGGAAAGGAAAAAATTGATGCACGAGAACCGTCCCCATGCATCAAAAGACCTGTTTTTGTGCGATTTATAATATTCTCATATTCTATTAATAGCAGCTCAATATTTCTCCTGTATTTTTAATTATGAAATACATAATCTTACAGGAGATGATGGTAAATGAAAAAGAGTTTAGTAGCTGGATTAGCTTGTTTATCTCTGGCTGTGACGGCAGACGCTCCTTATGCCGCATTGGCCAAGCCGATTGAAATTTCTCCGACTGAAAATGGACAATCGACCTTACGTCCGCTTACCCCTGATGTGGCGGTGATCGCCCACCGCGGGGCCTCCGCCTACGTTCCAGAGCATACACTCGCAGCCTATAAGCAGGCGATGACGATGAAGGCAGATTATGTGGAATTCGATTTGCAAATGACCAAGGATGGCCAGTTGATCGCAATGCATGATGAAACACTTGCGCGGACAACGAATGCCAAGGAACTTTATCCGGACCGCGCCCCATGGCGGGTAAAGGATTTTACTCTTGAAGAAATCAAGCGTCTGGATACAGGGTCATGGTTTAACAAGGCCAACCCGGACAAGGCGAAGCAAGAGTATACTGGACAGCAGGTCCCAACCCTTGAGGAAGCCATCGAGTTTGTCAAAAAGCACGGAAACGGCAAAGTCGGTCTTTACATGGAGACAAAAGCACCGAACGTTTACCCCGGAATGGAAGAGAAAGTCATTGATATTTTGAAAAAAACCGACGTTCTTGACAGCGAAAAACTGTTCCTAGAATCATTCAGCGAGGACTCGCTTCGCAAGTTAAAAACACTTGCCCCTGATGTCAAGCTCATCCAGCTTTATACAGGTGCTATGCTGGCTGGCAAGGATGTCTCACAGGAAATGAAGCGAATCTCTGAATATGCTGCGGGGGTCGGCCCAAGCAAGGAACTGGTTGTTCCTAAGCTAATGGAAGCTGCCCATCAGAACAAGCTTCTTGTTCATCCATGGACCGTCAATGCAAAGGACGATATGGTATCCTTGCTCTCGCTTGGCGTGGACGGACAGTTCACAAACAATACCGACCAGCTTGTCGATTTAGTAGAAAAGCCGTTTATTTCACACGGCGTGGCGAGCGGGGATGTAACTGATTCGTCTGCGATTCTTTGGGCACGAGCCAACGCAGCAACAAATGTTCAATTTGAAATTTCCACGGACAGCACTTTTAAAAAAGATACAATGGATAAAACAAACTCCGCTGAGGCGGCACATGATTTTACAGTCAACGTAAAAATTGACGGATTGAAGCCGGACACGACCTATTATTACCGTGTCCATGCGGTTTCCAGCAAATATACTGTGAACGGTACCTTTAAAACGGCACCGGAAGAAAACAGTTTAAAACCATTAACGATGGTTTGGGGCGGCGATACGGGCGGACAAGGAGAAATACCGCCATATAAATCGTTCAAAGCGATGTCCGCTATAAATCCAGACTTCTTCCTGTTCAGCGGTGATACCATCTATGCCGATAATGCAACACCGGCTGTTCCAACCCCTCCTTCTGAAACGGTACAGGATTTCTGGGCCAAGTATAAGGAGAACCGTACCGATGCCGGGCTGCGCAGCCTTTTGCAAAAAACAGGCACCTTTGCCATCTGGGATGACCATGAGGTAACGAATGACTTTTCCGGCCCGTCACAACCACTGACACCAACAGGTTTAAGTGCGTTTAAAGATTACTGGCCGATTTCAAGTGAACGCAGTGAGGCAGACAAGCTTTATCATAAGTATTCTTGGGGCAACACCATGGATATGATCATCCTCAACAACCGCAGTTATCGCTCTGCAAATGCTGAGGCGGATAGTGCGGATAAAACAATGCTTGGGGAAGAACAGTTACAATGGCTAGAGCAGCAGCTTCTTGAGTCCGATGCTAAAGTGAAACTTGTCGCAACTTCCGTGCCAATTTCAATCCCAACGGGAAAAGCAATGGCGCGCGATGGATGGGCCAACGGCTATAATGTCAACCCAAATGACCCGACCGGTTATGAGAACGAGTTCAAGAAGATCTCTGATTTTATCATTGAAAAAGGAATCAAGAACGTATTTTTCGTCACAACCGACGTCCATTTTGCGGAAGTCATTAAATATGACGCCAACCACGACGGAAAGATGGATTATAACGAACTCATCAGCGGCCCAATCGGCGCGGTAAAAATAAACCCGGGAACATTGGATCCAACCTTCGGACCTGAAAAACTATACGCAGAAGGCAACTTCTTCAACTTCGGCGTATTCCGCGTCGACCCAGCTGGGCAACAAGCAACAGTAGAAATCCAAGACGAAAACGGCAAAACCCACTTCAGCCACACCTTCGAACTGGAGTGATGCATGGGGACGGTTCTCATGTCTCAAAATAGTGGTCAGGCAATGCAATTTTAAAAAGCAACGTGCGGAAATGATGCAAAAGAACCGTCCCCACGTGTCAAAGGACGGTTCTTGCTTTATATTCCGATAAATTCAATTGTGCTTTGACACATCATTTTCTTTCCATACTGAGTATCCGAGCCAAATAAACGCTACGCCTGCAAGAGGTTGCGCTACGTAAGATCCGTATGGGATGAAGTCTAATATTGGAACAATGACGAGGATAATAGCCGGCCAGCGAGGAAGGACACCTTTTACAGCAGTCCATAGACCAAATAGCAGGATTCCGATAAAAAATGGATATAGTGATAAGGAGACCCCGGTCATCAGTAAGTCCGGAGGATTATCAAGCAGCGCTGGAGCAGATTTTTCCAGCACGGGCACTACAAAGGACTGAACCCAGCCATGTCCCGTCCACATAGCAGCACCGAAGAATGCGATCAGGAAAACAATGAACCCTGCGGCGCCAGAAACATTTATTTGTCGAAGATACATACCGGCAAGTCCCAGCAGCAGGAGCAGCATGCCAACTAAATCAACATATGCTCCAAACGCTTCCATTGAAATGTTATACCAAATTGACAGTGAGACAAAAAGAATTCCTGAAATAATTGAACACAAACCAGTAAAACGAATAAATGAAGATATGGTCATAATCTACACTCCTCCCTTACATTCGCATTCCTGATAAATGAATTCAACCTTTCCCGTCAAATCAGCAAAAAGCGCCACATCAGTTCCCCGGCCTAAAGCCCCCCCTTCCTAATCCCTATATACATTGTATTAATCTAAGTTTCTAAAAAAGAACATTAAATAATGCAAAGGGAAGGTTCTGCCTTATTTCAATGTGATGCAAAAGAACCGTCCCTATGTCCCAAGTTGCCACCCTCACAATTCAAGGAGGGTGGCTTTTTCATGTTGGACATATCGTTTTGTAAAAGTATAGTAAATTTTCTGACAAGAGTCTTGATTTTCCACTGTTTTAAAAATAAGATTAGTAATCAAGCAAGGATTTTCATCAAACGGGGGATGGTATGCATGGAACAAGTAAAAAAGAATTTTCATTCTATACTGATGCTAATTCCTAGTGCTCTCCGAATATTTTTGAATGTGTCTCTGGTGTTATTAGCGATCATTCTAGCCATATTATTGGTGAAGGAATTACTCATTTTTGGTCAAATGTTATTAGAAAATAGCAGCCATAACCACCAACAGTTTTTTGCCAATATCCTGCTATTCTTTTTATACTTTGAGTTCATCGCGATGATTGTTAAATACTTCAAAGAACAATACCATTTCCCGATCCGGTACTTTTTATACATTGGCATTACCGCCATGATCAGGCTTATCATCGTGGAGCACGATTCTGCTTTAAGTACCTTATTCTATTCGCTTGTCATCCTAATCCTTATCATTGGGTATTTCATTATCAACCTAACTCCCCGTGAAAGGCCTGAGAGGATTTGGAGGCATGGTTGATGCACGGGGACGGTTCTTATGCCCCATTCTTTGTATAATAGCGTGGAGTACGATAGTACATGGTCTGGTTAAAGGCTGGAAAGATCGAGTTAAAGTGTATAAAGATGTTTGCATCGTACAGTTCAGGGTACTGACGGAAAAGACAATGGTCGCCATAGATGATGGCAGATAGGGCAAGGTTTAATTCACGCTGAAAAATTAGGAATCGCAGCTGTGCCGCTTGTTCATCAAACTCTCCTCCACTCACATACACATTTCCACTTAAAAAAGGCATACCTTTCTTCGTTGTCATCCATTCTGCCAATACCTCATCACGCTTGGAAACGTTAATTAAATCGTAATGATTGCCAATGCTTAAAAACAAGTCACCGGTTGCATCGGAATGTGTCAGCGTGTACTTTCGTCCATGAACCTGCATAGAGGTCGAACCAGACAACCAGTTAACATGCAGCTTAGAAGGATTAAAATCCGGACTCATAATCATACTCCCCATAGAAGATTCAACTAACCCTCTATAGAGTATTTCGAAAAAATGAAGACAGTGAAACTATTTTGGCTGTTCTTTTGTATATAGTAATAGACTATGATGCACAGGTTCTTCTGCTTCAAATTAGGACAGAAGAACAAAGTCACTAAACGGTGGCACTTTGATAATCTTTTCATCCTTGCGAAGGCGCCGCCAGTTCCGCTTTCATTCTATCCCGGTCTTCCAATGGTTCTACTCTCGTTTCTTTTCCATCTTAATCTCCCATAAAACCTCAATATTTAATATAAACGAAACAGTACCATTAATAGGTTAGTATGAATAACAAAAAGAGAAGTGCACATGTGGCACTCCTCTCTAAATCTCTAATGTCAAATGGGAAACTTTTAATAAATCCCCTTAAGTTCCCTTAATGATGAATTAAATCTATGGCAAGACCAGTAACTAATCACACTTTTCTCATTTTCTATAAAGAGTACACTTTCGAGCTTATAAGGTATTTATCGACAATATCCTGTCGGACCTTGAATCCAATTCCAGGTCCGTTTGGTACAGCGACAATACCTGGCTTGCTTAGGACGACCTCTGGTTCAATTATATCTTCTGCCCAATATTTCTTGGAGGCAGAAGTGTCTCCTGGAATCGTAAAGTTTGCAAGAGATGCGATCGCAATATTATGGGCCCGTCCGACCCCAGATTCAAGCATTCCGCCGCACCATACAGGAATTCCGTAAGATTGACAGAGGTCATGCATCTTTTTCGCCTCTGTTAATCCGCCAACACGTCCAACTTTGATATTAATGATCTTACAGCTTCCTAACTCAATCGCTTTTCTGGCATCCTCTACAGAATGAATGCTTTCATCCAGGCAAATTGGCGTTTCTAATTGGCTCTGTAGTTTAGCATGATCAATAATGTCGTCATGGGCAAGCGGCTGCTCAATCATAATCAGCCCATATTGATCCAACTCTTTTAAGATGTCGATATCCGCCAATGTATACGCAGAGTTCGCATCGGCCATAAGCGGCACATCATACCCGAATTTTTCACGGACAGCCCTTACCCGCTCAACATCAACACCCGGCTTGATTTTGATTTTAATTTTTTTATAGCCTTCCTCAAGGAACTTTTCAACCTTGTTTAACAAGCCTTCAACGGTTGGCTCAATACCAATACTTACACCAACCTCAATTTCTTCTCTTTCTCCACCCAATACCTCCGCAAGGGAGATTCCCTTTTGCTTCGCGTATAAATCCCAAATCGCGCTTTCGATACTTGATCTCGCCATGTTATTTCTGCGCATCCAGGCAAATTCTTTCGTAAAATCCTCTGGAGATTGAAAATCCATTTCGAGTACCCTTGGAATGATGAACTGTTCGGAGATATGGATTGCAGTATCGATTGTTTCCTCATTATAAACTGGTGCATCCATCGCAACGCATTCTGCATAGCCGACATGACCATCTCCATAAACACTAACGAGAATAAATTCACGCTCCGTTTCCGTCATAAAGCTCGTCTGGAAAGGAGAAAGGAGCGGCATTTTTAAACGTTCAAATTTCACTTTTTGAATTTTCATTTGTGGTTCCTCCCAAAACGACAAAATGTCTGTCGCTATAATTTCTGTTAATTCCTCGTCAATTTAATCATCCGCCAGACAAAAAGCCGTTCATCTTGGTTTCCTAAAAAACGTTTAATAATCGACCCTCAGCCCGTTTTTTTCAAAGGTTGCCAAAATTGTCCTCGTTAAGATTTCCGTCCCCGCAATTAAAGCTTCACGGTCGAACGTCATTTTCGGATGATGCAGACCTGGTGTTAATCCACATCCTAACCCCAGCATCGTTGCTTTTACCTCTGGCCGTTTAACAGAATAGAAATGAAAATCCTCGCCGCCTGGCGTAACGCTTGGCGGCAGCAGGTTTTCTTCCCCTAGCACACTTGCAATCGATTCCGCCATAATATCCTTCGCTTCATCGTTTACCTCAGCCGCTACCACTCCTGATTCAAACGTATAGGTAATCTCTGCTTGATACAGCTCGGCAATACTGGCAATGACCTTTTCAACCTTATCCTTCAATAGCCCCATCAACTTATTAGATTGGGCACGGAGATCAAGGCTGAACTCAGCGGATCCCGGGATAATATTGCTATTTTCCCCGCCAGCCATAAGCTTTGTCATTTTAACGGAATAAGGGACCATTGGATTAAGGTGGATTCCATTCAAATGCTGAACCAATGCGGATGCAACTTCAATGGCATTTGTCCCTAGATGCGGCCGGCCGCCATGACCGTCTTCCCCGACAATTTTCCCTGAAATAAATTGGCCTGCTCCGTGGACAATAGCAGGGGACGCTTTCCCATTTTCAACCTCTAATTCCGGCCGCAGATGAACCCCATATAAATAATCCACATCATCAATGGCCTTTTTTTCGACCATGGTTAAGGCGCCATTTCCTTTTTCCTCCGCTGGCTGAAAAATAAACTTTACTTTTCCTGGCAGTTTCACATTCAATTTTTTCAGTGTCATAAACACACCTAATGCTAATGTCATGTGGGCATCGTGGCCACAGGAATGATTCGCTTTCCACGTGCCATCCACCTCTTGCCACAAAGCGTCCATATCTGCCCGGAGGCCCACCGTCAATGGCCCCTTGCCAATTTCCGCTACCACCCCTGGACAATCATCAAATGTCTGAACCACCTCTGCTCCTAAATCCTCTAGCAGATTAGCAATATACTTAGTGGTGTTTACCTCATTCCAACTCACTTCCGGGTGTTGATGAAGGTATTCAAAAATGTCAAAGATCTGAGATTTAAGGGTGTTAACCGCTAAGGTTCCATTCATAACTAAATCTCCTTTGTTTTACTGGGACGTGGCTTCTCCAGAAATCATGGACCGCCCCAGCCCCATTTATTTCGCAAAAACTTCCGTTTCTACTGTATATTTTTCCAAAGCAGCTTGATTAACCTCATAGCCAATTCCCGATTTTTTGGAGAGTTCAATATTGCCCGCTGAATCCATATCAATCCATGGGTCAATGATATCCTGTTCCCAATAACGGGCAGAAGGAGCTGTATCCCCCGGAATGGTAAAATTGTCCAAGCTGGTGATGGCTAGATTGTGTGCCCGCCCTATGCCGGACTCGAGCATCCCGCCGCACCATACCGGAATATTGTTCTCTTTGCATAAATGGTGAACTTTAATAGCTTCGGAGATTCCGCCTACTCTGCCAATCTTAATATTAATAATTTTACAGCTTCCAAGTTCTATCGCCTTTCTGGCATCCTCAACGGAATGAATGCTCTCGTCAAGGCAGATTGGGGTCTGAATCTCAGCCTGTAATTTGGCGTGATCGACAATATCATCATGGGCCAGCGGCTGCTCAATCATAATCAGCCCCAGGCTATCCATCTGCTTAAACAGGTTTACATCATTCAATGTATACGCTGAATTAGCATCGGCCATCATTGGAATATCGCCATATTTGTCTCTTACTGCCTGCAGCATTTCAATATCCTTCCCAGGCTTAATTTTGATTTTGATTTTTTGAAAGCCCTGTTCAAGATACTTCCCTACCGTTTCAACAAGCGCCTCTTTCGATTCCTGAATCCCGATACTGACTCCGACGGCAATCTTTTGTTTCGTTCCGCCGATTACTTCCGCAAGAGGCTTCCCCTGCTTCTTCGCATACAAATCCCAAATAGCGCCTTCCAAGGCTGATTTAGCCATATTATTACGGCGGACTTGTTTAAAAAGCTCATTCACTTCATCCGGATGGCTGATTTCTTCTTTTTGAAAAAGAAACGGAATAAGGAAATCCTTTAATATATGCCAAGCCGTATCGACAGTTTCTTCATTATAAAATGGGTTGGAGTTGACAACGCACTCCCCGTAGCCGATATCATTTCCAGCATAAACCTCTGTTATAATAAACTCCCGATTTGTCTGGGTACCAAAGCTTGTTTGAAACGGGAACTTTAAATCCATCTTTAGTCTTCTAAGTACAACTTTTTCGATTTTCATCCTTTTATCCCCTATCTTATTCATATAGATGGCACGCAACTGCATGATTCACTGCAACCATCTTCTTCACCGGAACTTCTTGTTTACAGATCTCCGTGGCGAATGGGCATCTTGTATGAAAAACACAACCAGATGGAGGGTTTAACGGTGAAGGAACCTCGCCTCTTAGAGTAATTCGTTCTTTTTTTACAGCAGGATTTGGTACTGGTACTGGTACTGCTGATAGTAATGCCTGAGTGTAGGGGTGAAGCGGATTAGCATACAATTCATCCGTCAGCGCCTCTTCTACCAGCTGTCCTAAATACATAACCCCGATACGGTCCGAAATATGACGTACAACACTTAAATCATGGGAAACAAATAAATACGATAATTGGAATTCATCTTGAATCTCTTCTAATAAATTTAAAACCTGTGACTGGATGGATACATCAAGAGCGGAAACCGGCTCATCACAAATAATCAGCTTCGGGTTGACCATCAGCGCTCGTGCTAAACCGATTCTTTGCCTTTGCCCTCCCGAAAATTCATGGGGATAGCGATAATATTGCTCCGACTGAAATCCTACTCTGTGCAGAATATCCATGACACGATCCATCCGTTCTGCTTTGTTGCCAATACGGTGGATTTTTAGGGTTTCTTCTAAAATATGACCAATTCTTTTTCTTGGATTCAAGGAGGAGTATGGGTCTTGAAAGACCATCTGCAGCTCTTTTCTCATGTTAAGGAGTTCTTTCCCCCTAAGCTTATAAAGATCCTTTCCCTGATAAAGAGCTTCTCCCCCAGTCGGCTCGACCAGCCGCATCACGGTACGTCCCGTAGTGCTCTTGCCGCATCCGGATTCTCCTACCAATCCATAAGTTTCACCCTCGAATATATCAAATGATACATCGTTGACTGCTTTCACGTGACTAGTCACTTTTCCTAATGAATTGGTGATGGGGAAAAACTTCTTTATGTTCCGTACCTGCAAGAGCGGCTGTTCTCTTTTAGCTGTTTGTACCGACATAGCGATCCTCCCCTGCTTTCAACACTTCTTCATAGTGCCAGCACCTAATTTTATGTCCGCTTACTTCCTCTTTGAGTTCCGGCATCTCTTCTTTGCATTTTTGGCTGGCAAACTCACAGCGCGGGGCAAATCTGCAGCCCTTCGGAACTTGATGCAGCGTCGGGACTTTCCCTTCAATGACATGAAGCTTTTCCGAACGATTCCCAGTTAATTGCGGAATGGATTTTAATAACCCCCGTGTATACGGGTGAAAAGGGGACTTAAATAACGTTTCTACATCTGCTTCTTCGATTACCTGTCCCAAATACATCACGACAACCCGAGTACAAACCTCAGCCACTACACCTAAATCATGGGTAATCATAATAGTTCCCATGTTATAATCCTCTTTCAATTCATGAATCAAATCGAGAATTTGTGCCTGTGTGGTCACATCAAGTGCGGTTGTCGGTTCATCCGCAATTAACAGCCGGGGCTGACAGGATAGGGCCATTGCAATCATCACACGCTGCCTCATCCCCCCTGAAAGCTCATGAGGATACTCATGGATCCTTTTTTCCGGAGAAGGAATACCCGTTAAACGAAGCATTTCAACCGCCCTAGCATATGCCTCTTTCTTGCTGCACTTTTGATGCAGAAGAATGGATTCCGCAATTTGATTGCCTACTGTGTACACCGGATTTAACGAGCTCATCGGATCCTGGAAAATCATCGAGATGTCATTTCCTCTAATGGCCTGCATTTCGCTTACGGAAAAATTCAAGAGATTTTTACCTTGATAGAGAATTTCCCCTTCATACATAGTGGAGCCTTCATCCAACAGCCGCAGGATTGATTCCGCTGTCACACTCTTTCCGCATCCGGATTCCCCAACGACACCAACAATTTCCCCCGCATAAACGCTAAAGGAAACACCATCTACAGCAGTAACCGCTCCCCGCTCCGTCCTAAAATGTGTTTTTAAATTTTTTACTTCCAACAATTTTTCCATCATTCACGCTGCCCTCCTCTGCTCTTTATTTCTTTGCTTTATTATTATGAGGGTCCAACAAATCACGAAGGCCATCACCAAACAGATTAAGGCCCAATACCGTAAGCATAATGGCAATACCCGGAAACACAGTCATCCACCAGGCATTAAAAATAACCATCTTGCCATCATATAGCAGATTTCCCCAACTTGGAGCCGGTGCGGGAATACCTGCACCTAAGAAGCTTAGCGCTGCTTCTGTAATAATCGAATCTGCAAAGATAAAGGTTGCTTGAACAACCAATGGGGATATCACGTTAGGGGCAATGTTAGACCAGATAATTCTCGATGAACTGGCGCCCTGAGACCTCAGTGCCTCAATATAGGTCTGCTCCTTTACAACTAGTGCCGAGGAACGGACTGTCCGCGCAACATAAGGTGTGAACACGATACCCAAAGCAATAATAACGTTTTCTACTCTTGGTCCCATTGCAGCCATAATCGCAATCGCGAGCAAAATAGCCGGAAAAGCCATTAACCCATCACAAAGCCGCATCAAAATATTATCCAATGAACGAAAATAAGCGGCATAAAGTCCGATCACCATTCCAGCCAATGAGGTAATCAACGCAACAGAAAACCCTACCCCAATCGATACTTTGGCACCATGTGCCACCCGGGCAAGCAAGTCCCGGCCATAATTGTCCGTTCCCAAAAGATATTCCGAACTCGGCCCAAGCAGGCGCTTTTTGGCATCTAATTCATAAGGGTCATGAGCAGTCAGCAATGGCCCAACAAGAGTGAACAAAAGAATCAGCAAAATAATAATGCTTCCTGTGAGGGCTAATTTATTCGAAAAGAAACGCCGAAACATTAATTCCCGTCGTTCTTTCTTAATATGATTTTTCACGTTGGATAAAACTCTTTCCTCCGTGACGGTTGATGTTTGCATGAATTAGCTCCCCCTTCCTATTTCCTGCTTAATCGTACTCGTGGATCGATGACACCATATAATAAGTCAATGATGAGATTAATCGTGACATAGCTAAACGCGACAAGCATAATGGACCCTTGAATAACCGCAAAATCACGGCGTTCTACCGAGTTGACAATTAATTGCCCAATTCCAGGGATATTAAAGACGGTCTCTACTACCGCCGCCCCTGCCACAAGGGTTCCAAAGGTTTGACCAATGATTGTTATGATGGGAATGAACGCATTCCTTAACGCATGCTTATATACAATCACTTTTTCTTTAACCCCTTTTGAGCGGGCAGTTTTAATGTAATTGGCATTTAAAATATCCAACATCGAGGATCTGGTCATTCTTGCAATCAGGGCTGCCTGCATCATTCCTAAGGCGATCGCAGGCAAAATTAAGTACCTGATGTGAAGATACAGTCCCGCATTTAGTGGTTTATAGCCTGCTACTGGCAGCCACTTCAAATGGACCGCAAACAGGAGAATTAAAAACAATCCAAGCAAAAAGCTTGGCACGGAAATCCCTAATAAAGAAAAGCCCATAAAAGATTGATCGACAACCGAACCTCTTTTTCTAGCTGCAATGACGCCAAGCGGGATCGCAATCACGATTGCAAAAAGCTGCGCAAGAATCGCTAAAGAAAAGGTAGGTCCCAAATGCGAAACAAACGCATGAAGCACAGGCTCATCCATAAAGAAGGAAAATCCGAAATTCCCTTGCACTATACCAATGAACCAACTGAAAAATTGTTGGTATAGAGGGAGGTTAAGGCCGAGCTGATCACGCAGCTCGGCTACCTCGGCGGGACTGGCTTCCGGGCCCAGTATAACGGCTGCCGGGTCACCGGGTGTCATATGGATAATGAGAAAAACAACAACGGATACAACCATTAATACAGGTATCAGTGACAGTAGCCGTTTTAAAATATATCCTTTCAAAGTGTCACCACTCCCTCTTAAGACTAGTTACTTTTTCTCGACATTCCAAAGGGTGATTCCTTGTAAGAAGCCCATTCCCTTGATATTTGAACGAGTTGTGGTAATAGTAGTCTTATTTCCGAATTTAATCATTGGAAGATAGTTATAAAACTCCTCCTGAAGCTGTTCAAAATATTCCTTTGCCTCCTCTTGGGAAGTGGCAGCGTTAATTTTTTCTAATAGCTCATCAATGACAGGGTCGTTCGTCCAGCCCGGCCATTGGCTAGCTGAATCTAAAAATACATATTTTGCTGGAATCGGCTCAGTTGGGAAACCTGTGACGAACATATCATAAGCATTCGCATCGCCACGCTTTTGAAGAAGCGTCGGCCAGTCGTAAACATCAAGCTTGACCTTCATGCCAATTTTCTCAAGTTGCTGCTGCACAACCACAGCGGCATTGTAGTGGTCTTCATAATCCCGGCTGGCTAAAAGAACAATTTCCTCGCCGTTATATCCTGCTTCTTTTAAAAGTTTCTTCGCTTTTTCTGTATCATGCTGGTTATATAATTTTTTACCGGCTTCGTTGTACCATTCTACTTGGTCTTTAATCATCAGACCGTGCTCTAATTCATAGAAGTTTTTATTCGTGAAGGAAGCCATTAAAATTTCCTCTTCATCTAAAGCAGCATTCACAGCTTGACGAGCCTTTACATCTTGAAAGAATCTATTCTTCTTGTTAAATACAATTCCATTAAATCCGTTATGATCAACATGGTTTTCTACATCTTCATTTGCTTCTAACTGCTCCGCATTGTCAAACGGAATCGCATTGGCAACATCATATTCGCCTGTTTGAATTCCCGCTAAGCGTGTGGAGGCATCTGTAACGAACTGGAAGTAGATATCATCAAGCAACGCTTCCTTTTTTCCTGCTAAACCGCTGCTTTTTGTTTCAAGAGATTGATAGTCTTTAAATTTATCCAAATGGACATATTGGTCTGTTTTCCACTCAACGAACTTATAAGGTCCCGTGCCAACGAATTCCGTAAGTCCTTTTTCTGTTGCGGATTCATTAACCTCTTTAGGAGTAATAATCGCTGCTTGTCCTGGGTCAGCCAGCATCGCGAGTGCCGTCGAGAGCGTTTGTGGCATTTCAAGCACGACAGTATTGTCGCCTTCAGCAGTAAATGTGGCATCTTTAAAATAAGATTTCCCTAATGGAGTGACGTCTCTCCAACGATTCATTGAGGCCACAACATCCTCAACCGTCATCTCTTTACCATTGTGGAATTTAATTCCTTTTCTTAATACAAACGTAATCTTCTTTCCATCTTCACTAACTTTGTAGGACTCAGCGAGCATTGGTTCCACTTCAAACTTCTGGTTGAAGGTAACAAGCGATTCATATATATGTCTTGTAATATCACGTGTCGCAACTGCCGTAGTTAGAAGCGGGTCAAGGGTCGGCGGCTGGGCGTTGTAGGCTACTTGGAGCTCACCGCCTTTGACCTTTTCTTCACTTCCCGAATTTGATTTTTTTGAACCTGATTCCTCTGCTCCCGAACAGCCAATGATCGAGAAGGCCAGAATTAACACTAAGAATAACAGGCTTACTTTCTTCATTTTCCATTTCCCCCTTATATATTTTTAATTCAAAAAAAGTTCACACTTCATTTTTTAAAAATATGAAGTTTACACTTTTTTAAAAATTTATCATATATTCAGTCTTTTCACAATAGTCTTTCTAGATTTTATAAAAAATTCATATTGTCAAAGTATGAGCCATTTGATACTGTAAAAGCACAAACTTCAATTTTATACTAATAAAGTCTACACTTCACAATTATTTACACATTTAGAAATGCATAGTGCATAAACCGTGGGAGTTGATCCAATGGACACCTTTAAAGAAAAAATTAAACATCACTATCCCACATTATCCTCCGGACATAAAAAAGTGGGGAAATATGTATTAGATCATCCACAGGAAGCAGCTTTAAAATCAGCTAGTCAATTAGGACAGGATGCCGGTGTCAGTGAGACAACCGTTATTCGTTTTTGTTATGTACTTGGGTATAGTGGATTTAGTGAACTGCAAAATGAGGTAAGGAAATATCTTATTTTTCAAAAGAGCGGCCTGCAGGAATATCAGGCAAACAAAGAGGGAATTGCGGACCAGCCCAACTTTTTTATCCAAAGCATGCAGCGTGATCAGGCATATATTCAATTACTAAAAGAGCAAATAAATGAAGAAGACCTATACATGGCTGCTAGAAAAATCTATGACTCAAATAATATCTTGGTTTCAGGTGTCCGTACATCCTTTGCCATCGCACAGTGGCTCTCATTTACCCTTAATATTATCAAAGGGAGTTCCCATCTGATTCACCCCGGTGTAGATGATATGAACTATTTGCTATCCAAAATAAACGAACAAAGTATCTTTATCGCTATAACCTTTCATCGTTACTCTTCACTGACGATTGAGTTAGCTGAATTAGCGAAAAAGCAAGGTGCATATGTTATTGGAATCACCGATTCTGATCTTTCACCATTAAAAGACCATTCCGATATCCTTTTACCAATAAAGTTACCTTCTACGTCCACCATCGAAACCGGACCAGTTGCCTTTTCACTCATAAATGCACTTGTTGCCGGCGTGGCGGTCATCGATAAGGAAGGCTTTGAAAAACGAAGAGAAGCATATGAAAGTTTTAATCCGGGGAAATTCTTAATTTAAACAGTGATGCATGGGGACGGTTCTTTTGCCTCAAAAATGTAGGTCCCATGAAATATTTGAGTTAACAAGCTAGTAATCTTAAGGATGGTTTTAAGTGGAGAATCCTGCTTTTTCATGTTGAAAAAATGGGCAAAAAAGATGGTTTATTTAAACATTTTTACTCCAGGCGATTTGTCTTTAAGAGGGCTAGGTAAGGAGTGTTTTTTTTCAGCGGTATAGGTCCGTTTTTATTATTTAGATGGTTCTTTAAATTAATCTTGCTGGTGATTGGGAAAAAATCCAAGGAAGGGTGTCCCTTGCTTTAGCTAAAAAAACCGGCTAGCTCCTATCCGCTAGCCGGGCATCTTATCATGCTAAAAACTTTAATTGTCCCCTAATAAAACCTAGCACGCACCAAATGAGACAAGAGAATCGTCCCCATGCCTCGCCTCACTTAATAATCGGCAAAACTAGCTGTGATGGGTAGGTTTGTTGGTGGTAGATGGTTTGGTTTGCCGTGTTGTAATCGCTGCTTGTGAGCATGGTGTGTCCGTTGTTTAGGTTTGTGTCGTAACGCGGGAAGTTGCTGGATGAGATTTCGAGCCGGATTTGGTGGCCTGGGAGGAAGACATTGCTGGTTGGCCATAGGTCAATCTCGTACTCCACAATTTTATCCTTAATAGATTCTGAGGCTCCACAGATCTCCCCATTTCGATAGGAAGCACGAACGATCCCGTCTGTTAAGTTATATGCAGTACCATCAGGCAAGACATCGATTAACTTTGCCGTAAAGTCCGTATCCACAGCATCCGTTTGTGCCCACAGGATTACTTTAACCATGCCGGTCACTTCAAGCGCTTCTGCCAACGGTTCAGAGGAATAAACAAGTACATCGTCTCTTTCCTCCAACAGACGTTGATCTTTAGGGCCCATCGTCTGGACCCCTGCGTAAAGGGTCCCGCCGCCATTGGTCGGGACCGGGTTTGATGGATCATAAACAAACCTGTCCTCCGGTTCCTCCCTTTCCGGCATATCCACACTCAAGCGTCCATCGCCAAAACGGGAATTAGCCTTGCCGTTGCTATGCAGATAATATGGGACATACGTGGTTCTCGCTAACGGCCATTCCTGCTCGTCCCGCCACTCATTGATCCCCATCACAAACAGCTTGATCGGCGCTTCCTCGGCGACAATCGTGTCTTCGCCCTTTAACCAGTGGTCAAACCAGCGAATGTGCAAACCCGTCAAATCCTCCTGCCCATCAATCCAGTCACCGCCTGCTTGAAGCCCGAAATTCCTCTCGCCAATCACAGAACTGAAGACCCCATGCCCCCACGGTCCGATGATTAATTTATTTAACCCCTTGCCCTGTTTCTGCAGTTCCGTAAAGTTTCTTAAGGTTGACTGCAACAAATTATCGTACCAGCCGGCAATATGATAGGCCGGGACATGTATCTGATGGTACTTGTTCAATATACTCATCCGCTCCCCCAAATCCTCAATTACATTCCCTTCCAGCAGGTCAAAAAAATAGCCGGCCGCACCAAGCTCCTTCAGCGGCAGCCATTGCTGAATCGGTTTATACGTATACCACTCTTCAATCTGGTTATAGAAGTCTGCCCATTTTTCCATCAGCACTGTATACTCTGCTGAATCGCCATATTTCCTTCTCATCTGCTCAGGGGCCACCGACTCCAGCGCCCATGTTTCCGAGGAAGCAACGAGAAACTTTCCTCCCTTATCCATTGAATTATTCCGCCAATCATTCAGCGTCATCGCCGGAACAATCGCCTCCAAATGCGGCGGCTGATCGGAAGCAGCCAGCAATTGCGTATACCCATAATACGACAAACCAAACATACCTACTTTTCCGTTGGAATAAGGCAAGGCCGCGGCCCATTCAACCGTATCAAAGCCATCCTCCGCTTCATATAAAAATGGATAAAATTCGCCTTCCGAATTGAAGCGGCCCCTGACATCCTGGACAATCACGACATAGCCATGCTGCACAAGGCGGTGGGTATCCAGATAGCGATGGGAATAGAACGGCAAATCCTTATTATAGGGAAGCCGGGTCAACAGCACCGGAAACTTCCCCTCTTGACTTGGCCGATAGACATCTGCATAAAGCGTGATCCCGTCCCGCATTCTACAAGGCACATTTTTCTCTACTAAAATCTGTTCAATCTTCATTTTTAAAAATTCACCCTTTCCTCTCGAAAATAAATAAGCGCCTGAAGCTGCACGCTATGCCCCAGCACAGCACCAAATCAAGAAAAAAGTCCACCCGCAGTTCAAAATCGGGATGGACTTTTTCGTAAAAGTGAGCTGGGCTATACGGCCCGTTCAGCTAGTTTTTTCTTCAAACTGCCTTTTCGCTTTTTAATCGGCGACAGCCTTCTTTCCAGCCAGCCCATCACCACATCGGCAATGACAGCCATCAAGGCGGTTGGGATGGCACCCGCGAGAATAATCGGTGTTCCGTCCGTTACATTCGTGCCGCGCAAGATAATGTCACCTAAGCCGCCCGCACCAATAAAGGTCCCGATGGTCGCAATCCCGATTGTGATGACCAATGCCGTCCTCAGTCCGGCCATTATCACGGACATCGCCAGCGGCAGCTCAACCATCCAGAGAACCTGAAACTTGGTCATTCCCATCGCTTTTCCCGATTCAAGCAAGGCATGGTCAACGTTCCGGATGCCAGTGTAAGTGTTTTTAATAATCGGCAATAAAGAATAGAGGAATAAGGAAAATACGACCGTATTGGTTCCGAGCCCCATGACAAGCATGAGCACAGCCAGCATCGCCAACGCCGGAATGGTTTGGATAATATTGGCGAGCGAAATCACCCACGTGCTCAGCTTGTTGTAGCGGGCGATGAAGATGCCTACCGGGATGGCGACAATCGCAGCAAATAAAACGCCATAGGCAGACATGAGGAAATGCCGATAAAACTCGACCCACACATACGACGCATTTTGCGAATAATAATACAAAATATCAGTGATCGTCTCCATGGTTTCACCCCTCCCCTTCGAAATACTTGTGCTCTTCTAAAAATTCCTTTGCAATAACGGCTGGTTCCTTCATTTCTCCGTCTGCTTCATAATTGAGCTCCTGCATTTTCTCAGTGCTAATTTTTCCAGCCAGCTTTTGAAGGATTTCCTTTAATTCCGGATGTGCCTTTAACACATCGTTTCGTGCGACCGGTGACGTATCATATGGCGGGAAGAAATGCTTGTCATCCTCTAATACCTTTAAATCATAGGCACTGATGCGCCCATCGGTGGTATACGCCAGGACAACATCCATTTTTCCGTTCGCAGCTGCCTGATACACTAAGCCAATCTGCATCGGGAAGGTCTGGCCGAATTCAAATCCGTACTCTTTTACAAACCCCTCGTAACCGTCCCCTTTCCGCTTTAACCAGGCATTGTCGACACCAAGTTTCAAGTCAGATACAAACGGTTGTAAATCGGAAACGGTGTTCAGGTTTTCTTTTTCCGCCAGCGCCTTTGTCACTGTAAACGCATAGGAATTGGCAAAGCCGTACGAATCAAACCAAGTTTGGTCAAAGCGCTTTTGGAATTCGCGTTTGACAATCGTAAGCGCTTCCCCAGGGTCTTTGACCGGGTCCATGGCTAGCGCCCCCGCCAGGTCTGTTCCTGTATAGCGTGTGGCCGAAATATCGATATCGCCATTCATCATGGCCTGATGCTGAACAATGGAAGATCCCAGATTATTGACCATTTCCACCTTGGCATCAGTATAATGTTCAATCATCAGCCGAACCATATTTCCCATAATTTGTGACTCCGATGTCCCCATCGTTCCTAACTTAATCGTGTTGTCGGCCGCTCCGCTCAAACCGGGCAGTGCACAGCCGCTCATGAAGACCGCCACTGTCATGATAATGGCAATCAGTAAATGATTTCTTTTCAACATCTTTAGTGCCTCCTTCCCCTATGCAGCTTCTCTCATCTTTTTCATTCCTTTAGGCGTGACCCAGCCTTCGACTTTGCCTAAAAGAAGATCGGTCAATAGAGCCAGCAAAGTAACGGGAACCGCACCGGCAATAATGAATTCAGGCTGATACAAGTTCAGACCGCTAAAAATGTAATCCCCCAGGCCCCCGCCTCCAATAAAGGACGCCAAGGTCGCCCAGCCAATTAAATAAACCGTTGATAAGCGAATGCCTGCCATAATAACGGGAATCGCCAGCGGCACCTCTACGTAGCGGATTCGTTCCCATCCAGTCATACCCATCCCGCGTCCTGCTTCGAGCAGACTCTTTTGCACGCCGTTCACACCCGTATAGGTGTTTCTCAGGATAGGTAGGACTGAATAGAAAAATAAAGCAATGATAGCCGGTGTTTTTCCGACACCTAAAAGAGGAATAAAGAAAGCGAGAATAGCAAAGCTTGGAAAAGTTTGAATGATACCTAATATTCCCATCACCACTTCAGCCCCTTTTGGAAATCGCGTTAACGCTACTCCCAGAGGTACGGCGATGAGAATGCCGAGCAGGGCTGCAAAAATCGAAATATATAAATGCTCCCACGTCTTATACAGCATTTCACCGCCGTATGTACTCAAAAATTGTAAAATGGTATCCATGTCATCTCCCTCCTAACCTATTTTTGTTAGTTCATCCACGCCCCAGATTGAATCATAGACAATGTCTACCAAACTAGCTCTCGTGACAATCCCAACAAGACGATGTTTGTCATCGACCACCGGAACGTATTTCATGCCCATTTTTAAGATTTTTCGGACCGTATCACGAACAAGCGTCCCTTTTTTGACGGTAAAGACCTCTGCTTCCACCACATCTCGCACCAGACTCGCCTTTTTCCGTTTTTGGTCAATAATTTCGACATCAATAACCCCTTGCAGAACCTTCAACTCATCCACGACAAGCAAGGAATCGACGCGATGCTGTTTCATTAATTGAATCGCTTCTGATAAAGACCGGTCTCCTGTAATCGTGATCGGATTAGGGCTCATAATTTGCTCGACTGTTTGGATATTCGGTCTTGCCTGGACAAGACGGTCTTTTCCAATAAACTCTTCGACAAACTCATTGGCTGGATTACGCAGGATTTCATCTGGTGTATCACACTGGACGATTTGCCCGTCCTTCATAATGACAATCCGGTCCGCCAATTTCAGCGCCTCATCCATGTCATGGGTAACAAACACAATCGTTTTTTCCAGCTTCCGCTGCAGCTTTTTGAATTCTTCTTGGAGTGATTCCCTGGTAATCGGGTCTAATGCGCCAAATGGTTCATCCATTAAAATCAGAGGCTGATCCGCTGCCAATGCGCGCAGTACACCAATCCGCTGCTGCTGGCCGCCGCTCAATTCATGGGGGTAAAGTTCTAAATAATCAGGTGTCATATCGACAAGTGTCAGTAATTCCCGTGCGCGAGCGCGGCGATTATTCTCTGGGACTTTTAATAATTTTAGGACGAGGGAGATATTTTCTTGAATGGTCATGTGGGGAAATAAGCCAATCTGCTGAATCACATACCCGATTTCACGCCTCAGCGTCACCGGGTCGCTCTTCATAATGTCTACACCATTGATAGAAATGGTACCCTCTGTCGGTTCGATCAACCGGTTAATCATTTTCATGGTCGTTGTTTTCCCGCAGCCGCTTGGGCCGATAATACAGATGAATTCTCCCTTGGCAATTTCCAAGTTCAAATCATGTACCGCTCGTTTCCCTCCCTTATACACTTTTGAAACATGATCAAATTTAAGCAAAGCAAGCACCTCCATTTTTTATGCAAAAAATCTAAATTATCTAAATTTAGTATAATAGAAACTTTGTAAAATAAAAAGTTTATGAATTTTATAAATTACATCAAATTTACAGATTATATGTTTTTTAGGTTTATTTTTCCAAGCCTTTCTTAAAAATCCTCCCAATTCCTCCCTTTAACAACCCTATTCCCCTGTTCGTTTTCTTCAAAAAATGTGATATAGTGGCAACGTATTAGGGTAACTGGAAGGGTGAATTCCTTTGGATGTAGAACCATTAGAAAAAATTAATCATATCCAAGAGCAGTTTGTAGAGAAAATTGCCGATAATATGCAAACATACGGGGTCTCCGCTACTGTCGGGAGAGTACTGGGCATCATTTATATGAACCGGAGGCCGATGACACTGGATGAACTATCTGAGGAAACCGGAATGAGCAAAACCCGGATGAGCCAAGTCGTCCGCGAAATGGTGGATTTGAATATTGCGGAAAAAGTGTTTGAAAAAGGCGTCCGTAAAGACTTATACAATGTAGAGCAGGATTATTATCAAACCTTCGTTTCGTTGTTCACCTCGAACTGGCGAAAAGCCATCCAGAAAAACAAAATGTTTGAAAAAAAGATGTCTGCTGAACTGCACTCCATTATGGAAAACGGAACAATCGATGCAGAGCTGGAACAAAAAATTAATACTCTCCTCAAAGAAACAAAGGAATGGCTGGATTATTATTATTGGTTAGCCCAGTTGGTTGAATTCTTTGACAGCGGAGAAATTTTTAAATATGTTCCAAAGCCATGAGACTAGTTCAAGAAGACTTGCAAAATAACTGGCCGCTAAGGCGAGGCAGAGGCGTCGTTTAGCTCATACCTTTCTATTAGCTAAAAAAAGAAAATGGACCAAGCCATTTTCTTTTTTTTATAAATTTTTGAGGAGGAAAATATATGCAGAAAAAGGTCATCGTTACTTGTGCGGTCACTGGCGCAGGAGATACAGTCAAGAAAAGCCCTTATGTTCCCGTTACCCCTAATGAAATCGCCGAATCGGCCATTGAGGCAGCAAAGGCTGGCGCAACGATCGCCCATATTCACGTCCGCGACCCCAAAACCGGCGGAATCAGCCATGACCCGGCATTATTCCAAGAGGTGGTCGAACGGGTCCGTGAAGCGGAAACCGACGTCATCCTCAACCTCACTTCCGGAGGGGGCGGAGACTGGATTCCGAGCGAACAGAACCCAGCCCTCGGCGGACCTGGAACAGACATCCAGACCCCGGAAGAACGCCATGAGCCAATTGGGAGATTACTGCCTGAGCTTTGTACATTAGACTGCGGAAGCTTGAATTTCGGTGACCAGCTTTACATAAGCACCACCGATTGGCTGCGCAAACAGGCCCGCCTTATCCAACAAAGCGGAGTCAAGCCTGAATTGGAATGCTTCGATACCGGGCACCTCCTGTTTGCCAAGCAATTAATCGAGGATGGCCTGGTTGACGGCGACCCGATGTTCCAATTCTGCCTGGGTATCCCTTGGGGGGCAGCGGCCGATGCGGAAACGATGATTTATATGCGGGATAAACTTCCGAAAAATGCCCACTGGTCCGCCTTTGGCATCGGCCGTATGCAAATGCCGATGGCGATCCAATCGATGCTCTTGGGCGGCAATGTCCGGGTCGGATTGGAAGACAATCTCTATTTGGATAAAGGGGTGCTGGGAACCAATGCCCAATTGGTAGATAGAACCGTTACCATCATGGCGGGGCTTGGTGCCGAACCGATGTCCCCTGAAGAAGCTCGAACCCATTTAGGCTTAAAAAATCCTCATAGAAAGGCTGGGATCTAGTGCACAATCATTCTATTAAACAAGTAACCGTCGTTGGCACAGGAGTAATCGGTAATGGCTGGATCGCCCGTTTTTTAGCGCAGGGCTATGATGTCATCGCGACAGATCCAGCATCCGGTGCAGAGGAGCGGATGCGTGCAAGTGTGGAGCGTGCCTGGCCGGCTTTGGAGAAGCTGGGTTTGGCTGCGGGGGCTTCGAAAGACCGGCTCCGCTTCGAGCCAAACCTGGCAAAAGCGGTGGCTGACGCCGATTTGATTCAGGAGAACGCACCGGAGCGGGAAGATTTAAAACGGCGTTTGCTGGCGGAAATTGATTTGAATGCAAAGCCTGAGGCAATCATTGCCTCCAGTACATCCGGGCTTATACCGAGCACGCTGCAAGCAGACTGCACCCGGCCTGAGCGGATCATCGTGGCTCACCCCTTCAATCCCGTCTATTTAATTCCATTGGTTGAACTGGTGGGCGGTAAGCGGACAGCAGCGGAGATTTTGGCGAAGGCGGAACAATTCTATCAATCTATTCGTATGAAGCCTCTGGTCATTTCCTCTGAAATCGAGGGTCATGTCGCCGACCGGTTAATGGAGGCGATTTGGCGTGAAGCCCTGCACCTTGTCAACGACGGAATTGCCACAACCGAGGAAGTCGATGCTGCCATCATTTACGGACCTGGTTTACGGTGGGCATTAATGGGGCCATTCCTTACTCTTCACCTTGCCGGCGGTGAACAAGGAATGAAACATATGCTGGAACAATTCGGTCCTGCCTTGAAACTGCCTTGGACCAAACTCGTCGCACCAGAGCTGACGGAGGAACTGAGCAATCAGGTGATTGACGGGTGCAAACGGCAGACTGCCGGCCATTCGATTGCAGGGCTCGAGGAACGGCGGGATGACTTTTTGATTGAGCTTCAGCAGCTGTTGGAAAAATATTGGCCGGGCGCTAATCTGAATGGGAGAATATGATTTTTATCAAGGTTGATTTTGAACTGGGGGATGCAGCTTAATGACACAAATCGAAAACCCGCTCTTACTTGAAACAGTGCATGAGGATTGGATTGATTATAACGGCCATATGACGGATTCTGCCTATGCAAAGGTGTTTAGCATCGCAGTCGACCAGCTGATGGTGCGGCTGGGGATTGATGCTGACTTCCGACAATATGAAATGTACACCATTTACACGCTAGAAACCCACCTCTGCTATCTAAAAGAAGCCCATAAAGGCCAAGAACTGAGGATTGGAGTGCAGTTGCTTGATTATGACGCAAAACGGCTGCACGTATTTTTTACGATGGAAAACACCCATGGCGAACGGCTCGCCACAAGCGAACAAATGCTAATGGGCATCAACACAAAAACAGGGCGGTCAGCCCCCTTCCCTTCCAGCTTCCTATCTCAAATTGAACAAGTGGGGACACTTCATAAACAAATGCCGATGCCGAAAGAAGCTGGGCGGAAAATCGGACTTTGAAGCATGTTGATGCATGGGGACGGTTCTTGTGCCCTACCCTGTCCGGGATGCACGCGAACCGTCCGAGATCACTGAAAAAAACGGGAAAATGACTCTATAGGGGATTCATGAGGACAAAATGGTTGCAATAACCGCAGGAAGTGTCCTCATAGAGTCATCATGAGGACAGAATGGTCGCAAAAATCGCAGGAAGTGTCCTCAAAGAGTTCTCATGAGGACAGAATGGTTGCAAAAACAGCAGGAAGTGTCCTCAAAGAGTTCTCATGAGGACAGAATGGTCGCAATAACCGCAGGAAGTGTTCTCATAGAGCTCTCATGAGGACAGAATGGTTGCAAAAACCGCAGGAAGTGTCCTCATAGAGCTCTCATGAGGACAGAATGGTCGCAAAAATCGCAGGAAGTGTCCTCATAGAGCTCTCATGAGGACAGAATGGTTGCAAAAACCGCAGGAAGTGTCCTCATAGAGCCATCATGAGGACAAAATCATCGCAAAAACCGCAGGAATTGGCCCTTTGGAGGTCCAATGAGACTGTGGAGGCAAAAGAACGTGTTCAATACTAAATTGCTCCGGCCAAAGGAAAATGGTCTTTATTAGGTCAATGAGTACAATATTGCTTATCCTAGGGATGTAAATGTCTTTATCCGTCCTCTTAGGGAATGTTTTTCAGTAGTCTCGAACCGTCCCTGTGCCTCACTTAATCAAAAGATCCCATGGTTTGAAATACTTCGCTTGTTTGTGGAGATACGTAAATGTTGCGGGTTGGGAAAGCGACTTCTACTCCCTCTTCCTCCAATATCCCCATGATTTGTAAGTTGATTTCATGTTTGATCTTAACGTGTTCTGCCCAAACCGTCGTATTTGTGAAAAAATAGACTAGAACATCTAGACTGCTTTCGTTATAATGATCGAACACCACCATAATCGTATCCGGATGGATTTCTTCATGATTCCTTAATAATTGTTCAATTCGGCTTACGACTCTTTGAATTTCTTCTTTGGTAGTTTTATAGTTAAGTGCTAAGTGAAAATCAATCTTTCTTTTCCCCATTCGGCTCCAGTTCGTAATCGCTTCGTTTGCAAGGGTTGCATTCGGAACAGTAACCAGAGCTTGACTAAAGGTTCGAACCTTCGTGCTTCTGAAATTGATATCCTCTACAATCCCCTCAACGCTCGGCGTTTTGATCCAGTCTCCAATGGAAAAAGGTTTTTCCGTGACAATCACGACCCCGCCAATGAGATTCCCGACCGCTTCCTTCGCCGCTAAAGCAAAGGCAAGGCCCCCTAAGCCAAGGCCAGCAACCAATCCATTGACATCATAATTAAATTCCTGACCGATAATACTGATACTGATGGCAATAATAATGACGCGAATGGTCCTTGAAATAAACGGGAGAAGAATTAAATCAATCTTATTGTTCATTTTTTCGTTAACACTGATTAAAATCCCTGTGGAAGGAGAGGACAAATTAAACAAGCCCCATGTGATTAACACTATGATCATGGATCGCAAAAATTTGATAAACAACTCATTTTGCTGCTCCATAAAAGGAAAATAATCCATCGCCAGGTACAAACCGACAATAATAAACGCCCATCCTAAAGGACGCTCAAAACTTAAACAAATTTGTGTTAAAAATTCAGTTGGTGTTTTCCTGGCTAATTTTACAATCAACTGGAATACATATTTGGTAAACAGATTTCTAAAAAGAAGAAATACAGCCAAAATCCCGATAGATATCCCTAAATTTTTCAACATGTCATAGTCTATGTCGGCTGTGGAAAAAGCCAATACTAATGAGTCCAAAGACATTTCTTAAATACCTTCCCTCTTGTTTTTAAACTTTTATTAATGGACGAACGTGGATGGCCGTCACCTAAAAAAAGAGACCATCACATCGAATTATCATACATCTCTTCACAAAATATTTGAATACAACAAAAGTCTCAGATTGAAACTAGGATCCGATGCAAGCAGTAGCCCTATCCTTAAAAAGGCTTTTAAAAATCACCACGAGATCTGACCCTGTGTTTCCTCCATCGCTAAGAACATAGGATGGTATTAGGGATATTTTATACCCAAATATAGAAGTGGAGGGTTATGACATGAGAAGATGGTTAGTTGTTTTATCAACCAGTCTGTTATTACTTTTAAGCGGTTGCTCCTTTTTGAGCAATGCCTATGACACGCTTGATTATGTAAGGGATGCGAGGAACTACTTAGACAATGTCTCCCAGTTTGCAGATGATATCTCACCGCTCATCACACAGGCAGCGGAGAGCCAAACAGCCGCAAATGACCTCAAAGCTAAACTCCAGGACATGAAAAATGCCATCGAAGCCTTTAATTCACTGGATGTCCCAGACACGGCGGCTGAATTCCACCAGCAAATAGTCCAACAAAACAACCAGTTGACTGACCAAATTGACATCTGCTTGAACAGTCTAATGGACGGAAAATGGGACCCTTCCCTCCTCGAAACAAACCAATTGCTTGATCCTATACAAGAAATCCAAAGTATGGTCGATCAGCTTCAAGAGCTGGGTGCTCAAGTCCAGGATACCCTTGGAGCAAAAGGAGCGACCTAGAACCCCTTTGTTTGCCGTTGATCAATGGTTAGTGTCTGGAGAACACAAAAAGCCCTTCTCATGGGAAGAGCTTTTTGTGAAAAAAATTAGAGGTGTGACATGACCCATTACTTGCTTTAAAGCTTATCCGCCTATCTTTTAAGGCGTTTGCCGCTTTTGATCCAAAATAATATAAGGCAGGAGAACCCGTCACCCTGCCTCACAATTTCTTGCCAAAATTGAAAGACGGGAACCTTCCCCATGCTTCATCCAATCTGCTGCTCCATTTCTTTTAGGATGTTTTCTAGTGATGTGACGATGCCTTTGTCGTCTTTGTAGCAGATGTGGTTTGGGCCGAAGTGGACCGGTGAGTCCAATCCGGCCGCGGCTGCGATTCTGAATAGTCCTTGTCTGAGCGTGACTAGAAAATTGACGACACGGTATTTTTTCTCATCAATAACGAGAGCCTTTTGCAGGTCTGGGTCTGTGGTGGCCACTCCGACCGGACAAGCGTTGGAATGGCACTTTAGTGTTTGGATACAGCCGACGGTAATCATAAATCCGCGGGCAATGTTGACCAAGTCCGCCCCCATCGCCAAGGCTATGGCAATCCGGTCGGGGGTGAACAGTTTACCCGAAGCAATGATTTTCACACGGTCCCGCACACCATATTTTTTCAAGGTTAAATCCAATATAGGAAGGGCCGATTTTATCGGCAGGCCAACGCTGTCAATTAGTTCTTGATAGGATGCGCCCGTCCCGCCTTCTCCGCCATCGACGGTAATAAAATCCGGCCCTTTTCCGGATTCCTTCATATATTTAGCCAGTTCCTCCGCACTGTCGGGACTGCCGATGACAATCTTCATGCCGACAGGCTTCCCCGTATGCTCGCGAATTTTATCAATAAAGTCAATCATCGATGCGATGTCGCCAAATTGTTTAAATCGGTTCGGGCTGTCCACCGATTTATAGGGCTCCACCTTGCGGATTGCGGCAATTTCCGGATTAACCTTTTCCGCGTCAATATGACCGCCGCGCGTTTTTGCCCCCTGAGCCAGCTTAATTTCAAAAGCCTTCACCAGGGGAATCTCGCTTTTCCGCTTTAATTCATCCCAATCCATATCCCCATTAGCGTCGCGAACCCCGAACATAGCCGGGCCAATCTGCATAATGATATCGGCGCCGCCCTCCAAATGATAGGGGGACAGCCCGCCTTCGCCAGTATTCATCCAGGTCCCTTTGGCCAGGGCCAAACCTTTGGATAATGCTGTAATGGCGTTTTTCCCCAACGCGCCGTAACTCATCGCCGACATACCGATTAAACCTTTGACAACGAAGGGATGCCTGGTTTTGGGACCAATCACTACAGCATCGTTATCATCCAATAGATTGGCAAGCGATTCCTCATCCTCCCATTTTTCCTTCCGGTCGGTGAACAATGGGTCCTTCAATAATAGATACTTTTTCGTTGTGACAGTTGTTTCCTGGTCCATTTTGATTTCTTCGGTTAGTTTCGGAAACATAGAATTGCGGACAAAAAACCCATCTTCATCAAAATCGCGTTTCGACCCGAAGCCCACTACATCCCGCTTATACTTCGCGCTTCTGACAATATGCTCATAATCGTCCCGCGAAAAAGGCTTTCCCTCCGTATCGCTGTTAAACCAATACTGCCGCATTTCTGGACCAATTTTTTCAAAAAAATAACGAATCCGGCCCAAGGCTGGATAATTCCGCAAAATCGAATGCTGTTTCTGATTCTGGTCGAAAATTAACAAATATCCAATAAAAACAACTACACCCAGCAGCACAAGTACAATAAAAACAAACTCAATAATAACAAATATATCGGCAATTTCCATCATTCCAAAGCTCCTATCAAATCTAGTATGGTATATAGACTTAATATTCGCCAGAATTGGGAAATTTATGAATGAGATGATGAAGACTTTGGGTGAGTGGGTTAAGGTTAGGGTCGTTTATTCCAGTTGAAATGTTTTCATCATGCCGGGTAGTACGTTCTTTATGAATTCATTGGCTTGTAAATTAGTTTGAGGACTTTGTACTGCAGAGTATGAGTAAATAATCTCACTGTCTTCCGTTAATTTGAATTCCGTTCCCAGGTTTAACGATGTCCATACTTGTTTTTCATACATGTGGACACTAAACAATAACGGTTTGTCAGGAGAATGATAATAGACATTCATTTCAGCAAACCAAGGATTATTCTGCTCGTAATCCGCCCTTTCAAATATCAAACGATCAAACCATGTTTTTGGAATCGAAAAATGATATCCTTCAGAAAAATAAACGGTGGTTGTGGAATTAGTTAGCTGCGAAATCTCAATCCCGTGACTTTTGAAAAATGCAGCGTTTAGCAGGCTTTGAAGATCGGAAAAAGAAAGGTGATATTGAAGCGTGCCTTCAGCGAAAGAAGCATACTCATAGGGCGGGAAATACATCACCAAGCCATCCCTTGTCAGATAAACCTGTTTTAAATCCTCAGTGCTGATTTGTGCAAACTCCCCCATCGAATCAAGTGTGTGCAAAACATCTTGTTTTAGTATGAGCTGGCTAATCAGTTGTTTTGTTTGATTCGGATTCGAACCAGTAAAGAATTCGTTCGGCTCCACAATTTTCCCATTATCCAAATCAACTAAAATCGGAACCAACACCGGCATTCCGTGTGCAGCCCCGCTAAGATAGAGATATTGGTCATAGACAAAGCTGATTAGATGGTCATTTTGAAAGGTGATTTTGTACTTTGAGTAAAACGAGGGCGGCATACTCGGGTCATCATTGGTCATTTGCTTTTCATCTGTACTGTTAGCCTTTTTCTTCAATATTGCATTGATTTGGTCTTGTGCCCCTTTGTCCTTCATGCCATCAATTTGAGGATAAATAATGTTGATAATCGGACTGTCTTTTATAATCGACTCGTCATGAATTTTAATGGTTTGATAAGAAGCTGTTTCTGGTTGATTCGTATCTTTACTCGGCTGATTGTTAGGCTTTTCCGGTTGACTGCCGCCGCCAGATTGATTCGGTTCGCCCCCTGGCTTTTCCGATTCGTTTTTTACACTTCCTTTTGGCTGATCTGAAACAGGCTTTGAACGATCCCCACTTCCGCACCCTGCCATAAAGAAAACAACTAAAATAACGGACACTAACCACCCTAATCTCATCCTCTCACTCCCCTTCATCTGATGCATCACTCTAGCTCAAACTAAAATCATATATAAACGAGGCATGACGTCCCCATGCCTCACTCATGCTTAAGCGCCTTCCTACTATACATATTCTTATTTGCCTGTTTCAATAAGTCATCGAATGTTTTTTCTTCGCTGGGGTATAGGGCTGCAAACTTAAAAAACCAACGGTGAAAACGGTGAGCTAGGTATAGGGTGGCGTAGACTGAAATCCAGGAAAAGTACCATTCCCAATGAACGTATTTAATAAGGTCTGTGAATTTTTCAAAAAAGACTTCTGAAATGATTATGACAGTTGTGATAACGGATGTGTAAAATATACGTTTCCAAATCCTTTTATGGACTGGATAATACAAGACATAAAAAACACTAATGAGAGGATATACCCAAAACTCAAAGGTGAAACTTGTTCTGTTAACCGAAGCAAACTCCCTGACTGGGTATTCGATCCAATTTAACTCTGCCACGATAAGGCCTAAAGACCAAGTTATTAACTGCTGAAAAACAAAAATGATACTTGCTTCATTTAAACGTTTTTTAGGGATTAAGACCAATGAGAAGATGGTGATGGACCAGATTGCATAGAGGATTGTCACTTCCATTCTTCCGATCCTCCCACTTCATGATAAGCCTGTAGCTTTGTGGTTCCCATAAGCCAGACGACATATCTTCTGCAGGCCCAAAACTCAAATACAAAATTAAAAAAGAATCTAATTAGTTGCTGGGCATCGACAATCATAATTCTTGTAAACGTCGCTAGTAAATACATATATAAAATAATGACCCCGGTGAATAGAACGTAATGGAGAACCTCTCTCAGTTTCCCGCCCCGGTCAGGATACCATCGATGAAAGACAACGGCCATGGTCGGAAAGAACATAAACTCCGAGGTAAAGCTAATTTTGGTTGCTTTTTCAAATAGGCGAAAATCTGCTGATAAGGCGCCAAGGGCGGTAAAGACAATGCCAAAAATCCAAGTTAATGACTGAAAAAAGAAGAAAACCGCCATATACTCCCGAATTTTTGGCTTCGGAATGACTATAAACAAAATGATAATAGAAACAATCCAAATCATCATAAGAATGAAATAATCGTAGGTCATATACTCCTCCTTATGGAGGTAGTATTAGGAGTTTATCGGATACAAATACTTTTGGTTTATAAAAAAGACATAAAAACAAGGAGACGATTCTTCTGGCTTTTGCCAGCGGAACGTCCCCTTCCTTCGCAGGCAAAATTGAGGCACGACATCGTCCCCCTACCTCACCCATGTTTAAGCGCCTTCATACTGTACATGTTCTTATCAGCTAATTTCAATAGGTCGTCAAATGTACTTCCTTCGCTGGGATACAGGGCTGCACCGATGGATACGCGGATTTCAACCTCAACAGGCGATGCATCTTTTAGGTTTTGATGGATTTCGTCCATCATTTCAGCCAAATTTTCCTTTTTCTTGGTTCCTGGGGTAATGATTAAAAATTCATCTCCACCCCACCGTGCGAGGATATCCTTTTCCTTTACACTTTTCTTTAATTGAGCAGCGATCGTCATTAAATATTGATCGCCGGCCTTGTGGCCATAAACGTCATTTATCACCTTAAAATCATTCACATCCAGCAGCAAAAGAGCAAAGTTTTGGACCTTCTGTGTAGAAATATATTTCTCAACAAATCTTCTATTGTAAAGTGTCGTCAAAATATCCTTTTCTGAATAATAGATGGCAATATCATATTGTTTCCCGAACCACCAAGCAAGCGCAAGCATGAAAGGTAATCCGATTATTTCAACCAAGCTTACATATCCATCCCTATAAAAATAATAGCTCATATAAGAGGTATTAATGATGAAAACGATCAAGACGGTTACAACCCTGCCCTTTATCCCCATAAGACCAACATCCTTCTTATCATTTAAAAATGCTAAAACCCTTCATTTTTTCTACTGAAAGTTTCATTTGGACTATTCCCGGGGTCTTAAAGTGTGCCGGTGAAACGGTCCCTTTGTTTTTTGGACAATATGCTGCCGGTAGGAAAATGGTCATTTCTTTTCATCATGATGTCTTCTTTTTTCCATTCGAATAATCTTAAAAAAGCATCCGCAATAACCGGGTCAAATTGCTTCCCTTTATTCTTTTCAATCTCCAGCAACGCCAATTCCATCGGTACCTCTGGACTGTATGCACGTTTTGATATGATGGCATCAAAGGTATCCGCAACCGCGACGATTCGAGCGGCTAATGGGATCTCTTCCCCTTTTAGCCCCATGGGATAGCCCTTTCCATCGAATCTTTCATGATGGTATAAAACGATGTCTAAAACACCCTTTTCTTCAAACTCTTTCACGTGTTTTATCATTTCGCAGCCAATGATAGGATGTTTTTTTATAAAAGAAAATTCCTTCTCCGTTAATTTTCCTGGCTTTAAAAGGATGGATTCGGGGACCCCAATTTTTCCAATATCGTGGAGTAATCCTCCTATTCTAACGGACTCAATCATATCACTTGGCAGTCTCAATTGTTTAGCAATTTTTGCGGCATAGTCGGATACATGGTGGGAATGTCCCGATGTATAGGTATCTCTTGAATCTAATGCATTTGATAAAGCAGAGATTAATTCCAAATGATCCTCTTTTATCTTCTGGCTTTTTTTCATAAATCCAACAGAAATATATAGAACGATAAGATAAGTACCTTCTAGGATGATGAATCTTAATAACGTATTAGATTGCAGGTCAAGCGGGAACCTGCTATAAACCACCAACGTGGTTAAGGTAACCAAGAATAAACTGGACCGCCGATAATAGCCAATGCCTAAAAAAATGACAGCGAGGATATAACCAATGTATATATTTTGCTCCCCCGTATTAAGGAAATGAAAAAAGAGATTAATGGCCATGACAATAATAAAACCATAACGAAAAATAACAGGCTTATTTAACAGGTCATTCATAAATGATTCTCCCCCAAACACAAATCAATGGGTATATCTATCTACTGACAATTTTACTATATTTATCCTAAAAAATAATTTTCCCCGGCCAGAGTTCGAAATTTCGACAAAAAGCTGCTCCAGGGGGACGATTCACTTGCCTCACCCTATCCAAAATCATCCTTGACTGATGCACGAGAACCGTCCTTATACCACACACCTAAAATTCCCCCCCATAAAATGACAAAAAAACTAAACCCCGCCATGTAAGCGTTTGATGTATACTGGAAGGAGTGTATTTTAAAGATTAGGAGAGTTTGCTATGTGGTTTGTTTTTGCTGTTTTGGCAGCTACTTGTTTTGGGATGCGGGGAATTCTTTATCATTGGACCTCGCAGCGGCCGATTGATCGTAATCTGATGCTGTTAGGCGTTTATATTTCTGGAACCGTTATCACGCTGGCCAGCAATGTATGGTTCCAGCAGCCGTGGACCATTGAAGCATTGTTGGGCTTCTTTTTGGGGTTATTTTCGTTTATTGCAAATGCCTCTATGTATAAGGGGTATGCTGTCGGTAAGGCCTCAATTATCGCATTATTTACAGGACTGCCGCCGCTGGTAGTCGTGATTCTTGCTTACATCCTTTGGCGCGAGGCACTTTCGACGTGGCAGTTCATCGCCTTCTTCATCGTGTTGGCGGGTCTGCTTTTAATCAAATATTCACAGGATTTAAAGCTCAATCAATTAAAAGGGATTCAATGGGGAATCTTGACCATGCTATTTTTCGGATTTACCGATACGACCGTCAAACTAGCTACCTTGTCTGGCGCGTCAACGTTTCCTGCTTTAACGGTCATGTTTGCAACTGGAGCAGTCTTGTTCGGACTATCATGGGCATTCGGCAATGCCAAAGCAAACAAAGCCCGACACGAGGCTGCAGCTGCGGTTGAGTCAGAGGGTATGGGCAGTGCCCGCAGCTGGACCGTGAAAAAAACACTCGGTGTTGGAATGGGCGTGGGGATCACCAATGCGTTGGGAATGATTTTAATCTTCCCGGCCTTCCGCGATGGGATTACCGGAATTGTCTCCGCCATCGTCGCCATGAACGTAGCCTTTGTTATTCTTTACGCACGCTTCTACCTTAAAGAAGCATGGAACAGGCGCGAAGTCACCGGCCTCATCCTGGCCTTTATTGGCATCCTGATCCTAAGGGTCGCCTCGTAGGATGATGCATGGGGACGGTTCTCATGCCTCATTTTGTTGATGCACAGTGACACGTTTAGTGCATAAGAACCAGCCCCACACATCAAAAAAGCGGCCAATTTCATTTAACTGAAATTGGCCGCTTTATTTATTTTTGCTCATGTATTTGTCTCCCTGTGTTATTGATTAATCATATTTTCTTCTGTTTGTTCCGGAAAATAGTCAGAAATACGAGTAAACAGGTAAGTGAGATAAGATTGCAGTTCAAATCGGTCTTCTTTTAAAAAGTCGTCAAACAAGGTTTTATTTTTTTCCACGTCTCTTCCCCTTTCATCGTGATTTGGAAATCTAGACATACACCATATCTGAATAAAAATAGTTTTACCTTAAGATTTAATCCTCGGTTAAATGCCTAGCCTTACAGTATCGGCCCCACCCTACGCACAATACCATGATGGCCACACGCGCCATCCACCTGTTCTTATTATAATTGAAAACGGTTACATATTCAAAGATTATTATATTACAAGTTTTGACAAAGTGCACCAAGTGAAGAGTGTACAACCCACTTAATCAAAAGCGGGCGGATTTTTATAAATAGGCACGTATAATAATTAGTGATACATGGGGCGATTCCACTGCTTCTTTTTATCCAAAATCAAATGAAAATGATGCATGAGAACCGTCCCTACGCCTCATATTCCTTTATTTGCTCTTTCAGGGTCAGTATGTAGTTCATCATTGCGACTCTGACTATGGAAGGATAGTAACGGTTATAAAGCTCTTGTTCACATTCTTCTAAATCCATCTTTTTTACTTCAATAATCTTGTTTAATTCCTCTACTGTCATGAATAGCCACCCCTACCTTTTATACTATCTCTATTTCTGCCAATCTCATAAACTTCCCCAAGATAACTATATTTTAAGGATGGACACTTTTTTCATAGATTATACTAACGTTTTGCTTCTAACAAAAAACTTTTTTAAAAATTCTTCCCCTCCTTTCTTTTATTTTTCTGAGATCTCGCATTTAATTTTTTCGCCTCGATGAAGTTTTTGAGACCTTATACGTATGAAGTGGCCATCTATTTGGAAAAAGGAAGTATTCCCTTGAAAAATACCTGGTGGTCTGGAAGGCAATTATTCTAAACAGAAAAAGGGGTATGCCCAGTACGGCAAACCCACTTTTTCTTATAAAATTAGAAAAAATCCTCTTTCCTCCCCTAACAGAAGCGGGGGGTAGATTGCGGCAAGAGCACTGCTCGAGACACTGAACTTCCTTAAAAGGCGAATGAGAGACATTTTTGTCCCCTAAATAAGTTGTTTTGGTCCTCATTGACCTTTAGATGGTCTTTTAAATAGGGGGGTAAAGACACATTTTAACCTACCCAACTCTGCCTTTCTTTTTTATCTTGGCTCTTTTCTCAGAGATTGTTGCTTTTAACTATATTGAAAACACGGAGTGGATTGGAGCGAAAGGCGCTTGACTCCTGCGGGAAATAGAGGAAAGGTCGAGACCCCGCAGACGGAACGTCGAGGAGGCTCGACTTCCTCCCCGCGGGTTTGCTGAGCGCCTGTAGCGGAAAGGAACGGACAGTGTTATTCCCAAAAACAACAAACTTTACGAAAAGAGCCTTTATCTTAATAAAACCGAGGTATGGGTGTGTTTTTTCTGTGGCTTAAACCGTCCCAGTGCCTCACCCATGCCCCCCAAATTTTATGCCGCCACGTCTCTACGTGTAAAAAGGAGCCAGGAGATTAGATTGAATACAAGGAAATAGACAGCTAGCACCCAGATGGAAAAGGACAAGGTCATTCCCTCTTGGAAAGGACGTCCGGTCAGGTACTGGGTGAGATCGGTGTTGGCGAACAACAGGTATTTGCTCCAATCGAAACGCTGCAGTGCTTCCATAACAATATTGCCCGCAAACAAGGCACCGATGGAAAACCCGATAGCCATCGCGCTGCTTCGGAAGGCGGACGAAATCATAAAGGCCATGGTTACGTACATGACCGTGGATACACCGTTAAGCATATACGTTTTCCATAGATTGAGGACCATATTCCTTTCGACAATTTTCCCATCCGCCGTCATGTTGATCAACGGTAAATCCATGTACCCAAAGCCGTATAGGATCCCATTCACTGCGACGGATATAACAAACAGCGTGAGTAACAACAACATGCTGAACAACAGAAAAGAGATATACTTGGAGACGAGGATCTTGACCCGGCTAGCCGGCCTGATAAGCAGCAGTTTGATGGTACCGGACGAAAATTCGCCAGCCACACTGTCTCCCACAATGATGATGGTGAAAATGGTAATCACGATCATCATGCTGGCCGAACCGTTTACGCCACCCCACATCGTTCCATCTGTCGAGCGAATATTGTGCTTCAAGTGATATTCATTGATAGCAATCCGCTGCTCGTAGAACGTTCGATCCTCTTCACCCAGCTTGGGCTGCTTCAGAATTTCGCTCCATTGCTGATTCTCCTGCTTCAGTTCTGCCCGCCACTTTTCGCCTTGCGCTTTTTTTCCATCGGAATGCCAATCAATGATGTTGACAAAAAGCACAAAAGCCGCCATCAGGCCGACCAGGATCCATGTTCTCACCCGCCGGTATATCTTCATATTTTCATTGAGTACTAGATTAACCAATTTGTGCAACCCCCGTTATTTCCAAGAATCGATCTTCTAAAGACTGGCTAACCAATTGAACGCCATAGATGCGAATATGGTTCTGCATCAACCCTGCCAGAATATCCGGGATCCGTTCCCGCTCGGTTGTTACCTCGACAATCCCCCCCTGTGCGAGCTTTAGCTCCTGAACCCCATCCATCTGTCTGATAGCCGCCAATGCCTGTTCCGGCGGCTGTGCTTGGATCAGATACCTTTGGGTTCGATCGTTTCCCCGGATAAAATGCTCAACCGGCATTATATTGACCAGCTTGCCCTGCTGGAGGATGGCAACCCGGTCGCACATGAGCTCCATCTCGGTCAACAGATGGCTGGAAACGATAACCGAAATTCCTTCCGTTCGGGTCAAATGTCGCAAATAATCGCGCAACTCGCGAATCCCTGCCGGGTCCAGCCCGTTCGTCGGCTCATCAAGGATCAGTAGAGATGGCCGATGCAGCAGTGCTTGGGCGACTCCCAGACGCTGGCGCATGCCAAGCGAGTACTTTTTGACTTTGTCATGGATGCGGTTTTCCAGCTTGACCAGCGACACCACTTCGTCAATCCGTTCCTTGGTTACCCCCGGCACCATACGGGCGTAATGCACAAGGTTACGGTACCCGCTCAAATACTTGTACATTTCGGGACTTTCCACGATGGCACCGACGTGGCGGATTGCTTGCTCGAATTCAGTTTTAATATTTTTCCCCTTAATCAAGACCTCACCGTTGGTAATCGACATCAGGCCGACGATCATACGGATTGTAGTGGTTTTACCGGCCCCATTCGGACCAAGGAAACCGAAAATTTCACCTTGCGGCACGTCAAACGTAAGATTGTCGATGACTGTGGTCCGGCCAATCCGTTTGGTCACATTCCGCAAGCTGATGATAGGTTCGTTGCTCATATAGTTCCTCCCTCTATAAATGTTGATTTATCAACGGTTTGACCCGTTGGTGGAGTGTCGATAAAATATTTTTCGACACTAATCCTAATAAATTTTTCATATTATGTGAAACTATTCCAATGTATGGGTACGCTACGCGGTCACTACTGGATAATGATGGTAAGTAGTGCTCTGGAATTATGCAATGCACAATGGATCTCTGCGTAGCTTATGATGACGTACCCTCCCATGTCTCTGGGCATCTAAGTGCCTACATTCCTTCGTTCGGTCTAGTCATAAGGCAGAGGCTAGCGAAGCTCCTTTAGGGACTCGAGGTCGGATGGGAAAAATATTGCCAGCTTCTCCGTGTCATCCTGTTGTCTAGGTCTATAAGGGGATGTAGACTTTACATAGCCTCTGCGAGACTAGGAATATCCTTCATCATTCGCTGTGCGTCAAACGCTTTGTGCTTTGTACTTATTCCATGTAAGACTTTTAATAGTTTTCCGCATAGAACCACAATAGATTGCTTCTTCCGTAACGGGTTAACCTTACGGTTAGTGTAATATTCATGCAGCTTTCGAAAGGCTTCATTATGGCGAACCATTGGCATCATTACTCGGAAAAGGAGGGCACGGAGCTTTCTTCTTCCCCGTTTGGAGATATGTTTTTGCCCTTTGTGCTGGCCGGAAGAGTTTTCACGTAAAGTTAATCCCGCAAGTTTAATGATTTGGCGTGGATCTTCATAGTGTGAAAAGCTACCGATTTCAGCCAACAAATCAACGATTGTGGTATCACCCAGTCCTTGAACCGTTGAGAGCCATTCGTATTCTACAGACGTTTGTACAAGCGTGACTAATTGCTGTGTAATGCTTTCAATTTCTTGTTCCAACTGGTTGTAACGGCGAACGAGCGTGGCAATTTCAATACGGGCCATCTCACGTCCTTCTGTTACTCCGATGGAGTTAGAACTGACTTCAATAAGTTGTATTGCTTTTGGTCGTTGTGGAGATTTTAGCCCCTCAACCTGTCGGTAAAGTGATAAGACTTCATCGGGTTGCTTTTGAAAAAGATCACTTGGAAATGGAGTACATTCAAGCACAGCCAGAGCCATTTTGCCGAATGACGGAAACACCTGAGTGAATTCAGGGAAATAGCGATCTAACCAGCGAATCATCATGTTTTTGACAGCACCTAATTCCTCTGTCAACTTACCTCTAAATGTTGACCCAACACGAAGCTCCGCCTCAATGTCTTTCAAAATACGTGGATAACTAAAGCGTCCATCTTTTATGAGACGAGCGATCACCAGCGCATCTTTGCGGTCATGTTTGGTTGGTAAATTGTCGTCCAACTCTTTTGAGCGCTTGACGTGCAAAGGATTAACCATTGCGAGGGGAATGCCTCGTTCCTCAAGGAAATAAGCTAAATTAAGCCAGTAATGGCCAGTAGGTTCAATCCCAACGATGACTTCTGTTTTTTCGTGTTCTTTCATCGCAGTTAGAATACGATGATAAAAATGCTGGAAACCATCATTAGACTGTAATATAGAAAATGATTTTTGGAGCACTCGCCCTCGATCATCTACAAAGTAGGCGAAATGTTTTCTCTTCGCAATATCGATTCCGACAACGAGTGTTTTTTCAGTGACTTGATTTATTTTATGGTTTTGTTTAAAATCCATATGGAGTCCTCCTTGGTTAACAAATTAGGGGTCAATTTCTGCAGATTTTGACACCCCGTATCATACCAAGAGGGCTCTTTTTTGTTCAAGTCCCCGAAAATCCTTCTAACAGGAATGCTCCTTTAATAATGGACTTGGACCTCTTGTCCTCTTGCTGAAAAATTTTAACTACCCTAACTTACTCATACTATTCGGAAATCCAATCTCCTCTTTATTTTTCATCCTGAGATCAGGATACCCAGCAAATCTTAACAAGCAGTATGAAAGAACTAGGGATGGTACCTCTCTTAATCTTTTTCTAATTAACATCACCACGGAAATGGATTTGGACGTCTTCTCCTTTTGTCAGCAAATGTTAACGATTCTTACTTAATCATCCATGAATGTCTTCATAAATTTTGAATTCTAATATCTCGGCTGACACTCTTATGCCTCATGCACCTCACATATTTATGGTTATTTGGAATTTAACACATTTTTTATCGATTATCAATAATTTTTTATTTATTTTTATGTTATTTTTGTTGTTTAACAATCACGGATTCAGACAAAAAATAAAAAGCATTCCTTATTTGAAAGAAATGCTCTAGAGCGGTACATGGGGACGGTTCTCATGTCTCACTCCTTCTAAATTGAAAAAAATGATGCACAAATCGTCCGAGATCACTGAAAAAACACGCCTAACATTGGCTTATTAAAGACAAAACCGCCTCGACTGAGGTTGAAAATGTCTTTAATCCACCTTTTTCAGTGGTCTCGAACCGTCCCCATGTCTCATTTTGCTTGCCGCCATTGTGTAATTTTACCTAATATAGTGAGTCCGATTATGAAGGTGGTTGTCCAAGAGTTGATGATACTAAGCATAGGTAACCCCCAAATGCCCCAATGGAATAGAGCGTAAACGGAATGAAGTACATTAACTAAAAGTAGTACCGTTGAAGAGGCGAGGCAAATCTTAGGTATTTTTTGCAGCAGGAGCTTTTTCTTTTCTACAAAGTTCCCTTTTGCGTATTTTCTTTGATGAAGCCAGTCAATCCCATTCTCAAGCAGCCAAACAATCGACCAGCTTAATAATGGAACTTTAATAATGTATTTGTAAGCGACCTGTGTAGCGGGGTCTTGTAATATGTTACTGCCGATTAGTAAATTTACTACTACAGCCAAACTGATTGCTACAAAGAATAGGATGCCCATTGTTGTAAGGACCACTGATACATATCGGATTGGCCAGACGTCCTTTGTTACAAGCGTATAAAGAACAAATAATGCATATAGTGAAGCGAATATCAATTCCACATGAAAAAATGCTGACACCAATACTGTAATAACGACCCATATGGCAATCGTTGTTTCCGGATCGCTTACCTTACCTCGTCTGGAACGCCTTCCGCGATGTCCTTTACGGATAAAACTTTTAAACCGCGGTATTCTAGTCACCGTTTTCCTCTTTGATCCCTTACTACCGCTGCCGGTATACACGCCGCCGTCATAGTTATCGTACCATTCGTCATTCATGTTGAATTCCTCCAGTGAAGTATTGCTCCTGTTGTGCAGGGTAAGGAATTGTAATAGCACTTGTCTATTGCCAAACTCACTCATATATAATACTACCATAATAACTTTCAACGAAATTCTCGGCTGCCTCTGTATGACTCTAATCATACATCATCACACCACAAGCACCGCTATTTTCTAAAAAGGAACCTTGGTTTGTCTCTGGATCAGTGTTTCGCTGAATCCTTGTCTCCGGCTCTTGGCTATTTCGCCACTAGTGATACAAGGTTTGTTGCTTTGTTAATAGCGAAGGGTAAAGAAAAGAGCATGGAAAACTTCCATCCTTCCAGGGAATCCGCTAACTAAAAGATGCACGAGAACCGTCCCCCTGCATCAAAGCCCTGCTTGTTTTGTCCTTAGGGCTGCCTCCGTCCTGTCTACCACTTGAAGCTTGATGAGGATGTTGCTCACTGATTTCTTACGGTCTTGGGACAAAATGACCCCCTTCCACAGAGGACCGATACCAATCGGAACGGTTTTTCTGAAAGTTTTTGAAGAGTGCAGGCTGTAATCTTATAGCGCTAACGGGCAGGCTCAATTTGCGGCTTACGTTTATTGCCGTACAGCCTTGACCATAATAATAGACAGCAGAGGAAATGGGGGGAACAGTATGGCGGAGATTAAGTATGAGATTACTTCATCAATAGGCAAACTATCCGAATCTCCTAAGGGATGGAGCAAGGAGCTGAATCTCGTTAGCTGGAACGGAAAAGAACCCAAGTATGATTTGCGGGATTGGGCACCTAACCATGAAAAGATGGGTAAGGGAGTCACACTTTCAAAAGAAGAACTGCAGGCATTGAAAGATTTATTAAATGGGATGGAATTGTAATCTTGATAATAATGGGCTGACTACTTAAAGGGGTCAGCCCTTATTCTTGGGGTTAAAGAGAAAATGGGAAAATATCAGGTTGGAAAGTAAACTAAGAATTTTGGAAAGTAAAAGGGGAGAATAGGAAAGTATCTGGTCAAAAAGAGAAAGTAAATCATCAATTTGGAAAGTAACCGGACCATTCCGGAAAGTATATCCAAATAAGTGGAAATCCCCTCTAAAATTCTCCTATTTCTCCCCCTGAATCACACCTAAAATGAGGCACGAGAACCGTCCGAGACTACTGAAAAAGTCGGTATTTTTTTTTACATTGGTTAGACGGTTCACGTTTTTTTGTTTGGCTCTTTTCGTAAAGTTTGTTGTTTTTGGGAATAACACTGTCCGTTCCTTTCCGCTACAGGCGCTTGCTTTCCGCGGGGAGGAAGTCGAGCCTCCTCGACGTTCCGTCTGCGGGGTCTCGACCTTTCCTCTATTTCCCGCAGGAGTCAAGCGCCTTTCGCTCCAATCCACTCGGTGTTTTCAATATAGTTAAAAGCAACAATCTCTGAGAAAAGAGCCTTTTGTTTAAAATCCATAAAATTATCGACTTTTTTCAAGAATCGAGCTTAATATGTAATAATATGTGGGTTTTAAGCGGATAGGATGTTTGCTATCCGCTTTAAATTTACCGCAAAAGCAGTTAGCTTTGCTTGTGTGGACATGCTTTTTAGACCGTACCCCCTGGCACGATCTAGCCCGTGGAAATTTTTCATTTCCCCGTTCTTCCATTCTTGGCAAGCCCTTTTTTTGTATTTTTCTTTGAATTCCTCCGTCTTTTGCTTTTGGCTATACTCATAGAATTCCGGGGCGCTGATTTTGTAGAACCAGCAATTTCACCTTTAGTTCAGGTTCTTTGTCAGGTCTTCCATAATATTTAAAGTAGGATTTTTCAAGGAGTTTATTAATAACACTAAAGTCAACGGCATCATTAATTAATCTAAGAATATGATTATCTGGAATTTTATCGTATAATAATGAATAGATGCTTAACTGCATATTTTTTTCTTTAAGCATATAGAAAAGTCCTCCTAATTTGGTTTTTTGGTTTCTAGTCAACTCCATTATACCAAATTTGAGGGCTTTTCTATCTATTTATTCATGGTATTTCCAATTATATGGAAGTGTTTTTTAGTGGTCTCGGACGGTTTTCGTACATCATTTGCCGGGCCCAAAAAGCCAGCAGAACCGTCCACATAATCAACTCGGGTACTTTTCCTGCAAAAATCGGATCGATTCATTAATTAAGGCTTTTAGGACGTCAACATTTATATCCGCTACTTTATTGATATACACACATGCTTTTCCTGTTGAATATTTTCCAAAGTCTCCCAGTAATTCCTCGCGCTTGGTTTCACCTGGAGCAAAATACAAGCTGATTTTGGCTTTACGAGGCGAAAAACCTACCAGCGGCGCGTCGCCTTCATGACCGGAAGCGTATTTATAGTGATAGGAACCGAAGCCGATAATGCTTGGCCCCCACATTTTTGCTTCAAACCCTGTTGTTTCTGTAAAAATTTCTAATAATTTATAGGCATCTTCACGCTTCCTAGGGCTGTCAACAGTTTCAATAAACTCTACAACACTATTGCCGGTTTCTTTGGTTTTCTGTTCATACATTTTGGGGAAACACTCCTTTTTTAAGCTTGAGTGGTTTTCTCATTTTTAAGTCGTTTCTCCGATAGAAGTACGAAAAGAAGAGTGACAACCACGCCAGCCTACATTAATTTAGTTGCAGCCCCATTTTACCATTTTCACCCAATCAGAAAAACCTATCAATCTAAGGTAAAATCAGTAGACAAAATGAATAGAGGAGAATTGTACCTTCTCCTCTAAAAAATTCCCTTTTAAGAAACTGTCATCGAAAAATGACCCTTATTCAATATTTGCTCTAAAACATACCCAAATTGATACAATTCTGCTTCATGACCATGTTTTCCGATTAATTGGACACCAATCGGCAGTTTACTAGCTGACATTCCACAAGGAATTGATAATGAGGGATTGCCTGTATAGTTTGTTGGCGACGTCAACCTTAACAAAGCGTGGCGGACCGCCTCTATTTTGTTTTGTATTTGTACTTCTCGCTGACCAATATTCGTCGGAAGGATGGGCAGTGTCGGCGTCAATAAGACATTGACTTGATCAAAGACCTGATTAAACTCCGCAATGATTTGTTTCCTTTCGATTTGGGATTGAACATATTCATATCCTTTGACTTCTTGACTTGCTGCTAATCTCTCAAAAACTTCATCATCTATATCATCTTTGTGGTGCTTTAATGTATCAACATGGACCGCCGCTGCTTCCGATTGAATGGTCACAACCTGAGCTTTTGCCACTTTGGCCATATTAGGAATTTCCACTTTCATAATGACTGCTCCAGCCTGCTCATAAAGATGAATACAATTCATGACCGCAGCATGCACTTCTTCATCAATCATTTCAAAATAAACAGATGGGATGCCAATCACTTTTCCTTTAACGGCATGACCAATTAGACTGGAATAATCCCTGCTTTCCGTATGCAGCGAATAGGAATCCTCAGCATCATAGCCAGCCAGTATATTCAACATTAATGCGTTATCCCTCACATTCGTTGTCATAGGGCCGATATGATCAAGGGTATAGGCTAAAGGAAAAGCCCCTTTTTTGCTTACTAATCCAAAGGTTGGTTTCATTCCAACTATTCCGCATGCAGAAGACGGAATCCGGATTGAACCACCTGTGTCCGTTCCTAATGCACCGAAAACCATTCCAGAGGCAACTGCCGCACCCGATCCACTGCTAGAACCGCCAGTAATTTTGTCTAAATTATGCGGGTTACGGCATGGACCAAAATAGGAACGATCGCCAATTGGTCCATAGGCAAATTCATGGGTATTCGTTTTTCCAATAATAATGGCACCTGCATCCCTTAATTTTTGGACGACTGTTGCATCTACATCAGGAACAAATTGCTCATACACCTTTGACCCCATCGTTGTGCGAATTCCTTTTGTAAAAATTAAATCTTTGACAGCGATTGGGATACCGTGAAGCGGGCTTCTAATTTTTCCAGCCAATAATTCTTGCTCTAATTCCTGTGCTGCTTGTAAGGATTCTTCTTCACAAACTGTAATAAAGGCATTGTTTTTCGGGTTTTCTTCCGAAATTTTGTCTAACGCTTTTTTGACTAAGTCAATTGGTGATAATTCTTTATTTTCAAGCAATTTTGAGGTGGACAAAATATCCATTAGGCAGTCACCCTTTTTACTTCGTTTTTTACTTGCCGTTGACCTGGTTTAACAAAGGACATTGCTACCATTCCAGCGGCAGCCGCAATTCCTGCTGCTACAAACATGGAAGAGTAACCAAAGCTAACTACTAAGAAACCGGTTAAAATTGGTGCGATAATGGTTGCAGTATTCGTAATAAAATGGGTAATCCCGCCAAATGTTCCGGCACGACTTGGTTCTGTATCAATAATGACGGACCAATAAACAGAATTCGGAAGCGAATTGAAGGCGTTACCAATACACATTAAGACCATCACTCCGACAATCGTGTCTTGAGTAGGGATTAATATGAAGCATGTTGCTGTTAATAATAACGAAACGACAGCTAAACCTGATCGTGCGATGCGCAAATTTCCAGTTTTCATTCGTAAATAATCCGAGATTTTCCCGCCAAGCAAGACTGTAAAACAAGCTCCAACCCAAGGAATCATTCCTAAATACCAGAGCGAGGATAATTGAAAGCCAAATTGATCTTGCAAGTATTTTGGTGTCCAAGTTAGTAATAAGAAATTTATATATTGGAATGCAAAATAACCTAGAGCATTAAAAATAAGTGTTGGATTTTTAAAGAAATGATACCACTTAATAGAGTCGTCATGCTGACCGACCACTTTTTCATTAGGCAATAAATCCTTAACGGAACGAATCCTTTCAAGCTCTTCCTTCGATACTTTCGGATTTTGCTCAGGTAAATCGGTAAACATTTTTGACCATGAAATAACCCATACAATACCTAAACTGCCAAGAATAAGAAACATCACTTTCCAGCTTGTTACAGTTAACAGTAATACTGCAGCAGGAGCAGTTAACATGGCTCCCAATGGTGTTCCTAAAAGGCCCATCGATACAGCAAACCCGCGTTCCTTAGGTGTAGCCCAGTTTGCATTTGTTTTATTAATCGTTGAAAAAGTCGGTCCTTCTGCAAAACCAAATAAGATACGGATCACGGCGAATCCAGTTAGAGCCGAACCGCCAAATAAGGCTAAACCAATATCTCCGGCAAAGGCAGTGGCTATGACAAAAACGGACCAGCCCACACCGATAAAGATCCAAACAAATTTCGGCCCTTTTTTATCTGCGAGAATTCCTCCAAAGAGAGATCCAAATAAATAACCAAACCCAAAATAGCCAAGTACGGCTCCCCAAGAAATAGGGTCAAATCCATACTCGCCAATTATATCTTTTTGAGCGTACGAAATGGCTCCCCTATCGATGTAGTTGATGATAACCATCAGTACCATCATGAACATAATTTGATAACGATAATTTTTCTTCATATAACACCTGCTCTTTCCTTACCTATTTTATAAACTTGAAAAATACTTTTGTGCTTCAAATTTCACACGGTCATAATGGTGACTCAAGGTTTTTTCCACATCATTCGTTTTTAAACCTTCTATCACTTTCAAATGTTCATCTATGACTTCTTTTCTTCTAATCGGACTTTTTAAGACTGTCATCGCAATTCTCCGCATGACATCGTATACTTGATCACTCATGGAATTGAGTCTTTTATTACCGCCAAATAGATTAATAGTTTTATGAAATTCTTCATCAATCAATGTAAACTCGTAGTCTGATTGAAGAGAGGAAACTGATTCCATTTTGCTCATAATATGTTGCAGTGCTTCTATTTTGTCGCTTGTCATATTTTCTGCTGCACTTTTTGCCAAGGCCGTTTCAATGATTAATCTAATTTGTAAAATTTCTTCTACATCTTTCATGGTTAAAGGGCTTACATAAGTGCCCTTGTAAGGAATGGAAATCACCCACTCTTCTGCTTCTAATCTTTGAATGGCTTCCCTAAACGGGGTTCTGCTAATACCAAACAGCTCCATTGCCTTCATTTCAGTTAACGCTTCATTATCAGATAATACCCCCTTAATAATGGCTTCTTTAATAACATGATAGGATTGTGATTTTAACGATTTTGGGCTGACTAAATAGTTCCTCATATTTGCCCCCCCCTTTAAATGAAATTTTATAATAATAAAAATTATCTGTAAATATATTATATATAATACGGAATTTTCTGAATTTTACTTAGAGAAGTTATATAAAGGAAAATCTCCTAATTTAACCTTATGGATGGGCTTCGCATTTTGCTTTTGCATGCTCATCTCATCCTTATCCTCAAAAATGTTGGAAAGTAAATGACCAAAACTGGAAAGTAATAGTGGATAATAGGAAAGTATTTGGTCAAGATCTGATAGTAAAATCATCAAATGGGAAAGTAACCGCATCATTTCGGAAAGTATATCCAAATAAATGGCAATTACTCAAAAAAGTTACATAGGCATTTCTTTCTTTCGCGCAACTTGATGTTTCACAAAAAAACACTAAGGCACAGCTAGCATAAGATCGCTAGCTGTGCCCTTTTACGCGCAAAACTTTGGTTTGTCAGCTTAAAGAACCGTCCACATGACTAAAAAAAGTGATGCATGGGAACCGTCCCCATGACTCCCCATGACTCACAAAACGGCTGCTTTTGATAGATTTTCACTCTCAATCAATAATTCTGTCACTTTTACGTTGGAAGGCATTAACGGGTGGTTTCGAATGACTTCAGCACTATTTTGCATGCTGTTGGCAGAGGCTTCGTTGCCCTCCAGCCATTCTCTGATGCTGCCTTTTGGAAGTTCTGGCATACTATTTTTAAACAGATAATCCAATGTTTGAATTTTCTCTTGTAATTCTTTATTATTATATATTTTCTTTAGAGTCTCTCTAGCATTCTTTCGATTAGCCGTTGGAACGGCAACGAATATTTCTTCAACATTTTCCCGATAGACAGCAATAATGAGGTCCCGCATGAGATCACTAAAGGGTTCAATGGCGGGCCCATACGATTGCAAGACTAAAATATGATCCGGATGAAGACCACTCATCTCGTTCATGATACTTTCCGGACTTTGCTCCATTCCCATCACAAACAGCACTTTTTTATTATCGGCCATTTTCATTACGTTCACCTCATTTTTAAATTGAATACAGACGAAATCGCAATTAAGATAGTTCTTTCCCCAAATTTCCTGATAGTTTAAAAACCATGACCCGTTCACCGGTTTGGGTGCTGATGTCGGTATGAAAACTGATGAGTTCCTGACCTGTTAGCGAAAAAATAATTTGTTTTAACTCCTCTTGGCCTGATTCCACCAAGCCGTTTCGGGTTGTTTTTATGGATAACAATCCTTCTTTATCTTTGCATAAAGCATATTCAGCGGGGGTTAAGATGCCATTTAATACAACGATCACCATATCCCGCAAAATATCAGTCTTTACAGAAAGGGAACCCCGTCCAAGGTAACTTTTCTCCCATTGCGTTAATGCTTTACTAATTTCAGCCTCAATAGCGCCTTTTGATTTCTCCATATCGACTTTTATCCCTTCTCTGCCATAAATAGCTATATTACTTTATAACCAAAGCTGGCTAAAAATATTTTACATCGAGCGTTACGACCAGCTTTTCCAGTTTCCTACCGGATCAATGGAGGCAAGCCGCAGCCAGCCGTTCTTGACTTTTTGCTGAAAGGCCCGGTCTTGATTCAACAATCGTTCCACATATTCCTTTGGTGCCTGGATGACTACCAGCAGCCTTAATGGTGCATGATAGACTGTTTCGTCCGATTGCATCACGGACTGCCATGGGAGTCCGGATAATAAATCGCTGGCGTTCCCCTGCATCACGCCGATTCCTGCTGTCACGGTTTGGGTGGCTTTATTTCCACTGCCATAATAATGAGGCGCAACGGCCGATGCGTAATATTGCAGATTAATCATTTGGCAGACCGTTCCCGGCCCAGCAATGATACCGCTAAGCAGCGAACCGCTTTTATCCTTTTTCCAGTTATAGTTATGAAGAAACACTCTTCCCTCGAGATTGCACGCCTCGGTCAAGCTTCTCTCCCCGATCACAAACGCCGCATTGCCTGCCAGTCCCCATTCTGGACGGATCTCACTCCAATCCTCAGCAAGCCGCTCTGCTTCAGCTTTTGGATTTTTCAAGCTGCCTTTAAGACCAGGCAATTCCCGGATTCGCTCAAGGACAGCCTGCTCGCTCACTTTTGGCAGTGCCGCCTGGATTTGTGTATATGCTTCTTCAGCTTTATCCGAAAGTTTCGGAAGATAAACCCAATGCAATTCATCAAGTGTGGTAATATGCTCGGCCGCCGCAAAAACGGTCTCCTCCGGAATAGAAATCCCTCTTGCTTTGAGGGACTGCCTGACATTGGGGAGGTTGCACATCTCCGCCAGCACCCGCGCATTAAAAGCACTTGATGCCCCGCCGCACGCCCCGCAGTCGAGCGAAGCAGCATATGGATTATTGGTGCTGTGGCTTCCGTGCCCGCAAATGACCACGAGTGGCGCGAAATGTTCGGTGAGCCCGATCGTTTTTAACGCCTGCTCCACATACTGCACTTTCTCTTCTTCTGAAAAACCAACCGGGATCTCCGTTTCAGGGTCCTCCATACGGTCAAGCGTCAGCTTCACATCCGGTTTCCTGAACCAGGTGTCACGCAGTTTCTTGAATGTGCGCCCAGCCCTTCTTGGTAAAAAAGTTCGGCCCAGCGTCTGCATACTAAGCCATGGTCCGCTTACCTCCGGCAGCAATAGGCTGGCAAGCAGGTTGTGCTTCATGGTTTTAAAGGTACCTTTTAGTGAATGGACCGCCTGTAGCCGCTCGTGAAATGGTTGGTATTGCGATTCAAGCAGGTATTCTTTTACCTTGAATTGCGGTTTGGACAATACCGGCAAAGAAGGATGGCTATGTTCGCTATCCAGTTTGCAGGTTTCAATCGGCAAGCCGAAAAACCCGGCTGCCCCGAACGTTTCGAAGCCATCTGTCTGTTCCAGTTGGCGACGGAAAGGCTCTGACCTTACGTCGATGCAAAAAACAAACTGTGCCAATGAAGGCGACTTAGGCTCAGAGGACAACCGCTGCTTCGAGACGATTTCTTCCATCAATTGCTGTTCATATGTTTTTTCCCAAGCTTCCATCCAAAGTCTATTACGGACCATTTGATCAAACTGCCAAGCGAGGTTCAAACGAGCTTTTTGTTCACCAGGAGGCAATTGCGGCCATGCCATGATGGGGAACTTCCCCCAATGAAGCCAGGCAGCAATTAACGATTCCAAGAGCACGCCCTCTTCCGTTCCTTGGGTGGGTATAGGAAGATATGGCTTCATCAATAGTTGCTCCATTGAAATTCTTACTGCCAAATAGTCAGTTAGCAAGGAGCTTTCGTTACTATGTTGCTGCGAGCGCCAAAGCATCATTCCCGCCCAGCCTGGCAGGGCCAGCAAATGAGCTTCTAGATATCCTCTAGTCTCTGAAGGGTGGATTCCTAAATGGGACAAGGCCTCATTTAAAGCAAAATCCGCTTCTTTCGGCAAATTTTTGATCTGTCTGCGTTCCTCAAGCGATAAGGCCGGGTCTAAGGAAGCCATTCTCCGCCATGCCTGGTAGAAGCCTTCCTCGCGGTTTGGCATTGACCAAACAGCCTGGGACTCATCCAAGAACAATTTACACCATTTAATTAGATGGCGGTTGAGATCCCGCAACACCGACTCACCGCCTATCTGTTCGAACCGCTGACTAAGGGTTTTCATGGATTGCCTTGCCTTCAAATGGTACTTAAAGCCACTGAGTTTATTGGCCAATCTTTTCACTTCGGGAAGTGCCGTCAAATCAGTAGATGGCTGCTCCTTTGTTAGTGCCGCGCGGCAAAACTGCTCCGCATCAGTGAGCGGGAGTCCCAAAGAGTGCTGCTCAAGCCATTTCCGCACCCCTTCTTCTAAAAATTTCCCATCAATTTCGCCTTGATCCAGTGCCGATTTTAATACAGAATCATGGGGAAATAGCTCGATATCACAAATATCTTTGAAACGGCGTGCTGTCTCTTCAAAGGATTGCCGCTCTAAGCCGGCCCAGGGGCTGCGTGCCGCAAACTTGCTGATCGGGCCGAGCGGCGCGATGACGTCGCTCGCTGCCTTTACCAATTCATGAATATCAAGACTAAGATCTTCCTGTACCTCTTCCCACTGTAATGGTTTGGCTAATGTCGTTGCCATCTGAATGACCTCCTATAAGACAAGTATGTGGGATGACTTTCTACTAAATCTTTGTGAGGCTCGCCCAAATGGACAAGCCAAAGATAAATAACCGTAAATGCCGTTGAGGAGTGATGGTGCGCAAGCCATAAGCCAAAAGCGCTGCCACCGAGCAAGAGTAAAAGGACCAAGATAACGGCAGGTGCAGGTGGCTGCACACCTGATAGAACCGTTTCATGTAACAGACCGTCTAAAAGCGAGTGGATGAATGTAAACATGATGACCGCTCCCGCAAGGAACACAAGCCCTGCAACCCGGCCAATTCGGCCTGCCCCGAAGGCAACGAGTCCGACCCAAGCAAAGATCACTGACCAGCCCAAAATGAGGGTGCTGATGATGTGATAACCCTCCCCACCGGAATTCAGCCAATAGCCAATCGACAAAATGAGACCTAATGCCACTCCTGTGATCGTCCACAAAAAGGGAAACGGACGGCCCTTGAAGGAATGAGTCTCCTGGTGCTGGATGGCAGATCCGGCCTGTAGAAAAAGACTCGCTTTAAAAAGCCCATGTAGTACTGCATGAATAATCGCTGCCAAATAGGCGCCTAAAGCACACTGGATCAGCATAAATCCCATTTGGGCAATGGTGGAGCCGACCAACTGCCGTTTATAGTCGACATGGACCAGCATAATACCGGTCCCCAGCAGGACGGAAATGCCGGACAGAACAAGCAGAACTAGCTGTGCTGAATCGCCGCCGTTAAAAAGCGGTGCAAAACGAGTAAACATCAGACCGCCGGCATTGACGATGCCGGCATGCATGACAGCCGAAACCGGCGTTGGAGCCACGACCGAGTCTAGCAGCCAGCGCTGGAAAGGAAACTGTGCCGATGGAATGATCATCGCCACAATCAATAGGAGGCTGATGCAGGTCCTCTCCCACGATGCAAGTTGAGCAAGATTACCTTTTTCAAGAACAGCCGATAATTGCCATTGTCCTGTTGTTTGTGAAATCCAGATTACTGCTAACAGCAGAATAAACCAGCTGAGTAAAAATATCCGGCCTGATGAGGCAGCTGCTTTTCTGGCCACCCGCCACTCCTTATTTAGTCGGATCAGCTGGGTCAAGCCTAAAAGGGTCACTCCCCAGCAGACCAGCAGAATGCGCAGATCATTGCTGAGCCAAACAAGGGTGTCGGCAAACGTAGTGAGTGTCAGCAGCGTAAAATATTTTCGGTAAGCGCGATCACCGAACAAATACCGAAGTGAATAGCGCTGCACAATGACACCAATCGTCAGGACAAAAAGGGCCAGAAGTAATGAGAGAGAATCGAAACGCCAAGGCCCATACATCACACTTCCGTCGTGTTTGCTAGAGAACAGCCCCCACATGGCGGCGATTGGCGGCACCGAAATGATGGCTATATGATATCGAACAAAATGTACGGGGACCTTTTCCCACAGCAGGAAAATGGCGCTTACCATGGAAACGGCTAGGATAATAAAAAATGCAGCCGGTAATGAAATGAGCTCCAAATAATCGGACATCCTCGCTCTCTCCCTCTCAGATTTTGATAATATAAATCTTCTAGTTTTTAAAAAACAAAAAAACCGGCAGTCTCTAAATTTAATGGTCATACTACAACCATTAAACTTTGAAGATTGCCGGTTTACCTTTAACTTCCCAATCGGGCTTTTAAATAGTCTACCTTAATCGTATATTATTCATTACGTATTTTTGATTTCTACTTCTATAGGATTCCTTTTTCATAAAAGCCAATAGATCATTATTAACCATATGCTAAAGTTCTATATTGAAAGAAATCACCTAAACACTATAATCACGTACTAAATATTACTATTTGGTAAAGATTCTGTCAAGTGACGCTTCACCCAATACTTTAACTTCTTTCAAATTCGGGAGTGCGGTCATTGCTCCTTTTTTGGATGCGGCGAGGCCGCCGGATATTGTAGCGAAGTGAACGATTTTCTTCAATGTGTCCTCCGGGAGGGTGGCAAGATCCTCCACCCACTCATTAATCCCATACAGTATTCCCGATACAAAGGCATCGCCGGCACCGGTGGTATCGACTGCCTCGACTTTCATTGCCTGGGTCTCAATGTACACATGCTTTGCAAGGGCGATGCTTCCTTTTTCACCTAAAGTAACAAGAATCAGCGGGATTTCATACTGGGAAAGCCATTTTATCCCTTCTTCAATCCCCTCGCATTCTGTGATAAAAACGAGTTCTTCTTCGGAAATTTTTAAGATGTCTACCTTATCTAGCATCGAAATGATTGTTTCCCTTGCTACAGCTTTATCCTTCCATAAACCTAAACGCAAATTAGGATCATAGGAAACGAAAAGCCCTTCCTGTCTTGCAAGATCAACAGCCTTGATAGTTGCACTTTTTGATGGTTCACTAATTAATGAAATAGAACCGAAGTGAAGGATTTTATGTTCTTTGAAAAAACAAGGATCTATTTCTGCTTCGGATAAAAACCGATCCGCACTTGGATTAATATAAAATTCAAAACTCCGTTCTCCATTTTCAGCTAGCGTGACGAAAACAACTCCTGTACGGGCTTCATTTGAAAAAATCATATTCGTCACATCGACACCGTAATCTAGCAATGTTTCTTTTAAAAATATCCCTAATACATCATTTCCTACTTTTCCAAGAAAAGTAGATTTTGCACCCAGCTTGGAAACCCCAACTGAAACATTCGCAGGAGCACCGCCTGGACTTTTCTGGTAAGTCGAATTGGAATCATCTAAAGGAATAAAATCAATCAATGCTTCTCCTAAACTAATAATACCTTTTTTCATGTTACCCTTCCCCTCAATGCAGGATTTCTGCTTTTTTAAGAAAATTCATTTTTCAAGAGTTCCATCACCATTTCTTCGTCAGGACCGTCCACTATTATTGTGAAGCGTGCTTCCTCTTCTAAGCCAAGCTTCAATAGATCAAGAACGCTGTTTCCTAAAGCCATTTTATCGTTATATAGAACGGATACCTTGCTTTCATGTTTTTCAACGATATGAACAAATGAAACAGCTGGCCTTAAATGGAACCCGAATTTTCGCTTCATAATGAAATCCCTCTGCACCATTTTTCAGCCCCCTCTTTATTCTAGTTCCACCTGATCGTATAGAATCTGTAAAACTGAAATAAATTTCTCACTGGAACTTTCTTCTCTCAATTTATTGATTAGGAGTGGATCGTCAATCATTTCAGCAATAGCCGAAAGTAATCTGACTTGGATCTTGCCACTCCCAGCGATTCCAATTAATAAATAGGCCTTTTCTTCATTGAAATCCACACCCTGGGGAAACTGGGCGATGACCAGCCCGGCCTGTTTTACAAAGTTGCTTTTACTATTGAATCCATGTGGAATCGCAACACCATTTGCGAGATAGGTAGGATAGATTTTTTCCCTTTGGAGCATTTCATCAAAATAGCCTTGTTCAATGAAACCTAACCCAGCCATTCGATGCCCCACAATCCTGATGGCTTCCTCCCTCGTTTCAGCCTGGCATGCTAGCATGATTTGCTCTTTTCTGACCGCTTGTCCCTTTTTCCCATCTAATAGTTTGACTAATTGTCCATAAGCATTTTGGTCAGTATAGGATTCTAGAGAAAAGAGAGGGATGCTTGGATAGTATTCACGGCATTTTTCGCTCATTCGCTTATGGGTCACAATGAGACCAGTGTAATTCGGAACATCCTCTATAGCGGAAAAATGAACCGGAACGGTTAATCCATTTGCTTTCAATCTTTTTCGAAACAATACGGCGCCAATAACACTTGTCCCCATGCCAGCTTCGCATACGAAGGTAATGGAATTTATTTTTGTGTATTTTAGTTTTTCTTGAGCGATGTTAATGATTATTTCCCCTTTTTTATTTTTTTCCACACCTCAATTTTAGCAATATTTAGACTAATTAAGCGGCTTGAGATGGCAAAGTTTTGTCAAAAAGGAAATATGTCATGAATGAATTGGGGCGCGCGGATAATATTGAGATATCCGCGAGTAAATCCCACCTATCCGCGGCTAACCCCCGCCCCATCTTGTAATTGCTTCAGCAACTCGTTGTACCCTTTCATATCTGTAAAAGATTTAAGTGGATAGCAGATCTTTTCAGGTGCCGCCTTTTGAACAGTGGAAAATAACTTCTGATGGCAAATAACAAGATCTGCATCTGAAGGAATTTCATCTATAGATGCATTTCCCACTTCAATGGCCAGATTCGCCTGTACAAGTTTCTTCCTTAACATGGAAGCCCCCATGGCACTTGAGCCAATCCCTGCTTCACAAACAAAGAAAATGGTTTCAACCTTTCTCCTGCCTATGAAGGAATCCTCCGGTTCAGCTATTTCCCTTTTTAAAGAAGAATCCTTCATCTCACTTTTAATTAGCTGCTCATCCCTCTCTAAATGGTAAAACTCTAAAATGGTTTCCCGATTATCCATTTCAGTCGGTGAATCGGACACCTGTTTTAAAAGAAGGATACTAAATAAAAAGGAAATAAGGGCTGAAAGAATCACACCTAATAGGATAAAAAACATATCTTCCCTTGGTGCGAGCCCAACAAATAATAAGATACTTCCCGGTGATGGAAGAGCTACTAGGCCGACATCAAACAGCTGAAAAGTGAACACTCCGGCCATTCCGCCTAAGATCAGCGGCAGGATGAGCAGTGGTTTCATTAGCACATACGGAAAATAGACTTCATGAATCCCGCCAAAAAAGTGAATAACAGCGGCAAGTTTTGCCCCTTTTCTTTGTTCAGTTTTTGTTTTTAACCAATACGCTAGAAGAATCCCTAGACCAGGTCCTGGATTGCTTTCTAACAAGAAGAAGATAGACTTTCCTAACTCCCTCACCTGCTGAATTCCTAAAGGGCCCAAAATGCCGAAATTGATAATATTATTAAAAAATAGCACCTTGGCTGGTTCAATGATGGCGGAAGCTAATGGAAGCCAGCCGGAATTAATGACTGTTTCTAATAATTTAGTAGACCACTCCATCCCCATCGAAAGGGTTTGTCCTACGTAAAGAAAGCAAATAATCGTAAAGACAATCGCAATGCCTGCTGCCAGAACATTTCCTAGGAGTAATTCATAGCCAACACCAGGCAGCTTCTTTTTTACAATCTCATCAAGCTTATTTATCATCCACCCCATCAATGGACCGATCACAATCGCACCGAGGATGGCGGGAGTGGAGCTAGACAGGGTTAACCCATATGTCACAACCGCCGCAACCACTGCTCCACGTGGCCCGCCTATTAATTTCCCGCCTGTATAACCAAATAAAACAGGCAGGAGCGTGTTATAGATAGGATTCACTAAAAGTAAAATACGGTCATTATACCACCATCCATAGATCCCAAAGATTTCATGAATGATACCAACAGCTATAATGACAGTGATATTTTTGTATATGATTGCGCTTAGCAATTGACCTAATTTCTTCATTGCCCCTAGACTCCTTTTAGGGCACGTGCGGCTTGAACTTTATATGCTGTTGATAAAACTTCCTCTAGTTTAGTTTGTACAACATCATTCGCTGCCTCTGTCAGCACGCTGACAAATCCTTCATCAATAAGCATGGCGCTGATTTCGCTGATCATTTCAATATGTTCCTTTGGCGCACTTTTGGGTACGGCTAATAATAGGACCGTTTTGATCCATTGCTCTTCTTCATCATCATTCTGCCATAAAACCGGTTTTTCCATCCGAAAAATACTGACCAGCAACTGTTTGACTCCTTCTGACTTGGCATGGATCATCGCCAAATCCCCCAGCACAAAACCGCCCTGCTTTTCCCGTTGTTCCAAGCTGTAGAGAAGTTTCTCATAGTCCGTTACGGGCTCCGAATCCCTAATCTGATTCAAAATTTCTGCAAGTAAGGGCGGTCTTGTTTTCACCTGATGGCAGATGTGCAAATTCCGTAAAATCTGGATCATTCCTTCTCCATATTTGGCAAGGGTTATAAGGGATGGAGACTCAACAGCGGGAACATCAGGGGCTTTTTGCGAAAGCCTTACATCCCCCACCTTGGTCAGGGCAATTTGTATTCTCGCAAGATCTTCCTCTTGCAAAAAGGGGGTTACAATCACGATATTTTGAAGAGGAACAGCAGGAAGATTCACCGTTGAAATCACAAGATCGATATCGGAATCCAGCCATCCTTCGAGCTTATTTACTGAGATAACTGCCTCCACATGAACATCGGGCATTTCAGTTCGAATTCTTGATGCCAGGTAGGTGGAGGTTCCAAGCCCGCTTGCACAAACCACAATTGCTTTATATGCTTTCTTCAACAAATCCTTCTTTCGAATAAGGGCAGCCCCTATGTGCATGGCTAAGTATCCTACCTCATCATCGGGAATCACATATCCAGTTTTTTCTGATAATCGTTCACACACCCTTTGACAGGCAGTATAAATGTCAGGATACCGTTCTTGTATTTTTTCAAGCATGGGATTATGGATTTGCAAACCATGTTTGAGCCGGTTAAAGGCTGGAGCAAAATGTGAAACTAGACCTTCTGAAAGAAGTTCATCTCCTCCAAATGATTCCCCAAGATAATATTCCATTCCCCTGATAAAGCTTTGCGTTAATTCAATCCAGGTAAACTCTTCACTCCCATCGTTCATCACTTTTTCTTCATTCACGAACCTTGCCCCCGCCAAATGAAGGGCTATATAACCCACTTCGACTTTTGGAATATGGATCAAAAGGACTTTTTCCAGCTGGGAAACCATTCGTTCAGCCAGTGAGTAGACTTCCGTATCCATTACTCCTCCCTGGATGAATGTTGGTTCCTCAATGACCTCGCCGCTTTGAATCCTTTCGACTGCGAGCATGATATGGACAATAAGATTCACATAGTTTCGGTCAGTCAAATCAACTTCATCTTGTTCATGTAAAGCCTGATGGACAACCCGCTCAACCTCGAGGATTTTGTCCGTCCGAACAAACTTTAATAGGCGATTGCGAATAACAACTCCCAATTTCCCTTGCAAGGCTTCCTCTTCTTTCTTTCCATGAAAAAGCTCCAGCCATTCTTCAAACTTTATATCCTTATGAAGCAGGCGGGACAAAAGTGTTCTCCGATGCTGTTCCGTTCCATCAATATATACACCAATTCCCGGTGAACGCATGAGGGTGATCCCGCCTTTTGATAGCCACGTATCCACTTTGTCCAAGTCACTGCTAACCGTCGTTTCCGTCACACCATATTTTTTGCTAAAGACAAATTGCTTGATTGGCTCTTTCGATAGCAATAAATCATAGGTTATGCCTTCCTGACGCTCTTCAGGGGTATAGGCCGACAGGGTTTTTGCCTGTTCGACAAGCTTTTTTAACTGATCCTTTGCATCTTGCGGTCCCTTTAGCTCAAGTCCAGAACCAATTTTCTTCCCGATTTTTATTCCATAATCATTGAGAATGGTCTTAAGTGCATTTATTTCTCTCTGAATGGTCCTGGTACTTAACTTAAACAATTCCGAAAGCTCTTTATAAGAAACAGGTTTATTGGCGTTCAGTAATGTTCTCAATAGCTCTTTTTCGCGTGAATTTAGAATAGGCTGTTTCATGTTTCATCCTCTTTAGGCTTAATCATTCCCAGTTGCCTGGTTACTTTTTTCAGCAATCTTTTTGACTGCTTCTTTAGGACTTTGCTTTCCCGTAAGCATTCGTGCTAGTTCGGTAAAAATAAACGTATCGACCTGCTGCCACTCTGGGATCTTTGGCCGCATATAGGTATTTTCCTTTTTCCATGCTTCAAATGTAGCGTTCATTGGCAATAGGTTTGGCATTTGCTTTGATTCAGGTGTTCCATATTCCATCCCTTTTTTTACATCGGGCAACTGGTAAACGGAATGCCGTGTCGGTGTGGATCCGCCCAGGTCCGACTTTAAAATCATATATTGCAACTGCGGGGAGGTTGCCCACACCAAAAAAAGCCAAGCTGCTTTTTTCTCTTGCTCCGTTGCAAAATGGTTAATTCCTATCCCGGTTCCCCCAAAGGCATTGGCATGCCGGACCTTTCCTTTCGGCAGGATGGTCCATCCCACCTTCCCCGCTATTTTAGATTCGCTTTTATTTTCAAATAGTGCTGAATACTCATGCCACTGCGGTGAAAGGGCAAATCTCCCTGCTGCAAAAGCTTCCGCAGCATCGTACCAATCATAGGAGGCGCTTTCAGGATCAGCAATCGCAAGCAATCGATCATAAAATTCGGCAGATTTTATGGCTATATCCGTGTTCATCGCGGATTTTCCAGGTTTCGTCGTTCCAAGGAAATTGGGATCTTGAATGGTGAGATAGTCCCCGCCATTTGCGGCAAGAAGATTACTGAAATCATTCATCAAAGAGTCATGCCTTTTTGCTTCATGACCGATACCGTACTTTACTTCTTTAATCATCCCTTCCTTGACCTTTTCATTGATCCACTTCCCAATTTCGTAATATTTCTGCCATGTAAGGTCAGGTCCCGGGGTCCAATCATACCCGTTTTCGCTTATAAATTCAGCTTTGTACTTACTAAATATATCCTTACGATAGGCAAGCAACATCGTCGGAGCGTCATAAGGCAACGTCAAGAGCTTGTCTTTATTTTCAATGTAGCCGACGACATTCAGCTGATTTTGGAAGAAATCCTTTAGGCCTCCTGGGACATGGGGCAATGTTGGCTCCCGATTAAAACGATTTAAATCAGAAAAATATTCTGGATATTTCGCAAGTATTTGGAAGGGATCTGCATAAATAATCTGGTATTTACCAGCTCTTGCATTAAAATCCAGTCCTGTCATTTCAATAACGGTAGGAAGATCTCTTTGCTCAATGTTTACTTTAATCCCGGTTACTTCTTCAAATTTTTTTATATTAGCAGCCAGTGCCGCAGATGGAGGGGTGTTTTCAGAGATCATGTTTAGTTCTACCCCTTCAAATTGCCGCCAATTAAATCCTTCAGGCGCTTCAATTTTTGGAAGACCGTCTACCCATCCTTCAAAAGGGGCTTGAACCAAATGATTGGGGTTCACTTGTTCCTCATTGTTACTCTTGTTAGCTTCATAACCCAATCGGGACGAACAACCCGACAAAATCATCGAGATGATGATAACAATAGGCGTGAAATGAATAGGCTGTTTCGGCACAAGTGAACCCTCCCGATTAATGATGTTCCTTTTAGAAAGGACCCTGTTTACATCAGATTATATCATAGCTGTTTTGCATACAGCGGTTTTAAATGCGAGTAAAGCTCACGGTACATTTCATGGCCCTTTTCATATATTTTTACATGTTCCTGATTGATTTTCGTCTCTGTTCCCTTTTCAAAAAACGATGGGAAATCAGCTGGAGTCCTCCAAACACTTGTCCCCAGTCCCGCAAGCAATGCCGCCCCGTAAGCAGGTCCTTCTCTCTCATCAAATGCCAATAATGGCTGATTGAGCACATCGGAGAGGATTTGTCTCCAAATTGGGCTTTTACTAGCTCCGCCTGTTACATATAAATGTTCAATCGGAACATTTAATTTCTTAATCAGCTCCAGACAGTCCTTCAAGCTATAGGAGACTCCTTCTAAAACAGCCCGGGTAAAATAATCACGTGAATGACGATAATTCATCCCAAAAAAGACACCCTTTGCATGCGGGTCATTATGGGGGGTCCGTTCCCCGTTCAAATAGGGAAGATAAATGAGACCATCTGACCCTGCCGGAACTTCACTAACATTAGATAAAAACTCATCATAGGAAGTGTTTGTGAATGTATCCTTGAACCATTTAAGAGACATTCCTGCTGAAAGTGTCACACCCATGGCATGCCAGGTATTCGGCAGGCAGTGGCAAAACAAATGCAAGGTACTTAATTGGTCATTCGAGATGGCTGGAATGCTTTTAAGCGGAGCAAAGACCGTTCCCGATGTTCCTACGCTAACAACCCCCGTCCCCTCTTCGTAAATGCCGTTTCCAAGAGCAGCTGCTGCATTATCGCCGGCACCGGCTGCAATCGGGATTCCCGCTGGCAGTCCCGTTAGTGATGAAGCTTCTTGCGTGACATGACCGACAACGGTCTGGCTTTCATGAACATCCGGCAGCCATTCAAATGGGATTTCCAGTGCCTCAATGATCTCCCTTGACCATTCCCGCTTTTGTACATCAAAAAGGGATGTACCGCTTGCATCTGTGACATCACTTGATAACTCCCCGCTCAGTTTAAACACGATATAATCTTTCGGCTGCATTATATGTTGGATAAGTGCATATCTTTCAGGCTCGTGCTTTTTTATCCATAGCAGTTTAGGGGCTGTGAAACCTGGGAGTACAGAATTCCGTGTAATGGAAAGAATTTTGTCTTTCCCAAGAATCTGTTCGATCTCTTTACATTCGCCTGCGGTTCGCACATCATTCCATAAAATGGCGGTGCCTAATTCCTGCTTCTCTTTATTTAGTAGGACAAGGCTATGCATTTGTCCTGATACACCAATGGCCTGAATATCCTTCGGGTTGATTCCCGTTTCCCAAATTTGTTGCAATGCCTTGATCACACCATCCCACCATTGAAGTGGATCCTGTTCAGCCCACCCCGTTTGTAAAACCTTGAAATCATAGGCATGATGGCCTGCTCCTAAAACCTTGCCATTAGCGTCAACGACTAATACCTTGGCCCCTTGCGTTCCAATATCAATTCCAAGTAATAATCCGGACTCCATCTTGTACTCCTCCATTTAATGACTAAAATAAAAAGCCACTCCTGTGGCTTTAGGTTGATTCCCCCCTCCTATTTATGCGGGGAGAATCAGCATGACTACAATTTGATTTGAACCTTTAATGTATTGGGGTCTCTCGGCCCTTTGAAAAATTCGATTGTTTCTTCTAACGAAATCTCTTTTGAAATTAAATGATCGAGCTTCACACGTCCTTCTTTTACCCAATGAAAAGCAGGAATAAAGGTATGATTGATGGCCATGGAACCAATCAGCGTCCAATCTTTATTATAAAGCTTAAATGGACTTACATTCACTTGTGCATCCTGGGCTGTTACTCCAAACTGTAAATACTTTGCCGTCTTGCCCATATAATTGAAGGCCTGTTCAATTACCTGCGGGATTCCTGTTGCATCAATGACTACATCGAATCCGTTAGGATAGTGTTCAACACCTAATTCTTCTTCAATGTTTTGACTTAAAACGCCTTTTGTTGCACCCCATTCAAGCGCCAGGTTTAATTTATCCTGTGATACATCGACAACCACAAGCTCAGATGCTCCGGCCATTTTGACGGATTGAACCAATTGCTGGCCCATTGCGCCTGCTCCGAACAAAAGAACACGGTCGCCAACCTGAAGCTGCAAGCGATTCATGCCGTGGACGACACAGGCCATCGGTTCAATAAAAGCAGCTTCGGCGAAAGTCATGGAATCAGGGACCTTTAAACAATTCCTACTAGGGACTTTAACGTATTCCGCCATACTTCCATCACAGGTGTTGCCTAATGCTCCCCAATTTTCACATTGGTTTCCTCTGTTCGTTAAGCAAAACTCACAATGTCCGCAAAATAGGGAAGGATCTGCCGTTACCCGGTCGCCTACATTAAAAGCTGCAACATTTTCTCCAAGCTCGTGGATGACACCAGAAAATTCGTGTCCCGGAATAATCGGATAGGGAGAAAGAAATTCTCCTTTAAAAATATGAACATCTGTCCCGCAAATTCCTACATTTTCAACTTTAATCGTTACTTCATCAGGACCTGGTTTTGGATACGGAACTTCTTTTACCACAGCTGTATAAGGTTTTTCAATGACTAATGCTTTCATTACCTTTCGCCTCCATCTGGATAGATCATTACTTTTAAACTTATATCTTTTTGCGTTCTTGCTACTTCAACGGCTTCCTTGATATCATCCAAAGAAAATTTATGTGTAATGATTTTCTCAATTTTTAGGTCAGAACGACGGAGCGCTTGAATCGCAGCCGGATAAGTATTGGCATAGCGGAATACACCATATAGATCAATCTCGGAATCAATCAAATGAGGAATATCAATCGGGATATCACTTGTAACCGGCAGCCCGACCAAAACTATTCTCCCTCCCCGATTAACCTGTTTGACCGTATCCGATACCGCCCTCTGGTTTCCGGAGGTTTCAATGATGACATCAATTCCCTTACCATTCGTTAATTCTTCTAATCTTTTATTCACATTCTCTTTCATTGGATCGATAACAGCCGTTACCCCCATTTCGAGCGCCAATGCTTGGCGATAAGCGACAACATCACTGGCATAAATCTCCGTTACCCCAAACATCTTCGCCGCCTGAATGGCCAAAAGTCCAATCGGACCTAGACCTGTAACAAATACCCGATCCTCCGGGCGTACCTTGCCGCGTTTCATCGCATGAAAGCCAACCGACAACGGCTCCAATAATGCCCCTTCTTCAAAGCTCATTTCATCTGGCAGCTTGAATAAGAAATCACTTCGAACACTTACATATTCAGCCCATGCCCCGTCAACAGGAGGCGTGGCCATGAAGACGACGTCAGGACAAAGGTTATAGCGGCCGGATTTGCAATACTCACATGTTCCGCACGTCACACCAGGTTCAACGGCGACACGGTCGCCTATTGCTACCTCTGTAACATCCTTTCCTACGCTTACGACTACTCCCGCTAATTCGTGTCCTAGGATGATGGGCTCTTTTACCTCATAGCGTCCAATTTTCCCATGCTCATAATAATGCACGTCTGATCCGCAAATCCCAATGCAATGAACCTTAATGAGGGCTTCATTGTCTTTCGGCTCAGGAATCCCTACATTTTTTACCTCCATTACAAATGGCTTTTCCAATACTGCTGCTTTCATCGATGGCATAGGTTCTCTCCCTCTCTTTCCTGCTCTGTTACGACATTTTTTGATAAAAATCTGGGTTTGGTTTTCAATCGTTTTTTTACCCTTTTACCGCACCCATTGTTAATCCTCTAACCAATTGCTTTTGAGTAAACCATCCTAAAATTAAGACTGGCAGGATAGAGATTGTAGCTGCAGCCGCCATTTTTGCCCAGAACAGTCCCTCTTGCGTCATAAACGATGACATGTAAACCGGAAGCGTCGCAGCGTTTGTATAACTCATGCTGACGGCGAAGAAAAATTCATTCCAAGCAAATACCATCGATAAAAGTGCGGTCGAAATCAAGCCTGGTTTTACCAGTGGAAGGACCACCTGAAAGAAGCATTGTAATCCGGTTGCACCATCAATTTGAGTTGCCTCAATAATTTCATATGAAACGTCGTGAAAGAATGAACGCATCATCCAAATGATTAAAGGAATATTCATAGCTGAATATAAGATAATTAAACCCGTTAAAGAGTCCAATAAATTGGTATTTTTAAAGATTAAATATAAGGGAATAATCACTCCCGCGACAGGTAAAAAGCGGGTGGAAATGAACCAGAATAAAATGTCATCCCCCTTTTTCACTTTATACATCGCTAGAGCGTACGCTGCAGGAACTCCTAATGCTAACGCAATCAACGTAGAAATGATTGTTACTACTGCTGAATTAATGATAAAATCACCAACACCTAAACTCCAAACCAACTCATAGTTTTCTAAAGTTGGAGTAAAGGAGAACGAAGGCGGGACCTTGACCGCTTCCCCTTCACTTTTAAAACCGGTGATGAAAATCCATAAAATCGGAAAGAAAAATAGAAAGGCAATCAAATAAGTGATCAGTGTTAGCCCACCTGAAACAAGCTTTTTCATGATAGTTCCCCCTTGAACGTACGACGTAATACCTTAATCATTAATGTCATCATAATGATTGTTAGAAGAACAGTAATGACACCAACCGCTGTTGCTTCCCCAACATTCCAGCTTTGGAAACCAATTCTGTAAACAAAGAATGAAAGGTTCGTTGAGCTATAACCGGGCCCCCCGGAGGTCGTCACATAGATTTCACCAAATACCTGCAGAATGAACATGAGCCCTAATAAAACAACAACTTCAATATATCTAACTAAATGCGGAATCGTTACATGAAAGAATTGCTGGATTTTATTGGCTCCATCCAATTGAGCAGCTTCTATCAATTCGTGCGGCAGGGACTGCAAACCTGCTAACAAAATAAGCATAAAGAATGGAATCCACTGCCATGATACAATCATGATGATGGCTGCTAGCGGATGCTGTGACAGCCAGTCTACCGGTTTTGTTCCCAGTACATTTGCAAAATAAGCAGAGAAACCAAAGTTCGGATTATACATCATCGTCTTCCAGATAATCGCAGATACCGTTGGCATAACGAAAAACGGTGACACCAGCATCGTCCGAACCAGACCTTTTGCGAAGAACTGACGATTCATTAATAGGGCTATAAGTAATCCAAGGACAAAACATATAATAAGAACAGATATTGTTAATAGAAACGTATTTTTTAAGACTTGATAGAAAGCAGGCTCAGATAATACCTTTGCAAAATTGGAAAGTCCAGTAAATTTGATGCCTCGGTCTGGCCTCATAATATTCCATTCATGTAAACTATAGTAGAGCGTTATAACAAACGGCACCTGTGTGATGACAGCAAGGTAAATAATACTTGGCAATAACAACCTTTTAATCGGAGGCTTATTAAGGGCCTTCCTTTTCGGACTTGTTCTTGTGTTGACATTTGTATTAGGCTGGATAACCCCTTCTTGTTTCATCCTTTCCCTCCTCATTTTTCATGAATACCGATGCAATTTTGCAAAAAGCCATTCTCCAAGCACAGTGCAGAAACTGCAGCGGTACACATGGTTCATCCAATTTTTTAATGAGAAGAGGGTCTGACTTCACCCTCTTCTCAAGACAACATTCAATTACTTTTTATATCCGCCTTCTTTAGCCACTTTTTCAGCCAATTTCTGAGCTTCTTTCATCGCTTCATCCACTGTTTTTTGCCCTGCAATGGCTGCAGCAATTTGTTGGCTGACATCTGTTCCGAGCTGTTGGAACTCAGGAATAGCTACGTACTGAATACCTTTATAAGGTACTGGATCTACGGTTGGATGTTCATAGTCTGCTTTTTTCATTGCTTCTAACACCATATCAGAGAAAGGAGCTGCCTCTTTATACTCAGCTTTTTCATAGGTGGATTGGCGTGTTCCTGAAGGAGCTACTACCCAGCCTTCCGTTTCTCCCACTTTTTCAATGTACTCTTTGCTTGTTGCCCATGTAATAAATTGAAAGGCAGCATCTTTATTTTTACTTGATTTTTCAATCGCTAAAGACCAAGCCCATAACCAGCCATTATTATCCTTAGCTTGCTTTGGAGCAAATGTATAACCAATTTTTCCAGCAACTTGAGAATCCTTTGAATTCAGGAACCCGGCTGCAACGGATGCATCGTACCACATTGCGGCTTTACCAGTTGACATTAGCGTCAAGGCTTCAGTGAAACCTGTGCTAGTTGCACCTGGCTCGCCAGCATCGTGCAGAAGGTCTACATAGAATTGAACCGCTTTTTTCGTATTTGGACTATCAAGCTGTGCATTCCAGTCCATGTCATACCAAGAACCGCCATAAGCATTAATAATGGTGTTTAACGGTGCAAACATTTCTCCCCAGCCAGGGAGTCCCCGAATAATGATACCCGGCTGGCCTGTCTTTTCTTTAATGGTTCTAGCCACTTGTGCAACCTCGTCCCATGTTGGGTTTACCGGCAATTCCACTCCTGCTTTTGCAAAAATTTCTTTGTTGTAGAAAAGCAGACTGCTTTCGCCATAGAAAGGAAGTGCATATAGCTGTTTATCATAAGAAAGGGCATTCTTTAAAGAAGGGAAAACATCCTCAAGATCATAAGCTGTCTTATCCGCATCTTTCATTTTGTCAAACTTTGGAGTTAAAGGATCAATCCAGCCGTTCTTTGCCCAAATTGGCGCGTCATATGTACCAATGGTGGCAATGTCAAATTTCCCAGCTCCAAGCGCAACGTCCTCTGTGACCTTTTTACGCAGGTCGTTTTCAGGTAAAACAACAAATTCAACATCGATTCCTGTTTCTTTTTCGAAGTATTTTTCAGTCATTTTTTGCATAATTTTCATGTCCGGATTATTCACTGTTGCGATAGTTAGCTTCTTACCGCCCTTAGAATTTCCTTTTGATTCCGAACTAGATGACTTACTGCATCCAGCCAACACTATTGAAGAAAGTAAGGCTACTGCAAGAACTATACTTAAAAACCTTTTCATTGAAATCCTCCCCTATTAATCTGGTATATTGATTACGCTTACAAATCCATTCTAACAGTAGGGCTATACCGAAACACTCAATAGATGTCATAGTTTTGTCACGATTGAAAAATGACAATATTTTTAAAATTTAAAAAAGGGGAATGGTATGCATGGGTGTTGCACGGGGATGGTTCTCTTGCTCAGTTAGCTGGAGTGATGCACGGGAACCGTCCCTATGCATCACCAAAATCTGCTCTTTTTCGGGTCGCCCAGGTATATTTTTAGTGTTTCTATGAATGTTTGTAAGGCTTTTGTTTGGTAGGTGGCGTGGGTTAGGATGGTGAAGTTGCGTTTAAACGGGAGCCCTTTTACGTGAATGATGTCAATGTAGCCGTTTGTGAGCTCCTTCTTAATGGCCCAACTTGATAACAAACTGATGCCAAGACCTGCTTCAACCGATTCCTTGATGACCTGGGTGCTGCCGAATTCCATGACTTTTTTCGGGGTGAAGCCGTATCGCCGAAACAGATTTTCCGCAGCCTCCCTTGTCCCAGAGCCCTCTTCCCTCAGAATCCACACTTCTTCCTCCAAATCATCCAAATTGATTTCCCCCTTTTTGCTCAAAAGAGGATGACGAGGCGAAGCAACAATGACCATTCGATCTTTAGAAACCACTTCCGAATTAAGGACATTTTGTTCAAAAAACCCTTCAATGATACCAATGTCCAATTGATGTTTTTTCACCAGCTCAATGATTTCCTTTGTATTTTGAATCCGAATCGACGGATGAATGTCGGGGTATCGCTCCTTCATTTTGGCAATAATATGCGGCAGGATGTACTCGCCAAACGTGTAGCTCGCCCCAATCGCAATCGGACCGCTTGCCTTATTGGTCAGATCATCGACCAAGGACTGCATTTTGGTATAAAGCGCAGTGATTTCCTTTGCATGGTGATAAACGATCTCACCAGCCTGATTTAAGCGAACATACTTATTACTTCTCTCCAAGAGCCTTGTGCCAATCGATTGTTCCAACGATCGGATATATTGGCTCACCGCCGGCTGGGTCATATGCAGATCCTCTGCCGCTTTTGAAAAATTCTCCTTTTCCACCACTTTAATAAACACCTCTAAATGCTGGTCCATCCTCTGCCCCCTTATTCAAAAATAACCCATGTATATAGATTTACTTATTATCCCTATTATATATCATTATTTTTCTTATACACGAATCGCGAGTATGCTTAAATTACAAAATGAAAGTAATTGAGGTGATTGGATTGGGAAGCCAAAGTGCAAGAATTTTACCTCAAGACGAACAGAACGAACATCCTCTTCAAAAGCCCGCAACAAAACCTGCCGCTTATTTATGGCTGGGGGGAATTGCTTTTACCATTGTCATTGCAGCATTCGGCTTTGCGTTAGCAAAAGTTCCTGGGATTGATCGTGTCGGACCGCTTGCCTGTGCGATTTTGATTGCGGTAATCTACCGGCAATTATTCGGTTATCCAGAAATGATCCGCGCAGGGATTCAATTTTCCGCCAAGCGCTTTTTACGTTTCGCGATTATATTATATGGGCTCAAATCAAACATAGATGTAGTGATTCAACAAGGATTGGGGTTAATTGCACGTGATATCGGTGTCATTGCTTTTGCAATATTATTAACTGTATGGCTTGGAAAATGGCTAAAGGCGGAGTCCTCCCTCGTACTTCTGCTTGGCGTCGGTACCGGTGTATGCGGGGCTGCCGCAATTGCTGCTGTTTCGCCTATTCTCAAGGTAAAGGATGAAGATACGGCCATCGGGGTCGGAATTATTGCGTTGGTGGGGACGATTTTTTCGATAACCTATACCATCTTAAGACCAATTCTCCCGTTATCGGCAATGGATTATGGCATATGGAGCGGAATCAGCCTTCACGAAATTGCCCATGTTGCCTTAGCTGGGGCACCCGCAGGTCCAGATGGCCTGGCCATTGCCCTTCTGGCCAAACTAGGCCGGGTACTCCTGCTCGTACCATTGTGCTTTTTTCTTATGTATTGGGTGAAACGACGCAGTTTAGGAAGTGCTGGAGATACCAAAATTGAGTTCCCTTGGTTTCTCATCGGTTTTATCTTGATGAGCTTGTTCGGAAGCTATATCCTTGGCCATTCCATCCCTGTTTCAAAAGCTGCCATGGATGGCGTTTCAACCGCCACCACCTTGATCCTAACATCCGCCATGGTCGGACTCGGACTAAACGTCAGCCTCCGCGACCTCCGGACCAAAGCAGCACGGCCACTAATCGCGATGCTGATTACGTCTGTAATCCTTTCAGTAGTTTCATATTTTATTGCGTGATGCATGGGGACGGTTCTCGTGCATCAGCTGGGCCTGATTAAGGGATCCATCAGGGGTTTGGAAAGTATATTTGAAAAATAAGAAAGAAAAAGCGGAAAATCAGAAAGTATTCGGCCACAAATGGAAAGTAAAATCAGCAAATTGGAAAGTAACCAGACCAATCCGGAAAGTATATCCAAATAAATGGTAATTAACCCGAATTATTACCTCGTGTAAAACATAAGGACGGTTCCTCTGCCTCGTAAACTGAGGAAGAAGAACCGTCCCCATACATCAACTGCTACTTTACCAAACACGTCTCCCCATTTTCATCAAACGCCTGCTTAAAATCAAACGCATAAGGAGTGGGTCCATTCTGAATATAATGACTGTAACGCTTGAACGCCTCCTTCCATGACACATCCCATTGCTTCTCCGTCCACCACACTACATATGAAAGGTGTTTATCTGGATAAGGCTCCATCCATTTGTTCCGATCTCGCAATGCTTGCTTATGGAGACCTGAATAGGTAAACCGATATAAGCCTTGAAGGCTTCTCCATACCGTTAGGGTAAGCACAGGGAAACCCTCCCCCTTTTTGGCTTCTTCAGGTATAGGGACTCCCTCAGGAGAAAACACCTCAATAAGCTGTCCAGTTTTAACAGCCTCATGAATGATTTCATTACCCACTTCGAAAAATTCAATTGATGCCGGGTGGTTGTACGGATGATTAAGCCTGCCCACAGTATAGATTGCAACGAAAGCCATACAAAGTCCTCCATCTACAGATTTCACCTATTTATATTCAAGTATAACGGGAACTTATACCCACGCTTCCGCATGAGACCAACCCTATCATTCATATATTCTAATGAGAAGGAGAGGGGGATCGCTTTGAAATACGGGAAATTTATTGTCAGTGGCGTGATTTTAGTCTTGGTTATCGTGGTTTTTGTTTTTTCTAGCACGAAGGTGGAGTCTGGTCACCGAGGTGTTCTGCTGCAATTAGGGGCAGTAAAGCCAACAATCTTGACGGAGGGCTTTCATTTCAAAATTCCATTCATTCAAAATGTGGAACAGATAGAGGTACGGGTCCAAAAAGAAGAAAGCTCACAAAGTGCTGCTTCAAAGGATTTACAAATGGTCACGACCAAGGTGGCCGTCAATTACTCGGTTGATCCAGGAGCGGTCAATAAGCTCTACCAAGAAATCGGTCTTGATTATCGTGTCCGCATCGTGGAGCCTGCCATCGCCGAATCATTAAAGGCGATTACCGCCCAATATACAGCAGAAGAGCTGATATCAAAACGCCCGGAAGTATCCGCTAAAGTGAAGGAAATGCTGGACAAGAAGTTAACCAAGTATTATATGCTCTTAGAAGATATCAATATTAAAGAATTTGCTTTTAGTGAAGAATTCAACAAAGCGATTGAATTGAAGCAAACAGCCGAACAAAATGCATTAAAGGCCCAAAGGGATTTAGAGCGAATCAAAATTGAAGCCGAACAGCAGGTCACACAAGCTCAAGCCGAAGCAGAGTCATTAAAATTGAAAAAAGAAGAAGTAACCCCGGAGCTAATCCAACTCAAACAAATCGAAGTCCAAGAAAAAGCCTTAGCAAAATGGGATGGCCGCCTCCCAAGCGTAACTGGCGGAGCCACTCCGTTTATTGACTTGAGCGGAGTGAAATGATGCAGGGGGGCGGTTCTGCCTCATTTTGTGAGGCAATAGAACCGTCCCCCTGTCGCACATTGTTTATGAGGGACTCTATCAAAGCTCTAATAAAAATTGAATTTGTCCCAGCAACTCTCAAAATATATTCAATAAAGAACATAAGTTGAATGCAATGGGAGGAAGGAAAAAAATGTTTACACCTAATCCTGCTAACACTGCTATTGTCATAACGGACCCGCAAAATGACTTTATGTCCCCCGGAGGTAAGGGATACCATTTAACAAAAAAAATTATGGAACAATACAACACACTAGGTAACCTTGTAGTTCTAATAAGTACAGCGATGAGTAAAGGTTATCAACTTTTTGTATCTCCCCATTATATATATCCTCATGATTATAGTTGGCAATTGACTGGGGCTGAACAAGAAATGTTATTAAAGCTTAGAGTGTATCAAAAACATAATGACTACACTTCAGTAGGAGCTGACTGGGTTCCTTCCCTTAAGCCATACATTTTATCTAACCAAACTGTCATTGCAACCGCCCATAAGATTGCCAGTCCCCAGACAAATGATCTTGTCTACCAATTACGACAGCATAGGAAAGAAAAGGTGATTTTGGCAGGTGTCTTATCAAACATTTGTGTAGAATCACATATGAGAGACTTAATCGAGAATGGATTCCAAACAGCCGTTGTTTATGATGCCACAGCGACCATAAGTGAGAAGGATTTTCAGGCAGCAGTTACAAACTATCATGCATTCAGCAGTGCTACATGGTCAACCCAACAAGCGATCTCTCAATTATAAGAAATACAACACGGTCCAAGGGTTGACTTATAAGAGTTGCTAGTTAAGGCAACTCTTTTTGTTATTTGTGAAGTTTCTCCACCAACCTGCCCTTTCCTGAAACAAAAAAAGCTGCCACAGCTTGAATCAACAGCCCCCTTTCAATCAGATTCACAACTATTATCGTTCGCTGTATTCCAACAAATTGTTGCCCATAGGCAACCCAATCAAACGTTTAAGTAAATGGATTCAATGCCTTGCCACTGGCGGATTTTCCTTTCCACTATTTCAATAATGCTTGTCGTTCAGACAAACGTTTAAGTAAATCTCCTCAAAATGTTGGTATATCAACGTTTTGCTCCTTATTTCCGTGGAAATTTTGATGAATGCTGCCAGATTAAGGCGAATCATTTCTGGCAGGTGATACGCCCGCTCGTGAATCCGCTAATTTACACTAAAATCCACCTTCACTTTTCCTACTTAATCGTTTGTATAAATCTAATAAACTATTGATCTAATCGATTTCCTCTCCCTTTTCCACCAAAAATTTTGTCATTTAATCAAACAATTGTATAGTAGTAGTCTGAACCTTTGGTGCTGCTGATTTCCCATTAATTTTGCAAGCAGAAGAATGTCGAAATCTCACATAAGATTCCACGAGGAGAATTCTGATGGTCTGATATTCTTTTTTCATCCCCCCTGATAGGGTCGGAGTTTAGTGAAACAAAAGGCAGTTCATTGAATTTGAAAGGGATTTATGGAAAAATTAGCGTTAAGTGTCGTAACGAAGAAAAAGAAATTTAATTTGATGGAGGTACGTTCGAATGTCAGAAAACACCGTAAGTAAAGCTACAGGTAAATTGCACTTTATGCTGCATGCTACTCCGCCTAGAACGACTTTTCATCAGGATATGACAGCAGAAGAACGGAACATTATGTTAAACCATATTGCCTATTGGACGGACAAGCAAAACCAGGGGATTGCCCTGGTCTTCGGCCCTGTTTTAAATCCCACGGCCCCGCACGGACTTGCCATCATTGAAGTCGAAAACGAAGCTCAAGTACCAAAACTGATCGAAGAGGACCCAGCGGTAATGGCAGGTATAATGAAAACCGAATTTTATCCGATGATGGCAACGCTGCCGAAACAGCGCGCGTGATCCTGTAGGTGAAATTTGTTGAAAAAGAAACCTGAATAGACAAAAATAAACGGCTCGGTATTTTGTGATAACGGGTTCACTTTAGAGGTGCAGCAAAACACACTTGAATTCACAATATGATTCACAGTGCGATTTTTATTCATTTATCACCATTTTAGAGAATTTTAATTGCTTATCATTTTCTAATTCACAAGGTATGGAGGGTGTGTGAATTTTTAAACTCCCCCAACGCTTTGAAACATAAGAAGTCTTATCCTTAATTGAGTAACTAGTGGTAATAAAATAAGCGAAAATTTTTCCGCTAAATGGAGAATAGGGCTCAGTCCGGCGTAAATAAGGGAAGGTTTTTCGCTTAAACAAAGCAAAATCCCCAATACTGAAGTTTTTTGAGTCAATAGGGGAAATTTCTCCGCTTATTTAAGTTATTCTTGATCTTAATTGCTAATTAAGGGAAATTTCTCCCCTTATTTATCAAACTCTGTCTAATGAACTTGTACACTTACGGTTGCATTAGTCCAATAGAGATATTTTCATCTCAAAGCCTTATGGACTGTGCAATATACTGTGATTTGTGTTGTGAAAGGTTATGTGATTTGCTATGTGGTTAGGGTTGTGAATTACCGTTTTGCACCTCACAAGTAAACCTGTTGTATTTTGTGACTGAGCCGTTTGCTTTTCCGTACAAATAATGCATTTTTGAGTTTACCGATAGGGAACGGAACCTATAACAAATCCGGAGCTTATTTACAAAAGCCGATGCTAACACCTGACATATTTACGTTTAAAACCAAGCTTCCCTCTATCTAATTCCTTTTGAATATTTTCAGATGCATTCAGGATACTGCTTTTTTTCTTGTCCCGCTTGATTTCGACTGGGCCTACTGCCTTTGCGGTTTCAACCGCCTTATCGTGGAGCGGCACATAGGAAATCGCGACAGTGTAGATAAAATTATTCATCGCAGATTTTGTTCGATCCGGAGCATCATGAATCGTTTTTTCCACCTGATCGAGCATACTTGCAAGCTTGCTTGTGTCAAATTCACTGTCCTTGCGATTACCCAACAGCCAACAGTAACAGCTCCAGCCTGCCGACATTCTCAGTTCTTCCCCGCTGGCAATCCATTTATCGGCAACTGCCTGTGCAATATCGGCTTCTGCTAAAGTGACCGCCACCACATAATCAGACAGCATATAAAAATACGCACCATCTATCCAGCGATCAAAATCCTCCTCCGTCATGGCCTTTGGATCCGCAATGACGCCGGCAAAATACATGGCATCGTAGTTCCCAGTAGCGTAAAGCTGCTCGGCCAAAGCCTGATCCTTCTTGATTTTCTTCGCCATCGGCTTCATCGCGCCTGTAGCGACGCCAAAAACCGGCTCGTGTGCACCATTATTTATGTACATCTTTTTCAAACGCTCCTTGCCGAGCGCCTCCAGTTCCTGCATAACCGATTCGAAATCCATTGTTTTGCACTTCCTTCCTTTATCATCATACCCACTTCATTTTAAGCATATAGCTACTATTCTTAATAATCATATTACCTGAAAACATTCCGCAAATCTTGAAAATTGGGGAAAGTTTGGGGAAAAGCCAATTATCGGGTCCTTCTAAAGGGCGATAAAATTGGTAGGAAAGTATATTGGGGATTTTGGAAAGTAAAAGTGTGAATTAGGTAAGTATTTGGCTAAAAAGTGAAAGTAAAATCAGCAAATGGGAAAGTAACTATATCAAACCGGAAAGTATATCCAAATAAACGGAAAATACTCCAAAAGGGCACCTGTGAAAGGCCCGCCGCAAAATAAGAAATGAAGCTTGGAAGAAGGCGGAATTAAGCGGCTAAGGCATGGGGACGGTTCTAGTGCATCATTCTTTCGGAATTCAAATAGAAATGAGGCATGGGGGACCGACCTTCTGCCTCATCAGGGGACAACACGCAAGCCCCTCTTTTTATTTCTCAACAGTCTTAGCAATTACAGCGCCAAATATGAGTGCCCATACAGGCGCACTGATGTGGAGAAAGGTGACTTGCGACAGTGCGATGAGAAAGGCTGCTAATGCACTGAAGCGGTAGCGGTTATCAGAAAACCCCTGCTGCAAACTGGAATGCAGCACGCCAATTAAGGCAAATCCGGCCAGCAGCGAGACAAATGCCTGGGGCAGGGATTGAATGAAGGGGACGATTTTCCATGCGAAAATACCGAATAACATCACGAAAATCCCGCACATCACCGATCCTGCATATCGTTTTGATTTTTCGCCGGAATCAGGCCCTGCGTTGATGGCTGTCATCATTCCCGCGATGTTCGCACAATGGCCGCCAAAAAAACCTGTGATGCTTGCAAACACACCGCTCATGGTGACAATTTTCCGAATCGGCGGGTCATAGTCCTCACTTTCCAAGGCGCCAATTCCCGGTGCTGCATCATTGCTAAGGATTAACATCGCAAGCGGCAGTGCCAAGGTCAGTACTCCCATCCACGAGAAGTCCGGAGCATGCAATGATGGCAAGGAAAAAGGGATTTCCGTTGAACTCAAGTCGAGATGTTGTGTTAATAATAGGGCTGCAAACGCCGCAACGACCGCCGCCATCACGGCAGGAATCCGCCTGCTAAATTTGGTGCACAGGAAAAAGCTGACCAGGGCCGCTCCCCCGGCCAACGGCATTTCTTTAATGGCCGGGATCAGTTTCACCACATATCCAGTGACCAATCCTGCCAGCATCGCCGATATCACTTCCTTCGGCACCCATTTGATGATTTTTGTAAATAGTCCCGACACGCCTACAAGCAAGATCGTCAGCCCCGACAACACATAGCCGCCGATGAGCTCCGGAAAAGTAAAATGGGCCGTAACCGTTGCAACGAACGCTGCTCCCGTGATGGAATGGCCTCCGGTAATCGGCCTTCGAGTAAGCAGGGCCATCAACACGCCAAATACCCCCGGAAAAAAATTGGCGGCAAACATCCAGGTAATTGTTTGCTGATTAGTAAAATCGCCGGCCGCTGCGGCCTGCAGAATAATTAACGCCGGTCCCGTCATAAGCAATGTGCTGGAAATAAGACCTGAAGATAGATTTTGACTATTAATATCGTGAAAAAAAGATTTCCTTTTTCTATTGGGCTGTAAACGAACATTTTCTTCTAGTTTTCCTGGTAATCCCATCTGCCTACCCACTTGTCCTCTCTTTTTATCCTATTATTAAAAGGTAGGACAATATATTTCGATTGTCAAACTTTTTGGAATATTTAAGGGGCGGTTCTTGTGAATCATTTTTTGAACCAAGAGAACCTTCCCCAATGCTTCTAACTACCATCATTCCGCTCTTTTTTGAATTTTCATATTATACATTTTTTTATCGGCTACTCTCAGTAAATCATCGAGAGAACTTCCTTCATTTGGATAGATGGCACAGCCAACTGATACACTTATTTCTTGATTAGGGTTTGAAATCATTTTCAGATTCGCATGTATGCGCATAATGATTTCATCCACGTTTTCTTTTTTTCCAATATCTAAAGAAACAATGATAAATTCGTCTCCTCCCCATCGTGCCACGATATCGGTATTGCTAACACTATTCTCTAAATGGTGAGAAAGGGCCTTTAATAATTCATCCCCAGCTTTATGTCCAAAATTATCGTTAATGGCTTTAAAATTATTGACATCGATGAGAAAAACCGCGGCACTTTGACTCTTCCGGTCTGCCGATGCTTTGATTTTGGGAAATAACTCTTCTACAAATCTTCTATTATAAATTCCTGTAAGAATATCTTTCTCAGAATAAAATTTCGCTTTATCATACTGCAATCCAAACCGCCAGGCAAGCGCAAGCAAGATAGGAAATCCGATATACTCTATCGAGCTTAAAAAACCATCACTTAAATAATAATGAATTATATAGATAGAGTTGATAAGAAAAACAAGTAAGAACGTTACAATTCTTCCTTTATACCCCAAAGCTAATCATCATCCTTCAAGTATTGAAAAATATGCCCTTATTATGAATAGAGTTTATTATACCATATAATTTCCAATTCTCACACTATTAGAAAGCTGTTCACCTGGTTTTCCTGACTAGTACTATCTGGTCCTCATGGAACTCTCATGAGGACTGATTTATCGAAATCTCCTCTGAAAGTGTCCTCATGGAGCTCTCATGAGGACTGATTTATCGAATTCTCCTCTGAAAGTGTTCTCATGGAGCTCTCATGAAGACTTTATCGTCAAAGCAAAAATGAAGAACAGATCTCAAAAACAGTTTCCCTCTTCACAAATCTGGTAACACAAAAAGAGGATGAACCAAAAGTTCAACCTCTTTTTTTACATTATTTTTTATTCTGCATCCATAAAAGGATAGGCCACTACTGCAGTTGGTGCAAAGTTTTCTTTGATGACACGAGGGCTTGTCCAGCGGATCATGTTAAATACCGAACCAGCTTTATCGTTTGTACCAGAACCACGAGAACCGCCAAATGGCTGTTGATTAATCATCGCACCAGTCGGCTTATCGTTGATATAGAAGTTTCCGGCTGCACCCGATAAGCGTCGTTCTAAATGAAGAATGGCCCCGCGGTCTTGTGCAAAAATCGAACCTGTTAAAGCATATATAGACGCTGTATCGACTGCCTCCAACGTTTCTTCTAATTGATCATTTTCGTATACATAAATAGTTAATACTGGTCCGAAGATTTCTTCCACCATGGTCTTGAAGTTTGGATTCTTTGTCACAATGATGGTTGGTTGAACAAAATATCCAACAGAATCATCATAAGTGCCGCCTGCAATAATTTCTGCTTCTTCAGAATCTGCAGCATAGTCGATATAACTAGTAATAGAATCAAAAGCCGCCTTATCAATAACTGCACCCATAAAATTTCTAAAGTCTCTAACATCCCCAACTTTAAGCTTTGCCGTTTCTTCTACTAAACCAGCTTTTACTTCTTCCCACATACTTGCTGGAATGTAGGCACGGGAAGCTGCTGAACATTTTTGGCCTTGGTATTCAAACGCACCACGAACTAAACTAGCGACTAATTTATCTACTTGTGCAGTCTCGTGAGCAAATACAAAGTCTTTACCGCCTGTTTCCCCGATTAAACGAGGATATGATTGATAGTTTGCAATGTTTTCTCCGACTGTTTTCCAAATCGTTTGGAACGTGCTTGTAGATCCAGTGAAATGGAATCCAGACATCCGAGGGTCTGTTAATACTACTTCTGATACTTGTGAACCACGGGATGGTACAAAGTTGATGACCCCTTTTGGTAATCCAGCTTCTTCTAAAATTCGCATAAAGTAATAGTTTGCCAGAATAGAAGTTGTGGCTGGCTTCCACACGACCACGTTCCCCATCATCGCAGGAGCTGCTGGCAAGTTTCCGCCAATGGCTGTGAAGTTAAATGGAGAAATCGCCAAGACGAAGCCATCTAATGGACGGTAATCTAAACGATTCCAAACATTCTTCATACTATCTGGTTGAATTTGATAAACCTGATTCGCGTAATCAACGCCAAAACGCAAGAAATCTGCTAATTCTTGGGCAGCATCAATTTCCGCTTGAATAGCTGTTTTGGATTGTCCTAGCATGGTCGCAGCGTTCATGACATCACGGTATGGTCCGGAAATTAAATCAGCAGCTTTTAAGAAAATAGCGGCACGGTGTTCCCATGCCATATTTGCCCACCCATCTTTCGCTGCCATGGCAGCTTCAACAGCGTCACGCAGCTCTTTTTCGCCAGCTTGCGAATAGTTTGCTAACACATGTTGATGATCATGCGGCATAACCACTTGCTTCACTGTATCTGTCTTTATATTTTCGCCATGAATAATCACAGGAATATCCACTACGATACTGGATTGGCGTTCTAATTCTGCTTTTAGTGTTTCCCGTTCCTTGGTACCTGGCGCATAGGTATTGCCCGGCTCATTTGCAGGTGTTGGGATTTTGAAAATTCCGTTACTCATTCTTTTTACGTTCCTCTCTTTAAAAAATACTGATACTTCAATAAAAATTTAACTTCCTTTGACAAATTACTTCTTTATTAATCCTTCTGACCTGCAATATTCACTAATACCGCGGGTTCTTTCCTAACCTTTGCTACAACGATACCGATTAAGAACCCAATCAAGCCTGTGATAATCCATCCTGCTCCGTTTGTAAACAACGGAATAAATCCAAAGATTTGATTAATCGTTTCCGGTGCAATGTTCGCTTCTTTTAAAGCATCAAGAATCGCAACAACTCCCACACCGATAATGGTGGAGACATACACCGCTCTATGACCTTTGAACAAACCATCTGCAAATACTAAGGCGATCAAGGCAATAGCTAAAGGATAGAGCAGCAGCAGAATAGGTGATGCTAAGGTTAAAATCGTAGTTAAACCGAAGTTGGTAATAATTAAACTTAAAACAGAAAACAGGATCAGCCACTTTTTATAAGAGATGGAAGGAACAATCCTTTCAAAATACTCAGAAACAGCTGCTAAACATGCCACATTTGTGGTAATTCCTGTTAAGAAAATAACGGTCCCAATAATATAAATTCCCGCCTGCCCAAACAAGGCCATGGCGCTTAGCGCTAATACTTCTCCCCCGTTCTCCTTAAAGCCTATGGCATCTACGCTGGAAGCCCCTATCCATGCCATCGAAATTTGTAAGGCAACTAATCCAATAATCGTAATCGTCCCGGCCTTAATAAATAGCTTGGACACTTCCTTTTCCGATTTAATTCCTAAAGAGCTGATTGATTTAATGAAGATCCCCCCGAAAACAAATGCGGCAAGAACATCCATTGTGTAGTACCCCTGCGTAAATCCTTTTATAAATACCCCGCTCAGATAATTCTCTTGAGGCTCACCAATACTTCCCAACGGGGTAATAATTGATTTTGCAATTAATACTATTAATAATATTGAAAAAATTGGCGTGATTAACTTCCCCAGCCGATCCACAAACTTGGTGGTATTCCATGAGAGAAAAATCGTTAGGGCAATAAATAAGAAAGAGAAAACAAATAAATAGACACCAGTATTGGCTTTATTTTGAACTAATGGATTGACAGCAATTTCATATACGACTGAGGTTGTCCGCGGGATCACGTAAATGGGACCAAGTGATAGAAAAAGCAAAACAGAAAATATGGTGGCAAAAAGCGGATTTACTCTTCCCGCAAGCTTTTCTACTGTACCCCCTCCTCGTGTCAAGGCAACAATCGCTAATAACACTAAGCCAACACCCGTTACCAAAAATCCCCCCATCGCTAACCAGACATTTGTTCCTGCCTGCTGGCCTACCATTGGGGCGAATATCACGTTACCTGCACCTAAAAACATCGAAAAAAGCATCAAACCGATCGCGAATACTTGTGAAAAAGGCAGTTTTTTATCCATTAAGGTTCCTCCTTTTTATTGAAAAGGGGAATGTACTGAGAGCATTCCCCATCATAGTTTTTAAGCTTTATTCTATTTTTATATGAAAAATATAGTTATACAACTATATTAATATTTCAAAGACGAATTACCTAGTTGATTTTTTCCCGATGGCTCTTCCTGCTATAAACGCACCTGCTCCAATTCCCAATAGGGTGTTGGTTTTCTTATTAAACACTTGTTTAAACACAAGATTTAAGTTCTGCGGACGCTCAGCCAGACGCCGCATGAAATAGCCGTACCAATCCTTCCCGAATGGCACATAGGTACAGAAGTTAAACCCTTCTTTCGCAAGCTCCAGCTGCAAGTCCTTCCTGAATCCATACAGCATTTGAAATTCATATTTATCCTTTGGAATTTGATGTTTCTTGGCAAACGCTTTTACATGATTAATAACCCGATGATCGTGAGTGGCGATGGACGTAAACTTTCCGTGCAGTAAATGGTATTCGATAAGCCGGATATAGTTCCGGTCAATTTCCTTTTTATCCTGATACGCCAAGTTTTCAGGTTCTTTATAGGCCCCTTTTACAATTCTTAACCGGTAGTCCTTGTATCTTTTGATATTTTCTTCAGATTCATAGAAGTAGGCCTGAATAACGGTTCCAATATTATCATAGTCCACGGATAGTTCATCAATGATGTCAAAGGATGGTTTAAGATGGCCGTAATCCTCCATATCAAAGTTGATAAAGATGTTATACTCATGGGCCAGCGCAACAATCTCCCTTAGATTATTGACGCAAAATGTATATTCGATATCCAAACCAAGCTGAGTAGGCTTCAAGGAAATATGAGCATCCAAGTTATTTTCATGAATAGCTTGAATAACCGCCAGGATTTGTTCCTTTGCCTCTAATGCCTCTTCTTTCTGAAAAACAAATTCACCCAAATTATCAATCGTGGCGGCAATGCCCTGAGCATTCAAAGCCTTGACACTTTCGACCATTTCCTTAATATTTGTACCGGCTACAACCGACTGTGCACCCATTTTCAAACCCCAGCGTTTTGCTCCGCTGTTTAATACTTTATTTTGTGAAAGGTGGATAAAAAAATCTCTAGTTAGTCCCATTGTGTCATCCTCCAATATATTGATTGTCATCTATCATGCTATTTCAACAAAAAGCCTTCCTTATATGGATCAGTTGCATCCAGCGAAAATTTATGAATACCCGTTACCCAGGCAGAGCCGGTGATTTGCGGAATAATGGCACGGAAGTCTTCCACTTCGGTGTAATCCACCACTGCTCCTTTAAATTGGGAGCCGATAATGCTTTCCTGAATGATGTGCTCACCAGGCGTAAGGTCCAGCGTCGAAAGCTTTGCACATGTGCCGGTTCCGCAAGGTGATCGATCGATTTGTCCGTCTCCAAAAACCACTGTATTCCGGTAATAATTTTTGCCTAGCTTTAAACTAAACTCCACGAGGTCGATCGTGTTGATTTCAGGTATTCTCGGATGGAAGACAGATAATTGTTCGTTCGCTGCCTTCCTGATGGCCATGCCAAGTTCAGTAATTTTATCCTGCTCTTCAATCGTAAGCTCGATGCCGAATGACTCAGCATCCACAATTGCAAAAAAACTGCCGCCAAAGGCAATATCCATTTTTACATAGCCGGCATTTTCCACAAGAACGCTTACATCCTTTTTAAATAAAAAGGCCGGAACATTGATAAATGAGACTTCTGTCGCCCGATTGCCCTCGTATCGGACATGGCATTCGACGATTCCGGAAGGTGTATCCAACAGAACCCTATCTTTTTTTTCAATCAGGCCATTATTGACAGCCACTGTAACCGAGGCAATCGTTCCATGACCGCACATGTTTAAATAACCGCCGCTGTCCATAAATAAGACGCCCAGATCGCACTCAGGGTTGGATGGCTTGGTTAGGATGGCGCCAAACATATTCAGGTGCCCCCTTGGTTCATGCATCAACAGCTTTCGTATGTGATCCATATTTTCTATCATATAATTCTTTTTATCCATCATGGATTGACCATGGATCTCCGGTATCCCGTTTACTACTATTCTAGCTGCCTCTCCCATGGCATGGGCATCAATCGTTTCAATATAACTTTCCAATTCAACCATTATCGATAACCCCCATTGTACAAATTTGCAAGTATATACGTATAGATGCAACTATCGTGCCAACTTGAATGAGGGTGGTGTCCCTTACCTATTGCTGTTATTTTACCAATACTGTAAAATATTAATGTTCAATAACTTTACAATATTGTAAATATTATAATTACACTTTACACTATATTCCGAGGTTGCTAGCTATGAAAAATCATTCTTTTGAACACTCACACTGCTATTTAAAAACTTTAATAGAAACTAGTTCCGATGCCATTGTAATTATCAATTCCACCGAGGAAGTGGAATATTGGAATCCACAGGCTGAAGAGATTTACGGAATCCAGCTTGATGAAATTAAACAGAAAAAGATTAGTAAGTTTTTTAAAAAAAAGGATTTAAAATTGCTGGAGATCCTGGAAACCAAAGAACCGGTTTATAACGTCTATCACCAGCCCAGGCCGGATAAGCATGTATTAATCAGCGCTGCTCCTATCTTTGATGCCAGTGGAGAGTTAATAGGAGCCATCTCCATCGATCAAGATATTACGAACATTGTAAAGTTAAATGAGAAGCTCACTTTACAGACGACACAATTACAAAAAATAAAGCAGCAATATAAATTACAGGAACAAATTGGCCCTTTATCTGAAATCAAAGGGCATAGTGAGGCCATCCAGCAGGCAAAAGGATTAGCGCTGAAAGTAGCAAAGACGGATGCAACCGTTCTCGTTCATGGAGAAAGCGGAGTAGGCAAAGAACTGTTTGCCCAAGGGATCCATGAAGCAAGCTTAAGAAATAAGCAGCCATTTATTCCGATAAATTGCGGGGCCATTCCCGAAGCCCTTTTCGAAAGTGAGTTTTTTGGCTACGAAAAAGGATCTTTCACAGGTGCACACAGGGATGGAAGGCCGGGGAAAGTGGAAATGGCCCATGGCGGTACATTATTCCTTGATGAAATCGGCATGTTGCCGCTCGATATGCAGGTAAAGTTATTAAGAGTTCTTCAAGAACGGGAAGTTTATCGCATTGGCGGAAGTAAGCCTATCAAAGTGAATATCCGCATTGTCGCCGCCACAAATAGCGATCTAGAGGACATGGTGAAACAAGGTACCTTCCGCGAGGACCTTTACTATCGTTTAAATGTCGTGACCCTAACCATTCCTCCGCTCCGCGAAAGAAAAGACGATCTCCCGCTATTAGTGAAGAACTTTGTTCAAGAATATGCGACAAAATATCAAAAGGAAATGCCTGCTCTTGCTGACAGTGCGATGGAAATGTTCATGAACTACCCGTGGCCCGGAAATGTAAGAGAATTGAGAAACGTTGTAGAAAGAATCGTCATTTTTACAGATAAGACGACTATTTATGCAGAAGATATCATCACGATCTTCCCTGCCTCAGCAAATAAAAAAGAAGGCAAGGAAGGATTGGCAAAGGAAAAGGCCCTGTTAGAGAAGGAACGAATTGAGGAAGCGCTGAAAGAAACCTATGGCAACAAAAGTGCAGCAGCTAAAATATTAGGGATTTCGAGGGTAAGCCTTTATAGTAAAATCAAGCAATACAAGATTGAAAGTTAGAACTTTCCCTAGATCATGATACGGCATTATGTTTTTCGGCGGAAAAAGTGATATGCGTTCAACGGATGATATGTACTTGCAAAAGGCGTGAGAGTCATTGAACCAAATGTGGTTGAATATGAGATTGTTTTGTTTATAGGAGAGGGAGGCCGAGTTCATAGCAAAACAGCCTCTTCCATCCACTCCCCTACAATTCATAATAAACTTCCTAGCCAATAACCTCAATTGGCTACCCGAAATGCTCTTGTTTCCTGATTTTGGTCGCCAACAGCCACCATTGGCTACCCAGATTGCTCTTGTTCCTCGATTTCGGTCGCCAAGAGCCACCATTGGCTACCCAGATCGCTCTTGTTCCCCCATTTCGGTCGCCAAGAACCACCATTGCCTACCCAGATTGCTCTTGTTCCTCGATTTCGGTCGCCAAGAGCCACCATTGCCTACCCAGATTGCTCTTGTTCCTCGATTTCGGTCGCCAAGAACCTCGATTGGCTACCCAATTTGCTCTTGTTCTCCGATTTCGGTCGCCAAGAGCCACCATTGGCTACCCTGATCGCTCTTGTCCCTCGATTTCGGTCGCCAAGAGCCACCATTGCCTACCCAGTTCGCTCTTGTTCCTCCATTTCGGTCGCCAAGAACCTCGATTGGCTACCCAATTTGCTCCTTTTCTCCGATTTCGGTCGCCAAGAGCCACCATTGCCTACCCAGTTCGCTCTTGTTCTCCGATTTCGGTCGCCAAGAGCCACCATTGCCTACCCAGATCGCTCTTGTTCCACCATTTCGGTCGCCAAGAACCTCCTTTGGCTACCCAATTTGCTCTTGTTCCACCATTTCGGTCGCCAAGAACCTCCTTTGGCTACCCAATTTGCTCTTGTTCTCCGATTTCGGCCGCCAAGAGCCACCATTGCCTACCCTGATCGCTCTTGTCCCTCGATTTCGGTCGCCAAGAGCCACCATTGCCTACCCAGTTCGCTCTTGTTCCTCCATTTCGGTCGCCAAGAACAAGAGCAAATTGGCTACCCAATTTGCTCTTGTTCTTGATCTTAACGCGCCAGGGGCCAGGCCCCCAGCGCGTTAGTGTGTTAAACTGTTTTTATTCCCTTTGTATGGGCGGTTTCGGGTTCTTTGATTGTCTCGGTAAAGTGGTCTGGCGCGACTCTCGCTTTAAGTTTCATAGCGATGACGTAGACCACACCTGAAGCGATAATAGATTGGACAGCTGGGAGTCCCACTGGATTGACATATTGAGTATAATAGCCTAGTAATGTACCTACTACTAAAGCAATGGTTGCCATCCAGTTCCAGCCTTTGTTATCTACCCATTGCTGTTTCCGAATGAAAAAGAAATCTGCCATCATGACACCTCCGATTGCTGGGTAAACAAGAGCCGTCATATATAAGAAATCCATAAAATAATCCAGAATACCGGCAAGAGCAATGACAATCGAAACCAGTGTCCCCGCCAGCGTCAATAGCGCACGGCCTTTGTTTGAATTCACATTTAACATATTGGCTAAGGCAAGACCCATGCTATAATTGTTAACCAATTGACTAGTCCAGGTTGCGAGCCATAAAATAATGAATCCCCAAACCGGAAAACCTAAATTCATCATCACGTTAACAATATCTGCGTCGCCTACCCCAATCGACATCACTGCCCCTACATAGAACAGAGGTAAACCAACAGCAACTATACCTAAAGGAATAAGTACATTATCCTTCACGGTCGGTTTTGCATAGCGGGTATAGTCGGAAGCAATTACCCACTGGGAAACATTGATACCGATCACCAAACTAATAGCAGCCAAAAACGTCATTTGCGGTTCCGGGGTCCATGACATGATCTTCTCCCAGCCGGTATTTTTTAACGCGTAAAAGATTCCTCCTGCAATTAACAACAAACCAGCCGGAACCGCTAGGTAATCGGTCCATTTCATAGAAGAATAGCCAATAATGGACGGCAGTGCGAAAAGAAGTCCCGCAATCACAGTGATAATCGCCCATGGCACCCATTGTGTTTTGTAGTCAATTCCAAACATCGCCGAAATCGCATTTCCTGCCACAGCTGTCTGCAGTGCCCACCAACCCATCGAAACAATAAAGATGGTCAATCCCACGATAAACCGTGCCTGGGCTGAACCGAAACTTGTTCTAGCGATAACTGAAGAAGATCGCCCAGTTTTCGCTCCAATATACCCTGCCACCGCATTTCCAATCCATTGAAAAACAAATAACGCAATTGCTAGGATCCAAAAAAGTTTCCCTAAACCAAAGCTTGCTGTTAATGAAGCGCCAACCATCAGCACAGGAATAGTAAACTCTAACCCGCCAAAAATTACAGCTGGTGAAATCCAATGCTGCCTTTCACTCAATGGCACCGCCGCAAGGGCCTCGTCCTTGCCTCCGCCTTTTCTTAAAGAAACATCTTCCATCCCTCTTCAACCCCTTTAATATTTTTTTAAAGCAGTTACGTTCCGAATATTCTGTAAAAAATCGTTAAGAAAAAAGCCTTGCCCGGCAAGGCTTTTCCAAAACTATTAACCTACTAATACCCAAACAATCTCGCAATCCTCATCCCCTTCGTTGTAGGCGATATGCTCCTGCCCGGCAGGAATAAATGTCGCATCCCCGCTTGTTACACGATAGGTTTGCCCGTTGGTTTCTGTCACAATCGAACCCTTTACCACGATGGAATACTCATTTTCCTTATGGTTTGAAACACCTGCTAGCGGTACTCTTTTCCCCGGAGGAATGGTTACGGTGCCTACCTTCAGGTTTCCTGAAAGAGCCTCCTGTAAAAAAACAGTTTTTAAAGGCACTGGCGCATTGGCATCAACATCTAATCTCTCAATCTTTAAAACTTCCACTTTCTTATGCCCCCCTCTGCTCTCGTTCTGAAGTTAATCCCTCTACAGCAAACGTATCTGGGTTAACAATGACACCATAATCTTCTTTAGCCTGTTCCACTGAAATATACCCGTTCTTAACATCCTTCGCCACTTTGTCAGCAGGGCGTTTAAACGGATCGCCATAACCGCCGCCTGTAGCCGTAACGAGTTTCACCACATCTCCCGTATTTAACGGATATCTTGGATAAATGCCGTATGGCCCATCCACTTCACCGTTTGATTTCTCTACAAAAAATTTATTGGCCGACCCGTCTTTACCTTCGTTAATTCCCCACGGGACAAACTTATGACGGCCAAACGTGATTGAAGCCGATTGGTTATCGGTCAAGGCTCTGTACGAACGAACGACACCTGCACCGCCAATATATTCGCCAGCGCCGGCCCCATCTGTATGAAGGCTATATTCGTCAACTAATACACCGTATCTGGTTTCTGCTACCTCAACCGGAACGTTATAGGTCTCCCCATCGCCGATACAGAATTGTCCTCTTGCTCCATCCTGGCCTTCCGCTGCACCCCAGCCGCCAACAGATGGTTCAACAATCAGGAACGGCTCTTTCGTATCCGGATGCAGTCCTGATAAAACAACGGCACAGACCGATAATAAGTGGCCGGCTGTTAAGCGGTTCGGCACCACTGGAGCCAGCGCCTTCCAAATTAAGTCAGCACCCGCCTGCATGCTTTCCCAATAAATTGATACTGGAGCCGGACGTTCAGCTGAAAGCACAGACCCCTTGTCGGTAATGATTTCTAATGGCCTAAACACCCCATCATTGGCATCCTGAGATGGATTTGTAATCGCTAGGAAAATCGCACGAACAGCTGACACGAGCGCTGTATAAGAACAGTTAATCGGCCCTGGAACCTGCGGATGGCTGCCGCGGAAATCAGCGATAAATTTTTCGTCCGTAATAATAACTTTCACCATTACCTTAAAGGGACCATTACCGAATCCATCATCATCGATGAACCCTTCCGCTTCATAGGTTCCCTTAGGCAGCTTGGCCAGCTCCTGCCGCGCCAGCTGTTCACCATGATCCAACAGGTATTCCACCGATGAAAGCACAGTCTCTTTTCCATGTTTATCACATAATTCGATTACTCGCTTTTCACCTGTTTTTAAGGCAGCGACCTGGGCCCACATATCCCCTAATGATAATTCCGGGAAGCGGACATTTGCCTCAATGATATCGACGATGGCTTGATTGATTTGACCTTCGTTAAACAGCTTCACACAAGGGAATTGCAGGCCTTCTTGGAAAATTTCAGTAGCATCGTTACTAAAAGAGCCTGGATCTTTACCGCCAACCTCAGTCCAGTGAGCTTTGTTCGTGGAAAAAGCAACCAGCTCCCCTTTGTAAAAAATCGGCATCACGAGCCCTACGTCAGACAGGTGGGAGCCACCGCCGCCATAGGAATCGTTAATAATGATGATGTCGCCTTCCTTTAACTTCCCATCACCAAATTTTTTCAACGTTTGCTTGACCATGTCGGAGAGCATCCCGATAAATCCGGTCACCCCGTTACCCTGGGTCAATAACTGTCCTTTGGCATCTAATAGACCGCTGGCATAGTCAAGAACCTCGTAGATAATGGGACTCATTGAGGTTTTTGCTAAAGCGATAAACATTTCGTCACCAATCGCAATCAATGAATCTTTTACTATTTCGAGTGTAAATGGGTCAACCTTTGTTTTAACTGCCTGTGTCATTTTCACTCCACCCCCGTGTCAATGATTAAATTGCCATATTCATCTACGGTTAACGACTGACCTGGATAGATGACGGTTGAAGCCGAAGCTTCCTCGACAATCGCAGGTCCTGCCACTTGTACATGCTTGCCTAACTGCCCTCGATGATAAACATTTGTATCCACCCAGCCATGGTTTTCAAAATAAACCGGGCGCGTTTCTTTTACAGCATCCTCTGCCACACTGCTGCCGGATTCCAATTTATTAATCGTTGGTTTGACAACCTTGCCAAACGCGGTTACATGCAGGTTCACGATTTCGGTTGGTGTGCCATCAAGTTTAAAGGTATAGTTCTGCTCATGAAGATGACCAAATCGCTCAATTACCTCTTGAACGGTTTCATCTGTCCAGTCACCATTTGGAACCGGCACTTTCACCGTATGTTCCTGACCTAAGTAACGAATATCAGCGAATCTGGAGAATAGCACCTTGCCCTCTTCAATACCTTCTTCCTTGTATTGTTCAAGGGCTTGTTTTTCAAGAGAAGACCATTCGCCGTTCAGTTCAGATAACTCCACTTGATTAAATCTTCTAATATAAGTCTTGATATAATCGTGGCGTAAGTCGGTCATCAGCATCCCCCAAGCAGAGAATACCGAAGAAGCAACTGGAACGATGACTTTTTTCACCCCCAGTTCTTTGGCCAGTGCCGGTGCATGCATAGACCCGCCCCCGCCAAAAGCAACTAACGAGAAGTCACGAGGATTATGGCCTTTACGGATAGAAATTAACTTTAATGCATTTAACATATTGGAGTTGGCAATGCGGATAATCCCTAATGCCGCTTCTTCTACGGATAATCCGAAATGATCTGCAACCTTTTCCTTTATAGCTGCTTTTACCTTATCCAAATCCACTTTGTAATCAAAATTCTCCGGTGACAGACGTCCTGTAATGAGGTTGGCATCGGTAGTGGTTGGCTCGGTACCGCCTTGTCCATAGGCAACCGGGCCAGGCAGGGCACCCGCTGATTGAGGTCCAACCTTTAATGAGCCGGCGCCATCAATCCAGGCAATCGATCCGCCGCCGTTTCCGATTTCAACAATGTCAACAACAGGAACCTTAATTGGGTAGCCGGCATTGCGTTCATTTTTTTCAATAAAATAATCCGTTGAAACCTTTACCTCACCTTGGTTAATAAGGGAACATTTCGCTGTCGTGCCACCAATATCAAAAGCGATAATATTTTCTTCACCGATAATTTCACCGAGGACCGCTGCTCCATAAATACCTGCAACCGGACCGGACTCGACCATATTAATCGGCGTTTGCTTGGCACTATTAAAGGTTGTCGTACCGCCATTGGATTGCATAATGTAGTTTTGGCTGTCTGTCTCATTTTCTAGTAGTTTCGTATGTAAACGGTTTACATACGAAGCTGCAATCGGTTTCACATACGAGTTTAATACAGTGGTGCTAGTCCGTTCGTATTCCCGCCATTCCTTCGTTACTTCATGGGAGGCCGTAACGGCCACTTCTGGCCAAAGCTCTTTAATAAGTTCTACTGTTTCTACTTCATGTACCGGATTGACGTAGGAGTGCAAGTAGGATACCGCAAGCGCTTCTACTTCTTCTTTTTGAAAATAAGCAATGATTTCTTTTAATTGCTCCTTGTTCAGCGGAGCGAGAACCTCTCCTTTATAATTGAGGCGCTCCTCTACTTCCTGGCGCAAATAGCGTTCTACAAATGGTACTGGCTTTTGATAACGGACATTAAATAAGTCGGGACGGTTCCCCCTCGCAATTTCAAGGACATCACGGAATCCCTTTGTTGTAATTAAACCTGTTTTTACACCTTTACGTTCTGTTAGCGCATTAATGATGACTGTTGTCCCATGAATAAAGGTTTGGATCGATGTTTGATCGATACCGCTTTTTTCAATAACATCAATTACACCCTTTTCAAAATTTGGCGGCGTGGTATGGCTTTTCGCCACACCAATTTCACCGTTTTCATTGACATAAACCAGGTCAGTGAATGTTCCGCCAATATCTGTCGCTACACGCATGTTGACTCCACCTTTCTGAAATTTGATAGGTTTATTCATTCAGTTAAAAAATAACTGGAGTTAATACAGACAATAAAATAGTTTCTTCATTTGTCGGGTTTTCAAGGGCATGCGGGCAAGTGGATGGAAAGTGAAGCGAATCTCCTTCTCGAACTACATATTCCTCCCCACCAACGTGAAAAATGATCATTCCCTTTAACACATAGTAAAATTCTTCCCCCGAATGACCATATTTTTGGGTTTGTATCTGATTAGGGGCAACCGTGACTAAAATGGGTTCCAATGATCTACCCGCAAACTCCCCGTTCAACCTGACATAAGTAAAATCTGAGCCCTTTAATTGGAATGGCTTTTGGTCATTCTTTTTCACCAAATAATTATCACTCGACTTCCCTTCTTCAAAAAATTCAGTGATTTTCACATTCAAGGCATCCGCTAGTTTCTTGAGCGAGGTAATCGCTAAAGAAGTAGCTCCTCTTTCCACTTGAGATAAAAAGCTGATTGACAAGTCCGTCCGTTCACTCAGTTCCTTTAAAGTCAAGCCTCTTTGGACCCGCAATTCCTTTATCTTTTTGTAAATTTCATCCATAATAAACTCCTTTACAGTAATACATTAAAATTTTATCTATACTAAACTCTTGTTGAAGTAATACTGTAATCACATAATATCACAATGTTTTTCGAATTGAAAGAATATTTATAGAATTTGTTCATGGATCATAGGTGGAGCATGGGGACGTTTCTCATGCATCATGGTTTCCTTATGGGGGGCATGGAAGATTCTTCTGTCCCAAAGTTGTTTTGGGAGCTTTCAAAATCTGAACTGTTTCCTATCAAACTAGGAGGCCCGGCTAATGCATGGTCTTTATCGTCATTCACAGGTTAAGAACCTAAATCTATGAATATAGAAAAGTAAAATGTTTTTTCGCAGCACAGGCTTGACCATAATAATAGACAGCAGAGGAAGGGGAGAAACAATATGGCGGAGATTTCATATGACATAAAAGCATCGATTGGCAAACTATCCGAAGGGATGAAGTAAGGAGCTAAATCTCATCAGCTGGAAAAGCGAAGAACCCAAGTATAATTTGCGGGATTGGCTTTGGAACGTAAAAGTGGGAAATTGGAACGTAAACGTGGTTTTTTCTTTTAGGAACGTAATTGGGCAAAAGAAGAAAGTAAAATCATCAAATTGGAAAGTAACCCGACCTTTTGGAAAGTAAATCCGAATAGATGGAAGTTTTCAAGTCAAGTTACCTGCACCACCCTTTTCGCTTGTTATGGCTCAGGGTGGTTTTCTAGAACGTTTCTTCGAAAAAATAATCGCTGGGTTCACGCAAAATTTTTTTCAAAACTTTTCATAGAATTTCAAGAAAAGTTTCCAGGGACATCACCTCCTTTCCTAATGGAGGAAAAGGAGGATCAGCAACCTGGCCACCCTCACAATATCCAGTTGCAACTCCATTCTATCATTTTTATAAAAAACTCAATCAATCTTCGGCAAAATTCTGGTGGTGACGGCGAACCCTTCGTTATGTAGTGAATATGAAGGTAGAATAAAAGCCTTCCACTCTGTCAATTAAGGGCAATTTTACAGCCTTCCCCTGTCGCATAGGCAAAATCCCCCCCTAATCAATTGCCCGAGCGTAATCAATCTCAGCTAATTCTAATAAATGATGCACGAGAACCGTCCCCATGCATCTTTATGCAGAAGATATCATCACGATCTTCCCTGCCTCAGCAAATAAAAAAGAAGGCAAGGAAGGATTGGCAAAAGAAAAAGCCCTGTTAGAGAAGGAACGAATTGAGGAAGTCCTGAAAGAAACCTATGACAACAAAAGTGCAGCAGCTAAAATATTAGGGATTTCGAGGGTCAGCCTTTATAGTAAAATCAAGCAATACAAGATTGAAAATTAGAACTTGCCCTAGATCATGATACGGCATTATGTTTTTCGGCGGAAAAAGTGATATGCGTTCAACGGATGATATGTACTTGCAAAAGGCGTGAGAGTCATTGAACCGAATTTGGTTGAATATGAGATTGTTTATAGGAGAGGGAGGCCGAGTTCATAGCGAAATCAGCCTCTTCCATCCACTACAATTCATACTAAACTTCAGCCAATAACCTCGATTGGCTACCCAATTTGCTCTTGTTGTCCGATTTCGGTCGCCAAGAGCCACCATTGGCTACCCAGATTGCTCTTGTTCCCCTACTTCGGTCGCCAATACCCTTCTTTGGCTACCCAATTTGCTCTTCTTCTCCGATTTCGGTCGCCAAGAGCCACCATTGGCTACCCAGTTCGCTCTTGTTCCTCGATTTCGGTCGCCAAGAGCCACCATTGGCTACCCAGATTGCTCTTGTTCCCCGACTTCGGTCGCCAATACCCTTCTTTGGCTACCCAATTTGCTCTTGTTCTCCGATTTCGGTCGCCAAGAGCCACCATTGGCTACCCAGATTGCTCTTGTTCCCCGACTTCGGTCGCCAATACCCTTCTTTGGCTACCCAGATTGCTCTTGTTCCTCGATTTCGGTCGCCAAGAGCCACCATTGACTACCCAGATTGCTCTTGTTCCCCACTTCGGTCGCCAATACCCTTCTTTGGCTACCCAATTTGCTCTATTAAACTTACTCTATCCGTCAAACCATTGTCTTGGGAATTTAGTAGTCCAAAATCTTGCGAATGAGCCAGTGAATTGACATATTTTTTCTCCTTTTGCGCTTTTAAAGTAAACCCGTTAGTAAAACACGGGGACGATTCTCTTGCATCAGCGAAGAGTGTGTGAAGAACCCTCCCCATGCATCACCTATCGGTTCACAAAATTTACATATATTATCCAGAAAACCCTATTTGAATTGGTTAAAATTAGAATATAATTCTATTCATGATAGAGATTTATTTTTTTAAGCTCTTTATAAAATTTTTAAATATCAAATATAGAAAATGATAATACGGGTGGAGCGAGCATATGAATTTAAATAAATTGGATGCTTTTGTTTTGGTTGTAGAGAAAGGGAGCTTTTCCGAGGCGGCAGCGGCTCTTAATAGTTCCCAGCCAGCGATCAGCCTTAAGATTAAGAGTTTGGAAGAGGAACTCGGCCTCCCCCTGCTTGACAGAGGGATGTCGGGGATTCAGCCAACGATTGCAGGCAACCTGGTTTACCAGGCAGCGAAAGAATTAAGACACAGATGGCAGCAACTTGAGGATGATCTGCATGGGCTTCAAGACACCCTAACCGGAAACCTGACCATCGGCGCCAGCACAATTCCCGGTACATACCTAGTTCCCAGTTTGGTAAAGGCTTTTCGCGATCATTTTCCAAACGTCGAGGTATCCATCGATATCAACGATTCTGAAGACACGCTTAAGAAACTGCTCGACCAGCAAGTGGATATCGCCATCGTGGGAATGATGCCTGCTTCCCCAAAACTAAGCTCACGCCAGCTTACGAACGATTCAATTGTGTTAATCACGCCGAATCATCACCCGCTCATCCATACCGCGGAAGCAGATTTCAGCAGGCTACACCACTATGAATTTGTCGTCAGAGAAAGCGGTTCGGGAACCAGAAAGAGAATGGAAGAATTTCTAGCTGGACATGGTTTGGAATTAACTGATTTAAAAATTGGCTTATCCATCGGAAGCACCGAGGGGGTGATTGCTGCGGTCGAAGCCGGGCTTGGCATCAGCTTTATTTCAAAATTGGCTGCGCTTCCGGCAGTAAAAGCTGGCCGTGTCCAAATGGTGGAAAATATTGATCCCATTCAGCGCAGCTTTTATTTTGCCACCCTTAAAGCTGCTGAAAATCGGCCGTTAATCAAAGAGTTTGCCCATTTATTATTTAAATAGTTTAAAAGGGAGTGGAGACTATGAAAACCAGCAAAACAATGATTTTAACCTATTCGGCGATGGGGATTGCCTTAAATGTGATTTTAGGTACCGTCGTTTCATCTTTAAAAATTCCGCTTTTATTTCTGGATACAATCGGCACCGTATTAATTGCCGTTTTATTCGGTCCCTGGTGGGGAGCGCTGGCGGGCGCCTTAACGAACGTGGTGCTCGGCGTGACAACTGGCGGTTCCGCTATTTTCTTCGGCCTTGTGAATGTAGCAATCGCATTAGTGGTAGGATATATTGCGAAAAGGTTTGATTTCACCAAATGGTATGTCGCATTAATAACAGGACTCATTTTATCGGTTGTTGCCCCATTAATCGGCACGCCAATTGCCGTGGCCGTTTTCGGTGGATTGAATGGCAGCGGGATGGATGTAGTAGTGCTCTGGCTCCGGGCTGCGGGTGATAGTGTGTTTGCGTCCACGTTTATTTCCAGAATTACCGGGAACTTTATTGATAAAATCATTACCTGCCTGCTCGTTATGTTCATGATCACCAGGCTGCCGTATTTTGCAAAACTGATAAAGAAGGAGAACCGAAATGCAGCGTAGCAAACAGATTCTTATCGTTTCCCATTGTATATTAAACCAGAATACCGTCATTCCGGATGAGGCCAGAGCTGCAGGGGCGATTATTTCAGCTGTAGAATGGGCAATGAAGCAGGGCTATGGATTGCTGCAGCTTCCCTGTCCCGAATTTACCTTTCTAGGACTGGACCGGCCGCCGATGACGTACGACCAATATAATACGCTGGAATACCGAAAGCACTGCCGTGAAATTCTGAAGCCTGTTTTGTTTCAAGCTGAGGACTACTTGAAAAACGGCTATGAAATGGCAGGAATTCTTGGCATCCAAAGCAGCCCTTCCTGCGATCCCACCCGCGGCATCTTTATGGAAGAATTGACCGCAATGTTTACGGAAAAGGGCATCAAACTTAAAACACTTTGGTATTTGCCCAATACCAGCGAACCCATCTTTGACAGCGATAAACATTTTGTAAAGTGACACATTTCATCCTAAAAAGCCTGCTTTGTCGAAAAGCGGGCTTTTTCATTTCGATGATGCACGGGGAAGGTTCCCTCAAAAAGAGGGAAATGAGGCAAAAGGACCGCCCCCAACATCATCTGTTACATTAATTGTTGAAATTTATAAAAAATTGTTGTATTTAGTCGTGGGTATATTTTAGTATAATAGAAGAAAATATTACCTAAATTTCATAGATTCTGTAAATGGGCTAATTAAATTGAATATGGGTGGGCATGACGAGATGGTGTATGATGGGATTTTGTTGGCTTTGATTGTTGGATTTATAAGGAAAGGGAATCTGAAGGGGCTGGCCCAGTTAAAGCTGAAGTGGGGTTGGATATTTCCTTTATTGTTGATTGTTCAAATTTTCACCTTTGTCTATCAGAATGACATCAAGATACTTGGAAAAGCCAGTGAATCTATTTATATGGTTGTATATATCATTGGTTTGCTATTTTTGTTCTTAAACCGGCATCACAAAGGGTTTATCGTAATTTTTATCGGTGTGTTTTTGAACTTTTTGGTGATGGTGGTAAACGGGGGAAGAATGCCGGTATCGGAAGAGGCCGCCGCTGTGCTGGATCCCATGTATATCCAAGCCCTTAAGGACGGTTTATACGCGAAACATATTCTATTAAATGACTCTACTATACTTGGGTTTTTAGGCGATATCATCCCATTGGGTCCCCCCTATCCACGTACACAAGTCATTAGCATCGGCGATGTGGTGATGAATATTGGCGCGTTCCTCTTTATCCAATATTTAATGCTCCAGCCAAATAAAAAAAATAGTGAAATCACCTCCAATTCTTTGAAAGGAGGTGAAACACAATGAAAAAAGCTCAAGGCCTTAAAATTACTGGATTACTTTATAATGCAATTATTATTGCTTCTGTTATTATTGCATTAACATCAGGATTCAAATTTGGTGAATAATGTTTACCGAGGGGAAGTTATACTGCATAACTTCTCTTTAAAAATTTATATATGAGAAGTGAGTATTGTGCGATTTATTAAAACTCCAGCTAATCGATACATTTCCCTAGCTTCATTAGGCAGTATAATCGTATTTTTATTATCAATTGACTATGAAAACTACAGCAGTCATGATTGGACAGCCATTTATGCATTAGTTGGGGCCATCCTGCTGCTTAATCATTATAATATTCTCCTTCCACCAAAGGGCAATGCCCTTTCGATGGATTCTTCCGTATTTTTGGCAAGCCTGTTTTTATTCGGCCTTAATTTAACCCTATATGTCTTACTAATCTATTCAGTTATTTTTATGTTCACCCGGAGAAAAATGGTTTGGTGGAAACACGTTTTTAATTTTTCGATTTACACCGTAATGATTATAACTGCACATTATGTCTTTCTTTACTTGGGTGGAACAACAGGTTCAATTCAACCGAGTAATTTCATTCCTTATGCTGTTTCTTTATGTGTTTATTTTGCAGTCAATCTCCTTTTACTGGGAATCTACTTTTTATTAGTCGCCGATGAAAATCTAATGAATGTGCTAACAGGAATGCTGAAAGAGGCGATTGCCCCTTATGTTAGTACTCTTATGCTTTCGCTAGTTTTGGCTACTTTAATGAGTTCCCATCCCATCTTTGGTCTGTTTCTATTCACTTGTATTACCGTTTTACTATCGGTAGCTTTTCAACAGCATTTTGAATTATTTAAGAAAATCTCTGAAAAAGCCAACAAAGATTACTTAACCGGTTTAAATAATCACGGATATTTTAAAGAACTATTGGAAAAAGAAGTTAAGAGTGCCAAGGACACGGAGCAGCCTTTAAGTGTCGCGCTGCTTGACCTTGATGATTTTAAAAAATATAACGATATTTTCGGGCATATCCAGGGTGACCAGCTGCTGAAGGAGTTTGGTGCTCTTTTAAAAAAAGAAGCACAATCGAACCGATATACGGTTGCCCGCTACGGTGGAGAAGAGTTCTCCATTCTCATGCCGAGAACCAGTCTTCATCAGGCCCACTCCTTTATAAATGAAGTCAGAAAGAAAACCAATGATACTCATTTTAAAGGGGTTGAAAAACTTGCCTATGGCTGCCTATCCTTCTCAGCCGGTATTGCTGAATGCTCGAAGGAAACCTATAGTATCTCTGAGCTGCTAAATCAAGCCGACCAGGCCATGTATTCTGCAAAGGGTCAAGGGAAAAATATGGTCCAGCTCTTCAATGAGCATTCCGAATATACCGTTCAGCAATCCCTTTCGATTGACAAGGAAATCAATGAAGCGGAGCAGCAGCTGAAAATTTTCCTTTCGAAAGATGTGCATACCTATCGCCACAGTAAACGAGTGTACCAGTACGCGGTTGATTTCTCCCGCAAGTTAAACCTATCTGAGAGTGAAAGAAAGAACCTCATCCTTGGAGCTCTCGTTCATGATATTGGCAAACTCGAGATCCCGCGGGATATTTTAAATAAAAAAGGAAAGCTGGAGTCCCATGAGTGGGAAATGATGAAAAAGCATGTTACCTGGGGCAAGGAAATTATCTCAACCAATAAGAAGCTGGAAGAGCTTATACCTTTAATTGAACTCCATCATGAACGATATGATGGGAACGGCTATCCTTATGGCCTAAAAGGTGCATCCATCCCGAAATTAGCCAGGATCTTATGCATCATCGATTCCTTCGACGCCATGACAACCGAACGGCCCTATCAAAAAACGAAAACATTTAAGGAAGCCATTGCTGAACTAAGAGCCTGTTCCGGAAAGCAATTCGACCCTCAATTCGTCGAACCGTTTATTGAAATTATCGAGCAGCGTGAACATGTAGAAGAGGTCTATGAGGATGAAAAAGCAGCGGTGCATTCCTAGAATGATGCATGGGGACGGTTCTCATGCATCAAATATTGGTTAGCTGAGAATCCGCGAAGCAATGGAAATGGGACACTTTTCCAGGTGACTGTTACCACTGTCATTGATTCCAATACCGGCTGGTTTGGTGATAAGTTTTTTTCAGAAGGCTCTGTTATAACTGAATGTTGATTTTACTGAGTTTGAAAAATAAACGGAAAAATTCCGTTTATATTGGGAGATACTCATATTTCCCTAAGAATAAAGGCAGTTTTTCCGGTTAAATCATCTAAATCTTTGGATTTTGTGTTATTTAGAGCAGTTAATCGGAATATCTCCGTTTATCTCTGCTTCTTAAGCTTCCTCTTAATACATTAGCCGGAAATTCTCCGCCTATGAATCTTCATACCTCCACGAAAATCCAATAATGAATAATAACAGAGCCTTTCAGAAATACCGACAAAAACTTGGTTAAATATACCAGGTTTTTTTACCCTCTGCTAGTATTTCAACGATTGAGTTTAATTCCCTATACCGCCCCCCTTCATCCGTCATGATTTCCCCTGTCATTCTTTCACAATATGTCCACAGATTCAGGTTAAAAAATGCTTTAAAATTAGGTTGATGGATTTACACTGTCTTAACAGTGTAAAGAGACTTTCACTTTCCAGATTGTAAAAAAAAGCCACTTAATCTAATCGTAATGTGGCGGTTTATAATGGATAACATATAATTACAGATATTTAAGACCTAGCTAGCATCTAGGGGGGATGCAAGATGAATTATGAAACCGAACTGAATACGGCACAAAAAAAATTGAAAGATATTGAACTAGCTTTAAATGAATCCTCGATTGTTGCGATTACGAATAGCAAGGGGATTATTCAGTTTGCCAATGATAAATTTTGTGAAATCTCGAAATACAGCCGAGAGGAATTAGAAGGAAGCAACCAAAGTATTGTAAATTCCGGTTTTCATACACGGGAGTTTTTTAAGGATATGTGGCGGACTATCGGCTCTGGGAAAATCTGGCGGGGTGAAGTTAAAAACAAGGCGAAGGATGGGACCTATTACTGGGTAGATACAACGATTGTTCCATTCCTAAATGAGAAAAAGAAGCCTTATCAATACATTGCCATCCGCCACGATATTACAAAACTGAAAGAGTATGAAGAAGAAATCAAACAAATGGCTTATTATGATGCTCTAACCCTATTGCCTAACCGAAACATGCTAAATAAATGGGTGAAAGAACGTTTTATGGAAAATGCTGATGCTTTTACGGTTATGTTTTTAGACTTAGACCGCTTTAAATCCATAAACGATAACTTTGGACACCACATTGGCGATATGATTTTAATCGAGGCGGCCAGACGATTGCAACGCTGTGTTAGGGAATCGGATTTTATCTCACGTCAAGGTGGAGATGAATTTATCATTTGCCTAAATGGAACGTACGATAATAAGGTGATCGTTTCTTTAGTAAAGAGAATCATCGATGAACTTAGCATTCCTTTTTATGTGAACGGAAAGCAGCTCATCCTGACAACGAGTGTTGGTATAAGTCGGGGTAAACTGTGCGGAACAATCGAAGAGTTCCAAAAGGGGTTTGACATATTAATAAAACGGGCTGATATCGCCATGTATTACGCGAAAAAGGATGCCGGTAATACGTATTGCTTTAACACGGACAATCAAAATAATGAATTTGAAAGATATTATCAACTAGAACAAGAAATAAAAAAGGGGTTCGAAGAAGGTGAATTTCACATTGTCTACCAACCCTTAATGAATTTAAAAAAGGGCCTGCTAGTTGGTGTGGAAGCGTTATTGCGTTGGAAAAGTAAAAAGTTAGGACCCGTGCCGCCAAACGAGTTTATTCCGATTCTGGAAGAACAGGGTCTAATCGTCCCAGTTGGCCGATGGGTTCTAGAATCCGTATGCCAACAAATAAAAAGGTGGCAAGAAGACGGCGTTGCTTTCGAAAGAGTTTCAGTAAATGTGTCTCCTGTTCAGCTAAGGGACCAACATTTTGTCAATGAATTAAGAGAAATTCTGAAAGAAACAGAGGTTGAACCTCGTTCGATCGAAATTGAAATCACCGAAGGGACGCTTTTGAATATCGAAAAGTCATCCAAAATGATCAATGAATTAAAAGAGTTAGGGGTAAGAATTGCGATCGATGACTTTGGGACCGGATATTCCTCACTAAATTATTTAAAGAAATTGCCAATAGATACCGTAAAAATTGATAAATCGTTTATTGATGATCTAGATCATGAAAGTGAGATTATAGTAAACACGATTATCTTCATGGGGAAGCACTTGGGTTATAATGTTTTAGCCGAAGGGATCGAAAACAAAGAACAATTATCCTACCTTCAACAACAAAATTGTCGTGAGGGTCAGGGATACTTTTGGAGTAAACCTGTATCCGAGAGTGAGATAAAAGAATTTTACTACTCCCTATTAGAAAAACCTTTGGTCAATATCGGTTAAAACATAAGATACTTTGAAGCGAAAAATACTCCCGCCACAAAAAAAGAGGCCCGACTAGCAAATCTATCCGCTAGTTGCGCCTTTTCTCGCCCTATATTTCCCATGTAACCAGCTCTTAAAAAGATTTAATTCGAAATGTTGAATGACCTTTTGAGGTCCAGTTGCCTCAAAACAAACTTAACTCTGACAAAATGGCAGACATACAAAAAACTTTTAAAATGGCTGGAAACAGCATGAAACAAATAAGTGCCTCCACGCATAATTCTTTAAACAACTGTTTTTAGTATCCACTTTCGTTAAGAAGAATTAGCAGCTCTTTCTGGATACGAAGTAAGGATTGAATATCTTCATCATGCATATTTTCTAATGCAGTAAGCATGGCTTTATAAGAAATTGAATTCTTAGTTGACTTCTTCGACACTTCTTCCCCTTTGATCGTTAACTTTAACTTTACCTCTCTTCGATCTTCATCGGAGAATTTTCTTTCAACCAAACCCATTTTAACTAGTTTATCCACCCCGACACTAATGGTGCTTTTTGATGAGATAAGCCTTTCAGCTACCTCTTGTTGTGTTAATTCAGGAAACGCAAATAAAGTATTAAGAATGGATAATTGTTGTAATGTCAGCCCAAAACTCTCGGCAGTCTTTTTCGTAAATTTAGCAGTGGTTTTGTTAATAGCCCATAATGATTGATAAACTTCCTGTACTTGTTTAACTTTCTGGTCATTGAAATTCAAATCCATTTAAGTCACTCCTTAATTAAATAGTTCAAGAATAAACTGTTCGCTTATAAACTATTTTACTTAAGAAAATGACAATAGTAAACGGAGGAAAAGAGGAGGCCCCTCCCTTCGTCCTTCGTATAACTCTACGGAGCGTTTGTTGATTCAGAACATGTAAAGTTCTATCATGGCAGTAGAGCAGGAGGAGAAATAGATGGATAATCGTAAAATTGGAGAGTTAATTTTAAATTTGCGGAAGGAAAAGGGACTAACACAGAAACAATTAGCCGATCAAATGAATATTTCTGATCGAACGATATCAAAATGGGAGCGTGGGTATGGCTGTCCAGACATCACGCTACTGCCTAGTTTATCAATCCTCCTCGGTGTAAATATCGAAAATATCTTAGATGGTGAATTAGCGTCTAATGAATTTGTAGGAGGAAACATGAAAAAGTCTCACTATTTTGTCTGCCCGTCCTGTCATAATATTGGATTAGCAACCGGAAATATGACCGTATCTTGCTGCGGAAGAAAGTTGGAACCATTAGAAGCGAAGAAAGCAACCGACGAAGAAAAGTTATCCATTTCAGAAATGGATAATGATTGGTTTATTTCTAGCGAGCACCCTATGACAAAAGAACATTATGTTTCATTTATTGCTTTTGCTACAGGTGAACAAGTACAAATTATCAAACAGTATCCCGAGTGGGGCTTACAAACACGTATCCCGAAACGCAAACATGGCAAACTGTTATGGTATGATACGAAACTCGGTTTATATTATCAGCTTATCTAAAAATGGATTCTTCCCTCACTCTTTGAAGGTGAGGGATTCTTTATAGGATGGCCACTTCTTTTCATAGAAGGTGTATAGAATGGAAAATTCTGCTAAAAAAGAGGTTGGAAAGTAAATGAAGAACTTTGGAAAGTAAAACTAGAAAATTGGAAAGTATTTGGCCCAAAAGTGAAAGTAAATTCATCAAAGAGGAAAGTAACTGCACCAAATCGGAAAGTATATCCAAATAAATGGAAATTTTACTTAAAGTAGGATCAAAATAAATTACTTTAAGAGCGTTTCACATATTTCTTTAACCCAATCATGTTGATGTCCCCAACATTCCCACACATTCAACATCCATTCTCGAATCATCTTGTCCCGGCTTTCCCCCGGTGGTTGGTTCAAAACATCAAGAACGGTCAATGAATAAACGGATAGATCGGGTGCCTGCAATTCCTTCCAATTATATTTCTGACGACTGAGAAGCGTGTGTACACGCTGTACCTGTCTGCCTTTAAATCCCTTTTCAATGGCATAATATAAACCAATTAACGAGAAAGCAGTCGTAATGGGCTTCATACCATTGCCCGAATGTTGAGACGAATAGGTATCAATAGCGTGCTGATGAATAAAATCAATATCCTGTTTGCCGATTGTATAATGACTTAATTCACTGTATTTTTGATAACACTCACCTGAAGCGTTGTAACTACCAAATAAAGCGATATGTTGATTATTCAACTTTAGTCCACATCCAAGGCATTCTACTATATTTCCATTCGTATTTTCCAACACATTACCATCCCCAATCTATGGTTATTCCCATCGCAATTTTTGCATTTTGCACGTCAAGACTGAACTACTTACTATTATTTTGCCGAACTTTTATCCTTTTTTTTTTTGAATAAGGAACCCTGTTTTGCCCCTGAACCGGTGTTTGTCTGATACCTTGACTTCCCTTTCTTGATCTAGTTCGACAAGAGTGAGACAAGAGTACGGAACATTTAAAGTTTAGTTTTAAAAAAGGAGAGACAATGTCCGACAAAATTCTATAAAACTAATTCCAATTAAATGTTTGTATAAAAGAACCACTCTTCCCGCCATAAAAGGCTTTATCCCCAAGATGCTGCAAAAAAATTGTCGTTTTCATAATCGTTTGGTTGGATACAGCCAAAACATGGAGCTAATCATATTTTTCCTCCCAACTAGGTGAGCCAAATAAAAAAGCAAAGGTAAAAAAACTTTACCCTTGCTCAGAACATTTAACAATTACAGATCATTAAAACATTACCATCTAAATCCTTGAAATTAAAATAAGCAAAATCACCTATGCGCTCTATTTCTTTAACAACGATGATTCCTTTTTTCTTAATAAACTCGTATGCTTCATCTATATCTTTGACGAAGAAATTAAATAAAACGTGGTCTGAGGGCTTCAAGTTAAAGCCGGGGTCAAATGTGTGATCATCTAAAGTAAGTCCTGTTTCTGAAGTTACAGGGACATTGTAAACAGGGGAATTAACTTCTTCCTCATTAAATGGTAACCCAAGTAAATCACTATACCATTCCGCGGATTTTTTTAAATCACTTACATGAATAAATACATTATTAACCTTACAGGCAATTGGAGAAATCGTTGAATTCATATAATTTCCACCTTTTCACATTTTGTATATTAATTTCAACAAGAAGTAATCAATTCCTCTTATAAATTCTAAAGTTTATGTCGTAGTTCGCAAAAACATGAAAGGTACGACTTGCAGCGACTCACCCAAGTCACGCTACCATGATTAATTCAGAAAAACCGTCACCATGCTTCACTCCCCTGGCACCCGAAACTATGTCTGTTGAGAGAGGAAGATTTTTCTCCTCATCCGCATTCCTATGGTATAGTGTAAAAAAAGCAGGGGTTGATAGGATGTCTTTCTTGGGACTGTTCCAGCAGTTGCCTGTAAAAATTTTAACGGTGGCACTGCTGATTATATTCACGATTTATTTGATCCGCAAATCCATCAAGCTTTTCTTTGACAAAACGAGCTTGTTGGATGAAAAGCGGGAAGAGACCTTGATGCATTTCGCCAACCAGGTGACAAAGGTATTGGGACTGGTGTTCTTCTTTATTTATGTGCTTAGCCATTTCTTTGACCTAGAAAGACTTGTCACTGGTTCGGTCGTGGTGGCAGGTGCCTTAGCATTGATCTTTCAGCATATCATCCGCGATTACATTATGGGGCTGACTTATTTGTTTGAGCGCCAGATCCATCTTGGGGATTATGTCATCATCAACGGAAACCGTCGGGGGGAAATCGAGGAAATCAGCATGCGCTACTTGAATATCCGACAGTATGACGGATACCTTTATACGGTCTCCTATAGCAGCATCACGGAACTTCAGAATGGGAACCGGGGAAGGCGCCGGGTGAACGAAAGTCTTGTCCTCGATTATAAGCAAAATCCGGACGATGCCTTTAAGGTAATGGAGGAAGTGGCACAAACGTGCAACGAGAAATATGGTGAATATCTGTTGAAGGATGAAAACGGTGTTCCTATGGAGAGTTTCCAATTCAACCAAATCACTGAACTGAACGTGGAGTTCAGGGGACACCGATATTCATTATCAGGTCTTGTGAAGGAAGAGGATTACGTGGAAGCGGGCAAAAAGGTGAGGTATGAACTGGCGATGGCCGCCTACAAGAATGACTTGATGATGGCAGAGAGTCCTAACACAAGCCATTAAAAATCATACAAAGCAAGAGTTTTTATCTCTTGCTTTTATTCTGTTTTTTTATTGCAACCGTGAAAAGCAGTATCCTGTGATAGAACCGGTCCCGGGTTATTTGCGCTGTTTGAATAAAAGCCGGCTTACCCTTTTGGAAAATCCACCTAACACCAAACCCGCTAAACCAATCCTGAAATACCAATGCTTTATTGTTTCTAGGATCCATAAAGGCACTTGAATGCCAGAAATGAAGGGATAAAATTTTTTATATGCCCATACAAGGTGTTCCCAACGGCGGTCGTTTCCCTTTTTGACATATTCTGATACGTCTAGAACTTTTCCTCTTCCATTTTGCAAAAGGATGTTTTTCAGGTGAATATCTCTCGGATTCAATCCTTGACTACGGACATACTCCCGAGCCTCCTCTACGTCCTGAACAGCTTGTTCGGTAATTGGAATGCCTTGCAATAGACAATCATAAAAGGTTACTCCCTGTTCGAAACTTAAAACGATGTAGTTGATTCCGCTCCCATAAAGCTGTGGAAAAAATCGGGCCCCCTTTAAATGCTCATAGACATATTTCTCCATTTCTTTTTTCTTTAATGCTTGAGGGGAATACACTTTAAATACATAGTTCGGTGTCATTTGATAACGAAAAACGGCTGCATCTGTTCCGATTCCAATACATTCCAGACCTTCAGCAATCCCAATAATGTTAACCGGTTGATTATTTTCATTACCTTTCACTTCAATGTTCCTGAGTGCTTCATCTGCCAGTTTCCAATCTGGAATCATGAAAATCTCCTTTTTGTTTCACCTTTTACTTTGACACTTCCCAATTTCAAGCATTTATATTTGTTGAGTATTTCTAGGTTCGAACAACCAGTGGAGAATTGATCACTTAGTTCTTCCATAAAGTTATATACGATTATTTAAAAGGGAAGTTTCAGAAATAATCTTTTCCTTCATTGAAACAATAAAATCTTATACAAATTTAAAAAAGAGGAAGCGTCTGGCTTCCTCTTTTTATATTTTCTATGGGTAAGTATAGGAATCCAAAAATGACTAAAGCCAACTACCTAGCCCGTTTCGAGTGATGCCGGGCACCATTACAATCTGTGCCCCTGGCCAGCATCCTATTAAGCTTAGTCAGTCCGCTCTTATAATCGGCATGTTGATACAGTTTTGCGAGTGCCTTAATGACAGCTGCATACCCCTGAAACCATTGTTTGTCTGATACCTTGACTCCCCTAAGGAGGGGAGCACAGTTGTCATCATAAACTGCTAAAATGGTCCCAATTTGCCCTTGGATAATACCCTCAATAGGGTTATCCAAATTTACTTTTTCAAAATTGGAAGCCAAACTTCACATGTTACGGAAGGTGAAGTTAGATCTTTAGTTTTAATTGACAAAATTTCGGGTCCTTCTGTTACTTGATAGTTGGAGGATGGAAGCCACTCAGAATAAATTCTCCCCCAAGTTTCCTGCAGCGTATTAGGAAATGGTCCAGTTGATTCGAATACCGCCCATGTTAACGCCGGAACTTCAAGTTTTGCAAAGTCATCAGGACATTCTTCTGTGGTTGCCACACCTATATACTGATCAAGCTCACCTTTTTCTTCCATACGTCCTTCAGAAAAGTTCGTAGATGCTTGAATCATGCCTTTTGGCTCAACATTGGAGAGTTTCTTTAATTGCTCTATTTTTTCCATAGTCAACGATTTCCACATTTCTGTAATTTCCGGGTTTTCTCCTTCAAAAATAATTGGAACTCTTTTCATGATACCAACTATGTTAAATGCCTCTTTTTGTTCGATTCGGTAATCCATTTCAATTCCTCCTCTAATTGACAATTGAAAGGTCATGATTGGATAAGCTTTTAAATGCTGCCCAATTCGTCTTGCTTCTGATGGTGTTACACCATGTAAATTTTGAAAGGCTCTAGTAAAAGAGTCCGGTGAGTTGTATCCATATTTAATAGCAACATCAATTACTTTTATATCACTATTGGTAAGCTCAAATGCGGCTAAGCTAAGTCGCCTGCGGCGGATGTATTCTGATAAGGTAATACCTGCCAGAAAAGAAAACATCCTCTTAAAATGATATTCCGAACAATGAGCGATCCTTGCCACCACATTGAAGTCTATTTCATTAGTAAGATTATCTTCGATATATCTCATTGCATCATTCATGCTCTTAAGCGAATCCATTTTATGACCTCCCTTCAACAATAGAATAACAGGAGTTGAATATGTTCCTCCGACAATTTGTGCACCATTTTGTAGGATGAATCCTTTTTTTCAAACCTTGCCTTTACTTGAATAAGAAAGAAGGAATCACGGTGAAATACGTGTTGAATCCTCGAACTTTATCATTTAATTAAACAATGTGACAGATGTTCATATAATGGCAGAAATGGCGTTAGAGGTGGGGAAATTGAAGTTTAAGATCATACCATCAAAGCTTGCCGAAGCAAACGAATTGTTAAAGCTTCAAAAAGAAGCGTTTCATTCAGATTTAATCAAATATAAGGATTATCATACAAGTCCTGCAACGGAATCACTGGAATACTTTTGTTATAGAATGCAAAATTCTTTGCACTATTCGATTTTCGTTGATGGCAGGCTTGCAGGCGGAATTTGTCTTGTAAAACAAACAAAAGATCATCATTATTTGTATCGTATTTTCCTTGGCTCTGAATTCCAAAATAAAGGATTGGGATCGAAATTATTACAGGAGTTGGAAAGACAATTTCCTAAAGTTAAAAAGTGGTCACTTGATACACCTAAGGATAACCGTAGAAATCGCCATTTTTATGAAAAATTCGGCTATAAAAAAACAGGGGAGCAACAAATTAATGAATACCTAACTCTTATTAATTATGAAAAGATTCTTTAACCTTTTTCTTAGTAAAAATGCCCTTCTTATAAGAGTATCTTCACAATACTCAACGAAAAAGGCAATGTCAATTAAACATCGCCCAAAATACTTGTAGAAAAAAATTAATCTTCTGTTCCTAAAACATCTGTGTTTGGGGGCTCATACCCCATCTGCCGGAGCATGGCTGCTATTTGTCCCTTATGATGAAACTCGTGAGTGATGGTGTGCATGAGCAATTTACGGGGAGTAATTGATACTAGTTCGGATGCTTCTCTCCAGGGGATTTCTCTCTCAATAAGCACGTCTAAATTATGTCCATGCTGTTCTAATAATTCATTTACGATTGAATCCACTTGCTCAAAGCGTGCTATTACTTCCTCTATACTGAGATTTTGTAATTTCTCTCTTGGAGTAAGTGGTTTTTTGGTCTTTAATAAAACAAATGAGCCAAGCCACGCAACATAGCAGTCTGCTATATGAACCAATGTGTCTCTTACACTCTGCCAACCGAAACCATTTGAATGAGTAAAATGATTAGGATCTATTTTTCCACAAAAATCTAACAGAGTTCCTCTAGTCTGCCGAACCCATCCATATTCGTGTTGATACATCAAAACACCCACCTTCCAGTCCATTTTTGTTCAATTCTTGCGCCCGTTTGTTTGAACAAATAAATCCGAATCATTTCACCCATTAATGAGTTACTCTTTGCCTATTTTTCTACGTTCAAAAATATGGATAATATATATTCGAGAAATAACTAGTTTCTCCTTCTTTTTGAACCTGCCCGTTGCTTGAATTAGCCCCTTAAGTATAATAAGTTCAACGAAAAAAGCGTCAATCCTTCTTGGCTAATCCGATAATGGTTCTTACCCTACCTGGCTTTTAAATTGTTTACTTGCGAAGAAGTACGCGATGACCATGATGCCGACGCACCAGGCAAGTGCGGTCCAGATATCGCTGCCAACAGACCCTTCGTACAAAAGGGCACGAATGGTATTGACGATTGAAGTTACTGGTTGGTTCTCAGCGAATGTACGGACAAGTTTAGGCATGGTTTCGGTGGGGACGAAGGCCGAACTGATAAACGGCAGGAAAATCAAAGGGTACGAGTAGGCTGTCGCTCCTTCCATAGACCCTGCTCTCAAACCGGGAATGACCGCCAGCCATGTCAGCGCCAGTGTAAACAGCCCAAGTATCCCAGCAACCGCGAGCCAATCCAGGATACCGGCGCTGGAACGGAAGCCCATCAAGAGCGCTACAAGGATAACCACCACCACGGTAAGCACGTTGGAAACAAGCGAAGTCAACACGTGAGCCCATAATACCGATGAGCGTTTGATGGGCATGGTAATGAAACGCGCCATCAGCCCGCTCTTTACATCCGTAAACAGCCGCAAGGAAGTATACGCGACACCGGAAGCAATCGCCATCAGCAAGATTCCCGGCAATAAATAATTGACGTAGTTGTCCGTGCCTGTCTCGATAGCGCCGCCAAATACGTAGACAAACAGCAGCATCATCATAATCGGCGTAATCGCCACCGTAATGATCGTATCCGGACTGCGCATGATGTTGCGCATCAAACGCCCTAGTAATACCCCTGTTTTACTTTTCATTTAGATCTCCTCCTTTTTGCCGATGATCGCGAGGAAAATTTCCTCTAATGTCGGCTGCCTCTCGATGTACTCCACTTTTGCTGGCGGGAACAACGCCTTGAGTTCAGTAAGTGTACCGGTGGTGATGATTTTTCCACCATGCAGGATGGCGATACGGTCCGCCAGTTGTTCAGCTTCCTGCAGGTACTGGGTCGTCAACAAGATGGTCGTGCCGCCGCCGGCAAGCTCCTTGACGGTATCCCAGACTTCAATCCGCGCTTCGGGGTCAAGCCCTGTCGTCGGTTCATCGAGGAAAATGACTGCTGGCCTCCCGATCAAGCTCATGGCGATGTCAAGCCGGCGCTTCATCCCGCCGGAATATTGGTCCGCCCGGCGGTTAGCCGCGTCACGCAGGCTGAATCTTGCAAGCAGCTTATCGGCGACTTGAGAGGGATTGGAAACTCCCCGCAACCTTGCAATCATCATCAGGTTCTCCCTTCCAGTGAGCATACCGTCTAAAGCGGCGAACTGCCCTGTCAGACTGATACTCTGGCGAACCTGATCCGGTTGACGCTGGACGTCAAAGCCGCAAATACCTGCTTCGCCGCCATCGGGCTTCATCAGCGTCGAGAGGATGTTGACCGCCGTCGTCTTCCCCGCTCCATTTGACCCCAGCAGTGCGAAAATCTCGCCTCGCTGCACCTCAAAATCCACCCCCTTTAAGACTTCCTTGTCTTTAAAGGATTTTTTTAACCCTTTTACATAAATCGCTGCATTGCTCATACTTTATTCCTCCTTAAATAGCGCAGCATGGCGCTAGATTGCCTATACCCAACTACTCAGTCTGACTGATAATCTGTATTACTTACTACCTAGCTAAAAAAATAACTGAATAGAGATGGTGACACATTGCATTTGTAACCAGGCTATTCAGCAGGAATGATCTATTGAAATTTACTTTATTCCCAATCGCTTCATGATACTCTGATTCAAATCTTCACGATGCTTGTTGACATAGTTTTAACGTTTGCCACTAAGTCCATCGGCAAAGGAAGCCATGTCGTACCCAATGGTGTTTTGCGATGTTAGTGTCGATGTTAGGCGAAAATCCACTGAATTTCGCTATTAGCCACGACCAATGGTATCGTTCAGCTTCTTGCGATACTTATCCTTCCAAGTTTGCTCATCCTTCACCAGGTCGTCGCAGAAAGCAGCCACGTCCTCGCCCGTAAGGTCCGTAACTTTCTTGCCTTCCGCTGCACCTTCCTCGAAGAGGTCGAGAATGCCGTTAAAGATACGGCTGCTGTCCTTCCAGTCAGTAGGACCACCGCCAGCGGTCCACATATATTTTTGCATGGCTTTATAAGCATTGAGGTACTCACTTGGAAGTGCCTTCGCACGTGCCTCCATCGCCCTCCATTCCCGCTTGTCATCCAAGCTTCCGATTATTTTTTCAAAAATATTCATTTTACTTCTCTCCTTTTGATTTTTTTGGTCTTGAGTTCGTTAATTTTACTTGAGACGAAATCCCATTTTCTCCAAAAAAGTTCAAGCTGCTCTTGACCTGCTGCGTTGAGTGTGTAAAATTTTCTCGGTGGTCCCATAGTGGATGGCTTTTTCTCGATGTCCACCAGATTGTTTTTCTCAAGCCTCATGGTAATCGTATATACTGTGCCTTCTACCACATCAGTGAAGCCAAGTTCTCTCAATTGCTGCGTGATTTCATAGCCGTAAGTTTCCCCGCGGCTGATGATTTCAAGCACACAACCCTCAAGCACCCCTTTCAGCATTTCCGTGATATTTTCCAATTTTTTACCTCCATTTATATTTTACTTATATTTTTTTCAGTACTTTGTAACACAGGTATTATGTGATACTGATATTTGGTATTACTGACTACTGGTATATAGTATTACAAAGTAGTGTCGATTGTCAATCAAACTTTTAAAAAAAAAGCCCATTTATTACTTCGTCAATTGTGTTTTTATTGGGGAAAGCTTATCTTCTCTTTTGCCACCATCTATGGGATATCAGGACTCCTCACTTAGGATGGCCGGCGTGGTCATTTATTTCACTACAGTACCTTTGATTCGTGTTTGTAGTTGAACCAAATACAATTCCTAACAATCTTGGCTGCAAAAGGATTTATTACCAGAAAGAAAGGTACTGAAGTAGACCTCCCCGTACATGAAATAGTGATTTCAACTCATAATGATAGCAAGGAGGTATAAACAGATGAATTTCAGTTGGTTGCTTGGGCTTATCATGTTATCTCAACAAGTGACGATGCCAGGAAATTTAGTGATCACTCACAACGGCCATCCGATCTCAGTTGCTACCCCTACGAATTTGTCGATGCACTCGCCATTCTTACCTGTTATCGATAATGAAAAGCTTCAAAAATTCATGAACGAAATCGAGCAGCAGGTTACGAAAAACCCTACAAACGCCATGCTGGATAATAACGGAAATATTATCCCCGAACAAGTCGGTTACCAATTAAACCGCGAAGTTTTCACAGAAAAAATTTTAAGTCATTATTTTAAGAATACTTCCTCTGAATTAGAAGTCCCTTTACAAACCATTTTTCCAATGGTTGACAGTGAATTACTTGAAAATATTAGAACTAAAAAAATAGGGGAATATGTGACATTCTTCAGTTCAAATAACAAAGAAAGAAACCATAATATTTTTCTTGCTGCAAATGCCATTAATAATTATGTCCTTTTTCCAGGTGAAACATTTTCCTTTAATAAAGTAGTTGGTGAAAGATCCGCAGGAAAAGGATATTTGCCTGCCACTGTCATTGTGAAAGGGGAATATGCAGAAGACTTAGGCGGTGGAATTTGTCAAGTATCCTCTACCCTTTTTAATGCAGTGGATAATGCAGGTCTAAAAGTCGTTAAGCGTTATTCTCATAGTAAAGAGGTTCCATACGTTCCACAAAAGCGGGATGCCACTGTCAGTTGGAATGGCCCTGATTTCGTCTTTAAAAACGAATACAATCAACCTATACTTATTCTTGCAAAAACGTCTGGACACAAGTTACACATTGACATCTATTCTTCTGATGTCATCACCTATACGCCTAATGAAGTTCCATACCTTCCTGATTGAAAACAAAAGTAAACGTAGGGGTTGATTGGGGAAAAATTTTCCCAGTGCCAAATTACGATATCAATAAATATCCAGAATGCCGAAAATATGTTGAAATGGGATTTCATAATGCACAATTCAATTTTAGATTGGACGAGACTCGGATCGGCGAGATCTTCCAAGGAACAACTCCTAGCAGAAATGGCGGCGACCTAGCAGTTATTGCACCACCAAATGGATATCCAGTTCCAGAAATGCCTGTTATGCCTAATGAACATTCTCCAGGACTATACGATTTGAATCATTAATTTTCATATAGAAGCGTTTAAATGACGCTTCTTTATCAATTCAATTCAAATAACGAAAAAGAACATTAATCTTCGACAAAATTCAGGTGGTTGTGGCACCAGCCCACCAAACATTTGGGGAGCCTGACGGTCTAACGCGGCATCAGGTTGCGTTGGCATAGTGTCCTTGAATGGATTGCTCACCATGTTGCACGCAGCTAAGCATTTACGTGAGCACCATACCATAATCACGTCCCCTACAATCTCCTAAATTTCCACTATATCTTTTTGCCTATTTTTTTGTTACTCTATTGTGTAGGACTTAGAAATTTACATTTTTTTGGAGGAATATGCCGAAAATGAGTACAAGAAGTAAGAAAAAGAAAAGAACATGGCTTAAAGTGACAGGAATTATTTTATTAATTTTGTTAATTGCCGGTGGTACTTATGCCTTCACTGTCTATAAATCTTTTAAAAGTGCAGTAGAAACCATGCACCAGCCGATTGAAAGAAAACAATCTGAAAAACGCGAACAACCTGTTACATTACAGGAAAAAGATCCATTTTCTGTATTATTGCTTGGTGTTGATGAACGGGAGGGCGACAAGGGCCGTTCAGACTCATTAATTGTGTTAACCGTAAACCCAAATAACAATTCAGTCAAAATGCTAAGTATCCCTCGTGATACGCGGACAGAGATTGTCGGTAAAGGCAAAGAAGATAAAATCAATCACGCCTATGCATTTGGCGGTGTTCCAATGGCGATGGATACTGTTGAGAACTTCCTTGATATTCCAATTGATTATTATATCCAAATCAATATGGAAGGATTTAAGGACATTGTCGATGCAGTTGGCGGGGTAACCGTCCAAAATGATCTGGATTTTTCTGAAGATGGATTCCATTTTGCTAAAGGGCAAATCACCTTAAACGGCGAGCAGGCATTAAGTTACTCAAGAATGAGACATGAAGATCCAAGAGGGGATTTTGGCCGTCAAATGAGACAGCGCCAAATTATCCAAGCGGTTATCAATGAAGGCGCCAGTGTATCAAGTTTAACAAATTTCTCTGACATTTTTACTGCCCTTGGCAAAAACGTAAAAACAAACCTGTCTTTTGACCAAATGATGGATATTCAAAAGAATTATAAATCGGCTGCAGGAAACATCCAGCAAATGGATATAAAAGAAACAGGTACAAAGATTAATAAAATTTACTATGGATTAGTTGCTGCTGAGGAAAAGCAAAGAGTCCAAAACGAACTAAAAACACAACTAGAATTAAAGTAAATCAGATTTGTTCAAGCAGGTGCCCAAAATGGTTTGGGCACTTTTTTTAATAAAAAAAACCATTTCCAACATCCCAATAGTAACTCCGTATTCAAATCCTTATTTATAACTTTTCGAGCTACTTTATCCGCATTTTCAAAAGCAGTGGGGTTTTCATGTATTATTACTTCGAGCCGTCCCCGTGCATCTTTGTGATAATTTTCCTTACATTAGGGAATAAGATTATTATTCACCCCAATACCAACAGAGGTACGAATAATGAATCAGATACCCCCATTTCGAAGGCAACGTTCTTTTTTATCGCAATTTACAACCGCTCAACTTCATTTAAAAAACCCATGGGTTGTGGCCTTTTTTTCGTTTTCCTACCCGGGATTTGGTCATCTGATGCAGCATCGATACGCATCCGCGTTTATTTTGATTTTATGGGAAACCTTTATCAATGGAATGGCGAATGTAAACCTTGGCATCTTTTATTCTTTATTGGGAGACTTCGAAAGAGCGAAAGAGGTATTAGATGAACGCTGGTTAATCCTATACGTATCTATTTATATGTTTGGTATATGGGACGGCTACCGAACAACCATTGATCTGAATAAACAATATATATTGGCAGACCGAGAAGATGCACCTTTGTTACATATAAAAATGGGATCTTGGGACATGAACTATTTGGATAAAAGAAAACCTTTGGTCGCCTTGGTTTGGTCAGCATTATTTCCAGGTCTAGGACACCTCTATCTTCATAATGTCATCTCAGGGTTTTTTATTTTCATTTATACAGTAGGTTTATGTTACTTCGGGCATATTTTGCTTGGAATACAGTATTCTATGCTGGGGGAATTTGTACGGGCTAAAGAGGTCCTAGATATGCAATGGGTCCTTTATTTTCCTTCGATATACCTTTTTATCATTTATGATTCCTATATTTCAGCAGTGGAAAACAACAAGCTGTTTGAAAAAGAAATGTCATACTACCTGCGAAATAAATACCAAAATCCTAACTTTAAAACTCCGATATAAGAAGGAATGAGAGTTCATTGTTTGTCATCGCCACCTTTGACAATTCTCTTTTTATTGAATTGGCTATTACCGAGCTTGAACAAAATGATATTACGAATGAGAGGATATTAGCAGCCCCTCTTGATAAAAAACAAGACCCTCCACAACTTTTTGATACGATTCATAGAGCCGATGGCCTTAGTTTATTTGATGCGGCCGCAATACTAGGCACTTGTTTCATGCTATTAGGGGCCATTTATGGCTATATATTAAAATGGGGACCCATCATATGGGGAATTATCGGTGCGGTTAGCGGTTTGCTTCTGGGTTTTCTCATTAAAATGGTTTGGATAAAAAAGAACAAAAAAGGAACAAAGCAATCCTCATCAGAAATTGTGCTAATGATTCGATGTGAGAAGCATGAATGGAATCATGTAGAGAGCATATTATGGAAAAATGGAGCACTGGGTTTAACCCGAATAAAACACCTGTAGCAGAGCCATGTGGAAGGTCCGATACCACTAAAAACACCTCCATATAAATAGAAGTGTGTTGGTGATGAATCATTCAGGTGGTGATATCAGTCACTTGCTTTAGTTTGGAAAGTAAAACTGGAATTTCAGAAAGTAAAAGTGAAATATCGGTAAGTATTTTCTCGAAATGGGAAAGTAAAATCATCAAATCGGAAAGTAACCACACGAATTCGGAAAGTATATCCAAATTACTGGAAATCCCTCCGGAAAAGGTCATGAAAAAATTGGATTATATAGATCTTGGCGGGAGAAGATGGTCGCTTGCTTCGGGTGGTTCCTGTCACTGGTGCCTTTCAGTGGGCTCGAACCGTCCCCTTGCCTCAGTTTGGAAAGTAAAACTGGAATTTCGGAAAGTAAAAGTGAAATATCGGTAAGTATTTTCTCAAAATGGGAAAGTAAAATCATCAAATCGGAAAGTAACCACACAAATTCGGAAAGTATATCCAAATTACTGGAAATTCCTCCGGAAAAGGCATTAAAAAATTGGATTATATAGATCTTGGCGGGAGAAGATGGTCGAAAACCCGTTCGGCTTGCTTTGGGTGGTTCCTGCCACTGGTGCCTTTCAGTGGTCTCGAACCGTCCCCTTGCCTCAGTTTGGAAAGTAAAACTGGAATTTCAGAAAGTAAAAGTGAAATATCGGTAAGTATTTTCTCGAAACGGGAAAGTAAAATCATCAAATCGGAAAGTAACCACACAAATTCGGAAAGTATATCCAAATTACTGGAAATCCCTCCGGAAAAGGTCATTAAAAAGTTACCCAGACCAGGCTGACCGCTTGGTTTTTTAGCTGTTTAGTGGCCATGGAACAAATCATCTCATTTATCAATGAGGTTGGCTTCCCTATTGTTGTTACCCTCTATCTACTATATTTAATAGAATCCAATCTGATTTATTGTATAAAAAAAAATATCAGTCATCATATACTAATCTTTCTAAAGATTGTACATGATGACTGAATGATAAGCCCAAGCCCGTCACTGATGATGAGTAAATTTACTTATCAATTCACTTAAGAGCATTAAGCGCGACCTTTGCCGCTTCTGCAATCAGCGCATTATCAAAGGCAGCATTCTGTGTATCGCGGCTGGACAGAACAGCGATGACAATGGGAGCTCTATTCGGCGGCCAAACAATCGCAATGTCATTCCGCGTTCCATAGCTTCCTGCCCCGCTCTTATCAGCGACTTCCCAGCCTGTTGGTGCACCGGCACGGATTAATGCATCTCCTGTGGCATTTCCCCCCATCCAATCTGTCAGGAGCGTACGTTTTTCAGCGGGGAGCACATCGCCGACTGCGAAAGCTTGAAGGCTGGTAGCAAGCGCTTTAGGTGTGCTTGTGTCCCGTGTATCTCCAGGAATAGCTGAGTTCAAATCCGTCTCGTAGCGATCAGCCTGGGTCACGTGATCGCCAATCTGTCTTAATGCTGCTTCAAACCCTTTAGGGCCACCCAGTTTCTCTAATAAAAGGTTTCCTGCGGTGTTGTCACTATATCGAACAGCAGCCTCGGTAACTTCACGAAGAGTCATCCCGGTATCTACATGAAGGCTTGTGACGGGTGAATACGAAACGATGTCCTCACTGTTGTATGTAACTACCTCATTGAGTTGATCAATAGAGAAATGCTGCAGCAATGCACCTGCGGCTAGAGCTTTGTAAGTAGATGCGAAAGCAAACCGCTCTTGAGGCCGATAGGAGACCTTCCGATTTGTACCTGTATCGATTGCGTAGACTCCAAGGCGGGCATCATATTTGTCCTCGAGCTTTGCAAACTCGCGGTGTATTTGGGGTGCTGGTGTTTTCCTGACTACCTTTTCGGTCTTACCAGAAAGGTTATCGGTCGTCATCGACCAGCCGGCGAGCGGTACAATGGCGATCACGAGCACAAGCAGGGTAAATATAAAATTTTTTATGTTGAAAATATCATCTGTTTTCCTCATAATCTATCCCTCTTTCTATTAATATTTGAAGTTCTGAAAATTGAATAATTCTATTCAATTTCAATTTTTCATCTCTCGGCTCTGTTATTATTCATTGTTGATTTTCGTGTAGATATGAGAATTCATAGGCGGAAAATTTCCGGCTAATGTATATAGATGAAGAGAAAGAAGCAGATATAAGCGGAGAAATTCCGATTAACTGCTCTAAATAAGACAAAATCCAAAGATTTTGATCATATAAACGGAAAAACTCCCCTTATTATTAAGGAAATATAGGTATTTCCCAATTTAAACGGAATTTTTACGTTTATTTTTCAAACACAGTAAATCAACATTAAGCTATAACAGAGCCTATCTTTTAAAAAATTGCCCAGAAACGCTGGGGGAGAATTTCCTCCTTTCTCCAATTTGATTACATGCGTCATATTAGACTGCGCACAAAATATTACACATGTAGTATTTAATACAAACTTAATACTACATCTGTAGTAAAAGCATGTCAATCACATTTTCTAAAATAATACGATTGTAGTATTTTTCCCTCGAAAGTCCCAAAAAGGACGAATCATCCTTTCTGGGTTTCATTATTAATAGATCTTTTTATCATGCAGGATCTGCTTGGCTATCTCCGCTGCCGTACTTCCCTGGGCTTGACCATGCTTATCTTGAATATTAATGGCAAAATAAAAACGATCATCACCTTTATCAACAAAGCCAATAAACCAGCCATTTACATTCTTTCCATTCACCATACCGGTTCCCGTTTTACCGTACAACTGCCCCTTCTTTTGCTCATCTATGAAAAGTGCCTTTTGTACCGCTTTAATATTTTCCTCATTAAAACCCCATTGATTTTCTTCTAATTGGGATAATAATTGGACTTGTTCAATGGGTGATATTTTTAGAGAAGATTCCATCCAGTAACTGTCCAAATTCCCTGAAAGATCCTCATTCCCGTATTTTATCTTATGAAAATAATCCTGTAGCAGCTTTCTGCCTACCTCTCGATCGGTATTCTGGAAATACCAATTTACAGAACGGCTTAAGGCAGTTGCTAAATTTTGATTTTGATTCCATTCTGGAAAGGGATACATTTTCCCATCCCAGACCTGGTTATTGTTATTTAGGGAAATCACATTGGATTCCAATGCAAACAAGGCGGCATATATTTTATAGGTGCTATCAGGAGAAATCCTCTGTTCACTCATCTCGCGATTATAGATTTGATATTGATTTTTAGAAGGATCATATAAAACGAAGCTGCCCTTGTAGCCGTTAAAATACGAGCTTAAATCCTCATAGACCGCATTCTTCCCACTAAACTGATACACATCATTTGGACTGGCAATCACATTGGTGAATGGAGCAAGGAATAGGACAAACATTCCTACAACAGCACAGATGACCTTGCTTTTCCATTTCAATAACAGAGAATCTCTAGAATAGTTTGCAATACACTGGATTCTTTGTTTGATTTGTTTTTTTGTCCCGCCAATACCTGGAGCCATCTGTTTAAAGGTACGATCCTGCTTTTTATCTGCAAAACGAATGATGGTATACCCATATTCGATATAGCCGCTCTCATCCAAAAGATTTAAAACGGATGCATCACAGGCCAATTCCCGGTCCATTCGAATCCTTTTTGAAGCATACCAGACGACCGGGTTAAACCAATACATAATCTGAACCATCCACATAACGTAATTCACGAACAAATCTTTACTTTTATGATGGTGCAGCTCGTGCAAAAGCACATATTTTAATTCATTTAACGAGAATTCTTCCCGCGTTTTGCTTGGTAAAAAGATATAGGGTTGAAAAATTCCGAACGTGATCGGCGAGGAAATGAGAGAGCTCTCTCGCACCCTTATGTTTCTTTTCACCCCAACCATCTCTTTGCACACTCTTAAAAGTTTATTTAGCTTTTGGTTATCAATAGCCACAGCTGACTTTTTAATTTGATAGATTTGATAAGTTGAATAAACAGCCACCCCAACAAAAAGAAGCACTCCAATGACCCAGGCAGTAAAAAATGTATGGTAAACGAAATCGGGCGCTGACTTGTTTACCGAAACCGCGAAATCATGTAATAAATCGCTGTTTGGCACCTGAGAGGCAGCCATTCCATTGATCCTTTCACTGTCCAATGGAGCTTCTCTATGATTCAAAAGTAAGCTTTTTAAATAGCGAATTCCTTCTCCGAGGCCAGAATAATGCCAAGGCAAAAAGGCAACAAGGATTGGAATGCAAAGAAAATACCAAATATGATAATGGGCTTTCACAGTCATATGATGGTTTAATAGCTTTTTGATTAACAGAATGATGAAAATAAGGAGGGATACCACGATGGTACTGACGAAAATTCGCAGCAGCAGGGTATCCATTATTTCTCCCCTTCTTTCTTTTCTCTCGTAGACAATATTTTCTTTAGTTCCGATATTTCTTCATTCGATAACTGATCATTTTCAATAAAATTTAATACCATTGAATGTAACGTACCGCCGAAAAATTGCTGCAGAAAGGATTTACTTTTTTGCTCAACATATTGGTCTTTTTCAACCAGTGAAGTATAGATAAACACCCGACCATCTTTCCTTACATGCAAAGCCTTTTTCTTCACGAGGCGAGCAAGCATGGTGTGAATAGTATTGGGCTTCCAGTCACTCTTATCCGATAATTTCTCCACTACCTCAGGAGTCGAAATCGGCTCATGGTTCCAAATCACTTTCATCACTTCATATTCTGCTTCTGATATTTGTGGAATCTCCTTCATGATACCTCTCCTACTTTTACAACTGTAGTATTTATTATAGCAGGAAGGGCTAAGTATATAAAGGATTGGGGGACTTTAACCTATGGTAAATAATCCCCCTGTGTGCTGAGGTTTTATTCTAATCCCATTTTTACTATATGATTTGAACGTTAATAATTGCCCTTAATCCAGGTCACGCTAAAACAGCTTATGCACATGTTGTTTATAAAAAAGAATGAATTAAAAATAGAATGGCAAAAGCAACACCAGACCGTAAATGCCACTTCCTGTCCATCCTTTGATATCGAAATAGTCCTGATATAGGAACTTGGAGCAGGACTATCAAGGAAAGCAATCCACTTATGTTATTAAAATCAAATTTGAAGCCGTGCATAAAGACAGCCACCGTATGCAAGATAATAAAAGCGATGGCGAGAATTGCTACTGGAGTATGCCATCTTCGGGCAAAGCGCAGTAAAGTGGACAACCTTTTTTTCACATTGGCTTGACCTTTTAAATAATCAAGCTTAATAACACGAAGAAGCACATAATAAGCAAGTACAAAAAATAAGGCAATTCTTGCATTGGAGCCAAAATCTTTAAATGTATGTTCGAAATGCCTGCTGTGCAGAGAAGTTAATGGAAGCTGTAATAGCCCCTTAAGTTCCAAAAGCACGATCAAAGCAGCGATAATAATCCCCACGATTACCCATATGCGTTCCTTTTTAGGAATCCATCCTTGTTTTTGAACCTTGATTGCCCGTGTATTCATTGGTTTGTCCTCCTTTTAATTAGAGTAATGTTTGCCATTTTTAAATCCAAAAGCAACTTTTAGATTCTTAATTTGGTCATTGTCACCGAATCCTATTTTTTCGTAAAACAAACTACTTAAAGTTAAAATAAGCTTCAATTTTATTTAAATACAATGTAGCACGATAAATGAATACATTTTCCAAATTAATGAACTTTTAATTATAAATTAAGTTAAAAATAAGAAGCGACAGTAGATACTAATAAAAACTTTTTCCTTTTAAGAGGAGTTATGAAAACAATTGGTATTAGATTAGTTAATTAGAGGTGAAAAAATGGATCAACACCTGCATCACGTAGAAGAACATTTTTCTGGGTCTGACTTCATTCGGGATGTTGTCATTGGTATGTCAGACGGATTAACCGTACCATTTGCATTAGCTGCTGGTTTGTCCGGTGCTGTTGATACAACTACATTGATTCTCACGGCAGGAAGTGCTGAAATTGCAGCGGGGTCCATTGCAATGGGACTCGGCGGATACTTGGCAGGAAAAACAGATGCGGAACATTACGAATCTGAACTTGCTCGCGAAAAGCGCGAAGTAATAGAGCTTCCGGAACGCGAAGAAGAGGAAGTATCGGAAATTTTCAGGGAATATGGACTTGAAGAAGAACAAATCAAATCTATTACCGAAACCATGAAAAAGAACCCTGAAAAATGGGTCGATTTTATGATGAGATTCGAATTAGGGTTGGAGAAACCAGAGCCTACAAGAGCAAGAAACAGTGCGATTACCATTGCAGTTTCTTATATTGTCGGAGGATTAATCCCTTTGTTCCCTTATTTTATCTTAAAACATCCTGCAACAGCATTAATGGTTTCTGTAGTGGTCACACTTATCGCTTTGATGATTTTTGGATACGTAAAAGGAAGGTTCACGGGAACTTCACCTATTAAGAGTGCTGTTCAAACCACGATTACTGGTGGACTTGCAGCAGCAGTAGCGTTTGGTCTAGCGAGAATTCTTACTTGAAGGTAGAACTCCGTAAGTGTAAGCAATCAATACATGCATCCCAGCACTAATGGTTGCGTCAATTTGTGTACGAAACTTCACAAACTTACTCAACGAAAAAAGCAATGTCAATTAAACATCGCCAAAAATACTTTAATATTAAATTAATCTTCTGTTCCTAAAACATCTGTATTTGGGGGCACATAACCCATTTGGCGGAGCATGGCTGCTATTTGTCCCTTGTGATGAAACTCGTGAGTAATGGTGTGCATGAGCAGTTTGCGAGGAGTAATTGATAATAATTCAGGTGCTTCTCTCCAAGGGATTTCTATCTCAATTAGCACGTCTAATTTATGTCGATGTTGTTCTAATAATTCATTTACAATTGAATCTACTAGTTCAAATCGTGCTATTATTTCCTCTAAACTGAGATTATGTAATTCTTCTCTTGGAGTAAGTGGTTTTTTGGTCTTCAATAAAACAAATGAGCCAAGCCATGCAACATAGCAAGCTGCTATATGAACCATATGTATCTCGTACACTTTGCCAACCGAAACCATATGTTTGAAACAAAATGATTAGGATCTATTTTCCCACAAAAATCTAACAGAGTTCCTCTAGTCTTCCGAACCCATCCATATTCGTGTTGAAGCATCAAAACACCCACTTTTAAGAGATATAACTACTTATTCTTTACATGTATAGCTTAGCAAAACCCTTTCCATTTTTGGAGCAAACACTAGTATGCAGCTCATAAGCTCATAACAAAAAAGATTACTCCTTATAGAAGTAACCTGGACGTAAATACACAAGAAAAAGACCGCACTTTACAGGGACAAGAAAAAGGGTTGCAGCAGCAGCCTTCCTTGTTGTTTAATCTTCCGACGCTGCCCCTTATGGAAGTAATAAGATTTTACCCGTACTTTTTCGGCTTTCTAGATATCGGTGAGCCTCTTGTCCATCTCTTAACGCAAAAGTGGTCGGCTCCGATACTTTTACTTTTCCTTCTTCTATCCATCTAAACAGCTCTTTTGATCGTGTCACTCTTTCCTCCCGAGAAGTGAGAACATTCCAAAGATCTCCACCCGTTAGAGTTTTTGAGGTATCCATCAACATACGGGGATCAACTGGAGCAGGATCTCCACCTGCCATCCCATAAAATACAACGGTACCTCCTATACGCGTAACAGCAAAACTGTCCATGAGTGTAGAACCTATTGATTCATAAACAACATCCACCCCTTTGCCGTTCGTTTCTTCCAGAACTTTCTGCTTCCAGTCATCCTTGTACTGGAGAACCAAATCCGCTCCCACTTTTTTTGCAGCTTCACCTTTTTCCTTGGAAGAGGTTAAGCCTATTACCTTACCACCAAGAAGCTTTACAATTTGAACAAGAAGCTGTCCGACACCTCCGGCTGCTGCATGTACTAAGACCACATCATTATTTTTGACAGCATAGCTGTCCCTTGTAAGATACTGGGCAGTTAGCCCTTGTAGGAGTATAGCTGCAGCCTCCTTAAATGAAACGGATTCTGGCAGAGGTATCAATTTTTCATAAGGAACAGCTACTAGCTCTGCATTGGCAAATGGAACATCCGCAAAGGCAACACGGTCTCCTGGGCTTATTCCCTGCACTTCTGCCCCTACTTTTTCTACCATTCCGGCACCTTCATACCCTAAAATATAGGGAGGCTCCCCGGCAAGATGATAATTCCCTTTCCTTCGATAAATGTCTGCAAAGTTTAGGCCAATTGCTTTCATTCTTACAAGAATTTCATCCGGACCGATGACAGGGTCCTTTACTTCGCCATATTCCAGGACTTCCGGACCTCCAAATGTATGAAAAACAAGTGCTTTCATATATAAATACCTCATCTCTTGGGTTAATTAATAAAGGCAATACTACCGCAGGATAATACAATTAAAACAATATTTTATCACTTTCCCGTTTCGTTTTTTGTGAACCAGTTCAAACTGATAAACTCAAATTCAGTCATTTTTAGGTTAGTGGATGAAAGGCTAAGCTTTGAAGACCAAAGAATCGGATAAAAAACAGTAATAGCCATGATGATTAAGGGGTGAAGTGTAAGAAAAAAGCCCTTTCTTCCGTCTTTTTGTTCACTTTAGTAGCTTTATCAAAAAAACACTAATACTGCGGAAATCTTTCTCCTGCCTCAACTAATTGTTGAGCATTTAAAACGACTTCCGTGTCTAGTAAAGAGATTAGCTTCTTTACTTCACTTCTGCTTTTATCAATGACAATAGTGGCTTCAGAGGTTTTCTTCGTAAGGATCTTAGCCTTTTCGGATTGAAATTCCACTGCATTAAAGCTTTCAACAGTGCGGACTTCGTCAAAATTCCATACGGCTGCATCTATTTTGCCTTTTTTTAGCATTTGAAAAAGTTGCATGTAGTTCAGGTCGACAAACTGAACATCCAAACCTTCACATTCTAGCAGGGTTATGTTCGTTTGGTCTGGTGAAGACCGGTCGATGCCCACTCGCATCCCAGGCTCAACATGTTTTTTATCGGGGTCAGCCAAGAAAACTTTATGCTCGGACACATAAGAGCCTAATCCAAAAGATTTAACAATACATAGTCCTTGATGTGATTGGATGACCTCTTCAGCAGCTAATTTCGACACAATCGCGAAATCATAGCGTCTTGTCTTAAGCGCTTCCAAACGATTGCTTGCCCCCCGCATATAAGCTAAACTTATCCGTTTGTTAAGTCGATTGAAGCCATCAACAATACCCGTTGCCAACCCTTCATATTTTTTAGAGTACGGTAAGGGCATGACTCCCACTAAAGGACCTGTGCCCGATATATCAAGCAGAACACTAACATCCTTTTTGGTCAAAAAAGAGCCCAGGTGACCTCTTGCTTCTAACTCTATAGCTCCAGCCATTTCAAGGAGTTTAATCGCTCCCTGCACTGTGCCTCTACCTAATCCCAGAGTGTCGCAAAATTCGGAGACAGTTGGAATTTTCTGGCCAATTTCAATCCCCACTAGCTCTAGTGCGATATTTTTTGCTGCCAACCCGTTCTTAGAGTATAAAATTTCCCACATATACGGTCCTCCGCCTTCAAGGCTAAAATACTATATTCGGTATCTTGAATATATCAATTTACTGTCGGCTGGTAAAGGGAGGATTGAGGTTGAGATTGGCACCATACTTCTAAGGCTGCCATAACAAAGATTTCTGTACGTCTTTGTGCCTGATCAAAGCCCCATTTAGGCTTCCTTCTCAATCAGTTTTGTCTTTAATCATTCTAATCATTAACTGTTGGGCTTGGCCATTTCTGGCTCCAATACACTCATTGAGTACACTTTTAACAGTTTGCCTCAATCAAAGACATTTTTACCTCTTTCGGGTAATGATAAGACATAAACGTGGTGTGCCCAAGATTTCCCATGAACCAAAAGAAGCCGTCCTGTAATAGGAATACGACTTCTTCTAATCATTTTTATTGATATACGTTTAACACTGGCTCAAGCTCATTTCTGTTTCTAGTTTCGAAACAGCTTTTTCATCTGCAACCACGATAACGTTTGGGTGGTTTTTCAAAGCAGATGCTGGGCAGTCAATGCCTGCTTCCCTCGTAAACATCCGACAGATTGCTTCCGCTTTGGACTCACCTGATGCCAGAAGCAAAATTTCCTTGCTTTTTAAAATCGTTGCAATCCCCATCGTAATTGCTTTATTTGGGACCTTTTCAAGACTTTCAAAATAGCGGGAGTTGGCCTTTCGGGTGGATTCCGTTAAGGTAACAACATGTGTCTCCCTATTAAAAGGGGTGCCAGGTTCGTTAAAACCAATATGGCCGTTTTCGCCAATCCCTAATAATTGCAAATCCACGCCGCCAATTAAATCAATCATATTTTCATAGCTCTTTGCTTCTTTTAAACTATCATCCGAAAGCCCGTTCGGTATGTGAACATTTTTCTTTGGGATGTTAATATGATCAAATAAATGATTAAACATAAAAGAATGATAGCTGTTTGGATTTTCCGGTGCAATACCTTCATACTCGTCTAAGTTGTAAGTATAAACATTCTGGAAGGAAGTATAATTGTTTCGATAATCCTCAACCAACAATTCATACGTTCGAACTGGAGTACCTCCTGTTGCCAGGCCCAGTGATACGTTTCTATTAGCATTGATTTTATGCAGTATGAATCGGGCTGCAAATACACTCATTTCCTCATAATCCCTAACTTTAACAAGCCTCATATCTTCACTCCTTTCATTTTAAAAAATGCCTATAAGATTTCTTTTAAAAAGCTCGTACCGTACTCAGGTCTTTCAACCCCTACAAAATCCGCCATCGTTGCTGCGATATCTGCCATCGTCTCTCTGGTTCCAATGGATACCGGCTTCACATTTTGTCCGACAACTAAGATTGGAGTTTGTTCTCTAGTATGATTGGAATGGCCAATGGTCGGATCGTTACCGTGATCGGCTGTGATGATAAGGACATCACCCTCGCCCAATGTCGGAATAAAGGATGTTAAAAACGTATCTGATATCTCTAATACTTCCTTGTACCACTGACTGTCTTCTTTATGACCGGCCAAGTCTGTTTCTTGGACATTCACCAAAAACACTGCATTCTCTTCACTTTCGTGGTAAAGCTTTGCATATGTTTCAAGAACATCTTTTGTATTGACCACAGGATCCTTATATCCATTCGCTTGAATAACATCCGCTGTTTTACCAACCCGATAAACAGGAATCCCTTTCAATTCTGCGATATGGGCAAATTGTTTCTCAAAATCGACTCCGTACCCTAAATGGAGTACCTTGTACCCTTCTCCATAGACATTGGCTTTAGGAGCGTCAACACCCCATTGCCCAGGATTTTTCTCTTTGACAACGGAAAGAATGGTTTCGATATCGGACTTTTCATTGCCAAAAATAATGACTCTGCTTGTATCCACGTTTTCTCTTACCACTTTTCCGATTTTAATAACTTCCTCGAAAGATAATTGTTTCAAATCTCCGACTACGTTAATAATGTTGCCAAGCTGTGACTCGAGATTGTCGCCAATGACTACCGCACCATTTACTAGTAAAATAGTAGACTCGTTTATAGGATTGGTCACTACATATCCCTTTTCTTCTAATGCCCTTTGAAGGGTCCCTCTGATGTCTTTCATTAAACGCTTTTTCGAAACCTGCGGTCTGCTTCCCATCAGTTCCTGGTGGCCCATAAAGGTATCGGCACCAGGATGGGCTAAGTTACTCTTGCCATATGCCGCGCTAGGGTTCCCAACTTCGTCCACGAGTTTTCCCAATCCAAGGTTGTAAAGGAATGGAATATTTAAATCAACGCTCTCTCTGATGTGTTTATACGTATGGGCTTTGATATCCTCAATCTTTTGTTCCTTACAGTCTTCCATAGCCCCGACTCCGAATCCATCCAACACTAACAACGTGATTTTACTCATCCTTAATTCCCCCTTCTTTGAAAATAAACAACCTCTGGCTGATTGGAATTCACATTCCGAACAAAGGCCACATGTGCTCTAGTGACAAATATTTGCGTACGGAACGCGTAAATAACCGTATCGGCGACCTTCATATTATTCTCACGCTTTAAACAGCCATAGTAGTCAATATTTTCAGGTGACACAAGGTCAACTTTTGTGCGTTGTTCCAAAATTTCTGTTTCGTTACTTCCATATAGTGCGTTTTCCATATGGGAGCGCGGGTAAAATCCGCCTGCAATCGCGTATGCATATTTTTCATCCATATGGGAAATTTCCGATACATAAACCATGGCCGGTACTTCTGGCAAATCCTCTTTATAGGCATGTAGTGGTGTAGTGCCAGTCAGTGCATGGCCAGGTTCCCCATGTGTCACTCCCTGCTCCTTCAGCATCGGAATGGTCCGGCAGCTAGTCGCACTTGGCGCATTTACATGTGTTACCTCAATCCCTTTATTTTCAAGGATTCTTCGAGCCAATTGTATCGTTTCCATATTAGAGGTAAATTCAAAATCACTTTTTTCACCATTGATTTGCACAGCCGGAAAACTGGTTATCCCAATCACACGGATTCCTTTTAACTTCAGCAGCTCGTCCAAACTGTCTTCAAGCTGTTCCAATAAGAAACCGCCAAATTGTCCGGGATAAACCATATCAGATTGTCTGATCACACGTAGAATCACATCCTGAACCATACCCAATTTTTCTGCTGCATCAGATAACTGCTTACCTTTTTCAACAGAAAATAGAGTAACGACCTCCGGCTTTAATGTTGTTAAAACTTCTCCCCATTGGGATTTGCTTGGCTGGACAATATGACCAATATTCCCAATTAAGCAATGCCGTTTTTTAAGTTCAAATGCTTCGTCTATATCAACCGCTACAGCCCGTTCAATGCCGCTTTGTTCGATTATTTTGCCAACGAATCCGCTTCTTCCGATTTGCTTAGACATATAATACAAATTAAGTCCATGCTCTTTTGCTGTTTGACTTAGTTTCTTTACGTTCGCCTCTAACGAATCCAGATCAATCACATAGGTGTTTGCCGGAATGACTCCTTCCTGATGAAGTTTTACGGACGCTTGGATCAGTCCTGGATTTCGTTTAACTGTCATATCGATAAACATGGGCTGTTCACCCCCTTGAGATTTCTTCTAGTACATTTTGTAAGATTCTAACAACCGTTGCTGCAGAAGATTTCATAGGATTCACTCTGACCCCATGCTGCGAGAGTTCTGGCCTGCTTTCGAGAAAGCTCCCAGATACCCGATAAATCATAGGAATTAATTCATACCGTGATTCAGCACCAACTGGATAGGTGGCTGCGCCAAATTTGGCGGCTAGCTCAATCACTTTTAAGGCAATGGGTTTTTCAAATTCAATAATCACGTTTTTGGACTGTGAATTCGTGATGTAAGCTTCTTTTATTCCTTCTACTTCACCGTTATTTAACCGGTCACACAATTCTTCAACCTGTTCATTTTGGATCGCAATCATAACAGGAGCAAACGCCAAGCTTCGAAGCAGTTCATGCGCCTCAAAACCTTGTACTTGCCCTCCACCCGAATAGTTTCGCTGGTGAAGTCGTTCGATTACGTCCTTTGTACTTTAAGATCACGCCAATGCCTTCTGGCCCTAACAGTTTAAAGCCTGAGAAAGTGGAAAAGTCCGCCCCTAATTGCGTGCCAGTGAATTTCGTTTTCAGCGCACAATAATTGTCGTCAACGACAATCGCTAAATCAGGCCGCAGCTCTTTTACTAAGGAGATTATTTCCCTTAAGTCATACTCATCTGTCGGTTGCTGCCGGGAATGTTGAACATAGAAAACTTTAGATTCCTTATCTTGTTGTAATGCCTCTACAAGAGCTGGCATATTATTGAAATCTACCGGATTTAGTTTTAATCCCATTAACCGGAATGTTTCCTTTGTGGTCGTATACATTGGGGCAGAATGGACAATACATTGATCTCCTGCTTCAAGCAATGTACTTAGAATCACTCGAATCGCCCCAGTTCCGCTCCCCCGGACTAATGCACAGGCTTCGGCCCCAAACGTTTTGGCAAGGACCTGTTCCACTCTAGCGGTCATCTTCGGACGATGATAGTCAGGATGAAGTCCTACATCACCGATTTGGAAGAATTCATTGTTCTTGAATTCTTTTGTTACTTCATCCAAGAGCCGAAACTGAAGCTGCTTCGCCTCTTCTAACGTCATATTTTTTAAAACCGAACGTTCATATTTATGACTCATTTCCGGCCCTTCCTTCACAATAGTAGAAACATTCGTTTGAACCGATCTTTACTTCATTATTTAAAAAGCTAAAAATTTACGCGGATTATCAACAAGCATTTTTTCAATGATTTCATTTGTTACTCCACGGTTTAGTAACGCAGGGATGAAGCTTTCGAATAAATGGTTATATCCATGCCCGCCGTTATCCTTTAGATGGGACTTTCTGGTAATATCACAAGATAGCATGAGCTGGTCTTCAAATCCACGGTCCAACAATACAAGCAGGTTTTCTACCTTATCCGCATCTGGACGATAGCTATTTTTTCCGATCGTATCAAATTGGATATAGGCGCCGCTTTCGAGCAGAAGCAATTGTTCTTCAACATCTGTATTTAAATCCTGATGGCCAAAAGAAACTTGCTTCATATTGACTTCACTTCTTTGGAAAATCTCAAGCTGTCCCTTGCCCATTGTCCCAATTTCACAATGTGTGCTAATCGGAGCCCCTGTTTTCTTATGCGCCATAATCGCTGCTTCAAACACTTTTTGCTCGGTAGGAGTGATTTCGTTTAGGCTGCTGCCGATTTCCGAAATAAGCCCCGCTTTAATATCCGTGTCATCCATACCAACGGTAACTTCTTCAATCATGATGTCAGCCAGCTCTTCTGCTGATTTTTCAAAAACAAAGGCCGGATATACGGATTCTTTATAAAAACCAGTTGACGCAACAATCACTAAATCATGCTTTTTGGCAATCTGAAAAAGTCCCTTAGCATCTCGGCCCATTCCAATATTGGAAACCTCTACAATGGTGTTACAACCTGAATCTTTCAGCAATTTAATTTCTCGGTCTAAGATAGGTGTGTCTTCAAGTTTGGAATCCATATCCTTCTCCTGGCGAACGCCTGAAAGATCAAAAACAAGATGCTCATGAATCATCGTTTTCATTACCTGCTTTGGATCTACAATTCCTGTAACTGAATGGACTTTCACTGTGATTACCCCCATAAGGAAAGGTAGGAAAGAACCTACCTTTCAATGTTTTAAATTAAATGAAGAAAATATAGTAGGTTCAGAATAATACCTGTTAAAATGATGGCTACTGGACCTGCTGCTAGTTTCATAACTGGACGGCCAAGACCTTCGTTTGCAGCATATAACAGAATATAAATCGTTAATGATAAACCAACCGCATCTGGCGCCATTTTCATCGCTGCAAAAGCACCACCGATAAATAAAGCCAACTCAATCATAGAGTTCATAGATGAACGTATATTATCGGAAGCTTCACGCAAGGACGGGAAGCGCTGTAAGAAACGGCCAATTCCGCGAAGAGCAATAACTTCTAAGCAAATCCAAATGGCACCAACGATACCTGCTAAAATCGGATTGGGCATTAATAGACCAATAGGGAAAACAAAGGTTAAACCAACAACGCCATATACACCAGTAGCAAGAGCTGTTGTCGCGATCAATGGAATAAAACTAATCCCCCTGATAATATCGGCAATTGCAGCACTGTGCAGAAGATTGCTTCGTTCATCCCCTGTAGCTGCCCATGCCTGTTGCAGGATTGGTCCATCAACCTCGGAACCGTTCATCAGTCCCATATTCGTAGCGATGGCAAGGAGTGCTCCAATCCCCGCTAAAATTGGCAGACCTTTAAAAATTCTCTTTGTGCGGGCATCAAAGATGTTCTCTTCTTCTGTGTCAACCGTAATCTCAACTTTATTCTTCGTATCTTTAAGAATCGCAAAAGTAATTAATAGAATCATACCGATTAACATCAAAACGGCAATTTGCATCGTGAAACCGCCAATGGTACTTCCCAACGAAAAGTTATTGGTAGCTTGTGAAATCAAATCTTGAACATGCGGATTACTTTCTGCCGCATCCTTAAGCGCCTTCACTTTACCTGCAAAGTCCGCATCTTTCTTGAAAGTAACTCCTGCGATTTCGCTTGCTTCTTTTAAAGCTGCATTCGCTTTATCCGTATAAACACCGCCGACAACTGGAAGCAGTTGGCGGACAACTAAAGCAACTAGCCCGGAAATGAGGGCTCTCACCCACCCAAATTGATAAAGAATCGCGATAATCGGAAACGCTGTAAACGCAACAAGAACTGGTGTTGATAATTCCCCTAAAGAACCAAGTAAATCAATCGGTAGTAAGGCAAATGCTGACTGAACTCCTGCTAATCCAAATAAAGCAACAAGCCCCCATGCAGCTCCAAGCCCTGCGGCCATCCACCAACTCGTAGCCATAACACCTAAAATATCCGTTGGAAGGAAAAGCAGCCATGGGTTTAACATCTTAAAGGACACAGCAAACGAAATACCGACAGACACGATAAATCCAATGCTCAATCCGAAGGAGATGGAAGCCAATTCCGGACGCTTCATTCGCCCTTCCAAAAACTCAGGCAGGATTGGGCGAATTCCATCATGGAATACTGCCTTTCCCCAATGCGAAGCTAACGCAGTCAGCGTTGTAAGCAAGACAACTACTGCGATTTCAACAATAGATAAGTTTTGAAAGATACTCATTTCCCCAACTCCTATGCAAGGTTATGTTTATTAAGCAAGCTCTTAACAATAACAGGTACAGCTTCCTCTATGCTCTCTACGGCCATACCAAAAGCAATTTTTCCGTCCTGAACTAATTTTTCAATTTCCTGTGGATTTGGTTTTTTTCCGTTTTTTGCAACTGTTGAACATTTTCCATAGCCAAGAATACCGATGGCAACGGAAAGGGCTGCACCTCCGCCGCTGTTGCATGCACCTAAATAATAATCCGCGTCTCCTGCTTTCACTTTCTTGGCCGCATCAAAGTCAGAAGTAACCGTTACTTGTACATGTTCTCCCCCAGCTGCTTTTGCACTTCTTTCAATAACGTCTTTCTTAAGACCTCCAACAACAATTCGTAACATTACGCATTCTCCTTTCCTGTTAACAAACAAAAGTAAAGTGTAATAAATGCTGCTTCAGCATCAATATTTGTATTGTTATTTTTCAGTAAATCTTTAGCAAATTGATAATACCCTGGGTTATTCCCGATTACTGTTTCAAGTTCGCCGGATATTTCAGTGACCGGCTTGTTATCAGAAACTCTTTGCAGGGCCACAGATAGGTGGCTTGTGAAAGAACCAGCATTCTCTTCCGTAAGTTTTACATCGAGAAACTTTTCGACTTCCTCCATCAGAATGGGAAGGCGGTTAAAGATTTCATCATTGATTTGGTTTGTATCATACAAAAGGTCGATTCTTTCTTTTAAAGTAGCATCCATTTGATATGCCCCTTTCTATTCTTTAAAGATTACTAATATACCAAAAACTGTATATAGAATGATGTCATTGCCCTTATTTTGTGAATCTTAACTTCTTCAAATACCATGATTATTTTTGAAAATTACCACCTCCACCAAAGTACAATTTTTTGTATATTTAATCAAAAATTAATATTTTGGAATCATGTCACCGTTTACAACTTGCTTTTGAATATCTACCATTCTACTTAAAGATAACAGTTTAATAATGTAGTCCATCTTTCGATTATCGGAATGGATAACGCAAACGGCTTCATTCATCTGTTTTTCATATTGAATGGCAAGCGGCGACGTAAGGGGCTTAATATTATAGGCAGTGGAATCAATTTCGTCCACGTTCCAAATTATCGCATCAACAGTATGAGCTTTCAAATGCTGCAATAAATGCATATAGTTAAATTCCAAATACTCGACATCCATCCCCATGACTTCAGCATTAGTTAAGATCTTTTGGTCAGTAGAGAAACTGTCGATTCCCACTTTCATTCCGCTCACGATTTGTTCCATGCCAGGTTCAGAAAAAATGATTGCGTGTTCAGACACATAGGTCTTTTCCCCAAATTCCATGGCAATTCTTAAAGACCTGTCTTTCTTCATCTCTTCAATGGCTGAAAACTTGGATACAAGCGCAAAATCGTATCTTCCATCTATTACTCCTTGTATTCGGGGTTTTGAACCTCTCATAAAAGCAATATTTAATGACAATCCCAATTGTTCAAATTGAGAAGTGATTCCTGTCGCCAGTCCTTCATATTTTTTAGAGTACGGAAGTGGCATGACGCCAGTAATCTGATTGGCTCCAGAAAACTTTAACAAGTTGCACGTATTTTTGAACCTCAGGAATGTTCCAAGATGTCCTCTAGCTTCCAGCTTAATGCAGTTTTCTTCCTCTAATTTTTTTAACACGGTTTGTATCGTTCCGCGGCCTACTTGAAACCTGGAAGCGAAATCAACTATATTTGGCAAACGATCATTTACTTCAATGAACATGAGCTCTTCAGCGATTTTTTGTAAGATGATTCCCTTTTTCGAGTACAGGTTTTCAAGACTTTCCATTCATCACCATCCCCTCAATGTACAATTTTTTGTATAATGAGATAAAAAAATAAAAATCACTCCATGCGTTTCTTAAAAATAATGATTGAACTAACGATCAAGTAGGAATATACATTTTTCTGTACTTTCCATACTCATAATGTAACACGCATTAAAAGCGTTTACAATACTTTTTTTCAAAAATTATATTGTCATTTGTTTCAATATACAAAAATTCGTATTTTGTATATTATAATATTAGAAACTATGTAAATGAGGTGAATCAGATGTATCGAATGGTTTTTCTGGATATCGACGGGACCATCTTGGATTCCCAGGAAAAATTAAATAACAATCTAATCCAAACTATTAAAGACCTCCAGCAAAAAGGGATACTCGTAGGATTGGCTACAGGTCGCTCGTATGATGGTGCAATAAAATATGGGGAAATGCTAGGATCTTCCATATATGTAACTTATAATGGTGGGTATTCCCTATCAGACGGAAAACTTATTCATGACCATAAAATACCGGCGAGACTTGCCTACCAATTATGCAGTGAAACGGAAAGGTTAGGCGGAGCTTATATCCATTTTGCCTATAGGGAATCCCGCTCCAATCGGGAGCCACAAGGTATTGAGTACTTGCTGCCAGCGGCTAAATTACAGAATATAGCGGATACAAATCAGGAGGCACATCGTTTGGTTCTTTATCTCGATAAAGCCAAGAGGTCCATTCTTCAAGGAAAAGTGAACGGTGCGGCAAGTTTTGATGAAGGAGACCGATTAGAAGTCTTTCCGACTAGTTCGAAATGGGATGGGATCTTACCAGTTATCAAACACTTTGGAATAACGCCGGATGAAGTAGTGACAATAGGGAATGGAACGAACGACATAGGCATGTTGCAAGAAGCAGGTTTAGGGATTGCCATGGGAAATGCACCTGAATGTGTAAAGGAAATCGCTGATTTCGTGACTGAGGATAATGATCATGATGGGGTGATTTTGGCTTTAAATAAGGTCTTTAAGCTAGATAGCAGGGTATTATTAGGGAATAGTAGTTGATTGTTTTTAGATTTTAATTTTTTTATACAGGAAACACCTCTTCTTGTTTGGTAGTGACTTTGGGACAACCTCACTATTCCAAAGAATTGAAGTGACCCCCTTAAGCTGGACTCTTTAGTCCAATTTAAGGGGGTCACTTCATGCTTGCTGTTTTTTATTTACTTTTCACTAGCTGCATCCGCTTATTAAAGATCGTTGGATAAGATAAGAATCCAAGCATGATACCTGTGATGGATGCAGTTGTTAATAGCAGGAACAGCACGAGCAGTTGGAATTGAACTGCCTGAACAGGGCTCGCACCTGCAATAATTTGGCCGCTCATCATCCCAGGGAGCTGAACCAGTCCCATCGTTTTTTGGCTCTCAATGGTCGGAATCATACTTGCTTTGATAGAGGCTATCAACTGTCTGTGTATTGCTTGTTTAGGTGTTCCTCCGAGAGATAGGATCAGTTCTGTCTGGTCCTGGTGGGACTCGGTCTCTGCAATAAACCGATTAAGAAACAGGATGGCCAGTACCATTCCATTGCCAATCATCATTCCGCTGATTGGAATGATATATTGAGCGGTATGGGGTGTAATATGAAACCCAAGTAAGATGCTTTGCGTTAACACTTCAATAAAAATTAACGTAACAGCAATTTTCCACGTGATCCCTTTAATCACCGCTCCTTTTTTACGGGCATTTAAAGTCGCTGCAATAATCATCACGGCAACCATTAAGAAAATATAAATAATGCTTTCAGAATCGAACACAAATTTAAGAATATAACCCACAATAAGCAATTGGATGATGGAGCGGATGGTGGCGATCATCGCATCTTTTTCCAGCCCCAGGTTCAAAGTCTTCGATAATACGATGGGAATAAGAACGAAAATGAGAGAAAAGATTAAGGCACTGGTGCTCATCCCAATTCCCCCTTAACAAACTGCCTTACCCGCTCATCGCTTGGTGATTCTAATAAATCACTTTTTCCCGTTTCTACGACTTCCCCTGCCATCATCACCCATGTATACGTCCCGACATGTATAGCCTGTTTTAAGTTGTGGGTGATCCAAACAATCGTCACGCCATACTTCCGATTGACTTTGACAATCAAATCCTCAATCTCCTTTTGCGAAACTTGGTCAAGGGACGAAGTAATTTCATCCAGTAATAATATTTGCGGATGATTCACCAACGTGCGGGCGATCGATACTTTCTGACGCTGACCGCCTGATAATTCTCTACTGTTCTTTTGTAGAAAATCCTCTGACAAACCGACGTCATTTAATAAATCGATGGCTTGTAACTCTGGAAGCTGTTTCCCTTGCAGTTCCAGGGGCAGTGCCAAATTTTTATGTACACTTCCATCAATCATCGGCGCACTTTGAAGCGCCATCCCAACCTTCCTCCGCAATTCCACAGGATCATAATCATTTATGTTTTGACCATGAACCATAATGTCTCCATCGTTTGGCGACAACAGCCCATTGCACAACTTAAGCAGCGTCGTCTTCCCAGCCCCCGAAGGCCCCACCAAAGTCGTAATCTCTCCATCATAAAAAGCCCCAGAAATATTCTTCAAAATGGGCTGACCATCAATAGAGTAATTGACATCATTAAATTGTATTGCTGGTTTCATTCTGTTCACTTCCTTATGAAGCATGGATTGGATCTTCTGTCTCATATGAAGCATGGAGACGGTTCTGCTGCTTCCGTGTTCATTCAGATGACAGGCATCTTGCACCTGTTAGGCAATTTTACCAAAAACTCACTACCCTTTTCTAGTTCACGCCTTCCTTCAATTGTCCACGATGTGCCTCGATCATCCATTTAGCGGATGGATAGGCCGAGTTATGTCCACCAATTCCCCTTGCATCAAAATGCACCTCTACCATTCATTTAAATTTATATTTCCTATCATCCGTCCCATTAACTTCATCAAGATCAATCACACCATGATTGACAAGGCTCTCTAAATAGAGACAAACCATCGGGTAAATCTTAGGTTTACCCGTTATGTATCTTTGTTCAGCAATAACATGATGCTTAATTAGTAATTCACAAATAATCCGAACGCTGGAAACGGTTTCAAGGTAGTGAAGAACTCTATCCTTTATAGGAGCTGATAAGTTGTTGGTAACAGGTGCGGGTTCCTTCTTCTTTTCTTGAACCGATGAATAATCTTTTTCATCCTCGAATATCTCAAATTCAAACGCAAATTGATTAGCTTCATCTATGTAATCATCTTTTTCGGTAGATTCAGTATATTCGGTAACGGGTGGGCTATCTATCACTCTTAGACGTTGTAATTCTTCTTGTGAAAGGAATTCATTAATCAATGATTTCAACCGTTTTATTTGGCGCTCGAGCAATGGTACGTTGTTTTCAAGATGGTCACTAATATCTGTTGGAAGGACAATCTCACTCGGAATATATGAAATAACTTCCTCCAAGGTCCAATTTTGTTGAATTTTCTGGAGAAGTTCATCCATTTCATAGTCAATCGAGGCAAATCCCTTTTTTATAGCACTTACTAGTTCACCCGGTATTCCAGTATGTTCTTCAAAGTGAGTAATTCCAAAACGTCTTACCTGATTTGTTCTCTTATGCCTCACAATATACTGATACCTTAAAGGCCGCCCGCACTCACAAGGAGTTTCAGAATTCACAAACCCATTATCAATATAGTCTTCTAATATCCATTCATCCAATAACAGTTCAATTTCATCACTGGACGCAGACTCAGGTAACATAATTCCTTTGTCCATTGCCATTTGATTAGCAAAAACAGTCTTTTTTCCTCTCCTCACGTTCTCTTGGAGGAACTTTCTTTGCTGTTCAGTCAATAATGATAATAATGATTCACGTTCATCAGTCGTTAAGGTCATATTCATTACTTACCATCCGCCCTTCTTATAATAATTTGTTAACTAACTTATGTTCAGAACAATGATGGCACTGTTGCTTAATCCGTTCGACTACCCTGCTATTTTTTAGCTGGTTACAAATTTGGTTTATTTGCTGTCTAGGGTGAATTTGTAATACCTCTGATATGCAATCATCACAGTAAAATTTGCTTTTATGATCTTTAATAAAATCCAAAACTATTTCTGAGTTTGTCATTCTAACAACCCTTTCATTTCACACTCTAAAAAAATGGCTGAATTTCAAATCTGCAACATCTAAATTATAACATTACAGTAAATATTACCTAATTATTTTTTGCTAGATTAATAACATTGTTCTTAGATGCCCCTATTATTCGACAAATTTCCAAGGAAATATAACTAAACAAACGTTTGTGTAAAACATCTAAGTATATTGCATTTATAGGATTTTAACTAAAATAATAGAAAAAATTTTGTCATTCAATCAAACGTTTGCTTAAATCCAGCAGACAACTTGAACCTGATTAATACAGTATGTATGAATAAGACCTCCCTAATGGTTCCCCTTCTTTACCATATTCCGATATTTATACATTCTCATCAGCGTTGCTTGTTCATTATTTAAAGGTCACACAGAAATTGGAGACCGTATTCCCCCATTAATAGGGAAAATTTTTATGAAAAATGTTGTAATGATGAAACTTAAAGTTGCCCTTTAAAGGCAGCTTTAAGTTTCTGATAAATAGGATATGATTTTCTCAAAAGCATCCAATTGATCTGTAACAACGAAGGCAGGAAGGAGCGTCATAGCAAGAAGTATAACAAGATTTGAACCAATCCCTATTTTAAAAAACCTATTAATAGACTTCATAATCTCCCCTTCTTATTTTTAGTGATACTACATACTATGCCGATATATTAAAAGTGGACTAGTTAAGTTGCTGAAAAAATAGGACTAAATTTAAAAGACGTTGGGATTTGCTGATTACGAGGATTTTCTATCAAAGTACAAGGGTGCGGGATACAAAATGAAATTTGAGAGTAGAGAATTTTTTAATCCTTTCAGTGAATATATAATAAAAATAGGAGGGAGAGAGATGAGAACCTATATAGGCAAGGTAAATTGTAATTTCAAAGATTGTGAATTAGTTTTACAAGACTATACAGTCAAACTATACGGTGAACACGGTCCAGACTTGGAATTCAACCTGGAGGAAGACGCAGAATACTCCATTAAGAGTAATTATGATGATTATCAGCCATCAATTTATGTTGTTAAATCTCATACGAATGAAACAGTCATGACGTTATCCGCATTTTACGATGATCGGGCAGGCAGGGATGTACATTTACCCTTTGATAAAGAAATGATTTTAAAAAAAGTTAATGCACATATTCATACATTAAATGGGTACTACAAAAAAAGATTGGATGAAGATAAAAGAGAAACGGAAAGAAAAAGAATTCGGTTTCGGGAAGAAATGATAAATAAGGTAAATGATTGTGAGACCGATAGCATGGTAAGGACCATAATCTATAACTTTATTACTTTACATCAGCCTATGCTTATTTTAGAACAAGAAAAGTATTTTCAAAGGTTTGAATTAATGATTTACGAAAATTTTAGTATAGGAAAGTATTTGCTCCAAATACACGCAATATATAGGGATAATTGGTGGCTGCTTAAAAGATTAGATGTTGGGGATCAACAAGATAAACTAACTGACTATTATCAAACCTTTGAAAAACTAGTACAGGTTATCAAAAAGAGAGAAAGCTTTATTTCTGATGAGGAAGCGTTTTATTACACATGGATCCTTTTTAATGAAGAGGTTTGTCATTATTATTTCAATCATTTTAATGATCAATATGGTTCTTATTTTTCAAATATTGAAGCACTCTCACTACAAGAGTGTATAGAAATTTACTCAACAATTGAAATGCTTGATATGAACTCAATTGAAAATGAATGTATGTTTACATACTATCTAATGTATTTGAAAAAATTGGGGGAAAGAAGAAATTATTTAACTTGCCATGATATAGTGGTTAAGAAAATTTCGGAAAAAATTCAAGAAAAAGAAATGAATGTGTTTGAAGCATTACTATTAAAAACACCCCAGTCCAAAAAAATAATAATGGATGATGTTGATTTAATGTCCGGGCCTGAATTTGAATCGTTTGTAGCCGAACTCTTCTGTAAGATGGGGTACAAAGCTACAGTTACCAAGGGATCAGGAGATCAAGGCATCGATATATTAGCAGAAAAAAATAATATAAAATATGGTATTCAAACTAAGTGTTATTCAGGTAGTGTATCAAATAAGGCCATCCAGGAAGTAGTGGCTGGTTTAAGTTATTATCATCTTCATAAGGGTATAGTTGTGACTAATAGTTATTTTACTGAATGGGCAAGAGAGTTAGCACATTCAAATAACGTCATTCTATGGGATAGAAGTATGCTAAAAGAAAAAATTTCCGAATGGTTTTAGTCTAATGGGAAACTGACATTTAATGATGGATCAAGAGGAGACTTGACGTATTCTATCGACTATTACAGTTAATGGCCCCTTCTTTGCTGCTGGGTTAAAAAAATAAATTAGAAAAAGGGACAGTACCTAAAAAACAGGTACTGGCCCTTTATTATCATGATGCTTGTTCAACTCCCCGATAGTTCAATAACAAAAAGGGGGATCGCCGCAGCACCCCATAGTTTAAGTGAAATCCTTCACAAAACCTGGGGATTGAAGCTTGAGCCTTTGAGCATAAGGCTAGATTAATCAAATGAGACTCAGATGAACAACTTCATCGTTTTAAATAGCGCCAAGAGCGTTCACTTTACCATGCGATTTCGAAGAGCAATGACTACGACTTGTGTTCTGTCTTCACATCCAAACTTTTGAAGAATCCGATGCACATGTGACTTTACCGTTCCTTCCGTTATATTTAATTTTTTGGCAATTCGAATAAGAATGGTTCATGTATATTCCTCCAATAAATAAATTTAATGAACAAAAAACTCCATAAGCATTTAACATTGAGTTAAATTTGTTGTAATTATCATACCTTTAAATTTTATATAAATCGTCTATCCCTGGTTAGAAATTATAAAAAAAACCCTCTATAGCTTGATAGAGAGAAAAGGAAATCCTTTTTAATCGTTAATATCCTCCTATAATAATCCATTGATCGCCCTTCTCTCTCCGTCAAAGGAGGAATAATTCTGCCCAACTGTTTAATCATTCAATTACCTAATGTTGAAAAAATGTTTTTTCTAATGAAATCCGTGTAAAATGGGGGTAATGATGAAAATTTGAGGTGGGTTAATATGTCTTGGAAGATTAAAAGTTCTACCAACGAAAAGATGGATCGTTTTCAAATAACAATGGATCAGGTCGTTCTCCCAAATGGGGAGGAAAAGTCGTTTTCCTATATAGATTTTGCTAAGGGTGTGTGTATCCTCCCGATTACTGATAACAATGAAATCGTCTGTATAAAACAATATCGCCACGCCATGAAAAGCTGGCAATGGGAGCTGCCGGCGGGGATGATTGACGATACCGACCCAACTCCTCTAGAAACGGCAAAAAGAGAGTTAGAGGAAGAAACGGGCTATAAGGCTGAACACTGGCTCGATTTAGGAAGCTTCTACCCTTCTCCGGGTTCTACAAGCGAGGAGATTCATTTATTTGCAGCAGCAGGGTTAACAGTAGCGGAGCAACACTTGGAAAACAGCGAACAAATTGAAGTACATAAAATCTCGATGAAAGAGTTAAATAACCTAATTAAATCTGGTGAATTCAAGCACGGCGCAGGGCTGGCGGCCATTTTGCGATATAAGCTAATTGTGGATTAACGGGAACATTACCTTATTATTAAGGCTTAAATGAGGCGCCTGTATAGAAATAACTCTTTTATAGAACGCTGAATATATTAAAAGAAGCTTAAGGATTTAATAGTCCTTAAGCTTTTTTAATAGGTACTATTTAACCTGACTATCAAACCATCAACACCCCAGTATCCCCCGGATGGTCCCTGTCACCCATTGTTTTCCGAAGAATAAATCATTTGATTCAAAATTTATTGAAATAAACGAAATCATTTATTATAATTGTTACTAATTTAAAAATAGTGCAAATATTTTTAAATCCTTTATTACAACATAGAAAAACAAAGGGGGAACACAGGTTGAGTACGAATCCACGTCCAGAAGCAGCTTTAGAAGAAAAAAAGAAAAAAACGTTTAAACAGCCGGACGCCTATGTGCTGATGTTTGTCATTGCACTGATTGCGGCTATTGCCTCTTATGTCATCCCGGCAGGAGCATTTAAGAGAGTGGAAAATGGAGGCATCACTTCGGTCATACCGGGCAGTTATCACGGTATTGAGCAAACTCCGGTCAGCCTTATTAAATTCTTTTCAGCCATACCAGCAGGAATGGCCGCCTCGGCGTCTATTATCTTTTTAGTTCTCTTTACAGGCGGTACGCTTGCCATTCTAGAGAAAACAGGTGCCGTCAATAGTCTCATCCATTCAGTTGTTGATAAGTTTAAAACCAAGCAATTATTATTTATTGCCGTAGTTGGCCTATTATTTTCTTTCTTAGGAACGACCGGGATTGTCGTGAACTCTGTTATCGGCTTTATTCCGCTTGGCTTAATTGTTGCAAGAGCTCTTAAATGGGATGCAATGGTTGGAGCCGCGATTATTTATTTAGGTGCTTATTCAGGATTTAACTCTACCATTCTATCGCCTACTCCTTTAGGGGTTGCACAAAAGATGGCAGAACTTCCAATGTTCTCTGGCATGGGCCTCCGGGTTGTAAACTACGCGGCTTTCACGTTAGCAACCATTGGCTACCTCTACTTTTACACCAAAAGATTACAGAAAACTAAAAAAAGTATGTTAGGTGATGAGTGGTTTCCGGACCAAAATATTCAAGCAGCGAAGCCAGAAAAACTTACCTTCCATTGGAAGCATAAACTGATTTTAGCGGTTACGGCATTATCCCTGATCGGTTATGTGTATGGAGCTTTTAAACTAGGCTGGACCGATGTGGAAATGGCTGCTATCTTTATTTTCATTGCAATTGCAGCAGGAATCATTGGCGGCATGAAGATTAACGATATTGCCAAAACCTTTATCGGCGGCTGTCAGAAGCTGATATATGGGGCACTCATTGTGGGGATGGCAAGATCGATATCGATTGTCTTACAAGACGGGAATATGCTCGATACGATCGTTAATGCGCTTGCCAATTTGCTGCACGGCTTAAACCCGGTATTTGGCGCAGTTGGAATGTACATCTTAAGTGCTTTTTTACATTTCTTTATCTCATCCGGAAGCGGAGAAGCCGTTGTCTTGGTACCAATTCTTACGCCGCTTGCCGACTTAATGCATATTACACGTCAGGTTATGATCCAAGCCATCATGCTGGGTGAAGGTGTGGTAAACTGCTTTAACCCAACATCCGGCGTTTTAATGGGGGTTTTAGCTGCCAGCGGTATCCCTTATACAAAATGGGTACGATTCATACTGCCTTTAGTGGCCATCTGGTTTATAATTGGACTCATTACGATTGTCATCGGAGTCTTAATCAACTGGGGACCATTCTAATAAGAAAAGCGCAAGCGCCCTGGTCAGCGGCGTATGGCCTCCTCGAAAAAGCTAACGCTTTTTCTTCGTGCGATGCTTATGCTGCCGAAGCGTTCCTTGTGGAGCGCTCCAACTGAGATAAAGGAAACACGAAGAGCCGAAGGCGATTCGATGTTGACTTATCGTAGGGCGGAGAGCGAAGGACACTAGCCGCTAGGGCGCTGGAGCTAGACATTTCTCAAAGTCAAAACCTTTTATACTTTCCCATCTTTTAAAAATTGAGGGTGTTTTATGAATTATTACAACCGCACAAAAGAAAGTTATCCTCATTTAACAAAGGGCTTAAAAAAAATCGCAGAAGCACTGCTGGCAAATCCGATTATGTTTGCCACCTATTCTGCGAAAAAAAATGCCGAAACGCTGGATGTTAGTGAGACAATGGTGGTCCGATTTTGCAAAGCGATAGGGTATCACGGCTATCGTGAATTACAGCTGGATGTCCAGCATTCACTGCTTTCGTTAAAATTGGATTCAGATGAGCTTTTGAAAAAAAATGAGAATTCATTTGAAAGCATTATGAATGTAGATGCGCAGAACATTCAGCAGGCAGCTTCCAATATCGACTGGAATACAGTGGAACAAGTTGTTGAAACGTTCATCAAAGCAAAAGAGATAAAAGTTGTAGGATACTATCATTCTTTTTCATACGCACACTGGTTTTCGTTTATTCTTAATAGTTTATTATCAAACACATCGCTATACCGCCCGGAAACGGATCCCGGAATTATAAAAGAAGGAAAAGAGCACTGTGTCGTGATTTTCTCCTATTACCGTTATGCCCTTGAATCAATCAGAATTGCGGAAGAAGCAAAGGAAAACGGGAATACGGTGATCATCATTACCGACTCGGTGCTCTCACCCATTAGTCATTTGGGAGATTATGTGCTGTCGATCCAAATCGCGCAAAACTCCTTACTGGAAAAGGGCCCCGTTACCTTTTCCCTGTTAAATTCGATTCTTCTTCATCTTGCAAAAAAGATGGAAAAAGTAGAATTAGTGAATCCGATTAAAAAATATTACATTCAGTAAGAAAAGCGCAAGCGCCCTGGTCAGCGGCGTATGGCCTAGAGCGCTCCAACTGAAATAAAGGAAACACGAATAGATGGGCGCACATTCGTGCTTGACTTATCGTAGTGCCGCGAGCGAAGGCGTCTCGCCGCTAGGGCGCTTGTGCTAGACAATAAAGAAAGGGATGGCTAATGTGGCTACACCAACTTTACCGAAAACATTAAAGGAAAAAATCTTTGAAACTTTTGATTATCTTCATCAAAATCCAGAGCTCAGCTGGGAAGAAATAGAAACCTCGAAATATATTGAACAAATTTTAAAGGAAGCAGGCTGCCACCAGGTCGTCAGCTTCGATGATTGCACTGGTGTGATTGGTGATATCGGGAATTTTAGCGGCGATCGCCCGATTATTGCGATTCGTGCCGATATGGATGCCTTGTATCAGGAAGTAAACGGAAAGATGCAGGCCAATCATTCATGCGGACATGATGCCCATATGACGATGGTTTTAGGCGTTCTATGGAGTATCCAGCATAATGAACAGTTGAAAAAGCAAATCGGCATCCGTTTCATCTTTCAACCGGCAGAAGAAGTGGGGGCCGGTGCGCTGAAATTAGTTGAAAAAGGCATCGTAGACGACGTCGATTATTTATATGGCATTCATCTCCGTCCAATCCAAGAAATGAGAACCGGATATGCTGCACCAGCGATTGTTCACGGTGCAACGCGGTCAATCGAATTTGAAATAAACGGCGATGATGCCCATGGAGCAAGACCGCATTTAACCCAAAATGCTGTTGAAATTGGCGCCTATATAATGAATGCACTTCATTCCTTGTATTTTGATCCAAATATTCCGCATTCTGCAAAAGTAACAAGATTTATAGCCGGAGGCAAAAATACAAATATTATCCCAGGAAAAGCTTCCTTAGCCATCGATATGCGAGCACAAACAAACGAACTGATGGATGCAATGCATACTGCTGTGCTTGAGATTATTAGGAATGCGCAAGTAATCTACCATACTGATATTGAGATTACAAGTGACCACGGAATTGTCGCGGCCGAGTCAAGTGAAGGGGCACAAGAGTTTGCTGCCAAAGCGATTGAAAATGTGTTAGGCAGGGACAAATTAACACCCCCTGTGAATACTCCTGGCGGGGACGACTTCCATTTTTATAAAGTAAATAAACCGCACTTAAAAGCAACCATGATTGGATTAGGTTGTGACTTAGCACCAGGTCTCCATCATCCTTATATGCATTTTGAGATTGAATCCTTATTGAATGGAGTCAGTATCTTTAACGAAATCTTAAATATTCACGCTATGGAGGATTAGGAAATGGAATCCCTGCGCATTGATAAAGTAAACCTGCATATTATTGAAGTATGCTAGAAACCGGCATTGGAAGAGCCCATAATATCCATATTACCGCATTGCCAGGTTTCACGATTCCTGGTGATACAGCACCTTCCGACCATTATTGGGATGAAGATATCATCTGTCCAGAAGTAACTATGGACCAAGGAATCATTGAAGTTCCAACAGGCGCGGGAATCGGATATGAAGTAGATCGGAATAAATTAAAGAAGACTTGTTAATTTGATTAGCTTTAGATAACAGTGCCTGTCACCACCCGATAATGTCGAGGAGATTTCGACAATTTGCGGGTGGTGCCAGTGCACGTATCTTAGAAATCTTACGGCTATTGACTACAAACTCCCTTCTCTAAGACCGATTTAGGTTATTCCCGAACTTGCTCCAGATGGCTATTCAATTCTCTTTAACCCCATGCAACAATACCGCTTTCAGGCAAAAATCCTGTGGAACTCCCTTCTCATTAAAGGAAATTTGAAATGTCTCCCTGCATAATGGCGCGGCGTTCTCGAGCAACCAGATAATTTCCTTTTGTGCTGCAGCTGATGTACCTGCCCTTTCAATCCAGCTGGCATATTCAAGGGGCAAATTCCATTTTAATCGCTCAGCATAATGTAAGGAGTTTTCGACAAACATTTCGCGCCATTCAGAAAGGGAGCTTTCGCGTACCTGTGAGGGATCGCGGAGCTTATTTACTTTATTGATGAAATGATCGAGCTCCTTGTCCTCCGGGGCGTAATGATCAACAAGTAAGAAATGTCCCCCCTTCTTCAGAACACGAGAAATTTCTTTCACCGCTTTTCGTACATTTGGAAAGTGATGGGCTGCATAACGGCAAGTAACGATATCAAACATGGCATCAGGAAAAGGGAGCATTTCGGCGTCTGCCTGTTGGAACGTTACATTTTCACAACTCCGTTCCTTCGCATATTCAGTCGCCACCTTCACCATTTCTTCAGTGATGTCGACTCCAATGCACTTCTTAACGAAAGGCGCAAAGGCAAGCGCTGTATGCCCGGCGGCTGTTCCGATATCGAGTACGTCTTCCTCGCCCGTTAACTTTACTGCTTGAACCATTACGTCCAGTTCCTGGCCTGCGGCAAACAGCTTCTCGTCCCGGTATTTCTCGGGATTTTTTGCAAACTGTTGCTGTACCATGTTTTTCGCATCTGCCATCGTTTATTCCCCCTATCAAGTTACTGTTCTTACTTGTATATTAGCGAATAGACACGTATCCGTCCAAGATATATAATCTATGAAAGTCATAGATTTAAACTGTGGAGTTGGTATGATGGAGATACGCTTATTACAGTATGCTGTGGAAATTTATCAAAAAAATAGTTTTACAAAAGCAGCCGACAGTTTACATATCGCCCAGCCGTCGCTGAGCCAGCAAATCAAAAAGCTTGAAAAGGAAATCGGGGTCCGTTTGTTTTCACGCGGACAAGGACGAGTCATTCCAACACCAGAAGGCATACGTTTCATTGAGAAGGCGCAACAGATCATAAGGCAGCACGACGACCTCTTGCGTGAAATGCACGAAAATACCAAGGGCATCGGATCTGAATTGACCATAGGTGCGCCCGCTGTCACAGGCGGTCACGTACTGCCATTGCTTATAAAGGACTTTTTGAAGCGATACCCGCAAATGAAGGTGCGTCTCATTGAGGAATCGACCGAGGAGTTGGAAAATTTAACAATTCGGGGTGTTGTTGACCTGTCGGTTTTACCTTTACCGATAGAAAGTAACCAGCTGGCCACCCGCGTGATGCTGACAGAACCATTGCTGCTTGCAGTTCCACGCGAAGAAAAAGATTGGATGTCAGAACAAATTCGCCAATTCGTTCGTTCCGCGGTTGAAAATGACCAGGTCACAGAGGGAACAATTCCTTTGGCAGAGTTGTCCTGCTCACCGTTTATAGTATTAAAACAGGGATATGGCTTTCGGCGGATTGTGCTAAATCTCTGTAGTGACAGCGGATTTCAACCGCAACTTGATTTCGAAACAAGCAATATCGAGACAGCCCAATCTCTTGTCGCATCTGGATTGGGAGTGACAATTATTCCAAAGATGGTCATGCGGCAAAATGCAAATGTTAATCCGTTGTATATTCCGCTTCAATCACACCCAACTCGAACAGTGGTATTTGCTTATTTGAAAGAGCGATACTTAAGTCTGGCGGCAAAGGCATTCATGGACGTTTATGAATCGCAAGACGACATTGTGAAATAGGCACCTTCTTCATCATTTGATAAAACAACTACAGAAAACTTTTGCAAAAAACAAACACCGAAATACAATCTACGACACTATTTAATATTCATTAGATAGTGACTGGCACCGGAAGTTAGAATAAATACTTGGTCTTTTTACTTTCCCCGTGGAGTAGCCGGCAAAACGATCATTCACTATTAATCGAGTAGGAGGGGGTGACTAACCCCCGACCTCTCACACCACCGTACGTACCGTTCGGTATACGGCGGTTCTATTAAGATTGACGTAAAATTTCATAACGATTATATAGACTTCTTAGCCCTCGTTGACTCCAGTAAGAGTTATCGAGGGTTTTGTGTAATATTGGGCTACAGGCGATTCTCCAGTATTTCTTTCTGGAGTTTCCCCATTCATGTGCTTTATAGTCAGGAACACCTAGACCAACTAGTTTTCTTACTCTGGTTTTAGGTTTCTTCCACTGCTTCCATTCGCACATTCTGAGCCTTCTTCTTATCCATTCGTCGAATTCTTTGAATTTGCTCGGAGTGTCAGCTAAAGCGAAGTATCCGCACCATCCTGTTAGATAGCGATTTAACATTTCAATTCTTACTTCCATTGGAATTGGTTTTGACCGTGAGGTGATTTCTTGAATCTTCGTCTTAAAGC
>NZ_AP038276.1:5430000-5442500 GCF_055385255.1 Neobacillus sp. S1227
CCAATCATCTGTCCCACCTTAGGCGGCTGGCTCCTTATGGTTACCCCACCGACTTCGGGTGTTACAAACTCTCGTGGTGTGACGGGCGGTGTGTACAAGGCCCGGGAACGTATTCACCGCGGCATGCTGATCCGCGATTACTAGCGATTCCGGCTTCATGCAGGCGAGTTGCAGCCTGCAATCCGAACTGAGAATGGTTTTATGGGATTGGCTCCACCTCGCGGCTTTGCTGCCCTTTGTACCATCCATTGTAGCACGTGTGTAGCCCAGGTCATAAGGGGCATGATGATTTGACGTCATCCCCACCTTCCTCCGGTTTGTCACCGGCAGTCACCTTAGAGTGCCCAACTGAATGCTGGCAACTAAGATCAAGGGTTGCGCTCGTTGCGGGACTTAACCCAACATCTCACGACACGAGCTGACGACAACCATGCACCACCTGTCACTCTGTCCCCCGAAGGGGAAATTCCTATCTCTAGGAGTGTCAGAGGATGTCAAGACCTGGTAAGGTTCTTCGCGTTGCTTCGAATTAAACCACATGCTCCACCGCTTGTGCGGGCCCCCGTCAATTCCTTTGAGTTTCAGCCTTGCGGCCGTACTCCCCAGGCGGAGTGCTTAATGCGTTAGCTGCAGCACTAAAGGGCGGAAACCCTCTAACACTTAGCACTCATCGTTTACGGCGTGGACTACCAGGGTATCTAATCCTGTTTGCTCCCCACGCTTTCGCGCCTCAGCGTCAGTTACAGACCAGAAAGCCGCCTTCGCCACTGGTGTTCCTCCACATCTCTACGCATTTCACCGCTACACGTGGAATTCCGCTTTCCTCTTCTGCACTCAAGTCCCCCAGTTTCCAATGACCCTCCACGGTTGAGCCGTGGGCTTTCACATCAGACTTAAAGGACCGCCTGCGCGCGCTTTACGCCCAATAATTCCGGACAACGCTTGCCACCTACGTATTACCGCGGCTGCTGGCACGTAGTTAGCCGTGGCTTTCTGGTCAGGTACCGTCAAGGTACCGGCAGTTACTCCGATACTTGTTCTTCCCTGACAACAGAGCTTTACGACCCGAAGGCCTTCATCGCTCACGCGGCGTTGCTCCATCAGACTTTCGTCCATTGTGGAAGATTCCCTACTGCTGCCTCCCGTAGGAGTCTGGGCCGTGTCTCAGTCCCAGTGTGGCCGATCACCCTCTCAGGTCGGCTACGCATCGTCGCCTTGGTGAGCCGTTACCTCACCAACTAGCTAATGCGCCGCGGGCCCATCTGTAAGTGTCAGCCGAAACCGACTTTCAACCTTCCCTCATGCGAAGGAAGAAATTATCCGGTATTAGCTCCGGTTTCCCGAAGTTATCCCAGTCTTACAGGCAGGTTGCCCACGTGTTACTCACCCGTCCGCCGCTAACCACCGGGAGCAAGCTCCCAGTGATTCGCTCGACTTGCATGTATTAGGCACGCCGCCAGCGTTCGTCCTGAGCCAGGATCAAACTCTCCAATAAAGTTGAGTTGATTAGCTCAAAAATGTTACGTTGGCTCATGTTTTCTATTTATATAGAAGAAACATGATCATTATTGTTTGTTGACGTTGACGTTTTTGTTTGTTTAGTTTTCAAAGAACTATCTTTGTCGCTTGTAAAAGTGACACAAAAAATATTATATCATATTTACCGCAATCTATCAACCATTATTTTTTCAACTTTGATTGACCCGACCGCTCTTTTCAAAAGCGACTTTAATATCATAACACCATAAGCACTAAGAGTCAACTAAAAGTTTTTTTCATTTAATTGAAACAAAAACATGATAGTTTGATATCATAATGCATTTCGTCACCTGAAAAAGTGACCGGAGTAATAATATATCCTTTTTACGCATAGATTTCAACTGGTAATTTCTCCCTATTGGATTATCTCATGATAATGTTATTTTACTCAATTATCATTGTATCCGCTGTTTCTTGCCCTGATAACCGTGGTTCCAAGCGGGCGAAGATGACGCAGTAGTCTCAGAATTCTCCACGAAAAGCTTAGACGAATACGATATCTTTACTGATCCGGAAATCAACCGCATTCCAGTGATAGAAAAGTAGATTGCAACATGAATTCCATAAAGAGGACGTTTCTTTCAAATCGAAATATAAGACAAAAGAAACGTCCACAGGCTCCACAAAATCTATTGGAAGTTATGGTTCATAACTATGATCGTTCGATGTATTTCTACAAATTGTTGCTCCAGCGCAACCTAACTAAACGTTTGTGTAAAACGATTTAAAGCCTTGCAGCTGGCGGATTGTTACTTCCTCCATCACTAAAATGCTTGTCGGTCAAACAAACGTTTATGTAAATTGGACCAAAATGTTGATAGAGCAACGTTTCTAATCTATTCTCGTTGGGATTTTTGACGAATGCTGCCAAAATGCGGTGATTCCTTTCTAGGTGGTGTATCCCAAACCCAGCAATCCGCTAATTTCCATCAAAATCTACTACCGACTACCCTATCAAACGTTTGTTTAAAAGCTATAAAAATATTGATTTAACCGATTTCCCCTGACTTTTCCGGCCAAAAGTTTTGTCATTTAACCAAACGATTAATTAGTATTGGCCTGAGCCTTTTCTACAGCTGAATTTATATCGATTTTGGCAGCAGATTATGTCGATATCTAAACGCGTAAGTTCCCGACACTGTTTCTAGTGGGGGCTGACTCCGAGACTCCCTCACCCCACGCCAAATCATCTGTCATTTTATATATTTTTATCTGAGGTCTTCGGACAACAACAGCATATTACCGACTTCTTCCCCGTGTTATATTGTATGATTATGGCAATAATGGTTAGTGATTACTGCCAAGTGCAAATTACTAAAGCATTATAAATAAATGAGTCTAAGGAGCTGTTGATTGATGTCAATTAGTTTGAACCCGTATTTGATTTTTGAAGGTAATACTAGAGAAGTGGTCCATTTTTACGAGAAAGCGCTTGGCGGGAAAGTGATGGGGATCATGACGTTTGGAGATATGCCGGAGGACACGAATTATCCATTGCCAGATGAAATGAAGGATCGCGTGATGCATGCACACTTGAAAGTCGGAGAAGATGATCTCATGTTCAGCGATACGTACGAAGGCATGCCTTATCAGCAGGGCAATTCGATTCAGATGGCCATCCATCCCAAAGAAGAGGCTAGAGCTAGAGAAATTTTCGCCTCTTTGGCAGACGGCGGACAAGTCATCATGCCCCTTCAGAAGACAGATTGGAGCCCTTTGTATGGGCAAGTAAAGGACAAATTCGGCGTTACTTTCCAAGTGAACGTCCCGGCAGAGTAACCGTAGTATTAGCAAAATGACTTCCACTCCACCGACAAACGAAGCCTTCTGTTCTTCTGTTCAGATGGACAGGAGGCTTCCTCTGTTGTAATTATTATGTTTGTATGGTTTATCAATACATCTTACGAGGCCAAATTACTTCAATCAATTTCAATCCATTATGCAGCCCCCAATGACAATCTAGACAAACTGCTATTGCATTTTCGACCGTATCCTTCCCGCCATCAGCTAATCTATTAATATGATGGACTTCTAAATAAGGAGTTCCGTCTGCTCTTTTAAAGGGGCTTCCTCTCACATTCTGAAAAACTCCCTATCAGTAAAGCGTCAATCCGAATTCCCAAATGTAAAAGTTTCTATTAATCATCATTGATTGATCAAATTTGATCCACTCCCTCTTAAATAGATGGACGCCACAATATATCGGACAGTAGAATAACTATAGAAAGAGAAGATGATAGTTAATAGTCATCTGAGAAAGGATGAGACCATGGAGGAAATAATCCCTGAAAATATCGTCGTTGCCTTTTCATCCGGAAAAGACTCCGCTTTTTTAGTCAGCCAATTGTTAAAGGATCCAAGGTATAAAATCATATCATTAGTGACAACCTGTACGAACAATGGAAACGTCACTAGTCACCACATTGATGAACGGCTAGTAGAAAAACAAGCGGAAGCCATCGGACTACCTCTATACAAAATAAAAATGAACGATTTTACCACGGAGAATTTCGAAGATGGTTTAATAAGCACCATGGGTTATTTCAGGAACCATTTTGGAGTCACAAAAATCGCATATGGCGACTTATTTTTGGAAGAGGTCAAGACCTATAAAGAAAAATTACTCGCGAAATACGGATTTGAATTGCTGCTGCCATTATGGGGACTGAATACAAAAACATTCGCTCGACAATTGGTGGAAGAAGGATGGAAAGCTGCTGTCATATCCATAGATTCAACGAAATTGTCGTCCCATTTTTTAGGGAAAACCTTGACAAAAGAATGGCTGGAAGCATTGCCTCCTGACGTTGACCCATGTGGGGAGTACGGCGAGTACCATACCTTTGTTTATAATGGACCAATCTTTCTAGATCCTATTCCAATAGAAATCGACGATCAAATGATAAACGAAAGGGATCGTTGGAAATTCGTTGGAATTAAACTAAAAGGTAAGGAATGCATGAGATGATGAAGGTGTAAAAAATACTGTTAGAAATGTGAAAAAGCAACGGAATTATGCCGCTGCCTTTTCACTATTGCCCCCAGTTGACTCCTAAAGCTTTTTAATCCGCCCTTTGAATCGATCAATAAATCGGGCATTAGCCTCGTCGCCGCCTGTTGCATTCCCACTCATCCAAATCGGCGGGGTTACTCCTTGCTTGACCAATAGATCGATCGTTTCCGCAACTAAAGAATTTAATAAGAAGGCATTTGCAAACGTAGACATGGCCGCGACACGCTGATCTAGACCTTCTATTTGTACCACCGCATCTCCTACTTCAATCTTGCAATCAAGTACGATATCGACCAGCTCATGTAAGTTTTTCTTAGACGGATGGCGTGCCTCATGTTCTTCTGGAGTGGACAACGCGTGATGAACCGAGGTGACCCCTATCGTTTTTATCCCTCTTCTTTTCGCCTCCAAAGCTGCATCAATCGTAGCAGAGTTAATGCCATAAGCATTAATGATGATGAGCAGGTCCCCTTCTTGTAACCCGTAGTCATCCATGACGATTTTCGCATAACCAGGGGTTCGCTCAACTGCCATAGAACGTAAAGCACCGCCACTGAGCAGGGTCCCCTCATCTAACATGGCACTAACATGCATCAATCCGCCTGCCCGGAAAAAAATTTCCTGAGATCCTAGGTTTGAATGCCCTCCCGGCCCATAAGCAAACACCAGTTTATCTTGCATAATGTGCTCTGCAAGCATATTTGCCGCTTCCTGTATGGCTGGTTGCTCATCATCATGCAGTCGTTGCAAATGCTTCATAATTTTTGATAAATATTGACCCGTAACTGTAGCCATCACACCTTCTCCTCCGCTTGTTTTTGGTAGACTCGTTTTCCTTGTTTGATCGTTTCAAGAACCTGAATTTTCCCTTGATCCCAATGAAACAACACCAGATCCGCCGGTGCTCCAATCTTTATGCCTCCCTTAGAAGGAAAATCCATTAACATAGATGGCCGGATCGACGCCATCTCCCATGCATCCGTTAAATCGGTTAACCCAAATTGAACAAAGTTTTCAATTCCCAGGCAAAGCATTTGTGCTGAGCCTGCTAATAATTGAGGGGATTCCGCCAAGTGTAATTTTCCTTCCTTTGTTAACACGACCTTGCCTCCAATATGTGTCTGGTATTCCCCTGGAGGAAATCCTGCAAACATAACAGCATCACTCACTAAGATGGCTTTTTTTCCTTTTACCCGCAGGACAACTTTGAGAACAGATTCTGGCAGATGGAAGCCATCCGCAATGACACATGTCCATAATTCATCGGCGGCGAGCTGCTCCCAAAGATAATTAGGGTGCCGAGGAAGCATTATGTGTGCGCCGTTTCCAAAGTGTGTCGAGATTCTTGCTCCAGCAGCTATCGCTTCACGGATTTGCTCAACCGTTGCATTTGTATGTCCAATGGACACCTGTACACCAGATTCCACGCAACGGGAAATAAAATCAGAGGCACCTGGCCACTCAGGTGATAATGTAATCAGCTTGATCGCGCCAAAGGCCTTTTCCTGCCAATACTCAAACAAGTTCCAATCAGGTGCTTTCACATAATCTTTCGCGTGAGCCCCGCGCGGACCGTCTACAGGAGATAGAAATGGACCCTCTAGATGAATGCCTCCAATTGTCCGTCGTACCATTTCGGATTCTTGACAGGCTTGGGCAATCGTGGATAACGCTTGTGCGATGTTCTCATCACTATTCGTGATGATAGTAGGTAAATAGGTCGTGACCCCTTCTTGCCATATGGCATTAGTGGCTCTATCAACGAGTTCAGATGAAAAAGGCAATGTGTTAAAATCCAAGCCCTTAAATCCATTAATCTGTAAATCTACTAAACCAGGACCAATGTAAGGGAGGGATTCAGTATAATTTCTTTCCGTTAATTGAATATCAGCGATGCTTCCCTTTTCAAGACGGAGGATGATCGTTTCTCCAGTCAGATAATGAATACCCTCTACGATTTCTCTACCCTTAAAATTCTCCATCGTTCCTAAACCCCATATGATTCTGAATCCAGATAGAGAACACAATTTGGGTGGCTGCGCAGAATCGAAGCAGGACAATCTGTCGAGATTGGCCCTTTCAATGTCTTTTCCACCGCTTTTCTCTTAGAGCTGCCAGGCACCATACAATAGAGATAGTTTGCCGAAAGAATGGTGGGGATGGTAATCGTTAGGGCATGTGTAGGAACGGAATCCACATGATGAAAACAACCATCATTCACCTGTTGTTGTCGACATACATCATCTAATTGGACCCATTTTATTACCATAGGATCAGAGAAATCGGCTACCGGCGGGTCATTGAAAGCCAAATGACCGTTTTCCCCAATACCCAAACAGATGATATCAATGGGAGCTTCAGTAAGTAGTTCAGCATACCTTTTACATTCTGTTTCAGCCGATTCTGTTGAGTTGATCAGATTCACGACACCAGGCGAAACCAGATCAAATAATCGATCGCATAAAAATTGGCTGAACCGTTGGGGGGCTTCCGCCGGCAAACCTATATATTCATCCATATGGAATACGGTAATCCGTGACCAATCAATTCCCTCTGCAACAGAAAGGGCAGACAGGAACTCGTTTTGAGAGGGAGCAGCGGCGAAGATCATGCGAATCTGTTCTTTCTGCTGCTGCAGTTCCCTGATTTTATCCGCGACCTCTCTTGCCGACTCGGCCCCCATTTGCTTGCGATTGGAATATACTTTCACCTTTAGTTGATCGGCGATTTGTGTGTTGATTGGACTAATAGCTTGATTCAATGCCATTCTCCTTTCCTATTAAATCAATAATCTTTTCTTTTATCACCTGTTCGATTGAATGGTCAAAACAGCTGGGCAATCCGAAGTATGGAGTAGAATCAACGGCTTCATATCCGCCTTCTTCAAGCTGCCGTTTTGTTGGGATGTAGCCGATCATTCCGTTCGTATAGGGAACCGGCAGTACATCCGGGAAGTACTCTTTAATAAATAACCCGTATTCTACTACCATTTCACTATTAAAGCTTATGATAGAAAAATGATTAGTAAGTGTCAGGTAAGTCATCTCTAAATTGATCGCTGATATCCTTTTTTCCGGATGTTTTAAAAGCCCTTCGGCCCACTCTCCGGTAATTCCAGGCTCCCTGCTTTTTTCCTGCAACTGATCAATCGTTGGCACCATTTGGACCTTTAACGGCACGGAGATTGTCTGACCTGACCGTAACTCGGGAACATGGGGGGCCATTGATTTTTCTAAAAGTGACAATACATGATGGGATACTATCTCTCCCAATCTCCTGACATCCTTATCCGTTCCACGATAAAACTTTTCCCCACTCACCAATGAAGGGCGAATATCCCCGCAGCACCCTTGCAGAAATGCCGCTACACAAGACTCACCTAAATGGCTTTCGATCTTCTCCATTGCATACCCAGTGTACTCAGAGGATAGAAAGGGTTCGTCCGTTGTGGTCGGATGGCATGTATAGTGAATAAGAAGTGCCTTGGTTTTATGCAACTCCGTTTGGAATCGAATCACGGTCAACTCAGGGTCCACAGGACCCATAGGATTAGGAGCCATTTGAATCCCCTGGTCCACCCATTTTCTGCGATGGATGCCAATCTCACACATACCTTTCTGAGATTCAACACTTACCGTCTCTAGATTTCCAATGGCAAGCCCAATACCTTCAGAAATCTTCTCCTCAAGCGAATCCAGATAAGAAAGGGACGGTTCACCAAGCGATTCCGTAAAGCGAGTGCTTGTTTGAGGACCTGAATGACTATGGGTTCCATGCAGAAAAATCGATGACTCCGCAATCCCCCATTCTTTTTCAATACGTTGTTTGAATAGGGGGACCCGATCGGATCCCCACCAAATCAAATCGGCCGAAACGATTAATGCCTGTTGCAGCTTCTCTTGCTCGTCCTTTTGACGAAATACCAATATCCTTGCATAAATGGGACGAATGATCGATTCATACGCTCCTTTGCGGTGGGCAAAACCTGCTAAAGGTATCGGTGATTCCGGGGTAATATCAATTTTGGCAACACCCAACTGAAAGCTATTCCCCATTACTTGTTTCCTCCAACAGTTCAACAATCAACAAAAGGTTTCGTAAGATATGGAACGGGTCCTTTACGGGCAAAGCGACGACCTTCTCCATCGGCTCCCCTTTCCGATTGCGAATTTGAATCCATTCTCCTACTCTTGGATCCGGATTAGGAAATATGCGAAATACATACTCATGTGTCATTTCATAATAGTTTAGAAACTTCACGTCACCGGTTTCTTGATAAGCTAACAGCAGAGCGTACAGGGCCTCTGAATGAGGCCACCAAAGTTTGCTATCCCAAGTATCCAAAATCAACTGCTCATAAGGATCGCCAGTGTACTCCCCCTTTGGGGCTCCTCCATCCCGATCGACGAATCGCAATAACCCCCCATAACTTTCATCCCACCCCAGCAGAAATGCATGTTCGATGATATGGCAGGCCTTTTCAATATAATGATTTTGGTTAAGACGTTTGGCAGCGGCAATAACAAACCACATGCATTCGATGGCATGTCCAGGATTAACATGTCGGCATAGTATGTTGTCTGGAACCGGTCCTGACAACGGCAATACCTCGGCCATTCTGCCATCCTCACATGCGAAGACTTCCATAATGTCAGTAAGATACGATTGACACTTTTGCTCTAAATCTTCGATATGAACCTTATCAAGAATGTCGGCGGCTTCCAATAGCGTTTGGGTAACGTTTAACATGATCATCGGCACCGAGTGAACTTTACATCCTTTTGGGATCGGATACGGCTCGCTGCGAACGCTTCCAATTTTTAAACGTTCACTAATCCTGTCATACAAAACTTTCGCTTCCTTAAAAATCGCAGCATCAGAGGCCACTCTTGCATACTCGGCAAGGCCAATTACAACGAAACAGTCAGCATAAAAACTGCTATCATACCCCTGCCCCGGTACACTTTCCTTCTTATCTCCGGTTTGCGTGAGAAGATAAGCGCAATTGCCATTGTCCAGATACACATGTTGAAGGAGAAAATCAATCGTCTTTTTGGCAAAAGATAAATAGTTGTCAGCATTACCCGTAAGATCTTTTCGTTGGACACAATCCGCGATTCTTGACCATAACCATACAAATCTGCCTTGAGACCAAGTATATTTATCTGTACTCAAACGTTTCGCCCCGTGATTATCAAAACAGGTAAAAACACCACCGTTTTCTTCGTCAATTGCCTTCTGCCAAAAAGGAATCAAATCCATTTCAATGTGATTTTGATAAAATTGCCGTAGATCCATGTTCGCACCTCACTTTCATACTCAAAGAGGAAGGAATCTCCCTTCAAAAAACAACCATCATCAAAGCGAATAAAAATATAAACATCCGATTATTTCGGTATATGCACCGAAGAAGAATCTGGTTGATCTAAGGAATCGATATCGTAATTTAAGGATTCCATCAATTCTTCCACCTCTGGTTTCAGTGGTTGATTGCGATTCAGCCAACCCATTCCAATATATAAAATAGCTGAAACTAATACAGGAGCAGCTACAGTTCCCGCGGTGCCTGCATTAACCCCATATTTCACCAAAGCAAAAGTGAGAATTCCCGCTAACCAAGACACAATGGCTGCCTTCGAATCACTATGACGAAAGGCAGGTAGTAATCCTAATAGCATCGGAATAGAGATAGGACCTACAAGTGCACCAAACCATACCAGGATTAATCCCAGCACTCCACCAAAGGAATTGGCATTAAGTCCAATAATTAAAGTGAAAAATGTAAAAACAACGGTAATGATTCGTGCGACACGAAGGGAACCTTTTCCGGTCATATGACGGAATTTATTTGAAATCGTTGGCAGGATATCTCTTGATACCACTGCAGTGATGGCAGTTGCATCAGAGGTAGTCATGGCCATCGTATGGGCGAACATGGAAGCCAATACTAGTCCAACGATTCCCGGAGGTAAAAACTCCTTTGCCATGAGCGAATAGGATTGAGTCGGATCGGCTAAGTCTGGGTAGAATAAAGGTGCGGCCCACATTGGAAAGAATAGAATGAGTGGCCAAATTAAATACAAAGCTGATGATAAAAGGGCTGCTTTTCGTGCGTCCGATCCTTTTGGAGAGGCAATGTACCGCTGTGCTAAGTTCCAAGTCCCGCCATTATAGCTTAAAAAGTCAATTAAAAGGTACGCCAATACGAATCCAACCGTGTACGGACCTACAAACGGCTCCGTGTGTGAGGGTGGGAGTTTGTCCCAAATTCCCATAAAGGAACTGATGCCGCCCAGCTTGGCTGCAATAATGACAAACATCGCAATTCCTGCGATTAATTGAACGATGAATTGGGCAAAGTCAGTCCATGCATCTGCCCACAGACCACCAATCGAACAATAAGCTAAAGAGATCACACCGGATGCGATAATTCCAACAACCATGGGAATTCCCGCAAATACATTTAATATGACTGCAATCGCTGCCAATTTTGCTCCAACATCAAATACTTTCAGTAAAACTCCACTCCAAGCCATAAGCTGTTGGGTTGGCACGTTGTAACGCATGGCTAAATATTCCATTGGAGATTCTACATTTAACCGCTGCCGTAGTCGCGACCACCGTGGTGCTAATAAAAATGAACCAATAAAGATGGCTATAGAAACAGGTACTGCCCACCAAATGTAAAGGGTAAATCCATACTGATAAGCAACTCCGGCATACGCAACAAAAACTGCCGCACTATAACCAGACATATGGTGGGAAATACCAGAGAGCCACCATGGCATTTTACCCCCAGCTGCGAAGAAATCTTGAGTACCGCTAATTTGACGATAAGACCAAATACCAATTCCAATCATAATTAAAAAGAAAAGACCTAAAACAAACCAATCTAGCACTGACACGTTTACTCATCTCCTTTTTTAAACTTAATTAGTCATAGTCTAGGACTAATTAGTTAGAAGATAACACAAGCGTGTAAATCAGTCAATATATTTAAAATTTTCATATAATTCAATCACCAATAAATTCTTGCTCAAAGTCTAAAATCACGGACAAGGCAGCTCCCTGCTCCGTACCGAATTGGGAATTGATAAATAGAATTTCTGTGTGCTCAAACGGAAACTGAAGCGTTCGCTCTCTAACGGAGTTTAAAGCCGCCTCATTAAAGGACGTTACTTGTTCCAATGGACTATCAACAATCACGTATTGCGGGTTAAATAGGTGTATGATTTGGGAGATGGCTACCCCCAAATAGGCTCCCCGCTCGCGAAATATAGCCTCTTTTCCATTCTCAATCAAAGTTGTAAGCGAAGAGGTTTCTGGGATATCTTTCATAATATTTGGTATACTCACCAATGATTCTAAACATCCTCGTTGGCCGCAAGTACACAATGGCCCATCCGATTTGACAACAAAATGCCCGATTTCCCCAGCTGTACTGTTAACACCATGGAAAAGGTCATTTTCTATAATCAGAGCTCCCCCTATCCCCTTTCCGATACGAATGTAAAAGGCACTTCGAATCCTGCCATCCAGAATCCTACTAATAGGTGCCAAGGCTGAAGCCTTAACATTATTCAAGACCTTAACAGGCACCAAAAGGCCGGATAGCTCGTCCTTAAGAGGAATGTTTTTCCACCCTAAATGGGATGAATAATGAATAATTCCTGTGAGAGGATCCACAAGACCCGCAATACCGATTCCAATTCCTAAGGCCTCAGGGTGACGTTTCAATAGAGACTCACTATACTGATATAATCCTTCGCACCATTGATTCGGATCATTCGCAGGTAAGGTAAAGTCTCCTTTTTCAAGGATGTTCGAGCAATAATCCGTCACCACAAATTGCCCAGATGTTTTTTGGACAGAGATTCCAATGGATTTATAGCTGGTAGAAACCAATGTGAGCTGTTTGCGCGGGCGGCCTACCCCACCTTGCTCATCA
>NZ_AP038276.1:5447500-5788990 GCF_055385255.1 Neobacillus sp. S1227
CCAAGGCATTCACCGTGCGCCCTTTCTAACTTAACCTAAAAGGTTTTTACTCTTAAAAATAAGAGAGAAAAACTAAAATGGCGATTACTCGGTTCTTACTTGGTTACTTCTTCTTTTACGATTATCTAGTTTTCAAAGAACGAAAGTTCTGAGAGATAATTCTCTCAAAACTAAACAAACAAGAAACAATCAAACAAACATGTATTGTCTGGCTCATGGGTCCAGCTTATATCCTTAGAAAGGAGGTGATCCAGCCGCACCTTCCGATACGGCTACCTTGTTACGACTTCACCCCAATCATCTGTCCCACCTTAGGCGGCTGGCTCCTTACGGTTACCCCACCGACTTCGGGTGTTACAAACTCTCGTGGTGTGACGGGCGGTGTGTACAAGGCCCGGGAACGTATTCACCGCGGCATGCTGATCCGCGATTACTAGCGATTCCGGCTTCATGCAGGCGAGTTGCAGCCTGCAATCCGAACTGAGAATGGTTTTATGGGATTGGCTCCACCTCGCGGCTTCGCTGCCCTTTGTACCATCCATTGTAGCACGTGTGTAGCCCAGGTCATAAGGGGCATGATGATTTGACGTCATCCCCACCTTCCTCCGGTTTGTCACCGGCAGTCACCTTAGAGTGCCCAACTGAATGCTGGCAACTAAGATCAAGGGTTGCGCTCGTTGCGGGACTTAACCCAACATCTCACGACACGAGCTGACGACAACCATGCACCACCTGTCACTCTGTCCCCCGAAGGGGAAATTCCTATCTCTAGGAGTGTCAGAGGATGTCAAGACCTGGTAAGGTTCTTCGCGTTGCTTCGAATTAAACCACATGCTCCACCGCTTGTGCGGGCCCCCGTCAATTCCTTTGAGTTTCAGCCTTGCGGCCGTACTCCCCAGGCGGAGTGCTTAATGCGTTAGCTGCAGCACTAAAGGGCGGAAACCCTCTAACACTTAGCACTCATCGTTTACGGCGTGGACTACCAGGGTATCTAATCCTGTTTGCTCCCCACGCTTTCGCGCCTCAGCGTCAGTTACAGACCAGAAAGCCGCCTTCGCCACTGGTGTTCCTCCACATCTCTACGCATTTCACCGCTACACGTGGAATTCCGCTTTCCTCTTCTGCACTCAAGTCCCCCAGTTTCCAATGACCCTCCACGGTTGAGCCGTGGGCTTTCACATCAGACTTAAAGGACCGCCTGCGCGCGCTTTACGCCCAATAATTCCGGACAACGCTTGCCACCTACGTATTACCGCGGCTGCTGGCACGTAGTTAGCCGTGGCTTTCTGGTCAGGTACCGTCAAGGTACCGGCAGTTACTCCGATACTTGTTCTTCCCTGACAACAGAGCTTTACGACCCGAAGGCCTTCATCGCTCACGCGGCGTTGCTCCATCAGACTTTCGTCCATTGTGGAAGATTCCCTACTGCTGCCTCCCGTAGGAGTCTGGGCCGTGTCTCAGTCCCAGTGTGGCCGATCACCCTCTCAGGTCGGCTACGCATCGTTGCCTTGGTGAGCCGTTACCTCACCAACTAGCTAATGCGCCGCGGGCCCATCTGTAAGTGTCAGCCGAAACCGACTTTCAACCTTCCCTCATGCGAGGGAAGAAATTATCCGGTATTAGCTCCGGTTTCCCGAAGTTATCCCAGTCTTACAGGCAGGTTGCCCACGTGTTACTCACCCGTCCGCCGCTAACCACCGGGAGCAAGCTCCCAGTGATTCGCTCGACTTGCATGTATTAGGCACGCCGCCAGCGTTCGTCCTGAGCCAGGATCAAACTCTCCAATAAAGTTGAGTTGATTAGCTCAAAAATGTTACGTTGGCTCATGTTTTCTATTTATATAGAAGAAACATGATCATTATTGTTTGTTGACGTTTTTGTTTGTTTAGTTTTCAAAGAACTATCTTTGTCGCTTGTAAAAGTGACACAAAAAATATTATATCATATTTACCGCAATCTATCAACCATTATTTTTTCAACTGTGATTGACCCGACCGCTCTTTTCAAAAGCGACTTTAATATCGTAACACCATAAGCACTAAGAGTCAACTAAAAATTTTTTTCATTTAAGTGAAACAAAAACATGATAGTTTATATCATAATGCATTACGTCACCCGAAAAAGTGACCGGATTAATAATATATCCTTTTTACGCATAGATTTCAACTGGTAATTTTACCCTGCATAAAACTCATTATTTTATAAATAATCATTGTACCCATCTTACTTTGGAACGGAGTCAAAAAATTCCATAACTCATCTATATCGTTTTCGGGAAGAACTTGCGAACGAAAAGGTGTATCCATTATTGGCGGGCAGGTGTGCGTGAAATGGAGGTGTTTGGCCAGGAAGGAGTTGAGGACTTGATTTCAGGGCGAAAACGCTGTATTGAAGAAAGAAAGGCTTCCCCAAAAGAGTCTTATTCCAAAGACCTTAGGGGCAGCCTTGATAGTATTTTTATTTGGCTCTGTTAAAACGGAATGTTGATTTTACTGAGTTTGAAAAATAAGCGAAAGAATTCCGTTTATTTCGGGAAATACTCCTATTTCCTTAAAAATAAAGGAAGTTTTTCCGGTTATATCATCTAAATCGTTGGATTTTGTGTTATTTAGAGCAGTTAATCGGAAAATCTTCGCTTATCTCTGCTTCTTAAGCTTCCTCTTTATACATTAGCCGGAAATTCTCCGCCTATTAATGTTCATACCTACACGAAAATCAACAATAAATAATAACAGAGCCTTTATTTAATAACTATACATCCACCTTAAAACAACTTAGCTAATAGACTCAACAGAATTCCAACTACTCCGAAGTCTGAGTCGCCGAATGTGGTTCCTTCGAATCCAAGAGAACCAAGGACTGGAAGTAATAAGGCAGGCAAGAAAGAGATTAATAGACCATTAGCAAACGAACCGATCATGGCACCCCGTCTGCCGCCAGTGGCATTTCCAAATACCCCTGCTGCCGCACCTGTAAAGAAGTGCGGGATTAATCCTGGAACAATCACTTTTAATCCAACTGCCGGAAGTAAGAACATAGAAATAAGACCGGCAATAAAGCTGAATAAGAAACCGATAATCACCGCATTTGGCGCAAACGGGAACACCGCAGGACAGTCCAAAGCAGGCTTAGCATCTTTGACGACCTTGTCGGCAATCCCTTTAAAGGCTGGAACAATCTCAGCGATCAGCATGCGTACACCAGCAAGAACAACATATACACCGGCCGCAAAGGTAATCGCCTGCATAAGCGAAAAGACAAGGAAGTTAACGCCGCCGCTTAATTTTGATTCAACAAAGTCCTGTCCAGCAATCGGTGCAACTACCAGGAACAGGATGGCCATCGTTAAGGACATCGCGACTGAAGTATCACGCAAAAACCCAAGTGACTTTGGAACCTTTATATCCTCTGTTGATTTGGACTTGTCACCGACAAACTTTCCAATGGTACCGGAAACAAAATAACCAAACGAGCCAAAGTGGCCGACGGCGATGCTGTCGTTGCCAGTAATTTGGCGTACATAAGGCTGCAGCAAAGCAGGCATGAAGACCATTAATAATCCTAGAATAATTGAACCAATCACAATCAATGGGATACCCGTAACCCCGCCAGTTGCGAAAACAGCCGAAATTAAACAAGCCATAAATAAGGTATGATGCCCGGTTAAGAAAATATATTTAAATGGGGTAAAACGAGCAATGACAATGTTCATGACCATCCCAAACAGCATGATCATAGCTGTTTCTCTACCAAATGTCTGCTGGGCAATGGCGACAATCGCCTCATTATTCGGGATGATTCCCTGAATATGGAAAGCCCTTTCAAACATCTTTCCAAAAATATCGAGAGACCCTGTTAAGATGGAAGCCCCTCCTCCTAAAATAAGAAATCCCATAATGGTCTTTAACGTACCGGAAATAACATCCGCAATCCCTTTTTTCTGAAGGACCAGACCCAGCAGGGCAAATAATCCTACGAGGATGGCAGGGGTTCCTAATATATCATTCATAATAAAATCGAACATAACATTTCCCTCCCTTAAACGTTTCTATGTACACTCTAGCTTTCTATCTAGTGGTTTGACGATTTTCAGGTTATACTATAATGGACTATTATATTTTTTCATAGCTGACTCGAGGAAAGGCTGTCTTCCGCACTATCTGCCAGGATATCACATGGAAGACCTGCCGCCTTTTCTTCTTGAGTCGGCCTTTTTTTATAAAAGTTACAATACGTGCTTCTCAAGTGCGCTCTTTAATTCGTTCTGATCCAAAATGTTGGTCAGACCCACAATGGTTCTTGTGCCATCATCCAAAGCAGCAATTAGATCCTTTGAGCCAAGATACAAATCAGCCTTTTCGGACTTAGCAGTGGTCAAATCCGTATGCGATACATCTGCTTGGACACCTAACTGACCTAATACTGTTTTTACATTCATCTCTACAATAAAGCTGCTTCCTAATCCGTTTCCGCAAACAACAAGAATTTTTTTCATGATTATTTCCTCCTCTATTCTTTTGAAAATTGATTGATAATGTTTTCAACATCGGCCTCTGTTTGGGCCGTTTTTAATTTTTCAAGAGTGGTTCCATCAGTTAACATGTTTGACAGCTGCGACAACGCTTTTAAATGGGTCTCGTTATCAATTGCCGCAAGGACAAAGAACAGATTGGCCTGATGCTCTGGTTTGTCAGAAAATGAGCAGCTTTCCTTCAAGCGCAGAAAACTCATTCCCAGCTTGTTCACTCCTGCTTCAGGGCGGGCATGCGGCAGGGCAATTCCAGGGGCAATGACAATATAGGGGCCAATTTCCTTTACATTTTCAATCATGGCATCCACATAACTTGTTCTAATCGATTGGTCGGCGACCAGCGGTTCAGCTGCCATTCGAATAGCATCCTCCCAGCTCTCCACGCGGTCAGCAAATCTAATTTTATCGACAGTAAGCAGTTCGTTTAGCATCGGTTTTCTTTTCACCTCCACTTTTTCTTTCTTCATATAGTAAAAGCTCTTAAGCTCCTGATAAAGGGATTCTTCATTATGGATATCAGCATGCCTCCGGATGATGGTAAGTAAAGCCTCTATGCTCTCAGATCCTTCCAAATCGGTCGCAGACTGGATTTGCTTTAACAACAAGGTCTTCTCCGCATGATTTAAAATGGGATGGACCACAAACACCGGCAGTCCCTTTTCTTCGAGCGGCGTAGTCGTAATGACAAAATCAATCCCGGTCAAGTCTGCCCTTTCATACTCTCGAACAGTCAGGGCATTGACCACATCCACGGTTGGAAGCAGGTCTTCAATTTGCTTTTGCAGGATCCGGGAAGTCCCAATTCCACTTGCACAAACGACCATCGCCTTTTTTCTGGAGGCGACCTTCACTCCCTCTTTATCCAGCCATCCGCCAAAATGCATGGCAATATAGGCAATTTCATCGTCTGAAATGTGTTTGCCAAGCGCAAATTCAAAATGGTGGACGACCTTTTTGGTTAACACAAATAAGTCGGGATACGCATTCTGTACAGATTCGGATAAGGGATTATCATATTCAATTCCATATTTGAGACGAAAATAAGCTGGCTTCAAATGAATCAGCAGGTTCCTCTCGAGCTCCTGACGATTTTGAAAAAAGACACAAGCCAGTTTTTGAAAATCATCCACCATCAACTTGATCAATTGCTTCAGATTGACTAGCTGTTGATTTTCAACATCACTAGGATGGTAATCACTTATTTTCGCCCCCAAAAGATAGGTGGTCATATAGAAACTTTCATCCTCCGGCACGAGAACCTCGAATACGCTTTCAACTCTTTCACAAATAAAACGCGCTGCCAGGTATTCCTTCGTTTCCTTGATGACTTCCTTCTCAACCGGATCCATATGGATGTATTTCCCTTGGGTAAACCGCTTGATCAGTAAAAATAGGTGGGCGCTTAAGGCTTGCATCACTTCATCTGTATACTGAACACCTGTAAAACGCTCGCACTCATTAATAATTTTGTAGATTTGCTCAAGGTCTGACTGTTTAAGCAAGTCCAGAGGTAACGCGTCTTTTTGATTCATCGTCATTTGAATTTCCGATAAAAGGTCATTCCACCTTCCATTGGTCATTACCTGTGACAAAAAGAATAGGAGCAGTTTTCTTTTATCCTGTTCTTGCCCCTCAATAAAATAACCTGAGCTTTTGTGAAATTTCAACTGTACATGAAATGGCAGGAGCTGCTCTTTCAGCTGTTTAATGTCTGCCAGCAATGTACTGCGGCTCACATTCAATCGGTCCATCAAATCCTGTAGAAAGATCTCATTCTCACGAGTAAGAATCAAAATGGTCGCCCAGGAAACCCTTTCTCTTGGAGAAAATTCATAGCTCTTTTTCTTATCAAAATAAGCCAGTTTTTCCTTAACCAGCTGCTTCCCGTCATCACTTAGATAAAAGCCAGCAGACCTTACATAGCTCAACAATTCTAATCCATTATCCTTCAGCCAGCTATTAATCTTGTCGATGTCATAATAGACAGTCCGCTTCGAAATCTTCAGCTCCTCCATCAATTCAGAAGGAGATACATAGGCTGAGGCGTAAACAACTTTATTCAGTATGGCAATACAACGTTGGTCCAATATCATGAAGCGCGCTCCCTTCCTTCCGTAACTTTACTAGGGCCCTTTCCTACGGAGAAAGTTCATTGTTTTTTGCAACGTTTGGACTGGTTTGTCCAATTAATGTCTATCTACTATTAATATACTATTTGCAGAGCCAAAAGAAAGTCCAAATATTGTGAAGTGAAGTTTGCAAGAGTTGGACCTTTGAGCCAAGAGAGTTTTCCTAAAAAAAGGAACCTTGGTTTAAGGAACATAAATCCACGCTGTCCATGGTGATTACGGCAAGGGAAATTACCACCTATGCCAAGTTTTTTACCAGTGTTCACCGATGAATTTGATTTTACCATTGGTGGTCACGTCAAAAGAGTACGGGAATACAACGTTAAGGATTTTGAAAAATAAAAAGCCTAATCCCTCCTTATTTTTTAGCGAGAAATTAGGCATATAATCTTCAACGATAGCATCCGATTGTTGAAACTATATCTAGAGAGGGTCTGACCCCCGAATTCACGTATATCAATATTTCTAGTATACATTGGAAAGTTTTTGATAAGAAAGGGCAGTAGTCACGTTAAATGCAAAAAAGATGCACCAAATGGTACACCTTTAAAAATCTGGCTCCATATGTTCTCCAATCCAAGCTGCAATTTCAGGAAAGGACACTTCCGGCTGGTCTGGATCCACGATTTGAACGCAGAAATCCTCTGCCTTTTTCGGAGGGACGATTAATCGGTATCGGTTTTGTCGAAGAAACATATATAAACTAGCAAATGCTGTACGCTTGTTGGCATTGTGAAAGCAATGATTCTTTAATAAACTTTCAAACAAGGCCGCTGCTTTTTCTTCAATTCTAGGATAGGCATCTTCCCCAAATGCACTCTGTTTTGGACGATTAACTGCACTGCTTAAAAGACCTTCATCTTTCACACCTTGCTGTTCTTTTGGGGAATACAATCTTATTTGGTGAATATTTAAAAAAATAACCTGGTGCTCTGTTAAATATTTTACTTCATCCATGATGAACTACCTATCAACTAGGTTTCTGAAAGTTTGGTCGTATTCATTAATCATATCGTTCATTTGCTCCAAGAATTCTTCATCAATTCCCTTTGGCAGCTTTAAATTTGGTTTTTTCTTAATCGTTACTTGACCATTCACTATATCAAAACGTACTTCATCCCCTTGACCGATTCCCAAGTGTTCCAACACTTCCTGTGGTAAGGTAACCCCTAAACTATTCCCGATTCTTGTTACTTTTCTTTCCACTTCTCTCACCACCGTTTGGGTCATAACTATTCCTCCTTACTATTTATATACACTTTCCGGGTGGTTTATAACCGTTATAATGAATATTTTGTACTAACGTTATAACGATATTAACATACAAAAGTTAATATTCACAGTGGAATAATTCCGTCAAATAAGGACATTGAATGACAGGCACCATCCTTTAAAGAACTAAAGACTATTGAGGACCTTAATCAATAGATGAATATAATGATGCAGTGGACATTTTAAATAATGAATTTTATTTGATACCTTTAGCGGGAAAAAATAAAGAATAAGCCTGCCTCAATCTTCGACAAAATTCGGGAGATTTCTGGTGGTGACAGGCACCCAAACCTAAACTGGAAATCCCCTGGATGATGCCTGTCACCCACTATTTGGGATTAGCCTATTATTTAATGGCTGTAGCTGAAAGCCTATAAAAAAAAATTCCGGGGTCCTATTATGGCCCCAGAATCTTTCGATCTAGCTAGATTATTTCCTTCCTGCCCGCTGAACCCGGAGCATGGCTCCTCCAAGAATCAGGATGATCAGTCCCGCAAGCAGCCAGTTGTACATGTCTGTGGCGGTTGCTGGTAATGTCTCTTCGGTTGTTGGCTTCAAATCCGGTTTTTGCACGAGGTCAGTAGGCTGGAAAAGAGCAAAGGTACTAAAGTGGTTTGTCTTAGCCCTTACTTGATCGCCCTCAAATGTCCCGCCGACCAATTCCCATGCCTTCTTATCTTCATTGAAATAGTGTACCTTTAATTGCTCCGGATGGGCAGATCCATTAACAGCAAAACTAAGTTCAATCTCATGAGCAAACTGATGGATAATACGATTACCCTGTTTAATCGTCAGCTCATAGATTTCCCCTACTGCCAGCTTCGAAAAAGGAATTTTAACAGAATTTTTATCAAGCTCTGTTATGCTGATGGTCATGTCTTCCTCTTTAGCAAAGTTAACGGCCGGGATGAGCAGCTGAACATCCTTGCCAAAAATCTGAATGCTGGCCTGCTTGTTAATTAAAGCAGCCAGCTGCTCAGCAGTAAGTTTGACCACTATATCCTTAGCCTTGGTCCCTTTCACATCGATCGCCAGTGTTCCCTTATCATCCAGAAGCTCCACTGCCTCATCAGGAACCGTTACGATCTTGTCCGCCACCTCAGGTATCACCTTAACGACTGGTTTTAGACGAATCACGGTAATGGTATAGGTAGCGGTTAGCCCATTTTCCGAAGTAACTTCAATGGTCTGAACATTTCTTCCCTCTTTCAGTAATACCTCTTCACTTTCATCGCCACTATCAAGCGGTTTCCCATTTATTTTCACCGTTGCTTTTGAATGCGCCGTTGTTGGTGTGAAGGTCATTTTTTCCACCTTGTTGGCAACATAAAGGGTATATTGCGTGTTTCCTGGTGTAAACGAAGGCGTCAAATTCCCGACGCTGCTTGCTAATCCGCTAAGTGTAGCGTCACTTGAGAGGATATAAACGGTAGCCGTCACCACACTTGTATGCAACCCGTCATTTATACCAATCGATAGGACGTGATGTGGCTTGTCCTGTGCGCTTAACTTTGAAGAATCGGCTACAGAAATGTCCCCCGTTGCTTCATTCACGGTGAAAATGCCATCGTCGTTGCCGGACTGAATGGTAAACGTGAGCCCAGCACCATCCACATCACTTGCCTCAACCATCCCCACTTTTGTGCCCGTTTTGGCTGTTTCTTCAATGGTAAAATCAGCGTCCTTGCCAACCGGTGCATTGTCATTGACATTGTTTAGATGGATTGCCAGCGCCGCTTCTGCTGTATGGTCGCCGTCACTGATCTCAACGGTTAAGGCAAAGACCGATCCTTCTTCATAGTCCAGTTTAGCAGAATCAGTTACCGTCACTTCACCCGTGCTTTCATCCATCGCAAACGCACCCGCTTCGTTTCCAGCGGTGATTTTGTATGTCAACGTATCCCCATCTGCATCGGAACCCGTCACGGCCCCGACAACCGTTCCGGCAGCACTATTTTCATCAATAGAAAAAGCTACGTCCTCACCAACCGGTGCATTGTCATTGACATTATTCAGGTTGATTGCCAGCGCAGCTTCCCCAGTATGCAGGCCGTCACTGATCTCAACGGTTAAGGCAAAGCCCGTTACTTTTTCATAGTCCAGTTTGGCAGAATCCGCCACCGTCACTTTACCCGTATGTTCATCCATCGCAAACGCACCCGCTTCGTTTCCAGCGGTGATGTTGTATTGCAAGGTATCTCCATCTGCATCGGAGCCCGTCACGGTCCCGACAACCGTTCCGTTTGCACTATTTTCATCAATGGAAAAATCAGCGTCCTCACCAACCGGTGTATTGTCATTGACATTTTTCAGATTCACCTTAACGGCAGCGTCCGCTGTATGGAGGCCGTCACTTACTTGAACAGTCAGGGTAAAGCTTTGAACCTTTTCAAAGTCCAGTTTGGTGGAATCCGCCACTGTCACTTTACCTGTGTTCTTATTAATGGCAAACGCACCCGCTTCGTTCCCAGCGGTGATTTTGTATTGCAATGGATCTCCATCTGCATCAGAACCCGTCACGGTCCCGACAAGCGATCCGTCAGTACTATTTTCATCAATAGTAAAGGTCGCATTATTGATAACCGGCTGATTGTCATTCAGATTATTGACCCCAATCGTTACGGTTATGACAGCTGTATGGCCGCCGTCGCTTACCTCCACAGTTAAGGTAAAGCCTGAGACTTTTTCATAGTCGAGCTTGGTGGAATCCGCCACCGTCACTTTACCAGAATGTTCATCCATCGCAAACGCACCGGCTTCGTTTCCAGCAGTGATTTTGTATGTCAACGTATCCCCATCTGCATCAGAACCCGTCACGGTCCCGACAACCGTTCCATTCGCACTATTTTCATCAATTGAAAAAGCAGCGTCCTCGCCAATCGGTGTATTGTCATTGACATTATTCAGGTTAATCACAACCGCGGCATCTGCTGTATGGAGGCCGTCACTTACCTGAACAGTAAGTGTAAAGTTTTGAACTTTTTCAAAATCTACTTTTCCTGGATCCGCAACCGTGATTGTGCCTGTTTCACGATTGATCCCGAAGGCACCAGACTCATTGCCAGCGGTAATCGCGTAATGAAGCACATCGCCATCGGCATCATCACCAGATACAGTTCCGACTGCCGTACCAGCTGCAGCATTTTCATCAAGGGTGAACACCGCATCATCGACAACCGGCTGATTGTCATTCAAATTAATGAGTCCAATCGTCACTGTCGTCGCTGCTGTATGGTCGCCGTCGCTTACCTCCACAATTAAGGTGAAGCCTGAGATTTTTTCAAAATCCAGTTTGCGAAAATCTGCGACCGTCACTTCACCAGTGACTTTATCAATCGCAAACGCACCAGCTTCATTGCCAGCTGCGAGCTTATAGGAAAACACACTACCCTGATCACCGTCCGTTGCCGTAACGAACCCAACCGAAGTACCTGCTGCCGTGTTCTCATCTATATTGGTCGTAAATCCTTGCGGCACAGGCTGGTGATCGTTCACATCATTTACATTGATGGTGATCGTCGCAATATCGGATTCCGCACTACGAAGCAAGGCCTTATATAAATCGTATGCCTGGGTGACCTCACTATCTAAGGCTTGCACCCTTAATTGATAAATGGTTTTCTTTTCAAAATCCAGTTGAAGGCTATCCGCAACCATAATTTCACCAGTTGCAGCATTGATGCGGAATGCGCCGTCCTCATTGCCGGAAAGAATTTGGTACCGAAGGACATCGCCATCAGCATCCGTTGCATTCACCTTGCCAACCACTGTCAAAATCGGTGCATTCTCATCGACGTTAAATACAGCATCCTCGGCAACCGGTTGATTGTCATTTAGGTTATGTAAATGAATCGTCGCCGTTGTTTCAGTTGTATGGACACCATCGCTGACTTGAATCGTTAAGACAAAGGTCTTGACGGTTTCATAATCAAGTTTAAGAGAATCGGCGACAGTCACTTTGCCATTGCTTTGGTCAATAGCAAACGCCCCGTCCCCATTTCCCGCTGTAATCTTGTAGGAAAAAGAGCTGTTGGCATCCACGTCGGTTGCCGTTACTTGGCCTACCACCGTTCCATTTGCCAGATTTTCGTCAATGCTTTTTGTAAATCCTTGAGCGACTGGGTGGTGATCATTCAAGTCATTGACCTGAATCGCAGCCGTCAACGTGACAGGATCAAACCCATCATTGACTTCAACCGTTAACGAATAGTTCTGCCTTTTTTCAAAATCTAGTAAACTTCCATTCGCAACCGTGATTTCGCCATTAGCGCTATTGATGGTAAAAATGCCCTCCTCATTTCCGGACAGGATCCGGTAGGTCAGCGCTTGTCCATCTGGATCACTGGCTCCCACATTCCCCACGACTGTCCCAATCGCGGCATTTTCATCCACGGAAAATTGGCGATCCGCTGCGATAGGCAGACGATTTCGAGTGACCTTCACGTTATAGATTTCCGTGCTCCCGTTCTGAGCCGTTACCACAATCGGAATCACATGCACACTAGCAACAAGCTCGATGAACGGCGATTCCTGTCCGCTTATCACCGGATTCAGGCCAACCGTTACAGTGGCATTAGCATCGGCAGTTGTTGGAGTAAACTTAATTTGGCTTGTGCTATTCGGAACATCAATGGAATAATCCTTAACCCATGGTGAAAAAACAGGATTCAACGTCCCGGTGCTGGCCGTTAAATTGGCCAATAAAGCATTATTGGATGGCGCTGCTTTTTGAACCGTAATCGTATAGGTCTTGACGGTTCCATCCTGTGCTGTCACCTTTACTGGAATGAAATTAAACCCTGTCTGTAAGGGAACCGCTCGTCCTATTCCATTCGGCACGAGTTGATTATCTACCGTGATCGCAGCACCCGGGTGGACAGCCAACGGGGTGACTTGAATGGATGGAGTATCATAGCCTACCGATACAGAGTAGTTTGTTGTATTGGGCATAAATCCTGGGACCAATGCTCCGGGACTAACAAACAAATTGATTAAATCGGCATTACTGGAAAGCGGCGGGGCAAAGTTTAAGCCGAAGTCGGTACTAGTTCCGTACAAATACTTCACGTTCCTTAAGCCCGTTTCTTCTATGACAATCATGATATTCCCAGCTGTATCCATTTCAGCGATTAGTTCCTGCGGAGTTCCACTCATAGACTGGGAGGGTACTTCCTGCGTTCCTTTTTTCCATATTCCGGCCTCTTTCACCATTGCGTAAAAAGTCACAGGGCTGGATGCATTTTTGTACATGATGACATAAGGCATGTTGTTGATGATGCTAGTTTTGAAAGGACGACTCATCCCGTCAGTGGATAAGACTTCATTTGTCCACCCGCCTGAATTGTTTGAAAGAAAATACGATGTATACGCTTTTCTATCATAGTAGGCGATGTATATTTTTCCAGAGGAATCTAAGGTGAAGGGTGTTGAATAGTAGTTTTTCTGGTCTGTAATCGAATCAATAATTTTCTCATGCACAGCAGGAAAGTTCGGATCGCTCACTTTCTTGTGCGTATAATAGACATTTCCATAATAACTATTTTGATTATCTTCTTTGACATACGTGATGTGAATCGTGTTAGTTTGATCCACCTTTATTTGCGGGTCCTTTACTTCATCAATTGCACTTGCCCCACTGACAAGTGGTTTAATCACCCAAGATCCAGATTGGTTGGTCGCATAGCGGACCTCATACTTCCTTGGATCATTGGCATCATTGTACACATAAACAATATGGGCCTTGCCATTTGTATCAAAAGCGATCTTAGGTTTGTACATATTTTTCCATCCATTAGGATCTTGAGCGCTTTCCACCTTCTCAAACGTCCAGCTGCCATTTTTATAAATGCCATACTTTACGCCTCGCTCACTGGTCGTACCGGAACCCCTGTAAAAAAGAAAGGTCGCATAAATGGTATTGTTGCCATCAATCGCCACATCCGAAACTCCGCTATTAAATCCACTATCTCCTGTTGCAGCAGCGGTTATCGCGGTGACTTCCTTCCATTGGTTATTCTCCCATTTTTTGATTGCAATCTCATCCGTCCCTTTCACATGAGATAGATAGAGATCCCCGCTGGGACTAGTAAATAAATTTCCATTGGCCCAGGCATTTTCCGTAAATTGATGGACAAGTCCTTCTACCAACGTACCGCTGGCCGCATAGCTACGCTGCGTGGCACCAATCGGCCCCGCAATGACAAGCTGTAAAAAAAGGACAAAAGCAACTAATCCTTTGAAACTTTTAATCTTCAAAAGCCGTTCCCCCTTTAAAAACAAATAGAAAAAAGCTCCATCGTCAATCAAACTAGTACTAACGTAGTGCGACAAATTTCACTCTTTCTCTACCTAATTATTAACTATGTTGGTTTTTTTGACAAGAAATAACAAAAAATTCTCTCTAGCTCCACGAGAAGCGTATCCGCTTACCCTATTTCGAACCAAAACAGGTTTAATTCGGAACTCGGAAGATTAGTAGTGTTTCGCAAATAAACTCTAAAAATCCGCAAATAAAATGCTTGGGGCCCCGCACGAAATTTAGAAATCCTAAATAAAACGGCCAAAACCATAAATAAAATAGTACAGCAGCTACGTGGTGCCAAAGGTGCCAGCGTGATTGACCGCAACATCGTCGAATATGAGATTATCTAATGAACAGGGCCAGATTCAGTTGATGAACCCGGCCTTTTTACGTGCAAAACTTCCGATTGTCCCCTTTAAGAACCGGCCCCGTGCATCACATCCATACTTCACAAACCTGTCACACCTACCCCTGTCCTTTCCCTCCCTTTTTTCCTAAATAGAGGTTGAAAGGGTGGTGCAATTATATGAATTTAAAATCTGGCGAAATTGCTCATTTTGAAGGATATTCTCAGTTTGGTAGTCTGAAGGAGTTTAATACTCATTTCGAAATGTGGCTGTTGGAACACAAGCATGACTTCTCAAAAGGGGAATTGGTCGGCCTAAAGCAGTTAGCGCGCTTTGCAGCTAAGGTCCCAGGGGTTGCCAATGCCAAAATTGGGACAATGTTAATGGTCATAAATGAAAAATACAACAATAACGGCATATCCCGCTCTACGTTTAAACGGATGATCCAAAAAGCCATCAAACTCGGCATCCTTACTGTTTATGAAACTGAACGCAAAAACGGTTCCCAGTCGAGCAACCTTTATGTCTTTAACCGTTTTCCAATAAATGAACCACCTACTGTTGAAAAAATGAACCACCATAAAGAAACCATTAATCTTTTAAAAACCAATAATCAAAAGATTAATAAACGTAAAGACGCGTCTGAATTACAACAAAAAAATGAGGCAAGAGAACCTGCCCCATGCTCCAAAAATCTGCAGGTATTGGACCATGCTTTTGTAGGCGATCATGTTCCTCAAGCATTTGTTCAGCTGGTTAGGTGTTTTTTTCCAGAGGCAAGGGCTATTGAAGAGTACTGGAAAATGGCTCAAATTGCTGCTTATCGCAATAACAGCGAAGATAAAACGGAACGCAATTTGGACGTTGCTATCCAATCCTTTAAACAACTGATTAGGAAGCTAAAGTTCACACAGTCCATCAAAAATCCGTTTGCCTATTTCTATGGGATTGCCTTTCAAAAACAAAGAAACATTTTTTATGAGGATTTAAATGAAATGGAGTCTGAGGATAGTGGATTAACGTACAACTCTCAGGGAGTTGCAGATAGTATGAAACCTGTGTTTGATTGGTTAACAGCCAATATTATGGGTAATTTCAATCATTTATCTTGAATTTCCGCCCCATTTTGTTAATTGTTCCTACCAGTTGACTTTCAAAAAAAATATTTCCCCATCCTGTCCTTTTCCCCCAAAAAATTATAAATAAAGGGTGAAAGGAGGTGAGAGACAATGGCTCAAGCATTATTAGAAGGTTCAAAGCTTCGATTGGCTTTCCAGGTGGATCTGGACGAGAAGGGAAATCCTGTTCTAAAAACCAAAACATTTAGCAACATCAAAAAGGAATCAACTGTTGACCAGTTATTCCAAGTGGCAACAGCTATTTCTGCTTTATGCAACGACCCGTTAAACAAAGTAGAACGAAGCGACAGTACTGAACTTACTGCGTAACGTGATGCAGAGGGACGGTTCTAATGCATCAAAATGGCTTAGTTTATAAATGAACGAAGCTACAAACCTAAATAGTATATAAAAATGAGGCAAAAGAACCGTCCCCATGCCTCAATGAAAGGAGGTGAATAGAATGGCAAAGTCATTGGAGTTAATGTTTGGTACGGAGTTTGGCAAGACTGCCCGCATTGCGGTGGATAATCCGAAGGAACCGATTGATGAGGCTGCTGTTAAACAAGCAATGGAACAGATCATTGCTGCAGATGTATTTACATCGGGAAGCGGCAGATATGTATCCTCAAAAGGTGCAAGGGTGATCGACCGCAATGTAGTAGAGTATGAAATGGTTTAATAGATCAGTATCGAATTTGCAGTCAAATCAGTAGGTTTAAGGGGGAGGCCGGATTCTTAAACGAAACCGGCCTCTTCCTATATGATTCGGAAAGGAGAGAATTTGCCGTGGAACAAATCATCTCATTTATCAATGAGGTCGGTTTCCCTATCGTTGTGACCCTCTATCTGCTCTATCGAATAGAATCCAAGCTTGATTTAGTCGTCGAATCGATACAGAGTCTGCCAGAGCGGATGAAGGGATGAGGTAATGCAGCCATCTAATACCCATACACGATGAAAGCCAACTACTAATTTTTTTAGATAGTTGGCTATATTTTTTTGTTTTCCCTTCAGCCAATGACTACTTTCACTGTTTTAGGTGAAGTCCAACAATAATGCCCCTTTGATTCTCTAATTCTTATAAGATTTGTTCCAAATTCTAAAAATCGACCTCCTATTTGATTTTCAGAAGCCAAATAAATCGTTTTGGAGCTTTTTTCCGCACTAAATTTGAATTAGGGCCATTCGATGAACTTAGCGACTCCCGTTATGGTAGAGATACCCGGGAATACAGAGGTTAAGCGCGCTTTCCTGAAAGGACCCACCATTGGAAAGCTTTGATCAGTTAGCAGCACAATATAATCCGATGATCCATAAGATCATCCACTCTCTTCATCTTTACACTAACAAGGATGAATTCTATCAACAAGCTCTTATCGCCCTTTGGGAGGCCAGCCAAAGATTCAACCCCGAAAAAGGGAAATTCACCAACTATGCTTATACCTATATTAGAGGCAGTCTGCTTGTCGAGATTAAGAAAATGACTAAGGTCAATGAACGAAGTTTTTGTCCTGTAGAGGAATTCTGGGAGACAGCCGTCGCCGATTCCCAACCTATCGAATCAATAGAAAAAGAAATCATGTTATCCTCTTTCCACCTGCTGACGCCGAATCAACAGAAATGGTTAACGTACACCGTCCACTCCGGCCTATCCATCAAGGAAATTGCCGAAAGAGAAGGGGTAACGGTATCAGCAGTTAAGCAATGGCGAGCAGGAGCGCGGGAGAAATTGAGGAAATGGATGAGCTCTTATTAAGACAATCTTTTTCAAGAACCTTCTTTTATCTACCTGGTTGCCCTAGAGGAACGTTTTTCAAAAAGACTTGGGTGCTATTTTTTCTAAAAAGGGCATTACACTAAGAGAATTTGTCACGGTAAGCTGATATCCGATTTAACTCTAAAGTGAAAAATCAGCCGATTAATAGAGCGAAATATGATTAAACACAACATTGTTTCCTCAAACCAACAAATTATAAGTTAACTCGATAGTTCATTTTCCCTTCTTTTTATCTAATGAAGATAAAAAGGAGACTACCTTGTGGGGAAAAAGACAGAATTTAGAGCCTATCATTTCGGTGAATTCATGGAGGGATTAAGGAGGGCTAAACGATATTCCCAGGCGGAACTGGCAGAATACTGCGGCGTGGATATGCAAACCATCAGCAATATTGAAGTCGGCAAACATCTGCCAAGCTTAGACCTTTTTGTAAAAATAGCCGAGAACCTCGATTGGAAACCTTCTGATATTTTTAAAAGATTGGAAGACATAGGCATCATAGAAGAGATTAAAGCCAAAAATGAAAAATCTAAATAAATCACATACGACATCATTCGACCACTTTTGACACAAAAAATTACGATTTCACCCACTTGATTATCCCAATTATGTAATTTTTTGTGTTATTATTTATGTAAAGCTATTTCAAAATAACAAATAGTGCAAATAATCCGCATCTAATGTTTCAACTACCTGTGGAAATCTGAAATCCATATACCTCATTGTCAGTCAAACCTTCCTAGTTTTGTTCACTATTCAACAAACAAATGAATCATCAGATTGCTGATCACTTCACTCTTAAAGATATATTTTCAAGCTTGGTACTGTTAACATTTCCAGTTCTTATAAAACAACATTTATTATTGTAAGCGTTTTAAGGCATCAGTATAAAGACTTGAAAAGGAGGTGAGCCAGATGTGAGGGAAAAAAATAAAATAACCAAGAGCCGGTGTCCGGGAAGACAGTACTCTTGGTTAGCAAGTTAGGAAAACTAACTTATTGATAGTATATCTTTTTTCGTAAGAAATTTAAACCAAATTGGTAAGGGGCGAGGGTACTTGATCGAAAAATATTATATTATCCATCCACATATGCAGTATATGACTGGCATCTACGATCGAAATGGCAAGCTTTGTTCTCTTGTAAATGAACTGTATAGGACGATTATTGTTGACAGATCCCCTTTAGAAATCTTGGCAGACAGCATTAGGTGCAGCGGTTTTGATTTAAAAGGAGCGATTTCTACCGCCAAATGGATCCTGGGTGATATCCCGATGTGCCCGTTCGTAGTCAATCCGATTCAAGGGATTTGTGTATTTCCAACCAAATCGTCTAAACATGAGAAAACGATTTGGTTTAACCCTTGCCATATTGTCTGGACTGATCCCTATTATCTTTATACAAAAGTGAAACTTACGAATGGGCTCGTCCTAACCGTTCCGTGCAGACTATTTTCCTTTAATACGAAGAAGCAAAAAGCAGAGCAATTAAGAAGGATTACAACAGAATTAGCAACCAATCCCCACTCTTTTATGATAGAACCAAAAAGAGATCGATTGCGGTTTCAGCCATTAACGGATGATGCTCTAAAAAATATCGGAGTTGTTCATACATACTCTTTTGTTTCTTACCCTGATAAGCAAGGAAAGACGTTTTCGTCCACTATGGTTCTTTCGGAAATTGAACATGCTCTCTTAGAGGGAGACCTAAATTTGGGAACCATTCTTTGAGAGTATTCCATTAACACGATTTTCAAATAAGGAAACTCCCTATTCATCTACATTGAAAGACCAAGCCGTCACACTGGCTTGGTCTTTCTTCGTTTCTCCCTGGCTCGACAGAGGCGATTCTAATGGTCTGTTACTTTACATTTCCTGTTCAAGAATGACGGCAGAACCCTCCCCCATGCACCACAGTCGATATCGGAAGCAATCGGTCACAACTACAAACGTTCGATGTATTTCAACATATTGTTGCTCCTGTACAACCTAACTAAACGTTTGTGTAAACCGGTTTAAAGCCTTGCCGCTGGCTGATTTTTTCTTCCGCTTCCACTAAAATGCTTGTCGGTCAAACAAACGTTTATGCAAATTGGTCCAAAATGTTGATAGAGCAACGTTTCTATTCTTATTCTCGTGGGAATTTTGATGAATGCTGCCAGAATACGGTGATTCAATTCTGGCTGGTGTATCCCAAACTCAGTAATCCGCTAAATTCTATCAAAATCTACTGCCGATTTTCCAATCAAACGTTTGGATAAAAGCAAAAAAAGTATTGATTTAATCGATTTCCCATTCCTTTTCCGCAGAAAGTTTTGTCATTTAACCAAACGACTGTTTAGTATTGGCCTGAGCCTTTTCTGCAACTGAATTTATATTGATTTTGATAGCAGAAGAATGTCGAAATTATGATGGTACCTTTCACTGTTTGCCAGCGGGAGTCTTTCCCCCGGCTCCCCTGTACCTAGTCTATGTCATCTGTCATATCAAACATTTCTATTTTTATCTGAAAGCCTTCGTATGACATAATCATTTTGCCGACCTCTTCCCATGAAAAGGGCTTCCCATCAATAATCACAAGCGGAGTGCCTTCGGATGTTTCATCATACTCTATAAGCCCTTTGAGTTGATCATTAATCACGGAGTTGTATGCCTGTCCATTAGGAAAAACACCTGTTTTAACGTGCTGCTCTTTGATGCCTTTTCGTACCTTTTCTATTAATTTGTTAAGCAGTTCTGGTTGGTTACTATTTAGTTCACCATGGCACCTGAACTAATTGTCTACTTTATAGACCGCTACGCACAGGCACGATCCTTTGATTAAAAGTTATTTAGCTTTATGCACATTCGGAAGAAATCACAATAAAATATAAAAATAAAGGTTTTCTTTAATTGAGAACGAATAATTAATATTATGTTCTTATTTAAGGACGGTGTGTATTTTGTTATCTAATCAAAATGGATATTTTTTTAGGGGTTTTTTGATAGGTACTGTTTTGAGCATACCTTTATGGATTTCTTTCTTTGGATGGATAAAATTAATGATTAATATTTTCCTTTATTGTCTTTAAGGGGTTTATAACAACAACTTTGGATTCAATTTTGTTACACCCCTGATCAATGGCAGATTGATTTTGCTCAGTCATTCACTATTCCTCCATAATTATAACTATGCTTGAGCACTTATCATTCTCAACTTGGATCTACTTCGTCAAATGAAAGTGTAGTCACACTCGTATATTCGCCTTTTTCAATATCAGCTTTGGTAGCATCCAGCTCCAGCTCTTCGCTGTCATCCATTCCCGGAGCGATATAAGGCTCAGTATTTCTATTCCTGTTCTTACTTTTCATGTTTAGCCATCTCCTTTTATAAAACTGTGTTAGTACGCAATTATTAATTCAGACTTTTGAGGCCAAATTCTTCATTAATCTTGATTTACATCCTCGTTTTGAAGCGTTTACAGCTGTTTTCATCCACTAGTCTTTTCAAAAGTTTTTTCCTTTATAGTGGAAGTTAAAGGAAACTGATTAAAGGGCTTTCTTATACATAAGTAAATAATTATTAGCCATACTAAATTTATAATTAAATAATTATTAGCCATACTAAATTTATAATTGGGAAGGATTGTTTTAAAAAGCCAAATTAAAGAGACCCCTATTCATTAAGGAATAGGGGTTGAAATGACGAAATTAATTAACAGTCACATATAAGTAGAATCACGCCTATCATTTCGTCTTATTTTGTTTCCCATTACTCTTTTTCGAATGGGTCTGAACGGACTTTTCTGATGGCTTGTCTCCCTTTTTGGCACTACTTGGTTTATTTTTCTTAACAGTCTTGGCAGGTACTGGTTCTTTTTTTGCTTTTACAGGATTTTGCTTGTTAACTGATTTCTCCACCTTTTTAGTTCCTGCCTGATTGTTAGGTTTCGAGGAATCCCCTTTTTTGTTTTCATTCGCCTTTTTTGACACCGGTGCAGGCTTTGCTTTATTAGTCGTCTTTTTCTCCTCGACCGGTACCTTATACTGAAGCGCTTGAAGACGGGGCGAATGCTCCCTTAACAATTGGTCAAACAGAATTCTGTTTTGCTTATATAGTACATCCAATACGCTTTTATAATAGCCAAATTCACTGCCTGAATCCAAGAGCAAATTAAAAATCTCTTGGAAGCCAAATTTAAATTTATTTTTTTGAATGAACAAATTACATATAGAAAACAGTACATCGAACTGTTGATTGGCTTTGAGTTTGTCTGTAGCTTGCCCAATAAGGGCTTGTTTTTGCTCCTCATGTGTATCCAGATGAATGATTTCACTAATCACGGTAAGGTATTCGATTTCAGTTTGCAATGCTTTTATCCGTTTCTCCTGCAATTCCAGGAACAAGGATTCTGTATGATGGATAGCATCTGAAATCATGTTCTCGTTTTTGATTTTATAGACAGATTCACTGCGTATATTATGATCTCCACGATAGGAAAGCCAATTGAACGAACCAAGCATATGATAGCTGTTGTCGACAATGATTTCCTTGTCGTGATGGTTTCCAATCCAATTCACAAATACGGCAGGATTGCCTTGTTTATCCCGGATGCTCCTCATTTTCTTCAACAGCCTTTTAGATGGCGCGCGGTCTTCAAGTGCCTGGCTTTTAGCAATCCCCCACCCAATATAGATGACCACATTCCGTTCAGCTGCTTGCTTAAATCGCTGAAGCATGGGCTCGTCGATCACTGTCTCGGAAATCCAGGGACTGATGATCATGATTTTCTGCTTTGCATCTGCAAAACTCCTTAAAAACGCATCACGAATTTGCATACCCCGTAGAATAGAGACTTCGTCATTCGTTTTTGGACCTGCCTGTTTTTTATTCTTTTTGTTTTGCGGTGGGGCATCCTTTTGCTTTTTCAATGCATCGCGAATGAGATTGTAATATTCGTTTCGTTCTTCCATCTCCTGATGAACGGTCTGTAGTCGGGCTTCGGACTCTTGATTATCCAAAAAGCTTTGTATATCTTCTCGAAATCTTTTTTCAGTCTGGTCCCAGACACAGGAATAGACCTTATCTTCGATCATATCATAAACCCAAAACTCGCCAAATTTGAGATACGTACGAAGGGTTATCTCGGGTAATTGAATGTCACGGATGATGCTTTCAATGCTTTCTGTAAGATACACGCCGCCAAGCCGATTTCCGATCTCCACGATCTCTTTTTCCGTTACCCTAAGGTCCTGGGCAGCTTTACGATCCTTTTGAAAATCACAATACTTAAACAATTGGTCTGTTTCCACAGAAGCTATGCGGTCCTCTTTACGAACTTTTTGAAACATGGGCTCATAAAAGAAAGTAAGCTCTTCTTGCCGAGGAGAAGAGGGGACAATCCCATTCTGGTAACTTTCCCTTCCTAGTGGTGTAAAGACAAGCTGATTGTTTTCCTTCTTCAATAACCCGTTTTGGGATAATTCATGAATACGATTTTCAATAAAGATTTCGTCAATTTTAAGGATCGATTTGATGCCCTCCAAATTGGAAAGTTCAGGCAATCCGGTGTCTATACATTTAAAAATAAACTCTTCCACAATATTAAACTTTCGGTTCTTCGCAATTGAAAATTGTACGGAGAGTTCATAGACAGGCAAATGCCATTCGGAGGCATCCAGGATCCGAATCCCGACTTTGCCATTCAGGTATTTGTCGATCTCTTGCTCCAGCTCTTTTGAAATGACTTTTTCTGTAGACTCTGTTGTTTCCAAAACCTGATTCAGAAGAATCCCCTCCTTTCCTTACTTGATAACAAGTGAACGCCCAAGAAGATCGACATGACCATCCACTTTATCAATTTCATTTACTATATTTTTGTACATGGCAGCGGCTGCCGGATAGCGTTTCTGAGCCTTGTTACAGAAGAGTTCACTGCACCCTGTGACGATCAGCAATTCTTTTGCACGGGACATGGCCACGTTAATTCGCTTATACTCCTTCGCAAAGCCAATGTCCCCTCGTGGATTGTTACGGACGAAACTGGCCAGGATAATGTCCCGCTCCATTCCTTGGAAGCGGTCGACCGTTCCAATACGAATGGAGAGGTGTTTGTAGTTTTCCTTGTCTCCAAGGATCAATTGATTCAGGCGTTTTACTTGCTCCCCGTAAAAGCTGATGATTCCGACCTCTTTTAGGGCATCCTGATCCATTAATCCCTGGTTCTTGCGCTCATTCATAGACTCATTAATCTCGGTAAGCGCCCCTACAATCGTCTGGATCTCCGTCTCGTTATAGAAGCTGGTCCCGCCTTCTGCCTGTTTCTCTAAATGGCTAGGATGGAGCGGCATATCCAGCCATAGAATGTGCCGGCCACTGCGGATAAGTTTCCCCTCAATGCCGTGGTTCCGCTCCTTGTCGGGGGCTTTCAACCCACAGATCAGGCCGATGCCATCATGATTCTTGTAAAATTGATTGATCGTGTTCATGATATGAGGATGCATCCTGTATTGAATACGGAGTGTTTCCTTATATTTATCATCAAAGACATTGAAAAGGCGCTCGAACAGCGATTCTTTCAAATACTCCTTCATCTCGTCCTTTTCCTCGTCCGTATAGTCACCATTTTCGACCACTTCATTCAAGGTATCATCCCCGACCATCGGCGGCAGCTGATTATGGTCCCCAACGAGGATGACTTTCTTCCCCTTTAAGATCGGAAGGAGGATTTCGGGTGGCGTGGCCTTTGAAACCTCATCGACTATGACAACATCGAAGTCTGGGTATTCTTCAGAAAATTCCCGGGAACCTGATTGTACGCAGGTAATTCCGATGACGTTGGCAGAGTCAATATAGATTTGCTTCAACCCGCTTTTATCCCGTTCCGTTTTCTGTTCAAGACGTGTCACCCATTCTTGCAGAATTCCCTCTTTTGTTTCTAGGACCTGTCTTTCTTGCAGCAATTCCTTTTGGCGCACTTCCAACTGATCCAACTGGGACTCTAACACCATCTTCCTTTTTGGGTAACCAGCAAACATTTGTTTAAGTTGTGTCAAAGAATCCTGCAAATCACTCTTTTCTATTTGTAACCGTTCAATAGAGCTCATTACCTTTTGGATTTGTTTTTCCTGTTCATCCATTTCGGATTGAATTCTATCAAACTCCTTCTCTTGTGCCTCATATTCCATCCTAGCCTGCTCTTTTTGACGTTGTGCCTTATCGGTTTGTTCGGTAATTTGACCAGTAAGCCATTGGATGGTTTTTAAGCACTTATCTCTTTGTTTTTGCCTCTCATCATGTTCCCTTTGGAGTTCTTCCAATGATTTTCCGCGGTATTTATTCAGGTCCCTTTCGTGGGATGCTAAGAGTGATTCAATCTTATTTCGTTCCTTTACTTTTTGAGCAAATTCCTTATTTAAATCCCTCGTCTCAGAAGACAGTTCCTCGAACTGATCTCTTAATTGAGATACAAGACCAGGGTATATTTGTTGAAGATATCTCGAAAACTCTTTACGGTTGATATCCGACTCTGCTTCAATGACCGTTTGCTTTGCTATTAAATCCTTCAAGGTGTTTGCCGTACGATAGATTTCCACTGAAAGGTTGAAAAGTTCAGTTCTCCACTTTTTTTCAGCACCGAACAACTTTAAGAATGCGGACGGCCGATTAAGCAGGAGTCCACTTAACTCATCCCTGAACCTGTTGACGGTCAAAAGAGTCGGCTCGTAAGCACTTTTTTCTTCACCAACCATCTTGCCGACTTGAATCGATAGTTTCGTCAATTCTTCGTTCGCTGTCTGTTGCAGCCCTTGAATAGATGACAACAGGGATTGGTAGTACTGACTTCCCGTTGTATTGGCGTGCGATTCCGTTATCGTTTTCTTCAGAAAAGAAAGCCTTTCCGAGATGGATTGATCAACAGATGGAACGGTTTGAACTATTTCCATTACCAGCTTAAATTGTTGCTCAGTATTTTGTACTTCCCTCGAACGATGCAAGAGCAGACGTAAGGTTTCTACCTGACGGGTGGGTTTCCCAATTTTCAGCTTCAATCGATTCAATGAGAGTTCAATATCGTTCGCTTGCTTTCGAAGCTTGTCCAATTCCTCTTTCGCTGCTTTTCTTTGCAGGGCTGTTTCTTCCTCAGCCTGAATGTCAGCTTTTAATTTCTCTAAGTAGGACTCCGTTTCCTTTTGTATCTGCATTTGTCTATCTAATTCCGATTGCAAAGAATAAACATCGTCAAAAGCGGTTTCCTGTTGCAAGGACAACTTCTCAAGTAGAGAGTCCACATCACGCTGCTGTTTCTGTTGTTTTTTATGCAGCGCGGTCAATTCCTGATATTCCACTTTCTTTTGCGATATTCGTTTGGTGATTTCCGCCATCTGCTGCTCTAATTGGATGATTTGTGACTCCAGCTGTTTCTTTTCCTCTTGAGAGTTTTCATAGCTTTGTTTTAATTGATTGGATTGTTGTTCCATTTCGTGTTTCTTATTCTTGATTCTTTCATAATTTGATGTGAGATGATCGACCTCCGAACGGCAAGCTTTGGCCGTGCTATCCATCCACGTATCAATGACAAGTTCTTCCGTAAAAGGCTTACCCTCTTCTTCTACACGGCTGGCATTCCCCTTGCGAAGCGCGCGGATTTTTGGGTGATGCACAAGCTTGCTTAAAGCATTATCGACAGCTAGATTGGACTGTGACGCAATCAATGTCCTAAGACCACGAATGGCATTTTGGTAGCAAAGCTCTGCAATCACAGTCGTCTTTCCTGTTCCAGGCGGTCCCTGAATCAAGAAGACATCCTGTGCAGCTAATGCCTTTCTTACCGCTTCCTGTTGATATCGATTTAAATCATTCCTGAGCATATCATCAGGATTGAAACGGTAGTAATTGCCCTGATTATTCAACAGAATGTCATCGTCAAATAAGATGTTCTCAATGTTAGGATTCTTCGCTTTTCCCCTAACTAACTTCTTTAAGCCTGACCGTAGTCGCCGTGTTTGGACCAAATCCCCCATTTTAGACAGGTGAAGCATTCCCTGCTGGGGGATCCAGAATTGATTTAGCATGATAAGTTCCTGCTGTTCATCGGAAAGCTCGATTCTGGCTTCATGGGTCGAATTACTCACGTTCTGGAGCATCCCTATCGTTTCAAGAGAATCAACCCGTTCATCTTCATCCTGGTATTCAGCCATCTTACCAATTCGGGCAGTTGCATGTTTAAGACTCTTCCCTTTTACCCCTTCGATAGAACCTTTAATCGTAAGATGCAAGAAGCGCTTCGTGTCAGAAATCCGATAGCCGTCATACTTCAATAAGACATTCTGCTCCTTAGCCTTTGTCTCCAATAGCTGTAAAAAGATATCCCAATTGCGAATCCTTTGTTGTACAATTCTGGATTGGAGACGTGCATCCGGCAATGCCGATATTTCAGAAATGAGGGCTGGATGGAACAGAGTCGGTGCCCCGTAAGAGTCAAATTCAAACTCAAGCTTAAGTAGCTTTCTGCGATTATTCTTAGCACCAGCATTTCTATGTAAGTCATAACAGCCGAGTAATAAAAGTCCATCTGGCTTCAAAACGCTGCGGATCAGGAGCGTTCTCATTCCAATCAATTCAACAATGGAGCTGAAATTTCCGGTATCGGTTGCGAATAATAAATTTACATACAATTCACCGGTATCTCCATGGCCAGCATTCTCTACATAAAGATAATGCGGATTATCTTCTTCAAGGAGCTCCCTTACATAGTCCCTAAGTTCGTAAAACTGATAATTGTCAATATCAAAGGAGGAATTATACTTATCTATAACCTCTCCAATTGAATGAATAAATGCATTTGTTAAGTTTACTGAAATGACGGTGTCGTTCATTCTACTTACTCCCTCATTCTATTAAAAATCACTTGTTTCTCAGGATAATATAAACAATTTTCTAGTTATAATAACCTAGGAAAAATATCCGTTACAGAAAGTCTAGCATATTATTTCGTGTATTAGATAAATTACTTAATATGAGCTAGTGGAAATTTTTGTTTATAAACAGGGGGTAATATTAAGTTCTATAAAGCACAGGAATGGTTCTTTAGACTCATATACCAATTAGAAATGTCGAAAAAATCCCCGGGCTAGCAGTCACCATTCCACATCTTTCGCCCACTACATTTGATATCATTTAAAAACTACTACTTCTGATTACCCAAGGAAAAATTCGTCAATTTTAACTATTGTCACTGTAAGTGACTACATTTATATTACCACCAATTGAAAAACAAAAAAGTACATACCAACTTCACAATAGGAGTGGATTTCAATGGATGAGCAAGGGAATCTTTTAGTTGGGTTATTATGGGGAACTTCACTTAGCGTTCCATTATGGCTTGCGTTTTTCGGTTGGATTAAAATTGCGATGCAATTGTTTTTTTAAATACAATAAAGAAGCTTAAAGACATTGGCATGATGTGAAGAAATGGGCTATAGAGGGGAAAATAAAAGCAATACACGAAGATAGAGTTTACAGAATAGATCAAGATGATGTTTATGAATTCCTCGAATTACTGTGGAAAGGCAGCTCATATGAAATTGGAATAAATGATGAAACCAAGATAAGTAGGCTAATCCAGGAAAAAAAAGAAATTAAGCAAAGAAAAGTACAGTTAGAGAAGGAAAACAAAAAACTAAGACAAGAGTTATCCTCGATGAAGTAAACAATCTTACATTTAATAGAATTCCCCTGCTATTGGTCGAATAGGCAGGGGAATTTCAATAAGATATAATTTGGTAAAGAGCCTGGCACTTGCCGGTAAATTCTCTGTCATTGAGTGGTAAAAAAGTTGGCAGAGGTGGTAAAATCCTATGGCCGTAATCACTGGTACTCTAGAACGTTTTTCCGAAAGAAATAAGCGATAGTTTCACGCATTATTCCCTTAAGAATTTCTCGTAAGATTTCAAGAACATTTTCCAGATCGATCACCTCCTTCCCTTTAAAAGGAAAAGAGATCAACAACCGGCCACCCTCACAATATTCAGTTGCAACTATTCTACCATTTGCTATTCATAAAAAATTCTATCCATCTTCACGAAATTAGAGTGGTTTCGGGTGGTGACTAGGTACGATAATCTACAGCAGGCTCGTTCGACTTCATCCGTCCACAGATCTATACCAACTAGACGGAAAAGAAGCCGTCATAGTCGGCAAGCCTGGGAAGTTGCTGAAAGCTCTGAAACGGGTGCTGTATGCTAAGAGGTAATGCGAGGAAGGATTTTACTCCTTAACGGCGAATAATGTAATTAAATGTTAGGGAGGATGATTATTTTGACTGTTTTAATTGCTATCGCTGTAAAACCCCCAGAGGATTCAAAGCCATATATATTAATGGGTTCAGATTCATTAAAAGTGAATTTAGATAAAGTTAGTGGCGAAGAAATTTCAAGGGACGAAAATGCTGATAAAATCTTCGTAATAGGTGATAAGTTAGTTGGTTATGCAGGGCGAGTGGATATGAATTTCCATGATGCTTTTATTGAATTCATAAGTGAAAATGACTGCGAAATTTCTGAGTTAGCTAATTTATGTTTTGAATTTGTGAAGGGATATATTTCCAACGAGGAACGTGATGATGCTAAATGTCATGTTTTGTTAGGTAGTTGTCAAAATTCGATGCCTAAGATTGCCTCTATAAGTGTCAAGAAATCAGATTTTTTAAATGCTTACTCTGAGATTATTGAACCCGATATCGGTAGTATGAAAACCATTTTTGCGGGTAGTATTAAAGATCCAGATGATAATGATCTCTCTGAAGAATTTTTGGAACGAGTAAATCACAGTCATAATAGACTTGGTATTAGAATGGCAGCAACAACATACCTAAAAAGAGCAGCACGTAGGTACCCGAGAACATGTAATCAAAATATTAAATTTGAACGCTTATTTTAACAGAGTCCTTCCAGGGCTCTTTTTATATTACAAACGGGGCTTTTTAGTTACACATTTGGAGGAAAATGCCACGAATAAAACCTAAATTGCAACTTCCCCCCTTTAACAGATTCCCTGAATTTGCAGTCAAAATTAGCCCAAATTGCGAAGATACAAGTATCCAGGCTAGTATGGGTTCGGGCAGTAATACTCAACGTATACGTGGCAAACAAACCGTCCGGAATCTAGTGTGGAACAACCCTGTGAAACAAATTATTCGGGTGGTGACAGGCACCAAAACTATAAAGCCTTGCCGCTTTCAGATTTTTTCTTCCGCTAACACTATAATGCTTGTCGGTCAGACAAACGTTTATGTAAAATGGACCAAAATGTTGATAGATCAACGTTTCTATTCTTATTCTCGTGGAGATTTTGATGAATGCTGCCAGAATGCGATGATTTATTACTGGTTGGTGTTTACTCAGTAATCCGAAAAATTTCATCAAAATCTACTACCGATTTCCTAACAAACGTTTGTATAAAAGCTATAAAAATATTGATTTAATCGATTTCCCCTACATTTTCCACCAAGAATTTTGTCATTTAACTAAACGATTGTTTAGTATCGGCCTGAACCTTTCAGCAACTGTATTTATAATGATTTTGACAGCAGAAAAATGTCAAAATCTAATTCGGATGGCACCTGTCCCGTATGCCAGATGAGTCTTCCCCCTTGCCCCGGACCTCACTCCAAATCATCTGTCACATCATACATTTCTATTTTTATCTGAAAGCCTTCGAACGACATAATCATATTGCCAACTTCTTCCCATGAATAGGGCTTCCCATCAATAATCACTAGTGGGGTTCCTTCAGAAGTTTCATCATGCTCTATAAGACCTTTGAGTTGATTATTAATCACGGAATTATATGCCTGCCCATTTGGAAAAGCGCCTGTTTTAACGTGCTGCTCTCTGATCCCTTTTCGCACCTTTTCCATTAATTTAGTAAGAAGTTCTGGTTGGTTACAATTTAATTCACCGTGTACAGCAAACTTATAACCAAATTCTATGTTTTCTGCTGCTTCCAAATAAATCCCCATTGGGCTCAATCGCCGCTCCACATGAAAAGTGCGACTGACACCTTGGCCATCCTTCATTGAAAAGGTTTCTATCAACTCATCTAAATCCACTTCAAGTTCCTCTGCCATAAGTTGGTTATAGCAATTAGAACATAAATGCAAAGTAGAGTGCCCCATCGTTAAATGAAATTTCACTTCATTACTTTCACAGTGTTCACACAATATCATATATACACCACCATTTTTGACTTTATTTTACCATGAACGTTGGCTTCTTTAATATACAAAGAAGAGATAGGATATGTTCGATGTTTCATGTTGGCCAATTCCAATTGTATGAATGATAATTCCTTTTCGGGATTCAGCAACAAGACATATGAGTAGATTTGGATAAATCTAGGCAATCTTCTATGTTTCCCTCGCAACTGCTTGCTGTTTATAATATCCGCACCTTCTTAGTGTCATGGCTTCCCAGAGGGCAGAGTCTGTTATGTTGTTTTCTCCAGCCAGGTCTGAGATGGTTCTTGCAAGCCGGATGATTTTAATTTGCACCCGGTTGCTCCAATTTTGTTTCGCTGTGACATTCGTAAGCATCCTACTCTGCTCACTGGTTAAAGGACTTTTTTCCGCGATGACTTCAAATGGTACTTTGGCGTTTGTTATTTCCTTTTGGTAACGTTGATACTGGAATTGCCGAGCCATTTCAACACGCTTCCTAATCTCAATGGAGGATTCTCGGATTAGGGTTGGCTGATCAAGATTTACGGATGTTAAGGATAACAAGATATCTATTCGGTCATTCACTGGGCCCGATAAACGGTTTTGATAGCTTTGAATTTGCCTTGGGGAGCATGTACAATAGTGGCTATTTGATTCGAGATAACCACATGGACATGGGTTCATCGCACCAATAAGGATAAAAGTAGATGGATAGGTTACCGTTGAATGTGCTCTGCTGATGGTCACTTGGCCAGTCTCAAGGGGCTGACGCAACATATCAAGGGTCTTCTTTGTGAACTCTGCTATTTCATCAAGAAACAATACTCCTCTATGAGCAAGTGAAATTTCCCCTGGTCTTGGGGTCGAGCCGCCGCCAATAATCGCAACTGAGGATGCGGAGTGGTGAGGGTGCCGATAGGGTGGATGTTGTTTCGTGTCTATCTTCTCACCTGCTAATTGATATAATGACATGACTTCTAATTGGGCTTGGTCTGTTAAGGTTGGCAATATCGAAGGAAAGGTTTCCGCTAGCAGGCTTTTCCCACACCCAGGCGGGCCGCTCATAAGCACATTATGCTCACCGGCAGCGGCAATTTCAAGCGCCCTTTTCGCCTGTTCATGACCAATGACGTAGCGAAAATCCCTTTGTTGTACATCAGAAAGAATCAGTATATGATTTGAAGGTAACTGGGGAATCATCGGTAGCAATTCTTGCCCTTCTAGGTGCTGGACCACGTCTTCGATATGCTGGACAACAATACAGTCCAAATCTTTTAACATTTGAATCGGAATTGACGGATCGTATGGCAGATAAACTTTCTTCAGGCCGAGCCCTTTTGCAGAAATTAATGCCGGCAGCATGCCCTCTGCTTTTACTACCGTTCCATCAAGCGACAAAGCGCCGATAAATGCCGTATCCTTTGGAATCGGCACCTTTACCATATTAAGCTCTTTTAAAATGGCAATGGCGATTGACAAATCAAACAGCGGGCCATTTTTCTTTTGTTCAGCTGGTGATAGATTAACGATGATCTTTTGGTCCGCAAAATCCACATCAAAATGTCCAAGTGCGGCAACGACTCGTTCCCTTGACTCTTTTACGGATTGATCTGGTAACCCGACAATCACTATTGATTCCGTGCCTGGCTTAATTCTTACTTCTGCTTGAACCAAATATCCTTCAAGTCCTGTTACTGACGTTCTATTTTGGCAAGAAATTGACGGTATCATTTGTCCTAAATCTGACGAAGATTTTGACCGAAAGAAAGGGGAAGACCTTAGCTTCCCCTTCAATTAAATATCAACCTGATAGGTTTCGTTTTGTTTCAAATAAAATTTTGTATCATTCCTACCGGCGATAATATACCAATCTCTTCCGAGTTCCATACGGCAAGAAAGCTTCCTTCCATCTCCGAGGTGAAGATCAAACCAATCGTCACAGCGTACCTTGTAGCCTGTATTATCACCCCAGAAGACCACCCAACAATTGAAATCCTCATTATACTTCATTTCTTTCCAGCGGCTCTTCATGACAGTTCACCCTGAATGACATGCTTAATCATATGATCATCAATAATCCGACGGCCATTTTGAGCTCCATAAAGAAGGCTGTGTGTACATACTTTATTAATAAGCCTTGGGGTTCCGCCAGAAAATCGATGTATTTCCTCCAAAGCACCATCTGAAAAGATTTGTTGGTCAATTCCTGCATATTCTAGATGTCGTGAGACATACGCATCTACTTGTGCACGATCATAGTGACTTAATTTGAACTGAATATCGATTCTTTGACGTATGGCAGCGTATGATTGAAGACGCAGACGATCCCATAATTCACTTTGGCCCACAAGGATAAGGGCCATTGGGCTTTGTGCATCCATCTTAAAGTTGAGTAAAAATCTAACTTCCTCAAGCATTTCACGATCTAATAGGTGTGACTCATCCACCACGACGACAGGCTGAATCCCATGAATACCTCTCATTAATTCAATTTCTCGATGAAGCTGTCGTTTGGCATCGCCTCTATAAAACTTCGATTCCGATCCTAGCTGTTCTAACAAGCCTTTATAAAAATGTCTAGGAGTTAGTTTTGAATCGGATAAATATAGTATTTGAAATTTCCCTTGATCAAGTCCATCTACAAATTTCCGGATGGTGGTCGTTTTCCCAGTACCGCAATCCCCAGTTAAAACGGCAAATAGCTGCCTTTCTGCGGTATACTTTAAGCGACCTAAAACCTCTTGCATCGTAATGGAATCATAAAGTTGAGTAGTAGGCACATCTCTTGTAAAAGGGGTATGCTTCATCCCATAAAAAGACTCAAACATCTTCGCCGTCCTCCTTCCAAACAGCACGGAAAGAAACGGCTGGAGCTTGTTCAATTTTTCTTTCTTGATGCTTCTGTTCGGCTGCTTTAAGTAATCTGGAAGAATCAACTTCAAGTGATTGAAGGTGTGAAGGCAAAGTTGGACGCCTTCCGGCTCTTTCTCCAATCACAAGCTTTTTTGCTCTCCAAGGGGAATAACCCTCGTATTCAATTGTTAGCTCCTCAAAATCCGCAGGATCATATACAACATCTACTTGACGACCAATAAAAGAAAGACCAACTTCATATTTCTGATCCATAAAACTAATGCATCCCGACTTATCTACTTTCCTCGTCTCACAATGCAAGAAAGCATTCGCTAGTTTATCAGGATCAATAAATCGAAGTGCTTTTTTATCGCTTCGAAAAGCAGTTTCAGGGCTAATGTTCTCCCCAAGACCGGAATGGGATTTATTCTGATAACACTCTGATAACCATACTTGAAAAAGCTCATTCAATCGATCTAAAGAATTGGGCTTTTCAAGGGCTGCTTCACTTAAGAAGGAATCAACGACTCTATTGAAGCGTTCAACTTTACCTTTTGACTCAGCCGCATAGGGTTTTGCATAGATTAATCTTGTCCCCAATTTGGAACATGTACGTGACATCCACTTGGTTCGATATTGTTTACCGTTATCAAAATAAACGGCATCGGGGACACCGTATTTTTGTATGGCGTTTCGAAAAGCATCTTCAATAATCCTAGAATCAAGAGTAGGATAGAAGGCTCCATGTAAAATAAATCGAGTCGCGTCGTCTATTATAGCGACTAAGTAGACCTGCTTCTTCGTGCCATTTGGTCCAATGGGTAAATAAGGGCCAAACTTAATATCGGATTGCCACAGCTGATTCCGGTGACGCTTTTGAAATCGTCTAGCTGCTACTCCAGTTTGAGAGTAGAGCCTCATTTGTCGTGAACTGTAGCCTCTTTCAGTTAACTTTTCTTGAAGAGTTGAACGCTTTAGCTGCCCTGGTGTAGCCAAGCCTTCCCACTCAAGTATTTGAATAATTTGTGCAACACTTCTAGTAGGGGCCTCATTTCGAAGGAGAATCGCTTGTTCCAATAAATGCGAGGGAATAATCTCTTTTTTCATTTTTCCCGAGATTCCTTTTGGTTTTAGCCCTTCAAAACTTTCATTACGGTACTGCTCAAGATAACGTCTAATGGTCCTTTCAGAAAGACCGCTGGTCTTACATATATGGTTTTTCAATTCCTTTGCTTTTCCAGCATCTAGCCCTTCCGCCAAAAGAGGGGCAATGAGCTGGAACCTTTGTGCTGCGATTTCTTCTGCCTTTTTACGATCTCTCATGATAACACTCCTCTAATATGTGTTTATCATGAGTGTAAATCAGCTATCCTCGGACAAGAATGCAGAACGGGTATGTTCCCACAAATTAATATTCACAATCGGACGGACAATTCTCTCCAGCCATCTGGGGGCATTCCCTACCAGTCGTCCTATTCTATGAAGTGCAGTCTCTGAATTTGCGGACGTCAAATTCAAAGGGACCTTATCCTGACTAGTTCGAAGCACAATTGATAAGAGACAATTAGCCCAGTAATCTACGAAATAATTAAACCAATCATACCAACGAAATAAAGTAGATTCATCAGCTGGAACATCATGTGTAGAAGGGTTCGTGAGAACCGACTCTATACACTCTGCCTTATATCTTTTATATGGAACTAAGAAATCTGGTAATTCATGATGAATCCGGCCGCATTGATCACACCCTAATCGCCGAATATTATATACTATTGTCTCTCCAGAACATTCTCTTGATTTTCTTTCTCTAGTACCAATTACGCTCATGCTTTTCCCACAACAGGGCGAAGGAATCCTCCCCGCACCTCTAACCAAAAACTCCATTGTTTTCAATTATTTTATAATCTGATACAATAATCATATGGGTTTTTTAGGGGACGTCTCCTGTATATCTGTTGGCGCAGATATACATTATGGGAGGCGTCTTTTCCTTTCTCCAGAATTATTAATGTTGAAATGTTTCGAATTATGTATACATGGACATTATAACCGTCTAATTCTGGACAGGCAACACCGTCAACTTTCGGTCATATTGGGATGGCAATAACAAAGTCCCTTTAAACCAATACTATATGCTTTTACTGTCATAAAAGATTAACTCCCTGCTTTATTTGATTTCCTATAGATAACTCATGTTTACTGGGATGTAGTTTGGAAGAAAGGCTGTGCTCCTTCAACAAAACGGCGGTAGTGCTCTTTCTGCGGATTCGAAAAATGTGATAGTATTTTCGTGGTGGTAACGTGAGGATCTTCGATTTCCGTAACATAAGCATTATAGCTGCTCCAGCGGTAATCATTAGGGAACTTGACCATGTTTGCTTCGACAGGATTCAAATGAATATATCTGCTAACTTCAAGTAAATATTCTGCAGTATCAATCAATTCCGCACCATACCTCCCCTGAAAAACATGGCCAACCAGATGATGACGTTTATTAAAATACATGGCATAACGGGAATTTAGCATTTTCATAAAATCTTTGGGATGATGGTTAATCGTTTCGATTTGAAGATGAATGTGATTGGTCATAAGACAGTAGGCGTGGAGATGAAAAGGAAAATATTTGCGGGATTCTTCTAAAATCTTTAAGTACTCCTCACGGTCAAAATCATCATAAAAAATAGAAGCCCTCCGATTTCCCCGATTCGTAATATGATACCTGGCCCCGGGGAACCAAACGCGGTGATCTCTCGACAACTGACATCGCACCTCTTTCTTGAAAAATAAAATGACAAAATACATAATTCAACAAAATCCTCCGATCCCCTTCCTAATTTAACCACCAAATTTGACAAATTCACGAACAAAAAAATAGGGCCATGCCCTATGCATAGCCCTCACACTTTAACGCTTTAAACTTTAGCTGAGTGGGGGTCTGACCCCACTAGCCTGTTTATTTGGATTTGGTTTGGAAGAACGGTTGCCGATCCTTCAATAAAACGGCGGTAGTGTTCTTTCTGTGGCTCCGAAAAATGCGATAGTATTTTCGTGGTGGTAACATGAGGATCTTGAATTTCCGTAACATAAGCATGGTAGCTGCTCCAGCGGTATTCTTCAGGAAACTTGACCATGTTCGCTTCGACCGGATTCAAATGAATATATCTACTTACTTCAAGTAAATATTCTGCAGTATCAATCAGTTCCGCTCCATACCTTCCCTGAAAAACATGGCCAACCAGGTGATGACGTTTATTAAAATACATGGCATAACGGGAATTTAGCATTTTCATAAAATCTTTGGGATGATGGTTAATCGTTTCGATTTGAAGATGAATGTGATTGGTCATAAGACAGTAGGCGTGGAGATGAAAAGGAAAATATTTGCGGGATTCTTCTAAAATCTTTAAGTACTCCTCACGGTCAAAATCATCATAAAAAATAGAAGCCCTCCGATTTCCCCGATTCGTAATATGATACCTGGCCCCGGGGAACCAAACGCGGTGATCTCTCGACAACTGACATCGCACCTCTTTCTTGAAAAATAAAATGACAAAATACATAATTCAACAAAATCCTCCGATCCCCTTCCTAATTTAACCACCAAATTTGACAAATTCACGAACAAAAAAATAGGGCCATTCCCTATGCATAACCCTCACACTTTAACGCTTTAAACTTTAGCTGAGTGGGGGTCTGACCCCCGAATTTTCCGAAAAAAGGTTAAGTTCCTTCAACAAAGCGGCGGTAATTCTCTTTCTGTGGATCTGGAAAATGCGATAATATTTTCGTGGTAGTCACATGAGGATCTTTGATTTCCGTCACATAGGCATTGTAGCTGCTCCAGCGGTATTCTTCAGGAAACTTGACCATGTTTGCTTCGACAGGATTCAAATGAATATATCTGCTAACTTCAAGTAAATATTCTGCAGTATCAATCAATTCCGCACCATACCTCCCCTGAAAAACATGGCCAACCAGGTGATGGCGCTTATTAAAATACATGGCATAGCGAGAATTTAGCATTTTCATGAAATCTTTTGGATGATGGTTGATCGTTTCGATTTGAAGGTGAATGTGATTGGTCATAAGACAGTAGGTGTGGAGATGAAAAGGAAAATATTTGCGGGTTTCTTCTAAAATCTTTAAGTACTCTTCTCGGTCAAAATCATCATAAAAAATAGCAGCCCTCCGATTTCCCCGATTCGTAATATGATACTTGGCTCTGGGAAACCAAATACGGTGATCTCTCGACAACTGACATCGCACCTCTCTTGTAATATAAATTGACAAAATACATAATTCAACAAAATCCTCCAATCCCCTCCCCAATCTAACCGCCAAATTTGACAATTTCACGAACAAAATAAAGTCATGCCCTTTTCCACAACCCTCACACTTTAACGCTTTAAACTTTAGCTGAGTGGGGATCTGACCCCAGATTCTCCAAGTGATTTTAAACTGGCTGAGGAAAAACTAATCGATAGACTAGAACAGTCCATGAATGATCCAGAAAAGCTTATGTTCCGAACATATCTAGATTTTGGAAAGAAGCATCTTAGAAATAGTATGCCTGCCTATATCCCACAACCATATTTGAAATATGACCCCTATACATTTAAAGAGCGGAATGGTATTAAAGATTTAGAGAGGGAGATAATGGAGAAGCATCACCAAAGCTGTATGCTGAAATGGTTAAAGAAGATAGGGAAGATAAATTAATGGGGTATGAAGTTTTTAGATTCGGCGGAGTTGAATTCTGTGGTAACAATGAAAGGGAATTCCAAGAAGTAAAGGAAAATCTAAATAATTTCTTTCATAGATTATTTAAGCGCTATGGTTTGTTATAAATTAATTATAGAATTAAATTCAGGAATAAATTCGAAGGCCTAGGAAACTAAATCCTTGGCCTTATTCTAATTATCTCAATTAATTGAAGCTGTTTATATTTTTTTACTACTTCCACAAAGATTAGCTCACTCTTAAAATAAAGGAAAACTTCAAATTAAAAATTGGACTTTAAAGTATTGGAGTAGGTTTCCCAGTACTTTCATTCACCGCATTGTCATACAATTTATCCATTCCATTTTTAAAATCATTCCAATTAGGATTAGAGCTCTTCTCATGATTTGTCAAAAAGTAATGGAACCTATAAAGTAATCGCATCTCTTTTGCATCTGCCATTCGCATTTTATACAAATAATATATAATTTCGTATAGCTTTATAGTAATCAATGAATCTAGGTTAGTTTCTAGGCTGTCTGCATGTTCTACTAATCTTAAAGCATTAGAATCATTCGAACAAAAATAAAGCATGTCTTTTACATAGATATGGGCAAGTGATTTTACTTCCCCGCGATCATCTTTATTATCTATTTCAGGTTCGTAATTAGTTGGTGCTGCAATTTTCCGCTCTACACTTTTACGAAGAGATTCTTCTTCAGTTGTCAGATCTTCATCTTTTAAAACCATTAATACTTGTTGCTGTATCTTTTGATCAATATAATTTCCAAGGCTAGGTTTAACAGAAACTTCATCATACACAGCTTGGTGAATCGCTAAGTAAGGAAAAGTCTTAAACAAGGGCTCTAACCAAATTCTTTTGTAGAAAGGAAAATCTAAGACTGCACTTGAAGTGACTTTGGATCTATCTGATGGTACTAGCAGGTTAGCATCAAGAGGAAGTATTTGATAATAATCGTTAATTAATGAAAGTAATGCTTCATTTCGATTTACCAAATCAACCTTCATCGTCTTCTTCTAACTCCCTCATTAGTTCATCCATAACATTTACATGCCCTTCTTCGGCAAAGCCAAACTCTCCTAATCTCTTTCCAAAAAGCGATAAATCGTCTGCTAATTCATCTACCCCAACAAAAGCGCCCTCAAAGTTTTGCAACATAAGCTCTAAAAAGCGAGCATCTGCTCCAATTTTCCTTGTCTTCTTGTTCAGTAATATAAAAAGGTCTGAGTCATAACTCATAGCAATTCTATAGTAAATACTAGCTTCATCCCTAACATCTTGTGACCATAACGATTGAAATAGCTTTTCATCTGTTAAAGCATTTACTTCTGTTAGTCGACGAACAATTGCTTTATAAGGCAATTTATAATCTAAATGAAGTCTTGCTATAAAACGTAACAAAGTTGGGAAACTCCATTTGTCTATATTTAATTCATAATTGTTTTTTTCATAGATCTCTTCTATAAGAGACTTTGAAGGAAGTAAAAAAGATGCTGCAAAGTGGTTTGCCTTTAGCTCTCTTAAACCGTCTGCATTCTCTATTCCACGGCAAAGATAAACTTCATTTGTATTTTCAAAATGGTGATATAATTCATGAGCTATTGAAAATAGTTGTGAATCATAATGCTGTGCAGTATTAACACCAATAAAGGAAAGATTATTTCCATTCTTCTCCTTCGAGGATAAATAAATCGCAGAAAGAGGTTCCTCATCTGTTTTAGGATCCTTTGGTAAATAGAGCATATTTATATTTAATTGTGCTACTAACTGTAATATCCCATCACCAAGGGGACCTGTTCCTAAATCATACATATTCCGTTTTTGCTCGACTAACTTTTCTAGTTCGTACCGTTCCTTAGAGTTCAGTAGAAGCTTCATTATTCATCGCATTCCTTATTCTTGTATGTTTTCTGAGACATAACATCATCGATATCATGTCTTCTAGCCATTCTTTTTCATTAGATGTTTGGGCTTCTCCCATCATAGCAACAAATACATTTCTTTCTTCTTTTTCCTCTGAAATATCATTTAAATCGAAATTCAATACTTCCATGAGGCTATTTAGTTGGCTGATTGATGGAATATGCTTTTTATTTTCTATTCGTCCTATTATCAGTCGGTTGATTTTTGTTTTTTCACCTAATTCTTCTTGAGTATACCCTTTTTCGGTTCGTTTCTCTTCAATTAAGCTGCCGAGTTTTTCGGCTGATATCTTTTTCATAGTATCTCCTCCGATCAAAATGATACTATACGTATCACGAGATATCAATGTCTTTATAACTATGATATCATAAATATCAAAATTTAAATATCTTTTATCAACTTTCCTTATACACTTTATCATTCCCCCAAAAAATACTTATAAATTTATTATCCGTATATGATTGCAATTAAACAAAAGGAAATAGATATTCATCTTCTTTATCTTTCAAGGGATATTCTTTTCATATTATCCTTAACAATAGGCTCGTTTACCAGTTTAGTGAGGGATTATCATTATATATAATGTACTTTAATTTACTATATGTTTTGTTCAAATTATTTAATTACATTATTTTTTATTTCATTAAATTCTGATAGTGAGATACCTTTAATGTTATTGCCATCCTAAAATGACCGAAAGTTGACGGTATTGCCTGTCCAGAATTAGACGGTTATAAAGTCTATGTATACATAATTCGAAACATTTCGGCATTTATAATTCTGGAGAAAGGAAAAGACGCCTCCCTTAAATTGATACATTCATAGTGCCAGGAGGCGTGCGTGTTTATATGCGTTCTTTGATTGGGGGCTTACCAAAAAATTGGGCTATGCCCTATGCACACCCTTACACTTTAACGCTTTAAACTTTAGCCTAGTGGGGGTCTGACCCCATAGCCCCGCGCATGAGGGGTGTATCTCGCAATCTAAGACGTTTTCCCTTTATAAGATTGCAGCAGTTTCTCGCACGATCTCCTTTAGGAATTCTAGTATATTTCAAGAAGAGTTCCATGATTATCACTTCCCTTCCAAAACGGAAGAAAAGCGACAACCAACCACCCCATCAATATTCAGATACAACTCAATCGTATCATTGTATCCCCATCTAACAAACTAACAACCTTCGACAAAATCCGGGGCGTGACAGGCACCGAAATTTAAATTTAATCTTAAATTTAATCTAATATATATTCTATAAAGTCTCTTACGGCTCCTTCTCCTCCTTTATATTCACTAATAAAGTCTACTTCAGTTTGCACCTTATTTACTGCATCTGCAGGGCACCCCGTTAATCCACATAACACAATACATTCTAAATCATTTTCATCGTCACCTATATAAGCTATTTCATCAAATGTACACTGGTATTTTTGACTAACATTTTTCATACAGGATAATTTATCATGTACCCCTTGATACACTTCAGTTATATTAAGCTCCTTAGCTCTAATAGAAACAATATCCGAATTGCGACCGGTAATAATAACAGGTATTATTTCATTTTCATGCAACTTTGAAATACCTAACCCATCCTTAACATTAAAGGCCTTCATAGATTCTTCCAGAGGACCTAAGTATATTTTACCATCAGTAAGTGTTCCATCTACATCCAAAACTAACAGTTTAACGTTTTTCATTATTTGTACTCACTTAAAAACTTTTGATATAACTCTTCCACATATGGCTTTCGGCACTTTGTCCTCATTTCTGTAGGGATCATCTTAATATAATCTTCAAACTCAGAAACCGATAGATCATGTTCTTCTAACAAGTATGTTGCAAAATTTGGATGGCAATGATATAAAGCAGTAATATAAAAGTATGGTGAATAGCCCCATTCCTTTTGCATTTTAATTGGCATAATAAAATTACTAATTAAATCTAAAATAATTCCTAAATCATACTTATCACCTAAAAACTTATTATAATAATTAGCAATTAACTCTGTATTTAAATTACCTGCACCTCTTCCCATTCCATATAGGGATGCATCAATTATCAAATTCCTATTCGTTTCATATTCTAGAATATCTTGGGCAGTAATAAATGCTAGTTGCATATTATTATGTGAATGAAAGCCAACCTTAACATCATTATCGAGAGTATTGTTGAGAATTCTAAAATACCTTCTAAAGTCCTCTTTAATCATATATCCAAAACTATCAACAATAGCAACCGCATATGGTTCTAACTTGGCAATTTTTTTTGATAATAGGGCATATTCATCAAGCGAATAATCTATTGTAACCATCGGCTGTACAAATAATTTATATCCATTTTCTTTTACTGTCTTACACAATTCTAGGGCTTCTTCAATTTGATGCTTATAGAAAACCACTCGAATACCGTCAATAGAACTTCCGGTGAATGGTGTTATATCCTCTGGTTTAAACTGCTGGATGTCAGCCATAGCTAAAATTAATGTTTCTTTTCTTTCCTTTGGAATAAATTCAGCTATTTGTTCAATATTATTAAAAATTGCTTTATTTGCTTCATATTCTTTATTATTTAAATAACCGATTTCTACAAAGTCAAGATTTGCTTCTATTAGATTTTTCACCATATCTTTAATTACAGAATCCTCAAATTGCCAATTTGTTATATAACCTCCATCCCTTAAAGTACAATCTAATAAGTTAAACTTATCCATATTTATCTTCTCCTTGTTATTTAAAATTTTGCATTAAGCATTAATTCAGCTAAACTAAAATCTTCAGGATTATTTATATCAACAGCTTCCTTTATTGTAACTTCTCTGATATACGGCTTATTACCAATCCTTCTTCTTAACTCTACAAACACCTCCTTATTGAATACATAAATGCCAGAAGTTTCACGATATATAGGTATAAGATCTTGACTTCGTGGAAGGTTTGTAGCGTCAAAATTTATTGGTTGATTATCCTGCCATAAATAATCTTGGATCTTGGCAGCGGTAAAGGAGGAATCATAATCACCAGAAATTACACTTTTGATGCAATCATTAATAATCTCAGTTGTAATAAAAGGAGCTGTTGCATGAGCTAAGACATAGACATCTGCATCTATTTCTCCAGAAAAGCTTTCAAAGATTTGTGTAAAATTTGATGTAGGTTCGTCCAGAACTTTATCTCTTTTTAAAAATTGAGCTTTACCTATTAAGTAATCATTTATTTCATGGTCACTGCAATAAACGAATACATCAGATATAATATTTGATTTATCTAATGAATTTAGAATATATTGAATTAATGGTTGCTCACCCAAAACTTTTGTGTTCTTGCCTGGTAATCTTTCGTTATTTAATTTTATAGGAACTAAAGCTACAACCTTTTTATTATTCATGGTAAACTCCTCTTCTTATTCTTATATAATATTTTACAACAATGATTATTAATGATTATTGAAAAAGGTGAAGAATCTTTTACTTTTTAGTGAAATTATTGTGTACAAAACCATACCAATAATTGCAAGACTCCATCTAACAATAACATTATCCATTAATATATAAGATATACATACTGCAAAGAACATTATAACAATTGGTTTTAGGTATATTTTAAAGGGAAATAACTGATTATTTAGCTTGCGAGCTGAATGATAATGAATGAGAAAAGATATAATATATGCTACTACTGTTGTATAGGCTGCTGCAATATATCCATATCGTGGTATAAATATAAAGTTCAGTATTAAATTTATCGCTGCAGCTATTACTGTATTGATTGCTATTATTTTTGTAGATTTATAATAGTATTCCAAATCAACTGAAATTGAATACAAAAATATAAAGAAAGATGCAAGTAAGATAGGTGCTATTAGAATTTTGCCACTCCAATACTCAGGTGGGGACATTATTTCAAGGATTTCTGGTCCTATTACAAGCAAGACTATCATCACTATCATTATTATCTCAATATATAATTTTACAAATTTATTAATTAGATCTGTTTCTCCACTTTGCAATTTTTTATTAAACCAAGGAATCCAAACACTACCAAGTGATGATGTTACCACTAAGGCAATCATGCTAAAACTATAAACAAGACTGTATATACCCGTTTCCGAAGCATTGCGATATACCGTTATCATAGTTCTATCAGAAGCATTTAAAACATTCATAGATAGGCCATGGAATATTAACGGCACAGATAATGATAGTGCATACTTCCAGAACTTTTTATTAATAAACTTTTTACCTTTTGCAAAATATTGTATTAAGTAAAAAGTTCCTATTAATGAAGTAATAAGAACGTAAGGTATAATTCTCCCAAGAAATAAATTATTTCCCATATTCATTAGAAGAACAATTGATAAAATTGCAACTAAAGTATTTGGTATGGCTAATAATAACGTTCTTTTAATAAAGTCCAAAGACATCATATATTTAATAGTTACAGTATTAATAATAAACGTCATAAAAGATTGAATTAAACATAAAATTACTAGTGAAATATCTAGTTGTTCAAAAAAGTAAAAGCAAATAAAAATAATTATTGCTGAAGTAACTAAAAAGTTTAGAAGTGATAAAAAAAGAATTGAAGAAATATATTCTTCTAAATGATTTTTAAAATCCATATAGGCATTTCGTAATGAACTACCTAACGAAAGCCCTACTATCAATGATAGTATTGAGACCCAAGACATATAAGTATTTACTATTCCATAATCTGAAGAAGACATTAATCTTGTGAAAATAGGGATAGTAAAAAAAACTATTGCCTTGTCAAAGATATTTCCAAATAGGTAAAATACACCAGCCAATGTATTTTTATTTTTTATTAAACTATCTATTGGTTTCATTTTTTCTCCTTAAGGCCTAACACTTCATCTAAATCAACACGAGGAAATACTTCTAACATTCCACCCCGAGTAGCATTATAAATTTCTATATCTTTATTATCAGCATAAGATTTAGCCACTTTGTACGCTGTTATCATACGTTCTCCCGCACTTTTATATGTCGGATCAAAATGACCCGATTCAATAAAGTGTTGTTTGTTTTTATCACTAGAATAGTTAGTATCAGCACCTAGAAGATATATTTCTTTAAAGCCCATATAAATAGCAATTTGAATTAATGAATAGGTAATTGTATATCCATCATAAACTTTATAATAACAATCATCACTAAACTTTGAGAAGTAACCAAGATTATATCTAGAATGATATGAGTGGTAACTTAAATTTAGAGGAAATATCCCCCACTCTTTGGGCAAATCATATTTATTATAAATATTACTACTAACAAAAACATTCTTCTTAAGATACTTTCTTAAACTTCCTTTCACCTTCTCATAAACATGTTCATCTTGTATTCCAAAATACGTAGGGCGAAAATCTGTTTTGTCGAAAGCCAAACATAATGAGTTCATTCCAATGGTATATTCATTTTTTAGTTTTTCAACATCTTCAAGGGTAAGGCTTGGACCTGTAGCAATAATAAAACAACGTTCTCCTTTATGAACATCTTTATATTGTTTAATCTTTTTATACCTATTACTTGCAAGCCCTAATCTTCTCAGGAAAGCTAGGGATTCAAAAGATAAAGTTTTAGTATATGTCTGAATCCTTCTCATATATCGGAATAGGAGTTTTATAACACTATAATTTTGTTCCAATATCCTAATCTTAGATGAAAGCATACTATTCCTCCAGAACTGGAATTTAATCAAATATCCTAAAAACAAGATTTATTTTATAATTCCGCTTGATTATTATTTGTACTATTTTAATTTGCATAGTTTTCCTAAAATAAATTAATCCCTAAAATAATTACTTTTTATCCATTTTCTTGTCCAGCCAATCACTTGTTTCACCAATTATCCTAGCAGGGTTACCTACCACAATTGAATTGTCCGGGATATTTCCTTTAACCACACTACAAGCACCCACAAGTACATTTTCTCCAATAATTGTACCTGGCAATAATGAAGACCTTGCTCCTATAAAACTATTCTTTCCTATAGTAATTCCTTCAAGAATTAATAAATTATCATCTTTATCTATTTCTTCTAATTTCCTTTTATATCTAAGATCCAGGCCCTTATACACAGTGTGCATTGAATAATCGTGTGTCAAGAGCATAACTTCTCTAGATATTGTAACATTATCTCCGATTGTAATTTTAGAATAATCCTTTCCATCAAGATACACATCATTAGATATAAAATTAGGTGTTCCATGAATATTTATTCCTATTTTAATTAAATATTTTACATAAAGTTTCATATAAAGGTCTGCGTTAATATACATAATTTTTTGAATTAAAATCCTTATTAAAACTGAAATAATCTTACTAACTTTATTCATCTTCGCACTCCTTAAAATGAACTAAAAGCTAATTCAGGAAACATTTAATGTGTTTTTTGAATGTGATAAATACAAAATAGGTACAAATTATTATATTATAGATAATAAATTCAAGTACTATTATATTTTTAATTTCCTAGAGAATTTTGAAATTATGATTAATGGTATGAAAATGTTAAAAAATTGGCTCAAAAATATCGTTAAATTATACATTATTGGTGTAATTGAAAGTAATAATAATAAAAATGAAAAAGAAACTATTTTCCAAATATCGTTTTCAATTTTTATTTTATTGTTGATTTTTATTGCTAAACATGCAAATATTGCAGGAAGAATTGGTGCAAACAAGGAGCCTAAATAATGTTGAGATTGGCTAATAAAAGGTATTATTTGGCCTGAAACTGAATTTTGTTGATTATAAATAATTACCAATCTTAGATCTTCTAAACTAAAAAAACTACCTCTAAATGGAATTGATGAGTATATGTCAAAAAATAAGGTTTTCAGTTTATTTGGATTAACTACATTAAATGCTGCAGCTATATTGGCTAAACCCGGAAAATATGCTTGGATAGCTTCGGAAATAGATTCAAATCCCTTCGAACCAGTCCAATTCGAAAATGCATCAATTTTTAATATCATAATGTAGATAAATGCTGCTATACCAATTAGTGCAAAAAAATTAAATATTATACTTCTCTTTGTTGGATACAAAATTGATAGTATTATTGCGGAGACAACTATACCAAATATAGACTCAGCATTAGTAGCACTCACTACCAAAAGATTTAACAGGATAAAGGGGATAGAATATACTAATCCCACAGTTCTTTCCCCTACCTTATTTCGAATCTTTACCATAAAATAAGTTGGTACAAAATACCTCATAAAGCCAACTGCTATTACAAAGAGTGTCATAAGTGGTCTTTTTATACCACCACGCTGCACTATACTATCGTAATCATATGAAACCTCAACAATATTCCCTTCATTACTAAATACAGTAGTATATAAAGACTTAATTTCGGGTATATATAAAACAACAAACACCAAGTATCCTATTATTATCCAAAAAATAAATTTAAATGTTCTGCTTGATATACGATTTTCAATTTTCAAATCTTTAGGCCTTTTTATTTCAAAATGTTTTCCTCTGGTGTTCATATATAGTAATAAAACTGTATATACAAAAAGCACTTCATATATCATTAACGCTATAGATAAATTAACATTTCCTTCAGAATTCATAAAAAACATCGACTTGTAATTACCAAATTTTAAAGTTAATGGCCCAATAACGTTTCTAATAAAATACCCACCCATAATAAAACAAACAGCTAAATTATTACTCCACTGTCTATAAAGCCTAAAAAACATTAAGCTTATTAACCCAAAAGATAATGGCAATAAGGGTAAATAGGCATAATATTGTGGTCTTGAGGCATCTATTGCTATTAATAAAGATGTAATAATACTAATTAAACAGATTGAAATAACAAGGAATATCGTTCTACTTTTATTAGAAATTTTTGTGTTCATTTAATGTAACCTCTTATTATCTATTACCATTTAATAACCCAATATATATATTTTCTAGTTCCTCTGTAGAACTCTTAATATCATAGCCTGCTTTAACGATATAATTTCTTGTATTTTCCCTGTCATATTTAGACGTATAATCTAATATTCTTTTACACCAATACTCGGGTCCTTTTTCTAGCGGTAAAAACTCAACTAAATTTGTCACTTCTACCTCTCTTGGGATAGCATCTGATGCTACACATTTTAATCCTGAACATTGCGCCTCAATTAACGAAATTCCTAACCCTTCAAAGATTGAGGGGAATACAAATAAATCAATAGCCTGTAATAATTCATTTATATCATCTCTTGCCCCTAATAAAATAACATTATTTTCTATTCCTAAATCAATTATTTGGGATTTTAACTCAGCTTCTAATTCTCCATCTCCTACTATTAGAAGCATAACATTCTTCTTTTTATTCGAAATTAATTTAAATGTATCTAGCAAAAATTTATGGTTTTTTTGTGGATTTAGCCTACCCACATTTCCTATTACAAATTTATCCTCTAAACCCAAATTTTTTCTAACCTTCAGTCTAACATCCTCATTATAAATAAACTTGTCTATGTTTATACCATTTTTAAAAATTTTAAAATCTGAAGTTTTACCAAACAGTTTTTTACCTGCTTCCTCTGAACATGCTAGTAATTTATTTGGTAAAACTTTAAATAAAAATCTAATGAAAGGAACAAGTCTTTCGTTCTTCCGAAAATTTGTGTTATGTGAATGACAAATAATTGATGGTGTACCAGCGATTTTGCCAGCTATAGCAGATAAGATTGAAGTTTCATTTGTATGAGCATGAATAATATCATACTTATTTGTTTTTAGTATCTTGTATATTTGAAAAATATTCCTTATAATTCCTTTTCCACTTCTTTCGATATAGAAAATGTCTGAACCATACTTTTCAATTAGATTTTTACGACTATGATCTAACCCATTAAATAGAACAAAATCAATTTTAAATTTTGAATGGTCAATATTTACTAAGATATTTGCAACAACACTTTCAACACCACCAGAGCCAAATGCTCCAAGAACGTATAATATTTTCATTTGTTTGATAATAATCTTCTCCTTTTGAAGCCATTATAAAGGAGCAATACAATAGGTAATTGCTTCTACTTTGTTGTAAATTGCATTTAGGCTTTAAGTAGCTTTTATAAATTCACGTACTTTATTGTTGAATTTTAAATTATCTTCATTAACAACATTGATAAATGTCTCACAATTTTTATTGAATTTCCTCCAGTCTATTGTAATATAATAATTAAATAATTTATCACAAGCATTTATATCATCTATATTAAATACATATCCAAAACCATTTTCTACACTTACTTTTTCCATATAAGTACCCGGACAAACTAAAATAGGAGTCCTTAGCTTTGCTGCAAAGTATAATTTATTTGACAGTGCATGATCTAGCAATGGGGTGTTATTTCCGTAAAGGTTATATATAATATCAGTTTCATAATAAAAATCGAGGGTTTTTTCAGTTGGAAACTGATCAATTAATTCAACATTAGATACTTCATTTTTTATACAAAATTCACGGAGTGCAAAAGCATCTTTACCGATAAATCTCAAGAGAAACCTACCATCATTTTTGAATTTAAGAATAGCTCTCTTATTTTGTTCATGAAACCTTATAAGACCAATATAAGAGATAACAATTTTATCCTTCCTTCTTTCTCTCTCCTTGAATTTCCTTATTGTCAAATCGTCAATTTGGGCATCATTGTGAACATAAATATATTCATGGTACGGTAAAAAGTTCTCAAATCCTTTTGATGAAATAACTGTTAATCCAGATTTCTTAATAAGGCTTTTTAGAAGTGAAAAGAACAATGGATTTCTTTCCATAGTATAATCACGTATATCTACAATATACCTTTTCTTATATTGCATCTTTAAGCTTGTTTGTAAAAGAAATGCAGCACTAGTTTGCAACAAAATAACGCAATTATAGTTATTATTCTTTATAATCTTTGATGCAAATCTTTTAAATTTAATATAGCCTAGTGCTTTATTTAACCTTCCTTTTCCTTCTTCCATTTTATATCTGAATGGAAATATTGAGCTTTCATTAAGATGCTCCTCCATTCCATGTCTATCCCAGTAAATTATGTCGAAGTCGCAGTTTAATAAAGAAATATATTTATGGATATATGGACAAAGATACAAATTATTCAAGGATACAAAACATATTTTCTTTTTATCCATTAATTTTTCCCCAAACAACTTTATTTACATAATCTGTATAAGATATAATTATTCTCAAAACTTTAGCTGATACATTTGGCATACTATAATCAGCTACAAGTCTTAGATTTCCCTTTTCTTGAGTCTCAATGACACTTAATCCTTGTAAAATTCTATTCTTCTTTAGACCCACCATCATTACTGAAGCTTCTTCCATTGCCTCCGGCCTCTCGTGAGCTTGTCTAATATTAAGTGCTTTAAATCCAAGAATAGAAGATTCCTCACTTATCGTCCCGCTATCACTTAGCACAGCTTTAGCCTTAAGTTGAAGTTTAACATAATCATTGAATCCTAATGGCTTCATGGTTTTAACCAAAGGATTAAACTCTATTCCTTTAGCTTCAATCATTTTTCTAGTTCTTGGATGAGTGCTCACAATTACAGGCATATTATACTTTTCTGCAATTGCATTTAAACTATCAACAAGATCAAAAAAGTTAGTCTCTGAATTAATATTTTCTTCTCTGTGCGCCGATACAACAAAATACCTTCCTTCTTCAAGGAACAATCTCTCCAAAATATCCGCCATCTCAATATCTTCTTTTCTTGAGTTAAGCACTTCAAACATTGGACTACCAGTCTTAATAATCCTATCAGAAGGAAATCCCTCCCGAAGAAGATACTCTCTGGCAATATCACTATAAGTTAAATTGATATCTGCTGTATGATCAACAATTTTTCTATTTGTTTCTTCAGGTACTCTTTGATCAAAACATCTGTTACCTGCTTCCATATGAAAGATAGGAATTTGTCTTCTTTTTGCAGCAATGGCAGTTAAGCAACTATTTGTATCGCCCAAGACTAAAAAAGCATCTGGCTTTACTTCTTCCATAATTGGATCAATTTTCACCAGAATATTTCCAATGGTTTCTACTGCAGCTCCGGTTGCAGCATTAAGGAAATAGTCAGGCTTTTTTAATTTAAAATCTTTAAAAAACACTTCATTTAATTCATAATCATAATTCTGTCCAGTATGGACTAAGATATGTTCAATAGCCTCTGACTCTTCTAATTTATTTATTACAGACGACAGTCTGATTATTTCAGGTCTTGTTCCAACCACTGTCATGACTTTTAATCTCTTCATATGTTATACCTCCACGAAGTAAGTATCAGGCTTTTCAGGGTCAAAACACTCATTTGCCCACATTACTGTGACCATTTCAGTTTCTCCAACATTCACAATAGAGTGCGAATATCCCGTAGGAATATCGACTACTTGAAGTTTTTCTCCGCTGACCCTGTATTCGATAATTTCGTCAGTACCAATCTTTCTAAATCTAACTAATCCTTCTCCACTTACTACTAAGAATTTTTCATTCTTTGTATGATGCCAGTGATTTCCTTTTGTAATTCCCGGCTTTGATACATTAATCGAAACTTGCCCTCTTTCTGGGGTTCTAAGAAATTCAGTAAAAGAACCCCTATGATCACAATTCATTTTAAGATCATAAGAAAATTCACTCTCTGGTAAAAAGCTTAAATAAGTGCTGTAAAGCTTTTTGGTTAAATCATTTTCCATATTAGGAATAGCTAAATTTTCTCTGCTTTCTTTAAAACTCGTTATCGTATGTGCTAATTCACCAAGTTTTATATTGTGTGATACTGGCACAATACAGTAATCACCCTCAATAGTAGGATTTCCTTCCAGTGCTCTTAAAAACTCGCTCAGAACATCGTCAATATAACTAAGAGTAAGTTCCGCATCTGGATTATTTATCTGAATATCTAAGCCTCTTGCTATATTATGACAATAAGTTGCCACCACTGTATTATAATTAGGCTTACTCCATTTACCAAATAAGTTCGGTAATCTATATACATAAACTTTTGCATCAGTTTCTTTATAATAATTTAATAGTAATTCCTCTCCGGCCTTTTTACTTCTTCCATAAGGATTATCCTTTTCGGCTTGAATAGAAGATGTAATCAGCACAGGAGCTTTATTGCAGGCTTTTTGGAGTAGTTCTATTAATTTGGAAGTTAAGCCAAGGTTGCCTTCCATAAACTCCTCTTCATCTTTTGGTCTATTTACACCAGCAAGATGGAAAACGAAATTGCAATCTTTTGTGAATGTTTCTAGTAAAGAAATGTCAGATTCCCTATTAAATTCATAAATATCGTTGTATCCTTTATTCTTAAGTTCAGCAATAAGATTTTTACCAACAAATCCTTTTGATCCTGTAACTAAAATTTTCATTTTACTGCTCCGCCCTTTAATTCACAGCTATTTTATTTTCGTTCCATTTCTTAAGCTCTTCTTGAACATAATCTAAAGCAAGAAGTTTTTCCTTTATCTGTTCTATATTTAAAAGTTCAGTATTTTGAGAGTTATATTCATCAACTGTTGAAAGTCTTTGATTTCCCTCAACAAAATACTTATCATAGTTAAGATCTCGCTGATCCGCTGGGACTCTATAAAAACCGCCCATATCTTCCGCAACCACATATTCCTCTCTTGTTAGAAGAGTTTCATACATTTTTTCACCATGTCTAGTTCCAATGATTTTAATCTCATTATCAGCATTAAATAGCTCTTTTACAGCTTGAGCAAGCTCCCCAATCGTGCTGGCTGGCGCTTTTTGCACCATAATGTCTCCAGCCTCTGCATTGTGGAACGCAAATACTACTAACTCAACAGCTTCTTCCAAACTCATAAGATACCGGGTCATATTTGGATCTGTTACTGTTAATGACTGTCCGCTCTTAATTTGTTCAATGAATAATGGGATAACAGATCCACGTGAAGCCATTACATTCCCGTATCTTGTACCACAGATAAGGGTCTTTTCAGGAGCTACTGTTTTTGATTTAGCAACAAAAACCTTTTCCATCATTGCCTTTGAAATTCCCATAGCATTAATTGGGTATGCTGCCTTATCTGTGGATAGACAAATAACCTTATTAACGCCATACTCAATAGCAGCTGTAAGAACATTATCCGTTCCTAACACATTTGTTTTTACAGCCTCTAGAGGGAAAAACTCACAAGAAGGAACTTGCTTTAATGCTGCAGCATGAAATATATAATCTACCCCATGCATCGCATTTTTAACACTTGCTAAATCCCGAACATCTCCTAGGTAGAACTTCAGCTTTTCACTTTTGTATTGTTTTCTCATGTCATCCTGCTTTTTTTCATCGCGGGAAAAAATACGAATTTCCTTAAGGTCTGTATCTAGGAATCTTTTCATTACTGCGTTTCCGAAGGATCCAGTACCACCAGTTATAAGTAAGGTTTTATCTTTAAACATGTTATTAATCCTCCAGTACTTTTTTCATTAGATTAACATATTGATTTGTGCATTCTTCTGTTGTATATTTCTTCAGATAAACTTCTCTACAATTTGCACCCATATGTTCACGTTTTGTTCTATTGTTAAGCAGTTCTTGTATTGATAAAACTAACTTTTGACCATTTCCAACCTCAACTGAATAACCTGCATTATTATCCTTTAAATCTCTTGCAATATCTGAATTTTCTCCCATAATAGCAATTACAGGTTTTCCAGCCATCATGTAACTATATGTTTTACTAGGAACAGCAAGTCCAGTTAAACCCTCAGCAAGACTTACGATGAAACAATCACTAATATTAAGTGCATCCTGAAAGTCTTGGCCATGTAAGAAATCAAAAATAGTTACATTGTTTAATTGTTCTTCCTTTACAACAGTCTTCAATAAATCCATCTTATTTCCATGACCCGCAAAGACAAACTGAACTTTATTGACATCCTTCAATTGTCGAATCGCTTCAATTAAAGTATCAAGGTCCTGACAAATCCCCATATTGCCAAAATAAGAAACAACAAGATTCCCATCCCTTTTAATTTCACGGAAAAGCTTATTTTTTGTTGACTCAGAAGCAATAGTAACTCCTTGGTCTTTATACCAATTGGGGATAACTTCAATCTGGTTAGAAGTCAACGATAATCTATGGTTAAGTAGGTACTCTTTCATTTCATTTGATAAAGCAACTACTTTGTTTACATGATTAAATACTGTTTTATTAATAACCTTCATCATTTTGCTAATGAAACTGTCTTCTGATATAGAGTTTGTAATATAAGCCATTTCTGGATAAACATCGTAACTAACAAAAACTATTTTTGTTTTATAAAATTTGTTAGCAAGTGCAGCAACAAAAGGCAATACAGGAGGGTTAGAATATACAATTACCGCTTTATACTTACTTAGTTCCTTAATTCTTAAGGCAACAGAAAATGTAAATGAAAAATAGTTGATAAGCCTGCCGATGAAATTACTTCGCTTTAATTGGATATATTTTAACCTTTTGATTTCAATATTTCTAAAGGTTTCCTTCAATGGTACGTCTTCTTTTTGGCTATATTCCTTAGGATAGCCTGTTAACGCATCTACAGTAAAACCTGCCTCTCTTAAAGCTACTGCTGTATCAAAAGGGAGAGTAGCAGATGAAACGTATTCAGGGTAAAAATATTGACATAAAAATAAAATATCTTTCTTATTTTTCACTACAGTCACTCCCTCCTTTCAGTACTTGTAATTGTTTCTCTAAAAGATGTCATCTCGTATTCTATTTTCTTACCATTTATTAATGACCCGGGACCGCCCGGCATATTTTGATCATAAATAAATGAGCCAAATACTTTCCTTATGGTCTCAGATTGTTTAAGACCTATTGCAACCGCCCAGTTAAATAGCTTTGTTGATTTAATATCTTTGCCATGAGCCTTTCCAATAACTCTCACTAATTCATATGTGTTCACATAATCCTTATTCTGTGGAAAGAACAAACCATTAGCACTATGGTCAATTAATAACCTTATAAATTCTGATAAGTTATCAACGTGAATCATACTACGCTTATTTTCTATACTAGGGAAAAACGGTAGCTTTAAAGCCATACTTGCTAGTCTAGTGTAATTTCCAGGACACCCTTTACCATAAACAATCGGTGGCCGGAGAATTGCTATGTTAAAATCCTCATAGCTTTCTTCTAACAAGAGTTGTTCAGCTTCATATTTAGACTTTGCATAAGGGGTTTTAGGAGTAGGAATAGTTTCTTGTGTAATATATCCCGTTTCAGTTCCATATACCCCCATAGTACTAAGAAAAATGAATTGCTTAACACCTTCTAGCTTTGCTTTTTTTGCAAGCTCAAGAGTTAAATCTCTATTTATTTTAAAATACTTAGATTCTTCATTTTCTTTAACATGTACAATGGCAGCAGTGTGAAATACCACATCATATCCTTGAAATGATTTTTCTTTCCAGTCATCACTTCTTAGACTTATATTATCTACAGAATACTTATCAGGATATGAGGAAACCCATTCTTTAAAGGAGGTTCCGATAAAACTGTTTGTACCTGTAATAAGTATCTTTTTCATTTTAATTTGTCTCCTCTTTGGAAGCTGCTGCCTCTTTAGTACCTTGTGGTAGGTTAACTAAACGCATATTTACATACCTGTCTTCCCCAAACAAAACAACACCAATAGTTCGCATAATAATCTTTAAATCAAGCAACAAGCTAAAATGCTCTACATAATAAACGTCAAATTTGTACCTATCCTGTAAAGAGAGATAGATATTCCCACTTACTTGTGCCAATCCTGTCATACCAGGAGTCATATTAAGTCTTTTAGAAATCTCATCTGTATAATCTGCCAGGGATGCTACTCGTTCAGGTCTAGGTCCTACTAAACTCATTTCTCCCTTTAACACATTTAATACTTGGGGAATCTCATCAAGTTTACTTCTTCTTAAGAACTTTCCAATCGAGGTTATCCGATCGTCTTCCTTCATAACCTCTTGCCCTTTAACCATTTTTTCTGAACCTGGCTTCATGGTCCGAAATTTGTATACCTTGAATATTTTCCTATGAAGTCCTGGCCTGTCCTGTAGGAAAAAAACCGGACCGGGAGATGTAACCTTAATCAATATTGCAATTACTATCCATAGTGGAAGAAATGGAATAAGTACAATTAAAGAAACAATAATGTCAAATATCCGTTTGATTAATTTTTGAATTCCTTTTTCCTGCATAACTATCCCTCTAACTCAAAATCAATGGGAATCAAATACCCATCGCTAAGTTGTATTTCACCTTCATATTTATTTGTTTTTGCTGACCAGATTCTGTATGTTTTATTTCCATTACTATAGAAAGCACCTGGATATGGCCGTGTAACAGCTCGCACCAACTTATCAGCCTCATCCATTGTCATTGTACTTGATATCTTTCCATCTTCCGGCTTCCTTCCTGGCCATTCTGTTGCTTTTGATTCATCTTGTTTGGTTAATGAAATATCATTATTTACGATATTATTCCAATACATTGAAATTAGAGTAATATGCATCTGATCTACTTTTTGATAAAGATCAGTAGCTGTTGTTTTTTTATCAAGAGGAATCACACCTTGACCAATAATATCACCTGTATCAACGCCCTCATCTAATTTAAACATCGTTACACCAGTTTCTTCTAATCCTTTAATAATTGCCCATGGAATTGCAGCTCTTCCCCTGCCTAAAGGTAATAAGGTAGGATGCATCCCAATACATCCATAAGTCGGTGTTTCAAGAACTTCTTTCCTAGCAATCTGTGACCAGCCAATAATAAATAACCAATCAATATGGCGTTCCTTTAATGCATTCACAACTTCCGGGTCATTTATATTATTAATCTTTAAAAGCGGAGTAGTTTGTTTTGTCGCGATATCATCCAGATATACCCTTCCAGATTTGTTTTTCGCTTTTTCATCTTTGAGTGTAATTAGTAAGTCAAGTGTGCCGCCAATTCGGTATATTTCTTCAATACAACTTAGTCCCAATTGAACACAAGTTGCAAATGCTATTCGCTTCTTCAACGCAAGTCATCCCCCATATTTATAATCCGCGTCTAAATACACTCTCAAACGCCTCGGCATAAATCATGCCCGATTGCCCTCCACGGTAAGCAGCAAGACCCTTAATCGCTTCTTTACTTCTAGGATGAGGATAATCTCTCATTACTCCACGATATTGTGCGAGAGCTTCAATTTTTTTATCTACACTCAATTCACCAACCTCAATAAAGGTATTTGGTGAAAATGGATTCATCGCTCTATTCAAACCCCACTCAGTTGAGGATGGCACTTCCATGAATAACAGTTCTTTTAATGGTGTTATATCATTTCTTCTTTGAAACAGTCTCACCGCTGCCTGACAGGCCATTGAGGTGTGAAGATGATCATTATTTAAATCCGCCGGGTGGTGAGTAAATACTACTTCCGCATTTGTTTCAAGAATAGCTGCCTCAATAAACTGAACAAGTTTTAAATGTCCAGACTTATTAAACTCTATGTTTGGAAAATTGCCGGTGATGACGTGATCAACTCCTAATATTTTCATAGAGTTGTTTACATCTTCATTAAGCTCATCAACCGTTGGACGGAAGTTTCTAGCATTCACTTCTCCTGAAAGAATACAGACATTAACCGAATGGCCTTCTTGTGCAAGCTTATACATTGTGGCCCCTGCGCCTAAAACTTCATCATCAGGATGAGCAACAACTACTAAATAAGACATAAAAAATACCTCACTTGTTTATTATTCTTCTTGGTTATTATTTAGTTAATTAGGACTTAATTGGGTGTTCATAATCTCCAATCCACTACTAACCACTAAATTAGTCAAGTATATGGCCCATGGTCATATTGAAGCACTAATGAACAGGGACCACTTGACTTATTTCACTTTGATTTCATCTACGATCTTATCAAGATAGTGAATCAAATCTGATCTTAACTCAGGATTTTTTAAAGCCATTTCAATGGTAGTCTTCACAAACCCGAACTTCTCCCCAACATCATACCGTTTTCCTTCAAAATCATAAGCAAATACCCGTTGTATTTGATTCAACTTCTGAATCGCATCCGTCAACTGAATCTCTCCGCCCGCACCAGTTTCCTGCTCCTCTAAAAACATAAATATCTCCGGAGTGAGAATATACCGACCTATAATCGCTAAATTTGAAGGAGCAGTCCCTTGCTTTGGTTTTTCTACAAAGTTATTAACTTGGTATCTTCTACCCTCTTGTATTGATGGGTCAACAATTCCATACCGGTGTGTTTCATTATTAGGAACGGTCTGAACCCCAATAACTGATGAAAGAGTTTCTTCATATATATTTATAAGCTGTCTAAGGCAAGGAGTTTCGCTTTGAACAATATCATCACCAAGCAAAACCGCAAACGGCTCATCACCAATAAAATTTCTCGCACACCACACCGCATGCCCTAAACCTTTTGGCTCTTTCTGCCGTATATAATGTATATCAGCTAAATTTGTGGAATAGTGGACCTTGTCGAGTAAGTCAGTTTTTCCTTTTTCTTTTAAGTTTTGTTCAAGTTCAGGTGCAAAATCGAAATGGTCTTCTATAGCCCGCTTCCCTTTACCCGTAACAATGATAATATCTTCAATACCAGAAGCTACCGCTTCTTCAACAATATATTGAATCGTGGGTTTATCAACAATCGGCAGCATTTCTTTTGGCATCGCTTTTGTAGCAGGTAGGAACCGTGTTCCTAAGCCTGCTGCTGGAATAATCGCTTTACGAACATTTTTCATTCTATTCAATCCTTATCACACATTAATAGATAACCGAAGGTTATCAAGTTTCTAATTTGTTACTGTCAATAATGCAGTAGCATCACACTTATTGTTAGCCACCGCTATCAAAGTATCGTGCATTTCCAATTCGGACATATTTAATAGCTGGTTAATTAATCGACTCAATACGTCCGCATTAATCACATTGGCTTTACCAATATGAATCTTAGGGAAAACCTGCTCTTGATGTATTTCATTTGCATTGAGCAGCTCTTCATACATCTTCTCGCCAGGTCGAAGTCCCGTAAATTTAATTCCGATTTCTTCAATTGAAAACCCTGAAAGCTTGACTAAATTCTTCGCCAAATCGACAATCTTAACCGGCTCCCCCATATCCAGCACAAATACTTCCCCGCCACGCGCAAGGGTGCCTGCCTGAATGACAAGCCTTGAGGCTTCAGGAATCGTCATAAAGTAACGTGTCATATCTTCATGGGTAACCGTAACTGGCCCGCCAGCCTGAATCTGCTTCTTAAACAACGGAATCACACTGCCACGGCTGCCAAGTACGTTCCCAAACCGAACAGCCACAAATTTTGTCGAACTGTGTTGCGCCAGACTCTGAATAATCAACTCCGCAAACCGCTTCGTCGCTCCCATAACATTAGGAGGATTAACCGCCTTATCCGAAGAAATCAACACAAAAGTATGAACACCGAAGGTGTCAGCCGCGTCTGCAACATTTTTAGTTCCGAAAATGTTATTTTTCACGGCTTCCCTAGGGTTATATTCCATAAGAGGCACATGCTTATGCGCAGCCGCATGATAAACCACAAACGGCCGATGTTCCTCCATCACTTCAAACATCCGGTTCCGATCCTGAATATCACCAATCACAGGGACAATTTCAATCTGCTCTCCGTATTTGCGGCGAAGTTCCATATCAATTAGGTAGATACTGTTTTCGCCATGTCCTACCAGGACAATTTTTCGAGGATTGAACTTACAAATCTGCCGGCAGATTTCTGAACCGATTGAGCCGCCTGCTCCAGTGACCAGAACTGTTTTTCCCGATACATATTCAGAAATACTATTAATATCCAACTCTATCGGTTCCCTGCCTAGCAAATCTTCTACCTGGACATCGCGGAATTCATTTACAGATAGTTTACCGGTCATTAAATCTTCCAATTTGGGAATTATTTGTGTTTTTGCCTTTGTTTTGGAGCACTCATCGAAGATGCGGTTGATTTCCTTTTTGCTTAACGAAGGAATTGCGATAATGATGTTGTCAATTTTGTATTTTTCAACGGCATTTACGATATCGTTGGAATTCCCAACCACCGGAATTCCTAGGATATCCAATTTAAACTTTTTTGGATCATCGTCGATAAACGCCACCGGTTTTAAATCAATGTCATGATTATGAAGCAGCTGACGTGCCACCATCGTTCCGCCTGAACCTGCCCCGATAATGAGCGTTTTTTTGATATCCTTTTGTTTGTTCATGATGTTATCTCGGAACATTCTCCATGAAAAACGTGAACCGCCGATAAACAGAACATGGATCATCCAGGTGATCATCAATACCCGGACATAAATATTGTCAAACACAACCTCCTGCATGACGGCTGCAGCCGCAATTGTCAGCGTCACGGCCTTTACAATCGCGATAAGTTCACCCACACTCGCGTATTGCCACGCTTTGTTATAAAGCTTGTAATAAAAAGCAAATAGATGATGGCAAATTAATAATGTCAGCGCGGTCACGAGCACAATCGGGCTCTCGAGAATTTGAATCATCGGATTAAGCGTCCAGTAGCTGATGTAGATTGCTGTCAGGATGATCGCCGAATCCAATAGCGCTAGTGTCGTCAGTCTCTTCCCATATGTCACCGATATTTTCCCCCTTTTTCTATGTATATTTGAATATCGTTTGGATAAAGAAAACTCGCCGATTGGCGAGCCCTTAAGAGCGAAGACAGAGTCATAGTTGCCCTTATACTTTTTTTTTCGCCCAAAAAATAAATACCTAATGAAAATGCAAGTGCTTTCATGCGCTTATCCTTTCATTAGATATTTATTGTTTTCTGTTTGTTTTTTTAAATGGGCATCTAACCCGACCTCACATCATGCTCCTGACGACCTGCATCTAAGGTCCTACTCTTTACAAAAGAGCGGGCCCACAGCATGACCGAGTGCCCCCATGGATAACGGACAGGGAAGCCTCACCGTTCAGGTTATCATAGCGCCTGAATCAAAATATTTAACTTAGAAGTTTTTTTCCTAGAAGCCTGTTAACTAAAAGATTCCTAAGAATTTCTTCTTTTTAATCTGACAAGGTGCTCCTGTAGACACATGATAACCTTCAATGACATGTGCAGCATTTTCTTGTAATAGGTATACCATTTCTTTTCCGTACTTTTCTTTAATAATCTTGAAGGCACTCCCCATCCTAAAAGAACGGGTCTTTGTGTTATGTGCATCAGAGGCAATGAAATGCGTTAGATTCGCCTCTAGCAGCTGCAATGAAAAGGTTTTGATCTTTTTCCCAAAATCCCCGCAAATACTGCCAGCCGTTATCTGGGTTAACACACCTTTTTCCACAAACTTATAAAGGGTATCGGGGTGTTCGATGATTTGCTGATTCCGTTCGGGATGCACGATAATAGGCAGAAGTCCCGCCAACTGTAGGTCATAAAACAGCTGTCCTGCATATCTCGGAACATGGCTAGAGGGAAATTCTACTAACACATACTGGGTATGATGTACTGGCAGAATCTCTCCTTTTTCATAGCCGTCCAGCAGTTCTCCGTGGATTCGGACCTCTTGGCCAGGTAGTATTTTTAAATCGATGTTTTCCTCTTGAAATACTCGGTTTAATTCGTCTACTTTAGCCAAAATACTTTGCTTTGGATTTTCATATTGATTATTTAAATGATGCGGGGTAGCAACAATGGTACGAATTCCTTGTTCTACAGCCATTTTGGCCATTTCGATACTCTCTGACAAGTCCTTCGCCCCATCATCCACCCCAGGCAAAATATGACAATGCAAATCAATCATTATTAACACCACTTTTCAACAAAAGTGTCATTTCCTGTAATCTTTATTCATTTTTCCTTTTAAAAAATCACAGAAAAGGGCTAAATCTTGTCGAAATTTATTATTTCGAACCATAATAATAGTAATAATCGCCCTTTTGCAGTTCTTTATGATTTAATACGGCACCTAGCAGCTTGCTTTGGGCATTTTCTAACAATTCTTTTGCCTTCTTGGCCTGCTCGATTTCTGTCTTTTCACTATAGACAACAAGAATGGTGCCGTCACACTGATTCGCAAGAATTTGCGGATCCGCAACCGCTAATAATGGCGGCGTATCAAAGATGATATAGTCAAATTCACTCTTCGCCTCATCGATGAATAGCTCCATTGATTTTGAGCTCAAGAGCTCTGCAGGGTTAGGCGGAATCGGGCCGCTTGTTAAAATATACAAATCCTGTTCCTCAGTCTCCAGAACGGTTTTTTCCAGTTTCCTTTGCTTGGTCAATACCGTCGTAAATCCGAATAAATTGTTTACTTCAAACGTATGATGTACTGTCGGTTTGCGAAGGTCGGCATCGACTAATAAGACTTTTTTTCCGAGCTGGGCAAATGTGACGGCTAGATTCGCTGCTGTTGTTGATTTCCCTTCTCCGGGTCCAGATGATGTCACCATAATCGTTCTTATTTCTTCATCAATGGAGGAATATTGGATATTCGTCCGTATTGTTCTGAATTGCTCTGAAATAGGTGACTTTGGGGCAATCGCTGTAACGAGTTTACGAGCGGAGTCCTTATTGATTTGTTGTCTTTTCTTTTTAAGAGCCAACCGTCTCACCTCTTACCGTAGAATTTCTTGCTGCTCTGCGTGCTTTCAATTCTTCTAACTTTTGATCTTCAATTTGAGAGATGACGCCTAAAATTGGAAGCCCTAGTACTTTTTCAACATCTTGTTCGTTTTTAACCGTGTTATCAAAATACTCAAGTAAGAAGGCAAGTCCAACACCCGCCATTAAGCCGACTACCAATGCAATGGCAACATTTAATAATGGTCTCGGTTTAATCGGAGAAGACTTTTCACCTGTTTCTGCTTTCGCCAAAATGCTGACATTATCTACCTTCATAATATTGGCGATTTCTTTTTTGAATACTTCTGCTGTTTTATTGGCAATCAGGGCCGCCGTATCAGGATTTGAATCTTGAACTGATACGTTTACCACCTGGGAATCCTTTTCACTGCCGACGGTGATTTTTGCATTTAATTGTTTCGCATTCAACCCTAAATTCAGGTCTTCTGCTACGATATCTAAAATCGCCGGGCTTTTGATGATGACATTATAGGTATTAATTAATTGCAGGTTTGTCTGTACTTCGCTTGGACTGTACACAGTTTGATCATTCTTCGTTTGGTTGACAAGAATTTGTGTAGAAGCCTGGTAAATCGGGGTTAAGAAAAAGTAACTGACCGCACCGCTGATAATTGCTGCGATGAGTGTAATGGATATGATTAACGCTAATCGTTTTTTCAGGGTTTCAAGCAGCTCTTTTAAACTTATAGTCTCTTCCATTTCGTCCTCCTAAATATCTGAATACAATAGAGCATTATAGCATAATTTGTCATGTTTATGCGAAATTTGTCAATTTAGAAACTCACATATTCTATTAAACACCTTTTTGTAAGATTTTTGAAGAGGAAATGATGATTTGGAAGTAATTTCTTTTTAACTCATGTAATCTTTTTGTAATATGTTTGTCTTTTTCTGTAGAATAAAGGAGGAATTGGAATATTTTCAGATTATTTCTGATATAATTGGATTGCACTATGAATTGGGGGTTATAGATTGAAATGCAGAAAGTTCTAATTGTATTTTTAGGAATTGCTTTTATCCTTGTCATGTATTTAGGTCAATCCCATTGGAGCGACAAAATTTCTGAAGCTTCCGCTAAGGCCGATACTAAATCTACCAATCTGGCGAAGAAATCTGGCTTGATGCCAGCTAAAAGCGAAAAAAAGGAATCCGATCTGCTCCAGTTTACGAAAAATTGGCCGGCTGAATCGGTAGAACGATTGAAGCAAGCACTGGCCGATCAAACTCCATTTAAAATTTTGTTCGTCGGTTCTGCTGCGATTGGTTCTGAAAACGAAGGGGCTTATCCTATTGTAGAAAAGAAGCTGCTTGATACGTTTGGGGCAAAAAACATAGAAGTGAATGTCCATACATATTCCTCCACCTCGACCCAATTTTTGAAGGACAATAAACAGAAGGAAATTGCCGAGGCTGGGGCTGATTTGATTATTTTCGAACCGTTTATTTTGCAAAATAACGGGGTTGTTGGGATGGATAATACCCTAAACGATCTGACAAAGATTATCGGGAATATCAAAGCTGTGAAGCCGGAGACAGCCTTTATCTTGCAGCCATCCTACCCGCTTTACAAGGCGAAAAATTACCCGCTGCAGGTTGCAAAGCTGAAGGACTATGCCGAGCAAAATAAGCTTCCCTATTTGGATCACTGGGCAGCATGGCCGGATCCGAATACGGATGCGATGAAGGATTATTTATTACCAGACCAAAGCGGACCAAGTGACAAAGGTGTCCAAGTATGGGGCGAGGCTTTGGCTGCGTATTTGATAAGTAAGTAATGGCAGTTGGCGGACCAGTTGGCGGGTTCGCCTTTTTTGATGCATGGGGACGGTTCTGCCGCCTCAAAATCAGGCGTTGGTGAGGTTCGATGCTGTTAATAGTGGAGCGGCTCTCTCCAAAAAAGGGTACAAAAAAACTGCTAGAAATGATTCCAGCAGTTTAACTATTAATAGTGCGCCACTAAATGTTTGAGGTCCGCTTTTAAATCCTTGATTAATTGATCAAAGGAAATTTCATTTTCTTGCATGACTCTGTCGTATGTTCTTTTGACAATCTCTGAAAATTCAGCATTCGTGCTGAGATTCTCTTCCTTCTTTTCCATCCCGACCTGTCCCTCCATCATTTCATGCTTTTGATAATAATAGAAAAAGAGTCGAATGTAAATAGATTTCCAGTTAATTTTTTGTAACAATTTTGTGAATTTTGTAGAATCCTCTGCTGATTATGTGGTTTTTTGTGAATTTCTCTCAAATTTTTCGACTTTCGAACTACAAATTAGCAATCTATGGTAAAATACATAGAAAAATAGAATAAAAGAGGTGACATTCTCGTGAGTAAAACCGTTGTTCGAGCCTTATCGACAACCGCTCTTCTGTCCATCGCCTACGCGGGCGCTGCCCATGCGGATACATATAAGGTGCAAAAAGGCGACACCTTATCGAAAATTGCCAATACATATAAAACAACCGTACATGATTTAAAGACAGCAAATGGGTTAACTTCGGACTTAATCTACGCTGGACAATCCCTGCAGATTCCGGGAACTGGTGCAAGTGCAGCTCCTGCCCCCGCTCCGTCTGCACAGCCAGCAGCTTCCTATACTGTTGTGAAGGGGGATGCCCTGATTAAGATTGCCAACCGCTTTGGGGTGACGGTCGGCGAGCTGCAGCAGTGGAACGGTCTTAGCGGCACGTTAATTTTTCCAGGACAGGTATTGAAGGTTTCTGCCCCTAATGCTGGGAGTGCTCCTGGTCCTGTAGTCGTTATACCGCCTGCACCATCGACTCCTGCACCTGCGCCATCTGTGGCTGGGACACAGGATTACAAGATTGTCTCAGGCGACAGCCTGAGCAAGATTGCTCTTAAATTCGGAACGACCGTACAACAATTAAAATCATTGAATGGCCTGAGTTCCGATCGGATTTATGCTGGCCAGACGCTGAAGGTACCTGGGCAGGGTGGAACGGTTCAGCCGGCGACTCCTGCACCGCCAGCGCAAGTGACTCCGCCTCCAGCAGCATCGGACGTTTCCGATTATGTGATCAAAAGCGGTGATACCCTCGGTTCCATTGCCGCTAGACATAATACCACTGTCCAAAACCTGAAGGCACTGAACAATTTAACTTATGATATGATTTATGCCGGCCAGACGATTAAGGTGCCAGGCCAGACGTCGGTTCCGGCGCCTTCTGGTGATTTTAGTACACAGGTGATTTCTGTTGCCAAGAGCTTAATCGGTGTGCCGTATCTTTGGGGCGGCAGCACCCCATCCGGATTCGACTGCAGCGGCTTCATTTATTACGTGTTCAATCAGGCCGGAAAGAAAATCAGCCGCACTTCCGCTGCCGGCTACTACGACCGTTCGTATTATGTCGACCAGCCTAAGCCGGGCGACCTGGTGTTTTTCTCTAACACCTATAAGCCAGGAATCTCCCATGTCGGCATTTACTTGGGCAATAACCAATTCATCGACGCCAACGACGGCGGCGTGAAGATTTCCAATTTAAGCAACACGTACTACGCTTCGCACTTTGAAGCATTTAAACGATTCTATTAAACTATTGAATTATTAAACCAGCCCCTTTTGATGGGGCTGGTTTTTTTAGTTTGGAAAGTAAGATGGACTTTTTGGTGAGTAAACCATTAAACTTGGAAAGTATTTTTTCAAAAACGGAAAGTATTCGTTTATTTTGGAAAGTATTTTTATAAAACAGGAAAGTATATCCAGAAAATGGTATCTTTATTAGATTAATAGCACAAACTTATAAAGATTTTGATACTTTTCAACTCTTCAATTACCTACTTTGGGATTTACTCGATGCTCCCCCCATTATCTATTATTAGTTCCTTCAAATTATAAATTTAGTCCCGTTGTCTTAATACAAAAATATGAATATAGGAATATCCACTCATCAAACATTGTCGAAATTTATTAAATATTGTAAAAACACAACAAAATAACGGGCATTTTGACCCTATTTGATGAATTGTATTTGTTGAATTCTGGAAAATATGACAATTATAATTAAATTGTTCGTTATAAAAAATATTGGGGGTATGAAAGTGAAATTTAGACGCATTTCTATTCTTTTCATCCTTATGCTCGCGCTGAACACCTTCTTTTCGGCATTTGCTTTTGCGAACAATGACGAAAACAAGTGTCAGTGCAGTATCGTAGCATTGGGAGATTCGATTACTGAAGGGACCGCAGGAATCACGCCTTTTCCTAGTTTAATAGGAAAATTAGGCGCTAAACCAAACGATGTTACGAATCTTGGAAAATCAGGCCAAACATCTACTCAATTGCTAGCCAGCTTAGGCAATGCGAACACTTTAGATGCTGTTAAACATGCAGATGCGATTACATTGTACATAGGCGGCAATGACCTTTTGCAGACTACAGGTATTACAAAACTTCTAGAAAATCCTGAAAGTGTTGAGTCCATGACAGAGGAACAACTTGCAGCCCTTGTTACAGAAGCAGCTACAGGTGCACCTCAGTTACGTACAAACTTAGTTCAAATTGTCGGAAAAATCAGAGCCGTCAACAGCTCAGCTCCAATCGTTCTTTACAATCTTTATAATCCAATTCCGGATACCCCACAACTTGCTATCTTCCATCAACTTGGAGATCAGTTAATTTCTTTGGTTAACGGAACTTTAATCAATCCGGTTGCCAACGATGGAAATGGAGTCTATTTGGCAAATGCGTTTAATGCCTTTGCTGGACACCAAGCTCAATATGTTTTAACTGGTGAAGTTCCTCAATTAGGTATCGGGGTTCACCCAACTGCTGCAGGCCATCAGGCGCTTGCAAAATTAGCGGACGCAATTCTGAAACCGCTGTTCCCTGAAAAGGTGCTAACTGTCCAGTTGACTCCATCAACCGTGGAAACAACTAAGGACCCAGTAACCGTTACGGTTCAAACCAACGCTGAACCAGTACAAGCCCTTAAATGGCTTCCTGGTACAAAAGTTGCTCAGGATTTCCAAGCTGCAGGCACCGATGTTAAAGACGCGGCCTTCCAAGTAACTGAAAATGGCGTCTACACTGTTTATGTCAAAGATGCATGTGACAGAGAAGCAGTCGCAACCATTGAAATCAAGAACATCGAAAAGCCAGTTGTCGTGGATCCTACACCAAACCCTGGCAGCACGGATACTCAGAATCCAGCACCACAAGGGAATACAAATACAACTACGACTACACCTACCACTACAACACCTGTATCAACAGCCACCACTACCGCTGCAGCCACTACTGGCCATGCACTGCCGAATACGGCAACATCTATGTATAACTACCTGATTTTTGGACTAGCTTTAGTTGCAGCAGGATTTGTTGCTATGAAACTTCAGCGAAAAGGTACCAATTTATAGGCTAAGATTCATGAAAAAAGCCGGTTCTCTTCTATCTTGAAGGGGCCGGCTTTTAATTTGGGGAATTTTATTAAGTTTTTTCTTGATTACAATTACCTTTTTGGGAATTTACTCGTCACTTTGTTCAGTTTACTGTTCAATATTTTAAATTTACTCGCCTGATTTCGGGATTTACTCATCGAAATTTGCATTTTACTCGCCTACCCTATTTTTCCTCTAAAACCAGACAGCTAAAAAGCCAGGCTGGCAGCCTGGCTCTGGTAACTTCCCCTTTATGTACATTCTCTACCTATATTAATTTACTTCAAGTTTCCGCTTTTTGTTTTTTCGATATACGTTATTTTCCATCAGTTGCCCGACTAATCCCATCACCAGGCCGAAGAAGATTCCGTTGAACACGGGAGCGTCGAAAAGCGGCAGATTTTTCAATATAGGGCCGTCATGCCAGAACAGACCGAAATCCATCCCAAGGACGATTCCGAGGAAAAAGCCGGACAGATAGGTCCTGTTCTCCGCCTCGTTCCCTTCCAGCTTCTGATTATTCGTCTTGGCCGTGTTATAGGCGTGCCAAATGGCGAAGCCATAAAGGGACGGATAAAACAATCCCCAGCTGTAATCAATCGGTGGATGTGCCCCCGACAAGCCCTTATTAAATGAAAAGATGAGGGCAAAATTCAATTTTGATTTCACATTGATGACGAATTCCAATATAAGTAACGTAAATCCCATTATATAATCGCGGTTGTAAAACTGCCCGAACCCCGGCATCACTGTTGACCACAACATCGCAGCATAAGGAGATCTATATTGGCGGGTAGCTCTCATTAGGCCTTCCTCCCAAAAGAAGTATATTTATATAATTTCAGCACAGGGGTTGAAATCTCCTTCCAAGTTCACAAATTTTGGTAATTTCGACATACTACTTTTTACTGCTTAGGAAGTAGTACCTAAGGTGTAAAGGAGATATTTATTAGAATTATGCATGTGGCAACAGACTTGGCGCTATGTGCTTGGATTGCCCTCCACTATATCTTCGTGCATTTCCTGACACCCATTTTAAATGTTTTTATCAAGGGCTTGAGCATATGCTCCTCGCTGGGCGGATTTTTGGGTATAATAAAGGAATATGGATTTTTTGGGTAAAGGGAGCGATGCCTGTGAACGAGGTGTTACAGGGGCTTGCGGATGAGTTGAAGGATTTGTTGAATGCGAATGCATCGGAAGATGCACGCCTTGTTCAGAAAGGGATGATGCTGTTCCGGCAGGGTCTGGTGAAACAGCTTACGTTTCAGAACGGGGAATATACGGCGGTGGTGCAGGATGTGTCGCCGGCAAAGGTGCGGCTTGATCCTGAGTTTTTGGGGATGAGCGATTGTTCTTGCCCTGGTGAGGAGCTGTGCCGGCATCAGTTGGCAGTGTTTTTTGCAGCGTATTCGCGTGAGGCGAGTGTGTCAGATTGGCTTGCAGAGTGGCGAGAGCCGGTGCGAGAGACGAAGTCGGTGGCAAGCTGGGGCCTGCAGGCGGCGAAGGACTTGGTGAAGGCGGCCGGGCTGTTGAAGCCCGATTATGATCGCTGGGTACAATCTTTTGAGTCTAGTTTTGATGCTTTGGTGGCGTCTAAAAAACATTCGAACCCGTATGTGGTCTCAGAGCTTTTCGGGATTCATATGAAGCGGGTCGGAGCGAGTGCGCCGGTTGAGAAGGAATGGCGCCTGCTGTATGATCTGGTGGCTTCAGTTGTGTCGTTTCGGAAGCTGCTGGTATTGAGTGAAGAGCTTGGGTTTGAGGGGCATGCCGTACGGAAAGCTTATGGACATATTTTTGAAAATCTGCTCGAGGATGCGGAAGATCTTGTGGAGCGTTTGGCCGTGCAGACCATGCCGTTTGCGTTTGATGAATTTATTGATCGGCTGCGCGATGAATCCCATGCGGTGCTGACATGTGTGGCTGGGTTTGATATTGAGCGGGTTTATATGCACCGAATGCTGTGGACGGAGCTATTCCGGAAAAAGGAGTGGCGGCAGGAGGAAGCCATAAGGATTGGCGCACGGCTGAAGGCGCTTGAGGAATCGGAAAATCCCCTGCCTTTCTTAGCGACAATGATTCATTTATATTTCCTACTGGGGAATGATGATTTAGCGTTGAAGCTTGCTGGCGGTGTGCCTGATGTTCGGTTTGTACCGTATCTGGTGTACTGGATTGATAATTTTACGGGTGCAAAGCTGTGGCGCCGGGCGGAGCCTGTGATTGAGATGTTTTTGGGAAGGTTGAAGGAGTATTTGGATTGGATTGATTCCTATCAAAGCTGCACCGCCTTTGTAAGAAGTGTGATGCGGTCGATTGCACCGTTTTGCTCGGAGAATGGCCGGATGGATTTGTATGAGCGGGCGCTGCTAATGGCACTCCCCTACAGCTTTGCAGATTATGAGTATTTGTTGTTTGAGCGCGGCGATTATGACCGCTGGGGCGAACTCCAGGCTTTTGTCGGCTTCGATTACTATGAATTGCCGAAGGATCGGGTGAAAGTCGTCGAAAAGGAACAGCCCGAGGTACTGCTGGGAATGCTGCATCAAACGGCTCAGCGCGAGATTGACCAGAAAAACCGCGGGAGCTATCGGGCCGCTGTACGGCATTTGAAGAAGCTGCGGACACTGTATAAGAAGCTGAAGCGCGTTGATGACTGGGAGTACTTTCTCGAAGGGCTGCTCGAGCGAACGAAGCGGCTGCGGGCGTTTCATGAGGAGTGTCAGCGGAGTAAGTTGATATAAGCGTGATGTCAGGCACCGCGCGTGGACATTTGTCCGTGTGAGGTGGACAGTTTGGGGATTTGGGTTCTTGAATGGTTTGTTGGGAGCGGTGCCTGATACTTTTTACGATTTTAAGACTGTGCGAATATGATGAGGATTTCGTTTCGCCAATAGAACGTGGGAATTCGCCAATAGAACTCGCGAATTCGCCAATAGAGTGCGAAAATTCGCCAATAGGATGTACCCTTTTTGCGGACGAAAGACTTTTTTACTGGAAACAGGTAATTTATAAGGCTTTTTTTCAGGCAATATTAAATTATATACATACATTACTTTTTAAATTACCTTTTTAAAAAAGAAAAAGGTATTTGAGGGTCTAACTTTAAGCGGCCCTCCTATAAAGGAGCACGTTTTCCATGCTTAAGACCAGGTTTTTGAAATTGCTGACAACTAAATTAGGTGATGATCGGTTTCTGCTGACTGCCCAGGATGAGCGCGGCAGGATTTTGATTCCTTCAAGGTGGAAGAATCTTGTCTTCAGCAACCACGAGGAAAGTTTTTTCGGGACGGTGCTGGAGGAGGCAACAGTCGATGGTGTCGAAGGTGTAGTGGTGAATGGCTGGCAGCTTGTGTCGCTTTTTGCCAAGGAGTCGTTCAACCGCTTTATCGAATGGGACTGGAACGAGGAGTCCGAGATTTGCTTGGCCGCCGCCAACTCCATGTACGAGGGCATCGTCGAAAAAGACTGGCTCCCGGACTTCTCCGTATGGGGCCCCGACGGCGAGTTCCGCTGGAAACTGCCAGAGCGGGTTAAAGATGAATTCCATCCGGAGTTTTGGGAGCAAACGGTACATGGGGACGGTTCTCATGCATCATCTGAGCCGGATGCTGGCGAGCAAGAACTGGATGCACCGGCCCCCACCGCTCTCAACTATATTTCAAATTTGTATAACAGTGCGCTGGATTCTTTTTTAACTAGGAATAATGCGGCGAAGGAGCTGTTTGGTCCGAAGCTTGATTTGTTGAAGAAACAGAAATTGTCGGGCTTGGAGCTGGCGCGCTATTTTGATGAAGAAAGCTGGCTGGAGTGGGTCGGCATCAAGGAAAGCGAGGCGCCGTTTACGATTGGCTTGCGGCTTGATGAGCCTGAAGACGGCGAAGGCGACTGGAGCCTGGATGTATTTTTGCGAGGAAAGAAAAATGTCGATGAGATTGTCGATGTCGAAGATGTGAAACGGATTCCGGCGAAATGGCGGCCGTTTTTAGATAAGGTTGACCGCGAGCAGGCCCGCTGGGTGCGGCTGTTTCCATGGCTGGGCGACGGTTCAGAGGATGCGGATGACGAGCGTAGCCCTGCGGCCTTGAAAACGGAGTTGACCGAGGAAGAAGCGTGGATGTTTTTGACGGACGTGAGCGAAACGCTGCTGGCGCTGGATGTCGAAATCCTCCTCCCTTCCTGGTGGCAGGCGATGAAAAATGCCAATTTGCGCGTGAAGGCGTCGCTTAAGGGAACATCGAGTCACCGGCCGTCGTTTGTCGGGCTGGATGCGATGCTCGATTTCAATTGGCGTTTTTCGATGAATGGGGTTGATTTGTCTGAGGATGAGTTCCATCAGCTTGTCGAGGAAAAGCGGCGGCTCGTCTATATCCGTGGCCGCTGGGTGAAGCTCGACCCGCAGTTTATTCGACAAATTCAGGATTTAATGAAACGTGCTGAAAAAGAGGGTTTGCAAGTTCGCGATTTGATCGAGCAGGAGCTAGTGGATTCAGGCGCGGGCGGCGAAGAGGAACTAGAAAACCCGAAGGCATTCGCGAAGATTCAGATTGAGCTGAACCGGCAGTGGAAGCAGATGGTGAAACAGCTGGCGGAGACAAATGAAATTCCGCTCGTGGATGTGCCTGTAGGTTTGAACGGAGAATTGAGACCGTATCAGCAGCTTGGGATGAGCTGGCTGTGGTTTTTGCGCCAGTATGGGTTTGGTGCTGTGTTGGCGGATGATATGGGACTTGGGAAGACGGTTCAGTTGATTTCTTATTTGTTGAAAGTGAAGGATGAGGCTGGGGACGTGGTGAAAGTGGTTCCCGGAGATGTTGTGGAAGCGCCGGTCGCGGCTGATACGCTGGATGATAGCCAAGCTGCAGCGCTTGATACCGATGGTGGTGTGAATACTGTTTCTACCCAGGAAACGGAAACCACCGCCTCCTCCCTCCCTATTGCGGCTGCGGATCCAAAACCGCGCCGGAAGAAAAAAGCGGATGCCGCTCCTGCTATGGTACCGACGAACGCTGCGCTAATCATCTGCCCAACATCGGTACTTGGAAACTGGCAGAAAGAACTTGAGCGATTCGCCCCAGAGATGGAGGTGTACCTCCACTACGGTTCGAACCGCCTAAAAGAGGCGGCTTTTTCCGAAAAAATACAGGATGTAGATGTCGTACTCACCTCCTACGGGATCAGCCATCTTGATTTCGAGGAATTCGAGTCCGTTCAATGGAGCACGATTGCCATCGATGAGGCGCAGAACATAAAGAATGCCCAAACAAAGCAGTCGAAAGCGGTTCGCAGACTGCGCGGCCGCCATCATGTGGCCCTGACCGGGACACCGATGGAAAACCGCCTGTCCGAACTGTGGTCGATTTTTGATTTTACCAATCACGGCTATCTTGGCAGCTTAGGCCAGTTCCAGAAACGGTACATCATCCCGATTGAAAAGGATGAAAAGAAAGATAAAATCCAGCAGCTGCAGTCGTTGATTCGGCCGTTCCTGTTGCGGCGGACAAAGAAAGATGAGGAAGTCGCGCTGAACCTGCCTGATAAGCTAGAGCAGAAGGAATACATCCCGCTTACAGCTGAGCAAGCTTCCCTTTATGAGCAGCTCATTCACGATACGTTTGATCAGATTGAAAAGCTGACTGGCTTTGAACGCAAGGGGTTAGTGCTGCAAATGCTGAGCCGTTTGAAGCAGCTGTGCAACCACCCTGCCCTCTACTTGAAGGAAAAATCAGCGGGTCGAGAGCTCCTCGAGCGTTCCAACAAATTGGAGAAGCTTGTCGAACTGATTGATGCGGTTTTGGACTCGGGAGAAAGTTGTCTGATTTTCACCCAATATATCGAAATGGGCGAAATGATTCGGAGTGCGCTGAAGAAGAAATTTGGCATCGAGGTGCCATTCTTGAATGGAAGTGTGCCAAAGACGCAGCGTGATACGATGATTGAGCGGTTCCAGAACGGGGAGTTCCCTGTGTTCCTGCTGTCGTTAAAAGCGGGCGGAACCGGGTTGAACCTGACGGCGGCGAACCATGTCATCCACTACGACCGCTGGTGGAACCCTGCTGTCGAGAACCAAGCAACCGACCGGGCTTACCGTATCGGCCAATCACGCTTCGTGCATGTGCACAAACTCATCTGTACCGGCACGCTCGAGGAGAAAATCGACGCCATGCTGGAGAAAAAGCAATTTTTGAATGACCAGATTATCCAGAGTGAAAACTGGATTACTGAGCTTTCTACGGATGAATTGAGGGATTTGGTGCATCTAGGATAATGGTTCCAGGCAGCGCGCGTAGACATTTGTGCGCCTGGGGAGGACAGCGGCGATCGTGCTGCTGTCCTTTTTTAAACAGTAAGTTCTCATTTCATGATTAAAAATAATGAAGTTATTGTTATACCAATTTTTCCACCAAGATGGAAACACGCCGATATGGCTATGTATCAGGCTTAGAAGAAAGGGAAAAACACTTATCAATTATATGCTTATCAAATTACTGTAGCGTTTCTGTAATATGCGGAGACGCTTTTTCTTATTTAAGTGACGGGCCAGGTTTGTTGAAGAAGATAAACATGGATAAAAGGTGCATCACATTAACGTTTTTTTGCTGATAATGTGTATAACTGCCAGGTTAGTGGAAAAAGGTTCAAGAATTACGGAATAAAAAAACTCGCCAAACTATGGCGAGTTTTGCTTTTTTTAAATAGCTATAATAAAAAGAATGAGATTTTTGATAAAAATATAGAGAGAAGCAACTTAAAACGGAACTCTTTATTTCTAATAAACGACCTTTTTCATTATTAATAACAAATGGATTTCTTGTTATTTAGCTTATTCTTAAATTATGCTTGATTTCATTTACTCATTTTTGGTCCCGAATAAATTTAACAGCATTTAATCCAATCATTTGTGCCGGAATAGCAGTATTGCCATCAGGTAAAATGGGGGAAATAGAAAGATCGGCGACTTTCAGGTTCTTGGTACCAAAGACATTTAGATATCCATCTACAACGCCGTCACGAATACTTCTGCCCATCCTGCATTGACCTCCGAAGTGGAAGATATTGCGATATGAAGCCCTTACGTAACTTTCTAATTTTTTACGCTGTTCTTCTTTATTGCTTATCTCAAAGATCTTTTCAGGTGGGTAAACAATTTTGTAAATGCCTTCAGGGTCTAGTTCACGTGCTTTCTTCATAATGTTATAGCTCTCAATATACTGATCAACCATGAAATCTAAGTCATCCGGGTCTCCAAGCGGATTAAGGTCGATGGTAGGATAAGCTTCAGGATCGCTGTGTGCAGCCAATATAGTCCCTCTGCTTTTTGGATTTAGGTCAAAAAGTCCAATGCTCATAATATTGCTCTTCTTTTTAGGATCAAAACCCCAATTATTAGCAAGTACATCTTGAGTAGGGAGAAACGTTGGTGTTGAGGATCCATATATTTGTAGGCGGCGACCTCCACTTCTTCCGTCTCCTTTAAAAGCACCCAGTGGAAATGGATTGTCTGGATCTGCAGACATGAGGTCTAAAATTCGCTTGGTATTAACTTCCACTCCCATTCCGATTGTAAAATGGGCTTGAAAGTTGTGCCCTACATTGGGGCTGTTTATAACTGTTTCAATACCCGCTCTAGCCAGGTCATCTGGGTTCCCAATTCCAGAACGTTGTAAAATAACAGAGGAAAAATTACCTGCACTAATAATAATCCCCTTTTTAGCGTATGCTGTATTTGTTTTACCGTTTCTGACAAATTCAACACCCACGGCAACTTGAATTGTTCCATCTTGCTCTAATAGAATTTTATTCACTGTTGTTTTGGTGAAAATAACCAAATTCCTACTTCCAACTCCAACTTCATCTGGATGGAACTCATTTCCTGGTGTTACAATTTTTCTATTTAAATATCCTGTGGCAGTAGATGAGCGAACGAAGTGTCCATTCACTTCCTTATTTAAAAATTGTGATTTAAAAAATGTACAATCCCTTATGCCAGTATTGTAATCCTCAACTATGGGAATATCTAATACATCTGATGCTGCTTTTGCTAACGTTATGGTTAGCCCATCTTCGGGAATAGTTTGCTGTCTGACAAAAATGGGTCCGCTTCTTCCGCGTTCTTCGGGTTCTTGGGTTTCTCCTCTATATGTTTCATTTTTTATGAATAAAGAACTGACATTGTTATAACTCCATTGAGTTCCAACTAAGCGCGCCCACTCATCATAAAGTTCACTGCTTCCCCGTACTGCATACATGGCATTATGCTCAGAGCTTCCCCCAATAGTTCTGCCGCTTGATATTCTTAGCTGCTGATTCCCAATAGCTGGCTGTACATTTGTAAGCATATTAAAGGAATGCCTATTATCGGAAGCCAAAATCCCTGATACCGCACCAGAAGGACTGCTTAGCTCTTTAACCATATTTGTTCCTGGTTCAAGGACAATTACAGAGTTTGTTATGTCATCCGATAATTTTTTTGCAATTACTCCACCAGCAGTTCCAGCCCCGATTACAATATAATCAAAGGTATTCTTCGGAAACATTACATCATTCCTTTCAAAGTCCAAAAAGTCTGATTAAAAATCCTTATATAGTATGTATGACGAATATCTATGTTTGGGTGAATGCCCAGTTCATTTCCCTACCTCTGATTCCTTGACGTCTGTTGCCAATTTAATCTATAAATGGGCGGGCGAAATTTTTAATAATAAATAGTAACAAACTAATCAGTTTATTTTTATTGTATAAGGACTAGTTTGTGAAGGACTTCACTTAACAAACGGGGTGCGTTAGTTCAACAAGCTACAAAAAATGGATATTAAAAAACGGCTCAGTATGTGAACTGAACCGTTTTATGTTTTGGATGCAACAACAGATACAAAAAGCTGTACAAATTAGGCTACATTTTCAATTGCATTTTTGGACGGTTAGCCTCTTGTTTTGCTATTTCTGAAATTAATTAATGTATGTTTCAGCATTATAATTATGAATCGCTACTCTTAAGAAAAATGTATATAAGCTAATATTTATTGCACATTTCTAAAGTTATCCTTGCTTCACTAACGGGGCAGGTTAATATAAAAAGGATTCTTGATTGAAAGTGAAGAATATTAAATAAAATCATCTGAAATTTTTAGAGGATAAGTTTAAAAATAATATCAATCTGGTTGAGGCGAAAATTGTTTATAAGATTTCCGCACACAGAAAAAAGGTTACCGTTGAGAATATGGAAAAATAGGTTAAAATGCAGTTGGTACACCATTATGATCATTTCGCATTTAGCTGCTGACCAAAAAGGTTTAGGCAGTGTGCTATCGGGTATATGTTTACTTAAAAGTTCTTGCCTTTCAGAATACACTAAAAAATAGTAGCTTGTAACGACAAGGAGTTGAGATTATGAAATTACTACTTACATCTGCAGGCATCAATAACAAAAGCATACGTGACGCGCTGGTTGACATGCTGGACAAGCCAATCGCCGAATCCAACGCTCTGTGCATCCCCACAGCGATGTACGGACACCCCTGGGTCGGCCCCGGCGTCAAAGCCTGGGAGTTCATCAGCGGGAAAGAAGAAAATCCCATGGTCGACCTGGGCTGGAAGTCCGTCGGCGTGTTGGAGCTCACAGCACTGCCAAGCATCGACAAAGACCGCTGGGTGCCGCTGGTCCGGGAGACGGACGTCCTGTTGGTTTCGGGCGGCGACGCCCTCTACCTGTGCCATTGGATGCGGCAATCCGGGCTGGCAGACCTCTTGCCGTCGCTGCACGCAGTCTATGTGGGAATGAGTGCTGGGAGCATGGTGATGGCACCTAACATCGGGGACTTCTTCGTTGGCTGGACTCCACCCAACGGTGGTGATGAAACGCTGGGACTTGTCGATTTTGCCATATTCCCGCATTTGGATCACGAGATGCTGCCGTATAACACAATGGTTAATGCAGAGAGATGGGCAGCCGGAATGCAGGGGTTGGCGTATGCAATTGATGATCAAACCGCCATCAAAGTGATCGACGGAGAGGTCGAAGTTGTCACCGAAGGGCATTGGAAACTGTTTTCGCACTGATATTACTCCGCCGCTAAACATATCAAAAAACTTAAGCGAGATTCTTGTGATGAAAATATGATTTCACTTGACTGGGTCTTCTATTACCCTTTAACAGATTACTAAATCACTAGGACATTTCCAAATGAATATTTTGGGTCTTATATCCATTGACATTCAATCCCTATATGTTATCTTTTACTTATAACAACGAAATGGACACAGTTACTGACGACAAATGTGGAAATGACCACAAGGAAGCTGTGTTTTATATATGTCGGGTCGTCTGGGCAGAGATAAGGATTATCATCCTTATCTCTTTTTTATTACATTTTTTCAGGAGGGCTTGTTATGGAAAAAATCATTTTGGATGGAAATGTAGTTGCGGCAGAAATTAAGGAAGGCTTGAAAGCTCGAATTGAAGTTTTAAAAAATAATGGTATTACACCATGCCTCGCAACGATTTTAGTTGGTGATAATCCCGCTTCAGAAACCTATGTAAGAATGAAAGGAAATGCTTGCAAAAGACTGGGCATGGAGTCCATTCGCGTGCAATTACCCGAAGAAACACGGACATTAGAGCTGATCGAAAAAATTAAAGAGTTAAATAACGATCCCGCTGTTCATGGCATTCTTTTGCAGCATCCGGTTCCGTCGCATATTGATGAACGTGCCGCGTTTGAAGCCATTGATATTCGCAAAGATGTAGACGGTGTCACAAGTGCAGGGTTTGGACAGACGGCATTAGGGTTTGGAGAATATCCCTCCTGTACTCCCGCTGCCATTATGAAAATGTTAGAATTCTACCAGATTCCAATTGAGGGTAAACATGCGGTGGTAGTGGGCAGGAGCCCTATCTTAGGAAAACCTGTTTCCGCGCTGCTTCTTAATGCCAATGCGACCGTTACGACATGCCATTCAAAAACAGCCAATTTACCTGAAATCTTAAAGCAGGCGGATATTGTTGTTGCGGCGGTTGGCCGGCCTAAATTTATTCAGGGAAGCTGGTTAAAGCAGGGTTCAGTTGTATTAGACGCAGGTTATAACAAAGGCAATGTTGGGGATATTGATTATGACACATGTTTCGAAGCGGCAAGTGCCATCACTCCTGTTCCTGGCGGGATCGGACCTATCACCATTGCGACCTTGTTGAAACATACAGTTGATTCTGCAGAAAAAATGTCGATTTAAGACACCATATGTTTAAACTGTAAATTAACAATATACATGATACGTAAAAACGCTCAGACTTTCTGAGCGTTTTTTGGCGAAGTGGTAAGCTTTAACACCCATTAGCAAAATTTCAGATATTTCCCGGGAATTTGTTGAAATTTGAAGAATAATGAATCCGACTATTCGAAACAAAGGAATATCTTTGTGATATCGTCTAGGGGCATGTCTATATCGGGTGCCGCTATAAAGCCCCGATTTCGGATTGATAATGATACGGGGATTGCTGTTTTTTTAAATCGCATACACAAGATTTTGGCTTTCCTTTCAAACAGCTATATTTCATCCATACTCCTTTTTTTACTTGCTTAGTAGAGAAAACCTGTTTATTCGATGGATATCATGTCGCATATCGGACCCCTACCTTATTAAAGTATGAAGGTATTAAATATAATTGTACCTATATCGCCCGGCGATACGAAACAAGAATAAGAACCGATAGATCCTTACGCATTACTGTTCATTAAGTATTTTGAGGAAGATGTAACAATTTCGGATTGAAAAAGATACGGGGAATGCCTTTTTATTTAATCACATACACATTTAGCTCAAAGATTTGGTCATCCTCTCGAACAGCTAGTGTTGCATCCATACTCATTTTTCACTTGTTTGATAGAGAAAAACTGTTTATTCGATAGTGATCAATACGCATATCGGACCCCTATCTTATTAAATTATAAAGGGCCTAAATCTGATTTGTTCCTGTATCGCCCAGCGATACGAAACAAGAATAAGTGCCGATAGATCCTTACGCATACTGTTCATTAACTATTTTGAGGAAGATGTAGCAATTTCGGATTGAAAAGAATACGGGGTTTGCCTTTTTATTAAATCGTATACACATTTAGATCAAAGTTTTGGTCATCCTTTTAAATAGCTAATGTTTCATCCATACTCTTTTTTCACTTGCTTGTAGAGAAAACCTGTTTATTCGATGGATATCATGTCGCATATTGGACCCTTATATTATTAAATTATGAAGGTCCTAAATTTAATTATTCGTGTATCGCCCCGCGATACGAAACAAGAATAAGATCAGATACATCCTTACGCTTTAATCGTTCATTAAGTATTTTAAGGAAGATGTATCACATGCACCTTCATCAAAAATTTGCTTTCACATAACACTGTTAAATAAAAAACTTAAATAGTCACCTTATTTTTGGAATATGAAAAAAAGCCTCTCCAATATCCCTTTAGGTTTTTGAATCGCTTCCTCTAAACGTTTATTAAAATCATTTTGTGAATGCCATTCTTTTTTCTGTTCATCACGCATATTTTGTATTTCTATTTGTAAGAATTCGTTCATTTGTTTTTCTTGTTGAAGTAATGTTTCATAATCGGTCCTTTGTTGTTCCGCTAATTTTTCAATTTTAACTTGAGTTTTTTGCGCCGAATTTGCAATATTAGAACTTATACTATGATGATCTTGTTGTAACCGAGAAACCGCCGTTTTAAGTTGTGACATATCGTTTGTCAGTTGAACGTTCATTTCACGTGTGGCTGCGAGTTCATTGACTAAAAACCTTAATACCTCTTTTAATTGATTGGGGTCTTCGGGTAAATTTTCATATGTATCGGATACCGCTATTTGTGTTTCATTGAATCGCTCTAATCTTTCTTTTTGTTGATATACAAGTTCTTTAGCTGTATCGTCTAGGGGCTTGTCTGTATCGCGCAACGATATAAGCGCTTCAAGGTCGGATTGAACAAAGATACGCCGATCGCCATCTTTTAAAAACTCATATCCATTTCGCTCTAAGATTTGGCCATACTTTCGAACCGTGGGTGTTGCAATCCCCACTTCTTCTGCCACTTCCTTAGAAGAGAAAGCTCTTTCATTCGGTTGTATATCACGTCTCATATCGGCCCTCCTATTCTATTACATTATGAAAGTTTTTTGGTTTATTTCAAGTATATCGCCCAGCGATACAAAACACAATATACTCCTTTCTAGAGGAACTCTATTAAGGAAGACACTTGTCTTTGATTGAGTTCTCTAACGCTTCAGCACCCTTTATCTACAGAACATCTTTTTAACCTTATTCAAGTCGTGTATTTTGTTTAAATGCATATCGCTGAGATAGATCTCCACTATTTTTCTTTTTGTTAAAACGCCAAGCCTTTTGCAGCATCGTCTAGGCGTTTATCCGTATCGCGTGACGCTACATAACGTATTTACAACTCATTTTTTAATATTTACGAAGGTTTTTGGATGCTTTTTTAAGTCATATCGCCCAGCGATACAAAACACAAAGCAGATCTTTCATCCATATGGTTATGAAACTCCAAGTCCATCTAGGTCTTTATTAAGCATCGAAATATTCAGATTTTATAACCGAAAAATCATTATTAAGTTTAGTTCGACAAAGACCCGGCACGCTCCAGTACCGGGTCTCCACACTACAAGAAATTTATTTTTCAAAAATTAATTTAAAATGATAACCTTAACGGTTCTTCTGCCCCAAAGTCTTGCTTCTGCACTGTTTGGCTTAAGAACGTCGATGCGGTGGCCTTTGATGGCGCCGCCAGTGTCTCCGGCAATCGCTTCACCGTAGCCCTCCACCCATACGCGCGAACCAAGCGGGATAACAGACGGATCGACTGCAATCAATTTCATATTTGGATTGGCCTCGATGTTGTAACCCAATTTCGTTATTGAGCCTGAATCTTCATGGCTGTAAGCAGTTGCTGTTACGTAAAGTTCTTTACCGCTAATACCTGCACTTGAGGTATTCTGAGCTGGTGCTGGTGCTGATGCCGCGCGGGCGTTCGCCTGCTCCTGGGCAATTGCCGCTTGAATACCAGCCATTTGTGATTGGACTTTTGCTTTGTCTTGCTCAGCAAGGGCCAATTGTTGCGTGATTTGATTATATTTATCCTGCATGGCAGTTAGAACTTCCTGACGCTTCTGCAGGTTTTGGTCTAATTCAGCTTGCTTATTGGCAAGAACGGTTTGCTGCTCCATTAAAACCTGTTCCTGCTTATCGATTTCCTTTTTATCGTCTTCAATTTTCTGAAGGTCTGCCTTTTGGGCGTTTAAAATATCCTTGTCAGCATCCATCAATGTTGAGACAGCGCTCGCACGCTTAATGAAATCAGAGATGCTGTCAGATTCTAAGAATACGTTCATGACGATATTGAAATTGTCAGTTTGCTGCATGGCCACGGCCCGTTTTTTCATAATTTCTTTACGGCCGAGGATTTTATCCTCCAATGCAACAATTTCTTCTTTCTTTTGTTCAATCAGCTTGTTCACTTCGTCGATTTTGGCTTGAGTTTGGGCCATTTCATCTTTGTTTTTTGTAATAAAAGCATATATTGAATCGAGTTCTTTCTGAATTCCTTGTATTTCATTATTAACAGCTTGCTGTTCTTGTTTCTGCTGATTTACAATTTGTTGTTTTTCCTGGAGCTGCTGTTGAGCATTGCGAAGTGCTTCACTGCTTGTTTGTGCATATGTAACCATTGTGCCTGATGCGTATGTAGCGATTGTAAGTACTACTAGCAAAATACGCTTGATCGTGGATTGCATATACTCCCCTCCTATTAATCTATTTATAACAGACAAACTTACCAGTTATGTTACAAAAATATTAAAAGAATGTCACAAATCGACTTAAAATGGATAAAAATGGATGTTTTGTGGCAAAAAAGTGCCAGGGATCTATAAAATGGATATTATTTGGTAAATGGTGGATAGCGGTGTCAAGATGTTGATGTCAGGCACCGCGCGTGGACATTTGTCCGTGGAGGGTGGACACTTCCGTTGAGGTGTAAGCTCTGTATCGGGGTTGAAAATTACCTTTTTTAAAAATTTACCCGTCGATTTCGTGAGTTTACTCGTCAAAGATAAGGTTTTACTCGCCAACTTTTAACTTTTACTCGCCGAATTTCAAGATTTACTCGCCGCCCCCTATCTCACTACCTAAAAAGCCAGGCGTCCAGCCTGGCTCAGGTATTTTTTCAATTACCTTTTTGGAGCGATTACCATTTATTTGGATATACTTTCCGATTTAATACGTTTACTTTCCAAATGGAGGTGATTACTTTCCACTTTTATCATTTTTCTTCTGCTTTTTGGCCAAATACTTACCAAAACATTTGATTTACTTTCCAAACATAATTTTCAGAGGGAACCCCACCTCAAAAAGCCAGGCGTCCAGCCTGGCTCAGGTATTTTTTCAATTACCTTTTTGGAGTAGTTTCCATTTATTTGGATATACTTTCCGATTTAATACGTTTACTTTCCAAATGGAGGTGATTACTTTCCACTTTTATCATTTTTCTTCTGCTTTTTGGCCAAATACTTACCAATAAATTTGATTTACTTTCTAAACTTAATTTTCAGAGGGAACCCACCTCAAAAAGCCAGGCGTCCAGCCTGGCTCAGGTATTTTTTCAATTACCTTTTTGGAGTAGTTTCCATTTATTTGGATATACTTTCCGATTTGATAAGTTTACTTTCCAAATGAGGGTGATTACTTTCCACTTTCATCATTTTCCTTCTGATTTCTGGTCAAATACTTACCAATAAATTTGATTTACTTTCCAAACTTACTTTTCAGAGGGGACCCACCTCAAAAAGCCAGGCGTCCAGCCTGGCTCAGGTATTTTTCCAATTACCTTTTTGGGGTGATTACCATTTATTTGGATATACTTTCCGACTTGATGAGTTTACTTTCCAAATGGAGGTGATTACTTTCCACTTTTATCATTTTTCTTCTGACTTCTTGTCAAATACTTACCAATAAATTTGATTTACTTTCTAAACTTAATTTTCAGAGGGGACCCACCTCAAAAAGCCAGGCGTCCAGCCTGGCTTTATCAGGAATCACTATAGGTGGTCCAACCATAAACTACAACTTTCTAAGTATTATTGCTTGTAGTTTAAAACCATCACCTCGCACGTTTTCTTCTCCCAATTTCTTTTTCACCGACTCAGTGCGCCATTTTTTCCTTATTAATAGACTTGTTTTTTCAAACGGGAAATACTGAAGGGCTGCCACTTTCGTTCCTTTAACCAAAACAAAGTGACTAAGAATCTCATAGATTTCCTCCTCTAGGATTTCATTTTCACCTAATAGAATCTGTATTTTACTTTCGTTGTATATTATTTGGAAGTCTTGATCACAGAAATCAATGGTCATTTTCCCACCGTTTTCAAGGGGGATATATTGGTATAAGGGGTTCATAGTTGTGTGAGATAACTGAAATGAAAGCATAAATACGTCAGTAAAATTAGGTTTTCTTTTTAATCGCCACTCCTTGCAGCTAATTTGTTCACCCACTATTACTAAAAATGTTTTTTCCATGAATGACCTCCAGATTTGACATATATCTACATCGTTTCATATTATTCGACAATAATATTGATTTTCCTTTTCAGCAAAGCTGAGAAAATCACATTTTTTAACCACAGTGGAAGCTTTCTTTTCACGTCACTCCATGTAAAGGATACGTACATTTAGACTAGGGGGGCTTTTTTTCGTAATCATAAAGGAAGGATTTAATAAAATCGAAGAAGCCGCTGACACGAGGTCAGCGGCTTCTATTTAAAAAAACAGGGGGTTTTGCTATTAGTATGGCCAAATTATAGGTTTTTATACCAATTTCCATCACACAAAAAAATTCCGGCAAAACAATGCCGGAATCCCAAAAATGAGGCGGTTCAGGAGAAATGTTTGATTCTCTTTTTCAACGGGGGCAGTTCGAGGAAATTGGTTGAGAATCGTGACCGACAAACTTTTCTTGAGAAGCAGGCAGTGGCGCCGCTGCCTGCATTTACTTGTATCAAAATCTCCGCCAAATTGTGCCGCCTACGAGTAAATCCGAATTGGGCTGCGCTCCCTTTTTTCCTCCTGCTGTTCCTTGATCAGCCATTCAAGCTGGCTGACCCGCACCTGCAGGCTGTCGACCTTTTGATTGGCCTTACCAACCATTTTTATTAACGTTTCGAGTAACTGTTCAAGGTTGTGGACGTATTCTTCTTCATGAGCACCCAAGGTGAGCTCCTCCTTTTTTCCACCTTAAAATGGTAATGCTGCAGCAACCGATTCTGCTGTTGGGGCAGGCCCAGGTGCAGCAGCTTGGGACTGGCCTGCTGCCCCCGAAGTTCCGGATGCCGCGGCGGAGCTTTGTCCAGAGGGATTCCCCCCTTGCCCATTTCCCTGACCCGAACCAGACATCGAAGATCCAGCTCTAGATTCCCCAGCCCCGGCCCCTTGTGGCTTCGTACTCAAAAATCGAATCGTTTCCGCCACAACCTCCGTTACATATACCCTTTTTCCATCCCGCCCTTCATAATTGCGGGTTTGCAGCCGGCCGGTGATCCCGACGACCGCCCCTTTTCGACAATATTTGTACGTGTTTTCTGCGGCATTCCGCCATAGGGTGCACTGAACAAAGTCTGTATCAAATTCGCCATTGTGGTTGCGGAAGTTTCGGTTTACCGCCAGGGTAATGTGTGCCACCGGCGTTCCCTCCGCCGTTTGATTCAAATCCGGGTCCCTCGTCAAGCGGCCGACTAACGTTACTTGATTAATCAAGGTATCATCTCCTCCAACGTTTGATGATTTCATCTTAGACCCGGGCCAAAGCAAAGTAAAATTACGATACGACCCGTATCGAGGTCGCTTTTTCTCGAAAAAGCCATTTTTTAGGGGATTTTTGTCACGGATGGGGTCAATTTTTTACAAATAAATTAAAAATCCTATTTCGGTCAAATATTTTTCGACATTTGCTTCTTTTTTGCGTATGTTATAATTAGGTAAAAAAGAAACAGGAGGTTATGGATGAAGACGTTTAAATTATTCTCGCTGGAAGTTGTGGAAAATGACAAATCGGTTGAAGTTCCGCTCGAGGACGGCCTGATTCTCAACAAAGAAGATGAACGCTCCACTTGGCTGATTGAGGCCTACACCTCTGATCTCTCCCTGTATGATTATTTTAAAAAAATCTCTGAGCAAAACCGCGAAGTCATTGTCGAGGCTGTTATTACGAAGAAAGAAAACACCCCCGCCTATTTTCAAACGAAAATCGCAAAACTGACGAAATTCGAAAAACACGCAAGCGTTCTGTTTTTAGGCCACCTGCGCCGCAACAAAAGCGACTATTCTGAGCTTCTGCTCGACAGCCTCATCCAAAAAGGCTTGTCAGGCGAAGCCCTTCTTGCCGAATTTAAGGATAAAATGAAGAGCAAGCCAAAGCTGAAGGTCAAGAATACGTAAAACTTATACCAGTCTTCGGGCTGGTTTTTTCTTGGAAAAATTTCTTGCTTTCTCGACAAATCCTCTCCATACTATTGGTAGATGGGGAAATTTGGAAGGAGGGGCGGAAGAAAGAGATGGGTTGGACTAGTTGGATTGTTAATGTCATAATTGCGATTTTTTTAGCTGTGGACGCGCCAAAGCGCGGCAAGCGGCCGTGGCTGTGGGCGATTTTGGGATTTTTATTTGGGGCCATCGCGCTTGGAATTTATTTAATTCAAACTGGCCGAAAGGTGCTTGGCTGGATTATCACAATTTTGGCCATCTTTGTTTATATTTTGGTGATCATTTTTGCTTTTCTCGCAGCAGCTTTAATGATGACGGGATTTTCTTAAATGAAAACTCGCCGATTGGCGAGTCCGTTAGGACGAAGACAGAGGCGTAGTTGAATTTATGCGTTAAGAAAGTATAAAATTTGGAAAAATTTTGTGCCTTCTTATTAGCTAAAAAAAGGGGACAAGGCCCGCGCTGCCGCCTGTCCCCTTTTCCTTTATTCGTCTTTGTTGTCTCTGTCGCGGCGGTCGATATCATCCTCGATAATATCTTCCTGCTTCGTGTTGTTGTCCTTAATCAAGTCCTTGTCATGCGGTGTGTTCTTGTCCTCAGACTCAGGGTAATGGTTGCTTCGATCCAACGGATTGTCATTTAAATCGTTGTTCAACCGGTTGTTCAGCCTGTTACCGCGATCGTTCAAGTCATTTCGATTGTCCAGGTCGTTCCGATCCATATTGTCATTCAAATCGTTATCAACCCTCGGCGGCGGCGGATTGATGTCATTTCTGTCATTATCAGTATTACAGCCAACCAGCATCATCGCCGACAGAACAGAACCGGTGAGCAGCGTAAACAGCTTCTTCTTCAAGCAAAAAACTCCTTTCAACTTTCATGTTATTGCCTAACACTTATAGCTTTCCCGTTGTTTATTAAAATTTGAATGGCATTTTTTTGCATGCAAAAAAGGCAGAGGGGCGACCCTCTGCCTTTACTCGTCAGTTCTGCGGTTTTACTCGCCAACTTTAAAGATTTACTCGCCTCTTTTTGACTTTTACTCGTCTAATTGCGGGATTTACTCGCCTAAAATCTACTCGCCAAACCCCACTCACGCCCCCAATTTATTCCTTCTTTTCCCCAAGCGCAAAGGTAATTTCCGCTTCGCAAGCGATTTCGCCATCAACGGTTGCCACGGCTTTCCCCTTGCCAATTGGCCCGCGTAAACGCACCATTTCCACCTCAAGGCGCAGTTGGTCGCCCGGCTTTACTTGCTTTTTGAAGCGGCAGTTATCTATCCCTGCAAAAAATGCCAACCGGCCACGGTTTTCTTCTTTTTTCAAAACGGCAACAGCCCCGACCTGCGCGAGTGCTTCAACAATTAAAACCCCAGGCATGACTGGATAATCCGGAAAATGGCCGTTGAAAAACTCTTCATTGGCGGAAACATTTTTAATGCCGACCGCTCTTTTTCCCTCTTCCACCTCTAAAATTCGATCCACCAACAAAAACGGATAGCGGTGCGGGATAATTTCTTTGATTTCATTAATATCAAGCATTTTGTATTAGTACCTCCTACTAGGAACAGATATTTATTTTCTATTGTACTATTTGTGATATGTAAAAGGGAAGGGCTATGCCCTTCCCGCTTTATTTTTTATCAATTAAATCTTGAATATGTGTCCAAGTGGATTGCTTAAAAACATCTGCTGCATTGCCGCCGCCAAGAATTCCATAACCGACTGCCGCCCCAGCTATAAGGCTGACAAATATAAACACCACCAAGAGTACGAGACGAAGCCAGATTGGAATAAGCCGCACTCTGACGCGGGCATGGCTCTGCGGATCTGCTTCCGTTGTTTTCTTTTCTTTAGACGCGGCTCCGTCCGCCTTTTGCAGGGTATCTGTATTTGTCTTTTTATATTCCTCTCGCGATTGAAATTGCTGTTGTTCTACATTATTTAATGACATTTTAAATTCCCCTTTGAATCCCGCCGATCCTTTTTGAAGGATTTTGCCAAACAGCCAACACAGGATTAGAGTTAATACATATTATAACCATTTTAAAGCCACACACGATGCTCATTTTATTCTATTATAAAAAATTATTCATGATTATACATTAACTTTTTGCAAGAAAAAGTAAATTGATGTAAAAAAGGCGCAGAAAATGGGGACATGCTACGGTACTGAGGGTGTTTTTTGGAAGGGGATTTCCAATACTTTCTGATTTTGAGGATTTACTTTCCGATATGGGAATTTACTTTCCATTTTTGATATATTTCTTCCCTATTTTTGAGGTTTACTTCCATTTTTGCCCCCATTACTTTCCTATCAATTTTTAAATGAGTGAGGTACGAGGACCGTCCCCATGCCTCACAATGGGTGACACACGATGAACCGTTCCCATGCATCAAAAAAGCCCAATGACCGAGGCTTGTCCAGCCCTTATCATTAGACTTTTGGATACTGGTAAGAAGTCTTACCACATTTGAAATTATTATCCTAGCTTACGGCCTGGAATTCGGTCGATGTTATCAAGCATGATGCCTGTTCCGATGGCAACGCAGTCCATTGGATTTTCGGCTACTAAAACAGGTACCTTCAGCTCTTCTGCAAGCAGCATGTCGATGCCGTGAAGAAGTGCGCCGCCGCCTGTTAAAATCACGCCACGGTCGATGATATCTGCTGAAAGCTCAGGTGGTGTGCGCTCAAGAACGCTTTTTGCAGCCTGAACAATAACGGACACAGATTCGCGCAATGATTGCTCGATTTCTTCCGAACGAACGGTGATCGTGCGCGGCAGACCACTGACCATGTCACGGCCGCGAATTTCCATTTCCTCTGAACGAGAGCCTGGGAAGACCGTACCGATGTTGATTTTGATATTCTCAGCTGTACGTTCACCGATCAACAGCTTGTACTCGCGCTTGATGTGATTCAAGATTTCCATGTCGAACTTGTCGCCGGCCATTTTGATGGAGGAAGAAGTCACGATATCGCCCATTGACAGAACGGCCACATCCGTCGTTCCTCCCCCGATATCCACTACCATGTTCCCGCTTGGCTGGAAGATATCCATGCCCGCGCCAATCGCGGCCACTTTTGGCTCTTCTTCAAGATAAATCTTTTTCCCGCCGCTTTTTTCGGCAGCTTCCTTGATTGCCTTTTGCTCAACGCTCGTGATGTTCGTCGGGCAGCAAATCAGAATGCGCGGCTTTGATAAAAAGCCTTTTACGTTTAGTTTATTAATAAAATGCTTCAGCATTGCTTCTGTTACATCAAAGTCTGCAATTACGCCGTCCTTTAACGGGCGAATTGCGACGATGTTACCTGGTGTACGTCCAACCATGCGGCGCGCTTCTTCGCCGACCGCCAAAACCCGGTTAGTGTTTCTGTCGATTGCAACTACGGAAGGCTCGTTTAATACGATGCCGCGGCCCTTCACGTGGATCAGCACGTTTGCTGTTCCTAAATCAATCCCAATATCCCTTGCAAACATTCTCTTTCCTTTCCTCCTCAAGACGGATTCCTTCTACCTAATTGTCTATTCTATCACATTCATTAAAATATCCATAACATTTTAAAACAATCAATGTATTTTTTTGCTGAATGCTGTCGGAATCGGAAATTCTTTGAGAAGGTGTGCCATTTTTTTGTAAAAAAAAGAAATGGTGTCTGGCACCAGTTCTTTAATGGGCATTCATTTTTTGAAAAAATCTCTGCTTATTTAACAGCCTCCCCTTCTTTTTCTTCTTTCTGATACTTCATTTTGGTCGCCTCGCCGCCCCTTAAGTGACGAATGGATTTATGATAATCTAGAATTTCTTTCACTTCGTTTGCAAGCTCAGGATTAATTTCAGGTAGTCTCTCTGTTAGATCCTTATGGACTGTAGATTTGGATACGCCAAACTCCTTCGCAATGACGCGAACTGTTTTCCTCGTCTCCACGATATACTTCCCAATCTTGATAGTCCTCTCTTTGATGTAATCGTGCACACTCTCGCCCTCCCTAAATTGGATGTGAGACGTGTGAAATGAGACCCGCTTATCACTATGACTGAATACTGCTTCCGTGCGAGCTGCTGACTGGCACATGTTTGCGCTTACGTGAAATTTGAAATGACCACAAACGTGAACAGCGTCCACGGATGGCGTCAGGCACCAAATTTCGCCCCTGCCTGTCACACGGCAGAAAGTTAAAGTTATCACTTTCTGTTCATACGATGAATAATCATGTCCCCGGCTGGATACCCGCTAACTTCAAACGACACCTCACCTCAAACACTCTCTTTGTATAAAGGTTTGTAACATTGTATTAGCTTGGATACGGGTTTATGCACAAAATACACAAACGGGACAAGGTAATGAATTATTTTTAGAAAATTCAAAAACTTGGTGTTTTTTCGACATTTATGCAAAAAGCCCCAAAGCCGCGCCACGTCAACAGTCTTTGTGGAAATAATCGTGATCCGCTCGTTATTTCCCGAGAAATTTGTCGGATGAAAAATATATGTGTTTTATTGTTTGTGTTGTGAAAATACGGGTTTTTGGTAAGAAAACATTGAAATGTGGTAGGTGAAATTGAAAAATATGTAGGCTGTTTTAAGTTTTCAGGTAGTGTCCGATATATTGGGGCGTTTCCCTTTTTTTAATATTATATAATGTGGGTATGTTATTTAAGAAAGGATTTTTACAACGGTGACACCTTTTACGGAAAGAGTTATTTCGATTATAAAAAATATCCCCACGGGGAGGGTCATGACCTATGGACAAATTGCGAGGCTCGCAGGAAGTCCCCGTGCTGCTCGTCAGGTCGTCCGCATCCTCCACTCGATGAGCAGGAAACACCGCTTGCCCTGGCACAGGGTCGTCAACGCCCAAGGGAAAATCGCCCTGCAGGATGACGAGGGGTACAATGAACAATGGCTGTCGCTCGAGGCCGAGGACGTGGCAGTGGGTTTAAATGGAGTTATTGATTTGGAAAAATATCAGTGGCATCCGGAGACCTTCTAGCGCGCGAATTCTTCGTGAAAAATGGGGTTGGAAAGTAAATTAGGTATTTTGGAAAGTTACCTTTTTTGGGGTGGCTTAGTTGCTCGAGATGGGGATTGGCGAGTAAATCTTGATATCAGGCGAGTAAACTTCAAAAGGGTGCGAGTAAATCCTATCTTTTGACGAGTAAAAACCTAGATCCGGCGAGTAAATTTTAAAAAGGATTATTATGTTACCTGAGCCAGGCTCGCCGCCTGGCTTTTTATATGAAAAATAAGTTTGGAAAGTAATTCAGCTATTAAGGTAAGTATCTGATTAATAATGTAAGTAAAATCATGATTGTTGAAAGTATTTCTCCCCATTTGGAAAGTAACCGCACCAAATCGGAAAGTATTTCTCCCCATTTGGAAAGTAACCGCACCAAATCGGAAAGTATATCCAAATAAATGGTAATCACACCAAAAAAGGTAATTGAAAAGGTACCTTTTTTGGTTGGTTCAGCAGCTTGAGATGGGGCTTGGCGAGTAAATCTTGAAATCTGGCGAGTAAACTTCAAAAGGGTGCGAGTAAATCCTATCTTTTGACGAGTAAAAACCCAAATCCTGCGAGTAAATTTTAAATATTACCTAAGCCAGGCTCGCCGCCTGGCTTTTTAAGATGAATTCCCTCTAAAAATAAGTTTGGAAAGTAAATCAGGCTTTATGGTAAGTATTTGGCTAAAAAGTGTAAGTAAAATCATGATTGTGGAAAGTATTTCTCCCCATTTGGAAAGTAACCGCACCAAATCGGTAAGTATATCCAAATAAATGGTAATCACACCAAAAAGGTAATTTTAAAAGGTACCTTTTTGGTTGGTTCAGCAGCTCGGGATGGGGCATGGCGAGTAAATCTTGAAATCTGGCGAGTAAACTTCAAAAGGTGGCGAGTAAATCCTATCTTTTGACGAGTAAAAACCCAAATCCGGCGAGTAAATTTTAAAAAGGATTATTATGTTATCTGAGCCAGACTCGCCGCCTGGCTTTTTTATTTGAAAAATAAGTTAGGAAAGTAAATCAGGCATTATGGTAAGTATTTGGCTAATAAGTGTAAGTAAAATCATGATTGTGGAAAGTATTTCTCCCCATTTGGAAAGTAACCACACCAAATCGGAAAGTATATCCAAATAAATGGTAATCACACCAAAAAGGTCATAGAAAAGGTACCTTTTTTGGGATGGTTCAGCCGCTCGGGATGGGGATTGGCGAGTAAATCTTGAAATCTGGCGAGTAAACCTCAAAAGGTGGCGAGAAAATCCTAATTTTCCGCGAGTAAACCAACAAACAAAGCCAGTAAATTTTAAAAAAAGGTAATTTTCAATGGCCACAGCGCTCCCAAACGAGGATTTCTCCCACAAAAAAACACCCAGCCCCCAGGCCAGGTGTTCCAAACACAATCTTATTTCCATTTCATATATATATTCTTCACCATTTTCACCGGAATTCCCGAGCCGCCCCGGTCTTTTACGTTCTCGACCATCATGGCTACCATCAGATTCGGCGAATTGACATTCCAGCCGATAAACCAGCCATTCTCGAGACCGGTTTCGCCCTGTTTCTGCTTGAATTCCGCTGTTCCCGTTTTTCCGGCTAGCGGCTTATCGGCCATTTCCGCAGCGTGTGCAGTCCCGCTTGCATCACCGACGACCTTGCGCAGGTCCGCTGCAATCAGTCCGGCGTTTTCTGGAGAAACCACGCCTTCCTTCAACACCTGTCCACGCTTCTCTTCATCGAGCAAAATCGGCTTAATCATATTGCCATTATTGATAAATGGCGTATAGGTGCTCAGCAAATGAACGATGCTCATCTGCACCTGCCCCTGGCCGTAGCCTGAGTCAGCAAGTGCAATGTCGCTGTCCAGAGCACCAATTTTTGAAGTTTCAAGCGGATAAGCGAACGGCAGCTGTTCCTCAAAGCCGAACTTTTTCAAGCCATCTGAAAAGCTATCTTTCCCCATTTTTAATGCTGCTTGTGCAAAATAAATGTTATCCGAGAACACCAACGCTTTTTCCAAATTGATTGGGCTGCCCTCGTGCACCCGGGTCACGAAATAGCCGCCCCAGGACGCATCCTTCTGCCATTTCGGCCCTAGGATCTGTACGCCCTCGTCCGGCTTAATTGCGCCGTTTGCGAGCCCCACAGCTGCCGTAATCGGCTTCATCACCGAACCAGGCGCAAATGCCTGTTTAAAGCGCGTTAACAGCGGCTGGCGGGCGTCATCCTGAAGCGCCTTCCATTCGTCCGCCGAGAAACCTAGCGCGGCCTGATTCGGGTCAAATGACGGGCTGCTGACGAGTGCCAGCGTTTCCCCTGTCACCGGGTTCATCGCAGCCGCTGTTCCGACCTCGCCAGCCGGAACACCAGCTCCAGCCGTCCCAGAGCCACTAGCACCTGCTCCACCGGCCATCTCGGCATACACCACCGCCTGCAAATCCGCATCAATGGTCAGCTTAACATTTTTTCCATCAACAACCGGCTTTTCAGCGAGCACTTCCTCGCCCCCGGCCTGCTTCTTAATCACGATCTTCACGCCGCTCTGGCCCTTTAACTGCTCATCCAGCACCTGCTCCAGTCCGCGCTTTCCAATCACATCGCGGCTCGTGTAGCCCTTGTCCTTCCGCTTTTCCAGCTCATCCGCGGTAATCTGCCCGACATAGCCAATCAGCTGCGCCGCGGCCTCCTTGTACGGATAGATCCGTGCATCCACCTTGCGCGTCTTCACCGGCTCAAGCGCCACCAACTGGGCAATCCGCTCAGAATCGTCCATCGACACTTTCTTCAAAGGCACAAACATCCCTGGTTGTACCCAACTCGCCTTCAACGCCTTATCAATGGAATCCGGCGTCATTTTCAACAAAGAAGCCAGCTGCTCCATCACTGGCGCTGATATATCGCCGGCCGATACGCCCACCTCGTACACCTGTCCGTTCACAGCCAGCCCCGTGCCGTTCCGGTCAACGATTTCGCCCCGTTTCGCCGGCACCGTGCTCAAGCTCAGCTTGTCGCCCTCCTGCATTTTTGGAAAAATGAATCCCGGATTCCAGTCCACAAACCAGTTTTCCTTATCATCCCTGCTTTCCTTTTTCAACAGGGCTTCCTGGGTGAAATTAATCGGTCCCGCAACACTATTCATTTTGGCACTAAAAGAATACTTGGCTTGTTCCTTATCCTTCTGTTTATCTTCTTTCGGTTTCTTAAAGTCAATCTTGAGGTCCGTAATCTGCAAATCATCGTAGATTTTCTTGTAGCGGTTCGTAAAGTCTTCTTTGGAGATTTTCTTTTTGGCATCATTGGAAAGGTAATTATACATGTCAGCAAACTTTTGCTTATTCCATAACGCTATGTACTCCGAGAGTCGATCCTGCGGGGTCGGCTCCTTGCTGCAGCTGGCCAAAAGAATCCCCAGCACCACCGCAAGCAAAAGCATGGCAACTTTTTTCAAGGTAAAGCCCTCCTTTTTTTCCCATTTTAACATAACACCGGCGCCATTCTAACCTATATGCTTGGACCCTAAATCTAGCACAAAAAAGCCGTCCAAGCCTCTTAATCGTGACAAATCTCCCAGATTTTTTTATAAAACATTAACGCTTTATTCATAATTTGTTCATATCTCCGGGGTAAGATAAGAGTGTGAAAAGGACAATCTTAGTCATACTTTTTCATAACCCCCCCTTTTAATATATCGTGTTGGATCCGGCAATCGGCCGGGTCCTATTTTTTTGAATCTGGCAGGCAGCCGGATTCTTTTTTTTTTGAAAAAAAACGCAAAAAAAAAGAGGAAGCATTCCCCTTCCCCTTAACTTACAGTTGCTATATTAAGAATTTGTCTTTTCTTTTGAGTTAGTGGACTCGTCTTCTTTGGTCTTGCCGTCGTCCGTTTTATCATCGGAAGACTGGTCGCCTGTGCCAGCTGGGTCCTCCAACTCCTGCTGCTTTTTTTCACTAGGAGTTTGAATGGATTCCTTGCTGTTTGAAGGAGTCGCTTCTTCTAAAGTGCTTACTGGTTTGTCAATATACTTACTAGGGTTAACCGCGACGCCATCTTTACGAATTTCAAAATGGACGTGTGTTCCAGCTTTTTCATTGAACATGCTTTGCCCAGCCTTGGCAAGAACATCTCCCTGTTTCACCTTGTCGCCAACTTCAACATTAATGTCTTTCACGGACTGATATTGTGTTACAATACCTTTGTCGTGTTCAATTTCGATGACATTTCCAAGCACCGCGTCCTCTTCAACACGAGTGACAGTTCCGCTGAGTGATGCTAATACATCAAACGTTTCGCCGTCCTTCGTGGTGATGTCGACACCTGTATTTGGGTTGTATGTGTTTTCGTAGAATACTAATGCGGCTTCCTGGTCTTCAGCTTTCGCATTGAAATCATAGAACTTTGTCTTGATCACGGCTGATGCTGCATCCTTCACCGGCATTTTGACGTTTTCTAAAGCAGTGTTAACTTCAACTGCAGGCGGGTTGGTCTTCTTGCCAGTGATATCAGTAGACTTGTAATCGTATTTGTCTGAGTCTCCTGCACTGGATTGGTACCAAAGAACACCTGTTAAAATGATTGCTGCACTTGCGATATAGATGGCTGGAAATACCCAACGCTTCTTGAAAAAGCGTTTAACGCTGGAACTTTGAGAAGATCGTTTGTTTTCTTCCTCTCTCATTTTCATCACCTCAGCAATCATTCTGAACAGATAACTAGAATTATATACACTAGTCTGAAAAAAATTTTATTTTTTGTAACTGTCTGGGTTTTTATGCATCTTTTTGAAAAATTTTTAGGGGGAATTGTTTCATGAACGTCTTAAAATGGGTGCTGCGGGTCCTGCCCGTGCTTTATATGGCAGCCATCTTTATTCAATCGAGCCTGCCGTCGGACCACTTCGTGCGCCTGCCTGATTCGGAAATTGACCATACTATTAAAGAATCACTGCATTTAATAGAGTTTGCGATTTTATATGTATTACTCGTCCTCGCGTGTTTGACGTTTAGGCGCGGTGACGCTGACCAGCGCAGCAATGCGGTTGCCGGTTTCCGTTTTACGCCAGGCTGGAACTTGTCCTGTGCCCTGTTTGCGGCCTTCTACGGCATCAGTGACGAAATCCACCAATCCTTCTACCCCTACCGGTCCGCGTCGTTTTTTGACCTGTTTAAGGACTTCCTCGGCATCAGCGTCTGTTATTACTTTATTCGCGGCGCGCTGTTTAAGGGTAAGTTTGCGGGGCTGGCGAAGCTTCTCGCCCGCGTTCGGTCTGTTTCTTAAAACCACTGCTGGTTGGCGGTGGTTTTTTTATTGTAATACCGGATGATGGTAAACTCGGTCTTTAAATGTACCACTATGGGGGAAATCTGCGGTCGTTAGAAAATGGCTGGCCACTCTTATGGAATCAATTTGGAGAAACTCTCTTAGCTCAGAATTTGTGATGGTCGGTTTTATTAATAAGAAATAATCGTAGATAGCTTGAATATGGGCAGTTTTCGATTTAGCGTTACACTTTGGGCAACACCAGGTTCCGGAATGATAAATCATCGGCAGAAAGCGGCAATCGGGGCACTTCACACCAGTGAGGATTTCTTTAGGAGACAGGTGAAATTGTTTTAATATATCGGGATTATCGGGAGTGTGCTTCGATAGTAGTAATTTATTTACCTTTTTTAAATCCTTAGAGCTTAGCTTCTCTATCTTATGAAATTCTTTAATTTGTTCTATTTTTTCTATTAAAAATTCACTATTACATACATTCCGGAGAATCTCTTCGTTCCCGTGCTCCGCTGTAATCAGCGTTTTTTCATTACTGTTTACAAAAAGATAATGGATTGGAAAGTTTGGAAAATGGCGCTCTAGCAGCCACCCGTTTAGCTTTCGCGCCTGGAGCTTAGCCTGCAGCACCGGATTCTTTATGCGTTCCTCCTGGCCATTTTTTCGCCAAAAAGCTTGATTTAACTCTCTTTTAAAATGAATCTCCCCGCTCCTGTTTTTCACTTCCAGTGCCAGGCCAAACATCGCACACAGTAGTAAGATGTCAATTTGAAAGTAATACTTTCCATAAAGCAAGCGAATATCGTGGTATATTTGATAGTCGGCCTCGGGAAGCATGCTCAAATAAAAGTCCACGGATTTCTCGCCATGATACCCAGCCATCCTATTTTTATATTCGTGAACCATATCCGGCCAATCGGGATGATTTGGATCCATCCTTCCCTCATAAAGTGCTAGTAATTTCTTGATTCGCAATGACATTTCACAAGGTTTTGCAAACAATCGGACCACTCCTTTCAATTTGCACTTACATTTCCTCCTTTGCTTGCCAATTTCCTGCAAAAATCGACACGAACTTTTGAACTTTTTATGGCGTTTTAACCGATTAAGTCTGGCCCCGAGGTATTTATTATTGATCCTTTTTCGGGCCTTTTCCATTTATTTGGATATACTTTCCGAAATGGTGTGAATACTTACTGTTTTAGTGCACTTACTTTCCACTTTATCGTTTTACTTACACTTTTTGATCAAATACTTTCCAATTTTCCTCTTTTACTTTCCAAGCACTTTATAGAGCAGCATTCCCCTTCCAAGCGCCAACCCGAGACAGCTAAAAAGCCAGGCGGCGAGCCTGGCCAAGGTATCTTTTCAATTACCTTTTTTGGTAAATTTCCATTTATTTGGATATACTTTCCGATTTGGTGTGAATACTTACCGATTTGGCGCACTTACTTTCCACTTTATCGTTTTACTTACAATTTTTGATCAATTACTTTCCAATTTTCCTCTTTTACTTTCCAAGCACTTTATAGAGCAGTATTCCCCCTTCCAAGCGCCAACCCGAGACAGCTAAAAAGCCAGGCGGTGAGCCTGGCCTAGGTATCTTTTCTATTACTTTTTTGGGAAAGTTTCCATTTATTTGGACATACTTTCCGAAATGGTGTGAATACTTACTGATTTAGCGCACTTACTTTCTCTTTTTCGATTTTACTTACACTTTTGGTAAAATACTTTCCAAATTTCCTCTTTTACTTTCCAAGCACTTTATTGAGCAGCATTCCCCTTCCAAGCACCAACCCGAGACAGCTAAAAAGCCAGGCGGCGAGCCTGGCCAGGTATCTTTTCAATTACTTTTTCGGGAAAGTTTCCATTTATTTGGATATACTTTCCGATTTGGTGTGAATACTTACCGGTTTAGCGCACTTACTTTCCACTTTATCGTTTTACTTACACTTTTTGATTAAATACTTTCCAAAATTCCTCTTTTACTTTCCAAGCACTTTATAGAGCAGTATTCCCCCTTCCAAGCGACAACCCGAGACAGCTAAAAAGCCAGGCGGCGAGCCTGGCCCAAGTATCTTTTCAATTACTTTTTTAGGAAATTTCCATTTATTTGGATATACTTTCCAAAATGGTGTGAATACTTACCGGTTTAGCGCACTTACTTTCCACATTATCGATTTTACTTACACTTTTTGATCAAATACTTTCCAAATTTCCTCTTTTACTTTCCAAGCACTTTATAGAGCAGTATTCCCCTTCCAAGCGCCAACCCAAAACAGCCAAAAAGCCAGGCGGTGAGCCTGGCCAGGTATCTTTTCAATTACTATTTTGGGAAAATTTCCATTTATTTGGATATACTTTCCGAAATGGTGTGAATACTTACCGGTTTAGCGCACTTACTTTCCACATTATCGATTTTACTTACACTTTTTGATCAAATACTTTCCAAATTTCCTCTTTTACTTTCCAAGCACTTTATAGAGCAGTATTCCCCTTCCAAGCGCCAACCCGAGAAAGCTAAAAAGCCAGGCGGTGAGCCTGGCCCAGGTATCTTTTCAACTACTTTTTCGGGAAAATTTCCATTTATTTGGACATACTTTCCGAAATGGTGTGAATACTTACTGATTTAGCGCACTTACTTTCCACTTTATCGTTTTACTTACACTTTTTGATCAAATACTTTCCAATTTTCCTCTTTTACTTTCCAAGCACTTTAAAGTGCAGTATTCCCCTTCCAAGCGCCAACTCGAGACAGCTAAAAAGCCAGGCGGTGAGCCTGGCCCAGGTATCTTTTCAATTACTTTTTTGGGGAATTTTCCATTTATTTGGACATACTTTCCGAAATGGTGTGAATACTTACTGATTTAGCGCACTTACTTTCCACTTTATCGATTTTACTTACACTTTTTGATCAAATACTTTCCAATTTCCCCCATTTACTTTCCAAGCACTTTATTGAGCAGGATTCCCCTTCCAAGCGACAACCCAAAACAGCCAAAAAGCCAGGCGGTGAGCCTGGCCCAGGTATCTTTTCAACTACTTTTTCGGGAAAATTTCCATTTATTTGGATATACTTTCCGATTTAGTGCATTTACTTTCCAATTTGGAGCCCTTACTTCCCAAATAGACGATTTTACTTACACATTTTGATCAAATACTTTCCAATTTTCCTCTTTTACTTTCCAAACCCTATTAACACCTAGCCCCACACAAAAAAAGCCAGGCGCACCCACACGCCTGGCTTCCACACACACCCTATTTCTTCGCCGTTATCGTTGCCATCATGTTCTCCGCCGATGTCACCTCGACACCCTGGTAGTAGTACTTGACGATATCTTTGTAGTTCTTGCCCTCCGCAGCCATTCCGTTCGCGCCGTACTGGCTCATGCCCACGCCGTGGCCATTGCCGCGTGTGGTGATCACAATATTATTCCCCTTACGCTCCCACGAAAAGTCGGATGACTTCAAGTCCAACTTGTCGCGGATGTTTCTTCCGGTCAAGACCTTCCCATTAAAGTCAACCTTGGCCACGCGCTTGCCCTCGGTCCGGGCGACAATTTTTCCAAGGGCATTACTTGACCCGATTTTCACCCCTAGCCTTGATTCAAATTCTTTTACAGTAATCACCTTTTGATTCGTAAATTTAGGGGAATCCTTATCCCAAGGACTTGACACACTCCGCAAATACGGAATACTTCCAGACCAGTAGTCCTCCGAGTTCTCTGTATAGCCGTTGCTAGTGGAGAAAAACAACGCATCAATAGGCTCGCCATTATAAGTCAAAATCTGTCCGCTTGTTGACCGAACAGCCTCCAAAATCTTTTTCTTTTTCCATTCATAATCATTTCCCCAGTTCTTCCTTTGCTGCGAGTCATCTATGTAGGCTTGGTGGAGCTGCGGGGTGTCCGTTACTTGCGAACCTTTTGGGGCACCAATTGTATCCCCTTTAACCAACCGATTAACAATATATGTCCTCGCTGTCAGCGCCTGAGCCTTGAGTGCCTCCTCATTGAAATCCGCCGGCATCTCGGCAGCGACTACTCCAACAAGGTAATCCTCCAGCGGGGTTTCTTCAATCGCAGATTTAGCAGTGCGGAACACGGCCACTTCAATTGCCGCGTCAGAGGATGGAGAGGTGGTTTCCTTTGCCGCCGCTGGCTTCTTGGATAGATCTTCACCAAGCTTGCCGCTCGCCTTCTCGCTCGAAAAAGGCAATACCAACACAGCGGGGATAATCAGTGTCAAGGCAATAAGGAATGATGCTAGTGCGATGAGTGGTTTGATATTTTTCATGATTGTGCCTCCAGTTTGTAAATTCACAGCCCCTTGCTCGCGGGATGCGTCACATTACAACATATGGGTGCGGACAAGCATTTATTACCTTTTTTTATAAAAACCAACAAGGCCTCCATCACTGCAAAAAGTTATCCACAAAACACAAAGTTATTCGACTTATCCACAAAAACTTCAGGCACAATTGGGTATAATTCCACGGTATTTATAATGTAAATCGGAACCTCTTGTTAATAACCGCAATTTCTAAAATAAAAAATAGGATCTCTTGTGGATAAGCCCCCTCAAAAGCGCAATACTCACAAATAAACACAAAAAACAGGACCCGTTATTCCAGGCCCCGTTGCTTTGGTTGTTTTCAGTTGTACCCTTTAAACAGGATATTAAGCTGAGTATAGAACTAAATACCCGCAGCATTTAGTCCAAACTAGAAGGAACTTTGCTCGCCTTTAGGCATTTAGATCCGTAACATAGTTTCCAAGTTCGATAAAGGTTTCATCTGCTTCTTTCACACGCTCGATGTCAGCACCTAAACTGGCTAGCTTCTCGTGGAAATTCACGTAGCCACGGTCTAAATGCTTCAATTCAGTCACACGTGTTACCCCTTCAGCAACCAGCCCGGTTAAAATCAATGCAGCTGCAGCACGAAGGTCTGTTGCCGCCACTTCGGCGCCTTGTAAGTTAGAAGGGCCATTTAAAATCACAGAACGGCCTTCAATTTTAACATCGGCATTCATGCGGCGGAATTCCTCAACATGCATAAAACGATTTTCAAACACAGTTTCCGTAATCATTGACGTGCCATCTGCACATAGCAGCAAAGCCATCATTTGTGACTGCATATCAGTCGGGAAGCCTGGATGCGGCATCGTCTTGATGTCGACCGCCTTCAAGCGCTCTGGTCCAATCACGCGAACGCCATCCTCTTCCTCGATAATCGTCACACCCATCTCCTCCATTTTCGCAATCAATGAAGAAAGATGTTCCGGAACTGCACCCTTTACAAGCACATTTCCGCCCGTAATCGCAGCTGCCGTCATGAACGTGCCTGCCTCGATCCGGTCTGGAATAATATTATGGTCTGCGCCAAACAACACATCGACACCTTCGATGCGAAGCGTACCAGTGCCAGCACCCTTCACGCGTGCACCCATTTTATTTAAAAAGTTCGCTAAATCAACGATTTCTGGTTCTTTTGCTGCATTTTCAATCGTGGTTGTACCCACCGCAAGCGAAGCCGCCATCATAATGTTTTCAGTAGCGCCAACACTTGGGAAATCCAAATAAACCTTCGCTCCACGCAGACGGCCTTCAACCTCCGCCTCGATAAAGCCATTGCCTACCTTGACCTTCGCACCCATGGCTTCAAAGCCCTTCAAATGCTGGTCAATCGGCCGAGATCCAATCGCACAACCGCCAGGCAAAGCCACCCGGGCACGGCCATTACGTGCAAGAAGTGATCCCATGACAAGCACAGACGCGCGCATTTTGCGAACATACTCAAATGGCGCTTCCTCTTTTAACACTCTAGATGCATCAACAACAACTGTATTATGATCAAAAGCCACTTCAGCATTTAGGTTACGTAGCACTTCATTAATTGTGAATACATCGGAGAGTGTCGGTACATCACGTATCACACTTTTTCCATCACTTGCTAATAATGTTGCAGCGATAACAGGCAGAACGGCATTCTTTGCACCTTCAACTTTAACCGTTCCATATAGCCTTTGTCCGCCGCGGACGATGATCTTTTCCAAGAGTATTCCCCTCCGCGTCCATTTTCTCTATATTAATATTCAATCGTAATGATAGGGGTTCCTACTACAACCGTAGTTGGACCGCCCAATCCTTCGGAGCGTAAGCCAATTTGTAAATTCATGTTATTATTCTTCAAGTCAATCGCATCTGCAAACAACGGCGACATGGCCGAAACAGACATGAAATTCTCCTCTTTTAACGCCTCGATCTCTTTTGCTTGAAAACCCGACAGCAGCTTGTGCGCCGTATTTTCTAAAGCCTTATCAATCTTATCACTCACAACGCCTTTCATACAAGAAAAAACTGTTGGTTTACCACGAAATATGTCATTTAGCCTATTTTCAAATTGACCGCTCGTGAAAAAGGATTTAGAGGCCTTGTTCCACTCATTGCCCCTTACACTATATACTATATACGCAGTCGTAGGTTGTTTTGTGCGGGTTGCCAAGAATTGAAGCTTTTCCGTGTGGTGGTTAGATGCTGTGGATACTGCTGTCATTTCCCAAGCTTCGCCTGTGACCTTTTCGGTCCAACGCCAGTCGGGAAACCTTTTCCGTAAAACATTCGCGTATTCCTTCACGTCAATACCAGCCGCCTGCTCCCTTGCATAAAAAGACCAATCCTGTAGCATAATATCTTCGGCCTGAAAAACTTCGGCCATTTTTCCAAGATCCTTTTGGAAAAATACGTCCCGGACGCTCGTCTTTCCAACGCTCGTTTCTCCCTTAAAAAACGATGCGATATTCCAATCCAAGCCGCCGTTTGCCTCAGTAGTTCGGTTCCCCATCACAACCAGAATAATACAAAAACATGTAATCAGGCATATATAAGTGAATCTATTTCTGTTCATTCTCTCTTCTCCCCCTTACTACCATTGTTTCCAAGGAGGGAGAGAGCATACTTGGGAATTCTCGTCACTTTTAGACAAAATCCCGTTTTTCATCTATAGGTGGTAAAACGTCTGACAAGTTTCAGCTTATTTTTCCACATAAATTTGATTGTACTCAATCTATAACCATTTTGGAACCATTCATTTTTTTCCAATTCGATTTATTGAAAGATTAACGGCAGCTGACGCGACCATTGCAGATAATCCAGGAAAAAGTTACTGACCGACGAGCCAATAAAAATGGCCAATAATATATACAATAACCGTGCCTGAAACACATGGTTCGGCTTCAGCAGCTTTTCTAGGCGAATCGCCTGCAGCGCCCACCAAGAAACCGCAATAAACACAATATGGGACAGAATGCTAACCAACGCAATTTGTCCAAAATCACTCATGACCACAGCCTCCTCCAATATACATACAAAGACCATTGTACCACACAGCAAACAAAAATGGCTGCTTAATTGTTAATATTTGGTGATGCATAGGACCTCTCTCATTCATCATTTTTGCTGTACATGCTCCTGCCCCCCATGCATAAGCAGCCGCTTAATGGAAAATAGTAAACATGCGTGTATTTATTTCCAAATGTGCTTTTCCTTTTAAGGGTGATACGGATGAGAGTTGAAAAAATCAGCGGACTCCAGCTTTTTTATTTGATGACTGGGTATGTATTAGGGACTGCGATTATTTTAGGGCTAGGTATTGAATTAAAACAGGATGCGTGGATTTTTATTCTTATCGGGATGTCATCCAGCCTGATATTAATGCTCATATATACTCAATTGGCTGCCTATTTTCCGGGTGATTCACTGGTCCAAATGCTTCCTAAGCTGTTCGGGAAGTTTCTTTCTTATCCAATCATCCTCCTGTATATTTTACATTTTACCTATTCGGCTGCTAGAGCTTGCAGGGAATTGGGCGATTTAATTGACACGACTATTTTGAGTGAAACCCCACTTGTCGTTATTATTGGAACCTTTATGGTACTGATGGTGTATTGCCTGCGGGGCGGAGTGGAGACGCTTGGCCGCATGGCCGAGATAGTTTTTCCCATTTACATAATTTCTCTCGTTCTGATTTGGACTCTTCTATTTAGTGTCGACCAATTTAGTTTAAAAAATCTCACTCCTATTCTTGGAAATGGCATTACACATGTTTTGAGAAAAGCTGTCCCTACCGGAATCAACTTTCCATTTGGCGAAACCATTGTTGTCTTGATGTTTTTCCCGTTTCTGACCAACAACCAGCAGGTTCGAAAAATTAGCCTGTCCTTCCTTCTTGTGGGAGGGATCTTGTTAACGATCAATTGCATCATGCTGATTGCAATATTGGGACCGGAAATTTACAGCGTCGACCTTTTTTCTTTGCTCGCTGCAACGCAAATGGTTTCGGTCGCCGATTTCCTCGAGCGATTTGATGCACTTGTCATTTTAATGATGGTGTCTGGCGTATTTTTTAAGGTTGGCGGTTTCCTTTTAGCGGCATCCATAGCCGTTTCTCATTTATTCAAATTAAAGCAAACCCGATCTGTTGTGCTCGGACTTGGTACCATCATTGTTCCTTTATCGATGATCAGCGCTTCAAGTTATGTTGAACATATAGAATTTGGCTTTAAATATTATGTTCCCTATTTCCTTACCGTTGTGCAAATTATCCTGCCAATTCTGTTTTTATGTATTGCCTTCATTCGAAAAAAACTAGGGTCTATTTAGGTGGTGCCGCCTTTGAAATTTTTCAATCGCAAAAAAAAATTTCAAGCTTCTCTTCAGGAGCAAAGTGAAAACGCTCCTCTATCAGGTAATCTCGAGGAAGATTTTAACCGGTTTAAGGAGCTTTTTGCAGGAGCTGCTGATTTCAGTTATCGGGAGCTGCAAATAGGTTCTAACTATTCAGCCATTGTTTTATACCTGAATGGATTGGTCGATATGGAAAGAATGGAACTCAATGTCATCCAGCCTTTGATAAGCGGAAGCCAAGTTCTGTTCCAATACCCTGAGCCGTCCCTTGACCATTTTAAGGGCGTTCTGCATTCGTCTCAAGTGATTCAGGAAGAAGCGTTCCAAGCCATCGTGGATCAACTTTTAGCAGGCAGCACCATCATCTTAATTAATACGTTTAAAAAAGGACTGATTATCAGCGAACAGAAATGGGAGCAGCGCTCGGTTGATGAACCTGTTTCTGAGGCTATTGTGTTGGGCCCGCGTGAAGGGTTTACGGAAAATATCCGCACGAATGTCAGCATGATTCGCAGACGTTTAAAAACAACGAAACTGAAATTGGAAATGATGAAGTTAGGAAATCTCTCGAAAACGGATGTGGCCATCGTCTATCTTGAAGGAATCGCACAGGCTTCGATTGTGGAAGAGGTGCGCAGCCGATTAAACAAAATTGACATTGATGCGATTGAGGACAGCAGCTATCTGGTTGAGTTTATAGAGGATGAACCGTTCTCCGTGTTTCCCCAGGTGTTGCAAACAGAACGGCCTGACCGGCTGGCTGGCAACCTGCTTGAGGGAAGAATCGGTATCATTGTGGACAACAGCCCGTTTGCCCTGATTGTTCCGGTCACTTTTTTTCAAATGATGAACTCTCCAGAGGACTATTATGGAAGGTTTATCATGACCACGTTTATTCGCTTACTACGGTACTTATTTTTATTAATCGCCTTATTATTTCCCTCTATTTATATTGCGGTGACCACGTTCCATCAGGAATTGCTGCCTACCAATCTCTTGTTCAGTGTCGCAGCCTCAAGGGATAAGGTACCTTTTCCGGCGGTTGTCGAAGCGTTATTGATGGAAATCACCTTCGAGGCGCTGCGGGAGGCCGGTCTGCGATTGCCACGACCGATCGGCTCGACGGTCAGTATTGTTGGTGCGTTGGTCATTGGCCAGGCTGCCGTTGAAGCAGGAATTGTTTCCGCTCCATTAGTCATTGTAGTCTCAACGACTGGGATTGCCTCTTTTATGTTTCCTAGTTATCCGTTGACGGGAGCTATCCGGCTGCTTCGGTTCTTTATGATTTTTATGGCTGGGACACTTGGATTCTATGGAATTCTTCTCGGTGTTTTCTTTATCTTGGTTCACCTTGTGCAGCTCCGCTCGTTCGGTATACCCTATCTGGCGCCGATTGCTCCGTTTCATTTTAACAACTTGAAAGATATCATTATTCGCGTTCCTTGGTGGAAAATGAATGAACGGCCGCATGAAACAGGAAAAAGAAATTTGAAGAGGATGAATTATAAACCTCGTAAATACTAGTGTTTTTTTTTAAAAGGACAGGGATATTAATGAACAGGATGAGACTGTTTTTCCTATTGGTCATACCCGTGTTTCTTACAGGCTGCTGGAACCGTATTGAAATTAATGATATTGCCATCGTTACGGCGATTGGACTGGACCTCGTTGAAGATGAAAAGATCCTTCTTTCCCTTCAAGTAGCCATTCCGTCTAAACTTGGTTCGACAAGCGGAACCGGCGGAGAAAGCAGTAAAGGGTCACTGGTTATATCCGATACCGGCGTCACGATTTCTGAAGCATTCCGAAATATTCAAGGAAAGCTGCCAAGGCGGATTTTCTTTTCCCAAAGCCGGGTGTTGCTAATTGGCGAAGATTTGGCCAAACAAGGGGTCACCCCTATTATCAATTTCCATACAAGGTACAGTAAAACACGGATCAACAGTTTTATTATGTTTACAAAAGGCGATGCTTCTAAAGTCATCAAAAGCATGCCGAAGTTTGAGAATATTTCCGCTGAAGAAATCAAAGAACTTAACAAGTTAAACATAGGGCTAAAAGTTTACATAAGGGATTTCCTCAACATGCTGCTTACAGATGGTTTGGAGCCATTTGCACCAATGTTTACATCAGAAGCATTGGAGGTAAATACGAAAAGTAAATCCGAGCACGTCCAGAGCATCGAGGGAACGGCTGTGTTTAAAGGGGATAAGCTGATTGGCTGGATGGACCAATTGGAAACCCGGGGTCTTTTATGGCTCAAGAATGAAATAGAAACGGGGGTTGTTACCATTAAAATTCCTAAGGAACAGGGCGGCGGAAATATCAGTATGGAAATCCTCGTAACAGATACAAAATTGGAACCAAAACTAATCAATGGCCATTTACAAATGAACCTGACTGTCTCCCCCAAATTGAATGTAATAGAAAATGATTCGAAGTTGAATTTATTTGATACAAAGGTAATCTCAGAGTTACAAAACAAAGTGGATAAAGAAATAAATAAACGTATTAAATTGACGGTTAATAAGGCCCAACAGGAGTATCAGTCGGACATTCTAGGATTCGGCCAAGCGGTCTACCAGAAATATCCAAAACAATGGAAAACCAACTATCAAAAGAACTGGGATCAAGAATTTCCAAGGTTGGCGGTCACCATCCAAACCCATTCTATTATAAGAAGAATCGGCCTAACCAAATAATTTTAAAAAGGACACAACATGCTCAAGTATCTCATCATCACCCTCATTTTTGTTACCATTTTCATCTGGGAAACCTCAAAGTTATTGAGAAATAAAGAAATAAAAGAACTTATTATCTTTTCTTTTTTGACTTTGATTGGACTAGTATTATGTATCATTGGTGTGATAAGGGATCTTATTTAATTTGGATTGTGGTGATGGTGGAAAACTGATTATTTTACATCAGATTAGTTACTTTTAAGATTACCTTTTTCCATTTACTCGCCACTTTTCCGGGTTTACTCGCCAAATCCCATCTAGAGCAACCGACCCATCCAAAAAATGTAACTTCTTAGTTACCCTTTTTGGGAAGATTACCATTTATTTGGATATACTTTCCGATTTTGTGCGGTTACTTTCCAATTAGGAAGAAATACTTTCCACATGCATGATTTTACTTACACTTTTTAGCTAAATACTTACTAGAATACCTAATTTACTTTCCAAACTTATTTTTCAGTGGGTATTCACTCAAAAAGCCAGCGGCGGCGAGCCTGGCTCAGGTAACATATGAATCTTAATAATACCTTTTTAAAATTTACTCGCTGAATATGAGGTTTTACTCGGCAAAAGGCAGGAATTACTCGCCATCCCCCATCTAGAGCGACTGACCCATCCAAAAAAGGTAACTTTTCAATTACCCTTTTTGGGGAGATTACCATTTATTTGGATATACTTTCCGATTTTGTGCGGTTACTTTCCAATTAGGAAGAAATACTTTCCACATGCATGATTTTACTTACACTTTAAGCTAAATACTTACCAGAATTCCTGATTTACTTTCCAAACTTATTTTTCAGTGGGTATTCACTCAAAAAGCCAGGCGGCGAGCCTGGCTCAGGCAGCATATGAAATCTTAATATTACCTTTTTAAAATTTACTCGGCAAAAGGCAGGATTTACTCACCCAAATCAGGATTTCTCGCCACCCCCCTTTTCACTATGATCTAAACATGAAAAAAGCCAGGCGGTCAGCCTGACTCATGTTTTTTTAAAAAAATGAAAGAGGCCCAGGAGTACCCCAAGCCTCTTTCCCAAGAATCTAACTAAAGAAATCCTGAACAATATCCAGGTTATTATGCATAAAGTCGAGCGCGATGTTTGGCATGATACCGAACAACACCGAACCAACCACCGCCACAATCAACACAACCACGATTCCGAACGGCATGTTGAATTTGCTGCCCTCACCTTCTCCTTCAGATGCGGCCGGAGCCGGACGGAAGAAGATTTGGGTCATAACGCCAAAATAATAGAAGTACGACACAACCGTCGTGGCAATCATAATCGACGCCAGCACGTAATGCGGTTCGCCCGCGAAGGCCCCCACAAAGATGTTTAATTTACCAATGAAGCCTGCTGTTCCCGGGAAGCCGGCCAAGGAAATCAACAAAATTCCCATTGCCACGGCCAGCCACGGTGAGCGGCGGTACAAGCCGGCAAAGTCCGCAATCTTCGTAGACCCTGTTTTTTCCGACACCACCTGGATCACTGCGAATGCGCCCATGTTCATGAACAAGTATGCCAGCAAATAGAACCAGATGGAGTAGAACATATTCGATGTTAACGTTGTAACAGCCACTAACAGATACCCTGCGTGCGCGATACTCGAATATGCGAACATCCGCTTAATATCGGACTGCCGCAATGCCACCACGTTACCGATAATCATCGTAGCGGCCGCAATCACTGCAAGATAGTTTTGCATATCCAGCAAGATTGGAATAGACCCTGGACCGTTTGTTGCCGCGGAACCAAATACCGTTAACAAAATCCGAACGACAATTACAAAACCGGCTGTCTTCGAAACGACGCTCAAGAACGATGTAACAGGTGTAGGCGCACCTTGGTACACGTCTGGTGCCCACATGTGGTATGGTGCAGCCGCCAATTTAAACGATAAACCTACCAAAATCATCAAAAACGATATGCCAAGCAGGTACGCCTGCTGCCCGTCCATTAGCATTGACAGCTGGCCCGCGATATCCAGCAAGTTCGTTGAACCAGTCAGTCCATACACATAGCTCATCCCGAACAACGCAATTGCGGAGGAAATACCGCCGTTGATGACGTATTTCATGGCGGACTCGTTGGAGCTTAACCGATCCTTCTGGATGCCCGCCAAAATATAAGATGGAATCGATAACAGCTCAAGGCCGATGTATAGCGTGATTAAATCACCGCTTGAGGTCATGACCATGGCGCCCAATAACGCTGATAATAACAGGTAATAAAACTCGCCCGTATATCTTTCCAAGCCGCCATTAGCTTTGTAGCTAGTAGCCAGGAACAATACCAGCGCGCCGCCGCCTAGAATTAGCAGCTTAAACGCGATTGCAAAGCTGTCAAGACGGAACGTGTCGTGCAGGATCGACTCAACCTGATCGCCCGCCATGCCGAAGACCGAAACCATCGCCGCAAGGATGGCCGCAATGCCAATATAGCCAAGGATTTTCCGGTCCATATGTTTTGGCATAAATAGATCCATAATCACCAAGATTGCAATCACAGCAAGGATGATGAATTCCGGTGTCATGATGCTCCAGTTTAACGATTGAAATTGCTCAAAGCTCATCCTTCATCACCCTCCTAACCCAAGCATGATAGTCTCAAGTGTGGCTTGAAGCGGTGAGCTTAGAACACTTGGGTAAACACCAATTAACACAATTAACGCGGTCAAAACCACAACCGGCACGAATTCCACGCCCTTCAAATCAACGAAGCCAATGAACTCGCGGTGCGCCTTACCAAACGTCATGCCAAGTACAGCACGAAGCAGGTACGCTGCGGTCATGATGATGCCGATCGTACCGACTGCGGCAAGCCATGGTAGTTCTTTGAACAATCCAAGGAAAGCCATGAATTCGCTGACGAATCCGGACATGCCTGGCAAGCCAAGTGACGCCATTGCACCAGCCAATAAGAAACCGGCTGCAATCGGCATGCCCTTTGCTATACCGCCAAGATTTTCGATGAGCGACGTATCGGTCCGCTCGTATAAAACTCCCACTAAGAAGAACAATAAAGCTGAAATCAAACCGTGCGATACCACTTGGAAAATCGCACCTTGGATGCCGGCCTCATTCATCGCCGCAAGGCCGATTAGCACGATACCCATGTGGGAAATCGACGAGTAAGCCAAGACCATTTTAAAGTCAGATTGAATGAACGCCAGGAACGCACCGTAAAGCAGGTTAATCACGCCAAGAATCGCTATCAAAGTCGCAAGTGTTTCGAATTGCTTTGGAAAAATTCCCATCCCAAAGCGGATTAAACCGTATGCACCGATTTTTAGTAGAATCCCAGAGTGAATCATAACTACAGATGGCGGTGCCTGCACGTGAACTTTCAGCATCCAGCTGTGCAGTGGGAAAATTGGTAATTTCACACCGAACGCTATTAATAAGGAAATCAATAAACCAAGTTTTAAGTCATCTGACAGCGGCGCACTTGGGTCCGCCATGATTTTTGTTAACAGGTCGATGTTGGTCGTGCCTGTTTTGGCAAAAAGAATCATGATGACAATCAACAGAACCGCCGATCCTAATCCGTTATAGATTAAGAAGCTGTAAGCTGCTTTTTCTTTTTCAAAATAACCCCATTTTCCAATCAGGAAGAATGTTGGGATAAGCGTAATTTCGAAAAAGATAAAGAACAGAATTAAGTTTTCCGCTGTGAATACGCCGAGCATGCCAACTTCTAAAAGAAGGAACAGCATGAAGTAGCCTTTCCATTCTTTTTTTACAAAACGTGCAGCAATGGCCGCTAATGTTGCGACAACCGCGGTTAAAACCACTAGCAACAATTGGAAGCCACTTAAGCCAAGCTCATAATAGACTGAAAAAAGTGGCGCATCGCCGCTCATGCCGCGGAATTGAATCCATTCATGCCCAATCGAGAAGTCCGATAATTTTTTTCCGGCAAGATAATGAGCGTACGCAGCAAGCGCTAAGGCCAGTGCCGGCAGTGTTGCCAGGAAGCCGACGAACTTGATCGCTTTTTCCTGTGTTTTTGGCATAAAAGCTAACACGACAATACCTAGTAAAGGGGAGAATACTAGTGTTGTCAGAACCCAAGATAAATTCATTTCAAGTACCCCCCTGTTAATGCAAAGATGACTGCGAGCACCGCAAGTCCAATAAAGGCCACTGCTCCGTAGGTTTGCACCTGACCGTTCTGCATTTTCGAGCCTGTTCTGCCAAGCCCTTGCACGAACCCGGCCACACCCTTGACGATGCCTTCAACAAGGAAGACGTCAATGAAGCGCAGGAAGTAGCTGAAGCCTCTAACTAAATTAACGACGATTAATTGATAGAATTCGTCCACATAATATTTGTTCAGTAAAATCGTATGCAAGGTGCCGCCTGCGCCGCTGAGCCAGTCGCGGGCAACACTCCGCTTGCTGTACATTAACCAAGCCAGGAAGATTCCTAGTAAGGAAACGACAGTAGCAGCAATCATGATCCAGGCTGGACCTTCGATATGGCCGTGACCGAGTGCTTCGTTGCCGTCAACGAGCCAGTCGCCAAGGAATGAACCGAACCATGGTGTGTTCACGTAACCGCCGATGATGGCCAAGACGCCAAGCACAAGCATTGGCAGGGTCATCACAGATGGTGACTCGTGAACATGCTTTTGTTCGCCGCGTGCTTCGCCAGTGAACACCAGGAAGAACAAGCGGAACATATAGAATGCGGTAAAGAATGCCGCAATCAACGCTAATAGAAATAGCACCGGATGGCCGCCTTCCCATGCAGCGATTAAAATTTCATCTTTACTGAAGAATCCGGATAGTCCCGGCACCCCGCTGATGGCGAGAGTTCCGATTAAGAATAACGGACCTGTAAATTTTAATTTTTTCCAAAGGCCGCCCATTTCCTCGATGTTCTGAGTATGAACCGCGTGAATCACGGAACCGGCTGCCAAGAATAGCAATGCTTTAAAAAATGCATGTGTCATTAAGTGGAATACACCAGCTACATAACCGGCAGAACCGAGCGCCAGCATCATGTAGCCAAGCTGTGAAACCGTTGAATACGCAAGAACACGTTTAATGTCCGTTTGCACTAGGCCGATACTTGCAGCGAAAATCGCTGTGAACGCACCGATTGTGGCAACGGTAAGCAGCGCTGTTTGGCTCGCTTCGAAAAGCGGGAAAAGCGCAGCAACCAAGTAGACCCCGGCGGCAACCATTGTGGCGGCGTGGATTAACGCCGAAACTGGTGTCGGACCTTCCATCGCGTCCGGAAGCCATGTATGAAGCGGGAACTGACCCGATTTACCAACCGCTCCGATAAAGATTAAGATGGCTGTTAACGTAATCATCGTTTGCGACATAGCGCCAGCTTCGACAGCTTGGAAAATTTGGCTGTATTCAAAGCTTTTAGTTTGCCAGAAGATTAAGATCATCCCGATAAACAGACCAACGTCCCCGATCCGGGTCATGATGAAGGCTTTCTTAGCGGCCGCCTTCGCTTCTTCTTTGTAAAAATAAAAACCGATTAATAGGAACGAACCGACACCGACAAGTTCCCAGAAGATATAAGTTTGCAAGAGGTTCGGCGAAATAACGAGACCAAGCATTGCAAACGTAAATAGTCCTAAGTATGCATAGAACACTGGAAAGCGCTCGTCCCCATGCATGTACCCTTTGGAGTAGGTATGTACAAGAAAGCTGACAAGCGATACGATAAACAGCATTAATGCATTTAATTGATTCACTTCAAAGCCCGCTGTTAGATGCAGATCTCCTATCGTGAGCCAGTCAAACGTATTGATATAGGTTGGCTCTGAAAAGCGCTCGAATAACACGAGAATTGAGAAAACAAGCGATGCCAGCGTAAGCAGAATTCCCACATACGCACTCGCCTCCCTCAGCCGCTTACCGATGAGAAGAAGGATCAAAAACGATAATAGCGGGAAAAGCGGGATAAGCCATGCATTTTCCATCATTATCATCCTTTGTCTGGGTGGTTGATTGCCCCACCCGGAATTTGTCGAAATTGGCGTCATATCCACCGTGGGCAGACAAATGTCCATGCCCGACGCCCTTTGTGTGCTTGTGCACTATTGTTACAGTGGCAATGCCCGCCTGACCGGGCCTATCTGCCACTTTTTAGTGTTTCATTTGGTCCATTTCGTCAATATTAACCGTTTTCCTGTTACGGTAAAGCGACATTAGGATAGCCAGACCTACGGCTGCTTCGGCAGCAGCGACGGCCATTGCGAACAATGCGAAAACCTGTCCGGTGATAGACGGGCTCAAACCGTATTTGCTGAAGGTGACGAGATTGATATTCACAGCATTCAGCATCAACTCAATGGAAATCAATACGATTACGGTATTTCTTTTTGTAAGCGCACCGTACAAGCCGATGCAAAATAAAATGAGTGCTAGTGCCAGGAACGCTGAAGCGGGGACTGAACTCATTTGCTATCCCCCTCCTTATCCTCTCGTTTTGCTAAAATAATCGCTCCGATTAGAGACGCTAATAGTAAAACAGATACAAACTCAAATGGAATAATATATTTGCTGTATAATGCTTTACCAACTTCCATCGTGTTGTTTTCATGCAAGGTTGATGGAACCTGCTCGATTGGGAAATTGTAAATGCCGACGTAAACGGCAAAGGCAAAGCCCAAAACACCAAGGAATAAGAAGATTTTTCTCCACTTGCTGCCTTTTGACTCACTTTCATCATCATATGGCTTCGTTAACATGATCCCGAACAGCATGATGATAGTAATCGCACCGGAGTAAATTAACACCTGCACAGCCGCCACGAATTCGGCTGAGAGCAAAATGTAGATTCCGGCAATGGCCACGAATGTGAAGATTAAGGCCACGACCATGTGTACGACTTTATTCAGGTTGAGTAACAGCACGCCGCCGATGATCGCCACAAGCGCAAGGGCCATAAATGCGAAAAACTCGCCAGTTAATGTCATGCTTTATTCACCTGCCGTACGTTTTCATCGTTTTCATCCAAATATTCAAGGTTCTTAAATAACATGTCCCGGCTGTATTCCGCCAGCTCAAAGTTGTTGGTCATAACAATGGCCTCTGTCGGGCAGACCTCGGTACAAAGGTCGCAAAGGATACAGATTTCAAAGTTAATATCGTATGTGTCGATGATTTTCCCTTTCTTCGTCGGGTCCGGATGCTTCTTACCCGTTAACTGAATGCAATCCGTCGGGCAAATATTCGCACACTGATTACACACGATACATTTTTCTGGATAAAATTTCTGAATCCCGCGGAACCGGTCCGGAAGCGGCAGCGGCTCATTCGGATAATCATAAGTAACCTTCTCACGAGACAACTGCTTCAGGGTATACTTCAAGCCTTTAGCTAATCCAAGCACGTTTTTCACCCCTTTAAAAAATTTTTACTTCTATTAATATGTGGTGCCCATAAGCGATGCCTGACACCCATTTCTTTTTTTAGAAAAATAATGATTTGATAACGGCGGTCAGCATGATGTTAGCGAGCGCCACTGGCATTAGGACTTTCCAAGCGAATTCCATGAGTTTGTCGGCGCGCATCCGTGGGAATGTACTTCGGAACCACAGATAGAGGAACAAGATCACACAGAACTTTAACGAGAACCAAACAGCACCCGGGATAAAGTCAAGGAATCCGAATGGGGCCATCCAGCCGCCAAAGAATAATACGGTAATTAAGGCAGTCATTGCGAATAAATACACATATTCTGCTAGCATGAAGAATGCCCAGCGGAAACCGGTATACTCGGTGTGATAACCGGCAACGAGCTCGGATTCTGATTCCGGAAGGTCAAACGGCGTCCGGGACAGTTCCGCAGTCGATGCGATTAAAAACACGATAAACCCGATTGGCTGCAGTAAAATAAACCAGCCGTGCTTTTGAGCATGCACGATATCATTTAAGTTCAAGCTGCCCGATAATAAAATGACACCAAGGACAGACATAACAAGCGGGATTTCATAAGAAATCATCTGTGCTGTTGCCCGTGCTCCCCCGAGCAAGGAGTATTTGTTGTTGGAAGCCCAGCCCCCAAGCAGAATGCCGAAAACCGTCAACCCAGATACAGCCACATAATAGAGAAGGCCGACGCCAAGGTCTCCAAACTGAAAACGGTCGGTAAACGGAATCGTTGCCAGTACCATGAACGATGGTGCAAAGGCGATGACCGGTGCCAAGATAAACATTGGACGGTCAGCCAGTTTCGGGATGATATCTTCTTTTAATAAAAGCTTTAACACGTCGGCAACGGTCTGCAATAGTCCAAAGCGTCCGCCGAGCTGGTTCGGACCGTGACGGAGCTGAATGTAACCCATGACCTTCCGTTCCGCTAAGATTGAGTACGTAACGAACCCTAATACGACTAATAGTAAGACAAGTCCAAAGATAAAGAAGAAGATAAAGTTAAACCAACCTGGACTTGACTGGAGCATCTCTTGTATCATCAGCCGTCCACCTCTCCCAGGACAATATCAATCGCGCCTAAAATGGCAATCATGTTGGCAATGTTTTCTCCCTTTAACAGCTTTGGAAGAATTTGCAGATTGTAGAAGGATGGTCTTCTAAACTTTAAGCGGTACGGTTCTTTTTTTCCGTCGCTGTAGATATAGCAGCCAATTTCTCCGCGCGGCGATTCAATTCTGACAAAAGCTTCTCCTTTAGGCGCCTTAATGATTTTTGGCACCTTTGCGAGGATTTCGCCTTCCTCAGGGAACTGCTCAGCAGCCTGCTCTAAAATTTTCAACGATTCTTCGATTTCCGCCATGCGGCATTGGTAACGCGCCCAAGCATCGCCGGATTCGCGAACCGGCACATCAAAGTCGAAGCGGTTGTAGATGGAATACGGCTCGTCTTTGCGCAGATCCCATTTCACGCCGGTACAGCGCAGGTTAACACCGCTCAAGCTGTATTGCAACGCCTCTTCTTTCGTATACTTGCCAATTCCTTTTACCCGGTTTAGGAAAATTTCGTTCCCGGTTACCAGGCTGTGGTAGCCGGCAAGCTGCTCGCGCATATACGGAATAAATTCTTTCACTTTTTGAATCCAGCCTTCTGGCGCATCCCACTTGACGCCGCCGACACGCATGTAGTTGAACGTCAACCGTCCGCCTGAAAGCTCGTTTAGCATATTAATGATCATTTCCCGTTCGCGGAAGGCGTAGATAAACGGTGATGTTGCGCCAAGGTCAAGCAGGTATGTACCCCACCAAACCAGGTGGCTCGCCACACGGCCCAATTCCATCGCAATCACGCGCAGGAAATCCGCCCGTTCCGGAACCTGGATGCCCATCATTGTTTCTACTGCGTGACAGATCACGTAGTTGTTGGTCATCGCCGACAGGTAGTCCATCCGGTCGGTGTACGGAATAATTTGTGTATATTGCAGGTTCTCAGCCAATTTCTCCGTCCCGCGGTGCAGGTAACCGATGACAGGCTGTGCTTCGGTAATGATTTCCCCGTCTAGTTTTACAACAAGCCGGAATACGCCGTGCGTACTTGGATGCTGAGGACCTACGTTAAGCATCATTTCTTCTGTTTTGATCACTGGTTACACCTCCACATCATACGGCTCATAGTCTTTTCTCAGTGGATAGCCAACCCATTCTTCGCCAAGCATAATCCGGTGCAGGTTTGGATGTCCGGTAAACTTAATTCCCAATAAGTCGTATGCCTCACACTCAGGCCAGTCAGCACCCGCCCACACTGGCTGCAACGATTCGATGACCGGCTCATTGCGGTCAATTTTCACCTTGAAGGCGACGGATTGACGGTTCTTGTATGAGTATAAGTGAACATAAATTTCCATATGTGTTTCAAAGTCAGTTCCGTGCAGCTCTGATAAGTAGTCGAAACCTAACAGCTCATTATACTTTAAAAATTGTGCAAGCTTAAAGTAGGCTTCCCGCTTCACCACAAGGGTTGGAACATCCTTCGACAGTTTATTAATATAAAAATCTTCTAAAACCTCTGAACCCAGGTTTTCTTCGATGACTTTGACGTATTTATCAAGGTATGGCTGGTTCGGAGATGGTTTTGCTTCGGTTGCTGGTTCGGCAGCTCCTGCCCCGCCTTTTGCTGCGGCTGCTTTTGCCTTGGCGGCTGCTACTGCGGCTGCTTTTGCTTTCGCGGCGGCGATGGCTTTTGCTTTTTCATCATCACCTGCTGGTGCATCTCCCGCACCGCCTTCACGTTTTGCTTTGGCTGCTGACGCTGCTTTAGCCTTCGCTGCTGCGGCCGCCTTAGCTTTTGCCGCTGCTGCGGCTTTTGCTTTGGCGTCGTCTCCGCCAGCTCCTGCTGCAGGTTCTGCGGCTTGGTCCGCGCCACCCGCTAGCTCCATTGCTTTCCGTTTCGCTGCAGCGGCCGCTTTTGCTTTTGCTACCGCTGCGGCTTTCTTCTTCGCTAGGTCATCTGCGTCCCCTGCTCCAGCACCGGATGCTTCCGGTGTTGCGGCCTCTGCTGCCGGCTCCTCGTCCACGATGCCTTCACGTTTCTTTTTCGCTAACGCTGCCGCTTTCGCCTTCGCGGCGGCTGCGGCCTTTTTCTTCGCTAGGTCGTCGGAGTCTCCACCTGCTCCCGCTTCCGGTGCTGCAGCCTCTGCTGCCGGCTCCTCATCTGCAATGCCTTCACGTTTCTTTTTCGCTAACGCTGCGGCTTTCGCTTTCGCGGCGGCTGCGGCCTTTTTCTTCGCTAAGTCGTCGGAGTCTCCACCTGCTCCCGCTTCCGGTGCTGCAGCCTCTGCTGCTGGCTCCTCATCCGAAATGCCTTCGCGTTTCTTTTTCGCTAACGCTGCGGCTTTCGCTTTGGCAGCGGCGGCTGCTTTCTTCTTTGCTAAATCGTCAGCATCGCCTGCTTCTGATGCAGCTGGTGCCTTTTCCGGTTCTACAGGCTTCGGCTCAACTTCTTGCTTTGATGCAGCGGACTCAGCTGTCTTTTGACCTGGAGATTCCCCGGCTGCACGGGCTGCTCGTTTCGCTGCCGCTTCAGCCTTTGCCTTTGCCACGGCCTCTCGCTTTAATTGTTCGAGATCTTTTTCCCCGCTCATTTATCAGGTCACCTTCTTCCCAGTCTTCGCTTCGTACCGAATTTTTTCCTTTAATTTATTGATTCCATAAATTAAAGCAGCTGGGTTTGGCGGGCAGCCTGGGATGTACACGTCAACCGGCACAATCTGGTCAACACCCTTGACGACAGAATACGATTTTATGTACGGTCCACCTGCCGTTGCACAGGAACCCATCGCGATTACCCATTTTGGCTCCGGCATCTGGTCATACAAACGGCGCAAAATCGGCGCCATTTTTTTCGTAACCGTCCCAGACACGATCATACAGTCAGACTGACGCGGTGACGGACGGAAAAACGATCCAAACCGGTCCAAGTCATAGTGGGCCGCACCCACACCCATCATTTCTATCGCACAACAAGCCAGACCAAATGTCACCGGGTACAGCGAACTGCTTCGCGCCCAGGCCTTCACTTGCTCCAGCGAAGTCATAAACACATTTTGTTTTAACTCCTGCATCTCCAAATCGGAAATGCCATCTAGTTTTAGATCCATCGTAGCACCTTCTTTTTCCAAGCATACACTAGGCCTAATAATAGCAAGAATACGAAAATTAACATTTCAATCAATGCGAAAACGCCTAGCTTATCATAGGCAACCGCCCATGGATATAAAAACACCGTTTCCACATCAAAAATAACAAACATTAGGGCAAAAATATAATAGCGGACATTGAACTGTACACGGGAATCGTGAAATGGCTCAACACCGCTCTCATATGTGGTCAACTTTGCTTCGCTAGGTTTGTGCGGACGCAAAAGTTTACCTAAATATAATGCCACCACCGGCAGCAACACCCCGAGACATAGGAACACGAAAACTATCAGATAATTATTCTGATATACATTCAAAAGTTCCATGCCTATCCCCTCCAATGTTGTAAATTTTCATTAATTAGATTGTAACCGAATTCATTATAGCATTGTTACAAACCCATGTCGACAAGCCAATCCTGTAAATTGGAAATCTATTCACAATCTCGATTTCCATATTTAGGATGCTAGAAAATAACTCTACAATAAAGTTTACGATTGGGTTATTTTTGGGTATTTGGACCTCTTTTTCCACCCAAAATGCCTCTTAATTCGACAACTACCCCTATTAAAAACCAAAATCCCGGCCATGTCAGTGAGGTTTGTCATTTTTGACACAATCCTTTTTGAAAAATTGTTATTTGATTGGTTTTTCACATAAAAAGTGGTCCAGGCTTCGCAGTTTGTACTTTCCGCTCCATACATTCATATTCTTAAAATCAAAATTCATTCATTTTAGGTTGGAAAGCAGACTTTTACAGTGTGTAATTTCCAGCCAATTTACAATACTTTCCGGTTTCGAGCATTTACTTTCACCTTATGGATCATTACTTTCCTGATTGGGGCATTTACTTCCATTTATAGCAGTTTACTTTCCAGTTTAATCAATTTACTTTCCTCTTTACAAAAATCACCATATTCTTTTGATGCACAAGAACCGTCCCCATGCATCACCGTAAACCCCAACAAAAATAAAAACCCCTCTGACCGGCATCTAAGGCCGGCCAAAGGGGTTGGATTCATTGTTTTTAGATATAAGTACGAGAACCGTAGTTTACAACCCGTATTATAAATTATCGATTTCCCGCAACATTGATACGGTTAACCGCACGGCGTAATGCCGATTCAGCACGTTTGAAGTCGACATGCTCCTGCTGCGCCTGCTGGAGACGCTGTTCGGCACGTTCCTTTGCACGCTGCGCACGTTCCACATCGATATCCGATGCTTTTTCTGCAGCTTGGGCAAGAACAGTTACCTGTTCAGGACGGACTTCTAAAAAGCCGCCGCTGACCGCAATTTGTTCTTGTTTGCCGCCAGCCAATTTCAAACGGACAGCACCGATTTCCAGTGGTGCCACCAATGGAATGTGGCCTGGCAAAATGCCTAGCTCGCCGCTTTTTGCTTTTGTACTCACCATTTCCACATCTGATTCATAAACCGGACCATCGGGAGTTACAACACTGACTTTAATCGTCTTCATATTTTACCCCTCCCTGAAAGGTTAGACCTCTACGCCCATGCGTTTTGCGGCCTCAACCACTTCTTCAATGCGGCCGACAAGACGGAATGCATCCTCTGGAAGATGGTCATATTTACCTTCAAGGATTTCTTTGAATCCTTTAACTGTTTCTTTAACAGGTACATATGAACCTGGCTGACCAGTAAACTGTTCAGCAACGTGGAAGTTTTGTGATAAGAAGAACTGGATACGACGCGCACGGGCAACGACTAACTTATCATCATCAGAAAGTTCGTCCATACCAAGGATCGCGATGATATCCTGTAATTCACGATATTTTTGTAATGTTTGCTGTACTTGACGAGCAACATTGTAATGCTCTTCTCCAACAATATCAGGAGATAATGCACGAGAAGTGGAAGCAAGTGGGTCCACCGCAGGGTAGATACCCATTTCAGAAAGTTTACGCTCAAGGTTTGTTGTTGCATCTAAGTGAGCGAAAGTTGTAGCTGGAGCCGGGTCAGTATAGTCATCGGCTGGTACGTAAATCGCTTGGATCGATGTAACAGAACCTTTAGTAGTTGAAGTAATACGCTCTTGCAATTTACCCATTTCAGTAGCAAGTGTCGGCTGGTAACCAACGGCAGATGGCATACGGCCAAGCAGCGCGGAAACCTCTGAACCAGCTTGTGTGAAACGGAAGATGTTGTCGATGAACAATAACACGTCTTGTCCTTGCTCATCACGGAAATATTCAGCCATTGTCAAACCAGTCAAGGCAACACGCATACGTGCTCCTGGCGGCTCGTTCATTTGTCCGAATACCATCGCTGTTTGCTTGATAACGCCGGAATCTGTCATTTCATGGTAAAGGTCGTTACCTTCACGAGTACGCTCACCTACACCCGCGAATACAGAAATACCGCTGTGCTCTTGCGCGATGTTATTGATTAATTCCTGGATTAATACGGTTTTACCTACACCGGCACCACCGAATAGACCGATCTTACCACCCTTAATATATGGAGCAAGAAGGTCAACTACCTTAATACCAGTTTCAAGAATTTCAACTTCAGTTGAAAGATTTTCATATGTTGGTGCTTCGCGGTGAATGGAATCACGGCGTGCACTTGCTGGAATTTCACCTTTTAAGTCGATAGCTTCACCTAATACGTTAAATACACGGCCAAGTGTTGGCTCACCAACTGGTACGGAAATTGGCTTACCAGTATCTTCTACTTCTAAACCGCGGGTTACACCATCAGTGGATGCCATCGCGATTGTACGAACTGTATCATCACCTAAATGAAGGGCTACTTCAAGGGTTAAGTTAATATCTACTTCAGATGCATTTTGCGCTTTCCTTACGACTCTAAGCGCATTATAGATCTCAGGAAGATGACCATTTTCGAACTTAACGTCAACAACCGGACCCATAACCTGAAGAACATGTCCTTTGCTCATCATTTTTCCCTCCTAACTTACTCTTTGCTGAATCATATCAAAATGGTGACAAGCACCAAACTATTAATTATCAAGCTGCAACGCCAAATGGCCTGCGGCATTTTGTTACTATTCTAACGCTGCGGCACCGCCGACGATTTCCGTGATTTCCTGCGTGATCGCCGCTTGGCGGGCACGGTTGAAGCTTAATGTCAGGCTGCGGATCAGTTCGCCCGCATTGTCGGTTGCGTTGCGCATTGCGGTCATCCGCGCAGCGTGTTCACTTGCTTTACTGTCTAACAGTGCGCCATAAATCAAGCTCTCCGCGTATTGTGGAAGGAGGACCTCAAGAATCTCTTCTGCACTCGGCTCAAACTCATAGGAAGTGAGCTTGTGAGAAGCTTTTATATCCGTTAACGGTAGCAGCTTTTTCTCGGTTACTTCCTGCGAAATTGCACTGATATAGTGGCTGTAATAAACAAATAATTCATCGAATGTTCCATCAGAGAACATGCCGACAGTTGTGCTTGCAATGTCTTTAATATCTTGGAAGCTCGGCTGATCGTTAACCCCGACGATATCAAGGACAACGTTGTAACCCCGCTTCACAAAAAAGTCACGCCCCACTCGGCCAATCGCAATAATCGCAAACTCATCATTGGATGTATGACGGCTTTTGATTGTTTGATGGACACGGCGGATTACGTTACTGTTAAACGCACCAGCAAGACCGCGGTCGGATGTAATCACGATGTAGCCTGTCTTTTTTACAGGACGATGGGTCAACATCGGATGACTCACGCCGCCTGCACCAAGGGCAATCGATGCAGTCACTTCCTGAATTTTTTCCATATAAGGCACGAATGATTTTGCGTTCATAACGCCGCGATTCCACTTCGCAGCAGAAGTCATTTCCATTGCCTTTGTAATTTGACTTGTCTTTTTTGTCGAATTAATCCGCGTTTTTATATCGCGTAATGAAGCCATTAGGTTCTCACCACCCTCATTCAAAGAATGTCAGGCGATGGCTCAAGCACCAGCTTGAAACCATCGCCGCCGTTCAAATTGCCAGACCTTATTGTTCAGAAGCAGCAAACGTCTTTTTGAAGTCGTTGATTGCTTTTGCCATATCATCGTCTTTAGGAAGATCCTTTGTAGTCGTGATGTGGTCTAACAAATCTTTACGGTTGTGGTCTAACCAGCTATGGAATTCTCCTTCAAAACGGCGAATATCCTGTACTGGAATGTCGTCAAGGAAACCGCGAGTTAATGCATAAAGAATCATAACTTGCTTTTCAACAGATAGCGGTTTGTTAAGATCCTGCTTTAGAACCTCAACTGTACGCGCACCACGGTTAAGTTTTGCTTGAGTTGCCTTATCAAGGTCAGAACCGAACTGAGCAAATGCTTCTAATTCACGGTAGGATGCAAGGTCAAGACGCAATGTACCAGCAACCTTTTTCATTGCTTTGATTTGCGCAGAACCACCTACACGGGATACAGAAAGACCTGCGTTGATTGCCGGACGAACACCGGAGAAGAATAGGTCTGATTGTAAGAAAATCTGTCCATCAGTGATGGAGATAACGTTTGTTGGAATATAAGCAGAAACGTCACCTGCTTGAGTTTCAATAAATGGCAATGCTGTGATAGAACCTGCACCAAGCTCGTCATTTAATTTTGCTGCGCGCTCAAGTAAGCGTGAGTGTAAGTAGAATACATCCCCTGGATATGCTTCACGGCCTGGAGGACGGCGAAGTAACAAGGAAAGCTCACGATAGGCAGATGCCTGCTTTGTTAAATCATCATATACGATTAATACGTGCTTACCGCTGAACATAAATTCTTCACCCATTGCAACCCCTGCATATGGTGCTAAGAATAGCATTGGAGCAGGCTGTGATGCAGATGCAGAAACAACGATCGTGTATTCTAATGCGCCATTTTTACGAAGTGATTCAACGGCGTTACGTACTGTAGATTCTTTTTGTCCAATCGCAACATAGATACAGATCATGTTTTGACCTTTTTGGTTGATGATTGTATCGATTGCAACGGATGTTTTACCTGTTTGACGGTCACCGATGATTAACTCACGCTGTCCGCGTCCGATTGGCACTAGTGCGTCAATCGCTTTAATACCAGTTTGCAGCGGCTCATGAACGGATTTACGAGCCATAACGCCAGTTGCTACTTGCTCAACAGGGCGGGTTTTCTTTGCATTGATTGGACCCATGCCATCGATTGGTTGTCCTAATGAGTTAACTACACGACCAATTAGTTCCTCACCAACCGGAACCTCCATGATGCGTCCAGTGCGGCGAACCTCGTCACCTTCTTTGATGTCAGTGAAAGGTCCAAGAATAATGATACCGACGTTATTTTCTTCAAGGTTTTGTGCCATACCCATAACGCCGTTTGCAAATTCAACAAGTTCTCCGGCCATGACATTGTCAAGACCATGGATACGTGCGATACCGTCACCAACGGAGATAACAGTACCAACATCGGTCACTTGAATTTCTGCCTGATAGTTTTCAATCTGCTGTTTTATCAGGGCACTAATTTCTTCAGCTTTGATGCTCATGAGTTTCACCCCTTATACTTTGCGTATACTTTTTACAACATTCTACTTAGAGAATTGTCCAGCTCCAGCTCCCAGCGGCTAGTGTCCTTCGCTCTTCTCCCTACGATAAGTCAAGCACGAATGCGCTATCGCTCTTCGTGTTTCCTTTATCTCAGCCGAAGCGCTCCAGGCCATACGCCGCTAAACGGTCGCTTCCGCTTTTAGCTTAACAATTTACGTTCTAAACGGCTCAACTTGCCGCGTAATGATCCATCATATATACGGTTTCCGATGCGAAGCATAACGCCTCCGAGCAAATCGGAATCCACGATATTTTCAATTCGTAGTGATTTCTTCCCAATCTTAGCGGCAAATGTGGCAGAAATAGCTTCACGTTCCGCGTCTGAAAGCGGGCGAATGCTGGTAACTTGCGCATCAGCAATGCCGAGTTCATCATTTGTCAGCTCCGTGAATTGATTCACAACTTCAACGATTTCGCCTTCGCGATGACGTTCGATTAGGATCAATACTGTATTTAATACATATTGATTAACAGATGTAAAAGCGTTTTTCACAATCTCTTTTTTCTTTTCAATAGGAAGCTTCGAAGATTTGAGAACAGCTTTTAAATCAGGATTGTATTGTAAAACTTCCTTGACTACACGAAGTTCTTCTTCCACTGTACTTAGAATCTGCTGTTCCTTTGCAATTTGAAAAAGAGCCGACGCGTAGCGTTTTGCTACTAGTTGGTTGCTCATCGCCCTTCTCCTGCCTCTTTAATATATTCGTTAATAAGCGCATCTTGGTCCGCTTGAGTTAATTCTCTTTCAATTACTTTAGAAGCAATTAACACAGACAACGAAGCCACTTGTTCACGAATAGCGGCAACAGCCTTTTCTTTCTGCTGTTCGATTTCAAGCTTGGCAGCATCCTTTTGGCGTTCCGCTTCTTGTCGAGCCGCTGCGATGATTTCTTCGCGCTGGATATCGCCTTGCTTTTTCGCATTTTCAATTAAGCTCTGTGCTTCTGCACGGGCTTCTTTTAAAAGATTTCTTTGTTCTTCTAAAAGCTTCTTCGCTTCTCCGCGGCTTTCCTCAGCTGCGTTGATTTCACTTGCAATATGCTCTTCGCGCTGTTTCATGATGCCCATTAATGGACCCCACGCAAACTTTTTCAGCAATGCCAAGAGGACAATAAATACGATCAGCTGGAAGAAGATATCTCCAAAATTAACGTGGCCGCCCGCTTGCTCGGCAGCACCTAATACTAAACTGCTTGTTAACACCCTGGGTTCACTCCTTTCAAGAGTTGCTCACACTAGAAATGCATAAACGAACATAAGTGAAACTCAATCAGTGGGGGTTCTTTTCATCCCCCACTGATTGCTAGTTGAACTTATCGGGCTTTTACGGGCAGTTTAACTACACTGAGTTTCCCCACGCACTAAAGCTTACTGCCCGTTAAAGCGGGATAATAGAATGGCGAAGTTAGATGAATGTCTCTTCGCCATCTGGAGTTTTTAAATTTTATCGGTTTAAGACCATGAACGCGATAACAACGCCGATGATCGGTAATGCTTCTACTAACGCAACCCCGATGAACATTGTAGTTTGTAGTAATCCACGTGCTTCTGGCTGACGAGCGATACCTTCAACTGTACGTCCTACGATAAGACCGTTACCAATACCTGCGCCTACTGCTGCTAGACCAATTGCAATTGCTGCTGCTATAAGATTCATTATTTTGTTCCTCCTTAAAATGTATAAATAAGTTTTATTTTTTATAAAAAAAATATATTAATGGTCATGACTCACTTTGTGTGCCATATAAACCATCGTTAACATAGTAAAGATGTACGCTTGGATCGATCCGACGAAGATCGAGAAGCCTTGCCATACAAGTGTTAGCGGAATGGCGGCGATTGTACCGGCGATTCCTTGGTGTGCTAATCCCGCTGCTAAGAGCGATAGAAGCAATTCACCAGCGTAAATGTTACCGTAAAGACGCAGACCAAGCGTCAATGTGTTCGCAAATTCCTCGATAATCTTTAATGGGAATAAGAATTTCATTGGACTGAAAAAGCCTTCTGCATATCCCTTTGCACCCTTCAACTTGATGCCATAATAGTGGGTAAGACCCAAAATCATGACCGCCAAAGTTAACGTAATCATCGGGTCAGCTGTCGGTGATTTCCACCAAAGCTTTTCGTCAACGACAATTGCGAAAGGAAGACCCAGCATGTTTGATACAAAAATATACATAATTAATGTTATACCTAGGATGTGGAAACGCCCGCCTTCTTTCCAATCCATCGTGCTGTTGATGATGCCCTTAACAAAGTCCATCACCCATTCCATAAAGTTTTGCATCCCCGTAGGTTTCATTGCCAGTTTGCGGGTTGCTAATACGGCAATAAGAAAGACAATCGCACTAGCAATTGTGATCATCAGAATGTTCGCTGCATTAAACCACAGGCCAAACAATTCAAATTCAGGAGCCCCATGATGCATATAAACTCACCTCGCTTCCCTTCATTACCATAGTTAACCGGAATTTTATTGCGAAATTCCGAACGCTTAAAGCTAACTGCGCCTGTTGAACCCCCCTATAGGATTTGTCCAGTCGGCATTTTTGATTTAACCATGCAAAGCATGATAAAAATAATCTATCATAATGACAATGTAGGCTGTCATTAGGCCCAAAACAACACTAACAATTTGAAAATAATCAGGGTATTCTAGCGCAATCATTACCGCAATTGCCGCGATCGCCATTCTTTGCAGCGAGCCCAATGATTTGACCTTTTTTCCTGCCGAAACGGCTTTGTCAAATTTCTCTGTTTTTCTCACTAACATCCAAAGCATAAAGAAACTAAAGCATGTCCCAAGGATCAACCCAAGGAAAGTCGTTTTGTATGTAGTGAAGCCCCAGCCAAGAACATAGATGGACAACAAGTAAAACATCCATTTCCTCTGCCTGTTGTACATTTCTCTGAAATCTGGCATGTTTATTTATCTCCTGAATAGAAATGGCGGATTGACACAAGCATGGAATAAACCCCCGCCGCAAGGCCTAGAAGCAGTCCAATTATCAAGAAAATTGGTTCTGTATCCCATTTCTCGTCCAGCCATCTTCCGGCAAAGATGCCGATGAGGATGGAACCGACCAGCTGGGAAACAATGGCAGACATTAAAGCCATGGCTTGAAATGGATTGCGGTTCTTTTTCATAATAAAATCATCCTCACTTGGCAGAGAATGAAAAACAAAAAGGTGATAATGATAAATCATGAGTGGGCTTTTGTCAAATTAATTTTTGATGAAAACCCTACCACCCACACCCTTTGTTAGCATACAATAGGCACCTTGCGTTGTCAATGAATTTACGTGAATTATTCCACAAACAATTTCCCAATTTTTCATATATCTTGGAAGTCCAAGTCACACTCTTATTGTATTGTAATTCTTGAAGTTTTTTTGGCAATTTTGTGTCCATTTTGTGAACGTTTTATTCTGATTTTTGAAAAATTTCCCGAAGGTTAATCAGGATTTCGGGCGGCATTCTCACTTCGTTTACCGCCCTAATTTTTTGTCTTAATTTTTATAAATTGAAATCATCGTTTCAATAAAATCCTCTTTCCCAGACTTTTTGGCGAAGACTTTGGCTCGGTAAGTTCCTTCATATGGGAGGTCTTCAGCTTTGAAGGCTTTACGGATTAGTCCCTTCTTTACATCCGTGCTTGTGTCGAGAAAGCCGACAAAGCGGTAATCATCAGGGTTGAATAGGGCAATTCCAAACTCCTCCGCGCCCCCCGGGACGTAGACCTCATACTGGTAAGTGCCCGGCTCATCCCCTTCCGCAAAATCAAAGCCCATTATCCTTGGATATCCCGGCTCCTCAAGAACATACAAAAACGGGATTTGAATGGACTGGCTCCCGGCATGTAATGTTAGAAAGCCATCGTGAATTTTCCCTTTAAAAATCTCCGGGTCGACTGAGAGCTCTACGGTAATTTCGCGCGTTTCTGCCGGTTCCAGTGTAACTGCCAGCGGAAAGCGCCACTCGAGGCCGTCGATGTGCTGCGGAATATCAAACGTGTAGCGTTTTGGATTGTCGCTGATATTTTCGATTTTTAATTGCGCTTTATGTACATTTTTCAGGCTGCTAAACTTTCCGAACCTGATACTGCCCGGCATGACCAGCGATTCTGTTTGGATCGCGTCATCTACCCGGATGCGGCCAGCCCCCTGCTCGTACGTGCGGTAATAGGGTCCGGGGGTAAGTTGGGGTTTACCTTTATTGATGCCGCCGATTGGGTCAATTCTGATTGGTTTGCTGGTTGTTTCTCCCGGGCTCGTGCTGCTTGGCTCGCTTGGCTCTTTTACCAACGGTTTGGCGGTATTCATCAACGCCGCTTTAATCTGCTCCGGCGTCCAGTCCGGGTGGGCCTGCTTGATCAAAGCGCAGGCACCTGCCACATGTGGTGCTGCCATGCTCGTCCCCTGCAGGCTTAAGTAGCCGCCGGGAATGGTCGAGTTGATGGCCACCCCCGGAGCGACGAGGTCCGGCTTGATATCCCATGTTTCTGTGACTGGCCCCCTGGAGCTGAAGTCAGCAAGCCGGTCAATTTCTTCATTTATTTTGAGCCTTGCCGTCAATCTGTTGTTTGTTAATTTTTTTCGTAAAAATTCTCCCTCGCTTTTAGTGATCGACCCAATCGGAATATCCACGGGTGCATCGAGATTGCCAATGAAGGTGCCTTTGAGATTGTTTGCGACCACGACCGCCTTTGCCCCCGCTTCATGGGCATTTTTTGCTTTTTCCGAAAAAGTTAACTCGCCGCGCTTCATTAGAACAATTTTCCCCTGAACGTTCTCGAGTTCGTTGGGTTGGCCGATGCCGCCGTCGACGATTGGGAGTGTCCGGTCAAGCGACCAATCCCCCGACCCCTCCATTGGCTGGACCCGGAGCGGGTTTTGCATTCCTTCTATTAATAATTGGGGAATTTCCATTGTAGGCGTTGAGGCCCCAACCGAAATGGCTTTCGCCGATGTTCCTGGGGAACCGACCGTCCACACATTTGGTCCGGAGTTGCCCGATGCAGCGACAGCGACGATCCCATTCTCGACGGCACGGTCGAGCGCCAGACTGATCGGCAGGTCTGGACCGTTGATGCTGTTTCCAAGCGAGAGATTCATGATGTCGACTTTGTCCTTGATGGCCTGATCAATCGCTGCCAGCACCTGCTCGGTCGTCCCCCCGCCGCCTGGACCAAGCGCCCGATACGCAACAATTTTGGCCTCAGGGGCTACACCTCTAATTTTTCCATTTGCGGCAATAATGCCGGCAACATGGGTGCCGTGGATGGTCGCCCGGCCTTGCATGAGCGTTTCCATCGGATCTTGGTCATTATCGACAAGGTCATGGCCGCCGGCGTAATTCCGGGCAAGGTCGGGATGGGTGTAGTCCACCCCGGTATCGATGACTCCGACCGTCACGCCGCGGCCGGTCAGACGTTCATTTTTTTTTGAAAAAAAACCGCGTGCCTCCTCGCCGCCAATGATTTTCACGCTTTCTTCGGTCTCAACCCGATACTCGGTTACCGGGGAGATATGCTGGATTTGGGTTTGCAGGCTGTTCCGGGCCTGGTCCTTGGTCAGCCGGGCGATTGAGTTTGGCGGCCCCTGAATCGAAAATCCATCAATGGCCTTCTCGTATACGCGGCGTAGCTTAATATCCTTATAGGGGGCAAGCAGCCGCTTGATTTCCTGTTCTGTTTTCGGATGGTCAAGCATGACGATGGCGACAGTCTCCTTTGTTGATTTTTGGATCGGGGGATGGATTAGAATTTTCGGTATGGCCGGGATGCCTGTGGTCCCAACATTAATCGTTCCTAGCGTGAGGAGCAGTGCGAGTGCCAATTTCATGTCAAAATCCCCCTTTTTTCCATATCGTGTTCCTTGGGAGGGGAAAGTATGCAGGTTGACTAGGATTGAGACCCGTTATTTTTGTTGTGTATTTACAATTTTTGGATTTACTTTTCGAATTAGATGGAATACTTTCCACTTTTAACGTTTCACTTACACATTTTAGCGACTTACTTTCTTTTTACTTTCCAACCCCATTTTTCACGTGGAATTCCATACAAAAAGCCAGGCGTTCAGCCTGGCTCAGGTAACATAATACTACCTTTTAAAATTTACTCGCTGGATTTGGGTTTTTACTCATCAAAGGATAGGATTTACTCGCCAACTTTTGTCTATTACTCGTCAACTTTCATGATTTACTCGCCAAGCCCCATCTCGAGATACTAAACCACCCCAAAAAAGGTAACTTTTCAATTACCTCTTTGGAATGATTACCATTTATTTGGATATACTTTCCGAATCGGGGCATTTACTTTCCAAATTAGATCGGATACTTTCCACTTTGAACGATTTACTTTCACATTTACGCGAAATACTTTCCAAAATCCCTATTTTACTTTCCACCCCCATTTTTCACGTGAAATTCCATACAAAAAGCCAGGCGTTCAGCCTGGCTCAGGTAACATACTCGCTGGATTTGGGTTTTTACTCGTCAAAGGATAGGATTTACTCGCCAACTTTGGTCAATTACTCGTCAACTTTCATGATCTACCCGCCAAGTCCCATCTCGAGCTACTAAACCACCCCAAAAAAGGTAGCTTTTCAATTACTTCTTTGGAGTGATTACCATTTATTTGGATATACTTTCCGAATTAGGGCATTTACTTTCTATATCAGATTAGATACTTTCCACTTTGAACGATTTACTTTCACATTTACGCGAAATACTTTCCAAAATCCCTATTTTACTTTCCAACCTCATTTTACACGTGGAATTCCATACAAAAAGCCAGGCGTTCAGCCTGGCTCAGGTAACATACTCGCTGGATTTGGGTTTTTACTCGTCAAAGGATAGGATTTACTCGCCAACTTTGGTCAATTACTCGTCAACTTTCATGATCTACCCGCCAAGTCCCATCTCGAGCTACTAAACCACCCCAAAAAAGGTAGCTTTTCAATTACCTCTTTGGGGTGATTACCATTTATTTGGATATACTTTCCGAATCGGGGCATTTACTTTCCAAATTAGATCGGATACTTTCCACTTTGAACGATTTACTTTCACATTTACGCGAAATACTTTCCAAAATCCCTATTTTACTTTCCACCCCCATTTTTCACGTGAAATTCCATACAAAAAGCCAGGCGTTCAGCCTGGCTCAGGTAATTTTATAGAATTACTTCGTCCCAAACAACCGGTCTCCGGCATCGCCAAGTCCTGGTACGATATAGCCGTGGTCGTTTAACTTCTCGTCAAGAGCAGCGATGTAAATGTCAACGTCAGGGTGCGCCTCTTTCAGAGCTTCGACGCCTTCTGGTGCGGCAATCAAACACATAAATTTGATATTTTTAGCTCCCCGCTTTTTCAAGCCGTGAATCGCTTCAACGGCTGATCCGCCAGTTGCAAGCATTGGGTCAACTACGATGAAGTCGCGCTCTTCGACGTCGCTAGGAAGCTTGACGTAATATTCAACCGGCTTTAGGGTTTCTGGATCGCGGTACAGACCGATATGGCCCACTTTCGCAGCCGGGATTAACTTCAAGATTCCGTCTACCATGCCAATACCAGCGCGCAAAATTGGCACAAGGCCGATTTTTTTACCAGAAAGAATTTTTGATTTAGCCGGACACACAGGTGTTTCGATGTCAGTATCTTCAAGCGGCATGTCTCTTGTGATTTCAAACGCCATCAGGGTTGCCACCTCGTCGACCAGCTCGCGGAATTCCTTTGTTCCCGTATGTTTATCGCGTATGTAAGTAAGTTTATGCTGAATCAGTGGATGGTCAAAAACGTATACCTTCGCCACAATGATCGCCCCTTTATAAAAAATTAATTTTAGCAGTCGTCTCATTTTACAGAAAAAAAAGCCTGTGAGCAACTCAGAGCGCGATGTTTGATTATTCAAAAAAAGACACAAAGGGACGGCTCTCTGTCCTCACAAAAGTGAGGTAGAAGAACCGTCCCCATGCATCATATTTTAGTATTCTGGATAAAGGGTAAATTTGCTTGTTAACGCGTCAACGCGTCCACGAGCTTCCTCTAGCTTCGCTTCATCTTCATGATTTTTCAACGTGAAGGCGATGATGGAAGCAATTTCGTCCATATCTTCCAACCCGAAGCCGCGGCTTGTGACTGCAGCTGTACCAATGCGGACGCCGCTTGTCACGAACGGGCTATTCTGATCGAACGGAATCGTATTTTTGTTAACGGTAATGCCGACTTCGTCAAGCACTTTTTCAGCCACTTTTCCAGTTAAACCAAGGCTTGTCACATCGACAAGCATTAAATGGTTGTCCGTACCGCCGGAAACCAGCTTCAAGCCTTCTTTTTGCAGGCTTTCTGCTAAACGCTGAGCGTTTGCAATGATTTGACGAGCATATTCCTTAAAGCTGTCCTGCAGTGCTTCGCCAAAAGCAACAGCTTTTGCAGCGATGACGTGCATAAGCGGACCGCCTTGGATTCCAGGGAAGATCGACTTATCGATTTTCTTGCCCCATTCCTCAGAGGTTAGAATCATCCCGCCGCGTGGACCGCGAAGAGTTTTATGAGTAGTTGTTGTAACGAAATCAGCATATGGCACTGGGTTTTGGTGCAGACCTGCCGCAACAAGACCAGCGATGTGCGCCATGTCGACCATTAGGTACGCGCCAACTTCATCAGCGATTTCACGGAACTTCGCAAAATCGATTTCACGAGGGTAAGCACTGGCACCAGCAACAATCATCTTTGGCTTGTGCTCAAGGGCTTTTGCACGAACATCATCATAATCGATGCGGTGTGTTTCTTGGTCGACACCATATTCAACGAAGTTATATTGAATTCCACTGAAGTTAACTGGGCTTCCGTGTGTTAAGTGGCCGCCGTGGGATAAATTCATGCCAAGCACGGTGTCACCTTGCTGAAGAACAGTGAAGTAAACGGCCATGTTTGCCTGTGCACCAGAGTGCGGCTGAACGTTGACATATTCCGCTCCAAAAATTTGCTTAGCGCGTTCGCGAGCTAAATCTTCAACAACATCGACATATTCGCAGCCGCCATAATAACGGCGTCCAGGGTAGCCTTCTGCGTATTTATTCGTTAAAACGGAGCCTTGGGCTTCCATAACAGCTTCACTGACAAAGTTTTCGGAGGCAATCAGTTCAATTTTAGAACGTTGACGGCCCAATTCTTGCTGGATTGCTTGAAAAACCTGTTCATCGGCTTTAGGTAAATGCTTCATGATTCATTCCCCCTCATACGTAAATAAAGTAACGTTAGAAAATTCCTTCTTTATTGTAACATGTTTTTCAGTTATGTAAACACGTAAGATTCTATTTTTAAAAATTTTATCGTTCGTGTTTCACGTAATAATAATGATAAGAAAACCAAAAATCGTTCGTGTTTATCCACAGACTTCTAACTACAGCTCGAATTAGCGTCGGTCCGTTCGTAAACCGCGCGGGCCCCGCCGATGAGTTTTGGTCTTGTTTTAGCCAGTGTCACATGGGCATGTCCCAAGAACTTCTGTTTAACGCGGACGGGGACAGCAACATGTTTCAGATGCATGCCGATAAGGGTGCTGCCAATGTCAATGCCTGCCTCCGCCTTCACGAACTCAACTACAACAGCATCATTCATTTTTTCAAAAGCATATGTTGCCATCGCCCCGCCCGCCTTCCGGACTGGGACGACCGAAACCTCTTCGAAGCCGCGCCCGGCGGCAGCCGACCGTTCCACCACGAGTGCCCGGTTCAAGTGCTCGCAGCATTGAAAGGCTAGATGAACTCCAGTTTCTGTTTGGAATTTTTGCATTTGGCGAAAAATCATTTCGGCTACTTCAATCGTTCCTGCCGTTCCGATGCGCTCGCCGATTACCTCGCTTGTACTGCAGCCGATTACGAGAAGATGCCCCGGCTTCAAGGAAGCCTGCTCCTTAAATTCAGTTAAAATTGCTTCAAGTTCGTTCTCCCATTGCTGAATCATAACCCGCAACCTCCCATCGTTCATGATCCAGGGCTTCAGCCCCTGCTATTGCTTAAAGATGCTTTTCTTCATAATCCGTAATTTTACCGACGCGGTTGGCGTGACGGCCGCCTTCGAATTCGCCAGTGAGCCAGATTTGGGCAATATCACGGGCCAGTCCAGGACCAATGACGCGCTCGCCCATCGCCAGGATATTGCTGTCATTATGGGCACGTGTTGCTTTTGCACTAAAGGTATCGTGGACAAGTGCACAGCGGACACCCTTCACTTTGTTGGCAGCAATGCTCATGCCGATGCCCGTCCCGCAAATTAAAATCCCGCGGTCAAACTCGCCGCTCGCTACCTTTTCCGCTACAGGCAGGGCATAATCCGGATAATCAACAGACGACGCGCATTCGCAGCCAAAATCCACATACTCAATCTTTAATTCCTCCAGCAGGCTGGCAATTTCCTTACGAATATTCACGCCGCCATGGTCAGAAGCTAATGCAACTCTCATCTCAAAAACCCCCTAATCAAAAACTTCAATTTGCTTTTAATTTTGACATACTGTGCAAAAAATATAAAGCGAGAAAGCGGTATACTTTCTGACAAGTTGAAAAGACCTATTAACCGTCAGTTGCATAGAAAAAAGTCTTACCTAATAGGCAAGACTTTTTTAACTAATAAGATTGTTATTTTGCAGTTAACGCAGTATATGCGTTTGCTTCGCCGGATCCGAATAGCTCGTCATGGCCTTTTTTGCCATAATCAATGGCAGTTTTTTCAATCAGAGCCTGCACTTGGGCTGGATTATACTCAGGATGGGCTGCCTTGATTACACCAGCAATACCAGCGACCTTTGGTGCGGCCATGGAAGTGCCGTGCAGGTAAGCATAGCCCTTGTTATCGACCATGGTAACATATGGAGCCAAGTATGTTGGCCAAGTTGACAGCGCACGATAAGTAAAATCACGTTGAGCTAAATCGCGTGAACCATCATACACAGGGCCGTTGTCCCCTCCAGGTGCTGCTACATCAATAAAACTATTGCCATAGTTTGAATAGAATGCCAACTTATCCGTTGACCACTTGTTGGAGGAAGAAACAGTAATAACGCCAGGAGTACCGCCTGGAACCTCAAATGTTACCCCTTTAAAAACAAGGTTTTCATCCCCATAATTTGCATTCATATAATCTGTAAGCGACTTTTTGTCAGCATAATTTACAGAATCATTCCCCGCAGCAGCAACGATCGTAACATTTTTCTTAACAGCATACTGAACGGCGCGCTTCCAAAGAAGGATATCCGCGATATCGGAATATCGAGTGTCTTGATAGGTATATTTCAAATTGTCGAATCCGCCAAGTGACATATTAATAACATCGACATCATCATCGGCCGCTTGAACGATGGCCGCAACAATCGGTGCAGTAGGTGCACTGCCCGAGGCATCAAAAATACGGTATGCACGGATTCCTAAATTCGGCCCGACCCCTTTTACTTTTCCGTTCCCAGCGATGGAACCTGCCACATGTGTGCCGTGCCCGTTTGTATCTTTCACTTTGGTTTCATCTATAACCGTTCCACCATAACCGCCTTCAGGGACAAAGTTCACCCCTCCCATAAAGTTCTCCATTAAATCAGGATGCTCAGGATCAATCCCGGAGTCAATGATGCCGACAACAGCCTTATGGGTAACGCCAGCTGCCATTTTTATACCGCCTGATTCTACAGCAAACGATTTCCCATCATTCGTTAAATGGCGAATATCCCACTGCGAGCTCCAATATGTACCATCCGCATCTGGAGTAATATCCACCGGCAGTCCATCCGCCCCTTCAGGATTTCCATTTTCGAGCTTATAAGTCCTCTCAACATTTGCCGCGGCAATTTTTCCGCTAGATTTCAACTGGCTGAGAAAAGCAGGATTTGCCGAGCGGACTTCCAACCCGCCTACTTCCGGCATCGCCCTGATGACCTCTCCCCCAGCACTCTTAATTTCAGAAAGATAGTTTTTCGGTAATGATTGATTAAATGCAATCAGGTAATTTTTACTTTCTACCTTTGTACTGGCAGATGTATGCAGGTTTGTAGAGAAAGTTACTAGAGACATCGCTAAAACACTGCTGGCCGCTATAGCCATCATTCTTTTTTTCTTCTTCAAAAGCAAAACCTCCCTATATTTGTCCTAACATTTTCAATTTTAAATCTATCAATATCCATTTGAAACAAGTTCTCATCGTAAAAGAACGACAGCATTTTTCTGCAACATGGCTAAGTTTGTCAGATGATAGACTTCAGATAAAATCCATAGAAAAAAGGCCAAGAGTATAAAAACACTCCTGACCTTTTCTATGGATTTAGTTTTTCAATGGCTTTGTCAATCAGCTTATCGAGTTCCTTGTAGGTGGCTTCATAGATTGCGAGGCTGCCGCCGTACGGATCGGTGACGTCGTGATCAAACTCTTCGCCGGTAAATTCTTTTAACGTAAACACTTTTTCAATTGCCTTTTGGTATTGCTGCTGGATGGCGAACTTATGGGAGGCGGTCATGGTAAGAATCAAATCTGCCCAGTCGACCTCCTCAGCAGACAGCAAGGTGGAGCGATGGTTATTCGAAATCTGATTGTTCGCGAGTACCTCTTTCGCATTCGCAGAGGCATCGCTGCCGCTTGCGGCGTATATTCCAGCAGACTTGACCTCGATTCCGTCCAGCTGTTTATTTTTCAAAATGGCCTCCGCCATCGGACTCCTGCAGGTATTTCCTGTACACACAAATAATATTCGCTGCATATGTACGCCCCCTTCCCCACCTATTATAGAACAATTTTCTACGTTCAAACCGTTTCAAATGTCCCTTTTCTAAAAATTTCTTAAAAAAATACAGCCATCAGCTTAATGCCAAACGCCAGCAAAATCGCTCCCCCTAGTGCTTCGCTGTACGCACCGAGCCAGCCCCGGACCTTTTTGCCCAAAAGCAGGCCAGCCCATGTCTGCAGGGTGGCTATGACACCAAAACAGACCAGGACTAAAACGGTTTTCGCGCCATAAATCCCCAGTGTCAAACCGACGGAAAAGCTGTCCAGACTTACGCTCAGCGCAAAAAATAAAAGGCCGAAGCCGACCGGCGAAATCACCTTTTCATCATCGTCTTTAAGGCTCGACCAAATCATCTGCACCCCTAAAATGATTAAAAGCAGGCCGCCGACAAACGAGGCAAGCGCTCCAAATTGTTCTGATAAAAATCTTCCCGCCGTCATGCCTGCGAGCGGCATCAACACATGAAAGATTCCAATGATCATTCCTATTTCAAATATTTTTCTATACGCAAGTTTGTACATCCCCATGCCAAGGCCGACTGAGAAAGCATCCATTCCTAGTGCAGCTGCCATCAACATGAGTGTTATAATTTCCCCAACCATTTCAGACATTCTGACTTCTCCCCCTTGGACTAACTATTTCAGCATATGCACGTCCAAATCCGTTTAGAAGCCAAGCAGGGAAATCGCGAGGAAAGCCTTTTTAAAAAAAGACCAGCCCTCCATAAGGAGAACTGGTCCAGATGCTTTTAATGGCTATTCTTTTATTCCTTAATCACTTTATTCCCGGCTGCTTTTTCCAACCGGTTCATAATGGCATATCCCACGCCTTCATACGGAAACATTTCGCTAAAAATCACATCAACCTGCTGCTCATTGAAACGGCGCAGCACATCGTAGAGCGCTGTAGCGACGGTCTCGAGTTCAGCGCGTCTTCCACAGGTGAGAACGACATCAGCTTGGTACTCGTCCGCATGCTCCTCTGTTGTCAGCACCCCGACCCGCAAGCCTTCCGCCCGTTTTTCGGCAGCAAGCCCCTGCAAAAATTCCCGGGTGCCAGACACCAAATAGAGCGGAGCATTTGGCGCATAGTGGCGATACTTCATGCCCGGTGCCTTCGGTTTGGCCGCTTCATTTTTTAAGGCCGGGTCGATTTGGATCTCGCCGATCACCGCCTCCAGCTGCTCCTTGGTCACGCCGCCCGGTCTTAATATGACCGGTACTGTTTCCGTACAGTCAATGACAGTTGATTCGACACCGACTCCGGTCGGCCCTCCGTCCACCACCCCGGCAATTTTTCCTTCGAGATCATCCAGCACGTGCCCGGCTGATGTCGGGCTTGGTTTCCCCGAGGAGTTCGCACTCGGCGCGGCAATCGGCAGCCCGCAAGTTCTGAGCAGCGCCAGTGCCACCGGGTGGTCCGGCATCCTCACTCCAACCGTCCCGAGGCCCGCGGTCGCTTTTTCCGACAGCACGCCTTCCTTCATTTTAAAAATAATCGTCAACGGACCTGGCCAAAACTTTTCCATCAGGACGGCCGCCTTCTCAGGAACCTCCGCCACAAAACGGTTCAGCTGTTCTTTTTCAGCAATGTGGATAATCAGGGGATTATCCGCCGGCCGCCCCTTTGCAGCAAAAATTTTCGCGACAGCCTCATCATTCTCGGCATTCCCGGCCAATCCATAAACCGTCTCCGTCGGCATCGCAACGACTTCATTTTCCCTTAAAAAATGCGCGGCATCCACAATATGTGGATTACTTTCCAAATTATCCACATACTTATCCACTTTCCAGACTTTTGTGTTCATGTTATCCACCTTCAAAACCTATCTCGTTTTTTATCGAATTTTGACGAATTTCGGCGTATATACTCACATTTTTCGCATGATACGTTTGAAAGTATAAAAGAAGGCAGACCTAAACACAAGTGATATCCACAATTTGTGCATAACTTACCCGAAAAAGTGGATAACTTTGGCGATATATCCACAATATTATATCGTTAGTCTCAAAAACAATGAGTTATCCACATTTAAAACGTGTCGAATGTGTTCAGATTGATAAAACCCGACCGGCAGCTCCCCGCGTCCAATCTTCTCAAACCCCATCAGTTCAAAAAACGGCAACGCCGCCCCTTTATTTGTAGCCAAAAATAAACTGTCCATTCCCTTTTCCTTGGCAAGCTGCACCATTTGGTCAAACAGGACAAAAATTTCCTTTTCGGCCTGCCCCGCTGAGACCACCAGCGAGCGCAGCAGCCCAAACTGCTCACAAACCTCTATTCCCAAAGATCCAACCAGCACTCCCTGCTCGTCCTCTAGCAGCAAAAACCATTCTATCGTTTCTTCAGTGAGTCCATCTGTCCCAAGATTAGCCCTCGTAAGAAAGCTTATCAGCCTGTCCAAATCCCCTTTAGTCGCCTTGCGAATCAACGCCTGCATCCCATCCACCCCATTTTTTCAGATTCTACTCTATGAATATGAAAAAATAGAAAAAGTAGAACAGCTTAGGGATTATTTCTAGCATCTTTTTGATCAGGCAGACCCTGGTGAGAGAGTATGGGGACAACTCCTTTCTATTTTTAGTCAGGAATGCCCTGCTGAACTTTCTATGAAGACACTTCCCTCCGTTTTTCCAGCCGGCCTGTCCTGATGAACCTTCTAGGAGAACATTTCCTCTTAATTTTCCAACCAGGGTATCCAGCCCCCCTCAAAGAGTAACGGGTTCACTTTAGAGGTGCAGCAAAACACACTTGAATTCACAATATGATTCACAGTGCGATTTTTATTGATTTATCACCATTTTAGAGAATTTTAATTACTTATCATTTTCTAATTCACATAGTGGAGGGTGTGTGAATTTTTAAACTCCCCCAACGCATTGAAACATAAGAAGTCTTATCCTTAATTGAGTAACTAGTGGCAATAAAATAAGCGAATATTTTTCCGCTAAATGGAGAATAGAGCTCATTCCGGCGTAAATAAGGGAAGGTTTTTCGCTTAAACAAAGCAAAAGCCCCAATACTGAAGTTTTTTGAGTCAATAGGGGAAATTTCTCCGCTTATTTAAGTTATTCTTGATCTTAATTGCTAATTAAGGGAAATTTCTCCCCTTATTTATCAAACTCTGTTTAATGAACTTGTACACTTACGGTTGCTTTAGTCCAATAAAGAAAATAAGGCTTAGAGATATTTTCATCTCAAAGCCTTTGTGTTGTGAAAGGTTATGTGACTTCCTATGCGGTTAGGGTTGTGATTTACCGTATTGCACCTGGACAAGTATAACTGTTACTCAAAGAGCTGTTAGTTAAAAAGTTTATGGAACATCTCAACCACAAAGAATTTCACCTTAACTGGCTGCTCATCCTCTGAAACGTAAACTGGCTTGTCCTTCTTTACCGGTTTCTTAACCACAATGGCTTCAGCTTTTTCTGAATCCTGCTTCTTCACCACAGCCGTTTCCGTTTTTTCAAAATCCTGGCTCTTCATCACAGGTATATCCTCTTCATCAGTATCGTCAATGCTCGCCTTTTCAAAGTCCGGCTTTGGCACCTTTTTTACCTCAGCATTTTCTTTTCGAATAGCTGCTTCCTTTTTTTCTTCCACAGACTTTGTTTTCACATCAGACCGCTTTTCTTCCACCCGGTCGGCTACAGGAGCTTCCTCTTTCTCTTTCTTTTTCTCTTTCGCTTCAGCAACAGCTGCCGTTTCTTTCTCCTCAAAGCCCTCACTGACCGCAACCCCATTTGAAAAATCTAAGAAGCATAACGGCGGGTACAGCACGCACCACCAGTTTGCCCCTTCACCGGCCCCCAGCGTAATTAACACTGCCTGATACTGTCCTGCAGGATACAAAAACTGCCCGTACAGCTTCGTCGGGAACTGCACTTTTCCGAACTCAACCTTGACCGACTGGTCCGAACCAGACTCACGGACCACTTTTTCCGCAATCCCTTGAATCTCCGGCAGATGACCCTTGATCACCTTGCGAGCCTCTTCCATCGAGGTTAAATCCTGTACCCACAGTGTAATCTGGGCATTGACCGCATCACGAACCTTGCGCTTAATCGCCTGATCCTCTTCAAAATCGCTGTTCGCCAGAATCCTTAAGCGAATCGCCTCCCCCGGAATGACAATCGACTCCTTCTGCGCTGCTTCTGTTTTTGGCATATATAAATTTAGCACTGTCGCTAACGATAAAACCACTAAATATCCCCAAACTAATAGTTTCCCTCTCATCTCTAGCACCGTCCCTTCCCTTTGCCTTACCATTGTGGACAAAATGCCAGAATCTTAAACTATTAAATTTTACTATTTTTAAGTTTTAAAAAAGGCCTCGGGTCCTTAGCCCCCGAAGCCAATCTCCGCAAACACCATTCGGTCCTTGCCGTTAATATCATTCACTACTTCAACCAAAACATTCTCAAATGCTTTTCGAAAAAGCTCCGCTACCGCTTCGCCCTGACCGGCCCCAATTTCGAAACACACCAGCAAGCGCGAAGCGAGCACCTTCGGCAGCTCCACCATAAAGCGGCGGTAAAAATCCAGCCCGTCTTCGCCTGCAAACAAGGCCCGGTGCGGCTCATGCTCCGTCACCACTTCGGACATCTCCTCCATATCAGCAACCGGGATATACGGCGGATTCGACACCACCACATCCAGCTTCTCACCACTCGCCATAAACGGCTGCAGGAGGTCACCCTGGATAAATTGGACATCCGCCTCAAGCTGGCGGGCATTCTCTTTCGCCACCTCTAGAGAGGCTTCAGCAATATCGGTAGCAGTTACTTTTAAAGACGGCTGTTCCAGTTTTAAGCTAATCGCAATGGCTCCGCTGCCCGTTCCAATATCAGCAAGCTTAATTTCCTCACGCCCGTCAAATAGCCGGTGGATCCGCTGCAATGTCCCATAGACCAGCTCCTCTGTCTCCGGCCTTGGAATCAGAACCTCCGGCGTAACGACAAAGGTCCTGCCGTAGAACTCCTCCGTGCCAATAATATATTGCACCGGAATCCCCGCAGCGTGCTCGTGGACTGCTTTTTCAAAAAGCCCCCACACTTCAGGCTCCAGCTCCTCGCGTACATTCGCAAACAGCTGCGACCGGGTCATCCCGGTGAAATGACGAAGCAGCAGCTCCCCTGCATTCTCATCCCGGCCTGCCTCAACTAAAAAAGAAGAAGCCCATTTCAGAGCTTCGAATACTTTTTTACTCATTTGCTGCATTTTCCAATCTTCTTGCTTGGTCATCCAGCACCAATGCCTCGATGATTTCATCCAGCTTGCCCTCAATAATCTGATCAAGCTTTTGGATCGTTAAACCAATCCGGTGGTCAGTCACCCGGTTTTGCGGATAGTTGTATGTGCGGATCCGCTCGGAACGATCACCAGAACCAACCGCCGATTTCCGAACCTGATCATACTCAGCCTGAGCTTCCTGCTGGAACTTATCATAAATACGGGCCCGCAGGATTTTCATGGCCTTGTCTTTGTTCTTGTGCTGGGAACGCTCGTCCTGAGAAGTTGCCACAATACCAGTCGGAATATGTGTTAAACGAACCGCTGACATCGTGGTGTTAACGCTCTGTCCGCCCGCACCGCTCGATGCGAACGTATCAAAACGGATATCTTTATCGTTAATTTCGATATCAAATTCCTCAACTTCTGGAAGCGCAGCAACCGTAGCCGTAGATGTGTGAATCCGGCCGCCAGACTCCGTTTCCGGCACCCGCTGCACCCGGTGTGCACCATTTTCAAATTTCAATTTGGAATAAGCGCCTTGTCCAGTAATCATGAAAATAATCTCTTTAAAGCCGCCAAGACCCGTTTCGTTGGCATCAATGACTTCTGTCTTCCAGCCCTGCGCTTCCGCATAGCGGCTGTACATGCGGTATAGTGTTCCGGCAAACAAAGCCGCCTCTTCGCCGCCCGCTGCCCCGCGGATTTCCATGATAACGTTCTTGTCATCGTTCGGGTCCTTCGGAACGAGCAAGATTTTCAGCTTGCCTTCAAGCTCCTCAACCTGTGCCTCCAGCTCGCTGACCTCTTCCTTAACCATTTCACGCATTTCCGCATCCAACTTGTCCTCAAGCATGGCTTTCGCGTCCTGAAGCTGGGATTTTGCATCCTTGTACTGACGGTACGTTTGCACAGTCTCATGCAGGTCCGCCTGTTCCTTCGAGTAATCACGAAGCTTTTTGGAATCATTTATAATTTCCGGATCACTTAACAGCTCATTGAGCCTTTCATAGCGGTCCTCAACCGATTGTAGACGATCAAACACAGTCATTCACCTCAAATTAAATTCAAAACTTCTATCTAAACACCCGCAACACCGGGCCGAAAATTGTCCATAACATTCTAATTATAGTATAGGTAAAAATCCGCGTCAATGTGATGCATGGGGACGGTTCTCGTGCATCAAAATTATCCAGTGATATGATCAGAATGGATACTCCAGGAAAGTAAAATAGGAAATTTGGAAAGTAATTGCCCCAAAAACGTAAGTAAATTTGCCAAATTGGAAAGTATCCGCCCTGAATTGGAAAGTAAACACCCCATATCGGAAAGTATATCCAAATAGCTGGAAATTAAGATACACGGGCACGATACACGGGGACGGTTCTCATGTCTCAAAATGACTCAAAGAGGTACATAGTAACCCTATTTAATACCAATAAAGATTAGTTCCATTTTTAACTCAATAAAATCCCTCTAAAATCTCTAAATATCCACACATTCCATCAAAAAAACATGCCCTGTCCCCAGAGCATGCCCGTTATCTCCTATCTTCCTGTACACGAACTTCAATATTATAGCGCGGCAGCGCACGCATTAGCTTCTTATGAAGTCTAGCTTCCGCATCCCGTTTGTCCCCGCTGGAAAGCATCCCTTTTTTGTAAACCTTTACCCACATTCTGTCGCCGTTAATCCAAACAGAATCGGTCACAAATTCATGCGTGTCGGCAATCACCTGCTTGGCCTTAGCAATATCGTTGCCCTGATTATTGGCGCCGGCTTCGCTGCCGCTTCCAGTCCCCGTCAGGTCAAGGAAGTTCGGGTTTTGGTTGGTCACATCGTCCTCCACCATATGCTGGTCGTTGATATCGTGATTGGACACCAGATTCCTCGTCTGCCGGTCGCCGCGCAAGTCATTAGCCGCATCATCATCAGCACTGCGGCCATTTTGGCAGCCCGTTGCCAACAAAAGCATGATAACCGCTGCAAACATCCACTTTTTCATCGAATTACACCTCCATGGTACTAGCATGCCCTGCCACACGCACCGGCCCCCGAGTGAATTCTTTCCAACCAAAACAACAAAAGGGTGCCAGGCACCATGCGAACATGGCAACCCTGACACCCTCCAAACCTAAAACCAAACCTAATACAAAAACTTAAACGCCCTCTTCAACCACCGAACGCACCGACGCCGTTTTCGGCACCTCATGATGATGACGGCAGCGCGGTTCATAAGCCTCAGCAGCCCCCACCAAAATAACCGGATCATGGTAAGAAGCCGGACGTCCATCAATCAACCGCTGCGTACGGCTTGCAGGAGAACCGCATACCGCACAGACAGCCTGCAGCTTCGTCACTGACTCGGCAATCGCCATCAACTTCGGCATCTGGCCGAACGCCTCGCCGCGGAAATCCTGATCAAGCCCCGCGACAATTACACGGTGGCCGGAATCCGCCAGCTGCTGCACAACCCGTACAATGCCTTCATCAAAAAACTGCGCCTCATCGATCGCGACAATATCCATATCCGCTTCCACATGATGCAAAATTTCAATCGAATGGGAAATCGGCTTCGCCTCAAAAGAAGTGCCATTATGGGAAACAACAGACTGGTCATGATAGCGATTGTCGATTTTCGGTTTAAATACAGCTATTTTTTGTTTAGCAAACTGAGCACGCCGCACGCGCCGAATTAACTCCTCTGATTTTCCAGAAAACATACTGCCGCAGATAACCTCAACCCATCCGCTTTGCGTCATAACATACATAAACGGCGTCTCCTTCCTAATCACGAAACCATCAATATTTATCATTTACAAAATCATATTTTTTAAAGAAAACTGGCCCATTTGGCGCAGTTGAAAGTTATAATTAGCCAATAAAAAACAGGCAAGCCAATGTTGCATCTTGCCTGTCTTTTGCGCAAATATCAAATTATTATCCCGCTTTAACGCGCAGTAACTCCCTTCGGTCGCAACTGCACGTAAAAGCCCGATAAGTTCAACTAACCATCAGTGGAAACTACGAAGCACGATCAAGCGAAGTTTCCACTGATGGAAGTTTCACATTATTGTTGTGTCTTAAGACCGTATTTTTTGTTGAAACGGTCAACACGTCCGCCAGCTTCAGCGAATTTTTGACGACCAGTGTAGAATGGGTGGCACTCAGAGCAAGTTTCAACGCGGATCTCGTTCTTTACAGAACCGCTCTCGAAAGTGTTGCCGCATGCACACGTCACCTTTACTAATTTATAATTTGGATGAATTCCTGCTTTCATTCTTTTCATCTCCTTCCGCCCTGAATCATTCGAAACAGAGTTATATACAGTGCTTGTCTTAACAAGTCACAGAATTACAAAAAACACACTGACCACATTATAACAGCCAGACTAATTGTTTGCAAGCTGGGATTTTCAGCCTTTTTGAAAAAACAAAACCAAAATATCGGGTTCACTCGAAACCTCGCAACCGTCAAATACCTACGAGCGGCGCGCCTTAAGCTCCTCACCAAGCTGTTCAAAGAACTCCTGATTGGACTTCGTCTGACGCAGCTTTTTCAAGAAGCGCTCGGCAAAATCTGGGGAATCTGACATTGATTTGCGAATCGCCCATAGCTTATCCAAATGATCCTTCGGAATAAGCAGCTCTTCCTTACGAGTACCGGAACGGCGGATATCAAGCGCAGGAAACACACGACGTTCAGCAAGCTGTCTGTCCAGGTGCAATTCCATGTTACCTGTACCTTTAAATTCTTCATAAATGACATCATCCATACGTGAACCAGTATCAACCAGTGCCGTTGCAAGGATCGTCAAGCTGCCGCCCTCTTCAATGTTACGGGCTGCCCCGAAGAAACGCTTCGGACGGTGGAATGCAGCTGGGTCAATACCACCGGACAACGTCCGGCCGCTTGGCGGAATCACCAGGTTGTAAGCACGCGCCAAACGCGTGATACTATCCATCAAAATGACAACATCGCGTTTGTGCTCAACTAAACGCATTGCCCGGTCCAGCACAAGCTCAGCGACCTTGATGTGGTTTTCGGGCACCTCATCAAACGTCGAGCTGACTACATCACCAGCAACGGAACGCTCAATATCAGTAACCTCTTCCGGACGCTCGTCGATCAACAGCACGATCAACTCGACATCAGGGTGGTTTGTGGTAACGCTGTTGGCGATTTCTTTTAACAGCATTGTCTTACCAGCTTTCGGAGGCGCAACAATCAGACCACGCTGGCCAAAACCAACTGGTGCCACAAGGTCCATAATCCGGGTTGATAAATGCTTCTGCGTTGTTTCGAGATTCATCATCCGATTCGGATATAAAGGCGTTAACGCCGGGAAGTAAACGCGTTCCTTCGCAGATTCAGGGTCTTCACCGTTCACTGCTTCTACGTGCAGGAGACCGAAATAACGCTCATTTTCCTTTGGCGGACGAACCTTTCCGGACACCTTGTCCCCGTTGCGAAGGTCAAAGCGGCGAATTTGCGATGCTGAAATATAAATATCTTCCGAGCTTGGCGAATAGTTAATCGGACGCAGAAAGCCGAAGCCTTCTGACTGAATGATTTCCAGCACGCCTTCCATGAAGAAATAGCCCTGCTGCTCAGCACGGGATTTTAATATTGCGAAAATTAATTCTTTTTTCGTTAATTTGCTGTAATAGGTCACTTTATATTCGCGCGCAAGCTCATAAAGCTCCTTCAGCTTCATATTTTCTAAACTTGAAATCGTTAAATCCAATGTGTACACCACTCTTTTAAATTTTTCCTTCATCACCGCTTAACAGTTCGAGCGAGAAATGATAGTAAGATAATAGATTTGAGGAAATGAATAGAAGTTGGTAGAAATGAATAGATTGGCAGAAAACTTGCATGATAAAACAATTTCTATTTTACCCTCTCAGCAAAAAGTTAATCAACTTATTTTTCAAACATCCCTTAATGGAAATATTTTCTGGAAGGAATCCTCATGGAGAATGGGGAGTTTTCTGCAAATTTCGGGTGGTGGAAGGCACCACCCGATGTTCGCTACCTATAATACTAAATTTGGTTTTTTGTTTAGGCTATGCCGGCCGTCGATGAAACGAACAGTTCCAGACTTTGCCCGCATAACAACTGAATGGGTCGATGCGTGTGAGCCCTTGAACTGGACACCGCGCAACAGTTCCCCATCCGTTACGCCTGTTGCTGTAAAAATAGCGTCGTCGCCTTTGACCAAATCCTCCATGCGGAGAATGCGGCTTACGTCTAAGCCCATTTTTTTGCAGCGTTCAAGCTCAGCATCATTTTGCGGCAGCAATTTGCCGATCAGTTCACCGCCGAGGCATTTCAAGGCAACAGCTGAAATAACACCCTCCGGTGCACCGCCTGAGCCGAATAAAATATCCACACCAGTATTATCAAAAGCAGTATTGATGGCCCCAGCCACATCACCGTCATTAATTAGTTTAATGCGGGCACCTGCTTCACGAATCTGGGCAATGATATGCTCGTGGCGCTTACGGTTTAGAACAGTTGCAACCACGTCTTGAATATCTTTATTCTTTGCTTTTGCTACAGCCTTCAGGTTATCAATGACAGGAGCATCGATATCAATTAAGCCAACTGCTTCTGGCCCAACTGCAATTTTTTCCATATACATATCCGGAGCATGGAGCAGGCAGCCATGGTCAGCCACAGCGAGAACAGCTAAGGCATTCCAGCCGCCTGATGCCAAAATATTGGTTCCTTCAAGCGGGTCAACGGCGACATCGACACGAGGTCCGTAGCCATTCCCAAGCTTTTCGCCAATATAAAGCATTGGTGCTTCGTCCATTTCTCCTTCACCGATGACAACGGTTCCTTTCATCGGAATCGTATCAAACACATCGCGCATCGCCGAAGTGGCTGCTCCGTCTGCTTCGTCTTTTTTGCCGCGGCCCATCCATCGTGCGGAAGCAAGCGCTGCTGCTTCAGTTACACGGACAAGCTCCATCGTTAAACTTCTTTCCATTGTTCTCCATCCCCCATTTTTTTCTGATGAGACTTCGTTCATTCTTAAGTAGATCTCATTAGGTGTTTTTAAGATGCTCTAATTCTTCCTGTGTCAATGCCTCCCGCCAAACGGTGGCTCCGAGGCCGTTTAATTTCTCAACTAGATTGCTGTAGCCGCGGTCGATGTGGTCGAGACCGGTTACTTCGGTGATTCCTTCCGCCATCAGACCGGCAATGAACAGCGCCGCTCCGGCACGGAGGTCGCTTGCCTTGACTTTGGCGCCGTGGAGCTGAATAGGTCCGTTAATAATAGCAGAACGTCCTTCCACTTTAATGTTGGCGTTCATTCTTCTTAACTCATCAATATGCTTAAACCGGGCACCATAAATAGTGTCAGTTACCACACTTGAGCCCGCTGCCTTTGTTAACAGCGCCGTAAACGGCTGCTGCAGATCGGTTGGAAAGCCCGGATAAACAAGTGTTTTGATATCGACAGCTTTCAGGTTCGAAGGGCCATCGACAAACACCTGATCATCACCGGATTCAATTTTCACACCCATTTCGCGCAGCTTGGCAATCAACGATTCCAAGTGCTGGGGAATCACGTTATCAATCAACACGCCCTCGCCCATTGCCGCACCAAGAATCATATAGGTACCGGCCTCAATCCGGTCTGGAATGATCGTATGGCGGCAGCCGTGGAGGCTGTCCACCCCGTCAATCCGGATGACATCGGTTCCGGCCCCTTTGATTTTCGCACCCATATTCGTGAGCAGGGTCGCAACATCAATGATTTCCGGCTCTTTGGCGGCGTTTTCAATTATCGTCCTGCCTTTTGCCCTTACCGCTGCCAGCATGATATTGATTGTTGCTCCGACACTGACCACGTCCAGATAAATCCGGGCGCCGCGAAGCTCGTCCGCGCGCAGATAAATAGCTCCCTGCTCGTTGGTGATTTGAGCACCAAGCGCTTCAAAGCCTTTGATATGCTGGTCAATCGGTCTTGGACCCAAGTGACAGCCGCCAGGCAGACCAATTACTGCCTTTTTGAAACGGCCGAGCATCGCGCCCATTAAATAATAGGAAGCACGCAACTTCTTAACCTTGCCGTTTGGCAGCGGCATCGAAATCATCCTCGATGGGTCAACTGTCATTTCGTCGTCTGTAATATGAACTTTGCCGCCGATTTCCTCCAGCAAGTCCTTTAAAATTTCAACATCAGAAATATCAGGCAGTCCTTCGATTGTAACGGGTGATTCTGCTAAAATCGTCGCAGGTATCAGGGCAACGGCGCTATTTTTAGCACCGCTGACCCTTACACTGCCCTTTAATGGATATCCGCCCGCAATTTTAAGTTTTTCCATTTTCGACTCCCTTCTAAGCCTATGTAAAAATTGATTTATCGATTGAATGGATGGTACTTTTTTAACCGAGACGCAAATCTGTTTTTTTGATTTTTCATACCGAGCTTTTCTAGCAGACTGCCCGAAAAAAAGCACCTTTAAACCAAAATTAGGCTTCAGGTATATTTTTCCAACATTATAAGTCAAATTCCGACAGATTGTCTAATTTATAGTTTACACGAAAATTATATTTTCATGTATGACAAATAAAAAAATTTACACGAAAATGGAAAAACCACAGAACGATTATGCCTGTTTACAGGGATTCCAGCATCCTCTAGTGGCAGAAATTCCCTCAAAAATCTTACGCTTCTTGGCGGTTATTCCAATCCTTCAAGAAAGCTTCAATCCCTTTATCTGTTAGTGGGTGCTGGGTAAGTCCCATCAATACTTTGTAAGGAATGGTCGCGATATGTGCACCTCTTAATGCTGCCTCCGTAACATGCAGCGGGTGGCGAATAGATGCCGCGATGATTTCTGTTTTAATGTCATGAACGGCAAAAATTTCAGCAATCGTGGAAATTAAATCTAAGCCGTTCTGGCCGATATCATCTAGTCTTCCCAAGAATGGAGATACATAGGTTGCGCCGGCGCGGGCAGCAAGCAGGGCTTGGTTCGCGTTGAAGATTAACGTTACGTTTGTTTTGATGCCTTCTTTTGAAAAAGCATGGACTGCTTTCAGGCCGTCCATTGTCATTGGCACTTTAACGGTGATATTTGGGGCAATTGCAGCAAGCTCACGACCTTCTTTAATCATGCCTTCTGCATCAAGAGCGATTACTTCTGCGCTAACAGAACCAGGAACAAGAGCGGTAATTTCTTTTAAACGATCGTGAAAAGAAACGCCTTTTTCTTTTGCTACAAGGGATGGGTTTGTCGTTACCCCTGCTAATAAACCAAGGTCATGCGCTTCGCGGATTTCTTCCAAGTTGGCTGTATCAATAAAAAATTTCATGTTGCCTTTCCTCCATTTTCGCCTAAATTTTCGATATACTTTGAACACACTGAAACCGCCCTACTGTTAGGGCGGTTCTATTTTATCATAACTGCAAAAAACTACAAAAAAGCGCTCTTAGGCTTTGCCTGAAGAACCGAATTCCCGCATTTTGCCAATTACGGTTTCTTTGATGGCATCGCGAGCAGGGCCTAAGTATTTGCGTGGGTCATATTCATTTGGTTTTTCCGCTAATACTTGACGAACGACTTTCGCAGAAGCGATTTGGTTCTCAGTATTCACGTTAATTTTTGCAGTACCAAGAGAAACTGCTCTTTGGATATCCTTTGTTGGGATTCCAGTACCGCCGTGAAGCACTAATGGCACCCCAGTCAGGTTGCCGATTTCTTCCATTTCCTTAAAACCAAGGTTTGGTTCGCCTTTGTATGGTCCGTGTACAGATCCAAGTGCTGGTGCAAGTGTATCAATACCAGTACGTTTTACAAGCTCCACACATTCCTGGGCGTCAGCATAGATAATACTGCCGGAAACATCGTCTTCTTGTCCGCCAACAGTTCCCAATTCTGCCTCAACAGAAACACCTCTAGCATGGGCATATTCTACTACTTTAGAAGTGATTTCAATGTTTTCTTCAAATGGATGGTGGGAAGCGTCGATCATAACAGAAGTGAAGCCGGCGTCAATTGCTTCTTTACATTTTTCAAAGCTTGAACCGTGGTCAAGGTGGATTGCCACTGGAACCGTAATTTTATAATCTTCCATTAATCCTTCTACCATTTTCACAACGGTCTTGAATCCGCCGATATAGCGGCCAGCACCTTCAGAAACGCCAAGAATAACTGGAGATTTTTCAGCTTCAGCAGCTAGTAGAATAGCTTGAGTGAATTCTAAGTTATTGATGTTAAATTGCCCAACAGCATAGCCTTCTGCTTTCCCTTTGTTGAGCATTTCTGTCATGGAAACTAATGGCATATCTCTTCCTCCTTAAATTCGGTCGGTATCTTTTGGAAATGAGTAATCCATATAAATTTTTCCCATCATATGGCTGAATATGTATCCTTGCCAAAAGATAACAGCCAATCAAATTTCACTATGTATCATATCAAAAGAACGTAAGAATTGCTATTAATCTAACAGCGTTTTGTAAAAGTGTCATAATGAAAACGCCGTCATTCCACTATACGAAAAAAAGCAAACGATAACGTTGCTTCTTTTCATAAAAATATATTAATTCGCTTTTTGCGGGATATGTTTTCTGACGGCAGCGCGGATGTCGTCAATGTCAAACGGCTTGGCAAAGTGGGTGATGGCGCCAAGGTCTTTTGCTTCCTGAATCATATCAAGTTCACCGTAGGCGGTCATGATAATGACGCGAATGTCCGGGTCGATCACTTTCATTCTTTTTAAAATTTCAATCCCGTCCATGCCTGGAATTTTCATATCCAACAGCACGAGGTCCGGGTCATGTGTTTTCACAATCTCCAGTGCCTGCACTCCGTTGGCAGCCTGAAAGGTCTGATACCCTTCTTTTTGAAAAACCTCGTTCAATAAAATGCGGATTCCAAACTGGTCGTCAACGATTAAAATTTTCTCCTTCATTCTACCACCTCTTCCCTCATTTAATAGACTCATTATGTATATATCATTATTAAATTCTCCCCCTTGAAGAAAAAATCCTGCTTTATTTTTAGAAACCGATCATGTTATTTTATGGAAATTTATTTATTTTGGTCATTTTCTTAAAAAAGTCTATAATATTAGTGCAAATGAGGAGGGTTTCTATGTTAAAAATGTTCACTACTCAATTAATGGGTTTATTTAAAAGAATAGAGGAAAAAGAAGAGTTTGCGTTTGAGGATGCGGCCCGCCTGCTTGCCCAGGCCCCTGTCGGCGACGGCTCTATTTATATTTATGGCGAGAAGGAAATGCAGGCTGTGGCAGCGGAAGCCGTGAATGGTGCTGAGCCTTTAAAATCAGCGGAAGCTTTGTCTATGGAATCTGCAGCTGAACTGGATATCGCTGACCGTGTGTTGATTTTCGCGCGGACTTCTGCGGATGAGGCTGCCCTGTCAATCGCGGCACAGCTTCAGGAAAAAGGAATTCCGTTTGTAGCAGTTTCGACTGTGATGGATGATTCTACGAGCGGGCTAGCCGAAATGGCTGATGTTCATATTGATTTGCGGCTGACAAAAGGCTTGCTGCCGGACGAGTTCGGGAACCGAATTGGGTATCCATCCTCAATGGCTGCCTTGTTTGTATACTATGGATTGAAATTTACGATCGAAGAAATATTAGCGGAATACGAAATGTAATCGAAACGGCCTTTGTAATGAGGGCCGTTTTGATTTACTCGCCTATAGTTGAAATTTACTCGTCAGAATTCATGATTTACTCGCCCATCTTTGACTTTTACTCGTCTAAATTCCCGATTTACTCGCCAACCGCCGATTTTTCAACCCAATAAACAAAGACCAGTTCCGCAAACCCGGAAACTGGTCTTATTTTTTCAAAAAAATTATTTCTTTAAAGTAGCCTTAATAAAGTCACGGAACAAGGGCTGTGGGCGGTTTGGCCGTGAGATGAATTCCGGATGGAATTGAGATGCCACGAACCATGGGTGATCTTTCAATTCAATGATTTCGACAAGGCGGCCGTCTGGGCTTGTCCCTGAGAAAACAAAGCCAGCCTCTTCCATTTCTTGACGATAATGATTGTTGAATTCATAACGATGGCGATGGCGCTCATAAACGACATTATTTTCGTACGCTTCATGGGCTTTTGTTCCCTCAATCACACGGCAAGGGTACAGACCAAGACGTAACGTTCCTCCAAGATCCTCAACATCCTTCTGCTCTGGAAGCAGGTCAATGATCGGATGCTGTGTTTCCGGTACGAACTCAGAAGAATGAGCATTTTTGTAACCAAGGACATTGCGGGCGAATTCAATGGTTGCCAATTGCATGCCTAAGCAAATGCCAAGCAACGGCTTTTTCGATTCACGTGCATAGCGGATTGCTTCGATTTTTCCCTCGACACCGCGGTCGCCGAAGCCGCCTGGAATCAGCACTCCATCCACATCTTGAAGCAGTTCGTCAACATTTTCGCCGTTCACTTCTTCCGCATTGATCCATTTAATATCTACATCAGCATCAAATGCATAACCGGCATGCTTCATTGCTTCGACAACGGAAATATAAGCATCCTGAAGCTCTACGTACTTGCCGACAAGTCCGATGCGAGTTGTGTTGGAAAGGTTAAGTACGCGGTCAACCAACGCTTTCCACTCAGTCATATCCGCTTCCCCGGTTTGTAACTTCAGATGGTCGCAGACGATTTGGTCCATGTTCTGCTCCTGTAATGCAAGCGGAATCGAGTATAGCGTATCGGCATCACGGCACTCGATGACTGCTTTTGCATCAATATCACAGAATAACGCTAATTTATCTTTCATATCCTGCGAAATTTCCATTTCAGTACGAACTACAATAATATTAGGCTGAATGCCAAGGCTGCGCAGCTCTTTTACGCTGTGCTGGGTTGGCTTTGTCTTCATTTCGCCCGCTGCTTTAATATAAGGAACAAGTGAACAGTGAATATACATGACGTTTTCACTGCCTATATCACTCTTAATTTGGCGGATTGCTTCTAAAAACGGCAAGGACTCGATATCACCGACAGTACCGCCGATTTCCGTAATCACCACATCAGCATTGGTTTCTTTGCCGGCACGGAAGACACGGTCCTTAATTTCGTTCGTAATGTGCGGGATAACCTGCACGGTTGCGCCCAGATAGTCGCCGCGGCGCTCTTTGCGAAGGACAGTGGAATAAATTTTTCCAGTTGTCACGTTGCTGTACTTGTTTACGTTAATGTCGATAAAACGCTCATAGTGGCCCAAATCCAAATCCGTTTCCGCACCATCATCAGTTACGAATACTTCTCCGTGCTGATACGGACTCATCGTTCCCGGGTCGACGTTGATGTACGGGTCTAATTTTTGAGTGGTCACGCTTAAGCCGCGATTTTTCAATAAGCGTCCTAAAGATGCGGCGGTAATTCCTTTTCCAAGCGATGAAACGACACCGCCGGTTACAAAAATATACTTTGTCATGTAAATATTCCCCCTCAGATACAGTTTGTGCATTATTCAGATTGTTAAAGGGTATTTTTGCAAAAATTATTTTTCTGCTGCTCCAAAAATAAAAAACCCCACAAAAGGCGGGTTTATATACAAATAAAAAGCGCTCCGCTTACGCAGTGTAAGGGAGCGCGTATACATTCCAAAACGAATGGTCCTTTTTAAGGAGCCCAAAAAAGATGATACAAGGGGCTGATGAAAAAGTCAAGCCTCTTTCATCCTAATATGAGATGTTTAAGATTAGAGATCCTCGTCCTCTTCCTCATCTTCGAGTTCAAGATCTTCTTCCTCTTCTAGATCATCTTCAAGTTCTTCCTCATCTTCGAATTCAAGTTCTTCTTCATCCTCAATAACATCATCATCTTCGAATTCGTCGTCAACTTCATCAATTTCGTCAAAGTTTTCCTCCTCATCGTCAAGGAGATCATCTTCTTCTTCAAAGTCATCGACATCGTCGTAGTCTTCGTCCTCGATTTCTTCAAATTCGTCGATTTCATCGATATCCTCGTCTTCGACAACCTTCTTCTTCTTCTTCTTCGATTTGACGACTGCGACAACTTCTTCCTCCTGGGTGTCAACCGGATACCAAACGCGAAGTCCCCAGCGGTTTTCACCTAAAGCCAGGAATCGGCCATCGATATTCAGATCAGTATAAAACTGTGCCAGGCGGCTACGCAATTCCGATTCAGAAATGCCCGCAGCATTGGAAATTTCCTTCACCAATTCGTTAAAGGCAATTGGCTGCTTACTATTTTTCATAAATTCAAAAGCCATTTCAATGAGTGAAAACTCTTGCAGCTCCTCTTTTGAGTACTGTGCTAAACTCAATATCGGCACTTCCTTTCTCTATTTAACACTCTTAGTAGAGTGAATAACGGACTTTTTCTACTATGTAAAAAAATACATATTCTTCATTATAAACAAATTACATAGGTTTATGCTAGTTCTAGCTGTGGTTTTACTTGATTTTTTCCTGTTTGGACTGTTCATTGTCCTTTTTATTCTGTGCTTTGGCTATTTTTAGCTCTTTAATAGTTATCACCAGAAAAAAAATCGCCAGCAGCAGGAAGGATATCGCTCCCAATTGGCGCTCATAAAGATAATACAATGGCCAGGCTACAACAATTAGTATGATGATAATGTGACTTACTTTCATATGATGACACCTGCCCATAACCTAGTAGGTTAAATAATATATTGATTATATAGGATATATAATCATATTGGGAAATATTTTAAAAAACTATAAAAACAGGTGAAAGGCCCCACGAATTAATCGGAAATTCGCGGGGCCTTTACTAATTGTTTTACATATTTCGGCGATACTGTCCGCCTACTTCGTATAGGGCACGTGTGATTTGGCCGAGACTGGCGACTTTGACGGTTTCCATAAGCTCAGCAAAGATGTTGCCGCCGCTTGTGGCCGCGTTCTTTAACCGCTTCAGTGCTGCAGCGGATTCTGCTGCATGCGCTTCTTGGAAAGCTCGCAAATTGTGGATTTGCAGCTCTTTCTCCTCCGTCGTTGCCCGGGCCAATTCCATATTATCAATCTCTTCCTCGGAAGGAGGATTTGGATTCAAATACGTATTCACCCCGATAATCGGCAGTTCGCCCGTATGCTTTAACATTTCATAGTGCATTGATTCATCCTGAATCTTGCCGCGCTGGTACTGGGTTTCCATTGCCCCAAGCACGCCGCCGCGGTCATTGAGCCGTTCGAATTCTTGAAGCACCGCTTCTTCAACTAAATCAGTCAGCTCTTCGACGATAAACGCGCCCTGAAGCGGATTTTCATTCTTCGTCAAGCCATGCTCCTTAGTAATAATCATCTGAATCGCCATTGCCCGACGTACCGATTCCTCGGTCGGCGTCGTAATCGCCTCATCGTAGGCATTCGTATGGAGCGAGTTACAGTTATCATGCAGCGCCATCAATGCCTGAAGCGTAGTCCGGATATCGTTAAAATCGATTTCCTGGGCGTGCAGCGAACGGCCTGATGTCTGCACATGATACTTCAGCTTTTGGCTGCGCTCGTTCGCACCATACTTATCGCGCATCACAGTCGCCCAAATGCGGCGCGCCACCCGCCCAATCACGGTGTACTCCGGATCCAATCCATTTGAGAAGAAGAACGACAGGTTTGGCGCAAAATCATCAATGTTCATACCGCGGCTCAAATAATATTCAACGTACGTGAAGCCATTTGACAAGGTGAATGCCAGCTGTGAAATCGGGTTCGCGCCCGCTTCGGCAATATGGTACCCAGAAATCGACACGGAATAATAGTTACGAACCTGGTTGTCGATGAAATATTGCTGGATATCGCCCATCATCCTTAAAGCAAATTCTGTTGAAAAAATACATGTATTTTGGCCTTGGTCTTCTTTTAAAATATCAGCCTGAACCGTACCGCGGACGGTTTTCAGCGTGTAGGCCCGGACTTCAGCAAATTCTTCGACAGTCAGGACACGGCCTAGTTCAGCTTCTTTCCGTTTCACCTGCTGGTCAATGGCGGTATTCATGAACATCGCAAGGATGATTGGCGCTGGACCGTTGATCGTCATCGATACAGATGTCGACGGATGACAGAGGTCAAAGCCATCGTACAGTTTTTTCATGTCGTCTAACGTACAAACGCTTACACCGCTTTCGCCGACTTTACCGTAAATATCGGGGCGGTAATCCGGGTCTTCGCCGTATAGGGTCACCGAGTCAAAGGCGGTGCTGAGGCGTTTTGCCGAATCGTCCTTCGATAAATAGTGGAAACGGCGGTTCGTCCGTTCTGGTGTGCCTTCGCCGGCAAACTGGCGTTTTGGATCCTCCCCTTCACGCTTGAATGGGAATACGCCTGCTGTGTATGGGAAGGAGCCCGGCAAGTTCTCACGATACACCCAGCGCAGGATTTCACCGTAATCCTTGTATTTCGGCAGGGCCACTTTTGGAATATCGAGCCCCGATAAGCTTTTTGTTTTTAAAATTGTAATGATTTCTTTGTCGCGGATTCTGGTAACGAATTTGTCAGCTGTGTAAGCTGCTTTTGTTTTTTCCCAGCCGTCGAGGATGCTCTTCGACTCAGGTGTCAGCTGCGCTTCGGTCTGCTGTTTAACCGCTACAAGAGCCGCTACGACTTCCGGCTGGTCCTTGACAGCTTCAATGGCGCCTTCCAGCTGGAATAATTTCCGGGAAATATTCGCCTGCTGCTCCGCTTTTTTATGATAACCGCGAACGGTCTCGGAAATTTCCCGTAAGTAATAACGGCGGTCGGTCGGGATGATGATGTTTTGCTTTTCGACCTTCTCCTCTTTGCTGTACGATGTCACCCAATCAGTTGCTGCTTTTTCATTGATTTTTTCAATGAGGGCTGCGAATAGGGCATTCGTGCCAGGGTCATTGAACTGGCTGGCGATTGTACCGTACACCGGCATTTCGGATGGATCCTTTTCAAAAAGCATATGGCTGCGCTGATACTGCTTCTGTACCTGGCGCTTCGCGTCCTCGGAGCCCTTGCGCTCGAATTTATTGATGACAATCAGGTCAGCAAAGTCAATCATGTCGATTTTTTCCAACTGGGACGGTGCCCCGAATTCGCTGGTCATGACGTACATCGCGACATCGCAAATTTCCGTGATGCCGGCATCGCCCTGGCCGATTCCGCTCGTTTCGACGATCACCAGGTCAAATCCGGCTGCCTTCGTGACCGCTACGGCATCTTTAATCGCCAGCGACAGTTCTGATTTCGATGCCCGTGTTGCAAGGCTTCGCATATAAACTGTCGGTGAAAAAATCGCATTCATGCGGATGCGGTCGCCAAGAAGGGCGCCGCCCGTTTTTTGTTTAGTCGGGTCAACGGATAGGATAGCGACCTTTTTATTTGGAAACTCGTTAATAAACCGGCGAATCAACTCGTCCGTCAGTGAGCTTTTTCCAGCCCCGCCCGTACCGGTGATCCCGATAACCGGAATCGCCTTTTCAAGCTCCTTTACTTTTTCAAGAACCTGCTCAGCCGCGGCGGCTGCCTCATTCTTTTGGTCAACGTGATTTTCCGCAATCGTAATCAGCTTGGCGACCGCCCTCGTGTCACCCGTAGGCAGCTTTTCGATTTGCTCTGCGATATTTTCTGATGCAACCGTTGAAAAATCACATTCTTGAATCATGAGGTCGATCATGCCCTGCAAGCCGAGCTTTCTGCCGTCTTCCGGCGAGAAGATCCCGGCAATGCCGTACTCTTGGAGTTCATTGATTTCTCTTGGAATGATTACGCCCCCGCCGCCGCCATAAATGCGGATATGCGATGCGCCTTTTTCTTTTAACAGGTCGTACATGTATTTAAAGTATTCAACGTGCCCGCCTTGATAAGAAGAAATTGCAATGCCCTGGGCATCTTCCTGAATGGCGGCGTTGACAACCTCTTCCACCGAGCGGTTGTGGCCAAGGTGAATGACCTCGGCCCCGCTTGATTGAAGGATACGCCGCATGATGTTGATGGAAGCATCATGGCCGTCAAACAAACTCGACGCGGTCACAAAGCGAATATGATGCTTCGGCTGGTATTTTCCAGTTGTACTCATCTCAATTTGGCCCCCTTGTTTTTTTAAAATCGTGAAGATACCTTCTTAATGTATTTTGTGGAAAGCGGTTATTAAGGACATTTTGAGCTGAATTTTACGCGGTTTTGTCTTTTATCAGCTCTCTTAAGGACATTTACGCCTAGCTTTATATCCATTTTGTCCGAAGGTTACTTCGCTTCGGACACTTTTTCCTCTTTTTCAAGCGGTTTTGTCCGAAGTTTGCTCTCGTTCGGACATTTCCGCCCCTTTTCCAAGCGGTTTTGTCCGAAGAAACTCTGGTTGGCTATTTCCAACTTTTTCTATTAATCCTCAAATCTTTTTAACCGTCTCTTTTTACCCCAAGTCCATTAAAAATAAACTTTGTCTGCAGTTCAATGTATTCGTCCAGAGTAAACAGCTTCCTGAGCGCCCAGCGGCGGAAGCCCCACATTTGCCCTTGGACAAAAATATCGTGCGCGATGATTTTGATTTGTTTTTCCGGCAGTTCAAGTTCGCCGTTCTCCACACATTCACGGAGCATATTTTCAAACATAGCGACCATCGCTAACTCCTTTTTTAACACATATGGAAGCGCGTCCTTGGTTAAGGATTTTACTTCCTGATACATGACAAGGATTTCGTCCTGCAATTCATCCATAACATGGAAAAAGTTTGAGATTCCCACTTTTAGACTCTCTAATGTCCCTTGCTTGTGATCAAGGTTCTCCTCAAGCTGCTCCTTGACATGATCATAGATGCTGTCGCAGACCAGATATAAAATATCTTCCTTCGTCCGAATATATTCGTACAACGTCCCGATGCTAAAGCCCGCCGCTCTGGCAATTTCCCGGGTAGTTGTCCGGTGAAACCCCTTCTCTTTAAAAAGTGCAACGGCCCCTTTGATCATTTGGTCGCGCCTCTTTTGCACGAGGCGCTCATCTTTGACCGAGGCCTGAACCTCCCGTTTATCCATCCCCATAATGACCGCCTTACTTCGTTAGCATTCTTGAGATAACGAGGCGCTGAATTTCCTGTGTGCCTTCATAGATTTGCGTAATTTTAGCATCGCGCATGAAGCGTTCCACCGGATAATCCTTCGTATAGCCGTAGCCGCCAAACACCTGAACCGCTTCGGTCGTCACCTTCATCGCGGTGTCGCCGGCAAATAGTTTGGACATAGCGGACTCTTTTCCATAAGGAAGCCCGTTGGACTCAAGCCATGCTGCCTGATAGGTTAATAGTCTAGCCGCTTCGATGTTAGTCGCCATATCGGCAAGCTTGAAGCTGATGCCTTGGTTCGCTGCGATTGGCTTGCCGAATTGAACGCGTTCCTTCGCATAGTCAACCGCTGCATCAAGCGCACCTTGAGCGATACCCACTGCCTGTGCGGCGATGCCATTACGGCCGCCATCAAGCGTCATCATCGCCACTTTAAAGCCTTCACCCTCTTCGCCGAGTCTATTTTCCACTGGAACTCTGCATTCTTCAAAAATGATTTCAGTGGTAGGTGATGAACGAATGCCCAATTTCTTTTCTTTTTTGCCGACAGAGAAGCCTGCGAAGTCTTTCTCAACGATAAATGCTGTTGTACCGCGCTGCTTGCTGGCTGGGTCTGTTAACGCAAATACCACATAAATGTCAGCCTCGCCGCCATTCGTAATGAAAATTTTTGAACCATTCAGCACGTAGTGGTCGCCCTCGAGGCGTGCTGTCGTTCTCATTCCGCCTGCATCAGAGCCGCTGCCTGGCTCGGTCAAGCCATAAGCACCGATTTTTGAGCCTTCAGCGAGTGGACGAAGGTATTTTTGCTTTTGTTCTTCATTACCGAACTTGTAAATTGGCCAGCTGGCAAGAGAAGTGTGTGCGGAAAGGGTAACCCCGACAGACGAATCAACACGGGATAGCTCTTCAACTGCGATACAGTAAGCAAGATAATCACTGCCGATGCCGCCGTACTCTTCCGGCCATGGAATCCCGGTTAAGCCAAGCTCCGCCATTTTGTCAAAAATCTCCCGGTCAAAGCGCTCATCTTCATCACGCTCAGCAGCCGTAGGGGCAATCTCGTTTTGCGCAAAATCGCGCACCATTTTTCGAATCATTTCATGTTCTTCGGTTAATTTGAAGTTCATTTTGGGTATCCTCCCTGTTTATAAAAATTAGATAGTATTCTAGGACAAACTTTGCTAGGTTCACGACAAAATTTTGGATGTTCACGACAAATTTGGAGCGTCTCAAAACATAATTTAACTGCCTCACTACAAATTTGATGTGGTTCAAAACAAAATTTGGATAATACTTACAAATGTAAGATCCTCACGACGTATTCGGACCTCACACGACTTACTTTAAAGATTTAACTACAAAAATTAGCTGTCTCACATCAATTATTGGAAATATAAGGTGGTTACAGATGCTTGCTAATCACAATCCTCTGAATCTCGCTTGTGCCCTCATAAATTTCCGTCACTTTAGCATCGCGGAAGTAGCGCTCAACCGGGTAATCCTCCGTATAGCCGTAGCCGCCAAAGACTTGAATCGCCTCAGTCGCCACCTCAACTGCTGTCCTTGTGGCAAAAAGCTTCGCCATCGAGGCTTCCATGCCGCATTTCATGCCCTGTCCACGCAAATTAGCAGCCCGATAAACTAGTAATCTAGCAGCCTCCACATTCGTCGCCATGTCAGCAAGCTTGAAAGCAATCCCCTGCTGGGCGGCAATCGGCTTGCCGAACTGGTGGCGCTGCTTGGCATACTCGGTTGCGGCCGACAGTGCGGCCTCCGCAATCCCGAGCGCCTGGGCTGCAATTCCGATGCGGCCGGCATCGAGGTTCGCCATCGCAATCTTGAAACCCTCACCCTCAGCACCTAGCAGGTTCTCAACCGGAACGCGCATATCCTCAAACGTAAGCTGCACCGTTCTCGAGCCATGCAGGCCCATTTTCTTCTCGTCCTTGCCAATCACAAGTCCAGGGGTATTTTTTTCAACGATAAAAGCAGATACCCCTTTGGCGCTCAATTCCAGGTTTGTTTTAGCGAAAACAATGTAAACGTCGGCCTCACCGCCATTGGTGATGAAGACCTTGGAGCCGTTGATGACATAATGGTCACCGTCACGGACCGCCCTCGACTTCATGCTCGCCGCATCCGAGCCGGCGCTCGGTTCAGTTAAGCAAAAAGCCCCCAGATACTCGCCTGAAGCGAGCTTCGGTACGTACTTTTGCTTCTGCTCCTCCGTTCCAAAGTATAGAATCGGGTTCGTGCCGACAGAGGTATGCACCGACAAAATCACGCCCATCGTCGCGCTGACTTTGGAAAGCTCGTTGATCGCGATGATATAGGAGGTGAAATCCATCTCAGCGCCGCCGTATTGCTCTGGAACCGGGATGCCCATCAGGCCAAGCCCGCCCATTTTGCGGAGAATCTCACGCGGAAATTCCCCTTGTTCCATTTTTTCTATAAACGGCGCAACATCATTGGCCGCAAAGTCGCGCACCATTTTGCGCATCATTTCTTGCTCTTCTGTGAAGTGTAGATTCATGGTGAACTCCCCTTTTGGAGAAAGTAGTGTGACCGAACTCATTATTAAAGCCCCTTTCTCGAGGATACTGTATTCTTTGCTTGAATCTTGCTACTTCTATTTTTAAGACCCCTACTGCTATTCCCTGAAAAAATTCTCTCCCGAGTAGACCAATTCGTTATCTCTATCTTTCAATTTTTGTGAAATTTGGCGATTTCAAAGCTTATTCGTATACATAAAATCCGCGTCCAGTTTTCTTACCCAGCCAGCCTGCTTTTACATATTTACGCAGGAGCGGGCATGGGCGGTACTTGTCATCACCAAAGCCTTCGTGCAATGTTTCCATGATGTAAAGGCAGGTATCCAAACCAATAAAGTCAGCGAGCGTTAACGGCCCCATTGGATGATTCATGCCAAGCTTCATTACTTCATCGATGGCTTCTTTCGTGGCCACGCCCTCGTACAATGTATAGATCGCTTCGTTAATCATCGGCATCAGCACGCGGTTGGCAACAAAGCCAGGGAAGTCGTTTACTTCTACAGGCACCTTTGATAACGTTTTAGTCATGTCCTCGATGACCTGATACACTTCATCAGCCGTTGCCAACCCCCGGATGATTTCCACCAGCCTCATGACAGGCACCGGATTCATGAAGTGCATACCGATGACCTTTTCCGGGCGCTTCGTTGCTGCCGCGATTTCCGTGATCGGCAGTGAGGAGGTATTGCTTGCCAAGATTGCATGCGCCGGTGCAATTTCGTCTAACTGCGCAAAGATTTTTGTTTTGATTTCCATGTTTTCAACAGCTGCTTCGATGACCAGATCCACGCCGGATGCGTCTTGCAGGTCTGTTGATGGAGTCAGGTTGCTAAGCACCTCTTGCTTTTGCTCCTCGGTCAGGCGTCCTTTTTCCACGTTGCGGGATAGGTTTTTGTTAATAACCCCGAGTCCGCGCTCAATAAATTCCGATTTCAAATCATTTAAAATAACTTTATAACCAGCTTGTGCACAAACTTGGGCAATCCCCGAGCCCATTTGCCCGGCCCCAATTACCATTACTTTTTCAACCTTCATGTTTTCCCCTCCGATTTTTCGGGCCAGAACTGAGTGGTCCCGGCCAATTTTTATATAAATTTTATAAGTCGACAGTTAGAAGAAGTTATCCGACAGTATGGGCGGCTTATCCGACAGTTGCAGTTCCCCATACGACAGTAACCGAATCGCCATGCGATACATCCTATTTAGCAATGAACCACTATGCTTTCGGTACCTCAATCATAACCGCATCGCCCTGACCGCCGCCGCTGCAGATGGCCGCGATTCCGATCCCGCCTCCGCGGCGCTTTAACTCGTGCATCAAGGTAATGATGATGCGCGCTCCGCTTGCGCCAATTGGATGGCCAAGGGCAACCGCACCGCCGTTAACATTGACCTTCTCCGGGTCCAAGCCGGCGATTTGGCCGCTCGCAAGCGCTACGGCCGCGAACGCTTCGTTGATTTCAAACAAGTCGATTTCCTCAAGGCTTCGGCCTGTTTTTCGTAAAATTTCATTGATGACAAGTCCCGGTGTTTGCGGGAAGTCCTTGGCTTCAACCGCTATCGCTGCCTGGCCGATAATGACCGCTTCGACCCGCCGGCCTTCACGCTCCGCACGTTCCTCGCTCATCAACACGAGAGCACCAGCCCCATCATTGACCCCTGGTGCGTTTCCGGCTGTGATGGTACCTTCGCCATTAAACGCCGGTCCAAGCTTCGCTAATTTTTCCAAAGAGGTATCTTTCCGCGGCGCTTCATCATGCTCGACGACAACCGGCGCTCCTTTGCGCTGCGGCACCTCCACCTTCACGATCTCTTCGGCAAACTTGCCGCTCTCAATTGCTTCGATTGCCCGTTGGTGGCTTCTTAATGCCCACTCATCTTGTGCTTCGCGACTAAGGGACATTTCTTCAGCGGTCGAGTTTCCATACGTCCCCATATGCACTCCAGTAAAGCTGCAGCTCAGCCCATCATGAATCATCAAATCCTGAACAGCCGCATCGCCCATTCGTAGGCCCCATCTTGCTTTGGGCAAAATGTATGGAGCATTTGACATTGATTCCATACCGCCCGCTACGATGAGTTCCTCGTCGCCGGCGCGGATGATTTGGTCCGCTAACGTGACACTGCGCAGGCCTGATGCGCAGACCTTGTTGATTGTTTCTGTCTTAACCTCCCACGGAAGTCCGGCGGCCCTTGCTGCCTGGCGGGATGGGATTTGCCCTTGTCCACCCTGCAGGACTGATCCAAAAATCACTTCCTGCACGTCTTCCGGCTTCACATTGGCACGTTGCAACGCTTCTTTAATGACAATGCCGCCTAACTGGGAAGCGCTAAAGCTGCTCAATGCCCCGCCTAATTTACCAAAGGGCGTTCTGACTCCACTTAAAATAACCGTTCTGCTCATTCGAAACATTCCTTTCCCCTGTTTTTCTACAAAAAAACAATTTTGCCTTTTCCTAATTTTCAGTCACTGGCACATAAAAAATGGGAGCGTGCTGATTTCACCATCGACTGAACGCTCGCTCAACGCTGCTGCAAAAACTAACGCAGGTCCAGGGGGCCTCCCTGCCCGCGCATAATAAAAAAGGAAATGTAAGCGTTTTTATCTACATATTCTATTGTACAAAATAAAAAGCAGAAGTTGAATTGTTTTACACAAAATTCCTAAAATTTTTCTGCGCGTATACAATCAACCTCTGCTATTATAAAATTCAATTTTCGGTGTTACGATGCCACTGCTGCAGGTTCACCGCAGACAGCTTTTTCAAGAAGCTCTGCCACATCATAGGTTGCAACCTTATCTTCAACCTCTTTCGCCTTCGTACCATCGGAAAGCATTGTTAAGCAGTATGGACAGCCGGAGCTGATGACCGATGGGTTTACCGATAATGCCTGCTCGGTCCGTGCCACGTTGATACGGTGTCCAGTTTCTTCCTCCATCCACATCAAGCCTCCGCCGGCACCGCAGCACATTCCCTTCTCGCGGTTCCGTTCCATTTCCACCAGCTTTACGCCAGGAATGGCCTTCAAGATTTCACGCGGCGGATCATAAACGTCGTTGTAGCGGCCCAGATAACAAGAATCGTGGAACGTAATCGTTTCGTTTACTGCATGTTTTGGCTTCAAACGGCCATCGCGGACTAGTTCGAAAAGAACCTCCGTATGGTGGTAAACCTCAGCTTGCAGCCCGAAATCAGGATATTCATTTTTGAAAATATTGTAGGCGTGCGGGTCAATCGTAACGATTTTCTTCGCTTCTGCCTTTTCAATTTCTGCAATATTATTGTTTGCAAGCTCTTGGAACAAGAACTCGTTTCCAAGACGGCGGACCGTGTCGCCAGAGTTCTTTTCTTTGTTTCCTAAGATAGCGAACTTCACGCCTGCTTCATTTAATAGCTTCGCGAAGGACAACGCAATCTTCTGGCTGCGGTTGTCGTAAGAGCCCATTGAGCCAACCCAGAACAGGTACTCGAACTCTTCGCCAGCTTTGTTCATTTCTTTTACTGTTTTCACTTCAACGTCTTCACGAGCTTCGCGCCATGTTTCGCGCTCTTTTCTGTTCAAGCCCCAAGGGTTGCCCTGACGCTCGATGTTCGTGATCGCGCGCTGTGCATCAGCGTCCAATTTCCCTTCAGTTAAAACTAGGTAACGGCGAAGGTCAATAATTTTTTCAACGTGCTCGTTCATAACCGGACATTGGTCTTCACAGTTACGGCAGGTTGTACAAGCCCAAATTTCTTCTTCCGTGATGACATCGCCGATCAGGCTAGGGCTGTAGACGGAAGTTGCAGCTGTTTCAGACGCGCCTTGACCAGCTGCTGCAAGTGCAATTTGGTTGCCCTTTGTATTCGCAAATGCGAAGGTTGGCACCCATGGCTGCTTTTGCGTTACAGCTGCACCGTAGTTGGTGAGGTGATCACGCATTTTCACGATTAAATCCATTGGCGACAGCATTTTGCCTGTGCCGGTTGCCGGACACATATTAGTACAGCGGCCGCATTCTACACAAGCATAGAAGTCAACCATTTGCAGTTGTGTAAAGTCTTCAATCTTTCCTACGCCAAATGATTCAGCGGATTCGTCTTCAAAGTCAATCTTTTTCAATTTTCCCGCCTTATCCAAACGATTCAGGTAAACGTTTGCAGGGCCGGCGATTAAGTGGGCGTGTTTCCCCTGCGGTACATAGACTAAGAATGCCAATAAGAAAATCAAGTGCAGCCACCATGCAACATAAAGGATGGATACTGCTGCTGTTTTGCCGATACCGGCGAAGATGATCGAAATGAGAGATGCAACCGGTTCTGACCAAGAAGGTTCCTCGCCATGCCAGATCAAGTCCATTCCGTTTCCTAACAGCACCCAAATCATTAAGCCGCCGATAAAGATTAAGACAAGTCCTGATTTAAAGCCTCGCTTTAAGCGGACAAGTTTCTCAACATAACGGCGATGAAATGCCCAGAAAGTTGCCACCAAAATGACTAAAGTGACGATTTCCTGGAAGAATGTAAATGCTGGGTAAAGCGGCCCAAGCGGAAGGTGTGAGCCTGGTGCAATTCCTTTCCAAATAAAATCGATTGCTCCAAATTGAACAAGAATGAAGCCGTAAAAGAACATAACGTGGATGGCACCACTCTTTTTATCCTTTAAAAGCTTCTTCTGCCCGAATACCATAACCCAGATTTTTTGCAGTCGTTCTTTGACATTGTTGTCAAACTCTGCCTTTTTGCCGAGCTTCATATATTCGATCCGTGTTTTGACAACATAGACGAACAGGCTGAGAGCGTAAGCGGTTACGGCCAAGAAGGCAATAAGGTTGACCCATAGAAGTCCATTCATGAAATAAGCCCCTTTCGTTGATTTCTCCCCTAATTTTTTTACTTGTTGTTCAAAATAACAAATTTTCTGAACTTACCTTAACTCTATTATAATATGAATGAGCATTCAGTCAATCCATTTTTACTAACTTATAGAAATGTTTGTTGTTGGAAAAACTAACGAAACTGATTGGAGGAAGGTTTTCCAATGAATTTTTTCGTCATTTTTTTCGGAATTGTCTCATTTTTCATTATATGGGTTGTTCTGGACTTTTGTCTAGGGCGACAGAAGCATCATTCTTCTGTAAGAAAAATGGAAACTCCCATCCTGCATGGTGATTTGGACATTTTTACTCATGGCAAAAAGTTATTTCACGATTATTTCTCCGTCCTTCTTGATGCAGAAAAACATATCCATGTGTTGTTTTATATTGTAAAGGATGATGCCTTTAGTCAGGATTTTTTTTCCATCTTAAAAGAAAAAGCACGAGCAGGTGTTGAGGTCCGCTTGCTGCTGGATCGTCTTGGCAGCTGGAAAGTAAATAGTGCTGCCATTGAAGAGCTGCGTGAGGCGGGCGTCGAATTTGCCTTCAGCAATCCGGTGAAGTTCCCCTATCTCTTTTATTCGATGCAGGTCCGGAATCACCGCAAGGTTTCGATTATAGATGGTCGTATAGGCTATTTGGGCGGCTTTAATATTGGAAAGGAGTATATTGATGAAGAGCCGCGCCTTGGCCCATGGCGCGATTATCATCTAAAAATCAGCAATGAAAGTGTCAATTTTTTACAAAGTGAATTTCTGATGGATTGGGAGCGGTGCACGGGTGTTAACTTGCAGAATGAGGCGAAATATTTCCCGAAATTTCCTAAGGGCTCCGTCCGCCTGCAATTTATTCCAACAGAAGCCAATCAGCTGGAAAGGATGTTCATCAGCCTTATCCAATTGGCCGAAAAATCGATTACCATCGGCACACCTTACTTTATTCCTAGCAGGAAGATTATCGCAGAGCTGCAGAAGGCTGTGCAGCGCGGCGTCTGTCTGACAATCATTGTTCCATCAATTTCTGACCATGCACTCGTGAAGGAGGCGTCATTCCGCTATTTACGGACGCTGCTTCGGGAAGGCGCTTTGGTATATCAATATAATAAAGGGTTTTACCATGCTAAAACCATCGTCATCGACGACAAAGTTGCCGACATCGGTACCGCTAACTTTGACAAACGCAGCCTCTTTTTAAACCAAGAAATCAACTGCTACATCTACGACCCAAACTTTATTGACCGAATCAAAGACATATTGGATAAAGACATCCACGACTCCACTCGGCTCACACTTGAGCAGCTGAACAAACCAAACTTGGCCAGATCTATGAAAGAAGCTGTTGCTGGAGTGGTTTCTTACTTTTTATAAGGTTTCAGGCACTGCAGTGGGGATGAACTATTTTGATGGGAGGTGGGACTAATGAGAATTCGCTTTGGGTATGTTTCGCATGCGATTAGTTTGTGGGATGCTTCCCCTGCCAAGACGCTTACGTTTGCGCGGTATCAACAGTTGAACTCTGAGGAGCGGGCGGCCAAGCTCCGCGAGGTTACGAAACAAAATCTGAACCATACACTGCGGATGCTCCATTATAATGTGGCTCATGAGCTGGAGCTGTACCGTTTCTCCAGCTCCATTGTTCCGCTTGCCACCCACCCGGAGGTGCGCTGGGACTTCGTCGCCCCATTCCGCAGCGAGTGGCTGGAAATTGGCAGCCTTGTGAAAAAGCACAACCTAAGAGTCAGCTTTCACCCGAACCAATTTACCTTGTTTACCTCGCCAAAGCCGCAAATTACAGAGAACGCAGTTATCGACATGACCTACCATTTTCAAATGCTGGATGCCATGGGAGTTGCGGCAGATAGCCTGATTAACATCCATATCGGTGGTGCTTATGGTGACAAACAACAGGCCCTTTCCCGTTTCCACCAAAATCTGAGAACCTTGCCTGCTCATATCAAAACGATCATGACCTTAGAAAATGACGACAAAACATATACAGCGGAAGAAACGCTGGCTGTTTGCGAAGAAGAGGCGATCCCGTTCGTTTTTGATTACCATCACCATATGGCCAATCCTTGCACTAGGCCGCTTGAGGAACTGCTGCCGCGCATTTTTCAAACATGGTCTCATAAGCCAAGTCTCTTGCCGAAAGTGCATATCTCCTCCCCAAAGTCGGAAAAAGAATACCGCTCCCATGCGGATTTCGTGGACCCAGAGTTTATCATGCCATTTTTAACATTGCTAAAAGAGGCTGGGCAGGATGTTGACTTCATGATTGAGGCGAAAGCCAAGGATCAGGCCTGTTTGAAATTGGTGGAGGATTTAAGCAAGGTTCGCGGCTTTAACCGGATTAGCGGAGGTGCCCTTGATATTAAATAACGCCAGCAAAAAGAGTCCCCGACCCCGGAGACTCTTTTATTCTTCAATTAAATTTAAGACAGGAACGTCCTGCTCATGTTCAGGTTTTGTCCTGGAATATATCCGCGCTATTTTCGATGCCTCGTCCACATGCTGGATGATGACCGGCGTTCCCTCATAGGTCACATTAATCATATCAGCGGATTCCATGATTTCCTTCGCTCTTCCTACATTCATGCGTTCGGTTCACTCCTCACAAATAAGTACACTAATACTATTTGCATTTTTTTGGAGGGTATTCATATTTTTTGGCATTCTTATGGAAAAATTACCCCCGGTAACATGTCCCCGATTCATTTACTTTCCGTTTTAAGGTGTTTATTTTCCAATTCCGGAAAAATACTTTCCACTTTTCAAAAATACTTTCCAACTTGCGGACTTTACTTTCCACTTTTTCAATTTTACTTACCCATTAAAATAATTCTAAAAAGGTCCCCTCAAATTGAAGGAACCTCATTACCAAAACCTATTCAAAAATTACATTTTTTCCGGTGCCGAAACCCCAATCAACGCCAGCGCATTCTTTAATGTAATCTGCACAGCCTTCACCAATCCGAGACGCGCCTTGGTCCGCTCAGGCGCGCCTTGATCAAGCACCTTCTCAGCATTGTAAAAGCTATGGAACGTCGATGCCAATTCAAAAATGTAATTAGTAATCCGGTGCGGTACACGCTTCAACGCTGCTTCGCCAACCGCATGCGGGAACTCGCCCAATTTTTTCAACAAATCAATTTCCTTTTCAGAAGCGACTTTTGAAAAATCAACGCCGGCATCCACAGCAAAGCCCTGCTCCTCACCAGAACGCAAAATCGAACAAATCCGCGCATGAGCATACTGCGCATAATACACCGGGTTTTCATTGGACTGGGACACCGCCAGATCCAAATCGAAGTCCAAATGTGTATCCGAGCTGCGCATCGCAAAGAAGTAACGAGTCGCATCAAGGCCGACCTCATCGACCAAATCCCGCATCGTGACAGCCTTTCCGGTCCGCTTCGACATCTTCATCTTCTCACCGTTTTTATACAAATGAACAAGCTGAATGATCTCGACCTCGAGCGCCTCGCGGTCATAACCGAGCGCCTGAATGGCCGCCTTCATACGCGGGATATAACCGTGATGGTCCGCTCCCCAAATATTGATTAATTTTTCAAAGCCGCGCTCGAGCTTGTCCTTGTGATACGCGATATCCGGCGTTAGATAGGTATATGAGCCGTCCTGCTTAATCAACACGCGGTCCTTGTCGTCACCAAGGTCGGTGGAACGCAGCCAGGTTGCCCCGTCCTGCTCATAGATATAGCCGCTCTCCCGCAATGCCGCCAGCGCCGTGTCAATTTTCCCATTTTTATAAAGAGATGTTTCCGAATACCATACATCAAAGCGGACACGGAAGTCCTCAAGGTCCCTCTGCAATTTTTCCATTTCGTATTTCAAGCCATACTCCCGGAAAAATTCGAACCGCTCTTCTTCGGAGACATTTACATATTTATCGCCAAACTCTTCCGCAAGCTGCTTGCCGATCCCAACAATGTCCGCTCCATGGTAGCCGTCCTCCGGCATTTCTTTTTCCATTCCCAACGCTTGGAAATAGCGCGCTTCAACAGATAGCGCCAGGTTATTAATCTGATTTCCCGCATCATTAATGTAATACTCGCGGGATACGTCATAGCCCGCCTTGGCTAAAATGTTGCTTAAAGAATCACCGACCGCCGCACCGCGAGCATGTCCTAAATGAAGGTCGCCGGTTGGGTTCGCCGATACGAACTCCACCTGGATTTTCTGGCCGCCGCCAACTGTCGTCTCGCCATACTTGTCGCCAGCCTGCAAAATCGTTGGAATCAGCTCAGTCAAATACGAATTATTCATGTAAAAATTAATAAACCCCGGCCCGGCAATTTCCATTTTTTCAATCGAAGCCTTGGAACGATCGAAGTTTTCCACAAGAGCATCTGCAATCATCCGCGGCGCCTTCTTCGCCACCCGCGCCAGCTGCATCGCCATATTCGTCGAATAGTCGCCGTGCGCCTTCTCCTTCGGAGTTTCGAGAATCACATCTGGAATCTGCTCTTCGGACGCAAGCCCTGCCTTCAGCACCGCCGCCCGAATTTCCTCCTTAATCTTTTGCTGCACTTGTCCCACAATATTCATTTTTGTTCCTCCTGAAAACTTATTTCTAAATGGTATGTACCGGCAGGCGTCCCCTGCATGGCAAAATCATATAGGATACTAATTTGTCCGCTGCCATTTTTGAATGAATGGTCCAGTTTCCGTGCCTTCGTCGTTGTCTCGAACGTTCCAAACGGCATCTCATAACTGCCTCGAAGCTTTCTTCCCAGCTGAAAAGGCAGCCGCATCTTCACCGCGCCGCTCCTTAAAATCAGGGCCTCGTCCTGGGTTGGCGCTGCCTTCACAATTGTGCGGACAGCTCCCTCCTCCATCACTTCTTCATACTGCAGATAGGAAGCCTGATCTTTTTGAAAGTAGCGGCCAAACACCGTCAGTTCAAACGTTTCCTGTTCATCAATCGTCGTCTTCACGTTAATCTTTACCGGAATCTCCATGCTGCACTTCCCTCTTTGAAAAAAGGAACTTTGGTAAGCTCATTTTTCTCTGTCCTTGTCTATAACATTGACTTACACGCCGTTTCGCATACTTTTCCTATTATAAACATGGAAAGCCTGCAAATCAAAAGAAGCCTACCCAAAACAAGGGCAGGCATCCTGTTGGGGGTCAGTTCCCCTTTATTTTTGCGCATTCCTTCATCGGAACCAAATGGCCCCCACTACTTATTTCACCCATCCCAGCATCATTTCACGAATTAGCTTGCTCGCGGTATTGGCTGTCTGTTCGGATGGATCATAGATTGGCGCAACTTCAACAAGGTCGCAGCCGACCACATTGACCTCAGAATGGGCAATGGCATGAATCGAAGCAAGCAGCTCTTTGGAAGTGATTCCGCCTGCATCAACCGTACCGGTTCCAGGTGCGTGGGCCGGATCAAGGACATCAATATCGATTGTGACATATACAGGGCGTCCGGCCAGCTTTGGCAGAATTTCCTTTAACGGCTCAAGCACTTCAAACTTGGAAATATGCATGCCATTCTGCTTGGCCCACTCGAATTCTTCCTTCATTCCAGAACGAATGCCGAACGAATACACGTTTTCCGGTCCAATGTGCTCTGCGATTTTTCGAATGGGTGTAGAGTGCGATAACGGCTCACCCTCATAATTTTCACGCAGGTCGGTATGGGCATCCATATGGATAATCGCCAAATCCGGATATTTTTTAAAAACAGCCTTCATAACCGGCCAGGAAACAAGGTGCTCCCCGCCCATGCCAAATGGAAACTTGCCAGCAGCAAGCACCTGGTCAACGAAATCTTCAATTAAATCCAGGCTCTTTTGCGCATTCCCAAACGGAAGCGGGATATCTCCGGCATCGAAATATTTTACTTCTTCAAGCTCGCGATCGAGGTATGGGCTGTATTCCTCAAGCCCAATCGACACCTCGCGGATCCGCGCCGGGCCGAAACGGGAACCCGGGCGGTAGCTGACCGTCCAATCCATTGGCATTCCATATAATACAACCTGACTCTCCTCAAAATTCGGGTTGCTTTTAATGTACACATTCCCCGAATACGCTTCATCAAAACGCATCAAACATTCCTCACTTTTTATGTTTAAATTATTAGTTTAGTTACTCCAAAACATATGTATCCCAAGCCACTATCTACTTGACCAGTTCCCCTGGTTTCCACCCTGTTCGGGCTCGTATACCCTCTCTACGCGACCGGTTTCCCTGGTTTTCACTCAGTTCGGGCTCGTATACCCTCTCTACGCGACCGGTTTCCCTGGTTTTCACTCAGTTCGGGCTCGTATAACCTCTCTACGCGACCGGTTTCCCTGGTTTCCACCCAGTTCGGGCTCGTATAACCCCTCTACGCGACCGGTTTCCCTGGTTTCCACTCAGTTCGGGCTCGTATAACCTCTCTACGCGACCGGTTTCCCTGGTTTTCACTCAGTTCGGGCTCGTATACCCTCTCTACGCGACCGGTTTCCCTGGTTTTCACTCAGTTCGGGCTCGTATACCCTCTCTACGCGACCGGTTTCCCTGATTTTCACTCAGTTCGGGCTCGTATACCCTCTCTACGCGACCGGTTTCCCTGGTTTTCACTCAGTTCGGGCTCGTATACCCTCTCTACGCGACCGGTTTCCCTGGTTTTCACTCAGTTCGGGCTCGTATAACTTCTCTACTTTACCGGTTTCCCTGGTTTCCACCCTGTTCGGGCTCGTATGACCTCTCTACGTGCCTGTTTTCCACTTTTTCTTACTCAATCATGCACATAGGATTACAAACTAAAAAAGAAATAGCCTATTTCAACAAATCTCCCACAAACTTCGGCAGTACGAAAGCCGCTTTGTGGAGATCCTTAGTGTAGTATCGTGTTTCAATGTCATGAAAATGGTCATCGCTGACAACAAGCGGGTCGTATTTCTTCGAGCCGATCGTAAACGCCCACAGGCCGCTTGGATAGGTTGGGATATTGGCAACATAGAGGTTGGTAATTGGAAAAATTTCACGAACGTCGCGCTGCACGTTGCGAATCAAATCCGCTTTAAACCACGGGTTGTCAGACTGGGCCACGAAAATCCCATCTTCCTTCAACGCTTTGGAAATTCCGGCATAGAAACCTTTTGTAAACAGGTTCACTGCTGGTCCAACCGGTTCAGTGGAATCTACCATAATAACATCATACTCATTGTCACTATTGGCAATATGCATAAACCCGTCATCAACGCGGACATCGACACGCGGATCGTCAAGCCAGCCGGCAATCTCAGGCAGAAACTTTTTCGAATATTCGATGACCTTCCCGTCGATATCGACAAGCTTCGCCTTTTTCACACTAGGGTGCTTCAACACCTCGCGGATGACGCCGCCATCACCGCCGCCGACAACCAGCACATTCTCCGGATTGGGATGCGTAAATAACGGTACATGTGCGACCATCTCATGGTAAACGAACTCGTCTTTTACCGAAGTCATGACCATGCCGTCTAGCAAGAGCATGTTGCCCCATTCGGCTGTTTCTACCATTTCCAGCATTTGAAACTCGGTTTGTTCTGTATGTAAAGTTTGATTCACTTTCATCGTGATCCCAAAGTTCTCGGTCTGCTTTTCCGTAAACCAAAGTCCGCCCATCTAACCAACTTCCTTTCCTCTTTTTTCTAAATAAACACTTCAAACTTATACTACCCAAACTATTGAATTACAAACACAGGAAAAAGTCTAGCAAAAATGTTTCAAATTCTTGCAAAAAATTGTTTAAAAAGAGTCTATTTTTTCAATACTATTACTATCGGTTTTTTTCAAAATCCAAAATTTCCCGTTAGAAAACTTACAAAAAAACAGGGGGTGAAGTTAGCATGGAAATCATGACAAATCACGGCTTTCGAAAAACAGTTAAATATTTGCGTGCCCTAATCATCATCAGTTTGATTGGCATGATTTGTATGCTTGTGCTTTTCCTCGGCGTCCTCGCCTATGCGAAAATACTAGGACCGCCGCCGCTCGCCGTCCCGCAGTCGACGTTATTTTTCGCTGACGACGGAACGCTGATCGGCGAAAGCAATAACGGACAGAAGCGTTACTGGGCGAAGCTTGATGATATCTCTCCGGACCTCGTCAATGCGACCATCGCGATTGAGGATAAGAATTTTTACGAGCATCATGGGTTTGATTATAAGCGGATTGCCGGGGCTGTTCTCGCCGATATCCAGGCCTTCGCCAAGGTTCAGGGGGCAAGCACCATCACCCAGCAGTATGCAAGGAACCTTTTCCTCGAACATGACAAAACATGGACGCGAAAGCTGACCGAAGCCTTTTATGCCATCCGCCTCGAGATGAACTATTCTAAACAACAAATTCTCGAAGGCTATTTAAATACAATTTATTATGGCAATGGCGCATATGGGGTTGAAGCAGCCAGCCAATATTATTATGGTAAAAAAGCGGCCGACCTCACGCTGGCAGAAGCAAGCCTGCTTGCCGGCATTCCGAAGGGGCCGGGCATTTATTCGCCGCTTCGGTCGATCGAAAACGCGAAAGCACGACAAAACATCATTTTGCAAAGCATGGTGAAAAACGGATACATCAAGAAAGATGCCGCCCAAATTGCTGCCGGGCAGCGCCTTGTCTTCGTGGGCGAATACCCGACACACAAAGCTAGGACTGCCCCTTATTTTCAGGATGCGGTCAAAAAGGCCTTAAAAAATCAGCTGCATCTCGATGACCGGACGATCGCCCTTGGCGGCCTAAAGGTCTATACGACGCTGAACATGAAACAGCAGGAGGCGGCAGAGCAGCAGGTCAATCGATATGTCTCAAAGTCCTCAGAAATTCAGGTCGGACTTGTTGCAATGGATCCGAAAAACGGCAATGTCAAGGCAATGGTCGGCGGCCGGGACTATGAAAAAAGTCCGTTCAACCGGGCTGTCCAAGCGGTCCGCCAGCCGGGCTCAACCATCAAGCCGCTCCTGTACTATGCGGCACTCGAGCACGGCTTCACGCCATCATCGACGATGCGGAGCGAGTTTACGACCTTCCAATTTGACGACGGCCAGGCCGATTATACGCCGCATAATTTTAACAACAAGTATGCTGACGGCGAGATTACCCTTGCCCAGGCCCTTGCGGTTTCAGATAATATTTTTGCCGTAAAAACTCACCTCTTTTTAGGGGAAGAAACATTAATTGATACAGCGAAGAAATTCGGCCTGTCCACCAAAATGTCGAAGGTGCCATCACTTGCGCTGGGCACCTCAGGGGTGCGAGTGATTGAAATGGCAAACGCCTATAGTATGTTCGCCAATGGCGGCAAAAAGGTCAGCCCGAACTTGATTACAAGAGTGGAAGACTTTAATGGCAATGTCATTTTTGAAAAGGAAAATAAAGAGGAAAAGGTGTTGGACCCTGCCAAAGCGTTCGTCATGACGCAGATGATGACCGGTGTGTTCGACCCTAAGCTTAGCGGCTATGCCAGGGTTACAGGAAGCACTATCATCAAAGACTTGACCCGCCCCTATGCCGGAAAATCGGGTTCGACGGAAACGGATAGCTGGATGATCGGCTTCTCACCCCAGCTGGTGACAGCCGTTTGGGCAGGCTATGATATCGGCAAACCGCTTGATGTAACTGCCGAAAAAACGTATGCGAAAAACGTTTGGGCGAACTTCATGGAGGAGGCTTTAGACGGCAAGCCTGTCAAGGCCTTCAAGCCGCCAAAGGAGGGTGTCATCGGGCTTTACGTCGACCCGGCGAACGGTAAGCTGGCGACCAGGGATTGTCCAGTCCGCCGCTTCACCTACTACGTGACTGGCACTGAACCAACCGAATATTGCACCGAGCATATCGGCAAAGACGGTTCGAAAAAGCATGATAAGGATGGCGGCGGCCAAAAAACCCCATGGTACAAACGCATCCTTCCATGGAGTTAAATGAAAACCCGCCGATTGGCGAGTCCGATTAGCTAACATAACGGAAAAAGCCCCGGGTCAGCCCCGGAGCTTTTTCCTGTCCTAATCTTACAGTGTTTTCACACTTCTTATAATACTACCCATTTTTGAAAAAAACTACAAGAGATTCACATCATTTAATTTTGTAAAAAAATGTTCATAACTAGCGTTAAATGAGGCTTGATTTTTCCAAAATGTTCTACTCAGCCTGCAAACCGTTTTTCAGTTCATCGGTCGAATTATTCCATAACTCTTCGTTATGGCTGCGCAAGAAATCGGCTAGCACCTTTTTCGATTTATCATCCATATGGTCAACAATAATATGACGCTTCAGCGATTTATCCATACGGTTAACGTGCTCCGGCAGCGACTTGTAACCGCGGCGGATTTCCCGGTCAACAGTCATATAGCAGGCCGTCACTCCCGCATAATAAGGACCTTCCGGCTTGCGGTCAATCGTCACCCACACAAGCCAATACGGCTTGCCGTTTGGCACCTCGTCCTGATTCGGAAGGAATTTGATCCCTTTTTCGACGACGCTGCGAGCATGCATCGCGCCGACATCAATCTCTGCTTCTCCGGCATCGACGTCAATAATGACCGGCGAAACATTATCAAGACTCAATGCCCCCTTGCCATAGCCCTTGTGCCCGTCCGTCGGGTCGCTTTTAATAATATTAAAACCTAGTTTTTTCTTGTTTTCTTCCATTGATGCTATAGACCTCCTTTTAAAAAAACAAACCATAAAAGAAATTGCTTAATCCCCCAGTAACCCATGGAATAACAGCGCTGAAAATCGGCTGAATCGTATAGTTATCAAGCGGTGTGATGACTAAAATCAGAAAAATTAAGATCCCATACTGTTCATATTGTGTCATTTTGGCCCGGACATCATTAGGCGCCAAATCTTCGACAATCCGGTAGCCGTCGAGCGGCGGCAGGGGAAGCAGATTGAAAATGAACAGTACCACATTGAGCTGAATAAAGATTTCAAAAAAATCATATAAACGATCTGGTGCATTAACCCCAAACCGGTTCAGTCCATAGGCGATAATAAAGCCGAGGCAGGCCAGCACCAAATTGCTCAGGGGTCCGGCAGCGGACACAAGCACTCCAGCAAGGCGCGGCTTTTTAAAGAAAAAGCGGTTGACCGGAACAGGACGGGCCCAGCCAAAGCCAGCGATAAAAATTAAAATGGTCCCGAATGGATCAAGATGCTGCAGCGGGTTTAGCGTCAGGCGGCCTTGCTTTTGGGCAGTGTGGTCGCCGAATTTATAGGCAACATAAGCATGGGCAAATTCGTGAAACGTAAAGGCAAACACGAGCGTAATCGCGACGTAGGGAATCAACGCAGGCGGGTATGCGAAAAAGCGACTAAAACCTTCCAAATGGATTTCTCCTCTCTCGTGAAAAAACAGCTTGGTATCTCTCTAGTTTCCTATAAGTATACATGAAACCGCAATGAAAAAGAAAACCAAATGTGCCGACGATTCTTGCACATTTTGGCCGTTTGTGGAACACTACAATCATGACCCATTAAAAGGAGGAAAAAATCATGCCATACGTAACCGTAAAAATGCTAGAAGGGCGCACTGATGAGCAAAAGAAGGCGCTTGTTGAAAAAGTAACCGACGCCGTTAGCGAAACCACCGGCGCACCAAAAGAAAACATCACCATTTTCATCGAAGAAATGAGCAAGAACCACTACGCACAAGCAGGAGTTCGCTTCAGCGACAAATAGGGTGTCAAGCACCGCTTGCTGACTTTTGTCCGCCTTGGACCGGCACTATCCCGAATAAAGTAAATAAAGTGTGAATCCGCTAGGTCTTGCATGGGATTCACACTTTATTTTTTATATTTATAGTTTAAAGTCGTTTTTGGGGCTTTCTAGCTGTTTTTTTTCGAGCTCGAGTCTCATTTTTTCCGTTTCAATTAAGTAGTTTTGGTGCTTTAACTTTTCAAGTTCCAACTGGTCCTTTACCATTTTGCCTTGCAATTTTGTCTTTTGAAGTGATAATCCGCCTACAATCGCAATTATCGGAATTGTAAATACCATGACAATGGCTACCAATCCTGCAAATTCCCCCATATAACTAAACCTCCATCGCCTGCTTTGTTATACAAATCATAACAAATTTTATAAAAAATGGATATATTGCACAAAGAAAAATCACAACAAAAAAGCGCCCTGTCCTCTTTACGGGCGCGGGCGCTCAATCTATCTCTACACTTGCTGTATTACTTTCACTTTCAATGCTTCAATGTACTGATAGGCCTCATCAATTTCTGCTTCTGTATAGCGCTGGCTGCTTTTAAGCGTAAACACCTTCTGGGCCACTTCTTCCTTTGGAAGATTATCAAAATATAAAACCGTGGAGACGAGCTCAAGGAATCTAGCATTCTGGTCATTCATATCGCCCATGCAATCCGCTAGATGCGGCATGTCTACCTCGTTCAGGCTGAGGAATTCCCTGCCCGCATCGGTCAGCGTATAACGATATTGAAAATAGCCGCCTTTTTTCTCCTTCACTTCATTGAGAAAGCCCATATTGCAAAGCTCCTCCACACGGGTGGTCAATTCTTCAGAATATGGCCCGTAAAAATGAAATTGGAAACGGTCCTGAAATGGGAAATCAATTTTTTTGGCAATATATATCATCTTCTGCAGCTTTTTTCTTCCGATAATTTCACCGGAAACTAGAATTGCCTGCATCAGCTTGGCATGATCTTTAAGCAATGTTCGTCAACTCCTACTCCATTTAACAATATTTATTGTAAAAGGGCGCGGATTTTCTGTTTCCACTCTGCCCCGCTGGCAGTATCCTCAATAAAATCGGCTGGATAATACAGCTTATGGTCCGTTCTTCGTTTCCCCGAAATCGCATCGACAATTTCCGATTCACGGGAAAGCTCCCGCAAATCGCCATTTTTCATCAACAGATGAATCGGCAGCCGCTCCTCTTCTTCACCCGGCCGGTAGAAGTCATATGGCAAGTCGGAGGAGGAATCAACCACCAAGTAGTATTCAGGGTCTATGCCTGCTTTTTCAAAAAGCACCGTTAATTCAGCAAGCTTTTTGTATTCCTTTGCTGGATCAAATTCCGCATATTTAAATAGATTTCTATTCACAAAACGCCGGCAGAGGTCGCTCAAAATTGGATCGGCCTCATCCTGCCAAATTTGAAAATAAAACATAATCACTGATTCATCTAATTTTAAGTAGTCTTCTAATGTCACTTGCTCCCGGAAACACGAAATGAAATGAAGCGGTTCATGGTTAAAAGAATAGTTTTTCTTGTACAATTCCTTGGCACGATGAAGGATTTTCGTCAGAATCACTTCTGCACTGCGGGATACCGGGTGGAAGTAAACCTGCCAATACATTTGATAACGGCTCATGATATAGTCTTCAACCGCGTGCATGCCGCTCTTTTTAATCACAACCTGTTCCTCGCGCGGGCGCATCACTCTTAAGATCCGCTCCATGTCAAACTGTCCGTAGCTTACCCCGGTAAAATAGGCATCGCGCTGGAGATAATCCATCCGGTCAGCGTCAATCTGGCTGGAAATCAGGCTGACGACCATTTTCTTTTCTGAGGTTTTGGCGATAACCTCCGCTACTTTTTCTGGAAAATCAGGGCTGACCTTCAGGAGAACCCTGTTGACCTCCGTATCACCGAGAACGATGGCCCTAGTGAAGTCTTCATGATCAAAGCCGAACACTTTTTCAAAGGCATGGGAAAATGGCCCATGGCCGAGGTCGTGAAGCAAGGCAGCACAAAGCGTCAGCAGGCGGTCACCGTCGCTCCATTCAGGCCTGCCTTCAAACACGTCATCAATGATGCGGCGGACAATTTCATAAACACCGAGGGAATGATTAAATCGGCTGTGCTCCGCGCCGTGAAAGGTCAAAAAAGTCGTACCCAGCTGCTTAATGCGGCGCAGACGCTGAAACTCCTTCGTTCCGACCAAATCCCAAATCACCCGGTCACGGACATGGACATAGCGGTGGACGGGGTCCTTAAACACTTTTTCTTCGCTCAATTTCTCCGCCGAATACACCATTCGCTTCCCTCTTCCTGCATATTTCTAAACGCATAAATTCATTACGCCTCTGTCTTCGTCCTATCTGACTCGCCAATCGGCGAGTTTTCATTTGATTCTATTATATCCCCATCAAAAGGCAAAATCATCCAAAATTCAGCAATTTTCCTCAGTATTTTTCGACATTAGCGTCGTAACAATATTAAGTATCACTAAGTTGTTATCTGTGGCAACAACTACAATGTCCAGGCACTGCACTGGAAGCCTGAGGTGGACACCCGCCCTTCGATACAAAAGAAAAATCACCTTGGCCCAGTGTTAGAAGGTGATTATTTTAGCTTTTTATTGATTTTCTCCATTAATTCCTCTTCTGTCAGGGCCGCGAGCGGGCGGTTGTTGACGAAGGCGAACGTCTTTTTTCGGCCGGGCCCGCAATAGGACTGGCAGCCGACTTTGATTTCGGCATTCGGATCAATCTCTTTCAGACGAGGGATCAATGTCTTTAAATTTACGGCCTGACAATCGTCGCACACGCGAAATTCATTGGACATCTTTTACAACCCTTTCTACATAAACAATCTATAAATAATAGTTTAACCAACTACCATATTGAAATTACAATGAAAAAAATTTTATAAATCCTTGGTCCGTACAATGAACTACTAACGTATTTTACATTTTCTCTGTTTTCAATGCAAGTTGCAAAGTTTAGCAATCATGGTTCTACTTCTCAATAAAACCGCCGCACAACAACCGCCAATCGGCGAGTTTTCATTTAACCTATTAGCAAAAAAATCTATTATCCTTTTAACCATTTTGGTATAAAGCCTAGAAAACTTGTCCATCATAAGACTAGAACTTTTTATAATTTCGCCGGAATTTGCCCGGCAAATCATGTGGAAATTATGTTAGGGAGATGAAAAATATGAAAGTTCGTCAAGATGCATGGACAGATGAAGACGATTTGCTTTTGGCCGAAACCGTCCTCAGACACGTGAGGGAGGGCAGCACCCAACTGAATGCATTTGAAGAGGTAGGTGACAAATTGAACCGGACCTCAGCAGCCTGCGGTTTCAGATGGAACGCCGTTGTCCGCCATCGCTATGAAAAAGCGTTGCAGTTAGCGAAAAAACAGCGCAAACAAAGACAAAGAATCCTAGGAAAAGATCAAGGCGGCAAGAAAAAGCTTCTCTATAATCCGCCGGTTCCAGTCTCCGAAGATTTAGGAGTTTTAAACGTTCAGAGTGATGCAGCGCCTGAAGCCTCTGCTGAAATGCAGGACATGACGGTTGAAATGGCAGTAGAATCACTGGTGCAGACGCAGCCACAAACAGCGCCGGTACAAACCTACAGGCCAGCCGTGACAGCATCCGCATCAGGTCTCACAATGGATACCATCATTGCTTTCTTGGAAAACTTTAAACATTCCAATCTGCAAAATGATGTATTAAAAACTGAGAATGAAAGATTGAAAAGAGAAATTGCTGACCTGAGACAGCAGAATGAAGAATTGAGCTCAAAAGTCAGGGATCTCGAGGATAACCGCGAAACGATGCAGGAAGATTACGAGACCCTCATGAAAATTATGAACCGCGCCCGCAAGCTTGTTCTTTTTGAGGAAGAGGAACGTCCGGCAACAAAGTTCAAAATGGACCGCAACGGGAACCTCGAAAAGGTAGCCGAATAAATCTCTAGACAGAAAGCACAGGGAGAGAGACGCACAGCATCTTTATTCAAAAAAGGCCGTACATCCTTAATAAAGGATGTGACGGCCTTTTTGCTTGGTTTGATAAATTAGCTTCTTTAATACACCCCACGCCAGCCCTGACTTGCGGATAAGGCCCGCCAATTGGCGAAAGCTGTAACGGCAGCAGGCTTTGCCGGATTCACTACAGCTCCGCCAGCTTTTCATTCCGCTCGACAATTCTCTGGCAGTAGCCCGGCAAAAGCTCTAGCTCGTATTCATTTAACGGGCCGGCAAACAGCCGGTCACTGTTATTTTTCAACTCCGTTAACAGCCTGAGCATTACATCACTAACGCTAAACTGGACACCGAGAAGCTCTGAAAGGGACGCCATCACATCGGGAACGATTTCCGGGTACGAGAACCTGGTTTGCTCATTCCGTTTGGCAATCCTGTAAAATTCGCGAACAAGTTCGGCACGCTCCGACCCACTGCCGTTTACACAAAGATAAATTTGGACTGCGACACCTTTTCTCAAACGCCGCTGCGAGATGCCGGCAAATTTTTTTCCGCCGATGCTGAGGTCATAGCTGCCCGGGCAGTAGGAACCAACGATTTCCCTCGCTTCAATCTGGTGCGGGAAATCAGCAAACATTCGCTGGATTAGCACCCACATCGCGTCATAGCCGCGGTTAATGTCGATTCCTTTTTCCGCCTCCGGAAGAATCAACGAGATGTTAAGGACCCCTTCATCGAGAACCACGGCAAGTCCGCCGGAATTCCTGACGATAGACTGATAGCCCTTTTCTTGTAAAAATTGAATGCCCTCCTGTAAGAATGGCAGTTTTGTATCTTGTATGCCGAGGACGATCGTGTTGTGATGCACCCACGTGCGTGCCGTTGCCGGGGCCTGGCCCGACCCGACCGAGGCGCACAGCGTATCGTCAATGCCAAATGACTGTACTGCCTGAAAATGCGGCCCGACCGAGGACTGGTCAATAATCCGCCACTGTGGCTGTCGCAATAAACCCTCCATTTTGGTTGCTCCTTATACGGTATGATGGAGTTATTTTATCAAAATGCTTCAGGAAAAAATAGTTTGGGATATCTCTAAGCAGGATATCGACACATTGTTGAGATATATCTACGTATTTTTGAAACTTATCGACAAATTTCTAAGAGATATCTACACAAATTCAATTATATCTACAGATTTCCGCCATATATCTACAAATCACAAATCAGACCCCAAAAAAGAGCCAGCCCACCCTCGGACCAGCCCGCAAAACACCATTACAATCCCTGTGCCGCAGTTATCAACGCCAGCTTATAGACATCCTCTTCGTTGCAGCCGCGGGAAAGGTCGTTCACCGGTGCATTCAAGCCTTGAAGAATCGGGCCGACTGCTTCAAACCCGCCTAAGCGCTGGGCAATTTTGTAGCCGATATTTCCTGCTTCCAAACTAGGAAAGATAAATACATTTGCATCACCCTGCAGTACGGAGCCAGGTGCCTTGCTTTTTGCCACAGAAGGGACAAACGCAGCGTCAAACTGGAATTCTCCGTCCAGCACCAGCGACGGTTCGCGGCGTTTTGCTTCTTCTACAGCAGCCACAACCCGTTCCGTTTCCTCTGATTTCGCCGAACCCTTAGTGGAAAAACTAAGCATCGCAACGCGCGGCTCGAGATCAAACTTTTCCGCCGTTTTCGCGCTTTCAATCGCGATTTCCGCTAAATCCATACTGTCAGGTGAGATATTAATAGCGCAATCCGCAAAAACATATTTCTCATCCTCGCGGACCATGATAAACACGCCAGAGGTTTTATTCACGCCAGCCTTGGTCTTAATGATTTGCAAGGCAGGGCGGACGGTATCGGCAGTCGAGTGGGCCGCACCGCTGACAAGTCCATGTGCTTTATTTGTATATACCAGCATCGTGCCGAAGTAGTTTTCATCTAATAAAATCTTGCGGGCATCCTCTTCGGTTTCTTTGCCATTGCGGCGTTCCACAAACGCAGCCACAAGCTCATCCATCCCCGCGTAGTTCGCCGGGTCATAAATTTCGACAGCATCCAAGGATACGCTAAGCTCCTGCGCTTTTGCCTGAACCTGCTCTATATTCCCAACCAAGATGGGTGAAAGCAGATTTTCCTCCGCTAAGCGGCCGGCCGCTCTGACAATCCGCTCATCCAACCCTTCTGGAAAAACAATTTTCAAGCCGCGTCCGGAAATTTTTTTCTTTAGTCCTTCAAACAAATCCACACCTAACACTCCTTTAAAAAAACTCCTTAAAATCAGCATACTTGACCAATTATATTTTTCAAGCGAAGTAAATCACAGACAGCGTTTCCACGAAAAAAATTTATTTTTTCAAAAAATGACACTCTACTTTTTACTATTCTCTTTTTTTCATAAAAATATCCTTAAAAGGTTTATTTGGGGAAACCTTGGTCAAACTATGGTATAGTTATGGTTGTTTAAGTAGAATGATTACATAGGAGTGATTTTAATGAGTGAAGCAGCACAAACGCTTGATGGCTGGTACTGCCTGCATGATTTCCGCACTGTGGACTGGACCACCTGGAAGATGCTTTCTGAAGATGAGCGCCAAGCGGCGATTCACGAGTTTTTAAGTCTGATTGAAAAATGGAACACCACCCAAGAACGAAAAGAAGGCAGCCATGCTTTATATACAATCGTAGGCCAAAAGGCAGATTTCATGATGATGATTTTGCGTCCGACGATGGAAGAACTGAACCAAATTGAAACCGAATTCAACAAAACCAAATTTGCTGAATTCCTCGTGCCGGCTCATTCTTACGTGTCCGTTGTCGAGCTCAGCAACTACCTGCCAGCCGGTGAGGATCCGTACCAGAACCCGCAAATTTTGGCACGCCTATATCCTACTCTGCCAAAAACACAGTATGTCTGCTTTTATCCAATGGATAAGCGGCGCCAGGGCAATGATAACTGGTACATGCTGCCGATGGAGGAGCGCCGCAATCTGATGCGCAGTCACGGCATGATCGGCCGCCAGTATGCAGGCAAGGTGCGCCAAATCATCACCGGTTCCGTTGGTTTCGATGATTACGAATGGGGCGTAACCCTGTTTGCGGACGATGTGCTGCAATTTAAAAAGCTTGTTTATGAAATGCGTTTTGACGAAGTCAGCGCACGCTACGGCGAATTTGGCGCATTCTTTGTCGGCAGCCTGTTAGAGGAAGAGCGCATTCCAAATTTCTTACACGTATAACTCGTTTAAAAGCTCCCAACTCAAAGCTGGGAGCTTTTTTCATTTGCGCCTCGTCCTAAAGTCATATCTCTTAACTTTCCCTCATACTAATAAAACAGCGAGAAGTAGGAACCAATTATAGGTTTCCGAGTATGTATAGATTGTTGGGCTATTGATTTATTTATTTTAGGAGGGAAAAAAATGAGCCAATATTACAATCCTCAAGGATTTCAGCCCTATACTGGTGGAGCCGGGATGCAAGGGGCCCAGCCAATCGCTGGCGGGCAGGGATTTATTCCCACTCAGTCCGGAGGATTTCCGCCGGGAGGATTTCCGCCAGGAGGAGCTGTTCCGTCAACACCGCCAGTCGGTGGAGGTGCCGCTCCAGGCATGCTGCCAATTGAACAATCGTATATTGAGAATATTTTACGCTTAAACAAAGGCAAGCTTGTATCTGTATTTGCTACATTTGAAGGCAACTCACAGTGGAATGCGAAAGAATTTAGAGGAATTATCGAGGCAGCCGGCCGTGACCATGTCATCTTAAGCGATCCGCAACAAGGGACCCGCTTCTTGATTCCGATGGTGGCCGTGGATTACATCACATTCTCTGAAGAAATCGAGTATGAATATCCGTTCGGCGGAGGACAGCAATTAAGTACTTTCCCACCGAGGTAACTATTAAAAGCGAAAAGCACCTTGTCCAGGGGCGCAAGGCTGCAGACCAGCCGGCGAGAAGGCTTGTCTTTAGCCTTCTTGACGCGGATTGGGCTTATGAACTGCAAGCCCCCAGGCGGGCGCTGGAGCTAGGCGGAGGAAAAAAGCATTGAGCTCATGTCTCAATGCTTTTTTCCTGCTTAAAAGTTTTTAACTGCCCCGAGAATCATCAATACCCAAGCAGCCAAGAAGCAAACGCCGCCAATTGGGGTGATGGCGCCAAGCGGTCCAATTTTTGTTAAGCTTAATACATACAAGCTTCCGCTGAATAAAATGATGCCCGCAAGCATCAGCCAGCCTGACCAAGTAAATAAAGAGCTGGTCGCAGCTTTTCCAAGAAGCAGGGCAATGATTAAAATACCGGTTGCATGAAACATTTGATAGGTAACGCCGGTTTTCCAAATCTCAAGATAATGAGCATCTAATTTGTCCTTTAGCCCGTGTGCCCCAAAGGCACCAAGTGCGACTGCCAAAAAGGCATTAATGGCGCCGATGATAATAAAAGTTTTCATGTTATTCTCCCCTTTTGTCTAGCTGCAGCGCCTAGCCCCTCTGTGGTCTACAGCCAATCCGTCAAGAAGGCTTGTCTTATGTTTGTCGGGGCTGGTCAAGGCGCTTCCGCTTTTCTATTTAAAAATCAAACAGCGAATCGCCGTTGGCCTCATCGTCTAGTTCCAATTTTTTCGGCTGTGGTGCAGCAATGGCCGGCTGTTGAAAAATTGGCTCCGGAATGGCCGGCTGATAGGCTGCCTGCTGCAATACTTGAGCTGCTGCCGCTTGTTGAATAGCGGCCGTTGCAGGCTGTACATTCCGTCCGGACTGATTCTCCTCCAATATCAATTCGCATAATATTTTAATAGAGTAAACCCTTTCCCGCAAGCTTTCTTCTTTATGGCTTGCCCGTGCCTGCTTCAATTCTTCTTCCATTTTGGCTAATAATTTTTGGACAGATATATTCACGTTCAAATACTCCTCATTTTCGGTCTCTGTTCTATTCTACATGAGTATCGGCTTTTTTTCGAAAAAATAGTCTTTCACATCCTTTCGACATATTTCAAATGTTTCACGTGAAACTTGTTGAAATATGTAAACCCGCACCAATCATGGTACGGGCGGGTTCCTTATATTATCCTAATATTCTTTGATAAATTGATTTTGCGTGAGTCAAGTCTTTTGTCCCGTGAATAAGTGCGCGGCCGTCCTGGAAAATGACCATCCGTTCCTCGCCCATTTCAACTGACACTAAATATGGATTGCCTTTTACCGTATAGCCGAGCGAGCTAAGCTGGCTGGCGAGCTGTTCCAGCGAAATTTCCCCAGGTGTGGCAGGGCGGATCTGCACGGTATCGCGCCCGCATAGAACGGTGGTCTTTGTCATATTCTCACGGTCGAGATAAGGATATGTCCGCTCCTCTCCGCAGGATAGGCAGCCTGTGTGTTTGGCCTTCGACATTTTCAGACTCGTATATTGATTTCTCCATAGATCGAAGCTGACAAACGTCTGGCGGACTGCATCCCAATCCTCGGCCAGCATCTTTAACGCTTCAGCAGTCTGGTGGGCGATGACCATTTGCACGGCCGGAGAAATGATGCCGCCCGTATCACAGGTCATCCCCTGAAGTGGAATGGTCCTAAGCAGGCAATTTAAGCACGGCGTTTTCCCCGGAATGATGGAAAAACTCATCCCATAGCTGCCGACGCATGCCCCGTAAATCCAAGGAATGTTGTATTTCTGGGAAACATCGTTCATCGCCATCCGCGTTTCAAAATTATCGGTCGCATCAAGCATCAAATCGACACCAGTTGCTAGCGCTTCAAGGAGTTCCGGTGTGGCGTCACCAATTATGGCATTGATTTCAACCTCTGAATTAATTGCCTGAAGACGTTTTTTTGCAGCAGCAGCTTTAGGTAATTTCTCAGCCACATCCTCTTCCGTATAAAGCTGCTGGCGCTGCAGATTACTGGTTTCTACATAGTCCCGATCGACGATGGTTAATCTGCCTATGCCGGCGCGGGTCAGGATTTCCGCATTTCCCGAACCAAGGGCCCCAGCGCCGATGATCAACACATGCTTATTTCTTATCTTTTCTTGGCCTTCCTTACCGATGCCGGGAAAAAGGACTTGCCTTGAGTAGCGTTCGTTCATAAAGATCCCCTTTCTAGAAGAAAACTCGCCTTTTGGGCGAGCTTTTAGGGCATTAATTTATATTTTGCTATTATCCCATACAAATTTTTTTATTTATTAGCGAATTTCACTGTTCTATTAGCGAATTCAAGCCTTCTATTAGCGAATCTAATTTCAGCCCCCGCTAACGGGCGGAATAAACGCGATCTCGTCACCATCCTGAATCACTTCTTCGTTAGAAGCAAACTCTTCATTAATGGCCGTCATGACCGTTTCCATCCGCGGCAAGTCGTACTTCTCAGCGAGCTCCGCCTTCAGCTGCGCCACCGTTTTTCCGCTGGCATCCAGTTGCAGAAACTCCTCGCCAACCGCATCCCGCAAATGAGCGAAAAACAAAACTTTATTCACTTAAATCACCCTCCTCAGGCTTCCCGCTCGGATAGGCCTTTGTTTCAAGCTGGTTGCCGACCCATTCCTCGCCATCCTCCCAGTGCTCTTTTTTCCAAATGGGGACAATCTCTTTAATCCGCTCAATTGCGTAGCGGTTCGCCTCATAGGCATCAGCCCGATGCGGAGTAGAAACCGCGATTACAACCGCAACATCGGTAATATCCAAGCGTCCGACCCGGTGCGTAATCGCCACTCGAGAGCCCGCCCAGCGCTCTTCAATCTCGCGGCCAATCTGCTCCAGCTTTTTCACAGCCATCGCCTCATATGCGTCATAGATTAAAAATAACGTCTTTTTGCCATAGGTCAATTCCCGGACAGTGCCGATAAAGGTGGTGATTGCGCCGGCTTCGCGCTGGACCACCTTGTCAATGACCTCCTGTATATTAATCGGTTCTTTAGAAATCTCGAAAAGCTTCAATTATATCACCTCTTCAGCCAAGCCCTTTGGCTCGGCGTTTTCCACCACTTGATAGCCGCCGATGTTCTCCACCTGTGCCTTAAAGGCAGGAGAATGGATGATTTCCTCAAGCAGCTTGAACTGTTCACTTTCGTAAAAGCTTCTGGACATAACTAAATCGTATTCCTCATCAGCAACCGGAACAAACTCCAAGCCCATTGCTTTGGCCGCCGGATAAATGCCGAGGCCGGCGCCGCGGGCATCACCTTTCACTTCAGCCGCTACCGCCAAATGAGAGAACATCTCCCGGTCATAGCCAGCTATCTCGTCGGGTTCAAGCCCCGCTTCCTCCAACAGCATATCAAACAAAATCCTCGTGCCAGCGCCTTTCTGGCGGTTGACGAAGTTCGCGCCCTTTTCCACCAAATCAAGAACGCCGCCTATTTCCAGCGGATTGCCCTTCGGCAATATCCAGCCCTGCTTGCGCTTCAAAAATGGATACAAGACAACATCCTGCCCGGCCAACAGCCGGCGTACATATGATATATTATATTGTTTTGTCTCAGGGTCAAGCAAATGAATCCCCGCTACATGGGCCTCGCCTTTTCTAATCGCCATAATCCCGGCCATGCTGCCGACATGCGAGGAGACGATTTTCATCTCCGTCCGCAGCCGCTTCAAGGCCGATGATAGCAGGTCAATCGTCAAATCGTGGCTGCCTGTAAACATAATGGCATTCCGAATTTCCTCCAGCGGCCGCAGCAGCTCCACTTCCGTCAGCTCGCCCTGTTCATAGCCAATCACATCCGGCGGCACCACCAATAATCCGTCCGCCCGCACATAAGACATTGTCACCCCAGCTGCTCTTGTCAGGGGATTAGCGACAAATTGGCCATTCACATAGCCGATATTCATTCGCACAAAATCCTCAGCCCCCATTGACGAAACAATGCGCCGGCCAAGCCTGACGGTAACCTTCTGCCGCTCTGGCTCCGGCACACCTAAGTACCTGCAGACAAGCGGCCGCGCGAACCATTCCAGCGCCAGATACGCAGATACCGGGTAGCCCGGTACGCCAATCACAACCGTACCATTAATCTTACCCAAAATAACCGGTTTGCCCGGACGCGCCGCAACGCCATGGGTATAAACCGTACCAAGCTCCTGAATTATATGGACGGTGTAATCCCTCCGTCCCGCCGACGACCCCGCATTGATGACAATGAAGTCCGAAGTTTCAGTTGCCTCAAGCAGCGCTGCCTTAATCTTCTCCGGCTCATCCTTGACAATCCGATGCAAACGCGGTTCGCCGCCCCATTCTTTAATAAAGTTAGCAAACACAGTACCGTTAAATTCAACTATTTTCCCAGGCGCCATTTCCAAGCCAGGCTCAACTAACTCATTTCCCGTTGGAATCACTGCTACCACCGGTTTTTTCACGACTGGAACCTCGAGCAGCCCTGATGCCAAGAGCACCCCTAAATCTGCAGGCCGCAAAATATGCCCTTGTGGAAACAGCATTTCCTCCTGAACGATATCCTCGCCAATCGGCCGGATATGCTGCCACGGTGTCGCCGGCTCGATGATTTCAATCGTCTCCTCGTCCAACACCTGCACATGCTCAATCATAATCACCGCATTAAACGGCGACGGAATTGCATTTCCCGTATCGACGTGAACAAACTGCTTACCAAGTTTTAAATGCAGGGGGTTTTGCTCGTGAGCCGTGTACGTGCTTTCCGCCACAACCGCCACCCCGTCCATGGCCGAAGCATGATAATGCGGCGTCGATACCGGCGCAAAAATCGGTTCAGCCGTTGCTCGGCCCAAGGCTTCAACTGTTGGAACAAGTTCAACTTCCGGAGTTGCCTCAAAAGCCGCAAGAATCTCATCTCGCGCCTCGAAGCGCGGTTTATCTTCCAAGTAAATTTTCCGTTTGTACATGACTGTCCTCCCCTTACCTGGATAGAATCACAGGAACATACTCGCCCTGCGAAACTCCTTCTTTTTCTGAACTAATCTCCACGATGCCGTCACTCTTCACCAGCGTCGTAATCAAGCCGGACTTGCCGATAATCGGCTCCGCCCACCATTCGCCGTCCCTTTCCTCCAAGCAGACCCGGATATAATCTGACCGTCCCGGGCTCGACGGGATGTTTTTTGTTATTTTTGCAAAAATATGCCCTGGCTTCGGCACGAGAGTTTCACCAGACAACCTCTTTAAAATCCGCTCGCCAAAAAGTTTGAAGATAATCATCGCCGACGCTGGATGACCAGGCAGTCCAATCACCGGTTTGCCGTCCGCCACCGCTAAAATCGTTGGTTTGCCGGGCTTGATCGAAATACCGTGCACAAACACGCCGGGCTCACCCAAAGACTGAATGACCTCCGTCGTATAATCCTTCGCACCAACCGAACTGCCGCCTGACATAATCAAACAGTCCACCTGCTCATAAAGCTCGCGTGCTTTTTGGCTGAATTCCTCATAGTCGTCGCGGACAATACCGCCGTACACAACCTCGACATTCCAATCGCTTGCCAGTCCGGCAATCGTCAACCCGTTAATATCGCGAATTTGTCCAACCGCTAAGGCTTCGGTTTGATAGGGAACAATTTCATCCCCTGAAGACAGATAGCCGGCTTTAATTTTTCGAAAAACGGTGACATGGGTAATCCCCAAGGAGGCAAGTGCGCCCAATTCCTGTGCGCGGAGTTTCATCCCTTTTTCAAGGAGAATCTCGCCTTCACGGATATCCTCGCCTGCCCGGATAACATTTTCTCCGGGCGCCACTTGTTTATATGTATTGAGGAGTCCCTCGACATCCTCACAATGTTCAATCATCAACACGCTGTCGCTGCCGGCGGGAAGCATCCCGCCGGTTGGAATATAAACAGCTTGTCCCAAGCCGACAGCTGCATCAGGGACCTCGCCCATTTTGACTTCCCCGGCAATGTTCAGGAAGCCTGGCATGGACTCGGAAGAACCATACGTATCTTTCGCGCGGACAGCATACCCGTCAACGGTCGAGCGGTCAAAGCCGGGAACATTCTCCTTCGCGGTCACCGGCTCGGCTAGTATATAATGAAGGGCTTCGGAAAGCTCCCTTACTTCTGTTTGTTGGGTTGCCAGAATCATTTCGTCTATCAAGGCAAATGTTTCTTCCACTGTTTTTACTTTGAAAAATTGCATGGTTCTCTTTTCCCCCTAAAGTTCGCTTTCGGCCCACTTTTTCGCGTCTTCGTATTCCTCCGGGTGGTTCATGTTAAAGAAGACCCGCTCCAATTCTGTTTGGCTAAAGCCTGCAAGCTCTTTTTCTGTTACATAAAGGACATTTAGACGGTCTAGCAGCTGTTTCATGCGGAGATTCCCCGCCCTAATACAGCTTTCCGCCACAGCCGCCGCTGATTTTTTAAAAACAGCAAATAATGGATGCTGGTTCCCGTTGATTACGGGGATGACCGCATCATAATCGCCGCATAGTTTCGCCATGGTCTCGGCAAGCTCACCGGACACAAACGGCATGTCGCAAGCGACGACAAAATTAACATCGCTTTCGGAAGCTTTCAAACCGGCATGAAGTCCGGCGAGCGGCCCCATGCCGGGATAGTCATCTGAAACCATTTCCAGTTCTAAAAATTCATAATCATCAAAATGATTGGTTACCAGAATTATACCATTAAAACAGTGCTTAAGTATGTCTCTAATTCTTTCAATATTAGTTTTCTCATTTATTTTTAATAGAGCCTTGTTGGTACCCATTCGGCTGGATTTTCCGCCTGATAAAATAATTGCTGAAGCGTTCATCGACAGTACCTCTTAATTCGTAACTTTTTTCTCGCCCACTGCGCTAAATCCGTTTTCCTGCGCGACAAAATCGAGATGGATTGATATTAAATCGATCATGGCAGCAGACGGTTTTTCTATATATTGCCTTGTATCAATAATTTTAATATAGCCGTTGCACTCCTCGCAAACCTGTATTTGCGAAACGGCGTCCCCTTCAATCGAAAAAAATTTGATTTTTTGGTAGTCTTCATTGCCGCAATGCGAACATTCCAGGCGTTTCGCCTTCCACTGAGCGAGACAGCGCGGGCACTGACAAACTTTCTTGCCATCTTCCTCTAAAACTGCCATTCTAACTGGCTCACCGCAGACTGGGCAGCCGGACCACGGTACGGTATGTTCAATAGAATCCTGGACCTTTCCCGCAATCATTTGAAGGTAGGGGCGGAAAATCATTTCAGCCAGGAATTGCGGAATCCACTCTTCTAATCCATGTTCCTCTGCAAAGCTACGAAAATAATCCATATTTAAAAGTTGTGCATTTTCGATCCAGCGAATTACCGTCTCTTTGTCAAGGAGACTACTGATGCCGGAAAGCATTGATTCAAGATCCGGTCTTGCTTTTATGAGTACGGAATTTATATCCTCTACCCACTGTTGGAATAATGAAATATCAAGGTCAATAGCCGTTAGATCAATAACAGGCACCCCTGCAGCCATCGCTGCCTTGTCCAGATCGGGCATGACCGTGTCTGGGTCAATCCCCGTCTTCCATTTTTCCTGAAGCTGAACGATTTCCTTCCATAGGTTCTGGTATTCCTTTGAAACAACGGATTTAATCATTGTTGTTGCACCTCTTTTAAAATGATTTTTGGATTTGCGAATAGCAACTTGCGGATAACGAGCTCCTACTTGCGCATGATGGGTCCTAACTTGTGGATGCCACGCTCCTACTTGCGCATAACCTGCCCTAACTTGCGGATGGCACTCCTACTTGCGCATAACCTGCCACAACTTGCGGATGGCGCGCCACAACTTGCGGATGACACACTCTTACTTGTAAAAGGCGAGTCCTCTCCTCATTTTTAAAGGGGAATGGCTGCCTTATAAAAGACAGCCAGCCCCTTTCCTCATAAAATTACGCACCTTTTTTATGTTTCGGATCATCCAACTCAGGGAAGTTACCCTTGTTGACTTCTTCTTCATACCATTCAGTGTAGTGATCCTTTGCCCACCAAGCAGGAACCTCACCGGTAACGACGCCGGAGTAGCCTGGTCTTGAGTTTTTATGAATCACGCTCAAGTAAATGTGACCGACAATAACGGCCATACCAAGAGCGAAGCCGACGTTGTGGAAGAAGTAGCCCCATTGCACAAGAGCTCTCGGGAAATACTCAGGGAACCACATCGTGAAGCCTGAACAAATAACCAAAATTGCACAGAACATCTGCAGAATTGAGTTGATTTTTTCCCCAGCGTTGAAGAAGGTTTGTTTTATATGCTTAAACTTAAAGCCGAACAATTCTTTAACGAAACTGCTGAAAAATTCAAGATCGCGTTTTTTCCAAGTGATTAATTCCTTCAGCCAAAGCATCAGGAACTGCGGGCTGAAAATCAACAGGATGAAGGTAGGCGTAATGAATGTGACCGCAAAAATTCGGTGCAGGAGCCGTGCATTTGCCGGGCCGCCAAACACCGGATACAGCCAGTCAAAGAATTCGGTATACATCGGCAGTGCCGTAATGTACAAAGCAAAGAAGGAAATCCCATTGATTGCATGGGCCCATACAAACGCCTTTGGAAAGCGGCGTACTTTAACATCAGCTTTTATCTGATTACTCATGGCTTCCACCTCCGTCATCCTCGTGACCTTTGCCTTCTTTATTGAACAACTTGTTTGTCACAAACGCACCGACAAGAGCCATCGTGGTGGCACCGAGCATCATCTTGCCAATTGGCTGTGCGTAATCCTTCCAGGCAACTGCGGAGGTTGGAACTTTCGGATTTTCTGGAAGCCCGTATACAGACGGTTTTTCTGCTAAAACATAAACGGTGTGTGTGCCGCCAACGCCTTGCGGATTGTATACCTGGGCATTTGGATATCGATTTTTGATTTCTTGGACGCGCTTTTCAGCCTTTCTGATCATGGCCTCTTTATCGCCAAATTCCATTGCTCCCGTATGGCAGGTGGTTACACAGGCAGGCTGCAACCCCTCTTCCAAACGGTCGGTACACATTGTACATTTTTGGGCTTTACGGTACTCTTTACCATTTTTATCTTTGTATTCCTTTAGAGAAATTACTTCGAACGGACAGTTTTGGACGCAATAGCCGCAGCCTACACACTTGTCATGGTCGATGACAACGGAACCAAAATCGGTATAGCTAATGGCATTCTCAGGGCATACCTTTTCACACGCCGCATCCGTACAATGGAAGCAGGAGGAGTGGCGGAACAAGTAATCCAGACCGCCTCCCGCATTCTCATGCTCGATGTACTGGAGGACGTTCCAGGTATCGGCTGTTGTTTTTGGATGGGACTGGGCACTGCCCTGGAATGCTGTCTCTTCAACAGGCAGGTCGTTCCAGTTTTTACAGGCCACCATGCAGGCTTTGCAGCCGTCACATTTGGTCACATCAACGAATTTCACATATTCTTTAGCCATTAGTCAGCCCTCCTTACATCACAGAGGAATGCTTTGTATTCTGGAATTTGCGTGTTAGCATCTCCAATGTGCGGAGTCAGGCGGTTAGCTGTATCTCCCGTAACAAATCCTTTATAGCCAAAATGCCATGGCATTCCCACTTGGTGCACTACTTTGCCTCTTACTTTGAAAGGCTTATACCGTTTCGTAACCATTGCGTAGGCAGTGATTTCACCGCGTGCTGAGCTGACAATGATTTTATCTTTGTTGTTGATGCCTTTTTCTTTTGCGAGTTCTTCACTTATTTCAACAAACATGTAACCGGAGATTTCTGACAGCCATTCTTGATTTCGGGTCATCGAACCGGACTGCCAGTGTTCAGATACCCGGTAGGTTGTCGCTATGATTGGGTAAGTTCCTTTTGAACCTTTCTTGTTGAATTCGCCATCATGAATCACAACGGCAGGGTTTAATTCCACAGATGAGAAGGCATTTGGAACCGGGCTTTCAAACGGCTCATAATGTTCAGGGAAGGGACCTTCATTCATCGTTGGTGCATAAATCAGCCCTACACCGTCTTTATTCATCATGATTGCGCCAGTACCGCCTGGTGCTGTTGGTGCTAATGTTGCATTAAAGTCTGGAACGTCGTTGCCGACCCATTTATTCTGGATGGCATCCCACCAAATGATGGCCTTTTCCTTGCTCCACGGATTACCGCTCGGATCCGCAGCAGCACGGTTATATAGAACACGGCGGTTCATTGGCCAAGCAAATGACCAGTTAAGATAGTGGTGTCCGCCAGTATCTTTATTGTCACGGCTTTTTGATTTGTTCTTGCCTTCTTCAGGATAGAAGCCGCTATAAATCCAGTTTCCGCTGGTAGTTGTTCCATCGGCTTTTAAGGCCCCAAAACCAGGAAGCAGCTTGCCAGTTGTCAGGTCGCAACCATTGATTTCCTTGGCAACCAGGTCTATGTCACATTCAGGACCGGTTCCAAAATTCCAATCAAGAGCCAAAAATGGCGCTGCCGCAGCACTTGTGTCGCCGGCATAGAGTTTTTTCAGTTTAAGCGCGAGCTCGTGAATGATATCAAGGTCTGGTCTGGCTTCTCCTTTTGACTGAATGGCTTTCCAACGGTACTGCATCCAACGTGAACTGTTGGAGATGCTCCCTTCCTTTTCAAATGATGCCGATGCTGGAAGCAGGAATACCTCGGTATTGATTTTCGATGGGTCGCTGCCCGCTTCTTTTTTCCAAAAGGCCGCTGTTTCTGTTTCCCAAAGGTCAACAGCAACCAGCCATTTTAAGTTGCCAAGTGCTTCTTTTTCCTTGCCGGCATTCGGTCCGCCGACAACCGGATTTGTCCCCCATAGGAATGCACCGTCAAGCTCTTTATTGTACATTGCTTTGAATAAGAAAATGTGCGAGTAGTTCTTTGCCCCCGGTTTAGGTAAATATTGATAGCCAAATTCGTTCTCGGCTGTAGCATTTTGCGCGTACCAAGACTTTAGCAGGCTGACCACGAATTTAGGTCTGTTGCTCCAATAGCCTGAAGGGGGTGTTTCTTTTTTCAAGTAGCCGTCAAGTGTCGCGTGCTCAGGTACTGATGCTTTCGGAATGGCTAGGTAACCGGTCAGGTTATCCCATAATAACCCAAAATCTGTGGAGCCTTGGACGTTCGATTCCCCGCGCATCGCGTTAATTCCGCCCCCTGGCAGGCCAATGTTACCCAACAGCATCTGGATAATCGCATAAGCACGGACGTTTTGCGAACCGACTGTATGCTGGGTTGTACCCATTGCATATAGAATGGTTCCTGCTTTGCCGACTTTGCTAGTTTCACAGAATGACTTGTAAACCTTTAATAAATCTTCTTTTGGTGTTCCTGTAACAGATGAAACCGTATCCAAATCATAGCGTGAATAATGCTTCTTCAGTAATTGGAAAACAGTACGAGGGTTCTCCAAGGTTGGATCCGTTACCGGTTTTCCATCCGGTCCTGCAGCAAGAGCCCATTTTGTTTTATCATAAGTGCGTTTTGTTTGGTCATAACCAGAGAATAGGCCATCTTTGAAATCGTAGCCATCCGCAACGATAAAGGAAGCGTTTGTATAGTTAACAACATATTCTTTGTGAATAAGATTATTTTCGAGTGCATATTTAATCATTCCGCCAAGAAACGCAATATCTGTTCCGGAACGAAGCGGGGCGTAAATATCAGATACCGCTGATGTCCGAGTATAACGCGGGTCAACACTGATGATTTTTCCGCCGTTTTCTTTTGCTTTTGTCAGCCATCTGAAGCTGATTGGATGATTCTCTGCAGGGTTTGCGCCCATAATTAACGCGCAATCTGTATGCTGCAGGTCATTCCAGTGGTTTGTCATTGCTCCACGTCCAAACGATGGTGCCAGACCGGCAACCGTTGAACTGTGTCATATTCGTGCCTGGTGTTCCAAATAGACAACGCCAAGCCCTCTCATCAATTTTGAAACCAAATATGTTTCTTCGTTATCGAGTGCCGCACCGCCAAGGCTGGCGATCTTTTCTGTCCGGTTGACAGTGACGCCATTTTCGGAAACGATAAATGACTTATCTCGGCTTTCTTTTGTACGTTTGGCAATGGTATCGAGCATCCATTCCCAGTCTTTTTCTTCCCATTTATCGCTGCCAGGAGCACGATAAAGCGGTTTCGTCATCCGCTTTTCGGAAGTGTATAACTGTCTGAGTGTTGTTCCTTTGCTGCATAGCTTGCCTTCATTAATTGGGTTATCCGGGTCCCCCTCCGTATAAACCACTGTGTTGTCCTTTGTATGGACCAAAATTCCGCAGCCGACGCCGCAAAAACAGCAAATGGTTGGTGTTACAGCAGCTTTGGCAATTTTGAATTCTTTTGATTTCGCATAGGCTTTTTGCTCATTAAAGCCCAGTTCAACAATCGCTAGTGTGGCAGCGGTTGCACCGGAAAGCTTTAAAAATTGCCGGCGATTTAGGTTCATTTCAACCATTTCCAATCTCCTTCCCAAGAGTAATGAATAGAACATCCCATTTTTTATGTTTATCTATATAGTTCTACCGGCTGATTCCCCCCTTCAAAGCTTCTATCCAAGAGCGGCTCTGGATTTACATCATTTTCGACCCTGCCTGCAGCAGTATAGACCATCGCCATTTTTCCCCTTAAATAGCCGATGACTTCTATATTTAAGTACCGCGCCAGCTGAATGGCCTGCTTAGTGGCAGCCGTGCGCGAGCCGATAACAGGAAAGCCAAATTTAGCTGCTTTTGAGAGCATTTCATATGAAACCCTGCCGGTTGTAAGAAGTACAAGCCTGTCAGGCTGTAAGCGATTTCTCAAAGCGTGTCCGATAATCTTATCGACGGCATTATGGCGGCCGATATCCTCACGAATGGTGATATTCCCCTCTTCATCCACAATGCAGGCGCCATGCATGCCGCCTGTTTCCAAATAAAAGCGGGAGTTTTGAGCAAATTCGCTGCGTTTTTTTAAAAGATAGCTAAGCTGATAGGTTTGATTTGATGTAACCTTTTCGAAGTTCTTAACATCCGTCATTGAAAAAAATGTGACGCCCCTGCCGCAGCCTGCTGTGTAATGCTTCTTCTTTAAAAAGACCTGCTCTTCATTAAAGTCTGCGCTTAATGTGACATGGATGCTTCCCATATCTTCATTGATGACGATGGACTCAATATCATTTGCAGCCTGAATAAATCCTTCAGAAAACAAATACCCGTATGTCCAATCCTCGAGGTCAAATTTTGTCAATTGGAAAACTGCCATTTCGTATCCGTTAATCATTAATGAAATGGGATATTCGTCGGGACAACTTTTGTGGTTCATTGGTTTCCCACCACCTTTAGGAGAGTATTTCTCATAAATAATCGTACTTTTGGATGAATTTTTAGAAAGTAATTTTTATCACAATAAATCCGCAAGAATAGTAAAAAGGACGGATATTTCACTAGTTTGTCAAACACTTTCGATAGGCGAAAAGGACTTGTTGTAGATGTGCAATTGAAATTTTTGGTTGTTTTTGTGCTGGTGAATTATAATAATAGGGTGAAATTCAGCGTATCTTAGGAGGAGTACATAATGAGCATCAAGAAAGTAATGACAATCGCCGGTTCGGATTCAAGCGGCGGGGCCGGGCTTCAGGCGGACTTGAAGACGTTTCAGGAGCTTGGCGTATATGGTATGAGCGCCCTGACATGCATCGTCACGATGGATCCTAAAGACAATTGGCATCATAACGTGTTCCCAATTGCATCGGATATTCTTGATAAGCAGCTGGAAACCATTCTATCCGTCGGTATCGATGCCATGAAAACAGGTATGCTGGGAACGGTTGAGTTAATTGAACTTGCCGCAAAAACCATTGATGCGCACAAGCTAGAGCGTGTCGTAATTGATCCTGTCATGGTATGTAAAGGCGAAGACGAGGTGTTAAATCCGGAAACGACCGATGCGATGCGTGAGCTTTTATTGCCGCGCTGTTTAGTGGTGACACCAAATCTGTTCGAGGCCGGACAGCTTGCCGGCATGAAAACGCCGAGAACAGTAGAGGAAATGAAGGAAGCCGCTGTAAAAATTTTCGACCAGGGGGCAAAAAATGTTCTCATCAAGGGCGGCAGCAAGCTTCAATCCGAAGAAAATGCTGTTGATCTTCTTTATGATGGCAAGGAATTCAGAATTTATGAATCGCCAAAATATAATACAACCTTTACGCACGGCGCAGGCTGCACCTACTCATCCGCGGTCACAGCTGAACTTGCGAAAGGAAAATCGGTCTTTGAAGCAGTCGAAGTGGCGAAGGACTTTATCGCAGCTGCGATCGAACAGGGCTTCCGCCTAAACGAATACGTGGGACCAACCTGGCACGGCGCCTACCGCGGTTCACAAAGCAAAACCGAATATTGTGATGACTGCGCTGAGTAACTTATAAAGGAATATAAAGGGCTGAACATAACGTTCAGCTCTTTTTTCATAAATAAGCTGAATGTTGTTCAACCAAGTTGATTGGAGCGGAAGGGGCGAGACTCCTGCGGGAGTACGGGACAGGGTAGACCCCGCAGGCGCCAGAGGCGCTAAAGGAGGCTCCCCGAACCGCCCGCGGAAAGCGAGCCCCTCGGGACAGGCAAAGAGCAGCCTGTCCCTGCGATGATTATTCAAAGGAAGCTTTCCTTAGTGGAGCGGAAATCAACATATATTTTAACCGAGCATTCATTTCGCATTTTTTATCCAATTTTAGTATGATAGTTACATTCTTAAAGAAAAATATCTCGTAGACTAAATCCAATTTTTTATAAGAAATAACGGGAAGGGAGGACTCAGCTTGGAACTAGTGAACACCAAACAAGTACAGGAAGCCATTAATAGCTTCGTAAATAAAGAAGTATATATTCACCTTGAAACCACAAACGGTGCCTACGCCTCACATCGCGATCAATCATTTTTTTCGGCAGGTGCATATATTCGCAATGCCAAAGTCCAATATGAAATAGGGAAAATTACCGGAAAAGGCCCTTACCGGGTGGGCTTAAAAATTAACCTTGGCTGGATTTACGCTGAAGGCATCACTCATTTTGAAATCGATGAATTGGGACGGCTGCTGCTTGCCGGCCATGACAATGATGGGAAACTAGCTGTCGCATTGGAAATCAGCCCGACCCCATTTGAATAGCGGTTCATGCGTCAGTCCTGAAAGGAGAATGTAAAATGGAAAAAGAACGCCATGTCCTAGTTGTCTTTCCGCATCCGGATGATGAGGCATTTGGAGTATCCGGGACAATCGCCACCCATATCAAAAATGGCACCCCTGTTACTTACGCCTGCTTAACCCTTGGGGAGATGGGCCGCAATATGGGCAATCCGCCATTTACCAATCGGGAAAATCTCCCGAAAATCAGAAAAGAGGAACTAAAGGCAGCTGCCCGCGCTTTAGGGATCCAAGATTTACGCATGCTCGGCTATCGCGATAAAACAGTTGAATTTGAGGATGAAGAAAAGCTTGCTGACGTCATGTCCGCCTTGATTGACGAACTGAATCCTTCCTTGATTATCACCTTTTATCCCGGCTATGCAGTGCATCCAGACCATGACGCCACCGGTGCGGCCGTCGTCCGCGCTGTCGAAAGGCTGCCTGAAGCCGCACGGCCAACCTTACACTGCGTTGCGTTCTCGAACGATTGTATTGAAAAACTAGGTGAAGCTGACATCATCAATAATATCAGCCCTGTCGCTGAAATAAAGCTTGCCGCCATCAAGGCCCACCGCTCGCAAACGGAGCAAATGTTTGCCGACGTGTCTGAAAAACTAAAAAACCAAGACCCGCAAATCATGGTCTGGATCAACAACGAACGGTTCTGGACATATAAGTTTGCCAACTAAAGAAAAACAGGGACCATTTATGAAAAATGTCCCTGTTTTTGTTTCTTATTTTAATTGTGGATTTAGCCTACTTTCCTTTCAGCTTCTTGAAGATCCACAGGAACACGCTTATTTATTCCAAAGGCATAATAGCTGATGGCCACAATAGCTAGGAATACAATACCGGCAACTAGTGAGACACGAGTGTCCTCATTGAACCACATACCGACAAGTACCGCAACCAAATAGGCAATCGTTAGATAATTGGTGACAGGTGCAAAAGGCATTTTAAATGGATGGCTGGCCATTTTATCAGCATGAACCTTTCTGAACTTGATTTGGCTGATCAGGATGACAAACCAAGGAACCATCCCAGGAAGAACACTTGCCGCATATACATACACGAACAGCTTTTCTGGTGCAAGATAGCTTAAGATAACGCCAATGCCAAGACCGATTAATACGCCGATTGTTCCGACTAAAGGCACTCCGTTTTTAGAAACCTTCGCAAACGATTTTGGAGCCTGTCCATTGACTCCAAGCGTATACAGCATGCGTCCTGCACTGTAGATTCCGCTGTTACAGCCAGACATCGCTGCCGTGATGACAACAAAGTTAATGATTCCAGCCGCAGCCGTAATCCCGATTTTTGCAAAAGTTGCTACGAACGGGCTTCCAATTGTCGTCAATTTATCCCAAGGATAAACAGTAACGATAACAAAAATGGCACCGATATAGAATACAAGAATACGCCAAATTGTATTTTGAATCGCGTTTCTTAAAGTTTTTTGCGGGTCTTTTGCTTCACCAGCTGTAATACCGATCAGCTCTACGCCCTGATATGCACCAACAACAAGCGCTAAGGCAAAGAGGAAACCTTTCAAGCCGCCAGTAAAGAAGCCGCCATTTTTCCAAAGGTTTGATAAGCCGATTGCTTCTCCTCCGTTTCCAAAGCCGAAGAAAATCAAGCCGAAACCTGCAACAATCATTAATACAATCGTAACTACTTTAATCAAGGCAAACCAAAATTCGAATTCACCAAATGATTTAACAGAAATAAAGTTCGCTGTTCCAAGAATTACCATAGCGATAAGACCTGGAATCCATGCAGGAAGATCCGGATACCAATACTGCATATAGGCGCCGATCGCGATAACTTCAGACATACCGACAACTACCCACTGGAACCAGTTGCTCCAAGCCGTCATATATCCTGCGAGAGGATGGATATACTTATAGCCAAATGTTGCGAATGAACCTGTACTTGGTTCTAAATAGAGCATTTCGCCCATGGCACGCATAATCAAATATAGAAAAATACCGGTAATCCCATAAGCAAGCATGACGGATGGGCCCGTCCAGCCGATTGTGCTGGAAGATCCCATAAACAGACCTACACCAATCGTTCCGCCTAAAGCAATCATTTGAATATGGCGGGAACTTAAACCCCTATTCAATTCCTTGTTTGACACCTTATTTCCCCCTCTGCGCAGTCTAATTTCATTCAAAATGCCTAAACATCCGCCGTCTTGATCTCCACAAATCCCCAATTGTGGTTTTTCCATCCTAAATTCCAATCAAATGGAAGCGTTTTCAAAAACACTCGAAAATAAAGTAATTATATTACAATAATTACTCACGCAATTTTTATCTTACTAATTAAACGCAGAATGTTACACCATTCCATTGAAAGTGAAATAACAAGCTGGTTAAGTTGATCCTTTACCCAACCATCATCTATTTCAGTACTATTTTATAATTATATTAGAATACAGTCAATATTATTTAAAAGAGTCAAACTATTCGCATTAATAAAACAGGGTTTGGCATATTTTTTGCCAAACCCTTTGTTGTTAGTAGTCCTTATGCAAAAGCGTACAAAACTTGCACCAATCAAGAATAATGATTTTCCTTGATTTCAAATCAATCATTTCTTCCCTTTTTAGTTTTGAGAAAACACGACTGATGCTTTCGCGCGATGTGCCAACAACGGTGGCGAATTCCTGTACAGTTAAAGGGATTTCAATCTCCCAGCGTTTAAAGTCCGTGTTAAATTTCCGCCCGAGCCGCTCCAGTGTCTTTACGGTTTTCGCATACACATCAAGCAGGGCCACATCCCTTAACTGACCAGTCATTTCCCTCAAGGCATCACTCATATAGCGGATCATTTGCATAGAAAGCTCAGGATATTGGTAAAGGTCCTGTTCGAGTACCTGCTTATCCAAAAAGAACAATCTGCCATCCTCAAGCATCGTTGCTGTTGCCGGATAACATTCTGTCTTCTGTGTGAATAGACATGCTTCAGCAAATATATCCCCTCTTTGCTTTACACAAACAATCATTTCATTCCCGTTCTCATCCTGCTTGGCGAGCTTTACCGACCCGGTATGAACAAAAAAGACTCCTCTTGCCGGTTCATCCTCTTTAATAATCCGCTCTCCTTTTTTCACCTCTAGCGTTAGGATCCTCTGTTCAATAATGCTCAGTGATTTTGGCGATAAATCCCTAAAAATGACAATCTTGCGGAGCAAGCTCTCTTTTTGTACCTCCTGAATCACAGTTAAATTCGGTTCCACTACTTTTCTGACTCGTTCCAACCTCCCCACCACCTTTACTCGATTTTTTTCCTCTAATTGTAAGTCATTTCCCTAAGTATTGAAGTGACAATGTTCACAAAAAGTTAAATCGCTAAAACGACACGGGAAATTCGTTTTCACAGAACGTTCATTTTTAAAAAAACGCTTTAAATATAAGCTTTTGGAGCCCTTTCACAGAACGTTCAAAAACCCTTCATTCCGTGTGACGAGCGTCACATTTTCACAAAATTTAATGGATTAGGATGAAGCTGTTCAATTGACAAAAAGGAGGGGGAACAAATTTGAAAAAAGCTCTTATCAGTTTTGCCATTAGCTTGGTGCTCGGCTTCGGGCTTGGATACCTAGTATTTGATGTCATCATGGGGAACTCCAGTGACACCGGGAAAGCGCCGGAAACAGCCCAGGCTGCTTCAGAGGAAAAAGCAGCGGATGATTCCAGCAAGCCAAAAGAAACAGCAGCCACTTCCAGCGCAAATGACGATAATATCCTCAATAAAAAGGGATGCCTTGGCTGCCATAGCGTGGAAGCGCTCAACCTAAAAGGCGGTGCAGTCGGACCGGATCTTTCCCAAGCCTTTGTAAACGTTGAGGGCAAGCACGGCAAACCAATTGAGGAATTTCTAAAAGCACCGACATCGGCCGTCATGTCAGGCGTTATCGGCAAAAATCCATTAACTGATGAAGAAGAAAAGCAAGTACTAGACCTGCTCAAGCAGGCATCTGAAAAATAAGGTGGTGCTAACCGAATGAAAAAATGGGTACCAATCGCGTCCGGACTACTAGCCGGATTCGCCGCAGCAACAATCTCATTCGCCGATTTCTCGTCGAACGCAAAGACGACGGAAACGGCATCCTCAAACAACAAGAGCGATGCCGAAAAAGTGTATGTTCCTTTTGGCAAAAAGGATGACTACTATCTATTTGCATCCGGCGGCCACTCCGGCCAAATGTTTATTTACGGCGTGCCTTCAATGCGCCAAATTCGTACCGTTCCGGTCTTCTCACAGGATTCCGCAACCGGTTACGGCTTTGATGAGCACTCCAAGAAAATGATGGGTGATTATACGTGGGGCGACCTGCACCACCCGGCATTCTCTGAAACAAATGGTGACTATGACGGTAAATACATGTTTGCCACCGACGTCGGGAACAGCCGCGCCGCCGTCATGGATTTAAAAACCTTTACTGTAAAAGACATCTTGAACGTTCCTAATACTAGCGGCCCGCACTGTGCGGCGTTCGTTACCGAAAATACGGAATACATGTTCCTGCCAACCCGCTTTGCTGTTCCACTCGGGCAGGCCTATGAATCCCTTGATGACTACAGCACGAAATACCGCGGCGTCATGTCAGCCGTTACCTTTGATGAAAAAAATACAAAGCTAAACATTGCCTATCAGGTAGCCCTGCCGCCTTGGTCCTATGACCTTTCCGATGCTGGTAAAAAGAGCTCCAAAGACTGGGCTGTTATGACCACCTATAATACCGAAGAAGCAACCACTAATCTTGAAATCAACGCATCACAGGCTGACCGCGATTTCATCGTCCTGTTTAACTGGAAAGAGCTTGAGAAAATGGTACAGGAAGGAAAGTACGAGGATGTTGGCGGCCAAAAGATGATTTATCCTGAAAAACAAAAGGGCGGCATTTATCTTGTCCCTGTTGCCAAATCACCGCATGGTGTAGACGTTACGCCAGACGGTAAGTATTTCATCGCTTCCGGCAAGCTGGCTCCTGCGATGACCGTATTCTCTTTTGAAAAAGCATTTAAAGCAATTGAAAACAAAGACTTTGCTGGTGAAAGAAACGGCATTCCTATCATTAACTACAAATCTGTGATGGAACGTGAAGTGAACCCAGAAAACGCACTTGGACCGCTTCATACTCAGTTTGACGACAAAGGTATGGCCTATACAACGATGTTTATTTCTTCGGAAATTGTGAAATGGGATCCGAAGACTGGTAAAACGCTAGACCGCGTACCAGTCCAGTATTCACCAGGACACTCTGTCGCTGCCGAAGGGGACACAGTATCACCTGATGGAAAATATCTTGTTGCTTTAAACAAAATTGCCAAAGACAGCTACTTATCTGTCGGACCTTCTCACCCTGAATCGATGCAGTTAATTGATATCAGCGGCAAAATGAAGGTCATCCAATCATCGCCGGTGAACCCTGAGCCGCACTATGCGCAGATGATTAAGGCCGATAAAATTAAAACCATTGAAGTTTATCCTAAGGATGAAAGCAATAAAGAGGCGACTTATAAAAAGGACGAAGCCAAAATTGTCCGTAACGGCAATAAGGTAGATGTCTATGGCATCGCGATGCGCTCGAAGTTTATTTTTGATTCCAAAGCAAAACGCCCAGACGTCATTGAAGTGAATGAAGGTGACGAGGTGACTATCCACCTGACCAACCTCGACTTCGATGAGGACATCACCCACGGCTTTGCGATTAACAGCTACAACCTGAACATGGAAGTGCAGCCTGGACAGACAAACACGGTTAAGTTCACAGCGAAGAAAGCGGGTACCTACCCGATTTACTGTACAAACTTCTGTTCTGCCCTGCATCAAGAAATGACCGGCTACTTCCTAGTCAAACCAAAGCAATAGCGCTTAAAGTTGGTGGTGGGTATCAATGAATATTGGTACCCATCCCCTTTTACTTAATAATTACTATAAAAGGTGTGGTTAACTTGAATGACAGTAAGAAAGGAAATAGATTATCTCTTATCTCCGCACTGCTGATTGGTATTTCGGGCGTCCTCATCGTGGTGTCGATGTTTTTCCCTTGGTGGAAAATGCTATTTATCGCACCACAATATCCGGAAGGGTTAAATATCATTGTCTATCCAAACAAACTTGAAGGCGAAATTGATATCATTAACGGGCTTAATCACTACATCGGCATGGCTAATTTCAGTGAAGAAAATTTCCCTGAGCTGGGCTACCTAATTTACATTATCAGCGGTTTGGCGGCGCTCACCCTGATAACAGCCCTCCTCCGCAATAAAAAAGTCCTTTATGGACTGATTGGCATCTTTATGATTGGCGGTGCGGCAGGCATTTTGGATCTTTATTCCGCCCTTAAAAGATACGGCTCGAATCTAGACCCCAAGGCGCCGATTCATATGGATCCATTTGTTCCACCCATTATCGGTGAAAACACTGTGGCGAACTTTATTACCCACAGTATCTTGGGAACAGGTGTCTACTTTGTTATTGCAGCGTTTATTTTATTATTAATTCCGTTATGGAAGGACCGAAAAGTAAAATGAAAAAATTAACGCTCCTATCTTTCATCTTTTCTCTCTTGTTGTTTATCAAACCTGAGGAATATATGGCAGCCGAACACGGAAGTCTGCAAGCGAAGATCGACTCCATGAAAGAGGGAGCGGTATTGAAGCTTGAAAATAAAACGTATGAAGGCAATCTCGTCATCACCAAACCGTTGACGATGATTGGCTCAGGACAGACCGTGATCAAAGGAGACAAAACTGGAAACGTGATATCTGTTAAGGCATCAAACGTTCATTTAAAAAATCTTACGGTAACGGGAAGCAGTATGGACCGCAACTCGGCTGAGGAATATGCGGCGATTAAAATTTATACGAACGATAACATCATCGAACACGTCAAGATCCGCAACTCCTTTCACGGCATTTATTTAAGCCAGGCCCACCACAACACAATTGAGTATGCTGACATTAAAGGATTGGGCGAGGGAGAAATTGCCGACCAAGGGAACGGGCTCCATGTTTATTACGCCAATGACAACCTATTGGCACACAACAAAATCGAAGACACCCGCGACGGGATGTTTTTCGACTATGCCAACAATAACAAAAGCTATGACAATACCATCGCCAATACCCGGTACGGTCTACACTATATGTATTCCGATGAAAATATTTTTAAAAGAAATACCTTTACGATGAATCAGGGCGGCGCTGCCATCATGAATTCAAACGGACTAACACTAGAAGACAATCAATTTATCGTCAACTACGGAAACCAATCTTTCGGATTATTACTCTTACAAGCAAATGACAACTCGATTCAAGACAATCTTTTTTATATGAACCAGCGGGGCTTGTACATCGATCAGGCGACCCGCAATGTGATTCGCCATAACCGAATCATCCAAAACCAAATTGGTATTGAACTTTGGGCCAGTTCCAATGATCAGATCTTTACATCAAACCGAATATCCGACAATACCATCCCTGCTGTCACGATCGGCGGCAATGGCGAGGGCAATGCCTGGAGTCAGCATGGCAAAGGCAACGACTGGGGCAGCGCCTTTCCGCTCACCGATTTAAACCAGGACAGCATCGGGGATTTTCCAATAACCTATCACTCCTCCCTCCACCAGCTGCTGGAGGACCAGGAGTTAACGAATTTATTTTTAAAAAGCCCAGCAGTGGGCATCTATGAAAAAATCAATGCCACATTGAACGACGACGAAATCATGTTTAACGATCCGCATCCATTGGTGCATAAAGGCGGCAGCCATTCTTCCATTCTATTTGCTGCCCTCGGGATCATCGCGGTGCTGATATTGATAAAGGGGAGACAAATACTATGCATTATATTTGGAAGGAATGGAAAGAAAATATTAGAGGTAAAGGGCTCTGGCTCGCGCTAAGCATCATTGCACTCATTTCAATCAGTATTTTGGTTCGTTCCGCCTCCCTGACTTTTGAAAAAGGCTTTTATATTCTATTAATCAATCTGTTTGATACGATTATTTACTTTATCCCGATTTTGTGTTTATTTATCGGAGCGTTTTCCGTTTTCCAGGAAAAAGAGCAAAAGACATTGATTATGCTGTTAACGAAAAGGGATAGTTATCCGAGCTTTCTGATGCGAAAAAGCGCCGGGCTTTATGCTGTTGTTCTATTGCCGCTGCTTGCCTGGTTTTTCCTATATTTATTAATGCTGAAGTTTCAATTTGCCCTCGATTTTAAAGGGTATCTCATTTTTACGGTAAGCATTCTCGTAATGGCTGTGATTTTCCTGCAAATGGGGGCAGCCATCGGCAGCTTTAGCCGCTCACGGATGCAAATTATCGGCTATACGATATTTGTCTGGTTTTACTTTTTCTTCTTACACGATTTCATCCTGCTGTCGTTTTTGCCGGATGTCACCTATGAAAATGTGAAATTATTTTCGCTTGTCTACTTTTTAAATCCGCTTCAAGCAGTCCGGATGTTTTTAGAAACAGGCATGGGCGTGTACTCGTTCGGCCATATGTCACGGATGCTGCAGTCGTTTATGTGGACGAAGCCCTCATTCTTTATGCTTGGTAATGGGGTGTTCTGGCTGGCTGTATCATTTGGGGCGGCGGTGCTGTTCAACCGTAAGGAGGGTTATGAATGATTAAAGTGGAAGGTTTATGCCAATCCTTCGGGAAGAAGCAAGTGCTTGACTCAGTCGATCTAAATATCGGCCGGAATGAAATCTGCGCTCTTGTCGGGCGGAATGGCGCCGGGAAATCGACGTTTATTAATAGTTTGCTGGGGCTGCTTCCCGTTAAACGGGGGTCGATTGCCATTAATGGTGTGGCGTTCTCCAAGAAAAATCATGGCTGGAAAAAGGCGATTGCCTATTTGCCGGAAAAATTTATGCTTTATCCAATGCTGACCGGACTGGAGAATTTGACCTTTTTTGCAGAGGCTGTTTCGGGGAAGGCAGATGCAAAGCGGGTGGAGCAGGTTTTGCGGTCTGTCCGGCTTTGGGATGACCGTGGTGAGCCCGTGAAAAAATATTCAAAGGGAATGCTGCAGCGTTTGGGGCTGGCAATTACACTTTATCAGGATTCAAGTATTTTGATACTCGATGAGCCAACGAGCGGGATTGACCCAATGGGCCGCAAGGAAATTTTGGAGGTTTTGAGAGGGTTAAAAAACAAAACCATCCTGCTCTCATCACACCATTTGGATGAAATCCGCCAGGTTTGTACACACGTTGCTTTTTTAGATGAAGGGAAGATTGAAAAATATACGGTAGATGAATTTTTAACAACACAGCAATTAGGAGGTATTGAGGCATGAGAAATCGTTGGAGACATGCAGTGCTGCTGCTAATGATGATGGTCTTCGCCGCTGTCATGACCGCCTGCAGCTCGGGGTCTGATTATAAAATTGACATCACCAAGGAGCTTTATTATCAAAAGGATAAAGCATCGCCGTTTGAAATTAAAGTAACTGAGGCTGGCAAGGCGGTTACAGGGCTTACGGTGACAGCTGACCTGTCGATGGTCACTATGAACCACGGCACGGTGAAGGTGAAGTTTTCTGAAGGGAAAGACGGTACTTACGCTGCAGATGTGAAGGTGCCGATGAACGGCAAGTATGAGGCAGCATTCCTTTTGAAAAAGGATGGCGATAAAACCGAAAAAGTCATTGAGTTCGATGTGGCAAAGCCTGAAGGTGTTGCCAAAATAAATGGACAGTGGATCACGGATCAAGATGTTTCTTTTTACAAATTTATTAATCAACTGCAGCTGGAAATCAATCGCGATGCAGCCCGGAAGAATTATAGCGGCACGCAGCTGGAGGAAGAACTCGCCTATTTAAATTCACAGGAAAAAGTGCTTGATGACCAAAACAAATTGCTAACGCAAATTATCCGACTCCGCTCGATGGCCCTGCTCGCTGAGGAAAAAGGACATAAGGCTGAGGCCGCAGAGGTCGATGCGGCAGTAGCAAAGGTGCGCGGACAATATGCGCAATTTGCCTCAGCGCAAGCTTTAATCCAACAATATGGGGAAGAAAAATTCTGGGCAACTGAAAAGCAGCAGTATAAGTTAATCGTCTTGGCACAGAAAGTCCAAAAGGATCTAGTTGACCAAGCCAAAAAGGAAAACCCAAAAGCGGGGGATCAGGAAATCTACTATCAAGCACAAAAACAATATGAAGACCTGCTTGTCTCGCAAATTAACTCGCTGAAGATTGAAATATTATAAGGCGCCGACACTACGAGTTTTATGAAGGACATTTCATGGTTGAGAGCCATGAAAATGTCCTTCAATCGGTTTATGACGGACATTTCTCGCTCTGGAATCATCCGAAATGGTCTTCATCACGGCTATGAAGGACATTTCTCGCCCTAGATTCATTCAAAATGGTCTTCATCACAGCTATGAAGGACATTTCCAGCCCCGGAATCATCAAAAATGTCCTTCATCCGGAATTTCCACATGGTGCTTGACACTACCCCATTTATTTCAAATCCCTCAACAAAACACGGTACAATTTATCATCCTGTTCGTCCGGCTTACCGCGGCCGTCGGTGTTGTTGCTGACGAAATAAAGGCTTTCTCCATCTGCAAACACATCGCGGATACGGCCCAATCCGGTGATGACCGCCGTGGTGCGGCCGGCCTCGAGGTCGAACTCACGAACTGCATTGCCGCTCAAAGCGGCCGCATAAAGCTTCCCGCCAGAAGCAGCTATCCCTGATGGCGCCCATGTTTCATTACCAGATTGAAAGAGCGGCGTCACCATCCCCGCCTTTTTTTCTGTCCCTTGAATGACCGGCCAGCCATAATTCTCCCCAGGTTTAATAAGATTGATTTCATCGTGCGCAGACTGCCCATGTTCACTCGCATAAAGCGTCTTACCAATCCAGGCCAGCCCCTGCGGATTCCTGTGGCCGTAGCTGTAGACATAAGAATTCGGAAACGGATTGTCCGCCGGTATAGAACCATCCAGGTTCATCCGTAAAATTTTCCCGTTGATGGAAGCCCTGTTCTGCGCCGATTCCGGAACAGTGGCATCTCCCGTAGTAATATAAAGCTTGCCATCTGGGCCTATTTTCAGACGTCCGCCATGATGGTAGGCTGCACTCGGGATATGGTCCAACAGGATCCGCCCCTCAATCCATTCAGCACCGTTCCAAGTTAACACGACGACCCGATTAAACTGGCCCTGTCCCGCTTCGGCGTATGTGTAATAAGCAAACGCCTGTTGGTTCTTAGTAAACTGCGGATCCAATACAAAGCCAAGCAGCCCTGCTTCAGCCGCCTCAGCCAGCGGTTTCCGTAAAACCACCAGCTGCCGTTCCATTTTGCCGTTTTCAATTTTCGCAATGCTTCCTGTTCGCTCACTGATGTAGAAAGTTCCATTCGCTTTATCAATTGACCATGGGACAGACAAATTCTCAGCGACAACCTCCACAACAGGCAGACGGACAATGGCTTCATCGCCCGCTTGTTCCTCCTCTTTTTTTTCAAAAAAGGAACATCCTGAAAGCAGCAAAATCAAAACTAACACGAAGGACCTAGCTTTGTACATCTGGAACCTCCTTTTATAAAACTTCCAATATCGCCTTTCCTACACCGCTATTTTCATTTGTATCGGTAATCATATCGCACAGCGATTTAATGTGCGGGCTGGCATTGCCCATCGCGACCGCGCGGCCGGCCTTTTCAAACATTGACACATCATTAAAATTATCACCAATCGCCATTGTTTCCGACAAATCAATCCCTTTTGCCTCGACAAAAGCCTCAAGGGCAATCCCTTTTTGCGCATCTTTATGGGTAATTTCAATATTTTCAATTCCCGATTTCGTGACCTCAAGCTCGCTAAACTCTTTTATGGCGCTGGCTGCTTCGCCAAGTTTATCTAAATCAAAAGAGAATACTAAGAACTTATATATCTCATACTCATCACTTGCAAACAGAATTTCATAATTTTCGATTGGATGAATCAATCCATCTCTTATTCTTCCTTCTGCCGCGTGAACGACATAGTCTCGGTCTGCTTCAGGGTTCGCACTCATAACGATATCCACGAGAATCGAAACAGCCTTGTTGGTATCGACGGAAAAAGCTCCCTTATTCGTATATACCTCGAAATAGATATCCTTTTCGTACAGGACTGTTGCCGCATCCTTGGCCATTTGTTTGGCAATCGGTGCAGCAGAAATAATCTCACCATCGATTGAGCGGATCTCTGCCCCGTTCACACAAATGACTGGACATTTCAACCCGGCCGCATTCAACACATAAGTGGCTTCCTGATAGGATCTGCCGGTGGCAACCACCACCTCAACCCCTGCTTCCTGTGCCTTTAAAATGGCCTGTTTATTTTCCTCGGTAATAACCTGCATAGAATTCAATAATGTGCCATCCATATCTGTCGCAATACATTTTATCATGATGTTCTCCTTAATACTTTCATTATCGCCATTCTACCATGAACAACTGGTATTTTCTCCTAATAGGCTCAGTTTAAATACTTACTGCCTTCCTTTACGCTAAGCGGTGCTAATTGGGAGTCACCAATAAATTGCCTTACCGATTCCGGATTTGTCTTCGAGTATTCCCGTAACGCCCAGCCAATTGCTTTTTGAATAAAAAATTCCTTACTTGAGGCGTTCTCACGTATGTATTGATAAAGCAGCTCCTTATCCGTTTTCTCTTTATATTTTAATTGAAAAAGAATCGCTGCTCTTCTTAGCCAGAGGTACTCATGGACTGCCCAGCCGTTAATTGTTTCTTCAACCACCTCTGGAAAGACCTGTGCAATTGTTCCAACTGGCTTTGGGGCAATCGCATCGACCGTATCCCACCACGATTTTGTCATGATCAGGCGCTCCATAAATGGCAAATCCGTCTTGTCCAATTTATTTAGCGACTTTTCCATATAAACAAGCGCAGTATACTGATATTCCCGTTCTTCCTTTTCCCACAATCCCCAAACAAACTCTTGATTGAATGGTTCCTTTAAAATACCGGTTTCTTTAAAAAATTGCTTTTCCAGTTCTGAACGTAATGGTTTCTTAATGCCTAGGAAAGGGAAATGCCCCTTCATATATTTTTCCATCGGCCCTGAATTTTCTTCATTTATGTTCTTCTCAAAAAGCTCAGTTAAGAGTGCGATTTCTTTCAATAAACGTCATCCTTTCTTTTCACCTTATTTTTGGCGAAGAAACTCGTGTATAAACTAGCAGGCAGTGACAAACTAACATGTGCAGAAGGAGGGATGATGATGACGAAGAAATTTAATAAAGGCAGCAGCAACCAAAATTCAGCGCGTGCTGGTCACGCTGAAGCTGAATTCGCCGCCGAATTCGTAAGCGGCGATAACAGCAAAGGAAACAAGCGTAACAAAGACCAGAAAAGCAAAACAAAACAAAACCACACCCATAACGGAAATAGGGCCTGACCCCCGTCGTTAATGCATTAACACAGCGGGGGCCTGGCCCCGCCGCCTTAACTCTTATTAAGGTAAGGGATCAGGCCCTCGGTTTTAAGCGTTTACCCCTGCTAATGCATTAATTTCAGCAGCAATTTTAGTTTGGATTTTTTCGACCACTGTGAAGTCCATTGCGGAAATATAAATAGCTTCAAGCTCGTCGTGGAGCTCTTTCGCTTTGGCAAGCCAGCTAGTGGCCTCTGTCATTTTGGCTCTATACTTGGTGGATATTTTGCTGATAAAATCGGCAAAGATTTCATCCGTTCCCTGCTCGATTAAAATTTCATACATATCAATGATTTCATCACCGTCGCGGCTAGGGAAGTACTCGTGCGGTGCAGTACTATCAAAAATGGCAATCCCCAGCTCCCTAAAAATACACATATCGAGGCTATGAGGGTCAAATCCGCAATGATAGATTTCTACATCGACGCCGCGCTCCTCTGCTGCTGCAGCCAGCTTTTTCAGCATCGTGGACTTGCCGGAGCCTGGGCGCCCCTTTATAAAATAGCGTTTTTGAATGTCCTCCGTTAAATTAGGGACAAAATCAACCGCACCTTTTGGTGTGGCGGCCCCAAGAAAACGGTGGCGAACATCGGCTTGTTTGCTTAACCTCATTTTTCCAAAGAAAGTTTCAATCAGCTTTTTGGTCAATTGGTCCGCTTTTTGGAAGTTCATGCTGTTTATATAGATTTTTTCCCAATCATCATGAATCTCAAGTGCTTCCTTAAAAGTAGCGTAGGCTGTCTCAAAGGCCTCACTAATTTGATTGGTCAGCTTTTTGATTGTGTTTTTTTGCGCACTTAGCGCCTTAGCATCCCACGCCTCACCTAGATTAATATATTCTTCCACCGCACCCGGCGCTTTTGGCTCAATGACATGGGGAGCAGTTCCGTCAACAATCCCTACCTTTAAAGCGGGAATTATTACGCCGTCTATGGAATTATTATCAGATGAACAGTGGAGCAGCTCGATATCATAGCCTTTTTCCACCCATTCCTGGCCGATTTTTTTCATGAGCGACGATTTGCCCGTTCCAGGCCCGCCTTTTAAAATAAATAAACGGTCAAGTCCCTGCAGGTTGGAATCGTACAAATTATGAAATCCCCTGGCTGTGTTACCGCCGGCAAAATAATTTTTAATTTTCCCTGCCATTCATTAACACTCCCTTTTAAAAAATCAACATTGCCATTAGGCAAATTCAATCACAAAGATTAAGATCACCATATCTTATGCTTTTGTTGTTTATAGGTGAATGCCTATGGAAAAAACTGATTTTTTTAATATGGGGTGTTGATTTCCGCTCCACTAAGGAAAGCTCCTTTGAATAATCATCGCAGGGTCAGGCTGCCCTTTGCCTGTCCCGAGGGGCTCACTTTCCGCGAGCGGTACGGGGAGCCTCGTCGCTAAAGCTCCTGCGGGGTCTCCCCTGCCCCGTACTCCCGCAGGAGTCTCGCCCCTTCCGCTCCAATCAACAATGTTACAAAAAGGAATGTTTAAAAAGGGAAGATTACTTTATAACATCAGCCAACTCGGCACTGGTGATTTCTTTTAATTGGTTGGGCGTGAGTACGATTTGCTTGCCGATTTTTCCGGCACTAACAATGATTGTGTCAATTTCTGAGCAGCTTTGGTCGATAAAAGTTCTGTAATGCTTTTTCATACCGACAGGCGAGCAGCCTCCGCGTATATAGCCGGTCCATTTTTGAATATCCTTGACCGGAATCATTTCGACGTTTTTCTCCCCGGCCGCCTTAGCCGCCTTTTTCAGGTTTAATTCCTCAGCAACAGGAATAACGAACACATAAAGGTTTTTGCTTGCCCCTTGCGTGACGAGTGTCTTATAGACCTCTTTCAGATTCCTGCCAATTTTCTCAGCAACCGACACCCCATCAATTTTTCCATCCTTATTTTCGTATGTAAGCACCTCATAATGTATCTTTTGCGCGTCCAAAATGCGCATTGCATTGGTTTTGGCCTGTGCCATCCTAATCATCCTTCTGATTTTTCTTTTATTTTAGCAAAAAAAGATGGAAATTTTAAAAAAACAAGATTCGTTCTCCAGTTTTCTGGAAATACTTACACTTTTGCTCGAATTACTTTCCTTTTTTATTAAAATTCTTACATATATTTCGAATTTACTATCCACACCTTATAAAATACTTTCCAAAAATACCACTTTACTTTCCAACCGGATTTTTCGAAAAAAAGAGAACAAAGCCACCCCGGCTTGGTTCTCAGAAAAAATAAATTATACCACTACGTCAACGGCACCAGCTGATTCTGTACAGCATAAATGACGACCTGGGAGCGGCTTTTGACGCCGAGTTTTTTGAAAATGTTGGACACATGGATTTTAACCGTTTTGTCGCTGATGAACAAGGTTTGGGCGATCTCCTTGTTATTCATGCCCTTAACCAAGCAGAGAAGCACTTCCTTCTCCCGCTCTGTCAGTGTCGAATCCGCAGGCTTTTGTTCCTCAGCTGGCTCCGGTTTAGACGAAGGCTGGGAAAAACCCAAAAACTTCTTCGTCATCGATTGATGGATGACCGACTGCCCGTTTGCCACTGCGCGAATCGCATCAACCACATGCTGTGAAGGGGCATCCTTCAAAAGGTAACCGTCTGCCCCTTCGCGAATCGCCGACATAAAATACTCATCATGGTCAAACATCGTAAGCATTAGAACTTTAATAGACGGGTACATTTTTTTTATTATACTCGTTGCTTGAATGCCGTTTTTCTCAGGAATGTTAATATCCATCAAAATCACATCCGGCAGGGCATCCTTTACTTTTTCGATTGCTTCATCGCCATTAATCGCCTCGGCTACTACCTCAATATCAGTTTCCATCTCCAAAATATTCTTTAATCCATCCCGCAACACGGCATGATCATCGACCAGCATAAGCTTGATCACGCAAATCACTCCCTTCAATCCCCATTTTTGGCACCGTTAAGGTTATCTCTGTTCCAGCACCTTCTCGGCTGTCTACCTGCAGCGAAGCCTGAATTTTATCAGCCGATTCATTCATATGTAATATTCCAAAATGCGGGTGCTCCCGGGCCTTGATCATGGCCTGGAAAAGCGAAAACCCCTTGCCATTATCCTTCACCTTCAAAAGCACATTTTCTTTTTGATAGCTTAACATAATGTCAATTTTTGAGGCTTCTGCATGTTTTACGACATTCTGCACACTTTCCTGACAAATATCGAAAATTATTTTTTCAACCATCGAGCTCAGGTGGAATTCCTGACCTCTTGTCTCCAAATGAATATCCAGCTTATGTTCCCGCTTGACTGCATCAATTTTTGCGGTAATGGCCAACAATAAGCCTACCCTCTCCGTTGGATATGGCCTTAGGGCATATATCGATTCCCGCACCTCTTTCAGGCTCCTCCTCAGTTTCTCGGTACTTTCGCCCATTAACCGAAGAGAATCCTCCGGCATTTTCGCAAATTTCCGCTGCGCCGTTTCAAGATTCATAATTGCACCGGCGAGTGACTGGGCAACCCCATCATGAATATCACGGGCGATCCGGTTCCGTTCTTCCAAAATCAACCGTTTCTCCTGCTCGGCAAACAGCCATCTTGTTTTAATCAGAACCGCTAGCTGATTGGCAAGGGTAGCCGCAGAGCGCATGTCTTCCTCGCTAAAACTGTGGGCCCGGCTTCTGCCAAACACAAACATTCCCACCAACTCATTTTCCAGAATACACGGGGCATACAGCAATGATCCTATTTCCTCTGTAAAAAAGATTCCGGCCGGACTAGGATCTCTTTTGGCATTATGATAAACGGTCAAATTTTTCATTTTATCAAGAGCGGCCGCCGTTTCCGCTGACATCGTAAAATCCCCCTTAACAGGGCCTGTGGCAAAACGGAACAACCATCCTTCCGGCGGACGTTTCCATAAAATCCATGCATCAACATCGATAAATTCTTGAAGATTATTTTTTAAGAAAGTTAACCAATCAGACCTGGCAATTTTTTTATTCAGTTCTGATGAAATGCTGAACAGTGCCTTCAGCTTTGCCTTTTCCTTTTTTAAATTGGCAATAATTGAGCTAAGCAGCGCAACACAGACTAACGGGATAAAAAAGAAGAAAAAAGAAAAGAAATCAATCGTTCCCCGCTTTTGATTTCCCAAAACATGCAACAAAACAAGATAACCATAGGAAATAAGAAAACTATAAACCTCAAAAAGGGCTTTCATCCTCCAGATTTTCAGATTATAGGTTTGTGGCCTGATAGCTAAAACAAGATCTACAATAAGAATATTCATGAAATAAAAAGGGATGATAAGCAAATTAAAATGGATAATCCCGTGCAGCACCCTTGACTGCCCTTCGATTGGCATCTGCGGATACAGCCACTGGCAAAGTAGATAGGCAATAAAAAAGCTAATGACCTGCATGGCCGGATTAAAGAAAATAATTCGGAGCGGACGCCTATTCATTATGTTGACTGCTGCAACAATAATTCCATAAAAAACAATTGTATAGGCTAATCCATCCATGAGATATATGGCATAGACCAATGGAAAAGAGATGGTAATATGCCCTTTCCAGACAGGAACAGGAAACAGCTCCACAATAAAGAGGAACAACACCAACAGCGCCAAAATCATTGGCTCGTGTGGTACCGTTAAATTAAACAAACCAAATTGAAAATAAATAAACACTCCAATGCCAGTGATAAATAGTAGGAATTGCCTTGATAGCTGCTCTTTTCTTTGCAAAATGCCGATATCGCCCAAAGCTTCTCCTCCAAATCTGTGATGGTTTACATAATTTTCTGTTTATTCCAGTTTAATGTATTTATAGATTGAAAACAATATGAATGCCTGTTCAGCCAGCTGAACGTCCGTAAAAAATAAGGACCCAACCCGGTCTAATGAATCACACTGACCGGACTAGATCCTCGGCAAACCGGATTGGTTTGATATTCACTATTATGTCATAAACTGCAATGCGTTTTCTATTTGGCTAAAGGATTAATCTTGTCTACTACCTTTGTATTAAATTTGTCCGGCACAAAACCAACCAAAATTTGTCACCTGTATACCACTCTAGCGAACGACTATTATAGTAAACTAAATTAAACAGCGATAATAGTAAAAAGAAATTGAGGAACTAAACTATTACAGCATTTGCGGCAAGAACGTGTTAAAGCGGGAAGTCCAAAAGAATTTTGCTAATTTCTTCACGCTTGGAACGTTAGTGGGGTTCGAGCAATTGTATGTCGAATACAAAAGCAAAATCAAGCATTCTTTACAGCCTAAACATCGTTTTCAATTAAAGCCCGATTCCGACCAGCAAAAAATTTAAAGGTACCGGAGTCTCTCCGATACCTTTTTTAATGGCCCCCGAGGTAGGCTTTACGAATTTGGTCACTTGCACTCAATTCTTCAGCAGAACCGGAAGCGACAATTTTTCCAGTCTCAATAACGTAGGCGCGATCAGCAATCGATAACGCCATATTCGCATTCTGTTCAACCAGCAGGATCGTTGTTCCCGTCTTATTGATTTCCTCAATAATCTGGAAGATTGTTTTAACCAGCAGCGGCGCAAGACCCATAGAAGGCTCGTCTAATAAAAGCAGCCTGGGTCGCGCCATCAGCGCTCGGCCCATCGCCAGCATCTGCTGCTCACCGCCTGAAAGCGTACCAGACAGCTGCTTTTTGCGCTCTAACAGGCGCGGGAAGAGCTGATAGATTTTTTCGAAATCTTCCTGGATGCCCTTCTTATCCGTGCGCAAATAGGCGCCCAGCTCCAGATTTTCCTCAACGGACATATTAGCAAACACACGGCGGCCTTCCGGAACCTGCGAAATCCCTCGCTTTACGATCGATTGCGGCACCTTGCCGGCAACATGCTCGCCTTCAAACACAATCTCGCCAGTCTTCGGTTTCAAAAGCCCGGAAAGGGTCTTTAACAGCGTACTTTTACCGGCACCGTTCGCACCAATCAGCGTCACAACTTCACCCTCGTTGATGTCGAGAGATACTCCTTTTAATGCATGGATATTTCCGTAATAGACATTGATATCATTTACTTTTAGCATACTAAGAGACCTCCTCGCCAAGGTACGCTTCGATGACTTTTGGATTGTTGCGGATTTCCTCCGGAGTACCATCGGCAATTAGCTGGCCATGGTCCAATACATAGATTCTTTCACAAACACCCATGACAAGATTCATATCATGCTCAATTAAAAGAATGGTTAACGAAAATTTTTCGCGAATTAACGCAATCAAATTCATCAGTTCATCTGTTTCCTGTGGATTCATCCCTGCTGCCGGCTCGTCCAAAAGCAATAGCTTAGGATTTGCTGCTAATGCCCGGGCAATCTCCAAGCGGCGCTGCTGTCCATATGGCAGGTTCTTCGCCATTTCGTGCATCACGTTATCCAGCTTAAAGATTTTTAAAAACTCAATTGCCTTTTCTTCCATTTCTCTCTCCCCGGAAAAATGGGAAGGAAGGCGGAAGATCGAACTGAGAATTGAATGCTTGGCAAGTGAATGATACGCAACCTTAACATTATCGAGTACCGATAATTCCCCAAACAAGCGGATGTTTTGAAATGTCCGGCTGATCCCCTTTTTGGTAATCTTATATGGGGCGTGCCCGTTTAATTTTTCACCGGCCAAAGAAATCGTCCCCTCGGTTGGAACATAAACACCAGTTAACAGGTTGAAGAAGGTCGTCTTGCCAGCACCATTTGGGCCGATCAATCCGACGAGTTCTCCCTGCATAAGCTCCAGGTTGACTTCGGATACAGCCTTTAAACCGCCAAATCGGATTCCTGCGTTTTCTACTTTAAGCAACTGTGTTTTTGTTCGCATCATGAGACCCTCCTTGCGCGGATTTCCCCAACTTGAAGAAAGACGTAATTTCCTTTGTGCCCATCAATCCTTGCGGACGGAACAGCATCATCGCAATTAGTACAAGGCTGTAGATGACCATCCGGACTTCCGGATAATTGGCTAGGAACGTTGAAATGATTGTTAATAAAATCGCCGCCAGTACAGCACCAGACATACTTCCTAATCCGCCAAGTACGACGAAAATTAAAATATCAAAGGACTTCAAAAAGCCAAAGTTGGTCGGTTGGATAATGTAAAAGTTATGGGCATGCAGGGCACCTGCGACACCGGCAAAAAAGGCACCGATAATAAACGCCATTACTTTGTAATAGGTCGTATTTATACCCATCGCATCGGCAGCGATTTCATTTTCGCGAATCGAAATGCAGGCTCGTCCGTGGGTGGAATTCGTAAAGTTAACGATGACGATAATTGTGATTAGCACACAGGCAATCAGCCATGGCCAAGTAATCAGGTGGGAAACCGTCATCCCGGAAGCACCGCCGACATAATCAATGTTCAAAAACACAATTCGCATGATTTCGGCAAAGCCCAACGTAGCAATAGCAAGATAGTCGCCTCGTAATCTCAGGGTAGGAACCCCGATGACTAACCCTGCAACAGCAGCCGCAGCACCGGCAGCAAGGATCGCCACAGGGAAGGGAAGGGCTAATTTCATCGTGATGATTGCCGATACATACGCCCCAACGGCAAGAAATCCAGAATGGCCAATCGAAAACTGCCCAGTAATCCCAATAATCAGATGAAGCGAAGCGGCAAGAATGATATTAATGCCGATGGAAAACAAAGCATTTACATAAAAGGGGTTTAATGTCCCGCCATTAATCAAGAACTGCACAACGACTGCAAAAATGATTGCTAATATAATAGAACCCCAAAAACCTTTTGCGTTATTTAACTTATTCATTTCACCAAGCACCCCCTAGACCTTTTCCCTGACATTTTTGCCAAAAAGACCAGCAGGGCGGAAAATTAGGATTAGAATTAAGACAACAAAGGCTACGGCGTCGCGGAATAGAGAACCTCCGGCGGCGCTGACAAGAGCTTCAATGACACCCAATAATAATCCCCCGGCCATTGCTCCAGGGATAATGCCAATTCCTCCTAGAACAGCGGCAACGAAAGCCTTAAGGCCCGGAATGATTCCCATTAATGGCTCAATTTTTGTATAGTACATTCCAAATACCACTCCAGCTGCTCCGGCAAGAGCAGAACCGATTGCAAAGGTGGCAGAGATGGTGTTATTAACGTTAATTCCCATCAATTTGGCTGCATCCTGGTCGTGGGAAACGGCGCGCATCGCCTTACCAATCTTAGTTTTATGAACAATAAATTGAAGAACAATCATTAAACATAGGGAAACAGCCAAAATTAGAATGGACTGACCGCTAATTTTTACTCCGAAGACCTCCAGACTTTTTAATGGAACGATATTGGATGGATAGGCCTCAGGCTGGGCGCCGCGGATATAAATGGTGCCGTATTCAATTAAAAGCGAGACCCCGATAGCGGTAATCAATGCCGCAATCCTGGTAGCGTTTCGAAGCGGCTTGTAGGCAATCCGCTCAATCAATACGCCGAAAATTGCGCAGGCTACCATTGAAATCAATAATGCCGGGAAAAATCCTAAGTGGAGAACTGTAATCGAATAAAAACCGATAAATGCGCCGACCATGAAGACATCCCCATGGGCGAAGTTAATTAACTTGACGATGCCATAAACCATTGTGTACCCAAGGGCAATCAATGCGTAAATACTTCCCAATGAAATGCCGTTGACTAGCTGCTGTATTAGTTGTTCCATGTCGCAACTCCTTCCAGTGGGAATAGGAAATTTTTCCTAATCCTTATAAATTGGAATAGGGAACATCAACATGCTCCCTATTCATTTTGATCATTATAAAATTTGTCCAGCTCCAGCGCCTAGGGGCTCGCAGGTCTACAGCCAATCCGTCCTGAAGGTTAAAAAGCAGCAACCTTCATGCCGGCCCTTCTAGGCTCGTGCCCCTGGTCAAGGCACTTCTGCTTTTCCAACTACGGATTGACCTTTGTCTTAAATGTCTGCTCGCCGTCCTTGTACTCTAAGATAACAGCTGATTTGATTGGGTTGTGGTCTTTATCAAGCTTCATTTGGCCTGTTACTAGATCAAGACCATCTGTCTCTGCAAGAGCCTTTTGAATTTTCTTAGAATCTCCGCCGCCAGCACGTTTGATAGCATCAGCAAGGAAATAAGCAGAATCATAACCTAAAGCATTAAACGCATCTGGAGACTTGTCCTTGTATTTTGCTTTAAAGGCTTTTACAAACTCTTGAACCTTTTGGTCAGAATCGCCAGAAGAATAGTGGTTTGTAATAAATGTGTTATTCAAAGCATCCTTGCCGGCAAGTTCTACTAGTTTAGGAGAATCCCAGCCGTCAGCACCCATCATTGGCGCGTTAAGACCTAATTCACGAGCCTGCTTCACAATTAAGCCAACTTCTTCATAATAGCCAGGGATGAAAACGAATTCTGGGTTTTTCCCTTTAATATTTGTTAATTGGGCATGGAAGTCTGTATCCTTTGCCACATATGCTTCTTGAGTGACAACCTTGCCGCCTTCCTTTTCAAACTTTTCTTTAAAAGAAGCCGCTAAGCCTTTTGAATAATCACTGGAGCTGTCAATGAATACAGCAGCTGTTTTTACTTTTAATTCTTTAGCCGCAAAGTTCGCTGCGACAGTACCCTGGAATGGGTCAATGAAGCATGTACGGAAAACAAAATCATTTAATTTTCCGTCTTTTACCGTTACGTCAGCAGCCGTACCAGTCGGCGTGATGAGTGGTACATTGTTGCTTTGCGCAATTTCAATCTGCGCTTTTGTATTTCCGCTTGTTGCTGCCCCGATAATTGCTGAAACCTTGTCTTGGCTGATCAGCTTTGTCGCACCATTAATCGCTTCAGGTGCTTCAGACTTATTATCAACGACAACCAGCTTCAATTTCTTGCCGTCAATTCCCTCTTTATTGATTTCCTCTAGCGCCAGGTCAATACCTTCCTTAATAGACTGGCCATAGGATGCTACCCCGCCGGAAAGCTCAAGGTTGGCACCGATTTTGATTTCGCCGCCCTTTTCATCCCCGCCGCCTGAACTAGTGGATGTGGATGATCCACAGCCGGCCATTACGCCTGCTGCAAGCATAAATGAAGCAAACACGCCTGCTAATTTTCTTTTTCTCATGACAATACCCCCCATTTTTTAAAAAGTTCCCCAATCCATTGTGCAATTCTTTCCAAAACATATAATATTCTGAAAACATTGTACATAATAATTAGGGGTTCGTCTAGTACCTATATCCACTATTTCAAAATAATTTCGAAAATAACAACAAAAGTTGATTTCTAGGCGTTTTTACGCGTTATTCCACTAAAGCATAACAGTATTTGTTTTTACTTTAAAAAGCAAACTATTTATAAATTATTTTGTCTAAATATGGATGGTTTCCTCGATTTTCCAAAAGCAAAAGACCCTTCAATAGGGCCTTCCGATAAATCATTATATCAATTCTTGTTTTTTCGTTTCTTTTCCCAAAAGAAACACTGCCAATGCACCAATTAAAACTGATATACAAAATATTGTAAAAATGGTAGAAACAGAATACTTTTGAGCCACTAAGTAGCCAACCAATAATGGGCCGAGCACACCGCCGATACGGCCGATGGCAGCAGCCATTCCGGCACCCGTACCGCGGATTACCGTTGGATACTGCTCCGGGGTATAGGCATAGAGCCCGCCCCAAGCGCCCAGGTTGAAAAATGATAATAGAATTCCTGCTGTCATTAACAGTGCCGTAGATTCTGCGGTTCCAAAGAAATAAGCACTTGCAGCCGTTCCGGTTAAATAGACAACCAAGACAAACTTCCTTCCAAACCTTTCAATGCACCACGCCGCCGTAAAATAACCAGGTAACTGAGCTAGCGTCATTATCAGCACATATTCAAAGCTTTTAATCAAACTGAAGCCCTTCATCACCATGACACTAGGCAGCCATAGGAACATGCCGTAATAGGAGAACACGACACAGAACCAGACAACCCAAAGCATCGCTGTCTTTCTGCTATACTCTTTTGACCATAGCTGAGTGAGGTTATCGAGGACGGAACTCTTTTCCTTCGTTTTAACTGCTGCAAAACGTGGTGAGTCAGGAAGCCCCATCCGCAAATATAAAGCATATAGGGCAGGAATCGCACTGATAAGCAGCGCAGCCTGCCAGCCAATCGATGGGATGACGAAATAGGAAATGACCGCCGCAATCAGCCACCCGCCGGCCCAAAAGCTTTCCAATAGAACAACGATCCGGCCGCGCTTTTCAGCCGGGACACTTTCGGAGACAAGCGTTGAAGCAACCGGCAGTTCTCCTCCTAAGCCCATTCCGACTAAGAACCGGAGAATTAGAAAGACCGTCAAAGAGCCTGCAAATGCCGATGCACCGCTTCCTACCGAAAATAATAATAAGGTAATGATAAAAACATTTTTCCGTCCGATTCGGTCAGCCATTAAGCCGAAAATAAGTGCGCCGACTGCCATTCCAATCGAGTTGATGCTGCCAATCCAGCCCATTTGTCCGGGAGTTAAACTCCATTCTGCCGCCAATGCTGCAATGATGAAGGAAAGCATTCCTACATCCATGGCATCAAACATCCAGCCCATCCCGGCAATGCCGAGCAGTTTCGTGTTGGATAATTCCTGTTTCTTTCCTGCTTTCATCTTAAGATAATCACTGCCAGAAACACTATTTGTGTTAGCCATCATAAGCCCCCCTCTATTTTCAGAGTTTCTGATAATATTCCCCAATATGTTTCTTTTTAAGAAAGAACTATTTTAGCACCTGTCCTGACATAATTCTAACAGATGTCTTTACACCAGTCAGCAAAAAAAAGAGAAAATCTCAGTTTGAAATTTTCTCAAAGCTGCGCTTCATTGGCATCGTCATTTTTAAATTGATTAGAAAATAAGGTAAAATATCTCTCTTTATTCGCCATCAATTTAGCATGGCTGCCTGATTCTACAATTTCTCCGTGTTCAATGACCATGATGGTGTCGGCATCACGAATGGTGTTTAGGCGGTGAGCAATAATAAAACTAGTGCGATTTTCCATTAAAGATAACAAAGCCCGCTGAATGTGCAGTTCTGTTCTAGTATCAATGCTGCTCGTCGCTTCATCCAAAATCAGCAATGATGGTCTTGCCAAAATAACCCTGGCGATGGCCAGCAGCTGGCGTTCTCCCTGACTGAGGTTACCGCCGTTTTCCGATAGGAGGGTGTCATATTGCTTAGGCAGACGTTTGATGAACCCTTCGGCACCCGCCATCCGTGCCGCTGTTTCCACTTCTTCCTGGTTTGCGGCCGGATTCCCGTACATGATATTTTCTTTGATTGTCCCTGAAAAAAGGTAGGTATCCTGCAGCACAAAGCCAAAGCTGCGCCGCAGGCTGTCCCTTGTGTAGTCGCGAATATCGCGGCCATCCAGAAGAATTCTTCCGCCAGTCACATCATAAAATCTCGTCAAAAGATTAACAATTGTTGTTTTTCCCGCACCAGTTGGGCCAATGAGGGCGGTGCTGGTTCCTGCCGCCGCCTCAAAGCTGATGTTTTTTAAAATCGGCACATCTGTGCGGTACCCAAAGCTGACATTTTCAAACACAACTTGGCCTTTCGGATTCTTAAGCGGCACTGCGTTAGAGGAATCGGCAGGTTCCTCCTCTTCATCAATGACTTCAAAGACCCGCTCTGCTCCGGCGACACCTGATTGAAGAATGTTAAAAATATTGGCAAGGTCATTGAGCGGCCGGACAAACTGTCTCGAATAGGTGATGAAGCTGGCAATCGCTCCCACCGTGATATGCCCTTTGACAGCCAGAATGCCGCCGACAATAGCGACGACCGCAAAGCCAAGGTTATTGATAACGTTCATAATCGGCATCAAGAAACCGGACCAAATCTGCGCCTTGAGGCCGACTTCGCGGAGCTTAGTATTAACCTTTTCAAATTCCTCGATAACGTTTTCTTCATGATTAAAAGCTTTGACGACCTCGATGCCAGAAATGGTTTCTTCTATATGCCCATTTAATTTTCCCAGCTGGATTTGCTGATTTTTAAACAGGACGCTCGTTCTTTTAGCAATCGTTTTTGTCAGCAAAAATACAAGCGGTACGGTAATCAGGCTGGCCAGCGTGAGAATCGGGCTGAGAATCAGCATCATAATGAGCGAGCCTAGGATGACGATGACTCCGGACATTAACTGTGTCGTCGATTGTGATATCGTATTACTGATATTATCAACATCATTTGAGAGCCTGCTCATCAATTCCCCATGTGTCCGAGTATCAAAAAAGGCAACAGGAAGCTTTTGCAGCTTTTGAAAAAGAGAATCTCGTAATCCTTTCACTATCCGTTGGGCTACCCCCGCCATCAGCCAGCCCTGCAAAAAGGTGAGGACAGCATCACCTACATAGGCACAGATAAGAATGACAATCATGATCTCAAGAAAACTGAAATCCACCTTCCCTGACTTTAGGGTCATGGCATCGATGGCTTTACCAATGAGATAAGGGTTAAGCAGCATTAAGGCTGCATCAACCGTAATAAACAAGAAAATGAGGGAAAGCATTCCCTTTTCGCGGCCAAAATAATCCCAAAGACGTTTTAAGGTTCCTTTAAAGTTTTTTGGCTTAACCACTGGACCGCGGTGGTGGGCACCTCCGCCAGGCCTAAACGGCGGGGGTCCAGGAGGGGGAGTTCTTTGCGGTTGATTCGTATTATTTGCCATTTTGCAGACCCTCCCTGCCCATTTGTGAGCGATAGATTTCTTGATAGACCTGACAATCCTTAATGAGCTCTTGATGGGTGCCAATACCCGCCACTTCCCCCTGGTCAAGGACGATGATTTTATCGGCATCGATAATGGATGATATCCGTTGGGCAATCAATAAACAAGTCAGGCCGCTGGCGTATTTTTTTAAGGCAGTTTTCATTTTAGCTTCGGTGGCGGCGTCGACCGCGCTTGTGCTGTCATCCAAAATGAGGATTTCCGGCTGCTTCACCAGTGCCCTGGCAATGGAAAGCCGCTGCTTCTGCCCGCCGGAAAAGTTGACACCCCCCTGGCCGATTTTTGTGTCATAGCCTTCTGGTGAGGACTCGATAAATTCAGTGGCACTCGCTATGGCCGCCGCTGTTTCGATTTCCTGCTGAGAGGCATTTTCCTTCCCCCAGCGAATATTCTCGGCGATTGTTCCGGTAAATAAAATATTTTTTTGCGGAACAAAAGCAATTTTCTCCCTTAGATTTTTTGGGTCTATGTCCTTAATATTCGCGCCATTTACCTTTATCGACCCGCTTGATGCGTCATAAAAGCGAGGAATCAGACTGACGAGCGTTGTTTTCCCGGAACCGGTAGAGCCGATGATGCCGACTGTTTCCCCGGGAAGAATAGTAAGAGAAATGTTTTTGAGGACTTGCTCGCCTGCAGCCTCATCATAGGAAAAGAAGACATTTTCAAAATCAATTCTTCCTTTTTCACCAGTTGGAGATTTCATTTGGTCGTTTTTCCAAGTAATGTTGACTTCCTCAGAGAATACTTCACCAATTCTTCCTGCCGAGGCCTTCGCTCTGACAAACATGGTAAACACCATGGAAATCATCATGAGGGAAAATAAAATCTGCGTCATGTAGTTGATAAAAGCAATTATATGGCCTACCTGTATCTTTCCCGACTCGACCCCTATGCCGCCCATCCAGAGGACAACGACAATCCCGATGTTAACTGTCAGCATAATCGCCGGGCTGAAAACAGCCATCAGGCGGTTGGCGGCAATTGATTGCTTCTGGAAATGCTCGTTAGCTTTCGAGAATTTAGCTGTTTCTACTTCAAAACGGTTAAAAGCTTTGACAACCCGGACACCGGATAAATATTCACGAAGCACACCGTTCACCCGGTCCATGGCATTCTGGACCTTAGAAAACAGAGGAAAACCAAGTTTTAAGTTGATGATGATAAACAATGCAACAATCGGCACCACCACCGCGAGGACGACCGCGAGGTGAAGGTTAAGGCGGGTTGCCATGACCAGACCGCCAATCGCCAGCAGTGGAGCTTTTACGAAAATCCGCATCGTTCCGTTTACAAACACTTGTACCTGGGTCACATCATTTGTAAGTCTTGTGATGAGGGACGCGCGGTCAAAGTTGTTTAGATTTTTAAATGAAAGAGATTGAATTTTGCTAAACAGATCAAATCGCAGCTCTGTTCCAAAATTTTGCGAAACAATGCTGGCCGTGACGCTTCTGGTGGAAGCGGCAACGGCCCCAATAGCGGTAATCAGGAGCATCAGCCCGCCCATTTTTAAGACATAATGAATATCTCTGTTGGCAACTCCCTCATCAATAATTTTCGCCATCACGGTCGGCTGCAGCAAATCACAAATGGCTTCAAAGGTGAGGAATAGAACCGCAATACAAAATGACTTCCAATACTTTTTTATGTACTTTGCAAAATGCTTCATGAGGTCTCCCCTTGCTCCTAAACTGCCAGACAAATCTAATAAACCAATTATAAATTCGGGCTCTGAAATTAGACAAGCAAAGGGGCCTGCCCCCGCTCTGCTAAGATTAACGAAATGAAGCAGATAGGAGATAGGCCCCTGGCAAATTCTATTGATTTTCTTTAACTGGGCTGAATTCATGAACCCAGACGCGCATTTGTGGGAGCCACGGCATTCCCGGGTGTATCGAAAGAATCGATTGTTTGTATTCTTCCACATTGCTGAAGCCCTCGCGGCGGGCATCCTCATCAGTCAGCTCGCCAAGGCTTTGTGAGTAAACTTTATCCACCACAAACTGGCGGCCTTCCAATGTCATGATTTCGCCGGGGTCCGCATAGCGGCCATTGCGGCGGGTTGCAGTTTTTTCACCAGCCAGCACCTTCTTAACGTCTTCCTCCATAGTAACTAACCGTTCAACGGAACAGGTTTTTGGCGGTAATGTATTGTTTTCATGTTGAGTCACTTCAATATCCTCCTTTTTCCAATTCAGTTATATATTTTAACACTTCTCCTATTGTAATAAAAACAAACTGAAAAAAGCAAAAAAGAGGTGATATCGTGAATTAAACCACTTGCCCGCCAGTTTGCCGGTATTTGTCGATGCCTTCTGCGCACCGGTAGGCGAGGGCACCGACAGTTCCAGTTGGGTTATAACCGGAATTGTGCGCAAAATTGGTCGCACCCACAACAAATAAATTGTCTACATCCCACATCTGTAAATAATTATTGACAGCCGATGTTGCCGGGTCTGCCCCCATAATGACACCGCCGGTATTGTGAGTGGACTGATAGGTTGTAATATCGTACGGCCCCAGCTCCTTCAGCGAATCAATATGATCTGCGCCCATTTCCTTTAAGATTTGAGCAGATTTTTCAGCCAGGAACACAGCCAGCTTCCGGTCCTGATCCTCAAAATCAAAGGTAATCCGGATTAACGGGTCGCCGAATGCATCCTTATAGGTAGGATCTAAATCGAGATAGTGATGCTTAAATGGCATGGATGAACCTTGTCCGCCAACTGACAAATAACGATTTGCATATTTGAGCGAAGTTTGTTTGAATTCTTTGCCCCATAATGGCGTGCCCTTCGGCACGGGATTATTCTGAATCGGCCTTAGCCCCGTTTGGGTAAGTGATATGCTGCCTCCATGAATGAAGTCTAATTTAGAATGGTCAAAGTTATCTCCATTATAATCGTCAAGGACCATTCCGAGCGAACCGGCACCTGCAAACGTACTGAATTCCTTATCATTGAAAAAGCCAATGGCATTTCCCTTCATCACTTGGTAGGCATAATTCTTGCCAATCACGCCCGTACCCGCTGCCGGATCATACGGTCTGCCAATCCCCGACATCAACAGCAAGCGAACATTATTGAACAAATAGCTAGTCAACACAACAATATCTGCCGGCTGTTCAATTTCCTCACCTGTTGTTGTATCGATATATAAAACCCCTGTCGCTTTACCTCCCGTATGTAAAATCCTTCTTACATAAGAATGGGTTCTGATCTCAAAGTTTCCCGTTTTCTTGGCAACCGGAATAACCGTGACAACTGGATCGGCTTTTGCCCCGTACTCGCAGCCAAACCGCTCGCAGTAACCGCAGTATTGACAGGCCGCCCTAGAGATGCCGTCCGGGTTTTTATATGATTCCGATAAATTAGCAGACGGCATTGTATAGGGATTCAACTTTAAGTTTTTTGCCGCTGTCTCAAACATTTTCATGGCCGGTGATTTCTTCATCGGCGGAGTTGGGTATTTATCTGACCGCTTTCCGGCGCCTGGGTGCGGATTTTCCTCTCCGGAGATCCCACAGGTCTTTTCAAATTTGTCGTAGTAAGGCTCAAGCTGGTCGTAGGTAATGCCCCAGTCCTGTATCGACATTTCCGCCGGGATTTTGTTTTGCCCATATTTTTCAACGGTTTTGCTGCGAATTTCAAAATCATAAGGGAGAAAGCGGTATGTCTGCCCATTCCAGTGAACACCAGCTCCTCCTAAACCATCGCCGAGCAGAAACGAACCATACTGTCTCATTGGCAAAGCGCGGATTCGTTCGTTGCCTCGGAAGGTGATTGTTTCTTTGGAAAGGTCTTGGAACAAATCATAGCGCAGAGCATATCTGAGTTCATCATGAACCATGAAATAATCCTCTGTTTTTCGTTCTTTGCCTCGTTCCAAGCCGACCACTTTCAGGCCCTTTTTCGTCAGTTCAGAGGCAATAATTCCGCCAGTCCAGCCAACTCCCACCAGAACGACGTCTGCTTTCGGTAATTTTCTCGCCATTTTTCCACCTTCTTTTTTAAAAATAAAAAACGTTCATTGGGGAACCGCATCCCCAATGCCTTACCGCATTAATGCTTCATATGGCTTTGCAGGCTCTGCGGCGCGATTTTCTGAAAGTCTTTCTCAATAATTTCGGCATAGGCCATTTGGCTGCCAGGGTAGTTACGCATTTTCCAGCCATTCATGTTTTTATTTCCTCCATATAATGGATCGCTATAAACTCCCTCTAAGGTTGCACTTCTCAGTAGCTGGAAAAAGCCGCTTGGGGATAGAGTCGTTAAATTTACCTTATCCTCCTCAAAATCTTTCAAAATTTTATCCTGTTCTTCACCCGAAAGTTCTTCGAAGTTTTTCTTACTTACATTGTTACTGTGGTTTTGCAGCTCACGTAAGCCAATATCAAAAATATCCCTTCGTTTTAAGCGCCCCTGATACCCTTGAACTTTTTCACCAGGAAAAAAGGGCGCCTGCATATAGTCCCTGGCGTTGAAGCCCCAATCGCCGGCTAATTGGTGATCGATAAAATAGGCAACGCCCAATGCTTTTGCCCCTGGTCCGTTATCATCTTCAGGAAATATTCGTTCAGTGGCAGCTTCGGTAATCCTAAATTGTTCCGGAGTAAAGTACATCAGCGCCTGATTGAAATCTTGATCCTGAGGAGCTGGCGGATTGTTTTTGTTATCATCCTTTCCCCTTGGGACCAAACTTCCCAAGATCCCGCCGACAGCGAGTCCCCCTACGGTAAAACCGGTATTGCGGAGAAATCTTCTTCTCGATAATGTTTCTTGCTGGGCCTTGTTTTCTTCAGCCATGGCAAACACCTCCAAGGAAATTAGAAAAGCGGAAGCGCCTTGCTCAGCCCCGATATAGGGCGAATTTGCTGCTGGCAAGTTAGCGAAGCCAGTAGCTTAGTCGCCCTTAATGCGTACAGAAAGCAATAGCTTTCTGTAGCCAAGCATAAGACGAGCCGGCAGGAAGGTTGCTTTTTAACCTTCATGACGGATTGGCCGTAGACCATCGAGGGGCTAGGCGCTGCAGCTAGACAATAGATTACATTATTTGAAAAATACGGCATTGCCGCTATTGCTTGATAATGTTCCCAAAATAAAGCAGGTATACTCACAAAAAATCTGGGGAATTTATTTGGTAAAAAGGAGGAAATAAAATGAAAAAAATTAGAAATAGGTGGTATGTACCAACGATTGCTGGGCTTTTTATTCTTACCTCATGCTCAGCCCAGCAGGAATTGAAGGGCAATGCCGAGGATCTTCATCAGCAGTCCTTAAATGAAAAAGGAAATGGCCACGTCCATGGCCAGAATAATCCCGACGTAATTCCAAGCGTTGACAGATCGAAGAAGCAAACAACAGCTACAAACAATCAAACAGCTGGCCTTGGAGAAAATGTTTACAGCTTAATTGGAAGCTCCAGCCTCCATGATGGGGGTATCTCTTCCCATTTAGAGTCCAGGCTTGCGGGGCAGGGGATTACTGGTATCAAGGTGTTTGTCCTTGATGACACGGTGATTTTGGCGAGGGCAGAGCCAGCGACAACCTCCACCACTTATGATGAAATGCAAAATAAGGTTTTAAAAAATACAACTGGTTCTTCTGGAAAAGGGACACTTGACGGTGTTGATGCCGATAAATTGAATACCGACGATAACCTGGCCAAGGCCAAGGATTTAATGAACAAGGCCTTTAACGGCCAAGTTCAGGTTCTTTCCATTACCAATCCAAGTGCACTAACGCTCATCGACGGCATCAAAGCCAATATCAAAGCACCATCACCATCCTATAGCAAGCTATCAAGTGATATCGTCACATTAGTTAAAATGGCAAATGAAAAATAAAAGGTCCGACTCCCTAAGTACCGGGAGTCAGACCTTTTTTATATGTTTAAATCTTTCTTTTTGTAAAATATAAATGTGACTGTTAAAAAAATGATAAATAAAACAACAGAGATTATCAGATACACAGTATCAAACCCGCCGCCGTACATGATTTTTTTGGCCTCAAAGTATTTAAACGGTGTCACGTATTTCAGAAACTGGATACGTTCATTTAAATCAATGACTACTGATAATACAAAGGTAAGCAGCAGGATTCCTGCCGCTAATGATGCGGCCTTTTTCGGTTTCCTTTTTAAAGCAGAGACCGCACTGCCGATAACCATAAACAAAAGCTGCAGGATGAACATCCCTATCATTGTGATGGCAATATCCCCATTTACCGCTTCTCCATCAGCGTATTTCCCAACAATGACAACGGACGACCCCCAGGTAACAAGGTTAAAGATTAAGATATTCGTTAGGACAGCCAAAAGTTTGGCGGTTATAATTTTCGCTCTCGAAACGGGTTTTACAAACAGGAACTCAGATGTCTTATCCCGTTCTTCCTTGGCAATAATGGTCGCCCCGAGCATCGCCGCATGGATGGCAGCCATCAATAATAAATAGATAAACAGCATCCCATAATAGCCGCTCACCTTATTCATATCAAGCGCTCCAACCCCCATTACAACTTGCAGCGACTTTGGCATATCCTGAAACAGGTCATTCAGCGATTGGCCTGATGATGATAACCCTGCGTATTTTTGCATCCCAGAGACCACCATCAGGAAGACGCCAATGCACCAAATGATAAGCGATTTCCGATGGGACTTCAGTTCTCTTAAATAGATATTCATTTGTCCGAGCCCCCTCCTACACAGCATGGATATCTTTTTTTGTATAAACGAAATAACTCGCCGCAACGGCCAGCAGAATAATAACCACACCCACAATCATAAAGGATGCTTCATAGCTTGAATGTTTTAAAATATAATCGTTATTAAAATATTTGAACGGTGAAAAATAGCGCTTCGCTTCATCATCCGTTGTGGCGCTGATCGCTCCGATAAAATAAAACACGAACACCGTTCCGAGCGACACGGGCAGCACAGATTTGAGCTTCCGAGCGAGAACGGAAACCATAATACCTATAGCAAGAAACATCAACTGGATGAAAAACATCGTCAGCGAAAGTAGAATGAATTGTTTCATGTTAAAATCGGCCGTTTTCACTTGATTGGCAATTACAGTTGCGGCTGCTATATATACAACATTTGTAACGACTAGTGAAGTGAAGGCTGCCAGCAACTTGGCAGTTAACACCTGAATCCTGGTTACCGGCTTGGTCAGCAGAAAGTCAGCCGTTTTTTCCCGGATCTCCTTGCTGACAATGGAAGTCCCTAGATTCATTGCCTGAATCGCGCCGCAAAGGACGATAAACGTTAATGCATAACAATAGAATCCTAGAATCGTAAATAAATTGCCCAGATTGAGGCCGATGGCTTTCCTTAAAGCTTCCGGATAGCCCTCGAGCAGCTTTTTGAATTCATCTGCATCCTTCGCAAAGGCCGGAAACATCGACATGAACAGGGCAAATACGGCAATTAACGAAATCGTCCAAACAATCGTCGACTTCCTGTAGGCCTTTAATTCATGAAAAAAGATATTCATAATTTATTAGGCCTCCTTTTCATAATAGTGAAGGAAAATTTCCTCAAGGTCGGGCTCTTCAATCCAGAGGTTAATTATTTCAATTTCAGCGATTTTCCTTAGTACCGCATTGATATCCCCTCTAAATAAGAAGCTCGTTACATTTCCTTTCACAGTCAGATTGCTGACTCCCTCTTTTTGAAAATAATTCCGGTCCAGCGGCACCTTTGTTTCGACTTTAAACTTTTTATAGTTGTTTTCTTTTAATGTACTAATCTTTTCAACTGTAACAATCTTACCTTCTTTAATAATAGCCACCCGGTTACATAGTCTCTGCACCTCACTTAGAATGTGCGAGGAAAAGAGAATCGTGGCGCCTTTTTTATTTTCTTCCTCAAGAAGTTCAAAGAATTTCTGCTGCATCAAGGGGTCGAGTCCGCTCGTCGGCTCATCGAGAATGATTAACTTTGGTTCATGAAGCAGCCCCTGGACAATGCCGACTTTCTTTTTATTTCCCAAGGAAAGGTCGTCGATTTTTTTATTAAGGTCGAGGTCCATGATCTCCGCCAATTCCTTGATCCGCTTGCTGCAGTCCTTTTTGTAAAAGCTGGCTGAATACTTCAAGAGGTCCTTTACCTTCATATTGTCGTAATAAAACACTTCCGACGGCAGATAGCCGATTTCCTTTTTTATCTCCGGAGCAGATTTGACGCAATCCTTTCCAAAAATCGTTGCACTGCCGCTGGTCGGATAAATGAGTGACAGGAGTGTACGGATGGTTGTCGATTTTCCAGCTCCATTCGGTCCGATGAAGCCGAAAATCTCACCTTCTTCAACATTAAAGCTGATGTCGCTGATTCCTCTTGACTTCCCGTAAGTTTTGGTCAGGTTTCTAATTTCTATTACATTCATGTTTTGAGGCCTCCTATTTGGCTAACTCCCATAAATTCAACTAAGCCTTTGCCTGCGTCTATCGGCTTGTTAGTAGGCATGTCTTTATTTATAAAAACATTTAATTAAAACCTCGAAGTATTCTTCTGCTTCCCGGCTGACCTTCTGATAGTCAAATTTGTGGTCCGGCAGCATCTTTGCTTTGTAAAGCTCCTCATCACTCATTTTTTCAAAAGTCCAGGTGATGATTTTTAAGATTTTTTGAATGTCAACATCATCCCGAAACTTGGAAAAATCAATACCCTCGTAAATTTTTCCGAAATTCAAATCAAGTAGTTCTTTTTTCTTTTTTTCCATTTCCACTTTGATTTCTGTAGAATCCTCCATCATTGCAATTTGCATAAAATTTAACAGGTCAGGATATTGCATAAGCAGGTCCATTTTAATTTTGATGGATTGCCTAATTCTCTTGAAAAAATCCGATTCGGCAAGATTGATTTTTTTATAAAATTCATCCGCAATGAGTTCGTAGCAATATTCGAACAGAAATAGATACAGTTGCTTTTTGTTCCGAAAATAATGAAACAGCAGTCCTTTCGAGATTCCCGCTTCCTTTACAATTTCATTAGTGGATGCCTTATCATAGCCTTTCTGGGCGAATTCTTTAATGGCTGCATTGATTATTCGGTCTTGTTTTTCCTGATCTAGATTGAGGAATTTCGAAAACATTTGTGTGTTCCCACTCCTTTGGTTTAAGACGTTGACCGTATTGGTCAATTACATTTTATTCCTTTTGACCATTGTGGTCAATAGTGGTCAATCTTATAATTTTTACAAAAAAATGAACTTGTTTTGATGTTGATAGTATTGGGATTTGGGGTGTGTTACGATGCGGATGCAAGGCCAAACTTTTGGAGGTGAATGACCATTTGCATGAAAAACAGAGATCGATCGTTAACATTAGAAGGTTTGATAGCCGCACAAAGCAGGCTGGCACTGAATCATCCAATGCTTCCTATTTTATCTGGCAAACAGGCTTCCGTGGAGGCTGGGATTGCCGGGGAGGATCGGGTGGCAGAAATTTTCCGAAAAACTCCATTTGCCTTTCCACAAAACGTTTATCACGATTTACGACCTTCCTCAGATGAAAAATTTCAAATTGACACCTTTGGACTGACTCCTTGGTTTGGTAATATTCTTGAGGTCAAGAACATCGCCGGGGTCCTCGAATTTAAGGACAATCCACCTCAATTGATTCGAACGCGCGATGATGGACACAAGGACGGATTTGAAAGTCCTGTCGTCCAATTGGAACGAAACTACGAATTATTGAGTGATTGGTTTCGGAAACACAATATCCGTATTCCTATTTACGGTTCCGTTGTCCTGGCCTATCCGAAGCAGATTGTTGCAGTTCCTCCAGCGAAAACGCGACTTTTATTCCCCAACTTGATTCCCTCTTTTATTCGAAACATCCCGCAGCCAGACTTTAAGTTGGATCCCGAAACCTTCCATTGGCTTTCTTTAGAACTCCTCAAGAGCCACCAGCCTTTTATTCCAAAGCCGATCTCAGAGTCTTACAAAATCCCACGGGGGGATGTTAAAAATGGTGTGCGGTGTGGTGTGTGTGGCAAGTTCGGAATGGTGAAGGCACCTCGCACATGGATTTGCCCCTTTTGCGGTGCAACAGACCATTTGGCGCATCAAAGGACATTATTGGAGTGGTTTTTAGTAGTGAGCAGGACTATTACGAATCGGGAGTGCCGGGAGTTTTTGGGGGTGGATATACAGGTAGCGAAACGCATTTTACAAAGTATGAATTTGCAAAGCGAGGGTACATTTCGAAATAGGTCATATTTAATGGATCTGAGTAGTAGCTGTTTTCAACAAAACAAAGAGGGAATCTGTATTCCGAAGAGTTAAAGATAGGGACGATAGTAGAGTTCGGCTATACGACAGTTACTGGGACTTATCCGACAGAAAAATCCGGCCGCGACAGTTATGGCCGATTATCCGACAGTTATGGAGGCCTATCCGACAGTATATAGGTCTCTTCCGACAGTAAAATCCAGCTGCGACAGTTATGGCCGATTATCCGACAGTTATGGAGGCCTATCCGACAGTATACAGGTCTCTTCCGACAGTAAAATCCGGCCGCGACAGTTATGGCCGATTATCCGACAGTTAAGGAGGCCTATCCGACAGTATACAGGTCTCTTCCGACAGTAAAATCCGGCCGCGACAGTTATGGCCGGTTATCCGACAGTAACAGAGCTCTATACGGCAGTAAACCAAAACCGACCCACCGCCACCCCTTCAAAAACGTGTATCCGCTCCTATAAAGTGATATGATAATCATGAAAATATATAAAAAGGGAGTGTGCTAAATTGAAAGAGGAATTGATTCAACGTTTTACTTCCTATGTAAGAGTGGATACGCAGTCCAACGAGAGCAGTGAGACTTGTCCATCAACGGAAGGGCAATGGACGCTGCTGCGCATGCTTGTCGAAGAACTCAACCAAATCGGTATGCAAGAAGTGACCATCGACGAGAACGGCTATGTGATGGCGACCCTGCCTGCCAATACCGATAAAGAAGTGCCAACAATCGGATTTCTGGCCCACGTTGACACGGCAACTGATTTTACCGGCAAAAATGTCAATCCGCAAATTCTTGAAAGCTATCAAGGCGGTGAAATCGTCCTTAACGAGGCCCTGAATGTCATCATGTCGCCAAAGGAGTTCCCGAACCTCGCTGACTATAAAGGCCATACACTCATCACCACCGACGGCACCACACTGCTTGGGGCCGACAACAAAGCCGGTGTTACCGAGATCATGACCGCGATGGCATACCTAATCCAGCATCCGGAAATTAAGCACGGTAAGGTCCGCGTTGCGTTCACGCCGGATGAGGAAATTGGCAGGGGGCCACATAAGTTTGACGTTGCGGCCTTTAATGCGAAATATGCCTACACTGTTGACGGCGGTCCGCTTGGCGAGCTTGAATACGAAAGCTTCAATGCTGCGGGTGCAAAAATCACGATAAAGGGTAACAATATTCATCCTGGTTCCGCTAAAGACAAAATGGTCAATTCAATGAAAATCGCGATGGAATTACATAGCCAGCTTCCGCCGCAGGAGGCACCGGAACACACAGAAGGGTACGAGGGCTTCTACCATTTGCTGTCCTTTAACGGCGATGTCGAGCAAACCAAGCTCAACTACATCATCCGTGACCATGACAGAGAAATTTTTAATAAAAGAAAAGCGACGATGGAAAACATCGTAACCCAACTTAAAGAAAAATACGGCACTGACACCGTCCAGCTTGAGATGAAAGACCAATACTATAACATGCGCGAAAAAATCGAGCCGGTCAAGCAAATCGTCGATATTGCTCAGGAGGCGATGGAGAGCTTAGACATCAAGCCGCTTATTAAGCCAATTCGCGGCGGTACAGACGGTTCCCAGCTATCATTCATGGGCCTGCCGACGCCAAACATCTTTACCGGCGGCGAAAACTTTCACGGCAAATACGAATTCATTTCCGTGCAAAACATGGTGAAAGCAACCGAAACCATCATTGAAGTCATTAAGCTGTTTGAAAAAAAGGCTTAATAAAAGAAAGCTAACCGCCCTAGGTTAGCTTTTTTGTCTATACATCAGCAAGCGCCTCTGCGCACTGCCTTAAACTCGAAACCGTCTCCTGCAATTGCCTCTCCAGCTGCTCCTTCGACCACTTTCCATCGTCAGCCAACAAATCTTTTTGAATCAATAGAATCATCCACATTGAAAACACGGCTGAAAATAAATAGTATTCCCGAATAAATGCGGTACCTTCCAGCTCCAGCTTGACCGCATCAAGATACAATCCAAGAACCTGCTCCCGGAACCCCGAAGTTACCCTTTTTGGAAGAATCGGATGTGACATATCCAGCAGATGATATAAATCCCAAAAGGGCGTATTCAAATGGGTGTGCTCCCAATCCAGGATGATTATATTCCCCTTCACAACAGCGTAATTCCCCAAGTGCAAATCCCCGTGTGATAATACCTGAATCTTTGAAAATAGGAAACTATCAAGCTGTTTAAAAACATGCAGAGCCTGTTCTCCAGTAAGCCCCAATCGCGGAAGCACCTCAAGAAGGGCATCCCTCTTCTCGTGGACCTCCTCCGCCACCACCTCAATCCGTGGCTTCAACCCGGTCAATGGAACATTTGGGAACGTCTTCAATGGAAGGGAGTGCCACCAGGCTATCCACTTAGCTACACCAAGGACCGTTTCCTCCGTAAACTCATGCGAAAGCGGGCCGAGGTCCTCGAGAATCATCCAGCTTAAATCAGGATTATCGTGCTTCGTGTAAGCTAAAATTTTGGGGAAAATGGCTGGGAACTGGCTGAGAACATGTTTATGAACCCAGGCTTCTTTACCCAGCTGAGCATTATTTGTCAGCGGTTTAAAAATATAGCTTTCCTCAGGAGACAAATAAAACCGCTCAACGAACCTTCCGTTCATGCCCTGGTAAAGGCGTTCCTTTTTTATAATCAAACTGGCATTTAAACTCCCATCCTCATGGACGATATCGTTTGGCAGCGCCATAGCCCCACAACCTTTTTAGTAGGTTTTCACTATGAATATAATACCTGTTCCATAATCTGGCAAGTTATTTATCCATGACAGCAGGACCTTCATCTGGAAAAGGGAATAGCTCCGATAATCGCCTAACGTGGCCATCCGCACCCATAAAGACTATATGCTCACGGGTAAACTTTCTAGGAGAATCCAGGCCGCACGCCGCCGCGAGGGCAAACAGCCCCTGCCGGACACTGATAATATAGTTCATGACCCGCCATTTCTTCTCCTCAGGCACAAGCGCTTCCTGCTGCTTCGGGTCGGTCGTGGTGACGCCGGCGGGGCATTTGCCGGTATGGCATTGCAGCGCCATTATGCAGCCATTTGCCATCATAAAGCCGCGTGCCGAGTTCACCGCATCGGCGCCGATTGCCAAGGCAATCGCAATTTTATCAGCCGCAATCAGCTTTCCAGAAGCAAATATCCTAAACCGGTCGCGAATGCCGTATTCATGGGCCTTGTCAAGCACAGCAAGCAGCGCGGGGTAAAGCGGCAGCCCCATTGTATCGGCCATCGCTTTGTATGTTGCCCCCGAGCCCCCTTCACTGCCATCAACCGTAATGAAATCAGGAAAAATTACAAGCTTCTTCATTGCCCTAAAAAGCTCATCCAAATGCAATCTATACCCCACAACAATTTTTATGCCAACCGGTTTGCCGCCCTCCTCCTGCAGCCGTTTAATAAATTGCAGCGCTTCCTCCGGATTTCGTAAAAACGAGAAACGGTTAGGTGAAATAATTGTCTCGCCCTTTTTTACCTTGCGAATGCTCGCCACCTTAGCCGTCACCTTCTCGCCCTCAAGATGGCCCCCCTGAATTTTTGCTCCTTGACCAAACTTCAGTTCAAAGGCTTTAATCGATGACTCTGAGGAAATCTTTCTAAATTCTTCGATTGAAAAATTCCCCTCATGATCGCGAAAGCCAAACAAGCCGGGTCCAATCTGTGCCACGACGTCGGCCCCGCTTGCTAAATGTTCCGGGGCAATCCCGCCTTCACCTGTATTTAACCACGAACCGCCAGCCATTTGGCAGCCATACCCCGTTGAAAGAATATAGTTCTCTCCAACAGAACCATAGGAGGTCGCCGATGCACCAAAGGGACCTAACAGTTTCCACGGCTGCCTCCGCTCCCCGCCGACCAAAATAGCCTCCTCCTCATGAAAAAGCCAGCGTGGAATCTGATCCTTCGCCAAATGCTCCTTGCGAAAAAATAAACCTTCGTGGTCAATTTTGTATTTCATCCCCTCGACCTTTTCTTGATTGTCGACCCTTAATTCCTCCTTTAAAAGGGGGAACAAGCCGTTGGCAATATAGTAGCCAGGCTGTTCGAAATCACCCTTCGAGCCAAAGCTGATTAAGTCGGTCCGATATTTTGCTGAAAAAACAACCCCTAAATAATCGGCACGGGAAAACGGTCTGGCACCATTATCATCATCAAACCAATACTGCCTCAGCTTCGGGCCTAGCATTTCCAGCACATAGCGGATCCAGCCAAAATAGGGATAGGCCCGGATAATCGAATGCTGCGGCTTTTTTGCCAAATTATGCAGCCATAGGAAGAAGCAAAGCGGCCCGCCAATAAAGACTATCAATAGAACAGCCAAAATTGTCCATAACACCATCAAAAGCCTCCTTATTCATTTGGCATTTGCAGATGTACAGTCCAAAGGTAACAAACCCATACCTAATACATATGTATGATGGTTACGGTAATATCCATAGACAGTCTATTGGCATCAATTTTTTATTAAATTTGAAACCGATCCAGCATGACAAAGAACTCGCTCAAAAACTCATAAAACAATTTTTCGGTTGGCAGCAGGCTGCGCTCTGCCGGTATGATGACGCCGACCGTGCGGCTAACGTTGGGCTCGGTAACCGCAATCTTAACTGTCGAGCGGGGGAGGCTGTCGATGAGAGTAATCTCCGGAATCAGCGTAATTCCAAGACCGGCAGAAACCAAGCCTTTAATGGCATCAATATCCTCACCTTCGAAGGCCACCGTTGGCTCGAAGCCAAGCTGTGCACAGGCATTCACAACAATCTCACGCAAAATAAACCCCTGAGGAAATACGATAAAGGGTTCATCCCGTAAATCGCTAAGGCTCAATACCCGTTTACCTGCCATAGGATGGGACTCGGGCAGTAAAGCCACTATATTTTCGGTAAAAAGTGTTTTCCCGGTAATTTTCTTTTCCTTTTTGGGGACCGGGCCAATCAACGCCATATTAAACTCTCCTTTTATTACCCCTTCAATTAAATAGGCATAGGACCCTTGATTTAAATGAAACTTTACATTCGGATAACGCTCCCTGAAAGCAGAAATCGTGGTAGGCAGGGTATACCCCGCGAGACTGCTGGGAAACCCGATACGGATGGTCCCTTTCTCAGGGTCCAGGAATTCCTCAACCTCACTCGTTGCGTCATCAATTAGCTTAACAGCCTGCTCCATATGCTTTAAAAAGATTTCACCTATCGGGGTCAGTTTGACATTTCGCCCTTCGCGGATAAATAAATTGACCCCGAGCTCCTCCTCTAGGTTAGAAATTTGCCTGCTGACTGCAGATTGCGCGACGTGGAGCCGATACGCCGCCTCTGTCACATGTTCTCTTTTGGCTACTTCAATAAAATATTTAATCTGCCTTAGCTCCATTCCTTCCACCACTCTTCCAATCAATCTCATTCTGATATTAATTATATCTATTATTAATATTGATTAGATTGATTTTTCATAATAAAATTAATTGATGCGAAAAAAATAAATATTCAGTATTTAGGATGAATTTATTATTTTTAAAAAAGGGGTGATTTCATGCAAACTATAGAGCATGTAAAACAGTCAGGATCACAGGCAGCAAGGGAGTATGTAAGTGAAGTTTATGAAACGGTGAAGAGCCGCAATCCATTCGAGAGTGAATTTCATCAGGCCGTTAAGGAGATTTTCGATTCGCTTGTGCCTGTATTTGCGAAACACCCAAAATATATGCAGGAGGGCATTCTCGAGAGAATCGTTGAACCTGAGAGGGTAATCACCTTCCGTGTTCCATGGGTGGATGATGCCGGAAAGGTCCAGGTAAACCGCGGTTTCCGAGTCCAGTTTAACAGCGCGATCGGACCATATAAGGGAGGCTTACGCTTCCATCCTTCAGTTAATGCCAGCATTATTAAATTCTTGGGCTTCGAGCAAATTCTGAAAAACTCTTTAACTGGCCAGCCAATCGGCGGCGGTAAAGGGGGATCTGATTTCGACCCTAAAGGAAAATCAGACCGTGAAATCATGCGCTTCTGCCAAAGCTTCATGGCAGAACTTTATCGCCATATCGGCCCGGATGTCGATGTACCTGCTGGTGATATTGGCGTCGGCGGCAGAGAAATCGGTTATCTGTTCGGGATGTACAAAAAGCTGCGCGGCGGCAATGAGGCTGGTGTTTTAACCGGAAAAGGCATCGGCTACGGCGGAAGCTTAACAAGAACCGAAGCGACTGGTTACGGTACCGTCTATTTCGTTCAAGAAATGCTGAAGGACCAAGGCCGAAGTATTGCTGGCAGCACTGTTGTTGTTTCCGGCTCCGGCAATGTTTCCATCTATGCGATTGAAAAAGCAACCCAGCTTGGCGCGAAGGTCGTGGCATGCAGCGACTCCTGCGGCTACATTTATGATGAAAACGGCATTAATGTAGAGACTGTGAAACAAATTAAGGAAGTCGACCGCAAACGCATCAGCGAGTATGTGAAGTATCATCCAGAAGCACAATATGTTGAAGGATGTTCTGGCATTTGGTCAATTCCATGTGACATCGCGTTACCTTGTGCAACGCAAAACGAAATTGACGAACAGTCCGCAAGACTATTGGTGGCAAATGGCGTAAAAGCTGTCGCTGAGGGTGCTAACATGCCATCCACGCTTGAAGCAGTCGATGTATTTTTAAACAACGATGTGCTGTTTGGCCCTGGTAAAGCAGCCAATGCCGGCGGTGTCGCAGTTTCGGCTCTTGAAATGGCACAAAACAGCCAACGCTTGTCTTGGACATTTGAAGAAGTCGATGCAAAGCTGCATCAAATCATGATTAGCATTTACCAAAACGCTGTGAAGGCATCTGAAGAGTACGGCTTCCCTGGCAACTTGGTGGTTGGCGCCAATATTGCCGGATTCACTAAAGTCGCTGACGCGATGATTGCGCAGGGCGTTATCTAAGATACTTCAAAAAATCCCCTTAATTGTGAGGGGATTTTTTTGTGTCTGTATGATTTTGGGTGTGGTTGGTTACATTAACCATTGTTCAGTTTATTTAGGAGGTTCGAATGATGGATAAAAACCTTGAAGGCAGCACTCATGAGTTTGTTGAAAAGCTACATGAAAATCAGGCAAAGGATTTAAAAAACAGACAGAATCAGGGCAGTGATACGCCTAGTAAGAAATTGCCGAATAAGACGCATTGATTTAAAAGAATAAACACAATTGTGCGAGGAATCGATCATATATATCGATTCCTTTATTAATTAAAACAATTCAAACCTATTTCTACCTCATGTTCCATTCCTTCAACAAGGATCATTCTTTCACACAACTTCAAGTCCAATATTTCCTGTATTCAGCGCACTTAAACAATCCCAAACAGCCCTTCATCGTAACCGCAGCAGCTGCCCCCAAAATCACCTGAATCAACACCTTCATATGAATCTTTCCCTCTCTTAATCTACTTTATTTCTACTCTATTAAGCTGCATTTCTACTAAAATCGCAAAATGTGGGAAATAATGAATAGTAATCCATGACAAAAAGGCACCTTATCACAAGGTGCCTTCGTCCTAATCTCTATTTATTCATACTTGCCAAAAATCCGCCCAGCAAGTCATCGGCATCAAGATCCTTCTCGCCGTCTTTCTCCTCAATAGGGGACATCTCCCGGTCAATGGTCTCGAGAGCAAACTCGTCCAAATCGTCATCTGCCAACTCGATTCCCGCAGCTATTTCTTCTTCAAAAGGACTCTCCGAAAAAGAAAGCGGCTGAGGGGCCGTAAAAGCCGTATTCTCCTGCAGATACAACGCCTCATCAATATCTACAGCCTTACTATTCAGCGAGGCCAGCAGTGCGGTCGACCTTACCGGGTCGGAAATCAACTGATAAAGAATGCTTCCCAGCAGCGCTTCAGAATGCTCGTGCTTCAGCCAATCACGCTGTGCTTTTGTCAGCCCCTTGGGGAGGGGGATGGTGACCGTTTCCTTTTCCCGGGAAAAGGATTGGCTGACACCTTCCATCACAAACGAAGCAATCTTGCTGGAAAAATTCCGGCGTTCTGTTTCCTTAATTTTTTGAAGCTGTTTTAATATGTGATCCGGAGTATCAGAAGGGATGCGGAAGGATATGGCCTGGCCCCTCTTGATTTCGTTATCGGATGCCTTTTTCATAGAATCACCTTACATCAGCTTTTTACTGGTGCTTTATTATCTTGGGGGGCCTTTTGCCTCTCAGTTTTACGAACAAAATCCGTAATTAACTTATAATAAGCATTCGACATCATCCAAATGCTTTCCTTCTCGTCCTCAAAGAAATCTATGTTAAAACCATCTAATCCGTTATTTAAGGCTTTTAAATATTCCTTTAAAATGATGGAACCCCCGCCAACAAAATAGCAGATTTCTGTCTGTGAATTCTTAGACCATACATTACGCAGCAAGCGGTATTGCTTTTTCGCAAGGTCAAGGAGAATCCGGTCGGTGATGTCATGGACGCTTGTCCGGCTCCCTTTTACCATGATATGATTGCGGTCGTTTTTCTTCGTAATGATTTCAACCACATCGCGGCGGCTGTCGAGCTCGACACCGTGTTTTTTGCGAATTTCCTCACGAATCATCTCCAACGATTCGGAAACACCTAGATTAAACCCTTGTGCCTTATCATCATCGACATTGCGATTTTTTATGACGGCGATGTCGGTGGAAAGTCCGCCAATATCTTGAATTAAAATGCGTTTATCGATTAAATCCTTATTGATGATTTTTAAATTATGATCCATCACAAGATTGATGTAAGCCGCAAAGCCTTCAGGGTAAACCTTTACCTCATTGAACTTAATATTCACTTTAATGCCTTGGTATTTTGGGGTTACAAGAAATTCAACCTGATGGACATTTCCAAGCAGCTTTGAACGGTAGCCGGCATCCTTGCCTTCCTTCACTTCGCGCAACGGCAGGCCTGTTCCCAATGTATAGTTAGCATCAATGACATTCTTTGTACGCGGGAAATCTGTCTTCACTGCATCCAATGCCAATGTCGTAAACAGCATAATTAATGTTTGGTCTTCCTCAGATTTGCTGCTGCCTGGGTCAAGTTCAGTTGCATTCGCGCTTTTGGTGGCCAAATTCCCGACGCGATAGATAATATTATTCTCCTTAAGGGCAGGGGAGTGGACTTTCACATGAATGCCATCTAACGGGTCTTTACTATCCAGTTCTTCAATACCAATCACCGGACGATCCTCGGTGTCTCTAGCTACTATGTTAGGAATATTTAATTCATAATCTAGTTCACCAAAAATAGCCTTAATGGAGTCATTGCCAACGTCCACAGCTGCAATTCTGGATTTAGTCATATCGATCATTCCTTTTCATTTAATAGATTTGCAATCTAGTACTTCTATTAAGCGTATAAAAGATTAGTAGTTTCTTCAATGACAGAGGCAGAAAAGAAACATAAGTGTAAAAATGTAAACTAGATGTAATCAAGGATAAAAATGTAAACATTAATGTTTACAAAAATTACAAAGTTGTATACATGGCTAAATATCAACTTGTTTACTAATTTGTTTACACGTATACAGATACGTAAACAAAAAGTATACAGAAAGTAAACTTGTATGCAAATTGTATACATAAGTAAATTATTACAAATATTTCAACAAGACTAAAAAGAAGGCACCCAGCATAAGCACCATCAAATTCACTTCTTACCTTCAAAATTTAAATCAGGGGATGAAGGGACGCTCGCCTCCTTTGCATAATCTTCCATCCGCCCTTTTCCTTTTACCGTAACAACAAAGCTTCGCTCCATAATTTCATGGTAACACGCGATAGGACGAGTAGGGCTACATGCAGTTGCGGAACATTAAAGTAGATTGATTATGGCCAATGCAAATCCGCCAGAGGCATCGTAGAATTCGTACCGTTAAACACACGACTGTTTCCAGGCTGCAGTCCAGCTTATAGATTCTGGTGGATTTTTCCGAATAACAAAACTAGAATAGCCCTTCATCATTAACATGCTCGTCGGCACTCTTGGCAAGGCCCTAATTCTTCTTTGCCTCTTTAAATACCTTCACAAATTCATAGCGGTCCATTTCCATCCCTTGTGAGACCCCGTCTTCAAATGTTCGAATAATAACCATGATAACATATCTGTGCGTTTATAATTGACAATGGCATACCCCTGGCCCTTAAACTGAAAATCTTTTAAGAACTATTTTGAACTTCCTTCCTTTCAAAATGACATGTGCTAGAGGGAAGTAGAAGTAAAATGTATACATAGATGTTTGCAAAAATTACAAAGTTGTCTACATGTATGCAAAAATGTCTACATATAATCTGTTTTGTATACATGTAGACGGTTTTGCGTGCAAGATGTGTACGAAAAAGTAAACAAATTTACGTATTGTAAACATCAGTAGATTATCAATATATTTTAGTGAAACTTAAAGGGAGGCACTCAACATAAGCACCTTCAAATCCACTTCTTAGCTTTTTTATAAATCAGGGGGATTAAAGGGACTTCGCCTTCTTGCCTAATTCCCCATTCGCGCCTTTCCTTTTTCCTTATAGGCAAAGCTTCTCTACATGGTTATTATTCTCTTTCTTCATGCTGCTGTGACAGTACGGAAAGGTACCATAGCGTTAAGAAGCTTTAATGCAAATCAAACGTTTTCGAAGGCAATCCGCCAGAAAGCCTGGCAGCCTTCATCAGCCAGTAAAATGCGTGACTGGTTCCATGCAGCAATCCAGAGTTTTGAGGTTATGGATATATTATTCTAATAACAAAGCTAGAAAAGCAGGTCGGAAATCTTGGAGAAGTCCTAATTCTTCATTACTTGTCTAAATGTTTCACAAAAAATAACGATCCATTTCCAGCTTTATTGTATGCCACACTTCCAAATGTTTGTATAACCCCAAGGACAGCGATGTGTTGATAATTTACACCTGGTGGCTTGGTCCTTATGCCGCAATTTCTTTTGAACTAACCTGAACTTAATTCATTTCAATATGTCAGGTTTGAAAAGAAATATATCTGTAAATATTCAAACAAAATGTATATATAGATGAATTTGTAAACGCTATTGTTTACAAAAGTAACAAAGTTGTATACATGCCTATTTACTGGGCTGTGTACAACTTTGTATACATGTATACAGATTCGTACACAAAACGTATACGAAAAGTAAACATGTTTACGTAATGTATACATCGGTATATTATTTCAAATATTTCAGTGAAATTAAATAGAAGGTACCCACATGAGCACCTCTAAAATTCGTTTATTGCCTTTTCATTTAATATAGGGATGAAAGGGGATGTTAACCTAATTTTGTGTTCGCTCTTTTCCTTTTTCCGTTAAAGCAAAGCTTCGCTTCATAGATTTAATATTCTCTGCCTTTCGAAACCTTAAAGCAGACCAATCTTCGTCGATGGCAATCTGCCGGACAGGTTCATAGCCTTCATCAGCCAGCAAACACATCACCGTGTCGCGACTGCAATCAGAACCTTTATAGGTCTTGGAGGACCTTTTGGGATAGCATAGCCAGAAAAGCCCGTCTTCTTTTACGAACTTCTCAGCACTCTTTGCCAATGCTCCCAATTCTTTAATACTGGTTCCAAATACCTGCACAAAATCATAGCTTTGAATTACTGCCTCGCGGTGGACCTCACCTTCAAACGTTCGAATAACCTCGTCATAGGACTGTGGTTCATTGACAATCAACACTGGCTGTCCCTGATCCTTAAACTGCAACTTCTTTAGCACTGACATTGGAGTTCCTTCCTTTCCTATACACCTACAAACATTTTAAACTTTTCCTTTAACTTACCATACCTTTTCATATAAAAAAGAAGACACTTCATGAAGTGCCTTCTCCTTGCGATTCTTAATTTTGTAAAAGCTTATTACTATCATTGAGGAAGTTTTTCGCCATATCGGCATTAACATAGAGGTAGTACCAGTTATTTTCAAAGTTCAACCAGGCAGTGACAAGAGTAGGGTTCTTCATTAAAAAGTATTTATTCCCGGCTATATCCGTCCAGCCGGTATTTTCCGTGACAGCAGGGTCAAAGTCCTCAAGCTTGCTGATGACGGAGTTTTCCATCACGCCGTTGGAGTTGATGTAATACCATTTGCCTTTATAGTTAATCCAGCCTGTCTTCATACCTTCCATTTGGTCAAGATAGTACCACTTTTCTCCATCTTTCACCCAGCCGGTTTGCATTGCACCATCGCCGGCAAAATAATATTTCTTGTCGCCCGTTTCAAGCCAGCCAATCTTCATGGCTCCGGTATTATCTAAATAATATCTATTCCCGCTGTCCTCCAGCCATCCCGTTTTCATCACGCCTGTTGAGTCAAGGAAATATTTCTTTCCGCCATCCTCGATCCAGCCGGTTTTCATAGCCCCGGCAGCATCAAAATAATACTTATTACCGCCGTCTTCCAGCCATCCCGTTTTCGCTGCACCGTCTTTATCAAGATAGAATTTTTGACCGCCATCTTCCAGCCAGCCAGTCTTCATCACACCATCATTTGCAAAATAATATTTCTTTCCTTTAATTTCTTGCCAGCCTGTTTTCATCACTCCGCTGCTATCCAAATAATATTTCATGCCGGCATCCGTCAGCCAGCCAGTCTTCATTATTCCCTTTTTATCAAAGAAGTATTTTTTTCCGTTTATCGTCTGCCAGCCTGTTTTTACTGCTCCATTTTCATAATAATACTTATTGCCGCCTGTTTGCACCCAGCCATTTTGAATTTGTGGTGCTGTCGTTCCTTGATTATCCCCATTAACTGGAACGGTCACCCCGTAACCATTAGCCATGGCGATGGTATCAAAACTTTCACCGGAATGGGTAATAACTACTGTAGTATAATTTTGAATTCGGTCAAAGAGCCAGCGAATTTCCGCATTATGCATACGCACACAGCCTGAGCTGACGTACTTGCCGATGGAACTCTCATTGTTATTGCCATGAATGCCATAGGTGGTTCCATATGTTCCGCGTGCCTCAAGGCCCATCCAGCGGTCGCCTAATGGGTTGCGGGGGTCGCCACCGGCAATATGCCCTGTATAATAAGGACGATTTACAATTTTATTAACGATCCTAAATTTCCCTTCTGGAGTTAAGTCCCTTGACCTTCCTGTCGCCACACTAAAAGTTTTTACTAATGTGCCTCCATCGTAATATGCAAGGGTATTTGTCTTCTTATTGATAATAATTAACTGAGATGTGGCAGCCTCTGATTGGCTCGAAAAGAAAATGAAAGTTAATAAAAAAATTAAAACAGCAGACGATAATTTCTTCATATTTCTCTCCCCAATTCTGTTGATGATAATAAAGTACCATGAATCGGAGGAATATTTTGTCAAATTAGAGTGAGAAAATTGTAGAATTTCTAATTTTTTAACATTATTGAAATATTGTAAAGATTTTTTAATAAAAAAACCTCCCATGGCCTTAGGACCAAGGGAGGGAAAAATTTCTGAGTATATATTCTTGTTAGCTAGGATCCTATCGATTATCCACTTTTTCAGGATAAAGGTCGTGATTCATCAACCGGAACTGGGCCATTTCCTCATATTTTGTGCCCGGTTTACCATAGTTACACCATGGGTCAATGGAAATTCCGCCGCGCGGCGTAAACTTCCCCCATACCTCAATATAGCGCGGATCAAGGAGCTTAATTAAGTCATTCATGATAATGTTGACACAATCCTCATGGAAGTCACCGTGGTTACGGAAGCTGAAAAGATATAATTTCAGTGACTTGCTTTCGACAATTTTCTGATCTGGGATGTAGGAAATATACATTGTTGCAAAATCAGGCTGTCCCGTCAGCGGGCAAAGACTCGTAAACTCAGGGCAGTTAAATTTTACAAAAAAGTCGCGGTTTGGATGCAGGTTGTCGACAGCCTCCAAGACCTCCGGTGCATATTCAAATAAGTATTTGGTTCCCTGGTTTCCGAGCAGTGTTAAATCTTTTAAACCTTGTTCATGTGTACGTCCAGACATAAAAAAACCTCCTGTAAATGTGCCCCAGCACTTTCACAAGAGAGGTCCTTTACCATTCTAATTCAAACTAAGGGGATTAATTGAAAAAGCCACATCCTTATGGACATGGCTTTATTGTCATGAATCCATAGTTTTTTATAGAGGGTATCAGCTATGAACCTCTCCCGTTCGATACGGGTATTCTATTTTATATTTATACTATATTGGACAGTGCACTATTCGTCAAATGGAAAAATCTTTAGCAAGGGGACAAGCATTTTGTTTGTATCTGTCAAATAATTTATAGAACGCTAACGGCATAGAATATATCATGCCTTTTTATAGCAAATCATTGATTATTTCTTTGGCCGCCCTTTCCCCGGATTCCACTGCTCCATTTAAATAACCTGGATACTTAATGGAGGTGTGCTCACCTGCGAAGAAGATATTGCCTTCCCTCGCCCCAACTATTCCGGCAAATTTCGTGTATTGGCCTACTTTCCAGTATGAATATGCTCCTTTTGACCAGTGATTGCTAAGCCAGTGATCAACCGTGGCTAACCCATTCCAATTGCTTGTACTTCCCGGCAGCACGAGTTCTAACTTGTCCAAAAAATTTGTAGCAGCCTCCTTCTTTTCTTTTACTGTTAACGCAGACAGTTTGGCCGCTGTTTCGCCTCCTGTATAATTGACCAAAATTCCTGAAGTGCCTTGTTGGGTACGTGATGACTCGAAGGTCTGCTGATAGCCAGTATCCGTAAAGGTTTCGCCATTATTCCCAAGGTCATTCCAGAATCGCTGGGCAAACTGTGCATGGAGCTTTGTATTTACCCCCATTCCCAATTCTTCAATTGCTATTTTCTTTAATTCTCGAAAACTGGCATTCTCAAAATCTATCGTTACTAAAATCTTAAAAGGTATAGCTAGAATAACTTTATCCGCCAAAACCTCCCATTCCTTTATACGATTTCGAAAGGTAAGTCTTATTTCATTTTGGCTGGTTTGTTCAATTTTTACGAGGGGGGAATTTAACTCGATTTGTCCTGTAAGCTTGTCAGCTAATAAAGTGGGGAGCTGATCATTTCCACCTCTAATATGAAAGCACTCATCTGAGTCTCCATATATGTGAAAATGATCCTTACTGGCAAAGCCCAACATATAGAGGAGATTTAATGCACTTTGAAGACCGGCATCTGCCCCATTTTCGACGGTATAGGCAACTTCCAATAATTTGCCGAATTTTGATTGAATTCCTCCCGGTACAATTTCATTAATATAATCCACCACTGACATATGATCCAGTTCATACCCGCGTTCAGTATATTGATAGTAAAGTGTAGTCTCACCAACCTCTATTAAATCCTTTTTGAGTTTAGGCAAAATACGCCTAAAATCATCTGTGACCTCCTCAAAGGTATAAGAGCAGCAATCAAAAGAATAAAATGGCCTTGTCCCTTTGGGTTCTGCCATTACTACATTATCAAATTCCAAGCCAAGCTCTTTCCCTAAGTACTGAATCTCTTTATGACCTGTATCTATTAATTCCCCGCCGCGTTCAACAACTTGGCCGTCTTTAAAATGCCCTCTACTTGTCCAACAACGCCCCCCAACCCGATTGGCCGCTTCATAAATCGTTGAGATAATCCCATTTTGTTTAAGTCGAAAAGCGCTCGTAAGTCCCGCTAATCCTGCACCTACAATGACTACCCTCGGTGCTTTATGAAAACCGTCACTCCTTGTAATGAACTGCTTCTCTTGATTATCTGGAATGTCATCAACATTTTTTAATGTGCTACCTTCCTTTAAATTAGCTTGTCCATTACTTTTTTCCTTTTCCACTGCAGCGCTGGCCACTGCAAAAGACTTCTGCAAAATACCTGCTAATGGTGTACGTGCCAAAAATCTGCCCCCTTATACACAAAAAATGATCGATTCACTATCCTACAAAAGTGAATTTATACCTTAGATTATGCATGGCTTCTTCTTTTGGCATTAGGCGAGCAGCAGGTCATCTGATTTATTTTTTATCAACGGACTGGTGTTTAGATACTGAGGACAACAATGGCTGGCAGCAAGGTCAACACTCCCATTTATTCGGCTTTAGCATGGAGTAAAAATGACTGTTTTTGGGTTTATAAACACAAATAAAGAGTCCATTTTTTTGGACTCCGACTATTAATACTTACAATGAAACAGGCTGTTTAACTGCTTTGTTTGTTTCGCGTCTAACAACTGGCGCCACCTTGGATGCCAATAGTTCAATGGATTCTGCTACCTTTTTAAATGGCATGCCGCCGATATCCATTTGCGCCATGAATCGTTGATGCCCGAAAACCTCATATTGGCGAAGTATTTTTTCAGTAATCTCCTGCGGACTGCCGACAAATAGGGCGGTTTCCGGTCCAGTAAGCGTATCAAACTCCTCACGCGCCATGGCATTTACCCCGTGTTCCTGATTGAAAAACCCACGATAATTTGCATAGTAAGGGAAATAATTGTCTTTCGCCTGTTGGCTCGTCTCTGAAATAAACGCATGTCCCGTAACAGCCACTTTTAAATCATCAAGCGCAAACCCGGCTTCTGTTGCTGTCTTGCGATATACATCCACAATCGGCTTAAATCTCATCGGATCACCGCCAAGAATCGCCATTGTTAGTCCTGCCCCATATTTACCGGCACGGATCGCACTTTCCGGCGAACCGCCTACTCCTACCCAAAACGGAATCCCGTTTTGCACTGGTCTCGGGGCTATTTGCGCATCTCTTAAGGGGGGCCGGAATTGCCCAGTCCAATTCACTCTTTCACTTGCATTTAACTTTAAAAATAAATCGATGTTTTCCTCAAACAGCCCATCATAATCGTCCAAATCATACCCAAACAGCGAGAAGGATTCCACAAAGGCCCCGCGTCCTGCAATCACTTCAGCACGTCCATTCGACAGAATGTCCAGCGTCGAGAAATCCTCAAATAACCGTACCGGATCGACAGTTCCTAGAACAGTCGTTGTGCTTGCAAGTTTCACACGATTTGTCACTTGAGAAATAGCAGAAAGAATCACAGCCGGTGAAGACGCTGCATAGTCCAGACGATGATGTTCGCCGACGCCAAAGACATCGAGACCTGCCTCATCGGCAAATTTTGCAGCTTCCACAATTTCTGCCATCCTTTGTCTGGCACTGATGGTTTTACCCGTATGCGGATCTGGTACCAAGTCTCCTAATGTATATATACCAATTTCCATGCCGTTATTTTCATTAATTTTATCTGTCTTCATTTGCGGTATCCTCCCAAAGAAGCAACAAACTTATTAATAGTATTCATTGCTTGACAATATCCATTCATTATTTTATCATAAATCTCGAGTTAAAGATATTTTAATTCAAGGCAAGTGATCTGTAAAGGCGCCTGCTATCATTTCATTTTTCATTGTTTATATAGGTCTTATTTTTTGCAATAGGCTCTTTTCGTAAAGTTCGTTGTTTTTGGGAATAACACTGTCCGTTCCTTTCCGCTACAGGCGCTTGCTTTCCGCGGGGAGGAAGTCGAGCCTCCTCGACGTTCCGTCTGCGGGGTCTCGACCTTTCCTCTATTTCCCGCAGGAGTCAAGCGCCTTTCGCTCCAATCCACTCGGTCTTTTCAATATAGTTAAAAGCAACAATCTCTGAGAAAAGAGCCTTGCAATAAAAAAAAATAAGGTCACAAACCAAACATCAAGAAATTACAACAAGAAGGTGCACAGCAAATGGGTTTTATAGACAAATTATTTGGCAATTCTAAGGAGGAAAACACAATGACTACTGAAAAACTAAATATCGGTATTATCTTAGGAAGCACTCGTGAAGGACGTGTAAGCCCGCAAGTTGGCGAATGGGTAAAAGGTATTGCAGACAAACGCGGCGATGCCAATTATGAAATCGTCGATATCGCTGATTTCAACTTACCATTCTTAGGAACAACTGATGGAACAGAACCAGGAATCGCAAAATGGAATGAAAAGCTTGCTAACTTGGATGGCTTCGTATTCATCGTTCAAGAATACAACCACAGCATTACTGGCGCTTTAAAAAATGCACTCGATTTTGCTCGTGAAGCATGGAACAACAAAGCAGCAGGTATCGTAAGCTATGGTTCTACAGGCGGCGCTCGTGCGGCCGAGCATTTACGCGGCATTATGGGCGAGTTAATGATCGCTGACGTTCGCGTTCATCCAACATTATCCTTGTTCACTGATTTTGAAAATGGATCTGTTTTCAAACCACAAGCATTACACCTTGATAACGTAAATGCTATGCTTGATCAAGTAAACTCTTGGAGCGGTGCTTTAAAAACTATCCGATAAGAAAAAGGAGATTGCCTAATAACGGCGATCTCCCTTTTTTATACATCATCAGGTTCTTTTCCCCAGATACGCCTCAACAATTCGCGGATCCTCTAACAATTCCTTTGCCTTTCCGTGAATAATGACTTTCCCGGTTTCCAAGACATATCCGTAATCAGCAATTTTCAAGGCCTGCTTGGCGTTTTGTTCAACCACTAGCACCGTTGTGCCGGCATCTTTGATTTCCTTGATAATTTTAAAGATTTCCGCCACAATCAGCGGGGCAAGTCCCATTGAAGGCTCATCCAGCAATAATAATTTAGGTCGTGCCAGCAAGGCTCGGGCGATGGCAAGCATTTGCTGCTGGCCCCCCGAAAGCGTACCGCCAAGCTGGGTCCTTCTTTCACCTAAGATAGGGAAACGGTTCATTACGTTTTCAATATCTTTGCCAATCTCTTTATCGTTTCGCTGATAAGCTCCCATTTCAAGGTTTTCCATGACGGTCATGCCCGATAGAATGGCCCTGCCTTCTGGAACTAATGAAATTCCCTTTTTAACAAGCTGATCAGGTCTTAGTCCTGTTACATTTTCTCCCAAAAACTCAATGCTCCCGGTCTTTGGCTTAATTAACCCGGCAATTGTTTTCATTGTCGTTGTTTTGCCGGCTCCGTTCGCCCCAAGGATGGTTACAATTTTCCCCTGCTCAACTTCAAGGCTGACTCCCTTGAGGGCCTGAATTTTCCCGTAAAATGTTTCAATTCCTGTTACTTTAAGCACTTTCATCTTCCTCCTTACCGAGGTAGGCTTCAATAACAGCTTGATTGTTTTGAATTTCCTCTGGTGTGCCTTCAGCAAGCTTTTTCCCGAAATTTAAAACGACGATTCTGTCACAGAGCTTCATCACAAGCGGCATATCATGTTCAATCAATAGGACGGTTATGCCTTGTGCTTGAACTTTTTTAATTAAATCATACAGCTCTTCGGTTTCCGTTTCGTTCATGCCTGCTGCAGGCTCATCCAATAATAAAAGCTTCGGATCGCTGGCCAATGCCCTGGCGATTTCAAGTCTTCTTTGCTGCCCGTATGCCAGGTTCTCCGCGACCGCGTCAGCATATTCAGATAGGCCAACTAATTCCAGCAGCCTAAGCGCGGTTTCACGCAGCCTGTTTTCTTCTGTCCGCTGAGACTTTGTCCTTAGCACACCGCTAAAGACGCCGGACCTGCTGCGGGAATGTCCGCCCACCAAGACATTTTCCAAAACCGTCATTTGCGAGAAAAGACGAATGTTTTGGAAGGTCCGGCAAATTCCCTTATTGGTGATCTTATGCGGTTTAATGCCGGTAATTGTTTCATCCAGAAATGTAATCTCACCCGAAGTTGGTGGGAACATATTCGTAATCATATTAAACATGGTTGTTTTTCCTGCTCCGTTAGGGCCAATGAGTCCATAGATTTCTCCCCCTTTAATGGAAAAAGAAACATCGGTTAACGCGGCAATACCGCCAAAATTTTTCGTGATGTTGTTAATTTTTAGAACCATGTTTACCCCTCCTCTTTGACAGCTGAAGCTTCTGTAAAAGGGGAACATCAATAATTCCCTGTGGACGGAACGCCATCATTAAAATCAAAATGGCACCGTAAATCATATAGCGGTATTCGCTGATAAATCGTAATACCTCTGGCATCAGGGTCATGAAGGTGGCACCGAAAATTGAGCCCCAAATCACTTCGCTTCCCCCGAATACCGCGAAAATCAAGATTTCAACGGCACGGTGGTAAGAGAAGTCTGCCGGGCTGATATAGCCCATGACATGTGCAAATAAAGCGCCTGCAAAGCCTGAAAAAAGTGCCCCTTGAACAAAAGATAAAACTTTGTAATAGGTGATATTAATCCCCATTGCCTCTGCCGCTTTTTCATCCATTTTAATGGCTGCAAAAGCCCGGCCGACACGAGACTTATTTTGTCTAATAATAAACCAGATAACAAAAATATTAATGATGACTAAAATGATTAGCACCAATAAATAAACGTATTGATTATTTTTCAAACCAATGTCCATCGGATTAAAACCGGCATCTCTTGAAAATTTAAGCAGTTCCCTGCCGATTTGCGGAATACCAGATAGACCGACAGCACCTTTAGTAAGGGATTCCCAATTGATAAGGAACACGCGAATAACTTCACCGAAGCCAAGCGTAGCAATGGCCAGATAAACCCCCGTTAACCGGAGTGATGGAATACCAATTAGAATGCCGATGATTCCTGCAACGACGGCACCGGCAATGACACCAACGACAATCGGCACATCGTAATTAATTGTCAATAACGCAGACGTATAGGCTCCAATCCCCATAAACCCGGCGTTCCCTAGAGAGAGTTGTCCGGAGGAAAGGGTCACATAAATGCTCAAGCCCAGAATAATATTAATCATAATAAACGAAGCAACTTGAAGGTAATACGGATTTAAAAAGTCTCCAAGCATATCATCACGGCCTTCCCTCTGATGTCTTTTGGCCGAAAAGTCCCTGCGGCCTGATTAAAAGAATCACGATGATTGCGATGAAGGCAATAGCATCCCGATATCCTGAATCTCCATAAGCGACAATGAGCGTTTCGGCTAAACCAAGAATCAACCCCCCGGCCATAGCGCCCTTCACATTACCCATCCCGCCAAGGATGATAATAGCAAGTCCCTTTAACCCCATTGATAATCCCATTTGCGGGTTGACTGAGTTGAACGCCATTCCGACCAGAATTCCGGCGATCCCTCCCATTGCAGAAGCAATTACAACCGTCAAAGTGATAATTCGCTTCGTATTTACCCCTAGAATGCTTGCTGTTTCTAAATTCTCAGCCGTTGAACGAAGAGCTTTTCCCGCTTTTGTTTTTGATAGCCAATAGGAAAGGCCTAGCATTAAAACGACGGAGATGACAAAAATAACAATTTGTACGACATAAATCGTAATGGAGCCAATTTGGAAATGAATTTCTGCAAAAGCATTTTTAAAAGGATGATTTCCTGCTCCAAATAAATGATGCGATAAATTTTCTAATAATATTGATACGCCAATCGTGCTTATTAATGGAGCAAGATGGGAAACGCCTTGTTTCCCGCGCAGCGGGCGCAGTGCAAGGTTTTCCATCAAGAAGCCTAAAATGGCTGTAACAATGATAGCTGCAATAAACGCCAGCCAAATCGGCCAGCCCAGAGTATCCGTTACAATTACTCCAATAAAAGCGCCAAACATAAAGATTTCACCGTGCGCCATATTAATGATGCCTAGAACCCCAAAAACAAGTGTAAATCCAAGGGCAACGATGGCATAGATGCTTCCTAGTGTGATTCCGTTAATTAGCTGTTCTAATAGCAAAACATCTCACCCTCTAACTCCAAATTTTTAAAAACCAATAGTAATGAAAGCTCCCCGCCGGAAGGCTAAAAAGCCCGGAGCGGAGAGCAGTTGTTCGAAGTGTTCAATTAAAAACCCTGATTGTTCTTCCTGGGCCCCTTCAAAATTAAAGAAGGAATCGCTTATTCAAAGATTTGGAATTTGCCATCTTTGATGATAAGAACAGTTGGATCCATCACTACGTCTCCATCCTTATCAAAGGAGAATTTACCAAGAATTCCTGGGAAGTCCTTAATTTCTGCAAGAGCATCACGCAATGCATCACGGTCTGCTTCACCCGCATTTTTCAGAGCCTCAGCCATGATGTATAGTGCATCGTAAGCCTGCGCAGCAAACTGGTCTGGTGTCTTTCCATATTCAGTTTCATATTTTTTCACGAAATCTTGAACCTTTGGATCATCTTTTTCAGCAAACCAAGGAGTTGCCACAATCAGTCCATCGGCAGCTTGGCCAGCGATTTGAATAACCTGTGGAGAGTTAAATCCGTTTCCGCCGACAAATGGTACATCAATGCCCATTTTACGAGCCTGGTCCATGATTACAGCACCTTCATTGTAAAGGGCTGAACATAGGATTAGGTCTGGCTGAAGCCCTTTGATTTTTGTTAATTGCGCATTATAGTCAGCTTGGCCCTTTTGGAAAGTCTCAGTTGTTACGACATCAAGCTTCATCTTCTCCGCAGTCTTTTTCATCGTGTCATAACCGGATTTTGTGAATACGTCGTCATTACCGTAAAGAATTGCAACTTTCTTCACTTTATATTTATCGACTGCTTTTTTCACAGAGGCAGGAATAGCTAGTGCTTCAGGCAGCGAGTTTCTGAATACATAGTCGCCAATTTGCGGGATTCCATCAGCAGTTGTAGATGTACCCATAATAGGAATACCGTTTAAATCTGCTTCAGGGCCGACAACATTCATTTCGGTACTTAAAGTAGGTCCCAATAGTGCTACAATATTATCGTCACTCATTAACTTTTGAGCTGCAGATAAAGCCTGTTCCTGCTTACCTGCTGAGTCTTCAACAACAAGGTCGATTTTGACATCACCTTTTGCATTAATTTCTTTCTTCGCTAAATTAAAACCATTTGTAATAGCTTCGCCGTATGCTGCTCCAGGTCCAGTTAGATAGGAAACAACACCGATTTTTGCTTCCACTGCCTTGCCGCTTTCTTTAGAGTCGCCCTCTTTTCCAGAAGTTTCTGAATTTTTACCACATGCTGTTAAAACAACAAGTAAAAGAACAGTAAATAGCAAAAACGACTTATTAAGGATTTTTCTCATGTCCTTCTTTCCCCCTATTTTCGACAAAATTAGTTATATATATCTATTAAATACTAATATTATTTCAATGTAAAGAATTTATAGTGAATTTTTAGAATCTTATTTTTATTTAAAAAATAATAAAACGCTTACATCCCTTTAACTCTAGTAATTTACTTTTTTTTAAAATAATTTGAATATTATTAATACAATTATTCATATTTATAGAGTTTGTTTAGGGTAGAAAATTATGAAAATTTGTGATATGATGAAATCAGTTTAAAAGGCCGTGTGTAACTGGCGAGACGCGGATAACCGCGAGGGAGCACACGGTGTCGAAGCCGTTCGCCTGGGCAGAGGTAAGGGAAATATTTCCCTTGCCTCTTTCTGCTTATAAAAGGAGGAAGAAAAATGAGCACGATCGCTTTAGAAAAAGTGAACACCATCAAAACCCTGAATAATATCGCGGAAAGAGGGCTAAACGTATTCAATAAGAACGGCTTTCTGGTTGACAACGGCAGTGAAAATCCTGATGCCATCCTTGTTCGCAGCTTTAATATGCACGCGGTAGAATTCGGAGAAAATTTAAAGGCTATCGCAAGGGCAGGAGCAGGTGTCAACAATATTCCGGTCGATAAATGTACAGAGCAAGGTATTGTTGTATTCAATACCCCTGGGGCAAATGCCAACGCTGTAAAAGAAATGGTCCTAACCTCATTAATAGCTTCATCCCGAAACCTTTTTGCTGGTGTAGCTTGGACTAAGTCGCTAGATGGTGAAGGTGAACAAATTCCAAAGCTTGTGGAAGCAGGCAAAAAGCAATTTGTTGGAAAAGAAATTAAAGGGAAAACATTGGGTGTCATTGGATTAGGAGCGATAGGTGCACTAGTGGCAAATGATGCGCTTGATTTAGATATGGATGTTATCGGATTTGATCCATTTATCTCTGTCGATACTGCATGGAAGCTATCTCGCAATGTGCAGAGGGCAATGACGATTGAACAGTTATTTGCGGAATCTGATTATATAACTGTACACGTACCGTTAACCGATGACACAAGAGGAATGTTTAACCAAGCAACCTTCAGCATCATGAAGCCTGGTGTTCATATTCTAAATTTCTCCCGTGGTGAGCTTGTCAATGAAACAGACATGGCTGCCGCTCTTGAAGGCGGAAAAGTTGGGAAGTATATTACTGATTTCCCAAATGAAAATGTGCTCAAAATGAAAAATACAGTACCGATTCCGCACTTAGGCGCCTCCACAAAAGAATCAGAGGAAAATTGCGCGATCATGGCAGCTCGTCAAGTGAAGGAATTTTTAGAAACAGGAAACATCAAAAACTCAGTGAATTTCCCAAATACCTGCCTCCCTTATACTGGTAAACTGCGCGTGGCAGCATTCCATCAGAATGTTCCAAATATGGTTGGACAGATTACATCTGCAATATCCAGCTATGATTTAAACATTGCTGATATGGTCAACAGAAGCCGCGGGGGTTATGCGTATACAATTATTGACATTGATAATAGAGTAAACGGCGATGTTATTCCAGGTTTAGAGGAAAAAGTAAAACAAATCTCTGGAATGGTGACAGCTCGGATTATTTAATTAGGAAATTAAGTTAATATGAAAAAGAGGGTGTCCCAAAAGTATAACTTTTAGGGACACCCTCTTTTTCTATTATGTCTTTGAAAATGGTCTGTTGATTTCCGCTCCAGGCGGCTTCGCTTTCCGCGGGGTGGGCGGTGAGCCTCCTCGGCGTAAACGCCTGCGGGGTCTCACCTGTCCCACTACTCCCGCAGGAGTCTTCGCCGCCTTCCGCTCCAATCAACAGTGTGAAAAAATAAGAAAATCATTCCATTTGGTATAATGAAGTTACCACACAAACACAATACCGGAAAGGAATGACTTTCTTATGTACATAAATTATACCACGACAGGCCAATTGGTTCTACCAATGGATATTGAGGTCCGAATCCCCGAACATCATCTATGGCCAATTGTAGATTTGGCTGTTGAAAAGATGAATCCAACTATCCTTAGCTCCTTTCATCCAGGGGGTTACCCTCGTTTCGAACACAAAAATTCCGCAACACTGACCAAAAATAAATAAAAAACTGACTCAAAAGGGTCGTCATTCAACGACCTTTTGAGTCAGCCTCATTTCTTTTACTCAATTTGAATCTATGCTGATCATTATCATTTTTTCTCTTTGTTCCCTATATAGAAATACAGAGCAAATAATAGAATAAACCATAGTGGTGTCAACAATAGGGCCGGACGGGTAGCATCGGCGAACAGCATGATGATGAGAATCGCCGCAAACATGGTTAGGACCGCGTAATTAACAAATGGTGTAAAAGGCGCTTTAAATTTTGATTTTGCCTGTAAATCCGGACGAGTTGTCTTATACCTTACATGACAAATCAGAATGACGCCCCATACCCAAATAAAACAAATGGCACTTATCGTGGTTACGATTCCGAAAGCCTGCTCCGGAATAAGTTTGCTAAGGAGCGCTCCCCCTGTCAGAATAAGACCCGAAACCAATAAAGCGTTACTTGGCACATGATTTTTATTCAGTCTTGCAAAATTGGCTGGTCCCTGGCTATTATTGCTTAAATTAAATAAAATCCTGCTTGTTGAAAACATCCCACTGTTACAAGCAGAAGCGGCTGAAGTTAAGACAACAAAATTAATAATTCCCGCGGCAATCGGGATCCCGACTAAGCTAAACGTTTTGACAAACGGACTTTCAGCGGCATTCAAATCCGTCCATGGGTTAATACATAGAAGGACGATCAATGCGCCCACGTAGAAAAATAAAATCCGTAAAGGAATTTTATTAATGGCCGATGGAATGCTTTTTTCCGGATTGGCTGTTTCTGCTGCCGATACACCCACTAATTCCACACCAACGAATGCAAAAACGACCATTTGGAATGAAAGCAAGAAGCCTGTGACTCCATTTGGAAAAAAGCCGCCATGTTCCCAAAGATTTTTAATAGAGACCGTCCCTGCATCCGTCTTGAATCCCATCACTAGCAAAATAACCCCAATGCCGATTAAGGCGAGAATGGTAATTACCTTTATTAAAGCAAACCAGAACTCCAATTCTCCAAAAAGCTTTACCGTTAGCAGATTAAGACCCAATAAGATGACCAAACAGACAATTGCAGGTATCCACTGCGGGATATCGAACCAATATCGTACATATACACCAACGGCAATCACGTCAGCCATTGCAGTCATTATCCAGCAAAACCAATAGGTCCATCCCGTAACAAACGCAACCCGTGGTCCAAGATAATCCTCGGCAATGTCAGTAAAAGATTGATAACCTGCTTTAGACAGCAGGAGTTCTCCGAGTGCCCTCATCACAAAGAAACAGGCAATTCCTACGGCCAAATAAGCTAGAATGATAGATGGGCCTGCCAATTGGATCGCTTTACCCGATCCTAGGAATAATCCTGTACCAATGGTACCGCCAATTGCAATTAGTTGAACGTGCCGATTTGCTAAATTCCGCTTTAATTCTTGCTGTGCCAACCTTGACTCCCCCTAAAAATTATTAAAACCCAATAAAAAAAGAGATTGGATGTCCTCCAATCTCTTAGGTCATAAGAATAGCAAATATAACTTGTTACGCTAACAACCTGCATGACAAATAAATATTTAGTACTCTTCTGTCCTTTTGCCTGAGATTGTGAACCCTTCGGCGCCGCGAAATCCTCGCGGTCTCTCCAGAAGCTGCTCCTGCTATAGTTTGATCCATAGCAATCATAGCCTGCTAATTATTAAGTTTTATAAATATTGTCGAATAATTTTAAATTTTAGTAGTCCATAGTTACTTTGTCAACAATAAATGACTCGAAGAGCCCAAGAATAGAAAAAGTATGTTATAATAATTGTCGAATTACGTAGATTTGTCTATACATGAAACAGAATATATAAACGGGAAGGAACGTGAGAGAATGAGTAACGGAATTTTCAAAATCCCAACACCTGCAAATGAACCTGGCAATACTTATGCTCCTGGTACAAAAGAGCGGGAAACATTAAAAGCTGAATTACAACGCCAATCCAGTATCGTAATCGATATTCCTGTGATTATTAATGGCGAAAATATAAAGACAGATACAGTGAAGCAAGTGGTTATGCCCCATGATCATCAACATGTGTTAGCGAACTATTCGCAAGCCGGGGAAAAGGAGCTGCGTGATGCGGTTGAAGCAGCGATGGCTGCCAAAGAAGCATGGGCAAATATGGCTTGGGAACACCGCGCTGCTATTTTCTTAAAAGCTGCTGATTTAATCTCTGGCCCATACCGTGACGTAATGAATGCTGCGACGATGTTAGGTCAGTCCAAGACAGTCATTCAAGCTGAAATTGATTCTGCACAAGAATTAGTAGACTTCTTACGTTTTGGCGTTGATTATGCGAATCAAGTCTATCAAATTCAACCAAGTAGTATGAAAAATGTTTGGAATCGCACAGATTACCGCCCACTAGATGGTTTTGTATTGGCGATCTCTCCATTTAACTTCACAGCTATTGGCGGAAACTTGCCAGCAGCTCCTGCCATGATGGGGAACGTCGTCGTGTGGAAACCAGCCACAACTTCTATTCTGGCAAACTACTACTTTATGCGAATTTTAGAAGAAGCAGGATTACCAAAAGGCGTCATCAACTTCGTACCTTCTCGTGGTTCACAAGTATCAGAAGTAGTATTAACAGACCCTCGGATGTCTGGATTCCATTTTACTGGATCAACAAGTACGTTCCAGACCATTTGGAAAACAGTAGGAGAAAACATTGCAAACTATAAATCATATCCTCGATTAATTGGGGAAACAGGCGGTAAAGACTTCGTATTTGCTCACGAAACGGCTCAAGCAGATAAAGTAGTAGCGAACCTTGTTCGTGGTGCATTTGAATACCAAGGTCAAAAATGTTCCGCAGCTTCTCGTGCTTATATTCCTGCTAGCATGTGGGAAGAAGTAAAAGCTGGTTTAGTGGAAAAAACAGCAAAGCTTAAAGTTGGGGATGTCCGTGACTTTAGAAACTTCATGGGTGCCGTTATTGATAAAGCGGCTTTTGATTCGATTACTAGCTATATCGACTATGCTGCAGCTTCTGAAGAAGCAGAAATAATTGCTGGCGGTACGTATGATGATTCCGTTGGATATTTCGTTCAACCGACCATTATTGTGACTACCAATCCAAACTTTAAGACAATGGTAGAGGAAATTTTTGGACCAGTTTTAACAATCTATGTATACGAAAATGATAAATTAGAAGAAACATTGCATGCAGTAGATACTGCTTCTATGTATGCATTAACAGGTTCGATCTTTGCACAAGATCGCGGGGCCATTCTTCACTTAGAAAATCGCTTATCCGGCGCAGCTGGAAACTTCTATATCAATGATAAACCAACCGGCGCGATGATTAATCAGCAGCCATTTGGCGGTTCACGTGGTTCTGGTACAAACGATAAAGCAGGATCTATATTTAACATGATTCGCTGGACAAGTCCACGTGTCATCAAAGAAAACTTCGCACCAACTGCAGAGGTTGCTTATCCATTTATGGATGCTGAATAATAAATAATGAAAAAGAGGTTGAAATGTTTTGGTTTCAACCTCTTTTTATTTTGCTAAACAGCACCAATTTCTTCGTACTCTCCATCATTAACCATTTGATAATAGAATACTTTTTCCCCGCCAAATAAACAAACAGATCGTCAAAATGTTGAACAGATCTGAAAGCTGAGCACCACGTTCACTTCCAAAGAACATATTAAATAAAAATTCGAGTAAAGGCTGAAATATACATTTTATATCTGTATATTTCAGCCTTTTCTATTTTACATAGATAATAGTTTTTTCTAAAAAAAGCCATCCTAAAGAAGAATTCCATGAATCCAAACTCCATGTTTTATGAATTCTATTCTACCTATGATTGAAAGGAGATTTAGGAGTGAAACTGTATCAAGTAAGAAAAGGGCAATTTGTATACTATAACAATGAGTTACACAAGGTATATGGTGTTAAACCAATGTATAAATTCTCCGTTCATCTTATAAAGCTAAGAGATTTATCACAGCATATAACCAATGCAGTGAGTGTGGAGAGATATATACCAAAAGAAAATGACAGTTTTATTTTTGACCATAAAGTATACACACTTCGGAAAAATCAAAGGCCTCAAGCTGGAGATTATATTTTAATTAACAATCCAGATCCCGATACCCTGGATCATTATTCTTTAAATGAATTTGAAGTGGTCGAAACTGTTGATAACAAAGGGGTCATTACTAGCGATTTGGATGGTATCAAGCATACCGAATATTTATTGATGGTACCTGGACGTGCTCCTGACAGTCATCCTATCGATTATAAAGACATGATAAATGTGGAGGATAACCTTGATGATGCTAGCCCGCAAATTGTTCATCCATACGGCGACCTATCAATACAGTTGGGAGACGTGTATAAAAAGAAGGACCGTGATGTGTTAATTGAAGCGATGGTGGTTGCGATTAAAGGGCAAACCATTTATCTTGGCGGCGGGTTAGAGGTGCCGCATGAAGAGTTGATGAATAAGGATATGTGGGAGTTTCAATACAATCCTTTTAATAATTGACAGAGCTAAATCTATATATATATAAGCATTCATCAAATGCCAGGAGGATTTCATGGAAAAGATTAAAGAAAATAGTGTATTTATTATCTCTCTATTGCTGACCATCATTTTTATTATTTGGGGAGTTTTTTTTACAGATAATCTTACCAAAGTCACCAACTCTGTTTATAATGGCTCCATTGATTACCTTGGATGGGTTTATCTCGGCGCCACTCTATTCTTTGTCTTTTTTTCTATCTACTTGTTGCTCTCAAAGTATGGAAATATCAAACTCGGAAGGAGAACGGATAAGCCTGATTTCTCTACCGCTTCCTGGCTGGCAATGCTGTTCGGTGCAGGTATGGGTGTCGGGATTGTGTACTGGAGCGTTGCTGAACCAGTAACCCACTACACAGCTCCTCCGTACGGGAAAGGTTATACGATTGACGCAGCCAACACCGCAATGAAATATACATTTTTCCATTGGGGCCTGCACCCATGGGCAATTTACACCGTTATTGGGTTAGCCCTTGCCTTTTTTCAATATAATAAAAGGCTTCCCGCGGCGATCAGTTCAGCGTTCCATCCCATTTTGGGCGACAGGATTTACGGTCCGATTGGCAAAACGATTGATATCCTGTCCATCTTTGCAACAGTTTTTGGGATTGCAACCTCTTTGGGGCTTGGTGCGATGCAGGTTACTGCGGGTATGCATGACATATTTGGCATTCCTAATACATTATTTATTCAGCTCGTTGTCATTGTAGTCGCAACAGTACTTTTTATTATTTCCATTAATACAGGCTTGGAAAGAGGAATCAAATATTTATCAAACGCAGCCATCATCTTCTCAGTGGCAATCCTTATACTAATTATGCTTGTAGGTCCAGCCATGACCGTTATTAAAGTGTTTTTTAACACAATGGGACTTTATTTAAGTGACTTTGTCCATATGAGTTTACGGTTAAGCCCCTTTGGCAAAGGGGAAAAATGGATTGCTTCATGGACCTTATTTTACTGGGCATGGTGGATTGCCTGGGCGCCATTTGTCGGCATGTTCATTGCTCGGGTTTCGAGAGGGAGGACGATAAAGGAGTTTGTGGTTGGGGTATTAATTTTTCCAACACTTGGAACCTGTCTTTGGATGTCCGTGTTTGGCGGAGCAGCGCTTGACCTTGTTCAAAATCCCCAAAATCACGGTTTGGCAAAACATATCGCTGAAAATATAGACTTGTCTATATTTATATTCTTCGACCACCTTCCATTAAGCACCCTATTAAGCATTTTAGGCTTCGCCGTGGTAGCTATTTATTATATTACTGTTGCTGATACTGCGACCTTTGTATTGGGAATGCTAAGCGAAGGCGGCACGTTTAATCCTTCTAACAAAATAAAAATGACATGGGGCGTCATCCAATCTGCTTTAGCTGCTGTTCTGCTGCTCGCAGGCGGTTTGGAGGTTCTGCAAACTGCTTCTATCGCAGCCGCACTCCCATTTGCCATTATCATGCTCGCCATGTGCTACTCATTGCTGACTGGCTTAAAAAACGAAGCTGAAATTCAAAAAGGCAATAAAAGAAACGCACAACACTACTGATATTAAATAAAAAACCCTATCCAAATCATATTTGGACAGGGTTTTATTCATAAAACAGAGATCTAACCTCTATTTTTTGTATCCTAGGTTCGGGATGCCATTCCAACGCTGGCTTAAATAGCGTACGACCATTTTTGGTTCTCTGGCACGGGTAAAGATACCCTTTTTATTACCTTGGACACGCATGATTCCAAACTTTGTTTGGAAATCCGCGAAGTTCCATAATTGTTCCCCGACAAAGTTAGGGATTTCATCAAATACCTTGCTGTTCATGCGGTAATAATCTTCTTGGTATTCCTCACTAAATGGCTCGCCAAGTGCGCTATGGAACCCGGCTACCGTATCCGCACCATACTCGGTGTACATAATTGGCTTATCTGGGTATTTTTCTTGCCATTCCAGCAGCTCTTTACGAGTTTTTTCTTCAGCTGTCTTCAAGTCGCCATGTTGTACATACCAGCCATAGTAGCGGTTTAAGGCAATCACATCAACCAAGTCTGTACATTTGTCAGATTTTGGCGTTGCCATCATGATGCCGACATACGTACACGGACGCTTTTGTGGATCTAATTCACGAGCCAGATTAAATAACGGTTCAAAATACTCGAAAGAACCTTTTGAATAAGTGGCTGCCTCGTTGGCAATCGACCACATGACGACACAAGCATGATTTTTATCGCGGTCGATAAGCTCGCGGATGACTTGTTGATGAGCCTCAGCAGTCCTCAACTTTTCCCAAGTATCGTCTTCAAACTCGCCTTTTTCTAAAATCGATACATCAAAAGTGAATGATAACATTAATCCAACTGCCGGTGTTTCGTCAATCACGACAATTCCTTCACGGTCGCAAAGACGCATCATTTCTTCGGAATATGGATAATGCGATGTCCGGAATGAGTTTGCACCCATGGCTTTCATCAAATTAATATCGTGCACATTATAGACTTCATCAAGTCCACGGCCGCGAACATGCGTATCTTCATGCTTGCCAAAGCCTTTGAAGTAGAATGGTTCGCCGTTGATTAAGAACTTGCCGCTCTTTACTTCTATCTTACGGACACCAAACTGTTCTTCATAGACATCTTCCACTTCTCCATTGTTTAGCCCTTCAACTTTAGCTGTATAAAGATAAGCATTGAGCGGCTGCCATAAATGAACGTTCTCAATTACTGCATTTATATCAGTTCCAGAAGCTTGGGCGACAGTAATGCCTTGTTCATCAAGAATGGTAACCCGCACTTCATCGAAATTTCCGCCAGTTTTAACTGAAATTTGTATATCTGCATTCTTTGCAGCTAAATCCACATTCGGTACAATCACAATATCATCAATATAATTCACCGGGGTTGAATAAATTTTGACAGGACGATGCAGCCCTGCATAGTTAAAGAAGTCAAAATTTTCATCAACTTTACGGATAAGCCTTCCATTTTCATCTGTCTTCTCACTATAATTTCCTACTGGCAAAGCCGTATAATCCAACAGATTGCTAACACGAACAGTTAATCGGTTCGCCCCAGGAACTAAGACTTCATTAATCTCAGCCTCAAATGGAGTAAAGCCGCCTTTATGCTGGGCAACAAGTTTGCCATTCACATATACCCATGCTTCATGGGTAGCAGAGCCAAATCGCAATACTAATCGTTCATCACGCAATGCTTTGGCAACGGTAAATTCTCTTTCATACCAAACAAACCCGCTATGCTGGCGAATTTCAGGCGATACTGCTTGATCGTTAAAAGAAGCCGGAACTGCCATGGACTCACCTGTTGGGAGCGGCTGGTTTACATCTACTTCTTTTACTTCATCATCAATCATAAACTTCCAAACACCACTTAAATCCATGACCACACGGCTATCCGTTGAAATTGGATATAACATATTCGTTCTCCTCCATTCATGTACAGAAAACTTTTCTCAAACCAAATTATTTACTTATATAAATTTAAAAATTCACTTTATATAAACCCCTATGTGTAAGGGCTTTAATTTGATTATAATAAATCATTTCAATTAAAAACCGTAATATTTTTACTAGATTAGTAATTATTTTGCTATTTTTCATATTTCAATGTACATTAAATTTGGAGGGGATTTTTTGTGGGAACTATGAACTATCAAAATTTCATAAAAATTAGCCACATACTTCATTCGATTACCAAAATAGATCTCCGTTTATATGACCCAGATGAAAAGTCAATTTTCCAGCTAATCAACCATTCTATTCCATCCGTTTTGGTTCATCCAGACCATGAGATTGATCATATCCATGATACCCTGCATAGGAACGAATCCAATCGCTACTATCACTATATTAGCCCGTTTGGTCTTGAGTATATTGCTGCCGGAATATGGAGAAACCAAGCTTTTTATGGGAGTATTCTAATCGGTCCGTTTATTTCGAGCATAACGGTTATCGATCTGATCAAAGATATTATTTCAAAAAACAATCTCCCGATTAGCGAACGCAGGCAATTGGAACAATTCCATCAATCCTTGCCGATTTTAAATGATACAGAATATAAAGATGTCGGGGAACTGTTGGTTCATCTTAATGTCCTTGACTTTACCCATTCGCAGCAGATTCCTTCAGATACACTTATGCCTGCCCTGAAACCAGATATCCAAAAAACAAACATCGAGGAAAGCAGGCAAATAATCGAACATAGATATCAGCATCAGAATAAGCTGATGAATGCCATTGCAAAAGGAAATAAAGACGAAGTTACCCACTTAATCAATCCGATGACAGATTTAGTGGCGTTTTCTAACAGAGTACCCGGAAGTCCGATTCGGTCCTCCAAAAATATCGGATTTGTTTTCAATACACTGTGTAGAGTGGCAGCTGAAAGAAGCGGCGTCCATCCCGTATATCTGGATAACATTTCAGAACGATTTGCCCTTTTGATTGAAAGGACGACGACGCTTTCCCAGTTGACAAAGTTATTTGCGGCAATGCCGAATGAATATTGCGAGCTTGTCTCCGCGTTTGCTACCGGCCATTACAGCCCGATGGTGAAAAACGCAGTGGATTATATTTTGCTGAATCTAGGCAGTCCGTTGACCCTTCAACATATTGCGGACCAACTCCATGTCAATCCTTCCCACTTGTCACGGAAATTTAAAAGTGAGACTGGAATGAACATGACCGAATTTATTAATCGTAAACGTGTTGATGAAGCCAAGTTATATTTACAACGGGGCATTAGTTCCATTACTGATATTGCCTTTATGGTTGGATTTAATGATTTAAATTACTTTAGTAAAGTATTTAAAAAGTTCACTTCGTTGACTCCCTCCCAATACGCAAAAAGAAAATCAATGTAAAGTAAAAACAACTCCTGACTTGAGGGATAAAAATTATAGTAAAAAATAAGTGAAGTATTCATAAAGATAATTACAATTTTAGTGATTAGAAAAATAGAGGAGATATACCGATGATTCTTTAAGTTCTCTGATTAAAGATTGTACTAAAGAAGAACAATAACCTGAGGTTAAAAACTTAGAAGAAAAGATAGCTGTTATGGTTATAGCTATCTTTTCGGTAGTTAAATTTTTATTCTTTTAGATCTTCAATTGAGTCAATATCCATGTATGCTGGTACAACTAAACCCAGCTTAGTTCCGGTAAGGTTCGGACCAAGGTCTTCAAACTTTCCTTTATATTCTTCGTAATAGCTAGCGTGAGTAGTTGGCAGCCACGCACCTACCATCGCGTCACCGCTTCCCTTTGCTATACCTGCCCACATTGGACCTGCATCAACTTGAACTAAATCTACCTCATATCCCATACTCTCAAGTACATTTGCTACAACATTTGAACTGGCAATTACATCATCCCATGCTACATAAAGAATCTTAAGCTTTTCACCGTTAGCCTTGTTGACCCCTTCCGTCCATTTACTAACTAACTGTTTATTTTCCTTTACCCAATCTGCTGCTGCATCAGCCGGATCCTTTCCATCTTCAATTACATTCATAACCGCTTCCAAATCTTTTGGCTCCCAGTTAAATTGATTGAGAAGCTTATAAGCATCAGGCTGCTCTTCTTTTAATCCAAGGCGAACAATCGTGTTAACATCTTCAGCTCCACCATAGATACCTTTTGGATCTTTTAAGTATTTTAAATCAAATTTTGAAAACATCCAGTGTGGGCTCCAACCTGTTACAATGATTGGCTCTTTTTTGTCATATGCTTTTTTCAGAGCTGCTGTCATGGCGGCACCCGAACCCTCTACTACCTCCCAGTCATCTAGCCCGTATTTCGGTAAAACGTCATTAATTGTTAATTTCATTTCTCCTGCACCCGGATCAATTCCGATAATTTTGTGATCAACCTGTTCACCTATTGAACCTGAGGAACTTCCCGTTTTCTCTCCTCCGCAGGCTGTTAAACCAATAGTTAGGGCAAGTGCTGATGTAATTCCTACTAGTTTTTTAAACATTAAGCTGTTCCCCCTTGTTTTTTTCTTTTTCCTATATTTTGGGTCACCCGGTCTAGGATAATTGCAATGACCACGATGGATAGACCTGCTTCAAAACCTTTGCCAATTTGAATTTGTGTTACAGCACGATATACATCGGCACCAAGTCCGGGAGCTCCAACCATTGATGATATTACCACCATAGAAAGGGCAAGCATAATGCTTTGGTTAATTCCGGCCATAATGGTGGGCATCGCCAGCGGAAGCTGGACTTTGAGCAAGCGTTGACTTGTTGTGGACCCAAAGGCTTCTGTGGCTTCAATAATATCGGCCGGCACTTGTTGAATACCGAGAATCGTCAGTCGAATCGTCGGCGGGACCGCAAAAATTACAGATGCAACCACACCTGGGACTACTCCAATATTAAAAAAGAAAATTGCAGGAATAAGGTAAACGAATGCAGGCATGGTTTGCATAAAGTCGAGAACTGGTGTCACCACTTGCTTAACGGTTTGCTTTTGCGACGCCCAGATTCCAGTTGGTATTCCTATGACAATTGAAATGATGACAGCTGTCAGTACCAGTGCCAATGTCTCAAGCATTGGTTCCCAGTAACCAAGATTGGCGATTAAAAATAAACCGACAAAAGTAAAGAGAGCCATTCCCTTATTTGAAACTTTCCAGGCGATTATGGTTAATAGAATCATAAAAATGTAGGAAGGAATATAACCAAAGCCGATTACCATTCCATCCACTATGGATTGGAGAACATTGGTTATAGCTTCGAAGGCCACCGCCATATGATCCGTCAGCCAGTTAACGATTGTGTCTATCCAATCCGCTATAGGGACTTTTGGGAGCCATTGTTCCATGTAGTTTTCACCTCCCTGTCTTCATGATAAGCTGCTGTTTCAGCTAATGCCTGTTCAACATTGTTAATTGAAAGATTATTGCCAGCAAGGGCACCAATGACTGCACCTCGTACAAGAATGCCATTTAGCCGCCTCTTGTGGTCGACAACTGCTACTGGAATGGTTGTTGCTGCGGAAACTAACTCGAATAAATCAGTGAGCAATGTATCCGGTGAAACAGCCGAAACATTTGGCTGTAAAATACTCTGGATTCCTTCGTTCTGGTCAATCGCCTTTTTTGCATCTGAAGCTGTTATAGCGCCAAGTAATTGCTTCTTTCGATCAACAACATAGATACTTGAAATCCCTAAATCCTTCATCATTTGTAAGGCAACCCGCGGACCCTTTTCGACAAACACCGCTTCTGCCCGTTTCATGACATGCCCTGCGGTTAATACTTTGGATAAATCCACATCCTCTACGAATCTCTCAACATATTCGTTTGATGGGTTCATAAGGATTTCTTCCGGAGTGCCGATTTGCACGATTGAGCCATCTTTCATAAGAGCAATCCGATCACCTATTCTGAGAGCTTCATCTAGATCATGGGTAATAAACACAATTGTTTTTTTCATTGTTGCTTGAAGCTCTAAAAGCTCGTCTTGCATGTCTTTACGAATAAGAGGATCTAGGGCACTAAAGGCCTCATCCATAAGCAAAATATCCGAATCGTTGGCTAATGCTCTCGCCAATCCGACTCTTTGCTGCATCCCGCCGCTTAATTGTTTAGGATACTGTTCTTCATATCCCTCCAGCCCTACAAGCTTTAATGCAGCCATGGCCTTTTCTGTTCGGATTTCCTTGGTTACTCCTTGGACCTCCAGGCCATACTCTGTATTCTCGAGAACACTTCGATGGGGGAGAAGGGCAAATTTCTGGAATACCATACTAATTTTTTGGCGGCGGACTTTTCTTAGCTGCTCTTGGTTCATCTTTACGATATCTAAGCCGTCAATGAATACTTCCCCAGCCGTAGGTTCAATCAGCCGGTTAAGCATCCGGACTAAAGTAGACTTTCCGCTTCCTGATAAGCCCATGATGACAAAGATTTCACCTGCTTCAACATCAAAAGAAGCTTGATTTACACCAATTGCAGCCCCTGTTTTCTTTAAAATACTTTGTTTCGATTCGCCATCCTTTAATAATTGAAGAGCTCTTTTGGATTTTCCAAAGACCTTCGTTGCATTCCGAACGCTGATCTTTTTATAATTAGAATTCATGTATTCACCTCATTTTTTGGTGCGAAGTACCAGACTTTTCTATTATAGTTACAACTTTATATTTTTTCAAAGTTGGTAGTTGGTTATATTTGGTCATAATTTACGTACAGAAAAAACTGTACGTACTTAATGCACAATATTCTCAAAATTGCTTAAAATCGCTCCCGATTCCTTTATTATCCAATTCTTTACATTTAATATAAACATGGTATCTTATTAGATACATGTTACAAATGGATGTGATTCAAGATGAATGACGTAGAAAAGCTGGACCGGGCACGAGAACGGGTGATTGAGGCGATTTCCCAAAATATGAATTTATACGGTGTTGCTGAATCTATAGGAAGATTATATGGGGCTTTGTATTTTAAGGATGGTCCATTGACATTAGATGAAATGAAGGATGAACTCGGAATGAGCAAGACAAGTATGAGTACATCGATTCGAAGTTTGTTAGAGTTGAAAATGGTAGAAAAAGTGTGGAAACGAGGAGTAAGGAAAGATTTATACCAAGCCGAGTCAGATTGGTATCAAACCTTCATCGACTTTTTTTCGATTAAATGGCGGGCAGGAATCTCAATCAATGTTTCCGCGATGGAGAAATCGCTCAAAGAGTTACAAATACTCTTGACTGATCCAGAAGTGGATAACGAGATAAAAGCAGAAGCGAAAATGGATATCGAAAAACTAACTCATGCCCTTGAATACTATGACTGGTTGAACCGTCTCTTGGACAGCTTTGAATCTAAAGAAATTTTCAACTATGTTCCTAAGAAGATGTGAGCTGCGGGCATTAGCGAGGAAATAGGAATAGGCACCCATAAAGGGTGCCTAAATGCTAACTGGTATATTACCATGAATCAAAAAAAAGCCTTGTCTACGTTGTACTCCAATTTGAGCGCGTTAATAATATACATTTCATAACTTTCTCTATGTACTAGAGCTTAAAACACACAAGCCATCCCCAGCTCCGCTTCTTCAATTGTTGGAACCTTCAATTGCTCGTTGAATCGCATAAATAACTCCTGTATGCATTCCTTCATGGTGTATACTAAATGTTAGGATTTCCCCAATTGTTTCCATCTTAAAGCCAAGCCGTACAAAGGGCTTTATTGCCTTTTCCTGCAGGCGGCTGCCTAGGGATTCCCTGATGTAAGCAGTTTGCCTTTTTAATTCATGTGATAAGACTTGCAATGTTGGAGGTTCCACTTGCCATTCACTTGGTCTCGTCCGATTGCCAAATAAGGTGATAAATTCTGGAGATAGCTGTGACGGTAATCCCGCAAAATTCGAAGCAAGCTGATCCTGAACAATTAAAATATGACCAACGTTCCAACGAATCGTATTGTTAAACCCCTTAGGCATAATATCAGCCACATCTTCTGTAATAGATTCCAACTTTTGGAGAGTAATGGCTCGAACCACTTCCACTTGTCTCAGCACCATATCGTTATTCATACTACCTCACCTCCTATGAAAGTTGTCTGCAACATGGTGATTGTTACCTATAATGGTTGCCTAAATGCTAACTGTTAATAAAAAAAAAGACATTGTCTTCGTTGTATTTTAATTTGAGTGCATTAATAATATACGTTTCATAAATTTATTTTGTTCTATTTTTTACATTGTTTACAGGCAAACCAGTATTCGGTTATATTCTTCCGCTCAAGATGATTGCATTTCCTAATATTTTTTTGTTCAATAAAAACTTTGGCAGCTTGATTACATCAGCAAGTTTACAGCTAGTCAATTCTGATACACCATGCTTCTTTAAGGCTATTAAGAGCTCTTTTTCATCCCCAAATATTTTTTCATCCTTAAACAAATCTAAAAAGACAAATACACCACCAGGTTTTAACACTCTTAATGCCTCTTTCATCACTTCCGTTTTATCTTTGCTATCCTTCACTTCATGAAATGTTAGACAACTTACGATGATTTCGAACTCGCCATCATTAAAAGGGAGTTCGGCAGCACTTGCTTTCAGAAAATCAATCCTATCAGAAACTCCTTCGATTTCTGCGTTCTGCTGGCATTGCGCTTTTGAATATTCCCAATTACCGCCCCAATAATCAATTCCAGTTAAAAAAGCCTCAGGAAAAGTCTTTGCCAATTTAATAATCAGCGAACCACAGCCAGTCCCTATATCCAATATTCTCCCTTTACCATCCCAATTCACCATGGCAACGATTAAATCATGTATTTTTGATTGATAATTCCCGCCAGTTGCTGCAAATTGATAAACAGAATAACAAAGAATAAATGCAATATAAATAAAAGGCAACGCCAAAGTTCCTGATAGAACTTTCAGATATAAATTAACAGGTAATAATGTTATAAAAAGAAGAACGAGTGAAATAACTATAAAAGTAAGCAGTTTGTAAATTCGAATCCAAGTTTGATATTTAGCTTTTGCTTTCAAGTTATCACTCCATCCTGGAATAATTATTTTTTGTTCATTACCGAAAGCCTCACCATTATTTCCGTTCCTTTTCCCGGTTCACTTTGGACATAAATCTCCCCTTTATGCAAATCAATGATTTTTTTTACAATGGATAAACCAAGCCCATTGCCTCCATATTTACGATTTCTAGATTTGTCCGCTTTATAAAATCGCTCAAAGATACGCATCTGCACATCCTTGTTTATCCCTATTCCCGTGTCTTTTATTATTACCACCAATTGATTGTCAGTGGTTTTATATGCCTCAATAGATATAGTACCTTCTTTTGGCGTAAATTTAATACTATTATGAATTAAATTTATCCATACTTGATCCATCAATTCCTCATCAGCCATGATCGTTAATTGTTCGAGGGATATATCCAAGATTATTTGTTTCTCTGCCCACTGCGGTTCACAGGCGAGGACGATTCGGCGCAGCTGATGATCCAGCCGATAGTTTTTTAGTTCAAACGGATGATGATCAGACTCTAGTGAGGTAAGTTTTAATAGATTTTCACTCAATTTTGATAGCCTGGTACTTTCCATTTCGATAATTTCCAGGTAATGTTTGCGTTCCCCAGGACTCAGCTCGTCGTTTTTCAACGCATACGCAAATCCGCCGATTGATGTCAGTGGAGACTGGATTTCATGGGAGACATTCGAGATGAATTCCTGCCGCATTTCCTCCATTTTCCCCAGTTTATCGGCCATATGCCTAATGCTTTCAATTAGCCTCTGGTATGGATGATCATTTTGACCGCGAAATTGATTTTTGTAATAAGAAAGATCTATATTAAAGTTTCCTTCAGCCATCATCTTCATTGCGTGAAGCATCGGGTGCAAGAATTTATCTTGCTTTAACTTTACCCATTTAATTCTTGAAATAAAAAACATGCAGCAACCAAAAAGAAAAAAACCAAGGAGTGAGTTGATTAACTGTCTGGTAAATTCATGAGGGAAATAATGAATGGACTCATAGAACCTTGCTGTGGCCCAATAGGCGCCTGACCAGCAAAATAGAAGTGAGATAATGACAGCAGTAAAACCTAAAATGCGTTTCATGATTTCAGGCAAGTTCAATTTAGCACCTCCAAACGATAGCCAAGTCCTCGGATTGTGGTAATGACAAATGGACAATCTGCCTGAGAGAATCGCTGCCGCAGCCGTTTAATGTGGACATCAACGGTTCGTTCATCACCTTCATAATTAAATCCCCAAATATCTTCAATTAATTGTTCTCTTGAAAAGGTTTTTTGCTGATGTGTAGCAAGCTTAAACAACAGTTCGAATTCTTTAAGCGGCAAGGTAATGTCCTGATCACCGACAAATACTTTATAAGAAGCGCGATCAATCATCACATTTCCGATTTCAATTCGATTAGAGACAGATATTTGATATCGTTTGAGCAATGCTTTAACCCGCGCGGCAAGCTCCGCTGCTGCAAATGGTTTAACCATATAATCATCTGCTCCAAGATCAAAACCTTTTACTTTTTGAGCTGTCTCCCCTTTAGCCGTCAGCATTAAGATTGGAAGTGTATCAGAATAATAGGTTCGGACTTCCTGACAAAATGTCCAGCCGTCCATATTCGGCATCATAATATCAAGAATAATTAAATCAATTTTTTGATTTTCAAGTATCGATAGGGCAGCCTTCCCGTCTTGTGCTTCCACAATCAATACGCCTTCTTTCGAAAGAATGACATGAATTAATTCCCGGATGTGAGGATCATCATCTACAATTAACACTTTTGCCATAGTATTCATTCCTTTTAAAAGAATAAAGGGAACCGCCACTCTTCATGCGATTCCTATAAACATTACACTTTATTTTACACCATTCAAAGCTTTTCATAACTATGTCCGCCTCATATAAGCACGTACTGTAATTGGTGCGAAGATAACGACAATAACAGCGGCGCCGATAAGAGAGATGGTAAGGTCCCAACCCATGATTCCGGAGTTGGTCAGTTCCCTGACAGCCGTGACAAGATGTGAAATGGGATTTATTTCCACAAACCATTGAAGCCAGTTTGGCATGGTATTGGCTGGTACAAACGCATTAGAGAGAAACGTAAGCGGGAATAGCACAAGCATTGAAATTCCCTGTACACTTGACGCTGTACGTGCAATCACACCAAAGAAAGCAAAGATCCAGCTTACACACCAGGAACACACAATGACCAGAAGCGCTGCAATGAAAACATAACCTAGACCTCCTTCGGGCCGATATCCCATGACATACCCCATAGCAAAGGTAAGCACTGTCGCAATAGTATAACGGATCGTATCAGCGAGCAACGCACCTGCCAGGGGAGCAATCCGTGCAATCGGCAGGGACTTAAATCGGTCGAATACTCCCTTATCCATGTCCTCCCGCAGCTGGACTCCTGTGACGATCGAAGTCGAAATAACCGTCTGAACGAGGATGCCAGGTATGATTATGGGCAAATAGTTTTGCACATTTCCAGCGATGGCCCCGCCAAAGATATAGGTGAACATCAATGTAAAGATAATTGGCTGGAGCGTGACGTCGAACAATTGCTCCGGTGTTCGACGTATCTTTAGCAACCCTCGATAGGCCATCGTTAATGAGTTTTGGACCACTTGGCTAAAACTCGATTTATTCCGTATCTGGCTTTTGGCAGTTGGCATCATAGCATTATTTTTCATACTCGTAAATTCACTCCCTGATCCAATTTATCGGATTCTGTTGATACGTCATCCTTCACACCGTGGCCGGTAATCGTTAGAAATACCTCATCTAGAGTCGGCTTCTGAACACTAAGCTCAGTCAGTTGGATTCCTGTCTCTCTCAAAGCAATCAAGAGGTCAGCTACCCGATCGGGGTCTTTCATCGGCGCTAAAATCTTCCCCCCTTCCGCTGAAACAGCTGACTGAACCTGAAGGATTCGTTCAACGATCCTCCGGGCGTCTCCCATGTTTTGTGGATGTTTGATGCTCAAATGTAATGATGAGGTACCAACTGATTCTTTCAGTTCATCGGATGTCCCCTCTGCGACCACTCGGCCATGATCGATCACCGCGATACGGTCGGCTAGTTCATCTGCCTCTTGAAGGTACTGGGTAGTTAATAGTACTGTTGACCCGGACTTTACCAAGCGTCGGATTGTATCCCACATTTGATTTCGGGTTCGCGGGTCGAGACCGGTGGTAGGTTCATCCAAGAAGATAAGCGGCGGCTGGGAAATAAGGCTAGCAGCCAAATCTAACCGGCGGCGCATCCCACCTGAGAAATTTTTCAATGGACGCTTCGCAGCTTCTGTTAATCCAAATTCCTCCAGCAGTTCCGCCGCCTTATTCTTTGCCTCTGTTCGCCCAAGGCCTAGGAGTCGTGAAAAAATAATCAGATTCTCCGTAGCACTAAGTGACTCATCGACCGAAGCATACTGACCAGTCACCCCAATTAATTGACGGACTATCTGCGGCTCCTTCACCACGTCGAAACCGAAAACACGTGCTGTACCAACGTCTGGGCGTAATAATGTAGCAAGCATTCTGATCGTTGTCGTTTTTCCGGCTCCGTTGGGGCCAAGTACACCGTAAATTGTACCGGCTTTCACGTTCAGATTTACACCGTCTACCGCCCGATTATCGCCAAACGTTTTGACAAGTCCGCTTGCTTCAACAGCCCAATCACTATTATTTGGTGCGATTATCTTTGTATGTTGAATGTTCATAGTCGTTTTTCCTCCTCATAAAAAAACTACGTACGACAATAAAGCGTTCATTTGTTTATTCATCAGATTACATATGGATTATAAATCAACACTATGAACTGAATATGAACTACATATGGCCTTGGGAAAATTAATTTTTGTAAAAATCCGCAGGATTGTATATGGGGTAAAATCAAACCAAAGAAGAATAAAAGGACATTAAAAAAGCTCTGTCTTCAAAAGGAAAACAAAGCTAGATTACTCTTAATTAAAAACTGTCGCTATTTATATACGGCTCACCGAACTTTTGTGAGATAAATCACATTTGGCTATCATTAATAATGATATCATTATTAATGAGGTGAGGTTAGATAATAATCATCCAGAAGCGGCTGATTTTTTTCTCACCAATATTTATACTATTTTATTCTTCCCATAAACGAAGATTAAATATAGGAGGTTTTTAAATGTCTGAAGGAAAATTGTCTGAATTAATTAGTCCTGAAGCTGTCATTAATTTTGAAACTGGTGCAATTAAAGCCAGCACTTTGGATTCAATTATCAACCTTTTACCATTTGAAATGGGTTTTTGCGATGCCAACGATATTTTCCGCTGGTATTCAAATAATCCTAACCGCGTGCATGGCCGCCGTAAAGAAGCGATTGGCCGCCATGTACTTGAGCTTCACCCAAAAGTGGCTCACCACGTTGAAAAACTGCTGAACGACTTTCATTCAGGAACGCGCGACGAATGGGAATTTTGGTTCCCAAAACGCACTGGTGAAACGGGTCAAATTTATCAAAAATTCATGGCAGTCCGTGATAAAGAAGGAAAATATCTTGGATGCATGGATGTGACCGTTAATATTGACCTTTTCCAAGGAAAAGAAGGCAAACATACCCCTGAAACTATTGATGAATTTATAGGTGCTAAGCCTGTGTAAAAAAAATTTCCATATGAGATCTGCTGAAAAACACACTGAATCCTTCCTATTCAATGTGTTTTTCTTTATGATAGAAGTTCTGGTGGTTACTTAGGTAAAACAATAAATGAAATATTACTAGTTCCTAAAGACATTGTGGTCCTACAGAACTAATAAATCCAATTGATGGATCGTTAGAGAATATTAGAACAAAGCTAAGCCAACGCCATGCAGGAAGACATTTGAGGAGAATCTCCTACTTTTTCCTTTATTTATGGTTTGGCTCACCCCACTAGGATAATAGGAAGTTTTGTCATACAATTTAGAAATTTGGAGGACTAATTTCTAAATAAGTACAATCCAAATCCCAATGTATCTCTTCCCCATTGCAAGTAAGTTCCCCTCCAAGTCCTGATTCGTTCGAGCATGGCCTGGCAATCAGGATCATCAGGATTTTCATGGCAATAATTTTCAATTGATGAGGAGTACATCCATTCATATTCATCCCAATCATCTTCGTTCGCCACATAGGACCAAAGCGGAACTAAACCTAATTCCTCAGCCATTTTAATGTTTCCGGCATGACTTTCCAAATCGGACTCTGCCGCTCCACCAAGCGCCTGCAAATATTCGATACTAGGGGACTTTTTCCAGTACCCCTCCCCAATAAGAATATAACCATTTTTGTTTACAATCCGTTTCATGGATTGTAATGCAGATTCCAATCCACCTAAGGCATGAGTTGAACCAATACAAACTCCTAAATCATATTTCCCTTGTTCATTTTTTTCTAAAGCTGTCTTGGCATCTTCAGCAATAAATGTAATGCTGCCATCATGGATTCTGTCTTTAGCCTTTTTTTTCGCCTCATCAATAGCTCCGTCATATAGTTCAATGGCAGTTCCTAATATCCTATAGTTTTCCACAAGGCGTATTAGCAGCTCACATTTTCCTGCACCAATGTCAATTACCTTATCATTTGGCTTCAATGGAATCATTTGTATCATTTTCATAATCTTTGATTCATTGATTGGATTACTAAATGCGTGGTTGCGATGTGCAATTAATGAAAATCTGTTTCTATCCAAACTTTTTAGTCTCCTTATTGTCATTAAAGTTGTACCTTAATGCTTTTATTTTTCCATAATAAATCTTAATTAATAGTTTGCATATGTGCAACTTAGAAAAGAAGTTAAATACAATCGCGCTTGCTTGCTAGATAACAAACTTCATGAAGATTGGACAAATTAATTCACAAATAGGATGCCTGCTTGCAACAATCTGGCACATTAAGACGTTTTTATTATTGTAAAAAACAACCGGCCGGGGAAGGAAGGTGCAAAGCACGAGAAAGAGACTAAACAAAATATGGGTGCACCGAAATCCATAGAAGAAATATGTGATGAAACATGGGAGTCGGTCTACAAATTCATATATTTTAAAGTTCAAAACCGCGAGGAAGCGGAGGATATCACACAGGATACCTATGTGAAGGCAATGGCAAATTTACGTGGAGGAAGTTCCTTAAAACGATTGTTATAGGGAAATGTTAGACTTCCTCATTGCTATTAATGCTGGTAATCATCAAATATATTATATAGAATACATTTAGCCTTCCTGACAAAAAGATAAGCTGGCAAGATATCTTCTAACAATTGATGTCTTTGCCAGCTTATTATATTTGTGACTGAAAGAATTTACATTGAGCAGGCAGCGCAATCACCTTCTAGAGTTATTGCCTCTATTTATGGTACGGTTCCTCTCACCTAATTGACCGGCAGTTTTGTTAAAAGATTCACAGAGGTGAACAGTTTTGTCACTGTTCGCCTCTTTTACAAACAGTGATAAGGCAATAAGCATACACCTACGTTTCTTTCCCCTTCAAATACTGCATATGAAAATATAAAATCTATATTTACTTTATTAAATAATGCTTACTCCTATGGTAAATACTAACCATTGGTTTTCCTAAAGATTCCACTCGGGAAAAGGAGTAATGAATCATTACGCACTTCAAGTTATATAGGGAGCATCCCTATTTGGTTGGTTTTATCTTTATGAATAAAAATGTAGATAATGGTAATATTTTCACTTAAAACATCTTGCAAGGGGGAGCTTGAAATTTTAAACAACGAACAACTGGCAACCAAAGCACATGAGTTTGCCCTAATTCACGAAATAACGGATGGCAACGAAGTGGCAAAAAGATATTGGCATGCCTTTCGGTCAGATTTGTCAAGTCTGCATAGTTTTGCAAGACATTTACGAAATAACAAAGTGGAATGTAAGCAGCCAGCTGAAGATTGGCTGCTTGACCACATCAATTTTATCGAAGTACAGGCGCAGGTTGTTTTTAAGGAATTGCCTCGCACAACGTTAAAAAGGCTTCCCAAATTGCGGTCTGATGGGATGCCGAGAATCTACGCCCTTTGTAACGACTATCTTAATCATGTGGATGGCCGCTACGACGTCGTATCATTCGAAAGATACCTGATGTCCTTCCAGGAGGTTTCGATTCTCAAGGATATGGAATGCTGGACATTACTGAGTGCGATGCGTGTCATGATTATTCATCGGTTAGCCGAATTGATGAAGGAGGTACGGAAACGACACGAGTCCTGCCATTCTATTATGTCGTTAATCGAACAAATTGGCACCAAAAATATGAACGATTCCAGAATCAAAGCCTTATTGGAAGAGAAAACTCGCAAAGGAAGCTTAGATCCAGTTCAAATTGTCCACTTGGTCCAGCATTTGAGTGAATTGGAACCTAATATCCAAATTGTTCACAATTGGATCGCAGGCTATGTGGAAACCAGCGAATCCGGTCTCGAACAAATGGTATCGCTAGAACATCAATTACAGGCAGAGCTGCAAGTGACTTGCGGCAACCTGGTCCAAAGTTTACACGTTATCGAGCGTCTGCCGTGGCGGATAACCTTTTCAAAAATATCTTATCTTGAACAAATTCTTCTTTCGGATCCATACAGTGATTACGGACGGCTCGATCTTGAAAGCCGTGACTTCCTTCGTGGAAGAGTTGTAAAAGTGGCCGCTCAGTTGAATGTATCGGAAACCCTAGTTGCGCAAACCGCCCTTCGCCTTACAGCGTCCTGTGAAGAGGAAATGGATCAAGCCGAAAGCCCTCCGCGCGGTGCCTGCCTACCCTACTATTTGCTAGATCCAAAAGGAATTTCCATCCTGCGCAAGGAGCTCTGTAAGGTAGCTAGGCCCCGGGTGCTGCCACACCTCGTAATAAGAAGACAGCCGTCGGCTGCCTATTTTCTGAGCTTCATCCTTTTATTTACTGGGTTGATGATCATCACCGGGAAATGGGTATTAGCAGGGTTGGCAGCACAACCGCTGGCTTGGCTTGCAGTCATCATCGCACTGATTATGCCTGTAAGTGATTGGGCAATATCGATTATTCATCTAATAATAGGAAAATGCTGCCGCCCGGCTCCTATCCTCCGTTATGATTTCTCGGAAGAGCTGCCGGAAGATGCAAAAACGATGGTGGTCATCCCCGTCATCTGGTCAAGTCTAGAAGAAGTGGACGATGTAGTGAACAACCTATTGATTCATTATTTGGGAAACAGGCAGCCGAACATACATTTTGGTATATTGGCAGATTTTTGTGATGCTTCTTCCGAAACCACGACAATGGACGATGCATTAGTCGCACATGCCTTGAAACGATTGGATGAGCTGAACAACAAATACGGGACTGAGAAGTTTTTTCTATTTCATAGATCCCGTCTTTTTAATCCAGTTGATCAAACCTATATGGGCTGGGAGCGGAAACGCGGCAAGTTAGTTGAATTTGTAGAGCTTCTTTCAGGTAGTGACAAAACCAGCTTCTCCACCATCCATGGACAAACAGAAATTTTGAAGCATATCCGGTATGTGTTTACAACCGATTTTGATACCCTTCTGCCAATCGGTGTAGTTAGCCGGCTCGCAGGTTCCATCCACTACCCTTACAACCGTCCGAGGTTAAATAAAGAAGGAACACGGGTCGTTGAAGGATTTGGGTTGTTGCAGCCCCGTATTGGCGTGAGTTTTGAGTCTACCCAAAATTCGCGATTTGCCGCCTTATGGTCCGGGGACCCAGGGATTGACCCATATTCTTTTGCGATATCTGATGTTTATCAAGACTTGTTTGGTCATGCCATCTTTGTCGGCAAAGGAATCTTTGACGTGGAGGCATTTCGAAAAACACTGGTTGACCGAATTCCCGAGCATTCGGTCCTAAGTCATGATCTGCTCGAAGGTGGATTTTTGCGGGCAGGTTTAACCTCTGATATCGAAATTGTCGAGTCGCACCCAAGTACTTTTTACGCTAACGAGCGTCGGGTGCATAGATGGATTCGCGGGGACTGGCAGCTCATCAGATGGGTGGGCAAAAGCTGCAAAGATCGGCATGGGGAAAGAAGGCCCGTTTCTTTAGGCGGCATCACTCGTTGGCAGATTGTTGATAATTTGCGCCGGAGTCTCCGTGCTCCAATCTACCTGCTCACTGCACTGCTTAGTTTTTCCGTGCTCCCTGGCAGGCCTTGGATTTGGGTGTCCATTGTTTTTGGAACCATATTTCTTCCATTTTTGGTTGCGTTCGTGTCAGCTCTTTTTGGAAGAAGGCTCAATAGGACCATTTGGATTACGTTTTCCCAATGTGCAGTACAACTAATTACTTTGCCGTTTACTGCGGTGCTTTCTTTAGATGCTATTTTGCGCACACTCTACCGTTTGTTCATTAGTGGGAAGAATTTACTGGAGTGGGTCCCAGCAGCCAAGACAGATCGAGAAGACACGAAGAAGCGTGTTTTCCTGTTTGAAATATCTGGTTATATCGTTATCTTTCTGTTTGCTTTACTCGCTTTCCTTTCTGGCGGGGTGGTTGGACGGATATTCGGTGGAACAGTCCTTTTGATTTGGCTTCTTGCACGGCCTGTCATCCAGTCTTTAAATCAGCCACAAACGACAGAGAATAAGACATGGCTCCATGATGCGAAGGCTGACCTAACAGAATTAGCCTCACAAATCTGGGCCTTTTATGAAAAATATGCCACCGAAGCGGATTCTTGGCTGCCGCCTGATAACGTGCAGTACATACCAAAAGAAATCATTGCCCATCGTACGTCGCCAACCAATATTGGCTTATCTGGCATGTGTTGTGGCCGCCCGGGATCTGGACTTCATTGATACGCCAGCCATGCTGGACCGGATCGAATTATCCATAGAAACGATTCAGCGAATGGAGAAATGGAATGGGCATTTGTTGAACTGGTATGATACGTGTACCGCAACACCGCTTTACCCAAAATACGTTTCGACGGTCGATTCTGGAAACTTCATCGCTTATTTGATGGCTGTGGAGCAAAGCCTGATTGAATGGAGCAAACGGGAGGAACATTACCAAGACCGTTTCCAGAACATCATTCATAAGCTTGATCAACTAATAGAACAGACCAATTTTGCCGCACTATATAATCCGGATGAACGGCTGTTCTCGCTTGGGTACCATGTCGATTCTGGCCAGAAGGATTCCATTCTTTATGACTTGTTGGCTTCTGAAGCAAGGCAGACAAGCTTTGTTGCCATCGCTTTGGGGCAAATACCAGTTTCACACTGGTTCTCGTTGGGAAGGACAATGACAAAAGCCGGACAGTACAAAACATTATTATCCTGGTCAGGAACTATGTTTGAGTATTTAATGCCCATGCTGATAATGCGTACCTACAAAAATACAATCTGGGATTCGACTTATCGAGGCGTCGTTCATCAACAACGAAAGTATGCAGACCAGTACCAGCTGCCTTTTGGAATCTCGGAAAGTGGTTATTACGCCTTTGATTATCAATTGAACTATCAATATCGTGCTTTTGGTGTTCCAGGGCTTGGACTTGATCGCGGTCTTGAGCAAAATCTGGTTCTTGCCCCCTATGCCACCATTATGGCGCTTCCTTATGCTGGTGAAGCAGGTCTAGCCTCCCTAAGCAAATTTAAAGACCTGGGTGCAAAAGGCAAGTTTGGTTATTTTGAAGCTGTTGATTTTACGGCCCCTAGACTTACTAATGGCGAGCAATACCAGATTGTGCAAAGTTACATGGCGCACCATCAGGGTATGAGCATGCTGACCCTGAGCAATTTGTTATTGGATGATCAAATGATTAATCGTTTCCATTCCGATGCTCGCGTTTGTACGGCTGATTTGCTTTTACAGGAGCGCATTCCTGAAAAAGCGGCTCTACTGAAAGAGCCTATTGGACTGCATAAGAAGTTCACCTCTTTTGATGAACATTTTGACACTCTGGAACGGTCATTTACGAAACCAACCATTGTTCCCGAAGTAAACGTCCTCTCAAACAGCCGTATGTCTAGTATGAGCACAAGCAGGGGGACGGGCATGCTGTCATGGAATGGGCTTTCCATCACCCGATGGCAGGAAGATCCCATTATGGATCATTCTGGCATGATGATATACCTTCACGATAAGACTTCAGAAGAAACATGGAGCATTATGAACTTTCCATGTTATTCCATACAAGAGCCAAGTTCCGTATTTCGCTTGGACAAAACAACCTATGAAGGATCCTATCGTGAGATCTCATCTAAACTTGAAATAACAGTGGCCCCTGATGTGGATGCAGAGATTCGGCGTCTGCAGCTGGTAAACAATAGCGACCAAGACAGGTTATTAGAGGTGACCACGTTTTTAGAATTGGCACTCGCAAATCCTTCAGCAGTGAGTGCACATCCAGCCTTTAGTAAATTATTTATCGACACAAGCCACGATCCAGAAACTCAATGTTTATTAGCCAAAAAACGCACCCGTGAGGATGAAGAACAGGAGATATGGGCCGTGCATTCTGTTTATGTTCATGACCCTAAGGTACAAGGATACGAATTTGAGACAGATCGTGCCCAATTTATCGGCAGGGGGTATTCCTTGAAGGAACCAAAAGCCATGGCTTCTACCTTAAACGGACTAATTGGCTCTGTTGTGGACCCGGCATTTGTTATGAGACGGCGCATTCATTTGGCACCTGGAGACGCAGCTGTTGTTTACATTGTGACAGGTGTGGCAGAAAGCCGCCGACAGGCACTCGACATTGTACAGCAGTTACGGGAACCAAAGCAGGCTGACCGGATGTTTCATCTTGCATTGGTCCGCTCGCAAATTGATCTTCGGCACCTGCACCTAACGCCAAAGCAAGCTTCGGACGCCCAAAGGCTGGCAGGACGCCTTCTCTATTCCCCAGCCTTAACACCTTTACGCAGGAAGGCTATTGTACAGAATAGTTTAGGCCAGTCTGCCTTGTGGTCCCATGGCATTAGCGGAGATGCCCCGATTGCGGTTGTTTCAATTAAGCATTCGGCAGATTTGCCATTCGTAGTATTGACGGCACAACAACACCAGTACCTGTGCAGGCTGGGATTAGAAATCGACCTGGTGGTGCTTGATGAGACCGAGGGCGGGTACCAGGATCAACTCATGAATCGTTTAAGGGATCAACTGGCCGCCAGGGGAGTGGGACAACCAAGGCGTATGATCGGGTTGAAAGCTTCACAACTTGACGAAAAGGTTCATACCCTCTTAAAAGCAACGGCCCGTGTCTGGCTGCGGGCAGGAGGTCCGAGCCTGGGTGCACAGCTGCTTGCTTACGATGCTCCTTTACGTCCCGAACAGCATCAGCCTATAGCCGAACGAAAAATCAAAAATAGCGGCCCATCATCCCAATACTCAGCTGAAGGCGAATTCTTCAATGGCTGGGGAGGCTTCACCGAGGATGGCCAGGCCTATCAAATTTACGTACAAAACAACTCGTATTTGCCGAGGCCGTGGAGCAATATCCTAGCCAACCCACAATTTGGCACCTTAATCACGGATCTTGGCACCGGATACAGCTGGTGGAGAAACTCTAGGGAATGTAAACTCACTCCATGGACCAATGATCCTGTTCTTGACGAGCCTGGAGAGTGCCTTTACTTACAGGACCTTGATACAAATCATGTCTGGTCAGCAACCCCAAAACCAGCAGGGGCTCATTTGAACTACAAAGTCACACATGGCAAGGGATTCAGCCGTTTTGAACAACAGGATGGAGATGTAACACATACAATGGAAATCATTGTTCCATTGAAGGATACGGTTAAATTGCTCAAGCTGCGGCTACGCAATAGAAGCCAGTCTAAAAAACGAGTTTCCCTTACCTATTTCGCAGAATGGGTTCTCGGCGTCACACGTGAAGCACAGGCGCCCTTTATCATTACTGAATGGGACGCGGAACATAAAGTGCTTCTTGCCCGCAATTCCTTCCAGGAAACATTTCGGGATGCCGTCAGCTTCATGCATATCGCAATGCCCCAGTCGACTGGGCAATCAGACGACTTGTATTCCTGGACAGGCGATCGGGAGGAATTTATCGGTAATGGCGGGGCACTAGATTTTCCCGCGGGGCTTTTGCAAAAAGGACTCTCTAAACGGACAGGAGCGTTTGCCAATACGTGCGGGGCCCTCCAAACCGTCGTAGAGATTCCCGAGGATGCTGAAATAACGGTGACCATTTTGTTTGGTTGTGATTCATCCAAAGAAAAGGTTTTTTCGCTTATTAGACAGTATAGCCACCCATTTGCTTTCGAGGAGACAAGTTCCAGCGTTGCAGATTATTGGCGGAAGATTCTAGGACAAGTACAAATACGGACACCAGACAGGGCCATGGATATCATGATGAACGGCTGGCTATTGTATCAATCGCTTGCTTGCCGCCTATGGGCAAGGACTGCATTTTATCAAGCTGGAGGGGCGTTTGGTTTCCGGGACCAGCTGCAGGACTCGCTTGCATTTTTGCATACCGACCCTTCCATTACACGAAGGCAAATACTGATTAATGCTGCTCATCAATACCAAGAAGGAGATGTCCAGCACTGGTGGCATCAAGAAACATTTAAAGGGATCCGGACCAAATTTTCAGACGACCTTCTCTGGCTTCCGTATACTGTTTCCCGCTATATTAACCAAACTGGGGATTACGATATTCTGAAGGAGATGGTTCCATACCTCCAGAGTGACGTTCTGCGTGAAGAAGAACTGGAGCGATACGAAGATACAGTTGTGTCTGATGAGATAGGTTCACTTTTGGACCACTGTCTTCGGGCCATTAACCATTCATTGAAATTTGGGGAGCACGGGCTCCCGCTCATGGGGATTGGCGACTGGAATGACGGCATGAGCCGTATTGGTGCAAAGGGACGCGGGGAGAGCGTCTGGCTGGGATGGTTCCTTCTTGATATCCTGAATAGATTTTTAATGTTTGAAGACGGAGTACTCCCACCTGATGTGGAGGAATATTTCAGGACCTCTACCCAGCAATTGAAGGAAAATCTCAACCTTCATGCCTGGGATGGCAGCTGGTTCCGCCGAGCGTTTACGGATTCAGGAACATGGATTGGATCTGAGGTTAACACGGAATGCAGGATTGACGCCATCGCCCAATCATGGTCCGTCATCACTCAGGGCACCACAACTGAGCGTCAGACTCAGGCCATGGCTTCTTTTGACCATGAGCTGGTCGATCGCGATTTTAATCTTGCAAAGCTATTGACAGAACCATTTGATGTAACTAAACCAAGTCCAGGTTACATTCAAGGGTACCCGCCTGGGATTCGTGAAAATGGCGGTCAATATACCCACGGTGTCATTTGGGGTATTGTCGCCTGGGCAATGTTAGGTCGTCAGGACAAAGCCTTTGAGCTATTTTCCATCCTTAATCCAATCAACCATACGCTCACCAAGAGGGATATCCAGACATATGGAAATGAACCATATGTGATGTCTGCTGATGTATACACAGCGAATCCTCATCAGGGCCGCGGCGGCTGGTCCTGGTACACCGGAGCATCCAGCTGGATGTATCAAGCAGGCCTGGAATATGTATTGGGAATCAAGCTTCAGAAAAATCAACTTTCTATCAAGCCTTGCGTCCCGAATGAATGGGAATCCTTCCATATCGACTATGTATACGGAAAGACAACCTATTCGATCGAGGTTTACAATTCCCGTGATTCTTCTGATCGAGTCAAATGGGTGGTTGACGGTGAGGATGCCGGAGATCTGACATATCTGAAACTGGCGGATGACGGCCTGGTTCATCACGTGAAAGCATTTTTACATTATCAACAAGCTGCCATTTGATAATAAAATGCAAAGGTAACAAAAAAACGAGGGGCGTTAAACCTTAAATTGGTTTAGACGCCCCTTGCTCTTCTATGGAAGTGTTACGGTAAATCAAGTGCCCACAGCTTCTTTCCTTCAAAACTGACCATTCCTTTACAAGTTTTGATCATCCTTTTTACTACCGCCATTCCCAGCCTAAATTCAAAAAGCTTCCTTTATTTATGATACGTTCACCGTAACATATCTAAATGAGGTCTTTTAATTATCCTAGCTTTTCATGATGTTCATTCAGCGTTTTTAGCTCCCAAGGATTTTTGAGTACTTCATACCAATTATATGTTTTTTTTTTGACAAAAATCACTATCTTTCGTCAGTGTTTTCAGAATACATTGGTAAAATAACCACCTTGGTCACTTTATTTTTTTTGATGCATTTATTGGTACAAATTAATAAAGGGATAAGGAATTATAATTAAGACATGAAAAAACCTGCTAAGAACATAAAATTTCTAGCGGTTTTTCTGCACAAAATATTCCTTTTTTACGTTTGCTCTCCGATTATGTTTAAAATAGAATTTATACCAGATATATAAACCTCATTTACTTATGATACGGTTCACCGTATTGTATCTAAATGAGGATTTATCACCCTCTTTGATTACGCAGCAACTTATCCTATTTCCAAACAGTTTATTCCACTTTTATCTTTTACAATTCAATTCAAAACAAGTCCATAAACTACTTTCTGGACTTACTTCTTTATATAACCATGGATAAAATGGTTTTTTTTTCAAATAATAAGAAAAAATTATTAAGGATTTTTCAAATGGCAAATACACCAAATAACAATAACTGCCCAAATTATAAAAAAATTAAATATATCCTCAACCAATCACCAGATTTACTTTGCAGGTCCATTGAGGTCGCGGGAGATTGTCTGGAAATTGTATTTATGAAAAATTTAATTAAGGCTGAAACAGTTAATGAATATGTTATTAAATTCATTCAACAGCTGCCAAAAAAAGATATAACCTATTCTTATTTAATGAAGAATATCCCGATTGACGAGGTAAAGATTGACTTTAAGGAACAAGAAATTATTTCTTCACTTTTAAATGGATTCGTTTATATTTACTTATTAAAAGAAAATAAAGCCCTTTTAGTAAATTGTGCTAATCCAATTGAAAGATCCATCGAGAAAGCAGAAACTGAATCTTTGGTATACGGCCCTAAAATTTCGTTTACAGAATCATTGTCTTCTAATATAAAAATTATCAGACAAAATCTAAATAATTCTAATTTGTGTACGGATGAATTGGAAATAGGAGAACTTGTTAAGAAGAAATTAAGAATTATTTACATTAAAGATTTAACGGATGAAGACATACTAAAAACACTTAAGCAGAAGCTTGAAACTATTACAACTGATGATATAAGTGACAGTTCAGTTTTGGCACAGTGTCTTGAAGATAATCATTATTCTTTTTTTCCTCAGTTTATCATGACAGAACTGCCCGATCGATTTCTCTATTCTATTTTAAATGGACGGGTTGGTATCCTTTTAGATCGAAGCCCAGTGGCTATTATTGGGCCTGCTAATTTTTTTTCGTTTTTTGAATCAACAGAGGATATTTATTTACGCTGGTCTTTGAGTACCTTCATAAGATTTATACGTTTTTTGGCTATGGCTGGATCACTGCTCTTTACAGCATTCTATGTTGCAATCCTTACCTATCACTATGAACTTATACCATCTAAATTGTTAATTGTCATTGGGCAATCACGTTCGCAAGTCCCTTTTCCCCCGTTACTAGAAGCAATATTAATGGAATTATTAATTGAATTACTTAGAGAGGCAGGGGCACGTCTTCCATCAAAAGTAGGTCAAACAATGGGGATTGTTGGAGGGATTGTTATTGGTCAAGCAACTGTTGAGGCTGGCTTAACTAGCAATATTTTAATTATTATCGTGGCATTTAGTGCATTAGGGGCCTTTTCAGCTCCAATTTATGAGATGGGGACTGCTATAAGAATTGCCAGATTTCCTTTCATTATTCTAGCAGGTGTTTGGGGTTTTAATGGGATTATGATTGGTGTCTGTGTACTGGTTGTCCACTTGTTAAAGTTGACATCCTTAAATAGACCTTATCTTGCACCTCTATACCCGTTTAGGATAAAGGATTTAAAGTACTTTCTCATACGGCTTCCACACCATTTTTATAGGAAACGTCCTGTTGTCAATCGTCCATTAAACGTATTCCGGATAAGATGGAAATTTAAAAAAACAGAAAACGATTTAGATGAATTTTGAGGTGGATAATGAAATCAAATATTAGTTTTGTAAACGCCTATATTGCTTTCTTTATCATTCACACTTCACAAATCGGAATGGGCATACTTGGCGTCCCTAGAATTGTTTATCTTGAAGCTAAGCAAGATGCCTGGATCAGTGTTCTACTCTCTGGACTATTCATTAGTGTTATCATTTGGATGATAATTAGCATCCTTGGTAAATATGAAAACTGTAATCTTTATGAAATACACGAGAATTTATTTGGTCGCTTTATAGGCAGTATCATCAATACCTTTATGGTTATTTACTTTATTGCAGCTCTTTACTCTATCATCATTGCTTATGTTGAATTGTCCCTGACATGGGGATATGAAGGAGTTGATGAATGGGTAGGTGTTTTAGTGCTATTATTAGTAACCATTTATGCCGTATCTGGCGGATTCAGAGTAATTGCAGGAACATGTTTCTTATCCTTCTTAATGACTATATGGCTGGTATTTGTTTTTTATCAACCACTTGAATCAATAAACTTCACTAGAATTTTACCCGTCATGTCGGCAACCCCAGCACAAATAATGAAAGGAGTATTTAAAACCAGTTTTACAATGTTAGGTTTTGAAACTTTATTTTTTATTTTTCCATTTATAAAGGAGAAAAAAAAGCTGCTTTTTTTCAGTCAATTAGCAATCTGGTCTACTACACTTATTGTCTTTATAACAACTGTTATTTCGATATTATTTTTTAGTCCAAAGGAATTAGAAATACATATTTGGCCTGTGGTCAGTATGATAAGCACGGTCCATTTTCCATTTCTTGAAAGGTTTGAATTTATTGCCGTTCCATTATGGATATTGGTTATTTTTCCAAATTTATGTTTATACCTGTTCATTTCTTCAAAAGGAGTAAAACAAATATTTCATTTAAAACAAAAACATGGTATATGGGTAATCTCAATAATCATTTTTATCACGAGTTTTTTTGTCACCAAAAGAGTCGAAAATAACCTTTTTTTTAATCAAGTTGGTCATGTCGGCTTTTACCTATGGTTTATCTATCCGATCTTGTTATATTCCATATCAATCATTAAATCTAAACTTTTTTCACATTCTTAACGGAGTTGAAAAGATGAAAAAATGGCTTATTCTATTTTGTTGTCTTCTCTGTACTGCATGCGTGCCCCCTGGAAAAATATTAGAAAGGCAAGGGATTTCAACTATTATTGGTTATGATTTACTTGATAAAGATACATATAAAGGCTCTATTAGCTTGTTGCAATTCGACCGTAAAGAAGAAAAAACAAGTGAAACCATTTCTGCCGTCGGTACTACAAGCAAACAAATAAGACAAAGGTTAGAACAACAAACAAGCCACGACATTACATCTGGACAATTGAGGACAATACTTTTTGATAAAGATATAAGTGAAAAGATAGGAATTTCATCCTTTTTAGATACAATGCAACGAGACAGCAGCATTGGATCATTAGTATTTTTGGCCATTACAAACAATACTGAAGAAGTCATTAAAAATAATAACTATGAAGAATACCCTGAGATGGGGTCATATATTTATCAATTATTGGAAAAGCAAACAAGGAATGAAATGTTAATAAACTCTAACCTGCATGATTTTTTCTCCACTCTATATGAAATTGGCATCGATCCTACCTTACCTATTATATCGAATAAGAATGGTGCAGCACCCTATATTGAAAAGGTGGCATTATTAAAGGATGATAAAATGGTCGGTTCTATTTCTTTAACGAAAACCTTGTTCATAAAATTGTTCACCAATCGCAGGGCTTCTTTGGGAGATATAACAGTAAACATTCCTATAGAGATTTTAGAAAAAAAGGGAATACCACTAGTCGAAAAGCCAAAAGGAAATAAATTTAACGTTACAATTCGTCCAATAAAGCACCGAGGAAAAGTTAAATTATCTAACGAAGATGACCTTTATCTAAACGCAACGATTAAGGTTTCAACTATAGAAATACAGCCTGCAATTACTCTTAGCAACAAGAAATCTATAAAAAAATTGGAGCAACTGCTTGGGGAAGAACTAAGCAAAGAATTGGGGGATTTTCTTGAGGAGTTAAGAAAATTAAATACTGATCCAATTGGCATTGGAAGAAAAATAAAAAGCATCAGAAAATATTCCAATTTTAGTGATAAAGATTTGAGGGAAAAGTATTCAAGTTTAAAGTTAAAATCAACTATTCAGGTTGAAATAAAACGAACAGGTGCTGTTGATTAGTAAAGATAGTAGAGAAAAATACTCTACTATCAGATTGTCGAGAAAGTATATTTTTCTCGGCAATTTTTTATTTTATCAGAATCCGGAATTCCTTTTTTATGAAAAATTGTTCCTGCTAATGGGCCTGTTGATTTCCGCTCCAGATGCTCCGCTTTCCGCGGGCGGTTCGGGATTTCCATTTAGGGAATAAGCCGGTAGTAGGATGGAATCTTCTATGGGCAATAACATCAAATATATTACGATCCGAAAGTCCCTTACAAATAGGATTAGTGAGATAGCCTGAATCTCAAGAGTATTAATGAAAATCTGTTTCTATCCAAACTTTTCAGTCTCCTTATTGGCATTAAAGTTGTACCTTAATGCTTTTATTTTCCTATCATACATCTTAATTAATAGTCTGCTTATGCTCAACTAAAAAAAGATAAGTAATGCTATCTCATGTGACTCTTAAGTAAAGCACACAATTTAATCAAAACTACTGCATCTATTTATGGTATGGTTTCACCGCACCTGTTAAACCGGAAGTTTTGAGGCGTTTTGAATAATGCTCTGTTTTATTTGCAAAAAATCCCCTTGGTTATTACTCAATCGTTTTTTCAAAAATAAATACAGATACAGCCATATCCTCTTCAATCTTCGCATCCGAAAATAAATGTAGGAGCTTTGAACCTACGATCTCCTCCATTCCTTCTGGGATTTTTTGTTTATATATATCCCGAATCATTTCAGTTCGGGCAGTATGAATTACTTTTTTACCCTCTTGAGATTGTGCAATAAATTTTTCTGTCGGAGTTAGAATACCATACATGGTTGTGATCGCCATATTATCCACGAAGCGAGTAAAAATTTGCTCCGGTCCCTTTCCAAAAATCTCTTTCCGCATCTTCCGTACAATATCATTAAACGCTGTTTCCTTTTTCCCCATGCTCTCTCCTCCTAACAAATCGATACTATACAACAAAGTCCACAAAAAATTCAACCAGTCCTAAAAATTTGTCTTGTTTTTCTGCTTGGGAGGAGTATAATCAATGCTGTTGGACAAAATTTCGACAAATTTATTGATGGAGTCCTAATAAAACTTTTTGTTAGAACTCTATTTATTATTTCCAATGGAATGATTTATTAGTAGGCAATGCTAATTGATTACTCCACCACAATAATCGTGCTAAAGAGGCGATTTCTTGTGGTGGAGTTTTTTGTTCAAAAATGAATACTGATATTTTTCTTTCTTGCAAGGTATTTTGCAACGTTCGTATTATCGTCTGAAGAGATAAGTAAATTATTAATATCAGGAGGTTTTTTAAAGGAATGTCTTGGATCGTCCTTCATTTTATCGGAATTATTTCATATGCAGCAAGCGGGGCTTTTGTAGCCCTTGAAGCAGAATATTCCTTTGTTGGGGTTTTTGCATTGGGATTAACCACAGCCTTTGGGGGAGGGCTTGTACGAAACTTGATTATCGGTGTCCCGGTTTCAGAGCTATGGGACCATTCCATCATTTTAACGGTGTTACTGACGCTGACATTCGTCGTATTATTACCGCTAAAGTGGATTAATCATTGGAAGCGATGGAGTTTATTTTTTGATTCAATTGGTCTTGCTTCCTTTGCTCTTCAGGGAGCATTGTCAGCTCAAGAGGTTTTTTCTAATGATTTGGGCGTAATGGTCTTGGCGTCGATGTTTACAGGCGTAGGAGGGGGGATGATTCGTGACATCATCGCGGCTCGAAAACCCCTTGCCTTAAAGGAAGAGATTCATGCGATTTTAACGATTTTATGTGCCGTATGTATTTGGCTGGGTTGGAGTACCCCCATTCAGTTGACCCTGATTGTCCTTATAGTTATAGCTTTGCGCATGTCTGCTATCCGCTATCAGTGGCGGCTCCACCTGCCCTACAATCATAAAAAGGGTAGGAAAACTCGAATACGTATTTCTCTAAGTAGGAAATCTATAGATAAGCCAATCTATGAAAAAAGCAAATAAAGATTTAGACCCAGTAGTCATCCTACTGGGCTTTAATAACGCACTAAGGAAAATTAATGTAAAAAACTCCCTCTATTTATGGTAAGGTTCACCCCGATTAATCCGAAACGACCGATAAACCTGTTCAACCAATATCAGCCTCATCAATTGGTGGGGAAAGGTCATTCGCGAAAAGGACAGCTGCTCGTTCGATCTTTTTAAAACCTCTTCACTCAACCCCAATGATCCGCCGATCACAAAAGCAATCTTGCTCTTCCCGTACAATGCCAACTTATCTAATGTATCCGCCAGCTCTTCGGAAGATTGCATTTTTCCTTGAATCGCCAATGCTATTACATATGTATCCTGACTTAATTTCCCTAAAATCCGTTCCCCTTCTTTTTGCTTTACCTGCAGCATTTCCAACTCACTTAATTCTTCAGGAGCCTTTTCATCGGCAACCTCGATAACTTCTACCTTTGCATAGGCCGATAATCTTTTTAAATACTCATCAATACCCTGCTTCAAATACTTTTCTTTCAGTTTACCAACCGTAATAATTGAGATATTCACAATCCACAACCTTTAAAAATTTGATTACAAACAGTTTACAAACAACTTATCCACAGAAGTTATCCACATATTCACAATTTTTATCCACATCTTGTATGGAATCATTTGTTCCCCACAATATATACAGCCTGATTTCGACAATATTCACAGGTTGTTGATAAGTTATCCACATCAATTTTATTTAAAATAGGATATGTTTCATATTCCTCCAAGATCGTATCCATTGCTTCACTCACATGTTCCTCACAGGAATAAATCATTTTACTTCACCTTCCCCAAACCTTTTTCTTTTTATCAATAGTTTTTACCAAACCATTCTTCTCATACCTAGCTAAAATCCTCATTTATCATAACAAAAAGAAATAGGGAAGTGAATCAATCACTTCCCTAAATCAACACCATTATTGAGTTTTATCCCCCGCCAGTGTCATGGTTACCTCTTTTATCTTACCGTCCCGATAGAATTTAATCGTCATCTGCTCACCGATTTTCTTCACCTGATATAAATGCTTCCTTAAATCAATGACATCGTTGATTTTCTGTCCGTCCATTTCAACTATGACATCCAATTCCTGCAGACCGGCAACTGCTGCCGGTGAGCCTGGAACTACCTGGCGAATAGCAACCCCATGGGTTACATCGCGTGGCAGTTTTAATGCCTCCTGCTGGTAATAGGCAGGAATTTCATCAACAGATTTTAAATCTACACCCATGTAAGGCCGCTTTACGCTGCCGAATTGTTCTAAATCATTAATGACCGGCTTGGCTGAATTTATCGGAATCGATAAGCCGATTCCTTCAACGGCCTCCTGGGATATTTTCATCGAATTAATTCCGATTACTTGGCCGGCCATATTAATTAAAGCACCGCCGCTGTTTCCTGGATTGATGGCAGCATCAGTTTGCAATACCTCTGATTGCCAATCAATGATGCCATCCTGATTAATATCAACCGGAATCGTCCGTTTCAAGCCGGATATAATTCCCTGTGTGACTGAACCAGAGAAGGTAGGACCAAGCGGGTTGCCAATGGCAATAACCGGTTCACCCATTTTTAAGCTGTCAGAATCACCGAATTCCGCAACCTTTTTAATTTTTTCAGCATCCACTTCAAGTACAGCCAGGTCTGTCCAAATATCGCTTCCTAATAGCTTGGCCGGTATCTTTGTACCATCCGAAAGGCTAACCTCGAGCTTTGTAGCCCCCTCAACAACATGGTGGTTTGTTACCACAAAGGCCCTGCTGCCTGCCGTCTTATAAATTACTCCTGATCCTGTTCCCGCCGGATCTTCCGTTTCATTTTCGCCATTATCCCAAAATCCCGCTGACTGGATGTTATTAATTCCAACAACAGCATCAGCTGTTTTATCGATGGCATTGGTGATATTGGTGTTAACATCATACGATATTTGTTTATGTACAACATTTTGCTTAGATGTATTATCTGTTTCTGTCACAGTACTTTGCTGTGGCTCTACTTTGTATGGAAGTACACCGCGGTTGGCAAGAGCGGGGATGGAGACAATCACCAAAATGGCTCCCAAGACGGCTCCAACCAGGCTTGCTATAAAAATTCCACTTTTATTTCCTTTTTGCTCCCGATAGCGATTTGGAGAATGATCATCATAATAACCCAATTTACACCATTCCTCTCTACAGAACCATTGCTAACGTTTATTTTGGCTTATATAAACAATTATACTCCAACACAAGTAATTTACTAAAAATTTGGATAATATTCCATAAAACTTCATTTTTTGTTCATACTTTTTTCATACTAAAAAAAGAGAGGAGCCTTCAACAGAAAGCAACCTCTCTATACTGCAGTCAACACAGTCGGTATTTTTGGATCTGTGTCATACAGGTCAAATTGTTCGCCCACTATTAAGCCGCGGCTTTCCAACGTCTGTGACACCGACATTCTCGCTAAATCCTTCATATTGTTATCTAGGCTTAAATGGGCAAGGTAAATCCGTTTGGTCCGGTCACCAACGACCTCACTCATTGCAAGTGCCGCATCTTCATTGGAAACATGGCCGACGTCACTTAAGATTCTTCGTTTAATGTTCCAAGGATATCTGCCCATCCTTAGCATTTGCACATCATGATTGGATTCAAAAATATATACATCGGCATCTTTGATTATGCCCTTCATCCGATCGCTTACATAACCGGTATCAGTAATTTGGACGAGCTTTTTGCCGGAATGATGGAAAATATAAAACATTGGCTCAGCCGCATCGTGGGAGACCCCAAAAGATTCAATTTGAACTGAACCGAAGTTTTTTACAGATTCCATATCAAACACAAACTTCTGCTCAGTTGGGATTGCACCTACTAAACCATCCATAGCCTGCCAAGTTTTTTCATTTGCATAGACTGGCAGCTTATATTTACGCGCTAAAACGCCAATTCCTTTGATATGATCGCTATGCTCGTGAGTTACAAAAATAGCAGAAAGCTTGCTGATATCCCGGTCAATTTGCTGAAACAGCGCCTCCATTTGCTTACCGCTTAAGCCTGCATCGACAAGAAAGGAGTGCTCTTCAGCCTCTACATATAGGGCGTTGCCTGTACTCCCGCTTGTAAGAATGCTATAACGTAAAGACATACATTTCACTCCACTTTAGTTTTTTCATCGCTTTTGAATTGGATGATTTGCCCTTCAAAAGCATTCACAAATAAATTTCCCTTATCATTGACTACAAAGTGCCAGGTTGGCGCCAGCACTTGTGAGGCTGCTAATTGGATACGTGTTGAGTAGCCAAGCTCCACCTTGGTAATCTTACTTTTTGGTTTGATTTCTCCCTTTTGGTGCAACGTTTCAATCGCCTTTAAAGGGGTGAGTATTTCTTCCTTCGCCGCAAGCTTCTCGAATCCCTCTAGATAGGTCTGCTGATAAGAGACTATTTGATTTTCAGAATTATACGTAAAGGTAATCATCCCGTTAATATTTTTGTATAATGGAGAACTTTCATATTGCTGAAAATATGTGATCGTACTCTTTTTCTCATTTTTCTCCCCAAATTGATACTGGTCTCCGTACAAAATATTGTCCTTTAAAAAGGAGGCCAATTCGGCAGGTTCGAACTTATTGCTTAATGCAAATGGCTTTTCCAATTCCGCTTGAAGGGTGGTACCGGGATCCTTTAGGGTAACGGACTGCCCTTTCAGCTTTGACGTATCACTTTTTGTAAAAACCTTTGGTTTTGCACTTAAGTACTGCGACTTTATTTTCGCTGTCGGCAGTTCTTCGTATTTAATTTCGTCAGCCTTTAGTTTCTCTTCAAAAGACGTCTCAGTTACGAATTCATATTTATTGGCATCACGGATTTTCATAAATTGGAACAGCAGGTATACATCCAAGATTAAGAATGTAACAATGAAAATTGTCTTAATTTTACTCCAATCCATGTGCCGGCCCCCCTAGGTTATCCATTGTAAGCTCTCCCCATTGTTTATCATAGCGATAGAACCAGGCAGGCTCTAAAAGGATTAACTGGTTTTCCTCCGAATCCCGATCCATTCGATACCCTAATACTAACTCCTCGAGAAGCTCAGGCTTAAAATTCCTTTTTTTCTCTAAGAAATTTAACACATCATGACCGGAGGCCCGCTTCACCGTTTTCATTTCGGTTGTAAGCGGCAGCTCCAAGGCAATGTTGGACCGTATATATCTATTAAGTTCATTTCGGCCCCATACCTCCGTAATCTCAGAGATGCCTCGTTCGCTAAACACGGGGTAGCCGTCACCGGTATAAAGTCGAAATACAACAGTGGCACTGTATTCATTTTTTGAAACATAATGATAGGAATCCGTCCATCCGCTATGTTCGTTGATTAAATCAATACTGCGCTTCACTAAGTCATAAGAATTATCAACAAATTCGTCCTCTGCAGTAGGATTGACGTATGAAAGTATATTCGTATCATCACTGACTGTCATTTTACTTGAGTCACTTGTATATTCTTCCCCACCACGAATCGGGTTCTTCTGCACATTGCTAGGGTCTCTGAACAAGGCTTCTTTAAATTTTTCCGAATTAAGGGTAACAGGCAAATACTTATACGTTTTCATATCTGTTTGGCCTTCCGGTAAAAAGATCGTTTTATTTTCCGAGGGCTTATACGCAAAATACCGCGGAAAGCGAGGTGCATTTTTGAAAATGTCTCGGTTAAAAGCAGTTAAATTTGCCGGTGAAATATGACTTATATAAACCTGCTGGTTTTCCGACGAAACAAAATAGACAACTCCATTCTCATTGCTGGAATTCTCCACGTTGATAATCATCCTATTAAAATTAAAGGAAGGAACCTTTTTCCCTTCAATGTTTAAGACACCACGATATATAGCGATTGGGACCTCACCCGGAAAAACTATTTCTGCGTTTCCAGGGCTGTGAATAAGGTCATTAATGTTTTCAACATTGTCGGTATAGTTTTTAATATCAAAGATAGACCATTTGCTAATTTCCTTTATGACATTGTCAATTTCATCCGGATCATTGGTCCCATAATGATCATCTTTTATATGAAAGAGAATTCGGTCAGGACGAACGATTTTCTGCAGCTCCTGCTTTTCACTCACCGAAACTTCCGCAACATAGCTGTCATTTTCCATCGTGTCGAAGTTAGGCTGGTATGTCCAGAGATTCCAGGTTAAAAAAATACTGATAAACACCAATATTGTTAAGATAATGGATTTTATATTTTCATATTTCATGACCATTCATCCTCTTCAGCACTTTCATATGGCAAGGAAAATGAAATGGTAGTTCCTTTCCCTTCCCTACTAGATGCCCAGATATTTCCGCCATGAGCACTGACAATTTCTTTAGCAATAGCCAGTCCTAAACCTGTTCCGCCCATTTTCCGCGTTCTTGCCTTATCGACTCGATAAAAACGGTCAAATATTTTTCCGATACTCTCTTTGGGAATCCCCACTCCTTGGTCTGAAACGCTGACAATAATGGTCTCATTTTTCTCTTGAATAGAGAAGGTGACCTGGCCGCCTTCAGGAGAATACTTCAAAGCATTGGAAATGATATTGTATAAAACCTGCGTCATTTTATCCTCATCCATTTCAACGAAGATGCCATGCTTGGGGAGAATTCTTTTAAATGTTACGTTTTGCTCCTTTGCCATTTCAAAACGGTCAATAATTCGGTCATAGAAATCAACAAAGTTTACCCATTCCATTGTCATCCGATAATCAGTGCTATCCATTTTTGACAATGTCAACAGGTCATTTACCAAGCGAATCATTCGTTCCGTTTCCTTGCTTGTCACTTCCAGAAAGTTTGGAGCAATTTCCTCATCACGCCATGCACCATCTGCAAGAGCCTCAAGGTAGCTTCTCATTGTCGTTAATGGGGTCCTTAGCTCATGCGAAACATTGGCTACAAACTCCCGTCTTTCGAACTCAATTTTTTCCTGCTCGGTAATATCATGCAGAACGCATATCAATCCGTTTACAAAGCCAGTTTCTTTTTGAATCACGGAAAAATTGGCCCTTAGGATGTATCTTTCCTGCTTTGTACTATAGTCCAAAATGAGCGAATCATTCTCCTCCAACAAATCTTCAAAGGTATTCGTGTCATCCAAATCTAATAATGACACAATTGGCTGGGAGAGCACTGTTTCACGTGAAACACTCAGCATTTCTGCTGCCGGCTCATTAATAAGGATTACCCTGCCTTTTCTATCCGTTGCAATAACGCCATCAGTCATGTAGGAAAGGACGGAGGATAGTTTTCTGCGTTCCCCTTCCGTCATTGCCTGGGCTTCCTGCAATTTTTTTGTTAAATTGTTAAAGGTAATCGCCAGCGTACCGATTTCATCGTACCCATACACTTTTACCTTCCGAGAAAAGTTCCCTTTGGCCATTGCCAATGCCTGCTTTTTCATATCGGCAATCGGCCTTGTAATGGTCTGGGCTAACAAGATCCCTAATACTGCTGTGATTGACATCGCAATGGCTGTCCCTGTTGCAAAAATTGTATTAATGGTTTTCATTTGTTCAAAAACACTCTCAATTTTTGCGACGAGGTAAATGGCTCCGATAACCTTCTTGCCGGATTTAATCGGCGTAGCGAGGACCCAGATCCGGTTTCCCGTCTTCTTATCAATTAACAGGGCACTTTGGTCTTCTTCCAAAACCATTGATTGTTTAATACGAAGTTCAGTTGTTCTTTGGCCCACAAGCCCTTGATTGTCTGAATCAGAAGTCCCGAGAATCTTTAGTGACCTGTTTTCAATCACCCGCACCTCTGAGATATCCCCAGCATTATCAAAATCCCTAAGGATTTTATTGATATCTTCCTCAAGAGTCGGGTCTTCAGCAGTTCTTTGTTTCTGTATTTCCTCACGGATATTGTATCCTAGTAAATTCACACGCTCTTTTAAGGCCGTTTGGAAATTTGTCCTCAATGTTTCCTCCAGCTGCCGGACAAAATAAACCCCGATAATCTGCATCGCAACTAAAAGGAGGAGCACATAGATGATCACAAACTTAACGTGTATCGAGCGAAAGAAGCCTACTTTTTTCACCAGTCACTACTCCTGTTCAGGATTCCGTAAATAATAACCTACCCCGCGGCGCGTCACAATCCAAGCAGGGTGACTCGGACTATCTTCTATTTTTTCACGAAGCCGGCGTACCGTAACATCGACCGTCCGAACATCACCATAATAATCATAGCCCCAGACCGTTTGTAGTAAATGCTCACGTGTCATAACCTGCCCAATATGCTGTGCTAAGTAATAAAGTAATTCAAATTCACGATGGGTTAGCTCAATGGTTTCCCCGCGTTTAGACACGACATAGGCATCCGGATGGATGACGAGAGCGCCAACAACAATTTCATTCGTTTCATCTTCCGCATCCGGCTGTGCAATGATTTGCTGATGGCGGCGCAAATTCGCCTTCACACGGGCGATTAACTCTCTTGTACTAAACGGCTTCGTCACGTAATCATCAGCACCAAGCTCAAGACCAAGAACTTTATCAATTTCTGAATCCTTAGCTGTAAGCATGATAATCGGCATTTCGTACTTTTTCCGGACTTCGCGGCAAACTTCCATTCCGTCTCTTTGCGGAAGCATTATATCTAACAGGATTAAATCTGGTTGGATTTCTTCAACTAATTGAAGTGCTTGGTTTCCATCATAGGCGCAATAGACATCATATCCTTCCTTTTTTAGGTTAAATTGGAGGATATCAGCAATCGGTTTTTCATCATCAACAACGAGAATTTTCTTTTCCATACCATTGCTCCTTTTTGTTTTTATTGTCTATTTTTTCATTATTAAAGTCATAACAACTCTATTTTACTTTACCATTGTTTCGTCTGAAATTCATCCATAACAAGTATTTGGAAGACTTCTTCCAGTTAACTACTAGAGTTTCTAAAGAAAACTCGCCGATTGGTGAGCCCCCTAAGGGCGAAGACAGAGGCGTAGTTGCACTTATGCGTTAAGAAAGTATAAAGCTTTCGGCAGAAAGTTTATACTTTCTTATTAGCCAAAAGAAAAAGCCTCTAGTTAAAACTAGAGACTGTTATCTACTTAGATAAGAAAGTGGATTTTCCAAGCCGCCATTTTTATAAACCTCGAAATGGAGGTGGACACCCGTTGCATCTCCGGTTGCTCCCATAACACCAATCGCCGTTCCTTTGGAAACAGTCTGGCCTGCTTTTACGTTAAGCGAGGACATATGGCCATAAAGGGTACGCATTCCATTTTGATGGTCAATGATAATTTTATTTCCATAGCCGCCGCTGTCCCAGCCTGCTGAAACAACTACGCCATTATCTGCTGCTTTGATTGTTAAATTACTTGGTCTGGCAATATCGATCCCTTTATGCTTTCTACCCCAGCGGAAGCCCATTTCACTGGATACATACCCGCCGACAGTCGGCCAAGCAAGGGTGCCCTCACCACGGGAAGGAATGGCCTTTGTTCCTTTAATAATAATTTTATTTACAGGCTGCTGCAGGACTTGCTCACTAGTAACGTCCTTTTGTGCAGTAACACCATTTTGTTCTGAAATATGGTAGGTTACTGAGCGAGATCCGTTTTGACCCTCTTGTTGTACTTTTTCTTCTCCCTTAGGAAGATTTGCGTCTTCTTCGATTTGCGTTTCAAATGGAATGGTTTCGATTTGGTTCACTTCTTTTTCAACGATTACATCCACGTATGGCTTTAAGGCCGTAATATTCATTTCCTGGCCGGCTTTTATTAATGAATCTGCTGCTAGTCCAGGATTCAAGGCTAGCAGGTCCGGAACTGTCAATCCATTTTGATGGGCAATTGATTCAAGCGCGTCGCCATCTTGAACAGCGTACTTCTTTTCTTCCAAAGTGCCTTTTTGTAAAAGAGTAACAGCTTCAGCAGGAGTTACGATTTTTTGCAACTCTACATTTTCCGTTTCCACAGATACATTTTTTGAAAAGCTTACATTTAATATACGTGTTTCATTTTGATTTAAAGCCGGTAAGGTATCAGGTGAAGCCGCTTTACGTGCTTCAAGGTCTTGCAGCTGCTGTTCACTAACATACTGCTGTTTAAGATTCTTGATTACCTCCTCTGCTGTACTCTTATTTTCCAAATAAACAACAGGTGCTCCATCGATAACAATGGCAGCCGCTTCTGCTTGAACTTGGAAGGTATTTCTTAAATTTTGCAGAGTCTCTTGGTTGTTTGCATTGGCGCTGAAAACCTGTTCAGGTACATATTGAACCTGTTCTCCAAACTTTATGTTAAGATCCTTGATGGATTCCTTCATAGAATCTAGTTTCTCTGCAATAATCTTATCGACAATTGCTTTATCGGTTACATTACCTATGTATGTACCATTGAGATAAACATGATAAACAGTGGTTAAATCAGGTGAAGTAGCCAATGCCGCCGGGCCGCTGCTAAACGCAATGACAGAAGCTGCTACTGCTGATGCAATGGTTGTTTTTAATAATAAAAGTTTTTTAGAATTGTTTTTTTTATTTAAAGAAAACATTATTTCCTCCTAAACCACGGTAAAACACAATGAAAGGGTTTCCCAGAATTTTAGCCACTCTTACTTTACCATAGTTTTATAGAGAGGAGATTACTAGTCTCCATAATGTAACACAATTGTATAATTACTGACATTTTCCTACGTTGTTTGAAATATGTTAGTCATTTCTTCCCGTATTTTTGTACGGTAATAGGGGGAAATTCCTATTGCATCAAGGATTGTCTAATATCGGGGTATTTTTACAAAATAAGACAGGTTTCTATGTTTTTTTCAAAAAATAGGTACATTTATTACATTCATGTAACAAATATAACAAAAAAGAAGTCCGCAATGTTTGCGAACTTCTTTTTGGGATGGCTCAGGACGGAATCGAACCGCCGACACAAGGATTTTCAGTCCTTTGCTCTACCGACTGAGCTACTGAGCCATATTTAGATGATTTCCTACAACAAGTATGAGGCAGGTCCTTTGCATACATCTCAGAAGGCTTATTCAAGGAGCGTCTCGATGTCTGCCCTGAAGTATTTCAAGGGAGCTTATTCGATCGTGCTCTACCGACTGAGCTACTGAGCCATATACCTACTTTTAAAAAAGTGGCGGTCTGGACGGGACTCGAACCCGCGACCTCCTGCGTGACAGGCAGGCATTCTAACCAACTGAACTACCAGACCAATTTAGAATATGATCGGCCAGCAAGGAGACCGTCCTTGCCAGTCATTTACCGGCCGACCAAAGCCAATGACCCCTACGGGATTCGAACCCGTGTTACCGCCGTGAAAGGGCGGTGTCTTAACCGCTTGACCAAGGGGCCATTCGTAAAGAATGGTGAGCCATGAAGGACTCGAACCTTCGACCCTCTGATTAAAAGTCAGATGCTCTACCAACTGAGCTAATGGCTCATTATTAAGATGATTCCCTAATCTTTTCATTCCGTCGTCAGATGCAACCACCTCAGTAAGCTTACTCAAGCAGCGGCTCGGCGATTGCCCTGAAGCAATTCCGCTGAAGCTTATTCGATCGTGCTCTACCAACTGAGCTAATGGCTCGTATTTGTTTGTCATTTCGTGACGACGCTTTTTATAATATCATGATGGTGTTTATTAGGCAATAGTTTTTCTGAAAAAATTTTAAAAAAGGGGAACAGGTTTACTTTTGAGGTGCAAAACGGTAAATCACAACCCTAACCACATACCAAATCACATAACCTTTCACAACACAAATCACAGTATATTGCACAGTCCATAAGGCTTTGAGATGAAAGTATCTCTAAGCCTTATTTTCTTTATTGGACTAAAGCAAACGTAAGTGTACAAGTTCATTAGACAGAGTTTGATAAATAAGGGGAGAAATTTCCCTTAATTAGCAATTAAGATCAAGAATAACTAAAATAGGCAGAGAAATTTCCCCTATTGACTCAAAAAACTTCAGTATTGGGGATTTTGCTTTGTTTAAGCGAAAAACCTTCCCTTATTTACGCCGGAATGAGCCCTATTCTCCATTTAGCGGAAAAGTTTTCGCTTATTTTATTACCACTAGTTACTCAATTAAGGATAAGACTTCTTATGTTTCAAAGCGTTGGGGGAGTTTAAAAATTCACACACCCTCCAATACCTTGTAAGCAATTAAAATTCTCTAAAATGGTGAAAAATCAATAAAAATCGCACTGTGAATCATATTGTGAATTCAAGTGTGTTTTGCTGTGTGGTTTAAAATGATTGCACCTCTAAAGTGAACCCGTTTAAAAAAGGGACGGTTCTTCTGTTTTTGATGCAGAAGAGCCGTCCCCATGTCTCATTAAACCTGTCTCCAAGGGTTGCTGACAATGTTGGTTTGGGTACGATCTGGACCAACTGAGAAGGTCGATAATGGAATTCCTGTTAATTGAGATACGCGCGCTACATAGTGACGGGCATTTTCAGGCAGTTCGTCTAATGATTTGCAGCCGGTAATATCTTCTGTCCAACCTGGCAGTTCTTCATAAATTGGCTGGCATTGAGAAAGAATCTTTAGGTTGGCAGGATATTCTGTAATGACTTCGCCATTATATTGGTAAGCTGTACAAATTTTTAATGTCTCAATTCCTGTAAGAACATCAATGGAATTCAACGAAAGATCTGTCAATCCGCTTACACGGCGAGCATGGCGAACCACAACGCTGTCAAACCAGCCAACACGGCGTGGACGTCCTGTCGTTGTACCATATTCACGGCCGACTTCCCGGATTTGGTGGCCGATTTCATCATGTAACTCAGTTGGAAATGGGCCATCACCAACACGGGAAGTATACGCTTTACATACACCAACAACATGAGTGATCTTAGTTGGGCCAACTCCTGAACCAATCGTTACACCGCCGGCAACCGGGTTGGAAGACGTAACAAATGGATAGGTTCCTTGGTCGATATCAAGCATAACACCCTGGGCGCCTTCGAACAATACACGGCGGCCTTCATCTAAAGCATCATTTAATACGACGGAAGTATCACAGACATATTGCTTAACCTGCTGGCCATACTCATAGTATTCATCAAGAATATCTTCGACTTTGAAACCGTTTGTTTCATAAATGCGTTCAAATAAACGGTTTTTTTCCTCTAGATTGCGAACCAATTTTTCTTCAAAAATTTCACGGTCAAGCAAATCAGCAATGCGAATCCCGTTCCGGGCTGCCTTATCCATATATGCTGGACCAATTCCCTTTTTAGTTGTACCAATTTTATTAGCGCCTTTGCGATCCTCTTCCACTTCATCCAATTTTATATGATATGGAAGGATGACATGGGCACGATTGCTGATACGCAGGTTATCAGTTGTAATTCCTTTTTCATGTAAATAGGCAAGTTCTTGAATAAGTGCCTTTGGATCGACTACCATGCCATTTCCGATGACACAAATTTTCTCCTTATAGAAAATACCTGAAGGAATCAAGTGCAGCTTATAGGTCTCGCCATTAAACTTGATGGTGTGGCCTGCATTATTTCCCCCTTGATAACGGGCAATTACTTCTGCATTTTCTGAAAGGAAATCAGTGATTTTCCCTTTTCCTTCGTCTCCCCATTGTGTACCAACAACCACTACTGATGACATTTAAGGCACCTCCGAATTTTTAACTTTCATTAAATTAATTAATTCCCTTACATAGTTTATCAATTATTTATAAGAAAAGTCAATTAAACACGAACGATTTATATTAAAATAGTAAAATATGTTCGTAAACTAAAAATCTATTAAAAAGGGGTCTGATCCCGCTGCAGGACAACATTAAAGCAGCGGGAATCAGGCCCCATTAAGCCCCTGGAGATTCATATCTAGTCTCCAGATTTACGAATTTATTATATTCCTTCACGAATGCCAGTTGGACAGTGCCAACCGGGCCGTTACGCTGTTTGGCAATGATTATTTCAATGATATTTTTGTTTTCCGATTCTTTATCATAGTAATCATCACGGTATAGGAAGGCAACAATATCAGCATCCTGCTCGATAGATCCCGACTCACGAATATCCGACATCATCGGCCGCTTATCTTGACGCTGCTCCACACCACGGGACAGCTGCGATAAGGCAATAACAGGCACCTTCAGCTCACGAGCCAATTGCTTAAGGGAGCGGGAAATTTCTGATACTTCCTGCTGACGGTTTTCGCCAGAGCGGCCGCTTCCTAGAATAAGCTGCAAATAGTCAATTAAAATCATTCCCAAGCCATGCTCTTGCGCTAATCGGCGGCATTTTGAACGAATATCACTAATTCTAACACCCGGGGTATCATCGATATAGATTCCCGTTTGTGACAAGCTGCCCATGGCCATCGTCAGTTTGCCCCAGTCTTCCTCTGTCAGTGACCCAGTACGAAGTCTTTGGGCATCAATATTCCCCTCTGCACACAAAAGACGCATAACAAGCTGCTCAGCACCCATCTCGAGACTGAAGATAGCAATGTTTTCCCCTGTTTTTTTCGCAACATTTTGCGCAATGTTTAAGGCAAAGGCTGTTTTACCAACAGAGGGACGGGCGCCAACAATGATTAAATCATTGCGCTGGAACCCAGCAGTCATCCGGTCAAGCTCCACAAACCCTGTCTCAAGGCCGGTAATATCGCCAACGCGTTTATGCATTTCCTCAATATTGTCATACGTCCGAACAAGGACATCTTTAATGTCATGGAAGGCTCCGGCATTCTTTCGCTGGGCCACTTCCATGATGCTTTTTTCAGCCTCGCTTAAAAGTGATTCAACTTCATCTTCACGAGTATAACCATCTGTAGCGATATTAGTCGCCGTACGGATCAATCTTCTAAGTAGTGATTTCTCTTCTACGATTCTCGCATAATATTCAATATTGGCAGCCGTTGGCACAGCACCTGCTAGTTCACTTAAATAGCTGACACCGCCAATATCCTCTATTAATTTTGCTGCAGCCAGTTCCTCAGTAACAGTTACCAAGTCAACTGCTTTACCTTCATCATTCAGCTTCAGCATCACATTAAAGATTTTTTGGTGGGCGGCCCGATAGAAATCCTCTGGAATCAAGACTTCCGAAGCCATTGTTAAAGAAGAAGGCTCTAAAAAAATTGCACCTAATACCGCTTGTTCTGCCTCTATATTTTGGGGAGGCATGCGGTCAGCAAACAAATCATTCATCTATTAAAACCCCTCCTAACTAGAGAGTGCTTATTAATCTTATAAAAATAATCATATCTTAAAAAGAAAAAAGTGACCAGATAAACCGATCACGTCTCTAAGCTTGCTTTTTTATTTTATCATGATTCATCAAAATTTGAACTGGCAAATTTTATTCTCTAAAGGCTATCTTTTATTTTCCTTCTTTCACATGAACGGTCAAAGCGGCCGTTACCTCATGGTGGAGCTTAACCGGAACCTTCGTATGACCTAATGTCCTAATCGCATCATCAAGCTCCATTTTCCGTTTGTCGATTTTAATGCCGTGCTTCTTTTGCAGTTCTTCAGCGATTTGTTTTGAGGTGATCGAACCAAATAGACGTCCGCCCTCACCAGCTTTTGCTGTCAGCTCAACTGTAATTTTATCCAATTTTTCTTTGAGCTTTTTCGCTTCAGCAAGCTCTTCAGCGGCTTCCTTTTCCTGTTTTTTCTTTTGAGCATCCAAGGTGCTGACATTAGCAGAGTTTGCTTCAACAGCAAGCCCCTGCTTAATTAAGAAGTTATGGGCATAACCGTCAGCCACATTTTTAATTTCACCCTTTTTTCCTTTTCCCTTTACATCTTTTAAAAAAATTACCTTCATTCCTTTGTACTCCCTTCTAAATATTCGTCGATTACTTGCTTCAACTGGTCCTCTGCTTGTTCGATGGTAAGGCCGGTCAGCTGGGTCGCTGCATTTGTCAAATGGCCGCCGCCTCTCATCCCTTCCATAATGACCTGTACATTTATGTTTCCTAGTGAACGAGCGCTAATTCCAATCAGTTCCTCATTTCTTTTAGATATAACGAATGAGGCCATCACTCCGTTCATGGTTAGAAGCGTGTCTGCTGCTTGGGCGATAATCACTTGGTCATTGAAATCTTGTTCTGTGCCTTTGGCAATGGCAATTCCCTCATGATAGAAATAGACGGATTCAATAAGCTTCGACCTTTTAATATATGTACCGACGTCTTCCTTCAGGAACTTTTGCACAAGAATCGTGTCAGCCCCGTGAGCACGCAGGTATGACGCAGCATCAAATGTCCTTGATCCAGTCCTTAGCGAAAAACTTTTGGTATCAACAATAATACCCGCCAACAGCGCTGTTGCTTCAATTACTTCAATTTTACCTCGTTTTGGCTGATATTCCAAAAATTCCGTTACCAGCTCTGAAGTAGAAGAGGCATACGGTTCCATATAAACGAGCAATGGGTTGGAGATAAAATCCTCACCGCGGCGGTGATGGTCAATAACAACGACATTATCGATTCTATTGAGCACCCGCTCCTCCATAACAAGGGAAGGTTTGTGGGTATCGACGACAACTAGCAGGGTTTTATCCGTGGCAATTTCTAAGGCCTCTTCCGGACCTATAATGCTGGAATATAACTTCTCCTGATGGCGGATTTCATCCATCATCCGTTTAACGCCACTCTCCATTTCCTGCATGTTGACAACAATATAAGCATCCTTTTGATTGAGTTGTGCCACTTTATAAATTCCAATGCTCGAACCAATGGAATCCATATCCGGATTTTTATGTCCCATAATTATGACCTTGTCACTGGCTATAATCAAATCTCTTAAAGCATGGGAGATAACCCGTGCCCTCACGCGTGTACGCTTTTCAATTGGATTTGTTTTTCCACCGAAAAATTTCACCTTGCCGTTCGGAAGTTTAATCGCCACCTGATCGCCGCCGCGGCCTAATGCTAAATCGAGGCTCGATTGGGCTAACAATCCCAATTCCGGCAATGAAGATACACCTGTACCAACACCAATACTTAAGGTGAAGGCGGAATTTTGCTTTGACGTCATTTCCCTCACTTCGTCTAAAATTGAGAATTTCCCCTTCTCGAGACTGTGGAGAATCTCCTCATTAAAAACAGCAATAAAACGTTCTGACGATATTCTTTTTAGAAAAATTCCATTTTCATTTGCCCACTTATTTAAAATAGAGGTGACCAAATTATTAAGACTCCCGCGCATTTGATCGTCCATTCCCTGTGTCAGGTCGTCATAATTATCTAAGAAGATGATGGCAATAGCTGTTCGTTCATTCTGATATAACTTTTCAATCTCAGCTTGTTCAGTTACATCAAAAAAGTACAAGAGCCGTTCCTCAGGTTTATGAATGACACGGAATTTCTTATCTTGCAGGGTGATAACTTCTGTTTTGGCCTCCTGTTTTATCAATGGAATTAGGCTGTCAGCGACATCGTAAAGCGACTTGCCTAGCAAGGTATTCTCATCGAAACATGAGGATAAATAAGGGTTTGCCCACTCGATGGTATATTCTTCACTGATCAGCATAATCCCGATCGGGAGCTCGAGCAGCGCCTCCTCGCCAACCTTTTTAACTCGGTAAGAGAGGGTGGCAATATACTCTTCCATTTCCTTTCGCTGGCGCCGGTCCACCACAAACATATAGTAAAGAGGGATAAACATGGCGAAAAACCCCGCCAAGCTTAATATCCAATTGTATAATAGCAGGACAACGAGCAGTACCACTGTAACGCCGATTAATCCATAAAAAGGATAACGTATCGACCGTTTTTCTAAAAATGCAGGCAAATTTTTCAGCTCCCAATCACAGTAGTCATGACTCTTTTTTAAACTTTTTCCGTAAATCAAAGCCTAAATCAATTATACCTAATATCCCTATAATATAAAGAAAAATCGGAATAATGAAGGAGAAAACAGCCAGGATAACTGCTACTGATTTAGAGATTCCTTTCGCATCAAGGTAATAAAACATAAAGGTATAGCCTTGAAAAATCATCAAGAATTGCAGTACATATGTAAGATTTAATAATACAGCAAATAGATATGTCCCTTCCTGAGGGTTTAGCACAATATTAGCAAACAGGGTAATCAGAAGATACCACAGCAGGCTTCTCGGCAGGCTGAGGTCTTTAAACGGCTTCCACTTTTTAACCTCAACTCCAAACCTTTTTACGATTGGATAGGATACTAGTTGAATCATCAATGTCAGAATAAAGGAAGTTAATACAAACAGTGTTGGAATCAAGGTTCTAACCATTTCTAATCCTCTAGTGAATTGTTTTACTGTATTTTCTGCTTGTTTTTCTTGCCCTAAATTCTTCAGCATGTCGGTTGACATTTTAATGGAATCCTTCATGGTAGTAATCATTTCATTGATGATATCCATGTTAAAAAAGATAATACTAACCGCATACATTCCAATGATATTAATCAATAAAACAAACGAACTGGCAACGAAGATTGTCATGCGCTCTTTTTTCTTTTGAATTAAATACCCCATTACTGCTCCTGTTGTTCCAAATGACAAGGCTAATGGAAGAGAGAGAAACGACCCGACAATAATGGAAAGAAGGATAGAAGCAACAATAAAAACAATAGTCCATTTTCCTTCATTTTTAGCCGCAAATAAAATAAAGGGAACAGCTAAAAACAAACTTGAGACCATTCCTACAAATGGTAAATACATCGATATTAGAAACAAAACCGTAAAGGCCGCTAAAAGCATGGCGCCTTCTGTTAACTTACGAACATTTTTCACTTCTTCACCTCGAAACTAAACGTTCTACTTCTTAATTTTAGCTAGATATAGCATGCTATTCAAATTTTTTGTAAATGAAAGCTCTTCGATTGGCATTCCGATAGGACAGTTCATGAGGGGGAGTTGAATTCATTCTTTCTTATCAGCTAATAAAAAGACAGCCAGGGCTCTCGCCTTGGCTGTCTTTTATGCAGCTTTATTATTCACCTGCAACGAATGGTAATAAAGCCATTTGACGTGCACGTTTGATTGCAACAGTCAATTTACGTTGATATTTAGCGCTAGTACCTGTCACACGACGTGGTAAAATTTTACCGCGTTCAGAGATGAATTTTTTTAGTAAATCTACATCTTTGTAATCGATGTTAGTGATACCATTTGCTGTAAAGTAACAAACTTTACGGCGCTTTGCGCGTCCGCCTTTGCGTCCTCCTGCCATGGAAATTCCCTCCTTCACTTTTTAAAAATTAATCCGATCTATTAAGGCTACATTAAAATGGAAGATCATCGTCAGAAATGTCAATTTGACCGCTTCCTGCAAATGGATCATCATTTACTTTTGTAAAACCTTGGTTGGAATTTTGTCGTTGATTCTGATTGCCGCCGCCAAATGGGTTTCCTTGCGGCTCCATTGGGGGTGCACCATAGAAATCGTTGCCTCTTCCGCCACCGCCGCCTGATGCGCCTTTCGGTTCTAAGAACTGAACACTCTCTGCTACAACCTCTGTAACATATACGCGTTTGCCATCTTGTCCTTCATAGTTGCGGGTTTGAATCCGGCCGTCAACACCTGCTAAACTTCCTTTTTTTAAGAAGTTCGCTACATTTTCTGCCGGCTTCCGCCATACGACACAGTTAATAAAATCTGCTTCGCGTTCCCCTTGCTGATTCGAAAATGCTCGATTTACAGCTAAAGTAAAGGTAGCAACCGCAACGCCGCTTGGTGTATAACGAAGGTCAGGATCTTTAGTTAAACGGCCAACAAGAACGACACGATTCATCATCAGAATCAACTCCTTTTCTCCCGGAAATGTTTCACATGAAACATTTTTTACCAGAAATATTTATATTTGTCTAGCTTCCGCTTTTCTATTCTACTCTTCTTCTTTAATTACGATATGACGAATGATATCTTCGTTGATCTTTGCAAGACGTGCAAATTCTTGAACTGCAGCAGACGAAGATGTTGTCTTAACGATTTGGTAGTATCCGTCACGGAAATCATTGATTTCGTAAGCAAGACGGCGTTTACCCCAATCTTTTGATTCAGCAGCTTCCGCGCCATTTTCAAGAAGAATGTTGTTGAAACGCTCTACAAGAGCCTTTTTTGCTTCATCTTCAATGTTTGGACGGATGATGTACATGATTTCGTACTTGTTCATCACAGTCACCTCCTTTTGGTCTAAAACGGCCCTAGTATGGGCAAGGAGCAATTATTCATTACTCACAAGTTGAAATTATAGCACATAGGCGATTGAAATGCAATTCCCTTCACATGAATGCCACTTTTTTCAAGATAGCTTAAAAAAATGGCCGCTATACCAGACTGTTGATTTCCGCTCCAGGGGCTCGCTTTCCGCTCCTATCAACAGTCTTTAATAATCAGCAAAGGGCTTTAATACTATTAAAACAAAAGGCTCTTTTCGTAAAGTTTGTTGTTTTTGGGAATAACACTGACCGTTCCTTTCCGCTACAGGCGCTCAGCAAACCCGCGGGGAGGAAGTCGAGCCTCCTCGACGTTCCGTCTGCGGGGTCTCGACCTTTCCTCTATTTCCCGCAGGAGTCAAGCGCCTTTCGCTCCAATCCACTCGGTGTTTTCAATATAGTTAAAAGCAACAATCTCTGAGAAAAGAGCCAAACAAAAAGAAGCTGACATGTGCCAGCTTCCAATTATTATACGTTAAAACGGAAATGCATGACGTCTCCGTCTTTTACTTCGTATTCTTTACCTTCCAAACGGACTTTGCCTGCTTCTTTTGCTGCATTATAGTTTCCGGCAGCAACTAGATCATCAAAGGAAACAGTTTCTGCACGGATAAAGCCACGCTCAAAATCAGAGTGGATGACCCCTGCACACTGAGGAGCCTTCATTCCCTTTCTAAAGGTCCAGGCACGAACCTCCTGCACACCGGCAGTAAAATACGTAGCTAAACCAAGCAAACTATAGGCTGCACGGATTAATTGGTCAAGTCCAGATTCTTCGATTCCAAGCTCTTCGAGGAACATTTTCTTTTCTTCGCCTTCAAGCTCGGCAATTTCTTCTTCAATTTTAGCACAGACAACAATTACTTCAGCATTTTCTTTAGCTGCATATTCCCGGACCTTTTGAACATACTCATTTCCGGACGGGTCAGCAACATCATCTTCACTGACGTTGGCCACGTAAAGGACTGGTTTAATAGTCAGAAGATGGAGGTGTTTAACTACTTTTAATTGCTCTTCTGTAAATTCAACGGACCTTGCAGGTCTTTCTGCTTCAAAAGCGTCGCGGAGCATTGCAAGCACTTCAAACTCTGCTGCAGAATCTTTATCCTTTTGCTTGGCCAATTTTTCCGCACGGCCGATACGTTTTTCCACCGTTTCCATATCAGCAAGAATTAATTCCAAATTGATGGTCTCGATATCAGAAATTGGATCAACCTTACCGGATACATGGGTAATATTTTCGTCGGCGAAGCAGCGTACCACTTGGCAGATCGCATCCACTTCACGAATGTGAGAAAGGAATTTGTTTCCTAATCCTTCTCCCTTGCTGGCGCCTTTAACAATCCCAGCAATATCAGTAAATTCAAACGCTGTCGGAACTGTCTTTTTCGGCTGAACAAGCTCCGTTAATTTTTGCAAACGATAATCCGGTACCTCTACAATCCCAACGTTAGGGTCAATGGTGCAGAAGGGATAGTTTGCCGATTCCGCTCCCGCCTGGGTAATTGCATTAAATAATGTGGACTTACCCACGTTTGGAAGCCCCACAATACCCGCTGTTAAAGCCATTCACGTTCACTCCTCAAGATAAAAATATCTATTTCAATTTTATTCATCCTAAAAATTACAAGCCTTTCACCATTATAGGCATTCGTTTGTAAAAAAACAAGAATGGACCTTTCCTGACTCAAGCACACGACATAAAACCTCATAATCTAAGAAAATTAGAAAAAAACACAGTTTTAATGCTACAATTTCCCTCAAATTTCTCTACTAAATTAGCAAATATGGTAAAATTTAATACAAAACTATTACTTTTTCCTTAACATTAGGAAAAAAATACATATTTATGAGTTATTGGGAGGAGAAATGGAAAAACAAGAGTTATTACCAAGCAGAGTAGAAAAATACAAAAATTCCCGTCCCCAACCTAGTGTTGTAAAGAAGGCCATATTGCCTACGTTTTGTTTTGCGGTACTGTCAGCGGCTGCCTTCGAAGAGGCCGTCTTTGCTGAATCCAATACAACACAAACCAGTAATGTCCAATCAGCCATTACAAAGTATGTAAATGTTGATAGCGGCTCACTTAATTTGCGAAAAAGTGCTTCCACAAGTTCTGCTGTACTTGCGGCTTTACCAAAAGGTACGGCTGTAACAGTTTATTCCGAAGTGAACGGCTGGGCCAGAGTCGCAGCAAGTGGAAAAAGCGGATATGTCAGTTCAAAATTTTTATCAAATCAAAATCCGGCAGCCCAGGCTGTACCGCCAACTTCAAGTACGACAACACTGAAATATGTAAATCTAGTCAGCGGCTCACTTAATATGAGAAGTGGTACATCAACGAGTGCCCCCGTTATAGCAAAACTCGCTAAGGGCACAGAGGTGAAATTCATTTCCGTAACAAACGGCTGGGCTAAAATTGAGGCAAATGGAAAAACTGGTTTTGTCAGTTCAGCCTATTTGGCAGACAAGCCTTCGGCAAGCAACAGTGTTACAGTACCTGCTCCACAACCAGCAGCAACGAAATATGTGAATATCGATTCCCGTTCCAAATTGAATATGCGAAAGAGCCCTTCCACAAGTTCTGCTGTTATTACAAAACTGGCAAATGAAACAGAAGTAACTGTCTATTCTGAAGCAAATGGATGGGCAAAGATAATCGTAAATGGCCAGGAAGGGTATGTTAGCGCTGAATATCTGGCTCCAGCAAGAGCAAACACAAATACAGAAACAAAAAAAGAAGAGCCCGTACCTGTAACCAAGTATGTAAACGTCAGCCTTGACTCCTCCTTAAATATGCGAAAAGGTGCCGCAGCAGATGCCTCCGTATTGGTTAAGCTGGCACGCGGGACCACAGTGACAGTTTTATCAGAAGAAAATGGCTGGGCAAAGATTGAAGCATATGGACAAACAGGCTATGTCAATCCGCAGTTTTTATCGGAAACAAAACCTGTTACTGGTACGGAGCCCGCTCCAGAAAACAATCCAACACAACAAGATCATGCTTCAGTGGAGAAATATGTAAGTGTCGTATATGGCTCTAGCTTAAATATGCGTGCCGAGGCTTCCACAAAAGGTGCTGTCTTGACAAAGCTAGCTAGAGGGACGATTGTAACAGTCAACTTCGAAGAAAATGGCTGGGCAAAGGTTACAGCAAATGGACAGACAGGTTATGTTAGTGCACAATACTTATCTGCTTCAGAACCACTTAATCCAAATGTAACCAACGGCAATATTGATAAGGTTTACGAAAACTATAATATCAGTCTGACTGACATGGTAAAACTAGAAATGGGCGTGAGTCCGCAGACAGATAAGAAATACTCAGCCTTCATCCGTGCTGATTCCTTAACATTAAATGGCCCTGCAAGCGGAACTGTAAATAGTGGCGTTTGGAATGTAAGGGGCGGCGCCGGCACAGACTATTGGTCAATCGGTCAGGTGAAGGCACAGGAACAGTTACAAATACTTGGTACAGTAAAAGGGAAGGACGGATATGACTGGTACCAAATCTCCTACAATAAAACGTGGGTAAATGCCAGTCCGGAAGATGTCACCTATTATGTTAATCCAACGAATTTCCTAAATACGACAGTTGATTCCCTGCAATTTTTAAAACTTTCGGCTACAGCCAATCTTAATGCAGATGAGGTTAACCAAAGGATCCTTTCCGGAAAAGGGATTTTGCATGGAATGGCGTCCTCCTTTATAAGGGCCGGACAAACATACGGAATCAATGAAATTTATTTAATTTCCCACGCCTTATTAGAAACAAGTAACGGCACATCCAAGTTAGCCACAGGCATAGAGTTCAACGGGAAAACTGTTTACAATATGTATGGAATTGGTGCTTATGATACTACCGCTTTAGAAAGCGGCGCCCTATTTGCCTTTAATGCCGGATGGTTTACACCTGAAGCAGCCATTATTGGCGGTGCCCAATTTATTGCCAACGGCTATATTAATGCAGGTCAGGACACTCTTTATAAAATGAGGTGGAATCCTGGTTCAGCTGCGGCAAAGGGTGCCGCAACACATCAGTATGCTTCTGATATTGGCTGGGCGGCAAAGCAAGTTTTCCAGATTCATAACTTATATAGTTTACTTGACTCATATAAACTCATTCTGGAGATTCCACAATATAAATAGAACAGAAGGGGCCCGACATTATATGGGCCCTATCCTCATGATTATATTTTTTCGATTGCAACAAGACAATCGTATAAAGTACTTCCAAGCCCATTGTCAGACTCTCTGCTGGAAGTCAGGTTATTGACAGACCCGCCAAATTCCTTCCAAATTCCCTCATCAATATTAATCGTATTAGGATGGGCCGTCGCCAAAATGGACACATAACCCTGTACTTCACCACGATCATTCCAAACTCTTACATAATCATCTGATTGCAAGCCATGAGCGTCAGCAATATTTTGCGCTACTTCCACTTTCAATTTAATCTTCCCACCCAATAAATGATAGTTCTGTGAGTGGTTTGACCTTAGTGGGTGAATCGTTAATAGGCTGTAAGGGAATTTTTCAGCCATGCTTGGATTCGACCATTTTGACTCATCTGGTACGGCTAGCGTCAGCAATCCGCCAGCCCCTTTTTGTTGCCCTGTCAGGGAAGTAAATTCAAATTTCCCAGACGGTGTTTGAAACTTCCGATCCTGCCAAGGAACCTTTTGTACAGGTAACTCTAACGCATGCTGGTCTTTTAACCTTTCCAATGTAAAGCCTTTGCTTGCTAATGATTTTAAAGTCATCTTCAGCCATTCATCCCTTGAATAATCAAAATCTTTACCGAACCCCAGCCGCTCGGCTAACTGCGCCCATATCCATAAATCTGGTTTTGCCTCACCTGGAGCCGTAATAAGCTTTGGTCCGTAATTGACATAATGATGGTACATCGATGAATAGTACAAATCTTCTTCTTCGAAGACGGTTGTAACAGGGAGGATATAGTCAGCCAGCTTCGCCGTGTCTGTCATATATTGCTCCATCACTACAAGAGTTTCAACAGATGAAAATGCTTTTGTCACTATTGTTGAATCAGGGACTTGGGTCAACGGATTCCCGCATGTAACAAAAATCATTTTAATCTCTGGGTTCACGGCCGACAAAATTCCTTCTGCCTGTTTCATGATTGAAAATAAGCGATGATTTTGCCTGCGGCTTGGCATAGTTAATTCAGCAAAATCAAAGCTTTGTCCAACCTGAAGATTGGCATAGTTTGCTCCGCCGCCCGGAATTCCGATATTCCCGCTCACTGCGGCAAGGGCGTCAATCAAGCGAATCGTATTGCCGCCATTTTGGTACCGCTGCAGGCCTAGCCCCATAAAAGTAGCTGTTGGTTTTTCAGCATAAAGATAGGCTAGCTCTGTTATGTTTTCTTTAGAAACTTCCGTCATGTCACTGATCGTTTCTAAAGAGATTCCGTCAAGAAGCATGGCTAAATCAGCAAATCCAAATGTATAGTTCTCAATAAAGTATCGGTCCTCCAGCCCCAAACGAAGCATCTCTTTGATAATTCCAGCGGCTAATATACCATCCATTCCCGGTTTTATCGTTATATGTTTATCAGCAACTTTTGCTGTTGCGTTAAAGAGCGGGTCAATCACATATAGCTTGGCGCCCTGCTTTTTCACTTCCAAAAGCTTTTCGTAAAAATGCATATTAGTCCGGGCAGCATTTCTCCCCCAAATAATGATATTTTTACTGTTCATAATATCATTTGGTTCATGGCTCCAGGCATTGCCGAAGTCCCATTTCTGCGCTTCGATTCCCGAGCCCCAGCAAAGCGAACCATAAAGTTCGGTAACGCCGCCATAACAATTAAAAAAGCGCTGGTCGAGATTTTTCAAAATACCATTATTGGCGTAGTCATGACTGTGCAGCACAGCCGTTGTTCCATAACGTTCTTTTATATCCTGCAATTTGGCTGCTATTTCATCTAGAGCCTGTCTCCAGGGAATCTGCTCAAATTTTCCATTTTTCTTTTTTAAAGGGTGCAAGAGCCTTGCTGGTGAATTCGTCCTTGTTTCAAGCATCCGGCCTCGGCCACAAATCTTCCCCTTTGTGATAGGATGGTCAGGATCTCCTTCCACCTTTATTACTCGGTTATTTTCCAAAGTAACCTTTAAACCGCAGCTATCCCAGCAGTTCAATGGGCACGCAGCCTTGACAACTGTTTGAGCCAATTTCTCCACCCCCAAACTTTGAATCTACTATTTCTATTTTAATATTAAGGATAATCTATCATACTTAGGAATTAGTCCAGCTCCAGCGCCTAGGGAACGAAGGTTTACAGCCAATCCGTCAAGAAGACTAAAAGTCAGCCTTCTTGACAGCTCATCTTATGCCTGTCGCGCATGGTCAAAGCACTTCCGCTTTTCGTTGAAGCATGAAATATTATTCTTCATGTTTCACAAGAATCTTCTTCATTTTTCGGGAAAATTCCCTTCTTGGAATGAGAACACTATGCCCGCAGCCTTCGCATTTTATCCGGATATCCATGCCCATCCGGATGATTTTCCAGCGATTGGTTCCGCATGGGTGCTGCTTCTTCATCTCGACAATATCATTAATCCCAAATTCCTTTTCTTCCATTTCAATCACCTGCCTCTAAACACCAGTAACTGGATTTTTTGATAACATGACAATATTTGGATATGAAATATCAATTCCATTTTGGTCCAATTCTAATTTGATATCTCTTCGAATATTCCTTGCCAGTGCAGCGTGTTTCATCGGTTGGGTTTCAGCCACAATTCTTAGTGTCACCTCTGTTGGACTAAGATTTTGTACACCCAGGAGTTCAGGGCTCTTCACTAATTCCTCATACCTTTCCTGCATTGTCTTCAAGAGGTTTTCGATTACCCGCTGTGCTTTTTCTATATCCTCTTTATAAGGAATGGCAATATCTACAACGGCGACACTATTATTTATCGAGAAGTTCGTTACTTCTAAAATGCTTCCATTAGGGATAATATGAACTTCGCCTGTCCAACTTTTAATTTTCGTTGTTCTTAAACCTATCGTTTCAACATTTCCTTCAAACTGGCCAATCCTCACATGATCTCCTACTGAAAACTGATCTTCAAAAATAATAAAGAATCCGGTAATAACATCCTTTACCAAACTTTGTGCGCCAAACCCTACCGCTAAGCCAACAATTCCTGCACCTGCAAGCAGAGCCTTGACATCAATGTTCATAACCGAAAGAATCGTCAGGAAGGCAATAAAATAAACCACATAAGATAGTATATTATCGAGAAGCTTGGATAGAGTTTCCTCCCGCCGGACATTGGTTCTAAGCGGCGAAATGTTTCTTATTTTAAATATGTTATGAATCATTACTTTGCCAAACCGAATTAATAATTGCGCAACAATAATAATAGCAATAATTTTAAGAAGGCCTTCACTTAGGTTCAACCATGTATCTTCATTTTGCAATTTGGCAATGATTTTTTTTAATCCCTTTTCTGTAATACTCATTAACACACCTTCCTTTAAGCTTAACAACTGCCATTACTATTTTAACAATTTTTCAAAGGAGTTAATAGCGTTCTGAATTTTTCTTTTTCTGTAAGGATATGTATAGTTTCTCTAAATTTTCCGTATACTGTTAAGGCAGATGAGCGAAAAGATTTAGGGAGTGGACTTAATGAATCTTAAAGCTTTCATGTTTGACAGGAAGGCTAAGACACAGTTCATGCATGATGACCTGCATGCCGCTGAAAGTTTAGCTGATGAACTGCTTCAACATATTCCATCAGTCACAAGTCGTCCCATCGTTTTTGTTTGTATTGGTACTGACCGCTCAACAGGAGATTCATTAGGGCCACTTGTTGGGACGTTATTGGAGGAGAAGAAACTCGAATCCTTTTATGTGTATGGAACTTTAGATGAGCCGGTTCACGCTGTTAATTTAGCACATAGACTAGAGGAAATAAAAGCCTTGCATTCAGACCCCTATATTATCGGTATAGATGCCTGCCTAGGCCGCAATAAAAATGTTGGTGCCATTCAGGTAGGGCAAGGTCCTGTTAAACCAGGGGCTGGGGTAAATAAGGAGCTGCCCCCTGTTGGCGAGCTTCATATTACCGGAATCGTGAATGTCAGCGGGTTTATGGAGTTCTATGTATTACAAAATACCCGTCTAAATTTAGTTATGAAAATGGCCAAAACCATTGCAAATGGAATTTACCAGGCTGGCCTGCTGCACAATAAACAAAGCTGGACCAACCTGGAATGGATAGAAGAAGAGAAAACAAATTAAGAGCAATGGATTCTCATTCCATTGCTCTTTCTATTTATAAATAGTGATGGTAGCTATATAAAATCGTCACAATCACTCCGGTCACTAGAATGGCAGGGAGGAGGTTGGCGACTTTTATTCTTGTTAAGCCTGTAAGGTTTATCCCAATTGCAAAAATCATGATACCGCCTACTGCAGTCATTTCAACAATAAACTGGTCCATCAGGATCTGGGGAACAAAACGGTCAATTTGCGTGGCAAATAGGGCAATCAAACCTTGATACAGCACGACTGGGATAGCAGAAAAAATAACGCCTATTCCCAATGTCGTAGTTAAGATTAAGGCAGTAAAGCCGTCAATTAGTGCCTTTGTATAAAGAACATCATGGTCGCCGCGGATCCCGCTGTCAAGTGCCCCGATAATGGCCATGGCGCCAATTACAAAAATTAACGTAGCTGTAACAAAGCCTTCAGCAATACTGCCCTTACCGTTTGAACCAACTTTATTTTCCAGCCAGCCCCCAAGATCATTTAATTTTTCTTCAAGCTTTAGAAGCTCACCTAACACTGCCCCTACAACAAGACTGATAATCACAATAAGGAAATTTTCACTTTTTAAACCCATCTGCAAGCCCAAAACCATGACCGATAAGCCAATTGCATACATGACGGTTGTTTTCATGCTTTCAGGAATACGATTTAATAACTTCCCCAAAAGGGTACCAACAACAATTAACAATCCATTCACTAGTGTGCCTAACAAAAACATGCTGTCCTCACCTTTTTTCTCTATTATGAAAAGGAATCTCTAAAAAAATAAACCATCCCGAAGATGGCTTATTCTGTATCATCAGGTCCCAAAAGCGATAGAATTCGATCCAAATCCTCCTGGGAGAAAAATTCAATTTCAATTTTCCCTTTATTCTTGTTTTGTTTAATGTGCACTGATGTTCCAAACCGTTCCCTTAATGAATGCTCCCGTTCTTTAATAAAGACATCCTTCTTTTCCGGCTTTTTTGTTTCACGTGGAACATTTTCGTTTAGCTGCTGAATCAGCTTTTCAAGCTGCCTTACGTTTAATGATTCCTTGATAATCTTTTCAACTAAAGCGGCAAGCTTTGCTTTTTGCCGAAGCCCCAATAGAGCACGTCCATGTCCCATTGTAATCTTGCCTTCTGAAATTAACGATTGGATGTTTGGAGGCAGGGACAATAGACGGATATGGTTAGCCACATGCGGCCGGCTTTTCCCAAGACGTTTTGCTACTTCTTCTTGAGTCAGCTTCAGCTTCTCCATTAAGGTGCTATAGGCTTGTCCTTCTTCAATTGGATTTAAATCCTCCCGTTGAAGATTTTCAAGGACAGCCAATTCCATCATTTGCTGCTCGGAAAGTTCTCGGACTACAGCTGGGACTGTTTCAAGCTTTGCCTCTTTTGCGGCCCTAAACCTGCGTTCCCCTACCACAATTTCAAAACCCTTTATGCTTTTTCTTACAATAATCGGCTGCAGGATTCCATGTTCTAAAATGGATGCTTTCAATTCTTCAATGGCTTCTGGTTGGAAATGCTTGCGAGGCTGGTAGGGGTTTGGACGTAAATCCTTTAGTTTAATTTCTTGGACTGTCTCCTCTTTGCCAGCTTCCATTGTAAAAAATGCATTCAGGCCTTTTCCTAAGCCCTTAGCCATGCGAGACCACTTCCTTTGCTAAATCTAAATATACTTCAGCGCCCCGGGACCTGGCATCATAATTAATAATTGGTTCCCCATGGCTTGGAGCCTCACTTAGACGGACGTTTCTTGGAATAATGGTTTTATACACTTTATCCTGGAAGTACTTCTTCACTTCCTCAATGACCTGGATGCCAAGATTAGTTCTTGCATCTAGCATTGTTAATAATACACCTTCAATTTTTAGTTCCTGATTCAAGTGCTTTTGCACCAGCCTTACCGTGTTAAGTAATTGACTTAATCCCTCCAAGGCATAATATTCACACTGCACAGGGATTAGCACGGCATCAGATGCTGTTAAAGCATTAATCGTCAATAAGCCTAATGATGGCGGACAATCAATGATCACATAATCAAATTGATCTTTCACCTCTTCCAAAGCTCGTTTTAAACGAACCTCCCTGGAAATGGTCGGCACTAATTCTATTTCCGCTCCTGCCAGCTGGATCGTAGCCGGGATTGCGTATAAATTTTCCACCGCTGTCGCCTTAATGACTTCCTTCGCTTCCACATCATCTACTAAAACATCGTATATACACTGGTCGACCTCTGCTTTTTCAATACCGATTCCGCTTGTTGCATTTCCTTGCGGGTCAATATCAACTAATAAGACCCGTTTTCCTATATGTGCTAAGCAGGCGCCCAGGTTGACAGAAGTAGTCGTTTTACCGACTCCGCCTTTCTGATTCGCGATTGCAAGGATTTTACCCACGATGTCACCTACCCTTTAATTCTCCCAAAATTTCAATCTCTTATTCTATTAAAAATATCCCTATTTTGACATTATCCACCAAATGATATGGGAAGTCCATTCCTTTATTTTATCATGAATTTGGGCGGATTTTGTTTTTTTTCAAAAAATAATACAGCCAGGGTCGATACATATTTTTCCTAAATGGGATTTTCATGGGGGATGATAAAATCATTGTAAAACTAAAAAGAACCAAACAGAAAATTGTCTGGTTCTTTCGATTTTAGTTTATTTTATTTTTTCTTTGGGATGCGAATTGTAAACTGATAGAAATCCTCAAATTCCTCTTCTTCAGAATTCAGATTAATTCCGCTGTCTGAGACCATTGATAACGATTGGCGAATGGTATTGACAGCAATTCGCATATCTTTGCTGAAAGCCTTCCGCTTTGGTTTCGGCTTTTCGTTTTTTTGCTCCAGCAGTTTGACGACGCGGTCCTCCGTCTGTTTAACATTCAAGTTTTTCTCAATTATTTCTGTAAGCAAAGCCACTTGCAGTTCCGCAATCTTGAGCGGAATAAGGGCACGGGCATGGCGCTCGGTAATCGTCTTATTTAATAACGCATCCTGTATAGGCTGAGATAATTTAAGCAGGCGCAGCTTATTGGCAACGGTTGACTGCCCCTTGCCAAGGCGTTGAGCCAAAGCCTCCTGAGTGAGGTTGTGAAGCTCAAGCAGCTTGCTATAAGCAATCGCCTCTTCAATCGGCGATAGCTCTTCCCGCTGAAGGTTTTCAATAAGAGCAACAGAAGCGGTCTGCGAATCGTTTAAATTTTTTACAATAGCCGGAGCTTCTTCCCAACCTAATTTCTTCATCGCCCGCCAGCGGCGTTCCCCAGCGATAATTTCATATTGGCCGGCAGCAAACTCTCTTACAACAATCGGCTGTATTATACCATGTGTATGAATGGTTCTGGATAATTCCTCAATTTTCTGTTCATCAAAAACTGTTCTCGGCTGAAATCGGTTAGGAACAATTTGGTCTATCGGTATTTTCTTAATTTCTTCGTTTTTCTCTATATTCAGCTCTTCTTCAAGCTCAACAGTTTGTTCTCCCTTATCAGCAAAGCCAAAAAAGCGTGAAAATGAATTTTTCATCCCCGACACCACCTTTACGAAAAACTCCCTTTTATTTATTCTCTATGTCGATACATTCTTCCTGCCTAGGATATCATTTTTATCGCAAAATTGTCAGCCCTAAGAAATATCCAATCCCATCCTAACCTTCAAATTCCCCTATTCAATTGGGGTCTTTCCAGGAACACCCGGCTTACGCGGGTATTTTTTGGGCGTTTGTTTTTCTTTATTTATGATGATGATCGTTCTGTCGAATTCCTCAATCGGCAGATTAAAGGTGTGAGAGTTGAGGATTTTGCCGCCAAGTGCTGCAATTGCTTTTTGGCCCATCTTTAATTCTTCCTCTGCATTGACTGCTTTTAGTGCCAGGAAGTGCCCGCCGACTTTGACAAGTGGAAGGCAAAGCTCACTTAATACAGACATTCTGGCAACCGCCCTCGCTGTCACCACATCAAAGCTTTCCCGATAGTTTGGATTAACACCAAATGTTTCCGCACGGTCATGAACGAATTGGACCTTTTCCAAGTTTAATGTCGCTGCCAAGTGATTTAAAAATGTGATCCGCTTATTTAACGAATCCACAATCGTTACATCGATATGAGGAAAGGCAATTTTCAACGGAATGCTCGGAAATCCTGCACCTGCCCCAACATCACAAAGTCGGAATGGTTTGGTAAAGTCAAAATAAAAAGCAGCTGAAATTGAATCATAAAAATGCTTTAAATAGACCTCGCCCTTTTCCGTTATCGCCGTTAAGTTCATTTTTTCATTCCACTCCACCAGCGTTTCATAATACTTTTCAAACTGGCCGAGCTGGGTGCTGCTTAGGGCTATTCCCTTTTCCTTTAAACTTGTTTCAAATTGTTCGATATTCATAAAAGTTTCTTCCTCACTCCATTATTCATTGGCGATTCTGGCGATCCGTCCTTGTTCCAAATAAACAAGCAAAATAGAAATATCCGCCGGATTTACCCCGGAAATTCTGGAAGCCTGAGCGAGTGTTAGCGGCCTGATTTTCTTCAGCTTTTGCTTTGCTTCTGTTGCTAACCCACTAATGGCATCGTAGTCGATATTTTCTGGTATCTTCTTATCTTCCATTTTCTTTAACCGCTCGACCTGCTGCAATGATTTTTCAATGTAGCCTTCGTACTTAATTTGGATTTCCACTTGTTCTTTGACCTCATCATCTATAGGAACTTCTGACTTTGTCAATGTCTCGAGCAGTTCATATGTCATTTCCGGCCTTTTCAATAAATCTGAGGCTCTAATTCCGTCTTTTAATTCACTGCCGCCTGTGTTTCTGATTAATTCTTGAACTTGGGCAGAAGGTTTTAAAATAACAGAACGCAATCTATCCTTTTCTGTTTCAACTGCTGCTTTTTTAGCTAAAAATGCTTGATACCGCTCTTCTCGTATCATGCCGATTTTGTGACCTATTTCAGTTAACCGCAAATCGGCATTATCATGACGCAATAAAAGGCGGTATTCTGCCCGTGAAGTTAACAGGCGGTACGGTTCATTCGTACCCTTTGTAATTAAATCATCAATCAGCACACCAATATATGCCTCAGATCGGCTTAGTACAAGCTCTTCACGGCCAAGTGCATTTAATCCCGCATTAATCCCCGCCATTAAACCTTGTCCTGCTGCTTCTTCATAGCCTGATGTGCCATTAATTTGTCCGGCAGTATAAAGATTTTTAACCACTTTTGTCTCTAAAGTCGGCCACAGCTGTGTTGGAACGATGGCATCGTACTCAATTGCGTATCCAGCCCGCATCATTTGGGCTTTTTCAAGTCCTGGGACAGTTTTAATGATTTGCTGCTGTACATCTTCAGGAAGACTTGTCGATAATCCCTGCACATACACTTCCTTTGTATTTCTTCCTTCCGGCTCCAGGAAAATTTGGTGGCGAGGCTTGTCGTTAAAACGGACCACTTTGTCCTCGATGGATGGGCAATAACGCGGACCTGTTCCTTTGATCATTCCCGAGAACATCGGTGAACGATGAAGGTTTTGGTCAATGATGGAATGTGTTTGATCATTTGTATAGGTTAACCAGCATGGGAGCTGATCAGTAATGTATTTTGTTGTTTCATAAGAGAATGCCCTCGGCTCTTCATCGCCGGGCTGAATCTCTGTTTTGCTGTAATCAATGGTGTTGCTGTTTACCCTTGGTGGTGTTCCTGTTTTAAAGCGGACCAGCTCAAACCCGAGCTGTTCTAAATGCTCTGAAAGCTTGATCGATGGCTGCTGATTGTTCGGGCCGCTGGAATATTTTAATTCACCAATGATAATTTCGCCACGAAGGAAAGTTCCTGTTGTAATAACAACAGTTTTCGCATGGTATATTGCACCTGTTTTAGTAACTACACCTGTGCAAACTCCATCTTCGACAATCAATTGCTCAACCATGCCCTGAATTAAGGTTAAGTTTGGTTCCTCTTCCAAGGTCTTTTTCATTTCATGCTGGTAGGCAAATTTATCGGCCTGGGCCCTGAGCGCACGGACGGCTGGACCTTTACCTGTGTTCAGCATTCTGATTTGAATAAGGGTTTTATCGATATTTTTGGCCATTTCACCGCCAAGTGCATCAATTTCCCGGACCACAATCCCTTTTGCTGGCCCTCCGACTGAGGGGTTACATGGCATGAACGCCACCATATCCAGATTAATGGTAATCATTAAGGTTTTCGCACCCAGTCTAGCCGCCGCGAGGCCCGCCTCACAGCCGGCGTGGCCGGCCCCAACAACAATGACGTCATAATTTCCTGCTTCGTATTGCATGGTTTTCCTCCTTTTCCGTTTTTTTAAACGGAAAAATTACTCTATATTTTTTTGCCCATATTAATCGACGTTTTAGTTCCGCCAAACCGCTATAAACAATGATAGCTGAAGCCTCATCCTGCCCCTGGCAGGCCGCAACGCCGCACTGCGGTCTTACTTTCCTAAACAGAACTGCGAGAATAACTGGTCAATCAGACTTTCATGGACGCTGTCCCCGATAATTTCCCCCAGCAGCTCCCATGTTCTTGTTAAATCAATTTGCACAATATCGATTGGCGTTCCAATTTCCACACCTTCAATTGCTTCTTCTATAGCCCGTAAACTTTGATTCAACAGCGCAATATGGCGAGTGTTAGAAACATAAGTGGCATCCTTCGCTTCAATTGAACCGGCAAAGAACAATGAAGCAATTGCCTCCTCAAGTTCATCAACGCCGCGTTCCTCTAATAAAGAGGTAGTAACCACCTTATGGTCTTTTGCCAATTCCGTCACCCGGTCTATATCAATTTGTTTAGGCAGGTCGGTTTTGTTGACAATGACAATAACGTCCATTCCTTTTACTGCTTCAAAAAGATTTTCATCTTCTTTTGTCAGTTGATCGGAATAGTTCAGCACCAGCAAAATAAGGTCTGCCTCTTTTAAAACTTGGCGGGAACGCTCGACACCAATCCGTTCAACAATATCCTCAGTTTCCCTTATACCAGCCGTATCCAATAACCTTAGCGGCACGCCGCGGACATTTACATACTCCTCGATAACGTCCCTTGTTGTCCCTGGGATATCGGTGACAATCGCTTTATTTTCATGAACAAGACTGTTTAATAAAGAGGACTTCCCGACATTAGGCCGGCCGATAATTACGGTCGACAATCCTTCCCGCAAAATTTTCCCCTGCTGGGAGGTTTGCAGCAGTTTATTTAATTCTTCCCTTACATAATGAGCCTTCGGTAAAAGCATTGTATGTGTCATCTCTTCTACGTCATCATATTCCGGGTAGTCAATATTCACTTCAATGTGGGCCAGGATTTCAAGAATCTCCTGTCTTAACCGGCGAATCAGCTTGGAAAGACGCCCTTCCATTTGTCCTAAAGCGACATTCATCGCCCGGTCAGTTTTTGCCCGGATTAAATCAATGACTGCTTCCGCCTGGGACAAATCAATCCGTCCATTTAGAAAGGCACGTTTCGTGAATTCGCCCGGCTCTGCAAGTCTTGCGCCGCCATTTAAGACAAGCTGCAATACTCGATTGACGGACACGAGACCACCGTGGCAGTTAATTTCCACTACATCCTCTTTAGTAAAAGTTTTCGGGCCCTTCATCAAGGAGATCATAACCTCTTCTGCTACTTGGCCGCTTTTCGGATCAATAACATGGCCATAATGAATCGTATGGGAGGACATTTCCGCCAATTTCTTTCCGCTGACACTTCTAAATAGACTATCTGCAATTGGAATGGCCTCATTCCCACTCAATCGGACAATAGCAATGGCTCCCTCCCCCATCGGTGTCGATATGGCCGCTATTGTATCAAACTCCATTTTTTTCACCTCGCAAACATTACAATATTTATATAAAGTTTCGATTTTGCTACAAAATAATAGAATACCACAAAAAAGCCAGCCTTTGCAGTTAACTGGCTGGAATTATCCACACTTGATAATACCTTGTATTATTTTAACTTATCCACATGTGAATAACAATAAAACACATTTTAGTAAAGAAAAAGTTATTCACAGCGATTTTTTTAAAAAACAGCAAAAAAGGCTGTTAATTTCCGCCCCACTAAGGAACGCTTCCTTGCATAATCATCGCAGGGACAGGCTGCTCTTAGCCTTTCCCGAGGCGCTTGTATTCCGCGGGTGGTACGGGGAGCCTTGCCACTTCCTTAATCAACAGGTGTTTAATATTTTCTTTTCCTAATAAAAAAACACCCTGCCTTTTGGCAGGGTGTTATCTTGATCTCACTGGTGATATCACAACATGGCGATGGGGTTCAGCTCCATCGGAAGAAGTTTTGACCCGTTTATTTTCGGATAAGGCAGTATGAATAACTTTACGCTCGTAGGATGGCATTGGTTCAAGAGCGACGTCTTTTCCTGTTTGAACGGCTTTTTGCGCCAGGCGGTTGGCGAGCTGTATCAGTGTTTCATTTCGTCTGTTTCGATAATCCTCAGCATCCAGAAGCACAGTAAAATATTGCTCCGAATGGCGGTTTATCACTAATTGCGTTAAATATTGAAGAGAGTTCAGTGTTTGTCCACGCTTCCCAATAAGCAGCGCAATTTTCTCACCTGTCAAAATAAACAGCACCTGCTTACCTTCGCGCTTCACATCGATACTAACAGGTGCGCCCATTTGATCGCCAACTTGCACCAGGAACTTCTTAGCTTCTTCAATCGGGTCATGGATTACGGTCACCTTTACTACCGCCGGCCGTGATCCGAAAATGCCAAAAATCCCTTTCTTACCTTCATCAATGATGTTTATTTCAGTGCGGTCCTTTGTTGTCTTTAATTGAGCTAAAGCTGATTCTACTGCTTCTTCGACTGTTTGTCCTGTAGCAGTTACCTGTTTCACTTTTTTGCTCCTCCCGCATTACCGGATGCCTGCGCTTTTAAATCCGGTCCTTTAATAAAATAGGTTTGCACAATCATAAAAATATTTCCGACAACCCAATACAAGGAAAGAGCTGCTGGGAAATTGAAAGCAAAAATAACAATCATAATTGGCATCATCCAAAGCATCATCGCCATTTGCGGATTCTGCTCCTGACCAGCCATCATGATTTTTTGCTGAATAAATGTCGTGATCCCCGCTACGATCGGCAGGATATAATATGGATCCTTTTCACCTAGGTCAAACCATAGGAAGTTATCCTGAGCAATTTCTCTAGTTCTCGAAATTGCATGATAAAACCCGATTAAAATCGGCATTTGAATGATTAATGGGAAGCAGCCTGCCATTGGGTTAACCCCATGCTTTTGGAAAAGGGCCATCGTTTCCTGCTGAAGCTTTTGCTGTGTCTTTGCATCTTTTGAACTGTATTTCTCACGAAGTTTTTTCATTTCCGGCTGCAAAGCCTGCATTGCTTTTGAACTTTTTGTCTGTTTAATCATCAGCGGCAGGATCACCAGGCGGATTAGAATAGTAACAACAATAATGGATAATCCAAAGTTCCCACCAAGTAAATAAGCCATTTCTTTAATTAGCCATGATAATGGATAAACAATATATTCATTCCAAAAACCTGTACTCTCTTCCGTGATTGGTTTATTGAATTCACTGCACCCAGTCAGCAGCAGGAAAACAGAAAGCAGTCCGAATAACAATAATATTCGTTTGTTCAACCGGTTTTTCCTCCTTATTCCTTTTATAATAGATAATTGCTTGTCCCCGTTTTAGCTAAAAAGAAGTATAAATTCAACTATACCTCATGAACCGTACTAACGGACTCGCCAATTGGCGAGTTTCCATTTATGTATTTCTCCTGATGCTATGTTCTTAAAGGATATTTTATCATTTTTTTACAGGTTATGTCTGCTCAGTTTGTGCTGAATTTGGCTAGTTCCTTACCAATTATCGCCTAATCATTTTTTCTTAAAACCTTACCAACCTTTAATACATGAGTTAGACTGCTTTTGATCTCAAAAAAGTCCATATCGCTGGCGGGCTTCCGGGCGATAATCACATAATCATTTCCTGGCGTTAATTGTTCTTTCAGCTCAAAAATTGCTTGCCTGACATATCTTTTAATTTGATTTCTTGTTACTGCATTACCTAGTTTTTTACTGACAGACAATCCAATTCGAAAATGGTTCTGTCCTTCTTTTTCTAATGAATAGACAACAAATTGCCGGTTGGCAAAAGAACGACCTTTTTGAAAAACCACTTGAAAGTCCTGATTCTTTTTAATTCGGAGCTCCTTTTTCATAAAATCGAACAGTCCTCCTTATTCTAAAGGCTCTGTTAATCAGGTCTGTTGATTTCCGCTCCAGGCGCACGCGGTTCGCGGGGGGCCGGGGAGCCTCCTCGCTGCTCCTGCGGGTCTCCCCAGGACCCTACTCCCGCAGAGTCTTCACGCCTTCCGCTCCAATCAACGTTGTTCTGAATCAAAAAGCATTTTTTTAGCTAATAAGAAAGTATAAATTCAGCTACGCCTCATGAACCCGTCCTATCGGACTTGCCAATCGGCGAGTTTCCATTTATAAAGTCATTTAAAAAAAGACCACTGAGACGTTTCAGTGGTCTAAGCTGATAATACTTTTCTTCCTTTACGGCGACGACGAGCAAGAACTTTACGTCCGTTTGCTGAACTCATGCGGCTACGGAAACCGTGAACTTTGCTGTGCTTACGCTTATTTGGTTGATACGTTCTTTTCATTATATTACACCTCCCAGAGGATAAGCCTATAAATTTAAAACGACAGTCCTACTTATTATAAAGATGTTAACTTTAAATTGTCAACTACTGTCCTAATATTGTTACCTTTTCCCAGATCCCTTAGATTTGGATTGGTAAGAATTATTTTGCCCGTTTAGATAAAAAATAGCCTGAAGGCCCCTCTCAGCTAACTGTGGATAATAAATCGACAAATTTCGGACTATCCACACAAGATATTGACAGGATTTTCACAAATTATCAACCTGTGGACAATTTTCATGCACAGCCTGACGGGGTTGTGGATAAATCTCGAAAAACCATTGCAAACCTTGATATTATTTGTTATTATATTTGTGTTTTCACTCTGAATAACTTTGTCACCCATAACCTTTATCCACAAACTGTGGATAACATGTGGACAGCTTATTCTTCGGTTCTGTAAAAACTTGTCCACAAGAGGTGGATATTG